>CAWFEX010000001.1:0-410244 GCA_963814955.1 uncultured Acidobacteriota bacterium
AAATCACGCGAACCTCGCTCCGCCATCGAAGCGGCTGAACAGGCTCAGCGGCTGGCAACTACGCCCGGCGAAGGGCTTCTGCGCGAGGCGGCGCTGCTGCAAGAGGCGAGCCTCGGCCCGCTCCACCGGGACCTCGCCAACACGCTGAACAACCTTGGCATCGTGTGCGAGATGAATGGCAATCCAGACGAGGCGGAGCAGTGCTTTCGCCGAGCCGTTACCATCGCGACGGCGGCGCTGGAAGCAGACCATCCCTTTGTGCTCACGAGTCGAAGAACCTTCATGATTTCTGTGAGGCCCGGGGGAAACCGGTGGAGTTGCCAACGTCGTCGCCGCTCGTGACGCCCACACCGGAGGCGGAGGCAACGGCTTCAGTCAACCCGCCGGGTGAATCCACTCTCAGAACCCCACGACCTGCAGCCGCCGGTGCACGGGAGATCGGTCCGCCAATTCGCGCTCGGCGCCCTGGGCCCTATCGCGATGCTGATCATGATTCTCACCTCGGCCCGCCCGTGGCTCGGCTCGAGCGAGCGGGCCAATTCCCATCTGCGATCGCGATGGACTCACCGCGGGAGATTTCCGCCCCGCCGGACGCGGCGGTGTCCGTCGAAAAACCTCCCTCACCCATTGAGACCACGAAGGCCGCCGAAAAATACGCCCCCGATGAAATGAGCGCCAGTCCAATCGCGGCGTCGACACACGAACGCCCAGAGGTGGTCAGGGCTCGGCTCTGCGCCGAGCTCGATGAATGGCGATGCGATCCTGCGGACCGTCCGGTTCCTCCAGGCCCCCTGTTCTTCTACACTCAGGTCAAGTCCGCGAGCCCCACCACCATCCAGCATCGTTGGTATCGCGACGATCGACTGCACCAGTCTGTAGACCTCCGCGTGCAGGCCAGTCCAAGTCTCGGTTTCCGCACGTATAGTCGCAACGTCATGAACGGCGACAGCGCGGGCAGCTGGAGGGTCGAGCTGAGGAGCGAGGCGGGCGCCCTACTGCACGAAGAGCGTTTTACTGTTCGCTAGTCGATGACGTTCACAGGGACGAGAGATCAGGGAGCGCCGATAATGTTTCCCCGATCTTCTGATTGGCTGGGCGCTTGGGACGAAGTTGCAAGTGCTATGGCGGCGCGACTGAGGGTCCCGTTGGAATAGGTCATGCCCTGCGCTCTTTAAGGGGACTGCATTCCAGATCGTAATTGCACTGACGATATCTGTCTGCTGCAACCCGACACCGCTTGGAGTTCTGGTCAGCCTCATCACGAGCACCCCGCCGTCCGACAGGACACGTGGATGCAGCGACGCGGGCGTCCGGCCGATACAGAAGACGCATTGCTCCCGCTGCTTCGTCGCGAAGTGCATGAAGATTCTTTATATTGCGAACGAACGTAGCGACGCACGCCTTGCTGCAAAGGCCCTCCGCAGTATCTCTCCGGACCTTAAGATTCTGTGGGCTTCAACTTCGAACGCGCCGCCTTCTGGATTCTCGAGTACTCAGACGTGGCGGCGTTGATTGTGGAAGTGCGGTCAGACAGCGCCGGTTGTTTGTATCTCAAGCGAGCGCGCGAGCTTGGGCTGAAAGCCCCCGTCGTTGTTATTCTGCCCGACGGTGCGGGTTCTCCGGCCGAATCGCTCAAGGCAGGGGTCGACAGCTACATTGCGAAGAACCAGTCGTTTTCCCGCGAACTGCCAGTCGTTGTCACGCGCGCGATCGAGCGCGCACAGACGTC
This sequence comes from uncultured Acidobacteriota bacterium, assembly GCA_963814955.1. GTDB lineage: Bacteria > Acidobacteriota > Vicinamibacteria > Vicinamibacterales > UBA2999 > DATCJA01. The sequence continues at coordinate 1,730 of CAWFEX010000001.1, forward strand.
GCGCGTGGTACGCCGGGATCATCTGCCTTCCGGGACCGTAGGGGAATCCGCAGCCGGAGTGCCCGCAGACCGCCAATCGCACGGAAGCGTGAGCAAAGCGCAACAGCCTCTGAATGCGCCCGCTGTGGCCCACCGACCTCCCCAATCCAACGCCGAGGTCGACGATGGTTTCGTGAGTGCGTTTGGGAGCAAGTCCATGCTCGAGCACCGCATAAGCGAACTTGAAACCATGTTTCACCAGCGAGAGCAGATCTGGATGGCCGAACAGGCGGTAGCAGCCGAACGCCAGGAAACGCTCGAGAAGTTCCTCCATCAGGAACGGTCGATGCGCACCGGCTTCGAGCAGAAGCTTGCGGACGCCAAAGCTCTGCTCGAGGATGCGGAGCACCGTCACTCGGCAGCCATTACGGCCGCGTCCGAACCGCTGGCTGAGCGTCACATACAGTACGAAGTCGGCATGGCGCGGGTCGCTTCGACGTGGGACACGGTTGACGAGCAGTTGCGTCAGTGGGCGCTTGAGGTCGAACGGGCCCGTCAGAGTCTGGCCTCCTCCGCGGTTACCGAAGTCGCGCGACTCACAGAGCGCGAAGCCGAGCTGACCGCGCAGCTCGCGGAAGCCGCGGCGACGCGGCGCAGCCTCGAGGGTCAACTGGTCGACGTACGGACGGCGATGACGGAGGCCGACGAGCGCGCTGCCCGAGACCGGCTGGCGGCCGCCGAGCGCGAGGCGGAGCTCGAGGGGCGGATCCGGCAGGAACGCGCGACGCGGGCCGGCGTCGAACAGCAGCTGGCGCAGGTCGAGGCGGCGCGGCGCGAGGCGGAACGGCAGCACGCGTCGGCCATGACGACCGCGGCGACCGCGCTGGCTGAACGCCAGGCGCAGTTCGAGGTCGAATTGTCGCAGACGGCCGCGGCGCGTGATGACTTCAAACGACAGGTGAACGTCGCCGAGACCGCCCTGGCCGCGGCTTGGCACGACCAGGCGGCAGCCGCGACCGAGGTCGAGCGACTGGCGGGACACGAGGCCCAGCTGACCTCGCAGCTCGCGGAGGCCGCGGCGACGCGGCGCAGCCTCGAAGGTCGACTTGCTGACGCTGAAAGTGCTCTTCGGACCGCCAACGAGCGTGCATCGCATGACCGACGTGTCGCCGCTGAACAGGCCGCCGAGCGGCAGGCGGAGTTTCAGGCGCAGCTCGAACGGGAAGTCGAGAATCGCCGGAGCCTCGAAGACGATCTGGCCCGCGCACGGATAGCCCGCGACGGCGCGGAGAAACAACGCCAGTCGGCGGTGACGGCCGCTGCTGCGCTCCGGGCAGAATTCGACGCGGAGTGGGCCAAGGCCGCCGAGGCCCGCAAGATCCTTGGTCGCGAGGCCCGTGACTTGGAGGCGGCGCTCAATGAGGCCAGGCAAACCCTCAAGTCAAATGCCGCCACCCTCGAGCGACTCACGCGACGCGAAGCCGAGCTCGCCTCGCAGCTCGCGGAGGTCGCCACGACCCGGCGCGGCCTCGAGGGTCAACTGGCCGACGCTGCGACGGCGCTGACGGAGGCCGACGAGCGCGCCACTCGAGACCGGCTGGCGGCCGCTCAGAAAGCCGCCGAGCGCGAGGCGGAGCTCGAGGGGCGGATCCGGCAGGAATGCGCGACGCGGACCGATGTCGAGCAGCAGCTGGCGCAGGTCGAGGCGGCGCGGCGTGAGGCGGAACGGCAGCACGCGTCGGCCATGACGACCGCGGCGACCGCGCTGGCTGAACGCCAGGCACAGTTCGAGGTCGAATTGTCGCAGACGGCCGCGGCGCGTGATGACTTCAAACGACAGGTGAACGTCGCCGAGACGGCCCTGGCCGAAGCGCGGCACGACCACGCAACGGCCGCGATCGAGGTCGAGCGACTGGCGCAGCGCGAAGCCGAGCTCGCCGCGCAGCTCGCGGAGGCCGCCACGACCCGGCGCAGCCTCGAGGGTCAACTGGCCGACGCCGCGACGGCGCTGACGGAGGCCGACGAGCGCGCCACTCGAGACCGGCTGGCGGCCGCTCAGAAAGCCGCCGAGCGCGAGGCAGAGTTCGAGGGGCGGATCCGGCAGGAACGCGCGACGCGGGCCGATGTCGAGCAGCAGCTGGCGCAGGTCGAGGCGGCGCGGCGTGAGGCGGAACGGCAGCACGCGTCGGCCATGACGACCGCGGCGACCACGCTGGCTGAACGCCAGGCACAGTTCGAGGTCGAATTGTCGCAGACGGCCGCGGCGCGTGATGACTTCAAACGACAGGTGAACGTCGCCGAGACGGCCCTGGCCGAAGCGCGGCACGACCACGCAACGGCCGCGATCGAGGCCGAGCGACTCACGCGACGCGAAGCCGAGCTGACCTCGCAGCTGGCGGAGGCCGCCACGACCCGGCGCAGCCTCGACGGTCAACTGGTCGACGCCGCGACGGCGCTGACGGAGGCCGACGAGCGCGCCACTCGGGACCGGCTGGCGGCTGCCGAGCGCGAGGCAGAGTTCGAGGGGCGGATCCGGCAGGAACGCGCGACGCGGGCCGATGTCGAGCAGCAGCTGGCACAGCTCGAGGCGGCGCGGCGTGAGGCGGAACGGCAGCACGCGTCGGCCATGACGACCGCGGCGACCGCGCTGGCTGAACGCCAGGCACAGTTCGAGGTCGAATTGTCGCAGACGGCCGCGGCGCGTGATGACTTCAAACGACAGGTGAACGTCGCCGAGACGGCCCTGGCCGAAGCGCGCCACGACCACGCAACGGCCGTGATCGAGGCCGAGCGACTCACGCGACGCGAAGCCGAGCTGACCTCGCAGCTGGCGGAGGCCGCCACGACCCGGCGCAGCCTCGACGGTCAACTGGTCGACGCCGCGACGGCGCTGACGGAGGCCGACGAGCGCGCCACTCGAGACCGGCTGGCGGCTGCCGAGCGCGAGGCAGAGTTCGAGGGGCGGATCCGGCAGGAACGCGCGACGCGGGCCGATGTCGAGCAGCAGCTGGCGCAGGTCGAGGCGGCGCGGCGTGAGGCGGAACGGCAGCACGCGTCGGCCATGACGACCGCGGCGACCACGCTGGCTGAACGCCAGGCACAGTTCGAGGTCGAATTGTCGCAGACGGCCGCGGCGCGTGATGACTTCAAACGACAGGTGAACGTCGCCGAGACGGCCCTGGCCGAAGCGCGGCACGACCACGCAACGGCCGCGACCGAGGTCGAGCGACTGGCGCAGCGCGAAGCCGAACTCACCGCGCAGCTCGCGGAGGCCGCTGCGACGCGGCGCAGCCTCGACGGTCAACTGGTCGAGGCGGAACGGGAGCACGCGTCGGCCATGACGACCGCGGCGACCACGCTGGCTGAACGCCAGGCACAGTTCGAGGTCGAATTGTCGCAGACGGCCGCGGCGCGTGATGACTTCAAACGACAGGTGAACGTCGCCGAGACGGCCCTGGCCGAAGCGCGGCACGACCACGCAACGGCCGCGATCGAGGCCGAGCGACTCACGCGGCGCGAAGCCGAGCTCACCTCGCAGCTTGCGGAAACCGAGGCGACGCGGCGCAGCCTGGAGGGTCAATTGGCCGAGGCTGCGACGGCGATGGAGGAGGCCGACGAGCGCGCAACCCAGGAACGGATCACTGCGACAAGGCATCAGGCAGACGTCGAGTCGCGGCTCGCACAGGAAATCACGAATCGTGAAGCTTTGGAGCGTGAGGTCGCTGAGGTGCGCTCGGCCGCTGCGGACGCCGGGCAGCGGTTCCGCGGCGAAACCGCCGCCCTCACAGCGCGCGCCCGTGCAGAAGTAGCACGCCTCGAGGATCAGATCGCGCAGGACCAGGAGGATCACAAAAACCGGCTGACGGAGCTGCTGAACGAAATCAGGAATCTCGAGGCGGCTCGTGACGCACTTGATGCCTCGCTCGCCTCGATTCGCGACCAATCGCGGCAACGCGAGATCGAGCACCAGGAGGAGCGCGAAGGCCTCGAGCGAGCCCGCCTGGCGGCAGAGGCCGAATGTCTCCGACTCGTCGCCGAAGAAAAGGAGGCTCAGCACCACCTCGAGGAGGCCCGCAGAGACTTTCAACGAACACTCGACCGCGTCTCTGGTGAACACGCCGACGCATTGGCCAAGCTCACCGCAGCGGTGGCCGAAGGTGATGCACGGATCAAAGAGCAGGCGGCGCAACACGCGTCGTCGCTGCAGGCCGCGGAACGCGACCGTTCGCAGCTCCAGAACGACTTCCAGACGACGTTGGTTGCCCGAGAGCGCGAGATCGAGCGGCTCCAAGGCTCACTCAACATGACGATTCAGGAGCTCACTGGCGTCAGAAGACGCTGTGAAATCCTGCAGACAGAAGCCGACCGTGTCACGCAGTTGGAGAGGCAACTCGACGAGAGTCGAGTAGAGATTCGCCGCCAATTCCAACAATCTCCCCTTGCTCTGTGGCGATGCACCGTGGACGGCGCGCTCACGCACGCCAACCAGGCATTGTGGGATTTGGTCGGCTGCCGCAAGCCCGATAAGTTGAACAACGCTGATTTCGCCAAGACGGTCTTCGAATCTCCGGACGATCTGGCCTGGCTGATTGAGCGGTGCTCCAGCACGAAGGCGCGACAATCGGTGGAAACAGCGTGGAAGCGGGAAGACGGCAAACGCTTTGTCGTACGGTTGTCGGCTGTGGAATCAGCCCCTGACGTGATCGAGATCGCCGTCGAGGACATCACGAATCTTCGCGTTCTCGAGCACAAACTTGACCAGGCGCATCGGATGGAGGCGGTTGGCCGGGTTGCGTCGGAAACCGCTGTCACCTGCGGCAAACTGCTACGGGGTGTTCATAACGATGGCCAGCAGTTCCTGAGGGCGGTCAGCGGCGACCCACCCCTTCGGCAACGGGGTGAAATGCTGTTTGATGAAGTCGCGCGGGCGGCCGGCTACTTTCAGCGACTCGCTGCGTACGGGGACGAACAGGCCAACGCCCTCGAACCGGTCGACTTGAATAGGGTGCTGCGCGACCTGAAGCCGGTTTTGAAGCACGTGGCCGGCGACGACGTTGAGCTGCAGGTATCGAAGATCTCGTCACCCCTCAACGTGGACATGAAGGCCGACCATGTCGAAAGGCTCTTCGTCAATCTGGCCGGCTACGGACGTGAACGGATGCCGTTCGGTGGACAGTTGAGAATCGAACTTGCCACCGTCGTCGTGGATCAGAAATTCATCGCACACTACCCCAACGTCCGTCAGGGTCCTCACGCGCTGATCACGGTCACGGAAGCGAGACGCGCCATGCTCGCAGAAGGACCGCTACAACTTCGCAACGGGGCGACCGAATCGACTCCTGAAGGGGTCGCGTCCGAAAAACCAGGAGTGGACCTCGGGGCCCTTCAGGAACTTATCCAGGAATGTGGCGGCCATTTGTGGATGACGGTCGAGCCACCCGGAAACATGGTGGTGGAAATACGTCTGCCACTCCGGGCGTGGGATGATCTGGCCCACCAAACCACGTCGGATACTCCGAGCAGTCGCGGGGGCGTGATGGCCCGCTGGTTTCGTCACTGAGGCTCACTGAAGGCGGACTACCGAGGCTCCACTATGCGACGCGGCGACCGTCCGGCCGATAAATGAATCTGACAGGAGAGGGAAAAGATGTGGAATCGTGATCAGGCGGTGTTACCAGACAGTAGTGAACCCCCGGTGCCCGCGCCGCCGAGTTCGGCGACGTCGATGCGGCGCCCTGTCGTTGGAGCGGCGACCGCCGGCGATGGTCAGGCTGTCGTCTCCATCGGCAAATCGATCGTCATGAAAGGCGAGCTGAGCGGCAGCGAAGACCTCGCTGTGGAAGGGACGGTCGAGGGCACAATCGAGCTCCGAGATAACGTGCTGACCATCGGGCCCAACGGCCGGGTCAAGGCTCAGGTCTTTGCCAAGACCGTGATCGTGTTGGGAATTGTCAACGGCGACATTACTGCGTCGGAGCGAATCGACATTCGCGAAGAAGGATCGGTCGACGGGAACATCGTATCGCCGCGCGTGGCAATCGCAGACGGTGCCCATTTCCGAGGGAGCGTTGACATTCAGAAGAAAGGGCCCCATGTCGTCAAGCCTCCAGCCCACCATGAGCCAAAAAAGGCGTAACTTCGGATCGACAGGCGCTTCCTCTCGGGGACCGCGCGCGCGTTCAGTTGAACCTCGACATTTACAACGCCCTGAATGGCAGCGCGATTCTGACCATTAACAATACCTACGGGCCACAGTGCTGCAGCCACTGCGCATTCTCGACGCGCGTCTGCTGCAGCTCAGTGGTAGTCTCGATTTTGATATGGAAAGACCGCTCGTGTCGATCTTCGTTGCTCCACAATCGGCTGCGACTGAGTCGGAATCGAGATTTCTGAACGGCTGCCGACGTACGTCGCATCCGGCTTGAGCCGGACTCAATACTGCCGGAACGTCAGGTTGAAGCGTCCCTCCATCCCGAGCTCGGGCGGCGCCGTGCCCGGCACGATGCGCGAGATGCCGTGATAGCCGAGACGGTCGGTGATTGAAGAGGGGTTGTGCGACGCTATGCGATCCGGGAACCTACCGGGTGGATCGGCGCTTTGTGGTGTGTCGATCAATTCCCCCACCGTAGTACCTCAAGCCGAACGCGGGTACGACCACGCCGGATGAAGCCAAGTGCCTCTGCCGCGCGATAGGACAGATCGATCACAACGCCGTCGGCTTGCGGACCCTTGGCTGGCCCTCGATCGAGAATGCGCACTTGGAGGGTCCGGCGGTTCATCAAATTTGTGACACGGACGATGGTGCCAAATGGGTACGTGGGATGTGCGGCGACCATGGCCCGCATATCGAACCGAGCGCCGCTGGCGGTCGTCTTGCCATCGAATCCCGGTCCGTAGTACCGAGGCCAATCCCTCACGCACGTCCAGAATGGTTGTGGCCGTGCGCGATCGAGCTGCACAGCCGGCAACGAGCATCACGAGCGCGACGATCAGGATTCTGGGTTTCGGCAATGGACGTCGTCTGTCGCACGTAGGGTGTGGCAAGCGTGGGACCACACTGAATAGACACACCTAACCGGCCGGCGATTAACACGTTGGGCGGACGGAGTCGTGCACGGTGCCAATCTCGCGCACATTCTTGAATAGATACTTCCAGTTTTGTTCTTTTGTACACGCGCCGCCAAGATGCTTCATCTCGGCTTGGCAAAACGATACGAGCTGCCGCCGACGGGAGTGCGCACGCCGGTCTGCTGCGGCGCACGGCGGCGCGGCGGTCCCGCTTGGATGTTCGTACACGCCTGCTGCACAACACGCTGCGGTCCCAGCATTCTCCAGAGCACTCGGAGCTGTCGCGGCCGCGGTGGTTCGTGGTTCAGATTCGGCATTCAGCGGATAGTAGCCGAGACGGTCGATGATTCGAGAGGGGGTCGTGCGGCGCGCTATGCGCTCAAGGGACCCGGCCGTGTGGGTCGGCGCATGCGCCAACGGAAATCACAGGCTGTTAATCGGCTCCTTGCAACCGTATCCAAACTCCGCCGGTCCAGTAGAAGATCGTCGACGCTTTCCCCTCGAACGCATCGTCGATGCCGTCGTGATCGATGCTCCGCGGCTTCGGATCGCCAGCTTCGGGAGCCCGCCTGATGACGGCTGGTGTGGCGACCGCCAATCCACGTGAGAATCCGATCTGGCCTCCTGGAACCGTCTGGAGGTAGTCGGAATCCGGAGTATCAGCCAGTTCGTCGACGTCGCTGAAGGCCTTCCCATGGAAGACGAGAATTGCCGAGCGCTTCCCTCGAGAACAGAGCGCGGCCCAATCTGTCCGTGTTACTTGCATGAAATGACCACTGATGACGTTCCTTGGACGGTCACTCCTGAAGGGCTGCGGAACGGTGCAGCCTCGGCGCTCCATCTCGGTACGGATTAACACAGGCAGGTTCGGGAAGGCGTTCGGGCTCAGACGAACAGTCGCAAGGTCCGCGCGAAGCCAGTCAGCTTGAGGTAATTGCCCTCCGAGCACCGATGCTTCTGCCGCTGCCCAGCAAACAAGCCAGATGCGCCACATACGTCCCATGGCGCGCCCCCTCGCGTTGGCGGTGAAAGCTTCCTCAGACATGTCGGCATCCCAATCATCTCAGAGTCGTCAGATTTCGGCCGTTCTCAGACTTCGGCCGCTCTGCACTCGTGTGGCGGCGCCCACCCTGATACGGTCGGACTGGTTCGCGGCAAATCGTCTGGCTAGGCGCCACCACCGTGAAGGCCGCTACGGCGCTGAGCCAGGCGGTGTCCTCGAGTTGTCACGCGGACCGTGACAGCAGGGATAGTCCATCTGCTCGTCGCCCGCCGGGCGTCCGGCAGGCGTGAGGTCGAACAGGGTCCAGAGTGGTTCGACCGTCCCGAGGTGGCGCGGATCCTGGCCGGGATCGGGCAGCTCGTGAATCAATTCGCTGGCCCAATGCAGCCTGACGACGCCATCGGGCCAGCGTCTGAACACGGTCATGATCGGCACCGGCTCGCCATCCGGACCATCGCCGCCGTAGTCGCGGCGAAACGTGTTGTTCGCCGCCGAGACCAACCGCGTATGCTTCCAGCCCTTGTCGCGCGCGAAGGCGGCGACACGTGCGATGGGCGCTCGTGCCACGACGACGAGATTGCCGCCTAAGCCCTCGAAGTGCGGCATCGTGCCGTCCCACATGTCGATGAGCGCGGTGCAGGACGGGCACGGACCCTCGGCGAGCGGCACGTTCGCCATGGCTCCCGAGGTGGGGCCGGCCCGCTCGTCCCTGGAGTGTCGCGGGAACATGTAGTGATACATCATCAGCGTGTCGCCGCCGCGAAACAGCTCTGACATGCGGATGACAGTCGCGGCGCCTCCTGCACCAAGCCGCGTCGAATGCGTAGTCTTCGGGCACTTCACCTCCGGGCGGCAGGGCCCGAAGCTGTGCGGCGACCGCCTCCATCTGCCGGCGCAACGCGATTTCGCTCGCGAGGAGGGCGTCACGGGCGGCCCGGTACTCCGACGTCTCGTTCGGAAAGCTCATGCTCACGTCAAACTCCCTGATCGATTAGACAACTTTTCGAGCTGCGGCTAGCGATTTCATGGCGCGTCCATAGCGTCGTGGTTGCCGGATCTGTGTCGACAGTAGGGGAGCGAGAGCGCGGACGCATGGGTGTGCGGGTTCCGTTCGCGGAGGTCGATCGGCCGTCTGCGCAAGTGGTCCGAGCGATGCGATCGAGCGGATCGTGATCGACGCGGACGGAAGGGCGTGAAGACGTTGGCTCTGCGTTGTATATCAGTTCGTGAGTGCGGCCCGCAGCTCGGTACGCGAGCTTCGGGAAGGTGTACCACAGTGTGATCTGATACTCGACGTCACCGGTAACTGGAAGGGTCACGCGCGTCGTGGTCCTATCGCGAAATTCCGACCACACCTCGACGTTACGACCGAATACGCTTACATCGACGGGCTGCGGACCGGGGAACTTTCCGGGAGGCTGAGTGTCGGGCACGTAGGTCAGCTCAACGAAGAGCGTTCCGCTCCTTGACGGCGTGATGCGGAAGTACTGGCACGGCCAGCCACTGTACTCGACACAATCGGGTGGGGTCTCGTCGATGACGCGAAAGACAGGGACCCCAACCTCGAGCAGCATGCTCGGTGGCGCGACTCGGGGCGGTGGCACGACTACGGTCGATGGTGTGACTATCGTCGAGGGCGCGAGGGGCGGCGCTGTACTCTCACCGCACCCCGATGTGAGCACGAGCAAGAAAAGAAACGCCTGAAATCGACGCATAACGGCCTCGCTTTATGACAACGAGAAACCCGAGTCCGCCGAACATCGATGAGAGAGATCCCCGATGGCTGCACCTTTATACACCCGAGACGTTGAAGCGCGGACGCGGAAGGCGGCGAAGAAACGCTAACTACTTCGACATTTGGGGCCGATACTGCCGAAGGCCATCTTCGGATCGCCGCTCGCGTTCCATCCAAACGTGGCGGCAACATGAGCAGTGGTAGTGGAGATGACGCTCGCGATTCATGATGACCACGGACATCTGCGCACAGTCGCATCCGCAATGCGGCAGGCGACGCAGAATGATGGGCTGGATTCGCCGGGCCGGGACGATCGCCACCGCTTCTGTGGTCGCATCGTCCACCATCGCCAGACACTTGAGGACGCGGCCCTCGAGCTGATCGAGCACACGTGTCACGGCGAGTCCGCCGAGGGCACGCGGCTGGCGATCGGCCACCGGCACTTTCTTCCGGCGGCGACGCCGGATCTGCAGCCGCTCGGCGGTGTAGATCCGATCGACCCGCTTGTGATTGACGCGCTCGCCGGCCTGCCGCAGCTTCAGATAGATCATCCCCGCGCCGTAGCGGCGATGGCGGTGCGCCAACGCGACGATCTGCGCGCGGAGGGCGGTATTGCGATCTCGCGCAGGCGTATAGCGTCGCGACGAGGCGCTCATCCGCACGATGCGTAAGGCCCGACGCTCACTCAGGCCACGCACGATCATCTCCCGCACCACCTCGCGTCGGGCCGGTGCGGTCACCACTTTTTTCGCAGTACCTCGCGGGTCACCTCATTCTCCAAGAGGGACTCGGCGAGGAGCTTCTTCAGCCGGGTGTTTTCCGTCTCGAGCTCCTTCAGGCGCTTGGCGTCCGAGACGCTCATGCCGCCGAATTTGCTCCGCCACAGGTAGTAACTCGCTTCCGAGAACCCGTGCTTCCGACACAGGTCCTTCACCGGGAGGCCCGCGTCAGCCTCTCGCAGGAAGCCCACGATCTGCGCTTCGGTGAACCGCTTCTTCATCGTCCGATCCCTTTCCCTCAGGGCCGGACTCTAAACCGAAACGCTACTCAAAATCGGGGGGACGTCGCGTCCACGCGGGACGGGCGGCTGGTGCTCATACGGGCGATGATCGTGCGCTCGGCCGTGGAGAGCCGGGCGGTCCCGCGCGTCGAGCGAACCCCGACGGCCGAGCCTGGCCCACGAGGGCGTCCTAGTCGGGCGAAGCGGGACGCAGCCCCACGGCCCGCGTCCAACAAACGACGGAAAGGGAAAGCGCGGTGATGCCTGAAGCCGATCTCGTCAAGACCGGAGTCGCAGGGCTCGATGCCGTCCTCTCGGAGGGCATCCCGCGCGGCAACGTCATTCTCCTGGAGGGCGCGATCGGCACCGGCAAGACGACGCTCGGCACCGAGTTCGTGTATCGGGGCGCGACCATGTTCGACGAGCCCGGCGTGATCGTCCTGTTCGAGGTCTCGCCTCACAAGCTCGTGCGCGACGCGGCGCGGTTCGGGTGGGACCTGCCTGCGCTGGAGCGCCAACAGAAACTGAGAATCCTCTTCACGACCCGGCAGACGTTCTGGCAGGAGCTGCAGAAGGCCGACAGCCTGTTCCTGGAAGAGGCCGCCAAGATCGACGCGCGCCGACTGTTCGTCGACGGTGTGGCGGGCGTCGGCGTCGGAGTCGACGGTGTGGAGCCACGCGACGCCTTTCACGCCCTGGTCGAAGGCTTGCAGCGCGAGAACCTGACAGCCGTCCTCGCGGTCGAAGCGAGCGCGCTCGAGGGTGACAAGGCGAGCGGGCGGCCCGAAGAATCGATTGCCGATACGGTCATCCGGCTGAGGACGGAAGACGTGTCCCGCGCCACCGTGCGGTCGATCGAGATCGTGAAGTCGCGCGGGCACGATTTTCAGATGGGCCGCCACTCGTTCCGGATCGTCGACGGGCATGGCATTCAGGTGTACCGCCGGGTACAGGCCCCTCGCATGGCGAGCCGCGACCGGGCCGCCGCCTACGACACGACCACGCGCGTGCCGACCGGTATCCCGGGCCTCGATGACATCGTCAACGGCGGCTATTTCCTCGGCAGCACGACCGTGGTGGCCGGCATTTCGGGCGTCGGCAAGAGCGTCATGGCGCTGCAATACATCGCCGAAGGCGCGCGGCGCGGCGAGCGGAGCCTCATGCTCTCGCTCGACGAGCAGGTGCCGCAGGTGCTGCGGAACGCCTTGACGATTGGGATCGATCTACAGCCCGCGATCGAAAAGGGGATCGTCCGGCTGCAATACGACGCCCCACAGGAGATCGAGGTGGATCACCATTTTCATGGCATCGAGCGGACCGTGCAGGAATTTCAGCCGAAACGCGTGGTGCTCGACAGCCTTTCAACGTATGGGTCAAACATGGGCACCCAGGGGCGGGTCTTCCGCGACTTCTTCCATGCGCTCGTCGCGCTGATGAAGGAACATCAGATTGCGGCGGTCTACAACCATGAGAACCCCGAGATGCTCGGCATGTCGTCGATGATGGGCGACTTCGCCATGAGCTCCCTCGTGGACAACATCATCCTGATGAACTGGGTCGAGACCGGCGACGCGTTCCGGCTCGGGCTGACCATCGCGAAGATGCGGGCGAACCCCACGACCCGCCTGACCCACGAGTGCGAGATTCTGGAGGGCCAGGGCATGCGGGTGCTCCCGCGTCAGCTGCCCGTCGGGGTCGCCCACCTGCCGTTTTTAAGCTATCAAGGGCTGATCTCGCGTGCCCCGACGCGGCGGCCAGCGGGCGCGGCTGGGGGCCTCGACGACAACGAATAAGCGGTCAGTTCAACAGTTGGCGCGTGGCGGCTACCGAATGGCCGGCCGGCTTCCCCTTACAAACTTGAGATTGGTGATGGTTTACCAAAAAGGATTCGGTGCGTGGGTCGACGAGAGGACCACCGAGACGCCCCCACCGAGTGACATTGTGAGTGACATCGCGCCTGCACTCAGAAGACCTGCTCGTAGATCGGGCAAGAGTTTGGTCCAGCTGATGGCTGTCCTTACCCAGCTCATTCGCAACCGTTACTCCCCATAGACGTACAATGGAGGTCCTTTCCTGAGCCTCCCGGCCGGCACCGGCCGCCAGCCTCATCAAAGTGGCTGGTGCGGAAATGCCTTCTTTCCAGCCTCGGCTCGAATCGGTGCCATGAGGGCTCACCATGCGGACCTCCAACGAAAGTCCGGCACCTCCTCACCAGTGCCCAGTCTGTCATCAGCCGCAAACGAAGTTGCAACGACGGCTGAGTGAGACGAAGAACGGGTCCACCATTTACGTGTGTCTACGTGCCGGTGAGTGCAGCGTCGGCATCAATCTCACCAAAGTGGAGACGTGGGTAGCAGTCTAGCAACTGCGAATCGAGTTCACCTCGTGATGGCCCCGGTCAGCGGTGTTCGTGCTCGTGTAGTGGGGCTGAGACTCTTATGTGGAAGTGGATCAAGCGACGGGCGTTGATCGCGCGACATGTGACGACATCCGACGCGCCCGCGGCGGAGCGGAATAAGGGCAGAGCGCCTGGAAGGGTCGCCCAGGTCCCCAGCAGGTACGCGTCGCTCCACGATTACTTAGTGAATCGGTACGCGGACAGCGTCGTTCTCACCTTCGCCCAACTCGAAGATCTCCTTGGCTGCGCGCTGCCAGATTCAGCGCGTGTCCAGCATGAGTGGTGGACGAGCACGGACAAAGACGTGGGCAAGTCATCGTGTTCAGACGCGTGGATCCTGGCCGGCAGAACGGCCAGACCGAACCTCCTGGCTCGGACGGTCGCCTTTGAACGCCGCACGGAGTCCCGTCGAGATTCACGGTCCGTCCAGTGATTCTCGTCTGGGCCGCGATTGCCGTCGCCGGACTCGTGTGCTTTGTCGCGTGGTCATGGTATCGACGATGGAAAGACCGTGATCTCGGTGTCGTGAGCCATCAGTGGCTTGCCGAACAGCGTCAGCGATCGGATTCCGTGTCCCAGCGGTGAGACGACACTGAATCGAAACGAGTGCGCCGGGTCATCGCCGCGTCTTGTGAGGCTCTCGGAAAGCGTCTCCGTCGGATCGTTCCACAGGGCGCAGCATGACGAGCGGAGGCAGAAGACCGAGGTCGGCAAGCATCCGTGTGGCTGCGATCGAGCTCACGCCGGCCAGCGCACCTGTGAGAACAGCCATCTCGACTGCGGCAAACTTTGCTCGCGATCAACGCCGCAGTGTTTACTGATTGCGAATGCCGCGAAGAATGGCTTTACGTACGCCGCGCGAGCGACGCGAGCGAAGCGAGCAAGCGACTGCGCGGTTAAGCGACGCGAATCAAGACAATAGGCTCCACTCGTACGGCTGGACGATTCTCCCGCTACCATATGCCCGCGGATGGATACCGCCGAACGCTACCGTCGTCAACTGTTGGAGGAATGCCGCTCGATCTGCTACGAGACGCCGATTAGCGATGCGACCGCTGCCGCGTTCGTGGCAACCCCTCGACACCTATTCGTCCGTCGTTACCGCCAGGGGGGAACAAAGCAGTGGCATGACGTCCGGGCGGACAACCTGCAAGAGCACCTCGCTACCCTCTACGCGAACCATCCGCTCATTCTCTATGGTGACGATGACGACGATGTTCCATCGACGATCTCGGAGCCGTCACTGGTCCTGCGCATGTTGGACCTGCTTCAGCTCAGGCCGGGGCAACGAGTCCTGAGAGCTGGGCACCGGAAGCGGCTGGAACGCGGCGCTGATGGCGCGACTCGTTGGCCCAGAGGGACATGTACATACCGTGGAAATCATCGCGGACGTGGCGAAGACCGCGGCCGCAGCGATTGAGCAGCTCGGCATTCCAAACGCGCATGTGATCGTGGGGGATGGCGGCGAAGGATATGCGCCAGCCGCGCCGTACGATCGCGCCGTATTCACCGCTGGCGCGTACGATCTGCCTCGCGCCTTTCACGAACAGCTCACGCATGGTGGGCTGTTGTTGGCAATCCTGAAAAACGTCGGTGGCGGCGACAACCTGTTCCTCCTGCGGAAGACCGACGACCACCTCACATCGATCGACGCCGCGCTATGTGGGTTCGTGCAGGTGCGTGGGCGATCCCACGTCGACGACCTCGAACCGAGCGCTGTCGAGGCGTTGCCCGGGTGGGAGGAGCTGCGGCATTGTGAGATCTCACGGACGCCGTTCTGGTGGGGAGGGAAGAGCAAGGAACAGGCCGTCTGGCGCACACTGGGCATCCGATCCTTCCTCGGAATCGTCGAGCCATCCTTCCGTGCCTTCAAGACGGCCAAGAGTCCCGCCCAGCCGCGCGAGGAGCATTTTTTCGGTCTGTGGATGCAGGACCAGCGCTCCTTGGTGTTGGCGAAGGACAATCTGCTCATCAGCTATGGGAGCGCGGAGGCGCGTGAACGCCTCCTGGAGTGCGTTCGGGTCCTGGGTCGACCTGGGCATGCCAACAGCGGCGAGCCTGGGTCTGCGAGTGTACCCCAGTGATGCGACGGTGACGTGTGAACCGAACGAATGGCTGGTCAAGCGACCAGAGTCGAAGTTCGTGTGGAGCCGGCCTACGACGTCATAACCAGCGACTTCTCAGCCGGGCCACTGAATTTTCTCGATCGAGGCGTACGTTACTGTACGGACCGCGTCCGCAGCGCAGCGAGGAGCGCGCGGGACGGACACAACAGGTCGGTGTGCAGCGCTGCACCGATTCGCGAGATTCTGAGATGCGTTGGAATCGAATCGACGAGCATGTAGTCGACGATGTCGTCGTTCTCGATCTCTGTGATCCTCAGGGCCTCCAGACCGATTCGGAGGAGCGACTAGTTCGGAGAGTCCGTCAACTACTGAGCAATGGGCGGGCAAAGATCGTGATCAACCTTCATGAGCTACGACACATTGACGCCGATGGCCTGGGACAAATCGTTAACGCTTACAAAACCGCCCGCGAAGCGGAAGCCTCAGTCAAGCTGTGCGGGGTGACACCGCAACTTCGCGATCTGCTTAAGGAAACCCGGCTGGACTCGTTTTTGGAGGTGTTCGACTCCGAGCAGGATGCCGTGCAGAGCTTCATACCCGATTCTAGCGGACTCAGTGTGATCCCGCTTCCGCACCGCGGTCTTACAAGGCCGTTACCCGCAATAAACGGGCAGTTTTTACCGATTCCGATGCCGCGCAGGTTGGCCGTACGTCTTCAAGCGAGCGCCGCGAGCGAAGCGAGCAACCGAATGCGCGGTAAAGATGTCGACGTCAGGAGATCGCCCAACGCGGCATGCAGCGGACGACGCTGACACCGCTGGGCGTTAGATAGCTGAGGAACACTTGGGTAAGTCTGACAGCACCAGCCTCATGCGCCAATTCGCGTCGCGTCGCGACTCGTCCTGCGTCGTACATGAAGAGAACGGCGCCGAGTGGCTGGAGGTGAACAACCCAACTCAACTCGCGAATTTCGTCGCTTTCTGCAAGGCCCGTGGCAGGCGCATTTTTTTGCGAGGCCAGAACTCACCGCATCCCCGCTTGCTTCCGTCGTTGTTCCGCGAACCGGGTGACGACGACGCGAGATGGCGAGCCTACAAAGCCTTTCTTCGAAGACTCCCGACTGAAGTCAAAGGCACTCGCTTCAGACGTCGTAATTTTGGTGCTGTTCTCCAGCACTATGGGTTTCGAACACCCTGGCTTGATGTTGTTGACGATCTTCATGCAGCGGTGTGGTTCGCGCTGAACACTCGCACCGTTGTGAACGGTCGACACACTTATCGGCCTACGCAACGTGACAGCGGCCGAATCCTGCTGATTCAGGCGCCGCGTACGATCAGGCTTCAAGACCTGCGCGAAAAACAGTCTTCACGAAATACGAGGTGCCACGCACAGCAGGGCTGGTCACTTGCGATGCAGCACGACGACGCGTCGACGTATGACCCTGACCAGAATTTTGGGCCGCACGTGTTAGGGACGGTTCAAATCCCGAATACCGACACCTGGCGCGTAACTGGTTTTATGGCGTCGCAGTCGTATCTCTTCCCTCGCGAGGACATGGACGACACGTACAAGCAATTGCAAGCTCCGGCCGTCACGACCTTAGCTGCTGCGATCGAGGCCGGTGAACGCTTGCCGAACACTCCGCTAGGTCGCGTGGCACTGTATGTTGAGGCAGGAGACACATCAGTTCCCGACTTTACTCCCTGAGATCTGCCGCTCCGTTCATGTCTCGATCCATTTAATCCCGGATGTGCCAGGTGCGCTTCGTCGGCGCTGGCCCGAAGCGAGCAAGCGAAGGCTGCGGTTACAATCTCCAGCCGATCCCGTCATGAAAGCGGGTACGTTCAGCGCGGCCCGTCAGAGCGCCCGACATGTCTAAATGAAGCTATTTACTGTATTCGGCGTGGGTCTGGGAAACCTCGGTCTTTCCAAACGCAAACGAATTCCGGCACAGAGCTGGATCAACCAACTGAATGCGTGTCTCGTGGCAGAACGACGGCCATTAAGGATTGTGGGTTCGTACGGACATACGGGAAACTTTGTCGTCACGTCAAGCGCACCCGCGCCGAGGTTGAGTACATCATTCTCGAGAACTTCCAGCATCCGATCACGCCGATCGTCGAGCAGTTCCCGAAAGGTTTCACGCCGCTCGAACGGAAGCCAGGCTCGGGGGCGCTGGACTTCATCAGAGGCAATCTTTTTGACCGCTCACAGATGCGGCCCTTACCGTTCAGCGTCCCCGGTTTCGACAACGACCTGAATGAGAAGCTCGATCGGGTGATGCAGCGCGCTGTAGCCGACGAGGATGCGATGGTGTACGCCTTCGGTGAGCGCTGGGGGCCGGAGCCCGCCACGAAGGACAAGTACTTCGGCTTCCTGCCCGGCAACGGTATCCACGACATCCATATGAACCAGGGCAACACCGGTCGTTTCGTCGACGATGACGGCGTGTATCAGGACGGAGGAGTGCTCGTGCACTTCCCCGACCAGCACGAGTGGACCGCGATATTCCTGAAGTTCCAGTCGCAAGCGTGGCATACGGACGACAGGACGGGGCACAGGATCACAGAGCCGCCGCCTCCGCCGTCCGGTCCACCGCAGCCACCGGGACCACCCACAGCAGAGGAGCCAGACGGTCTCGTGGTCATCGTCGCCGCGCTCGTCAATCCGACGCAATCGCCCGAGGTCGAGGTCGTAACCCTGCTGAATACCGCACCCCATGATATTGACTTGAAGGGATGGGCGCTGCTGGATACTCAGAAAAAGTCCCTGGCCCTCTCGGGGGTGCTGAGTGCCGGCGGTACACGTCCGGTGCGCATCCAGCAGCCGCTTGCTCTGTCCAACAAGGGAGGCGTGATTACACTCGTGGACGAGAAAGGTCTGAAGGTGCATGGCGTGTCGTACACGAAGGAGCAAGCACGCCATCCGGGATGGACGATTGTGTTTTGACCTGGGAAAGCGCGCGCTGCAGCAACCGCCGCCCAACCACGGGCTCCCCGGCCGCGCCGTGGCGGAAGTTCCAGACGAGAAGGAGCAGCCAACACCTATGGCGGATTGCACCAGCGGTTCGCACACTGCGCTCACCACCGATGTCACGGCGTCAGTCGGTTGGCGCGGTCCCGTCGCCACATTTCTGGGCGAGGACGACCACTGAGATCTTCTCGCCCGGAGACAACGAGACTTCGAAGGGGTCGCCCTTGACGTGATTGATAATTGGGCATGCAATGGCACGACAGTTCTGTCCTAGAATCCTCCAGGGAAAGGGGCGCATTCGAATGAAGGCTGTGCTTGTTGCGGGTTTTCTGGTGCTTACGCTGCTCTTCGCGGCGGCGACGACATTGTCCGCGCATCACCAGTGGCCGGTAAGCCGTGACCGGCTCGTGACCGTAAAGGGCACGGTGACAGACTTCGTGTGGGCGAACCCCCACCCCATGATCACCGTCGAGGTGCAGGCTGATGGCGGCCAGAAGGAGAAATGGCTGATCGGAGGGCCGGCGATCAATCGAATGGAGGCGGCCGGCTGGACTCGGACGACGGTAAAGCCGGGCGACGTGATCACGGGCACCGGCTATCAGTTCGCCGACCGCCAGAAGATCGTCCGGCTCGAGCGCGTGGTGCTCGCTAACGGCAAGGAGATCCGCGTCTACGGCCGCTAAGGCGGTCTCTCGACTGGCGTCGCGGTCCCCACGGTTCGCGGCGAAGCGTAGGTAGGATCGAGCACGCCCTTCGAGACAGCGGCAGGAGCGACACCCTAATCCGGCCTATCGTCTCAGGTCCGTTCCGTGATCCCGGACGGCCTTAGCCGAACCGCCGCGTTCAGCTCTTGGCGCCCTCATCGGAGGAGCGGCTAGGGTTGGCTCGCATTCCGCGCATGGCTCGCGGCGAGCCGCACAACCCCAGGCATCGTGAGATACACCTTGTCCTGACGTCGTTTGCTCCCGCTCCCTCACGGATTCGGCACCTTCTGAGGCCGGATCACCGCGGCCAACGTCAACGCGGTGCCGGTAATCTTCACGACCGTCACGTCCTTCTCGGGCAGGTGTTCCAGCGGGCCGAAGCTGATGGATCCCGTCACGCCCGGGAAGGCCCCGAGTGTTTCGAGGGCTTCCGGCGTCGCTTTCTGCTTCGCCGAATCCGCCCGCTCGATCGCGTTGGCAATCAGCATTACCGCGTCGTAACCGAGCGCCGCGAAGGCGGTGTCGGGCGAAGCTCCGTATTCGGCCTCGTAGTCGGCGATGAACTGTCGCACGGTCGGCGTGCCGTGTGTGGCGTCGAGAAACGCATGCGTCGTGAAGTAGGTGTTGTCGGCGGCGGAGCCTGCAACCTGGCGAAGGAGCGGCGTGTCGTAGGCGTCGCCGCCGACGATCGGCGAGTGGATGCCGGCTTCGCGCAGTTGCTTCACCAATCGGCCGATGTCGTCGGGCCCCGCAGCGATGTATGGCATGTCGGGCGCACTGCCGGCAGCGCCAGGATTCGCGCGACTTGATCCGCAAAGTCGAGCGCGCCGCCGGCGTAGGTGTCTTCCCCGACAATGTCGCCGCCGAGCTCGGTGTAGCGTTCGCGGAAATAGCGCGCGAGGAGCACCGTGTAGTCGGCGGTATCATCGAAGAGCAGCCACGATGTCGTTGCCGCGAGTGTCCCGTAGGCGTACTCGGCACCCGCGGCCGCCTGTGTGTTGTCGCCGAAGCAGGTCATGAAGTAGTAGAGCGGGAACTGGAGGGGCACGAGCGGCGACGTCGCGCCGGACGTCAGGAAGACCATGCGTGCCTTCTCGGCGATCGGCGCGGCGGCCAGCACCATGCTCGTATCGTTCAGGCCGGTGATCGCAGATAGTCCCGGCGTACGAACGAGATCGCGAGCGGCCCTGGCGACGATTTCTGGATCGGTCCGCCCGTCGCGCGCGAGCAACTCGACCGGTCGACCGAGCACGCCGCCTCGCGCGTTCAGCTGCTTCACCGCAAGCATGGCGCCGGCCAGCGATGGCGCGCCGATCGACCCGAGCGCACCGGTCAGATTGTGAATGGCGCCGATCTGGATCGGCGCCTTCTTCCCTTCCGCCCTGGCACCCCAGCCGATGAGACACAGGGCGATCGCGGCGCACAAGCTGACGAGATGTTTCTGGCGATTGCGCATGGTTAGATCAGGAACTGCTCCTCCATCCACAGCATCCCTGGCGCGTTCGCCTTCGTGACGATCGGGCCGTCGATGATGACGTGCTTCGGAATGGGGATGGTGTTGGACCCGCGCGCGGCGGCAACGCCGGCGACGATCGCTCCGCCGTGGATGCGGCAGGACGAATTGCGGACCGTGGCGTACATGCGCCCTTCGACGACCGCCTCGATCGCCGCCGGCATCGCGTCGACGCCGCCGATCAGGATCTCGGTGCGCCCGCGCGCTTTCATGACGCTGGCCGCGGCGAGCGCCATGTCGTCATTGTGGAAGAAGGCGGCATCGATCTTCGGGTAGTTGCCGAGATAGCCTTCCCATAGCTGCGCCGTTTTTTCGACGTCCCAATCCGCTGAATCGGTCGCCAAGACCTCGATATTGGGAAAGCGGTCGATGACGGATTGGAATCCGATGGCGCGTCCCTGCGCGCCGCTGTGCCCGAGCGCACCTTGCGTCATGATGATCGTGCCCTGGCCGTTGATCGCCTCCACCAGCGCCTGTGTGACTGCGGCGCCCATGAACACGTTGTCGGGAGCCAGGAACGTGAGGACGTCGATCTGGTCGAGCGGCGCGATCAACGTGTCCATGTCGATCACCGGAATCCCGGCCTGAATCAACTTGACGACCGGCTCGGTGATCGTGCCGATGTCCACTGCCTGGATGGCGACGAAGTCCCATTTCTGGGATGCCATCTCTTCGATGAGCGCGAGCTGTTTCGTGGCCGACAGCTCGGGGTCGAACCAGGTGACGTCGACGTTGAACAGCCGGCCCCAGAACTCGGCCGCCTGCTTGCCTTGGGCGCACCAGGTGACCTGCAGACCAATATTGGAGAAGGCGGCGCGCAGGCGTCGCCGCGAGCGTGTCGCGCTGGCGCCCTGCCCGGCGGCGGCGAGGAGAGGGACGCCGCCGAAGGCCGCCGTGCCGGCCGCGGCGACCAGGTGGAAGAGATCGCGTCTTTTGGGCTGAAAACGGGAATCGGACTGCATGGGGTCCTCGATGTATGGCTAAGGTATCGACCGCGGGATCGGTGGCTAATTCGTGCTCACCTTGTGCAGGACGATGGTGCTTACCGGGCTGCCGTCCGCCAGCGTCGCCGTTTCGAGCATCAGGCCATCGTCTACCAGTTCGTAGATCGTGTGTAACACGACCGTCGCTCCGTTGTCGAAGCACGTGATCGTCAGCGTGTTCGACTGCATGACATTGCGGGCGATCAGAGTGCCATCATTGAAGCTGGCGAAGCCGCGGTCGGTGCCGTCGCAGAGCGTAAGAGCGGAATCGCGGGCCGCGAGCGCGTACTTGCCATCGCTACGGCGGATCAGACTGCGCCGCGCGTCTCCGCCGTCCACCGGATCGACGCCCATCCAATAGCCCTGGAAATTGGCGTGGGCCCTTGCCTGCGCCGGAGCCTGATCCGGCCTGGCCGAGACGCGGGACATGAGGATGATTGCAAGAACAGTGGCGGTTACCAATGCCGTGCGCATACGGGAGCCTCCTTACGGACGATAGCGATACTCTATCCCGTGTGGCCGCGTCTCGACGACAATGCGCGCCGACCACACAGCTCGCTCGGACACGCGAACGAGTTCGCCAAACGTCAGGCAGAACGGACCGCGATCGAAAACGAATTTTCGAGCTAAGGACTGTTCCGAAGCTCGCTTGAGGACGCTTACGCGGGTGTCATGGCGGCCTTGTCGGCGCCAACGGCGAGTGATGCGCGATTCCGGCCGATCCACAAGATGGCCACGACCGCCATCGCGGAAAGACCCACCAGAGGCAGCAGCGCGAGGGCGAAGCTGCCGGTCGCATCCTTTATGAAGCCCACCGCATAGGTGGTGCCGAACCCGGCCAGGTTGCTGAGTGCATTGATTTGTGCAAGACCGGCAGCGGCCGTTCCGGCAGACAGCCATTCGGTCGAGACCGCCCAGACCGGTCCTTTGCCCGCGTAGATCCCGATGACCGCGAGGCTCAGAATGACGACGATTGAGAACAGCGAGTCGAAGACGAGCGCTGACGCCAGGCTGACGGCCGTGAGCATCAGTGGCACGGCTGCATGCCAGATGCGCTCGCCCGTCCGGTCGGATCGCTGGCCGACCCAGACCATGATCACCGACGCGAGCGCGAACGGTATGGCGTTGAGCAGCCCCGTCTGCATGTTCGTCAGGTCGTACGACTGGATGATTTGCGGCTGCCACAGCTGAAGCCCGCTGCTGACTGCAGTGCTTCCGGCGAGCGCCACGGCCAGGAGGAGCACGTGCTTGTTCCAGAGAACACGCCAGAGACTCATCTCGCCGACCGGCCTCTGGCGGCCCCTGTCCGCGTCGAGACGTGCGAGCAGCCACATCCGTTCGTCGGGCCGCAGCCATGTCGCGTCACGTGGGCCGTCACTCAACACCACGAGGCAGATGAGGCCGAGCACGACCGCGGGCAGAGCCTCGAGAATGAACATCCACTGCCATCCGCGAAGGCCCATCCATCCGTCGGTCCCGACGAGGAGCGCGGCGGAAATCGGCGAACCGAGAAAGCTGGAAACGGGAATCGCAACCGTGAACCACCCGATGATGCGGGCTCGGGTACTCGGCAGGAAACCAGTACGTGATGTAGAGAATGACGCCTGGAAAAAAACCCGCTTCTGCCGCACCGAGCAGGAACCGCATTACATACAGCGACATCGGGCCTGTCACGAGCGCCATCGCGCCGGCGACAATGCCCCACGTGAGCATGATCCGCGCAATCCAGCGGCGAGCCCCGACCTGCGCGAGCACCAGATTGCTCGGCACCTCGCACAGGAAGTACAGACAGAAAGAAGATGCCGCCGCCGAACCCGAAGACCGTGGGTGACAGGTGCAGATCCTTCACCATATCCAGCGCCGCGAACCCGAGATTGACGCGGTCCACGAAGGACACGAAGTAGCAGATCATCAGGAACGGGACGATGCGCAGGGCAACCTTCCGGATCGTGCGCGCCTCGACGGTTTGTTCGCGCATCGGCAGGCTGGTTTGCATTTGACGGTCTCGAACGAGGATTCTACAATCCCGCGCGCGATCGTCTTGCCGCCCTTTCATTCCAGCCGAGCGCCACATGGCCCCCTCTGAGGCACCCGATCCGAATCCACACGTGCCCCAGTACATCGTCCCGGCGCTGGCGTGCGACGCACACTGCCATGTCTTCGGGCCCGCCGCGACGTTTCCCTACGCGCCGGGTCGCGCGTACACACCGCAGGACGCTCCCCGGGACCGCCTCGCCGCCCTGCACGCGGTGCTGCGGATCGAGAGGGCCGTCATCGTTCAGGCGAGCTGCCATGGCACGGATAACCGAGCGATGCTCGATGCGATTGCGCACAGCGGCGGTCGGTATCGCGGCGTGGCGATTGTGGACGAGTCCTTCGAGGATGCCGACTATGTGACCTTGCACGAAGGAGGGATCCGCGGTGTGCGGTTCAACTTCGTCAGGCACCTGGGCGGCATGCCCGACATCAAGGTGGTCCACCACGTCATTCAGCGGGTGACACCGCTCGGGTGGCATCTCGTCGTCCATCTGGATGCCGTGGACATCGTCGAGCTGTCGAGCGTGCTTCGTTCGCTTCCCGTGCCGTTCGTCATCGATCACATGGGACGGGTCAAGGCGAGTGCCGGCGTGGACCAGGTGCCTTTTCGAGCGTTGCTCGACCTCCTGCAGGTGGAGAACTGCTGGGTCAAGGTGTGTGGCTCCGAGAGGGTATCCGCCACAGGACCGCCTTTTCACGACGCCGTTCCGTTCGCGCGCGCCCTCATCGAGGCTGCGCCGGACCGTGTCCTGTGGGGAACCGATTGGCCGCATCCAAACGTCGGGCGGTTCATGCCTAACGATGGCGATCTCGTGGATCTGGTGCCGTTGATTGCACCGGATGACGCGTCGAGGCACAAGCTTCTGGTCGAAAATCCGGCCAGACTGTACGAGTGGCAGTGACGGCGACGCCCAGCGACGGCACTCCATCCTCGTCAGTTGCTCCTTCACTGAGTAGGTCCTGAAGCACCGAAATAGATCCCGATACCGGCCAGAGCCGTGGGAGCGGCCCTAAGGACCGATTGAGTCCCGGCTTGGCAGAAAATACGTTCGTACATAAACCGTGGGTAATAGCTCCGTGCCAGAGGTGAAGCCGTTTGACGTCGCATGGAGGACCGTCGATGGACTCAGGATCCGCTTCGCGACGGACGGAAGCGGCGACGAGAGACTTGTGCTCTTCAGTCCATGGCCCGAGAGCATCTTCGCGTTCGCCCCCGTGTGGGGCGGGCTGACGAAGCAGTTCGAGGTGTTGGCGATCGACCTTCCTGGCTTCGGGCGGTCGGAGGCGCGCGACGATCTTTTCGCGCCGCAGAAGATGGGCGAGTTCATCGCGAAGGCGCTCGACGGGTTCGGGCTCACGTCGGTCCACGCCGTTGGACTTGACGTTGGATCACCGTCGGTCCTCTTTACCGCGCTCGAGCGTCCGGCACTCTTTCGCAGCCTCATCGTGGGTGCCGGCGCCTCGACATACCCGCTCGTTGTCGAAGGCCCGCTCAAGGCGATGATCGAAGCGGAGGCATCACCGCAGCTGAACGCCGTCGAGGTCCTTGCCAGATTTCTGGGCTCTATTCGCGGATACGCGGTGCCACCCTTCGTCCGCGACGACTATCTCGCGTCGTACGAAGGCGATCGGTTGACGCGGTCCGCGGCGCTCGTTCGCGCCTACCCGAAAGACTTGGCTGCACTCGCGCCGCGTCTTGCGTCGATCAAAGTACCTGTGGCGATCGTGGTCGGTCGCAACGACCCTTATGGGCTGGCTCGAGACGCGGCGCTTCTCCGCGAACGACTGCCGCATGCGCGCCTGGATGTTCTCGAGGCCGGTCACTGCGTCTGGGAGGAGCGAGCGCCCGAGTTCGAGTCGATCGTCACGCAATGGGTGAACGGCGGCTTCGAGGATAGCCGCGCACGACCCGTGTGATACAGTCGCCGCGGCATTCACGCATGCGCCTACCGGCGCGCAGGATGCGCGGCAGATTCAGTAGGGCGCGCGCTACTCGTTCTGATGTGAGGTGATCGTCATGACGCGTGAAACTGCAGTATCGGCGCTCATGGTCGTTGCAATGGCTGCAACGCTCTCGGCGCAGGCGCCGGCGAAAAGATTTCTCACCGCGCCGCTGACCATCGAGGACCAGGGCAGCTTCTTCATCGGCGGCATTCAGAAGATCACCGATTACGCGGGCGTCCCGCCGGTGCCGGCACCGGGCGCCGCCGCCGCTCCCGTCGTGCCGCATCAGGTCACCATCGGGCAAATGTACGTGCAGTTTCAGATTCCAGCTCGAAAGTACGGCGGATGGCCGGTCATCATGGTGCACGGCTCGAGTCACACGGCTGCGTGCCTGGAGTCGACGCCGGACGGCCGTGAAGGCTGGTATCCCTACTTCGTTCGCAAGGGCGTCCCCAGCTACATCGTCGACCAGTCAGGACGCGGCCGATCCGGCTTCGATGAGTCCGTCATCCACGAGGGCGAGGCGCGGATCGGCGCGGGCGATTCCAAGGCTGGCATGGAGCTGATTCCCGGCTTCGCCAGGATTGCCAACGACACGGCGTGGACCAACTGGTTCGGCCACCTGGTTCCGGCGGATTCGACAATCCGCACGGGCCGGCTGATTCCGCACGGCGACCCCGCGGATCCGAATCCGAATCCCGATCGGTTTCAGCACGTGGCGCCCGTCTTTCCGCTCGAAGCCGTCAATGAGTACTACAAGCAACTCGTACCAAACGCCGAGGCGACGCTCCCCGGCTCGACCTGCGAGAGCTGCGATCCCAAGACGCTGTCCCCGGCGAACACGTGGACGCCGCAGAATCTCGCGTCGCTGGTCGAGCGGCTGGGAGGCGCGGTCGTGGTCACCCATTCACAATCCGGAATCATGGGTCATCACATGGCGCGCATCCTGAAAGAGCGGGGCCATCTGAGCCTTCTCAAGGGGCTGGTCACGCTCGAAGGGTCGTGTTCGCTGCCGAACAGCGGGCTGACCGCTGCGGATTTCGACAACATCCCCTATATGGCGCTCAAAGGCGATTACACGGCGACGAGCATGATCTGTCAGGAGACGGTGGACGCTATCAACGCGCGGCGCGCATCGAAACAGGGAACGGCCAAGGCGGAGTATCTCAAACTCGACGAGATGGGGATTCTCGGCGTGACGCACATGATGATGCTCGACAAGAAGAACCTCGAAATTGCGGACATCATCTACAACTGGATCGGCAAGAACGTTCCGGCCGGAGGCAATCGCCGCGGAACGAACTGAGGCTGGGCCGTAGGCCGCCCTACGATCTGACAACTCACAACTCAGTACGTCACTCTGACTCGGTGACGCATCGACATCAGCGGTCGACACGAAAGAGGTTGGCGCCGCGGAGAAGCGATACCAAGTCTCCACAGTCATGGACTTCGACCTGTCGCACACGGCGTCAAGATGAAGGTGATTGGCATCGCGAGCGCTGCCCGAGGTGGTTGGCGAGGAACGTCCGCACCTCAATAATTCTGCGTGCATACAGATTTCTGGTACGGGGCAGGCCATGGAAGGATACGACTCAGCGAAGGCCGATGAGGAAGCAGAACCAACAAAGGAAGACCGATCAATGGCTTCAACGATGGACGTTCTGGACCACCACATAAAGTGTTTTGGCGAGGGCGACCTCGCGGGCATCCTGTCTGACTATGCGCCGGATGCCATCCTATTCACGTCGGACGGACCGCTCAGGGGAGCCGACGCGATGAGCCCGTTCTTCCAGGCGATGCTTGCGGAGTTTGGAAAACCTGGCACCACGTTCAGCATGATGCACCGGTCGGTCGAGGGCGACTATGCGTACGTGCTGTGGACTGCCGAGACTGCCGACAACGTGTACGAGTTGGGCACGGACACGCTCGTCGTGCGGGACGGCAAGATCGTGGCCCAGTCATTCGCTGGCAAGATCACGCCCAAGGACTGAACACACGAGTTATGCTCGTCGTATACGACGAGGTTGCTCACGTTCCGCTCCCGCTGCTATCCGCGACAAAGGCGACGACGCCCGTTCATCCCGGCAGGTTCATCAGTTTCATGAGGGCGGGCCACCTGGGACTGGATCGCAGGAGCGGCCCCAGGATCGGGACGAGTCGCGGATACCGCTCTTCGATCGCGCGCTCGGCCCATTCCGCCGCCCGGTCCAATTCTCCACAAAGTGCGTGAAACACTGCCAGCCCAGTCGGAGCCCCGTATGCTTTGCCAGCGCCGAGCTTCTCGAGCAACGCGTCTGCCCGGCTCGTATCTGCGTCGCGAACCAGCAGGGCCGCGAGTTGTCCGATGATCGGATTGGCTCCAAGGCGTCAACCGATACGCCCTTTCCGTCAACGTGAGCGCTTCCTCAAATCGGCCTTGCTGCGCGCAGATTGCACCGAGCGTACCCACAGCGAGTGGGAAGTCCTCATCGATCTCCAGGATTTTCCGCAGTTCGGCTTCCGCATCCTCCAGCCTGCCGGCGTGCCGGAGACCGACCGCGAAATGGTGCCGATACAAGACATTCAGCGGATCCTCTTGAAGGCCTTTCGCCATCGCTTGCACCGCCTCCACCACGCGGCCTATCGACAACAGGTAATGGTTCCCGTACCAAAAGCGAACGTCGCGTGAAACGGGTTCGTGAGCCATCGCCAAACGCCATTCCCGTTCCGCATCGCTCCATTCGTAGTCGATGCCGGCACACACTCCCAACAGAGCGTGGGCTTCAGGCAATGAGGGATCGATGCGCAACGCCTCTTGTTCCGCTGCGCGTGCCAAAGGGATGACCTCGCGCGCCGGACTGAAGCCGAGGTTCGCGAGCATCGTATAGTGACCACCTAACAAGCTGTACGCCATCGCGAATTCCGGATCGAGCTCAATGGCGTGTTCCAGGCATTCCTTGACCAGCGCCAATGATTGCGGCGTCGGTCGGACCCAATGATCTCGAGCCTCGAGGAACGCCGCGTACGCGCGAAGGTTGGGGATGTGACGCCGGGGCGCCGCGGCCTCCGGGAAAAGCTTGATCCGGAGAGCCGCGGCGATGGCTTGCGTGATCTCATCCTGTATCGCGAAGATGTCCGTCAACTCGCGGTCGTAGCGCTCTGACCAGAGATGAAAACCATCGCCGACCTTGATGAGCTGCGCCGTGACCCGGATCCGGTTGCCGACCTTGCGGACACTCCCTTCGAGAACATGCTCGACATTGAGCCTCCTGCCGACCTCACCGAATTCGATGTCCTTTCCCCGGAAAAAGAACGAGGACGTGCGACCGGCGACCTTCATGCCAGGTACGTGGGCCAGCACGTTGATGATCTCCTCGGCCAGCCCGTCACCGAAAAACTCGTTCTCTTTGTCCGCGCTCATGTTGGCGAACGGCAGTACGGCTATTGACGTCTGGGGCTCGACAGAATTTGAGGGCCCCGACGCTCGTTCGGCCGTCAGCGCGTCACTGAGCTGGACGCGGGCGTCGCCTATGGCATGGAGCCGTTGCGTGGCGTCTTTCTCGAGGCACCGGTGAAGCAGTCGCCGAACGCTCGCGGGGGTCGTTCCGGGCAGCGCGCTCCAGTCCGGCTCCCGTTCCAGGATCGCGGCAAGCATGTCCACGAGTGTGTCGCCTGAAAACGGCATGAGACCCGTCAGCATCTGGTACAGCACGCACCCGAAGGCCCAGATGTCGGTTCGCGTGTCGATGGCCTGGCCGCGCGCCTGCTCGGGGCTCATGTACGCCGGCGTCCCGACGATCGCGCCGGGTCGCAGCACAGTTGCAGTCATCGTCGGGAAGTGCGACACGTTCGGGCTTGCGCCGTCGCCCATCCACGCTTTTGCCAAGCCGAAGTCGAGCACCTTCGCGTTGCCGTCGCGCGTCAACTTGATGTTAGCTGGCTTCAGATCGCAATGGATGATGCCTCTCTCGTGCGTCGCTTCCAGCGCTTCGGCGATCTGTCCGGCGATGGTCAGGGCCTCGTCCAATGGCAGACCGGCTTGAGTCGTAAGGCTTGAGTGCTGAGCCAGTCTTTCGGCTAGCGTCGGTCCCTCGACGAGCTCCATCACGAGGGCTGGCAGCCCGTTGAATTCTTCGAGCCCATGGATTGTTGCGACATGTGGATGATTCAGCGCTGCGAGCAGCCGGGCCTCGCGTGCGAATCGTGCGAGCCGATCGGCGTCTGCAGCGAAGATCCGCGGGAGGACCTTTATCGCGACGTAGCGACCCAGCTTCGTATCGCGCGCGCGATAGACTTCACCCATGCCGCCCGCGCCTAGGAGAGCTTGGACCTCATATACGCCGATTCGCTGGCCAGTGAGCATCGACGTGCCGGGCTCGGTTCCGAGGCGTGCCGCCATGACCGCAGCCGGTTCGCTGAGCAATACCTCCGCCCTCTCCGCGTGCGCCAGGAGCGTCTCCACCTCCTGCCTCATCGCGTGATCGTGCCCGCACGCGGCGGCCAGGAACGCCGCGCGCTCGCCCGCCTCGCGATCCAGCGCCGCACCACACACTTCTTCCACACGGCGGCGCCGCACGGAGTCCGTCATGACTCGTCTCCCTGGAACTCACGCAACAACAACAGTTTCGCCAATCGCCGTATCGGACGAGGCGTGAAGGACCTCCGCCGTCTCCTCCACGCTCAAGCCACCGAAGAACCGGAGTTCGATCATCACTTCACGGAGTACCTGGTGAACGCGCCTCCCGCCTGGTTGAACGAGTTCGGCCCTTCCGCTGCGTAGACATTCCCGTCGGCATCGACGGCCACGCCTTCGCCAGCCGCCCCCTGGTACACCCGGTCTTCGCGCTCGAACGGCGGAATGAACGCGGTGATGCGATCCTCGTCGAGCGGACCGATGCGCACACCGTTTCGCCAGTTCACATGGTTCAACGGGCCAGACTCCGAGTCAATCGCGTAGACCATGTTGTCCTTGATGAAGATCCCGCTGACGCGGCCGTACATGTAACGCGACTCCAGGTATTTGCCCTCCTGGTCGTAAATCTCGAGCCGATGGTTGCCGCGATCTGTCACCCAGAGACGGCCCTTTGCATCGAACACCAGTGCGTGCGGTGTCCGGAACTCGCCATGTCGCACGCCGAGCTTGCCCCAGGACTTGATGAATTTTCCGTCGGGCGAGAACTTGCTGATCCTGGCCGTGGCGCCGCGCTTGACGCCCTCGGCGATGGCCGCGTCGGTGGTCATCCCCTGGCCGTCGTGGCCGTCAGAGACGTAGATGCTGCCGTCCGGCCCGACGACAACGTCGTTGGGCTGATTGAACTGGCCATCGGCGTTGCCCGGCTTGCCGGCGATGCCCAGGCTCAGAAGCTTCTCGCCCTTCGGACTGAACTTATGGACCTGGTGCCCCTTGGTCCCGGCTTGATTGCCCGCGAAGTCCGCAATCCACACGTTGCCCTGTCGGTCCACGTGGATGCCGTGCGGTGTCACCATCACACCCTTGCCGAAGTTCGCCAGCACCGCGCCAGTACGGCGATCGAACTTGAAGACTGGGTCGACCACGTTCGTCTCGCAGTTGACACCACCCCCTGCGGCCCCGCCGGCCGCGCCCGCGCCGCAGCGCTCGTAAGCCCAGATGTGGCCGTCGATCGGGTCGACATCGATACCGGCCGACGTGCCCCATTTCCGGCCCGCGGGAAGCTGACCCCAGTTGCGGGTCACCTTCGGTGCCGGGTTCGGCAGCCCCTCGCCGGTGATGACATTCCCCGTTCTCGCGGCCTGCTGCGCCAATAACGTCGTCCCGCTGTCGCCCGAGTTGATCGAAGCGGTCAATAGAGAGACGACGCAGACGCCCAACGTGGAGAGCAGGATTCTCGGCGTGGACATGGCACCTCCTCGTGAGTCGAATGAAAAAGTAGTCAGCGTTCCTGAACGGCGGCTGACCGGGATTATCGCTCACGTCGGCCGTGCTCATGGCTGTCGGTCGTGCCCCTGGCCGTTCCACCCTCCCACCCGCAACCGGTCGCTACAGCCGCCTGGATGCTGAGCTGCAGGCCGAGTGGCGAGCGCAGCACGCCAGCTCAAAACTCATCGGAATAGATCGTTCGTGGCAGCCGTCGGGAACAGCGGAACGAGCGGCAGTTCCCCTTTCAATGCGCCTCGAGCCGCCTCAGACACTTTTTGCACGATTTCGTCCGAGTACTGCGTCTTGTGACACGCCATCGATCGGCGGGACGCGTCGAAGTCTGCCGTGGAGAACGGAACGCGGGCGCTGAAATACTTCGCCAACGGGATCAGGAAGGACGGCTCTCCGCGGGCCGGATTCATCGCGCGGAATCCCTCGACTGGAAGCGACACGTAGAACAGACGCTCCGGCACGCCGGGTGCGCCGGCCCGAGCGAGCTGCGTCACGATGCTGCTCACAAGCCGATGATCGGGATGGCCCGTTGCCCCGTCCGGTCCCCACGTGATCACGGCGTCGGGGCGGATCCGTTGCAATTCTTCCTGCATCCGAGCGGTCAGCTGGAAGAGACGCGCCCGATCCTCCATGTAGCTGCCGAGCTGTGCGTCCGGAAACCCGAGCAGGATCGGTGGATGGATCCCGAGCGCGTCCGTCGCGCAGCGAGCCTCTTCGCTACGCACACGGGCGAGTTCCGGGCCACGCGGGATCGATGTATGAGCCCCGCCCTGGGCGCCGTCCGTGGCGACGACCAGGTAGACCTGCGCGCCCTCGCGGGCGTAGCGCGCCAGAATCGGAGCCGCGGCTCCCTCGTCGTCGGCGTGAGCGAACACCGCGACCAGCGTCTTGGATGCGCCCTGGGCCGCTACCTGTGGAAACACCATCGATTCCAGAACAGGCACGGCCACGGCAATCAGTTGATACAGCAGCGCCGTAATTGCGATTGCAGCGATCACCATCGTGCAGCTCGCGATCGTCTCGAACACCACGTCTTCAGGCTTTCTGTTATTCATGACCGCCTCTTGAACCCACGATAACGCGGCTCGAGGCGATTCGGGCTTGAGGAAACCTTGAGATTTCCTTGATCAGGCGCCGGGGGCGGGTTCGTCCTTCAGCAGGATCGCGCCAAGCATCGGGCGGCCCGCCAGCGCCGTATGCCAGCCATATGCGGCCAGCGCGATCACGGTCGCCACAATGAGGCGAGACGATGAGGCGTATGGCACTGAGGAGTCGATGGTCATCGGCACCTGCGTCAGCAGCACGCTCACAAACGACGCGACCAGCATCGTAAGCAGACCGAACCGGACGGCCACCAGGATGACCGCCGTCTGGACCGCCGCGAACAGCGCGATGTCTGCGAACGACGGAGCGAAGTGATCGGCTGGGGCGTTGGCGAGCAGCCAGCCCCCGTGGGTGACGACGTAGGTCACGGTCAGGCCCAGAATCATCGCCGCCATCGCGAACGAGCGCCGCCGGAGGAGCACGAAGAGCGCGAACAGGAGCAGGAACGTCAGCATGATGCCGCCCCACACGGGAATGCTCATCACCGAGCCGATGATCCGTGAGAGCGCATA
Source organism: uncultured Acidobacteriota bacterium (assembly GCA_963814955.1). Taxonomy (GTDB): domain Bacteria; phylum Acidobacteriota; class Vicinamibacteria; order Vicinamibacterales; family UBA2999; genus DATCJA01. The sequence goes on from CAWFEX010000001.1 coordinate 34,639, forward strand.
GCGCCCGCCGAGGAGCAGGTCGCTCGACACCTCCATTCCGTCGAATGGATTGCTGGAGGCACCAACCGGAAATTGCGGCGGTCGGCCCGACCAGCGCCGCAGCAGCGTGTGGAGTCCGAGTATCAGTGCATTGCCAATCGCGACAAGTACGGCGACGAGCACATCGCGTCCCACGAGCGGATCGCGAAGGCTGCCCGCCAGCAACCGGCTCCATCCGATCATGGTTTCAGGCCAGACGCGGCGCATGTGCGGTTCGAGCGCGATATACAGCAGCCACGCGAATGCCGGGACGAAGAATACAAGCCCGGGCCCTCTGGTCAGCACCGACAGATCGCCGGTTTCGAGCACGTTGCTCGCGGTGCCCGCGGCGAGAAGGAACATGCTCAACCGCAAGGCGCCGCGGCGATCGCCGCGGCCCAGACGCAGATTGCGCAGCGCCAGCAGCAGGGCGATGATGATGGCCAGCGGTGCCACTGCGGTGCGCATGTAGAGAGCGACGCGCTCTCCCGACGTGTTGCCCTGAATGGCGTCTTCGTTCCTGGGCCGGGTCCACGGCGCGACGATCTCGAAGTACGCGGGCCTCCCCCGCACAGCTGCGGCCTCGATCCGAATGGGCACATCAGGGCGGTCGGGATATACGCCTTCCCACGCTGCCCGCGCGTCCGCGAAGATCGGCGGGATCCACCGCGGCTCGACGGGCGAGAACTGTGCGATCGGCAGGCCAGCCTCCGCGAACAGTGCAGTCCAATCAGCCGCCGATGCAGGCGCGGACGCGTTCGGGGCTCCCTGCGACGTGTCGATCTGTACCGGGACGGCCAGCAGGCTGACCAGCCGACCTGTTTGATCGAGCGTCAGCGACACCATCCCGGAACGCGTGGGGGGCGGATTCAGCGGCGTCACGATATTGGCGCCGCCAATTGGCATCAACCGTCTGGGGCTGTGCCGGTGCCAGAAGAGCAACGCAGGCGGTTGAGAAGAGGCGAGCGCGCGCCATCGCGCGGGCGATCGGTCGTGCTCGTCGATGTACCTCAGGTAGTCGATATCGGTCGCATATCCGACGGCTTCATCGGCTGCCGGCTCCGCGTAGCCGAGATTTCTGAGGGCGGTGTGCGCCCGCTCGGTCAGGGCCTGCGGGCCGAGCTCGATCTTCGTCAACCCGATCAAGTTGACGTCGCGCATGAGCGGAGCGAGGACGATCAGCCCGATCAGCACGCCGGCAAAACAGAGAGCGCCGATCGCTGGCGACAGCGTGCCCGGCTCTCCCGCTGCGGCAACCATGTCGGGTGACGGCGTTTCACCGGCCGCAATCGCCGCTGCAAGCGGGTTTCCTCCGGGTAATCCGGCCGCGACAGCGATCGCCGACGGCGGGCGACGCGCCGGGTCGCGTTCGAGACACCGCAGGATGACGCGTTCGATGGCCGGATCCAGATCAGGAATGTGGGTCGACGGGCTGGCCGGAGGCGCGCCGTTCTGCGCGCGCCCGCCAAGAAGGCGCCGTCGACGGTGAGCGCACGCTTGCCCGTGAACATTTCGTACAACACGAGACCCAGCGCGTACACATCGGTCCGCGTCGTCACCTCACGCCCTTCCAGCTGCTCCGGCGCCATGTAGCCGGGTGTGCCGGCAACTTCGCGCGTTTCGCGCCGCTGGTCGGTGAGATTCGCGAGACCAAAGTCCGCGAGGTGTGCCCGACCCCGTCCGTCGATCAGCACGTTCGCGGGCTTCAGATCGCGATGCAAGACCTTGCGGTCGTGTGCCGCCGCGAGGCCGGCGCACAGCTGCCGTGCAAGCTCGAGCGCCTTGTCCGATGGCAACCGGCCGATGCGGCGCAACAACGAGGCGAGATCCTCACCGTCGATGTACTCCATCGAGAGGAAGTGCTGGCCGCCGGTTTCGGCGATGTCGTGCACGCGGCACACGTTCGGATGAGAGACCTGCCGCGCCAGCCGAACTTCCTGATGGAAGCGCGCGAGCCGGTCGGCGTGATCCGTGACCTCCTTCGACAGGAATTTCAAAGCGACCGGTTGTCCGAGCTTCAAGTCTTCCGCTCGATAGACTTCGCCCATGCCGCCGCGCCCTAGCAGACCAACGATGCGGTAGCGGCCGGCCAGCATCGTGCCGGGAATGAACTGCGCGCCGTCGAGAGCGTTTGACGAAGGTGGCGAAGCGGCCGCCGCGGTCAGCGTCGGCGCTTGCGAGCTGTCAACGCGGGCACCGCACGCCAGGCAGAAGCGGCTCGATTCGGGAACATCGCGCCGGCAGGCAGGACACTGCATCGGATCGGCATGATACTCGTCATCCGCATGAGTATCGCCAGAGAAAGAGGCGACCTGGACAAGGCGCTCTCGTATAATCCGCCAGGCCTTGCAGAACGTGAGTCCGATTGTCGTTGACGTCGGCGCGCGCCTGGTACGGCGGGAGGGGATCGAGGTCCAGCTCGCGCCGAAAGCGTTCGAGCTGCTGTTGATTCTCGTCAGGAACCAGCCGAATGCCGTGCCGCACGAGCAACTGCACGCCGCTCTTTGGCCCGGCGTTCATGTTTCCGAGACGAGCCTTGCGGCACTGGTGACGCAGCTTCGCAAAGCACTCGGGGATAGCTCTGGCGATGGTCGCGTGATTCGCACGCTCCACCGCGTCGGCTACGCGTTCATCGGAGATGCGATCGTCGCCGGCCACACGCCGGCTGTCGGCGGGCCCGTGTGCCGGTTGATCTGGCACGGCGAGTCAATCGATGTGCCAGCGGGCGAATCGGTGATCGGTCGCGACCGCGGGTGCGCGGTTCAAATCGATGCGGACTCCGTCTCGCGCCACCACGCTCGGCTGAACGTGGACGGACGCGACGTCTCGATCGAGGATCTCGGGAGCAAGAACGGCACCTGGGTGGCGGGCGAACGCATCCGCGGCACGGTGGCGCTGACCGACGGCATCAGCGTTCGGTTAGGATCCGAAACCCTCCACTTCGAGATCGTCATCGACGAGCGGCCGACAAAAACGGCCATTGTTCCGTGACCGCGGTCGGACATCCTGAGTCGGTGTTCCGCAGCCACCGCCATCAAACGGAATCTTGGCTTTAGGGAGCCAAACGGATTCTCAATCGGCTCGAGCCTGCAGGTCTCATCATCGAAGTATCCCAGGTCGTAGTGCATGAAGCTGACGAGCCAGATCTCGTCAGTGACCTGGGTCACGCCGACTCTCTCTTCTCCTGACGATGATGTCCGAAAACCGCTAGACACTCGACGTGACCGGGAGCAACGATCGGTCATGGACCTCGATGTTGACGCGTGTTATCGCGCTTTTCGTACTCGCGACCCGCGCTTCGACGGTCGGCTGTTCGGCGGGGTCAGGACAACCCGGATTTATTGCCGTCCGATCTGTCCCGCACCGATGCCGAAACGGGAAAACATGACCTTCTACGCGACGGCCGCGGCGGCGCAGGAAGCTGGCTTCCGCCCGTGCCTGCGCTGCCGGCCGGAAACGGCGCCAGAGTTTGCCGCCTGGCGCGGGACGTCGAATACCGTGTCGAGGGCGTTGGCGCTGATCGACCGGGGCGCACTCGATGAGGGCGGTATCGATCGGCTCGCCGAACGGCTGGGCGTCGGAGAGCGACAGCTCCGCCGGCTGTTTCGACAGCATCTCGGTGCGTCCCCTGTCTCGGTCGCGCAAACACGACGTGTCCTGTTGGCGAAGCAACTGATTCATGAGACGCGCCTGCCGATCGCCGAAGTGGCGTTGGCGTCAGGATTCGGCAGTATCCGACGCTTCAACGAAATCTTCCAACGGCTCTTTGAGCGTCCGCCAGGCGCTCTGCGGCGCGCCACCGCCGCCGATCGATGGTCCAGACAGAACAGCGAAGTCACCATCCGTCTCGGCTATCGGCCCCCATACGATTGGGCCACGACGGTCGCGTTCCTCAAGGCTCGCGCCATCCCTGGCGTCGAGGTGGTCTCGAACGATCGCTATGCGCGCACGATCGAGATCGCGGGGGTGCACGGCGTGGTCGCGGTGGAGCCCGCCTCCGGGCACGCGCTTCGGGTCGCGATGAGATTCTCACGGTTGTCGGCGCTACCGACAATCATTGCGCGCGTGCGGCGCGTGTTCGATCTCGCCGCCGACCCGCAAGCGGTCAACGCGCAGCTCGCCGAGGATCCCGTCCTCGCCCCTCTGGTGGCGGCGCGACCAGGTCTGCGCGTACCAGGTGCGTGGGACGGGTTCGAGCTCGCGGTTCGGGCCGTGCTCGGTCAGCAAGTCACGGTCGCCGCCGGAGTCGGCCTTGTAGGGAAGCTCGTGACGCGCTGCGGCTCGGCACTGGCAGGCAGCGGCCTGAACATGGAGGGGCTGACTCATGTCTTCCCCCGTCCTGAACATGTGGCGTCGGCGGACCTGACGGCGCTCGGGATGCCGCGGATGCGCGCCGCGACGCTGGCGTCGCTCGCGGCGGCCGTCGTTGCGGATCCACACGTCCTTGGCCCCGGACGAACCCTCACGGAATGTGTGGCGCAGCTTCGTGCACTACCCGGCATAGGCGAGTGGACCGCGCAGTACATCGCGATGCGCGAACTGCGCGAGCCGGATGCGTTTCCAGCCGGCGACATCGGCCTGTTGCGGGCGTTGACCGATTCGGAAGGCAAGAGGCCGACATCCGCCGAACTGCTTGCCATGGCCGAGCGCTGGCGGCCGTGGCGCGCCTACGCGGCGCAACACCTTTGGGCAGCCGGCACGAGCGGGCGTCGCATGAACTGAGCACACCAGCCGCTGGAGCGCGACCATGGCTACAGAGTCCCGTTATCACGTCGTCATCGTCGGCGCCCGATGCGCCGGGGCGACGCTCGCGACGTTCCTCGCCCGAGCCGGCGCTTCCGTCTTACTCGTGGACAAGGATCGGCTTCCGAGCGATCAGATCCTCTCCACTCACACTATCCATCCGCCGGGTCTGGACGTTCTCGACGAGGTGGGTGTCGGCGACGCGGTCCGCGCGGTGGCGCCGCCGACGCACATCGTGCGGCTGCGAAAAAACGACGCCTTCGTCGACATCGAGTTTCCCGACGAGAGAGCGGAGTACTGTCCCCGCCGGGCGCGGCTCGACGGTCTCCTGCAGGATGCGGCAGCGTCAGCCGGAGTCGAGGTCCTTGACCGGACGCGGGTGACATCGCTCCTACGCGACGGGGATCGCGTTGTCGGCGTGCGAGCTGCCGCGCCGACAGGTCAGGAGCGCGTGTTTCGGGCGAGCCTCGTTGTGGGAGCCGACGGCCGGCATTCCACGATCGCGCGCCAGGTCGATGCCGAGGAGTACCTCGCCTACGATGCCCCGCGCGCGATGTATTGGGGGTATTGGAACGCTCCTGCGTTCTGGCGCACGGATCCGGCCTATCCATTCGGGATGTACATCGCAAACACCGAGGGTCACATCCGCGTGATCTTTCAGACCGATCACGATCAGCTTCTCATCGGCAGCCTGCCGTCGGTTGAGCACGCGATGTCGTGGCGCGCCAATCCTGACGCAGCGCTTATCGCCGATCTGGCCTCGGATTCCACCACGGGTCCGCTGATCGCCGGGACAACGCCGGATGGGGCGGTCCGCGGTACGCTGAAGGAACGGTACTTCTTCCGAAGGGGCGCCGGGAGCGGGTGGACGCTGGTGGGTGATGCTGGCCATCACAAAGAGTTCGTCATTGGAGATGGCATCACGGAGGCGCTTCTCCAGGCGCGGAATCTCGCCGCGGCGATCGCTCAGGGAACCGACGCGGCGCTGATTCGGTGGTGGCGGGCGCGGGACGTCGAGGCGCTGCCGTTCTTCTTTCTCGGGCAGGACGAAGGGGCGCTGGGGCCTCCTTCGCAGCTTCAGCAGGTCGTCTTTGCTCGTGCAGCGAAGGTGCCCGCGCTGCGGGCCCGCCTCGCGGCCACCATGGAGCATCGACTCTCGCCAACTGAGACGTTCCCTGTTCGACAGGTGCTGTGGTGGGCGCTCGGGGCCGCATTCCGGGGATCGCCACGCGTCCTGCCACAGTTCATCGCGAAGGGCAAACGTGGGTCAGCCATCGACCGCGAGCTGGGTCTGCGTCGACGGCTTCTTGCCGAAGCTGAAGCGTCGGAGGCACCGATTGCTCGCACGTGTCAGCACTGATGGTTGTGCGGGGAATGAGCAGGTGCAACTCTAGTCCTGAAACGCCGCAGCCACGCCGACAACGATCGCCACCGGCAGGCCGAGGCCGCCGATGACCACACCGACGACGATCGCCGCCGCTATGGCGAGACGACCTCCAAGTGATCGGCGCGCCTCACGCCACGCCTAACGCTGCCCGACGATTCCATACGGCGGCGTTCGTGGAATCTGAACTCGTGGCACGCGTGCACTCCTTCTGACGACGTCCGGCATGGCGCTCATGCGACTCCGAGGTGTCCACCGTTCCTGGATCGTCCCTGCGTGTACGGATCGCTTTGTGTTACGGCTGTGCCGTTGACGCTCGACACTCTCCGAATACACGCCGAGTCGGGTTAGCGCGAGTTGATTGCTGCGTCGGCAGTGACGACCGGCGGGACGGGGCGACCCGCGTCACGCAGCATCACCGGGCTTGCTGGTGCGGGATGCACTGGTTTCCGCAAACACCCGATGAATAACGCGCTCCAGCATTACCGCCGCCGAATGTTTCGGCACGAAAGCGCAAACGCCATTCTGAACTGCAATCGTCTGAATGTCCGTGTCGTCGAAAGCCGTGACAATGATGAGGTTGGTCTCCGGTGCCGCCTGCCTGACCCGGCGGCACACCTCCAAACCGTCCAAATCGGGCATCATGAGGTCGACCACGAGTACATCGGGCCTTAACCTGCAGGCAGCGTCGACTGCCTCGCGCCCATTCGAAACGCTAGCGACCACCTCGCAACTCGCGTTCAGCATGCGGCCGAACGCGCCGAGGACAGACGGATGATCATCCGCTAGCACGACTCGCGGTCGGCACTGTTGGGAGGACGTCATGCGTGAGATCTTGACGGTCCAGCTGCAGGAGCGGGTAGGGGACTATTCTATCCGAAGGGTCTGGTCAGGAGGTCGACGAACCGCGTCGAATGCAACCAATTGATGATGAAGACGCTTGGCATTCTGGCGTGGTTGGTCGGCGTCCCTGCTGCTGCTTTCGCCCAGGCCGCAATTGCCGGCTCGGTGAGCGACCCGTCGGGTGTGCCCGTGCCGGGGGTCGCGGTTGAAGCGACCAGCGACGCGCTGATCGAAAACACTCGAACGACGATGACCGATCGCGCAGGGCGGTATCGCATCGAGAACCTGCGACCGGGGACCTACCAGGTGCGATTCACGCTCACTGGCTGGAAAACCTCGCGGCTGGAAGACGTCGAGTTGACGGGGTCGCTCACGGCAATCGTCGACGCGCGAACTTGCCATTGGTGCCTTCACCGAGAGCATCACAGTTCTCGCTGAACCGCCCGTCACCAACGTATACAGCTCGAGGCGCGAGGTCACACTGACCGGAGAAGTCGTTCGATCGCTTCCGACGACTCGCAGCTACAACGCGCTGCTCGTGCTGGTGCCGGGCGTCGTGACGAACGGCAACGATACGGTGATGGCTCCGGCCACGACGTCATTTCCCATTCACGGCGGCCGTCAGCAGGAAGGTCGGCTGTTGTTGGATGGGTTGACTGTCGGGAGTCCGCCATCCGGCAACTCGGCCACCACCTACGACGTAAACGTGGGACAAGCGCAGGAAGTGACGTTTACCACGTCGGGTGGATTGGGTGAGTCGGAGACCGCCGGACTCGTCATGAACATCGTCCCGAAGACCGGCGGCAACACCATGCATGGGTCGATGTTTGCGAGCGGAACCGGCCGGCGGTTCCAATCCGACAATGTGACGCCGGAGTTGCGTGCCCAGGGTGTCATCCCGATGCCTCCGTATACGAAGATTTACGATCTATTCGGGACGCTCGGCGGTCCGATTGCAACCGATCGCTTGTGGTACTTCCTTGGCGCCCACATCGGCGGCACCACCAGGAACAGCACGAACGTCTACTACAACCTCAATGCCGGTGATCCGGGCACGTGGCGGTATCTGCCTGATGTCACACGACCGGCATATTCCGACAGGACGTTCGAAGGTGTCAGCGGCCGCCTCACGTGGCAACTGTCGCCGCGCAACAAGGTGAGCGGCTTCTGGGACGCTCAGGCGGTGTGCCGGTCGTGTACGGGCGCCACACCCGGGTTGCAGGAACCTCAACAGATATCGCCGGAAGCCGTCGGTGTGCTCGGACGCCGGTTGGATGTGACCCAGGCGACCTGGTCCTCGCCGATTACCGATCGCCTGCTTCTCGAGGCGGGTTACGGCGGAACTTTTTTCGGCGTCGGCAACTTCGAGCGGGAACCCAATCCGACGCGAGATCTCGTCCGCGTCGTCGAACAGTGTGCGAGCGGCTGCGCGGCCAACGGCAACATTCCGGGCTTGGCGTATCGATCGCAGGACTTCAGCGTGGCCCACACGCGGCTCGTACCTGTGGAAGGGATCGATGTCGTACGTCACGGGCACCCACATCCTGAAAGTGGGATATCAGCAGACGCGGATGACCGACGACCGCACGTGGATGACGAACAATCAGTCCCTGACGTACCGGGTCGACAACGGCGTGCCGAATCAGCTCACGCAGTCGATTTCGCCATGGGTCAACAACGCGCGCGCTGGATGGCAAGCGTTGTTCGTGCAGGAGCAATGGACGCTTGGGCCAGCTGACGCTGCAGGGGGCGCGTGCGCTTCGACCGGGCCTGGAGCTGGTTTCCGGCGCAGCAGGAAGGGCCCTTCGCGATTTCTGCCGACGCCGATCGTCGTTCCGGAAACGCGCGGCATCGACAGCTACAAGGACGTCACGCCGAGGTTCGGCATCGTCTACGACGTTGGCCGGAAGAGGCACGACCGCGATCAAGATGAGCATCGGCAAGTACCTGGAAGGCGTCGGCACCTCGGGTATCTACGCCAACACCAATCCCACGTTGCGGATGCCTCAGACGACACCGGCGTTTGGCACCGCGGGCGTGACGCGCGCATGGACCGACGCCAACGGCAACTTCGTCCCGGACTGCGATCTGCTGAACCCAGGCGCACAGGACCTCCGGGCGAGTGGCGGGGATCTCTGCGGTGTGCTGTCGAATGTGAACTTCGGCAGCAACGTGCTGACCAACGCCTTTGATGCGGGCATCTCTCGAGGTTGGGGCGTTCGTCCGTCGGACTGGAACCTCGCGCTGTCGATTCAGCAGCAGATCGGAAGGCGGTCCTCGGTGGACGTCACCTACACCCGCCGCTCGTTCCGCGGCTTCACGGTCGCCGACAACCTGTCGCTGCGAGCCGTCCGACCTGACGCCGTTCAGCATCGTGGCCCGCTGGATTCCCGGCTGCCGGGCGGAGGCGGCTACCTCGTCCAGGGTCTCTACGACGTCATCCCTGCCAAGGCGGGGCAGGTCAACAACCTCATTATCGATGCGGCGGCATACGGACGGTGGTACCAGTACTTCAATGGCCTCGATGTCACCGTCGCAGGCTCGCGTCGGCGAGAGCTTCACGTTCGTCGGCGGAACGAGCACCGGTCAGACCGTCGCTGACAACTGCGACGTGCGCGCACGCCTGCCAGAGCTCGCCACGACAACGACCGGGACGAGCGTGTTCGGCGGCGGCTGACGGGCTCGGCCGTGACGCCGCTGAGCCCGTACTGTCACGTCGCTTACGGCGTGCTCACGCAGGTTCGCGGCCTCTCCTCGTACCTCGTTCCGAAGATCGACGTCCAGGTGGCGGCGACGTTCCAGAGCAAGCCCGGCGCGCTGCTGGCGGCGAACTACGCGGCGCCGAACTCGGTCGGTGGCGCCATCGCTCGGAAGGAATCTTTCGGGCAACGCAGCCAACGTCACGGTCAACCTGGTCGCGCCAGGTTCGTTGTACGGCGATCGCATCAACCAGCTCGATCTTCGGGTGGCGAAGGTCTTCAGGCACGGCCGCTCTCGAACGGTTGTCGGCGTTGACATCTACAACGTGCTGAACTCGAACGCCGTGCTTGACGTATGACAACACTTTCGTGCCCGGTGGGCCGTGGCTGCAGCCGCTGACGGTCCTGACGCCGCGTCTGTTCAAGATCACGGCCGCGCTCGACTGGTGAGGATGGCGATGCCTGGCCGGATGCTGCGCTCCTCATTCCAGCTATGGGTGCTGGCGGCGATCGTTGTTCTTGCGCAATTCGCGCCGACGAGATCGCGCCGACGCGCAGAGTGAACACAAGCAGGTCCTCGTTCTGTACTCGACGAGACGGGATGCCCAATTCTCCATCGTCGGCGAGAGCGAGTTGCCGCGGATCGCTCGATGTCGGTCTCGGCGCGGAACCTCGACTACTACTCCGAGTTCATCGACCTCACGAGGTTTCCTGAACCCGCCTACAAGGAGGGGTTCCGCGATTTCCTGCGCCTGAAGTACCAGGGCGTCCGATTCGACCTCGTCATCGCGATGCAGGACCGGCCGTCGAGTTCGTCAACGAGCACCGCGACACCCTGTTTCGCGACACACCGGTCGTGTTCCTGACGAACAACCCGCGGTGACCAGCGCGGCGCCCGAACTCGACCGGGGTGATCCACGAGCGCAACTTCGTGGCGACAGTTGATTTCATTCGTCGGCTGCAGCCGGACGTTCGACAGGTCTTCATCGTGACAGGCGCCGCCACTGCCGACAAGGAGTACGAGAACGAGGTCCGGCGGCAGTTGCCGCCGTCCGACTCCGCACTGACCTTCACCTATTTGTCGGGGCTGCCGACGAAGGAGCTCGAGGACGTCTGTCGAGACTACCCGAACACTCCGCGGTCTACTATGTGCTCGTCACCGAGGACGGCGCCGGACAGAAGTTTCATCCACTGGAGTACGTCGATCGAGTTGCCGCAGCGGCAAACGCACCAACCTACTGCTGGGTGGATTCCGCGATGGATCACGGCATCGTCGGTGGCAGCCTCTACAGCCAGAGGGAGCGATTGAGCGCGTCGGGCAACTCGCCCTGCGCGTGCTCCGCGGCGAACCAGCGGACAGCATCCCGATCGCCGTCCTCGAATCTGAATGCGAATCAGGTCGACTGGCGCCAGCTTCGGCGCTGGCGCATCGACGAAGCGCGCGTTCCTCGCGGGACGCTCGTCAGGTATCGAGATCCGACGGTCTGGGACCGCTACAGGATCTACATCCTCGCCGCCCTCGCGGTTCTCGTCACGCAGACGGTGCTCATCACCGGCCTGTTGATTCAGCGGAGCCGACGACGACGAGCCGAAGAGAAATTGCGTGGCAGCCAGGGCGAGCTGCGCAGGAGCGATGAGCGAAACCGCGACCTCGCGGGCGCGTCTGCTGACGGCGCAGGAAACGGAGCGGGCCCGAATCGCACGCGAGCTGCACGATGACATCTGCCAGCGAATGTTGCTGTTGACGATCGAACTCGAGGCGTTGGGCCGCGCCAATCCTGCCGAAGCGCCGGCAGCCGAGGCGATAAGCGCCGCGCAGGACATCAGCAAGAGCCTGCACGAGCTCTCGCACCGACTGCATCCGACGAGGTTGCGGCTGATCGGCCTGGTTGCCGCGATCGACCGCCTCTGCCTCGAGTTGTCACGGGCGGGATCACCATCGCCTACACGCACGACGATGTGCCATCGACGCTCCCGCCCGATGTGATGTTGTGTTTGTTCCGGGTCGTCCAGGAGGCGCTGCAAAACGCGATCAAGTACAGCAACGCCAAAGAAATATCGGTGCATTTGAGTGGTGGCTCCGACGGACTCACCCTGGTCATCATCGACAAGGGCGCCGGATTCGACGTCAATGCCGCCTGGGGCAACGGCGTCGGGCTCGTCAGCATGGTCGAACGCCTGGAGATGATCGGCGGGTCGCTCGAAATACAGTCCAATCCCGGCGCCGGTACCCGGCTGACGGCAACCGTACCGCCACGGGCAATGACGTTGTGACGCCCTACCGTAGTTACGGCCACCGCATTCTGTAGCCTGCTCCGAACTCGAGGAAGTCGGCTCTGCGGCCTTCAATCGAGCGAATGGCAAATAGCCCCCACAAGCGGTCGTTGACATGGTATCGCCAGCCGTACCGCATATAGAACTGCGGGCGACCTGGATCTTCGAAACCACGCACGACGTCGTATCCAGCCTGCACGAGGGCGCCGAACCGATCGATGACGTGCTCGTAGCCACCATAGAATCCGATAGCCAACCGCTGCCCGGGCCCTGGGCGCCACTGCACAGCGTTTCCTTCGACCATGCCGACCCTCGCCCCGGTTGCTCCGTCGTAGGTCAGGTCGGTCCCTGCAGCGACCTTGCCGTATCGATAGAAGTGCCGCTGGAGCGCTGCGGTGACGTCAAAGGCGCCGTAATCGCGTCGAATCGCCGGGTTGGTCTTTCCGACGACGTTCTTGCGTCCCGCTGCGCCGCCGATGACGAATTCCCACGCCGGTTGAAACGTCGGCACATGTCTAATCTGAACTTGCCGTTCGGGAGCCAGGTCGTAGCGGAGCGCCACGCTTGGGCCGATCACGTTGATCCCTCCGTTTGGCTGCCGCATGCCACCATTCGACCGGTGCGTGAAATCAATTCCTGCGTACACGCTCATCTGCCGCGTCGTCAGGTGCCGCACATAGAAGCCCCAGTCGATGCGAGCGTTCATGTTCGAGCCGAGCACCGTCCGGTAGGAATCTGTTTCCTCGTTGTATTCCTTCCAGTTCCACGAGACGCCCATTCCGAAGTCGGTGGTCAGTTGAACGCGTCTGCTCAGGCGGGCAAACGGCCACGAGAAAAACGTGTAGGCATCCAACGGCCGGCCGCTTTCGACGCCATCGCCGAACGATGCGACTGAGAAGCCGAAGCCATACGTCGGCAGACCATAGAGATGATGCCAGTCGCGGCTGCCGTTCGTCTGTCTCCCCATCTCGATCGTCATGCTGGGGGTCCAATGGGTCTGCTGATTTGGCGGAGTCTCGCCCGACAAAAAGGGATTTGTCCCAAGAACATATGCGGGGGTGAACCCGACGCGCGTGAACCACTGTTCGCCGTTGAAGTCCTGACCAGCGGCCGCACGCGCCCATGTCATGGCCAGGCAGAAGCACGCGAGCCAAATCAGAAGTGCGGTTTGCCGCGGAGCGAGATGACGGACACGATTGTCAGCGGGGCGATGACCGACGGCTAGCCGGTGTAGCTCGTGCTTCGAGTCCCTCGCTGCTCGTGGGTGAAGCCCCACGTCGGCTGTCGTAGCGGCAGCGCTTGCCATCGAGTGCCCTCCTTCCAACACATGCGGCAACGCCCGCTGGCTGCAAGAGTTCGACCTCCCAATTGACGAAGGCACTCGCAGCAGCGCGTGGACGCTGCTCACGACATGCGGTGAGTGCCTAGCGGGAAGAGACCTATTCGGAGCTCCCGATAGGTCGGAGGGATTCGAGGCTGAGGTCTAGTGAATCGTGGCCTTCAGGCCAATTGACAGATCGGGGTCAGTATTCCAGCGGACCTGAAAGGGCAGGTTCAGGTTCTCTCGTGCGTAGAGCTGCATCGTCACATTGCGAGAACCACTCTTGAATCGATGGGCCACGCCGAACGTAATGTCGCCATGATCCTTGTCGAACGCGGCGGTCCCTGTGGGCATGTATGGCGTGGAGCTTCCGCCGATTTGCATGGTGAACGAATTGTTCATCGACAGCTTCACTTCGGCGCCCGCCGAGAAACCGTAGGCCCAGCGCTTGAGGGGCAGGTTCCAGACGCTCATGCTGTCCAGCGCTCGCGTGGCACGGACATCGCCGTGAAAGGCGGCCCACTCGAGCAGCTTCTTGTCAACGCTCAACCCGACCCCGAAGAAGTTCCCTGCGCTGAAGCGGGAACTGCGCGCCACGTTCAGCCCCGTTCGTGCCGAAAGGCGAGTGGCGGTGGAAGAGGGGTCACCATCGAGAAGCGCGACCTTGGCGACGACGTAGACATCTCCCACACCCGAGCCGGTGCCGACGTCACGGTAGATGGGCGAGCCACCTCTCGCGATCAATGTGCCCTGCGGGGGACGCAACGCCTCTTGTGTTCGCAGCAGATTTTGCGCTGACTTGCTGCCGGTCAACGACACCCAGAGACTTTCGAAACCTTCGATGAATCCGTTGAGCATGCCGCTGTCGCTCTGGTGAAGCTGCAGACGGCCGCCGATCTCGAAGCGGGGAATGTGCGGGACCTTGAACCCGTGGCGATAGTCGAGCGCGAGCGTATGGGTCTCGTAACGCTGGCTCACCAGAAAATCGCCGGTCTGCTCGCGATAGAAGTAGTTCGCGGCCGAGGCGTGAATCGAGAAGCGGTTCGAGCGGACCGCCGTCACGTTGCCGTCCTCCACGGAGAGGACGTAGCCGCGACCACCGGTTCCAGCCTGATCGACGGGGGCAGGGCCCAAAGGTATCCAACGACCGGACAGCTCGCCGCTGTCGGCACCAAAGGGCAACTGACTGTCGGGCGGGGGCGGCGCGACCGTTTGAACCGATGGGTCAGGCCGGTCCGGCGACCCCGTGCCTTGCGCGTTTGCGGTGTGCGCGAGCGAACACAGGAACAGGAGCCAGAGTCCACGGCTCAACCATCGCGACACAGATTGACGACAGCCGGTTCGGTCGATCACTTCTGCCCCCTCGAGAATCACGATTTGCTGTCGACGTCGAACAGACAGCATATATCTCCTTACCCTTCCTCACGATTGATCTGTTCGGTCTAGGCTCAGCCAGCGTTAGTTTATGTAAGGCTGACTGTGTTCCGCACTTTCCTCGGGTCGGCCAAGGGGGATCACATGAGCACAGAGTTTCAGGTCGCTGGCGCCAACTCCAAGGCACCCTTTACGCTCAAAGTGCATAGGGGCGACGGCATGGCGCTGCTCGCCATGAACTGGCGGAACGGTCGTCCGCCTCGCAACTTTGTCGGGTTCGCCATCGAGTTTCGAGAGCCGGGCAGCGACAAGTTCTGGGCCGTCAGAAACCGCATCGGGTTTCCTGGACAGCGGAAGAAGTTTACGGATCCATCCATTGAGAGCACGATGGCGCCGATTCAGAAATTCCGCTGGGTGCATTTCCCCGCCAACGCCGAGAAGCCAGGGAAATTCACGTACCGGGTCACGCCGATGTTCATGGATGAGGGCGGCGCGTTGAGCAGCGGCGAGCCGCAGACGGCGTCGATCGCTCTGATGCGTGAAACGTTGCCCGGCCAGCTCAACGTGTCGTTTACGCGCGGGTACGTGTCGTCCCAGGCGTTCGTGGAACGGTTCGCACCCGATCGGGTGATCTCCACACTGATACCAGACGCGGCGCACCAAGGGCTTGAGTTCAAGGCCACGCACAAGAAGGCGAAAGAGGCTCACGACTGGATGGGATTCGAAGCGCGGTCGGTGATCCACGAGCTCCTCGAGGAAGCAATCAAGAAGAAGGCAGAAGTTCGCGTGATTGCCTTCGATCTGAACCTCCCGGAGATTCTGGCGCCGCTGGTCAAACTGAAGTCACGTCTGAAAATCATCATCGACGATTCAACGGCCCACAAGGCGGCTACGGCGCCAGAGAGCAAGGCTGCGGCGAAGGTGATGACGTCGGCTGGCTCGGGAAACGTCACGCGCCAGCATTTGGGCAGTCTGCAGCACCACAAATCGATCGCCGTGCGCGGCAACGGCATCAACAAGGTGCTATTCGGTTCGACGAACTTTACCTGGCGCGGCTTCTATGTGCAGTCCAACAACGCAGTGGTCGTCAGCAGCAAGAAGGCAGTGGACGACTACTTCAAAGCCTTCGACAGCTATTTCAGTGCGAAGCGGACCCCGGACTTTCAGAAGTCGCCTTCCGCAGATACCTGGAAGCAACTGGGCGTGCCGGGTTTGACAGCGAAGGTCGGATACTCCCCGCACAACACCAAAAATGGACTGCTATCCGACGTCGGCAAGGACATCGGCAAGGCCAAGTCCTGCGTCCTGTTCTCGCTGGCGTTCCTGGGACAGACGACGAAGGGTCCCATTGGCCCGGCCTTGGGCAAACAGATCAAAAGCACGAAGGTGCACACCCTGGGGATTGCCGACGCCAGTGTGAAGGCCGGGAACCTCGGCGTGGAAGTGATCACGCCCGATAACAAACGGCGCATCGTCCGGTCCTCGGCGCTCACCGGCAACGTGCCCGCGCCGTTCAGCGAGGAGCCATCGGGCCTCGCCGGCAACAAGGGCCAGCATCGCGGCACGCGCATGCACCACAAGTTCGTGGTGATCGATTTCGACAGCGCCAACGCGCGCGTGTACTTCGGCTCGTATAACTTCTCTGTCCCTGCAGACCAGAAGAACGGTGAGAATCTGGTGATGATCAAGGATCGGGCAGTTGCCACGAGTTACATGATCGAGGCGGTGCGGCTCTACGACCACTACCGGTTCCGCACCGTACAAGAAGACGCCAAGGACAAGGGACGCAAGGTCATTACGCTGAGGCTCCCGCCATCCAAGCCGTCTGAGAAGCCTTGGTGGCAGAAAGACTGGGACGATCCAATCAGGGCGCGCGATCGCGTCCTCTTTGCGTAAGCGCGTGATCGGAAATGATACCTCCGCGAAATGCGCGCCGGTAGGCAAGCGGGCTGGTTCCAAGGCTGCCTCGAAAGTGATCGCGCAACACGGCCGCCGATCCGAATCCTGCCTCAGCGGCCACGCCTTCGACTGACAGGTTCGTCTTCTCCAAGAATCGTTGTGCCCAGCGAACCCGTGCGGTCGTGACCCAACGCGCCGGCGTGGTGCCGACCTGTTCGCGAAAGCGTCGGCTGAGGGTTCGGGTGCTCATGGCGGCGCGACGCGCAAGCACCGGCAGCGAAAGCTCGCGGTGGAGGTTCTGCTCAATCCACACGAGGAGAGGACCCAGCAACCCATGATCGACGGGGGGACTTTCGTGGACGATGAACTGGGCCTGCCCTCCGGCGCGTTCCAGCGGCATGACGGCGACTCGAGCAACATGAGCCGCTGCCTCCGCCCCGAGGTCGCGTCGCACAAGGTGGAGGCATAAATCAAGGCTCGCGGCGGCTCCGGCGGACGTCAGCACGCGACCGTTGTCGACGTAGAGGACGTCCGGTTTGACCGAGATCGCCGGGTGCCGACGCGCCAGATCGCTGGCGACGAGCCAATGCGTCGTCGCCGACAGTCCGTCGAGCACCCCTGTGCGGGCCAGCACGAACGCCCCGGTGCATATCGACGCGACGCGCGCCCCCCGAGCGACCGAGCGGCGCAAAGCGCGCAGCAGTTCAGGTGGAACCGTTGCGTCGAGATCTTCGATGCCCGGGACGATGACGGTGTCCGCTCTGCCTACCGACGAAAGCCGCCACGGCACCTGCAGGGTGACGTGCGAGGACTCGACCTGGGGCCGCAGGCTGCAGATCCGCACTTCATACGGCCGGCGCCCGCTCGAGTCTCGGACGCGCCCGAACACCTCGCACGGCGTCGCCAGATCGCCGAGCACCACTCCGTCGAAAGCCACAATGGCGACAACATGCGGCCGCGGCCGCCTGCGCGGGTTTGGCGCAATTCCTGCGATGAGTGTCCGTTTAGCCACTGGCTAATTATCGGCCGTTCCGTACGATCGAATCGAGAGGAGCCACCGATGATCCCGCCCTCCTTGTCCGCGATTGACTATGTCGGCCCAGCCGTTGGCGCCGCTGTCTTCGTCCTCGGAATGTCGTTCGTACCGGAACCGACCCGGCGCACCTTGAATACCATTCTGGTCGCGGGCACGTGCGGTGTGTACCTGAGCGGCGGGTTCGGCCTATGGGAGTTGCTCTATCCGGCCCTCGTGACGCCCATCATCTTCCTCGGGCTGCGCTCCCATCGCTACATCGGTGTCGCCTGGCTGATGCACGCGGCCTGGGATTTGCCCCATCACCTCTGGGGCAATCCGATTTGGCCGTTCATGCCGACGTCGTCCTTCGGCTGCTTTGTCTTCGACACGTTGATCGGCATATGGTTCCTCGCTGGTGCGCCGGAACTCGTTCCGTTCAGACGGGACAGGACAGCCGCCGAAATGAATCGCGGTCACGGCCATTTCACCGGTGGTTCCGCATCTCAACCTGAGTGCCCGTAAGCCGCCATCACCTCTGGCGCGTTCATTTCGCCTCCATCAGGTAGCTGATTAACCGGCGGATCTTACCGTCCTGCATCTCGAACACATCGCAGAAGGCCAGGTTCACGAACGCGCCGTCCGTCCGCTGCGTCCGCACGAACCCCTCCGCCACCACGACATCGTTCTCCTCCGTCAAACGGGTAACCGTAATCGCCGGACGGTCGACGAAACCGTCATCGACGATGTGCTCGTTGAACTCGTCCTTGCCTTGCACGCGGAATACACCTGGAATGTCCCACTCAACGTCATCGGTCAGCGACGAGAGAATCTGTGAACGATCAGTGTTTCTAAACCCCTCCATGTACGTCTCGACTGTCCTCTTGTTGTGTGTCATGGAAATTCTCGATGGTTCGATTCCGCGCTCGCACCAAACCTGCAGCGACTCGCGGACCGCATATTCCCGTCACGCCGGCTACTTGTCCGTCTTTCGATTGGTTCGAGAAGTGTCACGCGATACTACACATGAGTCACGCTGATTGGATCCGCGTTCGCGGGCGCTCGGCACAGACTATGCTCCACAGAGTACGGGGTTTCACCAAACTCAGCGTTCGATGCCGTTTCTGCTGAATTCCCTCCGGGTACCTCTCACTTGGCCTGAGATCTTCAGGCGCTCTTTTTACGAGGCGTTCTGGAAGGACAACTGCCTCGCCATGGCGGCGCAGCTCGCGTACTACTTCTTCTTTGCGCTCTTTCCTACGTTGCTTTTCATCGCCGCTCTGGCCAGTTACTTCCCGCTCACCACCCTTATAGACGACCTCTTTCGCACGATGGGTGGCTTCATGCCGCCAGAGGCGCTGCAACTCATCACTGATCAGATGATCAAGATTTCGGGCGGCGAAGAGGCCGGGTTGCTGACTCTCGGAATGTTGCTTGCCGTGTCGAGCTCATCGGCAGCCATGGTGGCGATCATCGACACCCTGAACAACGCCTATGACGTCGAGGAAGGGCGGCCCTGGTGGAAGGTACGCGTGACGGCCGTCCTTCTCACCATTGGCATGGCGATCTTCATCCTGGTGTCCTTCGCGCTCGTTCTTATCGGCCCGACGATGGCGACCATGCTCGCTGACTCGACGAACCTGGGTCCAGGCTTCGAGTGGACGTGGAAGATCCTCCAATGGCCTGTCCTGTTCGCTCTCGCGAGCCTGGGAATCGCATTGATTTACTACTTTGCCCCAGACGTTGAGCAGGAGTGGGTGTGGCTGACTCCCGGGGCGATCTTCGCGACCACGCTCTGGCTAGCCGCCTCGCTCGGCTTCAAGTATTACGTCGCCAACTGGGGGAACTACACGGAAACGTACGGGCTCATCGGCGCGGTCATGATACTGCTCTCGTGGTTTTACATTTCCGGGTTGGTGATCCTCGTCGGCGCGGAGATGAACGCGGAAATCGAGCATGCGTCACCCCAGGGCAAGGACCCCGGCGAGAAAGTCGCAGGCCAGAAACGACGAATCCCCATGCAGGCGATGCGACGTTGGATCAGGCTGCGTCGCGCGCATCACGAAAAGCCGCCAAGCGCGAAAGAAGTGAAGGCCGCGCTAGCGTCGAAAGCGCCACAAGAGACGAGCAGCGGTGGGCGGAGAGCGAACAGCTGACGAGTTTTGTCGTTACGCCGGTGAACGTGCGCCAGCGACGGGCGTTCGCGGCTGCGTGTGGTCTGTCTTCTGTCGTTCCTTGTCGTTCCGTTTCTTCACCTGCTGCTGATGATTCTTTTCCTTGGTCTTCTTGCCGCCTCTGTCTCCCATGATCGCTCCCTTCCGCTCCGAAGATCGGGCGTCGCATCCTGTGCCGATAGCCGCTGTCAACCGCGGGCGCGGGTGACACGGACCCCTCGCGTTTCAGCCGCGCCCCTCCTCGAACACCACGGTCCCGGCAGTGAGGTTCGGTTCGGCGGTTCGGCTCGCGCGCGTCCACGCTCGCGAATAGTCGCCCTCGGGCGTGTGCGGATCTGCGACCGTCCACCACTCGCGATCGGCCCGGGCGTGCGCCGGCAGCGAGAACCCCAGCAAGTCTTCTATCTCGGACATCTTCAGAACAACCACTGTGGCAAAGCGTCCCTTCAGATATTTGTGGAGCGGCTGGTACTTTCCGCAGGGCGGGCTCGCCGTCTCACCGAGGATTGACGCTTGCGACAGTGCGGCAAGATGCGCGGAGGTGCGACGCCTGAACCACTCGAACATCGCGCACTCCCTAGATTCGTGAAGCAAACACCATGTCTCGAATCTGCCGCAGGATCTGATAACGGGGCGCGCGGCTGAAGGTCCGGTTGTGGATGAGCCCGTCCGGCGTGCGGCCTGGACCCGCCCATCCGCTCATGTTCCGCGTCAGGTGTCGGTGGATGACGTTGACGTGCAGCTGTGAATCACCGGCCACCTCGAAGAAGACGACCCGGCAACCGCCGTTCAACCGCCCTTCTACGTTGCAGCGGCTGAGCGCGGCCTCGAGCATCTTCACATCCGCTGTCCAGGCAGTCGTCAAGAGTGCCTGATTCGTGGTGATCGCCGGCGACGCGTCGATGGATTTCACCCGATGAAGATTCTCAATCATGTTGTGCTCCCGTGCGCTCCCGTACGTGCAGACTCCCTTCTATCATCGGTATTTGCGACGGCCGTGTCTGTCTCGTTGTGCACACTGCCGCAGGAACGCGGCTTTGCACCTCATCATCCGCGGTGAGCGGTCAGCGTGGGCGCGCGCTCACGTTCGCTTGCTGATTGGAGTTGGAAGTTGATTTGGTCCAGCTAGAAAGCTTGCCCAATGCTGAAGTAGAAGCGTCCGCGTGCTTCGCCTGGCTGGCGATCGAGGACGACCCCGTAGTCGCCGCGTAACAGCACCCAAGGTGTTCTCACCCGAAGACCAACGCCCACCGACTTGCGGAGATCGGTAAACGAGAAGTCACCGATTCTCTCAAACACGTTGCCGATATCGGAGAAGACGACGCCGTCGATGATGCCGATGAGCGGCGCTCGCAGTTCGTTGTTGATGACGAGCATCGCCTCTCCACCGATCGGGATGCGCTGCAGCCCGATTGGCCCGACTGCATTCTGCGCGAAGCCGCGCAGCGTCGCGCTGCCGCCAGCGAAGAACCGCTCCGTGTTTGGCACGACGCCGCCGATGCCGCGTGCGAGCCCCAGGCGTACGCCAGCGGCATACACCAAACGGGGGCGAATCATTTCGTTGGTGAACGGCTTGCGCTCCGGCGCCCGGAGCGGGAAGTAATTGAAGTACTGACCGAAGTATTTGACGAAGGCCTGGTCGGATCCGAGCCAGCTCGGCGAGTACGAGAACGCCTGCGACAAGAACGCGCCCCGCGATGCGTCGAGCACCTCGTCACGCGTTTCGCGCGTGAGCGTACTCGTCAGCGGTGAGACGGTCAGTGACTCGTCGAGAATGATGCCGTTTGCCGATGGCGTCAATCGGTGCGCGCGCTCCCACCTGTAGCCGTAGCTCCACACATAGGCGCCACGCAGCTCGAGCTCCTGCTGAATCGAGGCGCCTTTCCGCGTGGTGTCGAAGGGATCGGTCAGCTCCGTGGGGGGATTGAGCTCCTCGCGGAAGTACACGTTCCCCGTGGTCCTCGGCAGATAGGTCAGCGCCGGTTGATTGATGTAGAGGCGTGCCTCGTGAAGCTGCTTATCGTACCGAGATGAAAGGCCGATCTCTCGGGCGGCACCGAGCGAATTGAAGTTGGCGATGTCGAAAATGCCGCCGATGCCTCGTTCCGTATCGTACGAGGCGCCGTAGCGAATCTGAATCGGCTGCACTTCTCTGACCTGCACAATGATGTTGACCGGCTTCTGTTCGCTTGCTTCTGCAGGTGGTGGAGTGGCAGACGGTTCGTCAGCAGGCGGTGGGGCAGCGCTGTTCAGCCCTTGAACTCGCTCGACGGCCGCCTGAGGCGCGCGAGCGGCAAAGCTGTTATTTCGTTCGGCATTTCCGGCCGCTGCGGCCTTGCCCGCATTGACGTCCTGTCGAGTGATGTCAACGACCGAGAACGCGCCTGTCTCGTAGAGGTTTCGTCGTGAGCGGGCCAGCGCGCTCAAGTCCAGTGGCTGGGCCTCGGCCAGTTGAATCTGGCGCTGCACCAGACGATTGCTGACCCGGCGGTTGCCTTGAATCGTGATGCCGGCGATGACGTTCTGTGGCCCCTCATTGATCCTGAACGCCACGCTCACTTGGCCAGCACCACGGTTGATGACAAGGTCGTAGTCGGAACGGACGTCGTTGTAGCCCTTGTCCCAATACAAATCGCGGATCTTGTCGAGCGCACTCTCGGCTGCCACCGGCGCGTACGGCTCTCCGGCGACGATGGGAAGCTGGGAGATCAGCACATCGTTCGTATAGACGCTATTGCCCGAGAGCGTGACGCCCGCAACCGTGAAACGCGGCCCTTCACGCACAGGAAGGACGACCCGCGCGATGGCGTTCTGATGCTCGTAACGCGGCTGGTCGATCTCTGCCGAGAGATGTCCTTGTTCCCGGTAGTATCGTTGCAGCAGTTCGGTGACCACGAGCGGATCGGTGAAGAGCTGGCGCTCGAGCTGCTGGTCCTCGATGATCTTGTTGAGGTCGTCGGGATCGACCGCCGACGCGCCCTCGAACGCGAGCACCACTGTCTGCGACGGCTCGCCCGGTTGAATCTGGAACACCACCCGCCGCTGCCCATCGGCGACGTCCTCCACCTGATAGTCAATCTTGGCCTGCAGGTAGTTGTCCGACATCAACCATTCGCGGAGTACATCAACGCCGTCCTCAGCGCGTTGTGTGTCGAACACGCCTCGGTGCCACTGCGTCCGAACCTCGTCGCGAACCTTTGGAGGCGGCATCGCACCAGCAAACTCGATGTCGACGCGCGGCCCGGGCTCGACTTTCAACGTGAGGTACGCCTGTTCATCGTCGACGCGCCGGTCGAGCCGTGCGCGCGACTGGAGATGTCCCTGCTCCATGAAGAGCTGCTCGACCCGCTCCATGCCGTTGCGGACGTCGAAGAAGTCATAGTCGTCATCGACCTTCACGCCAAACGCTTTGCGTACGGCCGATTCATCGCTCCCGGGTGGAACCGACACTGCCACTTCGGCCACGTTGGCCTGTATGCGCGGGATACGACGAGGCTCGGGGTCGCCGCCGAAACGCACATCGTGACGGAAGTCCAGACGATAACTGTCGTCGCTTTGACGTACGCCCCGCGTCTGGAACCGGCGCGTGACGTCGTACTCGGCGACCCAGATCTCGTCGTTGCTGTCGGTAAGGTTTGTCGAGTACACCAGCTTCAACTCGTCGGTGACCTCCTGGCCTACCGTCAACCGTGCGCTCGGGTCGGCCTCGTTCGCGATCAAGGTCGGTTCGATGCGAACCTCGCTGAACCCGGTGGCCTGCTGGAGTCCTCGACCCAACGTCGAGCCCACGCGACCGGTTAGATATGAGAGCACCTGCTCGCGGGCGACCTCGTACTCTTCGCCGCGCATGTCGTCGAGCGTGCGCCCGGTCACCAGCATGGCCATGATGTCGGGCTCGGGCAGCGCGGGGCTCGAGGTCAGCGTGGTTTCGGTATCGCCTGGCGTGCCGGTGACGGCGATGGTGATGTCGTAGTTGCCGACGGTGGTGTTGAGGCGGAGGTCGAAGTCGGGGAAGATCCGACGCTCGTCCGCAAATGCGATGGTGCCCCGCTCCGTCTCGTAGCGCCGTTCGTTCAGCCTGATCTCCGATCCCTCGAGGAGGTCGAGCTGGCCGAGGAGCCCCGTGTCGTAGGGCGTACCAACGACGTTGAGGTCGGCTTCGATCTCGGCACGTGCGAGGTTGTTGTCGACGAGCACCGGCGTCGCCGTGTTGACGTCGATGTCGAATCGAATCCGCTCCAAGAGCGGATTGCGCTCCTCTGTCAAATCGAGGCTCCGCCGCGCGGTCATGGCGGCAAGCAAGCCAGTATCGAAATTGATGTCGTCTGTCAGCCCGGCTTCGTCAATAGTGACTTGTCCGCTGACCAGGATGTCCTCTCCATCCTTGGTGACCTTGATCGTCGCGTCGGAAATGCTGCGGAGATCGAGCGGCGCATCGTAGGCGAAGTCTGTGGTCGTGATGTCGAGGTCGACGTCGCTCACCAGCCCTTCGCCCAGAGTGACACTGCCCTGGCCGTTCAGCATTCCGCCGTTCACATCAGCCGCGAGGCGCGTCAGCGCGATGCGACGTCCCTCGAGGTCGACGTGGGCATTGACATTCTCGGCGGCGATGTTGGGTTCATCGGTGATCAACGTGGCGTTGATCACGTCAACCGACCCTGTGATGTCCGGTGCGTTGAGCGTGCCTCGCGCGAGCAGCTTCAGCGTCGAGTCTCCCTCGGCGCGGACTCGGTCGGTCACGGTCGACAGCGCCGCAACGTTGAGGTTGCCGTCGACGTTCACGTCGAGCGACCGATCCTCGACGAGCTCGACGCGACCGGATGCTTTGAGGTCGCCAGCCGACCCGGCGAGATTCAGCTGCTCCACGGTTGCCGAGCCGTCGGCAATAGCAATCGTCGAGGGCTGCTGCTGCGCGAGGCCGAGGCCGCTGAACGCCACGTCGAGCTCTTGGAACGTGATGCGCCCATCGATGGCCGCGACATCGGCCTCGGTTGCGCTCAGTTCCGTTTGGACGCTGATTCGGCCGCTCAACTGCGGCGGCGCGCCCGGAATCGCCGACGGATCCAGCCCGGTGAGGCCTGCCTTCAGCATCGCGGGACCGCTCATGCGCGGGATTTCGACAGGCAGTTGCGGAAGCAACTCCAGCGGGAGGCGGCCCGAGACCTCGACCCTGGCCGTGCCCCAGTTTGCGGCCAATTGCTCGACGTCGGCTTCGCCGTTGTCGATTCGTGCGCGAAGGACGATGTCGGAGAAGCCGGGCTCGAGCAACGGCGAGAGAACGAGACCGTTGTCGACAGTGAGCATCAGCTCGGGGTCGATTTGCTTGAGGGTGCCGCGCAGCGAGCCAGTCAACGCGATCGCACCGTCGCTGGCGATGTTGGTCTGCGGTGGCGCGTAGAGCATGAGAGTCGCCAGGCTGCCGTGGAGGTCGACCGCGATTTCTCCCGCCGGTGCTTCCTCGCTCAGCGGCAGATCGCCACTCAAGGTCAGCGAAACGTCGCCGGCAGCGACTTCGAGTTTCTCGAGGCTGACCCGCTCGTTTGCGTAGCGTATCGGCGACGGGCTCGTCACCGTGAACGGGCGACCGTTCCACGAGGCGTCGAGCGCATCGAGGGCAACGGTGGCCTGCCCTTTTTCCGGTTCAGTTAAATTTCCCGACGCATCGATCGTCGCGCGCAGTTGTCCCTGAAGGCCTGGTGCCATGCCTTCCGGACGAGGCGACGCCTCGATCGGAAGCGCTGCCAAGTCGAGGTTTTCCGTGCGCACCTTGACCGTGGCGGGAAAGGGCCGGGCGAGGCCGATGACCGCATCGGCATTGACGTTGAAGTGCTCTGCCGTGGTCTTGATCGACGCTTCGTTGTTTTGTGCAACGGCGTTGACGATGAGTCGACCGACCAAAATGGGGGTGGCGGGCTGCACCGCCTCGTCAACACCCTGGCGCGCAGGCTCCACGTGGGTAGCGACGGTCGATGCGGCCTCAGCATTGACGATCTCGAGCGCATCGATGTCCAGATCGAGCGTTCCGGCTGGCGAGCTGATAGCGCCTTGACCGCTTGCCGTCAGCTGCTGCACGTCGCCGCGGATGCGCTTGTCATCAGACAAACGCAGCCCGACCAGGCGCAGCCCTTTCGACCGCAGATCAAAGGTGTAGGTCCGCCGGTCGAGATCGTAGGTGCCGGTCGCTGTGAGCTGTCCCGGCTCATCGGGTTGAGGCTTATCGACTACGAGCTGGGAGAGCGTCAGCTGCGGACCATCGAGTTGAACGTCGGCCTTCAGCGCGCCGATCGGTTCATCGTACGCGACGAGGTTCGTTCCCTCGGCCGTGACGATCGCCGTCGGCCGTCCCATCGTGCCACCGACGGATCCGCGCGCCGCCAGGACTCCTCCGATGGGCACATCCGACTTGTTCAACGCCTGCAGCAGCGCTTGTATCTCCAGTGTGTCCGCGGTGAACGAAAGTCGAATCGGTTGTCCCTGTCGTAGGCCAACGCTCCCGTCAACGTGCGCGCGAGCCTGCTGCCAGGTGACGTCGGCGCCTGGGATAGTGACGGTGTTCTCTGCGTACGACACATCTGCCGTCAGCGCGATCCCTTCGGCAGATCCCACTGCCAGCGACGGGGCCTTGAGCGACGTCACAGCGGCGGGTGCGGTGACTGAGCCGCCGATTTGGGCATTCACGTCGAGCGCCCCCGACACCGGCGTCGGCAGCAGCGACCCTGCCGGTCGCCCTGTGAACGCCTCCACTGATGACGCCAGTCGTCCGACGTCCTCAGAGTGAGCGCTGATCTGACCCTGAAGCCGGCGTTGACTTGTCACCGCGAGGCGGCCGTTGATCTCTGCGCCAGGGACGGTGATTCGTGCGAGCTGGGTGTCGATCCGATTGCCATCGCTGCGCGCAGCCAGCCGGCCCCCGAGCGGCATCGCCGACTGCGACATGTTCGAGGCTGTCGGCCGAAGCGTCGCATCCGCAGTGCCCTTGGCTCGCAGGTAGTCGAGCCCCGGCCACTCCGCCTGCACCTTGCCATCAACGCGGGTGGCCGCGACGTATGGGAGCCGGAGCGCGCGCATCACCGTACCGACGTCGAGGCTGTTGATATCGGCTTGGAGGCGGGACTGCTCCGACCCGTCGAGCGCGACGTTACCGTTGCCGCCAACACCGCCCCATGGCCCGTGTACCTGCAGCCCCGATACGGTGGCACGACGGGTCGCGAGGTCGTACGCGGCGGTGGCATCGAGTTGAACGTCGCGCAGGTCGCGGAACTGGAGCGCCGAACTCGCGACATGCGCGTTGATGACCGGCGTCGAGAGCGATCCCTTTGCGCTCGCGTCGATGGTGACGACCCCGCTCACCGGCTCCTCGAGCTTCGCCAGCGGCGCCAGCCGCATGGCATCGAGTGTCGACTTCACCGCGAAATCCGCGATCGGTGCGTCGAACTGCTGGATGGTTCCGGTCACCGCCGCGCGCGAGCCCTCCGCGACCACGTCAATCCGCTCGAACGAGACGTCGTCCTCACCCAAGTCGACTTGGCCGGTCAGCCGATCGATCGTGGCTTGTCGGTCCTGGACCTGCACCTGACCGTTGGCCGCTTCGACGATGATCTCGTGCCGATCGGTCAGGTCGTTGCCGTTGACTTCGATCGAGGAGACGGGCAGCCGCGCATCGATCTGCTGTGCACGGTTTTCGTAGCGGACGGTCGTGTCGCGGATTGACAGCGCCGACACGAGGTAGTCGAGCGGCTCGGTTGGTTCGTCAGGATCGCGGGGAGGGCGCGGAAGGTTGTCGCGCCCCTGCTGGTCGACGAAGTAATGCACGTCGACATCGCTAAGGTCGCCGGACTGCACGACGTAGCGGCCGCGCAGCAGCTGCAGCAGGCTCATGTTCATCTGCAGCCGGCCGATCGTGGCGAACGCGGGAGCGTCCGGCCAGGCAGTCGAACGAATCCTGACGTTGCGCAAATTCACCGATGCATTCAGCGCGTTGAAGCTGAGCTGATCGGTGCTGAACTCAATCTGCTCGCGCGCGAGGAGGGCGACGATCTGCTCGGTAATGAAGCGGCGCGCCGGCGGCGTATGGACCGCGATCAGGGCAACGATGACGAGGGCACAGAGTGCGAGGCCGACGACGCCAAGTCCGAGCAGTACCCGGCGTGTTCGCGACCGACGTTGCGGCGATTCGGCTAAGTCGTCCTGCGCCACAGTGCGTCGGACGGTGCAATCGGCGCTCCAAGCGCATGCGTGAGCCGATGGCTTGTGCGTGTCCCAACCGTGGGCCCCGACCCCGATAAACGATCTGGAAGATGCTGCTTTTTGATCTTGGCGGCGCCGTCGGCCGCCTGATTGAGCAGGCGGCGCATTTGGCGCTTACGCTTCGCCGGCCGGTGGGCTGTAGCTCACGCGCGCGCTCTGTTCGTCCCGGGCATGCACCCATTCACCACGCGCGATCGCGAGATGCTTGGCTGATGGAGACGTTGCCGGTCGCGACTTCGGCAATCAGAAATCAGACGGCCAGTTCTGACGTGGCGGGATGTCGGAGTTCATCCGCTCGACGCCTTGATTCTCCGGTACTGACTCCTGCGCAATCTCCGGTTGATGCCTGCGGTGGCTGGCCATACCGCCTTTTCTGCCGGCTTCACGCGCTTCGTCGCTGCTCCATTCGTGAGCGGTGCCTTTCAGGTGCGCCGCTTTGCCACCCTTGCTGGCAATCTCACGCTGCTTGGTCGGATCCATCGACGCGAAACCGCGGTCTTCTTTCGCCATCATGCCCCCCTCGGCCGGGCGACGCGATCCAAACACATTCCGCGCGTTGTCGCTCGGCTGCCCAGGAGAGATGCAACCGATGTGCCTCGACGCGCCGTAAGTTTCAGCAACAAAGTCACTAGGGATCTTCGCGCCGCGATTGCTTAGATACGCTGCGGCTTGTCGTCGGTCCGTCCACCGGTCGCCATGTGTACCTTTCTTACACAGTGCCCTCTTACACACTGCCCCCGCGGATGAGGTGTTGTCCTTGGTATAGAGCTCATCTGAAATGGTCCGAGATCGTTTCACGCGTCAACTCTCCGCTGGTGCCACTCCGCCTGGACACGCTGACCCCGCTCGTCCCGCGCTCCCTTGTTACTCGACGCGAAAGGAGCTCCCCGACTTTCGTAAAACAGCTGAGTGGCCAGAAGCACAATCGCTCAGAAATATCAGTGAGGGAGGGGTGGTGTCTCGCTTGCGTGGTGGCATGCACGAGGGAGGATCACGTCATGTTGATTCGAGCATTCGTCGGCTGCGCAGCGCTGTCGTGTCTTGTGGGCTGTGGCGACGGCCCCGATTTGCAGTCAGCGAACCTGTCGGGACCATCCGGCGTCGCTGATGTATCGATCGCGGAGACCTCGAGCGCCTTCGCAGCAACAGCGAACGCGTCGACCGATGTAAAAGTCAACATGCAGGATGCCTGCGATCCCAATACGTTCAACGCCGGACTCGGGCGCCGGCACATGTGTCCGGAACGGTGGCGTGAAATTCGACGATTTCATCAGTCAGCTCACGAGGCTCGGGTTCGTCGGTTCATGGCATTTCGCCCCGAAGATGGTCAACGCGCGAACCGGTGAACGATTCCTTGTCGTCAACCGTGGCGGTGAGGTACACACGTTTACGGAGGTCGAAGAGAGTTCGGCGGCGGCATCGTGGACGACCTCAACGAGCTCTCGCATCTGCCAACTGTCGCGCCGGAATGCCTCTCGCTCGAACCAGATGACTTCGTCGCCCCTGGTCAGACTTACGAGGAGGACATCGAAGAAGCGGGTGAGGAAAAGTATCAGTGCTGCATTCACCCGTGGATGCGCCTCAACGCGCGCGTGTCTGAAGCGCCTGGTCGAAAATGAGCTAGCCGCTCGTCTTTGCTGTGGCGGGCCGCTTACCCGCGAGGCGCCAGAACTGCGCTTCGCTGAGCAAGGTGATGCGATGCCCCCGCTCGCGAAGGCGCTTGATCTCCATTAGCTTCCGGCCCGCGTCGCGGCCGGCGGCCTGCAGCGAGTTGGGACGCCCGCGAACAACAACGGTCGTCCTCACCGACGGCATTCCATGCACGACAGCGCCGGCCCGGATCGCGGCGGCGATTGCCTCGCTGCGTCGCGTGCTCAGGATGCCGGTAAAGGCTATATGCACGCCTTTCAACGACCGTTTCGCGCCGGTCTTCAGCAATGCCGGGGGAGCTGTCAGCGCCGCGATCAGCTCCGTCGCGCTCTCGTACCGCTTCCGTCGTTCGCCGATACAGCGATAGATGATCTCTTTGAGCTGGTCGCTGCACGCCAGCGTCCGCACCTCGCTCGTCCGCACCCGGCGCTGGGCATCCCCTTTGACGAGCATCCCGAGCAGCTGACCGACCTGGTACACATCATCGCGTGCCTGCCACTTGGGCGCCGCGCCGTCGAAGATGTCGCTCGGCGCCATCAGGGGATTCAGCGTGCGCACGGTCACGCCGCGCCGGTCGCTTTGCTGCCGGACGATGCCGAAGTCGCCAAGCTTCAGACGCGGGCCGTCGCAGACGAAGACGTTCAACGGCGTGAGGTCGCGGTGGAGCAGCTGGCCCCGATGCAGTTTCCCTAGCACCTGCAGGATGCCGGCAATTTCGCGGCGCACGGTGGACTCGGCCCACGTGCGCGTGCTGCGCTCGAGAAAGGCGCTCAGATCGCCATGCCGCGCATATTCGAGTGCGAGGCAGTAGAAGACCCGCCCGTTTCGCGCCGGCCAGGGAAACGTGTCGTAAATCCGGATCGCGCGCGGATGATCGCGCAGCAGCAGCCCGAAGTATGCTTCGCGCAGCCATCCGTCGATGTTCGTACTGACCTTGACGCACACCGTCTCCGGCACAGACGACGATCGGCCGAGGCGCGTCGCCAGATACACCTGACCGAACCCGCCCTGTCCCAGGAGGCGGTCGACCTGATACCGCAGGCCGGTCTCGCAGCTGTGAATCGGCTGCCCCGAGGCGAGGTGGTGCGGCGCGGCAACCAACGATACGGTTGCCCTTCGCGTCGTCGCGCTGGTGGCGTTACGGCGCATGTCGGCATTATCCTCCGCTCAGAATCTCCACCAGGCCTGCTCAACCATTTGTCACATTTCCTCGTGTTCGTTCGTCACTGTAAATGACGAACAGAAACGCAGTGATCTGACGCCACACCCGGGAGTGACTCTATGGAAGCTCGCATGAAGATGCATCGAAACGCGAACATCCGCGTCGACGTATAAGGCACGGAGGAAAGTCGTGCTGCACATCACGCCCTGGGAGCGATCCGCGCTGGAACTGCTGGCGAATGGAACGGACGCGTGCGACATGGCCGGCCGCCTCGGCATTCCCGAAACCGAAATGCACGTGCGGTTGAGGACGTTGTTCGCCCGCATGGGGGCGTCCACGCCGGCCGACGCGGTTGCGGCCGCCTTGCGCCGCGGCCTCGTCGTGGCCGTTCAGTAGCCGCGGCGCGGTGCTTAATCGAGCCGGACCAGGCCCCGCCGCGTCGCCACCTTGATGGCCTCGGTGCGGCTCGTCACGCCCAGCTTTTCGAACAGATGCGCCAGGTGGGTCTTGACGGTGCGCTCGCTGATTCGCAGTGCGTTCGCGATTTCTTTGTTGGCCTTGCCGTCGGCCAGCAGCCGGAGCGTGGCCATCTCCCGCGGCGTCAGCTGCACGCGGGTGACGCCTTCGGCGAGCTTCGCCGCGGCCGCGGGTGCCAGATACGTCTTGCCCGCCAGTACGTCCCGGATGCAGCTCACCAGGTCGTCGGCGGAAATGTCCTTCAGAACGTAGGCCTTCGCCCCGGCCTTCAGCGCGCGAGAAATTTCGTCGTCCGTGTCGTATGTGGTCAGCACGATCACGCGCGCGGCCGGATCCCGCTCGCGAATTCGGCGGACAACCTCGACGCCCTCCATGACCGGCATGCGGAGGTCAAGGAGCGTGACATCCGGATGATGCCGTTCGTAGGCTTCGATGGCCTCCACGCCGTTGCCGGCTTCGGCGACCACGCGGAGGCCGGGTTCGCGGTTGATGATGTTCGCCACGCCGGTCCGCAGGAGCGCGTGATCGTCCACCAACAGCACGCTCGCCGTTGATGCCGGCGGAGTGGCGGCTTCAACCGGCGACATGGATCTGCGTTGGCACGGAGGACGGGTCCCACGCCAGGACGACTTCGGTCCCGTTTCGCGGTGCGGTGACGATGGTCAGCGACGCGCCGATGCGGTCGGCGCGTTCCTGCATGCTCGTCATGCCAAAGCCCGACGTCGACGGCTCTCGCGCAATCCCGCGCCCGTCATCAGCGACCGAGAGACGCAGTCCCACGGCCTGTACGCTCGCGGCACGGACCGTGATCCGCCGCGCGCGCGAGTGGCGCACCGCGTTGGTCAGCGCTTCCTGCGCAATCGCCACGATTTCCCGCTCGACACCGTCGCCGAAGCGCGGAAGGTCGTCGACGACAAGTTCGATGGGCACCGTCGTCGTCCGCTGATTCAGCTCCGTCACGCGCCGCAGCGCCGTGGCGATGTCTTCGCTGTTGCTCACGTTCGGGCGCAATGCGCCCACCGACCGACGCGCTTCTGACAGGTGCGTGCGCGCCAGCTCGATTGCCGTCTCGATACTCGATGCGAGCGTGAGCGGCACGCTGCCGTCGTATCGCTGAGCGCCCTGAAGCTGCATCAGGATGGCGGCGAACCCCTGCGCCAGGTTGTCGTGGATGTCGCGCGCCAGGCGGTTGCGTTCTTCGAGGATCGCCTTTCTGCGCTCGTCGAGTCGATTGAGCTCGACGAGTCGGCTGTGATGCAGCGCCAGCGCGGCCTGGCGGGCGATTGCTTCGATCAGTACTACCCGCCACCATTGACTGTCAGGCTCGGGCACTCCCTTGTTGGCGATCGTCATCCATCCCAGCGTTCGGGATCCGAGCAACAATGGCGTGGAAATCAACGACCCGCAGCCGGCTCTTTGACTGAACTCGTGGATCGGCACCGGCAGCCGCGGATCGTCGAGCTCGTATTCCACCGTTTGCGTCCAGCCGGGTGTGTATGCGAAGAGGTGCGCGGCCATGATCTCGCACGGAAACCCGCCCTTCTGAGGATCGCCTTCGGCGCACGGTGCGACACCCTTGGGGGGCGTGAACAGCCTGTCCTTGACGTAGGCCATCCACAGGTTGCACTGCTGCACCGTCTCGTCGATCAGCCACACCGCGCACGTGTAGCTCTCGCTCTCCTCGACCATTGTCTTCGTCAGTCCGCCGAAAAAGCCTTCGACATCGGGTTCGCGCACCAGCAGATCCAGCGCGAGCTTGACGACTTCCGCCTGCATCGTCGCGCGGCATTCGGCTCGCCGATGCTCGAGTGATTCGCGCAGCAGTGCGGCGCGAAGAACATCCGGATCGTTTGACGCCGCTTCTCTCGGCGGATGACTCCGCTCGGAGTCGCATGCAGATTGAGCACGTGGAGGCGCCGTCGTCGGCTGTTCAGCTGCTGACATGGGTTTCAGTCCTTCTCGCAATTATCGAGCAGTTTGCGCTTGCGACCGCACTCAAAACGAGACGCCTAGATGGCCGATCGACGCATCGTCCAAAAGGCGGAGGCGACGGTCGGGCCAAGGAGCGGTCTGCACGTCGCGCGCTCGACGGATCAGCAACTCGCGCTTCTGCCTGATTGTGGACGGCCTCCTGCGAAGCCCACAGTAGTGGAGTTTCAGGAGGTCAAACATGACACGTTGGATGGCAGTTCTTCTCGCAGTGGCGGCAATGAGCGGAGCCACGCAGGCCTTTGCACAGGACGTCGCGGCCGGCCCTGGCAGGGTCGTCATCACCATCATTCCGGGCGGCGCGACTTTCTTCACGGAAGCCAGCGACAACCCGCAGGCGCCGAGCTTTGGCAACTACGACCTGGGTGGCGCAGCCGCAGTCCATTTCAACCGGTTCCTCGCTGTCGAAGGGGAAGTGAGCGGCGCGATCGGCATCTCGCAGTCCCTGCAGTTGGGCGCCTTGAACGTCGATGACAAGTCGCCGCATCTGCTCAACTACAGCGGCAACCTCGTGGTGTCTCTCCCCACGGGCCGATCAGTCGTTCCGTACGTCACCGGCGGCGTGGGCGGCCTGACGCTCTTCGATCGGCCGGCGCTCGCCATCGACGACGGCGAGACATTCCTGACCGGCAACCTTGGCGGTGGTTTGAACTGGTACGCGGGCCGCTGGGGCCTGCGCGGCGATTACCGCTTCATCACCGTTCAATCCAAGGACGACGCTCCGGCGTTCTTCGGCCAGGAAACGCGATACGGGCACCGCGTGTACGGCGGCGTCCTGCTCAATATCGGTCAGTGAAGCAATCGGCGGGGCGGCTGCCGTTTCGGGCAGCCGCCGCTCGGCAAGGAAGTGGAGTGCACAGATGGCGAAACGAATGATCGTGATGTTGACCGCAACGCTGGGACTGGTCGCAGCGCTGGGGTTCGTAAAGTTCCAGCAGATCCAGACAGCCATCGCTCAGGGCGCAGCGTTTCAACCGCCGCCCGAAGCGGTGACCACGATCGTGGCGCGGCAGGAGGAGTGGCCGGCTACGTTGAGCGCAATCGGAACGATGGCCGCCGTGCAGGGCGTCACCGTCAGCGCCGACCTGCCGGGAACAGTCGAGCGGATCCTGTTCGATTCGGGCGAGGCGGTGCAAGCGGGCGAAATGCTCGCAGTCCTCGACACACGGCAGGAGCAGGCCCAGTTGGCTGCTATCGAAGCACAGCGCGAGCTGGCGCGCCTGACGTTCGAGCGGATGCAGGGGCTGCTGAATGAGAAGGTGATCTCCGCAGCCGAGTTCGATCGAGCCACGGCGGATTACCGGCAGACCGACGCGCGCGTCGGCGAGATCCGCGCGGTCATTCAGCGCAAGACGATTCGCGCGCCGTTCTCGGGAATCCTCGGCCTCCGCCAGGTGAACCTCGGCCAGTACCTCGCCGGCGGCGACGCCCTCGTGACGCTGCAGTCCGTGAACCCGATCTACGTGAACTTCGGCGTGCCGCAGCAGGCGGCAGGTCAGATGGTCGCCGGTCGACCGATCAAGTTGACGACCGACGATCTCGCAGGCGTCGAGTGGTCGGGTCGGATCACGGCGGTCGATTCCCTGGTTGATGCAACCACCCGCAATATCCAGGTGCAGGCAACTCTCGCAAACCCGGGCGGCCGGCTGCGGCCGGGGATGTTCGTGCAGGTGGAGGTTCCTCTCGGCCCCACCCAGACAGTGGTCGCGCTGCCGGCGTCGGCCATCAGCTACGCGCCCTATGGGGATTCCGTCTTCGTCGTCGCGGAAATGAAAGGTGAGGACGGCAAGTCGTACCGCGGCGTGCGGCAGCAGTTCGTAAAGCCGGGGCCGGCCAGGGGCGATCAGGTGGCCGTGCTGCACGGCATCGACCCTGGCGACGAGGTGGTGACATCCGGCGTGTTCAAGCTGCGGAACGGCGCCGCGGTCCTCGTGAACAACACCGTTCAGCCCGGGAACGACCCGGCGCCAAGGCCGGAAGACAACTGAGGAGCAGCCGATGCGATTCACTGATCTCTTCATCAAGCGGCCGGTCCTGGCCATCGTCGTCAACCTGGTCATCCTGATTGCCGGACTGCAGTCGGTCCGCGCGCTGAGCGTGAGGCAGTACCCGCGCAGCGACATCGCGGTTGTGCGGGTTTCGACGGTGTACGTCGGCGCGAACGCCGACCTGGTGCGCGGCTTCATCACGACACCGCTCGAGCGCGTGATTGCCAGCGCGGACGGGATCGACTACCTCGAGTCCTCGAGCGCCCAGGGGTTGAGCACGATCACTGTCCACCTCGAGCTCAACTACGACACCAACGCGGCGCTGACGCAGATCCAGGCCAAGGTGGCGCAGGTGCGCAACGACCTGCCACCCGAGGCGGAGGCACCGAAGATCGAGCTGGAGACCGCGGACCAGCAGTTCGCCGCAATTTATCTCGGGTTCTCCTCTCCCGATCTGGATCCGAATCAGGTGACCGATTACCTCGTACGGGTCGTACAGCCGAAGCTCAGCGCCATCAGCGGAGTCCAGCGCGCCGACATTCTGGGAGGGCGCACGTTTGCGATGAGGATCTGGCTGAAGCCGGGCCAGATGGCTGCCCACGGCATCGCGCCAAGCCAGGTTCGCGACGCGCTGGCGCGGAATAACTACCTTTCCGCGCTGGGCCGAACCAAGGGCTCGATGGTGTCGGTCAATCTCGTCGCCAATACCGATCTGCGCACGCCCGATGAGTTCAAGCAGCTGGTGGTCATGGAGAAGGATGGCGTGGTGGTCAGGCTCGGTGAAATTGCAGACGTGGTACTGGGCGCCGAGAGCTACGAGGATGACGTCCGCTTCAACGGCGAGGCAGCGACGTTCATGGGCATCTGGGTGCTCCCGACCGCGAATTCGCTCGATGTGATTGGCCGCGTCCGCGAGGCCATTCCCGAGATCCAGGCCCAGCTCCCGGTGGGGATGAAGCTCGGTATTCCCTACGATTCCACCGAGTACATCCGCGACGCCATCCGCGAGGTCGTGACGACGCTCGGCGAGACGCTGCTGATCGTGGTTGCCGTCATCTTCCTGTTCCTCGGGTCGTTCCGGGCCGTGATCATTCCGATCGTCGCGATTCCAATCTCGCTGATCGGGGCCGTGTTCCTGATGCTCGTAGCTGGCTTCACCATCAACCTGCTCACGCTCCTGGCGATCGTACTTTCCGTGGGCCTGGTGGTCGACGACGCGATTGTGATGGTGGAGAACATCGAGCGGCACCTCCACAGCGGGAAATCGCGGCATCGGGCGGCGCTCGACGCAGCCCGTGAGCTGGTAGGCCCGATCATCGCAATGACCATCACGCTGGCTGCGGTTTACACGCCCATCGGCATCCAGGGCGGGCTGACAGGTGCTCTCTTCCGTGAGTTTGCGTTCACGCTCGCGGGCGCCGTGATCGTGTCTGGCGTCGTGGCTCTGACGCTGTCACCGATGATGGGGTCGCGGCTGCTGCGGCCGGGCGATAGCGAACGCGGTTATGCCGGCTGGGTGAACCGCCGTTTCGACGGCGTGCGGCAGGCGTACACACGGACGCTCGCCGGCACGCTGCGTTACCGCCCCGTAGTGCTGGTGCTGTGGTTGATCGTCGCGACGCTCATGGTGCCGTTCTACATGTTCTCGCAGCGGGAGCTGGCGCCGACCGAAGACCAGGGTTTCTTCTTCGGGTTCGTGCAGGCGGCGGCCAATTCGACGCTCGACCAGACGAAGCTGTTCACCCAGGCCATCCACGACGTGTATCGCTCGCTGCCGGAAAGCGACAGCATCTTCCAGATTACGCTCCCGTCGAGTGGATTCGGAGGAATGACGACCAAGCCGTGGAGCGAGCGGACGAAGACGACCCAGCAGCTCGTCATGGAGACGATGGGGCCGCTGTCGCAGATCCCGGGCATCCGCGTGATCCCGATCGTCCCGCCGCCGCTGCCAGGCGGAGGAGACTTCCCGGTCGATGTCGTGATTGCATCGGCAGGCGAACCGCAGCAGATCGGCGAGTTCGCCGGACAGCTCGTGCAGAAGGCGTTCGCGAGCGGGCTCTTCATCTTCGCGGACACGGACGTCAAGTTCGACCAGCCGCAGGTGGAAGTAGTCTTCGATCGCGACAAGCTCCGATCGCAGGGCGTCGACTTGCGTCAGGCCGGCTTCGACCTCTCGACGCTGCTCGGCGGGAACTACGTGAACCGGTTCAGCATCCAGGGCCGGAGCTACAAGGTCATTCCGCAGGTCAAGCGCGACGAGCGCCTGACCGCCGATCAACTGCAGCAGATGTACATCACGGGATCCGACGACCAACTGGTTCCCCTCTCGACGTTCGCCACCCTGCGCACGACCACAGAGCCCCGGGAGCTGAAGAAATTCCAGCAGCTCAACGCCGTGCGCATTCAGGGTGTCATTCCTCCCCCCGTCCCGCTCGATCAGGCGCTGAGCTTCCTTGAACAGGAAGCCAGCGCCGGCCTGCCACAGGGCTACACGATCGACTACGCGGGGCAGTCGCGCCAGCTCCGGACGGAGGGCGGGCGGTTCCTCGGGATGTTCCTGCTGTCGGCACTGCTGATTTATCTCGTGCTCGCGGCGCAGTTCGAGAGCTTCCGCGATCCCTTCATCGTCCTGGCCGGGTCGGTGCCGCTGGCGATCTCCGGGGCGCTGCTGTTCTCGTTCCTCCAGCTCACGACCCTCAACATCTACAGTCAGGTGGGCTTGATCACCCTCGTCGGCCTCGTCTCGAAGAACGGCATTCTCATCGTGCAGTTCGCGAACCATCTGCAGGAGACGGGCAAGGACAAGCTCGCGGCGGTCATCGAGGCGGCCGGCACGCGCCTGCGGCCGATCCTGATGACGACGGCGGCGACGGTGTTCGGCCATCTGCCGCTCGTCTTCGCCACCGGTCCCGGGGCGGGCGCGCGGAACAGCATCGGCATCATGCTCGTGAGCGGAATGATCATCGGCACGCTGTTCACGCTGTTCGTGGTGCCTTCAATCTACACGCTCGTGGCGCGCAGGCATTCCGCGCCCGCCGCGGCCGACGATGCGCTCGAGCACGTCGTCGCGCGGCATCTCTCGGAAGGAGCGGCGGCATGACAACCATTGCCTTGATTACCGTTTCGTCGATCATCCTGATCGCGCTCGCCGTGTGCGCGGTGGCTGCTGTTCTCCGCACGCACGGTGCTGGCGCCACGTCGACGCGATGCGTTCGTCGTCTGGTTCAACGTGAGCATCCTCGGCTGGCTCCTTCTGGCTGCCGCGCTCACGGCTGAAAGCGCGTTCCAGACGAGCGAATCCAGAGGATTTCCAGCCCTCGGGGTGGCGCTTGCCATCGTGCTGACGGCGGGCTGGGTGGTGCTGTCTCGATCGACAACTCTCAATCGTGTGCTCGATACCGTTGCGCTGCCGTGGCTGGTCGGGATACAGCTCTATCGGGCCGTCGGGCTGATCTTCCTCATCCTGTACGCGGCTGGGTCGATTGCCCGGCGAGTTTGCGATCCCTGCCGGATTGGGCGACGTCCTCATCGGCGTGACGGCACCCTTCGTGGCTGTCGCGCTCTACCGCGAGTACGCGTGGGCACGTGACGCCGCGCTAATCTGGAACATCGCGGGCATTGCGGATCTCGTCGTGGCGGTCGGCACCGGCTTCCTGTCGTCGCCAGGCCCGCTGCAGATCCTCGCGCTCGAGAATCCTAATCAGCTCATCACGTCATTTCCGTTCGCCCTCATTCCGCTCTTTGCGGTGCCGCTCTCGATTCTGCTGCACGTCGCGGCGCTCAAGCGGCTGCCGAAAGTCACCGAGGGGCGGTTCTACACGAGGCCCGCGCTGCACGTTTCGCGGCGGAGCACGGTGAGCGGGCTGGTCATCGCCTGTCTGCTGTCGGCCCTTCCGGCGGCGGCGCAGGTCGAGACGCTCGAACTGACGTTGGACGAGGCCGTGCGGCGGGCGGTCGAGCACAACCCCGACCTGGCATTTGTCCAGCTGGGGACGGAGGTCGAGGCCGCGCGCGTCGGTGAGAGTCGCGGCGCCTTCGTGCCGGTCTTTTCGTCGCAACTCGGCCGGTCCAGCCTTGCGACGCCGGCGGCGAATCTTTTTTCGGGAGACGCCGGCGTTGACGTAGACGAGTGGTTCTCGTCGACCGGAGTGCGGCAGCGATTGCCCTGGGGCTCGGGAACATGGAGCGTCTCGTGGGACACCGCCCGAACGAGCACGAACAACCCGATCAGCAGCTTCGATCCAATCCTTCAGTCCGGAGTTCAGCTGGCGTTCTCGCAGCCGCTCCTCAAGGACCGCACGATCGACTCTGCGCGTCATCAGTACGCAATTGCCAAGCGCAACCAGGAGAGCTCGGAACTGCGCTTCCGTGAGGCGGCCACTCAGACCATCGCCGCGGTCAAGCAGGCGTACTGGACGTTCAAGGCGACGCTGGCGAACGTCGAAGTGCAGCAGCGGTCGCTGGATCTGGCGCTGGATCTCGCCCGCGAAAACAAGGTGCGGGTGGATGCCGGCCAGATACCGCCGCTCGATCTCGTCCAGGCCGAAGCCGAGGTCGCGCAGCGCCGCGAAGGCCTGATCCGCGCCAACACCGTCGCGGGGGACGCCGAAGACGCGCTGCGACGGCTCATCATGGATCCAACCGACGTCGCGTTCTGGGGAGTCCGCATCGAGCCGGTCGAGGCGCCGACGACGCTCGGCGTGCCCCCTGACGTGAATGCGGCCGTCGCGCGGGCCCTCAACGACAGGTACGACCTGGCACGGGCAGGGCATGATCTGGAGAATGCGCGGACGACCGTCGGGTTCCTCAACAATCAGCGCCTGCCCGACGTCCGCCTCGAAGCGTCATACCGCGGCAACGGCCTGAGCGGAACACAGTTCCTGCGTGGAGGCGGCTTTCCCGGGCTCGTGACCGGGACGCGCAGCCGGGGTTTTGGCAGCGCGCTGGAGCAGGTCTTCACCAGCGATTACCCGACATGGAGCTTCGGCCTGACTGTGAGCTATCCGCTCGGCCGCAGCTTCGAGGCCGCCAGCTACGCGCGCGCCGACATCGAGCGGCGGCAGGCTGCACAGCGAATTGCGAGCCTGCGGCTCGAGGCGGCGGAAACGGTCCGGCGCGCCGGCCGCCAGGTTCACGGCACGGCTGAACGAGTGGAGGCCGCGCGTGCCGGCGCAACGCTGGCGCGCGAGAGGCTCAACTCGGAGCAGCGCCGCTTCCAGGTAGGCCTGTCGACGACGTTCCTGGTCACGCAGGCACAGCGTGATTTGTTGGAAGCGGAGGTGAACCTGCTGCAGACCACACTCGACTATGAATCTGCGCTGGTGAATTTCGAGGCGGTCCAGCTGGCGCCGCCGCTCTCCGCCGGCGATGCCGTCGGTGTGGGTGGTGCGAACGTCGTGCAGTTGCCGACCCCGGATCCACGCGGCCTGTTCCGGCCCGGGTCGGGCGGCGGGTTCTGAGCCATGGACCGTCCCATCGTCCTGGTCGGAGCAACGTCGAGCATCGGAATCCGTCCCTACGACGACGGGCAAGTGCGGCAACTCAATACATCGCCGAGCGTGCTGCGCGAGCGCGGGCTCGCGCATCGGCTCGGCGCGATCGATTTGGGAGACGTCGGTCCGCCGCTGTACCGCGACTACGTGCGGCCGCCGAATCGGGCCCGGAACGAAGAAGAGGTCGTGGTGTATTCCCGATCGCTCGCCGAACGCGTCGCCGCTGGCGCCGCGTACGGACGATTCGTCGTCGTTCTCGGCGGCGACTGCAGCATCGTCCTGGGATGCCTGCTTGGAGCGCGGCGGGCCGCCGCCGGCCGCATCGGCCTCGCGTACGTAGACGCACACGCTGATTTCGCGACGCCCGAGGAATCGAGGACGGGCTCCGTCTCGAGCATGTGCCTGGCACTCGCGGTGGGCCGTGGCAAGTCGCCGCTCGCACGCCTCGCCGGGCGTTCGCCGCTCGTCGACGGGTGTGACGTGGCGCTTCTTGGACGCCGTGATACCGGGATGGGTTGGCACGGGCACGGGGCTTTGTCCGCGTTCAACGTGCTCGACATGCCTGATTCGCAGCTGTTCACGAACGATGTGGACGAGTTGACTTCCGTCGCGCTCGCGCGCGTGGCAGCAACGGGCGTGAATGGTTTCTGGATCCAGATCGACGCCGACGTGCTGAATCCGGCGGTCATGTCCGCCGTGGATTCACCCGAGCCGGGAGGTCCCATGCCGGGCGAACTGGTGAGCCTGCTGAGGCCGCTGGTCCAGCATCCGTTGGCGCTGGGTCTCTCGCTCACCATCTACGATCCGGCGCTGGACGCGGATCGCTCGTGTGCCCGGCGGCTCGTCAGTCTGCTCGAGGGGCTTCTCGCCCCCGTCAAGCACGAGCGCGACTGCGCCGCCAGAAACTGATGAACCGTGAATCAGAGCGGCGTAACCGGTTCGGCAGCCGTCCACCTGGAGCGCAGCCAGCTCACGCCTCTTGCGGCCAGGCGCTTCTGTCGCAGATCGTCGAACGCGGCGTAGGCCACGGGAGTCACCACCAGGGTGAGTACCAGTACCAGAGTCTGGCCGCCAATCACCACCCAGCCAATTGCATGATTGGTCGCTGAACCAACGCCGCTCGTCACGACGAGCGGCACCATGCCGGCTACAAACGCCAGTGTCGTCATCAGAATCGGCCGCAGGCGGTTGCGGCTGGCCTGCACGATCGCGTCGCGGGTGCTGAAGCCGGCGGCCTTGAGCTGGTTCGCATGATCGACCTGCAGGATCGAATTCTTCTTCACCACGCCGAACAGCACCAGCAGACCGAGCGCGGAGAACACGTTCAGCGACTGCTGGAAGATGATGAGCGAGAGCAGGGCGAACGGCAGCGTCAGCGGCAGCGACAGCAGAATCGTCACCGGGTG
The DNA here is from genome assembly GCA_963814955.1 of uncultured Acidobacteriota bacterium. GTDB lineage: Bacteria > Acidobacteriota > Vicinamibacteria > Vicinamibacterales > UBA2999 > DATCJA01. The sequence continues at coordinate 76,791 of CAWFEX010000001.1, forward strand.
CAGCCATGACTCGAACTGCGCAGCAAGCACCAGGTACATGAAGATCAACGACAGCGCGAAGGCCGTCAGAAACGCCGTCGCTGTACGATTCAGCTCGCGAGACTGGCCGCTGAACCCGCCGGTATAGCCGGGCGCCATGCCGAGTTGACCGGCGAACTCAGTCATCTGCGTCTGGACGGCCGCCTGCGACGTGCCGGGCAGCAGATTCACCAGTGACGGTCACCTGGCGCTGCCGTGACAGCCGCCGTATGTCGGCAGACTCTTCCCCGCGAGCAAACCGTGCCACATCCTCGAGCGCGACCGTGCCGAGCCGCGCCGGTATCGGCAGCCGGCCGAGCGCTGCCTCCGAGTCGCGGTCGTCGGCTTCCGCGCGCACGTGGACCTCGTACTGTTCGCCCCCCTCGTTGTAGGTCGTCACCGCATCGCCATTCACGAGCAGTCGCAGCGCTTCGGCGGCCTCAGAGAGCGGCACGCCGAGATCGGCCGCTTTCGGTCGATCCATGCGAACCGACACCTCAGGTTTTCCGGCGTTGAGGTTCGTGTCCGCATCGACGACGCCCGGAATGGTCTTCACCTTTTCGAGGAGCCGCTCGCTGTATTCCTGCAGCCCGCGAAGCTCTGGTCCCCGCAGTACGAACTGCACGCCGCCCTGTCCGCCGCCTCCACCACCACCCCCGCCGACGCTCGCCCGTACGCCCTCGGCCGTGAACGGCGCCAATACCTCGTCGCGAACCTGGCCCATCACAGCGAACTGATCGCGCTCGCGCGCCTCGATCGGATGCAGCTTCACGAAAATCGACGCGCTGTTCCGCGTGCCCGCGCCGTCGCCGGCGACGGTCGCCAGCGTGTAGTTCACTTCCGGAATCCGGCGGATCGCGGCGCCGATTCGGTTGGCCATTACCTCGGTGGCTTCCAGGCTCGTGCCCTCGAGGGCCCTCACGTTCACGTCGAACCCCGACTGGTCGTCCTGCGTCACGAAGGTGATGGCGACGAACCTGAAAAGCGGCACGCTCGACAAAAGCACCGCCACGGCGAGGACGCCAATCACCCATCGATGCGACATCGACCACCCGAGCATCGCGGCATAGGCGCGATCCATCGGACCGAAAATCGCCGAATGCTTCGAATCGTGCGCCGCTCCTCCTGGACCCGCGCGCTTCACTCGCAGCCACCGTGACGACATCATGGGCGTAAGCGTGAAGCTCACGAGCAACGAGACGAGGATGGCGAACGCCATCGTGAGCCCGAAGCTCTGCATGAAGCGGCCGACCATGCCGCTCATGAAGCCGACCGGCAGGAAGATGGCAACCAGCGACAGCGACGTGGCGAGCACCGCCAGCCCGATCTCTCTGGTCGCTTCCACAGCCGCCTCCATCGGCGGCATCCCCTTCTCCTCGATGAACCGGTAGATGTTCTCCAGGACGACGATGGCGTCATCGATGACGATGCCGACCGACAGCGTCAATGCCAGCATCGTCAGCATGTTGAGCGTAAAGCCCATGTACCAGATGAGACCGAACGTGGCGATGATGGACGTGGGAATCGAAATGGCGGCGATGATGGTGGATCGAAGGTTTCCGAGGAAGAGGAGCACGACGAGCGCCGCGAGCAACGATCCGACGACGAGGTGTTCCTCGACGCTGGTAATCGATGCTTCGATGAACTCGGCCTGATCGCGCACGATGCGAAGCCGGTAGCCCGGTGGCAGCGTTTCTTCGAGCTGCGTCAGACGCGCCTTGACGGCGTTCACGATCTCGACCGTGTTTGTCCCGGACTGCTTGCGGATTTGCAGTAGCACCGTGGGATCGCCGTTGACGCTCGCGACGGTCTGCGCATCCGCCATGCCGTCTTCGATCCGGGCGACGTCGCCAACCTGCACCGGGTATCCAGCCACCTCGCGGATGACGATGCTCCCGAACTCGGCCGGGGATTCCACGCGTCCTCGGGTGCGCATCGTCAACGACTGCGCGCCCTGATCGATGCGCCCACCCGGTATGTCGCTGTTCTGTGCCTGAAGGGCCCGCGCCACGTCGTTCACGGTGAGGTTCTGGGCGCGGAGCCGGTCGGCGTCGAGCACGACGTTGATCTGCCGCCGGCGGCCACCGAGCACGAGGACCTGTCCAACGCCGTCAGCGCTCTCGAGCTGGCGCCGCAACACCTTGTCGGCGTATTCGGTGATGTCGCGCACCGGCGCGTTGGCCGTCAGCGCGACCGTCAGAACGGGGAATGCATCCGGATCGCGCTTCTCGATAATCGGCTGCGTGATCGTCCTTGGAAGCAACGGCAGGATACGGTTGACCCGATCGCGGACCTCCTGCGTGGCGACGTCGGCGTTCTTCTCCAGCCGAAAGGACACCACGACCTGTGACACGCCCTCGGACGAGGTCGAGGTGAGCGTGTCGATCCCGCTGATGGTGTTCACCGCCTCTTCAATCTTGTCCGTCACCTCGCTCTCGACCTGCTCGGGCGCGGCGCCAGGCAGCCGGGTCGTCACGAGGGCGGTGGGAATGTCGACGTTGGGAAACTGATCGATGCCGAGCTGCGCGAAGGAAAACACCCCGATAACAGTCAGCGACAGGATCAGCACCGACGCAAACACCGGCCGGCGAACGCACAACGCGGCAAGCCACTGCATGATGGAACCTACTTTCTCTCGGCGACGAGTGCGCCGTCGGTGAGCTGTGCCAGGTTGCTCGTCGCCACGGTGTCGCCTGCCTGGAGGCCACTGGTGATCTCGATCAATTCATCCACCATCTGGCCGGTGGTGACGAGGCGTTCTTCGGCGGTGTGGTCGCCCTTGATCAAGTACACGCGAGCGGCACCGGTCACATTGGTAATAGCCGCAGCCGGTACAAGCACGGCGCGTGTCTCGGACGCCTGCTCGATCTTCGCCGTGGCAAAGAGTCCGGGCTTGAGCTGGCCCGACTCGTTTGGCACGACCGCCTCGACGACCAGCGCGCGCGTGTCGGTCCGCAGGACGGGCGAGACATAGCGAATCCGGCCGGTGAAGGTCTTCCCGCGGAACGCGTCGACCTCCAGGGTAACAGCGCGGCCGGCGGCGACCTCCGAGAGGTACTGTCCCGGCACCGTGAGCTCCACCCGGAGCGGATTGATGCGAATGACCGACGCCACCTTCGTGCCGCGCGTGACGTAGTCGCCCACCGAGACGAGACGCTGCTCGACGAGGCCGTCGAACGGCGCCCGAACGACCGTATCGGTGACGGCCTTTTGCGCCAGCGTCATCCGGGCCCGCGCGGCGAGCAGCGACTGGTACTGCTGCTCAGCCGAGTTGCGCGCGATGTCGTACTGGCGGCGCGCGGCTTCCGACTGCGTTCGGCTTCGGTCGAAGTCCGCCTGCGGCAGGAGCTTTCGATCGAGCAGCATCTTTGCGCGCTCGAAATCGGCCTGGGCCAGGTCGTAAGCCGCCTTGGCATTGGCCACTTCAGGCACGCGATCGATCTCGAACGGTGCCCCATCCGTGAGGCCCAGCCGCGCCTCGATCTGTCCGGTGTTGGCCTCCGCCTCCTGGGCCTGAGCCCGGACCTCGACATCTGTGATTCGAATGAGCGCGCTGCCTTCGCTCACGCGGCTGCCCCGCTCGACGGGCGTCGCCACCACGCGTCCGGAAACTTCGGCGGCCACTTCGGCCTGTTCTTCGGCAGTCAGCGTGCCCGTTACCGCAACGAATCGCGTAATCGGACGCTCGATCGCCACCGCGGTGGCAATGGGGATCGCGGCAACCGCGGTTGCTGCTTTCGCGTCGGCCGTGGCGTCAACGCCCGCGTTCGTGCCGCAACCGGCGGCGAGTGCCGCCAGCACGAGCAGCCATAAAGGAGCCCCTGACAACCTGGACGGGCGAGAGCGAACAGTCACGCACAAACTCCTTGGGACGTGGTCTTACCTATGAATGACCAGGAGCGGAAGCGCCGGATTGAGGATAGCGCGTCAGATGCTCTGGGGTCATTGCCGCCGTTTTGCCTGTCTGCTCCCCATCTCCGTCTCTTCCGGGATCGGGAAGGCAGATCCCATTAAACACTGGGCATTACGACGATTGCGCGGATCCGGTTTCAAACCCGGCCGGGATTTCCTTGGATTGGGGGCTTTGCTCTGGGGTCGGCGTGTTTGAGCGTTTCAGAATTGCCGTAAGTTGCTATTCCCTCCCGGCCTCGTGCAGCAACTCCTGCAATGTCAAACTTTCCCTGAAAGTGACGTGCATTCGTCCGCGCGAAGGCCTGCCATCCGGGAATAACGAGCTGAATGACCCACTGTGCTGCTTTGCAGCACACACTGAAAAGACAGTCCTGTCCATTCGAATGAGAGCACGGGCGGCGCATGAGTGTGACGGTCGACACTCATCAAATCCGTCACCTGCTTCATCGATTGACGCACGTCCGTGTTCGTCGCGCGCCCGTCGAAGTATAGAACCGTCGATAGTGTCCGCGAGTGACTGCGAACGAACTGGAGGGGCGCGCCATTCAGTCCAGGTGCGCTGGTCTCGGAGAAATCGTTCTCTTTCGCGAGCTTGAAGGTCTTCAAGATGAAGCGAACTCTGAGAGTCCTGACCTCGGCCGGTGGAATAACGCGGATCTCTGCCTCGCCGAGTCTGATCGGAAAAAGGAAGTCGAAGCATCCCACGCTGGTAAGTCCCTGCGGCCCGAGAACTGTCGGCGCCGCTGATTGTACGAGTTTTTGTCTCCTTCGTGGTTTCGTTTCCAGAGTCTCGCGTCGATGTGAATACAGGTGTGATCGGGCATGTCATTCGCGAAGTACTTGATGAACGAAGGCGACGGCGATTGATCCCTCGCCCACGGCAGATGCCACGCGCTTGACGTTGCCGCCGCGCACGTCGCCGACCGCGAAGATGCGCGGACGGCTCGTTTCCAGCAAATACGGTGGCCGTGCGAGCGGCCACTTCGCGTTCGCCAAATCGTCGGACGCAAGGTCGGGACCGGTCTTTACAAAACCCTTGTCGTCGAGGGCGAGGCAGCCGTCCAGCCAGCGGGTATTCGGAATGGCGCCGGCCATGACGAAGACGTGTTTGATGTCGTGGGTCTCGACGCCGCCGCTGCGGTCATCGCGCCACTGGATTCGCGTGAGTTTTCCATCACCTTCCAGGGCAACGATCTGTGTACCGGTACGCACAACGATCGTCGGATTCTCCTCGATGCGGCGAATCAGATAGCGTGACATCGTTTCAGCCAACCCAGGTCCGCGCACCAACATATGGATCCGCCGGGCCGTCGACGCCAGAAATACTGCGGCTTGCCCCGCAGCATTCCCGCCACCGACGACCACCACGTCCTCGCCGCCGCACAGTTGCGCCTCCATCGGTGTTGCACCGTAGTACACACCCGCGCCCTCGAACGTCGACAGGTTCGGGAGGGCTGGTTTGCGGTACTCCGCGCCGGTTGCGATGATCACCGCGCGCGATTGGATTCGAAGGCCGCCGTCGATTTCCACCGTGTAGCGCTGACCGTCGCAGGCCAGTCGTGTTGCACCCTTCGCTACGATGACGTGGGCGCCAAACTTGAGTGCCTGCGCGTACGCGCGGCCCGTCAGGTCCAACCCCGAGATGCCGGTCGGAAAGCCCAGGTAGTTCTCGATGCGTGAGCTGGCCCCGGCCTGGCCCCCGGGCACGTTCGATTCGAGCACGAGCACATCCAGGCCTTCAGACGCACCGTAGACGGCCGCCGCGAGTCCCGCGGGTCCGGCGCCCACGATCAGGAGATCGCTCACGCGCGTGTCATCAATCTCCTCGTTGAAGCCGAGACAGTCGGCAATCCGCGAATTCGTCGGATTCCGGAGCACAGCATCGCCGCGGCAAATCAGTACCGGGATTTCAGCAACGCTGATTCTGAAACGGTCGAGCAGTTCCTGGGCCTCCCGATCGCGATCGAGGTCGATGTACTGAAATGGATGGCCATTCCGGGTGAGAAACTCCTTCACACGAAGCGTCCCGCCGCTGTGTCCGGAGCCGATCACGACAACGTCGCCCAGATGGCGGGCAATGAGCTCGAGCCGGCGAAGGATGAGCGCGCGCATGAGGATCTCGCTCAGCTCGGCGTCGGTTTGAATCAGCGCGAGCAATTGCTCGCGATCGAGTTGAATGACTTCGCCTGCTTCACTGACGCGCAGGCGTACCAGTGCGCGGCGGCCGCTGATCAAGTTGGCTTCGCCGGAAAATTGCCCCGCCTGAAGGCTCACGATCAGCGTCTCGCCGGTATCCGTCGGTCGAACCGCCTGGAGCTCGCCGCCAAGTACGACAAAGACCGGCACGGCCCGGTCGCCGATCTCAACGAGGACCTCGCCGCGCGTGGTCGAGCGATGCCTTCCGTGAGGCGCGATCCTTGATACTTGTTCTGGTGTGAGCGTCGGGAACACGCGCTCAGGACGAGAGACGGTGTCGGAGAGCGGTGTCCGCGCGGAATCACCCGTGTTCGTTGAGCCAGCCATGACCCCAGTCTAGCCCGCGAGTCGCAAACACCAGTCGCGCGCGATCGCGCACGAAACGCGAAGGACCAAATTGTTGGTCGTGGCCGTGTGATCTATCAGACGAAGGTATAGTCGACACCTTCGTATCACTCCGGCGCGACCCGGTACCAAAGTCTTATGGACGATTGCGCGGTGGGCGAACATGCTTTCGCAGCGGCACGTCTGCGAAGTCGGCCATGGAGGTAGGCGTTGTCCCAGGAGTTCGATGTTGTATGTCTTGGTGGTGGCGTCGCCGGAGAAGCGATTGCAGCAGGGCTTAGGAACAGCGGCCTGACGCTGGCGGTCGTCGAGCGCGAGCTCGTCGGGGGCGAGTGCCCTTACTGGGGCTGCGTCCCGTCCAAGGCCCTGCTTCGGTCCGGTGAAACGTTGAGCGAGGCCGATCGCGCTCGCGTCCTTGCTGCGTCACGCGTGGAATGGACTGTTGACTTCCCCAAGGTCTCCAAACGCGTGCTGTGGATGGCACGCGACCTCGATGACAGCAAGCCTGCCGCCGCGCTGGAGGCGACCGGGGCCAGGCTCTTTCGAGGTGAAGGGAGAGTCGAGGATCTGCACACCATAGACGTTGGAGGCGAGCGGCTCACGGCGCGCCGCGCCGTTGTGATCGCCAACGGCAGCACCGCGGCAATCCCACCCATCCCTGGCCTGGACTCGGTCGACTTCTGGACCAACCGCCAAGCGGCGATTCCGCGGGAGCTGCCGGCATCGCTCGCGATCCTCGGCGGCGGCGCCATCGGCGTCGAGCTCGGGCAGGCGTTCGCACGCCTCGGCTCCAAGGTGACCGTGATCGAAGCTGGACCGACGTTCCTTGGCCTCGAAGAACCGGAAGCAGGAGCCGCGCTCCGGCCACACCTCGAGGCCGACGGCATCACGCTGATGATCGGCGACCCATGTGTTGCCGTCGAAAAGCAATCCGCAGGGTCATCGCACCAACCCTCGGCCGTCGTCGTTCATTTGAAGTCCGGAGCGGCGGTCTCGGCCGGGCGGTTGCTGGTTGCGACGGGGCGCCGCCCCAACGTGGAGGCGTGGCGCGCAGCCGGGTTGGCACAGACGGAGCGCGGGTGGTTGAAGGTAGACTCGGCGACGCTCGAAGTACGGCCGGGCATCTTCGGAGCGGGCGACGTCACGGGACTCGGTGGGTTCACCCACCTCGCCTACTACCACGGGCAGATTGTCGCGCGACGATTGCGCGGGATCGATGCGAGGGCCGATCACACGGCGGTCCCTCGCGTCACATTCACCGACCCGGAAATCGCGTCGGTCGGACTGTCCGAGGCCGCCGCTCGGGCGAGAGGCATCGACGTGGTCGTCGCCACCGCGGATCCGGCGGAGACTGCGCGAGGCTCCATCCACGACTTTCACACGGGCGCGCTCAAGCTCGTCGCCGACCGCGAGCGTGGCGTGCTGATCGGCGCGACGCTGGTTACTCCGCGTGCAGGCGAGATCCTGGGCGAGCTCGTGCTCGCGATCAAGGTGGGTGTTCCGCTGACGGCCCTGACCGATGTCATTCACCCGTTTCCCGCGTTCAACCGGGTGCTTGGAAAAAGCCTGGGCGAGCTGGCCGCGAAGACAGCTTGATGGAGGTGACAATGAGCATCACACAGACGAGTAATTCACACGCTACCGAGGTCCCGGGCGCCGCGACGGTCGATCTGAAGCTCGAGGTCGTTGTCGTTCCGGTGTCCGACGTCGATCGCGCGAAGCGTTTCTATCGGAACCTGGGGTGGCGGCTGGACGCCGATTTCGCCTTCGATAATGGCGTACGGGTCGTACAGTTCACGCCGCCCGGCTCGGGGTGCTCGATCCAGTTCGGCACGAACATCACGGCGGCCGCTCCTGGCTCGGCCCAGAGCCTCTACCTGATCGTCTCCGACATCGAGGCTGCTCGCGAGGAGCTCGCCGCGCGTGGTGCCGGGATCAGCGAGGTGTTCCACGCCGCCACGCCGGGCGCTCAGTTCCAGCGCGGGGACACGAGCGGTCGAGTGAGCGGGCCTGCGCCCGGTCACGCCAGCTACCGCTCGTTCGCCACGTTCAGCGATCCAGACGGCAACGGCTGGTTGCTCCAGGAGATCAAGACGCGGCTTCCCGGACGAGGACTCAGCATCGACGTCGCGACGCTGACGGAGCTTCTGCGCGAGGCAGAAACGCGCCATGGCGAGTACGAACCGGCCGCTCCGAAGCACCACTGGTCGGACTGGTACGCCGCATACATCGTCGCGCGCGAGCGCGCGAGAACTCCTGAGGAAGCAGGCGCCGATGCCGCACGCCACATGGAAAGCGTCCGCCGATAACGGGCACGACATCTTGCCCCCGCGCGCGGCGTCATAGTGCTATTCGATGGAGCAGAGTCTTCGCATCGATTGAGGAGATCACCATGGGCACAATTGCCACGAAGGACGGGACGACGATTTTCTACAAGGACTGGGGGCCGCAGAGCGCGCAGCCCATCGTGTTCCATCACGGCTGGCCACTGAGCGGCGACGATTGGGATGCCCAGCTGCTGTATTTCCTGGAAAAGGGGTATCGCGTCATTGCCCACGACCGTCGTGGCCACGGACGATCGAGCCAGGAGGGTGATGGTCACGACATGGACCACTACGCCGCGGACGTCGCAGCGGTCGTCTCGCATCTCGATCTGCGCAATGCGGTACATATCGGCCATTCAACGGGGGGCGGCGAGGCCTTGCACTATGCGGCGCAGCATGGCGAAGGCCGCGTTGCGAAGCTGGTGCTCATCGGCGCGGTCCCACCGATCATGCTGAAAACAGCCGCCAATCCGGGCGGCCTGCCGATCGAAGTGTTCGACGGCTTCCGTCAACAGCTCGCAGCCAATCGGGCGCAGTTCTATCGGGACGTCGCGAGCGGCCCGTTCTATGGATTCAACCGCCCGGGCGCGAACGTGTCGCAGGCCGTGATCGACAACTGGTGGCGGCAGGGCATGATGGGCGGCGCCAAAGCGCACTACGACGGCATCAAGGCATTCTCGGAAACCGACTTCACTCCGGATCTCAAGGCCATCGACATTCCGACGCTCGTCGTGCATGGGGATGACGACCAAGTCGTTCCGATCGCTGATTCCGCCCCGCTTTCGGCAAAGCTCCTGAAGAACGGCACCCTGAAGGTGTACGAGAAGTTGTCGCACGGGATGTGCACGACGCACCCCGACATCCTCAACCGCGACCTGCTGGCATTCATCAGGAAATGAATAGAAGAAGGTCACGGTGCATCGGACATCGGCTCGAACAAAGCGAAGGAGCTCATCGTGACGACGCAGTTCATTGAAGTGGTCGCGGTCCTCGCGTGCACGTTGTTCGCGGGCGCAGCGGTCTACATCACGGCTGTTGAACATCCGGCCCGCCTGTCGTGCGGCGCCGAGGTCGCCGCCGCCGAATGGGCGCCGAGCTACAAACGCGCGACGCTTATGCAGGTGCCGCTCGCGCTGGTTGCCGGACTGTTCGGAATCGTTCGCTGCATGCAGGGTGGCGGCCCGTTATGGCTGTGGGCGACGATGCTCATTCTCTCGGTCGTTCCGTTCACGCTGCTCGCCATTCGCCCGACGAACAATCTGTTGCTCGATCCGCGTCGTGATCGTCGATCGGATGAGACGCTGCAGCTCTTGAAAGCGTGGGGGCGACTGCATGCCGTGCGAGGTGCACTTAGCCTCGCCGCGTCGATGCTCTTCGTCTGGGCAGCCACGAGCTGATAGTCCAAATCCACCCCGCGCCGTGTGCCGACAGCCCAACCTACCTGGATCACACGAACCCTCAACGGTTGCTTTCGACAGGGCCACGCACGGATGCGTCGATTTGACGGATTGCGCCCACGTGATACGCGAGATGGGCGATGCTCCCAATCATCCCGTTCAGTTCGATCTCCTGGACCTCGCGCGGCGTGCGCAGGGCATTCAGCCAGCGCGCCGCTTCAGCCCGGAGGTCCGCCCGGAGTTTTGGCCACTGCGTCTCAGTCACCGTCTTTTTCTGCCAGCTGGCGCCCCAGTCAGCGTCCGTGAACGGGTTCTCGCCCGCACTCCAACGGTTCATCAGCGACAGGCCGTAGCGAACATGATCGACGTGCGCGGCAATCGAGGAACCGGTTGACGTCGGAGCGGACGCGGCGGTTGCCGAGAGTTTGTCGAGCGATCGGAGCAATCCTTGATCGCCCGCGTTCAGCATGTATCCGCCCGATGCTGGGGCCCCGTCGATGAGCTCTGCGAACAACGTGCCCAGGGTGCCCGTGACGTCCTTGGTGTTCATGATGCTTCTCCGAAAGTGACGGCTCACCGTTCGCTTCTCGAAGCGTCGCCGTCGCGCTTCCAGCCTCGTCAATCAGGCGGTCGACGAGCTTGAGCCAGAACCCGATCGGCCTTCGATCAGTCGGCTCGAAGTTGGCGGCCAACTCTCGTCTCTTCGTGTCCTTCGTGGTTTCGTTTCCGGAGTCACAACGCTATGATGCACCCCACCAGGGAGGAACCCGCCGATGCCACATCGATCGCTCGCCATCCTGTCGTTCGTGTGCATCTCCGTTCTGACCACGACGAACGCACATGCCCAGTCGATGCTCTCCGACAAGAGGGACATCACCGGTTTTGCCGCGCGAAAGATGATTGAGGCATGCATCGCCCAGGCAGCGCGCGACGGCTACCCGATCGCGCTGGCGGTCGTGGATTCCGCCGGCTATCTATTGTCGTATCAATCGACAGATGGAGCGACGGGGAACACAGGTGTGACCGCGCAGTTGAAGGCCAGGACCGCCGCCAAGTTTCGGCGCTCAACAGGCGAGCTGTACGAGCGCGTGAACAAACAGGTCAATCGCGCGCCCGAGTGGATGGGCTATTTCCCGATCCCGGGTGGCTTTCCCGTCGTCGTTCAGGGCGAAGTCGTAGGCGCGATCGGCGCGGGCGCCGCAGGTTTGTCGGGTGGTAGGGATGAGGATTGCGCGCAAAACGCCATCAAGTCGGTGTTCGGCGACGGCAAGACGCTGCCGGCCAGTCCGCAGCCGCTGCTCGCAACCCGCAAGGTGATCACGACAACCGCCGCGCGCTCGCTCGTCGATGCGTGTGTTGGCTACGCCGCTCAAAAGAAGTACACCGCGCTCGGCATCGCGGTAGTGGATCCCGATGGAACGCTCGTGTCCTTCCAGGGGACGGAGGGCGCCAGCGCCACCGCGCTCGAGACGGCGGAGCTCAAGGCAACGACGGCGGCACACTGGCGCCGCCCGACGATTGAATTGTGGGAACGCGTGAACAAGCAGGTCAACCGTGCCCCTGAATGGATGGGCGATTTTGCCCAGCCGGGCGGGTTTCCCATCTTCATCAACAACGAGATGGTGGGTGCGATTGGTGCTGGCGGAGGCGTCGGCAACCAGGACGACGAATGCGCGCAAGCCGCCGTCAAGGCGGTGTTCCCCAATGCCTCCACGACTCGAGCACCTTAACGGCGGTTGACCGCTGGAGAGCGCAGGCTCAAGCCTGCGCTCTACTCATGATCTGACGTCGCAATCGTCCTTGACGGGATCTCGATGAATGATCTGCTTCGTGTGCCGGAGGTGGGCCACCTCACCGATGTGGCGGTCCGACTCGTGGCAGCCGCGATCCTGGGCGGAATTCTGGGCGCCGAACGCGAGCTGGTAGGCAAGGCGGCGGGACTGCGGACCCATATGCTCGTGGCCCTCGGAGCTGCGCTCTTCGTTCTGCTTCCTTCAGAGATTGGTATGGCGCCGGCCGATCTCAGCCGCGTCATTCAAGGCGTGGCCACTGGAATAGGGTTCATCGGCGCCGGCACGATCCTGAAACTTCGAGACCGCCAGGAAATCATTGGCCTCACCACCGCGGCGAGTCTCTGGCTGACCGCGGCAATCGGTGTGGCGGTCGGTGCAGGACGACTCTGGTTGCCGGTTGTCTGTGTGGTGTGCGCCTGGACCGTCCTCACCCTGTTGGCGCGAGTCGAGAAGCGAATCGCGGCTCGGCGCCGCGCCGATGACACGGCGACAGAGGATCAGTGACCTCGGATGCGTTGGCCAAGAAACGCCCCCCGCGCAACCTCGACCTTAGAGTGAGCGTGAGGATTCCGGACTATACTCGCGCCCGATGATCGACACGAACAGACGAGTTTTCTCTGCGGCGATGTGACGAAGCGTACGAAGCAGTCGCAGTCTGACAAGGAGATTGGATATGACGCGTCGTGGTCTCGTGCTTGGAATCATTCTGGTGGTTGGTATTCTCGCCACCGCCGCGGCGCAGCAGGCCGGCGCGCCGCAGGGTAGAGGCGCGGCTCCTCAGCAGCCGCCGCTCGGAACCATCGAAAAGGTTGCGGATGGCCTTTACCGGATTCCCGGCCAGGGCGGGGCGACGGCCGTCTACCTGGCCGGCAACGGTGTCGTCCTCGTCGACACCAAGCTCGCGAATAACGGTCAGGGCATTCTCAGCCAGGTCAAGACGGTCACGGACAAGCCGATCACGATGATCATCAACACGCATACGCACGGCGATCATGTCGGCAGCAACATGTTCTTCCCGGCCAACGTCGAGATCGTGACGCACGAGAACACAAAGGCGAACATGGAGAAGATGCCGGTTTACCAGGATCCGGCCAACAAGAACGGGATGCCCGACCGGACGTACAAGGATCGTCTGACGCTGCTCAGCGGCAACGATTCCATCGACCTGTACTACTTCGGTCCGGCGCACACTAACGGCGACACCTTCGTCGTGTTCCGCAATCGGCGCGTGATGCACGCGGGAGACGTTTTTGCCAACACCGCCCAGCCGCTCATTGACGTCAACAACGGCGGCAGCGGCATTGCCTACGGTGAAACCATCGGCAAAGCGGCGGGTGCCATCAAGAACGTCGATACCGTGATCACGGGGCACACCGACGTCAAGAAGTGGCAGGACTTCGTCGATTACGGCGAATTCAACCGGCTCTTCCTGCAGCACGCTCGCGCGTCGCTGAAGGCCGGCAAGACGGCCGAACAGGCGATGGCGGACCTCAAGCTGCCCGACAAGTTCAAGGGCTACACACTGACCGGCGGCCGCGGCGGACCAGGCGGCAACTTCAACGTCATTTATCAGGAACTGCAGAAGGGTCAGTAGAACGGCTTACCGGCGCGCGCCGTCGCCGCGCGACGCAAGCGCCGGAAAGCCATGGCGCCGCCGAACGATCATCCACAGTAACGGGGCGACGATCGCCACGAGGAGCAGGATCAGCGCGGTGTCCGTGTTGGAGATATCGAGGAGCTTGAGCGCTGACGCCAGGAGCACGAATGCCAGCGCCCGGCGCACGACGCCGCCCGGAGCGCGCGCCGACAGATGGGCGCCAAGCCAGACGCCCGGAATACACCCGATCAGCAGCGACGTGGTGATATCGAGTTGGAAGTCACCGAAGAGAATGTGCCCCAGGGCGGCGGAGGCGACGAGGGGAACTGCCTGCACCAGGTCGGTGCCGACGAGTTCGCTCGCCTTGAGACGCGGATACAACGTCATCAAGGCAATGATGATCAGAGACCCGGAGCCGACCGACGTCATTCCCACCACAACACCCCCGACAATGCCGACGACCACGGTAGGAAGCGGCCGCAGCTGCAGTCGCGGGCGACCCTGCGGCAGTGGGTCCGCACGGCCGTCTCGCCGCCGCGCGTGCTCGACGAGGCGGATGTAGGCGCGAACGATCAGTCCTGTGGCGGCCAGGAGCAGGGCGATGCCGAGTGCAATCCGGATGACGTTTTGCACCTGTTCCCCTCCGCCGAGGGAGCGCGCGATGATGACGCCGCTGAACGCCGCCGGAATCGAGCCCACGCACAACCACTTCACCAGTCCGAGGTGAACCGTGCCGCGGCGCAAATGGACCACCGAGCCGACCGGCTTCATCACTGCACTTGCCACAAGGTCCGACGACACCGCGGTGAGCGGCATCACATCGAAAAAAAGCACCAGCATCGGTGTCATCAGCGCGCCGCCACCCATTCCGGTCAGGCCGACGACGATGCCAATGACGAAGGCGGCGAGGGCAAGCAGCAAATCGAAACTCACGAACGCTCCTGACGGACAACAAACACCAGGTACAGCGATACGAGGACAACTCCCATGTGAGGCAGAACGGCGGTCACCACGAACTCTTCGGGCAGGGCAAGGATCAAGATTGGAGCGTTCGAGCTCGTATGCAGAATGGCGGGACCCGCGATTGAATTGCCGCCGCGCTCGAACACGTATGCCAACGGGTACGTCAGGAGGGTCGCGAGCACGACAGAAGAGAGGCCGACCACCAATCCCGCGGTGATGATGATGTAGAGATGCTGGGCAGCAAAGAGCATAGCGGAGAGCGTCGCCGCGGCGGCAAAGGAGCGTTCGCGGCGCAGGTGGCCGAACACAAAGCCTCGATGGATGACTTCTTCCGTTATGCCATTGACCAGCACGACTCCGAGCAGAACCTGAGCCCAATCTGGCCGCAGCGCCACGACAACGTCGTAACTCCCGGCAAACAAAGGGAGAAACGCCAATCGGCAGGCTGACCAGTAACACCGCGACGACCGTCGAGATTCGCGGCCGCCGAAATCCAATCGCGCGCACCGCCGCGCTCGTCGTATCGCTGAACAACAGCCGTTGGGCGACGAGAATCGCTCCTGTGCCCCAGGTACACAGCTGGAACTGTCGGACGAGAAGGGGAACCGATGCGGGCAACCAGGCGGCTGCAATCAGAGGGACGATCGCGATGGCGGCCGCGAGAAATACCTTCGTGATCAACGTTGGACCGCGTTCCGTATGGGGAGTCTAATTGTCCCCCGGAACCATTTATGAAAAACAATACCGACATGCGTGATATCGACTTCGCGCTGACGGCCAGCAAGACTGCGATCGACGAGCTGATCGTGGCGGGACAAAGCGATTGACTCAGTGAGCGGCCCCGCGACGCCGGCGGAAGGGCGTGCGCGTCTTGAAGCGGCGCACAGGGAGTTTGACCAGGCATGCCCTCAGCTTGCGGCGCGCGGCGAGCGCATGGCGAAATCACTGCCTCGCGCACGATCGGGACTGGAACAACCGTCGCTTTCACACTGCCGCGATCTTCCAACCGATAACATTCAGCTCATCAGCACGCGCCGATGACGTTTCGCCCGCACCGCTTCGGTCTGTGCGGTATCGACGTTGTTCGTGTATACATACGCGTGCATCGACCCTCGGACATTCCATTTCGTTGACTGGCAAGGAGCGCCATGACGCGACGGCCCGTGATTGCTTTGATCGTCTGCCTTTGTTTTGGCCCGGCGGCATCAGCGCATGCCGATGCGGTTACCTACTGGAACGACGTCACGCTGCAGCTCGTCACGAGTGGGCGTCCAGGTGGTCATGGATTTCTCGACGTGGCGCTGGTCCACGCCGCAGTGCACGACGCCGTTCAGGCCATCCAGCGGCGGTACGCGCCATATCATGCCGCTCTCCGCGGATCGGGTTCGCCCGACGCCGCGGTCGCCGCTGCGGCCTACGGCGTCCTGCGGGGCATCTACCCCAAGCAGCAGAGCGTCCTCGAAGCGAAGTTCAAAGAGTTTCTTGCAAGCCGTGGCCTTGCCGGGAATCCGGGGCTGGCGGTTGGACAGCAGGCGGCGGCTGCACTGCTCAAGCAGCATCGTCCCAGTGTGACGTTGCCGGATTACAGGGGCGGTTCCGCGCCAGGAGCGTGGCGTCCTACGCCTTCCCTGATTGGAACGCCGCCCGTTCCCGCGCCATTCTCGCCCATGGCGTACTTTTACATGAGCGAGACCAAGCCGTATACGCTCGAGCGGCCGTCCCAGTTTCGCGCCGAGCAACCACCCGCACTGACGAGTGCCGAGTACTTCGCGACTACAACGAGGTGAAAGCCATGGGCGCGCGACTGAGCACCGGCAGGACGCCGGCTCAGACCGACCTCGCTCACTTCTGGTCCGAGAACTACGTGGCCCAGTGGAACCGCGCGCTTCGAGCGATCGTCGACGCGCATCCGATGGACGTCGGCAACAGCGCACGCCTTTTCGCGCTGGCGAACCTCGCCGCCGCCGATGCGGCAATCGCCTGCTGGGACAGCAAGCGTCATTTCAGCTTCTGGCGTCCGGTCACCGCCATCAGGGAAGGGGAGGCGGACGGCAACCCCGGGACGATCGGTGATCCCGACTGGGAACCGCTCGTCAATACGCCGAACTATCCCGATTACACGTCGGGAGCCAACAACGTCACTGCCGCGATGACCACAATCCTCGAACTGTTCTTCGGCACCGACATGTTCAATTTTTCTGTGACAAGTGATGCGCCGCTCGCCACCGGGAAGACGCGCACGTTCAGCCGTTTCTCCGACGCCGCCGAGGAAGTCGTGAATGGGCGAATCCTGCTCGGCATTCATTTCCGGTTTGCGGATGACGCCGCACGGACGCAGGGCACCCGCGTCGCAAACTGGACGTTCAGCCGGTTTCTGCGCCCTCTGCCGGCTGGACCGCAGTGACGCCGGGAGTCCCCGCGGTTCGGCGGCGGCGAAATGCTTTGACGGTTATATATGCATTATGATACATATGCATTGACATGCAGTTTCAAGTCTTCCAGACGCTGGCCGATCCCAGCCGTCTTCAGATCGTCGAAGCGCTGCTGACGGGCGAACGGGCCGTCAACGACCTGGTGGCAGAGATGGACATTCATCAGTCAGGCGTGTCCCGTCATCTTCGTATCCTCGAAGAAGGCGGGTTCGTCCAGATGAGACCCGACGGCCCGCGGCGTTATTACTCGCTGCGGCCGGAGCCATTCAGGGAACTGAACGCCTGGGTTACCCAATATCGCAGCCTGTGGGCAGGCCGTCTTGACGCGTTCGGTGCCGCCCTCGCGCGCAGACAGCGCCCGCGGCGTCGCTCGCGGCGAAGGGAAAGGACCTCATGAACGAAACCACGAAAACAGACTCTGTCGCAACGCGGGTGCGGAATCGCGTCGCGCTCGAACGCATCTATCGCGCCCGCATGCAGGACGTGTGGGAACTCTGGACGACGAAGGAAGGCATCGAGTCCTGGTGGGGACCGGGCGGGTTCGCGGTGAGCGTGCGCAAGATAGACGTCCGTCCGGGTGGCGAGCTCCTTTACGCCATGACGGCGATCGCGCCGCCACAAATCGAATTCATGAAGAAGGCCGGCATGCCGCTGACGCAGGAATGCCGAATCACCTATGTCGAGATCGTCACGCTTCGGAAGCTGGCGTACGTCCACCTCGCCGATTTCATCCCGGGTGTTGCGCCATACGATGTCGCCACCGTCGTCGAGCTCGAGCCTGTGATTGGTGGTGTGCGCATGACGCTGACGTTCGACGCCATGCACGACGACGAATGGACGCAACGAGCGGTCATGGGCTGGAACAGTGAGTTGGACAAGGCGGACGCGCTGATCGCAGCACGCACTGTGGGCAGGCGTTCCTGAACGACCGGTCAGCCGAATATCCCGGCGCTCTTCCTGATTCGCGCCGCCGCGTATCGTGCGAGGCATGTCATCGCCGACGCGACAAGAATGGCGTGACCTGAACAATCGTCGACATTGCTGTCAGATTGGAGATCCCCGCCCCGTGTGAACCGCGTGTAACCGAATTTACACGGGCGGCAGCACCTTTGCTATATAGTCGGCAAGAGTTCGTTAAGGTCCCTCCGGGCGACCACGCGAATAGGCTTTCCTCGAAAACACATTCATTTCTGCCAACGGGAGCGAACCCGCATGAGGATCCCCCTGGTTGGGCGGCGATTTGCGCATGCCCGATTGTTGTGGTCGTTGATGATCGTGGCTGGCGTCGGGCTTGGTAGCTCGCGGCCGGCGCACTCCCAGGCCCTCAGCTTCTTCAAGAACTTTTTCGTCTACGTTGTCGGCCGCTCGATCCGGACTCTTGGCAGCGAGGTCGGCTGCCCCCGCCTCCAGCGCGCGCTTAAAACAGCAAGGGCGTGAAGATGCGGTTCCTTTGTTCAATCCGGAGCAAGAATTCGCGCTTGGCTTGCACACTAACTTGCCGGTGCGGATTAATACTGTGCATCCGGTCGCGAGGGTGGCACGCAGTCGCGGGCCATCCTGTTCGGGCCACGCAGATCCAGCGTTAGTACTTTCTGGAACTGTATGAGACCGAGTGGAACTGTATGAGACCGAGCTCGCTCCGATCATTTTCTGATTCTCTGTGCCTTGAGCCGAGGCCGGTTGAGCTGCAATCCGCCGACGCGTACGGGCGGGCAAAGGAGAAGTCATGTCACGCCGCCGATTGGGACTGTTGAGAAACCCCCGCACGTTCTTGACCGTGCTCCTGCTCCTACTGGCCTCGCAGAGCAGCCAGACACAGGTGGGGAACCCACCTGGATTGAATTTTTTCAAGAACTTTTTCGTCACCGGCAATTACGTCGCAGCCAGCGAGGACTTCGGATCGGAAAGCGGCGGCGGCGGCTTCCTCGAGGCCGAGATCAATTTCGACCAGCCGGAAGAGATGGTGCCGCCGAACGCTGATGTCGTTGGTGCCTTCTTGTACTGGCAGACCATCGTCGACGCAAACCCATTACCGGTCAGCGGCGTCGAGTTCCGCGGTGAGGACATCAGCGAAATTGCCAAGCAGGTTGCTTTCGTCCCAATCGACCCGAACACCTCCCCCTGCTGGAGCGGCGGGGGTCAGGGTACGTACAAGATGCTGACCTTCCGGGCCGACGTCCTGCGATTGCTGCCCGTACCGCTGGACGAGGATGGCAATCCAATTGGAAAACGGCTGGTGAATTTCGACGATCTGGACGACCCCTATCCAAATGCACCGAGCGGCTTCGGTCCGCACACGGTGAGACTGCCCGACAATGGCACAGGGAATCAGACCCCACAAACCGCCGGCGCCAGCCTGATCATCATTTACCGGCTTCCAACGGAGTCGCTGACATCGATCGTTTTGTATGACGGTCTCCAGCTCAAGCCAAAAGACGTATTACCTACAACGACGCAGGCGTTACGAGGTTTCTATCAAGCGGCCGCGAACCCATTGGCCAAGCTGACGCTCCTCGTCGGGAGCGGTGCAAAGAATGCGACGGAACAAGTTCGATTCGGCCCTGGGCTGGGCACGGACCTGATCATCGCGACAAATCCATTCTTCACGCGCGAAAGCAACAGTCCAGGCTCGGATCGCGCGTGGGATGGCCCAACGTGGGATGTCAGTACCGCGATGCCCAATCCACCGGTCACCACCGATTACGGCGAAGAAGTGACCGTGCAGGTCACCCACACCGACGCCAATCCGTACGACTGCCTTGCGACGTCGGCGGTCGTCTTCAGCACCGAAGTCGACGACACGGACGTCGACGGGCTGCTCAACGTGTGGGAGACAGGTGATGTGTCCGATCTCGTACCAACTCACGCGCCGCTCCTCGATCCGACCGGCGAGCCGTTGCCCAACCTGTACGCGATGGGTGCGAATCCGGAGGTCCAGGACATCTTCGTCGAAATCGGTTTCATGAGCTCGGGTGCATACGATGATCCGCTCCCAGGGTCCGTCCCCGCACACACGCATTTGCCTTCTCAAGCCGTTGTCGACAACGTTGCGGCCGTTTTTGCGAGTGCGGCCCCGCGGAAGAACCCCGCGAACATGTCACAGACGATCAGTGGCCCCATCAAGGTCCACTTCGACGTCGGCAACCGGTATCAGACAAGTTTGAACGTCATCAACGCTGCGTACGCGCGAGGTGGTGAAGGGATTACCGAAACGGAAACGTGTCCAGTTGCCCAACCGACATGTTCGTTTCCAGGATTTCGAGGTGTCGTGGGTTGGAAGCTCGGGTACCGACTGTTGAGAGACCAGCCGCTCTCGCATCCCGACGAAGCCGGCTGCGAAGCTGCTGGCCCGGCTTGTGTGAGACGCTTCGATCGAATCCGACGTCACATGTTCCGGTACGCGCTGTTCGCTCATGCCGCGGGCATTCCAAGCCTCGCCGATCCGTCCATTCCCAGGAGCGTCTCAGGAGTTTCCGACGCCGGCAATGGCGGCGGCGATTTCATGGTCACGCTGGGCCTGTGGGACAACAACACAGGCACCGAATTCATGCAGACATCCACCATCGTGCACGAATTCGGACACACTGGTGGTCTCCGACATGGCGGCTCGGCGCCCACTCCTGGGAACCCTGCGCCGAACTGCAAACCGAACTACGAAAGCGTGATGAGTTACCTGTTCCAGGTCCGCGGGCTGATTGGCCTGACTGGGCCAAAGGTCGATCTGTCCCGCCAGGTGTTGAAGCTCGTACACCCAGGGCCGCCATCGTCCCCGTTGACGAACCTGGACGAAGCCAGTCTAACCGAGACCGCTCTGAAGCAGGGGACCACTACGGCGGCCTCGGTCCCGGCGTTGTACCCTACCCGATGGTACGCACCGACGAGCGGCAGCTTTCTAGACGGCCTCGTGGGGACCACTGCGTCGACGAGGCACTGTGACGGGACGCCGCTCGATCCGGCCAACCCTGCGGACAACATCGTTGGCGGGATGGTGCGAGTGGACGGCACTTATCCAATCGGCAACATCGACTGGAACGCAAGCGGGACGGCAAATCCCGCCGGGTCGGCGTACGCGCAGGACCTGAACTTCAATGGCGACGGCCCCGGCACGAACCACGAGGATCCAGCAGCCGACGGAGTGTTCACCGGGTGGAACGACTGGGAGCATCTCGACCTGCGGCAGACGGGCAGCCGCCGCAACCCGGCGTTCCTGTCGCTCGAGATCACCGTCGAGGATCTAGCCGCCGCGGGCGACCCCGGGTACGGCGACCCCGGATATGGCGATCCCGGGTATGGGGACCCCGGCTATGGTGACCCCGGGTACGGCGATCCCGGGTACGGCGACCCCGGGTACGGCGATCCAGGCTACGGCGATCCCGGGTACGGCGATCCAGGCTATGGCGATCCAGGCTACGGCGGAGAAGTGGATGTCCCTGGTGCGGAGTCGTTAGGCCCTTCCGCAAACACCTTGAGCTACACGACAACTAACCAGAGCATCAATCTGAAATGGCTTCCCCCTCACGCCGGCGGCACCGTGGCCAGCTACCACGTGTGGAAGGTACTGGGCCCGAGCCCACCGTCACCGACCAATCCACCAACGGATGTCACTCCGCAGGGCATTGCGCCTGGCACCATCTGTTATCCGGCGACGCAATCGATTTTCTGCGACTTCGCGGCCCAGAACAACAGGACGTACTACTACTTCGTCGTCACCTGGTTTCAGAATGGAAAGAAGACCCGATCGGAGACCATCTCGGCGACGCGATAAGGATTGCAGGTTGGTCGATTGCAGACGGTTGCCGATCGATTGGTGATTTTCGATCGCCAAGAAACGTGCAGTCGGCCGATCCGACGGCAGTTACTGGGGCGCACGCCGGCGGGTGTCGGCGAGCAGCGGATCCTCGCCGGCCTCGCCGCGGATATTGAGAAATGCGCGGTAGGAATCGGCGAAGCTGGACGTCTTCAGCCCTTCGCGGGCGCGGCCGACGTAGTAGTACACCTGGGGGAAGTAGCCGTAGGTTGGTATCTCGTCGAGGAAGAGCGCCATCGCTTCGCCGCGACGCTGGATGCAGCGATCGAATTCCGCATCCGCCTCCAGGTAGGCGTGAGCGTCCAGGTACGCGCGCCCGAGGTCGAATCGTCCCAGCCACGTGTCGAGGAGCCGGTTGGCCTCAGTGAACGCCTGAATGGCCTCACGCGGGTTGCCGGCGTTCAACGCGATGTTCCCTTCGATGATCCTGGCGTACGCCTGCGGCTCGGCATGTAGTTCGCTGGAAAGCGCCGCTGCCAGATCGCGTGCCCGCTCTACATTGCCAGCCAGCGCGAGGATCCGACCGGCGAGAAAACGCGTCTTGATGCCCTGGCTGTTCGCCAGCGCCTGGTCGATCGCCTGCACGGCCTGGCGCGTTTGACCGCGTGTGAGGTGCGTGTAGGCAAGGAGCGAAAACTTGTCGGCCGCCCGGTCACGGGCGCCTGCGGCCACGTCCGCAGCCGCGCCCGACACCAGAAGGCGCACGGCCTCCGACAAACGGCCGTTGAATAATGCCAAATCGGCCAGCCCGGAAGCAGCGTCCGAGGCGCTGATCTTCTGCAGCTGCTGGTATGTGCTGGCGGCCTCGCCGAACCGATCCTGTCCCATGTGCGCGAACGCCAGCGCCGTGAACCCTTTCGGAAACGCCGGGTCGAGCTTCTGCAGCTCCTGTGCTTCTCGCTCCGCCGTTTGAAAGTCACCGCCGTAGGACGCGTACACGGCGAGGTTGGAGCGCTGGCGAACACTCTTCGGCAGGATCGCAACGGCCTGCTTCATTTCCTCGATCGCCGTTGGCATGTCGCGCAGCAGCGAGGCGCACAATGCGAGGTTGTTGTGCGCGGTGGCGTCTGATGCGTAACGGCTGATCAGCGCGCTGTATTCCTCGACGCATTTCTGCTGGTCGCCGGACAGGAGGAACGACAGGCCACGAATGCGGTATCGCTCGCGCTCGGTCACGCGATCGAGACGACCGACGGCCTGCTCGATGTAGTCTTCGGACTCCTGCCGCTGACCGAGTCCGCGTGCGGCGGCCGCCATGACGCCAATACGCCGATCCGAAGTCGGGGTCCAGATCCGCAGCCTTCCTCGCGCTCTGAAGCGCTTCCTTGTACCTTCCCCCATTCAACGCCTCCATAGCGGCGGCGTAGTCATGAATAACGTCCAGCGATCGCGCATTGAGTGTTTCCATCGCGAACATCTGCGCCGACTCGGAGGTCTCGTCCCCAAGCGCGGTGCGGACCGTGGTTGCCAGACGCGTTGCGACCGTGAGCACCTGATCCCGATCGCTTGCGACTGCCTCACTGCTTTGGATCACGTTGCCGGTGACGGCCTCGACCGCCCTGACGGACAGCAAATATCCGTCCGCCTGCCGATTCAATGAACCGGCCAGGACAACCCCGAAACCCTGGTTGAGCGCGATCTGACGCGCGGCCGCCTCGTCCAGGTCCCCTTCGACCGCGGGCAGCCCGAGGTTTCGCATTTGAGTTCTGTCGTACGCGGCGATGAAGCTTGCTCCTTCCAGCGCGATCCGGAGCGCCGGCTCCAGAGTGCGATTGAACGTCGAATCACCGGTAGCATTTCGGAAATCGGCGATCATGACCGCTACCGGCTCATGTGACGGCGGTGGAATGGCCTGACGCGCATACCACCAGGCGCTTCCCGACACCGCAAGCAAAAGCGCAGCGACCACCGCTGCGACCGGAAGGCCGACAACACGCTTGAGAGGCCGCGGAACGCCTTTCTCATCGAGGCGGTCGAGTTCCGCCGCCAAATCCACGGTCGTCTGAAAACGTTTCGCGCGGTCGGGCTCGACGCACCGAGCTACCAGCTTGCTGAGCGCCTCCGGAACCGTTGGGACGACCAGCTTCAGCGGCGGGGGCGCGTATTCCATGCGCCCCTTGAGCTCGGTGATCGCGCTCGTGGCGCTTTCCAACCGGCGGCGGCCCGCGATCATGTCGTAAAGGATCAACCCGAGCGCGTAGATATCCGCACGCTGATCGGCTTCCTCGCCCTTTGCCTGTTCGGGCGCCATGTAGGGGACGGTCCCCAGCACCACGCCGGCCACCGTAGCGCCCGCGGCTGCCGCGGCCGTATGACCGATGGCGGAAACGCCGCCCGGTACTTGTGCCGGCGCCTCCGACTTGATGGTCGCGACGGAGCGGGCGATTCCGAAGTCCATCAAATACGCCTCACCGTCGGCGCCGATCATGATGTTGGCCGGCTTCAGATCACGATGAACGACTCCGGCCTTGTGAGCCGCCACGAGCCCGGAGACGACCGCGCGGATGATCGACAGCGTTCGGACGACGTCGAGCGGGCCTTCGTTGCGGAGGAGCGTCGCCAGATCGGTACCATCGACGTACGACATCGTGATGTACTTGATGCCGGCGATTTCTCCAAGGTCGTGAATGCGAATGACGTTCTTGTGAGTGACCTGTCGCGCCAGTTGCAGCTCGCGCTTGAAGCGTCTTTCGATCTCGCGTGCGGCAAGCGGATCGGACATCACCTCCGGACGAATCACCTTGATGGCCACCGCTTCGCCGAGTTCTGCGTCCCACGCCTGATACACGGCGCCCATTCCGCCGACGCCGAGGGTCTTGATGATGAAGTAGCGGGCACCAAATGACTGACCCGGCTTCAGAGGACCGGTATCGCCCTCCGATTCCTGAGGTGACGACGGATCGACAGCGCCGCGCAGATCGGGCAGTGTTACAGGCGGGTCATCATGCCACGAGCTGTTCGGCCGGCTGACGAACCGGGTGCGTTCGTCATCGTCGATATTCGAAGACACAGCGATCGTTGATGCGACGGCCGTGCGAAGCACCGCCGCCGATGTGTCGTCGAAAGAAAAGGCGCAGCTTGGACACCGGTCTGCGGAAACCGGTACCTTGCGGCCGCAAGCCGGGCACAACATGACTGGGAACACGGGAATGGTACCATACGCGTCCCCTCGTTGCGTTGGCCGGAATGCCGGGTGTTAACAGAGCATGACGTGCCGCCACCTCATATTGATGAGCATCGGGCAAGCAGCACGCGCGTTGTCGAGTTGTTCGTCGGCGCGTGGATCGTTCAGGACCGCGCCGTTCGCGTTCTAGTTGCCGCGCCCTCCCGCACCTGCACCTGCGCCTCCCGGCCCAGGCGGTGTGCCTTGTACGACGCCGCCGACCCGGGCGGCCGGAGGTTCGTACTGACGCAGACCATGAATCGCATTGGAGTAATAGTCCAGGTAGCGAATCCCGTTGCCCTTGGCGTCGACGAATCCGATAGATCCCTGAAACAGCCCCGGAGCGGGATACCCCTTCGGCGTCGTCCCTTCGAGGACGTACAGGCGGTTCTCGTGCATGGTGATGTAGACGAACGTATGAGATTCGTCGCGGTTCGTCAGCTGCAGGCCGTAGCCCTCGACGACGTCCTGGAATTCGAGGTTGTATTCAGTGACCTTGGCGTCACGCTGCAGGAACTTGAGCGCTGCAAAGGCAAGCGCGCCGCGAACGTCCATCTTCCAGTAGCCGAGGCCCAGGATTCCTCCCTGGCGTCCGTCCTGGGTGCCGATGCAAGTCTCGGCTCCCGGCGGGCAATTCTTGGACCGCTCGGTGCCCTGCTTCTCGAGGCCCCGGTAGTCGACGACGGTCACCGAATAGCGCTCGGCGCCTTTCGACGCGCGGTAGATGCGTGCGGGCAGCGTGTAACGATACTGAGAGGTCCAGGTCGTGTTCTCCACCTGCGGCTTTTCGGGAAAGTTCACCTTGAACCCGTCCTCGACAAAGACGTACTCGTTCCATTCCTGCGCAAACGCAGGTGTGACCAACGAGAGCACGAAAGCTGCTGCAAACCAGGCAATCAGACGCATGGGGAGTTCCTCTTCAAAGCGTAAAGGCCACGAGCCGCGAGAAGTCGGCGCATTATTGCGAGGGATCATCCGTTCGGAGTGTACAGCCGGCACCTCCGCTGACGTCAAGCCTGACGCTTGAACCTGGTCTGTGCTGCGACTTGATCGCGATGATAAACCGTGCCTCGAGCTAGGCGTGCCTGGCGGCGGTTCGTCGTTTGCGTCCCCGACGTTGCGTACCAACGGCGCCGGCGGGAGGGGCCGATTCGTGCGTGTCTGCGACGACCTCGTCCAGCTTCGCGACCAGTGCGGAGAACCGGCACTCTTCAGGATCGAAGAGACTCGAATCGTCCAGTCGATCCGTCCGGCTCCGTTCGAGCTTTCTGGCGGCCTTCCGACCTTTCAGCGTCGCCTTCTTCTTCGTCTTCCTGCGGATCGCCGCCATCGCCGGCGTCGACGATCCTGGTGTCTCGGGTACGCCCTCAGGCGCTTCCACATCGCCGACGAGGGCAGCCACCGCCTCCATGTTGGTTTTCGGCGCGGTTACAGGCGGTGCAGGTACAACGATGACGCGCGCAGGTGCAGCCGCAGTCATGGCCGCGAGCGGCATCGGTAGCTCCGCGACGTAAGGCGTCAGCGCGGGAACTGGCACGGAACGGTTCTTCTTGACCGTCCTTGCGAGAGGGGCAATCGCAGCCAGCGTGTCGATCGTCGCTTCCACAGGACTTGCAGGGAGACCGGGAGCTCTCTGATTGGCCGATGAAAGCATGTCAGAGGACGACAGTTGCACGGTGAGCTCATTGACGCGTGGCGCTACTGCTGGCAACGGAACCGGCAAGTGATGGCCGTGAGCAGCGACAGCAGGCACCATCCGCGCTACGGCCTGCATGTTCATTTCCACCGATGCCCCAGACTCCGGCACGGCAGGCATGACCGCGTGCACCGGCGCCGTTTCTGCGGCCGGCAGTGTCATCGGCAGTTCGCCGACGTGCGGCGTCATTGCTGGTATCGGTACGGTGCGATCTGCGGAGGCACCGGCGCGAGGCATCATTGCCGCAACGGCCGCCATGCTCATTTCGACGGCGCCTACAGGAGGCGCCGACACGAATGCCGCCGATGTCTGCAGGTGGGCAGCCGTTTCCATCGGCGGAAGCTCCATCGGAAGCTCCGCGACCTGTGGAATCGCAGCCACCAGCGCAGGAGAGCTTCCTGGCGCCTTGACGAGCGGCACCATCGCCGCGATCGCGTCCAGGCTCGTCTCGATTGAGGCGCGGGGAAGCACGGGCATTGCGGAGTCGAGTTTTCCCGCCCCGTTGTCAACAGACGAAAGCTCGATCCGGAGCGCCGCGACGGACGGAGGTGTCGCCGGCATCGGTACAGCGGGTGTGTCCGTATTCGTTTTGGCGAGCGGTACCATCGCCGCGACCGCGCCCAGGCCGGTTTGGATCGGCGCGGCAGGGACCATCAGCATCGCGGGGTCGAGTTTTTCCGACGCTTTTTCAACAGATGAGAGATCAATTGGAACGACTGCGACCAGCGGGGTTGCGGCAGCAGGGACGGGAACCGGAGGCGCACTTTCCGCAGTCTTGACCAGGGGAACCACTGCCGCAACCGTTTCCATGTTCGTATGGACCGGCACGGCAGGAGGTGGCGGCGCAGCGACGGCCTCTCGAGTTGGCGAAGACGGAAGCTCCATCGAGAGCTCCGCGACCTGCGCGGTGCTATTCGGCACAGGCACGGGCGGGTCGTCCGCGCGAGCGGACGCCTTCGGCACGAGTGCCGCGATCGCGTCCATGCGCGTTTCAACCAACACAGTCGCCGGTGCGTGTACCACTGAGCCGCTCGGCGCCAGCGCGGTGATGGCATCGATCCGGGTGGCAACCGATCTGACAGGTTCCGGCACCGCGGGAGTTCTGGCCGACAGCTCCTCGATCGTCGGTAACCGGTCGGCCACGCTCGCCTCTGCCTCCGGCTGCGAGATCTCCGTTTGCTTCGGTTGCTTCGACACCTCAGGTTCTGGAGCTGCCGGTGCTGCGACAGACGCCGTTTCGGGTTCCTCTGGAGGCGGCGCAGATGTCGGGCGCGCTTCGATCGCACTATTCAGATAAATGGAGACCTGCTCGGCAAACGTATCCGCCGTGCATCCAACGGTTTCTGACGCGTGAGCTTTCCCCTTTCGTTTTGGCTTGCGGAGAGACGACAGCACGCCTTTGCGTGAAGGCGATTCAGCGGTCTCGAGGATCGGAATCGTGAGCGTCTGGATATGAGTGCCGGCGCTGCCCAATTCGCGGAGGCGCTCGGTGAGCGCCAGCTCGTCTTTGTGGGAGAGCAGCGGCGGCGTCAGGATCAGGTCCGGGACTCGCTTCCCGAGCATGACGATCGCCTTTGCGGCCGATTCGGTCAGCAACAGCTCGGCGGAGACACGACGCGCGATCGACGCCAGCTGCGACGCCTGCCGCTTATCGGGTTGAATGGCAAGAATAAGGGGCGCGGACATATTCGTCATGCCAGATCACGGCCCCTTGCGCCGCGCGCCAGGGGATTTCATTTCTCCGGGGACGGATTCGCGCGACTATCGGCTTGACGCAGCCATGGTTGGCACGCGCCGGTACGATTTGCTGCGGTCTGAGGCTGAATCCGACGTGCCGCTGGAGCCGCTCGTCTGACTTTCTCCCGTTCCGTCGTGCGCGCCGTTGCCGGTGGACTGGCTTACGCCGCTCTCGCCCGCAGGCTTGCGCCCGACTGACGTGACGAGGCTGCTCACATACTGCAGCCGGTTGGTGCGCTCGGGTCCGACGACGTACAGCTCGTAGACCACCGCCTTCATCGTGACGATGAAGAGCTGAAGCACTTCGACGCTCAGCGTTGCGTTATCCCGGGCGCTCGCTCCGCCGCACTGCACCAGAATGCTCGTGAGCATTTTGGCGATGCTGTGCTTGTCGCCGAGCGATTGCAGGCGATCTTCATACGTGGAGCCTTCGGTCTTCGCCACCGTCAACAGAAGGTCGAGCGCGCGACGCGCGCACGCGGTTCCTCCCGTCAGGAAGCCTTTCTGCTGACAGCCTTCAGCTTCGCTCAGCAGGTCGCGGAACGCACCTGGGACGTAATCGTCGGTCGCAAGAAACGCAGGCAGAACGGGGTTGTCGGACTCCAGCATCGAGGATTCCTCCGGCTAGTACCTACTGAGAAACAGCACGACGAAGGATTCAGCCGGGGCAATACCAGGACCGTGATCGACCGACGTCTTTGGAGCGACAGCAACCTGCTGTAACGACGGCACATAGCTGCACCTTGGGCGGTTTTCCCGATCTCCATGCCGATGCGCGCACAGCCCGAAGCTGGAATCGTGATCTGAAATCTGTAACTCGGGGTCAGACCCGGGGTCAGACCCGGGGTCTGACCCTCCTCGCGGTTAGACGTACATCCGACGGCGGTCCCGTAAGGCCAGCCACCCTCTGATCACCCGGTAGACGAACCAGATACTCACCAGCAAGAGCGGCAACCACGCGACGATCAGGCCGATCCCCAGCGTCAGCACGATGAAAGCGCCGCACAGGGAAACCCACAGCAGGCCGAACCAGAACGTGCGGATCTGCCATCGAAAATGCGATTCGAGCCACGTGCCGCGTACTTCACTGCGCTTCACGTAGTTCAGAATGACGGCAATGATCGAGGGCCATCCGGTAAGAAACGCGCCGACGATGGTTGCTGCGCCCAGAATGCCGGTGAGCAGACTCAACCCGTGCAACGCGTAGATGGCGTGGGTCCACCCGAGCAGAGAATCCGGGTGGGACGCGGTAGGACTCGCGATTGGTGGCTCGGCTCTGGCTTCATCCATGACGCTCACCAGACATTGCCGGCGCCTGGCGTGTAGCTCGCGCTGACGACGGAGTTGCTGACCAGCGTGTCGCACTGCACGACACCGCTGAAGCGGGACATCCCCGCATTGACGGTGACCATGCTCGCGTTCACCTCCACCGCAGACCCGGCGCTGACTGTTACGGCTGCACTTGCCTGGACGGTCACGCCGGATGCAGTCATCGTCACAGTGTTGCCGTTCGCGTCTTCGATTCGCACCGAAGCGGCACCGTCCTGCAGCGTGATCCGCTGACCTCCGGGCGTCTCGAGGACGAGGCTGTTGTTGCTGGCGTCGTCACGTATGCGCAGCGAAACGCCGTTGCGCGATCGAACCAGTTTGAGGCTCGAGGCGTCCTGGGCACTTGCGGGCGGGCGCGACCTGGCATTCCACAGTGCGCCAATCACATACGGCAGTCTGGCCTCGCCGCGTTCGAACGCGACCAGCACTTCATCACCGGGTTCCGGCATGAACCAGGTGCCGCGGCCGCGGCCGGCCATCATCGTGGCGACGCGCGCCCACAGATCGGTGCCATTGGCATCGGTAACGCCCGGCACGCGAACCAGCACACGACCCAGGCTATCCGGATCGCAATTGTCGATGACTGAAGCTGGATAGACCCCTTGCAGCGCTGCCATATGATGCCTCCCGCTGGTCAGAATACTGCGTCACGTGGGGGGCATCACCACGCCCCAAACACCATTCCTTACCATCAGTCGTCTTCCGAAAGTCGTCGACGGATCGCAGTGCCCTCTGATTGGGTGAAAGCCCGAATTGCCCGTGAATCTGTGTCGAAGTTGGCCTGCCCTGCTGAAGCAGTAGGCCTGATGGGGCCATGGTTCGCGCAGCGCGACTGTCGGCGCCGTGACTCGCGTTAGAGGATAGAACGAATCCGAAGCGGGATGGCCGCGCAACTCACGGAGTTGCGCGGGTCGCTGAAGGCGATGCGGAGGGTTCGTTCTTCCACGGCGTCCGACCGGAGCGCGAAGTCGAACCCATGGCCGCATCAGGACGCGGTCCGGCTGAAGCCGGACACTACGTTCGGATCAATTCGTTGGCGGATTCTTCTTCTGCTCCGCCATCAGCGTGTTGTAGTTCTTTTCCATATTGGCGACCCACGTCTTGTAGCCCGCGGGATCGATGTACGGATTCGTGGCCGCTCCGAGCCTCTTGTATTTCCCGGCCAGGTCGAAGAACCAGCTGTGAGCCGCGAGAAAGACATCGGGTGAGAACGTCTTGAATTTCTTGATGCTCTGCCCGAAGTGCTCCGCAATCTCCGGATAGTTCTTGTTGTTGACCAGGCGGGCGTCTTCCTGCAGGCCGCCGCACGCAATCAGCACGTTGTAGGGCTTTCCGCCGTCCTGGACTGTAAAGGTCCAGGTGGTGCAGCCACGAGTGTGTCCCGGCGTGAGGTGAGCCGTCAGCCGCATGCCGCCTAGTGTTACCTGCTCACCGTCCTTGAGCACGCGATCGACTGGATGTGCCTTCCCGCTCGGTGCCTTCATCCCCTTGAGCGCCGGCACGTCCTGCTCCATGGCCATCACCATTGCACCACCGGTCATCTCCTTGACGATGGCGTCGGCCTGCATGTGATCACCGTGGGCGTGGCTGCCGAGGATGATTTTGATGTCGGCCATCTTGAAGCCGAGCTTCTCGATCGCCTCACGCAGCAGCGGTACTGTCTCTTCGAAGTTCGTGTTGATCAGGATGCTGCCTTCCGGCGTGGTAATCAGGTACGAGTTGAGCGTCCCGGTTCCCACGTAATAAAGGTTGCCCATGATTTTGTGGGACGGAAACGCCACCCGGTCCTGCGTCCGGTCTTCTGTCGTTTGTGCGGCTAGCAAAGCCGGCATCGCGCAGAGCGCCGCGATGAGCATCGTGAATCGCAAGGTTTTGACAGCACTCATCTGAAGACTCCTGATTGACTTACCTGTAAGGCGAAAGTCAAAAGTCAAAAGGCAAAAGTTGCGACGTTAATGTACTCCACGCACTCGCTCAGCGCCAACCTCGGGGTCTAGCCTGCCGAAGCCGCGCGACGTATGTCACGCGCTTCGAGGACGGGCGTCGGCCATCCTCTTCTTGCTACCGCGAGCATTGCCTTGCCCACTTGCTCCGTGGTGAGAATCAGGTTCGGAAGCAGCGCCCGCAGAAGCGGCAGCAGTGGTGCGGTCAACGTGTAGAAGACGCGGTACGATGCGGTTTTCGATCGGATGCCGTGCAACGGCTGGATGATGCCAGGCCGGAAGAGATGAACGGCTTTGAACGGCAAACGGCGAAGCGCGTTCTCCGTTCTTCCTTTTACGCGCGGCCACATCTGACGGCCGGTTTCGGAGCTATCGGTCCCGGCGCCAGAAACATAAACGAATGTCATCGCCGGGTTCAGATGCGCGAGCGTCGTCGCTGCCGCGAGCGTGAGGTCGTATGTCAGGTGCGTGTAGTCGGCTTCAGTCATTCCAGGCGAGGACACGCCCATACAGAAGAAGCACGCGTCGAATCCCGTGAGCTCCGGCTCGATTCGCGTGTAGTCCCAGAGGTTGGTGTGGATGATTTCACGCAGCTTCGGGTGAGTCTGCATGGTGGGCGTGCGACCCACTGTCTGCACGAGCTCCACGTCATCCGCGTGCAGGCATTCGCGCAGCACACCTCCGCCGACCATGCCGGTTGCGCCGAAGATCAGCACCCTCATCGCTGCGCCCGGGCGCGAACGGCGGTGCGAAACTCCTGCACTGAAAGCTCGGCGCTCTTCCTGCCGATCCGGCGTGCAATCGGCTCGATGATCCACCCCAGGAAGGGTGGAAAACTTCGGCTCAGTCCAAGTGTTTCCATTTCGATGAGCACACCAGACTCGCGCTGGACGAGGCGACTCAGTGTCACCGCGCGCCACAAGTAACCACTGTCGTGCCCCGCGGGCAGGTGTCGCTCACCGGAGCCGCCGGCATCCTTCACCTCGCGGATGTCCTCGGCGGTGGAGATGCTGTACGCCGTGTTCGCATCCGGATGGAAGTACTCGACGCGCGTCGTGACGTCGAGTACCGCCGTCATGCCACCCGCTGATTCCCTGAGTCGGAGCAGCGCTCTATAGGTGTTGCCGTTTTGCGCGATCAATCGCGACGACACGATCGGCTTATAGAAAGCCTGATAGTCCTCGTACGCGTATGACACGTCCAGCGCGTCCTTCAGCGTCACGCCTTCGATGAAGGTCGTGGCGAACCAGTGATGGACGAGGCCGTCGGAGACGTTGATGATGCCGTCCTGGCCACCGGCGCGCCCCAGCACCGCCCCATCCCGCAAGGCGCGCGGCAGCGTGGACGAGGCGCCATCGGCCGACGTGCCCGCGTCGGCGCGAACGCGCTTCAGAAAGGACTCGGTGGCTCGCTCGGCGTACCGTTCGAACTGCTCTCGCGTGTCTTCCTGAAGGTCAATGGCGGCGATGGCGACCACCGGCAGACACGACACGACGAGGGTGACGAAAACGGATTGGACAGTTTGCCGCATGACACTCCACGCGCTGCGCAGCGTATACGTCACGCTGGTCCGGCTGATGATAACGTGGCGGTCCGCCCTATAACGACATCCACAACCACGCGGATCCCCACGCCAGGGTCGCGACCGTCACCGGCAGACCGATGCGAAGGTAGTCGCGAAAGCCGACATGCACGCCGTAAGCTGCGGCGCGTTCGACGACGATGATGTTCGCCGATACCCGACACCGAGCCGATGAGCATGTTCTGCGGGTTTCCCGTAATCGTCGCCGTACTTCCGATGTTCGAGGCGGTGGCCACTGCGAGCAGATAGGGTATGGGCGGCAATCCAAGACGCTGCGCTACATGCAGCACGAACGGCGTCATCACCAGACAGACGATGTCGTTGACGAGAAACGCGGAGAGCAGGCCGCTGGTGAAGATCACGGTAGCCAACCCAGACACTGTCGTAGCTTCTGCCGTATCGCCAGACATTTATGTCTGACATCAAACGGCGGCCACGCTTCGACGAAGTCCGTTCAAGCTTCACGAAACAAAAGAGATAGCAGCGCGGCACTTCGTCAGTGGAGGTGGCTCACAGGTTGCTCTGCACCGGGCATGAGCCTCACGTCCCTTATCAATCGCGTGCGCGCCGATTTCGTCGAGATGCCGGGACTCGAGCTCACGCTTCCGCAGGCCGTCCGCCTGTGGAACGTGGCCGCGGATGACTGCCGGGTGGTCCTCGACGCGCTGGCAGACTCGGGGTTCCTGAAATGGACGCACCGGCGCACGGTCATTCGAACCGGTCAGGAGCCATCGTACGGATTCGACCGCGACATGTCCTACGTTCTTGTGCATCAGGTGTCCGCCAGGAACAAATCTGGCTGATACGCGACGCGGCGCCGAAGTCACTGGCCGACCCGCAGCGCGACCGGCAGCAGTAGATCGCCTCACATTGCTCCCGTTCGTTCAATTTCGTTCATGGCCTCCACGCGCAGCGGCAGATCCTGACAGAAATCTCCGTGCGCTACCGATTTTGTAAGAACCGCCGTCGATCCATTTACACGCCATTACAAAGAATCGCCCGCAACCTGTGCACTTCCAAGCACTTAAACGATGTCGGTACGCGGCAGTGGGGAGGTACAGAACTTGGACGGGCGCACGCCAGAAGATTATGGATACTGGCAGCTCCCACACACCAGCACCACGACGTTCTGTTTTCGAGGACGGATTCGGCAAACGGCACTACGCGGTGGGCCCTGGCGGCGAACCGCTCGAAGTACTCGAATTCCACGACTACTTCACGGCCGTCGAATCGTTCGAGCCTTCGCTCCGCGAGCGCGTCAATGCGCTCGTGGGCTTTCAGAACACCTGCTTCGCGCGTGTTCGCAGCGTGCAGCGGCTCGGCCAGAATGCTTCACGGCTTGTCGTCGTCTCGGATCGCGTGCCAGGAGCGCGGTTGTCCACCGTGCTCGCGGTGGCGAAACAACAGCTTCTGCCGCTTGAAATCAATGCTGCGCTCTGTCTGATTCGGCAGCTCGTGCCCGCCATGGCGGCGCTGCACGACAAGATGCCGGGCGTCGGACACGGAGCGCTGGCCCCGGAGCGCATCATCATCACGCCAAATGCGCGGCTGGTGGTGGTCGATCACATGCTCGGCGGAGCGGTTCAGCAGCTCGGTTACTCCCACGACCAATGTTGGAAGGAGCTCGGCATCCCGCTCCCGACCGGTGCGCAACCCACATTCGATCATCGCGCCGACGTCATGCAGGTGGGGATGGTCGCGCTGGCGCTGATTCTGGGTCGTCCGCTCGATGGCAACGATTATCCCGACCAGGTTGCCGCGCTCGCCGAAGGCGCATGGGGACTGACAGCCACCGGTGGAGTCGAACCGCTGCCACCGGAGCTGCGCACCTGGCTCGCCCGGATGCTCCAGCTCGACTCGCGACAGTCGTTCGCCACGGCGGTCGATGCCTGGTCGGAGCTCGAGCACGTGCTCGGCAGCAGTGATTACGTGGCGTCCTTTGGCGCCTTGAAGTCGTTCATGGCGGAGTACGCGCGGTTCACGGCTTCGGGAGCCGTGCCAGCGGCTGCAGCACCCCCGTCGCCGGTCGTCGCTTGCTCTGCTCCAGCGCCGGCTCGGGTGCCACGTGCCGCGGTTACGCCATCGTCCGCTGTTCCTGTTCCTGCGCCCGTCGCGCCACCGCAGGTGGCCGCGTCGGCTGTGGCGGCTTCCATCGTACCCGGCCAGACGCCGGCGCATTCGCAGCGGCCGCCGGTGCCTGTTGCGGTTCCGGTCGCACCGACTCCCGCCAGTGCCTCAGCAGCCTCGCCGGCGAGTACCCCGAAGGCCCCGGTTGTGCCAACACCGCGCGCTGCAGTTCCGGTTGCTGGAGCACCGCAGCGAGCATCCGCACCGCCGCCGCCCGTCGGTACCGCCTGCGTTTCCGCCCGCGCCCGCCGCCGAGAAAATGCGGCCGCTCGCGCAAGCGGCTGTCCGTTCCGAGGGATCGGTCTGGTCGGAAACTCCGTGGTGGCGCCAGAAACGCATCGCCGTTGCTGCGGGAGTGCTCGTGGCACTTGCCGGCGGTGGAGCATTTGTCAGCCGCTTGTACCTGCCGTCTGCGGCTGCAGAAGCACCGGGTACTCTCGTGGTCAGCACGAACCCGGCCGGCGTGCCCGTCGTCATTGACGGTCAGCCGCGCGGAGTGACGCCACTCACACTGGAACTGGCGCCCGGCGCGCACGAGCTGCGACTCGCGACAGGTGCCGAGCCGCGCATTATTCCCTTGACGATCACGGCCGGCGGTACGGTTTCGCAGTCGATCGAACTACCGAGAACCGGGCCGCAGACAGGGCATTTGATGGTCCGGAGCGAGCCTTCCGGCGCGCGCATCACCGTGGATGGTACGCCGCGCGGACAGGCGCCGCTCACCCTCGAAGGCCTCACACCGGGCAACCACACGGTCGTCCTCGCCAACGAACTGAGCTCGGTGACACACGAAGTCAGTGTTGAAGCCGGCGCCACGGCATCGCTGGTCGTGCCGATGTCGTCGACGCCACAGGGAGCGCCCGTTTCGGGATGGATCGCCGTTTCGACGCCCGCCGAAGTCCAGGTATACGAGGACACGCGGTTACTTGGCACCAGCCGCAGCGATCGCATCATGGTGTCGGCGGGACGTCACGAGCTCGAGATCGTGAACGAGGCGCTGGGTTTCCGCACAACCCGCACCGTGACCGTCTCGCCAGGACAGGTCTCGCCGCTGAGACTCGACTGGCCCAAGGGTTCGATGGCGCTCAACGCCCAGCCGTGGGCTGACGTCTGGGTTGACGGCGAGCGCGTCGGGGAAACACCCATCGGGAATGTCGCCGTGCCCATCGGGCCTCACGAAGTGGTCTTCCGGCACCCGCAGTTGGGCGAGCAGGTGGTCCGTACGACCGTTACCGCGGGTCAACCCACACGTGTAAGCGTCGATATGAGGAAGAAATGATCATGCGGATCACAACAACTGCAGTTACCTGCCTCGTCATTCTGCTGCTGACCGCTGCGCGGCTGCATGCGCAGGACACGCTTGCTACTGCGCGCGACCTGTACGCATCGGCCGAGTACGACAACGCTCTCAAGCTGCTGGAACGATTGTCAGCGACGTCGGGAGACGAGCAGCAGTCGATCGATCTGTACCGTTCGCTGTGCCTGCTCGCCGTAGGGCGCAACCAGGATGCTGAACGCTCCATCGAGACGATCATCGCGCGGGATCCACTGTACAGACCCAACGACGAGCTCTCCCCCCGGATGCGCAACGCATTCAGCGACGCCAAACGTCGTGTGCTTCCGGCAATCGTGCAGCAGCAGTATGCCGAAGCGAAGGGTGCGTTCGAGCGGAAGGAGTTTGAGACGGCAGCTTTCGGATTCAAGAGGGTTGTCGAGGCGTTGAACGACCCTGACATGGGCGTTGCGGCCAAGCAGCCTCCGCTTTCCGACCTGCGCACGCTGGCCGCCGGCTTTCACGATCTGAGCGTCAAAGGCATTCCTCCTC
This sequence comes from uncultured Acidobacteriota bacterium, assembly GCA_963814955.1. Lineage (GTDB taxonomy): Bacteria > Acidobacteriota > Vicinamibacteria > Vicinamibacterales > UBA2999 > DATCJA01. The sequence goes on from CAWFEX010000001.1 coordinate 113,977, forward strand.
CACCGCCGCCCGCCCCTGTTGCGGTGGCGCCGCCCGCGGCCGCCCCGGTCAGACTGCCACCGAGGATCTATACGGGCGAAGAGCGGAATGTCGTGCCACCGCAGGTGGTTGTTCAGACGCTGCCAAAATATCCCGGCGCGGTACCGCCCCGCGGTGTAACGGGTGTGGTCGAAATCGTGATCAACGAAGGCGGTGCGGTCGAGTCCGCGGCCATGGTCGTCCCGGTAACTTCGTCGTACGACAAGATGGTGATGACTGCCGCCACCAAGTGGCAGTATCACCCCGCGATGATGAACGGTACGCCCGTGAAGTTCCGGAAGCGCATACAGATCACCGTCATGCCGCCGGCGCCCTGAGTCCATTTGGCGCGAGTGAAATCGAAGCCCGGAAGGCTGCGAGGCCTTCCGGGCTTTTTGTTTTTTCGGGCCGGGCTCCATGGAAGGTGAGCTGTTTCCGATAACACCGCGATATATTTGCGTCCCTCAGAAGGAGGACGCAGATGGCAAAGTATCTGTTAACCGCCTCGTACACAGCGGATGGCGTCAAGGGCCTCATGAAGGACGGAGGCTCGAAACGGCAACAGGCTGCCGAAGCCGCCGTCAAGAGCGTGGGGGGCCGAATGGAAGCTTTCTACTTCGCGTTTGGCGAGCACGACGCCATCGTGCTCATCGACGCGCCCGACAACGCGTCTGTCGCGGCGGCGTCGATGGCGATCAATGCCAGCGGCGCGGTTCAAACGAAAACAGTTGTGTTGCTCACACCCGAAGAGGTCGATCAGGCGGCGAAAAAGACCGCCACCTACCAGCCACCCGGCCGCTAAGATGGGCGTTGGAGTGCCGATTCCGATTCCGGACACCATGAGGGCCTGGGTCCTTCGCGACCCGGGCCAGCTGGCGCTTATCGACAAGCCCGTGCCGAAACCGGGGCCAGCGGAAGTGCTCGTTCGCGTCGACGCGGTCGCGATCTGCGCCACCGATCTCGACGTGATCGGGCACGGTGCACCCGCGTTGATTGAAGGCGGCCTCCCGTTCAACAAGAACTTCACGCCCGGGCACGAGTACATGGGCACCGTCGTTGCGGTCGGGCCGACCGTCGACGAGTACGTGGTGGGCGAGCGCATCGCAGTCGAGATTCATGCCGGCTGCGGGCGCTGTGACCGGTGCCGGCAAGGCATGTATACGTCGTGCCTGAATTACGGCCGCAACTACGGCGACTACAACAAGGGGCACCGCGCCAACGGCTTCACAACCGACGGCGGCTTCGCACAGTACGCTGTCAATCACACCAATACGCTCGTGCGCGTGCCCAGGAATTTGAGCGACGAGCTGGCGACGCTCATCGTGACCGCGGGCACGGCGACCTACGGGCTCGACGTCCTGGGCGGGCTGATTGCGGGACAGGCTCTGGTCGTAACCGGCGCCGGGCCGATCGGTCTCATGGTGGTCGGTGTCGCCAAGGCGCTCGGCGCCGCACCGGTAATCCTGATCGATATTCGAGACGATCGGCTGGCCATTGGAACGCGGATGGGGGCGGACGTCGTCATCAACGCGTCCAGAGAAACCGCAGTGGACGCGGTGCGACGCGCAAACGGCAATCGCGGTGTCGAATACGTGTTCGAGTGCTCCGGCGCGCCAAATGCCGTCAACGATGCAATCAGGATGGTCAACCGGGGAGGCCGGGTCTGTCTCGGCGCGTTCGCGCATCAGCCCGTTCTGGTGGACATCGAATACGTCGTCGCCAATAACATTTATCTGTACGGCATTCGCGGTGAAGGGAAGAGCGCGGTCCGCAGAGCGGCCTCGCTGATGGCGCAGGGGAAAATCGATGCATCAGCTGTGCACACGCACACGTTCGCGCTCGATGAGCTGCCGACGGGGCTGCGTTATGCACGCGACCGGATCGACGGTGCAATCAAGGTCGTGATCAAACCGCAGATCGTTCGTGGAACCACGATCGACAAGTCCGTTCCCGCCTTCGCCGAACCTTGATAGCATGCTCTCTCTGATGTGGGGCGGGTTCCACGACGAGTGAGACTCATCGAGTCGTGGACCGGCCATTGGGAGGATTAATCGATGCATTCCAGGTTTTCATTGTGGGCAGGTTGGGCACTTGCGGCGTTCGTGGCTGGATGCACGTCGCAGCCATCGCAGCCTGCCGAGCCGCCGAATCAGGCCGCTGAGCAGACCGCCGCGCCCGCGGCGGAGCCTGCGTCAGGTTCGAATCGGCAGGCCGAGTTCGGCCGCTTTCCCGATCGTGAGTTCATCCGCTTGCGGCTCGACCAGTTCCAGTGGCGCGCGACGGAGGGCAATAAGCTGGGCGTGCAGACGGCAGTGCTCGAAGGCGACCCGTCGAAGCCCGGTTTCTATCTCACCATCAACCGGTTCCCGCCGGGCGTGATGAGCAGGCCCCACTATCACCCGGACGAACGGAACATCATGGTGATCAAGGGCACCTGGTACACCGACGAAGGGATGGAATTCAGACCCGACAAGGCCATCCCGATGAAGCCGGGCGAGTACATGCGGCATCCCGCCGGTGGAGCGCACTACGACGGTGCGCTCGATGAAGAAGTGTGGGTTGCGATTTCAGGGTACGGTCCGACGTCGGCCACCGTGCTCGACGGTGGTGAGCTCTTCGGGAAATCGCGGTAGCTGTGACTTTCTTCTATCTTGCCAAGGGATCCGGCCGCATCTGGAAATGCATCGCAATTGGCGGCGTTCCTCTGCCGGTCTCCATATGGAACGGTACGCGGCTGCTGACCGTTGACCACAGCCCGCGTCCTTTCCATCCGCCATTCGGATTGTCGATGCGGCCATCCATCCACTTCGTGTAGAAGCCCATCGGGTAGGGGACGCGGAGCACCACCCACTTGCCATCCTTCAAGGCGAGAAACGCATCCGACTGATTGCCAGTCGCGATTGGCGTGTTCGTCCCAAGTCCGAGTGTGTTGAACTGATCGACCCAGGCGAAATAGCTGCCTTCGGCGCTGCCGCTGTCCTGCACGTTCTTGAACTGCGGCAGCGGTTGGGCATACAGCGTCCACGCCTCGGGGCAGTGCTGTCCGGTTGCCTTCGGTCCGTTCAGCGGACTGCCGCATCTGCGGCGGTCGAAGCTGGCAAGGTGACCGCTCCCGAGCGCGACCCAGGCGACGCCGTTGCGATCGACGTCCATGCCGCGAGGGGAGTACCCCTGAATCGGCGCGTTCGGATTGAGCCACGGCAACTCGTATCGTTCGGCAATTGCGGTTTCCGTCGGATTCGCTCCGGGTACGAGGCGGATGATTGCGCCGGGGAAGCCAAGGACCGAGCCCCACACCGAACCATCCGGCGCAGGATTCACGGTGTAGAGCGCGTCACCAATGCGCTTGTCTTTGGTGGGATCGATTGGTTGATCGGCTTCCACGTACGCATCGCGCCTGCCGTTGCCGTTCGTGTCCAGGATCAGCGGGGTCCACCCCTGCGACATCGCCTCGTTGCCCGTCTCGATGAAGGCTTTCGTATTGATCCACCCGAAATAAGGGCTGCCATACCCGTTGAACCAGAGCGTGTTGTTCGCATCCTCGGCAAACATCAGATGGTGCGTGTCGAAGCACGTGCTTATCTGCGTCAGCCTCTTGGTCTTCGGGTCGTACACGGCCGCCTGCCGCACGGCGCTGTCGATGGGAAAGAGCTTCGCTGACGGGTGCGTCGATCCCTTCTTGCAGTATTCGGGATTCTCCGGAGGACGGACGCGCGCCGTCATCCACACGCGACCTTCACCGTCGAGCATCGGATTGTGGATATCCATCCGGCTGGTCCAGATGGCTTCACTGCCCCAGTAGGGTGACGGCTGCAGCACCTTGTTGGGCGCCACCGGCGTTTTCGGATCGCGCGGCGACACAGGAATTCTGCTCGGTGTGTGCTGCGTTGGATCGAGCACCGGGATGTAATCGGCGCTGAGCTCCGGCGCTCCATAGATCGGGCCGTTGGCATTCACCGTAGGCCTCCGCCTGTCCGTTGATACCTGGTCGTGCATGTAGACCTTTGGATCGGCCCAGTACCACTGCGTAATGACGACGTTCCGTTCCAGGCCCTGCGGGCGCGGGGGCGCGGGCGGGACCTCGCCCTTCACGATGCGATCAGTCCAGTCCGCGAACATGGTCAGCGCCCGGGGCGCACCGAAGAGGCCTAACTCTCTGACCATGTCCGGACCTGCCTGCCCCGATTGGATGCGGCGCGCCCACGCTTCCCGCGAAGACGTGAACCCGCCGAGTTCCCTGGGCATCTCCCGGGTTGCCTTGTTCCCAAGCTGATGACAGGTGTAGCAGCTGCCATTTTTCAACCACGCGAGCCACTGGGCCTGCATCTTCATTTCCGGCGCTATGCCGTTGCCCTGGGCGCCCGTTCCCGGAAACTCGCTCTTCTCGGGTATCTGGAGCATCGACGCCCAGTACCCCGCGGGGTAATACTGTGCGGCCGCGCGTGGACTCGGAGCGGGCACCGCCGTGAGGTTGAGAATCCTGCCCGGTGCGGCCGGCACTTTCTGGGAATCAACGAGTCCGTACCCGCGCACCCACACGTTGTAGTTTGCTTTCGGAAGATCCGGCACGAGATAGCGGCCGCGATCGTCCGTGACGACGATCTTGGCAAACCGGGTAGGCAGGCTTGTTGTTTCCGCAATCACCCACACACCGGCTTCAGGTCCATTCGGGCTCGTCACAACGCCGCCAATGTCATCGGTGTCGATGGTCAGGGCATCGCCGTCCTGTTGCCGGGCGCTTGTGACAGCCAGAGTCGTCATCAAGGTCAGACCGACGACCAATGTCAGCGTGCCAACTGATGAACGCAGTCTCGTACTCATTCGGTTCCTCCGCTTACAACTGGCCATCATACGCCAACCAGCCGAGCGGTTCTGCCGTTGTAGGATTCAGACGTGCGTCGTACGTTGCTCGTCGTCCTTTCGACCGCCGTGATGCTGGCAGGTTCTGGAAGTCGCTTCATCGCGATTGTCGCGGTCGCGCAGTCGCCGCTGCGAAACGGCCTGGCAGAGAGCCCGAGCCCGTACTTGCGTGCGGCCGCCAGACAGCCGGTCCACTGGCAGGAGTGGAACGATGAGGTCTTCGCCCTCGCGCGCAAGCTCGATCGACCGGTCTATCTCGACATCGGCGCGATCTGGTGTCACTGGTGCCATGAGATGGATCGGGAGTCGTACGAGAACAGCGAGATCGCCGCGCTCATCAACGAATTGTTCGTCCCTGTCAAAGTGGATCGCGACGTTCGTCCTGACATCGATGCAAGGTATCAACGCGCGGTGGTGGAGCTTGCGGGCAGCGGTGGCTGGCCGCTCACCGTGATCCTGACTCCGGACGGCAATGCGTTTTACGGGGCCACGTATCTGCCGCCCGAGACTTTGCGGACGGTGCTTCGACAGGTGGCTCAGGGCTACCGGACCGATCGCCAGCGCGTGGCGTTCACGGCCGAATCAATCCGCAAACGCGTGGCTGCCTCGGACGCCAAAGTCGCGACGCTCAACGGAGATGTCATCACTGGCGTCGTCGACCACCTTCGTCGCAACTTCGATTCAGCGGATGGCGGATTCTCGCAGGCCCCGAAATTTCCTCCCGGCAACGCGCTGGCGCTGCTCGTTCATCGATACATACAGACTGGCGATGTTCGATTGCTCGAGATGGTTACCAGGACCCTCGACAAGATGGCGGCTGGAGGCGTCCGCGACCAGCTCTCGGGACGTTTTCACCGATATACCACCGACAGGAGCTGGCGGCTGCCCCACTTCGAGGTGATGCTTTACACCCAGGCCGAGGTGCTTTCGACTTACCTCGATGCATACGCACTTACAGGCAACGAGACGTACCGTCAGGTGGCCGAGGAACTGATCGGCTTCCTCAAAGCCTCTTTTTCAGGAGCGGACGGAGGGTTCTACGCATCACACGACGCCGACGCCTCTGCGGACGACGACGGCTCGTATTACACGTGGAGCGTCAATCAACTCGAGGCAGCGCTTCCGCAGGCCGAAGCCGACATTCTCCGTCGCTATTACGACATTGGTCCGAAGGGCGAAATGGCGATCGCTCCGAGGACGAAGGATCCCACCCAGAATGTTCTGTGGGTGTCGGCGAGTCCCGAACAAATCGCACGAGACCTGCGGAAACCTGTCGACGAGGTCAAGGCGCTGATCGAGTCTGGTCGTCGCAGGATGATCGAAGCCAGGCGAGGCCGACCTGCGCCCGCAATCGACCGCAATATCCTGACGGATTGGAACGGCATGATGGTGTCGTCGTACCTGAAGGCGTACGAGACGCTCGGCGACGAAGAAGCGCGCGCCTTTGCGCTCAAGACGCTCGATTTCATCCTGAAGCGGAATTTCAGCGCCACCGCCGGCATGTTCCATTCATTCCTTGGGAGCGAACGTCTGGTGCCAGGCCTGCTTGCCGACCAGGTGATGATCGCCCAGGCGTTGCTCGATGCGTACGAAGTGACCGGCGACCCGAATCACCTGATCAGGGCTCGCCAGATCATGATCTGGACCATCCAGAATCTCTGGGATGCCAGCGGCGGCGCGTTCTTCGACACCAAGCCCAACCCGAACGCGGCGGGCCTGCTCGCCATTCCGCACAAGCCGATTCACGACACACCTGCCACCTCAGGGAATGCGGTTGCGGCCCAGGTGCTGAACCGCCTCTACTACTTCACGCAGGAATCACGGTTTCGCGACTTCGCGAAAGTCACGATCGAGACCTTCGCGGGCCGGGTCCGCGACGAAGGCACGTTCATGGCCGCGCTCGGCGTCGCCGCCCAGGAGTATGTCGAGTATCCGACGACGGCGATTGTCATCGGGAAGGCGGGGGATCCAACAGCCGCTGCGCTGCACCGCGCGGCACTATCGGCATTTCGTCCCGGGAAGATCGTCATGCGTGTCGAGCCCGATCGCGTCAATCGCGATCAGCTCCCCGCGGCCGTGCGCCCGGTGCTGGACAGCGTCGGAGCAGACCGATGGCCGCTGGCGTTCGTCTGCTCGGCAACTGCCTGCGCGCTGCCGACCGCGTCGCCCACCGACGTGGCTGCGCTCGTCAGGAACTTCGGTCTGACGCGTCGCTAGATGAAATCGGCTCTAGCATTAAGATTACGACTCGACGTGGAGGGTTCAGTGATGGAAGGTGCGTGCGATCGAGGGAACAAAGGAATGTCGCGCCGGGGCGCCGTGAAAGCGCTTAGTGGTCTTGCGGGAGTCGCGTTTGCCGCGGGCGATCTGTTCGCGCAGCAGCGCGCCGAGCCGCCGTCCACCATCACGAATCCGCCGCGCGATTTCGACCAGCCAACGACCTACTTCACGGATCCCGACATCCTGACAGTCGACCCGTCGTTCAACAACTACGTCCAGCCGCAAAACTCAATTCGCCGGCTGTGGACTGGTGGCCTGTGGCTCGAAGGTCCGGCCTGGAGCGGCGTGGGCAAATATCTCGTTTTCAGCGACATCCCGAACAACCGTCAGATGCGGTGGAGCGAGGACGAAGGGCGGGTCAGCGTGTTCCGCTATCCGGCGAACAACAGCAATGGCAACACGTTCGACTTCCAGGGCAGACAGCTCTCCTGCGAACACTTGATGCGCCGTGTCGTCCGCTACGAGCACGACGGATCGGTGACGATCATCGCCGACAACTACGGCGGCAAGCGGCTCAACTCGCCCAACGACGTCGTCCCGCATCCAGACGGCAGTTATTGGTTCACGGATCCGCCGTACGGTGGCGGCCTGTTCGAGGGGCAGCCTGACGCTGCAGGCGGTCCGACGAATGCAAGCGGACGGTTGAACCCACGGCTCGGCCTGCCACCTGAACTCGGCACCTTCAGGCGCGAGTTGCCGACCGGCGTCTATCGCGTCGATTCCAGTGGCAAGGTCGATCTCGTCGTTGGCGAAGACCAGCTGGCGGATCCGAATGGGCTCGTGTTCTCGCCCGATTACAAGCGCTTGTACGTCATCAGCACCGGCCGCGGCCCCGGCGATACCGGCCCGGGTGGAACGCGCGAGATGTTTTCGTTCGATGTGGCGAACAACCGCCTCACGAACCGCCGTCTCTTCAGCAATTTCATGGTCGACGGCGTCACATGCGGTCCCGATGGCGCCCGCTGCGACGTCGACGGCAACGTCTGGTGCTCGAGCAATGCCGGACGCGCCGTCGGCTACAACGGCGTCACCGTCTGGAACCCGAACGGCATGCTCATCGGCCGCATTCGACTGCCCGAGGTGTGCGCGAACGTATCCTTTGGTGGCCCGAAGCGCAACCGTCTCTTCATGGCGGCGAGCCAGTCGTTGTACTCCGTCCACTTCAATACCCAGGGCGCCGCGCCCGCGTAAATTTACGTCCTGATAAGAATTGCTCCGTGTCTCCGAGACTCTGTGGCCCGTGGATGTGAACGATGAATATCGGATTCATCGGTCTCGGCGTCATGGGGCGTCCGATGGCGCTGCATCTGCTCGAGGCTGGATACACGCTGGGGGTATATGCCAGGCGCCAAGACGCCGCCGCACCGTTGATCGCTGCCGGCGCGTTTCTTTCTTCCACGCCCGCCGAGCTGGCCTCGCGGTCCGATGTCGTCATCACGATGGTGACCGCGACATCCGACGTTGAAGAAGTATTGCTGGGCGAGAACGGCGTGCTCGCCGGCGCGAGGCCAGGGGCCACGGTCATCGACATGAGCACGATTGCGCCGCGCCCGACTCAGCGCATCGCCGCCGCGCTCGGCGCCAAACAGGTACGGATGCTGGACGCGCCTGTGACAGGCGGCCCCGCCGGAGCGGAGGCTGCGACGCTCACCATCATGGTTGGCGGCGATCCGGCCGTGCTCGAGGAGATGCGCCCCGTTCTCGGGCGTCTCGGAAAGCAGATCGTGCACATGGGCGGTCATGGCGCCGGACAGATTGCGAAGGCGTGCAACCAGCTGGCGCTGCTCGTAAACGCGCAGGGTGCCGCCGAGGCGCTGGCCCTTGGCGTGCGCTGCGGCTTGAACCCGCACACGCTGCGCCAGGCGCTCCTTGGGGGTATCGCCGCGAGCCGGGTGCTCGACGTGTTTGGCGAGCGCATGGCGGCGCGGGAGTTCGCCCCGGGGATGGCGACGCGCCTTTACGACAAAGATCTCCGCATCGTGCTCGACCTCGCTCGTGAAGCGGGCCAGCAGTTGCCGGCGGGGAATCTGGTTCGGAAGCACCTTGACCAGATGATGGCGCGCGGTGAGGGGAACAAGGATCTGGCAGCGCTCATTGAGACGCTCGAGCACGAACAGGCACCTAAGACGTAGTGTCCGGCTTGCCGGCCAGCCCGGAACCCCCCGGATGCTCAACGAACGGATGATCGATCTGTACGAACGGCACGCTCGCGATTTCGATCGCGATCGAGGCCGATCGCTGCAGGAAAAGACCTGGCTCGACAGGTTCATCGGGCTGCTCGAGCCGCCAGCCACCATCCTCGATATCGGCTGCGGCACGGGGGAGCCAATCGCCAGGTACCTCACTCAAAATGGCTGCAGCGTCGTCGGCGTCGATTCATCGCCGTCGATGATCGAAATATTCCGCGGCCGATTTCCATCCGCTGAATGCCTCGTCACGGATATGCGAACGCTGCAGCTCGGCCGCCGCTTCGATGGCATTCTCGCGTGGGACAGCTTCTTTCATCTGAGCATGGACGACCAGCGCGCGATGTTTCCGCGTTTCGCGGCGCACGTCCATCCTGGGGCGCCATTGATGTTCACCGGAGGTCCCCGGGAGGGTGAGGCGATCGGGAGCTACTGCGGGGAGCCGCTCTATCACGCCAGCCTCGATCCAGCGGAGTACGAACGGCTTCTGAGGTCGAACGGTTTCGCCGTGCGCGCCTACACCGCGGAGGATCCCGACTGTGGTGGTCATAGGGTGTGGCTCGCGACGTTCGACGAATCGTAATGGTCCGCCTGAAGGCGGACACTACGTACGTCATTCAGAACGCGCTCTTCACGACACCGCCGTCTACGCGCAGGGCGGCGCCGGTAGTGGCCGACGAGAGCGGGCTGGCGACATACGCCACGAGCGACGCGGTTTCCTCAGGCTTGGCGAACCGCTTGATGAGCGACGTCGGCCGGACCTTCCGGAAGAACTCCTTCTCGAATTCCTCGAATGTTTTTCCTTCCTGCTTCGCCAGTGCCTCGACGAACTCGCCGACGCCACGCGACCTGGTGGGTCCCGGGAGGACGCAGTTCACGGTGATGCCTGTGCCGGCGACGTATTCGGCGAGACCGCGTGACACGGCAAGCTGCGCTGTCTTCGTCACGCCGTAATGAATCATCTCGGACGGAATCTGCACACCGCTTTCGCTCGAAATGAAGATGATGCGACCCCAGTTCCGCTCTTTCATCGATGGGAGGTACAGCCGCGCCAGGCGAATACCGCTGAGGACATTCACTTCAAAAAAGCGCTTCCACTCGTCGTCGGTGATCTCCTCGAACGTCTCTGGTTCGAAGATGCCCAGGTTGTTCACCAGAATTTCAACGGAGGGGAACTGACGCACGAGATCGGCGGCGGCTGCCGCCGAGGTCATATCGCCGGCGAATCCAACAGCACCGCCGGGCGCCAGCGCGTTGAGGCGTGCGACGGCGGCATCAACCGATTCCTTCGAACGTCCGTTTACGATGACTCGAGCCCCCTCGCGCGCGAGCGCTTCGCAGATCGCGAACCCGATGCCCGCGGTGCTCCCGGTCACGAGGGCCAGCTTTCCGGTCAGTCCCAAATCCATGCACTCACTCCTGCGGCAAGTCACAAGTCACAAGTCACAGGTCACAAGTGAAGCAGTTTCGGGCTTTCGTTGAGCCTTGTGACTTGTGACTTGTGACTTGAATGTGGTCACCACCCAACGGCCATTCCGTCTTTTCTTGGATCGGAGCCGCCCTGAAGTACGCCGGTCTCCAGGTCGATGCGAACGGCCTGATAGCCGCCCATCAAGCCGCGGCCGTCGTGGAGCGCATGTCCACGGGCACGCAGCGCAGCCCGTACTGAGTCCTCAATGCCGGATTCAACCGCGAGGCCGTCTTCGAAGTGCCGCACACGCGCCACGTCGCCTGCTTCCTGAACGTTCATCCCGAAGTCCACGATGTTGGCCACGATCTGTGCGTGCGCCTGGGCCTGATTGTCCGCTCCCATCACTCCGAAGGCCATGACGGCCTGCCCGTCGCTCATCAGGAGAGCGGGGACCAGGGTGTGCGACGGCCGCTTGCCCGGTGCGAGCCGGTTGGGATGGCCGGCCTGCAACGTAAATGCGCTGCCGCGTGAATGCAGCGCGATCCCTGTGCCCGGCACGACGATGCCCGAGCCGAAACTGTCGAACAGGGAGTTGATCAGCGAGATGGCATTGCCGAACCGGTCCGCCGCCGCCAGGTACACAGTGTCGCCTCGGCGATCTCCGGCGGATGTGTACGTGGGGCGGGTGCCGCGACCGTCTGGATCGGACGGGAGCGGACCCGCCAGAACCGCTGGTTCGTAGTACTCGGCCGCGCGCCGGACATCGATCTGCGCGCGACGGTCGGCGGCATAGGATTTCGAAACGAGTGTCGCCAGAATATCGGGAGGCACATGGTTCGGATCCGCCAGATACGCGACCCGATCGGCGAATGCGATCCGCTTCGCCTCCGTGTACACGTGCAGGTAGTCGGCGCTGTTGTGGCCCATCCCTCGTACGTCGTATCCCTCGAGGATGTTGAGCATCTCGAGCGCGACGAAGCCCTGCGTATTCGGCGGCATTTCATGAAGCGTATAGCCGCGATACGTGGTGCTGAGCGGCTCGACCCAATCGGTCGTGTGCGCCGAGAAGTCGGCCTTCGTGAGGAACCCGCCGCGTCTGTTGAAGTGATCGGCAATCGCGGTTCCGATTCGCCCACCGTATATGGCGCCCGCGCCGCTGGCGGCAATTTCCTCGAGCGTCACCGCCAGGTCGGGATTCGAAAAGACCTCGCCTGCCTCCGGCGCTCGCCCTTGCGGAAGGAGCACTCGAGTAGACTCCGGATCGGTGGCCAGCCGTTCCGCCACTGCATTCCACTGGGCCGCCACGATCTCCGACACCGCGAAGCCATCACGCGCGTAGCGGATGGCTGGCGACAGCGCGCGTGACAGTGGAATCGTGCCGTGGGATTTCAGCAACTCCGACCATCCACTGACCGATCCGGGGACCGTGACTGACCAGGGCCCATGCGTCGGCACGTCCGCGTAACCGCGCGCGAGCAGGGCCTCCGGGTCGGCGCGAGAGCCCGCGCGGCCGCTGGCGTTCAGTCCCCTCAATGTTTTCGTCCTGCCGTCGAACACGAGGGCGAAGAGGTCGCCTCCTACGCCGGTCATCGTTGGTTCGACGACGGCAAGGACGGCGGCGGCCGTGACGGCCGCATCGATTGCGTTGCCACCTTCCTGCAGCACCTGCAGACCCGCGGCGGACGCGAGCGGCTGGCTGGTGGCGATGACTCCGTTGCGCGCGAAGACGGGCGAGCGGGTTCCGTAGATTCGTCCGGTCGGCCGATCGCCGGACAGCGACGTATGGATGGACATCGACATGTGTAGGGCGGGCCTTTACGGCCTGCCTGGCGCGGCGTAAAGCCGCGCCCTACGTGAGTCACGATTGGGGTCCGCTCCGACGGCCATCAACGCAGGGACGGGCCCACGCTCATGGGGCACCTCCGCATAGTGGGCACGAAGCAGGTCCTCCCCGAAGTCACCGTTCTGAAAATCGCGCCACACTGAGTGGCTATGATTGCCCGTCGTGTTCATGTACTCAATCAGGAAAGACGGTCCCTGGACACGGTAGTAATACGGAAATCCAAGCGGGACGCAGACCCACCGTGCATCGTCGGGTCCGCATCCCAACCCTCGCGACGGACGTGGGGCGTCAGCCGCCCGGGTGGCGCCGATCCACGCGAAGTGGACGCGATCGAATTCGCCGGCCAGCGCTCGTGAACGCTGCACCGCAATCTCTTCGGGCATCCGGGAGAGATATTCATCGATGAGTGTCTTCAGCAACTGCTTCTGGTAGGCGGTCATCTTCGCGGACGGCAGGCCGTCGGGATGAAGAGGCTCGGGCTGTCGCGCGAGGCCCATTGGATTGAGCATGGAACCGAGGTCGGGCGCCCGGTTGTTTCCATTGAAAATGTCGCCCGGCAGGGTCTTCGACACGATGGCCAGAGATTGCTGCTGCCGATCCAGCGCGTCAATCAGCGCCCGCGCCTTGTCCTCGACCGCGCCGATTGCCCGCAGGCCTTTCGTCGGGCCGCCCTGGACCTCCGCCGGCTCGGCCCCGAAGAACAACGGCGTATTTGAAATCACATCGTCCTGGACGCGGCCCCCTGCAATCGTGAAGTTCACGGACACGTGGTGGCCTTCGATTCGCCATGCCCACGGCGTTTCGCGGGACGGTGTGCCGAACACGAGCGTGTAGTAGTTCTCCGGATCGCGGACCATCGGCATCGAGCCGTCTTTTTCCCGTTCCCTCAGGATAGGCTCGAGGCTCATGATTTTTTGAACCGTGTCATAGCCGTACGTGCTGAGACCGCTTCTCAACAGATCGAGCGCAAGCTTCTTCTGATTCGCGCTCAGCTCCCGGAGAGCCAGCCCCTTTCGCATGCGCGGAATGTAGTGCCAATTGAAACGCTCGAGCGTGTCGAAGTCGTAATTGAGCCGTGTCTTCTGCTCGGGTGTAAGCGAGGCCAGCAATCGGGCGGCAGTGTCGGTCATCGTGCCCGCCAGCCGCATCTGCGCCACGCCTGCAACGACGATGAGCGTGAACAGCGGGAATGCGACGACAAGAGAGCTGATGACGAGGCGGCGGTGGACTCGCATGAACTTCATATGTCACCTCTCGCGCGTGGCGGCAGTTTATCGTCCCCGCAGATCTGAGCGCGGTCAAGAGCTCGTCGAACAGCCGATTTGACAAGCGCGATGAGGGAGTATATTTAGGCCCCCATCCACACTCAAACCAGCCAGGGGCTGGCCCAGCGGTCCAAGCGGGATCGTCGCCACGTCAATTGACAACGTCGTCCACTACCGGCCGGAGGCGCCATGAAGGAATTGAGTAAACGGTCTGCGTGGTTGGTACTTGTCGGCGCGTTCTTGATGCTACCTGTCACGGGCTTTGCGCAGGACGCCACTCTCAACGGCACCGTAACCGACTCGACGGGCGGCGTGCTGCCCGGCGTGACGATCACTGCAATCAACGAAGAAACCGGCAATACCTTCGTAGCGATTACCGACGGCACCGGAGAATTCCGCGTGCCCGTTCGCATCGGAGTCTATCGCCTGACCGCCGAACTGCAGGGGTTTGCCACGGTCACACGGACCGGCGTGCAGATTCAGGTCGGCCAGCTCGCCACGATGACGCTGCAGATGGCGCCGTCCTCCGTGCAGGAGACCGTCACCGTTACCGGAGAAGCACCGCTCATCAACGTCACGACGTCAACCGCGACGGCCAACATCGACCAGCGCCAGATGCAGGACCTGCCGCTCAACGGTCGGAACTGGCTCGACCTGACGCTGCTCGCACCCGGAAGCCGTGCGAACACGGGCGGCGAGACGCCGATACCACGCTCGCAGACCGCCTTCCAGATCAACATGGACGGCCAGCAGGTCACCAACAGCGTCGCCGGGGCCGGGTTCGGACAGCCGCGATTCAGTCGCGATTCGATTGCGGAGTTCGAGTTCGTCACCAACAGGTTCGACGCCACGCAGGGACGCTCGATGGGCGTCATCGTAAACGCGGTGACCAAGTCGGGCACCAACACGCCGGCGGGAACACTCTCAGGGTACTTCCGCGACTCCGATTGGGCGGCCAAGGATCCCGTCGAGAACCGTGTGATCCCCTTCTCGAACCAGCAGTACAGCACGACCTATGGCGGACCGATCCGGCGTGACCGCATTCACATCTTCGGCAACTACGAATACGAACGCGAGCCGCAGACCGCCGTCTACAGCGGCCCATTCCCGGCGTTCAATGTCGACCTTCAGGGAACTCGGACGCAGAGCACCGGTGGCGTGAAAGTGGACTTCCAGTTCACGCCGCAGACACGGTTGTCGAGTCGAGTCAACGCGTACACCCAGTTCGTTCCACTGCGAGGCGCCGGCGGCGCAACAACCCATCCATCTGGCGCGTCTCAGTGGTGGCGCACGTCGAGCCAGTACTGGAATCAGTTGACGCAGGTGCTCTCCAATAACAAGGTCAACGAGATCAAGGCTGGTTATTACCTGTACGACTGGGACATCACGAGTCTGGCGTCATTCAGGGGCGGTCCACCCCCCAATTACCCTGGCGGCACCTATCCGGTGATGAGCGACCACACGATGTCGGATGGCTCCGTGCTGGGTGGCGGCGGGAGCGCGGCGCTTGGCGGCTCTCCCCGGATTCAGTTGTCGGGCTACAACATCGGCACGGCGACGAATCTGCCGCAGATCATCGGGCAGAAGACGTGGCAGATTCGCGACGACTTCACGGCCTCGTTCGAAGGCTGGGGTCGCCATGACATGCGGATGGGCGGCGAGTTCCTGAAGCACAACTTCCACTTCGACTGGTGCAGCTTCTGCAACGGCATGTTGCAGGCGACCACCGGCGGCGCCGCACGGCGTCCGACCGAGGCGCAGCTGGTTGCCATGTTCCCGGACCCCTTCGACTGGTCCACGTGGAATTACAACGCGCTGAGTCCACTGTCGGTGCGGTATCGGCAGTCGGTAGGCGACTTCCATCTCTTGAACGACCGACATGCGATGGCCACCTGGTTCCAGGACGACTGGCGCATCTCGGACCAGTTGACGCTGAATGTCGGGATTAGGTGGGATGCCGATCTCGGCGTGATGGGTGAGAAGAAGCAGCTGCTCCCCTGGATGTCCGGCGATCGTCCGCACCAGCTGGATTGGGTGCAGCCGCGAGTGGGCTTTGCCTATCGACTGGGAGAATTCACCGTGCTGCGGGGGGGTTACGGAAAGTACTACACGCAGTTGGAGAACGACGCGGCCCACCAGTCCAACCTGAACATCCAGACGATCATTCCGGAGGTCGCCTTCGACCAGCGTGCCGACTTTGCGATGAATCCATGGGGCGGAGCCTTCCCCTCGTACCAGCAGGCGCAGTCACGTCTCTGTTCGACCGCTCTGACGCCTGGTTGCATTCGTCGTGAGATCACGTCCGAGATTCCGACGACGATTCACGACAACAGCTATAGCCACCAGACCATGGTCGGCGTGTCACGGCAGCTGGGGACCGAGTGGGCCGTCGAGGTCAGCTACCAATACACCGGTCAGCGGCAGGAGGAAGTGACGAACAACCAGAACCTGACGTACGACCCGAATACCGGCGACAACATTCCCTTCGGCATCATCGCGTCGCGGGTCTATCCGGAATGGGGATACATCAACGGCGAGTACATGCAGGGGTGGTCGAACTGGCACGCCTTGGTGACCTCGCTCACGAAACGGTTCAGCAACCGGTGGCAGGTGGCCGGCAACTACACCTTCGGCGCGGTCAAGGATTCGCAGGGGCCGCCTTGTCAGATGATACGGGGAGCGGACAGCAACGCCGAATGCCGCCCGATTACGTTCGCCCTCCAACCGGACGTCGCGGGTGAGTACACTTACGCGGCCACCGACCAGCGCCATCGAGCCGTGCTGAACGGGATCTGGGACGTCGGCAGGGGACTGCAACTGAGCGGCCTCTACTTCTACGGCTCCGGCATGCGCACGGGCGTGAGCTGCGGATCCTGCCAGGTGCGCGACACCGGTCAGGCAGGCGGCACGCGACGGCGTGACGATGGCTCGATCATCGAGCGCAACAGCTTTGTCGGCACTGCGCTGCACCGCGTGGACATGCGGTTGCAGCAGCGGATCCCGCTGGGAGGGCGCCGGAGCCTGGACGGCATCTTCGAGGTGTTCAACCTGTTCGACTACGCAAACTACGGATCGTTTACGACCGACGTCGACAGCCCGCTGTATGGCAGGCCGGTGTACAACCCCGACGTCGCGTACGGCTCGCGCTCGGTGCAGCTCGGGTTCCGCCTGGCGTTCTGACAGCTGAGTCCTGAAAGGGGGAAGGGGTTAGGGGTTAGGGGTTAGGGTTCCCTTCCCCCTTCTCCCTTCTCCCTTCGATATCATTCCCCCAGTGCCTGACGAGTCGGTCGCTCAGTCCATCTGGGCTCGGGATATTTATCAAGCGCTGAAACAATCGAACATCGGCCAGGTCGCCTATGTGCCCGATGCCGGACACAAGGAGCTGATACAGCTCTGCCACGCCGATGCGGCGATGCGCACCGTGCCGTTGACGACAGAGGAAGAGGGCGTTGCGCTGGTTGCCGGCGGATGGCTGGGCGGTGCCCGCGGCGTTCTGCTGATGCAATCGAGCGGCGTCGGAAACTGCATCAACATGCTGTCGTTGATTGAAGAATGCCGCTTCCCGCTGCTGATGGTCGTGACGATGCGCGGGCAGTGGGGCGAGACGAATCCGTGGCAGGTGCCCATGGGCCAGCACACTGCGGGCGTGTTGGAGCAATCAGGTGTCATCGTCCAGCAGGTCGACACGGCGGGCGACCTCGGCCTCAGTGTCGCGGCGGCTGCGCAGATGGCGTTCGTATCGAGCCGTGCCGTTGCGCTCCTCATCGGTCAGCGCGTGATTGGCGCGAAGAAGTTCGAGTAGCAGTCATGAGTCGTCTCGTTCTCGAACGCCGCGCCGCGGTTGCCGATATTCTCCAGAAACGCGGTGATGCGCTTGTGGTCACGGGTCTCGGATCGCCAACCTGGGATGTGGCGGCGGCCGGTGATTCTCCATTCAATTTCTATTTGTGGGGCGCCATGGGAGGCGCCGCCATGGTCGGCCTGGGACTGGCGCTGTCTCAGCCGCAGCGACGGGTGGTGGTCGTGACGGGCGACGGCGAATTACTGATGGGTCTTGGAAGCCTTGCCACCATCGGCGCGAACCGTACGTCCAACCTGTCGATCGTCGTCCTCGACAACGAGCACTACGGCGAGACAGGGATGCAGGAGTCGCATACTGCGCTGGGAACCGATCTGGCCGGGATTGCGGCCGCGGCAGGTTTTGCTTCGACGGCCACGATTTACACTTCCGAGGAACTGGCCGCGTGGGTCCCGGTGATCTACAGCGGCCAGGGCCCGCTGCTCGGAGTCGTCAAGGTTTTGCCGAGCCAGCCGGCGCTGCGGGTCCCCGCGCGCGACGGCACCTACATCAAGACGCGATTTCGCGAGGCGCTGCTTGGAGCGAAAGCCTTCGAATGAGCGCGTTAATCTATCCGGGTACAGTCGACTGACATGGTGACAAGCGATCTCAGCCACGCGCACGAAAAGCGCTCCTCTGCCGAAACCGCGGAGCTTCATCGCCATCTGCGCCAGAGCGTAGGGGAAATATGCGCGCGTTTCCCGGACCCGTACTGGCGGCAACTGGATGTCGAGCGCGGCTACCCCGAGGAGTTCGTCGCGGAGCTGACCCAGGCGGGATATCTGGCGGCTCTCATCCCGACTGAGTATGGCGGAGCAGGGCTCGGCATCTCGGAGGCCGCCATCATTCTTGAAGAAGTCAACCGGTGCGGCGCCAACGCAGGTGCGTGCCACGCTCAGATGTACATCATGGGGTCGCTGCTCCGGCATGGCAGCGACACGCAGAAGCGCGCGTATCTTCCCGGTATCGCCGACGGCACACTCCGCCTTCAGGCGTTTGGCGTGTCCGAACCGACGACGGGGTCAGATACCACCCAGATGAAGACGATGGCCGTGAGAGACGGTGATTCGTACGTCGTGCACGGCCAGAAAGTCTGGATCTCGCGCGCGGAGCATTCCGATCTGATGCTCCTGATGGTCCGGACGACTCCGCTCGAGGAAGTCAAGCGACGCACCGAGGGGTTGTCGATGCTGCTGGTGGACATGCGCACCGCAGTTGGCAACGGCCTCACGATTCGTCCGATACGGACGATGATGAATCATGCGACGACGGAGTTGTTCTTCGATGGATTGAGGGTGCCCGTGGCGAACCTCGTTGGCGAGGAGGGCAAGGGGTTCCGATATCTCCTCGACGGATTGAACGCGGAGCGTATCCTCATCGCCGCCGAATGCATCGGAGACGGCCGGTGGTTCATCGAACGCGCAACGCGATACGCGAAGGAGCGCGTCGTCTTCGGCCGGCCCATTGGACAGAACCAGGGTGTCCAGTTCCCGATCGCCCGGGCGCACGTCAACGTCGAGGCGGCGGATCTGATGCGCGTGCGCGCCGCGGAGCTGTTCGATCAGCGACAGCCCTGCGGGGCGGAATCGAACATGGCCAAGCTGCTCGCGGCCGACGCGTCGTGGGAAGCGGCCAACGTCACGGTTCAGACCTACGGCGGATTTGGTTTTGCCGAGGAATACGACGTCGAACGCAAGTTCAGAGAGACCCGCCTCTATCAGGTCGCCCCCATCTCCACAAATCTGATCCTCAGCTACGTGGCCGAGCACGTGCTAGGGTTGCCGCGATCCTACTGATGACGGGTAATGCCGAACGCCTCGCCGAGTTCGTGGCGCACGCCGAGCCGCCGCAGGCGGCATTGCAACGTGCCGCGAACGCCGTTCGCGACACGGTTGGAGTGGCGCTGGCCGGATCCGTCGAACCGGTCGCGCGCGCCGCTCAGTCGGTCGCGGTGGATGAGGGACACGGTCGATGCGTCATTATCGGAACTGCCGTCAGGACTGGGGCCAGCTGGGCTGCATTCGCCAACGGCGTGGCGGCGCATGCGCTCGATTTCGACGACATGTGCTTCGTCTCGCTTGCCCATCCAAGCTGCGCGCTCTTTCCCGCGGCGCTGGCCGCATGCGAACTGTCGCACGCCTCGGGCCGGACGCTGCTCGAAGCCTATGTCGTCGGGTTCGAGCTGGAGTGCCGGCTCGGCAAAGTCATGAATCCGCGGCACTATCACCAGCGGGGCTGGCATTGCACGTCGACAATCGGGACCGTCGGCGCGGCAGCCGCCGCAGCGCGAGTGCTCGGCCTGGCGAGCGTTGAAACAGGGCACGCGCTCGGGATCGCGGCATCATCCGCGTGCGGCCTCAAGGAAAACCTTGGAAGCATGGTGAAGCCTCTACATGCAGGAATGGCCGCACGGAACGGCGTCGTCGCTGCTCTTCTTGCGCAACGTGGATGTCACGCAAGCGAGGGCGCACTCGACGGACCGCAGGGATTCCTGGCAGCGATGGACTCGGAGCACCTTGACCTGGACAGAGCCGTAGTGGAGCTGCACAGTCACTGGGAAATCCTGACCACGGGGATTGCGGTCAAGCTGTATCCGTCGTGCGCCGCGACCCATCCCGCTCTCGACGTGTTGCTGGACCTCAAGTACCGCGAGCGGTTTACGCTCGACGAGGTCGAGTCTGTCGACGTCGAAGTCGATTCAATGACACCGCGTCTGCTGATTTACGACCGGCCCGTCACGGGCCTCGAAGGCAAGTTCAGCATGCCGTTCTGCGCAGCCGCCGCGATTGCCGACGGGCGGATCGGCATCGGCACATTCGAGCCGGATCGCATGCGGACATCCGCAATCCAGGCGCTCATGTCCAGAGTGTCGATGCGTGTAGAGCCCGCGTTCGATTCGACCGCGCCGCTGTCGAACACACGCGTCACCATCCGACTGCGTGATGGACGTGAGTTGAGGCAGTCGGCGGACGGCGCACGAGGATATCCGGCGCGACCGGCGTCGGAAGGGCAGCTGCACGAGAAGTTCTCGGAATGTGCAGAGCGGGTGTTGTCGTCATCGGCCACCGAGCAGGCATGGGAAGTCCTCGGCCGCATCGATGACCTCGACGACATGTCATCGCTCGGCAAGCTGCTGGCGGCAACACAGGAGAGCACGGTGTCATGAGCACTCACAGCTCGTATCGCTGGGTCATCCTCCTGTTCGGGATTCTTGCGTACGCGACGAGCCACTTCTCGCGGCAGAACTACACCGGTATCCAGAAGTTCATCCAGGCGGACTTCCAGCTCGATCGCGCCGCGATTGGCCTGCTTGGTGCGTCGTTCTTCTACGCCTACGCGATCTTTCAGATGCCGTGGGGCATTGCCGCCGACAAGTTCGGCAGCCGCACGATGGCCACGTTAGGCATGTTGTTGACAGCGGCGACGATGGTCGGCTTTGCGACGAGCCAGTCCGAACAGGCGCTGTTGTTGTGGCGTGCAGCTGCCGGCATCGCCGGAGCAGCGGCATACGTGTCGATCGCCGGCGGCATCGCACGTTGGTTTCCGCAGAACGAGCGCGGGTTCAGCCAGGCTGCGTTCGGAGGGGTAGGCGGTGCGGTGGGTGAGGGCGCCGCATTTTTCCTGCTGCCGGTACTGGCGATCTCGTTCGCGGCCGGCTGGCGCGACGCCACCAACATGGTGGCCCTGGGGATCGCTGCAGTGGGAGTGCTGTGTCTCGCGTTCCTGAGATCAGCCCCCCCGGGACAGGCGCCGACGACGAGAACGCCATTTACAACGCAGATGCTGTCGGACCCGTGCCTATGGTGCTTCGCCGCGCTCTTTTCTGGTTTCATCATCGGCACTCGTCTCTCGCAGGCGTGGATATCCGTCTATCTCGCCGACGTCTACGCTGAAGCCCACGGCTTCGAGACGAACGCGGCGGTCGTCGCGGGGGGCGTGTTCGCGACCGTCGCGTTTTCCTTCGTCGGACGCGGTCTTGGACTGCCCGTCGCCGGTAGGCTGTCGGATGCGCTGGTGCGGCGGGGCGTTTCGAGAACCGCGGTGGTGATCGCCTGGTTGCTGCTGTCGATAGGGCTGTTTCAGCTGCTCTCGATGCGCGTGACCGCGCTCTGGCTTCTCGCCATCGTGGCGGCGCTGATCGGCATCGCCGTCAACTGCTTCACGCTCATCACGGCAGCGGTCGCGGATACCTACGGGCCGCAGAAGACGGCGGCGGTGACCGGCTTCGTCAACATGGTGGCGCAGCTCGCCGGTGCGACCGCGCTCGCCGGGAGTGGCTATATCGGTGTTTTCATGGGCCGTGGACAGACCGGCGCGCTCGTCGAGTATCAGGGGGTGTGGCTGTCCGGCGTATTGATGGTGACGCTGGCGACGATCGTGGGAGCAGCAATCTATCTCATGCAGAGAAGCCGCACCGCAGCGATTGCCCCTGTCCAGCAGTTCTAAATGTAGCGCGCAGGCTAAGCCTGCGCGCTACCGCAGCAATGTGCTAGGTGCCGCTCCTCACGTATTTCTTCAGCGCCATTCCACCTGTCAGCGATCCGTAGATATTGCCTTTGGCGTCGGCTGCCACCCCTTCCTGTGATCCTTCGGGATCGGGATCGGGAATGCGCGCGGTCACCTTGCCGTCTCTCGCGCTGCCGATAGTGATCCCCTTGCTGAACCCGGGGTTGGTCTTTGCATCCGACTGATGGTCCGCCACGTACAGAATGTCGTTCCGGTCGATGAATATCCCGCTCGGCCGGCCGAACTGCTTCCACTCTTCGAGGAACTTTCCTTCCTGGTCGAAGATCTGGATCCGGTTGTTGCCGCGGTCACCGACGAACAACCGGCCGCGCGAATCCATGGCCAGTGTGTGAGGCGTCTCGAAGTCGCCGGGGGCGGTCCCCTTCTTGCCCCAGGTCTTGATGAACTTGCCGTCCTTCGAAAACTTGAGCATCCGCGCGTTCGAATTTCCGCCGTGGCCGTCGCCGATGAAGATGTCGCCGTTCGGTGCCACGAAGACCGCCGACGGCATATTGAATGTGTCGGGCCCGGCGCCGGCGACGCCCGCCTTGCCGAGCGTCATCACCACCTTGCCGTCCGGACTGAACTTGAACACCTGATGCCCCTTGCCGTTTCTGCGGGCGTCCTTGCCGTCGGGGCCGTCTCCGTCGGTGACCCAGATGTTGTTTTCGCGGTCCACGTGAATGCCATGCGGGCGGACGAACATTCCTGCGCCGAGGCTCCTGGTCATCCGTCCCGACGCATCGAACTTCAGAATGGGGGCGGCGGTTGACCCGACGCAATCCTGTCCGCCGCACCGTTCGAATGCCCAGATGCTGGTGCCGTCCGGATCGATGGTGATGCCGGCCGTCGATCCGACTTTTCTACCTTCTGGCATCTTGAAGAAATTCTCGACCGTCTGATAGGAACTGTTCTGCGCATCGACGGCCTGGGAGAGCACGACGAGCGCAGCGCCCGCTGCCAACGCCAATCCAACCCGGCCTGCATTCGACATGACAACCCTCCAACTCAAAACGGGTTAGTGAGATCGTACGTAGTGTCCGGCTTCAGCCGGACCGTACGTAGTGTCCGGCTTTAGCCGGACCGAATAACTACGGAGCCGCGCCGATCGGATGCGTCTCCGGAAGCGCTTCGGCGATTGCTGTTCCAGATCCACACTCGGGATGTCCGAATCCACTCTTGCTGCTGAAGTTGCCCTGGGCTCCCCTGATATCGAAGATGATGTTGTCCGTGCCGCCCGCGACGCCGCCCGGAACGTTATCGAGATTCAGCGCGTGCCGGAGCTTCCAGGCCACGATGTGGTCCGTGCATGACGTGTCACCGCTGACACCAACGGCACCGACGAGTTCCCCAGCGGCGTTGTAGAGCGCCAGACCCCCGCCGAATACGTTCACGCCGCCGATCTTGAAGTTCACCATCGGATCACCCATCGTTCCGTAGGCAGCCGGTGCCCCCTGGTATGCGACCTCGGTGTTGACCGGGTTGCTTTCCTGAAGGCCGAAGAGGGTTCCTCCGGGCTGGACTGCCGAGTAGAGGTTGGCCGTCGAAAGCGGGAAACTGGCAAGGCTGAACGCATTTGCGGCGTTGGCCTTTTGGGCCGAGATGACTCGACTGCCCGGCCACTGGTCATCCCGATCCCCGCCACTGAACGTGACGGCACAGACGATGCCATCGCGGTTTACGACCGTTGCCCACATCTCAAAGGCGAGTCCGCCGTTCACGGCTGGATTTCCCGGGGCGACCACTCCGTCCAGCGCCGCTGTCAGCGCGGCGTGGGCCGGCACGGCGCCGCATTGCGCGAACGCCGCATCGGATGTCAACACCAGCACGCTCAGGAACAAGATGGCAGTTTTGAAGGGGTTGGAGATCGACGGACAAATCATCAGGGCTCCCTTTGCGAATCAGAGACGATCATCCCGCACGCGTGTAACACCGAATTGTCTAGCGCCCGGATTTTCGAAGACGCGGCCGGTTGCCCACCTGCTCGTAGCCGAATCCGTCGGCCGGACGATCCAGCCGTCGGACGTAGATGCGTTGGGCCTCCCCGCGCGCCGGGCTGCCGCTGACGACGACGCGATCGCCCGGCTTCAATGTTGTTTCTGTGAATCCAATTTCCACCAGCTCCCAACGGTTGTCGAGCTCGAGATGCCACTGTTCTGCGGCGCCGCCCCGCCGTACGTCGACGATCACATACGGGTGCGGCTGGACGAATCGAAACTGTGAAACCACCGCTTCGACGGTCATCTCTCGAGAACCGTCGTAGACACCGGCGATGGAATGATGGGCATGCGCGAGCGCGGTCATTCCCAGGAGTGCGACGAATATGGCAAATGTTCTCGTCATGGCTGCACCAGGCCCCGCTTTCGCCTACCTTCGGCGAAGCAGGCACACGATAGCACGCTCAGGGCTACCACCTACCACCTACCACCTAATTGACGTAGACTCACCCCGTCGTTCCGGCTGATTGCGAGGATGTGCTTCGAGGAGGGCTCCATGCGTCGTCATCTCTCGATTGCGAGTGTCATCATCGGATTCGGCATGATCTGCAGCCTTTCGGCGCAGCAGGCCGCTCCGGCACAAGGTAGACAGGGTGGCGGCGGCACCGGCGCGGCGCGCGCCTCTGCGGCATCGCTCTTTTTCGACGTGAACTGGGTGCGTCCACCGAGCCAGACCGGCCAGACCAAGCTCGTGCAGGAGAACATCGGCGACGCGAACCTCGAGTTGAAGCAGTACCGGTCTGCACGAGAGTTGTCTGTTGACGTCCGGCAACCCCGGCAGCGAAACGACGCCGTTCAGCGTGTGGTCGGGTGAGTGCGAAGATCCGTTCGCGACGCTCTTCAGGCACAAGTCGAGCTTCGTGGATTTGACTGGCACGGCCAAGATTCGCTGGGCGGTCAAAACGTCGGGTTTCCACGTTGTTCGCCCGGTAGTGAAGCTCGCGGACGGAACGATGTACGTGGGCGACCAGACATCCGCCTCGGTGCCGATGCTGGTGACGAGCGAATTCGTGCCGGCGTTCATCCGTTGGGTGAAGCTCGATCCGAAACGCGTGGTCACGATGGGCGGCACGGGCGGTGCGTTCAACACGATCTGGGTGACTCCGGATCTGAGCCGCGTCGATGAAGTGGGCTTCGTCGACTTGATGCCCGGGAGCGGCCACGGCACAGGTGGATACATCCACGTCCACACGTTCCAGGTGTACGGACGCTCGGTTCCCAGAACCGCGACGACCAGCAGTCGATAAGGACTCACGAGCCACGGAGCCGTAGGGCGGGTCTTTTATGGCCCGCCTGGCGCGGCGTAAAGCCGCGCCCTACATGAACAGATCGTGGCCCTTGTCATGAATTGGTGCGACGATGCAGCTGACACATCTCTTCATTGCGATCCTCCTCGTTCTTCCGCTTCAGCAGTCCACTCTGGCGCCGACAGGGACGCTCCGCGCGTCGTTCATCGAGAACAACCCGGTGCAGGGTCGCGTCGATGCGAAGACGGGCGCCGTCACCGGTCCCGCCGCCGACCTGACGCGTGAGCTGGCGCGGCGCCTTGGCGTGAAGTACGAGATCACGCCGCTGCCGTCGGCGGGCGCGGTGCTCGAGAGCGTGAGAAGCGGCAAGATGGACATCGGCTTTCTCGCCTACGAGGCCGCGAGAGCGACGCAAGTGGACTTCTCCGACCCGTATTCGAGCTCTGGCAGCGCCTACGCCGTCCGCGCGGACTCCACTTTCAAGACGTCTGCCGACGTCGATCGGGCGGGCGTGACCATCGGCGGGATCGCCGGTCAGAGTCCCGAGGTGTGGGTCCGGGAGCACGCGAAAAACGCGCGCGTCGAGTCGCTGTCTTCCGTTCCGCCGAACGCAGCGATCGGAAAGATGCTGCTGGACCGCAAGTTCGATGCGTTTGCGGCCAACCGGACGCGCATGGAAGAAATGGTGCGCGAAGTGCCAGGGCTGCGTGTGCTGTCGGATGATTTCACCGCGACGCTGCAGTCGATGGTGGTGGCGAAAGGCAAGCGGCCGCAGCTCGACGAGGTGAACCGATTCCTCGCCGATGTGCGCCAATCAGGATTCGTGAAGACTTCGCTCGAGAAGGCCAACCTTGCAGGCGTGAACGTGGCCCCGCCGCCTCGACGATAGCAGCACGCCGTTCGACGCGTGCAGGCGCACGCCTGCGCTACTCGAGACCGGACCAACCCCCAAGGTCCAAAGCCCAGTTGTGTCTGTGACTTGATCCTTGTGACTTGTGCCTTGTGACTTGTATAGTCTGCCGCGCGGAGGAGCGTCATGAACAAAACAGTAACCACAGTGCTCGCTCTGGCGGTTGGCCTGGCCGCCGGGGTTCCGCTTGGTGGACGTCTGATGTCGCCAAGCGCGGAGGCCGAATCGACGACGACGAGTTCTGCGGCGACGACTGCGGCGGCGGTGACCGATGCCGTTGGCGCGGAAGACATTTCCGGTCCGTACGACGTGCAAGAAGGGTGGCCCAAAGATCTCGCAACGCTCCCCAACCATGAAAAATGGACGTACGGTGGCGCGCGCGGCATCTTCGCGGAGAGCCCGGACCGCGTCTATCTGCTCGGCGGCGGCGAATTGCCGAACATCAAACGTCCGGCGGCGAAGCGGTATCCCGATGTGGGGCCGAACGTGCAGTTTCCCGTTGGCGGGCTCCCGTGGCGCAACGCCAACCAGGCCGCGCCGCCCGGCGGCGGCGGCTCAGGGCAGGACCCTGCGAAGGGAATGGACCTGTGGAGAGGCAACGCGCCGCCCTATCGCGAGCTTGGCGTCGATTCGCGGTGGGAGCACACCCTGATTGTCGTCAACGCGCAGGGCGACATCATCGAAGAGTGGACGCAGTGGGACAAGATGTTCAAGCGCCCGCACGCCGTCTACGTGAGCCCGTACGATTCGGACAAGTACGTCTGGGTCGTGGACGACCACACGCACGCCATCTACAAGTTCACCAACGATGGCAAGCAGCTCGTGCAGACGATCGGCACACCGAATGTCTCCGGCGCAGACGGTACGCATTTCAACCGGCCGACGTTCATGGCGTGGTTGCCCGACGGAACCTTTTATGTGTCGGACGGCTACAACGGCACGCGCGTGGCGAAGTTCGACGCGAGCGGCAAGTTCCTCATGGATTTCGGGATGCCTGGCGAATCGGGCAAGGAGACGCGTCCGGGCTACATGAACAATGTCCACGGCGTCGCCATTGACGTGGAGACGCGGCGCGTGTTCGTCAACGATCGCGACAACCATCGCGTCCAGATTTTCGACGAGAACGGGAAGTACCTGTCGGAATGGAAGATTGGTGTGAGTCCGTCGAGTCTGCACATGGTCGAGATCGGAGCCGACCGCACGGTCGCGACCTTCGATCGCAACACGCACAAAATGCTGAAGTACGACCTCAACGGCCGCCTGATCTACTCGTGGGGGACGATCGGCGATTTCCCCGGCACCGTCTGGGGTGTGCACGGCATGAGCACCGATCAGGAAGGGAACCTGTACGTGGCGGAAGTCGACTCAGGGCGCTTCCAGAAGTTCACGCCGCGTCCCGGCGCCAATCCCGCGTTTTTGATTAGCAAGCCCGTCAAGGCGGTGTGGCAGTAGCAAGTTAAGTCACAAGTCACAAGTCACAAGTCACAAGACAGCGATCGGCTGTTGTGACTTGGGATTTGTGACTTGAGCCTTGTGACTTGATTAGCTTCGTGGTCACCGGAGGAGAGGCATGAATAAAGGAGCAACCGTTGTATTGGCGCTGGCCGCGGGACTGGCTGCTGGCGTTCCGCTCGGCAATCGGCTCATGCCGGCTCGCGAACAAGCCGCCGCGCCACCCGCGACCACAGGATTTTCAGCGGTCGCCGACGCGATTGGAACGCAGGACCACATGGGTCCATACGAAGTCGTCGAGGGGTGGCCGAAGGACATCAGCACCCTTCCCGGGCACGACAAGTGGACGTGGGGCGCGGGACAGGGCATCTTCGCCGAGAACCCGAATCGCGTGTACCTCGTTTCGCGCGGCGAGCTCCCAAACCTGCCACGACCGCAGGTCAGACGGTTTCCTGACGTCGGCCCGAGCATTCAGTTTCCAATTGGCGGCGTTCCCTGGCGCAGCGCAACGGCGACGGCCCTTCCGGGCGCTGGCGGGACGGGGCAGGATCCGGCGAAGGGCATGGATCTCTGGCGGGGCGCACAGCCCCCGCATCGCGAGGTGGGCGTTGACGCCCGTTGGGAGCACTGCCTGACCGTCGTCGACGCGCAGGGCAACATCATCGAAGAGTGGACGCAGTGGGACAAGATCATGAAGCGCCCGCACTCGGTGTACGTGAGTCCCTACGATGCGGAGAAACACGTCTGGCTCGTAGACGACCACATGCACGCGATCTACAAGTTCACGAACGATGGCAAGCAGCTGGTGCAGACGATCGGCACGCCCAACGTGCCGGGCGCCGATGCCACGCATTTCAACCGGCCGACGTTCATGGCGTGGCTGCCCGACGGCAGCTTCTACGTCGCTGATGGATATAACGGCACGCGCGTCGCCAAGTTCGATGCCAGCGGCACGTTCCTGCTCGACTTTGGCATGAAGGGTTCGGGATCCGGCGACGAAGGGGAAGAAACACGTCCGGGCTACATGAACAACGTGCACGGCGTCGCGGTCGACGTCGAGACGCGGCGCGTCTTCGTCAACGACCGCGCCAACCACCGCGTCCAGATTTTCGACGACAGCGGCAAGTATCTGTCCGAGTGGAAGATTGCGGTAAGGCCGTCCAGCCTGCATCTCATTCAAATTGGCGCGGATCGCACTGTGGTCGCCTTCGACCGTAATACGCACAAGATGTTGAAGTACGACCTCGACGGTCGTCTGCTGTATTCGTGGGGTACGGTTGGCGACTTCCCAGGGACGCTCTGGGGTGTGCACGGGATCAGCACCGATCAGGAAGGCAACCTCTACGTCGCGGAAGTGGACGCCGGACGATTTCAGAAATTCCGCCCGCGTCCGGGTGCCAACCAGGGATATCTAATAGGGAAACCGATCTATTCCGCGTGGCAGTAGCAAAGCCCCACGATCACAGGCCACGGAGACACAGAGACACGGAGCAATATTTGGCTCTGTGTTCTAGTGGCTCGTCGTTCATCATTTTGATCTGATCCCTGCCTCATGGCGCCGCGTTCGAGGCGTCTCGCGCTGGTCATCTGCGTCGGCATCGGCATCTGGTTGCTGCCGCGCCCGGATCCGGTCGATCCTCGCGCCTGGCGGCTGCTCGCCATATTCGTTGCTACCGTCGTTGGAGTCATAGCGAGGCCGCTGCCGATGGCCGCAATGGCGGCCGTCGGCCTGGCGGCGACGCTGGCGACGCGCACGCTCACGATCAACGAAGCGCTCAGCGGCTTTGCGAACCCGACCGTCTGGCTCGTTGTGACTGCCTTCTTCCTTGCATGCGGTTTTATCCAGACCGGCCTCGGCGCTCGCATCGCGTACGGCATGGTGAAGGCATTCGGGCGCACCACGGTTGGACTCGGATATAGCATCGTTGCCGCCGATCTCGTGCTGGCGCCGTTGATCCCGAGCAACACCGCACGTGCCGGTGGAGTGATCTTCCCCATCCTTCAGTCGCTCATAAGGGTCATTGCACCAGAACCGGTCGCGCATGCGCGGACGCGCGCGTTTCTCACCCTGACGGCGTACAACGGAACGGTGGTCACGAGCGCCATGTTCATTACTGCGATGGTGGCCAATCCGCTGATCGTTCAGCTCGCCGCCGATCAGCGCGTGCCGATCAGTTGGAACCTGTGGGCGCTGGCGGCGTCAGTGCCGGGGGCGGTCAGTCTGCTCGTGGTCCCGGTCTTCATCTACTGGCTGTGCGCCCGGGGATCGGCGGCCACTGGCGATGCGCCACAGGCGGCGGCCGCTGCGCTCGCGCGGCTCGGGCCCGTCAAGCGCAGCGAAGGCATCATGGCCGCCGTATCGATCGTGCTGCTTGGCGCCTGGATCGGTGGATCGTCCGTCGGCCTGGATACGACGGCGGCTGCGCTTATTGCTGTCGCGGCATTGCTCCTTACAGGAGTACTGGGCTGGGATGACCTCGTACGCGATCACGAGGCCTGGAATACGTTCGTGTGGTTCGCATCTCTCGTCACGATGGCGACGTACCTCGGGCAGTTCGGACTGACGGCATGGTTCACCGACGAGGTCAAGTCGATGTTTACAGGGATCGGGTGGATCGCGGGCTTCCTTGGCGTCGTTTTCGTCTATTTTTACAGCCACTACTTCTTTGCGAGCATTACCGCCCACGTCAGCGCGATGTACGCGCCATTTCTCGCGGTCGCACTGGCGCTCGGCACGCCACCCTTCCTGGCGGCGCTGGCGCTTGGCTTCTCCAGCAACTTGTTCGCGAGCCTGACGCATTACGGCACGGCGCCGGCGCCCATCCTCTTCGGCAGCGGCCACGTGCCTCTTGGTATGTGGTGGCGAGTGGGCTTGCTGGTCAGCATCGTCAACATTGCGATCTGGATCGGAGTGGGCGTTGTGTGGTGGCGGGCATTGGGGCTCTGGTGAGACGCGCGAATCTGTCCGGTCCGGGATGGCTGGTTGTTGACGAAGTGCAAAGTGCAAACTTCAAAGTGCAAAGTAAGTTGAAAGTACTCCGCGATACTTCGAACTTACTTTTTACTTTGCATTTCGAAGTTTTTACTTGCCCGTACATCGTCAGAACCGGTAGGTATACAGGATCTTCGACGCGAGACGCTTGTCGAGTGTCGAGAAGCGATCGACAACCGGGTCGTCCTGCCAGTTGTGTGTGTAGACGATGTACAGATCGCTGCCTGGTGTGATGATCCAGCGGAATCGCGACTGCCAGCCGAGGGCGGCGCTCTGCGAGTCGTACTGAATGTTGTTGGTGATCGCGATGAACGGCGAGAACTGCGCCTCGCCCACGAGTCTGTACAACCGAGTTATGAAGTGTCCTTCACGCAGCTTGACATCGTTCCACTGCCCGGTCAGGAACACGAACAGTCCCGGTCGAACGCGCACGTTGACGTTCAGTTGCTGTTCGACTCTGGTGCCCGAATAGAACTGTCCAGACTCGATCGACCCGTTCATCGACAGCGCTCGCCGGTTCGCCGTCGACACGAAGAACCGGTAACGCTGAAACGTGTAAGCCGCGCCCTGCGGGAGGGTGATCTCGCTGGTGATGGCGAAAGGGGTATCGAGGCGCTCGTATTGGCGGCTGATGGTGAATCTGAAATTGTCCTGTGAATGAAACTGCACCTGGGCCGGCTGTACGACGATCGTCCGCTTCAGCAGGTCGTTGTGGAGATCCGCCACGGTATCGAAGCTCCCGCCGAGCGTCACCTGCCTGATATAGCGGTGATTGCTGGGGCGGGGGCCGTACTCCACCGCCTGGCTGTACTGGCGGTAAGCGCGCCGCAGGACGAACCCGACGGCCGGATCGAAATTCTCCTGCACCTCCTTCGCGTCCGCGCGCGCGTTCCACAGGTCGTTCGGATATTGAAGGGAAGCCCCGAACGCGCTGCTGCCGCTCGACACACCCGGCCGGCCGTTGTAGAGAAACCACCCGCTGCCCTCGAGGTTCTGGTCGCCCAGGAAAGTCGACGTCGCCAGCCGTGCATCGAGCCCCGCCGTGTGGGACGTCCCGGCGCCGGCGAGCCCATCGCGACGCGTGTACATTCCGCCGATGTAGGACTGCTGCAGCAGCCGCCGCTTGACCCGCGCCACGGTGAAGTTCTCGCTGCTGAAACCGTTGTCTTCTCCGGTGCGCACGTGCAGTAACCCCACATCCTGCGCACCCGCCTGGCCGGTTACCTTGGTGCCAAAGTCGATCTTCTGGGGCGTGGCGTCGGCGCTCAGGCCGATGCGGCGGCTGAAGAACGGAATGACGCGCTCTTCGTTGCTGCGTCCGACAGGGCCAAAGAAATTCTCGGTGCCGCCGTCGCTGGCGAAATCGAAGAACGTGGCGCCGTCGAGGAAGAAGTCGCGCTGCTCGGGAAAGAACAGCGAGAAGCGAGTGAGATTCACCTGCCGCTGATCGACCTCCGTCTGCGCGAAGTCGGTGTTGATGGTGAGATTCGTCCGCAACAGCGGTGTCGGATTGTAGAAAAGATCGAGCCCGACACTTTTGTCGGTCGTCGTCGCCGGATTGCCTCGGCCCGGCGACGCCAGCGCCGAGAGGAGGCCGTACGGTTTGATGTCGAGGCCGTGCCCCTGCGTCACCTCGCGAATGCCAGTGAGCAGGCCGGCGTTGTTCATCCGGCGGACTCCCTGGTTGCGCGCAAATCCGGTCCAGATCGACTGCTCGTTCTTGCGGCGGACGACCCGCTGGAAGTTGATACCCCAGGTGTCGTTCTCCGGGTTGAAATTGAGCGTACGGAACGGTATCTCGATCTCGAGGGTCCACCCGATGTCGCCGCGATCCACGCGCGCGTTCCAGATACCGTCCCACTCCCGGTTGTCGCCGTTGAGGCCCATCAGCGCGTCGGCCATCAGGCCGGACGGGTTCATCTCGAAGAAGTAGCCGGTGCGGCCGTCGAGGAAGGTGTCGATCGTCCACATGAACCCGTCGTCGGAATTGAGCCGTTCGTCGCGTCTGAGCTGCCAGCCGATCCATGCACCCGGCTCCGAGTCGAAGCAGGTGACCCCGAGGTAGAGCCGCTCGCCATCGAAGACGATGCGTACTTCTGTTCGCTCGGTGGCCGGCTCGCCATTGGTTGGATCGATTTGTATGAAATCGGCCGCGGGCACGGCCCTTGACCACGATGGTTCATCGAGGCGGCCATCGAGCGTGATCGATTCGGTGTCGGACAGGCGTACGGCCGCGACACTACGCCGGCCGCCGTTGTCCTGCGTTCCCTGGACGTTTACCGGTGCTCCTTGCTGAACGCCGCCAGGCGTCGACACCGAGGCGGCGGTCGCCGGCTGCTGCGGAGCGGGATCGACCTGGGCGAGTGCGACCGCTGCGTGTGCGCACAGCAGGAACGGGATTAGGGAGCGCACGGCCACGCTCCACCTGCGTCTGCTCATCGTTCGGTTACCCTGGCAGGTGCAGGCGAGGGGCAGTCTTCACCCGTTCACGAAACCGCCCCCTGTGGAGAGTGGCAGCGACGCCGCAAGGCCCGCGGGCACGCCATAGTAGCGCGGAACGCTCCGGCGGGGCACCTGACGTGGGTTCCTATCTGTAGTACGAGCCGGCGAGTGCGCCGGTCACGGCGACCACCTGGCCACTTGGAAGGTCCGGCTGAAGCCGGACACTACGACGAGCGCAAGAGAGCGGCGCCGCGCCATGAGCGCGGCGCCCAATCGCGCCGGATTAACCGCGAGCTATCGGCTGCTTGTCGTCGTCGCCCGATTGATCGTGACCAGCCCGATCCGGTTCGTGCTGGTCTGATGAATCAGGAGGTTTCCGTCGGCCGTCGCGCGCATGTTCCGGAGCGTGCCGACGCCGGACGGGATCGCCCAACTCTGGAACCGTTCCGTCTTCGGATCGAACCGCACGAGCGCATCGGGCCGGCGGCGCGACTCGTTGTACCAGATGATGTCGTTGACGACCGTAATCGCGTACGGCTGTGTGTCCTGACCGCTTGGCGACTGCCACTCCTTGACTTCACCGGTGCGCGGGTTCAGCCGGCCCAACGTGCCGAGCGAGTAGTTGACGTACCAAACCATGTCGTCGCTGGTGAGCGCGACGCGGCGGATCCGTGACTTCTCGTTCGGAACGGGATACTCACGGATGGCCATCGTCACCGGATCTATGCTGGCGACTTTGTAAGAGCCGGTGTATGCGACCCAGGGCACGCCTTTGGAATCGAGGTCGATGCCGTAGGGGTCCGCATCCGGAGTGGGGATTTTGGCGAGCTTGATCTCGCCGTTCGCCGGGTTGAGCCGGCCGACCATGTTGCCGTTCTGGACGGTGAACCACAGAACACCATTGCGGTCGAAGATCGGGGTGTGTGGATCACGCGCCGCGGGATCCGGCAGGATGTAGACGGTCATTTCACCGGTCTTCGGATCCAGCTTGCCCACGGTGCCGTTGGCGTTCCCCATGTACCAGATGTTGCCGCTGCGATCGGCGGCAATGCTGTGGGGCCGCGCGCCCTGCGGCAGTGTCCACTCGCGCATCTCGCCGGTGCGCGGGTTCAGCCGTCCGACGACGTTGCCGTACTGGCCCGCCCACCAGATCATCCCGTCGGGTGACTGCACCGGATCGCGCGCCCGTTGGCCGGGCGTTGGCACCTGCCATTCGCGGAAGGAGACCTGAACGGGACCCGGGACCGGTACTGGTTCACGTCCCGGCTTTGGAGGGAAGTGCGTGGCCAGATACTGCGCCACAGTATCGGCCTGCGGGTCGGGCAGCTTGATCATCGTGGAGAAGAGATACTGCCAGCGCTCCTTCGTATAGCCGGTCGAGTTGGTGATCTGATTGACGCCGTGGCACGTCGTGCACGCCCGCGCCACGAGCTCTTTGCCTGCCCCGTCTGGAATCGCGGGCGCCTGCTGGGCCTGGCCGCCCTGAGCTCCCTGAGGGGCTTGTGCCTGAAGTGCCCCGGTTACGCTTGTGAGAATGAGCGCCGCCGCTAATAAGAGGGTCGAAAGTCGCGACATGTTCGTCTCCTTTCTGACCTGGCGATTTCCCGGAAACCGGACCATCCTAGCGCTGCCCGGTGCGTGATTCAACGAAACTCGAAACCGCACCCCTTCGCCCAACGGTGCTATGCTCGCGGCGAAATCCATTCGGAACCTGGGCGTGCGTCGGTTCTCGCTCTTGAGAGGAGACTTCATATGAACCTTCGAGTGCCCAGGCGCGCGGAGCGCGCCAAGCAAAAACTGGCGGACCAGCCAAGGAGGTTTGCCGGTCAAGTCAAGCGTCGCAGCTCCTTGGCTGGTCCCTTCCTGGCGGCTGTCGTGATCATCGCGTTGCTGCTGCCGTTTCCAGCGTCCGGACAGACAACCACGCCAACCCGTTGGAACCCGCCCCGTCTCGCTGACGGCCAGCCCGACATGCAGGGACACTGGATCAGCGACGCGGTCGGGGCAGCGCACAGCGTCGAGGATGGACGAGATCCGGCCGACGACGTTCTTCAGGCCAGGGTCGGAGAACGAAATCCAATCGTGATAGTCGATCCGCCCGATCGGCGAATTCCCTATCAGCAGGCAGCGGCAGCCAGGAGAACGCAGATCCTGAGAGACATCTTCACGCCGACGCAACGGGAGCATATCGACCCGCATATCCGCGCGTTTCTGGACGGGGTGCCGCGCAACAATTACGTTCCGGGTGGCATGCAGTTCATTCAGCATCCCGGATATGTGGTGATTCTCTACGAATCGAACCACGCCTTTCGCGCCATTCCACTGGACGGTCGCCCGCACGTTGCTCCCCAGGTGAAGCTGTGGATGGGGGACTCACGTGGACGCTGGGAAGGCAACACGCTGGTTGTCGACGTCACCAACTTCAACGACCGGACGTGGATCGACTCTCATGGAAGCTTCCATAGCGACGCGTTGCACGTCGTGGAACGCTGGACGCTGGTCGGTCCCGACCGCATCGACTACGAGGTCACGCTCGAAGACCCGAAGGTGCTTACCAGGCCCTGGAAGATGGCGTTTCAAGTCAACCGCAACAAACAGGCCGAGTACGAGATATTCGAAGACGCCCGCCACGAGGGAGAGCAAGACGTCGACGAGATTGTTCTGGGAGGGAGGCGCGCCAAAGAGGCGGGTGTCACAGGGATTCACGAGCATCGGCGAGAGGGCAGGTGACACGTCATCGATCATCGATCCGCAGATTGATGCGTTTCCACGCCGCCGGCCCTGTCTCGTGGATCGACCGGCCCTCGACATCGACGGCCACCGTCACGGGCATGTTCTCGACGACGAATTCGTAGACGGCCTCCATGCCAAGCTCCGGAAAGGCAACGACGCGGGCGGATCGAATGGCGCGCGAGATCAAATACGCAGCGCCACCGATGGCAATCAGATAAACGCCTTTGTGACGCCGGAGGCTCTCGATCGCCGCTGGCCCGCGCTCGCCCTTCCCGATCATGCCGAGCAGACCTGTGCGGGCGAGCATCATCTCGGCGAACTTGTCCATGCGCGTCGCGGTCGTCGGGCCCGCCGGACCGACAGCCTCATCTCGAACGGGATCCACAGGTCCGACGTAATAAATAAAGCGATTCGTGAAATCGAGGCCGGGTGGCAAGTCTGCTCCTCGCGCCAGCAGATCTGCGATGAGTCGGTGCGCGGCATCACGGCCGGTCAGCAGCCGGCCAGAGAGAAGCAGCGTTTCACCCGGCTTCCACTCGGCGACGTCCGTGCGGGCCACCGTGTCCAGATTCACCTTCTTCGCGCCCGGGCCTGGCGCCCAATTGACGTCGGGCCAGTCGGCGAGATCGGGCACGGGCAGCATTGCCGGACCGCTTCCGTCGAGGACGATGCGGACATGGCGAGTGGCCGCACAGTTCGGAATCAGAGCAATGGGCAGCGACGCGGCGTGAGACGGATAGTCCAGGATTTTGACGTCGAGCACGGTTGTCAACCCGCCGAGTCCCTGAGCGCCGATACCGAGGGCGTTGACCTTGTCATGGATTTCGATACGCAGCTCTTCGAGTCGATTGCTCGGGCCGCGCGCCTTCAGCTCGTGCATGTCGATTGGATCGAGCAGTGACTCCTTGGCGAGAAGCATCGCCTTTTCAGCGCTGCCGCCGATGCCAATCCCGAGAATCCCTGGCGGACACCAGCCGGCGCCCATCGCCGGCACGGTTTCCAGCACCCAACTGACGATGTCGTCCGACGGGTTCAGGGTGGCAAAGGCTGCCTTGTGTTCGGAGCCGCCGCCCTTGGCCGCGATTTTCATTTCCACTGTGTTGCCGGGAACCAGACGTGTGTGAACGATCGCAGGAGTGTTGTCGCGCGTGTTCGTTCTTGCTCCGGCAGGGTCGGCGACCATCGACGCGCGAAGCACGTTGTCCGGATGGCGATAGGCGCGGCGCACGCCCTCATTGACCATTTCCTCGACGCTCAGGTCAGCGTCCCAGCGAACGTCCATCCCGATCGTGAGAAACACGACGACGATGCCGGTGTCCTGGCAGATCGGCCGCCGGCCTTCGGCGCACATCCGCGAGTTCGTGAGCAGCTGCGCGATGGCATCGCGCGCGATGGCTGATTCCTCCCGCCGGTACGCATCGCCAAGTGCGCGCACGTAGTCGGGCGGATGGAAATACGAGATGTGCTGCAGCGCGTCGGCGATGGTGGTGATGAAGTCATCCTGGCGGATGACTGTTCCCGGCCCCATGTGAATGGAGAAAATCAATCGATCTGCAGATTCAGAATATCTACGACAGTCGCCATTCGAGTATACGTGGGGACACGATCGACGTTACGTGCTGGAACGCCAAGCCGCCGAGGGAAGCGGGATCGTCGTAATACGTGATGATGTTCCCTGTATTGCCCGGTGTGCCGAGCACCCCGTCTGGCCCCGGGTCCAATCCCACCACGCGGCTCGTGGCGGTGACGTTTATGGTATATAGGCTGGAGAAAAGGGGGTAGGAGTCCATGACGGTGTTGAACAGCCTCAGATTGACCGGTGCACTGGCGGCCGCGATGGCGCTGGCTGTCTCGTCGCCGGCTTGGTCGCACCATTCCCATGCGATGTTCGATCACGAGAAGGTCGTGACGATCAACGGAACGGTGGCGGAATGGGTGTTCCGCAATCCTCACGTGTTTCTTTACGTCAATATCAAGACCGACAGTGGCGAGACCGTCAAGTACGCAGTCGAGATGTCCAACATCACGAACATGCTCAAAGTCGGCTTTACAGCGACGACCTTCAAGGCCGGCGACAAGGTGACGGTCGAGCTGCATCCGCTGATCGATGGTCGTCCAGGCGGGAACTACATCGTCGCGACCTCCGCCGACGGAAAGCAATTCGGAAGGATTTGAAATCGTGACCGCACGATTCACGGCCAAGGCTTCGATCGCCGCGCTGCTCGTCGGCCTCTCGCTATCGGGTCCGGCGGCGGCGCAAACGACGATCTTTACCACCACCGACTTTCGCCTGGACCGCGATCGGTGGACCGATCCGGCGTATTACCGGAACAACACCCCCGGTCAGCTCAGGGGCATGGCGATCAACGTCGAGGGTCGACGAACCGGCCAGGAGCTCTCGGCCAGGGTGTATGGTTCGGAGGGCACCGGCAAGGTAGGTGCCGTGGACCTCAAGAGTCCACACCCGTACACGAACGCCTGGGACCACTATCAGGCGTTGCTCAAGCAAGCCAACGGCGGAACCAAGCACACCAGAATGACCCTACCCGACTGGAGCGGTCATTGGGGGGGCGGAGTCAATTTCGGTGGCGGGGCTCCGGCCAGCTCCATCGCCGCGATGCTGACGCCAAAGTACCGTGAAACCTTCGTCCAGGAAATGAAGGCGGTCACCGAGGGGCGGATCTGGTCGGCAAATTCCATCTGTCTTCCGGGTGGATACTTCGATGCGGTCGGCGCCGAAGAGTTCGCCGTCACGCCGGGCAAGGTCTATGCGATGGGCTCTGGCAACGGCTCGAGTACGACCCGCTGGATTTACACCGATGGCAGCCCGCACAGCCCCAAAGAGAAAGAATTCGGCAAATGGCACGGGGAATCCATTGGCTTCTGGAACGGCGATGAGCTCATCGTGCACACCAATCAGATTCGAGGCTGGAAAGGTGGTGTCTCCGAGTACAGCGATGGCCTCGAGACCGTGGAACGCTATCGCCGCGTCGGCGATCGCATCGAAGGCGAGATCACGCTGTACGATCCCGAGGTGTACGTGAGTCCGATCAACGGGCGGCTGAATTTCCGGCTCGATAAGGAAACGCCGTACGAGGACCGGATGCAGTTCAACACCTGCACCGACACCATGGGACCGTCGCAGAACGTCTATATGGACGAAAAGGGTCAGCTGAATATCAGGCTGGATGGCGATCCGCTCTATTGGGAAGCCGCAGACACGCGTCCGTGGGCAACGTACCTGAACGAAAGCGATAAGAGGTACAAGCAGTCCGGCCAGACTCGGACCCCGGGCCGGTAGATAGACCTCGCGCCCCGCCCGCGCCTTTCGACACGGGCGGGGCCGTACTTTCAGCGAACACCCAACGATGAGGAACTGCGACCGTTAGAAGTCGAACCCAAGACTCCCCTCGACAATGCGCCCCGGCGGGATACTGGTCACAAACCCGAATTGCGGCCCGGACCGGCCCTGAATACCAAGTGGGCTGTTGGAATTCAGCGTATTGTAGACGTTCAGTCGGACGTTCAACCGCCGCCCACTCCCGATTTCGAAGCGCTTCTCCGCGCGGACGTCCAACATGTTGAGGGCATCAGCCTGCCGGCTTCCCCGTGGTTCGACCCTGAGCACTTGTGTTGGAATCCGGCTGCCAGCCGGACCTCTGAACTGCACACTCCGCTCCCAATATTCTCCGCTGCGGCGGTCGAAATTCGCGGACGCGAGTATTCCGTACCGGAACAGATACGAGGCGGCGGTCCGGAACTCCCATTCCAGGAGCCCGTCATAACCGGAATTGATTTCTGCGTTGGGATCCAGCCCTGCAATCACGACGTTGTCGGACGTGCCAAACGGCTCGGTCTTCTTTGTCGCGCTGAAGGACGCCCGAAACTGCCAGTTGTTCCCATACCGCCGGTTCAGCTCGACCTCGTAGGACGTGTACGACCGATTCGCTGAATCGTCGTTGACGTACTCAGAGTCCTGATTCGCGAAACCCGCGAAGGCGGCCGGATAGTCAAAGTAGGTGAAAGACACCCCGGCGGGGTCGTCACCGTTGCCGACAAGTCCATCGTTGCCCGGATCCGGATTCGTGATCGGGATGTTGTAGGCCGAGTATGGACGCAAGACGTTCTTGATCCGCCACTGGTTCTTGGCCCACGACTGGATCCCGCTGACGCGCACCGCCCACGACGCCGCCAACTGATGCTCGAACGACAGCATCAGCTCGTCGTGGTACCGCTGCTTCAGATCCGGATTGAAATGCCCAAACCCGTACAGTGGATCGCCACCCCGCAAAGCGATCGAGAGGAAATCTGTACCGTTCGGATCGAGATTCACCTCGCCGGGATCGTAATTCCGGTTGAGGTTCACATCGCGCCATCGGTACGTCGCATCGGAGATCGTATAGTGGTTCGCGATGTGCAAGTCGTCTTCAAGGAGTGGGGTGTAGTACCGGGCGTACCCGCCCTTGATGACGGTCGTAGAACGACCGCTCATGTCATACGAGAGATGCGCGCGCGGGGATAAACCTGCGAACACCGGGGGCGCGTCCTCTGGGTAGCACTGAGCCGGAAAAATGACGGCCGCCGGTCCCTCGGCCGCCTCGCGGCAGAATCCCCCCGGATTGAGGGTCGCCGACTGGCGGTGAACGTTCACGCCGAGATTCAGCGTAACCTTCGGCGTCACGGCCCAGCGGTCCTGCGCATAGAAGTACAGGGCAAGCTGGGGCTGCTTCGGCGTGACCGGGCTGGAGAAGACCGTGATCCGGTCGGCAACGCCGTTCAGGAACGTCAGATTGTAATTGCCCAGGACGCCGCGGGAAACAGACCCACGCTCGGCCCGCATCTCGAAGAAATCCGTGCCCACCTTCAGGCCATGGGCGCCCTTGTACCAATCGGCAGAGGCTCTCACCTGGTAGCGGTCTTGCGGGTTTCGCCCGCCAATCGCGGAGCTTGACCCGAACGATGTACCAAGGAAGCTATCCGACGCGGACGGCGCAGTCGTGATCCCGGGATCCTCGTCACCTGACCGAAGCCACCACGCCCCACCGAGCACCGACAGGACGAGCCGATCGGTCGGAACCACCTGCCATTCACCTTTCCAGGTGCCCTCGAATCCCACCCGTGCCGTCGCGGTCGACCAATCCGCCGTCGCACTTCCGCCTCCGGTGCGATTGCGATAGTGAGGCTGTACAAACCCAATGAGCCGGTTCTTGACGTTGATCTGATTGGTCACCTTCACGGTGAAAAACTTGTCGTGGTTGTTCTGGTCGCACTGTGTGCCGTCCGGCTTGCGGCACACCGCGACGATCTCATCGACCTGCCGACGTTGGCGGAACGAGCCAAAGAACCAGAGTTTGTCCCTGACGACTCGGCCACCCAGCTCAACGTTGGCATCGTCTCGATATTGCAGTTGCTCCGGCGCGATGATGTTCACGTTCTTGCCGACGTTGTCCGACTGGAGGCTCTTGCCCGTATAGGCGTAATAGGCGGAGCCGGTGAAATCGTTGCCGCCCGACTTGACGACAGCGTTCAGAGCCAGACCGTGGTTCGGGGTATTCGCCGAGTGTCCCCCGATGCTGACCACCGTTTCGTCCATCGCGGAATAATCGATGTAGTTGCCACTCGGGTTATCCGCCGGCGACATCGCAATGACGTTCTCGATCGAATGCCAGGAATCGCCAAGCTGGCCCAGCGCATAGAAGCGCGGAGAGTCCGCGAATCGGGATCCCCCGACGTCGACACGGTTTGCCGGCATCCGCGCGCTCGGCGTCTGCATCAAGATTGCGCTGTAGCTGCTTCGACTCGTGGGGAGCAGCTCCAGCGTCTCCCGGGTCAACTGCGTGGAATTAGCGGTCGAGGCGATGTCCACCAATGGCGAGGCTCCCGACACGGTGATCGTCTCCTCCAAGGCCCCGATACTCAACGCCGCATCCACGCGAGCAGTGAATCCAGCCGTCAGGCGGATGTCTTCACGCCGGAACGTCCGGAATCCGGATAGCTCAAAGGTTACGGTGTACGTCCCGATCGGTAGCGGCGTCAGGCGATAGCGCCCTTCCGCATCGCTGACCGTCGTCACCTGCGGAACCTGCAACGCCGGACTCGTAGTCGTCACCGTCGCGCCAGGCAGCACGGCACCGCTCTCGTCCGTCACCTGTCCGTTGATCGTGGCCGTTCCCGTCTGCGCGACCGATACCTGGCCCGCAACCAGGAACAGGAACGCAACGACTGCGATCGGACGGATGAGCCAGTGCGAAACTCTCAACCTCGCCGTCATCTGAAACCTCCCACACTTGAACCCAAGATTGGAACCTCCAGCGAAACTAGCGTGAGGCACAACCGGCGCGGAGTATGGACCACGGCTCGAAATATTTCAACGTACATGGGTTCTTGGACGGGGCGGGAACGCCTGGCGACTTGGCGGTCGCGAGTGACTGTGCCAGACTCTCTCTGCATGACGTCCCGGGGCCATCGTATCTGCGCGCTTGCGCTCACGCTGGGAACGCTCGCTGCGGCGTGCGCCCGGGGCACCGAGTCCGGGCGCGTGATTACGCTCGTGACGCACTCGAGTCCCGGGGGAGGCAGTGACGTATTTCTCCGCGAAATGATCCCGCATCTGACACGGGCCATGGGTGGCACCTTCGTCGTCGACAACATTCAGGGCGGCAGCGGTGCGAAAGCGATTGCCACGGTGGCCGGCGCCAGCGCCGATGGCCGTATCTTCTATGCGACGACGCCGACCTTTATCTACACGTCACTCCTCAGCCGCCCCGCTGCACGCTACACCGATCTCGAGCCGCTGGTGAATCTGTTCTTCGATCCCGAAGTGCTCTATACAGCGGCGGACTCGCGATTCAAATCGCTTCGTGATGTTCTCGATCACGCACGAACCGGCCCCGGCAAGTGGGGCGCCGCCAATCCCGCCTCGCTCGAACGGCAGGTCATGGAGCAGCTGAAGCAGAAGGCCCGGGTGATCCCCGCGGTCACGACCTTCGAGGGAGGCGGCGACATGCTGCTGAACGTCCTGAATCACACCCTCGATATGGGAGTGGGTGAGTTGCAGGAGATTCGACCGCAGCTCGACGCCGGTCACTTGCGGCTGCTCGCAGTCGTCGGAGAATCGCGACTGCCGCAGTTTCCGGACGTCGCGACCGTGCGAGAACAGGGAATCGATCTCGCTGTCCGCAAGTTCCGCGGGCTGGCCGGTCCGAAGGGACTTCCCGCCGACGTGATCGCCCGGTGGGAAGCTGCCGTCCCGAAGCTGCTCGACGATCCCACGTATCGCGAGCTCTATACGGCCAACAGCCTCGAGCCCGGCTTCATGCCCCACGACGAGTACGTGAAATTCATGGCGGCGTTCGGAAAGCAGACCGAAGCATTCCTCCAGGAGGCCGGCGTCATCGAGTGAAGTACGCGGATCTGGCTTTCGGCGGCGCCACGCTCGTCACCG
Organism: uncultured Acidobacteriota bacterium; assembly: GCA_963814955.1. GTDB lineage: Bacteria > Acidobacteriota > Vicinamibacteria > Vicinamibacterales > UBA2999 > DATCJA01. The sequence goes on from CAWFEX010000001.1 coordinate 157,401, forward strand.
GCGTCGCTTACTACTTCATGACGACATCAGTGCCCGTGAGCCAGCTGGCCGACGCAATCGGTCCGCAGGGGTTGCCGAAGGTCTACGCGCTGATGCTGGTGGCGCTGTCGCTGATATTGATCGTCACAGGTCTTCGCGATGTGCGGTCCTCTATCGGAAGTCCGCAACGATCCGAGGTTCGTGAGCGTCCAGCCTCCCGACGTCTTCTGCGTGCCGCCGGCATGCTCGCGATCGGCGTTGCGTACATTGTCGTCGTTCCCTGGCTTGGTTATCTTCTCGCGATCTCGATGTTGATTCTCGCCACCACCTACTACCAGGGCGGAACTCTCGGACGGCATGCCACGATGGTTGCGGTATGCGGAGGCGTCTTTTTCTGGCTTCTGTTCGTGGTGCTGATGGGCATCGCGCAGCCGCCGGGGTTTTTTTCGCCACCGCGATGACCAGCCACGAATACAAGACTTCCGTTCCGGGCCGCATACCAGTCGAACGCCCGCCCGTATGCCGACTCTGAGCATTGCCTTTGCGGCATTTGCCGGTGTCGCATGGGGCATTCTCGGCGGCGCGCTCCCGGGAATCTCGCCGTCGATCACGATGGCGCTGCTGCTGCCCTTTACGTACGGCATGGATCCGACAAACGCGGTCGTACTCCTCGCGGCCACATACGTCGGAGCGGAATACGGTGGATCGATTCCAGCCATTCTGATCCGCACTCCCGGCACCAACGCCGCTGCGGCCACGGTCATCGACGGCTACGCCATGAAGGAGCAGGGCAGAGCCGGCGAGGCTCTGGGCATTTCGTTGTACTCAGGGTTCGTTGGCGGGATCTTCGGTCTCCTCGTGCTGGTGCTGCTGGCCGAGCCACTGTCGTCTGTCGCGCTCGCCTTCACGCCCCCGGCGTACTTTGCGCTCGGGGTGCTCGGCCTCAGCGTCATCGGCTCCGTGTCGGGCGATTCGCTGGTGAAAGGGCTGCTCGCCGCTCTTCTCGGGCTGATGATTTCGACCATCGGCACCGACCCGGTGACGGGCGTGAGCCGGTTCACCTTCGGAAGCCCGGAGTTGCTCTCGGGAATTCCGCCGATTCTGGTGATGGTGGGGCTGTTCGCCGTCGGCGAGCTGCTGGCTCAGACCAACGAGCCAGGATGGCAGAAAGCCTCGAGCAGGGAGGCTCGCATCCAATTCCCCCGCCCCGCGATGTGGCGGAGGATCGCCAGGCCGCAACTGATCGGCTCGATTATGGGAACGTTCGAAGGAATCATGCCCGGTGGCGGCGGCACGATCTCCGCGTTTCTTGCCTACAACGAAGCACGCCGCTGGTCGTCGCACAAGGAGGAATTCGGCAAAGGCTCCCCGGAAGGGATCGCTGCGCCGGAAGCCGCCAACAACACCGTCGCGTGCACGGCGCTGGTGCCGATGCTCAGTCTCGGTATCCCGAGCTCGAACTCTTCCGCCGTACTGCTCGGCGGCTTTCTGATTCACGGTCTGATCCCCGGTCCGATGCTGTTCGTGAAAAATCCCGACGTGGTTAACGGCCTGTTCCTCGGTCTCCTGATCGCGAACGTCGCGATGCTGATCCTCGGATATCTGATCATGGCGCCCTGCCTGTGGCTGGTGAATCGGCCGAAGCCGTATCTCATGGGCTTCATCTACGCATTCGTCGTCTCCGGTGTCTACGCCATCGAGGCGAGCCTCTTTCACGTAGGGGTGGCGCTGCTGTTCGGCGTGATCGGATACGCGATGCGCTACTTCAAGGTGCCGTTTCTGCCAATGGTGCTCGGGGTCGTGCTCGGGTTCATGGTCGAGTCGAACTATCGCCGGGCGCTGGTGCTTTCCGTCGGCGACCACTCGACGTTTGTCCGCGATCCCATTTCAGCCGCTCTTCTCGGTTTCGCGGCGGTGTTCATCATCGGCTCTTTGCTGCGTCATGTAATCCCAAACCGGCGCGCGGCTGCGACCACATGATGGTTGCCGAAACTGTCGCGGATTGGCTTGCCTCCTTGTCCCCGGATGATGTGCCAGGCGAGGGAGTGGAGACGGCGCGCAGACTGTTTATTGACGTCGCCGGATTGTGCATTGCGGCCCGCCACGAGCCGTACGTCACAGCGACGCTTGGCGCCATTGACGCCGGCGTCTGCACCGTCTTTGGCAATCCCGGCTCCTTCGATGCGTTCGGCGCCTCGCTCGTCAACGGAACGGCCGCGCACGGTGAAGACTTCGACGACACCTTCGAGGGCGGACCGGTCCATTCAGGCGCCGTCATCATCCCTGCGGTGCTCGCCGCCTGCGAACGCGAGCGCCTCGACGGCGGCCGATTTCTCGTTGGCATAGCAGCGGGGGTGGAGCTGATGTGCCGCATGAGCCTGGTTGCCCCGATGGCGACGCACAACGCCGGGTTTCACCCGACTGCCGTTTTCGGCGCGCTCGCCTCCGCGGGCGCGGTAGCGGCGGCGCTGCGGTTGCCGCCCAGCACCGCCGCCTCGGCACTCGGTATTGCCGGCAGTATGGCGTCGGGCATCATCGAGTACCTCACTGAAGGCACGTGGACCAAGCGCATGCATGCGGGCTGGGCGGCGCAATCGGGAATCCGGGCGGCGTTGATGGCCCGCAGCGGATTCATCGGGCCGCGCACGGTGTTCGATGGCCGCAACAGTGTGTATCGCGCGTTCGCGCCATCGGTGAAGCCGAACTTCGAGCCTCTGGTCGGCGATCTTGGCTCACGATGGGTATTGCCAACAATCGCCTTCAAGCCATATCCCTGCGGGACCATGGTGCAGCCGTTCGTCGATTGTGCGATGAAGCTGGCGGCGGACGGCGTACGCGCAGACGAGGTGCGGGAAATCGTCTGCAAGGTGGCGGAGGGAACCGTGCCGCGGTTATGGGAACCGCTCTCAGACAAACACCGTCCTCCGACGCCTTACGCCGCCAAGTTCAGCACACCGTTCTGCATGGCGATTGGATTCGTCGGCCGGAAGCTGGGTCTTGCGCAGTTCAGCGAGGAGAGCATCCGCAATCCAGAGGCGCTCGGGCTCGCGGCGAAGATCCGATACGAAATCAATCCCGGCGATGAATACCCGCGCAAATTCACGGGTCATTTGAAGGCGACTCTCAAGGACGGGACGTTCAGGGAGTATCGGCAGCCGTTCATGCGAGGCGGCGCGGAATCGCCGCTGGCCGACTCAGAGCTGGAATCGAAGTTCATGGAGAACGTGCGCTACGGAGGGTGGACGACGACGACCGCCGAGCGGTTGCTGGCGGCCGCGAGGACACTGTTCACGCAGCCGACGCTCGGCGTGCTGGAGGAGTTCCGGGGATGATAAAGCCGACGCAAGTGCAAAGTGCAAACTTCAAAGTGCAAAGTAAGTTTCAAGTCGGCCTGATGTACTTTGAACTTACTTTGCACTTTGAACTTTGTACTTTGAACTTGTTGTGCACATGACTGCTCCTGCCAACGAACTGGCCGGCCGCGTCGCCATCGTTACCGGCAGTGCGCGCAACATCGGCCGGGCGATCGCGATGGCGCTTGCGGCCGCCGGAGCGGCGGTCGTCGTCAACGCGCGTCGTGCCGGACGGGATGCCGAGGCCGTGGCCGAAGAAATCCGCGGCGCCGGCGGGCGCGCGGACGCATGTGTCGCCGACGTGAGCGATCCGGACGCTGCGGCGGCGCTCGTGGCGACGGCGATTCGAAGCTTCGGGCGGCTGGACATTCTCGTCAACAACGCGAGCGTTCGCCGTGAAATCGATTTCGCGGATCTCGACTACAAGGAGTGGCGGGACATTCTGGCAACGACGCTCGACGGCGCATATCTCTGCAGCCGCGCGGCGCTTCCGCATCTCATCGCATCCGGCGGTGGCGCCATCGTCAATATCGGCGGGTTGTCGTCGCACACCGGCGCACCTCGCCGCGCACACGTGATCGCGGCGAAGGCGGGACTCGTGGGCCTGACGCGCGCGCTCGCCCACGATCTGGCGCCGCACCACGTCACGGTGAACTGTGTGGCGCCTGGTCTGGTGGATACCGCCCGATCGGGACCTGAGCCGGCGCACCACAAGTCGTTGGCGACGCCTGTCGGCCGAAAGGGACGTCCCGAGGAGATCGCCGGGCTCGTGCGGTTTCTCTGTGGGCCGGGCGCGCGATACATCACCGGCCAGACCGTGCACGCCAACGGCGGTATCTACATGGGGTAGTCGGGTGGGCCGGGTGCCGCGCGCGGGCTCGACGGATCGCGCGCGGACCCGGCATTGTATAGTTACCCCTCAGCGACGGATCGGTGACCTCTGACATGCGGGGGGAACAATGAAGAATTTGAAAAGGGTCACTCCAGTGGCACTAGCGATTGCCATCGGCACCATCGCTCCCGCCTTTGCGCATCACTCCCATGCCATGTTCGATCACGCGCGGGAAACCACCGTCACCGGAACAGTCAAGGAGTTCGTCTTCCGGAACCCGCACGTGTACCTCTACGTCGAGGTCAAGAACGACCGTGGCGAGATGGTGACGTACTCGGTCGAGATGTCGAATATCCCGAACATGATCCGGCAGGGCATCACCCAATCGACCTTCAAGGTCGGCGACATGGTGACTGTCACGGTTCATCCGCTGCGGGATGGTCGTCCCGGTGGTGATTACGCGACCCTGACAACCGGGGACGGGAGGACCTTCGACCGCGATTCAGACGCGCAGTAGGAGCACTGAGTGATGGCCACTCTCGTGACCAAGAGTCGGGCGCTCGGGGTACTCCTGAGTGCATTCGCCCTGACCGTCCCGGCAGCCGCTCAAACGACGATCTTCGATACGCCGGACATCCGTCAGGATCGCGATCGCTGGACCGATCCGGCGTACTACCGGAACAACACCGTCGGGCAGCTTCGGGGCATGGCGATCGGGATTGACACCGGTGGGCAAGGCGGAGGTCAGCGGGCGACGTCGCGGCTTTACGGATCGCAAGGGACTGGCAAGGTCGGAGCGCTGGAGCTCGCGACGCCGTACCCCTACAAGACCGCCGTCGAACACTATGACGCGTGGTTGAAAGAGGCGCGCGGCGGGACCAAGCACACCAAGGACACCATTCCTGACTGGAGCGGCCGTTGGGCAGGCGGACCCGTTGGCCTGGGTGGCGGCCCCAACCCGGCCAGCTCTGTCGCCGCACTCCTCACGCCTCCGTACCGCGAATACTTCGTGAGAGAGCTGAGGGCGTACACCGAGGGTCGGATCTGGTCCGCGGGCTCCATTTGCCTTCCGGGCGGGTTCTTTGGCGCGCTCGAAGCTGAAGAATTCATCGCCACGCCGAGTCGCGTTTGGATCCTGGGTGCGGGTAACGGCCAAAACTATGTCCGCTGGATCTACACCGATGGCAGCGGACACAGTGCGAAGGAGGCCGAGTTCTCGAAATGGCACGGCGAATCCATCGGGTTCTGGAACGGCGACACGCTCATCGTTCATACGAACCAGATCCGCGGATGGAAGGGGGGCGTTTCCGAGTTCAGCGACAAACTCGAAACGGTGGAACGCTATCGACGCGTCGGCAATCGGATCGAGGGTGACATGACGTTGTACGACGCTGAGGTGCTCGTACGTCCCGTGAACGCGAGGATGCGGTACGAGCTCGATCCCGAAACCCGGCCCGAACTGCGGCCGCTCTACAACACCTGCACGGATACCAACGGCCCGTCTTCCAAGGTGTTCATGGATGAGCGCGGCATTCTCAACGAGCGTCTACCCGGCGATCCGCTCTACTGGGATACCACGGACCAGCGCCCGTGGCGCACGTATCTGGACGAAAGCGACAAGCGATACGAACAGTATCGGAAGACGCAGCGCAAATAGCGCCCGCCTGTAGGGCAGGCCTTTACGGCCCGCCTGGCGCGGCGTAAAGCCGCGCCGTACGTGAGTTTGTCCCTACCCCGCCCGCTCCTCATGACGGACTGGCTGTGGCAGAACAGGTCTGCCGGACAGCTCCGCGGCCAGACGCGTCCGGTCCAGCTCCTTCTCCCATCGGGAAATCACAATCGCCGCGACGCCGTTACCGATGAAGTTCGTGGCGGTCCGGATCTCGGCGAGGAACCGATCGACACCGAGGATGAGTGCCAGTCCCGCGACAGGAATAGTGGGCACCACGGCGAGAGTGGCCGCGAGCGTGATGAAGCTGCCGCCGAACACGCCGGCCATCCCTTTCGAGGTGAGCATCGCAACGCCGAGCAGCGAGAACTGTTGCTGCCACGTGAGATCGATATTCATCGCCTGCGCGATGAACATCGACGCCATCGTGAGGTAGATGTTCGTCCCGTCCATGTTGAACGACATTCCGGAGGGAACGACGAGGCCAACCACCGACTTCGAGCAGCCAATCCGTTCGAGCTTCTGCATCATCGGCACCAGGGCCGACTCCGATGAGGACGTGCCCAGCACCGTGAGCACTTCGTCCTTCATGTAGAGAATGAAGCGCCAAAGACTGAAGCCGGTCCACGCGGCGATGGCGCCAAGTACGCCGACCACGAAGACAAGGCACGTCAGGTAATAACCGAAAAGCAGTTTGCCAAGAGGCGCCAGTGCCGCCACCCCGTAGGTGCCGAGCGTGAAGGCCATTGCCGCTCCCGCGCCGACCGGAGCGAGCTTCATCACGACGTTCATCATTCCAAAGAACACATGCGACGCCTGGCCGAGGAACTGTTGCACCATCTCGCCGCGCCGCCCCAGGCGCGTCAGTGCGTAGCCGAAGAGAATCGCGATGAACAGCACCTGCAGCATGTCGCCGTTGCCGGAAAAGGCGTCCGCAAAAGTGCGTGGAATGATGTGGAGGATGAATTGGGTGGCGCTCTGCGCCGCCGCGGCGTCGGTGTAGGTGGAAACCGATGACGTATCGAGCGTCGAGGGATCGACGTTGAACCCGTCGCCGGGCCGCAGCCCGTTTACGACGACGAGTCCTATGATCAACGCCAGCGTCGAGACCGCTTCGAAGTACACGATGCTCTTGACGCCGACCCGTCCGACCTTCTTCAGGTCGCCGGCGCCGCCAATGCCGAGCACGACCGTCAGGAAGATGATCGGCCCGATCAGCATTCTCACCAGGCTGATGAATCCGTCGGCGACCGGCTTGAGCCTCACCGCCGAGTCGGGCGCAACGACCCCGAAAACGCTTCCCGCGATGATGGCGACGAGAATCCAGAAGTACAGCCGGCGGGTGAGCGCTGCTACGCGCATGAAGACGGCATTGTGGCACCCGCTGACTCAAGTCACAAGTCACAGCCAGTCACAAGTCACAAGTCACAAAGGTTCTGATCTCGTGCGATTTGTGATTGCCTTGTGCCTTGTGACTTGTGCCTTGAACGGGGTTACTCGTGCCGTCCCATGGCCGAGGCGTGCTTGGTGTCGCGCATGCTGACGTAGACGATCAGCGAGGTGGCGATCACCACCGTGAGGTAGTAATAGAACCACCGCTGGTGTCCGATCGACTGGAACCACAACGCGATGGATTCAGCGGTACCGCCGAAGATCGATACCGTGACGGCGTAGGGCAGTCCAACACCCGTTGCGCGAACGCTCGTGGGAAAGAGTTCCGCCTTCACAACCGCGTTGATCGACGTATAGCCGGCGACAATCAGCCAGCCGGCTGCAATCAGAAGAAACGCCATGAACCCGCTTCTGGTCGCTTCCAGCGTGTCCAGCAGCGGAATCGTGAAGATGGTGCCCATCACGCCAAACCAGATGAGCAGGGCCTTGCGACCGATCCTGTCGGACAGCGCGCCGTATGCGGGCTGCAGGCACAGCGCGAACAGCAGCGATCCTGCCGTGACCATGGTCGTTTGAATGTCGTTCAGGCCGACCGACAGGCGCAGGAATTTCTGCATGTAGGTCGTGTACGTATAGAACGCGGTGGTCCCGCCCATCGTCAGACCCACGACGAGCAGAACCTCTCGCGGGTACTTCGCGAGCGCGCGCATCGAGCTCGTTCGCCGGGGGATCTTCTTCGCGGCGACGAAATCCTCAGTCTCGTGCAGATTGCGGCGCATGACCAGCGCGGTGATCGCCAGCAAAGCGCCGATGACGAAGGGAATGCGCCAGCCCCAGGCTCGCAGCTGCTCGGGCGTCAGAAAGACCTGCTGCAGGAGCAGCAGAACCAGAATGGCGCATAGCTGGCCGCCGATGAGCGTGACGTACTGAAAGCTGGAATAGAAACCACGGTGCTTTTCATCCGCCACTTCGCTGAGGTACGTCGCGCTTGCGCCGTACTCGCCGCCGAGGCTCAGGCCCTGCACCGTGCGCGCAAGACCGAGCAGCACGGGCGCGGCCACGCCGATCGACGCGTACGTCGGCGTCACCGCGATCATCAGCGAGCCGAAGCACATGAGCAGCACCGACAGCATCAGCGAGTTGCGCCGGCCGTAGTTGTCTGCGAGATGGCCGAACAACCATCCGCCAATCGGACGCACGATGAATCCCAGCGCGAACAGCAGCGCGGCGTTCAACTGCTGGACGACCGGATCGGTGCCAGGAAAGAACGAGCCCGCGAAATAGAGCGCAAACGCCGCGTACGCATAGAAGTCGTACCACTCCACCAGGTTGCCCACCGACCCGATGAAGATGGCCTTGACGCGACGGCGGACGTCCGCCAGGTCGAGGTGTTCGTCTTGTGCGACGGCGACGCTTGTCTGCAAGGCTCAGGGCTCCAGTGAAGTGAGGTATGCGGCGATCGACAGCATGTCCTCTTCGTTCAGCTTGGCGACCACCGGCTTCATCAGCGCAGCGGCGCGGCCATTCCGGGCACCCGACTGAAAATCGAACATCTGCCGGAACGTATAAATCGCCGCAACGCCGGCGATTCGCGGCACGTTTCCGACCCCCTTCAGATCGGGGCCGTGGCACGCGGCGCATTGCGTCGTTTTTCCTCCGCCGCTGGTCACGAGCGCTTCGCCCTTCTTGACGCTGCCCACCGGCACGTACGTCACATAACCCGAGTGGAAGTCGCGCAACCCGGTGCGCGCGAGATCGGCGGCGGTTTCGACGATGCGCTGGCCAATCGGTTCCATCTGACCGCTGCCGTCAGGAATAAGGATCCATCCGGCCACGCGCGTCTTCGGTACCATCTCGGTTTCGACGACTCGATACCATCCCTTCGGCTGCGGCAGCGCGGCAAAGTACGTCGCGGCCTCGTCTACTTCGGCGTCGGTCGCTTCCTGCGCGGCTTCGACCATCCAGACATGAGGCAGCAGTCCCGATACCGAGCTCTTGCGCGCGCCGCTCTTGAAGTCTGCGACCTGCTGCTTGATGTACGCGGCAGGAAGACCTGCCACTCGCGCGTTTTCCGGCTTGCCGATGCCGTTCGGCAGATGGCAGTAGCCGCAGGCGTACAGCTTCGGCGGCCGACCCTTGCCGACGATGCCCGGCGTAGGTGGATGGTCGTCGTACCAATCAGGTGGGCTGAAGAAGTTGCGGATCTCCGTCACGGTGTACGTGCGCGCTCCGCCGGGGACGCTGCGCGGTTTGCCGTCGTCCGGGTCGACGCGGGTTTCCGGAGGCACGCGCGGATACGCCCACGATGGCGGATCGGCGGCCGATACGAAAATTCCGGTGGCGCCGATCGCGATCGCAATGAACAGAACGATTGACCGATTGCGCATGAGAGGCAAGCCCAGAGACAAAGAAGGGGAAGCCAGAGGCTTCCCCGTGACGCGCCGAGCGCGCGAGAAAGGGTGACTCGAACGAGACCAGTCGCTAAAAGTCGGTCGGGACTGGCGTGTTCTGTCCGCCGTCCCAATCCTTCACGGTGCCGTCGGCGGCCTTCAAGAACCCAAGCAGGCAACCGCGCGAGCCGTCACGCAGCACGTGGCACCGCACCTTGATCTGATCGCCCGGCTTGATGTACTCGCGCGTGACGCCGAGCCGTTCGAGCCCGCCGCGGCCGGTGGCTTCAAGAGCCCAAATCTGTGGCTGGCCCTTCTCGTCCTTGACCTCCATGTAGACCCAGGAGTGCGGGACGACGAGGTGTACTTCCTTCACGACGCCGGCAATATCCGTGAAGGTGTCCACGTAGTTGCCATGGGAATGGTGTGCCCACGACGGCAGCGCCGCGAGAGTCACCGCACAAATGACGCCGAACGCTATTCTGAACCGCATGCTCAAGCCTCCTAAGTCCCGACGTCAAGGGTAACCCAAAAGCCCAGCTTCCCCTGAGGTACGGTAAATATGTGCCAGAAAAAGCCATCGGTGCAACTGCAATTTCGCGGCGCTCTTTCACCCGGGGACCCCAGCGGAAAACAGTGCGCCACCTTGTGGATTCCGGTCAGGGGAAGAAGTAAACTTGGGCGCTCCCGACCCAGCACGGGAGACTACTAAGGAATTCATCACCATGCGCATGCTCCTGGGTCCGGTCGTGGCGGCCGCTCTCGTTTTCTGCGTGTCTGGATCCGCGTTCGCGCAAGGCGGAGGCGGGGAATGGATTGAGTTTGCCAGCCGGGACGACCGCTTTACGTGCAATTTCCCGGAACAGCCGCGGGTGACCCAAACCACATGGACTTCGGAATACGGTGCCGTGCTGCCAGCGCGCGTTTACAGCTCCGCGCAGGGTCAGAGCCGTTTTTCGATGATGGTTGCCGACTACCGGGACATTGAAAAGATCCTGACCGAAAAATCGAAGTCCTGTCCGGCGGGTGCAGAGACATGCCGGGGTGGGGGAGCAACCGGTCTTGGCTACTGGAAGGTCGATCTGCAAGGCGCGCTCGTCTATGCCACATGGAAGTTAATGGAAAGGCCCGGCGTGAAGGTGACGCACCTGATGTGGAACTTCATGGACCTGGTCAACGGCCATCAGCTTCAGCTCACGAATCCGGACAAGTCGCGTACCTTTGCGTCGATCTACATGCACGAGAACAAGCTCTACATCATGGAGGGTACGGTTCCGGATGGATACCCCGAGCCCGGGTTGTTCCAGCAGTCGCTCGGCTGGCTCGACGAGGCGGGCAACGGCATCAGGTATCAGGCGATTTATCTCCACGGTGCTCCGCCTCCGCCGGTGAATTCCCGGGGAGGTCAAGGAGGGTTTGGTCGCATCAACGCGCCCGGTGCGCCCGCGGCGCAGGATGCTCCCGCGCCGCAGGGTGGGCCGGCGCGCTGATCCCGGTTTTGCGATACTCGACTTTCATATAGAGGAGGCAGGTCATGCGTTCTACATTGGGTCTGGCGATTATTTGCGCAGTGTCATTCGTGTTGCCGGCGGGGGCGCACCATTCCCATGGCAACTACGTGGACACCTTCACGGATATTGCCGGCGTCGTGAAGGAAGTACACCTCGTCGTCCCGCACTCCTGGGTCTACATGGAGGTCAAGGACGAGAAGGGCCAGCCGCAGATTTGGGCTCTTGAAGCCACCGGCCGCGGCGGGCTCGAACGGCTCGGCGTCACGCGCGAGTACATCAAGCCGGGCGATCAGATCAAGGTGCGATGCCACGTGCTGCGTGACGGTTCGCGCGGTTGCCTGCTCGGGTTCCTGAAGGCCGCCGACGGCACCGTGAAGGATTGGGACGGCGGCCAGAACACGCCGATTCCGCAGGACTTCTGATCTAGTCGGTACTGTAGGTGGTAATCGGGGGCCCCAAGGCCTCCGATTACTTTCCACTTTCACTTTTCCACTTCCACTTTTTCCACTTCTTCCCCTTTTCCACTTTCCAAATGCCTGTTCCCCGCGAGCGCACCCCTTACTCCGCCATCGTCGATCGTCCTCCACTGCCGCCGTTGCCCGGGGGCAACCGTATCGTCTTCTGGACGATCGTGAATGTGGAAGTCTGGGACATTTCGCGTCCTATGCCGCGCGTGCTCCTGGTCCCGCCGCAGGGACAGGTCCGGTTTCCGGACGTGGCGAACTGGGCGTGGCACGAATACGGGAATCGAGTCGGCATCTGGAGGTTTGTCGAGTTGTACGAGCGGCTCGGCATCCGTCCGACGTTGTCGATCAACGGGCGTGTGTGCATCGACTACCCGAGAATCGTGGAAGCGGTGACCAAGGCCGGGTGGGAGATGATGGGACACAGCTACGAGCAGCTGCCCATGCATGCGGAGATCGATCCGGAGACCATGATCCGCCGCACGCTCGACACGCTGGAAAAGCACACCGGCCAGCGCCCGATCGGCTGGCTGAGCCCTGGCTTCGGCGAGACGTTTGACACGCCTGACCATCTGGCTGGCGCCGGTCTCAAATACATCGCCGAGTGGCCGTACGACGACGAACCCACCCGAATCTCGACGAAGCATGGTCCGCTGGTCACGCTGCCGTACCCGATCGAGTGCCAGGACGTCACCACCCTGGCCGTACAGACGCAGGAGGCGCAGTACTTCGCGCGCAAGTGCATCGACGCGTTCGAACGGTTATATGAAGAAAGTGCCCGCCGGACGAAATTCTTTTCGATTGCCGTCCATCCGTACGCTGCGGGCCAGCCGCACGCCATCAAGTATCTCGAGTCGATCTACGAGCACATCGCCAAGTTCAAGGGCGTGCTGATCTGGAACGGCAAGGAGATCTACGACTGGTATTCGCAGACGCCACAAAAATTCGTGGGTCCCATGGCATAGCGATGTGTATCGCTGTGTAGGGGCCGACCTTTAGGTCGGCCCGTCAGGTCGGCCCGGCACGCCGGTCCGACGCCGAGGTAAACCCCGTGATTGTTTTGCATGTAACGATCCACGTTAAACCCGAGTGCGTCTCCGAGTTCCTCGCTGCAGCGCGTTACAACGCCGAGCACGCGACGGCAGACGAGCCCGGCTGTGTTCAATTCGACATCATCCAGGATCGCGACGACCCGAACTGCTTCCGGTTCTACGAGGTCTATCACGACGATGCCGCACTGGCCGCGCATCGCGAGACGACGCACTTCAAGAGCTACATCGACGCGTCGCCGCAGTGGCTTGCCGTTCCCGCGGAGCGACATCTGGGATTTTTGATAAATGGTTGACGCACCTGAAACCGGTTCTAATCTAGGCATTTAGGCACCCCAGGCACCTTAGGCACTCTAGATGTCCAACTTTCGCATCGGTATTACGCGCGACACGCTGCGGGACGACGGCACGCCCATTTTCGATCCGCGGGCGCTGGAGTTGTTCGACGCGGCCGGCCTCCAATGGGAATTCGTTCATGACAACGTGCGTGAACTGACGGCCGGACATGCCGCGTCGTACAACGCGTTGTGCGTGTTGAATCCGCGTGTCACGGCCGCCACCGTATCCGGACCCGATCGACGTCTGAAGATCGTCGCGCGCATGGGCGTCGGCTACGACAGCATCGATGTGGCCGCGTGCACGGCGAACGGCGTAATCCTCACGAACACACCCGATGGCGTTCGCCGGCCGGTGGCGACGAGCATCCTCCTGCTCATCCTCGCGCTGTCGCACAAACTGTTGACGAAAGATCGAATCACGCGAGCGGGACGGTGGGCGGAGACGACCAGGCACATGGGCGATTGGTCTGAGCGGGAAGACCGTCGGTTCGATTGGCGTGGGAAACATCGGCAGCGAGTTGTTCCGTGTTCTGGCGCCGCTCGACATGATTCATCTCGCGTACGACCCATACGCGAACGCCGAGAACGCCGCCAGTCTGCGGGTGCGGTTGACGGACAAGGATACGGTGCTGCGCGAGTCGGACTTCGTCTGTATCAACACGCCGCTCACGGCGGAGACGCGCCACATGATTGGCGCCCGCGAACTCTCGTTGATGAAGCCGTCGGCGTATCTCATCAACACCGCCCGCGGGCCCATCGTCGAAGAGGGCGCGCTTTATGCCGCGCTTGCGGAGGGCCGCATTGCCGGCGCCGCCCTCGACGTGTTCGAGCAGGAGCCAATTGGGCCCGACCATCCGCTGGCGAAGCTCGACAACGTGATCCTGACGCCGCACTCGATTTGCTGGACTGACGAGTTCTTCCGAAACAACGCCGAGAGCGCGTTCCGCGCCGTTGTTGCCGTGGCCGAGGGCCGGACGCCTACCTACGTTGTCAATCGTGACGTGCTGAACCGCATGCCTTTGCCTTGACCCCTCTGGCGAAGGCCCATAGAATTCGCCTTTCGTCCTCTTCTTATTTCCAGGAGATCACCACATGGCCGTTAGCGCCCCCGCGATGCCAACAGTCCGTACGAAGACGCCGCTGACCTCGCGCCAGAAACGCGGCTTCATTGCGGCCTACGGGGGATGGACGCTCGACGGCATGGACGGCTTCATCTACGCTCTCGTGCTCGTTCCGGCGTTGACGGAGATCCTTCCGGCGTCGGGCATCGCCGCCACGCCGGCGAACATCGGCTCGTGGGGCGGCATCCTGTTCGCGATGTTTCTGTTCGGGTGGGGCATGTCGATGGTGTGGGGGCCGATCGGTGATCGCATCGGCCGCGTGCGCGCGCTCATGCTGACGATCCTCTCGTACTCGATCTTCACCTTCATGTGCGGGCTGGTCACCAACATCTGGCAGCTGATGATCCTGCGTGTCTTCTGCGGCATCGGGCTTGGCGGCGAGCAGCCAATCGGCTCGACGTTCGTGGCCGAGGATCTACCCGAGGATCGCCGGAAGATGGCCGCCGGCATACTGCACACGGGTTACTACTTCGGCTTCCTGCTCGCGGCGATCGCGAACTATTTCATCGGCGCCAACTACGGCTGGCGCTGGATGTTCTTCTTCGGCGGTCTGCCGGCGCTCTTCATCGCCTACATCCGGTGGGGCGTTGGGGAGTCGAAGCTCTGGCACGAGCAGTTCGGCGGTGAACAGAAGAAGCGCAACACGATGAAAGAGGCGTTCGGCAGGCTGTTCACGCCCAAGTACAAGGCTCGCACTGTCGTCATGTCACTCGTGTACACCGTGTCGATCATCGGACAGTGGGCCGGGTCGATTTTCGTGCCGACCGCGATCACCCAGATCGCGCAGCGCGAAGGCGTGCTCGGCGCCGATGCGGCCCGTCTTGCGTCACGCGGCTCGATGGTGCTGGCGATTGCCACCGTGATCGGCTGTCTGCTGGCGCCGATCCTGGCGGAGAGATTCGGCCGCCGCAAGGCGATGGGGATGTTCATGACCCTGCTGGCCATCTCGACGGCAGTGTCGTTCGGCTACGTGTTTTATCTGCCGGATGCGCTGGACACGTTCTTCGTGTGTGTGTTCCTGCTCGGCATGGCGGGCGCCAACTTCGCGATGTACACGTTGTGGCTGCCGGAGCAGTTCGAGACCGGCTCCCGGGCGAGCGCGATGGGCTTCATCAGCTCGATCGGCCGCTTCGTCGGCGTGGGAATGATCTTCCTGGTGTCCGCCGGCGTGCAGTACTTCGGCAGCATCGGAACTCCGATTGCGTTGACATCGATCGTACTGTTCCTCGGACTGTTCCTGCTGCCGTTCACGTACGAAACGCGCGGCCAGACGTTGCCTCGATAATGGCGTGCGCGTCTAGACCCACGATCCTCCTGGCCGGCGTTGTCGCCGCCGCGGCGCTGTCGAGCGCCAGCGCAGCCGGCCAGGCTGCGCCCGCGGCTCAGACTTCCACTGAGACTTACAGTCAGACGTTTCGCGGCAGCCGCGCGCGCGACGTCGAGTATCAGAAGATTCCGCCGTTCAAAGTCTTCGACAACCTGTACCATGTCGGTCCTGGAACCGTCTCGGTGTGGCTGGTTGCGACGACGGATGGACTGATTCTCATCGACACGGCGCAGGAACCCTACGTCGATCACGTGTTGAACAACATCAGGAACGTCGGCTTCGACCCGAAGGACATCAAGTACATCCTGCTCACCCAGGGGCATCTCGATCACTTCGGCGGAGCCGCACGCATCCAGGAGCTGTCGGGCGCCCGCGTCGCCTCTGCGGAGAACGACTGGGTGCTCATGGACGAGTACGCGCGGCGGCCGCTGCCGGCGACGCCGCCGTTCCATCGGACGGTGGCGCGCGACATGATCCTGAAAGACGGCGACACGATTACACTCGGCAGCACGTCGATGAAGGTGTATCTCCTGCCGGGTCATACACCCGGCAGCGCGTCATTCGAATTCACGGTGTTCGACAGGGGCCGGCCCTACAAGGCGTTTCTCTTTGGCGGACCCGAGCCGCGCGACGGCGTCGAAGGAGCAAAGAACTTCCTGGCGAGCGTGAACCGTCTGGCAACCATCCCCGACGTCTCCGTCGGTCTGCTCGTGCACAGCTGGCTGGCGATGTCCACATACCCGAACGGAGCGACCTTCGAACGCGCCGGGCAGCTTCAAATGCGGCGAGGCGATGGTCCCAATCCCTTCGTCGATCCGGCGTCGTGGCGCGCCTGGATGGATCGCCTGAAGATGGTCGCTCAGAAGTTCCTCGCGGATGAAACTGCCAAGGCGTCGTCTTCGGCGCGATAGACAAGCAGCCTGGGAGAGAGCGATGCGGCATACATGGTCCAGCGGTCTTCTGATCGTCATGGCGACGGCGTTGGTGTTGCACTCCACGGTGGCCGCTCAACGCGGCGGCGGCGCCGCACCTGTGCGATTTCCGACGAAGGAACAGTTCGAGGCGTCGGCCGAGGCGCAGAAGCACGTCGCCGCGGCGCGCAAGATCGCGGGCACGGATCTGCTGAAGGAGTTCGAGAACACGTGCTCGGCCACAGGCCCGCAGCGCGCCGCCCTCGCCAGAGAAGCCGCGGGGTTACCGCCGCTCAAGGACTACACGGTGGAGCCCACGAAGATTTTCGACAACATGTGGTACGTCGGGCTTGCCTCGCAGGGCGCCTTCGTCATTACGACGAGCGAGGGGATCATTCTCATCGACACGCTCAATAACACCGAAGAGGCGCGCGACGTCATCGTTCCGGGCATCAAGAAAGCAGGGCTCGATCCCGCTCAAATCAAGTACATCGTGATGACGCATGGCCATCCCGGCCAGACCGATCACACCGGCGGCGCCAACTATCTGCAGCGGACGTATCGGCCGCGCGTGATGATGAGCAAGGAGGACTGGGATGCGACGCTGCCCGCGCAGCGCCCCGAGCGTCCTCTGGCGACGCGCGACATGGACATCGTTCATGGGCAGACGCTGAGGCTTGGCGACACGACGTTGACGTTCACGACGCTCTTCGGCCACTCCGCCGGCAGCCTCGGGATTTTCATTCCGGTAAAGTGGCGCGGAGAACCGCACGTGGTCTGGCTGCACGGAGGTGGATTGCAGCACCCGACGCGCGACTCCCTGAGTCGGCTGCAGAGCGTTGTCAAGGATTACGCGCTCAAGATGAACGCGGAGGGGCTCTTCAACACACACCCTGGCATCTACCAGGACACGCTCGCGGACATGGACGCCATCCGCAAGAATCCAAACGGACCAAATCCGCTTCTCTACGGTCGCGAACGCGCCGGCCGCTACTGGTCGATGATGCTGGAGTGCGCCGAGGCTCGCGTCGTCGCCCTTGAAGGGGCCGCCAACCGGCGCTCTTGACGGTAGCCGGAGTGTCCGCCTTTAGGCGGACCGCGCGTCAGTCCGGCTGAAGCCGGACACTACGTACTTAGTGGCTTCCGGATCTCAGGAAGGAGCAACAGCAATGCGGCTGATTCAAGGACTCGCAGCAGTGCTCATTACGGTCGTCCCCACTGCGGCCGTTGCTCAGGACTGGACCGAGTTTGCAAGCCGTGAAGATCGCTTCACGTGCAACTTTCCCGGCAAGCCCGCGGTCAGCGAGACCACCTGGAAATCGGAATATGGCGCCGACCTCACGGGTCGTGTTTACAGCGCGCAGAGCGGCCAGAGCCGCTACACCGTCACCGCAATCGACTACAGTCCGGTCGAGAAAATCCTGACGGAGAAAGCGAAAACGGCGTGCGCCGTTGCCGCCGAAACATGTCGCGGGGTGACTGACACGGGCCTCGGATACTGGAAAAACGACGTGCGCGGTGCGGTCACCTACGCAACCTGGAAACTCATGGAGCGTCCAGGCGTCAAGGTGACGCACATGATGTGGAACTTCATGGATCTGGTTGCGGGACAGCAGCTCCAGTTGACGAATGCCGATCGGTCGCGGACGTTCGCGTCGGTCTACTTCCACGAGAACCGGCTGATCATCATGGAAGGCACCGTGCCGGACGGCTACCCGGAACCAGGTCTCTTTCAGCAGTCGCTTGGATGGCTGGACGAGACGGGCACCGGCATTCGCTACCAGTTCGTCTACTACAGCGATCCGGATTTGAAGAAGCCGGCAGTCCGCGGTCGTCCGGCGCCCGCACAAGATCAGGGACGAATCAGTGCGCCCTGACCATTCAAGTCACAAGTCACAAGTCACAAATCGCGAATCAAACTCAAAACTCAGAACTCAAGACTCAAACTGATAACTCACAACTCACCTACGGTTTCTTGGATCGATGATGGCCGCTCTTGGATTAGTCGAGGATGGTCGGTCTTTAAAAACAGGATTATTGGCGAATCGCTGTGGCACCGTTGTTGCCGGGATGGAGACGCTCCGGCCATATATAATGTGGCGCTTCCTGAAGCATTTCATAGCCTCGCAGTACGTCAGATTTCGAAGGAGTCCGAGATGAAATTGGGCCGATTGGTATGGGTGACGCTCGTCTGCGCGTTAATTGGGCTTCCCCTCGTAGCGTCAGCGCAGGAAACGACGCTCTCAGGCACCGTGCGGGATAACACGGGCGGCGTGCTGCCTGGAGTAACCGTGACCGCAACCAACGAAGCGCAGGGCACCACGTTCGTTGGCGTGACCGACGAGCAGGGTATCTATCGCATTCAGTTGAGGCCGGGTGTGTTTCGCATCACGGCGGAACTGTCAGGGTTCACGACCGTCGCCCGCCCGGGTGTCGAACTGCTGCTGGGTCGCCAAGTCAACTTGAACCTGGACATGGCTGTGTCGGGCGTGCAGGAGACCGTGACGGTCACTGGCGAGGCGCCGCTGATCGACACGACGACATCGAGCATCGGCAGCAACATCGACCCGAGGCAGGTGCAGGAGCTGCCACTCAACGGCCGCAACTGGTTGGACCTCGCGATGCTGGCCCCGGGCAGCCGATCCAACGCGTCGAGCGAGGTGCCACAGGACCGCCAGGGATTTTTCCAGGTGGCGGTGGACGGCCAGCAGCAGACGCTGACCGTGTGCTGCGCTCAGAACCAGCCGCGCTACAGCCGCGACTCGATTGCCGAGTTCGTCATTTCCACCAATCGGTTCGACGCAACCCAGGGCCGGACGATGGGCATGTTGGTCAGCGCTGTGACGAAGTCCGGCACGAATACGCCGTCGGGCACGTTCTCCGGCTGGTTCCGCGACGACCGCTTGAACGCGAAGGACTTCATCCAGGACCGCGTCATCCCGTATGCGAATCAGCAGCTCAGCGGAACCTTCGGCGGTCCGATCGTCAGGGACCGCATTCACTTCTTCGTAAATTGGGAGTACCAGCGCGAGCCAAGCACGATCACCTTCAACAGCCGGTATCCGACGTTCAACATCGACCTTCCGGGAACCCGCACGGAAAACAAAGGTGGCGTGAAAGGCGACTTCCAGTTCAATCCTCAGCACCGCCTCGCCCTGCGCTGGAACAAGTATGACAACCTCATCCCGCAGTCGGGTGGCGGCGCCGCGGCGCATCCCTCGACGTCGGCTGAGAATAACCGTCACGCGAATCAGCTCTTCGGCGTCTATACCCAGGTGCTGTCCGGGTCGGCGGTCAACGAGGTTCGCGTCGGGATGAACGAAAACTACTTCACGCTGGAGCCAGTGGCCACGTTTGGCGCGTCGATTCCCTCCTACATCCCGACGATCCTCGAGGGCATCACCGACGGACGCCGTCTGCCACCCGCCGTGCCCCGTCTCAATTTCACGGGCTATTCGATCGGCTCGGCGACGAACACCCCGCAGCGGACCGGTGAACGCAATTACCAGTTCCGCGACGACTTCACGACCTCCTGGAACTGGCGCGGGCGACACGACGTGAAGTTAGGGGGCGAGTTCATCCGCTACACGATGCCGCAGTCGTGGAGCAACATCGGCACCGGCCAGTACACGATCAATGCAGCGCCTCCGGCCAACATCGAGCAGTTGATTCCGGTGTGGAACGACGCGTCCACGTGGAACCTGAACGCCTTGTCTCCGCTGATTCGCGACTTCACGGTGTCGATCGGCGACTTCTCATACACGCTGAAGCGGCAGATCTACGCTGCGTGGATCCAGGACGATTGGAAAATGGGCGACCGCCTCACGGCCAACCTGGGCGTGCGGTGGGACGTCGATCGCGGCTCACATGGCGAGTGGATCCAGTTCGAGCCATGGCTCTCGGGGACCAGGCCGACGGAGCTGGACAACATTGCGCCGCGACTCGGTTTCGCGTATCAGGCCACTGACCGTATGGTGATCCGCGGAGGCTACGGCATCTTCTTCACGGAGCTCGAAGACGACGCGCTCCATCAGTCGCACATCCTGAACGAGCACATGGGCATCACCGTCGTGAATGACGGCCGCGCGGACTTTGGCTCCAACCCGTTCAACGGGCCGAGGCCGACCTACGACCAGCTCCTGCAGCTGTCATGCAACTCGCCGGCGCAGGCGGCGAACTTCGCGGCATGGCGGGCGAGAGGCTTCACCGGCACTGCGCCATGCTTCCAGCGCGCTGTGACGATCGAAATCCCGTTCGGTGCGCACGACACGTCGTACAGCCACATGGCGTCCGTCGGCGTGCAGCGACAGTTCGGTGCGGTGATGGCGTTGGAGTCGAACTTCGTGTTCACCGGCGGCCGCAAGGAAGAGCGCCGGTTCAACGCGAACCTCGCGTACAATCCGGCCACAGGGGCGAACTATTCGTTCACGGACAAGACGCGCCAGCCGTTCCCGGAGTGGAGCACCGTCCTGGCGGAAGTCATGGACGGCCGCTCCAACTACTACGGCTGGGAGAACTCCTTCACCAAGCGCTTCAGCAACCGGTGGCAGGCGGGCGCCTCGTATTCGCTGTCGTGGTATAGGGACACGGGCGGCATCGGCGCGCCGAGCCCCTATAACGTTATCCTTCGCCCGAATGACGATATCCGCACCGAGCTGGTTCCAATTGATTTCCCGCTCGCACCGGATGTGACGCAGGACTATCAGCTGGGCTCCGAGGACCAGCGGCATCGCGCCACGATCAACGGGATCTGGGAGATGGGTCTGGGCTTCCAGGTCAGTGGTCTCTACTTCTTCGGGTCCGGGCAGCGCTTTGCGACGAGCTGGGGCGGTGACCTGCGCAACGCCGGGCAGGGTGCATCGACGGGACGTTTGACGACCCCGCAGTTCCAGGCGACCGGCGGCCCCGCGATTTGGCCGCGGTCGGACATCGTCGGCGACCCGATTCACCGCGTGGACGTCCGGTTGACCAAACGGCAGCAGATTGTCGGGCGGGCAACCATCGACGGCATGATCGAGGTGTTCAACCTGTTCAACCACGAGAACTACGGGTCGTACACCACGGCGCGGAGCAACGCGGCTTACGGCGAGCCGTCGTTCAACGCGAACATCGCGTACCAGCCGCGCGTCGTGCAGCTCGGCTTCCGCTTGGCGTTCTGACAGGGGGAAGCGGGAAGGGGGAAGGGGGAAGGGGGAAGGGGAAGTTCTTCCCCTTATTCCTTCCCTCTTCGTCCTTCGCCATTAGCTCGTCCCCCTTTCCCCTTTCCCCTTTCCCCTTTCCCCTGTAATAGTTCTGCGCATGGACATTGATGCCTGGCTGAAGGCAGCGGTTGCGGACGCGCGCCGGCGCGGGCTTCCCGAGCTGGAGCCGTTTCTCGAAGCGCTGGCGCGAGCCACCGAAACGCTGCGGGCGGCCGACTTTGACACTCTTCCGGACGAGCTCGCGAGCCATGCCCGACCTCCCGAATCCCGTCTCGATTGAGGAGCTAGGCCGCAAGCTGCGCGCCGGGGAGACGAGGGCGGTCGACCTGACGGAAACATGCCTCCGGCGGATTGACGCGGACGCCAAGCGGTTGAACGCCTTCATTCACGTGATGGCCGACGAGGCGCGGCATCAGGCCATCGAGGCGGATCGGGAGCTCGCGGAGGGCCGTGACCGCGGACCGTTGCACGGCATTCCCGTCGCCGTCAAGGATCTCATCGACATTCAGGGCGTTCCGACAACGGCTGCGTCCCGCGTGCGCGAAGGACACATAGCCCGCGCCGACGCCCCGGTCATCACGCAGCTTCGGCAGGCGGGCGCCATCGTGATTGGCAAGACCAACCTGCACGAGTTTGCGTACGGCACGACGAGCGAGGACTCCGCGTTTGGTCCCGTGCGAAATCCTCACGATCCATCACGCTCGCCGGGCGGATCGAGTGGCGGCTCCGCCGTGGCGGTCGCGACCGGAATGGCGCTTGCGGCGCTCGGCACGGATACAGGCGGCTCGATACGGATTCCAGCGTCCGCATGTGGCGTCGTTGGCCTGAAGCCGACCTACGGCGAGGTGTCGGTCGACGGTGTGGTGCCGTTGTCACGGACCCTCGATCACGTGGGGCCGTTTGCGCGCACCGTTTCGGACGCGTGGGTGGTGTACCGCGCGCTCGTTGCCCCCACGGAAGGTGTTCTGCCGCGCGCAGCGACCGTGAGCGCGCTGCGGCTCGGGCTGCTACGCGCGTATTTCTGCGATCTGCTGGATGACGAGGTTCGTTCGCGCTTCGAATCCGCGCTCGAGACGCTGCAGCGAGCGGGTGCACAGATTGACGAGGTGGACGTTCCACACGCCTCCGCGACCCCGGCCGTGTACGTCCACATTCACGCCGCTGAAGGATCGGAGTATCACGCGCGAATGCTCGATGCGGCCGGCGATCGATACTCACCAATCGTCCGTCTGCGGCTGGAAATGGGACGGTACATCCTGGCCGGAGACTATGTTCGCGCACTCAACGCGCGCGAGGGTCTTCGGCGCGAGGTCGATGCGGCGATCGGAGATTGCGATGGCCTGATCTTGCCGGCGTTACCCATTCCCGCGCCGCCGATCGGCGCCGAATCGGTAACCGTGGGCGGAACCGAGCAGCCTGTCCGCGCGATGATGCTGAGGTGCACGCAGCTCTTCAACGTGACTGGTCACCCGGCGCTGTCGCTCCCCTGCGGTGTAACGTCGCAAGGGCTTCCCTGCGCATTGCAGCTGGTGGGGCGGCGGTTTGAGACGGACGCGCTGATGAGAGTGGCGCTCGCCGTCGAAGCGCAGCTCTCGACGACTTAACGCCTCGCTGGATCGTTGGCGGTGTCGACGTATGTCGTAGACGAGGGGCCGTTCCCGGAAATCTGCAGGACGACTTCTTCCTTCGTCATGGCGAAGTGCGCAACGCCAGGCGGCTCGGTGTAGAAGCTTCCGGGCCCGAGCGGTTTGAGTGCGGCGTCGTTGAACTTTTCGCCGTAACCGAAATACCACGTTCCCTTCACCACGGTGGCGACGCGGTCGTCTTTGTGCGAGTGCGCCTGGATCCTCACGTTCGGAGCGATCCGCAACATGAGGGTGTACAGGCCCGCCTTGGCAGGGTCGCCTTTGAGCACGACGGTCTCGATGCCGCTCGCACCGGACGTACCGGCGCCGCCGGCGCGCGCCGACGGCCATGGGACGTCTTCGAGCCGAATGGTCGCACGTCCGTCCTGCGCGAGTGCGAGGCCATTCAGGCCAACGAACAACGCAACCAGTACCACACGCCATCGCGTCGACTGAGACGTATTCATTCGCCGCTCCTTGGTAACGATAGAATACTGCGCGTTTGTGACTTGTGACCTGGTGACTTGTGACTTGTGATTTGTGAGCGGAGCAGACATACAGATGACCCATCGGATCGCAGTGATACCCGGAGATGGAATAGGTAAGGAAGTCGTTCCCGAAGGCATACGCGTGCTCGAAGCCGCGGGGCGGCGTTTCGGCTTCGACTTCGAGTGGACGACGTTCGACTGGAGTTGTGAGCGCTACACGAAGACCGGCAGCATGATGCCGGATGACGGCCTCGAACAGCTACGCCGGTTTGAAGCCATCTTCCTTGGCGCGGTTGGCTTCCCGGGTGTGCCCGACCACGTATCGCTGTGGGGCCTGCTGATTCCGATCCGGCGGGGGTTTCAGCAGTACATCAATCTCAGGCCCGTGCGCCTGCTGCCCGGCGTGCGGTCGCCGCTGGCAGGCCGTACGGCGGCCGACATCGACATGGTCATCGTGCGCGAGAACAACGAGGGCGAGTATTCCGAAATAGGAGGCCGGTTGTATCGCGGAACGGCTGAGGAGCTCGCTGTTCAGGTGGCGATGTTCACCCGCAAGGGGTGCGACCGGGTGATTCGCTATGCATTCGATCAGGCCATGAAGCGCCAACGGAAGCACCTGACGTCGGCAACCAAGTCGAACGGCATCATCCACAGCATGCCGTACTGGGACGAGCGCTTTGCGGCGATGGCGAAGAACTACCCCGACGTGCGAACGGCGCAATTCCACATCGACATCCTGACCGCCCATTTCGTTCAGCATCCCGACTGGTTCGATGTCGTCGTGGCGTCGAATCTGTTCGGCGATATCCTCTCGGACCTCGGTCCGGCCGTCGCCGGATCGATCGGCATCGCGCCGGGCGGGAACATCAACCCGGAGAAGGAGTACCCATCAATGTTCGAGCCCGTGCACGGATCGGCGCCCGACATTGCCGGAAAGGGCATCGCCAATCCGGTCGCTCAGATCTGGACCGGGGCGATGATGCTCGATCATCTCGGGCACGAGGATGCCGGCCGCTCGGTCGTCCAGGCAATCGAGCGGGTCGTTCAGGAGGGTAAGGTGCTCACCCGAGATTTGGGCGGCACCGCGTCGACGTCGGAAGTGGGCAAGGCGGTGGCGGCGCTGATTTGAGGCTGCTTCCAGACCGGGGTCAGACCCGGGGTCAGACCCCGGGTCTGACCCCGGTCTAAGCATGTCGAACGGCAAGTTGTTGCTTTTCAATGCGTTGCGGTCTGTTTCGGGCGAGAAACGGACCGAGAAACGGACCGTTTTGGTATTGACTGAGCTTGCTCAAATAGTTTAGTTTGCCGAGGCCCAAAGATTCATATCTGGCCACAGTTATCTTCTGGGCGAGGAGGAGTCAATGAAATCGGGTGTCGCGAGATGGCTCATGGTCGTCGCGATCCTGCTCGTGCCTGCAATGGCACTGGCGCAGGAGGCGACGATCTCTGGTACCGTCACCGATGCGACCGGCGGCGTGCTGCCGGGCGTCACGGTTACGGCCGTTCACGAGGCCACGGGTAATACGTTCGTGGGCGTGACCGATGAACGTGGCATTTTTCGCATTCCTGCCCGCGTAGGTGGTTATCGCCTTACCGCGGAGTTGTCGGGTTTTACCAGCGTCACGCGTAGCGGCGTCAACCTGCTCATCGGACAGACCGCTGCCGTCAACATGCAGATGACCGTCACGGGCGTGGCGGAGACTGTCACCGTCACCGGTGAGGCGCCGCTCCTCAACACGACGCAGTCCACGATTTCGGGCAACATCGACCCGCGCCAGATGCAGGAGCTGCCGATCCAGGGACGTGAGTGGACGTCGCTCGCGCTGCTGGCGCCGGGCAACCGCACCAACGCGGCGGGTGCCACGCCGATCGAGGACCGTGGCGACGTGCGCGAGTTCCAGCTCAACATGGACGGCCAGCAGGTGACCAACAACATCGGTCCCGGCGCGCAGCCGCGGTTCAGCCGCGACTCGATCGGCGAGTTCCAGTTCATCTCGAACCGGTTCGACGCCACGCAGGGCCGCTCGTCGGGCGTGCAGGTGAACGCGATCACCCGCTCCGGAACGAACCAGTTCGCCGGGAGCTTTGGCGGTTACTTCCAGGACTCGGACTGGAACGCCGAAGACCACGTGTTGAACCAGGTCGTCCCTGGCTCGGAGCAGCAGTACAGCTGGTCGCTCGGCGGCCCGGTGCTGCGCGACAGGCTCCACTTCTTCGGCAACTTCGAATACCGCCGCGAGCCGCGGACCATGACGCCGAACACGTTCGTGCCGGCGTTCAATGCCGTCACGCTGTCGGGCAAGGAGTCGATGAAGCTCGCCACCCTGCGCCTCGACTACCAGTTCAATCCGTCGCATCGCCTGATGGTGAAGGGCAACACGGCCCGCTATCTCGTGCCGTTCAGCGACGTTGGTGCGAATCACCCGGCCAACGCGGGCGACCTCAACGAGTCGACGAACAACATGGTCCTCCAGTTGACGTCGGTGCTCGGCGGCAACATGGTGAACGACGTCAAGTTCGGTCCGTCGAGCTTCAAGTTCAAGGAAGCCAATCTGACAACCTGGTCGAACCACTGGCTGAAGGACCGCGGGATCACCAACGGCCACCCGCGCATCCAGTTCAACGGCTTCAATATCACCGGCAACAACAACTGGCCGCGCTACCAGCTCCAGGACATCTGGACGCTGCGCGACGACGTGACGATGTCCTACAACGCACGTGGCCGGCACGACGTGAAGGTTGGCGGCGAGGTGCTGTGGGCCGGCATGACCTCGAACAACTGCGCCCGCTGCATGGGCAACATCGTCGCGCGCGGCGCACCGGCCGGTCTGCCGAACCGCCCGACGAACGACCAGTTGACCGCCTGGTTCCCCGAGGCCTACAACGTGGACACGTGGAACCTCAACGCGCTGAACCCGTGGATTCAGCGGTACATCATCGGGATTGCCGACAAGTTCCCGATTCGTCACTCTCATCCGAAGTACGGTGCGTGGCTGCAGGACGACTGGTCGGTCACCGATCGGCTCACGCTCAACCTTGGCCTTCGGTACGACTTCATCAAGAACGCCACAAACCAGGAGCGGGTCGTTGAGCCGTGGATGATGCCGAACCGTCCCCAGGACAACGACAACATCCAGCCGCGCCTCGGCTTCGCGTACCAGCTCAACGAGCAGACCGTGCTGCGCGGCGGCGCGGGGCTGTACTACCCGGACGTGATCGGCAGCCAGTTCTCGCACTCGAACCGGTTTGCGCAGCTGATTTACGTGACGATTCCGAACGACGGGCGTGCCGGACTTCGCGACCAACCCGTTCAACGGGCCGACGCCGAACTACGCACAGGCCATCGCGCGGTCCTGCGACGTAGCTGGCCGCATCCCGAACTGCTACGAGCGTGCGTCGGAAGAGCTTGCGCCACCGGCGGAGTTCGCGGCAGCTCACGGACACGTGGCAGATGTCGTTCGGTGTCCAGCGCCAGTTGCGGGCCGACCTCGGCATCGAGGTGGACTACATCCACAACCGGAGCCGCAACGAGAAAGTGCTGCACAACAACGTGAACATGCTGTACAGCGAGACGACGGGCGCGAACCTGCCGTTTACGCCACTTGCCAACCGTCTGTTTCCGAGCCTACGGTGCGATCGGCTACTACGCGTACACCGGCCGGTCGGACTACGACGGACTGCAGACGACGGTCACGAAGAGGTTCAGCAACCGGTGGCAGTTCTCGGGCAACTACACGCTGTCGCGGATCGAGAACGACGAGCCGTCGCAGCCGCTCATCGGCCAGCAGCTCGTGCCGTTCGCGGTCGCCGCCGGACATGGGCGGTGAGTACGGCATTGCGGTCACCGACCAGCGGCATCGGGCGGTGTTCAACGGCATCTGGGAGTCGGTCGTGGCTTCCAGTTGAGCGGCCTCTACTTCTTCGGTTCGGGCCAGCGGCAGGAAACCGGGTGCGGCGGCGACCGCCGCGATCAGCAGGGCGCTTCACCGCCAGGACGTCTGTGTGCGGCTGGGTTCAACGTGGCTGGCGGCATTCCGGCTCCTGGTGTCCCGGGCACCATCATCGTGCCGCGCAACAACTTCGTCCAGGATCCGATTCATCGCGTCGACATGCGCCTCCAGCAGCGGATTCCGCTTGGCGGCCGCGTGTCGATCGACGGGAAGCTCGAGGTATTCAACCTGTTCGACCGTGCGAACTATCCAGTCGTACGTGCTGGACATGAGCAGCCCTCAGTTCGGGGAGCCCGAACCCGAGCACGAACATCTCGTACGCGCCGCGCACGATGCGCTGGGCTTCCGGCTGCAGTTCTAGAACCGGATTCGGGATCCGGGATCCGGGATCCGGATCCGGGGTCCGGAAACGGAAGGGCCGGGCAGGCAACTGCCCGGCCCTTCGTCTTTTGGGCGCCGCCCTTGTTTGTCAGTTCGAGAGAAAGAGACTCTTCGGGATCCTGGCAGCACGAGCTGCGCGAGGTCGACGGCCTCTGCTACCTGAAAATCCACCGCGAGGCTCGCCAGCGAAAATGCCTTCGCCGGTGTGAGGCCCTTCTCCTCGACCAGGAACTTCACTGTCTCGGTGACCGACATTCGCATCGCCCGATCGAGGTCCAGGTCGATCCCCATCAAAATGTAGTGAGTCGCCGTTTCGGCGCGTGGCGCTGATATCGACTTTCCCTTGTGGAGGACGAACCGGAAGACGCCCGTCAGCGACTGCTCGAGTGCATTCCCGCTCACCTCGCCGTTTCCCTGCGCGCCGTGCGGGTCCCCGACATAGAAGAGGGCCCCGGGCTGAAACACGGGCAGATACAGCTTGCTGCCGATCCCGAGATCCTTGAGGTCCATGTTTCCGCCGTATGGACCCGGCGGCGTGGAATTCTGGACCCCGGGCACAGTCACGCCGGGTTGACCGACAACCGGGTTTCGAGGCGCCACGGCCATGATTCCCATGAACGGCGCGAAGGGAATGTGGATGGACTCTGAGAACAGCACCACCTGGCGGCCATTCACCGAACCCGTGCGCAGCACATGACGTGTTCCGGCAGGAATATCGAGCGGCGAATCGCCCTGACGCGTTCCCGGGTAGTCCGAGCCGAGCACGCCGCTGGCCGGTCCGGTCGTGTTGACGCCGAATGGCGCACGCGCGCTCAGTTCGATGACTTCGACTTCGAGCATGTCGCCCGGCTCTGCGCCGGCGACCGCAACCGGGCCGGTCAGAATATGCGCACCTCCTCGACCCTCACGGGAACGGCCGCCCCGTGATGCCCAGAAGTCCCGAACGTCCTGCAGGATTTCGTTTCGCGCAATGCCGAACTCGGCGAGGAACGTATCCGGGTCCTGGGCCTGCGTTGCGCCGTGGTGGGACAGCGTATCCATCCGGACGGTCTGACCGGATTTGATCGTCACGACCGGCGCCTTGTCGATCGGAATCCATCCCCATGTGACCGTCTCGGGTCGTGAAGGCACATGATGATCGGCCGCCGTAGGATTCTGACCGGACGATACCGTCGATGCCGCAACCAACGCTGTCACGATTGCGAAAGTCGAGAGGCGATGACCCATCGGTGGACCATACGCCTGAGCACTTCGGGGAGTCAACTCCACGCATGGCGGTATTCGATTATTGCAGCGCCCCGAAGCGCTTTTCTATCGAGGTGCTACGAGGGCCAACGGGCCTTGATAGGTCGCCACAGTGCCCTTGACTGGGGCGCGAGGGGTATCTACGCTTTGATCCCAATGAGATTAACGTTGACCTCGGCGCGGGCATCAGCCGTTCTCGCCTTCACCCTGCTGACGGTCGGAGACGTCGGCACGCCCTATGCTCAGACCGCGGTGCGTTGGATGGCCGCTGGGACGCTCACTGCATCCAATGCGGGTGAGGACGACCATCTCGGTGCGGGCAATGCGCTCACCGGCGTGGCACTCCAGGTGAGTCGCGACGGCCGCACGCTCGCCGTTGCCGCGCCACACGAAGACAGCGTCGCCCGCGGCATCAACGGTGACCAGAAGGACGACTCCGCGTTCGACGCTGGCGCGGTGTACGTGTTCACCCGAAACGGCTCGGACTGGGTCCAGCAGGCGTACATCAAGGCTTCCAACGCCCAGTCGGGAGATCAGTTCGGATTCGCCGTTGCGCTCAGCGGCGACGGCAACACGCTTGCCGTTGCGGCAAATTTCGAAGACAGCGGCGCGGCCGGCATCAACGGCAATCAGGCAGACGAGTCCGCGAGCGGCGCAGGTGCCGTGTATGTGTTCGTCCGAAACGGCGCCACATGGACGCAGCAGGCGTATATCAAGGCGTCGAACGCCGGTGAGGGGGACCGATTCGGCTATTCGCTGGCGTTGAGTGACGAGGGCAATACGCTCTCGGTGGGCACGATTGGGGAAGACAGCGGATCGACAGGGACGAGCGGGAATCAGGCAGACAATTCTGCGCAGCAGGCAGGTGCCGTATACGTATTCACGCGCAGCGGCGAGCACGTGGACGCAGCAGGCCTACCTCAAAGCGTCGAACACGCAGGCGGGCGACATGTTCGGCTTCTGCGTGGCGTTGAGCGCCGATGGCAACACGCTGGGCGTTTGCGCGTACGACGAAGACAGCAGCGCCGAAGGCATCGATGGAGATCAGGCCGACAACAGCACTAATGGATCCGGCGCGGCCTACATTCTGGTTCGCAGCGGAGGCGCCTGGCGTCAGCAGGCATACGTGAAAGCGTCCAACACGACAATCCAAGGCGCCTTTGGCGCCGCGATCGCGATGAGCGGCGACGGTAACACGCTGGCGATTTGCGCAGTCGACGAGGATGGCCTGACCCCCGGCGTCGGCGCGGTTCAGTGGCAGGCTGACCGCAAGGCGGCAGAGCGAACGCGCGTCCCCGAGGATTCGGCCGGCGCCGTGTACGTGTACGAACGACGCGGTGCCACCTGGTCGTTTCAGACGTATATCAAATCGTCCAATATTCGCGCGAACGACACGTTCGGCACCCGGCTGGCGCTCAGCGCCGACGGCTCGATTCTGGCGGCGGGCGCCCCACAGCAACCCGGAGGTGGAAACGGTGTCAATCCGCCAATAGCTGATGCGTCTGCACCGGAGTCGGGCGCCGTCTATGTGTTCGCGCGGGATGCCGGAGGCTGGCGTCAAGAGGCCTACGTCAAAGCGCCCGATGCCGCGGAATACGACCAGTTCGGCAGCGCGGTGGCGGTGAGTGGAGATGGCCGAGTGCTCGCAGCGGCGGCAATGGGGGCTGATGGTCGCGACAACGCCACTCGTGATGCGGGGGCGGTGTACGTGTTCACCCGATCGGACGGAGCGCCGGCGCCCGTTCGCGATTGACATTCCGAGCTTCATCGGATACCAATCGCGCGTGATACCAGCGGACCCGGTGTTCCGGGCTCCCGTTTGCGTCACAGGTTGACTTTCCCAGTGTCCAGGTCGCATCGCCAGCTTCGACGTTCGCGCAGGAATATCCGCCGAAGTGCAGAAGGGGCGACAGATTCATTCCCGCGAAGGAGGTCCTTATGAGGTTGCCCGGTACGCGTCTCAATGGGTGGGTGAAGCTTGTTCCGTGCTTTCTGCTGATGGGGATCGGACTCGCTGCAGCGCAGGCAACAGGAACGTTCAACGGGCGTGTCCTCGATCCCGACAACGCGGTTCTGCCTGGAGCGACCGTAACGGCGACCAACACGAGCACGGGCGTCGTGCGGACTACTGTGACGAACGCCGAGGGCGTGTACAGCATGCCCGGGCTCGAGCCGGGTGTGTATGACGTAAGGACGGAGCTGGCCGGGTTCGCCCAGGTGACGCGCGACCGGGTGACTTTGGCGATCAATGCCACGATCACCATCGACTTCAAGCTTTTCCTCGCCGGTGTGGAGGAATCGCTGGTTGTGACGGGTCAGGCGCCGCTCATCGAAGCAACGCAGTCGAAGTTCGCCTCGACGATTGAGACCACGGAGCTTCAAAACCTGCCGATGATCACCCGCAGCATCAACGGGATGCTGGAGCTGCTGCCAGGCGCGACGCCGATGGCCCCGATTGATCGGACCAAGCAGAGCGTTGGGAATGTCTCGTTTGGAGGAGCCTCAGGTACGAACATGAGTGCCACGGTTGACGGCGCGGACAATCGCGACAACCGTCAGGGTGGAACGTTGATGAACTTCACGCTCGAGGCCCTCGAACAGTTCCAGCTCTCTTCGAGCCAGTTCACCGCCGCAGATGGACGCACTGGGGGTGTCGCGATCTCGATGGTCACGAAGTCCGGCACGAACGTGCCCCACGGTTCCGGGTTTGTGTACCTTCGGGACCGCGCACTGACGGCGAAGGACTATTTCACTGAACTCGAGAATCGCGAGAAGGTTCCGTATAGCCGCCAGCAGTCAGGGGGGTCGTTCGGTGGGCCTATTGTGCGCAATCGGATGTTCTTCTTCGGCGCGCTCGAGTACGTCAACGAGGACACGAGCATACCCGTGCCGGATCGGCAGTTCAACGAGCTCGAGCTGCTCGTGGCCGCCACAGCCGCCGGAAAAGTGCCGCCCGGTCTCGTCCATCCGAACCATCCGCGTGCGGGCGCGATTCCGCACCACCTGACGATGTACTCGCTCAAGACGAACCTCCAGCTCAACAACAATCAATCGCTGATGGGCCGCTATGCGGCACAGGCGGATACGCGCTGGGCCGTCACGTTCACCTCGCCCAATAATGACTTACGTGAACCAGAGGACAGTTATCAGCACTTCTGGAGCGCTGTCGTTCAACACGGTTGGATTCTGGGCAACAACGGCCTGAACCAGATCACCGCTCACATGAATCACAACGATCGCCTCAGCGACGTCAACAGCGCCATTACCGGAGAGCACTATTCGAGGGACTTCCCTCAGGTGAACGTCTTCCCGCCACGCCTGTCGTTTCCGTCGGTGAATACCGGCGCCGGCGGCGCCGGGGGATCGCTCACAGATACCGACGTGATCCAGCTCAAAGACGATGTGTCGCTACTCGTCGGGACTCACGCGCTGAAGTTCGGTGCGAACTACAACTACCTGCCGCGGCTTGGGACGTTGAACGCGAACGAACATTTTGCGACGTTCACATTCTTCGACGATCCGTCGGTCATCCTGACCAACAGCAACGGGCGATACCCTCAGGGCTTTCAGACTCCGGGGATCGTGTCGCGCTGGCAGCAGGCGAATGGCGGCGCGATGAACGGCGCCGGATCGTGGGCCGAATCCCGTAAGGATATGCATCAGTTCTCAACCTGGTTCCAGGACGACTGGCGAATGACGCCGCAGCTCACGCTGAACGTTGGGGTGCGCTACGACATCGATTGGAACTTCCGTGATGAGGAACATGCCGCGAATAACGCCACGCGTCTGGCGTTGCTCGCGATCGGGCATCCGGACGCGGGGTTGCCAACAACACAGCACAAGAACATTTCGCCGCGAGTGGGATTCGCCTACGACCTCACGGGGGAGGGGCGACGAGTGCTCCGTGGCGGCTACGGGCTCTACTTCGACCAGATCAACCAACAGCCCCTCGGTGACGTCTCGTCGCAAAACCACCGACCCCTGAACGCGTTAGCCGTTCTGACGAATACGGCGATTGGCGTCGGCCAGTTAGGGACATACCGGTTCGGCATCGATCCATTTCCGCCACAGCCCACCGAGGGAAGCTCTCTGCCGCTGAATTCCGAAGGTCAATGGATCGGCGCGGCTGCCACGGTGGATCCGTACGTCCATCAGGCGCACATCGGATACGCTCACGAGCTGTTCGCAAATACGATGATCTCCGTTGACTACACTCGTATGGAGGGCCGACGGGGGATGATGGCGGTGAATGTCAATCCTCTGGTCAATGGCGTGCGGTTGTTGGCGCCGGACTTCACCAGAGTGTATGGGCAGCCCAACCTCCTCAGTGCGATCTCCGTCAGGAAGTCGATCGCCTCGTCTCGTGTTGACATGCTCACTTTCAAAGTGCAGCGGCGCCTCCCGCGTGCGAGCATTAGTGCGCACTACACGCTGGCCGGGTCATATGCGCACGGCGGGTCGTGGGCGGCTCGCGGCGGGGCGGGGACGCCGCAGAACAACTTTGATCCGCTTGGGGAGGGCGAATGGGGGCCGACCGGACAAGACGAGCGCCATCGGTTGGTGGCGACGGGCGTATTTGAGCTGCTGTATGGCATCCAGCTGTCACCGGTGTTCCAGATAGCCAGCGCCCGCCCGTACAATCTCACGGCTGGCACCGATCTGAACAGAGATGGGACCAACAACGACCGGTGGGTAGATCCAGCGACCGGCGGTCAGGTCGGGATCAACGCCGGCCGCGGGGACAGCACGGTGGTTGTGGATCTGCGCACGACGAAGTTCTTCGGACTGGGGGGAGAGCGCAGAATCGGCGTGTTCGTCGAGGCGTTCAACCTGCTCAACAATGCCAACTTCGGCGGAGGGTACGTGGGCAACGGCCGGAGCGTGTTGTTTCGGGAACCCTCGGGGAGCTTCATTCCGGGGATTGGGTACCCACGCCAAGTGCAACTGGGCGCCAGATTCCTGTTTTAATCGTTTGTGTCTCTTTCGGGGATGCTCGTCTGACAGGAATCATGGTCGTGGTGATGACGACGGAGGATATATGACGCGTCATGTTTCACTAATAGGCGCTGCACTCGTGCTGTGCGCGACTGAGCTTGTACTTGCCCAGGGCCTGGGTCTCACCTGGAAGGAGTTCGTCAGCCGGCAAGACTTCTTCAGTATCAACTTTCCCGGCGAACCGACCGTCGAGACGATCACGTACCCGACCGAATATCGCATCAACTTGCCAGGTCGCGTCTATCGTCATCAGAGCCCGGGCGGTCGCTTCTCGGTCACCGTAGTCGACTACAACGATGCCATCAAGCTGCACCTGGAAAGGAACAAGAAGTGCCAGGCGGCAGGAGGCGACGGCGATCAATGCCAGGACGATGGTCCAGAAGAAATGCGAGGCGTGCTCGTCTTTGCGTCGTGGAATTTCATGAGCAGAGAGGGCGTCAAGCTGACGCACTATGCCCACTACAACTCCGACAGGGTGGAAGGCCATGAAATCCACCTGACCAATCCCGACGGATCCCGTACCTTCGGTGTCGTACACATGCACGAAAACCGTTTGTATATCTTGGAAGCCACCGTCCCCCGTGGCGCCCCGGCACCTGGACTGTTCCAGATATCGGTGCGATTCCTCGATAAGGAATTCAGGCCCGTTCGCTACGAGTGGAATGGCACTCAGCTCTATTCAAACGGATATCCGCCGCCGCCCAGGACCGGTCAGGGTCGACAGGGCGGACCAGGCCCTGGTCGATAACTCGTGGAATCGTTGGGGTCGCGCGTCGTGCATCGTCCGACCATTCGGTCCAACAGCAGGGGTGATTGCAGGAGGCAGTGATGCGGTTGACACGTATCGGCTTTGTCATCATGTGTGTGGCGACGTTTACATTGCGGGGATCGGCCCACCATTCCCACAACGCGTACGAAGTCACGGTGTGGTCGAATCTGGAGGGAATCGTCAAGGAGATTCATTTCGTCGTTCCGCACTCGTGGGTCTACATCGAGGCCAAGAACGAAAAGGGCGAAACCGGCTTATGGGCTCTCGAAGCGGCCGGTAGACAAGCCATCATGAACAATGGCGTCAAGCCGGAGGATATTCGCGTGGGGGACCCCGTCAAAGTCCGTTGCCATCTGCTCCGGGATGGGACTAACGGCTGCCTCCTGGGTTTCGTGACGCCGATGCACGGGGATCAGGCGCGAGGTCACGGCGTCGAGAAACATTGGGATTGAACCGTTCGTGACGGTTAGTCGACGCTGCGATGGCAACACGCTGGGCGTGTGCGTGTACGGCGGTCGGAGGATAAATGATTCGCAGGCGCTTGCTCGTCATCGCAGCTTTCAGCGCGGTCGTCTTTGCTGGCGTGAGTGCGATCGCCCAGGCTCCGCGCCAGGCCAGTACGGTGTCCGTGCTGGCCACCAACGCGATCGTCGGCCCGTTGACCGCGATCGCCGACGAACACAAGAAACAAACGGCCCAGCAGGTGAATATCGAGTTCGACACCTCAACCAGCATCAATCGCCGGTTCGCCGCGGGCACGCTGACCGGCGTCGATGTGCTGGTGGCGGCAAACAATACGATCGATCAGGCGATCAAGGACGGTAAAGCGATTGCCGACACTCGCGTCCATGTCGGCAAGGTGGGCGTCGGTGTCGCCATCCGACGGGGCGCGCATCGTCCGGATGTTGCGTCTGCTGATGGACTGAAGGCATCACTCCTTCAGGCCGATGCCGTCGTATACAGTCAAGGCGCGTCGGGTGTGTACGTGCAAACGCTCCTGCAGAAACTCGGCCTGATGGAGCAGTTGAAGAGTCGAGCCGTGCAGCTCGCCACCGGGGCGGACATGGTTGAGCGCATCCAGAAGAGCCGTGGCAACGAGATCGGCATGACCCAGATCAGCGAAGTGATCCGGGCGCAGGAGGAAACCGGCGGTGCAGTCGTGCTCGTCGGACCGCTGCCCGCCGCGATTCAGAACTTCACGATCTTCGATGCGGTTGCGCTGCGCACTTCCGCGCCGCCCGACAGCGCGCGTGTCTTCGTGCGCAGGCTCGCCACGCCGGCCGCACGGAAAATCCTGGCCGCGAACGGGTGGCAATAACCCCGGATTACTTCGACGCGAGATACGCCACGATCGCGATCATGTCGTCCTCGGTCAACTTGGCGACGACGGGCTTCATGATCTTGCTCTCGCGCGTCCCTGCCTGAAAGTTGTACAGCTGCCGCGCGGTGTAGCTGGCCTGCCTGTCCGTAATCGGAGGAACGGCATCCTTGCCTTGCAGGTCGGCGCCGTGACAGACCGCGCACGCCACGGTCTTCCCGCCGCCCTTCGTCACGAGCTCCTCGCCGCGCTTGATGCTGCCCACCGGCACGTAGGCGAGCATGCCGGATCGCGGGGCCCGCGCCTTCTCCGTGAAATCGGGGTTCTCGGGCACCTCGAGGATGCGGCTGCCGAGCGGTTCCATTTCGTTGCCTGGCAGCGGCAGGAACAAGCCATTCATCCCCGGGCGCGACTTGGGAACCGTTTCGGTCTCGACGACCTTGATCCAGGGCCGCCATTTGATCGACGAGAAGTAGGTGGCGACGGCCTGCATCTCGTCCTCAGTAAGGTGCCTGGCGATCTGAATCATCTCGTTCGTGTTCGCCTTCCGCGGGTCGGCGCTTCGGCGCGTTCCGTTCCTGAACGCCTGCAGCTGCTGAAGGATGTATGCGGCCGGCAGACCAGCCACCGGAGCGTTCTCGGGCTTGCCCTGTCCGTTCGGGTAGTGGCACAGACCGCACGGACGCAGCTTGTCGCTCTCGCGGCCGCGCGCGACGATATCGGGCATCGTCGGATGATCTTCCGGATACCAGTCGGCGGGGCCGAAATCGTAGTGGATGGCGTACTCCGTGAACGTGCGATCCGTGTCCGGGAGCTTGTGCGTCACGTCCTTGGGTCGTGGCGCGCCGAGGCGCGCGCAGTCCATGGGCTTCGAATCCATCGCGCACGGCGGCGCCGCAGGCTGCGGTCCGGCTGCGGGAAATCCGTAGGCCCATGGGGGCGGCGCGGCAACCTGACCGCTGACCACGGCCGCGGCGGCGGACAACGAAATCAACGCAAGCGTCAGCAGACCGGCGAACTTCCTCATGGCGCCTCCGCGTCATTTTTATCAGCTTGCTCCGGCGGTGTCACGTCGTTCTTTTTGCACCGCCGGGCTGAGGTCGCGCACGCTAACCGGTCGCGCACGCTGAAGCGTGCGCGCTACGTACAGCCGTGCGCGACCGCCCCCGTAGCGCGCAGGCTTTAGCCTGCGCGACGCCGCTTCAAGTAGAATCGCCGGCGGAGGAGGCACTGCGTGTGAGAGGTGTGTTCTGCAAGTGGATCGCGGCCACGGCCTGGGTGTTGGCGGCTCTGTTGTATGCCGCGCCTCCTGCCGGCGGTCAGACACCGGCCGGCGGCCGGCATATGCCCCTCCGCGCACGGCGTTCGGACACCCCGATCTGCAGGGGATCTGGCAGGTCATGAATACGGCAGCCTGGGACATTCAGGACCACAACGCGTCGTTGGGTGTTCCGGCGGGGAAGGGCGTCGTCGAGGGCAACGACATCCCGTATCAGCCATCGGCGCTCGAGAAGAAACGGCAGAACTACGAGAACCGCGCCAAACTCGATCCCGAAGCGCGTTGTCTGCTGTCCGGCGTTCCGCGCATCACCTACATGCCGTACCCGTTTCAAATCGTCCAGCAGGCCGACAAGGTCAACATCCTGTACCAGTACAACCACACGCTGCGGCACATTTACATGAACGGCAATCCGCATCCGGAAGGCCCCATCGAATGGTGGATGGGCGATTCGAGAGGCCGCTGGGAAGGCAACACGCTGGTTGTTGACACGATCCACTTCACTGCAGAGACCTGGTTCGACCGTGCCGGAAATTTTCACAGCGAGGAGCTGCACGTCGTCGAGCGATTCACCCGGACAGGCGCCGACCACATGCTGTACGAGGTGACGATCGAAGATCCCAAGGTGTTCACGCGCCCGTGGAAGATGAGCATGCCCCTGTACCGACGCGTGGAACCGGGCGCGGAAATCCTGGAGTACGAGTGTTACGCATACTTGCTGGAAGAAAACTGGCCGAATAAATAGGTGGTAGCGGGTGCCACCACCTACCGCTACCGACTAGTGAGAGGTGCGACGTGAGTAGTCACTTGGCGTCACGGTTGACCGCGGCAGCAATCGTCGCAGTCGTGCTGCTGCCCGTCACAATGGCCGGGCAGGGTATGTTCCGACGGGACACACCCAAGGGCCCTGGCGCCAGGACATGGCTCGAGCGCAAGGCCAAGCTGCCCCCGTTCACGCCGCCGCGCACCCCGGATGGCCGGCCCAATCTCCAGGGACGGTGGGGAGGGAGCTGGAGCGGCGACGTCATCGAGGAAACCGAGTACGTCGACGTCACGACGCCGCCGATGGAGAGCTGGGTGGCCGATCCGACGGACGGCCACATCCCGTACCAGCCGTGGGCTCTTGCGGAACGTGACAAACATCGTGCAAACCTCGCGCGCGGCTGGCCGGGCGAAACGGGTCAGCGGCTCTACATGGATCCCCAGACCTACTGCCTGAAGAGCGTGCCGCGGTACGCGCAGCGCGGCTTCGAGCTCGTGCAGACGCAGGGCTATGTGATCCAGATGCTGAACTGGGGGCACTACCATCGACGAATCCCACTCGACGACCGTGCGCGTCCGGGTCTGAGCGCACGGTTCTGGATGGGAATTCCCCGAGGCAGGTGGGACGGCGATACGCTGGTTGTCGAGTCCACCAATTTCAACGGCAAGATGTGGCTCGATAGTGTCGGGAACTTCTACGGTCCGAACGCGCGGCTGACGGAGCGCTTCCGCCTCGCAGACCTGAACACGATTGACTATGAAGTGACGATCGACGATCCCGCCACGTTCACACGTCCCTGGAAGCTCAACGCACCGATCCGGCGCGCCGGAACCGGCGGCGGCGGGGGCAACGCGAACAACAATAACGATCCGTACGCCGTCGAATCGTGGGAGCATGCGTGCCACGAAGGCAACTGGAACCACATCGAAGGAGCCGAAGAGCTCGGCTTCAAATGGTTCCGCGGCGCGACGCCACCGCCGCGCTGATGTAGGCCGGGTCCTTTCGGACCCGGCGTGGTCCGGCTGAAGCCGGACATACGTACGACGACATTAATTCGATCCGCGAGCAGGCCCGAGGTCGATCACATCGTGTAACGAGGTGTGGACCTCCATCTTTGGATCCTGTCCTGCTCCTGCCGCGGCGGTCGTAATCATGCCGCTCACAAGGTGGAAGCGGTTTCCGATGACCGCTCCGGCGACGCCGTGCCGCGGCATCGGCATCGGCGGCAGCTTGTTCCACGTGTTGGTCGCGGGCTCGTATACCTCGACCGCGCGGAATGCGCCGGCCACCTCCGGCGTCGAGACCTCACCGCCGGCGACATAGATTCTGCCGTTATATGTGGCCCAGCCGCCGCCGCTGCGAGCGGTGGGCATCTTCGCCTTGAGTCCCGACCACATGTTCGTCGCCGGATCGTATTCCTCGACGATGTCGGTGTTGGTCGACACGGTGATGAAGGCATGAGCGGTGCGGCCGCCGATCACGTAAATCTTGCCGTTAACCGCGCCGCCGAACGCGTGATTGCGGCCGAGCGCCATCGGCGCGCGGCTCTGCCAGGTATTCGTGGCCGGATCGTACATGTCGTTGGTGGTCAGCACGCGCGCCGGGCCGTTGCCGTTGATGGCCGCTTCTTTCGAACCTTCAACCGTGGTTGCGCCCCCAATGAGGTACATCTTTCCGCCCACTTCGGCGACGACGGCTGAACCGCGTTTCATCGGCAGCGGCGCCAGCGCCTTCCACGAGTCGGCGACCGGATCGTACTCCCAGGCGTTGTCGACGGGCTCCCAGCCACCGCCGCTGCTCGGAAACACGAATCCGCCGAACATGTAGATCTTGCCCTGATATTCGACCATCGCCTGGTGGTGGACCGGCCGCGCCATCGGTTTCTTCTTGGTCCATCGATCGCCCGCGGGGTCGTATTCGAACACCGCGCCGCGTGCTTTTCCGCCGCCGAATCCACCGAGAACATAGAGCTTGCCGCCGGCGGCAACCCCGTAGAGCTCTTCGTCTGGCTCTGGAAACGGCGCCAGTCTGGTCCACCGTGCCTGCGTGAACGCGGTCGTGCCCAGCAGCAGAGAACCGATGGCGACCACCGGCAATGCCGGCAAACACGTGCGCGACGTAGCGCTGACACCTGGTCGTAACCTCCTCCTGCGACATCCTGATCACGTCAATCTGGACGCCGAACATATCAGAATGCAAGCGCACACCAGCTCGGCCTGCTGCCGATTCAGCGCCTGCTGAATGCGCCCGAACGCGTTCGACAAGGCATTGGTCGCCCAGGTCGGCTGGAGGTTGTCGCGGCCCAGGACGTTGAACACCTGTGCCATGAGCTCCAGCGTCTGACGTCCGCGGATCGGAGAACGCCTTGCTGGCGCGAAGATCGAGCGAGGCGAACTCGTTGGTATCGATCTGCGACACCGGAAGTGCGGCCAGGCCTCGCGAAGTCCGCCACGCGTTGACCTGAGCCATCAGCGTCTCGTTGTCTCCCCGGT
The DNA here is from genome assembly GCA_963814955.1 of uncultured Acidobacteriota bacterium. Classification (GTDB taxonomy): domain Bacteria; phylum Acidobacteriota; class Vicinamibacteria; order Vicinamibacterales; family UBA2999; genus DATCJA01. Next base: position 198,243 of record CAWFEX010000001.1, read on the forward strand.
TGAACGCCGATCGGGTCGTTCCGGGAACGTAGTCGGTGATGTTGGCGTCCGCGTTGAGGTCTACTCCCGCCGTCGCGCTGAACGGCATCGTCGAGCGGTAACTGAACACGCCGCTCAGCGTGACATCTGCGGGCAACAGCACGGATCCGCTCGCCGCAATCGCGTGGCGCCGGTCGCTCGATGACGGCCCTTCGTCGAGCTGCGGCATCTCGGCCTGCGTCATCGTGAATGTCGTGGCGCCGCCCGGAAGGTTGCCGTACGAATCGGCCAGCGTGTACGAGAACCTGTACATGTAGCGTTGATCCAACCGCTTCTCGAGACGCACCAGCAGCGCCTTGTAGTCCACCTCGCCGATCGACTGTATCTGGTTGATCCGCTGGAACTGGGTCCTCGCCCGGGGCGCAGTCGGTACGTCGCCGATCCGCCGGTTGATATCGACCGCCGTCGGGACCTTGGTCATCTCGGTATAGACGCCGTCCACATGGATCGCCACCGACGGCCAGAGCTCCTGCGAGAGACCCACCGTGTACGCCACGCGACTCGAGGTTCTCGAGGTCGTTGGCGAGGATCGTGATGTTCTGCGGCGCCGTCGACACGAACCGGAACGGGTCCTGACCACCGTAGGGGTCCGGATACGACGGATTGGCAATCACGACGCTCGCCTGCTGCAGGCTGTTGACCTCCTGACCGGCGATCTGGATGTTGTTCGGGTTGTAGTAGATGCCGTACCCGGCTCGAACCACCGACCGGCCGTCGTTAAGGTCCCACGCGAGTCCGACCCGGGGACCCCAGTTGTCCTTGTCGCCGCGTGCCTCCAGGTCGACGAACGGGAGCTCCAGATTGGTTCCCGTCGTTGGGAAGTCGTTCGGATTGTTGAAGTCCAGCGTTTCGTTGAAAGACACGGATCTGCCGGTCGTAGCGCGAGTCCCAGCGTCAGCGTCACGTTGGAGACCGGCCGCCATTCGTCCTGTCCGTACACGCTCCACATCGCGTTCGGCGAATAGCGCGGGAGCTTGAGCAGACGACGCGGTGAATTGCTGCACCGATCCGGCCACGGGGACGAAGGCCGCAAGGTTCGTCGGGTCGAACGGCTGATCGGCGCGGAACGTCCATGTGCCGATGGCGGGCCGATTGTCCCCCTCGAACGAGAGGCTCTGGAAGTCGCCGCCGGCCTTCCACGTGTGCTGGCCAAGCGAGATGGTCAGGTCGTCCCTGATCTCACGTGACCGGTGCGTCGTGTAGAAGTTGCCGTTGCTGCCCCACGAAAGGCTCGGAAAGTTGTACACCTGCGTGAGCGGTGCAGTCCGCGCCACGGAATCGTCGTACAGCTTCTCCTGCGGCGCCACTCCGGGCGGGTGCTGACGGAAGTGATAGTTCGTCCACTGTCCGCGCACCTCGTTCAGGATGCGCGACGAGATCACCCACGTATGCGACGGCAGCAGCGAATAGCGTTTCTGCTGGATGCCGCGTGTCGGAAAACGCGGCGTTCCGGCCGCCGCACAATTCGCAGCTGAAGTCGGAGTTCTGCCACGCGTAGCGCGCGAACAGCGTCTGTGCCTGAGTTGATCTGCATGTCGCCCCGGCCGAAGACCATCGCGTTGTATTCCGGCTCCTCGAACGTGCCCTCGAGCTTGCCGTACAGATCGGGCCGGCCCGTGTTCACCGTGAAGAACTTGGATTCGCGGGTACCTTCGGCGGCGGTAAAGAAGTGAAGCCGATCCTGGAGGACCGGACCGCCGAGCGCCAGACCGAACTGATGCCGGCGGTAATCCGGCTTGGGGGCGCCCGACTCCTTTTCGAACTTCGTCATCGCGTTGAGGCTCTTGTCGCGGAAGTACTCGAACACCTCGCCGGTGAAGAGATTCGTGCCGCTCTTGGTCGCAAACGAGACCACGCCACCCGCCGTCCAACCGTACTCGGCTGGTGACTGACTCACGTACACCTTGAACTCGCGGATGGCCGCCTGCGGAAAGTCCTGCCGCGGTTCGCCCGTGTTGCCTTCCTTGTTCCAGACGCCGTCAACCAGGAGGGCGCTGCCCATGGTGAACGCGCCGGCTCCGATGTTGGCGTTGGCCTTGCGCGGTCGCACGGCGTCCGCATTGGTACCCGGCATCAGCAGCGCAAGGCTCATCGGCTGCCGCGAGGGCAGCGGCAGCATCTGCATCTGTTCCTGCGTGATCACGCCTGCAACCTCGGTCATCGTCGTGTCGACGACAGGCGCCTGCGCGGTGACGGTGACCGACTCCTGCACCCCCTGGACCTGCATCGTCAGGTTGCGGACCGCCTCACTACCGACCGCGACGGTCACATCGGTGACGTCCACCGTTCCGAATCCCTGCAACTCCGCCCGGATGGAGTAGGGGCCCGGGGGCAGTCCGCCAACGCGGAAGCGGCCGTCTGTTTCGGTGACGAGGGTCCGAGTCAGTCCGGTTTCAGTGTTGCGGAGCGTAAGGGACACTCCCGGCAGTACCGCGCCCTGCGCATCGCTGACGATGCCGCTGATGACGCCGTTAGTGGTCTGAGCAGTCGTCGCCGCCGGTGCACCCAGCACCAGTGCGAGCAGCATTATGACGAGCCAATTACGCGAACTCCCTGACAACAACCGGTCTCGCATCGTTCCTCCCGTGGTAGAGCGCAGGCTTAAGCCCTGCGCGCTACTTTTCGTGGACAGTCTGGATGAATGGCGGCGCCAGTATAGCTCCGATTGGCACGCGTTACGGCGGGCCCGGTGATCGCCGCGGATCGACGCCAAATGTGTCCTTCATCCACATCCAGAACGGCGGCAGGGGCGCGTCCGAGACACCTCGATCCTGAAGCGACTGCGTCCACGCGGCGCGCATAAGTTCCTGCGCCTCTTCGATCAGTCCCGACATGCAGAGGGCGTAGATTTGCAAGGCGAACGCATTGTCTGCACTCGACGCCGCGCCCGGCGTCGATGCCGGACTGGTCTGCTCCTGCGCGCGGCGCAGGGGCACTATGGCCTCGCCATATTTCCGTTCGGAGATCAAGCGGATCCCGACGTGGAACTGCAGAAGCGAGTCGGTCTGCTGCTCCGGGGTCGCACGTGCCACGACGTTCTGTATGTCCGAGTTGCTGCCCAGCCGCCAGAGCACGGGCGCCGTCAGCGACGACCTGGTCAGGATGCGATGGACCTCGTCGATGGCGCTGGATGGTCCCGCCAGCAGGCTGCCGTACATGTGACGGTTGATGGCATCCTGAAACTCAAAATACGCCAACGAGGTTTTTCGCAGAGGTTCCGGCCAGAGGCGGGCAATAAGAGGGCTCGCCTCGAACCGTGCTTTCGCCGCGGCGGTGTCGGTGACGTCGCGAATCAAGCCTTCTTGCGCTTCTGACGACGAAAACGGCGCCTCGATCAGCTTCGGGGTGTCGTCGGTGAGAGCCGGCAAAGGGCCGATCAGGCGGCGAAGATAGCCGGCATCGCCGATAAAGAGGGCGCCGAGCTGTTCCGGACGCTCGAAGCCGAGTTGCCGCATCTCGGCCGCGACACGGGCATCGTGCCACTGACGGGCGAACTCGTGCTCTGACACCGGCCCGGCCGCCCGTCGCGTTCCGACCATCATCAGGTGCGTTCCGGATCCATTCCACAGCGAGCAGTCCGTAAATGCGTCGCAGAACGCGCGCAGGATTGCCTTCGCGCTCACGTCGGAGAGGTCGCTCAGCGGCAGCCAGTATGTGACGATGCCACCTTCGTCGAGGCGTTCGTGCAGGAGCTGGAAGTACTCGCGTGAGTAGAGATGCTCGACGCCGGCAATTCCGGGGGGTGGCGGTTCTCCCGTAATCAGGTCGAAGCGCTGATCGGTGGTCTGCAGCAGATACCGGCCGTCCTCGACGTGGACCCGTACGCGCCGGTCACGGAGCGGATGCTGTGTCGGGTCGGAGTAGACGACGCTGTTCATGTCGAGAATGTCACGCGAGAGATCGACGACATCAATCGTCTCGAGGCTCGTCGAGTCGGTCATCGCCTTCGCCGTGTTGCCGACCCCGTAGCCAATGAGGAGCGCCCGTCTGAGATTGCGATGCACGGCCATCGGCCAGTAGACGTACAGCTTCATGTACCGGCGGGCGCCGTAGCTCGTTGCCGACATGGAAAACGCGTTGGTCAGCATGGCGTATGAGGCTGGACGTCCGAGCATCTGCCGCTCAACGTAGACGACGGTCTCGGTCAGCCCTTCGCGAACCGCGACGGTGCGCGTGTTTTGATCGTCGGGAAACCACCGCGTGACCGCCGCCGGCACCAGTCGTGAGCTCATCGAACCGAATGGAAAGAGCACCAGACCCAGCAGCACTGCCGCGATACCCGCGTACGCCGGTGCCCGGGACTGGGAGCCGCTCATGATGAGCAGCGCACCGAGCGCTCCATATATAACCGCCACGAGAACAATCGACGCCTCGACGCCCAACAGCGGAAGGAACAGCAGCCCTCCGGCGAGCGAGCCAAGCGCGGCGCCCGATGTGTTGACCAGCGTCAACGCGCCGGTTGTTGCGGTCTCCGAGTCAAGGCAGTTGCGCAGCGCACCGCCGATCAGCGTGAAGAAGAGACCCGAGCAGAACGACACCGGCAGAGTGAGCGGCGCAGCGAGGCGAAGTATCGAAACCGTGTCGACGACAATCGAGGGAGATGCGTCAACTGCCGCCGGGAATAACGCATACGGAATGACGGTCGCCGCGCTTGCGAGGCACGCGACACTCGCCGCAAATCGATGCGCGGCAGGGACGGCGCGGAGCCACCATGCTCCAGCCAGTCCTCCGAGCGCGATGCCGATGAGCACGAGGCCAAGGATTAGTGCGAGCGCCTCCGAGTGCCCCTTGACGTAGAGCAATAGAAACCGGAACCACACCACCTCGAGGGCGAGAAGACAGAATCCGGAAAGAAATGCCGCGGTCAGCCACGGTCGCAGCGGCGTTGCCACGACGGTGGCGCGACGCGGTCGCGTCGCGCCATGACTCACGTAGGGCGCGGCTTTACGCCGCGCCAGGCGGGCCGTAAAGGCCCGCCCTACTTCTCGACTTTGCGTCGAGATCGCCGCCGCAGCGGCGGCCGCGAGGAGATTCAGGCCGCCAGCAAAAAGTGCCGTCCCGTGCACGCCGAGTACGCGTACCGAGGTACATCTCGCAGGCGATGACTCCGACTACCGCGCCAGCGGTGTTCCATCCGTACAGCGAGCCGAGGATCGTGCCGAATGTCGATTGCGGATTCGTCAGTGCCTTCGTCAGGAGCGGCAGCGTGATGCCCATTGCGGTGGACGGAACGAGGAGCAACGCGAACGCGAGCATCAGGCGCGAACCGTTCAGGAGCCAGGAATGATCCTGCAACGATCGAAGCCATGGAGCGAGCGCAACCCCGACTCCCGGCAGCAGGAACACCAGCGCGATGCCGGTGACGGCGATGATTGCCTCGGCTATCGCGTACGCGCGAATCGCATTGCGTATGCGACCGCCGTGTCGGGCAGCAACGGCATTGCCGAGCGCCAGTCCACCCATGAATCCCGCGAGCACAAGGCTCGAGGCCCACACACTGTTGCCGAGCGCAAGCCCTGCTTGACGGAACCACAGCATCTCGAAGATGAGCGCCGCGGCTCCTGACGCAAAGAACAGTGTGTAGAGCAGGATCGCCATCATGTTCTGGACCGCTATACGACCAACGCAAGGCGGAGCCTTGGCTGTTTTCAGACTATAATCCAGCCGGCTCAGCGCGCCTTGCCGCGCGCCGCGCAAGTGTTTCAAGGCTCTGACCTGATGGACTTTTTCTTACGCGTACGACTTGCAGTTCTCGCGACGGTTGCGCTCACCGTTACTGTTGCGGTCCAGGATGCCAGCAAGGTTGTCGGCGACGTCAGTCGCGCGCTCGGTGCGACGGACCTCAAGACGATCCAGTATTCGGGCACGGGCTTCACATACTCGTTCGCACAGAACTACCGTCCCGACGTGCCTTATCCGAAGTTCCACGCCACGTATTCGCGCGTCATCGACTTCGAACGCGGTCTCGCTCGCGAAGAGACCGTTCGAACGCAATTCGAGAACCCGCCGCGTGGCGGCGGCGGTCAACCGCTCTACACCGAGGCGCGAGGGGCTGGCCTCGTCACGCCCAATTCAGCCTGGGGTGCTGGCGCGGTCGCACTGACACCCCACGGTTTCGTCCAGGCCGCGGCAACCGCGTCGCCGACCATCAGCTCGCGCCGCGTCGGCGCCCGTACGATGACGGTGATCTCGTTTACGGCCAGGAATCAGTACCGTCTCGACGCGTTCGTCAACGCCCAGAACCTGATCGAGAAGATCGAAACCTGGACGCCGAATCCCGATCCTCGGGGACACCCTCATCGAGACGACGTTTGCCGACTATCGAACGTTTGCGGGCGTCCAGTTCCCGACGCGAATCGTGCAGCAGCAGGGTGGCTTCCCAACCCTCGATGTCACCGTGACGGACGTCCGGCCAGGTGCGGCAGTGAACCTGCAGGCGCCGCCTGCGGGCGCTCCCCAGCCGGCGCGGGCGGAAGGGCAGCTCGTTGCACCGGGTGTGTGGTATTTGACGGGTGCGCCCGAGCCGAACAGCCAGCTCGTCGAACTTCGCGATTACACGGTCCTGATCGAGTCCTCCGTGAGCGAAGGGCGCGCCCTCGCCAACCTGGCCGAGGCACGGCGGCTCGTTCCGAACAAGCCGGTTCGCTATCACCTGAATACGCACCACCACGGCGACCATGCGGCCGGTGTGCGTGCGTTTGTGTCGGAAGGCGTCACGATCATCACCCACGAGATGAACCGCCGCTTCTACGAGCAGACCGTCCTGAAGAATCCGCACACGCTGGCGCCCGACGCGCTCTCCCGCAACCCTCGGCCTGCCAGCTTCGTGTGGGTGGACGACAAATACGTCCTGACGGACGGATCGCGGACGCTGGAGGTCTATCACGTGCCGAATGGACACACGGCGAACCTCCTCATGTCCTACGTCCCGCAGGAAAAGCTGCTCATCATCACCGACATCTTCAACGATTTCGGCGAAGCCCGACCCAACGATCCACCTGCCGGCCTCGTGAGTCCCTATTACGCGGCGCTGGGCGCCCGGGTCCGGCAGCTCAAGCTCGAGGTCACCCGAATCGCACCGTCGCACGGTCGAGGAGTGGTCTCTGCGGATATGTTGTGGAAGGCGCTCCAGGGCAAGGTACAAGCGCCGCTCGTTACTCGTAGGGCGGGTCCTTCCGGACCCGCCTCGTAGCCGGGTCCAAAAGGACCCGGCCTACAGGTGTAGGCAGACCAGGAGGAATTCATGTCGTCGTCAGCCATCAAACCTCTGCTCGGGTTGCTCGTCGCCGCGGCAATTGCCGCTGCCGTGGCCCAGACCGTTGCAGCCCAGGCGCCGGACGGCCGCTGGATCCGGCTCGCGCCGTATCCGCAACCGACCCAGGAGATTGGCGCGGCTGTAGTCGGCGGCAAGCTGTACATCCTTGGTGCGTACGGCCAGAATGCCCCGGGCGGTCTGGCCGGCTGGTTCAATGAGTACGATCCTGCAACTGATCGCTGGACGAAGAAGCCGGATATTCCAATGCCTGTCCATCACCAGGCGATGGTGGGGTTCAACGGCAAGGTCTACGTCTTCGGCGGTGGCATCAAGCTGACGCCCACCGGCGACAACTGGTTTCCGACCAATCGTTCGTGGGAATTCACCCCCGCGACGAACACCTGGCGCGAAATTGCGGCGATGCCCACCAAGCGTGGTGGCGGATTTGCCACCGAGCTCGGTGGAAAAATCTACGTGATTGGCGGAGCCGGCTATCACCCGGGTCAGAAGGAAGACGTTTCGATCAGCGCAACGGTCCCGCATCGATCGGTCGCGACCAACGAGGTATACGACCCGGCGACCAATACCTGGGAAACGCGCACGCCGATGAACGTGCCGCGCAACCATCATGCGGGCGCGGCCGTGAACGGAAAAATCTACGCGATTGGCGGCAGGGTGGGATGGTCGTTCGTCGGGTCGAGCAGTGTCGACACCGTCGAGGAATACGATCCCGCGACGGATCGATGGCGGGTTCGAACGCGAATGATCTATCCGCGAAGCGGCATGGCCTACGGGACTGACGGGCGTCTGATCTACACGCTCGGCGGCGAATACCTCGACAGCGAAATGGTGGGTGTCTTCCGCAGCTTCGAGGCGTACGACCCGGCTCGCGATCGCTGGTACTCTCTGCCTCCCATGACGGTGCCCCGGCACGGCTTTGCGGGCGGCATCATCGGCAACAGGTTCCATGCCGTGAGCGGCCAGCTTCAGAGCGGCACCGGCGGCGGCGGCCCCGGTTCCACCGAAGCGCACGAAGCATTCGAGTTCGAGCGGGCGCCCGGCGCCACCGCAAGCAGATAGTGATAACGGGCCACAGAGACACAGAGACACGGAGGGGAAATTTTTTGACTCCGTGCCTTCGCGGCTCCGCGGCTCGTCGTGAGGAGACAAATCGATGTCGTGGTCAATTCGGGTCCTAATCTTCTTCCTGCTCGCTTCCGTTGCGGTCAACTCTCAGATGCAAGGGCGCTGGGTACGGCTTGCCCCGATTCCGACGCCAAACGAGGAATGGGACAGCGCGGTCGTCAACGGAAAGCTGTATCTGTTTGGCGGAAATCCGGTGGCTGTCGCCGGCAAGCAGGGTGCGCCTCCTGGAAATGTGTTCGAGTACGACCCGGCCGCGGACCGCTGGACCAAGAAAAAGAACATGCCGCAGCCGGCGCATCACAATGGGGTCGTTGGCTACAACGGCAAGATCTACGTGTTCGGGGGCGGCGTTCAGCGGCAGGCGGGCGGGCCGACCCAGTTCCCGATCGACAACAGCTGGGAATACGACCCGGCAGCCGACTCGTGGCGGGCACTGGCACCCATGCCGATTCGCCGCCTCGCCGCAGCCGCGGTTGAATCCGGCGGCAAAATCTATGTGATGGGCGGTGTTGCTCAGTATCCCGGTCTCGAAAATCAGTCGCTGGCGGGCGAGGAGCCCCACCGCGTGCTGGACCTCAATCACATGTACGATCCGGCAACCAACACGTGGCAGGTGCGCCAGACGATGCCAACGCCGCGGAACCACATGTTCGTCGGAGTGGTTGGCGGCAAGGTGTACGTGATCGGGGGCCGCGTCGGTTCGATGTCTGTGGCGACGGGAAGCACGACGGACCTCGTGGAGGAATACGACATTGCTGCCGATCGTTGGGGCGCGGTCAAGCTGCGGATGCCGACACCGAGAGATGGCGGTGTCGTTGGCGTCTATCAGAACCGGATCTACGTGGCGGGCGGGCAGAGCATCACCGCTATCAACAATTCAGTGTCCCGCGCGCTCGAGGTATACGATCCGGCGAGCAACAGCTGGCTGTCGTTTCCGAACCTGCCGCAGGCGAGGCACGGACAGGGCGGCGGCGTCATCGGAAACCGCTTCCACATCGTCAGCGGACACATCACGGCAGCGTTCAGCGGTGGGGAGCCGCTGAATGTACCGAATCACGATGCCTTTGACTTCAGTGCAGCAGGTAGTCGGTAACGCGGAGAGACAGCTATGACTATGCAGAAGCGCACCCTTGCGGTCGTTTTCATCATCTGCGGCGCCCTGGCACTCGCGACACATTGGGGCGGAGGCGTCCAGGCGCAGGCGCCGGGGCAGGCGGTGGATGAAAGCGGCGCGCCCGTGTTCAAGGTGGATCCTTTCTGGCCAAAGCCGCTGCCCAATCGGTGGAGCATGCAGCAGGTGACCGGGCTCCATGTCGACCACATGGACCACATCTGGTTCCTCAACCGCAACCAGGCGGCCGAAGGTGACGAGATCGGCGGCGGTGATAATCCGCCGCGCATCGAGTGCTGCGTGCGCGGACCGGAAGTCATCGAACTGGATCAGGAAGGCAACGTAGTGCACGGCTGGGGAGGCGCCAGCCACCATCCCCAGTGGCCGACGGCGCTGCAGACGGTTATCGCGGACACGAAGGGGTTCGTCTGGGTGTCGGGCACCGGGGCCCAGGACAGCATTCTGAAGTTCACCCGCGACGGAAAATTCGTATGGGATTTCGGCCACCGTCCGCCGCCGGAAGCGCAGATGGCACCGGAGAACAATCAGGAGACCGGCTTCCTCATCAACAAGGGCCGTTTCCAGCTCGACGAGGTGGCCAACGAGCTCTACATCATTCAGCAGAAGCGCGTGGTCATCTATGACGCGACGACCGGCGCGTACAAGCGCGGCTGGGGCGGCCACGGCATGCCGTTGAGCGAAATATCGAACGACCCGACTCCGCCCTACAAGTGGACCGGTGCGCCCCCACCTCCCGAGAAGAACTTCGTGCCCGATCTGCACTTCGTCGAGATCTCGAAGGACCGGCTCGTCTACATCGGCGAGCGTGGGCAGAACCGGATCGAGGTTTTCACCACCGACGGCAAGTTCGTGAAGGAGTTCTCGGTGGCCCCGAACACGCCGGCCCGCGGCGAAGGCTGCGGCGGCCTGGCCAACACCAAGATGCCGCCATGCGGCACCACCTACAAGCTCGCCATCTCACGCGACGCGCAGCAGAAGTTCCTGTACGTGGCCGACGGGACGAACAATCGCGTGTGGATTCTCGACCGTCAGAGCGGCAGAACGCTTGGATCGTTCGGGGGCAACGGACGGTATGCGGGCCAGCTGCACTGGATCAACGCCATCGGGATGGATTCGAAAGGAAACATCTACACCGGCGAGGTCGAGCAGGCGAAGCGGATTCAGAAGTTCGCGCCCGTGATGGCCAGCAGGCGGTAGAGCGCACACCGTAGAGCGCACGCTTCAGCGTGCGCCTCGACGACCCGCCCTACCTTCCCTGGATTCGTTCTCGTTCCGCGCGCAGGAAAAATACACCGTCGGTGACGACAGAGACGCCCGGCTGCAGACCAGACAGCACTAGCAGCTGATCCCCGTTCTCGCCACCGATCTCCACCTTCCGCTCCACGAATCGTCCCGACTGCGCATCGGACGTGGTGTAAACGACTGCATCGCTGCCGACCATCTGCACAGCGGACTTCGGCACGAACGTGCCCTCGCGCCGCGAAGCTTCACCGACACGGGCGTCGACGTACATGCCAAGGCGGAGACGGCCAGATGGATTCGGCACCTCGACACGAAGCTTGGCCGTGCGCGTCTCCTGCTGCACCTGCGGATCGATATAGGCGACGCGTCCGCGAAGCGTCATGCCTGGATACGAGGCGCTGGTGACGGTGGCGGGACTTCCCACGCGTACCTTGGCGAAGTCGCGCTCGTACAGATCCGCAATCACCCACACGGTCGAGAGATCGACGATCGTGAAGAGGGGCATCGACGGATCGATGTTCAGCCCGACATTTGCGGCCCGCCGCGTGATGACGCCAGGAAATGGCGCGCGTATCGCCGTGGTCGTCACAACGTCCTGCGGCCCGGCGAGTCGCTGGGTGCGATCCTCGGGGATGCCAAGGAGAGTGAGGCGCGCCCGCGCGATTTCCACGGCGGCGTCGATCTTCGCGCGTTCGGCCTCGTGCTCTTCGAGCTCCTGACGGGTGGCCGCTCCGATCGCCGTGAGACGCTGCGTGCGTGTCTGCAACTGCTGGTGTGCGAGCTGCTCTGCGCGCGCGGCGATGAAGGCTGTTTGCGCGTCGGCCAGCTCCGGGCTGTAAACGGTGGCGAGCGGCTGCTGTGCCGTGACCTGCGTCCCGAGGTCCGCATTCACCTGCGTCACGCGTCCCGACACGAGTGACGTTACTACCAGTTCTTTGTAGGCATTCGGCTCAACGACGCCAGGGATGCGCAGCTCCGTTGTCGTGACGCCTGCAGTCGCACGAACGGTCCTTATCCCGGCGCGCGACACCATCTCGGGACTCAAGGTCACGACGACCTCTGCGACGTCGCCCTCGGATGGCGCTGCATGCTGGTGTTGACCAACGCCCGCCGGTACGACGTGCTCGGCCGGTGGCTGGAGCGTCTCCGTTTCCGGTGCCGCGGGCTGGCGGATGCCGTAGCCGATGGCGATGCCAATGGCGACGAGGCAGGCGCCCAGGCCGGCGAACACGGGCCAGGAGACGCGCCCTCGTGGGTCCGTCACTGGGTTTCTCCGAACGCGCGTGCGACGGCCGTGCGCGCATCATAGGCGCGCGCCAGGACTGTCGTATAAGCGGACTCGATCTCGAGGTAGCGACGTTGTTCCGCCAATACGTCGGACAGAGGAAAACGGCCGAGATCGTAGGCTTCGAGCATCACATCCACATTCTGCCGCGCCAGCTCACGCACCGTCGTCGAATAGATGTCCACGGCGCGACGGGCCTCGCGCTCACGCGCGATCGCTGCGTCGATTTCCGCGCGGGCCGCCCGCTGGCGCGCGGCGAACAGCGCGTCGGCTCCCTGCCGTTCGGCCCGCGCCGATGCCAGCAGGCCCTGATTCCGGTTCGAAAACGGGAGCGTCACTCTGGCTCCGACTATGTAAAGGTGTGAAAGGTATTCTGGATCGGGACTGCGGCGCCGTGGTCGTCGAGTCCCAAGCTGCGGAAACATCCAACGGTTTCTGCGTCCAGCCGCCCGACCACTGATATGTCGGACCGGGCGTTCCGCCGACGCCTGCTTCGGCGCGCGCGTCGGCCAGCCCGATGCGGGCGATTGCTTCACGGAGGTCCGGCCTTGCTTCTATCGCGGCCACAGGAGTCATCCGCGGCACCATCGGCGAGGCCATCAGACCCTCGAGCGAGTCGCTGAGTACAAGGGGGGCGTCGGGTTCCAGTCCTACCACTGCCTTCAGCTCGATCGTGGCCGCTTCGAGGTCGCCTGTCGCGAGCGCGGCGTCCGCTTCCAGCCGCAGAGCTTCGACGGCTGCCAGATTCGCGTCGAGCTTCGTCGACCCGCCTTCGGTGACGCGTCGGTCGAGCAGGTCGCGCATCCGGCGGGTGGTTGTCAGCGCCTCGTTGATCAACTCCAGCGTGCGCCGCGCCGCCAGCACACGTCCGGCCTGCTCGCGAACCAAGGACGCAAGCAGCCGTTCGCGGTCGCGAATTGACAGAGAGGTCACGTCCGCCATCCGCTGGGCGGCGGTCACGCGCGCGGGTCGGCGAAACAGGTCGAGCGGCCATTCCACGTCGACACCGGTGATCATCATGCCGCCCGGCTCGTGTTCATGACTGGACGACAGCGTCGGGTTTGGCCTGAGCGCCGCCTGCATGACCTGGCCGCTGGCGACGCCCGACTTCTGTCCGCACAACCTGCAGCTCGGGCGACCGTTCGAGAGCGGTGGCGACCAGCTCCTCCACCGTGACTCCCTGCGCCGACGCGCTGACCGGCAGCGCCGTTCCCACAAAAAGTGCGTACATGGCGACACGTGTGATTCGATTCATTGCACGTTCCCCTCGAAGACCGCCGACCCGCGGCCGGCGGGGCCGTTCCACTCGATTGCCATGCGCCAGGATCCCGCCATGCCGAAATCTCCGGTCGCGTCGTACAGCCCCGGCTGTCCAGTGGGTGCGATCGTGATCGGGCTGTTCATCACCATGCCGGGCATCGTCATCGACGCGGCGAGCGCCACGGTCCCGACGTCGATGCGCTCGTTGGTTGTTGCCGAGCGAAATTCAATCCTGAACCGGTTGCTCCCGGTGCGAAGTCCACCTTCCGGATTCGACAGCGTGACGACGAGATCGCCGGTGCGAATCGTCTCGAGCACCGTGCCGGCTGTTTCGTCGGCCGGCTGCGCCTGACGGCCCCATAGCCACCAGCCGGTGCCAGCAACTGCAACGATGACGAGTGAGGCAATGAGTAGGCGGATGCCGGGTCCGCCGTTCCCTTCGCTGAGCGGCACCCGGCCCACATGTGCAGGGACGCCGGGTCCGCTGTCCACTTCGCTGAGCGGCACCCGGCCTACATCTGTGGCGAGTCTAAGGCGTCGCTCCTGAATCCAGTAGAACAGCACCGGCGTGACGATGAGCACATAGAGCAGCGACGACAGCATGCCGCCGAGCACCGGTGTGGCCAGCGGTTTCATGACTTCGGCACCGACACGGTCGGTCCACATGATGGGCAGCAGGCCTGCGACAACGGTCGAGACCGTCATCACCTTGGGGCGCAGCCGCAGCAGCGCGCCCTCCGTGACGGCATCGCGAAGATCGCGGCTCGTGAGTCTTTGTCCGAGTTCGGCGGCCTTGCGCCGCACGGCCTCGTCCAGATAGATGACCATGACGACCGCAGTTTGTACGGCAGTTCCGAAGAGGGCGATGAAGCCGACCCACACCGCGACCGAGAAGTTGTAGCCGAGCATCCACAGCAGGTAGACACCGCCCGTCAACGCGAACGGAACGGTCAGCAGCACATGGGCGGCTTCGAGCGCGGAGTGGTACGTGAAGTACAACATCGCGAAAATGACGATGAGGACGATCGGAACGATCAGCTGGAGCCGCTGGCGCGCGCGCTCCTGGTTTTCGTACTGACCACTCCAGCCGAGGAAGTATCCGGGGGGCAGCGCCACGCGCGCGGCCACGGCCGCCCTGGCGTCCTCGACGAAGCCGCCGACATCGCGCCCCTGGATGTTCAGCAGCACGGTCGCGAGCAGCAGCCCATTCTCGGAGGTGATCATGGCGGGGCCGCGCTCATGCTCGAACTGCGCGACCTGGCCGAGCGGCACCTGTTCACCCGAAGGCGCCGCCACCAGCACGTTGGCGAGGGTCTGGACTTCGTCGCGGTACTCAGCCGCGTATCGCACGCGGACAGGAAAACGCTGCCGTCCCTCGAGCGTCCGCGTGACCACGCGCTCACCGATGGCCGTTTCGATCACTTCCTGTATCGTTGCGACGCTCAGCCCATATCGTGCGGCAGCATCGCGATCGACGCGCACGTTCAGGTACTGCGCTCCGACCAGCGGTTCCGGGTACACGTTGGCAGCGCCAGGTACCGACCGCAGCAGATCGGCCACCTGGCGGGCGAGTCCATCGAGCACCGTGAGATCGGTGCCGTAAATCTTCACGCCGACTTCCGATCGAATGCCCGTCGACAACATCTCAATCCGATTGATGATCGGCATTGTCCAGATGTTGGTAACGCCCGGAAGCTGTGCCGCTCCCCCGAGCTCCGCACGCAGCCGTTCGAGCGTCATGCCGGAGCGCCACTCGCTGCGGGGCTTCAGGTGGACGACGGTTTCTGTCATGTTGGAGCGGCGACGGATCGGTGGACGTATCGGCGCGGCCGACTTTGGCCACCGCATATTCGACTTCCGGCACCTGCATCAATGCCGCGTTCTGGCGGCGCGCAATCTCGGTGTTTTGTTCGAGCGAAATACTTGGATCGGCGATCGGCATGAACAACAGGTCGCCTTCGTTGAGCGGAGGCATGAACTCGCTGCCGATTCGCACGCCCACCAAGAGGGCACCGGCCAGCACGAGAGCGGCCACGGTCAAGGTCGCCCACCGGTGCGAGAGGGCGGCTTCGAGCGACGGTTGATAAATGCGGCGCAGCAGCCGCATGACCGGGTTGGCGCTTTCGTCGTGCATCTTGCCGCCCAGCAGCAGCGTGCAGAGCACCGGTACGAGCGTCACCGCCAGCAGCGTGGCGGCAAGGACCGCAAAGGTCTTGGTGAAGGCGAGCGGCTGGAACAGCTTGCCGGCCTGTCCGGTGAGCGCGAAGACCGGGATGAAGGCGACCACGATAATCGCCATCGAGAAAAACACCGGACGGCCCACCAGTCGCGTGGACTCGAGCACGGCCGCCCACACGGCGCGGCGGTCGCGCACGCTGATACCGCTGCGTTCGATCTGGCGGAACGCGTTTTCGGTCACCACGATGCCGGCGTCGACCAGCACGCCGATCGCGATGGCGATGCCGGCGAGGCTCATGATGTTGGACGAGATGCCCATGTAGTACATGGCGAGAAACGACATGAGGACCGCGAGCGGAAGCGGAAGCGTGACGACGAGAATCGACCGCAGGTGCATCAGGAATACGACATGCGCCAGTGTGACCAGCGCGATTTCCTCGAGGAGCGTCGTGCGCAGCGTGTCGACGGCCTGACCGATCAATATGGACCGGTCGTAGAACGGCGTGATTCGCACACCTTCCGGCAGACCCGCACTGATCTGTTCGATCCGCGCCTTGACGCCGTCGATGACCTGCTGCGCGTTGGCACCCGTTCGAGCCACGATCACGCCGCCGACAGCCTCATTGGTTCCCTTCACGAGCGACGAGACGCGGAACGCATCGCCAACGTGCACGTCGCCGATCTGATTCACATAGACGGGGACTCCGCCGGCGGCGCCGACCACAATCTGGGCGATGTCGTCCACCGATTCGACGAGTCCGACGCCTCGGACGATCGACCACGTACCATTGGCGTCGAGTACATTGCCGCCGACATTCTGGTTGCTCCTGCGGACCGCCTCGACGACGTCGCCGAGCGCGAGGTTGTAAGCACGGAGGCGGTTCGGATCGATGTCGATCTGGTACTGCCGGACGTGACCTCCAATGGAGGCGACTTCGGCAACGCCGGGAACGGCGTTGAGCTGATAGCGGACGAACCAGTCCTGAAGGCTCCGCAGATCGCGGAGTGATTGGCTGTTGCTGTCGATCGTGTACCAGAACACGTGCCCGACGCCTGTTGCGTCCGGTCCCAGCGTCGGTGTCGTTCCTTCGGGCAGCAGTGTCGACACGAGATTCAGCCGCTCGAGCACACGCGTGCGCGCGAAGTACTGATCCACGTCATCTTCGAAGATCACGTAGATCATCGAAAAACCGAACGCCGACTGCGAGCGCACGACCCGCACGCCGGGAAGACCCTGGAGGTTGACGGTGAGCGGGTAACTGACCTGGTCTTCCACCTCGCGAGCACTGTGCCCCGACCAGTCAGTGAAGACAATGACCTGGTTGTCGGAAAGATCCGGGATTGCGTCGATGGGTGTTGCGCGCGCTGCCCACCAGCCCCACGCCCCGAATCCGCACGCAAGCAGGATGACGATGAGGCGGTTTCGAAGCGAGAGTTCGATGATGCGGTTCAGCATGCAAGGTCAAAGGTCAAAGGTCAAAGGTCAAAAGGAAGTCGAAAGTCGACCTTTGACCTTTTGCCTTTTAACTTTTGACTTCCACCGTCAGTGTCCCCCCGCCTCCAGATGCTGCACGAGCTCCAGGTGGACGCCGTCGGGCCCTTCCAGGTACACGACGCGGTGAGAAAGTTGATCTGGCTGGGCGCAGTAGAGCCTGCGAATATCGCCCCCGTTATCCGCCTGGACGAAGCGGCACGCGGGGTTGATTCGGGGATTCGGGTTCGACGTGAACTTCGCGCCCTCGGACGTGAGCGCGTTCACGACTTTGTCCAGATCGATAGGTCCGAAGCTGATGTGATCGATGGAGTGGCCCGTGCTCGACGTCGCGCCGGCATCCTTGACGGCAAAAATGTAGAAGACACCGAGGTCGCGATAACGGATGGCGTCGATCTGACCTTTGTACTTCGTGCGGTCTCCACCGAATGCATGGACGTACCACTGCAGCGTCCGGTCGGGATCGGGCACGCGGAGTTCGACGTGATGAATCCCCAGCGCATCCGGATCCTCGACGAGCACCAGTTTGGTGCCCCAGGGGTCTTCCGCCACGGCCTGTTTGCCCAGGCCTGGAACTTCAGTAACGGGGCTGACGATCTTGACGCCGGCGGCCCGCAGCGCGTCCACACGGGGGCCCAGATCGGTGAACGAAAACCCGATGTGGTCGATCGTGCTGCCGGCGCTCGGACGGGCGTCGGCCGAGAGGAGAAAGTGCAGCTGAATGGGAAGCGGATGGTCCGCCGGCCATTTTCCCCAGGCGACGGTCTCAGGCGTCTCGCCCTCGTTGCCTCCCATGTGCTGGATGTACCAGTCCCGTGCCCCCTCGACATCGGCCACGGCCACGTGCAGGTGGTCGAACGGGTCGGTCAGCTGGGCCCATGCCGGTGCGCCCACGGTCAGTGAGAACAGCAGCGCCAGCGCGGCTGGGGGCGCCGTGGCGAGGCGAAGCTTCATGGGCGTACTGTAACGCACGTCTGGCTGAGGCGGTAATGGAGGGTCCGCCTGAGGACGGACCCTGCGCCACGGTCCGCCGCTCGTCCATCGTCCTTGCTCCGGCCCGAGTGATAGTCGAGGGAACGGCTTGCCACGGAATACCACACGCTCATACTGACTGCGCTCGGCCGAGCGGTGATGGCGGGTGGTGTCGAGGACGTGCGGATGCTCGTGCCCGAGGCTGCGCGCAGGACCGTCACTCGCACTCGGCGCCGGATGCCTGGCCGGTCGCGGCGATAAACAGCCCGATCGTCTCCGCCAGCCGTGGCGGCCTGTCCCGCAGGGAGGTCGCGAATCGTGCGATCGGCGGGTCCCGCCGAGTACGCAGAATCTGGAACGATCACCCAGAGCCGTCGTCGAGATCGCGTAGATTTCCACGGAAATCGCGGCGTGGCCTCTGTGGCGCGCGCTTCGCGACGGCTGGGGCATGGGCCGGCCTTCCCCAGACTACACGCCGAAGGCTCCAGCGCAGGGCGTGCGATCCTCGACTACTTCGCGCCGCTCCAGGCCTGGCTCCAGGAGCAGAACAAGGGTCAGCCGATCGGCTGGTAGCCAAAAGGTTTGCCTAATGGGGGGTTCCCGGGTATAAGCTCCGCGAACGGCCCAATATGGAACTCGGGTACAACTTCACACTTCTACGGAGGGTGTATGAGGCGTACGGTTCGTCGATGGGGGTTGCGCGTCGCTCCGCTGGTCGGACTGCTCATCTGGGCGACGCTGCCAATCGCCGGCCAGTCTGGCGCGAAAAACGGCGAGTGGACGACGTACGGCGCCGATCTCGCCAACACGCGGTACTCACCGCTCGACCAGATCAGTGCCGGCAATTTCAACAACCTCGAGATTGCCTGGCGGTTCAAGACTGAAAGCCTGGGCCCGCGACCCGAGTTCAATTTCGAGGCAACGCCGTTGATGGCGCGTGGCGTCGTCTACTCGACCGCCGGCACCCGCCGGGCGGTGGTGGCCCTCGACGCGGCGACAGGAGAGCTGATGTGGATGCATAGCGAGCGCGAAGGGGAGCGCGGTTCGGAGGCGCCTCGCCAGCTCTCGGGACGCGGCCTCTGGTACTGGACCGATGGGCGCGAGGAACGGATTCTCTACGTCACGCCCGGCTACCGGCTCATCGCGCTTGATGCAAAAACCGGCATTCCGATCTCGCGCTTCGGCAAGGATGGCGTCGTCGATTTGAAGATGGAGAACGACCAGGCCGTCGACCCCATCAAAGGCGAGATTGGCCTGCACGCCACGCCGATCGTCGCAGGAAACACGGTGATCATCGGCGCCGCGCACATGTCCGGCAGCGTGCCGCGCAGTATGGTCAACGACAAGGGTTACATTCGCGGGTTCGACGTCAGGACAGGGAAGCGGTTGTGGATCTTCCACACGATTCCTCAGTCGGGTGAGTTCGGCCGCAACTCCTGGGAGAAGGACTCGGCGGTGTACACCGGGAACACAGGTGTGTGGGGTCAGATCTCGGTCGATGAAGAGCTGGGGATGGCGTATCTGCCGGTCGAGCAGCCGACGGGCGACTACTATGGCGGGCATCGGCCTGGCAACAACCTGTTCGGCGAGAGCATCGTCGCGGTCGATCTGAAGACCGGTGAGCGCAAGTGGCACTATCAACTGGTACACCACGGGATCTGGGACTTCGACATCCCGTGCGCGCCGATCCTCGCGGACATCACGGTCAACGGCCGACGAGTCAAGGCGCTCGCGCAGCCGACCAAGCAGGCCTTCCTCTACGTGTTCGATCGCGTGACCGGGCAGCCGATCTGGCCGATCGAGGAGCGCCCGGTCGAAGCAGGCGACGTGCCCGGTGAATGGTACTCGCCGACGCAGCCGTTCCCGCTCGACGCGCACGGGAAGCCGTTCGCCTACGATCGCAACGGTTTCTCGCGCGACGATTTGATCGACTTCACCCCCGAGCTCCGCGCCGAAGGCGAGAAGGTGATCTCGAAATACAAGATCGGGCCGATCTTCACGCCGCCCGTCGTCAGCAGGGTCAATGGCCCGCTCGGCACGCTGTCGCTGGCGATCAATGGTGGAGGGACCGTGTGGGCGGGTGGGTCCTACGATCCCGAGACGCACATCCTGTACGTGTATTCACGTAAGTCTCCGAGCTCGCTCGGCCTCGTCAAGCCGGATCCCACGAAGAACGACATGAACTGGGTCCTTGGCAGTGCGCTGACCGGCGCTCGCGCCACGAACCCGATGGGTGCGGCCTCCGGACGTCCTGTCATCATCATTGCGCCCCCTGCGGCGGATGCGCCTCCGCCGGCGGAAGGAGCAGGGGCGGGCGGCGAAGGTGGCGGCCCGGGACTCACGGTTCAGGGCCTGCCGATTGCGAAGCCGCCATATGGAAGCATCAGCGCGATCAGCCTGGACAAGGGCGAGATCCTCTGGCAGATCGCGCACGGCGACACGCCGGACGGCGTGCGGAACCATCCCGCGCTGAAGGGGCTCACGATCCCGCGCACGGGCCAGGCTGGCATCGTCGGGACGCTGGTCACCAAAACGCTCATCATCGCAGGCGAACCGCAGCCGACGACGGCGGGCCACCCGCGGGGCGCGCTGCTGCGCGCGTACGACAAGGCGACCGGCAAGGACGCGGGCGCGGTGCTGATGCCGGCCCAGCAGACCGGCTCGCCAATGACCTACATGCTCAACGGCAAGCAGTACATCGTCATCGCGATCGGCGGTGGGAACTACCCGGGCGAGCTGATCGCGTTTCGCCTCCCCGGCTAACACGCACGTCAGTCTGAGGACGAGAGGCCGTATGTGAGCAGCCTTTCGTCAACAGACGTCTCGTGGAGTCCTGGTTATTTGCTGTCGGGCTTGAACGCTTCGAACTTGATCGACTTCAGGATTTCAGCTTCACGCACGAGCTCTGACGTGCCGGCTGGAAAGCGACTGATCGAGAACACGAACGCCAGAATATCCGCTGTCTGCTGACGACTCAGGCTCCCCGCGTTGTCCCCGGGCATCGACACTTTGATCCGCTCGAAAAGATCGTCGACCGACAGGCCGCTCCAGTTCGACTTGAAATCGGTGCCGGCCAGGGCCGGTGCCGTTTCACCGCCCGAAAGATCCGCGGCGTGGCAGGCCGCGCACGTCTCCGAATACAGCGCGCGCCCGCGTTTCGCCTGCTCTTCCGTATAAATACCGTCCCACACGGACTGGGCCGGTCCCGTGGAGGAGATGGCCGGCGCCTGTTGCGCAGCCGCTTGCTCGGCGCGGACTGACGCATGAAAAGCGGCGCCTGCGGTCGCAGTGATGAATGCCACGATTACGATATCCATTTTTTTCATATGTCGCCGTGGAGCCTCTGTAGGAACAGACCGGGGATTATAGCCCCCTTCCCACATTGGCCAGGATCGCTGTGCAGGGGGAGCTGTGCTGGGGGAGCCTCCGGGGTCCAGGGCGGGCTGTCGCAAAACGGATCTTCCGAAAACGACCGCTATGGTCGATGGTGCTGCCGGCGCTCGGACGCGCGTCGGCTGAGAGGAGAAAGTGCAACTGAATGGGCAGCGGATGGTCCGCAGGCCACTTTCCCCAGGCGACGGTCTCAGGCGTCTCGCCCTCGTTGCCTCCCATGTGCTGGATGTACCAGTCGCGGGCCCGCTCGACGTCGCTGACGGCAACGTGCAGGTAGTCGAAGGGGTCAGTCAGTTGTGCAAGCGCCGGCGTGTAGTCCGCCAGCAATAGCACCAGCGCTAGGGCTCCGGGCGTGGCGATGAAAACGCGGGGCATCATGCGCGTATCTAACGCCCTCCGCCCTTAGGGGTCAGACCCCGTTATGCGCGCAGAAAGCCCCGCAACTCCGTGAGCAGTAGTTCCGGCGAATCGAGCTGGATGTTGTGGCCCGCCGGCATGGCTCTGCCTCGCACATCGGAGGCGCGCTCGCGCCAGACCGCCATCGGGTCGAACAAGCGTCCGACATTGCCCTTCTCGCCCCACAGCACGAGCAGTGGGCACGCGATCTTCCGACTCAGGTCCGCTTCGTCATGCTGCAGATCGATCGACGCACCGGCGCGATAGTCTTCGCACATCGCGTGAACCGTTGCCGGATTCTTGAATGCGCGCAGGAATTCGCGTTGAGGCTCGCCGGTGGCCGGGGCCGACGTAGGTTTCCACGCTGTTGTTGATGAGTGTCTCCGGAAACGGCTCGGGCCGTATCAGGAAGAACCAGTGATAGTACGCGCTCGCCGTCTCACGGGTCACGTGGTTGTAGAAGTAATGAGTCGGGATGATATCCAGCACTGCCGCTCTGGTCACGGCGTTGGGATGGTCCCGCGTCATCCGGTGCGTCACGCGCGCGCCGCGATCGTGCCCCACGACGGAGAACCGATCGAACCCGAAGTGCTTCATGACTTCTACCTGATCCAGCGCCATGGCGCGCTTCGAGTAGTTGACGTGGTTCGGTCCGCCCTCAGGCTTGCTGCTGTCGCCATAGCCGCGCAGGTCGGCCGCAATGACGGTGTATTCCTTGGCCAGGTCGGGTGCGACCTTGTGCCAGATGGCGTGGGTCTGAGGAGCGCCGTGCAGGAGCAGCAGGGGAGGGCCGCTGCCGCCGATGACGAGGTTGATCGTCGCCCCTGACGTTTGGACTTTCACTTCTTTGAAGCCCGGAAACAGATACGCAGCCCCGTCACCCTGTTGCTGCGCGTAGACCTTTCCGAGGCCCCCCGCTGCGGCTCCCGTCACCAGAGCGGTGGCCCGCCGAAGCCAATCGCGGCGGTCGATCATGATGGCCTCCTTCGCGTTTGCAGCGCCTGTCTACCACATCGGTCGCGACCGCCTACTGTGGCGGCACCCATGTTTTCGTTCGAACCCAATAGGCCAGCTGCGCGATTACCACCGCACTCGTGTAGCACTGGTCCCGTTCCCGCTCGAGCCATGCGACAACTCGAGGGTTGCCGCGGCGCTTCGCGGGCTGGCACATCACGTCCGTATCGACCAGCCAATTGACAGCTTCCGCCGCCGTGCGCTTTCCGGCAAGGCGGCGGAAGTTCAAATTCGCGGCCTTCAATTTCTTCCTGGCTGGGCGCGACCCTTCAGCTCGCTGATCCAGTTCTGCACCAGGCTATCTCGATTGCGTAGAGCAGGACTTGCTCGAGCGGAAGCGGCCCTTTGTTCAGCCGCCGCGCGAGCGTGTCGCCTTCCAGGTACTCCATCACGAGATAGTGTGTGCTGTTGTCGTGGCCGATATCGTGAAGCACACAAATATGCGGATGGTTCAGGCTTGCGATGGTTCGCGCTTCGCGCTCGAATCGATCCCGTAAGTCCGATCGTTCGGCCAGGCGGTCGGGCAGAATCTTGATTGCTACGGTTCGCTCCAGACGCGTGTCTCGCGCCCGGTAGACCTCGCCCATACCGCCCTTCCCGATGGCGGCAACGATCTCGTACGGGCCCAAACGTTGGCCGGGGGCGACTGCCATGAGCGTGCCTCTTCCGGAATGATTTGGAGCGGGACACAGTATAAGTGCCGCTCTGGACAGCGGCAAACTGTTTTGCGGATCGAGTCCCGACGCGCGGTAGCTGAAGATAGGTCTAGCACGTGGCTTGAGCACCCACGCGTGTCACCGACTACGGCCCGAGCGTAGATCGCACCGCGCCGTCACGGAACGCTCGGAAACGGCCGCCCTCCTCGCAAGAATCGCAGGACGATGTCGTTGAAGACATCGGGCTGCTCCCAGGCAATCGAGTGGCCCGCGTCCGGCACCGTTACCCACTGGGCGCCCTTGACGTGGCGAGCCCAGAGTCGCATGAGGGCGGGTGGAGCGAGGAGATCGGCGTCGGCGGCAATGACGAGCGTCCTTGTCGTGATGCCACCGAGCTTCGCGAACGTGTTGGACGATCGCAGTGGCTGTGCTGGCGCGTTCGGCTGGCGCGCGTGCTGTTCGATCTCGAGCCAGCGCTTCATGCCTTCGGGGCTGGCGCCGCGATACGACGCGCTCACTTCGCGGTAATGCGCGGGCAGCGATCGGATGCCGGGAATTTCGATCCGTGCTACGAAGTCCTGAATCTCCGCGTTCGCTGACCGATCCCGTGCTCGCGCCCACGACAAGGCTGGATAGCCGGTCGGGATGCCATGCCGCGTAGTCGAGCGCCACGAACCCGCCGCCGGCGACGCCCACGAGATGGAAGCGGCTAAGCAGCAGGTAGTCAGCGAGGGCATGCAGGTCCTCGGAGGCGTGCCCGGGTTGGGCACCCGTCGCCGGATTGGCCTCGCTTCGTCCCCAACCGCGCCGATCGAACGCAATCACCCGGTAGCCGGCCTTCGACAACGCCGCCACCTGGGCCTCCCAGACCTCGCTCGTCCCGGTGTTCGCGTGCATCAGCACGACCGGCTCGCCGCTGCCGCCCGTGTCGGTGAACCAGAGGCGGACACCCGGTAGGTTCACAAAGTCCCGGCGCGCGGTGGGATCGACTGTTCGAGCGGCCTGCGCCAACGCCGGCGCCGCGCTCGCCGGGAGCCCCATCCCGATGAGCGGCACTGTGTGTGGCTGGAGGCTGATCGCCAGTCCGATGATCGCTGCTGCTACCGCAATCCGATGCGTCGCGCTCGCGGGCGTCATCATGCGTCCTAGAGGCGCGCGAAGACTGCACGCCTCGGTGGGCGTATCGTAGATCGCAGGGTCCCGCCGGTGCACAACCATCCAAGGGCGTGCTCTTGATATCCCGCTGAGAATGCCCTTGGCTGGTTGACAGTATCTCCTTGGCGCGCTCCGCACGCCCAGGACCGCCATACGGCTCCCGACAACGGGTACAGTAATTTCGTTCGGAGCCGTATTGCGGTCCTATTCACGGCATGCGGAAAGTCAGCACCTCTTTCGACGGCCTGTTGCCGCCGCAACCCAGGTTGCCGCCAAAGAGATAGGCCTGCTGGCCCACGACGACAGCCCCGGCGGCGTGCCTCCCTGGCTGCAGTGGCGGCAAAGCTGTCCACCGGTCGGTTCGCGGATCGTAGGCTTCGACCTCGGTGAACGTGACGCTTCCCTGAGGATCCTTGCATTCGCCTCCCGCGTAAATGATCCGGCCGTCGAGAAAAACGGCGACACCCGCGCTGCGCGGTGTGAGGAGCGGCGCCGCCGTGCTCCACATATTCGTTGCCGGGTCGTACACGTCGTGGCGGGCTGTGTTGTCGACGGTCGCATTGGTTCGGCCGCCGAAGACGTGGATACGGCCGCCGGTGACGGCAATGCCGAGATGGTCGCGCGCGAGCGGAAGCGGCGCGGCCATGCGTCCAGCTGTTGGTCGCGGGATCGTAGATTTCGTGTGTCGCGACCGTGTTGCGCTCCGGATCGCGTCCGCCGATCGCGTGGATCTTTCCGTTGAGCGCGACAACGCCCGGGGAGCCGCGCGGAGCGCCGAGCGGTGCGAGGGCCCGCCATCGATCGGCCGCCGGGTCGTACTCGAACACCCGGTTCACGGCGCCGACGTGAACGTTGGCCACGAACCCGCCGACGACGTGGATCTTGCCGTTCAGCATCGCGGCGCCCGCATGCGACGCGACCGAGGGCATGAGCGCCCGTTCCCGCCACATGCCGCTCGCCGGGTCGAACTCCTGGTTGAAGGCGTTTGCCTCGACGCCACGGGAGCTGCCGGAAATGACGTAGATCTTGCCGTTGACCGCGGCAACGGCGATTTCTCCGCGCTCGAACGGCATGGAACCGTTCGGCGTCCAACTGCTGCTCTGTGACCGCGCGACGATCGCGGTGTGAACGATGAACGCGATCGTCGTGAGGACGACGAGACGAAAGGCATTGGATTGCATTTCACGTCCCCAGTGCGGCGTACGTAGTGTCCGGCTTCAGCCGGACCACGTCGAGATACCGGCCTATCGCGTCGTGAACTCGAACACTTCGTTCGCCGGCGTGTGCAATTCGCGCTCCCCCGTGGCGGCGAATGCGATATGGCCGCCGATCGCAAAGAGCCGGTTTCCCAACGCGGCCAGGTTTACGCCGTGCCGCGCCGTCGGCATCGGTGGAAGGCGGTACCAGTCGTTAATCGCCGGATCGAACACCTCGACATCGCGGAAGATGGCATCCATGTGGCTGTCACGAACCTCACCGCCGGCCACGTAGATGCGTCCCTGATGCGTAGTCCATCCGTGCCCGCTGCGCGGCGTGGGCATCTTGGTCATGACCCGCCAGGCGTTGGTCGCGGGATCATACTCTTCGACCACGTCCGTGTTGCTGGCGACGAATCCGCCGATGTTCGGCGCAGCGAGACGGCCACCGATCACATAGATCTTTCCGCCGACGGCGCCGGCCGCCGGATGGTTGCGCGGCGTCGGCATCGGCGTGCGGCTTTCCCATCGATTGGCGGCGGGATCGAAGACGTCGTTGGTGCCGACGGTCAATCCTCCAACGGTGTTGCCGCCGATCACGTAGATGCGGCCTCCGGCTTCGACGGCTGCCGACGCTGTTCGACCGGTTGGCATTGGCGCAAGGGCGCGCCACCCGTCGGTGGCGGGGTCTGTACTCCCAGGCGGTGTTCAGCGGTTTGTTCACCCCGCCTTCAGCCTGTCCGCCGAAGACGTAGATTTTGCCGGCCGCCGCAGCGGCCGCCATGTGGTCCCCCGGAAACGGCACGGGCTTCTTGGCCGTCCACTTGTTCGCCGCGAGGTCGTACTCGAGCACGTGGCGTGGCCATTCGGGTCGCCCGCTGCGATTGCCGCCGATCAGATAGAGCCGCTCGTTGGAGACGACCGCCGTGATCTCCTCTTCGGGTTCCGGCAGGGGGGCAAACTTGTTCGTAATCCATCGGCCAGGTGCCTGACCGAACACAGTCCAGCTGTTGATGATCAAGACGACGATGAGGGCGGCAACAGTTCTTGTCATGAGCATGTCCAGAGAAATTGGCGCGAATCGTATCACGCTTGAGACAACCCTCGTCCGGGGCGATAATCGGCGCACGAACAGTCACAAGTCACAAGTCACAAGAACCGGTTTCATAACCGTAGCGTCCGGCTTTAGCCGGACCTGAAGTCCGCCTGAAGGCGGACACTACGTCGGTTATGAAACCGCTTCAAGTCACAAGGCACTACTATGGGAGTCGATATGGCATCACAGATCAGGATCGCGGTCTTCGTGGCGCTGGCGGTTTTCGTATGCTCCGCCAACCTGCACGCGCAGGCGCCGGCGGCCGCGCCCGGTGGATCGCCGCGATGGAGCAAGGCGGCGCCCTTCCCGGAACCGGAAGAGGAGCTGTACGGTTCGGTTCTCAACGGCAAGTTGTACGTCCTGGGAGGATTCGGCGTCGGCGGCAACGCACCAGGGTTGGTTTACGAGTACGACCCTGCCACCGATCGATGGACAAAAAAGAAAAACATGCCCGTGCATGTCCACCATCAGGCGCAGACGCCGCTCAACGGCAAGCTCTATGTGTTCGGAGGCTGCTTGAAGGGGATCAGCGGAGAGGGCGGCGTCCAGAACGCATGGGAGTACGACCCGGTTGCTGATTCGTGGCGGGCGCTCGCGCAGATCCCGGTCAAGCGCTGTTCTGCCATCGCAGAAGCCGTTGACGGCAAGATCTATTTGATCGGTGGCCTCGAGCCGCTCGAGAACGGCCGCGGCACCCGCGTCTCCGGACTGAACCAGGTGTACGACCCGGCAACCGATACGTGGGCCAACCGGAGCCCGATGCCCACGACCCGCAACCATGCATTTTCGGGTGAGGTGAACGGCAAGATTTACGTCATCGGCGGCCGCTTGGGCGCCGGCAACATTCCAGCCACAACCAACATCGACACCGTCGAGGAATACGATCCCGCCACCAACCTCTGGGGCGTGGTCAAGGAACGTATGCCGACGCCGCGAAGCGGCGGCGGATACGCCACCTGCAACGGCAAGATCTACGCTGGCGGCGGTGAATGGATCACGCGCGAGCTGTATGCCGCGTTCAGGGCGCTCGAGGCCTACGATCCCGCGACGAACACGTGGCAGGTTCTGCCGTCACTCCCGGCGCAGTACACGGCAACGCGATGGGGTGCATCGGCAACCGGCTGCACACGGTGAGCGGAAAGATGCGCGCCGGTGGACCGTCCGACGCGCAGGATCCGGCAACCGCGTCACACGATGTCCTCGAACTCCCGCAGGGGGCGGGCACACGATGACCCGGCTGGCGCCATTCGCTGCAGCCAGGAGATTGATCATGTCGACCCTCAGGACTGTCGTCGGCGCGCTGGTCGTTCTGTCGTTCGTCGGAGCCTGCGGCACGCTGCTGCTGGCACAGAATCCGGCGCTGCGCTGGGCGAAGGCGGCGCCGTTTCCAGAACCGGAAGAGGAGCTCTACGGCGTCGAGGCCGCGGGGAAGATGTACGTCATCGGTGGATTCGGCGCCGCGGGGAAGTCGGCTCCCGCGATGGTGTACGAATACGATCAGGCGGCCGACCGCTGGACCAAGAAGAAGCCGGTCCCGGTCCCAGTGCATCACCAGGCGCAGACCGAGTACAACGGCAAGATTTACGTCTTCGGCGGTTGCCAGCGTCCGCTGTCGGGTCCCGGGATGAACGGGTGGGAACCGGTGGACAACGCATGGGAATACGATCCGGCCGCCGACGCGTGGCGCGCGCTCGCCCCCATGCCCATCAAGCGCTGCTCGGCCGTTGCCGAGGAAGTCGGCGGCAAGATCTACGTGATTGGCGGCGCCACCATCATGGAGAATTCGGGTGAGACGGCGCTCTTCGGCAATCGTCCGGCTCGCGTGCTGGGAACCAACCAGGTTTACGATCCCGCCACCAATACCTGGGCCAATCGCAGCCCCATGCCGACGACGCGCAATCATGCCTTCTCGGGTGCCGTGAACGGCAGGATCTACGTGATCGGTGGACGCCTCGGCGCGGCGCACATCACGCACTCGAGCAACACCGACGTCGTCGAGGAATACGATCCCGCGCGGGATACCTGGGGAGGCGTGAAAGCGCGAATGCCAACCGCCCGCAGCGGTGGGGGGTGGGCCACTTACAACGGTCGAATTTACGTGTCGGGCGGCGAGCTGCAGAACGATCGCCTTCACGCGACGTTTCGCGCCCTCGAGGCGTACGAACCCGCGACGAACCGCTGGATCATCCTGCCGTCGATGCCTGCGGCGCTTCACGGAAACGCCGTCGCGTTCATCGGCAACCGCCTGCACACTGTGAGCGGGAAGCCGGAAGGCGGCGGGTTGCCGGACCTGGCGGGCAAGGGCACCGCAGCTCACGACGTGCTGGAGATTCCCGCAGGGTTCGGGACGAACTGAAACGACAGACCACGTAGGTTCACGTAGGGCGCGGCTTTACGCCGCGCCCGGCGGGCCGTCAAGGCCCGCCCTACGATCATGGCTTCGTGTTCTTCGTGCTTACGACCAGCGGTAGCCGTGCTTCGCAAGCGGCAGCGAGCGGATCCGCTTGCCGGTGGCGGCGTAGATCGCGTTGACGACGGCCGGCAGAATCGGAGGCAGCGCCGGTTCGCCAAGTCCGGTTGGCGGGTTTGGCGTCTTGAGGAAGTGCACCTCGATGTCGCGCGGCGCCTGAGGAAGCCGCACGAGCTGATGCTGGTGATAGTTGCTTTCGACGACGCGACCGCGGTCGATTGTGGCTTCCTGCCCCATCAGCGAGCTCAGACCGTCGATGATCGACCCCTGCACCTGATGAACGGCGTTGAGGGGGTTGATCACCTGGCTGCCGAAGTCGGTGGCCACCCACACTTTGTCGACTTTTACTCGATTGCCGGAAACGCTCACCTGCGCGACCTCGGCGAAGTAGCCGGCATGAGCGAATTGGAACGCCACTCCGAGCCCGGTGCCTTTCGGAAGCTGGCGTGAACGATTCGCCCAGTTCGACTTTTCGCGACGAGCTCGATGACAGCCCGCGCGGGCGGCATTGAACGCGTCGCGCGCGCCGTCGATTAGCCGGCGTGGTCTTGAGAAGATCAGTCTGAACGCCACGGGATCTTTGCCGGCCGCGTATGCCAGCTCGTCGATGAACCCCTGATAAACAAAACAGGTTGCATTGGTGCCTGGCGCCCTCAGCGGGCCCGTGGGGATGCCAAGCGGCATGAGCGACGCATTGAATGCGAAGTTCGGGACAAAGCCCGGCGGGAAAGCCGGCGCCGCCGATCGCGGTGTTCGGCGCGAAGCGATCGCCCTCGCCAAATGCCACGTAGTGCTGTTGCCACGCGACAAGGTTGCCGGATCCGTCGAGTCCCGCCTTGAAGAAGTGGAAGCCGGCGGGTCGGTAAAAATCGTGCCGCATGTCGTCCTCGCGCGACCACAGCAGCTTCAACGGGGACGCCGGGAACCTGTCTGGCGATCCACGCTGCTTCGGCCATGTAGTCGTTGCAGGATGCGTCGTCCGAAGCCGCCGCCCATGCGCATCATGTGGACGGTGATGTCTCAGGCGACATTCCGAGCAGCCCGGCGACGACGAGCCGTCCTTCGCCCGGAGTCTGCGTTGACGCCCACATTTCGAGCTGTGCCGTCCTTGTAAATGCGCGGTGCAGTTCTGCGGCTCCAAGGTCATGTGCGCGACGAACGGATACGCGTAAGCGGCTTCGACGACTTTGGCAGCGCCATTCAATGTGCCATCGGCGTCGCCGTCGTTATACAGCTTGACGCTGGGAGCCTGCTTCGACAGCTCCTCGGCGCGCCGTGCGAACGCGGCGCTGCTGTCGGAGGCTGTCGGTCCTTCATTCCAGACGACCTTCAGCCGCTGCCGGGCGGATTGAGCGTGCCACCACGTGTCGGCGACGATGGCGACGCCGCCGTGAAGGCTGATGCCGATGCAGCAGGCTGGGTATGTGCGCGTGAGATCAGGACCGCCTTCGATGACGAAGGCGTGACGCACGCCGGGGAGCGATCGGATCTCGTCGACATTGGCGCTAGACGACCTTGCCGCCAAACGACGGGACACTTCTCGTACACGGCGTAAAGCATGCCCGGCAGAGAGAAATCGATGGCGATAGAGAGGCGTGCCGCGCACGATTGACGGGACGTCACTGTTGAACGCTGTCTTGCCGATGATCGGTGTAGCTGGCTGGATCCTTGAGTTTGACCGTGGCGAGATCGGGGACTGGCAGCGTGGCGGCGCGAGTAGCGAGCTCGCCGTAGCTCGGCAGAGCGGTTCGTGGCGCGAGTGAAGGACGCGTCCAGAGGCGGTCGTCAACTCGGCGGCGGGCACATCCACGATCTGCGCGGCCGACGTCGATGAGCATGTACCGTGCGGCGGCGCCGACCTGGCGCAACGGATCCCAGTTGATTGGTGTGGCGGTGCTGCCACCGGTGCGCTGAATGCCGACTGGGTTTGGAACGAACTAGACGCGAACCACGAACGCACGAAGGGTACGAAGATCACGAACCCCATTTATTGGAGTTCGTGTTCTTCGTGTTGTTCGTGGTGCCGCCCAGCTACTGTGGCGAGGATGCGCTCTGCGCGTCCGACGCACCCAGGAAGAAATTGCGACCGTCTTTGAGCGTGACGCTCTGTCCGTTGGCCTTTGGAGCGCCGCTCTTCGCCTTGTAGCCCTTGACGGTTACTTCGATGCCAGCGGGGAAATCGGTTTTGCGCAGGCCGCGCCGAAGCAGCGCCGTGGGGCCGCCGGCTTCAATCGCCCAGTTGACGACCTTGCCGTCGGGCTCGGCGACGTCGATGTAGATCCACCCATGCGGGTTGACCCACTCCATCTTGGTCAACACGCCCTTGAGTTCCACGGGCTTGCTGATGTCGAATTCGGCTGCGAACGAGTGATGCGCCCGCGCCGGAAGCGCCGCGAACAGGAGGCCGCCGGCGAGAATCAGGACAAACGTTACTTTCATGGAGAGCACCTCCGTGATCTTCGGAGGGAACGATAGCACGCGGTCGGAGGTGTCTCAAGGGTAGACTGGGGCGCCTGTTTCTCGTCCTTTATTTCCTTTCCGGGGCCGCAGCCCTGCTGTACGAGGTCGTCTGGCTGCGCCTTCTGACGCTCTCGATGGGCCATTCGACGCGCGCGGTCGGCATCCTGCTGGCAGCGTTCATGGGCGGACTGGCCGCCGGGGCGTGGGCGGCGGGCCGGATCGTTCCATCGGTCGTCCCGTCGCGCGCGCTGCGCATTTATGCGGTGCTCGAGGCCTCGATTGCCGCCTACGCCCTTCTGCTTCCAGTCCTGCTCGCGTCCGCTCGTCCCATCCTGCAGTGGGTATATGCCGACGGCAATGCCGCGGGGCCGTTCCACGCAACGATTGCGGTGCTGGCGCTGCTTCTGCTGTCGGTTCCCACAGCCGCCATGGGTGCGACCTATCCGGTGGCGGTGAGGTGCGTTGCCAATGATCGTCGGGATCGTGCGGATTCCCCGGATCGTTCGAATCGCCTGGAACATCGAAACCGCAAACATCGACATGGCGTCGAAGAAGTGGAACACGCCGATCGGCCCGAGCAGTCTGCACGTTACGAACCACTTGTCGCTCGTTTCGCTGGCGGTCTGTATGCCGCCAATACGTTCGGTGCGGCGCTGGGCGCCGGCCTGACCGGTTTCGCGCTGCTTCCGGCACTCGGGATTCGCGGTACGACCATGGTCGGAGTGGCGCTGAATGCAATCGCTGCGGTCGGCGCACTGGCGCTGGCGCGCCGTCAGGCGGCACCTCGAGCGGCAGCGCACGATGTCGCGCCGGCGCCGTCGGGCCACGCTGCGGATCTACGCAAGGCAGCGGCGTCTGCGCTGGGAATTCCGCAGCGAGTGCGCCTGCGCGCCGCAGCAACCGCGTTGGGCATCTCGGGACTCGTCGCGCTCATCTATCAAGTGACGTGGACACGAACGCTCGCGATGGTGCTTGGCCCGACGACGTATGCGTTCAGCACGGTGGTGGTGGCAGTGATCGCGGGACTCGGTATCGGCTCCACGCTCGCGGCAGTGCGAGCGCCACGGTCGCCCGAGCGATCGATGACCTGGCTGGGGTGCGTGATGATTGCCGCCGCCGCTGCGGCACTGGCGG
Organism: uncultured Acidobacteriota bacterium; assembly: GCA_963814955.1. Taxonomy (GTDB): domain Bacteria; phylum Acidobacteriota; class Vicinamibacteria; order Vicinamibacterales; family UBA2999; genus DATCJA01. The sequence goes on from CAWFEX010000001.1 coordinate 231,214, forward strand.
CGTCTGCCACTGTCGATCGGCTGCCGCTCGTTGTCGCGTCATTGGTCAGCCGGCCGGGTACGACGTTCGAGTCGGTCCTGGCGATGCAAATTGCGATGGTTGTTGCCATCCAGCTTCCAATGGCGATCGCATTTGGTGCGGCCTTCCCGCTGGCGATCGCGGCCGCGGATTCGAAGACCGGCACGGCACCAAGAGACGTATCCATCGTCTACGCGACCAACACGCTCGGTGCGATCGCTGGAGCCATCGCCGCCAGTTTTCTGCTGATTCCAACGTTCGGCATTCAGACGTCGGTCCGGCTGGCGGCGATCCTTGCGGCTGTTACCGGAGTCGCAGTGGCCGTCGCCAGGCCGGCGGCGGTTGGATGGCGTACTCGGATTGCCGTGATGCTGGCCGGCGCGGCGACCGTAGCCGTGGCAATGATGGCGCCAGAATGGAATGTGGCTCGGCTGGCCAACGGCGGATATCGATATGCATCGATACTGGCGGCTGGTGATCTTCAGGCCGCCCTCGAAGCCGGGCGGCTGTTGTACTACCGCGAAGGTGCGGCCGGCACGGTGTCGGTTCGCGAATTTCCAGGCGCGCGGTCGCTGGCGATCGACGGAAAAGTCGACGCATCGAACACCGGCGACATGCTGACCCAGAAACTGCTGGCGCACCTGCCGCTGCTCCTGCACCCGAATCCGAGACGCGTCTGCATCATCGGACTCGGCAGCGGAGTGACGCTTGGCGCCAGCCTCGTCCATCCGATCGAACGCGCCGACGTTGTCGAAATATCACCACAAGTCGTGGAAGCGTCCGCGTTCTTCGCGCGCGAAAACCATGATGCGTTGAACGATCCGCGGACACGATTGATTCTCGGCGATGGCCGTTCCCACTTGCTTCTTTCGCAGGAGCAGTACGACGTCATCATTTCCGAGCCGTCGAACCCGTGGATGGCGGGTGTCGCGTCGCTATTCACACGCGAATTCTTCGCTGCGGCTCGCGCGCGCCTGGCGCCGGGCGGGATTCTCCTGCAGTGGGCGCACACCTACAACATCAGCGATGCTGATCTCCGATCAATCGTCGGCACATTCGTTTCGGTGTTTCCCGAAGGCTCGGCATGGCTCGTTGGCGACGGCGATCTTCTGCTGGTCGGTGCCATGGGGCCGCTCGCGGCGCTTGAACACGGGATCTCGTCGTCGTGGGCGCGCCCGGGTGTCGCTGCAGATCTGGCCGAGGTCGCGGCACGCGATCTCTTCAGCGTCCTCAGTTTGTTCGTCGGAGGCACAGAGGAGCTGCAGCGGTACGGCGCTGGAGCGCATATTCAATCGGACGACCGCCTGCTGCTGGAATACTCTGCGCCACGGGCTTTATACGGCGTGTTTCAGCGCACCAATGTCGATCAGCTCCGCGCCGTGGCGCGCGGCGCTCCTCAGCCCCCGGCAGTCGTGCGCGCACGCAGCGAAGCCATGCCGGAGCAGTGGCGCAACCGTGGTCTGATGCAATTGAGGGCCAATGCCGCGGACCTCGCGTACGCCGATCTTCGCGAGGCGATCATGAAGGGATTGGCAGATGCCGACACGCTGCATGGCCTGGCGCGCTCTGCGGTCCAATTGGGCCGTCTCGACGAAACCCAGCGTCTGCTGAGCGCAATTGCATACACCGACACCTGGCGCCGACCCGACGCGGCCAATACAGCCACCGTACCGGTTCTCATAGAGCTGTCGATCGTCCACGCCGCCTTAGGTCACGCAGACGAAGCCACGGCCGCTGCACGCGACGCAGTACTGCGGGATCCGGGCAACGGAGCCGCGCTCAAGCAGCTCGCGTCCATGTATGCGGATGGCGAGAACGAGCAGGCACTGGAGCGGCTGATTCAGCTGGTCGAACAAGCAGCCGTCGATCGCTCCGTCTTGTTGTACTGCCGGACACGACTTGCCTACGTGCGCGGCGACTTTGAAGCTGCGACGCAGCTTGGTGAGCAGCTGGTGATGCTGGAGCCGTCCGACGTCAACGTGCACAACCTGCTCGGAAGTGCTTATTCCGCTCTTGGCCGGTACGATCTGGCACGCAAGGCGCTGGAGGCGTCCCTGCGGATCGAGCCGGCAAATCCAGGCGTCCTCGTGAATCTTGGGACCCTTGCGCTTCGAGCCGGCGATGCCGCGACAGCGGTGAATCGCTTTTCTGAAGCACTGTTTCTGTCGCCTACCAATCCTGCTGCACTGAACGGGTTGGCCGACGCCCTCGATCGACAAGGAAACCAGGCCCGCGCGGCCGAGATTCGCGCGCTCGTCCCGGCACGAGCGGCTCCGTAAGGACGGCAGAGGAAAGTGCAAAGTTGAAAGTGGAAAGTGCAAAGTAAGTTCTCAAGTGCATCTAGCTCTTTGGGAGTTTCTTCATGCGGTTCGTGTTGGCACGAGCGGTTCGCACCGACGCCGCAAGAATCTTCGCCAGTTCGACCGCTTCATGTATCAAAGCCGGATCGTGGCGGATACGCGCGTCCCTGACGTACTCGAGCCAGTCGACGCACTCATCTGCTTCCTCCGCTGCAGATCCCAGTTTTGCCTGGAATTCTGCTCGCGATCGTCCCTTTCGTGCAGCGCGATAGTTCGACCTCACCGAATTCGCCGCTCGCCGCGTTGGCCAGCCGCTTCCTGTGCCTCGGGACTCTTCGGCATACGGCGGCAAAACGCCAGTACCGAAAGCGCGAATCGGCGCGTACGATCGAAGGTTCCGCGGACCCATGCGAAACGAGGGTGCAGGCCTGCAGCCATTCGAGTTTCCTGGAAAAGTCAAACACTCGACGCAGCTTGTTGCACTTTTGAACTTACTTTTTCACTTTGCACGTTGCACTTTTTACTTGTTGAAAGCCCCTGAACCAGGGCAAAGGTCAAAGGTCGCCCTCATGCCCGCCGAAGCCTTGGCGGAGGCGGGTTGTGCAAGAATCTTCCAGCGAGCCGCCGCTATGGCTCGTGATGTCTTTCACACAGGAGAAGTGCCATGCGCGTTGCCACTGCACTGCTGGTTGGCCTCGGACTGACGGCGTCGAGCTCGTTCGTTCCTGCCCAGACTCCCGCATCAGGACAGGCGACGACCACGCCGCGCAGCCAGGCGGCGAACGACGAGCCGCGCGCGCCCGTCTTCGAGTACCTCGGAACGCTGCGTGCCGAAACGGGCACGCGCACGGTCGTTGAAAACGGACCGCAAGGAACGCGCACGATCGTGCAGATCGTTGGCGGCCGCCTCGAAGGTCCTCGCATCAAAGCGTCGGTGCAGGGACCCTCCGGCGACTGGATCACCAACCGCGCCGACGGAAGCTACAGGCTCGACGTACGCCTCACGCTGAGAACCGACGACGGAGCGCTGATTCTGGCGACCTACAACGGCATCGCCCAGACAACCGACGCCGGCGCATCACTGCGAGCGGCCCCCTTGTTTGAAACCGGCGATCCACGGTACGCGTGGCTGACGCGGCTGCAGGCGGTCGGCGTCGGAGAGCGCGTGGGCACCGCGGTCAAGTACAGACATCTACGCGCTCAAGTAACGAAGGAGCCATGGCACGTTCACACCTTTCGTGGATCGCCCTCGTCCTGCTGCTCGGCACCGTGCCGCTCTCGACGCAGGACTCGTTCAGACTGCAGGCCGGAATACCCGATGTGATCGAGGAGGCTGCACCGCTGGAAGTTCTCTCGGGAGGCTTTCAAGGCCTCGAGGGACCAGTCGGCGCCCTGGACGGTGCGTTGTATTTCAGCGACATTCCTGCCAACCGCACGTACAAGATCGACACGAACCGCATGATGTCGGTGTGGCGGGAAAACACCAGCGGAGCGAATGGTCTGTTCGTGTTGAAGGATGGCCGGATGCTGGCGGCGGAAGGCGGCGGCCGCCGTATCGTCGCCGTCGCCGCTGACGGCCGCGTGACACCGCTGGCCACGCAGTTCAACGGGCAGCCCCTTCGCGCACCGAACGATCTGATAGCCGACAGCAAGGGCGGCATCTACTTCACGGATCCGGCGCCGCGTCCGGCGCCGGATGTCGCGCCCAAAGAGCCAGGCAACGTCTACTACCTGAGAGCGAACGGCGACATTCTGCTGCTCGACGCCCAGATTCAAAGGCCTAACGGCATCACACTGAGTCTCGACGAGAAGGTTCTGTACGTCGACAACACCGAAGGCGAATTCGTGTACGCATTCGACGTGCAACCGGACGGCCGCGTTGCGAACAAGCGCGAGTTCGTCAAGCTTCAGGAACCTGAAAAAGGGTCGCTCGGCCTGCGCAGTCGGGCCGACGGGATGGCCCTCGACTCGATGGGCAGACTCTACGTCGCGACCGCTGCAGGGATTCAGGTGATTGATTCGCGGGGCCGGCACCTCGGTATCATTCGCGTGCCCTCAGTCGCGCGCAATGTGGCGTTCGGGGGACCCGGGCGCCGGATGCTGTACCTGACGGCGCTCGAGTCTCTGTATCAGGTTCCAATGATCGCGCAAGGGCCTCCCGGCCGCTCGAAATAAACCGCCGCGAGGAACAGCCGTAGAGCGCAGTTCGTAGTGTCCGGCTTCAGCCGGACTGACACCGCGTCCGCCTAAAAGGCGGACACTACGGTGATCTGAAAAACAGCTCACGGCCATGAGTAGTCGAAAGGACCCACCGCCATGTACTGACCTGAGTGGTCGTATTCAATGCCGCCGGAGACGCGGAATCGGGTCGTCGTGCCAAAGTCGCCGCGCTTGAAAATGATCCCCTGGGGCAGCGTGACGCCAGGGTACGATTCGGTGCCGTTCACCGGATTTCGAATCGGACCGCATTCCACTTCGACGTAATCGCCGCACTTGAGGCGCGTCTTGACACCGTCGAAGGAGAGGTCATACGACGTGGAGTAGGGTCCATGGACCTTCGGCCACGTCCAGCCGAGAATCCCCCACGGTCCTCCGACCTTGCCTCCGAGAAGTTCCTCGATCGCGACCCGCTGACGGGGGTCCGCGCGCTCGTCGATGAGGACGAGGCCCTCGCCGTTGCCCTCATGAATGGCGCCTGGCCAGTTGACGTAAACGGAGAAGTTCAAGCCGCGCAGGCTGACGCCGCCATAGGAGCCTTCCTCGACGTGCCACGTCCAGCCCCCCTCGCATTTGCCCGTCGTCGGTCGTGCATTGAAGTTGCAGGGGCACCCCCAGTCGCAGTTGCACGCCACGAGCACTTTTCCCTGGAGTCGCCAGCTCTCCGGCACGTCACCCTCCTGGTCGCGAGCTGTTCCAGAACCGGCTCTACTGTCCTTTGAGCTGTCGAAGTCGCTCGCGGAGCTGTGTACTCTGCGGATCGAGTGTCATCGCGCTTTCGAGATCCTTGATCGCGCCCTGCGTATCGCCCTTCGCCGCTCTGGCCTGCGCGAGTGCCTCATACGTCCGCGCCGACTTCGGGAAGTACTCCAGGTTCTTCTGCAGATATTGAATAGCGTCGTCGGGCTTCTTGGCGGTCATCGCGCGCGTGGCGACCGTCAGCAGACTGCCCTCGCGGAAGTCGTACTCCTGACCACCGTAGTACCGCGTTCGCAGTTCCTGGTACTTCGCCAGGCCGGCGGTCGCACCGCCGCCACTGGTGGCGGCGTCCGTGACCACGTCCGCCAGCTGCACCGGAATAGGAAGACCTCGATGGCAGGAACGGCACAGGACGCGGACCGGAGCGCCCGGAAGGCCATCGCCGGCGGTGGGTCCGGCCCCGGCGGGCTTGCCGACCACCGCAGCGAGCATGACGTTGATCGAATCCCTCAACAGAATCATCTGACGTGCGACCTGCTTTTCCCGCTTCGCGTCGGACGCGAAATCACCGGCAACATGGCAGTAGTTGCACTCGACCCCGAGTGAGTCGTTGAACGCGTTCATCGTCTGTATGACCTGCGCCCGGGGAGTGTCCTTCGGCCAGACTTGAAGATTCGTCATGGGCGGCTCGCCTGCGCGGGGCGGTGACTGCGCCAACGTGGGCAGCGCGATGAGAAGCACGCCTCCCAGAGCAACGGTAGCCTGCATCACACGTTTCATGGCTGCACCTCGATTCGTCTCACGACCGCCGACTATTCCGGGGACACCCCTGGTGGACCGCCTCTATTGAATGAGTAATACTCACAACGAGCAGAATTATCCATCAAGCAAGGAAGGAATCATGCCCCTGAGATTCGTCGTCGCCGTCGCATTCATCCTGACCGTCGCGGCGAACGCCGTCGCCCAGGAATGGGTCGAGTTCGTGAGTCGGGAAGACAGGTTCACGGTTACGTTTCCGGTTCAGCCGACGGTGACGCAGACGACCTACAAATCGCAGTTCGGCGCCGATTTGCCGGCGCGAATTTACAGCGCGCAGCAGGGTCAGAGCCGTTTCACCGCGACCGTGGTGGACTATTCCAACATCGAAGGGATACTCGCCGAGCGGGCAAAGTCGTGCCCCCCCGGCGCTGAAACGTGTCGCGGCGGCGGCAGCTCAACGGGTCCGGGATATTCATGGGCCGATCGAGCAGGTGCGGTGATCCACGCGACATGGCAGTTCATGCAGCGCGACGCAAAGGTCACCTATTTCAACTGGAACAACATTGATCTGGTCGAAGGTCACATGCTGTCGCTTACGAACAATCGCGACAAGTCACGAACGTCGGCCGCGATCTATATGCATGAGAACCGGCTGTACATTCTCGAAGGCACGGTGCCCGACGGTTATCCCGAGCCCGCCTTCTTTCAGCAGTCGGTGGGATGGATCGACGAAAACGGCAACGGCATTCGCTACCAGACCCTGTATCACAATGGATTCCCGAAGCCCCCGACAGGGCGCGGAGGGCAGGGGCAGGGCGGGCGCGGTGGCAACGCAGGCCCTGCGGGACGCGGAGGTCAGGGACAGTAGGGCGGTTCGGCCCGGCACTTTGAAAAGCAATGACCACTAGTCCGTCTCGTTCTGAACTCGGCGCCGCCGACGCTCGCAACCGTTCCGCTCTGGATTGACGGGCGCCCGACGGCTGCTCTGAGCTCGCGATTTGGCGATATCACCAACGCCGCAACCGGCAGGACCGTGCGTGTTGTTCCGTACGCGAACGCCGCCGACGTTGACGCGGCCGTGGCGGCTGCGACGGCGGCGTTTCCCGCCTGGCGTGCGACGCCACCAATTCGGCGCGCGCGTATCCTCACGCGGTTTCGAGAGCTGGTCGAGCTGAACCAGAAGTCAATCGCGACCGTCATCAGCGAGGAACATGGGAAGGTGTTTCTCGACGCGATGGGGGAAGTGCAGCGCGGCATCGAGGTTGTCGAGTTTGCGTGCGGCGCGCCGCACCTGCTCAAGGGTGCGCACTCGGAGTCCGTCGGACGTGGCGTCGACGCGCATTCACGGCTCGAACCCGTGGGTGTCTGCGCAGGCATAACGCCGTTCAATTTTCCGGCGATGGTGCCGATGTGGATGTTTCCCGTCGCCCTGGTGTGCGGCAACACCTTCATCCTCAAGCCGTCCGAGAAGGATCCGTCCGCCAGCGTGCACCTCGCAGAGCTGCTCAAGGAAGCGGGTCTGCCTGACGGCGTCTTCAATGTCGTGCATGGCGACCGGGAAGCGGTGGACAGCATTCTTCGTCACGCCGGCATTCATGCGGTGTCGTTTGTCGGCTCGACGCCGATCGCGAAGCACGTGTATGCGACCGCAGCTGCCAGTGGGAAGCGCGTGCAGGCCCTTGGCGGCGCCAAGAATCATGCGGTGGTGCTGCCCGACGCGGATCTGGTATTCACCGCGGACGCCCTGCTCGGCGCCGCATTCGGATCGGCGGGCGAGCGCTGCATGGCCATATCGGCCGTCGTTGCTGTGGGGGCCATTGGCGATGCGCTCGTTGACAGGCTTGGCCAGCTCGCGCGTGGTCTCAAGATCGGTCCCGGGACGCTGGAAGGGATGGATATGGGACCGCTCGTCACCAGCGCGCACCGCGACCGCGTGAAGGCGTACATCGACGCTGGTGTTGCGGAAGGCGCGCGTCTCGTGATCGACGGCCGTGAGTTGAGCCTTCCAGAGTACGAGGGAGGGTTCTTCCTCGGGCCGACGATTTTCGACGGCGTCACGCCCGAGATGACCATCTACAAGGACGAGATTTTTGGTCCGGTCCTCGTGGTGGTTCGCGCTGAGACGCTCGATGAGGCGATCGGCATCGTGAATCGAAATCCGTACGGCAACGGCACGGCCATATTCACCAACTCGGGGGGCGCGGCGCAGAAGTTCGAAGAACATGTCGAGGTGGGCATGGTCGGCGTCAACGTCCCGATTCCGGTGCCGACGGCGTTCTATTCGTTCGGCGGCTGGAAGCAGTCGCTTTTCGGCGACCTGCATATGTACGGCACCGAAGGAGTGGCATTCTACACACGCACCAAGGCCATCACCACGCGCTGGCCCAAGGGCGATGCCGTGTCGTCCGGGTTCGTGATGCCCACACTATAAGAGGAGATTTTCAATGCTGCGCATCGCAACGCGACTGACCGTAGTGGTCGTTTTCGTCCTCCTGGTCGTGTGGGTCTTCGCCTCCCGGGAGACAACCGCACAGGCGCCCCAGACCGCCGGCGTCGTCGCCCTGACGAACGCGCGCGTGATCGACGGCACCGGCCGGCCCGCACTCGAGCGCGCCACCATCGTCATGCGGAACGGACGCATCGATGCCTTTGGCGCCAACGCCGCCGTGCCCGCTGGCGCTGTCCGCGTGGACATGGCCGGCAAAACCATCATGCCCGGCATGATCAATGCGCACGGTCACGCGCAAAAAGGGCTCGACCCGAAAATCCCCATTCGCGAGGACTTGATCAGGCAGCTGCGGATGTACGCCAACTACGGCATCACGACGGTCATGAGCCTTGGTGCCAATCCAGACGACGAGGGCGAGCAACTGAAGCTGCGCGAAGAGCAGAATTCAATGCCGCCGGATCGCGCCCGGCTGTATACGTCGGGCCACAGCGTGCGAAGGTGGAAAACGCCGGAGGAGTCGCGCGCCGATACGAACAAGGTAGCCGACATCAAGCCCGATATCGTCAAGTTTCACTTCGACGACCCGCCGGCAAACATGAGCGCCGAGACGTGGGGCGCCATCATCGAAGAAGCCCACAAGCGGGGGCTCAGAGTGGCGCCGCACATCTTCTATCTGAGCGACGCCAAGGCCGCGGTCAAGAAAGGCGCCGACGTGCTCGCGCACAGCGTTCGCGATCTCGACGTGGACGCGGAGCTGATCGCGGACATGAAGGCGCGAGAGGTGGGCCTGATCCCGACACTGACGCGCGAAGTCACCGTGTACGTCTACGAGACGACGCCGGCATTCTTCAAGGACCCCTTCTTCCTGCGCGGCATGTCACTGTTCAAGGAGCATGTGGACATCGTCAGTGACCCGAAGTTTCAGGAACGGGTGCGCAACGACAAGGTGGCGCAATCGATCAAGCAGGCTCTCGTACAGGCCAAGAAGAATTTGAAAATTCTCTTCGACGCCGGTGTGCCCATCGGGTTCGGCACCGACGGCGGCGTGCCGAACAACATGACCTTTGGACGTTTTCAGGGTTACCTCGAGCACATGGAGCTGGAGCTGATGGTCGAGTCCGGCCTCACGCCGATGCAGGCGCTGACGGCAGCGACAAGCACCTCGGCCAGGATCATGCGGCTGGATCAGGTGGGGACCATCGCACCGGGCAAGGCCGCCGATCTGCTCGTCCTCGACGCGAACCCGCTGCAGGACATTCGCAACACCCGGCAGATCAACTCGGTGTGGATTGGGGGACGGCGGCTCGCTGCAGTAGGAACGAACTAGGGAGGAACGTAGTAAGGCTGAGGCTACGTCCAAAGGCAAAAGGCAACGTTGCACATCTAGCGCGCACTTCACTCCTTTGACTTTTGACTTTTGACTTTTAACCTTACAAGGTTCTTCATGCTACCGCCGCAGGCTCCGCCTTCGGCTGCGGTGCGATCTCCTCGACCGTCTCGCCATTGAGAATTCGCGTCATCCGCCTCATGTCGAGCGCGTTTTCCCACTTCGCAACTACGACTGTCGCGACGCCGTTGCCGATCAGGTTGGTGATGGCGCGCGCCTCGGACATGAATCGGTCGATGCCGACGATGAGTGCCAGCCCGGCAACCGGCACTGCCGGGAATGCCGCCAGCGTCGCAGCAAGCGTGACGAACCCGCCGCCGGTAATCGCTGCGCTGCCTTTCGACGTGAGGATCGCCAGGCCGAGCAGGCCAATCTGCTCTCCGAACGACAGCGGGGAATTCGTCGCCTGCGCAATGAAGATCGCGGCCATCGTCATATAGATGGAGGTGCCGTCGAGGTTGAATGAATAACCCGTTGGCACGACCAGGCCCACAACCGGCTTCGAGCAGCCGAGGTTTTCGAGCTTGGCCATGATGCGTGGCAGCACTGCCTCTGAGGAGGAAGTCCCGATCGTGATCAGGATTTCCTCCTTGATGTATTTCAGGAATTGCCAGATGCCGAACCCGGTCATGCGGGCGACCGTGCCGAGCACCACGAACACGAAAAAAAGACAGGTCAGGTACACACCGGCCATCAGCGCTCCGAGCTGCAGCAGCGTGCCGATGCCGTATGCCCCGATCGTAAATGCCATCGCTCCAAAGGCGCCGATCGGCGCGACTCGCATCAGCATGTTGATCATGCGGAACAGCGCGTGCGAGAACTGCTCGATCACCGCGATCAGGTGCCGACCTTCTGACCCCAGATGCAACAGGGCGATGCCGAAGAGCACGGAAAAGAACAGCACCTGCAGAATGTCGCCGCTCGAGAAGGCCCCGACCACCGTAGTGGGGATGATGTTGAGGATGAATTGAGTAGTGCTCAGCTTTTCTGCGGTGCTCGCATAGGCCGACACGGCGGCGGTGTCGAGTGACGCCGGGTCCGCATTGATGCCCACGCCAGGCCGGATCACGTTGACGACGACGAGCCCGATGATCAGCGCGAGCGTCGAAATCACCTCGAAGTAAATCAGCGCTTTCATGCCGATTCGGCCGACCGCCCTGAGGTCGCCGATCTTCGCGATCCCGACCACGACGACGCAGAAGATGATCGGAGTGATCATCATCCGCACGAGCTTGATGAAGCCGTCACCGAGAGGACGCATCGCGGCGCCAGTTTCCGGCGCGACGTACCCGAGCACGACACCGATCAGGATGGCCGTGAGAACCTGGACGTATAAGACCTTGTAAAGCGGCTTGCGCGCGGGAATTGTCATAAGTGGTTTCCTCGTCCGACCTGCGGAACGCGTCATTCTAACCTTACGGCGGCTTTGGGCTTTAGGCTGTAGGCTATTGGCCGGCTCAACGCACGCCCAAGACACGAAACCGCCTACGGCCCAGAGCACGGGAGCCCAAAGCCTACAGCCCAAAGCCTAAAGCCTAGAACCGAACTCATGAGTATCCGTATCGTCGAAATCCGCGAAGCCACCAAGCCGATCGCGTCCGCGATTCGCAACGCATACATCGATTTCAGCAAGATGACCGTCAGCCTGGTTGCCGTCGTGACCGATGTGATCCGCGACGGCCGTCGAGTCGTCGGGTATGGGTTCAATTCCAACGGCCGTTACGGTCAGGGGGGGCTCATTCGCGAGCGGTTTGCGCCGCGCCTCATGGAGGCCGACCCCGCCACGCTCCGCACTGAGGCCGGCGACAATCTCGATCCCGATCGTCTCTGGAAGACGATGATGCAGAACGAGAAGCCGGGCGGGCATGGCGAGCGGTCGGTGGCCGTGGGCACGATCGACATGGCGATCTGGGATGCGGTGGCAAAGATTGCCGGCAAACCGCTCTTTCGGTTTCTCGCCGAGCGGTACGGCGGCGAGGCCGACCCGCGGGTATTCGTCTACGCCGCAGGCGGCTACTACTATCCGGGCAAGAATCTCGACGCGCTTCGAGCCGAGATGCGGAGCTACGTCGATCGCGGGTACACGGTGGTGAAGATGAAGATCGGCGGCGCATCCATGGACGACGACCAGCAGCGCATCGAAGCCGTCCTGAAAGAAATTGACGGCCAGGCGCGGCTCGCGGTGGATGCGAACGGGCGCTTCGACCTGGACATGGCCATCGCGTATGCGAAGCTGCTCCGCCAGTATCCGTTGTTCTGGTACGAGGAAGCGGGCGATCCGCTCGATTACTCGCTGCAGGCCTCGCTCGCCGACTACTATCCCGGGCCGATGGCGACCGGCGAGAACCTCTTCAGTCATCAGGACGCGCGCAATCTGCTGCGATACGGCGGCATGCGGTCGGATCGCGACTGGCTGCAGTTCGACTGCGCGTTGTCGTACGGGCTATGTCGAGTACCTGCGCACGCTGGCGGTGCTGAAGACCGCGGGCTGGTCGGCGCGGCGGTGCATTCCGCACGGCGGTCACCAGATGTCGTTGAATATCGCAGCCGGCCTCGGGTTGGGCGGCAACGAGAGCTATCCCGATCTCTTTCAACCCTACGGCGGGTTTCCGGACAGCGTGCGCGTCGAAGCCGGTCACATTCACATGCCCGAGCTCCCTGGCATCGGTTTCGAGGGCAAGTCGGATCTCATTGGCGTGATGCGCGAGCTCGCCGAATAGACCGCCGTTGACACCTTGCGGGCGCGGGCGTCTAATGGGCGCCGTGTAGAGAGGGAGGACGAATTATGCGTCTGATTCCACTCGTGACGGCCGCGCTGCTGCTGCTTCATCCAGCACCTTCGTTCGCGCAGGACTGGATGGAATTCTCCAGTCCGACCGATTTCTTCAGCGTCAATTTCCCCGGCGAGCCTCAGGTGAAAGACATCACCTATACCTCCGAGTACGGCCTTACGCTGCCGGGCCGCGTCTATAGCGTTGCGCAGGGGACGAACCGCTACTCAGTTACGGTAGTCGATTACTCGAACGCCGAGAAAATGCACGTAGAGCGAGCCGCAAAGTGCAAGGCCGCCGGAGGTGACGGAGACAGCTGCGGTAGTCCTGGGAGAGCGGATGTGCGAGGGGCGATCGTGCATGCCGCCTGGGCTTTCATCAAGCGGGACGCTGAGATGACGCACTTCGCGAATTACAACGCGGACCTCGTTGAGGGACTGCGGCTCCAACTTCTCAATGCGGATCGTTCGTGTACCTACGCAGTGATCCATATGCACGAGTACCGTCTCTATATTCTCGAAGGAACCGTTGCTGCGGGATTACCACCCCCGGCGCTGTTTCAGCAGTCGCTGGGATTCCTCGACAAGGAGGGAAGGAGGATTCGCTACGAGACCACCTACTCGCACGGATTTCCGACCCCAAAGCGCACGAGATGAGTCTCGACCTTTTGACCTTTGACTTTTGACCTTTGACCTACGCATTACTGGTTAGGAGGCCGAAGATGCTGTTCAAATCCTTCATCCTCGCGGTCCTGTGTGCGGTTTCGCTGGTGGTGCCGGCCAGGGCGCACCACTCCCACAACAACTACGACACGACGAAGTGGACTCCGTTCGAGGGCACGGTCAAGGAAGTGCACTGGCTGTTCCCGCATTCCTGGCTCTACATGGAGATCAAGAACGAGAAAGGCGCAGTGGCCGTATGGGCGCTCGAAGCCGCCAATCCCAACTCGATCATGGAAAACGGCGTGACCAAAGCGCACGTGAGACCCGGCGACCGCATAAAGGTGCGGTGCCACCTGCTTCGCGACGGCGAAAACGGCTGTCTACTCGGATTCGTCACCCCGCAGCATGGCGACATGACGCGAGGACATGGCGTCGAGCGGGAGTGGGACTAGGGGCGATACACGAAGTGCAAAGTGCAAAGTAGAAAGTGGAAAGTAAGTTCAAAGTACTTATCTACTTACTTTCCACTTTTCACTTTCTACCTTTTACTTGGCGAGCGGGTTCGGTCGAAGCTGGAACTTGAGCACCTGGCTCGGCGTCCCCCTTCCTCCTTCAGTATGGAACGGCGCCCGGCTGGCGTTGGTTGACCAGAGCGCCCGGCCCTTCCAACCGGTGTTCTGATCGTCAATCCGGCCGTCCATCGATTTCGCGTAGAAGCCCATCGGATACGGGACGCGCACCACCATATAGCGTCCGTTCACGAGCATCAGCAGCGAATCCGATCCACCGCCCGTCGCAATGGGGATGTTGGGCCCCAGGCCGAAGACGTTGTGTTGATCGACCCACGGGTAATAGCTCGTGTCCGCGCCGCCGGGATCGGCGGCGCCCTTGAAGTGCGGCCCCGGATACGGATAGAAAGCCCAGCCCTCCGGGCAGTGCTGTCCGGTTGCCTTCGGACCGTTCAGCGGGCCCTTGCACTTCCGGCGATCGAAGCTGGCCATGTGTCCGCTTGACAGGACCGCCCAGATCACGCCGTTCCGATCCGCGTCGATGCCGCGCATGCTTACCGCGTGCGGACCACCGGCTGGCACCTCGTAGTATTCGGATAACGCCTCCGCCGGGTTGCGGCTCGCGCCCGGGGCGACGCGAATGAGGCCGCCCGGGAATCGGTTGATGCCTCCCCAGACCGAGCCGTCCACCGGATTCGGGATCACGCTGTAGATGGGGAAACCGATCCGCTTGTCCTTTGCCGGATCGAGCGGGTCGCTCGGTCCAACGTATGCGTCGCGCCTACCGTTGCCGTTTGTGTCGAGAATGAAGGGCGTCCATCCCTGCGAGCGCGCCGCATCCTTCGTCTCGTCGTACATCCGCGTGTTCACCCACCCCAGGACCCCGTGGGAGTCGGAGCCGCTGCCGTCGATGTACAACGTATTGTCCGCATCCTCCGCGAAGTGTAGGTGATGAGTGCCGAAGCAGGTGTTGATGTCCGACCATGCCTTCGTTCGCGGGTCGTACATCTTGAGCTGCCTGCCGCTTTCGTTGATCGGAAACGCGCGGGCGGAGGGGTTGCTCGAACCCTCGCGGCAATACGTCGGCGTCTCGTCGCCGCGCACTCTGGCGGCATACCAGGTACGCGCCAGACCGTCCATCATCGGGGTGTGGTTCACCGCCTTGCTGTTCCAGATTGCTTCTTCGCCCCAGTACGGCGAGGCGAGCAGCACGCCGCCGCCCTCGCCCTCCTCGTTGCGCAGATTGTCGACTGGAATCGCCAGCCGGCTCGTCGTGTGCCGAACCGGATCGAGCACGGGCACGTAATCCGCGCTCGCCTCGAGCGCGCCGTAGATCGGGCCGTTGGCGTTGACCCGCGGATTGCGCTTGTCGGAGGTGACTTCATCGTGGAGGTACGCCTTTGGATCCGCCCAGTCCCAGATCGTGATCACGACGTCGCGCTCCCGGCCCTGGGGGCGCGGTGGCACTTCGGTCGGATACTCGCCCTTGGCGATGCGATCGCGTCCAGTCGGCGAACAGCTCGAACGACCGCGGGCCGAACTGACCGTTGAGCTGTCCGTACATGCCTCTGCCGGCCTGACCCGACTGCACGCGGCGCTGCCACGCTGCCACCGACTGCATGTCCTTGAACGCCTCGGGGATCTCGCGGGTTGCCTTGTTGCCCATCTGATGGCACCCCTCGCAGCTCCCCATTCGCAGCCGCGCCATCCACTCGGACTGGCTCTTCATCGTCTCGACGATGCCGTTCACCTTGGCGCCCTTGCCGGGGAACTCGCTCTTGTCAGGTACGCGCAGCAGCGAGTACCAGTAGTTGGCCGGGTAGTACTCGGCTGCGGCGCGCGCGTTCGGCGCGCCGACGGCGGTCAGGTTGAGGACGCGTCCCGGTGCGGACTGCACCTTCGGTGAGTCCACCAGTCCGTACCCCCGCACCCAGACGCTGTAATTCGCCTTCGGTAGATCGGGCAGCACGTAGCGCCCCTGGTCGTCGGTGACGACCATCCGGGCCAAGCGCGTCGGCAGGTCCCGCGTTTCCGCGATCACCCACACGCCCGCCTCCGGCCCTTTGGCGCCGGTGACGACGCCGCCGATGTCGTCGTTGTCGATCGCCACGGCAGCCTGCTGTGCGCTCACGCCGGCGAGCGAGAGGGCCAGCAGCACGGCGATGCCGGCGCCAGCCAATCCTGGGACGATCAATCTGTGAATTCTCATTGCGTCCTCACTTCTTCCACCCGCGCAGGCTGAAGCCTGCGCGCTACTTTGCACTTACTTTTCCACTTCTTCCACTTTTTCCACTTTTTCCACTTTTTCCAGACCGTAGATTGCGGCGATGTTCGGATGATTCAGACAGGCGAGGACCTGCGCCTCACGTTGCAGGCGAGCCAGGCGATCGCAGTCCCCAGCGAGATCCGCGGGCAGGACTTTCAGCGCGACATCGCGTTGCAGCCTGGTGTCTCTGGCGCGATAGACCTTTCCTCTGCCGCCGGCCCCCAGCGGCGAGAGCACCTCGTACGGGCCGAGTCGAACGCCGGCCGTAAGCGCCACGAATCTCTCTGAAGTGCCACGAGATTATACGCAAGCGGCTTCACGGCGCGCCGAGCCACTTTCCACTTACTTTTCCACTTCTTCCACTTGTCCACTTGCCTCGAGGGAATCTGGTATCCCGGGACCTATGAGTGTATAACCGTCCAGATTCTTCCCTTCTGACGAGGAGGGCTTCTCGATAAGGAGAATGACGTGCGGGATTTAGTTCTTGCATCCGCTGTTTGCGCCGTATTTGCAATCGCGACAGTGGGAGGGCAAACGCAGAACGCGCAAACGCCGCCGGCACCGGGCGCCGACCCTTACGCCAACAACCCGGCGGCGGGCACGACGCAGTTTCCGCTCGCCGCTCCGGCGGGCACCGACAGCAACGCCAAGAGCGTCGCGCCGCCAGGAGCCATCAATCAGGGTCCCTTCGATCCGGCTACCTGGAAGTACGGCCCCGCGTTCACGCCACCGACCGGCACACGGCTTTGGAATCCGGTAAAGCTGAAGATGCTGGATGGTGGCAAGGTGACCGGGGGCACGCTGTTCAGCGCTACCGACCCGGCCACGTATTGCGCCATGGCGAACGCCGGCTACGACTTCATCTGGACGGAGATGCAGCACGACCAGCACGACTGGCAGGCGGTGGCGCGTATGTGGCGCACGTGTCCGCACGCGAAGGCGGTTCCCGGAGTGCGGGTCGCCTACGCCGACGAGCGAGAGATCCAGCATGCACTCGACGCCGGTGCGCTGGTGATCGTGGTGCCCACCGTCGATACCGTCGCCGAAGCAATTGAGGCACGCAACTGGACGTATTTCCCACCGCTCGGGCGACGCAGCGCTGGTGGTGGCCAGGCGTTCGATGCGGCAATGTGGGGCGGCGTTCCCGGTGGCTACCGGAACACCATCAACGACAACATCGTCCTGATCCTCATGATCGAGACGCTCGAAGGGCTCAAGAACGCGGATGAAATCGGCAAGGTTCCCGGCGTCACCGCGCTTTTCGCGGCAAGCGGCGATCTCGGGAACTTCTCGGGCTTCCGCCAGGGCACGCCCGATTACGAGCGCGCGATCAACATCGTTCACGACGCGGCCGTGAAGGCCCGCGTGCGTCTGTGCGGCCCGCTCGCCTGGCGCGACCGGCCGGACTTCACGTGTTTCCAGGCGGGCAGCGAGACTGCGGCAATCGCCCGCGGCGTTGCCGCCGAACTCGGCTCGCTGGCCAACACGCAGGCCAGGCCCGAAGTGGGCCCGTTTGCATCAACACCAAAACCAGGCGGGCCGTGACCGCCTTCGCGCCTTGCGCTTCGGCGAGTCTCGCCGGAGCCTTGGCGGAGGCGGAAGGCCCGCCCTACGCGTTGCCGTACCTTTGACTTTTGACTTTCGACTTTTGACCTTTGCCCTTTGCCCTTTGACCTTTGACTTACAGGATTCACTCCGGAGGAGCGCCATGAAGCGATTACTGATGTTCGCGATCCTGTTCACGATGGCGGTTGTCGTCGCCGCTGACGGCGTGCCGACCGTTGTCACCTACGTGCACCACGACAAGGTGTCGGCAACGATGGCCAAGGGAGGCCCGATCATCGAGGACCATGGTCTGAGAGTGCTGGCTCAGCGCCGGGGGGCTGGTGAAGTTGAAGTTCACGCGAAGACGAACCATGTCTTCATCATCGTGGAGGGGGAAGCGACGTTCGTGACCGGCGGCACGCTCGTGGGCGCCAAGGACACCGCGCCGGACCAGATTCGCGCGGCAAGCGTTCAGGGCGGCCAGACTCATCGCCTGACCAAAGGCGACGTGATCACGGTTCCCGCGAAAACACCGCACTGGTTCAAGGAGGTCCCGACCAAGACGATCGCGTATTACGCCGTCAACTCCGATCAGTAGGTTCGTCGCTCCGCGTCTAGCCACCTGATCGCGCGGAGGTTCATATGAAGCCGTACGTGTTGCTGGTCGTGCTCACTTTCGTGTTCATGGTCGGCGCGAGCGAGGCCGCTTCCACGTGGTACGTGCAGGCGGATGCCGCGGCTGGCGGGAACGGCAGCCGCAGCCGTCCGTTCAACACGCTCGACCAGGTGGAAGCCGCGTCGCAGCCGGGAGACACCATTCGCGTGCTGCCGTCGATGCGTCCGTTGGACGGCGGAATCCAGCTGAAGGACCGCCAGCGCCTGATCGGGCTCGGCGATCCGGTGATCAAAGCGCAGCCGGCCGGCGCTCAGCCGACAGTCACCAATACGACCGCCGCGCGGTACAACGGCGACGCGATCCGGCTGGCCAGCAACAACCTCGTCCAGAACATACACATTGACGGCGCCGCACGGGCCGGCGTCTTCGGCGTGAACGCCACTCGTGCCGAGATCCGGGGAAATCTCATCACCAACAACATGATCCAGGGCAACGACCTTCGGCGTCTGGAACGGCTCTGGCCTGACGGCTTCGTCCTGTACGAATCGCAGGGGAATCACTTCGGCGGCATCACGCTGCTGGCCTGTGGCCCGGCGGCGGCGAGCTACTGCATGACTCACGCGCCGGCAAGAGCGGCGGCGGCGAATACCGGCACCATTGTCCTGGACGACAACGTGATTCGCGACAGCAATCTCGAAGGCATCATGCTGCTCACGGATACCGGTGCCGTCGCCAGCTTCACCATTACTGACACGGTCGTCCGGGATCTCTCACAGAGC
This sequence comes from uncultured Acidobacteriota bacterium, assembly GCA_963814955.1. GTDB lineage: Bacteria > Acidobacteriota > Vicinamibacteria > Vicinamibacterales > UBA2999 > DATCJA01. The sequence goes on from CAWFEX010000001.1 coordinate 250,191, forward strand.
CTGCCGAGGCCCGAATCGCTGATGCCTCAGGTCCCTATCGTCCGGTCGCGCGCGTTCACGCTGATCGCGTTGAATGGCTCTCAGGTGAACCTGGCCATGAGCCGGTTTCACGCCGAGAATGTCTCGCCTCCGGGGAACTATGCGGCTGACGGCGCGGTGTTCCTGACCGGCGGCAACGCTCCGGTCGTGAACGCCCGCGTATCCGAACTGACCGTGCTCAATCCGCGCATGGTGGGCGAGGTCAACAACGGCGACTCCATTGAAATCCAGCATCGAGGGACGACGAACGGGGTCCTGAATATCGACATGACGCGCCTCGATCTTCGCGATCCCGCCAGCGCCAACATCAAGATTCTCGAAGCCCAGAATCCAACCAACGGCGTTTACAACTTGACGGTTTCAGACTCGGTGTTCAGCAACGCGAATCCGGCTGGCACCCTGGACGGGCAGATCAGGCTGAGCGGCGCGGCCAACGGAATGAAAGCGTTCACGCTGGCGGTCAGAAATACGAAGTTCTCCGGCCTGGGCGGTGCCATCGGCGTTCTCAACGCCAACAACGTCGAAACGCTGACAGTCCTCGTTGAAAACTCGTCCCTCTCGGACCTCACGACATCGCCGGGTGCGATGCCCATCCCGGCCGTTGCCGTAACGCACCCCGGTGACAAGACGATTGGGAAGGCGATCGTCGACCTGGGCGGCGGTCCGCTGGGCAGCCGCGGCCGTAACCGGTTCATAAAAAACGCCGGCCTCGATATCTCGGTCGCGAATGCCAACGCCTCGACCGGTCCCATCCGTGTGGACGCGGCAGGGAATTACTGGGGCGGAGGGGCGCCGGTGCCCGCGCGCGCGGCCCCTGGCGCGCCGAAGCCGAGCGAAGGCGGCCCTGGCGCGCCGAAGCCGAGCGAAGGCGGCCCTGGCGCGCCGAAGCCAAGCGAAGGCGGCCCGGCTGATGTTGCGATCAGCGGTAACGTCATGTTCAACGCGCCGACGCATCTGACAGCCGACCCCGCGCGGTAGAGCCAGTTTCATATTGGAGAAACTCCCGCGGACGGGGGACAATGGGCGCCGGCATCGACCGAGTCGCTGGGCAACCCCGGTTGGAAAACTGCCGTGGAGGGGCGCGCATGCAGGCCAGAAGCCGGGCGGCGGTCTTCGCAATATCCGTGGCGGGCTGGATTGCCGTCACGCTGTCCAGCGTGCACACGTCTGCCCGACCGGTGCAGACGGCCGCTGCGCCAGCCGCCAATGCCGCTACCGCGCCGCGCGCCGTTCTCGACAAGTACTGCGTCACCTGCCATAACCAGCGACTTCGTACCGCAGGGCTCGCACTCGACGTTCTGGATGTTGCCAATCCGGGTTCGAACGCAGAGGTGTGGGAGCGGGTCGTCGAAAAGCTTCGCGCCCGCGCCATGCCGCCGCCGGGGCTGCCCCGGCCGGACGCCGCTGCTTATCGCGCAATGGCGAACGAGCTCGAGGCCGAAATGGATCGCGCCTGGGCGGCCAATCCGAACCCCGGCCGCATCAACGCGGTACATCGTCTGAACCGCACCGAATACAACAACGCGATCCATGACCTGCTCGCGCTCGACGTGGATGTGCGATCGCTGCTGCCCGGTGATGAGACGGCCGACGGCAGCTTCGACAACTTCGCGGACGTTCTCACGGTTTCGACTACGCATCTCGAACGGTATCTGTCGGTTGCGCGCCACGTCACGCGCCTCGCAGTCGGTCTGCCACCTGCTGCATTGGGACTGGAGACGTTTCAGGTGCCGCTGCACGTGGTGCAGGACGACCGGCAAAGCGAAGACCTCCCGTTTGGTTCACGCGGCGGCATCGCGATTCGCCACGACTTTCCCGTTGAGGGCGAGTACCTGATCAAGGTTCGCCTCCGCAGGCAGTATCAGGACTACATCATGGGCATGGGCTGGCCGCAGCAGCTCGATGTTCGTTTGGACGGCGCGCTCCTGAAACGTTTTACCGTCGGAGGCGGCGCGCAGGGGAGGCCTGCCGCTGCCAGCTATGCCGGCGACGGCGAACCCGGCTTTGCCGGCGATCCCGAATGGGAAACCTACATGCAGGTGGGCGGTGATGCCGGGCTGGAGCTGCGCGTGCCAGTCACCGCGGGGCCGCACGTCGTGGGTGTGTCATTCGTGCGAGAGATGTGGGAGCCGGAGGGCCTCCCGCAGCCGCTCCAGCGCGGACGGGTGATCACCAACGATCAGCTCTACATGGACTACGCAAGTGTGGGTTCGGTCCAGATCGGAGGGCCGCACCGAGTAACGGGCTCGGCGGCGGATACGCCCAGTCGTCGCGCGGTCTTCATCTGCAGCCCTCGAAACGCGACCGACGAACGCCCGTGCGCGACGAAGATTCTTTCGCGGCTTGCACGTCTGGCGTATCGCCGGCCTCTTGCGAGCGCGGACGTCGATACGCTGGTTGAGTTTTTCGACAGCGGCCGTCGTGATAGTGGAAGTTTCGACGGCGGGATTCAATTCGCGCTCGAGCGCATGCTCGTCGATCCGGACTTCCTGCTCCGCGTTTATCAGGATCCAGCACCGGACGTAGTGTCCGGCTTTAGCCGGACCGTGGCACCGGGCCGCGGCGTTCATCCCCTGAGCGCCGTGGAAGTCGCTTCGCGTCTGTCGTTTTTCCTGTGGGGCAGTATTCCTGACGGTCGCCTGATCGATCTGGCCGAGCGCGGAGAGCTCCTGAAGGCACCGGTGCTGGAGCAGGAGGTACGGCGCATGCTGGCCGATCCGCGCGCGACGAGATCGCTGGTCGACGGGTTTGCCTCCCAGTGGTTGAACCTGCGTCGCGTCGGCGAGGTCGTGGTCGATCCCGATCGCTATCCGAACTATGACGAAAGCCTGCTCCAGGCCTTCACGCAGGAGACCGAGCTGTTCATCGCCAGCACGCTGCGCGAAGATCGCAGCGTCGTCGATCTTTTGAGAGCGGACTACACGTTCGTCAACGAACGGCTGGCCCGGCACTACGGGATTCCCGGCGTTTACGGCAGCCGCTTCCGGCGCGTGACGCTCCCGAATCCCGATCAGCGCGGCGGATTGCTCGCGAACGGCTCGCTGCTGGCCACTACCTCGTATCCGGATCGGACATCGCCCGTTCTCCGCGGCAAGTGGCTGCTCAATAACATCTTCGGCCTGCCCGTGCCGCCGCCTCCCCCAGGTGTGGACACCACTTTGACGGAGGCCACGCCGGGTACCACCCCGCTCACCATACGCGACCGGCTGGCGCAGCACCGGCGCGATCCGTCCTGCGCCAGCTGTCATTCGGTCATCGATCCGCTGGGATTTGCGCTGGAGAACTTCGACGTCATCGGAGGATGGCGGACCGTTGACGAATCGGGTCGTGCGGTCGACGCGACCGGAACGACGGCGAGCGGAGCAAGAATCGAGGGGCTCCCCGGTCTGCGCGCCCTGCTGCTCGAGGAGTCCGATCAGTTTCCGCGTACGGTCACCGAAAAGCTGTTCGCCTACGCGCTCGGCCGCAGGCTCGAGTACTACGATCGGCCGGCAGTGCGCAGAATCGTCCGCGACGCGGCGTCGAATGACTATCGCTGGTCGTCGCTCATTCTTGGGATTGTGAAGAGTCCGGGTTTTCTCATGCGCGCATCGAGCGCGGCGGTGAATTGAACATGCCTTTCCTTACTTCGAAGTCTCTTCCACGGCGCACGGTGCTTCGCGGCCTTGGCGCGAGTGTGGCTCTGCCATTGCTCGATGCGATGGTTCCCGTGTTCTCGCTTCGTGCGCGCGCGGCCGGTCCCGCGCACCGGTTCCTGGCGTTCTACGTGCCCAACGGCATGGCCATGGAGTACTGGACGCCGAAAGGTGACGGCCCGGCGTTCGAGCTCTCACCGATTCTCGAGCCGCTGGCCGCGTATCGGAACCAGATGCTCGTGCTGTCGGGCATCAAGACGAGCTGGAACTACATTCACGCCGGCGCGTCCGGGTCGTTCCTGACAGGAACGACGCGCGGCGGGCGAAACGAGGTGGAAATCATCGCCGACGTGTCGATGGACCAGATACTCGCGCGGCAGTACGGCAGGGAGACTCAGGTGGCGTCGCTGGAACTGTCGATGGACGCGCCGAACAACGCCGGCGCGTGCACCGGCATCCTGAGCTGTGCGTACACCCACACGATTTCATGGCGCAGCGCCACGCAGCCGCTGCCGATGGAGCACAACCCGCGCGCGGTGTTCGAGCGCCTGTTTGGCGATACAGGCACGAGCGATCGGGCGGCGCGCGAAGCGCGCCTGCGCCAGCACAAGAGCATTCTCGATTCGGTGACGGAAAAGCTGACGGACCTGAAGCGGCGGCTTGGCGCGCAGGATCAGAACAAGATGGACGAATATGCCGAGTCGATTCGCGACGTGGAGCGGCGTATTCAAAAGGCCGAGCAGCAGAGCGGCGTGGAGCTTCCGGCCATCGAACAGCCTCAGGGCGTGCCGCCGGTGTTCGAGGACCATCTCGCCCTGATGGTCGACCTGCAGCTGTTGGCATTCCAATCCGATCTGACGCGCGTCATCACGTTCATGATCGGCAAGGAGCAGAGTGCCCGCCCGTATCCTCAGATTGGCGTGCCCGAAGCGCACCATCCGCTGTCGCATCACGAGAACAGGCCCGAGCTCATCGAGCACATGTCGAAGATCAACCGCTATCACACGCAGCTCTTTTCGCAGTATCTGGCGAAGCTTCGTGCCACGCCCGATGGCGACGGGTCGCTTCTCGACAACATGACGATCCTGTACGGCGCCGGCATCTCCAACAGCACGCGGCACTCCGGCGACAACCTGCCGCTGCTCGTCGTGGGTGGCGGGGCAGGGCGACTCAAGGGCGGGCGCCATCTCACCTACACGGACAAGCCCTCGATTGCCAACCTGCTCGTGACGTTGATGGACAAGCTCGACGTGCCTGTGGAGCGGCTCGGCGGCAGTACGGGAAAGCTGCCGATCGACACGCTGGCGGGAGTGTAGGGCAAGTGCAAACTTCAAACTTTAAAGTGCAAAGTAAGTTCAAAACTTACTTTCTACTTTGCACTTTTCACTTTGTACTTGCCTCCATCGCCTCCGCCGCCGAGCGCCCCGCCGCTCATCGAGGCGGCCAGAAATTCCGACAGCAACGCCGTTCGTACACTCATCGCACAGCGGGCCGACGTCAACGCGGCCGAGGCGGACGGAACGACGGCTCTTCACTGGGCGAGCTATCGGGACAATCCGGAAAGCGCGGACGCTCTGCTTCGAGCAGGCGCGCGGGTGAACGCCGCCAATGACCTCGGTGCGACGCCGCTCTGGCTCGCCAGCGTGAATGGAAGCGCCGTCATGGTCCGGATGCTGCTGGCCGCCGGAGCAAACCCGAATGCGGCGCTTCTGCGTGGCGAAACACCTGTCATGGTGGCATCACGGTCTGGCAATCCGGAGGTCGTCGAACAGCTGCTGGCAAAGGGCGCCGAGGTGAACGCCCGCGCCGCGCGCGGCCAGACCGCGCTGATGTGGGCCGTCGCCCAGAAACATCCCGATGTTGTGAAGGTGCTGCTCGCGCACGGGGCCGACGTGCACGCGCGTTCGGAGACATGGAGTCAGGTGATGGCGGCGCCGCCTCACGGCCTGCTCGAGTACAACCGCGCGATCCCTCACGGGAATGACACCGCGTTGATGTTTGCCGCGCGGGTCGGCGATCTCGGCTCGGCGAAGTTGCTCGTCGCCTCTGGCGCGAACGTGAACGACATGGATGCCTGGGGCGTGAGCGCAACTGTTCTCGCGGCGCATGCAGGGTATACGGAGCTGGTTGAATTCCTGCTCGATCGCGGTGCCGACGCCAACGCCGCCACCGCCGGCTTTACGGCGCTTCATGCGGCAATCATGCACCGCGACGAGAAGATGGCCGCGTCGCTTCTCGCGCACGGCGCCAATCCGAACACGCCGCTGCAGACCTGGACCCCGACCCGTCGCTCGTCCAGAGATTTCAATTTCGCACCCGAGCTCGTTGGCGCGACACCTTTCTGGCTGGCGTCGCGGTTCACCGAGCCAGCCGTCATGCGTCTACTCGCCAAGCATGGGGCCGACCCGATGATCGTGCACCGTGCGGAATATGCGGACCTGAGCCAGACTCGCCGAACGCAGGTAACGACGGCGCTGATGGCCGCTACGGGAATGGGCGGGGGAATCGCGTGGGTCGAGCCCGACCTCGGTGGGCGAGAAACGCTGATGCTCGAGGCCGTCAAGCTGGCCGTCGAACTGGGCGTTGATGTCAACGCGGCCAACACGGACGGGCGCACCGCACTCGACGCCGCAAGGGTGCACCATTTCGAAAAGGTTGTCGCGTTTCTCGTCGAGAAGGGAGCACGGTCCGGTGCAAAGAAATGATGTAGGGGCCGACCTTCAGGTCGGCCCTTCGTTCGTACTCCTGTTGCTGCTGACTGCTGCCGCACCGCACGTATCCGCGCAGCAGCCGAGCGATGGCCTCACCGATCAACAGCGGCTCGGTCGTCAGGTACTGGCGCAATCCTGTGGCGTGTGCCACTTGCCGCCCGCCCGCAGCGCGCGTACCTACGGCCCTCAGCTAAGTAAAGGAACGAACGGTGGAGACGATGCATTGATGCGCAAAGTGATCCTCGAGGGAACTCCGCGCATGCCAGGTTTCAAGTACATGCTTCAGCCCGGCGAGATCGACGCGATTGTCGCCTACGTGCGAACAGTGCCCGTGCCGGCACCGGTTCCCGCGAACCCTCGGTGAGCGGACGCATGTCGCGAAAGAGGAGAAGGTGTATGACAAAGCTGCGAACCATGCTCCTGGCAGGAGCTGCCAGTCTGTTGTTGATCACGTGGATTCAGGCAGCCGACCTCGTGCTGACCGGCGCCATCGCCTCGTCATCGGGCCAGAAGCTCGAAGGGGTCACGGTCTACGCGAAGATGGAGGGTGCGACCGTCACCACCAGCGTCTACACGGACCAGACGGGCAGCTATTACTTCCCGCCGCTTCCGGCTGGCAAGTACCGGGTGTGGGCCCAGGCGCTCGGCTTCGAGACCGCGAGAGGTACGGTGGACCTCGGCGCCAAGCGGCGGCAGGATCTCGTCCTCCAGCCGATTACCGATCCCGCGCGGCGAATCCGGCAGCTGCCAAGCGAAATGCTGGCGGCCGCGCTGCCTGAACGCACGGAGAGCGACGCCCGCATGAAGAAGATCTTCATGAACAACTGCACCGGGTGTCATCCGCCTGGCTACCTCCTGCAGTTCCGGTTCGACGAAGCGGGCTGGAACAAGGTCATCAACCTGATGAAGGTCGTGCCCGGCACCGGCGTCTATCCTGGTCCCAACGCCGAGGTCAACCAGATCATGGACCGCAATCAAAAGGAGCTCGCCGCATACCTGGCGCGAGCGCGCGGACCGGGCGAGACGTCGATGACGTTTACGCCGCGCCCGCGGCCTACCGGAGAGGCAGCGCGCGTGGTGTGGAAGATCTACGACCTTCCGCTCAATCCGGACTCCGGCATCGGAACCAAGTACAACGACAATGACGGCACCGACTGGGCGCTCGGGCAGCCCTCGAAGCTCGGCGAGCTTCCGCACGATGGCGGCATGGGGCTGGACGGGAACCTGTACTACACAGTGAACAACCCGAATCGGTTCGTCACCATTGGCAAGGTTGACGGCAGGACCGGCGAGGTCACCTACCTCAAGGTGGACGGGCGCGACGGCAACGCCGCCACCGCGCACGGGCTGACGCGCGACGCGCAGGGCAATTTCTGGTTCGACATCAACCCCGGCCGCCGTGGCCTCGGCAAGCTCGATCCGAAGACGGGCAAGATCACCGTCTATCAGACGCCTGCCGACATGACGCCTATCGGCGGCGCGGTGACGATGGACGTCGACGGTCAGGGGAAGATCTGGGCGTCGGCGCCTGAAGGCGCGGTGCGGTTCGATCCGGTCACGGAGAAATTCACTGCGTACCGGTCCGTGACGTCAAAGAGCCCGAAGGGGACCGTGGCGACCTACGGCGCCGCCGGCGACCGCGACGGAAACGGCTGGTGGGCGCAGATGGCGATCGACACGATCGGCGTGGCGAACGTCAAGACGGGCGAGGTCTCGGAAATCAAGCTGGCGCCGATCAAGGCCGAGATGGACCGCTTCGCGGAGGATCGCGCATTCTACGAGGGCTTCGGCGACGCCGGCTTCAGCGTGCCGATTCCGTGGTCGCTCGGGCCGCGCCGCATGGGAACGGACAAGAACGCCGACGTTCTATGGGTCGGAAACTCCTGGGGCGCCTCGCTCACGCGGATCAACACCAAGACGAAGGAGACGACGATCATTCCGCTTCCCAGTCCGGCGCTGCAGGCGTATCACATTACGGTAGACAGCCAGCACAACGCGTGGGGGAATCTCTGGACGGCGGATCAGCTCTTCAAGTACGAGCCCGCCGCCAACCGGTTCACGCTCTTCGACCTGCCGGTGCACGGCACCGAAGCGCGTCACATCTCGCACCTCGAGCGCAACGGCCAGCTTCACATCGTCATGCCGATCTATCGTTCGAACCAGATGGGAGTCATGACCCTGCGCAGCGAGGCCGAGCTGGCGGGCCTGAAAACGCAGGCGAGGTAATTCGCCAGATGTACGTAGTGTCCGGCTTTAGCCGGACCGTTGATGCCGCGTAGTGTCCGGCTTCAGCCGGACCGGCGAACGCCTGCGGCGTCGGGTATCTCGGCTCCGCGTCGCGGCTCGGCACGCCCGCTGAGAGGCGCATCGTTCGTGTCTTCGGTGCGACATTCGTTCTCCGGCGACAGCAACCGGATTCCTGTCCCGATGCGACGTCGCCGCAATTCCGCGTGCATGTGGCGCGAACCCTTGGGTTTGCGAGGCGAGCCTCCAAGGCTCGCCTTAACCAGAGCTACAGCCATCTGACAAGCGCTTAGCTTAGGTTGGCCGTCTGGAACGAAGTGCCTGCCCACATCATTGAGTCGCACGTAAGCTGTCGCTTAGGCATCGTCTGCCGCGAATGAAGCCTCTAACAGGCAGCTGGCAATCCTGAACAACGATCCGGTGCATGAAGATGAAAACCGAAACCGTCGCTGCGCCGGAACCGGAAAAGCTCCCGCGCAACCTCGGCCTGGCGGGTATCTGGCTGCTGGCGGTGAACGGCATGATCGGCGCGGGCATTTTCGGTCTGCCCGGCGGTGCCGTGCGTTACGCGGGAGAATGGAGTCCGTTCATCTATATCGTCTGTGCCCTGCTGATCCTGCCGATCCTGCTGTGCTTTGCCGAGCTCGCCAGTTATTACCGCGGCACTGGCGGTCCGATCCGGTACGTCACCGACGCCTTCGGTTCGTTCATCGGCTTTCAGGCCGGCTGGCTGTTCTATGTCGCACGCATCGTGTCATTTTCCGCAAACAGCGTGCTGCTGGTCGACAGCGTCGGCTATTTCTGGCCGGAAGCGGCCGGGGGTTCGATGCGGTTGCTGCCGCTCGCACTGATCTGCTTCGGTCTCACGTTGATCAATGTCATCGGCAATGTGCGCGCGATTCGATCGCTCGCGATACTGACCATCGCCAAATTTTTCGTGCTGATCGGGCTGGTGTTCGCCGGCATTCGTCTGTTCGTGATGCCGCTGACCGGTGATGCTCCGTTGCCGGCGGGTGAGCTTGATTTCGGTGCCGCGACCTTGCTGCTCATCTATGCGTATGTCGGGTTCGAATCGGCCGTGGTGCCAGCGGGTGAAGCGCGCGATCCGGCGCGCGACATGCCGCGGGCGCTATTGCTCGGTCTTGGTGTGGTTGCGCTGCTGTACCTTGCCATTCAGCTGGTGGCGACCGCGGCAGTTCCGGACCTTGCGACATCAACAACCCCTCTGCTCGATGCCGCTGCCGTGCTGCTCGGTCCGGTCGGCGCCATGATCCTGATGCTCGGTGTGCTCGCATCGGTCGGGGGAAACCTGGTCGGTGCGATTTTTTCGTCGCCGCGGATTTCGTATGCGCTGGCGCTCGATGGGCGGCTGCCCACATGGTTTGCCGCCGTGCATCCGCGTTTCCTCACACCGGCGAATTCCATTGTCGTGTTCGGCGTCGTGTCGTTCCTGCTGGCGGCCTTGGGGACGTTCATCTTCCTGGCGGCGACGACCATCCTGTCGCGACTTCTGATGTACATCCTGGTCTGTGCGGCAGTGCCTCGCCTGCGTGCGCGTTTTTCGCCGCAGGGCGGTTTCGTCCTGCCGGGCGGTCAGCTGGTGCCGATTCTCGGCATTGCCGCCAGCATCTCGCTGCTGATCGAGGTGAGCCGCGCATCGCTGCTACTGACGGCGGGGTTCGTGCTGGTTGGTAGCGGACTTTACGAGCTGACCCGACGACAGACGTGATCCCAGCCGACCGGGAGCGCTCAAGCGCCGAGATCACCGAGGGCTGATGGCACGCGGGTGGCGCCGGACGGGGCCGCCCCGCCCGCCGCGCAGGCCCGTCAGCCGTGATTACGTTTTTCGGGCCGAGGACGGATGGGGCTGTCCGGCGACAGGACCCGCCGAAAGTCAATTTTGCGACGCACTCTTACGAAATCGCGCGGCGATACGCGTCGATGATTTCGCTGCCGGTCGCGAACCAGACTCGCTCGTGTTTTTTCATGTGCGCGAGGGCACGCTCGAGATACCGGCTGCGGAGCGGCTGCCCGATGATCATCGGATGCAGGGGCATGCCGAGCACTCTTGGTTGCTTCGTGCTATCGGCGTAGAGCGTGTCGAACTGGTCGACGACGGATTGAAGATACTGCTCGCCCGTGTAGCCCTTTCTGATGAAGAGCGGAATGTCGTTGATCTCCATGCAGTACGGGATTGAGAACATCCGACCGGTTCTGACCTTCATCGGATACGGCTGGTCATCGCTGTTCCAGTCGCCGCAATAGTCCACTCCCTCTTCAGCCAGGATATCGAGAGTGTTGTGCGTCTCGGTCAGCCCGGGGCCGAGCCATCCGCGCGGCCGCCGGCCGGTTGATTGTTCAATCGTCTTGAGCACCGCCTGGATCAAGGCGCGTTCCTTGTCCGCGTTCAGGCCGGCCAGATTCTCGCTGTTGGTGATGCCGTGGCCCATGAACTCCCAGCCGCGCCGTTTCATTTCGTCGACGGCCTTGGGATGCGTTTCGGTCACCGCGGAGTTCAGTGCGACCGTCGCCTTGACTCCGGCGGCGTCGAGCGCGTCGGCGATGCGCCACAGGCCGACTCGCAGCCCGTATTCCCGCCAGGCGTAATTGACGACATCCGGCACGATGTTCCGGTCGTTGGGAGAGATGGCCTGCCCTGCGGGTGAGTCGTACCGCCACACTTCAACGTTCGGCACGATCCAGACGGCAAGGGTTGCGTTTCCCGGCCACGTGAACGGCTTTCGCTCGAAGATGAACGAATCGTCGTAGCGGTCCGCCCGCCGGATTGATCCATTCTGGGTCTGAGCGCGCGCCGCCCCCGGCGACACGACAGAAGTCAGAGCGCCCGCCGCTCCTGCCAGCGTCAGACCGCGTTTGAGAAAATCCCGTCGACTGCTCATGCGTCGTCTCACGCGAAAGCGAGTGTGAATCTTACTTGCTTCCGATGACGGCGTAGCCCTGAATTTCGACCTTTGCGTCCGGGTTGGCCAGGGCCGTGATCGTAATGAGCGCGCTGCCCGGGAAATTGTCACCGAAGATCTCTCTCCGGATCTCCGTGAGGCGATCGCCATACCGAACGTCCGTGATGAACACGGTCATCTGGACCATGTCGCTGAGCTTGCCTCCCGCCTTTCTCAGCGTGGCGTCGAGCAGCCTGAACACCTGCCGCACCTGTCCCTCGAAGTCGCCGGCGAGCGACCGGCCGGCGTCGTCCACCACGGCGACCTGACCTCCCAGCCATACGGTCTTGCCCCCTTCGGTGATCACCGCAAGCGAGTAGCCGCGCTGCTGGGGACGCTCTCCTTTGATGTAGACCTGGGCGTGCACTGTGGTGGAAAGACCGAATAACAGCGACGCCGCAGTCATGCCGATCGAAATGCGTGAGCGTACTATCGAGGTCATCTTTGCCTCCTCGTTTGATGTCGCGCCAGATTGGCATAGATACTACTGTTTTCCAGATTGAGGAGGTCCTGCATGCCACCTCGATTCGACGCGCTCCGTGCTAGGATTCGGCCGCTCGATGTCTAATCGGGACTCCAATGCGCGCAATTCGAATCGATCGCAGAACGTTCCTTAAAAGCGGAAGCCTGGTCGCGATGGGTGCGGCAGGCGTGCTGTCGTCACACGAGAGCTACGCTCAGACCGTACCAAATTCCTCCGGCTCCAACGCGCCGCGGTTGAAGGCGCCGGCGAACGCATGCGACTGCCACCATCACATTTATGATGCCGTCCGCTTTCCGCAGCCCGCGCACGCGACGGCGCCGCTGCAGCCGAATTCGCGTGTGGAGGAATACCGGCTGCTTCAGCGACGGATCCGGTCAACACGGAGCGTCGTCGTCACCCCGTCCGCTTACGCGACCGATAACCGGGTCACGCTCGACGCGATCGCGCAGTTCGGATCGCACGCTCGAGGTGTCGCGGTTGTCCGGACGGACGTGACGGATGCCGAGCTGAAAGCGCTCGCCGTCGGTGGTATCAAGGGGATCAGGTTCTCGTTGACGACCCCATCGACGGCAGCCACGACCATCGACATGATCGAACCCTTGTCGAAGCGTGTCGTCGCCTTGGGCTGGCACATTCAGATCAATATGACGGCCGACCAGATCGCCGCGGCCGAGGCGTTGTGGAATCGTCTGCCCTCACCGATAGTGTTCGATCACATCGGGCACATTCCAGGATCGGCGGGAAGCAGCCACCCGGCATACACGGTGATGCGACGCCTCATCGACAAGGGCCGGACGTGGGTGAAATTGTCGGTGACGTACGACAACACGAACGACGGTCCGCCGGGCTATGGGGATATCGTCCGGCTGGGGCAGACGCTCGTGAAAGCCGCACCCGAACGGCTGGTCTGGGGCAGCAATTGGCCGCACCCGAACGAGCCGCGGAAACCGGACGATGCGCTTCTGTTCGACCTCATGTCGCGATGGGCGCCTGACGAAGCGACGCGCAATCGGATTCTCGTCGAGAACCCGACCACTCTCTACGGTTTCGGCACCGCGTAATCGTGTATCGATTGCGATGAAGAGGATGCGTATCGTGTTCGCAATACGAAGGTCCGTGATCAGCGAAGTGGCCATCGGTCTTGGACTGCTGCTCCTCCTCACATCCGCCAGTACGGCCATACCCCAGGGTGCGGTGGAACGCATCGCCGACGCCAAGCCAGGCCAGGTCCGCGTTCTGGCGACCGCAGCGATCAGGCTTCCGCTGGATGCAGTACGGGTTGAGGCGGCGAAGGCCATCGGTCATCCGCTCGTGATTGAGTACGGATCGGCTCGGGGCAATCTGAAGGACGCGGTCATGTCGGGCGCCGGGTTCGAGGTTGCCATGCTGCTTCCGGATGTCGACGAACAGTTATTGAAAGCAGGAAAGATCGCTTCTCGCGGCGTCGTCATTGCCACGACCGACGTGGCAATTGGATTGCGCGGCGACGGGACACCAGATTTGAGTACGCCGGACGACATCAGGACCGCGATGCTGCGCGCCAAATCGCTGCGGTGGTCTGATACCGGGGCAGCGCTGTTTACGGTCAACAAGATCCTGGACACGCTGAAGATCCGCGATGCGGTGAAAGCCAGGCACAACCTGACGCCGGCCCCCGTGCCGCTGGGGCCGGGAGAATACGAAATCAACATCTACCCACTCAGCGAGATCCTTCCGAACAAGAACCTCCGTAACGCTGGTCCAGTCATTCCGGAACTGCAGGTACCCGCCATCGTCACCGCCAGCGTTTCGGCAACGACGCCGAACGCGGCGGCCGCCAGAGCGCTCGTCAAGTTTCTTCAGGGGCCGGCCATCGAGGCTGCGTTGAGGGGAACTGGGTTCCGCCGTGTCCCCACGCGACCGTAGTTCGACTCGCGCGCTCCGGTCGGACGCCGCGGTAAAACACTCGCGAACCACGGCGCATCGAGACACGAATGCTTCCACATACGTAGTGTCCGGCCCTTCGAGGGACCTCAGGGCCGCCCTGAGCATCGTCGAAGGGCGGCTTTAGCCGGACCTTCACCGCGCCGCAGGTGCGGCGGCGTCACGTACACTGCGGGCGATTCGAAGTAATGTAAGTGCCGCCCAGTGACAGCGAAGCAGATTCCCGCCCACGGAGGTGAGCGATGCGGAACGTGATTTTCGGTGTCGCGCTTGGACTCACGTCGGCGGCTCTGCCCGCCGCCCAGCGCGGTGGCGACCCGATATTGGATGCGGTCAGGGCAGATCCCGCTCACTACTCCGTGTCGTTCGAGAACGAGCTGGTCCGGTTGCTCCGGGTCAGGTACCCTCCCGGTGACAAATCGGTGATGCACAGGCACTCCGCCAGCTGCGTGGTCTTTCTGACCGACCAGACGTTCAGCTTCACGCTTCCCGACGGGACAACGGAGCCGGCCTCGGTCGCGGCTGGTGCGCTCGGATGCGGCGATGGCAACGTCCACCTTCCGCAAAACATCGGGCCCGACGCCGCGGAGTTCATCATGGTGGAGTTCAAGAATCGTGAAACGTTTCGAAAGTAGACTGAAACGTTCCGCGCGCCAGGACGGGGTAGTGAAAGGGAGATGACGATGAGAGGGAAGCAGGTTCTCGCCGGCATTTGTCTGTTCGTCGTGCCATCGATGGTGACGGCTCAAGCGCCGCCGAAGATTCATGAGCTGAAAGCCTCGGTTGCCACGGTCCACCGCGGATTCTTCGACGCCTCGCTCAAACCCGTCCTGACGATCGACTCCGGCGACATCGTCCGCCTCGAGACGGCCACCGGCAACCCGCGCTATTTCGAGAGCCTCGGCGTGCCGAGGGAGAAGATTCCCGCCGAGCTCTACGCTGTTTTCGAAGGTGTAGAAGGCACCGGGCGGGGCGACCACACACTCAATGGACCCATCGCGATCCGCGGCGCGGAACCTGGTGACATGCTGGAAATCCGCGTCCGCGCGGTTGACGTGCGGCTGCCAATCGCGGGACAGGGTTTCGTGCCGAACCGCGGTCTGCTGCCAGATGAATTCCCCTACGCGAAAGACCGCGTGCTGTGGATCGACCTGACCCGTAAGACCGTCGAGTACGCGCCTGGTGTAGAGGTGCCGATCAAACCATTCTGGGGCGTCATCGGTGTCGCGCCGCCGCCGAGGATGGGTCGCGTGCCGAGTGGGCCGCCCAATGTTTTCGGTGGAAATCTCGACAACCGGGATCTCGGTGCGGGAAGCACGCTGTACTTGCCCGTTCACGTGCCCGGCGCGCTGCTGTCGGTCGGCGATGGTCACGCCGTCCAGGGATACGGTGAGGTGTGCCTGTCCGCGGTGGAAGCGTCGCTCCGGGGTGAGATTCAAGTCGTGCTGCACAAGAAGGGCGACATTCGGTGGCCGCGTGCCGAGACCGCGACGCACTACATCACAATGGGGCTTGACGCCGACCTCGACGAGGCGGCAAAGATCGCCACACGCGAGATGCTCGACTTCCTTGTGAAGAACAAAGGGCTGACGCGAGACGACGCTTACATGCTGGCGAGCGCAGCAATGGATCTGATCGTGACCCAGGCAGTGGATGGCACCAAGGGTATCCACGCCATGATCCCGAAGAGCATCTTCCGGAAATAACATAAGCGGACGCCACGACTTGGTTCGCACTCTCGAAGGGAGTCGTAACATGATCAAGCATTTATTGACGCTCGTTGTCTCCCTGACTTTCTGCTTGAGCGCGTACGCTCAGGATCGTCTGCCGCCCATCCCGCCCGAGAAGATGAGCGATGCCCAGAAGAAGGCGGCGGCGGAATACATGGCCGCGCGCGGGCCGCTCAGCGGTCCCTGGAACGTGCTCCTGCGAAGCCCGGACCTGATTAACCGGCAGCGGGGTGTGAGCGACTACGTGCGATTCAACAGCGTCCTCTCACCGAAGCTGTCAGAGTTCGTCATTCTTATCACCGCACGTCATTGGGCGCAGCAGTATGTGTGGAACGCGCACCACCCCGCCGCGCTGAAAGGCGGACTGAATCCGGAGATCGCCAAGGCAGTCGCAGAAGGACGCCGCCCGCATCAGATGGCGGAGGACGAAGAAATCGCCTACGACTTCAGCATCGAGCTGCAGCGCAACCACAGCGTGAGCGATGCCACGTACGCCAGAGCCCTGGCGAAGTTCGGAGAGCGTGGCATCGTCGACATGATCGGTCTCACAGGGCATTACACGACGATTTCGATGGTGTTGAACACGGCGCGTACGGGACTTCCGGCGGACGCGACGCCGGCGCTTACCCCGTTTCGATGGTGAGGCGACGCCAGGCCTCAGGCCTCAGGCCTCAGGAATCAGGGGAACGATGCAAACCGAAACGTTGACATTCGATCAGGTACACCTTGGCGTGCCGGACCCAGAGGCGGCGGCGCGATGGTATGTGGAGCATCTGGGAGCGGCGCCAGGCGACCATGTCGATCGCATCTGGTTCGGGACGACGCGCATCATCTTTCTGCAGAATGCGACGCCTGCGCCGAGTCACGGCGCCGCCATCGACCACTTTGCGCTGTCGTGTAGCGACGTACAAGCCAAGGTTCGGGCGCTCGAAGGTTCCGGCATGCGAGTGACGACCCCGGTCAGCGATATGCCCGGTCTCGGCAGGTACGCCTTTATCGAGGACCCCTGGGGCGCCAGGATCCAGCTTGTGGAAGAGGACGGCGCGCTCGCCTTTCATCATGTGCATCTGAAGGTGCCGGATCCTGACGCGACACGGGCCTGGTACCTTGACCGATTCGGCGGTACGGCGGCGAAGCTCAAGGGCCAGCTCGACGGCATCAAGTACGGGGACGTGTGGCTCTTTTTGGAGCAGGGTGCGTCCGTGCCGAGTCGCGGACACACGATCGATCACGTCGGTTGGCGTATGTCCGATCTCCTCACAAAGGCGACGGAACTGAAGGCGAAGGGCGGCCTCACGTTCACGACCGAGCCGAAGCCGGGCCCTCCGGGCGCGTTTTCACCGGTTCTGATGTCGTTCGCGGAAGACCCGTGGGGAGTCAAGATCGAGCTGTTGCAGCGCGGGGAGTAAGAGCTCACACCTGAGTTACGTGGGGCCGGCATCGTTTGTTGGTTTATGATTGCCGGCAAATTGCGCTTCTCGGCTTGGCGCACGCCGGCGCCGTCGCGCGAGGCAGTACAAGGAGGCTGGTTATGTTTCGCACCTTGAGTCGCCTGGGAGTTGTTGTCGCACTGGGTGTCTTCATCGCGAGCGGCGTCGTTTTCGAGCGATCGGCCGCCCAGGCGCCGCAGGGCGGCGTCACGGCACTGACAGGTGTGCGGATCATCGACGGCACCGGCCGCGCTCCTGTCGAGCAGGGCACCATTCTCATCAGCAACGGCCGCATCACGGCGGCCGGCGCGTCCTCCTCGGTGCAGGTTCCCGCAGGCGCCACGCGGGTGGACCTTGCCGGCAAGACGGTGATGCCAGGCATGGTCAACGCCCACGCGCACGTCCAGAATCAGACGAAAACCATGCCGGCACGAGAGGATCTCATCCGGCGCCTGCGGATGTACGCGAACTACGGGATCACCACCGCCGTGAGCCTTGGCCAGGTCAACGAGGAGGAGCAGGCGGAAGTCATCAAGCTGCGCGACGAACAGGATCGCATCGCGCTGGATCGCGCGCGCGTCTATACGTCGGGCCCCAGCATCCGGAACCAGAAGACCACCGACGAGGTGCGTCAGACGGTCAATCGCTACGCCGACGCGAAGGTCGACCGAATCAAGACGCACGTGGCCAACAACATGACCCCCGACGTGTACGCCGCCCTGATCGACCAGGCGCACAAGCGCAATCTGCGCGCGGCGGCGCACATCTTCTTCCTCAAGGAAGCGGAAATGGTCCTCGAACGAGGGGTCGATGTCATTGCCCACAGCGTCCGCGATGTAGACGTCACGCCAGCGTTCATCGCAGAGATGAAGAAGCGCAACGTGGGATACATCCCCACGCTCACGCGCGATCTCTCGCTCATCGTGTACGAGACCACGCCGGCCTTCTTCAAGGATCCGTTCTTCCTGCGCGGCATCTCGGTGTTTGGTGAGCAGGTCAAACTGGTCAGCGAGCCTGCGTATCAACAGAAGATGCGCGAGAACCCGCAGACGAAAGTCATCAAGGACGCGCTCGCCCAGGGGACGCGCAACCTGAAGCTGCTGTCGGACGGCGGGGTGACGATTGCCATGGGAACCGACAGCGGCACCGACGAGGGGCGCTGGCAGGGGTATTTCGAGCAGGTCGAAATCGAGATGATGGTCAAGGCGGGGATGACGCCGATGCAGGTACTGGTCGCCTCCACGAGCGCCGCCGCGCGCGTGTCGGGCCTCGATCATGTCGGTACGATTGCGCCTGGCAAGGCCGCCGATCTGCTGGTCCTCGACGCGAATCCGCTGCAGGACATTCTCAACACGCGGAAGATCCATTCGGTGTGGGTTGCCGGGCGTCGCATGGGGGCGACCGGGACGAACTGACGGACCATTTGGGCATCGCGGAGCTGTCGCCGGAGTTTGAGATATCGACGGACGTCACGCGCCTCGACATCGCGCTGATCCATGATTTCCTGAGCCGATCCTATTGGGCTCAGGGACGCAGGCGCACCGTCGTCGAGCGCGCCATCAGGAACTCCCTGTGCTTCGGAGTGTACCGACAGGAGCATCAGGTCGCGTTCGCTCGCGTGGTGACGGACCGCGCGGTGTTCGCGTACCTGATGGATGTCTTCGTTCTGCCGGAATATCGGGGCCGCGGCATTTCGAAGGCGCTGATGCGCACCATCCTCGATCATCCGGACCTGCAGAATCTCCGTGTGTTCCTGCTGGCGACTCGCGATGCGCACGGGCTGTATGAGAGGTTCGGGTTTCGATCGCTCGACGACGTCGGTCGCTTCATGGCGGTTCAGGATCCCGACAGCGACAGCCGCGCACAATGATTCTTGACGCCGGTCGGGTTGTCCTGGGCCGCAGGAATCCGCGGACCGCGACGTCCTATGTGTGCGAACACAGGAGGTGATATGAACGTCCGTCTTATCTGGTACAGCGTAGCGGTCGTGGCGGTCGTCGGCTTCTTCGCGGCACAGCGCGTGGCAAGTCAGGCGGGACGGACTGCTGGCGCGGCCGCCAATCCGCAACTGGTCGACGACCTCGTCGTGGGCAATCGCATTCTCGCGAACGAAAACATCCTCGACGGCCTGGGTCATATCAGCGTTCGCCACGATCAGAATCCGAACCGGTTTCTGCTGTCGCGCGATCTTGCACCGGCGCTCGTCACCGCTGCCGACCTCATTGAGTACGACCTGGATGGCAACCCGGTGAGTGACAAGCGCCAGGGATACCAGGAGCGGTTCATCCACGCGGCAATCTACAAGGCGCGGCCCGATGTCAGGTCCGTCGTCCATGCGCACACGCCATCGGTGCTGGTGTTTGCCGACTCCAGCATCCCGCTGCGACCCATGTACCACATGGCAGCGTTTCTGGCGGCCGGCGTGCCGAACTACGAAATCCGCAAAGTGCCGGGCTCCGTCGGTATGCTGGTGAACAACAATCAGCTCGCCACTCGCGCTCGCGCAGACGCTGGGCGACAAGGCCGTCGCGCTCATGCGCGGCCACGGCGTCGTCATCGTCGGACCTGATATTCCCGAGGCCGTGAGCCGCAGCATCTTTCTCGATGTCAATGCGCGCGTGCAGATGCAGGCCACGGCGCTTGGCGGGACCGTGTCGTATGTGAGCCAGCAGGACATCGGGCCTGCGCCGCCGACGGGGGGCCGACAGGCGGGCCCCGGCGGCACGTATCCCCGAAGCTGGCCGTTCTGGAAAGCGCGCGCGATGGGAAAGTAGAGCGCACGCTTTAGCGTGCGCGTAGGCTCAAAGGAGGTCAAAGGTCAAAGGTCAAAGGTAAGGAGTCATGATGACTAGTCGCGCTCGCGCTGCCATCCTGGCCGGCATTGCCGGAGTGGTCCTTGGAATCGTGGCGACGCTTCTCGCGCAAGGTGATGGGGATTCGACGTCACAGCCCGTGGCCGCCCGCCGGGTCATCCGTCCAGAACGTGCACCGAACACCGGTCTGCCGTTCAGTCCAGGCATCCAGGTGGGAAACACGTTGTATCTTGCAGGCCACCTCGGACGCGATCCGGTCACATCGCAGCTCGTCACGGGCGGCATCGAGGCAGAAACGCGTCAGGCGATTGCCAACCTCGGAGAAGTGCTGAAGACGGCCGGCATGGGGTTCGAACACGTCACGACCGTGACGGTGTACATCACGAACTTCGACGAGTTCGAGAAATTCAACACGGTATACCGTGAGTTCTTCCCGAAGGATCCTCCGGCCAGGGCCACCGTGCAGGTTGCGGCACTGAACGCGGGCGCGCGTGTGGAGCTGCAGATGATCGCAGTCAAAGACTAGCGAGGCTGCGCCCTCATACCGGCGAGCGTGTGGCTCCGAGTCCC
Organism: uncultured Acidobacteriota bacterium; assembly: GCA_963814955.1. Taxonomy (GTDB): domain Bacteria; phylum Acidobacteriota; class Vicinamibacteria; order Vicinamibacterales; family UBA2999; genus DATCJA01. The sequence continues at coordinate 270,730 of CAWFEX010000001.1, forward strand.
GTTATTCCTCATCGTCGTGTGGGCCGGCCTGCTGATCACATTCATGATCGTTCGCCCTGCCCCGAGCTCTTTCTTGTTCTGGGCGCTGATCGGCTCGGCGACAGCGATCGGCGGCGTGTACATGTTGCTGTCACATCGGGACAGCCGACAGGCCCAGAGTGAGGTAAACGCCTGGAATCGGAAAATCGGTCAACTCGCGAACATCCGCGATTTCGAAGACGACGGTCATCTGGCGGAGTATCTCGACGAGGCGGAACGGCGCAAGGTGATTGAAGAACTCGAGCGGATGCCGCCCGGTTCACGGAGCCTTCGAGGCGCGATCGGGAAGGTGGCCCCCGAGCTACTCAGAGACGACCCGTCGTGACCGCGCTTCGAAACCCGCGCTACGTGATCGCCGTGCACGATCTCGAGCGATCGGCTCGGTACTACCACGACGTGCTCGGGTTCGAGGTGCGGGAGATCGGCGACCCTGGCTGGCGCTTCTTCGTCAGGGACGAATGTTTCATCATGGCCGGCGAATGCCCGGACGCCATGCCTGCAAGCGAGTTGGGCGATCACTCCTACTTTGCCTACGTCGAAGTCGAGGATATCGACGGGCTGTATGGCGCAGTGATCGCGCAGGAGGGAACGATCATCAAGTCCCTCAGAAACGAACCATGGGGCATGAGAGAGTTCGGGGTTCGAACCGTCGACGGGCATCGAATCATGTTCGGGTGTCCAGCCGATGACCGATAAGCCGGATGCCCGCTGGCATCAGGGACATCCAGTGCCGCCCAAGGCGACGCCCAACGCGAGGCTCCGATTCAGGCTGACGGTTCCTCGGCTGTTCTGTCGGTAGCTGTTACGGCCGGTCGACATGCCGGCCGGCAGCCGCCTGCGCAAGCGCCAATCGCGGCGAAGCTGGAAATCGGGTGGAGCGAGAAGTCCGCGGCGAGTTCCTTCCCCGCGTTCTCGATGTATCGACTTGCCACTGGCGTTTCGAGCCGCGTAACGGATGATGCAGCGAGTCAGCGGCTACTCGCCGCGGGAGCGAGAGAACGGCGAGCGAAAGCCGATTTCCGGCGCGCAGCGCCGAAGGCTGCGGGCCGGCAAGTCGATCGGCCGTGAAACGAACGGCATCCGTCCGGCTGAAGCCGGACACTGACGTACGAAGGGCCATTCGCAGCGCCTCGGCGAGGTGGACGGCGCGGCGGCCGGTGAGCTGAGCAATCTGTTCCTGACAACTGAATCCGTCGGCGACGATGATCGTGTCGTCCGACGACCGCCGCACCGCAGGGAGCAGAACACGCTCCCCCACGGCCTTCGACACATCGAACTTGTCGGCATTGAAGCCGAACGGTCCGGCCATGCCGCAGCAGCCGGCGTCCGGAACGTTGAGCTCGGTCCCCATCTTCTGAAGCAGCCCTACTTCGTGATCCATCTTGATGATGGCCTTCTGATGACAGTGGCCGTGAAGCAGAACCTTGCGCGGAAGCTGCGGCGCATAGTCAGGCGCATGACGCGTCAGGAATTCGCTCAGGACGAACGTCTGCCGGCGCAGCCGCTCCGCACGCGGGTTGTCGGGAAAGAGATTCCGCAGCTCGTCCCGAAAAACCGATGCGCAGCTCGGCTCCAGCACGACGATCGGACAGCCCGCATCGATCTCGTCACCAAGGCCCTGCATCACGCGCTGCAGATACGCTTTCGCTCTCGTGAGCATCCCGAAGTCGTAGAGGGGACGGCCGCAGCACAGATGACCGCGCGGCACGCTGACCCGGAACCCCGCCGCGCCCAGCACTTCGTAAGCGGCTACGGCCGTCTCGGGATGGAAGTAGTTGTTGAACGTATCGGCCCAGAGGATGACGTCGTGCCCGGCCGGCGGCGGCGACATGGCCCCGCCGGGAGGACGGTCGCCGGCGACGGGCACACCGTGCCGTCGCGCCCAGTGTTTGAACGTGGTCGTCGCGAAGCGCGGGATCTCGCGTGATTCGGCCAGATGTAGCGCTCGGCGCATCATGGCGCCGAGACCTGGAGCACGAGCCGCGGCGTTGGCGAGCCGTGGAAACGCCGACCCGAGTCGCGCCCACTGGTCGATCAGTCCAAACGCGTATGCCTCGAGTGGCCTCGCGTGGTTCTCGTAGTAGTGAGACAGGAACTCCGAGCGGTATGTCGCGATGTCGACGTTCGCCGGACACTCTGATTTGCACGCCTTGCACGAGAGGCACAGGTCGAGTGACTGCTTGACCCGTTCGTTGTTCCAGGGGTCGGCGATCACTTCGCCCTGCAGCACCTCGAACAGCATGCGCGCACGCCCGCGCGTGCTGTGCTCCTCTTCGAGCGTTGCCATATAGCTCGGACACATCGTCCCGTAATCGTGCTTGCGGCATTCGCCGACGCCGATGCAGCGGAGAGCCGTCTTGGCGAACGATCCGTTGTCGTCAGGAAAGCGGAAGTGGGTTCGGGGATCGTTCGGTTTGTAGTCGGCGCCCAGGCGGAGATTTTCCGTCGGCGGGAACGCGTCAATCAGCTTGCCGGGATTCAGCTTGTTGTCCGGGTCCCAGATCGCCTTGAATTCCCGCAGTCCCTGCATCAGCTCGGGGCCGAACATCTTCGGCAGCAGGGCGCCTCGCGACTGCCCATCACCATGCTCGCCCGAGATCGAACCGCCGTAACGGACCACGAGATCCGCTGCCCGCTCTACGAACTCGCCATACGCCCTGATGCCAGGCTCGCTCTGCAGGTCGAAGCTCGTCTGCATGTGGATGCACGCGTGCCCGAAATGCCCGTAATACACCGCCTGGTAGTTGTATTCGTTCTGGAGCGCCCGAAGGTCGCGCAGGTATGCGCCGAGATTCTGGGGCGGCACCGCGGAATCGTCCCACCCTTCGTAGCGCGGCGGGGCGCCGGGCGCCGAAATCGCGGCGCGTGGACCGGCCTCCCGAATCCGCCATACCGCCCTCGCTTCGGTCCGGGTGTATACACGTGTGTTCGGCGCGTAGCGCGAGCGCTTCACTCGATCGACGAGCTGCTGCGCCGCCGCATCGGCATCGGCGGCGTTGTTGGCGCCAAACTCGACGAGCAGATAGCCGCCGCCCTCGGGCATCAGCTCGACGTGCGGTGTGCCCTTGCGCCTGAGCGCCTCGATCATCACCCCTTCGAACCCCTCGAGTCCGATCGGTTCGAGCTCGAGAAGATCGGGAACGTGATCGGCCGCCTGGTACACATCCGGGTAGCCAAGGGCGACGAGCGAGCGGTGCTGCGGGCTGGAGATGAGCCTGGCCCGTGCCTCGAGCACGACAGCGCAGGTGCCTTCGCTGCCGACGAGAGCGCCCGCGACGTTGAAGCCGTTTTCCGGAAGCAGTTGATCGAGGTTGTAGCCGGATACACGCCTCGGAATGTCCGGATAGCGCTCCCGGATCAGCGTCGCGTAGCGGTCGCGGATCGATTTCAGCGCCGAGTAAATCGCGCCCCGGCGCCCGCCAGCGCGAACGATCGCCTCGAGCTCCTCGTCGCCGGTCCGGCCCACCGTCAACTGTGTGCCGTCGTGCAGCACGATGCGCAGCGTCTCGATGTTGTCGACGGTCTTGCCTGCCAGCAGCGAGTGCGTGCCGCACGAGTTGTTGCCGATCATCCCGCCGAGCGTGCACCGGCTGTGCGTGGACGGATCGGGGCCGAACGTGAGTTGGTGCGCCTCCGCGCGGCTGCGAAGGGTATCGAGCACGACGCCAGGCTGCACGCGCGCGAATCGACTGCCGGGATCGAGCTCGAGGATGCGGTTCATGTACTTCGAAAAGTCCAGAACCACTGCTACGTTGCAGCTCTGGCCGGCCAGGCTGGTTCCAGCTCCACGAGGCAGGACCGGCGCCCCGTATTTGCGGCATAGTTCGACGGCCGCGAGCACATCGTTGTCGTCGCGTGGAATGACGAGCCCGATGGGCACCTGACGATAGTTGGAGCCGTCCGACGCGTACATCGCTCGCGTTCCGCGATCGAACCGCACCTCGCCGGCAATGACGCCCTTCAACTCGCGTTCGAGCGCCGCACTCGCGCCGAACGTATCTACTGGTTTGCCGTGGGAGCTCGGCGGCAGGGGAGTCAGCTTCAGCGTGGTGGCGCTACCAACGCCTCCGGAGACTGTGGACATGTCCGGAAGTGCCTCAGGAAAGTACTGGTTCCGCTCTCTGTGCCGGCGCCCCGAGCAGATCGAGGGCCGCCATCACACCGCCGTCCGTGTGCGGCACTCCCGCGAGGCGGAGTCCCACCTCAACGCCGCAAAGCGTGCCGGCCAGCATCAGGTCGTTGAACGATCCGAGATGGCCGATGCGGAATGCGCGGCCCGCGAGCTTGCCAAGACCGGTGCCGAGCGACATGTCGAACCTTTCGAGAATCAGCGTACGAAGACGGTCGGCGTCGTGGCCGTCGGGCATGAACATCGCCGTCAACGAGTTCGAGTACTCGCGCGGATCCTCGCAGACGATCTCCAGACCCCAGCCACGCGCGGCCGCACGCGTGGCGTCGCCGTGGCGCTGATGCCGCGCGAACACCTGTGTCATTCCTTCCTCGCGCAGCATCGCGAGCGCTTCGCGCAACGCGTAGAGCAGGTTCGTGGCAGGTGTGTATGGAAAGAAGCCCGATGCATTGTTCTTCAACATCGGCTCCCAGTCCCAGTACGCCTTCGGCAGCCTGGCCTTCTTGCTGGCCGCGAGCGCCTTCTCCGAGACGGCGTTGAAGGCGAGGCCCGGTGGCAGCATGAGCCCTTTCTGCGAGCCCGCGGCGGTGACGTCGACGCCCCACTCGTCGTGCCGGTAGTCGATCGAACCGAGCGACGAAATGGTATCGACGATGAGCAGTGCGGGATGACGGGCGCTGTCGATCGCGCGACGCAGGTCCCCGATGCGGCTGGTCACACCCGTCGACGTCTCGTTGTGGACCACCACGACCGCTTTGATGTCGTGGGCCCGGTCGGCGCCGAGCTGTTCTTCGAGCGTTTCAGGCTGCGCGCCCCGCCGCCACGTGCCCGGCACGTAATCCACCCGCAATCCCAGCTTCTCCGCGGGATGCCGCCAGGCGATATGCGAAAACCAGCCCGTCTCCATGATCAGCACGCGGTCGCCGGGCGAGAGTGTGTTCATCAGCGCCGCCTCGCACGCGCCCGTGCCCGAGGACGGATAGATGACCACCGCACCCTCTGTCTGGAATATCGGTCCCAGCCCTTCGAGCACCTCGCGTGTCAGGTCCGCGAATTCCGGACCGCGATGATCGATCGTGGGGTAGTCCATTGCCCGCAGCACACGATCGGGGACATTCGTGGGCCCGGGAATCTGCAGGAAATGGCGGCCGGGGCGGGTCATCATCTGTGAGGCTCCAACGCGCAATATTACTGGAAATCTAGCGAGGCTCCTCCTCAGACCGCAAGCATGTGGCTCCGCCTCGCTAGTGGCAGTGTTTTTTTGCCCGCACTCCGTGCGGGCGGGACGTCTTGAAGGGCCGTCAAACCTGACTCATTTATGGAGATTTTCGCCTTCAAGACGTCTGGCTGCGGACTTGGATCGGACCGATCGCCGATCTACGGCTTCTCAGCGAGGCAGGACCGGAAGAGGCGGCGTTCCCGGTTCCGGTGGTGTGCGCGCCGCATTCAGCACCATCGCGAGGAAGGTGTAGTACCCCACAATGCCGATCGCGTCCATCACGCCCCTCTCGCCGAACCTCGTGAACACCCCGTCGTAGACGTCGTCGCTGACGGTGCCAGTCCGGACCAGCTCGGTGGCGAAGTCGTAGAGGATCGCCTGCTCCGCCGACATCCGCTGGGGGCGGCGTCCGTCGGCAATCGCCTCGACGATGGCGGAGTCGATGCCCGCCTGCAGGGCAATCGGACGATGAAGCGACCACTCGTACTGCTGCGACCAGAGTCGCGACGTCACCAGAATCACGAATTCGCTGAGATGCGGTGGAAACACGCTCTGATAGCGCAGATAGTCGCCCACGGCGCTCGCTCGCAGCATCAGCTCCGGGCTCCAGAGCAACGGCTGGAATGGCCCGAAAACGTCCATCCCGCGCGCCTTCTTGAACGCGTCCTTCGCGGCGCGATGCTCCGGCGTCATTTTGTCCGCCGGCACGGGGCCGAGGCGCTCCTGAGCGGGTAATGATGAAGACATAAGAGGACTGCACAGCTTCCGTAGGGCGCGCTCTTCCGACGTGCTGGAGCGCCGGGTCCAAAAGGACCCGGCCTACGGGGTGAACTGCATGGGACTTGTGATTTCGTGTGCAGGATCCGGCCTAAGCCGGATCCTGCGATTTCGGACCAGGGCCCGCTTGAAAGCTGGCCCCTGCAACTAGAACAGGAACCGTACGCCGATCTGAGCCTGTCGCGGATAGCCGACGCCAGCCACGAAGTTATTCGGCTGCTGGAACGTTGTACTGCGCCCGTTGCCCTGGTACCGCTCGCCGAAGTTGGCGGTGTCGAACAGGTTGAAGACCTCCGCAAAGAAGCCAATCCTTCTCTCGCCACCCAGCTCGACGAACTTCGTCGTCCGCAGATCCATCACCATTGTGTTGTCGCCCCGTCCTGCATTGATGGCGACCTGCTCGTTCGTCGATGGATCGATCCAGCGGTCCGTGTTGGCGCCGTCGCCGTTCAGATCGCTCCCGGCAGTCAGGTTGTACGGACGCGCGGATGCCGCCTGGAACACCGGCGACAGCTGGATGCCGTACGGCATTTCGAACACGCCCATGACGACCACCCGATGTCGCTCGTCATATGACGTCGGTCCCCACTCGCCCTCGGCGAACGGGGCGAACGCGTCCTGCGGTATCGGGGCAGCGCCGCGTGCGGCAGTCGAGCCGCCGTACGCGTACGCACGCGCGAGCGTGTAGTGCGCCTGAAGCGTAACCCGCGTCAGACGCCGCTGCAGCTTGAACGTCAACGCGTCGTATTGCGACTCGTTGATCGACGAGAGGATCCTGACATCGCTCAGGTAGTTCGCATTCCCGAACACACGGAGGAAATCGTCTGCGAGCACGCGACGCCCATTGACGATCGGGTTGATATTCATCGTCCTGAGCTCGTTGCGCCCCTCGATGTGCGTGTAATCGACGGAAACGCTGGTGTTGTCCGCGAGCTGCTGCGCGTAGCCGATGTGCCCCTGATACGTGCGGGGATTGACGAGGTCGTGGGCGATCCACTCGCCCCGTGCTCCGAGCGGCAGCGTATTCGACCGTGGCGGCCCGGTCGGGAGCGGATCGATCCCGAAGCGGAACGTCGACAACTGGCCGACACCAACGGCGGTGTTCGTCAAGGTGGCGAGGACGTTCAACGGTCGCTTGTTCTGCGAGAAGATGTCCGAGACGTTGCCGCCGTTGATGTTGAACTGGTCGAAGTAGATGCCGCCCCCGCCGCGGATCACCCGCCGCCCATCCCCGGACAGGTCGTAGGCGAGGCCGAAGCGCGGCGACACGCTGCCGTACGGCGTCTTGGGTGCGGCGGCGTATGGGCTGCCGATCGCCTCCAGCACGAGGCGCGTCGCGTTGTTCTCGCTCGCAGACTGATGATAGAAGTTCACGTCGATGTCGTAGCGGACCCCAAGGTTCAACGTCAGGCGCGGCGTCACGCGCCAGTCGTCCTGGAACCACGTGGCGATCTGGTGCGCGTCGAGGAGGGAATCCGCCAGGTCGGGATTCGCCCTCTCCCACTGCCGGACGATCCCCGGCGTCTGGAAGCCCTGCGGATAGCGCGTCCGATTAGTCAGAATCACGGACGGGTCGTCGAAGAACGTGAGAACCCCGTAGAACGCGTTACCGTTCAGCAGACCGATGTCTTTGAGGTAGTTGTAATTGACGCCGAACTTCACCGCGTGCGTGCCAGTCTGCAGTGATACTTCGTCCTTGAGCTGCATCATCTGTGTATCGGTGATCGAGCCCGCCTGACCGCCGGCCCCGGTGTTCACGGCAGGGAAGGCAAGGCGCAGCGGGAAGAGCGGCACGTTTGGATAGTCGCGCATGAAGTGCTCGCCGGTGATCACGCTGACCGTGTCGCTGAGCCGCTTCAGACTGTTCACCTGACCGGTGATCTGGTTCAAGGTGTTGTTGCCGATGACCCAGTTGTGCTGGCCGACCATGCTCCACATCGTGATGTCGGTGTTCTCCGGCTCGCGGTTGTCGTTCGACGTGGCGAACGTGGCTGCGCCCTTGTAGTCCTCATGGCCGGCGTACCGAATCATCACCGCGTGCTGGTTCGTCAACTGCACGTTCGCCTTGGCGGTGGTCAGCAGCACGCGCGCCGGCTGGGCCACCGACGTCGGGTTGTCGGGATTGACAAATCCCTGCGGAATCAACCCCTGCGCCTGGGCAGCCACGAGCAGCTGTTTTTCGGTGAACAGGTTCGCCGGGACGGCAAGCTCCGAATCCTCCCGCAGCCGCTCGACGGCGCCGAAGAAGAACGCGCGGTTACGCATGATCGGGCCCCCGACCGACCCGCCGAACGCCTGGCGTTTGAAGGGGGTCTTGTCCCGATCGGCTTCCGCAGTAAAGAAGTCCTTCGCGGTCATCTTGTCACTGCGGCCAAACACGAAGGCCGACCCACGGAACACGTTCGTTCCCGACTTCGTCACCATCGTCAGTGACGCGCCGCCCGTGCGTCCGTCGGCCGCGTTGAACTGGCTCGTGGCGAGCTGGAACTGCTCGATCGCCTCCGTCGAGTAGGCGAGCAGCGCGCCGCCAAACTGGTTGTCGCGATTGTCGGCGCCATCGACGCTCGGGATCACGTTCGTGCCCGAGGACCCGCCAAACGACACGCTGCCGACGTTCGTCTTGCTCCGGTGGGTCGGCTCGATCTGCACGGCGCCGGGCAGGAGCGCCAGCATGCCGCTGACGTTGCGCGCGGACAACGGGATGGCCTGGAGCTCCGTCGTCTCGATGGTCGACGCGACCTTCGACTGGGTCACCTCGATCAGCGGCGCCTCACCTGTGACGGTCAGGGTTTCCTGCAGCGTTGCCACCTGCATCTGGAAGTCGATCGTGAGCGTCGTATTGACGGTTAGCGTTACGCCGTTCCGAGTTCCGGCAGCAAAGCCGGTCAGGTCGGTGGTTACGTTGTACACGCCGGGATCGAGGCCGGGCATGCTGTACACGCCCTCCTCGTTCGACACGGTCGTGCGTACGACACCAGTAGCCTGGTTGGTCACGGTGACCGTGACACCCGGCAGCACCGCATCGCCCTGGTCGAGGACGCGCCCGTTGATGGTGCCCGTGGACGCCTGCGCGAACGCCAGTCCGGCGCCGAGCAGGAAGACAAGGGCGACCAGACGCCAGACAGCAAGGCCGAACAGCCGCATACGTTTTACCCTCCTTGGCCGTACGAAATGAACAGGATTTCGAGAGATTTTGGATGATCCGACCCCCGGAACCGCATGCCCGGAGCATCCGGCTGACGATAGCGCGGACATGGGGCGGTGTCAAACGAGGCTCCAGTCACCCTGACCGTGATTCCTGGGCGTGTTTTGCCAGGGCGGCCGCGCGATAGAGCCCGTGCACGAACTTGCCGTACGGCAGCGTGACGAACAGCGCCAGCACACTACCCAAATGGACAATCAGCAGGGCGGCCATGGCCTGCGTCTCGCGCAGCATGAGCAGGGCGAGGCCTGTGAGACTGCTGAGGAACAGCAAGACGATGAAGCCGAGGTCGAATGGACGCTGAGCCGGGTCCGCGGTCTCGGGATCGCGGATCCGCCCGATCGAATAGAGGCCCGCTGGTCCAATCAGCAGCCCGAATCCTCCCACCGTGCCGAGCGCGACAGGAAGGCTGGTGTAGTCATATGGCGCCGGCCATCCCAGCCAGTGATAGACGGCTGCCACGGCCGTTGCGCCAAAGCACAGGAGGAATCCGTAAAACGTGCAATGGTGAAACCAGCGTCGCAGGGAGGTTCGCGACTCCTCGCCGGCGAACGTGCAATCCGTGCCGTGCGCGTGGAGGTTCTTCAGCGTAAGCACGTCCTGAAGCGCGGTCCAGCCGGCGGGTCCGCTTCGCGGGACCCGCCCCACGTTTGCAGGCCGGGTGCCGCGCTCTTCGATTTGAGAGCGCGGACCCGGCGTCGATGTCTCTCCGAAATCGGGCCAGCCCGACACCCAGCGCCACGAGTACAAACGTGAAAACAGATCCAAACACCGCCACCATCACCGGGTGGGGAAGGACGGCGTAGAAGTCGGCGACCTGTGCGGGCCGATCCGGATTTCCCATGAGGACCGTCAGCAACAACATGACGCCGATCATCCCTGCCGTCAGCGCCAGCGACGTTCCTACACTGTTCCGGCGAAATGCACGCGCGAGAACAGCGGGCCAGGCGTATGACTCGTAGGACTCCATCCGCAATTGCGCGAACGTTCTGGGCACGTTGATCGCGAACTGGTGAGGCGGCGCGTATTGACAGGCATACAGGCACTCGCCGCAGTTGTGGCACAAGTTCGCGAGGTAGCGCAGATCGGCGGGCGTGGAAGGTGCGCCGCCTTTCCATTGCCGGAAACACGGCACAGTAGCCTTCGCAGTACCTGCAGGCATTGCACACAACCATGATGCGCTCGGCTTCGCGCGCGGTCGGACTGCGATGCGCATCGACATGCCACTGCTGATTGGAGGCTTCACGATCCGAAACCGTTCCGGCATTCGCCACGGGGAATATGGTAACGTCACCGGTCCTCCATGGCGGACACGCAAACCGTGCAACCCTCCTCGTCCCTGGTCATGAATGACGCGGACAGGCGCCGGCACCTGGTGCGCGCCGTGGCTGCGTCCGCCGTCGGTACCACGGTTGAGTGGTACGACTTCTTCCTTTACGGCGTCGCGGCCGCGACGGTGTTTCCGCAGAAATTCTTTCCTGGATCTGACCCGTTCATCGGCACGCTGCTCTCGTTCTCGACGTTCTTCGTCGGCTTCGTCGCCCGCCCGCTCGGCGCCGCGTTGTTCGGCCACTTCGGCGACCGCGTCGGCCGCAAGGCGCTGCTCATCATCACGATGATGATGATGGGCATTGCGACTGTCGGCATCGGCCTCATTCCCTCGTACGAAGTCATTGGAATCTGGGGGGCGGTGCTGCTGACGATTGGCCGCGTGTTCCAGGGGCTGAGCGTCGGCGGCGAATGGAGCGGATCGGTGCTGATGGCCGGCGAGTGGGCGGACCCGAAACGGCGGGGCTTCACGACCAGCTTTGCCCAGTTCGGTGCCCCGGCCGGCATGGTGCTCGCCAACGGTGCATTGGCCCTTGTGACGATCCTCACCACCGACGAGCAATTTCTGGACTGGGCCTGGCGTATTCCGTTTCTGGCGAGCATCGTGCTCGTCTTCGTCGGGATGTACATCCGCATCGGCGTGCTCGAGACGCCGGTGTTCACCGAGCTCAAGGCGCGGGGCGCCGTGTCCAAGGCGCCGCTGCTCGAGGTGATCAAGCGGAACTGGCGGGAGATTGGGCTGACCGCGCTTCTGCGCACGGGCCAGCAGGTCGAGTTCTACATCTTCACGACGTACATCATCACCTACGCCACGCAGCAGCTCGGGTTCAGCCGCACCGTCATTCTCAGCTTCGTGATGCTGATGGCGCTGCTCTCCACGATCGTGACGCCATTTTTCGGCCACCTGTCGGACATATACGGACGCAAGCGCATCGTTGCGATCGGCTGCGTCGTGATGGCGGTGTATCCGTTCATCTACTTCGGTATGCTCGACACCCGGTCGACCACGCTGGTGTTTCTCGCCGTGTTCTTTGCATTGCCTCTGCACGATTTGCAGTACGCCCCGCAGGCGGCGTTCATCTCCGAGAGCTTTCCCGGGTCGCTGCGCTACAGCGGGTCTTCTCTCGGCTATCAGCTTGCGTCGATCACCGCAGGCGGGCCGGCGCCGATCATCGCCGTGCTGCTCCTCCAGCAGTTCGGCACGTCGACGGCGATCGCCGTTTACATGTCCATTTGCGCGCTGATCAGCCTGGCATGCGTGTTCGCGCTGCGGGACCGCGCGGGGGCGCTGGATCAGCAGTGAACCCGCAATGCGCGCAGGCTGAAGCCTGCGCGCTACGGCCACGGTGACGGTTTACCCAATCGCCTGTAGAGCGCACGCTTCAGCGTGCGCGATCACTGCCTTGTGGCCTCTTTTGAACCGCCATCGCCAGATTTCGGCGCGCATCCTCGAACGACGGCTGAATCGCGAGCGCGCGCTCGAACTCGGTGATGGCTTCGTCCAATCTGCCAAGCGACGCGAGCGCGACACCGAGGTTGTTGTGCGCCTGGACGGACTCCGGTTCCAGTTGCAGTACGGCGCGAAGCTGCTCGACAGCGTCGGCGTACCGGCCCGATTCGAGCAGCGCGGTCGCCTGTGCATAACGGGCACTCACAGCTTCTACGGCGGCCGGTTCGGATGCCCCGGCGAGCAGGCTCTGCAGCTGCGCCGATTCGGGCACGATCGCGCCCAGATACCCGCTGCCGGCAATCGTTCGACCCTTCGCCATCGTGCGCGCGCCTCCAACTTGCGGAGACCGATAGGCGAGCTCGGTCAGCGCGAGATACGTGTCGAGCCCTTCGACGAGAGCCGAAGTCTTCCCATTGCTGAAGCACCCTGGACACCATGATCCGACTTCCTTGACGGCGACAATGGACGGGGCGATTCCGCCTTCGCCGAAGTCGAGCAGGGATCTCTTGCCGTATTCCTGTAGGGGGCGATCATCTGTGACCGGAATCGAGTCCCGGGTCGCGGCGGCAAGGGTATCCGCAGAGGCAACGAACGTCCCCACAATCTCCCGTAGCGTGCCCAGGTCGAGACGCGTGAGATCCTCGTGGACGGCTGGAGCGTTTGACAGCGCCGTCGCGACGGTGTTCGGGTCGATCTCATTTCGGACGTCACGGGCGCCGATGAGCAGAAGATTGGTGCTGGCGCCGGAAAGAAGCACCGCATTCGGGAACACGTCGATGAAGGCACGGATCATCGACAGGACCATCGCGTTCGAGACGCCGAATACGGGCAGCCATTGACTGACATACCCGCGCGGCGTCAAGCGTGAGCGGGCGCTGGCGTAAAACTCGCGCGAATAGAGCGCTGCCACGCCGGCATGCACGATCGGAGGAGGCTCCAACGTAATGAGGTCATAGGACTCCGGGGCCTCCATCCGCAGGTGATGGCGACCGTCGTTGATGTATACGGTCACGCGCGGATCGTGCAGCACGTCGTGGTTGAAGTCATTGAAGTAGTTGGAGTGCTGCAGGATGTGCTTCGACAGGTCCACGATGTCGACGCGCTGCACCGACGGATGAAGCGTTGCGGCATGCGCCGTGTTGCCGACGCCATAGCAGAGCACCAGCACCCGCCTGGGGCTGTCGAGCGACAACAGCGGGATGTGTGCCATTGCCCGCATGTAGCGCTGCGAGAACAGCTCCGTTGACGACATCGGATGTCCGTTGGTCACCAGCACGCGGCCGCCGTCGGGTCCGTCGGTGATCGCGACGACCTCGGTCAGGCCTTCGCTCATCGCGTACACCTTCGAGACGGGAAACAGGAGCGCCTGCGAGATCAGGTAGGAAGACGGCAGCAGGAGCCATCGGCCCAGCACCGCGCCCGCCAGCGTCAGGGCAGTCGCAAATGCCCAGCCGCGGTGGCGGCTCTCAACTCGAGAAGGCGCCATGGCGCGCCGGGGACGCGCGCCGGCCGGACGCCGGGTGGCTTCCCGATGCTGATCAAAGCCACCCGGAACGTCGGCACGTGCGACGAAATAGAGCGGCACGATCGCGAAGGCCGCAATGGTGGCGAGCACCGTCGTGCTGGCCTGAATCCCGATGACCGGCAGCAACAGAAAGCCGGCCGCCAGCGAGCCGCCTACGGCACCTGCAGTGTTGGCCAGGTAAAGGACCCCTGCTCGACGCCCGACTCGCGATTCCAGTCGCTGAACGTGCGCGTTGGCGAGAGGGAAGCTGAAACCCATCAAGAGCGACGGAATGCCTGCGACGATCAGGATTGGCCTGGCGTTGAACCAGAGCTCGGCCCATCCGCGCGCCCAGCCGTCGAGCGCAGTCTGGCCCAGTGCGGCGTCGCGGATCTGTCGGGCGTCGATCGACATGAGCCCCAGCAGCGTCGATGCGACGAACAATCCCTGCACGAGCATCCAGACCACAGCCGGCTGCTCCAATCGGCGACACAGCCATCCGCTCGCAAGCGAGCCCGCACCGATTCCGGCCAGGACGATCGCCAGCAGCAGGGAGAAGACCGCACGGTATTCGCCCAGCAGCATGCTGAAATGCCGGAACCACACGATTTCCATCCCCATCGCCGCGAAGCCGGAGAGCGCGATGGCGAGGCTGATCCATCCGATGGCGGGGGCCGGCTGCCCGCTGCGGTCCGGCTGAAGCCGGACACTGACGTACGACGATGTCTTGCGTGAGGGTCCGGCTTCAGCCGGACCCGACGTCCGAGATAGAACGCTCCAACCGCGGCCACGACGTTGAACGCGAACGCGACGATCTGCGTCCGCCGCAGGCCGAAGGCCGGCACGAGCGCGAAATCTGTCAGGAAACAGCCGACCGCCGCCCCCGCCGTGTTGGCTCCATACAACAGAGCGATCCGCCATCCGCCGGCATCGAGCTCGCTGCGAACGAGATGTCGAATCAGCAGCGTGAGCGTTCCGCCCATCAACACCGTGATCGGCGTAAGCAGGCCGGCCGCAAGCACGACACGCGCGATGTGTGATGAGGTGGACAGTCCGTACCAGCCCTCGGGGCCGCGGGAATAAGACGACACGAATACCGACACGTCCCCAAGTCGCGGCAGAAGGGTGGACAGGCCCAGGGCAAGAACGCCGATGGCCAGCTCGAAGCCGCCAAAGACGCGCAGCAGTGAATCGGGTCGAGCCGTGTAGCGACGATCGGCCCACGCTCCGACGGCGTAGCTGCCGACCCCGAGTCCGAGCATGAACACCGCAATGACCAGCGACGCCGAATGAATCGTGTTGCCAAAGACATTGCCGAACGCGCGTACCCACACGACCTGATAAACGAGGCCGCTGAAGCCCGAACAGAGGAACAGCAGGTAGACCATTGGGGGTTCTTCAAGTAAAAAGTAAAAAGTGCAAAGTAGAAAGTAAGTTACAAGTACGCCGAAGCCACTTGCCCACTTACCTTCTACTTTGCACTTTCCACTTTGTACTTGCTACGTGGAGAACCGGAGCGGAAGGGGGGTTCGTTGCCCCCCCTTTCTATCACTACGAACAGCTGGTACCGGTTTTCTGTCCGCGTACCCAGCTGGCCAGCATCTGCCATTCCGGGTCGTTGCGGTTCTGCCAGCGTCGCACGCCGTTGTGGGCGTAAGACCCGCCGCCATCGGGATGAAGCGGCTTCAGCAGAAACCGGCTCTGCTCGGGATTACCGGGAATGACCAGTCGATTGATGACTGCAAACGCGCGCTTCGCCTCCGCATCGTCCCACTCGGCGCGGCCGCCCGCAGGAAGGGGCGCGAAGCCGATCTGGCCGCCCCCATGGCAGTTGCTGCAGCGGATTTGTCCCTCGCGTGGGTTCTGAAACACCTTCTGCACACACGACCGGAAAAACGTGAAGTCGAGCTCCGGCTGCGGTGCCTGGGCGTAGCGGTCCGCCGGAAGACTGCGGATCCACTTGATCACCGTCTGGTACTCGGGATCCTCGCGCGATTTCCAGAACGTGCCCCCCGTGTGCTCCAACCCGCCTGCCGCCGGAGCCAGCGGCTTCCGCAGCAGCCGGCTGCTCTCCGGATTTTTCGTGTCGACCAGCTTCGTCAGCATGTCGAAGTTCATGCGCGACTGCTCCGGAGTCCACCCGGCGTCGTTGGCTGGAGTCTGAAGCGCAAAGCGGAGGCTGGTCTGCCACGTGTGGCACATCACGCACGACGCGAAGCCCGGGTCCGTGCCGCCGCGATCTTTCATGAACACCGGCTCGATGTTCTTGCGGAAGAAGTCGACCTCCGCGGTCCCCGGGAATGCACCACCCGCTTGCGGTGCCTGTGCCGGCAGCCCCGAGTCGGCGGACATCGAAGCCGCCAGGCAGAACGCGGCGGAGAAGATGGCGATGAGTGACTTTCCTTTTCTCATGGCTTACCGTCCGGCCCGAGTGGCCTCCTGCGTCGTGTTGCTCGCCGTGGGTGTCGGGCCGTTCACACGGCTCAGCGGAATGATCGCCGTGTGGTTGCGCGCCGGTCTGGCTCCGGTCTTGATCCTGTTGACGACGGCCCGCTTCTGCAGGTCCACGACAACGGTATGGTCCGAGCCGGAGATCGCGACGTACATGTACCGGCTGTCGGGCGTCGGCGTCATCCAGTTGGCAGTCGGGCCCACCTGCACCGCGCCGATGTATTTCAGATCCGGGAGCGTCCACCCGTAAATCCGGCTATCAAGACGGCTCGATGCCCACAGCGCCGATCGGTTCGGGAGCACCTCCACTCCGTGCATCGGGGCCCCCTGGACGCCGTCGGCATTCTGCTGCCACGGCTTCAGTGCGGGCGGATAGAGGATGTCGACCACCTTGTGCGTGGTCCAGTCAATCACCCACACGCCGTTGATGCCGGCGGCCTGCGCGAACATCCGCTTCGTCGAGCCGTCCGGATTCGCCTCGAACGCCATCGGCCGCACTTCGTGGTTGTCGCGACCCTGTACGTTCGGCCCTTTGAGCTCCATACCCCACACCACCGTGTCGGTGGCGGCGTCGATCACCTGGATCGTCGGCTCGCCCGCCTCGGGATCGCCGGCAAGGCCAGCGACCACGAAGTTGTCGTCGGGGGTTACGTAACTGTTGTGCACGGGGTGGTGCACCTCGATGCTCTTGACCAGCTTGTGCGTCGGGATGTCGATGACGTCAACGAGCGACTTGCCATTGGCCCGGTTGCGGATCGCGGCGTAGATCTTCTTGTGCTTCTTGTTGACGACGATCTTGTTGGGCCGCTCTGACAGCTTGATCTGCTGCACCTGCTGCAGCGTTTTGCTGTCGAACACGTCGATGGTCTTTTCCTGCTCGTTCGAGCAGTAGTAATAAAGTCCTTCCGGGTGAACGGTCAGGTTGTGCGCGTGCGGACAGCCTTTGATGAGGCCGACCACCTGTTGCGTGGTCGGGTCGATGAGATGATGAACGTTTCCTGCATTGTTGCTCTGGAGGATCCGCACGGCGACTCCCTGATAGGAGTCGAGCCGGGCTACACCCTGTGCCGCCAGAGACGCCGCCAGAAGCACGACGCCGCAAAGGGCCGCAAGCGCTCTGGTAATCGATAAACTCGCCATCATGGCCTCCGTTTTTCAAATGATCTCCCGCCCTGAATCTCAATAATCCCCAATATTCCGCAGAGGATAGCATGAGTTTTGGCGCTTTTCTCCGACCCCTTTTCCCTTGACATTCCACCCTGAGGGCGTAATCTCGCCTGTCAGCTGGAGGTGTCACGTGAGAGATCGATTCGTCACGGTCACGTTCGCTTCAGCAGCCATCCTTCTCATGGTCTCGTCGCTGGCGGCGCAGGCGCCGACGGCGACGGCCGGAAGCCATGGATCCCCCCCGCACAGCTGACGGTAAGCCCGACCTGCAGGGAATTGGGCCGCCACCGTCGGGGGGCAACCTTCGAAGAGGGCGGTGATCCCGAGTCTGCCATCATTCAGGGCGACGAGCCGCCGTCAGGAGAGCGACCCAACGTCATCGTGGACCCGACGCCCGATGGGAGGATTCCCTATCAGCCGTGGGCGGAAGAGAAGCGGAAGGAGCACCTGAGAAACCTCTTTGCCCCGACCGAGCCGGCGCACATTGAGCCCGAAGACCGCTGCCTGCTGAACGGGGTTCCGCGCAGCAATTTGCGTGGTCCAGATGAAGATTGTCCAGGGTCCCGGATACGTGCTGGTGCTGTACGAATGGATCCACGCGTATCGCTTCATCCCCCTGGACGGGAGTCCGCATGTCGCCAAAAACGTCCAACTGTGGAACGGGGATTCGCGAGGCCGGTGGGAGGGCGACACGCTCGTTGTCGACGTGACCAATTTCGCTGTCGACGCGAGGAATTACAACAAGCAGCCCTGGCTCGATAGCCATGGAAGCTTCTATAGCGACGCCTTGCACGTGGTCGAACGCTGGAGGCTCGCCGACGCCAACACGATCAGTTACGAAGCGACGATCACTGACCCCAAGGTGTTCACGAGACCGTGGACACTCGCGTTCACCATCGGCCGTAACAAGGACAAGAACTATGAGTTCTTCGAGATCAGCGTGTCACGAGGGGTCACAAAAACGAAAACGCGCTCGGGGCGGGACGAGCCGCCAAAGCCAAAGGCCAGACCGGCATCCATGAGCACACGAAGGGTTTCTACGGCGGGAAGTAGAACGGCGTAGCGGCGAGGACCACACCGGCGGCACAGAAAGGCCGTTGATCTAATGGAGGAAGCGATGGCTGAAAGAACGACACGCCGACGGTTCCTTCAGTCCGCAGCTCTGGGTGGCACCGCACTGGGCGTTGGAAGCCTCGCATTCCTCAAGAGGTTGCCGCCGGTATCCGCCCAGGACGCGCGGGTCAGCCCGCCGCTGGTGACGCTCGACGCGGGGATCGACCCGCTGGTCCGCCTGATCGAGGAAACACCGCAGTCGGATCTCTGGAACAGGTGGCCGACGCATTCGCCGTGGCACCAGCTATCAGCAGGTCGTCGCGGCCCTGTTCTCTTGCCGGCGTCCGCAACGTGCAGCCGCGGCCCGGCGTCGGCTTCAAGTTCCACGCCGTGCTGGTCGTCAACTCGGCCCACCTGGCCAGCCTGGCGGCGCCCGAGGGGACCGCTGGCTGCCGATCTTCTGGGCGCTCGATTACTTCAAGACGTCGCAGGCGGCAGAACGACGCGCGAGAGCGGCTGGCGGATGGCGCCCGTCGACGAGCACGCCGTGCCCCCGCCCGCAAGGCGCCGCCGGCGTTCCTCGACGCCATGGAGAGCTGGGATGAAGCGGCCGCCGATGCGGCCGTCGCCGGCCTGGCGCGCATCGGCACGCGCCGAACGAGATCTACGAGCTGTTCTTCCGCCTCGGCGCGCGCGATTTCCGCTGACATCGGCCACAAGGCCATCTTCGTCGCCAACAGCTGGCGGACGCTCCAGTGCATCGGCTGGCAGCACGCCGAGCCGGTCCTGCGCTCGCTGGCCTACGCCCTGCTGCATCACGACGGCAAGAACACCCGCCGGCTCGCAGCGATGACGAAGCCGACCGCCCCTGGCGCCGCAACAGGAGCTGGCGGCCAGGATGGGACCGAATGGGGAGGCGGAGCACTTGACGAGGGCGCCGACTCGCGACATGCTCGAGTGCTCCGTCACGGATCCGAACGACGACGCGTGCGACAAGGTCGGTCGAGCTGCTCGAGCGAGGTATGTCGCCGCAGTCGATCTGGGATGCGGCTCTTCGTCGGTGCCGGGGAGCTCCTGATGCGGCAGCCGTGCATCGTCTGCGCTGCACGCGGTCGACACTGCCAACGCGCTGCGCTATCGGCTTCCAGGCCGCGAGCGACGAGGACACGAAGAGCGCCTGCTGCTGCAGGGCTGCGCGTTCGTGCCGCATGTTCCGGGCGAGGAGGACCGCGGCAAGGTCGCCGAACGTCAGCATCGATGACGTGAAACCGCTGACGATTCAGCGCCGATCAGGAGCGGTCGACGAAATCCTGCGCGACGTCAGCATCGATCGGATGAACGCGGCCCGGAAGGTTCGCCAGTATCTCGCTGACGGCGGCAACGTGCAGGACCTGATGAACGCCGCCCGGCGGCTGATGTTCCTGAAGGGGAAACTCGCACGACTACAAGTTCAGCCCGGCGGTGCTGGAGGATTACTTCAACGTCGCCCGGCGTGGCGCGGCCGTTCCTGGCGACCAGCGTGTTCAATCTCAGGGGCAGCGGCGACCGCGACAATGCTCTGGTGGAGCGGACGCGCGCGGCGCTGAAAAGCTGAATACGTCGATCCTGCGAACAACGGTCAGCCCTCACGCATTCGCGGGGGTGCAGCACTTTTCCCCTCGCTATACGCTATCGCCCCGTCCGTCCTCCCGTCACGCTATCCGCCTCCGACGCTATCCGCATCCGCTATCCGCATCCGATTGACACCCCTGCAACCCGGGCCTAGACTACCCGCCACTGAACCGCGACGTGTCCAATGACGGCGCGCAGGCTGAAGCCTGCGCGCTACAGGGTGCGTAAGGTGCGCGCAGCGAGCCAAAGATGCCGGTCGTATTGCAGCGGCGTAGCTGCCTGGTAAGTCATTGGTAATGACTCAGGCATGTGATCTGACGTTGCTGAAAACCGACTGAACGTTTCGAACCCCGGTGACCTTCTCGCGTGAATCGCTCACGAAGTAAGGGAGGATTTCATGGAGATCTGGCGTCGGGTTGGTCGCGTTCGTTACCTCATACTGCTGGTATTTGCGTGCCTGCTGGGCCTCACACCCTCAGCGACGGCGCAAAGTGAAAGTGGCGTCATAGTCGGCACAGTTCGCGACGCGCAGGGCGGCGTGCTGCCAGGCGCGACGATCACGCTGCGCAACGTGGAAAGCGGCGTCATGCGAACGGCCACCAGCGAAAGCAACGGAACGTATCGGTTGCCGGGGCTGCCACCCGGGCGGTACGCGCTCACCGCCGAACTGCCGGGATTTGCGAACGCCGCAGTTACAGACCTCACCATCACGATTGGTCTCGAGCTGCAGCGTGACCTGACGATGGCCCTCCAGTCGATTCAGGAGACGGTGTCCGTGACGGCCGAGGCGCCGGTGGTGGAAACGACGCAGACCGAGGTGGCCGCCGTCGTCACGCAGGAGCAGATCGAGGGATTGCCGGTGGCCAACCGCCTGCCGATCTCGCTCGCGCTCCTGCTGCCGGGGACGAGCATGAACAACCTGTCGGGGCGCCGGCCGACAGCCACGATCGGCGCCGGCGGCGGCAACGGTGGCCAGATGAACCTCTACTACGCCGACGGCGGCATGAACATGTCGAACAACTCCGGGCAGCAGCACCTGGAGGTGCCCCAATCGGCGGTCCGGGAATTCAAGGTGAACATCAGCCAGGGGTCGGCCGAGTTCAACGCCGTCGGCGGCGTCGTCCAGGTGGCCACCAAGAGCGGGACGAACCAGTTCCACGGAGAGGCATTCGAATTCTTCCGCGACAAGAGCCTCAACGCGTTCGACAAGCTGGAAAAAGAGCTGAACGATCGGACGGGTGAGCCGAAACCTGATTACCGGCGTCATTCGGCAGGGGTGGCATTCGGCGGTCCCATCATTCGCGATCGCATGCACTTCTTCGCCTCCTTCGAGCGAGCCAAAGAGGACGAGCGTGCCATTGTGGAGACCGGCCAGCCGCAGTTCTACTCAGCGCTCGAAGGGAGCTTCCCGCGGACGTACATGCGGCGTGCGTGGCTCGCGCGCGTTGACTACCAGATCAACCAGCAGCAGTCGCTCTTCTGGCGTTATGTCACGGACCTCGAGCACATCGTGTGCGAGGATTGCGGCGGCTTCAACGCGGCCAACGTCGGCGCCAACGTCTGGTCGCCGCGCGATTCGAACCTCGTTGCCCATACCTGGGTGATCAGCTCGCGGATCCTGAACGAAGTCCGTGTGCAACTCCCGCCGTCGCATCTCGATAATCGAAACGCGCCTCCCGGTGTCGATTTCTGGCCGGCGGACAGAAAAGGAGAGTTTCCGCCCGAGCGGTTCCAGGACTATACGGGGATCTTCCAGTTTCCGAGCCTGACGTGGGGCTCCAACTCGCTGTCGATGAACTGGACCAATCGGCAGGAATACCGGGACGACTTCTCGATCTCGATTGGGAATCACCAGCTCAAGACCGGCGGTGCCTACGTGCGGCTCTATTCGCCGGAGGAACAAGGTATCAACCTCCGCACCTGGGTGTTCGACCGCGACCAGTTCTTCGATGGCTCAGCGGCAGCCATGGCCAACCTGCGGAACCCGATTCAGTTCACGGCGACGTTCCCGCCGTTGCCGCGGAACCTCGAGAACCATTGGATCCAGGGCTACGTGGCCGGACCAGTGGCGTGTACGTCCGAATGTCACAGTGGACCTCGGGCTGCGGTATGACAATCAGTTTCATTCGTTCAACTATCACATCAGTCTGGCGGGCCGGGAGCCCCTGGGTCAGCTGGTCAATCCGAGGTCGCGCGGGGACAACAACAACGTCGCTCCGCGGCTCGGTGTGGCGTGGGATGTGAACGGGGACGGGCGGTCGGTAGTCAGGGCGGCGTACGGCTGGTATTACCAGTACGTCATGCAGAACCAGCTGCGCAACGAGCTGACGACGCTGCTTCAGAGCTCGGTCAACATCCGGAACCCCCCGTATCCCGATCCGTATGGTGGCCTGTCACCCCAGACATTTGTCGTGGTGTCGGCGGCGCCGAACGTGACTATTCTCGACGACGAGATCGAGAACGCGGAGGCGAAAGGAGTGACGGTCGGCTTCTCGCACGAACTGCGGCCGAACATGGCCGTGCATATTGACGGCGTCTTCACGGATGTCGACAAGATGACCCAGTCGGCCAACATCAACACGCCGCTAAACGGGGTTCGACCGATCGCGGGGTGGGGGAACATCGTCCAGTTGCGGTCGGCCGGCTTCCACGATTATCGTGCGATGCTCGTACGGCTCGACAAGCGGCTGGCGGACCGGCATCATTACATGCTCTCCTATACCCTGGCGAAAGAGACGAACCAGGGACCCACGGGCACCATCACCGATTTCTATGTTCCGGAGTTGGACCGTGGGCCGGGCAGCGGTGACCGGCGTCACAGCTTCGTGGCAAGCGGCTCAGTGATATTGCCGTACGACATCAACGTCGGCGGCATCTGGACGCTGCGCTCGACGATGCCGTTCAGCGCGCGGGCGGGACGCGACCTGAACAACGACGGCGCGGCCGGGAGTGACTACGTGCCGGGCACCACGCGGAACCAGGGCAACCGTGGAAACGACGCCTTCCTCGCGGCGGTGAACGCGTGGCGGACCCAGAACGGCCGGGCGCCGATTGCGGCGAGTCAACTCGAGACCAACGAGTACAACCGCTTCGATGTCCGGGCCAGCAAGGCGATCACGTTTGGCGATCGGCGAGTCGAGTTCATCGCCCAGGTGTTCAACCTGTTCGGGCGCGACAACCTGGGCATCGCGGGAACCTGGCAGGAGAATGCGTTGTCCGATTCCTTCGGGCGCATCCTCCAGGTCCAGCCGCGTCAGCAGGCGGAGCTCGCAGTGCGGTTTACGTTTTGATCGGAGACCTGACGGTGACCGGAGACCTGAAGGTCTCCGGCTACCGGTTCGGTAGCCGGAAGCCTTCACCCCTCGACTGGCGCTCGGGGTGCCCTGAGCAGAGTCGAAGGGCAGGCTTCCGGTTGTAAGATTCCGGTTCCGGCTTCAGGAGACGTTACCATGGCGAATCGCGTTTCGAGCTGCATGTCGCGCGTGAGCGTCCTCACTGCTGCGGCCGCTGTCATTGTCCTCTTTGGACTGTCGGCGTCGATCATCGGTCAGGCCCCTGTTCCTTTTCGGACACCTCCGCCAGGATCGCCGCCCGCGAAGATCCGGCCGTACAGTGAGTTCGCGGGCTGTCCGGAGGAACCCGCACAGTTCCACCGCTGCGCGCAGGAAAAGGTCAAGACGTTCGTCCCGCCGCGCACACCGGATGGCAAACCAGATTTTCAGGGCTACTGGAACCGCATCGGCATCCGCAACCTGGAGAACATCGAAGAGCATCCGGAATCGCTGGACGGTTCCGGGGGGCGCAGCTCGATCGTTGACCCGGCGGATGGTCGAATTCCGTACCAGCCATGGGCGGCCGCGAAACGGGATGCCCACTTCGACAAATACCTCGACTCCGGGCAGTATTGCCTTCCCGACGGTGCCCCGCGCTTCTTGTGGGGTGCGACGAAGTTCATCGTGCAGACCGCTGGATACGTGTTCATGCTCAACGACTACGCCGACACCTACCGCATCATCCCGACCGACGGGCGGCCACGCATCGGCCAGAAAATCAGGCTCTGGCAGGGGGATTTACGCGGACGGTGGGAGGGCAACACCCTGGTCATCGAACCGACCAACCAGTTGGCGGAAACGACGCTCGACCACATCGGCAACTTCATCACCCCGGACGCGAAGATCGTTGAACGCCTGACCATGATTGACAAGGACGTCATCTACGTCACGGCCACGATCGAAGACGGCAAAGTGTTTACGCGGCCGTGGACGGTGGCGTTTGGATGGCGGCGGAATCCGAATCCCGAATACGAGTCATGGGAGCAAGGGTGCTGGGAGGGCGTGTACAACACTTCGCTGAAGTACACCGACGAGGGGCGCAAGCGTTCGCACGGCGCGTTCGAAAAGTAAGGAGGACGAGATGACAAGCCGGTCCGTACGCACCACGATCGTCATCGCCTCCGTATTCGTCTTGCTGGGAGGAGCATGGTTCTTGATGAACCGGGTGCCCGCTGAGACGGCGGCAGCCGCCGCCGAGGACGGCCTGCCCCGCACGGCCGACGGCAAGCCGGATCTTTCGGGCATCTGGCAGGTCCTTACCACGGCAGCCTGGAATATCGAGGACCATTCGGCCGCCAAGGGCGTCCCTGCCGGACAGGGTGTTGTCGAAGGCGGCGAGCTCCCGTACTTGCCCGAGGCGCTCGCCAAGCGGGACGAGAACTTCAAGAACCGTCTCACCTTGGACCTGGAGACGAAGTGTTTTCAGCCCGGCATGCCGCGGATCATGTACATGCCGTTTCCGTTTCAGATCGTCCAGACGCCAAATTACATCGGCTTGCTGTTCGAGTACGTCCACACCACTCGTCACATCCGCCTGAACAGCGAGCATCCGGAGGGACCGATCGAGTGGAGGCTCGGTGATACCCGTGCACGTTGGGAAGGAGACACGCTCGTCACCGACGTCGTCCACTTCAGCGGCGACACGTGGTTCGATCGGGCGGGGAACTTCCACAGCGAACAGATGCATCTCGTCGAGCGCTTCACGATGCTCGATCGCGATCACCTCAATTACGAGGTCACGGTCGAGGACCCGAAGGTCTTTTCACACCCGTGGAAGATGAGCATGCCGTTCTACCGGCGGATCGAGAAGAATATCCAGATCCTGGATTACGAGTGTCAGTCTTTTGATTCTTAGGAATGAGGAGGCAGTCCGATGAGGAAACTCTTGCTGCTCATGATCGGTTTCGGGCTGTGCTGGGCTGCAGCGCCAGTGCTCGCTCACCATTCATTTGCCGCGGAATTCGACGCCGGCAAGGAGGTCACGCTGAAGGGGACCCTGACGAAGCTCGAATGGGTCAATCCGCATGGCTGGCTGCACATCGACGTCAAAAGGCCGGACGGCAAGGTCGAGAGCTGGGCGGTTGAAGCCGGTGGGGCGACAGCGTTGATGCGGGCCGGCGTGCGCCAGACCGATTTCAAACTCGGCGTCGAGCTCACGGTGCAGGGATTCCTGGCAAAAAACGGCACCAACACGGTAGCCGGGCGAGAGGTCAAGACCGCCGACGGCCGAAACTTCTTCGTCGGGGGCCAGCAGCCCGGACGGGGGGGGCAGTGATTTGTGATTTCGTGATTTGTGATTCGTGATCGGCAGGAAGCCTGACATGCGTCGAGTCTTCTGTCTGGTGACGATGGTTGTGAGCGCTGTGCTCGTGTCGGCGCAGACGCGCAACACAAGGACGCTGGATATCTACGTCGTCGATGTCGAGGGCGGCAACGCAACGCTGTTCGTATCGCCGTCGGGCCAGTCGCTGCTCATCGACACCGGAAACGGCGGCGCGGGCGCCGCGCGAGACGCGGGGCGCATCGTCGACGCGGCCAAGGACGCCGGTCTGTCTCAGATCGACCACCTGATTACCTCGCACTGGCACGGCGACCATTACGGCGGTCTGGCCGACCTCGCGTCACAAATGCCGATTCGGCACTTTATCGATCACGGGCCGACGGTGCAGAAGAACGAGGCCACCGAACGGTTCCTGCAGACGACGTATCCGGAGCTGTACGCGAAAGCGAAGCATACGGTGGTCAAACCCGGCGACGCGATTCCGATGACCGGCCTCGGCGTCCGGATCGTGACGTCGAACGGCGCGGTCATCGGTACGTCGCTGCCGGGCGCGGGACAACCCAATCCGCTGTGCGCCGCCGGTCCGACACCTGTCAATGCCATCCCCGAGGACCCCGAATCGGTGGGCAGCTATGTCACTTTCGGCCGTTTTCGCGCGCTGCACCTTGGCGACCTCACCACCGACAAGGAATTTCAGCTCGTGTGTCCGACCAATCGCATGGGGACCGTTGACGTACTGCTCGGCCTGCATCACGGCCAGGACACGTCAAATTCTCAGCCCTTCGTCCACGCGGTGCAGCCGCGAGTGGCGGTCATGAACAACGGCACGCGCAAGGGTGGATGGCCGGTGGTCATGCGAACGCTGTACAGCTCGCCTGGCTTCGAAGACGTCTGGCAGATGCACTTCTCGCTGCTGAGCGGTCAGGAGTACACGGCGCCGGGACTCTTCATCGCCAACGGCATCGACGATGAGCAGGTGGCGATGCCCGTCGCGCCAATGCCGCTGCCGCAGCCCGGGTCAAATGCGCCGCCAGCGCCAGTGCACAACGGCCGCGCGTACTGGATCAAGATCTCCGCTCAGGAAGACGGTACCTTCACCGTCACGAACGCGCGCAACGGCTTTTCGAAAGTGTACCGGCGAGAGGTTCAAGGAACACGCTGACGTACTACGACCTTACTTGATCTCCCGTATCTGAACGTTGCGGTACCGCACGAGACCGCCGGCCGCCTGCAGCGCAACCGGTCCGCGCGCGTACTTGCTGTCGGTGGCTTCGGCCGTCAACGTTCCGTTGAGTCGCGCGGTCATCTTGGGTCCGACAGCCCTGATCTCGACCGTCGTCCAGATGTTGCCGGAATCGAATTTGACCAGCGGCTTCGCGACGTTGACGATCGAGCCCGTCCGGCCGTCCTGGTCCTTCCGCGTGTCATTGATGTTCAGCTCGTAACCGTTCTCGATCCCGGGGTCCCGCGCGTCAGTGATGCGGAACAGAATGCCTCCGTTTGATTCGGGCCGGGCCCATACGTCCGCACGGAGCTCGAAGTCGCCATAGGAGTCTCTCGACACCAGAAAGCCCCTTGGCATGTCCGCTTCCGCCAATCCGTCGGCGATGCGCCAATTGGCATTGCCGGTCATCGTCCACTTGCTGAAGTCTTTTCCGTCGAACAGCGTGATCCACCCGCCCGCGGTTTGCCCGGTCGCGACGGGGACACGTCCAGCAGCCGCGAATCCGACAAGGAACAGTGCAACGACAACGGCAGATCTACGCATTACTGATACTCCTTGAGCGAATGACGCCGGAATCATAGCCCGGATCAGGCCTCAGGCCTCAGGGCTCAGGCTTCAGGGGAAGGCCTGGGGCTCGATTTATTTGACAAATGCATGTCCATATGCCACCTTCGCGCCCACTATCGATCGAGTCGCTCGTTCGCGGTGACATAACGATTCACGTCGCCGTATTCCCCGGTTCTCGTCGAGGAGGTCTCACTATGACACTCGTCTCGGCACGTCGGGCCCATCGGATCGCGACCCTTCTCTGTATCTCAATACTCGGAATGCCCGTGGTTGCCGCCGCGCAAGGGGAGGCCAGCGCGGTCGTGACCGGCGTGATCGCCGATGCGCAGGGTGGAGTACTGCCCGGCGTGACCGTGACGCTCCGCAACGTCGAGTCGGGCACCGTCAGAACCGCCGTGACTGAAGCGGACGGTCAATATCGCATCGCCGGGTTGCAGCCAGGCAGGTACGGATTGCGAGCTGAGCTGAGTGGCTTTGCGACGGCAGAAGTCACCAACCTTGCGCTGACCATCGGGCTCTCGGTCCAGCAGAACCTCACGATGGCGCTTCAGGGGATACAAGAAGCCTTGACCGTGACTGCGCAGGCACCGGTCGTGGAAACGACCCAGACCGAAGTGGCGAGCGTGGTGACGCAGGAACAGATCGGGATGCTGCCGATCGCCAACCGTCAGGCCGGGTCGCTCGCGCTGCTGATGCCTGGGACGCAGTTGCCAACCGGCACGCGGCGAGCGCGACCGACGATCGGCGCCGGGGGCGCCAACGCCAACCTGACGACCTCGTATGTGGACGGCGGCCAGAACCAGATCTACAACTCGGGGCAGGAGTTCCTCGAGGTGCCGCAGTCGGGGATTCGTGAGTTCCGAGTGAACATCAGTGGCTCGTCGGCGCAGTACAGCGCGGTGGGCGGCGTGGTACTGACAGCCACCAGGAGCGGCACGAACGAATTCCACGGGGAGGTCTTCGAATTCTTCCGCGACACCAGCCTGAACACGATGGACCGGTTCGAAAAGGAAGCGCACGATGTCAGCGGCGCACCGAAGCCTGAGTACCGGCGCAACCAGTACGGCGGCGCCTTTGGAGGTCCGATCGTACGGGACCGAATCCATTTCTTCGCCGCGTTGGAGCGAACGAAGGAGCCGAAGACCATAACAGTACGCACCGGACAGCCACAGTTCTACTCGGCGGTCGAGGGGAACCAACCGGCGGGCTACGAGCGGCGGCAGTTGTTGCTGCGGGGCGACTTCCAGGTGAACGACGAGCAGAACGTATTCCTGCGGTATCTGTGGGACAAGGAGTACACGTTCTGCGAGGAGTGCGGTGGCAGCCTGGCCGGCAACACGGGCACCGATACCGACTCGCCGCGCGACTCGCTGCTGGCGGCGCACACGTGGGTGATCAGTCCCCGGGTCTTGAACGAGGTCCGGTCGCAGATCCCGCCGTCGCACCTGGAGAACCTGGGGAGCCCGCCCGGCATTCCGCGGTGGCCTGCCAGCCAGCGCGGCGAGTTCCCGACCGAACGCTTCGAGCCCTACACCATCGCGGGCTCACCTGGAGCGGTGTACGTCTTCCCGAGCCTCACCTGGGGATCGACCGGCTACAGCAACAACAGGACCGAGCGGTGGGACATCTCGGACGACCTCACGCTCAGCATGGGACAGCACACGTTGAAGGCGGGCGGTGCTTTTCTGCGCTTCCGCTCGAATGAGGAGTCGGCCCACAACATCGGCACCTGGACGTTCGGCACCGATCAGTTCTTCGACGGCAGCGCCGCGGCGATTCGGAACCTGCGGAGCCCGATCCAGTTCACCGCGTCGTTCCCGCCGCTGCCACGTCATCTCCGGGCCGACTGGATTCAGACGTACGTGCAGGACGAGTGGCGCGTGCTGTCGAACGTGACGCTCGATGTCGGACTCCGCTACGAGAACCTGCACAGGGCGTTCAACAACCACATCACCTTCGACGGCCGGCCGCGGCTGGCCGAGCTCATCAATCCGGACTCGCGCGCGGACAACGACAACTGGGGCCCGAGGTTCGGCCTGGCGTGGGACGTGCGAAGCGACGGGCGCACGGTGGTGCGCCTCGCCACCGGCAAGTACTACGGCAACGTCTTCGCCAACACCCTGCGCAACGAGGTGAACGCGCTGCTCCAAAGCCAGGTCAACATCCGGAATCCGTCGTATCCGGATCCGTATGGTGGACTGTCGCCGCAGAACTTCGTCACGGTGTCGGCGACGCCGAACGTCAGCACCACGGACGACGAGATCGAACAGCCAGAGTCCAAGTCGCTCAACGTGGGGCTGTCACATGAGCTGCGACCGAATCTGGCGATTCACGTGGACGGGGTGTTCAGCAAGGGAGCAAAGGCGAACCAGATTGCCAACATCAACACACCCGATCCAATAACCGGGCGGCGCCCGCTGCCGACGTGGGGAAACATCCTCGAGTACCGGGCGGCGGGCGAAAGCGACTATCGCGCGCTCTATCTGCGGCTCGACAAGCGCTTTTCGGGCCGGACCCAGTATCTCGTGTCCTACACGCTGGCGAAGGACGAGGACTGGGGCGCCGGGGGCGCCACCGTCGTCGACTTCTACCATCCGGAGTATGACGAGGGCTACGGCAGTCAGGATCGGCGCCACACGCTGGTGGCGAGCGGCGCGGTGATGCTGCCGCTCGACATCACCGTGGGGGCGGTGTGGAACTACCGGTCGTCACGGCCGTTCCCCGCGCGCGCCGGCATCGATCTGAACGGCGACGGCGCGGTGACCGACTACGTGCCGGGGACGACGAAGAACGTGTTCAACCGCGGCAATGATGCGGAGATGCTGGGGCTCGTGAATACATGGCGCGCGTCGCGCGGACTGGCGTCGATTGCGGAGAGCCAGCTCATGACTGACGAATTCCAGCGCGTCGATCTGCGGGTGAACAAGCAGGTGAGCTTGGGCGGCGCACGCCGCGCCGAGCTCATCCTTCAGGTATTCAACCTGTTTGGCACGGACAGCCTCGGCGTGGGGGCTACCCCGTGGCAGATGAATGCGACGTCAAACGCGTTCGGCACGCTGAATACCGTGTATCCGCGCCAACAGGCGGAGCTGGCGGTTCGGTTCGTCTGGTAGGATTGCGTAGTTTCTAGGGCACCGTAGGGCGGGCCTTTACCCCTCGACGATGCTCGGGGTAACCCTGAGCCTGTCGAAGGGTTACGGCCCGCCTGGCGCGGCGGTACGCCGCCCAACGTTAATTGTGAAATCGGTGTTGTAGCGGAGGAAGGCATCATGAGCAGCCGTCGGTTTCTGACCGGGGTGATTGTTGCGATATCGGCCCTGTTGTGTGCCGCTTATGTCCTGAACATCAGTGGTGGCGCGGCAACGGTCGCTGCCCAGCAGCGCGGCGAAGTCGCCGGGCTGGCGCGCTTGTCGGGCAGCGTCACGGCGCCGCAGGCCTTCAAGGCTGCGCAGGTCTACATCCGCAACACCGACAAGAACGTCACGTACATGGTGTTCACGAACGCCGGCGCGTTTCGATCCGTGGCCCTGTTTCCCGGGCAACTACGAAGTAAGGGTCAAGGCCAAGGGACTCGAGTCCGACGTGCAGAAGATCGCGCTGCGGGCCGGTGAGAACACCAAGCTGAGTGTTGCGATGCGGGCGGGCCAGGGTGTCGAGCCTGCGCCGCAGAACGGCGTGACGTTCGCCCGCTACTCGGAAATCTATCCGCCGGGTCCCGGTCTCGAGGTGATCGAGCAAGGCTGCATGCGGTGCCACAACGAAAACTTCATCTCGGCCCGCCCGGGAGGTGAAGACGTGTGGCGCGCTCGTCTCGGTCACATGATGGGGGCGGAGCTCCCTGACCGGGACGCCCGATCCTACACCGAAGGCGCGCTCGCGGGTCGCGTCCAGTGGTTTCCTTTCGCCAGGAAGGAGCGCGAGGAATTCATTGCCTACGCTGTGAAGACACTTCGGGCCTGATGCGAAACCGCGCTTCGTTCGCGCCGAGAAAGAGGTGCCGCTCGACGAGGCGGCGCTCGCCAAGGCGATGTTCATCGAGTACTACCTGCCGATCGATCCGCCCGGAACCGGCAGCAGCTCGCCCGAGTTCGCCAAGCAGGGGCGCGGGATCCGGTGGGGGCAGGATGTCCGATTCGATGCCGACGGCAACGTGTGGCTGACCGATCGCGGCTATCCTCACCGTCTCGTCAAGCTGAATCCACGAACCGGCGAGCAGAAGGACTACCTCTATCCGGACGGCGCGAAGCTGGGAAACCACGACCTGACGATCGACCGGTTTGGCATCGTCTGGGCGCCCGAACATTCGGGAGTTCAGCCGACCGGGAAGAAGCGGATCCTCGGCTTCAATCCCAAGACCGAAAAGTGGGAGTACCAGATTCCAGGTGATCCGGACAACGTCATCCGAAACGAGATGAAGTGGATGCAGTCGATGGCGCTCGACTCCAAGAGCAATCTCTACGTCGGCTGGATCATGGGAGGCGCGATCAGCAAGTGGGAACGCGCCACCAACAAGGTCACCGTGTATCCGATTTCGGACCGCGGCGCCGTGCCATATGGCGTGATTGCCGACCGCAACGACAACATCTGGATCGCGTTGTGGAACTCGGGGAAGATTGCCAAGTTCGACACGATCAACGAACAGTGGACCGAGTTCGCGCCACTCACGTTCCCAGGCCATATCCGTCGCCTGAACGTCGACGCGCAGAACAACATCTGGGCGGCAATCTGGAATCAGGGGCGCCGGCCGGGCAAGCTGGCAAAGCTGGATCAGGCGACCGGCCGCTTCACCGAATACTCGGTCCCGTTGTGGACCGCGCAGCCCTACGACGTCAATGCCGATCCAGAGGGCAACATCTGGTTCGCCGATTCACCGACGCCGGATCGCGTCGCCCTCATCAACAAGTTCAACCCCCGCAACCAGACGTGGGCGTTCTATCCGAAGCCGCAGTTCGACGCGGACACGCCGAAGGTTCAGGTCACGCGCGAGGGAGCGATCTGGTACTCGCCGCGCGGCAGCCGCGACGATGCCGGCGATTGGTGTCCTCTATCCGGATATGGACAAGATCACGACCCTCGGAGCCTTCTATCAGTACGGGCCTCCAGGGAATCCGTGGCCATCGCCGACCACGCAGACGGCCAATCGGACGGCCAGTCGGTGATTGGCAACTCTCCAGGCGGGTCCGAAGGGATCCGCCCCACGGGATCATCGCCTGTAGGGACTTCGGGTTCACCCCAGGAATCCTTCTGGTCGGTATCGTCATGGGCGCGGCCGCCTCTGGCGCGGCGGCACAAGCTCCTGAAGGAAAACGTTCCGTCACGGACGGGGTCTACACCACGGAACAGGCCAGACGCGGAAGGGATCATTACCGGAAGCGGTGCGTGCTGTGTCACCTGGATAACGGACAGGGACACGCGGCAGTGCCTGTGATTCCAGGCGAGTCTCTCGAACGTGAAGGTGATGCGGAGGCTCCCGCCGTTGCCGGCGAGCCGTTCCAGAAGAAGTGGAATGGCCGCACGGCGTGGGAACTGTTCGGGACAATGGCGAGCACCATGCCGGTGGGAAGTCCGCGCTCGCTCTCGCCTCAGGAGTACGCCGACGTGCTCGCCTATCTGTTCGAGTTGAACAAGTATCCGGCGGGACAGCAGGAACTGACGCCGGCACGCGAGCAGCTCGAGGCAATCACGATAGGTAGATAACCCCATATGCGTGGGCCGGGTGCCGCGAGCGCGAGGCAAACGGACGAGCGGACCCAGGCAAATCTGAACCCAAGGAGATCGTCTGTGAGGCGCTGTGTCATCCCGCTGAGTGCCGCCATCGTCGTAGGTCTCTGGGCGACCACGATTCCGGGTGTGGCGCAGAACTCGGTGTCCTACAGCCCTTCCCGGACGCGGGACGGGCAACCCGATCTGCAGGGTGTCTGGCAGGTGCTCAATACGGCTGCCTGGAACATCGAGGACCACAACGCGCAGCTGGGCGTACCCGCCGGAAATGGTGTCGTCGAAGGGGGCACGATCCCGTATCAGCCGGCCGCGCTCGCGAAGAGGCAGGAGAATTTCAAGGGCCGCGCGACGCTCGACCCTGATACGAAGTGTTTCCTCCCCGGCCTGCCACGCATCACCTACATGCCCCATCCGTTCCGCATCGTCCAGCAGCGCGACAAGATCACGTTCCTCTATGAATATCTCGGCACCGTTCGCTTCGCTTATATGAACGGCAACCCGCATCCCAAGGGTCCCATCGAGTGGTTCATGGGAGACTCGCGCGCACGCTGGGAAGGCAACACACTGGTCGTGGACGTCGTGCACTTCACTGATCAGACCTGGCTCGACCGCGCCGGAAATTTCCACAGCGAGGCCCTGCACGTCGTCGAGCGCTACACGCCGACCGGACCGGACCACATGCTCTATGACGTGACCATCGAGGACCCGAAGGTCTTCACGCGTCCATGGAAGATGAGCATGCCGTTGTACCGGTTGAAAGAGGCGGACGCCGAGCTCCTCGAATATGAGTGTCTGTCGTACCTGCTTGAAGACACATGGGACAAGCCCAACGCGCTTCCCTTTAACTGATCTGGAGGCTCCGGTGCGAAGTTGCTCCTTCGGGTCGCTCACGTTGCTCGTCGCTGCGGTTGCCCTCCTCGCGCTGTCGCTCCGTCCGGCAACCGGCCAGGCGCGGTTCGATCCGAAAACACCAAGGCTGCCGATGGCGCGGACGTGGGCCGCGTTCAAGGCGACGCTGCCCCCGTACCGTCCCCCGCGCACGCCCGACGGCGTGCCGGATCTCCAGGGAACCTGGGGAGGGCCCGGCGGGGCCGGCGGCGACGACATCGAAGAACACGGCTACGTCGACGTCACGACGCCGCCGCAGGAAAGCTTTGTCTCCGATCCGCCGGACGGCCGGATTCCATATACGGCGTGGGCGCTGGCCCGCCGGAACGAGCACCGCGCAGGGCTGTCGCGCGGATGGCCGGGTGAAACCGGACAGCGCCTCTACGCGGACCCGGCGTCGTATTGCGTCACGATGATCGGGCCCCGCGGCGGCGTCGGTGAAATCATCCAGCAGCCGGGCATGGTGATCATGGTGACCGCCAGAGTCCACCGTGTCATTCCCACCAACGGACGTCCGCATATCAGCGAACGCGCCAAGTTCTGGCGCGGCAATCCGCGCGGCCGGTGGGACGGCGATACGCTGGTGGTCGAAGTCACCGGACTGAACGGCAAACACTGGTTCGACAGCGTCGGCAATTTCTACAGCGAAAACAGCCGGATGGTGGAGCGCTTCCGGATGGTCGACGCGAACACGATCGACTACGAGCTCACGGTCGAAGATCCCACGATCTACACGCGGACGTGGAAGATGAACTACCCGATGCGGCGCGCCGGGACCGGGGGAACGGACAACACCACCGGGAAGTACGCCTGGCGCAATACCGCGACCGTGGATCCCGACCCGTACGCACGCGAGGTGTGGGAGAACACGTGCAACGAAGGAGTCGGTCACACCATTGCCGAGCTGAACAAGCTGGGCTTCAAGTGGTTCAGAGGCGTCACGCCACCCAAGTAGGCCGGGTCCTTCGGACCCGGCGAGTCGCACGGGCCAGGTCCCTTTGGACCCGGCAGGAGGAGAATCATGAGAATCGTCGCCGTTGCAGCCGCTCTCATCGTTGCGCTCGCCTCATCTGCTTCGAGCCAGCAGGGTCCGCAGAACATCAATAACAACCCGAGGGAAGCGTATTTTCTCTCCGCGGCGAGCGTGGCCGCCCACCGAGCCAAGCTCATGGAGGTTGCCTACGCCAACATCACCGTCGTCGAGCGGCCCGAGGCAACCTCGTCGAGCGGGGTCGCGTATCGAATGGCGGTAGATCGTCGCAGGCCGCCGCAACGGGCTGCGGCGCACGCGACTGAAGGGGAAGTGTGGGCGATTGTCGACGGCAGCGGCGAAATCACGACCGGCGGCAAGATCGTCGAGACGAAAAAGGGCGACACGGTGGAGCGCCGCATCGAGGGCGGGACGGTTCACAAGGTCTCGAAGGGAGATTTTCTGCTGATCCCCGAGAATGTGCCGCACCAGGTCACCGGGTTCAGCCCCGAGCTGTACATGGTGACCTTCGAGTTCCCGCGGGGCGTGAAAGGGCAATAGGCCGGGGCGGGTCCCGGAAGCGGTCCCGAATCCGCGACGGACCCGCGTTTGTTGGGGTCGGTGGACTCATGAACAAACGTGTCGGTCTGTTCTTGATTCTCTTGGTCGGCGTGGTAGTTGGCCGTAGCCATCTCTTTGCGCAGGCTCCTCGGTTTCTCGTGCTCGAGCCCGGGTTTCCGTTGTGGGCCTACGGCTACAAGATGCCGCCGACCATGCCGGATGACTGGTCGGTGAAGTGTCCTGGCAATACACCGCGCGACTGCGACCGGCCAGGAGGCATGCCGGCCGACACGACGGGGAACAAACTCACGCTCGCCGGGAGCGATCGGACGTTCACGGTGGCGGAGATCACCTCGCCGCACAACCCGGCCGACTGGTTCCCCACCGATCACCCGCCGATGCCCGATATCGTCGCGCACGGCAAGCAGGCAACCAGGTTCCGCGCCTGCGCGATCTGCCACTATCCGAACGGGCTCGGCCTGATGCAGAACGCGCCGGTCGCGGGGCTGCCGGTCGATTACTTCCTGCGGCAGCTCGCCGACTTTGCCAGCGGCAAGCGGAAGAGCGCCGACGTCAACAAGGCCAACGCGTTCGAAATGGCGGCCATGGCGCGCAACCTGACGCCTGAGGAAGCGCGCGCGTCGGCGGAGTACTTCGCGTCGATTCCATTCAAGCAGTGGAACCGGGTCGTCGAGTCGGAGACCGTCCCGAAATTCACGGCAACCGTGAACGGTCTGTTCCTGAAGGCCGAAGGGACGGAGACCGAGCCGCTCGGCCGACGGCTGGTCGAGATGCCGGAAGACACCTACCAAAGCAACATGCTTCGTAATCCGCGGTCGGGCATGGTGGTGTATGTGCCCGTCGGCAGCCTGAAAACGGGCGAGATGCTCGTGAAAACCGGTGGTCAGGATCGAACGCAGGCGTGCGGCGCCTGCCATGGAACCGACCTGAAGGGAACGGCGATCGCGCCGCCGATTGCCGGCCGGCAGCCCGGTTATCTCGCGCGGCAGATGTACGACATGCAGAAGGGGACGCGGAACGGCGACGCCGCGAAACTGATGAGGGCCTCGGTCGAGAAGCTGACCGAAGACGACCTGATCGCGATCTCCGGCTACGTCGCGTCGCTTCAACCATAACGGGCCACGTACGTAGTGTCCGGCTTCAGCCGGACCCGCCGGCCGCGCGCCCGTCGTCCGGCCGGCGCCGGCTTCGCACGCCGGGAACGCTCCTTCCGCTCATAATCTATCGCTCCGACCGCGAGTCAGTACCCAACTCGACCAACCGCCATCGTGGCATGCACCGACACAGCTAATTCCATCTTCAGGCGATCATGAGATCACGCGGTACGAACTCGCGTCTATGAATCGCTTCAGTCGCGTTCCGCTGGTGGTCCGAATCGGCGTGCTCCGAACGGCGCCGGTCGGACGACAGGCGCGCGGCTGATGGAAAGAAACTACGGAGATCGACTGAAGGGCGAAATGATCGGAATGCTGCCACATCCCAGTTGATCTATAGACCCCGCATCACCAGAAGCGGGTTCCGATGCCATGTGAGGTCTGGTGCAAGCGGTATCAAGCAGCGCGTGACACGCGGTATGGATGTATTGATGGAACGCAGGTTCCAGGCGCTGAGCGTACATGTGAGCAACAGCCGACGCCTGCAAGGATGTTGACCGGCGGATGGCAGCACGGCGATGAGTCGCAAACGCCCACTGGCGCCGCTCGGTCGCTTCGGTCGCTTCGGCACCGGTGATATAGCGTGCGCGGCTGTGACACCGCGGGGCATGCCGGCCTGCGGAGCGCCGTTCGAAGCACGCCGATTCAAACGAAACCGGAACGCGAGTGAAGCGATTCAGCGCCGCGAGTTCGTTCCGCGTGATCTCACGATCGCTACGTCGAATTCAGCTGGTTGGTGCATGCCACGATGACCCGAGCTGGAATCAGCAACTACTCGCGGTGGGAGCAGTAGGGCTCGAGCGGAAGGAGCGTTCCCGGCGTGCGAAGCCGGCCGACGCGGGCCGGCATGCCCCGCGGTGTTACAGCTCGAGCACGTCATAGATTCAATTCACAAATCACAGCACGCCCGCCAGCTCTCGCGTAAGGACGCCCGCCGGAATCTCCTTGCAGCCGCTCGTATTCTGGCCGGCCCATAGCGGCGAGAAGTCGCTGCTGCCAACGCTTTCGGCTTTGGCGCGCAGCGGCGCGATCGCCGAGAACGCCAGAGGGAACGGAGGAGCGACGGCGCTGATGGGCCCCAGTTCCCGCATGATGCGGTTCATAATGCCGCGGCCCGGCCGTCCGGTAAAAACATTGGTCAGCGCTGTCACCCGGGCTGCGTCGGTCTTCAGCGCCGCACGATGCACCGTGCTCGTCGTGGCTTCGGGACACAGCAGGTAGGCGGTCCCGACCTGCACGCCGGCGGCGCCGAGGGCCATGGCTGCTGCCACGCCGCTCGCGTCAGCGATACCGCCTGCGGCAATCACGGGTACCTTCACTGCCTGCACAATCTGCGGTACCAGCGCCAGCGTTCCTATCTGGGTGGTGAGGTCATCGGTCAGAAACACACCACGGTGGCCCCCCGCCTCGAGGCCTTGCGCGATGACCGCATCAACCCCGTGTGCTTCCAGCCAGCGCGCCTCGTCGACAGTCGTCGCCGACGACAGGATTTTCGCGCCCCACCGGCGAATCCGCCCGAGCAGATCTTTCGATGGCAGCCCGAACTGAAAGCTCACGACCGCGGGCTCGAATTCGCTCAGCACCTCGGCGGTCTCGGCGCCGAACGGCACCCGCCCCGGGCCCGCTGCGATGGCGCTCGCCTCTATTTCGTGTTCGGCGAAGTACGGCGACAGCGCGGCCCGCCACGCCATTTCCCGCTCGACGTTGAACTCGGGCTGCGCGTGACAGAAAAAATTCACGTTGAACGGCCTTGTCGTTTGTGCCCGGATCGCCGCCAGCTCCTTTCGCATGGCCTCCGCGTCGAGCATCGCGCATGGCAGCGAGCCAAGACCGCCGGCGTTGGACACCGCGACGGCCAGCGCACTGCCCTGCGCGCCAGCCATCGGGGCCTGAATGATCGGAAGATCTATTCCAAACAGCTCTTGCAGGGTTTGCATGTCGCTGGTTTGAGGCGAAGCCTCGCTAGTGCGTGACGGTCGGAGCCCAGGTGCCCTCCACCACGAGGGCGTCTGAGTCATCGCGCCATGGCGGCATCGTAGTCCCAATCACAGACAGCGGGTCATCCCCGACGCTGCGGAACTGAAAGTCGGTGCCAACCGGAATCGTCACGCAGACGCCCGGGCGCAGCGCGACGATCTCCTCCCGGTTGTCGTGCCGCCGCCACATCTCGCCTCGCCCGGTCAGAACAAACCAGATCTCCTCGACCCGCGGATGTCTCACTGCCCGACTCGTCTGTCCCGGTGGAAGTTCAAAGTGAGCGACGCTCCCGCCATCCAGCCGGAGAAGTACCCGCACATCCGAGCCATCTGGCGCCACAGCGTCCCGGGCCATCGGCAGTTGCTTCGTCGCGAACGTAACCATAACGATTCTCTTGTCTGACGAGCGTCCAACCGGCGTTCATTTAAATGCCGGCCACTCACAGGGCATACGGGAGGGGATCATCGTTCTTCATGGCCTCTTCACTTCGGCGACTGTTCGGTCTCGATCGAGTTTCAGCATCGCCAGCGTACCAAACACGGGTCCCGGTACGAGCAAAAGAAACGCCCACTGCCAACCCAGCCACTCGGCCGCGACCGGGAGCAGCCGAATCGTCGCCATCGTCAAAAGAAATCCTCCGCACATCTGCAACGTCAGTGCGGTTCCCACGTACTCACGGACGCTGTACTCCGCAACCAGCGCGGAAAACAACGCGGAGTCTGCAACCACAGCGACGCCCCATATGACCGCCACCAGAACCAGGGCCCATAACCCCGCGTCGAATGCGAACCCGGCAAGCGCACAGCACGCAGCGCTCACGATCATCGCCCAGGCGGCGACACGCGCCTTGCCAAGGCGTTCTGAGACGAAGCCGGCTCCGACGCAGCCGACGGCGCCACTGGCAATCGCGATGAATGCAATCCACGACCCGCTGGTACGGCGAGGCTCGCCGACGCAAAGGCAGCGATCCACGTCCACATGGCGTAGAGCTCCCACATGTGACCCAAATAGCCGAGCGTTGCCAGTCGAACCCCGCGGTTCGCAAAGACACGTGTGATGGCATGGGGATCAAATGGTGCCGTCGTGGAAAGGTACGGACCGTCACGTATTGCGACAATCGTCAACAGGCCGCCGAAGATCGCGCAGCCCGATGCCGCGAGCATGAGCCCGCGCCACGCAACCGCCAGAGTGAGCGCCGCCAACAGATGCGGGAAGGCAGATCCGACCGTCAGCGCGCCGACAATGATGCCCAGTGCGGCACCTCGGTTGTGCTGAAACCACCCTGCGGCAATCTTCATCCCCGGCGGATACACCCATGCCAGCATGACGCCGGTCACGAAGCGAAGCACGATAACCTGGAGCGCTCCACTGGCGAGCGTCACCGCAGCGTTCGCGATCGCGCCAGCGATCGCCCCCAGCGCGAACAGCCGGCGAGGGTTGAAGACGTCGGGTAGATTCAGCGCCGCGCTCAGCAACGTGCCGCACACGAAGCCGGCTTGAACAGCCATCGTCAACCATGCCGTCTGGCCTGAATCGAGGTGGAAATCGACAGCCAGCGCGGGAGCAGTGGCGGTCGCCGAAAACCACAATGTCATGCCGAGCAATTCCGCCAGCGCGAGCAAGGCGAGCATCCGCCAGGCGGTGCGGGAATGGACGAACTCCGCTTGAATCGTCAACGTCTGCTTGGGCCAGAATGCGCGGGCGCCAGGCCCCGCGGCAAGAAATTATCGCGTGAGGTTGGTCGATCGGGCGATCGGGCCACGAATACTCGGAGGCACAGCAGATATGTTTCCGTGTCTCCGCGTCTCCGTCCTTCGACTTCCTCAGGACGCCCCGAGCAACGTCGAGGGGCGTGGCCCGTGTTCGTGAGCTGGCGGGCCGTGAAGGCCCGCCCTACTGGTGTGACTTCAGTTCGACACGGGCGCCGCCTTACCGGCCTTGGCCTCCTCGACGTACTTGATCGTGCCCGCCTCCGCCCTGTCGAGCCACTGCTTCCACTGATCCGGGATCACGAATGGGTGCGGCTGGCCGGCCTGCCGCTTCGCCAGCGCCATCGCCGGTTCGAACACCGTGCCGCCGCGCGGATCGGGATAGGTCGTCAGCCAGCTGTGGACGTGCACCGGCACCTCGACGTCCGCGAACTCCTTGGACTTCAGCCGGCGGATGCTTTCGAGGAACTGGGTGCCGCCCTCGACGCCGTTGCGCTGCCCGGGTCCGCCGAAGAGGAACGCCGTGTGCGGCCGCCCGTTGTCAAACACCGTGAACTTAAAGGAGGGCGAGCCCGCGGTGTGACCTGGCAGCTTGTAGACCCGGATCTGCGTTTTCCCGAGGGTGATCACGTCGCCTTCCTTGATCACCAGGTCGCGTGCGAACGGGATACCGGGGTCGCGGGCGTTCGGGTTGTTGCCGCCGCGGCCCGACGCTGCGTTCTTGTAGAACGTCTCGATCAGCTGCCAGTCCTCTTCGAGCGTGGCGATCCGGGCCGCCGGAGCCGCCTGCTTCAGCTTGCCGGCGCCACCGAAATGATCGAGATGGCCGTGGCTCAGGAAGATGTAGCGGATGTTCTTCGGGTCGAAACCGACCTTCCTGATGCTGTCGAGCACGTGGTCAACGAGCGGTTCCTGCGTTGAATCGAACACGATGAGGCCGTCGGTCGTCGGGATCAGCCATACCGACACGTTGCCCGGCCCGACGTAATACAGGTTGTCGAACACCTTGATGGGTGCCGTCTTCTGGGCCTCCCAGTCGCGCGACTTGCTGCCCCTGTAACTCTGGCTGAGCGTCTCATTGGCGGGCGCGCCGCCCTGTCCGCCCTGCCGTCCCTGCGCGTTCCCGGGTAGTCTGGATCAGGCCGGCCACGAGCAGACCGCCAAGGACCACGTCAGTGAACGTGCATCATCTTCATGTCTCTGCTCCTGTGTGACCATACCGCACATTCGCGGTCGATGGCCACGCCGGGTCCAGCGAAGTGACCCGGCCTACGTAAGGAAAATTCTAGCCTCGTGTCTCTGCTGACCAGTATCACTTAGAACGTGGCCCTGAATCCGAGCTGGACGACGCGCGGCTGGAACGACGTGCCGCCGGCGCCGCTGTTGCCGCCCGCGCCCAGCTGCGGCTGTCCGAAGTTACGGTTGCTCTCGGTCAAATTCCACGTATTGAAGTTGGCCCGGTTGAACAGGTTGAACACTTCCGCAAGCGGTTCGAACGAGAACCGATCGCCGAACGAGAAGCGCCGCGAGAGCCGCACGTCCACGCGGTGCAGATCCTTCCGATCGAAATTGAAGCGCGGAATGACCGACCCATCCGGGCGCGTCCGGTTCGCCACGACGCCGCCGACAGCAAGTATGTCTACGCCCGATGTCGTCGTTTCTTTTCCGTTGTCGCCGTAGAAATACAGTCCGCTGACCTGCATGCCGTAGGGCAGTTCGTAGATGGCGTTGAAGGCCGCGCGGTGGACCTGATGTCCCGTCACGTACCATTCCTGGTCGTAGATGGGAACGCCAAAAGCGCGGAAGTTCACCGGCACATCACAGACCCACCGTGAGAAGTCAGCCGTCCACGTCACCGGGTAGTTGCAATTTCGCGCCTCTGGAATGCCAGGCAGGTCCGGCAGCACCGGCGGAAAGTCCTTGGCATAATCGCGCACCCACAAGTAGCTGGCCGACGCCTGCCAGCGGTTGCTGAAACGCTTGGTCAGTCCGACCTGCACCGAGTGGTTCTTGGAATCGTAGCCCAGCGTATGGTTCCGCATGGCGACGTTGCCCCACTCGGGGAATGGCAGCCGGCTGACGTTGGTGGTCGCAAACGGCAGTCCCGTTGCGGGGTTGAACGACTGGTTGATGTTGACGTTCCCGATGACGTTGAACGCGCTCGCCCAGTAGACGTAGTCGGCCTCCACGGCCATCGTGTTGCTCAACTGCCGCTGGAAGCCAATCGATCCCTGCCATGAAAACGGATACTGCGAATTGGGACTGGAGAGGTTATTGCCGACCGTGCGGCGGATACACCCGGCCCGTGCGCCGCCCTGGTTCGCCTTCTGATCCCAGCACGTCCGCGGGACGAGCTGGTCGTAAGTCGGCTGCGCGCCGTTGAACGGATTGCTCGCAAAATCGGGGCGCCCATCGTTCAGGATCTCGACGCCGACAATATTCCGCCACGACACGGTGCCGTGTGCCGACTGATCGGTGACTTCGCCATAGGTACTTTCCAAGGCCGCCGCGCAGCACCGTCCGCTCACCGAGCTTGTACGCGAAGCCAAAGCGAGGCTGGATGTTGTTCGTGTCGTTCGGCCGTCCGCCGTTGACCCACGGCTGGAAGTCGTAATCCTCGCCGAAGCCGTTGAGCGCGACGTCATACCGCAAGCCGAGATTGAGCGTCAGATTCGACGAAACCTGCCAGTCGTCCTGGATCCAGCCGGCCGACACGTGGCGGTCCACCGCAAACGTGAAGTCGCCGATCCCCAGCGTGTAGCGCCGGATGATCGGGTTCAGCGCGTTCAGGTTCCAGGTGTCGGGATTGTCCCACGTCGCGAAGAGCTGCTCCAGGTTCGCCGGCGGCGCCCCGCCCTGGGCATCGTAGATGCCGGTGCAGTCGCGGCAGATCATCAGCCACCACGAGTTCTTGATGTACTCGCCGCCAATCCTGAAGTCGTGCCGTCCGGCCTTGTTCATCGAAATCGTGAAGTCGTTCCGCAACGACCACTTGCCTTCCTGAATCTCCTGCGGAACGCTTCCCGGGGGGCCGAACCTGAAGCCGTTGAGCGTGACGATTGGAGAGCCGTTCGTGATGCCGTCGCTCAGGGCGGCGGGGTGGTTCTGCCACGGTACCCGGGACGACTCCCGGTTCCGAATCCCGACGTACCCGGTCTTGAAGTCGTTGACGGCCCTGCTTCCCAGTACCTGCGTCAACGCAAGCTGGATCTGATCGCTGTCGC
The DNA here is from genome assembly GCA_963814955.1 of uncultured Acidobacteriota bacterium. Lineage (GTDB taxonomy): Bacteria > Acidobacteriota > Vicinamibacteria > Vicinamibacterales > UBA2999 > DATCJA01. Next base: position 314,291 of record CAWFEX010000001.1, read on the forward strand.
GATACGTCTGGACGAGGAACGAGGGGTGGTTGGTGCCCGTTGCCGAGAACGCCTGGTCGAGACGCTGGTCGTTCTGCCACATCGCTCCGCGAACCGTCGCTCTCAGGTTCGGGTTGAACTGATAGTCGAGCCTGAGGCCCGACTTGTGCTCAATTCTCGGTTCGGTGAACTCCAGATTGAACGCGGAGTATGGAGTCGTAAATACCGTGGTCCACGGCTCGCGCTCGTATTCGTAATTCGCGAAGTAGTGGAACTTGTCGCGCAGGATGGGCCCCCCGTGGGTCGCGCTGAGCTGCTGGTTGGAGTACGGCAGCACCCGATTGACGATCTTGTCGGCCGCATTCAGGCTGTCGTCCCGGAAATACCCGCCAAAGCTTCCCAGATAGTTGTTCGTGCCGCTCTTGGTCACCGCGTTGATCTGGATGCCCTGCGAACGGCCCTGGGTGGCGTCGAAGCGGTTGGCGATGAACTCGAACTCCGCAATCGCATCACGGCTGAAGCGCGGCTGCACGTTCCCCAGGCCCCCGCCCCAGTACGTCACCTGCTGGCCATCGACGTTCACCTGATACGTCCCGCTGCCTTCGGCAGCAATCTCGTTGGTCCCAACCCCGTTGACGCGGTTTCCGAGGGCCAGCATGCCCAGGTCCTGCCAGTTCCGCCCGTTGATCGGCAGTTCTTCCATCTGCGCCTGGGTAATGTTGGTGCCCAGGCTGGAGCTGCTGACGTCGAGCAGCGGCGCCTCTCCGGTCACCGTCACCGATTCCTGAAGTCCTGATGGCGCCATTTGCAGATTGATCGTGACCACCTGGCCGACCGCGACCGGCAGCCCAGTCCGCACCGCATCGGCGAATCCGGCCAGCGTTGCGGTGATCCGGTAGTTTCCGATACGCGCCGGCATGCGGAATATCCCGCGCTCATCCGTGACGGCCTCGAAGCTGATACCGGAAGCTTCGTGTACCACGGCGACCGTGACGCCGGGCAGCACGCCGCCTGTCGTGTCGGTGACGGTTCCGGTAATCGTGGCGTCCTGGGCGGAAGCCAGGACAGGCAGCGCCAAGAACGCAGCCACCCACGTCGCGATGAATAATCGCTTCACGCTAATCGTGAACATGACAGTCGATCCTCCTGAAGGGTTCTACGCTATGAAAATCGCAAATAACAGAAGACCCGCAGCGCGTCGACGATCCTGCCGCGCAGGCGGTTGGTAATGACGCGGGGTATTAATCCCACTCTTTCTCGACACCATGGCCGCGCGCGGCGTCGCCGTGCATCGGTGTCAGGAATCCGAGCAGGCAGCCGTTGGAGCCGTCGCGGAGCCGGTGGCAGCGCACTTTGACCGTGTCGCCCACCTTGACGTCCTCACGCTTGATGCCGTTGCGCTCGAGACCGCCGGGGCCCGTTGCCTCGAGCGCCCAGAGTTGCGGTTCGCTTTTCTCGTCCTTCACCTCGATGTAGACCCATGAGTGCGGGTTGATGAGATGTACTTCCTTGACGATTCCCTGCAGAGGCGTGAACTCGGAGATGGCGTAGTTGTTGTGCGAATGATGCGCTGCGACCGGCATCGTGAGCAACGTCGCAACGGCGAGAAGAAAGAAGAACGAGGCCCGCATGCGTGTCCTCCAAAACATGAAGCCGAAAACGATGAGCCTGCCGCAAAGGGCTGGTCATCGTATCACTGGAGCGCGAATTTTTCCCCGCTCTGCGGCGTCGCGAAAGGGGCGCCGCACGGCGCGGTACGGCCGAATTGTATGATGAACTCGGGTATAATCGCGATCTGCTTTCTCACAGAAATCCGAGCATTTATGGAGACTTCGGAGGGACCGACAGATGCGTAATCCAATGGGCCTCGTGGTGCGCGCCGCTCTCGCCGTCGCGTTCGCGGCCTATGCCGTGATCGGAGTGTTGTCACTCACCGGTCACGCCCGGCAAACCCGCACGGTATCGGACGGCGTCTACACGGCCGAGCAGGCTCAGCGCGGAGCTGCGTTGTACAAGGCTCAATGCGCGTCATGTCACGGCGAGAAGCTCGAGGGCGTCATCGGCCCGATGCTCTCCGGTGAGGGATTCGTCGCCGCGTGGGGCGGGCGATCGCTGACCGAACTCGTCGACAAGATCCAGAACACGATGCCGTTGCAGGCGCCCGGCAGCCTGATGCGGCCGCAGGCGATCGACATCGCGACGGTACATGCTCCAGGTCGGCAATTTCAAAGCGGGTTCGACGGCGCTTGCCGACGCGGGGTTGAAGACGACCACCTTCCCGGCATCACGCCCCGCGGCGGCGACGACGGCAGGAGCGGGAGGAGTCACGCTCGCTCCAACGGCGAATCTCGCCCAGTTCATGCGGGGAGTGACCTTTCCGAACGCGAACATCATCTTCAATACTCAGGTGAAGGACCCGGGAGCGACAAAGCCGGCCAACCCTGTGCCGTTCGACTACGTCCTGTGGGGAGCGACCGTCTACTACGGCTGGCAGGCGGTCGACCAGGCGGCGCTCGGGCTCATCGAGACGACCTCCATGTTCATGGTGCCGGGCCGGCGCTGCGAGAACGGGCGGCCGGTGCCCATTCAGAACGCGGATTACCAGAAATTCACCCAGGAGCTGATCGCCCTGTCGCGAGAGCTCTACAAAGCGTCGCAGACCCGTAATCAGGATGCCGTGAGCGGAATGTCCGAGAAACTGAACGACGCGTGCGCGAACTGCCACAAGGTGTATCGCGACGTAGGAACGGCTGAAGGCGGTGGGCTCGGGACGGATCGCTGCAAGCCGTAGGCAGTAGGGCGGGCCCCCAGACAACCACGAAGGTCACGAAGAGCATATCGACCCCTTTTGTGCCCTTCGTGCGCTTCGTGGTTCCTGTCGTTATTTCAACATCCCCGCTGCGGCGGCGAGGCCAGCCATAGCGCATTTTTCGTCAGCTTCCTGGTTGGGCGATCCGCTCAGACCCAAGGCGCCGATGAGTTCATTCCCTATCCTGATCGGCACTCCTCCGCCCAAGGGAATGACATCGGCCAATTGGCGCTGTCCGGCGAACTCGCTGGTGCCCGCTGTGCGATTGCGGAACTCGATCGTGGTGATTCCGAAGGTGCGCGACGTGAATGCTTTGCGGCGGGCCAGTTCCAGGTTGTGCGGGTTCGCGGCATCGTGCCGGATGAGCAGCACCACATCGCCTGCCCGATCCACCACTGCGGCAGACACGTTGTTCCCCTCCTTCTGACACGCGGCAATCGACGCATCAGCAATGGCTCTGGCAATCTGCAGCGACATGTCCTTTCTCGTGATCGTCTGGCCCTGCACAGCGGCAGGCGCCCAAGCTGCGAGCACGACCAGCATCAGGGTAGCTGTGTAGCGCACGATGTCCTCCCTATCAATGTGATCAAGAAAGTGCGTCAAGAATGCACGACGAGCGGCTTCACCGGCTCGCACTCCAGCGTTCCGCGACCCATCGTCCGGCGCGTGCGAGCGCGTCGATGTAGCCCCCCATTTCGTAATGGCCCAGGCCTTCGAGCGCCTCGAATCGGACAGTCCGCCCCAGTTTCTCGAGCTGCTGCGTCGTTCGCTCGTCCGGGTCGAACGGCACGACCTGGTCGTTGCGGCTGTGGATCACATAGGTGGGAATCCGTCCCAGGCGCTCGAGCGGCTCCTCGCCCGACGATCCGGCGATTGGAATGGCGGCGGTGAAGAAATCGGCATGGCGCGAAGACATGAACCACGTGCCGCGGCCGCCGAGGCTGAATCCCGTGACCAGGATGCGACGGCGGTCGATGGCATATTCCTTCATGACGCTTTCTAGGAGCGCCATCACGGCGCCGCTCCGCGGCTGGATCGCTCCACGCCCGCGTAGGACAGTCGGGCGCGACGATGATGGCGCCGAGCTCCTTCAATGCGGGCGACACAATTCCGCGCATGAACGACAGCCCGTAATACGGTGTTCGCTCACCCCCGGGGTGAAGCGCCAGCACGAGAGGGCGCGGCTCGCGCGAAGTGTAGCCCGGCGGAATCGAGATGCCGTAGAGGATCCTTCCCGCCTCCGGCGCGACGAACGTGCGCTGCAGGACAGCCGGCGCGGCCTGTTGACTGAGGGCAGCGAACAGTGTGAGTGCAATGAGCATAAAGTGCCTATGGTGCCTGGAGTGCCTGCCAGTGCGGAACGTAGCGCGCAGGCTTCAGCCTGCGCGTCATGCGCGCGTTCATTCTACGGCGCCAGTTGCGGAATCGTATCGACCGCCGGTGGACGAGGACGTGCCTGGAGAAACGCGTAGATGTCCGCGAGCTCCTGGTTCGACAGCACCTTATCGGTATACGGCGGCATGTCACCCGTGGGGTTGCGGATGTACTGAGAGAAGCGCGCAAACGGAATCGGGTCTGGGTCCGAGGCGCGGTCCTGCGGTCCGCCCTGCGCCTGATTCGCGTGGCACTGGTAGCAGCCGATCTTCGCGTATAAGGCAGCACCCGCGTCCGCACGGCCGGCTGGCGCGGACGGGGCGGGAGCGGCCTGCGATGCGGTGCCGAGCGCAGGAAAGCGTAGATGTCGGTCAGCGCCTGGTCCGAGACCGCCTGCATGCCCTGCGGCGGCATGGTGCCGGTGGGCTTTCTGACGTATGCGATGAACGCCGGCAGTCTGCCGCGCCGTGCCTGCGAGGCGGGGACCGGCGGCCGTTCCCTGACCATTGGTGCCGTGGCACGTCTCGCAGCCCGCTTTCGTGTACATGGCCTGGCCGGTTTCCGCGTTGCCCGCGGCGGAGTGTCCTGCGCTCTGCGCGACGTAGGCCGGTTCCGGACCGGCGGCCCGCTCCGACAACGCCCGCCCTCGGCAGCTGCTGCGAAGACTCGCGAACGTGAGCGCGGAAGCGGCACGAACAGACGAACCAGAACCGTGAACGACGGATCTTCATTTACCGCACCTGCGTCACGACGTCGACGAGCGCCGGCTCGCCACGTTTGACGACGGCGATGGCGCGCCGCAGCGCGGGTCCGAGATCGTTCGGGATTCGTGATCGGCCCTTCGGCATAGACGCCCATCGACTGCGCCAGCTTCGCGTAAGTCGATGTTCGGATCGGTCAGCTGACTGCCGATGACGCCGCGATCGACGCCACGGTTCCGCGCGTTGCACATCCTCTGCACGTGCATCAGCTCCATGTGGTACGCGCGGTTGTTGTTCATGACGCTGAGCAGTGGAATCTTGTGGTGCGCGGCGGTCCAGAGCACACCCGGTGCGTACATCATGTCGCCGTCGGTCTGGATGGCGACGGAGAGCCGCCCGTGCTTCCGGTTCGCCAGCGCGCCGCCGACCGACGCCGGCGCGCCGTATCCGATGCCGCCGCCGCCTGCGTGGCCCAGCCACTGATACGACTTGTCGAAGTTCCAGAGGCGGCGCGGCCAGTTCGTCTGGTCGCTGCTGTAGTAGCTCGAGACGAGCGACCAGTCTTCGTTCTTGATCTGCGCCCAGAGCTCGGCGCTCAGCCGCGCCGTCGCTAACCGGGCTCGCCTCCCAGGCGTACGACGCCGCCACGCGCGACGCTTCGGCGGCCGCGCGGCTTGCCTGCGCCAGCTTTGCGCCGCGTTCCTCGAACACGCGCCGCCGGTCCGCGGTCGTCAGGCGCTTGACGGCGTCGATGAGCGCCGGCAGCGTCGCCTCGCCGTCGGCCGCGATCGCCAGATCGACCTCCTGCATCCGCCGGAAGTCCTGGTAGTTGGCGCGGATATACAGGTCGCCCGTCGAGATCGAGACGAGCTTCGCGGTTGGTTTCGCCACGCGGCGGGTCGAACGATGGAGTTGATCCCGCAGCGCGTTGACGGTGCCCCAGTAGTCGATGAGCTCCAACCCGACGATCACGTCGGCCTCGACGACTGCCGCGCGGGCGCGCTGCGTCTGGTTGAGCGGATGACGCGACGGGAAGTTCATGCGGCTGCCCTGATCGATCACGCCCGCCTGCAGCGTCTCGGCCAGCTCGACCAGCAGCTTCATGCCGTTCGGCGTCCGCGCAAGACGATCCGCAACGAATACCGGGTACTCGGCGGCGACGAGCATGCGCGCAGTCTGCTCGACCGCGCCCTGTTCCCCCTGCGGCGGCACCGGCATCGACAGCTTCGGGATGGTGAGCGCTTCGTGTCGTGATACGGGATGTTCCTGAAGACCGCCGTCGAGCACCAGGACGACCGGCGCCATCGGAGGCGTGAGTGCAATCTGGTACGCGCGAACCGCCGACTCGGCAAAGTGGGTGAGCGACCACGGGAAGTCGTCCCACTTCGTGTAGTCGCGAACCATCGCGGCCGCATCCTGCACGCCGTGGTACCACTCGGCGCCGCGCCGGATCGCCGCGTCGGCGTGGTTGCCGAGAATCACGTACACCGGAACGCGATCGCACCATGCGTTGTAGATCGCCATCGAGGCGTGCTGCAGACCAACCGTGCCATGGGCCATCACCGCGAGCGGCTTTCCTTCCGCCTTGTAGTAGGCGTGGGCCATTGCCACAGACGACTCTTCGTGGCAGCACGTGAGCAGCTCCGGGCCTTTGTTGCCGCCGTAGTTGATGAATGATTCGTGCAGGCCGCGGAAGCTCGAGCCCGGGTTGGCGCAGATGTATTCGAAGCCGAGCGACTTGAAGACATCCACCATGTAGTCGGATCCGCAGCGCTCGTCCTCCCCGAGCACCTGGACTTCACCCGGCGGCGTCGTCTCGGCGGCGAGTGTCATTGGCGCTGGCGGTGCCTGGGCGGGCGCGGCGGCGGCCTGCGATGCCTGCGCGGCCACGACGGCCGGGGTGCTCACAAGCGCGGCGCCGGCGAGTGCGCCCTTCTGGAGAAATCTTCGACGCTCAACAAGCTTTTTCGAGTCGGCCATACTGCGCACCCTCTCACAAACGCGGCGGCTGAAGCCGCCGCGCGCTAGGCTGTTCCGCCCAGGGTCGTAGTTCTGCCCAGGGCCGTAGTCCCGCCGAGGGCCGGAGCGCGCAGGCTTCAGCCTGCGCGAACGACCCGGCATCACTCAGAATGCTAACCGAAACCCGAGCTGCAGGACGCGCGGACGATACGCGATGTTGTTGCTCTCGGTGAGCTATCCGATTGGCGGAAAGCTTGAGCCCAAACTCAGCGGGGCCGGTCATTGGCGAAACGTGCGACGAAGAAATCGGGCCCGCCAGGACAAGGAATGGGTGTATAAGGCGTCGATAACCATCACCGCGGGAGGTGCGTATGCGACGGTTCGGTCAACATGTGTGGGGCTGGCTCTGCGCCGCCGTGGCGTGTGGCGTGCTGATGTCGGCCGCAGCGGCGTCAGCGCAAACCGCGGGTACGTTCAACGGGCGGGTCCTCGATCAGGGCGACGCGGTGCTGCCGGGCGTCACCATCACCGCGACCAATACGAGTACGGGCGTGGTGCGCACGACCGTGACCAACGCGGAGGGTGCGTACAGCATGCCAGGGCTCGAGCCCGGCGTCTACGACGTCAGAACGGATCTGTCCGGGTTCGCTCCGGCGACCCGGATGCGCGTCACTTTGGCCGTGAATGCGACGATCACTCTCGACTTCATGCTGGCGCTCGCCGGGGTGGAAGAAACGCTGACCGTCACCGGCCAGGCTGCGCTGATCGAAGTGACGCAGTCGAAAGTCGCCTCGAGCATCGAGGCAACGGAACTGCAGAACCTGCCGATGATCTCACGGACGGTCAGCGGCATGCTGACGTTACTCCCGGGCGCGGCGCCGGTCGCCGAGCTCCATCGCACGAAGGCGAATGTCGGGACCGTGTCGTACGGCGGCTCCTCAGGTGCGAACGTGATTCCGAACGTCGACGGCGCGGACAACCGCGACAATCACTACGGCGGCCCGCTGATGAGCTTCTCGACGGAGAGCCTCGAGCAGTTCCAGCTCGCCACCAGCCAGTTCACCGCAGCGGATGGACGGACCGGCGGCGCCGCGGTCACGATCATCACCAAGTCGGGGACCAACCTGCTGCACGGCTCGGGCTTCGTGTTCGCGCGCGATCGCGCCTTGACATCGAAGGATTACTTCACGAAGCAAAGCAACGGAGAAAAGGTCCCGTTCAACCGCCAGCAGTTCGGCGGATCCATTGGCGGCCCCATCCTGCGGAACAGGGCATTTTTCTTCGGGGCCATCGAACAATGGCTGGAGGAGACCGGGCAGGCGGTACCGGATGTTCAGTTCAACGAGCTGGACGTGCTCGTGGCCGCGACGAGGGCTGGCCAGATTCCGGCCGGACTGGTCTATTTGGACCATCCGCGGTTCGGGGCCCAGCCGGGGACCCTCCGGATGATGTCGATCAAGTCCAATATTCAGCTCAACAACGACCACAGCCTGATGGGGCGTGTCGCCACGCAGAGAGACACGAAGGACGCCGTGGCGTGGGCCACGAACAACGACAGGCGCGAGAGAAGAAAGTAGCGAGATCACCGCGCAGAGCGGAGTCGTCCAGCACAGCTGGGTGATGGGCAACAGCAAGCTGAACCAGATCACAGCACACGTAAACCACATGAATTTTCTCGGCGACTCGGTGAGCAATATCACGGGCGGTCACTACATCAGGGACTTTCCCAACGTTGACATCTTTCCGCCGCGCCTGTCGTTTCCGACGGTGGTGACCGGACAGGGAGGCGCCGGCGGAACCCTGTCGGACCGCTACGTGATTCAGATCAAGGAGGACTTCTCGGCGCAGGTCGGTTCGCACTCGCTCAAGCTCGGCGCCAACTACAACGATCTGCAGAACCTGGGCATCATCAACGCCAACGAGCACTTCGCGACGCTCACGTTCTTCGACGACCCGTCCGTGATCCTCAACAACCGTAATGGCCGCTACCCCCAGGGGTTCCAGACACCCGGGATCGTGCGGCAGTGGCAGCAGGCCAACGGCGGGGCGATCAACGGTCAGGGGTATCTGTTGGACACGACCCTCGACGCGCGGCAGTTCGGCACCTGGTTCCAGGATGACTGGCGGATGACAGCGCAGCTGACGCTGAACCTCGGGGTGCGCTACGACATCGATTTCAACCTGATGGATCAGGAGAATCATGACCGGAACGCGACACGGCAGGTGCTGGAAGCGATCGGGAATCCCTACGGCGGCCTCCCGAAGACGTCGACGTTCGACATCTCGCCGCGGGTCGGCTTCGCCTACGACCTGTCGGGCGATGGCCGCAAAGTGCTGCGCGGCGGCTACGGCCTGTACTTCGATCAGTACAACACCGCCGCAGCTGCAGGCGACATTACCTCCCAGGGACGCCGACCGTTGAATGCCCTCGCGACGCTGGTGAACACCGCCATCGGCGTTGGCCAGCTGGCCACCTATCGCTTTGGCATCGATCCGGTTCCGCCACAGCCCACTGGGGCAGGGGACTCGTTGCCGCGCGATTCTGCCGGCCAGTGGCTCGACCCGAACATAGGCGATCCGAGGACGCACCAGGCGCACATCGGCTACGCCCACACGCTGGCGGCCAATACCGTGGTCTCGGTCGACTACACGCACGTTGAGGGGCGGAACGAGATGAGACAGATCAATCTCAATCCGATCGTCAACGGGAGGCGCGTGCTGGCGGACGATTTCGTCCGGGTCTTCGGCGTGGCGAACGTCCTCAGCAACGTGAACGTCAGGGCCGGGATCAACAGGTCGCGATACGACGCGCTGACGACGCGCTTTCAGCGGCGGTTCCCGCGAGCCACGCTGCAGGCGCACTACACGCTCGCCGGCGCGTATTCGTACGGGGGCTCGACCGGGAATCGCTCTGGGGCGGGGCTGGCGCAGGACCAGTTCGATCAATTCGCGGACAGCGAGTGGGGGCCGAACGGACCCGACGAGCGGCACCGCGTCGTGGTCACAGGCGTATTCGACCTCCCGTACGGCATCCAGCTCTCACCGGTTTTCCAGGCCGCGAGTGCCCGGCCGTACAATCTCACCGCCGGGAGCGACTTGAACGCGGACGGGACCAACAACGATCGATGGATCGACCCGGCCACCGGCAAGCAGGTCTCGCTCAATACCGCACGGGGCGACCCGACATCGCTGCTGGATCTGCGCACGACGAAGTTCATCGACCTGGGCGGCGAAAGGAGGGTCGGCGTCTTCGTCGAAGTCTTCAACGTCTTCAACACGGTCAACTTCGGCGGGCAATACAACGGCAACGGACGGAGCTCGGCCTTCTTGCAGCCGACCGGGTTCATCCCCGGTATCGGCTACCCGCGTCAGGTCCAGCTCGGCGCCCGGTTCCTGTTCTGAAGGAGGATCACCGCGTGCTGCCGACGGCAGCGCCAGTATTGAGACAAACCGGCTCGCGGTAACCCCTCGATACGGTAATCAGATTCGGATTCCCGTCTTTCATCGCCTGAAAAACGGGCTCGGTGGTGCGCCAGAGATCGTTGTAAGGCGCGTCGTGATGGGCAGGCATGAATATGCCAGGGTTGTAGGCGCGCACATACTCCATGGCGTTCTGCGCCTGCAGGGTATTGAGATAGGCATTGGCCATGGCCACAATCGCCAAATCGATGCGTCCCACACGCTGGACCGCCGCACGCTCGAAGTCGGTGATGTCGCCGGCGCTGTCGCGGAACAGCATTCTGAACCCGCTATCGAGCGTAATCAAATAGGTTATCGTGCCTTCCGTCGTGAGCCGCGAGTCATTTACTCCGCGTTGACTGATGAGCGCCTGTTCCGCCTTCTGTGCGGCGGTCAATGGCGGTGTGACCGCTTGCAAGACCTTCTCGAATGGTTCGGTGACCGACGTGTCCCGTACCGAGTGGCGTCCCAGCACGGGCTCAATCCGCATTGCGCGGAGATCCACGATCTCGCCGCCCCGTCCGGTGACGCTTCTGACTCTGTTGCCGGGCACGGACTGACTGAGCAGCTTCTGCGCTGTCAGCGGCGCGCCGACAACCAGGGCTTTGGTCCTGATAGCTACCGCGGCCGCATCTGACATGTGATCGGCGTGGCCATGTCCGATGAGGATCGCGTCGACCCGCGTGACATCGGGAACCTTGAAGCCGAGCGGCGGGAAGACTACTGCCGCGGTCGAACGCTGCGTCAAGCAGGACGACCTGGCCGTTGTACGCCAGCTCGAAGTTTGCGTAACCGGCCCATCGGATCGCGAGCGTACGCGGATTCGACGGCGCCCGCCCGCCCGTTGAGACGAGCGTCGCCGCCTGGCAACCCGGATCCGTCGTCTCGAAGGCGTACGATCGCGCTGATCCCGGCGCCTGACCAGCCACCGCCGCAACACTCGCGGCGAACAACGCGACCATTGCTGCAAACGCCGCTTTGCTCGACATGTGCCACCTCATCGAAGAATCAGCAACGTGGCAGCACCACGCCCGCTGATCAACGGCAGGCCCTTGGCTAGTTCGGCGGAATCACTCCGTAATATGGCTTCAGCCCTGTGGACTCGCCGGGATGCTCGCCGCGATTGCCTTCAAAACACGCCGACTCCAGGAGCTCATAGTCCGGCTCATTGTTCCGGCGAATGCCGAACGCCATTTTCCACGACCTGGTGTAGACCCGTGGGTCGTCAATCGTGACCTCGTAGTGGATGGCATCCTGGGCAATCATCGTCCAACGCTCCACCAGGTGAGCGCCGGCACTGTAAAAATTGCCTTCGTTGTCGAACCACACCTTGCCATTGAGATTCGTGACGTCGACGACGAGCGTGTTGCCGTCCCAGCGCCCGCGCGAATCGCCCATGATCATCCCAAGCGCGATCGGGACATGCGGACGGCCGTCCGTATGGATGATTCGGTAGGCGTGAGAAAAGTCGTGGAGAAAAATGATGCGGCCAGGCTCCTGGAGGATTTGGTAGGGACCAGGCGAATAGGCCTGCAACGGCGGCGCGGGTGGAAAGCACATCGCCTTCGGGGCAATGTAGTGTTCCAGATTCTCACGCTGCTTGATGACGGCCCACGGCTGATACGGGATCTTGCCGTCCGGCGGATCCACCACCATGCTCTTCCCGCCCGGAGCGCCCACCACCTCCGCGTACTCGAGGATATTGTCCGACGTAACTCGCGCCCGAGCCCACACGCCGCGGAAGTCAGGCTGGCCGTCCGGAGTTCGGGGTGGATTGAAGGTTCTTGCCTTCTCCAAAGCACACGGATGGAACCGCGCGGGCTCCTCGGAGCAGCCGGCGAGGATGCCGTAGGGTCGCATCTTCAAAGTCTCGCCGCCCTGGCCCTGAGCGGCCGCGTTGACACCTGTGTGCGACAGCAGCGCACCGGCGAGCATCAGCCTTGTCAGATGGGCGGGTAAGCCGCGCATGCAGCGTCTCCTTCTGAATACGTCCTCACGCCTTGGACCACAGAATACCTCCGAATCTCCTTGTGTCGTGAAGCACCATGCACTGATACGGCGCCGCCAATGACGCCCGCAACACCGCGCGGTTGTTGAATGTTCCGCCTTGTTGTTGGCGGAGCCCCGGCGGAGCGATAATCAGCGCCGCGTCGCACTAGCCAAGGGCGTGCCCTTGATATCCCGGTGATGCCCTTGGCTAGTTGGCAGTATCTACTTGGCGCGCTCCACGCGCCCCGCCCGTTATGCGGCCAGGACAACGAGATACGAAATTCGCGTTCGGGACCGCATAACGGGCTAAGAAAGGTGGGCCGGTGTCGACGGTTCGAGGCGCAGCATGGCTGGCCTGCATGGCAGCTCTGCTGACCGTTGGGGGTTCGCTGGCGCCTTCTGGAAGTGTCCGCGTCAGAGCGGCGGGAGCCCAATCGCCACCCGCTTCTTCGCCCTTCGCTCGCCACCAGCCACCGGGCGATTCTCGACCGGTACTGCGTGACCTGCCACAACGCAAGACTCCGCACCGCAGATCTTCAGTTGGATGCCGTCGACGTCGAGGTTCCGTCAGCGAACCCGGTGGTCTGGGAAAAGGTCTTGCGAAAGCTGCGAGCGCGCGACATGCCGCCGCCGGGCGTGCCTCATCCCGACAACGCCACATACGACTCGCTGGCCAGCCATCTCGAAACCGCACTCGATCGTGCCGCCGCCGCAAGGCCCAACCCGGGCAGGCCCGCCGCGTATCGCCTCAATCGTTTCCAGTATGCGAATGCCGTCCGCGATCTGCTCGCGCTGGAGATTGACGCCGCGTCGCTTCTGCCTGCCGACGATTCAGGGTACGGCTTCGACAATATCGGGGATGTTCTGACGGTCTCACCGCTGCTGCTCGAGAAGTACCTGTCTGCAGCCGCAAAGATCAGCCGGCTCGCAATTGGTGATCCTGCTCTCGAGCCGACATCGACTGAGTTTCAGATTCCGCCCGCCACCGTGCAGACCGAACGCGAAAGCCGCGACCTGCCGATCGGCTCGCGTGGTGGCATTGCGGTCCGCCATCAGTTTCCGCTGGACGCCGAATACGTCATCAAGGTCAGGCTGCAGCGTGGCAAAGATGCCATCACGATTGTTGGGATGTCCGAGGAGCATCAACTCGACATCCGTCTGGATGGCCGCAGGCTGCGGTTGTTCACGGTTGGCGGACAACGCCCAGCTGCAACTGCAGCCGGAACTCAAGGAGATCTAGACGAGGGTCTCGAGGTACGAATTCCGGTCAGCGCAGGATCTCACCTGGTGGCGTCGACCTTTCTGAAGGACACCGTGAAGCCTGAGGGCGTGCTGAACCGGGCGGGGGATCAGGCGTTCTTCGAGGGTGTCGGGAGCGTGTCGATTGCCGGTCCGTACGCCGCGACGGGCTCGGGCGATACCGCAAGCCGCCGGAAGATCTTCGTGTGTCGTCCGCGGGGGCGGACGGACGAAGACGAGTGCGCCACGCGAATCATCACGACGCTGGCTCGCCGCGCGTATCGGCGGCCCATCATGAAGGACGAGGTTCCCTCGCTGATGACGCCGTACAGGGCGGCCAGGGATGCAGGAGGGTTTGAAGCCGGGATCAGGCTGGCTTTGCAGCGGATTCTCGTGTCGCCGGACTTTCTGTTCCGGGTCGAAGTCGATCCGGCGAACGCCCCGTCCGGCTCCGCCTATCGTGTCAGCGACGTCGAGCTCGCCTCACGGTTGTCGTTTTTCCTCTGGAGCAGCGGCCCTGACGGGGAGCTTCTCGATCTCGCCGAGCGGGGCAGATTGAAAGACCGCGTGGTGCTGGAACGGCAGGTTGCGCGCATGCTGGCGGATTCTCGCGCGAATACGCTCGTGTCGAATTTCGTCGGTCAATGGCTGTACCTGCGCAATGTCGAAGCGGTATTGCCCGATCCGTCGGCATTTCCGGATTTCGACGAAAACCTCCGCGCCGCGCTCGCCAGGGAAACCGAGCTGTTCTTCGAGAGCATGCTGCGCGAGGATCGGAGTCTTCTCGATCTGCTGCGTGCCGACTATACGTTCCTGAACGGACGATTGGCGCGGCATTACGGAATCGCCGGGGTTCACGGCACCGAATTCCGGCGTGTGACGTTGACGAGCGAGGAACGCAAGGGGCTGCTCGGCAAAGGCAGCGTGCTCACCGTGACGTCGTATCCGAACAGGACGTCGCCGACCTTGCGCGGAAAATTTGTGCTGGAGAATCTGCTGGGCTCCCCGCCTCCTCCACCCCCGGCGAACGTGCCGTCGTTGAAAGAAGACAAGGATCTCAGCCTTCTGACGATGCGGGAGCGGCTGGACCTGCATCAGGCAAGTCCTGTCTGCGCGAGCTGCCATTCGCGCATGGATCCGCTCGGCTTTGCTCTTGAAAACTTCGACGGTCTGGGCAGGTGGCGGGCCGGCGTGGACGCGTCGGGCGTTCTTCCAGACGGCACCAGGATCGATGGGCCCGTCGGGTTGCGACAGGTGTTGCTCGCCAGGAAGGACCAGTTCGTGACGACGGCGACGGAGCGGCTGCTGACCTACGCGCTGGGGAGAGGCGTCGAGCCCTCTGACATGCCCGCAGTTCGCAAGATTGTCCGCAACGCTGCGCCTGCTGATTACCGCTGGTCATCACTGATCTCGGGTGTCGTCAACAGTGTGCCGTTTCAGATGAGGAGAGCGCGCTGACCATGATGGTCTTCAGGAAATCCATTCCGAGGCGTACATTTCTGCGCGGGGCCGGAACGGCACTGGCGCTGCCGCTGCTGGATGCAATGTTGCCCGCCTTCGCGACCGCCAGACAAACCGCGCCGCTGAAGGCCACACGCCTGTCGTTTCTGGCGGTCCCGAACGGGATCATCATGGACCAGTGGACGCCGACCACGTCCGGCAAGGATTACTCGATCACGCCTGTGCTGGAGCCGCTGGGCGGATTCAAGGATCGGACGGTGATCCTGAGCGGCCTCGCAAACAACGAAGCGCGGAAGCTCGAGTTCGAAATCGCCGGCGATCATCCACGAGCGTGCAGTGCGTACCTCACGGCAACCCACCCGAAGATGACATCGGGGGCGGATATTCATTGCGGCGTGTCGGTGGACCAGGTTGCCGCGAAGGAGTTCGGCAAGCAGACACCGCTTCCGTCGCTCGAGATCGGGTTGGAAATGCCGATGGCGGGCGCGTGCGAATCCGCCTACAGTTGCGTGTACTACAACACGATCTCCTGGAGTGGTCCGGAAATACCGCTGCCGATGGAGAACCGGCCTCGAGCGGTGTTCGAAAGGCTGGTCGGCGACAGCACCAACCCTGTCGAGCGCGCGGCGCGTATCAGGGAGAATCGCAGCATCCTCGACCTCGTTTCACAGGACTTGAAGCGGTTGATGCGGCTGGTTGGAGAGAGCGATCGGCTGAAGCTCGATCAGTACTCCGATGCGGTTCGCAGTGTCGAGCAGCAGATCCGCGTGGCCGAGCGGCAGCCGTCGAAGGAACTGCCGGAGATGGAGAAGCCCATTGGCATCCCGGCACAATTTTCGGACTACGCCAGGCTGATGCTGGATCTGCAGGTGCTGGCGTTTCAGGGCGACGTGACTCGCGTCGGCACATTCATGGTGGGACACGAGATGGGTGGCCGGGCCTATCCCGAGCTGGGCTTCGGCGATCAGCATCATTCACTCACACACCACCAGGGTGACAGGGCGAAGATCGAGAAGGTCATCCAGATCAACGTGTTTCACGCGAAGTTGTACCGATATTTCCTGGAAAAGATGCAGTCGGTGCCGGACGGCGACGGATCGTTGCTCGATCATTCGCTGCTCGTATACGGCAGCCCCCTGAGCGACGGCAACATGCACCTGTACAAGGATCTCCCCGTGCTGCTGGTTGCCGGTGGCTCAACCGGGATCGAGGGCAACCGTCATGTGCGGTATCCGGAAGACACGCCGATTGCCAACCTGTATCTGACACTGCTCCACAAGCTGGGGATTCATCTCGAACGTTTCGGCGACAGCACCGGCACGATTGATTTATGAGAGCGTCTGTCGTCGTTCTCCTCTCGATTCTGCTCTCCGGGATCGCGCCCGCGGCGGCAAACGCGGATGTGCGCCTGCTCGATGCCGTCTTGAAGGGAGATCAGCGCGCCGTTCGGGAACTGTTGCGGAACCGCGCCGACGTGAACACCACTCAGCCGGACGGCTCCACGGCGCTCATGCTCGCGATCGAACGTAATCTCGTGGAAATCGCCGACCTTCTCATCCGAGCGCAGGCCAACGTCAACGCGGCGAATGAGTACGGTGCGACGGCGCTCTTTGTCGCCAGCGCCAACGGCAATATCGCGTTGATCAGGAGTCTGCTGGACGGAAAGGCGGATCCCAACGCGCCGCTCCTCTCTGGCGAAACTCCGCTCATGACCGCCGTTGACAATGGCTACCTCGACGCAGTGAAGGTGCTGCTCGAGCACGGGGCCGACGTGAACGCGAGGGAAGCCAGGGGTGGTCAAACTGCCCTGATGTGGGCCGCCGCGAACAAGTCGCCCGCGATCGTGCGGCTGCTCATCGAGCGTGGAGCCGATGTTCGTGCCCGCTCGAACGGCGGGTTCACCTCGCTGCTGTTCGCGGCACAGCAGGGAAACGTCGAGTCGGGCGGCATCCTGTTGCAGGCGGGCGCGGATGTGAACGAGCGGAGCGACAAGGATCGGAAGACGGCGCTGATCGTGGCGACCGCCAGCGGCAGCGAGGAATTCTCGATGCTGCTCCTGGAGAAAGGCGCCGATCCGAATCTGGCGGATGAGAGTGGCTTCACCGCCCTCCACTATGCGGCGTTGGACAGGGATGGCGCGGGCATGGTCCGCGCGCTTCTTATGCACGGGGCACGACCGAATCCCCGGACCACGAGAGACTCGCGAGAGTACGTATATGCAGGCGTGAACCTGACAGGCGCAACGCCGTTGTTCCTCGCAGCGTCGCTCGGCCACGTCGAGACGGTCCGCGCTCTGGTTACTGCCGGCGCAGATCCGTTTCTCACGACGGAGAAAGGCACCGCCCCCATCCACGTCGCCTCGTGGGGAGGCAGCCCCTATTTCAGGGACTGGACGGAGGGCGAGAAGAAGAATCTGTTCGACATGACGAAGCTGCTGGTGGAGTTGGGCGCCGATGTCAACTCGACCGGCGAGCACGGCTGGACGGCGCTGCACGGAGCGGCTTATAAGGGTGTGGATGCGGTGGTGCAGTTTCTCGTCGACCGTGGCGCCCGGACCGACGTCTTCGACGAGTACGGGCAGACGCCCCTCAGCATCGCCAACGCCGTGATCACCGTCGGCAGCAAGGACGCCTACTATCAAAGCTCGCGCGTGGTCCGCAAGAGCACGTCCGATCTGCTGTTGAAGCTCGGGGCTACGCCGCTGTCCGAATCGGGCGTGCAGGTACTCGATCTGTTCTACAAACCGCAATAATGGCTCTACGCCCCCCGCGGTTCTCCATGTTCTGCCCAGTTGGCATCCCGCGCCTTCTCAGCCGACTGATCCTGCTCATCGTCATCGGGCTGGCGACCGGCGTCGGCCGTGCCGCGGCCCAGTCCCCCGGCACAGCCCCGTGCGATATTCGGACGTCCGAACGGATCGTCGCTGTCGGCGACGTCCACGGCGCCTACGATCGCTTCGTCGACATCCTGCGCGCCGCAGGCCTCGTCGACGGCCGTGCGCGCTGGAGCGGCGGCCGCGCCATTCTGGTTCAGACCGGTGACGTGCTCGATCGCGGCGGGGACTCACGTCGTGTGCTCGACTTGCTCCGCCGGCTCGAACGCGACGCGGCCGGCGCGGGCGGCCGCGTATACGCGCTGCTCGGCAACCACGAAGTGATGCGGATGATCGGCGATTTGCGGTATCTGAGCCCCGAGGAGACAGCGGCGTTCCGAACCGGGGGCTCGGAGGAGCTGCGGGAGCGTGTGTACGCCAAGTTTGCCGCCGACGAGGCGCAGCGGGCGCTCACCGAAAAGCGGGAGCACGACGAGGCGGCCTTTCGCGCGCAATTCATGCGCGACATTCCGCTTGGCTTCATCGAGATGCGGCAGGCGTTTGGGCCAGCCGGCGACTACGGGAAGTGGCTTCGCGATCGCCCCGCCCTCGTTCGGATCAACGGCATCGCCTTCGTGCACGGCGGCATAGACGCGGCGACCGCGATGTTGGGCTGCGAAGGCATCAACGAGGCCATCCGGCGCGAACTCATGTTCACGCAGCCGACGCCGGAGCTGGTGTCGCAGATGCTCGCCGCGCGCGAAACCGGGCCCCTGTGGTACCGGGGTCTGGCAGAAGAGCCAGACCCTGCCTTTGCACCGCAGGCGGGGGCCATTTTGCGCACGCTCGGAGCACGCGCCATCGTGCTCGGGCACACGGTGACGAACGGCTTCAGAATCCGATCCCGCTTCGACGGCCGGGTTCTCCTGATCGACACCGGCATGCTGGGTGGAACATGGTACCCGGGAGGTGGGCCATCGGCGCTGGAGATCCGCGGCGACGCGCTCACGGCGATCTACCAGAAAGACCGGGAACCTCTTGGCGCGCTCGCCCCGGCAGCGCCCTAGACGTCTTGAATGGCCAGATTCTCTTACAAATGAGTCAAGTTTGACCACGCCATTCAAGATGTCTGTGCCCGCGCGGAGCGCGGGCAATCAAACACTGCCTAGCGAGGCCCCGATCAGCACATGCTCGACGGTCCGAGGCGGGCCTCGCTAGAATCGTTCGTCAACCGTTATTGCGGAATCGTGTAGAACACGGCGGTCTCGCCGCGCGAAGCGATCTTTCCTTCGTACAGCTTGACGAGGACGTCGCGTCGCGCAATCAGCGCGTCGATCTCCCGCTTCGTCAAGCTCATGCCAACGGCCGCCGCGACCGAGGCCGGCGTCAACTTCCTCAGGCTCTCGAAGAACGACCGCTCGATCCGGAGGAGCTGATCGGGCTTCAAGAGGCTGCGACCCACCCGGAACGCGCGAGTGTGATCGATCATCCACATCTTCCAGTCGGACGTGTACACAAGATTCCCCAGGTTCCGGTCTCGGTTCTGAATGAGCTCGTCGAACGCACGCTGTCGATACACGTAGCCCGATCCCCGAAGCGGGTTCGGGTCGTTTGCCTTCTTCTTCACCCGGTCGCCTTCGTCCATCATCACGTCGTCGATCCACCAGGTGACGGCCGCGCGGCGCCCTTCGACCTGTCGCTCGACCGACATCGGCACGTTGTCGAGCTCGAGCAACCGCGCCAGTCGATAGGCCGCGATGTTATAGCGGTAGGTGTCCTTGAAGTCGACCTCCGAGTACTTCCCGGCGTCGAACAGGGCGCGAGACTCGTCCACGATCTGGACGTGAGCGTCGTGCGTCAGCGTCCCGTCTGACAGCGTCGCGCGGCGCGACCTGGTGACGCCCTCGGACGCAGGCCGCATTCTGATGATGGTGGCGTTGAGCAGGAACACCTCCATCTGCTCCGGAGTGAAAACGGCCGGCGCGGGAGCGGTGGCGGTCTGTTGCGCATGTAGGGCAGCGGTGCACGCGATCGCGAGCAACGCGACGGCCGCCACACGCTGGGGGGATCTCATGACCTCTCCTCCTTGCGCGTTACTGTTCCCTCATCGTGTACAGCACGGAATTCTCGCCACGTTCGGCGATTTTCGCCTCGAACAGCTTGACGATGGCGTCGCGCCGAGTCAGCAGCGCCTGGATCTCGTAATTGGTGAGGCTGCTGCCCGCGGCGGCACTGACCGTCTCGTGGGTCAGCACCTTTATCTTTGCGAACAGCGCTCGATCAATCCGCTCGAGCAGTTTCGGGTTCAGGAGCTGGTCCCCGGTCCGGAACGCCCGCGTGTGGTCGATCATCCACATCTTCCAATCCTTGGTCCACAGCACGTTCCCCAGGTTCCGATCGCGGTTCTGAATGAGCTCATCGAAAACGCGCATGACGTGGATCTGCATCGCGGTCCGCACACTGTCGGGACTGGCAACGGGCTTCTTGATGCGCGTCCGGTCGTCCATCATCACGTCGTCGATCCACCAGGTGATCGCCGCCCTCTTCCCGTTCACGGTGCGCTCGCACCGACATCGGCACGTTGTCGAGATCGAGGAGCACCGCGAGACGATAGCCGGCCACGTTGAACCGGTAGCTGTCCGTGAAATTGAATTCGGGCGGCCCGCTCTGCGGGTTGAACATCGGCTTGATCTCGTCAATCGTCTGAATCTGCGCATCGTGGGTGAGCGACGCCGTCCGACAGCGTCGCTCGCTGCGTGTTCGTGACGCCGCTTCCCGCCGAGCGCATGCCCAGGATCTTCGCGTTGAGCAGGAACGCCTCCATCTGCTCAGCGGAGAGAGTGACGGAGGCCGGTGGGGCTGTCTGTTGTGCTGCAGGAAGCGCCGGCGCCCAGAACGCCACGAGCAGCACCAAAACGACGACCGGAGGAAACCGTTTCATGAGGTCCTCCTGCGACTGCGGAAGTTAGACGGCGAAAAGAGGTGGCGAGACGGACGATTCTACGTTGGAAACGCCATGGTCGCGACCCAAAAGCACGGCGAACAGTCCCTGCAGGAGTTCAACGTCCGTGGCGAGGAGATCGAACAGCTCGCCACCGTCTAGGCGCAGGGCGATTCCCGCCTCCTGGACCATCGCGCGGGTTTCCATGGGCAGATCCGCCAGTGTTTCGTACAAACCGATCGCATCGCCCGGACGGGCGATGGGGGGGCCACCCGGCGGTCCAGGGGCGTCCAGTCTCAGCTCGCCGCGCACGACGATATGGATGGCTGGGTCCTCCCCCTCCCGCGCGATCACCGTTTCCGGGGTGAGACGCTCCTCCACAGCCACCATCGCCAGTCGAAGCAGCTGGGCGCTCGTGGCGCCACCCAGCAGGGGGCTCGTCTGGAGCAGGAGCGCTCGCTCCAACGTGCTGAGCCCCTCCCTGCGGACCGTCTCGGCCCCGGGTAGAACGCCGCGCGTGACGCCCCTCCACCGCCGGCTGCCACGCATATCCATGACCATCCTGAAGAGGCCGTGGACCACATCGAGATTGTCGAAGAGCAGTGTCAGGAACTCGTCCCGCGTCAGCGAGAGCGCGACCGCCGCGTCGACTGTGTGAATGGCCTGCGTGACAGGCCGCCCGGCCAGCAGCTCCTCGAACGCGATGGGGCCCGGCGCGGCCAGCGTGGTCCCGTCGCCGAATCGCACGGCGCCCTCCATCAGGAAATGGAGCGTATCGGGCACCTGATCGACGTCGAACACCATCCGGCCGCGGTCGTAGTGAACCTGACGCGCGGTGCTGGCGATCCGAAATAGCTCATCCACGGACACATACTCGAATAGCGGAACGTGGCGGAGACGGTCGGCGAGCTCGACGGTCGAGAGGAGCGTACGGCTTGGGCCAAACTCATCAGGCGACAGACGCGAGACAGCGAGTGCCGCCGACGCGGCGTCGGCGGCGTAGTCGTCCGGCGAAGCACGGTGCGCCAGGGCGAATTCGAGGTCGTCCCTCAGTTGCCACATACCGCGCTCTGCGGCCAAATGAATGGCGCACGCGGCAATGACCGGGTCGTCGTCGTGGATCAGCTGCGCAAGCGTATCGTCCGGCGTGCGCCGGCGCGTCCGGAGCAGGACGTTGGTACGCCGCACCCGCTCGTCCGCCGGCATGTCGTCGACCATCAGCAGGACATGTTTCCGAAGCGACCGGCCGAGCACGTTGTCGAGGTACTCCGCGGCGGTTGCCCGCCTGGCGGCGTCGGGGTGCTCGAGCGCAAACCTCGCTGCGCGCGCGTCGGTGCGGGAGTAGAGCAACCCAAGTAGCCGGAACACCCGATCGCGGCTGCGGGGCTGCTTCTCCTCGAGCGCCCGGACGAGCAGCGTTTTCACACCGAAGTTCTCGTCGTGCGTGAGGTTGGCGTGTAACGTAAACGCGTTGAAATACCGGCGGCTTTCCGCCAGTGCCAACGCTTCAACCGCGTCGCGGCGAATTACGAGCTCCGGGCGAGCCTGGTGGACCTTTTCGATCGCGGTGATCGACTTGTACCGCAGAAACCCGTCAGGATCCGATAGCCGCTCGATCAGGACATCGAGGGTGCGCTGCGTCGGCAGGTGCGCCAACGTGGCCGGCACGTGCCGGCGGACCCAGATGTCCTCGGCGGGGTTCCCCAGGAAGTGCGCAAGCGCATCGACGACCCGTTCTCCGCATCCGACGAGGACGGTTCGGGCCTCGTTCTTCAGCACGCGGTGGCGAAGCAGCGACACGAGCGACGGCATGAAGAGGGGAAAGTCCGCCCCCAGGCGGCCCGCACTGCGAATCGCCTCGCGCGCCACGTCCACCTGCCTGTCGAGCAGCAGCGGCACGAGCAGCTCGCGGCAGCCGTCCAGCGGCACGTCGCCGAGAGCGCGCGCCACCGCGAGCCGCCCGGCCGTGCCGCTGTCCCGAGTGTCACTGGCCAGGCGGTGCAACGCCAACTGCGCCGCGTCGACATCCTGCGCGCTGTCGCTTGTCATCAGCGTGGCGCCAGCCGCCGCGACGATCCGCAGGTCGCTGTCGGTGAGATGATGCCGCAACAGCGCTGCGGCCTCGCTTCCGCGAATGGCGAAGATGGCCCGCACGGCGCCCGCACGCACCTCGGCATCGTCATCCGCCAGCAGCCGATCGACCAGCGGCAGCCACCGGGTGGCCCGCTCCGGCTGCAGCGACTCGACGACCTGTAACGTCCGGGCCCGCACCAGCGCCGACGAGTGGTGCAGGAGGAGCGGCGTAATCAGGTGACGCTTGTCGAGCGACTCGAGCAGATCGATAGCGTAGAGCACCCGTCGCTCGTCGGGATGAGCCAGTTCCTCGACCAGCAGCTCGATCGTCTGCAGATCCGCGTGCGGGACGCGGATGTCGGCTGCGGCGACCTCGCCCTGCGCGAGGCTGCGCCGGAACGTCGAGAGGTACTCGCGTTTGGCGCGCTGCGCGAGCACGATCCAGATGGCCATCAACGTCAGGCTCGCGAAGCTGAGCTGCTGCCACGTCAGGTTGAGTCCCCACGGCTTGATCAACACGAGCACCGCCAGCGCACCCATCGCCTTTGCGAAGCGATCCATGGTCACATCGACGAACGGTTTCGCGCGGATACTTCAGGGACGCCGGCAACGGAAGGAACAGAATCTCCCGAGTCGTCTTGTCGACGGTGTAACGCAGCGACGTGTCGAGCACGCGCGCGAACGCCGGTGGCCAGAGGCTGCCGTTGAGGAGCATGACGATCGCTGTCGTGCCGAGACCCACGGGCAGGATCAGCAGCGCGAAGCCAATGCCGAGCAGGCTGTGAATCCGGCTTGTCAACGAGATCTGGATGAGGAATCCCACCAGCGACAGGTAGACGGTGATCTGGGCGAGGAACCGGGTGATGCCGTCGGCGTCCTGCCCGAGTTGTGTCTCGGCCGCCATGTTGAGCTGCTGCTCGATGATCACCCCGCCCATGGCGGCACAGCCGATCATGACGGCGATGAGCTGCAGATGCCGAGACTCCCGAAGTAGTCGGATCGCCTCGGCGCCGCCCACCCCCCCCGCGTCCACGTCTGCCTCGGACCTCGTCTTCTCCTCCCCGCTGATGATGAAGAGCACCAGCGCGAGGCAGAGGGTCATCACCCCCGCGCCTACGAGCAGCAGGTTCACCGTGCCGACGCGGTCGACCACGCCCGCGGTAATGGCGGCGCCGGTGGCACCGCCGAGGCTCGCGCCGCCGCCGATGAACCCGAACAGCCGTTTGGCGTGACGCGGGTCGTAGATGTCGTTGGCAAGGGTCCAGAACTGACTGATGAGCAGGATGCCAAGGATCAGCCCGAGGACGTAGAAGGCGGCGGACGCGGCCTCGTATCCGGCGGCAAAGAGCGCCCAGAACCCGAGCAACAACGCCACACACCCGGCCTGCGTCGCCGGAATCGCCCACCGGCGTGGCATGAGGGCCAGCGCGTGATCGTGGCCATGCATGATCACACCGATGAGCAGCCCAGCACCCAGCTGCACCCACGGCAGATTGTCGGCGCCGAGATCCGAGATGAATTTCGATCGCGTGACCGGCTTGATGATGTTGTAAGCCGTCATTGCGAGGAAGGCGTACGCGAACATCGCCAGGGCGGTGGTGGACTCGCCCGCGCGAAGTTCGACGACGGGGCGAAGGACACGGCGGACCAGCGGCGGAGCGTCGTATCCAGACTGAGCGCGACGCACGGATAGGCCGGTGGGACGCACTATATCCCGGCTTCGACAATTCGGTACACCTTGGACGCGCGCGACGTGTGGAACGCTATAATCGCGGCATTCTGTACAAGTCGCCGTGCGACCGAACGTCGGAGAGCCGCGGGGGGCAGACCCCGGGTCAGACCCTCATTCCCGAAAATCGTGATTGGAGGAGCACATGGAATCGCGTGTGAATCCGAAATTTGCATTGCTCGTTCTGGCGAGCATGCTGGCGGCTTCGTTCACGTGGGTCAGCGCACAACAGGGCGGCGTCGCCACCATAGCGCTCGATGCGGATGACATCGGCGGCCTCGTCACGAGCGCCAAAGGTCCCGAGGCCGGCGTCTGGGTGATCGCCGAGACCACCGACCTGCCGACGAAGTTCGCGAAGATCGTCATCACCGACGATCAGGGACGCTACGTGCTGCCCGATCTGCCGCGCGCGAATTACGACGTCTTCGTGCGGGGCTACGGGCTCGTGGATTCGCCGCGCGTTCGCGGCACGCTTGGCCAGCGTCTGGACCTCAAGGCGCTCGTCGCGCCGGACGGCCGCGCCGCGGCGCAGGTGTATCCGGCGAATTACTGGCTGAGCCTGCTCGAGATCCCCAAAGGCGAACACTCCGCCGAAGAATTCGCGCTCGAAACCAAAGCGTGTTTCTCGTGCCATCAGGTGGGCACGCGCGCCACGCGTGAACTGTCGAAAGGCGTCGGCACATTTGCGTCGAGTCTCGAAGCCTGGGATCACCACGTGATGATGGGGCCCAACGGGGTGAACATGAGCGGTGTGTTCAAACGCCTTGGCGAGCAGCGCAAGGCGTTTGCCGATTGGACCGATCGAATCGCCGCAGGCGCCTATCCCACAGCGCCCCCGCGTCCAACCGGCGTCGAGCGCAATCTCGTGATTTCGATGTGGGACTGGGCG
Source organism: uncultured Acidobacteriota bacterium (assembly GCA_963814955.1). Classification (GTDB taxonomy): domain Bacteria; phylum Acidobacteriota; class Vicinamibacteria; order Vicinamibacterales; family UBA2999; genus DATCJA01. The sequence goes on from CAWFEX010000001.1 coordinate 339,705, forward strand.
CTGCCGACCAGCCGGCGCAGCGATGCGGCCGGCACCGACGAGCGCACGCCAACATTGAACGCGAACGGCCCGATCTACGGCGCGATTCAGACGTCCGACATTCTCGCGGTGCTCGATCCACGCACGAACACATCGACGGAGATCAAGATTCCGTCGGCGGGGCCGGTGCTCGATGCGAACACTCCACGGTCTCCGGTGTGGGGCGACGAAAAGATCTGGCAGCGGCAGGCCGATCCCCGCAGCGTCGTCATGGACGGCAAGGGACGCGTGTGGGTGACGGCCCGCATTCGCGCGCCTCAGCAGCAGCCGACGTTCTGCAAGGACGGGGCGACGAACAAGTTCGCGAAGTACTTCCCGCTGCCCGGTCCGAGCAACCGGCAGATTGAGCTGTACGACCCGAAGACGAAGCAGTTCTCGCAGATTGACAGTTGCTTTGCCGCCGACCACAACATGTTCGACGACCGTGACGCGCTCGTCTTCGGACAGGAGAATGCCATCGGCTGGATCGATACGGTGGCCTTTGACAAGAACCGCGACGGCGCCGCCTCGCAGTCCTGGTGTCCGGGCGTCATCGATACGAACGGCGACGGCAAGATCTCCACGGGCTGGACCGAGCCGAAAGAGGCGGTTGATCCCAAGCGAGACCACCGGATCGAGTTCGGATGTTATTCGATTGGCATCAGCCCCACCGATGGGAGCATCTGGTGCGCGGGCATCGAACACGAGGACAAGACGCTCGTGCGCATCGAGCGAGGATCGAACCCGCCGCAGTCATGCAAGGCCGAGGTCTATGTGCCGCCGCCTTCGACGATACCGTTGCCATACTCGGGAGGCCTCGCCGTCGACAGCCACGGCGTGGTCTGGCAGAACTGGCGGGGCGTGCACGAGGTCTTCAGCTTCGATCGCCGCAAGTGCAAAGTGCTGAACGGACCCACCGCCACCGGTCAGCAGTGCCCGGAAGGATGGACCGTGCACAAGAAACCCGGCCCCACGTTCAAGGGACAGCCGGAGCTCAGCACCGACATGATGTATCTGACGAACATCGATCACCACAACGCCCTCGGCCTCGGCGAGGATGTCGTGCTGGCCGGCGACTTCAATGCCGATTCATTCTTCGTGCTGATGCCGCAGAACGGACAGATGAAGACGTTGACGCTGCGCGTGCCGTACCCGCTCGGATTCTCGCCTCGTCACGTGGCCGGCCGGATAGACGACCCGAAAGCGGGCTGGAAGGGCCGGGGCCTCTGGACGAGCTATTCGATGTATACGCCGTGGCACCAGGAAGGCGGCAAGGGTACCAGGCCAAAGGTCGTGAAACTGCAGATGCGGCCGAGCCCTACCGCGAAATAGGGCACGGCGGCGTCAAACGCTCGAAGGCGTCCGCGCGCCACCGTCATCTCAATTGGTGTCGATTGCCGCAGCGTGTTGGTCACCTGGCACGCGCGCTCGGCCATCGACACCAGCTTTTCCAGCAGCTCACGGTCGCCGCACGCGGCTTCGACCGACAGGTTGAACGCGGTAAAGCGCTCGGGAGAACCGTCCATCGTTCCGGTGACCGTCACACGCAACTGTGCGACCGGCGCCTCGCGCGCGCGAATCGCCGCGAGCAGGTGGCTGGAGAAACAGCCTCCCAGCGCCACGAGCTGGTACTCGCCTCCAAGAGGCCCGCGGTCCGCGCCTCCCTTTGCAGTGGGGCGGTCGACGTATACCGTATGCGACCGAACCATGGCCTTGGTCGTAGATGGGCCGTCCTGCTCCAGATCGACACGCAAAGTCGTGGGCATAGGGTGGGATTGTGCGTCGGACCGCGCACCAGCACAAGTCCAGACGTAGGCGTATAGATCGTCCGTTTCGTACATTCCTTGCATCACCTCATGTCTGAAGAGGTGAGCTGTGCCGCAGATTTCCATTAGCGACAACGACGCGAGCATTTTGCGAGAGCTGCTCGATGCGAAGCTCGTCGAGCTGCGCCGTGAGATTTCTCACACCGACTCGCCGAGGTTCCGTGACAGGCTTTACGAGATAGACGGGGTGCTGCAGCGTGTGCTCACCCAGCTTCCACGCGAGGTGACAGTGAGGTCGGAGGCCTGAAGGCCTCCTCTACCTGAGGTTTTCCAACGCCTCGCGAAAAGCCGGCTCGCCGGGCTTCAGGCGAACCGCTTCGCGAAAGTGCGTCATCGCTTCGGCCATGTCACCGCGGGCGCGCAGAGCATGCCCGAGGTTGAAGTGTGCGTCGGCCAGCGTGCTGTCGATGCGAACGGCATCCCGGAAACGTGAAACGGCGCCGTCGATGTCGCCTCTGCGCAGCAGCACCAGGCCGACATTGTTGTGTGCGGCGGCCAGCCCGGGTGCGGCACGCAGCGCCTCCTGATAGTACTGAAGTGCTTCGTCCGGCCGCCCGAGTTGTTCCAGCGTTCGGCCCAGCTGGTTGTACGCGACGGCATAGTCCGGATCGAGGCGAACGGCTTCCCGATAGTACGGCACCGCCTGTTCCGGCTGGCCTGCCACCACCAGGGCCGTGCCCAGATTGAAATACGGAAATGGTGCCAGCGGCTGAAGGCGCACCGCCGCTTCGAAATGAGCGATCGCCCGATCGTAGCGCCCGAACTCGAGGTACAGAAACGCGACGTCGTCGTGGAGACCGGCGGCGTTGGGGGCGCTCCGCTCGAGGAGACTCTCGTAACCGACGATGTCGTCGGCCATCGCCTTGCGATTGAACGACCGCTCGAGCGCTGCGCGGTCGGCTTCGCTGCCCGTCAGCACCTGCAGATACAGCTCGCCCATTTCATCGCCCGTCTGCCATCCGTAGCGCACGCGGCCGGGCGGCCGCGTCGGATTCCGCGGGTTGTCCGCCGAGTTGTCGTACGTGAAGCGCATCGACACCGTCGCGCCAGCGGGGAGCACGAAGGGCGTGGCGTAGCGGTACACGTGCTGCCATCTGAAGTCCCAGTCCCTGATCGAGACAAGTGGCCTTTTCGATCCGTCGGGCATCGTCGCGAAACTGTCGATCAAACGAGCGCGCGTATGCGCATGGGGCTGTACGGCGTGCACTTCGACGGCAACGGGCAGCGTGTACGAGTCCTCGATGACGTAGTTGGCGTCGCCCGGAGGGATGTCGATGTCCTGACGACCCAGCCTCACAATCGACGGAGTGCGCTCAGGCGGTTCTTCGCCGAAGTACAGGCCGATCGTCGCATCCACCGACTCGGGCTTGCCGGATGGCTGCAGGTGAACCTGGAACACGACGTCCGTTCCGGGCTCCAGTCTCCAGGCCATCCCGTCCGGCAGAAGGGGTGCCGTCTGTCCGGGCGTCCACGCGAGAAAGTGTCCGTCCGGAAACTGCGCCGAGTTTGCCATCACGCCGTCGTAGCCGGGCGCCGGGTCCTGACGATCGAGGTCCCGCGACGCCGGCGTCCGGTCGATCCGGATGTTGGCATGGTGGACGACGCGCGGGTTGTTCGGGCGGAACTCGAGGCCACGAACATATCGGACCGACGTGATCGGCACGCGCAGGACAAACGTTCGGAAGACATCGGTGCCCTCGGCGCTGAGGCTGTAAGAGGGCATCGTCAGAATCAGGTCAGGCGTACCGAGTTGCCACCCGAGTGTCTGCCGCGGCGCCGGCGGAAGATCCCGAGGGTTTCCTTCGAGCTGGCCGCCGTCGACCCAGCGCTGAATGAGACCGATCTCCGCGTCCGAGAGGTGTCGCTGCCCGACAAACTCACCAGACTCCGGTGTTGCTTTCCAGGGCGGCATATACCGGCTCCGCGTCACCGCAGCAATCTGCGTCGCGCGCTGCCGGACGTCGGCGTACGAGAGGAGACTGAACGGTGCGGAACTGTTCGGCTGGTGACACTGCGCGCAACGGTCGAAGATGAGCGGCGCAACGTGACGCGTGAAGGTGACCGACGCCGGCGTATCCTGGGCCGCCGGTCCGGGTATCGCGATCGAGCTGACGGTGCTCAGCGCCGCGAACGCCACAGCCCCGGAGACCCCCAGCCTCATTTGAGATCGGTGATGAAACAACCGACGGCGGGGGCAACCGGTCGGCGGACTGGGTTTCCCAAGAGCGTCGCGTCGAGGGCGTCTTCGAGGGTGTGTTCGGTCGCAGTCTGCCGATCGATGCCGAGGGCGGCAAATCGGTCGTCGATGCGGCCGTGGTAGACGACGCGTCCACGCGGGTCCACAACCGCGGCTTCCGGAGTGATTGTGGCGCTCGCCAGCCGGACGAGCACGTGGTCTGGATCCCGCACCACGTGCCCGGGATAGCCAAACGTCTGAACGTGGTCCCGTATGGCGGCGGCCGGCTCTGCCGGATTCGGGTATACGAGCCAGAACGCGACACCTTGTCGGGAGAATGCGCCGAACAGGCGCCGGATTTCCGGGGCGTAGCGGTTGGACACAGGGCAGTCCGTGCGGAGAAACAGCAAGACGCTGCCATGTGCTCCGCTGGTAACCTCGCGGACGGTCACATGACGGCCGTCGATATCCAGGAGTCGTTCGGAACCCATTCCTGCGGCTGGGATGGCTGTCAGGCATGCCGACAGAACGCTGAAAATGAAGCGTTTCATCGTGCCGGTCAGTATTTATTGGCGAGCGGGGAGGGTCAAGCGTTCGGTGGTAAAGTAGGGCAATTTTTCCAGTCGGTCACCGTGGATTCCCGGAGGAATGAACCTATGTCGATCGTGGTCCGGGTCGGGTCAGTGGCCCTTCGTCGGGCGGGTCAACTTGCGCTGTTGTTCGCGCTCTCCTGCGGCTTCGCGGCCAACGCGGCGGCCCAGGGCACCAACGCCGCCGTCACCGGAGTCGTGACGGATGAACAGGGGGGCGTGCTCCCCGGTGTCACTGTCACGGTGCGCAACGTCGAAACCGGGACCGTGCGGACGGTCGTCACCGAAGCCGGACGGCCAGTATCGCGCGCCCGCGCTGCTTGCCCGGGCGGTACGACATCACCGCGGAGCTTGCCGGGTTCACCACCGTGTCTGCGAACGGGATTACGCTCGCGACGAGCCAGGAAGTCCGGCAGAACCTGCGGCTGACGGTGGCCACGCTGCAGGAAAGCGTGACGGTGACTGCGCGAGGCGCCCGTCGTCGAGGTGTCAAAGACGGAGGTCGCCGCCGTCATCACGACCAGAGCAGCTCGAGATGCTGCCGGTCGCCAACCGCGCGCTGGTGACGCTTTCACTGCTGCTGCCCGGCACGAGCCAGGACGGCACGCGGCCGCGGCGCAACAACGCGCAGGTCGGCGCCGGGACGCTGCAGTTCACCACGCTGGCGCTGGCCGACGGCACGTTGAACATGTCGACCAAGGCGGGCGAGCCGAGACAGGACTTCCCGCCGGCGGCCGTCCGCGAAGTGCGCGTGATCACCAGTTCGGCGCCGGCGGAGTTCGGCGGCCGCGCCGGAGGCGTGGTCAGCGTCGTCACCCGCGGCGGCACCAACGTGTATCAGCGGCGAGGCGTACGAGTACTTCCGCAACAACACGATGCAGCGGCTCGATCCGCTGACCGCAGCCGACCTCGAGGCGAAGAACCTGCCGGAATTCGACACGTCGCGCCACCAGTTCGGCGGAGCGCTCGGCGGGCCCATCATTCGCGACCGGCTTCACTTCTTCGTCGCGGCCGAGCAGACGAGCGAGGACGAGCCGTACCGCGTCCAGACCGGCCGCGCCGGATTTCTACGGAAAGTATGAGGGCGTCTTTCCCGACACTCGCCGCGACCGACTCTTCTTCATCCGCGGCGACATGCAGTTGAACGGGTCGCAGAACGCATTCGCGCGGTGGGCGTACCAGGGCAACTGGAACCCCTGCGAGGGCTGCGGCGGCGCGGCCTATCAGGGAAGCGACACCTACATCCCGCGCGCGGCGCTCGTTGCCGGCCACACATGGGTGATGGGAACCCGCTACCTGAACGAATTCCGCTTCCAGTGGGGTGGCCAGAGCCAGTATCAGGGTCCGACCGGGGCGCCGCTGCTGGAAGGACTACCAGAACTTCGGGCCCGAGCGGTTCCAGTATCTGCAGCAGCAGTTCCAGTTCCCGAGCTTCAGCTACGCCCCGACACGGACGTTCTTCGTCCACCACGCGCCCGTGAAGCCGGAGTTCCGGAACGACTTCTCGATCTCGACGTCCGCTCACAACATCAAGCTGGGTGGTGCGTACCAGAACCTGACGCTCAAGGAAGACGCGCAGGGTAATCCGCTGGGCACGTGGCAGTTCGCCACGGATCAGCCTTTCGACCACGAGAACCCGGCGATCCGTTGCGAACCTGCGCGGGCCGGTCAATCAGTTCACGGCATCGTTCCCGCCGCTCATCCGCCACCAGCCGCACGATTACTACCAGGTCTACGTCCAGGACGACTGGCGGATCCTGTCGAACATCACGCTGAACCTCGGTCTCCGCTACGAGATCGAGAACGAAGATCTGGGGCGAGGATCGCGACAACAACACCTATCTACCCGCGGCCGCTGCCGTTCGTGGACTTCGCCTCGCGCGGCGACACGAACAACCTGTCGCCCAGGCTCGGACTTGCCTGGGACGTGCGAGACGACGGCCAGAGCGTGGTGCGCGTCGTCGGCAGGGCGGCAGTACAACGTGATCATGAACGGCGTCCCGCAGGGCGAGCTCGGCGCGCTCCGGCAGAACGCCATCACCATTCGGAACCCGACATATCCGGATCCGTATGGCGGCCGATCGCCGGAGTCGTTCGTCTCGACGGCGCCGCCGGCGATCACGATCATGTCGGACTTTGCCGCGCGACAACCCGTTCCCCGATACCGCCTGGGAGAATCCGTACTCCGACATGTACACGCTCGGCGCGTCGCAGGAACTTGGCGCCGACATGGCGCTTCACGTGGACGGCGTCTACATCAAGTCGGACAAGTTCAACGCCGGGAATCAGATCAACGAGGCGCGGTTCCTCGGCGGTCCGGTGCCGTATCCGCAGTGGGGCCGGATCAATCAGATCCAGGCGGTCGGCTGGCAGGACTACCGGGCGCTGCTGATGCGGCTGCAGAAGCGGCTGTCGAACAACAACCAGTACACCGTCTCGTACACCTTGTCGCGCGTCATTGACAACTCATTCAGCGGGACGTCGACGGGCAACATCAACAACGTCTACAGGCCGGAGCTGGACGAAGGGTATGGCCTTGCCGATCGCCGACATACGCTCGTGGCGAGCGGCGCCCTGGTGCTGCCGTTCGATATCACGTTGGGCGGCGTCTACGCGATTCGCTCCGACCGGCCTTTCACGGCCAGCGCCGGCGTGGACCTCGACGGCAATCGCAACAACGACTTCGTCCCCGGAACCAAGAAGGGCGACGGCAACCGCATGGACATGGACGAGTTCCTCGGGTTGATCAATTCATTCCGGGCGACTCGAAATCTCGGGCCGATCGCTGAATCGCAGATCGAAAGCGACAATTACCAGCGTTTCGATATCCGTGTCAGCAAGGCAGTGCAGCTTCGGTCCCAGCCGCGTGGAGCTGATCGGTCAGGTGTTCAACCTGTTCGGTAACGATCAATCTCGGCGGCATCGGTGTCACGCGCCAGACCAACGCATTGTCGAATGCGTTCGGTCAGATCCTGGGCGCGCAGCCCCGCCAGGAGGGCGAGCTGGCAATCAGGGTGACCTGGTAAACCAATGGGCCGACCTGAAGGTCGGCCCATACAGGATGACCGTTGTGACCACCGTTGTGATGACCGTGTGTAGGGGCCGACCTTCAGGTCGGCCCCTACACGGTTCCCGCCTATGATTCGATTTCTTGCTGTTGCATTCATTCTTCTCGCTCCACGCGCGCTCTTTGCTCAGGGCTGGATCGAGTACGTCAGCCGAAACGATTTCTTTTCGATTAATTTTCCAGGCCAGCCCAAGGTCCAGGACATTGTCTGGACGTCCGAGCAGGAAACGAAATATCCGGGCCGCGTGTACATGATTGAAAATGGCCCGAACCGCTATGCCATCACGGTCGTCGATTACAGCGACGCCGAACGGCTCAATGCCGAGCGGGCGAAGAATTGCCCGTCGGACGCGCAAACCGCTTGTTCGGGTTCGGCGACGATGGGTGTCGGATCGTGGATCGTGGACCTTCAGGGAGCGATGTCGTACGCGACAGCGAAGTTCATGACGCGCGAAGGGTCCAGGGTCACGTTCTTCGGGTGGTTCTATCAGGATTTGATCGAAGGGCTTCAGGCGCAGATCACCAACGCTGACGGGTCGCGCACGTTCGTAGCCACGCACATGCACGACAATCGCTTGTACGTGCTCGAATCGACCGTGCCTCGAGGCGCACCTCAGCCCGGCCATTTTCAGCAGTCGCTGCAGTTCCTCGATGCGGACGGAAAGACCATTCGCTACGAAACGGTGTACTCCAACCGTTACCCGCGGCCCCGCCGCAGCCGATGAAGGAGATTCCAATGAGGACCCTCGTCACTGTTGTTGTTTTCCTTCTGGTCGGTGCATCGGCCCACGCGGAGGAGTCCGTCTCGGCGGCTGCCTGTGAGCGTCTGGCGGCATCGCTGAAGCTCCCGAATACCACGGTGACCGCGGCGAAGCCGATTGCGGCCGGGCGGTTTACGCCACCCGGCGGCGGCGCATCGGCTGCGCAGGCCGCGGCCGGCCTGCCGGCGTTCTGCCGCGTTTCGCTGACGATCAAGCCTTCGTCGGACTCCGACATCAGGTCTGAGATCTGGCTGCCGATGGCCGGCTGGAACGGCAAGTTCATGGCGCTCGGCAACGGCGCGTGGGGCGGATCGATTCAGTACGCCGCACTTGCCGAGACGCTGCAGCGTGGGTATGCGGCTGCCTCAACCGACACCGGACACACTGGCACCGATGCAAGCTTCGCCGTGGGTCACCCGGAAAAGCTGATCGATTTCGGCTATCGAGCCGTGCACGAGACTGCGGTGCAGGGCAAGGCAACCGTCAGGGCGCTGTACGGCACGGCGCCGCGGATGTCGTATTTCAACGGCTGCTCTGGCGGGGGCCGTCAGTCGTTCATGGAAGCGCAGCGATTCCCCGAGGATTTCGACGGCATCATCGCCGGCGCGCCTGGCTACAACCGCACCGACGCCGCTTTTCAGACGATTCAGATGATCCAGGCCACGCACAAGGACGCGGCCAGCTTCATTCCTGCGAGCAAGTTGCCGGCGATTCATCAGGCTGCGATCAACGCATGCGACAGCCAGGATGGCTTGAAGGACGGACTCATCAGCGAGCCCGCGAAGTGTCAATTCGATCCGGGTGTCATTGCCTGCAAGAGCGCAGACGGCCCGAGTTGCCTGACGATGCCGCAGGTTGTCGCGGCTCGTGCGATCTACGCGCCCGTCATCGACCCGCGGACGAAGCAGGAAGTGTCAACCGGTCTCGAACCGGGCAGCGAGCTGCACTGGGACTCGGTTGCCGGCAATCGACCGCATTCGATGTACAACGACCTGTTGAGATTCATCGTCTTCAAGGATCCGAACTGGGATTATCGAACGCTCGACGTTGCAAAGCATCTCGATCTTGCGAGGAAGGCGGACGCCGGCATTCTGCTGGCGGATTCGACGGATCTGAAGCCCTTCGTGAGTCGTGGCGGCAAGTTGCTCATCTACCACGGCTGGGAGGATCAGAACATTCCCCCGCTTTCGTCGGTGAATTACTACACGAAGCTGTTGGCCACCATGGGTAAGCAGCAGGCCGACAGTGCGGTCCGGCTGTACATGGTGCCCGGCATGGGCCACTGTGGTGGTGGCGACGGTCCCAGCGTGTTCGACATGGTTGCCGCGCTGGAGCAGTGGCGTGAGCAGGGGCGGGCGCCCGCGGAGATTCTGGCGTCGAAGGTGCAGGACGGACAAGCGATCCGCACGCGGCCGCTGTGTCCGTATCCGCAGATTGCGCGCTACAAGGGATCGGGCAGCATCGACAAGGCCGAGAGCTTCTCGTGCCAGGCACCCTGAGGTACGTAGTGTCCGGCTTCAGCCGGACTCCACGGTCCGCCTTAAGGCGGACACTACGTCTGGGCACTCTGGTTCTTGTGCTCCTGGCCGGCACTGGCCCGGCCTCCGCACAGACCCCCTTTAACCGTCTTCGACTGATTGCGCCCGCCGCGCCCGGCGGCGGGTGGGATCAGACTGCGCGCGTCATGCAGCAGGTGGTCCAGCAGACGGGCATCGCGCGCACAGTCTCCGTAGAGAACGTTCCAGGCGCGGCCGGGTTGATCGGCCTCGCGCGGTTCATCGGCGCCGAGCGCGGCAACACCGACACGCTGATGGTTTCCGGTCTGATCATGCTTGGCGCGATCGTCACCCAGCGGTCGGCCGTGACCCTCGACGACGTGACGCCTATCGCGCGGTTGACGGGAGAGTACCAGGTGCTTACGGTGCCCGCTGCTTCGCCGTTCCGGACGCTGGACGACTTCGTTCGCGCGTTCAAGGAACGACCCGAAGCGATTTCGTGGGGCGGAGGGTCCGCGGGCGGCAGCGATCAGATTCTGGCGGGCCTGATCGCCGACGCTGTCGGGGTCGAGCCGCGCCGCGTCAACTACATCGCGTTCTCCGGCGGCGGCGAGTCGCTGTCGGCAATCCTCGGCGGTCAGGTCTCTGTCGGCGTCAACGGCCTGGCGGAATTTGCCGCGCAGATAGAGGCCGGAACGGTGCGGCCGCTGGCCATATCGAGCGGCGAACGGCTTCCCGGTCTCGACATTCCGACGCTGCGCGAGCAGGGCGTAGACGTCGAGTTCGAAAACTGGCGATCGGTTGTCGCGCCCCCAGGCATCAACGCCACGGATCGACGTCAACTGGAGGGGGCGGTCGATGCAATGGTGCGGTCTGCTGAATGGAAGGCGGCGCTCTCGCGCTTCAGGTGGATCGATCGATATCTGGCGGGCGATCCGTTTGCCCGTTTCGTGGACGCCGAAGAAGCGCGGGTGCAGGATATCCTCACGAAGTTCGGCACGGACCAGAGGGAAACACCATCGCTCACGGCGGCCGGTCCCTATCCGGCGATCGTCCTGTCGGGACTGGTGCTGTGCGGTCTGGCGACGGTCCTGGCGCGGGGCCGCGCGGCTTCAGCGCCAACTCGCGAGGCGGTCGCGGGCGCTTCGACCCTTCCCCAGGCTCAGAGTCGCGAGACTGCCGAGGGGCGCGGGTGGCGGCCAATAGCGCTGATCATCGTTGGCATTGTTCTCAACCTGGCTCTCGCTGAGCGCGCAGGATTCATCGTGGCGTCGGCCGGGTTGTTCTGGTTCGTCGCGCGCGCCTTCGATCCTCGTCATCCGGTGCGCGACGCCTTGTTTGCGGTGGCCGTCTCAGTGGGCTGCTACCTGCTGTTCGGACGCGTGCTCGATCTGCAGCTGCCCTGAGCAGGTGGTAGGTGGTAGCCTACCGACTACCGCCCACCACCTACCACCTAGATGACCGACATCCTGACGGCGCTCGCCGCCGGTTTCGCAAACGCGATCACGCTGCCGCATCTCGGGTGGGCGCTGGTTGGTGTGACGCTGGGAACCGCGGTTGGCGTGCTTCCCGGCATCGGTCCGGCGCTGACGGTCGCCGTTCTGCTGCCCGTCACGTTCAACCTCGATCCGATCAGCGCCTTCATCATGTTCGGCGGGATTTATTACGGGGCGATGTACGGCGGATCGACCACGAGCATCCTGCTCAACACCCCGGGTGAGACGGGATCCATCGCCACCGCCATCGACGGATACATGATGGCGCGCAAGGGCCGCGGCGCCGCGGCGCTCACGACGGCGGCCGTCGGATCGTTTGTCGCGGGCACGCTGGCCACCATCGCGTTGACCTTCTTCGCTCCGGTGCTCGCATCGGTGGCGCTGCGCTTCGGCCCTGCCGAGTACTTCGCGCTGACCATTGTCGCGTTTACTGCGGTGTCGGCGCTGCTCGGAACCTCGCTTTCCCGCGGACTGCTCAGCCTCTTCCTTGGTCTCGCGCTCGGCCTCGTCGGCATCGATCCCCTCACGGGAGAAGCGCGGTTTGCCTTCGGCATTCCCCAGCTGCTCGACGGCATCGACGTCGTCATCCTGGTCATCGGACTCTTCGCGGTGGGCGAAACGATGTATCAGGCCTGGCGGTACGGACGCGAAGAGATCGAAGCGGTCACGCTGCACGACTTCACGGGAATGAGCCGCGAGGAATGGCGGCGATCGTGGAAGCCGTGGCTGCGGGGAACGGCGATTGGATTTCCGCTCGGCGTCCTGCCGTGCGGCGGCACGGTGATTCCGACGTTTCTCTCCTATCTCATTGAAAAGCGCCTGAGCGACACACCAGAGCAATTCGGGCATGGCGCGATCGAAGGCGTGGCCGGTCCGGAAGCCGCCAACAACGCGGCGGCGGCGGGAGTGCTCGTGCCGCTGCTGACACTCGGGCTTCCCTCGTCGGCGACGGCGGCAGTGATGCTGGCGGCGTTTCAGCAGTACGGGCTGCAGCCCGGACCGCTGCTGTTTTCGGCGCGTCCGGATCTCGTGTGGACGCTCATTGCAAGCCTGTACATCGGCAACGTCATGCTGCTGGTGCTCAATCTTCCGCTCGCGGGGGTCTGGGCCCGCATCATGCTCGTGCCGCGGCCGCTCCTTTTCGGCGGGATTCTCGTCCTGGCATCCCTTGGTGCGTATACGCTGAACCGCTCGATGCTCGACCTCGTTCTCCTGTACGTGGTCGGCGCCGTCGGATGTGCGATGCGGGTGTACGATTTTCCGCTGGTGCCCGCCGTTCTGGGACTCATTCTCGGACCGCTTTCGGAGCAGCATTTTCGCCGGGCGATGGCGATCAGCGAAGGCAATCTCTTCGTCTTCCTCTCGCGTCCGCTGTCGGCGACGCTGCTGGTGCTGGCGGTCGTGATCATGTTCGGCCCGAGGCTGCTGCGACGGTTGGCGGCCGACGGGGTGACGCCGGCAACTGGATGATGGTGGACGCCGACCCATACGACGTTGCCGTCGTCGGTGGCGGCAATGCGGGTCTGTGCGCGGCGCTCGCGGCGCGGCAGGCCGGCGCGAGCGTCATCGTTCTCGAATGCGCACCTCGTGACTTCCGCGGCGGCAACAGCCGGCACACCCGCAATTTCCGATGTGCGCACGCGGCCCCGACCGACGTCCTCACCGAGTCGTATTCGGAGGATGAATTTCTCGCCGATCTGATGCGTGTCACCGCCAACGAGGCGGATGGTCCGCTCGCGCGGCTGCTTGTCGATCGTTCCTCGGGGTGTCCCGGCTGGATGCGACAGTTCGGCGTCCGATTCCAGCCGTCGCTCAGCGGCACGCTTCATCTGTCGCGAACCAACGCGTTTTTCCTCGGCGGCGGCAAGGCCCTCATGAACAGCTATTACGCCTACGCCGATCGAGCCGGTGTGACCTCGATCTACGACGCGGAAGTAGTCGGCCTCGAAATCGAGGACGGCGCCTTTCGCGCGGCGCTCGTCGAGGTGGACGGCCGCACTCAGCGGATCCAGGCGCGCGCTGTTGTCGTGGCCGCCGGCGGGTTTGAAGCCAATGTCGACTGGCTGCGTGAGATTTGGGGCGACGCGGCGGACAACTTCGTCATTCGCGGCACTCCCTACAACAAGGGCACCGTGCTCAAGTTGCTGCTCGACGCCGGCGCACAGCCGGTGGGTGACCCGAGCGAATGCCACGCCATCGCCGTTGACGCACGCGCGCCGCGCTTCGACGGAGGCATCGTGACACGCCTCGACTCGCTTCCGTTTGGCATCGTGGTCAACAAACATGGCGAGCGCTTCTATGACGAGGGCGAGGACGCGTGGCCGAAGCGCTACGCGATCTGGGGCCGCCTGATTGCCAGACAGCCCGACCAGATTGCTTTTTCGATCGTCGACGCGAAGGCGATGGGAACGTTCATGCCGTCCGTATTTCCGCCCGTTGCAGCCTCTTCGATCGGCGAGCTCGCGGCAGCCCTGAGTCTCCCGGCGGAGCGTTTCGAACAAACGGTCGCGGCATTCAATCGGGCGGTTCGTCCTGGCTCGTTCAATCACAGAGCGCTGGACGATTGCCACACCGAAGGCCTTGTTCCAGGCAAGTCGCACTGGGCTCAGCGTCTCGACACGCCGCCGTTCTGGGGTTATCCGCTTCGGCCTGGAATCACCTTCACGTACCTCGGCGTGAAAGTGGACGCGCACGGACGCGTGCTGTGGGCAAACGGCGAGCCGGCGCGCAACATCTATGCGGCCGGCGAGATCATGGCGGGCAACATCCTGAGGCACGGATACATCGCCGGCATCGGCATGACGATCGGCACGGTGTTCGGCCGCATCGCCGGCGAACAGGCCGCGACGAATCAAGCGCGCGCAGGCTGAAGCCTGCGCGCTACGCGCAGATACACACCAGTAGCGCGCACGCTTTAGCCTGCGCGGTCGCGAGAGTACGCACCATGTAGCGCGCACGCTTTAGCGTGCGCGGCCACAGTTAACGCGATCCTTGGAGGTCGTGCGCGGAGAGGAATTTCGTCAGCTCGCGGTTCTCCGGGAAGTCCCTGGCGAGCGAGCGCGCCGTGGCAATGGCGTCCGGAAGATTGCGTTCGCGTACCTGCATGTCCCAGAGGGCGAACATCGCTTCGGCCTGCACGTACGGGGGCGACTGAACCTGGGTTGCCTCGAGCAGGGCCTGCAGGCCGCGCGTCTTGCTGCCTCCGCCCAGTAACCACCGTGTCCCGCGCGGAACCTTGGTGTCGACGACATAGTCGATCCAGGCGCGTGCGACGCGGGCCCTGACGTGCTGCGGATTCACTTTCAGCACGGCGTCCAGCGATTTCCGCGCTTCCCAGAACTCACTCCAGCCCGTCCGGTGTCCGAGAGTGGCCAGCTGCAGCCAGATCACATTGAGGTTGAACTTCCCGAGAAAGAAAAGCGCTTCGTGGTCGGCAGCATTCTGCTCGAGCCGTGAGCGTGCCTCGACACGGCCCGTATCCACCTCTTGCATGAACGCCGCGAGCAGGTCCGGACACGATTCGCATCGGGCCCATGCGCGCGCCTTGTTGTCGGGGTTGCCCAACGCGCGCCGGATCTGGAAGTGGAGCGCGGAACTGCGTAACTCCGAAGCCGCCAGGTTCTGAGGATCTGCCGCGCGTGCCGCGAGCGCAAGCGCTGCGGCTTCCTCGTACTGTCCGCTATAGAACAGTCGGTGCGCTTCCTCCAGCGTCGCCCTTGTGGCCGTAGTCGCCCGTTCGCCCGCAGATGCGGGCGCGATTAGTACGGCGGTCGCGAGCGCCGCGGCCGCGAGTGGCGCCGCCAATGAAGTCTTCACATACCCTCGCGCGGGCTGATGGACTACAAGAACGGTGCCGCACCTCGATGCTGAGGTTGCGTGGTCGAAGATCGCTGAACATGTTGAGTATCGGCAATTCGCTCCAGCAGAGGCGGCCCGGTTTCATAACCGTCATTCGTTACGAAACCGGTGAGTCGGCCTTTGTGCGAAAAATTACCAGTCGAACTCGAGCCCGATGCTTCCGGTCGAGCCATTGACGCGATCGCGAAGCGCATCGGTCAATGCCACCGCTCGATAGCCGGCGCCCACGTTGATCAAGATGTGATCGGTCACGCTGAATCCGACAGTTCCCTGCGGTTCGAACACCACGAACTCGTCCTTCACACCGAAACGAACAACACGGGCGAGGCCAGCATCCGGAGTGAGGCCAGCTGAGGTGCGTGCTCCAAAACGGATCGTTGGCGAAGGACCAGGCCCACGGATGAATGGCGCATTGATGCTGACAGGGAGTGTCGCCGTGCCTACACCGGCGAGCCCGCGCTTTCGTCCCCGACGTCGGTGACCTTGAAGTCCGGTGCGACGACGATTCCGTTGTGGATGCGTTCAACGACGAGCGGAGCGGGCGCTGGTGCCTGCTGTGCGAGCGCGGTCGAGGTCGTCACGATCAGCAGCAACGCTTGAAGAAAAGTGCGAACGTTCGATCTACGCATGATGACCCTCTACTGCCGCGACAAACTGACGTTGAGCCGCTCGGTTTCGCCGGCGCGTGCATCGACGTCTGACGAGTACGAGCGATAGCCCTCGCGACGAACCTCGATGCGATGCACTCCTGCCACCACGTCGAGTACCGAGCTGTTCGTCGGACGCAGGTCCCTGCCATAGCTCGCCGTCGATGAGCACCTCAGCGTCCGCGGGCTGCACTCGAATGGCAAGTGTGGCGACTCCCGCAGCCGGCGCCGCTCGCGGCCCTGCGCCCGGCCCGGAACGACGAGGCGCGGCACCGCGCGGCGGGTTCGGCGGCGAGACCGGTCGGGGATCCTGCGCTTCGCCCGGAGGCAGTGTTTCCATCGCGTGGCGAATCCGGAACGTGCCGTTCGGCTGCAGGTAGATCATCTGACGAGCGGTGCGATGGCCCTGGAGGTACAGCGTGATCTCGTGCTCGCCCGGTTCGAGATGCAGCCGCTGCAAGAACCCGTCGAAGTCGTCTACGGTCCCGGCGTAATAGCCGTCGACGAAGACTTCGGTTTCTCGCGGGGCGACCTGGAGGCGCAGCGACGAATCTGGCGGATACGCGCCTGCATATCCGTAGGGGGGGAACCAGCCATATGGATAAAAGGGGGAATACCACGGGTCGTACAGGAACGGACGATAGTAGCCGCCCAGCACCACGACCGATCGAGGAGCCGCTCTCACGTTTCCGCGCCGCTGCGCGCTGAGATCGATCGGTGCCGTCAGAATCGAACTGAAAAGTACGGCCGCACACACACTGGTCCTGAGGAATCGGGTCGAGGTCAAGGCGAGTCTCCTTGCAGGCGCGCCGGCGCGCGTCGCAACGGTTGTGCCGAGCGGGATCGGTCGTGGGGTGCGGAGGAATCGCGTCACAGCAGCCGGTGAAACGGGCAACTGTCGGTTGCCGGGGACACGGCTGTCCGTCGTCGCGGACGTGGGTTGTGGGGTCGGATGTTTCGGGGGCTGGCCTTACACGAGACCGATTACGAAATTATTCCCCCCGCGGTGGGCCCTCGCTCGGACACGACATAGCGTTTGACGAGGCCGAGGAGATCGTCGAACCGGAACGGTTTCTCGATCAGTGCATCGGGCCGCAGCCGCGCACGCTCGCGCGCGTCGAGCTCCGAAGCGGTCACGACGATGGTGGGGATGATGGCCAGTACCGGATCGTCCAATTGCAATGTGCGCAGGTCCCGGCCGCTGATCTCCCCGGGGAGCATCAGGTCGAGGAGGATGAGCGCGAAGGCATCGGGATCCGCGGCGAGCTGCCGTCGACCCTCCTCGCCGCTGCACGCGTCCGCCACCAGGTACCCGTGCAGCTCCAGAAGCTGCGACAGACCCTGCCTCACGTCGTCCCGATCTTCGACAACCAGGATGGCGCCGCGGCGTGGCCTCGGTTGCGGCTCGGGAACTGCCGGTTCTCCGAATCTCGGATCAGGGGAGTCCGACAGGTGGTGTGACATCTGCCCGTTTGACATGTCGAAACTAGGTGCCCCCTGAGCATCACGATGCGTGCCATACGCGCGAAGGTATGTTTCGCTCAAGAACAGGGCTGATTGGCTCGAAGGAGACCGTGCTATGCGGGCGTGGCCGGTTGGCGCTCCCAGACAGTGAATGAAAATGCGACACTCCCACGGCAATATTTGCCCGACTGCCTTAATTGGCAGGGGCCTTAACTCGGCTGTCGCTCTATCTGGATTGTGCGGATGACGATGGGCGTAATCGGCCGATCGCGCTCGTTTGTGGGCGCCTTTCCGATTTTTGTAACAACGTCCATCCCCTGGACGACTTCGCCGAACACGGAGTGACGGTCATCGAGGTGCGGGGTTGGGGCGAGCGTAATGAAGAACTGCCCGCCGTTGGTGTCCGGCCCGCGGTTTGCCATCGAAAGCACTCCTGCCTTGCTGTGGCGCAGGGCTGGATGGAACTCGTCGGCGAACGTGTATCCCGGACCACCGATACCCTCGCCGAGCGGATCGCCACTCTGGATCATGAACCGGTCGATTACCCGGTGGAAGATCACGCCGTCGTAGTACGGCTTGGTGACGGTTTGATTCGTGCGCGGATCCTTCCACGCTTTTGTGCCTTCGGCCAGGGCGACGAAGTTCTCGACCGTTCTCGGCGCCTCGCGATCGAACAGACGTACGGTGAAGCTTCCCTCGCTGGTGTCGAACTTCGCGAACAAGCCCAATGATCTCTCCTTCGGCGACGGCTCCCGAACCCCGAATCCCGGCTCCGGAACCCCGAATCCCGGTCAAACAGGCGCCAAGGATATCATGCAGTGAATGAGCGTCAGCGCGCGCACACCCTTGGATGACGCGCTCGATTCACTAGTGTCGGGCGCGGCCGACAACCCGTTCGCGATCCTTGGTCCGCATCCCGTTACCGTCGATGGACGCTCTGCGCTCGTCGTTCGGACGATGCAGCCGGGGGCGTCCGACGTGCAGCTCGTGACGCCCGACCGGGTCTTCGGCATGCAGCGGCGGCGACCCGAAGGGTTGTTCGAAGCAACGGTGCCGCTCGACGGCCGCCCCGCCGAGGGATTCGTGTATTCGTTCCGCGTCAGGCAGGGCGGCGAGACGCGCGAGGTCGGCGACCCGTATCGATTCGGCACGATACTCAGCGATTTCGACCTGCACCTGTTCGCCGAGGGCACTCACTACCGCGCGTGGGAGCGGTTTGGCGCGCATCGTATGACGCGTGGTGAGGTCGCAGGAGTCCACTTCTCCGTCTGGGCCCCGAACGCGCAGCGGGTCAGCGTCATCGGCGACTTCAACCGCTGGGACGGCCGCCAGCACATCATGCGTCGTCTCATTCCGTCCGGCGTGTGGGAAATTTTCATTCCCGGTCTGCCCGATGACATTCCTTACAAGTACGAGGTGCGTACGCACGCTGGACACCTGCTGCAGAAGGCCGACCCGTTCGCACGGCGGTTCGAAGTGCCGCCCAACTCCGCGTCGGTGATCTGGTCCGATGGCGCCCATCGGTGGCGGGACGGGGACTGGATGAAGGATCGCGAATCGTTCGGCGGGTGGCACGACCGTCCGATGTCGATTTACGAGGTCCATCTCGGGTCATGGCGGCGCGTCCCGGACGCCGGCTTCAGGCCGCTGACGTATCGCGAACTGGCGGCAACGATGGTCCCCTACGCGCGTGAAATGGGCTACACCCACATCGAGCTCATGCCTGTTCTGGAGCATCCATTCGCGGGGTCGTGGGGCTATCAGGTGATCGGGTTCTTTGCGCCGACGAGCCGGTTCGGCACGCCCGACGACTTCCGCTATTTCGTGGACGAGTGCCATCGGCACGGCCTGGGAGTGATTCTCGACTGGGTGCCCGGTCATTTTCCCAAGGACGAGCATGGACTTGCCCGTTTCGACGGGACAGCGCTGTACGAGCACGCGGATCCCCGCCAGGGTGAGCATCGCGAGTGGGGCACGCTCGTCTTCAATTACGGCCGAAACGAGGTTCGCAGTTTCTTGTTCAGCAGCGCACTCTTCTGGCTGGAGCAATTCCACCTCGACGCGCTTCGGGTCGACGCGGTCGCCTCGATGCTGTATCTCGACTACTCGCGGAACGAAGGCGAATGGATCCCGAATCGGTTCGGCGGCCGTGAGAATCTCGAGGCCGTCTCGTTCCTGCAGCAGCTCAATGCCGTCACCCATGGCAGTGTGCCGGGAACAATCACTGTTGCGGAGGAATCAACAGCGTGGCCGGCGGTGAGCCGGCCCGTCTATCTCGGGGGACTCGGGTTCAGCTACAAGTGGAACATGGGCTGGATGCACGACATGCTCCAGTACGTGAAGGAAGATGCCGTGCATCGCCGCTGGCATCACGACAAGATCACGTTCTCGATGCTCTACGCCTTCACGGAGAACTTCATTCTGCCGTTCTCGCACGACGAGGTCGTTCACGGCAAGCGCGCCATGCTCGACAAGATGCCTGGGGATCTCTGGCAGAAGCATGCGACGCTGCGCACGCTCTACGGGTACATGTTCGGCCACCCCGGCAAGAAGCTGATGTTCATGGGCTGTGAGTTCGGCCAATGGCGCGAGTGGAACTACGACGAGAGCCTCGACTGGCATCTGCTGGACGATCCGATGCATGGCGGTCTGGCGCGATGGGTGCGTGAGCTGAATCACACATACCAGCGCGAGGCCTCGCTCCATCAGGTGGATTTCGACGGCTCTGGCTTCAGCTGGATTGATTGCCACGACAACGAAAACAGCGTGATTTCGCTGATGCGCCGCGCGCGCGACCCGCACGACTTCACGGTGATGGTCGCCAACTTCACGCCGGTGCCGCGGCCGGATTATCGGATCGGCGTTCCGGAGAGCGGTTATTACCGCGAGCTGCTCAACAGCGACGGCGAGATGTACGGCGGCAGCAACATGGGTAACGGCGGCGGCGTCGCAACCGAGCCGATTCCGGCCCACGGCTTCGACCATTCGCTGTCGCTGATCGTTCCGCCGCTGGCGTTCCTGTTGCTCAAGAAATAACCGCGAAGGGCGCGAAGATCTCGAAGAGCATGCGACGGGACGACCCTTCGTATGCGCGCGTCTTGGAGTTGACCGCCGGCCGTCTGCTCTGGACAATACTGTCGACGGCTCGGATAACGGCAGCTGATGAGGGTGTTCATCGAAACACTCCGATGATGAGGGAGACCTGAGATGGGCAGTCTGTTCACCATGTCGAGCGTCGTCGGAGCGCGGCCGCGGCGGTGCTGGTGCTGCCACCACGAGCGGCCGCCGATCAGGCGTCCCAGACCGGAGCCCCCAGCACGGCCGCCACGCTGAGCCAGCAGGCGTCCGAGCCGCAACACACGTGCGTATCCGACGACCCCGCTCTGTTCTGGCGATGTGCCCAGCAGAAGGCGACGGCATTCAATCCCCCTCGCACCGCGGACGGCAGGCCGGACTTCAGCGGCTACTGGCGTCACGGGACGGAGGCGAAAGAAGACCTCGAAGCGCCGTGGGACAACCGCGCGCGGGTTGGAGCCGGCAGAGAAGGTGCGCGTGATGCCGGGCCGGGAAAAAGCTTGATCGTCGACCCCCCGGACGGAAAGCTTCCGCTGCAGCCCTGGGCGGAAGTTCAGAAGCGGGAGAACGAAGCCAAGTACATCGACCAGAACACGCACTGCTTCTTGTCGGGCGTGCCGCGCTTCATGTATGAGGCGGGGGCCTACCAGATTCTTCAGGCTCCGGAGTCCATCACGATCCTGTCCGAGGAGGTGCACGCTTTTCGCGTCATCGCCACCGACGGCCGTCCGCGTATCGCACAGACCATCGGACTCTGGCTGGGGGACGCGCGTGGCAGGTGGGAGGGCAATACGCTGGTGGTCGAAACCACCAACCAGAACGGCCGCGTGTTTCTGGACCGGCGAGGTACGTTCTATACCAACGCCGCGACCGTGACCGAGCGCTTCACGATGCTCGATCGGAACACGATCGCCTACGGGGCCACGGTGGACGACCCGCTCGTCTACACCCGACCGTTCACGATCGGGCTCATGTTGACACGGCACACGACGCAGGATTTCGAGATGCTGGAAGACTCCTGCTTCGAAGGTAACAAGGACGTGGACATCCTTTACAGCATCGGGCTCAAAAAGTACCCGGGAATCACATCCCAGGATGTTCCTGCGTTGAAGGCTCGCACGCCTGTTTCGCGTTAACGAGCACAAGCAAGCAACTGCAGCTGGCTGACATCGGTCTGCAGGCGAGGGCGCGCAGAGCTCGCCGGCGCGCGCCGCGGCTCAGCGCGGGCCGTTACTCGCGAGACGCTCACTTTCTTCCATCGTCGGCACACTGTCGATTGCGCCGGGGCGGGTACAACTGACTGCGGCGGCGGCGTTTGCAAACCGCAGAATGTCGGATGGCGAATCACCCCGCAGGAGTGCGGTGATGAATGCGCCGCGAAACACGTCGCCTGCGCCGGTCGAGTCCACCACTTTCACGTTGTGGCCGGGGGCGACATGCACTGTGTCGCCCGCGAGCAGCATGGCGCCCTGCGCGCCCAGCGTGACGCACACGATGTCGCCGCCGGGTCCAAAAGGACCCGGCCTACTACCACCGCCGCGTTCCCGTTGGATTTTCCGGAGCGCCCGCTCGAAATCGCGCTCGCCGGTCAGTGGTTCCAGCACGTGTTCCGAAAAAATCGAAATCGAGACCGCCGCGATGAGCTCCTCCGTCCGTTCTGTGACCTGTTCGATGTCGCTCGTCACCGGAATACCCGCGGCTCGTCCCAACGCGGCGGCGCGAATCGCGGCGTCTTCGTCCGTATCGTCGACGTGAATCAGCCTGGTGGAGCCGACGACCGAGGCATCGATTTCGCCGGGTTTCAGCTGCAGTTCAGGGTCACGGTGCCACAGGACGACCCGTTCGCCCCGACGTTCATCGACCAGGATGACCGCGAACGGGTTTCTGGTATGTGCGCACGTAAAAGTGATCGCTGTTGACACCACGTTGCCGCAGCTCGCGCCGCATGCGCTCGCCGTTGTCGTCGCCGCCGGTCGTCCCGACGTACTTGGTGCGGAGGCCCATGGCGGCGCACGTACACAGTGCGGTGGCTGTCTGGCCACCGCACATGACGGAATGGCGTGTGATGCGCAGCTTGGCGGCTGCGGTGTCAGGATCGGGAAACCCGGGCAGTGAATAGACGTAGTCGACGGAGTTGGCTCCCACGCCGACGACGTCGAACATTGGACGAGTATATGCAAGTGCAAAGTGGAAAGTGCAAAGTGAGAAGTAAGTGGGGAAGTAGGGAAGTACGAAAGTACGGAATGCAGGCCGAGTCCTGCGACAAGTAAGTTTGTAGGCGTGGGCCGGGTCCCGCGAGGCGACGTTGGCCATTCCTCGCGGACCCGGCAACCTAAAAATTCAGTTCGTCCCCTTCGCCAACGTTCCCAGCGCCTGCGTGAACGTGCTGAATGGCACCGGCTTCCCATGCACCGGAGCGATCGTCGCGACGTCGAGCTTCATTCGCGTGACCTGAGTGTTGAACTGGCGCATCGCGGCAAGCTGCGACTGCCTGGGAGCCTCGTGCGTGTCGAAGAGGTCCGCCTCGAACGCAATGCGCTCGTTGGGGAGCCACGCCATCAGCATTCCCGCGACGTGCTGCAGCGGCTGCACGTAGTAGACGTGTAGATTCCGCGTGTCGTCGGTGATGACGAAGCGTTCCTGGATCGCCTCGTAGTTGTAGCCCTCGGCGACCTCGGTTGGCGGCCACAGCGACACGATATCCGGCTTGACCGTCCTTGCCTTGTAGGTCATCACGTCCCGGTTCAGGAACTTGAGATTGATGTAGTGAGTAACCAAGGTCGCCCCGATGTGGTTGTAGGTCCGCAGCCCCCCGATGTGGTCGAAGTGAGGATGCGACACGATCACGTAGCGGATCGGCTTGTTCGGCGCCAGCTTTGCGATGGCTTCGATGACTCCAAGGCTCCGCTCTTCGTTCAGCGGTGCCTCGAATACCGCGACGAAGTCGCGGAACTCGATCATGTAGCTGTTGGCCGGACCGCCGCCGAGCAAATAGACGCCGTTGGCCATCTTTTCAACTGTGACCTGCCCGTAGTTCGGAGCGGGCGCCTGCTTCACTGCCTCGGGCACGGGCACCGGGTCGTCACAGGCATTAGCCTGGACCATCGGGAACTTGCCGCCGTACCCGTTGTGACCGGTGGTGTCGGAAGCGAACTGCCAGTTGTCGTCCCAGCCGTGGTGCGAGTGCCAGGCGATCGGCCACTTCGACATCCCCGCGTCGATGAAGTTGGTCGACTCGTGCTCGATGTTGAAGTCGCCCAGCGCCGGCTCGTTCACCGTCGTCTTGATCCGCGTGATGACGTTCTGGCTGTTGATCGTGGCGTCGACGCGGTACTTGCCGAGCACGGTGATGCCGACGACGTGGACCTTCTCCGGTGCGACGACGTTGCCGTCGCGTCCCTTTTCGAGCTGCTCCCAACGCCACACCGCCCGGGGATTCGCGCCCGGCTTCCGTGCCGCTTTCAGAAAGCCGTGCGGGGTCAGCCAGATGTCGAGCTGATAGATCTCGGCAAGCTCCGGCGGCACCCGGACGGGCGCCCCGGTTCCGTCGATATGCCAGGCGTACTCCCCGTTGACGATGTGCGTCTGCCGAACTTCCTTCTGGAACGGGGTGCCACCGACAAACCCGATGCCGTACTTCCACGAAGCCGGGTTGCCACCGGGTTTCCGGTCGAACGTTTCCTTGCTCGTGCCGGTCTCCCAGTTGATCGTCCGGGTGTAATTCGCCATCTCGCTGCGCACCCAGTCGATGTTTGGCGCGTTCTCGAACGTCTGTCCGACGGGCCCGCTGTAGCCGGTGCCCGAGAACGTGACGCAGCGCAGGTTGGCTTCTCCGATCTCCTTGGATGCCGCCGCCAGAATCGGCGCAGGGTCAACGAATCCTGGCGGATACTGCTGCGCGGCGGTCCGGATTCCCAGCACGAGGAGCAGCCCTACGAGACCGAACGACAATTTCCTGGCCATTTGTCCTCCTAACACGCGCCCCGCGCGCCACGACGCGGCTCGCCACAGCCGGCGATCAGCCGGAACGGGGCCGATTATACGATTCGCGGGCCGTTGCGCGCGTCACTTGTATTCCAGGCCGCAGGAATGCGCCATTGAACGGTAGTGCCATTGAAAACAACGTAGTGTCCGGTCAGCCGGACCGGTAACGTCCTGACCGTCGGAGACACTGCCGACACGTTTACGGGCGCCGCGCCCTACCGAAGGCAACAGCCCGCGACTGACCGAGCTCGTACAGCGCTACCGCGGCCGCGGCGGCGACGTTGAGCGAATCGACGGCTGACGAGATGGGGATGCGGGCGTGAAACTCGCAGGCCCGCAGGGTTTCTTCCAAAAGTCCCTCGCCTTCGTGACCGAGCGTCAGGACGACCGGCTTGCCGGAGGTATCGCTGACAACCGACGAGAGTGACGTCGCCGACGGCCCCGGCGTCAACGCGACGGTGGCGAAGCCGCCCCGCCGCAGCTCGCCAAGCATCTCCGGTAGCGAACCCACGCGGGCGAACGGCATGACGAGCGCCGCGCCCATCGAGGTCCTGATCGCTTTCCGATAGAGAGGATCAGCGCTGGCATCGTCGAGGACGACCGCATCAGCCGCGAACGCTGCCGCGTTCCGGAAGATCCCGCCGACGTTGTCCGGGTTGCCGACGCGTTCGAGCAGGACGAGGGTTCGAACGCCGGCCACGATTTCGCGCCACGGCCGTGGCATGGGCCGTTCACCGATGGCCAGGCATCCTCGATGGATGTTGAAGCCGGTGATGTCGTTCATGAGCGATGGCGGAACGACATAGACGGGAACATCCGGTCGCGTGCGAAGGACGTCGGCGAGCGCAGCGTACGCGGATTGCGTGAGCATGACCGAACGGGCCTTGAATCTGTTTCCAGTCAGGAGCCGCCGGACAACCAGGCGACCCTCGGCCACGAAGATCCCGCGGCGCTGCAGCAGCTCCGCGTCCGGGATGTTGCGGTAGTCGGCGAGACGAGGGTCGGCGGGGTCGTTCGATAAGTAAAAAGTGCAAAGTGGAAACTTGGAAAGTAAGTTCAGAAGTGCAACAAGCTGACTCGCGGGACACGATTCTAGGCCGAATTCCAGGTGGCCGCCGCCATGCAGTCAGCGTGGCGTGCCTCCACGCGACATTCGCGAACGCACACGGCTCTTTGCCCTGGCGGTACTGGCCTTCTGCAGGCGGCTTCCGAAGACAGACGAAGCACGTGAGGCAGGAAGACAGTTGAGGGAAGCCGCAAACTCGGTGCGATCGAATTACAGAGCGGCGCGGAAAGGTCGATCACGAGCTGAATTCCAGTCCAAGCTTGGCGTCGCGGCGGAAGAGGCCGACGAATGCGTGGACTGGCTCGAGTACCTACGCGACGCGCGTATTCGCCACGACGCGGCGCTCATCCAGGAAGCGCACGAGGTCGCCAGCATTCTCGCGGCGTCGCTGAAGACATCGCGCAAGAACTCAGCCCGATTGAAGAACCTTCCCAACAGCTAGTTGTACTTCCCACTTACTTCTTACTTTCCACTTCTAAGTTTGTACTTGTTTCGCCCGCTCCCACCCCTTATACGTCCCGAGTACCCTGCTCCACTTCGCAAACTCGCCAAGCTGCGCGAGCGCGCGCGCGCAGGGGAGCTCGTCGCGCCGCGCTTCGATGTCGACGTAGAACAAATACTCCCAGGGGCGGCCGCGAATCGGCCGGCTCTCGAGCTTGCTCAGATTGATGTCGCGCAGCGCGAACACGCTGAGCGCCTTGAACAGCGATCCCGGCGTGCTCGGCAGCGCATAGACGATCGTGGTCTTGTCGGCGTCGGTCGGCTGAGACCCGCCAATGACGAAGAAGCGCGTGATGTTGAACTCGTAGTCCTGCACGGCTTCCTGGATCACGTCGAGACCGAACACCTCGGCCGCCCGGCGCGACGCCAGAGCCGCCGCGCCCGTGAGCCGCTGCTCGGCAACCAGCTTGGCCCCGCCCGCGGTGTCGTACACCGCTTCAACGGTGACGCCGAGCTCCCGCAGATATCGCTCGCACTGCGCCAGTGCCTGCTGGTGCGAGTAGACGATCTTGATGTCTTCGATCTTCGTTCCCGGCAGCGCCTGCAGACAGTGCACTACGTCCAGCTCGACCTCGCCGGTGATTGGAATCTCGTGATCGACCAGGAGGTCGTAGTTGCGGTGAATGGTGCCGCCGATTGAGTTCTCCATCGGCACGATTCCGTGCGTCGCCCGTTTGTGGAGCACGGCATGGAAGACGTCGTCGAACGTCTTGCAGGGCAGTGTTTCCGCGTGAGGCGAGAAGAGGAGCGCTGCCGCTTCGCTGTAAGCCCCTGGTTCGCCTTGATAGGCAATTCTCATGACATTTGCGATTGTGACAGGTTAACAAGGAAAACTGACCTTCGCTCACCCGAAGAACTGTAGCCCGTGCAGGACTGAGGCTACGACCGCGATCACGGACGCAGCGAGGCATGCGACGGCAATGACCACGTGGTCGATCCGTTCCGGCTTCAGGGGATCGAGCAGGCGTGCCGCGAGATACCCTCCGCCGAAGCCGCCGGCGTGTGCGTAGTTATCGATGCCCGCCATGAGAAAGCCCATGAACACGAGCATCAGCACGTAGGTCGACGCATAACTGCGCGCGATGCTGCTGCCGCTGCGGTGGCCGTAATACAGAATGGCTCCGATGAGGCCCGCGATCGATGCCGAAGCGCCGACGGTCAGAGAGCCTCCGCGAAGAAAGAGGATGGGAGGAAGGTATTCGCCTGCGAAAGAGCTCAACGTGAAGCCGGCAATGCCCCCGGCAATGTAGATGATCACCATCCTGCCGGGCCCATACAGGTCGGCAGTGGCGGGCGCGAGCTGACGCACCGCCATCATGTTGAAGAGGATGTGGATTACGCCGCCGTGCAGCCATCCGGCGCTCAACACCGTCCACCAGCGTTCCGCGACAAAGACCGGAATGGCGCCACTGGCACCGAACAGAAAGAGACTTTGACGGCTGGGAGCCATGAACGAGAACAGGCCGCCCATGCCGATGTTTCCTTGTGAGGCGACGAGCGTCAGGATGAAGAGCACGATGCACGTGCCGATGACGAACGGCACGAAGCCCATGTCGTTTCCGAGCGCACGCAGCATGGGCGCGAAGCCCCACAGCCCTGGATTGCGTCGACCGCAGTGGTAGCAGCGATCGTCGTTCACGCCGACGAGCACGCCGCACGACGTGCAGATCACTGAACCGCTGGTTTGCCGCCTGAACACCGGTTCGATGGTAGCATTCCGAACTAGCTGGTAGTCGGTAGGTGGTAGGTGGTAGAAAGCACAACCACTAGTTACGAGGCACGAGCTACCGACTACCGACTACCGACTACCGACTACCGACTACGACCTGGTTATGAGACTGATCGTCGGAATCACGGGTGCCACTGGAGTGATCTACGGCGTCCGGCTGCTCGAACGGCTTCGCGAGGCGGCTGTCGAAACGCATCTCGTGATCAGTCGATGGGGCGCCCGCACGCTGCTTCACGAAACGCCGTATCCCGCGAGCAGGTCGAAGCGCTGGCACATACGGTCTACGCACCCACCGACATGGGCGCGTCCATTTCGAGCGGCTCGTTCTCGACGGCTGGAATGATCATCGCGCCTTGTAGCGCCAGGACGCTCGGAGCGATCGCGCATGGATTTGGCGACAGCCTCATTCACCGCGCCGCCGATGTCGTGCTCAAGGAACGCCGCAAGCTGGTGCTCGTGGTGCGCGAGACGCCGTTGAGCGACATTCACCTCGAGAACATGCTGAAGCTGTCGCGCATGGGCGCGGTCATCCTGCCGCCGGTGCCTGCCTTCTACAACAACCCCCGCTCGCTCGCCGACATCGTCGAGCACTCGGTGGCGCGGGTGTTGGATCAGTTTGGAGTGGATGTCCCCGGCGCCGCACGGTGGGCCGGAGAGATGCGGGTGGGAGGAATAACGAATTGAATTTACGGATTACGAATTGACGGATTGATTGGGTCAATGAACCAGAACGCAATTCGTCAATTCCTCAATTCGTCAATGTCAATTCCTTCGAGCGTCCGGCGCGCGTTTTCGAGGGCGCGCTCGGCGTCGGCAACAGCCTGGGCCGCTTCTTCCGCCTCCGAGGCAATGCGATGCGCTTCCTGCCGAGCTTGTTCAGCGGCCGCGTTTGCTTTTTCCAGCCGGGCAGACAAGTCGTCCTGTTCTTTCTTCGTTTCCTTCGCGTGAGCGGCTGCCTTCTTGAGCGCCGCTTCGGCGCGCTCCGCGTGCTTTCGGGCCTCAGTGAGCGACCGTTCTGCGCTTTTGAGCGCGGTTGAGGCCGCGGCGCGCTGCGCCTTCCGTTCCGCTTCCTCCTGACGCTTCCGCTCCTCTGGCGACAGCTTTTCTCGGGCCGCCTTTCGTTCACGCTGAGATACGAATGGAAGCACGCGCCGCTGGTCGTGCTCGCGCGTGCGACCGCCTTCATCTGGAACCAGCGCAGCCAGCGCCTCGAAGCCGGGCGCCTGGACGTCGTCTGTGAGACGGCCGGCCGCCGCCGCGGAGGCGCGGCTGCCATAGGTCGCCAATGCTTCCAGCGTCGTTGTCACGCGCCGCATCAAGTCGGGTGAAGGCTCGTGGCCTGACTCGCGCAGAAGGGTCGTGGCGCGTTGAATGAGGTCCGACAGCGCAGCCCGCCTCGCCTCGAGAGGCTCCTGAAGGTCGCCGGTTTTGCCGCGGAGTTGCGATGCCTGGGCGGAGCGAAGTCGATCGCCGGCCGTCATCAGACGCTCGAACGAGCTGGAATGCTGCCAGTAGAGCTGGTTGACGACCCAGGCGGACACCGGCGGCTTGGTCAGTGCTTTGACGCGTGCCGCCTCGTCCGCACGCTCGGCATTCTTGAGCTTCGTGGCCAGCGCGTTGCGCGCCGCCGTGAACTCATTGAGCGGAAGCTGAAATAACGCATCGATTTCGGAGGTCGCAGTCGCCATCAGCACGCGGTCGGTCGGTCGAGGTGTCTCAAATTCTAGACGGTTAGCAGCCGCCTGTCGCGAATCGCGAATCAAAATTGCATTGACCTAGTCTGTCATACCCCGTCCCTATGCTGGGGGAAGACAGGGAGGACGATCTGATGGCCGCGCAACTTGCGTTATACGAACTTCGGCTTCGGCCCCGGCCTGCTGCACCCCGGCGGCGGACGCCGGCGGCGCGGACACCAGCGGCGCGGACACCGTTGTGTGCATCGTGCCAGGCGCGCGAAGCCAGGTACGGGTTCAGGTCGGCGGCCGACGATCCGATGGTGGAGCGGCCCCGGACGCTGTGTTTCGAATGCTTCCGCGTTGAAATGATCAGGCGCCAGGAATCGGCGCGTGCGGTTCAGGTGCAGCTGCCCCTCGAACGAACCCTCGAAACCCTGAATCGCCGTCGACGTCATGCGCAAATAGCCGCCCGAAAGGCGTTGGGACTGCGCTGAAGCCCGCAAGTACAAAGTGCAAACTTTAAAGTGCAAAGTAAGTTCGAAGTACCTCGTGATACTTCCTAACTTACTTTTCACTTTGCACTTTGAAGTTTTTACTTGCCTCTAAACGTCTCCGCGCTTCCCGGGGCAGCGAAATTGATCGTCTGATCCGCCGCGCGTCCGGTCACGGTGTAGGTGCCGCGGAGCTGGAAGAAATCGAGTGCGTTGGTGAGCGTGTCGAGGCCTGTGGCGCCGGACGCCGCCGATGCACTGCCTTGTCGGGTCACCATGGATTCGACTTCGAATCGCAACTGCAGGTCGAGGTTGTTCCCGCTTCCGTTAATCGTGATCGTCAAGGGGCGGCCCCGCGCATCATTTGTTTCAGTAATCGTCACGTCCGTCGTGTAGGCGAGCGGCCCGCCGGGGCCCACCACGCCCAGGAAGCCGGGAAGCCGCTCGGGATCGGCGGCCTCCCGCGGGGGAAATATGCGCCCGTATAGGAAGGACAGGTCTCCGTGTTGGACCTGCCCCCAGCGCCACGACACGCCCTGCCAGAATCCCCAATTGTGGTCGTGATACCCGGCGCCGCCGTCCAGTGAAATGCGTTCGCCGTTTACATCCAGTGTTCCGTTCAGCGTTCCCGACATGACGGGCACCACATAGCCGGTCAACCATCCGCGTGCGCCCGTGAATTCCGCACGAGGGAAGAGACGGCCTGGCGACGCGTCCACTGTGAGATCCCCGACCACGCGACGTCCGTTTGTGCCGCGAAGATCGAGGTGGATGCGGTACTGCATGCCTTCGAGCCGGACGAAGCTGGCGCCAATCGTCAGATCGGGAGCGGCCAGCGCGGCGCCGTTCGTAATGGGGTGACTCTCGTCGTAGTCCTCGACTCCGTGCCCTCGATCGAGCTGAAGCCGCACGCTTGCGTCCCTCCGGTCTTCGCCGATCGATGGACCGACGAGGAAGGTGAGATAGAAGCGCGCATTCTGGCCGCGTCCGTTGAAATACAGCCATTCGGCCCACGACCGCTCCCACGCGGGTGCATCAGGAATGCCGCTGAAGCGGTCGAGGTGCTTGAGTACCTTTTCCGGGGTGTTGTGGGCCCACGCGGTGTCGGCCGGTAGATCGCGCCACGCTGGGACGGCCGCTGTCTCCCGGTCGCCGATGGCCCGTTCGAGACTTGGAATGCCGCCTCGCGCGCGGACGCGGATGGTCCGGCCGTCGTGCAGCAGGTACAGCGGTTCGGTATGCGACGGCGACGCCACGCGGATGCGGGAACGGATGTCATCCGCCTGCAGGCCTCCGCTCAGGACGAGCTGCCCCGGAATGTAGGGGCCCAGCCGAATCACGACATCGCCGCCGCCGACGAGCGCCGGTGCGCGGGCCTGGTCGAGCACGATTTCGGCGACTCCGAGCAGGATCGCCATCACGCCCACGCCCACGCCAAAACCGGCTGCGAGCACCGCGCTTCGCACTGGATGGGCGACGAGCGACCGCACGGCGAGGCGTCCGATCATTGTGCCGCCTCGTTGTCGATACGGCCGTCCTTCATCGTGAGCACCCGCTGGGCGCGCTGTGCGAGCACGCCGTCGTGCGTCACGATGATCAGGGCGGTGCCGTCGGCGTTGACCCTGTCGAGCAGCGTGGCCACCTGCTCGCCTGTCGCCTGATCGAGCTCTCCGGTTGGCTCGTCGGCCAGCAGCAGTCGCGGCCGGTTCGCCAGTGCCCGCGCGATGGCCACGCGCTGCATCTCGCCGCCCGAAAGCTGCGACGGCCGGTGATCGGCGCGCGCCGCGAGCCCGACGTATTCGAGCAGCTCGAGACTCCGCCGCCGCCGTTCCTGCTTCGGGACGCCAGCTTCCGACTGCGGCAGCTCCACGTTCTCAGCAGCCGTGAGCATGGGCAGCAGAAAGAAGCGCTGAAAGACGAATCCAATGTGCCGGAGCCGGAGGAGGCTGCGCGCGCGATCGTCCAGCGTGGCGACATCGCGGCCGTCGAACTTCAGTGTTCCGGACGAAGGCGCGTCGACGCAGCCCAGCATGTGCAGCAGGGTCGATTTCCCGCAGCCCGATGGTCCGCGAATCGCCGTGTGCTCGCCCTGCCTGACCGTGAGCGTGATATCGCGTACTGCCACCACCGGCCCCGCAGCCATCGGAAATATCCGACTCACGTTGACGGCGGAGAGAACTACGTCGTTCACGAAACCACCTCGTCCCGTAACGTCGAGGCGATCGGAAGCCGGGCGACGATCCGCATCGGGTACAGCGCGGCAAGGATGGCCGTGGCAACGAGAAGCGCAACGTGAATGACCAATGCCCTGGGCTCGAACACGAAGAAATGCAACTGCGCGGGAATGCCCGGCATGCCCTTGAGGATGCCGTCGAGCCATGCGGCAAGAGCGACGCCCAGCGGCAGCGAGAGCAGGCCACCGATCCCGACGATCAGCGCCGACTCACAGAGAACGTCGAGCACCACGCGATTTCGCGAAAAGCCGAGCGCCCGCAGTGCCGCCACTTCGCCGAGCCGTTGATTGACCGACACCGTGAGCAGCACCGTGATGAGCAGCAACGCGAACGACACCGTAATCGTGGTCAGCACCGTGGAAATCTGACGGAAATAGGTGAAACCGCCCTGCTGAAGCTGGCCGATCGCCTGATCGTTGGTGAATACACGCAGGTCGGGACGGAGCGCGGCGATCTCCGCTGCCGCTGCGTCCGGATCCCCGGCGGAGGTCACCGCGAGAAAATCTGCCAGGTCGGCCTGCGGCGTACCGCACGCTTCGGACAGGCTCGCCATGGTTGTGCCGGCCGTCGGTTCCTCGAGGGTTTCGAACGGAAGCTCGGCGATCCCGACCACACGAAATTCGATCGACGGTGGCGCTTCCGAGCCGCCGGCGCAGCTGGCGCGCACCGTGACTGTCGAACCCGGTTTGGCGTTCAGCGTCCGCGCTGCGTATTGATTGAGAACAAGCTCGCGACTCTCCTGCGGATCCCGCCCTTCCAGGATCGTCCACGGAGGCGGCGCCTCCATTCCAACGCCCACGATCGAACCATCGTCTGCTGATGAGCCATGCAGTTGGAAGTCGGAGTCTTCCGTTCGTATCGTCAACGCGGACTGCACGGACGGGAGGGCGCCGATCGTGGCTGCCAGGGGCGACGCGTTCGTGATGTCTGGTGTGCCGCCGGGGAGTTGATCGGTCGCGATGATTCGGATGTCGAAGCCGAGACGCTCGAACAGCTCACGCATCGAAACCACCAGGCCGTTCGACAGGAGCAGCATGTCAAAGAGGAGCGCGCCGACCGCGGCCACGCCAACGACGCCGAGCGTCGAGCGTGCCGGCTGGCGCACGAGGCTTCGCCAGGCGAAGGGAAGCACCGTCACCGGCGGGCGAGCCTCAAGCCACCGCGCCGCAGCAGCGCCCACGAGGCCGCGACGGTAGCGGCTGCGCCAAGCGGGACGGCGATGGCCACGCAGAACGCGGCAACATCCGGGCTGATGCGTACGAAGACGAGTGCCGTGTCGTAGCGCCATTGAAAGAAGCGGTTGATGATGCCTTCGGAGGCGAGCGCCAGCACCAGTCCGAACAGCGCTCCGGCGCTCGCGATCAGAATTCCTTCAAGGAACACCTGCGTCAGAATGCGCCGCGCCGGCAGTCCGATCAGACGGAGTACGCCGATGGTTTCGCGGCGTTCGTCCACCAGCATGATGGTGAGAGCCAGGAGAAACACGGTTGCGGCGACGATCGTCACGGCGGCGATGGCCAGATGAAAGCGTTCGAGCACCACGAACGTGCTGCCGGACCCCGCGGCCCCTTCGGCCGGCCGCGCAACCACACCAGGCGTGCGCGTGTTCACCTCACGCGCGAAGTCGGCGGCCGACGCAGGATCGACGAGTGCGACGTTTATCGTGTCGACGTGCTCGGCACCCGACGGCTCGAACTTGAAGGCGAGAAGGTCTGGAAGATGCAATCGTATTTCGCGAGGAACACTGCCAAGGCGCGCCGGGTCCGGCGTCGGTTCGTAGATGCCGGCAACGACGAACTCGCGTGCATTCGTGCCCTTTGCATCGGCCGCCAACCGTACCGTATCTCCCGCACTGAGTCCTTCCAGCTGCGCGAGCTGCCTCGATACGAGGACCTGCGGCAGCTCCTGGGCGCGGAGGACGAACGCCGACGCAATCAGCGCGCCTGTGAGAGCAACGAGGAATACGCGCATTTCAGGCCTGCGAATCGGACGACCGACCAATCACGCCTTGCTCATGTCGACGATTCGCGCCCATTCAGCGTCGGTGACCGGCATCACCGACAGTCGCGACATTCTGACCAGCGGAAACGACGCGAACGCGCGATCGGCCTTGATGGCTGCAAGCGTCACCGCGTGCGACAGTTTCGTGTCCGGAGCGATGTCGACGACGTGCAGCTTGCCGGAGGGGTCCGAGGGATCCGGGTACGCGTCGGTCAGCGCGCGAGCGATGGCAACCACGGCCTTTTCCTTGCCCGTGTGATAGTAGAAGACGCGATCGCCCTTCCGGATGCCACGAAGGTGCTTCTGGGCGAGCGGATTCCGCACGCCGGCCCATACGGTTTTGCGGTCGCGCTCGAGCTGGTCGTATCCATAATGCTCGGGTTCTTCCTTCACCAGCCACTGAGCCATGACTCGGATTATATCGACCCTTCGACGAGCGACACTGCCTGCTCTGCCTCCGCTTCGCGATCGCATCCGGCCCGGCGTACGTGTGCTGTTCGTCGGAATCAATCCGGGTGTGCGGTCGTCGCTGACCGGGCATCACTTTGCCGGCTACTCGAACAGGTTCTGGAAGCTTCTGTACGACGCTCGACTCGTTCCGGAGCCGATCACATTCGTCGATGACGATCGTTTGCCCGAGTGGGGATATGGCATCACGAATCTCATCGCACGACCGACACCGGGCATCGATACATTGCGGCGCGAGGAGTTCACGGCGGGCCGCGCCCGCCTGCGGCTGCGGGTTCGACGCTATCAACCCGCCGTTGTCGCGCTGGTCGGCGTAACAGTGTTTCGCGCGATGTTTCCCGAACGTAAAGGTTCCGTATCGCTTGGCTTGCAGAACGAACGATTGGAGAGTTCTGCGGTGTTCGTGCTGCCGAACCCGAGTGGACGGAACGCCAACTTCAGCTACAACGAGATGCTCGCCGCGTTTCGCGGGCTCCGGCGTTACACAACGCGCGTTTCGGTTTGAGGTACGATACTTCGCATGGTTGCCACTCCCTCCACGATGCTGGATCTCGGAACGACGCTCCCGCCATTTCGGCTGCGCGACATCAATGGAAAGGCCGTCACCTCCAATGATTTTGGTGAGTCGCGAGGATTGGTCGTCGCCTTTTTGTGCCCGCACTGTCCGTATGTGCGTCACGTGCGTGGTGAGTTCGCACGGGTCGCCAGGGATTTGCAGGGGCGCGGGATATCGGTGATTGCGATCAATTCGAACGACGCGTCGGCGTCTCCGGATGACAGTCCGGACGGTATGCGCAAGGAAGCGAGCGAGGTGGGCTACACGTTTCCATATCTCGTGGATGACACGCAGGAAGTGGCGAAATCGTTTCGCGCCGCCTGCACTCCGGATTTTTTCCTGTTCGACGATCAGCGCCGGCTGGTGTACCGCGGGCAGTTCGACGACAGCCGGCCGAACTCGTCGATGCCGGTGACGGGAAAGGACCTGAAGGCGGCCGTGGATGCGCTCCTTTCACACAGGCCCGTTACCGACGATCAGCGTCCGAGCCTTGGCTGCAATATCAAATGGATCAAGGGCGGGGAGCCTGACTACTTTCGTCGCTAGTTGGTAGGTGGAGTCGGTAGCTGGTACTTTAAGGCCCGCCGGTACCTGTGTGCACCCTACGAGCTACTAGCTTCGAGCACGCTAGCTCAGTGCGTCATCGCGTAGATCAAGACGTTGATGGCCACCTGATAGCCATCCACCGAGAACGAGTAGAAGTATTGCGGGTCTTCTCCCTCACGCTCCCACGAATCGCTCACGTCCGTGTTGTGCGTCATGAGCACCATGACACGTCCGTGGCGATCGGCGATGGCGCGTGAGTGCACCTGGGCGCTGTCCGCACCGCGCTCGGAGGTTCCGCCCCTGGCGCCGTACCAGAAGTTGATGCTCGGGAATCTGAGGCACACCCTTGAGATCGAACATGGTGTGAAAAATCGGATGATCGGGCTGCAGGTCGATTATCGGGAATTCACTCGGCGGCAGCACCTTTCGAATCTGCGCCGCCCAGATGTCCCAGGCGTACGATCCCCAGAAGTCGTCTACCCACAGGAAGCCGCCCTTCAGGAGGTACGTTCTAAGACGGGCGGCGTCTTCATCGTTGAAGAACAGCGTGCCCACCTCCTGCATCATGATGAACGGACACTGATACAGCTCATCGTCTGTGAGGCGGACGATCAGATGACGAGGGGACCTCGCACCATCGAAGCTGACGGAAATCTTCGTCAGCTCGGCCAGCCGGATCGAGAGGTCCAAGT
This sequence comes from uncultured Acidobacteriota bacterium, assembly GCA_963814955.1. Taxonomy (GTDB): domain Bacteria; phylum Acidobacteriota; class Vicinamibacteria; order Vicinamibacterales; family UBA2999; genus DATCJA01. The sequence goes on from CAWFEX010000001.1 coordinate 376,123, forward strand.
CGGCCAGCGGGTAGTCCGTCAGCCAGCCTCCGCCGTCTCCCGCGGGATTCACCCGATACGCCGCGCGGCAGTAATGGAACCGGCCGTCGAAGCTGTCGGGGCGTGCCATGTGGGCGTTGATGCTGGCGTTGCCGCCGCGGCCGAACTGCGCCCATGCCAGGCTGGAAAGAAAGATGGCCGCAATCGCGAGCGCCGTCGCCGCCCGGAGCCTCATGTCAGCAGTTTACGCCGAAGGCGGTTGTTTGGAACAATGCGCGGCAACAGGAGGGTGACGTGCTGACGAAACTGATCGCGTGTGCATCTGTGGCGGTCTTTCTGGTTCTTCCGGCAGAAGCGCAGACCCCAGCTCCGGCGGGTACGGCCCCGGCGGCGCCTCCGGCTCCATCCCCGAAGCCGGTCCCGCAGGGGGCGCCCGCCCATATGGTCGACGTGATGACCGCTGAAGGCGTGGCGCTCCTGGGCGGACAGTGGCGGAACATGGACGCACGTATCGTCGAAGCGCCGCCGCGACCGAATGCCGAACCGTGGAAGGTGTCGTACGATCTGCAACCGAAGGCGGGGGCCGCCAGCTTTGACGACTCCTCGTGGCCGACGATTGAGGCGAAGGCGTTGAACGAGCGGCGAGGGGGCGGCGGTGTCTTCATGACGTGGTACCGCATCAACCTCACCATCCCCCCGCGAATCGGGGACTTCGATACCGAAGGCGCCGTTGCCGTGTTCCACATCGTCGTAGACGACTACGCCGAGGTGTGGGTGAACGGGCAGCTTCCGCGCGCGGTCGGCAAGCCGAGCGGGAACATGGTGGTCGGCTTCAATCTGCCGAATCGTGCGGTGATCAGCGACGCGGTGAAGGCTGGCGAGCGCATTCAGATTGCCGTACTCGGCATCAACGGACCCATTTCGCTCGCGCCGCTGAACCCGGTATTCGTTCGCGAAGCGCGCGTGGAATTCTACAAGTAGAGCGCACGCTTCAGCGTGCGCGGAACTGAACCCGTAGAGCGCACGCTTTAGCGTGCGCGCGCAGGGAGGAACACAGAAGGGCGACTACCCCGGTAGGGCTGTCATCCATCGTGTTCGATCGTCCCTCGACCCGGAAGTAAGGAAGAAGTCATTCAACAAGAACGGGAAAAGCACATGACACGCCCTGGCCCGTTTTTTGACTATGAGTGATGCGAGGTGTCCCATGGGAGCATCCATCAATGTGGGAACGAGGCCAGAGCGAGGCGGCTTCAACATGTCCCTATTGGCGTTGCAGGTAGCTCCCGACGCATGGTGGTCGGCGTACCTGTGGGCGCTCTATCAGGACAGAATCTCTGAGGACGACCGAACACGTTTGGATCGGCGTCACTCTAACGGCTTCATGGCAGAAGAGTGAGAGCCCTCACGACTTCGCGCCGCAGCGCCCCGTCTCCGGCACACACGTCGTCCAGAAACGCGGCGCGCTGGCTCCTGGTTCGTTCGAGAGCGGCCTGGTGGAGGCGTTTCACCGTGGCCCAGCGTTCCATGCGTCACTCTGTCGGTCCACGTTTCACGCCGGCATCGGGAACGTGATCGTGGGATGTCTCCGCCAGCGCGTGCGAAACGGCAATCGCCGAACTCCATCGCGCTCACGGTGTTGGCCGACGCGCGCAGTGAACCGCACTCCGATCCGCCTCTCGTCGGATGACACGTCTGCGCTCATGGTCGATAGCGAGCCGCTTGTTTTCCAATCGCTCGTGCAGATCCGGGAAGGCGCTTTGCCGCCGATCTCCCACGTGCCGCCGCCCCGCGCGATCAGTCTTCACTGGAACCTCCCCTGTTGCAGTGCTCGCCACTTCAAGGGAAACGAACAAGACGGTTGAAACGAACAGCAGATTCACTCTCGCAGTGCAATCGTGGGAAGGTTCGAGGATTGCGGCACGATCGCGCAAGGCTGATGAACCCTAGACTTTGCGGTGCTCGGCGTTCATAGTCACAGCGTCTCCCGCGGGTGCGACGATTTCGCGCATCGGTTTTGGGAGCGTTGCGGCTACATCCGTCCGGCTCTGAGCGACGCTAGCACTCGCATGGCACACCTGCGTATCTACATGCACGCCTCTGGTGACTGCGTGCTGCATCGGTCCGGGTTCTCCTGGCTGGCCGCGCTGGTCTTGCCGATCTGGGCGCTGTCGAAACGTCTGTATCGGACCGCCCTCATCGCGTTTGTCGTTTCCCTGGCGTCCAGTCAGCTGGTTGCGCGCCTGCTCCCCCTGATCGAGTCGGAAACGGTGAGCGGTTGGTTCGCGCTCCTGTATGTCTGCGTGTACTGGATGGTGCCCGGGTTCCTTGCGACGCGTTGGCATCGCCATGTACTGGAGCGCAGCGGCTACTTCGTAACCGCAGACGAGGAAACTGCCGCGAGGCCCGGCCCGTGATCGACGCGGTGTGTCTGGCCGAAGGGCAGGCCGAGTACATCGACTCGGCGCTGGAAGGCGGCTTCATAGGACTGCTGCTCGGCACGCTGATTCTGGCGGTGCTCATTGCCGTGGTGGTGGCGCCCTTCGTGCTGCGACGGTACGACACCCAGGTCCGGCGACTGATGCGCTTGCGCCAACGCGCGGCGCTGCCGGACGCGTGGGTGGCAAAGCAATCGAGCGCGTTTTCCTCGTCCCTTGGCTCTGAGGGATTCGATAGCACGCTCGATCACTCGACGTTGGCGGACCTCGAACGCGCGTCGAGATCGCGGCTGTCAATGGTTCGGCGCGCGACCTGGATTGCCTACGGCGTGTTCGTCGTCATCTCGGCGGTGCTCGCACCGACGCTCGGTACCGCTCTCGCGACTCCCGACATGGTCGGGTACTTCCTTGCAGTCTGCTTCGTCGGTGCCGTGCCGGCCTTCGTAAATGTCCGGCCGCAGGGCTCGAAGACGCTGGTGCTTCTCGGCTCGGTAGTTCTTGGGATTGTCTTGTCCGTACTCGAGGCCGCGGGTGCGCCGGCGGGCACCGAGGCCGACCCGGTCGAGGCTATCGGACCGCCGCTCCTTCTCGCGGCGCTCTACTTCACCATCGCGCACCGGAAGCTGCGCGCGGTCGTTGTTCCGCTCACGCTGCTGCTGACGGTGGTGCTGGGCGGCATCCTCGCGGCATTCTGGTCTCTCGTGTTCATCTCGTGCATGCGGCAGCCGGACGCACTGGCATTGTCGCTCGCCAGCACGATTCTCGCGGTAGCGACGATGGTCGTCGGGGCCTCGGTGTACGGGGGGAGGAAAGCGATCGATGTGGTGGCTCGCTGGCAGGAACGCGGCTTTGTGAGCGATATCTCGATTTCCGCCGGCATGGGTCTCACGTTCATCGCGCTGCTGTTTGCGGTTGGACTCGGCCTCGATAGTGACTTCGCGATGTGGCAGACCGGGCTGGCGGGCGCGTCATGGGCAGGGCTCGCGTGTACGGCCTACGCCGTGGTCGTTCGACGCGGGACGATCCGGTCACCTGCGCGGAGCCTGCTTGTGCTGCGGGTCTTTTCCAGAAGTAAAGCTGCTGAACGGCTTCTGGACGCGGTGCAGACCGACTGGCGCTACGTGGGGCCTGTCAATCAGATTGCCGGCCCCGATCTCGTGCGTCTGAACGTGGATCTCTATGAGTTCGGCAAATTCGTCAACGCGAAGGTGCACGAGCTGTTCCTGTTTGGCGCCGTCACCCGCGAACATCTGCTCGCGAGGCTCGTTCGCCATCCCGATCGGGAGGGGCGCTTCCGCGTGAATGAGGTCTTCTGCCTGGAGACGGCGTGGCGCGGCACCGTCGAGCAGATGATGGAGATGAGCGACGCCATTCTGCTGGACGTGCGCGGGTTCGGCCCCGAGCGCAGGGGCACGGCATTCGAGCTCGAGCTCCTGGTGCGGCGTGGATTCATCCGCCGCGTTGTCGCGATTGGCGACCAGACGACCAGTTGGGGGTACTTCGACGAGCGGATCCGGAACGCCGAGGGAAACGCCGGAAGTGGTTGTCCGCGAACATATCACCGGCCCCAAGGACAGCAGTGCGCGTTTCGTTCGCGCGTTGATGCGTGTCGCGGCCGGGGAAGCGGCGTCAGAAAAGCAGGGCTAGAAGAGTTCTGAGTTCTGTACGCTCCACGGAACTATCAGCGCCGCTGTGCGCGCGGCATCGGCCCGTCGCGCATCGCCGCCTGCCAGGCAAAGGACGCCATCACGATGGCTGCCTGCTTGAGCTCGTCCTCGCTTACCCGCTCCGGATAATCGGCGTTCGTGTGGCGCGTCCGCTCGTCGTAGGCGTCGAAATCCTTGATGGCGTTGAAGCCGGGCAGGCCGATGTCGTTGAAGGGGACGTGGTCGGTACTGCCGATCCCTTCGATGATGTTGCGCGTGGCGCCGAGGTCGCGCAGCGGCGAAAGCCAGGCGTCGAAGATTGCCTTCGCGGCCGCGTTTTCTTCCATGTAGAAGCCGAGCGTCCTGCCGCTGCCCGGGTCGTCGTTGAGGTAAACGGCCAGCCTGTCGCGTGACGCCTGATCCGCGAAATGCTGCGCGACGTGCGCGCGCGCGCCGAGCAGCCCCTGTTCCTCGCCGCTCCAGAGCGCCACGCGGATCGTGCGCCGCGGCTGGGCGCCGAGCGCCGCGAGAATCCTCATCGCTTCCATGACCGGCGCCACCCCGTCGGCGTTGTCGGTGGCGCCGTTGCCCGTATGCCACGAGTCGAGATGCGCGCCGACCAGCACGATCTGGTCGCGCAGCTGCGGATCGCGCCCCGCGATTTCGGCGATGACGTTGTAGCTGTTGCGATCGTCTTCCTGGTAGCGCGTGCGCAGCTCAATCCGGAGCTCGGGAGGCTTTCCGGAGGCGGTGAGCCGCGCCAGCATGTTGTACTGCTCGGTCGCCATGGAGATCGATGGCACCGCATCGGAACTGGTGTTCCGATTGCCTTGCACGCCGACCGTGCCGTCGCGGTAAGGTCCCGGCCTCAGCACCACGGCCGCGCCAGCGCGCTGAAGGATCGGCAGCAGTTCGTTCAGCGGCGTGGTGCTTCGCGCCGGCGGCAGCGCCGGGTTGCCGGTGGCGACGGGGCGATCGTCGAGTCCCGGCTGCGGCCGATCGGACTCGACGAATTGCGCCTGCGGCAGGTGCGTGAGGACGATGGCGCCGCGAAGCTGGGAAGCCATCGCCTGGATCTGGGCGGCATTCTTGTCGCCGACGTAGACCGGCCGTCCGCTGATGACAGCGGCGGGAGAGGGCGTCCACGCCTCCGCGTATGCGATGAGCGGCATGTAGCGGGGCTCCGTCATCTCGACCGAAATTTTCTCGAGCGACCAGCCGCGTCCGAACTCGAACGGCTCGAGATGCGCGTTCTGGAGGCCCCACTCGACGAAGCGATCGCGCGCCCATTGCGCGGCGCGCAGGTGCGAGGGGGAGCCGGTGAGCCGCGCGCCGATGTCGTCGGTGAGCGTCAGGAACAGCGCCTGCGCGCGCGAGCGCTGCAGGCCTTCGGCGCGAATGCGCGTCAGCATCTCGGTGTCGACGCGCTCCTGCGCGACGACGACGGCGAGGCCGAACGGGACGAGGAGCGCGGCGGCCAGCAGGCAGCGAGTCATGTGCGGAGTTTACCGCCAGTAGGCTTCTGGCGGCGATCACCAGCGTCCACCCGCGGTCGGACGGCAGGTCGAGTTTCACCGCGTCTTCGCGATCGTGACGGCAATGACTCCTAACCGATTTGGTAGACCTGATACTCCCGCGCACCGCTGTTTGGGGATGTCGCCATGACATCTCACAACGCGTCGTCGCGGTCACGAGCGTTCGTTACCGGCGGCCGTGTGCGAACTCGCGATTGGCGGCGGAAATCTCACTCCACGGTGTTCGTCAGTGCTGGACTGGGCCTTGCTACGGTAGGCCGCCCGCAAGGGATCGCGACCGCAACGAACTGAGCGATGAAACAGAGCTCGCGCGCGGAGGCGCGCCTCCAGAACTCTCAGGAGACACGCACATGAGCACGATCACGACGAAGGATGGCACGACGATCTACTACAAAGACTGGGGCAAGGGACCGGTCGTCACACTCTCGCACGGATGGCCCCTGAACTCCGATATGTGGGACGGCCAGATGTTGTTCCTCGCACAGCACGGCTTCCGAGTCGTGGCACACGATCGTCGTGGCCATGGCCGATCCAGCCAGGCTTGGTCCGGAAACGACATGGACGGGTATGCCGACGATCTGGCAGCCGTAATCGAGGCCTTGGATCTCAAGGGCATCACGATGGTGGGCCACTCCACCGGCGGCGGAGAAGTCGCGCGCTACATCGGACGGTACGGCACGAGGCGTCTGGTAAAGGCGGTCCTCATCGCCGCCGTGCCACCGATCATGTTGAAATCTGCGGCCAATCCCGAAGGACTCCCCATTGAGCTATTCAACAGCTTGCGGAGCGCCTTGGCCAAGGACCGCTCGCAGGCCTACAAAGACTTCGCTCCCATGTTCTATGGCGCCAACAGACCTGGTGCGCAGGTGTCGCAAGGCACGCTGGATCAGTTCTGGCTCTGGAGCATGCAGGCCGGCCTCAAGAACGCGTACGACAGCATCAAGGCCTTTTCTGAAACCGACTTCACTGAAGACCTCGAGAAGTTCGATATCCCGACCTTGGTCATGCACGGTGAGGACGACCAGATCGTGCCCGTCAAGGATTCGGCGAAGAAGTCAGCAAAGCTGATCAAGGGGGCTGTGGAAATCTACTATCCGGGCCTGCCGCACGGCCTCACCGCCACGCATGCCGATCTCGTCAACCGCGACTTGCTCGGGTTCTGCCAGCAAGGCAAACGGAAGGTCGCGTGATCCACACGCGGCGAAGATGTCCACTTCGGCAGTGCGCGCCATCAGGATTGCGATAGCCGCTCATCGGAAACATCGCCAGAACAAAGCAAGAGGAGGACACCATGACGCCAACCGCGACCGCACAACGTAGGGAACAGGCAAGTGACACGACGGTGATTCGCCCGTTTCGTGTGGATGTTCCGGAAGCGGAACTGACCGAATTGCGCAGGCGCATCAACGCGACGCGGTGGCCCGAGCGGGAGACGGTTCCGGACGCCACGCAGGGCGTGCAGCTCGCGACGGTGCAAGCCCTCGCGGAGTACTGGGCAACCGAGTACGACTGGCGCAAGTGCGAGGCCAGGTTAAACGCCTTGCCGCAGTTCATCACCGAGATCGATGGACTCGACATTCATTTCATCCACGTGCGTTCGAAGCATGACAGTGCGCTGCCGCTCGTCGTCACGCACGGCTGGCCCGGCTCGGTCGTCGAGCAGCTGAAGATTGTCGATCCCCTCGTCAATCCCACAGCGCATGGCGGGAGCGCATCGGATGCCTTCCATGTAGTGATTCCGTCGATGCCGGGCTACGGATATTCAGGAAAACCGGCCACAACCGGCTGGGACCGCGCTCACATTGCGCGGGCCTGGACCGTGCTGATGAAGCGCCTCGGATACACGGAATTCGTGGCGCAGGGTGGCGATTGGGGGGCGATCATCACGGAGGTGATGGGCGCGCAGGCCCCTCCGGGATTGCTCGGCATTCACACCAACATGCCGAACGTGATTCCGGTCGACATCGACAAGGCAGCTTTCTCCGGTGCGCCCTCTCCAGCAGGTCTCTCAGCCGAGGAGAAGGTCGCCTATGAGCGACTGAGCTTCGTATACGCAAAGGGAATCGGCTACGGCTTCCAGATGGGGCTGCGACCGCAGACGCTGTACGGAATCGCGGATTCACCCGTCGGCCTGGCGGCGTATTTCCTCGATCACGACGCGCGCAGCTATGAGCTCATCACGCGCGTCTTTCAAGGACAGTCTGAGGGCCTCACGCGCGACGACATCCTCGACAACGTCACCATTACGTGGTTGACGAACACCGGCGTTTCTGGCGGTCGTCTCTATTGGGAGAACTGGGGGAAGTCGTTCTTCGATGTCAAGGGCGTCGCCGCGACCGTTCCGGTTGCGGTCAGCGTCTTTCCTGACGAGCTCTATCCGGCCCCACGCAGTTGGGCGGAACGGGCATATCCCAATCTCATCTACTACAAGAAGCACGACAGAGGTGGCCATTTTGCGGCCTGGGAACAGCCACAACTCTTAACAGAGGACGTGCGCGCGGGCTTCAGATCGCTGCGCAACTAACAAGGCAAGGCCACTCGAACGGTGCGCCACGTGTTCACGAAATAGACGCCCTGGATCGATCGGAATCCACAGTGGGCCAACTCGAAAAGAGGACATTATGACCGCGACCGCGACACAGCAACGCAGCGAGCAAGCAGTTGACATCACTGCCGCGATTCGTCCGTTTCGTTTCGAGGCTGCAGAAGCGGAGCTCGATGAAATGCGCCGGCGTATCGCGGCGACGCGATTCCCGGAGAAGGAAACCGTCGGCGATCCGTCGCAGGGCGTGCAACTCGCCTTCATTCAAGCGCTCGCGCGGTATTGGGCGACCGATTACAACTGGCGGAGGTGCGAGGCGCAACTGAACTCTCATCCCCAATTCATCACCGAGATCGACGGGTTGGATATCCACTTCATTCACGTCCGGTCGAGACATGAAGATGCCATGCCGCTCATCGTCACCCACGGCTGGCCTGGCTCGCCCATCGAGCAGCTGAAGATCATCGATCCGCTGACCAACCCCACGGCTCACGGCGCCAGCGCGTCGGACGCCTTCCACGTGGTGATCCCGTCGATGGCCGGCTACGGGTTTTCAGGCAAGCCCACGACGCCGGGTTGGGACCCCGCTCGCATGGCGCGGGCGTGGGTCGAGCTGATGAAGCGCCTCGGGTACAGCCGATTCGCGGCGCAAGGTGGTGATTGGGGTGGGTTCGTCACGAACTTGATGGCACAACAGGCACCCCCGGAGTTGATCGGCATCCATCTGAACTTCTCCGGTGCCGCGCCCCCTGACGTTGCCAAGGCGCTTCAGTCCGGCGGGCCGCCGCCGGCCGGTCTCTCGGCTGAGGAGCAGCGGGCATACGACCAGATGGCATTCCTTTACCAGCACGTCCCTACGCAACTGATGATGGCCGCACACCCGCAAACCCTGTACGGGTTGGCGGACTCACCCGTCGCCCTTGCCGCCTGGATGATCGACCACGACGTGGCCAGCTACGGGCACATCGTGAAACTCTTTCTCGATGGGGAGCCCTACGGCGACCTGACCCGGGACGACATCCTCGACAACATCACCCTCTCCTGGTTGACGAACACGGGCGTGTCCAGCGCTCGTCTCTATGTGGAATACAAGGGCGCCTTCTTCAACGACTACAACATCTCCGTTCCGGCTGCCGTAAGCGTCTTCCCTGAGGAGGTCTACCAAGCTCCGCGGAGTTGGACCGAGCGCGCCTACCACAATCTCATCCATTTCAACGCCCTCGCCAAAGGCGGGCACTTTGCCGCCTGGGAACAGCCGGAACTCTTCTGCGAGGAGGTACGGGCGGGCTTCAGAACGCTACGCAAGTAATGGAGCAGGGTTCTTTAGTTCCTCGTCGCGATGGCCGGCAACGTCGTCGATCACGTATCGGCGTCGCGGCGAGGCGCGGCGCACCGAGAGCTGCGACCTCGTCGATAGCTCTGTCCAACGGTGACCCCCTCCGACCAGGCCGCTTGGAATGTGCGCTCATCGAGCGATTCGCGTGCGACCTTCACGGCGGCTGAAGGTGCACAACTCTCTTCTGAGCGTCGTCTTGCGCGACTGACCCGAGTCCTCCGACGCAGCGAACCGCCTTATCAAACGCCAGTCACAACCCGAGCCGCTGAAAGTGCGCGCGAATGACCTCGTAGCACTCGCATGCGGCATTTTCAAGCTTTCTTCTTTTCAGCACGCGAATTCGTCCGTACCTGGTCGTGATGAGCCCGTCATCCTGCAGCGTTCCCATGACGAGCGTGACCGTGGGACGGTGCACACCGAGCATGATGGCGAGAAACTCCTGCTTCAAGAGAAACTCCCTCGAGCCGACGCGATCCTGGGTCTGAAGCAGCCACCGGCAACAGCGCTGCTTCACCCCGTGCAATGCGTTGCACGCCGTACCTTGCATGATCTGCAGGAGGTTGGCCTGCGCGTACAGCGCCACGACGTCGTGAAACCGTCCGGGCGTCGCGCTCTCTTTGACGAAGCGACGTACGCTCATCGATGGGAAGGGACCATCCGGCACCTGCTGGAACGTTCGGCCCGCGCCCGAGCGATCGCCGAGAAATACGCCGATCCCGAGCATGCCCTCGATGCCTACGGTCGCGACTTCGACGAGTGCCCCATTACGCATTTCGTTGGTGACGGAGAACACGCCCCCATTCGGGAAATAGACGTCGGTGACGGGCGCGCCGTGCTCCTGAAGCGCACGGCCGATCACACCGGTGTTCATGTGCAGATGCTTCTGAATACGTGCGTAGTCAGCAGCCGGAAGCGCCGCGAGAAGGCGATTGTGTAGCGGCGTGCCGTCAGGAAGAAGCCGAGTCGAATGTACGGTTGATGTGCCCATGGCGTCTCCTCCGAGCGGGCCTGAAGGGATCTCAGGCGCTTCGATGAGACTGGAGGGGCGCAGCTGCCGGGCTGCGAGCACAGCTCAGAAAAGCATGTTCAATTGCTAACGTATCACGCCGGTGACGATCGAAATGTGCGATACACTACATTTGCCCGCCAGACTGGTGCCACGCCTTCGGGGTGACGTCGCCTCAGCCTCCGAGCTTTCGGCAGCGAATCGCTACCGCTCAGGAGCGTGACGAATGTCTCTCCGGTTGGCTTGGAACAACTTGCCGACCTTCGACACGGCACACGGCTATCAATCGAACGAGCGCGCCCCTTGGTACGTCTCGGGTGCCACAACTCTCTGGAGGTGCACGTGAGCGACCCCTCGACGCCGAAGCTCCCGCGATGACCGTCCATCTGGTGAATCCGAGCCACCTGTCGTTTGGAGTCGGTGTGATCACACCGCGATGGCTCTTCGTCCTTGCCGGGGCGACCCCGCCTTCATACGGACCGCCGCGCATCACGGACGAGACGCTGGAGCCGCTCGATATCCGCAGCGTACAGGCCGGAGACGTAGTGGGCATCGGGATCCACACGGGTAACGCGCTTCGCGGCTACGAGATCGGTACGCTCGCGAGGGGCCGAGGGGCAACGATCATCTTTGGCGGCATTCACGCGACGCTCTATCCGGGTGAGGCGCAGGAGCTGGGCGGCGCGCATGCCGTCGTCAAGGGTGATGGCGACGTGGCATGGCCTCTCGTGCTGAACGACGCCGCGCAAGGCAGTTTGAAACCCATTTATGAAGCCGGACGCGTCGATGCCGAGCGCTTCGTTGCGGCACGGTGGGAGCTGCTGCCGCATGGACGCTACATGTGGGGCTCCGTCCAGACCGTGCGTGGTTGTCCGAAGCATTGCTCGTTCTGCTCCGTCTGGCGCACCGACGGCCAGAAACCGCGACAGCGGCGCGTGGACGCCGTCGTGGACGAGATCGCGGAGCTACGCCGCCGGGGTTTTCGGTTCATCGCACTGGCGGATGACAACTTCTATCCGGTGACGTTGGCCGATCTGGCAATGGCGGAGCGGCAGCGCAACGCAGCGCGGCTCGAGCAGCTGCGTGCGCTGCGAGCCGAGCGATTTGAATTGATGGGCCGCTTGGCGCAATTGCCATCCGACATGGTGTTCTTCACGCAGATCACGATGGAGGCGGCCGAGGACACCGCGTTCCTGGACGCCATGCGGCGCGCCAACATCAAGGGCGCACTTGTGGGCGTGGAGGCTGTCACGCCGGAAGGCCTGAAGGATGTGCACAAGCGCTTCAACGACGTCGGCGAGGCGCTGGTCGCGCGCCTGCGCACGTTCCGCGAGCACGGGGTGCACGTCCTTGGGTCCTTCATCTTCGGACTTCCAAGCGATCGCCCGTCCACGTTCCAGGCGACCGTCGACGTCGCGAATCGGGCGGATGCTCACCTTCGCGCAGTTCGTCATGTTGACTCCGTATCCGGGTACCGTGGATTTCGAGGCCTGGGAGAAGCGTCTCGGGTCCGATGCCGCGCACGTCGGCGGAGTACCGATCACCCGTCACTGGCTGATCCCACAGGACCAACGTCCGAAGGTGTACGCCCCGCACCCAGTGATGTCGGCCGACGAGATTCGGGCGAGGACTCAAGCCGTGTGGGATGAGTTCTACAGCCTGCGGCGGATCTGGGCGCGCTCCCGATGCACGCCGACACTGCGGGCGCGATTGGCCTTTGTGCTGATTTCGAAGCTCTACCGGCAGATGTACGCCAACACGGGGATTGCGACCGACAGCGCACGTGTGAGTCGCGCGAATCGCTGGGCGCGCCTGATCGCCAAGCCGTGTCGGCGCCTGTTTGTCGCGCGACCGTTACCTGCGCTCACGAGAACGGCCTCAGATGCGTGACGCGTCTATTCCGATGATGGCTCGTCGCTGATCGCGAGCGATGTGATGTTGCACGAGTTCATCGATCTGAACCGAGACGTGATCATTGCTCGGACACGGGATCAGGTTCGTGGCCGGCCGTGGCCGTCTGTCGCGCCTGGTGAGGTGGAGCACGCCGCTGGCAGCGGAGAAGTTCAATCCGCAAGCGGTGGTATAGCGCCGAGTACCATGCCTTCGGACGCGATGGTTTGTCTGTGGCGATTATCATCTCAGCCAACGGGCCGATTCTCGAGCGCGTTCTCGACACCGCAAACTCGATCTGCTCCGGAGGCCTGAGCCGCCACGCCTACGCCCAGTTTGAGGCCGCCCGGCTGAAGACCGCATGGGGGCGCCGTCACCAGCGACGACTTGCGCTGGTGGAGGGTGGCGACGTACTTGCCAGCGCCACGCAATACGATCTTGCGGCGATCCTCAATCAACAGCCGGTGCGTGTGTGCGGAATCGGCGAGATCCTGCCCCAGACTATGCTGCCTACGGGCGGGCCCGCGCGAGAGCTCGTCGATCGGCTGCTCGAGCAAGCCGCGCGCGATGGAGCGGCGATGGCGCTCCTCTTTTCAGACATGAGCCACGAACAACAGCTTGACGGCTTCGACGTAGTTCCAATGACCGACGTCGAAATCAGTGTCGCGGAACCGTTGCGTCGCGGCGCGCCCATGGCGCTGATCCGTGGCGGCGAGGAACGAGATTTGGCCGCCGTCGTGGCGATGGGGCAGGTCCGGGCTGACCCATTCCGGTTCCATCTCGATCGGGACGTGGACTTCGTGCAGTACGCGATCACGAAGAAGCGGTTGCTTGCGGGGCTGGGCACCGCTGGCGCGCGCCAACTGCACTTCTTCATCGCCGAAGAAGGCATCACCGCCGCTGCGTATGTCGTGGTCAGCATCGCCGGCGGCACGTGGACCGTCGAGGAGTGCGGCGATCGTGATCCTTCCGGCGCGCGAGTCGGCGCCATTCTACAGGCGCTCATCGCACGTGAACCGGTCGAGCGCCGCCCGACGATCTGCGCCTGGCTCCCTCGCGGCTTTGTCCCTCCGCAGGTCACGATTGTGTCGGCGAGCCCCTCGACAGAAGTCCTGATGATGCGGCCTCTCGGATCGACGGTGTTGCGCGCACCGCTGTCTGGTGACGACGTGCTTTACTGGCGGAGCGACATCTTCTGATCGAACGATCAGCTCCGAGTCGTTGATGGATTGGTGTCCGCTAGCCGTTCGCCGTAGCGGCCCTCATGTCAGTACATGCCCCCACCCATGCCGCTCATCGCCGCCGCCTCGTTCTGATGCCTGTCGGGAATCAATGAGATGACGGCTTCGGTCGTCAGCAGAAGCGAGGCAATGGACGCGGCGTTCTGAAGAGCCGATCGGACCACCTTGGTCGGATCGATCACGCCGGCGTGTACCAGATTCTGGTACTGCTCCGTTTGGGCATTGAAGCCCTCTTCCTCCTTCATTTCTCTGACGCGCTGTACGACGATCGAGCCTTCGTGACCGGCATTCGCGGCGATCCATCGCATCGGTTCCTCGATCGCGCGAGCAATGATCTTGACGCCGATTTGCTCGTCGCCAACGACCTCTAGATTCTGGAGCGCCTTCGAGGCCCGCAGCAGTGCGACACCACCGCCGGGGACGATGCCCTCTTCGACGGCCGCTTTGGTCGCATGCATCGCGTCCTCGACGCGCGCCTTCTTTTCCTTCAGTTCGGTCTCCGTCGCCGCGCCAACCTTGATGATCGCCACCCCACCGACCAGCTTGGCGAGCCGCTCCTGAAGCTTCTCGCGGTCGTAATCCGACGTGGTGTCTTCGACCTGCGTCCGCAGTTGCTTGACCCGACCCGCAATCGACGCCGCGTTGCCGGCGCCCTCCACAATCGTGGTGTTGTCCTTGTCGATGGTCACCTTCTTCGCTTGACCCAGGTCTTCAATCTTCATGCTCTCGAGTTTCACACCGAGATCCTCGGTGACGGCCTTGCCCCCGGTCAGGACCGCGAGGTCTTCGAGGATGGCCTTCCGGCGATCCCCATAGCCTGGTGCCTTCACCGCGGCGACCTGCAGCGTGCCGCGCAGCTTGTTGACCACGATGGTCGCCAGCGCCTCACCCTCGATGTCTTCCGCGATGATCAGCAACGGACGGGCAGCTCGCGCGACCAGCTCCAACAGCGGCAGAAGGTCTTTCATGGCGCTGATTCGCTTCTCGTGGATGAGAATGACTGGATTCTCCAGCACGACTTCCATCCGTTCCGGATCGGTGACGAAATACGGCGACAGATAGCCGCGATCGAACTGCATCCCTTCGACGACATCGAGCGAGGTGTCCATGCTCCTCGCTTCTTCGACGGTGATGACTCCGTCCTTGCCCACCTTCTCCATGGCTTCGGCGATGATTCGTCCGATGGTCTCGTCGTGGTTCGCGGAGATGGTTCCCACCTGGGCGATCATCGACCCGGTCACCGGCTTGGACATCTTCTCGAGCTCCGTCGTGATCGCGTCGACCGCCTTGTCGATGCCGCGCTTGACAGCCATGGGGTTCGCGCCGGCGGTGACGTTCTTCGCACCTTCGCGATAGATGGCCTGCGCCAGCACCGTGGCCGTCGTGGTGCCGTCTCCGGCGACGTCCGACGTCTTGCTCGCCACTTCCTTCACCATCTGCGCGCCCATGTTCTCGAGCGCATCCTTCAGCTCGATTTCCTTCGCCACCGTGACGCCGTCCTTGGTGATGGTGGGCGACCCGAACTTCCTGTCGAGGATCACGTTCCGACCCCGCGGTCCGAGCGTGACCTTGACCGCGTTGGCCAAGCTGTTGACCCCGCGAAGAATCCCCTGCCGTGAAGCATCGCCGTACACAATCTGTTTTGCCATTGGTTGTCTTCGTTTTCGTGAGACCGTTTTGACTACGGCCAACAATTCGTCCTTACGTTCGTCCTTACGGATGTGGAGGCACTCCTCACCACCGCATCCCGACAATCCATAACAGCAGTCGTACGCACAACGCGATCGGCGTTCCTATAGCCAAGATCACGAACGGGATGCAGAGTGCGATGGCTGTCGCCCCAAGCAAGTCGCCGACGACAGCGGTTGCACGCGAGAGTCGGCCGGGAACGACGAGCGGCCGAGCCTGGTTGAACGTTGTCGCGAGGGCTGCCCTCGTCAGCGCTGGTTCAAGGCGGCTCGTGGCGAACGTCACGGTGTGCCGCCCAGCCGTTCGGTCGGCGAATCGCGGTAGAGCGCCGCGCTCTGACTGCCTTCAGTGCCCCGCCTGCCTACGCGGTCGAAATCGGCGACCCACGCGGTATACCTCGTGATCGCCGCCAGTCGGCTGGCATCCCAGTGCTGCCCGCACCTGACGCAGCGCCATTCGCCGCCGGCCTCGATCGCGTTCTGGGTCACAGACGTGACCGTATGACACATCGGACACGCTGCACATCGCAAGACGCCCTGGTCTTCATCGAGCAGCACTGCTGTCGTGTACGGTCGTGAAGAGCTGTGAGCCATAGTAGGTAACCTCCTCCTACTGTTTGCCGCATCTAAAGCGTGACACGCTGGCTGGTGCTTGTCTGTGCCGCAATGCACACCAGCAGCGCTCATCAGGCAGGGGCGACCAGGAGCGAGGGAGCGGTGGCCGTCCGGTTCATGGACGGTCCCGTGGGCGGGGACGCGTTAGGCCGGCGGTCGCGCTATCTGCCAACCTCCGTCACGTCGGCGAACGAGGTCCAGCGCGTCGTCCGCTGTGCTCTCATTCGGCTCGTCGAGCGGACGCACGCAGGCCCCGGCAGCCATTGTGATCGCCATACTCGTCTTGTGCCGGTGTCTAGGACGGAACGGCACGGACGACTGAGCGAGCCGTACGCAACCACGGAACCACGCCGGGCATCGTGAACATGATCGCGGCGATCCCAAGGAGCGCTATGACAAATAGCGTCGTGGGCGGCATCAGGAACAGTGTCGCGGGCGGTGGTGCTGTGAGAGCAACCGTGAGGAACGCAATGGCCCACAGCGGTATCGCCAGCCTACGATGGAAAACGAGCCCCATCTTGTACCTCCTGGTTTCTGAACGAATTCTCGACCAGAGCTCGACTGGAACTCTACGGTGAGTGCGACGCGCGATGTTCCGCGAGCCATTGCGCGCTCATCGAGCCGAGACTGGCGGAGTTCACGCCACCTGGCACCCGCCTCCTTTGGATGATGAACACCGCGATCAACACGATGACGACGCCGACGATGAATAGCATATGGTTCTCGCCGCAGTCGGGTCTGTCTCCCCGGCGTATAACGATCCTGACACGAGGCAACGTGACTGTCTGTGCGCTTATGCACAAGGACTCGGGCACGTGAACTCTTAAGTGATCTGCGACCCGGCTCTGACGTAGCGCCGGCGTTCGGCCTCCGGCCGTGCTGGCACCGTTACGTTGGACGTCTCCCTGGCTTACGTGTGCACTCTGGAACAGCGCGGTTCGACGGGGGAGCCTAGACTTGGACTATGCAACTTGTATCCATCAAAGCCATCTTTGCCATGCTCTGGGTTGCGGCGGTGTCCATCGCAGGTATTGCAGGGAACGTGCGATCACTGTCGGGCTGGGCCGTCCTTGCCGGTCTCGCGATCCTCCCGCCGCTCTTCATGCTGTGGTGGTGGAATGACCCTCGCCCAACCATGTCCGAGACCATTCGGGAGGCACTCCGATGACGAGTTACACTGCGGTCATCCCCGACGTGGAAGCGGATATCCGGTGGCGCGATTGGCAGGCGCGAGGTGCCGCCAGCGACCGGCGAACGGCTGCGAGAATGCGCAAAGTCATGCTGCTCATCGTCGCCGCTTTGATCGTCTGGTTCGTCGTTCAACTGACATGAGCGTGAGCCTACCCGAGCCGGGGTGTCCGCGCCGCAGGACGGTCCGCGCCTCAGGATTGACGATCCATTACCCGTTGAATTCAAACGGATTGCGGATCAGCTCCATCAACGACTTCCCGCAACAACCCGCAACAACGATGTGCATCGAAGTACACTTCGCCGGCCGCATGTTCCGGAAACAGTGCTTGGCATCGACGACGTTCGGCGCATAGGCCCGTAATCAGTCCGCCATGTCGGGCAGCGAATAGGGTCGCGTACTGTTAGCTGAAGCGTCATCAGTGCCTCGCCGGTCCCCTCCGAGCAGTTGCGCAAGTGTGCCGATGTCTCCCGGTTTCACAAGATACTCGTCAAAGCCTGCAGCGAGACACGCCTCGCGAATATCCGCGCCGGCGAAGCCGGTCAGCGCGATCATGATACAGCCGTCCGCGGGGAAATGTCTGACGCAACCGACGACCGAGCTCGATCCCAGTCATACCAGGTAATGAGAGGTCCAGGATGGCGCATTCGGGTCGGAAGCTTTCTGCCAGCGCGAGGGCGCTCGGGCCATCCTTCGCGATCACCACCTCATGACCGAACGTGCGCACGATTCGCTCCAATGACGTCCCGACGTGGTCGTGATCGTCAACGATCAAGACCCTTCGCTTGTGCAATGCGGTCGGTGCCGGTGGCGCGCTCATCGGACTCGCGGGCTGCGCAGCGCCCGCTTCGTCCGGAACCAGCAGCGGCAGCCACGCGACGAACTCGCTCCCCGTCGTGAGACCCATGCTGATGGCCTCGATGCGACCGCCGTGCAACTCTATGACTCGACGCACGACACTGAGTCCCAGCCCCAGTCCGCTGCTGCCGCCCGCGAGCGCACCAGGCGCCCGCTTGAACGGCTCGAATACGTGCTCGAGATTCTCACGGGCGATACCGATGCCGTTATCACGCACGCTCAGGACGGCGTGACCGTCTCGTTGCTCGAGCGTGAGCGTGATCTGGCCCCCCGGCTCGGTGTACTTTGCGGCATTCTCCAGCAGATTGGTCATGACCTGATTCAAGCGTCCTGCATCACCGTTGACGTGTAGAGGAGTCGCAGGAAGTATCAGTGAGAGCTTATGCTGCCGATCGTGAATGAACGGCTGGAGCGCCCGCGTCGCCTCGCGTATGACGGACACGAGATCGGTGGGTTCGCGTCGGACCTCGATCAGTCCACGACCGATGCGCGCGACGTCTAGAAGCTCGTCGATGAACCGCAACAGTTGGCGGGTCTCCGTATCGATGGTGTCGAGCAATTCGGCAACCGCCGGCTCAGGGTTACCGAGTCTCAACAAATAAATCGCATGCGTGATCGGCGTCAGCGGGTGGCGGAGTTCGTGACCCAGCATCGCGAGGAACTCATCCTTCCGCTCATTGCTCGCGACGAGGCCCGCCATGATGCTTGCGCGAGCCGTGACATCATCGAAGGCGAGCAACAACAGCTCGGGGCGTTCGGCGTCGCCAGGAAGTTTCCTGGCGTTCAATGAAATGACTCGGCGCCCTTGGTTCGCGAGTTCGAGCGTGACCTCCCAGTCGTCCATCGTGTGCGTGCCGCTCACCGCCTCACGCAGCCTCTGGCGCAACTCCGGATTGTTCCAGCCGCCGTCAGCGATTTCGTGAAGCAGGCGGCCTTCGACCTCCTCCCGGGGGACTTCGAGAGCCAACGAGAATGCGGGATTGACACGGAGGACTCGCTGCGCACCGTCCAGTACCGCCAAGGGCTGGCGTACCGTGTCGATGATGATGTCGGCGTACGAACGCGCACGCTCGGCTGCCATGCGCGTGTTATTGAGCTCCGCGTTGAGGACGGCGAGCTCTTGGTTCCTGTGCCGCAGCTCGTCGATCGTCGTCGTCAGCTCCTCGTTGGTCGACTGCAGTTCTTCCTTCGACGTCTCGAGCTCTTCGTTAGTGCTCTGAAACTCTTCGTTCGCCGACAGTACTTCTTCGTGCGCCGACTTGAGCTCTTCCTGAGTGGCGCCGTGCTCCTCAATCGCGGCGCGCAGGTAGGCGCGCAGGCCGGCGATGTCACGCTCCAACTCGGCGAGGCGTCGGTCCTTGTCGGACTCCGGCAGCGCGGCCGCGGCTGCAGGCAACTCTCCGCTCGGCGGATGGTGTGCCCCATCGTCGAACAGGATCAGCAAGGACCGCGCGCCCAGCGAGCCCGTCAGCGGAATGATTTCGACGCTCACCGCACGCCCATCCTGCAACCGTACATCGCGACGGGAAGGCGCCCCGGTACTGCTGGCCTCCTGAATTGCGGGAGTGATCTGGACGAGCAATTCGGGGCGTACGACGCGCCGCAGATCGAAGCTGGGCGCGCCGCCGGCAGGCTCGAGATACGGGCCGGTCTGACCTCGATACTGCAGGATGGTGAACGCGTGGTCGATGACGAAACTCGCTGGCGCGAACCGTGCCAGCAGCAATCGATCCGCTTCGCGGAGCGACGGCTCCGTATCAACGTCAACGGATATGTCGTTCTTCTCACGCTCGAGCGTCGAAGACTCCGACCCAAGGATGAGCGACACTCCGGATCCGCCAGCATGGTGCGGCAATCGCCGGTACA
This sequence comes from uncultured Acidobacteriota bacterium, assembly GCA_963814955.1. Taxonomy (GTDB): domain Bacteria; phylum Acidobacteriota; class Vicinamibacteria; order Vicinamibacterales; family UBA2999; genus DATCJA01. Next base: position 395,949 of record CAWFEX010000001.1, read on the forward strand.
CCCTGAAGCGCTTGTCGACTTGCTCGAACAAGTCGGACGACGGCCCGACGCTTTCGGCAGGTCCGAAGATCAGCATGCCCTCCGGACGAAGCGCGTAGTGGAAGGCCCGCAGCACGCGGTGCTGAGCAATGCCTTCCAGATAGATGAGCAAGTTTCGGCAGCTGATGAGATCCAGCCGCGCGAACGGCGGATCCCGCGTGACGTCCTGCCGCGCGAAGAGGCACAGATCGCGGATCTCTTTGCTCACCTTGTACTCGCCGTTGTGCCTGGTGAAGAATCGCTCCAGACGCTCAGACGAGACGTCGCGCAAGCCATTGGCGGAGTACAGCCCCGCACGCGCCTTCTCCAGCGCCATCTCGCTGACATCGGTACCGAAGATCTGGATCCTGACCGCCGGGACGGTATCGCCGAGGTATTCGAGGAGGGCAATGGCGACCGATACACCTCCTCGCCAGTCGCACATCCTGGCACCCAGATTCGGATCGGGCGTTTGCCAGACCGACCTTCGCACAACACGGGAAGCACGTATCGGCGTAGCGCCTCGAACGAGTCCGGATCGCGGAAGAACTCAGTCACGCGGATCAAGAAATCTTGGTATAGCGCGGCCAACTCTCCAGGATCGCCGTCGATCAACGCGCGGTACTCGTCAAGAGCCTCGATCCGCCGGAGTGCCATCCGTCGCTCGAGGCGCCGCCAGATGGTCGTTCGCTTGTAATGAGTGAAGTCGACGCCGTGCGCCGAGCGGAGGCGTTGGAAGATACGTCTCAGGGACGCCTCATCGGCGTTGGTCCCGACGTCCGGTGTGCTCGTCCCTCCCGACCCGGTAGCCTCTGCGAACGAAAATCGTTGCGCGAGACGGACGAGTTCTTTTGCGATCTCGTTCGGACGCAACACGAAATCGACGCAGCCTGTCTCGATGGCGTGCCGAGGCATGTCTGGGAAATGCGCGGTTCCGGGCGCCTGCGCAAACGTGATCCCACCGGCCCGTCCGACAGCCTCGAGGCCGACAGAGCCATCCGAGCCGCCCCCCGAGAGCACGACGGCGATCGCGTTGTCGCCGTACGCATCTGCAAGCGAATTGAACAGGACGTCCACCGGGAGCGACGGTTCAGGCGTGCTTGACCGAGGTCTCAGATCAATTCGGTCAGCGAGCACGGCGAGACTGACACCCGGCGGGATGACGTACACATGATCGGGCTGCACCATCTCACCCGAGAGTGCGACTGATACGGGAATCGCCGTCTTCTTCGTCAGAATCTCGGACAACAGGCTTTCGTGGCTGGGGTCGAGATGTTGAACGACGATATAGGCCATGCCGGTCGCGTCCGGCAGGGCGCCCAGAAGCTCAGCGATTGGCTCGAGTCCTCCGGCCGAGGCTCCGATGCCCACGATCGTCAGAGGCATGTGACGGCTCGCATGCAAAACCTGGGCGAGTATACGCCGCGTCCGTGAACGACGATTGCGCTTGTTCCCCGTCAACCGACAGACGGACCCCTTCCGACACCAAAACTGACTCCTCCCGATCTGGTGTTGGTGAAGTCTCCGCGAGCCGGCAGCGCCCGCGAGCTTCCTAATGCTCCGAGGCTTGCACAAACTGGAACAGGAAGGGGCACTGCGACGGTCGAACCGGAGGAACTCGATTTCGTCGATGATGAGGAGCCGACCGTGTTCGCGGATTCTTCCTCGACTATCCGAGTCGTCGGCAGCACCCGGTCGCAGTCTCGGCGTTGATCGACACGCTTCGCATGTAGATGGAAATCGCTGCAAGCGATTGAACGACATTAAGAGGCCTGACACAATTTCCGCGATGACGACGCGCGGCGCGTTGGTAAACCGCTGAATCCAAACCGCATGGCGGAACAGCAGTATTTGAAGGAGCGTTTTGCGATAGCCCTGTTTCAGGCCGCCCGCAAACCGTTGATTCTACAGACACGGAGAGATGTCCGAGTGGTTGAAGGAGCACGCTTGGAAAGCGATCCCGGTCGCGCTCAGTAACGCACACCGACACGCACCAACGCACTCTCCATCAACGATTTCCCGCAACAACGATGTGCATCGGAGTGTCCCCGTAGATCACGGTGTTTGACCGGGGTTTCAGGGGTATCTGACACAGTTCTGACACAAAAACTTGAGCGCAGATAGCGATTGCGAATCAATGTGTGTCGGTACGCGTCTCATCAGCCCCCGCACGTCCTCGCTGGTGATCGCATCCAGCCTGCGCGAACCGGGCGATCGAGGTCGGTCGCGCGCTTCCGGCCCCCGCCGGCCTTGCGGGTCCGCGTGGCGGCGAGCGCCTCGCCGGACGCCAACTCCCGCAGCCCACGCTGAATGGTCGAGGCCGCGATCCCGGTGGCGCGCATAAAGCACATGTCTCCTCGCCGCATTATTGAATTCACTCCGTCTTAGATGTGCTAGGCTGGCGCCCTGTTCCACGGGTGTAGAGCTTGCTTGCGAGACACCACGCCAGCGCGGCCCCATCCACCTTGTCCGCTGTCGGTCATTCCGAAACCGACCAAGATACGGGCCAAGATTTTCTTCATCCATCCCCGCTGCGGGCGCTTCTTCGCCGGCGGCGCGACTGTGATGCCTGACGCCGAGATGAGTGCCTTGCCCGCGTTTCCGCACGTCCAGCAGCGACGGACAGCGAATCGACCACGATCATGACCGCGTGCGCCACATCGGATATGCCCGACCGCTCTACCGACGGCAACCGAAACGGGCGCAGTGCCGCTACCAGGAGTCCTGATTCCAGTCTAGGGGATTGTTTCCTCCGAGTTGTGGATTGGTGGCAAGGCAACGAGGACTCTTCCAAATGCCGCTGAGGATTCTCGTCGTCGAGGACCATGCGCGGTTCCGCCATCTCATTTGCGCGGAGCTTCAACGACGGGCGGAGTTCCAGACAATCGAGGCGGCGGATGGGTTGGAGGCCGTTCAGATGGCCGAAAAGCTACAGCCGGATTTGATTCTGCTCGATCTCAACTTGCCGAAGATGCATGGATTCGAGGTTGCTGAACAGATCCCCAGGCTCGCCCCCCATGCACGACTTCTCTTCATGAGCCAGGAGTCCTCGCCGGACATCGTGCGAAAGGCACTCAGTTTGGGCGCCCATGGCTATATTCAGAAGATATCTGCCGCAACTGACCTGCTGCCCGGGATCGACGCCGTACTCGCGGGCCAACGATTCGTGAGTCGCAGTCTCGCGTTTACCGAACCTGCCGATGCTCCCGCGCCGCGTCGTCACGAGATTCTGTTCTGTTCGGGTGACGCGGCGATTATCGATGGCTTTACTCGCTTTATTGCTGCCGCCCTGCACGCCGCCGATGCAGCGATCGCCTTGGTGACGGAGTCTCACCGAACACGTCTCCTGCAGGAGCTGCGCACGCAGGGTGTGGACATTGACGGCGCCATCGAGCGCGGCACCTGCCTTTCATTTGACGCTGACGTCGCACCTGACCCCGTCCGATTTCTGGAGGCGATCAACGGTGTGCGTGAGGCCGCCGCGAAAGCCGGGAAAGCACATCCCCGCGTCGCGTTTTGCGGGGAACGTGCGGGACGCTTGTGGGCTGCCGGCAGAACGGCGGAGGCGGTTCAGCTTGAACAACTCTGCAGCGAACTCGCGCATGACGTCGACATTCTGTGCGCGTATCCAGTGCCGTACACGAACGACGATCAGGCGCTCACGAGCATCTGCGCGGAGCACACCGCTGTTTCTGCCTGCTAGCCGCTGCAATGTGAGGTGCGTGTGACAGAGGATGAACCATGGGTGCTCCCCGGGGCCACGAACACAATCGATCTCACGCGAGCGGAGGAGATCCGATTGCGGTATGCGGCGATCGTGGAGTCCTCATATGACGCGATCATCGCCAAGAATCTCGACGGTGTGATATCAGCGTGGAACGCCGCTGCCGAGCGGATGTTCGGGTATACGGAGCACGAGGCCATCGGACAGCCGATCACGTTGATCATCCCGCCGGACTTGTACGACGAGGAGCGCGACATTTTGAGGCGCCTTCGAGCCGGTGAGCGAGTCGACCATTATGAAACTGTCCGCGTCACCAAAGCAGGCGAACACATCGATGTCTCACTGACGATCTCGCCGTTGCGAGACCCCGCGGGCAGGATTATCGGATGCTCCAAGATTGCCCGCGACATCACGAAGGCCAAGCAGGCTGAGGCTGCGCTGCGGCAAAGCGAGCAACGGCTGGCACGCGAAGTGGCGGGCGCCAAAACGCTCCAGTCGATCAGCACGCGTCTGATTTCAGAGTCGACGCCAGAATCCTTGTACGCGCAGATTCTCGGCGCGGCCATTGAGTTGATGGCGTCCGATGCGGCCAGCGTCCAGATGCTCGCAGCAGACCACACGTCATTGAGGCTCCTCGCGTGGACGAATTTCCACCCTGCCTCCGCGGCGTTCTGGCAACGGGTGGCGGTCGGAGCGGGGAGCACCTGCAGCAGGGCGCTGCGTGACAACGAACGCGTTGTTGTGCCCGATATCGAGGCGTGCGAATTCATGGCCGGCACGCCGGATCAGCAGGAATATCGTCGCTCTGGAATCCGCGCCGTGCAATCGACGCCGCTGCGATCGCGAACGGGCCGGCCTCTCGGCATGCTCTCGACGCACTGGCGGTCGCCGCATACCCCGACCGCAGATGATTTCACATTCTTGGACGTGCTCGCCCGGCAGGCCGCGGATCTGATCGAGCGCACCCTCGCCGAAGAGGCCCTGCGCGAAAGCGAAGAACGCTTCCGCCTCATCGCGAATACCGCTCCGGTCATGATCTGGATGTCGGGCGCCGAGAAACAGATCACGTATCTCAATCAGACCTGGCTCGATTACACGGGACGGCCATTGGATGCGGTGTTGGGACAGCGACAGGTAGAGGTCCTCCACCCAGACGAAGCGGAGCGATGCCGCGAGGTATACGAGAAGGCCTTCGCGCAGCGTGAGCCTTTTCAGATGGAGCATCGGCTCCGCCGCCACGACGGCGAATATCGCTGGGTGATGACAGCGGGTGTGCCGCGATACAGCGTGGACGGGTCGTTTGTTGGTTACATTGGCACGGGCGTCGACATCACCGATCGTAAGCTGGCGGAAGAGGCTCTTTCCACGGTGAGTCAGAAATTGATCGAAGCGCACGAGGAAGAAAGCAGCCGAATTGCCCGCGAGCTTCACGATGACATCAACCAACGGCTGGCGTTCGTGAGCGTGCGTCTCGGTTACCTGAAGCAAAGCCCTCCCGCTTCAGCGGCCGAACTCGAGCAGGCGATCGGGGGAGTCAGCCAAGAGATTGCGGATCTTGCCGCCGAGATTCAGGCGCTGTCGCACCGCCTTCACCCCGCGAAACTGGAACTCTTGGGGCTGGAAAGGGCGGCGGCTGGGTTCTGCGAAGAGTTGTCCAATCGGCACGGTGTGGTGATTGACATTCACTTCGAGAACGTCCCGACAGCGCTGCCACCGGAAATCTCTCTGTGTCTCTACCGCGTCTTGCAAGAAGCCCTGCAGAATGTCGTCAAGCATAGCGTGTCGCGACACGCCCACGTGTCTCTGAACGGTCAAATCCACACCATCAGTCTGACGGTCAAGGACTCGGGCGCCGGCTTTAACCCTCACGAGGCGATGAGAGGGGCCGGGCTCGGCTTGACCAGCATGAAGGAGCGGTTGAAGGTCGTGGGCGGGCAGCTTTCCATCGACTCGCAGCGGGGGTGCGGCACGACGATTCACGCTGTCGCGCCTCTCCGCGTCCCAACGAAGCCTGCAAACGTGGTTCGATAACTGCAAGCCAACGAAATCGGTCATCGCGCCGTGGCGGTCAATGCCATCCTGCCAACCGCGATCGAAGAGGCTGATGTCCTTCGCGATGGAGTGCGAACTGAAAATGGGCCCGAGCCGCGAGGTAAGGACAGGCCGCACGGTCTTGCTCGGCGCGTTCTTGCGAGATGTTCCGACGACCGGTCGATGGTCCGGAAAGCTCCACGATGGCGCCGAACCGTTCAGGCCATCGGGCAGGACGCCGAGCGGATTATAGCGGGCTGTCCCGAAAACGTGTGTTTGTCCCATCGTCGCGCCGCCCCCGGAACCGGCCGCCAAATGGGGCGAAAGTCGGCCTTCCGCCAGAAGGGTTTGTCTCACGCAGCACGGGGAGCGGGAAGGTCAAACCGAGTCGGCCAAGAAGCGCTAGGCGCCCCGCAGGGCAGCGTGGATTCTCTCTTGCCTAGCTGGCGACAGCGACGCCAGATCCGTTGCCCAAGTGTGGCGGCAACTGTCGCACGTCACGGTAATGACGGTGGCGCTCTCCGCGATGAGCCTGCTGCCGTCGTGATGGCACTTGGGACACCGAATCGGTAACGGATTGTTCGTGTTTGGCAAGCAGCACCTCCAAGCGGCCTTAGTGAAGCTGCAGGGCCAGACGCGAGGGTCGGGCAATTTCAAGAAGTTTGTTGCGAGAAGCGGATTGTAGAGAGGACGAACGCCAAAGTTCAAGCGTGTGGTTTTTGAAAGGCATAGCTACCAAAACGTAACTATCGCTGGCCATTCACATCGTCAGGTGTCGTCGGCATTGGCGGCCACCCGTAAGAACGCCGGTAGTCTTCGGGTCCTCGTCTGGTTCTGGGTTCAGAATCACCGCACAGTGGACGCACATGCCGGAGTAGTCGTCTTCGTGATATCCCTGTCGGCAGCGGTCAGTAGCGCAGTCTCGCACTTTCATAGCTGCTAAACGCCGGGAGACAGCTACTACTAGACGACGCACACCTCCTGCCGGTCACTTATTGCTTCGGTTGAATGGCTATTCGGCGGAATGGACGCGGAGGGAACGTCGGTAATGTCTCTCAGTGATGCGCCAGAAACGGAACGGCGAGTTACTCGTCCGCTGACGAAGCCCATCACTAATCCACCGCGCAGCAGTGCTCTTCGACCAATCCATCGGCGGCGCTGCGTAGAACAACGCAGACGTGGCGTGTCGGTTCATGCGTTTACCGGGTTCGCGGCTATGATGACCCCATGCGAGAAGAATCCCTTATCCCGGTCCTGCGGGTCGGAAACGCAAACGACGCTGTGGCGTGGTATCGGCGGCTCGGATTCGCTGTTCGGTTAGAACACTCCAGGGGACCGGGTTTCAGCCGAACGGACGTGGTGGTCAAGCGGGGGGAACTTCGCTTAATCCTGTCGGAAGGCGATGAGGACGTTCCACCTGATAGCGTCGTCTGCTTGCAGGTTGCGGAAATTAGTGCGGTTGCGAAGGAGTTCAACGTCGAGATTCGGAAGGATTTCCTACGCCAGCAAATCGACCTGCGAGACCCATACGGCAATCGGATTCGTGTTATAGCACTGGACAGTTTCACGCCCGAGATGCGGCCGATGGTGGACCCGAGCTAATCCACCGCGCCGCCGTGCTCTTGGACACGCCCCAGACTTTAGCGGCTGCCCGAACACTACCCCCAGGAACTCCGACCAATGCGGGGCGACCCCTCGGTCGTCCGAGCCGCTTTCCCTGCGCTGTCGTCCGCTGTAACCCCGCTAGCACGCGCTCTTCGGATGCGTTCTCGCTCGAACTCCGCCAGTGGGGCCAGGATGTGAAGCTGGAGTTTCCCGGCTGGCGTCGTGCAGTCAATGCCTTCACCAAGCGAGACGAACGCCACGCCCACAGCCTGAAGGTCTTCGAGTAGGGTCGCCGATGTCGGGCTTGCCCTTGAGCGCGACCATGTCCTTGAAGCTGGCGCCTGGCGGGATCGTGATCGGGGCGTAGGGCTGGCCCGCGTACTTGTCGCTGACGTACTTGATGAAGAGCAGGACGAGAACGTAATCCTTGTACTGGCTGGCGTCCATGCCGCCGCGCAACTCGTCGCAGCTGGACCAGAGCGAAGAATAGAGCTCGGATTTCTTGAGGGCCATGTCTATTTGGGACTCACTTCGACTTTGCCTGAATGGGCGGCAGACTTCTGACCTTCGCTGCGACTTTGCGACAGGCGCCGATCAGATCCAAGACCAGCCTGTCATCAACATCAAGGGCGCCTTGGTACTCGGTCCGATTCCGCATGTCGTGGCATTTCGACAGCACGCGCCATACCTCGGGGCCCAAGCCGAGCGTATCGGGTAGGACCTGGAACACGATGTAGCGCTTCGACGGGCGAAACCCGTGATGACGAAGCGCCGCCAGACACAGCGCGTGAGCGGCGCCGTACGCGAGGTCGAACCTGCTTTCCAGAGAGTTCACCTCGTTCTCTGCGTCTTTCAACCGAGCCAGACCGGAGCGAACGAGACCGTCGAACTCCCTTGCGTCCGGAGCTTCCTTCCCGAGGACATTGCCGGGACCCGCGAGGCGCTCAAGCGGCGACGGGGAGGTCATTCTCCGATCCGATCACCCAGACTTTCGGCCCCTCGAGCACTCGCGTGATGAATGCGTTCTCGTCCTTAGCCCGTTTCGAGAATTCCGCTGTGCTGTAGACCGTTGGATTGACGTGTCGGCCAAGAGTGCGCGACACCTTATCGAGTGCGCCGAAGACGTCACCGTAACTGAGGCTGTTGCTCAGGACCATCAAGTCAATGTCGCTTGCGGCCTGATCCGTCGCCTTTGCCACCGAGCCGTACACGAACGCCGCGCGGATGTCAGACGCCACAGACTTCAGGGCATCACGGAGGGGTTCCGCCAGGCCGACTGTCTTCAGTACGATGTTCCGGAGTTCGCCGAAAAGCGGCGACTCCGCGTTCGCCTGGTAGTGCTTCTGATTACCGATGCGGCGGGCGACGATGAGGCCGCTCTGTTCGAGCCGCGCAAGTTCCCGCTGCGCGGCGCCGGAGCCGGTGCCGGCATCCCGGATCAACTCCGAGGCGTAAAAGCTCCGGTCAGGCTGGCCGAAAAGCACGCGAAGGACGCGTTGCTGTGTCTTGGTAAACAGCGCGTCCGCCAGGCTCTTCCTGCTGGAGCGACGTGAAACTGTGTTGGCACCCAATATGGGCACAATCATGCCCGATTTGGGTATGATCGTCAAGGATGAGCTTTTGAGCCGGCCGTCATGCCGCTCGTTCGTTCAAAGCAGCAGTTACCCCAATGTGCCGGAGCCACGACGCCCAGGCTGCCAAGAACACCCGGTAGTCGCGTTCGCCAATACGCAATACGTTGACTCCGGTGATACGGCCACCCTTCATCACGGCTCCCACAAACGCCAGCATCGCCGCCTGGCCGTCCGTCTGACCTCCTCGCTCGTCCAGATAGCAATGCCTCCGTGCGCCAGCGCATTCCGCAAATCGGTCAACACGCGAACGGCCGGAGTATTCAGCGCAGCCCTTGAACTCTCGTCCTCCGACAATCGTTCGAGCAGCTGGCCGGGGTATACCACCCGCAAGGTTGAACGGTTTCTGTCCGCCAACGTAGCTCCAAGCACCGGCCCGTCCGAAGGGCGTATCGCCCAACGTGGCTGTCGCGCTCAAAGTTTCGGTGACTGCCTTGCCCAGACTCTCGTCCACCGTGCGATCGTCCGCCACCGAGTCCCGGTTGGCTGCGGGCTTCAGCATGCGCTCGATCGGGAGAAGGATCATCGGCGTGCTCATAGCGACCAAGAACGTCGTTCCGAGTGGTCCGCCGAATCGTCTAGCAGGGTCCTGCATCACAACGGGCAGCAAAAACTCGATCAAGGTCTCACAGCGTTCGACGATATCGCGCGCGTAGTGCTCGGGAATCATTGCTCCTCCACGACAGTGCCGCAGGGCCGCAACAGCACACAATACCCGACTCCGACCGCCGACGCCCAACGATCGATTGCCGCCACGTACCACGTCGCCGATACTGCGATCCGATTGGTGGAGCAGATCGCGAGCAACGGCTCAAGCCCGCGCGTCGTCTGGTGCTTCTCCATTGCCTTTGCTGCCGTCGCCGTCTCCGTTCTCCGCTGAGGGCGACATTGACGCCCTCGTCGAGGTGTCCGACGGCTTCACGTCACAGTCACGTCACAGTCTGCGGTTGAGCGGGTCGCCGCCGCACGGTAAACTGTTGATTCCACTTAAACGGAGAGATGTCCGAGTGGTTGAAGGAGCACGCTTGGAAAATGATCCCGGCCGCGCGTGCTGACGCAAACCGACGCGCACCAAAACACTCCTCATCAACGACGTCCCGCAACAATGGTGTGCATCAGAGTGTCCCTGTAAATCACGATGTTTGACCGGGGTTTCGGGGACTATCTGACACAGTTCTGACACAGAACCAACCGACACTTCTCCTGCGCGGCGTCGGTGTGTCGCGATGGCGCGGCGCTCCTTCATCTGCGCCAATCATTCCTGCGAACAGGTGGGCCAGCACAGGCGTCGCTGTCACCAGCGACGCCGTTGCCAGGTTCGCGAGGTCTATCGGGGGCGAAGACGTCCAGGACGGCGGTAACCGTTCATTGCGCTCGTGGCAACACTGCCGTCCAGAGCGGGACCTAAGTCTTCAAGGGTTGCCGGCACCGGGCGAGGAGATCGTCCCCTCGAAGGAAACAGTGGTCAAGAAGGTGTCCAAATTCAACAACCGCTCGACGGTGAAACTCCCAGTGGCGCCGGCGAACCGACCTGTGCCCCCCGTGATGGTCGCGGTTTCCACACTTAAGAGAACGCGCGGGTTCTCCAGCGTTGGACCGAATTGCCCGGTAACGTCAGCGATCAGCGTGTCGCCGTTGGCCGCTGTGAACTCATAGGACCCGGTCAAGGTCCTGGCGACGGTGTTCACGACGTGCGCGATTTCTACCGTGAACCGACCCAGGTGGGTGGCGTTACCCGTCCCCTCTGTAAGCAGGGACACGAGCGGGGGGGTAAGCGGCGTGCGGCGGGTAACAGCCCCTTCCAAGCTGCCTTTGAACGGAACCTCTTCGCGGCTGAGGCCGCGAGCGGCGACCTCGCCGGGAATCCCCGTGCTTGTCGCATTCCCGCCCGAGGACGTGATGGACGGACCGCCCGACAGAAGGACGTCGGACTGGTTGGCGAGATGGGTTGACTACAGCCGACGAACAGTGCGACAAAGACGACGGCAACAGCAGTGAGCAAGGCACGCATTGGTAGCTCCTTTTCGGTAGACGTGAAAGCGGCGCCGAGCGGCAGGGCATGTCATGGATGGCACCCGCCTCCGAAGCCCTGGCACTCCGAGTGGGCGGGGAATTCGCCCTCCTGCTCCATAAAGGCGTAAGATCCGCCCGGAAGGGATCAGCCGAGCTTGGGGCGCATGGAAAAGCCGTTACGACTCAAGGCGTCTTCGCCGGACACCGACGTCAGTGCACTGCTCCGCGCCTGGAGTGACGGTGATCAGGACGCGCTTCAGGCGCTCACGCCCATCGTGTACGAGGAACTGCACCGCTTGGCCCGCCACTACATGCGTCGCGAGCGGTCAGGGCACAGCCTGCAAGCCACCGCCCTGGTGAACGAAGCCTATATGCGCCTGGCGGACTACACGCGCATGCAGTGGCAGGATCGCGCCCACTTCTTTGCGGTGTCGGCGCAGGCGATGCGTCGCATCCTCGTGGACCACGCGCGGCGTCACAACGTCAAGCGCGGCCGCGGCGTCCAGCATGTATCGCTCGAGGACGTGGCGGTCGTCGCCCAAGGCGAGGACGCCGAAACGGATCTCGTGGCGCTCGACGAGGCGCTGATCGGCCTGACGCGCATCGATCCGCGAAAGGCCCAGATCGTCGAGATGCGCTTCTTTGGCGGGCTGACCGTGGAAGAAATCGGCGGGGTGCTGAAGGTGTCGCCGGGCACGGTCAAACGCGATTGGCGTGCCGCCAAAGCATGGCTGTATCAGGAACTGACCCGCTGACCGACAGTCATGGACGCAGAACGCTGGAAAGACGTTGAGCGCCTCTTCCAATCGGCGCTGGATCTTCCGCCTGACGAGCATGACGCGTTCTTGAAGCGGCGCTGCGCCGGCGACGTCGCGCTGGAGCAGGACGTCCGCGCATTGCTGCGGTCAGCGGGGGAGGCTGGCGGGTTCTTGTCGGGGCCGGCGATTGAGGTAGCCGCCAGGGCTGCAGCCCGCCACCAGCCCAATCAACTGGCGGCCAGCGACAGCGGGCCCGTCGGGCAGACGTTCTCCCACTATCGCATCATCGAGAAGCTGGGTGGCGGCGGCATGGGCGTCGTCTACAAAGCCGAGGACGCGCGGCTGCATCGGTTTGTCGCGCTGAAGTTCCTGTCGCCAGGCCTGGCGGGGGATCCCGACGCGCTGGCACGATTCCGCCGCGAGGCGCGCGCGGCATCGGCGTTGAACCACGCCAACATCTGCACGGTCTACGATGTCGGCGAGCAGGACGGCCGCGCGTTTCTCGTCATGGAGTTTCTCGACGGGACGACGCTGAAGCATCAGATCGCAGGGCGCCCGTTCGAGATCGATCGGCTGCTGGCGTTGGCGATCGAGATCGCCGACGCGCTCGAAGCAGCGCACACGGCCGGCATCGTCCACCGCGACATCAAGCCGGCAAATCTCTTCGTCACCGCGCGCGGACACGCGAAGATTCTCGATTTCGGGCTGGCCAAGGTCCGAGCAGCTGGCGGCGGTGATGACGCCCCGCCGACCGTGACGGCGGTCGACGGCCTGACGAGTCCGGGGAGCCCGCTTGGAACGATCGCGTACATGTCGCCCGAGCAAGTGCGAGCGCAGGACCTTGACGCCCGCACCGACCTGTTCTCGTTCGGCATCGTGTTGTACGAAATGGCCTCTGGCGCGCCACCGTTTCACGGCGACAGCGTGGGGCTGATCTTCGACGGCATCCTGAATCGCGCGCCCGCGCCGGTGGGACGACTGAATCCCGGGCTGCCGCAGGAATTGGAGCGCATCGTCGGCAAGTGCCTGGAAAAGGATCGGGAGCTTCGCTATCAGCACGCCAGCGAGATCCGCGCGGACCTCCAGCGCCTGCAGCGCGATCGTCAATCGGCCCGCTTCGAGCCCGGCAGAACGGTGGAAGAGCGGCCTGTGCTCGCGCGGCATCGCGTACGGTGGTTGTCGATCGGCGCTGCTGTCCTCGTTGCAGCGGCAGTCGCGGGTGCGATCTACAGCCGACGCCCCCCGACGCTGACGGACAAGGACACGATTGTCCTTGCGGAGTTTGTCAATAGGACGGGCGACCCGGTGTTCGACGATACGCTCCGACAAGGACTCGCGGTGCAGCTTCAGCAGTCGCCGTTCCTGAGCCTCATCTCCGACGAACGCATCCGAAGAACGCTGCCATTGATGAACCAGCCGGCGGATGCACGACTGACCCCCGACGTTGCGCGGGTCGTGTGCGTTCGGACGGGCGGTGCGGCGGTCCTGCAGGGATCGATTGCGGCGCTTGGCAGTCAGTACGTCCTCGGGCTGCGCGCAACCAACTGCGCGACCGGGGACATCCTCGCCGACGAGCAGGCACAGGCGTCGCGGAAAGAAGATGTTCTGAGCACGCTCAGCCAGATGGCGACTCGGTTCCGAACGCGGGTTGGCGAATCGCTCGCCACCATCGAGAGATACTCGACGCCGCTCGAGGCGACGACGCCGTCGCTCGAAGCGCTGCAGGCCTACAGCGCCGGATTTAAAGCGGCCCTTGCCGGCTCGTCGGTACGTGCCCTGGCGCTTTTTCAACGTGCGGTCGCGATCGATCCCGATTTTGCGCTGGCCCATGCGCATGCCGGGTTCCGCTACAGCGGTGATGGGAGAGTCGGCGCTCGCGCGACAGAGCTTACTCAAGGCCTACCAGCTGCGCAATCGGGCCAGCGACGCCGAGCGCTTCTACATCGACACACTGTACGACCGCGACTTCACGGGGAACCTGGAACGGGAGCGACGAACGTTGGAAACGTGGGCCGAGAGCTACCCGCGCATTGCGGACCCACACACATTGATCGCGGGTCTCGCCCTGATGAGCACCGGCCAACATGAGTTGGCGATCGCCGAAACCGAGAAGGCCATCGCGCTGGATCCCGACTCGAACCCGGCGTATGGCAACAGGGCATTCAATCAGCTCCTGCTGAATCGCCTTGATGATGCCTTGCTGACGGTCCGTCTCGCGGCGGAGCGCAAGCTGGAATCCGCCTCGTTGCTTCTGACCCAGTATTTCGTTGCCTTCTTGACGGGTAACGAGAACGAACTCAGACGGACGGTGACAGCGGCCCGGAAGAGTCCCGCCACGGAAGACAGCATCTCTCATATAGAGGCGCTCGCCCTGGCTCGCTCGGGTCAGTTGCAGGACGCGAGACGGATGGCCGAGGGCGCCGTCCAGATCGCGCAGAAGTCTGGTCGACGCGAACGGGCCGGCTTGTTCGAAGCGGCCACCGCCGTGTGGGAAGCGTTTTATGGGAATGCGGCCG
>CAWFEX010000002.1:0-196220 GCA_963814955.1 uncultured Acidobacteriota bacterium
GGCATCCCCGCCGGGCTTCCCTACCTGACCGGCTGGGTCGCCCACATCAAGCTGATCGACGAGACGACCGGCTGACGGGGCCGTCGAACTCACACCTGACCGCCGCTACCTCCGGGCGCGGCTCGGGTTCGTCAGCAGGGTCGGGACGGTCCCGATCCTCGCGAGGACAGGAACGACCCGATGACCCGGACTTCTCCGACACCCAGATTGATCATCCTCTCGGCGGCGGCACAGCGCGCGGACGGCAACCTGCTGCCGCTGCCCGGCTCGCTGCGCGGCGGTGCTGCGACTAAGGTGGTGGGCGCACTCCTCGCCCGCCGCCTCGCCCGCGAGGACGTCACCGACCGCCAGACCCGCGCCGACAGCGCGCTCAACACCGTCTGGCGCAACGAGGACGACGGCCGCGCCGTCCTGCTCCGCATCACCCCCGCCGGCCTCGAGGCGATCGGCGTCGAGCCGAGCGGCGGAGACCTCAGCCTCGCCGGCCGGCGAGGCTGAGGCGGTCGCCGACCAATTCAACGCGGGGCACCAACTCTGCCGGCGAACAGGCAGCGGGGTCGGCGCCCGCGAGCACGAAGAAGCGGGCCGCCGAGAAAGGCGGCCGCTACCCGCACCGGCTGCCGAGCCCGCACCGCGGAAGACCCGCGACGACACCAAGCAGGCGAAGCTGATTGCGATGCTGCGCCGGAAGCAGGGCGTGACGATAGCCCAGATCGTCGAGGCGACCGGCTGGCAGCCACACACTGTCCGCGGCGCTTTCGCCGGGGCGCTTAAGAAGAAGCTCGGCCTGACCGTCACCTCCGAGAAGGTCGAGGGCGAAGAGGGGCGAGTCTCCCGCCTGGCACCTACTTGATACCGATTGGAGCATCTGACGCGCGGCCGCCGTCCTCGGAGCGGCGGTCGCTTACTCGGTGACAGCAGATCGCGGGGCGGTCTACGCGACGTGGCGGCCAAGGCGTGCCTTGCAAGGATCGACGCCGTACTTCCAGGGTGAAGCAGGTGCCGCGCCGCGACGTCCGTGCGCTCTTTACGACTATTGCGGTTCGGTCGAGAGTGGACGGGCTACCAAACGACGCGTGTCATTAGCTTTGGATCAACGTTGGCTGCCCTACATGAGAGACGCAATCCCTTGACCGGCGTTAGGGGAAAGCCTGTACTGGGAGACCGAGTAATGTTCATCCGTTCTGTTCTCATTGCTGCGGTAATATCCAGCCTGACCGTCACCGCGGGTCTCCATTGCCGGCTCCAAAGGCTGTCCGCCCGGGCTAGCAAAGAAAGCGGTCCCGTGCGTGCCGCCGGGCCAGGCCGAGGAATCCGCGGTGCCATGATCCACTCCTTCTACTGGTGACACGAAGGGCAAGTGTCCGTTGGCGCGCGCGACCCGTCAAGGCGCCTCGCGACGGGCTGGTTAGCGGGCGCCGCGTCGGACCTCTTCTAGAATCCCATATCCACAACGCACCGTCCGTCGCGACCAAGATCATCAAAGCTGATAGGTCCGTCGAAGCCCATACTAGAGCGTCGTTTAGACATCTGCCGGATTGACCCCCGACCGCCGGCAGGTAGGGGCCAGCGTCGCTGCGTCAGGTTGTCGGCAAGTTAGGCGGCTGCCTATCCGCCACGGCCGCCTGGAATTGCCGCCCAGGCTATCGATCTAGCTCGAGAGAACGGGCCTTGCCGATCTTTCTAGTGAGGGTGGTTCGCCAGCGATCTTTCCATCATGCCGGAGCCGATCTTCATGAGCCGGCTCGCCTCCCCGGAGTACTGGTCCATTGCAGTCTTGAAGAAGCGGGTTTGCAGGTCGCGCACGTCGTCGAGTGTTCGGCAGCGCAGCATCTCAGCTTGGGTTTCTACGTCCTGACGGATTCGCTGAGTGATGAAATCAGAGATCTCAGTCTGGGCCTTTGTCAGGCCTTCCAGCATAGCGGCGCCGGCGGCCTCGATATAGTGCAGCGTCTCCAGTTGGGCCTGTGCGATGGCGTCGGTCATGGGCACCTCAGATGTGCGGGCGGTTACCTCAGCGTCGGAACGGGTGGTCGCCTCTGACATGGATTGGCTCCTCTGTACTGATCGCGCTACGCACTTTGGACTCGCGTCAGGCGAGTCGCAATCCCGCGCACCTCGGAGGCTATCTCCAATCTGTGACAGATCGGCGATCGGATTACTTGGCACCGATCTCCGAAGCCCACCTCGCCCGCATAGGCGAAGAGGCCCCCTCGTCGTTTTGTTGCGGCGGTGGTGGTGCGCAATCGGGACGCATCAACGCGGCGGGTGAAAGCTGAGGGTGACGAGGACGGTGCGCAGCGGGACCGCGTCCGCGGGCCGACAACGCGCTGGTCAAGGCGCTCGCGCGGGGGTTCCGGTGGCGGAGAATGCTGGACACGGCTTGCACTCGACGCTCGAGGAGCTGGCCAAGGTCAAGGGCGTAACGCCGTCGTACGTGAGCCGGGTGCTGCGGATGCCGCTGCTTGCGCCGTAGATCGTGGAGGCGATCCTCATGGGCGGCAGCGGGGGACTGCGCTGGAGGATATCCTGAAATGGGTTTCCAGTGCATTGGGAAGGGCAGGTCAGCGACCGGAGAATGTCTTGAGCTTGCCCTGCCCGCACCCTCTTTGCGCTCCGCTCCACGCTTGCTGCCGTTTGCGGAGGGGTTCGCAAGTAGCGTCAGGCGGCGAGGAGTTCGGGCCGGACGAGGTTGTAGGCCGCGGCAGCGAGGGGCGAAGGCGAAGCGGATGCGGGGACGCTCTGGTCTTGCTCTGTCCGGCGGAGGGCCTTGGTCCACCCCAAAACTCCCCGGTCCGCCTTCGGATGCGCTGGCTGGCGGCGTATCCCGTGTCGCGGGTGGTGCACCCGTCGATCGGCGGAGCGCTGGCCAGCGGGGTTCTGGGACAACGTGCGGTGTCGGGTCGAGTTGGCGCGTCCATCACGAAGTTGGCGGTGTCGTAGCCCTCGTCAGCTCCGCCGACGTAGCGCACGGTCGAGGTGATCGTAGGGGGGGCGCGGGTCATTGGCTTTCGACCCGCCGACCGCCGGCCGGTCCCGGTCCGCGCTCGAGCGCGTCGTGGATCGCGTTGGTAGAGGTCGATCGGCTTCCGACGGTTGCGCCCACCGAGTTCGCGCTCACGTTCTCGGGCATGGACGGATCGGACATGGCCCGAACAGTACCCGAAACGCGCCCGGCTGCCAAGTCACCGGTGGAACTTTGCGGCGCTGGCGCAGGAGATCATCGCAAACCGTGGCACGACAAAAGTTCTCGCGTCTAGGTTGTCAAAAAACAACGGCCAGAATTGTAATCGAAAACGATTTTCTGCTCCAAAGAGAGGTCGCGCAAGCGATTGCATCGTGGTATGGTACGGAGTCGAGGGTGGGCCGTACTTGGCCGTTGCTGAGCGAGCCTGGCGCGCGGGCGCTGCCGGGCGTGGCCTGACGTGTGGACGAGGGGATAGATAATGGATATCTTGGTGCTGGTGTGTGCGCTCGGCGTAGCGGCGCCCGACTGCCAGCCGGATACGGCGATCAGCAGCTTTTACGCTCCCAACCGCGGTCCGATTTCGCCGGCTGCTTGCGCGAAGGTATCATGTACGCCGCCCAGTCCGGAATGGTGCCGCCGGAAGCTTATCCCAAGATCGTCTGCGTTTCGCAGACGGCTCTAGTCGTAAATCGACAGAACGCCGATCTGGCTCCCGTCCTCGGCCCAACCGAGTAAGCGACCCGGCAGCCCCCGCCGTTTTTGAACCTGACCAGGGGCGCGAGCGAACTCGCGCCAGAGTAGTTCAGTGCCAGCGCACGAACACGTCGTCGGTCTATGGAACGTCGAAGCCGAACGCCGGAGTGTTTAGCGCGCCGGAGGCGACGCCGCCGCTGTTGAGCACCGGGAAGCTTAGCCCACCAGCGGAGGGCTCTATGCGACCGGTGCGAGGGCGCTCAGGAGCACGCGTACCAGCGCGGGCTGGCTCCTGACCTCGGTCTTGTCGAATATTCGCTGCAGGTGGGTCCGGGCGGTATTGACGCTGATGCCGAGCTCGCGAGCCGCCTCGACGAGGTCGTGGCCGTCTACGACCAGTTTCGCCAAGCGCAACTGGCCCGGTGAGAGCCCGTAGATGACCGCCGCCGCCGCGAGCCGCTGATCGGTCCGGTGCCCGTCGTCGAAGGACACCACGATCATGTCGCTCTCGACCGAGACCCGCAAATGCGAATCCCCGACGCGTCGTCCTCGCCGAGAATGACCGGCAAAGCGCCGCGGATCGTCGAGACGGTTCGCCGGGCGGCCTTATGGCTCATGTAGTCAGTCGCGCCCGCCGCCCAACGGATGGCCGCCTGAAGGCCCTTGTTGCCTGCCCGGCTCGCGGGCACGCAGACGTCCGGCGACGACCATCAGCCCATGGTCGCGAAGCCCCTTGCTGGCGGCGGTCGTTCATCCATAGCACCTTCACGTCCGCGTCGATCCCGATCGCCGGATGGTCCGCCGACTGGAACCAGGGCTCGAGCGCGCTGATGCAGGCGATCTTCCAGACGCCGTCGTGTTTCTCCAGGATCCGCATCTGGTGCTGCATGTTGCCGAGGTCGGGCGGATCGCCCGTCTTCGTCGCGTACTGGTCGAACGTGGCCCAGGCAATGTCGGTCCCGATCCGGACGTTCATCCGTTCGCGCCGGACACTCGCTACAGAAGCATTCGGGACGGGAAACTGCTCCATTCCCCGCCGCATCTGCGCGCTTTCGGCCTCCCAGCCTTCGGTCAGGTGGATGCCGTAGTTGGGGATACGACAACCAGCGCCGGAAGTGCGGGCCATGCACCCAGCAGCGCGCCCATGCCGCGAAATCCTTGTTGAGATACGCAGCGGTCTCGTCTTCGATGACCTTGACGATGGCCGCACGGTCGCTGTCCCCGCCAACTTCCATCGTCCCGCCCCGCACGGCCAACACCGGCAGTGTAGCAGATAGGTCCTGACAATTCTGCGCGGCGGCGAGCAGTGCCTAAACCCGGGCGAGCGGTCGGAAAAGGCTCCGCCTGAACAGCGTCACGATCCCACCCAGCCGCAAACGCGGGAGCCTGGCGCGCGGCAGCCCGAGGCTGTGCGAGCGGTAGTAACGGTCCTCGTCGTTCGCGCCGGGTGGGCGGCGCACGGGGGCATGCACCAGATGTAGGATGACGAGCTGTCCATAGTCCATTTGAAGGCTCCCGATCCGGCTGGCGCCTAAGCAGTGTCCGGCGCCCGATCCCTGTGAGCTCTACCTCAAGACCGCGGCGTGCCGTGTCATCCGATCCAATGACGTCTTTACAATTGTCCCCGCCGTGCGGCGGCCGCGGCTCCACGCCATCCCAAACGGGCAACGGAATCGCCCATTTGGAAAAAGCTTACGAGGTCTCCTCCCGGCCGAGGCCGCGCGAAAACGCAACCCCGCTCGGACCACTGGAGAATTTTGTCCTGATTTAGCAACTCGACTAAGAAATATTGGGCTTCTTAGACGCGTATTTTTAGCGCTCACTTAGGAGAATGTCCAGGTTCAGCCCGCCGTAGTAGGTTTTCGCGCGGCCTCGGCCCCGCCACATGCGGACCTGATCCGTCGCTGCCCCTATGATCGCTTTGTCCCGCAATGCGGCCTCCAAAGGAGCACCGTGGGCGCCGCGGCCCGCGTTGACAACGCGATGGTCAAGGCGCTCGCGCGGGCGCTCCGGTGGCGGAAGATGCTGGACGTCGGCGAGCATGCGACGCTCGAGGACCTGGCCCGGGCGAAGGGCGTCACGCCGTCCTACGTCAGCCGGGTCCTGCGGCTGACGCTGCTGCGCCGGAGATGTGGATGCGATCCTCGATGGCCGGCAGCCGGCGGAGGGGCAGTTGGATGATTTGCTGGCGGGGTTCCCGTTGGAGTGGCAGAGGCAGGCCCAGGTCTTCCGACGAGCGCTCGCCGTGGCCGCGCGGCAGAGTTAACAGCCTATCGTGAGCGCCAGCCAACTTCGGCCATGTTGGGGTTCTTGGATCGTCGAACGGGGGGTACCATCGACAATGCGGTACGACGAGGTTTACGAGACACTAGCGGCTCTGTATCTCCGGCTCGGGGGCTATTTCACTACTGGCCTGATCCTGCATTCTGAAGACAAGGGAAAGAATTCGTGGAGAGGTGGACTGGCTGGCTATGCGCATGCCGTTTCACAATCAGGATGCCCGCGCGGTAAAGACGCCGGCCTTTCTCCGAGAAGGGGATGGCTACACAGATTTGCTTATATGCGAGGGAAGAGCAGCCGCATTGGGTTCAACAAGTCCATCAAGGATGCTGAAAACCTGGGCGACGTCTTGCGATGGGCGGGGTCATTTCGGAGGATAGTATCGCTGGTGTGGCAGCTCAGCTCCTTCCGCTGCTTGAAGATGGCGCTTGCCCACAAGCGGTCCGTGAGGGCGTGACCGCGTCAAACGTTCGGGTAAGACCACTACTGTGCTATCCATCTATCCCTGCCAACGAGAATGATGGCTGGTGGTTGACGGAAGGAGAGATTTACGGGTTCATCGACAGTTGCCTCGACCCCAGGAAAGCGCCTGCAACTTGTGCACGCCGCTATGGGTACGAGTTGTGGGGATCATCCTTTGAACCTATTGTTTGCTGGTTCAAGAAACGCAATCAGGAAGAGGCCCCTGCGGACGCGGCATTGGTGAGAAACCTGTCAACCTTGAGGCTGCCACCACGGCCAGAACGTCGCGAGCGCCGCGGCCGCGGGTCGAGAACGCCATTATCATCAAAGCGCTGGCGCGGGCGTTCCGGTGGCTGAAGATGCTGGACACTGGTGTGCATGCCACGCTTGAGGAGCTGGCCCGGGCTAAGGGCGTGCACGCCACCTATGTCAGCCGGGTGCTGCGGCTGACATTGTTGGCGCCGGAGATCGTCGAGGCGATCCTCGATGGGCGGCAGCCGGCGGTGCTGCAGCTGGATAATCTGCTGGCTGGATTTCCGGTGGAGGGGGAAGGGCAAAGCGCAAATCTGGAGATCAGCGGCGCGAACCAGCAGGGGTGAGGGGTAGGCGGACGTGGTACTCGGCCGTGCGCCACCGCCGCTGTCCTTCACCACGCGCCTGTCCCGAGCGGCGGGCTGGTGCCGTCCGCAGGCGTCGATCCAAAGCACGCTTACGCGGCTCGCGCACCATGGCTCTCTGGGGCGGTGGTGCCATCTGCTGACAGCTCATACCGCAACGCTGTCGGTTCAGCCCACCGCAAGTCAGGCGATTCAGCGCAAACACGACGAAAAGTGAATGATGCCAGCAGGTCTGCCCGAGTTGACCGCCAACCCACGTAGGCCAGCATCGCGGCGAGAAGGGCCGCGGCGTTCCCTCCAGCGAAGGCGGCATTTGTCGCGACGCCCAGCCAAGCATCAGATCCTGAGCTCACCAGGAGGAGAATGCCGCCTCCCCAGAGTGCGACGAGAATGCTGGCCGGCACCGACGTCCGATCGTCGATCTTTGGCGTTCTGGCAAAGGGAACTTTCCGCCCCGTGACCGCCTGCCTCAGTGAGGCAAGGCCACCGGCAAGATTGACAGGTACGAGAAGGAGGTTGAGGCCATAGACCGCAAAGAGATCCTTTAGCTGACGGTCCGACAGCAAGAGGTCGAGGGCGTAGGCCGCAAAGTAAGGCACGGCTACCAGTGGCAGGAAGACGCCGGCGAGTTCAGCGTCGAACGGAGCGGCAATGAGGGCGAGGAGGGCTGCGGGGCACCAGAAAAGCGACCCCAGGTAGTGCGCCCTGATCAGCAGCTGAAGCATGCGCCAGGCAACAGGCGCGTCGGACAAGAAAGCGGCCTGGATCGCTTTTGGCAGGATAATCAGACCACCACACGCCCACCGGCGCCGCTGGATGACCAACGCTCCGAAGTCCTGCGGCGTAGCCGACCAGGCCAGGATTGCATCGTGGTTGTGGACGCGCCATCCCTTGGCCGCCAGATCGATGGTGCTTTCCGTATCTTCAATCGGCGTTCGGTCCTGGACGTATCGCCGGATCGCGTGACCGCGTTCGACGTCCTCTGTCGCTATCTCACGAAGCGCGTCGAGCCGGAGGACGGCGTTGGCACCGACCCAAAACGCGGCATCAAAGCGCGCAAAGCCCTGATGCAACAAGCGCTGGACATCTGTCGTCGCGCCGGCGATGCGCTCGACCAGGCTCGTGGCCTCCGGAAGTGCCGCGTACGGCGTCTGGACCACGGCCACACGTTCCGACCCTTTGGCCGTCATGATCCCCAGAAGCCGGCATGCGTAATCCGGCGCGAGCAAGCTGTCAGCGTCGAGGGTAATGATGTAGTCGGCGGCAGGGATGACGCAGGCTCCCCTCGGGCTGTCCTGGAGGTGGAGGCCATTGCCTTGCGGGGTCTCGGAGACGCGGCGGCCCACTAGGTCAATTGCCACGTTGAGGTTCATCGCCTTGTTCGCGGCATGGCTGAGGTTCGCAAACCGCTTTCGCTCGAAGGATGCGACATCGCACGTGAAGCGGCCGCGCAGGCGCGTGAGTTCCGCCAGCGCTTCCTCGGGCTCCCTCGGGGTTCGGCCAACCTCCGCTGTATGATCCGCCGCAAGGCGCTGCAGGATCATCATGCGGAAGAAGCGGTCGTCCGCAGTTAAGACCGGCCAGTCCGTCGCGAGGCGCGTGAAATGAGAAGCGAGCTGTTCATGAGCCTGCGTGAGCGCCGCCGGAGCCCGCGCGACCTCCGCGGACGCCTGATCCGCGGCTTCCGCGACAATCAGCTCAAGGGGCCGAAGGAACGAGCGGACGCGGTCCGGAAGTGCGCGGGCCGCTTGCAGCAGACGCTGATCGTCGATTGTGCTGGAGGCTGGTGGATCGTCAACAAGCAGACGAATCCACTTAGCGTCGTGCCTCTGCAGAGCGACGCTCAGCATCGCGCGGAACACGTGCTCCGGCTCCTCGCGATAAGACGGGATCATCGCTCCGAAGCGCGTCTGGCGGCCTCGGTCGCGAAGGGCCGGGTTTGTTTTCTCCTCGCGGTCGCGCAACTGTAGGACGTAGCCAAGGTGCGACAGGGCATGCGCGAACGCTCCATAGGCCAGGCTCCCGCCCAGTAGTGCGTACAGGGTCTCCTGCCAGACGGGTGCGCCTGAGGCAAAGGTCTCTACAAAGAAGCCGAAGGAGAAGCCGCTCACCGCGAACATCAGCGCTCTCGCAACCGCAACGCTGCGCGCAGCGGCCATCGGCCGATCGATCATATGGCAATTCCCTCCGAGCGCGGTTCCCGCTTGGGTTGAGTAGTCGTGTCTGGGCCTTAGCGGAGGTTGAGCTCACTGGCAAGATAGCCGCCAATGGGAACGCGAGTTGACCTCGCTCCGGTCTCTACAACGCATCCGGCCTGGGGGTAGCCGAGAGCTGGCGTCGACCGCTCAAGCTTCAGATGTGGCCAAGCTCGAGTCCGAAGCTTCCTGGCTCTGTCCGCGGCAGCGGCCAGACCAACACGGGGATGATAGAGAACATCCGCGGCGCGTCGGCACGCACTTCTTAGGCGCGGGCGTTCCGGTCGTTCCGGTGGCGGAAGATACTGGACAACGGCGCGCACGGCACGCTTGGTGGACTTGGCCAAGGCCAAGTGCGTTGAATGCGACCTACGTCAGCCGGAGTCTGCGGCTGACGCTGCTCGCGCCGGACCTCATCGAGGCGATCCTGATGGGCGGCAAACGGCGGGGCTGCAGTTGGATGATTGCTGCAGGGGTTTCCGCTAGATTGAGAGCGGGCAGCGCCTCCAGGCGTCTTGCTGCTGAAACGTCCTGGGCTCATGCTGGGGTTTTCGGAACCGGGAGGGAGGAGCGCAATGTCCGTCTACCAGGCTATCGAAACGGCTATGCACGGTAAGGACCCCGAAAAGTACATTGGTCTGTTGCATGATGATTTTCAGTTCGTCAGGCATCAGTCCGGGACCACAATGGACAAGGCGGCCATGGCCGACATGATCCGGCGCATGGTGGCCAGCGGCGGGATGGAGGTCCACGATCAGCGGTGCCTCTATGAGAACGGGGACATAGTGGTCGAGCACGGCGTCATGGATTTCCCCGACGGGACCCGGGAAGCGGTGATGGCCGTGCACATGCTCAAGGACGGCAAGATCATCCGGACCGAAACGGGCGCAACGCCGGTTTCCAAATAACTGTCGATCGATTTCGGCGTCACTGGCGCCTGCGATGGCCGTCGCTCTGAGGAGGGTACTGGAGGAACCGTCCTACCGAAATGGGTCGCACAGCGTCGTCGCGGAGATCGCGGCTCTGCCCGATGTCGATGCCGCCGTCGACGCCATGCTTACCCTCGCCCAGCGATGGGACACCCACGGCTCGCGGTTGACGGCTCGGCTTTGGCCTGTCGAGGAGCGCGGATAGCGAGGCATAACGTGTAGAGTGTAGAACATGAATCCAACGACCATTGACGTTCCCGGCCTTCCGCCCGCGAACGCAACGTACTCCCAGGTCTCGATACTCGGCGACCTGGTGTTTGTCTCGGGGCAGATCGGCATCGATCCGGCGACGGGCCGGCTGGCCGATGGCGGCATCCAGGCACAAACGCGGCACGCGATTGAGAACATCGATCGCTGCCTCGCAGAGGCGGGGACCTCGCTCGATAAAGTTGCAAAGGTGAACTTATATCTCGCGGATTTCGGAATGATCGGGGCGGCCAATGAAATCTACGCACAGTACTTCAAGCACCGGCCGGCCAAGACGGGAGCCGGAGTGGATAAGCTGTGGGGCGGCGCGCTGATCGAAATTGAAGTCGTCGCCTCACGCTAACGACTGGGTCAACCGCCTGCTCGTAAATCCAATGTCTTTGGATCGGCTGTAAGGCTACGTCGCCAAAAAATTCGGCACTGCGATCCAGTTCAGGATGCCCTCTGGAGTTTGCAGCAGTTCCGACATCCTGCGATCTTCATCCGTCTCGATATCTACGCCGAGCTGCGTGCCCAGCTTGCGGCCATGCATGACGATGCGCTCGCCGAGCGACTGGCGCCCGGCGTTGTAAGCGGCAAGGGCCTGGTCGATGTCGTCGTGGTCAGAGAGCGCACGGGCCAGCGCCTGCGCCTCCGCACCCGCCTTGGAGACGCCAAACCCAATGTGCGGACGCGGCGTTGAGGCGGCGTCCCCCATCAAGACCACGCGGCCGAAGACCAGGCTGGGCGAACAGAAATCATAGACCGGTGTGAAAAATGGCTGCGCAATGTGGTGCAGGCAATCGAGGAATTGCGGCGGTAGCAAGGTTTCGGCGTCGGCCCGCATTTGGGCGACCAAATCCCTGCGCATGAGGGGTGCGGGTACCGAAAATTCGTGTTGTTGGCCGTGGTCATCGACACACATCTTCTTCAGCACCTGAGCATCCGCCACCCGGTACCATACGAAGTTGTAGCGCCGTTTGCCGGGCTGCAGTTCATCGTCCGCCCCCGATATCGGGTAGCCGAGGGCCTGCGTACGATCGGCCAGAAAGAACGAGAAATAGGGAAAAACGGTCTCGCTAAGAAGAAGTAGAGAAAAGAAAATGAGAAAAAACGACCGGCGGCCTAAGACTATTCAAACGATGCACAGCTCCTAAAGCATCTGAAAGAGATTGAGCTGTGATTCGGTCCTTGTTCGCAACAGTCCGTTGCGCACCCGTCCTTGTGGCGTTAGCCTTCGCTCCTTCAGGCGGCCAGGCCCCCTCGAATACGGTTCATTCCGACGTCCTAGCGTTCCTAGCCACGGGTAAATACGAGCAGGCCGAACTTACGGCTCGGAATGAGGTCGAAAAACTCCGTGCCTCGCAGGGGGACGACGCGCCTGAAGTGACGACAGCCATCAGACGCTTCCGCGTGCGCCTGATCCTGAACGGTCGTGCGACCGACGACCAGACACTCGCGCTGGCCAGGCGCACGCTCGCCCAAGGAAGCGCATCTTCGGAGCGGAGCATCCCGACCTCGTGCCGTCCCTTCTCAATCTGGGGGACGTGCTGGCTGCGGCCGCCGAATTCGAGGAGGCAATCGCGGTCACGCGCCGAGCCGTCGCGTTGCGTGAGCGGAGCGCCAGTCCGGACAGTCTCGACTTAGCGGAGGCGCTTGACCACTTGGGCAGTGCCCTGTCCGGCAGCCGCCGCTATGACGACGCCTTGAAGGCCTTCGACCGCAGCCTCAGCTCAAGGAGAAGGCACTCGACGAAAACGGACGTGGCCATCGCACGGACGCTCGAGGCGATCGGGTTGGTACTGCAGCGTACAGGGAGCTATGAGCGGCGCATCGACGCCCCTTCGACGGGCCGCGGCAATACAGGAGGCCGCCAACGTCGACCATCCCGCGTATGCGGAACGCTGAACCTGATCGCGCAGCAACTCTGGTTTGAAGGCCAGCTGATCGAGTCGAGGAATGCGTCGGAACGGGCCGTTGCCATCGCCGAACGGACACTGCGTCCCGATCACCCCACAGTCGCACAGTCGCTCCGATATCTCGCGGCAACGCTGGCAGATCTCGGGGACCTGACCAGTCCGTTGCCTTGAAGGAGCGGGCTCTGGCCATCGCCGAGCGCAACTTCGGTGCGAACCATCACGAGACGGCGATGTATCTGCATTCAGCTCGCATATGCCGAGCTGCGCGAGGGGAACTATGTGGTCGCGCGGCAGCGTTTTCAGCGTGCGCTGAGCATCTTCGAGACGCGATACGGCCCGTGGCACGATGTTGGCGACCACTCTCTCGATGCTCGCGCGCACGGATGCCAGCCTCGGCGACTATGCCAGCTGCCCGGCGCGAACAATCTCGAGCGGTAGCCATCCATGAGCGCGTGGGCGGCCCGAACCACCCATTCGTTGCGAACGCGCTGACGGACCTCGCAAACGTGTACCGCGAAGAGGGCTTGCCGGCCCAGGCGCTCGCCTCTGCTCGAAACGTGCCCTTGCCATCCGGGAGAAGAACCTCGGGCCCTGACCATCGCGACGTCGCCCGGACGCTTGCGGATATGGCGTCGACGTTGATGCAGAGTGGATCAGACGACGCGGGCGCAGGCGGCGGCCACACGTGCCGTCGGCATCTGGGAGCGGCTCGACACACCCGACGCACCGGACTACGCCACAGTCCTCGCGCTCTATGCCGAGTTGCAGGCACGTCGGGGGGACGACGCCAGCAGCGCGGGACATACTTCGAAAGAGCGATGGCGATTCGTGCGAAAGTATTCGGCACATCGAATCCCGAATACGCGATCGCCAGGCAGGTCTCGCGTTGGCGCTCGCGAATCTCGGAGACCGCGCGTCCGCCCTCAGCAATGCCGTCAGCGCCGAAGCCACAGGGCGCGCCCATTTGCGAACGATGCTCCGGTCGCTGCCGGAACGCCAGTCGCTCAACTATGCGGCAGTGCGCCCGCGAGGCGTTGGACCTGATTCTGTCGCTGACACAGTCGACCCCGGAAGCCGTCGACGCTGCAATGGACGGCCTGATTCGAAGCCGCGCCCTGGTCCTCGACGAAATGGCGGCGCGCCATCGTTCACAGCGGACGCCATCGAGAGCACCGATCCGCTTCGGATCGCGTTCGCCTCCGCGCAGCAGCGCCTCGCGAACCTCGTGGTGCGCGGGCCGGACCAGTTGTCGCCGGCTCAATACACGGCACGTGTCGAAGACGCACGGCGCGAAAGCGAGATGGCGGAGCAGGCGCTCGCGGAACGGAGTGCTGAATTCAGGGCGGAGCGCAGTCGGGCGCAACTCGGCCTCGACGACGTGAGGGCGTCGCTCCCGTCTGACAGTGCGCTCGTGTCGTTCGTCCGCTACGACCGGACAATCTTCAGTGAGCCGGTCAAAAACCCTGCGCCGACAGGGCCGGATCGCTCTCGTCGCGCAGCGTGCCGTCGTATCTCGCTTTTGTGCTGCGCGCACAGCGGCCGCCGACTGTCGTGCCGCTGGGTTCGGCCAGACGGATCGATTCACTGGTCTCGCAGTGGAGGGCGGACATTGCCGCTGAGGCACGGGCGTCAACGCGCCGCGTCCGGAGGATCGGCTCGATCATCGCGCGTATCGGGGTTGGCCTTGAGAAGATGGTCTGGGATCCGCTGGCGCCTCACCTGGCTGACGCGAGCCGAGTATTCATCGTGCCGGACGGTGCGCTGAGCCTGGTCCCATTTGTGGCGTTGCCTGTCGGACAACGCTCCTATCTGCTCGAGCGCGGGCCAGTTCTTGCACTATCTGTCGGCCGAACGAGATCTCGTCCCGACGGCTGAACGATACTCCCGACGTCGGTCAGGGTCTGCTCGCACTAGGTGGACCCGCCTTCGACGACCCCACGCTTTTCGGCGGCGCGAAGTCGGCCAAGCGCAGGCTCGGTGGGCACGCCAGAGCGGCCCAATGCCTGTCGCTTCGCTCAGCCGGTCAGCTTGTGAGACTGTCCAAGGCGTAAAGTTCTCGCCGTTGACGGGGACGCTCCAGGAAGTCCGGGAGCTCTCGGGCCTGTGGAGCGCGTCCGCGATTTCCAATGACGAGGGGTCGCGCGTTCTGGTCGGGCGCGACGCCAGCGAACCAGCTCTCAAGAAGGAAGCCCACGGCTATCGCGTGCTGCATTTCGCCACGCACGGTTTCTTCCTCGGCGACGCGTGCCCACCTGCGCTCCCCGGCACTCGCGCAGTAGGAGGACTCGTGAGTGCGTCCGAATCCTCAGTCCGCTGCGATGCGCGCCGAAAACCCGCTGTTGCTGTCGGGCCTTGCGCTCGCGGGAGCGAACCGTCGTCAGACCGCCGCCCCCGACGAAGACGACGGCATCCTGACGGCTGAGGAGGTGGCGTCGCTCGACCTCGGAGGAGTGGAGTGGGCGGTGCTGTCGGCGTGCAACACCGGCCTGGGACAGATCAAAACAGGCGAGGGCGTGTTCGGTCTGCGACGTGCGTTTCAAGTGGCCGGCGCCCGAACGGTAATCATGAGCCTCTGGTCGGTCGAAGACGAGGCGACGCGCCTCTGGATGCGTGCGCTGTACCAGGGCCGCTTTCAGAAACGGCTTACCACTGCGGACGCCATGCACGAGGCGAGCATCGCCGTGCTGCAGGAGCAGAAGGGCAAAGGGACAGAGCACGAGTCCTTTCTATTGGGTTGATTCGTAGCAGTCGGCAATTGGAACTAGCCATCGATCGCGAAAGGTTCACGGCATCCTAGCGCCAAGATCGGGTCCAAATCCGGGCATCGCTGAGGTAGGGCCTTGCCTCAAGTGCTGGCCAGTCATACCGATCTGGATCGGCAATAAAAACCGCCACTCTCTGGAGGTGTAGCCATCCGCTAGCCAGTCTTAGAGAAGAGAGGACGGTGCATTATGAAATTCAAGGTGCTGCTAATCGCAGCCGCCCTTGGTCATGGGGCTTCTGCATAGGTTCCTATGCCGACACCGAGCGACGCGGACATTCCTAAGCCAGGACCACTCGGGGTGTCGCTCGCGGGTTCCGACGCGGCCGACATTTCACGATTCCTGAATGTCCGAACAGCTGTCGGACCGTCGCTCTCTCCAGATGGCAAGCGACTCGCCTTCCGCACCGGCATCACCGGCTCACCGCAGGTCTGGGTGGTGGATGCGTCCGGCGGCTGGCCAGATCAGCTGACCTTTGGAGAGTCGGTTACGTTTCACGAGTGGTCTCCAGCCGGGGATTGGCTCGTATATGGCAGCGATCGCGGGGGAAACGAGCGCGAGGGGTATTATCTGATCAACCCTGACGGGACACAGGAACGCGCGCTTCTGCCGCCCTCAGAGGCGTTCGCGGTATTCGGCGGTTTCACGCGCGACGGGCGAACCATTGCATACGCGACTACCGCGCGGAACGGGCGCGACTTCGATATCCACCTCCTCGACGTCACGACGGGACAGGACCGCGAGGTATACCGCGGACGGATGGGACTCTATGCCGTGTCGTGGCATCCAGAAGGGCGCGCCGTCATCCTGTCGGAAACGCGGGGCGAGGATGCGAATGACGTCTACCTGCTCGATGTCCGGACCGGCGCGACCGGGCCGCTGTTCAAGCCTGATGTCGCTTCGAGCTACGGCAGCTTCTCATGGGTGCCTGATGGCAGCGGGTTCTATCTCGTCACCAACGACAGTCGCGAGTTTGCCGCACTCGCCTATTACGATCTCAACGCACGTACGCTCCGCGTCGTCGACGCACCCGAAGGCGAGGTGGAGCAGGCAAGCGTAGCGCCGACCGGGGATTTCCTCGCATGGGTGGTCACGCAGGGGGGCTATTCGCAACTCCGCGTTCGAGACCTGAAGACCGAATCGGATCTCCTGGTTCCCACGCTTCCCAGCGGCCGGTACAACGTCGCGTGGGCGCATCGCGCCGCGGTTGCGGCGATCACCGTGTCAGGCCCGCAACTTCCGGGGGACGTGTGGGTCTGGAACGCCGTATCAGGGGAATTGCGCCGCGCGACACGATCGTCGAACGCCGGTTTGGACATCAGCGAAATGGTCGTGCCCGCACATCACAGTTTCCCGGCTCCCGACGGCACACTCGTTCACGGCCTCTTGTATCGACCAACGCGGCTGCGGGCAGGAGCGCGCGTCCCTGTCGTGGTATCGGTTCACGGCGGACCCACCGCTCAGGCCACCCCTCGATTCAACGGACCGCATCAGTATCTGCTTGCCCGCGGCATTGCAGTCTTCGATTTCAACTACCGTGGTTCCACGGGATACGGCAAAACCTTTGCCCGTTTAAACGATCGGCGCCTGCGCGAACACGAGTTAGCCGATCTCAGGGCCGCGGTGGCGTGGCTACAGCAGCAGGAACAGATCGATGGTGCGCGAGTCGCGATCATGGGGGAATCCTACGGCGGCTACTTGACGATGGCAGCGCTCGCGCGGCTGCCGGATTTATTCGCAAGCGGCGTGGCGTTTGTCGGCGTTGCCAATTGGATCACGGCGCTGGAAGGCGCCTTGCCGCAGCTCAAGGCGAGTGATCGCGTTGAATACGGCGACATCGACAACCTGGCTGATCGAGAGTTCTTTCGCCAGATTTCACCTCTCGCGCACGTCGGCAATGTGCGTGCCCCGGCCATGATCATCCACGGCGCCAACGATCCGCGCGATCCAGTGACCGAATCCGACCAGTTTGTCCGCGCGATTCGCGAACACGGTGGAACGGTGGAGTATCTCCGGTTCCCGGATGAGGGGCACACGATTCGTAGGCTATCGAACCGGATAATTGCATATCACCGTATTGCGGCGTTTCTCGAGAAGACGCTCGGCGTTTCCCAGGAGCATTCAAGCGAGAAACCCCCGAACTAGTCGCCGAAGTGTGCGTGCGTGTTCCGCTAAGAGTGGGACCGTTGTCGAGCACCGCGTTCACAACCGCTGAAGTGTGGCTGAGCGTTCGGGAAGGTTCCGGCGTTCTGTCCGAGCCATTCGAGCCATCGTTTGCCATCCTGTCACGTCGAAGGACACGACTTTAGTCGAAGGGGCCGGTCATTGTGACCGCAACCACGGTGTCACTGTTGCTCGGCGGGCGGTGGGGGAACGCCTTGCAGCGGTGCGAAGGGGACGACACCCCCTTCGCACCTTGGCGGGCTACTCGTACCGAAACTCGTGCCCTAACCTCGCGCCGTCCTCGTACCACACGGCGATCGGCTGCGGTGCACCCGCCGGCGCCTCACCCATCGACACCATTGGACCGCTCGACGGCCGAGAAACCGGAATGGTGAACCCCAGGTAAAGCACCTTTCTCCCGTCCCGGGTAGTAACCCGAACGATGTTGCGATCGGTGCCGCTCGGACCTGCCTCGAACGTATAGGTGCCCGGTGTGAGCAGAGTGCCCGGCAGTCTGACCGAGCCGCTGAACGTCAGGTGATTGACCTTCGACATCGCCATAGAAGACATCGAAGCCTGTGTGGACGATGCGGTGACCAGTGCCGCCACGGCGACGGCGGCTGCCATCAGAACGACTGTGCGTTTGAACATTTGCGTGTCTCCTCTGCCCTTACAAACGAGGAAGCCCGTCAAATCGAACATTCTGTGCAATCGTGGCTCGAACTGGCATACGAAAGCCCATCGTGTCCACCCGGGAAACTGCATATGATACGAACGGCTCCGCCAATGC
This sequence comes from uncultured Acidobacteriota bacterium, assembly GCA_963814955.1. Classification (GTDB taxonomy): domain Bacteria; phylum Acidobacteriota; class Vicinamibacteria; order Vicinamibacterales; family UBA2999; genus DATCJA01. Next base: position 18,025 of record CAWFEX010000002.1, read on the forward strand.
AGCGACAGGCCACCAGAATGAGGAGGCGCGCCCGTGGACAAGGCGGCCGCTGACCCGCTGGTCGGCAGGACCGTTGCGCAATACGAAATCCTCGCCCGCCTTGGCGGCGGGGGCATGGGCGTCGTTTACACCGCGCGCGATACGAAGCTCGGTCGCCGCGTCGCCCTCAAATTCCTTCCGCCCCAGTGGAGCCACGACGAGAGCGCCAAGCAGCGGTTCATTCTCGAAGCGCAAACCGCCTCCGCCACCGACCACCCGAACATCTGCACGGTGCACGACATCGGCACCGCCGACGACGGCCAGCTTTTCATCGTCATGGCGTACTACGACGGCGAGACGCTCAAACAACGTCTCGAGCGCGGCCGTCTGGACGTCGAGCACGCAATCGATATCGCCGCGCAAGTGGCCGAAGGACTCGCAAAAGCGCACGCACAAGGAGTCGTTCATCGCGACATAAAGCCCGGGAATCTGATGCTCACTGAAGACGGCGTGAAGATCCTCGATTTCGGCCTTGCCAAGTTCGCCGACGCACGACTCAAGCTGACCCTCGAGGGGTCCACAATCGGCACCATCGGGTACATGTCGCCCGAGCAGGTTCGTGGTCAGGAGGCCGACGCGCGCAGCGATATCTGGGCGACCGGCGTGGTCCTGTATGAAATGCTCGCGGGCCACGTGCCGTTCAGGGGCGGTTATCCAGAGGCGATCTCCCACGCCATTAAGAACGACCCGCCGGAGCCGCTACGCGTGCATCGACCCGAAATTGGCGAGTCGCTGGAACAGCTCGTGTTCCGGGCGATTCACAAGGATCCCGGCGTTCGTTTTCAAAACGCGCGCGATCTCGCCCGCACGCTGCGTCGGATGCAGGGACGCACGCTCCCCGTTGACCTGATGACCGAACCGGTTCGGGTGCCCTCGGGAACGGCGCTCCCGGATGTTACTCGGCGACCCTGGTGGCAAAGGCGCGCCGCGGTCATCGCTGCCGCCGCAGCAGCGGGAATTGTGGCCGTGCTCGCAACACCGCTCCGTGAGTGGGTGCTGCCGGGCACACCCGCCGCGGCCCGGATTCCGGAAAACAAGATCGTGGCGGTATTCCCGTTTGAGGTCGCGGGCGGCAGCGCTCAGGACCAGGCGTGGGCTGCAGGCCTCAGCGGAACGCTCTCGACAATCCTGACGCAGCTCACCGAGGCGGCGTTGCAGGTTGCGCCTCTCAACGAAGCGCAGACCGGAAAACTGGACGCGGCCAGCGTGAGGAACGACCTCGGCGCAACGCTCGTCTTTACCGGCACCATTGAACGGACCGGTTCCACGTTCCGCGTCGCGTCTCTGCTCCGCGACACCACGACGTCGCAGGAGCTCCGCACAACGCGCTTCGACGTGGCGCAATCGGACCCGAGTGCGTTGCAGGATCGCCTTCTGGAGACGGTGACTGAGGCATGCTGGAGATCGACGTTCCTGCGGCCGAGCGGGACGCGTTGACCGCGCGGGATACAAAAGTTGCCGCTGCGCTCGATCGCTACTTCCAGGCGCGGGGCTACCTGCAGCTCGAGGGAGGCTATCTCAGTTACTACGAAAACCCGGAGAACATAGACAACGCGATCAGCGCATTCACAAGTGCACTGGAACTCGATCCGCGATATGCACGGGCGTTCGCCGGCCTGGGTGAAGCCAACTGGCGCAAGTACGAAAACACCAAGGAACTTCGGTGGTCCGAGACCGCCCTGGCGAACTGTAGTCGTGCGCTCGTCCTCAACCCACGTCTCGCCGCGGCTCACGTCTGCCTGGGCCGGGTGCATGAGGGAACCGGACGGCACGAAGAAGCCAGCGTCGAGTTTCAAAGAGCGCTCGAGATCGAACCGACGAACGACGATGCATTTGCAGGCCTCGGGCGCGCTGCGGAGGCGGCTGGAAATGCGGCGGCGGCGGAAAATACGTACAGGCGGGCCATTGCCCTCCGTCCGCAATACTGGGTCAATTACAACCGCTTGGGCCGCTTCTACTTCAACCAGGCGCGATATGGCGATGCGGCCGAGATGTTTGCACAGGTCGTCGCGCTCGCCCCGGATAGTTTTCGCGGGTACAGCAACCTCGGGGCGCAATACATCCACCTGGGCCGCTATGACGATGCGATCGAAGCACTGGAACGCTCGCTGGCGATTCATCCTACGGCCGCGAGCACGTCCAACCTGGGCACCGCGTATTTCAACCGCGGTCGGTTCGCAGACTCAGCACGCGCATTCGAGCAGGCAGTCAAGCTCGTTGATAACAATTACGAACTGTGGGGAAATCTGGCCGATGCTTATTACTGGGCGCCCGGAGAGCGACCTCGCGCCGCCGACGCTTACCGGCGTGCGATTTCGCTGGGCCGTCCTCAACTGAAGGTGAATCCCCGCAATGCGTCTCTGCTCGTCGACCTCGCCCACTACACCGCTATTCTGGGTGAACGCACCGAGGCGCTCGAGATGGTCGAACGCGCCCTGCAGGCGGCGCCACAGGATGCCTTTGTGCAGTTCGAAGCCGCAGTCGCCCTCAACCACCTCGGCGAAACCGGCCGCGCGCTCGAGCTGCTGGAGAAAGCGCGAGCGGGCGGCTATTCGGTAACTGTCATTCGCGATACGCCCGATCTCAGCAATCTGTGGAGCGACCCGCGATTCCAGAACCTCCTGCGTGGTCAATGAAAGGTCGCGTGCAGCGCTTGCGCCACCTCATCCGTTGAATTAGACTGCCGCGACAATGGGCAGTTGACGGTGCCCAGTTCGTTTTCTACCTCAACAGCGTTATTACAACCATAAAGGTCTTCACGGGTATTCCCACGGGACGCTGGCGTCCATCATCGGGCGCAGGTATCAAACCCTGGAGCCCACATTTGAGTGGAGGCGTTATGGCGGTAACGAAACAGGCGCGCATCAATCCGGAGGCGAAAGATCGTTCCCGGGGATCGGCGAATTCACGTGAGCCAGGACGATGGAGCAGGTGAAGCCGATTCGATCGAGTTCCGGCACGTGGGGAATCCAAAGACAGAACGTTGGATCGATTTCAGTCCGTACCAGAACGGAAGCCCTTTCGAACCCCCAGACGAGTTGACGTTTAAAGTTCCACTAGGCGGCGTTGTACGTCAGGTGTCCAGAGATGTTGAGCCCGAAACTAACAAGTACGACGTTCTCGACGATGCCACAAGGGCGGTGACTGACGATCCCGACGTCATCGTCGATTAGCCGTAGCTCGGGCTATCGACCGAAAAGGCGATGCCACATGCGTGGCGGCCGCGTTAATACTTTGAGGTCCGTGCTGCAGATCGGCGGCGTTCTGGTAGCGGTTGTCGGCGGCCTTCGCCAGCAGCCGGTTCACGATCTGCTCCAGGCGAACGGGCCGGTCGCGCGATAGCGTCGTCAGGGGTGCCGGGTCGTTTTCAAGAATGTTCGTAACCGTCTCGGACGGGGATGCTCCCCCAAACGGCAGCCTCCCCGTCGCCATTTCGTAAATCACCACGCCGAGAGAAAACAGGTCACTTCGCGGGTCAAGCGGGAGCTGGAGGATGCGCTCGGGTGCCATGTAGTTCGCCGTGCCGAGCGGCCGTCCCGGGATGGTCGATCCGCCAAGGACGACCTCGCCTGTATCGAGCAGCATGAATCGCCGCGCAAGACCAAAGTCGAGAACCTTCACCTGTCCGGCAGGGCTCACCACGATGTTGCCCGGCTTGATGTCGCGGTGCACGATACCAGCGGTGTGCGCCGCCGCCAGCGCCGCCGCGATCTGCTCGTGATATCGACGATCTCGTCGTGGTCGTCAGCGTGGTCCGCGCCATGTGGACCTTCAGGTTCACCCCGTCGCAGCGCTCCATCACCATGAAGGCCGCTGACGAGTGCTCCTCGATGCCGTAAACCGTGCAGATGTTGGGGTGATTCAAGCGGGCGAGGGTCTGGGCTTCTCGCTGGAGCCGCCGCGAGGCGTCGGGGTCATCCGCCAACTCATGGGGAAGGAACTTCAGGGCGACCGCCCACCCAGCCGTGCCGTCCTCGGCGTCGTAGACCACTCCCATCCCCCCGACTCCGAGCTTGCCCGTAATCCGGTAGTGAGAGACGGTGGTGCCGATCATTGACGGTGTGAGGATACAGGATGCCTCAACCTGTTAGTCCGGAAGGGATCCGTCGTTATTAACAGTAACGGGGTACATAGATGCCGTTACCCCAGGAGGCCGTTATCATGCTGAACCAGCCAGTCATGGCCGACCCGAGACCTGAAAAGGGTCCACTGCCGCCAACCAGCGCGCAATACGACCCTCTGTTGAGCGATGAGCCCACGATCGAGCTCGTGATCCGGGCCCGCGCCGGCGATCGGCTCGCCGTCGAAGCCCTGCTGCAACGGTGCCTGCCCGGTTTGAAGCGCTGGGCGCATGGGCGACTGCCGGCGGCCGCTCGTGGCCCGCTCGATACGGCCGATCTGGTGCAGGAGGCCGCGCTGCACGCTCTTGCCCGTCTGGACGTCTTCGAGCCACGGCACGTTGGCGCAATGCAGGCGTATCTGAGGCAGTCCGTCATCAATCGCATCCGCGACGAGGTGCGGCGGGTGACCCGTCATCCGGCCGCAGAAGCCCTTTCGCCCGACCACCCGGGAGACGACACGTCACCCCTCGAAGCAGCCATTCAATCGGAGTCGTACGAGCGATATCGGCTGGCACTGGATCGCCTGAAGGCCCGCGATCGGGAAATGGTGGTCGCCCGCGTCGAGGCGCAGTGGAGCCTGGGCGAAATCGCGCAGCGCTTCGGCCTGCGCACGGTCGACGCCGCGCGGATGGCCGTAAGCCGCGCACTCAAACGTCTGTCGGGGCAGATGAAACCGGACGCCTGAGCGCACCAGAAGCCGCCGGAGGCCGAAAAGTCTCCGGCGATCTGAGCCCTGGGGCCTGAACCCTCTGCTCACATGCCGATTACGTCGACGAGTTCCTTGACCGCGCCCGCCGATTTCCTGAGCGCGGCGTCTTCCTCTGGCGTCAGTTTGATTTCGAAGATCTGCTCGACGCCGCGGGCACCGAGCTTGACCGGTACGCCCACGAACAAGTCCCTCACGCCGTATTCCCCCTGCAGGAACACGGAACACGGCAGAATCTTCTTTTTATCCAACAGGATCGCCTCGCACATTTCTGCGGCGGCCGCGCCCGGCGCGTACCAGGCGCTCGTTCCCACGAGTTTGGTAATTTCCGCGCCGCCGTTCGCGGTGCGCGCGGCGATTGCGTCGATCTTGTCTTTCGAGAGCAGCTCGGTAAGCGGGACGCCCGCCACCGTCGAGTAGCGCGGCAGCGGCACCATCGTGTCACCGTGGCCGCCAAGGACGAAGGAGTGGACGTTTTCGACCGAGACGTCGAGCTCCATCGCGATGAACGTGCTCATCCGGGCGGAGTCGAGCACACCGGCCATGCCGATGACGCGCTCACGCGGGAACTTCGTCAGACGATAAAGCGCCTGCGCCATTGCGTCGAGCGGATTGGCAACCGGAATGATGATGCTGTTCGGACAATGCTCCACCACCCGCGGCGCGATGCTCTTCATGATTTCGAAGTTGTCGCGCACGAGATCGTCGCGGCTCATTCCCGGCTTCCGTGGCTTGCCTGAGGTAATCACGACGATGTCGGAGCCCGCGGTAACGCTCCAGTCGCTGCCACCGATGATCCGTGAATCGGATCCCAGAATGGGACACGTTTCGTACATGTCGAGCGCGACGCCCGCGGCCTTGTCTTCGGCAATGTCGATGATCACCACATCGGCCAGTTCCATTTCCGCAATCACGCGCGCCACTGTCGCGCCGACATTGCCGGCACCACCGACGACCGTAACTTTTCGTTTCATTCGCGTCCCGAGCTCCGGTTTCTTAGGGCGATGTCCCGCATTCGATCCGCGGGTTACGCACAGTTTCTGTTGAAAACCCTGTTGAAAAGAGGCAGCCGCGGCGGTGAATCGCGAGCGATTGCGAACAATTTAGCGGTTTGCACCATCGTAGTGCGACCGTTACACACGCTCTGGTCTTTCACCACCCGCGGAGTGACCGCTCGCATGCACGTACGCGCACGCTGCACGGCCAATCGCAGATTATACTTTCGGAATTCGATCTGCTCGGGCCGACCGCCCCGTTTCACTATCAACCCGGACACGCCATTGAAAATTGTCGTCGCCGACGATCTTCCCGCTTCCGCGCTCGATCTGCTCCGTGCGGAAGGATGGGACGTTGATGCCCGAACCGGCCGCACCCCGGACCAATTAGCCGTTGATCTTGCTGACGCCGACGCACTTGCCGTTCGAAGCGCGACGAAAGTGACCGCCCCGCTCATCGCGGCCGCTCCTCGCCTGCGGGTGATTGCCCGTGCCGGTACCGGCGTCGACAACGTCGATGTCCCTGCGGCAAGCGCGCGCGGCATCGTGGTGATGAACGCTCCTGGCGCGAACAGCGTCAGCGTCGCGGAGCTGGCGGTCGGCCTGATGCTCGCGATGGCGCGCCACCTGCCCGCGGCTGACGCCGCCATGAAGCAGGGAAAGTGGGAGAAAAAGAAGTTCCTGGGCGAGGAAGTCCGCGACAAGACGCTCGGTCTCGCGGGACTTGGACGGATCGGTCAGGAAGTGGCCCGGCGTGCGGCGGCCTTCGGCATGCGAATCATTGCCCACGACCCTTTCATCTCGGAACAAGTGGCGACGGACCTGGGCGTGGAGCTTGTCTCGCTCGACGATCTGTTTGCGCGCGCCGACTACGTCTCGCTCCACATGCCGTCAAACGAAAAAACCCGAAACCTGGTGAATGCGGGGCTGCTGGCGCGCGCCAAGAAGGGCATCCGGCTGGTGAACACCGCGCGCGGCGATCTGATTGACGAAAACGCACTGGCCGACGCAATCGAATCGGGGCAGGTGGCCGGCGCCGCCCTTGACGTGTTTCAGGAAGAGCCGCCGTCCAATCCCCGTCTCCAGAAGCTGCCTCAAGTCGTGGCGACGCCACATATCGCCGCCTCGACGCGCGAGGGCCAGGAGCTGGTTGGAGTCGAAACCGCGGCCGCCATGCGTGATTTCCTGAAGGACGGCATCATCCGGAATGCTGTCAACTTCCCGTCGGTGTCGGCGGAGGAGTACATCCGGCTCCGGCCGTTTATCGAGCTTGGCGAGCGCCTCGGCGCGTTCCTGGCGCAGATGAACGACAGTCGCGCCAATGCACTGGGCGTGCGGTACTACGGCGAGCTGGCCGAGGGGCGCAGCGACATGCTCCTCAACGCCGTGCTCGTCGGCCTGTTCACACCGATCCTGGAGGCCGGGGTTACGCCAGTAAACGCACGGACGGTGGCGGCCGATCGCGGGATCGAGATCATCGAGTCGCGCAGCAGCCGGTCGCGGAACTACACGAGCCTCATTTCAGTCAAGTTGCATACGAGCGACGGCGAACGGTGGGTCGAGGGTGCAGTATTCGAACGCACGTCGCCGAGACTCGTGCTCCTGGACGGTATCGGCATTGAAGCGCCGCTGGACGGGACCATGATCGTGATTCGAAACAACGATCAGCCTGGCGTCATCGGGGAAATCGGCACGATTCTCGGACGGCACGGCGTCAATATCGCGAATTTCGCGCTGGGAAGAGACGGATCCCGGGCGGTCGGCGTTGTGATCGTCGACGAAACCGCCCCTATCCCCGAGGTGGTGCTGGCGGACCTACGGAGGGTCAAGGCCATCCAGGAAGCGCGGATTGTTCGTGTGTAATCGAAGGAAGTTACTGCGACGCGCCCAGTGTCAAACGTGTAGTGGTGCCATCATTGATGCCGACGAGCTCAACGGCGTCAGCATCGATATGCGTCACCCGGTAGTAGCCGAGAACCTCCTCGCCTTCACGGACGAGGAGCACTCCCATCGGTGAGCTCAGGACGGCCGTTCGTTCGATACGGTCATCAATCTGCTCTTCGGCAATCCCGGCAACGGATACGCGCGGCGCCGCCGGCGCGAGATCAACCGGCGACGTCGGCGGTTCCACCACCGGCTCGAGCTCCGCGCCATTGGAGGACGCTTCCGTCCGGGCCGCGAAACGAAACGGATTGCGCTGCGGTTCGGCAAACGCGCGCACGGCATGCAACCGGGATTGCAACCGCGTCGCCTGTTGCTCGATGTCGCTGTCCGGAGCCGCTCGGCGGCGAGGTGCCGGTCTCGATCGCACAGCCGCGCCTTCGGTCGTGTTCGATGGCGGCGACGAAGCAAGCCATCCCGCCAGTACGGTGGCGCCGGATACCGCGGCATACGACTTCCAAGTCATGGCAGTTCGGCCTTATCTTAACATTCTCGGCATTTTGGGCTTCGTCCTGCAGTTGCCTGTCCGGGTCCTGAGTTCCACGTTCGTGTTCGACACTCCGGGTTCGCGGTGCTGCGTTCGGAAAAATCGAACTGAGAACACGAACGCGGAATGTGGAACTCGGAACCTCGAATGTGGAACTCGAACCGCGAAACGAACGTGGGAGCTCGAAACCCGGAACGCGGAACTGGCTATGCTATTATTCGCCGTGCACCCCGTAACGTTCCGCAATTCCTTCCAGCGAACGTCGCGTCCACTGCACACCGTCGTCGTCATTCCCGCGCGGTACCATTCGACGCGCTGTCCCGCGAAGATTCTTGCTGACATCGGAGGTCGTCCGATGATCGAGCACGTCTACCGCCGCGCCGCGGCGGCTCCCGGTGTGGACGGAGTCGTTGTGGCGACCGACGACGGCCGCATTGCATCTGCGGTCGAAGAGTTCGGCGGCATAGTACGAATGACGCGGCCAACGCATCAAACCGGATCCGACCGCGTTGCCGAGGTTGCCGCTGACCTCGAGTGCGACATCGTGGTCAACGTTCAGGGGGATTTGCCTCTCATCGAGCCGGACATGATCGCGCAGGCGATTGCACCGCTCGATCAGGATCCGCGCGTGGAGATGTCAACGCTGCGGCAGCGAATCAAGGACGGCGCCGAGCGCAGCAGCTCTCACATCGTGAAAGTGGTCGTGGATCGCCGCGGCGATGCCCTGTATTTCTCGCGCTCGCCGGTTCCCTTTCTGCGAGGAGACGGAGTCTCCTACAAGCACATCGGGTTGTACGCATATCGGCGGGCTTTTCTGCTCACGTTGACCTCCCTTCCGCAAACGCCGCTCGAGCTCGCGGAGTCGCTCGAGCAGCTGCGCGCGCTCGAGCACGGCTTCCGCATTCGCACTGTGGAGACCGCGTACGAATCAATCGAGGTCGATACTCCAGAGGACCTTGAACGTGTCCGGCGGCAAATCGCGGTCGGCACAGGTGCATGAGGCAGCATCATGACGCGACCTGATGGACGGCCCGTGAAATACATCTTCGTAACAGGTGGCGTCGTATCGTCACTGGGAAAAGGCCTCGCGGCGGCATCGATCGGCCGGTTGCTCGAGGATCACGGGTACCGCGTGTCGCTGCAGAAGTTCGACCCGTACATCAACGTCGATCCCGGCACGATGAGTCCCTACCAGCACGGCGAGGTCTACGTCACCGACGACGGTGCGGAAACCGATCTCGATCTGGGCCATTACGAGCGGTTCACCAGCATGGTGGCCACGCGCAACAGCAATTGGACGACCGGCAAGATTTATCTGTCGGTCATTCAAAAGGAACGCCGTGGCGATTATCTGGGAAGGACGGTACAGGTCATCCCGCACATCACCAATGAGATCAAAGACGCGATCCGCGGCAGCTCACGCGACGTCGACATCGTCATCGTCGAGATCGGCGGAACGGTCGGCGATATCGAGAGCATGCCGTTTCTCGAAGCGATCCGCCAGTTCCGGCTCGACGTTGGACGCGACAACACGATATTCATTCATCTGACGCTTGTCCCCTATATCGGCACGGCTGGCGAGCTCAAAACCAAGCCGACGCAGCACAGCGTGCGCGACCTGCGTTCGATTGGTATTCAGCCCGACATTCTGCTCTGCCGAACCGACCGTATCCTCGACACCGACATCAAACGGAAAATCGCTCTCTTTTGCGACGTCGATGAAGAAGCCGTCATCACCGCGAAAGACGTGTCGACGATTTATGAAGTGCCACTCGTGCTTTCCGCGGAAGGCCTCGATCGCATCGTGCTCAAGCTCCTCGGATTGCCGTTGACCGAGGCGCGCACGCAGGCGTGGCAGGAGCTCGTTCAGCGAATCAAGAATCCTGTCGACGATCTGACGCTTCACATCGTCGGGAAATACACGGGGTACGAGGATTCTTACAAGAGCCTGAACGAGGCGGTCTTCCACGGTGGCTTCGCTCATCGACTCAAGGTGCGGCTCAACTGGGTGGAAGCGGAAGCCCTCGAGAAGGAAGGCGGAACCTCGTTGCTCGAGGGCGCGCATGGCATTCTCGTGCCCGGCGGATTCGGATCGCGCGGTACGCGCGGGATGATGAAGGCCGCCGAGTACGCACGGGAGCGTGGTGTCCCCTACTTCGGAATCTGCTACGGCTTTCAGTGGGCAACCGTGGAATTCGCCCGCAACGTCTGTGAGCTCGAAGGCGCCGATTCCACCGAAGTCGACGAGAACGCACCCCACAAAGTGATCTACAAGTTGCGCGACCTGCTTGGCGTGGACGATCTGGGTGGCACCATGCGCCTTGGACGATACGCGTGCGAGCTGGCATCGGGGTCGCTCGCCGGACGCATCTACGGCACGTCACTCATTCACGAACGACATCGTCATCGATACGAATTCAACTGTCTGTACGAACCGGCGCTTCTGAAAAAAGGGATGCGGGTGTCGGGACGCTCTCCGGATGGGAAGTTCGTGGAGATTGCGGAACTGCCTTCGCATCCGTGGTTCGTCGCGGTTCAGTTCCATCCGGAGTTTCAGTCAAAGCCCCTCGCGCCGCATCCGCTCTTCGCCAGCTTCGTTGAAGCGGCGCATCAACACAAAGTCGGCACGCTCAAGACCGACACCGTGGCGGTCGGCAGCACGTAGGCCGGTCCCCGCGCAAAACAGGGCGACGCGAGTGGACCCGGCAGGATCGGTAGGTCCGCTCGAGCGTGCTGGCGGCGTCTCTCGCGGAACCCGCTCCACGTACACAGGTGTCAAATAGAATAGGGTTCGTGAATCCGGTCCAGGTTGGGGCGCTCTCAGTTGGCGGCGGGCATCCGCTTGTGTTCATTGCAGGTCCGTGCGTTATCGAGAGCGCGCAACACGCCCTGGATCTCGCATCGGCGATCTCCGAGGTTGGGCGGCGATGTGAGGTGCCGCTGATCTTCAAGGCGTCGTACGACAAAGCCAACCGCACATCTGGTCGGTCATTCCGTGGTCCCGGGCTCGACGAAGGATTGAAGGTGCTGGCGGACGTGCGCGCGCGCACCGGCCTTCCGGTTCTCACCGATATTCACGAGCCTTCGCACGCCTCGTCCGCTGCAGCGGTCGTTGACGTGCTGCAGATTCCCGCATTTCTCTCGCGGCAAACCGATCTGCTGATTGCGGCTGCGCGCACCGGTAAGCCCGTCAATATCAAAAAGGGACAGTTTCTCGCGCCCGACGATATGCGTCACGCGATCGCAAAAGTGACCGCCGAAGGCAACCGCTCGGTCTTCGTCACCGAGCGTGGTGTCAGCTTCGGATATCACGACCTGGTCGTGGACATGCGGGCCATCCCCATGCTCAGGGAGCTTGGCTATCCCGTTGTCTTCGACGTCACGCACAGCCTGCAACTGCCCGGCGGGGGCGATGGCGTCACGACAGGCCTCGCCCAGTACATCGAGCCACTGGCGGCAGCGGGCGTTGCGGCCGGGGCGGACGCGCTCTTCATGGAAGTGCACGAGGAGCCGGCCCGCGCGAGAAGCGACGCCGGAAACGCACTCCGCTTGGACAGGCTCGAGCCGCTCATTCTCAGGCTCAAACGGATTGCGGCCGCCGTCCGCGACGATGTGGCTGCCGGTGCTTCGGTGCCGGGAGGGCGTCAGTGACGATCAGCCCAGTAATCCCGCCAGATCTCGCACTCGCGAAAAAAGTGCTGCAAATAGAAGCGGCGGCCATCCTCGCCCTGGTGGATCGACTCGACGACCGCTTCGAGAAAGCAATCAGGATCCTGCTCGATTGCCGCGGCAGAGTCATCGTCACCGGCATGGGCAAGTCGGGCATCATCTGCCGCAAGATAGCGGCAACTCTGGCCAGCACCGGCACCCCGGCCTTTTTTCTTCATCCTGCAGAAGCTGTCCACGGCGATCTCGGAGTGATCCAGGGGGACGATGTCATCGTAGCGCTGTCGAACAGCGGCGAAACACACGAACTGCTGCGCCTCGTCGAAACAATCAAGCGTCTGGGCGCGCGCCTTATCAGCATCTGCGGCAACGACGCCTCGGCGCTTGCTCAGGCGTCGGACGTGGCGCTCGACTGCCAGGTGTCGAAGGAGGCGTGCCCCCTCGACCTCGTACCCACCGCAAGTACAACAGCTGCACTGGCGCTCGGCGATGCGCTTGCGATGACGCTTCTCGTGGCAAGGGGGTTCAAGGAGGAAGACTTCGCCAACCTGCACCCTGGCGGGAAGATTGGGAAGCGCTTGATGCGCGTCGAACAGGTCATGCACACGGGTGAAAAGGTGCCGATCGTCCAGCCGATCACACCGATGCGCGAGGTCGTCCAGGAAATATCCCGGAAGGGTCTCGGGATGACCTGCGTGGTCGCGCAGGATCGGCTGGCCGGGGTGATCACGGACGGCGATCTGCGTCGACACATGAGCGCGTCCGTCAATCTGCTCGATCGAACCGCCGCAGACATCATGACGCGCAGCCCGGTGACGATCGATCCGGGAACACTCGCCGTGCAAGTGCTCAACGTGTTCGAGCAGCGCAAAATCACGTCGATCGTCGTGGTCGACCGCGACCGCCGTGTGCAAGGCGTCGTGCATCTGCATGACCTGTGGCGGACGGAGATGTTCTGACCACCGAGTTGTACCTCCTCGCCGTCCTCCTGGCCTTGCTCCTGGGATTGGCCGTCGGCAAGGCGTGGGAACGTTACAAGCTTCGGGATGGCCGCTGGATCGACCGGCGGCGTCTGCGCGAAACCCCGCATTACATGCTCGGCCTCAATTTTCTGGTCGACAACCAGGTGGATCAGGCCATCGACGAACTGACACAGGCTACGAGCTTCGACACGGATGCGCTGGAGATACAGATGATCCTGGGCAATCTGTATCGGCAGAAAGGCCAGGTCGGACGCGCGATCAACATCCATCAGGCGCTCCTGCAGCGTCCGGACCTCACGAAGCTCGAACAGGCGTACGTGCTCCTCTGCCTTGGTCTCGACTTCCGACACGGGGGCTTCGTCGATCGTGCGCTTGAAGCATTCCAGGAAGTCCTGCGCCTCGATTCACGCAATCGTTATGCGCTGGTGAATCTCCAGAAGCTGTACGAAGACCAGCATCAGTGGGCCGATGCGCTGCGCGTACGGGAACAGGTCGTCAAGATTGACGCCGGCCGGCACCCGGACGACCAGCAGATTCTCGGCTTTCTGCGGAACGAAATGGGCGTGGAGGCGCAGCGCGCCGGCAACGGCGCTGTTGCGGCACGGTCCTTCGCCGACGCCATCGACGTCGATGCGCGCACCGTACCGGCGTACCTCAACCTCGGCGACGCGCGCGAGCGCGACGGCAATCTCGCCGGAGCGGTCGATGCGTGGGAGCGGCTCGTCAAGGCCGTGCCGGAGCGCGCTCATTTCGCGTTCGATCGCCTGGAGCGCGCCTACGGACAGATGGGGGCCTCGCAACGGTTCGTGGAGTTGTGCCAACGGCTGATCGACCGAGATCCACAAGGGTGGCGCGCTCGTCTGGCCCTGGCGCGGCACCTCGCCGCGGCTGGCCGGCACCGAGCAGCATTCGATCAGCTCCTGGAAGCACTTCCCCACCATCCCCACGGTCTCGCCATTCATCAGGAGATCTGGGAAGTAATGTCAGCGCTCGGGTTCGACCCGTCCCTGATTCGCCGGTACGTCGAGCTCACGCACGAAGCGGTGTTCTATCTGGACCCGCACATCTGCCGTCGCTGCCGTTACCGAAGCACGGAGCCGCTCTGGCAGTGCCCGCAATGCCACGAATGGAATACGTTCGTCGAAGAACGGCTGGCGCCGGCCAAGGATGCGGTGGCAACGGAGGCGATGGTCAATCAGCAATAGGCAACAGCGCCTTCCACACCTCCCTCACCTGCCGCTCGGTCTCGACGAAGGAACCGTCGGTGCGAATCACGTAATCCGCGCGACGGACTTTCTCGTCGATTGGCAACTGCGCCCCGACGCGCTGGAGCGCATCCGCTTCGGAGAGATTGTCTCGCTCCATTACCCGCCGAATCTGCGTTGCGGGTTCCGAGGCCACCACAATCACGAGATCGAAATCGCGATCCCGTTCAACTTCGTACAGCAGCGGAATGTCGGCGATGGCAAACGGATGCCGCGCCGGATCCAGCGATGCGAACCAGGCGTCCGTGGCGCGGCGGACCTCGGGATGGATGATGGCTTCGAGTGCCTTGCGGGCGTTGGCGTCTGCGAAGACGACCTTGGCGAGTTTCTGCCGATCGAGCGCACCGGTCGAATCGAGCACGTCACGTCCAAACCGATCGATGACGGCGGTCAGCCCGGTTGATCCGGGCGCCACAGCCTCGCGTGCGAGGCGGTCGGAATCGATGGTTGGAACGCCCAACTGCTCGAACTGGGCCCTGACGTGACTTTTTCCGGTGGCTATGCCGCCAGTCAGAGCCACGCGCCGCACACGGCCGGCTCCGGACACGTCATCGGCCGGAGGCCTCGAGGCCTCCGGCCACGCCCGCGCGCGCGCGAGCCGCCCGCAGGGTGTTCATCATGAGCATCGTCACCGTGAGCGGCCCCACACCACCGGGGACAGGCGTGATGGCACCAGCAATCTCGGTCACCTCGGGGTGGACATCGCCGACCAGCACCGAGCCTCGCTCACGGAATCGCGCGAGCCGCGGGTGCCCGTCCGGAAAGAGTCGGGCGGCCACGTCTGGATCCGTCACGCGGTTCACTCCGACATCGATGACCGTGGCGCCAGGCTTCACGAACTCCTTCGTCACCATTCCAGCTGCGCCCACGGCCGCCACCAGGATATCTGCCTCACGGCACACAGCCGCAAGGTTGACTGTCTTGGAGTGGCAGATAGTCACCGTTGCGTTGCGCTGCAACAACAGAAGCGCCATCGGCTTGCCGACAATGTCGCTGCGTCCGATCACGCACGCCCGACGGCCTGCCATCGGAATGTTTTCCGCCACCAGCAACTCGATGATCCCAGAGGGTGTCCCGCCAACGAGCGCTGGACGTCCCTGCACGAGGCGACCGACGTTCACCGGCGTAAGACCGTCGACGTCCTTCTCCGGCGCAATGGCATCGAAGACGCGTGACCCGGCGTCGGCACCCATGGCTTTCGGCAATGGCGACTGGACGAGGATGCCGTCGTACGCTTCGCCGCCGTTCAGCTTCCCTACCAGCGCGAGGACGTCGCCGACAGAAGCCGTCTCGGGCAACCGCTCGAGGTCGGCCCTGAACCCCACGTCCCCACCTGTCTTCAGCTTGTTCCGGACGTAGACCTCGGATGCCGGATCGTGACCGACGAGCACGATGGCAAGCCCCGGCGGCCGGCCGTGCTGCCCAACGAAGTCGGCTACCTGCGGCCTGATCTCATCCTGCATCCGGCTGGCAAGCGCCGCGCCGTCCAGCAACCGTGCACTCATCGCGCCTCATTCTAAATCGGCGCTCATGAATCCTTCTTCAGGCTTTGGGCTTGGGTTTTGGCGCCTTTTGCCTTTTGCTTTTACTTTTGACTTTTAACCTTTGACCTTTGACCTTTAACCTTTGACCTCTTGCTGTCAGGACTGCGTTTAGAATGGGCGCGCATGATTTCACCACGCGCCGCCGACACAATCGTCACTCTCGACACCGAGTTCAAACGCGGCCTTGGCCTTTTCGATTCCACGATGGTGGTGGCCGGCTCGATGATCGGGTCCGGAATCTACATCGTTTCCGCGGGAATGGCTCGCGAGCTCGGCAGTCCTGGCTGGCTGCTGGTCGCCTGGGTGATCACCGGCGTTCTTACGATTACCGCCGCTCTCGCTTACGGTGAGCTGGCCGCCATGATGCCTCGCGCGGGCGGACAGTACGTCTACCTCAGGGAGGCGTACTCCCCCCTCTGGGGCTTCCTGTACGGGTGGACGTTATTCATGGTGATTCAGACCGGCACGATTGCCGCGGTCGCGGTCGCCTTCGCCCGTTTTGCCGGCATTCTCCTTCCCTGGATTGCCGAGGATCGTTACCTCATTCCGCCGCTCCACATCTCCCCTGGTTACGCGGTCTCGCTGTCGACGGCGCAGCTGCTCGGAGTCGCCTTGATCGTACTGCTCACCTGGACGAACACCCGCGGCCTCGACTACGGCAAGGTCATTCAAAACGTCTTCACCACGACGAAGACGGGAGTGCTCATCTTATTGATCCTGGTCGCCGCTTTCGTCGGTCAGAACGCCGAGGCCGTGATGTCGAACTTCGGGAACTTCTGGCAGCCACGCGGGTTCGTCCCTATTGCCGACGGCGTATCGGCGGCGACGGCGTTTGGCGTGTTCGTCGCGCTATGCGTGTCGCAGACCGGCTCGCTGTTCTCGGCTGACGCGTGGAACAACATCACCTTCACGGCAGGCGAGGTGAAAGATCCTCATCGCAACATTCCACTCTCCCTGGCGTTCGGCACCATCATCGTGATCTCCCTCTACCTGCTGGCCAACGTCGCGTACCTGTTGACGCTCCCGCTGGACGCCATTCAGCACGCACCGTCGGATCGCGTTGCCACCTCGAGTCTCGAGGCCATCTTTCCCGGCGCGGCCGTCGCCCTGATGGCTGTGGCCATCATGATTTCGACGTTCGGCTGCAACAACGGATTGATCCTCGCCGGGGCGCGCGCCTATTACGCGATGGCACGCGACCGGCTGTTCTTCGCGCGGGCGGGACAACTCAATGCGGCCAAGGTACCCGCGTGGGGACTGGGGCTGCAGGGCATCTGGGCGGCGCTGCTCGTGCTGCCACGCACCTATAACCCGGCCACCCAACAGTACGGAAATCTCTACGGGAATCTGCTCGATTACGTGGTGTCGGCGGCGCTGCTGTTCTACATCCTCACGATCGGCGGTGTATTTCGGCTGCGCGCCACGCGACCGGACGCGCCTCGACCGTATCGCGCCTTCGGCTACCCCGTACTTCCGGCGCTCTACATAGTCGGCGCAGCCGTAATTCTGCTCGTGCTGCTGGTGTACCGTCCGGCCACCACGTGGCCCGGGTTCCTGATCGTGCTGCTGGGACTTCCGGTTTTTGCCTGGCTGCGGCGCAGCGTGTAGGCCTACCTGGTGTACGCCTTCGGCGCCGCGGTCGTGCGCGCGATCACAAACCCCACAGCCGTGACCACAATCCCAATCGCCACGATACTGAGGCCGAATCGATCGGCAATCTCCGGCGTCACCGCGATTCCGACACGGCTCGTCAGCGCATCGAGCTCGCTCCATCGCGCCAGCGTTTCATTCGTCACATTCCACTCGGTGAGGAGAGCGAGAAGGGTGATCGCAGCGCCATTGAAGAGCAGAAGGTAGCCGGCGATCTTCAGCGTATTCCCGAACGACTCCCCAGCCGTGCGCGCGGCGGCCTCACGGACGTCAGCCAGCGGACTATGCGTGCGGCCGTAGAACCAGTAGATCAACATACCGATGTCGAGCCAGACAAGGAGACGTACCCATGTCATCACCGACAGGCTGACCATGAGATACAAGCACGACAGGACCCCGAGAACGGGAATGACAGGTCCTCCCGGAACTTTGAAGGGCCGATGCGCGTCTGGCCGCGTGGCCCGGAGGACGATGACCGCCATGCAGACCACGACAAACGCGAACAACGTTCCGATGCTGGTCATTTCACCGACAACCTGAATGGGCACGAGTCCGGCGACGATGGCGACAATGACGCAGGTGATGATGGTTGTGATGTAAGGCGTCTGGAAGCGCGGATGCACTTTGCTGACGCCGCGCGGCAGAAGTCCGTCGCGGCTCATTGAGAAAAAGATGCGCGGCTGACTCATCAGCATCACGAGCAGCACGCTCGTGATGCCGGCAACGGCTCCAGCCGACACGAGGCCCGCCGCCCAGTCCAAGTTGATCACCGACAGCGCGTATGCGACCGGCGCGTTGAGGAACTGCGCGTCCTGGCGAAAGTCGACAACGGGAACGATGCCGGTCAGCACCGCTGCGACCGCGACGTAAAGCACCGTGCAGACGATCAGTGACGCGATGATGCCGATTGGCAAATCACGGCGCGGGTTCTGCGCTTCCTCAGCCGTTGTCGACACGGCATCGAAGCCGATATAGGCAAAGAACACCACCGCCGCCCCGGTCATGACGCCCGACCACGCATAAGGCATGAACGGCGTCCAGTTCGCCGGCTCCACATACCAGACGCCCGCGACGAGGAAGAACAGGACCGCGATGATCTTGATCGTCACCATCGCGGCGTTGAAGCGGGCGCTTTCCCGAATACCAACAATCAGCAGCACCATGATCAGCAGGACGATGATCATCGCAGGCAGATTGACGACGGCGCCTTGCGTTGCAGCCGGCGCCGCGCTCATCCACAGCGGAAGCTGAAGACCGAAGCCCGCCAGGATGCGCTGGAAATAGCCGCTCCAACCGATGGCGACCGTCATCGATCCGACGGCATACTCGAGAATCAGATCCCAGCCGATCATCCACGCGAAGATTTCGCCCAGCGTCGCGTATGCGTACGTGTAGGCACTGCCTGCGATCGGAATCATCGCCGCGAACTCCGCGTAACACAGCGCCGCAAACGCGCAGGCGATACCGGCGGCGGTATACGAAAGAATGATGGCGGGGCCCGCCTGATTTGCCGCCGCGGTCCCCGTGAGCACGAAAATCCCCGTGCCGATGATCGCTCCGATACCCAGCAGCGTCAGATCCCAGGCGGTGAGGCTGCGACGGAGCGCTTTTCCACCGCGCTCCACATCGCCCACCAATTGCTCGATCGACTTCGTTTTCAGCAGGTTCGAGTCCATGAGCGCTCCCGGCGGCGATTATAGGCTGAGAACTCGACAGAACGCGGCCACGCGCGCTTCAGGATCGCCACCGGTGAGCAGGTCTCCGATGACCGCGACGCTCGAAGCGCCCGCGGCGATGACCTGGGGTGCGGTCTGCAGTGTGATGCCTCCGATTGCGACAACGGGAAGGGCTCCCGCGAGGCGCGCCGCCTGTGCCACGTGCTCGAGACCGACGGGCCCATAACCGGTCTCCTTCGTCGCGGTTCCAAACACCGGACCGATGGCGATGTACGTTACCGGCTCCCGCACCGCTGCTTCGATCTGCGGCACGGTGTGTGTGGAGTAGCCGACGATGGCATCCGTTCCGAGCAGACGCCGCGCCGCCGCCGGCGACAGATCCTCTTGCCCGACATGGGCCCCTGCCGCGCCCGCCAGAAGTGCCACGTCGACCCGGTCGTTGATGATGACGCTCGCCTGATACGCCTCGCCGGCCCGAACCAGCCGCTCGGCGTGCTCGAGGAACGCGGCGGAAGGCAGACGCTTTGCGCGCAACTGGATCAGGCGCGCACCGCCGTCGAGAAACGCCTTCGCCAGACTGGCGACCTCCCAGCCGGCACCGGCTGCGACGTCGGCGTCGACAATGGCGTGGAGGCGATGGGAACCGGACAGTATTTATACAGCCTCGGCGAGATTTCCCGCCTTTGGTTTGTTTATGAAGCGGTCCATGAAGGCCGTGCCGAGTTTGCCGGCGATGAAATCGGGTTCCGACAGAATCTTGAGGTGCAGCGGCACGGTGGTCTTGATTCCTTCAATCACGGTCATCTCCAGCGTGCGCCGCATGCGGGCAATCGCTTCCTGCCGATCGCGACCGTGCGCGATGATCTTCGCCAGCAGCGAGTCATAGTAGGGAGGCACGGTGCACTCCGCATGGGCAAAGGTGTCGATGCGCACGCCCGGACCGCCGGGCACGCTGTACCCATGGATGACTCCGGGCGATGGGGCGAACGTTTCGGGATCCTCGGCGTTGATACGACACTCGATGGCATGCCCCGTCAGCGTCACCTCGCTCTGCTTGAACGAGATCCGTTCACCAGCCGCAATGCGGATCTGTTCCTTGACGATGTCGATTCCGGTCACCATTTCCGTGACAGGATGCTCCACTTGAAGGCGCGTATTCACCTCCATGAAGTAGAACTTGCCATCGCCATCCATCAGGAACTCGAACGTGCCGGCATTCGTGTACTGCACAGCTTTGGCTGCGTCGACAACGACGCTTCCCATCTTGCGGCGGACCTTGTCGGACAGGCCGATTGACGGCGATTCTTCGATGATCTTCTGATGGCGCCTCTGGATTGAGCATTCGCGCTCGCCGAGGTGCAGCAGATTGCCGTGGTGATCGCCAAGCACCTGAAACTCGATATGGCGGGGGTTTTCCAGATACTTTTCGATATACACGTCACCGACACCGAAGGCCGCCTCCGCCTCGCGCCGTGCGGTTCGAAAGGCATTGGTCATCTCGGGCGGGGTTCGTACGACGCGCATTCCGCGGCCGCCACCGCCGGCGACGGCCTTGATGATGACGGGGTAACCGATCTCTCTGGCGTATTTGAGCGCCTTCTCTTCGTTCTCGGCCGGACCGTCGCTGCCCGGCAACATGGGCACGCCGGCCTTCTTCATCGCGCGGCGGGCGCGTGCCTTGTCACCCATCAGCTTGATCACGTTGGGATCAGGACCGATGAATCGAATGTGGCAGGCCTCACACACCTCGGCGAGGTACGAGCTCTCCGACAGAAAGCCGTATCCAGGATGGATTGCGTCGGCGCCGGTAATCTCCGCGGCGCTGATGATCGCCGGAACGTTCAGATAGCTGTCCGCGCTGCGTGGCGGGCCGATGCAGACATCCTCATCCGCGAAGCGGACGTGAAGCGAATGCTCGTCGGCCTCGGAATACACGGCGACCGTCCGCACGCCAAGCTCGCGACACGCGACGATCACACGCAATGCGATCTCGCCGCGGTTGGCAATCAGGATTTTCTTGAACATCGACGATACGTTGCCTCCAGAAACCACGGAGACACCGAGACACGGACAAACCTAAAACCTCTGTGCCTCCGTGTCTCTGTGGCCGTGACAGTGAACATCGGCGCTAGACCGGCCTAATCGCAAAAAGGCGCTCGCCGTATTGAACGGCCTGGCTGTTTTCGACGTACACCTTCACCACCTCGCCGTCGATCTCGGCGTTGATTTCGTTCATCAGCTTCATCGCCTCGATGATGCAGAGCACCTGCCCTTTCTTCACCATTTCACCCACCTCGGTGAACGGCTTGGCTCCAGGTTCAGCCGCGCGATAGAAGGTGCCGACGATCGGCGATTTCACGACTGCGAGCTCCATCTCCTCGTCAGTCTCCGGTAACTCAGGCGTCGAAGGTGTGGCGGCAGGTGGCACGCCCGGAAGCGCTGCGGGCGGAACGGCCATCTGGCCGGGTTGCGGATATGGCGGGGCCGCGACCCAGTGTCCCCCCGCCTGCTTTCGGATACGCAGCTTGAAATTGTCGCGTTCGAGCTCGAATTCACTGAGCTCGTGCTCGCGCATCATGTTCAGGATCTTCGTGATCTCGTCGAAATCCATGAAGATATTTACGAATTTACGAATCTACGAATTAACGTATCAACGTGGACCGCCCCACGTCCGTGCAACCCTTTCTCAATCCGTAAATCCGTCAACTGGTAAATTCGTCAATGATTCATCCCACTATCTGCAGTTCGCGAGATACCTGTGTCAGCACCTCGCTGCCCGTTTCGGTCACAAGAACATCGTCTTCGATTCGCACACCGCCGAATCCGGAGAGATATGCGCCAGGCTCAATGGTAAACACCATGCCCGGCTCGAGCAGAACCGACGGCACGTCGGCACGCGGCCAGGTGATTCTGGGCTCTTCGTGAACATCGAGGCCGAGTCCGTGGCCGGTGCCGTGTCCGAACGCGGCACCCAGGCCACGGTCTTCGAGCACCTTGCGCGCCGCAGCGTCCACTGCAGTCGTCTCGACGCCGGGCCTCACAGCAGCAAGGGCCGCCTGCTGCGCATCGTGGACCGCCGCATAAAGCTGCCGCGCCTCGGGTGAGGGCGATCCAATGGCCACGGTACGGGTCAAATCGCAGCAGTATCCGTCCAAGACGCCGCCGAAGTCCAGCACGACGAGGTCACCGGCCGCCAGAAGCCGTTCGCCGGCGCGGTAATGCGGCAGCGCCCCATTCGGTCCCGCGCCGACAATCGTGTCGAAAGCGGCGCGTTCGTATCCGGCAGCGCGCATGGCGGTTTCGATGACATCAGCGACATGTCGCTCGCTGACGCCGGCACGCACTCCTCTGAATGCCGCATCGGCAACGTCCGCGATACGTCGCGCAGCATCCCGAAGGGTCGCCATCTCCGCCACGTCCTTGATCACACGCGCCTGTTCGACGACCCGCTCGGTAGAGCGAAACGTCAGCGCCAGATGACGCGCCTCGACAGTCTTCCGCCACCATTCGTGCTTCGACACCGTGACGTGTGCGGCCTCGAAGCCGACGACGGCAGAACCAATCTCTTCGAGGCATGCGAGCAGCGCTTCATCGTAGCTGCCGGGCACGTCCCAGACTCGCAGATCAGGACAGGCGGCGGGCGATTCCTGCAGCATTTTCACGGCGTCGCGATACCTGAAATCGACGAGCAGATGAGTTGCATCGCGCGTCAACACCAGAACTCCGGCAGAACCCACATGATTGCTGAGATATCTGATATTCGCGCTGGTTGTGACGATCATCGCGTCGACACTGAGCGTGTCGAGCGTCTCACGAACGCGGGCATGCCGCGCCGCTAGCTGCGTCGTTGTTGGGCGCACGGGGAAGGGTGAAGGAGTGGTATCGCGATCGTGATCATTGGACGCGGGACGGACGATCGCCCGTCCCCCATCCACGAATCTTATCGCGACCTCAGGGTTCTACAACCGAGACCTGGACCGTCGTCGTGCCCGTCCGTCCAAGGCTGTCTGTCACCGTCAGCCTGACGGTGTAGCTGCCTTTGGCGGCGTACGCATGCGACGTCGTCGGACCCGATTCAGTGGCGGAGCCGCCATCACCGAAGTCCCATGACCATTCGGTGATTGTTGACCCGGCAGAGCCGATGGATGCCGCGCCGTTGAACTGCACGGCCTGCCCGATGAGCGGCCCTGTCGGCGACGTCGTAAAGCTCGCGGTCACGCCAGCACCGGTAATCGTGAACGGCAGCGAGGCGTTCCCGGTCTGACCCATGTCGTCGGTAACCGTCACGGTGACGACGTAGGTTCCGCGCTCGGAGTACGTCTTGGTCACCGTCGGTGTCGTTGACGTCTGGCTCGTCCCGTCACCGAAGTCCCAGGCGTAGCGCGTGATGCTGTGACCTGTCGCCGCGTTTGCGGTAGCTGTAAGCGTCGCGCGCTGATTGACCAGCGGCGGATTCGGAGACACCGAGAGCGTCACGGTTGGGGCCGGTACCGCCGCAACCACCACCGATTGCGCGAGCGACGCGCTCGTTCCAGCAGCGTCCGTGACCACCAGCGTCACCGTATAGGTTCTGCCCGCCGAGTATGTGTGACTGACGATGCGGCCCGAGGCGGTGCTGCCATCGCCGAAGTCCCAGCTATACGTGCACGCGTCGAAGCACGCCGCGTTTTCATCCGTCGTCGCCGATGCATCGAAGCGCACCGCCGCATTTACTTCCGGACTCGTCGGCGCCCACGTGAACGAAGGATTGGGTCTCGGTACCTGTTCGACGCGCCTGTGAACAGAATGCTGAGCGTACGCGCAAGCGCATTACCTCCGTTTGTTCCGAAAGGAGTGACGGAGATCAGTGCGGCGTTGCCAACCGTACCGGAACCCGGGGCAGTAAAGGTCAACGACGCCTGGCCGTTGCTGCTGGTGACGACGTCGGTCGCCGAGATCGAACCCACGCTCGACGACACGTTCAATCGCTGCCCGGCGACCGGCCGGCTCGATTCATCGCGCACCGTAATCGTGACAACCGACTGAGAACTTCCGTCGCGCGGCAACTGATCCGGCGTGGCACTCAACGTCACCGACAGCGCGAATTCCGAAGGCCCCGTCGGACTCGGGCCGGCGCCGTCCTCGAGCGTACAAGCCGCTACTGACAGGCACGCGGCAACCGCGACGATCGTTCTCAGGATTCTCATGGCTAATCAGTCTGGGTCTGCGAAATTGCCGAACTGCACGCCGATGCTGCCCGTGACAAAGAGCTCATTGCCCGCCTGGTCGTGGCCGAAGAACGTCACGTCAGCGATCGTTGAGTAAATCAGTCCTATGCTCTGGGCGAGGGCGGCCAATGGCGCTTCCAGTTTTGCAACGTGCCGGATCAACTCGAAGGAATGCGTCGCGATTCCCGTAGGCGGTACGGCAAACGTCACCGCTGAATCGAACGGAAACGGCACGTCAACGCCCGGCGTATTGCGGCCGTCCGAGCGCCGGAACGTCACCCGATATCGTTGGATCGTGACACCGTTGGCCGTCGTCGGCGCCGTGCCGACGTCCTTGGGGATCAACCGCATCGTGACACGGCCGGAATCACTGATGATTCCGCCGTTGGTCAGCACGTCGGACTGAAGGGTCCCACTGAAGGTCGTAGACTCGCCTGATGCAGCCTCGAGACGGTCGATCACCAGGGTGACGGGCGAGCGATCCTGTCGAATGAAGTCTCCGCAGGCCGCCGATGCGCCGGCCAGGGCGACAACGCAGACACGAAACAGCACGCTGAGGTGATTGATTCTCACTGTCGTCTCCTACAGCCTCGCGATTCTCGGAGTAATGAAGATCAGCAACTCGCGGCTGTCGTCGGTTGTCTCGTTGCGCTGGAAAAGCCACCCAAGCAACGGAATCCGATAGAGGCCCGGGGTGCGGCCCTGCACCGACTGCTCACGGCTCACGTAAATGCCGCCGATGACAGTTGTCTCCCCGTCACTGACAAGCACCTGCGTCAAGGCGCGCTGCGTGTCGATCGGTGGTATGCCGTTCACGGAACGGCTGAAGTCCGGAGATGCGTTCTCGACCGTAATCCGCATGATGACCGTGTTGGCGGCCGTGATTTGGGGCTGCACGAGCAGCGTCAGCGCGGCGTCGCGGAAGGTAACCGTCACGGTATTGTTCGCGACCGTCTGAATCGGAATCTGAATACCCTGCGTGATCTGCGCCTCGATGTTGTTCTGCGTCGTCACCCGCGGCGTCGAGAGGATGCGCCCTTGACCCGAGGACTCCAGAGCCGACAGGGCCACATCCAGGTTCAAGGCGCCGTTCACGGCACCGAGTGCGAGCCCAAGCGCTGATGTCGCACCGGTGACACCGAGGTTGACTCCTCGCGGGGCATTGTCAGGTCCCTGCGTGCCGCCCGTGCGCCCCTCGACGGCCGCCTGGTTCGGAAACGCGAGCGGCAACGTATTGCCAAGCTCGGGCGCAGCGCGACCCGTAAAGCCCCACTGGACACCGAGCCGTTGTGCGAAGTCGCGCGACGTCTGGACGATACGCGCTTCGATCTCAACCTGCGGCTCAGGCCGATCGAGCGTGGTAATGAGGCTGCCTGCTTGCGCCAGACGCTCCGGCAGGTCCGAGATGATCAGCGTGTTCGTGCGCGGATCCGTTGTAATCGACCCGCGTCGTGATAGCACCGTGGTGGTGATGAGCGGCTGCACCTGCTCCGCGCGCGCGTAGCTCAGCGTGCGGGTCAGCGTCTGAAGCTGCCCTGCAAGCGCCTGCGCTTCGGCAAGCTTCTGCCGCTGCGCCTCCTCGTCGGCGAGCACATTGAGCGGTGCAATACGGACGATGGTGCCGTCGACAGCGTAACCGAGCCTGTTCGCGCGCAGAATCAGATCGAGGGCCTGATCCCATGGCACGTCGCGCAAGGCCACATCCACGGTGCCCTGAATCGAGGGGTCGATCACGATATTCAGGCCGCTGATTTCCGAGAACGTGCGAAGGACCGCACGAAGATCGGCGCCCTGAAAGTCGAGACTGATTGGGAATCCGGTAAACCGTTGCGTCGCGACGCCGGCTGTTTGCGTACCCGCCGGCGCGCCCTGACCTGGAGCCTGCTGTACTGGAGCTGCCTGCGGCGGCTGCGCTCCCGCGGCGGGCGTCGCCGGTGGCGGGCCTCCCTGAGCGGCCAGAAGGAAGTCGGGAGTTGCCGGCGCCGCTGGAGCAACAGGCGGCGCCCCCTGAGGCGCGGCGGCGGCCTGCAGCACAAGCCGCCCCTGAGCACTCGCGGACGGATCGTCGGACGTGGGGCGAACCGGGTTGGGTTCAGCAGTCGGGCCTGACAGGGCCCGCTCCGCTGCCGAAGAAGCCTCCTCAACCGACGAGGGCGGAGTTTGTCTCGCCGAAGTCGGGGTATCGTCAGCCGACGAAGGCGGATCGAACACCACCGTCAGCTCATGCCCGTCGCGCGACGTTTCGATTCGGTATGGCGCCCGGCGTGTCAGCTCCATGACCACCTGGGTCGCGAACGGCGTGCTCGAGGTGAGACCCACGTGCACCTTGTCGACCGGCCCCTCCCCTATCGCGGTCGTGCGCCGCAGCGCGGACGTCGCATTCGGGAGCTCCAGGACAAGGCGCGGCGCCCCGTCTTCGGGCGTCTCGACGCGAGAGGCGGTCAATCGGCCGCTCCCGTACAGAGTGACAGCAGTTGCCTCCCCCCGTCGGGCCGTGCCGACATGAAGAAGTGCGCTGGCGGGACCTGGCAGCCTTGCGCCGGCGGCCGCGCCACGGTCCAACCTGTCTGCTTCAATGTAGATGATGTTGCGTGAACTGCGGACGCGCGGACGCAGCGGAAGCGAGAGCGCCACGCTGACGCGCGCAATTGCCACGCCGTCGCCTGCGAAACTGCTTTCAACTTGAACCGCGGAGAACGGGAGACGCGGATCGCGCATGAAGTTGTCGGCAAATCCGCTCGCCTGCACGTCTCGCAGCTCGATCACAAACGTCTGCGGACTGGGCTGGGCCGCAACGTACGCCACCGGTGCGGAGGCTTCAATCGCGATCACGCCGGCGCGGTCATCGACCCGCGTCGCAATTTTTCTGAGTGTTGTCGCTTCTATTCCGGCGCCGCTGGCGGTGAGCGACGCTTTCGCGCCGACCGCCATCGCCAGGCAGAGCAACAGCACGGTTGTGTGTCGGTACATGTCTACTTCGCCTCGATCTGTCGGAGCACCTTGCGCACCTCGCGCTGCTTGTCGAGCGAGAGCGGGTCGTTTATCTGCTGCACGATCACCATCTCAGTTTGCGAGATCGTGCGAATCGTGCCGTCGAGCAGTTTGTCGCCCGCCCGCACGATATAGGTTTTCTGATCGGCGCCCTGAGCGATGCCGACGAAGTCCTCGCGATTCCGTAACGTTCCCCGCAACGTGATCTCTTCGACGCTGAGGCCGCCGAGTCCCGGAGGACGCAGGCTCGGCGCACTCGCCCGTGAGCTGCTTCCGCGCCGCACCAGGCTCACAAATGGATCACGGCGCCCTTCGGGCGTGTATGCAAATCCCGTGGGCTCGACCAGTTGATCCGTAGTGGGCGGCTGCGCCGCAGCATTCGATGCGCCGGCGGTTTGGGATGCCTTTGGCGCGGGCACTTTGCCTGAAGGCGAAGCTGTCTGTTTACCGGCCGCCGGCTGCGGCTTACCCGGCGAGGGCGGCGCCGCCTTGGCAGGCTCCGCGGAGGATTTCGCCTGTGGCGCAGCGGCCTGAGCTTCGGCGGGCGACGAGGCACCGAGCAGCATGACGATGACGACCGCGACGGCGGTGCGGAGCAGCATCAGCCCTACCCCCGGCCTCGAGCCGCAGCACCGCGCCCGCGTCCGCGCGCGCCACGCCCACGCCCGCGGCCGGCTTCCTCGGGCTGAGCCTGCTTGGGGTCGATCAGCACGAACGTCGTCGCGGTGCAGTCGGCGACGACCGTGACTGGCGAAGGCGTGTTCGTTTCTCTGGCCCGGATTGCGATTCCGGTCACGTTGATGATGCGTGGGAACTTGCTGACGCGCTCGAGAAACGCGCCAAGGTTGTGATACGTGCCCTCGAGCTGCAGGCCAATCGGCCACTCGGCGTGCAGCTCGCGCGTGGTGATCGCCTGCGGCGAGAACCCGAGGATCGTCAGGTTGGACTGCGTCGCCATGGCCTGTACGCGGCGAAGAAGATCGGCCACGTCGCGCTCTTCCGGAAGGACCACGCGCAGCCGATCGAGCTGGGCTTGTTCGTCAGCGACTGCGCGGCGGAAATCGGGAAGCTTCTTCGCGGTGGCCACGCCACGGTCGATCTCGTCGCGGAGCGTCGCCAACTCGGTACGCCGGGTGGCAAGACTCTCCTCTTGGGGCCGGGCGTAGAGGTACCAGAACGCACCAACACCAACGAGCGCCAGGACGACGAACGCGCCGATCTGTGCATACCATGGCAGTCGGCCGAGACTGAGATTCATTGCCACTTCTGGGTATCGGGCTAGCTGAGCCGGTCTTTAGCGCGCCGCCGTCTGACGCCCTCGCGCCGCGGCGCCGCCGCGCGCGCCCCGACCGCGGCCGCGGCCTTCAGGCTCTTCGGCGGGCGGCTGGCCTGGGGTGTTGACCCGCGCCCGTACGGTGAACTGGATCAACTCGGGTGTCGCTTGCGCGCCGGTTCCCGCCGCCGGCTGCACCTGGCTGTTGACGATCTCGATGGGTTTCTGGAGCAGCGCGCTGTTCCCGAGGCTGCCAACGAAGTCCGACAGCGCGATGAGCGTCGTGCTTCGCCCCTCGATCGTCACCTGACCTTCCTTCTGCTCCATCGTCGTCAGCCAGAGCATCTCGGGAAGGCTGCGGCTGACGTGGTCGAGCAGTTGCACAGGAATGCTCTGGCCGCTGCGAAGCTGGGTGATGAGCGCGACGCGCTGTCGAAGCTGCTCGCGGCGTCCCTCGAACTGCTGGACCTCCGCCATGACCGATCGCAGCCGCGTGGCTTCCTGCTGCGCCTCGGCGATCTGCGCATCGAGCTGCGCCGCCTCGCGGCTGATCGTCCAGTACCACCATCCGATGACCAGCACCGCGACAACGACGACGAGCCCTGCCGCCAGCGTGAGGCGCTGGCCCACGTCGAATGCAATCGCCTTCCGGACGCGCGGGCGCTCGATGCCGAGCAGGTTGATGCGAATCATCGGTCACCCACCCGTCGCAGAGCGAGACCGACAGCCACCGCCGCCGTCGACGCGACCTCGTTCGGGTCGCCCGACAGTTTCTTCGGATCCCAGGTGATTGCAGAAAACGGATTGAAGTCCTCGACCGGCACGCCAAACCGATCGAGCAGCATGTCGTTGAATCCGTCGACACGTGAGGCGCCGCCGCTCAGGACGATGCGGTCGATCCGGTCGGATGACACCGTCGCCTTGAAGAAATCGAACGTCTTCTGTATCTCGTACAGAACGTTGTCGGTGACGGCGTGCAGCATCGGCCGCACTTCTTCGAATGTCGCGCCGTCGACCGGAATGCCTTTCTTGACCTGCTCTGCCGACTCGAACGGCAGATTGAGCTCCTTCTGTACGGCCTCGGTATATGCGTTGCCGCCGGTCGAAATGTCGCGGGTAAAGACCGACTGATCGCCCTGAAGAATGTTGATGTTGATGGCGCTCGCACCCGCGTTCATCAGCACCACGACTTCGTTCGGGTCGAGACCGTAATTGGCTTCGTATGCGTTCTGCAGCGCGAAGGCGTCGACATCGACGACGACCGGCGTACGACCGGCCTGGGCGATCACCGAGGTGTAGTCACCAATCTTTTCCTTCTTGGCCGCGACAAGGAGCACTTCCATGCTGCCGCGGGAAGCTGGTCCGGTACCCGGGTCCAGAATCTGATAATCCAGATTGACATCCTGGATGTCGAAGGGAATGTACCTGCTCGGCTTCCCACGAAATCGAGTCGTCCAGCTCCGAGGGCGTCATGACCGGCAGAGTGATCTTCTTGACGATCACGGCGTTGCCGGAAAGCGACGCGCAGACATCCTTCGTCTTGAAGCCCTTGTTGCCGGTGAAGATTCGACGGATTGCGTCGGCGACCGCGCCCGCGTCGATGATGGCCCCGTCGACGATTGACTCCGGCGGCACGGGCTGCATCCCGAACGCCGCGACGCGGTAGCCTTTGCCGGCGGCCTTGAGCTCCACTGCCTTGACGGCGCTCGACCCGATGTCGAGCCCGACCACGTTCTTAGCCTTTCGAAACACCTGATCCTCGCGTTGGTTAACGGCTGGGACGCCCGCGACCCTACGTGCGGTAAGGCGTGGATGACCTGAGACCGCTGTCGTGTCTCTTTATCGGATGAACTGTCGTGTGCAACACGAGCTGGAGGAGACAGGTCGTTTACCTTGACAGTGGCGGCAAGTATCCGTACTATTGGGGTTTGCGGCTGTTGGTCTTGTCGCGTACAGATCGGGGTCTCTCCCGGTCGGACCCACCCGCGAAGGATCCCCTTTTCATGCGTACGTTAGTGGGAAGCGCGAAAAGCGCAGACAGCCGGTGGCACGTCATCGATGCCCAGGATCAGGTGCTCGGTCGGGTGGCGACCCTGGCGGCCAAGCTGTTGCAGGGCAAGCACAAGGCGGTGTACACGCCGTTCATCGATACTGGTGACCACGTCGTCGTCGTCAATGCGGCACGAGTCAAGCTGACCGGCCGGAAGGACGAACAGAAGGTCTACCGGAGGCACAGCGGGTACGAAGGGGGGCTGCGCGAGGAGCGCGCCTCCGTGGTTCGGCAGCGTCAGCCCATCCGGCTCGTCGAGGAGGCGATTCGGGGCATGCTGCCAAAGACCAAGATGGGAGACGCGATGTACCCGGAAGCTCAAGGTGTACGCAGGCCCAGAGCATCCGCACGCGGCGCAGCAACCGAGAAAGATCGAGGTCGCATAATTTGGCCAGTATCGAATATTACGCAACAGGGCGCCGCAAAACTTCCACGGCTCGCGTATTCCTCCGACCCGGCAAAGGGTCAATCACCGTCAATCACCGAGAGTTCGACAATTACTTTCCGACCGACGCGCTGCGAACACAGGTGCGGCGGCCGCTGCTGCTCACGGAGACGGGTGACAAGTTCGACATTCTGGCGACGGTTGCCGGCGGCGGTGTCAACGGTCAGGCAGGAGCGCTGCGCCTCGGCATCTCGCGCGCGCTCGTCGAGTTCAATGCGGAACTCCGCCGTCAATTGAAGAAGGACGGCCTGCTCGTATCGGACGCGCGGGTCAAGGAACGCAAAAAGTACGGCTTGGCCGGCGCGCGTAAACGGTTCCAGTTCAGTAAGCGGTAGCATGATGCGGGTCACGAAGACGCGGACACACAGAGCCAGCAGTTGTGGTCTTCTCTGTGATCCTGCGCCTCGGTGTCTCGTAGGAAGGGAGGAAGCTTGCCGGGGATCGCGATCAAGGACCTGCTAGAAGCCGGAGTGCATTTCGGCCACCAGACAAAGCGGTGGAACCCGAAGATGAAGGACTTCATCTTCGGAGAGCGCAACGGCATTTACATCATCGACCTGAACAAGACTGCCAAGAAGTTTCGCGACGCCGAAGAGTTCGTGACAAACCTGGCGTCGGAAGGGAAAACGGTCCTGTTCGTCGGCACCAAGCGACAGGCCCAGGACGTGATCGCGGAGGAAGCCCAGCGCTGCGGAATGTTCTTCGTCAATCAGCGATGGCTTGGCGGGCTGCTCACCAATTTCACGACCATTCAGCGGAGTCTTGGCCGCCTTCGCGACCTCGAAGCCATGGTCACCGACGGCCGCTACGACACCCTCTCGAAAAAGGAAATTGCCCGCGCCGAGAAGGAGAAGCGGAAGCTTCTGAAGAACCTCGAGGGCATCCGGCAGATGTCGCGCCTGCCCGACACGGTCTTTGTCGTCGACACGCGCAAGGAGAAAATCGCGGTCGACGAAGCCCGGAAGTTGAAGATACCGGTGATTGGCATCGTCGACACGAACTGCGATCCCGATGAAGTGGATTATGTGATTCCCGGAAACGACGATGCCCTGCGCGCCATCAAGCTGTTCGCGTCGAAGGTCGCCGACGCGGTGATGGGCGGCCGGGGTATGCGCGAAGCCAAGCTGGCCGAAGAAGCAGCGGCACAGGCTGAAGAATCCGCGGCTGCGGACGCTGCCGCGCGACTCACACGGGTGACGCGACCCCAGCGGCGGCCTGAACCAACCCCCGCCGGCGCCTGAGCGCCCCGGCGGCCCAACTACGCGCCGGCTCTGACCGGCGCTTTTTATGTACCGGCGGGTCCGCGACTCGATGCGAATGGTCCTCATCGCGGAATCCGCCTCAGGTAGTCTTTAGTCTTTGGTAGAGCGCAGGTTTGAGCCTGCGCCGCCCTCAGAGTGAGCGAACGACATGACAACAATCACGGCAGATCAAGTAAAGCAACTCCGCGACAAGACGGGCGCGGGGATGATGGAGTGCAAAGCCGCGCTCACCGAAGCGGGCGGGAACATGGAAGAAGCCACGACGCTGCTCCGCAAACGCGGGCTGGCGCAGGCGGCCAAGCGTGCCGGCCGCGCGACGGCGCAGGGGCTCATCGGCAGCTACATTCATATGGGCGGCAAGATTGGCGTCCTCGTGGAAGTGAACTGCGAGACCGATTTCGTAGCGCGTACCGAGGCGTTCCAGAACCTCGTCAAGGAGGTGGCCATGCATATCGCGGCCGCCGATCCGAAATGGGGACGAAGGGAAGATGTGCCTCAGGCGGCGATTGAAAAGGAAAAGAGCATCTACCGCGCGCAGATGGAAGGATCGGGCAAGCCCCCGCAGGTGCTCGACAAGATCATCGACGGAAAGCTGAACAGCTTCTACTCACAGTTCGTTCTTCTGGAGCAGCCTTCCATCCGTGATCCGAACGTGACCATCGGCCAGCTGATCGCGGAGACCACGGCCAAAACCGGCGAGAACATCGCGATCGGCCGCTTCACCCGCTACCGCGTAGGCGAATCAGCCGAGTAGCCCGCAGGAGTCGTTCGCCCGTCTATAATTCATCCCGAATGCCGGATCCTGTTGCCGCAGCTCCCCTCTACCAGCGCGTCCTGTTGAAACTGTCCGGGGAAGCGTTGATGGGCGACCAGCAGTTCGGGATTGATCCCGCCGTCACCACGCAGATTGCACGCGACGTCGGCGAGCTGCAGCGCCTCGGCGTTCAAACCGCCATTGTCATCGGCGGCGGCAACATCTTCCGAGGCGTCGCCGCCAGCGTGCGAGGCATGGATCGCGCCACGGCGGATTACATGGGCATGCTGGCGACAGTGATCAATGGCCTCGCGCTGCAGGATGCTCTCGAACAGCAGAACGTCATGACGCGGGTGGTCACCGCCATTGAAATGCGCGCGGTGGCCGAGCCGTTCATCCGGAGGCGTGCGATCCGCCATCTCGAAAAAGGTCGGGTCGTCATCTTCGCAGCGGGCACGGGAAACCCGTATTTCACGACCGACACGGCGGCCGCCCTGCGCGCGATGGAGATCAAGGCCGAGGTCATCCTCAAGGGGACGAAGGTAGACGGAATCTATACCGCCGACCCCATGATTCATCCCGACGCCACGAAGTACCCGACTATTTCTTACCTGCAGGTGCTCGAAAGGCAACTCAAAGTGATGGACGCCACGGCAATCTCCCTTTGCATGGACAACAACCTCCCAATCGTCGTCTTCAACCTGCGCGAAGCAGGAAACATCCGGCGAGCGGTGCTTGGCGAGGCCGTGGGCACCATTGTGTCAACCTAGCTGGTAGCCGGTAGGCGGTAGCTGGTAGTTAAAGGCAACCATTACTGGCTACCACCTACCACCTACCACCTACCCAACTGGTGGAGCCATGGATTTCAACGACTTGAAAGGAATGTTCGCGGAAGTCAAGACGCGCATGGACGGTGCGATCGATCGCGTGCGACGCGAAATGGCCGGTGTGCGCACCGGCCGCGCGAATGTCGGGCTTCTCGATGGCGTGCACGTCGATGCCTACGGCTCGAAGATGCCAATCAATCAGGTTGCGGCGCTGTCGGTGCCCGAGCCCGCGATGATCGTCGCGCAACCTTTCGACCCGTCGTTGATGACGGCGATCGAAAAGGCGATCCGTTCTTCGGACCTCGGCCTCAATCCAGCCAGCGATGGCAAGATCGTCCGCATTCCCATTCCAGCTCTCACCGACGAACGCCGCAAGGAGCTGTCACGCCACGTGCACAGGCAGGCCGAAGATGGCCGCAACGGCGTCAGGCAGGTGCGGCGCGACGCCAACGAGCGCCTCAAAAAGCTGCTGAAGGAACACAAGGTCTCGGAAGACGACGAGCGCAAGGGCCTCGAGCACGTGCAGAAGATGACGGACGACCACGTGAAGATGATCGACGAGCTCCAGAAGAAGAAGGACCAGGAGCTGCTTGGGACACTAGTCGCCGAAGGACACCCCTAACGCTCTGGCGGTGTGCACGAGGTCGTAATCGAGCGGCACGGTCCGGGTTTTTCCAACCACATCACCGAGCGGCACCGCCACGATGTCGGGGGGGTGGTTCGCCACCATCACGCCAAACTTGCGGGCCAGCACCAGCTCGACGGCCTTTCCGCCGAAACGCGTGGCGAGCGTGCGGTCGAACGCGGTGGGGGCACCCCCTCGCTGCAGGTGTCCGAGCACGACATGGCGAGTTTCTTTACCCGTGCGCACCCCCAGCTCTCTGGCAACGAGCATGCCCGCGCCCCCGAGCCGCTCGGGCTGCCCCTCGCGCGCCTGCGCGACGACCGACATGGCGCCACCTTTCGGCCTGGCGCCTTCCGCAACGACGACGATGCTGAACCGCGCGCCCCAGGCGTCGCGGTCCTGAATGCATTGCGCGACTTTGTCGAGATCATAGGGAATCTCGGGCATCAGGATCACGTCCGCGCCTCCGGCGACGCCGCCATGAACAGCTATCCAGCCAGCGTAGCGGCCCATGACTTCGACAACCATGATGCGTCGGTGCGCTTCGGCAGTCGTGTGCAGCCGGTCGATTGCCTCCGTCGCGAAGCTCACCGCCGTGTCGAAACCGAATGAGCTGTTCGTGCCGACGATATCGTTGTCGATCGTCTTGGGGACACCGACGAGCGGCATTCCCTTCTTGTGGAACTCGTACGAGATTGCCAGCGTGCCGTCGCCGCCAATGCAGATCAGCGCATCCAGTCCCGTTCGCGCGAACATATCCATCACGCGTTCGGCATAGTCGAATGTCCCGTCCGGCGTGGTGATTGGCTTGTGAAACGGATCGCCACGATTGACGGTGCCAAGGATGGTTCCTCCGAGCCGGAGGATGCCGGTGACGTCGCGGGGGGTCAGCAACCGGGATTTTTCCGGGTAAATCAAGCCGTCGAAACTGTCTTCGAGGCCGGCCACGATGACGCCGGCGTTGTACGCCGCCTTGACGACAGCGCGGATGACGGCATTCAGGCCGGGGGCGTCGCCACCGCCGGTCAACACGCCGATTTTCTTGATGGTGGGCATTCGAACGACGCGAGCAGATTTGTGGAGGAGCCGCTGGCGAGTATAGTAACCGCGTTCCAGCTCCACTCGATGCCGCGCGATCGCGTGCTACACTGATCCCCTTCTACTTTCCTAAGATTTTAAAAACGGGCGGCTAGCTCAGCTGGGAGAGCGCTGCGTTCGCAATGCAGAGGTCAGGGGTTCGATCCCCCTGCCGTCCACCAATTTCCTTCAGCAACTTTGCGATTTCTGAGGCGGTTGACGACAGTCGCCATCGATTGCGTCGCTTTGTGACCGCGTTGTGACCACGGCCGGTTAGGTCCAACACGGCTTTGATCGCGGGAGAGATAGGGATGCGTCGAACCTTGCCGTTCTTCGTCTCCCAGAAGGGCACAAACCCGTCTTCGCAATCCGCCCAGCGCAGTGCCAACAACTCTCCAATTCTGGCCCCAGTGATGAGCGCGAGCAGGACGATGGCTCGAAGCTTTCGCGGACACGCTGCCAGAATCGCTCGCTGCTCGTCGTCAGTGAGGATCCGCGTACGCCGATTATCGACTTTCAGTCGCTTGACGTTCCGAGCCGGCGACTCGAGTAATTTGCCCCACTCGACCGCCTTGTTAAGAATCGTCCGGAGGCCATCTAATTCGCGATTGACGGATGCCGGCTGAATCGGCTTTGCAGCCCCTGACCGCGGTTGCGTTATAGGGCGAGGCAGCGAACGCGCATATCTTCTTGTCGCTGCCGTCTCGGGGATGTAGCATTCGCGCGGAGGCTCGCATGACTCTGCTTCGCAGCGTCGTTGTCGTCACGGTCTGTCTCACAATTAGCGCCCTCACATCGCTTCACGCCGACGTCAAAACCGAAGAGCGCATGAAGTTCGAACTTGGGGGCATGCTCGGTAAAGTTGTCAATGTCTTCGGCGGAAAGGATGCGCGCGAGGGGACGATGACCACTGTTGCCGTCAAGGGCAGCCGCAAAAGCATGTTCAACGACACGACCGGGCAGATCATCGACCTCGCCGAAGAAAAGATCTACGACCTCGACGTGAAGCGGAAAACCTACCGCGTGATGACGTTCGCCGATGTACGACAGCGCATGGAAGAGGCCAAGGCGAAGGCCGAAAAGGCCGCACGCGAAGAGCAGGCCAAGCAGAAGGCCGAGCCGCCGCCGGCCACCAGGCCCGAGGACACGATGGAGATCGATCTTGACGTCAAGCCGATCGGCCAGAAGCGAGTCATCAACGGATTCGACACCAGCCAGGTAGTCGTCACGGTCACGGTACGCGAGAAGGGAAAGACGCTGGAGCAAAGCGGCGGCCTTGCCATCACGACGGACATGTGGATGGCGCCGCGGATGGCTGCGATGAAGGAGCTGATGGACTTCGAGATGCAGTACGCGCAGAAGCTGTACGGGCCGATGATCGCCGGCGCGTCACCGCAGGACATCGCCAGCGTGTTGGCGATTTATCCCATGCTGAAGCCCGCGCTCGAAAAGATGAACGCCGAACAGTCGAAGGTCGAGGGCACCGCCATCTTGACGACCGTGAAGGTCGAGGCAGTCAAGTCGGCCGAACAAGTTGCGCAGGAGCAGAAACAGGCGGAGGAAAGCTCGAAGCCGAATCTCACGGGCGGGGTCGGCGGCCTTTTGGGCGGCCTTGCAAAGCGCGCAGCCCAGAAAAAGGTCGATGGTGACGGGCCACAGCCCCGAGCGATGATCATGACAACGACCAGCGAGGTGTTGAAGATCGCCACCGCTGTGAGCGACGCGGACGTCGCAGTGCCGGCCGGATTCAAACAACAGTAGCTGAATTCCCGCGCGCGCGTCTCCGAGACATGTGCAGGCGGGGCTGAACGAACCTATGCGGCCGGGGCTAGAGCCACGCCTCGACTTGGCGCGGCGCATACCCCGTTCACGATCTCGATGCGCACATCGCGCGGCCGTAGAGAACTACTCCTCGAGGCGTGATCGGTCCAAGGTCGCCGAAAAAGATTAGGAATCCGCCTAGGACTTCCTGGTCGTCGGGCCTGCCTACGGCTCGGACGGGCTGAACCCCTCCGCACTATGTCAATTCTTCTACCAAAGCGGGCCGCACTACTCGCAGCCTTGATGTGTTCGTTGAGGCGAGAGCCGACGTTTCATATCGATAGAGGCAGTGCCACTACTGTCGTCCATGCTGGCGGGCCGTCAGCCGCATGAAGAGACCTCGCGCGTGTATCGGTAAAGGAGCACTCCT
This sequence comes from uncultured Acidobacteriota bacterium, assembly GCA_963814955.1. Taxonomy (GTDB): domain Bacteria; phylum Acidobacteriota; class Vicinamibacteria; order Vicinamibacterales; family UBA2999; genus DATCJA01. The sequence goes on from CAWFEX010000002.1 coordinate 55,800, forward strand.
ATGAAAATCACCCTCGTGCTCATGTCAGCGCTGATGGCTGTCGGCTGCGCTCAGGGCATCGCTCGTCATGACATCTTTGAGCGCACCGACAGTCGGATTGGGCGCGTGGTCGAGACCGCGCGGCGGATGTGCCAGCGGCAGCAGCCGGCACGAACACTGCCGTCGGCTGAGGAGTACGAGCGATGCGTGCTCGACGCGCTGCGGAACGCCGAGTTTACCGTAGCACGACAATAGGGCCGATGCGACCATAGGCTCTGTTCAAACGAGCACGGCGAAGCCTCGGCGCCGTTTCAGGATAGGTCAACACTAGGCGACTGATTATTTACCCGGATAGCTCCGGACAGAGCCCGCGTGAACGCGCGGCATCCACGTGGCTGTCGCAAGCATCTCCTTGCGGAACCCCTGTTGGGATCGGCTCACAATATGCGCGTGCATGCAACGAGGGGGATTCATGAAGTTAGTGCTTGCCCTGGTTAGCTTTCTGCTCATGCTGCCCACAGTGGCGGGGGCGCAGCAGCCGATGTTCCCGCCGACTGTTTCACCGTTCGCCGACCAGACGACGTGGTTGCTCACGAGGCCATTCCGATATCAGATTTTCGACACCAACCTAGTAATCGAGGTGCCTGCGGGATTCGTGACCGACTTCGCCAGTATTCCCCGTCCCCTATGGACGCTCGCCTCTCCACACGGGTTCTACAGCCGAGCGTCTATCATTCACGATTTTCTCTACTGGGATCAGCGGTGCACGCGTGAACAAGCTGATCGCATCATGCTGATCGCCATGCAGGAATCCGCGGTCGGCGTCGCCGAACGGCAGGCGATCTACGCTGGCGTACGAGCCGGGGGACAATCCTCCTGGGACGACAACGCCGCCGCCAAAGCCCAGGGGATGCTGCGGACGGTGCCGACCCAGTTCATCAACCAGGTCCAGCCCCTCGACACGTGGCCGGACTTCAGGGCTCGCCTGATGAAGCAGGGCATCCGGGAACCGCCCCGCACCAATGGCCCACCACCAACCTACTGCGCTGCTGGCAACTAAACCCCAGAGGTCTTGCAAGTAGTTCGAGAGAGACGGAAACGCGGTTGCTCGCCACCCGTGTCATTGATGAGCTTAGACACACCCAGTCTTGACCGTCCGAGCCTGGCAAACACCACTACATCCTCTTTATGACTGGCCACATCTCCGTCGTCTTCGTTGTGGCCGATACTTGATACGTGAAAATCCGCACGGCCCGCTTACTCATCGTTGCGCTCTGCACGTCCACACTCGTACACACGAGCCCGGCCGCACAAACGACAGCGGCCGGCAAACATTTCCTGTGGACCGTGCGGTCGGGCGCGAACGTCCTCTACCTCGCCGGCTCGGTCCATGCGCTCGGCGCGGATGCGTATCCGCTGCCCGCAGTTTTCGAGAAAGCGTTCGAGGCGTCGGGCACGCTCGTGGAGGAGCTCGATCTCGCTGACGCGGCGTCGCTCAGCGCCGCGCCGGTGCTGCTTGCCAAGGGTCTGTACGGCGACGGCCGCACCTTCGAAAGCGTTGTGTCGAAGGAAACCGCCACGATAGTGGCGCAGTACTTCAAGCAGACCGGGCTGCCGATGCAGATGATCCGTCAGATGAAGCCATGGATGGTCATGCTGATGGTCTCGGCCTTCGAACTCCAGAAGGCCGGGCTCGACGCGAGCCTTGGACTCGACAAGTACTTCTACGACAAGGCCATGGCCGCCAAGAAACCAGTGATCGGGCTCGAGACCGTCGAATTCCAGATCGATCGCTTCGACACCATGCCCGACGGGGTGCAGGAGCAGATGCTACGGAGCACTCTGACGGAGCTCGACGCAAAGGGCAACGAGCTGAAGTCGATGATCGTCGCCTGGCAGCGTGGTGATACGGCTACGCTCGAGAAGAGCCTGCGCAGTTCGTTCGCGAACTATCCAGCGGCGTACACGTCGCTCATTGCCGAGCGCAATCGCAACTGGATCCCGCAGCTGCAGATGTGCCTGTCGAGCCCCACACCATGCTTCGTCGTCGTCGGCGCCGCGCACATGGTCGGCCCGGATGGATTGCTGGCGCTGTTGCAACAGAAGGGTTACAAGGTGGAGCAACAGTAGCTCAGCGATACATCCATTCGCCGTTCGAATGCGCCAACGGCCACGTAACTGGGCGCAACCTTCGCGCCGACGTCCCTAACTCAGTGCCACTTCTGGATTGCCTGGTAGTGCTGTGAGTCGGGCGCCAGCTCCGCCAGTTCGATCCGGAGCATGTTCGGATCCGTGATGTTCGACAGAATCGCCTTCGTCGGGCTGACGCGGATGTCCGACACGTTGACGCCGCGCTGCTTGAACATCTCGACGACCGGCTTCATGCTCTCGACCTGGATGCCGAGGTGGTTGATCATCGCCGGCCCCTGAGGGTTGCCCGGTTGCAGTTCGATGAACGTATTACGGGTGATGTGCACGTACACCAGCCGCGGCTGCCCCTTCTCGTCGAGGCTGCGGAACGCCTCGGGGAACCCCAACGTTTTCGTGTAATACGTGATCGCCTCGTTGAGATTGGGAACGGCAACCCCGACGTGGTTCAAGCCAACGAGGCCCCGGTTCGGGGTCATGTTCTGGGCCGCGAGGGTCTGGACCATGAGACCCATGGCGAGTCCGGCGACGAACAGCATGAAACCGCGCATAGACGCTCCTTTTGTGAGAAAGGCGGATACGTTCGGCCGATTCTACCGCTATCGGAGCGTACGCTGCCTCGAGTTGTCGTTGGAGGTCGGTCGCGACGGCGCCATCAAAACAAAACGCGCCGATTCGAACCTCCTGGATTGTCCCGGCTCTGGTGCCAGTTCGGGACAGGGAGGTGAATATCCTGAGGCCACTTTGCTGAGGTTGATGCGGCCCAGTCGCATGTGCTCGACCCAACTCAGAAAAATACCGCGGAGGTGTCAGACTCGGTCAGACGGCACGCCACAGAGCGTTCGGACTATGCGAAGACGAGACGGCTGGAGCGAATCGCAGACGGCAAGGTTGTACGACGCATTCGCGCAACGGTTTCCGATGTACCTCGACACCAGCGTGGACCTGCTCGATCACCTTCGGATCAAACAGGACGCGAAGGTGATCGATCTCGCGTGCGGCACGGGAGTAACGACTCGTGCAGTGCTGGACCGCCTCGGCGACAACGGAAGGATCTGGGCGGTAGACGCCTCCGAACCCATGTTGGAAATAGCCCGGCGGCGAATTCCGGACAGCCGCGTCAACTGGCGATTGGGCAACGCTCTGGATCTGTCACGGCTCGTCGATCACGGCGTTGACGCTGCGGTGTGCAACTCGGCGATTTGGCAACTGGGCCCGTTGGATTCGCTCTTCCCCGCCGTGCGCCGCGTTCTTCGATCGGGGGCACAATTCGCCTGCAATTGGGGTCAGGGATTCGTCGCCGACCCACCGCCCTTTGCATCGCCTCGCGGGCTAGGCGCACTTCTCACGGAAGTCGCCCATCGCCGCAACCTCGTGGACGCTTCCAGGTTTCGCCAACCTTCTCTCCCCTCCATCGATCAACTTGTGTCAACGATCGAGAATGCCGGGTTCAGCGTCGTGGAGCGATGGTGGACACCACAAACGAACTCGCCCGAAGCCAGTTACGAATGGTGGAAAATCCCAATCTTCAGCGATTGGCTGCTTGGCCATGTTCCTCCGGAGACCAGACGCGAGCTTCTTGGCGAAGCGTGGGAGCTGTGGAATCCGAAGCACGATTCGGTGATCCACTGGCTGTGTATACGAGCTGAAGCCGTCTGACGATCATCGCGCAGGCGCTGGGGCGGAACCTTCCCCCTTACGGTGATCGTCGACAGGGTTACACCTGTCGTAAGCAGAATTCGTGCTGTTGCCCACCACGACTCCGTTTCAATCGGGTACCCGCCTTGCTGCATCCTCAACCCAATCCCATTTCTGTCGGAGGAAGCATGCGCGGTGGCTACGGCATCATTGCAGCATTCACGGCGGCGGGCGCCGCCTTTGGACTTGGCGCCTATATCAGTGCGCACGGCGGCGACACCTCCCACATTCACGGATGCGTGGACAACCGAACCGGTGCGCTCAGGATCGTCGGTGCGACACAGAATTGCACCGCGAACAAGGAGGCCGCACTCGACTGGAATATCGCGGGGCCCGCGGGACCTGCGGGACCTCAAGGCGTCGCGGGGCCGATTGGTCCTTCGGGGCCGCCAGGCGCGGGTAGCCCACGGGTGATCAATGGAGTTGGCACCGATATCGGTGCCCTGATGGGACCCGACACCGTGCTCATCACGCTCTATGACGGTCGAAAGAAGTTCGCCAACATCATGCGTCAGTCCGTCGTGCAGGCCGGTTCTCTCGAGGTCTATTACACGTCGGAGGCATGCGATAGCACACCACTGGTCCTTATTGCCCCTCAGCAGTTGGTTGGAGCGATGACTGCGATCGGCGACAGTGTGTTCACGAACAACAACACGACGGAGCAGCAACGCGAGCTCCGATCCGTGCGCGCTCAGACGCTCGGCGGTCCAGGCGCGTGTACTCCGCTTGACCCGTCGGTCACCGCGTGGACCGGTGAATTAGAGGAATTCTCCATCGCCGAGGTGGGACTGGTCGGTCCATTCAGCGTGGAATAGGGCGAGGCGATTCCCCGGACCCTTCGATTCAGAAGGCCCGACGCCGTCCCTAGACCGAAAAATGTAATCAGACGGGAATTCCCCGAAACACGTGGATTTCGGCATTGACCCGCAGTGTTCGTAGCGACACGTCCGGTCTTGTCCGAGTTCGTGCCCTTTTCGATGAGGCATGAAGTGACGATTTGGCACACCAAGTCGTCATATGCATGTACTGGAGGAATGCTCGTGAAAATCTCTCGAATCCTGTTGCTGGTCGCCGCCGCATGCTTTGCCGCCAGTTCGCTGATTACGGCGCAGGGACGGGGTCCCGCGGGTGGCGGTAGGTCGACCATCGGCGGCGCTCGCGGGGGTGGGGGATCCACTGTCGGCGCCGGTCGCGGTGGCAATCGTGGCAACGCAGGCGCGAATCGCGGTGGCAGACAGGGCAACGCGGGAAAGCCGCCCGGTAACGCCGGTGGCGGCGGGAATGCGGGCGGTGTCGGCCGAGGCAACGCCGGCGGGAACGGAGGAGGCCCCCCGGCTAACGTCGGAGATGGCCGCGGAAACGCCGGTGGCAGGGGTCGGGGCAATGGAGGCGGCGGAAACGATAACGCCGGTGACGGCCGCGGCAACGCCGGTGGCGGCGGCAGGGGCAATGGACGCGGAAACGGCGACGATCAGCCGGGAGACAATGCCGGCGGCGGACGCGGCAATGCGGGTCGTGGCAATGCGGGTCGTGGCGGCGGCGATGCCGACGACGACGACAACACGCAGGGAGGCCGTGGACGGGGGCGAGGTGGCCGAGGCGATGGCGACTCCCTTGTCGCGAACATGAACCCCAACCTGCGGGCCCGGCTCGAAGCAATGCTGCCATCTGGCATGAGCCTAGAGGATGCAGCCGACGGCTTCCGTAATCAGGGGCAGTTCATCGCGGCGTTGCAGCAGTCGAACAACCACAAGATCTCGTTCTCGGATCTGAAAGCCGAGATGACCGGCGACGACGCGCTGAGCCTGGGCCAGGCGATGCGCAAGCTGGGTGTCGACACCGACGAAGACTGATCTTCGTCGGTCGTATGATCCAGCCGCGGCCCGCGACGCCTCATGACGAGTCACGAGACATGACGCTGCGGGTCGCGGCTGCGGTACTTGCCGCCATAATCGCGGCCACGGGCACGGCCGCCGCTCAAGGGCGAGGCAGAGGAAACGCAAACGGTCGGTCACCACAGGCTGGCGCCGGCACACCGGCGCGCGGCAATGGTCAGACATCGGCCGCGCCCGTCGCACTTCAGCCGTCTCCATCATTTCCCCAGTTCGGCACCTGGCTCGACGACGCCACCACGGCAGCTCGCGGCGCCGGGTACGCATCGATCGGCGCCACGTACTGGCGCGGTTCGGACGCCAGCCAGATCGATGCGCCGATCCTCAGCGCCACCTACGGCGTCGCCAACCGGGCGCAACTTTCGGCGACGGTCCCCTTCTATCGCGCCAGCTACGAGGGGTTTTCCGGGAGCGGCCTCGACAACGTCTACATCAGCGGCAAGATCGCAGTCGTAAATCCCGACGCGGGAGCGGGCGGCAGGTTCGGCCTTGCCGTGGGCGCGGTCGCCGAGATCCTCAGCGCCGGCTTCGCCGACGCATCGCGCGCACACTGGGCGGTGCCGCTCAGCATGGAAGTCCGTGGTGCCGCAGTTCGTATATACGGATCGACTGGCTACTTTTCGAGAGGGGCGTTTTTCGCGGCCGGCGCGTTCGAATGGACCGCGCCAACCGGCACGTCACTGACGGCCTCGCTTGCGCATTCCGCATCCGTTGAAGGAGTCACGGTAGCGACGACTGCCAACGTGCCCCGCGCAAGCCTGCGGGATGCCAGCGTGTTCATTTCGCACCCGGTGTCGAGCGTTGCATCAATATACGCAGCCGGAAGCCGGACTTTTTCCGACACATGGATCGATGGCGCATCGTCGGTGAGCGCAGGCCTCTCCTTCCGTTTCGCAAGCCCGCCCTGAGCGATTTGCTCGGACCGAGCTCCATTCTGAGTTGGAATACGCACCGCCGCAGCCCGATGTGAATACGACAAGCGGAAGCCATGCAAGCCATTGGCGCATACCGCCTCGCGTTCGTGAACGAACACTCCCGGGCCAGGCAAAACCGTCCATTTTATCCCAGCATACCGGCGTGTTGGACGATGCGTTTCGTTCCGACAAGACAGAGGGTGTTATGCTCGCGGCATCCATGAGGCGGCGTCGAAGTCCGTCAGCCGTCGGGTGCCCGGCGATTGCAATTCTGTCGTTGTGGCGCGGCGGAGCGTCCGACGGGAGTACGTGATGTGATGCAGCCCACAGCGACAGCGGAAGAGTCAATCGTCGCTACCCTCCCCGACGAGCCCGTCACCCGCTACGAGCCATTCGCCTTTACGGGAAGCGGCGCCGAATATTTTCGAATCTGGATCGTCAATCTGATGCTCAGCGTGGCGACGCTCGGCGTCTACTCGGCGTGGGCGAAGGTGCGGCGTCTCCAGTATTTCTATCGAAATACTCGAATATCAGGCGCGAGCTTCGACTATCACGGGAAGCCGCTCGCCATTCTCAAAGGACGCATTTTCGCGTTCCTGCTCTTTGGCAGCTACTATGCGGCGGGCTATTTCAATCCGACGCTTGGCATCGTCGTTGCCGCCGCGCTCGCAGCCTTCCTGCCGTGGCTTCTCGGTACGGTCAATGCGGTTCCGTTTGTACAACAGCAGCTACCGGGGACTTCGATTTCATTTCCACGGCACCACGGGCGAGGCGTACTGGGTGTTCCTCGTATTGCCTGTGCTCGCGCCCCTCAGCTTCTTCACGATGGTGCCGCTGCTGCATCATCAGCTCAAACGCTTTCAGCACGCGAACGCGGCGTATGGGCAAACGCGATTCACATTCAACGCGCCGATCTTTGCCTTTTACAAGATTTATCTGATTACCGGCCTGTGCCTGGTCGTATTGGCGCTGACCATGCTGGCGTTCGTGGGCGTTCTCGTGGGGTTGGGTGCGATCGGCGACGTTCAGGCCGGCGCTCAACCATCGACGTCACAGGCAATGCTTGTGGCCGGCTTGATCGTCATGTATGCGCTTGCGACCGCCGTGTTCTGGTCGCTCATGACCGTGCAAATCAGGAATGTCGTGTGGCGTCACACGTCTCTTGGCCCCCACAAGTTCACATCCACGCTGGAAGTCCACAAGCTCCTCGCCATTGTTGCGACCAATGTGCTGGGCATCGCCGTTACACTCGGCCTGTTCAAGCCCTACGCCCAGATTCGGCTCGCGAAGTACGTCATCGGAGAGCTGTCGCTCGTCAGTTCCGGCAGGCTCGATGAATTCGTGGCCAGCGTACAGTCCGACACGACGGCATTGGGCGAGGAAGCTGCGGAGCTACTTGACGTTGACTTTGGCATCTAATGGCTCGATGAATCCGCCGTCACGGCACGAGCCCGGCGGTGTCGAGGCGGTTTACTTCGACGGCCGCCATTCCACCGCACATGCCGTGAAGGTCACCTTCACGCCACCGATCATTGTGGTCGAGGGCGCTGGTTTCAGCCGCAGTGCGCCGCTCCACGAAGTTGCGATTACCGAGCACCTCGACACCGCGCCTCGACTGATACGGTTCCCCGACGGAGCATTCTGCGAGGTAGACAGCGCGGCGCTGGTGTGGACACTGCTCGATTCGCACTCGGCCACACCGCAGCGCGTTTCACGATGGCAAGGCAGCCTCCGATGGGTTGTGGTATCGGCGCTGCTGTTCGTGGCGGCCCTTTTCGCGGGGTACAGATATGCGGTCCCCGCGTTTGCCGTCGTTGCCGCCGAGCGGGTCCCCGCACCGGTCATCGATGTCATCAGCCGGCAGGTGTTGTCCGCGCTCGACAAACAGATGTTCAAGCCAACGGCGGTCCTGGCCGATCGACAGACGCATCTTGCCGCGCTGTTTGGTCACCTGCGTTTTCCATCTGGCCCTCATTCGATCGGTTACAAGATCGTCTTTCGAAAGAGCGACGTTCTTGGTGCCAACGCCATGGCGCTGCCGTCCGGTACGATTGTGGTGACCGACGAGCTCGTGGCCCTCACACGGTCCGACGAAGAGATCATCGCGGTTCTTTCGCATGAGGCCGGTCATGTGGCGCAGCGGCACGGACTGCGCCAGCTCTTTCAGAATTCGGTCGTCGCGCTGGCCGTTACGTGGCTCATCGGGGATGTCAGCGTGTTGGCCGCGGCCGCACCGACCGCTCTACTCCAGGCAAACTATTCCCGCGATTTGGAGCGGGAAGCGGACGCGTACGCAGTGGACGTATTGCGTCTCAACGACATATCGCCCGAACACTTCGCTCTCATACTCGAGCGTCTTGAAGAGGGTGCAGGCGACGCGAGTGGTGGTGGAAGCCCGCTGGATTATCTGTCCAGCCATCCGGTCACCCGCGAACGCATCGAGCGCGTCCGCCAATCCAAGTGACCAGGGTTGGCGGGTTTCACACCTGTTTGTCAATTTCGTAACCGGTTCTGCCCCACTCCCCGTGTCGCGACGCGCCACGATGCGCCGTTCTGTGCCAGCAGGCGCGGCATCGAACATGCGCTACGGGCGCCGATGTCCAGCGGCGACAACCATCCGAGTGAACGGCCTACCGCCTCCTGCGCGTGGTGCGGCGCAGTCTGGGAATTGAGTGTCGAAACTGCACGGAAAAACCACCGGACAGGCTGCGAGGTCGTAAATACCATTTGCCCCCGCTGCGAGGCTGATTTCAAATCGTTGTCGAACGATCCCAAGGCCATGAAGACGTCGACCCGCACCGAGACGGCCAACCTGACCCTCGATCCCGTCGAGAGTCTTCTCAGCGGCTGGCTGGTGCGGCGCGGCCGTCGTCTGCGGATTGCATGGCTGGTTGTCCTGGCATGCCTGTTCGTCGGCTGCGGCGCGAGCCGCCCGCAACGCGCCTGGACGATGCCGAGCCCTGACGGGTGCTACGTGCAGGTGTGGGATCGCCCCGGCTTCAACGGAGTTTCAGAGTTCATCAACGGTCCGCGCCGATACGAGCATCTCCGCGACTTACCAGGCCGACTCAGTTGGAAAGGAAAGATTCGCAGTCTCCGCCTCGGTCCTGGCGCGGCGGGAATCGCATGGACCGGGGAAGGATTCGAGGGGACGAACCTGGTTCTGGCGATCGACAATCGTCAACCCGACAAATTCGCCGAGCTGCCGATGAACGTTGAGTCATTGGACATCCGTTGCGGCAACACGGCGACTCTCCTCGCGAACAGCATCTCCGGACTGCAACAGCGCTGATCTTTCGGCCGTTCTCGCCGGATGCAGGTGCGCCGGCACCCTCTACCACAGCCGATATCTTGGCCGGTCGAGCCAACGTTTTGCCCTGGCGCTTGCACCAACCCATACAGCATTGCTGAAGAGTGCACAGCGTTGCGCGTCGCTGTCTCGATTTTGGACGCGGCGACGCTATTGCTCAGTTTTTATCGATGACACCGGACTGGCTCCTCCCCATGAAGCTGTGTTCGCGTTTGATAGCACTTATCGCATTGGCGATCATGACCTCCTCATGTAGTGATCGGCTGACACGGGACGCGGTGTCACTGGCGACATTTCCTTCGGAGATCACCGTAATTCGGGCAATCGCGGAGAGCACAACGACGCAGCGTCAAGGCGCGACGTTTCCCCTCCTGGACGGCGCGTTCAAACTGACCGTCCGCGGAGGCAGCACAAACGCCGGCGGGATAATCGGACCCTACAGCGGCACCGCCGAAGTGCCCGTGCCCGGCCGGGCGTCGGCAACGTTGGAGATACGCGTACAACGGGCGACGGGAGTCGCGTCGGAGGTCACGGCGGTCGCAGCGGAAGGGACCGGTGCGGCGTTCGTTGGAGAAGGGGACTTCACCCTGTCACTGAAGTTATCCACAAAAAACGGCGCGACTTCGACCAAGGTGCGAGGTACCTCGACGATTGCGTGCAGTGCAGCACAGCGAATCCTGGTCACGATGCGCGGTACCGGGTCTGCGCCACGGCTCGGCGACATCGAAGTCGAGCTACGACACGAAGTGGGCAATACGATCTGCTTCTGAGGGGAAGCCCGACGGTCATCAGCCCATCGGCCCTAGTGAACCGTCTTGCAACACCCGATAACGGATTCTGGGCGTCGGAGCCGCGGATTCAAATGGTAGCGCCTAGATGTTCCTCTCCTCCGTGCTTCGACGCTCGCTTGCCCTATCCTCGTCCCCGCACAGGCTTAGCTAAGATTTCGCCGGCTCAGTCGTAATCCTCTGCTCGAGCCGCCTCCAGGCCTGAGCCGCTTCCGGCCTTTCCAACGCAGAGGTGCCGCATGCGGCAACGGTCCTCCACTTGCAACCGCCGGATGTAGTTGGAAGGTGGAGGCGGAGAATGATGACTATTCTTGGCTGGATTCTCTTCGGCTTGGTGGTGGGGGCACTGGCAAAGCTGGTAATGCCCGGCCGCGACCCGGGCGGGATCATCATCACGATACTGATCGGTATCGCCGGCGCGGTACTTGGCGGATTCGTGGGCCGCGCGCTCGGACTTTACGCGGAAGGTGAACCTGCTGGGTGGTTCATGGCGTTCCTGGGATCCGTGTTGTTGCTGTTTATCTACCGGATGATGGTGGGGAGAAGGTATATCACCCGACCGTAAACAGCCACGCTTGGGTTACAAGTCGCGAGATCACAGGCTCTTAGCGGGGCCCGCGCTTGTGAACCGTCGCCGGCGCCCGACTTGGACACGACGCACGGCGCAGGGCACAATGCACCGAGGTACAGTTCACGGGTGTTCTCCCCTGTTCCTCGCGCTTCGCGCACGGTGCCTTGACGACTTTTCGTATGCCCTTGGGGCGGGCACATATGCTCGCCTCATCTTTCATTCGCGAAGCCCGGCGCACGGGGCTCGGCGCCGAGGCCCTGACGCCGGTTGGCAGCCTCCGCCGTTTCGCCCCGTCAGTCGGCGACGTGTGTCTTCTGGGCGTCGTCTCGGCTGCGCGACGCTCTCATGCATTGAATACCTTCTCGCACCTCCCCAGTGCCGCCACGATAACTGCTCAGTCTGAATCCAGCGTCACCGTAGGCACGCTGCGCGGTCCTGTAACCCTGTACCTGGCGACGCCAGAACACGCTGGTGCGGCTCTTGTGTGGCACACGGGCTCGCGGGCGCACATCGATCAGCTGGTGAGACGAGCCGAACAACGGGACCTTCGATTCGCGGAAGGCATCCTCTCACGCCCATCGGGCAAACCCGTGCCGTGCCCGTCCGAGCAGGACTTGTACCTGCACCTCGGTCTCCCTTACATTGCCCCCGAGCTGCGCAGCGGCGGAGACGAAATCAACGTTGCCGGACGGGGTGAGCTGCCGAACCTGATTTCCGAACTGGACATCAAAGGGGATCTCCACACCCACAGCTCGTGGAGCGATGGCCAGAACAAGATTGCCGACGTAGTGACCGCCGCCAAACAGCTTGGATACGAGTACGTCGCCATCACCGACCACTCGGAGCGCGCATGGTCGTCGCGGAAGCTTGCTGCTCAGGACATTCCGAAGCAGGGCAAGGAAATCGAGAGTATCCGATCACGCATCCGCGGCATCGAGGTGCTTCATGGCGTCGAGGTCGACATCATGCACGACGGCACTCTCGACTTCGACGACGAGCAGCTCCGCAGCTTTGATATCGTGCTGGCATCGCTCCATGACTCAGGCGGCCACGACGGGGACCGTCTCACGGAACGTTATCTGAGCGCTATCCACCATCCGCTCGTCAACGTCATTACGCACCCTGCGAACCGCGCGCCTGCGAGATCGGATGGCTACCCGGTCGACTTCGATCGGCTGTTTGCGGCAGCGGCAGAGACTGGAACCGCGATGGAGATCGACGGCGCTCCCGGCCATCTCGACATGGACGGCGTCCTTGCACGGCGCGCAGTTGCCGCAGGCGTCACCGTGGTCGTCGACAGCGACTGCCACCGCGTGGAGGCGCTCGCCCGCCAGATGTACTTCGGGATAGGGACCGCCCGGCGCGGATGGCTCGAGCCTGACCACGTACTCAATACCCGCGGCGTCGAGGAGGTCCGTGCCTTTGTCGCGCGAAAACGACAGCGCGGCTGAACGCATCGCGATCTCCTCGATCGCGGCCACGCTTGCCTTCTGGGCATATACGCAAACGCTCCTGCCAGGCGTCGATCTGGGCGACACCGGTGGGTTTCAAGCCGCCGTGCTCTGGCCGGAAGTGAGCGCACGTCAGGCGTATCCGCTCTACTACGCATTGGCGCGGCCATTCGTCAGTATGGCCGGCGCTGGCAATCCAGCGCGGGCGTTGAATCTCTTCTCCTCGGTGTGGGCGGCTGCCGCGGTCGGTCTGCTGACCTTCGTATGCGCTTGCGTGACGCGCTCGCTCATGGCGGGTGCGGTTGCCGGCACCCTGCTGGCATTCTCGTACACGTTCTGGACGCAGGCCATCATCGCCGAAGTCTATTCACTGCATTTGGCTCTGATTGGGGTCTGCCTGCTGGCGCTGCATGCGTATGCTACGGTTCCAACCATAAGGCGGCTACTTGTGTTCCTTGCCGCGTATGCCGTGTCGTTCGGCAACCACCTCGGCATGATTCTGCTGCTCGTGCCGTTCACGATATTTCTGATCCAGATACACCCCAGCCCTCGGGAACTCCTGCGACCGCGTTTGGTTGCCGCAACAGCGGCGATCGTCGCGCTCGCAGCGCTTCAGTACGCGCCGAACTTCATGTCCGTGTGGAGCTCGTTCGGCGCTGCCGAATCGTGGACGGATCGAATCGCATCGTTCTGGTTCGACGTCACAAAACAGGACTGGCGCGAAACCATGGTTCTGGGGATAGAACCTGCTCAAACGGCCGACAGGCTTGCGATGTGGTGGTTCGACGCACGACAGCAATTCGGCGTCGCTGGCCTCGGTCTCGCGGCGCTTGGCGCGGCCGCACTATGGCGCTTGTCGCGCCCCTGGGCACTCCTGGTCATGACGTCGTATGCGTGCGTCACGGCGTTCGCACTCACCTACAACGTCGGCGATTCTCACGTGTTTTTTCTCCCGGGGCATTACATGACCGCGTTCTGCGCGGGCGCGGCTGTCGCGTTCGTCTCTCGCCACAGGCACGTCGGCCAGAGTCTGAGCGAGGCGAGCCCCGGGCGTCCACTCTGGCAACGCCTACGCCCGGTCGCGGCGGTCGCCATCGTATTACTGACGCTTGCATACAGCGGTTGGCGCGCGTGGTCGACATGGCCGGCAGTGGATCGGCATGACGACAGGCGCGGCGAGCAGCTGATCGCGCAGCTTGCTGTGGGCGTCGGCGAGGCAAACGCGCTGCTCGTGTCAGAAATGAACTGGCAGCTCGAGAACGTACTTCTCTACATCGGACGCTGGGGGCGACCGGATCTCGCGTGGGTACGGCTTGGAGACGTCCTCACGCACTTGCCCTTCGTGGTCGAGGACAATCACCGGCTCGGGCGTGACGTGGTCATGAACGAGACCGCCGCCGCCGAAGTGATTGCGGCGTATGGACCAGCCTTTCCGCTTGTCGAAGAGGGGGCGCCGCCGAAGCTTCCAGAAGCCGTTGCCGGCGTGCCGAGGGGTATGCCGTACGTGCTCAGCGTGCTTGCGCCACCGCGCGAGAAGCAACTGGAGCCCGAGGCGCTGACCGAGGCGCTGTCGGCACTGACAAACGGTAATGTGCCGCGACGCGTGCCCGCGGCGTTCGAACTCGTTGCCGGTATCGCCGGCGATAAGCCGGACATCTACCGCGCTTCCGATCGCCCTTTCACCGAGAGGTTTCGCATTGCCGAAGAAGCTTTTACAGTGCGAATGGACTCGTGGCTGCCATTCGATACGTTTCGCCGCGCGGGATTCGGACACGTCCTCCGAGGGCGCGATCACGTCCTCACCCTGGAGCGCGGTGTGAACCTTGTCTGGATTGGCCGGGGCGGCGAACCGTCCCGACCCTACTATGCGGCCAGTCTGTTCGCCATTGAGCCACGCTACCGTATCCCTGCGGCCACACTCAGGCTGGCGGACAACGCCCGCCATGGGGCGGCTGACGCGCCAGCGTGGCGGCCTGATTGGCGCAAACCTTGATTGCTAAGGTGGATCCGACATGACGCGCGCGCTGTTCGTCCTCTCATGGTGCCTGCTGTCGATGGCGCTTACGGCGCAGGGACGCCCTTCGCCCGAAGCGCTCGCGAAAGCTCTGCAGCAGCGCTACCAGGGCGTTCGCGACTTCTCGGCCGACTTTGTCCACACCTACCGCGGAGGCGTGCTGCGCACCCAGACGACCGAACGCGGGCGGGTACTGATCAAGAAGCCGGGATTGATGCGCTGGACCTACACGGCCCCCGAACAGAAGGAGTTCGTGTCGGATGGCCTGAAGGTGTACTCGCACATTCCCGCCGACAAACAAGTCATCGTGACCACGCTGCCACCCGATGACCAGGCGACAACGCCCGCGCTCTTCCTTGCAGGAAAAGGGGATATCGTCCGCGATTTCATTGCCGGATACGTCGATGCAACCGTGCCCGGCACCACCGCGCTGAAGCTGACCCCCAGACGCGCCGAGCCCGAATACGAATACCTGATCGTCTCCGTGGACCCGTCGACGATGCAGATGCGGGGATTGACCACACGTGACCGTCAGGGGGGCGATTCAGCGCTGACCTTTACCAACCTGAAGGAAAATACGGGAATATCCGATAAGGAGTTTGCGTTCCGTGTTCCTCGTGGCGTCGAAGTCATCACCGATGACAAAACTCGCAAATAGCCGCTTCGCGTCTCTCCTGCTGTTCACGATTGCTCTCGCCGCCTGCGCGACTTCCGGTGCGCTCCGGTCCGGGAGAAATGCCGAGCTTGCCCAGGACTTCGACCGGGCGGTGGTGGAGTACACACGGGCTCTTCAGCAGGATCCCGGGAATCGCGACGCGCGAATGGGCCTCCAGCGATCGAGGCTGCGCGCGGCGGTAGACCACTTCTCGCGTGGACGCAGGCATCACGCCCTAGGCCGCCTCGACGAAGCCCTTGTCGAACTGGAACTTGCGGCCGAGCTCAATCCGGGCGACCCGAACATCGCCGACCTGTTGAGCTCGGTGCGAACCCAGCTGCGAACGAAGGTTGCCGTCGCTCGCGAAGGAAAAACGCAGTTGGAAACGCTGGTCGAGCGTTCGCGGACCATGCAGCCGTCCGGCTTGGACCTCCCCTCTGATGTGCGCCTGCCGGCCGCGCTGACGTTCCGGGATGCGAGCGCCCGCGACATTTACACGGCACTTGCCCGCTTTGCCAATCTGAACATCGTCTTCGATCCGCAGTTCCGCGATCAGCCGGTCACGATCGATCTGCGAAACGCGAGCATCGCGGATGCGTTGACCTCGTTGTCGACGGCGACGCGGAACTTCTACAGAGTGACGGCGCAACGGTCGGTGACGATCATTCCCGATACGCCCGCCAAGCGAACGGAATACGAGGACGAGATCGTCCGAACGTTCTATCTGAGCAACGCCGACGTCAAGGAGACGCTCGATCTTCTACGCATCGTGATCGACAACCGTCGTCTCGCGCCGATCACCGCGACAAACGCTCTGTCGATCAAGGACACTCCCGAAAGAGTGGACGCTGCGGCGCGGCTGATTGCGGCCATCGACAAGGCGCGACCCGAGGTCGTCATCGACGTCGAGCTGCTCGAAATCGACCGCACACGACTTCTCGAGTACGGCCTTCAGATTGCCTCGCCAGGATCGGCTGGCATCAACGGCGTCGCCGATGTCAATCGTGAGGGGCTGACACTCGAGGATCTGCGAAACCTGGACCAGTCCGGTGTGTTCCTGACCAACGTGCCGGCGCTGTTCTATCGGTTGCTGAAAACAGACAGCAATACGCGAGTTCTGGCGAATCCGCAGTTGCGCGCATCCGAAGGGATGACCGCATCGGCCAGGTTCGGCGAGCGGGTGCCGGTGCCGGTCACGACATTTGCTCCTATCGCGACAGGGGGCGTCGCGCAGCAACCCATCACGTCGTTCAACTACGAGAACATCGGCGTGAACATCGACATCGCGCCTCGCACTCACCACGATGCCGAGGTGTCGCTCGCCCTCAAGATCCTGGTAAGCAGCATCTCGGGGCAGGGATTCGGCGGACTGCCGACGTTCGGCAACCGCGAAATCAGCACCGTCATCCGCTTGCGGGACGGCGAAACAAACCTCCTTGCCGGTTTGATTCGCGACAACGAGCGGCGTGTTGCCGAGGGAATTCCTGGTCTTATCGACTTGCCGGTGATCGGTCACCTTTTCGGGCGCAACGTCCGCGACGTACAGGAAACCGACATCGTCTTGACGCTGACGCCGCACATTGTCCGCGTTCTGGACCTGTCTGAGGACGATTTGCGACCTTTCCGTGTTGGTCGTGGTGCCGGGGCCGGCACGGGTGTCATCGATCTGCCGATTCCGGTCGAGCCACCACCCGGCGCCCAGCCGCCGCCGCCCACGTCGCCACCACCACCCGCGCCCGCGACGCCGTCTCCAGCGATTCCGATTCAGCCGCCGGCGCCGCAACCCGCGCCAGGACCTCCGCCAGTCGGACTACCGTAAGGGCTGTAACAAAGCCTCAACGGCGAGGCGCAACGCCCTCGTCGTTCGCGCCGCTGGCTGCTCCCAACGCGGAAACAAGAATGCCATTGCCGCCACCGACCGGCAAGCGGGCGTCGTGACCGAGATACGACTCCTTCATCGAGTTCGACGCGAAATCCCATCCACAGTCGCATCTCAGAGCTTCGGGAGGATTCAGGAGTCCACACTTTGGACAGTTCATGCTGCGCCACTAATAAACAGCATCCCGTTTCCTCTTCCAGAAAGGTCGACCCTACTCGATTTTCGCGACCTTGGCTCCAAGCGACTGCAGCCGTTCTACCAGGTGACTGTAGCCGCGCTCGACGATTTCGAGCGGCAGCACACGTGTCTGGCCTTCAGCCGCCAGACCGGCGGCGATCAGTGACATTCCAGACCTGATATCCCGGCTGTCGAGCACGCGTCCTCCACGGAGACGCGAGGGACCGCTGACGATGATTCGATGGGCGTCGGCCAGGAACAGGTCCGCTCCCATTCCGCTCAATTGCTCGAGCGCGAACAGCCGAAGCTCGTACATCCAGTCGTGCACCAGGGTGCGGCCCTCGGCTTGCGTCGCAAGCACGGTCACAAGGCTGACGAGGTCACTGGGAAAGGATGGCCACAGGCCGGTGGTGATGCGCCGCACGGCCTTGGGCATCGAAGGCCGCACCTCGAACACACCATCGCGCATCTCACAGCGAACGTTCATCCGGCGCAACACGGCCGCGACGACTTCTACGTCCATCTCCCGTGCACCTTCGATATGGATCTCGCCGCCGGTGAGCGCGGCAATGACTGCCCAGCTGCCGGCCTCGATGTAATCACCACCGAGCCGATGCTCGGCGCCGTGCAGCCGGGGCACGCTTTCGACACGGATCCTGGAGCTCCCGATGCCCGAGAGTCCGACACCCATTTTTTGCAGGAATTCGCACAGCTCGACGACATGCGGTTCCAGCGCCGCGTGGCGAATGTCAGAGGGACCTCGCGCGGTGGCAGCAGCCAGGAGGGCGGTTTCCGTACCCGTAACGGACGCCTCGTACAGGTACATCGACGCCCCTTTCAATCCATCCGGCGCCTCGAGCATGTGATCGTTGCCCGCGCTCTGCTTCGCTCCCATCGCCTCCAGCGCCTCCAAATGCGTGGAAATCGATCGGCGCGCGGGAAAATCACCGCCTGGGGGCGCAATGTGCGCGCGGCCGAGGCGCGCGAGCAGAGGCCCCAGAAGCAGCACGGAACCGCGGAGCCGCCCCACTAGGCCGCGATCCGGAGCGTGTGTTCGCGGGCGTGGCGCACGGATCCGGAGCGTAGTGCTGCCGATGCCGTCCACTTCGGCGCCGAGATCGAGCAGCAAGCGCGCCATGACTTCAACGTCGCTGATTCGCGGAACGTTCGTGAGGACGCACTCGTCTTCGGTGAGCAGACACGCGGCGAGCAGCGGCAGCGCCGCATTCTTGTTCCCTTCGACGGCGACACCGCCCTGCAGCCGGTGCCCGCCCTCTATCAACAATGTCGACATGAATCCCTCTTGTGAGCGCGTCTGTCCGCGCACGCTAAAGCGTGCGCTCTACACTGCCCCGTTCCATCAGATACCCAACATCAGCGTCGTCTTCGAAGCCGACGAACACCGGTTCCGGCACGAGCGACACCCCAAAGCGATCGGCGACGCCCCTTTTGATGCGCGCCGCCAAACGCACCACGTCCCGTGCCGCGGCGCCTCCCCGATTGATGATCGCCAATGGATGCTTGGACGAAAGTCCTACTCGCCCGGACTGGTACCCGGCCGAAAAACCGGATCGCTCGATCAGCCATGCGGCCGGTACTTTTATCCCATTCTCGGACATTCGAAAGCCGGGGACAGCAGCGCCTGAGGCGCGCTCGAGCGCAGCGTGAACATCGGCGGTGACGACGGGATTGAGGAAGAAGGAACCGACGCTGCGCGTGTCGGTGTCCTCATGATCGATCACCATGCCCTTTCGCCGCCGAATCGCGAGCACCGCTTCCCGTACGTCGCCGAGCGTCGGAGATGATATTCCGCTGCGCTCGATATGGCTGATGACATCCGGGTACGTGATCGTGGGCGCGCCCTGGCGGAGCGTGAACCTGACCTCACACACGACAAAGCGCCCCGCGTCTTCGCGCTTGAAGCGGCTCGTTCGATAGCCAAAACCGCACTCTGCACGCGTGAGCGTGACGAGCCGGCCGGCTGCGTGATCGTACGCCACGACATCCGCAATGCTCTCCGATACATCCTGCCCGTAGGCTCCGACGTTCTGAATGGGCGTGGCACCGGTGCTCCCTGGAATCCCCGACAGACATTCCAGACCCGCAAGGTTGTGGTGAACCGCCGATGCAACAATGGGATCCCACACCTCGCCGGCGCCGACGCGCATCACCGTGTTGGAACCGTGCGCGCGGAAGTCGACGCCGCCGATGCCCATTTGCAGGACCAAGCCATCGATACCACGGTCGGCAATGACAAGATTGCTGCCGCCCCCCATGACGAACAGGGGAAGATTTCTTTCGGCGCACCAGCCGTATGCGGACGGCACGTGTTCAACGCTTGTCGCGCGAACGAACCACTGCGCTGCGCCCCCGACGCGAAGCGTGGTCAAAGAGGCGAGCGGCACCCCTGATTGAGGCTGCGGAAAGACCTCGTCATCCGCCAACGAAAAACCCTTCCTGTTCTCTGAGTGCGGCGATCGCATCCAGGCGGGTGCATAGTTCGAACGTCACCGAGTCGCCGGGCACGAGCTGTCCGGCGCGAAACAGGTCTGCGGTGATCACCACCGCAATCTGCGGATACCCTCCCGTCGTCTGGCGATCGGCCATCAGCAGAATCGGCTGTCCGGACGGCGGCACCTGCACGGCGCCGACGACGGTTGCATCGGACACCATTTCGCCGCTCCGCTCCGCCTCCGGAAGACTGCCGCCGGTGAGGCGGTAGCCCATGCGATCCGACTGCGGCGAAATCGTGAAACGAGTGCGCTGAAGTGTGTCCAGCGCAGACGGATGGAAGTGATCGGACTGCGGTCCCTTCATGACGCGCAATCGTGCATCCCGGCCGGCATGGTACTGACGTCCAGGGCGTTGCGTGACCAACGATTGCAGAGGCGCGCCCAGAGGGATGCGGTCTCCGGCTCGCAGCGCCCGTCCTTCAATGCCCCCCAAACCGCTCATCATGTCCGCCGAACGGCTACCCAGTACGGGCGGCACGGCAATGCCACCATCCACCGCGACATACGCCCGGGCTCCCGTGCGCCGATCGCCAAAACGAAGCACGCTGCCAGCAGGACACGTCGCGATGCCAGTTGTCGGCAGCGGCAGGCCGTCGAGCGCCGGATTCAGATCGGCGCCAGCGATTGCAATCCGTGCAGGATTTTCGAAACGCAACTCCGGACCAAGAATCGTTGCCTCGAGTACCGCAGCGTCGGGTGGGTTACCGACTAGAGCGTTCGCCAGCCGATGGGCCAACGGATCCATCGGCCCCGATACAGGCACACCGAGATGCTGATAACCCCATCGACCCGAGTCCTGAATAGTTGTGAGCAGTCCCGGCCGAAGAACCGTGATGTAACGCCTCGCGTCGGAATCGGCGCTCGAAACGTACGTAGTGTCCGGCTTTAGCCGGACCTCAACTCCGGTCCGCCTGAAGGCGGACACTACGTCTGCCGCAACGACAGGCACGAACCGCACGGTGTCGCCCGGCGCCATCAGTGCCGGTGATGCCCGCTCCGCATCGAACATCTCGAGCGGAGTCCGACCGATGATCTGCCACCCGCCCGGCGATTCCCGTGGATAGATGCCGGTCTGCCTGCCTGCGATGCCAACCGATCCCGCCGGCACGCGTGTCCGTGGGACCGGTCGACGCGGTGAGGCAATGGCGCTGTCAACAGCCGCCATGTAAGGAAAGCCGGGAAGAAATCCAAGCATGAAGACGCGATAGAGCTGCGCGGCGTGCCGTTCGATCACCATTTCCGCCGACAAGCCTGCCCTGTCGGCGACATATCCCAGGTCAGGTCCGGCATCCCCGCCATATACGACCGGCACTTCGACGAGCTTGCCTGGCTGTTCAGCCTGCGCGCCGGTGTCCCCGTTTTCCAACGACGCCGCAATGACGGCCGGATCAGCGACAAGCGGGTCGAAAAAGACGGCTACTGAGTGAAACGTTGAGACAACGTCACGGACGCCGTGAATTCGTCGGTTCCGGATGGCGTGGGCAATCCGAACAGCGCGTGCATTGAGTTCGACGTCGAACTGGTCGGTCCGTGCCGGCGGCCCGGCTCCGAGCTGGAGCAGTATTGCCGAATCGCCTGCGTCACAGATGCGCACGCGCGATGCCTCTGCCAGCCACGGAAACGCGGAGACGCGGAAGAAGCAACTATTCTCCCAGCGCCTGCAGGAGCTTGTGATGGATGCCGCCAAACCCGCCATTCGACATCAGCGCCACGACGTCGCCATGCCGGCGCTCGGCGACGATCGTCTTTACGATGTCGTCGATCTGCGGAATGTATCTGGCACGCTGTCCGCGCGCCTGTAGATCCGCAACAAGCCGCTCCTCTGACAGCCTCTCCGATTCGGGAAGCGAGCTTCGAAACACCGCCGCGACCACCACTTCATCGGCACTGCCGAAGGCGCGCGCAAAGTCGTCCTGGAATACGCGCCGGCAGGACGAGGCCGACCGTGGTTCGAACACGGCCCAGATGCGCCTGCCCGGATACCCCGCGCGCAGGGCATTGAGCGTTTCGTGCACTGCGGTCGGGTGATGTGCGAAGTCATCCAGGACGGTGACACCACCGCGGATGCCGACAGTTTCGAGCCGGCGTTTCACGCCCTTGAACATTCGCATACCGGCGACGAGCGTCTCGGCCGGAATACCGACCGTGCTGCCTGCCGCAATTGCGGCCAGCGCGTTGCGAACGTTATGTATTCCGAGCAGCGGCGACTGGAACCTCCCCACCTCCACGCCAGCGTGATGCACGGTGAAACTCGTGATGCCATCCCGCTGCTCGATGTCGAGCGCCCTCCAGGTCGAGCCGTCGGCCGTTCCAAACGTTTCGACCGGACTGACGGCAACATCGCGCAGGGCGGCCGCATCGGCGCTGTCGTGACCCAGAAGCAGCATGCCGCTCCGAGGGACGAGGTTCACCAGCCGCTTGAACGCGAACCGCACCGCATCGAGGTCGGCGTAGATGTCGGCATGGTCGAATTCAATGTTGTTGATGACTGCAATATCAGGGAGATATTTGAGGAACTTCGCGGTCTTGTCGAAGAATGCGCTGTCGTACTCGTCGCCCTCAATGACAAAGTCCCGCCCGCGGCCGGCCCGATAGCTGGAACCACCGTCTCCAAAGTTCAGCGCGATGCCACCGACGAGCACCGAAGGGTCGAGATCCGCGTGCGTCAGCAGCCATCCCGTCAACGCCGTGGTGGTCGTCTTCCCGTGGGTACCGGCAATGACAATCGACCGCGACGCCCAAAGGAAATGATCGCGGATCGCCTCTGGAAGAGAGCAGTATCGACTCTTCCTTTCGAGGACGGCCTCGAGCTCGGGGTTGCCTCGAGAGATTGCGTTCCCGACGACCACCAGGTCCAGAGCCGGGTCGATGTGATCGGCCGAAAACGGCGTCAATATCGGAATCTGCTCGGCGTGAAGAAAATCACTCATCGGCGGGTAGACGTTCTGGTCGGAACCGCCAACCTGATGTCCCTGCCGCTTGAGGAGCGCCGCCACCGTGGCCATGGCGGTGCCGCAGATGCCGATGAAATGAATCCGCATCAGGAGACGGGCGACTCCTCGACGATGACGGACGCAGGCGCCGTCTGGACGCGGACGCGCACGCCGAGAGGCAGAGTCCAGCACGGCCCCCTTGTGTGGCCCGACGGAAACCCCATGAGGACAGGACCGTTGAAATCGCGCGCAAGAACGCGGACGACATCAACAACGGACGGGGTCTCGCCGGCACCGCAACCGCGCATTTCCCCAAAAACAAGTCCCCGCGCGCGCGCAAGGATGCCGCTCTGCTGCAGCTGGGTCAGCATGCGATCGATGCGGTACGGACGCTCGTTCACATCCTCGAGAAACAGGATGCAGTCGTCTGGCGGGTTGAACGCGAACCGGGTTCCGAGCGACCCCACGAGCTGCGTGATCGTGCCGCCGAAAAGGATTCCCGCCGCTTCTCCTGACCGCACTACCGTGAGCCCATCGGGGTTCAGCTGCAGGCCCTGCCCCTGCCCTCGCATGAGCCGCAGAAACGAATTCGAATCGTACCCCTGCTCGCCGCGGGCAAGCCGCCGTTCCAGCATTGGACCGTGTAGCGCCGTCACTCCGCACTGGCAGGTGAGCCACGACAAGAGCGACGTGTTGTCGCTATATCCGATGAACAGCTTCGGAGTCTGCTGTGCTGCCCAGGAATCGAATATTGGGAGAAGCTGCACGCTCCCGTACCCTCCGCGAACTGCGATCAACGCCGCGATGTCAGGATCCGACCAGGCGCGCATGAACGCGGAGGCGCGAGTTTCGGCTGAACCGGACGTGAACAGTGCAGTCTCGAAGATCGAGTCGTCGTATTCCGGTTCGTACCCGAGGCGACGCAGCTCCGCCACGCCCCGATCCAGTTCGTCGCGTGCAAATGCACTGGCTGGCGACACAACCGCGATGCGGTCGCCCGGCTGCACGGCGGGAGGCTTTACCATTGGAACCGCGCCCCTCATGTCTTAGAGGTACCGCGCCATCTCGTCAGCGATCCGCCGATGGGCATCGCACCCGACAATGTCCCGGTAGGTCGAGCCACTCCTGCCAACCTGGTACGCCGGGACGCCACGCCCTGCGCCGATCGCCGAGGCGAGAAAACGTTCCTTGGCGCGCCTCTGACGAGCCAGCGCATCTTCGACTCTCTTGTATGGGATGCGGTCCTCCTCGACGGCGTGAATGAGTGCTTCAAGCATCTGAAACTGCACGTCGATGTCGGACGTGCGGTCAGCGACCGTTGCCCGGCACACCAGTACACCGTCACAGCCGGCCGCTATCGCCTGCACAGCGGCGTCCGACACGCTGTACGACGCGGCCAGTGCGCGCATTTCGAGGTCATCGCTAAGAATCACGCCCTCGTACGCGAGCTCTTCTCTGAGAAGGTCATACACAATGCGGCGCGACAACGTGGCGGGCTTCTCTTCGTCGAAGGATGGAACAAGAACGTGCGCCGTCATGATGAACGCCACGCCGGCCTTGATCGCCTCCCGGAACGGCACACACTCGACGCGCCGAATCCGATCGGGGGATGCTCGACAACCGGCAGTTCGAAATGCGAATCGACGGAGGTGTCGCCATGGCCGGGAAAGTGCTTGCCGCACGCCGCGATGCCGTTGCCCTGGAGCGCACGAATGATCGCGACGCCGAGCTTGCCGACCGTTTCGGCGTCTTCTGCCAACGCGCGATCGCCAATCACCGGATTGTTCGGATTGGTATGGATGTCCAGGACGGGAGCATAGTCGAGCGTGATGCCGACGGCCCGTAATTCTGCGGCCAGCGCCGCGGCAAATCGCGACGCCAGCTCGACATCGCCGCTCCGCCCGAGCGTCGCCATCGGCGGCCATTCCGTGAACGGCGCGCGAAGCCGCGCCACGCGGCCGCCTTCCTGATCGATGCTGACCCAGAGCGGCAGCTCGCCCGCCAATGACTGCACGTCGTGCGCGAGCTCCGCGACCTGCTCTGGTGCCTCGATGTTGCGCGCGAAGAGGATCACTCCGCCGAGACCGAACTCGCGGGCCAGCGATCGCATCTCGGCCGGGATGGTGGTGCCGGGCAAACTGCCGATCAGGAGCTGCCCGATGCTGCGTCGGATTGCGGATGGCACCAAATCATTATCGTACAGACGCGGTGCGGTCTCAGCAGAAACGACAACGCCGCCTTCAATCCAGCGTCCACAGCGATAACGATCACGAACGACGCTCGTCGCGCGATCATGCTGTTGCTCGCTTTAGGGCGACGCCGTCGGTTCCCGCCACCGGTGTCGTCCCGCTGCGCCGACCATATATCCGACCGGCCATATCAGCGCCAGTGCGACAAATCCGAGCTGTCCGGCCCCCGGACTGAAAGCCGATCGCGTCGTCAAGAGGGTGACCGCGACAGCCCAGACGATCGCGTGAAGCAGTGGAAGCGCGGCGGCACGGTGCGCTCTGCGCAAGCCCGCCAGCGAAGGCACAACGACGACGAGCGTAGGCAGCAGGACAGGCCAGATCAGGCTGTAGAACGTCGACGAAGAGGTGGGGTTGTTCGGATTCCTCGTGTCATCGCCCAGGGCGCCTCCGAGCGACGCGAGACAAAATAACGATGCGGTTACCCAACTCGTGCGACGCGAGAGGGATCCCAACACGAAACCAGCGCTGCACGACCAGCCGACGAGCGTCACGCCGTTCAGGACAAACCGCATGGTTGTGTACAGAAGGTCACGGCGGGCTCCCGGGCTGTCCAGGAAACCCCAGGTCCAGTTGTTCACGTAGAGCCAGGCATAAATCGCGTGGCCATCGGCCCACACGTTCGAGAGGTGGCCGAGCAGCAGGCCGAGAGGGACGACAATGCCTGCCAGTGCCAGCCACGGCTTCCAGTCCATCCACAACTCAGTGTGACGCCGAACGACCAATCCGAGAACATCGAGCAGCGCCTGTCCGCTGGTGGCGCGAGCTTCGATCAGATCCCCGCGCACCGCGTTCCGTTCGTCCGGCTCGAGCGCGCGTGACACGACATCAACGACCCACCAGCCGAATACTCGTCATGGCATGTCGTTTCATTTCGAGGCCCATCTCACGCCGCGACTCACGCGAATGAGGGCGTTGTAGAAGGCGGCCGCCGCCTGGACGCCTTTGGCCGTCACGCGCACCATCCGCTTGGGGCGGCCTCCTCGCTCGGGGGTCGGATCTCCCATCCACGTCTTGATAAGCCCCTTGGCTTCCAGACGATCCAGGGTGGTATAGAGCGCGCCAATCGAGCACCGCCGACCCGTTGCGTCCTCGATTTCCTCCCGGATCCCTGCTCCGTACGCATCGTCTCCGAGCCGCGCCGCCGCCGACAACAGGATGTACTCGAATTCGCCCAGCATTATTAGTCACACATTGTGTGAGTAATCGAGACGGAGTGTCAAACTCCATCATCTACCTTTCACTTACTTTCTACTTTTGACTTTTGACTTTTGACTTTGACTCGGGACCCGCTTCACCGTCGCCTCAACACTTCATCGAGCGTCGAGACCTCGAACGTGAACGGGATAGTGGTGAGCTCCCCGCGCCGCAGGAACTGCGTCCAGATGCGATAGCGGCCTGGCAGCGGCATGTAGCCTTCGAACAGCACCGTCGGGCCGCCGAGACCGCTCGCGATTTCCTTGCCGTCGCGCCATTCCGGGGGGTGCGCGTGGACCGAGTTCCTCAGGTCTTCGCTGAGGATGAAAGCATGGCCAAATGCCCCGAGGTAAGGCTGGAGGTCGGTGACGGGTTCCCCCGTCGACGAATCGGTCAACTGGAACTCCAGGTGACCGTATTGGCCGGCAACGAGCCGCGGTGGATCGAACTTGAGCTCCGCCGTGAGAGGTCCCACCGTTTTCCTCAGCGCAATGTCAGGCTCCAGGTGCGCGTCCTCCGAGCGGAGATCCCCCGCGAAATCGGACGTCATGAGCGTTCTCGAGAGGAGCTGCGGGGCGCCACCGGTAGGCAGAAAGTCGGACACAACGCGGTACGCCCCGCGTTTCGGTAACGTCATCTCGATCGCCCACGATCCATCGGACTGCTGTTCCGGATGGATGTGCTGGAACACCGTCATGTCGTGGCTGATCACAAACAGGTGATAGCGCCGGTCGTGCACGACTTCGAAATCGCGTACCGCCTGGCCAGACGAGGGATGGCGCACGTCGAGGCGCATTTTGAATGGCACGCCAGACTTGAGAGCAGACGGTGTGGTCCGCACATCCATCATGTAGTCGCGCGTGTCGAACGGGTGACCCGAAACGAGCGTCATGCCGCACTTCCGGCAGTTGCCTACCTGCGGCGAGGTCACGTCCGGATGCATCGGACAAAACCAGGCCGGCGTCTCGCTGCTGCCCGATTGCTCCGTCAACGGCCGCGACGAGTCGCGCTGATCGACCGACGCCGTCACGGAAGCCGCCGTGCCACTGTCATACCTCGTGATAGCGACAGTAAACGAGGGCGTCGGAGTGGCGGCCGGGGCTTCCTCGTAGTGGACAGCGGCCTCGACGGCAGATCCCGCCGGCAGCGAAATTGGCTTGCGAAGTACGAAAGGCGTCTGCCAATCGGCGCGGAAACGTCGCACACGTAGCAGAACATCGCGTGAGCCGTCGGGACCGACCGCCGTCACTTCGATCGACGTCGCCCCGTCCGGCAACTGAGGCCGAAGCGCAAACAGCGTGGTGGCGGTTGGTATTGCCAGCCGGCCATTGAGGCGAAGTCCAGCCGCGGAGCCTTGTCCGCCCGAAGCGATCACCTGTGACGTCGATCCGCGCAGCATCGCGGTCGAGGCGCGTCGCCGGGAGCGTTCCGGCGCGACATACAACGCGAGCCGCGGGCTGTCGACGACGTTCTCGTCGATGCCGCGATAGAGCACATCGACGGCAATGTGTGCCCGCGCCGGGAGTCTGAACGCGACACCCTCGGGCAGCTCCGTACCGGAGTGCCATGGCGTCCACCCTCCGAGGTACTCGCCTGTCTCGACGACCGTGAAAAACGCGGCCCTCGCAACACGCGTGTCACCGGGCTTGAAATCGATGGCTCGAATCCACGTCTCGCGTTCGAGGCCGGGATCCAGCACGATGCGTGAGAACTGGGCCGGACTGTTCGCGTTCACGGAGACGCCCGGTCGAGCGACAGCAACAGTCTGCGGCTCGCCGAGCATCCAGTGCTCGCTGTGATCGATGAACGGCGGAGGATCGACGTCGCCCTCCGGCGCATTACCCTCGACCCACGAAACCAGGAAGTCAACCTCCCTCGTCGTGAGCCCGAGGTTGTTCGCAAACTCGCCATATCCTGCCTCGCCCGGCCAGGGTGGCATACGCCGCGCGAGCACTTCTTCCTTGATGGCGACCGCCCACGGACGTGCGTCGGCGTAGGTCGCCAGCGACATCGCCATCTGGCCGTCGCGATGACACTGCAGGCACTTGTTCTGCAGGAGCGCGACGATCTCGCGATTGAACAGAACCGTCGTGGTGGTTGGGTTGTGCGAGAGAACGACGGGGGGCCACATCGCCCACGCCCCGACGGCCAGCAAGGCCGCGACGGCTGAGCGGATCGTCCACCTTGCGGTCATGATGAGGCGTTTACGCGGCCTTCAGGGCGTGACCGCCACCTTCACCATCGCCGTCGTCCAGCAGCACACTTCGCCGCCCCCGCCTTCGCCCGAATAATCGTTGGCAGTGACATGAAGGACGTACTCACCCGGCTCGCTGAACTTCGCGGTTGTGAGCGCCTTTCCGCTGAACGGGACGTTGACAGCGCCCCCCTCGAGAACGGCAACTGACGGCTCCGCGGCGTCGAACGTCACCGCTCCGGGGCCGCGATATTTCGACCAGTGCAAGCGTACCGGAGGCGGAGGCTTTACCGGAATCGCCATCGTGCCGCTTGCGTATTTCGCGTCGTCGCTTGCGAAAACGGTCAATGACAGCGGCGACGACATCGACGTGCTGCGCGCCACCGCCGTCGACAACAACGCGATCGGACCCTGACTCGAGCGGCCACTCTCTTCGAACCGGAGAACCGGCGGGACGTTCTTGATGGCAACATCCGTAAATGGACTGATGACGTAATCGGGGTGCAGGCGCAGCGGAATGCTGGTCGTTTGTCCGTTTGCCATAATCGTCCACGTCAGCCGCTGCTCAGGAGTGAATTCCTTGGGCACGATGAGCGTGAACATGCCGTGGCGCCGGCCGGGAAGAAAGTGTGAGGGCTGCCCGAAGTCCGGTCCGCCGGGCTCGATTCTGTTGGCTGCCCCCACGGGGACGTCGAGCGCCTGGTCGGCGTTCCTGTTGAGATATCCCACGAGAAGCGTGCGACTGCCGTCGGGGTTCTGGTACCACCCCTCGTATGCGCCCGTTACGCTCGCTCCAAAGGCGCGCTGCGGCTCGCTTGGCAGCTGCTGATCCGCGACGAGCACACTCGTCGCAACCAGGGCCACAGCGTACCCGGTGATGACTATCGCCGACTTCATGATTCGTACGTAGGCCGGGTCCCGTTCGGGACCCGGCGCATGCGATGACAGATTATCGTGTCTGGCTGGTCGAGGCAGTCTGCTCCGCCTTCGCCTTGCGTTCCGCCAGAAGCGCGTTGTATTCCTCGTCAGTCAGATAGACGACGTTCATCCAGGCGTGTGCCATTTCGTCGACCGTCCGGTCTCCGTATCCGACCCATTGATCCGGATCCGGATTGAACGGGTTCGCCCTCGTGTTGTCGTGCCACGCGGTCACGTGGATGACGGTGCCCTTCGGAAACACCGGCGAAGCATCGTCTTCGTAGATGTAGTTCGTCATCCAGTTGAAGTTGAAGCGGCCGACGTAGCTGACCGTTTGCGTGCTGCCGTTGGGCAGGATCGCCTCCACCTGCATCGCCTTACCACGCAGATGGAAGTGAGGCTGGAAATTGGTGATCAACGTGTTCTCTTTGAGCACCGTGAAGCCTTCGGTGTGCGCCACGGTATTGGGAGGGATGTCGAGATACTCCCGCTTTCTCAGTCCCGTAAACGCGATCAGATAGCTCCGCTTCTTTGGCTCCTGGCCTTTTGGATAAAGCCAGATGCCGATTTCCGATCCTGACGTGATCTCCTCGCCCACCGCGTGCAGGTGCTGGTCCCAGGAAATCTTTTCACCCGGCACAAGCAGCTTGCCCGTGCCCTCCCGGAACAAGTCGTAGCCCTTGCCGATGGCCCATTCCATCAGTTGTGGCCGCCGGACGGACAGGTCGTCGAGTCCTGCGCTGCCGCCGCCGTTGTTCACGGCGTTGGCGGTCCCCGTGTTGACCGCCTCGGGATCGTTATTCAGAACGAGATACGCGATCGAGTGATGCAGAATCCTTCGCCCCTTCAGGTTGGTGGGCCGGATCTCCACCATCTTGGCCCAGCGCGGTTCACTGAGGGGCAGATCGCTCATCGGCCGGTACCAGACGTCCTGGTGCTTGGCCGGCATCGTGTACTCGGACGATCTGATCACGAGGTCCGGCGGACCGAAACCATCCTTCACACCCTGCCACTCGTTGTCTGTTACGAGAGGAACGGGTGGCGGCAGATCCTTCCGGTCTCCCTCCGGCGCCCCGGCGTCCACCCAGCGGACAATCGTGTCGATCTGCTCATCTGTCAGCGACATGTCGTTCTTGAAATGCCGGACGCCGACGCTCTGATCGATGTGCCACGGCGGCATCTGTTTCGTGATCACGCGCTGCCTGATCGATCGTGCCCACGGCCGGGCATCCTGGAATGTGATGAGCGACATCGGCGCGATTGAATTCGGCTGATGGCACTGCTGGCACTTCTGCTGGAGGATCCGGGATACGTCTTTCGAGAATGTCGGGGTTGCGTTCTCGGCTGCCAGAGCTGGCGTCGAGATCGCCAGGACGGCAGTCAGAGCAACCAGCGAACGCTGCGCGATGCGCAACCCGGAAAGGTGGAAAGCAGTCACGGGCGCCTCCTGCTGGTGTTGCGGAGTGTACGGCCCTTAGGGCGATTTCCCAGCGTTAATCCTAACCCAGACGGGGGAGATGCTCCAGTTCCAAGTTCCCGGTTCAGATTTCCCGGGTCGAGGAGCTCAGTTCAATCCGATAGTGGTCATCCAGATGTTGCTGCTGGCCTCGTGCAGCTCCGCCAGAAACATCCCGGTAACGGTCGCGTTGCCGAAGCCGGTCGAGCCCCAGCGACGAGAAGCATCGTGGAAGTGATGAACAAGGAACGGCTCCCCCATTGGGTGTCCGTTCACCGGATCGAGACGCCGCGCGTACAGGCACCGAAACCCGTCGCGCTCGAGAAGCAGATACAGGAGCCCGCCGTCCGGAGATAGGCCCGCCGACCGCTCGGCCCCGATGCTCGAGTGCACCATGAGCCACTCGTCTTCCGGTGTCGGCACGATCGGGATACAGCGGAGCGACGAACACTTTCCGCCTGCTGTTGAAGACCAGCCATCGCTCATTCGGCGACAGCAGCGGTCGATCGATCTGGACCCCGTCCCCATCGACCCCTGTCGCGGCAGCGAATGCACGAACGACCGGACTTCGTGAGCCACTTGCCCGGTCGAGACGAGTCAGGATCGCACCTTTATCAACGACGTAGAGCTGGGTGTTATCGCGGCTCCACTCGTAAATCTGACAGTCGTCGCAGACCCGCCGGGGAGCGCCACCAGACGTTTCGACAACGTACCCGGTCCCCGGACCTGCCTGTCCCCCTAACTCCACGGTCGTGACGGTGTATCCGACCCATCGACCATCGACCGAGATGACCGGATTCAGCGGCACGCGTGGTGTCGCTGCCAGCTGTCGCTCGCGTCCAGTACGCAGGTCATGAATCCACACGCCGCCGGCCGCGAACTCGTATCGTGGGAACACGAGGAGACGCCCGTCTTCCGAGACACCAGGTCGACCCGTTCCGGCTGTGTCGCCCCTGACGCGGCGCAATGGCCCAGTGGGGCGGCCGGCATTGACATCGAGCGGCAATGCGAAAAACAGATCGTGCTCGGTGCCCGCGGCGAACACCAAGCGTCCGTCGCGTGATACGGAAGGCGACGTATCTGTAGTTGTCCCTCTGGTTAAGCGGACCGGTTCGCCGGTGACGCGGCCAGTCTGAAAATCGACAGCGATCCTCCAAACGCTGCGAGAGTCGGCTTCACCAAATCCTGCCTCACCGGCGTCCGCTGCGGAAAACAGCACCCCGTCGGACGTCCAAGCCGATGGATATGGGTAAAGGTCTGTAAGCATGTTTTCCAGTCCGGCAGCCTTGAAACGCTCGTAGACCCCACTTCGCACGACAGCCCCGCCGTCGAGCGGCACCCACCACCAATCCGGGTCGGTCTGCTTCCCGGACGTCGCCTGGCGGCCAAACACCAGCACGGCCTTACCGTCGGGAGACCAGACCGGATCGCCAACGCTTGCCAAACTGCTGGCCACCTGCACCGGGTCGCCTCCGCCAGCGGGCACGATAAACGTACGCCGCACTTGTCTCACGCCACGAGGCGCGAGCCAGCCCCCCGTCCAAAACGCGATGGAGCGGCCGTCGGGTGAAAAACGCGGAGCCATCCCATCGGGCGCAATGAGCCGTGCGTCACCTCCGAGCGCCGGGATCACATAGATCCCGCGCGGGCTTCGCTCTGAGCGAAACGCGATGAGGCTGCCATCTGGTGAGATGTTCGGCTCCCGGTCATCCGCCTGATCGCTGGTCAGCCGAATTGCCGACCCGCCGCTCGCCTGCTGCACCCAGATATCCAGATTTCCCTCGCCGCTTCGATTCGATGCGTAAGCGATCAGTCGTCCGTCTGCACTGATGCCCGGCTCCGTAGTCAGGCCTGAATCAGACGTCAATCGTGTCACCGGTCCGATGCTGAGGCCGGATGGTGGTTCCAGTGCGACGCCTTTCCAGAGGGCTCCAGCGCCCACACCCACGGCCACCAAGCCAACTGCGGCGGCCGCGCGCCACAGGTATCCTCTTCGCCCACGCGGTGCGCCAACACCCAGTGGCTGAATTCGATCCGCGTGCGTGCTCTCGAGGTAGAGTCCGACGTCGCCGATGTCGCGGACGCGACGCTTGGGTTCCTTGTCGAGGCAACGCTCCAGCAGCGATCGAACGACCGAAGGCACAACGGCCGGCAGCGCGGTCCAGTCCGGCTGCCGCCCGAGAATCGCGGCGATGGTGTCGGAAATGGTCTCGCCTGCGAACGCGGTGCGGCCGGTGAGCATCTCGTAGAGCACACAGCCGAACGCCCAGATGTCGGTGCGCTTGTCCACCGCCTGGCCGCGCGCCTGTTCGGGACTCATGTAGGCGGCTGTCCCGAGGATCATCCCCTCGCGCGTTCCGTCGACCGTCACCGTCGGCGCCTGCGATGCCGCGCCGTTCCCTGCCGCCACCTTCGCGAGACCGAAGTCGAGGACCTTGACGGTTCCTGACGGCGTGATCTTGATATTGGCGGGCTTGAGGTCGCGATGGACGATGCCCTTCTCGTGTGCCGCGTCAAGCGCGTCGGCG
Organism: uncultured Acidobacteriota bacterium; assembly: GCA_963814955.1. Taxonomy (GTDB): domain Bacteria; phylum Acidobacteriota; class Vicinamibacteria; order Vicinamibacterales; family UBA2999; genus DATCJA01. Next base: position 89,261 of record CAWFEX010000002.1, read on the forward strand.
ATTTGCCGGGCGATCTTGAGAGCCTCGTCCATCGGGAGGCCCGGCCGCCCGCTACCTGGCGTGGTCGGTCGCCGGAGACCTTCAGGTCTCGAAGACGCTGCTCCAACGTCTCGCCTTCAACCAGTTCCATCACCAGTGCGCGGATGCCGTCACCCTCTTCGACGCCGTGAATCGTCGCAATGTTCGAGTGATTGAGGGCGGCAAGCATGCGCGCTTCCCGGTCGAAGCGCGCCAGGCGTTCCGGATCTGAGGTGAACGCCCGCGGCAGGATCTTGATCGCCACGTCGCGCCCCAACCGCGTGTCGCGGGCCCGGTACACTTCGCCCATCCCGCCGGCGCCGATACGCTCCTGCAGGTGATAGACGCCGAGGCGCCGCCCGGTCAGGACCGACGTCGTGGAATCGGGGCGTGTCGCTATCGCCAACGCTGGGGCCGCGAAGACCCCTTCAGCCGTTGCCGGCGACGCGAGCAGCGATTCCACTTCGCGCCGCAACGAGGTGTCCCCGGCGCAGGCCTCCGCCAGGAACGCCGCGCGCGCTTCCACGGGGCGCTCGAGCGCCACCTGATAGAGCCGTTCGATCTGCTGCCAGCGCACCTGGTCCATCGGCCGGACCGCGCCATTCTAACGCCCTGTGCCGCCTGTGCCAGTTCGTGGACCGATTTCCCGCCTCTGTCGGTGAGGCCGAATGGACGGCCCACCCAGAGACGAGAGGAGATCGCCATGTTCACTCGCAAATCGGCCCTGATGGTGTGCGGCGCGGTGGTGCTCGGCCTGACCGTCGCCAGCCCGAATGGCGCGGCGTCGAATGCCGTCGGCCAGACCAATCATCTGACGTTCAGCGGAGCCTTCGGACTTCCCGGTGTGACGCTTCCGCACGGCACCTACACGTTCCAAGTCGTCGACCTGCACCCCGACATCGTCCGCGTCCTGAGCCGAGACGGATCCCGGTTGTACTTCACTGGTTTCACGGCAATCGTCGCTCGACCGAAGAGTCAACGTGCCGAGCAGGTCGTGACGGTCATGGAAACCTCGCGCGGCGTCGCCCCGAGGATCGAGACCTGGTACCCCCTCGGGGAGTCCACCGGGCGCCGGTTCATCTATCCCGACGCGACACGCTAACGCTGCACGCGGTGCTAACGCGGGTAACCGGCGAGCTGCCCCGCTGGTTACCCACGTCCCGCGCTCAGGGGCGAGGAGGTCACGATGCGAAAGATTTCTTGCGGTCTGGCCACCAGCGTTATGAGCGTCATCGCGCTCGCTGGCGCGGCCGCCGAACAACAACTTCCCGTCTTCGTCGTCATCGAGAACCACGCCGCGACGCCGCGCCACGTGCTCGCACGCGCTATCCAGACGGTGGTCGATGTCTACCGTCCGCTGGGCGTCGGCATCGCCTGGATTCGAGGGCCATTTCCGGCAGGTGACACACCAACGCTCTACCTGAGCCTGTTGCCGCGCACGACGGGAGGTGAACACGGCGCGAGCATGGCAGGGATCGATGCGCCAGCCACCAGGGATGCGACGACGCATCTCGCGCACATCCTGTACCGGCGCATCGGCGATGACGAGGAGACCGGCCGGGCGCTTGGGTATCTGATGGCACACCTCGTCAGAGGGGTGCTGATGTCAGATGACGCGACGGAGCGGCCGACCCTCGTGCAAGCCGACCGTCAGACGGCTCGGCGCATAACCGCCGGTGCCTCGGTGTTCACCCCAGACGAAGTGAAGGCGATCCGGGACAGCGTCACCGCGCGCGCGCGGTAGGCGGCAACAGACTCCCTCCCGCGTCGAACCCGGCCGGGGCCTGCTTTCCGGTCGGGTTCGGTCCATCTCGCCGCGTCCGTAGCGACGTGCCAGTTTTCGGTCGCGTTTCCCGCCTCCGGTGGCGAGGAGGGAGACGCCATGACGAGGACAGCGCAAAAGATGATGGTCGGGATGGCAATCGCGATGGGAACCCTCGGAATCCCCCGTGCCGCCGCCGCCGACCGCGGGCTCGGGGCTACCCCGGCGCCGCTCATCATGCGCGTTCGCACCGACAGCCCGGCGCTCGCCACCCTGATTCAGGAGGCCACCGAGCGATCGACCACTTTTCGTGGCCTGGTCGAAACCATCAACGCGAGCGATGGAATCGTGTATGTCAACGAAGGCCGGTGCGGTCACGGCGTCCGGGCCTGCCTGGCCACGGTGACCGCCGCAGGCCCAAACCGCGTCCTCCACGTCAAGGTCGATACGCGTAAGGCGGACTGGGACCTCATGGGTTCAATCGGTCATGAGCTCCGCCACGCGGTCGAAGTGCTTGGCGCTCCGACGGTCACCAGCAACGCGGCGATGTACTTCTTCTACTCCCGCATCAGCCGCCGTGGCACAGCGTCCGCATTCGAAACCGCTGCGGCCGTCGAGGCCGGTCACGCGGTGCGAAGCGAAGTTCGGCGGCCGCAACTCGTTGCCCGAAACGGGCAATGAGGCAGGGATACGGTCGCGGCAGAGTCAGCTGCTCAACTGCCAGCGCGCATCTCGCGCAGGAGCCATGCCTTTGCCAGCTTCCAGTCGCGCATCACCGTGTCGACGGATATCTTCAGCACTTCGGCGGTTTCTTCGACACTCAGGCCGCCGAAGAAGCGCAGCTCGATGACCTTGCTCTTGCGCTCGTCGAACTGCGCCAGCGCCTGGAGCGCGTCATCCAGGGCGACCAGATCTTGTCCGCGCTCCCCCACGACTGCGAGTCCCTCGTCCATCGTCACCTTTACCGCGCCGCCTCCGCGCTTCTGATACTGCTTCGACCGCGCCCAGTCCACCAGGATGCGTCGCATCAGGCGGGCGGACATCGCCAGAAAGTGAGCCCGGTCCTGCCATTTGATCTGGTGGACGTCGATGAGACGGAGATACGCCTCGTTGACGAGGGCGGTGGCCTGCAGACTATGGCCCGCACGCTCTCCGGCCATGCACCGTTTCGCGATCCGGTGCAGCTCTCGTTCGACCAGCGGAACCAGGCGGTCGAAGGCCGCTTCGTCGCCCTTGCCCCAGGCCAGCAGCAATCCCGTCACACTGCCCGGATCGGCCATGAGGCCGCATTCTATTCCGGCGCTCAGTTGTTTCGCCGCCGGACCGCGTACGCCAGGCCGACGCACTGCGAAGCCGGAACGCGGGCGAACCTCAGCGCCTGTCGAGGCCCTTTTCCCTGAGAAACTCCGACAGCAAGTCTGCGATCTTCACGTTGTTCAGATCCAGCATGGGAAAGTGCGTGTTGCCGCGAACGCCGATGTCCGGCAGCATCACGTTCACGGCGCTACCGCCATGCCGGTTAATCGCTTCAACCATCAGCTTGGCGCGCTGAACGTTGACGCGCCGGTTGTCGAGCGTGAGCCTCGGGCCGACGTTGACCTTCTCAAGTGCCGAGGGGATGTAGTCGCCCCAGATGACTTGAATGGGCACCTTAGTCAGTTTGAGGAAATCCGCCATCGGAATCGGCCGGCCGGCCGCCACCATCATTCCGTCCGCCCGCGGAATCGGCGCCGGCATCTCCCCTTCGGGAAACACCACATCACCCGGCTCGTAGGAGACGATGCCTGCCGCGTTGACCGTTTTCGTCGCGGTGATCCAGCCGCGAATGCCCGTGGAGGAATGCGTGAGCAGCACAGACGGCCCCAGCTCGTTCAGCAGCACTGCGAGCGCGTCGGTTTCCACCTGCTCGTTCTCGGGTGCATTGAATTCCGGGTACTGAATGCGGAAGAACTCGTTCAACGCGCGAGGCGTCTGCGGAAACTGCACGCCGGGGTAGAAATCCGGCGTTGGATCACCGGGCAGCCAGATCCCGAGCCGCCAGTTCGTGAACCACACCTGATCGTGATTCGGCTGCGGCACGTAACTGGTCGGCGCGCAACCTTGTCCGGCACGACCGGTGCGCGGCAGATCGGTGAGGTACACCGGAAAACCGCGGCGCAGGAAGATATTGCGAAACCCCTCGCGTCCATCGAACGTGGTGTCCCACGTCTTGGTGCTGCTCGCGTGCACCATGACCAGGGGCACCCGGCGACGGTTTTCCGGAATCTGCCATTCCACATACCCGTGATCGCAGTGGAGTGACCCTTTCGCAGCATCTCCCATCACTTTGCCGCCAAACGGTCGGGCGCCCTGGTCCCTGATGGCGATCGCAGATTGCGCCATCGCGGTGGTCGCGGCTACCACGAGCATCAGAACGATTCTGGCCATCTTTCTCGAGCCCGAGTCTACCGCAACAGCAGTTGTCAGTCCTCAGCTCAGCTCTTGGTCTTGAGTTCTGCACGCACAACTGACGACCGATGACTGACGACCTGTGCCACAATCCGTCCCGCAGGAGGCGTCCATGCGCCGAACGACGAGAAGCTCGGCTCATCTGATCGTCCTGGTGTATGTGCTCGCCGCAGCCGCGTGCTCTCCGCGACCGAACGGTCAGGCTGCCGCCGCAAGCGCCACCATGTTCGAAGGAGCGCGCCTCATCACCGGCGACGCCGGCCCACCCATCGAGAATGCTGCATTCATTGTCGACAACGGGCGCTTCACCCGCGTTGGACGACGTGGTGACGTGGAAGTGCCGGCTGGGGCTACCCGCGTCGATCTGACCGGCAAGACGGTCATGCCGGCGATGATCGACGTGCACAGCCATCTCGGCTTCCTCGACATGAGCGACGGCTCGATGTCGAAGGATCATTTCACGCGAGAAAACCTGACTGATCATCTCGAGCGGTACGCCTATCACGGCTTTGCCGCGGTCTGCAGCTTCGGCACCGACATCGGCGACCTGCCGTTTCAGATGCGCGACGAGATCATCCCGAACGCCGCGCTCTATCGAACGGTGGGACGAGGACTGGCTTATCCGGGATCCGGTCCTGCCGATCCGTCGAGAAACGACGTGCCGTACGCAGTCACGACCGAAGACGAGGCTCGCGCCGCCGTTCGAGATCTCGCACCCAGGAAGCCGGACTTCGTGAAGATCTGGGTGGACGACCGGAACGGGACGAAGCAGAAGCTGACGCCGCCGCTGTTTCGCGCCGCCGCCGACGAGGCGCGGCGGCAAGGGTTCCGGTCCGTTGCACACGTATTCGATCTCGCCGACGCCAAAGAGCTGCTCAAGGCGGGCGTCGAGGGATTCACGCATATGGTGCGTGACCAGCCCGTTGACGAGGAGTTTCTCCAGCTGCTCAAAGAACGGCCGAACGTGTGGTTCACGCCAAACCTGGGCGGCATGAATCGCGAGTTGCAGACGGCCAGCGCCGCCGGTGCCAGGCCGCGATGGGCCGACGAGCCGATGTTGTATGAAACCATCCCGGCGGACATCATCCAGCAAAGACTCGATCGAATGGCTCGCACGCCGGCAGGCGCGGGCGCCAATCCCGGGCGGGTGTGGGATCTGCAGAACACCGCAAAGCTGAAGGCGGCGGGCGTTCGGCTCGTCCTCGGCAGCGATGCGGCCGGCGATTCGAACAGGTGGATCGGCCTCACCGCGCACATGGAGCTGGAAAATTTCGTGGCGGCGGGCTTTACTCCGGCCGAGGCGCTTGTCGCAGCCACGCGCACCGCGGCCGAAGTCCTGCGCCTGGATCAGCTCGGCACGGTCGCGCCGGGCAAGAGCGCGGACTTCATCGTGCTCGATGCCAATCCTCTCGACAACGTTGCCAACACGAAAAGGATTGCGAAGGTTTACCTGAGAGGCCAGGAAGTCGATCGCGCGGCGCTCACCACCAAGTGGCGGCAGCCGCGGCGCCCGTCCTCGACCCGATAGAACACAACTGGACGCGGCGTCATATCCGACGGGTTCTATAATCCCGTGGTGCGTATCGCCACTTCCGCGCCGACTCGCATCGATCTTGCGGGCGGCACACTCGACATCTGGCCCCTGTACCTCTTTCATCCCGACGCTCAAACGATAAACGCCGCCATCAGCCTGCGTGCTCACGCAGTCGTCGAGACGCGTCCGGATGACCGCATCGTCATCAATTCCGTCGACACCGGGACTACCGTCGAAGCCGATGACTGGCGGAGCCTTCGTGACTCCGGGAAGCTGCGACTGTTGTCTCTCCTCGCACATTTCTTCGAGGCACGCGGAATCACTCTCACGACGTCATCTGAATCGCCCGCGGGCGCGGGTATCGCCGGCTCGTCGGCGCTGAACGTCGCCGTCTGTGCCGCGCTGGCGCAATGGGCCCGCACGCACTATGAACCCGAAGTTCTGCTTCAGGTCGCCATGAACGTCGAGGCGCAGGCGATCAAAGTACCGACCGGCCTGCAGGATTACAGGCCTGCCCTGTACGGTGGCGTTGCGGCGCTTCAGCTCGGGGTCGAGGGCATCAGACGCGTGCCGCTCGACATCGATGCGTCGGACCTCGAATCCCGTCTGGTGCTGTGCTACACCGGTGAGCCTCGCAATTCCGGCACGAACAACTGGGAAATCATGAAGAAGCACATCGACGGCGATCGCCACGTCTTCGATTGCTTCGAGCGCATCCGCGACAACGCCGTCGCGATGCGTGCTGCCCTCGTCAAACAGGATTGGGACGGCGTGGCACGCGCGCTCGCCGACGAGTGGGAAAACCGCAAACGTCTCGCACCGGGCGTATCAACCCCCGTCATCGACGAATTGATCGCGCGGGCAAGGCACGCAGGTGCGACGGCGGCAAAGGTATGCGGCGCCGGCGGCGGCGGCTGCCTCTTCTGTCTTGGCCCCCCGGATCGACGCGACGCAATACGTCATGCGCTGGCCGACGGAGGGGCGCGCCTGCTCGATTTCACCATCGAACGCCACGGCCTGATCCGTGGATAACCTTCAGATCGCGCGGGTATTCGGAGAAATCGGCGACCTGCTCGAGATCAAGGGCGAGAACGCCTTCAAGATCCGAGCATATCGAACCGCGGCGGACACCATTCGAACGTGGGGCGATCCGGTTTCAGGCATGGAGGAGGCGCAACTCCGGGATCTGCCCGGCATCGGCAAGGATCTGGCGGCGAAGGTTCGCGAGCTGGTTCTAACCGGCACATGCCTCTACCATCAGCAGCTGCTCCAGGAGTTTCCGCCGACAATCCTCGATCTGCTTCGGCTGCAGGGAGTCGGGCCGAAGACTGTGGCGCTGCTCTATACCGCCCTCAACATTCACACCGTCGACGAGCTGGCCGAAGCCGCCCGTTCGGGACGGCTTCGGGGGCTGAAGGGAATGGGCCCGAAGAAGGAGGGGCTCATCCTGAAGGCCATCGAGGAGCGGCAGAAAGACGCGGGACGTCATTTGCTCTCGGATACGTCCTCGGTGTCCGCCGACCTGGTCGCCCATCTGCGCGCGCATGCGCCTGACGTCGATTTCATTCCTGTGGGCAGCCTGCGGCGCGGGTGCGAGACCTGCGGCGATCTCGACATTCTTGCTGTCGGCGGCGAGCCGTCCGTGATGGACGCCTTCATCACCTACCCGCAAGTCGACCGCATCCTCGGCCATGGGGCGACGAAATCGAGCGTCCTGCTGCGCGGCGGCTACCAGGCCGACCTGCGGCTCGTCGCAGTCGAGAGCCGCGGCGCCGCGATGCAGTACTTCACCGGGTCGAAGGCACACAACATCGCCTTGCGTGACCGCGCGATCCAGCACGGTTTCAAGCTGAACGAATATGGTCTCTTTCGCACCGACGACGAGGTACGCGTCACGGGCGAGAGCGAAGAGGCCATTTACGAAGCCCTCGGCCTTCAGTGGATCGATCCGGAGCTTCGGGAGAACCGCGGAGAAATCGATGCAGCCGAGGCGAAGCGCCTGCCGCGTCTCGTCTCAACAGCCGACATTCGCGGCGATCTCCATATGCACACCACGGCCACGGACGGCCGCGACGATGTGGAGACGATGGCAGAAGCGGCCCACAGACTCGGCTATCGATATATCGCGATTACCGATCACAGCAAGGCGCTCGCCATGGCGAACGGTCTCGACGAGCATCACGCACTGGCGCACGCCGCGCGGGTCCGCGCATTGAACGGCCAGTTCGAGGGTCTGACCGTGCTGGCGGGAATCGAGTGCGACATTCTGCCGGACGGCCAGCTCGATCTGGCCCATGACTGCCTCGCGCAGCTCGATATCGTCGTCGCCTCCATCCATTCGCATTTCAGCCAGGACCAAACGCAGATGACCGACCGCCTCCTCAAGGCGCTCGAGTGCCGATGGGTCGACATTCTCGGCCATCCAACCGGCCGCCTGCTTCTGCAGCGCGACCCGTACCGCGTCGCGATGGACTCCGTGGTGACCGCCGCCGCCCGCTACGGCGTCGCGCTGGAAATCAACTGTCAGGCCGACCGGCTCGACCTCAACGACGTCAATGCGAGGATGGCCCGCGAGCGAGGTGTACGGCTTGCGATCTCCACGGACGCGCATTCGGTCGCCGCGCTGGGCAATCTGCAATGGGGAGTTCAGACAGCGCGCCGGGCGTGGATCACACCAGACGAGGTGCTCAATACGAGGACGCTCGAGGACATGCTTCCCCTGCTTCGCCGTCACAAGGAAGCGGCATGACCGACGACAACCAGGGATTCATCTCCCTGAAGACGCTGCGGGAGGGAAAACCAGACCCTCAGCGTGCGCTGGCCGAAATTCGCAGGATCTACTTCAAAACGACCAGGCAAACCATTCAGCACGACCTGGCGCACGCCATCGAACTGCTCAAGACGCTGCCGACGGAAGAGGACCGCGAACGGGCACGGGTCTATATGGACGGTCTCTCACAAATGCGCAGCGAGTGGGGCAGGATGAGGGCAAGTGGAAGAAGCGGAAAAAGTGGAGGAAGTGGAAAAAGTAAGTAGAAAGTTTACTTTTCCGAAAGCCGTTTGCGGGCGGCGACCCGCAAAGTTTCGGGAATGTTCCGGTCGGTCGAAAGCGCTTTGACCTCCCGTTCGAGCAGTCTGGGCAGGAGGGTCAACGAGACACCGAGCGGCGTTTTGGAGTTCTTCGCCAGCGCCGACACAATCGAATATTTCTTGAGCCAGACGCGCGTGTGGCCAATGATGCGAAGAATGTCCTCGGACACGTTGGCCATCTTCGCGATGCTTTCCACTTCGGCTTCGCTGATCTTCGGACTGCTCAGAACGGCGACGGCGACGATTCTGTTCGGGTCGCGTACGAGAATCGCCCGCTCCTCGCGTGTCCCTTTCATGGCGCGCGCCAGCCGCTGTGCCGGCGACATCGCAGCGATTCTCTGAAGCGCCGTCCGGTCGTCGTCTGGTTCATCCTCGGAAGGGCTGGCGTCGGCGCTTTTGGCGGCGTCAGCAGTCTCGTTGTTCAACGAGCGAAGCAGAGCGGTCGCCGCTTCTGCGATTGCCGGGTCGTCATCGCCGGCGAGCAACTCGCACACGCCAATCTGCTCGAACCGCCTGAGCCCCAAAACGCCCTGTGCTGCCAGCAGGCGTATGTCGCGATCGACGCCCCCCTTTCTGAACAGGTCGAGGAGCGGGGCGGCGGCGCCAGGTTCCATATGGATAGAGGATCTATTAGAGCAGTTTTCAGTTTTGAGTAGTGAGTGTTGAGTTCTGAGTTTCGGAGCGCATTCGAGGGCTCACGACTCACCACTCACAACTCATTACTACGATACACAGAACTCGAAACCGTACTAGGGAACGTCATTCGAGGTGTCAAACGCGCGCGTGCACCGGCCAACGATGGATGTGAACGAGTTCACGTCGCAGTCGGCAAACAAGTTGATGGCGGCGAACCCGGCCGCACCGGAGCTGGCCACAACACCGAGACGATCGGGAGTCATGCCACCTATGGCGAGTACCGGCACGGGCACGGCCGCGCATGCGGCGGCAAGAGACGCAGGACCGCTTCCTGGCTCGCCAGGTTTGGATGACGTGCTGAACACGGTACCGAAGATCAGGTAGTCGAGACCGCCGTCATCGACAACCCGCTCCGCCTCGTTCGCCGAATGCACGGAGCGCCCTATGAGAAAGCCCGCGGGCGCGATGACGCGGACGCGCCGCGCCGGGACGGAATCGCCGCGCAGGTGTACGCCATGTGCCCCCGCAGCAAGCGCCACGTCCACCCGATCGTTCACAAGCACACGCGCCCGGGTCCCGCCGACAGCGGCCACCGACTCTTCGACCAGCTGCGTCAAGGCGCGCCCCTCGAAATCCGGCTGTCTGATTTGCACCAGATCGACCCCCGCCTGCGCAGCCCCGCGGATCCGCTCGATTAACACACGGTCGGCATCGGCGCTCGGCTGCTGGCGCGGCGTGACCAGGCAAATAACCGGAAGCATGTCACAAGCGATGTAGAGCGCAGGCTTCAGCCTGCGCCTTGGGCCGACGTGAACGTCGGCCCCTACTAGCCGAGCAGATCACGATCCTCCGTGAAACGCGCCGGCGAGATGGAGGCAGGGCGGTCGACCGACCGTGCCATCACGATCGAGGCGAGCTCGGTGAGACCCACCGACACATTGATGAGGCCCAGGCCGGAGATGGCGCCGCGGACGAAATTGTTGGTGATGAGCGCCTGCAGCGCAGGCAACAGCTCGGCGAAGTAGTTGCGGTCCCAGAACGCCGACCATGGAATGACAATGAGGACGAACCCGATTTCAAGGAAGAACGCCACGAGTACCAGACGCTTCACTGCGGCTGGCTCCCTGCCTGGGCACGAACGAGATGCTCGATTCGCATTCGCACGTCGCGATATCCACCGGTATCGGCATCAAGCTCGATGAGGACAGCCAGTGCCCGCGCATATTCGCCGAGCTGTTCGAGCGTGTCGGCGAGGTCGTACAGCACGCCGAACCCTTCCTCCTCGCTGTCCGGCGGACCATCGGCAGCCCGCTCCAGCCACTCGACGGCCTCCGGCAGCTCGCCGCGGCGGATGTGCAGCCGGCCCAGATCCGCTGCCGCCCTGACTCTCCGATGCGGCGTGCGCGCGGCATCCCGCAGACCCGCAATCCCTTCTTCGATTCGACCTTCCTCGAGGTGTTTGAGCGCACGATCGTACGTATCGTCCACACGCGTCATGTCACCGCCGCCGATACCGGACAACACGGTGTTCAGATCGACTTCCACAGGCTCTAACCCGTAGACAGCGTCCGGGGCGCGATATCCACCGGCTTCAGGGGCATCGACGGCCCGGTGACGGCCCCGAACGTCGACGACGGTCCTGTCGGCATCGGGAGCGCCCAGCAGTTCCATTGCCCTCCGCACCCGTTGCGCGTGCGCCTCACAATCCGGATCCTGCTCCAGCAGATCCTCGGCAATGACCCGCGCCTCGGTTGCCTTGCCGGTGTCCAGGTACGCGTCGGCGAGCTGTGTCTGCGCCGCCCGCAGCGGTCCATCGAGACGGGCGTCCACGCACAGTTCCACGAGCTTGACGAGCGCCGGAATGTGGGGTGCCGCTCGAACGAACGTCTGCAGCGCCTCGATCGCCTGACTCAAACTGCCGCCGAGAAGCGCGGCGTCTGCGGCCACGTCGACGCAGCCGAATGCGGTTTCGATGCGTCCCTGGGCGAGCAGATCGAGCGACATCCTGACCACATCGTCGTGTCGTGACGTGTCGAGCGTGAGCGCCCGCATCAGCACGGCGCGGCCCTGCAGCTCATTTCCGGCGGTCAGTTGTTTCTTTGCGGCGGCCAGCAGCGCCGCAGGATTTTCAACCCCATCCTCGGCGCCCTCAATAGCCGTCGCCGCGTCCGACTCCGACGCGTCGGCTCCGCTTTTGTCCAACGCCCGCATCCGCTCGACGCACTCCGAGACGCCAAGTTCATCGCCGCGAAGACGCCGACGCTCCGTCAGGTGGCGCAAGTAGGCAATGGCGTCCCCCGACCTGCCCTGACGGACCGCGATTTCCGCCAGGCGCGACAGGCTATGTTCGTGATTGGGTTCGACCTTGAGCGCCTTCTTGTAGATGGCCTGCGCTCTGGGAAGGAAGCCATCCGCGAACAGCTGATCACCGACGCGTGTGAACTGCGCGACGGCACGGTCCGCGTCTCCGGCCCTGATGTATAGGTCGCCGAGTGCGTTGATGGCGCCAACGTCGCGCGGTTGATCCTCGATCAGCCGCACGTACTCTTCAATGGCCCCTTTGAGCTTTCCCTGGCGAAGAAGCTTCTCCGCCTTCTTGAGTGCGGCTTCGCGATCTATGGACACTTATTACCAACGGAGGCAGGGGAAAGGGGGCACCCGCGATCTACTCCATCGTATCAAACAGTGATGGGGGCCTGAACGTTCGGCGGTGCAGCGGAGAGTAGCCAAACCGTGCAACGGCGGCCAGGTGATCCGCTGTGGCGTAGCCTTTGTGGCGATCGTACCCGTAGCGCGGATCCGCGGCATGGTGCTCCAGCATCTCGCGGTCGCGGGTGACTTTGGCAATGATGGAGGCGGCCGCAATCGCCGTGCACCGGCGGTCGCCATGCAGGACCGCGCGCTGCGCGATCGACAGACCTGGAATGCGGAACGCGTCCACCAATACGAGATCCGGCATCGGCGCGATGGCGAGCACCGCGCGCGACATCGCTTCCAGCGACGCACGATGAATGTTCATAACTTCGATCTCCTCGACGTGCGCCGAGGCCACTGCCCAGCCAAGCGATTTTCTGGTAATGACGTCGTAGAGCCGCTCGCGCTCCGCCGCGGCGATGAGTTTCGAATCACAGATGCCGGCAATGTGACAATCCGGATCGAGCACGACCGCCGCCGCGACGACGGGTCCGGCCAGACACCCGCGGCCGACTTCGTCGCAGCCGGCTACGCGATAGAACCCCCAGCGCCGCATGGCGTTTTCGAGGGTGCGCATCGCATGGACTCGAACCATGGCGACATCAGCAGGCGAACAGGGTCACGTGCTGCCGCGGGCCGCGCTACTGGACCCGTTTGGTGGTCTCCTTCATGCGGGCGGCCTTGCCCTTCAGACCGCGCAGGAAGTACAGCTTCGCGCGGCGTACCCGGGCGGACCGCACGACATCCACCTTGGCGATCGACGGCGAATGCAGCGGGAAGATGCGCTCCACTCCCTGCCCAAACGAGACCTTGCGCACCGTGAACGACGCACGCGCCCCGCCGCGGTGAATGCCGATGACCATGCCCTCGAAGATCTGTATGCGCTCCTTGTCACCTTCGCGGACCTTCACGTGCACGCGGACGGTATCGCCGGATTTCATGTCCGGTCGAGTCGTCAGCTGCGATTTCTCGACCAGTTCAATCGCGCTCATTGCTCTCTCTCCTGTTCTCTGCGTATCTCTTCCAGCATCCGCCGCTCTTCGTCATCGAGAGCCGCCGTGTTCAACAGCTCCGGACGCCGATTCAGCGTGCGGCGAAGGGCGGTCAGCTTGCGCCATCGCCGAACCTCTTCGTGGTGTCCCGAAAGCAGCACGTCGGGCACTCTCTGCCCCGCGAACTCAGACGGACGCGTGTAATGCGGATAGTCAAGCAATCCGCGCGAAAACGAATCCTGTTCCACGGACCGCGCGTCGCCGACTACGCCGGGCACCAGCCTGCAGATGGCGTCGGCAACGACCAGAGCGGGCAGCTCGCCGCCGCTCACGACGTAGTCGCCTATCGACAGCTCGTCGGTCGCCACCGTGGTCCGGACACGCTCGTCCATTCCTTCGTATCGGCCGCAAAGCAGGACGAGATGCGGCAGCGCGCTCATCCGCGCCGCCTCGATCTGCGTGAATGTCCGGCCCTGTGGCGAGAGCAGAATCACCGCGCTGGGCTCACCCCTTCGCGCCCGGATGTCTCCGACGGCACGCGCCAGCGGCTCCGGCTTCATCACCATCCCCGGCCCACCACCATAGGGCACGTCGTCCACGCTCCTGTGCCGATCTGTCGCATAGTCTCGCAAGTCGTGAATCTGGATATCGAGAACTCCCCGCTCGATTCCCCGACCGACCACTCCCTCGGCGAGACCGGCTTCAATCATGCGCGGGAAGATCGTCACGAAGTCGAATTTCATGGCGACGACGGGGCCCATTCACCTGCGGCGGTTCGTCTCGTTCAGGTCGATCAACCCCTCCGGAGGTTCAATCCGGATTTTTCTGCCGTCCACGTCGACATCCACGCAGATATCGACGGCCAGCGGAATCAGAATCTCGTTGCCCTTTCCGTCCACCACCAGCCTGCTGACGCCTGCACCACCCTCCACGCGAATGACCGATCCGAGTGTTGCGCCCTGCACGGTTTCGACCACGCACCCGACCAGCTGATGCTCGTAGTATCGCCCTGGCTCGAGCGGCCGAAGCGTGGTTTCGGGCACCCGCAGTTCAAAACCGGCGAGCGGTTCCACATCCTCGCGACGCGACACACCCTCGAACGCGATGACCGGACGCCCGTTCTGAATCCTCGCCGATGCGATGGTAAGAGACGCCTCGCGCCCCCGCGTCTGGATCCACAGCGTCTCACCGGGCCGAAATCGCTCCTCGACGAAGTCCGTTTCAGGATTCACGACGACCTGGCCTCGCAGCCCGTGAGGTCGAGCAATCCGCCCCACGAGCACCATGTCGTCCCAGACCGCCACGTCAGTCCTTGATATCGAGCTGCGCTCTCTGGCCGTGCCGCTCCGCTGTTACTGCCAGCAGCGTCCGGAGCGCGGCGGCTGTACGTCCCTGACGGCCAATGATCTTGCCCATGTCGCCGGGCGCCGTTCTCAGTTCGAGTACCGGTGACTCCCCGGCGTGCGCTCTCGGTCACTTTGACCGCGTCGGGATGATCGACCAGCGCACGAACGACCACTTCGACCACTGCGCGCAGCGGGCTCGGAGCACCCTGATCGCCTTGCGGCCCCACCATGTACTCTCCTACTGCGTCGTGGCCGTTTCGGCTGCGGCCGACAAGTCGCGCGACAAGTGCTTGCTCAACAGCGTACGCACCGTGTCCGACGGCTTGGCACCCCGTTTCAGCCAGTGCTCGAGCCGTGCCTTGTTGATAGCCACCTGCGCCGGCTTCGAACGCGGGTTGTAAGTCCCGACGTTCTCGACAAAGCTGCTGTCGCGGCCCGATCGCGCCTCCGTTACCACCACGCGGAAATAGGGTTTCTTGGTCGACCCTGCCCGCCTCAAACGAATCGATAACATCAATCCTCCTGAACTCTAGCTCTGGTACGCGGGCGCGGCTTTATGCCGCACCAAGGCCGGCCGTAAAGGCCCGCCCTACCTTATGGCCGGCCGTCACCTCGACTTAATCAGCCCCCACGGCCCGCCCTTCTTGCGCTTCTTGCCGGAAGGGCCCGATCCCGCACCCTGCGGCATCTTGGGAAGCTTCATGCCGGGACCCATGCGCGGCAGGCCACCCTGGCCGATCATCTGGAGCACGCGCCGCATTTCCGTGAACTGCTTGAGCAGGCGGTTCACTTCCTCAACGGACGTGCCGCTGCCGGTGGCAATCCGCCGCCGGCGGCTGCCGTTCATCATAGTGTGATCGCGGCGCTCGGCCGGCGTCATCGAGCAGATGATCGCCTCGACGCGTCCCATCTGTTTCTCGTCCGGCTTGTTGTCGGCGACCTGCTTCAGGTTCCCCAGGCCGGGAATCATACCGAGGACGCTCTCGAGAGGTCCCATCTTCCGGATCGTCTTCAGCTGGGACCGAAAATCGTCCAGCGTGAACTCGTTCTTGCGAAGCTTCTCTTCGAGCCGCTCGGCTTCGTCGTGATCGATGGCTTGTTCGGCCTTTTCGATGAGCGACAGCACATCGCCCATGCCGAGCATCCTCGAGACGATACGATCGGGATGGAACAACTCGAGGTCGTCGAGCCGCTCGCCGCTGCCGACAAACGCAATCGGCACGCCCACGACCGACACGACCGACAAGGCCGCGCCACCGCGAGCGTCGCCATCGAGCTTCGTCAGCACGACGCCGGTCACTCCGATGCGGCGGTTGAACTCGCCGGCGCTCTTAATCGCATCCTGCCCCGTCATCGCGTCGGCGACGTAGAGCAGATCCGCCGGCTGCACGGCGCTTTTGATCGACTGCAGTTCGTCC
The DNA here is from genome assembly GCA_963814955.1 of uncultured Acidobacteriota bacterium. Taxonomy (GTDB): domain Bacteria; phylum Acidobacteriota; class Vicinamibacteria; order Vicinamibacterales; family UBA2999; genus DATCJA01. Next base: position 105,199 of record CAWFEX010000002.1, read on the forward strand.
ATCAGCTCGTCGTCAATGTGCAACCGGCCGGCGGTGTCGACGATGACGGTGTCGAAGCCCTTGGCTCTGGCCTCGGCAAGCGCGCCCGTCGCGCGCGTCACCGGATCCATCGTCTCCGGCGCGTACACGCGAACCTCCGCCTGCTCGCCCAGGACGGAGAGCTGTTCGATGGCCGCAGGTCGCCTGACGTCGGTCGACACCATCAGCGGGTGTCGACCCTGTCGGATCAGCCACTTCCCGAGCTTTCCGGCCGTCGTTGTCTTCCCCGAGCCCTGCAGTCCGAGCAGCAGCACGACGCGTGGCGTCGCCGCCGATTTCGTGAGACCACCCTCGGCATCGCCGAACAGGGCCAGGAGCTCGTCGCGAACGATCTTGATGACATGCTGACCCGGCGTCAGGCTCCGCAACACCGCCTGATCCATCGCGCGGTCGCGAACGCGGTCGATGAATGCCTTTACGACCTTGAAGTTGACGTCGGCTTCGAGGAGCGCAAGGCGGATCTCGTGGAGCGCGGCTTCGACGTGCTCCGGCGTAAGCCGCACCTCTCCCCGCAGCGACTTGAAGACATCCTGGACGCGGGTGCTCAGCGAATCAAACACGGGACTGGGATTGGTGGGCTTGCGCCCACAGATGGCGCTAACCTTAACTTGCGCAAACTCTTATCTTAGGTCAGGCGCGAAGTGGCGGCAAGCAGCCTAGACCGATGACAGTCGATGTCCGAGCTTGTCCTTCTTGGCCTTCAAATAGCGTCTGGTGAGGTCGGACGCCGGAATTTCCAGAGGAACCGCGTCGGAAATCGACAGACCGTAACCCTGCAGCCCGACGAACTTCCGTGGATTGTTCGTGAGAAGCCGCATGGTCTTCACGCCGAGGTCGCTGAGAATCTGAGCGCCGATGCCGTAATCGCGCTGGTCCGCCTTGAACCCCAGCCGCTCGTTCGCCTCGACCGTATCCAGACCGCTGTCCTGCAGCTCGTACGCGCGGATCTTGTTCGCCAGCCCGATGCCACGTCCTTCCTGATTGAGATACAGAAGGACTCCTCGCCCCTCCTCGGCGATCCGGGCGAGCGCGGTTTCGAGCTGCGCGCCACAGTCGCAGCGCGCAGAATGAAAGACGTCTCCCGTCAGGCATTTCGAGTGCACACGGACCAGAACATCATTGCCCTCGCCGATCTCGCCGCGGACGAGCGCAACGTGAGTCTCGTTGTCCAGCTGGTTCTCGTACGCGTAAATGCGGAACGCGCCGTGTCCGGTCGGCAATGCCGCCGTGGCCACGCGCTTGACCAATCGCTCGGTGCGCATGCGGTACTGGATCAGATCCGCAATCGTGATGATCAACAACCCATGCTTCCTGGCGAACTTCCCCAGCTCCGGCACACGAGCCATCGTGCCGTCCTCGTTCATCACTTCGCAGATGACACCGGCCGGATACAGACCGGCGATGCGGGCCAGGTCCACGGCGGCTTCCGTCTGACCCGCGCGCACGAGGACGCCGCCGTCGCGCGCTCGCAGCGGAAACATATGACCGGGGCGCGCAAGATCGGACGGCTTCGTTTTCGGGTCGATCGCCGCGTGCACCGTGGCGGCGCGATCGGCGGCTGAAATCCCGGTGCTGACGCGCTGTGTCCCCTCGATGCTGACGCAGAAGGCCGTGTTGAAGCGCGTCGTGTTCTGATTGACCATGAGCGGGATCTCCAGCTGATCGAGCCGATCCCCCGTCATCGACATACAAATCAGGCCGCGGCCGAACCGGGCCATGAAGTTGATCGCCTCCGGAGTCACCTTCTCCGCGGCAATCGTCAGGTCGCCTTCGTTTTCGCGATCCTCGTCATCCACGACAATGACCATGCGGCCTTCGCGGATGACGTCGATGGCTTCCTCTATTGACGCGAACGGCGTTCGTCGCCGCGCACCCTTCGCAATCCGCATCTTCGGTTTGTCGGTACTCATTTCATTGTCCGCTCAGACGAGCCTGCGCTCCGCCTCACAGCGCCCTCGTCCTTCGACCCGTCGGCAGGCTCAGGGCCGCCCTGAGCTCCGCCGAAGGGCGACTGTCGTGAAGGCGCGCCGGTCGCTGTCAAGAATTGATCCACTGCTCGTGCAACGTACTTACCGACCATGTCGCATTCGAGGTTGACGCGGTCACCGGCGCTGAGCGTGCTCAGATTCGTATGCGCCCACGTGAACGGCACAATCATCACGTCGAACGTCGCTTCGTGCAAGCCGGCGACGGTCAGACTGATGCCATCGACGGCAATCGAGCCTTTCGATACGAGAAACGGCGCCAGATCCCGGCCAAACGAAATCGTCAGCCAATGCGCGTCGCCTTCCTCACGGATCCGTTCGAGAATTCCCGTGCCGTCCACGTGCCCCTGAACCAGGTGCCCGCCGAATCTACCGTCGGCGCTCATCGGACGTTCCAGATTGACCCTCTGACCGGCTGATACCCCGGCCAGCGTCGTCACGCGGGTGGTTTCCGGTCCGACATCCGCATCCACATTATCCGCCGTCGCGGCAATCACGGTCAGGCACACGCCGTTGACGGCGAGGCTGTCGCCGGCATGCAGCTCCGCGCCGAGCATTGTCTGGACGCGCAGTCTCCGGGAGGACGCCGTCTGCCGGACATCCACCACTTCCCCGACCGCCTCAATGAGGCCTGTGAACATATCCTTCGATCAATACATCCGGTCCGAGCGCCTGAACATTCTGCTCGAGAAGCGAGGTCACCGCTGACGCCGGGCCAGCCGCCATACACGGCCCGGCCGCGCCAAGGAACATCGGAGCGACATACAGCTGAAGGTAGTCGACGAGCCCCTCATTCCACGCTGCCTGGTGTAATCCGGCGCCCCCTTCCAGGAGCACGCTTTGGATGCCTCTCCGTGCGAGCGCGCGCATGGCGGCCCCCATCGACGGTTCCACCACTTCGAGAGTTGCGCCGGCGCGTTCCAGGGCGTCAGCCCGCTCGGCGTGTAACAGCTTCGCTTCGGGAGATGTGAGTATTATCACCGGTCCGGCGGAGAGCGTCGAGAACAGGCGCGCCGATGGAGACGCCCGCAAGCGTCGATCGAAGATGACCCGAGTGAGCGGCCGCTCACGGTACACGTGTCTTGGCGTCATGAAGGGATCGTCCACGAGAAGGGTACCGGATCCGATCCCGATCGCATCGACTTGCGCTCGCTGGTAGTGCGCGTGTCTTGCAGAAGCGCTCGAGGTCAGCTGTGTTCGTGCACCCTCTGCAACAGCGAGTCGCCCGTCGAGGCTCGTCGCCGCCTTCAGGATGACGAAGGGACGGCCGTCGCGCAGAGTCGTGAGATACGGCTGATTCAAGCGCACGGCTTGATCGCGCTCGACGCCAGCGTCCACGGCGATCCCATGATTGCGAAGAATGGCCAGGCCGCGTCCGCTGACGGCCGGAAAGGGATCCTCCATCGCCGCCACTACCCTCTTGATGCCGGCCGCAATGATGCGTTCTGTACACGGGCCAGTGCGTCCGATGTGCGAACAAGGCTCGAGCGTGCAATACAAGGTGGCGCCGCGGGCCCGCGCTCCTGCCTCCTCGAGCGCAAACACTTCGGCGTGCGGCTCACCTGCTCGCTCGTGCGCACCATCGCCGACGACGATCCCCTCGTCGGTGACAATGCAGGCACCGACGATGGGGTTCGGCGATGTGCGGCCGAGCCCGCGACGCGCGTGCTCAAACGCCCGCCGCATCCACTTCGTGTCGTCTACCACTTTTCCTGAAAAAGGGCGTCTGACGTACTCCTGCGGCGAGAACGGAATAAGGTCGTCAATTCCTTCACCCACGCCAACGTAGCGAATCGGCAGCTTCAAATCGTGGGCGATGGCGACGGCAATGCCTCCCTTGGCGGTGCCATCGAGCTTGGTGAGGACGATTCCGGTGACGCCCGCGACATTGGTGAATTCGCGCGCCTGTGCAAGACCGTTCTGCCCGACGGTGGCGTCGAGGACGAGCAGCACTTCGTGCGGAGCGCCCTCGGCGGCGCGTGCGGCAACTCGACGAATCTTGTCCAGCTCGTTCATCAGGTTCGTCCGCGTGTGGAGGCGGCCGGCAGTGTCCACGAGAATGGGATCGCGTCCCCGGACGCGGCCCGACTGAATCGCGTCGAAGACCACGGCCGCCGGATCCGAACCTTCCTTCGCACGAACGATGTCGACATCGGCGCGCTTCGCCCAGATCTCCAGCTGCTCCACTGCGGCCGCCCTGAACGTGTCTGCGGCGCACACGAGCGGCTGCTTTCCGGACGCTTTCAGAAAACTGGCCAGCTTGCCGACGGTCGTCGTCTTCCCGGTCCCGTTGACGCCGACGATCAGCGTGACGTGTGGAGTGGGTCCGTTCGGCGAGGGAGCCTTGTCCGCGGCATCGAAGATTGTTCGTATCTCTGTTTTGACGAGATCACGCAGGCTCTCGCCTCGGCGCGCCCGCTCGCGGACGGCGGTCACGATCTGCTCGGTGGCGGCGATGCCAACGTCGGCCGAGATGAGCAGCTCTTCCAGCGCCTCCACGGTGTCGACGTCGATCGCCCTGGTGCGATCGGGTTCGGTGTCGGCGCGCTCAACAATCTCGTCGAAACGGTCGACGATCTGCTGCTTTGTGCGGGTAAGCCCCTGAACGAGACGGTCGAAAAAGCCCAACTGCGAAAACTCCCAACTATCTATTATCCGGTCTCTGCGCGCTGGGGTCGCAGCATCAGTTCGTAAAGCGCCGTCCGCGCATCCTTGCGCCCCGCCAGGAGCTCGGCGACCTGCGACGTGATTGGCAGCTCGACACCAGCTCGTGCACCCAGCGCCAGGGCGGCATCAGTCGTTCGCACACCCTCCGCCACCATCTTCATGCCGGAAAGGACGTCGCCGAGGGAACGCCCGCGGGCGAGTTCGATTCCGACGTGCCGGTTTCGGCTCAACGAGCCCGTACACGTCAGCACGAGGTCACCGAGACCCGAAAGGCCAGCCAGCGTCTCCCGGTGTGCACCCTTTGCGCATGCCAGCCGTGTGATCTCGGCCAGCCCGCGGGTAATGATGCCCGCGAGCGCGTTGTGCCCGAGCGACAAGCCCTCGGTAACACCCGCCGCAATCGCGATCACATTCTTCAGCGCGCCGCCAAACTCGACGCCGGCCACGTCCGACGTGCCGTAAAGCCTGAAGTACGGCGCACGGAAATCGGCCTGCACCTGATCGACGACGCCCGGATCGGTCGAAGCTACGGCAACGGCAGTGGGAAGCTGTCGGGCCACTTCGGCGGCAAAGCTGGGACCGGACAACACCGCCACTCCGACGGCGTTTCCCAACTCTTCCGCTATCACGTCCGACATACGAAGAAGCGTCTCCTGCTCGAGCCCTTTAGCGGTACTGACAACGGTTGCACCGGGACGGAGTGCGGCCGCGATCTGACGGAGAACCTGACGCATCCCATGCGACGGGACCGCCGCCACGATGAGATCGACGCCGTGCACCGCCTGCTGCAGATCGTGCGTGATCCCGAGGCGTTCAGGAAAAGTGACGCCCGGAAGATAGACGGCGTTCGCGCGCCGGATTCGCATGTCCTCGGCCAACGCGCCATCGCGCGCCCACAGTCGGGCGTCGTGCCCGATGCCGGCCAGATGCACCGCCAGCGCGGTTCCCCAACCCCCGGCGCCCAGTATCGCAACCTGACGAATAAGTCCTCCTACACGCGCTGCCCAATGCGGTGCTCGGTGCCCGCCATCACACGCGCGAGATTCGCGCGATGGCGATGCACGATGATCAGCGCCGCCCCTGCCGCGCCCATTACGACTGGCGCGGGCAGGTTACCTGCCAGCGTGGCAATCGCTAACGCAACAGCACCGGAAAGCGAGCCAACAGAGATGTACCGCGTCACCCATACGACCACCACAAACACACCCGAAGCAATCAACACCGCACCGGGAGACAGCACCGCGAACGCACCGGCCGCGGTCGCGACACCCTTGCCTCCTCGAAATCCAAGCCACACGGGATAAACGTGACCGACGATCGCCGCCAGTCCCGCCGCCACGTGCGCAGACTGTCCACTGGTCAGCCGCTCTGCGACGGCAACCGCCAGCGCGCCCTTCGCCATGTCGAGACACATCGCGCCGACCGCGTACGCGGCACCCGCCGTCCGGAACACATTCGCCGCGCCTACGTTGCCGCTTCCCGACCGGCGCAGGTCAACTCCGCGACGACGCGCCAAAAGGAACGCGAACGGCACCGATCCGATGAGATATCCCAGCGCGGCGGCGATGGAGCTTTCCATGTGAGGCCTTATGCCCGGCGAAGTTTCGTCGACTGAAGCGGAACGTAGACCGACCCCTTTGGTGACAGGCGACTCTGAAACAGTGTAATCGCGCCGACCGCGGATGTTCCGAACGCGCGATCGTCGAGTCCCTCGAGGACCGGGCGCGCGCGCAGCCCTGCTGGTTCGCGTACACGCCCCAGTGTGACGTGAGGTCGATACGGGCGGTTCTCCGGGCCTATACCGCACTCGTCGAGTCGTGCGGTTACCTCGCGTTCGACTGCAGCGAATCGCTCCAGCCCCGCACCAATGCCCGCCCAGAACACGCGCGGCGCACCACGCTCTGCAAAGGCACCGACGCCGCGGAACTCCGCCTCGAAGTGCTCGACACTCAGTGTCGGAGCCAGGGATGCGGTAATCCTCTCGACCTCGACCTCGCCTGCTTCCCCGATGAATCGGTACGGTTACATGAAGCCGCTCGGGAGGCACCCAACTGATTTTTGCGACAGGCGCCCGACTCGAAACGCGGCGGCGCAGCTCATCGAGACATTCCGCAATCTTCTGCACGACGCGGTGGTCGATCTCGATGCCGACGAACAACCGCATCATGCACGGGAAAGCAGCATTCGTCTGACCATGTCCAATGCTGCCTGCGACGCCTGGAATTTGACCTGCTCGCGATCGCCGACGAATCGGAACACGCGAGAGCGCATGAGCCCGGAAATCGAAGCCGCAATGGCAACCGTTCCTACTGGCTTCTGCGGCGTTCCCCCACCGGGACCTGCTATGCCGGTGACGCCCACGCCTATGTCGGTGCGTGCGTGGACGCGCATCCCTTCGGCCATGGCGATCGCGACCTCCTCGCTCACCGCGCCATGCTCCTCGATCAGCGTGGGAGCAACGCCGAGCAGTTCAGTCTTCGCCTCGTTGCTGTACAAGACGAACCCGCGATCGACGTAACGCGAGCTGCCAGGCACGTCCGTGAGCCGCGACATGATCAACCCGCCGGTGCATGATTCCGCCACGGCGATGCGCATGTTCCGTTCGACCAGCAGATCTCCGACTACATGTTCCATGGACCTGCCGTCCCGACTGAACACGTCGGCACCGAGCCGATCCGCGACCTGTGCCGACGCGGCATCCAACGCTGCCTCCGTCTCGGCGCGCGACGCAGAGCAGGCGGACAAGTGCAGCTCTATCTGCCCGAGCGACGCAAGGATCGTTGCCGATATCGGAATCGTTGCCCGCGCCCACTCTGCGTACAAGGGCCGCACAGCTTCTTCCGTATGCGATTCGGTACGTCCACTGATTCGGAGAACGCGTCTGACCAGCGACAGGCCAGGAGCGCGATCTCCCAACGGTCCTGCCGCAAGATCGGTGAGCATCCGCTTCAGCTCCCGGGGAGGTCCAGGCAGAAGCAGGATGAGGCGATCGCCGTCGTCGAGCCAAAGCCCTGGAGCCGTACCGTTGGCGTTGTCGAGGACCCGCGCACCCTCCGGGACCATCGCCTGCCGACGGTTGATGTCCGGCATCTGAAGGCCTCTGGCCGCAAAGCGGGCCTGAATTTTGGCCGTGATCTGTTCGTTTTCGGCAAGCGGCCGACCGAGAACCTCCGCCACCACATCACGCGTCACATCGTCATCGGTCGGGCCCAGGCCACCACTGCAGACGATGAGATCGACCCGGCTGAGTGCCGAGCGCAGCGCCGCGCCGAGCTCTTCATGGTCGTCGCCGACGATGCTCTTGGTGGCTACCTCGATGCCGAGCAGGTTGAGCTGTTCGGTAATGAACAAGGAGTTCGTGTCGATGCGCGACGGCGTCAGCAACTCGCTGCCTACGGCGAGAATCGCTGCCCGGCGAAGCGGTTTCATCGGAACAAGCCTGGAGCGGCTGCCACGAGAACCTGCATCGTGAGGTTCCCGTACAACGCAGCCATCGTGTCATCGGCCATCACGCCCCAGCCTCCGGGGAGTCGTTCGAATCGCCTGGCGGGCCACGGCTTGAGAATATCGAGCGCACGAAATACCAAAAACCCGGCGGTCGCGCCGAGGGCCGTCGCCGGAACGAACACCATCGTAATCAGCATGCCCGCGGCTTCATCGACCACGATAATTCCGGGATCGACTCTGCCGGCATGACGTTCAGCGATTGTGCTGCTCCACACACCAAGCCCAAGGAGGACCACGATCACCGCGATCTCGAGCGGCGCCGAGCCCACGCTGCGGACCGCCCACAAGAGTACAAGCCCGACCGCAGATCCGAAGGTGCCGGGCGCCACGGGAACGTAACCGACGTAGCCGCATGTTGCAATGAACAACGCGAGCCGGTTCATGAGGAACTAGTAGGAAATCCGTAAGTCAAAGGTCAAAGGTCAAAGGTCAAAGGGGAAGGGGCAAAGGGGAATGGTCACAGGTCCGAAAGTCACTTTTGACTTTTGACTTTTAACTTTTGACTTACGGGATCGTCGTCCGATCAGACCGTGTGCAGCGCGATCACACGCGTGTGGGCCACGCGGTCGTGAAAAGCGCGCCGCTCAGGATCGAAAAACGCGGGAAGCAGGCCGAGGCCCAGCATCGCTGTCGATGCCGCTCCAAGCAACGTCCGTCGCAGCGCGAGAGTCGCATCAATCGAGGCATTGTCCTCAGTCACGACTCGGATACGCATGGCCATCTTGCCGATCGTCTGTCCTCCGACCGCGGTAAAGGCGTAGAAATACGCTATCTTCAGCACCACCAGAAACAAGATCAGCGGGACGGGAGGAAGTGCGGTCCATTCGTCCATCGATAGTCCGGCGATACGAAGCGTGAAATAAATCACCGCCAGATCAATGGTGACGAGGAGCACGTGATCAATGGCAGCTGCGACGAGGCGAATCACCGGTCCGCTGACGTCGAAGGAGGTAACCGTGTCCTGCGGTGTCGGGACCCGCGGAGCCTGCTGCGATGAAACCGGGTGCGACGGAATCGGTGCCCGTTCCTCGCGGTGTCGGGCATTGCGAGCTGTTTGTTCGAACTCGAGCGCCGGCACGCGTTCAACGGGACGGACTGCGCTTGGGACGGCACGCAGGCGTGGATTATCGGGTGTGCGCCGTACCGCCAGCGGCGGCCGCGGCGTCACCGGCAACTTGATGAGCGGTTCGTCTCCTTTGTCTGCCCGTGACGAAGTGAAGAGCGGCAGCTTCGACTCGCGCGGAGATTTGGATTCGCCGTTGTCACTTGACGACGGCACGACGGAAGTCTGGTCGGTCCGGGATCCTGACGAAGCTCTTGACGGTACCGGGGACGACAATGACTCTGACTCCAACTGGGCTGCTTCAACCCGAATCAGCCAATCCGACACCTCAGGGTCCGCCGACTCAGTCCGCAGGTCCAAATCCAGCTCGAGGGGCCTCGTGTCATGGTTTGCAATCAGGGAGAAGTCGTAGCCGCAATTCCTGCAGCGATCACCGGTTTCAAAGCCCAGATAGCTGCACTTGGGGCACTTCACGGGCGGCTGTTCTCCTGCGGTGTTTCGGCGACGCGTATACCGGCGACGGCGAACAGATCACGCTGGATGTCAGCACGAAGCCGATCGGCGTCGGGGCGGAGCGGATCCCCGACGTCAATCCGGTCGAGGGCTCGCAATGCGTCGTGCAGCTGTCCGTCCGTGTGGAGCGCGCGGGCGCGAACGAGCGCCATTTCCGACGCCCGAACGATGGGCAGGGGCTCATCCACGGCTGGCTGCGCAGCCCCGGTCGGTGCCGCAACCTGCAGCTCCGACAGCCAGGTACCGATCGGCAGGCCACTCAGCAGCATCATGGCTGCGACCGCAAACGCGGCAAGCGCTGCGACCGCCCACTCTTTGCGGCTAGGGGCGAGAGGTATCCGCCGTCGGCCGGTCGTGACGCGCGGCGGCTTCGAATCCGGGTGTGTCTCGGTTGACGGACTGACGGGCCCGACGCGATTGAGGCGATCGAGGAACACGCCGGCCGCGTCGCTTCCCTGTTCGACCGCCCGAGTCAGAAGGTCGCGCGCCTTGTCGACGTCTCCGGCGTTGTATGCAACAACACCGTCGTGCAGGCATTCATCCAACTCACGCTGTCGTTCTGCGAGGGCGCTCCGCGCCCGTTCGATGTACGCGCGAGCCCGATCGTGGTGCCGATCGAGAAAGACAATGCGGCTCCATACGCTGATGGCGCGCTCGGTACTGACGGCCGAAATAGTGATCGAGTCCTGAGAGGAGAAGCTCCTCGATGCGCGCCTCGCGGTCCGCCTCGTCCTGTGGTTCGGTCGAGCGGACCGGGTTGGTCGACAGCGGATCAGACATTTCGCGAGGGATGGCCAGCGCCGATTATGGGGTAAAACTCTTCACCGGTCAACGAATTACGATGCCTGATGCTTCGTATCTCGCGCTCGATCCGTGCCTGGTGTTCGTTGCGTGGATCGTAGTGCGGCATGTGGTACAAGCAAACGCATGGCGGTGATCGAGTGCGTTCCCAACGTGAGCGAAGGACGGCGTAAAGACGTCGTGGACGCGCTCGTCGAGTCCGTTCGTGGTACGCCATCCGTGCGACTGCTGGATTACTCGTCCGACAGCGCGCACAACCGCTCGGTGATCACGATGGTCGGGGATGCAGGCCCGCTCAAGGCAGCCGTCCTTGCATTGTTCGAAGCTGCGCTGCACAGAATCGACCTCCGCACACACTCAGGCGAACATCCTCGTCTGGGGGCCGTGGACGTCGTGCCCTTCATCCCCATCGAGGGCGTGTCGATGGAGGAATGCGTGCGACTGGCCAAGGAGACCGGCGCCGAGGTGGCGGAGCGGTTTCAAGTGCCCGTGTATCTGTACGAGGAAGCGTCAGCGAACCCGGCGCGCAAGAACCTTGAAGACATCCGACGCGGCCAGTTCGAAGGCCTGGAAGCGAAGATGTCGACGCCCGGCTGGGCACCCGACTACGGCGGCCCCAGGCCGCATCCAGCCGCGGGCGCTACCGTGATCGGGGCGCGCATGCCGCTCATCGCCTACAACGTCAATCTCGCGACCGACCGTCTGGATGTGGCCAAGAAGATTGCCGCAGCCATACGTTTCAGCAGCGGGGGCTTTCGGTATGTCAAGGCGATGGGCGTCGCCCTTGAAGACCGCGGCATCGTCCAGGTGTCCATTAATCTCACGAACTATGAGAAGACACCGATGTTCCGCGTGTTCGAGGCCGTCAAACGCGAAGCGGCGCGTTACGGCGTCGACGTTCTCGAGAGTGAGATCGTCGGCCTGGTGCCTGCCGCGGCGCTGGTCGAAACTGCCGAGCACTTTCTGCAGCTTGCCTCGTTCACGCCGAATCAGGTTCTCGAAAACAGGTTGCGTTCAACATCGTGAGCCGGCTAGTCCCTCACGTGTCGGACGAATGAGGCCGCAAATCCAAGCGACAGCGCCGCGCAGAGCCATGAGACGAGCACCGCGCGCGAGGCAATCGCGCGTGCCGTGACCTCCATGAACCTCGCATAGCCATCGAAGGTCGTCACGGTCTCCCGGACTATCGAGGCCACCAGCGCGGACAACAGAACGCCGATGACATATGCGCCTGCCGCCGCTGCGAGGCCCACTGCGGCCGCACGCAGGAAGCCGCCGCGCCGCGGATGCTCACGCGCCGGCCACGGCTGCCTGTCCATGGATGCACGCATGACCACCCTGCGGGCAAAGCCTGGCGGCGGTTCCCATGACGGGTGGCGCTTCAGCGCCTCGTCTACCGGATGCATCTCTTCAGTCGTCATGCGCGATTTGTCTCATTTTCAGCACTGCGTCGACTCGGTCCTTGAGCAGTTGCTTACCTCGGAATATCAGCGTCTTCAGCGTGCCGGGTCTTACCTTCAGCATTGTCGCAATGGTCGCGTAATCCAGCTCCTCGATCGTGGCATACATCAGAGGCAGCCGGTACTTATCGGGAAGCTGTCGAAGCTCATCGTGCACGAGACGACCGAGCTCTGTTCTCGTCGCCATCGATTCCGGATCGAGCTCGGGCGCAGGATGAGCGTCGAGGTCGTGATTCGTTGCGCTCGACTCCTCACGCCACCGACCCGTTTGACGCCGCTGATCGATCGCCACCCGATGAGCGATCGTATAGATCCATGTTGACAGCTTCGCGCGGGCGTCAAAATACGGCAGCCCGCGAAAGACCCGCAGGAACACTTCCTGCGCCAGATCTTCGACAACGTCGGCGTCACCGGTCGCGCGCCAGATGACCGTCCCTACCATCCGCGCATACGCCTCGACGAGCTCGGTACACGCGTCTTCGTCTCTTTCCAGGCACCGCCGCACCAACTCCCGCTCTTCACGGTCCAACCTGGCTGCCCCGGCTCATTCTTTGATGAGACGTCGTTGGGGGCAACCGGTTTCACTCGGGCCGTTGAAACCGTTGGGGCCGGGAACCGTCTCATTCAGTGTGTACGACAAGGAGGATTGCGATGGCGGACCTCACGGGCGTTATTGGAGTGCTGACGGGTCTCATGACGGTGGTCCTCAGCCTCGGAATCGTGTTCTGGGCGATCTACTGGAACCATCAGAAAAAGCGCCTTCAGTATCAGGAACGGCAGCTGATGATCGAGAAGGGCATGACGCCTCCGCCCGTGCTGCCGGAACAGGACAAGAAGGTTACGCCGGAGGATTCCCTCCGCCGCGGCACCGTCCTCGTTTTTCTAGGACTGGGCCTCGGCGTCGCCGCCCCGATCGCGCGAATGCTCGTCGAGGACGAACTGGGCGGGCTGCTAGGCGTTGCGGCAGCCATCGTCGCGTTCATCGGTTTCGGCAATCTCGTGTTCTACTTCATTGCTCGCCGTCACCGGGGCACGGAGGCCCGCGAAAACGGCGCGACGCCGATGTAGCCGCGCAGGCTAAAAGCCTGCACGCCACTTCGAACTTACTTTCTACTTTCCACTTCCCACTTTCCACTTGTACGATGCCCCGCAATGTCTCTTGCGTGGCTCTCGCTCGCAGCCCTCCTCACGGCCATCGTCGTCAGCTGTTTCTCACGCCTGAACGTGGGTGTGCTGGCCCTCGCCTTTGCGTGGATTGTCGGCGTCTACTTCGGTGGGATGTCGCTGAACGATGTCACCGCGGGGTTTCCCATCCAGTTGTTCCTGACCCTGACAGGCGTGACGCTCCTGTTTACGCAGGCGCAGCTCAATGGCACCCTCGACAAGGTCGCACACCAGGCGCTGCGGATGTGCCGTGGCAACACCGGGTTGATTCCGGTGTCGTTCTTCCTCCTCGCGTGCGGAATTTCGTCACTCGGTCCCGGAAACATTTCGACTGTCGCAATGCTGGCGCCTGTCGCGATGGCCGTAGCCGGCCGCGCCCGCATTCCGCCGTTTCTCATGGCCATCATGGTGGGCAACGGCGCAGGATCGGGTGCGCTCTCGCCGTTTGCGCCCACTGGAATCATCGTCAACGGCCTGATGGAGCGCATCGAACTGAGTGGGTTCGAATGGCGCACGTACTGGACAAACCTGGCCGCCCACGCTGTGGTCGCCTTCGGCGGCTACCTGCTCTTCGGCGGTTGGCGGCTGTTCGGGTCGGCGTTCGCCGGTGGTCCCGCCCCTGTCACGGACGGCACGAACGTCACCGGGCGTCATTGGATCACGCTTGCGGTCATTCTTACGGTTCTCGGCGCCGTCCTTCTTGCCGATGCGAACATCGGCATGGCGGCGTTCGCGGGTGCGGTCACGCTGGCAGCCCTTCGTGCCGCCGACCACGAGGAGGCCATCCGCCGGATGCCTTGGTACCCGATCATGATGGTCAGCGGAGTGACGGTGCTGATTGCGATACTGGAAAAAACCGGCGGTCTCGAGCTGTTTTCAGCGTTCCTGGCACGAATAGCGACGCCGGCCACGGTTACAGCCGCGGTCGCGTTCGTGACGGCGGTCATTTCCGTCTACAGCAGCACGTCGGGGGTCGTTCTCCCGGCGTTTCTGCCGACGATTCCCGGACTGATTGCGCGCCTCGGCGGCGGCGATCCCCTGGCTATCGCCGCGTCGATGAACGTTGGCGCTCACCTCGTAGACATGTCACCGCTTTCAACCCTGGGCGCCATGTGCCTGGCCGGCATCACCAACCCTGAGGACGTGCGACCCACTTACAACAAGCTGCTCGTGTGGGGAATGTCGATGACGGTGATCGGCGCGGCGCTCTGCTGGGTGATGTTTTAGCCCGCTTTCTCACGGCCGGTCCGGCTAAAGCCGGACACTGCGTCCCGATGCTCCGGATATCCCCGCGCTGCAATCGGCCAAACATCCACGACACGCTCACCCTCCACGGCGTACAGCACATCGTGCAGGTTGATCGTCGGGTCGGTGTGCGATGGCCGAAGATACACGCGGTCGCCCACCTGCAGTCGGCAATCAGCGGGCACCGTGATCGTCGCGTGCTCGTCGTTGAGCGAGGTCACGACCGCACCGTCGATGCCGCGCACAACCGGGTGGCCGTGGTCTTTCGTGGTTGATTTATGGCCGCAATCGGCGACGCAGCGGGCGGCCGTGGGGCGACTGATCACGGTGCCGAGGACCCAGAACGCCTGTTCGAACGGCACATCCAGCCGCCCGTAATCGCTGTCCATCAGCACGTACGACCCGGCCTGAATTTCGGTGATGCCGTCGATGCGGCCGCTGATGTCGTAGGTCCCGGTACCGCCGGCGGACACAGTGTCGCAGTGAAGACCTGCGTTTTGCAGCATCAGCGCGGTCGCTACCAGGTCTCCCATCGCCTGACGCGTGCGGGCTTCGCGCTCCGGGCGATCCGGAACACTCACGAGGTGTCCTTCATAGCCCATCACCCCCCGAAAAACGACGCCTCGCGCTGATGCCACACGTCGAGCCAGATCTACGGCAGCTTCTCCAGGTGGTACACCGCATCGGTTCTGCCCGACGTTCACGTCCACGAGAACGCCGATTCGGGTATCCGCACGGAGTGCTGCCGCGTCAATCTCTTCAAGCCCTGCGGTCGAATCGACGGCGACGACTATTTCGATGCGGCGAGCCAGCGCCGCCACACGATCGGCCTTGCTCCGACCAGCAATCTCATTGGCGATGAGAATGCCGCGGCAGAAATCGGCGGCGATCTCGGCCTCCGATACCGTTGCGCACGTGAGGCCTGCGCACGATCCAGCCGCCAGCTGCCGCCTGGCGATCTCGGGTGTTTTGTGGGCCTTGAAATGGGGTCGCAGGCGACACGACCCGGACGCGAAAAAAGCTGCCATGCGCTGGATGTTCCGCTCCATCACGGCAACATCGACGACGATCGCGGGGGTCGGAATCTCAGCTACGTGAGTCGGGGGCGGACTCCCGTGACTACGCAATCTCCTCGTCCTCTCCCCGGCGCGACGGCGCAATGCCGAAGCTTCGCATCTTGCGGTACAGGTTGCTCCGCTCGATTCCGAGCACGTCGGCCGTCCGCGAAATGTTGCCCTGCTGCGCGGCGAGCGCGCGAAGGATGTAGTCGCGCTCGAACTGGTCCCGTGCGTCATGCAGCGGTACAGACGCGAACGTCTGCGGCAGCTCCTGAGTGTCCGCAGCCGGGACCTGATCGAGGAACGTCAAATCACGCGACGAAATGCGATCGCCCGGCACCATGATCATCAGGCGCTCGATGACATTGCGCAGCTCGCGGACGTTGCCGGGCCATGGATACTGCTTCAGCGCGGCGATTGCGTCACTCTCGAATGTCTTTGGACGCCGGCCGTATTCGCGCGCCAGCATCGCCATGAAGTGATCCGCGAAAAGCGCAATATCCTCCTGTCTGTCGCGCAGGGGTGGCACGAAGATCGGCACGACGTTGAGCCGGAAATACAAATCCTCGCGAAACCGGCCAGCCCTGATTTCACTGGTCAGATCCTTGTTCGTGGCAGCGAGCACGCGGGCATCAACCTTGATGCGGTTCGACCCTCCCACCGGCTCCATGATCTGCTCCTGGAGAACGCGAAGCACCTTGGCCTGCGTTTTCAGGCTCATGTCTGCGATTTCGTCGAGAAAGATGGTGCCGCCATGGGCCAGTTCGAACTTGCCACGGCGATCGGCAACTGCGCCCGTAAACGCCCCGCGCACGTGCCCGAACAGCTCGCTCTCGATCAGATCCTCGGGAATAGCCGCGCAGTTCACCTCCACGAACGGACCAGTGCGCCGCCGGCTCAACTGATGGATGCTCCGGGCCACCAGCTCCTTCCCCGTGCCGTTCTCGCCGAAGATCAGCACACGGCCGTTGGTTGGAGCGGCCATCGCCACCTGCTCACGAAGCTTCGCCATGGCATCGCTGTCGCCAACCATGGTGTGCTGGGCGTCGACGCGGGCCCGCAACGCACGATTCTCGGCTTCCAGGCTCCGCTGGCGCAGCGCGTTGCGAACCACGAGCACTGTCTTCTCCAGCGACAGCGGCTTTTCGACGAAGTCGAATGCGCCCATCTTGATGGCGCGCACCGCCGATTCGATGTTGCCGTGCCCGGAGATGATCACGACCTGCGTGTCGATCTGCCGCTCGCGCATCCGTGCCAACGTCTGCAGTCCGTCCATCCCCGGCAGCCAGATGTCGAGCACAACGACGTCGTAGGCCTGACGCGACAGCCGTTCGAGACAGGCTTCGCCGCTGTCGGCGGCGTCGACATCGTAGCCCTCGTCCCGCAGTACCCCGCCAAGGGCACTGCGAACGCCGGGCTCGTCGTCGACGATCAAAATAGAAGGCATTTCGGAATTTACGAATTTACGAAATTACGAAATGACGGATTTGATTGAACAATGGAGCGGCAGAGAATTCGTAAATCCGTAAATTCGTCAATCGTAAATTCAGTACTTCTCAACACGGCAGCTCCACCGTGAACCGCGTCCCGCGCGGCACGTTGTCGGTGACGTCGATACTGCCGCCGTGTTCGGCGACGATGCGCCGGACGATCGCCAGACCAAGGCCGCTTCCCCGCCGCTTCGTGGAGTAATAGGGCAGAAACAGCTTGTCGCGCTCGGTCGGGGGAATTCCCGGGCCGTCATCGGCAACGACGATGCGCACGAGGCTATCGGCCTTCACGTGGTGTGCTTCGACGTCGATGGCCCCACGCCGATCCATCGCTTCCACCGCGTTGTCGATGAGATTGATCATGACGCGCCGAATCTGCTCCGGATCCACGGATACACGCGGCAGCGTCTCGGCGAACCGAGGTCGAAGCTCGACGTCGGACAGGATGCCCTGATAGAGCAACATCACATCCGACAGCAGCGCGTGAAGATCCGTCGAGACGGCACGCGGGGCTGGCATCCGCGCAAATTGAGAGAACTCGTCGACGAGCCCCTTGAGCGACTCGACCTCCCCGACAATCGTCGTCGTGCACTCCTGGACGAGTGCGTGTGTCTGCGCCGGCGCGGTCGCGAAGTGGCGGCGCATGCGTTCGGCGCACAGTTGAATGGGCGTCAGCGGATTCTTGATCTCATGCGCAAGACGGCGTGCGACTTCGCGCCACGCGGCGACCTTCTGCGCCCTGATCAGCGGCGTCACGTCGTCGAAGACGAGCACGATTCCTTCCGAGACGCCGTCTTCGCGCCTGAGGGGCGTCGTCATGACCGCCAGGTGGAGCTCGCGGCCATCGCGGAAGATGGCGACTTCCTGAGGTAACGCCTCCTCGCGGCTGCGAGTCGCTTCTTCGATGAGCGTCGCGAGCGGCTTCAGCTCTGGCGTGCCGAACACAGTGGATGCCGGGAGGCCTGACACGCTGGAATCGAGACCGAGCAGCCGCGACGCCGCAGCATTGAACGTACGCACATGGCCGGCCGTGTCGACGGAAATCACACCAGTGGCGATGCGTTCGAGGATCGTCTCCACGTAGCGCCGCCGTGCTTCGACGTCCTGATGTTTCTGCTCGAGCTCGACCGCGGAACGCTCGAGCCTCCGGCGGCTCGTGGACAGATCGGCCGCCATGCGATTGAAGGCCTCGATCAGCGAGCCAAACTCGTCTCTGGTCTCCGGTTCCACGCGATGGTCCAGGTGGCCGGCGCCGATTTCGTCGGCTGCCGCCGCCAGCATCTGCACGGGGCGCGTGATGCGTTTGGCGAGGTAGAGTCCCATCCAGGTCGCCGCGACGAGAATCATCAACGTCAACATCAGGAAGAACGAGAGATAAACCCCGGCCAGCGGCTGCTTCAGGACGCGGAGCTGCTGATAGTCTTCGTACGCCTGCGTCATGCGTCGGGCGCGTGCGGCAAACTCCGCGGTGATGTATTCGCTCGCAATGACCACGCCTTCGCGGGCACCCCCCGGGCGGGAGCGGATTTCAACTGCGCTTCGAATCAGATCGCCCCCATCCGGCAACCGTTCGATGATGGGCGCCACTGGCGCGCCGCTGGTCGCGCGTTCCGCCAGCCGAAGGGCGGACTCGCGCGTGAACTCCCGGGGCAGCGAGGACGGACCGATATCGACGACCGGCACGGGAACCGGACGATCGGCCGCGCTGGCCGACTCGAGTCGATAAATCTCCACGTGGGCCACTCGGCCCTGCTGTACGTCCGGCTCGACACGCGCGCGCAAAACGTCGGCCGATGACGAAGCAAGGTCGACGTCGCTGACGAGGCGTGCGAGTCGCTGGGCCTCAGCGGCCACCACCCGCAGCCGGTCCTGGTAGTAGTCGCCCGCAATCGTGTTCGCCGACGACAGCACGTCATCCATGGGAGCGTTGAACCAGCGGTCGACGCTGTTGCGGATGAGCTCACTGCCGACCAGAAGCACGAGCACCGCCGGAATCAGCGTCATCCCAAGCAGTACCGCCACGAGCTTCGCGCGGAAGTGTGCGAACGGCAGCGAACGCCGCTTCTCAACGAACAGTTTGATGATGTTGCGCGCCAGGACGAAAACAAGGCCAACCAGGATCGTCAGGTTGGTCGCTGACAGCGCATAGAGCACGAATTCGGTAAGGAAGTCGGGCGCCAGGGTGGCCGACCGGCTCGCCAGCGCGAGCAGGCTCGCGAGCGCGGTCACGAGAACGGCGATGCCGATCAGAATCAGCCTGGTGTTGTCGCGGAACGGACGGCGAGGAGCAGGCGCAGCGGTCCGACTCGGCGGAGCCGGCGGTACTGGACGAGGCTGCGTTTCACGAAGTGTTAATGCCATCGTTCCTTCGGAGGCCTGAAGGCCTCCGACTACCGTGAACGGTCGCTACCAGTGGTGAATGGTAGCCGGAGACCTTCAGGTCTCCGGTCAGTCTTTCGTATTCAGCAGGTCTTTGAGCTCGGTCATGAACTCCCCGATGTCGCGGAAATGGCGATACACGGACGCGAATCGCACATATGCCACTTTATCGAGACGCTTGAGCTCCTCCATCACGATTGACCCGACCTCTTCGGTGCTCATCTCCTTTTCGGGGCGTTCCTGAAGGCTCGCTTCGACACGATCGGCGACGCCTTCGACGGCGCCGACGCTGACCGGCCGCTTCTCGCACGCTTTCAACAATCCGGCGATCAGCTTCTGGCGCTCGAATCGCTCGCGGCTGCCGTCCTTCTTGATCACCATATACGGGATCTCGTCGATCCGTTCATAGCTGGTGAACCGCCGGCCGCAGCCGAGACACTCCCTGCGCCGGCGAATGACCTCGCCTTCCTTACTCTCCCGGGAGTCAACGACCTTGTCGCCCAGATGGCCGCAAAACGGACACTTCATGGGAGCTCAGGCACCTCCTTGGTGCCGGCCAGAGCCTTGATTCGCCCGAAGCTGAGACCGTCCTGAATCATGAACACAATTCCGGTCAGGACCACCGGAAAGTAGGAAACGGCGTGCGTCACGATTGCCGCGGCAACCGCCGTGTCCTCCGGGGCGCCGAAAAAGGCCGTTACGCCAATACGGTAGGCCTCGTGATAGCTTCCGACGGCGCCTGGCGTCGGGACGGCCACCCCGATTACGAGCAGCGCCTGCAGCAGAAAGGTGCCCGCAAACGGCATCGCTATACCAAAGGCAATCGTGACGAGCCATGCTTCCGCCGCAATCGCCAGCCACAGCGGAAACGACCAGACAAACGCTGCCGCGAGAAACCGCGGCTCGCGCGCGACAGCGAAACCGCTGCTGAACGTGCGTGCGAGGCCGGCCAGTTTGTCGGCCATGGCGTGCGGAAGCACGCGCGCGACGGTGAAGACGAGCCCGCCAATGCGTTCGGGGTGGGTGGCGAGAATCCACATCACGACCATCAGGACAATCGCCGTCACGCCCGCCAACGCGGAGGACACTTCGATGGCCCGAAGCAGCGCCGGCGGCAGCGCCCTCGGATCGGCGATGCCCCAGACATACAGCGCCAGCAACAAGAGAACGGCGATAAGGTCGAGCACCCGCTCCATGACGATGGTCGCGAGCGTGGCCGATACCTGGAGACCTTCCTGTCGGGCCAGCAGATATGGCCGCAGGACGTCACCGGCGCGGGCGGGAAGCACGCCGAGCGCCGCAAAGCCGATGACCGTCGTCCGGAACGCGGTTCGAAACCGCGTCGGCCCAATCGGGTGAAGCAGGTACTGCCAGCGCCACGCACGAATTACGTAAGTGAGGATCACCGCGACGAAGCCCGCGAAGAGCAGATCGATCCGCGCACGCTTCACCTGCGTCCAGACGCCGGCAAGATTCGCGTGGCTGAGAAACCACGCGAAGAGGGCGATCGCCAGAAGCGACACGAGGAGCGTACGCACACGCATCAGAACCCTTGAACCTGTCGCGACCCGGAACCCTGAAATGAAACTGCTTTACCGAGTTACCACAATATATCAGGCCCACTAGAGAGGACGACCGGTGCTGTTGCGTACGGTTGCGAGCAGAGAACCGTCCCTGTAAGATGCGCGCTTCCCCCGGACCTACGACGTGCCCGTCGCAACTCCCCTTCTTGAAACACGCCTCAATGGTCTACTTCCGCATCGCAAGGGAAAGGTCCGGGATATCTACGATGCCGGCGACGCGCTCCTGCTCGTCGCGACGGATCGCATCTCAGCGTTCGACTACGTGCTCGGTTCCGGCATCCCGGACAAAGGCAAGGTGCTTACTCAGTTGTCCGCGTTCTGGTTCGAACGGACGCGTCACATCGTGCCGAACCATGTGCTGGAAATCGACGCTGGGCGATATCCGCCCGATCTCCGTCGCTTCGCCGATATTCTGGCCGGCCGGTCGATGCTCGTACGGAAGACGAATCCAGTGCCGGTTGAGTGTGTTGCGCGCGGCTATCTCTCGGGATCCGGCTGGAAGGATTACGTGGCCACGGGTGCCGTGTGTGGCGTGGATTTGCCCCCTGGATTGCGCGAGTCCGATCGCCTGCCCGGACCGATTTTTACGCCCGCAACCAAAGCCACGACGGGCCACGACATCAATATCACCGAGGCGGAGGCGGCACAGCTCGTCGGCGCCGAGCTCATCGAGCGGCTCAAGACGCTGACGCTGGCGCTTTACGGGTTCGGTGCCGCACATGCGGAGCGGTGCGGAATTCTGCTGGCCGACACCAAGTTCGAATTCGGCCTGACACCGAGCGGGGAGGTTCTCCTCATTGATGAAGTGATGACACCCGACTCCTCGCGATATTGGCCGAAAGACCAGTACCGCCCGGGACAGGTCCAGGTCAGCTTCGACAAGCAGTTCGTGCGCGATTACCTCGAGCGGATTCACTGGAACAAGCAGCCGCCCGTACCGTCATTGCCAGACGAGGTCGTGACCCGGACGCGCGAGAAGTATCGCGAGGCGTTTCGCCGACTCGTCGGGAGAGAACTCGATTGACCCTTCTGCGCGAGCAGCTCGAACGGCTGATCGATGACCTGGTGTCACGCGGCGTCCGCTACGAGGACGCTCAGCGGGAATTCGAGAAGCGGTACATCGCGCACGTGCTCGCCAAGGCGGACGGCAACCTGTGCAAGGCGGCCGACCTCCTGGGCATGCATCGGAACACCCTCAGCAGGAAGATCACCCAGTACCGCCTCCGCCGCTCCGCCTGACCAGGCGTCTTGAACGCCAGCCAGGGCAAATCCAGGGCCTTGACACGAAATTTTCGCGGTCGATAGAATTAGCAGTTGGCTGGGCTGACTGCTAACCACATGAGCGGCACGTCGGCCGGCCGGTGACCCACGCCGGATTCAACACGAGACGGCGCTTCAGGTTTTCATCAGCGGGGCATGCCCCGAGAGTCCACGACACCCAGTTTGGAGTCGACGCACATGAAAGTCAGACCGCTACACGACCGCATCATCGTCAAGCGCATCGAAGAAGGGGAGCAGAAAATCGGCGGAATCATCATCCCGGACAGCGCCAAGGAGAAGCCGCAGCAGGGCAAGGTATTCGCAGCCGGCCATGGCAAGGTGAAGGATGATGGCAATCGCCAGCCGCTCGACGTGAAAGACGGCGACACCATCCTCTTCGGCAAATATTCAGGCCAGGAAATCAAGATCGACGGTGAGGAATACCTCATCATGCGCGAGGACGAGGTGCTCGCGGTCCTGGATTCCAAATAACGGAGCATCCAACAATGGCAAAACAGATTATTTACGGTGAGCAGTCGCGTCAGGCGATCCTGCGCGGCGTCAACCAGCTGGCCGACGCGGTCAAGGTGACCCTCGGCCCCAAGGGGCGCAACGTCGTCCTCGACAAGAAATTCGGCTCCCCCACCATCACGAAGGACGGCGTCACGGTGGCGAAGGAGATCGATCTCAAGGATCCGCTCGAGAACATGGGCGCGCAGATGGTGCGAGAGGTCGCGAGCAAGACGTCCGACACAGCGGGTGACGGCACGACGACCGCCACCGTGCTGGCCCAGGCGATCTACCGCGAGGGCGCCAAGAACGTGGTCGCCGGCGCCAACCCGATGGAGCTCAAGCGCGGCATCGAAAAAGCCGTTGCGGTCGTCACCGACGAGATCAAGAAGATGAAGCGCGATGTGAAGGGCAACATGATCGCGCAGGTCGGCATGATTTCAGCCAATGGCGACGAAACGATCGGCAAAATCATTGCCGAGGCGATGGACAAGGTCGGCAAGGACGGAGTCATCACCGTCGAAGAGGCGAAGACGCTCGAGACTTCGCTCGACGTCGTCGAAGGCATGCAGTTCGACCGCGGCTATCTGTCACCGTATTTCGTCACCGACGCCGAGCGCATGGAAGTCGTGCTCGAAAACCCGGTCATTCTGATCCACGAAAAGAAGATCAGCTCGATGAAGGACCTGCTGCCGGTGCTCGAACAGGTGGCGCGTCTCGGCCGGCCGCTGCTCATCATCGCCGAGGACGTCGAAGGCGAGGCGCTGGCTACGCTCGTCGTGAACAAGCTGCGCGGCACGCTTCACGCAGCCGCCGTGAAGGCGCCCGGTTTCGGCGATCGGCGCAAGGCGATGCTCGAGGATATCGCCATTTTGACTGGCGGGAAGGCGATTACCGAGGACCTCGGCATCAAGCTCGAGAACATCAAGATGGACGACCTGGGGAAAGCCAAGAAGGTCACCATCGACAAGGACAACACGACGATCGTCGAGGGCGGCGGCACCCAGTCGGCCATTGAAGGACGCGTGAAGCAGATCCGCGCGCAGGTCGAGGACACCACCTCCGACTACGACCGCGAAAAGCTGCAGGAGCGGCTGGCGAAGCTGGTGGGCGGCGTCGCGGTGATCAAGGTTGGTGCGGCCACCGAAACCGAGATGAAGGAGAAGAAGGCGCGCGTCGAGGACGCCATGCATGCCACCAAGGCGGCGGTCGAGGAGGGCATCGTCCCCGGCGGTGGCGTCGCGTTGCTGCGCGCCGGAAAGGCGCTCGACGGGCTGAAGCTCGAAGGCGATCAGGCGGTCGGACTTCAAATCATCCGTCGCGCCCTCGAAGAGCCGATGCGCTGGATCGCGCAGAACGCCGGTGGCGAAGGATCGATCGTGGTCTCAAAGGTTCGCGACATGAAGCAGGACGAAGGCTTCAATGCCGCAACTGACACCTACGAGGATCTCGTCAAGGCCGGCGTGATCGACCCCGCCAAGGTCGTACGTAGCGCGCTGCAGAACGCATCGTCGATCGCGTCCCTTCTGCTGACGACCGAGGCGCTGGTCTCCGAGATTCCCGAGGAGAAGAAAGACGCGCCGGCGATGCCGCACGGCGGCGGCATGGGAGGCATGTACTAAGTCAAAAGTTAAAAGTTAAAAGTCAAAAGTAAGTTCGGAAGTGGGGCGGGTCCCGCGGCGAGTATCAATCTTATCGAGCCGCGGACCCGCCTTTTGTCGTGGCGCCTGTCGAAGGAGCTCTCCATGCGATTGATGATTTCCTCGGTTGCAGCATTGGCGCTCTGGGCAACGATTCTTGCCGGTCAGACGGCGTTTCGCGAGGCTCCCGTCACCAACGAAAACTGGACAAAGCCGTTCCCCGCCTTCCGCATTGTCGGAAACGTCTACTACGTCGGCACGTACGACCTCGCGTCGTACCTGATCACGACCGATCAGGGTCATATTCTGGTCAACACCGGTGTCGGGAGCTCGGTCCCGATGATCCGCTCCAGCGTCGAGTCACTCGGTTTCAGGTTCTCCGACATCCGTCTCCTGCTCGCAACGCACGGCCATTGGGACCACGTTGGCGGAATGGCGGCCATCAAGCGCCTGACCAACGCTCGCATGCTGATGCACGAAGCAGACGTGCCGGTGCTCGAGGACGGGGGGAACTCCGACTTCCGCTTCTTCCCGAAGGGCCGTGGAGCCGTCTACGAGCCTGTCAAGGTCGATCAGCGCTTGAAGGACGGGGACAAGGTCCGCCTCGGCGCGACCGAGCTTACCGTCCACCACCATCCGGGCCACACGAAGGGTGCGACGAGCTTCACGTTCGTCACGCGCGACGGCGGACGCGATTACCGCATCGGCATCGTCAACATGAACGGTATCAACGAGGGGGTGGCGCTGCTCAAGTCGCCGGGCTATCCGGCCATCATCGAGGAGTACGCCGCGACGTTCGCGAAGCAGAAGCAGCTGGCGCTGGACGTCTTCCTCTCGTCCCATGCGGGACAGTTCGGCCTGCATGAGAAATACAAGCCAGGCGCCGCTTACGATCCGAACCGATTCGTGGATCCCTCAGGCTATCGCGCCGCCGTGGAACGTGCCGAACGCGCGTACACCACGCAATTGCAGAAGGAGCGCCAGGCCCCGGCCTCGCGGTAGGCGGCGCTACTCGCCGATCACCTGCACGACGATGTCACGCTTGCGGGGGCGCGTGTCGAACTCGAGGAGCATCACCTGCTGCCATGTGCCGAGCGTCAGAGTGCCATCAACGAACGGAACGGTAATCGACGGACCCAGCAGCGCAGCGCGGACGTGACTCGATCCGTTGTCGTCACCCCACCGAAGATGGTGACGATACTCGCCGTCGCGAGGTGCGAGGCGCTCGAACACACCATTCAGGTCGGCGATCGCGCCGGGCTCGAACTCAATCGTCGTGACACCGGCGGTCGAGCCGACGACGAACACCGTCACAATGCCCGACTGGAGGTGCGACGCAGAAACGGCTGCTGTTATCTTCTCCGTGACGTCTCGGGCGTCACCCTGTCCTTTGGTGGAGACTTCGAATTTTTGCGTGATGACCATGGGAGCGATGGGGTCTGACCCCGTCGCTATCGAAGAGTGAACGTCAGCTCGATGGTCACGAGAACGGCTACCGGTTCGCCGAACCGGGTGCCGGGCCTGAACCGCCATTGCCTGGCGGCCTTGACGGCTTCCTGATCCAGACCGAAGGTCGAATCGAGCGACTTGACGACGTCCACGCGTCCGACTGAGCCGTCCGGAAGGATCACGCATTCCAGGAGGACAGTGCCCTGTACCTTGGCGCGCATCGCGTCGGCGGTGTACTGCGGCTTCACCTCGCGGACGACCTGCGGATTGATAATCCCGCTGCCCGGCCGGTAGACGCCGCCGCCCGTTCCGCCGCCGCTGCCCTGGCCAAGACCCGACCCGGTGCCTGAACCGGCCCCGGTTCCCGAACCCGATCCGGTCGACTGCGAAGTCGCATCGCCCGAATCGAGAACGCCAATGGTCGTCTCCGTGGCGGCGGCTATCGTCTGGGCCGGAATGTCGAGTTGTTGGAGCGGAGGTTCTTCGGGCGGCGGCGCAGGAACCGGCTCAGGCTCCGGCGCCGCAGGAACGGAAACTTTCTCGCGTCCCGGCAATTCGGCGGGTTTCGGGGGCTCCGGTTTCTGGTTTCCTCCGCCGCCACCACCGCCGGGGCCAGGTTCCGCCAACCAGACAATCTGCCGCGGAAGCTCGTCAGGCAGTATCGCCTCCCGCACGTTGTCGGGCACCAGCCAGAGAACGAAAACCCACAGAGCGATAAACGCCGCATGGCCGGCAATCGATGCCCCGAAAGCCCCGCCCACGCGGCTCTGGGCGCTCTCGAACATGAAGCGCACCTCAGGCGGCCGGCCCTCGTCGGGCCGGAGCGTCAGATGCTGGGAAGCCGGCACCTGCTCAGGCGAGGTGGGTTTCGACGGCGTCGACATGTGGGGATGTATGTAAGTAGACTTCATTTTGCGCAACGCGGGACGGCATCGCAACTGCAAAAGGAATACCTCAGGGGATCGTCAAACTTTTTCGGGTCCGGCGCCGAATCGGCCGCCCTGTCACTTACCACAGACGTCAATCCGGCCACGTACCCACCCTGACCTCGTGTCCGCCCGAGCGCTCGAGCAGTTGGCGTGCGGCATCTACCTGAGCCTCCTGCACATGCGCGCCTACGAGAAACGCGCCCGAACGAATGCGCTCCTCCCATTGCTCCGCCTCGACACGTGGGAGGCCCGCAGCCTCCAGGGTTCGCGAAATACCCCCAGCCAGGTGTCCGGCCGCCTCACCAAGCCCCGCCGCGAGCGGGCCGTCGGCCACGATCGGACCGATACCGGGCATGACCAGCGCGATCGCAGCGATGAGGTGGCCGCTCAGTTCGCCGAGACGCGATGCCGCGGCCGAGTCCTCGAGCTCCGTGCCCGGTGACGCACCGGACGCGCGGGCCACAACACCCTCTTCGTCGTGCGACCGCGTGACGATCGATACGCGCTCGCGCGGCACCCCGAACGCGCGCAGCTCTCTCGCGGCGGCCGCCGCTGCGGCCGCATCCCCAAAGAGCGCCATAGCCACCGGGTGAGACATCGAGCGGTAGCCTAATTCAAAACGCGAAATTCACGCATACGCATGGAACGAATAGTGTCCGTTTCCGTTTCGTCCTCCGGATTTCGCAATTCGCCTATGGCATCGCGCGCGTGCATCACTCTGTCAGTCCGTCATATAGCCGTCGCGCGCGCGTACGCGCAGCCCCGGCTTTTTCACGACCACTCGAATCGAGCGCCATTCACTCGCACCCGGAGTAATCGGCTCCATTGGCACATAGCCCAACAGGTATTGATAGCGCAGCTCTCGAGCGATGTCGGCCAGAGTCTTTTCCAGCTCTCTGGGGTCGCGAAGCAGAAACGACCGGCCGCCGGTGAGCACCGCCAGCTCCGCAAGAAGCGGTGGGCGTGTTTTGCCGAACGCGATCGGATATACGAGGGCATGACTGCGGCGCGCGCGCTCGACCACGCTGGCCACGCTCGCCTTGCTATACCGATCGACTCCGTCGGAAAACAGCACGAGCGCCTGGCGCCCGGCTTCCGGCTCGAGCCGGTCGAGCGCCGCGATGATGCCGTCGTGGAGCGCCGTCGTGCTCCAGGGATCGAGCGCGGCAACCGCACGCACTTGCTCGGCGCGATCCATCGCGAGCGGCGCGATGATGTCGGCCTCGTTGCTGATGGCCACCACCATGGCACGATCGCCGGGTTTGAGCGCGCGCAGAAAGGTTTGCGACGCCTGCTTCGCCAGGCGCAGCGGCTCGCCGGCCATGCTCCAACTCCGGTCCACGCCGAGCGCGACCGTCAACGGAAACTCGCCGGCCGTGAACGCAGAGACGCCCTGCAGCTGGTTGTTCTCGTACACCTCGAAGTCTTCGCGCCGCAGCCCGGTAACCAGCTCGCCTTTGGCGTCGGTGACGGTGGCGTAGACCTCGACGAGCTGCACTCCCGACGAAAACTGGGCCAGCGGCGCTTCCTGTCGCGCGCCGAGGCCAGTTGCCGCGGCCATAACGAGCGCGAAGGGGACAATCAGCTTTGTCATGGCGTCCTCTGGAGCAGGCTGTTCAAAAGCCGTTCCGCGGCGACTCCCATGGTACAATCGCTGCAGCTCGTTCACCGGCTGGCAACCTGTACCTTTTTACGGAGAAATATGGGCCGTTTAGGCATTCCGGAGCTCTTGATCATTCTGACGATCATCGTTCTGATCTTCGGCGCCAACCGTCTCCCTGAAATAGGCCGGGGGATAGGCAAGGGCATCAAGAACTTCAAGGACTCGATAAAAGAGGGGCCGGAAAAATCCTAGACCGCGACGTTCTCATCTGCGGCGTCGCCGCCCTTCCTTCCGCGCATTGCGCACACGGCGTCCTGGCCGTTGCGCCCGCCGCCGCTCGCGCTTTGGCTTCACCTTGCTCCGGATCGTCCCGCGTGGCCGCTCGTCGCGCCTGACCGATTCGAGGATTTCCACAAGACCAAGATCGAGTTGTCGCCGCTCCATGTCGACACGGACGACCTGGACGAGCACCTTGTCTCCAAGCCGATACACGCGTTTCGTGTTCTCACCGCGAAGCATGTGCTGCTGCTCGACGAATCGGTAATAGTCATCCGCCATGCTGGAAATGTGCACGAGCCCTTCTACGAAATGTTCGATCAACTCGATGAACAGACCGTACGGAGCCACGCCGGTGATGTAACCATGGAATTCATCGCCGACCTTGTCGGCCATGAAGCGCACCTTCTTCCACTGCAGGAGCTCGCGCTCCGCTTCGTCGGCTCGACGCTCACGCTCGGACGTGTGGCGCGCAACTTCCGGTAGCTCCTCCGCCAGTTCCAGCCGGCTGTCATCGGTGATCCCGACTTTCCGCGCCTGCCGAAGCATCCGGTGCACGACGAGGTCCGGATATCGGCGAATCGGCGACGTGAAGTGCGTGTAATACTCCGCCGCCAGACCGAAATGCCCGAGAGGTGAGGCATCGTATCGGGCCTTCTGCATGGCCCGAAGCATCAGGGCCGCGATAGGACGCTCGACCGGCTCGCCGCGGATGCGGTCGACAAGCTTCTGAAAGTGCTTCGGCCGCAATGCGTGCCCATGAGCACCCAGACTGTAGCCAAGCGTGCTGATGAACGCCTCGAAGTCCTCGACCTTCTGCTGGTCCGGCTGCTCGTGTACTCGGTGCAGTGCCGGCGTATCTTCCGCAACAAGATGCGACGCCACCGTTTCGTTGGCGAGAAGCATGAATTCTTCGATGATCCGGTGCGCGACGTTGCGTTCCGAAGGAATGATGGCCTCGATCTCTCCGAGTTCGGAGAGCACGACCTCGGTTTCGGGCAGGTCGAAGTCGATTGACCCGCGCCGGCGCCGCCGTGCGTTCAGTATCTCGAACAGCTCCCGCATCAACTCGAACATCGGCACGAGATCGACGTATCGCGTCGTCGTCGTTTCGTCGCGATCGGTGAGGATCGCGTTGACGTCCGTATACGTCATCCGCGCATCGCTGTTGATCACTCCGTCGTGGATCTCGTAGCGCACGACGTTGCCGTGCCGGTCGATTTCCATCACACACGACTGCACCAGGCGATCGACATTCGGGTTCAGGCTGCACAGTCCGGTCGCGAGCTCCGCCGGAAACATGTGCACGGCGCGCTCTGGAAAATAGACGGACGTCCCGCGCTCGTACGCTTCCTCGTCGAGCGCGCTGCCCTCCTGAACATAGTGCGAGACGTCAGCAATGTGCACTCCGAGCCAGTAGTGGCCGCTCGCCAGTCGCTCAATCGTGATCGCGTCGTCGAAGTCACGCGCGTGTTCGCCATCGATCGTGACGGTTGGCACCGCACGAAAATCGGTCCGCGGGCGGATGTCGCGATCTTTGACGGCAGTTCCGAGTCGCGTCGCTTCTTCGACAGATTCCTCCGAATGCGCATCGGGAATCTGATGCTTGCGAATGATGATCTGGGTGTCGACACCGGGCTCATCGACGCGTCCGAGCACTTCGACGATGCGGCCCAGCGGGCCGCGTGTGGCCGTCGGCCACTTCGTGATCTCCACGAGCACCATGTCGCCGGGCTCAGCCGACGACCATTCGCCTGTCGGGACGTGGATGTCAGACAGCACGCGCCGGTCGAACGGAACGACGTAGCCCAGCCTCGCGCTATCGACTTCAAAGCGTCCGACGACGGTCTCCAGGCCTCGCTGCAGAATCCGGATGACGCGACCCTCGATGCCGCGCTCGGTGTGTCGCTCGATCCGCGCCACGACACGATCGCCGTGCATGGCGTCCATCATGTTTCCCGCCGCGATGTACAAGTCTGGCGCCGGCTGCGCGATCTTCGATTCGCGCGGACCCCGGCTTGCGTGCGCAGGGCGCGTGACGCGCAGCGGACCCGTCACACCCCTGTTTCGAGCGCTGGGGTCGACATTTCCCTCGGGCCTGCGAGACGACCTGTCACCCGTGACGTCATCCGGCACGACGAATCCGAAGCCCGCGGGATTGGTCTTCAGACGTCCCACGACGAGATCCATCTTCTCCGCCAACCCGAATCGGTTGCCTCGAATCTGCAGGAGAACGCCGTCGTTGACCAGTGACTTCAGATGCCGTTTGAACGCGTGGCGTTCGTCGCGTGGCACGCGAAGCAGCTGCGCGAGCTCGCGCGCGCTGGCCGGATGATGAACCTTGTCGCGGATCAATTTGAGAATGTCGTCGCGGGAATGCATGCGTAGTCGGTAGTTGGTAGTCGGTAGTCGGTAGTTAGTAGTCGGTAGCGAGTGCGTAGCGCGCACGCTTCAGAGTGCGCGTCGCGCCGGGCGCCTTGTCACCCCACCAGTATGACTTGCAGATCTCCGACGTTCGTGCCGGACGGACCCGTGCGGATCAGATCGCCAAGCTCATCGAAGAAGACGTAGCTGTTGTGCTCCTCCAGATACCGCTCCGGTGGACCCACATCGGCTGCCTCTGCCCTCGCGAGCGTCGTGCTGTCGACAATCGCGCCGGCCGCATCGGTCGGGCCATCGATGCCGTCGGTGCCGACGCTCGCCGCCACCACCTCCGATCCAATCGTGTCGAGATTGCGCGCCATTGCCAGCGCGCATTCCTGGTTGCGGCCGCCCTTGCCGGAGCCGGTTGTGCGCACGGTCGTTTCGCCTGCCGCAACGATGCACAGCCGCGATCGCGGGTGGGCCTTGACGATCTGCGCGGCGGTCCGGAGCAGGTGGTCACCTGCGTTGCGCGCCTCGCCGATCACGGGACGCTCGACCACGTGCACCACATAGCCAAGCGATGCTGCGGCGGCGCGCGCGCCCTCGACGGCCGTCCAGCCTCCGCCTATGACGCGGGCGATCGAGCGCGCCAGGCGCGGGTCGCCCGGCTTCGGTGTCTCGGCGACATCACCCGCTGCCCCGCGCGTCAAACGATCCACGACGGAGGCCGGGTAGTTCTCACGCCCGCCATGCCTGTCGAGAACCGCCAGCGCCTCTCGGAACGTGGTCGCGTCGGACACCGTGGGCCCGGACCCGATTGACGACAGGTCATCGCCAACGACGTCGGACAAGGCCAGCGTCAGCGTCATTCCTGCGTTTGCGGCCGCGAGCCATCCTCCCTTGATCGCCGACAGGTGCTTGCGCACCGTATTCAGGTCGTGAATCTCGGCACCAAGCTCCAGCAACTTTTTCGATGTTTGCTGCTTGTCTTCGAGTGGCAGCCCGTTGGCTGGGAGTGCCATGATCGAAGAGGCACCACCCGACAGGAAGACCAGGAGCAGATCGCGCTCATCTGCTGCGCGCGCCAGGTGGAGGACATCGCGAGCCGCTGAGAGGCTCCGCTCGTCCGGAACCGGATGGCTGGTCGTGTGCCACCGGGTCCCCGGAGGCAGATTTCCGCTCCTGTCAGCCGCGGCGCCGACCAGTTGGCGCAACGGCACCGGCGCCGCCGCGGCTCCCGCCGCAAGCATCGATGCGGCGGCCTTGCCAACCGCGACAACATCGACCGACCGCGCCGCGTGTAACGCTGTCGTCACGTCGGCCGCGGCGAGAGCGCTGCGCAGGAGCGACCCGGCATCGACTGCTGCGAGGGCAGCGTGCACGACGACCAGCAGATCGTTCCGAAGAGAACTTAACAAGATATCGGCGAAATCTACGAATTGACGGATTTACGGATTTACGGATTTACGGATTTAAGAAATGTAACGCCTTACGAATCGTTCGTACACAACTCTCGACGCGTAAATACGTCGATCCGTTAATTCGTAAATGAGTATCAGTGAGTGTGTCGGGGATCGGACCAGGCTGAGGGGCGGGCAACGGTGTCGAACTGCTGAAGGAGGCGGCTGACTACTTGATCGGCGTCAGCGGTGGCGCACAAGCTGTCGAGCTGTGCCAGCACTTTCGTGAGTGCCTGCTGGACTTCGCTGATCGCGCGGTCCGAGTAATACTCGCGCTGCGCGTCCAGGCAGCGCTGGCATTTGATGAACTCTTCCCGATAAAAGTTTGACAGGGAGTAAAAGACCGACTCTGGCTGGGGACGAGAATCGGTCAGGAAACGCGCAACCCGGTTCCGTGGCACCGCCATGAATTGATTTCCTTTTCAGTGTAGATCAGCGCCCCGGTTTCCTGTCAACGCACACCGGACACCGCGTCAACCGGGTTCTAAATCGCGTGCCGGGAAGCCGCAAAGCCCCCCAGGCCGCCCACCGCCATGCCGCCGGCTACCAGGGCCGCGCACAGTCGGGGCGGCAGGAACTGGAGCGAGCTGCCCTCGAGGATTACGCTTAATTCGTCCGCCCACCAGCCACTGGCGACAGCCAAGCCCATCCATAACAACGCGAGCGCCACGAGGGCGCCGAAGCCCCCCTGCATTACCCCCTCTGCGATGAATGGCCCCCGGATGAAGCCGAGCGGGGAACCCACCAGCTGCATGATCTCGAGCTCGCCCCGGCGCGCGTTCAGTCCCAGCCTGACGACGCTCGCCACGGTGACCGCGGCGGCGAGGGCCATGACGACCGCCAGCCCGAATCCCACCCCTCTCACCGCGGACAAGCCCGACGCAAGCCGGGCGAGCCATTCGCGGTCGTACCGCACATCGGCGACGCCCGGCAACGCCGACACGCGGCGGACCAGGGCATCGGCGCGCCCATCTTCCTGCGCGTCAGAACGGACACGGACTTCCAGCGACGCGGGAAACGGATTGTCGTCGAAGTCGTTCGTGAGTGAGGCCAGCTCGGCAAACTCGCGGCGAAATCGCCCGAGGGCATCCGCTTTAGACACGTACTGACGATCGGTGACGAGACCGCTTCGATCGATCACCGCCTCGATGGCTCCACGCTGTTCCGATGACGCATCGTCGCGCAGGTATACGGAAAACTCCGCAGCCGAAGACCACTGTGCCAGCACGCGCTCGACATTCCACGTTGTCAGAAGCAGCGCGCCGAGCACGATCATGGCCAGGGCGATTGCCAGGATGGCGAACGCGCCTGACCCCCGGCTGTGCCACAAACTCGACCATCCCTGGCGAAGCGCATAGTCCAGCGCCCTCATGCGACCTCCACGACCCTGCCCTGCTCGAGCGTAATCGTACGGCGCCCCACGAGCCGAATCAGCTCCCGGTCGTGTGTCGCCACGAGCACCGTCGTCCCGCCCGCATTGATTTCGCGCAGCAGATTCATGATTTCGAGCGAAAGATCAGGATCGAGGTTGCCGGTGGGTTCATCGGCGAGCAGAAGGGTAGGATCGCCTGCCACCGCGCGCGCGATGGCGACACGCTGCTGCTCACCGCCCGATAGATCATGAGGATAGGCGTTCATCCGATGCTGGAGGCCAACCCATTTCAGCACCTGAAATGCCTTGCGTCGCTGCTGCGCATGTGGAACGCCAAGCACTTCGGGTACGAACGAAATGTTCTCGAGGACAGTACGCGTCGGAATGAGTTTGAAATCCTGGAAGACGAAACCGATGCCGCGGCGGTAGTCCTGAATCTCGCGTCGCGACAATCTGGACAAGTCGTGTCCGTTGACAATGAGGCTGCCTTCGCTCGGACGGTCCTGCAGCAAGAGCAGGCGAAGAAAGGTTGATTTGCCCGCACCGCTCGGGCCCGTCAGGAAGACGAACTCACCTGTGCCAACGGTGATGGTGAGATCGCGCAGCGCGTACAAACCGCGGCTGTATAACTTCGAGAGGTGATGCGTCTCGATCACGCTGCCTGTGCACTCGGGCTACGCTGTCGTTGGATAAGGTCAGTATACCGTTCCAGGTTCAGCGTTCCAAGTTCCAAGTTTCAAATTCCGGTGCTGAGCTCGTGGCGTGGTTCGGGGGAACCCGAGCTTAACTGTCCGAGCTTAACTGTCCAGCTCTCGCTTCAGGAGCTGGTTGGCCAGCTTGGGATTCGCCTTCCCGCCGCTACCCTTCATGACCTGGCCAACGAGAAAGCCAAATGTCGCGTTCTTCCCTGCACGGTACTGCGCTACCGCGTCGCCGTGCCGGGCGATGACGTCCTGAATCAGCGCCACGAGCGCCGACTCGTCATCGATCTGCGCCAGCCCGTCGGCCGCCACGATGTCGTCGGCCGATCGTCCTGAGTCGTACATTTTCGCGAACACGTCCTTGGCGACGGAACTGCTGATTGCGCCTTTGTCCACGAGGCGAATCAAGCCGGCGAGCGCCTGGGGCGCAAGGCGCACTTCGTTGATGCCGGTGCCGCGGTCCTTCAACGTTCGCAGCAGCTCGCCCATGACCCAGTTGCTGGCGGCTTTTGGATTCCCTGCGTCGCCGGCCACCCGTTCGAAGTAATCGGCCAGCGCGGCCGACTGAGTGAGCACGCCCGCGTCGTACTCCGGCAAACCGTACGCAGCGACGAATCGCTGCCGGCGCGCCTCAATCAGCTCGGGCAGCGTCTGTGTGTACTGTTTCTATTCGAGCGGCATCAACAACGAGCGGCAACAGATCCGGCTCTGGAAAGTACCGGTAATCGTGCGCCTCCTCTTTGCTGCGCATCGAGAACGTACGGCCGGCCGCTGAATCGAACAGACGCGTTTCCTGCACGACGCGGCCACCGCTCCGGAGCACGTCGATCTGCCGCTCTATCTCGTATTCGAGCGCCTTTTGAATGTAGCGGAAGGAGTTGACGTTCTTTACTTCCGTCTTGACGCCCAACGCGGCCTGACCGGCGGGCCGAACCGACACGTTGCCGTCGCACCGCAGACTTCCCTCCTCCATGTTGCCATCGTTGACGCCGATCCACACGAGGATGTCGCGAAGCCGTTCGAAGAATTCGGAGGCTTCCGCCGCCGATCGCATGTCGGGTTCCGTGACGATTTCGATCAGCGGGACGCCGCTGCGGTTGTAATCGACGTAGGTGCGGCGATCCGAATCGGGAAAACCTTCGTGGAGTGATTTGCCGGCGTCCTCCTCGAGGTGAATTCTGGTGAGGCCGATGCGCCGCCGTCCGCCTGCGGTGATGTCGAGCGACCCGCGCAGTGCGAGCGGGCGTTCGTACTGTGAGATCTGATACCCCTTGGGAAGATCGGGATAGAAGTAGTTCTTTCTCGCGAAGATCGAGACTGGCTGCACATCGCAGCCGAGAGCGAGAGCGGCCTTGATGGCGTAGTCGACCGCCGCGCGATTGAGAACGGGAAGCGCACCGGGAAGGCCGAGGCAGACCGGGCAGACCTGCGTGTTGGGCGGGGCGCCGAAGGCCGTGCTGCACCCGCAAAAGATCTTCGTCCGCGTCTGCAGCTGCGCGTGAATCTCGAGGCCGATGACCGGCTCGTACTGAATACTGTCGTTCACGCTTCTAGGTTCTCGGCCCTGCCTCCCTGACCGCCGGCGCGACATCTTTCTCGAACTGCTTGAAGTTCTGAGCGAACATCGCAGCCAGCTTCCGTGCCTGCTCGTCGTACGCCTGTGGATTGGGCCAGGTGGCGCGGGGATCGAGAACGGTCTCGGGCACACCCGGGCATGTCGCGGGTATGTCCACGTTGAAAATCGGATGCGGGCGATAGCTCACCTTGTCGAGCTGGCCGCTGAGCGCCGCCGAAATCATGGCGCGCGTGTGCGCAATCTTCATGCGGCTGCCGACCCCGTACGGTCCACCGGTCCATCCCGTGTTGACGAGCCACACTCTGGCGTTGTGCTGCTCGATTTTCTTCCCGAGCAGTTGGGCATAAACGTTCGGACTCAGCGGAAGGAATGGCGCGCCGAAACACGTACTGAAAACCGCCTTTGGCTCCGTCACGCCTTTCTCGGTGCCGGCCACGCGGGCCGTGTAGCCGGAAAGGAAGTGATACATCGCGCGCTCGGGCGTCAACCGCGCAATCGGCGGCAGCACGCCGTAGGCATCGGCCGTGAGCATGACGATGTTCTGCGGATGACCAGCCTGACCTGTGAGGATTGCGTTGTCGATGAAGTTGAGAGGATACGAGCCGCGCGTGTTTTCCGTGAGCGACGCGTCATCCAGATCGAGAACGCGCGTATCGGGGTCCATGACGACGTTCTCGAGCAGCGTTCCAAACCGGCGCGTGGTCGCATAAATCTGCGGCTCGGCCTCCGCAGACAGCTTGATGACCTTCGCGTAGCAGCCGCCTTCGAAATTGAACACGCCGCGATCGCTCCACCCGTGCTCGTCGTCGCCGAGCAGCCGCCGGACCGGATCACTCGACAGCGTCGTCTTTCCGGTGCCTGACAGGCCGAAGAAAAGCGCCGTGTCGCCGTCCTGGCCGACGTTCGCCGAGCAGTGCATCGAGAGCACGCCCTTCAGTGGCAGCACGTAGTTGAGGATCGTGAAGATCGATTTCTTGATCTCGCCGGCGTAGCTGGTGCCGCCGATCAGAACCAACCCTTTGCCGAGATGGACGAAGATGAAGCAGTCCGATCGCGATCCGTGCCGGGCAGGGTCGGCCTTGAAATTCGGCGCATCGATGACCGTGAACTGCGGTACATGCACGGCCCTCAGCGCCGGATCGTTCTCGGGCAGGAACATGTTTCGCGCGAACAGGTTGTGCCAGGCGAACTCGTTCACAACCCGCACCGGTACGCGATACGCCGGATCGGCACCTATCCAGGCGTCAAGGACGAAAAGCTCCTTATCCTGGAGATACGCCACCAGGTCGCGGTGCAACGCGTCGAATGACGACGGGTCGATGCCGCGATTCAGGTCGCCCCAGTTGATGTGCGGTTCGCTCGAGGGCTCGCGCACAAAGAACTTGTCGTTGGGCGATCGTCCGGTATGGTGACCTGTCCGGGCAACCAGCGGTCCTTCCGCAGCGATCTGACCTTCGCGTCGCTGGAGAGCGACTTCGGTGAGCACCGGATTACTCAGGTTCCAGTGAACCGGGCCTGAGCGAAGAATGCCGGCCGCCTCAAGCCCCCGCGCACGTTCAACTTGAATGGCCATAAAGGAACTCCGATGGTAGCGGCCGCGTCGGAACCAAGTCAACGGGTAAGAGTGCCCTCAACCCGTTTGGAGTATAGTACTTGGACTGGTAAACGCGCCGTTTCAGGCGCCGTATTCATGTCCAGAACGATTCCACGGCGAACATCGTCTCCGACGGCTCTGCCAGCGCCCGCACCCCTGCGGTCTCGCGACTCGGAAGTGGCGGCCGAAGTCAAGGCACTGTTCGTCGTCGGGAAACGTGATGCCGCACGCGAGCGATTCGCCGAGCTCGTCACGCTGCTGCAGCGTCGCGCGGCGCGCATCGCGTATCAATACTTGCGGGACCTGCATGATGCCGACGAAGCCGTGCAGGATGCATTCGTAAAGGTGTTCACGCACATCACGACCTACCGCGAAGAGCTCCCATTCGAGGTGTGGTTTATCCGGATCCTCGTCAACCGGTGTCTCGATCTGCAGAAGGCTCGCTCCCGCCGTCTTCGATGGACGGTGCCAGCCTCATCTTCTTCAGGTCAGACGCTTACCCCGGAGCCCGTAGCTCCACAGCAGACACCCGAAGAGCGGCTGCTGTCGAGCGAACGCGGGCAACGGATTATGGCGGCAGTCGATCAGCTCCCCGAACGACAGCGGCTCGTGTTCACTCTCTGTCAGATTGCCGAGCAGACCACGAACGAAGTCAGCCAGACGCTGGGCGTCAGCGAGGCGACGGTTCGTGTCCACCTGTTTCGGGCCGTTCGGAAGCTGCGCGGCTTGCTGGCGCGTGAGCGATGAAGATGCGCAACGGTCATCTGTCGGACGATCGGCTCATTGACGTGTACCTGGACGAAGCGCCGTTCGCGGCCGAACGACAGCACCTCGACGACTGTCCGGCCTGCGCGCAACGCAGCGCGGCGCTGCTGCGCATGTTGTCCGATGTGACCACTGTGGCGACAGCAGAGGCCGACGCCGTGTTCAGCGCGGACCGCCTGGCGAAACAGCGAGCGCGGATTCTTCACCGACTCGACCAGGACGGACGACCCGGCCGCGTCATTACGTTCCCCGCTCACTCCGTTCATGGGCCGTCGCTACGCGCCCGTCCGGGCATGCGTTGGATTGCAGGTGCCGCCGCGGCCGGACTCCTTATCGGCGTGCTCGCCGGACATCTCGTGCACGTCGTGCCGTATCAGTGGAGAGTCGCTCCGGCGCAGTCCGTGCTTCAGCCGGCAGGAGCAACACTGCAAGCGGTGTCGACCACGATGTCAGAAGAAGAGTTTCTCGGACTACTGGAAGTCGCCATCGAAGGCACCGGCGGCGCTTCGCTGCGCCCGCTTGACGACATGACGCCGCGCGTCTGGGACGTCGCGACGCAGTAGTGCCCCCGCTGATTTTCCGCAAAGGCCTCGATCTCAAGCACGAGGTCGCCGGCGTCCTGGCCGAGAGCTATCACAGCGATCTCATCGAGGCAATCAAGCAGCGCCGACTTCCAATACACCTCCGGACGCATCACTGTTCACCTCGCTCGTGAATTCGGCTTCTGTTACGGAGTGGACCGCGCCGTCGATTACGCATACCAGGCCCGGCGGCGCTTTCCGCAACGTACGGTCTATCTGACCGGCGAGATTATTCACAACCCGCATGTGAACGCCGAATTGCGCGCTCAGGGGATTCGCTTCCTCACCGACGCGGGGGAATCGCTCGACCGTGTCACACCCGCCGACGTCGTCATTCTGCCGGCGTTTGGAGTGACGATCGAGCTCCTTGCCGATCTTCAGGAACGCGGGTGCATCCTCGTCGACACCACGTGCGGATCGGTGCTGAACGTCTGGAAGAACGTGAAGCGGTACGCGGAGGAAGGCTTTACTTCAATCATTCACGGCAAGTACTGGCACGAGGAGACACGGGCCACCGCGTCACAGGCGCTTCATGCCGGCAGCGGCCGGTACCTGATCGTGCTCGATCGCGAAGAGGCCGGGATCGTATGCGATTACATTCGCGCCGGCGACAATCCCGCGGCGTTTCTCGCCCGATTCGATCGCGCCACGTCGCCGGGATTCGATCCTGACCGCGACCTGCAGCGCATCGGCTGCGCCAACCAGACGACGATGCTCAGCTCGGAGTCGCTCGAAGTGGGTGAGATGCTCAAGGGGGCGATGCGCAGCCGGCACGGTGAACGGGGCCTGCTGGAGCGCTTTCGCGCCTTCGACACCATCTGCAGCGCGACGCAGGACCGGCAGGATGCGGTCAAGATACTGCTCGACGAACAGAAAGTAGACCTGATGGTCGTGATTGGCGGCCTCAACAGCAGCAACACGTGCAACCTGGCGCGAATCTGCGCCCTCCAGGTGCCCACCTATCACATTGCGGATCCGGAAGGTCTGCTCTCAGGAATGGCGATCCGCCACAAGCCGGTTGGACGGCCGGAAGAGGTCACGACGACCAACTGGCTGCCGCCGGGCAAGGTGACGATCGGCCTGACGTCCGGCGCTTCGACGCCCGACAACCTCGTGGATGCGGCAATCCGGCGACTGGATCGAATCGCGAACGCCGGGTAGTAGCTAGTCTGAATCCGGTGACGCGACCGAATGACGGCGCTAATTCGATCCCGTCTCCGGCTCAATCGTGATGCGGACCCGCTGACCCACCCGGGAGCGCATGTAGGCGTGAAGCTCGCTGCCGGGCTTGACGACGATCATGGTCTGGTTATCGATCGCGAAGTAGCCTTCCTGCGCCTCCTGGTCGGTGGCGCCGACGCGACCTCGCAGCGTGAATCCCTGCTGCGCGAGGGCGACTCCGGCCACCAGCAGGGCAAGTATCATGAGTATGACCACCAGTCGTCTCATCGTCGCCATCCTCGGCGTAAAATACCGCCACTGCAGGTTACGGCTACCCGGCTGAGCGACCGGGTGCGACCCTGCTATCTTCCAGCCACGCGCGCAATCCATATGCCACGCACCGCTTGCAGCCGAAACCCATGGTATTGGTATTACTTGCAGCCAGATCCAGTAAACAGGTCTGGCAGGCCAACCGTATTGTCGGACAGGTCACCCATGAAAGTCTCGAAAATACTGATCCGGTCGGGCGCCCTTGTCACCCTGGTGATTCTGGCGGGTGCGCCAGTTCTGGCGCAGCGCGGTAAGTGGTGGCAGGACGAGCAGTTCCGCCGCGAGCTCGCTCTGACCGTCGAGCAAAGCGCCCGGCTCGAGGCGATCTTCCAGAAGACCCAGCCGACACTGCGCGAGCGCATGGACAGCTTGAACCGGGCGGAAGAGCAGCTCGATCGGCTTATCGAGAAAGGCGATGATGCGTCCGTGCTCGAGTACGTGGGAATCGTCGAAACGGCCCGTTCGGAGCTGAACAAGACACGCACGATGATGCTGTTGCGGATGCGGCGCACCTTGACGGCCGATCAGTGGGCCAAGTTCACCGCGCTGGCCGAGGAACGCAACAACCGGGATCGCAGTCGCCGCCAGCGCTGATTCGCTGATTCGATCACTTTCAGGAAACTTCATATGTCTGTTGTGCAGTTTGACGCCAATCGACCGTCCGCGCGTTTGATTCGACCGTCTGCCCTGGCGACGCTGGTTCTGCTGGTGATCCCGGCAATGTCGTTTGCCCAGGATACGGCCGAGCAGACCCGTCTCGCCGACATTGCACGTGTCGCCGCCCAGCGATTCATCGCCGCGCGCACCGAGGCAGAACAGACGCGACCCACAGCGCCTCAGGCGCCTCCTGGTACGCTCGCAGATCTGACGCTGGAAGAAGCAACGACGCGGGCGCTCGAACGCAACCTCGAGCTGGCTGTCGAGCGTCTGAATCCGCAAACCTTCGACCTCACGATTGCACGCCTCCGGGCGGCGTATCACCCCATCGCCACGTCGACGTTCCTCCAGCGCGCCGTCGTGCAGCCGCCCACCAACCAGCTGAACGGCGGCAACATCGTGCAGAACGACACGACCGACTACAACGCCGGCATCTTTCAGGCGCTGCCGTGGGGCGGCGGTGATGTGTCCTTCCAGTTCAACAACCGGAAGCAGGTGACATCGAACATCTTCGCCAACTTCAATCCGACCTACACATCCAACTTCAACCTCACGCTCACTCAGCCGCTGTTGCGCGGATTTCTCATCGACAACAACCGGCAGCAGCTCCGCGTCACGGCGATCAATCGCGAGATTTCAGAAATCCAGCTCCGCGGGACGATCGCGGCGACGCTCTCGGACGTGCGGAACGCTTACTGGGAATTGCTGTACGCCATCGAGGCCATGGAGGTTGCTCGCGGATCGCTGACGCTGGCGGAACGGCTCGTGGAAGACAACCAGACGCGGGTGGAGATCGGTACGATGGCCCCTCTCGACGTCGTGCAGGCGCAGGCAGAAGCCGCTACGCGTCGTCAGGCGGTGGCGCAGGCCGAGGCGACGTGGCGCACGGCCGAGCTCAGCCTGAAGCGTCTCATCGTCGGCGGCACCGATGATCCACTCTGGCGGGCGGCACTCAATCCGGTCGATCAGCCAATCTTCGCGCCCGAGGCGCTCGACGTCGAAGGCGCCGTGCGCCAGGCGTTGCAGAACCGGTCGGATCTGGAGCAGGCCCGCCGTCAGATTCAGGGAAACAACACCACGCTGGAGTTCATGCGGAACGAGACCCTTCCGAACATCGACCTCCTTGCCACGTATGGCGCGCAAGGCCTCGGCGGCACGCAGTTCATTCGTCAGGGCACCGGGCTGGGCAGTACCGGTGATCGGCACGGTCCCGGGCGGTTATGCCGACGCCCTGCGCACGTTGACCGGGATCAGCTATCCGACGTGGAACTTCCAGTTGAACCTGTCGTACCCGCTTGGCTCCAGCGCCGCGGCCGCCAATTACGCACGCGCACGCATCCAGCTGAACCAGTCCACGGCACAGCTGAGGGCTCTCGAGCTGCAGGTAGCCACTGAAGTTACCAACGCCGCCCTCCAGGTCGAGAGCAGCTTGACGCGATACGAGACCGCGACGGTAGCGCGGCAACTCGCCGAAACGCGTCTCCAGGCGGAACAAAGCCGCTTCGAAGTCGGACTGTCCACCAACTTCTTCGTCGTGCAGGCACAGCGCGATCTCGCAACTTCTCAGAATTCCGAGCTGAGAGCGCTCCTCGATTATCGGCGAGCCCGTGTCGACTTCCAGCGCGTGCAGGAAGCGCCGGGTGCGCGAGGCGGCGGTGTCACCTCGCTCAACGCCGGCGGCGGCGGTGGAGGAGGAGACGTCAATGCCGGCGGTGCCGGCGCCGCCGGGGGTGGGTTTGACGCCGGCGGCTTTGGCGGAGGCGGCTTCGGCGGCGTTGGGGGCGGCCGGAATTAGGACAATGAAAAAAATCATCGTGGCGACTGCGGCCGCCGGTGGCGGAAGTTCAGGGACATGAAGAAATTCGTCGTGATTGGCGTGGTGATTGCCGCTGCTGTCGGCCTGGCTGCGTACGCAGGCTGGTTCAGCCGCGATCCGGCGGCGGCCCAGACGCCCAATGGAGCGGGGGCCGATGCCGGAGGCGGCCGGCGTGGCAGCGGCGCCGGACGTGAGGGATTCGGCGGTGGACGTGGTGGCCGAGGTGGTACTGGCCCGATGACCGTTGAAACCGCGACAGCCACTCGCGGGTCGGTCGCTCAGCAGCTCGTCGTTGTCGGTAACCTGATTGGTGATGCGACGGTCGCGGTCGTACCTCGCGCGGCCGGCCGGCTCGAAGCGATCTACGTACGACTCGGCGACCCGGTGAAACGCGGTCAGCGGATCGCGAAGATCGAGGATTTCGAGCTTCAGGAACAGGTCAAACAGCAAGAGGCCGGTCTCGAGGTGTCGCGTGCCACGATTCGTCAACGCGAAGCCGACCTGCAGCTCGCGGAAACCAACGCGGAACGCTCCCGCAACCTGTTCGAGCGGCAGCTTCTGCCGAAGCAGACCCTCGACGACACCGAGGCACGCTACCAGGCCGCCGTCGCGCAGCTCGACCTCGCGCGCGCCCAGAACACACAGTCGTCAGCGCGGCTGGACGAGTTGCGGATCAATCTGGCCAACACCGTGGTCGTCTCACCGGTCAACGGCTTCGTCGCGCGTCGTGGCGTCGACCCTGGCGCATCCGTCGGTCAGAATGCCGCCATCGTCGATGTCGTGGACATCAGCCGCGTCCGGCTGGTCGCCAACATCGTTGAAAAGGATTTGAGCCAAATCCAAGCGGGCGACATGACCCGGGTCGAAGTCGATGCGTACCCCGGCGAGGTTTTCACTGGTCGGATCGCACGTCTCGCGCCGGTCCTCGATCCGGCGACTCGGTACTGCGCCGATCGAGGTCGAAATTCCGAACCCGGGTTTCAGGTTGAAGCCGGGCATGTATGCTCGCGTGACGGTCACTACTGACGAACGGAAGGACGCGCTCGTCGTACCGACCAACGCCGTCGTCGACTATACGGGACGGCGCGGCGTGTTCGTAGCATCCGGCGACAGCACGGTGTCCTTCAGACCGGTCCGCGTCGGCATCGAAGAGAGCGAACAGATTGAGATTCTCGACGGTGTTGCCGAGGGCGACCGCGTGGTCACAACTGGTGCGGCGGGTCTCCGGGACGGCGACCGTGTCGTGCTCGCGGATGACTCGGCCGGACGCCGCGGTGACGGCGAGGGTACGGCGGGGCCTCCGGGCGACCGTGAAGGCCCGCCGACAGATCGGCAGGGCAAGGCCGCCGATGCACCGCGCGCGGGTGCCGCTGGAGCCGTTTCGTCGGACCGCCAGTTCGGCGGTGCCGCGGCTGGCGGCGAGAATGCCGGACGCCGCGGGCTTGGAGGCAGGCGCGGACAGCGTCCTGCCACGGCGACACCTTGAAAAAGATTGGAGTGTAGGGGCCGACCTTAAGGTCGGCCCACTACTTCGCGGAGAGTGTGATGAGTATTCCTCGTCTTGCGATTCATCGCCCGGTCACGATGTTCATGATCAGCGCGGTTGTTGTGCTCCTGGGGGCGATCTCGCTCACCCGGCTGCCCGTCGATCTGATGCCTGACTTCGCGATGCCGACGATCAGCGTGTTTGTCAATTACGC
Organism: uncultured Acidobacteriota bacterium; assembly: GCA_963814955.1. Taxonomy (GTDB): domain Bacteria; phylum Acidobacteriota; class Vicinamibacteria; order Vicinamibacterales; family UBA2999; genus DATCJA01. The sequence goes on from CAWFEX010000002.1 coordinate 149,897, forward strand.
CGGCGTCGGTCCACTCGAGATGGAACAGCTCGTGACGCGTCCGCTCGAGCAGGCCGCCAGCGCCGTTCCGGGCGTCGAGCAGGTGAACTCATCGTCCCAGGAGGGCAGGAGCCAGGTGAGGTTGAACTTCGCCTGGGGCGCCGACATGTCCGAGGCACTCGACGAGGTGCGGAGCCGCGTCGACCGGGTGCGCGGGCGGCTCCCGGAAGACGCGGACCCGCCGCAGATCTTCAAGGCCGACGCGAATGCCCAGCCGATTATCAATCTGGCGGTCGAGGGCGATTTCGATCCGGTCACGCTGCGTGAAATCGCGCAAAACGAGCTCGCGCCCCGCCTCGAGCGCGCGCCCGGCGTGGCGGCGGTAACGGTGAACGGCGGGCTCCGCCGACAAATTCACATCCAGCTGTCGAAGGAGAAAATCACCGCCCTCAACCTCTCCGTCGATCGGGTCGTCCAGGTGCTGCGTCAGGAGAACCAGAACGTGCCGCTCGGCGAGGTGTCGCAGGGCGACGCCACATACCTCGTCCGCAGCCAGGGTGAGTTCGCCAATCTCGATGACATCCGGAGCGTCGCGGTGATGACGCGCGACGGCGTGCCCATCTATCTGCGCGACATCGCAGAAGTCGTCGACTCTACCGAGGACCGGCGGCAGTTTCTTCAGATTGATGGCAAGCCCGCCGTCCGAATGCAGGTGAACAAGCAGACCGGCGAGAACACCGTGGCCGTATCTGCCGGAATCCGGACGGAAGTCGAGCGCATCAATCGCGAGGTGCCGGGCATCCGCGTCATCGTGACCAACGACCAGGCCATCTTCATCGAGCGCGCCATCAACAACGTCCAGGAGCACGCCGTCATAGGGGGCCTTCTGGTTGTGCTCATCATCTTCCTGTTCCTGCGCGATTTCCGATCGACGCTCATCGTCTGCACATCGATCCCCGTATCGGTCATCGGCACCTTCGCGCTGCTCTTTTTCGGCGGCTTCACGTTGAACACGATGACGTTCGGCGGCCTGGCGCTCGGCATAGGCATGATCGTGGACGCGGCGATCGTGGTGCTCGAAAACACGCATCGCCACCTGCACCTGGGGAAAGACCGGATGACCGCCGCCATCGACGGCAGCGAGGAGGTCTGGTCGGCAATTCTTGCATCCACGTTGACGCATATCGCCGTGTTCATCCCCTTGCTGTTCCTGACGGGCATCTCTAGTGTGCTCTTCCGCCAACTGTCCATCGTCGTGATCTTTTCACTCGCCATGTCGCTCTTCGTCGGGGTCACCATCGTGCCCGTCCTGTGCTCGCGCTGGCTGCACACGCCCGACGAAGAGGCGGCCCGCAAAGGACCACTGGGCCGCCTGTACCGGGCGAGCGAGCAACTACTGGAGCGCGTGGACGAGCGCTATCGCAAGGCGTTGCACGTGGCGCTCGCGCACCGGCCCACGGTCATCGGTGGTGCCGTTGCCTCCGTTGTTGCGGCCGTGTTGATGTATCCGCTCCTCTCGACCGAGCTGCTGCCTCAGACGGACGAAGGCGAGGTCAACGTCAACGCCGAACTGCCAGTGGGTACGCGCATCGAGCGCACCGAAGCCGTCATGCTGCAGCTCGAGCAGATGGTTCGTGAGTACGTTCCCGAGGCCGAGACCCTCATCACGAATGGCGGCGGCGGCGGATTCGGATTCGGCGGCGGCACCAACCGAGGCACCATCAATATCCGGCTCACCCCGCGCGATTCGCGCACGCGCACGAGCGACCAGATTTCCCAGGACCTGCGACGTCAGTTGTCTGGACTTCCGGGTGTCATGGTGCGCGCGAACCCGAGCGGTGGGAACTTCCAGCTCAACAGGATGCTCGGCGGCGACGCCGATTCGCGGCTCGCGCTCGAGATTCGCGGCGACGACCTTGACGACGCGCGACGGATTGCCGACGAAGCGCGGGTCATGATGGCCGGTACCCAGGGTATCGCGGACGTGCGGCTTGCGCTCGACGTGGGCCGGCCCGAGATCGCGATCCGCATCGATCGGCCGAAGGCCGCCACGCTGGGCATGACGCCGCAGTACGTCGCCAGCACGATTCAAACGAATGTGGCGGGCACGCAGGCGGCGCAGTTCCGCGAGCGAGGCAACGAGTACCCGATCATCGTCCGACTCCGAGAGGCGGATCGGGAAGGCATCGCCGATATCGGCGACGTGCTCGTGAGTACGCCCGCACGGCCAGGTCGTGCCGGCTCGCAACCTGCTCGCCGTCGATCGCGATACGGGGCCGGTGCAAATCGACCGCAAGAACATGGAGCGGATGACGCGCGTGAACGCCGACATCGAGACGAGCCTCAGTGAGGCGGTCGCTGCAGTGCAATCGCGCATCGGCCAGGTGCGCGTGCCACCCGATTTCTCGGTAGGCTTCGGGGCAGAGGTCGAGGAACAGGCCCGATCGTTCCGGCAGCTCCAGCTTGTGCTCATTCTCGCGGTGCTGCTGGTCTACGCGGTGATGGCATCTCAGTACGAATCGTTGCGAGATCCATTCATCATCATGTTCTCGATTCCCGTGGCAAGCATCGGCGTCGTTCTAAGTCTGTACCTCACAGGAACCGCGTACAACATGCAGGCGTTCATCGGCGTGATCATGCTGGCTGGCATTGTCGTCAGCAACGCGATTCTGCTCGTCGATTACACGAATACGCTGCGGCGGCGCGACGGTATCCCGCTGCGAGAAGCCGTGGAGCTGGCCGGGCGGAGACGACTGCGCCCGATTCTGATGACCTCTCTGGCTACGATGCTCGGCCTCGTGCCCATGTCAATCGGGCTCGGCGAGGGCGGCGAGCTTCAGGCGCCGCTCGCCCGCGTCGTCATCGGCGGTCTTCTTGCGTCGACGATGGTGACGCTGGTGCTCGTGCCGGCGGTCTACACGTTGTTCGAAGAGGGCTTCCGCGGACGGAAGCACGCAAAGACGGCGGAGGCGGGGGTATAGCTGGTAGACGGAGGCCTTCAGGGCCTCCGGAACCTCGCTGATTGATAATCGGTATCCTTGGGCGTGGCTCCCGTTGCCATAGCCCTCGGCAGCAATCTCGGCGACCGCGCGCGGATGCTGCGTGAAGGCGTGGCCGCCCTGAACGAGCATCTGCGACACCTGCGCGTGTCGACCTTCCACGAAACGGATCCCGTTGGCGTCGGTAACCAGCCGCGGTTTCTGAATGCCGCAGCGACCGGCGATGCGACGCTCTCTGCACGCGACCTCCTGTGCGCGCTACACGACATCGAGCGGCGCTTCGGCCGCGAACGCCCGTACCCGGGCGCGCCGCGTACCCTCGATCTGGATTTGATCCTGTACGGCGACCTGATCGTGAATGAACCCGATCTCGTCGTGCCGCACCCGCGTTTTCGCGACCGGGCGTTCGTGCTGACGCCACTGGCCGAAATCGCGGCTGACTGGAAAGACCCGGTGACCGGGCGGACAGTGACAGAGCTGCTGGCCTCCCTGGCTGGTAGTCGGTAGTCGGTAGTCGGTAGCTCGGTAGCCGGTAGCCGGTAGCCGGTAGTCGGTAGTCACTCGCGGCGAGAGCTCCCGGCAGCTACCGTCACGCTCTTGATTCCGGAGGGTGTTCGCATCCGCCCGGTGGGCGGGCAGGCTCGAGGAGACGCACCGCCGAGGTTGCAAGATTTGCCTCGTTGAGGTCCTCGAAACGCGGCAGTTTTGTTCGTACTCATTCTGGGATCCTTCGGAATGATGCGGCGTTTGCGGCAGCACACGACATGCAAGCCGCCTCCGCATGAATAACAACAGCTCGTTCCGGGATCTCAAAGTCTGGCGGGATGCGATGACGCTCGTCGAAGATGTTTACCGGGTGTCCGCCCGGTTCCCGGCCATCGAGCGGTTCGGCCTTACGTCGCAGATCAGACGTGCCGCCGTGTCGATTCCGTCCAATATCGGTGAGGGAAAGCGCCGCAAGCGGCAGCGTGCGTTTCTTCATCACCTGGACATCGCGCTGGGTTCGCAGGGTGAGCTGGAGGTGCAGCTCGAACTTGCGCGTCGTCTCGGCTTCACGGCGACGAAGGACATCGAACGAGTGATGAACCGCGCCGCGGAGGTTGGTCGGATGCTGAACGGGCTGATCGAATCGTTGCAGCCCGATCAAACCGAACAGATGTGCCGGCCGATAACCAGCCACGGAGGCCTGACGGCTTCCGACTACGGGCAGGGACTACGACTACCGACTACCGACTACCAGCTACCAACAAGCTCACTCCATCCACCTGACCGGCAGTACGCTCCCCTGCCGCGGCACGCCGCCAGTTCGACGACCGAGCAGATCTTCGATGCCGGCGGCGGCCTGCTCGAAGAAGCGCTGGTGCTCGCGCGATTCGCCGAGCACGACATCCAGCATCTTGCGATGGCGCGCATGCGTCATGCCGGCGACCCTCAGCTGCCATCGCTCGAAGAACGAGTCGAGCTGACGCGCATCGTCTTCGCAGACGGCGCGGAAAGAGGTGGCGTCGCCTTTCTTGCGCGATTTCGGTACTTCGGGCACCGCCAGCCTGTTCGACGGCGGCGGCAGCGTGTCGCCGAACTCGGCAAGCGCAGTCTGCAGCCACTGCAGGTGCGTCTCTTCGCGGCTGATGACGTACTGATAGGCGTTGTTGAAGTCGTAGTGGCTCACCACGCGCGCGCCGGCTTCGTGCCGCTCGAGCAGGGCCACACGTTCGCCGGCAAACTCGAGGAGGATGCGCTGAAGCTCGTCCTGTTTCATGCCGTCTGCTTTTCCTTGCAGGTGATGCAGACGCGAGTCCACGGGATGGCGTTCAGCCGCGCTTCGGCAATGGGTTCGCCGCAGTCTCGGCACACGCCGTAAGTGCCGTCCTCGATTCGGCGCAGCGCCTCTTCAATTGCCTGCAGAATCTTCGCGTCGGTCTGCTTGAGCTTCAGCTGAATGTGGACTTCGTTGTTGCCGCTGGCCTGATCCGCCATATCGCCCTGGCGGCCCGAGTTGCTCTCGACTGTCCACTGGAGCGGCTTGGCCGTGCTCGCACCGAGCAGTTCTCCGCGCTTCTGGAGCAAGGCCGCCCTGTAGGTCTCTACGTCCATGGAACCTGGATCTCGATCTGACGGATCTTAGCTATTCGGCGCGCAACGTGGCAAGCGGCTTGTGCCGCAGCACGTCGATGCTCGCGAGCACGCCGATCGCCGCAACAAGCACCGAAGTGCCAATGATGCCGCCGATCGTGATTGACGGCACGGCTTCCCAGGGCAACTCGAGCGCGTAACGCGCGATCGCCCAGCTGAGCACGATCGCGCCGAGCGCCCCGACCGTGCCCGCGATGGCGCCGAGCACTCCGTACTCGAGCACGAGCATCGTCGCAATCAACCTGCTGTTCGCGCCAAGGGTCTTCAGAATGGCGGCTTCGTATACTCTGCGGAATTTCGTCATCGACACGGCGCCTACCAGAATCAGAATGCCGCTGAGCAACACCAGAATACCGACGACGGTCACCGCGAGAGTGACGTTGTTGACGATGGTTTGAATCGTCTGCAGGATTTCGCGCAAATCGATCACGGTTACGTTCGGAAACTTCGTCGTGAGCGCGCCCTGCATCCGGACCCGCGCGTCGGAATCGCGCGGCCCCTGGAGTGCCGAGATATAGGTGTGCGGCGCACCGTCGAAGGTGCCGGGCCTGAAGACGAACATGAATCCGCCGGCGCGGAAATCCTGCCAGTTGACGCGGCGGACGCTGGTCACGCGCGCAGCGATGATGCGGCCGAGCACGTCGAACCGCATTTCATCGCCGACCTGGATGCGCGAACCGAGGCGGAAGTTTCCGTCGCTGTCGCGGTCCGAGAAGCGCTCTTCGATCGACACTTCTGCCCCGCCCTGCAGCGGCGCGTCGCCCCACCATTGACCGTCAATGAGCTCTTCGTTGGCCTCGAGCTGGGGACGGTAGGTGACCGTGTACTCGCGCGACAGCCCGCGTCCCCTCGTCTGCTGGTAGCTGTCGATATTTATTTCCTGACCGCGTACAGCCACCACCCGCGCACGCAGGGTCGGGATCAATTTCGGGGCAGGTGCCTCGCCATTCGCCTGATCGAGGAACGCCGCCAGTTCGTCGCGCTGGTCCGCCTGAATGTCGATCAGAAACATGTCCGGAGCGTTGGCTCCGGCCTGAATGGCGAAGTCGCGCAGCAGATTCGCCTGCAGCGTGCGGACGCCAAGGATGAAGAAGGATCCGAGGCCCACCGCCAGCAGGATCACGCGCGTCTGGTTGCCGGGCCGTGCAATGTGCAGCACCGCCTGTCGAAGCGCGAAGGAGCGCGCGTACCGCAGCGGCTGAACGGCACGGACCAGCCCGGCCCCTGCCAGGTGCAGCACAAGTGACACGGCCACGAAGCCGCCGCAGAGGAGCAGGCCCACCTCCAGCGGATCCGGCCTGCCACGACGCGACCGCGACCAGGGCAGCGGCGACGCCGGCAATCACCGTCCACTTCAGCCAGTCGAACCTCGCCGGCGGTGGAATGTCCTGCCGCAGCAGGAGCGACGGCTTGACGTGTCGCACTTCCAGCAGCGGCACGAGCGAGAACAGCATCGACACCAGCATTCCGATCGCGAGTCCCTGCAGGACAGCCGACGAGGTCAGCCCGAATTCGACCCGCATGACGCTGGTGAGGTCGCCGACGAACGCCGGAACCGCGGCCAGCACCAGGGCCGCGAGCGAGACGCCCAGCACGCTGCCCGCAAGGCCGAGCAGCAGAACCTGGGTCATGTAGATGGCGAGCATCTGTCCCGAGCTGCTCCCGACGCACTTGAGAATGGCGATGCTCCGCACCTTCTGCTGGACGAACACGCGCGTGACGCTCGACACGCCGATGCCGCCGAGAATCAGCACGACCAGGCCGACGAGGCTCAGGTAGTTCTCGGCCCGCGTCAGGTTCTCACCCATCTGGTCCTCGGTGCGGCCATACCAGCGCACGTCAACGAACTCGTCGGCAAACGTCTGCCGCAGCTCGAAGACGACCTGCTCCGCAACCGCCTCGGGCACGCGCAGCAGTTGCTGGTACGACGCGCGGCTGCCAAACCGGAGCAGACCGGTTGCGTCGAGATCCGCGCGATCGATGAGTACCCGTGGTCCCAGCGTGAATGCCCCGAGCCGGCGCCCGGGCTCGGCCGTGATGACGCCCCTGATTTCGAATGTCGCTGAGCCGACTTGAATTCGATCGCCCTCGCTCAAACCGAACTGGGCCAGGATCTCGGGCCGCACGAGCGCGCCGCGTCCCGACAGCCGGCTGTGGGAGTACACGCCGTCGCGAAGCGTCAGCGACCCGTATAAAGGAAACTCGGGACCGACGGCCTTCAGCTCCACCGTCCGCGCCGCAGGATTCGATGACTCCGCGGGCCTGACCATCGTCGGGATCTCGACCGTCTCCGAACGGAGCATCACGCGGCCGCCACGCTCTTCCGCATCGAGCGTGTCGAGCACCACCTGCGACCAGGCGCGATTGGACGACACCAGCACGTCCGCCCCGAGCAGCGTGCGCGCTTCGCCGGCCAGCGCCACGCGTACGCTCTGGATCAGCGACCGCAGCGCCACGATCGAGCCGACCCCCACGGCGATACAGATGAAGAAGAACAACAACCGACGCCACGATGCGCGCACCTCGCGCATCGCCATGCGAACGACGAAGATCATCGCAGCGCCTCCTCCGGCACTTCTACCGATCGACCGTCTCGCATCGACAGCCGCGAGTCGGCCAGCGACGCCAGCTCCGTGTCATGGGTCACGAGCACCAGCGTAGAGCTTCTCGACCGCCGAATGTTCAGCAGGAGGTCCATGATGTGGCGCCCCGTCGTGGAATCGAGGTTGCCGGTCGGCTCGTCCGCCAGAACGATGGAAGGATCGTTGGCGAGGGCGCGCGCGATGGCCACTCGCTGCTGTTCCCCGCCTGAGAGCTGCGACGGGTAATGGTGGCCACGGTCGGACAACTCCACCTCGGCGAGCAGCAGCCGCGCGCGATCCACGGCACCGCGCCGGCCGGCAATTTCCATCGGCACCAGGATGTTCTCGAATGCCGTCAGTGACGGCACGAGATGAAAGAACTGGAAGACAAATCCAATCTTTTCTCCGCGCAGTCGCGCCAGAGCGTCTTCGCCGAGCTTCGTGATATCGGTGCCGTCGATCAGGATTTCGCCCGTACTTGGCGCATCGAGGCCCGCCAGCAGCCCGAGGAGCGTCGACTTGCCGCTGCCCGACGGCCCGACCACCGCAAGAAAACGTCCTGACGGAATCGTGACGTCCAGCGGGTGCAGAATCGTCAGAGGACGGCCACCGCTTTCGACCGTCTTGGAGACGCCGCGAAGCTCGATCATCGATCCAGCTTATCGAGCGCGGGCTCGAGGACGCGCCAGATCGTGCCTTCGATGATTTTGGCCCCCGCCGCGTTGGGATGTATGCCGTCCGAGTTGTTCAGACTGGCAATGCCGGCGACGCCGTCGAGGAAAAACGGTACGAAGACAACGCCATGTTTGTCCGCCACTTCGCGGAACACACGCCGGAACTCGGATGTATAGGCCTCCCCGTAGTTTGGCGGCGCTTCCATGCCGGTGAGGATGACGGTGATGCCGCGTTCCCTGGCGCGAGAGACGATCTGGTCGAGGTTCTGCTTCATCTGCGCGACGGGAAGTCCGCGCAAACCGTCATTGGCGCCCAGTTCGACCACGAGCACGTCGACGTCGCCCTCGAGCGACCAGTCGAGCCGCCGAAGGCCCCCTGCGGATGTGTCACCCGAAACACCTGCATTGACCACTTCGTACGCATAGCCTTCCGCGTCGAGCCGCGATTGAATCAACGACGGAACCGACTGTTCACGAGGCAGACCCAATCCCGCCGTCAGGCTGTCCCCGAGGAATACGATGCGCGAGCGAGTCGACGCTGCGGCCTGTGCGGCCGGCGCGGACGCCACGCGGCTCACCGCGCCGGCTGCGGGCTCCTCAGGCTGCGCGCACGCCGCGACGACGAGTGGCAGCAGCAGTAGCAGAGAGCGTAGGATTCTTCCCATGTCCTTTAGCCTCATTGTAGCTGCCCCGTGACCTTCGCGATCGAGCCAGGACCGGTTCGTCCAGCATTCGAGGAAGCCTGCCGCAGGCTGTTGGATCGTCGATTTTCCGAGGCACTGTGGGCGCGCCGCCTCGATGTCTGGAGCGGCGACGCCGATATCCAGCGCAAGATCGGCGACCGTCTCGGCTGGCTGGATGCCGCCGACGCCATGCGGCCCCACATTCCCCGGCTGCGCACGTTTGCCGATTCGGTCAGGGACGCTGGTTTTACAGACGTTGTTCTTCTGGGAATGGGCGGATCGAGCCTCGCCAGCGAAGTGATGCGTGCCGCCATAGGCGTGGCGCCCGGTTTTCCGCGCTTTCGCGTCCTCGATTCGGTCGACCCCGAGGCGGTGCGCGACGCCATGGCGCAGCCGGCGACGACGCTGTTCATTCTCGCGAGCAAGTCGGGATCGACGATCGAGCTCATCAGTCTCTCGGCGGAAGCCGAGCGCCGACTCCGCGCCGAGTCCGTCCACGACGTCGGATCGCACTTCGTCGCCATCACCGACGACAACACCGTGCTTCAGCGGCAGGCAGCCAATCAGCGCTTTCGGGATCTCTTCATCAATCCGTCCGACATCGGGGGACGCTTCTCCGCGCTCTCGCTCTTCGGCCTGGTCCCCGCCGCGGTGATGGGAATCGACATCGATGCGCTGCTGGCCACGGCACGGGACATGGCCGGCCAGTGCCGCATCGCCGATCCTGAAAGCAACCCCGGACTGGCACTCGGCGCCTTGATCGGTGCGGCGAGCATCGTCGGTCGCGACAAACTGACGCTCGTGTTACCGGCGTCGTTGGAGCGATTCGGCCTGTGGGCCGAGCAATTAATCGCGGAGAGCACCGGAAAGCACGGCAAGGGCATCGTGCCGGTCGCGGAGAGCACTTTCGACGTGACCCGCGCCGAAGACCGCGTGGTCGTTGCCGTGACGCACAGCGGAGCGAGCGACACGAGCTTTTACCAGGAAGCCCGGGCCAGCCACATGCCCGTTGTCACGCTTCGGATCGCTGACGGCAATGCGCTCGGGGCCGAGTTCTTCCGATGGGAAGTCGCCACCGCCACCGCTGGATGGCTGCTCGACATCAACCCTTTCGATGAACCGAATGTGCAGCAGGCGAAAGACGCGACGCGGGCGTTGCTTGCCGGCTACGCGGCTGACCACCGGCTGCCGGTTCGCGAACCGGATGCGGCAATTGAGGGTGCGCGAATCGTGCGGACAGCGCCCGCAATTGCTTCGTCGCATGACGGCCAGGCCCATTCGTTGGGCCTGCTCGATCTCCTGCGGCCGCGCGACTATTTCGCACTGCTCGCGTACCTCCCTCCCGACGACACGCCCTTCCTTCCGACGTTGAACAGAATCCGCAGCAAAGTTGCGGAAAAGGCGGGTTGCGCCACGATGCTGGGGTTTGGCCCCCGCTATCTGCACTCCACCGGACAGCTTCACAAAGGTGGGCCGAATACGGGCGTGTTTCTCATCATCACCGCCGGGCCATCCGAAGACCTGCCGGTTCCCGGCGAACCATACTCCTTTGGGGTCCTGGAAATGGCGCAGGCGCTCGGTGACTTCGAATCGCTGGAACGAACGGGCCGCCGGGCGGTGCATGTGCACCTCCCTCGACGGGATCCCTCATTGCTCGAACGAGTTGCCGCCAGAATCCTCGGAGACTAAAAGTCTGCTCTACGGAGACCTGTATACCTTGTATACTCCCGTCGACATCTTTCGACGTGGCATCAGGACACCTTCAGTCGACGATAGCCCGTGCCAGTGCCGCCCTCGTAAAGGGCCGCGGTTCTGAAGCCGCGCAACTGCTGACGCCACTCCTGCGCGCCTCGGCCCTTACTCGCGAAGACGAGATGGCGGTTCGCACGGCGCTTGCCGAGGCGTGGCTGATGCAGGACGACCTCGCGCAGGCAGCCTCCGCCCTGGGACGTCCGCCGGGCACTATCCGCGAACCGATTAGCGATGCGCGGTTGTCCACGCTTTGGCGGCTTCACGGCCGCATCACTTATGCGCGCGGAGAGCAGTCGCGCGCGATCGCGCTGCACGCCCGGGCGCTCAAGCACGCCGAGCTCGCGCACGACTCTCGCGCCATTGGCCTGGCGCACTACGAGCTCGCCCACTGTTACAGGCACGTCGGCGAATCGGGCATTGTTCGCGATCACCTGACCGAGGCGGCGGCGGCACTCCACGCGGCCGGCGATCGCCGCCATCTGGCGCTGGTGCACTCACTGTCGGGGGTCCTGCTGGCACAGTCTGGTCGGTACGACGAGGCGGCGGCAGCGCTCCGCCAGGGTGAACGTCTCGCGATGGCCATTCCGGCCGACGATGTCCTGGCCGGCATCGTTCACAACCAAGCGAACGTTGCGCTGATGCGGCACAGGTTCGACCAGGCTCGCGCCATGGCGGAACGCAGCGTGATGCTCCACGACTCGCTGGATCCGGCCACGGCCTTGCCGTCGCGCTTGCCACGCTGGGACAGATTCTCGTGCAGCTTGGAGATCTGGAGCGCGCCGAGAAAACACTGACGCGAACGCTGGAGGTCAGAAGTCCGGTCCAGTTTCATGAAACGACCGGCGCGGTGTTCGACACGCTCGCGCAGATTCATCTCATGCGCGGGTCTTACGAACGGGCCGGCGAGTATCTCCGCCAGGCAAGCGACGCGTACGGAACGCATGGCAGTTCGGCCATTCGATGGTACGAGTGGTCCCTGCGTGTGCTCGGCGTCAAGCTGGCGATTCGCCGGGGCGCGTTCGACGAGGCAATTGCCATCGCGGAAGAGATGGTGCGAACACCGAACGTTCCAGATTCGGACGCGATCCAGGCCGAACTTGCGGCTTGTGAAGCTCTTGTCGCCGGCAGTCGAACCTCCGAGGCAGGTGCCCGGCTGGAAGCGTGCCAGACCCGGATGGACCCGCGTGCGGCGCCCGCCTTATGGGGCGAGTTCCTGCGGATCCGCGGCACCGTGCATGAGCGTACGGGCCGGCCAGCAGCTGCTCACCACGATTTCGCGCAGAGTGTCAGTGTCTTTGATTTGCTCGGCGAGCGCTATCACGCCGCAATCAGCAATCTGGCGCTGGGGCGGCTGGCAGTAGCCACGGGCAATCGGTCTGCCGCAGAGCGTTACTTGAATGAGGCAGGCGCCACGTTTGGCACTCTCGGTGCGGAACGCGACCTCAAGGACGTCGAGGCGCTCCGCGTCCGCCTGAATGAGGAACCTCCAATCCAGTCGGCAACCTTCCCCGATCAGGACGAGGCCGTTGTCCGCCGACTGGTTGATGCGGCCATTTTGCCCGACCTCCTGGCCCGCGAGACCGCGACGTCGCTGCTGGAGACCACCGAGGCGGACGCGACCGTCGTTTTCACAGCCGCGGCGGGCGGCGAGGTCCGTATTGCCGCCGCAGCAGGGTGCGACGACGACGTTGCGCGTGCGCTGGCCCGTGCCGCCCTGCAGGGCAGCAGCAGGTCCGGCGCGGGAATACTCATGACCGAGCCACTCGGCCGCGACCACGACGGTCCGCGCTCCTGCGCCGTAGTCGCCGCAGCAGGCTTGACGGAAAGCACCGGGCGCAAAGTGCGCATGTTTGCCGCCGTTGCGCGCCAGGGATTCGAGCTCTGTGGGGCGCGCGAACGGCCGCCGCTGGCGGTGGAACAGATCAACGAGCGGCCGCTGGAACCGCTCCTTCCTGGCTTCATTTGCTCAAGCGCAGCCATGACCCGCGTGGTCGAACAAATTCAGCGTCTCCAGGGCCACGATCTGACGGTGTTGATCACGGGCGAAAGTGGAACCGGCAAGGACCTGGTGGCGCGAGCGATTCATGTAGGCTCCCAGCGGCGCGCGGCCATGTTCCTCCCGTACAACTGCACCACCACCACACGGGATCTGGCCGACAGTCAGCTGTTCGGTCATCGTCGGGGCAGCTTCACGGGTGCCGTCACCGACCAGCCCGGCCTGGTCCGATCGGCTGCCGGAGGCACGCTGTTCTTTGACGAGATTGGCGACCTGCCTCTGGACGTCCAGCCGAAATTACTGCGTTTCCTCGAACAGGGCGAGGTCATGCCGGTCGGAGAAACACGCCCTCAGAAAGTGGATGTTCGAGTCCTGGCGGCCACCAACGCCGACCTCGAGCAGCGGGTGGTCGAAGGCAAGTTCCGCGAAGATCTGTATTACCGGCTGAGCGTCATTCGGATCCAGGTGCCTCCCCTGCGCGACCGGCGCGAGGAGATTCCCCACCTGAGCACCTTCTTTCTCCGAGAGGCGTGTGACAAGCTTGGCAAACCCGACGTGCAACTCAGCCCGGCGACGCTGGACCTGTTCGCGCGGTACTGGTGGCCGGGGAACATACGTCAGTTGCGCAACGAGGTTCAGCGTGCGGTCGCGATGAGCGCCCCAGGCGGATCGGTACTGCCGGAGCATCTGTCAGCCGACTTGGCCGCGCCGGCGGCGCGGCGTGAAGAGGCCGTCGCCAGTGGAGCCTCGGCCGCCGGCGCCAGCGCTCGAAACCTGACGGAGGTCGTCAAACAGGTCGAGAAAGAACTCATCGTGACGGCGCTGGGAAGGGCGCGTGGAAACATTTCGGAGACGGCGCGGCTGCTCGGCCTCACACGCCGTGGCCTCTACCTCAAGATGCGGCGGTTACACCTCGAAGGCATTTCGGCGGATACGAAGTAATCAGGTATACACCTCACTGGATACAACGTATCCATGCTTTCACGTAACGAGAAATCTGGCGTACGACATTACTCACAGTTTTACAACAGTTTACAGATTGCACAGTTTTGCCACCTGACAAGAGCGACACCGGCCCCAGCATTGATGAGAGGATGAGGCAAGCGTTCCTCCCAGGGGGCTCAAGGTGATTCAAACTATCGCAACTTCACGGGCCGGGCACCTGCATCCGACCCTGCTCCGCAACCGGATCGGCGATCGCCGCAAGCTGCGAGTGCCTGGACGCCTGACGTGGCGCGACGCAAGCGGCGCGCTCAGGTTCGTGTCGGTCATCACCCGCGACGTCAGCGACGTCGATGCGTTCGTGGAATGCCAGGTGCCCGCGTCGATCCCGCTTTACCGTCTCGTGCACTTTCAGATCGAGCGCAACGGACGCGACACCGCCGATCTGCCGCCTGTGCTCAAACATGGAAAGGTGCTGTCGGCCGTATACCGGGTGGGTCCGTATCGCTCTGCGACGGGGACGCCACAGGGATACGCGCTGCGGCTGCTGATTGAACCGGCACACTCCGTGCCGGCGCGGACTCGCCCCAGCCTCGCGACCGCGAACTAGACACGCTCAATTCTGGCGTCCGTGTCGGCGCCAATCGCTCGGTTCCACGAACCAATGGCGGACGTGTGCCCCAGCGGTCCGATCTGTCACCTCTGAACCTTCGTGCCCTTCGTGGTGCAAATAGCTGCACGCGACGGCTCCGGCGGGCATACACTCTCTCGTGAACCTCTTGACCGGAGAGAAGACCATGAGAGTGCGATCGGCGGCTCTGGTCCTTTCGCTTGTACTCGGCGCCGCGGCGTCTGCGACCGCGCAAACAAGCACGAACAACACGCTTCCCCGAGACGTAAACCCTGATTCACGTAACCGGCTTCCGCTGCTGAAATCTGGCGCGGCGGGCGCCGAGGCCATACGGATGCATGTCTCGGGCGTCGATGTGCGGTGGCTGTCTCCGCTTGGCCGACAACTCACGGAGCTCGCGATTCTGACGTCGGCGCGCGAGCACGATCAGCCGTACGAATGGTCGCTCCACGAAATGGAGGCGCTCGCCGTCGGACTCGAGCCGGCCGTCATCGACATCGTGCGGCATCGCAGGCCGGTGGCGAACCTCCCCGACAAGCAGGCGGTCATCATTGCGATCGGGCGTGAAATCTTTGCGAAGCATGCACTCGGCGCCGAATCGTACGCGCGCGCGCTGAAGGCTCTCGGCAAGACTGATCTGGTGGATATCGTGGCCCTGATGGCCAACTATGCGGCAACGGCGGTAAGACTGACGGCGTTCAACCAGCAGATGCCGCCGGGATGGAAGCAGCTGTTGCCGCTGCCCTTTACGCCACCCTCCGACATTCACGCCGATTCGAGAAGCCGCCTTCCCTACACGAAGGCGCAAGCCCAGGCGTTGCCAGGGCCGTTATACAGCCGTGGATTGGCGCCTGAAGGTACTGGTCCGGGGCACATCGCCCGTCACGGGTCGGGCATGAAGCTTCTCGAGGCGGGCGTCGGCAAGCGGCTGATGGCACTGGCGACGCTCGTCACGGCGCACGAGCACCACCATCAGTACGAATGGACACGGCGAGAGACGGAAGCTCGCAGTGCGGGGCTCGAGGCGTCGGTCATCGATGTCGTGCGGTATGAAAGACCGCTGGAGGGTCTCGGGGAGAAAGACGCGGCACTCATTCAGTTCGGTCGCGAATTGTTCAAAAGCCACACCGTCAGCGCGGCCACTTACGCCCGGGCATTGAATCTGTTCGGCGAACGGGATTTGGTGGATCTGGTCGATCTGGTGGCGCGACAGGTCAGCGACGTGACGCTGCTGACGGCATTCGATCAGCGATAAAAGGCCCCGCCCTACACTTTTTTCTTCCAATATCTCGCCAATCCGAGCCATAGGAGCTCGGGGGGAGCCGCAGCAAGATAGGCGGCCACCTGCGTCTCCGTCATTTTGCGCCGCAGCTCGCGTGTCATGTCTTCCGCGAATCGCTTCGCCTTCTCCTCGTCGGGGCCCGGCTCGGCCAGCCACTTCCGGACGATGCCCGACATCGTTTCGAGATTCTCGAGGAGAGTCCGCAGGTGGGGGCTCAGGGTGTTGATGGCGCCGAAATGTGTGAGGAACATGGTCCGCGGCGCCCACGCCTCGATGCGCGCCACGCTGCCGTGCCACAGTTCGACGTCGATGTCGGGCGGAGGTGTCGGCGGGAGCACGTAGCCGCCATCAACACAGACTCCGGCCGTATCGCCGACAAACGCCACGCCGCTTGCGCGATCGAAGTAGGAGACATGATGTGACGCGTGCCCCGGCGTGTAGGCCACTTCGAACGCTCTCCCGCCGGCTTCGATCTGTTCGCCGCCGCGGAGCACGATCAGGCTGCTTTCAGGCACCGGCTCGATCGCACCCCACAGGCGTTCCATCTGGTCTCCGTACAGCCGCGCCGCGCTCGCCACGAGCTTGCTCGGATCGACGATGTGAGGTGCGCCGCGCTCGTGGACGAATACCTTCACATGTGGATAGCGGCGAAGGATGGTTCCGGTGGCGCCTGCGTGATCGAGGTGAATGTGGGTCAGGAGCACATGCGTCACGCCGGCGAGACTGGCGCCGTGCGACTGCAAGCCGAGCTCGAGCGTTTCCAGACACGTACTCGGTCCAGGGTCCACAAGTGCCAGCGACCCGACGTCCTGAACAACCGCCGTGGCGATCGTGTGCGGGCGATCGAGAAAATTCAGATCGACCCACGACAAACCTCGCGCGAGCAGATTCATCATTGGATTAGTGATTAGTGATTGGTGGTTCGTGATTGGTATTGGTGATGCGATAAGTGATTCGTGATTCTGGAGCGAGCACAAACACGCGCCCACTCACCAATGACCAGTCATGAGTCGCAAATGTCCACGGATTATACTGGTTGAGCGATCCCTGACCATGATGGATGCCTCAGCTCTGCTCGCGGCGGTCGCGCGGCTGGTAGCGGAAGGCACCGCGCTTTCCGAGCTCGTTCCGCGCCTCGCGGTACTGCTCCGCGAGGTAGCGCCATTCGAACGCCTGCACGTCCTTCGCCTGGACAGGGCGGAATCGGTCATTCTCTATGTGGCGCGGCCGACCGGCGAGCTCGAGGTCACTGGCCATCGCATCGCAGATTCGGGATCGGCTGCGGTCCCACCCGTTGATACCGACGCCCGCTCGCGGATCATCTGTACCGTCGGACGTGGATCGAACGTGCACGGGGCGCTCTGGTTCACGTCGAGCGCCGTCGACGCGTTTACCGCCACCGATGAAGCCACCATGGACAGCGTCGCCGATCTGCTGTCGCTGGCCTTGCAGCACGATGCGCTCCTCAGCACGGACGCGACGCGGCGAGAACGCATCGACTCACTCGACCGCCTCCTGCACACGATGGCCGGCGCGCTCGACATCCGTCACATCTTCGCCGAGGCATCCGAGGTCATTCGCGGCGGACTGCCGCACGACATTCTGGCGCTCACATCGTGGGCGGAAGACGGCCGATCGCTTCGCGTCTACGCCATGACGGGCGCGACGGTGGACGACCCCGAATTCTGGGAGCCGATGATCGTCAAAGGCGACGCGCGCGCGCTCCTGCACCGTGATCCGTACGTCATTCGCGATGCAGGCGCCGAGATCGAGCCGGACACGGCCCGCGCTCGAATCTTCAGACGCCTGGGTGCTCGCTCGGCTCTGCGGGTGCCGATGGCACTCGACACGGGCGTGTTCGGCTCGCTGTTCTTTCTGGCGCGCGATCCGGAGCGATTCAGCGAGGCGGACATCGACTTCGCGCGCCGCGTTGCCGATCTGCTGGCGCTCGCCATTTCGCACCAGCGCCTCGCCGAAGCGGCACGCCGCGATGCAGCGGCGCGAGAGACCGCGGCCCAGCTCGAAGCGCAGGTCGCCACGCTGACCCGTGAGCTCGAGGCGCGCACGGGCCAACGCCGTGTCGTCGGTCATTCGCAGCAATGGCGGGACGTGCTCGCGCAGGCGGCGCGCGTGGCACAAACCGAGACGACCGTGCTCCTGACCGGCGAATCGGGTACCGGCAAGGAAGTCGTCGCGCGATTCATCCATCAGGGTTCGCGCCGCAAGAACGGACCGTTTGTCGCGATCAATTGCGCGGCGCTCCCCGATCAACTGCTCGAATCGGAACTTTTCGGCCATGAGCGCGGCGCATTTACCGGTGCCGTTGCCGCGAAGCCAGGCCGGATCGAGCAGGCCAACGGCGGTGTGCTGTTCCTGGACGAAGTGGGCGAGATGGCGCCAACGGTGCAAGCCAAGCTGTTGCGCGTCCTCGAAGAACGTGAATTCATGCGGCTCGGCAGCACACGCAGCAGCCATGCGGACATTCGCGTGGTGGCTGCCACCAATCGCGATCTCCAGGCGGCAATGCGCCGAGGAGCGTTCCGCGAGGACCTTTACTATCGTCTGAGCGTGTTCGAAATTGCGCTGCCGCCGCTGCGCGATCGCCTCGACGACATTCTCGAGCTGGCTGATGCGTTTCTCGCGGAGATCGGCGGCGCCGTCGGCAAGCCACCGGCAGGCATCGCGCGCGATGCCAAAGATCAGCTGCTGACGTATCCGTGGCCGGGCAACGTCCGTGAGCTGCGCAACGCCATCGAGCGGGCCGTCATTCTCGCCGACGGCGGCTACATCAAGACCGAGCATCTGCCCCTGACGGTGCCGCGCGAAACCGCCGCCACCGGTGGTGACGTCAACGGCGCTGCCTTTCCACCCGGCGGCGTCAATCTGGAAGATCTCGAACGCTCGCTGGTCGTAAAGGCGCTGACCCAGGCGCGATACAACAAGACGCGCGCCGCGAAGCTGCTCGGTCTTACCCGGGCGCAGCTGTACTCGCGCATCGAGAGGTACGGCCTTGCGGAAAACAAACCGTCGTGATCACGCGGTTCAACCCAACCCGACTCGGGGCCTAGACCGGTGACTTCGGGACGCATCCGTCGCGCGTTGCTGAGGGCCGCCGCGGTCGTCGTGTTTGTAATTCTGGCCGGCGCCACCTATCAGGGGGCGGCAACGGCGCTCGAGCGACGTCAATATCCGCACCCCGGTCGAATGATCGACATCGGCGATCGCCAGCTCCATATCTACTGTCTGGGTGACGGGTCTCCGACGGTGGTTCTCGAAGCGCCCGCCGCAGGCATGTCAGCCGCCTGGGGCTGGGTACAACCGGCCGTGGCGCAGACGACACGTGCGTGCACCTACGACCGCGCCGGACTTGGCTGGAGCGAGACCGGGGATCGGCCCTACGATCCCGGCGCGGTTCCCGAACAACTGCACACATTGCTCGACCGATCGGGAGAGCATGGCCCATACGTACTCGTCGGTCACGGCCTCGGGGCGACGTTCACGAGGCTCTACGCGGCGCAATTCGGTGCCGATGTTCGATCGCTGGTCCTCGTGGACCCGCCGACGACCGCGCCGGATCAGTCCGGGACGATGCGGCTCGTGCGCGCATCTCCGTGGCTGGCGCGCGCCGGCATCCTGCGTGTCACTCGCCTGCTCTCCGACAACGTCGTTGGCTTGCCGGAATCGTCTGTCGGACCGATGACGGCATTCCTCAACCGGCCCGATCATCTCACTCGCGCAGCGAGCGAGCTCGCCCGCTGGGACGATGCCGTCCGCCTTGCAGGTGGTGTAGCGCTCCCCCCGATCTGTCGGTCGTCTCCGTGCGCATCGGCGGAACCGACCGCGTCGCATTTCTCACCGATTCGTCCAGGGCCGCGGAAGTGACGTCCGCGATTGTCGGCGCCGTCAAGCGCGTCCACTCGACACGGTAGGACGCCGATGCTCGCAAGACTGCTCAAACAGACGAACCTGCTCTCCCGCCTTCGCACGGCGTGGCGTCATGACGCTGAAGAAACCATGAAGCCCGCACGAAAGGAGCTGCGGCGTCTTGCGCGGGAAGTCGAACAGTTGCGCGCGCTTCTGGAGGAAACATCGGTGCGGGCCGTACGCGGCGATCGCAACGCCGCGCAGCTTCGAGTCATTGCTGAACTGAATGAGGAGCAGCGTCAGCAGCTCGCCATGCTTCCGACCGTGCTCGACAAAGAGGAGCTGGCCGCCTCCATCGACCGCGCGATCGCAGCCGCGACGATGCGATCGGACCCTTTCCACCACGTCGTTCTCGAGCAGCTGCTGCCGCCGCGCGTGTACGACCTGCTGCTCGAAGCGATGCCTCCGACGGTGTTTTTTTCGGATCACGATCCGGTCAAGCAGGATTTGCCGCTTCCATTGACGTTTGCTCCCCTGCTCGCGATCGCGGTGTGGAATTTCGTGGACGATACTCTGGCGCGGCAGCTGATTCAGCCGGCAGTGCTCCACAAGTTCCACGAGCCGCTGCAGCAGCACTATGAAACGGTATTCGGCGCCGCGTTCGTCGACCGCGCGAACCAGTTGCCGCAGCTTCCTTCTGGCGGCCGCCTGATGCTCCGCCGGCCCGGTTATCACCTGGAACCGCACCGCGATCCGAAGCGGTCGCTGCTGACATGTTTGATGTACCTCGCGCGTCCGGGTGACATCGAGGCATATGGCACGCAGCTGTTTCGAGTCGCCGAGGACAACGACGCGCCGTTCAAGCAGACCTATTACCCGCGAGACCATGGACACCAGTGCGAGCTGGTCAGCGTGGTGCCGTTCCGTCCCAATACGATGCTCGTGTTTCTGAACTCGCGCGGCGCACACGGCGCCACCATCCCCGATGACGCCCCGCGCGAGATGCAGCGGTATGCCTATCAGTTCTACGTGGCGCCCGAGAACGCGGCGCTCGGTGCGCTCATTCGTGAGCTGCCGGCCGAGCGCCGTGCGTTGTGGCAGAACCGGAACAAACTAGCCGGTAGCTCGTAGTCGGTAACTGGTAGGTACTGCGCGAAGGCCTAAAAGCCTGCGGCTATCGACGACCACCTACCAGCTCGACTACCAACTAACGACTACCACCTATCAACTGCCTTGTTTCCTGTTGACAGTCGTGCACGGATGGCCTGAAGCTGTCCCGAATTACGAACAGGGTGCACCACTCGGCTCATGACTCGGTATACGTTTCAACCAAGGTCAGGACGCCTATGAGCAGCACGCGGAAGCCCCCATCGAACCTGCCACCCGTCGACCTCGACGACACGATGACCGATCCGGCTTCGAATGGTCCCGGCGCCGTGTCGCGGAGAGATTTCCTCGCCGCCACCGCGGCCACTGGGATCGCGTTGGGAGCCGGCCCGGCCGCTGCTGCGGTTCCTCAACAAACCGTGGGACCCAAACCCGAAAACGCGCTGCCAAAGGACCAGCCCGAAATCTATAGAGGGACGGCGTCCGGGGCGGTGCTCGCGCAGTTGAAGGCCGCAGGCGTTCGCACTCTGTTTCATACCAACACGAGCGGGTTCGGCCCCCTTTGGGAAGCCGTCTACGCTGCCGGCGACGTGCAAGTCATCAACATGACGCATGAGGGTCAGGCAGTCGCAGCGGCGGCGGGCTACACCATGGCCAGCGGGAACCTGGGGTTCTTTTTTGGCAGCGGCGTGGGCGTGATGAATGCGATGAGCAACACATACAACGCCTGGAAAGACCGCGTCCCCATGCTCGTGACGTTTTCAGGCGGAGGGATCGCCGATCAAGGTATGGATACCTTCGAGTCCTGGGACAACCAGCTCGGACCCACTGAACCTTTCACGATGTGGACCGGCACCCTGCTGCCCGAGGATATGACCGGCATTCTTCACCGTGCGATCAAATTTGCCTTTGGTCCTCCGAGCGGGCCCGTGACGCTGCTGTGGGACGCAGGCGGAGAACAGATCGAGGCTCCCATCTACAAGATCGATCTCGCCAACATGCGTCACAAATCGCGTGCTCCAGGCGATGCGATCGAAAAGGCCGCGCAGTGGCTGGCCGAAGCCGAAAGCCCGATCTTCGTGGTGGGCTCACAGGTTGGCCTGGAAGGCGCGTACGACGAGATCGTGGCGCTGGCGGAAAAGCTGTCCGTTCCGGTTGTGGAAACCATGCACAGCCTGTATGCCAATTTCCCCAACGATCATCCGTTGTTTCTCGGCGACTTTCAGTCGCAGCGATTTCCCCGGAATCAGGATCTGTTGATCGCGTTTGGCGAAAGCTTCACGCTGGGGCGGCAGGATCTGCGCGGCCTCACGGCCAGCCAGCAGCGTCGCATTGTGAGCATCAATCACGACCCCACGGCTCTGGGCAGATCGGTTGTCCCCGACTTGAGCATTCTCTCGGACGTGCGCACGGCCATCCGCGACCTGTCCGATGCGCTCGAAGGGATGCTGACAAGAGACCGAATGGCGAGGATTCGATCCAGCAGGCTGGCAGAAGTATCCGCTTTCACGAACGGACTGAAACAGTCACGGGACATGGCATTACGTGCTCATTTTGATAGCAGCCCCGTGACCTGGGAGCGCGTCGGCTACGAGCTCGAGAAGGTGCTCGACAAGGACGCGGTGATCGTCCCCGAACTCGGGACCCAGTATTCCAAGATCTACAGGCAGCTCAAGCTTGGCGGACCCAACAAACAGCGGATTGGACGCACGAAAGGCGACGCGCTCGGCTGGGGGGTGGCGGCGGCGTTCGGCGTGAACCTGGCGCTGCCCGATCGGCAAGTCGTCGCGCTGCAAGGCGACGGCGGATTCCTGTTCAACCAGTCGGAAGCGTTGTGGAGCATTGCACGCTACGAGGCCCCAATGCTCATCGTGATCATGAACAACCATTCCTACAACGAGAGCCGGGCCCGCAACATGCTCAACGGCGGCGTCTTCTACGAGGCCGGCAAGGACTTCAATGGCTATCTGGGAGACCCGGACGTGGAGTACACAAAAATCGCGGAGGCGTACGGACTGAAAGGCGAGAAGGTTAAAAACGCCAGGGATCTGGCTCCTGCCCTGCAACGATGTCTGCGGAGCATGCGCGAGGGCAAAGCCGTCGTGCTGGATATCGATGTCGCGATCGACGGAGCACCCTTGAGCCAGGGGAACTGGTATCAACGTCACTCCATCGCGGAGATCCGAAGGAAGAGACTGAACGGATGAGAACCCGGCTATCGACCCTCACCGCCTGGACGTTCGCGATGTGGATGTCCGTCGCGCTTCTGAGCAGCGGGGTTACCGCTCAGGTCTCCACGAGTGCCCCAGGCAATCAAGACGCTCGGATTGAGAACGGCAGACACGTGGTTGCGCAGGTCTGTACCACCTGTCACACCACCCTCGGCAGGATGATCCAAGTCCGTAAACGAACCGCTGAACAGTGGAAGGATACGGTCTACTTTATGATCAGCCGCGGCGCCCAAGTCATGCCCGACGAGATCGAGCCTGTGGCGGAGTTTCTCGCGGCGACGGGAGGGAGCGGTTCGCAGACAGCGACGCAGACGTCAGGACGCGGGCGGGCGGGAGGGGGAGGCCCCGGCCAACAAGCGGCAGAAGCGGACGGTCGAGCGATCCTTCAGCGGAATTGCCAACAGTGTCACGAATTAGCGACCGCGTCGAACAAGCTGGCGTCCGAAGATTGGCGTGTGGTCATCACGAGAATGGTGACCTACGGCGCAAGGCTCACTCCTGCAGATCAACAAACGCTCATCGGATATCTGAAAGGACTCGAGCGGTAGCCGCGACGGTCTCTCTGAAGGACGTGAAGAAAGGGAAGGTCATGCGACACGGATTCATTGCCGCCATGGTGGCTCTCGGCGCAGTGTTGATCTTTTCCCTGGCGGCTGTTGCCCAGGCGCCTCAATCTCAAGCCGATCAGGTACGTTCGCCGTGGATCTACTACCCAACCGACACCGTCGTCGGCGACGGCGGGCCGGCTCCGAAGCGCGACCTGTCGGGGACCTGGGCGGGACCAGGATCGACGGATGCGATTCCCAGAGGAGCGGCGGCGGAGCGACCCTCGCTGACGCCGCTCGGGCAGCAGGTCATGAGTGAACGAAAACCCATTGGGCGTTACGGGCCGGCGGGCACCAACGACCCGAATGCGAGATTCTGCGACCCGCTTGGATTTCCCCTGAGCTTCCTCTATCAGAACCGCGCCATGTCGGTGGCGGCGATGCCCAACCGGGTCATCTTCCTGCTGCAGTTCGGCGGCTATTGGCGCGAAGTGTGGACGGATGGGCGGACGCTCCCGACTAAGGTGGGCGGGTATGACAAAGACGCACTGGACCCGACGTATATGGGGTACTCGGTCGGCCGGTGGGAAGATGACTACAACTTCGTGGTCGATACCACCGGCCTCGACGAGAGAACCTGGGTGCTGCGCGACGGCACGCCGCATTCCGTCATGGCACATGTCCAAGAGCGCTACACCCGCGTCGACCACAACACCATGAAAGTGAGTATGACGATCGACGATCCGAAGATGTACACGAAGCCCTGGTCGCTTGGAACCTACTATTACCGGTGGATTCCGAATCAGAAAATCAACGAGTGGCTCTGCGTCCCCTCGGAGCAGCTGAAGTACCTGCAGGAGCAGGGCGATCCGGCCGGTAGCTATCCCGATGCCCCACCAGTACGTCGTGGTGCCGCCCCTGGAAGGTGAGAGGATGAACATGAAACCGAAGGGTCCAGCGTTCTTTGCACTCATCGGCCTTCTGGCAATAGGTGCTCCGCTGTTCGCGCATCACGGAGACGCAGCGTATTCCGCGGCGCCCATGGAGATGAAGGGCTGCGTAGTGACCGAGTACCTCGTGGATCAATCCCCACTCACTGATCAAGTTCGACTACAAGACCGCGAAGGGCGAAGTGCAGCATTGGTCAATGGAGATCGGCAGTCCGCCGTCGATGACGCTGCTTGGCTGGAGCCGAACGACGCTCAGACCAGGGGACGTGATTACGGCGTACGTCTACCAGGCCAAAAGCGGCGCGTTGGTGGGACGTACGAACAAGGTGATTCTGGCGGACGGCACGGTGCTGGCGGACAGGGATGATTCGACCCCGTCCCGATTCGGAGCCGAGCAGAAATAGAGATCGCTGAAAGACTGGATGACGCACCCGCCGTATCGGCGGGAGCGTCACGAAAAACGGGACTTACTGAGGTTCGGCACCGCCGCGGCCACCCCCACGTCCGCCGCGCCCGCCGCCCGCACCGCCATCCGGATTTGCGCCGCCACCGCTGTCCCTGAGCTCGCTGCCGTCCGCGAGCACGATGTGGTCGATGCGGCCAACAGGGTTTTTCGTCTTCGCCTGATTAATGTACACGGTGATGACGTCACCGGGTCGCAGCGAATTCTTGTTCCAGCCTATGTTCCCGAGCGCCGATGGACTCCCGAGTTCGGCAACCCAGTGGACAAGCTCGCCCTTGTCGTCCTTGACGTCGAACTGAACGAGGGTATGGGGGTTCGCCCACGCAAGCTTCGTCACCGTCGCGCCCTTGATGACGACGATTGTTCCGTCGTACGCCGCGTTTCCGTGATGCGCCAACGCGGGGGACGACACCGCCAGCACACCCGCAAGCAACGACAGCGGTATCAGCCTGGTCTTCATGAGGCTCCTTTCGCTTACTTCGCGCTGTTGTTGACGCCGAATGCCGGATCGCTGAGCAGCCTCATGTAATTGATCATGTCGGACGGCACGCACAGCTGCTCTTCCGCTTCCTGATCTGGAATCCACCGGTACTCGTTCCTCGCGAGGACGAACGGCTTCGTGAAGATCTTTGGATCGTCAACGGTGACAACAAACTGCATGTGATTGTGATCGGTTCGCGTGTAGCGCTCCTCAACCTTGGCCTCGATGCTGTGCGGATGGCCAGCCTTGTCAAGCCACGTCACATCGTTGACGCCGACCGTGTTGATCACCAGCGTGTTGTCGCCTTCCCAGCGCCCAACCGAATAGCCGTAATATCTCGACGGCACGCCACCGGCGACGTCGAACTTCGTCGGCAGTTCGTGCTTGCCGTCGATCCACACGTAGCGCCAGATCCGCTGATACTGGTGGAGGACGGCAATCCTGTCGGGCATGGTCGCAAACGCGATGCCCCTGGTTTCAAACACCGTGTTGCGTGGGAAGCCCAGGGGATCGCACGTGTTCATCGGGTCGTTTGAGTGGCCCGTGCCTACGGCAGTTTCGGGCTTGTTCAGGCTGAACAGCTTCTCACCGAGCGGAGTCAGCGGCGGGATCACTCCACGATCGGGCGTCAGATTTCCGGCCCAGGAGCCGCTTACGTCGCGAACGGGCGCCGGCCCGCCGGTCGTGGCATCTGGCTTCAACCGGTTGCCGTTATAGAGGCTCTCCTTCCCCGGGAGCTTACCTCCCTGGGCCAATGCCACGGACGCAAAAGCCATCAGGACGAGCAAACGGATGCTGGATCGCACAAGCGCGTGACGCATGTCGGGAGCCCCTCCTGTCGGAATGTGAACTCGGCGTGATTTGACCACGAATTTTACTGGTTTTCAATCGAGACGCCGAGGTGTCCGCGCTGAACATTGCGTCGGACTACGCCGGAATGTATAGTCCGCGCCGAGTCGAGTGCGGAAAGCACAACAAGAAAACGGAAATGAGCATGAAACTGAGCCGCGGAAGGAAGGTATCGAGGCGAACGATCCCGCTCGCCACACGAATCGTGTTCGTGTGCGTGCTGGCGACCGGAGCGGTCATCAGCTTGGCCGCGCGGCAGGAAAAGCCTCCGATGGCGGATGACGTCTTCAAAAATATTCAAGTGCTTCGAGGGCTGACTGTCGACGAATTCATGGGAACCATGGGCTTTATTTCCGCCTCTTTGAGCATGAACTGCTCGGATTGTCACGACCCAACCAATGCGGCCAGCTACGCGTTGGACAACCCCCGCAAGCAGGTGGCCCGCAGCATGATCGTTATGGTGGACACCCTTAACAAGGCCAGCTTCGGCGGAAGGCGTCAGGTGACGTGCTATTCGTGCCACCGTGGCGCCGACCGTCCCAAGATCACGCCAAGCCTAGCCGAGCAGTACGGCGCTCCGCCTGAAGATGATCCCAACGACGTCGAAATTCCGCGAACGCCTCGTCCGAACGCACCTTCCGTCGATCAGGTCCTCGATAGATATGTCCAGGCGCTCGGCGGAGCGCAGAGCCTGGCCTCGCTGAACAGTTTCGTCGCGCGTGGTACGTACGAGGGTTTCGACACGTTGGGCGACACCGTGCCGGTCGACGTGTATGCGAAGTCTCCGAACCAGCGGGCGACGGTGGTTCACCTCGGCTCGGGAGCCGACAACGTGAGGGTCTTCGATGGACAGAACGCATGGAACACGTCGTCGGGAACACTGATGCCGATTCCGGTTGTGCCGCTCACCGCAGGAGAGCTCGAGGGCGCGAAGCTCGAAGCGGCGCTGTCGTTTCCCGGTCAGATCAAGCAACTCGTGAAGGACTGGCGTTCCGGCTTTCCGTCAATCGTTATTGACGACAAAGCGGTGGATGTCGTCCAGGGGATGATGGCCGACAATACTCCTGCGAAGTTCTACTTCGACAGAGAGACGGGGTTGCTGGTGCGGCTCGTGCGCTACACCAACACTCGTCTCGGCTTCAATCCAACTCAGATTGATTATGCGGACTACCGTACCGTCTCGGGCGTGAAAATTCCGTTCAAGGTGACCACGACCTGGACAGATGGCCAGTCGGTTATCGCGCTGAGCGAACTGCAGGCGAATGCTCCAATAGACGCCGCGCGATTCGCCAAGCCGATGCCGCCGGCTCGCTGACACTGACCGAGCCCAGTCCGCGCCTCTGTTGGACCGTTGTGCAACTCGAAGCGTGAATTTTGTACTCGTTGCGGGCCGCAATAACGGTCCCGGCGCGCCGAGCGCGCCAAGCAGACACTGCCAACCAGCCAAGGGCATTCACCGGGATATCAAGGGCAGGCCCTTGGCTGGTTTGACAGACAGGTGCCACGGCGATAGCTTATGCCCGTAGATGTGGCGCTGTTCGTAGACCCCTCCCTGAGGAGACATTTCGATGAAAGTTGAGCTTGCCGGTGTATTGACGGCGGTCTTGCTTCTGACGGGCGCTGCCGATTCTACGTTTGCGCATCATGGATTCACCATAGAGTTCGATCCGACGAAGTGCATGGATCTGGCAGGTAACCTCACGGGGCTCGAGTGGGACAACCCGCACGCGTATCTTCGAATGGACGTGAAGACGGCTGACGGCACGGTCGTGACGTGGCGCCTGGAAATGATCACGCCGAACGCGCTGAGAAGAAACGGCACCACGAGCCAGGATTTCGCGGAGAACATGAATAAACCGATGCATGCCAGGGCCTGTCCGGCCCGAGAGGGTGCGGGTCAGAACAGGGGAGCAGCGGAATACATCAAGCTCGCTGACGGCCTCATTCGTATCGTGGGACAGGTTGTTGAAAGGGACCTGACTCCCGAGAAGCTGAGTTTCTGGAATTGAATTTTTCAGCGAAGCCTGAAAGCGCTGAGCCCCCGAGAAGTCGTTTGACATGATGGAGGGACCGGAGATGCCAGGAACGAAGCGACGGGTGGACGGCAGTGGTTTTGTCAAGCGGGCTGCAATCGTTTTCGGTGGCGTGACTGTTCTCTTGATGCCCCTGTTTGCCCAGAATGCGCGGGACTGGTCACGCATCGCCGGGAACTTCGGCGAGGTGCGAGTGTTGCCAGAAGGTGGAGCGGCGCCTCGAATGGCCGACGGGCGTCCCGACCTTACTGGACGTTACTATCCGAACAGGGCTGGAAGAATGCTGCAGGGTGGGTACCGACTGGGCGACGAGATCATGGATCAATACGATCCCAAAGTGACGCCGCAGGAGAACCCTGTCTTCAGGCCTGAAACGAAAGACAAATACCAGTTTCCGACGCCCTATGGTATTTGTCCTCCGGGAGGCACGCCCACTTCGATCACGACACAAGCCACTGAGCACGGCCCGATGGAGTTGGTGCAAAGGCCAGGAGTGCTCTGGATTCTGACTGAATTCCCGCAGACCATTCGCTGGATCCCCACCGATGGGCGGCCACATTCCAAGAACCCGGATCCATCATTCAATGGCGAGTCGATCGGTCATTGGGAAGGAGACACGCTGGTTGTCGATACGATAGCTATCGATGAGAGGATGAGGAACATCTCGGTGGGGAGAAGCGGTGACGCGGGCGCATGGACTCATAGCAAAGAAGAGCATGTCATCGAGCGCTTCACGCGGAAGTCGAAAAACTACCTCACCTACCAGGTGACCGTAATAGATCCGATCGTCCTAATGAAGCCTTTTACTTCGGCACCCCTGACGTGGACGTTGGCGCAGGATCCCAACGACGTCTGGACAGAGTACCACTGCACTGCGAACGAGGAGCCGTTCCACTATCAGAACATGGACCCCGAGTTGAAAAAGAGGTACGAGTCGCAGCAGCAGCTGCCCTGAAGTCCCACCAAGCTGGCGGGAGAGCCCCCTCGTTGGGGCTTCCCGCCGTCGGGTATCCTAGAAATCGAACTGCACGCTGAATTTGAAGAACCGGGCCACCAGAATCTCGGTGGGCCGCTGCCAGTCCCCAAACGTGTCGTTCTGCAACAGCACCGCGCCAGAGTTGAGCGCGTTGTAGATGTCGAGGTTCGCCCGCGTACGCGTGCCGCCGAACTGCAGCAGCTTCGAGATACGGAAGTCGACCTGGTGGAGCCGTTCGCCGTGCACGCGTCCTGAACCGCCGTTCGTGGTGGTGTATGGCCCTGGCGACAACAGGTGGACATCAACGCTCGGCGCGCTACCGGCAAGATTTCGATTCAGGCTCGGCGCAACCTCGCCATTGGTGGCGGTATAGAGTGCGAGGACCAGCGGCCCCGGCTTCGTCTGGTAGGTTCCGCTGAACACTCACGTCAATGCGCGGAATCGTGTAGGAGCCATATCCCTTCACGAACGTCAGCCACGGCTCGTCTCGATGGCAATACAGCGGGCTGGGATTGTCGACCTTCGTGACTACGTCGCAGTTGTCTTCGACCCGCCGCCCCGTGCTCACGCCTCCCTGGAAGAACATGCCGGGACGCGGTCGCGCGTTCACGGTGGCATCGATGCCGTTCCAGTAGTCCTCCTGTTCGCCGTACTTGCGCGAGAGCGTCACGAACGGCTGCGCCGCGACGCCGAACTTGGCCTGCTTGATGTCGTACCCCTCGAGCTGGTATCCACCGCCGCCGGGCAGCCGTGGATCGATCGGCGCAGTGACGGTGAACCGATCGAAGTCCTCTGGTCCGACGGCGAGATCGTCGACGATGACGAAGTTGCCGTACCAGCGTCGGAAGTAGGTGAGGTCCGCGGAGATGCCTGGCGCCAGTTCACGCTGTACACCGGCTGAGACCTCCCAGTTGAAGTTCCGTTTCCCCCACCCCGTCAACATCTCCTTGTCGTAGGTCAGGTTGGTGACCACGGTGCCGAAATTTTCGTTGGAGAGCGCGCCGCACTCCCCGTTTGCCCGGACGTTCAGCAGGTCGCACTCGGGGACGTAGTTGCGATTGCCGTCGTTCCATGTGCGGGTCGCGTTGGTCACCAGATTGCGGGACGGGTTGGCCAGCTGGATGAAGGTGACATCCGGCCCCATCGCCAGCACGTAACGGTTGACGCTCACCTTGAGTGCGGTCTTGCCGTCGCCGCGGAGATCATAGACGGCCCCCAGTCTCGGTGACAGATCGTGAAGCGTTCCAAGCCCGGGTTGCGCGGGGAACGTAATGTTCCGCGTCGGCGCCAACGTCGTCGGACCGATACGCTGCTCAGGATAACTGCTGCTGAAGTAGTCGTAGCGCAGCCCGTAGGTCAGGGTCAGCTTGTTCCACGTCCAGCGATCCTGGGCGAACAATCCGAGATCGGCATCGACGTTTGCCCTCCATGCGCCGAGCGCCCGCTGGGTAATCCGGTTGGGTTGGCCACCTCGCAGCCGATAGCTCACGGGCGACAGGTCGTATTCCAGCTGGCCGAGGTCGCCGCTCCGGTTGGAGCCTCCGATCCTGAACGCGTGCGACCCGGTTACGTACGAGAAGGCGCCCCGAAGCGTATAGACGCTCTGATCCTGGATGCGGTACATCTCGGCCGCGCGGTACCGCATACCCGTGTTCTGCTCCTGTACCGGGGATCATGCCGTCTGCAAGGCCGGACCACGGCGAACGGTTGCTCTCCGAGTTGTAGATCTGGCCGCTCACCTCGAGCAGCCACCGGTTGGTCAGTGGCGCCGTCCAGTCGCCCGCGACCAGGCGCTGATACGGGTAGTCGGCGCGCTGACCGGCTTCCCATGCGAGCGTCAGGGACGCGTCCGTCGGACAGAAGCAGTAGCTGGTGTTGTAATACGTGCCGCCCACCTTGTGGCGGGGTGTCGCCTGCCAGCTGACGCGGAGCTGCGTGTCGGGCTGTTTCTGTTCGTTCCAGACCCGGCGGCTGGTGTCGGCCTCGTACGTCCACGCGTTGGGATTGTTCGCGTTCTTGTTCCAGTAGAGTCCCGCGACGTAGTCGGCCGTCACGTTGTACCGCGCCGCGCCGAAAAACCACACGCGGTCGCGCAAGATGGGACCGCCAAACGCGGGATTGATGTCCCAGTTCGCCCTGATCGAATTCGGCGCAGCGAGGCCGCGACGAACCAGATCGTCGGTGAGATTGTCGGCCTGCCACTTCCCCGGCGCGTAGGCCCCGAAGACGACCCCGTGGAACGCATTGCCTCCCTCCCGCAGCGTATAGTTGGTGCGGACCCCGCCCGCGTGCAGCTCGGCGTCGTTGGAGCCCGTGGTAATCGTCATTTCCTCCAGGCCCATCGGATTCAGGAAGATCGTCGCAGTTGCGGCGCCGGTTCCGAACGTCGCGATCGTCATTCCGTTCAAGGTGGTCCCCGCATCCTCCGACCTGGCGCCATGGGCGACCATGTTGCCCGTCACGGCCCTGACGCCCGCACCTCCGACATCCTGACGCCGGAAGTCAACGCTCGGAATGAGCACCCCGAGACCAGTCCGGAGGCCAGAATTCGGCAAAGCATCGAGGATCTCGCGATCCAGCACCCGCTGCTGGCGGGTGCTCTGGACGTCCACCACCGGCGTTTCTCCAGTGACGGTGACCGTTTCCTCGATCCCACCGACGCGTAAGTCGGCATTGATGCGAGCAGTGAAGGTGCCCGCCAGCTCAAGGCCTTCGCGCCTCACGACCGCGAAACCCGGCAACGTGAACGTCACCGTATACATCCCGGGCCGCAGATTCTCGATCGCGTACTGACCGGTGCCGTCTGTCACGGTCGTCCGGACCTTTTCAATCAGCGCCGGACTTGACGCTTCGATTGTCACACCCGGGAGCACGGCTCCCGACGCGTCTCTGACCACTCCGCTGATCGTCGCCTGCGCGGCTGCCACCACTGGTAGTAACAACGCGAAACCGAAAACCGCAGCAATCCTGCCGATTCTCAGCACGGCTCCCCTCCGTTCCACTTGTTTCCTACTCCGAGAGGCGTCTAGTGCGGCCATAGGTATATCGAGTCCGCACGAATGTCAACGTGTCCCTGGCGCGAGGCCGACCTACTTCCGCCCGCGCGAATCCCAGCCCAGACCGTTCGTGAGGTTGCCCTTCTCAAGGAAGGTGGACGTGTTGCCATTCGCATCGATTTTCGTGATGCGGTCGGCGGAGCCCCTCTCGGTGAAGATGATGCCGCTGCCGTCAGGCAGTCCGATGGGCCCCCCGGGGGTCTGTACTGGAAACTTGACCAGCACGATCTTCGTGCCCGCCGCCACCACGCCGGGGATAGCCGGCGCAACGACTTCTTTCGGAGCCGGAGGCTGCGCTTGACGCTCGCCACGCTGGGCAGACGCGGTCGCCGACAGGAGTAGGACGACGAGCATGAAGACCAGTCGTCTCATGACTTCTTACCTTTCTCCTGCTCCGCGATCCTCTGGAACTGCGCGGAGGTCAACGTGTAACGCTACCGGCTGGTGCTCGTGGTGCCGGATGCAACTCGCGGTACAGGCTTGCCGTAAACTTCAATCCAGTCGATGCGGGAACCTCCGCCAGATCCGTGACCGGATCCCCTCATCAGGTCGGTAAAACCAATCTCCTCGACCCTGCTAAGGTCCGGATAATCGACCCAGTACCCGTCCCGGGCCTCGACGACATCATCGATGTCGAGATTCCGCCAGCGCACGTCAACCAATTGGATTTCCGACTCCACCCAGTTCGTGGAAAGGCCGGTCGCCTTGTCGCCGACGAGCCACCTTCCGTCGGCGAGCTTCAGAATGGGACGGAGGAAATGAAATCCGCTGACACGGGTGCGCCACTTGATGGTCGCCACTCCGGTCAAATCCACATCGTTGTTCTTGTCCCTGAGCGTGATCGCGCAGTTGGCAGTGCACAGGAGCGTCATCGCATACACGATGTGATTATTGAAGGTCTGGTCGACCATCCGGGTGCCGGCCTTGTCGCCGTAGAGGCGCACTTCCAGATTGGGGTTCGCCACGTCCCCTTGAACGATCGGATGTTCTGGCTCCTCGGGTCGATTCACATTGGGAGCATTGGGATCCATCTTCCAATCCTCCCGGAAAAACAAAGGAGGATAGTCGATCCGCAGCGACCTCTGCGGCTGCGGTCTTGGAGGCGGGGGTGCCTGCGGCCCCCCGGCTTGACCTGCCACCCACTCAGATCCGGCGAAACATAGAATCAACAGCCCCAACACGACTACAGCTGGCATACGTCGCGGCATATAGACCTTCTCTTTCCGCACAGACAATGGGAGCCGCCGCCGGAATCGATGGACGCCGTTTTCTTGCGGGTCGCAACCGCGATCTGCGAAGTAGAGACGGAGGCTAACGATGGGTGATTGTAGAGGATTCCCGACATCGACGGAAGGATCCCGCGGCTCCTGGAGCCACCCCGGTGATACCGTTCGCCCGAAGGCCGTTCAAGGAGATCCGGAGGCGTGGCGCCTGAAAACGCGGCACTCGGTGCGCTCATTCGTGAGCTGCCGGCCGAGCGCCGTGTGTTGTGGCAGAACCGGAATCGATTGAATCAATAGTCGGAGGCCTTAAGGCCTCCGGCTACCTAGCCAACCTTGACCCGAATGGTCACCGGCGCTGTCAGACGTGTCGTCACGCTTGCGCCCGGCGCGAGCCTGATTTCCTCACCGCGCGTCGCCAGCACCGCGCCGGTCCCGGCGGCACCGCCGATCGCCGCACCTTTGGCGGCGCCGTCACCGCCGCCGAGAATGGCGCCGATGGCGGCGCCCGCGCCCGCACCAACGGCGATCTTGGTGGCGTCCTCGCCCTTGGTGGCCTCGGCCTGATGAGAGAGCTGCGCCGTCGCGATGTCGTACCTCTCGCCGTCGTAGCTCAATGAGTTGAAACGGTAGGCGACGCGTGCCCGTCCCTTGACGCGTCCCGACCGTTCGGCCCCCGTCACGACGCCAGCCAGCTCGGTGCCCGCGGGCAGCACGGTTGCGCCGTCGACAACCACGGCCTCGCGCAGTTCGGCTCGAACAGGCTCCTCGACGCGACTGGTATCGGAGGCAACGGCCGACCGAAGCCGAAGCGGCAGCGCGGTGCCCTGAGGCAATGTCACCTCACGATATCGAGGCGTGGAGGGGGTGGCGCGAGCCGGTTCGGTTGCAGCTGCTGCGCCGCCTTCGGTTGCTGCCGTTTCGGACTCTGTCTGGCCGCCGCCGCATCCAACGACGCCGATACTGGCAATCGCCAGCATGCTCACCCATATCCTCACGTCTCCTCCTTCGAGCCGGTCACGCTTCAGGGCGCGACAGCGGGCCCGGAACTCATGCGATGCCGATTGAGACACAAAAACCGTTGCCGGTGCACGCAAATTGTGCGTAAACCTGGGTCTTTCTGGGCGCTCCGTACCTCTACTGCCAGATTCTTGCCGACGTGGTACCGTTGGCACATGGAGCGACGGGTTCCCCCTTCCTTCCTGTTCATTGCGCTATTGCTCATTACGTCCCCGGTGGCCGCGCAGCGGCTCTCCGACGCCGTGATTCCGGAGCACTACACGCTCTGGTTCGCGCCAGATCTCGAGAAGGAAACGTTCCGCGGCCGCGAGACCATTCGCGTCCAGATCACGAGAGCCACACGCACGATTACCTTGCACGCCGCGGAGATTGAATTCGGCGACGTCACGATTACGGCGGACGGGCGAACGCAGGACGCGCAGGTGAATGTTGAACCCAGGATGGAAACGGCAACGCTGACCGTGCCACAGGAAATTCCCGCGGGCACCGCGACGCTCCAGATTGCCTACAACGGAATCCTCAACGACAAGCTCCGCGGCTTCTATCTGAGTCGGGCCAACGGCCGGAAATACGCCGTGACGCAGATGGAGGCAACCGACGCCCGCCGTGCGTTTCCGTCATTCGACGAGCCCCGGTTCAAGGCAACGTTCGATCTGTCGCTGATGGTCGATGCCGCCGATATGGCAATCTCCAACGGCGCTCTGGTTTCAGATGTCCCGGGACCCGAATCGGGCAAGCACACGGTGACGTTCGCCACCACGCCGAAGATGTCGACCTACCTGGTCGCCATGATTGTCGGCGACTTCGTCTGCCGGACAGGCGCCGCGGACAACACGCCGATTCGCATCTGCTCCACGGCGGACAAGCTCGGGCTGACCGCCTTCGCGCTTGAAGCCGCCGAACAGCAGCTGGCGTTCTTCAACGAGTACTTCGGCATCCGCTACGCATTCGGCAAGCTCGATTTGATCGCGGTTCCCGATTTTGCGGCCGGCGCCATGGAGAACAGCGGGGCGATCGTCTTCCGCGAACGGCTCCTGCTCGTCGATCCCGAGCGCGCGTCGCTCGGAACACGCAAGCAGGTTGCGGGCATCGTCTCGCATGAAATTGCGCATCAATGGTTCGGCAATCTCGTCACCATGAAGTGGTGGGACGACATCTGGCTCAACGAAGGATTCGCTACGTGGATTGCCAACAAACCACTCGCCCGCTGGCGCCCGGAATGGAGCGTCGAGCTCGACGATGCCACCGACACGCAGGGCGCGCTTGGTATCGACGCCCTTCGCACGACGAGGCCCATCCGCATAAAGGTCGAGACACCGGATGAGATCAACGAAGTCTTCGACGGGATTGCTTACGAAAAGACCGCCGGTGTCCTGAGGATGCTGGAGGGGTTTGTCGGTCACGAACAGTTTCGAAGAGGGATTGCGTCGTACTTGACCAAGTACACGTGTACTCGAACGCGGCGGGTGAGGACTTCTGGAACGAGATGACACGCGCCACGGGGCAGCCGATCGATCGGATCCTGCAGGGCTACGTGGAACAGGCCGGGGCGCCCGTCGTGCGGCTGCAGACGCGATGCGTGGGCGGGCGGACGGACGCCGCGCTCGAACAGCAGCGGTTCATCGCTGTTCCCAACGCGAAAGTCCAGTCCGACCAGCGGTGGACGGTTCCCGTCTGTCTCAGGCCGGCAGGCGGCCCGCCGAGGTGCGAGGTGCTCGACGATCGCCGCGAGACCTTTCAGGTCCCCAGCTGCGGAACACTCGTCGGCAACGCCGATGCGGGCGGTTACTACTTCACGGAGTACAGCCCCGAGGCCGTGCGAACGCTGGCGCGCTCGGCGGCGACGTTCAAGCCCGTCGAGCGGATTGCTGTGCTCGGCGACGAGTGGTGGATGGTGCGAGCGGGGCGCCATGACATCGGGATCTACCTGGACCTGGCGGCCGCGCATGCCGGCGACGAGACCTCCGCCGTCATCGATCTCGTGGCGTCGCGATTGACGCAGACCGGCGAAGACATCGTTCCCGCATCGTTGCGGCCGGAGTATCAGCGGTGGATTCGCGAGCGTTTCGGTCCGGTACTTACTGCTCTCGGATTGCCTGGAAATGCGCGAGACGCCGACGAGCGCCACAGCCGCCGTGCGGAACTGCTCACGCTCGTCGGTGAGACGGGGAACGACGCCGCCGTCCAACGGGTCGCGCGCGAGCTCGCCACGCAGTACATCGCGAATTCGGCATCGCTGCCTGGCACCCTGGCGCCGGCGGTGCTGCGAATTGCGGCGCTGGCGGGCGATGCCGCGCTGTACGACCGCTACGTCGCGCAGATGCGAAAGCTGAGCGCGCAGCCCGAGGAGTATTACCGTTTCTTCGGCGCGCTCCCATGGTTCCAGGATCCGGCACTCGTCCAGCGCACGCTTGCGTTCGCAACCTCACCGGAAGTCCGGACCCAGGACACCGGGCAGCTGATTGCCGGGCTCCTCGGGCGACCGCCTTCGCGTGACGCCGCATGGAGCTTCGTCAAGATGCAGTGGCCGACGCTCGTTCAAAAGCTCGGCACGTTCCAGGGGATTCCCGGCATCGTCGGTGCGCTCGGGAGCTTCTGCTCCCAAAGAGACGCCGACGATATCCGCCAGTTCTTCGCCAGCAATCCGGTGCCGTCAGAACGAACGCTGCAGCAGGCGCTCGAGCGAATCGACACGTGTGTATCGCTCGTGAAGCGCCAGTCGCCCGCGCTGACGTCCTGGCTACGGTCTTCGACGCGTTAAACCCTGATTTAGTTGACCGGCGCGAAACGAGGCACACGATCGCCCTCTGCTTCGGGCGATCCGTGTTCGTTGAGGATTGGGGACCCTGCCGAAAGCAGGAATCCGTGTTAGACGCTCTGTACGTCCCGTGCCAGGCGGCGCCGGCGCATCTTGAAGTACCCGTAGACGATCACCGCTGCTCCGATCGTGAGCCACAACATCATGAGTTCCTCCTGCGGCACATGGGCCGATGAGGACACCCGCAACCGTCGTGCCGTGATGTGTGCGGTCGGGCGTCGTTTCAGGCGTAACGCATTGATTTCACAGGGCTCTTCATCACCGGTATCACCAGATGGCCGCGGCTTTTCGGTAGCCGTGTTAGCAGCACTCCGCCACCTGTTTCGGGCGCGCGGTTACGGAAGTGTCAGTCGTCAGGAACGTGTCCGGATCGGTGCCGTTCGCACTTCAGTCAGAGAACGTTGATCCGTATGACACGGACCCGGGTCAGTGACCGTGTGTCGGCATTCGCATGAACAGCAACTGAGCGCCGGCTCAATGAACCGGCGGCAAAGGAGTCATCGTGACGTATCGAACAGTCGGAATGGCCTTCGTGGCGTTGTTCGTGACATGCGCCGCCAGTGTGGAGGGTGTTCAGCGAGCCTGGCTGGGACTGGGCAAGAAGCAAACCTTCCGGCCGGGCGCGGCCACCAGGGTTGCGGAACCGGTCGTACGTCCGCGCGCTGAAATTGGCGGAGGCGCAAACGGCGTCTACTGCACCCAACCATGGACCAATGGAGTTACGGTCCACGACCTCGGTTTCATCCCGGCCGGGTTCAGCGTCACCGTGACCGTCGAGAGTTTCAGCGCCGAGCTGAATCCCGTCGCCGCGGTCCTGGTGCCCTCGCTCGGCCAACCGGCCGGCAACACCCTCAAGACGACAACCTTCTACGACGATGATTCAGGCGGCGATCGTGATGCGCGAATCGATTTCGTCGCGCCGCAGGACGGAACCTACATCCTGATGGTCAACGACGTCACCGATGGAGCGGTCGGGTGTTATCGCTATCAGGCTCACATTCGTTGAAAGTGAGCGCGCGCGCAATGGCTCAGGGGTCGACGTCGACGTCCGTGTTGCCGCGGGGCCGCGAGTAGGCGATGAAGGCCGATCGGCGCTCGACGTCGGTGGGCATGTCCGTTGACGAGGGATGATCCCAGCCGCGAAACATCATGGCGCCGACGCGATCCACATGCCAGAAGCCGAATGCATGACCGAGCTCGTGCGCGAAGACGCTGCGTATCGCGGCCATACACCCAGGGCTGTCACCATTGAGCCGGATGTGTCCCGCCGATGCGCCGACGAGGCCGCGGCCGCAGGCATCCTGCTCTGTGTAGCGTTCAATCATGATCCAGCCCGGGTCGGGAGTGCGTGGCGTCGGCCCGGTTTCCCAGCGCGTCAACTGGAATTTCCCGCCGCTGAGTATCGGTACGAGTTTGCGCGCCAGCTGTTCAAGCAACTCCGCCGTGGGACGTGGAAATCCTTTCGGACCTTCCGTTTCTATGTAGAACATCGGCGCCTGCGTGAGCACGCGAAGTGACTGAATCGGCGCCTCGTAGCTGTTACGCGCGAACTGGCGGTAGAAGTCCAGATCGAAACCGGCTTCCGGAATCAAATCGACCGCGGCCGCACTGGCTCGTGTCTCGCGTGTCACGTACCCAGGCGCGGCGACACTGACGCGCGAGCCGTCAAGGGTTGCCGTCGCGTTGGCGATCGCTCTTCCAGTAATTGTGTCGGTCACCGTGCCCGTCCATGTTGCGGGCGGCGCTGGTGTAGGTACCGGCGCCGACGGCGGTCACCGGAGAAGGCATGGGTGTCGGTACCGTGGGGAGAGCGGATTCCCCTCCTCCGCATGCCTGGAGAAGGCAGCACAACGCGACGATGGCAACGATCTTCACGGTGGCCGTTGCAGCGAGCCCCAAGATCCGCTGCTGAGTATAAAGACGATGCACGTCGACGAAAGTCAAATCGACACGAGAAGTCGCGTAAGGTCAAAAAGTTCGCGAAGGTATGCCCCGCCGGCAGTTGGTAATGTCCAGCGAGGTTGGGCGGGATTCGGAAAGACGCCTGATGAAGAAGCTAGAAAAGTACCGAGGAGGATTCCGGCGGTCAGCAGAAAGCCGACGGCAAACGCCGCCCAACGCTCGGTTGCACTATGCGTCTCCACGGCAAGGGAGAGTCTCTGCCAAGGCGCGACGCGGCGTCAAGCACAACAGGGGCTTGCGACCTTCACCTCGACGAATCGTTACGGGAAAGACACAGCCAGGCGGCGTCTTCGCCCGTCGACTCCCTGCCCGTCGTCGCCGAAGAGCCTTTCCTGTGGCATAGTTACGGCCGCCAGCCAGGAAAAGCTCGCGGGGTTGGCCCGTGGCTGGTCTCACAGACAGGAGATGCGTGTGGCAACGATGAATTGGACACGGCGAACGTTTCTTGGAACGCTCGGCGCGAGTGTCGCGGCGAGCGAGCTCGCGTCTCTCGCGGCTCGGGCGCAGGGCCAGGCGCCGGCGCCCAATCCGGCACGGGATGCGGCCAATGTCGAAAGAGACGTGGTCTTCGGCAAGGGAGGCGACGTCGATCTTCATTGCGACATCTACAAGCCACCGGCCGCCTCGAAGCGTATGGCCATCCTGCACTTTCATGGCGGCGGCTTCGCGGGCGGTAACAAGAACAACCTTGCGGCGCGATTGCAGCCGCTGTCGGCACTGGGCTACGTCAACATTGCCGTGCAGTACCGGTTGGCAGGCGTCGCCAAATGGCCTGCGCAAATCGAAGACGTGAAGGCCGCGATCCGTTGGACCCGCGCCAATGCATCGCGCCTCGGCATCGACCCGGCACGCATCGGAGTCGCAGGGTATTCCGCCGGCGGACATCTGGCGCTCTTCGCCGCCGGGACGCAGAATCAGCCTCAGTACCGAAGGCAGCGGTGGTAATCCCGGCGCAGGCACGCAGGTGGCAGCCTGCATGGCCTACTACGCCGTAACCGGACCCGCCTGGGAAGGATTCCGGAAACAGTTCCCGATGCCCGAAGGCAGCAGCGACGAGGCGTGGAAGCAGGCGGAGCCGGGTACTCACATCAAGGGCTTTCCGGCCACGGTGCTCTATCACGGACTCGCTGACACGACGGTTCGTCCGGAGAGCAGCGAGGAGTTCCTGAAGCTGCTGCGTGGCGCCAACATCCCATCCGAGCTGCACGAGTTCGCCGGCGTACCGCACGAGTTCGTTGGCATTCCTGAATTTGCGGACTCAACGGCCCGGCTGAACGACTTCTTCCTCGAACGCCATGTCATCAATCCGAGGACGTATCCCGCGTTCGGCGCGGGCCGAGGCGGCGGTGGCCGGGGCGGTGAAGGTGGGCGTGGCGGCGAAGGCGGGCGTGGAGGCCGCGGCCAGTAGCGCCAGCCAAGGAGTCGCCCTTACCGCATAGCGGTCCAATCATGCTGAAGGCAACAGCCGGCGCGATCCTGCCGACCACCGTTACCGGATCGCTGCCGCGCCCAAGCTGGTACACCGAGAATCTCGGCACCCGGTCGTTTCTCGACGCGATGGTGACCTCCCGTTTCCGGGAGCAGTACGTGGACGCCCTGTCGGTTTATCTGCGCGACCAGGAACTGGCAGGGCTCGACATCGTCACCGACGGAGACTGCCGCTTCGATCAGGATGTGGGCGGACAGAGCTGGACGGGTTATCCGCCGCACCACATGGAGGGCTTCGACAGGCTCCAGCCCAAGCTGGCGACGGTGGGCGCCGGCGGCATCGCGTTTCCGCGCGGACACATCCTGCACGATTATCTCGAAGCCCGGGTCATGCCCAAGATAGTCGGCCCGGTCAGCCGCGGGGAGCTGCAATACGCGGAGATCTGGAAGACAGCCCAGCGGCTCACCGCAAAGCCGGTGAAATTCGGGACCGTCACACCCGAGCTCGTGGCGTTTGCGGTGCAGGACGAACACTACAAGGATCTGCCGTCGCGCATCATGGCCATCAGCGACGCATTCAACCAGGAATTGCACGACGTCGCCGATGCCGGCTGTCCTGTGATCCAGATGGAAGAGCCGCAAATCCATCTGCTCGCAGCGCGCGGCTATGTGGACGAGATCATCAATCCCGCGTTCATGCTGAAGGTGTTCAACAACACCGTCAAAGGACTGCGCGCGAAGACCGAGGTGTGGTGCCACACGTGCTGGGGGAATCCATCGCAGCAGCGGATGTTCAAGACGGTGCAGTCGTACAAGCCGGCGCTCGAGCTGCTGAACCAGGTTGACGCGGACGTCGTCACGTTCGAGATGAAAAGCTCCAATCTGGCCGACCTTGAAAACGTGGGTCGCGCCATTACGGACAAGAAGGTGGCCATCGGCGCCATCGATCACCACACGCTGCAAGTTGAATCACCCGAAGAAGTGGCCGACGTCGCGCGAGCTGCGCTTCGGCACATTCCGGCCGAGCGGCTGATTCTCTCGTCCGATTGCGGCATGGGGCGCGAAGGCATGGGACGACGCCACGCCTTCTACAAGATGGTGGCGCTCGTACAGGGCGCCAATATCGTGCGCCGTGAGCTCGGTCTGCCCGAGTCGTTTTCGCTGGGCGCCGATCCGAGGTTTTCGCTGCTGCGAACTCGCTAAGGCCGGTTAGAACCAGAGCAAGTCACAAGGCACAAGTCACAAGGCACAAACAGGTTCGAGTCGGTGATTTGTGATTGTGACTTGAGCCTTGTGACCTGTGACTTGTGACTTACAAGGACTTCAGATCGTCCCCTCACCCGCCGCGCGGCCGACACTGATCGCCGCGAGCGATATGGCCCCGCCATCGCCCGTTCGCGTCAATGGCCGGCCTCGGGCGGCCACAGAGAGGTCCACAACCGCCCGCAGTATCGGCACCGACCGGTATGCAGATCCCACTCGTGCCGCCCACGAGTGCGCCACACGCACCGTATCCACATACGAAATGGAGCAAGCCTGCGCAATTTCCGAACGCGGGTGAGAGTCACCGGCGCGGTCCGACATCATCGGGGCAAACCGGCGCCGGTCCACTAGCTCTGCAGCAGCGGTGAGCGGCTGGCAGGCGGGGTCTTCGGGCGCTCGAGGCCATCATATGAAAGGACGATCTCGGACACCGATTGGTCGCAGAGGTCCGGTGGTTCTCAGGCACTCAGTTGCAGCCGCGGAGCAGGAATATGACAAACAGGAGCGAAGCCGGTACGCCGAGCAGCCACAAAAAGATATAGCCGATCGCCCCTTGCTCCTGCTGGTACCGATGGGACATTGACGGGATCTTCATACTCACTCCTTCACTCCTTCACTCCTGCTTCAGCGGCGCGTCGCACACGTCGCCACCGCAGACGCTCTCACACACCCAACACGATGACTGGTCCCCGTTTGTCTGGAGGAGGCGGCGGTTCCTTGATCGGAACCGGCTCGGGCTCGGTCGGCGGCGTGTCGGGAGTTTCGTCGCGGTCGCGCTTTCCCTCGCCCTCGTCATCAATCACGTCGCCTGTTCGCGGCGGCACGTCTGCGAACGAGGAGCATCCGCGATCGACTGGTACAACACTCACAGCGTTTTGATTTGCAGGTTTTCGGCCAAGTCGGCCGAGCGGCTAACCGTAGAGCCAGGGCTATGACGGTTCCGATGGGTTCTGATCAGTGAACGAAGGTGCGGTCGGGGAACTCGCAGATTGATTGCTGCACGCTGCCGCGAAGATGCACAGGCCGAGAATTGAACGTCGCATTCGGGACTCCTTTTCAGGCAATTTGTGTTTGTCCGTAGGATTCTTCACGCGACTGCTACGTCCGGCGCGCCACAGCGTACCGCCCGACGTCTATTCACGGCTGTATCGAACTGAACACTGCACGGCGGCTGAAACGCAATTCGTTGTCGCTCTGTATGTGCGGATGTGCTGGAGGGGCTGCCGCACCACTCGAATTGGTCCTGTTCGGAGAAGCCCGTTTCGCACGTTGCGTCGTCAACGAAGATCGGGAATCGAAAAGCTTGGCGGCAGGGACAAAACAGGGACAGTCGGGCGGCTTACGGCAAGTCGCAGGATCGGTACCGTTCGCCGATCGCTTGGATTCACGAACAAAAGCGAGTGCCGGGGGCGGGGATCGAACCCACACGCCCTTACGGGCCCGGGATTTTAAGGGGACACGCCAGTACGACAACAGGCCGAAATCGAAAGTTTTCGGCCTGTTCTGCTGTACATCAACTTTGTTCCCGTCGGGTAGAATTGGATGCCGTTTGATCGCTGTTGGGCACAAACGCGGGCACATTCTCGGAGGGCACTGTGCGAAGTTCTCTTGTGGGTGTCATCTGCATCTTGGCGCTCTCGAACTCCAGTGGACGCGCAAGCACCACGTCTGCTGGGCGGACTCCAACATTCGGTGAATATTCAGAGCGGCTTCATCACCGGGAGCTGTGTTCCGCGAATGGCCTGAGATTCAGCAGGATCGATATGTGTCACCGAACGTTCAAATGCGGCCACTGAGGAACGTTTGAAAAGCGGCCACGCGGTAGGCGGTCTGAGTATCGTCTGACTCCTCACCCGCGCGCAAGCGCGGGCCGTTCTTGGTCTTCAGTTCCTCTCAAACAGACAGCGATGGCGGTGGACGCTTGTGGGAATCGCGCAGCGATTTCCAAGGCGCGGTGGGCGCGTTCTGTGCGTCCACGGCGCCGGCAGCGTCCACGGCCTCAGTCGTCGGCCGTACTCGCGCGCTGGCGGAGGCGATAGCTCTTGCCGGTCATCTGGACGATGGTCGCGTGCGCGAGGAAGCGATCGAGAATGGCGGTGGCCGCGGGCACGTCGCCGAGGAAGACGCCCCAATCCTGCGTCGGCCGATTCGTCGTGATGAGCGTCGACGCCGTTTCGTGACGCCGCACAAAGACCTCGAGGAGATCCTCGGCCGCATTCGAGCCGAGCTTCTTCATCCCGAAGTCTTCGAGGACGAGCAGGTCGACGCGGGTGAGCTGCTGGACCAGATCGCGTCGCTCGCCGGTGGCCTCGGCCTCGGCGAAGTCGGCCGCGAGATCGAAGGTGCTGCGCACGAGCGCGCGGCGGCCGGCGCGAATCGCGCCGATGGCGATGGCGGTGGCGATGTGCGATTTGCCGACGCCGGGTGGGCCGATCAGCAGCACGCCGCTGTGCGTGTCGACGAAGCGCGCGCTGGCCAATTCGACGATCTTCGTCTTCGGCATCTTCGGATTAAAGCTCCAGTCGAAATCGGCGAGCGTCTTCATCGACGGTGATGCCGGCTTGTTTCAGCCGGCGCGCGAAGAGCCGATCCGCGCGGCGGGCGAGCTCGTCCTCGACGAGCAGCTC
The DNA here is from genome assembly GCA_963814955.1 of uncultured Acidobacteriota bacterium. Lineage (GTDB taxonomy): Bacteria > Acidobacteriota > Vicinamibacteria > Vicinamibacterales > UBA2999 > DATCJA01. The sequence continues at coordinate 194,443 of CAWFEX010000002.1, forward strand.
GAGAAACTCGAGATGCGGCAACGGCGCGGCTTCCGCTTGGGCGACGCGACCAGGCAGGGCCTCGACCATGCCCGACAGGCGCAGATGGCGGAGGCGCGTCGTTAATTGTGGATTCATCGTAAGAAGTCCTCCAAGGTGTACTGGGTCATCGGACGAATCGCCGGATCGTCGGTGACGAGCGTCGGCCTGGGCGGCGCCGGCGTGCGCTCGACGAGCCGTCGAATGGTTTGATAGCGAAAGTGCTGGTGCGCGTGCGCTTCGGTGACCGCCGCGAGGATGCGCTCGCGTGGATGGCGGCGCGTGAGGCCGAGCACGCCCTGGATCAGCCGAATGGCGCGGACGCCACGCGCGGCGAGGGCGGCGTCGGCCCACTGCTTGAGCGCGGGCCCGACGCGCTCGCACTGGCCGACGAGCCGATCGACAAACGCCTGCTGCCGCGTGGAGGCCTCGGCCTCGCCCGCGCGCGGCGCAAACACGCCGGCCGGCGACGCGCGCGTGCACCACCACGAGCGTGTCCACCTGGAAGACGCGCACCAGGTGCGTATCCCACTGCACGCGGAGACGCTGGCCGAGGAGGGCGAGCGGCACGGGATAGAACGCGCCGCCCACTTCGACGTGCCCATCGGTGTGGACCGTCCGCTCGCCGGCGGTGAAGAACGGAAACGCGGCGCTGGCGAGCGGCTGCAGCGCCGGCTGCTCGACCTCGACGAAGTGCGTCCACACCTGGCGGCGCGTCGTGCCGTGAATGCGCAGGCGCGCGATGGTGCGATTCCAGTGCCGCAGAAACGCATTCTGCGCGTCGAGGCTGTCAAACGTGCGTCCCTTCAGCGCGTTGCCTTTGACGTAGCCGCCGCTGCGCTCCTGCTTCCCGTTTTCCTGCGGCGTGCGCGGCTGCGTCGGCAGCGGACGTGAAGCCCCAGTGCTGCGCGAACGCGAGATAGACCTCGTGACTATCCGGATCGAAGAAGCACGCGCGCACGACCGCGGCTTTGAGATTGTCGTGGCGAATGACCGTCGGCACGCCACCGAGATCGCGGAACGCGCGCTCGTGCAGCCGGAGAAACGTCTCGAGCTTCTGATCCCAGACGGCTTCTTCGTAGCCATGGCGCGAGTGGCCGAGCGTCATGCGAAACACCCACGGCCGTCGCCACTCGCCCGTCCCCGCGTCCAGCGTCGGCGCGCCGCGGAAGAAATCGACTTGTCCTTCCGCGCCGGGCGCGCAGTGAAACACGCCGACGGCTCGGCGCGTCGGCGCGATCGTCCGCACGAACCGCTTCACCGATTCGTAGCTCGCGCCGTAGCCGTACTCCTCGACCAGGTCCTGCCAGATGCGCTGCAGGCTCAGACCGGCGTCGAGTTTCTCGGCGATCGCCGTGCGATACACCGCGGCGGTGAACCGCGGGCGCGGCGTCGAGCCGGGGAACGTTTTGGCCGGGTTTGCGTCCGAGCCGGCGAACGTTTTGGCCGCATTTGAACCCTCGACGTCCGGAAGATCAGGGGATTCGGCGGGTGGTGGCGGGTCGGAGCCGGGGAACGTTTTGGCCGCATTTGCCCGGCGCATCCGATCGTAGCGACTGACCGTCTCCCGACGGACGCCGGTCTCCGCTTCGATGCGCCGGTAGCTCCATCCGAGCTCCAGCAGGGCGAGAACTTGCGATTTCTTCGGCATTTTCAGGTAGTTAGGCATCAACATCCTTGAGGAATCGAACCCTCAAGGATGGCTGACAACCCCTACCTGCAGTGGCCGGTTTTCAGACGTTCGGTCGTGGCCGCATTTC
>CAWFEX010000003.1:0-74780 GCA_963814955.1 uncultured Acidobacteriota bacterium
GACGGAGCTGAGGATAAAATCAGGGTTTCAGCGGCAGCAGCCCTTCGAGTTCGTCGCTCCAGTTCGGCACCAGATCGAGCGGGTCGAAGATTGTCCGCGCGTCGAGCAGGAACTTGTCGTCTGCGACGCGGCCAATAATCGGAGGACGGGCCTGGCGAAATCTGCCGGCGATTCGATGCGGCCCCATGAAATCGTGCTCGATGGCGATGACTTTCGTCGGGATTTCCTTTGTGGGAAGCGCGCCGCTGCCGATCTGGGACGTCGAGTCCTGCACCGACACCCGAAAGCCCGCTCCGATCGCGGCTGCGAGAGCGGGCAAGGCTCGTTGCGCGATGTTTTCGATTTCGGCGAGAGGGCGGGTGAACATTCTCAGGGTCGGGACCGCCTGGTTGAGACACGCAGACTCACGGTACAGGCGCAGCGTTGCCTCGAGCGCGGCAATCGTGAGCTTTCCGCAGCGGACAGCGCGATGCAGCGGGTTTGCGACCATCTGTTTCAGTAAGGACGCGCGACCCACGGCAAGCCCTGCCTGCGGTCCGCCGAGAACCTTGTCGCCACTGAACGTCACGAGATCGGCTCCGATGGCAATGCGCTCGGAGACGACCGGCTCTTTCGGCAATCCGTAGCGGCTCAGGTCGACGAGCGCGCCGCTCCCAGGTCTTCCATCACCGGAATGCTCGCGCCTTCTTCCGATGGCTACCAGCTCCGGTAACCCGACTTCGGCGACGAAACCAACGACGCGGTAGTTGCTCGTGTGTACTTTGAGCAGCAGCGCCGTCCGGTCGGTGATCGCGCTTTCGTAGTCGTCGGGATGAGTGCGATTCGTCGTTCCCACTTCCTTGAGAATGGCGCCGCTCCTGGCCATGATCTCGGGTATTCGGAACGCACCTCCAATCTCGATCAGCTCGCCCCGCGAGGCGATGACCTCTTTGCCGTTGGCGAACGTGTTCAGCGCGAGCAGCACCGCGGCGGCATTGTTGTTCACCGCGGTGGCGGCCTCGGCGCCGCAGAGATCCATGAGAAGGCTCTCGATCGCCATCTCACGTCGGCCGCGATCCCCCTGGGCGAGGTCGTACTCGAGATTGACGGGTTGTGCCGCCGCCTGAACGAGGGCGTCGACCGCCGTCTGTGGCAGCAGTGCCCGGCCAAGGTTTGTGTGCAGCACGGTGCCGGTAGCATTGACGACCCGCTGAAGGCTCGCCTCCGCCAATCCTGCGAGCCGCGCCTCGACCCGCTCCACGACGGCATCGTCGGTGAGCGTCGCCGCATCGACGTATCCGCCACTCAGCGCCGCACGCAGTTCATCGAGAATGTCGCGGCATCCTTGGACAACGTACTCGCGGCTGAAGCGGATGAGGAGCGGCTCCATTCTTGGATGCGCCAGCAGCCGGCTCACCGCCGGGAGTTCGCGGAACGCGTCGCGAGCCATACCGGCGAGGCTGGCACAAGATCAGGTCAAAGGTCAAAAGTCAAAGGTCAAAGAGACTGTACCGATGCCGGAAGGGAGAAGGAAGGTGCCCGGTGGCGCCGCTGGTCTTCAAAACCAGTCTGGGGACCGTAAGGGCCTCGGAGGGTTCGACTCCCTCCCTTCTCCGCCAACCTTCCACGCGTGCACCCATCGCGTGAGCTACGGCTGGCAAGCCACCCGAAGGCTGCCCACCGTAGCGCACGCGCGAAGGCGGCCCCTCATCCTCGCGACCCGCCGCTGGTAGGATCGGTCGCGCGAATCGTCATGGCCGATCGAGTCAAGACGCTGATAATCGCGGCGGCATTGAGTTGGATCATCGCGCCCGCTGCTCGCGCACAGACCGCGCAGGGCGCCAGTGAGCCCGCCGCCGCCGTGACAACGTGGTTTGTCCGGAACTGGACTCGCGTCGAGTGGTGGAGGTTTTTCGAGCCACCACCCGGCGGCGGCGACAACGAGTACACGTACCCCGCGAACCGACTGCACGCGGGTGTGACCCGGCGCGCGAGCCGTTACGCGCTCACGGGCTCTATTCAGTACGTTCAGTTCGGTAATCTGCCTTCGAACGCACTTGGTCCTGGACCGCTTGGGCTTGGTGCCGTGTACTTCGCGCACGCCGGGCGCAGCGACAGCAGGCAGGTGTACCTCCGCTACTTGAATCTGGAAGTAAAGAACCTGCTGCCCGGTGTAAGTATTCAGGTCGGGCGCATGCCTTATTCGTCCGGAGCCGAGAGTGCGTCGGGCAATTCGACGATTGAGGCTGTGAAGCAACAGCGGGTTGCCGCTCGTCTGGTCGGCGAGTTCGAGTGGTCTCTCTATCAGCGCGCCTACGACGGCGTGCGGATCGACAGCGTCAGGCAGCCGTGGAGCGCAACCTTTGTCGCATTTCACCCGACGCAGGGTGGATTCGAGGATGCGGCCGGGTTGATGATGAACGACGTCACCGTCCTGGGTGGAAACGTGACGCTGAAGCCCGACACATTGCTCCCCGGCACAGAACTGCAACTGTTCGCGATTCGCTACAACGACGACCGGAACGTGACAGCTCGCCCTGATAACAGTGGACGTGCGGCAACGCAAGTCGATGTCGGCATCGCCACCTTTGGGGCGACGCTCGTGTCAGCGTCGCCGTCCGCAGACGGGTCGCAATGGGATGGGCTCCTCTGGTTCGCAGGTCAGACGGGCTCATGGTTTGGCCAGTCACATCGCGCCGCAAGCGTCGCCGCCGAGGCGGGACATCAGTGGACCTCTGTGCGATGGCGTCCATGGCTGCGCGGTGGCCTGGTGTGGGCGTCAGGCGATAACCAGCCGTCGGACGACCAGCACGGGACGTTCTTCCAGATGCTGCCCACGGTCAGACGCTTTGCACAGAGCGCGATCTACAGCCAGATGAACCACACCGACATGTTCGCGCAGGCGCTTCTGCGCCCTGCCCCGCCGCTTGGTCTTCGAGTCGATTTTCACCGCATAGGATTGGCATCGTCACGCGACCACTGGTAATTCGGCAGCGGCGCGACGCAGGCGCGCGGTACGCTGTTCGGGTTTTCGACGCGGCCGTCAAATGGCAGTACTGACCTGGCTACGATCATCGAAACCTCTGGAGAGTACGCGATCGGCCGCCACTGGTTCGTCAACGCCTACATCGGCGCGATACGAGGTGGACACGTGGTCGAGCGGGCTTTCAACGGGCGGACGATGACCTTCGGCTATGTGGAGAACGTCGTTCAGTTTTGATCGTTGCTTGGGTTGCGCTGAGGGCCGCTATTCCGCAATTCACAAGGGACCGTAGTGTCCGGCTTCAGCCGGACCGAGGATTTCTCGACGCCACAGCGCTGTCCGGCTGAAGCCGGACACTACATGTACTGCTTAGTAGTTCGAGGGCCACTACCGCTGCGCCGGTTGCGGCGCTCCTGGAACGAGCCCCTGCAGGGCAATCGTCCACGACAGCGGCAGCGACACGGGGTTGTAGCAGATCTTGTCGTCGCAGGCCTGGTACTCGAGCGTGCCGGTGATAACGAGCTCGTTCTTGCCGGCGAACACCTTCCGCGCTTCAGCGGTCGCCTCCGGCACGACATCCATCAGCAGCGTGAAGGGCTTCTGAAACACTGGCACGCGCTCGTTCAGCGGCACGAAGTTGTAGATCTCCGACGACGGGTACCGCAGCGGCATCGTTCGCACGTGGGGCTGCGGCGCAATGTTCAGAGAGACCACGCGATAGTTCGTCGCGCCCGGCGCGTAAACGTGCATGCCGCGCTTCGGCGTGACGTCGAGTACGAGTGTGAACCGCGTTCCGAGCGCCGCGGTTGCGTCGCTCGGGTAGGTCTTGAGGTCGAGGTGGTCGGTGGACGCCTGCGTCGCCTGCACTGGAGTGCTGCCGGCGCCCAGACGCAACAGAACGTTCGAGACAGTATTTCGCTCCCAGTAGTAATCCTCGAAGAACCGCGACGTCACGCGTCCCTGCCGGTCGACCATGAACGTGCCGGGAAACGGGATGCCCCTGAGCCTTTCGCTCGGCTCATTGACGGTTGCATAGATCTGAAGGTCGGCGCGAACTGCCGGATCCTTGCCGTTCGGCCCAAGGGCCTCTTCGACGACCGTGTTCAGGATTCCGTACCGTTTGATCGTCGCCGAGCCGGTGTCCGATAGCAGCGGGAAGCCAATGGCGTGGCGCTTGGTGAAGTCAGCCAGGACGTCCTGCGAGTCGTAGCTGATTCCGACGACACCGATCCCGTTCTTACGGAGCTCTTCGAGACGACTTTGCAGCTCGACGAGCTGCGTGCGGCAGAACGGTCACCAATCGGCGGAGCGGAAGAACACCAGCATCGCGCCACGGGAACCCATGATGGATTGCAGATTCCGCATGCGGCCGGTCTGGTCGCTGAGGCTGAAATCGGGGACTCGCTGCCCTACCTGCGGCCCCAACTTGGCGACTTCGACTTTCTGCCGTGCTGGCGGCGCCGCCTGCCCACGTTCCGCAGCGTCCGCAGAATGGATCGCAAGCACCGCAAGCAACGTGAGAGTGAGTGATTTCATCGCCCTCGGCAGGTCAGTATAATCACTTTTCTGCTGCGCCGCACTCCGCCCCTGGCGCGACCGATCGCATGGTCCATCGCATCCGCTTTCGGGTGCCGGCACTGAGCTCATCTGGATTTCGCGGAGGAAAGTCGATGAACCTGTCAAGACGAATGCATCGGTTCGTAGGCGTCTTTGGGGCGCTGATCGCCGTAACAACGGCGGCCTGCACAGCGCAGGGAGCGTCCCAGTCCGCCCTGACCACGCTGGAGTCCGACAAGCAGGCGCTGCAGCAGCAGCTGGCCGCGATGACCCCCACCATGGTGGTGCAGGCAGGACAGCTTGCGCCTCCTCCTGCTGCGGCGCAGCCAACGCGGGTGGGACACCCCTGAGTCATTGCGCAGCAGGTTGAAGCTGCTGGCGACCTACGACTCGCGCGGCCCGGATGCCTGGGACGTCAAGGCGCATCCGCTTGTCTACTTCACCACCGAGGGCGTCGAAACGGGTCGTAATAACGCCACGAACAACAGATCGGGCGTACAGGTAATAGACGCCTACGCGAAAAAGGTCATCGCGTCGGCACTGTTCGATCTGGGCGAAGAGGTCACGGAGAATCCGCACGGTGTCGGCATCTCGCCCGATGGGCGATGGCTCTATCTCGGCCAGATGCAGCGTGTGAAGGCGACCGGCCAGGGCAGGACCGTGCTGATGATCGTCAATGCGAGGACGCTGAAGCTGGAGAGGACGCTGGAAGGCCCTCGCGTGGACTGGTTCCACCACATCACCGCTTTCAAGGATTGGCAGGGCCGCGACCGGGTGATGGTGGCGTTCGGCCGCAACGCCGGCGGCGGCCCCCACTGGCTGCTCGATCCCAACGACAACAATCGGGTCGTGAGAGCCATCACGATCGAGGACATCGGCTACAGGATCGGCCATCCGTATCCGACGGTCGACCCGACCGGACGCTTCGTCTACGTGTCCGTCTTTGCGCCGCCGTGGCGCGCGCAGCTTCACAACACGGGGGGCGTCGCGAAGCTCAACCTGGAAACCGGAGCGGTCGCCATCATCCCGTTCGTGGGCGACAACCCGATCGGCATGGCACATACCTCCGACGGCCGATTCACCTATGTCAATGACGCCGAGAGCAGCCATATCTACAAGATCGACAACAGCACCAACACCGTCGTCGACAGCACCAGCGCCGGCGTAGCGGGCCCGTACGGACTGGCGCTCAATTGGGACGAGACGTTTCTCTATCCGATCGGCAAGGGCGAAGGGACCCACAACAACGGCTCGGTGGTGGGCGTCGTCGATACGCGGACGTTCACGTCGCCGCGCAATTTCATTCACAACATGCCGCTTTACCTGGGCGGGTCGGCCTCGAGCGTCGATCACGGCATCATTCACCCCGACCCGAAGGTGAACGAGCTCTGGATCAGCAACATGAACGGGTGGGAGACGATCGTCATGGATCTCAACACCCACAAGGTGAATACCTACATCCCGACACCGAACGGCGGAGACACGCACTCGGGCGGCTTCGTCCGCTACGCGCCCGACTGGAAGGGAGAGCTTCTGGCCGACATGGGCGGGCCGAAGGCAGCAGTGAGGGTGACGATGCGCCAGCGGGTGGCCGCGCTGCAGCCGACGGCACTGGCGGCCAAGCCCGTCGTCGCGACCGGGGGTGGCAATGCGCTCGCGCTGGGCAGGACGATCTTCGAGAAGACAGCCGGCGGTGTTGGATGCGCCTCTTGCCATGGGATGAACGCGAAAGGCGGCGCGCAATCGAAAGCGCCGGACATTCGCGGCGCGGATGAGATGCGGGTCCGTGCCGCACTGGCCGGGGTGACGGTGATGAGCCGAATCACGCTCAATGATGCTGAGATCGCAGCTGTCGTGGCACACCTGCAGGAATTGAACAAGCAGCCATGAACAAGGTCACGTCGGGCACCGTGCTCGCCGTTGTCTTGTCGCCGTTGCTCTCGCGCTTCGTGTCGTCCGACGACGTGAGCGCGGTGCAGCAGCTTCCCGCCGTGGCGAGGTGCAGTCTCATGACGGCAGGGATCACGCCGCGGCACACGGGGCGCCTGCCGATGGACCGGTGGACTATCTGACGCTCAACATCGGCATATCGGACGCGGACATCGAGCCGGCCTCCGTCTTTATTCCGGCGGGAAGGCCCGTGCAGCTGTTGCTGCGGAATCGGGGCACCACCGAACATCACTACCACGTCGTCGGCTTGGTTCCTGACGATCTCACGTGGGTGATGCGGGGCGGCGGTGCGAACGCGGGAGATGCATCCAGCGAAGGGCACGATCATCACAACCGCACCTTCGTCCGTACCCGGGCCACATCCCCGGCAGGAATCACGCCGACCGGACAGGACGTGCATGCGTACGTCTCGGGCGCCGAACGCATTGACGTGCTTCTCTTCACGGCAACACAGACAGGAACGTTCGTCGTCCAGTGCGACCTTCACCCCGAGCACGTCGGCAAGCTCACGGTCTTCGACCCGGCCGGCCATCAGGTCGGATCGGCGGTTTCTCCGCGTCGGCGGCAGGCACTGACGCTTGCGCTGGGCAGGAATCTCGGATCGGTGGATTACCCCGGCGTGTCGGGCGTTCACCTCGATGCCACTTACGCCACTGCGGAGTACGTTTCCGAGACACTCGGAGGAGCAGCGGCTGTCGCAGCGCTCGAGCCTGAGCAGCACGTCGCGTTCCTGGTAACGGAACGGATTCACACTGCCAACCTCCCTGCTGATTCCCCTCCACCCGATCTGTACGTCAACGGGAGCCCAGTTCCGCTGATCGGCCGGAAGGTCATGACGAATTCGCCTCACCACCGGGCCACCTTTTACCGGTTCGCGCGAGACGATACCTTCGGAAGCGGACACCAGATGATGACTCTGCGGCTGGCGTCGGGACAGGAAGCGGCCTGGCACCTGCCACTCGTCGTCCCCCACGTGAACGACGCCGACGGGCCGATGGGGATCGGCGAACAATGGGGGCTGATACTCGCGCTCCTGGGCGGCATGCTCGCCGCGATGTGGCCGTGCTTGTTCCAGTTGACCGTGTACTTCATCCCGGCCCTCGCGGGCATCGCGATGCAGGACACTGGCGCTTCGAAGGGGTCGCGTCGCCGTCAGGTGTTGCGGGCGGCGCTCTTCTTCATCCTGGGTTTCACGATGCTCTACACGGCGACCGGCGCGCTCATTGGCTTTGCAGCGCAGCGGCTCGGTGACACGGCGCAGTTCGAGGTGTGGCAGCGGTACTTCGGCGTCGCGGCTGGCGTGGTCGTCATCGGGCTCGCGGTGCGCGTGGCGGCAAAGGCGAGGGCGCCGCTCGTGTGTCGCATGCCCGTGCTCTCAAACCTGGCGCGCTCGAACAAGGGCGCCAGCCCTCTTGAGATGATGATCGCGGGGCTGGCGTTTGCCACCGGGTGTATGACCTGCTTCGGCTCCGCGCTGGTCCTTGGCATGGTCGTCTACATCGGGCTCGCCCAATCCGCTCTTTATGGCGCTGTGGTGCTCTTCCTGTTCTCGCTCGGCATGGGTGTGCCGCTCGTCATCGCAGCCGTGGCAATGGCCAAAGCCTTGCCGCTCCTCATGAAGCTCGAGACCGCAGTGCCTTGGATGGGATTGACGAGCGCCGTGATCATGGCCGGCTTCGGCGTCCTGCTGCTCAGCGGCAACTACATGGTGGTTGCGGAATGGTCGCAGCGTCTGGCAAGCGTCGCCGCTTCACTGCCGAATATATCTCAGGCGGGCTCGCTATAATCAGCGGCATCCCTTGAATCTACCTCTTATCGTCGGCGTCATCGTGCTGGTTGTGCTCGCACTACTCGGCCTGGTCGGCTATCTGATCGATCGAAGCGCCGAACGCCACGATCACGACTGAGTATTCGACCCAGCCTGGAGCATTCAATGTCGAGACGGTTCATTCTGATTTTCGCCACGTTATTACTCTGCCCGGTATGGGCACATCACGTCGCCGCGCAAACCGCGTCTCGAGTCATCCGGCTGATCGACCAGCGATGCGCGAACTGTCATGGGAACCCTGCCGCCGACCGCAAGGCCGATGTCGAGGGCGCACCCGAGTGGACGACCTTCGGCAGATGGCGCCGGAAACGATCCTCCAGGCAATCACGAAGGGCGCCATGCGGGTCCACGCCGAGGACGTGGCAGACGAAGTGAAGCGTGCGATGGCGGAATACATCAGCGGCCGCAAACTGGCGCCGCTGTCCGCAGGCGACGCGCGCAACATGCCCAATCGATGTCCAGCCGGCAAGCCCATGGGCGACGTGGGCGCTGGTCCTCTTTGGAATGGCTGGAGTCCCGACGCGACCAACGCGCGCTTTCACCGTACGCCTGGTCTCTCGGCAGCTGACGTCCCACGGTTGGCGCTGAAATGGGCGTTTGGATTTCCGGGCGTTTCGTCCGTCTACGGACAGCCGACGGTTGCGGGCGGTCGTGTCTTTGTCGGAGTCGATACAGGCTACGTGTATGCGCTCGATGCGGCAACCGGTTGCGTGTATTGGTCCTTCCTTGCGGAAACGGGCGTGCGCAATGCCGTCAGCATCGGTCCGGCGTCAGCCGGCCGCCTGGCGGCCTACTTCGGCGACATCCGCGCAAACGTTTACGCAGTTGACGCCAAATCGGCGAGCTGCTGTGGAAGGTCAACGCCGATCCGCATCCGCTCGCTGTTGTAACGGGTTCGCCAACGCTGTACAAAGGGCGCCTTTACGTTCCCGTATCGTCGCGAGAGGAGGCCGCGGGTGGGAGTCTCAACTACCCGTGCTGCACTTTCCGCGGCAGCATTGTCGCCCTCGATGCAGCCACGGGGCGTCAGATCTGGAAGACGTACGCGATTGCGGATCCTCCAAAGCCGTCGAGAAGGAACTCGAAGGGCACGCAGCTGTGGACAGGCGCTGGTGCGGCCATATGGCACGCGCCGACAATCGATCCGCGCAATCGGTCGATTTATGTGGCCACCGGTGACGCATATACCGAGCCCGCCGCACCGACGACGGATGCGGTAATGGCCATCCATATGGACACGGGCAAAGTGCTATGGTCCGTGCAGGACTACGAGAACGACGCGTGGCTTGTCGCGTGCGCTCAGGACGCCACCGAGAACTGTCCAAAGAACCTGGGACCCGATTTTGATTTCGGCGCGTCGCCGATTCTGCAGACGTTGCCGAACGGTCGGCGTGTGCTTCTAGCAGGGCAGAAGAGCGGGCAGGTTTTTGCGCACGATCCCGACGACCGAGGGAAGCTGCTGTGGAAGGTGGCGCTCGTGGACAAGATCGGAGAATCTGAGATTCTCTTTGGCGGAGCCGCCGACGAGGGGACTGCGTACTTTGGATTGGACAACGGGTCGCTCGGGGCACTCGACCCGGCCACCGGCCAGCGGAAGTGGTTTCTTCCTCCGCGTCCGCCCGGTCCGCGGCGGGGCATCACTGCGGCTCTCACCGCCATCCCCGGGGCGGTCTTCGTCGGCAGTCAGGACGGCACCGTCCGCGCTCATGCCTCCCACGACGGTCGTGTCCTGTGGAGCTTCAATACTCTGCAGGATTTCATGACGGTCAACCGCGTCCCGGCCAGAGGCGGGTCGATGGGGGCGCCGGGGCCGACGGTCGCTGGTGGACTCCTTTTCGTGGGTTCCGGCTACGTGGGCCTGGGCAACGGTACCCCTGGGAACGTGTTGCTGGTATTCGGATTACCGTAGATCCCGATTCGGATGAATGGATCGGATCCCGCGAAAGCCCTGAGTATTCAATGTTTTGACGGCGACACACACGGCACAGGTCTCGCTGTTTCGTGGTGTCCAACCAGGACAGTATTGACGGCGGCGGCGAGATGGCCTACGTTGCGGTGTTCGTTCGCCGCGGAAAGCCACGCGGCCTGTGTCATCAATATCCGTTGAAGTTTTGCTTTCGGTCCGCATGACGTAAGGGATTACGAGATCTCGAGTTAGCCGGGGATCTCAGGAGGTTGTATGAGAGTCGATTTCGTGAAGCGGGTGCTTCTCGTTCTTGGAGTCCTTGCTTTGCCCGTAGCTGGTTACGCGCAAGACGCGGCGCTCACCGGTACCGTCACCGACGCCACCGGTGGCGTGCTGCCAGGCGTGACGGTTACGGCAGTCAACGACGCCACCGGAAATACGTTTGTCGGGGTGACCGACGGAACCGGATCCTTCCGTATTCCGGCTCGTGTAGGCGCTTACCGAATTACTGCAGAGCTCTCGGGCTTTACCACGGTCCAGCGCACTGGCGTTCAGTTGCTCGTCGGTCAGACGATCAACGTCGACATGCAGATGAACCCGTCGACCATTCAGGAGACGGTGACCGTCACGGCGGAGGCGCCCCTCATCGAGGTCACCACCTCGAGCCTGGGCGGCAACATCGACCCGGCGCAGGTTCAGGACTTGCCGGTGGCGGGACGCAACTGGATGGCGCTGGCCATGCTCGCGCCGGGCAGCCGCACGACGCCAGGCAACCAGAACAACCCGCTGCCGGACCGCAACGGCGGCGAGGTGCGCGAGTTCCAGCTCCACATCGACGGGCAGCAGGTCACGCAGGACCTCGGCACCGGCGTGCAGCCGCGCTACAGCCAGGACTCGATCGCCGAATTCCAGTTCATCTCGAACCGCTTCGACGCCACGATGGGGCGGTCGTCGGGAGTGCAGGTGAAGGCAATCACGCGGTCGGGCACGAACCAGTTCTCGGGCCTCTTTCGAGCCAACTTCCGGGACGACGCGTTCAATGCGAAGGATCCCGTGGTCGATGAAGTGCTGCCGATGAACAATCAGCAGCTCAGCGGCGCGGTTGGCGGCCCGATCATCCTTGATCGGCTCCACTACTTCGGCAATTTCGAGTACGAGCGGGCGCCGAAGACCAGCATCTGGAATACGCAGTTTCCAGAGTTCAACATCACGTTGAGCGGCAAGGAAAACATCAAGATGGGCGGCGGCCGTCTCGACTACCAGCTCACGCCGAACTACCGCATCATGGGGAAATGGCACGAGGGGCGCCGTTACGACCCGTTTACAGCAGGCAACCGAAACCACCCGGCGGCCACCGGCTTCTCCGATGAAGCCAGCCGCGAAGTGCTCGGCCAGCTCACCACAGTAGTCAGCAACAACGTCGTCAGCGAGCTGAAGGTCGGGTACTCCGAGTTCGGCTTCGATCAGGGCGGTCTCACCAACTGGTCGAGGCACTGGCAAGCGAGCAACGGCGTTACCGCCGGGTCGCCTCGCATCCGGTTCACCGGCTTCGACGTGACGCCGAACCAGAACTGGCCCCGCACCCGCGCACAGGACGTCTTCAGCGTCCGTGAGGATCTCGACGCTGTCCTTCGAGGCGGGCGGCCGGCACGACACGCGCTCGGGCGTCGAGTACCTGCACCGGGACGAGAACAGCTTCAACCGGCGCCTGTCCTCAGGCGAGATTGACGCACGCAGGGGTCCGGTTCCTGCCAATCTGCCGCAGCTCATGCCCGATGTGTTCAACGTGGATACCTGGAACTTCGCAGCCCTGTCGCCGCTCGTGCGAACCTACCGGATCGGCGTCGGCGACTTTACGCTCGATTACGTGCAGCCGAAGTTCGGCGCATGGGTCCAGGACGACTGGCGGATCAGCGACAGGCTGACTCTGAACCTCGGACTCCGCTGGGACCTCAGCGTCAACGCGAGCGCCAACGACATCGCGGTGCCGCCGTTCCTCGAGGCTGGACGTCCGAACGATACGAACAACTACCAGCCGCGCGTCGGTTTTGCGTACCAGATTACCGACCGCACGGTGGCGCGAGGCGGATCGGGCATCTACTTCTACGATCCGATCACGTCCGATACGCTGTGGACCGTCGGCAACAGTCTCGCCTCGATCATTCAGGTCACCAACGACGGTCGCCCGAACTTTGCCGCCGACCCGTTCAACGGCAGGCCTCTGCCGACGTTCGAGCAGGCTCAGGTGCAGTTCTGCCATGTCAATCCGGCGGCGGGCTGTCTGCAAAGCTCTCTGACCGAGCTCGTTTCCCCGCTGGAATATTCCCGGCATCTCGGACGCACCTGGCAGAACTCGATCGGAATCGCCCACCAGATAGGTAGCGCGATGGCCTTCGAAGTCGACTACGTGTACAACCAGGGGCGCAACGAGAAGGACATCATCGACAACGTGAACCTGACCTACAACCCGGCAACCGGCGCGAACTATCCGTTCAGCGATGTCAGCCGCCGTGCATTCCCCGATTGGGGGATTATCTCGCTCCTGACGCGTCAGGGCGAATCGACCTACCACGGTCTGCAGACCAGCTTCACCAAGAGGCTGGCAAATCGGTGGCAGGCCTCGGCCACCTATACGCTGTCGGGTCTGTGGGAGGCGGAGTCGCCACCCTTCACTGGAGACCGGGCGACCAACCGCTTCATGCCGGTGCCGTTCCCGACCGCGCCGGATATGGGCGGCGAGAACACGCTCTCGGTCGCTGACCAGCGCCACCGCGCCGTGTTCAACGGCATTTGGGAGGTCGGCCGCGGCTTCCTGGTGAGCGGCCTCTTCTACCACGGCTCCGGCAATCGCGACGCCAGCTTCTACGGCGGCGACGAGCGCCAGACGGGCGCCGACTTCAGCCAGCGCCTGCGTCCGGACGGCACGATCGTGCCGCGTAACAGCTTCATCCAGCCGTCAGAGAACCGCGTCGATCTGCGTATCCAGCAGCGGATTCCACTTGGGCGGCAGGGCGGCGATCGATTTGATCGCTGAAACGTTCAACCTCTTCAACGCGAACAACTTCACATTGATCACCGAAGAAGGGGCCTCCGACTTCGAAGATCCGGAAACGGGCCAGTACCGGACGATGCAGTTCGGGTTCCGGGTGACGTTCTAACAGGTGGAAAAGTAAGAAGTGGAAGAAGTGACAAAGTAAGCTGAAGTAGGCGTTCGACTTACTTTCCAGGCGCCGGTCGCGGCAGTCGGTGTCCGCATCCGGCCCGGTTTATGGATTTGTTCAGGCCGTCGTCCGCTTATTCAAGGAATTCCAGCAAAAAACGCGATAAAGGACGGTAAGCTAGCTCTTTGCCGCGGGTTACCCCGGTCGGTGCGCGCCATACTCCGCCATCCTGCTGGGACTCCCTTCCGAGACACCTCTTTCGTTTCGAGCAGTCTCGGGACGGGTCTGTTCGACCGTAAACCTGAGGAGGATGTATGTCAGCCGATGTCCTGAAGCGGGTGCTGCTCATGTGTCTGCTTCTGCTGCTACCTGTCGCCGGGTATGCGCAGGAAGCGGTGCTGACGGGCACGGTTACCGATTCGACGGGCGGCGTGCTGCCGGGCGTCACGGTGACCGCCGTGCACGAAGCGACCGGCAACACGTTCGTCGGGGTCACCGATAGCAGCGGGATTTTCCGTATTCCGGCGCGCATCGGCGGCTTACCGCCTGACCGCGGAGCTCTCGGGTTTCAACACCGTCTCGCGCCGGGCATCACCCTGCTCGTCGGTCAGACGGCCACTGTGGACATCCAGATGGCCGTGTCCACGCTGCAGGAAACAGTCACGGTGACCGGTGAGGCTCCGCTGATCGACGTTTCCACGTCTGTGATTGGCGGCAACATCGATCAGCTCCAGATGCAGGAGCTGCCCGACCAGGGGCGCGACTGGACTGCGCTGGCGCTGCTGGCGCCGGGAAACCGGACGACCGCGATGGGCGGCACGCCCGTTCAGGACCGCGCCGACGTGCGCGAGTATCACCTGAATCTGGACGGCCAGCAGGTGACGCAGACCATGGGCATCGGCGGCCAGCCGCTCTACAGCCGCGCCGCCATCGCCGAGTTCCAGTTCATCTCGAACCGGTTCGACGCTACGCAGGGCCGGTCGTCCGGCGTGCTGGTGAACGCGGTGAGCAAGTCGGGCACGAACACCCTGTCCGGCGTGTTCGGCGGAAGCGTTCCGCGATTCCGACTGGAACGCGGAGGACCCGTAATCAACCAGAAGATCCCGTTCGCGAACCAGAGTGTACAGCACCGCGCTGGGCGGCCCGATCATGCGTCGATCGGCTCCACTATTTCGCCAATTTCGAGTACGACCGCACTCCGCGGACGAGCATCTGGAACACGCCGTTCCCGGCCTTCAACATCACCCTGGACGGAAAGGAATCGAAGAAGATCGGCGGCGTCCGGATGGACTATCAGCTCTCGCCGAG
The DNA here is from genome assembly GCA_963814955.1 of uncultured Acidobacteriota bacterium. GTDB lineage: Bacteria > Acidobacteriota > Vicinamibacteria > Vicinamibacterales > UBA2999 > DATCJA01. The sequence goes on from CAWFEX010000003.1 coordinate 14,673, forward strand.
CATGCGGCTGATGGGGAAGGGACACTACACGAAACACCTCATCCCGTTCGGAACCGGCAGCGCGACGAATCACCCGGCGAGCACGAACAGCGAGGACCGGACCTCGCAGGAGTACCTCGGGCAGTTCACGCACGTGATGAGCAGCCGCGCGTCAACGAGGTCAAAGTTGGTTTTGCCGAGTGGAACATCCTTCAGGGCAACCTGACCACCTGGTCGAATCACTGGGCAAAAGACATCGGGGTGACCGAGGGGCATCCGCGCATTCAGATGGTAGGTCTGACGATCGCGGGCAACCAGAATGCTCCGCGTATTCGCGATCAGAACATGTATTCGTTCCGCGACGACTTTACGCTCAGCTACGAGGCGGGCGGACGACACGACCTGAAGGCTGGCGGCGAGTACCTCTTCATGCACGAGTTCACGCGGAACTGCCGCAACTGCATGGGGCAGATCGACGCGCGCAACGGAACGATTCCCGCTGCGCTCATGCAGTCGATCTTCCCGGATCCGTTCAATGCCGATACCTGGAATCTGAACGCGCTGGCGCCTTATACGCGCCGGTGGACGCTCGGCATCTCCGACACCTTCCGCACGCCGTTCGACGTGCCGCGCACGGCAGCGTGGGTGCAGGATGACTGGAGGATCGCCGACAACCTGACGCTCAATCTCTGGCTTGCGTTACGACCTGATCGGAACGCGTGGGCCAACGATGCAAACGTGCCGCCGATTCTGACTCCCGGCCGACCACAAGGATGTGAACAACATACAGCCGCGCCTTGGCTTCGCCTATCAGATCAACGATCGCACCGTCGTTCGGGGCGGGGCCGGTCGCTACTACGGCGACGTGCTCACCAATCTGCAGATGTGGACATATGGCAACGAGTCGATCGCCTCGGTCGAGGTGAACAACGACGGGCGTCCGGATTTTCCGAGCAATCCATTCAACGGGGTAAAGCCGACGGCAACGCAGGCGTTCGCCAACTTCTGCGACATCAACAACCGCCCCGGCTGCCTCACGCGCGGATTGCAGGAGCTGCGCCGCCGCCGCCGTATGACAACATCCAGAACAGCTGGCAGACGTCTCTCGGCTTCCAGCATCAGATCGGTTCGGTAGCGGCCGTCGAGGTGGACTACGTCTACAACGGCAGCCGTAACGAGAAGATCATCATGGACAACGTCAATGTCGGGTACAACGCGGCAACCGGCGTGAACTTCCCGTATTCGGTCGCCGCCACGCGGCCGTACCCGACGATGGGGATCATTTCGGTGACGCCGTACACGGGCTGGTCGAACTACCACGGGCTCCAGTCCACATTGACGAAGCGACTCAGCAACAACTGGCAGGCGTCGGTGAACTACACGCTTGGCTGGTTGAAGAACGCGGAGTCCGAACCCGATGAGCGGCGCGAGCATCGTCGATTTCCCTGTCGCGGTCGACTTCGGCAACGAATACACCTGGGCGGAAACCGACCAGCGGCACCGCGTGGTGCTGAACGGCATCTTCCAGACGGACATCGGCTTCCAGGTCAGCGGCGTGTACTTCTTGGCTCCGGCGAGCGCAGCGGTGTGAATAACGGCCAGGATCTCAGAAACCTGGGCGCCGGGCCGCAGCGATTCCGTGCGAACGGCACTATCATCCCGCGCAACGAGTTCGTGGGAGATCCGATTCATCGCGTCGACCTCCGTCTCCAGCAGCGGTTCAGACTGGGAGGGCGCATGTCGCTCGACGGGATGGTCGAGCTGTTCAATGCGTTCGATCGCGCGAACTTCGGATCGTAAAATGCTGGAGTGAGCAGCGCGGCGTTCCTGGATCCGGCGCAGAATTCAAACCTCGCGTATGCGCCGCGCACGCTGCAGCTCGGCTTCCGGTTCAACTTCTAAACACCGTCTGTACTCGCTGAAAAAGGCCGGGCGGTTTTTCGCCCGGCCTTTTTTTCGCATTTGACGAGACCGGCGAAATCGCCTACCTTGCAGGTCTTTTGAGCCTTTGCACGTGCCGGTTTACTGATGGGAGCTGACGATGTGTACGAGCATTTTGGCCGCGGTCCTTACAACCGCCCTGTTCGGTCTCAACGGCACGGCCGCGCATGGCCAGCAAGGCGGCCAGGCGGGCCGGGGTCGAGGCGCAGCCGCGACGCAAACGCCGGTACCCAGGCGCCGACCGACAAGACCGTGTTCTGGTCGGCTGAGGACATCGAAGCGCGATGGAAGGAGAACGAGGCGCTCAAGCGCGCGAACTCGCGGCTGTTCGACGGCCCGACGGACCTCGCGACCAACTGGACGGCCAATATCCGGATCGTGCTCGACAACGATCCGCCCCTGGTTCACGAGGGCACGTCGGATCTCTGGATTGTGACGAGGGGAACAGCAGTTGCCCGAACCGACGGAGAGATTGTCGAAAACGGGACCATACGATCGATTCGGAACGGTATGCAGCGAAACGTCAAGGCTGGTGACATTCTGTATGTGCCGCCCGGCGTTCCTCACCACTTCACCGACCTCAAGGAATTCAGGGCGTACTTGATCCGGTTCGACACCGTCGGACTTGCCCAGACGATACCGGCGGCACAGAAGCAGCCAGAGCCCGATTTGCCGAAAGACAAGACAGCGTTCTGGTCGAGCGCCGACGTCGAAGCGCGATGGAAGGAGAACGAGGCCCGTCAGCGCGCCAATTCCAGGCTGTACAATGGACCGACGAACATCAGCGGCAATGTCCGGATCGTCCTGGACAACGATCCTCCGCTGATCCACGAAGCAACCACCGATCTCTGGATCGTGACAGCCGGCACCGCCGTGTCACGGACCGACGGCCAAGCCGTCAAGAATGTCGATGCCTTGTCGATCGTGAATGGCGTGCAGCGAAGGGTGAAAGCCGGCGACATTCTGTACGTGCCGCCAGGTGTGCCTCACCACTTCACCGATATCAAGGGGTTCAGGGCGTATCTGATCCGGTTCGACACGCTCGGCCTCGTACGCGCGCAGGCGGCGACGCAGTCCGCCGGTACGGGTCGCGACTAGCCCGGCGCGGCCGTTAGCGGGAGACGGTCAAGTCTCCAGGTTGCTGTTCGCCTCGGATATACTCCGCCTGCCGTCGTTGGCGAACAAGGCTGAAGAAAAGTGGCTCGCACGCGCATCCAATCGGCGGTCCTCGTTCTCCTGACGATCTTCGTCGTGCCGATCGCTTACGCGCAGTTCGGCCAGTCGAGGTTTGGCGTACTGCGCGGCGAACAAGGCGATCCAGCGGAGCTGCCTCCGGCTGAGTGGCCGGACCGCGACGTGACTGCCTGCCACATGCTGTACACGAGCGTGCGCCGCGAAGCGAACGGCGCCGGGTGGCGGACCGACTATCCATGGGGTCAGCGTCACCTGCTGATCCGGCTGTCCGAGATGACAAAGACGCGCGTCAGCTGGCTGTCGCCGAACGCTCCTCACGTGTGGCTGGTTCGGCTGACGGACGACGCGCTGTTCAATTGCTCCTATCTCGCCGCGTCGGATGTGGGCACGATCGGACTCTCGGCGGAGGAGGCGTCGCGCCTTCGGCTCTATCTCGAAAAGGGCGGCTTTCTCTGGGTAGACGACTTCTGGGGCGACGCCGCCTGGGCGCAGTGGACGCGCGAGTTCGCGAAGGCAATGCCGCCTGCCGAATACGCTATCGAGGACGTGCCGCTCACCGACCCGATCTTCCGCTCCATGTTCGAAGTGAAAGAGGTGCCGCAAGTCACGAGCATCCGGTTCTGGCGCGCCAGCGGTGGACGGACGACCTCGGAGCGAGGGGCAGAGTCCGCGGTGCCGCACTTCCGTGCGATTCGCGATAAACGCGGTCGGATCATCGCGGTGATGACGCACAACACGGATGTGTCCGATTCGTGGGAGCGCGAGGGCGACGACCCGCAGTTCTTCTACCAGTTTTCGCCCAATGGCTACGCGCTCGGCATCAACGTGCTCCTGTACGCCATGACGCATTGACGCCGAGGTGGAACGCGCCATCCCGTGTCCCGCTTCAATTTGTGCTTTGGAACGGTGATTCCTATCCGCTCGAGCGACTCGGCCTCACGACAGTGAGGTTCCCGCCGCTGCTTCCAGCAGCGACCAGCACTTGCTTCCGAGCTGCTCCTTCCATTTGCCGTAGAAACCCGCGAGCGCGCGCCGGAACGGCGCCTGATCGACGTCGTTGAAGACCAGTCCGCGCTTCGTCAGCTCCGCGCGGAGGCGTCCGTTGGCGGCTTCCTGATCCCGGCGCTGCAGCTGGACCGCACGGGCGACGTTGCGCTCGATGACCGCCTTGATCTCCGCGGGAAGCCGCTGCCACGTGGCGAGGTGCGCCATCTGGTTGAAGCCCGACCACATGTGGTTGGTCATGCTGACGAACTTGACGACTTCGTACAGCTTGAAGGAATCAACGAGCGCGAGCGGATTCTCCTGCGCGTCCACCTTGCCCGATTTCAGCGCCGTGTAGATGTCGATGCTGTTGACGGTGACCGGCTCCGACCCCAGCGTCCGGAACAGATCGTTGAACAGCTCGCCCGCGGGTACCCGCATCCGCATGCCTTTCAAATCGCCGGGCGCGTTCACGGCCCTGTTTGTGGCCGCGATCTGCCGCATGCCGTTGTCGAAAGCCCCGACGGGAAAACCGTGGATGCCCTTCGCGGTCATCTCTTCGCGAATGTAGGCGCCGAGCGCGCCGTCCATGGCCCTGTGCGCGTGTGGCGCCGATTGAAAGGCAAACGGCACCTGCTGGACGTCGGCGACGGGAACCACGGCGCTGAGCAGGCCGCCCATGAGCGTGAAGAACTGGATCTCGCCCGCAACGAGCAGCTTGAGCGCCGCCGGATCGCTTCCCTGAACATTGTTGTTGAGCGGAAAAACCTGGGCGTCCACCTGGCCGCCCGTTTCCTTGCGGATGGCGGTCCACATTTCAGTCAGGCGCGCATGGAGGGAACTGTCGGCGGTCTGATTGTGGTACTGCGTAAGAGTGAACTGCGGCCGTTGCGCGGACGAGCGCCGGACAAACGGTACGTGGGCCGGGTTCCGCGGCGCGCTCAAGCCATGAGCCGCGGACCCGGCGGTGGCGATGGTGAGCGTCGCAAGAAACGAACGTCGAGTGTACCGTTGGGCCATTTGTCCTGTCGGCGGGTCCGCCGCTCGATGCATCTCAGCTCGCGGCGGGACCCGCCCCACATACCGCCCTACGCTACTTGCTGCCAGGCTACTCGCAGCGGCTTTCCAATCATGAACGCCGAATCGGCGCCTTTGCGCGGGCGGAACTTCTGTGCGCCGCCGGTGTCGACCGCGGCCGTGTAGACGTTGCCGTCGGTGTCGACGCTGAAGCCGTGGACGCCCCACATGCCGCCGGGGAACTCACCCCACGTGCCCCACGAGTACATGAAGTTGCCGTTGAGGTCGTACTTCAGCATCTTGCTGGTTCCGCGATCGGCGGCCCACAGGTAGCCGTCGGTGAAGATGTGGAACAGATGCACGTCGGACGGGTTGGGACCGAAGCTCCACTGATCGAGGAACTTGCCGTTCTCGTCGAATACCTGCACGCGGTGGTTGCCGCGGTCGTTGACGAACACCCGCCGCGTCTTCGGATCGATGGCGATGCCGTGCACGTTGTTGAAGTAGCCCGGCCGCGTATCGTTGTTGTTCTGGCCGCGCTGGCCCCACGAGGTGACGTACTTGCCGTCCTTGTCGAACTTGACGACGCGGGTGCCGTTGTAGCCGTCGGCGACGACGAAGCTTCCGTCGGGGAACCAGTCCATGAACGTGGGACGGTTGAAGTGCTTGTCGTCGTTGCCAGGCTCGCCGTAGGTGCCGATGGTCTGCACGATCTGCTTGCCGTCGTGCGTCATCTTGAAGATGGAGTGCTTGTGGTCGTCGAGAATCCAGACGTGCTTCTGCGCGTCGTACGGGCTGATGGCGACGAAGTGCGGCCGCTGCAGCATCTTGTCCCACTGCTTCCACGACTCGAGGAGATCGCCTTGTGCGTTGAAGATCATGATGGTATTGGCCCACTTGCCGTCGACATCCCACTGGTTGCCCGCCTTGAGCCACGCGTCGATGCCGGCTTCCGCAAGCGCGCCGGTACCGCCGTTGCCGGGCGGGCTCGCAACCGTCGCATCGCGCCAGGGCAGTCGGCCGATCGGGAAGACGAGGCTCGGCGCGATCTTCTTGACCATCGGGCGCTCCATGGCCGGCAGCATGCCGCGCTGGAGCACGAACACGCGGTTCGGATTCTCGGCAAACACGCTCTGCCCCGCGCCGAATGTCCATCCCTCGTTGCCCGGCACCTTCGAAATGTCCTTCGGCCAGTCCGGTACCACTTCGTACGCGCCGAAGATGTCCTGTCCGCCCTTCTCGCCGGCCACGGCGGCAAAGCGCGGCGCCGCGGGGCGCTGCTGCGCCGTGACCCACTGATCGAAATCAAACAGCGTGGCGATGGCCATTCCGGCCACCAGCGCTGCCACTATCGAAATCCCTTTGCGCATATGTGTCCTCTCCATCACAAACCGCTACCAAGAAGCCGTCGTGATGCTAGCATGGGCGGCACGTACAAGGCGCAAGTCACAAGGCTCAAGTCACAAGTCACAATGCGTGATTGAGCCTTGTGATCTTGTGACTTGTGACTTGTGACTTGTGACTTGAACAGGAGGATCCCGCATGGCGCGAAGAGCGTTGACTTTGGTGGCACTGCTGACGTTCGTGGTCGCTTCCGGCTCGGCGCAGGACGCGCAAGCGGTCCTGCAGGCGTCGGCGGCAGCCATGGGGCTCAACAACGTCAAGACAATCCAGTACCGGGGACAGGCTGGAACGCTTTGGTCGGGCAGAGCTTCGACCTGACCGAAGACTGGCCGCGGTTCGAGGTCACTGCGTATACCCGAACCATCGATTACGACGCGAACACCGCACGCGAGGATTTCACGCGCCGGCGCGGCAGTTACCCGATGCGCGGCGGCGGCGCTCCGTTCGATGGCGACCAGAGGGTCATGCAGGTCGTGAGCGGCGGCTTCGCCTGGAACCTTCAGGGTGAAAAGCCGGTGCCGCCCGGGCGGCCGTACCTCGAGACGGCGCCGCACAGCGACGTGCGACAACTCGAGATCATGCTGACGCCGCACGGTTTCCTGAAGGCCGCCATGGCGGCCAAGGACGTCCGCGTGCTATCGACGCCGATCGTCGGTGCGACCAACGCGGGGCTGACCGAGAACGGCCGGCGGGCAACACTGGTGACGTTCACCGCACTTGGCAAGTACAAGATGGTCGGCACGATCAACGACAAGAACCTCGTCGAGCTCACCACGACCTGGATTCCGACTGCCGTCTACGGCGATACGCTGTACGAAGTCCGGCATCTCAATTACAAGGATTTTGGCGGCGTGCAGTTCCCGACGACGATCCACGTGCATCAGGGGGATCCGGTGTTCAACCCGGCGCACAACATGATGGAGATCCGGGTGACCGACGTGCGTACGAACGTGAACGTGCCCGCGATGCCGGTGCCAGACGAGATCCGGAAGGGTCCGGCCGCGCCGCCTGTCCGCGCCGAGGCGCAGAAGCTCGCCGACGGCGTGTGGCTGATCGCAGGAGGCTCACATCACAGCGTCGCGGTCGAGTTCGCGGATCACATCGCGATGGTCGAGGCGCCGCTCGGCGAGGAGCGGTCGATTGCCGTGCTCGAGGCGGTGGCCAAGGTCATTCCCAACAAGCTGGTGCGCTACATCATCAACACCCACCATCACTTCGACCATTCGAGCGGCTTGCGCACCTACATCGCGATGGGGTCGACGCTGGTGACGCACAAGGACAACGCAGATTTCTACGAGCAGGTGATGTTCAGCCCCGCGCCGCGGACGCTGATGCCCGACCGGCTGTCGATGTTCTATCCGAACTTCACGGCCAGCCGGCGGCCCGTCCCGATCGAGCGCGTCAACCAGAAGTACGTCCTCAGCGATGGCAACCAGATCCTCGAGCTTTATCCGATGCTTGGATCCACGCACATCGGGCCGATGCTCCTCGCCTATCTACCGAAGCAGAAGATACTGATCAACGCGGATATGTACACGCCGCCCGCGCCGGGCACTACACCTCCGTCGCAGGCAATGCAGGGCGTTGCAGCGTTGGCGAACAATATCCAGCGGCTGAAGCTGGATGTCGTGCAGCACGCGACGCTGCACGGGATGTCGCCGTCGCCGAATGAAGCGTTCCTCAAGCTCGCCGCGGCGGCGAAGGCGGGGACGAACTAGACAAGGTTGGCGGTCCGCGGCTCGATGTATCTCGCCTCGCCGCGGGACCCGCCCCACATGGTGTCAGTACGTGGGCCGGGTCCCGCGGGCGCGCGTCGATCCATGCGCCCGCGGACCCGGCGTCCTACTTCCACGCCGAATACACAGGCGGCCCCACCAGGAACGCCGGATTGGCGCCCTTGCGCGGACGGAACTTCTGCAGCCGTCCACCGCCAACCTCGGCGACGTACAGATTGCCTTCCTGGTCGACGCTGGCGCCATGCATGTTGAAGAACGCGCCCGGGAAGTCGCCCAGCACGCCCCACGAATAGAGCAGCCGCCCGTTGAAGTCCCATTTCGCGATCTTTGCGGTGGTGTCGGTGAAGCCCCACACGCCTGAGCGATCGGCGGGAATGATGAGGAACTGCAGGTTGGTCTGCGTACCGACCGGCCACTGGTCGACGACTTTGCCCGTGTCGCCGTCGAGTACCTGGATCCGCCGGTTCGATCGGTCGCTCACATACACCCGTCGCGTCATCGGGTCGGCGGCGATGCCATGCACGGTGTTGAAGTAGCCGGGGCGCGTTTCGCGGCCGCCCGGCATCCCGGGCTCGCCGGAGGTCCACAGGAACTTGCCCTCCTTGTCGAACTTCGCCACGCGGTTGCCGTTGTAGCCGTCGGCGACGAAGAAGCTGCCGTCGGGCAGCCACGACAAGAACGTCGGACGATTGAAGTGGGCGCCGTCGGATCCCGCCTTGCCCGGCGTGCCGATCGTCTGCAGGAGCTGTTTGCCGTCGTTGGTGAACTTGAAGAGTGCGTGGCTGTGGTCATCGACGATCCACACGTTTTTCTGCGCGTCGTATGGACTGACGTACACCGAGTGTGGACGCTTCATCATCTTGTCCCACTGAGTCCAGCCTTCGACGAGGTCGCCGGCGGCGTTGAACACGACGATCGTGTGCTCCCACCGCGCGTCCACTCCCATGCGGCCCTGCCACGCCTGTTTCGGGTCGTCCGGATCGGCCCCTGGCCCGCCAGCGCCGGGCGGGCTCGAGGCCGGGCCCTGAGACGCATTGCGGAATGGCGCCTGCCCGACGGGGAACGACAGGCTCGGACCGATGTCCGGAACCGCGCGCGCGGCAGGCCGCTGCATCATCGGCAGCTCGCCTCGCTGCACCATGTAAACCCGGTTCGGGCTCTCGGCGAACACCCCCTGCACGGAGCCCCAGGTCCAGTTCTGGTGGCCGGGGAGATTCGCGAGCGGCTTGGGCCAATCGGCGACCACTTCGTACGGACCGGTAATGTCGAGGCCGCCTTTTTCTCCCGCGACTGCCGCGAATCCGGCATTTGGCTGGGCTTGGCCCTGAACCGTGACTGAGCTGCTGCCTGCGATCAGCCATCCGCCCAGAAAGGCCAGCGCGATCGCACCGGGTATTACGACTTTGCTTCGCATCGGTCTCCTCATCGATATCGGCTCTAGGCTATGGGCTTTAGGCTTTGGCTTTGGCTTTGGGGCCGCCGAGAACCTAAAGCCTACAGCCCAGAGCCAAAAGCCAAAAACCTTTATGATGAAGGCCGGTAGTCTAGCCCTCGACCGCAACGTCGTCAACGACTACACTAGCGCGAGAAACTGCCGAAATACGGGTGTTTTTATGAATAAAACCGCGCGTCTGTATCTTCTCTGCCTGTCGACGCTCCTCCTGCTCGTCGGTGTCGTGTCGGTCTTGGATGAGACGAGCCCGCGGTGGCTGGATCGCACCCTGCTCGGGGTCGTCCTCGACGCCCAGCAGCCGCCCGCGCAAGCGCCGCCGCAAACGCCCGCAAACCAGCAGCCGCAAACGCCCGCAAACCAGCAGCCCTCGGTGACTTTCCGTGCCGAAACCAACTTCGTCGAAGTCCACGCCATCGTGACCGACGAGAAAGGGGCGTTCGTCAAGGATCTCACGCAGGCCGATTTCGAGGTGTACGAGGATGGGCGCCTTCAGGCGCCTACCGTGTTCTCGATGGTCGACCTCGCGATCGAACGTCCGTTCACGCCCGTCAATGCCGGCGCACCGATCGAGCCGGACGTGCGCGCGACCACGCGTACTTTCGACGGTCGCATATACATCTTCCTGCTCGACGATCTTCACACCTATGTGACGCGGACCAACAACGTCCGCGAGCTCGTGAAGCGATTCATCGACCAGTACATGGCCACTGACGATCTCGCCGCGGTCGTGTTTACGAGCGGCCGGCAGGAGTCGGGGCAGGAGTTGACCAACAATCGGCAGCTCCTGAAGGCCGCGGTCGATCGGTTTCAGGGTCAGAAGCTTCCATCGGCGGGAGCGGAGAAGCTGGCGATCCATCTGCGTGAGGCGGCCAACGAAACGGATCCCGATACCGGCGGGTCGGCGCCCATCCGATCGGTAGAAGGCCTTCAGCGGGCGCAGTCGGTTCGCGACCCGTACGACGAGCAGCGTGCGTTCAACGCCAGGCGATCGTTCGACGCCATCGAGAACGTGTCGCAGTGGCTGGCGGATGTGCAGGGCCGCCGCAAGGCGCTTCTGTTCTTCAGCGAAGGATTCGACTACGACATCTACCAGCCGTTCTTCATCAATCGCCAGAGCGACCTGATCATCACCGAAGCGCGCGAGGCGGTTGCTGCCGCGCAGCGGGCAAACGTCAACGTGTACGGCATCGATCCCCGCGGCATGAGCCAGTTCGGCGAGATGATGGAAATCAGCTCGCGGTCGGATTACCCGCAGCTCGACTACGGCACCTTTCGCGGTCAGCTGCGCGAACTGCTGCTCGCGCAGGAAAGCCTGATTTCGCTCTCCGATGAAACGGGCGGGATTCCGATCGTGAACTCCGGCGACCTGGCTGGCGGGCTCGCCCGAATCGTCCTCGACAACAGCCGCTATTACCTGCTGGGCTACTACAGCGATTCAACGAAGTGGTCGCGGAATCGTTTTCTGAAGATTGAGGTCAAGGTCAAGCGGCCCGGTCTGCAGATTCGGTCGCGAAAGGGATACCTGCCGCCCGACACGCGCGCAATCGCACGGACAGCGGAGGCCGATCTGAAGAACGGAACGACGCCCGCGCTTCGAGCGGCCCTGAATAAACCGGTCCCCATTGGCGACCTGCCGTTCAGAGCGTTCGCGGCGCCGCTCCGTGCGGCCGACAACAAGGGACAAGTGCTCGTGGCCGTTGAGATAGACGGTCCGGGACTTCGTTACGTAGAGAAAGACGGCCGCTTTGTCGAGTCGGTGGAAGTATCGATCGTTGCGGCGGACCAGCGCGCCAAGGTCCAGGGCGGCGACCGTCAGACGTTCAACCTGAACCTCATGCCGGAGACGCGTGAACGGGTGAATCGCGCGGGCGTGAGACTGATCTCACAGGTCGCGCTTCCGCCCGGGCGCTACCAGATCCGCATCGGTGCCCACGAAGCAACGGGTGGAGCGGTAGGCACGCTGCCGTACGACCTGGAGATCCCGGACTATGCGAAGACACCGTTCTCGCTGAGCGGCGTTTTCCTCACGTCTTCGTCCGCTGGCGCGTACGCGACCGGCAGCACCGAAACCGACTGGAACGGGCTGCTCCCGTCGCCGCCGGTTGCCACGCGGGTGTTCAGTCCTTCAGACACGATCACGTGGTTCACCGAGGTGTACGACAATTCAACCGACACCGCCCACGGGATCACGTTTACGAGCACCATTCAGGGTGCACAGGACGGGCGGACGATCGTTCAGTCACGCGACACGCGGGTCGTTCAGCGCCGCGGTCAGGGACACGGTTTTACGACCGACTATCCGCTGCGCGACTTGAAACCCGGGATGTACGTGCTGCGGGTCGAGGCTGCGTCTACGATGGGCGGCCAGATGGCGCAACGCGACCTGCTGTTCGAGGTGAAATAGGATCACGGGCCACAGGGGCACAGAGACACAGAGAATAGGTTAATAATCTCCGTGTCTCCCTGACTCCGTGGCCATGGCCAGTACGTAGTGTCCGGCTTCAGCCGGACCGACATATCAACTCCTATGCCGGCATATTGGGTGGCGCGCTCTCGCATCATTGATCCGGTGGCGTACAAGAAATACACCGATCGAATTCCCGCGATCATGAAGCAGTACGGGGGCAAGGTTCTCGCCCGCGGCGGAAAATACAAGATCATGGAAGGTCCCGAAACCTTCCATCGTTTCGTCGTCATCGAATTTCCCACCTTGGAACAGGCGGTCGCGTGCTTCGAATCGCCGGAGTATCAGGAGGCCGCCGCGTTTCGCAAGGACGGCGGCGGGGTTGTCGAGAACGTAATCGTGGAAGGCGGCGACGCCACGAAGTAGGTGGTAGGTGGTAGTCGGAGGCCTTTAGGCCTCCGATGCGCCTGTTCTTCAACCAAGAACTTCGGCGGACCACCATAGCCTTGGCGACGGTGGTTAGCCGGACCGAGATGGCTGGACCCGAGATCGCGGGCAATTTCGATCGCGCTGACAGGCATGCCGCCTGCGGCCGCGGGCGCTGCGGCCGGGAAAGCGCCCTTCGCTCTTGCTCTTTCGCTCCCGCGTCGACTACTTGCTGATTCGAGGCGGCATCCGTTTCGCGGCTTGAAACGCCTGTGCTGATTCGCGGCAGCCAGAACGCGATGCCGGAAGTCGTCGCGAGGAATCGCTACGGCCGCTTTCCGGCTGACGCAATGCGGTCGGCCTTGCGCACGCGTCCGCGGCCGGCATGCCTGCCAGCGCCGCACGCGGGTCCGGAAATCACTGGTCTCATGTGTGAGTTCGTCGTCGGGCCTCGATGCTGTCGGCCCAACGCGCCGAATGAGCTGCGCGCCGCAGTGACAGGATCACACGGGAGGGTGGGCGCCGGCTCCATTCGATTGTTAGACAGCCGGTCCTCCTGAACCGAGAACGCGCTTCCAGCGGTACAGCGCTACCGCGCGCGGTAATCAAGCGGCGGTGGGCGATTGCCAATCAGCGCTTTGTAGACGAAGTCTGATCCGACGCGTTTCCGATATTCCGCTTTCGCATCATTCAGAGCTTGCGTGTCGGTGAAGAGATCGATAGCGGTCAACGTGAGTGTCTTCGCGGCCACGAGCATCCCCTTCACTCCGATACTGGTACCGCTCGCCGCAGCCGCTTGCCATGAATGACTTGCTGTACCTGGCACCCACGTCGCTGTGCGAAGGCCCGCGGTGGGAGCCGCCCAGCTTACGTCCGCAACGTCAGTCGACCCGCCCGCCTCCTTCAGTTCAAGTTGCTCAATCCGGTTTGCGTTGGTCAAAGGCGGTGCGTTGGCCCCGAAACTCATACGGATCCGTTCGGCAAACACTTGCTCCTCCGAAGAGGTACCTGTACGCCTCCGACCTTTCTAAGATTCCGGTCCATGACCAGTGCAAGCGCCTCGCTCGGGAGCATGGCGTAAACGGCGTGGATAATTTCGTGCTCGACGGTGGTGCCAGTGCCCAATGCCGCGCCTTGGGAGGTCTTGACCAGCCGATCGAAGATCTCGGCCACCTGCTTCGAGTCTGGATGACGGACGTAGTAATAGACCTCAGCGAAGTCCGGCACCACATTCGGAGCGGCGCCGCCGTTGGTGATCACGTAGTGCATGCGCGTGTCTTCGGGCACATGCTCACGCATGAGATTTGCCATGTGGTTCATGGCCTCTACGCCGTCAAGAGCCGAGCGACCACGCTCCGGAGCAGCGGCAGCATGCGCGGAGACACCACGGAAGCGGAATTTCGCTGACAGATTGGCCAGTGAGCTGCCAGGGCTTGCATCATTACTAGAGCCGGCATGCCAGTGCAACACGGCATCGACATCGCGAAACAGCCCTTCGCGGACCATGTAGACTTTGCCCGCACCGCCCTCTTCCGCAGGTGTTCCGTACAGACGAATGGTGCCCTTAGCTCCGGTACGCGTCAGCCATTCTTTCACTGCAATGGCAGCTGCGGTAGAACCCGCGCCGAACAGATTGTGACCGCATGCGTGACCTGCCTCTTTGGTTGGGAGAGGCTTACGATCGGCAACCGCGTCCTGGGTGATACCAGGCAGAGCGTCGTACTCAGCCAGGATCGCGATGACAGGTTGCCCAGCACCGTACGACGCAACAAATGCCGTCGGCATACCCGCCGTACCAGACTCGATTCTGAACCCCGCCCCACGTAGCTGCTGCTGGAGGAGAGCACAGCTCTCGGTTTCGCGATAGCCCACTTCCGCGAGGTCCCAGATTTGACGTGCAATCTGCGCGTATCGATCACGGTTCGCGTCAATCGAAGAGAGAACGGCCTGCGTATGATCCTGACCCTGACTGCTGGACCCCGTCACGAGCGCGACCAAGCAACATCCCACAAATATGCGTGCTAGAGCACTCATAAGAGTTCCTCCTCCAAACAGCAGATCATTTTCCCTCTCGCTGTCTAACGTTTCGAATGAGCCGCGCGCGACAGAATATCACTGCGCGTCGGCTCCATTCGAAGGTTAGCCAGCACTTCGACTTGATCGTTCCCAATGCGCCGGCACGACATCGACTTTCAAATATTTCTTGAAATCAGCCATGTGCTCTCGAATATCTGGAAGCGACGCATCGTCACCCAGTCCTCGGCGCCAGGTGCGCCGGTCAATGGTACCGAGCACGACGTAGTCCGGCGGCTTGACCGTGGCGGAAAGACCAGCGGCGATGATGACGTTCTCCAATTCGACTCGATCGACGATCAGCGTTTCGCACATTAAACAGAGCCGGCATGTTTTGTTCAGAAGAACGAGTCTCGGTCCGCCTGGATGTTCGACATGAACGACCAGCGGGAGTTTGCGAATCCGAGTCGATGCATCACAGCTCGGGCACTTCGTGAATCTTTCGCGAACGTGCGGGTTGAGCACGAATGAATATCGCGGCGGCAACGCGCCCATGCGAAGTCGGTTCGTCATTCGACGCGGTTTGCCCATTGTTGCGAGCTTAACGCACGTCGCTGCGGCTCACGATGCCGAGAGATCGTGTTCGTAGAATTCGATTAAGCCGGCGATGTGCTGCACAAGTTCCGCGGGCAGCTCCTCTTTGCGAAGCACGCCGGCAGCAACCGCTGATGCGATCGCCGGCTCAAGGTGTGTCGTCGCGTATCTTTTCCAAATGTCCCGCGCAGTGTCCTGATGGAATCGATGCACGAGCTCGTTGAGCTCGAACGAATCAATTTCGCCACGATCCCATCGATTGAATTGCACGCGGAGCTCGCTGAGGGCTTTGCGCAAATCGCGATCGTGAGCGATCCCCGCCCATTCTCGGACTAAGCGTTTGATCCGTTTGGGGACTTCCTGCATCGGTTTGTCTGGCTAACGTGTCGCGCTGAGCCGCGCGCCGCGGCGACACGTTATCACGGCCAGCGGGCGCGACGGCTCCAGCGCGGTGTTAGGCAGCTTCCCCAATTCAAGAATTCAGGGCCAAATCTGATAGGGTACGGGCCCAGAACAACAGGACCCAGATGCACATCGATCCAATCAGGCCACAAGCGGCGATTCCAACGACTGGAAGCTTGTCCGCGAGAAAGCCCAGGATGTACATAACAAGACCACCAGCCAGAATACCTGGCAGCCCAAGAAGAAACCGCGGGTACCAAACCTCTGGAAAGAGCATAAGCCCAAGAATAGCGAACACCAGCGTCGCAGGTGCACCAGCGAAGGCCACTGCCACACCAGGTATCCCGAGGCCGGAGGATTAGCGTTGAGTTCGCCAAGCCACGCATGGTACCGCCGCGTCTGGGGCTGCGCTCCTGTCCGATGACCGCGGCGAAGGCACTGTCGGTATTCGTAAGAACCGGCGCTGATTCAGCCCTTTGATGAGTAGGATGGCCCCGAGCGTGAAGCCGCCCGAACACAAATAGGTTCCGCGTCCATTCTCGAGTGGCTCCTGAGGCGCAAAGAGCGACACGACGCCGCTTAACGCTCCACTCATGAGAAGCAGGGCGGTACCAGTTCGTATGTTCTTTCGCGCCGCGTTGGCCAAGATTGCTTGTAAACCGCCTTCCGTTTCGATGATGTGAGCAGCAAGGTAAGACTCCTTCATTGTGCCCGTCGCGAACTCGTACCCGCAGTCACAGCGAAGTGCCTCATCAGGACTGAACAATCGACAGCGCGGACACTCTTGGCCCATGATTTACCTTCGGCCTTGATCGTCTGCCTGATCGCGCTGAGCCGCGGCGCTTCATCGTCGTCCAGCGCCGACGGCTCCAGCGCGCGGTTAGGCGCCCTTCATGTTGCCGGTCTTCCGCTCGGGCCGGGAGCGATTAGACGCGACAACGCCCACACATAAAGTGCCGTCCGACCCCACTCGGGGACATTGCGGATCCAGTCAGTGGCTATCAGGCGCGACACGAGTTCCGGCGTATTACCTTGAATATCGAGCTGGGCATGGATCGGACGTGAGATGAGAGCCGTGGACAAGATGGCGCCAGTGGCGAGGGCAATGCCAACTAACAGAATCCAGCGCGGTACGGCATGTGGGGGGAACCTGAGTACAACTAGAGCCAGAACAAGCTCGAGGAGACGGGGCGCTGCCCCGAAGATCCCCGCGCGAATTGACATCGGCCAGTGATACGCCTTGAAACTCTCCGCTTCGAGCACATACCAACCCGGATAGTTGACGAACGACTGGCTGATATGAACTCCCGTGTGCAACAACACGAGAGCACACAGCGCAAGAATAGATTGCGGCGAAGCGATTCGCTCATCCTGTTCTCTCCGATGCATTCTCGAATCTGATCCGAAGGCTAATCTGATCCGAGCTAAGGTCCGTCTAACGCTCGGCGCTCAGCCGCGAGCCGCGCGGCGCTTGTTCTTGGGTTTGGCCCGACTGCGACGTGCGCGGCTCGCCGGCTGCAGCGCCTTGTTAGGCGGTCGGCGTCGCGACGCTAACCACTGCTTCAATGATTTCGAACTCTCGCCTGACGGTAGGCCTGCGAGCAGTCCCGAGATACTGATGTCCTCGTCGAGATCCGGCCAGTGAATACCGATGCCATCACCAATGAGTCGCCAGCGTTGACGCTCTTGTGGCGAACCGTGGGCCAGGCGCGGATACCACTCCAGCGGCACAGAGAGTGTCCTGCCGTCACGCAGCACAACCTCCAGCACCTTGCTGGTTACGCGTACATCCCGCACAGGTATCGGCGCTTCATGTATCGCTGAAGAAGTCATGCCAGGCCCTTAATAATTCCGCGCGATTTTCTTCGACGATCGCTGTAATGCGGGCCAGTTCGCTCGCCCGGAAGCCATCGTTGCGTTCGATCTCGACCGGCTCAAGCCACAATTTCGCACGCTTGGACTCTCGCTCAACGTGGACGTGGGGCGGTTCATCCTTATCACTCGAAAAAAAGAAAAACCGGTACGGGCCGGTACAGAGGACGGTCGGCGTCAAGTCCCAAAGATTGTGCCATCGTCAGCGAGTATCCGGGCAACTGTGGGATCCGCCTAACAAGTAGTCGGCAGAACTCGATAAAGAGATATTTCTGAGGCGGTCGCAGTGTAGCGCGAAGAGTGAGTCGCTTCAATCAAAGGGAAGTCGTTCGGCAGGAACAGGTTCGAGCTGGATTGCGGCGGCGGACCGCTCGGATATGCAGGTCTCCGTCAGGTTCGTCGCAAATGAATGCCGGACCGAATGGCAGGTCGCCGGACGGGCAACATGCCCGCGGCTCGAACTCGGGCGGTACGGTTAAGAGGTCCGGCTAAAGCCGCCCTTCGACGGTGCTCAGGGCGGCCCTGAGGTTCCCGAAGGGCCGGACACTACGTACACGTACACAAAAACGGGGCGGACCGAAGTCCGCCCCTGCAACCCACCGGAGGCCTGAAGGCCTCCGGCTACCACCTACTGCCTACCAGCCTACCAACTAGACCGTGGCTTTCTGCAGCACGTTCGCCACAATGGCCTTGAACTCGTCGGTGGTGAGCAGATCTTTCTTCTCGAACGACTTTGCTTTCACCGCCTGTAGCATGGACATCTTCTCTTCGTCAGAGGCGCTGATGCCGAGCTTCTCGCACCACTCGTCGATCGATGGGGGGCCGCTGTTCTTGCCGAGCACGATGTTCACCGGTTTCTGGCCGACGAGCTCGGGAGAGAACGGCACGTACTCGAGTGGATGCTCCTTGCGCGCCATGCCGTATCCAGCCGGCGATGATGCCCGATTCCACCTCGTACAACTTGTCGCCGACGATGGGACGGTTCGGCGCCTGTTTGACACGGGCGAGATCCATCACGAACTTCGATACATCGACGAACTGTTCGGTCTTGATGCCCAGGTCCGTGCCGTAGAGGCAGCGCAGCGCGAGGACGACGTCCTCCATCGGGACGTTGCCCGCTCGTTCGCCCAGCCCGGTGATCGTCGTGTGCGCCACCGACGCCCCCGCGGCGAGCGCGGCAATCGTGTTGGCGACGCCGAGCCCGAAGTCCTGGTGTCCGTGAATTTCGACCGGCTTCTTCAGCCGCGCGATCACCTTCTTGACGGCGTGTCCGACCGCATCCGGAGCGGTTCCGCCAACCGTGTCGGCAATCGTGAGCGCGTCCATGTGGCCTTCAGTGGCCACCTGCTCCACGATGTCGAGGAAACGATTGAGCTCGGTCCGCGTGGCGTCGATCGTGAAGAACACCGTATAGAGACCTGCTTCCTTCGCGGCCTTCGTCGTCTCGATCGACGCCTTCATCGCGCGCTCGATCGGCCAGCCGTAGGCGTTCTGGATCATGTGGTCGCTGGCAGGAATCTCGATGACGATCCCTTTGCAGCCGCAGTCCTTGACCACCTTCACTTCGGAGGGGATGCACCGCGAGAAACCGAAGATCTCGGCCTTCAGGCCAAGCGCCGCGATGTCGGAGATCGCCGCCTTGTCCTGGGGAGACACGGCAGGCATGCCCGCTTCGATGCGGTGCACTCCGAGCGCGTCCAGTTTCTTGGCAATGGCCACCTTCTCCTCGCGGCGGAAGACGACGGCGGTCTGCTGCTCGCCGTCGCGCAAGGTGACGTCATGAATCTTGATGTTCGGGGGAAAGGTGTAGTTCTTCGTCACCTCTGGCAGGTAGTTCCAGGGACTGATGAACCACTTGTCAGTTTTCCAGGGTTCTTGCATGTAGCCTCCGAAGAGAGTTTCGCGAATTGACGAAACTCTGATGTTACCTCCCGCTCCACGGGCCCATCAAGGGCGCGTGCTACGATGCTTTTTGGGGGTCTCTATTGGGTCCTGGAACAGCGACAGGGATTCCATTCATTAGGCATGCCTAGCATCAGGTTCACCCTGAACGGAAAACCCACCGAAGCGACATACGAATCCGGGATGCACCTGCTCGAGGTTCTCCGCGAGGAGTGTGGCGTGGTGTCGGCCAAGAACGGCTGTGCCCCGGAGGGGGCGTGCGGCTGCTGTCTGGTGATGATCGACGGCCGTCCTGCGTTGTCGTGCCTTCGCAAGCCGGAGCAGATGGATGGGCACGAGATCGTGACGCTCGACGGCCTTCCAGAAGAGACCAGGCGCATCATCGGTGAAGCCTTCGTGCTCGAGGGTGGTGTGCAGTGCGGCTTCTGCATCCCGGGCATCGTCGTACGCGCGGCATCGCTCATCGAGCATGGCAAGAGCGACGATCCCGACACGATCCGAAAGGCGCTGGATGGCCACCTGTGCCGCTGCACGGGCTACGCGCGCATCATCGACGCTATTCAAACCGCTGGTGAAGTCATCAGGAGCGGAGGACAGCTCCCGAAAAAGCCGCGGCGCCACAACTTCTTCGGCGAAGAGTTCGGCCTGCACCGCGATCCGGCTTTCGCTGAGAGGGGCGGAGTCGAAGGGCATCGAATCGGGGATTCGCCTGCGAGGCAAGGCGGGCTCGAGCAGACGCTCGGCGAGAAACCGTTCGTGGACGACATGCGCGTACCGGGCATGCTGCACGGCGCCATGGTGCTGACCGGGCACCCGCGCGCGAAGGTCGTGAAGATTGACACGAGCCAGGCAGCAACCGCGCCTGGCGTCGTGCGGATACTGACGGCTGCTGATGTCCCCGGATCGCGCGCCACCGGTCTCAACGATCCAGATACCCCGGTGTTCGTGGCGGAAGGCGAGGTGACGTGCTGTGTGTCCGACTTCATCGCGATGGTGGTGGCCGATACGCAGTTTCACGCCCGCGCGGCAGCAAAGAAAATCGAAGTCGAGTACGAAGTGCTGGAGCCAATCACGGATCCATTCGAGGCGTTGAAGCCGGACGCGCCGCTCGTTCATTCGGAGGAGACGTTCAGCCCCCGGCCGTCCAACGTGCTCAAGCCAGTCACCGCGTACAAACGTGGGGATGTTGATGAGGCGCTGAAGACGGCCGTGCACATCATCGAAGGGACATGGCGTACCCAACCAATCGAGATTGCGTTTCTCGAGCCGGAAGCGTGTCTGGTTCTGCCGCGGGACAACGGCGTGACGGTACACACCGACAGCCAGGGATCGGTATACGACCAGCAGCAGATTGCCAAGGTGCTGAACCTCGACCCGAAGGATGTGGAAATCCAGTTGGCCGCCAGCGGCGGCGCCTTTGGCGCGAAGGAGGAGCTGTCGATTCAGGCACAGACCGCGCTGGCGGCGCGCCTGATCGGAAAGCCCGTGAAGACGGTGCTCACGCGCGAGCAGTCGACGCAGCACCACGTCAAGCGCCACCCGATGACCATGGCGCTGACGGTAGGCGCGGACGCCGAGGGACGACTCGTCGCCGTTCGCTCCCGAATCGTGGCGGATGCCGGCGGCTATCACACGACGAGCGCCAAGTGCGCGCTGCGCGCCGCGTGCCACACGTGTGGCCCCTATCGCGTTCCGAACGTGGATGTCGAATCGAAGGCGGTGTACACCAATAATCCCAACGGTGGCGCGATGCGCGGCTTCGGCAGCAACCAGGCGCAATTCGCCATGGAGGGCGCCATGGATCTCCTGGCGGAAAAGGTCGGTGTCGACGGCTGGGAGATCCGCTACCTCAACGCGCTGGATCCAGGTGACGCGTTCGCCACGGGGCAGATCATGCGCGAGAGCGTACGCGGCATGAAGGCGTCGCTCGAGGCCGTCAGAGACATGTACAAGAGCGCCCAGTACAAAGGTATCGGGTGCGGCATCAAGAGTACCGGTCTCGGCAACGGTACCGTTGAAGGCGGCTACATCAAGATTCGTGTCGTCGAAGGCCCACGGCTCGAGATCCTGAACGGGTATACCGAGATGGGGCAGGGTGTCTTCACGGCGACGATGCAGGCTGTGTGCGAGGAAACGCGGCTCCCGGCACGCGTGATGACAGTCAAGTGGGACAACGAGTTGGGCAACAAGTGCGGCGAAACGTGGGCCTCCCGGGGAACCACGCTCAGTTGTGCGGCGGCGCGCGAGGCAGCGCGAAAGCTGGCAGCGGATCTCGAGGAGGTCCGGCTAAAGCCGGACACTACGTCTGAAGACGAGGCGGTACGTAGTGTCCGGCTTCAGCCGGACCTTGAAACAGGCACTCGAGCAACTGGTCGGGCGCGAGTATGACGGTGAGTACGTATGTGCCTTCACGACCCGCCCCGGTACGCCCGAAGCCGTGCTCAACCCCACGACGCATCTCACATTCAGTTATGCGACTCAGCTGGTGATCCTGAACGAGGAGGGCAGAATCGAGCGTGTCGTCGCGGCGCACGACGTCGGTCGGGCCATCAACCCTCGGCTCTGCGCCGAACAGATGGAGGGGGGCGTACATATGGGACTCGGGTACGCGCTCTCCGAGGACTTCCCGTCCACCGGCGGCGTGCCGCACTCGCTCGCGCTGCGGGATCTGGGTATCGTCGCCGCGAAGCACACGCCCCAGCTCGACGTGATTCTCATCGAGGTTCCCGACGAGATCGGCGGCTATGGTGCCAAGGGGGTGGGCGAGATTGGCTGCGTCGCGACGGCGCCGGCCGTCGCCGCCGCCCTTCATTCGTACGACGGAATCCGCCGCTTCCGGCTCCCGATGGACGACGCGCCCGCGGCGGCGCCGTCAGTCCCGAAATCCAGGCGAAAGCCGGCGGCGCATGCAGTCGAAACAAGCCCGCCTTCGCGCTGACCGAGCACGACCACTCGATCCCCACTCGGCGTCATTTGCCTGATTGCGGCGACGGCTCGCTCTTGAGCGAGCCACGACGTGACGCTACACCGCTGCCTCATCCGTAGTGGATTGTGCCTTGACTCATTGAGGCGCCACTCCTAGCATGGCGCGCATGTAACACACCCTCCGTACCCTACTTCCCCAGGCGCGGCCTTTTCTTCTCGCGGCGGTGTCGCTCTCGTAACCAAGGAGGCAGACATGCTACGTCGCTACATATGGGTCGTCGTCGTTCTCGTCTCTCTTGCCACCGTGCCCGCATTCGGTCAGGGCACTACAGCCAGCATCATCGGTCGGGTTACCGACCAGACTGGCGCAGTACATCCCTGGTGTAACTGTGACGGCCACCGGTCCCGCATTGCAGGTGCCGCAGGTGGCCGCCACGACGAATGAGTTGGGCGAGTATCGTCTGGCGCCTCTGCCGATTGGCGCCTTTGAGATCACCTTCGACCTGCAAGGCTTCCAAGGCGGCCCGGCGGCAGGACATCCGGCTGACGGTCGGATTTACCGCACGAGTTGACGTGGTGCTGGGCGTCGGCGCGGTCGGCCGAGACGGTGACCGTGTCGGGTGCCGCGCCGGTCGTGGACGTGGCCACGACTTCCGGAAGCACGCTGCTGACAAACGAGCAGGCTCCAGCTCTCGGCTACCTCCCGCAACAGTGTGATGAGCGTGTTGACGATGGCGCCCGGCGTGCGCACGTTCACCGATGTCGGTGGAGGGCAGATGATGCTGGAGAACCCGACGCCCCGGGCGTATGGCATAGGAGGCGCGGGCTCGCAGTGGTACACGATCGATGGCGTGCAGAACTATCGCCTGGGCACGACCTTCTGGGACTACCAGACGTTCGACGAGGTGCGCGTGCAGAGCACCGGCGCAGATGCGGAACGACCGACGCGCGGCGTCCAGGTGACCGCTGTCGTGAAATCAGGCGGGAATGAGTTCCACGGCGGCGGCCTCTGGGCCGGGACGAACGGCAGTTTTCAGAGCAACAACCTCGATCAGGAACTGGAAGACGCCGGTGTTACCTCGGGCGACGCCCTAGACTCGCAGTACGACGTCAGCGGAGAGATCGGCGGGCGCATCATCCGGAACAAGTTGTGGTTTTACAGCGCCGTCCGCAAGCGCCGGGCGGCCTACGACGTGTTGAACAACTTCCAGCCGGATGGATCGCCCGGCCAGACGATCAACAACCAGCGGATTATTACGAACAAGCTCTCGTTCCAGGCGAGAACCTCTCAGCGGTTCATCTTCATGAACATGTGGGAGCACGGGGAAGAACAGAAAGGCTTGAGCGAATTAGTTCGCTACGAGGCGAGAGAGTTCAAGACCAACGACAGGCCAAACACCAAGGGCGAGTGGGAATGGTCGCGAGCGGCTCCTTCATCGGTAACCTGCAGTTCGGACATAGCCGGCAGAACGGCACGTCTCCGTTCCTCAACACGCCTCAAATCGTGGGGACGAAGCGACCTCGACACTGAGGTGGTTTCGGGCGACAACGTGGTCGCCGGAGAGACGAGTTGGGCCGGGTTTTACCACAGCACTGGCAGCCTCACCTACTACAGGCCGAACTGGGCTGGCGGCAACCATGAATTCAAGACGGGCTTCGACTATGGCCACGGCTCAGACCGAAGTCTGGGGTCTGACGGAGAAAGAGTTCAATTACCATCTCCGCTACGCCGACGGCGTTCCCGATTCGGTGGCCTTCTTCAACGCCCGATCCAACCTCACCGCAACCTGCGGATACTGATGGCGCGTACGTTCAGAGACAACTGGACGATGGGGCGGGCCACAGATGAACCTCGGCCTCCGGTACATCCACGAGGCGGTGTCGGTTCCGGCGGGCTGCCGCGACGCCGCGTCGAGGACCCTCGAACGCCATTTTTCCAGACGCGATGCTTCGACGAGGTGAATCTCCCCACATGGAACAAGGTGGTGCCGCGCCTATCGGCGGCCTTCGATCTCTCGGGTGACGGCAAGACCGTGGTGAAGGGCGGGTATGGTCGATTCGGCTACATGCGCGAAGAAGCCCTCCCGGCGACGTTACGACCCGAATTCCATCGGGTACGCGGTGTTTCAGTGGCGCGACATGAACCGGAACAGCAACTGGGATGCCGGTGAAACCAACCTTAATCTGAACGGGCCTGATTTCATCGAATCGACCGGCCATGAGTTTGCCGCCATCGCGCCCAACTTCGTGCCGAACCCCGACGAGAAGCAGGTGATGTACGACGAGGTACTCCGTGAACCTCGAGCGCGAGCTGATGGCAAACTTCGGGCCATGCGGGTGACCGGCATCTACACGCGGACGATCAACGTCCAGGGACAGTTGAACCGCTTCCGGCCTTTTGAGGCCTACAACATTCCGGTCACCAATCGCGGACCCGGGCTCCGATGGCCGGCTCGGGAACGGCGGACGACGGCGGAATGGTGACGTACTGGGAATACTCCCGGACGTTGCAGGGCGCGCAATTCGAACAGTTCACGCCTGTAGGTATGGCCCGACAGTGCGGCCAATCAGACGTTCAAGACCATCGAGGTGGCCACCGTGAAGCGGCTCTCGAATCGCTGGCAGATGGTCGCCTCCTACTCGGCGACGAAGAAGAACTGGCCCATTGGCGCCGCCGGCCTGGCTCGTGGCACCGGCTTCGGCACGTCGAGCCCCACCTTCTCCGCGGCGGGCGACAATGCGGGGTACCTGACGCCGAACGCGTTGATCAACACGTCCGGCGAAACATGGGAA
Source organism: uncultured Acidobacteriota bacterium (assembly GCA_963814955.1). Classification (GTDB taxonomy): domain Bacteria; phylum Acidobacteriota; class Vicinamibacteria; order Vicinamibacterales; family UBA2999; genus DATCJA01. The sequence goes on from CAWFEX010000003.1 coordinate 39,712, forward strand.
TAGGATGGAAAGCTGTCGGGCACCTACGTCTTCGCGGCCGAGATCGCTGCTATGCGGTGAACTTCCACCAGCACGGGCGTCGACCGCCAGGCAGGTCCTTGCCGGCGGCACCGACCTCTGCTGGCCGACCTCAAGTTCGCCTCCCTTTCTCACGCCCCGGATGTCGTGATCGACATCTCGCGCGCAGACGACCTGAAATACATTTCGATGACCGACGAAGGTCTTCGGATCGGCGCGCTCGTGACGCACACGGAGATCATGCGCTCGCCGATCATCCGCGACCTGTTTCCCGCCCTGGTCGACGCAGCCCACACAATTGGCGCCGTGCAGACCCGGAACCTGGGCACGCTCGGAGGAAATCTCGTGACGGCGGTGCCGTCGGTGGACAGCGGCCCCACCCTTGTCGCGCTCGACGCGCAGGTCACGCTGCTCGGCTCCGGCGGTCAGCGTGAGATGCCGCTCGCCGAGTTCTTCGTCGGACCTCGCAAGACCGCGCTCAAATCGGACGAACTGCTCACGGAAATCCGTATCCCAAAAGAGAGCGTCGGCAAGCCCACGCATTTCCTGAAGTTCGGGCTGCGCAAGGGACAGGCGCTGGCGCTCGTCAACGTGGCGGCAAGTCTGTGGGTCGATTGGGACAAGCGGACGTTCGTCGCGCCGCGTGTCGCGCTTGGCGCTGTCGCGCCCAAGGTCATTCACGCTACCAGCGCTGAGAGCTTTCTTGACGGCCGCGAGATCACGCCGGACGCGATGGCCGAGGCCGGCCGCCTTGCGGTGGGAGACGCCAAGCCGATCAGCGACATGCGAGCCTCAGCTGAGTATCGTCGCGACCTGATTGCTGTGCTGACGAAGCGTGCGCTTGAAGGGGCATTCGAGCTCGCCCGAGTGCGCCAGGCAGCAGGCAACGGGACGGGCTCCGGCGCGGTGCGCGATGGCAGGGGGACGAAGGAGAAAAAATGACGAAGGTCACGTTGACCGTCAACGGTGAGACGCGATCGGCGGCGGTGCCGCCGGAAATGACCCTGCTCCGACTTCTGCGCGAAGAGTTCAGTCTCACCGGCTCCAAGCTCGGGTGTGACGTCGGCGACTGCGGCGCGTGCACGGTGCTGGTCGATGGCAAAGCCGTCAACTCGTGCCTGATGCTCGCCGGACAGGCCGACGGTCGCGACGTGGTCACCATCGAAGGGCTTGCCACGATGGAGCGGCTGCATCCGATCCAGAAGGCTTTCGAGGATAAAGGGTCGCTTCAGTGCGGCTTCTGCGGACCGGGTGTCATCATGTCGGCGAAGGCTCTGCTCGACGAAAACCCGGATCCAAGCGAAGAGGAAATTCGGGATGCCTTGGCCGGCAATCTGTGCCGGTGTACTGGTTACTCGAAAATGATCGAGGCGATTCAGACCGTCGCGCGCCTCGATCGCGGTCAGCCGGCAACGAAGTCCGCCTAGGGGACGTACCCAGCATGGACAAAAAATCAGCCATCGTCGAAACCGAAACTGCAGTCGAGGGCTCACGCTCGGTCATCGACCTGCTGCGCGCTCCCGCCGCGGCGCCGCTCGCGCCGCTGCCTCTCGAAGTTCTGGTTCCTGAGGCCAAGCAGCAGACCCCCGCGGTTGGCCAGCGCGCCACCAGGCCCGACTGCCGTCTCCATGGCCTCGGGCAGACCAAGTACATCGACGATTTCTATCTGCCGGGGATGCTCTACGCCAAGATCAAGAGGGCAGGCATCGCGTCGGCGCGCATCATCAGCATCGACACGAAAGAAGCGGAGGCGATGCCGGGCGTCGTGGCCGTGCTGACGGGTCGCGACGTCCCTGCAACTCGTTCGGGCCGTCGCTCAAGGATCAGCCGGTGCTGGCCGATACCCGGGTCTTTCATGCCGGGGACGGCGTCGCGGCGGTCGCAGCCGTAACCGAGCAGATTGCCACGGAAGCTCTCGAGAAGATCAAGGTCGAGTACGAACCGATCCCGCCGGTGCTCGATGCGCTGAAGTCATTGCAGCTCGAAACGCCGGGCGTGCACGCGCCCAATCCGAATGTCTACTGGCACAAGGTCATCAAGAAAGGTGACATCGAGAAGGGGTTCGCGGAGTCGTACCGGGTCTTCGAAGCAACCTTTCGTACCCAGATGGTCGAGCACGTCCCGCTCGAGCCCCACTCGTCGCTGGCGACGTGGGACGCAAACGGCCGCGTGACGATCTATTCGACATTGGGGCGGATCACACTCGGCCGCGCCGACCTCTCGCGGACGCTTGGCGTTCCCATGAGCCGGATCCGCGTCATTGCTACAGTCGTCGGGGGCAACTTCGGCGGCAAGAATGAAATCACGACCGAGCCCGTCGTCGCGTTGCTGGCAAAGAAAACGGGGCGCCCGGTCAAGTGCACGTTCACGCGTCCGGAGGAATTCACCTCGTCCACGACACGTCACCCGCTCATCATGGATTACAAGACGGGCATGTCGAAGCAGGGCAAGATTCTGGCGCGCCAGATCCGCCTCGTGCTCGACGGCGGCGCGTATTGTTCGTGGAGCGAGACCACGCTCGGCAAAGCGTGCATTCTGTCGGCCGGTCCGTACGAGATCGAGAATCTTCACGCAGAAGCCTTCGTCGTCTACACCAACAAGACGATGACCGGTGCGATGCGGGGATTCGGCGCGCCGCAGGTCTGCTTCGCCTATGAGTCACACATGGACGATATGGCCAAGGCGCTCGGCATCGACCCGCTCGAAATCAGGCTCCTCAATACACTGAAGGAAGGTTCGCTCAGCCCCACCAGCCAGGTGCTCCACAGCGTCGTCGTAGCCGACACGCTGAAGCAGGCGGCGGAGCGCTTCGGCTGGAACGGAAACGGGTCGAAGTCATGAAGAAGCGCGGACGCGGCATCGCCTGCATGTGGTATCCGATCGGGTTCACCGTCGCGGCCAATCCAAGCGCTGCGGTGGTCAAGGTCAACGAGGACGGCACGGCCACGCTGCTCACGGGGACGGTGGAAACGGGGCAGGGTTCGCTGACCATCCTGGCCCAGATCGTGGCCGAGGAGCTCGGGATCGCGACAGACAGCGTCCATGTGGTTTCGGCCGACACTGACACGACGCCGATGGACACCGGCGCGATCGCGAGCCGGACGACCTATGTCACCGGGAACGCTGCCCGGCTGGCCGCTGCCAAGGCCAAGGAGATTCTTTTCGAGGTCGCTGCGCCGATGCTCGGCGTGAAGCCGCACCAGCTCGAAGTCGGCGACTACAAAATTCGGGTCAAAGGATTCCCGCAGCGCAACATCCACATCGGCGACGTGGCCGACCGGGCGCGCGGCGTCAACGGCCAGCCGCCGCTCGGCAGCGCCAGCTTCAATCCGGCGACCGTTGCCCTGGATCCCGAAACGGGCCAGGGTGTGCCGTTTGCCACCTACGTCTACGCCACCCAGATCGCCGAAGTGGACGTGGACGAAGAGACCGGAGACGTCGAAGTGCTGCGGATTGTCGCCTCGCACGATTGCGGGACGCCAATCAACCCGATGCTCGTGGAAGGGCAGGTCGAGGGCGGTATCTCGATGGGCGTCGGCTTCGCGCTGCAGGAGGAGATGCTGTTCGATTCGCAGGGCCGGCTCCTCAATCCCAACCTCACCAACTACATCATGCCCACCTCGCTCGACATGCCGAAGGTCGAGGTGGACATCGTCGACAGCTACGACCCCACCGGCCCGTTCGGAGCCAAGGGCGTGGGAGAGCCGACGTGCGTGGCGACGGCGGCAGCCATTCTCAACGCCATCCACGACGCGGTCGGCGTCCGGATCACCTCGTTGCCGGCCACCGCCGAAAAGGTGCACGCGGCGATCAAGGCCAAACAGGCGCAAGAAACTCGACAGCTGACGGCCTGAAGAGGTCGCAGTACAAGGCGCAAGTCGTGCCTTTGACCCGGCTGGCCCTGTCCGGCCTGCCCTTGACAGGGCGGCGCAACCCGCCGTAACGTCCGCGTAAATCACACCGTTTCTTCTTTTCTGCAGGAGGCCATTCATGGTCGCTGGTTTGCGGGTTTTGCTCGTCGGCGTGCTCTCGGTGATCGTCACTGTCATCCCTGCCGCGGCCCAACAGCGCGGCTCAATCAGCGGCAGGGCCCTCGATGCCGGTGGCCTGGTGCTTCCAGGCGCCACCGTAACCGTCACCGAACAAAACACGGGTTTCACCCGTGAGGTGGTCACGGCCGAGAACGGCGCGTATCTGGTGGCGAACCTCGATCCCGGCGTTTACACAGTTGCCGTCGAGCTGTCCGGCTTCGCGGGGATGAAGCGCACGGATCTCACACTGACCGCCGGTGCGGCTATTACGTTGGATGTGACGCTGCAGGTGGCAGGCCTTCAAGAGCAGGTCGTGGTCACCGCAGAGGTGCCGTTGGTCCAGACCTCGAGCAACCAGATCGGCGGCGCCCTGTCGAGCAACGAAATCGAGGATATTCCTGCGAACTTCCGCAACATCAATGCATTGACACAGCTCGTGCCGGGCATCACGCCGAATCCCGCCGCATCGACGTTCGAAGGGGGGCAGGTCGTCGCGAACGGGACGCCGTCGCAGCAGAATGTCTACCTGATCGACGGCATGTACAACAACGACGACCGGCTGGGCGGCAGCCAGGCGACGCAGGTTCGCATGGTGCTCGACAACATCGACGAGTACCAGGTGCTGACGAACCAGTACAGCTCCGAGTTCGGAGGGGGCGCCGGGGCGATCATCAACATGATTACGCGTGGCGGCACCAATGAACTGCACGGGCGCGCGTATTCTTACTTCCGCGACGACCGGTTCAACGCCCGCAATGCTTTCCTGCCTGCGGGTCGGCCAAAACCCGACGAAATGACGCGACAATTCGGATTTTCGGTGGGCGGTCCGGTCATCCGCAATCGGGCGCACTTTTTCTTCTCAATGGAAAAGGACCACGAGGACATTGCGGGACCGAAGCGGTTTCCCGCGGCGGCAGCGCCGCTGGCCCGCGACATGGTGGGGACATTCACGGTGCGCGCGACCAATTACTTCGGGAGGGGGGACGTCCAGATCAACCCAGCAACATGCTGAATGTGCGCTGGCTGCTGAAACGGCGCCGACCAAAGGCGAGGGCTTCAATACGAACAACGAGACCACCGACTCCCAACAGTGGGAAAGCGACTGGGATCACCTCTCTGAGCGGCACGTATACTGCGCTTTTCGAGTAGCCGCGCGTCGAACGTCATCCGCCCCGGCCGCATAGGCGAGGAGCTGGCACTGGAGCCCAGGCGTTTTTCAGCGAAGATGTCGAGCAGATCGGGTTCGCGGGCGCGCAGTCCGTTCTCGATCGGACAGCGGAACGTCCATCCGAGTTACATCACCGGCAAGGGCGGGACCGGCGCGAACACCGTCATTCGCACCTACGTGCTCGATGAATCGTTCAGCTACTTCCTGCCCGGCTTGGGGCGGTTCGATCATACGTTCAAGGCGGGCGGCGGCCTCAGCCTCAACCAGATGCCTCCCCGGACGATGATGGATTCAGGGGTATTTACGTTCAGCGGCCGACGCGCCGTAAACCCGCGATTGCGTCCACACATCCCGTCCAGTTCGACGTGCTCGTCGGCCCGCCCGATCCGTTCGGCTATGCGATCACGTCGAAGGATCGCGGCACTACTGTTCGCGAAGACAAGTGGCAGTTGAACGATCAGCTGACGCTGAACCTCGGCCTTCGCTACGACCACCAGAAGCACACGCCGGGGAGCAAAGACGACGTTGCGCCGCGCGCCGGGTTTGCGTGGAACGTCGGGGGCACCGGAAACACCGTGATTCGCGGCGGAGTCGGGAAATTCTACACATACGTGCCGGTGACCCTCGACCTCAACCTGCAGCAGAACGGGATCCGAACGCTCTTTCCGACCATCACCATCACCACGGCCACCGACACGTGCAACTGCGTGCTCAGGCCGGACATGATCAGCGATTCGGAGGGGAATCCCGGCGTTGCCCAGCTCAGTGCCGCCGCCCAAGCCGACCTCGAATCGCGGCGTGACGCCGTTCTGGCCGGCAGCCAGTTCAATCGAAACGTCTGGCTGGACACCGACGATCGGCAGCTGCCCTACACGTGGTCATGGAGCGTCGGCGTCAACCAGCAGCTGTTCGCGAACGCCGCGGCGGCCGTCGACTACGTCGCCAACGTGTCGCGCGACCAGGTGGGCGTCATCGACATCAACGAGCCGGTCAACGGCGTCAGACCGGGCGTGAACGTCTTCGATCCGACCGGGAGCCTGATTCCGGCAGAGGCACGCTCCACGCCGTTCCTGCGTGTGCTGCAGGTGCAGACGAGTCCGACTCTTCGACGGCGACTACAGCTCGCTTCAGTTCTCGTTCGTGCGGCGGATGGCGAATCGATGGAGCGGACGCGTCGCCTACACAATGCAGGAGAGCAACTTCGTCGGACTCGGAAATCCCGACGCCAGCCGCGTGTGGCTGGACAACGATCCGCGTGCCGACTACGGCCACTTCGCGTCGGACCGGACCCATGTGCTGGCGGCCAGCGGAACCGTCAACATCTGGCGCAGCCTGAACGTGGCGACGGTCGTCAGCGCGATCTCCGGCGCGCCGGTCAACGAAACCGTTGGCCGCGATGTGAACGTCGATGCCGACAATACCGACCGGCCGATTCGGGGAGGGACGATGCTGACCATGCCGATTCGTTCGGAGGTCGATTCGCAAGGCCGGGCGGTGATCAACGGTCTCGAGGGGCCGGGATCGTTCCTGATCGACATGTCGTTCAGGTACCAAATCCCGCTGGGACGCGGGCTCGAGAGCCTGGATCTCTTCTACGACATCTTCAATCTGATCAACCGTGAGAACCTCGTTGCGCCGATCGGCAACCGGGCGTCGGCGGTCTTCATGGTTCCGACGGCGGCGCAGTTCCCGCGGCAGATGCAGTTCGGCATCCGCGTGCGCTTCTAGAAGTGAACAGGCGGGGCCTAAAGGCCCCGCCCTACATTTTGCTTGGCGATCGACATTTCGACGGGCCAGCTAGAGGCACGGAGACACGGAGAACGAGCAGTTAGCCCAAGAAACTCCGTGTCTCCGCGTCTCCGTGGCTCTTCTCATCTCTGTACCCTCGGCGGCGTCGTGTTGCGAAAGGAGCCTGACAAATGCGAACGGCGGTATTCGGGGCCATCCTTCTGGTGTCTCTGGCTGCACCCCCTTATCTCGCCGCGCAGGGCGGCGACGGAAGCCTTCGTGGAACCGTCAGAGATGAACAGGGCGGCGCCATTCCGGGTGTGACGGTGACGGCGACGAGCCCGGCGCTGATCAGCCCCGGCGGTAGCTGTGAGCTGAAAGCGATGGCACATACCGGCTCGTGAACCTGCCGCCTGGAACCTACACAGTCCAGGCCGAGCTTCAGGGCTTCACGACGTTCAGGCGCGAGGGCGTGTTGCTGCGCGCTGCCGCGAACTTTCAGGTCGACGTCACGATGGGCCTCGGCGCCGTGCAGGAAACGATCACGGTCGTCTGGCGATTCGCCGATGCTCGAGGTGTCCAGACCGAGCAACGTTCTCAATATCGACTCCGACTTTCAGAAGCAGGTGCCGGTCGTCGAAGGCAAGTACTGGAGCGACTTCCTCGATGATGGCGCCCGGGGTGATTTCGCGTCCCCATAACGACGGAAGCGGCCGGCAGAACTATTTCGGCAACGCCGTCGAGCATCGCGACGCCGTCACGCTGATGGAAGGGCCTGTACGCGGGCAACTACAACGATTTCAACATCAACCGGACGGGCCTCAGCTCGGAAGCCATCGAGGACACCGAAATCAAGACCGGGGGCGTCGACGCGGCGTCTCCGATGGGCTACGGGCTCGTCATCAACATGATCAGCAAGAGCGGCGGCAATCAGTTCCGCGGCACGGGCAGCAGCCAGTTCCAGCCCATCGAGTGGAACGCCAACAATGTGGGCGCGGGAACGGCCGCCACGCGGCAGGTCCGGCAGTACGACTTCTCAATCGGCGGGCCCGTCAAGCGGGATCGGACCTGGTTCTTCGCGGCTCTGCGGTTCACCGACAACAAGAGCGGCACGGGCCGCACGCCGGAGCTCGTGGCAACTCACCGCGCCATCATTCCGAACGGCACGCTCGGCGACAACTCGATTCGCGGCTTCCAGCCGTGGGTCAAGGTGACTACGAAAGTCGGGGGCAACCACGACCTTGGCGTTCGTCTATCAGGCCGATCGCCTGCTTCTGAAGGTGGTCAGTGCCGAGGACTACGAGCCAGTCGAGGTGTTGTCCACCGGCGGCCCGATGTACGGCACAAAGCTCACGCTCCGTTTGGGGCCAGTCCGTCACGATCGACACTTCTCGGCGAGCTACAACAGCAAGGGCGGCAACTCGCTCGACAGCTACAAGGGCCGGAACTTCACCGGTCCGCTGGCCGAATACCATCGTGAAGCGTTCGTCAATCAGGGCATTCTGCAGGGTTCGGGCCTGCTCGTGCGAGGCGGACAGTGGGGGTCCACGGCCTGCGACACCTGCTACGACCTCGACACCTCCTCGATTCTCATGCTGCGCGGCGACGTGACGTGGTACGCGCGCGGATGGGCCGGAACGCACGACGTCCAGACCGGTTTCCTCGCGTTGCCCCAAAACAACTTCGACAAGAACATCGAGTACTTGAACGACGGGTTCATCTTCGAAGAGCGGCGACAGATCAATCCCAACGATGCGTCCGTCGGCACACTGCCGTTCCACCGCCAGTACGTGATCGGCAGCCTCAGCCAGCACACCGCATCCGGCCGCGACCGCGACATCGGCGTGTACGCTGCAGGACACGTGGAAACCAACCTCACGCATGACGGCGACGGTCGGACTGCGCGTCGATTTCGTGCGCCGGTACGACGCGCTGCGGGATCTGGTCCGGCAGAACAGCACCGAGATCGCGCCCCGCCTCGGGTTCTCCTATCTGCTGACCGAGGACGCCAAGAACGTGCTGCGAGGCAGCTACGTCCGCATCCATCAGCAGTTGATGGGGACACGGCATCCCGTGGCGGCATTCGGCGGCGACGATGCGGCAGGCCTTCGCGACGAGTACGACGCCAATGGTGACGGCGTGTTCGAGACGGTCATCGTGGCACCGCCGAGGGCGGCGACGATTTCAACGCAGCAGTTCGACCCCGAGCTGCACCAGCCGCTGTTCGACGAATTCACGCTCGGCTTCAGACGCCAGTTCCCTGGGCCAGACGAGCGTCGACATCGCCGGCATCGTGAAGATCAACAAGGAGCAGTACGCGCAGGTCGACATCAACGGCATCTACCCGACCGGTCCCGAAGCTGCCGTTTGGCGGATTCGGTCGTGTGGATCCGAACAGCGGTCTGCTGTATCGCGTGACGAACAATACGTGGAGCCAGACGGACTATCGTGCCCTTCAGATCACCATTGCCAAGAATCTGACGCAAGGCTTCCAGTTCCTCGGGACGATTCATCGTCAATGGCAGCACCTGACGGGCACGTGGAATCCGACCGATCCGGCGCTGCTTCATCCAGCCGGATGCGTTTCCGAACAACCGGCTCCTGTGGCGGACCGACGGGATGCAGGACCAGAACAGCCTCGCGACCGGCAACACGCTGTCGAACAATCCGATGTGGAATCCGTACCTCGATTCGCCTGTCGGCAACCTGGCGCGCGCCGGCTGCGTTCCTCGTCTCGGGCAGCTACACCATCATGGCCGGACCGTACAGTGGACCGATCATCGATCAGTTGCCCGCCAACAGCCCGCAGCTCACGCCGTTCGGGCCCGCGACCGTGGTGTCGTCGACAGGCGTACGGCAGCCGAACCCGCTGTCGACGCGCATCCGCTTCTACTATCCGACCCGAGGCGAGGGCCAGGTGAAGGCGCCGGACATTCACACGCTGAACGTCAAGGTCGGACGGACGTTCGATGTCCGCGGCGGGCGGAATGTCGACCTCTCGGCGAACGTCTTCAATCTGCTGAACGGCGGTGACTACACGGAATACGCCCGGACTGGCGCCAATCGCATCTACAATCCCGCAAGCTTCCTGACCTACACGAATCCACAGACGCCGCGCGCGCTGCAGATCGAGGCCGTGGTGAGGTTCTGACGAGGAGAGCGCAATGACGGAGACAACGAGGCTGACCATCTACCGGAATTGCCGCTGCGGCTGCTCGTGCCGCTTCTGGCGGTGGGCGTGTTGGCATGCGGACGGAACGGCGCCGGCGGCGCCTGCCGCGGAAGACGTCGCACGGCGGACGAGCGCGCCGAGAGCGCACAGAACGTCCGACTGGTTGGCTACAACGACTTGCAGGGGCGCCAGTCGCTGCAGTTGGTGGCCCGTTCCGACGCTGCGAACGGGAACTGGCTGTACGTTGGCCATCAGCCTAACGATCGGCCGAACAGTGAAGAACCCCAGATGAATTCCATCACCGGGCAGGCGGAGATCAACGGCACGTCGATCATCGATATCACCGATCCGGCCAACCCGACGACCAAGTGGCACATTCCGGGAATCCCGAGTGCGAACCACCGCGCCGTGTCCGTCGTCTACGACTACAAGCACGATTCGAGCGGCCGCGACTATCTGGTCCGCAGTTCCGACACAGGCAAGGACTTCCGGTTCCAGATCTTCGACATCACCGATCGCGCCACCAATCCGAAGGCGATTAAGTTGGTATCGGAGATTACTGGAACACCCCCGAACTCGTGCGGGCGCGGGTGCGGTGGGCACGTTCATCATCAGGGCGCACAAGGGCTTCTGGTCGGAGGAATCGGGCTACTACTACACGGCGTCAGGAGAACCCGGCTTCCGCAATACACTGCTGCACGTCTGGGATCTCAAGGATCCGACCACTCCGAAGTTCGTGGGACGGGCCTGGCTGCCGGGGATGAAAGATACCGAGGACAAGGCGCTCTATCAGGGACAATACGTCCACCATCCGACGCTCGACGAGGCCAACAACCGGATGTATATCGGCTTCAGGGACACAAGTGGCCAGATGGGCGCCTGGGACATCTCGGATCCGGCGAACCCGAAGCTGGTGTGGTCGTACGACACGAAACCACCGAACCGCGGGCCGCACACGCTGACGCCGATCGTCTACAACCAGTTACCCAACTTTCATGGCGATGCGCTCCCGCGGACGTACATCTTCATGACGGACGAGGCGGCTGGCGCCGCCGACAGCGCGCCGTGCGAGAGCGGTGTGCGTGCCCGGGCGTACATGTTCGACGTCACGCACGAGACCCATCCGACACAGGTGTCCCAGTGGGAGGTGCCCGTTGGCGATTTCTGCAAGAAAGGTGGGCGCTTTGGGACGCACCAGCACGCAGAGTTCGTGAACGGACGTCTCAATCGGCACGAGAACCGGATTGCCTGGATCGCCTACTTCAACGCTGGCGTTCGGGTCCTCGATCTCTCGGATCCGTACCACCTGAGAGAAATCGGTTATTACATTCCGAAACCGACTGCGATGTCGCACCCGAGCGCTGAAGGGCAGCCGACGGCGATCCAGATCAACGACGTCACAATCGACCACCGCGAACTGGCCTACGCGACGGATCGCACGGGCGCCGGTCTTTTCGTTCTGGAATATACGGGCGCGAAGCCGGGACAGCCGAGACCGAACACGACGAATTAGTCCTCCATGTAGGGGCGGACCTTCAGGTCCGCCCGTCCGCCCGTCGGTCTACCCGGAACCACGACGCACTTTCCCGCCGAGACTGGCCAACCCCGCGAGTCGCGATGTACATACCCGAGTCTTTCTTGCCACGTTCCTGCGCATAGTCGGGCCCTCGCCCGTGCAGTCGACGCAGAAGGCGCTAAGGTATTTTCACGATGCTGCAGGGTCCGCCGTCGAGCGGACCTCCGTAGAGTCCGGCTGAAGCCGGACACTACGGCGATGTTGTGAGGATGATTAAGTGTTTCGTTCAGATGGAGTAGCAGTGCAATGAGCATGGTTGTTGATCCGAAAGCAAAGAGCAACGGGATGGACCTGAGCTGGCTCGGGAAACCGCATGAGTACGACCCCAGGCGTCTGTATAGCCAGACGGGCGCCGACTGGCAGTACCGCGTCGACTTCGACCGCCTGCGCAAGGAGCGGCTGGTCAAGCTGCAGGCGGAGATGAAGGCCGAGGGTGTTGGCGCGCTGGTGCTGTTCGCGGGAGCGAATATCCGCTACGCCACGGCGTCGTATCAGGGGAACTGGAAATACAACATCAATATCCGCTACGCCGTGGTTCCAACCGAGGGACTACCAACGCTATTCGAAACAGCTGGCTCCGACATGCAGTGCGCCAAGATCGACCTGCCCTGGATGGAAGGCCGCATCCGTCCTGCTATTACCTGGCAGTGGGCGGAGGGCGCCGTTCCCTACATGGCGGGCCGCATGTGCGACAGCGTTGTTGAAGTGCTCAAGGAGCACGGCGTCGAAAAGGAAAAGATCGGCATCGACAACCTCGACATGCCCGCCTTCGAGGCATTCCAGAAGGCCGGCTTGAAGATCGTCAACGGTTGGCCCGCGGTGTCGCGCGCCCGCACCGTGAAGACCCGCGACGAGATCGAGCTGTTGAAGCAGGCGTCGAGCATCGGCGACGCGGCGATGTGGAAGATCAATACCGAGTGGCTGAAGCCCGGTGTCCGCGAGCGCGAGATCGAAGCCAAGGTGCACGAGTTCATGCTCGAGCGCGGCTGCGAAATCATCTACGACATCATCGTGGCGTCGGGCGGGAACACCAGCCCCTACCGACGATGGGCCACCGACAAGCTCATCCGCCAGGGCGACCTCGTCATCGTCGACATCAACGCGGTCGGTCCCTCCGGCTACTTCATCGACTTCGTGCGCTGCTTCAAGTGCGGCGGACCGTACGGCACGAAGATGACCGGTAAAGAGATCGACCTGTACCGCGAGGTGTACGACTCGATGTACGCGGGCCTTGCGCAGTTGAAGCCCGGCAATACCTCCGCGGATGTCGCCAAGCAGTTCCCGAAATACGATGACGACACCTACGGAACCGTCACGCTGCAGCAATTCGCGCACAGCATCGGCATCACGCTGTACAAAGGCATGTGGATCTCGCGCGCGTACTCGATGAAGTATCCGGCCGAAATCAAGGAGAACATGTACTTCGCCATTGAAACGTTCGCCGGTCATCCCGGGCTCGAGCAGACCTGCCGGCTCGAAGAGAACGTGCTCGTGAGCGCAGACGGCCCCGTCGTCTTCACGCGCATGGAGCACATGGAAGAGGCGATGGCGAAGTAGCGATTGTAGGCCGGGTCCTTTGGGACCCGGCTTGGTCTCACCGGACCCAGCCGCGCAAAGGCGGGTCCGAAAGGACCCGCCCTACGAGCTTCCCCCTTCTGATTTGAACCATGTACCTAGTTGCTGTCGCAGACTCTGTCTTCCCCAACCTCGATCCGGCCCGTGAGGTGCTCGCGCGGGTCGGTGGTCAATTGCAGCTTGCCCCGGCGCCGACGCCCGAAGCGATCATGGGCATCGCGAAGGACGCGGACGCCATCCTCGTGACGTACGCAAAAATCACCGCGGACATGATTCGGCAGCTGACGAAGTGCCGCGTCATTTCGCGATTCGGCATCGGTGTCGACAACGTCGATATCGCCGAGGCGACGAAAAAGGGGATTGTCGTCACAAAGGTGCCGGATTACTGCATCGACGAAGTGTCGGATCACACGATGGCACTTTTGCTGGCCGTCGTGCGCAAGATTCCGTTCGTCAACGCGCAGGTGCATGGCGGCACCTGGAAGATGCCGGCCGTCGTGCCGATTCACCGCTTGCGTGGAACGGTCCTCGGACTGGTGGGCTTCGGCCGCATTCCGCAGCTGGTCGTGCCAAAGGCAAAGGCGTTCGGCATGAAGGTGATCGCCTACGATCCATACGTGCCGAAGGATGTTTTCACCGGCGCCGGTGTCGAGAGCGTGGATTTCGCCACGCTGCTCAAGACCGCGGACTATGTCTCGATACACAGCCCGCTGGTGCCGGAGACGAAGAACCTCTTCAACGCCGAAGCGTTCACGCAGATGAAGCCGACTGCGTACCTGGTGAACACCGCCCGCGGGCCGATCATCGACGAGGCGGCGCTGGCACAGGCGCTCGACAAGAAGCAGATCGCGGGCGCGGCGCTCGATGTCATGGTTCAGGAGCCGCCGCCGGCCGATTCGCCGCTTTTCGGCCGGGACAACGTCATCATCACGCCGCACACGAGCTTTTACTCCGAGGAATCGCTCGTCGAGCTCCAGACCAAAGCGGCGCAGGAAGTCGTGGCGGTGCTGAGCGGCCAGGCGCCCAGGAACCCGGTGAATCCCGAGGCGGTACAAGTGCAAAGTACAAAGTAAAAAGTGCAAAGTAAGTTACAGGTGGACCAGCGACAGTCAGCCGTAATGTACTTACCTACTTACTTTGAAGTTTGCACTTTGCACTTTGAACTTGCTGAGATGTATCCATGAAGGCGATGGTTCTCACGGCGCCAGGCGAGCTTGCCCAGGAAGAGGTTGCCCGGCCCGCTCCGGCTTCGAACGATGTTCTCGTGCGGGTGACGCACAGCGGCATCTGCGGCACCGATTACAAGATCTTCAACGGCTCGATTCCGGTCCGCTATCCGCGCATCATGGGACACGAGATGGCGGGCGAGGTTGTCGATGCCGGCAGCGCGCCGTTTCGCGCCGGCGACCGCGTCATCATCGATCCGGAGCTCTATTGTGGAGCCTGTTTTCATTGCCGGATTGGTCAGACGCACCTGTGTCCGAACGGTCTGCTGCTCGGCCGCGATGCCAACGGCGGGTTTGCAGAGTACCTCGCCGCGCCGGCGACCCACGTGTTCAAGCTTCCCGACAGCATCGACCGGCGAGCGGCGCCGATGATTCAGGTACTCACCACGTGCCTTCACGCGCAGCGGCAGATCGACATTTTCCCGGGCGAATACGTCGTCGTGCTCGGGCTTGGAGTAACCGGCCAGCTCCACGTGCAGCTGGCGAAGGCGCGAGGGGCGACGGTGATCGGAGTAACCCGCAGCGCCGACAAGCGGGCGCTGGCCGAGACCCTCGGTGCCGACATGACGTTTCCCGGTGACGCCGATGCGATCGCAAAGGTGCGGGAGGCAACGGAAGGCCGCGGCCCTGACGTCGTGATCGAGACGACCGGCGTGGTGCCGCAGCTGGCGGCGGCCGTCAACATGACCCGCTCCGGCGGGCGCATCCTGATGTTCGGCATCATTACGGCCAAGGAAGGTGCGCTGCCGTTTTACGACCTCTACTACAAGGAGCTCGCGCTCATCAATGCGCGGGTGGCGAAGAGCGAGGATTACCCTGGCGCCATCGGAATCGTGCAGCGAGGTCAGGTGCGGCTCGAGCCGCTTATCAGTGACGTGATGCCTCTCGGGGAACTGAAGGCCGCCATCGGGATGCTCGGTTCAGACGGCGGTGGTCAGCGCATGAAGATCGTACTGGAACACAACTAACAATCGTACGTAGGGCGGGTTCCGCGGCGAGGCGAGATCTCATCGAGGCGCGGACCCGCCAGATGTGAGGGATAACGACCATGATGAATCGAACTCAGTTCTTCGGAATGAGCGCTGCGGTCGTCGTCGCCGCATGTTTGACGCCTGCACCGGCGAGCGCACAGGGCGCGACACCGATGCCACTTGCCAAGGCGGTGGTGTCGAATGAGGTCGCCAGCCGGACTTTGTTCAAGTATCAGGTCAACGCCAGTGTGGCGCGTCAGATCGTGGACGCGTGCGTCGAGTTCGCGAACAAGCAGCAGGGTGGACCGGGCAATTACGCGATCTTCGTCCTCGCTCCCAACGGCGACATCGTCGATGCGCACGTGATGGACGGCGTGGTGCCGATCGGCGTCGAGACCGGATTGATGAAGGCGAGAACCGCCCTCTACGCGCGGACGCCGTCAAGGGCCGTGGCCGACCGTTTTCCGACCGTCGAAGGCCGCCTGATCCGCACGGATCTCGGTCGCGACTCCGGCCTGTCGTATTACTTCGTGCCCGGCGGCGTGCCGATCGTGCTCGAGAACCAGCTCATTGGGGCGGTTGGCATCGGCGGCGGCAACATGGACGAGCCGTGCGCCTACTACGCGCTCGGCAAGGTGCTCGGCATTCAACCCCCGCCCCCGCCGCCCGCCGGTGAGGGACGCGGTGCGGCGCCAGGAGGCGGCGGCGGCCGCGGCGGCCGCGGACAGTAACCACATCGTACGTGGGCCGGGGTCCCGCGGCGCGTGTAAGCTAGGCGTCGCGGACCCGGCACCCATGACCTACCTCCTCACCCAGACCCTCAACGGCCTGTTCTCCGCGGCGCTGCTGTTTCTCATTGCCAGCGGCCTGACGCTGACGTTTGGCGTGATGAAGATCGTCAACATCGCGCACGGCTCCTTCTACATGCTCGGCGTGTACGTGGCCTACACCGTCATTCTGCGGACCCAGAGTCTGCTGCTCGGTGCGGTTGTGGCCATTGCCGTGGTGGGGCTGGTGGGCTTTGTGATGCAGCGGGTCTTTCTCAGGCGCTTCGGTTCGGACCCGCTCGCGCAGATGATGATGACGATGGGGTTTGCGCTGCTGTTCAGAGACGCCGCGCTCATGATCTGGGGAGGCGACCCGTTCACGCTGCAGTACCCGTCCTTGCTGCGCGGATCGATGGAGGCCGGAGACGTCGTGTTCCCGTTCTATCGGCTGTTCGTCATCGTCGTGGCCGCGCTCGTGGGTGTAGCCCTGTGGCTGGTGAACGAGAAGACGCTCATTGGCGCGCGTCTGCGCGCCACGGTGGACGATCCCGAAATGGCGTCGGCTACCGGTATCAACGTTGCCAGACTGTCGGGTCTGGTGTTTGCCGCAGGCGCGGCATTGGCCGCGTTCGGCGGAGTCATGGGCGGACCGATTCTCGGCGGCTATGCGGGAATCGACTTCGACCTGCTCCCGCTGGCCTTCGTCGTGGTGATCGTCGGGGGGATGGGTAGCCTGAAGGGCGCCCTGGTCGGCAGCATTGTCGTCGGGATGATCGACAACTTCGGAAAGGCGCTTGTCCCGGAGCTGTCGTACTTCACGCTGTTCGCACCCATGGTGCTCGTCCTCGCGTTCAAGCCAACCGGTTTATATGGCCGCGCATGACGGACACACTTCGCGGTAACCGGAGGCCTTCAGGCCTCAGGTCTGAGACGTTCGCGGGTTGGCGGCTGCCACTGCTGGCGGTCGTTGCGATTGTGCTGGTCACCGGTCCTCTGTTCCTGAGCTCGTACTGGATCGGCCTTCTGACGCAGGTGGCGATACTCGCGATTCTCGCGATGAGCCTCGACGTGCTGCTCGGGTATACAGGCTTGCCGTCGCTCGGTCATGCCGCGTTCTTCGGCGTGGCCGCCTACGCCGTCGCCGTCCTGTCGACGACCTATCGCGCCGATTTCTGGGTCTGCATTGTCGCTGCGATTCTCATCGGCACCGCGGTTGCCGCGGCGTTCGGGTTGATCGTGTCCCATGTGCGCGACGTCTACTTCCTGATGATTACCCTTGCGCTTGGCATGGTGCTGTGGGGTTTGAGCTATCGCTGGATTCCTGTGACCGGCGGCGACAACGGGATTTCCGGCATCCCGAATCTTCTGGTGCATGCCGGGATTCCACTTCCGGGCGCCGCGGCCTTCTATTACGTGACTCTTTTCGTGTTGCTGGCATCGGCAGCGTTGATGGCGCTGCTGGTACGCTCGCCGTTTGGATTGTCGCTGCGCGGGATCCGCGAGAACGAAGGGCGCATGAAAAGCCTCGGTTTCAACACCTGGCTTCACTGCTACCTGAGCTTCGTGATCGCAGGAGCCTTTGCGAGCGTGGCCGGGGTCATGTGGGCGTACTACAACGGTTTCGTGAGCCCCACGTATCTCGATTTGACCGCATCGTCGGAGCTGTTTCTGATGGTCACCCTTGGCGGTCCGGCGACACTGGTCGGCCCCGTTTTTGGCGCAGGGATCATCGTCCTGCTCAAGAACGTGATGAGTGCCTACACGGCACGCTGGCTGCTGATCCTCGGGATCGTGTATATCGTGGCTATCCTCGTGGCGCCCAAGGGTCTCTGGAATCTGGGACGACGCGCATGAAACACATTCGATTCACGCTCATCGTCGTCACGCTGGCCGTTGCGGTCGTTGCGGTGCGCGGTCAGGCACCGGCGACGCCGATCAAGATCGGCTTCATCGTGCCGCTGTCGGGCCCGTTCGCGCAGAACGGGCGGGACATCCTCAACGGCTTCCTCCTCTTGCTCGACGAGGTCGGCTACCGCGCCGGCGGCCGGCAGATTCAGCTCATCATCGAAGACGACGAGGCGATTCCGGCTGTGACGCTGACGAAGGCGCGGAAGCTGGTGGAGTCCGATCGCGTGCACCTGCTGGCGGGTACGCTGCTCGCGTCGAGCGGGTACGCGCTCGCCCCGTACGTCGACGCGCAGCAGATTCCGACGGTATATCCGGTAGTGTCGTCTGACGACCTCACGCAGCGCCGCCGCAGCCAGTGGATCGTGCGCACCGGCTGGACGAGCAGCCAGCCGAATCATGCGTTTGGCGAGTACGCATATCGGACGCTCGGCTACCGCACGGTCGCCACGATAGCCCTCGACTATGCGTTCGGCTGGGAGTCGGTCGGCGGTTTTCAGCGGACCTTCGAGGCCGAGGGCGGCCGCATCGTCCAGAAAATGTGGACGCCGGTTTCAGTGCATGATTTCGCGCCGTACCTCGCGCAGATCTCGCGCGATGTCGACGCAGTGTACGCGCTGTTCCTCGGCCGTACGGCACTGCAGTTCATGCGCCAGTACGCGGAATACGGTTTGAAGCGACGCGTCCCCCTCATCGGTTCGGGCACCACGACGGATGAGCACGTGCTGCCGTTCATGGGCGACGAGGCGCTCGGAGTCGTCACGTCCCTGCAGTACAGCGCGGCTCTGGATACGCCGGACAATCGCCGCTTCACCGACGCCTATCGACGCCGGTACAAAAAGCTGGCGAGCTACTACGCTGAGAGCATGTATACGGGCGGCAAGTGGGTTCTGGCCGCGATCGACGCACTCGGCGGCCGGGTCGAGGATCGGACGAAGCTTCTCGAGGCGCTGCGCGCGGCACAGCCGACCGGCCTGCCGCGCGGCCTGGTGACGCTCGACGAGTACGGCAGCCCGATTCAGAGCATCTACATCCGGCGCGTGGAGCGGGTGAACGGCGAGCTGCAGAACACGGTGATCGCCACCGTGCCGCGCGTGTCCCAGTTCTGGAAATACAACCCGGCAGAATATCTACGACAGCCGTTGTATTCTCGACGTTCTGTTCCGGCGTCCTAGCGCACTGATTCACTTGAGTCCGAGCGACGATGACCAATAGGTTTCCCGGCGGAAAGCCCACACTGTCACGACGAGACCTGCTCAAGCGTGCGGGATTTTTCGGTGTCATTGTTGCCACTGGCCCGGTTGGGACGCTCGTTCCTGCGGCAACGAAGAGCGAGGCACATCCACATCCGTCGGCTCAGGTCGATGGAGTCCCGCGCGAAGCATGGGAGACGCTCACGGCCGCGGAAGCGGTTACGTTGGAGGCGATTGCGGCGCGCATCATTCCGAGCGATGCCAACGGGCCTGGCGCTGTTGAAGCCCGGGCAGCACGTTACATCGATCGGGCTCTCGGCGGCGCCCTCGCTTCATCGCGCGAAGCCTATCGGAGCGGGCTGGCTGCCCTTGACAGCTATGCACGAATGTCGAAGGGCGCCCCGTTCGTCGCGCTGCCGCCGACCGATCAGGATGCGGTCTTGAGTGACATGGAGACGAACGTGGCCATCGGCTTCGAGTCAGGGGCTGCGACGTTTTTCAACCTCGTTCGCACGCACACGATCCAGGGCACATTCGGTGATCCCTATTACGGGGGCAACGCGAATTTCATCGGCTGGGATCTCATCGGCTACCCAGGTGTCCGCCTCGCCGTGACGGAAAACGATCAGCGTCTTGACCGCCGCGCCACGCCGATTCGCCGCTCGGCCTACGACTATCCGATGTTCTCGAAAAGAAGACCTGCGAGGGCACGATTGGAAACACACGATCCATGGCGATTGCTCTGACGAAGACGGACGTCGTCATCGTGGGTCTCGGCGCGGTTGGCGGCGTGGCGGTGCTTCCACTGACGCAGGCTGGACTTCGCGTGGTTGGTCTGGAGGCCGGTACCTGGCTGACTCCCGAAGACTTCGCGCCCGACGAGCTGCGGAACAACGTTCGCGGCTGGCCTCAGGCGGTGCAGAAAGCCAATCGTGAAGTACCGACGCACCGGCCGAACGCTTCGGCGCCGTATTCGCCGCGGCCGGCGATTCATCCGATGATGAACGCGGTTGGCGGGACGACCCTCCATTACTGGGCGCAGAGCTGGCGGCTCAATCCGTGGGATTTCAAGGTCGTCAGCGACACGACCCGGCGTTACGGCGGCTCGCGAATCCCTCGCGGCTCGACGGTGGAGGATTGGCCCTTCGGCCTCGAGGAGCTCGAGCCGTATTACGACCGCGTCGAATACGAGCTCGGCGTATCCGGCAAGGCCGGGAACCTGAATGGCAGAATCGACTCGCGCGGCAACATCTTCGAAGGTTCGAGGAAACGCGAGTATCCGATGCCTCCGTTGAGGAGCACAGGGTTCACCGAGCTGATGAGTGACGCCGCGCGGAAGCTGGGGTGGCATCCCTTTCCCGGACCCGCCGCTATCAACTCACGGACATATCAGAACCGCGCGGCGTGCGCGTTTCACGGATACTGCAACCGTGGCGGCTGCCACATCAGGGCGAAGGGATCGACAGCGGTAACCACCATTCCGAAGGCCCAGGAGACCGGACGTCTCGATGTGGTCACGCAGGCGACGATCACGACAATCGAAGTTGACAACGAGGGGCGCGTGAGCGGCGTCAACTATGTCAAAGAGGGCACGGAGTATTTCCAGCCGGCCGATGTGGTGCTGCTCGCGGCGTATGTCTACGAGAATGTCCGTCTCCTGCTTCTGTCGACGTCCAGGGCATATCCGAACGGGTTGTCGAACAACCATGGGCAGGTGGGCCAGCATTACTTCAGCCACAATACGACTGCCGCCGTCACGGCTCTGTTTCCGCGCGACCTGAACAACTGGTATGGCCTTCCGGCCCAGGGCGTCGCCGTCGACAACTGGGCCGACGACAACTTCGACCACTCCGGCCTCGACTTCATTGGCGGGGGAAATCTCTGGGTGTATTCCGACAGGCGGCCGATCGCGGCGGCCGGCA
The DNA here is from genome assembly GCA_963814955.1 of uncultured Acidobacteriota bacterium. Lineage (GTDB taxonomy): Bacteria > Acidobacteriota > Vicinamibacteria > Vicinamibacterales > UBA2999 > DATCJA01. The sequence continues at coordinate 60,964 of CAWFEX010000003.1, forward strand.
TGACGACGTTTGGAAGAGCGCCGCTGTGGGGCTCGGCCTGGAAGGCGTTCGTCAAGCAGAACGCCGACCGCTGGAACACCGCTTACCTTCAGAAGACGACGCTTCCTTACGAGGACAACTATCTGGACCTGGATCCGACGATCAAGGATCCGCTTGGTTTCCCTGTGTGCCGGATCACGGCCGACTTCAAGGACAACGAGCGGAAAGTGGCGGCGTTCATCCAGGACAAGATGGTGGAGTGGTTCGTGGCGGCAGGCGCGGTGGCGACTGAGAAGGGCCAAATTGGCACGATGGGCCCCACGACGCATGTGTACGGCGGTACACGCATGGGCGACAACCCCGACACGAATGTCGTGAATCGATGGGGTTTCTCTCATGAGACTCCGAATCTGGGGATTCTGGGGGCCTCGGTCATGGGGACGAGCGGTGCGCACAACCCGACGCTCACGGCACAGGCACTGGCGTGGCGCACGGCGGATCACCTGGCGAAGAACTGGAAGACGATCGCGTCCTAGAGAACGTATTTCGTCGCATGAGCCCTCCGGCGCTCCTTCTCGAGGATGTTTCCCGGCACTTCGGCGGCCTGAAGGCGGTTGACAACGTCAGCCTGACGGTCGCGCCAGGTGCGCGCCACGCGCTGATCGGCCCGAACGGCGCCGGCAAAACGACGCTGTTCAATCTGATTAGCGGCGAGCTGACCGTCACGACCGGTCGAGTAATGCTGTTCGGTACGGACGTTTCGAATCTGCCCCCGCATCAACGGGCCGCGCTCGGGCTGGCGCGAACGTTCCAGATTACAAAGCTCTTTCCCGGGCTCACGGTCTTTGAAAACATGCTCCTGGCGTGCGAGGCGCTCGATCGCCGGAAGCTCTCGATGCACCGCGCCGTGTCGTCCTACTCGGATTTGGGACAGCGAGCGAACGAGCTCATCGAGCGCTTTGCGCTCTCGGCCCTCAGTAGTGAAACAGCCGCGAACCTGTCCTACGGCGACCAGCGCAAGCTCGAGGTCGCCTTGTCGATGGCCGGCCGTCCGCGTCTGCTCCTGCTGGACGAGCCAATGGCCGGCCTCTCGGCGGGCGAGAGCAGAACGATGCACGCGCTGCTCGACCAGCTGGATCCCGCTATTGCCGTCCTGCTCATCGAACACGACATGGACGTGGCGTTTGCATTTGCCGAGCGCATCACCGTGCTGCATCAGGGGCGGGTGCTCACGGAAGGGCACAAGGACGAAGTGAGCGCGAACGGCACGGTGCAGCAGATCTACCTTGGCACGACAATCGACTAATGCTGGACGTCCACGACGTACACACCTACTACGGCGAGAGCCACGTGCTGCAGGGCGTCACGCTCAGCGCTCAGAAAGGCACCGTGACGGCCGTGCTGGGCCGGAACGGAGTGGGCAAGACGACCTTGTGCCGTTCGCTGGTTGGTCTCACGCCAGCGCGATCGGGTCGCATTGTCGTGAACGGGACCGATATCACTCGTCTTCCGCCGCACCGGATCCATCAGCTTGGAGTCAGTCTGGTTCCGCAGGGGCGCAGGATCTTTTCATCCTTGTCGGTGCGGGAGAACCTTCAGATTGCGCAGGCACGAACGGCGCGGACGATGGCGTCAGGAGGCGCGGGGTCTTCCACGGCGCACGATTGGAACCTTGATCGGGTCTTCTCGGTGTTTCCGCGGCTCGCCGACCGCCGTGATAATCGCGGTAATGAGCTCAGTGGCGGCGAGCAGCAGATGCTCGCCATTGCCCGCGCGCTCGTCGCCATGCCGCTGCTCCTGATCATGGACGAGCCGACCGAGGGGCTGGCGCCCGTGATCGTCGCCGAGGTTGCATCGGTCATCCGCCGCCTGAAGGAGGAGGGGGCCTCGATTCTACTGGCCGAGCAGAACTCCGCGTTTGCAATAAAGGTAGCCGATTACGTTCATGTCATGAGCAAGGGACATGTCGTTCACTCCACTGATCCCGTTACGCTGTGGAACAATGAGGAAATCAAGACGCAATTTCTGGGAGTTCCACCCGCGCTTCGGACCCGGCGCGATTTGTGAATGCGTTCCTGCGTGCTGAAAGTCGATTTTCATATTCACACTGCGGACGATCCAATTGATCGGATCCCGTATTCCACCAGGCAACTAATCGATCGCGCTGCGGCGCTGGAATTCGATGCGCTGGCCATTACGCTTCATGATCGGCAGCTGGATGTCCGTCCGTTCGAAGCCTACGCCGCCGAGCGCGGCCTGCTCCTGATTCCAGGGATCGAACGCACGGTCGAAGGCTGTCATGTGCTCCTGATCAATTTTCAGAAGGACGAGGTCGAAAGCGTGCGAACGTTCGACGATGTGCGGCGGCTCAAGGAGCGGAGCGCCGGACTGGTGATCGCGCCGCATCCATATTTCCCAGGGCCGCACAGCCTCTTCGGTGCGCTGACGCGGCATGCCGAAATCTTCGACGCAATCGAACGCAACGCGATGTACACGGCCTCGCTGGACTTCAATCGCCGCGCGGAGCGCTGGGCGCGTGCGCACGACAAGCCGATGGTGGGGAATGGCGACGTACATCGATTCGAGCAGCTCGGGCTCACCTACTCACTCGTCGATGCCGACCGCAGTCCTGCCGCGATCTGTGCCGCCGTTGCCGCGGGGCGGTTGCGCGTTGTCACCCGTCCTCTGACGTGGGTGACGGCCACGCGGGTCGTCGCCGGCATCTTCGCCTCGGCGCTGGTCCTCGGTCCGCGCTCGCCGGAACCCGCGGGAGCGACCGTGTAAACTAGGCGGGTCTGTCAGCCAGACCCGCCTCATGCTCAATCAGCTTCTCCACGACATTCTCAAGAGCCGCGTGTACGACGTGGCGCGCGAGACACCTCTCGACGCGGCCCCCCGTCTGTCGCGGAGGGTGTCGAACGAGGTGCTCTTCAAGCGCGAAGATCTGCAGCCCGTATTCAGCTTCAAACTTCGGGGCGCGTACAACAAGATCGCGCACCTGTGCGAGCGGGAGTGGGCACGTGGCATCACCACGGCAAGTGCCGGCAACCATTCTCAGGGTGTCGCGTTCTCGGCGCGCAAGCTCGGGCTGAAGGCGACCATCGTCATGCCGCAGACGACGCCGCAGATCAAGGTGGATGCGGTGCGGGCGATGGGTGCAGAAGTGGTGCTTGCCGGCGACAGTTATACCGACGCCAAAGCGCATTGCGATGCCATGGTGGAGGAATCCGGCCTGACGTTCATCCACCCGTTTGACGATCCTTTGGTCATTGCGGGCCAGGGGACCATAGGCGCGGAGATCCTTCAGCACAGCCAGGACCGGCCTTTCGTCGTATTCGTTCCCGTTGGCGGCGGCGGCCTCATCGCCGGCATTGCCGGTTACCTGAAAGTCCTTCGACCCGACGTGAAAGTCATCGGCGTCGAGCCGTTCGAGGCCGACGCGATGTATCAGTCGCTGGCGGCAGGTCGTCGAGTGCATCTCGACCATGTCGGCCTGTTCGCCGATGGCGTCGCGGTCCGCGAGGTCGGCGAAATCACCTTTCCCATCGTCCAACAGACCGTCGATGAGATCGTCCGAGTCGGCAACGATGAGATCTGCGCTGCGATCAAAGATGTGTTCGACGATACGCGCGCCGTCATGGAACCGGCAGGAGCGCTCGCCGTGGCGGGCCTGAAGGCCTGGGTGGATCGCGAACGTGTGCGCGATCAAACGCTCGTGGCGGTGTTGAGCGGCGCCAACATCAACTTCGACCGGCTCCGGTTCGTGGCCGAGCGGGCGGAGGTCGGCGAAGCACGCGAGGCGCTCCTGGCCGTGACCATTCCCGAACGGCCTGGCGCGTTCCGCGAGTTCTGTGCGGCTATCGGCAAGCGGGTCGTCACGGAGTTCAACTACCGGCTGAGCGGCCGCGACAGAGCCCACATTTTCGTCGGCATCGCGACGCATTCGCGGCACGACGGCAAAACGCTCGCGAAGACGCTCAGCGCCTACGGCTACGAGACGGTAGATCTGACCGACAACGAGATGGCCAAGCTCCATGTCCGCCACATGGTGGGCGGACACGCACCGGAAGTGCGGCACGAGCGGCTGTGCCGCTTTGAATTTCCCGAACGGCCCGGCGCACTGATGGAGTTTCTGGACAAGCTGGGCGGTCGCTGGAACATCAGCCTGTTCCATTACCGCAACCACGGCGCCGATTTCGGCAGAGTGCTGGCTGGCTTCGAGGTTGGTGACGCGGACATGCCCGCGCTTCGCGAATTCCTGGACGGCCTCGGTTATCCGTACACGCTCGAACACGATAACCCCGCCTACCGGTTCTTCCTGGGGTGATGCGATGAGCAACCACAGTCGTCCTCGCGCGTTTATCGTGGGCGTGCTGCTCGCTGTCGTCGTCGCGTGTCAGCGCGAACAGGCGCCGCAGGCGTCCATCGACGATTTCTTCAACAGGTTCACAGACGAATGGGTCCGCTCCAGTCCCAATCAGGCCATCCAGTCGCGCTATTTCACCGGCGCGGAGCAGGACGCGCTCGAAGTGCAAATCACGCCCCTTACGCGCGAATGGCGCCATCGCCGCGTCGAAATGGCCAGGCAGGGTCTGGCGGCACTGGCGAAGTTCGATCCCGCGCGTCTGACCGACGATCAGCGCGTGTCTGCCGATCTCATGAAGTGGCAGCTCGACGTCGTGGTGGAAGGCGAACAGTACCGATGACTTCGTCTTTCCTCTCGAGCAGTTCGCCGGCGCAAACATCGATCTCGTCAACACATTGACCGTGGTGCACCCGCTCAACACGGAGAAGGATGCGCTGAACTACGTCGCGCGTCTTGGGCAGGTCGCCACGCGAATGGATGAAGCCACCGCCCAGGCGCGCGAGCTGGCAGCGAAAGGAATGGTGCCGCCACGCTTCATCGTCGGCGCAACGCTCGCCCAGATGAAGCAGTTCATCGGCGCGCCGCCGGCACAGAACCCGTACGTGACCGTCTTCGTCGAGCGCATGACCGCGAGCGGTAGCATTCCGCAGGGACGACGCGATCAGCTGCGGGCCGAAGCCGAGCGCATCACGGCTGCACAGATCTATCCTGCATGGGAGAAGGCGATCGCTGTGCTCGAGCCGCTGGTTGCGACGACAACCGACGATGCAGGGTTGTGGCGGTTCAAGGGGGGCGACGCCGGCGTACGCCTACCAGCTTCGTCGTTTCACGTCGACGACACTGTCGGCGGACGAAATCCATCAGGTCGGCCTCCGCGAGGTGGCGCGCATCGAAACCGAGATGGACGCCATCCTGCGGCGGCTGGGGCGCAACCAGGGCTCCCTGTCCCAGCGGATCGCTCAGCTGGAGAAGGACCTGGCCTACCCGCTGTCCGAAGAAGGCCGCACGCGGATCATGGCTGACGTCAGCGGCATTATTCTCGACGCACAGAAACGGTCGATGGCGCTATTCGACCGCGTCCCACGGGCACCGGTAACCGCACGGCCGTTTCCGGCATTCCGCGAGAACACCGCTGCTGCCAACTACACAGCGCCGGCGCGTGATGGATCGCGCCCGGGGACCGTTCAAATTCCACTTCGCCCGTCCTATATGACGAAGTTCGGGCTCCGCACCCTCCTGTATCACGAGGCGGTACCTGGTCACCATTTCCAGATCGCCCTCGAGCTCGAGAACGACACGAACCCGCGGTTTCGCCAGATTCGGGCGTTCGGCGGCATCTCTGCCCTGAGCGAGGGCTGGGGGCTGTACGCTGAGCGGCTGGCGGCCGAATCGGGCTGGTACGAGGACGACCTCGAGGGACAACTGGGGCAGCTCGACGCGGCACTCTTCCGCGCACGCCGCCTGGTGGTGGATACCGGCCTCCACGCGAAGCGGTGGACCCGTCAGCAGGCGATCGACTACGGCATCGAAGCCAGCGAAATCGATCGATACGTCGTCAATCCGGGCCAGGCATGCGCGTACATGCTCGGGCAGTTGAAGATAGTCGAGCTGCGCGACAAGGCGCAGAAGGCGCTTGGAGCCAAGTTTTCGCCGAAGGCGTTCCACAACGCGGTGCTGATGACGGGAACCGTCCCGTTGCCAATCCTCGAACGCCAGGTGGAGGCCTATATCGGCCGTGGAGGGGTCTGACCCGGGGTCAGACCCGGGGTCAGACCCTAGTGACGATCCGACTCAACCCGTTGACACGATCCGACTCAATACCTTGACATGACCCATCACCAGGGTCAGACCCCGGGTCAGACCCCCTCACACGAGCAGTTCATGCATGCGGCGCTCGAGGAGGCGCGGCGTGCGCTCGCCTCCGGCGAAGTCCCGATCGGCGCTGTGGTCGTCGTGGACGGACGGATCATCGCGCGCGGATTCAACCAGCCGATCTCGTCCGTCGATCCAACCGCCCATGCGGAGATGGTCGCGTTGCGCGAAGCGGCGCGCCAGGTTGGCAACTACCGGCTCATCGATGCGACTGTCTACGTCACAGTGGAGCCGTGCCTGATGTGTGTCGGTGCCCTCGTGCACGCCCGCGTCCGTGAGGTTGTGTACGGCGCAACCGAGCCGAAGACCGGTGCGCTCGTATCGGCGGTGCGCGGCCTCGAGCTGCCCGGCGTGAATCACTGCTTCGCGGTCACAGGCGGTGTCCTCGAAGAAGAGTGCCGTCAGCTCATCCAGCGATTTTTCCAGGAACGACGACACGCGGTTCGCGACACCGCGCCCGCGACGCCCGATGCGCGGAAGGTATGATTGTTGACACGCGATGCATCATCTGACGCTTCGTGCGAGCGTATTTTTGCTGTTGGCGCTGTTCCTCCCGTTGGTCGGGCGAGCTCTTCCGCCTCAGGCCGAAAAGACGCTGGACGTCTACTTCATCGATGTCGAAGGGGGACATGCGACTTTGTACGTGTCCCCGTCGGGCCAATCGATGCTCGTGGACACTGGCTATTCAGGCTTCGAGGGTCGAGACGCTAATCGCATCGTTGCCGCGGCGTCGCGCGCAAACGTCAAACAGATCGACTACCTCGTCACCACTCACTATCACGCTGATCACGTGGGCGGTGTGGCGGAGTTGGTGGATCGATTGCCGATCCGCAACTTCGTCGATCACGGCCCCACATCGGAGCAGGGCGAGCGCGCGGCCTTGTACCACGCCTACGTGAAGGTGCGCAGCAGGGGCGCTCATATGCAGGTGAACCCTGGCGACCAGATTCCCGTTGCGGGGCTGAGCGTGCGGGTGCTCAGCTCGGGCGGTGGACTGTTGAGCGTTCCGCTCGAGGGCGGCGGGATCCCCAATCCGCTCTGCTCGACGTTCATGCCCATGAAGGACGAAACGAGCGACGACGCGCACTCGGTGGGCACGCTCGTGACCTACGGGAGCTTTCGACTCGTCAATCTTGGAGACCTGTCGTGGAACCAGGAGTTCGGGCTCGTGTGTCCAACGAATCGAATTGGGACCGTGGATGTCCTGCTGGCGTCGCAGCACGGGGACGACGAGGCAGGGTCTGCGACCTTCGTGCACGCGATTCGGCCCAAGCTGGCTATCCTCAACAACGGGCCGAAGAAAGGGGCGATCCAGCCGATCGTTCAGACGCTGCGTACGTCTCCAGGCATACAGGACGTGTGGCAGCTTCATTACTCGCTTCTGGGAAACCGGCTGAACGTGTCCGAGGAGTTCATCGCGAACGTCGGAGAAGATGCCGACACGGGACACTGGCTGATGCTGTCGGCGCGCGCCGATGGCGGCTTTACGATGACGAACGGCCGCACCGGTTTCACGAAGACCTACCCGGTCAAGAACTGAGACCGCCGTCCGGGTCAATGACCGTAGAACGGCAGAAATGCTCAGGCGCGTTTCAGCTATCATTCCGCAGCTCATCCTTTCATGATCTGGTGGTACTGGGTTCTGCTCGGTCTGGTTCTCGCAGCGATTGAGCTCGCCACGCCGGGCGGGTTCTTCTTCATTTTTTTCGCTGTCGCCGCGCTGGCGCTTGGGCTGCTGGAGCTCGCCGGCCTGGTTGCCGCCGACTGGGTGCAGTGGGCGTTGTTCTCGGTGCTGTCCGTCGTGTGCGTTGCGATCTTCCGCAAACCATTGCTCGAGCGGTTAGGGCGCGCGGACCATCCAGGTTCCGTCGACTCGCTGATCGGTGAGGTTGCCGTTGCGACCCAACCAATTCCAGCGGGTCAGTACGGCCGCGCCGAGCTGCGCGGGTCGACGTGGAGCGTTCGCAACGTCGATGAGCGAACACTGAATGCGGGCGAGCGCTGCCGCGTAGTTGCCGTGCGCGGGCTCGAGCTCGACATCCGTCTGGAACGAGGTCACTGATGGAAGGCGCACTCATCGTCGCGCTCGTCGTTGCGGTTCTGGTGCTGTTCATTGTTTTCAAGACCGCTGTTGTCGTTCCGCAGCAGAGCGCGTATGTGGTGGAACGTCTCGGCCGGTATCACGCGACCCTCAACGCCGGGTTCCACGTCCTGGTGCCGTTCGTCGACGTGATCCGGTATCGCCATTCGCTGAAGGAGGCGGCCTGGGACATCGCGGCCCAGGTGTGCATCACCCGCGACAACGTGCAGGTTGGAGTCGATGGGGTTTTGTACCTCAAGGTCCTCAACCCCGAGCGCGCCTCGTACGGCATCTCGGACTATCTGTTCGCCATCACGCAGCTCGCGCAGACGACGCTTCGAAGCGAGGTGGGCAAGATCGACCTCGATCGCACATTCGAGGAACGCACCACGATCAACACCGCCGTCGTCGGGGAGCTCGACAAAGCGTCTGAGGCGTGGGGCGTCAAGGTGCTGCGCTACGAGATCAAGAACATCACCCCGCCCTCAGACATACTGGCCGCAATGGAGAAGCAGATGCGCGCCGAACGAGAAAAGCGTGCGGTCATTCTCACCTCCGAAGGGCAGCGAGACGCGGCCATCAACACCGCGGAGGGCGAAAAGCAGCAGGTCATCAAGGCGTCGGAAGCGACGCGGCAGCAGCAGATCAACGAAGCCGAGGGACAGGCGCAGGCGATCCTGGCGGTCGCCTCAGCGACTGCGGAGGGCATTCGACAGGTTGCTGGCGCCATTCGAACCGACGGCGGGATGGAAGCGGTTCAGCTGCGGGTAGCGGAACAGTATGTCTCGCAGTTCGGCAATCTTGCCAGGACTACGAACACACTGATTGTCCCGGCTACGGTCTCTGACATCGCCGGGATGATAGGCGCCGCGATGAAGGTTTTCGAGTCGGTTCCGACGACGCCAGCTCCACCTGGCCGTCCGCCGATGCGTTGACGGCTCGCGGAGTCAGAGAGGGTCGAGCGCGAAGGTTATAATCGACTGTTGCGTCGTACATATCGTAGTGCGTCCGGCTTCCGCCTGACGCTGAAGCTACCCAGGTCAACGGAGTGTCTGGCTTTAGCCGGACCCGGCAATCGCGCGACACGACCCGGAGAGGTACCGAAGTGGTCGTAACGGGGGCGCCTCGAAAGCGTCTTGTCCCGTAAGGGGCACGTGGGTTCGAATCCCACCCTCTCCGCCATCTTCGCTCGCTCGCGCTCGCTCGATGCCGCTTCGGGTGGGCTTCAGGCATAGGGCGATTCGCTTCGCTCATCGCCACTCGGCACGAATCCCACCCTCTCCGCCAGAATTTCGAGAATTATTGAATGATTCTGCGTGGCTCATGACCGCGCATTTTGGTTCGTTGTTGGGCTTTAGCTCGGAGGTGCCGGGTCGTTGCAGGGCTTGCACAACGGCTATGAGCACACTCCTGCTCGGTGGTTCACAGCCCTGCGTCGTGGACGGCTCGTTACCTCTCGAGTCCAGAGCGGCTCCGGCGTGCCGGTGCTTGTGTTGGCGGCGCGAGGCAGCTGGCACGAGATGGTGAAGCGATGGCGCGCGAACGTCCGCCCCAAGACGCTGAGCCGCGTCGGCCAAACCTGTCGGCCAAACCCGTCTAGCGCTGCTTCCTCGCAAAGTACGCAAAGTAATAGAGGGTACCCACGATAGTGCTCTCTTCCTCCAGGTCACTCCAGGTCATGTGAAAATCTTAGGATTTCTCAGGGTGCTGCTGATAACGATTGGGTTGCGAATTATCCCTGGATCTGAACTTTTCTGAGCACTGCTCTGGTCAGTTCCGCTGGTCCGCAAGGCCGTTGCGCTCGAAAAATTCCGTCACCTCAGTTTTCCTCAGTAGTACGTTGTGGGATCGTCCTGCGCCCGGACTTCGCGCCCGATCGCGACGTTGACGTCAATCTTTCGGTGGCAAGATGGTCAACTCGGTGATGAACCCCTCGGTCGTCTATTTGCGAGCGCCCACCGGACGTCGCGGGTTCTCGTTGTTCTGCGGGAGGCCGGCCGTCGCGTAGAAATCGGTGGTCTTCGCAATCGCAGACCGATCCCGCTCGATCCTCCTGTGACCATCGCTGTGGCGCCGTTCAGATTCATCGTGCGGTCCCCGGATAATTTCGCGTTGGGCGGTTCCTCCCACGTCCGCTGCGGCCCCGGCCGCATGGACGATCGACCCGACACCGCGCGCTAGTCGGTCCTGTTACTTGTCTGTTGTCGCCACGCACCGAGTCGGCCCGCTTCCACCGTACCCGGCCGGCTCGTGCTCTTGAATCCCGCCTTCAATGCCTGATTCAGTGCTGCTCTCGGCGGAGTGATCAAGAGTGACGACGAACCTTGCGATTCGGTTTGCTCGACGTGCACGTGGCCGTAGTGGCCGGGAACGTTCCAGAGGACACGGTAGCCCGCTCGCCGCAACACCGCCGAAAGGTTCTCCGGATCCGACGAATGGAAATCGAGTGCCCGGCCTAGATAATGGGCTGACCTCCTGCTGTGGATATGGTCGTTCGCCGAGACGAGCCGAACCTCGTGACCCGTTCGTGCGGCCCAGATGTCAGCCAGGTCAAGAATCCGCAGTGCGTCACGCGACGTCAGATGCACCGGCACCCGAAGTCCGCGGATCACCGCGACTCGGTTAAAGGGGGCAATGTGTACCCCTGCGAAGCGAGCAGCGCGCGAACATCGTCGAGCGCCTTACCCTGTTGTTCAACCGCGTCGGCCAGCCGGGCGTTGGCGTCGAGCCGGGCTTGCGTCGTGCGGCGTTGCTCGGCAATGAGAAAAGCCACAACCGCCCCCGCGAGCAGCCAGGGCAGAATCGAGTTCTTGAACTCCTTCCAGATGTTCATCAGAACACTCCTCTGTGCCGGTTCACACCATGTCGGCCTATGGTCCAGGTTTGAGCGGAAATTCCCGAGGGTGCGCACTGCGAAATCCGCGCCTGGCTATGTGAGAGGGTGCCACCCTCGCTCGGACAACACTTTGCGGGTATGAACCGATAGTGCGGCGTTCCAGATCGTAACTGCACTGACGATATCTGTCGGGTCACCTTCATGATCCAGCTGCTCTGGACTACTGCTGCTCGTGCTGGGCCTGCGTTGGGGACGCTCGCGATGTTGATGCTCGATCGAAGTAGGTGGACAAAGGCGCTGACGAGCGAAAAGAGACACAGTTCCGGCCTTATGGGGCCGATCATGCCGACCAGGATTCCGCTGCGAGCTTGAGGAGTTCTGATTCAAGCGTCGCGAGATCCACCGGCTTGGCCGGGCATCTGAAAGCCGGCTTTCGCAGCTCGTTCGCGATCTGCGTCATGGACGATGCGGTGAAGCAATCGGGGGAATCCGACCGTGCATGCCCGGACTGCGCGAACATGGCGAATGTGCGAGAGGGCGTCCTCAGCGGGCATCCCGATGTCGCTGATGAGAACGTCCGCCGGGTTCTGAATCAGCTCCTCAAGCGCGCGACCCGCGGAATCGGCCGTGTGAGCGCCGCTGTCAAGCGCCTCTGATAACAGCTCGCGTGTATCTGCATCGGGTCGGTCCACATGTCGAACCCGATCGACCGTCGATCGTTCCCGTCAATTGGCTGGAGGAAGATGATGGAATGGTACTCTGACCGGTTGCCGCGTGGGACACCTGTTGGTTCGTTCGACTTCGAGATTGACTGCCCGCACGACGGCATCCACATCCCGCTGGAGATGCGCTGCGAAAAGCCGATGCCCTCGAGTGCTGGATAACGGTCGGGCAGCGCGAGTTTCGCGACGAGACCGCGGTTGGTCTCATTGCTAGGGCGCAACGCTGCACCGAGTAGATCCGAGTCGCGGCAACAAGCGCCGGCTGCTACCCCTCGAGGCTCCAAGCGCAACATACGCTGTTCTGCGCACGATGGCATCGTTTGACGCCGCGAGTGACGACTCAGCGAAGCGTTGTTCTACAATGTCTTGAAGTAGGCGACCGTAAGGTCGTTCACTCCTCCCCTCAAAGCTTCATCCCCCTGGCAGGACGCTTCATGTCGAAATCACGCGAACCTCGCTCCGCCATCGAAGCGGCTGAACAGGCTGCAGCGGCTGGCAACTACGCCCGCGCGGAAGGGCTTCTGCGCGAGGCGGCGCTGCTGCAAGAGGCAAGTCTCGGCCCGCTCCACCGGGACCTCGCCAACACGCTGAACAACCTTGGCATCGTGTGCGAGATGAATGGCAATCCAGACGAGGCGGAGCAGTGCTTTCGCCGAGCCGTTACCATCGCGACGGCGGCGCTGGAAGCAGACCATCCCTTTGTGCTCACCAGTCGAAAGAACCTTCATGATTTCTGTGAGGCCCGGGGGAAACCGGTGGAGTTGCCAACGTCGTCGCCGCTCGTGACGCCCACACCGGAGGCGGAGGCAACGGCTTCAGTCAACCCGCCGGGTGAATCCGGTACCTCGCAGAACCCCACGACCTGCAGCCGCCCGTGCGCGGGAGATCGGTTCGCCAATTCGCGCTCGGCGCCCTGGGCCCTATCGCGATGCTGATCATGATTCTCACCTCGGCCCGCCCGTGGCTCGGCTCGAGCGAGCGGGCCAATTCCCATCTGCGATCGCGATGGACTCACCGCGGGAGATTTCCGCCCCGCCGGACGCGGCGGTGTCCGTCGAAAAACCTCCCTCACCCATTGAGACCACGAAGGCCGCCGGAAAATACGCCCCCGATGAAATGAGCGCCAGTCCAATCGCGGCGTCGACACACGAACGCCCAGAGGTGGTCAGGGCTCGGCTCTGCGCCGAGCTCGATGAATGGCGATGCGATCCTGCGGACCGTCCGGTTCCTCCAGGCCCCCTGTTCTTCTACACTCAGGTCAAGTCCGCGAGCCCCACCACCATCCAGCATCGTTGGTATCGCGACGATCGACTGCACCAGCGTAGACCTCCGCGTGCAGGCCAGTCCAAGTCTCGGTTTCCGCACTATAGTCGCAACGTCATGAACGGCGACAGCGCGGGCAGCTGGAGGGTCGAGCTGAGGAGCGAGGCGGGCGCCCTACTGCACGAAGAGCGTTTTACTGTTCGCTAGTCGATGACGTTCACAGGGACGAGAGATCAGGGAGCGCCGATAATGTTCCCCCGATCTTCTGATTGGCTGGGCGCTTGGGACGAAGTTGCAAGTGCTATGGGCGGCGCGACTGAGGGTCCCGTCGGAATAGGTCATGCCCTGCGCTCTTTAAGGGGACTGCATTCCAGATCGTAATTGCACTGACGATATCTGTCTGCTGCAACCCGACACCGCTTGGAGTTCTGGTCAGCCTCATCACGAGCACCCCGCCGTCCGACAGGACACGTGGATGCAGCGACGCGGGCGTCCGGCCGATACAGAAGACGCATTGCTCCCGCTGCTTCGTCGCGAAGTGCATGAAGATTCTTTAATGTGAACAAACGTAGCGACGCACGCCTTGCTGCAAAGGCCCTCCGCAGTATCTCTCCGGACCTTAAGATTCTGTGGGCTTCGAACTTAGAACGCGCCGCCTTCTGGATTCTCGAGGACCTCGACGTGGCGGCGTTGATTGTG
>CAWFEX010000004.1:0-1164539 GCA_963814955.1 uncultured Acidobacteriota bacterium
GCCGTTCCTCGGAACACCGTTCAACGAAGGGGGCGGAATGTTTTCCCCCGATGGGCGGTGGCTCGCCTATGTATCCGATGAATCGGGGCGCCCTGAAATCTACGTGCAACCTTATCCCGGTCCCGGCGGGAAATGGCAGGTTTCGACGGAAGGCGGGACTGAGCCAGCATGGAACCGTAACGGGCGGGAGTTGTTCTATCGCTCCGGGGATAAAATGGTGACGGTAGAAACGAATACCCAACCGGGCTTTACGATCGGCAAGCCCCGCATGTTGTTCGAGGGCCAATACCTGGCGACTCCGTTCCCGCTACTGGGGTTCGACTTTGACGTGGCGGCCGATGGACAGCGTTTTCTGATGGTGAAGGAGATCGAGCGGGCCCAGTCCAGCGCGCAAATCAACGTCGTATTGAACTGGCTCGAAGAACTGAAGCGCCGCGTGCCTGTGAACTGACCGTCCCCTTCCCATCACCCAGCGAACACGAATCGTTTCGCGCTCCGCTAAAAGGTTCTATTTTTCGAAATAGCATCGCAACGAACACCAAACACATAGCAGTGAACATGGCGACCAATCGCACGTGGTGCCACTGCCACCATTCACAAAGGTAATCTCGGTAGTCTGGTGGCAACGCTGTGGGATTCCACGTTGCGACCCGCTCGTTGATTGGGACGCTGACGAAAATGGTGACGAGTGACCCCACCACGCCCATCACGCAGGCAGCAATCAGTAACTTAAAGGCGCGGCGGTCGTTGCGGAAAGCGCCCGCAGAGATGCCCGCCAACAGCGTGCCGCCGATGCCAGTTATCGCGATTGGAATAGCGATGCCCTTATCAAGCTGCTGGAAAAACTCGACGTAGGTTGCGCCCGACATGCTAAACGGGTTTTCACCAAGCCACACCCAAAACGCCCGGCCCGCCGTAAGGGCGAGTAGCAAGGCTGTGAAGAACAGCAGGAGGTTTCGCAGCATGATGCCCTCGGCGTGAACTCAGGTCTGAAGAAGGATAACTGAGACAGAGGCCCGCGTCTGCAGCCGCCAGGGCTCGAGCGCGTTAGCTGACCACGTTAGTGCTCACATTGCGCACCCAGTAAATAAAGCCCGACACATACCAGACTACACGTCAGACCATGCCCATCCCATGCAGGCCATCGTCAGTTCTCGTCCTACAATGCTCAATTTGCGACGCGCCCATGAACGCTGGGCTATCGCCACTCATCGATCGGAGAAATGAATGCCGCGAAACGGATTGAGCATCGAGCAATTGCGCGAGCTAGCCAAGGACGGAGCAGACGCAGCGCTGCGCCGGTTACGCGCCGAAATAATTGCAATAGAGCGGAACCTTCCCTGAACTGGCCCTGACGGGCCCCCGAAAAGCGCTGCGCAAGTCTGTTGCCACCGCTCGCACGCGGACGCGACGAATGTCAGCGGCAGCGCGGAAGGCAGTCTCGCAGCGGATGAAGAAATATTGGGCGGAGCGGCGGAAGGCGCAGGCGAAGGTGAAGTGAGTTGATTCGCCACATTACTAAAACGAGTTTCCTCTAACGCGCTCGCGCTAAAATCCGCGCCGATTTACCCTGACGCCGGCACCGCGTCTCGGCCCCTTTGAAGTCGTTGTGCCGATTGGCGGCGGGATGGCCGAGGTCTACAGCGGTCGCGCGGCCATGTAGCCAGCCGTCACCTCGTTCTTGTGCGCTGCGAAGGCGGCGAGGACTTCTTCCTTCTCGCGCTGAGGCACTTTGACGAAGTCAAGGGTGCGCCCAAGCTCGGCCGCGACCTCGTCGAATTCGTCTGGCGAGATCCTGAGGTCACGATGCGCCTCCTCAAGACCCACCTCCGTTTCCCCGGCCTTGTGGGCGTGTATTGGAACGGCCCGCCCGCGACGGCGCAAACCCAAAGGGTTCGCATGAACTTGAGGCCCGGCAACCTGTCCAAGCTCTTCGTGTGCCACTCCCTGAGGGCCGGGTTCTTCGAGGTCTTCCCGACAATCGGGTTCTTCACAACCGCGTCACTAAAGTGGTCAACCACCGCCGCGATGGCGAAGACGCCGCCAAGCCGTTCGTACAGACTCTTCTCGGTCATGTTCACTAACCTCCCAGGCGACCGACGATCACGAAGTTGATGTTCACGGTGTCCTTCACCGACACGACGCCCCCGACGCTGACTGGCTTAATGCCATAGTCAGTCTGCTTCAACGAAAAACTCCCGGTCGAGGTCAGTTCATGCGGCTCGATTTGAACCATGACCGGCACCGAGACTGAGCGTGTCACATTGTGCAGGGTCAGACGACCGTTGATGATCAGGTCCAGCTTGGTGGTTCCAGGATTCTTCACCGAAATACTGGTGCTGTCGAAGTCGATCGTTGGATATCGCCGCACGTCCAATACTTGCTCGCTCGCCATCGTCTGCTGGACTCTTGGGACATCGTCCGGAGGCTCACCTTTTCCCGTGACTTTCAACGCGGACGCATCGATCGTCACGCGCACCATCGAGCGCGACGGGTCTGCGGGATCGACCGTCATGTGTCCGGTGATCGATGGCGCGATGACTTCGTGCGTGTGGCCAGCGGCAAAACTGAAGATGCCCGCCTTGCCGACGGCAATCGTCGCGCGGCTTCGAGCCGGATCGATTGCATACGTCTGGGGAGTCGCGTTGAGCGCGACCGCCGCTATCGCGATTCCACAGATGAGAAAGATAGGTCCGATTGTCCGCAATTCGAACCTACCCTCGCAATCCGAATGCCGACTGTCATCGATGCGATCATTGAGAGAATGTGCACGGCTGTCGCCGTTAGAATTCCGAAATGCGAAAGCCTCTTTCACCGTTAGTTCCCACTCCTGGCCGTTCGCCTCGCTCTTCCCGAAAACGATTGAGTTCCGGCCGGATTCTCGACTCGGAAGGATGGCCGCGTGGTGTTGCGTGATACTTTGGCGGCACGCCGCAGGTTCAGATCCCAGGAATCGCGCCCATAGCTCAGTTGGATAGAACCTCACTCTGCCATCTCTATTGGGGGTTGCAGTGGCGGCAGTCCGTGGGGGCCCGCTGCCATGGCAGGTCAATGGCAGTGCGGTGGCAGATGGCCGCCAATGCGTTCATCAAAGCAATGCTCCCTTCAAGGTAGCGGCTCCAAGTGCCGATAATCGTCTCAAATACCCAGAGCACGCCCGATGAACGAGAACCTCCAGATGATCTTAGGCGGCATCATCATCATGGTGGGATTCGGCGCTGCGATTGCCTATCGTGATCATGCGCCCGCCTGAGCGCCGGTCGGTAATCGCCTACCGCGATAGGATCGGTCCCGACGGTCGACCTGTAGCGACATAGGCGGAGAAATGGAATCCCCGGTCAGTATCAGGCAACCCTTATTCGTGTAAAGGTAGGCCTACGTACTTCGTGTGACCGGCGGGCACGGATCAGTTGCGAAATTCGTCGAACAGTGAGCCACCTTCCCGGCGGTGCTGCCGTGCCAAAGCCCAGTCCCATGGCTACGCTCGGCTTTGTCTCCACAACTCGTGGTCATACGTCGACGCGCAGGTGGAAGGACTTGGGGCGCGTGAGCGCGTCGTAGCCAAGCGACGACAGCGAACACCCGCGCCCAGAATCGCCCACGCCGGTCCACGCCAGCGCGGGATCGAGATAATCGCAGCGATTCTGAAACCACGTGCCGGTCGCGATGCGATCGCCGATTCGCACTGCCGCGTCGGCGTCGGTCGTCCAGATCGACGCGGTCAGGCCGTACCGGCTGTCGTTCATCAAGCCGACCGCCTCCTCGTCGCCGTCGACCGGCATGATGCCAACGACCGGCCCGAACGTTTCCTCGGTCATCACGCGCATGGAGTGATCCACGTCGACGAGCACCTGAGGCGCGACGTACGGCGTGCCCTCACGGGCCTGGGGGAAGTCGCGCGGATCGATGAGCGGACGGGCGCCTTGCTGAACGGCCTCGCGCACTTGGTCGCGCACGAATTTGGCCGCGCTGGTGCGTACCATCGGACCCAAGGTGGTGTCGGGCGACAGCGGGTTGCCAAGTCGGTACTGCTTCGCCAGCGCGACAAAGGCATCGACGAATTGCGGGAACAGCGCGCGATCGACGTAAATCCGCTCGATGCCGCAACACGACTGGCCGGCGTTGAAGTACGTGCCGTCGACCAGATTCTCGATGGCATGCTCCAGCGGTGCGTCGGCGCGGACGTACGCGGGATCCTTGCCACCCAACTCTAGATTCGTGCCGATGAAGCGGCGCGCCGCTGCCTGCTGCACCGTGCGGCCTGCCTCGACCGAGCCGGTGAAAGAGACGAAGGAGACTCGCGGATCGGCAATCATGCGCATCACCGTATCGTGATGCGCGTGGACGATTTCGAAGACACCGGGTGGGAGCCCGGCGGCCGCGAATGCCTCGGCATACTTCGACGCGACGAGCGGCGTCTGCTGCGACATCTTCAGAACGACTGTGTTTCCGGCGACGAGTGCAGGGACAACCGCGTTGACCGACGTCAGATACGGGTAATTCCAGGGCGCGAGCACGAGGACGACGCCGAGCGGCTCGCGACGGATGAAGCGGAGGAATCCCGGCGTGGACAGTGGATGGGTGTCGGCGAGCGCGGTGGCGGCGATCGCGCACATGTGGCGTGCGCGCTCCTGAAACCCTCGACGGATCTCATTGGGCGTGTGCGCGACCGGGCGCCCCATCTGCCACGTTAACTCCGTTCCGATCGCGTCCGCCCGATCCAGCATCCACCGCACCATCCGCTCGCAGATGGCCCCGCGCTCGGCCAGCGGCGTGCCGGCCCAGGTTCGTTGCACGCGCGCCGCACGCGAGAGTACGGCGTCGACCTCGCGGTCGGTCGCCAGCGCGATTTCGGCAAACACCGACCCGTCGACCGGGCTCACCACACGTACGGTTGGAGAACTCAACGTGTGTCACTCCGGTGTCACGTAGGCGGCAGAGATGCCGCCGTCGACGAGAAACTCCGTTCCCGTCACGTACGACGATTCGTCGGACGCCAGAAAGAGTGCTGCGTAGGCGATTTCCCTAGCCTCGCCGAAGCGTCCCATCGGAACGTGCACGAGCCGGCGCTGCCGTTTCTGCTCCGTGTCCAGAAAGTCCATCAGCAGTTTGGTCCGCAGGGGCCCGGGGCACAGCGCGTTGACACGGATGTTCTCACGCGCGTGCACCACGGCAAGCTCACGGGTGAGCGCAAGTACGGCGCCTTTGCTGGCCGTGTACGCGACCTGCGGCGTGGCCGCGCCCATGATTGCCACGAATGACGCGGTATTGATGATCGAACCGCCGGACGCGCGCCGGATTGCCGGAATCCCGTACTTGCACCCGAGAAACACCCCGCGCGCGTTGACGTCCAGCGTCTGCGTCCACACGTCCTCGCTGGTGTTCACCGCATCGTCGTCGCTCCCGTGCATGATCCCGGCATTGTTGAAGAGCACGTTCAGCTTGCCGAAGGTCTGGGCGGCCGTCTCCACCATCCGTGCGCAGTCAACTGCCTTGGATACATCGGCTTCGACCGCAATGGCGCGCCCGCCGGCCCGTACGATGGTCAACGCCGTGTCTTCAGCTGCGCCTCGTTGAATGTCGACGGCGACGACGGCGGCGCCGTGCTGCGCAAACAGCAGCGACGACTCACGACCGATGCCGCTCCCGGCGCCCGTGACCAAGGCCACTTTGTCGGCAAGCCGTTCCTGCATGTCAGATCCGTTCGAAGTAGCGGCGCCGCTCCCAGTCGGTCACGGCTCGCGAGTACGCGGCGTGTTCGGTTGCGTAGAAGTGTGCGTAATGATCGACGACCTCATCCCCGAATGCGGCACGTGAGAACGCACTGGTGCGGAAGCCCTCGGTCGCTTCTTGAAGTGATCGTGGCAGGGCAGGAAGATGCCGCGCCGCGTAGACGTCGCCGACGAAGCAGTCCGGCGGCTCGGTGCAAGAGCGGACGCCGTCGAGCCCCGAGGCGAGCGCGGCCGCGAAAGCAAGATAGGCGTTACAGTCGGCACCGGGAAACCGGCACTCGATGCGTAAGCTCTGATCCGCACCCACCACGCGGAAGCCGGCCGTGCGGTTGTCGTGACTCCATGCAATGCGCGTGGGCGCCCACGAGGCATCGACATATCGCTTGTAGGAATTGACCGTTGGCGCGTAGAAGGGCATCACGTCAGGCACATGGGCGAGCCACCCGCCGAGAAACCAGCGGAACGCGTCTGAGCAATTGACAGGTCCGCACGCGCTCGATCCCGTGAAGGCGTTGCTGCCGCCCCGCCAGAGACTGAAATGAATGTGACAGCTCGAGCCTGCGCGATCCGCTGCGAACTTCGCCATGAACGTCACCGACAGGCCCTGTTGTTCGGCAATCTCCTTGAGACACTGTTTATAAACCGTGTGCCGGTCGGCCATCTGCAGTGC
This sequence comes from uncultured Acidobacteriota bacterium, assembly GCA_963814955.1. Lineage (GTDB taxonomy): Bacteria > Acidobacteriota > Vicinamibacteria > Vicinamibacterales > UBA2999 > DATCJA01. The sequence goes on from CAWFEX010000004.1 coordinate 6,403, forward strand.
CTCGGCGTAGCGGATGTTCAACTCGTGTTGTCCAAGTCCCCATTCGCCTTTCGAATTCTCGACCGGCACGCCTGACTGTTTCAGGTGACGCCGGGCGGCGGCGGTATACGCCTCGAGCCGCGTGCCCTGCAGGATGTGATAGTCCTCCAGATACCACCCCGCCGGCTGCAGGTTGCGATAGTCCGCTTCCATCGCCTGCCGGTATGACTGCTCGAAGACGTAGTACTCGAGCTCTGAGGCCGCAGAGGCGGTGTAACCAAGCTCGCGCGCTGCGTCCACCTGGCGGCGGAGGATCGACCGCGGCGCGACCGCCACCCGCTCACCGGTCCGATCATCGACCAGGTCGCACAACACGAGGGCCGATTTCTCCAGCCAGCTGGCCACGACCAGCGTGTCAGAATCGGGCACGAGGTGAAAGTCGCCGTACCCTTTCTCCCAGCTCGCAAACCGGTAGCCCTGCACCGGCTCCATCTCCATATCCGTGGTCAGCAGGTAGTCGCATGCGTGCGTGCCGTGCGCCGCGCCGTCAGCGACGAAGAAATCCGCATCGAACCGCTTGCCCATGAGGCGACCGTAGTGATCGGGGAACGCAACGACTACGGTTTCGATATCGCCGCGCGTAACGCGATCATGTAGGGCGTCGAGCGTTAACCGTCCCTTTACAGCTGATGCATCCATGCGCGCACGTTATGACAACTGCTGCGTGGGGTCACGTCAAAAAACATCGATCCCAAACTCGAAAGTGACCCGCTGGCAAATAGTATGTGCTGAAGATTGGCCGTACCAGTGTGGCGTTGATCGCGGCGGCGTGCGCTGCGATGCCCGCATCGAAATCCTTGACACCAGACGCACGATTTCGAGAAGTGATTCCTGCTCGGCGGACCTCCCGTCCGCCTATTCACGATGTTTTGTGCGTCTGATCAGTCACCGTAGAACCCTGCCCCTCAGTTCGTCCCCGGTTGATAACCAAACCCGATCGTCTGTTAGAGGGTCGGACACGATTATAGGCTCCGCCCCCCTGATAGTCTGTCCCAATGACCGATCGCAACTCCCGAACGGTGTATTCGACTGGCACTGGAAGCACCTGCACCAAGTGCGGATGGCCCGAGCGTGACTGCAAGTGCAGCAGCCAGTTCACCCGCGAGCAGCCGCTGCCGTCACGCATCATCGCCAAGCTCCGGATGGAGAAGAAAGGACGCGGCGGCAAGACGATGACCGTGGTCTACGACCTGCCTCAGAACGCGGCGTTCCTCAAGGAGCTCGCCGGCGAATTGAAACGCGCGTGCGGGACGGGCGGCGCGGTCGTGGACGGCGGCGTCGAAATTCAGGGCGATTTGCGCGACCGCGTGAGGGACGTTCTCGTGAAGAAGGGATGGACGGTCAAAGGTTAGATCGGGTCGAGTAACGCTATTTCTTGATCGGCTTCGTGATCAGCCTGGGCTCCTGACGGTCGCCTCGCACTCCGATCGCAGGCACGAAGTCCTCGTCTGGCATTTCGCGCGCCAGGCCTGTCGCGACGTCGTGCGCGTCTCGCGCTTTGCGCCTTCCTGCAATCATGGCTTGCTTGTGTGCGTCGCTCAGAACCCGTTTCGGTTTGACTCGTCTTGGAAGCTTTGTCGCGGGTGGGTTCTCGGTTGGGATATCTGGCTGTGCCCGGCGGGCGTCGCGACCCGCCGCTGCGGTACCGTTGAGAGCCGCGATTGCCTTGTCAACGGCCGCGAGTTGGTCGACCAGTTCCCGTCGTTGCCTTTCAAGCATGCGCACGATTTGTTCTAACTCGGCCATGTCGTAAGGATAGTCGTAAGTGTTCAATTACGCGCGCAGAACGGCCGGTGATTCTTCCAGCAGGGGAACATCTGGATGGTGGCGCGCAAAGTACTGCAACGCCCAGGGTGAATCGAACAGCAGCACGGCACGTCCATGTCGGTCCGTGGCCACAATACCCTGCCCGCCGAGAGGAGGCACCTGCAGCGCAGGCTCGCCAAGCCATCGCGCGGATGTATATACGGCAGGGTCAATCGCCACGGCGACGTCGTATTCCGTCTGCAGACGATTCGCGACCACTTCAAACTGCAATGCCCCAACGACGCCGACGAGCGGCTCGCGGCGACCGGCGGACGCGTAAAACACCTGCATCAGCCCTTCTTCCTCCAGCTGACGAATGCCCTCGTCGAATTGTTTGTGGCGTGTGTTCAACAACCGCACCCGACCGAAGTGTTCAGCAGGAAAGCGGGGCAGCTCGCGAAACCGAACGGGGGCACCAGAATGGAGTGTGTCGCCGATCGCGAAGTGCCCCGGGTTGACAAGGCCGATGATGTCACCTGCGTATGCCACGCTGATTGTCTCGCGGTCCCGCCCGAAAAACCGGTACGCGCGCGACGCCCGCAGTGCCTTGCCGACGCGGCTGTTCGAGAGGACCATGTCCTTGGTGAATCGACCCGAACAGAGACGAACGAAGGCCACCCGATCGCGGTGTCGAGGATCCATGTTTGCCTGGATCTTGAAGACGAAGCCGGTAACCCGCTCGTCGGTGGGCGCCACGACGCCGTCGTCGCTGAGGCGCGGCTGCGGCGCCGGCGCCAGTTCGACAAGCGCCTGAAGAAACGGCTCAAGTCCAAAATTCGTCAACGCGCTACCGAAGAAGACGGGTGTTTGCCGACCTGCACGATACTCATCGACGTCGAAGGATGTGCCTGCGTGGATGATGACGTCGAGCGATTCGCGGAAGTGCGCATAGACATTTTCGCCGAGCAGTTCCCGAGCTTCAGGATCATCCAGTGACGACAGCGTTTCCGGAGCGCGGTGCTGCCCCTGCGCCTCGCGTTCGTATCGATGCAGTGTCTGGTGGCGAAGGTCGTAGACGCCCCGAAAACTCGCGGCGCTGCCGATCGGCCAGTTCACGGGTGCGGCGGCGATTCCGAGTGTGCGCTCAACGTCGTCGAGCAGCGCCAGCGGATCGCGCGCGGGCCGGTCGAACTTATTCACAAACGTCAGGATCGGGAGTCGATGGCGCCGGCATACCTCGAAGAGTTTCCGCGTCTGATCCTCGACGCCATTGGCCGCGTCGATCACCATCACGACGCTGTCTGCGGCGATGAGCGCGCGATACGTATCCTCGCTGAAGTCCATGTGCCCCGGCGTATCGAGCAGCGACACGCGGCGACCCTGCAGCTCGAACTCCAGGGCGGCGGATGTAATCGAGATACCGCGCTGCTGTTCGAGTTCCATCCAGTCCGAGGTGGCGTGACGTCGTGCCGCGCGTCCCCGAACAGCGCCTGCGAGCTCGATGGCGCCCGCATACAGCAACAACTTCTCGGTCAGCGTGGTCTTGCCTGCGTCAGGGTGCGAAATGATGGCGAACGTGCGGCGTCTCGATACCTCACGCTCGAGTTCATCCGAGGTGGATGGGGTGCCGCGGTTCTCAGGTTCGGCCGGGATCGAATCGGATAGGGGATTCACCCCTTCACTGTACGCTGTATACGAGCGCCTAAGGCCTGGTGCGACGGACGTGTTCCGGAAACCGTCTGTTTTGATTCCCACGCGAACGTTGTTGCCGCATAGGTGATGGCCATCAGCCTGAGGGCGTCAATGACTTCCAGCGCACGAGCCCCTCAGAGCGCGCGGACGCTACGCACATATTCCTCCGGAGGTCAATCGTCGTCGTCCGCGTCTTCAGCGACCCTGTTCAGGAAAAAAATGTGGTAGGACGTCCGCCAGCTCATTGACGCCGACGTTCAATGCCCCGGCGCTGCGGACGTATGCTTCGGCTTGGTTGAATAGAGGGCATCCATTCGTCGCCGGCAACCGGAGTTTCGGCGGCGCAAAGCGCTATGTCGACGTACGTCGAACGTTCTCGGCCCGCGGCCCTTTCGGTCCCTGTCGGATTTCAAATTCCACGCTGTCACCCTCGCGTAGGTCGTTGATTCCCTCGCCATATATGGCGCTCTGATGGAAGAAATATTCGTTTCCGTTTTCGTCCTTGATGAACCCAAACCCTTGTCTACTCGTAGCGTCCGAATCTTGCCCGTCATGCTCACCTCGACTTCGTCATGTGGATCGACCGAAGAACTAGAGCGACGATTCTATACGGCCGCTTACGGCGCGCTCGGCAGCGGGACGAAGCGTTGGTAGGGTTGTCCAGCCGATTCGCCCCTGGGGTAGCAGATGTGGACGCACACCGCCAGAGGAGAAATCCTCGAAATTCTTTGGAAATGACGGCGGACACGGCGTCCGCCGTATATTCCGGTGATGAACTAGCGCGCCCGCCCCTCAAGCTGGTTGATTTGCTGTCCTGACGGGAACTGACAGGTATCCTGCGGACGGATGTTGAACAGGAGTGTGCTGGAACAAACGCCAACGACGACTTTATCAAATTCGCACACGCGTTGGCCCGTATGTGATCACCGCGCAGATTGTCGTCGGTGGATAGCGGAGTGTATAAGGCGGAGCACGTTTGGGATCAGTCCATTTGTGGGCGCGAGCGCAGTCAACACGCCGCGTCGGCCTAAAGTATCGACGCTACCCACGCCAGGAATGCGATGGGAAGGAGACAGAAGACGCAGAAGAGCGCGAGCGCCATCCAAGAACGGGCCCGCGTTTGATGAAGGGCGATTCGATATGACTCCCACGTCGTCAGTGCCCAGATCAACAAGCCCAGTCCAATGAACCCGCTAATCATCGACGCAATCACCCACGGTTCACCGCCGGGCGCCGATTGCAGTTGAGCGAAGAACACCGAGACGGTCTGCGCCGTTGGGTTGCGAGCCAATTGATCGACTTGGTCTGGCAGTACCATGTTCATTCCCGTCAAGGCGACAAGCGTCGCCACGGCGATGCCAAGTCCGACGAATGCGCATTGGTACAGAAGCACAACAAGCACTCGTCGGTACTCGCGACGAGCGCCGCTCAGCCGCCAGGCCTGATATAGGGGCACCGACAGCGCAAACGCACCGAGCAGCGCCAACATCGGCGCCGTGGCGATGAATACCAGAAGTGGCGACCGCGTCGGCCATTCCTGGACGACGAGAGTCGCGGCGACGAGCTGCGACAGGATCACAAACACGAACGCGCGACTGAGCTCGCCTTGTGCACCGGCGCCGCACGCCGCGAGAAATCGTCGAGGCTCGTACACCAGACGGACGAAGTCCCTTGGTGCTCCGGCGGTGGCAGCTACGAAGGAATGATTCCAGACGTGTGACCACCGCTCACCCGCAGGAGCATGCGACACCGGTGCGATGCTCGTGTGGCGTCCGAGAATCTCGACGAGTCGCTCGATGTCGTAGTGCCATCGCGATTCGGAGATCTCATGTGCCTGTTGATACGCAAGAGCGCGAATTGAGGAGGGAAGCTGGTCCGGGCTCGGCATTCTGGCACCCTCAACGAGCACCGGAAGGATCGCAAGACCGTTTGCGACCGCCACCTCGATCTCGAAATGGACGTAGTCGTCCGGACCGTCCAGATCCGACCCTCCGGCGGCGCGCCCGCTCAACCAGGAGGGGCCAATCATCACCAAGACGACCTGCGCGCTTTCGAGCGCTCCGGTAAGCGCGACGCGGAAATCCGAGCCCGCTTCGATCGCGTCAACGTCGCGAAAGATCTCCTCGCTGCCGAAACGTGTCGCAAGCGCGTCGGCCAGCCTGCCGGTCGCGCTCAGCGTGTCACCGTGACGGTAGCTGATGAAGATGGCGGGCACGTGAGGCGCCCATCATCTCCCAACGTCATGCGGACGTCGAGACGCCGAGTTTTCACACGAGTCCCATTTCAACTACGTTGGCCGTTTGAGCAATTCCGATATTCGCGAACGCACGATTGCGGAGCTTCCGATCTGAATGTTCCACAGTGCCGCCGACCAGACCGTGCCAGTGGAGCAGGCTCGAGAGTTGGCGGCCGCATTGAAGTCGGTGAATTTCCGCGCGCGTCACCGCTAGACGACAATCTGCGCCTCGTCGCAACCCCGGTGCGCGAGTCAATTCATCGCGGACGCTTGGTTTTCTGCGCCTTGCCAGCTGATGGACGGTTTGGAAATTTCTGATTTCCTCCGCCAGGCGCCGGCGAGCACTAACGACTGCACCGGGGTCGTGTCGCGATCGGGCGGCACGGCACCCGCATGTGCCGTGCGCACCGGCTGGCCGGTCGATTCTGTGAGGCGTCCGCTCACAAACCCTGCGGTGCCGTCGGGCAGCTGCACGCGGTACCAGTCCTGTACCGCGCCATCGATGTGGACCACGGTGTGCTGCGGCAGATCGCGGACAATCGGCGCAGTGAGGGCAGGAGCGGCGCGCAGTCGCACGTTGCCGCTCGACCCGCGCCGCCACGACCCCAGCGCATCCGTGTCGGCGGTGACTGGCGCCGGATCTCAGGCCTTCGGCACATTGTTCAGGCGCTCCACGCACGCGGGCGCGGAACGTGTGGCAAAATAGCCGCCCCTCCTCTGCCCACCCTGAAAGCGAAGGGGTTAGTCATGTCTGACTTTTTCGACCCCACCCCCGAGCAGCGGCATGAGCTCGAGAAATCGCCGATGGCATCCCCGCCGTCCAACAAACGTTCGTGAAAAACCACCCGCAGCTGGCGATGCCCGACCGCGGCGCGCATCAACAGCAACTCGCCGGGTCGAAGGTGATCCTGACCGTTAACATCCGCTGCCGCCGGCCCTGGACGGGTCGGCGGTCTTTACGAGACGGATCGTTCCGCTCCGCAGGTCGGTATCGGCAGGATGTCAACGGGACTCGGGTGCCCGCACGCGGAGACCGATCCCGATTTTCTGGGCCTGATGGTCGCGTTCCGCATGCGAAGTGGCCGTCGCATCGACTTCATCACCATCAACGATCCCGGATCCCCGACGGACACGCCGGAAGAGTTTCTGGCGCTGCTCAGGCAACCGCCGATGCTGCGGGCGAGTCCGGGTTGCTCGCTTCGCAAACGAAGCTCCTGAGCCTGGCGAGGCACGCCGGGTTCAGGGCTCCGGCGATTGCCACACAAGTGATTCGTCAGACGCACCGGACGGTGCGTTCGACCAGCGCATATCAGCAGGTACTGGACCGGTATCGTTCGCGCTCGTGATGTGCTGGGCAAGTTCACATTCGTACCTGAGTCCGATATCCGCATGGGTGTGGACTCGAAACGAGAGCCGACCCATCTGACAAAAGAGTGGCGGGCACGGCAGAGCGCGGGCGCGCTGGCGTTCGAGTTGCGATGGATTCCGTTCGTCAACGAACGCAGACGCCGCTGGAAGATCTGACGCGGGAATGGGCGCACGATCACGAGGTCACCGTCGGGACGGTTGTATTCCCTAAGACGGATCCCGACACGATTCAAGCACGACTCACGGCGGTTCTGGCATCGGAGCTTGGCGCCAACCCCGGCAACTGGGAAGAGATGCCCGGAGCGACCCCGGCGACGCTGCCCGGCACGCGCTTCACCGCCGCCCGTCACCTGGCCTATCGCGCGAGCCAGCAGGCGCGTGACGCTTGCCTGAAGCGAGCTATGAGTCGTTCTTCGAGACTGGCGAGATCAGCGCCGATGCTCGGGAATGAACTGATACGGCGATACCAGGCAAAGCGGGCGGCCGGACACTGGGTGCCGGATATCGGCCCCCTGTCCGCAGTCTGAACCCGAGCCTCGAAACGATCGCTGCGTCTGCCATATACCTTCCTGGCTTACCGTCCGGCTACGGGGTTCATTGGGCTTGGTGGCTGCAACGTGACAACGCCCTCAAGCCACCCCTCATCGCGTCGATCGGAGCGCCTTGCAGCGTTTTCCACATGAACACTCACCACCCCTGGTCATGCCGAGATTAGCTGGCTGCTACGGGTATTCCCCGGGGCTGAGACTGAGTTGATTGCGTACCCTTGATGCCCGCCGTGCGCGTGGAGCCGTCGTGGCTCACTGTCCTTGGCGCCCGCCTATTCATTCCATCTGATTCGGTTAGCAGGAGAATCGATGAAGCCTTTCGTAAGGCCTTGGCAACGGCTCCGCCTGACGCTATCGCCGTGCACCTGCCTCGACGACAGGGTGGTTGCGGCTGATTTTTTAAGGCACGAGCCGTTTCCTGGACGCAGGGTAACGCCAGGGCAGCCGAGCCGTCAGGAATACTCGGCCGTGCGTCCGGGGCACACGCGCCACAGCCAGCCATGGCCGGTCACGGCCGGTTGCGACAACGGGGAGTCAGCAGCGGCGGTCGCGCGTCGATAGGCCCCTCACAGGCGAGCTGGCATCTTCATCAGCGACTTGGCTTGGTAGCCCAGTTCAACAAGAACTTCGGATGGTGGACACGTCGGAGCAGCGTGCGAATGAACCCGCAGCCGCATCACCGATGGACGCCATGCCATCGCTGACTCGATCGCGCGATGGCCCGCCGCGATCGCAGGAGGAGTTACCCGACATGCCATCCCGGCGTTTCATGGTCACACCACGTGCATCGCAGGAACATGCGCTGCGGCGCCGAGTGCACCAGATAATCGTGCCCACGCAGGGCACAGATACCCTGTTTCAACCACACCACCGGCAGCATGACCGTGTCGAGACGACTTCTAACGGGAAGCCGCACATCGGCTGGCGCGCCCGGGTAGGGATTAGTGATGGTTCGTGCGGCGAACGTCATCGATTCACCGCGGTCGGCCATTGGTGCAGGAGTTCCGCTCCGCCAGGGCCGGCATCAGGCAGAAGCAGAGTGACGGGTCTCATTCCAGCGTTCCTAACATTTGCGACGACCAGCAACTCACGTACCGCCGTGGTGAACGACTGAGCCCTCGGGGCGTCGACGGACGCTCAGTGATGATTCGGGGCGACTCACGCCGAGGCCTTGCCGGTCCGCCCGCGACGCAACCGCGCGTTCTTCGGCGTCCGAAAAATGCAGCGCCACGCTCGCTCGCAGCCTCGCCTGCCGGTCCTCGAGCCCGGCGCGACGTTCGCCGGGCACGATGTCCTTCAAATCGCCGACGAGGGCGTGCAGGCGTCGCATCACCTGCAGGCTGCTGGCGCCGTAGGCGTGTATTTCACCGAACGCCAGCCACAGGAAGTCCTCCCAGGTTGGAAACGCCATGACGAGGCGCAATCGGCCCCGCGGGTCGGAGAACGCCCCCGTTTCGATGCGTCGACGGCTCAAGCGCAGCAGGAGGTCGCCGATTTGATCGAGAGACTGGACGGCAGTCGTCGGGTCGTTGACGGCGGGCGACAACGCTCGTATCGCGATATCGACGAGCAGGCGGATTGCGTACTTCGGGTCCTGCTCGAACGTGCGTTCGACGCCGAGCTGAATCGCGCGCTTCAGGCGCCGCTCGTCGATTGCGGTGCGCCCGCCAATGACCCGCAGTATTGGCGTCGATTCGGCGATGGTGTCGCCGACCACCACCAGCATCTCGACGAGAGCGTCGGCCGTGGCCGCCAGCCGCACCAGCGCCTGGACGTTGACCGCCTCCACGGCGAGCGGCGGACCGTGGTGCACCAGCACCTGTGAGATATGGCCATGGGTGCGGTGAACCGTGGCGCGCGTACATGGCGAGGAGAGGGCGGGATACACCGCGTCGATGACGAAACGTCCCTGATTGCCAGTGAACGCGAGCGTGTCGCTGATTTGCAGCACTGCGACCCGGTTCATCAGTGCGACGAACATGCCGATGCTCGCCAGGAGCAGCGCGACCACCACGCTCGCACTGATCAGGGGCACCCCCGACGTATCGCCTCGACCCACCCAGGCCAGAACGGCGATTGCATACATGAACGTCGCCGTAAACGTGCCGAACGCGTGTGCCAGAACGCGGTCGCGCGCAAACCAGAGCGCCAGCCGCGGCGAGTACGCAGTCGCGCTGAACTGCACCATCACGAACGTGATCGAGAACACGATCCCGCTCAGCGCAATCATTCCGGACGCGATGGACGAGTAGATTGCCATCGCCGCTGAAACCGTCAACGGCGAAAGCAGGCCTGGCAGCAGGCTGCTCTCGAGGCGCGGCAGCAGGGTGCCGGCCACAACGGCGCCGACTACATACATTGACGTGACCGTCCACCGTGTCGCTTGGACGCACCGGCGCATCTTCGTGTGCGGTGCAATCCGGATTCCCGAGGGCGGGTGCGCGATCCTCTTCTCAAGCCACACGGATTGTCAGTTGCTCACGGTACTTCGTCACTTGCGTCGTCCTGGCACGCGTCACATGGCGGACGACATGTGACGCCACAGTTCGTGCACTAGCGTGGCTCTTGCAATGAATAACCGGACCATGAGGGGGACGCTGTCTCGTCGACTGCTGTCGATGACGTTGATGGCGGCGCTGGCGGTGCCGCCGGTGCAAGCCATCCAAGTTGCGGCCGACGAGGGCTTGACGCGTTTCAAGCGGTCGATCGATGAGTACGTCCACTTTCGTCGCCATCTCGACCAGCAATTGCCGCCGCTCCAGACGACGTCCGATGCGAAACGTCTTCACGAGGCCGTCGAAGCGCGAGCCGCTGCCATTCGCCGGGCGCGCAGGCGAGCGCAGCGGGAAGAGATGTTCAATGCCGAGGTCAGCACGCTGTTTCGCGCACGCATTCGCGAGGTCTTCGCGGGACACCCCGACGTCACGGCCGATCTGCGGCGGGAAATGATGGAGCACGACCACGTGCCGCGACCTCCGGCTGTCAACGATCGTTTCTCGTGGGCCACCGCAGTCGCCACGCCGCCATTCGTGCTGTCGGTTCTGCCGGGGCTTCCCGATCAACTGCAGTACCGCTTCGTCGGCCCGCATCTCGTGCTCGTCGACGTCGACGCCAACCTGGTGCTCGACGTGCTGCCTGGTGTACTGCTCGTCGGGCCGCTGTCGGGACAGGGATACCAGCAGGCTGCTGATGTGACGGTCACCAGCAGGCTGCTGATGTGAAGGTCTACGGCGACTCGCACACGAAGGGTGGCGACGCCGCCGCCGGCGCAGGCAGCGTCACCGGGCGGCGCTTTTTCGGAGCACGCTCGGGACCGTATCCGCTGCCAATCGGATCGATCGTCGCCCTGCCGACGATGGCCGAATCGAGGTCGCCAATCTGAGCCGCCACATTCGTTGAGGGAACCAGGCGTCCGAAAACCACAAACGGCCGCCCCAAAAGCCTGATTGTCGCCGTGCCAACGGCGCGACGAGCGGGCTTGCGCCTGACTGGGTCCAACGGGAACACAGTCGGATCCGTTGTCGTGCCGCAGCGGGATACGGACAGAAGTATCCCTTCGGACCGCGGCGCCGGCAACGGCGGAGGTTGATGCTGAGACGTGTCCGAGGCCTGCGACACCGGCGGCGCAACCACGAGCAACGCAACAGCAACCGCGAATCGAAGCGTGAACACCATACCGTGAGCACGTTCAAGAGCGGCACCAGGGGAGACGCCCTACGCAGCCCTTTCACGCCCGCCGTATACATCGGTCAACTGGCGCGCCGCCGAGATTCGGTGACGACCTGCCGTTAGTACCTGCATCCCCGGATGGATGGGATCGCCGATGTTTCCGGGCAATTCGTTCCACAACGATGCCCGTGGCGCTCCTGGTTTCGTTCTTGCCATGTTGCCGCGAGGACAAAACGACACGGATCGGGGAAGACGAAACGACACGGATCGGGAGGGAGAGTATATGCAGCAAAGACGCAGACGACAGTGCGTGGTGCTTGCTTCGGTGTTCGTCGCAGCCCTCGCGGTGTCGCCGCGCGCGTTCGGTGACGACCAGGTTGTGGGAGTCATTACCGGACGGGGAAACGACGGCACTTTGATCGTACGCACCGACGATTCGTCGATGCTCACGGTCGCCCTGAGCGAGCTCACCCGCATCAGGCGCACCGATGGCGTCCGGCAGGAGAGGGCAGACGCGGCGACGCTGATACCCGGCCTGCGGGTTCGGTTGGAAGGCGCATTCGACGGCGGAAACCGTTTCACCGCAGAACGTATCAGTTTCTCGAGGGACGATCTCAAGATGGCGCTGGCGATCCATGGCGGGATCGACGCCACCGATCGACGCAGTCTCGAGAACCAGCAGCGGATCGAACAGAACGCCCGCAACGCGGAGCAGCACCGGCAATCACTCGAGCTGCAGTCGCAGCAGCTCACAGCCCAGGGCGAACGGCTTCGTGCCACCGAGGAGAAGATTGTCGGCACGAGCGGATCGCTCGCGGCTACCAACGCACGAATCTCGAATCTCGATGACTACGACGTGGTATCGACGATGACGGTGTATTTCCGCAACGGCCGCGCGTCGATCGAGCCGAAGTACCTGGTCGAATTGCAGCAGTTCGCGGCGCAAGCCAAGGACAAGCCCGGCTACATGATTCAGGTCGAGGGCCACGCGTCCGCCGTAGGCTCGTACTTGTTCAATCAGAGGCTGAGCTCGGAGCGTGCCAGTACGGTCGCGGCCGTGCTGCAGCAGAGCGGCATCCCGCCGACAAAGATGCTCTGGCCCGCAGCGATGGGCGTCAGCAACCAGGTCGCGACCAACACGACGGCGCAGGGCCAAGCCGAAAACCGCCGGACCATCGTCAGCGTGCTGCAGAACAGGGGCATTACCGGACAGTAGCGAACGAGCCGACATCGAAGTGCGAATCACTCGCACGATTAGCACGGAGAGATCATGCGATTAGCAAGTTACGTGATTGGAACAGCGATGGTTGCGGCATTCTCTGGAACGGCCATCGCACAGACGACTCCACCGCCGGCGCCGACGACCCCGACCTACAGTGGTCCCATCGAAAGCCACTGGGTCGCCGCCGGTTTCCTCGGCTCCACCTTCAACACGAGCAGCGACAGCGCCGCGATCGACAACAGCGACGGACTCGTTGGTGTCGGCGGGCAGATTGCCTACCTCTGGCGAGGTGTCTTCGGCGGCGAGTTCCTGGCGGACTTCGCGCCGTCGATGGAGTTCGACAACAGCCGGCTCTCGGCCGACAGGAACGTCAACGTCAACAGCTATATGGCCAATGCCATTGGCACGTACCCCCTGGGCGCCGAAGGTCAGTTTCAGCCGTACGCGTCGGGCGGGTGGGGCAGGATGGCCGTGGCCGGGGACGTGTTCAACGTCATCGGCGATCCGAACAGCGGGACCGACAGGGTCAAGCAAGGACGAACAGGTGTGAACTTCGGAGGCGGGCTCATGGCCTTCGCGTCGCCTAACATCGGCATTCGCACCGACGTGCGCTATTACCGCGCATCGGACAACGATTCCGTGGACCTGGACGACCCGCTGGCCGACGCGCTGGGAGACTCGGTGTTCTCGGGCCTCAAGTTCTGGCGCGCCAACATCGGCATGGCCCTGCGCTGGTGAGGAGTGGGTGTGAGCCAGGCTCCCCCTGGCTCACGCCGCTACGACCGTCGGAGCATGTAGTCGGCTACCAGCACGGTCACGTCGTCCGGACCATCAGCCTCCTGCGCCAAATCAATCAAGCCTCGACACTCTTCCTTCGGGCCGCGGCGGGCCGCCAGCGTGTGGGCGATTCGATCGTCCGTCACGACGTCGGTCAGTCCGTTCGTGCAGAGGAGCAAGCGGTCGTTGACGGACAGCTTGAGATGCTCCATGGCGGGCTCGGGCGTCGTCCGACTGCCTATCGTCTCGGTCACGAAGTGTCTGAGAATCCTGTCGTGCTCGCTGGAGGCGAGTGGGCCGGCTCCCGTCAGGCCGGTGGGTGTCCAGCGTGTGGGTGGCCGTCACCTGCGTCAAGATGCCGTCGCGGAACAGATAGGCTCTCGAGTGCCCGACGTGGAAGAGGAACAGATCGTCTTCGGCCACATAGGCCGCGGTCAGGCTGGTGGCCATGTCGCCCAGCTCGGCATGCGCACGGCTCGCCTCAATCACGGCGTCATTTACACGGCGAGAGAGGAACTCGGCCTCTTGGACGATGTCGCCCATCGTATCGACGTTGACCCGAACGTTCCACTTGCCATATTCGATGTACAGGTGCGCCAGAGCACTCAGCGCAACCCGGCTCGCCCGTGCGCCACCGGCATCCTCGCTGAGACCGTCGGCGACGAGCATGGAATACGCATACTCTTCGAAGCGCGGAGGCAAGTCGGCCGCGGCGAGGCTCGTGATGAGCGTCTCCCGCAACCGGCCGGTGCGGAGTGCGAGGTAATGGTCGGTATTGTGGGCCCGCCACTTGCCCCTGACGGAGTCGGCGGCGATCTCGAGCGCCATCGCGGAGGAAAGCGGGTGAAATGGCTCGATGTCCAGCGGCGGCGAAATGATTGCACGCCATTGGTTCCTGGTGTCGTGATTGATGGGGGTGTCTTGCTTCAGGGGGTTGTCGTGATTCATGGACGCACCATTCTTTCCACTGGATAACGCTTGAAGATGCGGGCAATCGCGGCGTCTATCTGCACCGCGCGTTTCGACGGCTCCGATTCGAGCGGCGCAGCGACTCGCGCGCGAAACACCTCGCGTCGGCTTCGCGGCTCCCTCAGAACGATGAACAGCGTCCCGACCGCGTATACCCCGCGAAGGCCGGTCCCTGGAAACGGTTCCGAATCCAGGTCGACGTCGGTTCGCTGCAACGACCGGTACTTCGCGATCACATCGCAGGGCTCGCCAGTCAGCTTCGTAAGGCCGCGCGCGGCCAGTTCCCGGTCCACTGCCGCGACGATCTGCTGGTCAGTGGCCTTGTCGTAGGCGGGCCACCCTACGTTCCAGCAATACGTCTTCAGCTTCGAGAAATCGAAGTGCTTGTCCACCTTGACGCTGATACCGTACTTCGCGTCGCTGGCGGCCGTCGCACTCGCCGCGGTGAGGAGCAGTACCGCAACGAAGAAGGAATTGAGATGGGCCCTCCTGGTTGTCCGCCGAGCCGCGCGGCGCACCGGCCCACGAACGAGGAGGTACGGAACCACCGCGAGCAGCGACATCACGATCAACGCCTGGAGCGGATAGAGGCGGTGCAGGACGACGAGCTGGTACACGGAATCCAGCGCGAACGCCATCACACATAGTCGACCGATGTCTTTCCATCCTTCTCGCAGCAGCGCCTGCCGGACCGACGGATTGCTGACAACGGCCCACAGGTAGGCCGATCGGTTTGCCGCCGCGTCCCTCAATCCGGCGCGCACCGCCAGGCCAATTGCGATCGCCGGCTGCATGAGGAATCGGAACCACATCGGCCCGTCGACTCGCCCGGCAAGTTGTTCCCACGCACGCGCCAACGCCTCTTCCATGTTGCGGCACGACCTTCTGCAAGTCGTGCAAGGCGCGCTCCGCAGGCGCGTTCCGACAGCACTCGGCGGTAATTCTCACAATCAGCGGTGACCACTCTCAACACCCTGACAGGGTTCCCCCCGCTTCCAGCGGCTCACCGGTAAAAACGCAGCCGTCGCGGCGGCACAACGCGTGCTCGGAGATGCCTCCGGTACGAAAATGACCGCACGAGTCTACGTGGGCGGTCAGAAGGGAACAACGGTATCCAGTGCGTTTTCTTTCGTCTTTTGAGCGCCTCGTCTCCCTCGTGCTTCTGTTGACGGTGATCGCATTGATGGCCGTCGTTGTCCGGCCGGAGGTGGCGACGACTGCAGCCGAAGCTGCTCCCGATGCGACATCGGCGGACACGTTCAACGATGCGCATTTCCACCTGACGAATTACGTCCAGGAAGGCATCGATGTTCACCAGTTCCTGCGCATCATGGGAACGCGCGTTGGACGGTCGGCCCTCTTTGGCATTCCTCTTCAGCAACAGTGGTCGTACGCCAACTCGGGCGATTTCGCCCCCACCTATTACCTGCAGACCGACGCGCCGCTCTATTACTACTCGTTCACCGACGCCTACATCGCCACGCTGTATCGCTCTCTCCCCGAAGCGGAGCGCTCCCGCTTCGATCCGATGATCACCGGCTTCGATCCGGCGGACATGTATGGCGTGGATCACATCCGCCGCGTCCTGCGGATGTTCCCGGGCGTCTTCACCGGCATCGGTGAGTTCACCATCCACAAGGAATTCGTGTCAGGCAAGTTGCCCGGAGAAACGCCGAGTCTGACGAATCCTGCCCTCGACCGCATTCTCAGTTTCGCGGAGGACTCCGGCCTCGTGGTCCTGATTCACAACGACATCGACATCCCGTTCGCGAAACAGAACGCCGCGCCGGCGTACCTGGCCCAGATGAAGGCGCTGCTGATGCGCCATCCCCGGGCCCGGATCATCTGGGCGCACACCGGCCTCGGCCGCGTGGTCCAACCTATCAGCGCGTCGGCGGGTACCGCACAACGCACGCCTGCACACCTGCAAATCGTCGAGGACATCCTCAGCGATCCGGCGCTCAGCCACGTGAACTTCGACATCTCGTGGGACGAGGTCGCCAAGTATGCGGTTGCCACCCCGGACTCGATCGCGCGGATCGCCGCCATGTTCAATCGACATTCCGACAGGTTCCTGTTTGGGACCGACACTGTTGCGCCGCAGGGCCCAGACCCCTACTTCGCCGTCTACGACATGTGGGCGCCGGTCTGGCGTCTGGTGACGCCGGAGGCGAGCCTCATGATCCGCAAGGCGAACTACGAACGCATCTTCAACGAAGGCCGGATGCGGGTTCGTGAATGGGAGCGCCTGCACCTCAAGTGACGAACGCCGGAAGGAGAATCGACATGGATGCGACACATAAACGGGTACGCCTGGCCACGCGAGCGGGCGCCTGCGTGTTCCTGCTGCTGATCGGCGCATCGGGTGGCGCTCGTGCGCAGAGCTTGAACGCGCCGGGATCGACAAGCGCACAGGCGGCGCCGCCGGCAGAGACTGGAACGCTCGAGATTTACGGATTCGGGCAAGCGGACGCGATCGCCGACTTCAACCAGACCCACCCCGACTGGTACGACGTACTTCGGCCATCGCGGCTGCCGTCGTTCCCGAACGAGTTCGGCGAGGACGGCCATTTCTACCTCAGCCCCCGCCAGAGCCGCTTCGGCGCGACTGGTGTGCTTCCTACAGCAAACGGTGACGTCAGAGCGACGTTCGAGTTCGACATGTTCGGCGTTGGCCGTGACGCCGGGCTGACCACGATCCGGCTGCGACACGCCTGGGGGCAATGGAAGCAAATCGGAGCAGGGCAGACCAACAGCCAGTTCATGGACGTGGATGTGTTCCCCAACATCCTGGATTACTGGGGACCGAACGGGATGCTGTTCTTCCGCAACACGCAAGTGTTCTGGAAGCCGTACGAGGACGGCGCCTCGAACGCGGCGATCGCCATTGAAAACCCGGGCGCCAGCGGCGACGCGGGACTCCTGTCGGAACGTATCGAGCTGCAGAACATCAGGGGGCGCTTCCCGATGCCCGACATCACCGGCCACTATCGCCGGGGAGGCGGCTTCGGATACGTCCAGGTTGGCGGTGCGGTGCGGTACCTCGCCTGGGACGACCTGCTCCCTAACGATCAGTTCGATCTGAGTGGCCACGTCTGGGGTTGGGGCCTCAGCGTCAGCTCGAACGTGAAGGCCACCGCCAGCGACGTGCTGCGGCTGCAGGCGATCTACGGCGAAGGCATCCAGAACTACTTCAACGACGCGCCGGTCGACGTGGGCGTGAAGAGGAACCCGGGCAACGCGGTCACGCCCGTCGACGGCGAAGCCCTGCCTATCCTCGGCCTCGTCGCGTATCTCGATCACACCTGGAGCAGCCGGTGGTCGACAGCGGTCGGCTATGCGCGCGTCGACGTCGACAACAGCGACCTTCAGGCGCCGAAGGCGTTCAAGGTCGGTGAATACGCCTCGGTCAACCTGCTGAGCACACCCGTGAGGAACGTGATGATCGGCGGCGAGCTGCAATGGGTGCGCCGTGAGAACAACTCAGACGACTTCAAGGTAGACGACGTACGCGTGCAGTTCTCGCTCAAATACAGCTTTTCGTACAAGTTGGGAGGGTAGTCATGTCCAGCAAACTTCGATTGATGAGCAGACGCCAGTGGCTCGCCGCCACCGCGTTCACGGCAATCGCCGTCGGGGGGGCGCTTGTGGCGCAGCAGCCGCGCTCGTCGGATCCCCAGACGGCCGTCAATAGCGCGTATAACGAGTTCAAAACGCTGAAAGAAGGAAAGAACGCGGATTACATCCCGGCGCTCGCGAAGGTCGATCCCAACCTGTTCGGGATCGCGCTCGTCACCGTCGACGGCAAGGTCTACACCGCCGGAGACATCCGTACGGAAGTCTCGATGCAATCGATTTCCAAGGTATTCACCATGGCGCAGGTGATCCAGGAGCAGGGCCCGGAAGCGATCGAGAAGCGGATTGGCGTGGACGCAACCGGGGCACGTTTCAACTCGATCATCGCGGTCGAAGCGGTGCGGACCGTCGTGGGCACCGGCGCGCCGGAGATGAACCCTCTGGTGAACCCTGGCGCCATCTCCACCACCAGTATGGTCACGGGTACGTCCTCCGACGCAGTGTGGAACAAGATTCTCGGCACGTACAACGATTACGCAGGCCGCCCGCTCAAGGTGCTGCACGACGTCTACAAGTCCGAATCGGACACGAATCAGCGCAATCAGGCCATCGGGGCGCTGATGCTGGCGTACGGATACATCAAGGACGACTGGCAGCAGGCCGTTGACCTCTACACGAGACAGTGCTCGGTCGGCATCAATGCGAAGGACCTCGCCATGATGGCAGCGACGCTGGCGACGGGCGGCAAAAACCCCGCCACAGGCAAGCGGGTCATCGACGCGTCGAAAGTCCCCTCGGTGCTGGCGGTCATGGCCACCGCAGGGTTGTACGACGATTCGGGCAAGTGGCTGTATCACACGGGACTGCCCGCGAAGAGCGGCGTCGGCGGCGGGATTATCGCCGTGTCACCGGGCAAGTTCGGCATCGCGGTCGTCTCACCCCCGCTGGACGATGCGGGCAACAGCGTGCGAGCGCAGCGGGCGATCACCACGATTTCGAACGCGCTGGGCGGCAACCCGTTCGCGGCGCGCGTTCACGCGGAGTGAACTTCGGCAGGCCCCACCCGCCACAGGAGCGTATGTTGCTGAGACGCATCCCGAAACATGCACGAGACCTGGCCGTCCTCGGATGCAACGAAGACGACGCTGCCCGGGTGCTCTCCGGCGTATGTCGCGCCGGCGTGATGGCGGGTTCCTCGACTGCCGAGATCAATCAGTCGAGAACGGCGTCCCTCGACATCCGCGGCTTCCGCGAGGGCGGTGGGACGACCGAGGGGCAGCATCACACCGAAGGCGACCAGCGCCAGGTGACGGTTGGCGACGATCGCGCCGTCGATCGCCGTCAACGCGCCGAGCTCTTCGGTGACCCGCTCCGCCTCCGTCAGGAATGCATTACGAAGCAGGCTGCCGAAGGCCACACCGCCTTCCGAGGGGCGACGATGACTCCCGACGCGTCGCGCCAGCCGCAGGAGCGACGCCAGCGACGAGTCGCCCGCCATCCGATACGTTGCGCCTTCCGCCACGTCGGGCGCCTCGTCCGGGCTGACGATCAGAATGCCTCCGCGACCGTGCGCCGCCATTTCCCGCACCAGCGATCGGACCGCCTCGACGTAGTCGGGGATGACAGGCTCGTCGAGATCCGCCGCCCGCGCGGTCGCCTCGAGCGCCCGGCGAACGGGGCCGGCGGAGAACACGACATCCTCTCCGCCCGTAAGCACGGCCCCGCGATCGTAGGCGAGCAGGAGTTCCCTTCCGCTGCGGATGGAGAGGCAGCCGGGCCGCGGAGTCATGATCTTGATGAACGGATCGGGGTCGACGTTGAAGCCTTCGCGAGCCAGCCCTGCGATCACGAGCGTTCCGTCGTGCTTCACGTTGACGGCGGAATGGATGCGGCGATCGCCGCCGGCGACTGCGAGCTTCACCAGTTCGTCGACGGCAAACGGTCGAGGGGATTCGAAACGCTGGACCTTCCACTGGTACAGGGGCGCGGTCCCGGATTCGGCATCCGGAATAATGAAATCGACCGGGCTCGTTCCAAGAAACGCGACGCCGATGGTGTTGTGCTCACCCTCGTGAGTCTCGAGGCCGGCCCAGAAGATGGTGGTGAGCAACTCAATGAGGACGCCGTCGGGCACCTCTGTCAGGCAGCCGTTCTTCGCCGTAACCCGTTCTCGCAGCAGCGGCACAAGGGCCGGAGGAAACACGTGCGTCTTGGTTTCGGAGACAGAACGGTCGCGCTCACCGATCATGGTTCCCGGCTCGTCGAGTTGCGCGGAATCGTGCCCCGCCCCTTCGCACGGACGGGCACTCGACCGTGCGCCAGCATTGTGGAGGCGAGCGACTCGAGCTCTTTGAGGTCGAACGGTTTGAGCATGAGCGCGGCCTTATGGCCCAGCGCCCTGACGCGATCCGAAATCCACTTTTCCCGGAGCGCCGTGATGAGGATGACTGGCGTTCCCAGGCCGGCCCCGCGCGCGGCGTGCATCGCCCGCAAGCCGGTCATCCAGGGCATGGCAATGTCGGTGACCACAAGATCGAAGGGCCCCTGATCCGCAACGTGCTCGATGAGCTCGGCGCCGTCCTTCGCTCGAACGACGTGGGCGCCCAGCCGCGCGAGCGCATCCGCGATGGCACCGAGTAACTCGGGATCGTCATCGGCGACGAGGACGTGCGCGCCGTGTAGCATGCCAATACACGAGGCAAGGGACAGACCGGCTCGGCGGGCATTGGCCTCGAAGGGGAACACGCCATTTTGCGTGCTGCGGGTCTGATCCCTCATCGCGCGCTGCGAATTGATACCGAAATGCCGTGATCCGTGTAGCTAGGGGGTTTCGACGTGGATGCAGCGCAGGCGCAGTGGTCGTTGCGCTTCAGTGCGATCGCCGGCGTCCTTGCTGTCCTGTCCGGTGGGTTCGTGCTCGCCGGCTGGTGGTTGGGCGTGCTCCTCGTCGTGCAGCCGATTCCGGGACTCCCTGGTATGGTCCCCAACACTGCCATATCTGCCGTCCTGCTGGGAACGTCACTATTGATCCTGCGGCGTACGCCGATCTCGCCGCCGCGGCGGCTCCTGGCTCAGGTGTCCACTCTCGTTGTCATCGGTCTCACGGCGGGAACTCTGGCGGAGTACATGTCGGCTCGGGATCTCTGGATCGATCGCATCCTTTTCGACACCCCGATGCCGGTGGCCACCGGGGTCCCATACGGACGGATCTTTCCGGGTACCGCGGCGACCTTCCTGCTGCTCGGCCTGGCACTGTTGACGCTCGACGCCAGTCCGTTTGTTCGCAGCACTCTTCACGAACTGCTTCCGATCGCCGCCGCCCTGATTGCACTGCTTGCGCTCGCGAGCTATCTGTACGGGGCGATGTTGCCGGTCGACGGAAACATTCCGCAGACGGGCATGGCGCCGCACACGGTCGCCGTGGTGCTCGCGCTCAGCGCGGGGGTGCTGTGCGTCCGTCCCGAGCGACGGCTGATTGCGCTGGTCGCGAGTCCTCGCCCCGGAGGCTTTGTGGTGCGCCAGCTGCTGCTCGGCGCGGCCTCCATCCCGGCGCTTGGTTTTCTGATCATGCTGGGACTCCGCGGGTCGCTGTACGGGCAGCCGTATGCCACGGGTCTATTCGCCGTGGTTGCCACGACCATCGCCGTAGGGCTGGTACTGTCGACAGGCTGTACGCTCGACCGCATGGATGCAGCGCGCACTGCCTCCGAGCACGCGCTGGCGGAGCGCGAGGAGCGCCTGCGCGAGCTGGTCGAGCAGGCATCCGACGGTGTCTTCATCGCCGATCTCGACGGACGCTATATCGAGGTCAACGCGGCGGGCTGCGCGATGCTCCGCTGTCGTCCCGAGGATGTCCTCGGCAAGAACGTCGTGGATTTCCTCCCGGCCTCCGATCGTCGGCGCCTGCTCGCCGCACGGACGGCGCTCCTTCGCGGTGAGCCACAAGTCGATGAATGGACGCTCGAGCGGCCGGATGGCACCGTCCTGCCGGTCGAGGTGAGTGCGAAGATTCTGCCCGACGGACGGTGGCAGGCGCTGGTCCGTGACATCTCGTCGCGCAAAAACATGGAGCGCGCCAGCGCGGCGGTTGCCGAAGCGGTCAACGCCGGGCCGGAGGCCAGCGTGCGCGCGGTGCTGCACACGATCGCCTTTGAGGCGCGGATCGTCACCGACGCCGAGTACGTCGCGGTGGCGCTCGATGGCCACGGCGATCGTCCACCCGCTCACTGGGTGTGTCTCGGGCCCGGTGCGTCGGACCGACCGGCGACGGAGCCGCCACCGTGGTTCATCGATCTGCGGCGGCTCCTGACCGCTCGGAATCAGGTGGTCCGCGTGGCGAACCTTGCCGACCATCCGGAACTCGGCGGACTGCCGCCGCATCACCCGAAGGTGACCAGCTTTCTCGGCGCGCCGATCCGCTCTCGCGGGCAGACCGTCGCGAATCTCTTACTCGTCAACAAGCGCAGGGATGCCGCGTTCACCTTCGCCGACGAACGCGCGGTTGGGCGGCTCGCCGGCCGAGCCGGGACGACCATCGAGACGGCGCGCCTTTATGAGGCCGAGGGCCTTCAGCGCGCCCGGCTGGAAGCGATGATCGATCAGATGCCGGATGGAGTGATTCTGGCGGCCGCGACCGGTGCCACCGACATCGAGAACCGCTCGATGCAGGTGTTTGCAAAGGAGACCGGCCAACATGATCCCTGGGGTCACCTGCTGCGATATGACCTGCGACGGCCCGACGGTCAACCACTTCCACCAGAAGATCAGCCGCAGGTCCGTGCATTGATGGACGGACTCACGACGAAGGGCCGCGAGCTTGCGTTGTCCGTTCCGGACGGCCGCCTCGTGCCAGTGCTGGTCAGCGCGGCGCCGGTGCTCGACGCGCAGGGAAACCGCTCGGGCGCGGTGACCATTTATCGGGATATTTCGAAGCTCAAGCAACTCGAACGCCTGCACGAGGAATGGTCGTCGGTCGTCGCACACGATCTGCGTCAGCACGTCGGCGTCATCATGATCGATGCGGCAGGACTCGCACGGATGTTCGACAGCCGTCTGATCGACGGCGGCGTGAAAATTGTCGAGCGGATCCGTCGATCCACGATCCGCCTGAACAGGATGATCGACGACCTGCTCGACGTGTCTCGCATCGAAGCCCGCCGCCTCGCGCTCGATCGCACGGAAATAGACCTCGCATCATTCCTGGACGAAGCGGTCGAGCGACTCTCGCTGCTGGCGCCGGGCCATCAGGTCCTGTTCGAGACGCAGATTCGACCGGTGCTGGTATTCGTCGACCCGGCGCGAATCGAGCAGGTGCTCGACAATCTGATCTCGAACGCCGCCAAGTACGGCGAGCCCGCCGTGCCGATCACGATCCGTCTCGAGCCGCCGCGGGATGAAGAGTTTGCGGTCGCGGTCGTCAACCGGGGGCACGGCATAGCCCCAGCCGACCTGCCGACGATATTCGACCGATTCGCGCGCAGCGCGGCCCACGGCAGGGGGACGCCGGGGCTGGGCCTGGGACTCTATATCTGCAAGGGGCTCGTCGAAGCCCACGGCGGGCGGATTTGGGCGGAGAGCATCCCGGATGAGACGACGACCTTTTACTTCACGATTCCGGCTCTACGGCGAGGTCGGGATGCAGCCGGTCACGATGTCATTCGTAGAGTCGCATCGTGACAGGCCTGCACCCCGGCCTCCCTCGGCCGACGGACGTTATCGTCGGCCTCCTCCCCTGAACCCTCCTCCTCGGAAGCCGCCGCCGCTCGGGCGGTAGCTTCCGGCGCGGGCCCCGCTGCTTCCGCTACTCCTTACACTACCGAGGTCGCGGGTGCGCTGCGCCCCGTCGCTGCGCACGGAGCGATCTCGATTCAGCTGATCTGTCGTCGTTGACGATATCGCTCCCTGATTCGGACGGTCACTGAGCTGGCCGGACGTTCCGGTCGGGCGGTCGAAGTTGGTCCAGCCTCCGTTGTCGTGCTTCTGCCATCCGCCGCCCTGGTTCCGATATACATTTCCGTCGCGCCCGGCATACACGTTGCCGCTGCCGGAGGTTCCGATGGTCGTTCGCCCGCCGGGCCCGCTGCGGCTGACGGCGGTGCCGCCGCCGCTCCCCTGGGTTACCCGGTTCGTGGTGCCGGTCGCCCGATTCGTGGCGCGCGCCGTTGCTGCCCACTGATCGCCGCGCTGGACACCGGTGGCGCCCCAACTACCGTAGACGTTTCGTCCTTGCCGCGTCTGCGCGTATGTCCCGGTGCGAGGATTCCATGCCTCGGCCGCACCTCTCGCGCCCCCTGGTCCAAACGCAGCCGCCCCGCGCGAATATGTGCCGGTCCGCGGGTTGTAACGAGCCCCGTAACCTGCTCCACCGTACGGACCATAGACGGCGCCCGCACGGCTGTAGGCGCCCGTCCACGGGTTGTACCGCGCGCCGTACCCGTAGCTCGGATATCGCGGATAGTAGGCCGGGTAGTAGCCGCCGCCCCAGAAGTACGGTGGGTAGTAGTAGCCGGTGCCCCACACCGCACATCCCCACGCGACCATCATGCCCGAGTAGGCGGCCGCGGTCGCAAACTCGACCCACTCGTCGTCGGAGTCTTCGATGGTGACGTGAGTGACGTTATAGGCGGGAGAGCTGATTGGAATCTCGGAGATGTCTGTCGGAATCGAGTCGGCCACGGTCCATGGGCCGGTCGGCTCCTTGGCTACGAACCAGACACCCTCGAAGCACAGATAGTAGAGGTCCCCGACTTTCAGGATGTCCTTGTCGGTGTTGACCGCGCGCGCCACCATCGTGGTGGCGATTGCTTCGAACTGCGGCTCCCCCTGATACGTCACGTCGGGAGCCTTGACCGCTGTCCGGCTGACGCGCGCCGTCTGCGGCACCTGCGCGAGGAGCACGGCTTCGAGGGCTTGAGTCGTCCCGGGCACCGACGCGAGCACGCGCGAACGTTGGTGCTCCAGCGGAATGCGCTTGAAGTCGTCGGGCAGAGTCGGTGTGGCGAACGTCCACGGTCCCGAGAATCCGGGGGCGCTGAACCACCGGCCGGACACAAGGAAATAGACCGGACCGTCAGTGCCCATGCGGAAGATGTCGCTCTCGGTATTGCTGACCCACGACAGCTTCGTGCCGTTTACGGCGACATACGCCGGCATGCCGCGAAGCAGAATCAACTCCGCTGGCACCTTGCTCACGTAGACGACAGGAACCTGGGTCGAAGCGCCGATCTTCTGCGGCGGCAGCGCCGCCCTGGCATCCTTCCAGTTGTCGTCGGCGGGCAGCTTGAAGAAGCTCTCCGGCAGTCTCTCTTCCGGTGTCCACGGCCCCTCGAGATTCGACGCTTTCATCCAACCCTGGTCGGTTCGCAGGTAGTACGTTTTCGAAGATCCATCCTCGAAGAGATCCCAGTTGGTGTTGACGGCGAATCGCAGGTTGTTGCCCGGGATCGGGCCCCAGATCGGGTCGCCGTCCACGTTCACGAGGACCGCGGGCCGCTGACTGAAGAAGATCGGTGGTGGATCGGCCTTCACGCCCTCGACATTCCTCGCGTGAATCTGGCTGGTGTCGACGGCTGCCAGCACGCGGTCGAGCCCAATCACCCGGTCCTCGAGTGGAATCGCCGACTTGATCTCCGAGACGACCTTCTCCAGCTGTTCACGCGAAAGCGTCGGAAAGTTCGCCATCTCGATCTGGAGGTCCGAGAAGCTCACGAGCCGCTCGGGGACCGCGATCTTCGTGTCGGCCTTGACCATGATCGTGCCGAGCGCGGACCGCGCGTCGCTGGTCGTATAGGCGACGGCGGCATACATCACGATCTGCTTCTGGTCGACCCAGCTTGCGACCTGCGGCTCATAGACAACCACTCCGCCGCCGGAAGGGGTCATGTAGGAACGCGGCCAACCTCCGTCAGGGGCACGCCGCCGGCAGCTGACGACTCGTGGAGGCCACGGTGTTCGACTGCATCGTCATTGCGGCCGAAATCGGCGCGCCGGGCACGACCAAACTGATAACGACAAAATAGGTGAGGAATGCCTTCATGGTGCGTCTCCAATGCCGTTCCCTGAAGGGGGGACCGCCTGCTCCCATGACGTGCAACTCCTGCTCCCGGGTGCCGGCGGTGGTTGTCGAACTGGTTTTCAGAGGGGAAGTTGCTCGCGGCGGTCAATCACAACCGGTCGTGACGAGGCATCGATACCTCGTCACCTGAGCGAGCAGCCGATGACGGCGGAATCGCCGGCATCAGCCTTCGCGTGCTGCGGCGAGCGATTTTACTTCTCGGTATCCGACGCGGGATTTGCGTCATCCTTGTTGTTGCGCTGTCGAACGGCCATTCTCCCTTTCCGGGCGGCCTTTCGCGCCTCGCGGCTGGTCCACTCATGGGCCGTGCCTTGCTCATGCGCAGCCTTGCCGCCGCGGCTCGAGATGGTGCGCAATGTCTCCGCGTCCAGTAATGCAAAACCTCGGATACCTTTGGTCATGGCTTTTCTCTCCTAAGTAAACGCCGCAGGGCTGCGGCTATTCGTCGTCGTCATCGTCGCGTGGTGCTCCCACCGGAAAGTTCCTGAAGATTTTGGCGACCTCTTTGTTGATCCGCTTCGCCTGGCGCTCCGGCTTCGACGTTGGATGCACCGTCCGCTCACCCAGACCGCGCCACAGCAGCTCGCCAGTGGCGGCGTCGGCGACCTCAATCGTGAGGCTTCCTTGGATCTTTTCCTCGGTGTACCAGCCTCCCCAGCCGGAATATCCTCCCCATGCCCAACCGGAATACATGTACGGTCCGTAATAACCGTATGACCAGCCATACGGAGAACCGAATGGGTACGAGAGGTATTCCCTGGTGAACGTTCTCCGCGTCGTCACGTACACACCCGGGTTTTCGTCGTCCCGCGTCAGACCGCGACTGTTGAGTTCCGCGGCAATCGCGGCTTGCGTGCGCTCCGTGACGAACGGGCTGTCGTATGCGCCGGTTTGTTCCGTTGGCTTTTCACTCGTGGCTGCGGACCTGAACGAGTACGTCTTCAGTGTCGTGAAGTCGCGGGCGGCGTTGTAGTCATAAGTCACATCCTGCGCGGCGGCGGCTGCTGGCAGCATTGCAGCGAGCGCGAATCCGATGAATAGCCGGTACACGGTGGTCATTGGGTCCCTCCCTGGTGCCGACGGCAATCGGGTCAAGATCGACCGTCTCATCCACTTGAACGGCAAGAACCCTGCCTCGGCCGGCCTCGCTCCAATTCGTCTCCGAACCAGGGCACCTCATCGTCGGTCGTCAGGGCGCGACGACAGGTCGTAATGAGGGCTGTCGGCACAGTCGGCGCCTGGAGTCTGCCCGCGCGTTCGCTGCAGATCCGGTTCTTGCATCGAAGGACGACGGCGTCACCGAGTGGAGACGAAAGGAACCGCGCCATGGCCATGCGTCTGCGATGGATTCCGATGATTGTCACTTTCTTCTGTACGATGCCGGCTGGATCGGCACCGGTCGTTGCGCAGGAGCGCTTTACGCTGCTTTCGCGTGAAGTCATCTCTACCAGCCCGAACCTGCAGGTCATCGGTGTACGCGATGCCGCGCAGGATTCGTGTTACCTGATCTTCGTGATCGAGACCTCTCGTCCGCCAGTCGATCGCCTGATCGTGCAGCCGTCTGATGTTGCGGCGGCCGCGAGCCTGCGGGATCACCGGCTGACCGAGTTGAATCATCTCTACGAAACAAGGGGGTTCGGGTCGCTTTACGCCGGAACCCCTGCGAATATGCTGCCGTACCAATTCGAGGCGCAGAAGATCCAGAGCGAATTCGAGCGCGCTCTTCGTCAAGACGAGGTCGGGCGGCTCGAGGAGCAGTTGGAACGGATTGCCGCGGCGCCCGCAGTTGCCGTGTCGGGTCCGGCGCCGTGCGTCGTTTCTGCGAATCCGCGGGCGCAGAGGCGGTAGCCATGAGCGCGTTCGTTCTCTAGGCCGCGTGCCGTGAATCGTCGGACGACAGGGGAGTATCCCCAGACGCCGGTTTCATGCGCTTACGCCGCTGCCAGACATAAACAGGGATTCCGCACAGCAACAACAGCAGCCCGTAAAGCACTGGTGTGGGGCAAACCCGAAGCCGCCCCACGCCGCGTGGAAGTTGAACCATGGCGGCGCGAAGACGCAGAGGCCGTGCCATCGGCGTTCGGAAAATTGCCTCGTCGCGCATGCACGGGACGATCGGCCATGCCCGTAGTCGGTGATGCTTTGACGGTGGGCTGTGATCGCGAGGGCTGCGATTATCCGCGGCGGCGTTTGACCCGCAGCTGCGCAAGCGAGCGGGCGAGTGAGGCGTTGACCGTTGCCACCTCCTCGTCGGCGATGGTGTCGCGCTGGCGCGCCGCGGCGCGCTGCCGCGCCTCTTCGGCCGCTGCTTCGTTGATGTCCGCGGCCCTGATCGCCATGTCAGTGATGATCGACACCCGCTCGCCGGTGACTTCAACGAGTCCCTCGCCGACGGCGAGGAACTCGTCCTGACCGTCTCTGCGCACGATGATTTCGCCCGGAACGATGCGGGTGAGAAGCGGGACGTGGCGCGGATAGATCCCGATCTGTCCCTCACAGCCGGGCAGCGTGACCATTTGCACTGCGGCGGAATAGACGATCACGCCCGGCGCGACAATCTCGAGTGTCAGGGTCTCGCTCATGAGTGCGGCCCGTCCGACCTGATCTCCTCGATGACGCCTTTCATATAGAAGTTCTCCTCCGGCACGTCATCGTGCTCGCCGTCGAGGATCTCCTTGAACCCTCGAACGGTGTCGGCGATGGCCACCTGTCTTCCCTCGCGGCCGGTGAACACCTGCGCGACGCTGAACGGCTGGCTGAGGAACCGCTGAATCTTGCGCGCGCGGAGGACCGTGAGCTTGTCATCGGGGGCGAGTTCGTCCATTCCGAGAATCGAGATGATGTCCTGCAGATCCTTGAAGCGCTGCAGCACCTTCTGCACGCGCCGCGCAACGCCGTAGTGTTCCTGCCCGACAATCCCTGGCGTCAGCGCGCGCGAGGTCGACGCCAGCGGATCGACGGCGGGGTAGATGCCCAACTCCGCGATGGCCCGTTCGAGGACGATCGTCGCGTCGAGATGGGCGAACGTCGTGGCCGGCGCCGGATCCGTCAGGTCGTCGGCGGGTACGTAGACGGCCTGGAAGGAGGTGATCGACCCGTTCTTCGTCGACGTGATGCGCTCTTGCAGCGACCCCATCTCGGCGGCGAGCGTCGGCTGATAACCGACGGCGCTGGCCGTCCGGCCGAGCAGCGCCGACACTTCGGAGCCCGCCTGGGAGAAGCGGAAGATGTTGTCGATGAACAGCAGGACGTCTTGATGTTTTTCGTCGCGAAAGTACTCGGTGATGGCCAGTCCCGACAGAGCGACGCGCAGACGGGCCCCCGGCGGCTCGTTCATCTGCCCGTAAACCAGCGCGATTTTGGAGTTGGCCAGGTTCTGCTCGTCGATGACGCCGGCCTCGGACATCTCGTGATACAGGTCATTGCCTTCGCGCGCCCGCTCGCCCACGCCGGCAAACACCGACACGCCGCCGTGCAGCTTGGCGACGTTGTTGATCAGTTCCATGATGACGACGGTCTTGCCGACTCCGGCACCGCCGAAGGCGCCCACCTTGCCGCCTTTGAGGAACGGGCAAATCAAGTCCATGACCTTGATGCCCGTCGCCAGCACTTTTGGTGAAGTTGTCTGGTCGGCGAGCGGGGGCGGCGGGCGGTGAATCGGGTAGTACTGCGTCGCCTCTACCGGGCCGCGCTCGTCAACGGCCCGGCCAGTCACGTCGAACACCCGACCCATGACGCAGTCGCCCACCGGCATCTGCAGCGGCCGGCCGCTGTCGCGAACCTCATAGCCTCTTTTCAGCCCCTCGGTTCCGGACATGGCGATGGTGCGGACACGCCGATCGCCGAGGTGCTGCTGGACTTCGAGCGTCGCCGTCAGCGGCTGGCGCCGCACGGTGTAATCCACCGACAGCGCGCTGTAGATCGCCGGCAGCGCACCGGGAAACTCGACGTCGACGACCGGACCGAGTACCTGGACGATTCTGCCTGTGTTCATACGTGGGCCCTCCCTACTCCGCCTGACCGCCGGCAGTTTCGAGCAGCTCCTGGGTGATGTGCCCCTGCCGCCGCGTGTTGTATTCGAGTGTCAGCTCCTTGATCAGGGCGGTGGCGTTCTCGGTGGCGCCCTTCATCGACACCATGCGCGCGCTCTGCTCGCTGGCTTTCGCGTTCAGCAGCACGACATGCACGAACGCGTTGAGGTAGTGGCCGAGCAGATACGGGATGATGTCACCGGCGTCCGGCTCGAACACGAAGTCCCGGGCGTCGGCGGCGCCACTCGGTGGCGCCCCCGGGATCTGCAGGCTGCGGATGTCGCCGATCGGCAGAAATTCGAGGTCCAGCGGCTGCTGCACGAGCGTGTTCACGAAGCGTGTGGCAATCACGCGTACCTCGTCGACCTGGTGCTGGAGGAAAAACTTGCGTGCCAGCGCCGCGATGGCGCGCGACTCCGCGAAGTGCGGAGTATCGCCATAGGGAAACTCCGCGACGAGCTGCCGCCGCGTGCGAGTGATGTACTGAGCCGCTTTGCGGCCCGCCGCGATGAAGAGCGTTGTGTGCGGGTCGTAGCGGCCGGCCAGGCGGAACACGTTGCTGTTGAGGGCGCCGCACAGCCCCTTGTCCGCCCCGACCAGAATCACCGCACGAGTCCGGATGGACCGGGTCTCGAGAAGCGGATGCTTGAATTCGATGTCGCGCCTGGTCGCAACCCGCTGCATTCGATAGAGCAGTCGAGTGAACGGGCGCACGTCGATCGCCGCCTGTTGCGCCTTGCGCATCTTCGCCGCCGCTACCATCTGCATGGCGTTGGTAATCTGTGCCGTGCTCTGGATCGATCTGATCCGCCGCCGGATCTCGCGCGTGCTCGCCATATGTCACGCCCACATCTGCACGAACGAGTCGGCGGCACGCTTCAGATCGGCCGTCACAGCCTCGTTCAGCGCCTGTTGCCTCGCAATGCGCGCCAGAAGAGCGGCCTTCGAGGTGGAGAGGAACTCGGTAAGTCGTCGCTGGTACTCCTTGATGCGATCCAAACCGATGGCGTCCATGTAGCCGTTCTGCACGGCCCAGAGGAGCGCCACCTGGATGTCCACGGGAATCGGATCGTGCTGCGGCTGGTTGAAGAGTTCGATGATGCGCTTGCCGCGATCGATCTTGGCCTGGGTCGGGGTGTCCAGCTCCGAGCCGAACTGTGCAAAGGCCGCCAGCTCCCGAAACTGGGCGAGATCTCCCTTCAGGCGGCCTGCGACCTGCTTCATGGCTGTCAGCTGTGCCGCCGACCCGACTCGCGATACCGATAGCCCGACCGAGATGGCGGGCCGCGTGCCCTGATAGAAGAGATCGGTTTCCAGGTAGATCTGACCGTCGGTGATCGAAATGACGTTGGTGGGGATGTATGCGGACACGTCGCCCGCCTGCGTTTCGATGATCGGCAGCGCCGTCAACGAGCCGTTGCCGTAGCGCTCGCCGACCCGAGCGGCGCGCTCGAGCAGCCGGCTGTGGAGGTAGAAGACGTCGCCAGGATAGGCCTCGCGACCGGACGGCCGTTTCAGGACGAGCGACACCTGCCGATACGCGACGGCGTGCTTGGAGAGGTCGTCGTACACGATCAGGGCGTCCATACCATGGTCCATGAACCACTCGCCCATCGCGGCGCCGGCAAAAGGAGCCAGGTACTGGCTCGTGGCTGAATCTGCCGCCGCCGCGGCGACGACGATGACGTAGGGCATCGCGGCGTTTTCTTCGAGTACCGAGACGACCTGCGCGATCGTCGACTGCTTCTGCCCGATCGCCACGTAGATGCAATAGAGCGGACGGTAGGTGGTGTCCCGCGCCGCTTCCGCGACGCTGTTCAGACGAGCCTGGTTGATGATGGTGTCGACGCAGATGGTCGTTTTGCCCGTCGATCGATCGCCAATGATCAGTTCACGCTGACCGCGACCGATCGGGATCATCGCGTCGATGGCCATGATGCCGGTCTGGACGGGCTGGCCAATCGGACGGCGGCGCATGATGCCAGGCGCGATCTTCTCCACTGGGTACGCGCCCTCGCTCGCGATCGGCCCCTTACGGTCGAGCGGCTCGCCAAGCGTATTGACGACGCGGCCGAGCAGGCCTTTGCCAACGGGCACTTCGAGCAGCCGTCCCGTCGCGCGAACCTCGCCCCCTTCTTCCAGCCGCGTGTCGTCGCCGAGAACGATGACGCCAACGTCGGTCTCCTCGAGACTCAGCGCCAGGCCGGTGATGCCGTGACCCAGGTCGAGCATCTCGTTGAGCATGACGTCGCTCAGCCCTTCGACACGGGCGACGCCATCACCGACCTCGCGAATCGTCCCGACGTTCCGCCGGATGACGCTCGCCGAAGTTCCGGCAATCCGCTCTTCAATCTCCTGGACGAGTGTGCTCATGATGCTGCCTGAAAGCGTGCCGCAAGCGCCTCGAGTCGGCCCCGGACGCTGCCGTCGTAGACATCGCTGCCGATGGTCACCCGCATGCCGCCGATGAGCGCCGGCTCCACCGTGAACATCGTTGTAAGCGCTGGACCGTATTGCCGCGAGAGGCTCTGTTCGATGGCCGCGCGCAGATCGGCGTCGAACGGCATGGCGCTCTCGACGCGCGCCGTGTGCCGGGTGCGATCGTGCTTCACGAGCCGGACGAAGTGCGACAGGACCGCGGCGCTGCGGCTGTGGTGCGATTCGATGACGCGCTCGACAACCTGCCTGGCACGCCGCTCATCGAGCAATCCGTCCACGAGGCACAGCCGCCACAACTGCGCGGCCTCCTGCCTGTCGCGGCGAGCGGCTCTCATGCGACCTTCCTGAGCGTTTCCTCGGCCAGGCGCCGTTGATCGGCGGCCGTCAGGATTTTGCCGGTGACGGCTGCGGCCGTCTCGACAACCAGATGACCCACTTCGTGGCGCACCTCGGCCAACATGCGCGTACGTTCCTGCGCCGCCGCTTCGCGCGCCTGCCGCACGATCTGCTCGGCGGCCACGGCCGCCGTCTGCATCTGCTGCTGCCGGAGCCGCGTCGCCACCGCGCGCGCCTCCTCGAGCACCCGTCCGGCCTCGGTCTGCGCGGCGGCGATGATTCCGCGCCGCTGGGTTTCAATCGCCGCGAGGGCGGCGTTGATCTTCTCCGTGTTCGCCAGGCCCTGCGCGATCTGCTGGCGCCGCTGCTCGAGCATGCGCAGAACAGGCGTGTAGGCCAACCAGTACAGAAGGCCGCAGACAATCGCGAAGCTGACGATCTGTGCCCCGAGGTGGGCCCAATCGACGCCGAACGTTCTCGCCAGCTCCCCAACCTGGCCGGCGTCGGCCGCTGACATCAGGGCGAGCAGATGCATCGCCTGCTTCTCATCTGACGAGGAACAGCGTGTAGAAGACGATCGCCTCGGCAAACGCGATCGCCAGGATCGACTGCACGAGGACTTGGGTCGAGGAACCCGGGTTGCGTCCGACGGCCGCTGACGCGGCGGCGCCAATCCAGCCGACCGCGAGAGCCGCGCCGAACGCCGCCAGGGCGACATGCAAGTTGCCGATCATTTCTCCTTTCGCCCCTTTCCGTGTCCGCCCGCCGCCGCCCGAGGCGAGGCCGAGCACGTCACCAGTGGTGCGCCGCCGTAACCGGCTCCTCATGATGCTGGCAGATCAGCAACGTGAACACCGCTGTTAGAAGCATGAACACCAACGCCTGTACGAGACCGACCATCAGTTCGAGAAAGTAAAACGGGACCTGCACCAGCCACCCGATGTGCGGAACTCGCGCCATGGTGTCGAGCATCGTCTCGCCGGCGAATACGTTGCCGTAGAGCCGAAAGCTCAGCGACACCGGCCGGAACAGGATCGAGACGACCTCCAGGCAGCCGGCGGCGAAGAACACCGCGATGAGGAGGATCTTCAGGATCCCCGTCGTCTCGCCCTTTGGCCCGAACAGCTCGTTGACGAATCCGCGCGCTCCGATTTCGCGCAGGCTCCACCATACCCAGCACGCGAAGAATACGAGGGCCATCGCCATCGTCTGATTGACATCGGCGTTGGCGCCCCGAAACAGCGGCTGGTCCACCACCAACCCTCCGGCCGTCGAATGTCCCCATCCAATCGAGCCAACGCCCGGAACGAGGCTGATCCAGTTCGCGGCGAGGATGAAGAGAAAGACGCTTCCGAAGAACCAGAACGTCCGCTCCACGAGATGACGCCCGAGGATGCCCTCCAGGAAGCGGTAGAGACCCTCGACGAGCCACTCCAGGAAGTTCTGTGCGCTCGATGGAACACTGGTCATCGCTCGTGTGGCCCTTTGTGCGAACACAATCAGACACAACGCGGCAATCCAGGTGACGATCATCGAATTCGTGATCGGGAACCCGAACAACCTGACGATCTCGAGCGGCTTGGCCGAGAGCGCATGTTCGCTTGCGACCGCGACCGTTTCACTCGCGGTCACCAGGAGCGCGTCGCCCATGTCGGCTGACCCTCTGCAGCAGGTCTGCCATCTGTTATTCGGTCATTCACGCGACCGAACGAGCGCGACCGCCGGCGGCTCGAGACGATGCGCGGTGATGGCTCACGACATCTCGTGAGCGGTCGCGGCGGCGCCGCCACACGAGCGCCCCGTCGCAGCATGCTCTGCCGGACGCATGCTTTTGTGCAGGGCACTCCGGTCAGGCTGATGTTCGGAAAGAACAATGCGGCACGGCCCGTGGTATCTCGTTCGTTCAGACGACAAGCGGCGCGCGCGGCTCAACTGCATCGCGCACCTGCTTGGCATGATTGCTCACGAACGGATGCCTCACCGCAACGTCAGGCTCCCAGCGCGAGCGCGCAGGCACCCATATGACGACGAAGCGCCATTCCGCAAACGTCGATTCGTGCCGGAGAAATACTGAGCAGCGGGTGCTCTGGGATTGTGAGGGCCCCAAATCGTCCTGAGACGATCACGGTCGCCCGTGCGCGAGCCCTGATTCGACCGTCGAACCCGAACACCTCGGTTCGCACCTCGTAATCGCCTGCCGGCAGACTCCGAAGGACGACGGAGCGGACCCGCGCGCTGCGGTCCCCCTCGAGCTGGATTTCGCTGCTGCTGAAGTACGTCCCCGAGTCGGCGATGATGCGCATCAGCCGGTTGTCCGGATTGCGTTCGACGATGGTCTGGACGAGCAGATTGGCTGGTTCAAGCGACAGGGCCGGCCACACGTGGATTTTCACTTGCGGAGGGGCCGACTCGCCCGCGCCGACCGGTCCGATACCGTCGAGCGCGGTCAGGAAAATTAACAGGAGAAGGACGACCAGCGAGCGACTGACGCGATAGTTCGGGGACACCATGGAGGAACCTCTTGACCTGGACGCTGTACGCACTGTCGAGGGACTCACGGGTGATCGGTGCATGTGGCGTCCGGCATACTGAATTGACGTGCCGGCCCCGCAGGGACCGGCAATGGCGATCGATTCGCCGGAATGGTGGACGGCGCGGCGCGCCACGATGCAATGGCGGCCAGCGCCGCGCCGGGGCGCTCGGCGACGGCATCGACGTGACCGGCATAAACCAGGCCCGTATCGCCATCGATCGTGATCACGTCGCCTTCGTGGAGATGCCGCGTGCCGAGCACGCACTGCCCGGCAGGGCGGTCCAGA
Source organism: uncultured Acidobacteriota bacterium (assembly GCA_963814955.1). Lineage (GTDB taxonomy): Bacteria > Acidobacteriota > Vicinamibacteria > Vicinamibacterales > UBA2999 > DATCJA01. The sequence continues at coordinate 41,944 of CAWFEX010000004.1, forward strand.
TGGAGGTCAGCGCAACCGACCACGGCGACCTTGCCGAGCTGACGGGCGATGACCGCGGCGTGCGACGTCCGCCCGCCGAAGGTGGTCAGGATCCCGGCCGTCGATGAGATGGCGGCGAGGTCGTCGGTGCTGATGGCGGATCGAAGCAGGATGACCGGACGGCGGGTGGCGAGCTGCTGCGCGCGGACGGCATCGAAGACGATCGACCCGGTGGCTACGCCGACACTGGCGCCCGTCGCGCGCGCGAGCAGGTCGGCACCGGGCTTTGGCCTGATTGAGGAGCGCACAACGTCGTCGAGGTTATAGGCGGCGAGCCGCTGCAGCGCCGTTTGAGGATCGATAGTGCCGTTGGCCACCAGATCGGCGGCGATGCGCGCGGCGGCCCATGGCGTCCGGTGGCCGTCGCGGGTCTGCAGGAAATAGAGTCGGCCTTCCTCGACGGTGAACTCGAAATCCTGCATGTCGCGAAACTCGTGTTCGAGCGCGCCCCTGACGGCTTGCAGTTCAATCCAGACGTCCGGCAGCAGTCGCGGGAGCGCGTTGTCGGGAACAGGCTCGTGGCCCGACACGATGTCCACCCCCTGGGCATTGAAAAGGAAATCGAAATAGAGCTCGTTGTCGCCGGTCGCCGGATTGCGCGTGAAGCCGACACCGCTGCCTGATCGGGCCCCGGCATTGCCGAACACCATCGATTGGACGAGGACGGCTGGGCCGGTGTGTTCGTCAAGGCCGTTCACGCGACGATATTCGCGCGCGCGCGGCGAGTTCCACGAGGCGAGTACGGCCTCTACGGCGAGCGTCAGCTGAACGATGGGATCCTGGGGAAACGGTTCGCCCGTCAGTCTGTGCAGCAAAGCTGCCGACTCGCTTGCGAGCTCGCGCATCGACACTGGATCGAGCTCGTGACAGGCGCGAGCGCCGGTGCGGCTCAGGTGCGCTGCGACGAGCCTATCGAATGCGGCGGGCGCTACGTGATAGACCGACTCGCCAAACGTACGCACCAGCCGTCGATACGAGTCCCAGGCGAAACAGGCGTTTCCCGTTCGGCGAATCAGGCCATGTACGCTCGTCTCAGTCAGCCCGACGTTCAGCAGCGTGTCCAGCATGCCCGGCATGCTCGTCACCGGGCTCGACCGGACCGAGACCAGCAGCGGCGGGCTGCCACCACGCGTCAGGCCGGTCATCTCTTCCAGCCAACCCACCGAGGCGGCCAGCCGAGCGGCGAATCCTTCGGGCAGCCTCTTCTCGTCCTGGTATTGCCGAGAGAGCGCGGTCGTCACTGCCAGCGCCGCCGGGATGCGCAGTCCGAGCCGATCCAGTCGCGCGAGGTTGGCTCCTTTTGCGCCGATCTCCGCGGCGGTCGCATCGGCGTCGGATTCGCCTCCGCCGATGTGGAACACGCGGCTAACGTAGTCCTTGTTCATCTGCCGCTCGCCGTCGAAGCCAGAACGTAGTCATGGACGATGACGCTGCAGCGGGCGAGCGATTCGACCGCCTGCCGGAACGCCCGTGCCATCGTCGACAGCACGTGCAGCTCCCGGAAATCGCCCGATCCGTGCAGCAGGGTCGCTTCGATGACGCGCTCCGCGGTGTCGCACTGGCGCTGGAGGTCCGCGAGCCGATCGACGGCGACGAGAAACCGCTCGAGGTCGGGCCGCGTCGGCGCGCGCCGGATGTCGCGCGCGTCTTCGATGCAGCGGACGTATTCGCGCGCGCTTTGATTCACGAGATTCGCGAGATCGTCGAGCAGGGCCACGCCTTTGTGGTCCGATTGCGGAGGCACGAGAGTCAGCGTGAACGCTGCCTCCTCGAGCACGTCCGCGGCCGCGTTGGCTTCCAGGAGCAGACGGCGCAGATCATGGCCGTCCTTGGTCTGCGCGAGCAGGCGAATCGAGCGCCGGACGATTTCGGCGGCGCGATGTTCCCAGGCCTTCGCCAGATCGGCCGTTCGCGCCGCGTCCTCGACGATGCCGTGTCCGCGAAGGCGGATCAGCGCGTCGCGCAGTCGATCGGAGAGGGCCGACACGAGATTGGCGTGATCGGCCACGGCCGTGAGCACCACCTGGTCGGTGGTCTGGAGATAGGTGAGCAGCTCAGCCTCGATCTCGTCCTCGATCAGGCCCATGGAGCGATGGTTCGTGAGTCCGTCCGAGGCGATTGCGAGCACGGTCATCAGGAACGCGCACGCGGGCTCGCGGCCGAGCAGCTCGTCGAGACGGGCGCCGATGCGCATCTGCCGCGGCGCTGCGCGTTCGATGGCGGTGTGGATCAGACGGACGTCGCCGGCCTGCAGGAAGGCACGGTGTCCGACGTTGTTGTCAGCGGCCCATTTGAGCAGCATCACGGCGTCGGCCATCTTCACGAAGCGGGCGAGCCGCTTCCGCGCGCGGTTCCAGTCGACGAGAAAGACGAGCCGCGAGCCGAAGAACGTCAGATACCGCTCGAGGTCTTCGCGGTTCGTCGCCGTAAATCGGCCCACGTGCATCTCGTACCCGCCACCGGCGTCGACGGACGCCGAGTCCCACTTGACGTCGTGCGGCTCGAGTATCTGGCGCAGGAACGCCGCACGGGGTGGATGCGCATCGGTGTAGACCACGGTGGCGGTGAGGTCGCTCACATGCAAGACGACGACGTGGGCATCGCCGGTGCCGAGATCGTTCTGGATCGAGAGCCGCTCGTCGTCGCGGCTCGCGGTCGTCCCGAGGCCTTCATGGTCGAATTTGAGAGGCGCGGTCTCATTGACGCCTTTCATGAACGCCCGCACCAGGACGCGGTCGCCGTCGGAGAGGCCGTGGACCCGGGCGCCGTCGATCGATTCCACGGCCACGCCGGCCTGCAGGTGATTGAGCTCCCAGTGCAGATCGGTAATGAGCTGGTGCACGCTGTCGTGGCTGACTGTGCCCCGGCGTGCGAGAGCCTCGAGCACCAGGGACGACACGTGGTCATCGTCGCAGCGGGATGTGCGCGCGATGCCGTCGGCAAGCCGGTGCATGTACACCTCGACGCGTTCCCGCAGCTCCGGGTCGGACGTCGCCGCGACGTGCAGCGGTTCGAGCATCTGGTGCAAGTCGCTGACGAGCAGCTCGAAGACCTTGCTCGCGGAGGGAATCAGAAACAGGTCGGGCGACAGCGCCCGGCTCTCTTCGACGATCTGATCGAAGTTCGCGGCGTCGACACCGCTGGCGACACGCTCATCGTGGAGGTTGCTTGTCCGCTGGTTCGGCGCCTGCGCGTGCGCCGCAGCCATCTGCAGCAGCTCCACGTAGTACTTCACCCGATCATTGGCGGCGAGTGCGCGGTTGATCAGTTCCGGGAGCAGCAGGCTCTTGGCGCCGATCTGTTCGAGGATTCGTACCTTCTTTGGCATGACGATAGTCGCGCCACAGGTATCTGCAAGTCGCGCTCCTGCGGTCGCCGACGTCGCGGCGAACGAGACAGTCGGCATGCAGCGCCGCGAGCCTGCCGGCACGCGTCGGCCAATAACCACCCGTCGTCATCGGCGACAATTAGCCGGAGGCGGCGGACATGTCTGATCGTCAGAACGCGAACGCGCTCGCTCGGTGGCGCAGCATGCGGCCGAGCGCGCGCGTTCGTCGACGCGCGTGCCGATGCCGCGGATGACTACCCTCGTTGGAGTGACGGCTGAGGAATGGGCACGTTCGGCGATTTCACCGCACACGGGCCGGCGAAGGGCGTGTCGAGCCGACTGGCCGCCGCATGCGCACGATACCCAAGCGTTTCATGCGGAAACGCAACGTATTCGGATGCATGCCGAGGCGTTCGGCCGCGTTCCCCCGGCCGTTGATGCGCCCGCCGCACTCGCGCAGGATCTCCTCGATGTGCATGCGTTCGACGGACTCGAGCGTGCCGTTCTGGAGCGCCGCATCGCTGGGCGACTCGATGTCCTCGTCGAGCAGCACCAGCACGTCACCGGTCGAATGAATCAACGCACGCTCGATGACGTTTTCCAGCTCCCGTATGTTGCCCGGCCACGAGTGCTGCTGAAGACGGTCCATCGTTTCCTCGCTCACCTGCTTGATCCAGCGATGCATATCGACCTGACGCTTGTGAATGAGATACCAGACCAGCGCGGGAATGTCGGACCGCCGCTCGCGCAGCGTCGGCAGCCGGATCGGAAACACGTTCAAGCGATAGTACAGGTCTTCACGGAAGGTCCCGTCGGCGATTTCCTCGTCGAGATCACGAGTGTGTCGCGGCCACGATTCGAACATCGACCTTCCGAGTGCGCGACGCACCCAGCCGCTCGAATTCGCCTTCCTGCAGCACCCGCAACAGTTTCGACTGCAGGTCAAGCGGCAGATCGCCGATCTCGTCCAGGAACAGCGTTCCCCGGTGCGCCAGCTCGAACCGGCCCTGGCGCTGCGTCATCGCTCCGGTGAAGGCTCCGCGCTCGTGGCCGAACAGCTCGCTCTCGATCAGCGTCGGCGGCAGCGCGGCACAGTTCACTGAGACAAGAGGAAAATGCCGGCGGGGGCTCCCCGCGTGAACGGCTTTGGCGAAGAGCTCCTTGCCGGTGCCCGTCTCGCCGAGCAGCAACACCGTCGTGTCGCTGGGAGTGACCTCCTGCAGACGTGCAAGCGCCGCGCGCAACGCCGGACTGTCGCCGACGATTTCGTCGAAGGTGCGGGCGGCGGTCCTGTGTCTGGAGGATTCGTGGGTCTCACCGCCGAGGCGGGTCGTCAAACGCGCGATTTCGGCACGGCTCTGGCGCAACGCGAGCTCCTGGTCGTGGCGATGCCAGGACGTTGTCAGAATGTGGGCGAGCAGCTGAAGTTGTTCGACGACCGGTTCGAACCACGTTCGGTAGTGCCGGATGGTTCCCATCGCCAGGACACAGGTGAATTCCGGCGAGACCGAGACCGGCATGACCAGCGCTGACTTCACTGTCGGCGATTCCGCCTGTGCCTCGAGCCCATTGCTGGCGTGGGCGCGCAGGTCGTCGCCTACGCGGTCGAGCACAATCGGATCCCTGCCGATGTCCAGCGACTGAATCAGCGTCGTGAGTGGCTCGGTGTCCGCGACGTCGAGCGACGACAGTGCCGGATTCGTCCAGTCACGCGCCTTCTCGATCGCCGCCCGGTCTGTCACATCGACGAGGATGACGTGATCGACATCGAGTGCCTCGCCAATCCGACGCAGCGAATCGTCGATGGCGGTGGTAAGGTCGTCGAATGCGATGCCGACCATTCCCGACGACAGCTCGCTAACCAGCTTCTCGATCTCGTCCTGAATCAGTGCGACGGTTTCCATGGTAGCCCCTCGCGGCGCCACCGTGCGGGTAGGTGCGCGTCCGCATTCATAACCTGTACGGCCGCGGCGCCGTGACTCATCGTGTGCGCGTGACGGTCATTCGTCGCGTACGAATCGACCTTTCCAGCGAGTCCCCAGTTCCGCACAGCATGCATCGAGTCGCGCGGACCGTGTGGTGTTCCGGTTATCGCGCAACGTATCTCGTTCGAATCGACGTTCCCACGTAGGGGTACACCACTCACGAAATTGACTTCCGTTCGAATCCATCACGCTACGCGTGTGAGGTCGCGAACCGTCCTCTCGAACCGCATCGACTGCCGTCGCCGACAGCCCCGTCAGACCAATGACGCCCCGCCGCCACAGTCCGCTGCTGAGACGGAGCGAACGATGCCGGCCGTTGCCGGAGCGGGCACGACCGTGCCGAGCGGCACGCACGAGCGGAGGACAAACACAGCGTGTCGGCGTCGTGCACGTAGTCGGCAACGGACTCGACATCATTCACCAACGGTGCATCGGACGTACCGGACGACGTTGTCGCCGGCAGGCCCTACAAACAGGCGTCGCTGAACGCTGGCAGGCGTGTCGCCTCACCCGCTCACCGGTGCTTGTCAGCACGGTCACCATATCCGGTCAGCGCGTCCGAGCACGCAACGCGGAACACGTCGACGAAATGAACCAACGCATCTGCCCGGTACGTTCGATGCGATGGCCACTGTGGGGGGTTACCGGCTGTGAACAACGATCACATCCTCAGCGAATCCGCACCAGACCGCGACGAGAGTGCAGTGGTGCATTGCCGCGTCGTTCTTTCGTCTCAGGAAGGGTGGGATGTGCTCGTCGAGCGCGGGCAGTCCGTGATGTCGACGAGCCACTGCACCGACTGGCACCGAGTGGAACGCGTCCGTGCGGCGTCGAGTCGGCGTACTGACACGCTCACAGAGCGCGAGGCATTGTCCGCTCGATAGCGGTCACGGCTGGGCACCTCCTGCGCTATGACGCCCGTGAGGCGCGTGACGAAACGCCGATGGCGCTAAGCGAGTTGTCCCTGCCGATGCCGAGCTTTTTCATGCGGAAGCGCAGCGTATTCGGATGCAACCCGAGCCGTTCGGCTGCGTTGCCGCTGCCGTTTATCCGCCACTCACAGTCCTGAAGTACTTCTTGAATGTGCGCGCGCTCCACCGATTTGAGCGTCTTCGTTTGCGGCAGCGGCCGCACATCGACGTCGAAGTCCTCATCGGCCAGCACGAGCACGTCGCCGGTCGAGTGGATGAGCCCTCGCTCGATGACGTTCTGCAGCTCGCGGACATTACCGGGCCACGAATGAGCCTGGAGCGCGCTGATGACGCTGGCCGGTACCGTGGCAATGGAGCGTCGCATCGCCTGCTGCCGTTTGCGGACAATCGCCCAGACAAGCGCCGGAATGTCATCCAGTCGATCGCGGAGCGCCGGCATCCTGATGGGAAACACATTCAGGCGATAGTACAAGTCTTCACGGAACGCGCCGCCTGCCACCGCGTCCTCGAGGCGGCGATGGGTTGCGGCGACGATCCGCACGTCTACGGTCTGCGTCTGCGAGGATCCAAGCCGCTCGAATGTGCGGTCCTGCAGCACGCGCAGCAATTTCGCCTGGATATCGAGCGGCAGGTCGCCGATTTCGTCGAGGAACAGCGTTCCGCGATGCGCCACCTCGAACCGTCCGCGTCGTTGCGCGATGGCGCCGGTGAATGCGCCACGCTCGTATCCGAACAGTTCGCTTTCGACCAGCGAGGGCGGCAGGGCGGCGCAGTTGATCGTGACCAGTGGGTATCTGACGCGAGCGCTGGATGCGTGAAGCGCCCGAGCGAACAATTCCTTGCCGGTGCCTGTTTCCCCGAGCAGCAGGACCTGTGGCGTCGGTTGCCGCCACCTGCTGCAGCCGCGTCAGTGCCGCCCGCAGCGGCGCGCTTTCGCCCGCGATCCCGAACCCGCCTCCGGACGAGCGCGTTCCCGGCGTGCTTCCTTCGCCGGGCCGCGGTGTCCGCGCGACGGGACCAGCGCGTGTGGCAAAGAGCGTCGCCTCGCGCCGGAGACGGTCGAGCTCCGCAGCCAGGACCCCAGCAAGGTTGCGCAGGCGCTCGACGATCGCGTTCGGCCAGGCGCGTGGTGTGGCGAACGTCTCCAGCGCCAGCATGCACATGTGGTGTTCGCCGATGGAGACAGGTATGCCGATCGCCGATGCGACGCCCTGCGGCAACTCGCCTCGTGCGCCTTCGCGGGTACTCCCATACACCACAGGTTCATCGGCATTGGCGAGCCGCTGGACGATCCACGACCATCGTCGCGGATCCTGCCCGGAGTCCTCGTCGCTGATTGACGGCGGTGGATACTCATAAAGAGCGTCAATGGTATCTCGTGGACCAGAAAGCTCCATGAGGGATCCCCGATCGACGTGCGTCAGCTCCACGATCTCGCGAATCGTGCCTTCGACGGCAGCCGAGATCGCCTGCTGCCTGAACTGGATCGGCGTCGACGAGAGTTCGTTGATAAGGCAATCGAGCCGTCGACCCTCGTCGGACGGCGTGGAAAATGGCGTCTCCATAGGCTTTCCTCGTCACGGTGCAAGCGTTGGATACGACGCACTGTACGTGATTGCCTGGTCGCTGCATACTCGACGAATTACCAGTTCTTGCCCGCAAAATTACGAGAGAGGCAATCATCACGGCCAATTGTCCGCCCGCACGTATCCGTCACGGAATGTGCGCTTGAGGAATCCGGTGTCGAGGAGGTGTCCGAGCAGGGTGTCGCAGGTCCCTGCGTCCAGGCCCCATAACCGTTGCGCCTGCGCCCTGGTCAGGCGCATTCCGGGACTCTCCTGGTATTCGGCGCGGATGCGTTGCAACAAATCGGAAAGTGCGCTTGTCAGCATGTGCCCTCCTGTTCGCAACGCGGACGGCCTGCACGGATTCAGCGGAAGAACGCTGGCGATGAAAAGACGTCACGCGTGGCTGATGTGCTCGACCGAGCAAAGCTCAGACCATCAGTGCGTTGTCCGAGCGCTGCAACCGCTGTGGCCTGAGGAGACGCCGACTCGCCTGATTTGCGGCATTCGCGGGCGGTCGTCATCGCTCGTGCCAGCGATCGGCGCCGCGCGGTGACTGTCTCTCGTCACGTCCCTCACAGCATTTCGTTGCGTTGAGCGTAGTGACCCGGAAGGCGTGCCCTTGCCGCCACCGCAAGCATGCCCCGTTTCCAGGTCGGCGGTCGCCGTTCGACTTTGGCGGATGTCTTGCCCCGACTCCTCCCGTTGATTCCGCGAACTCGGTCGGGCGCAGGCGGAGACGGGTCGCGGTGCTGGCACGCGCTGGCATACCAGGAGGGTTCTGATGCTGTTTCGGAGCGTTGCTCGTTACCACCGCATTTGCCTTCCGGTATCCGGGACCAAGACGACAACAGCCCCGCGCCGGTATTCATGCTCGAGACGGCGATGTAAACTCCGCTCTTCTGCGTGGCGCCCTCCTCGCGTCAGCGCGCTGCACGACAGGGTCGCGCGAGCTCGTGAGCTCGTCCTCACGCATTCCTCGCGCACCGAGAGGCGGTGAGATGTGCGCCGCCTGGTTCCGCTTCTCGTAATCGTCGCGTCGACGTTCTCGCTCTATGCGGGTCAGGTTACGGCGCCGCCGGCCCTGCCCGATTCCGTGAAGTTCGCCGTCATCGGCGACAACGGTACCGGCGGAGCCGCGCAGTACGCCGTCGGGGAGCAAATGGCCGCTGCGCACGGCACGTTTCCCTTCACGTTCGTCGTGATGCTCGGCGACAACATCTACGGACGTCAGGAGCCGCAGGATTTCGTGGACAAGTTCGAGCGGCCGTACACGACATTGCTGAAGGCTGGTGTGCAGTTCTACGCCGCGCTGGGTAATCACGACAAGCCGACGAACCGCTTATACAAGCCGTTCAACATGAACGGCGAGCGCTACTACACGTTCGTCAAGAAGAACGTACGGTTCTTCGTCCTCGATACCGGTCTGCTCGATGCACGGCAACTGAGCTGGCTCGAGACCGCCCTGAAGGCGTCTGCGGATGGGTGGAAGATCTGCTACTTCCATCATCCGCTCTACTCGAACGCCGGACGCCACGGCTCGGACGTCGCCCTGCGCGTAGCGCTCGAACCCCTTCTCGTGAAATACGGCGTCGATGTGGTGTTCTCGGGCCACGACCACGTCTACGAGCGACTGAAGCCTCAAAAGGGAATCACCTATTTCGTGGCCGGGGCCAGCGGCCAGCTGCGGAAGGGCGACGTCAACCCGGCGGCATCGACCGCTGCCTTCTTCGATACGGATCACACGTTCATGCTCGTGGAAATCGGCGGTGACGAGATGCGCTTCCAGGCGAGGGCCAGGACGGGCCGTGTCGTCGACTCGGCGACGATCCGTCGCAGAACCGCAGAGGCGGAGGACGGGACGTTATGACGCATCACGCCCTTTCACAGCGTCACGTCGTCGTCCGGCACCGAAAGGGGGGCACCGCCGTCCGTGCGATCGCGTTCGCCAGCGATCATTTTCTCCTGCTGCCGGCCGGCGCACTGATCGCGCTCGTGTGGGCCAATGTCGCTGCCGAGAGCTACTTCAGGTTTGCGCAGCCGCTCCGCTTCCTCGTCAACGACGTCGGCATGGCCTTCTTCTTCGCGCTGATCGCCCAGGAGATCGTCGAGGCCGTGATGCCCGGTGGTGCGCTGCATTCATGGCGACGGTGGGGCCTGGGCCTTGTCGCAGCGGCGGGCGGAACCATTGGCGCCGCGGTCACCTACCTCGCCTACGTCAACATCCAGCACGAGACCGTGCTGTCCCAGGCATGGCCGGTGGCGTGCGCGATCGACGTCGCGGTCGCGTACTACGTCCTGAAGATCATCGCTCCGCGCAGCGCCGTCCTGCCTTTCGTTCTCCTCCTCGGCATCGCCACGAACATCTTCGGCACCTTCGTCGTCGCTGTTCAGGATACCGTCGACGAAACGCGGGCGATCGGGACCATTCTCGTAGTCATGGCGATCGGCATCGCGATGCTGCTGCGCTCGTGGAGAGTCCCGGCGTTCTGGCCGTACATCGCGATCTGCGGCACGGCCTCGTGGTGGGCCTTCTACTGGCTCGGCCTGCACCCGGCGCTGGCGTTTCTGCCGCTTGTGCCATTGCTTCCACACGAGCCCCGCCGCATGGATCTGTTCACGCCGCCGCCCGATGACGACGCGACGCACCATTTCGAGCACGAGTGGAATCATCTCGTCCAGGTTGTGCTCTTCTTCTTCGGTCTGGTGAATGCCGGCGTCGTGCTGCGCGGCTACGACACCGGGACGTGGGCCTTGTTGACGGCTGCGCTCGTAGGACGGCCCGTCGGCGTGCTCGCCGCAATTGCCGTCGCGGTCGGCGTTGGTCTGCACCTCCCGCCGGGTGTCGGATGGCGACACCTGGTGGTTGCCGCGCTGTCTACGGCCAGCGGGTTTACGTTCGCGCTCTTCTTCGCGAGCGGACTGCTGCCGATCGGGGCGGTGCGGGCGCAGATCACGATTGGGGCCGTGGCGACGAGTGTCGGCGTCATCATCACGTTTGCGGTCGCGCGGCTCCTCAAGATTGGATGCTTTCGCCAGCCACGGGCACATCCGAGTCCTCACGCCCGACGCCGGATGGCGTCCTGAAGGAGATTCGTCGTGGGATTCCGACTGAAGCCGGAAGAACCAGTTGCGAGGGAGGTCAAGCGAATCGTCGTCCGTCAGTTCGAACTTGCCGTCACCGAGCTGAGGGCGATTGGCAACCCGGACAGCGATGCTGCCGTGCACCGGGCGAGGCGCCGCGTGAAGAAGATCCGCGCCGCCCTCCGGCTGGTGCGGTCCGCGCTCGGCGGCACGTTCGAGCCGCTCGACAAGCGGTTGCGCCACAGTGCGCGCCTGCTCGCACCTGTCGCCGACGGCCAAGGCGTGGTGCAGGCGCTCGATCGACTGGCAGAGAAGTACCGCGACGACTTCGCCGCGGCGGCGCTCGCCTCATTTCGGGCGGGACTGCTCGAACGGGAGGTGCGCGCCGACCGTCAGGCCAAGGTCCAGCGCGTGTTGAAGACGGTGTCGACAATCCTGCGCGAGGAACGGACCCAGGTGAAGAGCTGGCAGTTGAAGCGCGCCGGCTTCCGGCCGGTGGGCCAGGCCCTGGAATCGACGTGCCGGCGCGCCCGCCAGGCCATGGCGGCAGCAATGGCACATCCAACCGCGGACAACTTCCATGTGTGGCGACGCCTTGTGAAAGACCACTGGTTCCAGGTCCGGCTGATCGAATCGCGGTGCGGCAACCGTCTGGTGGCGTACGAACGCCGGCTCGAGGCTCTCGACGATGTGCTGGGCGAGTATCACAACTTCGCCTTGATGCGCGCGATCCTCAGCGCCGAGATGACGGTTTCACGCGATGAGACGGCCCGGCGGCTGCGGATCATCAGACGATATCAAGGGGAGCTTCGGCGAAAGGCGCGGGCCCTCGGCGCCCGCATCTACAACGAGAAGCCGCGACGTTTCGCGCGACGCGTCCATGCGCTGTGGCGATTGACGAACGTGCTCCGCCACGTGCCGTCCTGACGAAGGTGCCGTCGCGTCGTCTGCGTGTCACTCGGCTCCTCGCGCCGTACCGGGGAGCGCTCGCCATCGCATCCGTCGTGATGCTCGTCGAGGGCGGCGCCGGTCTGCTCCAGCCGTGGCCGCTCAAGATCGTCCTCGACCATGTAATCGGCGCGAAAGCACCGCCGGCCTGGCTCCCCGGATGGTTGACAGACGAACCCGCCCACCTGATCGGCGCCGCCGCCCTCGCCGTGATCGCGATCGCGCTCGTCGGCGCCATCTGCTCATACGTCCAGCGACACCTGTCGACGTCTGTCGGGACTCATGTCGGGTACGACCTGCGCCGTCTGCTGTATCACCATGTCCAGCGGCTGTCGCTCTCGTTCTACGAACGACAGCGGACCGGAGACATGGTGCTGCGGCTCACGAGCGATGTCGACGCCATCGAAAATTTCATCACGTCCGCGGTGCTTGGCATGGTGCTCGACGGCATCATGATTGTCGGGATGCTGGCGGTCATGTCGTGGCTCGACTGGCGGTTCAGCGTCATCGGCCTGTCCACCGCTCCAATCCTGTTTGTCCTTGTCTACTACCTGTCGCGACAGATCAAGAGCGCGTCGCGGGCCGCCAAGCAGAAGGAAAGCCAGGTGGCCTCGGTCGTTCAGGAGTCAATCGCATCCGCTCGTGTCGTAAAGGCGCTCGCCCGCGAGGAATTCGAAGAGCGCCGATTCGACCGGGAAAGCCAGGCGAACTCCGATTTGACGCTGCAGGCGCGTCGGTTAAAGGCACGGCTCGCACCACTGGTCGACGTTGTCGTGGCGATCGGAACGGCGCTGGCGCTGTGGTTCGGAGCGCGGCTGGTGCTCGACGGCGACTTGACGGCCGGCTCGCTCATCGTATTCGTGTTCTATCTGGAGCGGATGTACAAGCCAATGAAGGATCTCTCGAAGATGGCCGACACGCTTTCGAAGGCAGCCGTCGGCTTCGAGCGCATCGGCGAGATCCTGGCTGTCGAAAGCGTGGTCGCCGATCGGCCGGGCGCGTACCCGGCGCCGCAATTCGAAGGGCGTGTCGAGTTCGTGGACGTCCGGTTCGGCTATGACTCCGCTACTGCGGTCTTGAAGGAGGTCAACCTCGTGGTCGAACCAGGACAGCGGGCGGCGCTCGTGGGCGCCACCGGCTGCGGGAAATCAACCCTCGTCAGCCTCATTTCCCGGCTCTACGACGTGCTCGGCGGCGAGGTCCGGATCGATGGGCGCGACGTACCGGACATACACGCTCGCCTCCCTTCGCGAGCAGGTCAGCCTCGTCCTGCAGGAGCCGGTGCTGTTTCGCGCGTCGCTGGCCGACAACATCGCCTACGGACGGCCGGGAGCCACTCGGGACGAGATCGTGCAGGCTGCCACGGTCGCCAACGCGCACGGCTTCATCGATCGGCTGCCGCTCGGGTACGACACCATCCTCGGCGAGCGGGGTGACACGCTGTCGGGCGGACAGCGCCAGCGGATTGCGATCGCGCGGGCGATCGTGCGAAACACGCGCATCTTGCTTCTCGACGAGCCGTCCGCCGCACTCGATCCGGAATCAGAGGATCTGATCTTCAGCGGCCTGGCGCATCTCATGAAAGAGTGCACGTCGATCACCATTGCCCACCGTCTGAGGACCGTTCAGAACGCCGACGTAATCTTTGTGCTGGACGATGGTGTCATTGCAGAGCGCGGCACACATGAGGAGCTGATTGCCGCTCGTGGCCTGTACGCACGATTACACGCGATTCAGTTCCGGCCTGACGCCACGTCCGTGGAGGGGCGGGTTGAACGTGGCGGCGTCGGCCGTCTGGGTCGAGCGGCCCGCCCGAAATCACGCGGCCAGCCTCGGTTCAAAGCCATGGTCGAGGGCGAGGCAGGCTGACGGCCGCCGCGCGGCCCCCAGGTGCCGTGGACTCGGTGGAACGCATGAGCGAGACATCGCCGCCTCGGTGTCGAAGATTGAGTTCTACGCGCATTGTGGCGAGCTGTACGCGGACCTGACCGTCTCGCCCGACCGGATCGTGACCACGACCAGTATCCGCGCCGAAGGCGGGCATCGTCCGATCGCCCCGAGCAATTCGACGGTCCTTCGGTCGGCGTGCTGCAAATCGTCGATGAACAACACGATAGTGCGCTGCAGCGCCACGATTTCCAACATCCTGCCGAGCTCACGCACCAGCCGCGACGGCGTGTCCGGCTGTTGCAGCACAAAAGCAATGTCCACAGGATCGGCGCCCACTCCCGTGAACACCGGTCCCAGCCAGGACGGCGCAAACCGCTCAACGGCTTCAATGGCATCGCCAGTCCTCGCACACATGTCGGCCAGCGCCTCGATGATCGGCGACAACAACGGCATGCCTGTGGTCGGCGAACATCGTCCCCGTCCGATCCACACGCCCTCGTAATCGTCGAGTTCACGAATGAACCGCTCGCAGAGCGCGGTCTTTCCGATGCCGGCGGGGCCGGTCACGAACACCACTCGACAATCTCCGCGATTTGCCGCACCGAAGTGCTCGTGTATCAAGGCCATCGCCCGATCCGCGTCGACAACTGGTGACCGGACGATGGGGTCGTCGCGGCCGGTCGTCACGCGTGCAATGAATCGGTAGCCTGACCGTCGCCTCGTTTCGATGTACCTCGGATGCTGAATGTCATCGTCCAAGGCCTTTCGAATTTTGCTGATGCACTCCTTGACGGCGGTCGTGCCGACGCCAGCGGTTGACCAGATGTTGTGGAGGAGCGTTTCCTTCGTGACCACCGACCCCGCGTTTTGAACGAGCCATTCGAGAACGGCTGCCGGCCTCGATTGAAAGGCGATGCGGGTGTTATCACGCCACAGGGCGTGAATACTCGGATCGAACCAGAAGGGCTGGAAATACCATCTCACGGCCATCTCCCCTTCCGAAACTCATTGGGGGCATCGAGCGGGGCTGAGAATAGGTCGGCGGTATTGGTGGCCGCTATGGGACCTTGGCCGTACGACCGCGAAGGGGCGCGGCCGAATCAGGCGAGCCGCACCATGTACACCGGGCCGAGGCGTGGCCCGATTCGTCCTCATCGCTCCGCGCTTGCCCACTCGACGGTCGTCTCGTCGCCCTGCACCGGCGTCGACGCCATAGGAACCGTGAAGGAGAATGTCGCACCGCGCGGGAAGTTCGGCTGCGCCCAGAGCCGCCCTCCATGGGCATCGATGATCGATCGACAGAGAGACAGTCCGACTCCTGTGCCGTTCGTCTTGGTTGTGTAAAAACGACTGAATATCCGCTCCATATCGACGCCGTCCAGGCCGATACCGTTGTCGCTGACCGACACCTGCACGACACCCTGGGACGGAACCGCTGATGCGACGATCCAGATCGCTCGCAATCGGGGCTCGACGGATTCCATTGCCTCAATGCTATTGGCGATGAGATTCAGTAGGACCTGCTGAAGCTCGACACGGTCTCCATCGATCGGCGGCAGCCGAGTCGGGACCATGGTCGCGAGCCGAACGTTGCTGCTCTCGCGCCGCGCTGCAGTCAACTCCAGCGTGTCCATGATGACGTTGCTGAGATCGAGGCGGACCTTTTGGACGCGGTGGTGTTTGAACAACTCGCGATTACGACGGATGACCTCGGTAGCCTTCGCGCTTGCTTCGATGATCTCGTCGACGGCCGCTCGCATTTCGATTGTGTCGGTCTGCGCGGCATTAAGTGTTGTGATGCAGGCCCTGGCGTTGAGAGTGATCGCCGTAAGTGGCTGATGTACTTCGTGAGCAATGGACGCCGTGAATTCTCCCAGTTCGGTGAGGCGTGATACGCGTAACAGCTCGGCCTCAGTCTCCCGCAGTGCCCGCTCTGACTCCTTTCGCCTGGTGATATCGGTCTCGGTACCCACGATGCGGACGCCGCCGTCGCGCCGCACCGCCGAGCCGCGAGTCAGGAACCATCGAATGCTGCCGTCGGCATGCACCATTCGGTGTTCCACCTCGTAATACGGACTGTCGCTACCGACGTGATCCCTCGCGTGCGCCAGCACCGCGGTGACATCATCGGGATGCATGATCTTTGTCCAATCGTCCAGCCGATTGGCGATGTCGTCGTCGTCGTACCCGAGCATCGCCTTCAACGACGGGTCGATATAGAACTCATTGGTTTCGAGGTTCCAGTCCCACACGGCAACACCACCCGCCGCTGTCGCGAGGGCGTATCGCTCCTGGGCCTTTTGGAGGGCCGCCTCTGCCCGTTTTCTGTCCGTGATGTCCCGCACGACGCTCAGTACGTGGTCATCTCCGCACGGCACCATCCGGGCTTCGTAATGACGCTCCTCGCCACCCAGATCCAGGGGGTATTCGACGATGGTTGGTGCAGGTTCCGAGGACAGTCGATCGAAACACTCTTCGAACAATGTGGCAAGCGAAGGCGGCAGCACATCGCGAATCCGCCGTCCCAGAAACTGCTGTGGCTTCACCGCGAGGAGGTTCTCGCTCGGCGCGTGATAGTCGACGTACATGCCGTCCCGAGTCAGGAGAAACATCATGTCCGGCGCAGCGCGCAGCATGGCTCGATTACGTTCCTCGACGGCACGGCGGCGCGAGCGGAGAATACCGAGGCGTGCAATCGTCACCCCTTGCAGGGCAATCAGCAAAAATATGCCGACGATGTACCAGGTATCCAAATCCACGCGTGGGCCCCTAAGCCGACCGGCGGATCCTGGGCGCAACGGGCGTCGCCGCCGGACGTAGTCCGTCGAGCGGCAGCCTAACGGCTGCGTCCATGGTGCTCAAGTTGGACTTTGGTCGTACGACTCATCCGCAGTGCTACCACCAGATTGCACGAAATCTGAGCCCATCGGAAGAGCCCGTAAGCGTCGGCGGGCGAAGCTGAGGCGGTACAGACCAAAGTCGTATTGCCCACACAGCATTGCCGGGCGCATAAATTGTCCTCCGACGTTTTTGTCTTTTTCGTTGCACGTTCGACGGCGGCGTCGTCCGTTCCGACCGACCGGCGGAGCTTCACGTGCAACCACGGAGAGTAAGCGCCGTGAGTGTTCTCATCATCGTCGTCATTCGGTACGATACGGCCCCGCGGCGTCAGGGTGATTGAGGCAGCCTGCACACGGCGTAAATTAGACCCGCCGGGCCATGTCATGGTGGCGCGACGGCCCGGAAATCGCCGAGACATATGAGATTGACGGGAACTGGTGCTACGCGAAGGGAGGACTTTGCCTTCGTCGCGGGGTTGATGACGGTCGGGGTCGCCTACTACATCGGCAGCCTCGTCGGACTCGCTCTCACTCCTCCGACTGCCACCCCGTCGCTCCTCTGGCCGCCCAACGCCATCCTGACGAGTGCGCTGCTCTTGACCCCGCCGCGGCGTTGGTTCGCCGTTCTGCTGAGCGCGCTCCCGGCCCACATTGCGACCCAGCTACCAACCGGCTGGCCACTGTCGCTCATCATCTCGTTCTATGCGACGAATTGTCTCGAGGCGCTGCTCGCCGCGTACACGCTCAGATTGCTGAGCGATGAGCCGTCATCTTTCGACACGTTTCGCCGGTTTCGTGCGTTTGCCTGCGCGGTCGTGTTCATTGCCCCCCTGCTGTCGACGTTCGCAGACGCCGCAGTCGCGGCATGGTTTACGGGTGAGTCGTATTGGGTCGTCTGGCGCATTCGATTCCCGTCGAACGTACTCGCACAGTTGACGATCACGCCGGCCATCGTGGGTGGGCTGACTCGCATACGCGGATGGCTGCGTCAGGCGTCGATATCCCGATATGCCGAAGCGGCCGCGCTCGGGACGTGTCTCGTCGTGGCCGGATGGCTCGCCTACCGCGTCCCGTCCGGTTCCGGGACTCTGCTCGAGTTGACGTCGGCTTCGCCCCTCATCCTGCAGTTGCCCTTTGTACCTGTGGGCAGCCCTTCGGTTCAGTCCCGCGGCCGTCAGTCTCGCCCTGCTCGTGACGACCTGCATCGCCGCATGGTCCGTCGTCAATGGCGGCGGCGGTTCGTTTTACTTGGTGCTGCGGGAGAATTCCTTCCTCACGATGCAAGTCTTCCTCATCGCCACCGGCATCACGCTTCTCGGGTTGGCCACTCTCATAGAAGAGCGGCGCCGCGCCATGCATGCGATTAGCGAGCGGCTCCGGTTTGAAAAGCTCCTGTTCGAGTTTTCACGTTCGTTCGCGCAAATTCCCAGCCGGCACCTCCAGGCCATCTCCGATGAGTGGTTGAGGCGTACCGGTGCGCTCTTCGGCCTGGAATTCGTGGGGCTTTTTCAGCCTGTGTCGGATTCCGACATGACGCTGATCTCCAAATGGACGCGACCAGGATTCGCTGGGGCAATCAATGGACTGAAACGCGATTGTCCATGGATCCTGGGTCGCATCCTTGCGCGGAGTCCGGTGGTGCTGCCCAGTCTGACCGCCCTTCCCCTTGTCGCTCACCATGACCATGCATCGTTGAAGGCGCGAGGCTACAACGCTCTCTTGCTGATGCCGATGCTCGCAGGCGAGGAGCTGGTGGGAGCGCTCGCATTCGGGGCGGCGAACGAGCGCGCATGGCCGGAAGAACTGGTCGCAAACCTGCGGCTCATGTCCGACGTTCTCGCCAATGCGCTGGTGCGCCGCCGAGCCGATGACGCTCTGAGAGCGAGCGAAGACATGAAGTCTGCGATTCTCGACTCGCTGACGAAAGGCGTTGCGGTGATCGATGCGGAAGGGCGTCTTGTGAATGCGAACGCGAACTGGACGCGCTACGCGGAGGCTAGTCGTTTCGTGCCGCGCCAGGAGATCCAGCAGGGGGATGATCTCCTGGCGGTATCCAGGGAGGATGCCGTTGACGGCATAAGAGCAGTGCTGAATGGCTCGAGATCACGTTTCGACATCGAATACACCTCGATCACATCAAATGGCACTCGCTGGTGGCTGCTTGCCGCAGTACCGACTGAAACGAAAGGACGACGGCGCCGTATTAACGCTTAACGACATCACCGATCAGCGACGGGCCGAAATAGAAGTGCAGCGAAGTCGACAGGAACTGGCGCATGTCGGGCGGCTCTCCAC
Source organism: uncultured Acidobacteriota bacterium (assembly GCA_963814955.1). Taxonomy (GTDB): domain Bacteria; phylum Acidobacteriota; class Vicinamibacteria; order Vicinamibacterales; family UBA2999; genus DATCJA01. The sequence goes on from CAWFEX010000004.1 coordinate 60,850, forward strand.
CGTGGGTGAGCTCACGGCGTCTCTCGCGCATCAGCTGAATCAGCCGCTCACGGGTATCATATGCAATGCGCAGGCGGCCAGACGCCTCCTCCAGCGCAAACCTCCGGATTACGCTGAGCTGAGCAGCACGGTGGTCGACATTACCAGCGACGCGCGTCGGGCAAGCGAAGTGATCATCCGCCTGCGCGAGTTGCTGCGTCGGGGAGAGCCGCGGATGACCGACGTGGATCTGGTTGGCGTGGTTCGCGATGTCGCAAAGCTCGTGGTCAGCGAGGCCATTATCCGGAATGTCTCTGTAACGCTCGATCTCGACTCACTGCCGCTCACCGTGCACGGCGATCGCGTGCAGTTGCAGCAAGTCGTGTTGAACCTCATGATGAATGCCTTCGAGGCCATTCCGGAAAGCGATACCAAGCGATTGATCCGCGTCAGCTGCCTTCGCGCGAACGCTCGCGAAGTTCGCGTCATGGTGAGCGATTCCGGCGTCGGCCTCCCGGAGGGGACGGCGGAACAGGTGTTCGATCCGTTTTACACGACCAAACAACATGGGATGGGCATGGGGCTGGCTATTGCCCGATCAATCGTCGAAACCCATAGCGGGTGGATTCGTGCCCGCAACCGTCAGCCCAGCGGAACCGTGGTCGAATTCTCAGTACCAATAGGGCAGGCGGATGAGGTGAATGGGAACCCCATGCAAACGGAGGCCACGCACGTTCGTTTGTGAGCGTCACATTCGAGCTGATCGGCCGTTTTTCGTGCAAACACCCTCATTCCACGCGCAAATCGGGCGTCGCCCCTGCATAAACTGGAGGCGCGAACGAATATGGATGAGGGAGTCCGGGTCTTCGTCATCGACGACGATCCCAGCGTCCTGAAGGCACTGGAGCGGCTGTTGCGATTGAACGGCTTCCCTGTGGAAACGTTCATTTCACCCACCGTATTCCTGGAACGTTCTCCGTACGAAGGCGCCGCGTGCCTCCTCCTCGATCTGCGAATGCCAGGTTTGAGCGGTCTGGACGTACAAGAAGCGTTGAGCCGAAAGGGCATCGCCATACCCATCGTTTTCCTGAGCGCCCAGGCAGACGTGCTCTCGTCCGTCCGTGCAATGCGGGAAGGTGCGATCGATTTCCTCGTCAAGCCGGTTGAAGAACGGCAGCTGCTCGATACGATCACACGCGCCCTATCGAAGGCCATTGACCTCCAACGTCAGCGTCGGGCACAACTGGCGGCGGTAGAGCGGCTCGCGCGGCTGACCAAACGGGAGCGTGAAGTATGCGATCTCGTGGCCCGCGGCTTCCCGAACAAACAGATCGCATTCGAACTTGGCACGAGCGAGAAGACGATCAAGGTGCACCGAGGGCGCGTCATGCATAAGCTCGAAGTCGATTCGGTGGCGGCGCTCGTGCGTCTGCTTTCCAATCTACCGGCCGAAAGCCGTCACGGCTGACTTTTCCGACTGTGCTCGGGCTAACAACCTAAGCGAATCGCGCACCCTCCCCTTCATCGAGCTCCGCGCTGTAATGACGGCCGGAAATGAGACGAAGGTCCAACTTGTGGACGTTAGAGCCGTTCTATACGCTCTTTACTCTCGCCCTTTGGCGCCTGACCCATGGATTTTCGTTCGAAACCTCGAACCGCCGTCGTCGATAACCAGGCACTCGTCGCAGAGGCGTTGGGCAAGCTCCTCGAACCGGAGTGCGACGTGGTGGGCTGTTACGACGATCCGCGATCCTTTCTTGACGACGCGCCACGGCTTAGGCCGGACGTGGCAATTCTCGACGTATCGATGCCCTCGATGAGCGGTATGGACGCCGCCCGCCAGCTTCAGCGGATGGTGCCCGACACGCGGATCATCTTCCTGACGATGAACGAAGATCCGGAGGTGGGCGCAGAGGCATTCCGCAGCGGTGGCGCTGCGTACCTCCTGAAGCGATCGACGGCATCGGAGCTATGGGCCGCCGTACGCGACGTCATGCGGGGTCGCTTCTACATCACTCCGCTGCTCGCTCGAGATCTGCTGGCAACGCTGGCGCGCAAACCGCGGCCGCAGACGCCCGTTAAGAAGTTGACGGTGCGCCAGCGGGAGGTGCTGCAACTCGTGGCCGAGGGGCGTTCGATGAAGGAGGCGGCGGGGATTCTGGACATCTCGGTACGCACGATCGCGTTTCACAAATACCGCATCATGACGCATCTCGGTGCCCAGTCGACCGCCGCGCTGATCCAGATCGCCATGCGGGAGGGGATCGTCTAAGTCACGTCTGCCGCCGGGCGGGCCGCTACGGATGCACGTCGCGCGAGACGCTTAGGCATGACAGGAGGGGCGCCGCGCATCGCCTGCCAATGGGAGAGAGACTGCCGGCAGCGATGGCTCCTGCGCGACGCCTGTTGGGTGGCCAGGGGTGGATCGAGGCATGGCCGATGCCGGGGCCACGAGTCCGCGATTGGCGAGGAACTCGCCATGGAGCACAGGGTCTGGAGCAAGGTTGATACCCGGCAGGTCCGACGGCAAATGCTGTTCGTACCCGCCGATGCGCCTCCCGTGGTCACGGCCGGTTGTGAAACGTCGTTCGCATGCAGGCAGGGAACACCACGCCACTGGGCACTGGTGGCAGCGGTCCTGCTCTGTCACTCCTCTCTTTCTCTTGCCCAGACGACGGCGGCGTTGCAGGGGCGCGTGACCGATGTTTCTGGAGCAGCTCTCTCCGAGGCCGTTGTCACCGTCCGGAGCGCGACAACGGCTTTCGAAGTGTCCACCCGCACCGATCGCGAGGGGCGCTACTACATCGCCGCCCTCGCTGCGGGGGCGTATACGGTCGTCGCTGAAGCGTTCAATTTTCGTCCCGAGGTGATCGAAGACCTGTACCTCGATGTCGGCCGCACGCTCGTGCGCGACTTCCGTCTGGCCGTTGGCGGAAGAACGGAAACCGTGGTCGTCACGGCGGAGATCACGCTCGTCGATCGCGCAACGGCCGTCGTCGGGCATGTCGTTACGGCTGCGACCGTGCAACAGATTCCGCTGAACGGTCGCCACTTCGTCGATCTCGGTCTGCTTGTGCCCACCTCGGTCGCGCCGTCCCAGTCGGGATTCTCCGTCCGGCCGATTCGCGGGGTCGGCGCGCTCGCGATCAACGTGGCGGGCAATCGCGAGGAGGCGGTCGGATTCATCGTCAACGGCGTCACGACCAACAACCTGACTTTTGGTTCGCTCATTTTCGAGCCTCCACTTGGGAGCATCCAGGAACTCAAGGTCGATCATTCGGCGTTTGGAGCGGAGAACGGTCACGTGTCGGGCGCGATTATGAATATCGTGACGCGCTCGGGCACGGACAAGTTCCACGGCGAGGCGTTCGAGTACGTGCGAAACAGCGCTTTCGACGCTCGCAACTTCTTCGAGTTCACGTCGAGCGATCCACAGTTGTTCCAGCGAAACCAGTTTGGCGCCACCGCCGGCGGCCCGATCCGGCGTGGCTGGACGTTCGCGTTTGCCTCGTACGAGGGATTGAGACAACGGCAGGGCGTCGACATGAACAGCCTGGTGCTGAGCGACGAACAGCGCGCGGAGGCGGCCGACCCGGTCACTCGGCGGCTGATCCCCTTGATTCCGCGCGCGAATTTCTTCGACGCCGACGGAACGCCGCGCTTCGTCGGGTCGGCTCCGGCGGTCGTCGACACGGATCGGTGGACGGTCGATCTTCTGCACAAAGCAGGGCAGAACGATCGTCTGCAGGCGTTCTACGGCAGGCAGCAGGTCAGCGCAAACGAACCGGGTTCGCAAGGCACCACGATTCCGGGCTTCGGGAACGTGAGCAGGCCGTCTGCCAGCCTTCTGACCGTCAACGAAACGCATACGTTCGGCGGCGCACTTCTGAACGAAGCTCGATTCGGCCGCAGCCGCCTGCGGGGAGGGACGTTCCCGGCCGCACCGCTCAATCCAGTGGCATTCGGCATCGCGAACGGAGTCACGCGCCCGATTGGGCTGCCACAGATGGTCGTCGCCGGCGACCTGATCTTCGGGGGGCCCGGAACTCTGCCGCAAGGACGATATGACACGTCCTATGTGTTCGCCGACGCTGTCAGTCGATGGAGCGGTCCGCACGCGATGAAAATTGGCGGCGAGTACCGACACTTCATCAACGAGAACTTCGCCGAAGGCGCCGGAGTGTTCAATTTCCCGAGCGTCGCGGGGTTTCTGGCCGGGACGGCGAACGCGTTCACGATTACGCTGGGGCAGCGCCGCAGCATCGTCGATCAGCGGGCCGCGGCGGCGTTCTTTCAGGACCAGGTCACCATCCGGCCCAACCTCACCCTCCAGCTCGGGATGCGCTACGAATGGCACGTCACCCCGACTGAACGGAACAACAGGTTCGTGGTCTTCGACGCAGCCAAGGTCTCGTTGGTGCGCGTCGGCATCGACGCGGAGCGCATTTACCAGCAGAACAACAGGAACTTCGAACCACGGCTTGGCCTGGCGTGGACGGTCACGGAGGATGGCCGTACTGTTCTCCGTGGCGCCTACGCGTGGACAGTGGACGAGCCGGGCACGACCGCGGTGAGGGATACCGCGGGCAATCCGCCGTTCGCGGCGCCGCTGACCGCAGCCGGATCGATATCCCTCGCCGCCGCAATCGACGCAGCGCTGCCCGGCGGTCTAGCTCCGGCAACCGTCGATCCGGAATTCCGCAACGCCTCGCTGCAATCGTGGAACGTGAATGTGCAGCGGCAGCTCACCGGCACCCTCGCGGTGACGATGGGATACGTCGGCTCCCGCGGCGCCGACCTGCGAATTTCACGCAACATCAACCAGCCCGTGAACGGTGTGCGCCCGTTCGCTTCCCTGTCTGTTTCCAGTCCGATACTGCCGGGCACACCCCTCGGCAATATCACGCAGGTGGAGAGCAGCGGCTTTTCGGCGTATGACGCCTTCTGGGCGTCTGTCACGAAGCGCCTGTCGGACGGGCTGCAGTTCGACACCTCTTACACGCTATCAAGGTCGCTCGACACGAATTCCCTCAACTCGTCCGGCTTCGCGGTGCAGGACGCGTACGACATTCCAAATCAGTACGGGCTCTCGGACTTCGACGCGCGACATCGATTCGTCTTCACCGCCATTTACACGCTGCCGTCGACAGGCCACGCCCTGACAAGAGGGTGGCAAGTCGCCGCGGTCATCCAATCTCAGAGCGGCAATCCGGTCAACATCGTCACGAGCAACAGCACGCTGAATGGCGTGCCGAACAGCGTGCGTCCGGATGTGACCGGGCCGATCCGGATGATCGGTGCCGTCGACCGGTGGTTCGATCCGTCGGTGTTCGTTCCGGTCGATCGCTTCGGCAATCTCGCCAGGAACGCCGTTATCGGGCCGGCCTTCCACAACACCGACGTATCGCTGATCAAGAACGTGCAAGCGGGGAGAGGCGTCGGCCTGCAACTTCGCGCAGATGTCTTCGACCTGTTTAACCACCCCAACCTCGGCCCGCCGGGCAACGTCGTCGGCAGCCCGACCTTCGGCAAGATCACGAGGACGCGCCTTCCCACCGGCGAAGCGGGATCGTCGCGGCAGATCCAATTCGCCGCCAGACTGTCGTTCTGAAATGGAAAGGCCGCGATTCGCCCGAATGTTGCGGCTGGTCGCACTAGCCCCCATCGCGTTGGGTTCGATGCCCCCGTCCGTCTCGGCGCAGGCCGAGCCTGTGCCAATCGTCCTGACGATTCACTGGGGTTCTGCAGACTATCCGGCGAATATGGTGATTGACGCGAGCATTCGGCAGACCTTTATCCGGTCGGACAAGCCAATCGAGTACTTCGCGGAGTACCTCGAGTCCGACGCGGTAGTCAACATCGATGCGTCGCTGGCCCTCCGCGAGTACATCCGGCGGAAGTACAAAGGCCGGCGAATCGATCTGGTGATCGCGACGGCCAGCCCTGCGCTTCGGTTCGTGCTGGACTACCGCGGAGAGCTCTTTCCCGACGCGCCAATCGTTTTTTCTGCACTGACGATCCCGCACGCTGTTCGCCGCGCTGGCAACATCACGGGTGTGGTGTACGGCATACCCCACGCCGAGACGCTGAAGCTTGCGCTGGTGTTGCATCCTTCGACACAACGGGTTTTCGTGGTCGCCAGGTCGAAAGACAAGGTCGGAAAAAACGCGGTGCGCACCGCCCTGAGTGAGCACTCGGGCGGGATCCAACTCACGTATATCGATGAGAGCACGGTGTCCGGCCTGCTGGCGGCCGTCAAAGCCCTCCCGCCGCGAAGTGTGCTCCTCTACATCTGGCACTGGCAGAGCGACCCCGGCAGCATCGTCTACGAAGACGAGATCGCGCGACTGGTGAGCGAGGCGTCGCCGGTGCCCGTGTACGGAACCAGTGATTTCTACGTCGGTTCCGGCATCGTTGGCGGTGTGTTGCGCAGCACGCGTGATACCGGACGTCGTCTGGCCGAAATGGCGTTGCCGATCCTCAACGGTATGCGGGCGGAGGACATTCCCATTGAGAACGCCCGACTCGTGCCGACCGTCGATTGGCGACAGCTACGGCGTTGGGGCATCGATCCCGGGCGTCTTCCTGCAGGTTCGGACGTACGATTCCGGATTCCGACGGCATGGGAGTCCTATCGTTCGTACGTCCTCGCGACGATAGCCGTCGTCGCGGCACAGCTGCTGCTGATTACCGGACTGCTGACCCAACGCGCCAAACGGCGTCGGGCCGAACGGACGCTGCGGACCCGCGAGGCGAGGCTTCGAACGAGCTACGAACGGATTCGACAACTCACGGGAAGGCTGCTCAAGGCACAGGAGACGGCGCAGGCGGCGATCGCGCGGGAGCTCCACGATGACCTGTGCCAGCAACTGGTGGTGGTGTCGATGACCGTCAGCAGCCTCAAGGGTTCATGCAGTCAGAATCCGAATGCCGAAATGCAGCACGCGTTGTCAGAGCTCGAGCACCGCGCACGCGGCATGATCGACGGTGTGCGGCGGCTGTCGCACGACCTGCACCCGGCGAGCTTGCGGCTCGTTGGCCTCGTTGCGGCCCTCGAGGCGCATTGCGTGGAAGTCGAGCAGCGACATGACGTTCAAGTGAGCTTCGCGACAGCAGGCGACCTGACAGGCATCGATCCCGACGTCGGACTTTCTCTGTTTCGCATCGCGCAGGAAGCACTGCGCAATGGGGTCGTACATGGCGACGCGCGGCGGCTCGCGGTCTCGGTGGCGAGCGCACGATACGGTGGGGATATCGATCTGATCGTTTCCGACGACGGTCGAGGATTCGACCTCGAGGCCGTCCGTCACCACGGCAGCGGCCTCGGACTCGTCAGCATGGAAGAACGGGCGCGCGCGATCGGCGGCGACGTGCGGATCGTCACGCAACGCGGGCAGGGAACGACGGTTCGCGTTCGCGTCCCGGCCACGGCGGCGGTGACGGTGGGGCCGTCATGAGTCGTCCACGATTGCTCATCGTCGACGATCACAAGGTTGTGGTTGACGGTCTGGTCCGTCTCCTCGGCGAACACTTCGAGGTCGCCGGCACGATCAGCGATGGGCGTCTCGTGCTCGAATCCATCTCGCGGCTGCAGCCGGACGTCGTCCTCCTGGACATCTCTTTGCCGCACCTCAGTGGACTCGCGGTGCTGCGGCAGCTGAGCGCGCGCCGCGTCGACGTCAAGATCATCGTGCTGACGATGCACGAGGACCCGACCTTGGCGGTGGAAGCGCTGAGAATGGGAGCTGCCGGTTACGTCCTGAAAGAATCGAGCGGTGACGAGTTGGTCAAGGCAGTCCATGTGGTCCTGACCGGCGGCACGTACCTCGCTTCGCGGCTGACGAAAGAGGTTGTGACCTTGATGTCGGGCGTAACCGATCCCAGCCGTGTGGAGCTGACCCCGCAACAGCGGGAGGTGTTACGGTTACTGGTACAAGGCCACCGGGCAAAGGAAATCGCCGCGAATCTGAACATCTCGACCCGCAGCGTCGAGGCCATCAAGTACAAGACCATGCAGCTCCTCAATATCCATTCGACCGCGGAGCTTGTCCGGTATGTCGTTGAGCACGGCCTGGTGACATTCTGCATCGGGTGGTGCGCGGTCGGCGATCACGCCGTGGCGCAGGTGCTCCGTCATCTCGTCCCCTGACTTCCGCTAGAGATCGGCCGAGGATCGGGCCGCCACCAAATGCCGTGACGATCACGGCCGACGATCGTCACCAAACGGCTCGGCCACCGGAAATGCCCGAAATATGTTCCAAATCCTACGGCGCGCGAATTGGAGTGTTCATTCACGAGGTCTCCCGAGGCGGAGCCACATGAACGAAAAGAGGGACGGAGGTCTCCCGAGGCGGGAGCCACACGAACGAAAAGAGCAGACGTCATCGCCGGCTCCGGAGCGAGGCGTCCTCAAGCGAGGGCCCGTCGCTGCGGGTGATTCCGTTCCGCGAGAACGGCGAGGAAGCTGTGCATCTGTCGCGGCGCCAGCGACTGCAGCTCGCCGGCATAGCGACCAAGCTGCACCTGCCGGCCCGGATGATTCTCTATCGCGAGGAGTCCGCCGCCGAGTGGGTCTTCATCGTGTCGCACGGTGTGGTCAAGACCTTTCGCGATCTGTCGAGCGGCAGACGACGCGGGCTGGCGTTTCTGTTCGCCGATGATGTTTTCGGCCTGGCCGAGAGTGGCCACTATGTCAACACCGCTCAATCCGTGACGCCTGTCACGCTGTACCGTATACGTGTGGAGGCGCTGACCGACCTGCTCCTCCATGACTCGGCGCTTCATCTGTTCTTTCTCTGCAAGCTGGCAGACGAGCTCCGGCGATCGCTGCGACAGACGATTATCGTCAGCCGCCGCGATGCCATTGGGCGCATGGCGATGTTCCTGCACATGCTCGAACAACGTGCGCACCAGGACGGCCATCGTTCTGGAATAGAGATCCCGATGACTCGATCCGATACGGCGAATTATCTGGGCCTGTCGGTCGAAACGGTGAGCCGAGCCAGCCGCGAGCTCGAGCGCCACCGAATCGTCACGTTTGCCGGCGTGCATGCCGCGAAGGTCGTGGACCGCTACCAGTTCGAAAAGCTGGCGGTGGCCGCGTAACCTCAGATCCGACCTTGATCCGGATCAATACCCGTCGAGCACATCATTGCGTAGGATGGCGGCCGTCGTGGTCGCATGTCATCGAGGATCAGACCGGCAACCGGAACCTGTGTTTCCCTTCGGTGTCGGCCGATCGAATGAATGAGGGTGAGAAAGGCCGGCCGTCGCGCGTAAGCGCCCTGATGGTGGCCCAGCTCGCAAACGACCTGCGCAATCTCCTGACCGTGATGGCGGGCGGCCTCGATTCGATTCGCGACAGCGTTCCGTCGGGATCGGAAGCGGACAAGAGACTCGACGAGCTCGATGGCGCAATCGACGGTGCGTTCCATGTCAGTCGGGAACTGCTCGCCCTCGTCAGGCCGAATCCCGACGAACCGGGCGTCAGCGATGTGAACGAAGTCGTCATGCAGGCGCGCAGCGTGATCGAGCGAATGCTCGGTACTGACATCCGATTGTTCGTTGAATTGGCCGCGGAAGCGCCGTTCGTGCAGGCGGACGCCGTGCAGCTGGAATGGCTCCTGCTGAATCTCGCGGCGAACGCCGCCGACGCGATGCCAAACGGAGGATTCCTGCAGATTCAAACAGCAGACACATCACCCGGCGACGATTCTGGCCGCGATCGATATCTACGTCTGACCGCGACTGATACCGGCCGTGCCATGAGCACGGAGGCACAGGAAAGAGCATTCGAGCCGTTCTTTTCGACGAAGCTCGGTGGCACTGGGTTGGGCCTGACGAGCGTTGTGATGACCGTTCGACGTTTAAAAGGATGGTTGGAGATGAAGCACAAGCGGCGCGGTACCAAGATCGACATCTACTTGCCTGCCCTGGGACCGAAAAGGGGTTAGTTAGGGGGCATCGCGGCCTGCGCGCCGACCCCGGCTCGACCTTGCGCACCCGCAAGCATTACAGGATAATCTCGCCCCACCCGAACACCGCGATCGCAGAGCCAGGAGGCCGCACGACTGCGGCGTCACGACCACACAGGAGAAGGCAACCATGTTGCGAGCCAGCATCGTCGTTGGTGTTTCAGCGCTTGCCTGTGCATTCCTCGCCGTCAGCGAGGCTCGCGCACAGCAGACGAGCGCGATTGCAGGCCTCGTCCGCGATAGCTCCGGTGCGGTTCTGCCCGGGGTCACCGTCGAAGCAGCCAGCCCCGTGCTGATCGAAAAGGTCCGCACCGTGGTGACAGACGATCAGGGCCGTTACAACATCGTGGATCTCCGGTCGGGCGTGTACAGCGTCACCTTCACCTTGCCGGGATTCAACACGTTGGTCCGCGACGGCATCGAGCTGACCTCGGGCTTCACCGCTGCCGTGAATGCGGAACTGCCAGTCGGCGCGGTGCAGGAGACCGTCACCGTCAGCGGTGCGGCGCCGCTCGTTGACACGCAGAACGTGCGCAAGCAGACGCTCATCACGAGCGATCTGCTCGACGCGCTCCCGACAAGTACGAAGCATTGGGCCACGATCGTGCAAGTGACGCCCGGTTTTTCCGGCTCGTTCGCGGATGTAGCCGGGCAGCTCAATCAGAACCTCGGCAACTCGTACCACGGCAAGACGGGAACCAAACGTCAGTTCGACGGAATGTCGATCGACCACGCCAGCGGGAACGTCGGATATCTGGTGAACTCGGCGATGGTGGAAGAGATTTCGTTGCAGAGCAGCGGCATCTCGGCCGAGAGCAACGCCGACGGATCGGTGGTGAACATGATCCCGAAGGAGGGCAGCAACACGTTCTCGGGAAGCATTGCAGGGCTCTATACGAGCGACAAGTTCGAGGCGTCTAATCTGAACGACGACCTGCAGTCGCGCGGCCTGACGACGGTGAGCAAGATTCTGAAGATTTACGACACGGGCGTCACGGCCGGCGGGCCGATCAAGCGGGACAAGCTGTGGTTCTTCGGCTCGTTCCGTCAGTGGGGGAACTCACACCTGATGGCCGGGAACTTCTGGAACAAGACGCAAGGGACGCCGTTCTACACGCCGGACCTCTCGCGTCCCGCCAGTCGAACGCAGTGGTACGAGTCCAAGGCGGCACGCGTCACGTGGCAGGCCGCGCAAACGCACAAGTTCAGCTTCCTGGCGGATGTAGCCGACGCGTGTCTCTGTCGCGCCATTGGCGCGCTCGGCAGCGCTCCCGAGGCAGGCCTGGCGTTCCATTTCCGGCCAGTCGGTCTGTACCAGGGCAACTGGAGCGCTCCGATCACCTCGAAGCTGCTGTTGGAGGCGGGCGGTTCGCTCACGATCACACACTGGCCGACGTTCTTGAATCCTGGCGTCCAGCCGAATGACATCTCCATCCTCGAGTTGTCGAACAACTTCCGGTACAACGCATCGGCAACCTACGCGTCAAAACGCGCGACCGATCGCGGAGCGCAGCGAGTTTCGCTTTCCTACATCACCGGTTCGCACGCGTACAAGTTCGGAGCCCAGATCGAGGAAGCGGTATCCGACGTCGTCACCTACGTGCAGGGCGATGTGAACTACACGTTCCGCAACGGCAGCCCGACACAGATCACGCAGTACGCCACGCCTTACCGCGCGATCGATCGCACCAGGGCCGACATGGGCATCTACTTCCAGGATCAGTGGACGATTCGGCGGCTGACGTTGAACTACGGAGTCCGATTCGATTATTTCAACGGCCACGTGGATGCCAACCGGCTGTCCGCGCCGGCGTCGGGATGGGTTCCCGCGCGCGAGTTCGGCTCCGTGTCCGGTGTGCCCGCGTGGAAAGACATCAACCCTCGCGTTGGTGCGGCGTACGATCTGTTTGGCGACGGCAGGACCGCGGTGAAGGTGTCGATCGGCCGCTACGTCGCCAAGACCGGCACTGCCGTTGCGGCCGCGAACAACCCGGTGACGACGTCTGTCAACAGCATCACGCGCACGTGGAACGATGCAAACGGCGACTACGTTCCGGATTGCGACTTGAGGAGCCGTGTTGCCAATGGCGAATGCGGGCCGATGTCCGACGCCAACTTCGGCGGGCTCAGCGCGTCGACGCACTGGAGCGACGATGTGCTCCACGGGTTGGGCGTCCGGAACTCGAACTGGGACCTTGCCACGGAAATCCAGCGGGAGATCGCAACCGGCGTGTCGCTCACCGCTGGCTATTACCGCAACTGGTACATCGAACTTCACCGCGACCGACAACCTGCTGCGCACGCCGGCGGACTTCGGCTCCTACTGCATCACAGCGCCGCGCAATCCGAACCTGCCCGGCGGCGGCGGGTACGAGGTCTGCGGAATGTCAGATGTCTCACCCGCGAAGTTCACGCAGGTCGACAACCTGGTGACGCAAGCGTCGCGGTACGGCCGGCAGCAGCAGGTGAACAACTTCTTCAACGTCGGCATCAACGCGCGTCTGGCTTCGGGCGCATCGCTGGGCGGCGGTATCGACACCGGCCGGACGATGACCGACAACTGCTTCGTCATCGATGCGCCGGGCATCGCGGCAGCGGCGCTCACATCCGCGCAGACCGCGACGACCGTCAGCGGCATCTCCACGGCCTCGCCTACGACGCCGCAGACCGCTACGACCATTGACGGCCGGCCCATTTGCCACGTTGTCACGCCGTTTCGCGGACAGACGCAGCTGAAGCTGAACGGCGTGCTGCCGCTGCCCTATGACTTCGTGATCAGCGGCATCTACCAGGACATCTCAGGGCCGAATATCGTCGCGGCGTACGCAGCCACCAACGCCGAGATCTTGCGTTCGCTGGGCCGCGACCTCGGCGCGTGCGGCGGCCGCACGCCGTGCACCGCGACCGCGACGGTGCCGCTCGTCATGCCAGGCTCGATGTACGACCACCGCATCCGCCGCCTCGACGTGCGCGTGACGAAGCAGCTTCGCCTGACGTCACGGCTGCGGGTGCAGGGCAACCTCGACGTCTACAACGTGTTCAACGGCGGCAGTGCGGTGCAGGTGAACAGCGCGTTCGGACCGCAGTGGCGGCAGCCAACTGAGGTGCAGGACCCACGGATCTTGCAGTTCAGCGCACAGCTCAATTTCTGAACGAGGGGCAGGTCTGTAACCGGGGCAGCCGTGACGGGCGCGTTGGAGCGTGCCCGCCACGGCCGCCGAGACGAGAGCGTCAGCGGGTGTTCCCGTGGTGTGACAGGTCCTTCATGAACGGCTGAATGCGATCCTCGCAGAACGCCGCTTCCTCGATATCGTCCTCGGTCCTGAGCGTCAGCTTGCGCGGGTTCACGTGCCACGGTTCGGCCAGGACAGCCGGATCTTCGACGATGGCCTGCCATGTCAGCGTGTTGCCGTCGCGGCGGAGCCGCTCGGTCACTCGCAACTGTTCGGTGTGGAACAGGCCGTTGTCGCCAAGCCATGTATCCGCGCTCAGGTTCCGCACGTCGATGACCAGCGTGTCGCCTTCCCAACGGCCAACAGAATCGCCGTGCGCCGACGCCTCGATGTCTTTTCGATGCGGGCGGCCGTCGAGAGGAACAAGGCGGAAAAAGTTCCCGTTCAGGTCGTCGTAGAGCAAGACCAGCTCTCGAGCGGTCTGAACAATTCGCTGCGGCGGACCAATGCGCGGTACGCCCGGAGGCCCGCAGGTGAATGCGGGGTCCTGATGGACCTGATTCGTGTCCAGCTCCTTTACCTTGGCGAGGAACTCCGGCTTGTACTTCGGTGTGCCGGGAAGAAGCGACGCATCATTGCCAGCCGGCGCTCTGCTCGGATCGCGGACCGTCGGGTCCAGGATCACTGACCCGCCGCTGCGGCGCACGGTGGGAATGGGCGGCCGACGCCGATACCAGAAGCCGTTCAGATCCGGATGTCCATCGGGCAGACGTGGGGTTGCCACAGCAGCCGCATCCGTTTTCGCTTGCTGCGCCTGGCCAGCGACGCTCATCTCTGAGATGTACAACGCGACGCCGGCAATGGCTGCGAGTGGGACGAAACTGACGAAACAGTGCCTCATCGCAATACTCCTTCACGCATCGGCGCGGGAACTCTCAGTCGGGCACGGATCAACCGCGCTTCGCTCGCTAGTTGGATGCGATCTCATTCGGATCGCCGCTCAGATGAAAAAAGTGACCGTCCGCATAGGTAATTCTCACCAGCCACCCGGCGCGATGGTTGGCGACGTCCTTGGACTCGTAGATATGGACCGAGACCACCTCGCCTTCGGAGGCTTTGTTCCAGACATCGTTTCGGGTAATGCCGGCCGTGCGCAGATGATTGGTCGGAAGCGATTCGAGCGCCCAGGTTGTCACCTTGCCGGTATCGTCCTTGACGTCGAGGTAAATGTAGACGTGGGGATTGACCCAGTCGATCTTGGAAATGGTGCCGGTCAGCGTCGCCCGCCGGGTGATGTCGAACGCACCGCTGAAGGAATGATGCGCATACACAAGATGGACAGCCAAGACGAGGAATAACAGGGTCAACACGACGGAGGAACGATGTCGCACTTTCATGGCGCGCTCCTTCTCTTCGTCCAGCGCATGGATTCAGGGCGGATTATAGGGGATCGTGGGGGTTCTGACTAGCGTTCAGCTTGCCGTCGCGCTCGGGCTGCCGCCGGAATGCATCCATCAGGAAGGGTGTGACCAGAGTGGTGAGCTGGTGCGGCGATTCCTCCATCAGGAAGTGACCGCCAGCGAGCGCGCGGCCCTGACGTGGTCGGCCCAGTTGCGCCAGGGCAGAGGTAGCCAATTCAGACCTTGGTGTGTAACGTGCACCCGTGGTCCGAGACTCACCCAACTGAATTGAAGGGAATCACTATGGCCGTTTCAGATCCGACGCACTCGGTAACACCGGAGCTAGTCCATTCGTCGTTCGCTCAGGTACTGCACGCCAGTGGTCCCGATATGGCTCGCGCGACCGAGCTCATGCTCTATTCGTGGATCGTGGGCCGATGGGAGATGGACGTTACGACGATCCTTGAAGATGGAACGACGCATCAGGGCCGCGGCGAGATTCACGCAGGCTGGGTGCTGCAGGGTCGGGCCATCCAGGACGTCTGGATGATTCCACGGCTGCGAGACCGCCAGCCAGGTATCGAGCCACTGCCCGGCGCAGGCAATTGGTACGGGACGACGCTGCGGATCTACGACCCCGCGCTCGACGCCTGGCGAATCGTGTGGAGCGATCCTGCGACCAATTTTTTCGCCCAACAGATCGGCCGAGCGCAAGGCGCTGACATCGTCCAGACCGGCCCGGACCCGAGGGGCGGCTCGATGCGCTGGGTCTTCAGTGAAATCCAGTCGGATTCGTTTCACTGGACCGCGGAGCGCGCTCCGGACGACCGGAAGTGGAGGCGTGAAGTAGACATCCGCGCGCGGCGCGCGTAACCGCGAGAGTCCCGTGGTTTAAGCTTCCTTACTTTTTTCGTTTCGCAACGTTGAATGCGACAGCGGCGCGAATCAGCTGTTTGAACGCCGCCTCCTCAATCGCGTCGCCTTCGTGAATGTCGATGGCCCGTCGTGTATTTCCCTCGAGGCTCGAATTGAAGAGACGAACGGGGTCCTTCAACGACGCCCCGTGAAAGAAGGTCAGCTTCACGACCTGTTTGTAGGATTCGCCCGTACAGATGCCCCCGTTATGGGACCAGACGGGAGTTCCAGGAGAAGACGCTTTCTTCCACTTCCATTCCTCGACGACCTCGGGGTCCGCCTCGCGGATGAGCGCGCGCATCCGTTTCAGCACCGAACCTCGCCAATCGCCGAGCTCGCGAATGCGCTGGTCAATCATCTGCGAGGCGGAGTTGGGCGTCTCGGCGGCGGACTTCTTTGCGACCTTCGCCGACTTGTTGGACGTCTTGCCGACCATAGTGTTGACTCCTGCGTTGACTTGCGAGGATCCGTGCGGGTGCACCGTTGCCGAATGCCAAATTTGGGCGCTCATGGACGAGGACGGCCGAAAAACAAAACGTAGCCGTCAGCGTCCTTGAGTTCGAATCCACGCAAGCCGTCATCGGTATCTTTGAGTGGTTCGGAAAACTCGACACTGCGCGACGAGAATTCTGCTGCCAGTGCATCAGGATCCGGGACATGAAGATAAGCGTCCCAGCGGGCGATGCCTTTTTTGACGTCTCGCGTGTAGTTCGGCAGTGGATCGACACCGACGTCCTTGAACATGATCATCGCGGCGCCCCGCCGGACAATGCCGAAGAAGATGTCGTCAGGAGCGGGCCCTTGAAACGTGATGTCGAACCCGAGACGGTTGCGATAGAACGACAGCGCGGCGGGGACATTCTTGACGATGAAGAACGGCGCGATGCCGGAAATTTCTGGTTCAGTCATGTGAGTTTCCACGGCCGCGTTTCCCGAACGTTCACCACGGCCTGCTAGGGGACCCAGCCGGGCAGGGCGGCCGCCTGCCGGATCCACGTCGCCATCTGCGCCTCGTCCAGTTCGTCGTCCTTGCGGATGTCGAAGTAGCGTACCTCCTTGTGCTTGGATTCGCCGGGTGGAACGGGACGAAGCGACGTGCCGCGGAAGAAGGCCACCTTGACGTAGTTCGTGAAGCAATGGAAGTTGAGGAACCAGCCCTGGCCCTCGACTCCGTAAAACGGCGAGTTCCATTTGACCGCCTTGCGCACGCCGGGGGCGCTGCGCACGATGAGCGCGTCGAGGCGGCGCCCGAAATCGCGTTTCCAGCCCGGCATGGCCGCGATGTAGGCCTGCACGGGCGCGTCGCCGTCGGCCTTCGCGATCTGAGGGTTGCCGCCTGCGAGGAGAGCCGGCTTTGCGGCCTTGCGGGACTTTTTTGTGACCTTCGTCGACTTCCTGGACGTCTTGCCGGCCATTGTCAATGGGACCTCCTGTGAACTGGTCACCAGTATTTCTCGGCCGGCCGGATCTCCACCGCGCCGCCCAGCCGGGCCGCCGGGATCCGCGCCGCCAGCGCGATTGCGGCCTCGATGCCCTCGGCTTCGTACACGGCGTATCCCGCCGCGCCTTCGGCCTGATACGTCCCGTTTTTGACGTGGGTCTTTCCGTCCCGCACCTGCACCGTCCTCGCCGCGTCGGGTAGCCCCAGTGGAAGCCCGGCCGCGACGCCCTCGGTCTTGTTGAGCTCCGCGTAATCTGCGTAGATCGCCTTCTGTTCAGCCTCCGACAGCGCCTTCCAGCGATCCGACCCGGGCAGCGGCGTGGCCCCCTGATAGACCAGCAGCACGAATTTCATCTTTCCCTCCTGCCTGCCCGCCATAGCGCAGCGAAGGCGGGTTCTGTCACATCATCGACGTTTGGTCCGTCACTACCATGACGGATTGCGACGGAGGAATGTGACCGATGCCCACACCTGAGGAACGCCGTCAAGGCGTTCCGGGAGACCCTGAGGAACGCCGTCAAGGCGTTCCGGGAGACAGGCAGCGGCTCGCCGAAGAGTTCGAACGGCACCGGGCGCATTTGCGCGCGGTAGCGTATCGGATGCTCGGGTCGGCGAGCGAAGCCGAGGATGCGGTCCAGGAAAGCTGGATTCGCCTCGGCCGGACCGATGTCAACGACGTCGTGAACCTGCGCGCCTGGCTCACGACCGTCGTCGCGCGTGTGTGCCTGGACATGTTGCGGACGCGGACATCGCGCCGGGAGGATCCCCTCGATGAGAATGCCACGCACGTACCCGATCCGGTGATCACCCGCGCCGACGGGGATCCGGAGTCCGATGCGATGCTCGCCGACTCGGTCGGCCTCGCGCTCCTCGTGGTGCTGGAGACCCTCGAGCCCGCGGAGCGACTCGCGTTCGTGCTCCACGACGTGTTCGGCATGACGTTCGACGAGATCGCGCCGATCGTGGACCGCTCCGCCGTTGCAGCGCGTCAGCTCGCGAGCCGCGCGCGGCGTCGCGTCCAGAACAGAGCCCCGAACGCAGACCACGACCTGAATCAGCAGCGGCGTGTCATCGATGCGTTCATGGCAGCCGCCCAGCAGGGCGACTTCGAGCGTCTGGTCGCCGTGCTCGATCCGGACATCGTGCTGCGGGCGGATGGTGGTGCGCTCGCGGGCCTATCACGGGTCGTGCGAGGGGCGCGCGCCGTCGCCGCACAGGCCGCGACGTTCTCGAGCTCGAGGGTCGGTCTGTCCAATCAGCTCGTCCTCGTCAACGGCCATCTTGGGTTTGTGTCGCGCCGCCCCGACGGCCGCCTGTTTTCCGTGATCGGCTTCACGATTGCCAACGGAAAGATCGTCGAGATGGACATCCTGGCCGATCCAGAGCGTCTGAGCCGACTCGATCTGTCGGCGATCGAGGGCTGAGCGCCTCGCACTATCGCGAGATAGCCCGAATCGTGGTACCGCTCAGTCAGCGACGTGGCAACCCGCTTGAATGTGGAGCGGCGCATGAGCACCATCACACGCCCACAACCGATCACCGGCGGCCCCAAACACGTGGATCGCGAAAAGACGGACGGCCTGCTTCGTCACACTCGGCTCGATAACGAACCGCGTGAATACCTTCAGAAACGGGAAGAGCTTCGGTTGGCCGAAATAGAACTGGTCCATAACGTCGAAAGAGTCGCGGCGCTCCGCAGGGCGCTGCCGGCCGGTGCTGAGGTTACGGACTACGTGTTCCAGGAAGGTCCCCGAGACCTGAACGCGGGCGATGGTCCGATCAGCGCTGTGCGCCTCAGCGAACTATTCAGCGGCCCCGGACGAGTGCTGATTGTCTACCACTTCATGTACGGAAAACTAAACACAACAGCCTGTCCGATGTGCACGATGTGGATTGACGCGTTCAACGGCGTCGCTCCGCATCTCGCCCAGAATGCCGACGTGGCTATCGTGGCCGCCGCCGATCCTGCACCTCTCCGCAGGCACGCGCGGTTGCGCGGCTGGCACAACCTGCGCCTGCTGAGTGCCGGCGACACCACGTTCAAGTATGACTTCCGAAGCGAGGATGCCAAGGGCAACCAGGATTCTGCCTTGAGCGTCTTCACACGCGACGCACAAGGCACGTTGCGCCACTTCTACACGACGCATCCGTGGCTTGACGACGACGTGAATGAACGAGGCATAGATCTGCTCCAACCGGTCTACAACATGCTCGATCTAACCCCGCAGGGACGCGGTAACTGGTACGCCTCGCTCGATTACGGAACGCGCGTGAACTGGTTGGCGCGGAGCTGAGGGACGCCGAGCGGTTGCGACGGCCGCATCCACGAATCCGACGGACTGGCGTCTAGAACCGGTTTCGTAAACTCACGTAGGGCGCGGCGCCGCGCCAGGCGGGCCGTCGGGCCCGCCCTACGGTTGTAAAACCGGTTCTACCGATTGGAAGGTGGGCAATGAACAAACAGTTCACGGCGAAGCTGCGGAAGAGCGGTCAGAAGGGTAGCTGGACGTATGTTGTATGGCCCGAGTCCGTGGATTTCTTCGGGACACGCGGCCTCGTGAAGGTACGCGGTACCGTTGACGGTCACCCCTTCCGCAGCTCATTTATGGCGCTGGGCGACGGAACTCACATGCTCCCGATCAAAGCCGAAATCCGTAAGGCCATTGGCAAAGAGGCTGGGGAGTCTGTCACGGTTCAAATTCTGAAGCGGATAAACGAGTAGGGGCCGTTGATGTTTGCCCGCGCACAAGCCTGCTCGGATTTCCCGTTCGAAATCCCGCCGCGATTCGGGCGACCTGGCCGCGTGACATGATCGATCTGTAATCGTTCATCTCGGTTCACGGCTCGGACGCGCGTGTTCCTGTCCGTCACACGCGCAACCAACGCAATGACAACCACCCGCAAGATGCCCGACTGGCTCGAACCGATGGCCGCCACGCTGACGCAGGACCGCTTCGTCGGCCGTGATTGGTTGTTCGAACGCAAGTTCGACGGCATCAGATTGCTCGCCTACAAACGTGGCGCCGATGTGCGGTTGTATTCACGAAACCGGCTCCCGCAGAATTTGCCGGCGATCGCCGGAGCGGTTGGCAATCTTCCCGTCCATGAAGTGATTCTCGATGGCGAGGTGACCTGGGATCGGCGCAGCGGCTACTACGTCTTCGACATCCTGTGGCTCGACGGACGAGATGTAACCGCGTTGCCACTCGAGCAGCGACGTGATCTCCTGAAGCAATTGCCGTTCGAGCACCCGATGCGGCGCGTCAAGTTACTGGACGACGAGAGACCGTGGGAGCGAGCCAGGGAAGAGGGGTGGGAAGGCGTCATCGCCAAACGGCGGGGCTCGCCCTACGAACATCGCCGCTCGAAGCATTGGCTGAAGATGAAGTGCGAGGCGTCTCAGGAGTTCGTCGTGGGCGGATTCACCGACCCGCAAGGCGCCCGGGTTGGCCTGGGCGCTCTGCTTCTGGGCGTCTACGACGGCGGCGATTTTGTGTTTGCCGGGAAGATTGGCACCGGCTTCGACACAAAACTTCTGTTGGATCTTCGAGCGCGGCTCGGAGCGCTGGAAGTGGCGACAGCGCCGTTTACGAAAGCCAGGGGCCTGCCTCGACTCCGCGCGCACTGGGTGCGTCCCGAAATTGTTGTGCAGGTCGCCTTCATTGAGTGGACCGTGCACGGAAAGCTGCGGCATCCGAGGCTGTTGGGGATCCGGGTTGACAAGGATGCGCGGCAGGTCACACGAGAACAGCCGTGATCACGCATCCGGAGAAGGTGCTCTTTCCCGATGACGGGATTACGAAAGGAGACCTGGCGGCCTACTACGAAGCGATGGCGCCGGTGCTCTTGCCGCACCTGCGCGGCCGGCCGATCACGATGGAACGATACCCTTCGGGCATCGGGAAGAAGGGATTCTGGCAAAAGGACCTGTCGAAGGGGTTTCCATCCTGGCTGCAGCGCATCGAGGTGCCGAAGAAGGACGGCGTGGTCCACCATCCTGTAGTGACGGACTTGCAATCGCTGCTGTGGATCACGAATCAGAACGCGATCACGCACCACGTCTGGACGTCACGCATCCCCCGTCTCAATCATCCGGATCTCTGCGTCTTCGATCTCGATCCGTCCACGGACGATGTTGCAGCGGTACGCGCCGCAGCCATCGGTCTGCGCGATCTGCTCGACACGCTCGGACTGCCCTCGTGGGTCAAGACCACAGGCTCGAAGGGCTTCCACATCGTGGTTCCGGTCGACGGCAAGGCAGACACGGAATTCGTCGCCCGCTTTGCCGATGCGGTGGGGAAGGTGTTCGTCGGGCTTGCTCCCGAGCACCTTACGCGGGAGTTCAGCAAGTCCGATCGCCGCGGCCGCATCTATGTCGACACCGGAAGAAACGGCTACAGCGCCACGTTTGCGGCGGCGTATACCGTACGCGCAAAGGGCGGAGCACCGGTATCAGCGCCATGCACGTGGGACGAGGTTCAGCGCGGCGAGGTAGAACCGCGAACGTTCACGGTGCGGAACATGCCGAAGCGCATCGCAGAGGTTGGTGACCTGTGGGCCGATATGCGGCGCCGTTCGCGATCGCTGAAAGGCCCGATGGACAAGTTGCGGCGCATGAAAGGCACCTAGGCAGCACGCGATCTGGTAACGTGCTCGCGTGACAACACTTTGAACCGGGACGGACTGCATGCCAGACCCGATCTCAATCGACGATATCGATCTTGCACCGCTGCCGGGCAAGCGTTACTTCTCAAGCGACCGCGAGTGGCGCGAGGAGTTCATCTATTTCCTGCTGGTCGATCGCTTTCAGGACGACGTGGCAAGACCCACTGCCACTGGCACCGGCCGATCGACGGGCATCCAGACTCCAAACACGTTCTTTGGCGGCAACCTCAAGGGGATTGCCCGTAATCTCGACTATATCGCCGGCCTTGGCTGCACGGCGATCTGGCTCTCGCCGGTCTTCGAGAACAACGCGGACGCGTATCACGGCTACGACATCAACAACTATCTCCGCATCGATCCTCGCTTCGGAACCAAGGAGGATCTCGTCGCCCTCGTCGAAGCGGCCCACGGCTTCGAGAAGAACGGAAAGCCGTTTCCGATCCGCGTCATTCTTGACGTCGTCATCAATCACTCGGGAGACAACTGGTTCTATCAGGGTGGCTTTCGATTCTTCTATTTCGACGACCTGATTTTTCCGTTCGGCGGCTTCCGGCGCCCGGACAGGCCCGTGCCAATCGAGCTTCGCAATGAAGCCTGGTATCACCGCCGCGGCGAAATCCGCGATTTCGACCGTTCACCGGAAAACCACAACGGCGACATCGTCGGTCTCAAGGACTACTCCAATGACGATGACGCAATCGGCTCGGACGTGATCAACGCACTGATCAAAGCGCACGCCTACTGGATTCGTGAGGCCGACGTAGACGGCTTCCGCGTGGATGCAGTGAAGCACATGGGCGATGTCGCCTCGTCGCGGTTCTGCTCGAACATCCGCGAGTATGCGTACTCGCTGGGCAAGCGGGGCTTCTTCCTGTTTGGAGAAGTCGCCTCGCCCTCCGACGATCTGTACAACCGCTACATCGGACAGAACACATCACGACAGGACGGCGGCAACACCGTATTTTTCGGCCTCGACTCGGTGCTCGACTTCCGGCTTGCCGAAGGCGTGTTCGGCGACCAGAACAACGCGCCGTTGCGCGACGTGTTGAAGGGCTTCACGGGCCCGGAGACATTGTTCAATCGCCTCGACGCACAACGCAATCGGGCTCTGAACCGCGGCGAGATCGGCCGCTACCTCGTCACATTCGTCGACAACCACGACTCGTTCTGGCAGCCGACCGGCCGGTTTGCCCGGGGCGCAACGGATCGACAGGTCATCGGCGCGATCGGGTTCCTGCTGTGCAGCCTGGGAACACCGTGCATCTACTACGGCACCGAGCAAGGGTTCATCGGCCAGGGCGGAGACAACGAAATACGCGAAGCCATGTTCGACCAGGCGCCGGATGGCGTGAGCCGGCTGAACACCCAGTGCGCCATCTATACCGAGATTGCGAAGATTGCCGACGTGATGCGCACGCACGAACCGCTCCGATTCGGCCGCTTGTATTACCGGCAGATTTCTGGAGACGGGGAACATTTCGGCTTTCCCTTTGGTACGACCTACACACTCAGCTTCTCGCGTCTGCTGTATCCGGAGGAGATCCTCGTTGCTTACAACATTTCAGCGG
This sequence comes from uncultured Acidobacteriota bacterium, assembly GCA_963814955.1. GTDB lineage: Bacteria > Acidobacteriota > Vicinamibacteria > Vicinamibacterales > UBA2999 > DATCJA01. The sequence continues at coordinate 83,965 of CAWFEX010000004.1, forward strand.
ACGCTCGCCACGACAGCGTCATCGTCGACGCGACGCTGCACCCGGAGCCTTCACGGATGACATTTCTTTACGGCAACACGGGAAGCGTACCCGTCCAGACGGCGGCCTCAGGAGCACGCTTCGTCAAGCTGGATCTCGAGCCGCATCAATTTGTGATTCTCGCTTGAGAACCCATGTCGGCGACGTCCGGTTCTGTGGATGCTGACGCCACGCCGCCGTCGTTCATGCGCGGGCATCGATCGGCACGACTCGGCTCGCGCGGCGAAACTTCCCGATACCCGGCCAACGAGTGTGCATTTTGCGGCGGTGAACGCACTTCCGCACGCACGTCGTTTCCAGCGCGAACGGCGGCAGCCGTCTCGAATACGCCGCCGACACGGTGGCCCCCGTTCAAGTAGAAGAGATGCATCGCGATGGTGCTGGTTATCGCCGGATTCCCGAGGACTTCCACGGCGTGCTGCAACTCGTGCCCGACCGATCCCATCAGGTCCCAGTCGGCCTTATTCGCGGCGACCCGTACCCGCACGATCCGGTTTGCGCCGGCGCTCGTCACCGCAAGCAGGCAGGCACGGACGCCGTGCCCGCATCGGCCGTGCTCCACATACACGATTCCATCGGTTTGACCGATCGCCTCGACCAGCTGTCGGAAGGTCGTCGATCGGTCAATAGCTTGCGTCACGATCGCCGCCAACACATCACCGAGCGTGCGGAGGCGCTGGACGACCGGCGCTGGTGACACGCATACCTCGTCGCTGACGCGGGGCTCGAGCACGGCATCACACTCGCGCGCGACCGCATCACGTCCTTGCCCGGCGGGAGTTGCGTCGATCGTCGGTGCCTGGGCAGACGCGATTCCCCAAGAGAACAGCCAGATTCCGGCGACAACGAGAGACGGATGGAGGCATTGCATTTGATCACCTCGATCACCATCACTCTGAGTAACGAGCGGAAGCAGGCGGTTGAACATCGACGCATCGAGTGCGCGAGGCGAGGGAGGCGAGCCGGTGCCGGGCGCCACGTACGTGGACAAGATGTATTCGCGCGTGGCGTACACAGGAATACTGACGACCGCCAAGTGGAAACAGGAATGTTCGGCGCCCGTCAGCTACTCAGCTGAGGGGCCACGTGAGGTTCGAAGCCTGTCCGTGACATTGCTGCCGCAACCACGGTCGGACACAGTTTGGCGAGGGCCTCGAACTCCGTGTCGTAGATCGCGAGTACGGTGTCCAGCCGCGTGAGGGCGAGCAAATGCCGGACGAAGGCGGATGGTGCGATGAGCGCCATCTGGCCGCCATGGCGTTCAACGTTGGTCAGGGTCGACACGAGCTCGCCGATCCCGCGCGCGTCCATATCGGTAATCGCGGCCATGTGAATCAACACAATCCCGCGACGGTTCGTCAGCAGCTCGCTGACACAGGCGCGCAGAGAGGGCATCGAACCTGTGACAAGGCGACCCCCGACATCGAGGATGATGACGCCGGCATTGAAGCGAATGCGAATGTCCATGGAGTCTCCTTCTTGATGAGCCTGTCACTTAAAGAAACGATCATCGAGCCCCATCCAAACACCGTGACGAACCGACTAATGCCAGGGCTACCTCAGCTATGGCGCTGGCGGCAGGCAACGGGTCCAGCTGCAGCCGCGCAGGCTAAGCCCGCGCTCTACGACCGGGAGGCCCGAAATCGCGGCGAAAAATCGTTGTGTTGACTAAGAGGGGTCGATGGCCGGCGGCGCGGGTTCGTGACACTGCCCAGCGCCGACATCCGCGACGCGACCCGTGTCAGACACAAACCGCCACGTGTAACTGCCGGAATACAGGACGAGTTCGAGCACGCCATAGAGGCTCCAGACGACGTCGCTGTTGGCGTGAATGCGCACGGGTGAAGTGAGCGGTGCTCCTGCGGTGCCGACGACGAACTGGCGGACGCCGCGGGCGGGATCCGGGCGTCCATCGGGATCCTGCAGCGCGAAGCGTTCGTAAATGTGATCGTGGGCCGAAACAATCACATCCGCATCGCTTTCGTACAAAGCGCGCCACAGGGACCGGGTCGCGGGGTTGTCGCCATTCTGCCCCGACGTGAACAGCGGATGGTGCCAGTACGCCAGTGTGCACGCCGACGGATTCGCCGCGAGCTCGCGCCGCAGCCATTGCACTTGTGAAGAGCCCGTGCCCATCGGGACGTTGCTGTTGAGCGAGTAGATCTGCCACTCGCCTAAATGAAAGCGGTAATAGCCGAGGCCGCTCGGGCCCGCGTTGACGCCGAAGTAGTTGAAATACGGCACCGCTCCGGGCTGTTCGTAATCGTGGTTGCCCGGCGACGGACGCGTCCGAGCCTTGTGCCGGCCCCACGTCGGTTCGTAGCAGTCGCGAAAACTGTCCGCGCTGCCGGATGGGTAGGCATTGTCGCCCAGCGTGATGACCGTGCCCGGCAATCCATCGATCAACCGCGCCGTTGCCTCTGCCGCCGCAGAGCCGCATACGGCGATATCGCCCGCGGCGAGCAGCGGTACGGGCGGTCCGGGGGCGACGGTGACAATGGTGGAGTCCGGCTGTGGAGTCGGGCCGGTGACGATCTCGCCGCCACAGCTTGCCGCCTCCGCCAGCAGCAGCAGCGATAACAGGCGCAACACGGGCGGCGTGGGATGATGTCTGCGCACGCGTCAGCGCCGTCCGCGCTCGCGCGCAATCTCCCCGAGCACGAACGCCGGCCGCTGCCGGACGAATTCGGTCAGAAATTCCAGGTCCTTCTGACGCGCTGCCTCGTCCAAGGGTTTGTTACGGTCTTCCCGCGCCGCGGCGTCGACCAATGAGGCAAGACGCCCGACTTCGCGTTCCATCCAGCCATCTGCCGCGGCCAGCCTGGCGCACCGTTCGAGCACGTCGAGGTACAGCGTCCGCAGATCGCTGAATGCGAGCGCCCGCTTGAACAGCTGGTTGTCGTCGGCGCGCAGGAAGATCGAGGAGTCGATCGCGGTGAAGGTGCGGTCCTTGTCCCACACGATCAGCCGGTGCCGCTCGCCGGCCGGACCGCGGTACAGGTAGAAGTTCGCCATCCCCGAGGCTCCGATGACGCCGTCTCCCTCGGAGAGAAACGCCTCGATGGCGACGTGCGTGACGAACTGCGACAGGTCGATGTAACGGCCAACCTCGTCTCGCCAGAGGGTGCTCACCGGCTGGTTCACCTCGCGGAAGAGATCGCGGATCGGCGAGTACAGAACAGTGTCCGCCTCGAGCTCATGGGTCCGCGGCTCGAACACCGTTTTGTACGCCGCAGGATCATCACCCAAATCCTCAGCGAAGTAAGGCTGCAGGAAACGCCGCTCGAACAGGTATCCGGATTTTTCGCCGAGAGTGCGCGCCAGAAAATCACCGTCGATCGGTTCGACGATGGCGTAGACACCCTGGTAGATGTTGTTGATGTAGACGCGTGCAAAGGATTCGCGAGGCGCCGGCTGCCCGAGACGCGCAAAGAACGCCATGCTGATGCGTTCGCGCACGAGCGACGCGTCGGTGACGAGGTTGTCGAGCACGAGCGAGGCGAGACCGAGAAAGCGCTGACCGCTCGAATAACGGTTGAAATCAATCCTCAATCCCAGCTTCGACGCATTGCGGCTCGCCAGACCACGCGACCGCACGCCGACGTTGCGAACACGTTGGCCACGCCACTCGAAATCGGCCGGGACATACACATTCTCGAGGTAGCGGTCGCGAAGCTCCCGCAGGTCGCGCTCGTTGATCGACAGGCCCACATCGTGCACGACGCGGTCGTCGAACAGGTCGTCAAGTGTTTGCGCCTCGACCGCGGTGCCGCCAGCACACAGCGCCAACACCATTGCGACGATGGCCAGCCGGATGCCGGTTATGAAACCGGTCACATCGCCACCCGTACCCGAAACAGCCGGCTCCACACCCGCAAGTGGGGCATCTCGGTCACCGACGCGGCGCCGATGTGTTCCCTGATCACGTTCGCGTCCACCGCGATCCATCGATTCAGATACCAGGTGACTCCGACGGTCGTCGCGGTTTCGCTGTTGCCGAACACCGTTTCGGCGCGCGGACTCGTCGATCGCGAGCCGGTTTGCTCGAGGCTTCCGAGGCTCAGGCGTTCGCGCCGCACAGCGAGCTGAATCGATCCGAAGCCGCCCTGAAACAGCGGGCGAGTGGGCTGCGACACGCTCGCTGCGTCGGCTGCACCAGAAACGACCCAGGCACCGCTTACGTACCAGCCGCGCGCGACAAGCGGCGGCAGGTCGGTGCCCTCACGGCCCTGGCCGCGCCGTTCATCGCTCATGCGCATGAACTCGGACGCAATCGAGAACCGGCCCGGCCGCCACCGGAACTGCACGCCGTCGCGCCTGCGGATCCCTTCAACCCACACGTCGGAGTCGAAGAACGATACGCCCAGCACGCTTCGACCCCGGACGGCGGGAAACCCTTCAGGCAAGGAACTTCGTGTAAACGCGACACCGGCCTGCAAATCGGAGAGCGTCGACTTCGAGCGGCGGAAGGGCTCGACCGTAAGGCGGCCGGCAACCGTTCGGCCGCCAAACACCCGGCCGCTGTGCTTCGGACGCGCGTTGTTCCCGTCGTGCGCGAAGACTCCGAGCTCATACCGGAGCGTGCGGCCCGCCACACGGCCATGCAGCATCGTGCCGCGGTCGCGGCCGGGCGCCAGCCGTGTCGAGACGATCGATCGATAGATGAAGGCAAGGTTGCCCGTGCTCGTCGTTTCCTCGAGGCCGAAGGGAACCTTGAACTGGCCCGCCTGGATCTGCGCCTCGCGCGCCGGCCGGAAGTTCAGATAGACGTCACGCCACGGTTCGGTATCTTCGAGCTCGCGCTCAATCTGAAAATCCACCGCGTTGCCGATCTCGCCGGCAATCCCGATTCGGCGGCGGCCGACATCGAACGGGTCACCCTCGACACGCTCGACGGCAGCACGCGAGGCGCGACCGTCAATTTGCACGCGCGCACGGAATTCCACGCGCAGCCTGCCAGCCCACTCGATCTCCGGGTGGTCGTTCCATCGAACGATCCACGTGCCATCGGCAGGCGCCGGCGCGCGATCCGGCGGTTCCTGAGCCGCGACCGGCGTCGCAGCGAGCAGCACGATCGCAGCCACCCGAATCGAGATCACGACGCCAGCTCCTTCTTCGACTTTTCCCACGACACCGACGCCAGGCCGGCTCCAGCGGAAAGGAGCTGGGCGCTGACCTCGTCTATCGAAGTGTTCCGATCGAGCACCGCGCGGTACCGGATCGACGCGTGCTTGCCGTGTGAGAACTCCATTGCCTCTGCGGCGATCTGATGCTTCGCGAACACCTTCAACACGTGTGTCGCTGGGAACTGCCGGCCATCGGCGACGAGATCGACCTTCATCGCCCGCGGACGTTCCGGCTGGCCGTGAGGCAGCACCAGCAGGCACCCGCACACGAAGGCGGTGCCGAGCGCGGCCACTGACGTCAGGCCCAGCCCAGCGGCCATGCCGAGCGCCATCAACAGGAACAGCACGGTGATGTCGCGCGGGTCTTCAACAGGCGTACGGAAGCGGATGATCGCGGCGGCACCGGCGATACCGAACGCGCGGGCGATGGAGTCGCCGACGATGAGCATCATGAGCGCGCCGGCCAGACACAGGAGGACGTGCGCCTGTTCCATCGACCGGCTGAGCGGACCGCTGCGGCGCGTCCAGCGCTGCACGGCGACGACCAGCACGCCGATGCATGCCGCGACCAGGAGCCTTCCGGCTTCGGCCAGCCCCTGGATGTATGGCGGGTATATGTCGCTCATGACATGACTCATGAGATCAAACGCGCCGCGACGGAAAGGTGAACAGGAGGTCAGCAGATTTCCGCAAGCACCGACTCGCTCATGGCCGCGGCGTACTTCGAGAAGGAGACGCGCCAGGGGGCCAATCGCCCGATCAGCGCGTCCATCCATGGCGGCGGCGTGGTGGAGTACTTCAGTTCCACCAGCGCCATTTCCGTGCCGGAATGTCCCGGCAACGGAATTGGCCGCCATGCGCAGGGGGTTCCGGCCAGATCGGCGCGGCGGTTTGGCTGATAGCGGAGGTCGCGATCGACAGTGAGCGCCGTCCCGTCCATCGCGTCGCGCAGCGACTCGCGGACGCAGGTGACGAGCACCCTGGGTGTCGCGCGGCACCGCGATCGATGGCGGACGAATTCCTTCAGATCATCGGAGTCGCCTGGCATCGCCTCGCTGGAGGGCACATACGAGCTCCCGAGGACCAGGTGCAGCGAATCCACGGGAAACGCCGCGCGTCGCTTGTGGACCACCGACCCGGTCTTCCGCTTCACCTCGGCATACAGCGTGGGCGTTGGCTGGTCGCCGTAGCGGCGGATACGGAGCTTGAAGCGGTCAGTGGCGCCGAGTCGATGCCAGCGCAGGAACGTGAGGTGCGGCGAATCGAGATACAGCGACGTCACACGCTGGCGCGGCCCAAGGGCGAGCGCGTCATACGCGAGGTAGCCGCGCGCGGCGTCCAGAGCGATATCCGCGATTGGAATCGGCGCGCAGTACTTCAATTCCGTGCGCCCCCCGATCGGGAGGTCAGAGCGCTCTGGAAGCGGAGATCTGTCGCTGCTCGGCGCCAACATTGTTGAGATGTTCGCCATCCTCAGAGTGAAACGTAGAGGGACGGCGAATCGAACGGCCGGTCCGGCTAAAGCCGGGGGACACTACGTCTACGAAAGAAAAAGAGTCCTCCGTGTCTCCAGTGGCCCGTGTGGGTCGGTGCGGGCTTTGACACGAGCGGTCGATGGGTCCATGATCGCGACCGCTCATAACATCCCGCGGTTTCACTGGGTACCGCCGACCGAAGGAGCACGGTTATGACTCGATCGCGCATCGCGATGGTCGCCGTTCTTGTGATCTCGTCGTTCACTCCGCCCACCGCCCCCGCCGGCCAGGCGCCCGCGCCAGGTACGGAAAAACCAAGGGGCGTCCTCGGAACGGTCGATGCGCTCGGCCAGGAGGTGAAGCGCCCGCCGGCTCCTACCAGTCCGGCGCCGCGTTTGCCAGACGGAACGATCGAGCTCGGGGATGGCCTCTGGGTGGGAGCTCCGCTCAACCCTCAGTCCGGATTACGTGCCGGCGAGGAGCTGCTGCTCCCTTCAGCGAAAGCACTCATGGCATCGCGGCAGCCGGCAAATGACCCTCTCGCCTGGTGCCTGCCCATGGGCGTGGTGCGGTATACGCCGTATCCGTTCCGGTTCATCCAGAACCACACCCACAAGGCGCCAACCCACATGTACATCCTGCACGAAACCATGCGAACGTTCAGACAGATCTTCATGGATGGCCGAAAGCACCCGGCCGAGCTCGATCCGACCTGGTTCGGCCATTCGATCGGGCGGTACGAGAAGGACACGCTGGTCATCGATACCGTGGGGTTCAACGACAAGGCGTGGTTCGACAACCGCGGGATGCCGCACACCGAGCAGATGCATACGGTCGAGCGATGGACGCGAATCGATCGCGGCCACCTCTCGACCGACGTGACGATTGACGATCCGGGCGCATTCTCGCGTCCCTTCGTTGTGACATTTCAATCGACACTGGCTCAGCCGGGCGACGAGCTCATGGAGTACGTCTGCCAGGAGAACAATCAATATGGAATTGCCAGCGGGGTGAAGTAAGCGGGTCGCGCAGGCTGAAGCCTGCGCGCTGCAGGTCCGGCTAAAGCCGGAGACACTACGTCCGCCGCGGCCCGTGGCGACGCGCAGGCTGAGGCCTGCGCGCTACTGGCTTGTCGTCGTGGTCGGTGCCACCAGCGGTCCGTGTGCGTCGGGCAGCTCGGCGCCTCCGAGGATCTTCAGGAACTGCTCGTGGCTGCCAGGCTGTCCATGGATCGGCACGTGCTGCGTGACCTTGAGGTTGTACTCCTTGATGATGTGACCGAGCGCCACGACCCCTTCGGGGGCTGGCGACGGCATCGGCGCACCCTGGGCAGGTGGCGAATACAGATCGGCGTTGATCAGGATCCCTTCCGCCGGCAGGTACGCGACGAGGAAGAACTCGTTGTGGTTCGAGTACGGCGGCGAGCCGGTACCGATGTTGAAGAACTCCATCACCTTCGAGACATCGGTGCTGAGCGGGCGGCGATCGTGGATGAAGCCCTGATTGCCAATCTGGACGTACTGGGGATTGCTGAACACGCCGAGCAGCTCCTCACGCTGCGACAGTGAGTCGGGCATGAGCTTGCGCTCCCGGCCAAACATGACGCGTCCGTAGTACTCGGCGTTGCGCTGGTGCGTCACAATCTGTGCGCCCGCGGCAACCAGGCCGCGGAGCCCGCCCGAGTGATCCCAGTGGTAATGGGTGTTGACGACGTAGCGGATCGGCTTGTTGGCGACAAGGCGCCGGACTTCGGCGACGACCGCCTGTGAGCGCTCGTCGTTTTGTGGCGCTTCGACCACAGCGACGAAGTCGCGGAACTCGACGAGCACGCTGTTGTGCGTGCCGCCGCCAAGCAGCCAGACGCCGGGCGCCAGCTGCCGCGACTCGACGCGCACCACCGGGCGGCTCTCCTGCGCAATGGCCTGCGGCACGGCAAGCGTCTCAGGCGCCACCTTGACGTTTGCCCGTGCGTCCGTGATGCGGAACTGGCGGTTGTCGGCCTGGTACGCCTCGACGAAGTGCGAGTGGTCTTCGGTCCACATCTTGACGCCGCCGAAGTCCTTCCACTCGTCGTACTCGTGGGTGATCCGCAAGTCGCCGACGACCGGGTTGGGAATGAACGTTTCAACCTGGGCCACGAAGTTGTCCTCGAACGTGCCGATCACCTTGTACTTGCCAAGCACGTTGTTCAACACGACGCGTCGCGGGCCGGGGCCCGGAACCAGAATCGGACTTGCGCCCGGCGCGAGCGCCGCCTTCACGAAGCCGTGCGGAGTGAGAATGATCTCGAGCTGCCGGTACTCCCCGGTATCGATTCCGTAGAGGTACTGCCACTGGCGGACTGGCTTGTTGTTGACGACGTCCCACGCGGTGTTCTTGTTGCTGCGCAGGTCAATCTGCACGGGAGCGGGGTTGGCAATGCCGCCGCCGCCCCGCCGGAATGCGGGATCCGACAGGTTGCCGTGTTCGCGCGCCGGACCGGGGAGCGCGGGATAGCGGTTCGGCGCCTCCGGCGAGGTGCGCGTATACGATTCACGCGACGACATGGTCGCGTAGTCAATCGTCATCGTGTAGTTGCTCACGGCGAAGCGCGGCCAGCTCTCCGGAATGCCGATGAGAGTGGGAATCGGGTCGTAGCCCTGCCCGGGCGCGGCGACCATTCCGGCGCCGGTGTACTCGAGCGTGTTGAGGTTGTCCGCACCGATATTCTTGGAAACAGCCTGCAGGAGCGCGCGAACGTCCTGCGCCTGCGGCGTTGCCGGCGCCTGTGCGGCCGGTCGCATCCAGAAGGAGCCCGCGATGACGATGAGGGCCGCGCAGACGAACAGCGTTGACTTCTTCACGATCCCCTCCTTCTGTCGTTGTCCGGAGTTTGACACCGTAACGCGCGAGAGTATACCAGTCAGAACGTGGGTAAGCGTTGACACCTGTCGGGCCCCGCGCTAGGCTCTCGGCCCGGGAGGTGTCTATGCGGCGTCGCCGTTTCCTTCTCCCTTCGACGAAGTCGGTTCTGCAGCTTGCAGGACTGGCGGTCGGTTTCATCGCGATTTCCGTCATACACGATTCCGTTCAGGCGCGTCCGGCCGCCGCTCAGGGCAATGGAGGACGCGCGGTGGAGACCGGCTCAGTCACCAGCGGGCTCGCCGTCGATCGCAGGCCCGTGCAAGGTGTGCCAGCGGCGTGCCCGCAGCCGGTGATGGTCCAGCCTGATGTCTTTCCGGTGACCGTCGGGACCATCACCTCCGAGGACGGCCGCAAGTGGAGTGTTCCAGCACCGGTCAACGAAGGTGCAATGGCCGTCAATGTCTTCGATACGTGCGTTGGCACCGGCGACAACCCGAACTGGGCGTCACAGCTGCAAACGGTCGTCGTCGACAAGGATGGCGTGGAGATCACCGCGTTCATCCATGCGGACAACTATTTCGAGCTCTACGTCAACGGGCAGTTCGTCGCGCGCGACCCGGTCCCGATGACGCCGTTCAACACGAATGTCGTCCGCTTCCGGGCGCGCTATCCGATGACCTACGCCGTCATGGGCGTGGACTGGGAGACGCATCCGGGCGTCGGCATGGAGTACGGCAACTACAACATCGGCGATGCCGGCTTTACGGCGTACTTCAGCGACGGGAACGGCACGCACGCCGACTGGCGCGCCGAGACGTTTTACGTTGCTCCACTGGACGACCCGAGCTGCGTGCGGATCACCCCTGCGGGCCGCGACTCCAGCTTCTGCTCACAGGCGGTGCGTCCGGTATGCGCGCAGAAGGATCCGAAGCTCTGCAAGGCGCTTCACTTCACGATTCCGTCCGACTGGACGTCGCCGAAATTCGACGACTCGCGCTGGCCGGCGGCCATCATCTGGCCCGCATCCGCCGTGACCGATCAGCAGGCGTATACGGGATACACGAAACTGTTCGGCAACGCCGAATTCATCTGGACGCGCAATCTGCGGCTCGACAATCTCGTACTCGCGCGCTACACGGCCAAGGGCCCACGGAAATAATTCCACCGGCGGGTCCGGAAGGACCCGCCCTACGGGACGCACCCTACCCGCGTAGGCCGGGTCCTTTTGGACCCGGCGAAGAGTCAGTGAGCGGGGACGGGAGCCTCTTTCATCCCGTGAATCTCGTGCGAATACACCGTCCGGTAGCGGATATGTCGTCCCTCTTTGTCGAGCCAGCCTACCGCCTGAACGAAGAGAGCCGGCTCGGGCAAGCCCTTCGGCACGGTCGCTTCGGCGATATACAGCTTCATCTCGTGCATGGCGATGTACGCGTAGGTGCGTGATTCGTCGGCGTTGTTCGTCAGCTGCAGCACGATCCCCGACACGAGATCCTGCTGGTTCCAGTACATTTCGGTGACCTTCGCGCTCCGCTTGACGAACTGGGAGGCCGCGTAGAGCGGCGCGCCGCGGGTATCGTGCTTCCAGTAGCCCACTCCTGAAAGGCCTGGCGTGCCGAGGCAGGTCTCTGAACCTGCTGCGCACGTCTTGACGCGCTCGGCGCCCAGCTGTTCGACGCCGGTGTAATCGGCCACCGTCATCGAATAGCGTTCCTGCCCCTTGGTGACGCTGTATACGCGCGCTGGCAGCGTAAAGCCGGTCTGAGACTTCCACGTCGTTTCCACGACGCGCGGTTCACCGGGAAAGAGCGCGTGAAAGCCGTCCCGCACGTTCTCGTATTCGGCCCACTCCTGCGCGGACACGGGTCCGGCAGCGAGAAGAGCCGACGCACAAAGTATGGCGATTCTGCGCATGAGATAGCCCCTGACACGCGTCTGCTTCAGGAACACAGGCACGCGGCGATATTGTGTCAAAAACTCAGCCTTGCGCGCCTCCGTGCAGCGTGTTGATACAAATCACGACATGTCCCCCAGCCCTGCCTGGATGGCAGGGGTCTTCCATATGTTCATGGAGCTCTGCGGTTGCGATGGCGGAAACGGTACCTTGCTTCGTTCTGGGACTCTTCGACACCGGTCTGGCGGTCGTCCGTGCCCTCAGTCGTTCAGGAGTGCAGGTCTTCGGCTTCGATCACGAAGTCGAGCACTACGGCTTCCGGTCGAAGCTGGGCCTGCATACGGTGTCTCCCAATCCACGCAACCGCTGCGAGTGTGTCGAGTTCCTCGCGCACCGTGCGCGACAGCTTCCCGAACGGCCGGTTCTTTATCCCACGTCGGACGCCTTCGTGACGTTTGTTTCCGAGAGCCGTGAGGAACTCGAACCATATTTTCGACTCGCCCTGCCATCGCAGGATTCAGTGTCGGCCGCCATCAATAAAACTGCGATGTACGCGCGCGCCGCCCATGCCGGAGTGCCGATCGTATGTACGCATGCCCCCGCAACGCTCGACGAGGTTCGCCATCTGGCAGGCAGACTCAGGTACCCGGTTGTCGTCAAGCCCAACGTGGGACATCTCTGGCGCGAGAACTACAGCGGCGACAAGGCCATTCGCGTAGACGAGGAAGGGCGGCTCGTCTCGTTGTTTCGTGAAGTGCTGTCGTCCGGGCAATCGGCGCTGGTGCAGTCGCTCATCGTCGGGCCCAACACGAACCATTGCAAGGTGTGCGCGTACTTCGACGGGCAGGGCCAGGCGCGCGCCGTGATCGTCATGCGGAAAGTCCGTCAGTATCCCGTCGATTTTGGTGTGGGCACTCTCATGGAGACGGTGGTGGAGCCTGAAGTTCAGGATCTCGGACTCAGGTTGTTCCGAGCGCTCGATTGGCGCGGCCCGGGCTCCATCGAATTCAAGCGGGACGACCGCGACGGGAAGTGGAAGCTGATCGAGCTCAATCCGCGGCTATGGCAGCAGAACGCCCTTGCGGAGGCCGCGGGGATGAACTTCCCGCTCGTTCAGTACATGGATCTCACAGGCGGACGGCAGACGATCGACGGGTATCGAGTGGGCGTGAGGTGGCTGGACGAGTTCCGCGATCCACGCAGCGCCTGGGAGCACAAAAAGCGCGGCGCTCTGACGGTCAGCGAGTGGGCGCGGTCGTTTTCAGGTGTTCGCGCATATGCGCTCTGGGCGGCTGACGACCCGGCGCCCTTCCTGGCAGCGGCGCGGCATCACTTTTCATCCGCGTGGCGGAGGTTCTCGAGCACTCGACCAGATCGCGCAGGATGAATACGAAGGGATCCGTGCGCTCCTCGCGGTTGCTCGCGAAATAGTGAAGCTCGGTGCTCGGTGTCGTATTGATCTCGTTGATCGCATGCCGCGGCGCGGAGATGTCCGCAGCAATGACGTCGATACCCGCAAGGGCGACCCCCACCGCCTTGGCGGCCCTTTCTGCCGCCTCGATGATTTCAGGGTGCGCAATACGGATGCATTCGCGGTACGAGGCGCCCACTGAATAATTCGCGAGGGGCGAAAGCCGTACCCGTTGGCCTGCTGCCGGGATGCTGTCGAGCGACATGCGCTGACTGGCCAGAAACGCTCGCGTGCGGGCGTCGGCTTTGAGGCGCATCAACTCCGGATCGCCAATCTTCCAGTTGGCCGACGCGATGCGGTTTGCATTCGAGCGCCGAATGAGCTCAGCAATCGAACGGCGGCCGTCGCCCGTCACGCTCGGGCGGTCGCGCCGCAGAACCGAGAGGCATCGGCCGTCGTACACGAGAAGCCGGTAGTCATCGCCCTCGACGTATTCTTCGATCAGCACCTGGTCGCAGTAGAGGGCGCTTCGGCGGAACCCTCTCTGAATTTCCTGTCGCGTCTTCAGGCCGACGCTCACTCCGGTCGACGATGCGGTGAAACGGGCGGGCTTCGTCACACACGGCGCGCCCAGTCCGAGCGCGAACGCGAGAGCCTGTTCCTGCTGGTTCGCGAGAAAGGATTCACCCCGGGGGATCGCCAGCCCTGCGTCTGCCAGGTACCGACGCGACAGCACCTTGTCGCCGCATATGACACCGCTCGCGAAGCCGTCCAGGTCGTTGTAGACACCAGACATCCTGATTACGACGCCGTGCTCGTCTTCGATTGAGAGGAAGTCGTCAGTGATGAACCGACAGCGCAGCCCGAGGCGTGTCGCTGCGTCGGCGAACAGCGCGTTCACCATCTGCGTTTCAAGGTGTGAGGTGTTGACGGCTGGAGAGAGCCTGCCTTGATCGATCAGCCGGCGGAACTCGCGGACCACCTTGTGGCCGAGCGCTTTTAGGTGCTCGTACCGGCTCGTCCATGAAGCCACGCGCTCGGGCGTGCAACATGCGGGCCCGATTGGGGAAAGTCAAAAGGCAAAAGGCAAAAGGTCAAAAGTGTGACGACGCCGGCAATCATCATCCAGAGGGCGATTTCCGACCAGTACCCGGCGTCCAGCGCGATCGAAAGCACGTCAAAGATCACGGCCATGCCCAGCAGTCCGAGCGGGAACACGATGAGCATCTGGTGAATGGAATGACCCAGCAGTTTCGCGCGGCTTTCCATGCGGTCCCTCCTTGGCCCCTAAACTGCAACTTCCGTGCATTCCGGCGGCTGGACCGATACCGAAATACGCTGGAAACCCAACGAAGCCGGCCCGGAGCCTCGTTAAGGATGAGAGCTCGTAAGGCCGATAACATCGCGCGAGTGAGAAACACTGCCAGAAAAGGCAAGCGCGCGACACCAGGGGCACCGTCTATGGTCGAGCTGATAGTGCGCCGCGGCGCCCTGCGGCGCTACGACAAGCTGAAACACGCCACCGCCGAGTTGCCGGTCAAGCTGTCCTGGGACCGGCGTCTTCGCGAGCGTCGAGCCCCCCCCGGGGGTGGCGCCGCGAACGAGCGCCGGCAGGCCGACAGACGCAAGAAGCCGCCCTTCACCTGGAGCACCGCCGACTTCGTCGTCGTAGAGTCCCCGGCCCCGGCACGGTCGCGTCCCAAGCCAAAGGCGAAGCGGCGCTAGGGCGTTCCCCTCCGACCTTTCTCCTGATTACAGCGTCTGACTCGCTTGAAGGAGGAGCGATGCTCAGGCACGTCATGGTGACTTCAGTGCTCCTGGTCGGCGGCGCCTCGTCAGCCCTCGCGCAGGAGTGTCTGCATCTGCAGAACGAGACGGCGATGGATCGCACCCGGCGCGAACAGGCCATTCAGTTCGCGCGTCGTCTCAACGTTGCGCAACAAATATCCCCTCCGCCTTCGCAGGGGCGGCGGTACCGGCCACCCGACGAACTCGTGAACCTCCCGCCGGTGCCGGCCGGATTCCAGTTGCAGTTCCACACCGACGGCCGGACGTATGCGTTCTCGCTGAAAGACATGCGCGACGCGTGCAGGTTCGCGGTCTTTTCCGATCAGGACGGGTACGTCTACGCCGCGTCTGCGCAGCAGTCCGCGGCGACGATCATCCCGCTGGACACACGGTAGGCGCGCGGTGGCGACTTCGCCACCAGCGCGCTGTTCTTCGAGTTGTGTGAAGCTTCGCTACCGGACAGTGCGCCGATCGAGCATCGCGGCGTGCTGTTCGGCGGTTTCGCGGCCTGGATTCTGGTTGTAGGCCTGCGACGCGCCCTTCGGGATCGAGAGCGTCTGCCACTCGGCGCCGCGGATTGATTTCGCGACGTAGACGATCTGTCCGACATGGTAACTGATATGCGCCAGCGCGCGGAGCAGGGCGTCGCCGATCGACATCGGCTGGCTCCGAATCGTGATCGTCTGCTCGAAATCCGCGTCGGTCAGCGGTGCAAGCGCTTCGAACAGCGCGTCCCAGCCCGAGTTCCACTTCGCCATCAATTCCTGACTCGTAACCGTCCGCTGGACGAACTCTTCGTCGCGATTGCGCCACGGCTTCTCACCGTCCGAGGTACGAAAATCGGTGAATCTGGACCTCAGATTCCCCCCGACATGCCAGACGATCACTGCAATTGAATTGTCTTCGCCGGAAGACCGCGAAAGTTCGGCATCGCTCAGCTGCCTGATCGCTGCTTCTCCGAGCGATTTATAGCGGCGGAATTCATTGGCGATTGTCGCGATCACTGGTCCGATGATTGCGCAGTCCCGACTCGCAAGGCAAGCGCTTCACCGATGATCAGCCACAGGCGCAGTTGAGGAGACGCCTCACGAGCCAAAAAAGCGCGTGATTTCACGCCGCATCGCGATCGGCACGTCCGTCGCCGGCTTTTTCGCGAGTTTCTCCCGCAGCTCGGCGTAGGCCTGGTCCGCGCGCGGATATTCGCCTCGCATCGTCACCCGACCGGTATCGAAATCGGTGTTCTGTAGGTTCAACGCATTGCGGCGTGTCAGGTTCAATAGCACGCCATACCGCTCCCGCACTGCGACAAAGCTTTGAATGAACAGCCGTTGCGCTTCCGGCGTCGGCACACGAAACGCCAGCGGGCTCAGCGGGCCCACCTTGGGCAGAATCTTCACGACGAACACGATGAATCGCGCGAGAAAGCCCGGTTTCCTGTAGCTAGTGCCGAACTGACGCTCGTAGTCTTGGCGGTTGATGGAGTAACACGAACGAGCGTTCGTCAATGCCCGGCCTGAGCTTGCGGACTTCATCCTGCTTCTCGCGCCACGCAAGTCGTGTGATGTCGGGAATGAGCTTGCTGACGCTGAAGCGATAGGTGCCGATTGCAAGATCGACGTCAGCAAAGACGTCTCTCAATTCAAGTCCGTAAGTGTCGCGGAATGCGCGCTCCAAGAGGGGCTTGGAGACCTCGAAACCGATGAAGTCCGTGAACGTGGCCGGGACGTAGCCATTACCAACCACGTGGACGACGTCGAAGGCGAACTCCACCATGATGTGGCGCTTCGGGTCCTCGTCGTAAGTGACCACGTCACCGAACTTCGCACGCAGTTTCGGATAGATAAGCGGGACGGAGCGGTTGACCGCGAGCGAATGTCCAGTGATGTCGCCGGCGTAGTGAGCGAGGGCTCCCAGCGCGAACGCGTACTCGTCTACGGTGCGGGCGTTGCGAATCAATGCCTCGATGAAATCGCCTGACCTGACGTAGTGCAGGAGGTCGGTGAAGAAGTGGCTTCCAAACGGATAGTAGCCAAGGTCCTGAATGACCGAGCCTCCGTACGCGTAGGCGCGCGCCTTGATAATTTGCTGGTCTGAGGCGGCAGGGTATCGCTGCCGCAGCATCGGCGCGATGCTATCGGCCCACGCCGAATCGACGAGGGCTTCGTGAGCGAGGACGGAGTATGCGGCCGCGCTGCGCGGAATCGCGAGCCCGGCCGACACAAAGACGATGGCAACAACGGTGACGCCCAGCCGATGCATACCGAAACGAGCGGTGCAACGGCTGGGCCATGCGAGGATGAGCTTACTTGTGAGCGGGCTGCGGAATCTTGAGCACCTGACCCGGCTTGATCAGGTTGGGGTCGCTCAGTTGATCCCGGTTCGCGTTGAAAATCTCCATATAAGCGTTGGCGTCGCCAAGGAATTCGCGGGCGATCTTGCTGAGCGTATCGCCTGACTTGACCGTGTACGTGACCTGTGTCTGTTTCTCGGTCGGTGGCTGTGGCTGCGTTTGTGTCGGCGTGGCACTGGTTGCGACAGCTTTGATGTCGGCAACTACCTCCGTTTGCCAGCTCGGCACCGTCTTGATTGCATCCCAGATCTTGTTTGCCTGCTCCTGCGATTGGACCTTTCCCTTGAAATGGAGCTTCCCGTCTCGTTCCTCAGCGGATCCGTCCATCTTGAAATTCTTCGCCGTCTGAATCGCGTGGTTGTACTTGTCGCGCAATGACATGGTTGACCTCCCAGGGTTCGCTTGTCAGTGCAACTGCGATGCCCGATTACTGCCACCGCTCGTTCGGCGATCTCCCGAGATGGATTACCTCGACCGCACTACAATGAGGGGCTCGCGGAGGTCACGCCGATGAAGAGGTTGCTCTCAATCTTTCCAGCCGCACTCGTCCTTATTTTCCTGACAACCGGTTCGCACGTTGCCGCCGATCAGATTCCGCAGGGATGGAAAGCGCACAACATGCAGCCCGTTGGCTACAGCGACATGGAAGGGCGACCACCATTCAAGCTGGCCATCAAGCAGGTTGGAGGCAAGCTGGTACCTCTACACGGGACATCTGTGGCACGACGGCTGGAGCATCGTGGACGTCACCGATCCGGCAAACCCGAAGTACGTGAAGTTCCTTCCGGGCATGCCGAACAGCTGGAACATTCAGGTCACGCTGCACGACAACCTGATGATCGGTGCGCTGCAGCCAAAGATTGCGGCGTGGGGCGGAGATCCGTCCAAGCCCGGCAGTGACGGCATCATCATCTGGGACATTTCCGATCCGTTGAATCCCAGGGAACTGTCGCGATGGAAGTCGGGATCAGGCGGCACCCACAGGAACTCCTATCCGGGCGGGCGGTACGCGTACCTGTCGTCGGGATATCCCGGCTATCAGGGCGGCAACATCCTCGTCATCCTCGATGTGAGCGATCCGCGAAACCCCAAAGAAGTAGGGAAGTGGGCGCAGCCGGGCATGAACAGAGCGGCCGGAGAAACACTCAAGCCGAATACGCCGTACGGCTTCCACGGTCCCGCGGTAGTCAGTCCGGACGGCAGGACGCTCGCAATGGCGTTCTCGCCAAGCCTCATCATGCTCGACATCAGCGACCCGACCAGCCCCAAGGAAATCAGCCGTCTCGATTTCAGTCCGCCGTTCATCAACGCCGGTTCCCAGTCGCTGCATTCTGCGCTGCCGCTGTGGGATCGCAATCTCGTCTACGTGTCGTCAGAGGCCAGCAACGAGCGCTGCAACGAAGGGCTGAACTTCGCGGGGCTGGTGGATATCAAGGACATGAAGAGGCCGCGGCTGATGTCCTTGTTTCCGCTGCCGCAGCCGCCCGCAGGGGAACCTTACAAGAATTTCTGTGAAAAAGGCGGCCGCTTCGGTCCGCACAACGTGAACCACGAGGTTCACCTGCCCGATGTGGAGAAGCCGGGCGATCTCATCTATCTGACGTATTTCAACGCGGGCCTGCGCGTCTTCGACATCAAGGACCCGCTTAACCCGAGAGAGACAGGGTGGTTCATCCCGCCCGCGCCGCTCAAGCGCTACGGGCCGCAGCCGCCCAACGATCTGGTGCAGCAGTCAGAAGACGTGCTCGTCGATACGCGAGGCTATATCTATCTGGACGACAAGCACTGGGGGTTGTTCATTCTCAAGTACATCGGGGCCCGATCAGCCGGCGCCAACGGCGAGATAATTGTGGGCGGGGCCGCCCTATTGACCCATGTTGATTATTTCGACGGCGGTTGAGCGGCCACGACCGAATAGGTTTTTGCCAGCTTCGCCTGAATCGCCTGCCGCTCGGCCGGTGCGGCTTTGGCAAGGTGGCGCTGCAGCTTGAGTCGTTTCGCGCGGCGGTGGCGCCGCCGATGTATTGCCGTGTTTCGTAAGGTTGCACCCATAGGGACACATTATTATCACCATCATGCAAGCCCTGGAAGCCCAAACCCACACGCCCCAGGTTCTGATTCGTCCCTGCCGTATCGACGACGCGCAGGCGATGTATGGCGCCGTGCGTGAATCGCTGCCCGAGCTGATTCGGTGGATGCCCTGGTGCCATTCCGATTATTCGCTGTCCGAAGCGAAATCGTGGCTGCGTACTCAGGTCCAGGCATTCAACGAACGCCGGTGGTTCGAGTTTGCGATCGTCGATCCTGTTGGACGGTATCTCGGGCAGTGCGGGCTGAATCAGATCGATGAAGCGAATCGCCGCTGCAACCTGGGGTACTGGGTCCGGTCTAGCGCGACGGGGCAGGGTGTCGCTGTGCGCTCGGTGTTCATGATGCGCGATTGGGCGTTCGAACACACGCACCTGGCTCGCATCGAGATCGTCATCGCCATTGGCAATCACCGAAGCGTGCGCGTAGCTGAAAAATCGGGGGCTCATCGCGAGGGCGTCCTTCGGCAGCGGCTGCTGCTGCACGGCGTTCAGGAAGACGCCGTGATGTTTTCGCTCGTGCGGCCCTAGAAACCAGGCGGCGGGTCCAGAAGGGCCCGCCCTACACCACGATGCCTTCACCGCTGCCTGTTGTCGACACCCGGCCATTTTTCCGCCCTGTTTCCTCTGCGCTCGTCACGCTGCTCCGAACGCTCGCAATGGACGACTGGAACAAGGCGACCGTCGCGGGCGCATGGACGGTCCGCGATGTCGTCGCTCATCTCATCGATGTGTCGTTCCGTCGTGTATCGTTTCACCGCGATCGCCTGAGCCCGCCGCCGCCGCCGTTTCCCATTCAGAACGAGCGCGATTTCGTCCGCTTCATCAACCAGCTGAATCACGACTGGGTCAGCGCGACGCGACGATGCAGTCCGCGGGTGCTCACGGAGTTGTTCGAGTTGGCAAGCGACGATCTGGCCACGTTCATCGAGACATATCCTCTGGACGGGCCAGCGTTGTTCGGCGTTTCATGGGCGGGCGAGCAGGAGTCAGCGGGCTGGTTCGACGTCGGACGCGAGTTCACCGAGCTCTGGCACCATCAGATGCAGATTCGGTTGGCCGTTGGCGCCGAGCCGCTTGGCGATCCGCGCTACCTGAAAGCCGTCCTGGACCTGAGCATGCGCGCGCTGCCGCACGCCTACCGCGACATCAGCGCTCCACAGGGGACGACGCTTGCGATCGACGTGACCGGACCAGCCGGAGGCAATTGGACGCTGAAGCGCGAGCAGGACAGCTGGACGCTCTGGACCGGCCGGCCCGACCACGTCGATGCCGGCGCGACGATGTCAGAGGATCTGGCGTGGAGGCTCTTGTACAACGCGCTGCCGCCAGCGGAAGCCTCCGTGAGTATTGCGATCGAGGGCCGCAGCGAGCTTGTGCAGCCGCTGCTTCGGACGAGATCGATTGTTATCTAGTCAGAAGAAACGTGTAAGGTGCAAAAGTCAAAAGTCAAAAGGCAAAAGGCATTACGACGGGCCTCGGAGTCACAGAGCCACGGAGTTGGAAGGGCGTTTACTTTGACCTTTGACCTTACCTTTAACTTTTGACTTTTGACTTTTGACTTAGTCGTTAGACGCTGGTCATCTCCCGTTTCCGCTCCTCGTGGTATTGCCGGAGCGCGGAGTTCGCCGCCCGGATGACGGCCGTCTGCTCG
The DNA here is from genome assembly GCA_963814955.1 of uncultured Acidobacteriota bacterium. Classification (GTDB taxonomy): domain Bacteria; phylum Acidobacteriota; class Vicinamibacteria; order Vicinamibacterales; family UBA2999; genus DATCJA01. Next base: position 104,630 of record CAWFEX010000004.1, read on the forward strand.
GCGACGGGGCCGATGTCGGTGCCGGGCACTGCGACATACATGTCCGCCTCCTCCAGACCCGTATAGATGCGATTGCCGATGCAGCCGCTGCTCGCCACGGTGCCCTGGCTGAGGGCGGCCGGCAGCACCATGCATGTCGGACGCGCCAGCGTCTTGAACTGCGTCGCGACGCCCGCGCGCATCGCCGCCTCCTGCAGCAGCATCACTCTCCCTGGCGGACCCCAGAACAGAACGACGTCGGGATCCACCGGCGTGTCGGCCAGCGGTGCGTACATGACGATTTCCGGCGTTTCCTTCAACCGCGGAATCTGAGGCACTTCCGCCATCCGCAGGTAACCGATCGTGGTCATGAACTCGAGCGTGTCGTTCAGCTCGTGCGCGCGGCCTTCGGGAAGCGAAATGTTGTGGGTATACGACCCAATCGGGCAGTTGTGGTGGTCGGCGCCGACGGTGTAGAAGACGCGTCCGTCCGCTGCGAGCTTCCAGAAGCTGCAGCCAGACGGACGCACGCCTTCGAACTTTTCAATAAGGGGCGGCACTGTTTCGAGGAACGAGACCGCCACCGGACGGTGCCTCAGCTCGAGGTTCTTTCTGAAGAGCTTTTCGATTCGTTCGTAGTCGATCATGCAATTCCTCAGTGCGCCGGTGCGGTCGTCATTTCAGACGCCGGTCTGAACGGGCTGACGCGTCCCTGCAGATAGCCGCTCGCAAGAACCGCCACCGCTGCGCAGATCGCCGGAACGGCACCAGCCATGAAAATCTGTTGCGGCGTCCACTCCATCGACAGCATGACGCCGCCAATCATCGGGCCGACAATGGAGCCGATGCGACCGATGCCGAGCGCCCAGCCGACTCCCGTGGAACGGATCACCGTTGGATAGTACATCGCAGACAGGACGTTCAGTCCAGCCTGCGCACCCTGGACGCTGATGCCCAGGATGAACGTGACCGTCATCAACAGAGGAAAATTCTCGAAAATCAACGAGGCGGCTACCACAAGAACCAGCGAAATCACAAACTCGGCGACCATCGTGGTGAACACGCCAATCGCTTTCATGAGCGGCCCCTGCACAAACGCACCGAGAATGCCGCCGATGCTGAAGGCCATGACCGCGGTGATGCCGGCCGACACAGGCATGCCTGCCTGACGGAGCAGGCTGGGCAGCCAGCTCAGGATGAAATACAGAATCAGGAGGTTCATGAAGAAGGGAACCCACAGCAGCAGCGTCCCCGTCGTGCGGCCGTCACTGAACAGTTGCGCGACTGCGAAACGCTCACTTGACTGTGCCATCCCTGGCCCAGGGCGCGCGGTGGGAGCAAGCGGCACATCCGACAATTCCGGTGCGATTCGGCGGACGATCGCTGAAACACGGACTGGATCCGCACCTCTGACGGTCAAAAACCTGACGGACTCCGGCAACGCCTTGATCAAGACAACTGCGAGCCCGATCGGCAGGATGCCTCCCACGTAGAACACCGAGCGCCATCCCCAGATCGGGATGAGCGCGCCGCCAACGAGGCTTGCCAGAACAGCGCCGCCTCCCATGCCCGCGAAGATGGAGGTGACGAGGATCGGTTGAAGCCGTTTTGGTGCGTATTCCGAGGCAAGTGCAACGACATTCGGCATCGCGCCGCCGAGACCGAGGCCGGTCAGAAACCGCAACGTGACGAGCTCGCGAATCGAGTCGGCGCCTGCCGTCAGCAGGGAGAAAAAGCCGAATACGAGCGCCGAGACGATGATGGCCCACTTGCGCCCCCAGCGATCCGCGATCGGGCCAGCGCTCATCGCGCCGATCATCAATCCGAACAGACCGGCCGAGAGAACGGTGCCAAACGCGCTCAGCGGGATGCCCAGCTCGTCGGAAATCGGCGGCACCAGAAATCCCATGGCCTGCGTGTCGAAGCCGTCAAGCAGCAGGACGAGGCTGCACAGCAGGATCGTCATGAGCTGAAAGCTACTCAGCGGGCGCTCGTCGATGATGTCGTTGACGGTCAAGGCTCTTGGTTCAGTGGCCATACGGCGCTCCGTTCTCACGAAATGGCAACGACGCGATTGCGCATAATCCCAATTCCTTCGACTTCGGTTTCCATGATGTCGCCATCCTGGAGAAACTCGGGCGGCGTGCGCGCGAAGCCAACGCCGTCGGGCGTGCCTGTGGCGATGATGTCGCCGGCTTCCAGCGTGAGGCCGCGTGACAGCGATTCGATGAGCGTATCCACCGGGAAGATCATGTCGCGGGTATTGCCGTGCTGCTTCACGACGCCGTTCACACGGAGCGTGACCTCTTTCACATGCGGATCTCCGAACTCGTCGGCGGTAATCAGATACGGTCCCATCGGGCAGAATCCGTCCAGACTCTTGCCCTTGAACCACTGTCCGTGGCTCTTCTGGAGATCGCGCGCAGTGACATCGTTGACGACCGTATAGCCAAACACGTGTTGCAGCGCACGGTCGCGAGTGATATTGCGGCCGCTCACCCCGATGACGGCGCCAAGTTCCGCCTCCCAGTCGACCTGCTGTGTGACACTGCGGTCCGACGGAATGTCGTCGAATGGTCCGGACACGCTGGTCGGCGCTTTGGTGAAGAACATCGGGATCTCGGGGATCGTCACTTCGGCGCCGCGGGCGCGCGCAGACTCCGCCGCATGGCTCGCGTAGTTCCTTCCCACGCAGAATACGTTCTTGGGCGGATGCGGGATCGGCGCATGCCACCGGATCGTACGGAGGTCGTGGGTGTGCCCCTGGCTGCCAGTCGACGAGGGACCTCCGGACTTGAACGTTTTGACCCGTTCCGCAACCCGCTGCCACGTCGCCGGGCCATCACGGATGAGGTCGAAGAGACTGGAGGGAGCACCGTGATCGATCGCGCGGACATCGATCACCCGGTCACCATCAACGACGCCCACCCGCGGATCGCCGGCGTCACCGATTGAAAACGTGATGTACTTCACGAGCGCCACAGCCTACCACGCGTAAACCTCATCGGGGATGGGACCCATGGAGGTATACTCCGGGCCCGATTGCATCGGATCTGTGCGCTGCAGGGGAGGTCTGCATGGACCATCGGGTGAAAATCGTAATTGCGACTGCTCTCGTCTCTCTACTCGTTTCGACGCCGGCGCTGGCGCAGGCGACGGCGCAAATCAATGGAACCGTTGTGGATTCGAGCGGTGGCGTGCTGCCCGGAGCAACAGTCACCGCGATTCAAACGGATACCGGATTTCGGCGTGAAGTCATAACCGAAGCAAGCGGAGACTTCATATTGACGGCCCTGCCAATCGGGCCGTATCGCCTGGAAGTCGCGCTGGCAGGCTTCCGCACCTACGCGCAGACCGGCATTGTCCTGGAGATCAACGGCAACCCGACGATTGCCGTGACGCTGCCGCTTGGTGCGGTCGCCGAGACCGTCTCTGTCGAAGCATCCGCGCCGCTCGTCGAAACCCGCAATCCCGCTATCGGCGGCGTCATCGAGAACGAGCGCATCGAAGAATTGCCTCTGAACGGCCGCAATTCTGCGGACCTGATCGTGATTGCAGGGGCGGTGGTGCCGATGGGACCCTCGTCGAGCCGAAGCATGCAGGGCGGGGTCGGCTATTCCGTAGCCGGCGGCCAGCCATTCGGCGTCGCGTATCTGCTCGACGGGGCGACGCACAACAATCCGTACGACAACTACAACCTGCCGCTGCCGTTTCCCGACGCGCTGCAGGAGTTCAGGGTCGAGACGAGCGCGCAGAATGCCCAGAACGGATTCCACTCCGGTGCCTCGGTCAATGCCGCGACGAAGGCAGGAACAAACAGTCTCCACGGTGATCTGTTCGAATTCGCGCGTCACCACAAGTTCAACGCGACCAATCCCTTCAACGGGATCGATCCGGCTACCGGCAACCGCGCCGACGATGGTCTGAAGCGGCACCAGTTCGGCGGCACGCTGGGCGGACCAATCCTCACCGATCGGTTGTTCTTCTTTGGCGCGTACCAGGGAACGAAGACCGACGAGCGGCCGTCAGAGGATGTGCGATTCGTGCCGACCGCGGCGATGCTCGCCGGAGATTTCACACAGGTCGCCTCGGCGGCCTGCAACACGCGTGGCGCAATCACGCTTGGTGCGCCATTTGCCGGCAACCGCATCGACCCGGCGCTTTTCAGTCCGGCCGCCGTGCAAATCGCGCAGCGTCTGCCGCAGAGCACACATCCATGCGGACGCGTCAGCGTGACGAATCCTCGCAGCATCGACGAGCTGCAGGCGATCGGCCGGATCGACTTTCTCTTGTCGCAGGATCACACCTTCTTCGGGCGGTATATGGCGACCACGTACAAGTTCGAGCCGCCGTTCATCGAGTCTGCCAACGTCTTGTCCACGAGGCTCGGGGGACGCGACAACCTCGCGCAATCCGTGGCGATGGGCGACTCGATGGTGCTGAGCAACAGCGTGGTCAACAATCTCCGCTTTGCCTTCAATCGCAGCGCAGTTCATCGGACTCACGCGAACTTCTTCGGGGTCGACGACGTCGGCATCAGGTCTTACAGCTATCTCGAAGATTACATGCTGTTATCGGTGACCGGAGGCTTCAATCTGGGTGGCGGCACCGAGAACGAGGCGATCTTTCACACGAATACGTACTCGTTCAGTGACGACGTCACGATGATTCGGGGAGGACACCAGTACGGGATGGGCGTGAGCGTCGCGTTCTGGGACTCGCTGTCGCGCGCCAATGTCAGGTCGCCTGGCTCATTTGAATTCGATGGCGGCGTCACCGGTCTGGGTCTGGCGGACTTCCTGATCGGGCGCCCGTTCCTCCTTCAGCAATCAGCGCCGAACACGCTCGACATGAAGCAGAAATACTTCGGGCTGTACGTGCAGGACACGTGGCGGCTCTCGCCGAAGGTGACGCTGAACTACGGGGCGCGATGGGAACCGTGGTTTCCACAACAGCATCAGAACGGGGCCATCTATAACTTTTCCGTCGAGCGATTCCGCGCCGGCCAGCGTAGCGCGGTGTTCCCAGGGGCGCCGCCCGGGTTCACGTATCCGGGCGATGAAGGATTTCCCAACGGCAAAGCAGGCATGCACCGCGAATGGCTCAACATCGCACCTCGCGTGGGCCTCGCCTGGGATCCGACCGGTGACGGCCGCACGTCGGTAAGAGCGAGCTACGGGATGAACGGTGAGTTCGTGAACGGCCAGTTCTTCATCAATACAGCCAACGCGCCCCCATGGGGATCCGAGGTTCGTCTCCAGCGGCCGGGCATCGGGACGTTGGACGATCCTTTTGCCGGCACCGGTATCGCGAACCCGTTCCCGATCACGTTCGATGCAAGTGCGCCGTTCTCCCCGAATGGTCCCTACATCGTGCCGCCGTCCGACCTGGCACCTACTCGGGTGCATTCGTGGAGTGCCAGCGTCCAGCGCCAGATCCGCAGCAACATGGCGGTGTCGGCAAGTTATCTTGGCAACTACACGGCGAATCTGTGGGATGTTGTCACCGGAAATCCGGGAACTGTTCCGGCCGGCATCTCGCCCACAGGCCCGTGCACGCTCAACACGGAAGCCGGGCCGCAGCTGTTCCCGAATTGCTCGGCAGCGCCATTGCCAGTCCGGCGCGAGCTCACGCAGCAGAATCCCGCAATCGGGCGCCTGATCGGATTTCTCGACTACTTCACCGACGGTGGCACACAAAAGTACAACGCCCTTCTGTTGTCGCTGGAGCGGCGGGATCCGAATGGGATTACTGCCGGTGCAAACTACACGCTTTCGAATTGTCAGGGGCATCCCACGGGTGGGGGAGGGACGGGCAATGCGGGCAGCGGCTACATGCTGCCGGTATCGCTCTTGAACCCGCCGGCTGACGGACAGGAGCGGCTCGACCGCGATTACGGGCCCTGTGATACGGACCGGCGTCACATCTTTACGCTCAGTGCCTCGGTGCAGTCGCCGCAGTTCAGCGCCACACTGGCACGAGCGCTCGCCTCAGACTGGCGGCTCTCTGGCAGTTTCCGTGCTTCGTCTGGCCGGCCGCTGACCGTGGTCACGGGACAGGACCGTGCACTGACAGGCGCTCCAAACGTACAGAGAGCGAATCAAGTGCTCGACAATCCATACGGCAACAAGACCGCGGACAACTGGCTGAATGCGGCGGCGTTCGCCCAGCCCGCGCTCGCGACGTTTGGCAACTCCGGCCGGAACGCATACGTCGGCATGGGCAACCGGGTCGTTGATCTCTCGCTCGTGCGGGCGTTCCGCTTTGCAACCAGCCACAGGATCGAGGCGCGCATCGAGGCCTTCAATGCCTTCAACTGGTTCAGGCCATCACCAGCCGGATTAACGCCGCAGACAGCCATCGGACCGAATCAGACGTCCCCGGTGACAAACCTCAGCAACGCAAACTTCGGGCGGTACCTGGCGTCTGACGAACCACGGATCATGCAGTTTGCAGTGAAGTATCAGTTCTGAGAAGAACAGGGCAACGGGGTCGGCAGTCGCCGCACTCCGTTTCCCGCGACATAATGACTGCAGATGCGCCTCTGTAGATTCAACGAAGGTCGGCTTGGCGTCGTCGAGGGCGACGGTATCCTTGATGTGACGGCGGTGCTCGAAGTGCTGCCGCCACATCGCTATCCTCTGCCCGGCTACGACGTTCTGGTGGCAAACCTGGTTCTCCTGAGAGCGCAGATAGAGACCATCCGCGATCGCGCGCCGGTGGTGCCGCTCTCGGGCGCGAAGCTGCTCAGTCCGGTGGCCAATCCCGGCAAGATCATCGCGGCGCCGGTGAACTACCAGAAGCACCTCGATGAGGTGAAGTCCGACAGCCAGATCCACGCAAACAACCCCGCGCACACGATTACCATTCAGCAGGCGGGTGTGTTTCTGAAAGCCTCCAGCTCGCTCGTGGGTCCGGGCCAAGGCATCGCATTGCGGAAACCGGAGCGCCGAACCGATCACGAGGTCGAGCTCGCGTTCGTGATCGGCAAGACCGCCAACAACGTATCGCGCGACGATGCGCTTCGCTACGTCGCCGGATACTCGATAGGTCTCGACGTCTCCATCCGGGGGTCTGAGGATCGCAGCCTCAGAAAGTCTGCAGACAGCTACACGGTGCTCGGCCCGTGGCTCGTGACGGCCGACGAAATTCCCAACCCGGGTGAGCTCGATCTCGAAATTGCGGTCAACGGTGAGCGGCGACAGAAATCCAACACGAGATATCTGATTCTGGGTGTCGCGGAGCTCATCGAGCTTGCCTCGTCTTTTTACACGCTCTACCCCGGCGACATCGTACTTACCGGGACGCCCGAGGGCGTCAGCCCGATTAGTCCTGGCGACCGGATCGTCGCCACCATTGAACGTGTTGGTACGATGGAAGTCGACGTTCGCGCGGCTGACACAACGGTCGCACCGACCATGTCAGGCGCCGGCGCCGCCAACAAAGCGGGATAGTCAATCATGGAAAGCGCGACCGGAACCGTCATCACGAAACCGGATCTTCCGCCTGAGAGACGCGAGCTCTACGTGCGCCTCGATCAGAAGAACACGGCGCCGCTCTGGGAGGTGCTGGGCAAGATCATCCCACCCGCGCCAACGCCGGAAATCGTTCCGGTGCAGTGGCACTACGACGATGTGCGACCACTGCTCATGGAGGCGGGCCGGCTGCTCACGGCGCGCGAGGCGGAGCGGCGGGTGCTCGTGCTCGAGAACCCAGGGCTGCGGGGGCAGTCGCGGATCACGCAGAGTCTGTATGCCGGCCTGCAGCTGATTTTGCCCGGAGAAATTGCGCCGGCTCACCGCCATGCCGCCGCCGCATTGCGATTCATCATCGAAGGCACGGGCGCCTACACTGCCGTTGAAGGCGAGCGAACGATGATGCACCCGGGCGATTTCATCCTCACGCCCTCATGGACCTATCACGACCACGGCAATCCAGGCGACGTGCCGGTCATGTGGCTCGACGGTCTGGACGTGCCGATTGTGAACCTGTTCGACGCGAGCTTCCGCGAGAGCTTTCCCGGCGAGACACAACCGAACACGGTGCCGGAAGGTGATTCGCACGCACGGTATGCCGCGAACATGCTGCCCGTCGACTGGGAGTCGAGCCGGGCTTCGTCGCCGATCTTCAACTATCCGTACTCGCGCAGCCGCGAGACGCTCGCGCAGCTGCACCGCAACGATGCGATGCACTCCTGCCACGGCGTGAAGATGCGGTTCATCAACCCGGCAACGGGAGGCGCGCCGATGCCGACGATCGGAGCCTTCATGCAGCTGCTGCCAAAGGGTTTTCGTGGCACTCCTTACCGCGCCACCGATTCAACGGTCTATGCGGCCATAGAGGGGCGGGGCCGGACCCGCATCGGCGATGTCACGTTCGACTGGCGGCCGCTCGATATCTTCGTGGCACCGTCGTGGGCGTGGACGACGCATCAGGCAGACGAGGAGGCGGTGTTGTTCAGCTTTTCGGATCGTCCCGCCCAGAAGGCACTCGGTCTCTGGCGCGAAGAAGTGCAGCGGGTGGATTAGGGAACGACGAGATCGCTATGCCTTCTGAGACCCTCCGCATCGGTCAAATCGTGCCGAGCTCCAACACGACGATGGAGACGGAAATTCCGGCGATGCTGCGCGCCCGCGAAGCCGTCGAACCGGAGCGCTTTACGTTTCATTCCAGCCGGATGCGAATGAAGCGCGTCACCAAAGAGGAGTTGGCGGCAATGGACGCCGATTCCGAACGATGCGCCGCGGAGCTGACGGACGCGCGTGTCGACGTGATTGGCTACGCGTGCCTCGTGGCGATCATGAGTGCCGGATTCGGATACCACTGCCAGTCGGAACGGCGCCTGCGCGACGTGACGAAACGCGAAGGCGCCGAGGTGCCGGTCGTGACGAGCGCCGGCGCGCTGGTTCATGGCTTGAAGACGCTTGGCGCGAAAAAGGTTGCCCTCGTCGCGCCGTATGTGCACTCGCTCACGTGCCTCGTTGCTGATTACATCCGGCACGAAGGGTTCGACGTAGCCGACGCCATCGCGCTCGAAATTCCAGACAACGTCGAAGTGGGGCGCCGCGATCCGCTGGCTCTGGTCGACATCTACAAGCGGCTCGATCTCGACGGTGTGGACACGTTGATCCTGTCGTCGTGCGTGCAGATGCCATCGCTCTCGGCGATTCCCATCGTGGAGAAGGAAACCGGCCTGCCCGTCGTGTCGGCGGCCGTCTGCACGACCTACCAGATGCTTCAGAAGTTGGGACTCAAGCCGCGCGTGCCGAACGCCGGCGCGCTTCTGTCGGGAAAGTATGCGTGATGTAAGGAGCCATCGATGAAATTGCGAGTGGCGCTGTTCGCGGTGATCCTTCTCGCCGGCGCGCCCGCCTGGGCGCAGGTGGATTTTTCGGGTGAGTGGGCGCCGCGGTTCTGGGAGGACCAGCTCGAGCGCGTCCCGGGTCCGGAGCTCGGCGACTTTCTCGGCATTCCCATCAGCGACGCCGCCCGCCTGCGTGCGGAAGCCTGGGACGCGTCGATTCAAACGCTGCCCGAATGGCAGTGCCGGCCGCATTCAGCCGACTACATCTGGCGGGGTCCGTCGAACCTGCGCATCTGGAAGGAAGTGGATCCTGTCTCACGCGAGACAACGGCCGTCCATGCCGAGTGGCTTCGCTCGGTCGATCGCACGGTATATCTCGACGGCCGGCCGCATCCTCCACCCGATGCGCTGCACACCTGGGCCGGATTTTCGACAGCCCGGTGGATTGGCGACATGCTGGAAGTGACGGTGACCCACCTGAAGGAAGGCTATCTGCGGCGCAATGGTCTTCCGCGCAGCGACAAGGCGACGGTGAAGGAGGTACTGGATGCGCAATGGCGATTACCTGACGGTGGCGGTAATCGTCCACGATCCGGTGTATCTCACCGAGCCGTTCATTCGGACGACCGACTACGAGCTGAACGTTCACCAGCAAATCCCGCCCTATCCGTGCAGTGTGATCCAGGAGGTCGATCGCGAGAACGGCACGGTGCCGCACGTGTTACCAGGGACGAACCCGTTCATGACGGAATTTGCCACCCGGCATGGCATTCCCGTCGAGGCGACGCGGGGAGGCGCGGCAACGATGTATCCCGATTTCAAAGACAAGATCAAAGACCCGCCCCCGGCGCCGAAACGCGCGGAGGGACGATGACCCGCACGACGATCGCAGGACTATTGGGCGTGGGGTTGGCTGTCTGCGTCGCGACCGGCGGTCGAGCGCAGCAGGACCGGCCCCGCGTCCAAGTGCTTCCGGTGCGTGGCCATATCTATGTGCTCCAGGGCGCCGGAGCCAACATTACGGTGTCGGTCGGCAAAGATGGTGTCTTGATGGTCGACAGCGGGCTGGCCTCGATGTCGGAGGCGGTACTTGCGGCAATCGGCCAGTTGCAGAATCAGCTCGACCTGCGGGAACAGCCTCCGGCCTTCGCTGCGGAAACGCGTTCGAGCGTCGCCGATCGCCAGATCGAAGCGCCAGCGAAGCCGATTCGATACATCGTCAACACGCATCTGCACCCCGATCACACCGGAGGCAACCAGAAGCTTCGACTCGCCGGCCAGACGTTCGCGGGTGGGAACGTCGCACAGGCCATCAACGACGCCGAGCGGGGCGCCGCCATCCTGGCGCACGAGAAAGTGCTCGGTACAGGATGTCTGCACCCGCCGCTGGCGACAGCACGACGACGCCGTTCGACGCGCTGCCGACCGATACCTACTACACGGACAGCATGAAGCTGAGTCACTTCTTCAACGGCGAGGGTATTCAGTTGCTGCATCAGCCTGCCGCCCACACCGACGGCGACACGCTGGTGTACTTTCGCGGTTCCGACGTGATTGCGGCAGGCGACGTCTATCTCACAACGAGCTACCCGATCATCGACGTGCAGCGGGGCGGTACGATCAACGGCGTCATCGATGGCCTGAACCGCATTCTCGACTTGTCAGTGGCGGAATTCCGGACGGAAGGGGGCACACTGGTGATTCCCGGCCACGGCCGCATCAGCGATTCAGCCGACGTGGCGTACTACCGCGACATGGTGACGATCATCAGGGACCGGATCCACGCGATGGCGAACAAGGGGATGACGCTCGAGCGGGTGAAGGCTGCGAAACCGACAGCCGACTACGATCCCCGCTACGGATCCACCACAGGATCGTGGACGACGGAGATGTTCATCGAGGCCGTCTACACGACGCTCGCTCCACTGCGGAGCAGTCGTTGATGCGGACCGCGACCGTATTGCTCGTGATCGTTGTCTTGAGCGCGGTCGCGGCTCGGGCGCAGGGCCGGCAGGGGGGAGGTAATCCGTCTCCGCGAGCTGCCGCACCGATCGATGTGACCGGCACCTGGGTATCGGTCGTCACGGAGGACTGGCGCTGGCGCATGCGCACGCCGCCAAAGGGCGACTATACCAGCCTGCCTCTGACCGAGGCGGCCATCAAGATTGCAAATGCCTGGGATCCCGGTCGCGACGCCGCATCCGGCGAGCAGTGCCGCGGCTACGGTGCGCCCGCGATCATGCGTCTACCGGGACGGATTCGCGTTGGCTGGGCGAATGACGCGACGCTGCGCATCGACACCGAGGCCGGGATGCAGACGCGCCTGCTCCACTTCGTCAAGCCGCAGCAGCCAGGGCCCCCAAGCTGGCAAGGTGCATCGGTGGCAACCTGGCAGTTCGCGGGCGGACGTCGCGGGGGTGGCGCTTCGAACGGCGGTTCGCTGCGGGTGGTGACGGGCAACCTGCGGCCAGGCTATCTCCGCAAGAACGGCGTTCCTTACAGCACTGACGCACAGGTCACCGAGTTCTACAACGTCGTGACAGATGCGACGACAAACGACACATGGCTGTTTGTCACGACGATGGTGGAAGATCCCCAATTCCTGAATGTGCCGCGTTTTGTGACCAGCTCGCATTTCAAGAAAACAGACGGCGCCGCGTGGCACCCCGTGGCCTGTGAGGCACCGTAGTCGCCAGGGCGGGGGAGAAGGGCAAAGCCTCGCTAACGGTTACAATGCGATCGTGGAGGATTTGATCAGGCGCCTGCTGGCCGAGTTGGGCGAAGATCCATCCCGCGAAGGGCTCGTCCGCACCCCTCAGCGCGTCGAACGCGCGCTCCGGTTCCTGACCAGCGGCTACGACGCCGATGTCGACGCCATCCTCAACGGTGCACTGTTCACCGTCGATTACAACGAGATGGTCATCGTCAAGGACATTGATTTCTACAGTCTTTGCGAGCATCACATTCTGCCGTTTTTCGGGAAGTGCCACGTCGCCTACATTCCCAGGCGTCATGTGATCGGCTTGAGCAAGATTCCGCGGCTGGTCGACGTGTTTGCGAGACGTCTGCAGATCCAGGAGCGGATGACGAATCAGATTGCCGAGACGATTCTCGAGAAAGTCAATCCACTGGGCGTGGCGGTCGTTTGTGAGGGCACCCATCTGTGCATGTCGATGCGCGGCGTGGAGAAACAGAACTCGTTTGCCGTGACCAGCGCGATGCTCGGCGCCTTTCGTGACAATTCGAGGACCCGGATGGAGTTTCTCGAGCTGATCAAGCACAAAGGCGAGTCGCTGACGGGACTGTCGTCCGTGTCTGCAGGCTTGACCTGTGTGGGCGACTGACGTGCGCGCGCTGTCCTGTCTGCTGCTCATCGGATTGTGGTGGTCGGCGGCAGTGGACGCGCAGACGAGAGGACGTGCCGCCGGACGCGGCCAGCCTGCCATGAAGACCGAGCCGGCGGTCATCGAATGCCCGTCGCTTCTGGGCGACGGAGTCACCACCAAGCGATCCTTCTGTGATGTATTGACGGGCCGCGATCCCGCCGCGGGCATCGTCATCAAGCTCCCGCCGCATACCGGCGACGTCACGCTGACATTCGATCTGCACAACCGGCATACATATTCCGAGGAGCTCATCAAAACGAACCGGGCATACCGACATTACACGACCACGATTGGCGTTTTGACTGCCGACAACACCCTCCTGACACGCGCCGTCGTGCAGAACGAGTTCCGCACGCCGGCCGACCTTGTCGACCGGGTATCGGGCGGTGTCGGCCCCGGCGGCGTCAAGGCGGTGGCGCCAACGGGCTCGGAATCGATCACCGTGACGATTCCGGCCGCAGAGCAGATGGTCAGCATCCTCGGCGAAAAGCTATCCGTGGTACGGCCGGATGGAATCGACAATTTCATAGCGCCTGGCCGCCCGATTGCGATTATCAGCAACGTGCAGCTGCAATACCGGCCCGGACCGGTCCGTCGTACGCCCGCCCGACGGTGAGCGGCCGCGCCGAGCTCCTGTCGATCATCGTCCCTGTCTATAACGAGGTCGCGACGTCGCGAGCCGTACTCGATCGGCTGGTGGCTATCGATCTGCCCGTACCACGCGAGATCGTCGTCGTCGACGACGGATCGACCGATGGGACCGCGCAAGTTCTGGATGCGGCTGTCGGTGAGCGACTGCCCATCGTCGTGCTCCACGCGGAGCGCAATGGCGGGAAGGGTGCGGCCATTCGCCTGGGACTTGGACGCGCGCGCGGGTCGATCGTCGCCATTCAGGATGCCGACCTGGAGCTCGACCCGCAACAGCTGGCCTTTCTCGTCGAGCCGATACTGAGCGGCACGGCCAGTGTGGTGTACGGGTCGCGGTTCCTGCGCGGGCGGGCCGGAGCGCCGCTCCTTACATTTGCGGCCAACCGGATTCTCACTGGCGTCACGAATCTGCTGTTCGGTGCCTCGCTGAGCGACATGGAAACCTGCTACAAGGTGATGCGCGTGGAGGTGGCACGGTCGCTCGGGCTCAGTGCCGATCGGTTCGACATCGAGCCGCAGATTACCGCGCGGTTGCTGCGTGGCGGGCATCGCATTCACGAGCTGCCAGTCCGGTTCGAGCCCCGGTCGCGTGCCCAGGGGAAGAAGATCGGCTGGCGCGACGGTGTTCACGCGCTTCGGGTGCTCGTCGGGGAGCGCGTGCGTTGATGCGCGGCGTTCTCGTCGTTCTGCTTCTTGCGCTGGTGATGATCGCCGGTGTCCGGTGGGGCACCTTTGTCGCGGGCGGCTCAGATTCTTACTGTTATGTGCATCAGGCGCAGCGCTGGGCGTCGGGGCGACTCCAGGTGCCTGAGCCGCTGGCGCTGCGAGCGCCGTGGCCGAATGCGCCGCTGACCTTTGCTCCTGCCGGTCACGTGCCCTCGGCCACCGTGCCGGGTGCGATCGTTCCCATCTGCCCGGCTGGTCTGTCGATCGCGATGGCGCCATTCGTCGCACTTGGTGGTGTCCGTGCCGCGTTCCTGCTGGTGCCGCTGTTCGGGGTGCTCCTGGTGGCTGCCACATTCCTGGTTGCATCGCGCGTCAGCCGGAGGCTCGGCCTGCCGTGTGGCGTTGTTGTCGCCAGCAGTCCCATCTTTCTCTATCAGCTCGTGCAGCCGATGAGCGATGTCCCGGCCGCGGCGCTATGGATGCTGGCGATTGCCCTGGTGACCGGCACCCGTCGTCGCGATCCGGCCCTTGGCGGGTTTGCCGTATCGGCTGCGGTGCTCGTCCGACCTAACCTTGTTCCGCTGGCGCTGCCTCTTGCGGCTTTCCTGCTGTTCCGTCCGGAGCGGACGTGGCGCGAGCGGACGCGGAACGCGGCGACATTTGCGGCATGCAGCGCGCTTGGTGCCATAGGGGTGGCCTGGATCCAGTATTCGCTTTACGGGTCCCCGCTGAGTTCCGGATACGGCACGCTGGACACGATATTCAACGCCGACCGCATCACACCAAATGCCGCGAGGTACGCGGGTTGGCTGACCCAATCGCAGACGGTGGTGTGGGTATTGGCATTGGCGGCGCCGCTGTTGTTGCCGGGCCCGATGACGGCGCTGCTCCTCGGCACGTTTGTGATCAACGTTGTGTGCTACCTGCCGTACGTCGTCTTCGACGACTGGTCGTTCCTCCGATTTCTGCTTCCAGGGCTGCCGCCCGTCATGATTCTGGCGATGGCCTCGATCGATGCGATTGCCAGACGGGTGATGCCATGGACGGCGCGCCCGGTTCTTGCGCTCGTCGCCGCCATGCTGGTGGTGACGTATCTACGCGAGGCGGAAGTGCGGAACGTGTTCCGGCTGCACCTGCTCGAGGCACGCTACGAACAGGCAGGTGACTTCGTCGATCGACGGCTGCCACCCAATGCCATCGTGATTACAAGCTCAGAGAGCGGGAGCGTGCGTTTGTATTCCGGCCGCAAGACGCTGGTCTGGGATGTCCTCGATCCGGCATGGCTGGACAACGCCATTGCATATCTGCGCATGGATGGCCTCGAGCCCTTTCTGCTGCTGGAAACGCGCGAGGAACCGTTGTTCCGGCGGCGATTCACGTCAAGCCCCCTGGGGGCACTTGACTGGCCCCCGGCTGCCGAAGTGGCATCGCGAGTGCGCATTTACCGGCCCGACGATCGCGAACGGTATTACCAGGGCCGTCAGCCGCCGGTCGAGTACGCGCCGTAAGTAGGGCCATGTTGTCCGTGTAGGGGTCGACCTTCAGGTCGGCCCGACAATCGGCATTAAGCAGGTCGAGCGGCGATTTCATCAAGCTTCACGAGGAGCTCCGCGAACCTTGTTTGCCCAGGGTCGAAGAAGTGCCAGTTGTCGTAGTTTGGAACCTTCTCGGACACACTGGCAGCCGGATCCTCCGAGACAAAGTCCGTCAGTCCTTCGGAGGCGCGCGGCTCCTTGCTGCCAGCGCCCCGCGGCGCTTCCGGCAGAAAATTCGCCAGTTCGTCTGGCAGCACGTTGGGCGCCTTTTGCTCTGGCGGCGCGTCGAACTGCGACAGAAATGCGGAAAGGTCTCTTACGTTCGAGGGCTCGCCGACCGAGGGCATTGGCACCGGTTCGAGCAGATCTTCGGAAATGAAACTACTGAGGTCGAAGTCTTCGAGAGACGGCAACTGGGCAAGGTTCGGCGGCGGCGAGCGTCGAGGTCCGTCAGCGGTTGGAGACTCGCGAGCGGCTGCGGGCACAGGAGACTCGTCATGTGCAAGCGGCGTGGGTGCCTCGTCGGGGACCGCGGCCGGGGAGTGTTTCCGGCGTGACTCAGCGGCCCCTTTCAAGATAGACGGCGACCTGCTCGGCAAACGTATCCGCCTCACAGGCCTCGGGGCCGAACGCGCGTGGCTTGTCACGGCGCAACGTTGCAAACATGCCGGCGCCGGACAGCGGCGCTGGTGTTTCCTGGAGAGCCGGTATTGTGAGCGTCTGAATGTGAGCCGCAGCGTCGCCGAGCTCGCGCAGCCGTCCGGTCAGCGCGCTGTCGTCTCTGGCAGAGAGCAGGGGCGGCGTGAGTATCAGGTCCGGCACGCGTTCCCTGATGGCCTCCAGTGCACTGCCGACCGAATCAACCAGCCGCAGTTCAGCCTTTACACGTGAGGCGATCGATCTGAGCTGTGAGGCCTTGCTGCGATCGGGCTGGATTGCCAGGATCAGCGGCGTCACGTTCGCATCATGCCCAACAGGAGAATCGTCGCAACCGCGATGAACGTCATCATCGGCGCATGCTCGATGCTCTGCGTGCGGACCGCTTCGAGAATCGCGGACCCGGCTTCATTGAACCGGGTTCCGATCGTCTCGATTGCGCCCGGAGCAATCACCAGCCGCGCCTGTTCGCGCACACGCTCGTCGACCGACACGAGCACGGTCATCACGAAGGCGAGCACACCCGCGGTTGCCAGCGTGTCCTTCCAGATATGCTGTGTGCGAACCTTCAAGGGCAGATCCTTCCTGCCAACCGCTTCGCAATAGTCATTCCTGACGGACATTTCGCGACGCGTGCGGTCTCTGCGTGATTCCTGGCTATTTCAGCGGCGATTGGCCTCGGCGTCTGACGACACCACGCACAACATCGCACGTGGAATTACACATGTGAGTGTGGCGTTCGAAACGATTGCCAGTGTGCGCAGGTGTGTCCAATCCTGACGCACGCTTTCGGCACCGCACGAATTCGACAAATGCGCTTACGAATGTGCGGCGACCCACGCGTTGGAGGATGCCCGCCTGGCGCTCGATCGCCGCGCGCCGGTCGCCGCTAAGTGCCTCGATACAGAGAACTTGAGCGTCGCCAGATGTCGGGAGCCGACGCTGTGGCACGTCCGTTGCGGAATACCTCCTCGCTATCGCGACCACGCAATGTGTCGTGGGCGCATTTCGATTCACTGAATTGCGCGTCGAAGAACGACGCGCGGAGGGACATCATGGTTAACGCTATTGCCCGGTTCCGTGCGCTGTTGCGCGACGACAAAGGTCAGGACCTCATTGAGTACGCGTTGCTGGCCGGACTGATTGCGCTCGTGGCCGTTGGGGCCATCACCACTGCAGGTACGGAAGTCGACGCCATCTGGGACAACATCGTCACTGCGCTGCAGAACGTTCCCTAACGAGCGATACAACGTCTGAGGCGGGCTTTCCGTCTCTGGCGTTTGCAATGTGGCGTGAGCCGAGGCTGTTCGGCTGACGCTCCGCGGTGGCCGTTACGACGGCCGCCGCGTTGATTCGTAAACCTCTGGCAATTTGGTGCAAGACCTCCGATTGAGCTGACCCGACTGTTGAACGGACGCGGAGAACGTTTATGACCTATCTCATGGCCTACTTCGGATCGCTGGCGCGCGACGAACGGGGTCAGGATCTGATCGAGTACGGGCTGCTTGCCGCGCTGGTTGCGATTTTCTCTATTGCCGGTCTGCTCAATGCAAAGACTGAAGTGATCCTCGTGTGGGAAGACATTGCCACGGGGATCGCGAACGCCGTTCCGTAAACGACTGACTGGATTTGCACAATGTCTTCTGATGCGCTCGCTCTGACAATCGTCGTCGCCGGAGTGAGCACCGCCGCCGCCATCGACGTGCGCACCCGCCGGGTGCCCAACGCGTTGACGATGTCGCTTGCGGGCGTCGGCGTCATGCTGGCGGCAACCGGTTTCGGGCATATCAACTTGATGGCGGCGCTGGCTGGCGGGCTGCTCGGCCTGCTGCTGATGCTGCCAGGACACTTTCTGGGTGCGACAGGTGGAGGCGACGTCAAGCTGCTGTCCGCCGCAGGCACCCTGCTCGGTCCCGCGGCCACGCTGTGGGCCTTCCTGGTCGCGATGATTGCGGGCGGCGTGCTCGCGGTGATCGTTGCAGTGCACCGCGGTCGACTGCGGCGGACGATTAACAGCTCGGTCGAGCTGGTCAGAACAGCAGGCGGCAACACACACGAGATTGAGCACCCCCAGGCCAACAACGGATTCGCATACGCGCCGGCGATCGCGATCGGCGCCATTGTCGCGGGGGTCTTCGCATGAGACGAGCAGCGATTCCGGGCAAGAAGCGCGAACGCGGAGCGGCGATGATCGAAATGGCGATCACGATGCCGCTGTTGCTGCTCCTGTCCATAGGCGTGTTCGAGTTCGGTCGCGCCTTTCAGTGTTGGCAGGTGTTGACCAACGCCACACGCGAGGGCGCGCGAGTCGCCTCGTTGCCAGGAACGTCGGACGCTGCCGTGACCTCGCGCGTTCAGAACTACCTGGACGCGGGGCAGCTGCAGTTTGCGTACAGCGCCGATGTGGTCGTCGACCGCCTCGGCGAGATTTCGATTGGCACCGACACCGCATCCGCGTCGACGGTCACGGTCAGTTATCCGTTCGAATTCATCGTATTACAGCCGGTGGCGCGCCTCGTGGTCAGCGATACGGAAGTGGGAGCACCGATCACCATGACCGTGTCGGCCACCATGCGCAACGAATAGTCAAAGTGGAGCCTCGCCATATATGACTCGCATCCGCGTCTTCGTCGTTCTCATCCTGGCCATCGGGCTCGGAGGAACATTCGCGCTCGCCACCTACCGGTACATCCAGAACAGGCCGGTCAAGGAGGTCAGTCTTCCGACGACCCCCGTCGTCGTGGCCGGCGCCAATCTGCCGCTCGGCGCCGAACTGCGTCGAGAGGATTTGCGCGTCATTGCGTGGCCGGCGAGCGGTGTTCCCGCTGGCTCATTCAAGGATCCGCAGGAGCTGGTCGGCCGCGGGCTGATTCAGTCGATCACCGAGAACGAAGCCGTGCTGCCTGGCAAGCTCGCGCCGGCTGGTGCGGGCGCGGGGCTGCCGCCTGTGATTCCGGACGGCAAGCGCGCGGTGTCGGTTCGCGTGAACGACGTGATCGGCGTTGCCGGGTATGTGCTGCCAGGCACGCACGTCGACGTGCTGTCCACCCTCAGTCCTACCAACCAGGACACGGACATGACATCGAAGGTCGTACTCACCAACGTGCTGGTACTCGCGTCGGGCACGAAGATCGAGCAGGACGTCGAGCAGAACAAGCCGATTTCGGTGAGCGTCGTCACGCTGATGGTCGATCCGCTCGAGTCGGAACGCCTCACGCTGGCAAGTACCGAGGGAAAGATTCAGCTCGCGCTTCGTAATCCCCTCGACAAGACCGCACCACCTACGCCGGGTATCCAGCCGGCCGTCCTGCTGGGCTATCAACGCGCCGTGCGCGCGGCCGCTCCGCGCGCCGCCGCCGCAGCGCTAGTTGCCGCACCGCCAACGGTCGAAGTGATCCGTGGCGATAAACGCGTGCAGGAAACTCTGCGTCAGGAGTAGTCATATGAGGAGGAGACGCTTGTCTATCGCGCGGGCTATCGCCCCAATTCTGATTATCTGGGTCCTCAGTCCGACGGCCCTTCTCGCTCAGGCGCCGCCTGACGTGCCGGTCGAGGGCGCCGTCGGCGCCGAGCTGGAGGCGACTCCGGTGACGCTGTTCGTCGGACGATCCACGGTGATCGACACCGGATCTCCGATCGCGCGTGTCTCGCTTACGAGCGCCGACATCGCCGATGCACTGGTGACCTCGCCGAGTCAACTGCTGGTGAACGGCAAGACACCGGGAACGATCTCGATGTTCGTGTGGCAGCGCGGAGGCGGACTCAAGCGGTACGAAGTCGCCGTACAGCGCGATCTCGCCAAGCTGCAAATTCAGCTCAAGGAGCTCTTTCCGGGCCAGGCCATCGACGCACACAGCAACGGGCGTCACATAGTGCTTTCCGGCACGGTTCCGGACAAGGACATTGCGGCGCGCGTGGTCGACGTCGCGGCGGGATACGTCGAACGGCGTGAAGACGTCGTGACGCTGCTGCAGTTGCCGGCCGCGCCGGCTGCGCGGAGCAATCAGGTGCTGCTGCGCGTCCGGTTCGCGGAGGTGAGTCGGAGCGCGCTGACCGAGCTCGGCGTGGCGTTTTTCACCGGTCCGACCGGTATCAGGAACACGCTGGGACGTGTCGGAACGCAGCAGTTTCCGTCGGCGAACTTCGAGGAAATCGAGTGGTCCAAGGACAGCGCTGATTTCGGCGCGCCGGTGCAGAGCGCATCGGGCAAATTCACGTTCAGCGACTTTCTCAATTTCTTCGTGCTGAGCGAGAAATACGACCTCGGCATGCTGGTGCGTGCGCTTCAGACCAGGGGGCTGTTTCAGAGTCTGGCTGAGCCCAATCTGGTAGCCGAGAGCGGCAAAGAGGCGAGCTTCCTCGCGGGCGGCGAGTTTCCGATTCCGATCGCGCAGGGCTCGGGAGCCAACATCGGCGTGTCCGTGCAGTTCAAGGAATTCGGCGTGCGGTTGAGTTTCACGCCGACGGTCGTTGGCGAACGCGTCCACCTCAAGGTGCGTCCTGAAGTCAGCGTGCTCGATTTCGCCAACGCCGTCGTCTTCTCTGGGTTCCGCATCCCGGCGCTCACAACGCGTCGCACGGAAACAGAGCTCGAGCTTGGCAACAACCAGACGTTCGCCATCGCGGGACTGCTGAACAACAGCATGACGCAGACGCTGTCGAAAGTGCCGGGCATCGGCGACATTCCGATCCTGGGGTACCTGTTCCGCAGCAAGGCTGCGCGGAAAGACCAGACCGAGCTGGTCGTCATGATCACGCCGACGATTCTGCCGCAGGGATCCTCGGGTGTGACCGATCAGTTGCCGCGACTCCAGGAGCCGTACCTGCCGCGGCTGCCTGAAGAGGAGTCGTTGCCGACGCAGCCTCCCGCCTTTACGGGGCCACGGCCATGACACGCCTGCATCATCTTCGTGACGACGAGCGAGGCGCCTCGCTCCTCTACATCACTGTCGGATTCCTGTCCTTCTTTGCCGCGACGACGCTCGCGATCGACGTCGGCATGCTGATGACCGGCCGCAGCCAGTCACAGAACGCGGCGGACGCGGGCGCCCTTGCCGGTGCCATTGCGCTCGCGCTCGACGACTGGGACGACCGCTCGGCGACGGGACCTGCCGTGCTGGCATCGGTGAATACCGCAACCCAGAATCTGGTGATCGGTGACGCGGTGGCGGTCGAGCCGTCGGATGTCACGTTTCCCGTAGCACCCACCGGCGAATCGAATCGAGTGCGCGTCGCGGTCTATCGAACCGAGGAACGCAGCAATCCGCTCCAGACATTCATCGCCCGCGTGTTTGGGAACTCGTTCGCGGACGTTTCCGCGACCGCAACGGCCCATGCGGCACGCGCAAATGCGATGACGTGCGTGCGGCCGTTCACGATTCCAGACAGGTGGACCGAACTGAACACTCCTCCAAACGACACCTTCGACCGATACGACAGCCAGGGCAACGTGATCGCAGACCCAGACGAGTACGTCCAGGGGCAAAACAGCTACGACATGTACGGCGACGACAAAGGGGACCTCCTCGTTCTTCGCGCCGGGACCGGGAACAACGTGGCTCCGACGTTCTATCAATCGTGGAACATGCCGGGAAACGAGCAGGGGGTCATCGGTGCGGATTGGTACGAGGAAAACATCACAGACTGCAACAAGGCGGTCTTCACCAACGGCGCCGACATGGTTCAGGAGCCGGGCAACATGATGGGCCCCACCGTTAGGGCGTCGAGGACCTCATTGCCCAGGATCCGACGGCGTACTGGGACGACGACACGGAGAAGGTGGTCAGCCCATTCGGCAACCATAGCCCGCGTATCTTCCCGATACCGCTCTACGACCCCGACTACTTTCAGGAAGGGAAAATGACGGGCCGAACTGCCACGCTGAGGATGGTCGGGTGGATTGGCTTCTTCGTCGAAAGTCTCAACGGCAACGAAGTGTACGGGCGCATCACACCAATTCTTGGGTCGATCGACGGCGACGCCGGGCCCGCGCCCGAAGGGTCGGCTATGCCGTTGGCCGTCCAGCTCGTCGAGTAACTCATGTCGCTGCTCACCGCCCATATCCATACCGACGACGAGTCGTTCCGGAAGGCTGCTGCCGAGCTGCTGCGTTCGGGGTCCGTTCCGATCAGCATCAGTGAGATGACGGCGAACGTCCAGCCGGATCTCATCGTTGTCGACGGACGAAATCAGCACGCCTACGCGCTGTCGGAAATCGAACGGCTGCGGATCGCCGCGCCGAGCGTTTCGATCTTCATGGTCGCGGTCGAGGCGAACCCGGACCTCATCCTGCAGGCAATGCGCGCCGGCGCCAACGAGTTCTTCGCGTGGCCGACGTCCGACAAGACATTCCAGGAAGCGATCACGCGCGCCACGTCGCGCCGCAACGCCTCATCGGGGACACGGCCCCGGGCGACGACCATCGCTTTCGTTGGAGCGAAGGGCGGCTCTGGAACCACCACTGTCGCGGTGAACTGCGCCGTGGAGCTGGCGCGTTTGAGCAAGCGCTCGACGATCGTCGTCGATCTGAAGGCCGGCCTCGGCGAGGTCACGCTCTTCCTCGGCGTCCGCAGCCGCTATAGCCTGCTCGACGCCATGGATAACCTGCACCGTCTCGACAGCGAATTTCTCAAAGAGCTCGTGATCAAGCACAAATCCGGGCTCGAGATTCTGGCCGGGTCCGATCATTTCGATCGGCCTGGCGCCTCGGACGCCACGGCCATCGAGCAGGTAATGCGCCTGCTGGCGCAGCAATACGACTACATCGTGATCGATGCAGGCAGTCAGTTGAACCTGACCACGACGGCGGCGTTGTACATGTCGGACACGATTTACCTGGTCGGAAATCCTGACGTCCCGTCGGTTCGGAACGCCCAGCGTCTGCTCGACCGAATCGGGCAGCTGGGCGCGTGCGGCGAACGGGTGCGCATTCTGCTCAATCGTGCTGCCGAGCCCTATCCGATCCCGCCTGATCAGATCGAGCACGCTCTCGGACGCTCCATCGATCACATGTTCCCGAGTGACTACCGGACCGTATCGACGGCCCTGAACTCCGGTGTTCCGCTGGCTCTCACTGGAAACAGCGACATCGCGGCGCAGTTCGATGGCTTTACGCGTCGGCTGCTCAATCTCGCCGTCGAGGCCGGATCGGCCGACCGTCGCAGCACGCTCGGACTTCAACGTTTGGCATCCATGTGGTAATGCATCATGAGTCTGCTTGCCTCAGCTCCGCCATCGGCGGCGCCTGTTCGTACTCTTGATCAACGCCAGCAGGCGGTTCGCCAGCAGTACCTGGATCTGCGGGCGAATGTTCACCGGAAGCTTCTAGCCCGGCTCAATCTCGAAGCGCTGGCGCAGACCGATCGGTCCCGTGCCGAGAGCGAGATCCGCGCGCTGCTCAGCCAGCTGCTGGGCGAAGAGACCACACCCATCAGCATGAGCGAGCGCGAGTCGCTGTTCAGCGAGGTGCTCGACGATGTGTTCGGTCTCGGTCCGCTCGAGCCGCTGCTGCGCGATCCGAATGTCAGCGACATCCTGGTGAACACCTACCATCACGTGTTCGTCGAGCGTGGAGGAGTTCTCGAGCGTGTCTCAGCGTCGTTCCAGGACGATCAGCACCTGCTCCGTGTCATCGATCGCATCGTCAGCCGCATCGGACGCCGGATCGACGAAAGCTCGCCGATGGTGGATGCGCGCCTGGCGGACGGATCGCGTGTCAACGCCATCATTCCTCCGCTGGCAGTCGACGGTCCGCTGCTGTCGATCAGACGATTTCCGTCAGAGAGGCTGAAGGGCGACAAGCTGGTCGGGTTGAAGTCACTCACGCAGCCGATGCTTGACTTTCTGACACACTGCGTGCGGTGCCGCCTGAATTGCCTGGTGAGCGGTGGTACCGGCGCGGGCAAGACCACGCTTTTGAACATCCTTTCGGGATTCATCTCGGAGCGCGAGCGCATCGTCACCATCGAGGACGCCGCCGAGCTGCAGCTCCACCAGGAACATGTCGCCCGCCTCGAGACTCGTCCGCCGAACATCGAAGGCAAGGGCGCGATTCGCCAGCGCCAACTGGTGATCAACGCGCTGCGTATGCGCCCCGACCGCATCGTCGTCGGCGAGGTGCGCGGTGAGGAAGCGCTCGACATGTTGCAGGCGATGAATACCGGCCACGACGGCTCGCTGACCACCGTGCACGCGAACTCGCCTCGCGACGCTCTGGCCCGAATCGAGACGATGGTCGCCATGGGCGCAACGAACCTGCCCGAGCGCGCCATCCGGCAGCAGATCGCGTCGGCGATTCAGCTCGTCGTCCAGCAGACACGCCTCAGCGACGGAACGCGGCGGGTCACCAGTATTTCCGAGATCACCGGCATGGAAGGCGACGTCATCACCATGCAGGAGATCTTTCTCTTCGAGAAGGTCGGGATCACGCAGGAGGGCAAGGTGGTCGGACGGTTCCGCGCCACCGGCGTGCGTCCGAAATGCGGCGAGCGACTGCGCGCCGCCGGCGTCAATCTGCCAGCCGAGATGTTCGAGGGCGCCGTGGAGGTGCGTTGATGATCATCGCGATGATTGTCTTCGTTGTCGTGGCTGCCACCGTCGCAGGTGTGGTCATCGCGATCACCGGCCTTCCCGAAAAGCGCGCCCGCCGGCGGGTTGAACTCCGGCTGCAGGAAGTGTCGCGACCGGAAGAGATCCTGGCGGATCAGTCGCTGGTCATGCGAAGGCACGAGGGACCGCCTGCCCGCCGTGGAGCGGCTGATTGGACGCACCAGCGCCGGGTCGCGACTGAGCCGTCTGATCGAACAGGCGGGCGCCAGCACGTCACCCGGAGCGATTGTCGTCTCGAGCGTGATTTGTGGCGCGATCGCCGGATTTCTGACTTATGTGTTTTTGAGAATTCCGCTCGCGCTGTTCGTCTGCACGCCGCTTGGCGCCGGGATGCCGTTTCTGTGGCTGTTGCAGCGGCGTTCGAGCCGGCTGAAGAAGTTCGAGGAGCAATTCCCCGATGCGCTCGACCTGGTGTCGCGCGCCATCCGTGCCGGTCACGCGTTTCAGGCCGCGATCGGCATGGCGGCCGACGAGCTCGCAGCCCCGACGGCACCGGAGTTCAGGAAGGTGTTCGATCAGCAGAACTTCGGCCTGCCGCTGAAGGACGCATTGAACGCCCTCGCCGAGCGCGTGCCCCTCGTGGACGTGAAGTTCTTCGTCACGGCGGTTGCGATTCAGCGCGACACCGGAGGCAATCTCGCCGAGATCCTCGACGGCCTCGCGCACGTCGTCCGTGAACGTTTCAAGATTCAGCGGCAGGTGAGAGTGCACACGGCGCACGGTCGAATCACCGGCTTCGTCCTGCTTGCGCTACCGGCGTTTCTCGCGGTGGCGCTGTCCATGATCAACAGAGAACACATGCGGCCGTTGTTCGAGGAACCGATCGGTCGATCGTTGATCCTGGCCACCATTGTCATGCAGCTCGTCGGCTTCGTGTGGATCCGAAAAGTGATCAAGATCGAGGTGTAGCGTGACGATTATTCTGCCGCTGCTTGCTTTCGCCTTTATCTCCCTGCTCGTCACGGCCGGGGCGCTCGCGCTGATACCAGGGCATGCTGCTGTCGTTCGACGCCGATTGGGCGAGGTCTCCGGCAAGTCCATGAGGGGCGGCGGCGACGGTTTTACGTCAGACCGCATCGTCGGCACCCTCAGGAAAATCGGCAACGCAGTCCCCAAGTCGCCGTCGGAGATGAGCAAGCTGCAGCTCCGGCTGGTGCACGCAGGTTATCGCCGGCACGATGCGCTGATCCTCTTCCTGGGCGTTCGCGCCGGATGCGCCCTGGCGGTCTTCGCGCTGCTCGCGACGCCGCTCTTCGTCCGCGTCAGCGTTCCCATGGCGCTCCTCGGAGCGGGTCTTGGCTACGTGCTGCCAGGCGTGGTGCTGGCGCGGCTGGCCAAGCGGCGTCAACACATTGTGCGCTTGTCCACTCCTGATGCGCTCGATCTGCTCGTCGTGAGTGTTGAGGCGGGACTGGGCCTCGACCAGGCCATCCAGCGCGTAGGCGATGAGCTGGCGCCGGTCCACCCGGAGCTGTCCGAAGACCTGCGCCTCATCAACTTTGAGCTGCGCGCCGGTAAACCGCGGGCCGAGGCGCTGCACAACCTCGCTGCACGCACTGGTGTCGACGATCTCATTTCACTCGTGGCGATCCTCGTCCAGACGGACAAATTCGGGACCAGCGTGGCGGCGGCGTTGCGGGTGTACTCGGATGTTCTCCGGACCAAGCGGCGGCAGCGGGCGGAAGAAGCCGCTGCCAAGACCGCGGTGAAGATGGTGTTCCCGCTGGTGATCTGCATCTTCCCGGCGATCTGGATCGTGACGCTCGGCCCGGCCGCTATCAAGTTCATGCAGGTTCTCGGTCCCATGGCGGACAAATGATGGCCACGGTTTCCGCTTTCGCTGCTCCGCAGGTTCAGGACACGGCGCCTCCGCCGATGCCGGCGACCCTCGAGGCGACAGGTCTTGCCCCGGATCGCCTCGAACAGCTGCTCACCAAGACGTTGTACGTCGGCGAGGCAACCGGGCTTGCGCTCGCCGACCGCCTGCGCCTGCCCTACGGGGCGATCGAGGGGCTCATCGAGCGCTTGCGTGCGGAGCGCCTGGCTGAAGTGCGTGGCTCCCTGGGGACAGGCAGCGCCGCGTACCGCTACGCGTTGACAGATCTTGGGCGCGATCGCGCGCGCCAGTACCTCGCCGACAACTCGTACATCGGTCCGGCGCCCGTGCCGATCGCCAGCTATGTGGATTACATGCACGGGCTGAGCGCGGTGCGCGGCTACATCGATCAGGAACGGTTGCGGCAGGGCTTTTCGCACCTCGTGGTGAGCGAGCGCGTGCTCGATCAGCTCGGCCCGGCCGTGAACGCCAACAAGGCGGTGTTTCTCTACGGACCGCCGGGAAACGGAAAAACTGTCATTGCCGAAGGCATGGGACGGGCGGCAGGCGGCGACATGTATATTCCGCATGCGCTCGACATCGACGGCAGCGTCATCACGATGTACGACCCGGCCAACCACGAATCGCTGGAGGCAGACGATCCGGATCCGCTGACGGTCATTGCCAGTACGCCGCGCGACCGCCGCTGGGTTCGTATCCGGCGTCCTGTTGTGATGGTGGGAGGCGAGCTCACGCTCGACATGCTCGACCTCACGTTCAACCCGATCGCCAAGTTCTATGAAGCGCCGCTCCAGCTCAAGTCGAACGGCGGGGTATTCCTCGTGGACGACTTCGGGCGGCAGCGCATGCGTCCTCAGGAGCTGCTCAATCGCTGGATTGTGCCGCTCGAGAGCCGGATCGACTATCTGACGCTGCACACCGGCAAGAAATTCCAGGTGCCGTTCGATGTGCTCGTGGTGTTCGCCACCAACCTCGACCCGCACGATCTGGCGGATGAAGCCTTTCTGCGCCGTATTCCGTACAAGATTCCGATCGAAGATCCGACGATCGACGAATTCACGCGCATCTTCGAGTTGAATTGCCGCCGCCGGCAGCTCCGCTTCCATCAGGTGATGGTGGCGTACCTGCAGCGGCGCCACTACCGCCCGATGGGACGTCCGCTTCGCTCGTGCCACCCACGCGACCTGCTGGATCAGGTCACGGCGCTGTGCCGCTATCGAGGGATCCAGCCGAACATCACCCGCGAGCTGCTCGACGACGCCTGCGCTGCGTACTTCCTCAAGGACGACGAGGGACGGTCGCAGATGGAGATCCGCTGAACGTGCGGCACTCGCACGCCGCGGTGCTCGATGAAGTCCGGCGGGCACTGCGGCAGCGCGAGGGGCTCATTGTCGTCACCGGCGCGACTGGCACCGGGACAACATCGCTGTGCAGAACGCTGGTTCAGGAACTCGAGCCGGGAGCCTGCGCGTCGATTGTGCTCGATCCGCGCGTCACGCTCGACGACCTGCTCCTGCACGTTCTCACTGACTTTGGCGTCATCAGCTCGGGTCAACAGATTGCGCTGAACGGCGCGCCAACGCGCGATCAACTCGTGCGGGCGCTGCAGCACTTTCTGGCATCGCTCATACCGATGTGGGGATGCGCCGTACTCGTCATCGACGAGGCGCAGGATGTCGATCCCGAAGTGCTGAGGCAGCTCCGGCTGCTCCTCAATTTCGAGACAGACGGGGCGAAACTGCTGCAAATCGTGCTCGTCGGCCAGCCGGAGCTGAACCATGTGCTTCGGCACCCGTCACTGCGCCAGCTCGATGATTGCGTCGCGCGGCGATGTGAGCTGGAGCCGCCGCCGCTTGCCGAGCCCGTGCGCTACGCTGGCGAGTTCGTCTCCGTACCGCAGCCGCTCGAGCGCGTTCCGCAAGTAACCGTCCTCGAACCTGACGACATCGACCGTGACCTGGCCGGACCGGTGCTGACGTATCCGCCGCCGGTGAGTGTGGTTGCCACGCGGCCGCGTATCGTGCCGCAGACGATCGAGGTGGTGTGCGACCGTGCGCTTGACGTCGTTCACGAACGTCGACTGCGCCGAGTGGACTGGCGCATTACGCGGACCGTCGGCAACCACCCCCTGCTCAGGGCGCTGGCGCCTTCGCGCCTCCGCTCATCCAATAAAGCCCTAGCGGCCGCCGCTGTTGTCCTGGTGGGGGTTGTCGGTCTGGGGGTGGGTTCATGGAGCGCCGGTGGTGCGGGCCTCCCGGCCGCGCTGCCACCACCGCAGTTCGCGAACACGGATTCGCAGCTCGTACTGTCGAAATCGATCGACGTGAAGGCGCTGCCGGGCGTCGACAGCTTCAACGTTCGAGTGGCGTCGTTCAGAGCGTCGGCGAGCGCGACTGCATTGAAGGCACGGCTGGAGGCTGCCGGTCTGCCGGCTTTCATTCGCATCGAGCGTGGCGGCCTGCATTACGTCATCGTGGGGCCGTACCTGTCGCATGCCGAAACGTCCGGCGTTCAGGCCCGTCTCGCAGCCTTCGGACATTCGGACACCGACGTATTCGTCGAATATTTTGAACCTCCAGACGCGCAGGCGGGCACCAACGACCGTGGGGGATTGATGGCGCGGTCGCCGGGGCTTCAACGATGATGGCGCGCGCACGATTGATCCTGATCTTCAGCATCTTCGGATCGCTGACACCGTTGATGGCCGGTGAGGCGCGCGCCGCTGACCCGCGCCTGCTCCGCGTGGTACTGCTTCGCGTGGCCGATCGAATGTCGCTGGCGCTGGAAATGTCCGGCGAGCCGCAGAAAGCTGCATTGCGCGTGCTGTCGGCCCGGGCGCTCGAGATCGAGGCCGGCCCGGTCAGCGGGCTGTTCAGGGAAGAACAGATGGCGCCGGCCTCCAACGTGGCGTTCATCCGGCAGGTGTGGATTCAGAAGCACACGGCCGGCAATCGAGCGTCGTTCGTGCGAGCTCGCGTCACGTTCGATGCACCGGGCGCCGGCAACGTCCGCGTCGTGGGTCGGACGGTCTATGTCGATTTCATGCCCGTGACGACGTTCCGGCCCGAACTTCCGCGCGCGCCCCGTCTCGAACGCCCGCAGGTCCCGCCGCAACTTCAGCGGCCACCGAACGTGCAGGCACAGGCGGCGTCCGGTAGTTACGAACAAGCGGTTCGGCCGCTCCTGACGCGGCTGACCGAGATTGGACCGTTCCTGGCGTCGGCCGCGGCCACGCCGGCCGACGATGTGCTGTCGGCGGTGAGCGGGACGCTGGCGGAAGTCGAACAACCGCTTCGCGCCATGAACGTCCCGCAGGCTTCTCGTGCCGGTCACAACGTGCTGCTGTCCGCTGTCACAACCGCCAGCCGTGCGGTGGCGCGCGATTTCAGGGGCGACCGTGTCGTGGAGGCGCAGCGTGCGCTTGCCCTCCTCGACGCGGCCAAGAGCGAGATTCGCTGAAAATCAGCGCTACGCGCTTCGAGATTTCTGGGTCGTCGACGGGAGCCGGCGGAAAGGAACGACGCGCTTGCCGTCGGATTCGCCAGACTCCGCGGCTTCCATTTCGCGGAGCCTGACCATTGCCGGGACGTATTCCGGCTTCAGAAGGATGAACTTCTCCAAGGCCGCCAGGGCCTTCGGCCACTCTGACTGCGCTGCCCACGCATCAGCCACCATTTGCACGATCAGGAATCCCGCGTCGGGTTGACGCTGCGCCAGCTCTATGCCGACGCGTACCGCCTCGTCTCCAACGGACATATCTCGCGCGATGGCCTGCTCCACGAGAATGATTCCTCGATCGAGCTTGCCACCCCGCAACTGGATCTCCGCGATCGCAAGCAGCAGCCGCGGGTCGCCTTCGGCCATTTCTTCCGTCAGGTATTTCGCGGCGCCGACTGCATCGCCGCGTGCCACGCACGCGAGCGCCTGCCGCGCCTGAGACCGGATGTCACGAGCGGCTGCGTTCCTGGGCTGGGTGGTGAGCCGCGACGGCGAGTCGCTCGAATGTTCGCCTGCGTGCGCAGCGCTGCCAAAGCCGAGTTGCGACTCGAGATAGGCGAGCTCGAGCCGCTCCATGGACCTGCGAAGCTCCGTCGCGGCGGTCTTGTCGCCTCGCACGTCGCGCCAATTCGCGACTGCTTGCAGATATGCGAGCGCCTCGGCACAGCGGCCGTCACGAGCGGCGCCATCGGCAGCACTCACGAGTTGACCGGCGAGTGTTTCAGCCGCTGCGACATCGCCGGGCCGTTCACGTATAAGCCTCTGGAACTCCGAAATCGCGAGTTCGGGGCGGCCGAGCGGACCGTCGGCCGGCGTTGCCTTCCGAAGGGGGTTCTGGTCGGGGGCCATGCGGATCGAAATTCACGACGCAAACCGCGTTCCGGCTCGAATGAGGACACCGCCACGCCAATCGGTGAATTTCTGAGGAATTTCATTGCGTGTGGGGTCGGATTCCCGTCACGCACACGACGCCGGAATGACAGCGCGCACAAAAATCGCTGGTCCGATTACGGATGTGGGCCTGGCAGTCCCGACGGCAGCAGCCAGATGCCGCCAACGATGATGGCCAGCAGCGCCGTTGCCGTCAGCAGCATCCGATGCGCGTCGTGCCTGCGGCGGGCGTGACCGGCTGCGTGAAAGACAACTGCGGCGAAGATGGTCATGGCGGCCACCGTGCCGGCGCCGAACGCCGCGATGTAAGTGACCGATTCGATGCGCGTCGGAAGAGCGAGAGCCGGAATCACGCCAAGGAAGTGCGAGCTGCCCGCAACGCCGTGCAAGACGCCCAGGCAGAATGACGCGTGTGAATGACCCATACGCCGGATCCATCGCGGTCCGGATTGCACGTGAAGATGATCGTGCAGAACCGGGCCGTGAACGTGCAGCGCAGACTGCAAATGCATGCTGCGGCGGAGCGCCCACACGCCGACGACGATGAGAGCCGCGCCGACGAGTCGTTCGCTCCACCCGGAAATCACGTCGATCGGTGGCAGGGCGTCGCGGAGAAGCACGGTGAGCAGCGCGACGAGCACGACACCGGACGCGTGGCCGATACCCCAGGTCCACCCTGCGATCCACCCGCGGCGGCGGCCGTCAGCCGCCAGCGGCGCCACGGCCGCCAGATGGTCTGGTCCCGCCAGGACGTGAAAGAAACCGGCCAAGGCGCCGGAGATGGCGATAAGCATGTAGTTGACGAATTGACGAATTGACGATTGACGGATTTACCAGTCCGCAGGACCTGCAATCCATTGTGTCACTGAAATCCGTCAATCCGTCAATTGCTCAATGTTATTTCGGCGCCATCCGAATCGCTCCATCGAGCCGGATCACTTCGCCATTCAGCATTTCGTTTTCGAAAATGTGCCGAACGAGCGCTGCATACTCCGGAGGTCGTCCGAGTCTTGACGGAAAGGGAACCTGCTGCGCAAGCGACTGCCTCGCGGCTTCTGGAAGTCCGGCCATCAGTGGCGTATCGAAGGTCCCCGGGGCAACCGTCATCACGCGCACGCCGATCCGCGCGAACTCGCGGGCCAGCGGAAGCGTCAGCGATACGATTCCACCCTTCGAGGCCGAATACGCCGCCTGCCCGATCTGTCCGTCGAATGCCGCAACGGACGCCGTCGTCACGATCACGCCGCGCTCGCCCGCCTCGGTGGGAGAGTTGTTCGCCATGGCCGCGGCCGCAAGCCGTACCGCGTTGAACGTTCCGATCAGATTCACGTTGATGACGCGTGAGAAATGTTCCAGCGGCTGTACGCCCTCTTTCGGCAGGACGCGTTCGGCCACCGCAATTCCGGCGGCACAAACGAGGCCGTGTATGGCGCCGAAGGTTTCGAGTGCCATGTCGACCGCGTGCTGAATGTCACTGCCGCTGGTGACATCTGCCCTCACGTACAGCGCTTTGTTTCCGTGACGCGTGGCGGCGCCAATCCCTGCCTGTTCGTTGACGTCGACGATGATTGCGCGCCCGCCGGCAGCGAGCACCATCTCGACGGTCGCGAGTCCCAGTCCTGATGCGCCGCCCGTCACCATGATGTTCCGTGCTTCCAAACGCATGAGCTGATTCTACCGGTCCCTCAGGGGATGAATCACAACAATGCACCATCCGATCAGCTCGTCTCGGCTGTGCTGTCGAAAGCTGGTGCCGTTATTGCTCGAGCGGTCGTCATCCGTTTGGTGCGCTCCCCCCATTGCGCTACCTGGGAGGACAAAAAAATGCGGATCTTTGTGTCAGCCATATTCGTCGCGTCGTCGATTGCGATCGGCATTGCGCAGGGTGAGCCCGGTGCCCCTCAGGGCCAGCAGCCAGGGGCTCCACAGCCTGGCGCTCAGCAGCCAGCTACGCCTCGTGAGCAGCCCGCGCCGAAGCCGCAAACTACGCAGACGGCTCAGCCCGGCAAAATGACTATCGGTGGTTGTATTGAGAATGCTCCCGCGGCGGCGGCGGGAGGAGGCGCGCCTGCGGGTGGTGCTGCGTCAGCACAGGCGAAGTTCGTCCTTGCCAATGCGAAGCCCGTTGGCGCCGCGGGCGCCGCCGTGGGCACGGCGGGAACGACCGCTACCCGATACCAGCTCGAGGGTGAAGATAAGATGATCTCGCCGCACGTGAATCATCAGGTTGAAATCACCGGTACCGTTGCTCCCGCGGCCGGGGGAGCCGCCGCTGGCGGCGCTGCAGCGGCCCCGATGTTCAAGGTCGAATCCGTGAAGATGCTCGCGGCCAAGTGCTCGTAGCGTTTACTGTTCAGCAGTGCAATTCGCGCTGATTTGAACGCGTTCCATACAGCTACCACGACAGAGAGGAGCACAAAGAGCCCGACAGTTCGCGCGAACTGTCGGGCTCTTCCTTTCTCGATGACGGAACGGAGCGAAGCGGCGAGCTAGACCGTGGGCTTGTGGACCACTTCGGCGACTTCCTGCTTCCTGCGGCTGCCGGACTTCGTGTCATCGCTTCCGGCGCCGCCTTGCGCCTGCCGTAACCCGCCGAGGCCCTGGATCTGGAGTGTCGGCTGTTCCTTGAGAACCTGCTGGCGATACAGCCGCTCCATCTCCTGGTGGTGTTTGAGCTCGTCCGGCGTCATCTGCTTTTTGCGCGCCTGCAGTTTTTCTTCGCGCGCGTTCTTGGCGATCCCGCGCTCGTCGAGATCGGTCTGGCGGCCCGCCGCGACAGCTTCGGCGTTCAGTACCAGTGAATGGTCGTTGCTGGCAAGAGGAACGTGCTTGTTGCCGGCAAAGATCTCATGACGCCCGTGCGCGTCGTACCACTTGGTGAGCGTCGCCGTCATATGCATCTTCTCGATGATGTTTCTCCAACCGATGCCGGTGTTGTACGCGCAGAATGAGATCTCGCCCTGTTGCGTGGCGTACGGGATGATGCACATCTCCGTGCGCCGGAAGTCGTAGTTGAACAAATCCTGAAACCACATGCCGGCGATGAACAGGAAGTTCCACCGGTCGGACCGCCGCTGCTCGATGTCCGCCCGCGTCCGTTCGCCTGTGACTTTGCCGTAGTTCTTGCCGGTGGCCCCGAACGTCTTGTCGAACTTCTTCATCAGGTCGGCAATCCGGAAATGCGTAGGCGCCTTGAACGGCTCGTAGTTGCGCATCAGCGCCAGCGCCATACCGGCAATCGACAGGAACTTGCCCCGAGCGGCGTCGTTGACCTTCGCTATGTCTTTGGCGAGCTGCTCGGCGTTGAGGAACGCCGTCACCGGCACTGCTTCCTTGGTTTCCTTGTCAATCATCACGGCCATCCCGATCCCGCAGTTCGGGTGGCAGCCGCACGTCAACTGGCCCCATTCGCGGTCCGGCCCATGGACGACGTCCGCCCAGTCCGTGAAGGTGGACATGAAGGAGATGGGGAACCAGTCGCGCGTCGGCACGCCGATGCCGGTCTGGTTCTTCACATCATGGGCGAGGTGAGACAGCGTGTAGCGCTGCGCCGCGCGCCGTTCCGGCGTCACCTCTTCGTCGCGGCCGGTAAAGGAGACCGGCTGGAAGGAGAGGAAGTTGATTCGCTTCGGATTGTCGAGCGCGAACTCGATGACGCGGCCGACCTGCTCGTTGTTGACGCCGTTGACGATCGTAATCACGGGGACGATATCGACGCCGGCGTTGTAGAGGTTCTCGATCGCGCGGAGCTTCACATCGAAGAGGTTGCCGACGCGACGATGCGCATTCGCGGCATTGCCGATGCCGTCAAACTGCAGGTACGCGTAGCGCAGCCCGGCCTCGGCTGCCGCCTTGGCGAATTCGGGACTCTTCGCGAACTCGATGCCGTTGGTAGCTGCCTGAACGCTGTTGTAGCCCACCTTCCGTGCGTAGCGGACGGCATCCAGGAAGAAAGGCGACATTGTCGGCTCTCCGCCTGAGAACTGCACGGACATCTGGCGCCGCGGCTTGATGCTGATGGCGTTGTCGAGTACCTGTTTGATGTCTTCCCATGTCAGCTCATGCACGAAGCCCACCTGGTTGGCGTCCATGAAACAGGGGTCGCACATCATGTTGCAGCGGTTCGTCAGATCGACCGTGAGCACCGAGCCACGACCGTGCAGAATCGTCGAGCTGCCGTGGTTGTGGAGCTTCTCATCGTTGTGTGCACGGATGTCGCGCCCGGGGAAGACCTCCTCCAGATGCTTGAAGAACGCTGTGTCGATCGCCATCACATCTTCGAACCGCCCGTGAACCGGGCAGTCCTTGACCATGACGATCTTGCCGTCCTTCTCCAAAATCGTTGCTTTGATCTCGCCGACCTTCTCGTTGAGAAGAATGGAGACGTCCTTCTTGCCGTCGAGAATGTCCTGTCGTGCTTCGCGCACGCACGTGGGGCACAGGGAATCCGTCTGCCTCGGCCAGCCGAGCGGCGGCTTGGTTTTCTGGAACGACTTGAGAAGCGGCTTGTCCGACCAGCGAGGCGTGAACGAGGGGTTTTGGGCGATCTTGTTGGCGGCGGAAAAGACGTGCCAGATCCCATTGGCCCCTATGGACATTCCCTTTTCCACGTACTTCATCGGTGCATGCATCGATGCTCTCCTGGCGGTTGTCGCCTCAGGCAGGAGCCCGAGGCCTCGTTGATCCCGCCCATTTTAGGGGGCCAATCCATCAACCTTT
This sequence comes from uncultured Acidobacteriota bacterium, assembly GCA_963814955.1. GTDB lineage: Bacteria > Acidobacteriota > Vicinamibacteria > Vicinamibacterales > UBA2999 > DATCJA01. Next base: position 140,357 of record CAWFEX010000004.1, read on the forward strand.
GCCCATTTTTCAGCGGATTGGCACTGTGCGGGGGTGGGCGGGCGGAGCGCGCCATTGGGCGGCCCCGTGCGGCTGTGCTGATTCCGGACCTATGTTGACTCGCGCGGCCTACCCGTCAGACCGGCACTGCTGGTCGGATCTTCTGGATACATTCCGAAATAAGATTGAATAGCCAAGAACATTGTATTTTACTTATGGGTTCGTCGGATCGTATAAGAGTCCGACCATGGTGACCACGCGCCAGCCTCACGGTGTTCGCGCACAGGCCTCGGCCACGCCAGGGGTGACCCTGAGCGAGCCGCCCCTCGACGCTGCTCGGGGCGACCTTGAGCTGGTCGAAAGGCCGACGGCCCAGGGTCTCTACGATCCACGCGCTGAACACGACGCCTGCGGCGTGGGGTTCGTGGTTCACATGAAGGGCCATCGTTCCCACGACCTTGTTCGCAAAGCGATGCAGGTGCTCATGAACCTCGAGCACCGCGGTGCCTGCGGGTGCGAGGCGAATACCGGCGATGGCGCTGGCATCCTGGTTCAGATGCCGGACACGCTTCTGCGCAAGGTTGTATCGTTTCCGCTGCCGGCGGCGGGAGAGTACGGAGCGGGTCTCGTCTTTCTGCCGCGCGAAGGGCGCGATCGAGACGCGATCAAGCGGCTCTTTGCGCGCATCATCGACGAGGAGGGGCAGACGCTCCTCGGCTGGCGCGAGGTTCCACATGACAACGGACTGATTGGCGACAGCGCGAAGGCCACTCAGCCGCTGTTCCAGCAGGTTTTCATCGGCGCCGCGCCAGGCGTTCGCGGGATGGCGTTCGAACGGAAGCTGTACGTCATTCGGAAGCGGATCGAACACGAGACCGACAAACTCGAGATCAAGGCGCTCTCGCGTCGCTTTTTCTACATCGTCAGCCTGTCTGCGAGCACGCTGATTTACAAAGGCATGCTGACGGCGCGGCAACTCGAGCCGATGTTCCCCGATTTGGCCGATCCGGACCTCGAATCGGCGCTCGCGCTGGTGCACCAGCGGTTCAGCACGAACACGTTTCCGTCGTGGCCGCTCGCGCATCCGTATCGCTACATCGCCCACAACGGCGAGATCAACACGCTGCGCGGGAACATCAACTGGATGCGCGCCCGCGAAGGGCTGCTGCAGAGCGACGTTTTCAGCTCCGACCTTGCGAAGCTGCTGCCGGTCATTCGCGAAGGGGGTAGTGATACCGCAACCTTCGACAATGTCCTCGAATTCCTCGTGATGAGCGGGCGGTCGCTCCCGCACGCGATTCTGATGATGATTCCGGAGCCGTGGGCCGGACACGAGAGCATGGACCCGCGGCGAAAGGCGTTCTATCAGTACCACGCATCGCTGATGGAGCCGTGGGACGGGCCTGCGTCGATTGCGTTCACCGACGGCACCGTCATCGGCGCCGTGCTGGATCGAAACGGGCTGCGGCCGTCACGGTACTACGTCACGAAAAACGACCTCGTCATCATGGCGTCCGAGGTCGGTGTGCTGGACATTCCGCCGGAGGACGTGCTCGTCAAGGAGCGGCTCCGTCCTGGTCGCATCTTCCTCGTCGACACCTCGAAAGGTCGCATTGTCGACGACGAGGAAATCAAGCGGGAGCTCGCTGGGCTGCATCCGTACCGCGAGTGGCTCGATGCGAATCTGATCGACATCAACGATCTGCCGCCGGCCCGGGCCGAGCAGCCCGAACACGAATCGGTGCTGCAGCGGCAGCAGGCGTTCGGCTACACGCAGGAGGACCTGCGCCTGCTGATCGCACCCATGGCGCTCAACGGCGAGGAGCCGGTCGGCTCGATGGGCACCGACACGTCGCTGGCCGTGCTCTCGCAGCGTCCGCGGCTGCTGTTCGACTATTTCAAACAGCTGTTCGCGCAGGTCACCAACCCGCCGCTCGACGCCATTCGCGAAGAGCTGGTGACGGACATGGGATCGACCATCGGACCGGAGCGGAATCTGCTCCAGCCCGAACCGGAATCGTGCCGTCAGATCCAGATCAAGCACCCGATCATCCATAACGAGCACGTCGCGAAGCTGCGTCACCTGCCGCCCGATTCGCGTTTCCGCTCGACGACGTTGTCGCTGCTGTTCGATTCGGAGAAAGACGGTGAAGGGCTGGAACAGGCCATGAGCGACCTGTGCCGGCGAGCCAGCGAAGCTGTCGCGGCGGGCTACGACATCCTGATTCTCTCCGATCGCGGTCTTGGCCCGAGGAAGGCCCCTATTCCGAGTCTGCTGGCGACGGCTGGCGTGCACCACCATCTGGTGCGTGAGGGTACCCGCACCCGGTGCGCCCTGGTCGTGGAGTGCGGCGACGCGCGTGAGGTCCATCACGTTTCGCTGCTGCTCGGCTACGGCGCCGGGGTCGTCAATCCGTATGTGGCTTTCGAAACGATCGACGACATGATCCGGCAGGCGATGTTGGTCGGCATCGAGCGCGACAAGGCCATTGCCAACTACATCAAGGCGCTCAACAAGGGCATCCTCAAGGTGATGTCCAAGATGGGCATCTCGACGCTGCAGAGCTACTGCGGCGCGCAGATTTTCGAAGCGATCGGGTTGAACCAGGCGTTCATCGATCGGTATTTCACGCATACGACATCGCGCGTGAGCGGCGCTGGCATCGATGTCATAGCGCAGGAAGTGTGCCTCAGGCACGCGAGGGCGTTCGGGCCGCGCCCGGCGGGACCCGTGGAGCTCGAGCCTGGTGGCGAGTATCAATGGCGGCGTGACGGCGAATACCACCTGTTCAATCCCGAGACGGTGTTCAAGCTGCAGCACGCCACGCGCAGCGGCCAGTACAAGGTTTTCAAGGAGTACACACGTCTCGTCGACGAGCAGAACAGGAACCGCGCGACGCTGCGAGGCATGTTTCGCTTCAAGCCTGCGGGTCCGCCCATCGCAATCGACGAGGTGGAACCGGCTGAGGCAATCATCAAACGTTTCGCGACAGGCGCGATGTCATACGGTTCGATCAGCCAGGAGGCACACGAGACGCTGGCCATCGCGATGAACCGGATCGGCGGCAAGTCGAACACCGGCGAGGGGGGTGAGGACCCGGAGCGGTACCTCCCCGACGCGAACGGCGATTCACGCCGCAGCGCGATCAAGCAGGTGGCGTCGGCCCGATTCGGCGTGACGAGTGAATATCTCGTCAACGCCAGCGATCTGCAGATCAAGATGGCGCAGGGCGCCAAGCCTGGCGAGGGGGGGCAGCTCCCTGGTCCCAAGGTCTACCCGTGGATCGCCAGGACCCGATACGCCACACCATACGTCGGTCTGATTTCGCCGCCGCCGCATCACGACATCTATTCGATCGAGGATCTGGCGCAGCTGATCTACGACCTGAAGAACTCGAACCCGCAGGCCCGCATCCATGTGAAGCTCGTGGCGGAAGGCGGCGTTGGCACTGTTGCCGCCGGCGTTGCCAAGGCGCATTCGGACGTGGTGCTCATTTCGGGCCACGACGGTGGAACCGGAGCGTCGCCGCTGACGAGCTTGAAGCATGCGGGCCTTCCCTGGGAGCTCGGACTCGCCGAAACGCAACAGGTGCTCGTCCTCAACAAGCTGCGCGATCGTATCGTCGTGCAGGTGGACGGTCAGCTCAAGACGGGCCGCGATGTCGTGATTGGCGCGCTGCTCGGGGCCGAGGATACGGTTTCGCGACGGCTCCGTTCGTCGTGATGGGCTGCGTGATGATGCGCGTGTGTCACCTCAACACATGCCCGGTGGGTATCGCCACCCAGGATCCGGAGCTGCGAAAGAAGTTCACCGGCAGGCCGGAGTTCGTGGAGAGTTTCTTCAGGTTCATCGCGCAGGAAGTCCGCGAACTGATGGCTGAGCTCGGGTTCCGAAGGGTCGACGAAATGATCGGGCGCGCCGATTGTCTCGATATCGACGCCGCTGTCGATCACTGGAAAGCCGACGGTCTCGATCTCGCGCCCCTGCTGCACGTGGCGAACCTGCCTGCGAGCGTGGCGCGTCGAAAGGTCTGCGAGCAGGATCACGGAATCAATCGTGCCTTCGATAACGAGCTGATCGCGCGGTGCCGTCCCGCCCTCGAGCAACAGACGCCAGTGGAATTCAGTTCGTTCATTCGCAACTCGGACCGCACCGTAGGAACGATGCTCGGGTACGAGATCACGAAGCGTTATGGCGGAGCCGGGCTGCCGGACGACACCATTCGAATGACGTTCTCCGGATCGGCAGGTCAGAGCTTTGGCGCGTTTCTGCCCCGTGGGGTCACGATGACGCTGGTCGGCGACGCCAACGACGGCTTTGGCAAAGGTCTGTCAGGCGGGCGGCTGATCGCGTATCCGCCGCTGCGATCGACGTTCAGAAGCGAGGAGAACATCATTCTCGGGAACGTGGCGTTCTATGGCGCCACCGGAGGCGACGCCTACATCAGCGGCGTGGCAGGCGAACGTTTCTGTGTGCGCAACAGCGGCGCCAATGTGGTGGTCGAAGGCGTCGGCGATCACGGCTGCGAGTACATGACCGGTGGTCGCGCGCTGATCCTGGGCCGGACCGGACGCAACTTCGCGGCCGGCATGAGCGGCGGCATCGCGTACGTCGTTGACGGGGACGGGCAGTTCAAACGCCGATGCAACCTCGAGATGGTGGATCTCGAGGCGCTGGAGGATGCCGACGACCTGGATTTCGTGCACGTGATGCTGATGAAGCACGTCACGTACACGGGCAGCCGGTTTTCGGGACGTCTGCTCGAGGACTGGCCGCTCTTGCAGCGGCGGATCGTCAAGGTCATGCCGCGGGAGTACAAGCGCGCGCTCGCTGCCGAGGCAAAACGGCGAGCGTCCGTCGCAACCGACAACGTTCCGGTTGTGGCGTACGTCGCTTCTGAAGGGTCGTCTGAGCGCAACATCCGTCTGTAGGGGCTCGCGTTCGTAGTGTCCGGCTTTATCCGGACTCGATATCCATGGGAAAGATCACCGGGTTCATCGAAATCAAGCGGAAGAAACATCCGACGCGCGCTATCGAGGAGCGCGTCCGCGACTGGCGCGAAGTGTATCTGCCATCGGCAGCCTCCGACCTGCAGGCGCAGGGTGCGCGCTGCATGGATTGCGGGATTCCGTTCTGCCATCAGGGCTGCCCGCTTGGCAACCTCATTCCGGATTGGAACGATCTCGTGTATCGCGACCGGTGGCGGACGGCAATCGACCGCCTGCACGCGACCAACAACTTTCCGGAGTTCACCGGACGGCTGTGTCCGGCGCCGTGCGAAGGGTCGTGCGTACTCGGCATCAATGACGACCCGGTGACGATCAAGGACATCGAGGTCGCGATCATCGATCGCGCGTACGACGAGGGGTGGGTGACGCCGTATCCTCCCGCCACGCGCACGTTCAAGAAGGTGGCCGTCGTCGGATCGGGCCCCGCCGGCCTGGCCGCGGCTGACCAGCTCAATCGCGTCGGGCATTCCGTGACCGTGTTCGAGCGGTCGGATCGTATCGGCGGACTCCTGCGATACGGCATTCCTGAATTCAAGATGGAGAAGCGAGTACTCGATCGTCGACTCGCGGTCATGGAAGCCGAAGGCGTGATCTTCCGCGCGGGTGTGGACGTCGGCCGGGACGTACCGGTCGGCCGCGTGCGCTCCGATTTCGACGCGGTTCTCTTGACGGCCGGCGCAGGCCAGCCGCGGGACCTGCCAGTGCCGGGGCGTGAGCTGCGAGGTATCCACTACGCGATGGAATACCTGACGCTGCAGAACCGGCGGTGCGAGGGCGACTCCGTTCCGGATGACCAGTTCATCACGGCACACGGCAAGCACGTGATCATCATCGGCGGCGGGGACACGGGGGCCGACTGTCTCGGGACGGTGCACCGGCAGGGCGCGAAGTCGGTGACACAACTCGAGCTTCTGGCGCGGCCGCCCGCCGAGCGCACACCGGATAATCCGTGGCCCCAGTGGCCGAACATCTTTCGGGTCTCGCCGGCGCACGAAGAGGGAGGGGAGCGGCTCTATTCCGTATCGACGCAGCGTTTCGCGGGCGACGAGCACGGGAGAGTGCGTGCGCTTCACGCCATCAAGGTCGAGCCGGTGCGCAAGGACGGACGCCTCCAGTTTGAGCCCGTCCGCGGCAGTGAGTTCGAGATTCCCGCGGATCTCGTGCTGCTCGCCATGGGCTTTCTTGGTCCGGAGCGCGGTCCTCTGGTGAACGACTTCGGTCTCAAGATGACCGAGCGCGGCAACGTTTGGCGCGATGAGCGGTGGATGACGAGTGTGCCCGGCGTGTTCACCGCGGGCGACATGCAGCGCGGCCAGTCGCTCATTGTGTGGGCGATTGCCGAGGGCCGCTCCGCTGCTCGAGGTGTGGATCAGTATCTGATGGGCGAGTCCAACCTTCCGGCGCCTCTCGCCTAGCGGTTCCGCGGGCTGAAACCGCCACGACAGCGCCCGTTATCATTCCACAATGCCGGTTCGTGATGTCTTGATCATCGGTGCGGGCCCTTCGGGCCTCGCGGCGGCGATTGCCGCGAAACAGCAAGGGCTCGATTACCTCATTGTCGAGAAGGGTGTCCTCGTCAACTCGATCTTCCACTTCCCGACGCACATGGTGTACTTCACCACGCCGGAGCTGCTCGAAATTGGAGGTCTGCCGCTCATCACCCCGTATGACAAGCCGACGCGCCTGGAGTCACTGCGCTACTACCGGCGCGTGGTCGATGCCTACGGCATTCAGATTTCGTTTCACGAGCAGGTGGTCGACATCACGCGGGAACAGGAGATCTTTGTCGTCACCACCGCGGCCGTCGAACCCGGAGTGGCGCAGAGGGACGGTGCGGTTACCAGACGTGTGAGAGAAGCGCGGGCGGTCGTGCTGGCCATCGGTTACTACGACATTCCGAACTGTCTGGGCGTGCCTGGCGAGGACCTGCCGCACGTGTCGCACTATTACAAAGAGCCGCATCCTTACTACCGTCAGCGAGTGGTGATCGTCGGCGGTAAGAATTCCGCGGCTGAAGCGGCGCTGGAACTCTTTCGCGCGGGTGCGCACGTGACGCTCGTGCACCGCCGGGCCACGCTTGGCGACTCCATCAAATACTGGGTTCGTCCCGACATCGACAATCGAATCAAGGAGGGATCAGTCGCCGCCCGTTTCGAGACGCGCGTCGTAGAAATCAACCGGACGTCGGTAGTCGTGGAGCCGGTAGCCGGAGGCTCTCAAGCCTCCGGGCGTGAAGAGCTTCCCGCTGACGCCGTGCTGCTGCTGACCGGCTACAGGCCGGATGTGGACCTGATGCGGCGTGCCGGTATCCGATGCCATGACGAGACGCTGGCGCCCGATCTCGATCCGGAAACGTTCGAGACGAACGTACCAAACCTGTTCATCGCGGGCGGCGCCGTCGCCGGACGCAACACCGGATCGATTTTCATCGAGAACGGCCGCTTCCACGGCGAGCGGATCATCAAGGTGCTCGCGGAGCGAATCAAAGGCTGATTGTTCGGATGGCTCGGGTCTGGATTGGCGCAGCTCGCCGCACTGACGGCCGTTCTCAGTGTGATGCTGCGCGACCTGCGTTGAAGACCGAACGATCCGAACCACTCAGTGTACGGACTTCCCCTTCCACGACAGTCGTGGAGTAAGTGTCCTCATTTCGAGCAGATCGATAAGCGCACGACAGCGGGCGAGCACGCCCTCGCGTTCGAGGAGGGCCTGGCGTTCGAGCGGATCGAGCTCGATGTACTGCGCCAGCGCGTTCACCAGATCCTCATCCTGCACGGCGGCCGGGAACCTGGGTTCGGCGCCGGCCCGTTCGATGGCGACGGCAATCAGCGCTTCGAGCCGGTGCCGATGCCGACGAAGCTCGTTTCGGTGATCCTCTGGCACGCTTTCCGGCAGTGAATCGATCTGAGCGAGCCGGTAGGTTCTCTCGCTGTCGCCCTCTTCACCGGTGATGCGGAACCGTTCGAGCCCGCGGAGCACGATGTTGAACCTGCCGTCGTTCAGGGGCTCCGCGTGGGTAATGACTCCGGCGCACCCGATCGGGAACACAGGCGGCCGTCCGTTGTAATCGGCTTCGTAGCCGGGCTGCAGCAGCACCATCCCGATGATGCGGTCGCCGCCGAGCGCGTCACCTACCATGGCCCGGTACCGCGGCTCGAAGATATGCAGCGGCAGGAACACGTTCGGGAAGAGAACGACGCTGGGAAGAGGGAAGATCGGGATGGTGGGAGGAAGCATGAGCAAGTGCAAAGTTCAAAGGGCAAAGTGCAAAGTAAGTGCAAAGTGCAAAGTAGATGAACCTGCCTACTTACTTTTCACTTTGCACTTTGCACTTTGAAGTTAATGTATGGTCCTCGTCTTCCGGTTCATGTAATCCATCAGAACGTACTGACCAAGGGTATACGGGGTCGTGAAATACGCCTTGCCCCGGCAGATTGCCGCCACGCGACGTACGAATGCGACAAGATCGGGGTCGCGCGCCAGCATGAACGTATTGATCATGATGCCGGCCTTCTGGCAGGCATTCACCTCGGCAAACGTCTCGGCAACGATATACGGATCGAGTCCGAACGCGTTCTTGTAGATCTGGCCGTCCGGCCGGGTGAGAGCCGACGGCTTTCCGTCGGTCACCATCACAATCTGCCGCATGTCCTTCTTTTGCCGCTCGAGGATTCGACGCGCCAGCCGCAGTCCTTCGCGCGTATTCGTGTAGTAGGGACCGACGCGGACACGTCCGAGCTGTTTGAGCGGGATCTCCTCGGCGGAGTCGTGGAACAGCACCGCATGCAGCGAGTCGCCCGCATACTGCGTGCGAATCAGGTGTGCGAGCGCCAGCGCGACGCGCTTGGCGGGGGTGAAACGATCCTCGCCGTAGAGGATCATGCTGTGGCTGCAGTCGAGCATGATCACGGTCGCGCACGAGCTTTGGTACTCACTCTGCGCGACCATCAAGTCCTGGTAGTCGACGTCGATGACGAAGGGGTCTGGGGTGCCTGACCCGGTGCGCTGGACGGCGTTGAGGATGGTGCTGCTCGGGTCGAGATTCAACGTGTCACCGAACTCGTACGGCTTCGGCGCCGCTGTCGCTTCGACGCCGGTCGCGAGATGGCGCGTGTCGTGCCGACCTGCACTGCTGCGCCCGACCGATCCAAGCAGATCGCGCAGCGCCCGATAGCCGAGAAAGTCGAGCGCCTTGTCGGTAACCTCGAACTTGACCGGAGCCGAGTCTTCGCCGGTTCCACCGCCGGTTCCCTCGCGCCATTCACGCTCCTGGTCGAGATCGGGCGCAGACGTGATGAAGCCCCTCTCCATCATGCGCTCGATGATCTGCTGAATCAGATCCTCGAGCTGCTGGCGTGCGCCCTCCTGGTCGCCGTCCGCGGGTTCACCCAGAAGCCGCTCGAGTGCCTCTTCCGAGAGGACACCGCCGCTGAAGAGCGCTTCGAGGATGGCGTCGTGCAGGGCCTGCATCGATCGATCCTCGTCGCCATCGGACGGATCACCCCACGGATTGCTGAACCCGCTCGAAAGGAGCAAGTCGGACAGCTTCGACACGAGATCTTCGAGATCGATCTCGTCGAGCAGGTCACCCGTGTATTTCGTGTACCGGTATTTCACAGCCAGTAGCAGGAGGCGTTCAGGCCTCCTGTCAGTTGTAGTACTTCTTCTTCCCGCCAGCCGGCAGCGGCGTGTCCGCCGTGAATGCGGCTTCTCGTGTGACCGGCCGCCGTACGGGCGTCTCCGCCGCGTGGTAGCCGCGCTCGTCGCTGCGGCCGATCTTCTTCAGCGCGTACAGGCCCTCGAGAACGAAATCGACGCCGGCCGCCAGCAGCGGCACTGAGGCGTTGGCGGGGATGCCCGCTGAATGCGCCAGCTCCACCAGTCCCTGCACTTCGCGGGCCCGGGCGACGAGCTCCTGCCCGCTCGTCGAATCAGACAGCTGCAGGCTGCCGCCGAGATCGAACCACTCGATCACCTGGCGCGTCTCGAGATGCGAGAGATACCCGTCGGCGACGGTGCCGACGGCTGCTCTCACCAGTTCGCGAGCGACGGTCTCGGCGCCCTTCAGCTCTCCCTCGTATTCGAGCTCGAACTTGCCGGTCATCGACGGAAGCGCCGCGTAAATGTCGGTGACGCGCGCGACAGCCGTCTCTTCGTCATTGGTCAGCGCGCGGCGCTCAGCATTTGAGACGACGTTCTCGATAACCGAGATCGGCAGCCGCTGGCTCACGCCTGAGCGTTTGTCGATACGTCGGTCCTGCCGCGCTTGAAACGCGATCTCCTCGACGATTTCAGCGACGAAGCTCGGCACCTCGGTGTGCACGTCGGCACTGCTGCGGCGCAGCCACGCCTCCTGTGCGGTGATCCGCATGCCTTCGGTGCGACCGGCCGGATAATGCGTGCGGATTTCCGATCCGATTCGATCCTTGAGCGGAGTGATGATCTTGCCGCGGGCCGTGTAGTCCTCCGGATTTGCCGTGAACGCCATCAGGACGTCGAGCGGCAGCCGCACCGGGTAACCCTTAATCTGAACGTCGCCTTCCTGCAGGATGTTGAAGAGTCCGACCTGAATCTTGCCGGCAAGGTCGGGCAGCTCGTTGATCGCAAAGATCCCGCGATTCGCGCGTGGCAGCAACCCGTAGTGCATGGTCAGCTCGTTCGACAGCTGCAGCCCCGACTTCGCGGCCTTGATCGGATCGATGTCGCCAACCATGTCGGCGATGGTCACATCCGGCGTCGCGAGCTTCTCGACGTAGCGCGCATCGCGCGGCAGCCAGGCAATCGGCGTGTCATCGCCTTCGGCTGCAATCCGGCTTCTGCAGGCGCGACAGATTGGCGCAAGAGGGTCGTCATTGATCTCGCACCCCGGCATCACCGGAATGGATTCGTCGAGGAGCGTGACGAGCGCCCGCAGCAGGCGCGTTTTCGCCTGACCGCGCAGGCCGAGAAGGATGAAGTTGTGGCGCGACAGCAGCGCGTTGATGAGCTGCGGCACTACCGTGTCGTCGTAGCCGACGATGCCGGGGAAGAGCGGCTCGCCGGCGCGCAGCTTGCGGATCAGGTTCTGTCGCGCCTCCTCGTGGACGTTGCGGCGTGAAACGGTGCCGCCTTCGACGGCGCGCCGCAAAGCGCCAAGTGTCGCCGCCATGGGATTGGGCATAATCGGATTCTATCAAGTCACAAGTCACAAGGCTCAACTCACCAGGCACAAATCACAAATCCCGAATCACCAATCGCGAATTACAAAATCAGCAATCACCACACGAGGTGTCGCAAGGATCTACACTCTTCCTACGCGTGAGTTTTTTTCGGTACTCGACGCCGCTGGTTTTTGCGCACCGTGGCGGCTGCGCGCTCGGTCCGGAGAACACGCTGGCGGCATTCGACCTGGGCATGAAGGCAGGCGCCGACGGCCTCGAGCTGGACGTCCACCTCTCAGCCGACGGCGTGCCGGTGGTCCATCACGACCGGACGCTCGACCGGACCACGTCGGGGTCGGGTCCGATCGCCGCGCAAACCACCGAGAATCTGCGGCGGGTCGATGCCGGTTGCCGATTCGCCACTGGCGGCGCGTTTCCGTTTCGTAATCACGGCATCGGAGTTCCGACCCTGGCTGAGGTGCTGCGGCGGTATCCGGATGCACAGCTCATCGTTGAAATGAAGGTCGATTCCGTTGCAATGGGAGAAGCGGTCGCCCGTGAAGTGCGCCTTGCGGGAGCCGCCGAGCGTGTCTGTGCCGCCGGGTACGGCTCACGGAGTGCCGCCGCGGCACGGGCGGCCCTGCCCGAGATGGCGACCAGCGCCTGCCACGGAGAGGTGCGGCTGGCTGTCTATCGAACGTGGGCGCGTTGGCCGGTTCGGCGCGCGCCGTACGGCGGATATCAGGTGCCGGAGCTGAACGGCGTCACACGCATCGTCTCGCGACGTTTCGTTCGATACGCGCACGACGCGGGATTCAAGGTGCAAGTCTGGGTCGTGAATGATGAGCCGGATATGCGCCGGTTGCTCGAGTGGGGGGTTGACGGCTTGATCAGCGACCGGCCGGACCTCGCGGGTCGCATTCGCGATTCGTTCGTGAGCACATGAAGCCGCCCTCGCTGCGCGACGTCGAATCTGCACGGTCGCGTGTGTACGCACATGTGAGGCCCACGCCGCTCATCCACTATCCGTTGCTCGATGCGTGGACTGGCTGCGAAACATGGGTCAAGCACGAGAATCACAATCCGACGGGCGCCTTCAAAATTCGCGGTGGCTTGAATCTGGTCGCGCAGCTCACACCAGAGGAGCGCCGCCGCGGCGTAGTGAGCGCCAGCACCGGCAATCACGGCCAGTCGATCGCGTTTGCCTGCCGCGCTCACGGCGTCTCGTGCCACATCTACGTGCCCGTTGGCAGCAACCCGGACAAGATGGCCGCAATGCGGGCGCTTGGCGCGACAGTCGTTGAGTACGGGCGTGATTTCGACGAGGCACGCGAGCGCGTCGAGATGCTCGCGCCACGTGAAGGCTGGCGCTACGTGCACTCCGCGAACGAGCCGCATCTCATTGCAGGCGTCGGTACGCTTGCGCTCGAGATTTTCGACGAGCTTCCTGATGTCGAGGCCATCTTCACGCCGGTGGGCGGCGGCAGCGGTGCCTCCGGCTGCTGCATCGTCCGCTCGGGACGCGGGTCGCGTGCCCGGGTCGTCGGCGTCCAGGCGTCGGGAGCAGACGCATTCGCACGGTCATGGCGCGGACCGGCGCGCGTGGAGACAGATCGCGTCGCAACCATTGCCGACGGCATGGCCACGCGGATGACCTACGACCTCACGTTTTCAATTCTCAAGAACCAATTGGACGAGGTTGTCACGCTCGACGAAGATGAGTTGAAGGATGCCGTACGCGCGGCGTTGCAGCTGACGCACAACCTCGCCGAACCCGCCGGAGCGGCCCCTCTGGCCGCCGCCCGCAGGACGACGCCTGAGCTTGCAGGACGGAAGGTCGTCTGCGTCATGACTGGAGGCAACATCGATATGACAACGCTCCGTATGGTTCTCAGTTGATTTAATACGGAGGAATCGGGCACGATAGGCGGCTGTCTTCTTTTCAGGAGGGCTCGAGATGCGGAGATTCAAGATCTACACGACGTGCGCGGTGGTCGCCTTGGCGGCCGCCGTTGCGACGGCGCAGGCGCCTGCGAAAATCGCCACGCTGCAGGATCACATGGCGCTCATGAAGTCGAACGCGCAGGCCAACGGCACGCTGAACAAGGCTGTCGGATCGGGCGACTTCGCGGGAGCGCGAATGCAGGTCACGACACTTCGTCAGAACCTGACGACGCTCCAGACGTTTTGGATGGAAAAGAAGAATGCCGAGGCGGTCAAGGTGGTGAAGGAGGGCCTCGGCAGACTCGACGCGCTCGACAAGATGCTTGCGGCGCCGGCACCCGATCAAGCCGCCACGCAGGCAGCCGCCAAGGAATTCGGCGGCAACACGTGCGGCGCGTGCCACAAGATGTTGCGGGAGGGTGACGCCCAGACCGGATTCCGGTTCCAGGCCGCGGCGAATCCGTTTTAGTTCTAGCAGCGCGCAGGCTCAAGCCTGCGCGCTACGCTAGTTTGATTAGCCGTTTCGCCTTCCTGAAGATGCTCTCCATCATCCGGGCCGTCAGCTTTCCCGTATTGGTGTTCTGACGGCTCGGGTGGTAGCAGCCCATGACGACCGGCATGTCGTGCCCGGGACGCACGCACACGCCGTGGCCGAACTGCGGCTTGGGCGAAAGCGCGACACCGCGCCTCCGCAAGAGCTGCAGCCATGCGTCGAATCCTATCTTGCCAAGTGCCACGACGACGCGGATGCGAGTGAGGTGTTCCACTTCCGCGTCGAGATGATCCAGGCAGCGCGCAATCTCTTCCGGCCGTGGCTTGTTCTCGGGCGGGGCGCAGCGGACCGCCGACAGGATGTATGCATCGTGCAGCCGCAGGCCGTCATCCGGGTGCCGCGACGTGGGGATGTTTGCGAAACCCGTCCGATGAAGGGCTGACATCAGGAAGTCGCCGGAACCGTCGCCTGTAAACGGCCGTCCCGTACGATTGGCGCCATGCGCCGCCGGCGCCAGGCCGACGAGCAGTAGCCGCGCATCCGGATCGCCAAACCCGGGAACAGGCCGACCCCAGTAGCGATCGTCGCGATGGGCGCGTTTCTTCTCCTGCGCCACGCGTTCGCAATACGCTCTCAGTCGCGGGCAGCGTTCACACGACACAATCGACGAGTGGACGTGGGCAAGCTGAGGCGGAAGGTCGATGCCGTGTCGGCGCGTCACGTGCAAAGGAAGGTCTGGTGCAGTTTTCATCGTGCGATCAACGAAGGGTAAAATAGTAGGTTGTTCTCAGTGGTGAAGAGGTACATGCGTAACACGGCACCGAAGAACGCGGCAGAGCTCGAAGCGCTCGAAACCCGTGAATGGCTCGAGTCGCTGGACTATGTGCTTCAGTCAGGAGGACCGGCCCGCGTCGGACGCCTCCTGAGGGATCTGCACGATCATGCCCGCCGCGGCGGCGTCAGGCTCCCCTTTACTGCCAATACCCCTTACATCAATACCATCCCGGCGTCAGAACAGCCTCCTTTCCCGGGCAGCCGCGAAATAGAGCGCCGCATCAAGAGCCTGGTCCGCTGGAACGCGCTGGCGATGGTCGTCAAGGCCAACAAGCTCGAAGAGGGTATCGGAGGACACATTTCGACGTATGCATCGGCCGCGACCTTGTACGAAGTCGGCTTCAACCACTTCTTCAAGGGAAAAGGCGATAGCCACGACGGCGACATCATTTATTTCCAGGGCCATGCCGCGCCCGGCATTTATGCCCGCGCGTTTCTCGAAGGGCGGATCGACGCAGCGCGGCTCGAGAACTTCCGGCGCGAGTTGAAGCCGGGCGGAGGGCTGTCCTCATATCCGCATCCCTGGCTGATGCCGGACTTCTGGGAATTCCCGACCGTGTCGATGGGTCTCGGACCAATCAATGCGATCTATCAGGCGCGCTTCATGCGCTACCTCGAAGATCGTGGACTCAAAAAGCGATCGAACTCGAAAGTCTGGGCGTTCGTGGGTGACGGCGAAACCGACGAACCGGAATCTCTTGGCGCCATTACCCTCGCCTCCCGCGAAAAGCTCGACAACCTTATTTTCGTCGTCAACTGCAACCTCCAGCGCCTCGACGGACCCGTACGAGGGAACGGCCACATCATTCAGGAGCTCGAGGCGATCTTCCGCGGCGCCGGTTGGAACGTCCTGAAAGTGATTTGGGGCAGCGAATGGGATGCGCTGCTCGAAAAAGACTCGGAGGGGCTGCTCGTCAAGCGGATGGGCGAAGTCGTCGATGGTGAATACCAGAAGTACGCCGTGGAATCCGGCGGGTATGTCCGGCAGCACTTCTGGGGAGCGGACCCGCGTC
This sequence comes from uncultured Acidobacteriota bacterium, assembly GCA_963814955.1. Classification (GTDB taxonomy): domain Bacteria; phylum Acidobacteriota; class Vicinamibacteria; order Vicinamibacterales; family UBA2999; genus DATCJA01. The sequence goes on from CAWFEX010000004.1 coordinate 155,770, forward strand.
TTCTGGACATGGTGAAGCACCTGTCAGACGAGCAATTGAAGAAGCTCACGCTGGGCGGACACGATCCCATCAAGGTCTACTCGGCCTACAAGGCGGCTGTCGAGCACACCGGACAGCCGACCGTCATCCTCGCCCGCACGATCAAGGGGTATGGCATCGGCGAGGCCGGTGAAGGCAAGAACATCACTCACCAGCAGAAGAAGCTCAACGAAGACGAGCTGCGCGCGTTTCGGACCCGCTTTGGAGTTCCGATTGGCGACGAGGAGGTCGCCAAGGCGCCGTTCTATCGCCCGCAGGACAACAGTCCGGAAATCAGCTATCTCTCGGAGCGGCGGAAGCAGCTCGGCGGCTTCGTGCCGCATCGGATCGTGCAGGTGGAACCGCTCAAAACGGACTCGCTGCCGGAGCTGTTCGCCGAGTTCCACAAGGGTAGCGAAGGCCGCAAGGCCTCCACGACGATGGCCTTCGTGCGAATGCTGGCGAAGATGCTTCGCGACAAGGAGATCGGCGACCTTGTGGTGCCGATTGTGCCAGACGAGGCGCGGACGTTCGGGATGGAGGCGCTGTTCCGACAGGTCGGCATCTATTCACACGCCGGTCAGCTCTACGAGCCGGTGGACATGGACACGCTGCTGTACTACAAGGAAGCCACTGAGGGGCAGATTCTCGAGGAAGGGATCACCGAAGCCGGTTCCATCTCGTCCTTCATCGCCGCAGGTACGGCATACGCGACGCACGGCATCAATACGATTCCGTTCTTCATCTACTACTCGATGTTTGGCATGCAGCGCGTCGGCGATCTGGTGTGGGCCGCGGCCGATTCGCGCACGCGCGGGTTCCTGTGTGGAGGAACGGCCGGCCGTACGACGCTGGCGGGCGAGGGCCTTCAGCACCAGGACGGTCACAGTCACCTGTTCTCGCTGGCGGTGCCAAACCTCCTCTCCTACGATCCGGCGTTTGCCTACGAGATTGCCGTCATCATCGAGGACGGCATCCGACGAATGTACAGGGAGGGCGAAAGCGTCTTCTACTACATCACGTTGATGAACGAACTGTACGAGATGCTGCCGATGCCCGACGGCGCGCGGGACGGAATTCTCAAGGGAATGTACCGGTTGCGGACGGGCGAACCGAAGAAGGATCAGCCCCGTGCGCACCTGCTTGGCAGCGGCGCCATTCTGAACGAGGCGCTCAAGGCGCAGCAGATGCTTGCGGGCTACAACGTCTCCGCGGATGTGTGGAGCGTGACGAGTTTTCAGGAGCTCTACCGTGACGGCCATGCGGCCGAGCGCTGGAATCGGCTGCACCCCGGTGAAAAGCGTCGCGTTCCATATGTTGCCCAGTGCCTGGGCGACGCCACGGGCGCCATTATTGCCGCGTCGGATTACGTCAAGGCGCTCCCCGATGGAATCGATCGCTGGTTACCACGCCGCATCGTTGCACTTGGCACAGACGGCTTCGGACGCAGCGAGGGGCGGGCAGCACTCCGCGATTTCTTCGAAGTGGATGCACGGTTCATCACCGTCGCCGCCCTGAGTGAGCTCGCCGCGCAGGGCACCATTGCGATAATATCGTCCAGAAGGCCATCAAGGATCTCGGCATCAACCCGGAGAAGCCGAATCCTGCCGTCTCGTAAATTCCGTGCCAACGTTCGCGATACGAGCTACCGAGTCACAGAGTCACGGAGCGGATTTGTCTCCCTGTTTCTCCGTGCCTGTACGGCCCGTTGAAGTGGGCGGCGCTGGAGTTGCGTCGTGACTGAATTCAAGATTCCCGAACTGGGTGAGAACATCACAACCGGCGACGTCCTTCGCGTACTCGTGAACGTTGGCGACACCATCGAGAAGGATCAGCCGGTCATCGAGCTCGAGACGGACAAGGCCACCATCGAAGTGCCCTCGTCTGTCGCGGGAGTCGTCAAGGACATCCGGGTCAAGCAGGGGGACAAAGTCAACGTCGGGGCCACGATTCTCACTGTCGATGAGAACGGCGCCGGCGGCGCGCCGAAGCCTGCCGAGGGTGCAGAGCGCACCGAACCCGCACCGGCAACGCAGGCCCCTCAACAGGCGCAAGCGGCTGGAAACGGTCAGACGCAGGGAGCATCACAGGGCGCGAGCGCGGTAGCCGAAGGCCGTCCGACTTCGCGTGAAGCTTCGGCGGACCACCGGGACGGTCCGTCGGAGCGGACCGTCCAGCCAGCGCTGGATGGTCGGGTCGCGCAGCGACCCGACAGTGGCGGAGGCGGTAAGGCCTCCGGGGCGAGTCAGCCCGATTCTGCGCCCGAGGAGAGGCCACAACAAAAGGCCGATCAAAAGGTGGTTTCGATGCCGCGGCCTTCCCGACCGGAACCGGCAAGGGCCGCGGAAGCGCCCAAGTCCCCGGCTGCGCCGGTTCGCGTGGAGCGGGGACCGGTCGCGCCGGCAGGACCGGCAGTGCGCCGCCTCGCCCGCGAGATCGGGGTGGACATCGACGAAGTGCAGGGTACCGGCCCGGACGGCCGCATCTCTGAAGAGGACGTCAAGGAACACGCGCGTCGCATTTTGAGCGGCATCGGCGCCCAGCGACCCGCCGCAGGCGGCGGGACGATACCGCTTCCCGATTTCGAGAGATGGGGGGCTGTCGAGCGGCAGCCGATGAGCAACATCCGGCGGACGACCGCGCAGCGGCTCAGCCACGCGTGGAACACGATTCCGCACGTCACGCAGTTCGACAAGGCCGACATCACCGCGATGGAGGAGCTGCGGCGGAAATATCGGGAACAGGTCCGGCAGGCTGGCGGCGACCTCACCGTGACGGCGATGTTGGTCAAGGTGCTTGCCGTGGCGGTAAAGCAGTTCCCACAGTTCAACGCATCGATTGACTCTGAGGCCGATCAGATCATCTACAAGAAGTACGTGAACGTGGGCGTCGCCGCGGACACCGATCGCGGGCTCCTGGTGCCGGTCATCCGGAACGCGGATCAGAAGAATCTCACGCAGCTGGCCATCGAGGTGCATCAACTCGCGCAGAAGGCGCGCGATCGGAAGCTCACGCTCGAAGAGATGAGTGGCGGCGGCATCACCATTTCGAACCTGGGTGGCATCGGTGGTACGTACTTCACACCGATCGTCAACTGGCCGGAAGTTGCGATCCTGGGTGTGTCGCGCGGCATCATCGAGTCGGTGTGGCGGCCGGCGGCGACTGGCACTCAGGGCGGATTCGAACCGCGGCAGCTGCTGCCCCTGTCGCTCTCCTACGATCACCGGGTCATCGACGGCGCCGACGCCATGCGGTTCCTGCGCTGGGTCGTCGAGGCGATCGAGCAGCCATTCCTGCTGTCTCTGCTCGGCTGACCGTGTCGTCGCTCCGCAGGTTTCTCACGTTTTCATCCTGATGGCGCAGGAATCGACGCAAGTTGCGGTACTCGGCGCCGGGCCAGGCGGGTATGCCGCAGCATTCTACGCCGCGGACCTTGGCATGCAGGTCGCCCTTGTCGACGAGGAGAAGAACCCCGGCGGTGTCTGTCTCTATCGGGGCTGCATTCCTTCCAAGGCGCTGCTTCACGTAGCGAAAGTCATCGACGAGGCCAGGCACGCACGCGCCTGGGGCGTCACGTTCCCTGAACCCGACGTCGATCTTGCCCGGCTGCGATCGTTCAAACAGGGGGTTGTCGACAAGCTGACGAACGGTGTCGGACAGGTCGGCCGTCTGCGCAAAGTGAAATATCTGCAGGGGCGGGCGACGCTGACCGGTGCACGATCGATGAGAATCGCCGGCCAGAGCGGCGAGGTTGATCTGCAGTTCGAGCACTGCGTTCTTGCCACGGGTTCGCATCCCACACGCGTGCCGTCTCTCTCGATTGACAGCCCGCGAATGCTCGATTCGACGTCCGCTCTGGATTTGCCTGACGTTCCGAAATCCTTGCTCGTCATTGGCGGCGGCTATATCGGGCTCGAGCTCGGTACCGTCTACGCGACTCTGGGCAGCAAAGTCTCTGTGGTGGAAATGACACCGGGACTGCTGCCAGGGGCGGATCGCGACCTGGTGACCGTGCTCCACAGGCGGCTGGAGAAGTTGTTTGCCGCAATCATGTTGAACACCAAGGTAGTCAGTGTGGCGGACGACGGAAAAGGCGTCCGCGTCACGCTCGAAGGCGACGCGACTCCGAAGGAGCAGACCTTCGAGCGTGTACTCGTCGCCGTTGGACGCCGCCCGAACTCGAAGATCCCTGGCCTCGAGACCACTCGGGTGACGGTCGATCAAAAAGGGTTCATCGAAGTAGACGGCCAGCGCCGAACCTCAGAACCCTCCATTTTTGCGATCGGCGACGTCGCGGGCGAGCCGATGCTTGCGCACAAGGCGTCGCATGAAGCTCGCGTCGCCATCGATGCCATCGCCGGCCACAAGACGGTGTTCGAGCCACTCGCGATCCCCGCCGTGGTCTTCACCGATCCTGAGATCGCGTGGTGCGGGTTGACCGAGGCGCAGGCTGCGGAGACCGGTGCTGCAATCGAAGTGGCGAAATTCCCCTGGGGAGCCTTGAGCCGGGCGATTACCGTGGACCGGCCCGAAGGCCTGACGAAACTGGTGCTCGAGCCGGAAACCCGTCGCGTGCTCGGCGTCGGCATCGCCGGCTCCGGCGCCGGGGAGCTCATCGCCGAGGGTGTGCTGGCGGTTGAAATGGGCGCGACAGCCGACGACCTCAAACTGACCATACATCCGCATCCCACACTTTCAGAATCGTTGATGGAGAGCGCCGAGGCGTTCTTCGGGCAGAGTACGCACGTCTACAAACCGAGGCGGAAATAGAGGTACACTTGGACGTCGAGGACACATGAACAGGAAAACCATTCTGATTACGTTTGGTGCTGTGCTGATGGTGGTTTCAGGCCTGCAGATCGTTCGCGCGCAAGGAGCATCTGCCGCGGCCGGTGTGTACACGGAAGAGCAGTCCAAGCGCGGTCTGGAGCTGTACAAAACGCAGTGCGCGTCGTGTCACGGTGAGGATCTCAAGGGCAACGAGATTATCCCCGGCCTGACAGGCGAAACCTTCCTCAACAACTGGCGCGGGAAATCGATCGGCGACCTGTTTGAGAAGATCAACATGACGATGCCGGCGCTGGATCCCGGGTCTCTGACGCCGGAACAGACCGCCGATCTCATCGCGCAGATTCTGAGCGTCTCGAAGTATCCCGCGGGGCAGATGGCGCTGGCTTCGAGCATGGAAGCGCTTCAGCAGATCAAAATCGACGCGCCGAAATAGCTGCAGGTGGTGGGTGGCAGCCGGCTGGTGCTGGCCTTGTCGCAACGGGAACGGAACGCCGGGACTACCAGCTACCGACTGGCAGCTACCATCTAAAGCCTGAGAGGTGTGGATGGAAGTTGTACCGGTAAGGATCGCGCCGCGCGGCTTCGGGTCGACAGCGCGGCGCGACGTGTGGTGGGCGACCCCGCTGGCGGTGTTCGTCGGTTTGTCGCTGTTCGTCGTTTACGCGACGTGGGCCGCATTTCAGAACGCGTACTACACCCACGGTCCCTATCTGTCGCCGTTCTACTCGCCTGAGCTGTTCGGCGATTCCCCGCATGCGTGGTTCGGACCCAAGCCCGCCTGGATTCCAGTGTGGATCCCGTTTTCGCCGGCGCTGCTGATCCTGCCGTTCCCGGGTCTCTTCCGCGTCACCTGCTACTACTATCGGGGCGCGTACTACAAGGCGTTTTGGGCCGACCCGCCCGCCTGCGCCGTGGGCGAGCCAAGAGGCAGCTACTGGGGTGAACAGTCGTTCCCGTTGATTCTGCAGAACGTCCATCGCTACTTCATGTGGATCGCGGTGATCTTCCTGTTCATTCTGTCTTATGACGTCTGGCTCGCGCTGTGGTTTACCGATCCCGCGACCGGCGCGCGATCGTTCGGCATCGGCCTCGGAACGATCCTCCTGCTCGTCAACGTCGTCCTCCTGAGCTGTTACACCCTTGGCTGCCATGTAATGCGGCACGTCGCCGGGGGTGCGCACGACGAAGTGTCGAAGCATCCATTCTGCGATCGCGCGTATGCCTGTTCGAGCGCGCTGAATTTCCGCCACCAGATGTTCGCCTGGTTCAGTCTCTTCTCGGTGGCGTTTGCCGATCTCTACATTCGCCTCTGTTCGATGGGGATCTGGACGGACGTGAGGATCTTGTAGGGTGGCGCTGAACGCAGTTTCGTCCTCCGAGGAGGCGCTCCGGTAAATGCCACACGCGACGCATACCTACGACGTCCTCATCATCGGGGCGGGCGGTGCGGGTCTGCGCGCTGCCATCGAGGCCGCAGCCAGCGGGGTCTCGGTGGGTCTCATCTGCAAATCGCTCCTGGGCAAAGCACATACCGTGATGGCCGAAGGCGGCATGGCGGCGGCGCTCCGTCACAACGACGACCGCGACAGCTGGAAGGTCCATTTCGCGGACACCATGCGCGGAGGTCAGTACGTGAACAACTGGCGCATGGCGGAAATCCACGCCAAGGAAGCGCCCGATCGCGTGCGCGAGCTCGAGGCATGGGGGGCGGTGTTCGATCGCACGCCCGACGGCCGGATCAACCAGCGCAACTTCGGCGGGCACCGGTATCCACGGCTCGCGCATGTCGGCGACCGCACTGGCCTGGAGCTGATTCGTGCCCTGCAGGATCACACCGTCTACCTCGGCGTGACCGTGCACATGGAATACACGGTCGTCGACCTGATTCTCGACGATGGCCGCGTGGCTGGCGCCCTTGCATATGACCGCGAAAGCGGCGCCTTCCACCTGTTTGCCGCCAAAGCGGTGATTTTGGCGACCGGCGGCATTGGACGCGCGTACCAGGTGACGAGCAACAGCTGGGAAGGGACCGGCGATGGTCATGCGCTGGCGTACCGTGCGGGCGCCGAGCTCATCGACATGGAGTTCATCCAGTTTCACCCGACCGGCATGGTGTGGCCGCTGAGCGTGAAAGGAATTCTCGTCACTGAAGGCGTGCGCGGGGAAGGCGGCATTCTGAAGAACAGCGAAGGCCGCCGGTTCATGTTCGACGACATCCCGGATAACTACAAGCCGCAGACAGCGGCCGATGCCGAAGAAGGCTGGCGCTATACACAGGGCGACAAGTCGGCGCGCCGTCCTCCGGAGCTGCTGACCCGCGACCACGTGGCCCGCTGCATCGTCCGCGAGGTCAAGGAAGGACGGGGATCGCCGCACGGCGGCGTATATCTGGATATCGCATGGATCAAGGAAAAGCTCTCGAATGCCGAGGAGCACATCAAGCGTAAGCTGCCGAGCATGTACCACCAGTTCAAGCAGCTCGCGGATCTCGATATCACCAAGGAGCCGATGGAAGTGGGTCCGACGACGCATTACGTCATGGGCGGCGTCCGTGTGGATGCGGACTCTCAGATGTCGACGATTCCGGGATTGTTCGCCTCGGGTGAGTGTGCGTCGGGCATCAACGGCGCCAATCGTCTCGGTGGCAACTCTCTCTCGGACCTGATCGTCTTCGGGAAGCGGGCCGGCGAATACGCCGCCACCTGGGCGCGCGAACAACGACCGCCCCGGCTGGACGATGGGGCCGTAGCCCGCGCGGAACGATCGGCGCTCGAGCCCTTCGAGCGCGGCGCGGGTGGCGAGAATCCTTATATGGTCCAGCAGGAGCTGCAGTCGACCATGCAGGGCCTGGTCGGCATCGTCCGCAACGAAAACGAAATGCGACTGGCGCTCGAGAAGCTCGCCGATTTCAACGCGCGCGCGGCGCGAGTTGGCGTGAGCGGCGGTCGTCAATATCACGCCGGCTGGCACACCGCTCTGGACCTTCGGAATCTGCTGGCTGTGTCGGAAGCTGTAACCCGATCGGCGCTCGAGCGTTGCGAGAGCCGGGGCGGCCACTTCCGTGAAGACTATCCCGACAAACATCAGGAATTCGCCACGATCAACGTGATGGTGAAGCAGGCGGGCGGCGGCATGCAGGTGTCGAGAGTGCCGATACCTCCGATTCCCGGCGGAACTGCAACAGGTGATCGAGGAGCAGAAGTCGTGATCAGCGAGGCGACCTTCAAGGTCTGGCGCACGCAACCGGACGGCGGGGGCACGCTCCAGGCCTTCCGCACGAAGATATCGGAAGGCATGGTCGTGCTCGACGTCGTACACCGCATTCAGGCCGAGCAGGCGCCCGATCTCGCGGTGCGCTGGAACTGCAAGGCGGGAAAATGCGGCTCGTGCTCCGCGGAAATCAACGGTCATCCGCGGCTGATGTGCATGACCCGGCTGAGCGAGCTGAACCTCGAAGAACCGGTGACCGTCGAACCGATGCGCGCGTTTCCGCCGATCAAGGACCTGGTGACGAATGTGTCGTGGAACTTCCGCGTGAAGACGGGAATCGCGAAGTTCTCGCCGCGCCCCGCAGATGCGCCGGACGGCACGTGGAGAATGGCGCAGCGCGACGTCGATCGGGTGCAGGAGTTCCGGAAGTGCATCGAATGCTTCCTGTGCCAGGACGTGTGTCACGTGCTGCGCGATCACGGCAAGCACGAGGAGTTCATCGGTCCGCGGTTCTTCGTCTATGCAGCGGCGCTTGAAATGCATCCGCTCGATACCGGCGATCGCGTGCCGACCCTGAAGCAGGACAAGGGCATCGGCTACTGCAACATCACGAAATGCTGCACGAAGGTGTGCCCCGAGCACATCCACATCACTGACAACGCGATCATCCCGCTCAAGGAGCGCGTGGTCAGCCGATACTACGATCCGATTACGCGCCTGCTCCGCGTGTTCCGGTAGGGGCCGACCTTCAGGTCGGCCCAATATAGGTCGGGCCCAAGTCGGCGCGCTGGACCGCATGCTATGCTCCCCCGGCGAGGCTCCTCCATTTCCCCCGATTCCATTCCCGACTTGCAGCGGCGACTCGCCGCGCAGCACTACGTGGCTGACGACGGCCTGGCGGTTGCCATTTTTCTGGCACTCCGGCTCGGCCGGCCCCTGTTCCTGGAAGGGGAGGCCGGTGTAGGGAAGACAGCGCTGGCTCCGGCGGTGGCGGCTGCGCTCGACACCGATCTGATCAGACTCCAGTGCTACGAAGGCCTCGACGTCACCCACGCTGTATACGAATGGGACTACCCGCGACAGATCCTCGAGCTGCGCATTCGAGAGGCTGCCGGAACGCTTGATCAGCACTCCGCGCGCCGGGATCTCTACAGCGAGTCATTCCTGATCAAGCGGCCGCTGCTCCAGGCGATCGACCCGGCGAGACCCAGGCCGGCTGTCCTGCTGATCGATGAGATCGACCGCGCAGACGAGGAGTTCGAGGGTTATCTTCTCGAACTGCTCGGCGAGTTTCAGGTGACGATTCCCGAGCTCGGCACGCTGCGCGCCCCTCAGCCGCCGCTCGTCATCATCACCTCAAATCGCACGCGCGAGGTGCACGATGCTCTCAAGCGGCGCTGCCTCTACCAGTGGATCGAGTACCCGACCTTCGAGAAGGAACTGGCGATCGTGCAGGCTCGCCTCCCGGATGTCCCAGCGCGCTTGACCGCACAAGTGACGGCGCTCGTGCAGTCGCTTCGGACCATGGAGCTGTACAAGGTGCCTGGCGTCTCGGAAACGCTGGACTGGGTGGCGGCGCTGGCCGCACTCGACAGGCAGGCGCTCGATGCCGACACGGTTGAAGCGACGCTGGGTGTGGCGCTCAAAGCGAAGGAGGACATCGACACGGTCACGGGTCTGGATCTCCCGGCGCTGGTCGCCCGTTCGGCGAGGGACGCCGACGGTCGCTAACGGACGTGCATCAGATCAGGATGTCCGGTTTAATCACCAACGTCTTCAAGTTCGGGCGTCTCCTCCGCACGCTCGGGCTCGAGGTGCACGTCGGGCGCCTTCTCGACCTTGCCTACGCTCTGCAGTACATAGATCTCGGCCAGCGGCGGGTGGTGTACCACACCTGTCGAGCGCTGCTGGTGCACCGTCGTGAGGACCTGGCGACCTTCGACCATGCATTCGACGCGTTCTGGCGCCGGCACGGTTCCACGCTCTCGAAACCGCGCGACTCGTCTTCGCGCCGCGACGAGGGCACAGACAGCGCGGGCTCGCAGTTCGCTGGTGCCGGCATGGCGCGCACGTCCTCGTTCACCGGCGCGACGCGGGATGGCACCGGCGTGTTCCGGACGTGGAGCGATGTGGAGACGATCGCTCACAAGGACTTCGGAGCGTTCACTGATGAAGATGTTGCGGCTGCACGCGCTGCTCTCGGCCGGCTTGAATGGAATCCGGGCGTGCGGCGGACGCGGAGATGGGTGGCAGGGCGCGGTCCCGGCCTGGATCTGCGGCGGGCACTGGCGCAGAGCGTGCGCACGGGCGGCGACGTGCTTCGATGGCCGAAGCGCCGCCGCCGCACGCGGCCGCGGCCGGTTGTCCTGCTGTGTGACATCAGCGGATCAATGGAGCGCTATTCACGGATGCTTCTGCACTTTGCGCACGCGTTTGCCGCGCGGGAACGACGCGTAGAGGCCTTCGTCTTCTCGACCCGGTTGACGCGCGTCACGACCGAGCTTCGCCGTCGCGGAGTGGGCGAGGCCCTCGCAGGCGTGGCGCGTGCGGTTCCCGACTGGTCCGGGGGGACACGGATCGGAGACGCGCTGCGGCAGTTCCACCAGCGCTGGAGCCGGCGCCTGCCGCGTGGCGGCCTCATCGTGCTTCTCATTTCGGATGGATGGGATCGGGGGGATCCTATCGTGCTCCGCGACCAGATGGCGCGGCTGCGGCGGCGTTGCCGTCGCCTGATTTGGCTCAACCCGCTGATCGGCACCACCGACTACGCGCCGCTGACGCGCGGACTGCAGGCGGCGCTGCCGCATGTGGACGACTTCCTGCCGGTGCGATCGCTCGCGAATCTGGCGGACCTGGCGGTGCATCTGAACACGCTGACGGTGCGGCGACCCGGCTGAAGCCCACGCGGAAGACGGCCACCCATGCAGATCTCCGGCACTTACAGATTCAACGCCGCGCCTGATCTCGTGTGGGCGCATTTGATGGATCCCGCTGTCATCGCCACGTGTATTCCGGGCTGCAATGCCCTCGAGCCGGACGGAGAAAATCGCTTTCGCGCCCGGCTTACGGTTGCTCTGGCAGCCATCACCGGCACTTATGACGGTACGGTAACGCTGTCGGATCTGGTCCCCGGAGCTTCGTATCGACTGACGGCCGAAGGGCAGGGGAGACCAGGCTTCCTCAAAGGAGATTCGCTCGTCTCGCTCATACCCGACGGCCCGGCCACGATCATCTATGTGAGCGCGACATTGCACATGGGAGGCACGATCGCACGCCTCGGTCAGCGCCTGATCGGCAGCGTGTCGCAGACGATGATGGACCGCTTCTTCGGCTGTATGCAGTCGAAGGTCGAGGCGTCCGTTTGACCTGGCGCGGTACGTGGGCGGGTTCCGCGCTCTTCGGCGTGGCTCAGGGCGTCTCGAGCCAAAGTCGAGGGACGACGCGGCCCCGCCGATCCCTTTTATGCACGCGCCAGTGCACCCCTGAGGGCACGCCGGGTGAAGACCCGGACCATCGCGTGGCGGTATTCGGCGCTCGCGTGGATGTCCGAGTTGATTCCGCTCAGACCTTCGCTGGCCAGTTCTGCCGCCGCATCCACCGCTTCGTTCGACAAGGGACGACCCGCCAGCGCTTGTTCGACGCTTCCCAGACGCTGTGCGTGCGACGTCGCGCCGGTGAGTCCGATGCGCGCGGACGTGATTGTTCTGCCATCGACGTCCAGAACAGCCGCCACGCCCACGATGGCGTAGTGAGACGCGCGGTGGCGCAGCTTGGCGTATGCGGCCGTCTTCACGGGCGTGAACTGGATGGCCGCGATGATCTCGTCGGACGCCATGTTCACGGTGAACACGTCCTTGAAGAACGCCGATGCTGCGACTACGCGCCAGCCATTCGGTCCCTTCATGTGAATTTCGGCGTCGAGTGCGACCAGAACCGCCGGCATGTCTGCTGCCGGATCAGCGTGTGCGACGCTGCCCCCCATGGTGCCGCGGTTGCGCACCTGGGGGTCGCCTATCGTCGCGGCCGCTTCGGCAATCATGGGACACCGCTCGCGGAGCAGTGGAGAGGTCGCCACGTCGTGGTGCACCGTTGCGGCGCCGATCACGATCTTGCCGTCCCGTTCGCGTATCCCGGCGAGGTCTGGAATCCGGGCGATATCAACGAGCACGCGCGGCTCGCTGAGTCGCAGCTTCATCAGCGGCACGAGGCTGTGGCCTCCTGCGATGAGCTTGCCCGCGCCGCCTGCGGCCTTCAGCGTCGCGACGGCATCGTCGAGCGACGTCGCGCGCACGTAATCGAATGCCATCGAGATCATGCGGTGCCTCCCTGGATGATCCACCACAGTTTTTCCGGTCGCAGCATCATGTCGACGTGCGTGATGCCGAATCCGCTCAGTGCATCCACCGCCGCGTTGACGACGCACGGGGTCGAGCCGAGCGTACCCGCTTCGCCGACGCCCTTGGCGCCGATCGGGTTCACCGGTGTGGGTGTGACTGTTGCGTGCAGTTCGAACCTCGGGAAGTCGATGGCTCGTGGAAGCGCGTAATCGAGGAACGACCCGGTAATGAGCTGACCATCGTCGTTGTACACGGCCTCCTCCACGATCGCCTGCCCGATGCCCTGCGCGAGACCGCCGTGGATCTGGCCTTCGACAATGAGAGGGTTGATCCGGTTCCCCGCGTCATCGACGGCGACGAATTTCAACAGCGTCGGCTCGCCAGTTTCGCGATCGATCTCGAGCATGCAGATGTGGCACCCGAATGGATAGGTGTTGTTGCCCGGTTCGAAGAAGGCCTCTTCACTCAAACCCGGCTCGAGGCCGGCCGGCAACGGCACGGGCACGTAGGCATAGCTCGCAACTTCTGAAAACGACTTGGCCGAACCTGGAGCGCCTCTCACACCGATTCGGCCGTTCTCGAACACGATGTCGTCCTCGTGGGCCTCGAGAAGGGCGGCGGCGAACTTCGCCATCTTTGCTTTCACTTTTCCGCCTGCGAGGTGGATGGCCGTGCCGCCGACGGCCTGAGAACGGCTGCCGAAGCTCCCGATCCCCTGTTTCACCACGCCCGTGTCTCCGTGGTGAATCGAGATATGGTCGATTGGAACGCTGAACTGATCGGCAAGCATCTGGGCAAACGTCGTCTCGTTGCCTTGCCCATGGGGTGAAGCGCCGGTAGTCGCACTGATCCGGCCGTCGCGCTCGATTGTCACCTGCGCGTGCTCCCACCCGCCGGTCGGAAGAGCTGAAGAGGGGCCAAGGCCGCACACCTCCACATACATCGACAGCCCGAGACCAACGACACGCCCGTCCTTGCGCCAGCCGTCGCGCTGCGCCTTGAGGCTGTTCCAGTCCGCCGCTTCGAGCGCACGGTTCAGCGCCTTTTCGTAGTCGCCGGAGTCGTAGACAGCACCCATCTGCGTGGCGTACGGGAACTTCGCCGACGGAATGAAATTCTTTCGCCGCACTTCCGCCGGGTCCATCTTCAGTTCGTGCGCCAGCATGTCCATGGCCCGCTCGACGAAGTAGGTCGCTTCGGGCCGCCCGGCGCCGCGATAGGCGTCGGTCGGCGTCTTGTTGGTGAACACCTCGGTCAGCGTCGTGCGGATCGCGGGAATGTCGTAGGACGCATTCGCCATCATCATCGTCAGCGTCGGGATGGCGGCTGTGAGCAGCATGTTGTATGCGCCGATGTCGGCGATGAGCCGCAGCTTCAGTCCGAGTACTTTTCCATCTCTCCGCGCAGCCAGTTCGACGTAGGCGATGATGTCGCGCCCGTGCGTCGTCGCGACGAACCCCTCCGATCGTTCCTCAATCCACTTGACGGGCAGCTCGAGATGCTTCGAAAGCACTGCCGCGACGTACTCTTCGGGGTAGATGTTGATCTTCGATCCAAATCCGCCACCGACTTCCGGGGCGATCGCGCGGACCTGGTTCTGACCGAGCCCGGTCATCGCGGCCACGAGCGACCGCAGGATGTGCGGGTTCTGGGTGGATGACCAGATTGTCAGCGTTCCTTTGCCCGGCTCGAAGTGCGCGACAACGCCGCGCGGCTCGATCGGATTCGGCACCAGACGGTGATTCACCATTCGCTGCGAAATGACGACTTCCGCTTCCGCAAAGGCTCTGTCGATGGCCGAGTCGTCCACCGTCTTGCCGTCGGCGCTCACGCCGGTCCCGCTCGGGACGAGCGCCACAGCCAGGTTGTTCGGAAACGCGTCGTGGATGATGGTCGGCGTGCCCTTCATCGCCAGCTCGGGATCGACGACCACGGCCAGCGGCTCGTATTCGACGCGGATGGCGTCGGCGGCATCGCGCGCGACGTAACGATCGCGCGCCACGACGACCGCTACCGGCTCGCCTGCGTAGCGGACGACATCGACGGCCACGGCGCGATGGGGCGGCGACGGAAAGGGCGTCGCGATCGGCAGCGGTTCGAGCATCGTGGCGATCTGTGCGCCGGTGAACACGGCCTCGACGCCGTCCAGGGCGGCCGCGGCGCTGACATCAATTGAACGGATCCGCCCATGCGCGATGTCGCTGCGCTTGAATGCGATGTGTTGCATGCCCGCGATCTTCAGGTCGTCAACGTACGTGGCGCGACCCTGAATGAGCCGCGGATCCTCACGGCGCTTGACACGCTCTCCGACGAGCTTCGGCAAAACGGGAGTCGAAGCCATGATTTACCTCCGGGCGCCAGGTTCGGGGGCAGGGCCTCCGAGCGCGGCTGCAGCGTGCTGAATGGCGTTGACAATGTGTTGATATCCCGTGCAGCGGCAGAAATTGCCGCTGATGCCGTCGCGGATCTGCTGCTCGGTGGGCGCCGGCGTGTCCTTGAGCAGGTTGACGGCCGACAGAATCATTCCCGGGGTGCAGTAGCCGCACTGCAGCCCGTGCTCTTCCCAGAAGCCCTGCTGGACCGGGTGCAGTTCGCCGTTCTGTGCCAGCCCTTCAATCGTCGTGATACTCGATCCGTCTGCCTGCACGGCGAAGATCGTACAGGACTTGGCGCTGCGACCGTCGATGAGCACGGTGCACGCGCCGCACTGGCTCGTGTCGCAGCCGACATGAGTTCCGGTAAGCAGCAGCTGCTCCCGGAGGAAGTGCACGAGGAGCATACGAGCTTCGACGTTTCCCTTACGCAACTTGCCGTTGACTGTCATGGAGATCAGGGCCATGTGTGCCTCTCGGTTGGGTGGGAACGATAGTGACCTCGAGCACGCAAGTCAACGTCTATTCCGCTGAGCAAAGCGAAGCACGAAAAGGTGTCGGCATGCGCCGCAAGTCGGTGGCTGTCCGGCACGACAGCGATGCGGCGAGCAGGGATGGATTCTACCTTTGCCTTTTGCCTTCTGCCTTTTGCCTTTTTACTTTTTACTTTTTACTTAGTACGGCTTCCGCCTGCTCGTGCGCGTGGTACGAGCTTCGGACGAGCGGCCCCGACTCGACGTGGGCGAATCCCTTCGCAAGGGCGACGCGTTTGAGCTCAGCGAATTCGTCGGGATGGTAGTAGCGGACCATCGGCGCATGCTTTGGTGTGGGCCGCAAATACTGGCCGATCGTTAGGATTGACCACGCCTGCCGCCCGCAAATCGTCCAGCACCGCGATGACCTCGTCCACCTCTTCACCCAGGCCGACCATGATGCCGGTCTTCGTCGGAATCGCCGGCGCGTAGCGCCGCGATCGGTCCAGCAATTCGAGTGAACGAGGATACCGACCGCCCGATCGAGCCATTCGGTACAGCCGCGGCACCGTCTCGATGTTGTGATTCAGAACGTCGGGCCCGGCGTCCAAAACCGCCGTCAGCGACGATTCGATGCCCTGAAAGTCGGGAATCAGCACTTCGATGCGGCAGTCAGGCACCCGCCGCCGTGTCTGGCGGATGGTCTCGGCAAAGATCAGCGCGCCTCCGTCGGCGAGATCGTCGCGGTCGACCGAAGTGATGACCGCATGGCGGAGCGCCATGGCCTGAATGGCGTCAGCCACGCGAACGGGTTCAGCGAGATCGATTTCCGTCGGACGTCCATGCGATACGGCGCAGTACGCGCACGCACGGGTGCAGATGTCGCCGAGGATCATAAAAGTCGCGGTACCGTGATGCCAGCACTCGCCGATGTTCGGACAACGGGCCTCTTCGCACACCGTGTGCAGGTTGAGCTCACGCATCAGCTCCTTGAGCCGCAGGTAGGTCGGGGATCCAGGCGCGCGCACTTTCAGCCACTCGGGCTTTGGCGCCTTCGGCCTAACGAACTCAACGGGTGCTTCAAGAGGCACTACACATAGTCTAGCGGTTTGAACGGAGCTCGGAGTCAGGATGCCCACCCGCCGATTGGCCCGCCGCACTGATCGAAGCGTCTGTACAATCGTCAATTCGTAAATCCGTCAATTCGTCAATGGACAAGCTTCGCATCACCTGGCTGGGACACAGCACGTTCCTCCTGCGCACGCCGGGTGGAAAGCGCCTGCTCTTCGACCCGTGGCTCGTCGACAACCCGGCCTGTCCTGAATCGATGAAGAAGCCGCCAAAGCCGGATCTCATCCTCGTTACCCACGGACACAGCGATCACATGGGCGACCTCGTGAGCATCGCCCGTGACAGCGGCGCACCGGTCGTTGCCATCTTCGAGCTGTGCGACTGGCTGCGGCGCAAGGGGATCGCCAATGTGCTGCCAATGAACAAAGGCGGCTCGCAGGAGGCTGCCGGCCTGAAGATCACCATGACCGACGCACGGCACAGCAGCGGCTACGTCGAGAACGGCCAGATGATTTACATGGGCGAGGCCGCCGGCTATCTGGTCCGACTGGAGGATCGGATGACGGTGTACTTCGCCGGCGACACGTCGCTGTTCGGCGACATGAAACTGATTGGGGAAATGTACCAGCCCGACGTGGCGTTCCTTCCGATTGGCGACCGCTTCACGATGGATCCGCGCGAGGCGGCCAGAGCATGCGAGCTGCTCGGCGTGCGCCTGGTGGTGCCCATGCACTGGGGCACGTTTCCATTGCTCACAGGCACACCCGCCGAACTGAGGAAATACCTCGAGCCGACGGGCGTGCAGGTTCTGGAGCTGAAGGCGGGGGAGACGACGGAGTAGTGTCGCACCGTCGAAGTTCAAACTTCAAACTTCAAAGTGCAAAGTAAGTTCAAAAGTGAGTATTACACTTTCAACTTACTTCCTACTTTGCAGTTTGCACTTTGCACTTGCCGTTTACTGAATGGTAATGGTCCCCTGCAGCGAGGTGGTCGACGGCTGATTGTGATCGTGGAAGCCGCACGAACGCGGCGTGTTCAGGTTGCCCGTCGTTCGGCTCTGGCCGCCGGGTTGCAGAAACCCGACATCGTTGATGGCCGGGCATGCCGTGTGGTCCGGATGGGGGTCGGAGGCCATGTCGTGGGCGCGGTTGTCATTGTTTACGAACGTGACGCGAGATCCCACTGGGACCGCCAACGTGCGAGGCGACACACTGTTCGCCGTGATCGTAATCGTCATCGTCCCGGGCGTCGGGTTAGGCGAGGGAGTCGGTGCAGGCGACGGGGTTGAGGAGGGCGAGGCGGGGCTCGAGCCGCCGCCACAACCTGTCCCCAGCACCGCAACAGCACCGACCGCACAGAACAGTGAACGAACGCGCGGTGGACGTAAATGCATGGACAACGAACACCCCACTAGAAGAACTTTCTGGAAATGTTGAACCCCAGGAACCAGTCATCGTTCGACGTGCCGCCGCGTGCGATCTGCCCCATCGTCGTGCCGAGTGAATTGGAGAAATTCAACTGAAACACATGGCCGCCGGCGCGCTTTTCGATACCAAACGCCGCCTGGTTCACTCCGGGGTCGAAGCCGGTCACGCGCGGAATGATCTCTCCCACCAGATACACCGTCGGTCTGATGCGAAGGCGAGTCCCGACGCCAATCAGGACGCTGTCGTTGTCGTCGGCCAGCTCGGAGGGAAGCGGGTTGCTGTTGTTGACCCAGATGGGATGCACGAAGATGGTCCCGACAGGCGCGAACGAGCGTGACACGACAACACCCAGCGCCGGCGAATAGCTGTCGCGGAAGTTGTTAGTGCCATCGATTGACGCGAGCACCGCCAGGTTGACGGGCCGCCCGTCGCGTTCCTGCATCAGGTCGTACTGCGTGAAGAGCTCGATCGTGCGATCGTTGGTCCGGTGGATGCCGATCTGCGTGCGGCGCATGATGCCGAACCGGGTATCGAGGCCGATCTGCGCGCCTGAATCGATGCCGAAGAAGTCCTCCAGGAGATCGCCAAAATCACCTTGGCCCAGCGGTCGGCCAAACCGGTGCGTGATGCGGAATGAGCTCTTGAATCGAGGCAGCCGGAGCGCCGTGGGCATCGCGACGATGGTGAAGTCCGGCTGCAGCGGCACCAGATCCAAATCGGGGTCGTCCGGTGGAGCCTGAGCGGCCTGAGTCGCGGAAGCATTCTGTGCCGCCGCCTGTCCAGGCCAGTACGCGACCATGGCCAATATCAACAGAAACAGCACTACGCGTCGGTGAATCATCATCTGCTCCTAATCGTCTGACAGGCCTGCGTCGTGCAATCGAGCGCGTCTATGGCCTGAGGTCTCGCCCCGTGAAGCGGGACGAAGCCAAACACTGTCACGAGCGAAGGGGGAGTCATCCCGTGCCTGCTCGCCCGTCCGGGACCCGGTCTCGGCTAGTCGTTCGGCGCACCCCGTTCGATCCAGCGCCTGATGACAAGTATCTGGCCTGCCGACAGAAGCGCGTTTCCGCGCGGCATCGGTGTTCCCACGATGCCGGGCCGGCCTTCGAGCTTGTGAATGAGATAGCTGTTCTCCGGGTCGCCGGGAATCACGCGAATGGCACCCGGTTTTCCCGAGCTGGCCGCCCCGACCAGGTTGCTGTGCGCGACTCCGGGACGGAGGACCATTCCAGCAGGCGGCGTTCGCCCGGCGTCGGTGTGGCAATTCGTGCATGCCTGCCGCCCTGCCGAGTCGGTCGTGTCGAAGATCTCCCGTTGAATGCTGCTCAACGTCGGCTGCAGGTTTGGCGTCGCCCCTGTGAGATCCGAGAGCTTCTCGTCGCACGCGGCTGACATCGCGCCCAGCGCGAGCAGCACCATACCCGCCATCACATGTCGTCTCATCCGAAACTCCTTCATGGTTGACCCGCCTCGCGGGCTTTGACCACCAGCACGCCCTTCATTTGTTCGTGCCCGTCACCGCAGAACTCCGTGCACAGGATCGGAAACTCGCCCGCCATGTCGGGCGTGAAGTCGATGTTCACCGTTGCCCCTCGCTCAATTTCCTTCGACACGTCGAACTGCTTGATGCCAAGGCCGTGCAAACCGTCGCCCGATTTGACGACGAGTCGCACGCGCTCCCCCTGCACCACTTCAACCGACGCGGGGACGAACTCGTAGCGCTTCGCGATGATCTCGATGACGCGTCGATCGGCCGTTTGGCGGACCGGGGGGCTCACGGATCGAGCGGGAGCAGCAAACAAGGTCATGGCACAGGCCGCAATGGCAGACGCTCGTGTGATGGACATGGGTGCATTGGGGGGACCGACCTGCGAGAGCAAGCACGGTGCCCGTGGAAAAGTCGGGGCGCGCGCCGTATCCAGCCTGAAACGCACGCCGAATACCCCGACGGATTACTGAACCTGTAAATAGTGACGAGACGCGAAACTCAGTCGAAGCGATACTTCGCCAGATAGTAGCTCAGCGCGCGCTGGCTGATGCCCATCAGCTCTGCCGCATCCTTCTTGATGCCGCCCGCCTGCTCGAGTGCGCGGCGAATGGTCTCGCGCTCCACCCACTCGAGATTCTGATGAAGGCGCAGCGACGGCAGTCCCGCTGCCGGCGCGGAGGTCGCCCCGAGCAGCGAGATCGACGCGGTGGTGATCGCCGAACCGGTTGCGAGCACGACCGCCCGCTCGATCGTGTTCTCCAGCTCGCGCACGTTGCCGGGCCAGTCGTATCGACGCAGCGCCTGCACCACCTCGTCATCGATGCGGTCGATGCGCTTGCCCGTCCGCTGGCAGTGCTTCTCCACGAAGTGATCGACGAGCACGGGGATGTCCTCGCGTCGGTCGCGCAGCGGCGGAATCGGAATCGGAATTACGTTCAGCCGGTAGTACAGGTCTTCCTGAAACCGGGCGTCGCTGACCATCTGCTTCAGGTCACGGTTGGTTGCGGCGATGACGCGAACGTCGACGCGGTGCGTGCGCTCGGCGCCGAGCGGCTCGAACTCGCGCTCCTGAAGCACGCGCAGCAGCTTCGACTGGATCGCCGGGGTGAGCGTGCCGATCTCGTCGAGAAAGATCGAGCCGCCGTCGGCCAGGGCAAACTTTCCGCGCTTGCTCATCGTGGCGCCGGTAAACGCGCCACGGACGTGGCCGAAGAGCTCCGATTCAAGCAGCGTCTCCGGAATTGCCGCACAGTTCACCTTGATGAGCGGCATCTCACGCTGTGCGCTGCGGTGGTGGATCAGCCGCGCCAGCATTTCTTTGCCGGTGCCCGTCTCACCCGTGATGAGGACGGTGCTCTTCGACTGGGCGACGAGCTCGGCCCGCCCGATCACGTC
This sequence comes from uncultured Acidobacteriota bacterium, assembly GCA_963814955.1. Taxonomy (GTDB): domain Bacteria; phylum Acidobacteriota; class Vicinamibacteria; order Vicinamibacterales; family UBA2999; genus DATCJA01. The sequence goes on from CAWFEX010000004.1 coordinate 176,356, forward strand.
CTCCATCCCGCGGCTGCGTCCGACGATGCCGTAATGATTGAATTCCGCGTCGCGCTCGCTGATCAGGTATTGCCGCTGCGTCTGCAGGCGAAGGCTCTTGACCGCGCGGCGAGCGAGGGCGAGCAGTTCGTCGACCTCGAAAGGCTTTTCCAGGAAATCCTCGACGCCGAGCTTGAACGCCTCGCGGACGATCTGCGTGGATCCGTGTGCCGTCATCATGACGATTTGAGGCCGTTCGCCCGCCGCCATCGACTGCGACATGTCCCGAATCAGCTCCAGTCCGGTCATGTCGGGCATCAGATTGTCGATGACGAGCAGGTCGAACGAGCGTTCGCCAAGTTGACGCTGGGCCTCGCGGATAGTGGTCGCCTCGACGACCTCGTGGCCCTCGTCGCGAAGTGCCCGGCCAAGGCGCTTCAGAATCTTTTCCTCGTCGTCAGCCAGCAGAATCGTGCCGCGCGGTGACGTCATGCCTCTTGGTGCGTCGATTGCGGCAAATCGATGCGGATCGTCGTGCCGTGTCCAACGCGGCTCGAGACCGTCACCGCGCCGCCGAGGCCCTCGACGATGTTCTTGGCGATGGGCAAGCCGAGCCCTGTCCCGGCGCGGCGCGTGGTGAAGTACGGATCGAAGATGTGCGCCATGTTCTCGGGTGTGATGCCGGCGCCGCGATCCTCAACCGTGATGACCGCGCGTTCCTCGGTGAAGCGGGTCTGCAAACGCACCATCGGCGCGTCGACGACCGCAACCGATACCGGGCCGTCGGTGCCTGTACGGCTTCGAGGAGCGGCATGCACGGCATGTCGCGCGTTCGTGAGGACGTTCACGAGTGCCGTCCTCAGCCGTTCGGCATCCGTAACGATCGGAATCGCCGAGGAGTCCAGGTCGAGCGCGACCTCGTCGGCTCCACCGCCGGTCCACGCGGCCTGGACGGAGGCGCGGCAGATCGCGTTCAGATCGGCTTCGGCCAATTCGTAACGAATGGGCCGCGCGAAGTCGAGGACATCGGTCACCACGCGGTTGAGTCGCGTTGTTTCTTCATCGATATCGGCGACGGCTTCGCGGAGCTCGGCGGCGGTGAGACGTCCACGACGCAGCGTGGTCAGCGACGCCCGGATGATCATGAGAGGATTGCGTACCTCATGTGCGATGACCGTTGACAGGCGGCCGAGCGACGACAACCGTTCCCGCTGCGTGGCTTCGCGCTGAAACCGGGCCACCGACTCGGTCAGCGTGTTGAAGGCCGCTGCCAGCGTTCGTGCATCCTCGTCGTCGAGTGCCCGGCTCTTCAGCGTCACCTTCCGGGTAAGGTCCCCAGTTGCCGCCACGTCGCGCATCGCCTTGGTAATCGCCGCGAGCGGTCTCGTCATCGTCCGTGCCACACCGTAACTGAGCAGAGTTGCCAGCAGCAGTGTGACGATGAGAATCCCGGCAAGGCCGGTGCGGATGGTGCTCAAAAACTGCAGCCGGTCCGTGCGGGACCGGAGGATCAACGCAATCGGACCGTCACCCTCGAGTGCGCCAGCGGCTTGCAGCGGCCGTGCGAGGACGAAATAGTCTTCTCCATCGAGATTTATCGGCGTCATCGAAGAGGCGGCGATCACGCCCTGCAGGAGCGACCGCGATTCGACGGGGAGGGTTGAGGCGAGAATCCGGCCCTGCGCCGCAAACGCGATTTCACTCCCGGTGAGTTTCTTGAATTCCGCTGCCAGACGGTCGTCGAGGAAAAAGCCGACAGTGAGGCGGCCCAGAATGTCCGGGAGAGGGCCTTCGAGGAAGATCGGCGCGCTCACGAGCTGCAGCACGCCGCGCCCGTGCGGCAGAAACGTTGACGTCTCTTCTGCGGCCTCGACGGGCGCATCCCGCAGAAGTCCGGCGATATCGTCCGCCTCACTACCCGCCGACCCCAGCAACTGGCCGTTGCGGCCTGTCAGGATCAGCAAATCCGCATTGACTTCTCCGCGATATTCGTCGGCGAGCGGCTGAACGGTGGGTGGATCGCCAGTCTCGACGGCAGCCTTCAGCTTCGGGAGATCCGCAACGACCCTCGCGAGCCGCGTGTAGTGGTCGACGCGGGTCGCGGCATGTTGATCGACCAGCGTGCCCGCTTCCACGAGCCCGCGCCGCAGCTCTTCCTCGGCAGCCGCGGACGCCCGTTCATTGACGAAATAAAAGGCAAACCCGAGGGAGAGCATCGCCAGCAGCGTGCAGGCCAGGAAGACGCGGTTGGTCAGCGAAGACGCCACTGATGCCATGTAAACCCTCAGGATCGTACCCTGAAACGCCGTTTACGGCAGGCGGAGCACGATGAGCAGCGTCCCCCGTTCCAGCTTCTCCAGCGTGGGGTCGGGATAGGGGGAGATAAGGCTCCACGACTCGATCACCCGCCCGCCGTCGGTGCGTGCTCCCCGCGCGACGCGGGCCCGTTCGGCGCCGTACAGAAGAGCCAGCTTCCAACGGTCGTAGCTGCCCGCCTTCCCGAAGGCATCGGCTGCCGCCAGCGGACGGATCTCCCACGCGCCTTGACCTCGCAACAGGGAGGGATCCTCGTGTAGACCACGCAGCACGGTGTCGATATCCGCATCTGTCACACGCATGCTGTACGCCGCCGGAGCGCGGACCTGTGGGTGCAAAGATCGACTGGAATTCCGGTGCCTCGCGCCATACTGGCACCGACTGGAGCGGCGCCAGTGTGGCGCCGATCAGGGCCAGCGCGGCAGCGACCCGGCGTATCCGACGCTCCGAGTTATACTTGCCCGGCTGCCGGGAGACCAAGGTGGCGTACATCATTTGCGAACCGTGTATTGGCACCAAGGACGCTGCGTGTGTCGATGTGTGCCCTGTGGACTGTATCCATCCACGCAAGGACGAACCGGGATTCGACGCAACCGAGATGCTGTACATCCACCCGGACGAATGCATCGACTGTGGCGCCTGTGTGCCGGCTTGTCCCGTTGAGGCCATTTTTACACTGGATGAAACGCCCGAGAAGTGGAAGGATTTCATCCCGGCAAACGCGCAGTACTACCAGAAGTGAGGGGTCGTTCGCACAAGCTAGGAATGGAGCCGTCCAAGATGTCTGCTTTCCGTGGTTTCGTGCTCCTCGTTGCGGCAGGGGCCGCAGTATCCAGTCTCGGTATTCGCGCCGCCGATCAGGCTGCGCCTCTGGACCCGGCGACGCAGTATCAGCTCGCGACCGAGCTGTACGAATCGGCCCGGTATCGAGAGGCGATCGGCGCCTACGAAACGGTGACGCGGGCTGACGACGAGGATCTCGTCGTTCGCGCGCGTAAGGGGAAAGTCCGGTCGGCGTTGCGGATCGCCGAGTTCGAAATGGCGCTGCGTGAGGCCGACGTGCTCAACGACACCGCCGCCGCGGATGCCGAGGCGCGAACGCTGCTCGGCGACGCGTTGTGGGCCAACGGCCGCTTCGACGAAGCTGACGACGCGTACCGTAAGGCGCTGGAGGAGGCGGGCTCCACGCGTGCCAGGTTTGGCCTGGCTCGTTCCCTGGCGTCCCGCACGCGACTGGAGGAGGCGCTCGGCGAAGCCGAGAAAGCCGCCGCTGAATCGCCGAAGGATCCGGAGATTCACGCACTGGTCGGCCTCATTTACGAGCGGCTCAATCGGTTCGATGAGGCAGCTGAGGCGCTTGAGCGATATGTGTCGCTGCTTCCTCCCCGCACGTCGAAAGAAGACAACCAGATGGCGACCTTGTTTCAGAGCAAGGTCAAGCTTCTGAGAAGCTTCAAGGGACGGGTGCCACAGGAGATCGAGGGCGACCCGGCGCGTGTACACCGGGTGCCGTTCAAGCTCGTTGACAAGAAAATCGTGCTGCAAGGACGCGTCAACAGGACGTCGGTGGAGTTTGTCCTCGACACGGGCTCGGAGCGGACGGGAGTCTCTGACACAACAGCGCGTCGGGCGGGCGTCGGAACTATCACCTCAACATTGACCGCGGGCGTCGGGATCCCGGCGCTTCGGCGTCTGGACATGGGACGCGCCGAATTCGTCGAAGTGGGCGGGCTGCGCCTGCGCAACGTCCCCGTTGCGATTCGCGGGGCGGTCCGCAATGCGCTACCGCGATGGCAGCGGGAAAGCCTGTCGCCGCTGTCACTGGGATTGTCGGTCGCCGTCGACTATCAGCGGCGCGAGGTGCTGCTGGCACGAACGCTGCCGCAGAACGAGGCCGATTTCGTGCTGCCGATGCGGATCAACCGGCTACCGATGGTCCGCGGAATGCTCAACTCGACGCATCCGGCATACTTCGTCGTCGATACGGGCGGCGAGTTGATTTCGATCAGCGCCGAAACAGCAAGCGCTCTCTCGATGAAGCCTGTTCGACGGATTCCGCTGCGCGTCTTCGGGATGTCGGGCATCGACGCGAACGCGTATCTGCTCCCTGGCGTCGACGTTGATTTCGATGAGATCGAGTACCGCAACGTCGGGTTGGCGGTCCTCAATCTGCGAGCGCCCAGCGTTCTTCTGGGTTTCCAGGTCGGCGGGATCGTCGGCCATCGATTCCTGAGCGAGTACAGGGTTTCGATGGATATGGCGCGCAGCGAGCTGCGGCTGGAGAAACTGTAGCCGAGTGTCCGTAGGTCAAAAGTCAAAAGGCAATGACCTTTGACTCTTGACCTTTGACTTACGCGATTCCTAGAAGTCGTACCCGATCCACATCGCGAATCGCGCTTTGCGGAACGAGGAGCTGCCTCCGGTCGTCGCAAACAGCAGGTCTTCCCACGGCTTGTTGAAGAGAGTCCGCCAGGCCCAGTCGAAGTGGACCGGGAACCCGAGCGCAAACGTCTCCAACCCGATGCCGTACGACGCGCGGGCGTCGACGAGCCTGAACCCGTCCACCCGTTCAGGCGTTCCGAACACAGGCGTCGCGCCAATCGGTGACACGTTGAAGCCGACCACCGGGGTGTACAACTCGGAGTTGTTCGAGAACCACTTGTACGGCTGTCCTTCGAAGCGCGCGCCGCCCATGTTCGCAAACAGCACGCCGCGGACGCCGCCAATCACGCCGAGCGGGGTCAGCATCGCCTCGATGAAGGGGAAGCGCAGTTCGGCGTTGAGGAACCCGGCCTCGGAGCCGATGAACTGCAGGTAGTCGTACCCTCGCATCTCCGAGTTGCCGCCAAAGTAGACGAAGTCGGGTGCGTCGCCCCAGCTTTTGAACGCCTTGGCGCGCACTGCGAGAAGTCCCGATCCACCGAGCCGCAGATAGTACCGCGCGTCCATGTCACCGGTCTGTCGTCCGAGCGTCTCGCCGACGCCCGGCGACACCTCATAGGACAGCCGCATCGTGTTACCGGCCAGCGGCCCGAACTCGCGGAACACGGTCGTTTCCTGGACGAAGGTGACGCCCAGCGGAATGTAGGTGCCGCTTCGGAAGAGCTGCCGTCCAAACTGTTCCTGCTGGTAGTTCTGCGATATGACCTCCAGCGTCGGATCGTTGAACTCCTCGCGGTACTGCATGAGGCCGCCAAACAGCTCGACGCGCCGGTACCGATCGAGGGGCCAGATGCCGAACGCCGTGCCACCGCGGACCGTCCTCGTTGCGACGGCGAGGTCACGGTCGGCCGCGATCAGACTGGAGAACACCGGGTCGTAGAACACTCCCTCGAGCGCGCCGTAGAAGAACTGGGTCTGGGAGAAACCCTGGACGGAGTAATTGAACCGGCGCGCGGCGTTGAAGTAGGAGAACGCCAGCGTGCGGTACTGCGAAATCGAGGCGGCATACATACTGATCTGCTTGTCGCCGAGCACGTCGCTGAACGTGACCGCGGAGCCGCCGAACACGTCGCCGCTGCTCGTGACACCAACGTTCACCGGCGGACGCCCGTCGAGAAACAGCTTTTCGAATGCCCCCTTGCGACGTGAGTTGGCCGCAATCAGCGTGTGCGTCAGCGGCGCCTGGAAGTCGATGATCGGGCCGGGGGCGCCGAAATCAGCGGTCGACGCCGTGGCGACGGGGTCGCGCCTGTCCAGCGCGTGCAGCTCCCATTCACCTTTGTAGTAGCTGACGAACGCCATGCGCGGCTCGGCGTTGCCCGCGCGCAAGACAACCGCTGATGTGTTGCCACCGAGCGTATCGGTGTACTGGCGCAGCTCGCCGTTTTTCAGACTGAGCGTCCAGATGTTGTAGACGTTCCCATTCCGGGAGACTTCGGCTTCGACCGGGTTGCCCGGGTCCGTTGCCGTCGATGAGAACACGAGGGTATCCGCGTCGAGGAACTGCGCCGCGGAATCGTCGTGCGTGCCGAAGGTCAGCTGCGTCTTCTGACCGGTCGCCACGTCCAGGCGGAACAACTTTTCGTTGCCGCTGACACGGGCGACGTAGATGAGCGATCGGCCGTCGGGCGACCAGGTGGGTCCTGAATCGGCGAAGTTGTCCTTGGTCAGATTCGTCAGCTGACGGCTCGCCAGATCGACGAGGTAGATGTCACCGACGCCACCCTGAAGCGCGGCGAAGGCGACCTTCGTGCCATCCGGCGAAATATCGGGCGATTCAGGGTCGTCAACCTCGCGCATTTCCAGTCGCTGCTCGACCTCGCCGGAAATCACGTTCTGCAGAATCAGCGTGCGCCACTTTTCCCGTCGCACGAAGTAGGCGAGGCGATCGCCGGTGGGGGCCCACGACAGCCACGGGACGGTGTTGAACCGCATGCCCGGCTGAATGATGAACTCCCATCCCTTGTCCTGATCGAACTCGCTGGTCAGATTGCGTATGACCGATCCATCGCGCGATGACACCAGCACGATGTCCATCTCGCGGTCGCGCCGGTTGCCCGTGACCATCGCAATGAGGTCGCCGGACGGGGACGGCTCGATGGAGGCCGCGCCGATGAAGACTCCTTTTTCCGGGTTCGGAGCCAGATTGCGGCCGTAGTCCGCCGGCCGCTCCTTGTCGCGGAACGGCTTGAAGCGATCTTTCAGGGTACTTGTCGAATTCCTGGTCGAACTCCTCAGGCGTCAGGCGAAGCGCCTCCATGTACGCGTCCTCGCCGCCACCGATGACCGCTTTTCGCAGCGAGAACAGGAACTGCCTGATCCCTTCCTTTCCCCAACGGGACTCGATGAACTCGAACACCGCGTGACCGAGGTTGTAGATCATGCGAACGCTGCCGACGTTGGTGTAGCCCTCGAGCTCGCTCATTTTCGGGACGATGTCCGCCACCGCGGCGTCGCGTACGGTCATCAGATCGATCGGACGCCAGATGCCGGTCATGTAATCCGACAATCCCTCGTTGACCCACAGCGGGATGTTGCGCCGGATCAACGACGTTGGAATGATGTCGAACTCGAACTGGTGCGTGAGCTCGTGCACGATGAGGCGGTAGAGCAGATCCGGCGGGTCGTCGAGCGGCATGACGATTCGGTACCGCGTGGGCTCGGCGAACGCGCCGACGCCCTCCTGTGCGGCTCCGGGGATGACGTTCTGCTGCTGGAACTCGGCGCTCGTCTTGAACAGGATCAGCTGAATCTTGAACGCCAGGTCGTATTTCAGCTCGGCGCTGATGTGCTGGTACGCGCTTTCCGCATATCCGGCCACACGCTCCAGGTGCTGCTCGATTTCCGGGTAGTAGTAGATCTCGAAGTGATCCGTCGTGTAGATCTGCCACCGGAAATTGTCGTAGCGGATCTGGTTCTTGCCAAAGTATGGAAAGAATGGAGTTTGCGCCACGACCGGCCGTGGCGAGAGAATCACCACCGCCACTATTAGTGCAACAGCGACCAGGATGGTCCGCCTCATGGAAATTCTCCTTGCGAACGGCAATTCGAACGTACGCGTCCCCGACATCTTACTGCCGACGGATTGGCGGCCACAAAATAACCCGCCCGACGTTCGGACTGTGGCCGGCCGTAAGCGGGGGCCGCAGCAAAGGATGTACCGAGGGGTTGCCTGAAAACCGCACGCAAATAATGAGTTGTCGTCGTTCAGGATGCGGCGGATGCACCGAATGTCCTGTTCTGTGTTCGTCACCGTTGTTCACGCCGACCTGAGTGATAATGAAGTCGATGGACGAGCCTTCTTCACCCGACGATCTCGTACCCGAGCCGGTGCCGTCGTCAGAGCCTGCTGCAGACGAGGAACGCGCCCGGCGCATGAGCCCTCGAACCCGCGCCTGGATTGGCATGGGAGCGGTGCTCGTGGCGCTGGTGCTGCTGATGATGCTGTCCGGGCCGGGAGGCGAACCCGAAGCGCCGCCTCCGGCGGCTGACGGTGGCACATCCGCCGCGGGGGACGAAGAACGAGCCGTCGTCGGCAAGGCCGCACAGCTGCAGTTCACGCTCAAGGACATGAACGGCGTGAACGTGAACCTCGCGTCGTTCAAGGGCAAGGTACTGCTGATCAACTTCTGGGCGACGTGGTGCGGTCCGTGCCGCGTCGAGATTCCATATCTCATCGAGCTGCAGAACCAGTATGCGGACGATCTGGTGGTGCTCGGCGTTTCGGTGGACGACCCGGCGGAGAAACTCAAGCCATATGCGAATGAGATGAAGGTCAACTATCCGATGCTGGTCGGCAACGGCAGACAGGATTTTCAGGATGCATACGGCCCGTTCTGGGGCATCCCGGTGACGGTGTTCGTCGACCGCGAAGGAAACATTCACAAGAAGCATTCCGGCATCGCATCGAAGGAGCAGTTCGAACACGAGATCAAGTTGATGCTGTAGTATGATCCCCGTATGTTGAAGGGGTTCACGCACGCCCGACTCGCCTGCGGATGTCGATTGACATTCCGTGAAGGTGTCGAGGGCAGCCCGGTGACCGTGGTAATCGAAGCGAAGGGCGCACACTGCGTGATGCCGCTTCACGTGCGCGATCTTCCGGTCTACGATTTCCGCGAAGCCCTTCGTCCTCCCACACGATTCCTGCCGATCGAAGAAGAAGAGTACCGAGGAAGAAGGCTAGCTGAATTCCACCCTCAGCTCTGCAACCAGCGGCAGATGATCTGAGGCCAGCAGCGCGAGCCGCGTTCGCGGAAGTTCCACCCCCTTCACCTCGACTTTCCCGTCATAGTAAATGTGATCCAGGTGCAGCACGGGAAAGACCCCCGGATATGTCCGGCGCCGCCGAAGGTGTGCGCGGAGATCGATGCTGTTGAGCCGCTGGTTCAACATCTGCGTGGCGAGGCCGCGCATCCACTCGTTGAAGTCGCCGAGCACGATCTTCGGCGGTCCGACGCGACGATCGTGCACGAACGCGCTCAGGCGTGCCGCCTGATATCGGCGTTCGAGAAACGCCGTGCCCAGATGCACGTTGTAGAGATGCAAGGTGTTGTTGCCGACGGCGACGTCAACTCGCTGGCAGCAGCGCGGCTCGCACGTCTTCCATGAGAGATCGTATTGAGTGTGGTGGAGGATCGGCAGGCGGCTGAGCACTACGTTGCCGAAGAGCGCGTGTCGCAGATGGCGGGCAGACGCCATTACCCATCCCATACCGAGTAGAGCGCCGAGCTCCTCCGCGTGGCCGGCGGAACTGGGACTTGCGCCGACGACTTCCTGCAGCGCGATGATGTCGGGATCGATGGCGCGAATGACATCGGCGATTCGGCCGGGGCTCGTCCGGCCGTCGAGACCGCGACATCGGTGGATGTTGTAAGTGGCGACGCGGAGGGTAGGCATCCAGCTGGGAGGTGGCAGGTCGCCGGTCGGACGCAGGCTCAAGCCTGCGCTCTACACTAGAATAGCTCGATGGCGAAGCTGAAGAGCGAGGTCGAGGTGATCTGTCCCTGTTGTCAGTCCACTTTGGTGGTCGACACCAATCTTTGCCGCGTCATTTCACATCGCGAGCCGGAGAGGGCCGACAAACCCGAACTGGATCAGGCGGCCAGCATCCTGGCGGCCCAGGCCGAACGGCGCGAAGCGATGTTCAAACAGTCGATGGACGCAGAGAAAGGACGCGACGACGCCCTGGCGCGCAGGTTTGAAGAGGCGCTGCGCGAGGCAAAGAAGGAACCGATCACGAGACCGCTGCGCGACTTTGATCTGGACTGACCATTGACGGATTTACGAATTTACGAATTTACGGATTTGGCAAGTCGTCAATTCGTAAATGCGTCAATTCCTCAATGTTCATCCGCGATGGCGAAACTCCGGTGGCAGTGGCGTCCACCGGTCGCGCCCTCGGTAATATTTCCACGGCTTGTAGCCGTGGGCTGCTCGAAACGCGCGATATAGACGTCTCAGGCGGTCCGCACGGCGATCCGACGAGACGATGCGCCGGTGCGGCCAGTCCAGCAGCAGCCGCTCGACCTTCCAGATATTCTGGTCTGCCAGCCGCCAATCGTAAGACCCCAGCACGCGTAGATCGACCACGGCGTACGCTTTGATGCGGCCGGTGAAGTCGATGTAACCCTCGAAATAGCTGAGCGCCAGCGCTCGGGGTGTCGCAAACATCGGCCTGCGGCCGTGGAGACCCGGATCGCGCGATCGCGCCACCGACCCCAGCCATCTGGCCCTCGGTACACGAAGATCACGTGATCGAGGAGATCGATCGACTCGAAACTGAGGACGAGTGGCGGGAAGCGGTGCTGCTCCAGAACCACCGCCGCCGCAAGTGCGGCTTCAAGGCAGTGTGCGGTGCCGGTGCGGACAACACCGCGAAAACTGCGCAGCGTTTCACCGCCGGGCTCGGTGTTATAGGGAAGATCGTTCAGCCACTGCTGCACCGCATTGGGCGTGCGAAGGCGTCTCACGAGACGCCGCTCGGCAGGAGTGAGCGACAGAGCAGGAGGCTCTGCCGGATCAGTTCGCGGCAGCGGGAGCTTTTTTGAGGTCGGCAACGAGTTCGGCAGGGGTCCACATGTTGCCGGTGTGGACGCTCACGAGTCGGCCCTCTGCATCGATGACCGCGGTTCGCAGGTTGTGTACGACAACGCCCTGCGACTCGCCCGGCTCGGTCAGTACTCCAAAACGCTTCGCGAAGGCGAGCACGTCATCGCGTTTGCCAGTTGCGAAATACCAGAGACGCGGATCGGCGCCTGCTCCTTTGGCATGCTTCTCGAGGACGGCGGGCGTGTCGAAATCAGGGTCGAGGGTTACCGATACGAGGCGAACATCGTTCATGTCGGGAGACTTGCGAATTTCCTCCTGAATCGCTCCGAAGTGCTTGTTCATCAGCGGGCAGAACTCCGGGATCGGGCAGCGCGAATAAATGAACGTCAGTGCAATGCGGTGGCCGCGCAGCGAGGTCAACGGACGCGGACTGCCTGACTGATCGACCAGTGCGTCACCGGGGACGACATCGCCTTCCTTCAGGAGGTCCGAGTCCGTGATCTCCGGAACAGCGGCCGCGTTCTTGATTGGCGCATGCCCCGTCGTCGTCATCGTCGAGAGGTAGCCATTGGCTTCTTCGACGACGAGCGTGGCGGTAAACAGGTCGCCCGGTTTCTTGTCTGCGAGCAGCTGCGGATCGCGCACCTTATAGGACATCGTCATTGCCGGCATGAAGCCGGCGATGTCCTCGTGGTCGACGAGCACTTCGCGCCGGCCGGCGTCCACACCCAGAATCTGCCCGCGCACTTCATACTGTCTGGGTTCGGACCTGCGATCGCATGCGCTGCCGGCGAGCGCAGCCAGAAAGAGCACAACTCCGAGCCACCGCATGTGTTAACTGTATCAAATGCTCTGGGTCGGAACGTCCGGGTACAACTATCCGGAATGGAAGGGGACGTTCTATCCGCCGACACTGCCCGCGGCGAAAATGCTGCCTTACTATGCCGAGCGGTTTGCCACGGTCGAGATCAATTACACTTTCTACCGGGCGCCAAACGAGAAGATCCTCGACGGCTGGAACAAGGCAACGCCGGAACAGTTCAAGCTCACGCTGAAGGCGCCGAAGCGAATCACCCACGACGCGCGACTGCGCGATTGCGCCGACCGTCTGCGGCAGTTCCTCGAAACCGCATCCACGTTGGGTGGGAAGCTGGGTGCGCTGCTGTTTCAGCTTCCGCCGAACCTGAAGAAGGACCTGGCGTTGTTCGACGCGTTTCTCGACGCGTTTCCGCCACGGGTTTGCGCCGCCTTCGAGTTCAGACACGCCTCCTGGCTGGATGAGGAAGTCTACTCGCGGCTTCGCGCGCGCAATCTCGCGCTCTGCGTCGCCGACAGCGAGAAACTCTCGACGCCTGTTGCGATCACGGCCGATTACGGATACTTCAGGCTGCGCGACGAAGGCTACACGCCTGACGACATCAATCGATGGGCAGACACGGTACGTGAGAGCACAAGCGCGTGCCACGACGTGTACGTGTATTTCAAGCACGAGGAATCAGGAAAAGGCCCTGAGTTCGCCCGGATGTTTATCGACGCCTTCCATCGACGCGCAGGCTGACGCAAACCGAACAATTTCCCGCTCCGCCCAGTAGCCGTCGTATCCGTCGGCCGCGCGTTCCATGTACGCACAATGTCCACCGTGCGGTGTAATCACAGCCGTGATATTGGGGTTTCCCGTGAGAGCAGTGCTGCGGAACGGCGCGATGGGCACGAACGGATCGTCCTCGGCCGCAAGAACGAGCGTCGGAATGCGAATGCGATCGACGACGCGAAGCGCGCTCGCTCGATAGTAGTAATCGGCGGAATCTCGGAAGCCGTGCTGCGGCGCCGTGTAGACGTCGTCGAATCGTCTGACGCTCCAGATGTCGCGCAGCGGGTCGAGCGAATAGACGCCTGGAATGGCGGCCGCCTTTCGCCGCATACGCGCCTTGAGATTGCGCACGAAGTTCCACTGATAAACGAAGTTCGTGCGCCTCTCGAGGGCATCCACACAGCGCGCAAGGTCAATCGTCGGCGATACGGCGCATACAGCTTTCAGGGCGGCCGGGTGCCTGTCCCCGAGCTCGCCGGCCAGCTTGAGCGCCAGATTCCCCCCCAACGAGTAGCCGGCCACCGCTATTCGTGTAATTCCGTCGCGTTCGATCAGCTCGCGAATGACGTGAAGGGCGTCGTGCGTCAGTCCCGAGTGATACAAGCCTCGGCTGAGGTGCTCGGTATTACCGCAGTTCCGCTGATTGAGACGGACGATGTTCCAGCCGGCGGCCCAGGCCTTATCGGAGATGCCGCACATGTAGTGGGCGAGGCTCGAGCCTTCGAGTCCGTGAAGCAGAAGAATCGCCGGGCACCTGGACGGCGACGGTTGCCAGTGGCAATGAGCGAGCACGCGCGCATCGGACGCCACGTCGAAGTAGCGAACGGCAGGAGGCGGCAGGTTCGGAAATCGTCGTTGACGCCCCCAGGCGTAGAGCGTCTGCCAATGACCGCCGGCCAACAGCGGGTGATACTCCGAAGACACAAACATGCGAATAGCGTCGTTATCTCAATGCGTAGACACGAAACTGCGCGTTCCGGTATACGAGTGGCAGCGGCAGATCGGTCTCCGTAATCAGGTAGTCCAACTGATAGCGTTGCGCGAGGTCGGTGGCTTTGTCAGCCGTCAGCGCGCCGAAGTCACCAATGGCAGCGCTGCGTTCCACAAACCTGGCCGCCATCGCATGTGAGTAAATCGCCACAGCCGAATCCTTGACGTCTTCCAGCCATACGTCGCGTTCGGCCGACACACGGACGCTGGTTCCGTACTTCCAGGAATGGCCGGGATCAGCGAGGACATGTGCTTCCCTCGGGCGCGTTGCCAGCCATCGCATCGCGTCTTCCCACGGCGATTCGGGCAACGTGGTCGCAAAGAGGGAGCGCTCGGGACGCTCCACGAACATCGCATAGACCGCGCGTGTCGTGGAGACAGCCAGGATGAATGCAGCAACGGCGAGGGGAGTCGCCCACATTCTGTTCGGCGTCCGCACCGGGAGCGATGTGCTGCGGGTCGATTCGGTAAGTGCCGCGATGACGTAAACCAGTGCGACGAAATCGACGAGCCAGAACACGCGCGAAATCTGAAACTGCACGGCGAGAGAGATTTTCAGGGCGACGAGCGGCAGCGTCACGAGGAACAGGGCGACCAGTGCCGTGGCGCCCCAGACGAGGGCGCCGTCTTCGGCAGAGGCAGTGCCGCGCCGCGCTCGCGTTCGCTGCGCCCACCAGAGGAGCGCAAGAAAGCCGATGTTCATTGCCCAGGCCCACGCAGGCCACTCGGTGGCAAACAGCGAGTCTTTGCTGGCGACCGCGTTGAGCCATGTCGCATCCATGACGGAGAGTGCACCCTGCATGGGCCCGATGGTCGCGGCGGCAATCAACACGATGACGGCGGCGGACCCTCCCACGACGGCAAATAGCCGCCAGCGCCGGTCGAGAACCACCAGCGCGGCGCCCAGCATTACCGCGAACCACAGCGCAGTGGTCACGTGGATGACCGCCGCTGCGGCCACCAGCCAGACTGCCAGCCACGCCCGCCGGCGCAGCAGTGCGGCCACGGCGAGCGCACCGATGGCGAACGCCAGCATCCGCGGATGAAAGTAGGGCTCGAACGAGTTGGCGCTCGTTCGCGGAATGCGATGTCGCATGGAAAAGGCCGCAGCCAGCGCGACGATCGCCCAACGATTCTGGTATACACGCGCTCCAATCAGGGCCAGAGCCGTCCAGAGCAGCCCAATTGCGGTGAGATAGCCAAGAAAAAACAGCGTCGGTACGGACAGGCCGGTGCCGCGCGCGATGGCGGCGAGCAGGTCGTCAATAACCATGAGCCGGCCTTCCGAGTCGATGAGAAACGCGTCCCGCGGAAAGAGTGACGGGTCCAGCGCGCGCGCGACCGCTGGAACGTAGAACGCCTGGTCGGAAACGCCGTAACGATACCCAGCTCCATTGGCGGTCGCGAGAAGCAGGAACACCGCTCCGCCGACCGCGAATTGCACAAGAATGAGGACCGCCGAACGGAGGTTCAATCCGGGAGGCGAAATTGTCGAAGGCTGAGCGATTGACGGGCGCTCAACCTGCAACATCTCAGAATGCCGGCTCGTCGCCGCTCGGTCCGTAAATCGACGGAACGGGAACATCCAGCAGGCGAAGATAGACAGACAGTTGTCCGCGGTGATGGATGAGATGACTCAGGACGAACGAACGGAGCACCGCGGTCTTGGGCATCGAGAACACCGTTTTGCCGTTGCGTTTCAGCGACCACATTGCCAGAAGCTCGGCATCCGTCTTTCCGACGAGCGCCGTGCGGGCTTGAGCGACGTTGCCGTCGAAGGTCGCCAGCAGCTCGCTCTTTGAGGGGATCGCGGCAACCGTCCGACCGTTGCCCACGTCGATTTCCGATCGCGTCAGCGTTTCGGTGCCCCAGGTAGGCAGCGTGGCGACATGCGTCGCCAGCGCGCCAAGCGAGAACGACTTCTCGTGCGGCTTCCAGTCGAATCGCTCCTCCGGCACGCGCTCGAGTACCTTCCGGGTGCTCATCATCTCGTGATCGAACTCCGGAATCAGCGTATCGACGATAGCCAAGAGACCGACTCCTGCGGCGGAGGTGCGCCCGTGCCGCAGCTATCCCTGCCGGCCAAAATCAACCCGCGGCACCCGCTCCGCCTCGGGCGGCGCGTTGAACACCGGATACTCCCGGAAGCCGAAGACGCCGGCCGTGATATTCGATGGAAACTGACGACGCAAGGTGTTGTACCCCTGGACGCGCTCGTTGTAACGCATCCGCTCAACGGCAATCCTGTTTTCGGTGCCCGCGAGCTCATCCATCAGCCGGTTGAACGTTTCACTTGACCGCAGCTGCGGGTAGTTCTCGACCACGACCAGGAGCCGGGCCAGAGCGGCGCTCTGCTCGTTGGCGGCCTGTATCGTCTGCTCGGGCGTCTGCGCTCCAGCCAGCTTCGCCCGCGATTCGGCAATCTGACCGAACACGTCCCGTTCCTGCTGAGCGAACCCTTTCGTCGTTTCGACGAGGTTCGGAATGAGATCGTTGCGGCGCTGCAGTTGATTCTCGACCTGCGCCCACTGCGTCTTGATGCTCTCCTCCTGTGAGACGAACTGGTTGTAAGAGCACCCGGGCGCTACCGCCGCGACCACCAGCAGGAGCGCCAGGCCGACGATTGTTCGAAGCTGTCGAGTCATCATCCTTCACCCTCTTCAATCATTCTCCACTTGCGGCCTGCATTCCGTACACCGCACCGCGATCGCGTTTCACCACCCCGCTCCTCCGCCTCCTCCGCCACTGCGTCCGCCCCCGAAGCCACCAAAGCCTCCCCCAAAACCGCCACCTCTTCCGCCCAGGCCGCCGAATCCGCCGCCGAATGGGCCCACGCCACTGTTCCAGCCTCCGAGCGGCCCGCCCCACCGTCGTCCGAAACGGCGACGCCGAGTACGGGCGACCAGCGCGTTGATCACGATGAAGGCAATGAAGATGGTGAGCAGCAGAGTGCCGGGCGTGCCGACCGGCGTCTCGTCTTGGGTGTTGTCGCGCGGCATGCCTTGAAGGGTGACGTTACGGCCTTCCGCGATGCGGGAAGCGATGCGCGACACGCCGGCCAGCAATCCGGCGCCGTAATTGCCTCGACGGAACTCGGGGACCATGGACTGACGGCTCGTTTCGCCGGCAAAGCCATCGGTAATGAACTGTTCGAGGTCGTAGCCGACTTCCACCCATACCTGGCGTTCCTTGACCGCCACCAGTACGAGCAAGCCGTTGTCGCGGCCACGTTGTCCGATGCCGCGGCCACGGTTCTCGAACAGTTGCACGGCGTATTCACGGATGTCCGCGTACGGCGCATAGGTGTCAACCGTGGCCACGACGATGACGTCGCCGCTCGCACGCTGGAGTGAGCGAATCAGCGAATCCATCGCGGCGGCGCTGGACGGGTCGATCACCTTCGCGAAGTCGTTGACAGGCTGCGTCAGCTCGGGCAGGTTGCTCTGAGCCGCCGCGAGCGTGCCCGTCAACAGTACCGAGGACGACCAGAGCGCAGGGAGCAGTCCGAACAGTCACTCTCGCCATGCATCGACGACGCGCGCGAGCTGTTCCACGGCCGCCAGATATTCGGGAAAGAGCCTCGCCCCATCGGTCATCGGGATGGCAGGCTTCTGCTCCAGCCCGAGTATTTCGTTGACTATCCCGTCTGGAAGCGCAGCTGCGCGTGCGCCTTCGCGTGTTGCGTCGTCGCGGCTCATCGTGGGCGCCCCGCTCAACTGGCCCACGCTCCTAAGGAGCGCCGTGAAGGCGGGAGCCGAGGTCGTGACGAGGTCGGCAATCGCCTGTGGCCGACCACCAGACTCGATGTAGCTTTCGCGCAAATGAACCAGATGGCTCTTGATCTGCGTCTCGCATGCACGGCGCAGATCGTCGCGCGAAATGGATGCCTCCTCGAACGGATTCCCCCCGAACACTCGCTCGTGCGCGCGCAGAATCTCGCCGTACTCGAGAGGAAAGGCATCGAGCGACCGCCGAAACTCGTGAACGGGCAGAATCAAGGGCGTTGCCAGCTGGAGGTGCTCCCAGCGAGAGGCCAGTCGCGCACACGCTTCCAAATCGCTCAGCGCCAGGGATTCAACGAGCGCAAGACAAGTGATCGGAGATTGTTCGTGGCCTTCGATGTGTGGTCCGTAGGCGACAACGGAACGGAGGCGCCCGGAAAACACCTGCTTCAGATCGGCGACGAGGGCCGCTGCAGCCTGCCGCCACGCGTGCATGCTTCATTCTACGTGAAGCGCAGAACCTGACGGCTGAACGTAACCTTGGCTGTTTCTGGACCGCTCTGCGGCTCGTTGCGCAGGTTGTACTCCTTGTTTCCCCGGAGAGCGGTCCCAGACGCGGAGCGCGCCGAATAGATACTGTCAACCAGCCAAGGGCATTCTCATAGAGATATCAATGGCAACCCTTGGCTGGTTAGAATCGGTCAGTGCATCTGCGTGAGCTCAACATCGGCTGCGTCGGTGGCGGCACCGGGCTGCCGAGCCTGCTTGGCGGTCTCAAGATCAACCCGTGGCTCAACCTCAACGCCGTCGTCACGATGTTCGACAGCGGCGGCAGCTCCGGTCAGCTGCGGGACGAGCTTGGCGTCCTTCCTCCTGGCGACGTCCTGAAATGTGCCCTCGCGCTCGCCCGCAACGAGGGCGAGGCGAGACGCGTGCTGCTCTCGAGGCTGCCGATGCTCGAGCATCACGCGCGGCTGGCGGGACATACAGGCGGCAACCTGCTGCTCTCGATGATGGAGCAGTACAGCGGCGACTTCGTTGCTGCGGTGGACGGGTTGCGTGCGCTGCTTGGCTGCAAGGGGCGTGTCTGGCCGGTAAGCACCGAGCCCGCATCCATATGTGCCGAGTACGGCGACGGCACTGAAACACGCGGAGAGGTTGAAGTCGACGCCGTCCAGTCGCTCGGCCATCAGGTGAAGCGCGTCTGGCTCGAGCCGCAGGTGTCGATTCATCCGGCGGTGGCCGAGGCGATCCGTGGGTTCGACGCGGTCATCATTGGTCCCGGCAGTTTTTTTACGAGTCTCTTGCCGCCATTACTCGTGCGTGGCGTGAAGGAAGCACTGGCGGAAGTGCGCGGTCCCATCATTCTGATCGCGAACCTGCTGACGGAAGGAAGCGGCATGACCGGCTTTACCGCCGCAGACGAGGCTCAATGGGTCGCGCGGGCCATCGACCGGCCGATCGACGTCGTGATCGCAAACACCGGCCGACCGTCGGAGGAGTCTCTATCTCGCTATGCGTCGGAACACAAGCAGCCACTGGAGCTCGGAACGCTGGAGCCGCACATCGAGCCTGTTCTCGGCCGCTTCTGGCACACTGAGATTGCGCGCCACGATCGCCGGCGACTTTCATTTGCCGTCTGGTCGGTGCTCGGCGAGCGGCTGCTCGGATCGATGAAGCACGCCCGCGAGGTTCAACGATTGGTCTGACCGACTCGTCTCGCGGCAGGACCTGTCGTTACCGAGTCTTCCTCGTCGTCTTTCGTTTTGCCGGAGTGGCTGCGCTTGCCCGGCGGGTCCGTTCCGTTCCCGATTGGCGTGGTCGTCCGGTCCGCTTCGTGGCACCCGTCGCCCCCGCGCTCGTCGAGGTTTTCGGCGAACTCTCTTCGCGATCCGAAACACCCGAACGTTCTTCCCGCATTTCCAGTGCGCGCGCGATGATCTTCTCGAACATCGCCCCCGTTTCGCCCCCTTTCGCGGGGCGATTCGACCGCCAGATATCGGGATCGTCCGCAGACAAGATATCTGCGAAGTCGCCCTGACTCTTGATGCTGAGCGGTGCGAATTCCGCGATGTCGACGGAACCGGCCCATTCATCCCGATGCTTGATCAGCAGCCACGAACGGTCCGCTCCACCAGCAGACCAGCCGCGCCCCTTGGTTCGCACCAGTACCCACGATCCTTTCAGCTTGTAGCCATCGAGAGTGAATTTGAGATCGCCCTTCTTCAGCGCGGCATCGACGTCGTCAACTTCAGGCGTCCAAAGGCCCCGGTCCCAAAGCATCACGATCCCCGCGCCATATCCCGAGGGAATGACTCCCTCGAACTCGCCGTAATCAACCGGGTGATCCTCGACGTGCATGGCGAGCCTTTTTATCGCGGGGTCGAGCGCCGGTCCTTTCGGCACCGCCCACGACAGCAGGACGCCGTTGTGCTCGAGACGAAAGTCGTAGTGAAGATGGCTGGCGAGGTGCTTCTGCACGCAGAAGAAGCGCGACTGTCGTCCACCAGGCGATTGCGGCACACGGGTGCCCGCTGGTTCAGGCGATTTCGTGAAGTCGCGCTTTCGTTTGTAGTCCTCGAGAGGCATAGAGAGTGTTTTTTAATCTTGAGCTTTACCTTGACCTGCTTTCAATTCACTCCCGCCTGCAGCCGGCGAATCGGCCGCGAGAAGATCAGGAACAGGAGGCCGGCACCTCCGGTCACCGCCGCGACCATGCTGAACAGCTGCACACCGTTCTGCATCGCGGCCTCCACGGTTTCTGTCTGCGGGAGGAATCGGGTGACGAGCCCGGCGACGAGGTTGCCGATCGCCGCCCCCATGAACCACGTCCCCATCATCTGTCCTACGAGGCGTCCGGGCGCCAGCTTGGTCATGCTGCTCAGCCCGACCGGACTCAGGCACAACTCCCCAACGGTGTGAAAGAAGTAAGTGGCAACGAGCCACTGCATCCCGACTTTACCGTCGCCCAGCGACATCGATGCCCACGCCAGGACGACGAAGCCCACCGCGAGCAGAGCCAGGCCCATACCAAACTTGGTCGCCATCGACGGGTTGCGATCGCCCATCTTCACCCAGACCGAACCGACGATGGGAGCCAGCAGAATGATGAATATGGGGTTGACCGCCTGTAGTGCACCGGCGGTGATTTCTGTTCCGAAAATCGTTCGGTCCGTGAGATCGCGGGCGAACAGATTAAGGGCGGATCCCGCCTGCTCGAAACCCGACCAGAACATCGCCGCGCCGAGCGACAGCAGGAAACAAACCGTCAGCCGCTGTCGTTCTACGGTGTTGCGCGCGAGCACGAAGATAACAATTGCGAAATATGCCGCGAACAGCGCGGTCACCACATAGAACACACTCTCGGCGAAGACGGTGACGGGGAGCGTCCCCGACATCGTCAGCATTGCGACGACGCCTACGAGCAGTGCCGTGATTAGCAGAGCGACAACGAACTGGCGCCGGGCAGCGGCGAGCCGATCGGGCTGTCCGGAGTCCTCTTTCAGCTGTCCAGCGCCGGCAAGATGGCGTTGACCGGCGACGTACTGAATCAGGCCAAGCGTCATGCCCACTCCCGCCGCGCCGAAGCCGTAATGCCAGTTCACCCACGTCGCCCCTGTACGTGGCTCGCCAAGCCATGAGCAGATGAGCGGGCCCGCGAATGCTCCGAGGTTGATGCCCATGTAGAAGATCGAAAAGCCTGCATCACGTCGCCCGCCTTTTTCTGTGTACAGGTCGCCAACAATCGCGCTGATGTTCGGCTTCAGGAGGCCTGTCCCAAATACAATCAGCAGCAGTCCGATATAGAACGTGGCAATCGAGGGAATGGCGAGACTGTAGTGTCCGAGCGCGATGAGGACGCCGCCGTACAGGACGGCGCGCCGCTGGCCGACGAGGCGATCGGCAATCCATCCGCCGGGAAGCGCCAGCGCATATACACCAAACGTGTACAGCCCGTACACCGCGCCGGCTGTCGTCGCGTCGTATCCGAGGCCCCCGACGGCCGGTGCGGCCGTCATGAAGAGGATGAGGAGCGCGCGCATGCCGTAATAGCTGAACCTCTCCCACATTTCGGTGAAGAACAGCGTTGACAGGCCCCGGGGATGGCCGAAGAAAGTTGCCTCGTGGGCCACCGGCAGATTGGGAACCGCGTCCGCTCGTGCGGTCGATGGATGCGCCACGGCGTGTCCTCCAGTACCGGCCAGCATAAACCGATTTCATACAATGTGCAGATGCGGGCGTTGCTGATTTCGACCTACGACCTCGGGCGCCAGCCGTTCGGCCTGGCGTCGCCGGCGGCGTGGCTTCGGCGCGCGGGGGTGGACGTCGACTGCGCTGACACCTCACGCGAAGCACTTGACGATCCGCGAATCGCCGCAGCGTCTCTCGTTGCGTTCTATCTCCCGATGCACACGGCCACCCGGCTGGCGGCGCCCCTGATCGAACGTGTTCGCGGCGTGAATCCGTCGGCGCGGCTGTGTGCGTATGGGCTTTATGCTCCGCTGAACGCGAACTGGCTGCGCGAGAGGGGCGTCGGCGATGTCCTGGGCCCGGAGGCGGAGCAGGATCTTGTGGATCTGGCGATCGCAAGTCACGAGCACATCGCAAATCAGAAGTCACCAATTGCAAGTCCGGACCGCGTGCCGCGGCTCGCGTTCATTCAACCCGATCGGGCGGGCCTCGTTCCGCTCGAGCGCTATGCCTCGCTTCGTATGCCCGATGGCAGCCGGCGAACGATCGGAAGCACCGATGCCACGCGAGGGTGCAAACATCTATGCCGGCACTGCCCGATCGTCCCCGTATATCGCGGTCAGTTCCGTGCCGTTCCCCTCGATGTCGTGCTTGCTGATGTGCGTGCGCAGGTCGGCGCCGGTGCTCAGCACATCTCGTTTGGCGACCCGGATTTTTTCAACGGTCCCACGCACGCGCGTCGCGTCGTTGAAGGCGTGAGCAGTGAATTTCCGGGTGTCTCATACGACGTCACGATCAAGATCGAGCACCTTCTCAAGCATGCGGACCTTATTCCACTGCTCCGGAACACCGGCTGCCTGTTTGTGACCAGCGCCGTCGAATCGATTGATGACGCGGTTCTGGAGAAGTTGGACAAACGGCACACGCGTAGCGATTTCATACGGGCGGTGGAGCTGTGCAGAGAAGCCCGGCTGACGCTCTCGCCAACGTTCATCCCTTTTACCCCCTGGACGACACTCGAAGGGTACATCGAGCTGTTGGATCTGATTCGCGACCTCGACATCGCCGAGCAGGTGGCGCCCATCCAACTCGGCATTCGGCTGCTCGTGACGGCGGAGTCTCCGTTGCTCGACGTTCCACACGTCCGCGAAACGGTCGCGCCATTCGACCCGGCGTCGCTGACGTTTCCGTGGCGTCACCGCGACGCCCGCGTGGACAGCCTGCAGTCCTCGGTCATGCACATCGTCAAAACGACGTCAGGATGGCCGCGCGCCGAAACGTTCTCGGCGATTTCGCGCTTCGCACGAGAGCATGCGGGCTTTCCCGCACGCGAGGTACACGTCACGGCCAGGCCCCCGGTGCCCTACGTCAGCGAGCCGTGGTACTGCTGCGCGGAGCCGATGGAAAGCGTCTGAAGAACAAGTGGAAAAAGTGGAAAAAGTGGAAAAAGTGGAGGCAGTGGGAAACGTTTCACCCAGGCGCGTGCTGCTCGTGGCCACCACGACCGGCTACCAGATTCGGTCGTTTGGTGAGGCCGCCGGGAAGCTCGGCGTGCGTCTGATATTCGCGAGCGATCGCTGCGATCGCCTGGACGATCCCTGGTGGGATCAGGCCATTCCTGTGCGTTTTCACGACGAGCGGCAGGCTGTGGAGGCAGTGGTGGCCGCGTGCGCCGGCGTGGCGCCCGACGGCATCATTGCGGTAGGGGACCGGCCTGCGATACTTGCCGCTCATCTGGCGCGCGTATTCGGCCTGGTGGGGCACCCGCCTGACAGTGCGACGACGAGCCGAAACAAGCTCCTCTCGCGTCGAGCCCTCAGAGCGGCGGGGCTTCCCACCCCCTGGTTCGAATCGATGTCGCTCGACACCGATCCGCGTTCGG
Organism: uncultured Acidobacteriota bacterium; assembly: GCA_963814955.1. Classification (GTDB taxonomy): domain Bacteria; phylum Acidobacteriota; class Vicinamibacteria; order Vicinamibacterales; family UBA2999; genus DATCJA01. The sequence continues at coordinate 199,520 of CAWFEX010000004.1, forward strand.
TCGCGGACCGGATCCACTATCCAGCCGTGGTGAAGCCGCTCGCGTTGTCTGGCAGCCGGGGTGTGATGCGCGTTGACAATGCGGAACAGTGCGTTGCCGCGTTCCATCGCCTGCGCACGCTCCTGAAGTCGTCGGATGTGCAGATCGAACGCGACGAAGCTCACCGCGAAGTGCTGGTCGAGTCGTTCATTCCCGGCGCCGAATATGCCGTGGAGGGAATCCTCGAGCATGGCGCGTTTCGGCCTCTGGCCATTTTCGACAAACCGGACCTCCTCGACGGACCGTTTTTCGAGGAAACCATTTACGTCACGCCTTCCGTGGCGCCCGCAGATGTTCAGCACCGGATTCTTGCTGGAGTGGCGGACGCGGCGCGTGCCATCGGCCTCCATCACGGGCCGATTCACGCCGAGTGCCGCGTAGCGGGGACTACCGTCCATGTCCTGGAAGTCGCCGCGCGCCCCATTGGAGGTCTGTGCGGCCGGTCGCTTCGTTTCGTCAGGGATGGACACGTCGATGCGGTCACGTTCGAGGAGCTGCTGCTGCACCACGCACTCGGCGAAAGCATCGACACCTGGCGGCGTGAACCGGTCGCTTCAGGCGTGATGATGATTCCGATTCCAAAGCGGGGCGTCTACCGCGGCGTACAAGGCGTCGATGAAGCGCGGGCCGTTGCGGGCGTCGAGGACGTTCAGATTACGGTGAAACCCGAGGCGCGAGTGGTTCCGTTGCCCGAAGGCAAAAGTTACCTTGGATTCATCTTTGCGCGGGGCGCAGATTCACTCGCCGTCGAGGCCGCGCTGCGCCACGCGCACCAACGCTTGCATTTCCTGATCGAACGTGAACTGACGGTCGTAGCGTGACTGGGACTGGCTACCCCTTGGCCTGCTGAGGGACGTAACCTGGTGGAAGGGCCGCTCCTTCGCCGAAGAAGAAGTCCTCCATCTGCCGGGCGATGAGTTCCTGTGCCTCTTTCTGCCAAGGCATGAGGCGGTACTCGTTCAGGATCATCTTCATTCGTTCTTCCCAGAGCTTCCAGGCCTGGGCCGACACCTTCTCATAGACTCGCCGTCCGAGCTCGCCTGGCCAGGGAGGCGCATCGAGCCCCGGTAAATCTTTTTGAAACTTCGCGCAGTGCACCGTGTGGCCGCTGGTGTTACCGGCTGCCTCGGGCTGGGAGGGTGCGGGCGCACATTTTTCATCCATACAGCGATGGTAACCCGCTTTAAAGAAGTTTCGTTCCGTTTACGGTGTTCCTTCTCGCGCATGGATCGCCCTGGTCGTTGTTGGAAGTTGATTCAGTCCACAACCTCGACTGTAGTGTTCTGCTCCATGCGCCTGGCGGTGCGGCATTTGCTGCGATCTCCTCTAGGTAATTGAATCGGGAATGGTTACGCGCCCATGTGCAAAATTTGAACGTCCCGGCACATCTCTTGAAGTCCTCGCCCGAGCCAGGAGACCACCCCACGCGGGGTTTCGATCAAGGAGGAGTGCCGTGGATGGACGCAAGGAACGTCGTGGATTTGCCTCGATGTCAGCCGAGAAGCAGCGCGAGATCGCCAGCAAGGGTGGACGCGCGGCGCATGAAAAAGGAACTGCGCACGAATGGACGCCCGACGAAGCGCGTGTCGCAGGGCGCAAAGGTGGGCAGATCAGTCGCGGAGGTCGTGGACGGCTAATTCCTCCCACCGACCCGACTGATGGTGCTACTGTTGGGGTGGCTCATGTTTCCGGCATGGACCGCACCGCGTCGATTCGCGACTGAGACGCTTTGACGCTTCGACTCCGACCGGACGACGAGAGAGACGCTGTGTTAGTGCGTACATTCTGCGGGGCCCTCTGCGTTTTGGGATTTGCCGCCTCGGTTGCGGGTCAGACGCCCGCACAGGGCACGACCACCACGACGAGCCAGACGGCTGTTACACAGGATGAAATCGTACTGCAGGGCGACACGACGCCCCGACCCGCGTTGCCCACGTTCTACGGCGACACGGGTCTGTGGCTTGTGTCAACCGCCGAAACACTGCCGAGTGGCCGCTGGTCGTTCAGCGCATTCCGTGCAAACTGGGATCGGCGGCAAGGGTTAACCGACGTCAATCAGATAGGGCTCACAGGCGCGTACGGCATCGGTCGCCTCGAGCTGTTCGGATCGTGGCGCACGGTCCGGATCGATCGGGACGTCCGACCCACGTTCGTGCCTACCGAGCCCGTGTTTGGCGGCGTGTCGCAGGAATTTCCATACGTGCGCCGCGGGTGGTCAAAAACACTCGGTGGCCCCGTCATTGTCGGCGGCAAATACAGTCTGGTGTCGCAATCGCGTGGCGACGCTGTCAGCCTGGCGCCGCGCGTCATGGTGAAGTTCCCCAGCGGATCTTCATGGGCGAGCACGAACGACTGGGACGGTCATCTCGACCTGATTGTCAGCCGGGAATTCGCGCAGAATGTTGAACTCACAGGCATGGCAGGCGCGGTGCTCCGGGGCGATCCGGACGAGTTCCGCGTGTCCGACGGCGTCACGTGGGGGCTCGGTGCCGCTATTCCCACGCGCACACCAATCCGCGCGCTGATCGAATGGCACGGGGAGTTTGTCATCAAGGACAACACCACGCTGATCAACCCGCCTTACATCGCCGAAGACGGCAGCATTGCGCCGCTCCTCAGCCCAATCTCCGATCCAACGAACGTGAAGGCCGGCGCTGTGTGGCAGTTCAGAAACGGGTTCTTCGTCCACGGTGGCGTCAACTACAGCTTCGGCACCGACGGTCGCACGGTCGGCGGGGTCGACATCGAACACAATTCGTTCGGCGCCGATATCCGCGTCGGCTGGCATCCCGGTGTCACGCCGCCGCGCCAGCGGGTACGCGTTATCAAGGAAACGACCACAGTCACCAACACCGTGACCCCGCCGCCGCCAGCGGTGGTTGCGCCGCCGCCAAATCGCTCACCGTCGGTAACGGCAAGCTGCAATCCCTGCAGTGTGGAGCCGTCCGCGACGAGCAATCTGACGGCGACAGGTACTGATCCAGATGGCGATCCGCTGATGTACCAGTGGACGGCCCCGCAGGGAACGTTCAGCAACGCGAACGCCCAGAACACGGTATGGACTGCGCCCAACCAGGAAGGCAACGTCCTGGCGACTGTGACGGCGCGGGACAACCGGGGTGGAACGGCAACCGGCAGCGTCAACCTGACGGTCGTGCGTCGCGCAACGATCATGTTCGAAGACGTGCACTTCGACTTCGATCGCTTCAGCCTGCGGCCTGATGCGTTGAAGATTCTCGACGATGCCATCGCAAAGCTTCAGGCAAACCCTGGCTTGAACGTCACCATTGAAGGGCATTGCGACAGCATCGGCACGGTTGAGTACAACCTGGCGCTCGGCGAGCGACGCTCCAACTCGGTGCGCGACTACCTCGTGAGCCGCGGGATTGCGGCCGGGCGACTGCGGACGGTCAGCTATGGCGAAGAGCGGCCGGTTGGCGACAACAGTACAGCCGCAGGCCGTGCGATGAACCGCCGCGCGCATCTCGCCGTGATTATTCAGTAGGGGTGTGTAAGCCGACGGTCAAAGGATAAGGGCCGACAGGGCAAAGTTAGTACGTGAGGGTGAGGTGCAGGCGGCGGTTGCCGCATGCCTCACCCTTTTTTTCTGCCGGCATTCGTCGTGCTTGTCAGGCGCCCCATGGGGTGGCTCACTGTCTATCTTGCCGGCTATTTCATGCTTCTAGGGGGCGCAGCGTGGGCGCTCTGGCACTCGGGAATTCTCGCGCAGATTCCGGGTGTCTGGATTGCGGTCGCGTCGCTCGTCGCCGTGTGGCCGGCGCTCATGCTGGCCGTGGTTTCGCGCCGGCCTGCCTCACCGACACGCAGCTGATCCGTTTTCCCGCCAGTTCGGGCGGTGCCGGCCCGCTGGCACGCTGTGTGTTACTGCTGGGACCGGATGGCCGCCAAATCCCGTATCCTGCGGCTTCTTCTTTTCGCGGTTGCCATCAGTGGAGGCGCGTGCCGCCCTGAGGGTGACGTCGAAATCGCGGCCCTCGACTTCGACGGCGTCGTACAGGTTGATGAAGGTGCGTTGAAGAACGTCCTCCAGACGCGACGCGGCTCGCGGATCCCATGGGGACGGAAACGATACTTCGATCGGCGCGCGTTCGATGCGGACCTCAAACGCATCGAGGTCTTCTATCGCGACCGTGGTTTTCCTGACGCGCGCGTCGCGTCGTTCAACGTCGCGCTGAACGACGCACAAGACAAAGTTTCCATCACTGTCAACATTACGGAAGGAGAGCCCATCCGTGTGGTCGCGGTCGAGCTGTCGGGCTTCGACGTGCTGTCTGAAGCCGACCGTCGCCGGTTGCAGGAATCGGTCGGGCTGCGCGTCGATGCTCCACTCGATCGATTGATCGCTCGGGCAGCCCGTGAACGGGCGCTGAACGAACTGCGAGACCACGGCTACCCCTACGCGGACGTCACGATCGGAGAGGAAGAGGCAGGCCCGCGGCAGCGGCGTCTGGTGTTTCACGCCGTGCCCGGCATTCTTGCCCGGTTCGGACCAATCGCAATAGATGGACAGATGAGCGTGAGCGAGAACGTGATCCGGCGTCAGCTCACATTCGAGCCCGGCGATGTCTACTCGCGCCGGGAGATGCGCGAAAGCCAGCGAAAGCTCTATGGTCTCGAGCTTTTTGAGTTCGCCAATGTCGAGTCGGGCGAAAAAGAGGTGCGTGACGTACCTGACGTACCGGTACGCGTCGCCGTTGCCGAGGCCAAGCATCAGAAGGTCACATTCGGTGTGGGGTACGGCACGGAGGAGCAGGCACGGGCCCGCATCCGGTGGGACCACCTCAATTTCCTCGGCGATGCACGGCACGCCGGTTTCGAGGGGAAGTGGTCGTCGCTGGACCGCGGCGTGCGCGCCGAGTATCGCGAACCGTTCTTTCTCAGTTCGCATTTCTCGCTCAACTTCGACGGACAGGCGTGGCAGGCGGAGGAGCCCGTGTACTCGCTCGACACGCTTGGCGGTCGCTTCACGCTGCGGCATCAGGCAAATGCGCAGAACGTCTGGTCCATTTCATTCAGCAACGAGTTCCAGCGCAGTTCGGTGACTCCCGAGGCCCTGGAAGACTTTTCAATTCGCGACGAACTCATTGCGCTCGGGCTGGACCCCACCGACGGCGAGTTCACGGGAACCACGACCGCGATTGCGTTGGAAGCGAGTCGCACCACCGCTGACAACCTGCTCGATGCCCGCACCGGTTATGTCCTGACCGGCGGCATCGAACAGGCGGGCGGGTGGTTGCCCGGGACGTCGAATTACTGGTCGGTAAACGGCGAAGGCCGCCATTACCTGCCTGTCGGTCGAAGAATGGTCGTGGCGAACAGGCTTCGCGTCAGCACCATCGACGCTCTTGGAGACCTCCAGCGCAGCGTGCCTTTCTACAAGCGGTATTTTCTCGGCGGCGCAACGAGCCTCCGCGGGTGGGGCCGTTTCGAGGTGGGACCGATCAGCGGCTTTGGCCTGCCGATTGGCGGCCACTCCATGCTTGAAGGGTCCTCCGAGGTCCGCCTGCCGCTCTGGGGCAAGCTCGGTGGCGTCGTGTTTCTGGACTACGGCAATGTCTGGTCTCGTTCGTGGGAGTTCAATCTCAACGATCTTCGTTATTCAGTAGGACCAGGCCTTCGATACATGACGCCGATAGGCCCCGCTCGCGTCGATTTCGGATTCCAGCTCAATCCAATCGATAACCTCCTGGTGAATGGCGAACCGGAGCCGCGGCACTGGCGAGTGCATTTCAGTATCGGTCAGGCGTTCTAGTGGACGACTACTGGTATGTCCTTGATGAATTACTACCGGCCGCTCCGTTGTCGCGGCCGCGAAATCGTGCTCGAAGGCTGGTTGTGACGGGTACTGCTTCAGCTCATCCGCCACACTAAATCATGTCATTCGCTCGTCGAACCCTTCAGGTCCTTGCCTTCATCTGCACGCTGCTGATCGGCGCGGCGGCGATGGCGATCGTCGTGGCACAGACCACGTGGTTCAAGGAATGGACGCGGACGTTCATCGTTCGCCAGGCGGCCCGCTACGTAAACGGCGATCTGTCGATCGGCCGACTTGATGGAAATCTGCTCTTCGGAGTGGAGCTCGAAAACATCGGCGTGACGATGGACGGCAAGACGGTGGTCGACATCAAAGACGTCGGTCTCGATTACAACGTTTTCACGCTTCTGTCCGGAGATGTCGTGCTGGACGACATCCGTCTGAATCAGCCGGTTTTCCATCTCGAAAAAGAAAATGGGGAATGGAACCTCGCGCATTTGATCAGGGCCAGGACTCCAGATCAGCCGCGCCGCCGCCGGCCGATCGAAATCGGTGAAATCGGCATCAGCGACGCCACCCTCTACGTTGAAGAACGAGATCGGCCGATCGGCACGTCCGGTGTAGCAGTGCCAACCCGCATCGGCAAGCTCGATGCGTCGATTGGCATCAAGAGCGACGAAGATGCGCTGACGATCGACATCGCACATTTGTCTTTGCGCGCGGAAGCTCCCAACCTTGGCATCAACGCGCTCTCTGGTGTGATTATCCGGACGGCTGACGCCGTGACGTTCGAGAACGTGTCCCTGCGGACGGAAGAAAGCTCGCTCCGCGTGAACGGCGTTGTCAGGACGTCTGATGGCGGCAGACCGACGATCGACGTGGACGCATCATCCGACAAGCTCACGACGGAGGAGATCGGGCGGGTTATCCCGGCGCTGCGGGGCTACGGACTGCAGCCCGCGTTCGAGATTTCGGCGCGCGGGCCTCTCGACCGTCTGTCAGTGCACGTCAACACGCGAGAAGCGGCGCTTGGCAACGTGACCGCCGAGCTGGAAGTCGACGCGGACGGTCCCGATCGCCGGGTTGCGGGAACAGTGTCGATGGCGAATTTCAACTTCGCGCCGTTGACACAGCGTCGGAACGGCCGTGCGAACACATTCGCCAGTAACGTCACAGGGGAAGCCCGCATCGATCTTGCGCTCCCGAAGGAGCGTGCGCCGCTTCGGGGCACGTACAGTTCTGAAAGCGGGACGCGTACAGCGTGGCCGGCTACGATGCCCGAAATGTCGTCGCGCGCGGGCGCATCGATGGACGGACCATTCAGGTAGACGGAACGGCGAATGCGTACGGTGGCCGCGCATCCACCAAAGGTACTTTCGTCGCCGCGCTGCCGGTTTCATTGGATCTGACGGGCCGGGCCGAGAGCGTTGATCTGCGAAACCTGCCCCCGAACCTCAGGATTCCGGAAGCGCCGAGCGACTTGCAGTTCAACTACACGCTTCACGCGCGGAACGGCGTGTACACAACAGACGCACAGTTCGACGCGTCAACAGTCGCAGGGGCGTCGATCGCTCCCGGGACGACCGGTCAGCTCACGATCGGTGGCGGCGCTCCTTCCTATGCCGCACGTGGTGACGTCACGAATCTCGATCTTCAGCAGATTGGCCAGGGATTCGCCGTACGGGTACTCACGGAAGAGCGTTTCCGCAGTCGCGTCAATGGGACGTTCGACGTGAAAGGGAGCGGCGGCGGCCGCTATCCTCTGGCAATCGATGCAACCGGCACTGCCGTGGACTCCGAGCTGTTCGGCACCACATTTCCACGCCTCGAATTTTCCACGCAGCTTGGAGGCGGTGACCTTCGCGCGCATACGACCGGAGAATTCTCCGGCCTCAATCCTGCCGTGGTGCTGGACCAGAAAAGGGTCGCCGGCGATCTCAGCGGCACGCTGGACGTCGATACCACCATTCGCGCCATCGCGTCAGGAATGACATTCGATTCCGTTGATGCTTCCGGACGTGTCGACCTGATGAATTCAACGATTGCCGAGCTGGCAATCGATCGGGCGTCCGTCGAAGGGACGTATGCGCAGCGCGAGGCGCAACTGACGGGTTTCGAGATTGCCGGCCCAGATCTGACGGCGAAAGGCCAGGGCGCCTTGGCGCTGAACGATACCGGCGCATCCAACTTGACAGCACATGTTGAGAGTCCTTCGCTCGAAAAAATCGGCACCATGATCGACCGACCGCTCAAGGGCGCGGTAATTATCGATGCAACGGTGACCGGCAACGCCGGCGAGCTCCGTGCTCAGGGGATGCTGCAGGGGAGCAACATCGCATACGGGGACACCAGCGCGCTGAGTCTGGCCAGCACGCTTGATGTGACCGTACCGGACCTTGCTGTCGGCGGCGCGTCGATCAAGGCAAAGAGCACCGCCACCTTCGTCGAAGTTGGCGGTCAGAGCATCCGCGAGTTAACGGCCGAAACCACGTACTCGAAATCGCAGCTGGAATTCGACGCGGTGGCACAGGAAGGTCCGCGGGAGCTGGCGGCGGCGGGCACGCTGACCCTGCATCCCGACCACCAGGAAGTGCACCTGGGGAACGTGGCGTTGCGGGCCGAACAGATCGAATGGCGCACCGTTCCCGGGACGGCTGCGGCGGTGCGATACGGTGGCGATCGGGTGGAGATCGAGAATCTTCAACTCGCAAGCGGCGACCAGCGGATCGAGGCCGATGGCGTTGTCGGGTCGTCGACCGAGGTGCTCCGGGTGCGCGCGCAGAATGTCGATGTGTCTCAGCTCGATCAGCTGATGCTCGGCAACCGGCAAATCAGCGGACAACTGAATGCCAATGCCTCGATATCGGGCCCTCTCGATGCCCCGCGTGCCGAGGGCGAGTTTACGCTCGCGCCGGGCGCCTTCCGTCAATTCACGTTCGATTCGCTGGCAGGCAAGGTGGACTACGTTCGCCAGGGCGTGAATCTGGACGTCCGGCTGCAGCAGTCGCCGCAGGAGTGGGTGACGGCGACAGGCTATGCGCCGTTGTCGCTGTTCCGGCCCAACCTCGCGGGCGTCGAAGGGCACGAAACACCGGGAGCGGGCGAGGGAATCGAGCTCCAAGTCTCGAGCAGCCAGATCGATCTCGGTGTCATCCAGGGGTTCACGTCATATGTCACCGACGTGACCGGGGCCCTGCAGGCGAACGTCAAGGTGACTGGAACGGGCCACGACCCCCACTTCGACGGTATCGTGGACATTCGCGGGGGCGCCTTTTCCGTGCCCGATCTCGGGACGGCCTACACGGGACTCGATACCCGCGTCGAACTGACCACCGACGCAGTCTCCATCAGCGAGATGAAACTCGTCGACGAGCATAAACAGGTGATGACCATCGGCGGCATGCTGGGCGTGCACGAACGCACGGTCGGTGCCGTCGACGTCAAGATCCAATCAGAAAATTTCGAGGTGGTCGACAACGAGCTTGCCGATCTGAAGCTCGACACCGATATACGCGTCACCGGTGAGCTTCGTGCCCCGCGCATCGAGGGGTTCGTCGAAGTCGAGACAGGCAGCATCGACGCAGCCAGAGTGCTCGAACAGGCGACCGCAAACCCGTACGATACCGAGGTTGCGGACCTGAATACGGGCCAGCCTGAGCCCGAGCGCGCGGCTTCGACACCACCGGAGCCGTCGATTTTCGACCGCATCGATCTGGAAGTGGGCGTCGCCGTTCCAGGCAGCCTGTCGATACGGGGCACAGACCTGCGCCCGGCGAACGCCCCGATTGATATCGGTGACCTGAACGTCACGGTCGGCGGCGTCTTGCAGGTTCGGAAGCCCCGTGGCGCGCGGCCTCAGCTGATCGGTGAGGTCAACACGATTCGCGGGAACTACTCGTTCCAGGGCCGCCGATTCGAAATCATGCGCGACGGGCGGATCAGATTTGGCGGAACCGACGAGATCGATCCACTCGTAGACCTGCGCGCGCGACGAGTCATCTCCGGCGTCGAGACGTTCGTTCGCGTAACGGGATCGATGAGGCAACCGGAGCTGACGTTCACGAGTCAGCCGCCACTCGATCAGGCGGACATCCTCTCGCTCATCGTCTTCAATGTGCCGATCAACGAGCTTGGCGAGGGGCAGCAGATCTCGCTTGCCGAGCGCGCGGGGGCACTGGCAGGGGGATACCTCGTGTCCGGTCTGACGGAGTCACTGGCCTCTGCACTCGAGCTGGACGAGCTGGAGTTCCAGACACAGGGCGAACAGGGGTTTGGACCTAGTCTGAGCATTGGAGAACAGGTAGGGGAGAAGCTCTTTGTCCGGATCAGGCAGGGCTTCGGCGCCGCGGAAGCAACGGAATTCATTCTGGAATACCAGGTTGCCGAATACCTGCGCCTGCAGGGCTCCGCCGCCGAGACATCGAGCGGCACGCAGCGCGTGACGTTCCGGCGCGTGGAGCGCGGTGGCCTCGATTTGATCTTTTTCTTCAGTTATTGACCGGAGACCTGAAGGTCTCCGGCTACCGTTTGGTCCGGCTGAAGCCGGACACTACGTACTGTGCTGCGGCGCGCGTTCGACCTGTACACGGGCGTCGTTGAAACACGCTCCGCCCCCGATGTCCGTCAGCGAATCGGGCACCAGCGCGTTCGTCGTGTGTCCATTGGCCGTGTGCTTGCGCCACAGCCCCTTCGGCAGCGACACCGTTCCAGGCCGAATCCAGGCGCCTACCGAAAGGTTGCAACGGACCTCGCCGAGTGCATTGAACATTCGAATGGCATCGCCATCCGAAAGCCCCCGAGCGGCCGCATCGTCGGGATGCATGAGAAGGCGGACCTCGGGCCTCGGCAGCTCGGCGAGGGTGGAGCTGATCGTTCGTTCGCTGGCCGGCGAAATCAGGGTGAGCGGAAATTCCGCCGTGCCTGGATCGGCCTGATAGCCGTACAGCCCCAGAGGCGCCTCGGCGTCGAGCGCCTCCGGGAAGAGGTCGACCTTGCGGTCCGGCGTCAATGGCCACACATCGCGGAACTGAACCGGCCGGCCGCCGTATGGAGGCGTTGCCGCGCCACGGTCGCTGAGCTCGCCTCCGATCGGCTGCGGCAATTGCGCCAGCACGGCGAGCATTTCCTCGAGCTCACCGCGCGGGTCATCGTCGTGGCGCAATTCGAGCCGTTCGAGAAGGTCTCCGAACACCTCCGCGTTCGATCGTGACTCGCCTGCTCCCTCCACGACTGGTTTCCCCAGACGAAGGCTGATCGGCCCGTAGCTGCGCGCGATCTCATAACCTTCCAGAAACGTGGTCGCCGGGAGCACCACGTCGGCGTACCGGGCAGTATCGGTCATGACCTGCTCGAAGACGACGGTGAACAAGTCGTCGCGTTCGAGATTGCGCAGGATCCGCCGCTGATCCGGGGTCGTCACGGCGGCGTTGCTGTTGTAGACGAAAAGCACCTTTATCGGAGGATTGCTGTCCTCGAGCGCTCGTCCAAGCCGATTCATGTTGATCGTGCGCGTGGGCGGCTCGTCGCTGCCGATCCACGTACGCGTGATTCCCCACGATGCCGAGTTGCTCATCGTGTATCCGCCGCCGCGCACGCCGAATTTGCCGGCGACGGCGGGAAGCGCGAGGATGGCCAGCGATGCACTGCCGCCATTGCGATTGCGCTCCTGTCCCCATCCGCATCGGATAATCGCCGGACTTGTAGTGGCATATGTTTCCGCAGCCGCTCGGAGAGCAGCGGAATCGACGCCCGCTTCAGCGGCTGCGCGCTCGAAGGTCCACGGCTGCGCGCGCTCGCGAAGCCGCTCGGCCCCGCGCGCGTTCGCTGCGAGAAAGGCGGTGTCCGCGTAACCCTCTTCGAACAGGTAGCGGTGGATAGCCAGCGCGACCGGAAGGTCCGTACCCGGACGAACGGCAAGGTGAATGTCGGCCCGCTTGGCGAGGGGCGTCGTGCGCGGATCGACGACGATCAGTCGCGCGCCGCGGCGCTGTGCTTCGCGGATGTACGGCACGAGATGGATGCCGGACGCTGACGGATTGGCGCCCCAGATGACGATGACCTTCGCCTCGGGGAAATCCTCGTAAGCGACCGACGGCATCTTGCCGTAGAGCGCCATGTTTGCCGCACCAGTCGGCGCTGCGCACACGGTGCGCGCCAGACGCGACGCGCCAAGGCGGCGAAACAACGTAGCGTCACTCGTGTCCTGCGTCAGCAGGCCATTCGAGCCGCCGTACGAATAGGGAAGGATCGACTCGCCACCCCAGTTGTTGCGCGCTTCCCTGATGCGATCGGCAGCAACGGCCAGCGCTTCATCCCACGATACGCGCTTGAAGCTGCCGGCACCCTTGGGCCCCTTCCGCACCGCCGGATACAGCAAGCGGTCGGGCCCGTACTGCCGTTCCCCGAATCGGCGCACCTTCGCGCAAATGTAGCCATCGGTGACCGGATTTTCGCGGGATCCGTCGATTGCGGTAATACGGCCGTCCTCGACGGTGACCTCCAGACTGCACGAGTCGGGGCAGTCGAGCGGGCACACGGTGGTGACGGTGTGATCTGTTGTGGCCGCGGTTACAGTTTTCATCGCACCTGGTCCAGTACGTCGAGCGGGTTCCACGACGTGCCCGCCGCAGCTTTGGCGGAGGGGGAGCGGACCCGCCAATCAGTGTACATTGCGACGACGTGAGAATGGAGCTGCCACACGTCCTCATCATCGGCGGAGGATTCGGGGGGCTTAGCGCGGCCAAGGCGTTGCGCGATCGTCCGGTGCGCGTCACGCTGCTCGACCGGCACAACTATCATCTCTTCCAGCCGCTTCTGTATCAGGTGGCAACCGCCACTCTGTCGCCCGGCGACATTGCGGCGCCGATTCGATGGATCTTCAGGCGATCGCCGAACATCCGTGTGCTGCTCGGGCAAGCCTCGTCCATCGATATGAAGAGCCGCCGCGTATCGCTGGCCGACGGCGGTGAGCTCGAGTACGACTTTCTGATCGTCGCCACCGGCTCGAGCCACACGTACTTCGGCAACGACGACTGGGGGCGTTTCGCGCCAGGGCTGAAAACACTCGAGGATGCCCTCGAGATTCGTCGGCGCGTGCTGCTGGCATTCGAGCGCGCAGAGCGCGAGACGGACCCGGCGCGGCGGCAGGAGCTCCTGACCTTCGTGCTCGTGGGCGGCGGCCCCACGGGAGTGGAGCTGGCGGGCACCTTGGCGGAGATCGCGCGCCAGACGCTGCGCCACGAGTTTCGATCGATTGACCCGGGTGGTGCGCGAATTGTCCTTGTCGAAGCTGGACCGACGATTCTGCCGTCGTTTCCCGAGAAGCTTCGCGACGCAGCACGAAAGTCGCTGGCACGGCTCCGTGTGGAAGTGCGCGAAGGCACGAAGGTGACCGGCGTCGATGCGCACGGCGTGATGCTTGGTTCAGAGCCGCTTGTTGCGGGTACTGTGCTGTGGACGGCCGGTGTGGCCGTGTCCCCGCTCGTCAAATCGCTTGGGGCTCCGCTCGATCGAACCGGTCACGTGATCGTCGAGTCCGACCTTTCGGTGCCCGGTCACCCCGAAGTGTTCGTCGTCGGCGATGCCGCGACGTTCGCCGACGAGCAGGGAAAACCGCTGCCAGGCGTGGCCCAGGTCGCAATCCAGGAGGCGCAGCACGCGGCCAGAACGATCCTCAATCGTCGGCGAGGCGCCGCCGCGTCGACGCGCTTTGTCTTTCATGACAAGGGCAGCATGGCCATTGTGGGACGGGGCGCAGCTATTGCCGACCTCGGTTGGATTCGGTTCGCCGGCTTTACCGCGTGGCTGGCCTGGCTGTTTCTTCACATCGTGAAGCTGGTCGGGTTTCGCAACCGGCTTGTCGTACTGCTCCAGTGGGCCATTGCGTACGTGACATTTCAACGAAGCGTGAGGCTCATTACCTACGTCGATCGCTCGGAACGTTCGGGTCGCCCGGACCCGTCATGACGTTCGAATCGTCCGGCCATTTGGGCCCGGAGCTTGCTCACGCCACTGGACGCATCCCAGCGGCTGGTTGGTTTCGCTGAAATCGCCGGTCAGAATCGAGCCGCTGCGAGGGGCGCGGCTCTCACTTTTGTGACTCGATAACAATTGTGTCGCCGGATGATGGCTTCGGCGTCTGGCTCTCATAGGAGCGGGTTTGGAAGACTCTGAAAGGCCGGCCGATTCGGCTCTTTTTCAAGCTTCTTGGAATCCTGATGCTGGTGGCTGCCGTAGTCGGTGCGGTCACGATTGTCAGGGCGCTGCCGCGCAACGCCGAGTACGACTGGTTCAGGGAAGCATACGGCCCGTCGCGGAATTCCCAGTATGCCGAGGAATGGCTGATTCGCGACTTCTTTCGCGACGAGCGCAACGGGGTCTTCGTGGACGTTGGCTCGCACGAGTACAAGCGCTTCAACAACACCTACTATCTCGAGCAGGCACTCGGATGGTCGGGTCTGGCAATTGATGCTCAACAAGAATTCGCGGGCGATTACGCACGGTACCGGCCGCGGACGCGCTTTTTCTCCTTTTTCGTGAGCGACAAGTCGGACGCCGTCGCGTCACTCTTTGTCCCGGATCAACACACCCTCGTGGCATCTTCGAACAAGGAGTTCTCCGATCGCTACGATACGTCGGGCAAGGAGCGCAAAGTTCGCACCATCACACTGAATGATCTTCTAGCGCGCGCCGGTGTCACCTCGATCGACTTCCTGTCGATGGATATCGAGCTGGCCGAGCCTCGCGCACTTGCGGGATTCGACCTCGTGCGGTATCGACCGCGCCTCGTTGGTGTCGAGGCACATCCGGAGATTCGTCAACAGTTGATCGACTACTTCACGCAACGAGAGTACCGGGTCGTCGCGCGGTATCTGAGAGCCGATCCGTACAATTTGTGGTTTGCGCCTGCCGACGCAACGTTTCCCGAGGGCGTTCAAGTCGCCGACATGCACTGAGGCGATTTTCAGATCGGTCCCACGGAGGCCTAAAGGCACGGAGGCCTAAAGGCCTCCGGCTACCAGAAGTTCCGGCGCTACGGCAGGCTCAGCGCGATGTACTCGGCCGCGTGTTCTCGCGATCCAACCGCGAGCACGATGTATTGTTTGCCGTTGAAGAGATAGGTCATCGGAGCGCCGGTCGTCCCTGCCGGCAGGTCCATCTCCCACACGACGCGCCCCGACGACTTGTCGAACGCGCGGAATTTGCGGTCTCCCGCGCCAGGCGCGAGTGAAAGCGGCATGCTCGCCGGAATGCGCCGGGGATCGCCCGACATGATTGGATCGCCTTCGCCGACGAACAGCAGCGACCTCGTCAGCAGCGGCGCGCTTCGACCCGGGTTGCCGAGCGGAGGCAGGTTCAGCGGTTTGAGCAGCGGATGGTTTCGCGGTCCGTCGCCGTTGGTCACCGCCCACACGATTTCTCCCTTGTTCAGGTCGATCGCCGTAATCCTGCCGTAGGGCGGCTTCAGCAACGGCAGGCCCATTGGCGCGGGCGGATACTCGCGTGTGCCGCGCGTGTAGGTGAGATTCGTCTCCTTGGGATTGCCAGGAATGACGTCGGCGACGAACGGCGCGGTAATGGATGGCACATACAGTCGTCCTGTCTCGGGATCGAACGCCGCTCCCTGCCAGTCGGCGCCGCCAACGGAGCCGGGAAGCTGAATCGTGCCCTTCGTATCGTTCGGTCCGCTGCCTTTGATCGAAGGCGGCGTGAACACAGGTCCGATCACATATCTCTTGACGATGTCGAGCGCCGCAGCCCGCAGCTCAGGCGTGAAATCAATCAGATCGTCGAGGTTGACCCCCTGCCGATCAAAGGCCGGCGGCTTGCTTGGAAACGGCTGCGTAGGTGACGTCTGTTCCCCAGGTGTCGTCGACTGTGGGACGGGACGCTCTTCGATCGGCCAGACCGGCCGCCCGTTGACGCGATCGAACACGAATGCAAATGCCTGCTTCGTGACCTGCACGACAGCCTGGATCGGGCGGCCATCAACGGTGATGTTGGCCAACACGGGCGCGGCCGGCAAATCGTAGTCCCACAAATCGTGATGCGTGAGCTGGTAGTGCCACACGCGCGCGCCCGTCAGGCAGTCCACGCACACGAGGCTGTCGCTGAACAAGTTGTCCCCAAGCCGGTGGCCGCCGTACATGTCACTCGTGGGGCTCGTCAGTGGGAGGTACGCGTATCCGAGCTGCTCATCCACGCTCACCAGCGACCAGAGATTGGTGTGGCCGGTGTACTGCCACGAATTGTCTTTCCACGTCTCGACGCCGAACTCGCCCGCGCGTGGAATGACGTGGAACGTCCAGCGCAGCCTTCCGGTCCGCACGTCATATGCCCTGACGTCACCTGGTGTCCCTTCCCGGTTGGGTGGTGAGTCGCTCATCGACGTTCCGACGATGACAACGTCGCGGCACACCCGCGGCGCTCCAGTCCATCCGTAGGGCTCCTTGCCGAGTCGGAGGTTGACGCTGCCGTTGTCGCCGAAGTCTTTGAATGGCTGGCCGGTTCTCAGATCGAGAGCGGTAAGCGTTTCGCCACGCTGCACGAACAACCGCTGCTCGTTGCCGCTTCGCCAATACCCGAGTCCGCGCGTGCTGTCGCCTGGCAACCCCGCCGCTCCTCCCGCGGGCTGCTGCACCCAGCGCGTCTTTCCACTGGCGGGGTCGAATGCCTCGACCAGGCCGACACCGTTCGGACTGTACAGGACGCCGTCAATCATCAAGGGGGTCGCGCGGAAGTTGTTCGAGAACGTGAGCTTCGGGTTGAGCGTCATGAGCTGCGGATCGACTGCCGGCCTGCGCCAGGCGACCCTCAGGCGTGCGACGTTCGACGCATTGATCTGATCGAGCGCGGCATATTTCGTACTGCCGGGATCACTGCTGTAGCTGCGCCATTCCGTGTTCTGGGCGGACACGATGACGGCGGTGGCGGCAATAAGGGCACAGGTACCGAACCAGCTGGCTGCTCGATGCATGATGCCTCCTGCGGCGGAGCCGTCAGGATACTCCAGGCCGAACGAGCGGAACGGCTCTAAGTTCGCCGCTGGTAGTGGGTGGCCACGTAGTTCTCCAGGAGCACGCGGAAGCCGTGCGCGAGCTCGTCGTACGTGCCGCGGAGCGTCGTGAAGTGTTCGCCGTCGACGTAGACCGGACAGTTGGGCGCCTCGCCCGTGCCTGGCAGGCTGATCCCGATATTGGCAGCTTTGGACTCACCGGGGCCGTTGACGACGCAGCCCATGACAGCAAGGGTCAGTGTCTCGACGCCCTCGGTACTGCGATTTCCATTCCGGCATCCGCGTGCGGATGTACTCCTGCGTACGTTCGGCCAGCTCCTGGAAAGTGGTACTCGTGGTGCGTCCACAACCCGGACATGCGGTTACGCTGGGCGAAAAGGCACGCAGGCCGAGTGCCTGCAGCAGCTCGCACGCGGCGTAGACCTCCTCGCGACGGTCGCCTCCCGGGCGTGGCGTCAACGACACGCGAATGGTGTCGCCGATGCCTTCGTTCAGCAGAATGCCCATCGCCGACGCTGACCACATGAGGCCCTTCGTTCCCATTCCGGCTTCGGTGAGACCGAGGTGCAGCGGCTGATCGGTTCTCCGTGCCAGCTCTCTGTAGATGGCAATGAGATCCCGCGGGCGCGACACCTTGCACGAGATGACGATTTGATCCTTCCGCATGCCGGTTTCGAGCGCGAGCGTAGTGGACTCGATCGCCGAAATCAGCATGCATTCGTTCAGAACCTCCTCCGAGCTGTGACCCAGATTGCGATCGGTGTTCTCCTGCATCTTGTCGAGCACGAGCTCCTGATTGAGCGAGCCGCCGTTGACGCCGATGCGCACCGGTTTGTCGTGGTCGATCGCCACCTTGCAGATAGTCGAAAAACGCTCGTCACGCCGTGCCCCCGTCCCGACGTTGCCCGGGTTGATGCGGTATTTGTCGAGCGCCGCCGCGCAGTCCGGGTTCCGGCTCAGGAGCAGATGACCGTTGTAATGGAAGTCGCCGATGAGCGGCGCATTGCATCCCGCGTCGACCATGCGCCGCTTGATCGCCGGGACTGCGGCCGCGGCTTCCTGGGTGTTGACGGTGACGCGAACCAGCTCCGATCCCGCTTCCGCCAGTTCGATGCACTGGCGCGCGGTCCCTTCGACATCCGCGGTCTCTGTCATCGTCATCGACTGCACGGCAATTGGCGCACCGCCGCCTATCTGCATGTGGCCGACGCGGACGCCTACGGTCTTGTGCAGCCTGACGGCACTCGAACTCGAGCCGCTCATTCCACCAATCATACGGGATAGCCGATGGGGACCAGCGGCTAGAATCTCACTCATGTCGGACGTGACACGAAAGACGCTGGCGTGCGGTTGTCAGGTGGATGCCGCGCGCGACTTCCTCGGACGCGTGGTCGGCACGGTCGTCACCAAGGGTCCGACGTGTTCGCAGACCGTTGCACGTTCCGGGGCATGTCATTGTGATGCCCGGACGCGAACACGCACGAGAGGAATAGTCACCCGGACTTCGCTGCGGCGGGGCGGCGCGCCTGCGCCACCGCGTGCACGATGAACCGCTTCGGTGCCGACCCGATGTAGGTGAACGGATAGCACGTCACCAGCGTGAGGGTAGACTTTCGCGTGGGTTTGAGTACCCACGTGTCCTTCGGTGACACCACACTCGTGGTGTCCACTTTGAACACGAATGTTCCCGCTGTCGTGACGACGCGGATGTCGTCTGCGGCGCGGATATCGCGCAGCCGTCGGAAGAACGTGTCACGATGCCCGGCCAGTCCGATGTTGCCAATCTCGCCTGGAAGGGCCGTGCCAGGGATATGACCGACTGCCAGCCGAAGCGTGCGAGCGTCACTGCCGGCGCGAATGATGGCCGAGACACCGAGCCTGGGGATTTCGATTCGGCCGAGAGCGGAACCCGGAGATGGCCGGACCGGCTTGATCGCGGCTGTCGTCGCGGCCGGCGGAGTCGCGGCCGGCGGAACGCTCGCGAGTATCAAATCGAGCTCGCGGTTTTCGATCGCCTGATACAACCTGGCTTCCACGGACACATACGCGAAGTAGCCAAGGCAGATCAGTCCGACGACAATGAGGATGCGCTCCAGCCATTTCAGACGGCGCGTTTTATTTGACCGCCGCCGGGAGCGTTGCGGCTCGTCGTTATCTGGAACCCGGGTGATGATGCGTCCTATAGCCATCGCGACTCCGAACGCGCAAGTTCTTTTGGCCGGGAACACGCACGCCTACTTTCACACGACGATACGTTCCATCGTGTGCGGTGTTGGTTGGAATGTACCCAATCAGGTAGCCGCGACGGATATTTGCCGCAATCCGGTCGAAGCTTTCGACAACCTCATCGTCTCCGTCTGGAAAGTACGCGACTCCGCCCGCGACATTGGCCAGCTTGCGGAGTACTCCCGCGTCGCCAGGGAGCCCGTACCGGCGGTTTGCCGTGGAAACTGTGTACACGATGGCGTTGCTGTCGCGCGCGTGGGCGATCATCTCCTCTTCCGTGTGCGTGCTCGCGTTGTCCTCGCCATCCGAAAGCACGACGAGAACCCGTTTCTGATGAGTCGCGAACTCGAGGTGATCGAGCCCCGCCATCACCGCATCGTACAGGGCGGTCTTGCCGCCCGGTCCGAAGCGCGCCAGCGCCGAGCTCAATAGTATTTGACGGTTCGTGAACGGCATGCCTGCCGGTAGTCCGAATTGGGCGCGCTCGTTGAAATGAATCGTGAACAGCTCGTCTTCGGTATGGCTGGATCGCGCAAACGCCTTGCTGCCTGCAATGACCATGTGTTGGCGCGCGATCATCGAGCTGCTGTTGTCGAGAATGAGACCAACCGTCACGGGCACATCAGCGCCGCTGAAAAACGTAATCTCCTGCCCTTCGTCGTTTTCCAGCACGGTGAACGCACTTTGCGGCAGATCCGGAACGGCATCAGATCGGCCGTCGAACACATTTACGTGGAGGACCACCAGATCAGACTCGGATCTGAAGACCTGCAGCGGCTCCTGCACGGCAATGAGCGGTGCGCAGAACATCGCCCACAGCAGAAGATCACGCGCCAGATGCCGCACCATAATCTTGTTCTTGCCGTTCGCTGATTCGTTATCGACCGAGCGGTGATTGGCGGCAGCGCCGCCAATCACCAAACCTCCGTTCAGACTTTATATCCGGAATGCTCGGATGCCGGCAGCTCCGAGGAGCGACAGCAATCCCAACAAGCCGGAAAGCGCAACCGGACTTGCGGTTGCCGGGAGCTCTCTTGTGTTCTGTGCATCCGTGCTCTGCGCGGTCGTTGACGCCTGCCCTGACGTGCCAACCGGGCGTTCGGCTGCCGGTGGCGGCGACACGGTGCGGGGTTCCGGCGCCGGCGCCGCCTGCGTCTCGGCTCGCGCCTCTACTGCTGGTTCGGCGGGAGGAGGCCCGCTGCCTTCGACGACCCCAATGCTGCTATCGGCAGCAGTGGACGCCGGCTCCTGCGGTGCTTCGGGTGTCGAGGCTGCAGAAGCCTGCGCGTCGGCACTCACACGACCCTCTTCGGTCAAAACACCTTCGCCGGTGCGCCCGGCAATTTGCAGCGCCTGGTTCTTCGGATAGATAAACTCCTTACCGATCCTCTCGCCAGGGTAATACCAGAACTGAACCGCCGGCGTTGTTTTCGCGTCGGTCTCACGGAACGTCACGACGGTGTCGCCCGTGGCCTCAAGACGTTCTGCGGGTACGAAGAGCCACTGCCCGAGCACCTTCATCTCGTCTTCCGACAGCACCTGGATGACATTGCGGGACGCCGTGTCCGCGATGCGGAACACGTAGGTGCCCGGTTCGAGCTTCATGCCGGGGAGCTCGACCGCGGCGCTGAATGTCATGATCGTGCGATCGCGGGTGTCGGGCTGCTGCGCGGCGACGTTGAACGTCAGAACCCCCAGCAACACGACCATCACCGCGGTTGCGATTACAGTCAAACGTTTCATTCCTCTGTCCTCCTCGTTGACGCGCAACGCTCTCGCGCGATGCGCCTCATTCGCGCCCACCAGGCGCAGGCATCGGCTAGGCCATATCTGTGAACGGTGGTGCATCTTGTATGCCCTCCGGAGCGCGGCGGTATCGAAGCGCAGGGCCGAGCGCGGCCATATGCATTTGGACGAGGCACACGGAGTGGTTGAAGATCGGTCGAGCTGAGAAAAGACCAACTGTCGACAACCATCGATCCGTGACCAACATTGATCCACGTTCGCACGACAAATGGCCGCTGTGGCTGGCCATGGCGCTGGCGCTCATCTGGGTGCCGTCTCTCGACCGTGGTTTCTGTGAAGACGACTTTCTATTGGTCCCGATAACGTTCTCGACGTTTCTCGAGAACCCGCTGTGGGGTGCTGGAACACCTCCTCCGGTGCGTGAAGGGCTTCCGGCGTACCGAGGCGAAGGTCGACCGGTATCGTCTCTGACATACGCGTTGCTGCCTGCTCAGGCTCATGTGCAACATGTGGTCAGCCTGCTGCTCTACCTCGCGTGCCTGTGGCTGATGTGGCGCGTGTGCTCGCGGCTCGCGCTCGCGCCGCGGCCGACCTTGTTTGCGCTCTCGTCGTTCTTTCACCCTGCGTTTCTCTGGAATGTGACCTGGATCGCCCACAGGTACGACCTGTTGGTAATCGCGCTGCTTCTGCTCGCCGTGCTCGAGACGCGGGTGCCAATCAAAGTCGCGTTGATCGGACTGGGGAGCGGTGCAAAGCCGCCGCTGTTCTTTCAGAACTTCGTTTTTGCGTATCAATTCGCCCGGCAGGGACGAATCGTTGCGGGCGCGGTCACGCTGTTCTGGCTGGCTGTGTTTGCGGTCGGCATTTATCTGACGCGGTACACAGAGGAATCGGCGGTCGCCGACTCTTTGTACACGCTCCCCGTCGTCATTTCGATTCCGCTGAGGATCGTGAAGCTGTTCGAGGGCTTGCTATACATCTTTGCGCCGATCCCGATGTTCGCCGTCACCGCCTGGATGCCGTTCGTTGCTCTGGCCGCGTATGGGGCATTGTGGGTCGCGGTGCTTCGTTCGCCGATGACATCGGTGAGAGAGAGCATCCGCCGGCATGGATGGATTCCCGCGATGGCCGCGGCAATGAGCGTCCCTTTCCTGTTTGCGTCGGACGTGCGCATCACCGGCGCGGCGGCAGTCATGACGTTTCTCTGGCTGGCTACAGTGGTGCGATGTGATGGCGTTCGAATGACGGCGATCGTGGCGATTCTCGTGCTGAACCTCACCGGTATCTTTCTGAACTATGGTGCGTTCCGGTCCGCGCAGTACGACATTCGCGCGGACATGGCGGGGTGCAACTTCTACTCGCAACCCGTGTACGCCTTCGCGGGGTCAAGAGAGGAGCTGCGCAGGAACATCCTCACAGTGCTCGGGATTCGCACTGAGTTCAGGAAGTTTCCCTGAGCGAATTGTCGGGGATTGTGGTGCCTGAGGAGGGAATCGAACCCACACGCCGGGTGACCGGCGGGAGATTTTGAGTCCCACTCCACGCCGAAACGACCGATCGCGGCGATGCACAAAAACCGGACGAATCACGGAAGGGCGAACTCGGCGCGGCCTTTCAAGCGCACGCGTTAGTCGGCGACAAGCTGCGCGCCTGGCGTGCGGAAAATGCACGCGAGTCGGTCGAAGCCAGGCGCGACAGCATCTTGCGAAGGCACACGTTGCGCACGATGAACACCCGCGACAACGTGCTGGCTGCGGCGCGCTTATTCAACCTTGAACAATTACTTACCCGCGCGGTAGTAAAGGCCGCGCTTCAAACAGAAGAAACAGAAAGGTAGGAAACAAGATGGGTGTGCCACGTTCACACGAGGATGCTGCCAAGAAAAACAGGGGCGGCCAACGATCGCTCGCGAAGTGCACCAACAGAAGCGCAAGGCCGCGTTAAAGGATCCAGGCGCCGATCGCAGCAAGGAAAATGTTGACAAGGCCAAGCGCGGCGAGTGGAAGTGACATCGGAAGTGAGGGGCAAGCCATCACTTTTGGATTCGGTTCGGGCCCCTCAGCGCGTGGTGGTTACGCGTCGTTTCAACCGAACCGGATCCCTTTTTTAGGCTGTCCGCTAATTTGAGTACAGCGGTTGTGCTGACGATGCCGTTGCGGTACATTCGGGTCCCCCAACCGGGAGGCATGTCACGTGGCAATCACCGTCACCGTGAAGGGCGCGATCCCGCAGCGACGGCCGCTCTACATCGCGTTGAGCGCGCTCATGGCGCTGATCGTTGCTGTGGGGTTCTGGCCGACGTATTACGGGCCGCTTGTTCGCCTGACGCTCGCACAACCGCCGCTCATCCACGTTCACGCGATCGTGTTCACTGGATGGCTGGCGCTGTTCTCGGCGCAAGCGGTGTTCGCGGCGAATGGCCGACTCCGATGGCATCTGCGACTCGGCCGTATCGGCATCGCCTATGGCGTGCTACTCGTCATCGTGGGACTGACAACGGGAGTCTTGCGATCAGCAGCGCTGCCGCGTGGAGGGCAGGCCGAAGAGCTGCTGTATGTTGCCTTCGTCGACATGCTGGTGTTCGCGAGCTTCTTCGGTGCGGCCATCCGGTTCCGGCGGCGACCCGACGTGCACAAGAAACTAATGACCGTCGCCGCGACCACGCTGCTGGTGGCCGCGGTGGGCCGGAATCCGTATCTGCCGGCACTCCCGCGGTCTTGCAGCCATGTTTCTCGTTTGGTCGTCGCCGGTGCTGCTGGCTGCCGTGTACGACTGGCGACACAATCGCGGTGTGCATCCGGTGTATGTCGCCGGTCTTGTGGCGTTTGCATTTCGCATGTGGAGCGAGCCGCTCGCGCTGACGTCCACGTGGAGCGCGTTCGCAACGTTCGTGTTTCGCAGTGCGTCGTCGCTGTAGTGGGCCCGCGGATCCCGCTGATCGACCCCGTCCATCAAGCCGTGTTGCGCACACAAGGGCAAGCCAAACTGCTGCAGCCATGGCCGCATGTTGCGGCCAGGCCGCGCGGGCCAGCTGGGGCGTCCCGAGGGGACCTGGTCGACGATTCCGGTCGCCAATCCTGAGGGACGATTGTTTCCCTCCGGCGCGGATCCGACCAGCGCCATTCGACTCGGGTGCCGCGAATGCGCAAATGCAGGCTCGCTCATGGCGAGCCATAGACACGCCCGACAGTCGTCAGTCACGTCCCGACTCGCCGTTAGTTCGTCGGGAACGGGAACGAGTCCTGCCGGGCGCGCCATTCCAACGTTTTGGGCGCGCCACCCCGCTCCGCTTTGGTATCTGTTCGTTTTCGGATGGATGAAAACCGTCGGCTTGTTGCGCAAACTCCGCCACCGCGGGAAGCGCGGGGAGCTCCCTCTGGTCGCGTACCTGCCCCCGTGCAGTTGTCGAACCCCGGCAGGAACCATGCGAGCGCCGGATAACCGGCCTGCCAGGCGAGCTAGAGTGCGATAAGGTCGCGGACGCCGCGAGACAGACGCGACGGATGGTGAACGAGGGGGTGTTCACCGTAGCGGCCGGCGAGAATCACACGGCCGCCAACCGGATGTCAAACGGATTACCATTCATCCAACCGCATGGCTCAAGCCGTCCACAGCAGGGGCGCCATCTCCGTCACGGCGGAATTCCTTAGCACTCTTCGAGGCTTCCTTCGAACCCCGATCGGGCCGGACGAGTGTCGCGACCGGCTTCGAGCGGGGCTCGCCCAACGCGAAGCCGCCGTGCTTCGGTTGTTTCGCGAGCTGATGATCGCCGAGTCACCCATGCCGTACCGGAGGCTCTTCGACCATGCCGGCCTCACGATGGGCGACCTCGACGCACTCGTGCGCGCCGAGGGCGCGTGCGGCGCGCTCGTGCGCATACACGAGGCCGGCGTGTTCGTGACCCTCGACGAGTTCAAGGGGCGGCGTCCCATTCAGCGGGGTTCGCTCAGTCTGGCCGTCGAGGCGAGTGATTTCGACAACCGCACGGTGGTGTCCGGTTTCCTCGCCCGAACGGGCGGCTCGCGGAGCGCCGGCACGCCTCTCCTGATCGATCTAGACCTGGTAGCCCACGAAGCGTGCTACGAGTGGATGGCGGCCGCTGCGTTCGAGCGCGTAGGGGCGCTCCGTGCGCTCTGGCGGCCCGTCCCGCCAGGGACGGCTGGCCTCAAGCACGCGCTTCGCTTTGCCAAGATCGGCCAGCCGGTGGAGCGGTGGTTCTCGCAGCATCCCGTGTGGGCCGGCCGCGAGTGGCGACACTCCCTGTTCACGGCGGGAACGATGCTCGCAAGCCGCATCGCAGGCCGAGGTTTGGCGTGGCCCGAGCATGTGCCCGCGTCCGAAGCCACGACGATCGCTCGATGGATGGCCCAGCAGAAGGCGAGAGGGCGCCCGCCCGTCCTCCACACCAACGCAGCATCGGGCGTTCGCGTGTGCCAGGCCAGCCGCGCGGCAGGCCTGGACATCAGCGGATCGTTCTTCGGCGTGGGCGGAGAACCCTACACCGAGGCCAAGGCCGCCGCGATTGCCGACGCGGGCTGCCTGGCGGCCTCCATCTACTCGATGTCCGAAGTGGGCCGGATCGCGACACCTTGCGCGGATCCGGCGGCGCCAGACGACGCGCATGTGGCGATCGACAAGGTGGTGCTCGTGTCACGCGATACCCGCGTGGGAGGCGCGGCAACCCCCGTTCCCGCACTGTTCCTCACGGCGCTCCATCCGTCGACGCCGAAGGTCATGCTCAACGTTGAATTGGGTGACTATGCCACGGTGACGAACCGGGTGTGCCGGTGCCCGTGGAGCGCGCTCGGATTCACGGTCCATGTGAGCGGGATCCGAAGTTATGAGAAGCTGACGGCCGAAGGCATGCACTTCATCGGCGCCCATCTGTTGACGCTCATCGAACACACCCTGCCCGCGACGTTCGGCGGCAGCGCGGTCGACTATCAACTCGTCGAGGACGAACGCGCGGGCGTGCCGTTCGTGTCGCTCGTCGTGAGTCCCGGGATTGGCGATCTCGACGAGTCGCGACTGCGCGAGCACGTGTTGGCCGAGCTCGGGCGCGACGAGGCAGCTCTGCGGATGATGGCGGGCCGTTGGCGCGACGCGGGGACGCTCCGGGTCGAGCGGCGCGACCCGTTCCTGACCCCGGCTGGGAAGGTGCTGGCTCTGCATGTACAACAACGGGGGCGCCGCGATGCGTAATTTCCGGCTACGGCGTTCGGCTTCGGACGCGTGCCATCGACGGCCGCGATTGTCCGGACTGGCTGGGCCTTCCACCAGGTCGCTTGGCGGGCACGTGCGAAGCCTGTTGTTCGGAAAGCTGCTGTCTGACGTTTTAGTGATCTGGAGAGCAGATTCCCCGGTTTCCCCGGGCCAATTGTGCAACCGTGACGGACTGAGGAACGGACACCAAGACACGGTCGGTGTTCGACCGCTATGACATCGTCAATCAATTGGAATTGCGATCAGGTGTGACGAAGCTCGGCGCCACGATGGTTGAGGGGACAAAACAGGGACAATCGACCAATCAAGGCAAGGTGCGGCGGATCCGCACTGCGCGCTGACTTTTACTTTCCTTAGGAATTTGGTGCCTGAGGAGGGAATCGAACCCACACGCCGGGTGACCGGCGGGAGATTTTGAGTCTCCTGCGTCTGCCAGTTCCGCCACTCAGGCCCGAAGTAAGCGATCCAATTCTATCAACGACTTACGCCGATTGTTGCACGGGCGTAATGCTTGCTTGGGTGCCTTTGTCCCCGCGTTTTGTCCCTGGCATCGATTTTCGCTCTGATCGCTCTGAATCACAGGCCACATTCCAAAAAGCCGACCTGCAGCGATTCAGGCTTGATCCAGTAGGGTTTCGTGGCTCCACCCACTCCGCGCACTTGGACCCAGGCCCCGCTGATAGCCTCGACTTGGAACCGTTCTCCGGGACTCAATCCCCGAATAGTGCAAACCGGCTGTCCGATTTTGAAGATCGGCGGCAAGTTACTTTCCTGGGCGGTCAATGGGAAAGTCGCTGCGGCAGAGTATCCAAGTAGCAATCCGACGCCGAGAACAAGCACTCTTGTCATGAGTTTCTCCTTATCCGGCCGCTTGCGAAATCACCGCCCATCGTAATATGTGCCGCTTCGGGAATCTCAGACATCGCCTTCAATGTGAGCCACCGTTGATCCGTTCCAAGCTCTGCAGTAGGATCGGCATCCCATGGTTCCCGCGATGGTGCCAGACGACGACCTCGTCCTGGTGCTCACCTGTCCAGAATGTGAGCACGCGCACTCCCGCATCTCCATGCGCAGTCAAACCATCCTGACGGTGAAGTGCCGCCAGTGTCAGCACTCTTGGTCCACCCTGATCGCCACGTTGCCAGAATCCGTCCTGAAGCAATTGCCCCCGCATTAGTGGTTAGTGGGTATTACCGTCGTGCTGGAAAGCGGATCCGTTGAACCCGAGCGAATGGGGTTGTAGAATTGCCGCCCCCCCGCCGGCCGATGGTCCCGACGGTGCACAACCGGAGGCCGTCGCCTGAAAGCTTCTCGTTAATTGCCCCGATACTTTGGTGACCGACGCCCACGAGTTGCGACACTCGCTCCGTTCCGCAGGTGGGTCAGGTGTATGTGGCGGACGCGCGGCTTTCACGAAGTGGATTTGCATACTGGTCGCTGCCGCTACTGCAAACGGCCGTGGACGGTGGTGAATCTCCCGTTAAACGTCGCTTGAGCATGCGCAACTCGTAACCGCTCGTATTTCATTGGCGGTTTGCCCTCCAGTCACTCCGAGCTTTCGCTGTCCGTCGCATCGGCGCGGACGGCACGCTTCCACACAGGTCGGAGGTAGCCGTGATTTAATTCGCGCGTGATATTCCTTCAACAGACGCGCCACAAAGCTTCGAGCGTGACGCTCTTCTTGTTACTGGCATCATGTGCTCTCGCGCAGTCACAACGACCACAAGAACAACCCAGTCCCGGCGGCGCTGAGCAACCAGCCGCACCCGATCCACGCGGCACTGAAGGGTCGCCGCTCATCGTCAGGATTCAACCAACCCCGCAGACTGACGAGGAAGCCGCCAAAGAACAAGCACAAATAGAACAGCAGGAGTCGGCCCAACGGTGGACGAAAGGGTTGGGCATCGCGACCGGCATTCTCGGCGTGCTCCAACTCATTGCTATCGGCTTTCAGGTTGGTATTCGATCGTGTCTTGATTCAGCCGACCGAAGCTGCCCTCAGTGGCTGAAGCCTTCTTCCGATTACACGTGAGGTAGCACGGGCGCCATCCGCTCTTGTCCCAAAAGATGCGTGCATTCCCCTTTGCTGCAATCGCGTGATCAATCGCTTCAGCCTCGACGCGCTCACCTCGACGTGAGCAGTAGAAACGAAATCGGTTCTCCGGCTTTGACAGAAACTCCGCGCGCTCCGTTTTCCATCGCGCGGATCCGTGAAGTTGCGAATAATTCCGACGCTGTTTCCGATCTCGTTCGTACTGGCGTTCATGCTCGGCACATCTCGAGGTTCGGCCTGTCGAGCGTCGTGAGCAGGGCCATACCGAACAGGGGCTAGTCGGCAAACTAGGCATAACCGCGCCCCGAAAGTGCTGGCGATGCCGCCGCGGGACCACGGGACGACGGCGCAGGGCTTGCTGCGTGCAGCTTAGAGCGTGCGATATGGCTGACGTCTTGCGCGTCAAGTTCAACCCCCGATGGGGTTGGAGCAAACACGAGGCACAGGAAACCGGCGAACCGCCGGACTCGCCTGATGTCGAACGCCCACCCGATCAGGATCTTCCGGTCTCGGATGAAGAGCGGGGCGATATACCCAGTAGCCCAGACGCTCTCCCGTTTACAGGCGAAGACGTTGAGGACGTGGGTCCGCCCCGGAAGCGGGATCGCCCACCGCCTATGTGAGCCTTCAAATTCATTCTTCAGCGGACAGAGACAATCCGCCCACGTCATCGCGAGCACACTCGAGCCGCGACCATAACGAGCAAGAAGATCGCGGTGCCAATCAGAAGTTCCATCTCACTCCCATCGGCAAGTGGCCGGTTCTCTCGCTCGCCTCGTCCTCTGGCGTTAGACTATGACCCTCCCCGATCGGTTCTCGTTGCAGACACAAGAGGGAGACATGCGCAATACACTCGCTCTCGTCGTTGGTCTCGCGATACTGGTCGGCTGCCTTGCATTGGCTAACGCTCAGTCCAACGCCTCGCAGCTGGAGGGCGCGTGGGCCGTACAGGAGGTCACCGCTCCCAAACCGATCCAGCCGAATCCGCCGAAGAAGCCAACCGGTTTGGTTGTGTTTTCCGGACGGCACTACGCGCTTTCCGCGACCGACGTCACCCGTCCAGATTTCGCAGAGGGTGGTCCGCCGCAAGGCCACGGCCGACCAATTGCGCGCCACGTGGGGACCGGTACAGTCGGAGGCAGGAACGTTCACCGTCACGGGCAACACCATCCGGTTCACGAGAGTTGTAGCGAAGGGGCCTGCTGCGGTGGCGTCGGGAAACTTCGTTGAACGATCCTTCATGCTGAAGGGTGACACGCTCGTGGTAACCGATGTGCGGAACCAGAACGGACCTATCGAAAATCCCATAACGGTGCGGCTTACACGGGCGAAGTAGAGTCTCCGGAGGCGTGCGCACACATTTCATGGCTGACGCCGGTGCGTCGGCGTGAAATACGCGCTGGCTATCACTCCTCATGGCTGGCGCCTTAAGTCGGCCGGCGCGGTATTCGCCACGGCTCTTCTTATGTCGCGAGTTGAGATCGGCGGCGGGCGACTTCGTGCTGGGGCCTTTTTTTGCGACGACACTTCCGAGCCCCGGAATGCAGCTCGAGTCGAGGTCAGATCCCCGTAACCGCTGAAAGCGCAACGAGTTCAGCGTCGTGATCGTCGCGCCAGGGGGCGCGGGACTACCGAGGCAACGGTCGCGCCATCTCCGGGCGCCGACGCCTGCGTCGGCGTAAATGGTTGCATCACGTCACTTACGCGGCTGCAGCGATGTGGATTTCGTCGAAGGACCAGGGGCTGGGGTGCGTACCACCGTGGGACACGACGTGTCGATACTTGTCGTTCCAGTCTGGCGCGGTCACATGCGGGTGAAGAAAGTGTCCCGATTCGATCCACCTCCTCACCGGCAAGCCCCGGAAGTGACAACTATCACCGTGAGTGTTCCAACATGGCACGCACGGCGGTAGTTGCGCGTCGCGCTAATCCCACCTCACGGCGGAAAGAAATCCCAAGCCGCACAGCAACTTACGACGCAGCATCATTTCCAGGCCGAACGCTGGCGTTGTCATTGCCCCATCCGGGGCAAGGAGTTACCCAGATGCCGCGTATTGCTCGCATTGCATTCAGTCTCACTGGGCTGCTGCTGCTCTATATGGTGAATCCGGGTGTCGCGTGGTTGATGATTGGGGGAGGGCTTCTATACCACGCGGGCCTGCGCATATACCACGCGGGCCTGCGCAGGCGACGGCCATTACGCAGCGTTTCAGTGTCTTGAATCCTGTGCGGGCGTACCGCACCGCCGCCGCAGTTCTATCTGATCGACTTGTCATGCGCATCTTTCATCGAACGGTGAAGACCGCAGCGGACGCCATCATGAGCGAGGGCTTCAAGGACAATGAAGAGAAGTACCTCAGCGATTTCTCATGGCGAGGCGTGTGGGTGTCCGACCGGCCGCTGCGCGGAGATCCGGCGCGGCAGAACGCCGTGCTGATGCTGGAGGTTCCTGCCGAAGTGTTCGCGGAATACGAATGGTTGCAAGAGGGAGAAACCTATCGCGGAAGTCTCATACCCGCGTCGATCCTGAACCGCTACGGCCCGCCGCGGGCGACGGAGGATCAGGACTAGCGTCGCGGCGCAATCATCCGCACAAATCGAGAGACCGCCGCGCGCAACGTCATGCCTGCGGGTGCCACCAAGGTTCTGCCTGCCTCGGTCTTCTTCACGGTAACGTTGCCGCTCTTCGTAGGATGGATCGTCATGCCCCGGTGCGTAGGAACCCGCACACCCTCCCGCCAGCGCGGCCTGCAGGACAGACGCTCCTTTCCTGACAACGAAACGACGTGCACGTCGTAGGTGCCGGGCAGCAGTGCTCGAATCGAGGGCATCGGAAAGACGCCGTCATACCTGGCGGTCTGCCCGTAGGGCGGCGGTTCCGGATCGCGCCGTACTAGCGGAAAAGCGGATCCACCTTCACCATCCCGTCGCCGAACTTCGCAAATCAGTTGGCGCGGCAGGCTGATTCTGCCGTCGATCGCGGCCTCGATGACGAGCTCGAGGCCGGCCTTGTTGCACCGTGCATCCGAAATCGTGGCTCTGACAATCGGGTCGTGCTCGTGCCGGGTCGACGCCAGCAGTCCCGCCTTATCGCTCCGGCGGACGAAGTACGCGCGTTCTCGAAACGGGCTTTCGAGCGTTCGCTCCGTCTCTTCGCTGACGAACTCCTCGGCGAAGGACTTGTGTGCGGCAATCCAGTTTTCCTGTCCGCGGTCGTCGGTACTGGCACAGGAAACGAGGATTGTACACGTTCAGACACTTGCGGCGGTACAAATCGAGCAATATCTGGTCGGCTGTGGCCGACCTGCCCAGATGCTCCCGCACGACGCGTGCGATTGCGGCGACTGACGAGGAATAGGTGACGGGATCGCGGGGCGTGCGGCTCAGGTGCTGCCCGTCTCGGTGCTCGCGGAGGAAATAATAGTCGGCGTCGCTCACAATGGAAATCCGGCGCGCGTGCAGGTATGCGAGCGTATTGAACATTCCATCGTCGAGACGGACGCCTTCCGGAAACCAGATGTCGTGATCGGTGAGCATTTGGCGGCGAAACAGCTTCTGGGGAAACAGCGTCTTGAAAGCCGTCACGAGATCGGCATCGACGACGGTGTTCTCGTAAACCGACGTCGGAAAGCCGCGGCCTCCGAGCGATGTCAACCTGGGAATCACGATGTCCGATTGATGCTGCTCGGCGAAATCCAGCAGACGCCGCAGGCACGCCGGCACGAGGACGTCATCCGCATCGGCGAAGAAGACGAAGTCGCCGGACGCGCGGCGCAACCCTGCGTTCCGGGGGCGGCCCGGTCTGCGGCTGTTGGTCTGGTGAACGACGGCGAAGTGCTCGTACCGCTGCGCATATTCGTCAAGGACCTGCGAGCTGCCGTCGGTCGACCCGTCGTCAACGGTGATCACGTTGAACGACGTGGGCTGGAGGTCCTGCGCCGCCAGAGAGTCCAGCATTTCTCCCAGGTACGGCAAGGCGTTGTAGACCGGTACAACCACCGACACCGTACGCGTGCTGCTCATCGGTTGCAGCTTATACGATCGCACCGAGGTATGGAGGGTCGCCCGCCTGTCGTCTCACATGAGTGATCCTTCCGGTAACCATGGACGCCGATCACGCTTCGGCGTGCGAGCCTTCATTGACAATTCCGGCCTGTTAGTAACGGGCACCCTGGCTGCGCTTCTGTGGGCGAACTCCGGCCTCGAGAGCTACGAACGATTTGCCAGGCTGCTTCACTTTCCTGTCAACGACATTGCAATGGCGTTCTTCTTTGCTCTTGCCATGAAGGAGGTGGTGGAGGCAACGATCCCCGGCGGCGCGCTGCACTCACCGCGACGCTCACTCGTACCGATCGTGGCAGCCGCTGGGGGCATGGCTGGTCCCGCGGCGATCTATGTGGGGCTGGCACTCGCCGGAAATGTGCCAGAGCTACTGCGAGGATGGGCGATACCGTGCGCGACCGATATCGCATTCAGCTATCTGGCGGCACGCTTCGTTCTCGGGCGCAGTCATCCTGGTATTCCATTTTTGCTTCTGCTGGCAATTGCGGATGATGCGTTTGGCCTGGTGATTCTCGCGGCGTTCTATCCGACGGGTCCTGTTCGTCCACTCGAATTCGCCGCGTTGCTCACAGTCGCCATGACGATTGCGTACTGGATGCGTCGGCAGCGAACCATGAATTTCTGGGCGTACATCCTCGGGGCAGGTGGCGTGTCGTGGCTCGCGTTTTATCGAGGTGGACTGCATCCGGCGCTGGCGCTCGTGCCGATCGTTCCCTTTCTGCCGCACGCCAAGCGGGATCCAGGATTGTTCGTCGAGACGCCTGACGCGCACGATCCGCTCAATCAGTTTGAGCACCGCTGGAAGCTGCCTGTTCACGTCATTCTGTTTTTCTTCGGGCTGATCAATGCAGGAGTGCCGATTTCGGGAGCCGGGTCCGGCACATGGATCGTCCTTGCGGCACTCCTGTTTGGAAAACCACTCGGGATCGCGCTATCGACGGCTGTGTGCGTTGCTGCGGGGCTTCACAAGCCTGCCGGCGTCACGTGGCGGGATATCACGGTCCTCGGCATGATTGCTGGAATCGGCTTTACCGTGTCGCTCTTCTTTGCGACGGCCGCGTTTCCAGCAGGTGACCAGCTTGCCGAAACGAAAATGGGCGCCTTGCTCAGTTTCTCAGCAGCCATCCTGGCGACCGCCGCGGCACTTGTTCTCCGCGTCGGCCGATTTGGTCCGAGCGCAGTGTTAAGGTAAGCACCGCCATTCGCTCAGACGATCAGCGACGCAATCATCCCGAGCACCGCTCCGAACCCGACATCCAACGCATAGTGGTACCGACCCACGACCGCGCCAGCCGCAATCGCCGCGGCGACGACGAGCAAGCTAATTCCGGCCGGTTGCGAAAGGGGTACTACTCCCAATGCCGCTGCCAGAGACACGGCGACGTGGCCGCTCGGAAACGTATTCAGGCCATGGCTGACGCGCGCCAGCACGAACTGATTCACGCCTCGCACGCCGACGGCGTTTGTGGTGGCCCCTGTCAGGGTTCGTGGCGGCCGACTGATCAGCCAGGGCAAGGAACCGTAGCAGACGAACCCCGACAGCAGGACGGCGGTCCAGAATCTGTCCACGTCTGAAGCAGTTCCATTCGACCATACGAATACGAATGCGGTCGGGACGAGGACGTAACAGAGAAGGTAGGAGAGCTCCAGGATGAATGCGGTCCAGGCCGGCAGAGAGATCGCGAATTTCCGGCACTGCGCGTCACTGCGTATCAGCCAGTTTTCGAAGCCGCTCGCTTGGTGTGGTGAGTTGACCAGTAGTGCCGGAATCCAATAGCCCGCGACAAGATACAGATGGCCAAGCCAGCCACGGAGGTCTGTCGGGAGCCAAGTGGCTGCGATCACCGTGACCGCAAGGGTCAGCGAGACAAGGACGGCCTGGGCACGGCGCGGTTTTGGCGCGCGGGTGGCGGGCGCCGCCACAGCGAACGCGACGAAGAACGCAGCGGCGAGTGATTCGAATGTCAGCGGAGGGTGCACTTGATCGCGGCAAGCGTACCGCTTTGGCCCGTGCCTTCGCCGACGAGATATATCAGGCCATCGGAGCCGAACGCGACCCCTTCGCCTTGAGGCTCCTTGAGCGGTCGGAGATCGAACCTGCGCGGTTGCAGATTCTTTCCGGCCAGCAGTTCCGCAGCAGGGTAAAAGACCACCTCGGTGTTCGTCCGCAGGGCGACCCAGTTCCCGTCTGATGATGCGCTCGCCCCGGTGACGCGGTCGAGCGGCAGCTGTGAAATCGGCTGCAGTCGTCCGGTACTGCCACCGGCCGGCTCCGGCACCCGATAGAGAGCCGTGCTGCGCGCATTCTCCTTCGACACCAGAAACATCTGTCCGTTCGGCATTACGAACAATGCTTCCGCATCGTGTGCGCCGTCCGGGTACGCAACGGTCCATGCTTCTGCGGGCTGCACTGTCTTGTCGTCGGGGCGAGGTTCCGGAATGCGATAAATCGTGAGCTGGCGGCGCGAGCGGTTGTTATCGCCGATATCGGCGACATACAGGCACGACCCGTCTCGACACGGGCCCACCGCCAGATCTTCCCAGTCGCCGACGGCCGCGCCTGTGACTTCGACGCGTCCCTTGATGTTTCCCGATTCATCGAAGGCGAACAGGTTCGCCGCGCCTGAATCATTATGCGACCAGATGATGCCGGACGTCCGACGGCTGACCGCTATGCCGCTTGCTTCGCGTGCACCTGTCAACGGGGACACTCCGCTTGTGACCGTGCACAGCGTCGGTTGAGCCGCGACAACAGCGCCACCGAGCGCGGCGGCCACCAAAAACCCGGCGAGTATGCGTTCTGACCATGCGATCATCGGCAGCAATGATCAACCTCTACATCCTGTTCATGGTTGTCGCCGGCGCGGCGGTTGCCGCGCAGATTGCCATCAACGCGCACCTCGGGGTTGTTGCCGGCAGTGCACTCTGGGCATCGAATATTTCCTTTGCCGTGACGATGGTGGCTGGGCTGATCGCGTTCGGGGTG
Organism: uncultured Acidobacteriota bacterium; assembly: GCA_963814955.1. Taxonomy (GTDB): domain Bacteria; phylum Acidobacteriota; class Vicinamibacteria; order Vicinamibacterales; family UBA2999; genus DATCJA01. The sequence continues at coordinate 234,645 of CAWFEX010000004.1, forward strand.
TCCATCTTGTTCGGTAGCATGCCGTTTCCCGCTCCAGCTCTCTGGAGCGCGCCGCGCTGGATCTGGCTGGGCGGGCTTGGTGGCGCTACGTATGTGCTCCTTGCAATCGTCCTGACACACCGCCTTGGCGCCGCGCTCCTCTCAGCCGCGGGGATTCTCGGGCAGCTTGGCACGTCGCTGCTCATCGACCATTATGGATGGTTTGGCGTTCCGGTCCAGCGGCTCTCAGCGGTCCGACTTGCCGGCATCGCGCTGCTCACGGTTGGCGTGGCGCTCATCCGGTGGAAGTAAAATCCCTGGCTGACCTGACACGTTCGTAGTGTCCGGCTTCAGCCGGACCGTGTAAACCTCTACGTGTACATGCGCATTCGACTTCTCAGAAGCTTGGCGTTGCTGTCATTGACCGCGAGCCCCGCCGCCGCACAGAGCTTCCGCCAGGACATCGTCGTTACGGCCGCCGCCGTGCCAGTCGAGTTGGGCACTGTGACGCGGACGCTGACGGTGATCACACGCGATCAGATCGACCGATTACCCGTCAACAGCGTTGCAGATGTGCTGCGGCTGACCGGATCCGTCGACGTTCGGGCACGCGGCGAACGCGGCGTCCAGACGGACTTTGCGATTCGCGGAGCCAACTTCGGTCAGATGCTGGTGCTCATCGATGGGGTTCGGCTGAACGACGCACAAACCGGCCACCACAACGGCGATATTCCCGTTCCGCTCGATGCGGTCGAACGTATCGAGGTACTGCACGGTCCCGGGTCGTCCATTTTTGGCGCCGACGCGTTCGGCGGCACGATCAACGTGATTACACGGCGTGACGTGGCGCGGGCATCCGGTCTGATTCAGGGTGGCAGTTTCGGCCTTGTCGCCGCGCGGGGGCAGGCTGGCTTCGCACGAGGCCAACTGAGGCAGACTCTGGCTGCATCGGTCGATCGTTCGGCGGGTTTCATGCTCGAGCGCGGTTTTGCCGTTGCGGGCATCAGCTCTCGAACCTCGCTTGGGAGCAGCGGCAGCCTGCTCGCGTCGTTCGTATCGAAGGATTTTGGTGCCAACGGTTTTTACGGCAATGCGCCCTCGCACGAGTGGACCAACCAGACGATGTTTGCGGTGGACCACACACTGGGACGCCGGGCTGGTTGGCAGCTTGACACCAATCTCTCGTATCGGACCCACGGCGACCATTTTCTCTTTGACGTCCGCAGGCCCGGCGTTGCGGAGAATCGACATCGCACGCATGCGGCGCTTGGATCCGTCCGCGGATCACGCGGGATTGGAGGCAGCGCCTCTCTTACCGCGGGTATCGAGGCGGGCGCCGACTGGGTTCGATCGAGCAACCTTGGAAACCACGCGACGACCCGGGCGAGCGCGTTTGGAGAGTGGCGCTACGCGGTGAACGCCAATACGCAGGTCGATGCGAGCCTGCGCGTCGATCGTTACACCGAGTTCGGTACCGCCTGGAATCCCGCGCTTGGTGTCGGCTGGTGGCCCGTCCCGACTGTTCGGCTCCGCGCGTCCACCGGACGTGCGTTTCGAGTGCCGACGTTCACCGAAAGGTTTTATTCGGATCCGGCGAACTGGGCGCGCGCAGAGGTCGGCCCGGAAGCAGCCTGGGCAGGCGAGGGCGGGGCCGACGTGGTGCTTTCAGAAAGCTGGACGGTCAGCGCGACCATCTTCGGCCGACAGGACCATGACGTGATCGACTGGCTCAGGCCGAGTACCGCGGAGCGCTGGCGCACGTATAACATTCGCGATGTCGAAACGATTGGGATCGAACTTTCGGCGAGGAAGACTTTTCCGAACGGTTCGTTCGTTCAAACCAGTTATACGGGCCTCGACGTCAACGCTGCCGACGTCACGCAATTGTCGAAATACGTCCTCGATTACGCGCCGCATACGGTCGCGGCCGCCTCGTCCATCGTCTTCCCTGGCAATTTTCATGTGGCGCCTCGGCTCGAATACAAACATCGCACTCGATCGACGGGGACGAGCGACTACGCCCTTCTCGATGTCCGCGTAAGCAGGCGGTTTCGCGTGTACGAGGTACGCATCGAGGGAACGAATCTCGGCGACGCCACATATCAGGAAATCGTCGGCGTGGCCATGCCCGGCCGTGCAGTGAGCCTGTCGGTAGCCATCCGCCCGTGAGCGCTCGCGCGCGAGCAGCACGGGCGACGTGCCAGCGCCCTCCCGGCGTTACGTAACGATTTCGTCGGAACCCTTGGCCGGTTCCTGCTGTGTAAGGCAGTGGATCGTGCCGAGCCCCCACACGAGATCCACCGCATGAATGCCGACCACCTTATGAGACGGCATCAGGCCCGCCAATGTGTTGAGGGCCACACGGTCCTTCGGATCGTTGAAGGTCGGCACGAGCACGACGCCGTTGGCCACGTAGAAATTCGCATAGCTGGCAGGTAAGCGCGTCCCCTCCATCACCACTGGACGCGGAAACGGCAGTCTGACGATGTTCAAGGATCCTGTGCGTCCGCGTGCCGCCGCCTCGAGCCTCCGGAGGTTATCCATCGACCGGGTGTAGTTTTCGTCCGACGGGTCATCTTCCACCGCCAGCACCACGGTATCCGCGTTCACGAACCGCGCGACGTCGTCGACGTGTCCATGCGTGTCGTCGCCAACGCATCCCTCGCCGAGCCAGATGGTTTGTTGGATACCGAGCCACTCACCAAAAACTCGCTCGTAGTCGTCACGTGTCAGGCCCGGGTTCCGCACTTGAATGTCGGTCAGAAGCCATTCCTCTGTGACCAGGAGCAATCCCTGCCCGTTGACTTCGATGCCGCCACCTTCGAGAACAATCCTCTCGCCCGTATCCGGACGCGTCGGCTCTTCACGCCGGAGTCCGGCCAGGCGAGCCATGAAGCCACCAACTTCGACGTCTTGACGCCAGTTCGAGTATTTCGCCCATCCGTTGAACGCCCAGTTCAGGAACACGACATCGCCCGCCAGGTCTATGACTGCTGTCGGCGCCGAGTCGCGCAGCCATACCCGATCGGTCTGCACTTCGTGAAACGTGATCCTGTCGCGCCGTACGTCATGGGCCTCCAGGGCCAGACGGGCGCCCTGCATCACGTCGCGGCTGTGGCAGAGAATCTCAACCGGCTCGTAGTCGGCGAGCACGCGGACGATCTCGGCGTATACCCAAGGAATCGCGGAGAGCTTGCCGGGCCAATCGGGTTCGTGGTGGGGCCAGGCAATCCACGTTGCCCGGTGTGGTTCCCACTCGGCGGGCATGCGGAACTGAGACCGCGCGTGTTCAGGTTCGGTCAGCGTTTTACTGGTTTGCGCCAAGGTACCTTTTGAGAATCGGCCCGTACGCATCCACGCGGCGGTCGCGCAGGAATGGCCAGTTGCGCCGCACGCTCTCGAGCAACGCCGGATCGCACTGCGCGACGATGACCTCTTCGGTCTCGCCTGCCTGCGCTACATAGCGCCCGAAGGGATCTGCGATGAAGGAGTGGCCAAAGAAGGTGATCCCATTGGTGCCAGGTTCATCCTCGTGGCCGACACGGTTTGGCGACGCGACGTATACACCGTTTGCGATAGCGTGGCCGCGTTGAATGGTTTGCCACGCTTCCACCTGCGCACGTCCCCATTCGTCCTTTTCTGCGGGGTGCCAGCCGATCGCCGTCGGATAGAAGAGCACCTCCGCGCCCATCAGCGTCGTAATGCGTGCTGCCTCGGGGAACCACTGGTCCCAGCAGATCAGCACGCCGATCGTCGCATAGCGCGTCTTCCACACTCTGAATCCGCCAGCCTCGCCGGCCGCTTCTCCGTGGTAATCGAAATGGCCGTCCCCGGGGGTGAAGTAGTACTTCTCGTAATACAGCGGGTCGTCCGGGATGTGCATCTTGCGGTAAACCCCGAGCAGTGCGCCGTCGGCGTCGATGATCGCCGCCGAATTCCGATAGATCCCGGCCGCCTCACGCTCGAAGATTGGCACGATCAGGACGACATTCAGTTCGCGAGCAAGGGCCTGCATCGCGTCGGTGGTTGGACCTGGAATCGTTTCGGCGAGATCGAATCGATCGCACTGCTGTGACTTGCAGAAGTACAGCGAGTTGAACAGCTCCTTCAGGCAGACGATCTGCGCGCCCTGGCGCGCCGCATCCCGTATGAGCCGCTGCGCGCGATCGACGTTGCGCGCCACTGCGGCGTCCGCATGATCCTGCACGATTCCAATCGTGAACATGTGACCCTATGCTAGCCTTGCTCACGAAAAGGATGAAAACAAAACCGCTGCGTGTTGCGCTCCTCGGGTTCGGTACCGTCGGTGGATCGGTCGCGAAAATCCTGGTTGAACGACCCGAGCTGGCCGATCGCGTCCAGCTCACTCACGTCTTCAATCGCGGTGTCGCGCGAAAGCGCGCCGACTGGATGCCGGCGTCGGTAACGTGGACCGAGAACGTCGATGAAGTGCTCGCCGCCCGGCCTGACGCAGTCGTCGAGGTCGTCGGCGGAGTCGAGCCGGCCGGTACGTGGGTGCGTCGCGCGCTGACACAGGGCACCGCGGTTGTGACAGCAAACAAGATGCTGTTGGCGGCTCACGCCCCAGAACTGCTGCATCTGGCCGCGACGCACGGCACACAACTTCGGTTCGAAGCCGCTGTCGCCGGCGGCGTGCCGTTGATTCACGGCGTGCGCGAAGGGTTGGCGGGCGATCGTCTCAAGCGCGTGGCCGGCATTCTCAACGGCACGTCGAATTACGTTCTGAGCCGGATGGCCGACGCGGACGAACCGATGAGTGTCGTGCTGGACGACGCACGGCGTCTCGGCTATGCAGAGGCGGACCCCAGCGCCGACATCGATGGCGACGACGCCGCCGCCAAGATCGTCGTGCTGGCCGGTATCGCATTTCGGCGGCACCTGCGTCTGGGAGATATTCCACGGCAGTCGATCCGTCCCGTGTCCGGCGCCGATTTCCGGTATGCCCGCAGCCTGGGCTGCACGATCCGTCAGATAGCGATGGTTGAGACGAGCGGCGACCAGTTTCATGCGTTCGTCGGTCCGGCGCTGGTGCTGCGCGGTTCGAATTTCGGACTCAACACGGGTGCCAACAACGTGGTGACGATTGCCGGTCATTACGGCGGCGAGAACAGTTTCAGCGGCCCGGGTGCCGGCGGACCTGCTACGGCAGTGGCCGTCGTCTCGGACCTCCTTTCGCTCACCCAGCGCACGCAGGATCGAAGCGAAGAATGGCCGGCCGGCGCGGTCACAGGCGCCCCGCCCCGTCCGTATTACCTGCGGTTCGTCGTATACGACCGACCCGGAATCCTGGCGTCTATTGCGGCAGCTCTCGCGGGTCAGGGGATCAATCTCGACGCGGTCCTCCAGCAACCCGGATTCCCCAAGGACGCGCTGCCGTTCGTCATCACCGTAGAACCGTGCCCCGAAAGCGCGCTCAGGGCCGCGCTCGGCGATATCGCCCGGTTCGAGTTCCATGCCGAACCGCCGCTGTCGCTCCCGATGTTATTGGGTGACGACGAGCGGCCGTGATATCTTTTTTGATTCGTGTCACTTAACAAGAGCAGCCGTTCAGCGGCGGCCGACCTGCGGGTGCCCGCGTCGCTGGCGAATCTTGGCGGCGGGTTCGACACACTTGCCGTTGCGGTTCAGCTGTATCTGCGCCTCCGCGTCGTCGACATCCGTGACGACGGTGCCGCAAAGCTGACCGTGGTCAAGAGCGATCCGGCTGTGACCGGAAGAAATACTCTCGAGCGGGCATATGACCGCATCGCGCGCTGGACGGGTCTCAAGGCGCCGTCGGTGTTCGTCGAAGTTGACAGCGACATACCTATGGCTGCGGGCCTCGGCAGCAGCGCGGCGGCTGCCGTGGCCGGACTACGCATGTTCGAGCGTGTGACACAGCCGCTCCCTGAGGGCGTGCTTCTGGCTCTCGCCACCTCCCTCGAGGGGCACGCGGACAACGCGGCGGCGGCGATCCACGGCGGCCTGGTTTCCGTTGTCGAGCGGGAAGGCGAGGAGCCGATCGTGCTGCGCTGGCAGTGGCCCGAGGAGCTTCGCTTCATTGTCGCGACGCCGTCGGTTGGACTGTCGACGTCGAAAGCGCGGACCGCGCTGCCCGACACGCTTCCGCTGCGGGACGCAGTTTTCAATTTGCAGCGCGTGTTGTCGCTCGTGCACGCGCTTCAAAGCGGCGACTACGGACTGCTCCGGGAAGCGGTACGAGACAGGTGGCATCAGCGGGCGCGTGCGCCCCTCGTGCCTCAGCTCGCCGAAGTACTCGCGTTGGAGGATCCAGAGATCATCGGGTCCTTTCTGTCAGGCGCCGGGCCATCGGTGGCCCTCATCGCGCAACGGGATTTCGAACGACTGGGGCAGTTGCTCGCATCGACGTACGAAAGCGCCAAGTGCCGCGCGACGGTCCGTACGCTCAGTGTCCACGATTCGTCGGATGTGGCAAATGAAACACTCGCATCGGCGCACGGGGGAAATCTATGAAATTCGTTGCCGGATTGACGTGCCATCTGTGCGGCGCGACGTATCCGGCGGAGGCGTTATGGGTGTGCACCGGCTGCCTTGGTCCGCTCGAAGTGTCGTACGACTACGACGCGATTCGGGCGACGATCAGCCGCAGCCTGATTGAGTCGCGCCCGCGCTCGCTCTGGCGCTACATCGAGCTGCTTCCGGTCGCCGAGCCGCTTACGGGCTTCAACTCGGGGTTTACACCGCTCGTTCGCGCTACGAGGCTGGCGCAGGAACTCGGGGTCGCCGAGTTGTATCTCAAAGACGACTCCGTGAACCACCCGACGTTCTCCTACAAAGATCGCGTCGTTTCCATTGCAGCCACCCGTGCCGTCGAGCTCGGTTTCCAGATATTTGGCTGCGCATCGACCGGCAACCTTGCCGGCAGCGTGGCCGCTCATGCGGCGCGGCTTGGGCTGTCGTGCTACGTCTTCATTCCGCACGATCTCGAGCCGGCAAAAGTGCTCGGCGCGGCAATCTACGGGCCTCATGTGGTCGCGGTCGACGGCAACTATGATGACGTGAACCGGCTTTGTACGCAGATCGCGGATCGCTACGGCTGGGGGTTCGCCAACATCAACCTTCGCGCCTATTACGCCGAAGGCGCCAAGACGATGGGTTTCGAGATCGCGGAACAGCTTGGGTGGCGTTTCCCCGACCATGTTGTATCGCCCGTTGCCGGCGGGACGCTTCTGCCGCGCATCTTCAAAGGTTTCCGTGAGCTGCGCGACGTGGGGCTCGTCAGCGGCACTTTGCCGAAAATTCACGCAGCACAGCCCGTAGGTTCGTCCCCCGTCATCAACGCGTTGAAGGCCGGCCTCGATTTTCCGGAGCCGGTGAAGCCGGATACGATTGCAAAGTCGCTGGCCATCGGAAATCCTGCAGACGGCTTCCAGGTCGTCAAGGTGGTCAAGGAAACCGGTGGTGCCGGCGCAGCAGCGAGCGACGCCGAAATTCTTGATGCCGTTCAGCTCCTGGCGCGAACGGAAGGCATTTTCACGGAGCCTGCGGGAGGCACCACGGTCGCCGTCGCGCGGGCACTCATTCGCAGCGGCGTCATAAAGCCGAATGAGTCGGTCGTCGTCTGCATCACGGGCAACGGCTACAAGACGGCCGAGGTGATGTTCGATCGCGTGTCCCGGCCTATACGGATTGGACGCAGCCTCGCCGAATTCGAACGCGTCCTTGGGACCGATCCGGGCCTCCGGGCCGCCGCCGGCTGACGCCGACGCGCAGAACTGTCCCGTTTGAGCGGCCCCTTGCCCCGTTTGGCTTTTCCCCGATACAATCTGGCCATCGTGTTCATGGTGCGGGGTTGCGAGTGCGCGTGTTGTTGTATGGGTTCAGTCCCGGCGCTCTCGGTCCACCGTGTGGGCAACGCATAAAACAAGCTCCAACACGAACAAGATCGAAGGCCCGGGGTGAAAATCCCGGGCTTTTTCTTTCTGGGCTCATGTTTCCAGCATTTCTCGATCTCTCGTCACGTCGGGTCGTGGTCGTTGGCGGTGGCCCTGTGGCAGCCAGCAAGCTCGAGGCATTGCTGGCGGCCGGCGCCCAGGTGACCGTGATTGCGCCCGAAATCGTGCCCGACATCGAACGTCGCGGCGTGACGGTCATTCGCCGTCCTTTCGAGGATTCGGACCTCGACGGCGCCTGGTGGGTGGTGGCGGCTGCACCGGCTGATGTCAACAAGCGCGTGCGGACTGCGGCGGATGCACGCCGAGTCTTCGTCAACGCCGTTGACGACCCGAAGCACGCGACGGCATATCTGGGTGGCGTTGTGCGACGCGACGATGTGACCGTCGCCATATCCACCGGTGGGCGTGCGCCCGCATTGGCGGGGCTGCTGCGCGAGGCCGTGGACGCTTGGCTGCCAGATGACTTGGATCAGTGGCTATCTGCGGCCGACGCCGCGCGCCGTCGGTGGAAGGCGCAGAGCGTTCCGATGGAACGCCGGCGTCCCCAGTTGCTCGAGACGCTGAACAGCCTGTATGAAGATCAGGCCTCAGGCGTCAGGGCTCAGGAATCAGTTGTCTTAAAGGTTTCCCCGAGCGATGCCGGATCCCGAGTGTTCCGTTCCGGATCGGTGTCGCTTGTTGGTGCCGGTCCCGGGGACCCCGAGCTCTGGACGATTCGGGCACGGCGACGGCTCGAAGAGGCAGACCTCGTCCTCTACGATGCTCTCGTGGATGCCAACACGCTGAGGCATACGACGAAGGCCCAGTGTTTTTGCGTAGGCAAGCGCGCGCGGCGCGACAGCGTGCCGCAGGAAACGATTCATCGGCTGATGATTCGCGCGGCCAGCCGAGGCAAGCGCGTGGTGCGGCTCAAAGGCGGCGATCCGTTTGTGTTCGGCCGTGGAGGCGAGGAAGCGCTGGCGCTGGCGAAGGCGGGTATTCCGTTCGAGGTGGTGCCCGGTGTCACGACGGCCGTTGCCGCGCCGGAGTTGGTTGGAATTCCCGTCACGCACCGCGGACTGGCGTCTGGCTTTTTAGTCCTTGCGGGCCACACTTCCGAGCAGGTGGATGAGACGCTCGAGACCGTGCGGCCGAACCGCATCTCGATCGTCATTCTCATGGGAATCGGGGCACGGCGTCTGTTGGGTTCGCAACTGATGGCACACGGCTGGTTGCCTGAAACTCCCGCCGCGATCGTCTGCGATGCCTCCACTCCGAACGAGTGGACGTGGACCGGGCGTCTCGACCAGATGGGCGACGCAGAGCCGCCGCACGGGGCGGCCGGAGTGCTGGTCGTTGGTGAGGTGGTAAGGATTCGTGAGGAGTTGGCGCAGGCAGCTGCGATCAGCAAGGAGTCGGAATCCAACGGGGTCTCGACGGAAGGCGCGGAGGCGCAGGCGCACCCTCGGTCGGGGCGATACCAGCGCTCGACCTTAATGAGGTGAAATATGTCCGTCATTGATCAGTCAACGGAACTCGGCCGCGGTCGCCTCTCATTTTCCGATGAGCGCGACATCGACGAATTCGTCGATACGCTGGGAAAGTACGAGCGGGGGGAGATCTCGGCCGAGGACTGGCGAAAGTTCCGGCTGGTACGTGGCACGTACGGGCAGCGGCAACCGGAAGCTGTCCACATGCTCCGGATAAAGGTTCCGCAGGGCATCCTCACCTCGGCGCAACTCCGATCCATGGCCGGCGTGGCCACGAGCTATTCGCGCGGGTTTGGCCACATCACGACCCGGCAGAACGTACAGCTGCATTTCGTTCCGCTGGCCGACGTCGAAGCGGCCATGCGTGCGCTTGCCGAAACGGGGCTGACCACGCGCGAGGCGTGCGGAAACTCTGTTCGCAACATTACAGCCTGCCCCTACGCTGGAGTGTCAGAGGGCGAGATTTTCGACGTCACGCCATATGCCGAGGCGATGACCAGATACTTCCTGCGTCATCCGCTTTCCGCGTCCCTTCCGCGCAAATTCAAGATTGCCTTTGAAGGATGTCCGGAAGACCACGCCGTTGCAGCCATCCACGATATCGGTTGGCGGGCTCGAATCGTCGACGGCCGACGCGGCTTTCGGGTCACGGTGGGCGGAGGTACCGCGATTCTCGTGAACTCCGGGTCGCTGCTGTACGACTTTCTTCCAGCGGAAGAAATGCTCAACGTCGCCGAGGCGGTGATTCGCGTCTTCCATCGATTTGGTGACAGGAAGCACATGCAGCGCAACCGCATGAAGTTCCTGATCCGGTCACTGGGTTGGGACGAATGGCGCGTACGGTTCGACAGAGCGCTGGAAGAGTTCCGTGCCGAGGGCGGAGCACGTTTGTCGTTTGCTCCCGAGGCGCCGCCTGTCGAGCAGGCACCGAGCTGGTCCAAGCCGGAACCGCTGACGCCCAAGATGGCGGCCGCGCTCGCGCAGACCACCGTCAAAGGCCCAGGCATCGTTCCAGGGACAGTACGGCTGCAAACGCTGTCCGACGCATACGTGCGCTGGACGAAAAGCAACGTCCGTCGCCAGCGGCAGGCGGGGTACATCTGCGTCACTGCGCGTCTGCCGCTTGGCGATTTCACGGCGGGGCAGGCGCAGGTGCTCGCGGATCTCGCGGATGCCTATGCCGACGGGACGGTGCGACTGAGCATCGACCAGAACGTGCTGTTCCGCTGGGTCCCCTCGGAGGCGGTTCAAGGCTTTTACGAGCGTCTCAGCGCCGCCGATCTGGCCGCTGGCGATGCGGGCACAATTGCCGACGTGACAAGCTGCCCGGGCGCGGAGACGTGCAGATTGGCCGTGACCCAGTCGCGAGGATTAGGTCGAGTGCTCACCGAGTATTTGAGCGCGCATCCCGAGCTCGTCGACGCGGTGCCGTCGGGCGACATCAAGATAAGCGGCTGCCCCAACGGCTGCGGCCAGCACCATATCTCGGCAATCGGCTTTCAGGGAAGCGTGCGCAAACTGGCAGGAAGGGCGGTTCCCCAGTACTTTGTCCTGGTCGGCGGGGGCGTCACGGACGAAGGCGCGCACTTTGGCAAAGTGGTGTCGAAGGTCCCCGTGAATCGGCTCGTCGACGCCCTCGATCGGCTCGTCGGGTTGTATCGTGAGCAGCGTCAAGGCGAAGAATCGCTCGGCGCCTTTTTCCGCCGGCTGTCCCCGGCGATTGCCACTGATGCGCTGAAGGATCTCGCTGAGCTGAGGGCCGAGGACACAACAGCAGACGACTACATCGATCTTGGCGAAAGCGAGGCGTTCACCCCCGAGGTGATGGACGGCGAGTGTGCCTCATAGCGCGGCCGTCGCTACCGTTCTCTGAACCGCTCGATGCGCTTCTCGCGTTCGGGTGCTTTCGTGTCCTGATCGGCGCCACGGTCGGTCTTGGCCGGTGACGCACTCGGCTGGACTACCGGTCTTTCACGAGTCTCCGGTTCGATCGTTTGTGGGTCCGGAGGTATGTTCGTTGGCATAGCGCCTCGATTCCCACGTTGCAGCATCCACGCCAGCAGCCGCACGCGGGTAAACGACTACCTTCGGGTGCCGGGGCGCACCGCGCGAAGCCAAAACGAAAGAATCCGACGCTCTCGGCCGATACGGTGATTGGCACCTATCGGGTCCGTCCGCTCACGCGCGGGCTCCTGCATCTCCCGAACGCTTTGTATCGGGTATCGTAGAAGTGGGATCCGCAAGTTCGACTGGCGATACATGAGCAAGCTGAAGATCATCGTCCTGTACGATCGTGTCCTTATGGACGAGGGCGACGAGCAGTCCTCGAACGACAAGTCACCCGTCGTTCGTACCCTTGACAAGAAGGAAGTCGAGGAAGAGGTCGCGGAGGCGCTCGTCAAGCTGGGCCACGAGCCGGTCATGTACGAGCTCGACGGGACCCAGAAGAGTCTGCTGGGCCTGAGTCGCACCGACGGCGATCTCGTCTTCAACCTCGCCGAATCATTTGCCGACGACGACACGTCGGACTTCAAGATCGCTGCGTTCCTGGAACTTCTCGGCAAGAAGTACACCGGCTCCGGCAGTCACGGGCTCATGCTTGCCCAGGACAAGGCCGTGGCGAAGAAGATCTTTGCCTTTCACGGTATTCATACTCCGACGTTCGCGAAGTGTTACCGTGGACGGCTCGACTTCTCACACGACCTCCAGTTTCCGGTGATCGTGAAACCCGCCCGCGAGGATGGTTCGATAGGCATCGAGTTCAGCGCGGTGGTCAGCTCCATTCGCGAGCTGATGGAACGGATGGACTGGCTTCACGCCAATTTCGATTCGCCGGTTCTGATCGAGGAGTACATCGAAGGGCGCGAGATGTACGTCGCTGTCATCGGGAACGACAAGCCCGCGGCGCTTCCAATCATCGAGCTCGACCTTTCAAAGCTGCCGGAAGGTACTCCCAAGATAGCCGCCGCCGAAGTGAAGTGGGGGAAAGGGACGCCGGCATACCGCGACACGAAATCGGCCATTGCGACTGATCTTGCGGATGAAACAGTACAGTTGCTCCAGCAGACCGCCGTGGCGGCCTATCAGGCGCTGGAGTTGCGCGACTATGGCCGCGTCGACATGAGGCTGCAGCCCGATGGCCGCGTTCAGGTTATCGAGGTAAACCCGAATCCGTGGCTGGCATCGCGTGCAGAGTTCGCGATGGCGGCACGGAAGTCAGGCCGGACCTACACGCAACTGGTCGCCGAGATCGTCGAGCTGGCTCTCGCGCGGGCGTGACTACGGGATTTTCCACAGATACAACGTCCTCGACGCTCCGTCCGCGCTGCTGAAGGTGTCGACGGCATCAGGCCTCCAGTCGCCCATCGCAAAGTTGTGCGACACGATGCGGGCGCCCGGCCGAAGCTGCGCGGTGAGCCGTGGCCGAAGCTTCACGTTGAGGGCTGACACCAGATAGAGCGTGACGACTGTGGCCTCCGAGACGTCGGTCTCGAGCGCGTCCTGCACCCTGAACGTCACAAGGTTTTCCACTCCGGCTCGTTTCGCGTTGGCTTGCGCTTCCTGGATGCGCGCGGAGTCGATATCGACACCGACGCCGCGGGCGCCGAACTTCTGTGCCGCCGCGATGACAATCCGGCCGTCGCCGCAGCCCAGGTCGAACACCACGTCCTGAGCTCCCACTGAGGCAAGTGTCAGCATCCGGTCAACGACGTCCGTCGGTGTGGCGACGTAACCGCGCCCCGGGAACCTGGGTTGCCAGGAACACGAGGCCCAGAAGCACGAGAGCACTCATCAGGCCGATTGTAGCCAAGGGGGAGGGTCTGACCCGGGGTCAGACCCCGGGTCAGACCCCTAGCACGGGTCGACTCGAGCGTATTGAACTCATCCAATAGAGACGCGGCCCAGCGTCCCCGTCACCGGCGAGGGTGCACAAACGTTGGAAATTCCGTGGTTTACCGTCATTGCCCGCGGTTGGCGAACCGCGCGCTCAACGGTCCAGCAGCAGGGTTGAAGTGCCAAAAACAGCGGTTTTTTGGCCACTTTCGATTGATCAACGGCTGTTACTGCGATATACTCATGGGTGCTGTTTCCCGGCACGAACCGGTCCTACCAACCCTTCCTTCAACGGGGGAAACGTGACATTCCAGGTCGGCGACAAGGTCATCTACCCGAATCACGGGCTCGGCATCGTCGAACGGATCGAAGAAAAAACCATTCTAGGTACCACTTGCGGGTTCTTTCACCTGCGGATCGTCTCAAATGACACGACCGTCCTCGTTCCCGTCGCAAACGTGGACAACGTCGGACTTCGGAAAGCCATCACCGACGAGGAAGTGGAGCGACTCTTTTCGCTGCTGAGCGACGGCAAGATCGACAACCATCAGAACTGGAAAGGTCGCTTCAAGGACAATTCGGACAAGATGCGGACCGGCTCGATCTACGACATGGCGGACGTGCTCAAGAGTCTGACGTTCCTGAGCAAGTCCAAGAGCCTGTCATTCCGTGAAAAACGGATGCTCGATCGCGCTCGCGCCCTCATCGTCTCCGAGGTGTCGGAAGTCATGCGCGAGAAGGCCATGGACATCGAGCTGCGGGTGGACCGCGCGCTCGAAAAGTGCTTCACAGTCAAGGTTCGCAGCATGACACGGCAGGCCGCCCGCGCGAAAATCGCCAAGCCGGTGAAAGCGACCGTCCTCGTCACTCGGCGCGCCGCCCGCGCATCGTAGTCGCCTTTCGTTTGCCTTGCCTTCTTCGCCGCCCGGGGGCGCGTCCCCCGGGCGATTTTTTTGTACATTGACGGCAATTCCGCATGCGTGAAACGGTCGCCGCCCTTCGCTCGATCGTGACCTACATCGTCATTCTCGGCTACATTGCGGTAGTTGGACCGGTGGGCCTTTTCATCGGAATCGTCTTCCGGTCGAAGCGAGTCGTGTACGCACTTGGCCATGCCGGCGTCTGGCTGGCGCTGGCGCTCGTGGGAATTCGGTATCGTGTGGCCGGACGTGAACACGTGCCCGCATCGGCGGTGGTGTTCTGCGCCAACCACGAGAGCAACGTCGATCCGCCAGTCCTCTTTCGCGCGCTCCATCCGTATTTGCACATCCTATACAAGGCGGAACTGCACAAATTCCCCATTATGGGCACCGTCCTGGACGTCGGTGGATTCGTTCCGATCGAACGCAGCGATCGGGACAAAGCCGCTCAGTCAATCGCGCAGGGCGCAGAGTCGCTCAGGGCCGGTAACTCGTTTCTGATATTTCCCGAGGGCACGCGCAGCCGCACGGGACACCTTCTGCCGTTCAAAAAAGGCGGTTTCATCATGGCTATACGGGCGCAAGTCCCAATCGTCCCGGTGTCGGTTCAGGGTGGCAAAGCCGCGATGCGGAGGGGAAGCGCGATTGTGCGGCCGGTGCGTGTGAGTGTACGGATCGGCCGACCGATTCCGACGGCCGGGCTCACTCTCGATGATCGCGATCAGGTTATTGCGACAGTCCGTGAGGAAATCGAAAATCTGATGCGTCAGGGGTCGCTGTGGGGCTAGCCGCCAACTGAAAAGGTCAACATCCACGGGCGCACCGGCGCACCGTCGAACGTCGTAATGCCCTCGAGCAGATCAACCCTGATCGTTCTGAACGGGTCTGGCGGCCGGGTGAAACGAATTTCAATCGCACGATTCGCAGCGTCGTACGACTGCGTGAACTCGAGCGGCATTTCCCCCGTCGCGGGGGCCTGCGCGCCGCCCACGTAAGCGACCCGAATACGGTCTGCCAGTGATCCCGCATTCAACCCGCGCGAGAACTGGACACGGACGGTGCCCGTCAACGGAACGTCTGCTTCACCTTCTGTGGGCGAACTGAACACGACTTCGCCAGGCTCGGGAGGCGGGGCCGGTGCGCGCGAGTCCTCTTCAACGACCGGTTCCTGCGGCGCCGTCGCGGCCGTCAGCGTCGTTCCTGAGATGACCACCAGTCCGCGATCCTGCGTCACAGTGCCGCTCACTTGCAGCCACCGGCCCGTGTCGACGCGCGCCTCAACCGAAAGATCGAATCCGCGACCGCGCGGTCGCAGATCGGTCACCCAGACGGCGGCATCCGCCGAGCGCAGTACGAAGTCGTACCGACTCTTGCCAGGCGCGCTTGGCTGGTCGCCGAACAGATTGCGACCTCGGAATTCACCGACGACGGTGACGGTCTGCCCCTCGAAGCGCCACGGCTGAAGCGCGAGCGCGCGCAGGGATGGTGACGTCGCCAGCTGTGCTTCAGTGATGTTCGTCACGCTTATGACGAAATCCTCCCCTGGCCGCGGCCACCGCTCTGCGTCCAGCGTCCCCGTATAGCTGCGCACGCGCGGGTCGCCCGGCTCGAGGCGTCCCACATCGAACAGCTGGCCGCGTATTTCGACGAGACCGCTGCTGGGGCCCTTGGCGTCATTGAGAATGAGTGGAATCTCGCGCTCTCCGCCGCGCAGGACGAGTCCCGGGCCGCTCTCCACGAGTTCGCCGTGGAGCAGCACATTCTGCAAGTGGAAGTAACTGGGAAACTGACGTACGGCCGCCACAGTGGTGGACCGGCGTACGGCCGGCTGGGTGTCTGCGCTGCTGGCCACAGCGAGCAGCACGACGACGGTCGCCAGCAAGCGACGTTTCACTACTTCATTGTACTTTGCGCATTCCCACGCGGGCGACGATTCCCGCCAAAGCAAAGAACAAAATTGTGCTCGCCACCTGAGCAAGCGGTGTTTCCTCGCGGAAATAGTGGAAAGCCGTGCCCACGGCGGCAAACGGATCGATAGAGCCGGTGCCGACCAGGATCGCGAACAGTATTCCGGCAATCGATCCGCCGGCAATGAGGCCGGAACTGAACAATGTTCCGGCGCCCAGCTCCGATTCCTGAACGCGGGTCTTGTGATCGACCCATCCTCGGTACGAGGCCCCCCACGAATATCGGAGCCGTCGTGGCGATGGGAAGATACAGACCGACAGCGAACGACAGCGAGTGAACGCCGCAAAGCTCGACGGTAATCGCGATGAAGATCCCTACCAGCACAAGGCCCCACGGCAGGTTCTGGTTCAGAAGGCCGGTGATGATTGTCGCCATGAGGGTGGCCTGCGGCGCCGGGACCGCCGCCGATCCAATGCCAAACACTTCATGCATGTACAGCGTCGTCAACCCGATGATGAGGCCGGACGCGAGGACGCCGATAATCAAACCAATCTGCTGGTACACCGGCGTTGCCCCGACGATATAGCCCGTCTTCAGGTCCTGTGATGTCGTCCCGGCATTCGCCGCGGCAATGCACACGATCGCGCCGACGCACAACGCAATCGGCGAATACATGTCGCCAGTCCACCCGAGGGCGACGAACAAGAGGCACGTCAGAATCAATGTGGCGATCGTCATGCCGGAAATCGGGTTTGACGAGGACCCGATGAGTCCGGTAATGCGCGACGAGACGGTCGCGAAGAAGAAGCCAAATATCAGAATGAGGAGGGCGGCAAGAAAATTACCCTGCGTTGGAAGGCCTGGCGTAACCGCGAGGAAGATCGCCAGCAGAAGCGAGCCACCCAGGACAATCTTCATCGGAATGTCGCGTTCCGTGCGGAGTCCGGTACCAGCGCCGCTGGCCGCCGCCAAATCGCGAAAGCTCCCTCGTGCCGATGCAACAATCGAGGGGATCGTCCGGGCGAGCGTGATGAGACCAGCGGCGAGTACGCCGCCCGCGCCGATGTACCGGATGTAAGCGCTCCACAGTTGCCCCGGATCCATTTCTGACAGCAGGAACGGACGTCCGGTTGCCGGATTGACCGCGAAATTCGGATGGATAGGCGGGAATGGCTCGGTGATGAACTGACCAAGAATCGACAGCAGTGGCAGGAGCCCAAGCCACGCAAGTACTCCGCCCGCCACCATCGTCCCGGCGATCCGCGGCCCGATTACGTAACCGACGCCGAGATATTCGGGGGAGATATCAACGGCGAGCGTCGCGTTCGGAAACTGGCTGGTACGCGGCATCACGTAGCCGATTTCCGTGCGAAAGAGATTGAAAATCCACGAAAGCGCCTTCCAGAGGAGCCCCACGCCGAGGCCGCCGAACACCAGCGCCGCCAGCTTTCCACCTCGTTCGCCCGCTACGAGAACCTCGGCACATGCGGTCCCTTCAGGATAGGGCAGGACCCCGTGTTCCTTCACGATGAGCGCTCGGCGTAGCGGCACCATCATGAGCACACCGAGCACTCCACCGGCGAGCGTCAACAAAGTGATCTGCAGATAGTTGAAATACGACGGCCCGAACGGCATCAGGAATATGAGCGCAGGAATGGTGAATACGACGCCGCCCGCGACCGATTCGCCCGCCGATCCAATTGTCTGGACGATGTTGTTTTCGAGGATGGTGGAACCGCCAAGCCTCTTCAGCACCGAGATGGCGAGAACCGCGATTGGAATCGACGCACTGACCGTCAGGCCGGCGCGGAGTCCGAGATACACCGTCGATGCACCGAACAGGAGACCGAAGAGGATGCCGAGAACGAGCGCCTTGAACGTGAACTCCGGTAGCGACCGTGTCGATGGAACGTACGGCGAAAATTCCGGCATCGCGCGAGATGGTAGCATTTAACCTTGTGAATCCGCCGAACAAGCGCAGGCAAACACCCGAACAGGTGTCTGAGCTGACGACGAACCGGCTTTCGGTCTATCTACGTTGCCTCAACGAGCTCGATGCTGCCGGTATTCAGACGATTTCTTCGCAGGCGCTCGCCGAACAATTCCATCTCAACGCCGCGCAAATCCGCAAAGACCTCGCGTATTTCGGTGAGTTCGGCGTTCGCGGTGTGGGCTACTACGTCAGGGAGCTCCGGCGCCATCTTCGACAGATTCTGGGTCTCGACCGAAGGCTGCGTGTTGGCATCATGGGCGCCGGCAACCTCGGACTTGCATTGGCCGACTACCCGGGATTTCGCCAGGAAGGTTTCGAGATTGCCGCGCTCTTCGATATCGCGAACGAGAAGATCGGGCACGAATCACGCGGCGGCGTTCCGATTCATGACATTCGAGAGTTGAAGCGTCTCGCGCGGCGGGAACGGTTCGACATTGCCGTGATTGCCGTGCCGGCGCACCACGCCCAGCCCGTGGTCGATCAGGTCGTCGACGCCGGTATCAAAGCCATTCTGAACTTCTCTCCCGGCGCACTGAAGGTTCCCTCCGAAGTGAAGCTGAAGAGCGTGGACCTGACCGTATCGCTTGAAAGCCTCTCGTTCTATCTCGCGCAAGGAGACGAAGGAAGTGGCAAGAGCACTGTCGCACGTTGACCGTCGCGGTCGCGTGAAGATGGTCGACGTCGGCGACAAACCGGTGACCGACCGCGAGGCAATTGCCCGCGGCGAAATCACCATGAGCCGCGCCGCCTTGAGCGCGATTCGGGCAGGCTCCGTGGCAAAGGGCGACCCGCTCCAGGCCGCACGGCTGGCAGGCATCATGGCGGCGAAGCAGACGTCAACGATTATTCCGCTCTGCCATCCGCTTCCGTTAACGCATATCAGCGTGGACTTGACGTCGGCGCCGCGCGGTTACCGGATTGAGGCCCGCGTTCGTACGAGCGCACGTACTGGTGTGGAAATGGAGGCCCTGGTTGCGGTTGCGGCTGCGGCGCTGACGATTTACGACATGCTGAAGGCGATCGACAAGGCGATGGTGATCGGAGATATCTGCCTCATCGAAAAGCGGGGAGGGAGATCCGGGACGTATAAACGTTCGAATCGCTCATGACCTCGCGAGCTGATGCCAGGCGCGCGAGTGTGCCGGCGATCCGAACGTTCTCGATGTCAGCTGCGCCGGTAGCGTCGCCACGCCATCATAGCGCCCGATAACATCAGCGCGGTGCCAACGACCTGCTCGAACGCACGGTCCCGAACAAACCGCTGCGCGTATCGACGTGGCGTCATTTCGCGCGCGCGCGCCTCGAGCCGCAGCAGCTTTTGATCGAGGTCGGTGCGCGTCTGGTCTATCTCCGACCGTATGACATCCGCTTCGCGAACCATGCGGCATTCTCCTTTAGCGTTGAGACCGTTTCGGGTGGAACAGCGTGAAGCCGCTGCAGCTGCTTACGTCCTGACGCCATCGCCACGAATCCCACCAGGCACAACAGAACGGCAACAGTCAGAAACCCACCCCAAACCGGCCACTCCAGCAAATCGGCGATGCCCATGGCGGCTGCCAGGAGCAGGAAAATGGTCCCGACTCCCAGGGCGCCGGCCATGATCCCGTAGCTCACCGCGGCTGCTCGCGCCCGGCCGGCTTGTTCTCGAAGCTCTACCCGTGCGAGGGCGAGTTCCTCGCGGATCAACGTACGCAAATCGGTCAGAACGCCGCGGACGAGGCTTCCAATCGACTCATCGCGGACCAGTTCACGGTTCTCCATAATGGAAAAAACAGAGCAAGCGAGGTACCGGACGGCTCCCGTCGCGTTCTTCGCGCGTTGGAATGGCTCAGCTACGTTCGACGGGTGAGTGACGCGGAGGTGGCGGCTCGATATGAATGACGACGTCGCGGAGCGAGGGAAAACGGTTCATGAGCCGGTCCTTTACGACGTGAGACGTGCGATGTGCCGACTCGAGCGTGGTCCCACCGTCGAGCCACAGATGCAGGTCCATGAACACGTGATCCGCTGAGCCGCGCGTCCTGATCTGGTGGCAGCCAAGAACATCGGGAATGGAGCTCACCACCGCTCGTACATCGTCTTCGGCAATCACGATTTCATCGGCCAGAATGCGCGAGGACTGCTGTGCGATTTCCCACCCGGCGTGGCCGATGAAAGCAGCCACCAGCAGCGCGGCGAGCGGGTCCAGCAGCGGGTAGCCCCACCAGACTCCGAGCAGCGCCCCGAGCACGGCTCCCGACGTCAACACGTCGCTGCGTGTATGTTTCGCATCCGCGTGGAGAACTTCACTGTTCAATTCGCGGGCTTGGCGCTGCTCATACGACACCACGAACAGGTTCACGACCAGTGTGACCGTCATCACGGCGATCCCCTCTGGAAACACACGCGGGACCCCGCCATTGATGAGCCTGTCGTACGCGGCACCCAGCACCTGTACGAGCACGACGATGAGAAATACGAGAATCCCGAGCGACGCCATCGTTTCGGTACTTGCGGTGTCCGTAAGGATGGTTCTCGTCAGGGGGCCGTCTGGCGATCGAGACGCCCACGAGCGCGACGACGTTGGACGCCGAGTCCGTCAGTGAATGAAAGCCGTCCGATGTGATCGACACGGCCCCGGTGACGTATCCGAGGACGATTTTGACGAGGGCGACAGCGAGGTTGAGGACGAGGACGCGATAGAGGACGCGGACGACCTGAGAGTAACGGTCAGTGACCAAGTCAAAGGTCAAAAGTCAAAGGTCAAAAGTCAAAAGTAATCACCGCCCGGATTTGCCTTTTGCCTTTTGCACTTACGGTCAGAAGATGTGTGCCGTCGGTATCGGCCACCACCGCACCTGTACCTTCCCGATGATGTATTTTTTCGGTACAAAGCCCCAGTGCCGGCTGTCGGAGCTATTGTTCCGATGGTCGCCCATCACGAAGTAATAGCCCTCCGGCACGACAGAGGGTCCGAAATCATCGTGGCTGCGGTATCCGGAGGCACGAAGTCGTCCTGCATTGGCACGTCATTCACGAACACGCGGCCGTCGACGATGCGAACCTGATCGCCTTCCTCGGCAATCACGCGCTTGACGAACGACTTGTCCGGGTTGAGCGGGTAGTAGAGCATGACGATGTCGCCGCGTCGCGGGACGCCCCAGCGATATGTCAACTTATTGACGATGAGCCGGTCCTGGTCCGCGAGCGTTGGGGCCATGCTCTGGCCTTCGACACGCGCGACCTGAAAGCCAAACGTGACGATGAGCGTTGCGTAAACGGCTGCCGACGCGAGTGTTTTCACCCAGGCAACGGCCTCGTCCTTCCAGATGTTGAGGCGATGAAGGATCGCACCGGAACGGTCGTCAACAACCAGTTGGACCTGCGGCTCGATAACCCCCTCGACGAACTCCGCGTGCGCTGCCAGAGACGACTCGAGCGACGGCGTCAGAGCTTCAGATACTCCCGGAGTCGTTTGGTCTGCGTTCGGCTGACCGGAATCTCCGTTCCCTTCGCGTCCTTCATCCGAAGGATGTAGTTCCTGCTGAACCAAGGGACTATCTCCTTGATTTTATTGATATTGACGAGGTGCGACCGATGAACGCGCCAGAACACCTCTGGGTCCAGGCGCGCCTGCAGCTCGTCCAGTGTTCTGTAATTGGACGTCCCCGTCACCTGCCCTGTAACTATGTTAATCGACTCATCGGCCAGCGAGGCATAGATGATCTCCTCGGCCTGCACCAGCAAGAAGCGTTCGCCTACCCTGACGGCCACCTGATCGCGTCTCCGGTTCGCCATCATCTTTACGAGCCGTTCGAGCTGATCGTTGACCGGGTCGGAGCGATCCAGGCTCAATCGCCGGCGCGCGCGGGCAAGTGCCTGCTCCAGCCGGCCGGAATCGACAGGCTTGAGCAGGTAATCGACCGCGTTGACTTCGAACGCCTCCACGGCGTGCTGATCGAAAGCCGTGACGAACACCAGGGCGGGCGGCTGAGGTTCGCCTTCGAGCAGGCGCCGCGCCACCTCGAACCCGTTGAGCCCTGGCATCTGGATGTCGAGAAAGATCAAGTCGGGTTGGAATCTATCGACGGCCGACAGCGCGTCTACGCCGTTTCCCGCCTCCGCGACCACCTCCACATCCCCCAGCTGTTCGAGCTGGTAGCACAGCTCGGCTCGCGCCGGCTGCTCGTCATCCACCACCATGACCTTCAGCGGTGTGGTCAGGTCCGCACTCATCGGCCGATTCCCGGGTTGTCAGTCAGGGATACGGTGTCGCTGGTGGTCATGCCGTAATCTGGTCCACGGCCACGAGCTCGGGGATCTCCATGCGAACGCGTGTGCCGCGGCCAGGCTCGCTCGTCAGCGTGAGCTGCGACGTCGCGCCGTAGATCACGCGGAGCCTCTCCCGGACGTTGGCGAGCCCGATACCACTCGACATCGGTTCGTCGAGTCTGGCGATCAGAAATCCCATGCCGTTGTCCTCAACCTCGAGGACCGCGCGTCCGTTTTCGCGCCAACTGCGGATCACAATCGATCCCGGACCAAGTTTCCGCGCCAGGCCATGCTTGATGGAGTTCTCGACGAGAGGCTGCAGAATCATGCTCGGCACCACCAGTTCTGTGGTGTCCGGGCTGATGTCCTTCCGCACCTCGAGATTGGGCCCGAAACGCACGACCTCGATGTCGAGGTACTCGTCGATGGCCTCCAATTCCTCGCGCAGGGTGACGAAATGCTGATGGCTGCGAATAAGGCGCCGCAGCAGGCCCGACAGTTTGATGATTAGCGTGCGCGCGGTTTCAGGCTCCGACCGGATGAGGGAGGAAATTGACGCGAGCGTGTTGAAAAGGAAATGTGGATTGATCTGGCTCTTGAGCGCTTCAATCTTCGCCGCGAGCAGGAGCTTTTCCTGTTCCTGCAGACGGTGTTCGATGCGTGCGCTGTTCCAGATTTTGATCGGAGTGGCCACGGCCAGGACCGCGGCCAGAACGACCAGCGTGGTCATCCACATCGACGGCGAGCTCAGATAGAACAACTTCGACGCACCGAACCGGAGTCCAAGCGCCTGACGCAGCAGTTCGAGTGCTACGGGCGCCGACAAAAGGACGAACTGCCAGTTCGGTTCGAACCGGCGCAGCATCTGCCACAGGTACTTCCGGAGGTCGACGAAGATGAACGGCGTGAACTGCCAGATCGCTTCCTTCGGGCAGACCTCGCGGATGCCGCCGCCGGCGAATCCGCAGCCGATTGCAAAAGGCATCGCGATGAACTCGCCGGCGACCAGCGCGGGGATTCCGACCAGCACTCCGACGATTGCGCCCGCGTAAGGGCCGGCAATCAGTCCGCCGAGAAAGGCGCCCTCGAGCGTCAGGTCGGTCGCCTTGTAGTTGAGCAGCAGCCGCGCCGTTACGCCGGCCATCAGAGGGACGCCAAGCGCGAGCGCAAATACGAGACGGTCGGTCCAGACGCGCCGCTCGAAGATCAGAATGTGCCTGAACCGCCGAAACCGGGCGAGCATCGTGGCCAGAACCGCCATGACCGCCAGCTTGACGATCAGCGTCGTCAGCAGCGACTGATCGGCCGACAGGAAAATCGGAGCCTCGAGCACGCGCCCCATTGTAACCAGCCAGGGGCCTGTCCTTGACATCCGATATCCGCGGCAATGCCCTTGGCTGGTAGGCGGCCGTCCGACTCCCGGCCTCGGGCTCGTTACGTGGGGCTACTGCTATGATGGCTCCATGATTCGACCGTTGCTCGTTGGGCTTGGCACGACGTTCAAGCACATGTTCAAAAAGAAGGTTGCGGTGAACTATCCGGAAGAGAAGATTCCGGTGTTCCCGAAATACCGAGGCAAGCAGGTGCTGATGCGTGACGAGAACGGACTGGAAAAGTGTGTCGCATGCGGACTGTGTGCGGTGGCGTGTCCCGCCGACGCCATTTATCTCGAGGCAGCGGAGAATGACGGGACCGTGATGGCCGGCCCGCGATACGCGAGCGTGTACCAAATCCATAAGACACGGTGCATTTTCTGCGGATACTGCGAGGAAGCGTGTCCCGTGTCGGCGATATTCATGGGCAAGGACTACGAGCTCGCGGTTTACAGCAAGGACGACTTTATCTGGGACAAGCAGGATCTGCTCGTGCCAATTCCGGTCAATGCAGAGACGCCCGCGGCGGCGTCATCGTAGGGCTCGTGTAGAGCGCAGGCTTGAGCCTGCGCGTCACTGCCGGCCGAAGACGCGGCGCCCCACGCCCGAGACATGCTGATCGGCGCGATCGCCGACATCCACGGCAACTTCGAAGCCATGCGCCAGGCCATGTTGAGGCACGCGGACGTGCCATTGTGGATATGTGTTGGCGACGTTGCCAGCAGCACGGGCGCCTACCCGGAGCCACCAGCGCCTCTGTACTGGATCAAGGGCAACAATGAGCGGTTCGACCGAATCGCCGATTGGGAGGTGGGACGCGACGTTCTCCCCAACCTGCACTACATCAAGAACGGGACCTCGATGCGTGTAGGTCCTCTCATCGTTACCGGCGTTGGCGGTACTTATGCGCCGAAGTGGTACGACACGCCAGCGGCACTGTTGCCGCACACGCCGAAGGATGACAAACGACGCCACTTTGTGCGCGAGGAGATAGAGGCGTGCAAGCGATTGCGAGACGTGGACATTCTCATGACGCACGAAGCGCCGCGGCCGTTCATCGTCAGCGATGAAGAGCGCCCGAGTGCGGGGAAGCGTTGGGATGCCGGCAAGGCGGCGATCAATGATCTCATGGCCTCCGTGAAGCCGCGTTTGCATTTGTGCGGCCACCACCACCGGTTCGCGGAATCCGATCGCGAGGGAGTACGATCTGTCTGCATCGATCGAATCAACAGGTCTTACCTCCTGATCGACGCTTCAACCCTCGAATATCGGAAGATCGATCAGGTGAGATAATGGAACACGCCGAACCACGCAGATGAAGCCCTTTCTCGAAGCGGTTGACGAACGTGTGCTCGTCTGCGACGGCGCGATGGGGACGATGCTGTACGCGAAGGGCGTCTTTATCAACCGCTGCTTCGACGCGCTGAATCTCACGGAGCCGACCCGCGTCTCTGAAGTACATCACGAGTACGTTCGGGCCGGGGCGAATGTCGTCGAAACCAACACGTTCGGCGCCAACCGTATAAAGCTGCGCGGATTCGGTTTGGCCGACCGTCTGCGGGACATCAACGTCGAGGGTGCGCGTCTTGCGCGGCAGGTTGCCAACGGCAAGGCATACGTCGCGGGCGCGATCGGGCCGCTTGGAATCCGTATCGAGCCGTGGGGCAGGACCGGGAAGGACGAAGCAGAGGCGTTCTTTCGCGAACAGGCCGAAGCGCTCGTCGCCGGCGGCGTGAATCTGTTCATCCTCGAAACGTTCCGCGACCTCAGCGAGATATGCGCCGCTATTGCGGCCATCCGCAGCATCTGCGACCTGCCGGTGGTCGCGCAGATGACGATCGAGGAAGACGGAAACACCCTCGATGGCGCCCCCCCAGAGAAATTCGCGCCGGCGCTCGATTCCTTCGCCGACGTGGTCGGCGTCAACTGCAGCATCGGCCCGGCACCCATGCTCGAAACCATCGAGCGGATGGCTGCGGTGACACGAGCGCGGCTGTCTGCACAGCCGAATGCCGGCCGTCCCAGGGACGTGGAAGGTCGAAACCTTTATCTGTCTTCCCCGGAGTACGTCGCGTCTTATGCACGGCGGTTCATCAACCAGGGTGTAAGGCTCGTCGGAGGGTGCTGCGGTACGACGCCAGAGCACATCCGGCAGATCGCGATTGCCGTCAAGAGATCCGCACCCGACGTTGCGCGTACGGCGAATCGTGGGACCACGGCGGCCGAACCTTATCGTGCGCAGGTGGCTGTCGCCGACCAGGGTGTGCCCGTTGTGCCCAAGGCCGAGCGGTCCCTTCTTGGGCGTGCGCTGTCTCAGGGACGATTCGTCACCGTCGTACAGCTCACGCCGCCGAAAGGTTTCCTCGGCGACGCAATGATCGATTCCGCGCGCGCATTGAAAGCGCACGGTGTAGACGTGGTTCAGATTCCGGACGGCCAGCGCGGCGCGCGTATGAGCGCGTTGTCGCTCGCCGTGTTGATACAGCAGAAAGCGTGCGTTGAGACCCTTTTGCAGGACTCCTGCCGGGATCGAAACCTGCTTGGCATGCAATCGGATCTCCTCGGCGCGCACGCGATGGGTGTACGCAACCTCATGATCGTCACGGGTGATGCCCGGACGGTCGGCGACTATCCCGACGCGACCGCGGTGTTCGACGTCGACTCGATTGGGCTCACCAACGTCGTGTCACGGCTGAACCACGGCCTCGACATCGGCGGTCAGGCGATTGGGAGTCCGACAGCCTTTCACGTGGGCGTGCAGGTCAATCCCGGAGCGGAAGACCTGGACAGCGAAGTTCGACGGTTCGCGTACAAGGTGGAGGCGGGCGCGGAGTTCGCGGTCACCAAACCGGTGTTCGACGTGGCCACCTTCGAACGATTCTATCGGCGCGTCGAGTCCGCGAAGCTGCCGATTATCCTCGGCTTGTGGCCCTTCGAAAGCGTGCTGAACGCGGAATTCATGGCCAACGAGGTACCGGGCGTTCGCGTCCCTGATGTGGTTCTCGATCGCATGCGCCGCGTTTCATCGCCCGAAGCCGCAGCGGCGGAAGGGGTGGCAATTGCGCGCGAAGTCGGTTGCGCGCTGAAGGGCATCGTGCAGGGCACTCACGTCGCGGCCCCGTCGGGACGCGTCGAGGCGGCGCTCGAAGTGCTGGCCGCCGTCCAGCCAGCTGTCTGATTTTCGGAACCAGTTGCAATTCAAATTGTTGTATAGTGCCGGAACGGTTCGATTGACGGCCTTGGTCTGGTAGACCGAAATTCCCGCTTTCCCAACAGGTTACGGCTGGAGACTAGCGAATGCCGCTGTTCGAGCGTGAAGACGATGAGTTCCGTTCAGACGTCGGCAGTCAGGCGCTTTCAGTCATAGCCATCGAGAACGATTTTGTCGAAGGTGTCTACGACAAGCTGGCGTCCGTCTACGACCTGATCTTCGGCCCGATCCTGCATCCCGGCCGGCTGGTGGCGCTCGAGCGCATCGGTATTACGCCCGGCGATCGCGTGCTCGAAGTGGGAGTAGGGACCGGCATCAATGCGTCGCTCTATCCGCTCTACTGCCGCGTCACCGGGATCGACTTTTCGGCGTCCATGCTCGAGAAAGCGCGGAGCCGCATGCGGCGTAAAGGCCTCTCGCACGTTCGCCTCATGCAGATGGACGCGGCCGCGTTGAAGTTTGCCGACGACTCATTCGACATCGTCTATGCACCGTATCTCATCAACTGCGTTCCCGATCCGGTGAAAGTCGTGCGCGAAATGCGACGGGTGTGCAAGCCAGGCGGGAAGATGGTCATCCTCAACCATTTCCGCAGCGTCAACCCGGTTCTCTCGCGACTCGACCGCGCGCTGTCCCCGCTTACGGTCCACATTGGTTTCAAGTCCGACCTCGATCTGCCAGGCTTCCTCGCTCAATCTGAACTGCGACCGGTTTCGATCGAAAAGGTAAGCATCCCGCCCCTTTGGTCGCTCGTGATGTGTAACAAGGACTAGATCGTCCGCTCTCGAACGTCGTGTCCGGCTTTAGCCGGACCAGAGCACCGTTTTCGGCACAAACGTTGCGCCGCCGACACACATGGAGTCGTCGCGTCAGCAGAGCCATTTCGCCTCTGATCCATTCGTCCCGGATCTCCGGACGACCGCGTCTGGCAACGGTTTCATCGACAGTGTTTATGTCAGGCTCTCTCCCGTTTACGACCTGGTCTTCGGGGCGCCGCTCCAGCCGGGACGGATAGCGGCGATACGGCGCATGGGGATTCGACCTGGCGATCGCGTTCTGGAAATCGGCGCGGGAACCGGCATCAATGCGCCCTTGTATCCGCGTGATTGCCGCGTGACCGCGATTGATCTCTCGACGGCGATGCTCGATCGGGCACGAGCACGCATTGCGCGCGCGGGGCTGACGCACGTGGAATTGCTCGAGCAGGACGCGGCGAGGTTGCCATTCCCGACCGATTCCTTCGACAGCGTGTGCGCCCCTTACGTCATCAGCGTCGTTGCCGATCCTGTCCGGGTGGCGCGCGAGATGCGTCGGGTGTGCCGCCCGGGCGGGCGCATCGTGATCCTCAACCACTTCCGCAGTACGCAGTCGGCTGTCGTCGTGGCTTGAGCGGGTGCTCTCACCGCTGACCGTTCATGTCGGGTTCAGATTGGATCTCGTTCTCAGAGAATTTCTCGACCAGGCGCATCTGTCACCGATTTCGATCGAAAAGGTGAATTTCCCCCCGATGTGGACCCTGGTAACCTGCGTCAAGGGCCAGGCCTGAAACCTCTATCCCTTCGTCCGGGGCCTTCCTCGCGGCTTGCGTGGTGGCTTGTCGAGCGCTGCGAGCAGTATGTCCGCGGCGACCTCGGCGCCGTTGGTTTCGGCTTTCTTCTTCGGCTTGGGCTGCGCGAGGAGCTTGTCCAGGTGTGAATCCCACTTGCCCGTGAAGAGGTCCTCCTGGCTGATGAACGCCGACCGCACGTACTTCGGCATTTCCTCGACGAGCACTTCGTACTCCGGAAAGTGGCCGCGCGACGTGTACAGCACGGCGGTATCGTTGGCGATCGACTCGGAAATGATCCCGTAGCCAGCCTTGGTCACAACCACGGACGCCGCACCCACCAGGTCCTCGTATCGAATGCCTGCGTCGTACAGTGCCTCTTCATTCACGGAGATCAGCGAGCCGCGTCGCTCCGAGAGGGGCGTCTCTTTCTTCCCGCGGCCGACTGGCTGGCTCTCCACGACAATGGCGACGTACTTCTTCAGTTTCACGAGGGCGTCGGTATCGAGTCCCGGCACACCGTAGGTGCCGAACGACGTCAGCACGAGCGGTTTGTCGCTGGGCAGCTTGAGCAGTTTGACGACTTCCTCGCGTGTCTTTGTGGCGTGTCGCGCGATGAAGGGGATGTCCCTGACGTTTGAGAAGCTGTCGAATCCGGCGGACATGGGCAGCCGCAGCGCCATCGATGCCTTCGCGTATGCCCCACGAATCGTCGGGAGCAGTGACGGCGCGAGCCGGACGCGCGGATAGTCGGCGTAGATCCAGTCCCACGTGAAGTTGCCGAGCGCAATCGAAGAGATGCCCGCCGCAGCGCCCACCGCAAACGCAAGCGGCGGAATGTCGCCGACGATCAGTCCTGCGCCGAGCTCCCGGAGCACTCGGGTTTCGCTGGCCGCGCGTGTGACAAGGTCGCTGTGAAAAGCCGAGGCGCGCCGGATGCTGTCGGCTTCATCCAGCGTCAACGCGTCAATCTGGACGACGCCGGTGTCGCACTCGAGAGTGCCGAAGGCCACCTTGCCTTTGACGGTCAGATCGAAGAGCCACCGCGGTGCCGACGTGCGTACGCCGACGCGCGTTTCCGGGCGCTTGGCGAGCACGGCATTGATGACCTCGATGGTGCGTGAGGCGTGGCCAAATCCATGGCCAGTTACGTAGAAAACGATCGCGGCTGCCACTAACGGTCCGACTCGGCGTGACTACTTACCGTTTGCGCGTCCGAAGTTTGTACCATCGCACCATCCGGAATGGCCACCTTGATTACCTGTTCGAGTGTCTCTACCGGGACGAACGTCATCTCGCGGCGGATTTCCTCAGGGAGCTCCTCGAGGTCCGGTTCGTTCAACGCCGGCAGAATCACCGTCTTGATACCAACACGGCGCGCTGCGAGCGACTTTTCGCGAATACCGCCTATCGGCAACACCAGCCCGCTCAGCGTGATCTCGCCTGTCATTGCCACGTCCTGCCTGACCGGACGATTCAACGCCGCCGACAGGATCGCAGTCGCTATCGTCACGCCAGCCGACGGGCCATCCTTCGGGATAGCCCCGGCCGGCACGTGGACGTGCAGGTCGTGCTTGGCAAGGAATTCCGGCGAGATTCCCAGCTCTTCGGCCCGCGCGCGCAGGTGGCTCACCGCCGCGCGGGCTGATTCCTGCATCACATTGCCGAGCTGGCCCGTGAGAATAATGTTCTGGTTTCCGCCTGGAAGCAAGGTCGCTTCGATGAAAAGCACGTCGCCACCTGTTTCTGTCCAGGCAAGGCCCGTCGCAACGCCGGGACGGGACGTGCGGAAGGCCATCTCCTTCCTGAACCGGGCCGGACCGAGGTAATCATCGACGTCCCGGGCATCGATGACGGTTCCAGCGGCGGCTCCGTCCTCGGAAGACCGGGCAACCAGCCGCGCGGCAACCTTGCGGCTGATAGTGCCCAACTGGCGCTCCAGATTCCGAACCCCGGCTTCCCGCGTGTGTTCGGCGATGATGACACTCAGCGCCGCGTCAGTGATTTGGAGAGCGTCGTCCGGGAGCCCGTGCTCGTCCATCTGGCGCGGAAGCAAGTACTTGCGCGCGATATGAACCTTCTCCTCTTCGGTGTAGCCGGAGAGCGGAATGATTTCCATGCGGTCGAGGAGCGCTGGATGGATTGTCCCCAACTGATTCGACGTCGCAATGAACAATACCCGTGAAAGATCGAGCGGCACCTCCAGGTAGTGGTCGCGAAACGTGTGGTTCTGCGCGGGATCGAGCACCTCGAGGAGCGCCGCGGCAGGATCGCCCTGATAGCCGACCGAAACCTTGTCGATTTCATCCAGCATGAAGACCGGGTTCATCGAGCCCGCCTGCTTGAGCGCCTGGACGATGCGGCCCGGAATCGCGCCGATGTAAGTTCGCCGGTGCCCGCGAATCTCCGCCTCGTCTCGGATCCCACCGAGCGAAATGCGCACGAACTTCCGGGACATTGCCCGCGCAATCGACTGTCCGAGCGAGGTTTTGCCCACACCTGGCGGGCCGACGAAGCAGAGAATCGGCCCCTTCATGTCGCCTTTGAGTTTCTGTACGGCCAGGTACTCGACGATGCGCTGTTTCACTTTGTCGAGATCGTAGTGGTCCTCGTCGAGGACCTTTCTTGCTTCGACGGGATCGATCCGATCGGGCGTAGTGACCGACCATGGCACATCCAGCAGCCAGTCGATATAGGTCCGCAGCATCTGGTACTCGGGTGAGGCGGTACCCATGCGTGCCAGCCGATCGACCTCTCGCATCGCCGAGGCGTGCACAGATTCGGGAAGCTTGGCGTCCTCGATCCGCTTTCGAATGTCGATGATCTCGTTGCCTTCGCCTTCCCCGAGTTCCTGCTGAATGGCCTTCAGCTGCTGCCGCAGGTAGTACTGCCGCTGCGCATCGGTCATTTCCTGCTGCGCCTGCGACTCGATCTTGCCCTTGAGCTCGAGCAATGAAATCTCACGGGTCAGCGCGTTGACAATGGCCTGCAGCTTCTTCGGAATGTCGTTCTCCTCGAGAATCGCGTGCTTCTCGGCCGGTTTGATGTCGAGAAGCGACGCCAGCACGTAGGCCAGTCGCAGCGGATCGTCGATGTTCATGACAACGCTGCGCAGTTCCTCCGACAGGCCGGGAGCCAGCGAGAGCGCTTTTTCGATGAGCTCCTGAATGCGCCTCACATGCGCATCCACCTCGATCGTTCGCTCGACGTCCTCCGGCATCGGCGTAATCTGCGCCCGCATCGAGGTGCCGGTCCGCGTGACCACGTCCGCGCGCACGCGTGCCACTCCTTCGATGATGACGTTGATCCCGCCTCCACCTTTTGCCATCTGGCGGATGATGCCCACGGTCCCTACACGAAACAGATCGTCGGGGGTTGGATCGTCATTGTCGTTCCGCTGCAGCAGCAGGAGGATCAAGCGGTCGCCGCCAAGCGCGCGATTGACCGATTCGATCGACACCGGTCGGTTGACGGCCAACGGCTGGAGCGTGAGCGGGAACGCCACCGTCCGGCGAAGAGGGAGAATGGGGAGTTCCGACGGAAGCGTCGGCGGGGTCGGGTCAGCCATGCGGCTTCGGCCAGTGTATCAGGTAGCCGCATGCCGATAGGCCTCCGGAATCAGCGAGCGACGGTGTACGCTGACTGATGTGGACGAACGCCACTTCTTCAACGAGCAGACCGAACAGCGACCTGCGAGACTGCAGTGTCCGCGCTGCCGCCGTACGAACGACTATTCCGTTCGATGGGTACGTCGGACCCGGAAAACGCAGATCCCGTCAGGGGCAAGCGAACGAGACCGTGCGATCTTTCAAAAGGTCAAGGACCACCTCATCCGTGTAGACGATGAGGTAACGTGCAAGACGTGCGGGAAACGGTTCGAGATCCCTTCGCACCAGGCGCTGGTCTTCGTGCAGGACCTCGAAGGGTTGCCAAAAGAGGATTACGACGAGTAGGGGCCGACCTCCAGCATCCGACGTGTCGGGGCCGACCTTCAGGTCGGCCCGTTAGTACACTCCGGGTATTAATCGCCACCTGACCTGTGCCATGTAGCGCTCATATGCGCCGCTGGACGCCGCCCGTATCGTTCGTTCTTCCAGCGGGATGGCAATCAGCAAGTACACGCAACTGACGACAGCAAACGTCAGCCGTGTCATCGTCATCGGCGACGCGCCCCAGACGAGAAGAAACCATCCGACGTAGATTGGGTGGCGCACCCAGCCATACGGACCCGTCGTTCGGAATTCCATTCCGGAAGATGCCGATGCGCCGCCGGAAGCCTGAAGGCTTCCGGCTACCGCAGACTCCTGAGAAGCCGGTTTCCGGAGGCGGAGTCCGGCGAGATCGCGGAAGTCGAGGACGACGGTGCTTTGGAGAGTGAGCCAGATGCCTGCGGCTTGAACGGCACGAAGGGCCCACACTCCGGCGCCGTTTCCGGCCCACGCAACGCCATCGATTGGCCTCCACCATGCACATACTGCAATGAACAAAATGCTGGCGATCCACACGTAAACGGAACGTTCGAGTTCCGGAGGCACTGTCCGGGCAACCCATTGCCGGATGGGCCCACGTGCGAACACGCTGTGATGGACGGCGAACAGCGTAAACAGCGTTACGTTGAACGTAACCGCCGCGACGTCGTCTTCGCTCGACGTGGTGGCGCCAAAGCTCGTCAGATACGCCACGAAGAAGTAGGTAATCGATCCGGCGAAGAGAAGCGCTCCCGCCGCGCTGAAGAGGCGCGCGAAGCGCGGAGATGAGACCGCGTGAACGCGCACGCCCGATATTATAGTGACCCCATGTCTGGCAACGGGCAGCCGGCAGTCGTGATCACCGGCATTGGCGCGGTGTCGCCGTTCGGTGTGGGTCGTGATTGCTACTGGCATCACGTGAGCCATGGCATCAGCGGGTGCAAGGCAATCACGCAGTTCGACGCCTCGGGTTATCCCTGCCGTGTGGCGGCGTCAGTTCCTCCCGTTTCGATCGTTCAGGCCTTGCCGCTCGAGGGAGAGAACGGAGAGGGGCGTGCGGATCCCAAGCGGTATTCGCGCGCGGCGTTGTTCGGCGTCATTGCCGCGCGAGAAGCCTGGTGCGACGCGGGCCTCCGGGCACGAGAACCACACGCCGGAGTGCTGATCGGGAGCGGAGGTGGTGGCATCGACATCGGGGAGAAGCAGTACGAGGATTTCTTCACGACGGGCGGCCGCCACGTTACGCCGTACGCCATCGCCGTTGGCATCTGCGGGATGGTCTCGAGCGAAATCTCGATTGCTTTACAGCTTCGCGGTCTCAGCCACGTTCTGTCGTGTGGCTGCACGAGCTCCACTGACGCGATCGGGTATGCCGTCTCGCTGATTCGGTCGGGCGAATACGAAGTTCTCTTATCGGGCGGAACGGACGGCTGCGTGCTCCCCGGCATGATCTTCGGGTTCTCGCGGATGCGGGCGGTGTCGACGCGCTATAACGATCGCCCTGGCGAAGCATCGCGTCCGTTCGATCGCGGACGCGACGGGTTCGTACTTGGCGAAGGGGCGTGGATGTTCGTGCTCGAACGCGAGGATCGCGCGATTGCGCGCGGCGCGAAACGCTACGCCCGGATCGAGGGCTACGCGTCCACGTGCGACGCCTATCACCGTGTGCAGATGGATCCTGATGGCGACGAAATCATCCGCTGTATCGAAACGGCGCTGGCCAGGGCCCATCGCCAGCCGGGCGAAATCGGATACGTCAACTATCACGGGACCTCGACGCTGTTGAACGACGCCATCGAATCCCGCTGCGTGCGCCGGGTCTTCGGGCCTTATGCCGATTCGGTGCCGGGGTCGTCAACCAAGTCGATGATCGGCCATCCGCAAGGAGCGAGCGGCGCCGCCGGTGTCGCGGCAACCGCGCTTGCGATGACGCGCGGCCTGCTGCCGCCAACAATCAACCTGGTGGATCAGGATCCGGCGTGCGACATGGACTTCATACCGAACGAAGCGCGGCCGGCCGATGTGGAAGTGGCATTGTGTAACTGCCTCGGATTCGGATCGAAGAACAGCGCGCTGGTGCTGGGGCGAGCGCAGTGACCGCGAACTCGGGCGGGCTGGAAGGACGGCCACGCTCGGCGTCGCGCCCGGCCGGTCGAGGAAGGCCCGATCGTGAGGTGCTGGTCGTCGGTGCCGGACCGGCGGGCAGTGTGGCCGCGCTTGTCCTGGCTCGCGCGGGTGTGAAGGTCAGGCTCATCGATCGAGAGTCGTTCCCGCGCGACAAGCTGTGCGGCGACACATTGAACCCGGGCACGCTCGCCATACTCGACAGACTCGGTGTCGGCCGTGCGATTCGCGTCCGCGCGCGCCCGTTCACCGGCATGCTCGTCACAGGACCCGGCGGGGCATGCGTGGCCGCCGACTATCCGGATGCCATGGTTGGTGGCGCCCTGCGGCGTCGCGATCTCGACTCACTGCTGCTCGATGCCGCTATCGCTGCCGGCGCCGAGTTCATTCCCCATGTGCACGTGGTGGGACCTGCAACCGGTTCGAGAGGCGCGCGCGTGAGCGGCATCCGCATTCGGCATCGGTCCCACGACGAGGAGTTCCCAGCACGAATGGTTATCGCGGCAGACGGCCGGCATTCGAAGCTGGGCTTCGCGCTCGGATTGACCCGATTCGCACCACGCCCGAAACGCTGGGCGTTCGGCACGTACTTCACCGATGTAGACGGATTGAGTGCGCGTGGAGAAATGCACATTGGCATCGACCATTACGCCGGTGTGGCGCCGCTGCCCGACGACGTCGCCAACGTCTGCGTCGTGCGCGAGCTGAAACGGACGCAGCGCGACGATCGGTTGAACGCCGAGCAGGTGATCGAGGATGCGATCACCAGGAATCTCGCGCTCCGGCCGCGGTTCGCCCGGGCCCGGCGAGTGTCGACCGTCGCTTCACTTGGGCCGCTTGCAGTCGATGCGACAACGGCCGGCTGTCCCGGACTCCTGCTGGCGGGCGATGCCGCAGGCTTCATCGACCCGATGACGGGCGACGGCATGCGCTTCGCTCTGCGGGGCGGAGAGCTCGCGGCCGAGGCCGCGCTGCAAGAGTTCGAGCGGAATGTGCCCGCCCACGAGCATCTGCGCGCCGCACGACAGCGGGAGTTCTCCGGTAAGTGGCGCCTCGATCGCACGCTGCGCTCGCTCGTGGCGTCGCCCCGCAGCCTCGCGGTGGTGGAAGCCATTGGCTCCCGGTGGCCCTCGCCGGTGAACCTTCTCGTCGGCGTCGCTGGTGACGTTCGTCTGGCGCGCGGCTGATGGAGTCACCTCTCCTGATGGCCTCCGTCGCGCTTGGGGCCGTTCTCGCCATGATGCTGGTGGAGCTGCGGATTTCCAGGCGTAACGAGCGTTTGCTGCGCGACAGCGGCGCCGTCGAAGCGCCGCAGGATGTATATGCGAGGATGCAATGGGCGTATCCGGGCGCCTTTGTGGCGATGGCCGTCGAAGGCGCGATCTTCGGGTCGGGTCCTGGACTCAACACGCTGTTCGGGGCTCTATTGATGGTTCTCTCAAAGGCGGTGAAGTACTGGGCGGTCGCGTCGCTCGGCCACCGATGGACCTTCCGTGTTCTGGTCGTGCCCGGCTCGTCCCTCGTGGTACACGGACCTTACGCAGTCGTACGGCACCCGAATTACATTGCTGTCGTTGGCGAGCTGGTGAGCATGGCGCTGCTTGTGGACGCGCGCGTAACGGGTCCGGTGGCGACCCTGCTGTTCAGCCTGCTGTTGCGCCACCGGATTCGGGTCGAAAACGAGGCGCTGCGGCACCTCACTTGCTCCTGAGCAGGACTGCCACGTGACATATACTGCTACTCACGGAACTCCGATGGCAGTCGATCGCGAGACACCGCAGTCCCCGGTGCTGACGGGGCGGCAGTTCTGCGCTGTCTGCGCGGCGCTCCTGATCGCCATCACCACCTCGTCCTCCGGGCAGACCCCGACGGCTGACACGTCGCCAGCCGCGGCCGCCGACCGGGCGTTCAACGCCGGCCAATACGATCAAATCGAGGATTTTCTGCGGTCGGCCACCGACGAGCGCTCCGCCGTGTGGCGCGCTCGGGCCCACGTGGCGCGCGGCCGGTACGCGGACGCCGAGAAGCTCCTGGCCGGCTTCGCTGCTTCTTCCCCGGCCGGCGACGCAGCGCTCGAGTTGGGCTTGCTCCAGCTTTATCTGGGCCGCCGCGCGGACGGAACGCGAACGCTCCAGGTCGTTTTGACGCGCGGCGCCGACGATATGCCGTCAGATCTGATGCGGCTCGGTCTTGCCGCGCGCGCACTCGGCCGCTTCCAGGACGCCAACGGCTTTTTCCGCAACGCGAACATGCTGGCGCCCAACGATCCCGTGATCAACACCGCCTGGGGAGAATTGTTTCTCGAGAAGTACAACCGCAGCGAGGCCCTCAAGTCGTTCCAGGCGGCGCTCAAAGCTCGCGCCGACTATGTCCCCGCTCAGGTGCGTCTCGCCGAGACGACGCTCGAGGAAGATCCGCCGGCGGCCAAGTCGGCGATCGAAGCGGCGTTGAAAACCAACGCCAACTACGTCCCGGCGCATCTGCTGCTCGCTGAACTGGCACTGGACAACCGCGAACGGGCGGAAGCGCGCGGCTTGATCGAGAAGGCGCTCGCGGTGAATCCCAACAGTCTCGAGGCCCGGTCGCTGGACGCCGCCATGGCGTTTCTCGAAGGCAGGACGACGGAGTTTCAAACGAAAGTGGACGGCGTCCTGAAGCTGAACCCGACCTACGGAGACGCGTACCGCGTTGTGGGGGACCATACTGCGCGCAACTACCGCTTCGACGAGGCCGTCGAGCTGACTCGGCGAGCGCTCGCTATCGATGCGGGCAGCACGCGCGCGTACGCAGATCTCGGCGGACACCTGCTCCGCACAGGGGACGAGGCGGGTGCCAGAAAGGCGCTCGAGACGGCGTTCAAGGCGGATCCCTTTAACGTCGTGACTTTTAACCAGCTCTCGATGCTCGACACGGTCGACAAGTTCGAGACGATTCGCGACGGGGATCTGGTGATCCGCCTCCATCCGGACGAGGTGGGAGTCATGCGTGAGCACGTCGTGCAGCTGGCGCGCCTCTCGCTCGATACGTTGTCACGCCTCCACCAGTTCAAGCCGACAGGGCCGATTCTCGTCGAAATGTTTCCAAAACATGACGACTTTGCGGTGCGCACCATCGGTCTGCCGGGATTCATCGGCGCGCTCGGGGCCTGTTTCGGCCGCGTCGTGACGCTCGACTCGCCGCGCGCGCGTGCGCCGGGACAATTCAGCTGGGCCGCCACGTTGTGGCACGAGATGGCGCACGTCATCAGCCTGCAGATGTCGAACAACCGGATCCCGCGATGGCTGTCAGAGGGAATGTCCCAGTTCGAAGAACGGCGCGCCCGGCCCGACTGGGGCCGCGAGATGGAAGTTCCCTTCGCGCAGGCGCTCGACGCAGGAAAGCTGCCCAAGGTGCGCGACATTCAAGAGGCATTCAGCGATCCGCGGATGTGGTCGCTTCTCTATCACCAGTCGTCCCTCGTCGTCGAACACCTGATCGACACATATGGAAATGAGGCCTGGTGGCGGCTGCTCAGAGCCTATGGAAAGGGGCTCGAAACCGACGCAGCCTTCAAGGAAGCCTTCAACGTCACGCTGGATGACGTTCAGGCGAGCTTCGACGCCAGGCTCGAACGTGATTACGCGGATTTGCGGCGCGCGATGAAGACGCCGACGATCCCGGAAAAGCCCACGCTCGATCAGCTCAAGATGCTCGCAAGCGAGAACGCGGGCAGTTTCGCGGTTCAGATGATGCTCGCGCGGGCGCTCTACGAGTCCGGTGCGATGGCCCCTGCCATCGAGGCGCTGGAGCGTGCGTCGAAGCTCGTCCCGGCAGCCAACGGTCAACAGAACCCGAATGCGATGATTGCCGTCATCGCCACGAAGCAGGGCGACACAGCGGGCGCAATTCGCGCACTCGAGGCGGTTGTGAAGGTGGATTCGTCCGACGTAGAGGCGGCGCGCCAGCTGGCTGGCCTCGTGGCGCCGCTCGGCGATGAGGCACGGACGGCCGCTGCCAACGAACGAGTTGCCGAGCTCGACCCGTTCGATGCACCGGCGCAGTCAGTAGTTGGCCGGTATGCCCTGAAGCAGAAGGATGCCCCGCGGGCCGTGCGGGCGCTGCGCGCGGCGCTGGCGGCGGGTCCGGCGGACAGGGCGGTCGCGCACGTCGACCTGGCGGAAGCGTTTCTGCTGGCGGACCAGTTCGGCGACGCGAAACGCGAAACCCTTGCGGCATTGGAAATCGCTCCGTCGTTCGAGCGCGCCCAGGACTTGCTGCTCAGGATTGTGAACGCACAGCCGGCAGGCGGAGCGGGCCGGTGATGGTGCGCCCCTCTCGCTGGCTCCGCGCTGTATCGGCACCCGCGCTTCACGTCAGCGCCCTGCTCGCAGGCCTGCTGCTGGTGCAGCCGATGCGGCTTTCCGAGGCAATCGCCCAGGTATCGCTGCTGCAGGACGAGCGTTTTGCGGGCGTTCAGTGGACCTTCGTACGAATCCGCTACTCCGCCTTTACCGTAGACAACCGCTATCGCCTGGATTACTGGGGCGAGCCGTGGGCGATCGATGCGCCCGCTGCGGAACAGAACCTATCGCGGCGGCTGCGGACCGCGACGGCAATCGAAGTCAACGACCCGATCGTGCTGACGCTGGACGATCCCAAGCTCTGGGAACAGGGCTGGATTTATTTCGTCGAGCCCGGAAACCTGCGCCTCCGCGACGAAGAAGTGTCGATCCTCCGCGAATTCCTGCTGCGCGGCGGCACCGCCACATTCGACGATTTCCACGGTCCGTACGAGTGGGACAACTTCACCGACGAGATGCGGCGGGTGTTTCCCGATCGCCAGATCGTCGATCTGGAACCGCCTCATCCGATTTACACATCGTTCTATAACATCACTGCGTATCCCCAGACGCCCGGCCTCGGTTCGTTTTTTGCCGGCCGTACGTGGGAGAAGGGTGGATTTGTGGCGCGTCTGAGGGCAATCCTGGACGACCGCGGACGCCCCATGGTGCTCGCCAACTGGAATACCGACATGGGCGACGGCGTGGAGTGGTCGAACGCCGAAGAGTACCCGGGCTATCTGAAGTACACGGCCGACGCCTACCGCATGTTCATTAACGAGATCATTTACAGCCTGACGCACTAGGAGCGTCATGTCCATTACCGCCGTAGTTCCAAACTTCGCAGAGCGCGTACAACAAGGCCGTGAGCGGATCCTCGTGGAGCTGCGAAAGGCGATTGTGGGGCAGGACGAAGTCGTCGATGAGGTTCTCATCGCGCTCTTCACGGGCGGACACTGTCTTATTACAGGCGTCCCCGGGCTTGCCAAGACGCTGCTCATCAAGACGATCGCCGAGATTCTCGATCTCAGCTTCAAGAGAATTCAGTTCACGCCCGATTTGATGCCCGCCGACATCACGGGGACTGAGATTCTGGACGAGCAACACGGCACACGTACCCTCCGCTTCGTGCACGGGCCGGTATTCGCGCAGATCATTCTGGCGGACGAGATCAATCGCACGCCGCCAAAAACTCAGGCGGCGCTGCTCGAGGCGATGCAGGAGTTCCACGTGACGGCGGCCGGGCGGACCTATCCACTGGAACGTCCGTTCTTCGTCCTCGCGACCCAGAATCCAATCGAGCTCGAAGGCACTTACCCGTTGCCTGAGGCCCAGCTCGATCGATTCATGCTCAACGTCGTGATGACCTACCTGCCGGAAGACGATGAAGTCCGCGTCGTGACCGAAACAACTGGAACAGATGTGCCGAACGTGACGCGGGTCCTGAACGGATCGGACATCCTGGAGTTCCAACGTATCGTCCGCCAGGTTGTCGTCACCGATGAAGTCGCGCGGTATGCGGTGCGGCTCGCCTCAGCGTCGAGGCCGGGCCAGAACGGGTCGCCCGATTTCGTCGACAAGTACGTGAAGTGGGGCGCGGGACTTCGTGCGTCGCAAGGCCTGATTCTCGGCGGCAAGGCACGGGCGCTGATGCATGGGCGTCACCACGTGTCGATCCGGGACATTCAGGCGCTCGCCCTGCCCATCCTCCGCCATCGCATAGTCACCAACTTCTATGCGGAAGCCGAGCACCTCACTGCCGACAGCGTCGTCGCACGCCTGCTCGAAGCGGTGCCGGTGCCGAGAAGCGGCCTGTCGGTATGAAGACGCGGGAGGGCGGGAAACGGAGCGAGCTGCGTTTTCTGGATCCTGCGACCCTCGCGCGTCTGGGCACGCTGGAGCTCAAAGCACGTACCGTCGTTGAAGGGTTTCTATCCGGGCTTCATCGCAGTCCTTTCAAGGGCTTCAGCGTCGAATTCGCCGAATACCGGCAATACCTTCCCGGCGATGACCTGTCGACGATCGACTGGAAAGTTTACGCACGCAGCGATCGCTATTACGTCAAGAAGTTCGAAGAAGAAACAAACGTCGACTGTTATCTGCTGCTGGATGTCAGCGCGTCGATGGGTTACCAGTCGCGCGGGCTCACCAAGCTGCGCTACGGCTCGATGCTCGCCGCATCCCTCGCGTATCTGATGAACCGGCAGCGCGACGCCGTGGCGCTGACGACATTTGACGACACGATTTCGACG
Organism: uncultured Acidobacteriota bacterium; assembly: GCA_963814955.1. Classification (GTDB taxonomy): domain Bacteria; phylum Acidobacteriota; class Vicinamibacteria; order Vicinamibacterales; family UBA2999; genus DATCJA01. The sequence continues at coordinate 275,729 of CAWFEX010000004.1, forward strand.
ATGCTGCCGCCGAGCGCGCGGCCGAGTCACCTCCGTTCCGTCCTGATGACGCTGGAGACGCTGACGCTTGGGATGCGCACCGATGTCTCGAAGCCGCTTCATTTGCTTGCCGACGGGATCAAGAGGCGGGGCCTCGTGGTGCTCATTTCCGACCTGCTCGACGAACCGGAGCGGGTCATCGATGGCTTGCGGCATTTTCGTTTCCGGGGCAGTGACGTCATCGTCTTCCACCTGCTCGATCCCGCCGAGCGGACGTTTCCTTTCGACCGGGCGGCGCGATTTCGCGATATCGAGCTTGGCGACGAGCTGATCGCCGTGCCGGCAGTGGTTCGCCAGCGGTACCTCGACGAGCTCAATCAGGCTGTTGCCCGCTACAGACAGGAGCTGGGATCGGCAGGCATCGACTACGAGTTGATCGACACCTCGACGCCGCTTGATTTCGCGCTGATGTCGTACCTGTCCACGAGAGGACGGACACGATAATGTTCGGCCTCTCCTTTCTCTCGCCGCTCTTCCTGGTTGGCGCCGCGGCCGCGGCGATCCCGATTGCAATTCACCTCTTTTACCGCAGGGCCGAGCCCGTCGTGGAGTTTGCCGCGATGCGGTACCTGCGTCAGGCTCCAGTGGAACAGTCCCGGCGTCGCCGGCTGCGCGAGCTGGTGCTGCTGGCGCTGCGCGTCGCCGCTCTGGTGTTGCTGGCGTGCGCGTTTGCGCGGCCGTATCTCTCTGCCGCGGCTGCTTCGGCGAGCGACGCAGTGACGGCCATTCTGATCGACACCTCCGCGAGCGTGACCGGGCCCGGCCAGTTCGACCGGGTACGAGACCGCGCCGCAGCGTTGATTCGCGAAGCACCAGCGACGCACGCGGTTACCGTGCTGTCATTCGCACGCACAGCGGAGGTTATGACGCCGGTTTCCTTCGATCGGGCGGGCGCTCTGGCCGCCGTCGCGCAGCTCAAACCGGGTTCGGGCGCAACACGTTACAAGACCGCGCTGCAGCGCACGGCCCAGGAGCTTGACGGACGCGCCGGACGCATCGTCGTCGTCACCGACCTTCAGCAGAGCGGCTGGGACACCACCGATGGTGGCGTGCCCGAGAACGTGTCCGTCGAGCTACAGGAGATCGAAGGCCCGTCCACGAACGCTGCGGTGACGGCTCTTCGCGTCGAGGGCGGCGACGCGGTTGCCGTTGTTCAGAACTATTCGTCGCAGCCCGCCATCGAGCAGGTGCTGTTTGCCGTGGACGGGCGTCGGCTTGGGGCCGTTGCCGTCACTGCGCAGCCTGGAAGTAATGCCGAGGCTCGCGTTTCGCTTGGCACTATTGAATCGGGTGCGCTGTCGGCGTCAATAAGCGACCGCGATGGCTTTCTCGCGGATAACGTGCGGCACGCCGTGCTCGATCCCGCCAGCGCCGTGTCGGTACTGGGGCTTACCGCTTCGGGCCGCCCAGCTGAGTCGCTGTATCTGGATCAGGCGCTCGCGGTCGTTGACGGAGCTGCGGGCTTCAGGTTCAAAGCAGTGGGCGCGGCGGCGTTTTCCTCGCTCGACGCGAAGGCGCTCGGAGACGTGGACGTTGTCGTCGTACTGGGCACCCGGGGTCTCGAACAACGCGGCCGCGAACGCCTGGCCGAGCTCGTGCGTTCCGGGCGCGGAGTGCTGCTGACCGCGGGGCCTGACGTGGAGCCGGCGGTCGTCAAACAGGCGCTGAGCGGCGTAGTAGCCACGTCGTGGCGCACTCGAGAGGCTGCACCTGTGACCTTCACCCCCGATGACGCCCGGCATCCCGTGTTCCGGCTGTTCGGCGGCGCGGGAACGCTTGGTAACGTCAGTTTCACGCGCACTGCCCTCATCGAGCCGCCGGCGTCAGCGAAGGTGATTGCCCGATACGCCGACGGAACACCTGCGCTCGTTGAAGAGCGGACGTCGGGCGGCAAAGTCCTGGTGTTCGGTTCCGACCTCAACCATGCCTGGAACGACTTTCCGCTGCAGCCAGCGTTCCTGCCATTCGTCCACGAAGCGATCCGCTACCTCGCGTCGCCTCGCAGCGGACGCTCCGACTATGTCGTCGGCGAGCTTGCCGGTCCCGACGGTGCGACCCCAGGTGTCGTACAGATCGGCGCTGAAGGACGGCGCGCGGCCGTCAACGTGGACGTGCGTGAAGCCGATCCGCGCCGAATGACCGTGGATGCGTTTCAATCCGGGATTTCGCGCCTCCACGCAACTGGCCAGCAACAGGCACGCACGGTGGCGCGGCAGCAGGAAGATCAACAGTCGCTCTGGCGCTACGGATTGCTCCTGATGGTAATCAGCCTCGCGGCCGAAGGCCTGCTGGGGCGGAGGCTCGGATGATGGGCGAAGGTTACGCAGAACTCTTGGCGCTGATCGCCCGAATCAGAAAACGGTGGCGCGCGGTCACCACGCTGCGACTGTGGACGCGGGCTGCAGGGAGTGCCGCTCTGGCGATGGGGCTGGCGTTGCTCACTTACAAGCTCACGCAACCCGCAGGCGGCCCGCTGGTGGCGTTGTGGGGTGCTTCGATCGCACTCGTGATCGTCGTGATGATCTGGGCGATCGCGTCAATTCGGCGTTCGCCGGGCGAACCACAGATGGCGCGGTTCATCGAGGAACGGTGTCCGGAGCTCGAGGATTCGCTGGTGAGCGCGCTGGCACATGGCGTGTCCGATCCGCAGCCGATGTTTGCGGCCGTCGTGGATGATGCGGCCCGTCGAGCACGGCACATCGACATAGACTGCATCATCAGCAGCCGCGCCGTGCGGCAGGCGGTGCTTCTTGCGACCGCCGCATCCATCACGTTTGCCGTCATTGGCACCTTTTCCATTGCTCCAGTCACGCAGGCGGCGAGAGTCGTGCGCGTCTACGCGTTCCCTGGAAGTCTCAATCTGCAGGTAAGGCCGGGTGATGCTCGTATTCGTGCCGGCGAGTCTCTGCAAGTCGTGGCGACGCTTTCGGGCGACGAGCTCGTCGTTCCCGTTCTGCGTGTCGGCAGCGGCGACAACTGGCGTGAAACCCGAATGGAAAGATCCGATTCAGGGTTTGCTTTCACCGTCGACCGTATCGAACAGGATTTTCGCTACGCAGTGACGGCCGCAGGTGCTTCGTCGCGCGAATACACCGTTACCGTGATGCGACCGCCGCGTGTGGAGCGGATCGATCTGCGCTACGAGTTTCCCGCCGCACTGGGCATGCCTGCACGTGACGAAGAGGACGGCGGGGACATTTACGGCCCCGCGGGCACGCGCGTGCGGGTTACGGTGCATACCGACAAGCCCGTTCGCGACGCGGCACTGACACTCACCGGAAGTAATGCAGTTGCGCTGTCGTCGAGTGGTGATGTCCTGCAGGGCGAGCTGACGATCACCGACGACGGCTCATACCGCGTGGCCCTCACCGACGCCGATGGCCTGATCAACCCGGGGGACACCGAGTATTTCATTCGAACACTGCAGGACAGGCCACCGGACGTACGAATCATCCGCCCCGCCAGCGATCGCCAGGTGTCTCCACTCGAGGAAGTTGCCATCGAAGCGCGTGCCGACGATGACTTCGGCGTGGCGGCACTCGACCTCGTCTACACGAGAGCCGGCAGCGCGGAGAAGGCGGTTCCATTTACTCGCACCGGCGCCGGCACGACGGTTACCGGTCGTCGCATGTTGTACCTCGAGGATCTCGAAGTTGAAACCCGGCGATGTTGTCGCCTATTACGCACGGGCCCGCGACCTCAGTCGAGGAAAGCGGTCGAACGAAGCCCGAAGCGACATCTTCTTTCTCGAGGTCACCCCCTTTGAGGAGGAGTTCGTTGCTTCCCAGAGCCAGGGGGCAGGTGGCGGCGGCGGCGGTGATGAGGGACTCGAGGAGCTGATTCAGTCCCAGAAGGACATCATCACAGCCACATGGAACCTTGACCGTCGTGGACGAGAAGCGGGAGGCCGGTCGCAGGACGACATCCGGACGGTTGCCCGCGGGCAGCGAGACCTCCACGGTCGGGCTAATACGCTGCATACCGAGATGCTGCGCGCGAGCGACCGGCGTCGCCGCCTGCCTGGAGGGCGCGGTGGTCCGGCGGCTCCCGCGGGCGACGCGATGGTGGAGGCTGTCGGACGAGCCGTCTCCGCGATGGTGGGTGCGTATCAGCAGCTCGACGCGCTCAAGACAAGCGACGCCCTGCCGCACGAGATGACCGCGCTCAACGAGCTGTTGCGTGCTCAGGCCGAAGTCCGGCGCCGCGACGTGCAGCAGCAGGCGAACGGAACAGGCGGTGCCGGCTCCAATCGGAGGCAGCAGGATCTGTCGTCGCTCTTCGACCGCGAGCTGGCTAAGGAGCAGGAAACAAACTACGAGACTCCGCAAAGCCGCGAAACGGAGCAGGAGCAGCAGTCAGGAGATGGGGCGCTCGACAAGGTCCGCGATCTTGCGCGGCGACAGGATGCGCTGAGCCGGAGCGAGAAAGAGCTTGCGGAAAAACGAAACACGTTGTCCCCGGAGCAGGCGCGGCGCGAACTCGAGCGGTTGACTCGTGAGCAGAGCGAATTGAGACGTCAGGCGGAGGAGCTCGCCCGCGAACTTCAGCAAAATCAGCAGGGGCAGAGAGGGCAGCAGAACCAAAGCGGACAGCAGAGCCAAAGCGGACAGCAGAGCCAAAGCGGACAGCAGGAGCCAGAGTGGACAGCAGGGCCAGAGTGGACAACAGGGCCAGGGGAGCCAGCAGGCGCAGAACGGCCAGGGAGGGCAGGCCGGGCAAAGCAGTGAGCGGCAGCAGGCAAGCCGCGCGTTGCAGCAGGCGTCGGAGGACATGCAGAGTGCGGCAACCGAGCTTCGGCGCGATAACCCGGGGCAGGCGAGCGCCCGCGGCAGCAGGGCCGCCGAACGGCTGCGTGACGTAGAGCAGCAGATGCGCGGATCGCAGCCCGACGATCGTCGTCGCGCTCTCGGTGAGCTTCAGTTGGAATCGCGGCAGGTCGCGGAAGCACAGCGCCGCCTCGGCAACGACGCAACGGGACCGGGTCGTTCGGGCGATCGCGGCGATCGCGCCCGCCAGCGGGCAACGGAACAAGAGCGCCTCGCAGACCGGACCGAGCGTGTCGAAGAGGCAGTGCGACAACTGGCGGGTGGTTCAGGCGAAGCCGACCAGCGGCAGAAAAATGCATTGAGCGAGGCTGCCCAGGATCTCGACAAACAACGGCTGTCGCAGCGTATGCGCGACGCCGCGCGCGCCGACCGGCAGCCGGGCGATGCGCCGGGTGGGAGAGAGGCGTCCGCACAGCGTGAAGGCGAGGCGATTGCACGGGGGCTCGATCGCCTGGCGGATCGGCTCGGAGCTGCAAGTGGCGACAGTGAGGCCTCGCAGCAACTGGGCGAGGAGCTGTCGCGCATACGACGGCTCCGTGAGCAGTTGACGTCGCTCGATCGTCAGCTCGAGGGGCTCCGCAACGAGTCGTCGAGCGAGTCTGGCCGCGGGGGCAACGAGGCGGGCCGTCAGGGCGGCAATCAGCGGGGCCGCCAGGGCGGTCGCGGCGAGCAGCCGGGGGGCCTGGGGCAGGACGCGGGCTCTGAGGGGCCGTGGCAGGAAGCCCGCGAGCTGTTGAAAGAGCTGCGGCAGAACGAAGAGGTTGTTCCCGCTGACGCGGACGGGTTCAACCCGGGTCGCTCGGCGCCGGGCACGGAAGCGTGGAAACAGGATTTTCAAAAGTGGGACGAGCTCAAGGTTCAGCTGGCGGCGGCGCTGGAGCGCGTGGAGCGCACCACTGCGGATCGACTTCGTGCCGAACAATCGCGTGATCGCCTCAACGCCGGCGCAACGCAGGCTGTGCCGGAGTCTTATCGCCGGCTCGTTGAAAAGTACCTACCGGGCGCTCGCGTCAGGAGGAAGGTAGCCGGAGCCTTCAGTCAAGAGGAGGGTAGCCGGAGGCCTTCAGGCCTCCGGAAGGACGCATGCAATTCGCCGTGTCTTATCCCTGGTGGATGCTCGTCGTGCTGGCCGTTGCCGCGGCGGCGGTCGCCTGGGCATCGTACGCCGGGGCGATTGTTGCCATCACGCCGCGCCATCGGGGCGTCCTGACGTCGCTTCGCGCGCTGACGTTGGCACTACTGGTGTTGTGTCTGCTGCGACCCGTCCGAGTGATTCCGCCTGACACGAGCAGCGACGCCGTCGTTCCCGTTCTCGTTGACGTATCCCGCAGCATGGCCCTCCCGGATGTGGATGGCAGCCGGCGCATCGACGTCGCCCAACAGCTCGTCCAAACACAAATTCAGCCCGCGCTGGAGCGCCGATTCCGTCAGGAACTCTGGAGTTTCGGCGATCGGCTCGAACAGGTCTCCGAGGGTGGTCTCACAGCCAATGCGCGGCGCAGCGACTTGTCGGGTGCGCTGCGGGCCGTGCGGGAACGCTACCGCGAACGGCAGGTTGCCGGAATCGTTGTGATTTCCGATGGCGGCGACACCGGAGCTCAGGACGCCGCGGCGGCCGTGGAAGAAGGCGGCGTGCCGGTGTATGCGATCGGCGTTGGCGGTCCGCGTCTGGCACCGGATTTTGAAGTGCTCGACTTGTCCGCCGGTGAGGCGACGCTGGCAGACTCCTCCGTCGATATCAGCGTGGCGGCGGTGAACCGGGGCGGCACCGGTCCTTTTGACTGTACGCGTGCTCGCGAACGGAAGGCCGGTTGATTTACGCCGTGTGACGCCGGCAGCCGACGGCAGTCCCGTGCGCGCTGTCTTCACGGTAACGCCCGCGCGAGACACCGCGACGCTCTACACCGTTGAGATTCCGTCGGGCGCGGGCGAGCGTGTGCTCGAAAACAATCGCCGCAGTGTGCTCGTCGAGCCGCCGGGCAGACGCCGCCAGATTCTGATGATCGAAGGAGCTCCAGGATTCGAGCATTCGTTCATCAAGCGGGCGCTCAGTGACGATCCGGGCTTCGAGATCGATTCTGTTGTCCGCAAGGGGCGCGACGTGCGCGGCGCCGCGACATATTTCGTCCTCGCGACACCGGGGCGCGCGCCGCGCCTGGCTTCAGGGTTTCCTCAGGAGCGCGCCGCACTGTACGAATACGACGCGATTGTTCTGGCCAACGTCGAGCCCGACACACTCTCGCGGCCGCAGCTCCAACTCCTGGCGGACTTCGTCGAACAGAGGGGCGGCGGCCTTCTGGTGCTCGGGGGGAAGTCGTTCGCTCAGCAGGGATTTGCCGGCACCCCGCTCGAAGAGGCGCTTCCGCTCCGGCTGACCGACCGCGGAAATGGCGTGGTGCGCGCCGCGAACCGTCCGGAATCTCGCTTGACCGTGAGGCTGACCGCCGATGGTCTCACGCACCCTGTCATGCGCACTGTCGGCGATGCCGAAGACCTCGACAGGCGCTGGCAGGCGATGCCCGCGCTGGCCGGTGTGGCGACGCTGGGCGCGCTTCGCGCGGGCGCGCAGGCGCTCGCCGTCGTGAACGCAGCCGATGGCCCACGCCCTCTCGTGGCCGTGCAGCGTTATGGACAGGGGCGTGTGGTCATATTTGCCGGCGAGGCGTCGTGGCGATGGCGCATGCAGATGCCATCAACGGATCGCACGCACGAATTGTTCTGGCGGCAGGCGGTTCGCTGGATTGCTGCTCCCGCTCCCGATCGTGTGTCGATTGGTTCGGTACCGTCGCTCGTGCCGGGCAGCACCGCGGCGGTGACCGTCGCCGTCCGAACCGAAGAGTTCGCATCGGTGGGCGATGCCGGCGTGCGGCTGCGCGTCACGCGGCCTGACGGGTCGACTCAGGACGTTGACACGGCATTGACCGATTCGCAGACGGGGAGCTATCTCGGCGAAGTGCCGCTCCAGGAGCCGGGAGTCTACCGTCTTGCCGCGGTCGCACAGCTCGGCCCGACACGGGTGAGCGCCGCCGACCGCTGGCTCCTCGTCGGTGGAAGCGACCTGGAAATGGCCGACCCCAGGCTGAACGATGACGTCCTGCGCCGTATCGCCATTGCCAGCGGCGGCGATTACATGGCTGCCGATGACGCCGCGCGGCTTCCCTCGTTGCTCGAGGCGGCGTCGGCGCAACAGCTTGCGCCTCGGCTCGAGGAGCTGTGGCACAACGTCTGGATCTTCGTTGCATTGATGATGCTGCTTGCCACTGAGTGGATGCTGCGGCGTCGATGGGGACTACGGTGAGCGCGGCGCCGGCTGCGGGTTCCGGGTTACGCGTTCTGCGTTCGTGGTTCGCGGTTCATCATTCGCGCCATTTGCTGTGCGGGCTGCTGCTGACCGTGGCGTGTCCGGTGCTGGCGGTGGCGCAGGAACGCTACGCCGTTCTCGTTTCTGGCGTCGCGGGCGGGGAGAAATACGCCACTCAGCAGCAGAAGTGGCGCACCGAGCTTGCCGCGTTTCTGGCGACGAACTTCGCGTTTTCCGACGCCAATGTGGTCGTGCTGGAGGAGAACAGCGACGGGAGCTCGAAATCGACCGCCGAAAATGTCCAGCGTCTGTTCGGCGATCTCCGGCGTCGGGTCACACGTGACGACACCGTTTTTGTCGTACTGGTGGGCCATGGAACCTACGACGGCATCGATGCGAAGTTCAATCTCGTGGGACCGGATCTGAGCGCCGCGGAGTGGAAAGGCCTGCTCGACGCTCTACCCTCGCGTCTCGTCGTCGTCAACACCACTGAGTCGAGCTTTCCGTTTCTCGAGCAGCTGTCCCGTGCGGGTCGGGTCATCATCACCGCGACCGATTCCGCGCAGCAGCGCTTCGCAACCGTCTTTCCCGAGTACTTCATCCGGTCGCTTGCCGATTTCTCGAGCGATCTCGACAAGAACGGACGCGTTTCCATCTGGGAAGCGTTTGCCACCGCGAGCGCCGGCGTGAAGCAGCACTACGAGCAGCGTGGTCAGCTGCCAACCGAGCGCCCGCTTCTGGACGACAATGGCGACGGTGTCGGTCGGGAGGCGGAGGCGCCTGGTGACGATGGCGCCGTGGCGCGGGCCCTGTATTTCAATGCCGAGCCCCAACCGGGCTCGGGCGACCCCGAACGGGTGGCGCTCGAGCGGCGGCGTCTGGCGCTCGAGAAAGAGATCGAGGGTCTCAAGTCGCGCAGGTCCACTATGACGGACCAGGAGTATCAGGCAGAATTGGAACGAATCTTTATCGAGCTCGCGAAAATCGCCCAGGAAATCAGGAAGCGATCGTAAGTCGTTCGGGGCGTTCGGATCCTTCGCATGTTCGGTGAACACAAAGCGAGAAGCTCGACGCCTCAGCGACGATGAACTGCGCACACTGTGGTACCGAAATCGCCGACAAGGCGCTCATCTGCTACCGGTGCGGCCGCGCGACAACAGAGCCAAGGGTCAAACCGCCGGATGACGGGTCGCTGTTCGACCGTCCCCGGCGGCGCCGTGTCTCACCCACCGTAATCGTGATTATCCTGGTGGCCCTGATAATCCTCGGGTTCGTCCTGCTGTCTAACCGCGTTCCTTGACGCCCTCGGAGATGTGCTGCAGCGCGTCACCAACGCGGCTGTCGCGGCCTTCTTTCACCGCAATATCGCCGATCGAGACGATGCCGACGAGGCGGTCGTTGTCCACCACCGGGAGACGCCGAACCTGATGTTCACTCATGAGCTCGGTGGCCTCGCTCACCGACATGTCGGGGTGAACGGCGATGAGCTCCTTCGTGACGATCTCGCGGACCGGGCGGTTGATTTGTCCATCCTCCGCCACGGCGCGGATGACGATGTCGCGGTCCGTTACGACGCCAACAGGCTTCCCGTTCTCGACGACCGGTACGAAGCCGGTGTCCTCGTCGCGCATGATCCGCGCGGCACTCTGGATGCTGTCCTGGGGCGAAACGGTGCGGGGATTGGGCGTCATCACGTCGCGGATATTCATGGGCTCCTCCGGCTCACGAAAGGCACAGGGCCCGGCGAATCGCCGGGGCCGAGGTGCGGGTGACAGGAAACGGACATCGTTCTAACTAAGCAATCGCCGGACCGTCCCGCCCAGCGAAGCCCCAGCCGTATAATCGGAATGACATGAGCAGGCGGGTGCGCACGATCGTGCTGCTGACGCTCGCCGCCGCAGCGATTGTCTTCGTGTACGTCCAGGATCGCATCACAGCACGTGGAGCGCGCGATTACGTGATGCAGCAGCGCCAGGCGATCGCCGGTCAGGCGCCCCCAGTAACCGTCGATCAAGTGATGGGTCCCGCCGTCCAACGCTCCGTAGCACAGGGATTGACGTCGGCGGCAGTCGTCCTGGTCATCGGGTTTGGCGCCGCAGCGGCCGTCGGACGGAGACGCGCATGAACGACGCGCTGATCTACGACTGGAATCAGGTTGCGCCCGCGCCCCCGCCGCCGCTCGTCATGCTGTGCGACGAAACGCTCCGGGATGGCCTGCAGTCGCCGTCCGTCCGCGCACCCACGATCGCCCAGAAGATTCGAATTCTGCATCTTCTCGATCGCATCGGCATCGACACAACCGACATCGGACTTCCGGGTGCGGGACCGCACATCGTTCACGATGCGGAGCGGCTGGCGCGTGAAATCGTCGGTTCCAAGCTCAAGATTGCGGCGCAGTGCGCGGCACGGACGGTCGTGTCGGACATTCAGCCGATTGCAGACATCCAGCAGCGCACCGGTCTTCCGATCGAGTGCTGCTGCTTCATTGGTTCCAGTCCCATTCGCCGGTACGCGGAAGACTGGACGGTTGACTACCTGCAGCGGTGCACCGAGGAGGCAATTGGCTTCGCGGTGAGGCAGGGCTTCAAGGTCATGTACGTCACCGAAGACACCACGCGGTCGGACCCGGAGACGTTGCGGCGGCTGTTCGTGACCGCCATTCGAGCCGGCGCTTCGCGAATCTGCATTGCCGACACGGTCGGACATTCCACTCCGGCGGGCGCCAGAGCCGTAGTCCGGTTTGCGCGGCGCGTCATCGACGAGGCGGGGGGCGTGGACATCGGCATCGACTGGCACGGCCACCGCGATCGTGACATGGGGACGATCAACAGCCTCGCGGCGCTCGAAGCGGGCGCCTCACGCGTCCATGGCACCATCCTCGGGCTCGGCGAGCGCGTGGGCAACACGCCGCTCGACCTGCTGATGGTAAACCTCGTGCTTATGGGCTGGATCGAGCGCGACCTCGCCTGCCTGAACGAACTCGTACAGCTGGTATCGACCGCCACCGCCGAGCCGATTCCGGACAATTACCCGGTATTTGGCCGGGACGCATTCCGTACCGCGACCGGGGTCCATGCAGCAGCCGTCATCAAGGCATTCCGAAAGGGCGATCCCGAGCTCACCGATGGCGTGTATTCCGGAGTGCCGGCGCGGATGGTCGGACGGAGTCAGGAAATCGAGGTCGGTCCGATGTCGGGCAAGTCGAACGTGCTCTTCTGGCTGGAGAGGCACGGAATCGAGCCGCAGGAAGAACTGGTCGAGCGGGTCTTCCGCCGCGCCAAGGCTTCCACTCACGTTCTTACCGAAGAGGAAATCCGCAGCGAAATCGAGCTCGGCGTGCCGTCGACCCGGTTGGACGCTTGATTCGGGCCGACCTATCCGGGCCGACCTAAAGGTCGGCCCCTACACGGGGATTAACGGGTGGAGGCGAGTCGCTTTTCGATTTGCGGCAGCGCGTCGAGGACGACCTCGCCGACTACCTGCAAGCTGCGTGCGCTGACGCGGTCGAGATCGTCCTGTGCGGTATGCCAGGCCGGGTAATCGAAATCGATGATGTCGATGGCCGGAACTCCGGCGGCGAGGAACGGCATGTGGTCGTCGCCGCCCACCGAGAAGTCCTGATTGACGAACTCCCGCGTGTAGCCAAGCTTCCGCGCTGATGCCCACACGATGTCGTTCAACCAGCCGGTGGAGTTGGATTCACGGCGAATGTTCAGATTGCGGTCGCCGATCATGTCGAGCAGCACCAGCGCCTTGAGGCCGGCGAGGGTTCCCGACTTGCGGGCGGCGTCAACGTGGTGACGGCTGCCGTACGTGTTGTCGGTCCCGGTCCACTCGATCACCGCCTCCTCGCCGTCGAAGAACAGCAGCTCGATGGTGTAATCGTTCTGGCGGCTCTTGAGAACGCGGCCCAGTTCCAGCACGGCCGCGGTGGACGACGCCGCGTCGCTCGCACCGACGAACCGGAACTCTCGAAACAGCTTGGTGTCGTAGTGCGTAGCCAGCGCGATGCGGTCGGCACGGCGTCCGGGAATAGTGCCGACGACGTTCACCATGCGCACGCGGCCCAGCGGCGTGTCCGCATCCCACGCATCTTCACGTGTGGCAATCCCCGCGTTCTTCAGCTCGGTGAGGATGTACTGGCGGCATTGAGCCAGGGCCATCGATCCGGCCGGGCGGGGGCCGAAGCCCACCTGACGCCGAAGGTCCTCGTACGCGCGACCGCTGTCGAATTTTGGCGCGGAACCCTGGACTGGCGGAGGCGCCATTTCAGCCGAGCAGGCAAGCACGATGCATCCGAGGATCGTCGCGCCGAGAGCGGTGCGCATATGGGCTATTGTCGCTTGTCCACAGGCACATAATCACGACGTTTCGAACCGATGTAGATCTGCTTCGGCCGCGCGATCTTCTGCTCCGGGTCGAGCAGCAGCTCTTCCCACTGCGCAATCCACCCCGACGTACGGGGAATCGCAAACAGCACGGGGAACATCGTGGTCGGGAATCCCATCGCCTGGTAGATGAGACCCGAATAGAAGTCGACGTTCGGATAGAGCTTGCGAGTGACGAAATAATCGTCCTGCAGGGCAATCCGCTCGAGCTCGATTGCGATGTCGAGAAGCGGATTCTTGCCGGTGACCTCGAACACTTCGTCGGCGGTCCGCTTGATGATCGTGGCCCTCGGGTCGTACGACTTGTAGACGCGATGACCGAATCCCATCAGCCGTCCTTCGCCCGCTTTGACGCGTTTGATGAAGCCGGGGATGTTGCCCACGTTCCCAATCTCGTTGAGCATCCGAAGGACCGCCTCGTTGGCGCCGCCGTGCAGCGGGCCATATAAGGCCGCTGCCGCGCCAGCCATCGCCGAATAGGGGTCGACGTGCGAGCTGCCGATGCTTCGCATGGCGTTGGTGCTGCAGTTCTGCTCGTGGTCCGCGTGGAGGATGAAGAGGACGTCGAGCGCGCGCTCCAGAACCGGGCTGACCTTGTACTTCAGCTCGGTCATCCGGAACAGCATGTTCAGGAAGTTTCCGGTGAAGCTGAGGTCGTTATCGGGCTGGTTGTACGGACGCCCGATGCTGTGTCTGAAGGCGTACGCCGCAATGGTCGGCACCTTCGCGATGAGACGATGAATCTGCTTCTTGCGCGACTGCTCGTCGAAGATCTGCTTTGCGTCCGGGTAGAACGTGGAAAACGCGCCAACGGTGCTCAGGAAGACGCTCATTGGATGAGCGTCGTACTGGAACCCTTCCATCAGCTTCTTGATGTTCTCGTGAAGCATCGTGTGAAGCGTGATCTCCTTCGTCCACGCCTCGAGCTGGGCTGCGGTTGGCAGCTCGCCGAAGATGATCAGATACGCAATTTCCAGATAGGTGGAGCCGTCGGCCAACTGTTCAATCGGGTAGCCGCGGTATTCGAGGATGCCCTTGTCGCCGTCGATATATGTAATCCGGCTCCGGCAACACGCTGTATTCATGAACGCCGGGTCGTACGTGGCCAGCCCAACGTCGTCTGCCGCCGTCTTGATCTGGCGAAGATCGGTCGCCCGGATAGTGCCGTCGGTGATTGGAATTTCGTACTGCTTGCCCGAGCGGTTGTCTGTGATCGTGAGAGTATCGGCCATAAGTGCGTCTACGGATTGACGAATTTGTGAATTGACGGATTGAGCTTGCGGTCGATTGGACCGTGCGTCTGATGCCAATCCGTCAATCCGTAAATCCTTCAACGTTCACTACCACGTTAGAAGTCGTTGTCGGTATCGGTATCGGTTGCTGGACCGGGCGCCCGCTCGCCAGGCACGCGGTAACGCCCTTCGGCCCACCGCGCGAGGTCTTCGTTCCGGCACCGCTCGCTGCAGAACGGCTGCCAGCGCTCGCTAACCGGATGCCGTCCACACAGGACGCACAAACGTGCCTCGCCCATCCGATTCATTCTATTCCAGGTGGTCTGTCGCAGCCGGGCAGGTCGTACGGACTGCGAACGACGAACTACCAATACGAGATACTACCGACTACCACCGACCAGCCAGTCAGGGCCGCGCGGGCGGGTGGTGGCGGACGTCCCGGGCCGACACCATGAAGATGACGTCTTCGGCGATGTTGGTGGCGTGGTCGCCGATACGCTCCAGATGCCTCGAAATCAGAATGAGGTCCAGAGCGGGTTCCACGGTGCCGGGATCGTGCAGCATGTAGGTCAGCAGCTCACGGAACACCTGCGTTTTCAGCGCGTCGAGCAGGTCGTCCTGATCGAGCACCTGCTGGGCCAGGCGCACGTCGCGGCGCACGAACGAATCGAGCGCGTCGTGAAGCATCGCCTGGGCGATGTCGCCCATCTGAGGAATGTCGATCAAGCGCTTCACCGGCGGGTGCGTGGCATAGCGGGTGGCGGCTTCGGCGATGTTTACGGCGAGATCGCCCACGCGTTCGAGATCCGTGTTGATCTTCACGGCCGACACGATGGCCCGCAGGTCTGTGGCCATCGGCTGATGGAGGGCGAGGAGGGTGAAACAGCGGTTGTCGATCTCGATATGCAGCTCGTTGATTGGCTCGTCGCCTCGCAGCACCTTTTCGATGACATCCGGATCGCGTGTCACAAGTCCCTGGACAGCGGCACGTACGCGCTCCTCGGCGATGCCGCCCATTTCGAGCAGCCGCGCCTGAAGTGCCTCAAGCTCTTCCTGGAAATGCCTGACGGCTCGTTCCATGTCTCTCCTGCGGAGCGCCTCCGCGCTAACCAAACCGGCCGGTCACGTAGTCTTCGGTCAGCTTCTCTCCGGGGTTGGTGAATATCTTATCGGTGCGGTCGTATTCGACCAGTTGTCCCAGCCAGAAAAACGCCGTGTAATCCGACACGCGCGCTGCCTGCTGCATGTTGTGCGTGACAATCACAATCGTGTACGTGTGCTTCAGGTTGAAGATCAGCTCCTCGATCCGCTGGGTGGCGATCGGGTCCAGCGCTGAAGCGGGCTCGTCCATGAGAAGGATATCGGGCTCGACGGCCAGCGCTCTCGCAATGCACAGCCGCTGCTGCTGGCCACCGGACATCGCAAGGGCGGAATCGTGGAGCCGTTCCTTGACCTCCTCCCAGAGCGCCGCATGCTTGAGACTTTGTTCGACCCGTCCCTCGAGCTCGGTTCGGCTGCCGGCCATGCCGTTGATGCGCAAGCCGTAGGCCACGTTGTCGAAGATGGTTTTCGGGAATGGGTTCGATTTCTGAAATACCATCCCGACACGCTGCCGCAGGGCGACCACGTCGATACCGGGCCCGTAGATGTCGGCGCCGTCGATCATCACGCGACCGTCCACGCGCGTCAACGGAATGATGTCGTTCATACGGTTCAGCGTCCGCAGGAACGTGCTCTTGCCGCAGCCGGACGGACCGATGAACGCGGTGACGACGTTCGGCTGGATCCGGACCGAAATATCCTGCAGCGCCCGGGTGTCGCCGTAATAGAAATTCAGCCGGTCGGCTTCAATCTTGGCAGGCCGATCCACGGTCGGTTGGGCCGCACGGGCCGCGACGTTGGCGAGTGAAGGTACCCGCGGCGGCGGAGTGCTCATCCGAGCTTCTTCTGGTAGCGGTCGCGCAGCCATATTGCCGCCGCATTCATTGTGAGGAGGAGTGCCAGCAGAACCAGGATTCCGGCCGCCGCGTTGATCTGGAACTCGGTCTGCGGCCTCGACACCCAGTTGAAAATCTGTATCGGGAGCACGGTGAATGGCGACCAGATGCTATCCGGGGAGAATGCGACGAACGTAAGCGCGCCAATGGTAATGAGCGGTGCCGTCTCACCGATCGCACGCGACAGCGCCAATATCGTTCCGGTCAGGATGCCAGGCATCGCCACCGGGATCACCTGGTACCACACCGTTTGCCACTTGGTGGCACCGAGCGCATAAGACCCTTCACGGATCGACGCCGGCACCGCCCGCAGCGCTTCCCGCGTCGAGAGAATGATGACTGGCAGGACGAGCAAGGCAAGCGTGGAGGCGCCGGCGAGGACGCTGCGGCCCATGCCGAGGGCCCGAACGAAAAGTCCCAGGCCGAGCAGGCCGTAGATGATGGAGGGGACAGCAGCGAGATTTGTGATGTTCATCTCGATGATCCTCGCCGCGACGCTTCGCCCGCCGTACTCCTCCAGATAGATTGCGGCGGCAACCCCTATGGGAACTGCGAGCAGTCCCGTCATCAGGATCACGAAGATGCTGCCCGTCAGGGCGTGCCAGACACCTGCGTTTTCCGCTCGCCGCGATGGAAAGCCAGTCAGAAAATCCCAGGAGAGCCGGCTGGCGCCATCCGACCAGATGTCCCAGATTAACGCGCCGAGTGAAACGAGCGCCACACAGAGCACCATCAGCGCGAGCGCCTGGAACGCGAGGTCCATCAGGTGCCGCCGGGCGCTGCCGGTCGCGTTGCTCGCCGGCGTCAGTTCGGTCATGCGTACTCTTCGCGGAAGCGTTCCCGCAGCCACGTGCTGACAAGGTTCAGCAAGAACGTCCCCAGAAACAACAGCATGCCGACGGCGAAGATCGTCCGGTATTCAAGGGTGCCCTGCGGTGTGTCGCCGAGACTGACCTGGACGATGTAGGCGGTCATCGTTTCGATGGGAAGCATCGGATTCGCCGTAAGGCGCGGCTGCTGGCCAGCCGCGATTGCGACAATCATTGTTTCGCCGACGGCGCGCGAGACGGCCAGGATGCAGGCCGCGGTGATTCCCGAGAACGCCGCCGGCAGTACGACGCGTAGGCTCGTCTGCATCTTCGTGGCGCCCAGTGCATACGAGCCTTCACGGAGGCCCCTGGGCACCGCCTGCATGGCGTCCTCGGACAGCGACGACACGAGCGGAAGAATCATGATGCCCATGACGATGCCGGGCCCGAGCGCGTTGAAGCCGGCAAGATTCGGCAGCAACCGCTGCAGCAGCGGCGTCACAAAGAGCAGCGCGAAATAGCCGTACACCACAGTGGGGATCCCGGCCAGGACTTCGAGCACGGGCTTCACGAGCCGCCTTACTCGAAGGTTGGCGTACTCGCTCAGGTAAACAGCGCTGAGAAGCCCCATCGGCAGCGCGACGATCATCGCGATGCTCGACACCAGCATCGTCCCCGCCACGAGCGGCAGCACGCCAAAGCGCGGAGTGGCGAAAAGGGGAGTCCACTCGGTGCCGAACAGGAAGTCGGTGACCGGAACCTCGCGGAGAAACGCAAACGTTTCGACGGCCAGTATGATGATGATGCCGGCGGTTGTGCCAATTGACAGGAGCGCACACAGAAACAGAGTCCGCTCAATCAGGAATTCAAAGCGCCTCATGCCGCGACGCTGTTCCGGACGACCCTGAATCTGACGGCCCTCGAGAGCATCGGGACGATCCACTGCCGGGGTTCCTCTCGATGGTCTCGGGGCGACCCTGAGCCACATCGAGAGGCCGAAGGATCGGAGGTTCATCGCTCTTTGGCGAGCAGCGCTTCGAGCGTCATCCCGACCTGGGACCCTCCTTCACCGAACGCCGTGCCGACTTTTCGATCCGCGAAGTGTTTCCGCGCCAGCTCATGAATCTGGGGTGTGAGCTCGATGTAGCCAACTTCCTGAACGAGATCGTCTCGGCTGAAGAACATTTCAACGAACTTCTGGATCTCCGGGCGATCGGCGGCCTTCCGGGCAACATAGATGAAAAGCGGGCGCGAAAGCGGCTGGTACGTCCCGCCACGCACCGTCTCGGCTGACGGCGTAATCGGACCGGCGCCGTTGTCGGCCTTTCCGTCATCGACGGGCACGATCTTCAGACGCTCGCGGTTTTCCTCGACGTAGGCCAGCGGCAGGAATCCGAGCGCGAGCTCGTCGCTGCCGACCCCCTGGACGATGACGTTGTCGTCCTCGCTCGATGTGAAATCGCCGCGGCTGGCGCCCTCTTTGCCGACCGTGGCTTCAGTGAAGTAGTCGTAGGTACCCGAATCGACGCCGGCGCCGAACAGCCGGATTTCGCGATTCGGCCACGCCGCGCGTATCTGATTCCAGCGCGCAATCTTTCCCTGCGCTTCGGGCGCCCACATCGTCTTCAACTCGGCGACGGTGATGTTGCTCGCCCAGTTGTTCTTGGGATTCACGACGATGGCGATGCCGTCGTAGGCGATCGGAACTTCGATGTATTCGATGCCGGCCTTCTGGCACGCTTCGATTTCGGCGGGACGGATCGGGCGGGATGCATTACTGATGTCCGTTTCACCGCGGCAGAACTTCTGGAAGCCACCACCTGTTCCCGAGATGCCGACGGTGGGCGTCCGCATGTCGGGGTTGGCCTTGCCGAACTCTTCGGCGACGGCTTCGGCGATGGGAAACACCGTGCTGGAGCCGTCCAGCGTGATGAGCTCTGCAGATGAGCCCTCTTCCGGGGCTGCCTGGTTGTTGCCCTGGCCGCAGGCAGCGAATGTCAACATGAATACTGCAAAGGTGATGTAACGGAAGGTGTACACACAATGCCTCATGCTCCTGACGCTAACCAATGGTGATTACGCGCCGGTTGCCGGCATGTTAATTCCGCGTTAACGAGCTGAGCTGGGTGTGATTCGTGCGCTGTTCTGGGCCTGACGCGGCGTGATCCTTCCGCCCGCCGGCTCAGTTCCTGTCATTGGCGTTGCGGCGAGCTGCACCCTCTTCCGCACGAGCTTTTCGAACGGGGCCATGTGCCTGCTTGCGGCCCAGATCTCCAGCTCGGCATCGCCGGATGTTCGCAATTGCAGCAGAAGCGCCTCGTCACCACGATCCTGCACCTCGAGATGCGAGATCACCTGCGCGTGGCTGCGATCGAGGCTTTCGGCCACCCTCAGAATGGATGACAGAGTCCTGACGGTCCGCCGCAATGATGACGACAGATGCGCGTATTCCTGATGTGTTCTCTTCGGCGTCCCACGGCGGTGGTAGCGCGCCACCAGGGCAATCACGTCTATCTCCTCGGGTTCGAAGCCGCGCAGGTCGCCGTTCTTGATCAGGTAGTACGAGTGTCGATGGTGGCGTGCGTAGCTGATGTGTGACCCGAGGTCGTGCATCAGCGACGCATAGTCGAGCCACTCGCGTTCCCGATCTGTCAGCCCGTGTATGGCGCGCGTCTGGTCGAAGATCGCAAGTGCGAGCCGTGCGACATGCTGAGCGTGCACTGCGAAGTAGTTGCACCGTTCGGCAAGCTCGATTGTGCTGCGCCGCCGTACGTCCGGAATACGATCGACCTGCGCAATCTGCCGCTTGTGCCGGCGTACGTAATCGAGGACCAGGCCCTCCCGGAGCGCCAGGTCGCAGAGCGTCAATTCGTCAGCGCCGAGCCGCCGCAGAATCGTATCGAGGAGGACCGCGCCGCCCACGACGAGATCCGCTCGCCGGGGATCGAGTCCCGGCATTTTCAGCCGACTCTCGATGTCGTTTGCGCAGACTTCCTTGCGGACCCGACGGAGCTGTTTGGCGGAAATGCGCAGGTTCCGCAGCTCAGCAGGCGACGTGCCGCGCGCGGCCGTTGCGGCGACGACGCCAAGGCTGAGAATGGTGCCGGATGTCCCGACCACGCGGTCAAACCCGACGGTGGTGATCTGATCGCAGTAACGGCCGATCTCGTCGGTGATGTGTTTCTGGAGCCGGCGTTCGTCTGAACCAGACAGCGGGTCGCTCTTCACGAATCGCTCGGCCAGCCGGATCGCCCCCAGCTTGAAGCTTCGCGCCAGCTCGATCGCCGTGCCCGTGCCGAGCGTAATCTCGACGCTGCCGCCGCCGATGTCGATCACAACCGCTCGTCCGCTTCCAACATCGACACCGTACACTGCCGCTTGATGTATAAGGCGGGCCTCGTCCGTGCCTGTAATGACCATCGGGCGGATACCCGTTTCCCGCTGGATGCGGGCAAGGAACTCACCGCCATTACGCGCTTCGCGCGTGGCGCTTGTCGCGGCCGCCACGATCTTGTCCACTTTGTGCGAATCGGCGAGCCGCTTGAAGGTTGAGAGCGCTTGCACGGCAGCATTCATCGCCTCAGCGGTCAGTGCCCGTCCGCCCAGTCCTCCGGCCCCGAGCCGGACCATGGCTTTTTCGCGGTCGATGATTTCGAACGATACGTCCGGGCGCACCTGTACAACGATCATGTGCACCGAGTTCGTGCCTATGTCGATGGCGGCGATTCGCATGTAGTGATAACGATATAGTAGGGCCTTACGGCTGAACCGCCATGGAACGTCGCGCGACTCCCGCCGGGATGCTCATTCGCCAACAATTGCTGGCCCTCAAACGGGCCTTGCCCGCAGCCCAAAAGGGCGACGCCGACCGGCTCCACGAGGCCCGCGTGGCTACCCGCCGTCTGCGCGAGCGGATTCCTCTCCTTTTGCCGAATCCGACGGGTCGCAAGATTGTCCGCAAGGTCCGCCGGCTTTCCAGGGCGTTAGGACCCGTTCGTGAGCTGGATGTCGCAATCCAGACGCTCGAGGCTCTTGGCGACAGCGACGTGCCCCCTGCGGCGGTCACGAAGCTCAGGCAGTTGATGCGCCAGGAGCGCCAGAAGCTGCATGCCGATATGTGCAGCGAAGTAGCGCACATCGACGTCGACAAGCTCCGCCGCCGGGCGGCCGCAGTCGCCGAAAAGGAAGACTCGTCGCCGACGCCTGTGCGTGCTGTAAGGCGCGTCAGGGCGGCACAGGAACGCGCGGCTCGCCGCGCGATACGACTTCGAGCAGCCGTGGACGACGCCGCGGGTTTGTACCTGCCCGATCGGTTGCATGACGTTCGTATCGCGGTCAAGAAGCTGAGGTATTCACTCGAACTGGTGCGCGAGATCAAGGGATCGCGCGCGCTCGCCCGTATCGCCATGCTGAAGGAGGCGCAGGATCTGCTCGGACGGATGCACGATCTCGAAGTGCTGATCGGCCGCGTGCGCGCCGTGCAGGGCTCTTCGAGTGCGGCCAACCTGCGGCTCTCGGCCGGCCTCGATCGGCTCGTGAGGCGTCTCGAAACCGAGTGCCGGCAGCTTCACGGTCACTACATGACGGTCCGACAGAGACTCATGGCCGTCTGCGAACACACGGTCACGACCGCCGAAAGCTCTCGAGCGAAGTCGGACTCTTCCGCCGCATAGCCGCATGTCGAGTCCTCGTGAGTTGTACCTCATACGCCACGCAATCGCCGCCGAGCGTGGCGAGGAGTGGCCCGACGACGACAAGCGGCCTCTGACGGCGCGAGGCGTGGCGCGCTTCAAAGAGACCGTTGAGGGCTTGAAGAAGCTGGAGGCGGGCATCGACGAGATCTTCACGAGCCCGCTCGTGCGCGCCAAGCAGACTGCCGATTTGCTGGCGGCCGGCCTCCCCGGCAAGCCGACCGTGAAGATTCTGGATGCGCTTGCCCCCGGGCATACGCCTGGGTCGCTGATGGCACAGCTTGCACGAACAGCTCGAAGACGTCGCATCGCGCTTGTCGGCCACGAGCCTTCTCTTGGCGAACTCGCGGCCCACCTGATTGGCGCAGGCCGCGCATTGCCATTCAAGAAAGGCGGTGTCTGCCGCATCGACGTCGAGAGCCTCACCTCCAGACGTCCTGGCGCATTGACGTGGTTCGTGCAGCCAAAAATGCTTCGGGGACTTGTTCGGCGGACCAAGCCCGGCGGTCGAGAGTGAACTGACATCACGGACCTCCGCCGTGACACCTAAGCGTGCAGCGGTCATCATCAATCCGATATCCGGTACAGGTGGGCGGCTGCACGTGGCGCGCGATCGTGCCGAGCTCGCGGCATCCGCGATGGCGAGCAACGGCATCGACGGCCAGGTTTTCATCACCGAGCGTGCCGGACACGCGCACGAGCTCGCCAAGGCCGCACTCGCGCAAGGTGCAACCCTGGTGCTGGCTTGGGGCGGCGACGGCACCGTCAATGAAGTCGGCTCGGCCCTGGCGTTCCGCGACGCGACGCTCGGCGTGATTCCAAGCGGGTCGGGCAACGGGCTCGCGCGGGAATTGCGCATTCCTTTCGATCCGAGGCGCGCAATCGATGTCGCGTTCAACGGGCGCGAATGCAGAATCGATGCGGGAGAGCTGGACAGCCGGCTTTTCTTCAACGTCGCAGGTATTGGGCTCGACGCGCGTGTCGCACACCGCTTTGCCGCCAACGGCCTGCGGCAACGCGGGTTTCGCCGTTACGCGGCAATTACCGCTCAGGAGCTGTTCACCTATAAGGCCGACTACCATACG
Organism: uncultured Acidobacteriota bacterium; assembly: GCA_963814955.1. Lineage (GTDB taxonomy): Bacteria > Acidobacteriota > Vicinamibacteria > Vicinamibacterales > UBA2999 > DATCJA01. The sequence continues at coordinate 298,097 of CAWFEX010000004.1, forward strand.
ATTGTCACTGACGGACGTTCGCTGCGCGTACGCACGCTGCTCATTGCGATTGCCAATGCTCGTCAGTACGGAAACGGCGCGCTCATCGCGCCGGCGGCACGTCTCGACGACGGGCGTCTCGATGTGGTCGTCGTGGCCGCACGTTCTCCGCTGATGGCGCTCATGCAGGTGCCGCGCGTGTTCATGGGCAGGATCGGAACCGTGAGTGGCGTGACCATGACGACCGCGGTTGATATTCAGGTCACATCCGGCCAGCCGGTGCTCTACCACGTCGACGGAGAGCCTTACGTCGGTGCTGCCGCCGTCGTTGCACGGCCCTGGCCCGCGGCACTGCGGGTTGCCGTGCCCATCGACGCGCGGCTGTCGTAGGGCAGGTAAATCGGGTTAGTGGATGCGTTCGAGAGATCTCATTCTCCGGAGTCTTACCTACTACTGGCGGACCAACGTTGCAGTAGTGGCGGGGGTCGCCACCGCCGTAGCCGGTACTCGCAGGGGCGCTGCTGGTTGGCGACTCCGTTCGTGGCAGCCTGCGCGACCTGTCGGCCGGGCGCATCGGTCGGACCGATCAGGTCGTTGTCTCCCCGGAGTTCTTTCGCGAGGCGCTGGTCGACGATCTCAGATCGGCAGACTCGTTCAGCTCTTCGTTCACGGGTGCAACGCCGCTGATCATGCTCCCGGCAGTTGCCAGCGAACCGGCAAACGCCAGGCGTGTAGGGCAGGTTCGCATCTACGGTGTGGACGATCGGTTCTGGCAGTTTCACGGTCTTCGGGTTCCGACGCTCGACGAAGGCGAAGCGCTTCTGAGTCGCGCGCTGGCCGACGAGCTCGGTGCATCCACAGGCAACGCGGTACTCGTTCGCGTGCAGCGTCCCTCCGAGATTCCGCTGGAGTCTCTGCAGGGCCGCAAGGACGGTCAGGGAGACTCATTGAGGCTGCGCGTTCGAGCTGTCATTGGTGCGTCAGAGCTTGGCGACTTCTCGCTCGATGCGCAGCAGGGTGACGTTCGAGCGGTGTTTGTGCCGCTGTCTGCACTTCAGCGTGAGCTGGACGTTCGCGGCCGCGTCAACACGATATTGATTTCCGCGAGGCCAGACGCCAACGGTGCGGCAACGAGTGTCGAGCAACTGGTACGCCGCCTCGCCACCCTCGACGATCTGGGGCTTTCGTTGATCCTCCTGACGGAACGAGGTCTGCTGGCGCTGAATTCCGACGCAGGGCTTCTGACCGACGCCCAGTCGCGCGCGGCGATCGCGGCAATCCGACAAAGCGGGATGACCGATCGACCGCTGTTCACCTATCTGGCGAATACGCTGCGCAACGGCGATCGAGAGGTTCCATATTCGCTGGTGACTGCCCTTGATCTGCAGACAATCGTGCCGCCGCCTGTCGTTGCCGACGCGGATCCACCGATTGTGCTGAACGAGTGGGCCGCTCGTGAGCTTCGAGCCGCGCCAGGTGATCCGGTAACGATGGAGTACTACCGCTGGGAGGATCCGGGCAGGCTCGTCACCCACGCATCCACGTTCCGCCTGGCCGGTATCGTCCCGATGAGCGCGGGCGATCGCGATCTGGCGCCAACATATCCCGGCATCAGCGAAGCGCCGACGCTTGCCAACTGGGATCCGCCGTTTCCAATCGATCTGAGGCGCATCCGTCCCATGGACGAAGCCTACTGGGAGCAGTACCGCACCACGCCCAAGGCATTTATCCCGCTGACAACCGGACAGCAGCTCTGGCAGTCGCGATACGGTGCGCTGACGTCCATCCGCATCCAGCCACCGGCAGGTGAATCGCTCGAAGAGGCGCGACGGACGCTCGAGCTGAATCTGCGCGAACACATCGACCCGCTGGCGACGGGGATAACGGTGCGCGATGTGCGGGCGAGCAGCGTGGCGGCGTCTCGCGGCGCCACCGACTTTGGCGCGTACTTCGTCTACTTCAGTTTCTTCATCGTCGTGTCGGCACTGCTGCTGGCTGCGTTGTTCTTCAAACTTGGAATCGAGCAACGTGCGCGGGAAGTAGGGCTGCTGCGCGCGGTCGGTCTTGGGCCAGGCGACGTACGTCGCCTGTTCCTGAGCGAGGGCGTACTTCTGGCTGTGTGCGGCAGTCTGGTTGGCGCGCTTGGTGCCATCGGGTACGCCGCGCTGCTGATGACAGCGCTCCGCTCATGGTGGGTCGATGCTGTTGGCACTGAAGCGCTCACCCTGCACGTGTCGGCCTTGTCGCTGATCGCCGGCGCCGCGGGCGGCACTGCCACCGCGGTTGTGTGCATCTGGTGGACGCTGAGAGGGCTCGCGCGCATATCAGAACGAAGCCTGCTTGCCGGACAGATCGACGCGGTGCACGCTGTGGGTGGGACCCTGACGGCCGGCGACGCAGTTGCCGGCGGTATAGGCAGGTTCTTCAGCGCCCGGCATGCCGCGATCCTTTGCGCACTACTCGGTGTCGGGCTTCTCGCCGCGTCGGCCGCCGGGGCCGTGGAACAGGCCGGCGGCTTCTTCGGCGCAGGGACGCTATTGCTCGTCTCCGCGCTGTGCATCTTTTCCGCCGCATTCCGCGCTCCCATCCGCCGGGCCATCGACGGCCGCGGCTGGCAGGCGGTTTCACGCCTGGGACTGCGCAGCACGACATATCGGCCGGGACGCAGCGTGCTGTCGATTGCGGTGGTGGCGACCGCCACGTTCATCCTGATTTCGGTGGACGCGTTCCGGCGTGATGGCGGCACGGTAACGGCAGGCGTCAGGCAGTCCGGTGTCGGCGGATACACGCTCCTCGTCGAGCTGCTCCTTCCCATCGTTCACGATCCGAACACGCGGGAGGGCCGGGAAGTACTCAATCTCGGCGATCTCGACAACGTAACCCTGGAGCCTTTTCGTCTGCTGCCGGGCGACGACGCGAGCTGCCTGAACTTATACGCTCCGCAAAATCCACGAATTCTCGCGCCCAGAGACAGTTTTCTTTCCGAGGGTCGGTTCGTATTCCAGCAGTCATTGGCAGAGACGGATGCCGAGCGTGCCAATCCGTGGCTCCTGTTGAAGCGTGAAGAGCCCGATGGGGCGGTGCCTGTGATTGCGGATGCGAACTCGATGACCTATGTGCTGCACCGGCGGCTTGGCGAGGACATCGTCATGACGCACGGCGGACGTCAGATTCGCCTTCGCCTGGTTGCCGCGCTTCGCGACAGCATCCTGCAGGGTGAACTGCTGATGGCACAGGACCGGTTTGTCGAACTGTTTCCGGAGCAGGACGGTTATCAGCTTCTGCTGGTTGAAACGGAGGCGGGCCAGGCAGCGGACGTCGCGAGCCGAATTGAAAATGCTCTTGCGGACTTCGGAGCCGATGCGACGGGCACCGCGGAACGCCTCGCCACGTTCCACCGGGTCGAGAACACCTACCTGTCGACATTTCAGACTCTTGGCGGGCTCGGCCTTCTCCTGGGAACCGTCGGGCTCGCCACGGTGATGCTGCGCAACGCAATGGAACGACGTCGTGAGCTCGGACTGCTCGGCGCCGTCGGTTACCAGCGGCGACACTTTCTCGTCATGGCCGCCGCCGAGAATGCGCTGTTGCTGACTGGCGGGCTGGTTGCCGGCGGATTGTGCGCCGCGCTCGCCATTGGCCCCGCTGTAGCAGAGCGCGGCGGCCGAATGCCGTTGACAGCGGCCGGCGCGTTGCTCATATTCGCAGTGTTTGTGACAGGTCTGCTGTCGTCGCTCGCAGCAACGCGAGTAGTGACGAGCGGCCCGCTGGTCGACTTGCTGAAGACGGAGTGATGCTCAAGCGTGTGTTCCTCGCGTTCGTGTGGCTGACGACGGGCCTGGTGGCCATCCTGGCAGTGCTCTATCTTTTTTTCGGTCTCCGCGTCCGCCTCGATGGTGGTGGAACACCGCAGCTGGCGTTCACCGTAGACAGCGAGAGGCAGGCTGACGTCATTGCTCGTCATCGTGAAGCGCAGCGGCGAGAGCCGATCACCACCGTTACAACGACGGAGTCACATGCGACGACGTCTGATTCCGAACCGGCGCGTGAATCGGCGCCCGCTGCAACCTCGCCCGCGGCGGTCCCCGTGCGTCCGCAGCCGTACTGGACTGACTTTCGGGGACCGTTCCGCGACGGCCACTACCGGCAGCATCCGATTCGTACGAACTGGCCGGACGCCGGGCTGAAACCGCTCTGGAAACAACCGGTGGGAGGCGGGTACGCGTCGTTTGTCATCGCTCGGGATCGCGCCTTCACGATCGAGCAGCGAGGGTCCAGGGAAGTCGTCGCGGCTTACGACGTGCGAACGGGTCGCGAGCTGTGGACTGCCGGGTGGGAAGCTAGTTTCCGCGAGTCGCTTGGGGGCGACGGTCCGCGCGCGACTCCGACATGGGCCGACGGCGTCGTCTACGCCCTCGGGGCCACCGGCGAGCTGCGAGCGCTGGATGAGAGCGCCGGCCGCCTGTTGTGGCGCACCAACATCATCGACGAAAACGGCGCGACGAATCTGGATTGGGGGATGGCGGCGTCGCCGCTCGTCGTTGGCGACACGGTTGTGGTGCTGCCCGGTGGGCCCGACGGACGCTCGGTCGTTGCCTACGATCGACGAAAAGGAAAGCGCGTGTGGTCGGCGCTCGGCGACAAGCAGGCGTACTCGTCGCCGATGCTGGTCAAGATTGGCGGAGTCCCGCAAATCGTCGTTTTCTCGGCGACACGCTTGATGGGTCTTTCTCCCGATCGCGGCGACGTGCTGTGGGATACCCGTGGCAGACCCCGTTCGACATCAACGCGGGGCAGCCGCTTCTCGTCGGCGACAATCGAGTGTTCGTGTCGTCGGGATATGGAACAGGGGCCGCCGTCATCGAGCTGACGCCGGACGGTTCGCGGTTTTCGGTTCGCGAGATCTGGCGGAATAACCGGATGAAGAACCAGTTCACCAGCTCCGTGCTGCACGAAGGCTTCGTGTACGGCATGGATGAAGCGATCCTCGCGTGCCTCGACGTGACCACCGGACAGCTCCGCTGGAAGGGAGGCCGATACGGTTACGGGCAGGTGATGCTCGCAAACGGCCACCTGATTGTGCTCGCCGAGAACGGCGATCTGGCGCTGGTCCGTGCCACCCCGGATCGGCACGAGGAGATCGCGAGGTTCCCCGCGCTGAGTGGCAAAACGTGGAATCATCCGGCAATGGCGGACGGATATCTGTTGATTCGAAATCTCGCCGAAATGGCGGCGTTCGATCTGCGATGACCTGTCGACTGGCGGCACTCGTCTCGGGCGTGGCGTTTCTGGCGCTTCTCTCGACGGAACAGCGCGCCACGGGTCAGGAGCCGGCGGTCCGGATGATCGCGGACGAGGGCGAAGGCGCGAAGTACTGGCCCCGCTGGCGAGGACCATCCGGACAGGGCATTGTCAGCGGCACCGGATATCCCGACACGTGGTCCGCAACGCAGAACGTTTTGTGGAAGAGCCCTGTTGCGGGCGACGGCAACTCCTCGCCGATCGTGTGGGGAGATCGGATCTTCGTCACCACCGCAAATGACGGCGGCCGGCGACTGTCGCTGCTGGCGTATCGCCGTACGGACGGGCGGTTGTTGTGGGAAGGGGCTGCACCGACCGGCCGAAGCGACTCAGGCTCTCATTACAAGAACGGTCACGCGTCTGCGACGCCCGCTACCGATGGCGAGCGCGTGTACGTCTCGTTCGGCGCTCGCGGCCTCTTCGCTTTCGACTTCAACGGGAAACTCGTGTGGCAGCGCAATCTCGGGCCGATGGACGCGTATCACGGTACCGCGGGCTCGCCGCTGCTCTACAAAGATCGCCTCATCCTCTATCAGGATCAGTATTCGGATTCGTTCATCGCCGCGTTCGACACGCGCACCGGACGCGAGCTGTGGCGCACGCGGCGCAGCGCAAACGTGGGGTGGGGTACGCCGATCGCCATCCGCGCGGCGGGGCGCGACGAAGTCATCGTCAATTCTCAGCAGTGGGTGTATTCGTACGACCCGGCAACCGGCAAGGAACTATGGCGGTGCGGCGGCACCACGTACGAAGTGATTCCGACGCCGGTCGTCGGATACGGTCTCGTGTTCTGTTCTTCCGGCCGCGCCGGCCCGACGCTGGCGATCAAGCCGGGCGGCAGCGGGGACGTCACACGCACGCACCTCGCGTGGGAAAGTCCTCGCGGCTCGCCGTTCGTGCCGTCGCCGATTCTGTACGGCGAGCAGCTCTACATGGTCAATGACATGGCGAGCATCGTCACGTCGCTTGCGGCGGCGAGCGGAAAGGTCCTGTGGCAGGGACGCCTCGGCGTGGCGCAGCGCGAAGGGTTTTCCGCATCGCCTGTTGCGGTCGACGGAAAGGTCTTCTTCACCAATGACGAGGGTGACACGTTCGTCGTGCGCGCGGGTCCGACATTCGAGATCCTGCGCGTGAACCGGATTGGCGAGACGACGCTCGCCTCACCCGCACTGGTTGACGGACGCTGGTACATCAGAACCGATCGCAACCTTTACGCGATCGGCCGGCCATAGCGGAACCGTACGTAGTGTCCGGCTTCATCCGGACCAGGTCGATATCACTCCGTAGACGTAGTGTCCGGCTTCAGCCGGACCAGGAGAGATGGGTAGGTACGACGTTCAGGCGGCGGGACGGTAGTACAGAACCAGCGCGGCGCCGAGCGATGCGAGCCCGAACCCGACGAACAGCAGTGGATTGATGGCCTGCTTCGGCGGATGGATCATCATCGACACGAGCACGTTCACGATAGGCGCGCCGCCGAAGACAAGCGGCATCACGTACACAGGCAGGCCTCCGAAGCGGAACGCCCAGATGATGCAGGCGGCACCTGCCGCGCCCAGCGCGCCGGCCACGGTCGCGGCGACGAGCCCGCCCCTGCTGAACCCTGCCAGCTCACCCTGAGCACTGAGGCCCGCTACCGGCACGATCACGCCGATCAGGAAATAGGCGACACCGACGCAGAGCAGTGCCTTGAGCGGATTTCCAAGCTGCACCTGTCCCTGATGGAGGAGCGCGCCGTACGCGCCCCACGACAATACGGCTCCCGCGACGAAGATGACCCATGCCATACGTTTCGGCCTCGCTTGTGTCGTCATGTGCTATGAATCGCGACCCGGATTGTATGACATTTGTGTGCGCTTTACTCCGCGCGTGCAATCGTCTTCCTGTTGCTGCCGTCATCGCTGTCGAGCGCGCCCGCTGTCCCGTGCGATCATGTCGCTCTGGCGCACGGCTCGTTCGGACACGTTAGCCAGCGAAGATCATTTCGTTCCGACGACATGCCTTTCCGAAAACTCGGCCTCTACTGCGGAGTCATCAGCCCAATCCTCTGGCTTTCCCTTATCGCAGCGGCCGGCGCCCTGCGCCCTGACTTCAGCCACGTCACCCACTACATCAGTGAACTGGGAGAGCGAGGAAGTGCCACAGAAGCCTTGATGCGCTACGGGGCATTCGGCTTCACCGGCTTTCTGTATCTCTGCTTCGCAGGCGCACTGCTCGCCACTTTTCGAAAGGGCTGGCTTCGAAGGGCGGCCGCTCTCCTGATCGCCTTGGATGGCGTCGGCCGGATGGGGGCCGGGGTTTTCGCGTGTGATCCTGGGTGCGTACAGGTATCGTCAGGTCCGGATCTCCACAAAGTGTTCGCCACGATCGGCTTCTGCTCGGGAATCTTGGCGGCGTTTCTCTGGGGACCGCTTTGGCGTCGTATCCCTCCTCTTCAATCCTTTTCATCGTTCTCCATCGGGTGCGGCGCAATTGCCCTCGTATCCCTTCTGCTCATGTCCTGGGCTGGAGATCCATCGCTGCCCCCTGGTCTGTTCGAACATGTAGCAACAGTGGTTCTTTCGGTCTGGCTGCTGGTGTTTGCCGGTCGTCTGGTGTGGGAAGAGAACGCCTTAGGTCACAACGCAGGCCGTGAATGACGACACTCTGTTTGATTCGTCACGCTGATGCCGATTGGAGTCCTGATAGCGCGCGTCCACTCTCCACCCGTGGCCGCACCAGCGCAGCAGTCCTCGCCGATCTTCTTGCTCAGGCACCCATCGCGGCGATCTACTCCAGTCCGGAACGGAGGGCATTGGAGACTATCGAACTCCTTTCCCGTCGTGTTCGACTCGAGCCTATCGTCGTAGATGATCTTCGCGAGCGTGAATTAACGGTCGCCCCTGGCGTGGATTTCGAGGCCCTTGTTCAGGCAGCGTGGCTATCTCCGACGACGGCGGCTTCGGTGGGCGAATCGAACAACGTCGCCCAAGCGCGCGGTGTCGCCGCCATTCGGAGGATCATTGCCGAACAGAGCGGCTTGCGTGTGGTAGTCGCAACGCATGGCAATCTCCTGGCGCTCATTCTCAACGCCTTCAGGCCGACCTTTGGCTTCGACTTCTGGCGCGCTCTGACCTTTCCGGATGCTTACGAACTCAGATTTCAGAAAGCGGCACTGGTCAACGTACAGACGGATCTGGGATCGCGCCGCCTAACACGGCTCAGCGCCCTGCGTCCCCGAGCGTCGGCACGAGCAGCTCCGAGTCCTTCTCATTCTCGAGGCAGGAGTGATCCATGATCCTGTCGCCGATCTGACGTTTGAAGAGCCGGCGCGTGGTAAACGGCTTCGCGAAGAACACCGGGTCGTCGTAGGTCACCACGTGCTCGAGCGTGTTCGGGTCGGCGAGCCTGAACCGCTCCGTCATCCGCAGCTTGTCGCTGTGCTCGTGGCCCGCCGTGTCGAGCCACGTCCGTTCGTTGATGCCGACGGTGTCCACGACCAGCGTATCGTTCTCCCACTTGCCAATCGAGCTGCCCATCCACTCGGGATAGTCCGCGATGTCGTGCGGGTGGCCCCGGCCGTCGGTATAGACGATGCGGAACGTGCGCTGCGATTCCGTCAGGATGGCGACCACGTCGGGGCGCTGCACGATCATCGCCGGGTGAGCCATCATGATCATCCGCGCCGGTCCGGGTGGAAGGCACGCGGTATTCGGATCCTTCGCGTGGTCGACGCTGTCCCACCGCTGCTTCCCGTACGGCGTGAGGATCAGTTCCTGCCCTGGCAGCGTTGCTCGAGAGAGATCGCCGCTCGCGCCGCCAAACCACACGCCAGTCAGATCGGGATGGCCTGCCTGCCGCTCGGGCGGCCGGCCCGTGTGCCACCACGCGCCGACGGGGGCGGGCTTCGGCGGTGCCAGCCGGTCGGTAGCCGGCGGGGGCTGATTGCCGCGTCCACCTTGCTGCGCCTCCACGGCCGCGCCGACGGCGCAGACGGTGGCGACAGCGGTGACGAGAGAACAGAGGCACCTGGTCATCGCGAAGCTCCTGCTTTGAACGTCACGGCGTGGTGCCGGGCTCGTCGGCGCCGCTGAAGCCGAACACCCGGCGGCCGTCCGCCAGGATCACGGTACGGCCGTTGACGACGAAGACGTCAGACTTTCTGGCGCTGAAGCCCTGAACGGTGACGGTTTCGCCAACCTTCAGCGAGTCGCGTCCCCAGCCCTGGCGCCGGAGCTGATTTGGCGTGCCGCCTTCGACCGCGTAGTTGACGACCCTGCCGTCGGCACCTTTCACGTCGATGTAGAAGTAGATGTGCGGATTCTGGAATTCCACTTTGGTGATGGTTCCCGTCAGCGTGACCGGCTTGCCGGAGTCGAACTCCGCGGCAAACGAATGGTGCGCCGCCGCGGGCACCGTCGCCCAGGAGAGCACACAAGTCGCGAGCAGTACTCCGAGCGCGTTGCGTTTCATCGTCTCCCTCCGCTGCGGGAAGATTTTGCACCCGTTGAGCGGAAAAGAGAAGGAGTCCGGTCGGCTGAAGTGGAGCCTAATAATAGTGGAGGCGCTTTACCGAGAACGCTGGGGGATTTGATGGCCATGCTGTGGGTCCTGCTCGCGGCTGCGGCAACGTCTGCTTGGTGACGCGTGCGTTGAAGGAGATTTCAATGGCAGCCACACCCGAGTCCGTTGTTCGATCCTGGTTCGACGAGCTCTGGAACAGAGGAGACGAAACAACAATCGATAGACTGCTTCACGCTGACGGCGTCGTCCATGGTCTGCCAACGCCTGATGGTCGACCGATTCGCGGTCCCGTCGAATTCAAGCGCTTCTATCAGGCGTTTCGAAACGCGTTCCCGGATATTTCGGTTGCGCTTGTTCATGTGCTTTCACAAGGAGAGATGGTGGCTGCTCACTGTCGAGTGACTGGCACGCATCGAGGAAATACGCTCGGAATGGCGGCAACAAACAAGGCGGTTCGATTTGAAGGGTTCGTGCTGGCCCGCATCACCGATGGTCAGCTGATTGAGGGCTGGAACTGTTTCGATTTCATGGGAATGTATCAGCAGCTGGGAGTACTCACGCTCAACGTTGGCAATCCGTCGGTAAGCGGCTAGCTGTCAGAACGTCAGGTTTCAATAACCGGGCAGCAGGTGAGCGCTCACGACAGCGACAAAGTGTTCAGCGGCTCCATGCCGGAGGTGTACAACCGGTATCTGGTTCCGCTGATCTTCGAGCCTTACGCAAGTGACTTGGCGAATCTGGTTGTGTCCACTCATCCCGGACGCGTGCTCGAGATTGCCGCCGGCACGGGCGTCGTGACTCGCCAGCTGGCATCCGTGCTGCCCGACAACGTGTCGATCGTCGCTACGGATCTGAACCAGTCGATGCTGGATGTCGCATCGCGGACCGGAACGACGCGCCCTGTGGAATGGCGACAGGCTGATGCGATGCAGCTGCCGTTTGCCACCGCGGAGTTCGATGCTGTTGTCTGTCAGTTCGGGGTCATGTTCTTTCCCGACAAGTCCAAAGCATTCGCCGAGGCACGCCGCGTGCTCAAGCCGGGTGGCAGACTGATATTCAGCGTATGGGATCGCATCGAGGAGAACGAATTCGCTGACGCAGTCACCGCGGCGCTTGCACGACTCTTTCCACACGACCCGCCCCGCTTCCTGGCGCGCACTCCGCACGGTTATTGCGACTGCGTAGCGATCGAACGAGACCTCAGGCGGGGTGGATTCACCGCCTCACCTCACATCACGACGGTTGCCTACCGCAGTCGCGCAAAATCTGCGCGGGTCCCGGCAATCGCGTATTGCCTGGGCACACCGCTGCGAAATGAAATCGATGCGCGCGATGCCTCCAAAGCCGGCGAGGCGACAGACACGGCGGAGCGGGCGATCGCGGAACGATTCGGAGACGGCATCGTCGAGGGCAAGATTCAGGCCCACGTCATCACTGTACAAATCTGAACAGTCGGAGTCCGGCCAGCGTGCGGATGGCGAAGGGCGTGGCGCTCCATCGCCGAGGCGAGTAGGATTGGTGCAGCGATTCACATCGAGAGGAGCTGTCATGAGGAGCCTGGCAGGAGGTCTGGTTGCGCTTCTTCTGGGGGCAGTCATCGTCGCGGGGCAATCTCGAAGCGTCGGCACGGCGTGCGAGAAACTCGCCGCCCTTGCCATGCCGGGCGCCGCCATCACGCAAGCCGAAGCGGTCGCAGCTGGAACGTTCACCGCGCCGGGCGCGGAGGACGGCGCTGCATTCCGCACGCTCCCTGCGTTTTGTCGCGTTGCCGCCACGCTGAAGCCATCGAACGATTCGGACATCAAGATCGAGGTCTGGCTGCCGCTGGCTGGATGGAACGGCAAATGGCAGGCGGTCGGCAACGGCGCCTTCAACGGCAACATCAACTATGGGGCGATGCGCAACGCTCTCGCACGCGGATACGCCACCAGTTCCACCGACACCGGACATACGGGCGGCGGCGCAAACTGGGCGCTCGGACACCCTGAGAAGGTTGTCGATTTTGGATGGCGGGCGGTCCACGAAATGGCGACAGCTTCCAAGAAGATCGTCGCGGCCCACTACGACCGGGCTCCCACATTTTGGTACTGGAACGGCTGTTCCGCCGGTGGACGCCAGGGCATGAAGGCCGCGCAGCGCTTCCCCGCGGATTTCGACGGCATCATCGCGGGCGCCCCCGGGCTCGATTGGACGTCGCGTGCGACCCAGGCGGTGCGTGTGGCGAAAGTGCTTGAATCACACGACGACGCCCGCATCACACCCCCGCATCGACAGCTGCTGCATGCTGCCGTGGTCGGTGCGTGTGACACGCTGGATGGGGTGAAAGATGGCCTCATCGAGAATCCCCAGCGCTGCTCGTTCGATCCGGGCGTTCTCGAATGCAAGGCGGCCGCTGGCGCCGGCTGCCTCACGGCGGCTCAGGTGGAAACGGCGCGGATGATGTACTCGAGCCCGGTCAATCCGAAGACGAAGCGGGCCATTACCGGCGTTGCGCCCGGAAGTGAGCTGGGATGGACCGACCTGGGATGGAGCGTCTCGGCGAGAGCAACCGGGCTCGATCAGTTCCGGTTCCTCGTCTTCGGCGATCCGAACTGGACGGTGCAGCGATTCGATTTCGAGGCCGATGCTGTCCGCGCCGAAGAAGCGGACCGCAACACCATCAACGCGCTCGATCCAAACCTGAAACCGTTCTTCGATCGTGGCGGCAAGCTGATTCAATATCACGGGTGGAGCGACCCGCAGATTTCTCCCTTGAACAGCACGCAGTACTACTCACGCGTCGCGGAGCGGCTCGGCGACGCGTCAAAGCTCCACGCTTCGTACCGGCTGTTCATGGCGCCGGGGATGGGTCATTGCGGGGGCGGGGAAGGACCCAACACGTTCGATATGGTCGGCGCGCTGGAGCAGTGGGTCGAGCGCGGCCTCGCGCCGGATAGGATTGTGGCGTCACATTCGACGAACGGTGTCGTCGACCGAACGCGGCCCCTTTGTCCGTACCCGCAGGTCGCCGCCTATTCGGGGACCGGCAGCCCTGACGAGGCGGCGAGTTTCGCGTGCAAGGCGCCGTAAGTACCTTTGACCTTTGACCTTTGACTTTTGACCTTTTCTTATTTCCCTCCCGGCCCCGACTCCGTGCCCCCTCCTCCCGGGAGCAGAGCCGCCGAGGAAGAGCCTCTTGCCATCGCCGAGCGTGAAGTTCCTCCCGACACCCTTGTTCGTGCCGTCTCTGGCCAGATAGCCCTCGATCAGCAGTTCCGTTCCGGTGACGAGCGTGTTTTTCGTCACGCCCAGGCGGATCAGCTGGTTCGGACTTCCACCTTCAACCAGCCAGCGAACAACCTGGCCGTCGGGCCCCTTGACGTCGATGTGGAACCAGGAATGGGGATTGATCATTTCCCACTTCACGAGGGTTCCCTGCAGCTTCATCGGCTTGTTCACGTCGAATTCCGCTGAAAAGGCGTGATGCGCCCGGAGCGGCGCTGCCGCAAGCAGCACGCCGACGCCAGCTACGACAACCGCGCGCTTCGTGCTCATGGTGGTTCTCCTCTACTGTGACGACGATTTCCTGGCGGCTTCCTCGGCCGCTTTTTTCTCCTCGGCGCGGGCGCCGGCCAAGGGTGTTGTACAAACCGTGGTTCCCTTCGTGGCAGGCGTGCTCGAAGATCGGGCCGATCGTCTTCTGCATCGGAAGCTCCGCCGACCAGGGTCGTGTCCACGTCGCCGGATCGTCGATCGTGAATTGATAGTCGATTCTGTCCTCGGCCACTCGCGTGAAGCGCTCGGTCAGGCGCATGTTCTCGCTCGATCCCTGGAATGCAAACTTGCCGTCGAAATTCGTCGTCTCGACAACCAGCGTCTCGCCTTCCCAGCGGCCGATGGGGTTTCCCGTCAGACTGCGCACCTGCGGCGGCAGATGCGGACGTCCGTCGAGCGGAATGATTCGTGGCTCGTGGATCATCTCCACCAGAATCATCACGTATCCCGGCGCCTGCACGATCTGATAGTTGTTGTTGTAGGCGCCTGGCAGCATGGGCGGGCCGGCGCGGTCCATGACGATGCACCGGACGCTCAGCGACTGATTCTGTACGGCATCGGTCGGGCCACCCATGCGTTTTCTCGCCTCAGCGCGGGCCGCGGTTCGCTTCTGTCCCTCTGCTGACATCGGAGGAAGTTGCCCGTTCGGCGGATCGAAGATCAGCGAGGTCCGCAGGTTCAGCGCCAGGCCGCCCTGGTTGCGGTCCAGTCCGAACTGCGTGAAGTCGTAGTGGACGTCGGGGATCGTACCCGGCTCGGTCTGCTCGCCTTCGACGATGGCCGCCCGCTTGAGGATCTCGAGCGCTTCCTCACGCGTGTAGAACTCTTTGGTGACGTCCTTCGGGCGCTGCAGAGGCGTGTACGTCGTGTTGGTCCAGAAACCCTGCAGATCGGGCTGACCATCGGGCGTGCGCGGCGCCCTGTACGCTCGATTCTGGCCGGACACAGGTATCGTTGTCGACCACATGAGCACGACCAGCACGATCAGGCCGCTTCCGACGACGAACAATCGGTGGAATCGCTGGCTCATTTCACATCTCTTCTTTCTGACGCGCGGTTCACTTGCCAGGCTGCTTGCGAAGATGCCCGTAAATCAGGTCCTCGGCGAATTCGACGCATCTGAAGTCCATGATCTGTGCGTTCGTATCCAGGCGGCGGTAGAGAGGCATGCCGATCTTCCACGGCCGCGTGAATACTTTTGGATCCTCGATCGTGGCTTCGTACAGCAGGCGCTCGGGGCTGGCGGCTGTGAAACGTTCGACGACGTGCAGCGCGTCGCTGTGGAAATTGCCTGCCCTGTCGAACCATGCCTGTCCGTTGAAGCCGGTCGTGTCGACGACGAGTGTTTCCCCGTCCCAGCGTCCGTTCGACCATCCCATCCAGCTGTCGGCGGGGGCCTCCTTGTGTTCGTCCATATAGATGGTCCGAACGGCACGCGCAAACGTGTAGACCATCATGATGTATTTCTGGGTCTGGATGATTTGGAACGGGTAGGGCATGTAGTTCGCCCGTGGGACACCCGGCAGGTAGCACTTGATCTCGGGATCGAGCGTGAGCCGATTCTCGAAGTTCTTTTTCTTCTGCTCCGCCGCGGCGGGTTGATACGGCAGGAGACCACCTACGACGATGCCGGGACCCGGCGGGATCGCCCCGGCTGCACCGAGCGCCGGGACGGCGCCGGGCGCGGCCGAATGGGCCTCAATGTCCCAATACGCTTCGTTGAGGGCTTGCCAGACTCCGCTGAGGTTGGGCTTGCCGTCCGGTGCACGAGGCGCCTTGTAGACAGGAGCCTGGCCGGTCACCGTTGTGACGGTGAACAGCAGCGCGGCCATGAACGGGACCGCAAGAACGACCAACGGTCTGAACCGACTTCGCATCTGCGTGTCTCTCGATGGAACGGTTCGGGTAACCGCGAGCACCCATTGTCCTCAGCGCGCGCGGCGCGCCAGGAGACAGTGCCGTTCGGTCGCGGACTCGCCGCGTTGCCAGGGGCAGGAACGGGACCGGTTCGGCTGCGTGATATTGAACGCCTCCGGGCGTCTAGTCAAGATGGCGCCGAATTGCTGGTGAATCGCCATTGACGAGCGTACTATCCCATGCCAGTGGATGAGCCATCATGACCAGACGGCCGCTGCCCATGACTCCCGCGCGTAAATCCGAATATCGGCTTCGCCGCCGGGTTCACTTTCACGAAGCCGATCCCGCTGGCATCGTCCATTTCAGCTGGTTCTTCCGGTACATGGAGGAAGCCGAGCACGCGCTGTGGCGTGAAGCGGGTCTCAGTATTGCGCCGCCAGGGGCGGACATCGCGTTCCCGCGCGTGTCCACCTCGTTCGAGTATCACCATCCGCTCCGCTTTGACGAGGAGTTCGAGGTTCACATCCGCATTGTCGCGATTTCGCAGAAGTCCATCCGGTACACGTGCCTGGTGATGCGCGACGACATAAAGATTGCGACAGGGGCGCTGACGATCGTATGTGTGACGGCCAAGTCCGGCGAGCAAATGAAAGCCGTCCGGATTCCGGAAGCGATCGCGTCGCGGTTTGCGGCCGCGGCGGATCAGGCGGTCTGACAGGTAAGGGGCCTCGCTTCAGCGGTGGCTCGGCCCTCGCGCCCTGCCGCCAAACTGCCGATAGTTCGCTCCGGGAACCCGGATCCGGGATCTGGGATCCGGCAAATCGGGTTCCGGGATTCCAACGCCCAACAGTGCTACGATTCTGCCACTCGAGGAGGTCTCCGATGACGTCTCGCGCGCTCGGTCGTTTCGCCTGGGTCGTCTTTGCGGTTTTTGCTATTGCCCTGTTCGCCGCGCCTGCACAGGCAGAGGTGAAAAGGATCGTCATCGACAAGAAAGTGTCACCCGCCTTCGACGGGCGGTCTTTCGGAAGCGCCGGGCAGTACGAAACGCTCGCCGGGCGCGCCTTTGGCGAGCTCGATCCCGCCGAGGTGCACAACCGGATCATCACCGACATCCAGCTGGCCCCGAGAAACAGGAACGGCAAGGTCGAATACGTTGCCAGTTTCTTTCTCGTCAAGCCGATCGACATGTCGAAGAGCAGCCATCTGCTGTGGCACGACGTACCGAATCGCGGCGGCCGGCTGACCATCGTGGAGGCCGAACGTCTGCTCGGTGACGTCGGCTTGAGCAGTGGATGGCAGGGCGATAACTCGGGAAACACGGCTCCCGGCGACGACAACGACTACGTCACCGTACCGGTGGCCCGGAATCGTGACGGGTCGCCCATTACCGGCCCGGTCATCGGGCGCATCGTCAATGCCAGCGGTCCCGATTCGCAGCCGATGGAAGTGAACGCGAATCCGGTCCCGTACAAACCGGCGAGCCTCGACACCACGAAGGCGACGCTGGTGACACACACGTCGGAAACGATCGACGGCAAGATCGGTGGAGAGCGGCAGGTTGCAAGCAGCGACTGGGCGTGGGCCCGATGCAATGCGGCAAATCCGTTTCCAGGCACGCCAGACCCGACACAGATCTGCGTGAAGGGAGGCTTCGATCCCAAGCTGCTGTATCAAGTGGTGTTCACGGCGCAGGATCCGTATGTGCTCGGGATTGGGTACGCCGCGTTTCGTGACGTGGCCTCGTTCTTCCGTTTCGCCACACAGGACGCGGAAGGCACGGCGAATCCCGTGGCGAATCAGATTTCATGGACCATCAGCCGGGGCCGTTCGCAGTCCGGTAATTTCCTGAGGGGGTTCCTGCACCTCGGGTTCAACCAGGACGAGAGAAACCGGAAGGTGTACGACGGCACATGGCCGATCATCGCCGGCCGCCGGCTGTCGCTGAACACGCGGTTTGCAATGCCCGACGGTGCCCTCAAGCTGTACGAAGCCGGCAGCGAAGGGCCGCAGTGGTGGACGCGGTGGCCCGACCCGGTTCGCGGACTTCCTGCGGCCGGCATCCTCGATCGATGCACGGCGAACAACAGCTGTCCGAAGATCGTCGAGCACTTCGGCGCGGCCGAAATGTGGGCCCTAACGTTGAGTCCGTCGTTTCTCGGAACATCGGCGGACAAGGACATCCCGGTTCCCGGCAACGTGCGCCGGTATTACATTCCGAGCACGCAGCATGGTGGGGGCAACGGCGGGTTCAATGTGATGCCCGCCGCCGCGCCTGCGTGTCCGGGGCCGAATTTCGGCCGCGGCTCGTTCGCGGGCAATCCTGTTCCGCACACCGAGACGATGAACGCGTTGCGCGTTCATTTCCGGAACTGGGTCATGCACGACACGCCGCCGCCGCCGAGCAAGTATCCGATGCTCGCGGATGGAAGCCTCGTCGATCCCACGAAGGAAGCGACCGGGTTCCCGACCATCCCCGGCGTGCCGGCAAACGCGCCCACGGGATTGATCAATCCAATGCTCGACTACGACTGGGGACCGAGCTTCAACTACGTCGATGGGTCTGGCGTTCCGTCAAAGAATCCGCCGTCGATCAAACGGGCGATCAAGATGAAAGTCCCGCGGGTTGACGCGGACGGAAACGAACTGGGAGGCGTGCCGGTTGTTCTTCGCGATGCGCCGCTCGGCACCTACCTCGGATGGAACGTCGTTGCCGCCGGATTCCATCAGGGGAAGATCTGCAATTACGCCGGCGGGATGATCCCGTTTGCGAGAACGCGGGCCGAACGGATGGCCAACGGCGATCCGCGTCTTTCCCTCGAGGAGCGCTACAAGACCCACGACGGGTACGTGGACGCGGTCAAGACGGCGGCGGCGAAGGCGGTCAGCGAGGGCTTCCTGCTGCAGGCGGACGCGGACAAACTCGTAGCCGCGGCTGCCGCCAGCAACGTGCTCGCGACCACACAGACAGCGCAGAACGTCAATCGCTGATGGAGGTCGGGTTACGGAGTCACGAGATCACGGAGGGCGAATGAATATTCCTGCTCTGTGTTTCCGTGTCTCCGTGGCCTGTTTCGCGCTCGTCGCGGCCGCGTACTACGCCTTCGGGCAGTCGCGGCCCACGCACGAGCTGAAGCTCGTCCCGCAGAACGTCCACTGGGGTTACTACGACGCCACACTCAAACCGGTCCTGCGAATTGCCTCGGGGGACACGATTCGCGTCGAGACGATGGTGGCGGGCGGACTTGGGCGGCTGAGAGCGGCGGGCGTCTCGGACGCCGAGATACCGGAATCGCTGAAGGCGGTCGAGGCAGCGGTCACCGACCGCGGTCCCGGCGTGCATCCGCTCACCGGCCCGGTATGGATCGAGGGCGCCGAACCCGGAGACGTGCTCGAAGTGAGGATCGTGAGCTTCGAGTTTCTGCATCCCTACGGGGTCACCGGATTCATTCCCGGAAGCGGCACGCTGCCCGACGAGTTTCCCTATTCGCGCTTCAAACTCTTTCGGTTCGATGTCTCACGCGGGGTGACCGAATTCGCGCCGGGAATCACGCTGCGGCTGGCGCCGTTCTTCGGATCCATCGGCGTGGCGCCGAATCCGCTCGTGCGCCGCGTGTCGAGCGGCCCGCCCGGGCATCACACCGGCAATCTCGATAACAAGGAACTGGTTGCCGGTTCCACATTGTATTTACCCGTTCACGCGTCCGGGGCGCTGCTCTCGATGGGCGATGCGCATGCGATGCAGGGAAACGGCGAGGTGACGCTCACGGGCCTCGAAACCTCCGTGCGAGGGGTCGTCCAGGCGACCGTGAGGAAGGGAACCCGGTTGAACTGGCCGCGCGCCGAAACGCCGACGCATTACATCACGATGGGACTGAACCCCGATCTGGATGAGGCCGCCCAGCTGGCGACGCGCGAGATGATCGATTTTCTGGTGGCGCAAAAGGGGATGACGCGCGACGACGCTTATATTCTGTCTTCGGTTGCCGCAGACCTTCACGTCACGCAGCTCGTCGACGGTACGAAGGGCGTGCACGCCATGATCGCCAAATCGATTTTCACCAAGTAGGGCGGGTTTCCTGTGGGGCGGGTTCCGCGAACGCCGGGATTGCGAGGCGGAGCGGACCCGCCGGGGGATTGTCATGAAAAAGCTCGCTACCGCGCTCACGCTCGTATCCATCGCGTCGATCCTGACGCTTGCCCAGACTCCCGACGCCCCGAGGTTCCGCGTCGATCCGTCATGGCCGAAGATTCCGAACAACTGGCTGTTTGGTGAGGTGGCCAGCGTCTCCATCGACGCGCAGGATCACGTGTGGGTGCTCCAGCGGCCGGGGACGCTGAGTCCGGCGGAAAAGTCACGCGTCGCGCCGCCCGTGCTCGAATTCGATGCCGCCGGAAACTTCGTCCAGGCATGGGGCGGGCCCGGCCAGGGGTACCAATGGCCGGAGACGGAGCATGGCGTCTACGTCGATTCGAAAGGGTTCGTCTGGATTGGGGGAAACGGCGCCAAGGACCATCAGATCCTGAAGTTCACGAAGACAGGCAAGTTCGTCCTGCAGATCGGCCGGGCGGGACAGAGCAAGGGGAACGCCGATACGCAGAACCTGAACATGCCCGCTGACGCCTTCGTGCACACCCCGACCAACGAGCTCTTCGTTGCCGACGGGTACGGCAACCGGCGCATCATCGTCTTCGACGCCGAGACCGGACGCTTCAAGCGAATGTGGGGCGCCTTCGGCGCGCCGCCGTCAGACGAGGCGCCGAATCCCGCAATTCCCGACGCGGCTCTGCGAGGTGCGTCGCAGTTCGTCCAGCCGGTACATGCCGTGCGTGTCTCGAAAGACGGTCTCGTGTATGTCTCGGACCGCGGGGGCAAGCGGGTGCAGGTGTTCCGCCTCGACGGCACCTATGTCTCGCAGGTGTTCATCGGTCGCGAATGCCGTGTGCCCGCATGCGGCAACGGCACAACAACGGCGAGCACGGCATTCTCGGCGGATCCCGAACAGCGTTACTTATACGTCGCGAACAGAAGTCAGGCCAAAGTGATGGTGTTCGATCGCAAAACGCTCACGCTGCTCAATGAGTTCGGGGAGTGGGGATCGGCGCCGGGCCAGTTCGGCACGCTGCACCACATGAACGCCGATTCCAAAGGAAACCTCTACGTCACCGAAGTGACCCCGCTCACGCCCGCGAACAGGCGCATTCAGAAGTTCACGTTGCTGGGAGCAGGCAACGCGACGCAATAGCCGGAGCAACGTGGCGAGGTAACCGTCTGGCGCGGGCGTAAAGCCGCGCCCTACTTCAGAGCTCGATGAGGAGTCCCGTCATGAAGAATGTGTTGGCGCTCGTCGTCCTGTTGCTGGCCTCGCCTTCGCTGGCGCAGCAGAACGTTCCCGAAATCCCGTTCGAGTCGGTGCCGGACTTCTTCAAGCTTCCCGCAGGGATGAACTTCGGCGAAGTATCGGGCGTGGCGGTCAACTCGAAGGGACACGTCTTCGTCTTTACGCGCTCGAACAGCGCCGGCGGGCCCGCCTATGCGCCGGCGGCGGCTCAGCTGCTCGAGTTCGGTCCGAAGGGCGAGTTCATTCGTGAAGTCGGTCGCGGTCTCTACGCGTGGTCGTTCGCTCACACCGTGCGGGTCGATCGCGACGACAACATCTGGGCGGTCGACAAAGGGTCGGACATGATCGTCCGGTTCAATCCTTCCGGCCAGATTGTGATGGTGTTCGGGCGCCGGAAGGAATCCGCTGACGCCGAGACCGGGCCGTGGGAAGAGGTCGAGCCGCCGCTGCCGCACATCGATGGGCTGTTCCGGCAGCCCACCGATGTTGCCTGGGATTCGAGCGGCAACATCTACATCAGCGACGGCTACGTCAACTCCCGCGTCGCCAAATACGACCGCAACGGAGACTGGGTGAAGTCGTGGGGTGAACATGGAACGGGACCGGGCCAGTTCCGTCTGCCGCACGCCATTGCGATCGATCGCAACAACAATATCTACGTCGGCGACCGGAGCAATCGTCGGATTCAGGTCTTTGATGTCGAAGGCAAATTCCTTCGGATGTTCACCATCGACGTGCCTCCGGATTCGCGAACGCGCGCCGTCAACGGCAACACGCCCACAGGCGACCGGCTCGCTGCGGTGATCGGTGCGCCCAACTCGATCTGCATTCCGCCCGGCGGCAGCCAGGTGATGTTCGTCGGCGAATCGACCTATCCGGGCCGCATCTTCAAGGTGTCGCTCGATGGCAAGGTGCTGGGGGTCATTGGGCGGTCAGGGCGGCTTCTCAAACAGTTTTCCGGCGCGCACGGGCTGGCCTGCCCGTCGGACAACGAGATTTACGTTGCCGAAACGTCGAACTGGCGGGTGCAGAAGCTGCTGCTGCGGCAGCCGGCGGATGCACGCACCGCGCGCCGTTAGACGTCTTGAACGCCATACGGCCCGTCACGGGCCTCCGCTTCGCTGACTGGCTCTCCGCCTCGCGCGATGACCGCGAACGCGAAGTGCAGGCCTGTATTCACCGTATCCGCGAGCTCGACCCGTCGGTTCACGCCTGGGTCGAGGTGCGACCCCAGGCTCCGACGGGGGACGGTCCGCTCAGCGGTATCCCGTTCGCGGCGAAAGACATCATCGAGACGCGTGGACTCCCCACCGAGTACGGCTCGCCCATCTACAAGGGTCGCATCGGGACGGAAGATGCGGGCATTGTCACCGAATTGCGGCGGCGCGGTGCCATCCTGATGGGGAAGACCCATACCACGTCGTTCGCGTACCGGACGCCGGCGCCGACGCGCAACCCGCACAACCTCGAGCACACGCCTGGCGGCAGCTCCAGCGGATCGGCGGCGGCCGTCGCGACAGGCATGGTGCCGTTCGCGCTCGGCACGCAGACGCAGGGATCCGTCCTCCGGCCCGCGTCGTTCTGCGGCATCGCCGGGTTCAAGCCGACATACGGGCTCATCGCGATGGACGGCGTTCTTCCGTTTGCGAAAAGCCTCGACACGCTTGGATTTTTCACCGCGACGGCAGTCGACATGCTTGCTCTGTGGGAAGCCCTCGGACACGCCGTTTCCGTAGGGCGCGGCTTTACGCCGCGCCAGGCGGGCCGTAAAGGCCCGACCTACGGGAGCTCTCAGGCGGCGGACCCGCCACTCGAGTTCCCCCTTGGGGTGCCCGAACCCATGCCCGAGGTCGAGGCCCCGATGGCGTTTGCATTTCAAGATGCGGTGTCGCGACTGCGCGAACGAGGCACATCTATTCAGTCAGTCGATCTCGGTGACATGCTCTCCCGGTTGAACGACGCCTCGCGGGTCGTGATGTCGTACGAAGCGGCGCGGTTTCATGAGCAGCGATACCGCGAGCACGGTTCGAAGCTGGACGAACTGGCCGCATTGATACGGGAGGGGCTTCAACGTGGCGACGCGCAGTACGACGAAGCGCGCGCGTACATCAGTGTGTGCCAGACGCGTTTGAAAAAGCTGTACGAGGCGACGCCGGTGATTCTGGTCCCTGCGGCAGTGGGGCCGGCGCCATTCAGCCTTGCGTCCACTGGCGATCCCCGCATGAACGCACCATGGACGGCGGTTGGCGCCCCTGCCATCTCAATTCCCATGGCGGCCGTCGACGGCTTGCCCCTCGGGCTCCAGCTCACGGCGGACCGCGGCGACGACGCACGCGTGCTTCGCACGGCCGTGCGCGTCGCCTCGGCGCTCGAGTCGTAATTTCTATCTCGACGATTGAAGCGTTCTCGTCGTCCGGAACGGGTATCCGGGTGGTCCGTTCAAGTAATACGCTCCAAGCGTCGTGATCTTGTCCATGTCGGGATACATCACGCTGATCGCCGGAGCGCGTTCGCTCCCGCGCGGCGAGAACCAAACCGCGCCGTCCCGGGTGACCTGGATCTTCGGCGTATCCGCGTCGAACTGCGGTTTCGGGTAGTAGGTGAACGTCGCGTCGCGAGGATTGAACCTGCCGATTGCAGCCGATCGGTCAGGAGCCGGCGAATCGGCAAACCAGATGTAGCCGTCGGCGTCTTCTGCCACGTCGTAGGGCTGCGAGTTGGGCCACGGTACGGTGTACTCGGTGAACTTGCCGGTGGTCTGATCCAGCTTTGCCAGCTTGCCCGGCCGTTTGCCTGCCGCCCAAATCCCGGTCCAGATGTTGTTCTTCGAGTCGACGTTCAGCCGCCGGATCTGACTCGGGTAGGTGGGCGGGGTGAATTCCGTCCATTGATTGTTGCTCGTATCGAATTTGGCAAGCTTGCCGCCGCTCCACTGGGCCATCCAGATGTTGTCGTTCCGATCCGCGATGATGCCGTATGGAATCGAGTGCGCGGTCGGAACACGAAACACCGTCACCTTGTTCGTGGCACGATCCCACTTGCTCAACGCGCCACCCATGATCCACCCGACGTAGATGTTGCCCTTGGAGTCGAGCGCGAGCGACTGCAGCCACTTGATGGAATTGCGGACGGTGTTGTCGGGATCCATTGGAATCTGACGCTCGAACTGCTCGGTCTTCGGGTTGAACATCAGCAGCCGCTTCGCTGTGGACGTCTGGACGCCGCTGTGCTCGGGAAGCCAGATCATGCCGTCCTGATCGACGAGCACCTCGTGGGTGCCGTTTTTCGGATCCGGCAGCAGAAAGTCCTTCTGGACGCCGGTGCGTGGATCGAGCTTGACCAGCCGGTGCGGATATCCGCGATCCGTGAGCCAGACGTTGCCGTCATGGTCGAAGCGGACGTCCTGCCCCACCCGGCGGCCGCGATAGCCGATGTTGACGTATTCCGGCGCTTTGCTCCCCTGGCCCGGGGGATCGAGCGGCAGGTAGTACTCGATGTACATCGTCTTTCCGAGCGCCGACTCATCGACCGGTGCGTCGCGGTCCGAGCGAACCCCGCGCGGCTTGGCATCCGGCCCGAAATTCTTCGTCATGTAGGCCAGCAGCTCCGCGCGGTCCTGCCGCGAGAAGGGCAGGACAGACGTGCGAGACGACAAGAGACCTTCGGCGTAGGTCGCCGCGTCGCGGTCTCTCAGCAGCCCGCCGACCATGTGCTCGATGCGCGAGTTCCAGACCGCCTCGGTCGCGGGACGCGAGGGCAGGAAGTTCTCACCGTGACAGATCATGCAGACCTGCTCGGCCACCGCTTTACCCGGACCTGCCGGATAGATCTCGTCATAGCTGGCGAGCGTAAGCGTCGTCGCGGGACCGGTAATTTCCCGTTCGAGTGACGTGTCTGCTCCCGGGGTGCCGCTGCTGGCGTTCGCGTTGCGTAGCGAGAGGTTCAGTCGCGGGTTGTCGCCGGCTTTCAGCGACACCTTCTGCACATCCGATTGAAGCCCCTTCGCGGTAACAGTGATCTCGTAGTTGCCAGGAAACAAGGACACCGCGCGAAACTGCCCCGCATTCGTGAACACCATGTACATGATGTTCTTGTCCACGTTGCGGATGTAGACCTGGGCGGCCTTGAACGGTGCGGACGCACTCACCGAGCCCGATAGCCGCGCCATGCTTGCGGACGTGACGGCCCTTCCCGGGGTCTGTGCAGCGGCCGGTTCGCCGCTGATATTGAAGACGGCGTAGCCAACGGCAAGCCCCATGGTCAAGCCAACCACTACCTTCCATGTGCTCATCTCGTCCTCCTCCATGCAGAGGTGCCGCGCAATGTTGCCGTTATCCGAATTGGGGGAATTATAGCTCCCATGCCGCGCCGAGCCGGCTACGCGCGCGCAGCGCGCCAAGTAGATACTGCAAACAGCGAAGGGCTCGCCTCGTGGACGACGGGGAGCCCTTCGCTGCGGGCGCTCAAGGTATAGTGAACGAACCGTGAGCAGCCCATTGCCCCTTGCTGCGGACGATCGCACTGAGGTTGGCAGCTACTTCGTCGCCACGTATCCGCCGTTCTCTGTCTGGACGACCGGCGCCGTCGAGCGCGACGGCGTACCCGCGCTGCAGAGGCCGCCGGCGCCGGGAGTGCCGCTCGGGATGTACCTCCACATCCCGTTCTGCCGCAAACGGTGTCACTTCTGCTACTTCCGCGTTTACACCGACAAGAACGCCCAGGAGGTGGCCGACTATCTCGACGTTCTCGCGCGCGAGCTGGAGCACTACTGGAAGACGCCTGCGATAGCCGGACGGCCCCTGAGCTTTGTCTATTTCGGCGGCGGCACGCCGTCGTTTTTGTCCACACACCAGCTCGAAGGGCTGGTCGCGCGACTCACGGCGGTTGCGCCGTGGCGCGACGCCGAAGAGGTCACGTTCGAATGCGAGCCGGGCACGCTCACGCAAGGGAAGCTGGAAGCGATTCGACGCATCGGCGTGACGCGGCTGAGCCTCGGCATCGAAAACTTTGACGACCGCATCCTCGAGCTGAACGGCCGCGCCCACCGCTCGCGCGAAGTCTTTCGCGCCTACGAACAGGCGCGAGCTCTCGATTTTCCCCAGATCAACATCGATCTGATTGCCGGCATGCTGGGTGAGACAGAGGAGAACTGGCACGCCTGTGTTCAGCGTGCCGTGGAGCTCGACGCCGACAGTGTGACCATCTATCAGATGGAGCTTCCGTTCAATACGGCGATCAGCGGCGATCTCTTGAAGGGGACCGGCCGATTCGATGAGCCGGTCGCGGGATGGGCCACCAAGCGCCGGTGGGTCGAGGAGGCGTTCGAGGCGCTCGAAGCGGCGGGCTACCGCGTGGGAAGTGCCTATACCGCTGTCAAGGATCCGTCACGCACCCGCTTCGTGTATCGCGATCGTCTCTGGCAAGGCGCCGACATGGTCGGCCTCGGCGTGGCGTCCTTTGGCTATATCAACGGCGTCCACGTGCAGAACCTGGACACCTGGGAGAAATACAGCTGCGGCGATTGCCCGCGGCGAGCTTCCCCTTGGCCGGGCCTACCGACCGTCGGAGGAAGAGCGTATGATCCGCGAGCTCGTTCTTCAAATGAAGCTCGGCTCGATCAGGCCGCCGTACTTCCGCGACAAGTACGGCGTCGACGTTCTGGAGCGCTTCCGCAGTCAACTCGACGGGCTGTTGGCCGAGGGCTTCCTGGCCGCGGCCACGGCGGATGTCGTGTCGCTGACCCGCCAGGGCCTGTTGCGCATCGATGCTCTCCTCAGCCGGTTCTTTCTCCCGCAACACGCCGGCATCCGTTACACCTAGCGAGGCTTCGCCTGAAAGCAACTGAGTACATGTGTCCGGCTT
Source organism: uncultured Acidobacteriota bacterium (assembly GCA_963814955.1). Lineage (GTDB taxonomy): Bacteria > Acidobacteriota > Vicinamibacteria > Vicinamibacterales > UBA2999 > DATCJA01. The sequence continues at coordinate 324,475 of CAWFEX010000004.1, forward strand.
CAGCCGGACCAGGGACTATGGACGATTCAAATCCTGATGTCGTGGTGATTGGCGGCGGGCCGGCCGGTTCGACGGTGTCGACGCTATTGGCCCAGAGCGGTGTGCGCGTCCAGCTCTTCGAGCGCGAGCGCTTTCCGCGCTTTCACATCGGCGAATCGCTGATTCCAGAGACCTACTGGGTGCTCAAGCGGCTCAACATGCTCCCGAAAATGCAGGCGAGCCACTTCGTCAAGAAATACAGCGTGCAGTTTGCCAATGCCGACGGCAGGCTGTCGGCGCCGTTCTACTTCTGGGACAACAAGCCTCACGAGTGTTCGCAGACATGGCAGGTGGTGCGCAGCGAATTCGATCAGATGATGCTCAACAACGCGCGCGAGCACGGCGTGGAGGTCCACGAAAGCGTCCGCGTCGTCGAGGTCCTGTTCGAGGCAGAACGCGCCGTCGGCGTCAGGATTCGGCCGCAAGACGGTCCGGACCGTCAGGTGCGCGCGAAGGTCGTCGTGGACGCGAGTGGACAGAACGGACTGCTCCAGAACAAGCTGCGGTTGCGCATCTGGGATCCGGTGCTCAACAAAGGCGCCATCTGGACGTATTGGCAAGGCGCATACCGCGACACGGGGCGCGACGAGGGCGCGACGATGGTGCTGCAGACCGCCGATCGTCAAGGCTGGTTCTGGTACATCCCTCTGCATGACGACGTTATCAGCATCGGCGTGGTGGCGCCGTTCGACGCGCTGTTCAAGGGGCGTGGTGCCGTACGCGCAGACGTACGAGGAAGAAGTCGAGCGCTGCCCCGTGGTGAAGCAGCGCGTCAGCAGTGCGAAGCGCGTGACTGGCTACTTTGCGACCAAGGATTACTCGTACCGGGCACGGAACGTCTCGGGCGACGGATGGGTGCTGGTCGGCGACGCATTCGCGTTTCTCGATCCGCTGTACTCATCGGGGGTGCTGCTTGCGCTGCGATCCGGTGAAATGGCTGCTGACGCCATCGTCGACGGTCTCGCCAAAGGTGATACATCCGCAGCCCAGCTTGGCAGGTGGGGCCCGATCTTCAACGAGGGTGTCGACCGAATGCGTCGGCTGGTGTGCGAGTACTACGACGGGTTCAGCTTTGGTGCGTTCGTGCGCGCGTACCCGCACCTGCGCGGAACCGTGACAGACCTCCTGATCGGCGATCTGTTCGAGAACAAGGTGGACAAGGTCTGGCAGCCTATGGAGTCACTTTATCCGCCCGGGAAGGTGCCGATCCCGCCATGGAGCGCGGGCCTGCCGGTTGAGCGGGCAGAGCACAAGGCCAACGAGCTCGTTCTTCCTGACGGTCGGAAGCCATAGGTTCACTCTCACGTAGGGCGCGGCTTTACGCCGCGCCAGGCGGGCCGTACCACCTCCGCCAAGGCTGCGGTGGTCCGCCGTAGCTTTACGCGAAGGCGGAAAGCCCGCCCTACTTCAGCGTGCGCGATCTGACGACACGATCGCCAGGCTATGCGCGTCTGCCGGTTGGGCCCTGGCTCTGATGAGCGAAACCAGCGGCGAGGTGGCGAGCGTGGTGATCAGCGCCATCATCACCATCATCGAAAAGAGCACCGGCGACAGAATGCCCAAATCGAGGCCGATGTTGAGCACCACGAGCTCGACGAGACCTCGCGTGTTGAGCAGCACGCCAATCAACGACGCCTCCACCCATGACGCGCCCATGACGCGAGCCGCCACCGCGGAGCCGACGCCCTTGCCGATCACCGCGACCACAAGAATCAGCAGCGCCTGCACCCAGAGGTCTGGGCCGCTGATGAGCTGTACGTTCGTGCGCAGGCCGCTGAACGCAAAGAAGAGCGGCAGCAGCAGCGCGGCCGCGATCGGTTCGACGCTCTGCGCGAACACACGTTCGGCCTGCGTCGCACGCGGCATGGTGACGCCAGCGAAAAAAGCGCCGAACAGCGCGTGGACGCCGAGGACTTCCGTCGTGTAAGCCGACGACACCATGACGATGAGGACAATGCCGATATCCGCCGGCGCTGTTCCGAACTTCGTGCCGCGACGCTGGGCCATGCGAGCGAGCGCCGGCCGGACCGCCGTCATCATCAGCAGGCCGTAGGCTGCGAGTCCCACGAGTGGGACGCCGGCGTCGTTGAGGCTGCCCGAGCGGGCAATGGCGGTGATTGCCGCCAGAATCAACCACCCCGCCGCATCGTCAAAGGCCGCGCATGCAATTGCCAGTGTGCCGATGCTGGTCTTCAGGAGACGCTGATCGTCGAGAATGCGGACGAGCACCGGAAACGCCGTGATGCTCATTGCGGTCCCCATGAAGAGCGAAAGTGAGAATCGGCCAACATCCGAAGGCGCATAGCGGTACCACGCGACCGCCGCGACACTGCTTCCAAGCGCGAACGGCACGATGATGCTGACGAGGCTGATGACGAGCGCGAGCCGGCCTATCGCGCGCAGACGACTCACGTCGAGGCGCCAGCCAATCAGGAACATGAACAGCACCAGTCCCACCTGACTGATCATGCTGAGCGCGGGGAGTGACGATGCCGGGAACAGCAGCGCCGAGAGCCGAGGTGCCACCCAGCCGAAGCACGAGGGGCCGAGCAGGAGGCCGATCATCATCTCGGCGATGACCGGAGGCTGCCGCAGTTTTCCGAACACCGGCGTGGCCAGGCGGCACAGCGCAAGAATGACGGCGATCTGCAGAAGCAGTAGAGAGGGATTCGGCACCGGCAGCGCGGCGAGTGTACTGCGGCCGCTTTCGAATGGTCACTAGGTCAACCGTGACTCTTGGTCTAAGATGCGCGCTGGACGTTGCGTCAATTCGACGGAAGGAGTCTGCCATGCGAAGACTGATTGCCGCTCTCTGGACGATTTCGATGCTCGTGCCGACGGTGGCTCGGGGCCAGGCGTTTCCGCCGAACGAGACTGGCGTCACCATGGGCCACTGGCACCTCAACACCCGCGACATCGAGGCCAACAAGAAGATCTTCGTCGCGATGGGCGGCACCGCCATCAAGGCGGGCAACTTCGATGTTGTGAGGTTTCCAGGCGTGCTCGTGTATCTGCACCAGAACCAGGCGCCTCCGCCTACCGGAGGCACTGTCGGAACCGTGGTGAACCACGTCGGATTCATCGTCCAGAACCTGCAGCAAGCCACGACAAAGTGGAAGGCCGCCGGTGTGGCGGTGCTGCCGGGGAACAACGGCCGGACCGATCAGGCATTCGTCGTCACGCCTGACGAGCTGCGCGTCGAAATCCTCGAGGACAAGGCTCAGAGATTCCCGATTCAGCATCATCACGTGCACTTCTTCGTGCCCGAGTCGGCGGTGCCCGAGATCCAGGCGTGGTACGCGAAGTTCTTCGGCGCCAAGCCAGGCACGCGCGGGCAGTTCCAGGCGGCAGACCTGCCGGGCGTGAACCTGACGTTTACCGGCAGCCCGGAGCGCACCGTCACTACCAAAGGGCGCGTGCTGGATCACATCGGTTTCGACATCAGGAATCTCGAAGCGTTTACAAAGAAGCTCGAGGCAGCCGGCATCAAGCTGGATCGGCCTTACACGAAGAACGCGCAGACGGGCGGCGCGCTTGCGTTCATCTACGATCCCTGGGGCACTTACATCGAGTTGAACGAGCGGCCGAACGCCGAATACATCGGAACGCGGTAAAGAAGATTGCGTTGCATTGCAGCTCGCAACGAAGAACGACGGCGAGCTGACGAGAGACGGCGGCAGTCATGCCGCCGTCCTTGCGACCTCGGCCCCTTACTGCAGCACCGTTGCCGCCTCCCCTGCCAATAGCGCGTGGCCTGCCTTGGTGGACGAACTCAGACATTTATGGCCGGCCGTCCGTTAAGAGAAGGGCCAACGGCCGAGTGATCCGCTGTGCATTCCTGTAACTTCGTGTGCGCCACTGAGCGCAGCACGAGCACAGAACCTCCCGCGTAAGCCCAAATCGGCCGAAACAGAATGACGATGAGTTGGCTTGCGTGCGGCGTCGTCTATTCGGTGGCCTATGTGGCCGTCGGGTGGCTCTTGCAAGGCCAGAGCGAGCACACTGCTCTGGTTCAGAATCCTGGCGCTGCTCGTCCCACCTCTCACCGGAGTCGTCGTCATCGCTCGCCGCCGTCACGTGTGGACCGGCTGCCACTGGGTGTTCTGGGCGACCGTTGCCCTCGGCCTCACCATGTCCGCGATTGGGCTGGTTGGATGGACCGTCGACGAGGTCCTCGTTGGACGTGAGACGTCGTGGCTCGGGTGGTACACCGTATTTGCTTTGTTCGGCGCCGTGGCTCCGCTCCTGGGACTCCTGGCGCAGCCCCATCGCGGCAGCCGCGAGGCAGTGACCGCAACGACGGCCGTCGACATCGCGGGCATCGCCGTGATGGCCGGGTTCCTCTACTCGCGTTTCGTCATCGGGCCCGACTCGACACCGATGAGCGCGCAGGTGGCATCGCTGCCGCTGCTGCTGCTGTCCGAATTCCAGCAGTTCGTCGTCGTCATCGGGATGGCGGGAGCGGCCTTCATCGCCAAGGATCTCCAGTGGGGAGCGACGTATCGGCGACTCGGAATCGGATTGTTCGTCAACGGCGTCATCCTCAGCTTTGCGAACCTTGCCATCTGGCAGGGCTTGTACCGTTCTGGATTCGTCTACGACGTGATCTGGATCATGCCGTATGCGTTCTACCCGTGGGCCGCTTCGCAGGCGCCAACCTCCGCCGAGGTCGGCGTCGAGACCGATCGCCACGCACAGACGCCGTCGCGGCCGTGGGTTGTATTCTCTGCGCTTTGCCTGATTCCATTGTTCGACTTCGGCATGCGGCAGGTGATGCCGCTTGGGCCTCTCGAAGAGTTCAGGGATCTGTCGACAGCCATCACGATTTTCTCGGTGCTGCCGCTGCTGATGGCGAGGCTGGCGGTCGAGCACGGCGAAGCGCAGCAAGCCGACAGGAAGCGACGACTACTGGCCACGGCAACCGAGCAGGCTGACGACCTCATCTCCGTCATGCGGCCCGACGGCGGCATGGAACACGCCAACCAGGCTTTCTGCCGGATGGTTGGGTGCACGATTGACGCGATCGTTCAGAAGGGGACGGGAGACTTTCTTGCCGAGGCCTCTCAAGCGCAGCTTGTCACCATCATGGACACGGCGCGGAGCGAAGGCATCTGGCGCGGTACTCTGGAACGGCGACGGTGCGATGGCTCGACGTTCCTCACGTCCTGCACGGTCACCGCGCTCGCTGATGACGGCGGCCGCGTCACGCAGTTCGTCGGCGTCGAACGAGACGTCACGCGCGAGAGTGAGCTTCGCGACCAGTTGATTCACTCCGAGCGGCTGGCCGCGGCGGGGCAGTTGGTCTCCGGCGTCGCGCACGAGCTGAACAACCCGCTGCAATCAGTCGTTGGTTTTGCAGAGCTCCTGCTCGACAACGAACGGCGGCAGGAAGCCAGAGAAGATCTCGAGCGGATTCTGTCGGAGGCCAACCGGGCGGCCAAGATCGTCCAGAACCTGCTCACGTTCGTACGCCGTTCCAACGCGGTTCGCACAGGCGCCGACGTGAACGACATCGTCCAGAGCGCCATTGCCCTGCGCGCGTACGAGTTCGGCGTGGCGAACATCGAGATCGAGCCCGACTACGCCGGTGATCTTCCACTCGTGCACGTCAGCCGTGAAGAAATTCAGCAGGTGCTGCTGAATCTGCTGCTGAACGCCGAGCACGCCATGAAGGCGAACACGGGACGGGGAAGGCTGCGCGTGCGGACCGGAATGAGCGAGAAAGGCGTGATCGTCGAGGTCCATGACAACGGACCGGGAGTTCCCGCGAACGTGGCCGGCCGGATTTTCGAGCCGTTCTTTTCCACCAAGGAAGTGGGGCAGGGTACCGGGCTCGGACTTTCCATCGCGCTCGGCATCGTCGAAGCGCATGCCGGGACGCTGGATCTCGTTGAGACGGGTGAGGGGGCCTGTTTCCGGCTCATGCTGCCAGCCGCCGAGGCCAGGAAACCCGCCATCGCCGCCGAAGCGGTGCGTGTTCCCGTGCAGATGGCGACAGCCGGACAGCGTGCTCTGGTTGCCGATGACGAGCAGCCCGTGCGGTTACTGCTTCGCCGCCTGCTGACGCGTCGTGGATTCGCGGTGGACCTGGCGGTCGACGGCCAGATGGCGGCGAAGCTCCTCGAACAAAGCCACTACGACCTCGTCATGTGCGACGTCAAGATGCCAAACGGCGGCGGGCTCGCGCTGTACGACAGCATCGAGCAGAGGCATCGCGAAGTGCTCGACAGGTTCGTGTTCATCAGCGGCGACATCCTGAACCCGCAGCTTCATTCTCTGAGCGACAACTCGCAGGTGCCGCTGTTGTCGAAACCGTTCGACGCGGCAAAGCTCGACAACGTCCTCGATCAGATCATCTCGCGCCGCGCGGGCAAGCAGGACGTCGCAGCTCTGCATCCGCATTAGCGACACCCGACGCGACAGACGCGCCGACGTTCCCGGCGCGGTGTGTCCGTGGGGCCCGGGACATTTGCCCGCGATTCCATCCTCGGCAGTCGCTCGGCGGGCAGGGGGTGTCACGTGGCCCGACGTCGATGCCGACTTCGCGGCGAGCTGGGTCGCTCGGACACCTGGATCGAGTCATCGCGCTTCTGATCGCCCGTCCGCGGCGTCGATTAACCACCGCATGCGCGTGGCAGTCGTCCAGGACACCGCGCCATCGCCCATCACAATGTGTTGAATTGGGCGCTGCGCTCGACAACTAACGCGTCAGCGGCTGGCGCCATGCTGCCGTCGCGCCTGCCGCCGCCCCAACCAGTCCAGCAACACGAGCGCCACGGCAAACGCCGTGATGCCGCCGAACAAGATCAGGTAGAAAGTCAAGACTCTTCCTCCTTGGCAGCCACGACGACAGCCAGCATCATGAACGTCATCCAGATCGCGACGCCTAGCCGCCCCGCCGCAGATCGTCGTCGTGCAGCACTGGACCGAAGAGCTGAAGCGGTTAGTCCCAACAAACTGGTACGTCTTTCAGTTGTACGTAGTGTCCGGCTTCAGCCGGACCGGCGCGATGGCGCCGGAAGATCCTTGGTCCGGCTAAAGCCGGACACTACGTCAGCAACCGTTGCTCGCAAGGGCGGCGCTGATTACGGCCACCGCAGGCGTGCGGTGCTGAACGGTTTTTCGTTGCCTGTCTTCTTGCGCAGATGCCCGTACATCAGTTCTTCGACGAACTCGACGCACTTGAACTCCAGGAGCTGGACGTTCTCGTCCTGCCGTCGATAGAGAGGCATCCGAATCGTCCACGGCCGCGTGAACACTTTGGGATCCTCGATGGTGGCCCGATAATCGATACGATCCGGGCCGGCCAGCGTGAATCGCTCGACGACGTGGAGCGCCTCGCTGTGGAAATTGCCGGCGCGATCGAACCACGTCTGATCGTTGAAGCCCGTCACGTCGACGACGAGCGTGTCACCCTCCCAGCGGCCGACCGACTGTCCCATCCAGGTGTCCACCGGCGGCGGCTCCGCCTTCCCCATCTTGATCACGCGGCTGGCGCTGGCGTACTCGTACGCCATCAGGATGTCGTTGTTGCCGGTCTGCAGGATCTGAAACGGATACGGCATGTAGGTGGCGCGCGGTAGCCCCGGCAGATAGCACTTGACCTCCGGGTCCCTGGTCAGCCAGTTGTCGTAGTTCTCCCGTTGTTTGGCCGCTGCCCACGGCTGGTACGGAATCTCGTTCCCCTCGACCACGCTCAGACCGGCTGGAACCGCGAACGTCGCGCCCAGCTCCAGCACGGGGCCGGTGCGGGCCTGATGGTCCTGCAGATTCCAGTGAGCGGTGCCGACGGCCTGCCAGATGCCGTTCAAGTCGGGCCTGCCATCTGCCGTGCGCAATACGTCGGCGGCCGGCGTCTGTCCCGCCGCCGGGTCTGGCATCATGCGCGACACCGCGAGCGTGACCGCGACGGATGCGAGGGCGATCGACGCGCCTTTCATCCAGCTTTGCATGGGACCTCCTCGCGGGGCCTATCGCGTGCCGGAGGCCGACGCGGCTCTGTCGCGTGCGCGCCCGGCGCTCAGCGTGTTGGGAAGACCAAGGTTCCCCTCGTGACACGCGTACTCGAAGATCTGGTAGTCGGGCTCCCGGTGCAACGGGATCGCCACTGTCCAGGGCGCAGTGAAGACCTTCGGATCCTCGATCGTGGCTTCGTAGTTGATCGTGTTCTCATCGACGCGCGTAAAGCGCTCCACGACGTGCAGGTCCTCGCTTTGCGGAATCGCTCGCACGCGCTGGGTGGCCACGTTGGTGGCGATGCTGCCCTTGTCGTTGTAGTTGGTGATGTCCACGACGAGCGTGTCGCCTTCCCACCGGCCGCGGGAATCGCCGTTCCACGTACGGATGCTCTTGCCGATGTGCGGACGCCCGTCGAGCGGAATCAGGCGCGCTTCGTGAATCATCTCGTAGACGATCGACACGTAGCCCGGACCCTGCAGGATCTGGTATCCCGAGCCGTACCCGGCGGGGAACAGTCCGCCCGGCACGCCTCGCGTGATGCATCGCTCCCAGGCCGTGTGATTCTCCCAATCGTCCTGAATGTGCGCCAGCTTGAAGTTCCGTCGCTCTTCCGCCCACGGCATGATCGGCACGCGCCCGCTGGGCGGATCCACGACCAGCGATCGGCCTTTGGTCAGCGTTCGATCGCTGGTGTCGTTCAGAAAGCCGGGGCCGGTACCGCGGGCAGAACCATCGGGATCACCTGAGTACACGCCAGGCGTGTCGCTCTCATCGAACACTTCGAACGGCGTGCCGGTGTAGTTCGTCCACATCCCCTGCAGGTCGGGCTGGCCGTCGGGCGTTCGTGGCGCTGTCCAGCCCGCCGCCGCCTCGCTCTTCGCACTACTCCCAATACAACCGGCGGTGATCGAAAGCGCGATCACGACCGCCGGCAGGACGAGGGCCACTGAGACAAGACCCCGATTGCGCATCTGATACCTCGCAGTCGTTCAACGAGCCACGAACGTCTTAACTGCAGGTCAAGGTCCGTCTACGGTCGTATGGCTGGCTAGCGCTTTGCACGGATCGCGGCCATCGGCCGGTGCACCGGTTCCCGGCGAGCCGATGAACAGTTTCTTCCCGTCGGGCAGCATCACGTCCCGGCCATTAGCCCTGTTGGATCCATCCCTGGCTCGAAAGCCTTGGACGACGACGGTCGTGCCCGGAGGAAGTGAGTTCTTGTTCCAGCCCCGCCGGAGGAGGGAATTCGGCGCACCACCCTCGACCATCCAGCTCACGACCCTGCCGTCAGGGCCTTTGACATCCATATGAAGCCACGCGTGGGGATTGATCCAGTCCATCTTCGTGACCGTTCCAGTCAGCGTCACGGGCTTCGAGCCGTCGAACTCCGCCGCGAACGAATGATGTGCACTGAGCGGGGTGCTGGCCGCCAGCGCGGCGAGGGTGGCCGCAATGATGAAGAAAGGCGTTCTCATCGACCTTACCTCCTTGATGGAAGGGCCGCAGGCCTTTGACACCGGTGTTGATGTTTTGGCGCTACCCGAACGCGTAAATCCGTCCGTCCTGCGCACCGATGACCAGACGGCCGGCCGCAATCGCCGGCGACGCCGATACTCCAGCGCCGATCTCGAATTCCCAGACCTTTTTCCCGGAAGCGGCGTCGAGCGCGTACAGCCGCCCGTCGCTGGACCCGACGTAAACCCGACCGCCGGCAACCACGGGTGACGAATCGACGCGCGCGCGTGTAGCGAACGTCCAGATGCCCTTGCCGGTCGTTGCGTCGATGGCGTGCACCAGCTTGTCGCGGCCGCCGACAATCAGACGGCCGTTATCGAGCGCCGCAGACGAGTAGTACGGAAAGCGCGAATCCGGATCGGAGTATCGCCACACGATGCGCCGCTGTTTGAGGTCGACGGCCAGCACCTCGTAATTGAACGTACCGAAGTAGGCGCGGCCGTTGTCGATGAGCGGCGACGCGCCCGTATATGCGCCCGACTCGACGTGGTAGGCCTCTGTGCCGTCGGCAACGCGAATGGCCCGGAACACGGAGTCGCACCCGGCGATAAACGCGAGGCCGTCCTGAACGGCCGGCGTTGCATGAACCTGTCCTTTGGTGGCCACCTTCCACCGCAGTTTGCCCGAACGGGCGTCGAGGGCGTAGAGGTGGACGTCGTAGGAGCCGATCAGCACGACGTCATTGACCAGAACGGGCGACGACTTGATTTCCGCGCCGGTCTTGAACGTCCACAGCGGTTTGCCGTCGCTCAGGTTGACCGCGTGCACGAGGCCGCCGAGGTCTCCGACGTACACCGCATCGGGCCCGACGGTTGGAGACGACTCGCCAATCAGATTGCCGGTTGCGTATTTCCAGCGCAGCTTGCCCGATGCCAGATCGAGCGCCACCAGGTCGCCGTTGCCCGCGCCAACGTACACCACGCCGTTGACGATCGCCGCTGACGAGTCGATCGGGTCGCCCGTTTCGTACGTCCACAGCAGTTTCAGCGTGCCAGGAAGTGTGGCGGCCGAAGTGCCGGCCAGCCGCGGCGTACCGCGGAACTGTCGCCATTGGTCTGCGGGGGCGGAAGGCGACGGCTGCCCCGCGAGAGGCGGCGTGCCCACGACGAGAAACAAGACGATTCCGACAGCCCGCCAAGTCGAGGCACGCGGGTAACGTGATCGATTGATTCTCCGTGTCTCCGTGTCTCCGTGGCCCGTGCTCATTTCACCGCAATCGCGAACAGCTGGCTGCGGTTGTTCAGGAACAACGTGCCATGCGCGGGGACCACGGTGCCGTACACCGCGCTTCCCATGTTCATCTCCGCGAGCACTTTCATTTCCTTCCCCAGCGCCATGACGATGACGTCGCCGTCCTCGTCACCCAGATAGACCTTGCCGTCAGCGACGAACGGCGACGCCCAGATCGCCGCAAGCATGTCGTGCGTCCAGTAGAGCTGCCCGGTCTTTGCATCGAGGCAGTGAAAGTACCCGCTGAAGTCGGCCACATAGACGAGGCCGTCGGCAATCGCCGCGGTCGAGATCGAGCGGCGGATCTTGTCGAAGTGCCATACCAGGCCGTCCTTGGTGATGTCTCCGCGCTTGGTGGGATCGATCGCGTAAAAGTGCCCCGTGCCCTCGCCATGTTCCGGATCCTGCCCGTTGGCGACATACACGCGGTCTTCGTAGATCACCGGCGTGCTGATCAACTCGTTGCGCGTGCGCGGCCACACCGAGTCCTTAGGGTTGGTGTCGAATTCCCAGAGTTTCTTACCCGTTTCCGCTTCGTAGCCGCGTACCCACCCGTCGCCCTGTGCGGATACCACCTGCAGCACGCCTCCGATGCGGCCTACGGACGGCGTCGACCATTGCCCGTGCAGGATGCGGTCTTCAACCGAGTTGTCTTCCCAAACGAGCTCACCGGTGGTCTTGTTCAGCGCGATGATTGCGGGCGCACGTGGTGAAGGAATGTTGACGTGGCTTTCGTCCTGGCCGTTCGACGTGCTGAGATAGATGAGGTCGCCCCAGACGACCGGCGACGAATTCGACATGTTGTGCGGGTACGACCCCACTTCTTCCAGCATGTCGAATGTCCAGATCACGTCGGCATCAGTCTGACTGGTCAGCTTCTCATCCTTGAACGGGCCGTCATTTTCGTTGTCGCGAAATCCCTGAATGTCGAGACAGTGGACCACGCCGCGGTTGCTCACGTAGTAGAGCCGCTCGCCCTCGACGAGCGGTGACGAGGCCACGCCCTGGAACGGCCAGTCATTGGCGCGGCCGGATTCGAGCTTCACGTGCGTCTGCTGCCACAGGAACTCGCCGTCCGATTCGCGGAATGCCATCAGTACGCCGCGGTCGCCGGGCTGCTTCGGATCGCGCACCAGTTCATTGTTGGTACCGACGAACACCATCCCGCCCGCCACGACAGGGTTTCCGTAGCTCTGTGAGCCGAGGTCCGCGACCCATTTGATGTTCTTGCGGGTCTTGACGTCCCACTCCGCAGGCAGTCCCTTCATGTTGGACACCATGTTGCGGTCGGGCGTCCCGCCCCACATTGGCCACTCACCAGTGCCGGGGTCGGATGCGGAAAGCCGGACGGAGCCGGCGGCCAACGTGCAGAGCGCCAGTGTGCCGAAGACGAAGAAGATTCGCATGGTGCGGATACGCATTTTGCTGTATTCCCGGTCGACTTGAAGTTCTAGGGCCGACCTGAAGTTCTAGGGCCGACCTAAGGGTCGGCCCCTACTGATTGCGCGTAAGAGAGAAGTTGTCGTAATAGGCGCCGAACTGCGCGTTCATGAAGAGGCCCGGCGCCCCCTGCCGGTTGCCAATCGGATCGAGCTTCTCGATGGTCCACGCGGCCGGCTCGGGCTCGCCAACGGGCCACGCCTTGCCGCGCGCCTGTACCTGCCCGTTGGCCAGGTTCTCGACGCGCAGCTTCAACCGGTACCACGTGTCCGGCTTCCACGCAAACGGCACCGTCACCGTTCGGACGGTTTCGGGCTCCCACGGCTCAATCTTCAACCGCTGAGCGTTGCCGTACAGCACGAGCGAGTAACGCTGCGCCGTGATACCGACGTCGGCAAGCTGCCGCCGTCGGGTGTTGGAGCGCACGTCGGCCTCGAACGTGTAGTTCGACCACGTCACCGGACCGATGAAGGCGCGCCCGCGCATGAAGATGGTATCGACCGGCGCTTTCTGCAGCACCTTCTGCCCGTCGAGCGTTGTGACCGACATGGCCATCGCCTGAGCGTTCACCCACCCTGCGGGTATGGCTTTGTCGGGGTAGTCCTCGAACGTTTCCTTCCAGGGCAGCGGATGGACGATGCGGGCGCGTGCCTGGCCGCTGAGCGTCCCGACTGTTGCCTTGATCAACCCTGCCTGCTCCACGGGATCGTTGGCCACTGTAAATGCGCCATTTGCGACAGTGCCCTTGATCCCTTCGAGGGCCCACGTAGCGGTGGTCTCTTCCTTGAGGAAGCGCCCCTTGTCGTCGAACAAGCGCGCCCGCATTTTCACCGTCTGGCCAGGTTCGAGAACCAACTCGGTCGGCATCACCTGCAGGTACGCCGGGGCACCCTGGCCGACCGGCGCAGGCTCGTCCACTGCAAGGCCGGTGACCGCCTTGGCCTGTTTCGGCCCGATCGCATAGACAGCATCGCTCGAGACGAAAAAGATTCGACCCCGCGAGACCGCGGCGCCGGCGAGAATCTGCTCGGGCGTTCCTTCAGAGCCGCAGCAGCTGGTCACGCTGTTGGGCAGCTCGACCTCGCTGAGCATCTCACCGCGATCGGCCTGCGGGCGGACGATATGGAACGTCCCGTTGTCGGTGCCGACGTAAATCTTCCCGTCGGCGAGAATGGGCGCCGCTTTCTGAGCGGTTCCGAGCGCCAGTTCCCACAGCTCCTTGCCCGTTGCGGTGTCGAAGGCTCTGAGATGCGAGCCGTTGTCGATCTGGTACAGGCGGGAACCGTCAACGAGCGGTGGCGAGTAGGTGAATTCGATGCCCTTGACGGCCCACTTCGTGGCTTTGAGATCGCCGGTCTGGGCGCCATCGAGTGCTGCGATCATCCCGAGCTCGTTGCCTTCGAGGTTCTCGTCGCCATGGGACACGAACACGTCGTTGCCGCGGACAACCGCGCCGGTGTTGATGGCACGCTTGGACATGGCAAAGCTCCACACCTTTTCGCCGGTCTGCGTTTTGATGGCGTGCATACCGCCGTCACCGAGTCCGGAGATCAGCAACCGCATGCCGTTGATCGTCGTGACGATCGGCGAAGCGTAGGCCGTGTCGTACGGGCGTCCACCAGGATTGGCGAGATACACGACCTCGCCGGTGCGCTTGTCGAGGGCCATGAAGCGATGCCCGCGCAGCGCAGCCGTCCCCCAATTGGACACCGGCGCGCTGACGATCATCAGGTCGCCATCGATGACCGGCGACATGGTGCGACCGCCGTGCGTCGTGAAGGCGGCAAACTCTTCACCAAAGGATCGCGACCACAGAAGCTTGCCATCACGGCTCAGTGCGATGGCTTCGGCGCCTCCGCTGAAGGCATAGATGTTTCCGGTTTCAGGATCGGCGGCAGGCGATGCCCACCCGATGCGGTGAGGAGGGACGTCGCTCTGGTACAGGTTGAATTTGTATTCCCAGACAACCTTGCCGCTGTCGGCATCGAGCGCCATGACGCGCTCCTGAAGGTTGACCCCGCGGCCTGCAGGATTCTGAACGTACACCCGGTTGCCCATCACAATCGGGGCCGATCGTCCTCCGTACGGCGCGCGCCACAGGAAGTTCTCGCCGTTCAATGCCCACTTGTCGATGAGCCCTGTCTCGCGCGACGTGCCGTCGCGGTTCGGCCCCCGCATCTCGGGCCAGTCGCCGCCCGCAACGCGGCGCGGCCCCTCGGCCGTAAGAGAGATTGAAACGGCCAGCAGCGCGGCCGCCGCAAGACAGGATTTCTTCAACATGGCGACCAATATACGCCGTTCCGGGGTGCAATTGTTTAGGCGTCCCGCGGGTCCGCTTGGCACCCGTCCCCGCGCCCCGGCGGGTCCGCGGCTCGAAGCGAAAGACACTCGCCGCGGGACCCGCCCGACGTACGGAGGACCCGGCAGACAGGCATAATGACCACCATGCATCAGGACTCGATCAAGCGGCGAATGCTCGCGGCGGGACTTTTCGTTGCGGGTTTTTTCCCGGCGGCGGCACTAGCTCAGGGAGTCGCGGCAGGTCAGCCAGGACGCATACAGTTGCCGACCATTACGGTGACAGCGCAAAAGGAACCGGCCGATCCGCAAACTCTGCCGGTCAGCGTGACCGCCGTGTCACAGGAAACTCTCTCGACTGCCGACGTGCGCGTCCTCCGCGAGGCGTCTATCTATGCGCCGAACACGTATTTCTCCGACTTCACGGCGCGAAAGCTGAGCAACCCCCGGTTCCGCGGAATCGGCTCGAGTCCCGCCAACCCTGCCATTACCACGAACTTCGACGGCGTTCCGCAGCTGAACTCCAACACCTCGAGCATCGAGCTGCTCGACGTTGAGCAGGTCGAGTTCATTCGCGGACCGCAAAGCGCGCTGTTCGGCCGGAACACGTTGGCAGGCGTCGTCAACGTGTTGAGCGTGCGTCCTTCCCTGACGGACTGGACGTACGGCGCCTCGGTGCCGCTCTCGAATTTCGGTGCGCGTGATGTTCGCGCCAGCATTTCGGGGCCGCTTGCGGCTGGCAGGGTTGGGGTCAGCGGTGCCATCGGGTACGGGCGCCGCGACGGGTTCACGCGAAACGTGGTGACGGGCAACGATGTTGACGATCGCTCTTCGTTCGCCGGCAAAGGACAGGTGCTGTGGACACCGTCGAGCGTCTGGGAAACGCGCGTGATCGTGAATGGCGAACGGGCGCGCGATGGGGATTATGCGCTCAACGATCTCTCGGCGCTGCGGGCGAATCCCTTTGAGGTAGCACGCGATTTCGAAGGCCACACGGATCGCAATCTGATGGCGACGACCGTGCTCGCCCGGAGAGCTGGCGCGCGGATCAATCTCTCGACGACGACCGGGTTCCTGAACTGGAAGACCGTTGACGAAACCGACCTTGATTACACGCCGTTGCCGCTCATCAGGCGCAGCAACACCGAGGAAAGCTTTCAGTTCACGCAGGAGGTGCGCGTCGGCTCCGCCTCGAACGCGCCCTGGCGCGTCTCGGCCGACGTCCCCGTCAGGTGGCAGGCCGGCGTCTTCCTGTTCTCGCAGAGCTACGAACAGGATGCGATCAACACGTTTTCTCCGTTCGTACTATCGCCATTCGTGACCTTCCCGGTGAGTCAGCACACTCCGCAGTCGACGCTCGACGACGTGGGGATTGGCGTGTATGGGCAGGCAACCGCGACGTTTGACGACAGGCTGGATGTGACGGTTGGCGCGCGCCTCGATCACGAAAACAAGGAGGCTTCACTCAACACGTTTTTCACCCCTGCGCTCGCGCCCGGACGTCTGGTGACGGCGGAGGAGGGTTTTTCCAATGTGTCGCCCCAGTTGTCCGTGGCACTGCGGCTGCAACCGGAAATGATGGTGTACGGCGTCGTCGCGCGCGGCTTCAAGGCTGGCGGCTTCAACCCGGCGTCTCCGCCCGGATTCGAGGCGTACGACGAGGAACAGACGTGGAATCTCGAGGGCGGCGTGAAGACCACGTGGGCGTCGGACCGCGTCAGCGCCAACGCGGCCGTGTTCCGCATCGATTGGGACGATCTGCAGCTCAATCTCCCGGATCCCTTCGTGCCGGCGCAGTTCTACATTGCGAACGTTGGCCGCGCATCGAGTCAGGGTGTCGAGCTCGAGCTGAACGCGCGCGTGCGTCCCGGACTTGATGTCTTCGGCATGTTCGGGTTCACCGACGCCACGTTCAAGGCGGGTAGCATCTCGAGTGGAGTCAATGTCGGCGGGAACGAGATCCCGAATACACCCGACTACACGGCGACGTTCGGCACCCAGTTGTCACGCGCCGTGCGATCTGACGCCACCGTGTATGGCCGTGCCGAAGTGACGTTCTACGGAGCGTTTCAGTACGACGATTTGAACACGGCAGGACAGGACAGCTATTCGCTGACGAATTTTCGTGCGGGCATCGAGCGCGGATATCTGTTCGCGGAAGGATGGATCAGGAACGCGTTCGACACGCGATATATTCCCGTCGCTTTCGCGTTCGATCGTCAGCTTGCGCGATCCGGGTTCCTTGGCGAGAGCGGCGCCCCGCGTACCTACGGCATCCGCGCCGGCGTTCGCTTTTGAACCACGAAGGGCACGAAGATCACTTGAACCACGAAGGGCACGAAGATCATTTGAACCACGAAGGGCACGAAGATCATGAAAAGCATGAGGAACATGGAGAGCGTAGGGCGCCGGCTTAAGCCTGCGCGTTACTGCGTGACTTTCGCGACCTTCGTGATCTTCGTGGTTCGGGTGGTGCTCGAGGGACAGGCGCCGGTCTCTAACGACTGGCCGCAATGGCGAGGTCCGGGTCGCTCCGGCCTGTCTGCGGAGACCGGCCTGCTGCGTGAGTGGCCGGCGTCGGGACCGCCGCGTGTGTGGTCGACGTCGAACCTCGGGGCAGGATTCGGATCGATCGCGGTGACTGGCGATCGCGTGTACGTCCAGGGCATGCGGAATTCCCAGAGCGTCGTATCTGCGTTGAATCGCGCGGACGGCAAGCTGGTGTGGGTCCGCATAGTCGGCAAGGCCGTGGACAACTATCAGGGCCCCGGTCCACGAGGAACCCCGACAGTTGACGGTGATCATCTCTACGTTCTCACTGAGAACGGCGACCTTGCATGTTTGCGCGTGCAGGACGGCACGGTCGTGTGGCAGCGCAACATCCTGCAGGATTTCGGCGGCCGGAACATCGGGTGGTTGATTAGCGAGTCGCCTCTCGTCGACGGCAATCGCGTGGTCGTGACGCCGGGCGGCCGCGGCGCGGGCATGGTTGCGCTCGACAAGATGACTGGAAAGACCGTCTGGACGAGCAAGGAGTTGAGCGATCAGGCGGGGTATGCGTCGCCCATCGTGGCCGACGTTCAGGGCGTTCGAACCATCATGACGTTGACGTCGGAAGCCGGCGTCGGCGTGCGCGCGTCGGACGGCAAGTTGATGTGGCGGTATCCGGCTGCGTCCAACGACACCGCGAACATCGCGACGCCGGTGTTCGCGGACAACAAGGTGTTCTATACATCCAATTACGGCACGGGAGGCGGGCTGCTATCGCTTCGCGCCGACGGTGGGGAAGTGCGCATGCAGGAACTGTATTTCACGCGCGACATGCAGAACCACCATGGTGGCGTCGTGCTCGTGAACGGATTCCTGTACGGGTTCAACAATTCGATCCTGACGTGCCTGGAGTTTGCCACCGGCAAGGTGTTGTGGCGACACCGGAGCGTCGGCAAGGGGTCGCTCGCCTACGCGGACGGTCATTTGTATCTGTTCAGCGAAAACAACGTCGTCGGTCTCGCCGAGGCCAATCCGTCTGCGTATCGCGAAAAGGGACGTTTTACCGTTGCCGATCAAGGTTGGCCGTCGTGGGCTCATCCGGTCGTCAGCGGCGGCCGGCTATACCTGCGGAATCAGGGTATTCTTACCGCGTACAACATCCGGGCGAACTAGCTGGCAGCGGGTAGTCGGTAGCTGGTAGCAGTTGGTAGCTCGTAGTTGGTAGCTGGTAGTTGACGAGGAGAAGACAGCTATGCGTCGTGCATTGTTTGTGGTGGTGCTGGTGGCGGCTCTCAACGTAGAGAGCGGGGCGCAACAAGCCGCGACCGACATAACACAGTGGCGCGGCGCCAACCGCGACGGCGTCGTCACGGGGTTCACGGCTCCGGCGGCGTGGCCTGAAACTCTCACGCAGCGCTGGAAGATCGACATCGGCCTGGGCTATGCGACGCCGCTCGTGGTGGGAAACCGCGTCTATGTGTTCTCGCGGCAGGGCGAAGACGAAGTGATGAGTGCGGTCGACGCTGCCAGCGGAAAAGTGCTGTGGCGCACTGCGTATCCCGCGCCGTTCGAAATGAGTAGCGCCGCGAAGGCACACGGGCCGGGACCGAAGTCGACGCCCGTGTTCGTCAACGGGCGCCTCTATGCGATCGGCATGAGTGGCGCCGTCACGGCGTACGACGCAGCCACCGGCAAGCAGGTGTGGCACAAGCCGGGCTCGATGCCGCTCCCGATGTACACGTCGCACTCCTTTTCGCCGATCGTCGACGGCGGTCTCGTGATCTTCCACGTCGGCGGCCACGACAAAGGGGCGCTTACGGCGTTCGACCTGAACACCGGCGCGGAGAAATGGAGCTGGAACGGCGACGGTCCGGGCTACGGCTCGCCGATCATCGCGGACTTCGGTGGCGTGCGGCAGCTCGTGACGATCACGCAGACGAAGCTGGTCGGGGTCGACGTCGCCACGGGCGCGCTGCTCTGGGAACGGCCGTTCGCCAGCTCGAATTTCACCAACTCGATCACGCCGCTGCGCTTCGGTCAGTCGGTCGTCGTCTGGAACAACAACGGGCCGATGCGCGCGGTGACCATCGCCCGGCGCGACAACAAGTGGGTCGCAGAGGAGGCGTGGACGAGCGACGACCCGCCCAACAGGTTGAGCAATACGGTGCTCGGCGGCGACGTGATGTTCGGCATGACCCAGCGGAACATGGGTCAGTACTACGCGGTGGACATGAAGACCGGGAAGACGCTGTGGGCGTCGGAGGGGCGGCAGGCGGCAAACGTCGCGCTGGAGCGCGCCGGCGACATCATTTTCAGTATGGAGAACGACGGCGAGCTGGTTATCTTCCGCGCGAGCCGGACCGGATTCGAGCTGATCAAGCGCTACCGGGTAGCCCCCGAGGAGATGTACTCCACGTGGGCGCTGCCGGCGATCTCGGGCAATCGCATCTTCGTCAAGGACGCGTCGACTCTGAGCCTCTGGACGATCAATTAACACCCTCGCGACCAGAACCACGCCCACTGAACGCCTGCCGCGGATTCCGCGGGCACCCAGCCGGTGTCGACCACTCGCGGGTCTTGAGCGCCACAGACCTCGTCGAGCAGCTCCACGTGAAGCCAGAGGCGGCCCTGTAAGACGAGGTGCCCGATGGCGCGGTACGGGACTTCACGAGTAACACGTGCAGCGTTCTCCGAAAGACGAGCGGGTCGTGCACCGGGCGCGGAAACACCAGAACCCGGAGAGTCGTAGATCGTCCGATCCCACGCGGCCGCCAGATACGTCAACCTCTCGCCAGCGATCAGCTCTGGCAGCGGGTGGAACTCCCCGCGCTGCTGCGCCCAGCCAAACCGGGTGGCTGTGTCGTCGAGCGCGATGCGCAGCCAGTTCCCCTGTTGGGCAAATACCGCGAGCGCAGGAATCTCGTAGTCCGATTCCGTGAAGATGCATCCGCGTGCGGCAGCCGGCACGTCGAGGTCACGAATCCATCTGCACAACCGCATCGATCCGTCGGCCGACAGGATGCCTTCTCTGTCGAGACGCGCGACGACAGGCGAATTCGTCGACGGGTTGGCAAAAATGGACACGAGATCGGCTGCACCCGGGGCGTCACTCGCGATCCCGGCAAAGTCCCAGAGACCGGCAAGGGGTGGTAAAGCCAAGGTCTGCACCGCGAGGATCAAAACACGCGCAAGGCCCACACCGGAGATTATGCCGCGGTCAGCGCGAGGTTTGTGCCTTGTGACCTGTGACTTGTGACTTGTGATTGTGACGTTGCGCCCGGCTTACCCGAGGATCTGCTTGGCGATCGTCTGTAGTTGCAGGTTCGACGTCCCCTCGTAGATCTGGCCGATCTTCGCGTCGCGGTACAGCTTCTCCACCGGGTAGTCCTTGACGAAGCCGTACCCGCCATACAGGTTGACCGCCAGCGATGTGACGCGCTCCGCGACTTCGGATGAAAACAGCTTGCACATGGCGGCTTCCTTCACGAATGGCTCGCCGGCGTCTCGCAATCGCGCGGCGTTGTAGACGGTGAGTCTGGCCGCCTCGAGCTCGGTGGCCGCGCGCGCCAGCTCGAATCGAACCGCCTGGAATTCGGCAATCGCCTTGCCGAACTGTTTGCGCTCCTTCGTATAGCGCAAGGCATGATCGAGCGCGCCCTGGGCGAGGCCGATCATCTGTGCCCCGATGCCGATTCGCCCTTCGTTGAGGGTCTCGATGGCGACCTTGTATCCCTTGCCGATGTCGCCGAGCACGTTGCCGCGCGGTACGCGGCAATCTTCGAGCAGCAACTCGCATGTGCTGCTGGCGCGAATACCCAGTTTGTCTTCCTTCTTGCCAACGACGAATCCCGGAAATCCACGCTCGACGACGAACGCCGTGATCCCGTGATAGCCGGCGTCAGGATCGGCGTTGGCGAAGACGATGAATACGTCCGCCTCATTGGCGTTCGTGATCCACAGCTTGCGCCCGCTGAGTACCGAAGCTGTCGCCTGCCTCCGAGGCGCGCGTCGACAGGGCGAACGCATCGCTGCCCGATCCAGCCTCCGAGAGGGCATAGGCCCCAACAGTACCCGGCGGCAAGCCGGGGCAGATACTGTTGCTTCAGCGATGCGGACGCCCACTTGAGCAGCGCGTTGATGACCAGCGTGTTCTGCACGTCGACCAGGACGGCCACAGAGGGGTCCACGCGCGACAGTGCTTCCACAGCCAGAACCGCATGAAAGAATCCGGCGCCGGAACCGCCCTGACTTTCGGGCACTTCGATGCCCATGACCCCAAGTTCGAACAGTTTGTCGATGAGCTGGCGGGGAATCCTTGCCTGCTCGTCCATCTCACGAACGGCAGGACGGATTTCGCGGTCGGCGAACTCGTACACGCTGTTCCGGAACAGCGCCTCGTCTTCCCGCAGGGTAGTCAACCCGGATGTGGTGTCAGCCTGTCGCACTGGTCGTCGGGTGGGCACGGGAGATGCAGCGAGCAATTCGCCATACTGCCCACTTTCAGGTGGTATTATCGCGGAAAAGCCGGAGCACACCAGAAATGAAGCGCGCGCCAATTGCCATTCTCCTCGCCGTGACGCTTGGGGTGATCCAGGGCGGCACGAGTCGATCTCAGGCGGCACAACAGGGCGGCGCTCCTCAGGAGAGTGGCGCACAGCCGGCCGGGAGCGCCGAGCAACCCCAGCAAGGGGATAATCCTCAACAGCCTACCTTCCGTGCCGGCGTGAACTTCGTACGCGTGGACGTCATGGTCCACGACGGAAAAGGTCAGCCGATTACGGATCTCACCCAGACCGACTTCGAGGTCCTCGAAGACGGCAAGCCGCAGACGATCGAGCAGTTCCGTCTGATTCGCGTGGATGGAAATCCGCGGCCTGGCGACCCGCCTCCGCGTGAACTGCGCAACCGGATCGACGAAGAGATCGAGATCTCGCGAGATGATGTGCGGCTGTTCGTGTTTTTCATGGACGACTATCACGTTCGTCTCGGCAACTCGCTCGCCATCAAGGAGCCGCTCACCAGGTTCGTCCAGACGCAGCTCCGCCCGAACGACATTGTCGGCATCATGTATCCGCTGACGCCGCTCGACGGCATCTCGTTCACCAGGAACATGGCCTCGGTGGTGAGCGCGATTGAGCGGTTCGAGGGGCGGAAGTTCGACTACCGGCCACGCAATGCGTTCGAAGAGCAGTACGCGCGGGCGCCGTCCGAGGCCGTCGAGCAGATTCGCAACCAGGTTGTCATGACGGCGCTCCGCGGGCTCTCCACGCGGCTCGGCGGTCTGCGCGAGGGGCGCAAGGCGATCATCTACGTGAGCGAAGGCTTGACGGTCATGCTGCCGCCGCAGATGCGGACGAATGACGCGTCGCTCGGGCCGCTGGGCAACCCTGCCGCCCGCAGTCCAATGATCGGGGAGAACAGCCAGCGTGAAGAAACGATGGCGTGGTTTGCCCAGTCCGATTTGTACTCGCAGCTTCGCGACGTGTTCACCGCGGCGAATCGCAACAACGCGGCCATCTACACGCTCGACCCGCGCGGGCTTGCGCCATTCGAGTACGGCATCGACGAGGCCGTCGGACCGAATCAGGATCGCCGCGCACTGCAGATGACGCAGGACACGCTGCGATCGATCGCCGACGAGACAGATGGACGCGCAATCGTCAACCGGAACGATCTTGCGCCGGGCCTGGCACAGATCGTCCGCGACTCGAGCTACTACTATCTGGTGGGTTACAACTCCACTCAGGCCCCTTCGGACGGCAAGTTTCACGAAATCACGGTTCGTGTGCGGCGCCGCGGCGTCGACATTCGCTCGCGCAAGGGATACTGGGCGCTGACGGCTGAGGAGATTACGCGGGCGAACCGGGTGACGCCCGAAACGCCCAAGCCGGTTCAGCAGGCACTGGCCTCCATCGCCACGTCCGTGCAAGCGGGCAAGTACGTGCGCACGTGGGTCGGCACCGCGCGAGGGGACGCCGGCAAGACTCGTGTCACGCTGATCTGGGAGCCGCTCCCGCAGCCGGCCGGCGCGCGCCGCGACCAACCGTTGCCAGGTCGTGTTTCGTTGATTGCGGCCGATCCAAAAGGCGATCTCGTGTTCCGTGGCCGGTCGCCCGACGCAGCGCTTGCGTCCACGGCGTCGCCGACGCCCCCCTCTGCGCCGCCCGCCTCGGGACCTCAACGGCTCACGTTCGACGCGCCGCCCGGCAATCTCGAGCTGCGGATGTCGGTCGAAGCGGCGGCGGGAGGCGGCACGCTCGACAGCGAGATTCGCACGATCGCCGTTCCCGACCTGACGTCGCCCGATGCCGCGCTGAGCACGCCGCGCGTGCATCGCGCCCGAACGGCGCTCGACTTCCGCACGATCTCGAGCGATGCGAACGCGGTGCCGGGAGTAGGCCGCGAGTTCTCACGCACCGAGCGCTTGCTGATCCGGTTCGATGTTTACGGCAACGGCACGGCGACCGCCGTGCTGCTCAATCGGAGCGGACAGAAGATGGCCGATGTGCCGGTCACCGCCACCTCGGTCGGCGGAACGCATCAGATCGATTTGAGTCTCGCCTCAATCGCGACCGGCGAGTACCTGGTGGAGATTACCGTCAAGGGCGCCACGGGTGAGGCAAAGGAGCTGGTGCCGCTGCGCGTCGCGTCGTGACCGTCGACGTTTCCACTGAGACTGTTATTCACCGCCCGCCGTCAGTCGTCTCCGCTTATGCCGGAGACCCCAACAACGCGCCGAAATGGTACGTCAACATCCGGCGCATCGAATGGAAGACGGCGCCCCCGCTGCGCGTCGGCTCACGGGTGGCATTCGTCGCAAGTTTCCTCGGTCGGCGCCTGGCGTACACCTATGAGATCGTCGAGCTCGTGCCCGGAGAGCGCCTGCGTATGCGCACCGCGGAAGGACCGTTCCCGATGGAGACGACCTACCTCTGGGAGCCCGTCGGAAACGGGCGCACTCGAATGACGCTGCGAAACTGCGGAGCCCCCAGTGGGTTCTCGCGGCTCGTGACGCCGCTCGTGTCGGCCGCGATGCGGCGCGCCAATCGCAAAGATCTCGAGCGTCTGAAGACTATTCTGGAAGGGTAACCTTTGCCTTTTGCCTTTTGACCTTTTGACTTCCGTTACGCATACATACCGCGCATGCGCGTGACGGTGCCGACCCGTGAAATGGCCACGATGTAGGCGGCTGTGCGCATGTCCACCTTGTATTTCATCGACGTCTGCAGCACATCGTGGAAGGCGTCGTGCATCTTCTTCTCGAGCCGCGCGTTCACCTCGTTCTCTTCCCAGAAGTAACCGTAGCGATCCTGCACCCACTCGAAGTACGAGACGGTTACGCCGCCAGAGTTCGCAAGTATGTCGGGCACGACGAAGACGCCGCGTTCGTGGAGCGCATTGTTCGCCTCCGGCGTCGTCGGACCATTCGCGGCCTCGATGACAATCCTGGCTCGAATCGAGCTGACGTTGTCCATCGTGATTTGATTCTCGAGCGCGGCGGGAATCAGGATGTCGGCGTCTAGGGCGAAGAGTTCTTCGTTCGTCAAGGGCTCGCCGCCGGGGAAGTTATCGATCGTCTTGTGCTTGGCCGCGTACTCGAGCATCTTCGGAACATCGAGGCCTTTCGCGTTGTGCACGCCACCCCGCACGTCCGTGATGGCGACGATCTTCGCGCCCAGCCTGGTGAGCAGTTCGGCCGAGACGGATCCGACGTTGCCGAATCCCTGAATCGCGACGGTGGCATTGGTGATGTCGAGCCGGCGGTGCTTTGCCGCCTCGCGGGCGACGATCATCACGCCCCGTCCGGTCGCCTCGCGACGGCCGAGTGAGCCGCCAAGCTCAACCGGCTTGCCGGTGACGACCGCCGTCTCGGTGTGCCCGACGTGCATGCTGTAGGTGTCCATCACCCATGCCATCACCTGGTCGTTCGTGTTCACATCGGGTGCGGGGACGTCTTTTTCAGGACCGATGGCGTCGACGATTTCGGCGACGTAGCGCCGCGTCAGCGCCTCGAGCTCACGGCGCGACATCCGTGTCGGGTCGCAGACGATTCCGCCCTTTCCACCGCCGAACGGTATGTGCGCGACGGCGCACTTCCACGTCATCCATGCGGCGAGGGCGGTGACTTCATCGAGCGACACATCGGGGTGGTAGCGGATGCCGCCCTTGGCCGGTCCCAGCGTGATGTTGTATTGCACGCGATATCCCGTAAACACCTCGATGTCGCCGCTGTCCATCTGAACCGGACACGAGACGATGATCTGCCGCTTGGGATGGGTCAGGATGTTCCAGATACCAGGATCGAGCTTCAGCAGGCGCGCCGCCTCATCGAACTCCTGAAGCATCGCCTTGAAGATGCTGCCGTGTTCGGCCATGGGTGAGTATTGTAGGCCGGACAATCTGTCGGGTCGGTTCGGCGCTTTTCTGGGGCACCGTCGCGGGACCCGACCCACGAGTGATTAGAATGGAACCGGGATGAAGAGCGCGACCTCCGCACCTGACACGACACAGCCGTCGGCGCGGCGCGGATCGTTCACGACAGTGTCCGGACGTCCCATCGCCAGCCTCTACACGCCGGCTGACGTTGCGTCAGTCGACTATCAGCGCGACCTCGGCGACCCTGGCGAGTTTCCGTATACGCGGGGCATTCATCCGAGGGGCTACAGCGGCAGGCTGTGGACGATGCGGCAGTTTGCGGGATTTGGAACGCCAGAGGAGACCAACGGCCGCTACAAGCAGCTTCTCGCGGCGGGTGGAACCGGATTGAGCGTCGCGTTCGACCTTCCCACGCTCATGGGACGCGATCCCGATCACGAGCTGTCGCTCGGCGAGGTTGGCAAGTGCGGAGTCAACGTGACGTCGCTGGCCGACATGGAAGCGCTGTTCAGTGGAATCGATCTGAGTGCCGTCACCACGTCGATGACCATCAACTCGCCGGCGGCGATGATTCTCGCGATGTATCTGGTCGTGGCGGAGAAACAGGGCGCCGACTGGCAGGTTCTCTCGGGCACGATCCAGAACGACATCCTGAAGGAATTCATTGCGCAGAAGGAATACATCTATCCTCCGCGTCCGTCGATGCGACTGGTGACCGACGTGTTTGCCTTCTGTGCGCAGCACGTTCCGCGGTGGAACACGATTTCGGTGAGCGGGTATCACATTCGGGAAGCAGGGGCGACCGCCGCGCAGGAGCTGGCGTTCACGCTTCGAGACGGTATTGAGTACGTGCAGTACGGTATGGACGCCGGACTGGACATAGACGACTTCGCCCCGCGGATCTCCTTCTTCTTCAACTCTCATAGCGATTTCTTCGAGGAGATCGCAAAGTACCGCGCCGCGCGGCGCATCTGGGCGCATGTGATGCGCGACCGATTCAAGGCGAAGAACCCGCGATCGTGGCAGCTTCGCTTCCATTCGCAGACAGCCGGCGTGTCCCTTACGGCGCAGCAGCCGTACAACAACGTCGTGAGAACGGCACTGCAGGCGATGGCCGCCGTGCTGGGCGGCACGCAGTCGCTCCATACGAATTCGCTGGACGAGGCACTTTCGCTTCCGACCGCTGAAGCGGCCACACTCGCGCTGCGAACACAGCAGGTCATCGCGTACGAGACGGGGGTCACCGAGATCGTCGATCCGCTTGGCGGCTCATATTTCGTGGAAAAGCTGACCCGCGACATGGAAGAAGAGACACTTGCCTACTTCGATGCCATCGACCGGATGGGCGGTATGGTTGCGGCCATCGAGCACGGATACCCGCAGAAGGAAATTGCGGAGAGCGCCTATCGCTTTCAGCAGGCCGTCGAACAGCGCGACAAGATCATTGTCGGTGTGAACGCATTCGCCGAGGACGAGCAGGAACCGGTCGGAATTCTGTACATCGACGAGTCGGTGGCGCAACGGCAGCTCGCGAGGCTGCAGCAGGTGAGGGACAGCCGCGACAACACCGCCGTTCAGCAGTCGCTGGAGCGATTACGCGCGGCTGCGCGGAGCAGCGACAACACGATGCCGTTTCTCCTCGACGCGGCTCGCGCCTATGCCACAGTGGGCGAAATGTGCGATGCGCTCCGCGAGGTGTGGGGCGAGTACGAGGAAGTTCCGGTGATTTGATCCGGAAGCCTGTCGGAGCAAAAGTTGTCGAAATGAGCTCGAAAATTCGCGTGGTAATCGCCAAGCCCGGACTCGATGGGCACGACCGTGGCGCCAGGGTCATCGCACGCGCCCTGCGCGACGCAGGTATGGAGGTCATTTACACAGGCCTGAGGCAGACGCCCGAGCAGATCGTGTCGGCGGCCCTTCAGGAGGATGCCGACGTGATAGGGCTGTCGATTCTGTCTGGCGCCCACATGCATATCTGTCCCCGCATCATGGCGCTGCTCGAGGAGAAAGGTCTGAACGACGTTCTCGTGGTCGTCGGCGGCATCATTCCTGACATCGATATCCCGAAACTCAAGGAGATCGGCGTGCGCGGGATATTTCTGCCCGGGACCGCCATGCAGGAGATCGTCGACTTCATCAGGAAGCATGTACGGTCTCGTGTGGAATCATTGTGAGTGATGTCTGACGTCAGCGATCCGCAGCACCCCATCACCCTGCCCGACAAACCAGCGCTCGAAGGCCTCGAAGCGAAGTGGAACGCGCGCTGGACGGCCGATGGCACGTACAAATTCGATCGAAGCCGCACGCGTTCCGAGGTGTATTCAATCGACACCCCGCCGCCGACGGTCAGCGGCTCGCTCCACGTCGGCCACGTGTTCTCGTACACCCACACCGACGTGATTGCCCGGTTTCGCCGGATGCGCGGCAAGGCCGTGTTCTACCCGATGGGATGGGACGACAACGGTCTCCCGACCGAACGCCGCGTGCAGAACTATTACGGGGTGCGGTGCGATCCGTCGCTGCCCTACGATCCGGCGTTTCGGCCGCCGGACACTCCGGGCAAGCAGCCGGTCTCGATATCCCGTCCCAATTTCGTCGAGCTCTGCCTGAAACTGACTGCCGAAGACGAGAAGGCGTTCGAGCATTTGTGGCGCTACCTCGGACTCTCCGTCGACTGGTCGATGACGTACACCACGATCGGCAGCGGGGCGCAGCGCGTCTCCCAAACGGCATTTCTGCGGCTGCTCAAGCGGGGCATCGCGTATCAGCTCGAGGCGCCAACGCTGTGGGATGTCGACTTCCGCACCGCGGTCGCACAAGCCGAGCTCGAAGACCGCCAGCAGCCTGGCGCATATCACCGCATCCGCTTTCAACGCCGAGGCGCCTCGATCGGGTCCGGCAGCGATGCCTACGTCGAAATCGACACCACGCGACCGGAGCTGATCCCGGCGTGCGTCGCGCTCGTGGCGCATCCAGACGACGAGCGATACAAGCCGCTCTTCGGCACCGAGGTCGAGACGCCGCTCTTCGCTGCACCCGTACCTATACGGGCACATGCACTTGCCGACCCTGAAAAAGGGACAGGCATTGCGATGATCTGCACGTTCGGCGACATCACCGACGTCACATGGTGGCGGGAGCTCGCGCTGCCGGTGCGTGCCGTCATTACGGCGAACGGCACACTCAAGCCGGTGGCGTGGGGCGCAGACGGCTGGGAATCGCGCGATGCCGCCCGCGCGCAGCAGGCCTACGACCAGCTCGCGGGTCTCTCCGCCGCCAAGGCCCGCCCGCGCATCGTCGAGCTGCTGCGTGAATCAGGCGATCTTCTCGGCGAGCCGAAGGCGATCACGCATCCCGTCAAGTTCTACGAAAAAGGCGAGCGTCCGCTCGAAATCATCACGAGCCGTCAATGGTTCATCAAGACGATGGCGTATCGGGAGGAGTTGATCGGACGGGGCCGCGAGATGAAGTGGTATCCCGGAGTACATGCGGCACCGCTTCGAAAACTGGGTGAACGGTCTTGCCGGTGACTGGTGCATCAGCCGGCAACGCTTTTTCGGCGTTCCGTTTCCGCTGTGGTACCCGGTCGGCGGCGACGGTGTCGCCGATTATTCGCGACCACTTCTTCCGGACGAATCCCGGCTGCCAATTGACCCTTCGACGGATGTTCCGGACGGATACCGGCAGGACCAGCGTGGTGCGCCAGGCGGATTCGTCGGTGATCCAGACGTCATGGACACCTGGGCCACCTCTTCGATGACGCCGCAGATCGCCGGCGGCTGGTTGAGCGATCCCGAGCTGTTCGAGCGCGTTTTTCCGATGGACGTACGTCCGCAGGCACACGACATCATTCGCACGTGGCTGTTCACGACTGTGCTCCGATCGCATCTCGAGCATCGCTCGCTGCCGTGGTCCCACGCGGCGATCTCCGGGTTCATCGTGGATCCCGACCGGAAGAAGATGTCGAAGTCGAAAGGCAATGTCGTGACGCCGACGGCGCTTCTCGAGCAGTTCGGATCGGACGGGGTGAGGTACTGGTCGGCGAGCGTCCGGCCGGGTGGCGACGCGCCGTTCGATCCCAACGATCCCGGTGAGTTCAAGGTGGGCCGGCGTCTGGCCATCAAGATCCTCAATGCCGCGCGCTTTGCGCTGCTGCAGGCCGAACCGCGCGGCCCCATCATCGAGCCGCTCGACCGACGGCATGCTCACCAATCTCTCGCTTCTGGTGCAGGAAGCGACCGATCAGCTGGAGGCGTACGACTACGCGCGCGTGCTCGAACGGACCGAGCGTTTTTTCTGGTCGTTCTGCGACGACTACCTGGAGCTCGTCAAGGCGCGCCGCTACGGCGATTTCACACCGGAGGGTGCGGCATCGGCGAACAGCGCAATGCTCGTCGCCTTGTCCACGTTGCTCCGGTTGTTTGCGCCATATCTGCCGTTCGTTACCGAGGAGGTCTGGTCGTGGTGGCGACCCGGATCGGTGCACAAGGCACGATGGCCGACGAGCGTCGAAGTGGTCGCGCCCATTGGTGGAGCCAAAGTCGAGGCGATGAACGTGTTTGTTCAGAGCCAGGCGGCGGTTGCCGAGGTCCGGAGGATCAAGGCGCTCGCGAAGAAACCCGGCAGGGCGGTCGTCGAGCGCGCCGTCCTGCCCAAATCGTTCGAACCGCTCATGCCTGCTGCGCCCGATTTCCAGGCGGCCATGCACATCCGGGAGCTGGCATTCGGAGACGTCGCCGAGGCCGAGTTGACGTTCGCCGAGGAGCCTGCGGCGTGACGACCGTCGAGCTCGAGCCACTCGAGCCTGGCCTGTACCGTGAGGTCGTGAGGCGAGCTCTCGCCGAAGACTTCGGCTGGGGCGACGTCACGACCGAAACGATCATCGACCGCGACCAGAAAGCTCGCGGCGTCGTGCTCGCCAAGTCGCGCTGTGTGATTGCGGGGCTCGACATCGCTTCCGAGGCGTTTCGGCAGATGGACCCTGCCGTGGCCGTCACCGTTCATCACGGCGACGGAACGCCGTGCGAGCCCGGGACGGTAGTGGCCGGCTATGTGGGACATGCCGCGGGAATGCTGACGGCGGAGCGCACCGCGCTCAACTTTCTGCAGCGTCTTTCGGGGATCGCTACGCTGACGCGCCAGTTCGTCGAAGCGGCGGCAGGACGCATCATCGTCCTCGACACGCGCAAGACGACCCCGCTGCTCCGCGCCCTCGAGAAGTATGCGGTGCGAGCCGGCGGCGCGAAGAACCATCGCAGCGGCCTCGATGACGGAATCCTGATCAAGGACAATCACATCAGGCTGGCGGGCGACGCCGGGCGTGCGGTTACCCGGATGCGCAAGGCGAATCGCGAAATGCCGACCGAGGTCGAGGCGCAGACGCTCGAACAGGTGGACGAGGCGCTCGGCGCCGGCGCCGACATCGTCCTGCTGGACAACATGTCAACCAACGACATCAAGGAAGCCGTCAGGCGATGTCGCGGCCGCGCGAAGACCGAGATTTCAGGGGGCGTGACGCTGTCACGCATGCCGGAACTGGCCGCGACGGGCGCCGATTTCGTGTCGATTGGTGCGCTCACACATTCGGCGCCCGCGGCGGACTTGAGCTTCGAGATCGAGCCAGCATAGCCACGCCCTCGAGCCTGCCAGCACCCGAGCACCAATGAACCTGTCCGATCCCCTTCCTCCGGAGTTTGACGAGGCATTGGCGCGCGCGGCCTCGCGTCTGGGTGCGTTCGGCCGGGAGGTCATCTGGTATTCCGACGTGTCGTCCACGAGCGACGTTGCGGCGGCGCTCGCCGGGCGCGGCGCGGCCGAGGGCCTGGTCGTCGCGGCCAACGCCCAGTCGGCGGGCCGCGGGCGACTTGGAAGAGTGTGGGTGTCGCCGCCCGGTGCGGGACTGTATCTCTCGGTCGTACTACGTCCCACGCAGCAAGTGATCCCGATGGTGACGATTGCGGCCGGCGTGGCGGTCGCCGAAGGTATTCAGACGGCCAGCGGACTGCGGGCGGAGCTCAAATGGCCGAACGACGTCTACATCGGCCCGCGAAAGGTCGCCGGCGTTCTTGCGGAAGCGAGCGCGAATGCCGGAGACGGCCGCATCATTCGCCACGTCGTGCTCGGGTTCGGCGTCAACGTCATGCGCGCCGCATATCCGCCCGACATCGCCTGCCGGGCCACGAGTCTCGAAGAAGAGCTGGGCCGCAACGTCGATCGCGCGCTGCTGATGGTGGAATGCCTGGCCGCGCTCGCGGAGCGATACACCGATTTGGCGCAGGGACGGTCGGCAGGCGTCCTCGAACAATGGCGAGCACGGGCCACGGCACGGTTAGGCTGCAAGGTGCGATGGGAAGCAACCGGTGAAGCGCTCGAGGGCATTGCCGAAGACATCGACGACACGGGCGCCCTCGTCGTCCGCACGCCTTCGGGGCCGATTCGAGTCACGTCCGGGGAAGTGACGTGGTCCTGACGAACGACAACGAGACGTATTGCCGCGAGGTCGAGTCGTATCTGTGCCGGAAGAACGACGGCCATCTGATCCGGATCGTCGGGCCCGCCTTCGACCAGGTGTGCGGATGGGCGTCGCAGGGCATTCCGCTGAAGGTGGTCTTTCGCGGCGTCGATCGCTACGTCGAGCGGTACTACGCGAAGGGACCACGCAGGCGGCCGGTACGGATCGAGTTCTGTGAAGCCGACGTTCTGGATGCGTTCGACGATTGGCGCCGCGCCGTTGGTGTCGAACCCGCCGCCGATTCAGCGCAAGATCCGGAGGACGAGCGCGGTGGCGCTCGTCCGCGTGAATCGCTATCCACGCATCTCGACCGCGTCGTCGCGCGTCTGGTAGCCCGACGCGCTGGATCGGATCGATCGCTCGATGCCACGCTGGACGAGATCGTGCGTGAGCTGGATACCGTGCGTGGCGGCTCGAAGAACCTGCGCGGGGAGCGCAGGGACACCATGCTGCAGCGGCTCCGCGAACTGGATCGGCGGCTCGTCGATACCGCCCGCGCCACCCTCGACTCCGAGACGCTGCAGCGCATCACCAGAGAAGCGGACGCGCAGCTGTCGCCATTTCGCAGCCGGATGCCGTCAGACGCGTACGCCCGTTCGCACGAGGCATGTGTCGACCGCCTGATGCGCGAACACGCCCGGCTGCCGACGCTCACATTCGACTGAAAGCGGAACCACGAAGAACACGAAGATCGAGAGATCGCTGAATTACAGAATCGCCTATGAAAGCTTCGTGCCTTCGTGGTTTCGTTGTGTGGCCGAATGTCTGTTGAAGTCGGCTCAGAGATCACTCTCGAGATAGAGAAGCCCGCTGCCGGCGGCCGGATGCTGGCGCGGCACGAAGGGCAGGTCGTGCTGGTGTCGGGTACGATCCCTGGCGAGCGCGTGCGCGCCCGCGTCGAGCGTACCTCGCGACACGTCCTGTATGCGGAAACCATGGAAGTGGTGAATGCCTCGCCCGATCGGAGAGATGCGAGCCACGACTGGCGATGCGGCGGCAATGCTTTCGCGCACATCGCGTACCCGCGGCAATGTGCCTTGAAAGCGGAGATCATCTGCGACGCGCTGGAGCGCATCGGTCGTGTCGCAGCGCCGGCTCGGCCCGATGTGCTGCCTTCACCGGAACAGGGCTATCGGATGCGGGCCCGGCTCCACGCGCGCGATGGGCGGCTCGGATTCTTTCGCGAAGGCACCCACGAACTGTGTGACGCCGCCGCGACAGGGCAGCTGCTGCGAGAAACGGGTGAGTGGATTGCATCTGCCGCTCGTCTCATCGAGCGCGACCGACTCACCGGTCTCCACGCCTTGGAAATCGCCGAGAACGTTCGCGCCGATGAGCGCGTGTGTCATCTGGAACTCGAGGCGGGTATCGACACATCACGCTTTCGCTCGCTGGGCGCGGAAGGATTGACCGGACTTACGGCGACACGTGCCGACCGCGCCGGCGCCGACGTTCTAACGGGTATTCCGACGGTCGGCGATGTCGTGCATGTGAGGCCGAACGACCCGGCGTCGGCTCTACGGCTGCGCCGCGGTGCGCTGGCTTTCTTCCAGGCGAACCGCTATCTGCTCGAGCCGCTGATTCGCCACGTGGTGGCTCTCGTGCCGCCGGGTCCGGTGGTGGACATGTACGCCGGCGTCGGACTCTTCGGCCTGGCGCTCGCTGCGGTGGGTGCCTCGGACGTGACGCTCGTCGAAGGCGACCCTGCGAGCGTGCCGTCGCTGACCGAGAACGCCGAGCCGTTCGAACCACGCGCCAGGATCGTTCGCGGAAGCGTCGAGTCGTTTCTGGCGGATCGGCGGGTCCGCTCCTCGTACGTGGGGCGGGTCCCGCGACGCGACGCGAACGAGACGAGGAGCGGACCCGCCGCCGACGCGACATTCATCGTCGACCCGCCGCGCACCGGCATGTCGAAGGAGGCGCTTGCCGGCGTTGTGCGAGCGCGTCCTGCGCGCATCGTTTATGTGTCGTGCGACGTGGCGACGTTCGCTCGGGACACGCGAACGCTTCTCGATGCGGGCTACGAGCTCGGCGCGCTCACCGGTATCGACCTGTTTCCGAACACGGCGCATGTGGAGGTGGTGGCGGCATTCGACATCGCTGATCGATGAGGAGATGGTGCTGACACCCTGACCGGTCCGTGGCGGGTTGACGCGCACACCCGGCGAATCTAGCATATATGGCAACCATATGAAGGAAGTTCAAAAAACCACCGTGTATCTCGATGCCGCCGACTACCGGCGTCTCAAGGCCATCGCCCGCGCCCGTGGATGCGCCCCGGCCCAGCTCGTGCGTGAGGCGGTCGCGCGCTATGCAGCCAGCGAGACGCCGCCGCCCCGGCCGCGCAGCATCGGCGCCGGCCGCAGTGGCAGCGGCGATGTGAGCGAACGCGCCGAGGAACTCCTGGCCGGTCTCAGACGACGGTGATCGTCGCCGATACAGGCGCCATCGTTGCCTTGATCGACCGCTCGGATCGTCATCACCGGGCGCTGCGGAAGCTCTACGACAGCGATCCGGCATCCTGGCTGCTGCCGTGGGCGATCCTGCCGGAGGTTGATTACCTGGTAGGCGCTCACCTCAGTTCACGGGCGCAAGAGGCATTTGTCGCCGATCTCGCGGAGGGAGCGTTCAACGTCGGGTGGGGTGACGAGGCCGATCTGGATGAGGCTCTGCGCCTTTCTCAGGCATATCCGAAGCTGCGCATGGGACTGGTCGACGCCGTAGTCATGGCCACGGCGATCCGCGTAAAGGCGACTGCCATTGCAACCCTGGATCTGCGGCATTTTGCGGCCGTTACGATTCCCGGCCACCCGAAGCTGCTACCGCGCGATTTATGAGCGCAACAGCATCGACGATCGATGATTGATGATCGATGCGTCGAACATCGATCATCGATATCTCAAATTCGACACGCCCGCACGAACTCCTCGAACAGCGACCGAAACTCGCCGGTCCGGTAGAAATTCTCGGGATGCCACTGCACGCCGACGCAGAACCGGCGCGTCGGATCTTCGACCGCTTCGATCACCCCGTCGGGCGCGGTGGCAACCGTCACAAGCCCGTCGCCGAGCGTCTTCACCGCCTGGTGATGCCGGCTGTTGACCTGCCGGCTGTCGGCGTCGCTGCCGGCTTCGCCCATGAGCCTGGCCACCAGCGATCCTTTTTCCAACCACACTTCGTGCGCCAGCGTAAATGGCTCGTTCGGAGGCACCGCGAGCTTGTGCTCGAGCGCGGCGGGGAGTTCCGAGGGAATGTCCTGCACGAGCGTGCCGCCTCGCGCGACATTCAGGACCTGGACCCCGCGGCAGATTGCCAACACCGGCAGGTCGGCATCGAGGGCGCGTCGAATCAGCTCAATTTCGTATTCATCCCGCCCCTTCTCCGCGGCGTGATAAGTGGGATGAGCAACAGCACCGTAGATTTCGGGACCCACGTCGCCGCCTCCGGCCAGGAGCAACCCGCCGGCCGAACGGACGGCGTCACCAGGGCGATCGCTCGACTGGTCGAGCACCCACGGTTCGCCGCCTGCGCGACGGACTGATTCCTCGTAGTCGTGCAGCTTCTCGCAGGGTGCGATGGCGATACGTGCCATATCAGGCTCTGTTTCCGGAGACCTGAAGGTCTCCGGCTACCGCGTTCCTAGAGGTCTCCGGCTACTACCGCGTTCTTAAGGGTCTCCGGCTACCTCTCTGTCGTCTGTCTCCGCTGCTTTACATCCGCGGCGGAACCGCAATGCCCATGAGGTCGAGTGCGCGCGCCAGTTGATCCCGCACGTAGATTATCGCCGCCCCACGCCACCGGCGGACATCGTTTCGTTCCTCGTTGAGGATCGGGGAGCGGTGATAAAAAGCGTTGAACGACTGCGCGAGGGCGAACGCGTATTTGGCGAGCACAGAGAATTCCAGCGTCCGGATCACCTGTTCGACCACTTCATCGAGGCGTGAGGCCTCGAGCACGAGCTGCCACAGCTCGTGGCTGCCGTTTTCCCCTGTCAATTCCGCTGCGGACACGTCTTTCAGCGACGACACGAGGTCCTTCTCTGCCAGTCCGTCCCGCTGACGCAGCTTCTGAAAGATGTTGTTCGCGCGGACGACGGCGTACTGGATGTAGGGACCGCTTTCGCCTTCGAAGCTGAGCGCCTCTTCGAGGTCGAATGCGATGATCTTGCTGCGTGAAAACTTGATGAGGAAGTACCGAACGGCCGCTACGCCGATCATCCGCGCGATCCGTTCGCGTTCGGCCTCGCCGAGCTCCGCGTTGCGTGCGGCGACCTCGCGCCCGGCGTTTCGCATGAGGGTATCCAGCAGGTCGTCTGCCTTGACGCCAAGACCTTTCCGCCCGGACACTTCGACGAATGGCCGTTTGGCTTCCTCCGAGTCAGGCGCCGGCGCATATCCAAACTCGCGAGCCGTGGCATGCGACAAGGCCACCATTTCGTACGAGAAGTGATGCGATCGGCCCGCGGCTTCGGGATGTCCTGCGGCCACGAGCGCCTGCTTCAACAGCTTCTGAAGATACGACTGCCGGACGTCGATGACGTTGTAGACGTAAGCAGCACCCCCGAACGCGGGATGGTCGCTTCGTCCGTCTGACGAAGATGTGGCCCACAGCGGACCCTGCGGACGGCTGGCGAACTCGCGGTAATGGAAATCGCGGCCGAGGAGCCCAAGCTTCCAGAACTGATAGGCGATGTCCTTGCCTACGTAAGTAACCACGCCGTTGGAACGAACGATGACCTTTTCCCTTTCCGTTTCCTCTTCGTCCTCGGCCTCGGGTGCGGCGTCGCGCGGAGCGTCTGCCTGTTCTTCTTGTGCCTTGTGACTTGTGCCTTGTGCCTTGTGACTTGTCGATGCTGCCGGATCCTCCTGAATGGGCATCACCCAGCATCCGGCTAGCCGCCCTTCGGTCTGCAGATAGACGGCACCGCTTGCTTTCAGCACGTCGAACGCCTGCGCCCAGAACTTCAGTCGCAGGATGTCGCCTTCCCACGTCAGGAGGTCGTAGTCGACGTTCATCCGCGCCATCGTCTCGAGGTGCCGCCGGACGATTCGGTCGGCGATCAAGGCAGCGATATCCGCCGCCTCGTTTCCACCGTGCTCGATGTCATGGAGCGTTTTCGCGCGATGTTTCAGCCGATCCTTATCGTGCTCGTACCACTCCGTGACGCGCGCGTACAGGTCCCAGCAGAAGTAGTCGAAGCGCGTTGACTCTGTCAGCGATCTCGATCTCGTCGAGCGACTTTCGCTCGAGCTCCAGGAACCCGACGACGACGTCGGCCACCTGGACGCCGGTATCGTCGATGTAGTTCTGGACCTCGACCGGAATGCCGCGAAACCGCAGCACGCGTACGAGCGTGTCTCCGAGCGCCGAATTGCGGAGATGGCCGATGTGCGCCGCCTTGTTTGGATTGATCGCCGTGTGTTCGACAATGGCCTTCGCCCCGCCCGCGTGCGGCCGAGACGACTCCGTTCGGAGCCGATCCATGAGGAAGCCGCGCCGCTCCAGGAAGAAGTTCAGGTAGCCGTTCGGCGCCGCCGCCACCCGCCCGACACCTTCGATCGTGCCAAACGAGCCCGCGATCTCC
The DNA here is from genome assembly GCA_963814955.1 of uncultured Acidobacteriota bacterium. Lineage (GTDB taxonomy): Bacteria > Acidobacteriota > Vicinamibacteria > Vicinamibacterales > UBA2999 > DATCJA01. The sequence continues at coordinate 361,917 of CAWFEX010000004.1, forward strand.
TGCGCGATGGCCCGCGGCGCCTTCCGCAGCCGGCGAGCGAGCTCGAAGGCGATCGGGGTGCCGAGGTCCCCGAGATCGCGGTTCGGGGGGTATTCGATTGGAATCGGGGGCATCGCCGCCTGGTCGAGGGAGTAGATCTCCCCCAGCAGACGCTGGAGGTGTGCGCGAAGGCGTTCGTGAACGGGCAGAATCATGCGGGTTATGTTCGCGACTGGTGAACTGCGACCTTTACGATTGAATTTCCGCTGCGCTACGCTGTCTACCCGGCGGGCGCCTCCGGATCCATCGGATCCGGGTCGTCCCCCATGTGGGCCATCGAACGCGCCCGCGCGTAGTCGTCGGGCGTGTTGACGTTGAGCAGCAGGCGACCATCCGGGTCAAAGGGCGACAAATCGTCGGGGCCAAGTTCTTGCACTGTAAGGTCTTCCAGCGCTGCGCCGATACGTAGATCGCCGGCCTGGATCCGTGCCTGGAAATAGGGGGCTGTCCGGCGGACGTACGAGGCGCACAGCGGATGACGTCCGTAGCTGTTGCGAGGTACTGCCACGTCAGCGTCGCGACCCCGTTCGGCGAGGTATCGCAGAAAAGGCGCCGTGAGAAACGGCATGTCACACCCGATTATCAGCACCTGCTCCGTGGGCGCTTCGACCAGCGCCGTGTAAAGGCCTCCGAGCGCACCCGCTCCGCCGATGCGATCGACGACCACGGGAACATCTACGACCTGCACGCGCGACCTGTCGTTTGTGACGATCAGGAGATGTGAAGTGAGCCCGTGCATCAGCGACAGCTGCCGATCGAGGATGGAGCGTGCACCAACGACGAGCGCGCTCTTGTCGATGCCGCCGAGCCGCCGCGCCCGGCCCCCGGCAAGAATGGCTGCTGTCCAGGAAATCATCTCATTAAAGCATGACTGAAGGGGCTGTCGGACGGGTTCTCGTGGCGAGCCTGCATCAGGCGATCGCCGATCTGCTGCCTTCGCGCCTCGAGTTCTACGAGGCGTGGCTCAACCCTGTCGGTCTCCGTGAAGGCCGGATCGGACTCGCACCGCTGGCTGCTGTGCTCAGCTTTCTCCGGCAGGAAGGTGCAGCCTACCAGCTCATTGTGTCGCGCGCCGGAGAGTACGCGGCCGAGTGGACGGTCACCGATATGTCGAGCTTCCGCCGCTCCGTTCTTCGCGCCATGCCGATGCCGCTGCGCGTGCGCCTCGTGATGAGCCTGGCGCGGACGATGATTCGCAGCACCTACGGCGGGAGCAGGGGAATCGTGAGCTGGCGAAAGGAACGCGGAGCCATCGACATCCGGGGGTCTCTCTTCTGCGAAGTACGCGATCCTGTCGGGCAACCACTGTGTGAGTATTACCGGTCGGCGATACTGCGGGTGATGCGACTGTTCGACGTCAACGTCGACATCGAAACCGAACAGTGCCGCGCGACCGGTGCAGGGCAGTGCCTCATGGTTGTGCTGATACGCCCGATTGGTGCGACCGAATGACAACGGGAGCCATCCGCGTCTCGTGTGCCCTTCTCTTCGGTATCGGTGTGGTACTGGCGTCTGGCCGTCCTGCATCGGCGGCACAGTCGGCTCCGTCGAATGCCGCGCTCCATCTTGTCGTTCCCTTCGAAAACACCACCGGGGAGCCGCGCGGTCTACTGGCTGAGCGAGGCATCAGCTGTGCTCCTGACCGACGATCTTGGGGCTCTCGGGACGCCGTCGATCGGGCGCGAGGATCGACTCCGCGCATTCGAGCGCCTGCGGGTGCCGTCTGTCACCAGCTTGAGTCACGCCACCGTCATCCGCCTCGGCGAGGTCGTCGGGGCCGCATACGTTGTCGTCGGCCAGTTCGAGCTGGAGGGCGAGGATCTGACGGTGCGGGTGCGGACCATTCGCCTCGATACCGGACGCATCTCGGCGGAGCTCGTCGAGAAAGGACCACTCAGCAACATGCTGAGCGTCTACGGCCGGCTCGCTCGCCGTATCGTTCCCGAATCCGCGGTTTCGCTCGAACAATTGGCTGCTGCGTCGCCACCGCTGCCGGCGTTCGAACAGTACATCAAGGGACTGATTGCTGAGGCGCCGGAAACGAAGATTGCCTTTCTCACCCAGGCGCTTCGTTTGTCGCCGGCGTTCCATCGGGCGCAGCATCGCACTGTGGGAAGTGCATACCGATCAGGGAAACCATCAGGAGGCGCTCGATGCTGCGCGCCGGGTACCTGCGGACAATCCGTTCACACGCCAGGCGCGCTTCATGGGCGGGGTGTCCATGCTGCATCTCGGGCAGCTGCAGGCTGCGTTTGCCGAGTTCAATGCGCTCAACGGCGCCCGGCGGGATGCAGCCCTGCTGAACAACATCGGCGTCGTGCAGCTTCGCCGGCCTCCCGGAGCACAGGGCGGCAAGGCAGTCGCCTTCTTTGGTGAAGCGGTCGCCGCCGACGGCAGTGACGCCGACCTGTTCTTCAACGCCGGCTACGCGGCGTGGCTCGATCGCGACCCGCAGGGGGCTATCCACTGGCTGCGCGAAGCGGTGCGAAGGAATCCGGCGGATGACGCCGCGCATTTCGTGCTCGGTGTTGCGCTGCAGGCGTCGGGAAACAGTGTCGAAGCGGCTCGCGAGAAAGAGCTGGCGCGACGCCTTTCGTCGACGTACGCAGAGTGGGAAATCAAGCAGTCCGGCGTCGATGTCGTACCCCGAGGTCTGGAGCGGCTCAAGCTCGACATCGACATGCCGGCTTCGCTGCGCGTCGAGGCGGCGCTCGGCGCGGCGGAGCAGCGCGACCAGCGGGCGATCGCGGCGTTTCACCTGGCGAACGGCCAACGCCTCTTTCAGGAAGGGCGCGACGAAGAAGCGATTGGCGAACTGCGCCGCACGATCTTTCTTGCGCCGTACGAGAGCGAGGCCCACTTGCTGCTCGGCCGCATTTACATGCGAACGGGGCGGCAGCAGGAGGCGATCGACGCCCTGACGATCGCCGCATGGAGCGATCCCGCCAACCCCGAACCGAAAGAACTCCTCGACAGCATCCGGTAATAAGGGGGCGCCGGGTCCATGAGATCCGCCCTGCGCGTATTCGCAACCGTGCTAAACTGTGCGACTAACTCATGCGCGATGAGGGATTTCACGAGATCCAGCTAAACGGTAAGCAGCTCGTGTTCCTCTTCATGGCAGCGACGGTCGTCGCTGTCGTGATCTTCCTCTGCGGCGTCATGGTCGGCCGTGGCGTCCCCGCCGAGCGCGTCGAGGCATTCGCGGACGTTCCCGAACAACCTCCCCTTGATCCCACGGCTGGAGTGCAGCCGTCGCCGTCTTCGTCCTCCGGTTCCAACACGGGGAGGACACCGTTGACCGTTGACGAGACGCTGACCTACCCCAATCGTCTGGAGGCTCCCACCCCGCTCGCAGAGACGCTGAAGCCTGCCGCAGAACAGGATCCGCTTCCAGCGCCCCGCGCCGTCGCGACTGCCGCCCGCGAGACGCCGTCGGCGCTTGCGCCTCCGACAGCAGCGGATCCGGCATTGAAGGAACCGCCAGGGCGGGGGTTCGTCGTCCAGGTTGCGGCAGTGCGCAAGCGCGCCGAAGCCGAAACAATCGCACGCCGGCTGAGCTCGAAGGGGTATCCGACGTTCGTCACCACTTCAGGCGCCAACTTCCGCGTTCGCGTCGGCAAGTATGAGAATCGCCGCGAAGCCGAAGCCACCGCTGGGCGCCTCGAACGGGAAGAGCATTTCAAGCCCTGGCTCACGCAGTAGCTGGCTGGCGCGCCCTCATCCTCTCTTCACCGCCGCCTGGTGTATAAAGCAGCGGTCCGCTTGGTTCACGGAGAAGGTGCCTCATGAGCAGCGTTGGCGTCCTCGAGCCGCATGTGACAGCGAGCCGTCCGGGCCGTGGCGCCCTGGTGGCAATCACGCTGGCGATGCTGGGCGCGGTCATTTTCGTCGTCCTTGCCGCATTGCCGTATTTCACCTTCCTGTTTTCCGATGCACCGAATCAATTCGTCGATGAGGTGAGCTTCCGTCTGTATTTTCCGAGACGCGGATGGCTCCTGCTGCACATTGCAGGCGGCATCGTCGCGGTGCTGGCGGGGCCCGTACAGCTGTGGCTGGGTCTGAGCGACCGTCACATGGGTCTGCATCGCCGGCTCGGTCTGACGTACATCAGCGGCGTCGCGATCGGCACAGTTGGCGCAGTTGCCCTTGCTGGTACAGACGCCGGTGGGATGGATATTCGGCGCCGGCCTGCTGGCTCTCGCAACCGCGTGGACGATTACGACCGGACTTGCGTTCGCGTCGATACGGCGAAGCCTCATCCAGCAGCACAAGGAGTGGATGATCCGCAGCTACGTGGTCACGTTCGCGTTCGTGACGTTCCGCGTTGGAGACGTCGTCATGCGGGCGGCCGGCGTCGGCGAGCCACTGCAGAACGTCGCATTTCTGGCCTGGGCGTCCTGGGCCGTACCCCTAATGATTACCGAGGCAGTCCTGCAGGGGAGGAAGATCTTCGCGGTCAAGATTTCATAAGGAAGATTCAGTCGACGAGTGGGAGCAGTGGGGAGAAGAACTGACAGAAATCCGCCAAATGCGCGCCTGTGGGCGTCGCGTCGTCACCGCGATCCACGAACGACGTCGGAGCAATGTTCATCCACCCCGTTAAGGTCGGTTTCTCGCAGTTCGAGAAGTACGATAGCGGTGGCAGATCCGTTACTCGATTGCTGAAGACCTGCACCGGTACCTGAGGCGTGCCTGCGCCATCGACGTTGATGCCCACCTTGGCGCCGTGCACCTGGTTGTCCCAGATGTGGCCGCCGATGATGTTTCGTGTCGGATACCAGGGCCTTGGACCGATCTGGATTCCGTAGAGGCACCGCTGCTGGCGGCAGTCGATGACGTTGTCCGTCATCTCCAGGTCGCGGAAGTCGCCTCGAATCGTCAGGTCGTCCGAGTTGAAGTTGTCGAGCATGAAGCCGGCGAATACCGATTGCTGGCGCTGAACCAGGTGGTTGCGCTCCACGCGCGATCGCGCGGCGTACCCGAGGATCAACCCGACGTCGGAATTTTCAATGAACCGGTTGTCTCTGATGTGGGAGTCGGGTGCGTACACTGCGGTGAGGCCATCTGCCCACATCCTCGTCGCGGAGTCTCCATTGTCGCGGAAGTCGCTGTATTCGATGATCGCTTCTGCACCCACCCATAACATCCCGGTTCCGCAGAGTGCATGCGTGGCAACGACGTCGCGCAGCCGGCACCGCACGCATCCAATGACGGACGCCGTAAATCCCGCGGTGTTCCGTCCTGATCGGCACGCCTGTACGGCGCTGGTCGACAAACGCGCGTTTCGGTTTCCGTCGAGGACGATGTGTTCGAGTGTTACATCGGATGTCGACTGGATCGACAGGACGCCGTTGTCGTCGAGCAGGCCAGGGCTCGCGACGAGATTTGCGCAACCATCGGGACCGGAGCTGCAGGTAATCGATCCGTCCGCGCTGCCCGCGGTGCGAATGGTGATCGGCCTTCGGATGACGACCTGGCGCCGCAGCAGATAGAAGCCACGAGGAATCTCGACGCTCGCCGAAGGGGGAGCATTGTCGATGCACTGCTGGAGAGCCTCGGCGACGAGACCGAACGGAGGGTCTTCCAGTTCGCACACGACTGCAACGGTCAAGCGGCTTTCAGACGTCGCAAAGCGCGAGACGGCATCAGTTCCGGATGGCACGGATGCCTGATCCTGCCGCTCTGGTTCTGGCGCCGCGTCAGAAGCTGGCGTCGATGCGGCCGCGGGCATGCGTCGCGTAATACGCGCCGCGACGTTGCGAGTGCTCGTCTCGGATATTCGCCGCGGCGCCGGAGGAAGCGTCAGCCGGGACGCCTGGAAGGCAACTGGCGTTGCCGCGGGTGTGTGGACGCGGGTTGGAAGCTCGTCGGGCGGCTCGGCCGGCAAGCCAATCAAATACAAGACAGCGGCGGCGCATGCCACCGACACGGCCGCCGTCCTCCAACCGACTGGTGAGCCGTTGACCAAGCTGAACCTCTGCGCCGTGCGCGCGATTGTATCGGAGGCTGGGTTTGTGCCGGCGTCTGGGCTTACCGGGGCGGCGTGCACCGCATGGCCGCCGTTGGCGTGTCGCGGTATACACGGTGACAGTTGGCGCAGGCGTCCGACACCAGATTGGTCACCTCGCTCACGGCGGTCTGACTTCTGCTCTGCGAAGCCTTGAAGGCCGCGCGCCCAGCGTCGGCGAGCCCCTGCACGTACTGCTGCCAGTCGGTCCGATCGACGGGGACGGGCTTGCCGTTCTCGCATCGGCGCCCGCTGGTCATGAGCAGAGGTGCCGACTCGATGAGCGAAATCGCCGCGGCATCCACAACCATCCAGGGGTCGTACACGTCACCGTAGCGAGCCGTCGTAGTGGCGGCATCGGCACGCGCGCCCTGCTGCCGCGCGCCCGGGTCCTGCGTCTGGACGTCGAACAGCACATTCGAGCTTGGAAACAGGATGCCCCGCATCACCTGGTTCAGGTTGCCGGCGGCTGGAAACGACAACCGGGGCGGGGCTGCGGCGGTTGACGTGGAGGCCGCCGCGGTCGTTCGGGCGAGTGAAATCTGTCGGAGCACGGCGTCATCAAATCCAAGCTCCGCATTGCCGCGCTGGAAAACCGTTTGCCTTGAGGATGTAAGCGACCAGTTCGGCGGTCTGCGGCCGGGTGAGGCTGCCCAGCGCGTCCGCGGGCATCGTGTTGAGAATCTTGTCGAACAGGTCGGAGAGCGGCTGCTTTTCCCAGACGCTCAGGAAGTCCTGACCGACGAGCGGAGGCGCGATATCACCGGACAGCCTCTCGCCATGGCAGGCGATGCACTGGGTCTGAGAGATCGCCTCGCCGCGCATGGCCTGCGCGTCGCTGTAGACACCGCTGCTGGCCGCCCGCGGCTGTTGCGCGCGTACGCCTGATGATGACGAAACGCTCAATGCGCAGAAAAGAGCTGCCAGACACAGGGAGATGAGCCACTTCATTTCTTTTCGTCTTGTGCGTCGCCCCCGAGCACTTTCGCGGCGCCCTGCTCCTCGCGTTCCGTTATCGTTGCTTTTGCGTCTCCGCGCTTGATCGCATCCATCGGCGCGAGCCTTCCTTCTTCCTGCGCACGCGCGTTCTTGAGTGTGGCGAATCCGTCCTGGTTGTTCTCGTTGCACGCATACTCGAGCATCGGACCCTTGATGACGTGCATGGGCAACTCTACGGTCCACGGCCGGGTCCATGTCGACGGATCCTCAACCGTGTACGTGTGGACGATCGTGTCGTCCGCGGTGCGGGTGAAGCGCTCCACGAGCTTGAAGGTACCGTCCGACCCGAAGAAGTTCCGGTTTGCGTTGAAATTCGTGGTTTCGACCACCAGCGTGTCGCCCTCCCAGCGTCCACGTGAATCTCCAGCATAGGAGCGGACAGAGTCGGGCGCATGGGGGCGGCCGTCGAGCGGGATGATCCGGTGCTCGGTGTTCCATTCGTAGGTCAGAACGATCCAGTCGCGCGACTGGACGATGTGGTAGTTGCTGCCGTATGGCGCCACGACCGACGGAACCGCACGGTCATGGAAGACGCACCAGACCGTTCCGCGGTCGTCTCGCCATGTTTGCGCGAGCGGCCCTCGACCCTTGTCGGCAGCCAGCCTTGCCGCCTGTCGCTTTGCCGCGTCCGGCGTGAGCGGCGGGATCCGCCCGTCGGCCGGGTCGATCACGAGCGACGTGCGGCGATTGGGCCTGGCGCCGGTCTGGACGGGCGTCGCGCCGAAGTCGCTGTTCACGTAATGGACGATTTGGTCCGTCGTGTCCGCGACGGCTTTGTTGAACGCCTCTATCGATTCCCGCTCGGTGTAGAACGCTTTGTCCGCCAGTGCTCTCGGGCGCTCGAGCGGGGTGTAGGTCAGGTTGGACCAGTAGCCCTGCAGATCCGGCTGTCCGTCAGGAGTGCGTGGCACCTTATAAGCGCCGTTCGCGACGCCTGATGAACGCTCCTGCGCAACACCGGTCAGCGCGGTGAAAACCGCGATGACCGTTGCCACAACAGCCCCTGTCGTCCGCCGGCCCGGGAACAAGGTGTCACGGGCCCTGTCCTTCACCATATGCATCTCCCGCTGAGGCGTCACTTGGCTGTTGTCTTCTGGTATTTCCCGTAGACCAGGTCGCTCACGAACTCCTCGCACTTGAACTCGCCAAGCTGCATGGCTGGCTCGAGACGTCGATAGAGCGGCATGCTGATCGTCCAGGGACGGGTATACACGTTCGGATCCTCAATCGTCGCCTGATACGAGAGGTGATCGGGCCCAATCCGGCGGATTTGCTCCACCACGTGCAGGCCGTCGGTGTGGTAGTTGCCGGCGCGGTCGAGGAATCGAACCTGTATGGTCCCCTCCTGATCGAGGGCCGAGATCGTTCCACCCATGAACCCCCTGGTGTCGATGACCAGGGTGTCGCCGTCCCAGCGGCCGTTCGACCATCCCATCCACGTGTCGGCAGGAGGCGAGTCTTTGCCCCCCATATAAATCGTGCGGTGCGCGCTCGCGAACTCGGACATCATCAGGATGGTCGATTCTGACTGCACCACCTGCACGGGATACGGCATGTACATCATTCGCGGCACGCCCGGCAGGTAGCATTTGACTTCCGCGTCTTCTCGAAGCGCGTTCGCCGGGTACTGCTTCTTCTTGGCGAGGGCGTCAGGACGATACGGAATTGGTCCGTCGACGACGACCCCCTGGCCAGGCGGGACCGCGTATGCGGCGCCGAGCTGCAGGACGGGGCCCGGCGCCGCGATGTGCGGCTCCAGGTTCCAGTGTGCCGTGTTCAAGGCCTGCCAGAATCCGTTCAAATCCGGCTGGCCGGCGGCGGTCCGAGGCGCCGCGTACGTCTGTCCCTCGCCAGGCCGCGCACTCAGGGCCACGAAAAGCATCGCGGCCATGACGCCGGAAACAGTTGCTGCTCTCATTTCACGTCGCCGCGGGCTTTTGCGGTAGCCTCAGCTCCCTCATTGCCCAGCCAGAACTCCTTGCCGTCGGCACGCTCGTACTTCACGCCGGCGAGCAGGTTCGATCCATCGCGCGCGCCGTAGCCTCGCACGACGAGCTCTTCTCCCACCTTGAGCGTATCCTTGGTGACGCCGTTCCTGATTAACCCGTTGGGCGGTCCGCCCTCGATGCCCCACTTCGTGATGGTTCCGTCGGGTGCCTTCACCTCGATCCAGATCCACCCGTGCGGATTCACGAGCTCCACCTTGATTAGCGTGCCGCGCAAGACGAGCGGTTTGTCTTCGCTGAACACCGTATTCCATGAGTGATGCGCGACCAGTGGCATCGCGCTCAACGTCATGACGACACCCGTCAGCAGGGCAACAGCGCGTACGTGCATATCGGTAACTCCCGTGTGAGGCCTGAGCCGAAGCGTCCGCGATTACGGCGTGGCTGTCAAGACTCGGTGGTAGGTGACGAGGACGTAGTGTCCGCCTTCAGGCGGACCAGTGTGGGAAGGCCGGCCGTTATCTCCACGGGCCCGGCGAACCGAGGATCGACGCGGCAATGAAATCGGCGAGCAGGTAGTTACCGGCCTGCGTGTAATGGCAGCAATCGTCCATATACACGTGGGCCGGCTCGCGATCGAACACATGCGTCGCGTCGAAGAACCGAACGTTGCTCGCTGACAGGACGGCCCCCTCGGCGATCAGCGCCGCATATCCACCCGCCACGCTTTTCTGATAGGGCGACGCTTCGTTCAGCGCGATTGCCGCTTCGGCCTCGGTGAATTTTCGGGGGCCGTAATACTGGCTCGGCTGAAGAAAGTGAAAGTAGCCCGCTCGTCGTGCGGCGAGCATGTCTTTCATCAGAATCGAGGAATCCCGCCAGGTTGCGGCGATGTCGGCGTTCAGCTTTGCAGGTTCGCGCTGGTCTACCGACGGAGCCACCTGGACGAATGCGTTGTCCGTGGGGTTGGACGGAAGGTTGCTGAAGCGGCCGAGCGCACGGACGTAACGATTGAGGACCGACTGGTGGTAGCGGTCGAGGACGAAGTTGATCGACGCAAATCGATTGACGCGAATCCTCTCGGCGAGATCGAGCAGCAGCCGGCGGTCGCGGACGATGGCTGCCAGCGTTTCCAGCTTTTCAGGCGTCAGAGCCGACTGGTTGACGACGTTGATGAGCGGATCGAGGTGCTGAACGCTGGGCATCGAGTAGTCGAGTCCGCGCTCGCTGTTGAGCGAGCCCAGCGCCACGTCGTTGAAGCCATCGATGTTCACAACCAGGTCGAACGCCTGTCCGATGGACAGAAAGTAGGCGAGCACGGCGGCTTCCTGCGGCTGCTTGTAGCCTTCGTGACTGAAGCAGAGCGGCACGATGCCCTTGCCGCTGAAGAAGGCGTGCCGCTTCAGCCGTTCCACCAGGCGGGGCGCGCCGACCTGGCAGAACCATAGCCCGACCGAGCCGCCGAAGATTCCGACGATGAACTGGTCGTCGCGTGCCTTCTTGAACGGGTACCGATGCGGCGAGACGAACCCGAAATTGTTCGTGACCAGGCGCGCCGGAATCGCGGTGCCCTGTCGCAGCGGCTCCGGAACGTCGAAAGGAACTCCTGGTCTGTGTGTGAAGCCGAAGTACGGATGCACGGCTTCGCCGAGGAACAGACGATCCTCCGGCGTCGGCAACAGCTCCTGATAGGTTTTGCGATGGATGTAGAAGAGGGCGCCGGTGTCCGCGTAATACGCCATCAACCCGAGCAGCTCCGCGAACAGTGCGAACACGACAAGGCTCGTCGCCGCTCGAGCGACCGTCCGGTTCAGCGTCATTTGGTGGGTACTGTCAGCCGAGTATTATGCGCTGGGCCAAGCGCCGGCAGGGGCCGGCCCCACAACAGAATGTCGGCCCTACAACGGCCTCAACGGGAAGTTGCGCTCGTCACGCGCGCTGCTGAAACGCGACGTCCGCGCCGCCGGCGGCGGGGGAGGGTGGCGTGGCATGCACCTTTTGAGCTGATTCGACGCCTCATCAATCGTGAGATCACGCGGAACGAACTCGCGGCGAGGAATCGCGCCGACCAATTTCCGGCTTCGCGCTGCCGTCGCCGGCCTTCGAACGGCCGCGGATCGAGGATACGTCGCCGCCTATAGGCCGCCGTACCTTTGCCTTTTGCCTTTTGACCTTTGCCTTTTGACTTTTGACCTTTGACCTTTGACCTAAATTTCACTTCAACCGCGGGAACAACGTGAGCGCGTTGTCGCGATCGATGGCGCGCAGATCCTCGGCGTTGAATCCAAACCCGCCGAGTCCCTGCGAGACGGTTGCCGCACGCGCGAACGGGTAGTCGGTCCCGAAGAGAATGTGCGAGCGGGGTACGAGCTTGGTGAAGGTCGGCAGCGTGTACTCGTTGAACGCCTGGGCGGTGTCGTAATAGAACTTCCGGATCTCGTACAGGACGCCGTTCGGAAGCTCCGCTGTCTTCGTATCGGCGTTCACGCCGAACCGTCCGGTGATGTAGGGCATCGTTCCGCCGCCATGCGACCAGATGAAGCGGATGTTCGGGAATCGTGCGGCGGTGCCGCTGTACAGCACGCTCGCAATCGTCAACGTCGTTTCGGTGCTGAGCGTGATGCCTAATGCGCGGCCGTTCGGGAGCAGATTGACGCAGCATTCCGCGCGGAACGGGTGGGTATAGCAGACCGCCCGCCGGCGATTGAGCTCTTCCATCACGGGCGTAAACATCGGGTCGCCGAGATACTTCGCCTGATAGCTGCTCATGAAGCAGACGCCGTCGGCCTTGAGCGTGTCGAAGGCATATTCGATTTCGCGCAGCGCCCCGTCGACATCCGGCAACGGCAGCGTCGCGAACACCCCGAAACGCCCCGGATAATCCGACATCAGCCTGGCGCCGTACTCGTTGCACTCCCGCGCAAGCTTCCGTGCCGCCTCGTTGTCGCCGAACCACACGCTGGGCTCGCTCGTCGAGACGATCGACGTGGCAACGCCGTCGCGGTCCATGTCCTCGATCGTCCTGGCAGGGGTCCATGCCATCAGCGGCATCTGCCCCGTGTTACGAGCTTTGATGGTTTGGATGAAGCCGGGAGACGAGAAGTGGCAGTGGACGTCGATGCGGCGCGCGGAGGTCTGGGGTGCGGTCTGCGCGCCGAACGGGTGATCGGGAAGCAGGGCCGCCGCGCCGGTCGCGGCGAGCCCTGCCAGAAAGCGGCGTCGTTGAGGGTTCATTTCATGGTTGAGAGCTGTGTGAGCAGTTTTCCTCTCGCGCTGTTGGCGGGAACGAACCGCTGCACCCGCTCGCCGGCGAACACTTCACCAGTGTAGATGTTTCCCGTCGAATCGACGGCAATCATGTGGAGACCGTAGAACTGGCCACCGTTGTCGCCCATGCTGCCAAGCTGCCCGACGATCTTGCCGTCCGCCCGGTTCAGGAACCAGATGTGGTTGTTCGTCAGGTCGGAGATGAACAGGTACCGCTGTTCCTTGTCCGGTGAGAATCCGACGCCGCCAGGGGCGCCGCCGACGCCGGTGTTGATGGCAAGCGGGAACTCCTTGAGGAACTTGCCCTGTTTGTCGGTGACGTGGATGCGATTGCCGACGCGATCGGCCGCGTACACCAAACCGTCGTTGGAGAAGTTCAGCGTGAGGTGACCAACGAAATCCTTCGCCATCGGTCCGCCCGGTTTGTAATCGCGCGTGGCGTCATTGGTGCTGATCTGTGAGAGCGGCTTGCCGTACGCGCCCCATCCCCGCTTGAAGGCCAAGGTGTTGAGGTCGAACACGAGCACGCGACCGCCGAGGTAGTTGTCCGCGGCATAGAGCTCGTTGGCGGCTTCGTCTATCCTGATCTCTTCGAGACCTCCGACGATCATCGGGGTGTCGGGCGGGTACTTCTTGCGGAACGCCTCGCGCTGCGCCGCCTGTTTGGCCTGCGCCTCGGGATTGGGCGCCCCGCGCCCGCCTCCGCCGGGAGGGGTGATGAAACCAGCGACGGGCCCGGCGCTGCCCTGGCCCGGAGTGCGAGCCGCCGCGCCTCGGCCTCCCGGGGCGCCGCCGCCCTCTGTTTCAGGGACGCGCGCGATCTCGCCGACGACCTTGCCGCTCTTTGGATCGTACTTACGCACGGTGTCCTGGCCGATGTAGACGAACCCCTTGCTGTCCACGTCCATGCCATGCCCCTGCGGGGCGTCGAACGAGCCGATCACCTCGCCGGTCTTGCTGATGTGGATCATCGACGGCGGCCGGACGCAGCAATCGGCAATCGGCGGGTTGTGCTCGGCGTGGAGCTCGATGCTCGTGAGGTCGTTCGGGCGGTTCAGCACCCAGACATCGTCGTTGCGGTCGACGGCCAGTCCGGTGATGCCGCCGATCTTCCACTTCATGGGCATCGGCTTCGGCCAGCTCGGGTCGAACACGTAGGCCGGTGCGCCCTGTTGTGCCTGGGCGCCGGCGCCGGCATAGGAAATCAGGAATGCAACGGCGGCCAGCAGGGCAAGCGCGGCCGCAATCCTCGGACTAACTCTCTTCATGTGACGTCTCCGTAGATGATTAGGAACATGTAAGTCAAAGGGGAAAAGTCAAAGGTCAAAGGTACTCCTTTTGACTCAACTTTTGCCTTTTGCCTTTTGACTTTTGCGTACCTGTGTCACTCCGCGTTGCAGTCTAGTCTCGGCCAGCCAGCCCGTCAACGCACGACGGGGCGGGTGTCACGCACGACGGGGCGGGGGCTAAAGCTGCCCAACACTCTACTTCCCGACGAGCAGGTCCGTTCTGTTGTTCTCGCACACGAACTCGGCCAGTTCTTCGTCCGGCGCCAGATACCACACCAGATTCATCGTCCATGGCCGGGTGAACGTGCCGGGATCCTCGAAGACGACCACGATCTCCAGCTGACCATACGCGGTGCGCCGATACCGCTCGACCATGTGCAGTTGTTCGGTGTGCGGATAGGCGTTGATCCAGCTTCGATCGTTGAAGCCGATCGTGTCGATGACGAGCGTATCCGCTTCCCAGCGTCCGACGGAGTGGCCGAGCCATGTCGGGTTGGGATCCGCGGGATGACTGCGGGCGTCGAGAAAGATCTGCCGGAACCCCACCGCGTCCTCGAAGAGCATCACGAGCAGCGGACGCGTCTGGACGAACTTGGTCATCCAGGGAGTGGACGCGCCGGGTACCGGGAATCCCTGCGGTAGACAACGCGTGTGCGGCGCGTCTTTCATGTTGGCTTGAATACGCTCCTTGTTGAGCGCCGCCGCCCATGGAAGCGCCGCCGGATCTTCAGGATATCGATCGCGATAGATCAGCCAGACGCCTGAGAGGTCGGGCGTCCCTTCCGGCGTACGCGGCACCGCCAGCGCAGGCACACGAGCGCGGTCACGAAGCATGTCGGCGCTCCTGCCCGGATCGTCGCCGAGGGTTTTTCCGCCTACGTTCTCGATGAGCGAGATGTTGAACACAGCAGGTTGTCCCACGGCTACGGTGACGTTCGTACGAAATGGTTCGAAGCCGCAGCACGGCATGGCCACCGACAGCTCGTACACGCCTGCCGGAATGTCTGCGAACTGGTAGCGGCCGTCGGCTGCGCTGGCCGTCCTCACCACCGTGCCGGTTTCTCTGTGGCGTACCTGGACCGGAGCATTCGGAACCTGCATGCCATTCCAGGCGATCACCACATTGCCCGCCAGGGATCCGCGACCAGTCTGCGCGGATGCGACGACGATGAGCGCGAGGCAACTGACGACGAGAGCGAATCGCAACATGGCGTGACCTCACTCGAATGATGCGCCAAACGCCTCGCATCAACACGACACACTGAGGGCGAGTGGTTCTGTGTGAAGAACGTCGCGGACTGCGACGTGGCCGGCGTGTTGAAGATCGCAACGCTCAACGACATCGGCAAGGAGGCCGTGATTTTCGACATCACGGCCTGGATCGACAAGCGCCTGGCGGCTCGAGCCGAGCCGTCTCTCTCAACGCATCCCGGCGAGCTGTGCGAGCAGCTTTCCTCTGGGACTGTCGGCCGGCACGAAGCGCTGCACGCGCTCGCCGTTCTGGACTTCACCGGTGTAGATGTTTCCCTGCGAGTCGATCGCGATCATGTGCAGGCCGTACCACTGGCCGCCGTTGTCGCCCATGCTGCCCATCCGCTCCAAGACCTTGCCGTCGGCTCGATTGAGGAACCAGATGTGGTTGTTGGTCAGGTCGGAAATGATCAGGAAGCGCTGCTGCGGGTCCTGAGAAAACGCGACGCCGCCAGTGGAGCCGCCCTCACCGGTCTCCGGGGCCATGACGAACTCCTTGATGAACTTGCCCTGCTTGTCGGTGACGTGAATGCGGTTGGCGTTGCGATCGGCCGCGTACACGAGGCCGTCGTTGGCGAAGTTGAGCGTAAGGTGCCCCCGGAATTCCTTCGGCATCGAACCGTTCGGCTTGTAGTCGCGGTCGGCGTCGTTGGCGCTGATCTGCGCGAGCGGCTTTCCGTAAGCGCCCCAGCCGCGCTTGAACGCGAAGGTGTCGAGGTCGTAGATCATCACCCGTCCACCGAGGTAGCTATCGGCGACGTACATCTCACGGGCTTTCTCATCCAGCCGGATCTCTTCGATCTGCCCGACGATCTGCGGGGTCGTCGGCGGATACTTGGCGCGGAACGCCGCGACCGCTTTCGCCTGCTCGGCCGGATCGACATTGCCACGACCGCGTCCGCCGCCGCCCTGCGGCTGCGACTCTGGGACGCGAGGCAGCTCCTTGACCATCTTTCCGGACTTCGGCTCGTATTTGCGGACCGTGTCCTGACCGATGTAGACGAACCCCTGGCTGTCGACGTCCATGCCGTGTCCCTGCGGCGCGTCGAACGAGCCGATGACGTCACCTGTCTTGCTGATGTGGATCATCGTCGGCGGCTTGACGCAGCAGTGCGCGGTCGGCGGATTCGTCGCCGCGTTGTCCTCCTGCTCGGTGGTGTCGTTCGGCCGGTTGAGCACCCACACGTTGTCGTCCTTGTCCACCGCCAGGCCGGTAACGCCACCCATTTTCCAGTTGTTCGGCAGCGGCTTCGGCCACGTCGGGTCGAAGACATATCGCGGCGCGCCCGACTGCGCCTCGACGCCTGTGGTCATGTAGAAGGCCGTGAGAGAAATGGCGGCAGTCAATAGGAGTGCTGCAGTCGAGAGTCTGCGGTCGATGTTCTTCATGAAGGTCTCCTGTCGCGATCGTAGCGACGCAGTTGGCGCGGAGTCTAGACCCCGAAAGAAGGCATGTCAAACGACCGACCGTCCGCGTCAAGTATTAGCGGTTCGAACAGCAGCGATTTGCCCTCTAACGTTCGGCGGGGGCACGCAGACCATCTTTCGTTAACTTCGCCCGCCCGACTGGACCGGTAATGAGAGTGACGAAATCTTTGGCTGCCGTAGAAATCGTCGATGGGTACCACAAAGAAAAGGTCGTGGCGAGATCAAACTCTGCAGGAAAGGGTCCTAGCAGGGCGGCCGGGTTGGCTTGGACGATTTCGCTGACCTGCGTCACACCCAAGTCGACGTTGTCCTGCAACACAAGACGCATGGTTTCAACGCCGTCCTGAGCGAGCGTCGCCTTCTTCAACACCGCGTCCTTGATGCCCAGCGACTCGATCACCCTCACGAAGTGGGTTCCTACAGTGGCGCCGCGGGCAGGGTCGGAAAAGGCGATGCGGCGAGCCGACAACAGCGCCGCCTTGAGTTTGTCCGGCGTGGAAACGTCCGGTCTGGCGGATCCAGGGGGTATGGCAAAGCCGCCGACCGTATCCGCTAAACGATGCGTGATTCCGTTCGTCAACTGGCCAGTTCTTTCGGCTTCGCTAATCAACGTCTGGGTTGTGACCAGCAACGTTGCCCCCGAATCGTCATGAAATCGTTGCGCCGTTGCCCCGGCCGTGTCGAAGACGCATGTCACCTTGTGCCCCGTAGCCGCTTCGTATTCCGCCGCGAGGTCCAGAAGGGGCGCCTTCACCGCTGCGGCCGCATACACCTTCAGCTCTTCACCAAAGGCAGACGAGGTGAACACCACGCTCAGAAGCAACGACAGGATCGTTCTCATCTCACTCTTTCCTAGAATCTTGTTCCCGCCAGGGGACTCACAACGAGCCGTTCATGGCTTGACGGGGCGCCTTCGTCGTCCTTGAGATTCCTATACCTTCGGTCGAAAGCGGCCGCATCGAATCCTATGACGTTTCGCGAGGGCCGAGGCAAGTTTTCATGCACAAGGACCCGATCAGGGTGGAACCTCGAAAAACTGGGCGAGTGTTCGTTTTAGTGCCAGCGCACGTTATTACCCGGCAGGGACGTGCCGCGCGTATCATGTCGCTCACAAATACCGGAGGCACCCATGAGACTCCCCTTGGTCCTCCTCCTGGCGCTGTTGTGCGGATTGCTGTGTGCCGACAGCGCCGCCGCGGAATGGACTCGCTTGCGGTCGGCAAACTTCACGTTCGTCGGCGATGCATCCGAGCGACAGATTCGCCGTGTCGCCCAGCAGCTCGAGCAGTTCCGCGAAGTCATGGTGCGGGCGCTTCCGGCCTCAGCCGCCTCATCTCCCGTGCCGATCGTGGTGCTGGTCTTTGCCAACGATCGATCGTTGGAGCCGTTCAAGCCGAGATTCCAGGGCCGGACAGTCGATGTGGCCGGCTTCTTCCGCAGCGGCGAAGACCTCAGCTACATCGTGATCAAGGGCGATCTCGGTGAGTACGCGGTTCGTGCGGTGTTCCACGAATATTCGCACTTCCTCGTCAAGAACACCCTTGGGTTGGCTCCGGCGTGGGTGAACGAGGGTTTCGCGGGGGTCTACGAAACGTTCCAGGAACGTGATGGCGGCAAGAGCGCCATCCTTGGCATAGCGTCTCCCGAGCACGTGCAGGAGCTGCGATCACGCACGCTCATTCCGCTTTCGGAGCTGGTCGCTGTCGATCACTCATCGCCGATGTACAACGAGGGAAGTCGCCGCGGACTTTTCTACGCACAGTCGTGGGCATTGATGCATTACCTGACGTTCGGGAACGAGACACGCCGTGCGCAGCTGTTGCGGTATTTGACGAGCATGCGCACTGGGACTTCGTTCGACGAGGCGCTGCGAAAGGAATTCGGTACGGACCTCTCCCCGATAGAAAAGGAGTTGCGCCAGTACGTCGCCAACTTCACATTTCCCGCCGTGAAGGGCACATTTGAAACAACAGCGCGCGCCGTCGTAGAAGCCCGGGCCGAGATGCTGAGCGAAGGCGAGGCTCAAGGCTATCTTGGCGATTTGCTCGCGCGCAGCGACCGCACCGATGATGCCCGCGCATATTTGAAAGGAGTCATCACCTCCAGTCCCGACTCCGCGCGGGCACTGTTTGCGCTTGGGTTCCTCGAGCTCAGGGCGTCGCGCCTCGACGAAGCACTGCCCTTGCTGGAGCGTGCCGCCACGCTGAAGCCGGACGAACCGGCATTCATGACGGCGTATGGGTACGGCCTCGTCGAACGCATCCGCGGGTCAGCCTCGGATGATCCGCAGCGGCAATCGACCTTCGAGCGAGCACGATCGGTGCTGTCCAAGGCCGTGGAGCTCGACCCCACTGTTGCCCATACGCTCGCGAGCTTGGGTTACCTCGAGCTGGCAAGCGGAGAACCGGCGCGCGCAGTTGATCTGCTCAAGCGCGCCGCTGCTGCAGCACCGGCCGAAGAGTCGTATCGCATAGCTTTGGCGGAAGCGTTGGCGCGTCAGGGCGACTACGAGGAAGCCACGCGGTACCTCGGGCTGCTGCTGGCGCGCGGCAGCGAACCGGAGGTCCGGAATCGCGCGCGGGAAGGCCTGGCGCGTGTGGCCAAGCTGCGTCAAATCGCGGCGGCGCGGGCGGTGGTCACCGCGAGTGCAGAGCCCGCCGCCCCTGCTATCTCACGATCCGCGTCGCCGGCGACGCCACCTTCGGACACACCTTCGGACAGAAGCGCAGCGTCGGGCCGATTCATCCCGGTACTTCGCGAACTCGGGACGGGCGAGCAGCGCGTGCTCGGAGCATTCCGGTCGATCCAGTGCCGGCAGGGCAGGTTCATCCTGCAGGTGCAGACCGCGACAGCCCTCATGCATTTTGCGGCCCGGCAGTTGAGCGATGTGGACTTCATCTCGTATCGCTCCGACACTCCAGGCAGCGTGAACTGCGGCGGTGTGCCCGGAACGCCGCCAGTGCTCGCGACGTATCTTCCTTCTGCCGGCGGGACGCCGGCGGATGAGATCCACGGCGATGCGGTTGCGATCGAACTTCTTCCCGACGGGTATGTGCCTCGGTAGGCGCCCGCTCTCGATTCGTTGGGCCCCGTGTGTTGGTATCCGGAATCGTTGAGCTGATCCAGCTGACGCCTCGCGATACTCTCAACGCAACTCACAACTAGTGGAAACATACGGAGGTACATGTGAAAGTCCATCTGGCGACCCTGTGCGGAGTTGTTTCACTCATCCTGCTGGGTGATCAGGCGACGGGAAATGCCCGGCAAGCTGCCCCTGTCGCCCAACAGATCGAGCGCGGCCGGTATGTCGTCGAAATCGGCGGCTGCAACGACTGTCATACCGCCGGTTACGCCGAGGCCGGTGGAAAAGCCGCGGAAAGCGACAGGCTCAAGGGAGACACGCTCGGGTTCCGCGGGCCCTGGGGCACGACATACGCGACGAACCTCAGGCTATCGATCGGTAAGTTGACGGAAGATCAGTGGCTCAAATACAGCAAGAGTCTCATGACGCGCCCGCCGATGCCCTGGTTCAACGTCCGCGCGATGAACGATGCCGATCTCCGAGCGGTGTACCAATACGTGAAATCGCTCGGCGTGTCCGGATCGGCAGCGCCCGCATTTCTGCCGCCCGACCAGGCCCCGAAGCCGCCGTACATCCAGTGGCCGGGAGTCAAGTAGCGGTTCGGGCAGCGTCAGATACGCGCAGCGGCGCCGTGCTGAGTTGAGTTGACGGGCACACCGGTCCTGCATGCTAGGATTCGCCATTCACGAAAGGCTGATGTCATGAAAAAAGTCCTCTACGGCGTGCTGATACTGGGTTGGATCCCCACCCTCGGTCTCATGACGGGCGCGAAATGGATCGCCGGCGATCAACTCGAGGCGCAGGGGCGGACGCCGGTCAAGGTGACGCGGATCTACACCGGCTCCGACGGCAAGACGAAAGTCGAAGAGTTCAACATGCCGCTCAAGCCCCGGGACAAGGGAAGCGAGGTCGCTGCGCCAGTCGCATTGACGACGCTGCAGGTGCGGCGGACGACGCCAGAGTATTTCCTCGACTATCACCCGGCCTCGCGGCGGCAGCTCGTGGTGACGTTGGCCGGCGAGAGCGAGATCGAGCTGGAAGACGGGCGGAAGATCCGGCTCGGCCCCGGCAGCATCCTGCTCGCCGAAGACACCACGGGCAAGGGGCATATCTCGCGGGCGGTGCCGGGGAAGGATCGCGTCGCGTTCGACATCGGGCTTGCCGAGGGCGCCACGCTGCCTCGCTAGAGCGGGTTCATAACTCGCGTATGGCGCGGCTTCACGCCGCGCCGAGGCGGGGCCGTAAAGGCCCGCCCTACGGTTATGAAACCTGCCGCGCTAGACGCCTTCACAAGTCCCGTCTCAGCGCCGCCAGGGCGCCGGCGAAGGCCGCCACCGTGAATATGCCGAACCCGGCCAACTGCAGCGGCAGGAGCGACGGGTTGCCGAGCCCCGTGGTCGCGTAGCGCAGCACATCCACCTGCCACGTGATGGGGTTGGCGTACGCGACCGCGCGGAATGGCGCCGGGAGCGGGTCCAGCGGGTAGAACATCGAGCTCGCGAAGAGGAACACGAAATAAAAGACCGACGTCACCGTGTTGAAAGCATCGTTGCGGCGGATCAGCACGGCAAAGATCGCGTAAAAGAAGAACCACCCCGCGGTCCCCACGACCACCATCACGGCGATGAGCGGCGACATCGCCCATTGCACGTCGACGCCCAACAGTGCCTGAGCAAGTCCGAGCGTGATCGCTGCCTGAACGAGCGCTATCACGATGTTGAAGATCACTTTCCCAACGAGGTACTGCGCGCGATTGATCGGATAAGTCTGCATTTCGAAGTAGATCCCGTTGTCGCGATCCAGGAAGAACGACCACGCGGTGTTCGACGCGATCCCGAAGCTCGCCATGCCCAGCACGCTCGCCAGAAAGAAGACGTTGTAGTCGGCGGCCATCGGACCCGCGCTGAACTGCACGGTGCTGTTCAGGCCGACACCGAACACCAGCAGGTAGGCCAGCGGGTAGATCAGGTCCCAGAAAATGAACATCACGTTCGTGGCCCGGATGCGCCCCTCGCGGTACACAACGGCGCCAAGCGCGCCCATTACCGCACCTCCTTTACATCTGACGTCAGCTCGACGAAGACGTCTTCCAGACTCGCGCCGCCCACCTCGATGCGGCGCACCGGACCCCTGGCGGCGAGCCTGCCGATGAAGGCCAGCACGCGCTGTTCGTCCTCCTTCAACGACATTTGGAGCGTGGTGCCGCTGATTGTCATGCGCAAGGGTCGCAGCGCCGCGACATCGGCCTCGAGTCCCGGCGGCAACTCGTCGAATGTCAGGGTCACTTCGTAAACGCCTCCCGACAACAGCTTGAGCGTGTGAACGTCGCCCCGCGCCACCTGCCGCCCGCGATTGATGATCAGGATGTCGTCGCAGAGCTCTTCGGCTTCGTTGAGAATTTGCGTCGTGAGCACGATCGTCCGGCCCTTCCGGCTCTCGTCCCGGAGGAGCGACATGACCGAACGTTTGAGAATCGGATCCATGCCGCTCGAGAACTCATCGAGGAACAGGATGGGCGTGTCGACCATGAGAACCTTGGCCACCTGCACGCGGCGACGGAATCCGCCGCTCAGGTCCTGCACCTTGCGGACGGCGTAATCAGCAAGACCGAACTGCTCGATGGCGCGCGCGGTCCGGGCGGAGAGTGTCGTACCGGACAACCCGTGAAACCGGCCGAACGACTGGAGGTTGTCGCGGACGGTCAACAACAGATCCGCCGCCTGTTCCTGGATGACGACTGCGATGCGACGCCGTACGTCAAGCGGCGAGGCAACCACGTCGAAGCCGGCAACGAGAGCCCGGCCGTCGGTCGGCCGCGTGAGGGTCGTCAACACTCGCAGTGTGGTGGTCTTGCCGGCGCCGTTCGGACCGAGCAGGCCGAAGATCGATCCCGCTGCAACAGAGAAGCTCAGTCCATCCACGGCGCGCGCCACAACGCGGCCACGGCGTTGATACACCTTGACGAGATTTGTGACTTCGATGGCAGGCGTAGACATACATAGCTCGTTGGCGCCGCCGCCAATGGGCGGGCGCGGGACACACATCCGCTGTCGGGATTGTTGGAGCGCAGGTTCGCGTCAGCGACGCGAAGAGGACGTCAAAGCGGGAGCTTCATCGGAACGCGTAATTCTATCTTATGCCGAATCACCGCCTCGCCGACGGGAGTCACCTCTCTGGACACCGCGGCGCCGCCGCAATGCTGCGTTACAACAGGAAGTCAGCAGGGTCGCCAACGACTGAAATCGCGTCAACGCGATTCCTTCCGTTGAAGGAACTCGGTCGCGATGCTCAGAAACTCCGCCAGCCGCGGTCCATAGATCGGCACGTGTCCACCCCCGGCACAATCCACAGCTCCGAGCCACGAATGGCCTGATACATCTCAACGGGAATGCTCACGGGAAAGAAGATGTCGCGGTCACCGTGCACGATGAGGGTTCGCGCCCTGATGGTGGTCAAGTATGGGGGTGTAAAGTTCATGTCGTCGTAGCTGTCCTTGAACGCCGTGAATTGCGCCGAGAGCTCACGCGCCTGATCGCCACCGCGCTTCGCGCATTTCTGCTGCATCTCGCGAACCTCCGGAGGCGTTTTGTCACTGCTGGCGGTCATGATCGCCCGCGCCTGAGGAGGGAAGTACCGACGTCGCACCAATCAAGACCATCGCCTCGATTCGTTCAGGCTGTCGCGTCGCCATATGGAGCAGCGTCATCCCACCGGTGCTGATGCCCATGGCCCGCACGCGCTTCAGCGCCAGATGATCGACCAGTGCGAGCACGTCAGCTGCCGACTGGCGGTGCGAGAAAGTATTTCCCGGATTGGTCGACCAGCCATGACCACGGAGATCCGGAATGATTACTTGAAATTGCTTCGCAAGAGGTTGAATGAACGGCTGCCAATCATCTCCGCAGCCGCCAAATCCGTGCAGGAGAAGGAGAGGCTCTCCAGACCCCAGCGTTCGGTAATGCATCTCGATGTCGTTCAACCGAACTGTCTGTCCAGGCGGTTGGCCTTGAGCCCATGCTGGAGGGACGGAAAGGCTCATGAAGACGAACCAGGAACACAACGCACACAAGAATCGCTGCGTCTTCATGTGATCCTCCTGTCAAATCGCGGCGTGGGACCGCCCAATGTTGCTTGAGCCGCGCGCCTCGGCGACAAGACTCCCTCCACCAGTGGGTGCGTCGGCTCCAAGGGTTGTTAGCCGATTCACTTCCGTCGTACGACTTCAATCTCAAAAAGCTGCGGCCACAGCTTGCCTGTCACGAAAAGCCGATTGTTTGTCGAGTCATACGCAATGCCGTTCAGCACAGCCTCAGGATCGAGTCGATAAACCGGCGACAACAGACCTCGTAAGTCGATCCATCCGGTGACCTGCCCCGACTGCGGGGAAATCCGCGCGATTCGGTCGGTGTGCCAGACGTTCGCGTAGACCTCGCCACGAACGGTACTCAAGTTCGTTCAGCTGATTGACAGGAACACCACGATCCCGAACGACCACGCGCCTGGTTTCGCGAAACGTTCCCGGATCGAGGAATCTCAGAGTCTCGGTGCCATCGCTCAGAATGAACTCCTGCTGGTTATGGCTCAGGCCCCAGCCTTCACCCGAATAACCGAACGTTCGATGTGGCGCGAAGCTGGCCAAATCGTAGACAAAGGCGAGCTGTGAGCGCCATGTCAACTGAACCAGCTGGTTATTCAATTCGGTCAGACCTTCCGCAAAGTACACGCAGCATCGAGAAGATGCTGTTGAACGACACGCCCGGTTTCGAACTCGACCTTGCGGAGGGTTGACCGCCCGTAACGCCCCGTACTTTCAAACAAGAAGCCGCTCCGAAAGATCAACCCCTGAGTGTAGGCATCAGGGTCGTGAGGATAGATACGCACCACACGGTATCCATCAACGACTGCTGCACCTTGTGCAATCAGTTCAGGCCGAGCAGGGACCACCCAACACGATACGGCCAAAAGTGCGAGTGGCACCGCGCGGCGAATTCGTATTTTCATGAAGCTTGGATCCGGCTAACTAACAGTCGACAGAACTCCATAACCAGGAACGTTTGCGGCCGCCGCAGTACGCGCTGCAGAGGGGTCCGAGCAATTGCGCAGCAAGTCTTGAACGCGATGCTGGCAGCCTTGTTGCGGCCGCTTCGGCGCTTGACCTCATCGATGTAGTCTTTCGCTTCCTTGAGACCGAGCCCTGTGACGCGCCGGAACCTCTTGATTGCATGGATCGTCTCGCCCCGGCGGATTAAGTCGGCGACGTCCGGCGGAACATTCGCGTACTCGTCGAAAGTGATGCCGGAGGGTTTCAGAACGGCATCCACCTTCGCGTCGAGCCTCGATAGCCGGTTCAATCGTCGTTCGATGGCGGCCACGCGCGCGAACAGCAAGGCGACCACCGCCGCGACGAACACAACGATGATGACATTGGTGTCGATCAAGGCAGTCTCGCCTCGCCCGTGACTAGGGCGTGGCGGCCGCGGGCGCGACGGTGAGGCCGTGGACGCCGTTGCTCTCGATGAGCTTCGCCACCAGGCCTGTCGCTTTGACGTCCTCGACGAACTCGCGCAAATACGCCGCACCCGCCTCGCGCCCCTTCGGAGTGCCGACGGCCTGTTGAACGGTCGTGAACCTGTCGTCCAGCACGCGCGAGCCTGGCAGCTTCTCGACGTAGGTCAGCAGCACGGGCCGGAGTCCGGCCAGGGCGTCCATCTTTTCGTCGATCAGTCTCTTGAACGCGTTGTCGACGCCGTCCGCGCGCTCCAGCCGCGCGTGCTGCAGGTTCCGGGTCAGGTACAGATCGTAGGCGCTCTTCGCGGCAACCGCGATGCGCGCGCCTTCGCGGTCGGCGTCGGCCACGGTGCGCAGCGGCGAGCCTGCCGGCACCAGATACGTCGATTCGATTTCCACATACGCCGGCGTAAAGCTGATCTCATTGGCGCGCTGCGGCTCGGCTCCAAGGAACGCCACATCCCACGCACCGGTCTTCGTCGCATCCGCCAGCGCACCCGCCGATTCGAACGGCACGATCTGGACCGGTACGTCGAGCCGGCGCCCGAGTTCCCGCGCCAGGTCCGCCGCGATGCCGCGGGCCTCGCCGCTGGCCGGATCCTTCCCCGTGAGCAGCACGTTGCCGAAGTTGAGGCCGACGCGCAGGGTGCCCGTCGGCGCGAGGTCGGCGCGCGCCGGCGACGGTCCTTCGGGTGACGGCGCACATGCCACGAGCAGAATCAGTGCGGCGCACACAATCAGCGTTCCATGCATCGTGACGACTCCTTCGACGAAGAGCGGGACGCCGCAGTGTAGCGCGAAAGGCGGGCGGATTCCTGGACAACCGGCGTTTGCGGATGTACTCTGCGGCGATTCCGCCCGCCGGGGTTCGTGGGGTTCTGGTGGAATGAAGCAGGAGGCAGCGCATGACTCGGATTCTTCGACGCTCGGCCCCGTGGATGCTCCTCGTGTCGATAGTGCCCGCGCTGGTGAGCGCGGAGGTCTCACGCGTCGAGATTAAGTCCCGCGGCGATGTGGCCGCCGGTCGGTCGTTTGGATCGGTCGGTTCGTACGAGCGGATTACCGGAACGCTGCACTTCCTCATCGACCCTGCGAACAGGCGCAATCAGGTGATCGCCGATCTGGACAAGGCGCCGAGGAATGCCGCGGGACGAATCGAGATGTCAGCCGACGTCGTGATTCTGCGGCCGAAAGATCCCGGCCGCGGAAACGGGATTGCGCTATTCGACATCGTCAATCGCGGCGGGACGGTTGCCATCACTGCATTCAACGGACCGATCACGACGACGCCTGACGGCGAAGTCGGCGACGGCTTCCTGCTCAGCCGCGGCTACACGATCGTCCAGGTTGGATGGGAGTTCGACGCGCGCCGGCCGGGTGCTGTCCGGATCGAAGTTCCCGCTGCTGTTGGCGTCACCGGTCTGGTGCGAGCCACGTTTATTCCCACTGCGCGCAGTAATGAGGCGACGGTCGGCGACCTTGTGGGTTACACGCCGAGCGATCCGGCATCGGCGGACAACACGCTCCGCGTTCGCGAGCGCCTGGGGGCGGCCTGGCAGACGGTGCCACGCAGCGCGTGGCGGCTTGCGGGCAACACGGTGACGCTCGACAGCGGATTCGAGCCGGGCCGCACGTACGAGCTCGCATACACGGCCGCCAATCCGCCGGTCGCAGCCCTCGGCTTTGCCGCCGTGCGCGATGCCGCAGCCTGGGTCAAATACGTCGCCGATGCGACCACGACAGCGAAGTACACGTTTGCGTACGGATCGTCGCAAACGGGACGCTGGCTGCGCGACTTCCTGTACGAAGGTTTCAACACCGACGAACGCAACCGGCAGGTGTTCGACGCGGTGATCCCGCATATTGGCGGGGCAGCCGGCGTTCTGCTCAACCAGCGCTGGTCCACGCCGACGTCGCTGTTGATGGAATCGGCGACTCACTTTCCGTTTTCGGATGTGAAGCAGCGCGATCCGGTGACCGGCGTCGAGGATGGTCTGCTCGAGAACGCGCGTGCCAGCGAGCACCAGCCGAAAATCTTCTATACCTATTCCGACACGGAGTATTGGGAGCGCGGGGTCGCGCTGAGCCACACGACGCCGGACGGGTCGAAGGACGTCGCGCCGCCGCCGAACGTGCGTCTCTATCACTTCGCCGGCGCGCCGCACAACATCGGGAGGTTCCCTCCTGCGTCGACCAACGGCGAGCTCGCCGACAATCCCTACGACCTCAAGGTGTCGCTGCGGGCGCTGCTCGTGGCCATGGAGAAGTGGGTGCGAGACGGAACGGCGCCACCGCCAAGCCGGTATCCGCGCCTGCAGGACGGCACGCTCGTCCGTGCCACCGATATTGCTTTTCCAACCCTGCGTGGCGTGACCTCACCGCGGAAGGCGTTTGCAGGCGTTCGAGGACCCAACCGCCTGCTGCCGCGAGACGGAGGCGCCGGCACGCCGTTGCCTCTTTTCGTACCCCAGGTCGACCGCGACGGCAATCCCGTAGCGAGCCTGCGGCTGCCGGAGGTGGCGGTACCTCTGGCGACCTACACCGGCTGGAATTTCCGAAGCGCAGCCATCGGAGGGACCGAGCAGTTCTTCCCGCTGCTGGGCGGCTATGTCCCGTTTGCGAGTACCAAGGCCGAACGCGAGAGGACCGGAGATCCGCGCCTCTCAATTGAAGAGCGCTATCGGTCGCGAGATCAGTATGTGAAGCAGGTGCAGGACGCCGCCGCTCGTCTCGTGAAGGAAGGGTATCTGCTGGCCGACGACGTGGGGTCGATCGTGACGCACGCCGGTGAGCATTGGGACCTGCTGATGCGCCGCTCCGCAACGACGACGAGCGCAAGCGCCCGCTGAGGTGGTGTGCAGTAATGTGCAAACCTTGAGTCGTCTCGTATAGGGGGTCTGACCCGGGGTCTGACCCCGGGTCAGACCCCATGTGTCTCAAGGGTCAATTGAACTTGATGCCGAACAGCACGCCGATGGCATTGTGCTTCCAGTCGGTGAAGCGCGTGCTCTGATCGAACTCCACGTTACCTACGTCGCCGTACCAGTAGTCCACTGCGGAAGTCAGAGAGAAGTTGCGGCCGAGGTAAAAGTCGTAGCCCGCCCCACCCATTACCGCGATGCCTTTGCCAGAAATGTCAGCGGCCGGGGGACTCTCTTCCGAGTTGTCGAGGAACGTAGGGCCAACGCCTCCTCTCACGAAGAAGCCAGAGGACCGACGTGGGTAATATGTGATCGACACGACACTATTTGTGCCCGTCGTCTCAACACCGGCGGGATTGTACAGAGTCACCCCGTACCCGCTTGCTTCGACACCAATCAAAAGCTGCGGAGTAAGCGTCCATCCAAGACTGATCGTGATATCACCGGCGCCTCCGCGGTCGATCGGCACGCTGTCGATTGAGCCGCCGACTGACTTCAGCCGAAGTCCACCGCTGATCCAGAATCCAGCACGCTCCTGCGCGACGGCGGTAGACGGCAGCCCCACCCATAGGAAGCATCAGCGCCGGCAGTGCTGCAGCGGATTGAAAACGCATGGGTAGGGGCCGCCAATAGTAACCTGCTGACAGCGCTCAATGAGGATTTTGATGCCGACCACGTTCGTAAAGGGGTCTGACCCCGGGTCTGACCCCGGGTCAGACCCCTCGACCTCGTTCAGGCGACAATGTCCTGATGGATGTCGGCCTGGCGCTCCTTTCCGGAGTGCTTCTCGCCCTCAGCTTTCCGAAATTCGGTCATCCGGCTTTTGCCTGGATTGCGCTGGTGCCGCTGCTCATTGCCGTGTCGCGCCGGCCTGCCCTGAGCCCCGTCGAAGGGCCTGCCCTGAGCCGCGTCGAAGGGTCGGTTCCGGCGATGCGCGCCTTCACGCTTGGCCTCATTACCGGCGTCGTGTACTTCGTCGGTACCACCTACTGGACGGGTACGGTTCTCCAGCAGTTCGGGGGAGTGCCGATTTATCTGGCGCTCATCGCGATGCTGCTGCTCGCGCTCTATCTGGCGCTCTTTCCGGCGTTCACCGCACTCATCATGGCTCGGCTGATCGGCGGCATAGGCCTGCGTGCGCTGTTCCTCGCGCCCGCCGTCTGGGTGGCCACCGAATATCTGCGTGGATACCTCCTCGGCGGCTTCCCCTGGGTGCCTCTCGGGAACAGCCAGGTGACGGTTCTGCCGGTTGCTCAGCTCGCGAGCATTACTGGCGTTTACGGCCTGTCCGCGCTCGTGGCGTTCGTGAGCGCGTCTCTCGCCTATGCAGTGCTCGCCGCCGGCCGCGCACGCCTTGCCGGTTTCGGCGCGGCCGCAATCGCCATCGGTGTCGTGGCGGCATGGGGGCTGGTACGAATCTCCGATGGGTCGCTGACGCGCGAAGGCACGACACTCCGCGTCGGGCTGATTCAGGGAAATATCGCGCAGGAAGACAAGTGGAATCCGCGCGAAGCGCGACGCATCTTCACCACCTATATCGCTATGACGCGCGAGGCGGTGCAGCGCGGCGCGGAGTTCGTCATCTGGCCCGAGTCGTCTACGCCGTTCATGTTCGAAGAAGACGACGTAGGGGAGGCAGCCGTCCGCGACCTGGCGCGCGAACTGCGGGTGCCCATTCTGCTCGGAAGCGACCAGGTCGATCGCAGTGGCAACGTGATCCGGTTGTACAACGCCGCGTTTCTCATCACCCCGGAGGGCGAAACGGGCGCGGTGTATCGCAAGATTCATCTGGTTCCGTTCGGCGAGTACATTCCGTTCAAGAACCTCTTGTATTTCGTGTCACCACTGGTCGAACGTCTTGCGGACTTCGCTCCGGGCACCTCGATGGTGATGCTCCCTGTTGGTGCGCATCAGGTGAACACCGCTATCTGCTACGAGGTCGTCTACCCGTCGCTCATCCGCGAGGCGGTCCTCGGCGGCAGCCAGCTTCTGACGACCATTACCAACGACGGGTGGTATGGATCCTCGTCCGCCCCGTACCAGCACTTCGAGCTTGCGTCGATGCGTGCCATAGAGCAGGGGCGCTACCTTGCCCGCGCCGCCAACACGGGGATCAGCGGGATCGTGGATCCGTACGGGCGCGTGCTGCAGCGGTCGGCTATCTTTGAAGAGGTAGGGCTGGTCGGCGAGGCGCGGGTGCTGACGAGCCGGACAGTTTACGCGACGATCGGCGATGTAGTCGCCTACGCGTCGCTGGTGTTGACGGCCGTGGCAGTGATAAGTGTCAGGCGGGTCCGCGGCTCGGTACAAAGAACATGATCTGGCGGGTCCGCCGCTCGATTACGAAGCAGGCTCGCGGGGGAACCCGCCCTACAAGGAGGAGCACTTGGCGGTCGAACTGGATGATTTGGTGCGGCGATACGAGGGGCTGAGCAGCCGGGCCGCGGAACTGCGGAGGCATCTTTGAGGGTGCCCGCCTGGACGAGCAGCTGGCCGACCTTGAACGACGCGCGGGCGAACCGGGGTTCTGGAACAATCAGGCCGAGGCGCAGAAGGTCATGCAGCGCCGGCGGCGTCTCGAGGACGAACAGACGCTGAAGCAGTCGCTGCAGCGGCGCGCCGACGACCTCGGGGTTCTCATCGAGTGGGCGACCGCTGGCGAAGACGTCGGCGCCGATCTGGTCCGGGGCCTCGACGAGTTACAGGTGGAGGTCGATGCTGCCGAGACGAACAAGATGCTCGGCGGCGAACACGATCGCGCCAACGCCATCGTCTCGATTCATCCCGGGGCGGGCGGGACCGAATCGCAGGACTGGGCGGAGATGCTGCTGCGCATGTACCTGAAGTGGGCCGAGCGCCGGGGCTTCAGACGCGAGATGATCGACTACCAGCCCGGTGACGAAGCGGGTCTCAAGAGCGTCACGCTCCTGCTGACCGGTGACTACGCCTTCGGTCTGATGGCGGCGGAGGCCGGTGTCCACAGGCTCGTGCGCATCTCGCCGTTCGATCAGGCGGCGCGCCGGCACAC
The DNA here is from genome assembly GCA_963814955.1 of uncultured Acidobacteriota bacterium. Classification (GTDB taxonomy): domain Bacteria; phylum Acidobacteriota; class Vicinamibacteria; order Vicinamibacterales; family UBA2999; genus DATCJA01. The sequence continues at coordinate 392,685 of CAWFEX010000004.1, forward strand.
GTCGTTTGCGTCGGTGTTCGTCTGGCCCGAGCTGCCGGAGGACGTGGACATCGAGATCGACGAAAAAGATCTTCGGATAGATACATATCGATCGAGTGGCGCGGGCGGCCAGCACGTCAACGTCACCGACTCCGCGGTTCGCATCACACATTTGCCTACCGGCATCGTCGTGTCGTGCCAGAACGAGCGGTCGCAGCACAAGAATCGTTCGTCGGCGATGAAGGTGCTGAAGGCGCGCCTCTTCGACCTGAAGCTGAAGGAGCAGCAGGCGAAGCTCGAGCAGATTGCGGGTGCGAAGAAGGAGATTGGCTTCGGGAGTCAGATCCGCAGCTATGTGCTGCAGCCCTACCAGATGATCAAGGATCACCGCACCAAGGTCGAAGTCGGCGATGTCAACCGCGTGCTCGACGGCGATCTCGACGTGTTCATCAAGACCTATTTGATGCAGAAAGCGAGCGGGACTCTCGGAACCGGCGGCGCGGCAGCGGACGAGGAGTAATGGGGTCGGACTCCCGACCCCCGGGTCACTGAATCACGAGCCGGTCAACGACTGAAACGACGCCCTCCGTTTCGCGGGCAAGTCGAACGGCGCGCTCCCGGAGCTCGGGAGAATCAACCGATCCGTTGAGCGTCACCACGCCGTTCGCGGTGTCCACGTCGATCTCGAGGGCATCAATCGAGTCGTCCAGGGCCATTTTCGACTTGATCTTTGCGGTGAGCGCCGCGTCGGACGCCAGGCGCTCTACCTGATTCGCGCCCTCGGCGACTTTCTCCGCAACCTGTGCGCCGGCCGCACGTGCGCGGTCTACGTCAACCGGCTGTCCGGTCGTGCCAATTACGGAGTTCGGCTCGGCGGTTCGATCGCGATCCCCGAACCGGTAGCCGAAGAAGAATGCTGCCACGGCAGCCACGACGACGACCAGCAAAACGATCCGCAGCAGACCTCCGATCATTGATGCCTCCTCCCGAAAAGGGTGCATCTGCCGTGCCGTATAATTGATGACATCTTGTTGCGGGATCGTCGTTTGCGTAACGGGCTGGACCGTATGTCCGGAGCAGTGCGTACGCCTGTCGGGCATGCGTTTCGCCAGGGGTCGCGCGAGCTCGACCGTGCCCGCCTCCCGGTTCTCCTCATTGCCCTCGTCGTGCTGCTTTTGTGTATTGGGGCGCGCGCCCAGAACCCCGGCAACGGGGCCACCCGCCCTCCAGCTGGCATCACGCCGACCAATCATCCGCCGCTGCCGGCGCGTCCTTCTCTCTACTGGCTGGTTCCTGAGCCTTCCATCGCCGCGACAACGGTAGGGCAGCCAGCAGGCGAGACGGCCGGTGCGCGTCTCGCGCGTGGTGCCGCGCTGATCGACAGCGGCGATTTCGCCGCCGGTCTGGCGCTCGTTCAGAGCGCAGACCTCACCGAGGAGTCCTCTGCAGTCTTACGGCCGCTACTACGCCGGTGTGGCGCTTCAAGGGCTCCGCCGGTTCGACGAGGCCGACGCCGGTACTCGACTCCATCGACGACCACGTGAATGGATATCTGGAAGAAGCTGTACCGCTCCGGCGGGCAGAAATCGCGCTGGCGCGCGGGGACGCGGAAGAGGCTGCCGATCTTCTGGACGATCTGAGCGACGAAAAGGGGCTCTCGGCGGCCGAGGAAGTTCTATTGCGGCTTGCCGCGGCGCTCGAGGCCGCTGGCGACCGCGAGGCGGCCGTCAAAGCGTATCAGCGCGTGTACTACGAGTTTCCTCTGAGCGATCAGGCGGCGGACGCCCAGAACGGGATCGAACGGCTTCAGACTCCGGCGCTGATTCCTGGCGACCGGTTCCGCCAGGAGCTCAATCGCGCAGAGCGTCTGTTTGCAGCGCGCCGGTGGGCCCAGGCGCGCGCCGGCTTCGCGCCGCTCGCCAGTGTCGCCACCAAGGACGACGCCGAGCTGGTCGCCCTTCGCATCGCCGAATGTGACTACTACCTGAACCGGCATCGTGCGAGCAGAGACGCGCTGCGTCCGTACTTGCGCGAAGGCTCGAAGCAGGTAGAAGCCCGGTACTTTTATTTGATGGCCACACGCGGCCTCGGCGACCGCGTCAATTATCTGTCACTTGCTCGAGAGCTGGTTACCGATCATCCGGAGAGCAACTGGGCGGAGGAAACCCTCAATAGTCTGGCGACGAGCTATATCACCGACGACGACGAGGCGCGGGCAGACGAGGTGTTTCGCGAGCTGCTGCGCCGGTTTCCGCGGGGACGTTACTCGGAACGTGCTGGCTGGAAAGCAGGGTGGTGGGCCTACAAGCAGGATCGATTCTCCGATGCGGCAGCGACCTTCGAAGCAGCGGCCGCGGCGTTTCCGCGATCCGACTACCGTCCCTCGTGGCTGTATTGGGCCGCCCGTTCCCGCGATCAGCTCAGCGAGCGTGCCGCGGCCAACGCACTGTACCGAGTTGTTGTCGCCGACTACCAGAACTGGTACTACGGCCGGCTCGCCTCGACGCTGCTGGTCGAGAGACGCGAGCCGCCGGTTCGTCCCGTCGTCGGGAGTGAATCACCGACGAGTCCCGCGGGTTCCCCCGTTGCCAACGACGCCCTGATCCGTGCGCTGGTCAGCGTGGAGATGTATGACGCGGCTGTCAGCGAAGTGGAATACGCGCGCCGCGCGTGGGGCGACTCGGTGCCGCTGCAGGCGACGCTCGCGTTCGTTCGTCATCGGCGCGGCCTCGAACCGGGGGCTACGGAACGCTTTGCCGACGTGCGTGGCGCGATTACGATCATGCGCCGCGCCTATCCGCAGTTCATGGCGGCCGGAGGCGAACAGCTGCCGCCCGACATCCTCCGGGTGATCTTCCCGCTGGATTACTGGCCGCTCATCAAGAAGTATTCGGACGCACATCGGCTCGACCCGTACCTCATGACCGCTCTGATCGCGCAGGAATCCACCTTCACTGCCGACGTGCGCTCGTCAGCGAACGCGGTCGGTCTGATGCAGCTGATTCCGTCCACGGGCCGAAGCTATGCGCGGAAAGTCGGCATCCCGTATTCAGCGCGCATCCTGACTCAGCCGGAAACCAATATCCGGCTCGGGATGCGCTATTTCAGGGATCTGATGGATCGATTCGGCAGCGAGCACTACGCGCTCGCGAGCTACAACGCCGGCGAGCACCGCATCGCGCGCTGGATTACCGAGCGGCCCGGATTCGAGCAGGACGAATTCGTCGACGACATCCCGTTTGCCGAGACTCAGAATTACGTGAAGCGCATTCTCGGAACGGCAGACGACTACCGGCGGCTTTATGGAGGAGGAGTGCCCAGCACCACCCCACCGCGCCGCTGACCGATGGGGAATCTCCTCGAACTCACAGCTCTCGCCGAACCCACTCATTTCTGGTTTCACGGTCTCCGAAGCTACGTCGTGCCGGTCATCGACGAAATTGCCGGCGGCCGGCGCGATCTGCGCATCATCGACTGCGGCTGCGGCACGGGATACAACCTTCGGGTTCTGCTGCGTCCGTACGGCCAGACATTCGGTTTCGATCTGCACGAGGATTCGATGTGGCGGGCGCGCGCGACAGGGCGGCCGATTGTTCGTGCGGATATGGAACATATTCCGTTTGCGTCGAGCACCTTCGACCTGGCGACGTCATTTGATGTGGTGCAGAGCGTCCCTGACGACCGCAAGGCGCTGCGTGAGATGGCGCGGGTGCTGCGGCCCGGGGGCCACGTGATTCTCAACGTGACCGCGCTCGACCTTCTGCGCGGCGATCACAGCGATGTATGGGGAGAGCTTCGCCGGTACAACACCGTTCGCGCGTCGAGTCTGCTGGCCGATGCAGGCCTTCAGGCAGTACGCATTTCCTATCTGTTTGCGTCGCTGCTGCCGTTGATGCTGGCGGTTCGAAAGGTGCAGGCGATGTGTCGTCCCTTTCGGGAGCCGAAAGGCGATTCCGACCTCGCGGTTCCATCGAGCCCTATCAACGCGACCCTGACGTGGATGGTCAGGAGGGAAGCCGCGCTGGCACGCCGAGTGCCCATGCCGTTTGGCAGCTCGATGCTGATGGTAGGACGAAAGCCAGCCTGACGGGGACCGCCTCTCACTCAAAATTTCTTTTGGCCAGGCGGGCCGTCAAGGGCCGCCCTACGGTTATGAAACCGTTTCTAGAAACGAACGAATCCGCCGAAGTACATGCCCTTCATCTTGAGGTCGCCGAGGTCCTCATCGACCACGTAATCGGCAATCACGGACCGGTAGCCGATCTGCACTCCCGCATTCCGGCTGCCAATCGTCCCGTTGATGTCGAAGTCGAAGAACTTCACGTCGAACTCGTCGTTGCTGATCTTCAGTCCCGAGAATTCACCCGTGATGGCGACCTGCGGCGAAAGGTAACCGCGCCCGATCACCCCGATGGTCGGAATGGGAGCCGTCACATCGGCTGTGGCCGCCGACCGCAGCGCCGGACTGTCGACCGACGCCACGATCTTGTTGAGCTTCAGGTCCGTGAACACACCGAAGAACCCCCGCGGGCGCGACACGATGTCCCATTCATAGCCGAGCTTCCACAGGGTCCACTCGATGTCGGCAGTGGCGGGCGCGCCGATGGTGAACTGCCGTCCCTGGAAGGTGAAGGTTCTCTGGATCGTCGCTTCTTCGTCGTAGTTGAACTTCACATAGGCGAAGCGGAACTTGTGGCTCCGTCCGATGGTGGCGCGATACTCAGGGAACCATTTATCTTCGATGCCGAACTCCTGCACGAAATCCACTTCGTCGATGCTGAACCCTGACAGCGTGTCCGTCGAGAGCACGAGCTCTGGCGAAGGTTTCCAGAGCATCACGCCTACCTCCCCGACATGGCCCTGGGCGTGAGCGCCTGTGCTGAACAGGGAAAGGAAACTGAGGCAGAGTGCAGTTGTGAGAAATCGGCTCGGCATATGGGCGTTATCGGTCCCGCGATTTCGGGCCAATAGGCAACACCGGGCCGTCAGCCTTTCCAGAACAGGCGCTTGACGAAATTCCACAATCCGCCAAAGCCAATCCCTCTGACCCCGTACTCGCGGCGGGTGCGGGAGGGTCGGAGACGGAGCGACACTTCCCGGCGTGCGGAGCCGGACGCCGCGGGCGATATGCTTCGGCGCCGAAACGACACGCGGTAGTACAAGCGGACCAGATCGGAGCGCTGAGTCCCTAAGGTACAAGCGCACGAGCAGACTTCCAGCGCGTGGAGCCGTGCCGCTGGAACAGCAACCATATACTGAGAGGATGACCCCTCGCGGCAGACTGCTGGGTTACGTGTGGCGGTATCACCGCGAGTTCGCATTCGGGCTGTTGTGCGGTGCCGCGACAGCCGCGGTTGGAATGGCCAGTCCGTGGTTGCTGAAGCTCGCAGTGGACGATCTCACAAGTGGTGTTGACTCGACCAAGGTGCGCTTCTATGCGGTGTCGATTTTCGGCCTGGCTGCCGTAGCGGGCGTGTTCCGGTTCTTCATGCGCCGCGTCATCGTCGGCGCTTCCCGCAGCGTCGAGTACGACCTGCGGAACGAGTTCTTTGCGCATCTCCAGCGCCTCGATCTCGCGTACTTCCAGCATCACCGGACGGGCGATCTGATGTCGCGCGCCACCAACGATCTGAGCGCCGTTCGCATGATGATCGGTCCCGCGATCATGTACACGGCGACCACAGCGCTCACCTGTATTGTTGCCGTCGTCATGATGCTGTCGCTCAACGCGCGGCTGACGCTGATAGCGCTGCTCCCGCTGCCTCTGATATCGATCTCCGTCAAGTATTTCGGGGCCATCATTCACTCGCGGTCGGAGCGAATTCAGGCACAGCTATCCGAGATCAGCGCCATCGCGCAGGAAACGCTCTCCGGCGTACGAGTCGTTCGCGCGTACGGGCAGGAATCGGCTGAAATGGCGCGGTTCAGGGAAGCGAACGACGAATTTCTGCGCCGGAATGCCGGGCTTGTTCACGTGCAATCGATATTCTACCCGATGGTCGGGTTGCTCATGGGCATTGGCGCACTGGTGGTGCTGTGGCTGGGCAGCCGCGACGTCGTCAGCGGCCGGATGACGGTGGGCGAGCTGGTCGCGTTCAATGCGTACCTGTTGATGTTGTCGTGGCCGATGATTGCGTTCGGGTGGGTCACCAATCTGCTCCAACGCGGGATGGCACCCTGGTCGCGGATGCTCGAGATTCTCGACACGCCGCCGCGGATTACGGATGCGAACGCGACGGGGCGGATCGCTTCGGTTGGCGATATCAATGGCGACATCGAATTACGCAACCTCACGTTCACATACGGCGACCGGGAGGTGCTCCACGACGTGTCAGCCGTGTTCCGCGCAGGGACCGTGACGGCGATCGTGGGCCGGACCGGATCCGGCAAGTCGACGCTTCTGAACCTGCTGCCCCGGCTTCACGAGCCACCGCCTGGAACCGTGTTCGTGGATGGAGTCGACGTGCGCGAGATTCCGCTGGACGTGCTCCGGGCTGCAATCGGGTTCGTACCTCAGGAACCGTTTCTCTTCGGTACTACGGTCGCCGAGAACATCGCATTTGGCGTGAGTGAGAGCTCGGGCACTTCCGACCGCGTCGCCCATGTTGCTGCGATCGCGCGTCTCGACAAGGACGTTGCGGCGTTTCCGCGAGGCTACGAGACGACAATCGGGGAGAGGGGCATCACCCTGTCAGGAGGCCAGAAACAACGCACGGCGATCGCACGAGCGCTGCTGATCGACCCGAGAATCCTGGTTCTCGACGACGCGCTCTCGGCGGTCGACACCTACACGGAGGAAGAAATTCTCGGACGACTGCGAAGCGTGATGCGGCAGCGCACCGCCATCATCGTGTCGCACAGGATCTCGACCGTTCGGAACGCCGATCAGATTCTCGTGCTCGACGGCGGCGTCATTGTCGAGCGAGGCACACACGACCAGCTGATCGCCAACGATGCGTTTTACGCGGATCTGTACCGGCAGCAGCTCGTCGAGGAAGAGCTGGCGGCGTCGTGATGCACGACGACGAAATCATCGGCAAGGCGTACGACGCACGGTTGATGCGCCGGCTGCTCACGTACCTGCGGCCATACCGCCGGTACGTGGCGGTCGCCATCGCGGCGCTTATCGTCAACTCGCTGCTCGAGCTGGTACCGCCGTACCTCACCAAGCTGGTCATTGACGAGTACATTCCGGCCAGGGACCTCTCGGGCATCGCGGTCATCGCGGGGCTGTTCCTGGTGACGCTCTGCGGATCGTTCGCGTCCGAGTATCTGCAGACGGCGACGATGCAGATGATCGGGCAGCGGATCATGTTCGATCTGCGAATGCAGATTCATAACCGTCTGCATCAGCTCGACATACGCTTTTACGACCGGAATCCGGTGGGGCGTCTCATCACGCGGCTCACGACGGATGTCGACGCGTTGAACGAGCTGTTCACATCCGGCGTCGTCGCGGTGTTCGGCGACCTGTTCACCCTCGTCGGCATCACCGCCGTGCTGGTGTGGATGGACTGGCGTCTTGCGGCGGTCGCATTCTCGGTGCTCCCGCTCATTGCGCTGATCACGCAGTGGTTCCGGGTCAACGTGCGCGAGTCGTATAGGACCGTTCGACTCTGGATCGCGCGCATCAACGCATTTCTCCATGAACGCATCACCGGCATGGCGACGGTCCATCTGTTCCGGCGACAGTCGCGCGATTTTGCCGCTTTCGATCGGATCAACCGCAGCCATCGTGATGCGAACGTCAAGTCGATCTTTTTCTACGCCGTGTTCTACCCGGCCATCGAGCTCGTCAGCGCGCTTGCGTCAGCGCTGATCATCTGGGTGGGCGCAGGCTGGGTGATTCAGGACACGCTGACCCTGGGTTCGCTCGTCGCGTTCCTGATGTACGCGCAGCGGTTCTTCAGGCCGATCAGCGACATGTCCGAGAAATTCAACCTGCTCCAGAGCGCCATGGCGTCGTCGGAGCGTATTTTCAGCGTGCTTGATACTCCGGTAGAGATCGCGTCGCCGCACCGGCCCGCCTCCGTGTCGGGGCCCGGTGCAATTGCGTTCGAGCACGTCACGTTCTCGTATGCAGATGGTGAGCCGGTGCTGCGGGATGTGTCGTTTCGCGTCGCGCCGGGAGAGCGTGTGGCGATTGTCGGCGCCACCGGCGCCGGGAAGACCACCATTGTCAGCCTTCTTCTCCGGTTCTACGACGTGCAGCAGGGCCGAATCACCATCGACGGCGTGGACATCCGCGAGATGGATCTGGCGCAGCTCAGAGCGATCTTCGGGCTGGTGTTGCAGGATGTCCATCTCTTCTCCGGAACCATTGCCAGCAATGTCAGGCTTGGCAACGACGGCATCAGCGACGACCAGGTACGAGCAGCCATCAAAGCTGTCCACGCGGACACGTTCGTGGATCGTCTGCCGGGCGGCCTCGCGACGCGGGTGGTCGAACGCGGCGCGACGTTGTCGGTGGGACAGAAGCAACTGTTGTCATTCGCCCGCGCCCTTGCGTTCGACCGTCCCGTGCTGGTCCTCGATGAGGCGACGTCGAGCGTGGATACCGAAACCGAGCTGTTGATTCGTGACGCGCTGAAGGTGCTCATGGAGGGGCGCACAACGATAGCAATTGCCCATCGGCTTTCCACCATTCAGGGGGTGGATCGAATCCTCGTGTTCCATAAGGGACAGCTTCGCGAGTCGGGCACGCATCAGTCGCTGCTGACAGAGCGGGGCATTTATTACAGCCTCTACCGTCTGCAGTTCCAGCGCGAAGGGTCGGGCGGGGTGGTTCCCGAACCATCGACGGCTTAGCACGGCACTTCGCTTGCACGCATCAGCTGTTGAGGTCTGGCTGGAGACGCATGGATGTGAAGGAACAGCAGGCGTTCCAGGACCGCAGACAAGCGGGCAGGGCCCTGAGCGAAGAGCTGCGGAAATACGCGGGGCGGAATGATGTAGTGGTCCTCGCCCTGCCTCGCGGCGGCGTGCCGGTCGCGTTCGAAGTTGCGCGGCGGCTCGAGGCGCCGCTCGATCTGTTTCTGGTACGAAAACTCGGCACACCCGGGCACCGTGAATTGGCGATGGGCGCGATCGCCTCGGGCGGGGTACGCGTGCTGAATGACGACGTCGTGCGGTGGTACGGTATCGCGCAGGACGACATCGACGCGGTGGCGCAAGAGGAGGAACGCGAACTTCTCCGTCGCGAGCTGGCGTACCGCGAAGGCCGCGACCCTGTTCCTGTCGACGGGCGGGTCGCGATCCTCGTTGACGATGGTCTGGCGACTGGTTCGACGATGCGCGCAGCGGTCAAGGCCGTGCGACAGCGAGATCCGTCCCGTGTCGTGGTGGCGGTGCCCGTGGGGGCGCGGGACACGTGCGACGAGCTTTCCGCCATTGCCGATGAGGTGGTCTGCGTCGGGACACCTGAGCCCTTTTCAGCCGTAGGACAGTGGTATGCCGACTTCGATCAGACCACCGATGACGAAGTGCGACGCCTGTTGAGCGAGCACGCGCGCTCCCGAACCCATCAATAAGACAACCGGGCACCTTCGTTGCTTTGTTAATCGCGGAGGTATTCCGACATGAAGGCAGTGACTCGTACGATCACAGTGCTTTTTACGGTGGCTTCGGTTGGATGCGGAGCCACGAGCTCGCGCCCGGTCACCACCGCGCCGCCGCCATCGACAGGGCCCACGCAGGTGGACAACAGCGAAACCGGAGTTGTTCCTGTTGGCCAGGAACTGGATGTGCGTCTGCAGGCGAGCCTCAGCTCCGAGACGTCCACGGTCGAGCAGCGGTTCGAGGCGACGACGGTTGTCGATATGATGCAGGGCGGTCGCGCGCTCGTGCCCGCAGGTTCCATCGTGCGGGGCGTTGTCTCCGACGTAAAGCGGCCGGGACGGATCGACCGGCAGGGCAGCCTTACACTTTCTTTCGATCAGATCGAAATCCGCGGGCGCCAGCATCCAATGCGCGCGCTGGCGACTCAGGTCTTCGAGAGCGGTGGCATTCGTGAGGAAGCAGGCACGGCGGGGGCCGGCGCCGGTGTCGGCGCGGTCGTCGGAGGCCTTCTGGGCGGCCTGCAGGGCGCGATTGTCGGCGCGGTCATCGGCGCCGGCGGTGCGGTTGTGGCCACCGAAGGCAAGGACATCCATCTGCCCGCAGGGTCGCTCGTCCGCATTCGACTCGACTCACCGCTCAACCTTCGCTAAGAGCTGGGAGGGGATCGAATAGTGTCGACTTCAGCCGGACTGACGGCCGGTCCGCCTGAAGGCGGACACTACGACTGACTGGGGCTCGTCCGCCTGAAGGCGGACACTACTTGGAAAGACGGCATGAGAGGCGCCTACGGCGTGTTCGAAATATGCGCGGTAGGCGCAACGGTCGGCGCGGAAGGCGCGACAGAGACGCCGGGTGCGTTGGTGGCAGCAGACACGTCCGATGACGAAGGCACTGAGGATACAGCTTCGGTGCCCGAAACATCGGTCGAGTCGGCGGTTGTGCCCTCCGTGGCGTCGTCGCTTTCCGCAGTCGCGAGAGCCGGTACCGGCTCTTGAACGGGGACAGCAACTCGTGCCGATTCGCGTCTTCGGAACAGCCGATCGATGAAACTCGCCGTGCTCGCGCTCGGGTTCCATCCGAGCCGCAAGACGCCGAGTTGTACGCGCTTGCGCCCGAATGCGAGCGCCTCATGGCAGCTCCACATGTACAGGTCGAGCATTCTCCCCTGCACTTTGGGCCCGGTGTCCATGATTGTGTAGACACCGTTGTACTTGGAATTGTCGGTCGCGAGGTTTACCACGCTTCCAACAGGCAGAATGGACGGATCCGAGGCGGCGATACCGGTGCGTACCTACGACACCCGACGCAGTCGTCGTGCCCTTGCAGTAGGCCGTGGCCGTAAATTCGAGCCGCGCCCCGGCGGCGGGCAGCGTCGGATCGATGACCCCGGCACCTGCGCCGCGCAGATCGAACATGCTGACCTCGTACAGCAGCACGAACCCGACGATGGCAATCAAGGTGACTACCAGCTTCCGCGTGAGCGATCGGGAAAGAGTACGTCCCATCATCGAAAATGCTGGAACCCTTCAGGCAGCGGACGTTCATCGCTGGCGAGCCTGATTGCGATCTCAGGCTCGCTGGTTACCACCCCGATTCGCGTGATCGGAACGCTGCGCTCGGCCTGCCGTACCGATCGAAGTCGCCCCTGGTGACCGTCTCGAACGGTGAAGAGCAGTTCGTAGTCGTCACCGCCCTGCAGAGCGCCCGCAATTGCGTCGCCGCCGTCCTCGGCGTGCCATCGCCGCACCGCGTCGGAAATCGGCAGCGCCTCCGCATCGAGGCTGATGCCCACATGTGAAGCCTCTGCAATCTGACGCACGGCATCCGCAAGACCGTCGCTCAAGTCCATGCACGACGATGCGGCGCGGTTGCCCGCGAGCGCGATGCCTGTGCGGACGCGCGGATCGGGGCGCAGATATCGGCGTTCCTGCTCGGCCACTCTGTCTGACCCTCCACGTTGCAGCGATCGCAATCCGACGAACGCGTCGCCGATCGAGCCTGTTACGTAAACGCCGTCGCCGGCGCGTGCGCCCGTTCGCCTCAGGATGCGCCGTCGATTGACGGTCCCGGTTGCGGTCACGTCCACCATCAGCGGTCCGGGCGAGCGCGAAATATTCCCTCCGATCACGGCCACGCCGTGGACCCCCGCGAGCGCAAGCATCCCGTCGAGCAAGCCGTCGACGACAGCGACCTCGAGCGCATCGGGCAACACCAGCGACAGAAGCGCGGCGCGGGGCCGCGCCCCCATGGCCGCCAGGTCGCTCAAATTCACCGCGAGCGAACGGTGGCCGATGGCATCCGGCGCCACGAACCGATGGTCGAAGTGCACGCCTTCAACCTGTACGTCGGTCGTGAGCACCTCGAGCGATCCGCGCTCGGGCTCGACGACAGCGGCGTCATCGCCTGGTCCGACAACGACCCAGTCCGGCGCCGCCAACCGCGTCGTAATGCGTCGAACGAGTGCTCGCTCGCCGAGGTCGGCAACGGTGCGAGTGGACAACTCAGAAGGGGGAATCAGCCCCGCTTTGCCGTGTGGGGAGGTCGAATGAACCTGCGAAAGCAGGTGGAACCGCTGTTATCGGCTGCGTTTCAGGCTTCCTCACCACAGAGGCATGCACACCACGCAACCCCGCGGCTCGCTTGGGTGATGACGTTGGCTCAGACGAGCCTCCGAAACCATCACGAGCAAAGCAGGAGCTTTCCGAATCTTAGCCCGCGGCCGGGGGCCGGTCAAGCCATGCAAATTGTTGATAAAACGGCAGTTGTGGGAAGTTTTGAGCAGTTATCAGAGACGAGCGGTGCCCACTTTCAGCATTAACTCAGGATCGCCCAGAATCTGGTCGACGAGCTGCTCGAGCTTCAGCGCCCGCTCATTGAGCTCTCCGTGCGAACTGGACTGATTCTGCTGGGCTCGGAAGCATTCGTCGGCAAGGTTCAGCGCCACGAGGATCGCCAGACCGAGCATATCGGTCGTGGGGGCCGCCTCCGACGCCGCGCGCATCTTCTTATCCACGTACGCAGCGAGCTCCCCGACGTAGGCCGGATCGAGGCCGCTCCGGATCGGGTAGCGCTGTCCGCCGATCTCGACGGTGACAACACCACTCATTCGCGAAGTCTCGTGTCTCTTGTCTCTCGTCTTTGGTCTTCGGCTTGGTCTTCAGCCATCACGAAAGACCAACGCCTAAAGACGAAAGACATCTAGATCGTCTCCAGATGCGAGAGCATTTCCGCGACCCGCTGGCGAACAGCCTCGCGTTCTTCGCGGAGCGCGTCGAGCTCGACGCCGGCGCCCTGCGCATCGGCGAGGCGCGCGCGCAGCGCGTCCATTTCGTCCATGAGTCGCCCGTTCTCCTCCGCGGCTCTCGCCTGATCGGCGCGCAGTCCCGTGACGATGTTGACGAGAAGCTTGATCTTTTCCTCGAGTCGATCGATCGGGTCGAGATCGATTGCACGTGCGACCGCCTGCTTTGCCATCCGTACCGCCTCACTTGTCGGGGAGAGTTCTGCCGCGCCGATGGTAGCACAATGTTACCGCTGCAGCGCTCCATGCTTGTCCTTCAGCGCGGCCATGATGCGGTCCATGGCCAGCTGAACTTCCGCGTCGGTGAGAGTTCTGTCAGATGCCCGGAAAGTCAGATGTAACGACAAGCTGATCTTGCCTTCAGGAACGCCCTTGCCCTGATATCTGTCGAACTCGCTGATGCGTGCCAGAGTAGCGGGTGCGGCGTCGCGAATGGTGCGGCGGATTTCGGCCGCCGTGAGGTTGCCCGCAATCAGAACGGAAATGTCACGGACCACCGACGGATACCGCGGCAACGGCGCCACGCGCACGTCCCGGCCGGCGGTGATGCGCTCGAGCGCCTCCAGGTCGAGTTCGGCGACGTACACCGGATCGCTGCCCGATAAGCCGTGCGCGTCGGCGACCGCTGCGAGCAGTTGCCCCATCACCCCAATCTGTGTGCCGTTCACCATCACATCGGCACTCTGTCCGGCTGTCAACCACGAGCGAGTGGAGGCGGCCGTATGGGCCTGGACGCCAATGGCTTCGCACACGCGCTCCACGACTGCTTTGAGATCGAAGAAATCGACGAGACGGCCAGAGCCGCTCCAATGCTCCAGGGCAGCCATTCCCGTCCAGGCGCAGGCGACAGCGCGCCGTTCTCCCTCGGATCGCGTGAAGCGCGCGCCGATCTCGAACAGTCGTACGTCGCGCTGCTCGCGCCGGCGATTGTGCGCCACCGCGTCGATCAGGCCGGGCAGCACGGACGGGCGAAGCATCGCAAAGTTCTCCGACAGCGGGTTGGCGATCGGGACCAGCTCGCCGTCGCTCACGAATCGGGCGGCCGCAGGCTCGCTCATGAAGCCGAACGTCACCGCCTCGGAAAATCCGGCCCCCGTCAGCAGTCCCCGCAGCTGACGCGTGCGACCGATCCGCGGATCGACTGGAGGAGGCGCCGAGGTCAGGGCAGGGAAGGTCACCGGAATGCGGTCGAAGCCGTAGTGGCGGGCGATCTCCTCGATCAGGTCTACTTCGCGGGCAATGTCTACCCGACGTGTGGGCACGACGACGTCCCAGCCGTCTCCGGCGTCGCGCAGGACGAAGCCAAGCCCGTCGAGGATTCGTCGCACATCGACGTCGGGAATCGAACCGCCGAGCAGCCCGCCGATTCGGGATCTCCGCAGCCGAAGGATCTTGGATTCGAGAGGCGCCGGGTACCGATCCACGATCGATCCACGGGAGCGGCCAGCCCCGATGATGTCGATGAGCGCGAGAGCCCTGTTCATTGCCGCACCGGCGATGGCAGGATCAGCGCCCCTCTCGAATCTCATGCTCGCTTCCGTTTTCAGTCCCAGTTTCTTGCTGGTGCGCCGCACGGAAACGGGATTGAAATACGCGCTCTCCAACACGATCGTCTTCGTCGTACCCGTCACTTCCGAGTCCGCGCCGCCCATTACGCCCGCGACCGCCACGGCACGCCGGGCGTCGGCGATCACCAGCATCTCCGGGGACAACGTCCGTAATTGACCGTCCAGTGTCCGCAGCGTCTCTTCCGGGCGCGCGGTTCTCACTCGAATCTGGGCGCCGCTCAGCTTCGCCAGATCGAAGGCATGCATCGGATGTCCCATCTCGAGGAGCACATAGTTGGTGACGTCAACAATGTTGCTGATCGGCCGGATGCCGGCGTTGTGGAGGCGCGTCTGCATCCAGTCCGGAGACGCGCCGATGGCGACATCGACGACGCCGCCCACGTAACGCGGACACAGAGCGGGATTCTCGAGGACGATGTCGAAGCTGACGGCGGGTCCGCCTCGCGCTTCGGGAACAACGGATTGAGGCGCCGCTTCGGCGGGACCCGCCCCACGATCGTCAGTACGCGGCGACAGGAGCGGCACCCCATACGTCACGGCTATTTCGCGGGCCATGCCGACCATCGACATGCAGTCGGGCCGGTTTGCGGTCACTTCGAAGTCGATCACCGCATCGTCGCCCAACTGCTCGATGCCCTCGACGGCAAAACCTCGCACCGACATGGTCCGTGCGAGCGCCTCCGCCGAGTCCTGCACGGGCACGAACTCCCGAAGCCACGACAACAGGATTCTCACAGCGGAAACTGCTCCAGGAACCGGAGGTCGTTCTCGTAGAACAGGCGGATGTCGTCGACGCCGTACTTCAACATGGCAACACGCTCCATGCCCAGCCCGAACGCGAAGCCCGTCACCTGTTCCGGGTCGTATCCCACGGCTTCGAACACCGCCGGATGAACCATCCCGCTGCCCAGAATCTCGAGCCATCCGGTGTGCTTGCACGTGCCGCAGCCCTTGCCGGCGCAACTCTGGCAGCTGATGTCGACCTCGGCGCTCGGTTCGGTGTACGGGAAGAAGCTCGGACGCAGCCGTACCTTCACGTCGCCAAACAGTTCGTGCAGCATCGCCTCGAACGTGCCCTTGAGATCGGCGAGCGTGACGCCGCGG
Organism: uncultured Acidobacteriota bacterium; assembly: GCA_963814955.1. GTDB lineage: Bacteria > Acidobacteriota > Vicinamibacteria > Vicinamibacterales > UBA2999 > DATCJA01. The sequence goes on from CAWFEX010000004.1 coordinate 408,195, forward strand.
CCGACCACGAGTCCTTCGAACTGCTGGAACATCGGGGTGTGACTCAGGTCGAGGTTGTCCCGGCGGTACACGCGTCCGGGAACGATGATGCGCACCGGCGGCGGAAACGTCTTCATGTACCGGATCTGCATCGCAGAGGTGTGCGTGCGCAGCAGTGTGGCGGCTCGAACCTGCGCTTCGGGGAGAGTGCCTCTGTGGGCGCCCCACGTGCCACCGACGATCGGCACGCCGAGGTACAGCGTGTCCTGCATGTCGCGCGCTGGATGGTCGGGCGGCATGTTGAGCGCCTCGAAATTGTGGTAGTCGTCCTCAACCTCGGGGCCTTCGAGAATCTCGTATCCCATGTGGCTGAAGATGTCCTCCACCTGCTGACGTACCCGCATCAGCGGATGGATGCGTCCGGCGGGAATCTCGCGGCTGGCGAGCGTCACGTCGACAGCGCCCGTGGGTGGATGGGCTGCTTCGACCACGGCGCGCTTTTCGTTCAGCGCTGCTTCGATTTCGGTCTTGAGCGCGTTGACGAGTTGTCCGTATTGCCGCCGCTCCTCGGCCGGCACGGCCGCAATCTGTTTGAGGAGCGCCGTGACCGACCCGCTGCGGCGGCTCAAGAACTCGTCGTCCAGCGTTTTCAGATCGCGCGCGGTAGCAGCTGCGGTGAGACGCGCGCGAAAATCCGCGCGCAGCGACTCGATCACGGAGCGGTCGGACATGTCACAAAGTACACACAGGGCGGGCCGTTATGGCCCGTCTCGGCGCGGCGTAGAGCCGCGCCCTACGTGTGTATTGTGCATCGATCAGGCGGAAGGCTGAGGAGGCAGTGCGGCCTTGGCCTGGGCGGCGACCTTGGCGAAGGCGGCGCTCTCAGTGGCGGCGAGGTCGGCCAGGATCTTTCGATCGATCGTAATACCGGCGGCCTTCATCCCGCGGATCAGTTGCGAATACGTGAGTCCGTTCTCGCGCGCGGCGGCATTGATCCGTACGACCCACAAGCGGCGGAACTCACGTTTCTTGTTCTTCCGGCCGACGAACGCGTACTTCCCGGCGGTGTCGACCGCCTCCTTGGCGGCGCGATACAGCTTGCTCTTGGTCTGGAAATAGCCTTTCGCACGCGAAAGCAGTTTCTTGCGCTTGGCGCGCCGAACGGTCCCTCTTTTCACTCGTGGCATTTCGTGGATCCTTGTAGGTCAAAAGTCAAAGGTCAAAGGTCAAAGGTCAAAGGCCAACTTTTGCCTTTTGCCTTTTACCTTTTGACTTATTTATACGGCAGCATCCGGTTCAGCTTCGGCGCGTCGGCGTCGGCAACCTGGCGCAGCTTGCGCATCTTGCGCTTTAGTTTGGTGGTCTTGCCTGTCAGGATGTGGCGTTTGAACGCTGACGCACGCCGAATTTTTCCCGTTCCGGTCTTCTTGAACCGTTTCGCGGCACCGCGGTGTGTCTTGAGTTTGGGCATATTGTCTGGGCTTGGGCGTTAGGCTTTCGGCGCCCTTCCGTTACTCTTCGGTCGTCGTCTCCTGAGCTCGAGTCTTCGCGGCAGATTTGCGTCCGGTCCGCTGACTCAGGATCACGTGCATCTGGTTGCCTTCCATCCGCGGATTCGTCTCCGGCATCGCGACGTCCGCCAGCTCGCTCATGAGGCGCTCGAGGATGCGCTGTCCGATGTCCGGGTGTGCCATCTCGCGGCCACGGAAGAAGATCGTCGCCTTGACCTTGTCCCCTTCGGACAGGAAACGCTCGATGTGCTTCTTCTTGAACTGGTAGTCGTGCTCGTCCACCTTGGGCCTGAACTTGATCTCCTTGACCTCGATGACGCGCTGGTGCTTCTTGGCTTCCCGGCTCCGCTTCTGCTCCTGGTACTGGTACTTGCCGAAATCCATGATTCGACACACGGGAGGAACCGCGGTGGGCGAAATCTCGACCAGGTCCAGCCCTTTCTGTTTCGCAATCACGAGCGCCTGAGGAGGAGCCATGATCCCAAGCTGTTGTCCGGTTTCGTCAATGACGCGGATCTCGCGCACCCGAATGCGCTCGTTGATGCGTGTGCGATCGTCACGGCGGGGCGAACGGTCGAAAGCGATAACTCCTCCTCGCAGGCCTCAGGGCCTGAGCCTCAGGCCTTTGCGGCCTCAGCGGTCTCCAGGTGCGCAGCCGGCGTGGCGCCGGAATCCTTGCGCGCGATTTCATCCAGCGCCGCATGCACGAAGTCGTCGACGCTGCGCGGCCCGAGGTCGCCAGAGGAACGGCCGCGCACCGATATCGTACCTTTCGGCCACCTCGCGATCGCCCGTCACGAGCATGTACGGGACCTTTTGGAGCTGCGCTTCCCGGATCTTATAGCCAATCTTCTCCTGGCGCTCGTCGAGTTCGACCCGGAGCCCTGCGGACTCCAGGCGCTGCGTCACGTCGCGGGCGTATGCCAGATGGCGGTCGGAAATTGGCAGGACGACCGCCTGAACGGGCGCCAGCCACAACGGCCATGCGCCGGCGAAATGCTCGATGAGCAGCGCGATAAATCGCTCGAAACTGCCGAAGATGGCGCGGTGAATGATAACCGGCCGATGCTCTGCGTTATCGGCGCCGACGTAGGTCAGGTTGAACCGCTCGGACTGCATGTAATCGAGCTGAATGGTCGCGCATTGCCACTTCCGTCCGATGGCATCGGTGACGTCGAAATCGATTTTGGGGCCGTAAAACGCTCCGTCGCCTTCGTTGACCGTGTACGGCGCGCCGGCCGCCTCCAACGCGCGTTTCAGCTCTGCTTCGGCATGATTCCACGTTTCGACGGTTCCCAGAAACTCGGGCGGACGGGTCGAGAGCTTCATCTCGGGCACCAGGCCGAAATCCGCGTAGACGCGCTGCACGAGCCGCAACAACCGTTCAACTTCCTCCCCGATTTGCGACTCCATGACGAAGCAGTGAGCGTCGTCCTGGCTGAACTGCCGGACACGCGTCAGCCCCGAGAGCACACCGGAGGCCTCATTTCGGTGCAAGGGCGTTTGTTCGTGAAATCGTATTGGCAGGTCGCGGTAGCTCCGCATCTCACTTGCGTACATGAGGAAATGCCCGGGGCAGTTCATCGCCTTCAGCCCCATCTGCTCGCCCTCGGTCTCGACGAGAAACATGTTCTGACGGTAATGCTGCCAGTGTCCGGAGGTTTCCCAGAGTGCCTTATTGAAGACTATGGGCGCCTTGACCTCCACGTAACCAGCCGGGATGAGCACGCTGCGCATGTAATCGGCGAGTGTGTTGTAGATAACGGTTCCCTTCGCGAGCCAGAACGTTGCACCCGGCGCCCATTGGTGGAACATGAACAGCTTCTGGTCGCGCCCGATTTTGCGGTGATCGCGCTTCTTGGCTTCTTCGAGGCGATGCAGGTACGTCTGCAGCTCTTTGTCAGAGAAGAACGCAGTGCCGTAGATCCGCTGCATCGGCTGGTTGCGCGCGTCCCCCTTCCAATAGGCGTTCGACGTGCTGAGCAGCTTGAAGGCCTTCAGCCGTCCGGTCGAGGGTACGTGGGGGCCCACGCAGAAGTCCACGAACGTGTCGCGATCCTTGATCGTGTAACAGGAGATCTCGGTCTGTCCTTCGGTCTTCTCGTCGATGAGCTGGACCTTGAGGGGTTCACCACGATGGCCGAAGAACGTCCGGGCATCCTCGCGCGGCCACATGTGCCGTTCGTAGGGCAGATCCTGCTGCGCCATGTCGCGCATCTTCTGCTCGATCGCCTGCAGGTCTTCGGGGACGAACGGGCGCGGTACCACGAAGTCGTAGAAAAACCCCTCGTCGATCGCCGGGCCGATACCGCACTGCACGCCCGGGAACAGATTGGTCACTGCAGCCGCCAGCAGATGCGCGGTGCTGTGACGATAAATAGTCAGACCTTCAGGACTGTCGGGCGTAATGATCCTGATCCTCGCGTCCCGATCGAGAGGGAAGGAAAGATCGACGAGCCGGTCGTCGACGGCGGCGGCGAGTGCCGCTTTGGCCAGACGCGGCGAGATCGCAGCGGCGACGTCCCTGGCCGGCGTGCCAGCCTCCACTACACGGCTGGAGCCGTCGGGAAGAGTGATCGTGACGTCGCTCATAGGGATTTCTAAACGGGCCGCTCGCCCTTCGACTCGCTCCGCTCGCTCAGGGCATTCGACTCGCCGGTCCATGGCCTGCCATGAGCGAGCTAAGCGCGAGAGCGCGTGGCGAGTCGAATGGTAGGCGCGGGTGGACTCGAACCACTGACCTCCTCCGTGTCAGGGAGGCGCTCTAACCAACTGAGCTACGCGCCTATCTGTTGCAGATTCAGGCGTTAACCCGAACCGCCAGTATAACAAAAAGCGCTGTTATTTCTTTGCGGCGAGAGCGTCGATCGCTTTTTGCAGCGTGGCATCCGGCGTCGGCGGCTGACTTCCGAACTCGATGTCCGGTTGATCGACTTCGATGTCCGGCGCGAGTCCGGTTTCATGAATGGGTTCGTTGTCCGGTGTGAGATACCGCACGTACGTCAGCCAGAGACCGCTCTGATCCGGCAGCTTGACGAGACGCTGACGCGCGGCGCGCCCGAGCGTGCGAATGCCGACGAGCTCGGCGCGATCGTTCTCTGAGAGCGCTGCGGCAAACACCTCCGCCGCGCCCGCCGTGCCTTGATCGACGAGCAATGCCAGCGGGGCAGCGATTGCGCCATCCCCCGCGCCGGTCGCGACCGGCTCGCGCATATCACCTCGTGTCAGGCGAACAGCGAGCGTGCCGCTCTTCACGAACAGTCGGGCGGCGGCAACGCCGTCGTCGAGGTCGCCGCGGGCCGTGCTCCGCACGTCGATGACGAAGCGCGTCGCTCCGCTCTTGGTGAGGGCGTCGATCGCCTGCTTGATCCGTGTTGAGGAATCTTTAGTGAACTCGGCAACGCGAACGTAACCGGTCGGTCCAGCGGCCATTCTGGAGGAGACATCGGGAGCCGGTGCGCCCTCTCGAACCAGAGCGATTTCGTGGGGATCGGCTGCGTTGCCGCGAATCACGAGCAGCGCGACCTTTGATCCTGCGGCACCGCGCAGCCTTCGTGCGCCTTCGTAAGCCGACATATCCCGAGTCGGACGACTGTCGATCGCGCGGATGAAGTCGCCGGGACGGATTCCTGCCTTTGCCGCCGGCGAACCGTCACGCGTCGCCACGACGCGCAGGTAGTACTGACGTGTGAGATCGACGCCAACTTCGGCCGGTCCGCCCGTGTCGTTCGATTCCAGGCTCTTCACGAGGTCCGGAGTCAGGTAGGCGCTCTCGGGATCAAGGCTGTCGGCCAGGCCCTTCATCGCGCCTCTCATGGCCTGCCGCACATCAACGGTTTCGACGTAGTTGTTGAGCACGAGCGACACGACATCCTCGAACACGCGCAGGTGCTGGTATGTGTCGTCCTTCGCGACAGCCTGACCCAGGTAACCGCCGACGAAGGCGAACACCATGATCAGTGTCGACAGCGAAAGCACGAATACGCGACTGCGGGATGTCATTTCAGCTCCCAATCTGCTCCGGTTGACGTTGCTGGTCAGTGGTTCGTGGTTCGGCGTGAGCCGAACCGCCCACCAACCGCCAACTACCAACCACCATCCGTCACCTGGGTCTCAACCATTGTACGGGATCGACAGAACGGCCGTCGACGCGCATCTCAAAGTACAGGGCCGGACCTCCTGCGGGCGGCGACCCGACACGGCCCAGCTCAGTCGCCCCATCGACGACCGTGCCAACGGCGACGGCAATCGACGCGAGATACCCGTACAGCGAGCTCGCATTCTGTCCATGGTCCACGATCACCAGGTTGCCGAAGGCGGCGAACGGGTTGGCGTACGACACGGTGCCGGGATGGATGGCGCGCACCGCCGCCCCATCCGGCGCGACGATCTCGATGCCGTTCCTGTTCGTGGTGTCGCCAAAACGGCCGGATGGCTGTCCGAACCGTACCCCGATTCGGCCGGCGGTCGGCCAGTCGAGGACGCCGCGGAACGGCATCAACGGAATGAGGATCGGCTCCGCCGATGCGCCGCCTGAGGCGTTGGCGACCTGTTGCTGCAGCTTTTCGTAGGCCACCTGCAGCTCTCCCGCGAACTGCGCGTTGAGATCGCGTCGCGTGTCGATCTGCGCGATAAGTGCCGTACGGGCCGAAAGCGCGCGATCCGCAGCCGCCTGCGCCTGCACCGCCTCCGCCTCGCTGGCCAGCAGCGCACGAAGTTCTTCGTCGAGCCGGACACGTTCACGCTGCAGCGCATCCAGTGTGTTGCGATGTTCGGCAACGCGCTGTTCGTTGATGCGCATGATCGCCGCGACCGCTCGCGCAGCCCGGCGGAAGTCGCGCATCGTCGTGCCGCCGAAGAGCAGCCTCGCATACCCGCCGCGGCCGCGCTTGTAGATGTCGACGAGTTGCGCGCGCAGGTCCGGTAGCTGCGCGAGACGCTCGCGCTCGAGCGACTCGAGCCGCATGGTCAACTGCTCGATGGCCGCCCGGCCGCGCGCGACCGCGTCGCGCGCTTCTTTTACGCGCTCAACCTGCAGCTGCTGCTCGACCTCGAGCTTCCGCAGATCTCCAAGGAGCGTACGAGACTCGCTCGCCAGGCGATCACCCTCTCCTTGCAGCGCGCGGATGCGCTGGTTGACGCGATCCGCCTGTGTCTGCGGTCGTTCAGTTGTCTGAGCAGCAGAGATGGCATGAAGCGCGAAGATGGCGACACCGCATGCAACTGCGCGCTCGATCATCTTGAAGGGTGAGAGAATTATAGCGTGCGCGTGGTTGCTTTTGATGTGGGGGAGCGGCGCATCGGTGTGGCTGTCAGTGACGCCACGCTGACGCTTGCACGGCCGGTCGGAGTCCTGCGGCCGACATCGCTGGCCACCGATGCGCTGCAGCTGGTCGCGGCCGAAATCACACGCCTGGGCCAGGAGGACGATGGCGTGACCACGATTGTGGTCGGCCTTCCACGGCGTCTCGACGGATCGGCCACGCCCATGACGGAGCGTGTCAGCACCTTCGCGGCCGAACTTGGCAGAATCATGCCGCTTCCGATCGTCCTGCAGGACGAACGATTGACGAGCCGCGAAGCAGAGAGCCGGCTGGCCGTCACCGAAAAGAACTGGCGGGTGCGGAAACGTCGTCTGGATGCCGCGGCCGCTGCGATCATTCTCCAGGATTACCTGGATTCCCGTCAGCGCGACCCTGAGTCCGCGTTGGCGGTCGAGCCCGAGGTGTGATGCGTAGAGCCGTCCTCGCGGTCGTCATCCTTCTCGTCGTGCTGTTAGCGGGCGCCGGCGCTGGTGCGGCATTCATCTGGCAACGAATACACGAGCCCTACAAGGGCTTCAGCGGCGGCGAGCAGCTTCTCGAGGTGGAATCGGGCGCTGGCGCGCCTGCCATCGGTCGCCGTCTGATCGAGGCCGGCGTCATCCGCGATCAGTTCACGTTTCGTGTGGCACTGTGGTGGACCGGGCGCTCGCAGGACCTGCAGGCCGGGGAGTACCGCTTCGATCGCGCGATGTCCGCGGTGGATGTCGTCGAGCGGCTGGCGAGCGGCAACGTGTACGCCCGGCCGCTGACGTTTCCAGAGGGCCTCACGATTCAGGAGATGAGTCGTGTGTTCGAGTCACGCGGATTCGGGACCGCGGCGAGCTTTGTCGCCGCCGCTCGCGACGGCTCTCTCATCCACGATCTCGATCCCGGCGCCGCGGATCTCGAGGGGTACCTGTTTCCGGAGACGTACGCTCTGACGCGGGGCACGTCGGCACAGCGACTGGTCCGGTCGATGGTCGAACGCTTTCGTGCCGCATATCCTGAGGAATTGCGTCAGCGAGCCCGGGCGCAGGATTTGACCACGCGCCAGGTTGTCACGCTCGCCGCACTGGTCGAAAAAGAAACGGGACAGTCCTCCGAGCGGCCGCTGGTCGCCGCGGTGTACCGGAATCGTCTGAAAATCGGCATGGGCCTGCAGGCTGATCCAACTGTCGTGTACGCGCTGCAAAAGGCGGGACGATACGATGGCAACATCCGTCGATCGGACCTGGCAATAGACTCCCCATACAACACGTATCGCTTTGTCGGACTCCCGCCCGGACCAATTGCGGCGCCAGGGAAGGCGTCGCTCGAAGCGACGCTGGCGCCCGCCGACGTCGACTACCTGTATTTCGTGAGCCGCAATGACGGGTCGCACGTGTTTTCCCGTACGCTTGCCGAGCACAATCGCAACGTGCGGGAGTTCCAGGTTCTGTTTTTTCGTCGATGAGGTGAGTCGCTACTGACGGTTGTCCGACTCAGTTACGGGCGTAACATCCTCGATAATCCAGGCGTCGCCGTTTTTCGTCAGTGCATAGATGCCGTGCTGCTTCGCCGTAATCTCGGGCCCTCCAGATTGCGGGGTGCACGTATGCGTGCTGACGACGTCGGCGCGAGCAACGGCTGAATTCGACAATGTCAGCTCGAGCGACATCCGGTCAAATGTCACCGCGTAAACGAGACAATCGTTGAACGTTTGTTGCATGCTCCGCTGAATGTCGCGCGGCAGCAGGGGGAACGCCACCCGTACGGCGCGCAAGTCGCGATTCTGGTAGCCGATTCGGAAACGCTCCATCGCAGCCTCGATCCCTGGCCGTTCCAGCTCGAGCGGATCGGACGGTGCGGCGGTGAGCCACGGTATCGCAAGTGCCGCGGCCGCGAACAAACCGGCTGCAACAGATCCGGCAACGATCCACTTTCGAGAGGCAGAAGCCGGCTGCGATTGGGACACCGTGCTCGGTGGCCGCGAGGTTCCGCGGTTGTGCGACGGCGACGCGCTCGGCGGCGGTGGCGTCCGCGCCGACGGTGGCCTGGATGTCGCGACGTCTCTCTTGAGGACCGCTTTTGACCGTTCGTCCTTGACCCGCCATGTCGGCACGTCGGGAACCGGCGGCGCTGGAATCACACCGGGCGCCACCTCCGCCTGAGGCTCGGGCACGCTGACTTCGATATCGGACCCGGCGGCGGGACCTGCGGAAGGCGGCGAGTCGAACGGTGTCGGCGGAGCAGAGAAATGTTCGTCGTGGAGCGACGCCTCCAGCGCCTCGCGCAGAAGTACGACGGTGTTCTCACCTGCCGGCGTTTCGAGGCGGCGCTGAAGGTCGACGATCGCCGTGCGCATTTCGGCGAGATCGCGGAAACGGTCTTCAGGGACCTTTTCAAGCGCGCGGAAGACGACCCCTTCGAGGCCGATGGGGAGGTCCGGACAGAGATCGCTCAGCGCCGGTGGTTGCTCGTGCGGCAGTCGCTGCAGGAGCCCGTCGTTGATACCTCCCTTGAACGCCTGCTGACCGGAAAGCAGCTCGTACGCCAGCAAGCCAACGGAAAAGATGTCGCTGCGATAATCGATCGTCGTCCCGAGCATCTGCTCCGGCGACATGTAGTTCACCGAGCCGATCATCGCCCCGCCCTGTGTCATCACGGATCCTTCAATCCGTGCGATGCCGAAATCAAGGATGCGAACCATTCCATCCTTGTCCACCATCACATTGGCGGGCTTGACGTCCCTATGGATGATGCCTGCGCGATGCGCGAAGTGCAGACCTGAACACAGCTGCTCGAGGTATGCCAGTTTGTGCAGGATTGGGACGTTGTTGCCGTTCCGGATGATCTCTGCCAGCGACTCGCCTTCGACGAATTCCATGGCGATGTATGGCAGGTGCTCGTATTTGCCGCTGGCGTAAATGGTGACGATGTTGGGATGGCGGAGCGCGGCGGCGGCCCGAGCTTCCTGAAAGAACCGGTCGAGGGCTTCCTCCTCGTGAATCTCACCGCGGATGACCTTGATGGCAACCTGACGGTTGAGCTCCACGTCCCGGCCGAGGTAAACGGCTCCCATTCCGCCGGAACCGATCTGGCGGATGACCTCGAAGCTGCCGATCCGGGAGGGGAAAGTTGTCACTAACCCCCGCAATGTCTGCGAGTTAATGCCGGTCGGTTCAGCCCGCTTCCACGACAATCGCCGTCGAGTTGTCCGGCCCGCCCCGGCTGTTCACGCGGTCGATCGCGGCCCGGCACACCTCCTCGAGCGGTCGCTCGCGGTCGCCGACGATGTCCGCGATCTCTTTATCGGTTAGAACGCCGTGAATTCCATCGGAACAGAGCAGGAGGCGGTCGCCGGATTCGAGCTTCAGCTCCATGGTGTCGACAGTCATGCCCGCCTGCCCGGACACAGCCCGTGTGACTACGTGGCGCAGCGGATGAGTGCGTGCAGCCTGCGCATCGATCAGACCCAGGGCGATCTGATCCGCCACAACGGAGTGATCGCGCGTGATTTGGGTGAGGCTCCCGTTGCGGAACAGATACGCTCGACAGTCGCCGACGTGGGAGATCGCCACGTCGTCGGCGCCAAACAGTGCGGCCGCCACGGTGGCGCCGCTGCCGTCGAGCGCCGCATTCGCCTGCGCGCGGGCCGCCAATGCGCGATTGGCGGCGCGGATGGCAACCTGGAGGCGGTTTGCCAGGATCGACAGGCGCGCGTCCAGACCCTCCGGCCATGTTTTGTCGGAATCGACCGCTGTTTCGCGGATGAACGCCGTGACGGCGTCGGCGATCGTGACCGACGCGACGTCACCGCCTGCATGGCCACCCATGCCGTCCACAACCACGAACAGGCGCAGACCCCCGTCGGCGACGAAGCGGTCTTCGTTTCGCAATCTGACGCGGCCGGCGTCGGTGGCGCCCGCAAATCGGAGATTCACGACTCGTGTGTCCCTTTGAGTTATCGGCCCCTAAGCGAGAGTCCCATCAGCCGTGCGAAGAAGCTCCATCAAAAATTACCCGATACGACCCGCTGGATTCTGGAGAAGACGATGCGTTCGCGCGTTCGGTCCGGTGAGGGAGGGAAATATTAGACGCCGGTCGACGGGCGCATGAGGTTGCGCCGAGCTCGTCATCGTTCGCCCCATTTTAGTTTCTCCCTGAGCACCTCGAAATAACTACGCGTTGGGGCTTTGACCAGCCGCAGCATGAGGTCGGACTTCCGCACGCGCACGACGTCGCCTTCGTGAAGCGTGTATCCCGTTTGCCCGTCGTATGTGACGAACACCTCGTCGGCTGCGCCACCGGGTCGCACTTCCACCTCGGCCTGACCGGGGATGACCACAGGCCGGTTGGTGAGTGTGTGAGGCGCAATCGGCGTCAACACGAGCGCATCGACCATCGGATGCACGATGGGACCGCCCGCGGCCAGGTTATATGCCGTCGATCCAGTAGCGCTGGCGACGATCAAGCCGTCGGCTTTCACGCACGTGACGAAGCCGCCGCTGACCGACACCGACAGCTCGATCATCCGCGAGAGCGCACCCTTGGTGAAGACGACATCGTTCAGCACGACCTGCGAGTCCACTCGAGCGTCCTTCCGCGAGACGTCGGCCGCAAGCATCGCACGCGCATCGAAGGTCGCCGTCCCTTCGAGCACGCTTTCGAGCGACGCCGTCAATTCGTCGATGCGAATCTCGGTCAGGAATCCAAGGCTGCCGAAATTCACGCCGAGGATCGGTATGTCGCGGCAGGCTTTCGCGATCGCGGCCGCCACCGCGAGCAGCGTACCGTCGCCGCCCAGTAGGACTATCAGATCGACCTCGCCTGGCAGCTCGTCGCGACTGGCCGTTCGTGAACGTGCTCCGGCCGACCGGGTCAGCGCCAGCGTCTCGCGTTCGTAAACGACAGTGAGTCCGCGCTCTTCCAGCCAGGCGCCGAGACGCGACACGTGTTCGGATGCAGCGACGAGGTTGTGCTTGGCGACGATGCCAACGCGTCGAATGGTCATGAGCGCAGGTGCAGCAGGAACTCCACGTTCCCTTTCTGGCCAGTGATCGGAGAGGGCGTGACGGCTGCCGTCGTCAATCCTACCGCAGCGGCCGCGGCGCGAATCTCGTCGAGGACGCGCGTGCGAACAATCTCCTCGCGGACGATGCCCTTGCGCACTTCGACACGGCCGGCCTCGAACTGCGGCTTGACGAGCGCGACGACGTCGGCGCCCGGCCGCAGCAGCGACGGCACGACCGGAAGAATCTGCCGCAGAGAGATGAAAGACACGTCGATGGTGACGATGTCAACCGTTCCGGGGAGATCGGCCAGCGTCAAGTGTCGAGCATTGAAATGCTCGATCGCCACCACGCGCGGGTCGTTTCGCAGTTTCCAGTCGAGCTGACCGTGGCCCACGTCAAGGGCAACGACGCGAGCCGCGCCCCGTTGAAGGAGCACGTCCGTGAATCCGCCAGTCGAAGCGCCGATATCGAGTGCATCGCGGCCGGCGACGGCGATGCCGAAAGTGTCGAGCGCGTGGGCCAGCTTCAGGCCGCCTCGTCCGACGTATGGATGATCCGGAGACACCAGCATGATGTCCGCGCCACCGTCAATCTGTGTGCCTGCCTTGGTCAACACGCGTCCGTCGACGCTCACCTGCGCCGCCAGAATCATGGCGCGGGCACGCTCGCGCGACGGCGCGAGACCCCGCTCGACGACCAGCTGATCGAGCCGGACCTTGGACATTGGAAGATTAATTGGATCTCTCCACTATCCACCGGCCGATATCCATCAATCGGCCGTCGACGAGGCCGCCTGACCGAAGACTCTGCTCCGCGCGCTCGAGGCATTCCGCCGCCATTCGGCGTGCGGTGTCCAGTCCGTAGAGAGCCGGATAGGTGGGCTTGCCGGAAGCGGCATCTTTGCCAGTGGTCTTGCCAAGCGTCGCGGGGGCGCCCTCGACATCGAGGATGTCGTCAACGATTTGGAACGCCAGACCGAATTCCGTGGCCGCCGCGTCGATGATCGCGATGTCACGATCTGCGCCGCCTCCCAGGATTGCGCCTGCAACCGCCGCGGCCCGAATCAGCGCTCCCGTCTTCCTGGCATGGACGGCACGCAGCCCTTCGGCGGTCATCTGTGACTCCTGATCGGTGGGCTTGGTGGCGCCGCCCGCCAGATCGAGCGCCTGACCTCCGACCATCCCGATGGCGCCCGCGGCACGAGCGACAACGCCAATCACCCGTAGCGTGCGCGCGAGCGTGACAGGGTCTGCGCCCTCACGTGCGCGCGCCATGACCGCGAACGCTTCCGTGAGCAGTCCATCACCAGCGAGGATGGCCAATCCCTCGCCAGCCACGACATGCAACGTCGGTTGACCGCGCCGCATGGTGTCGTTGTCCATGGCCGGCAGATCGTCGTGTATCAGCGAATACGTGTGAATGAACTCAATCGCGCACGCCGCCGGCATCGCAGCTGCGCGCTCGCCACCCACCGACTCTGCACTGGCCAGGCACAAAATCGGACGCAGCCGTTTTCCGCCGGCGGTGACGCTGTACCGCATTGCATCGGCAACGATAGCGGGACAGTCGGGGGGCACGGGGAGAGAGGCAGTGAGTGCGGCCTCAACTTCCCGGCGGCGCAACTCGAGATATTCGCTGAACGAGGAGTTCACTGGAAAAGCAAGGCAAGGTCAAAGGTCAAAGGTCAAAAGTCAAAGGTACGCGTGTTCTAACGTTTGATTTTTGACTTTGACTCATCGTCCTCGCCGAGTGCGTCCGGGGCCGGCTTGAGTTGACCGCGCTCGTTGAGGATCTCGATACGACGTTCCGCCTCTTCCAGCCGGGCATGACAGAATCGCGACAGCTGGACACCCCGTTCGTACAGCTGCAGTGATGTTTCAAGAGGCAGGTCGCCTTCCTCGAGTTTCTTGACAATCGATTCGAGCTCGGCGATGGCCGCCTCGAAATCCTTGATCGTGGGATCCATCAGGAGCTCTTGACTTCGCACGCAAGCTCGCCATGAGCGAGCGTCACGCGAACGCGGTCGCCGGTCGCTGTTGCAGCCGCGTCACGAATGATTGCTGTTCGGTCGGCGTTCCAGCACACGGCATAGCCTCTCCCTAATACCGCGAGCGGGCTGAGCGCTTCCAGTCGTGCTGCGGCGCTGCGAAGCTGTCCGTCAGCCCGATGCCGAAACTGCGTCGTCGCGCCCGAAAGCTTCGCGTCGGCCTCGATGAGCCTGGATCGAATACGCGCGAGACGGCGGCGCAGGTCAAACGCTTCGAGGGAGAAGCGCAGTGACTGGTACCTGCGCTCGCGGCCGGCCATCTGTGCATGAATTGTGTGTGCGAGGTCGTGAGCGATGTCGGCGACGCGCCGGCCATGCAGCGCGAGGCGCCCACGCACGCTTGTAAACCCCGGTCGCGCCTCGAGCACCCGCAAACGCGACTCGAGCCGGTGCCGGCGCGTCTGCATGGAGGCAGTGACGCGGTGCGCGAGACGATCGAGGTGCGCGCAGAAGTCGTCCTTCCGAGCGACGACCATTTCAGCCGCCGCGGACGGCGTCGGCGCACGTACGTCCGCCACGAAGTCGGCTATCGTCACGTCGGTCTCGTGGCCGACGGCCGAAATCGTCGGCACCGGGCAGCCGGCGATCGCCCGCGCGGCAACCTCTTCGTTGAACGCCCACAGATCCTCGATGGAGCCGCCGCCGCGGCCGACGATCACGACGTCGATGCCTGCAATCTTGCCGATGGCGGCCATCGCGCGGGCAATGTCGAGCGCCGCGCCCTCACCTTGCACCCTCGTTGGACGAATGACAATGTGGGCGTCGGGGTAACGGCGGCGCAGGACCTTGATGATGTCGCGCACCGCGGCGCCCTCGAGCGACGTCACGACCCCGATCTTGCGCGGCAGCGCGGGCAAGGGACGCTTGCGCCGCTGGTCAAACAGTCCTTCGGATGCGAGTCGCTGCTTCAGTTGGTCGAACGCGAGCTGCAGGGCCCCGAGACCTTCGGGTGCGAGGTGCTCGCACAGGATTTGATATTCGCCTTTCGCGTCGTACACGGTGAGGCGGCCGCGGGCGACCACGCGAACACCATCCTGCGGCTTGAAGCGCAGCGCACGCACGGCGGACCGGAACATCACGCCTTTGATCTGCGCGCCGCCGTCCTTCAGCGTGAAATACATGTGGCCGGTATGCCAGACACGGCAGTTTGACAGCTCGCCCTCGACCCACACGTCAGAGAACCGCTCCTCGAGCACCATTCGGACGTTTGCGGTCAATTCAGAGACTGTCAGAATTCGACGCCGCGCACGAGTGGAGGGGGGCGGCGCCTCGGCTTCTGGCTCGGGCTCCTCGAAAGGTGAGTCAAAGAGCGATGTCATGCGCGTAGAGGCGTGCCCTTCGTACTTGCCCGGTTGACCAACTCCTCGAGCTCGCGTTCGGAATAGCCGATTCGCGCCACGCGCGTGGCACGCCCGGTCCGTTCGTCCGCCTCCACGAGGACAGCATTCAATCGGGCGTTTCCCGTGGCGGGTTCGAACTTCGCGGGCATACCGGTCAGGAAACGAGCGAGCGAAGGCTCCACTTCCATTCCAATAATCGAATCATGGGGTCCTGTCATGCCGACATCGGTCAGGTACGCCGTCCCCTTCGGCAGGATCCGTTCATCCGCAGTCTGTACGTGCGTGTGCGTGCCGATTATCGCTGTAACCCGGCCGTCGAGATGCCACCCCATGGCGATCTTTTCGCTGGTGGCTTCGGCGTGGAAGTCGACGATGATGACGCGGGTGCGATGGCGAATCGACTCGATCTCCCGCAGTACCACGGCGAACGGATCGTCGAGCGGCTGCATGAAAACCCGGCCCATCGCGTTGATCACGCCAACCGCGCGACCGTCACCCGTTTGCGCCACATAGCTGCCGCGTCCGGGCACACCCGCCGGAAAGTTTGCCGGACGAAGGAGTCGCGGCTCGGCCTTGATGTAGTCGAGCGCTTCTTTCTTGTCCCAGATGTGGTTGCCCGACGTCATCACATCGATGCCCGCCTCGAGCAGCGAGTCGCCGATGTCCTTGGTCACGCCGAATCCAGCCGCGGCGTTTTCCGCGTTCGCGATCACGAGATCGACTCCGTGGGCGTCGATGACCGCACGAAGGCCGCGGCGAACGAGCTCGCGACCGGGGCGTCCAACGATGTCTCCGACCAGTAGAAGGTTCACGTGCGCGGCTCGACTTCTGGCGCGATTGGAATGCCGTGCGCCACACCCCGGCGCTCGCTGATCTTTCGCAGCACGATCGTCAGCTCGCCATCGTGAAGCGTGGCGCGCGCCTTCGCGACATCGAAGGCGCCGGTCAGGCGTATGGCGCGCGCGAATCGGCCGAACTCGCGTTCCACCAGGTGGTACGTGTGCTCACCGGGTCCTGTGAGAGGAGCCTTCTCGCCGACGATCAGCAGAATGCCCGCCCGGAAAAGAACCCGAAGTGCGTCAGTCGGCATGCCCGCTACGTCGACCGTAATCTCGACGATGTCATCCGTTTCGCGGACATCGAGCGTGGGGTGGCACTCGCCTGAATAGACCCGCTGTTCGCGCGGAAGCGTCCGCGCCAGATCGTCGAACAGTCGCCGGATATCCTCGGCAAGGTCGGTCGTCTCGGCGGAGGGAATCAGGGAAAACTGCGCCATCGGACGCGCTCATGATCTCACAGGGGAGTCCGGCCGCCTCTCTAACGCCTAGGTTCGATACGGGTGGCGGCTCGGCTCGCGCCATCTCTACAGTTAGTATATGAGTGTAAAACACTAAGATTACATGCTTGACAAACACTCACAGCGTGTTACTATTCGTTCTGGAGCGAACACGCAATGAGCAAAGTCATTGGAATTGACCTCGGCACTACCAACTCGGTTGTTGCCGTCATGGAGGCCGGTGAGCCGGCCGTCATCGTCAATCAAGAAGGTGGGCGGACGACCCCGTCTGTCGTGGGATTCACCAAGGAAGGCGAACGCCTCGTCGGCCAGGTCGCGAAGCGGCAGGCCGTCACCAATCCCGAGAACACTGTTTTTTCAATCAAGCGCTTCATGGGACGCAAGCACGCGGAGGTTGCCCAGGAGAGCGCGCGCGTTCCGTACAAGGTCGTCAAGGCCGACAACGACGACGCATGGATTGAAGTACGCGGCAAGCGGCATTCGCCGCCCGAGATCTCGGCGATGGTCCTGCAGAAGCTGAAGGCCGCAGCTGAAGACTACCTGGGGCAGAAGGTCACCGACGCCGTCATCACGGTGCCTGCCTATTTCAACGACGCCCAGCGGCAGGCAACCAAGGACGCGGGCAAGATCGCCGGACTGAACGTGCTCCGCATCGTCAACGAGCCTACCGCTGCTGCGCTCGCGTACGGTCTCGACAAGAAGAAGGACGAAACGATCGCCGTCTACGACTTTGGGGGCGGCACGTTCGACATTTCCATCCTCGAGGTGGGCGAGGGCGTCGTCGAGGTGAAATCGACCAACGGCGACACGCACCTGGGCGGAGACGATCTCGATCAGCGGGTGATCGAATGGATCGCCGCAGAGTTCCGGAAGAGCGATGGCATCGATCTGAGTCGCGACCGAATGGCGCTCCAGCGTCTCAAGGAAGCGGCAGAGAAGGCCAAAATCGAGCTGTCAACGGTCCTCGAAACCGAAATCAATCTGCCGTTCGTCACGGCGGATCAGACCGGCCCGAAGCACCTGCAGATGAAGCTGACGCGCGCGAAGTTCGAGCAGCTGGTCGACGATCTGCTTCAGCGCTCGATGGCGCCGCTGAGGCAGGCGCTCGCCGACGCAGGACTCAAGCCGTCGGACATCGACGAGGTCGTGCTGGTCGGTGGATCGACGCGCGTGCCGAAGATTCAGCAGCTCGTCAAGGATTTCTTTGGCAAAGAGCCGCACAAGGGTGTCAACCCGGACGAAGTGGTCGCTGTGGGCGCAGCTATTCAGGGAGGCGTCCTCAAGGGCGAAGTGAAGGACGTGGTGCTGCTCGATGTGACCCCGCTGTCACTCGGGATTGAAACGCTTGGCGGCGTGATGACGTCGTTGATTACGCGGAACACGACGATTCCGACACGGAAGAGCGAGCTCTTCTCTACGGCCACCGACAATCAGACGAGCGTCGAGGTGCACGTGCTCCAGGGTGAGCGACAGATGGCGCGCGACAACCGCACGCTCGGTCGATTCCATCTGGTGGGCATTCCGCCGGCGCCGCGCGGCGTTCCGCAGATCGAGGTCGCGTTCGACATCGACGCGAACGGCATCGTCAACGTGACGGCGAAGGATGTTGCCACCGGCAAGGAACAGAAGATCACCATCAGCGGCTCGTCTGGTCTGGGTAAGGAGGACGTCGAGCGCATGGTGAAGGACGCGGAGGCTCATGCAGCCGAGGATCGAACGCGTCGAGAGCTGATCGACGCGCGCAATCAGGCCGACGCGCTCGCCTACTCGGTTGAAAAGACTGTCAACGAGAACCGCGATCGTCTGGCCGCCTCCGACGTCACCCAGATCGAGAACGCTGTCGCCAGGCTTCGCGAAGAAACCAGGGGCGACAATCTCGACGCGATTCGCGGCGCCGTACAAAGCCTGGAAAAGGCTTCTCACGCGATGGCGGAGCAGCTTTACAAACAGTCGCAGGGAAACGCCGCGCATGCCGCGGCATCGACGGGCGACGACGTCAAAGAGGGTGAAGTCGTCGAGGCATGAATCGAAAGCAGAGGTGGACATTCGGATCCGCCTGGAGGAGAAACATGATGGCCATTACACGAGTAGAGACGAATCCGTTCCGTGAGTTCGCGACGCTGCAGGACAGGCTGAACCGCATGTTCGGCGACAACATCTACGTCAGGGATGAGGACGTGAGCGGACGTCCCGGCTGGATTCCCGCGGTCGATATTTACGAGACGGAGGGGCACGATCTGGTCGTGAAGGCAGAGCTTCCCGACCTCACTCGGGAGAACATCGAGGTGACCGTCGAGAACAACACGCTGACCATCCGTGGTGAGCGCAAGCTGCCGGGGGACGTCAAGGAGGAGCAGTTCCGTCGCGTCGAACGGCAGTATGGGACTTTCAGCCGTTCGTTCACTCTGCCAAACACGGTGGATGCCTCGAAGGTCTCGGCCGAATTCAAGAACGGCGTGCTGACCGTCAAGTTGCCGTTCCGAGACGAGGCCAAGCCCCGCACGGTGACCGTCGACATCGCGGCGTAAGCCGTCTCCGTGTCCCGGACCTCAGGGCTGGTTCAGGCAGCGGCGCCTGAATCGGCCCCGAGGCGTCGTTTGGTGTAGTCTCCCTTTATGGAAACCAACGACGTGCTTGGTTCTGACTCAGAATCCGAGGCGCCGCCTGCGCCACGTCCGAAGGCTCCCCCGATCGAAAGTCGATTTCTGTTCGTTGACATCGCGGCCATGCGTGCGAAACAGCTTCGCCGCGGTGCCCTTCCGCGCATCGACGCGGACGCCCCCGCGGACGTTCATCACTCGTTGCCGCACAAAGCCGAGCGCATCGCAATGGAGGAGGTCCGTCAGGGCCTCGTCCTGTACGATCTGCCGCAGGGCAGCAGCGAAACCGTCTAATCTGGTAATCTCGCGGCATGCATAAGTGCCGCACGCTCTTCGTACTGCTGGTCGCGGTCTGTCTGCTGGCGCCGATCGACGCGCAACAGTTTCGTCAGGTACCGCCATACCGCATTCTTGTCACCAACGACGACGGGGTTCGCGCACCAGGCATTGCTGCGGTCGCGCAGGCGCTGCAGGCAATCGGCACGCCGATTGTGGTTGCTCCGGCCGACAATCAGAGCGGCAAGGCACATTCGATCATCACGAGCGAGCCGGTGTTCCGGCAGGACCTGACGCTGCCGAACGGCCTGCCGGCAATCGGGTTGACTGCCACTCCCGCGAGCACGGTCAACATTGCCATTCGAAACATCGTCATGCCGCGGCCCGACCTGGTCGTGTCGGGGGTCAACACCGAATACAACCTCGGGCATTCGGCGTTCGTCTCGGGAACGGTCGGTGCGGCCCGAGAGGCCGCCATGCACGGCATTCCCGCCATTGCGGCGTCGATGTCGGGCGCCGTGTTTCCACAGGAGCTCGTGTACGCCGCCGAAGAAGTATTGTGGGTGGCGCGTCGAGTCAAGCAGTACGGAATAGCGCCCAACACATACCTGAACGTGAACATTCCGGCGATGCCAACTGGCGGGTACAAGGGCTACATGATCACGCGGCAGGGCCAGGTGCGCACAGGGCAGGAGAGCTTCGTTGAGATGAAGCATCCCTCAGGGCGAGTGATCTACTGGAACGTATACAACGAACGTGTGAGCGCTCCGCAGCCCGAGGGCACAGACTTCTGGGCCGTCCAGAACGGCTGGGTGTCGGTGACGCCAATGCGAATCGACGAAACGGATACGGCGCAGTTCGACGCGCTCAAGAGCGTATTCAAATAGGCGGCGTCTGGGTGTGCCAGTCCGTCATGCGCTCGTAGGCGTCGGCGACACGCAGCAACGTTGATTCGTCGAACAATCTGCCGGTCAACTGCAGACCGACGGGAAGGCGTTCGGAGCGTTCCGATCGTTCGACGAACCCGCATGGGATGCTGATGGCCGGGAGGCCCGCCAGGTTGGCGCTGACCGTGAACACGTCGGCCAGATACATCTGGAGCGGATCGTCTGTCTTTTCGCCGAGCCTGAACGGGGGAATCGGGCTCGTCGGCATCGCCACGACGTCGACTTTTTCGAACGCGCGCTGATAGTCGTTTCGCAGCAGCGTCCGTACCTGCTGCGCCTTCAGGTAAAACGCATCGTAATAGCCCGCACTCAGCACGTATGTGCCGAGCATGATGCGCCGTTTCACCTCCGCTCCGAATCCTTCGTCGCGGCTACGAGAGTACATCGCTCGGAGTCCCTGCTCCTTGTCGCGCGACGATCGATATCCGTATCTGACGCCGTCGTAGCGTGCCAGGTTCGAACTCGCTTCAGCGGTGGCCACCAGGTAATAGACAGGAATCGCGTACGTCGCATGCGGTAAATCGATATCCACCAGCGTTGCCCCACCACTGCGCAGCGTCGCCAGCGCCGCGTCAAAGGCCTGACGAACACCGCTGTCAACGCCTTCTGCAACGAAGGCGCGCGGGATTCCAATCCGCACGCCTTTGACCTCGCCCGTGAGAGCCGCGCTGAAGTCAGGTACCTCCTGATGCGACGATGTGGCATCGGCCCGATCGGCGCCGGCAAGCACTGACAGCGCCAGCGCGGCATCGCCCGCAGTGCGGGTGAGGGGTCCAATCTGATCCAGCGACGACGCGAAGGCGAGGAGCCCGTAGCGGGACACTCGGCCATACGTTGGCTTGAGGCCGACCACGCCGCAAAACGCGGCCGGCTGCCGGATGGATCCACCCGTGTCGGATCCCAGCGCGAGCGGTACGCAGCGAGCCGATACGGCCGCGGCGGAGCCGCCACTCGAACCACCCGGTGTGCGATCGGTCGCCCACGGATTGTGCACGGGGCCGAACGCGGAGTTCTCATTCGACGACCCCATCGCAAACTCGTCGCAGTTCGTCTTGCCGACGATGATCGCGCCCGCGTTCTCGATTCGCTGCACGACCGTAGCGTCGTACGGAGGCACGAAGCGATCGAGGATCCGGGACGAGGCGGTGGTCCGCATGCCGCGCACGCAGAGGTTGTCCTTGACGGCAACCGGCACACCGGCGAGCGGCGCCGGTGGCTCGCCCGCCGCGCGCCGCCGATCGATCTCCGCAGCTCGCGTCAGCGCGCGATCCTCGTCGATCAGATTGAAGGCGTTCAGCGTTCGGTTGACGGCGCGCATCCGGTCGAGACACGCGCGGCAGACCTCTACTGCAGATACGCGCCCGGCAGCCACCTCGTCGCGAATGGCGCGAACGCTCGAATGAAAGATGTCAGCCAATGACACGCGGGACGCGGAAGAGTCCGGCCTCCTTTGCCGCGTCCGGGGCGTTGGCGAGCGCCTCTTCGAGCGGAAGCGACGGTTGAAGCTCGTCCTCGCGCTCGGTGCGTTCATCGACGTGGACGTGCGCCGTTGCCGGCACACCGCTCGTGTCAATCGCCTGCACCTGCTGGGCGTACGCGAGGATATCGGCAAGCTGTCGCGTGAAGAGCTGCATTTCGTCCGGGGTCAGCTCGAGGTGAGCGAGCGCCGCGATCCGCTCCACATCAGCGACGGTCAGTCCGGACGACATGATTCGCCGATGCTATCATCGCCAGCCAGTCATTGGGCACAGTCCGCGCGGCTGGCGCACGAACCGTTGATGGTGTGCAGTGTTTCCCGGCACGTTCCGTGCTTTGGCGGACCGCTCCCATGAGTGCGCGCAGGGTTCTCGTGAAAGACGACACCGCGGCTACGTGATGTCATGCGCGATGTGAGAACCGCAGCCGTTGCAGGCAGTTGGTACCCTGGCGGCCGGGCGCAGCTCGAGGCCGCCGTCGATGCTCATCTCGGAGCGGTGCCGCAGCCACCGGAGCGTCCTCGTCCCCGCGCTCTCATCGCGCCCCACGCAGGCCTCCTCTATTCAGGACCCGTTGCCGCGCACGCCTACGCGCTCCTGCGTCACTGTCGATACTCCGCGATCATCATCGTTGGTCCGTCTCACTTCGTGGGCTTCCGCGGCGTGTCGATATGGCCTCGTGGGGCGTGGGAGTCTCCACTCGGAGACGTGAAGATTGCCGAAGATCTGGCTCTCGCCATTGCGACGCAGTCCCAGCTGGTCATTGAACATCCGGCTGCTCATGGTCGCGAGCATTCACTGGAAATGCAGCTGCCGTTCATCACGCGCCTGTTGCCGGGTGTGCCGATTGTGCCGCTTGCGATGGGACACCAGAACAGTGCGACCGCGAACGCGCTCGGCGATTGCCTCGCGACCGTGCTCAAAACCCACACCGATGGCGATGTGCTGCTCGTGGCCAGCAGCGATTTGTCGCACTACGAGGACGCCGCCACAGCGTCGCAGCTCGACGCAGTCGTGATCCGGTTAGTGGAAGAGCTTGACCCCGATGGTTTGATGGACGCCCTGGAGCGCGAGCCCCGGCACGCCTGCGGAGGCGGCCCGATGGTATCCGTGCTCCGTGCGGCGTCGCAGCTCGGATGCGCTCAATCACAGATACTGTGTTATGCGGACTCCGGAGATGTTTCCGGCGACAAGTCGAGCGTCGTCGGCTACATGGCCGCTGCCATCTGGTAACGTGCAATTGTCATGAACGAAGAACGTGAAGACCCCGCGGTCAACCTCGAAGATCAGCAGCGCCTGCTCGCCCTCGCACGCCTGGCCCTCGAGGCGAGGGTTCGCGGAGAGACGCCACCAGCGGTTGGGGGGGACGGGACATTGGGGCAGCCGTGCGGCGCCTTCGTCACGATTCACCGTCTCGGCGAACTTCGGGGGTGCCTGGGGCGCATCGAGACGAGCGCGCCCCTCGCAGAAACCATCGTGCATCTTGCCGGCGCCGTTGCGGATTCCGATCCCCGGTTCGAGCCTGTCTCGCTCATGGAGCTGAACGACATCGACATTGAAATTTCGGTCCTGACGCCGGAACGCGAAGTGCGGTCGATTGCCGAGATCGAGCTGGGACGGCACGGCGTGATCGTCGAACAGGGCCACCGACGCGGGCTGCTGCTTCCTCAGGTGGCGACCGAGCACGGGTGGGATCGGGAGACCTTCGTGAGCCACACGTGTAAAAAGGCGACGCTGGCTGCGGACGCTTGGCGCCAAGGGGCTCGGCTCTTCGTTTTCGAGGCGCAGGTTTTCGGTGAGATCGGCCAGTTGTAAGAGCTTAGAGAGCAGGTACGAGATTCATCTGGCTGCAGGCCGCAGCCACCGACGGGGTTGCGCCGTTCACCAGCGTGAGAAGTCGTTCGGCCAGGTAAGCATAGCCGGCATCGTTTGGATGGAATCCGTCGCCGGAATACCGCCCGCGATCGTACGCCTGAGGGTCACACAGAACATCGAGCACGACCACGCCCGGACCCGCCTGTCGATTGGCTTCCTGGGCGAAGCCGACGGAAATGGCCTGCAGCACCTGCCTGCGCGATTGTGAAAAGCCCGCCGCGTATGGCAGGCCGGCCATATTGGGGACGTTGAGGAGAATGATGAATCCTTCTGGTGCGCGAGTACGGACCCCGCGAACCAGCCGTTCGTAATCCGCGCCAAATGCACGGACCTGCGTGGCGATGTATCCACGCACGTCGTTGCCGGCCGCTCCGCGCTCGATGGCGTCGGCCAGTGCGTTCGTGTCGTTTGCCCCTCCGAAGATTGTGATGAGCGTGGCATTGGAAGGCACAAACGGCATTTCGCGATCGACGAAGTTCGCTGGAATGTCGCGGCCGTGCGCCTGCGCGATCTGATAAATGGTCGGGCTCAGCACCGACCCCGGAATTCCCAGATTCGTCAGTGTGACCTCACGCGATCCAGCCACGCGCCGCGCCAGCAGCGGAACATACCCCGTGCCGTTTTCGCAGGGCGTGAAGGGGACGCACACCACGCTGGCGCCGACGCCGATGGCGTCACTGGCCCCGATGGCAGTGTAACGAACCGGCGCGCTGGCCGCTGGCGGGCGGGGAGTTGAAGGCGCCGTCGGCGATTCGTCCTTGTCGAAAAGACCGCACGCGACGAGACCAACGGTCGAAGCGGACAGCAGGATCGCGTACACAGCTACTCGGAGCAGACGCATGTATGCACCAATGTGAAGGGGATACCCGATGATAATGGAACACCGCGATGGACAATCTTTGTCATACCCTCGTTGGTGCCGCGTTCGGAGAAGCGGGGCTGAAGAAGCGTACACGCTTTGGCAACGCGACGCTGATGATTGCGTCAAATCTTCCCGATGTGGATGTTCTGGTGTTTGCCACATCCACGCCGGCGCTGGCATTCAGGCGGGGTTGGACGCATGGTTCGATTGCTCAGGTCGTCCTTCCAGTCGTGTTGACCGCCGTTGTGCTCGCGATCGCGCGGGCGTTTCCGGATCGCGCAGGCGCACCGGTGCGAGCCAGATGGCTGCTGCTGCTGTCGTACGTCGGCGTTCTTTCACACGTACTACTCGATCTTCTCAATCCATATGGTTTGCGGATTCTGGCGCCGTTCAGCTGGCGCTGGTTCTATGGTGACACGCTGTTCATCATCGATCCGTGGCTGTGGCTCATCCTCGGTGCAGGCATCTGGATCGCGCGTCGGTGGACGAGCGTGGCCTCTGCGCGGCGGGCGCTGATCATCTCTGCGATTTACATCATCGTCATGGTCGTGGCCGCGCGTGCAGCGCGAGAGATCGTCATCGCTGCCTGGAGCAGCCAGCGCGGGGGGGCGCCGCACGCGGTTATGGTGGGCCCCGTGCCTGTCACGCCGTTCACCCGCGACGTCGTCATCGATGCCGGCGCACACTACGAACGAGGGACTTTCAAGTGGCTGCCGCCGAGCGTCATCTTCAATGGCACAACAATCCCCAAGAACGATGCCGATCCGCGCGTCGCGCGCGCGCGCGAAGTGCCCCGCATCCGTGGGTTTCTGGTCTGGTCGCGCTTTCCGTTCTGGACCTTGACACCCGTTGCGGACGGTACGCTGGTCACGGTCGGAGACATGCGCTTCGGAGGAAATTCGCCGGCGCGCTTCGAAGCGTCAACGATAGTCGGCAACGGCGGACGAGCCGACGATTAGGATCCGTCACCTCGCAGTCGCCTGAGCGTTTGCAGATTCTGCATGTCGAGCGGGTCAGCGACCAGCGTGCCGCGCTTCTCGAAACCTTTCGACTTCTCCGTCTCGATGAGCATCGGCAGTCCCGCGAACCGTCGGTCGCGAAGGAGACGCCGGAAGGGCTCCTCTCCAAGGCACCCGCGGCCGATGTGCTCATGGCGATCGACGCGACTCCCGCAGGGTCTCTTGGAGTCGTTTGCGTGGAATACTCTCAGCCGCTCGATTCCAACGATGCGGTCGAATGCCGCGAACGTATCGATGTAACCCGCTTCGGTCGTGATGTCATACCCCGACGCGACGAGATGGCAGGTATCGAGACAGACTCCGACACGCGTCGAGCCGCGCAGATGCCGGATGATCGTTGCGAGATGCTCGAACCGGTGGCCGAGCGTTCGTCCCTGACCGGCAGTGTGCTCGAGAATCACCATCGTCTTGCGCCGCGACCGCGCCTTGAATGCCTGCCGAACCGCATCGGCAATCAGACGAAGCGCGTCCTCCTCGGTCCCGGCCGTGCACGTACCTGGATGAATGACGACACCGAGCAGCCCCAGCGCCTCGGCGCGATCGAGCTCGTCGATGAAAGCGGCAATGGATTGCTGGCGGAGCAGCGGGAACGTCGTCGCAAGGTTGATCAGGTAGCTGGCGTGTGACACGACCGGCGTGATGCCGGTCTGTTCGATCCGCATGCGGAAGGTATTGACGTCGCCTGGATCGAGCGCCTTACCCTTCCACTGACTGGCGTTCTTCGTGAAGATCTGCAGCGCCTCGCATCCGTGGACGAGCGCGCGATCGACCGCCTTCGAGATGCCTCCAGCGATCGACATGTGCGCGCCAATGCGGAGCATGTTCAGCTATCATTCTCGATCGTGACGCGCTGGACGCGGATTGCCCTGGTTTGCGCCGCCGCAATCGTGGGTGTGGCGACGGTCGCACAACTCGCGCAGAACGGCACCGTCGACATCCAACTGCTCGCTATCAACGATTTTCACGGCGCGCTCGAGCCGGCGGCCGGCGGCGTCGGCCGCATCGCGTCAATGGATGCCGGTGGTGTCGAGTACCTCTCGACACACCTCGCCAGGCTGAAAGCAACCAATTCCAACACCGTGATCGTCGCGGCGGGTGACAACATCGGGGGGACGCCGCTTCTGTCGAGTCTCTTTCACGACGAACCGACGATCGAGGCGTTGAGCCTGGCGGGAGTGCAACTGTCGGCTCTCGGAAATCATGACCTCGACGAGGGGTGGTGGGAGCTGTACCGGATTCAGAAGGGCGGCGCCTGTCATCCGGTAGACGGCTGTCAGGATGGCACTCCTTTTTCCGGAACGTCGTTCTCGTATCTCGCGGCCAATGTCATGCTCGACCCGCAGAAAGCCGATCCGCAGTTTGTGAAATTGGCCGGTGTGGAAGGGACGACACCACGATTACTGCTGCCCGCGTACGCGATCCGCGAAGTTGGCGGCGTTCGCGTCGGCTTCATCGGGTTGATACTGCAGTCGGCTCCGACGGTCATCGTCCCGGCGAGCATTCGCGGCCTCACCTTTCGTCCCGAAGCCGAGGCCGCCAACGAGGCCGCGCGCGCCCTGCGCGATCAGGGGGTGCGGGCGATCGTCGTCCTGATGCACCAGGGGGGCGAGCAGCGCAGCGGCGATATCAACGGATGCGATCGCATATCGCCCGCTCTGGTCGAGCTGGTCACCCGCATGACAGACGACATCGACATCGTCGTCTCCGGGCACTCGCACCAGGCCTACAACTGCACGATTGACGGAAAGCTCGTCACGAGTGCCTCCTCCGCCGGGAGGGTCATCACCGACATCGATCTCCGCGTGCAGCGGTCGAACGGGGAAGTTGTGGCCAAGGGAGCGCGCAATGTGGTCGTGACGCGCGACGTCGAAAAGGACGCCGCACAGACGGCTCTCATTGCTCGCTATCTTCCCATCGCGGAAAAGGTGGGAAATCGTGTTGTCGGAACCATCACGTCGAGCCTGACGCGACAGCCGAGCGCGGCAGGCGAGTTTCCGCTGGGCAACGTCGTTGCCGATGCGTTCCTCGAAGCCGCGAAAGCTCCGGGCGCGGGCGCCGAGTTGGCGTTCACGAACCCCGGCAGTTTTCGGGCCGACGTCATTGCTCGCGATTCCACGGGCCCCTCGCCCGTAACGTACGCGCAGTTGTTCTCCGTGCTGCCGTTCGGCAACGAAGTCATCGTGAAATCGTTGAGCGGCGACGTCTTGGTCGAAGTGCTAGAGCAGCAATTTGGCGGGGATCGAACCCGCATCGTGCAGGTGTCACACGGCTTTACGTTCGCCTACAACGCAGATCGGCCGCGTGGCCAGCGAATTGACCGGTCGTCGGTGCGCATCAACGGCATGCCGTTGGATCCGGCGCGACCCTATCGGGTGGCGACCAACAGCTTCCTGTGGACGGGAGGAGACGGTCTCACCGCGCTCGAGCGGGGCACCGATCCCGTTACGGTCGGGGTCGATGTGGACGTCGTCGCCAGCTATGTGGAGCGGCATTCTCCACTTTCCCCCGCGCCGCTGGGCCGTATCCGTCGCGTCCGCTAGATACCACTGGCATTCCAATTGCCCTTCAGGTCGTGGGCGAACGCATGGGGCGCCGCCTGGGGAGGAAATTGCCAATGCTGTGGACGCTCATCGTCCTGCTGATGATTTTCTGGCTGCTCGGGTTCGCCTTTGACGTCGCCGGCGGCATTATTCATGTGCTGCTGGTAATTGCCTTGGTGCTGTTCGTGGTGAACTTGATCAGCGGCCGACGGACGGTCGTGTAGCTCTCGTAGTGTCCGGCTTTAGCTGGACTAACCATCTCGTCGGCGTGCGAGGGTGTGCTCGAGAGTGCAAACGTGGAAACCCGCGCGTCGCACCGGGCACACCCGATCTTTGCTATCGTCAGTGTTGATGGACGTGTTCGTCATCCCGATCGGTCGCGACCGGTACGAGTTGTATTGCGAACCATCGGGAGATTCAGAAGGAGCTGCCGAAGGAGTTCCCGTCTCCGGCGTGTTCGGTCGCCTTCGGCAACACTTCAGCGTCATGCTGAGGGCGGCTGAGGACCGGCATCGGCGGGAGACGACGGCCGAACCTCGCAGCTGGGTTGGCCGGCTGCAGGATCGGGGGCTCTCCTGGATCGCCCAGCGCATCGCAGAACAGCGGTTGCTCTGGAATCTCCGCCGTCAGACGTTCGCCACGGCTGTCCATCCACCGGACCTGACGTTCGATCAGGTGCTTGCCCTCGTCCGCCGAACACTTCAACGCGACCACGACCGTCATCGCATCTGGCTCGTCATCGACGCGATTGGGCTCATTGTCTCGGGACCCATCGCGCTCGTGCCAGGCCCAAACTTCGTGGCGTATTACTTTGCGTTCCGCGTCGTCGGGCATTGGCTGTCGATGCGCGGTGCCGTACAGGGATTGCGTCGAGTCGAGTGGACCGGGCGTCCCTGCCCGCCGCTGACGGAACTGCGCGATGTGGTGCTCATGGAGTCAGCTGCTCGAGACGCGCGCGTGCACGACATTGCATCACGGTTACGCCTGCCGAATCTGAGAACCTTCGTCGAGCGTGTCGCGGTGCGGCACGCGTAGATCCCACCTTACTTTCGAGGAGCCACGGCAGCGAACGCATCGGCACGCGTACGCCAAGCCGCCCTACCGGTGATAGATTCTGTGGATCTGTCGTGAAGCTCCAGGACCTGGCGGATCGCCTTGGTTGTCGCCTCGAAGGCGACGGCAACGTCGAGATCGTTCGTGTGGCGGGCATCCAGGAGGCGCTGCCGGGCGATCTGACGTTTCTGGCCAACCCGAAGTACGAATCGGCGCTTGCGCGCACGCACGCCTCTGCTGTTCTCCTGCGCGATGACGCGCAGCCCGCGCCATGCGCGATGCTGCGGACGCCCGATCCGTATCTGGCGTTCGCGCGGGCGGTTGGATTGTTCGCTCCCGCCTGGCGCCCGTCCGAAGGCATTCATCCGCGGGCTTCTGTCGCACCGGATGCGCAGATCGGCCGCAACGTTTCCATCGGCGCGTTCGTGTCGGTTGCCGAGGGTGCGGTCATCGGCGACGACACGGTCGTTTTTCCGAACGTGACTATCGGACCGGGTGCGCGGATCGGTGATGGCTGTCTGATCCATTCGAATGTCGCCATTCGCGAGCGGGTCACCATCGGCAACCGGGTGATCCTGCAGAACGGCGTGGTCATCGGCAGCGACGGGTACGGCTTTGTCCGGCGCGGCGACGGCACTCACGAGAAGATTCCGCAGGTCGCGACGGTAATCATCGAGGATGACGTCGAGCTTGGCGCGAACACCACGGTCGATCGACCCGCAGTGGGTGAAACGCGCATCTGCCAGGGCACGAAGATCGACAACCTCGTCCAGATCGGGCACGGTGTTCGAGTTGGCCGCAACGTCCTCATGGCGGCGCAAGTGGGTATTGCCGGCAGCACCGACATCGAAGACGACGTCATCTTTGGCGGGCAGGTCGGCGTGGGAGGGCATTTGACGATCGGCCGCGGAAGCGTGGCCGTGGGGCAGTCGGGCGTAACGAAATCCCTTCCGCCCGGCGCGATGGTGTCGGGCTATCCGGCCATAGAAAGTCAGGACTGGCGCAAAGCGTCAGTCATCTTCAAGCGACTACCCGAGCTGAAACGCCGCATCGAGGAATTGGAGGAGCGCCTCGCCGCGCTCGCCGCACAGGTGGGAGGATCTGGAGAGTCCCCGGAGTGAATCGTGTCGTTGTCGCCGCCTTCGCGATGGCGTTAGCCATGGCGCTACCAGCCTTCGCGCAGACGGATCCGGGTCAGACGCCACCGCCCGAGTCGGGAGGCGTCGACTTCCTGTCGCGGTTCGCGTTCCACGTGGGGCTCGAGCATCTCTCGAGTGACGATCCGCGCTTTGTCTGGGACGGGCATTGGGGCGGTGAGCTTGATTTCATCGACTATGGCCGCGGTGCGCTGACCTTTTTTGCGACGTATCAGACGATTCTGGGTGACCAGTTTCGAGAATTCGATCCCAATCAGGGCAACTACACGCTCGGCGGATTGGCATCGGTTCGGGCGGGCACTGTCGAGGTTGCGGGAGTTTTCCATCACGTTTCCCGGCATCTCAGCGATCGCCCCAAGCGTTTTCCCGTGGACTGGAACATGATTGGCGGTCGTGTTCGCAGCCGGCTGGTTCGCGGGCGCACTGAGCTTGCAGGCCAGATGGATGTTCGCGGCGTGATCGCGAAGTCGTTTGTCGACTACGACTGGGAGGCGGAGGCGAACGCCCGCGCTGAAGTGCGGCTTAATGCGCACGTCGCGGTCGTGGCGCTCGGGGCCGTTCGCGTGCTGGGCGTGGACCACTCTCAGGGCCGGGGAGACCAGTTTGGGTGGCGAAGCGACGGAGCCATCCGGCTGGACGGACGCGCGGCCGCCCTCGAACTGTTCGTCGCGGGGGAACGTCGGATCGATCCCTATCAGCTGGAATTTTCGACGGTGACGTGGCTTACGACAGGCTTTCGCCTCTTGAGCCGGTGAAGGTGCCATAATCGAGGGAGTATGCGCTTGCCGTTTCGCGTCGCCCTCTTCCTTGTCGCGTCGGCCGTTGCCGCAATTGCGCTCACACCGGTGAGCGCCGCTGTCCGGCCGCCCAAGCTGCAGTATCAGATCACCACGCTGCCGAACGGCCTTCGCGTCATCCTTTCAGAGGATCACTCCACGCCGATCGTGCACCTGGCGGTCTGGTATCACGTCGGATCGAAAAACGAGCGGCCGGGGCGCACAGGGTTCGCGCACCTCTTCGAGCACATGATGTTCAAGGGCTCGAAGAACGTGGAGCCCGATGCGCACACCTCGATAATTTCGAGCGTTGGCGGCCGCAGCAACGCCTACACGACTGAAGACGTGACCGTGTTCTGGCAGACGCTGCCCGCGCAGTATATGCCGCTGGCGTTGTGGCTCGAGGCCGA
The DNA here is from genome assembly GCA_963814955.1 of uncultured Acidobacteriota bacterium. Classification (GTDB taxonomy): domain Bacteria; phylum Acidobacteriota; class Vicinamibacteria; order Vicinamibacterales; family UBA2999; genus DATCJA01. The sequence continues at coordinate 439,656 of CAWFEX010000004.1, forward strand.
CCGGATGGCGACGCTGCGAGTCGAAGACGAAGCGTTCAGGCGCGAGCGTGAAGTCGTGAAGGAAGAGCGGCGCATGCGGATCGAAAACCAGCCGTACGGCCGCCTGCAGGAAATCATCTACGACCGCGCATTCGTCGCGCACCCATACAAGCACCCGACCATCGGGAGCATGGCAGACCTCGAGGCTGCGTCGATTAACGACGTTCGTGATTTCCACGGCACTTTTTACGTACCCGAGAACGCCACGGTTACGGTGGTCGGCGATTTCGATTCCGCGCAGGCGCTGCAGATCGTGTCTCAGTACTTTGGGCGAGTACCAAAAGCTCCGCGAGCAGTCCCGCGCGACATTCCGAAAGAACCGGCGATGACGCAGGAGCGGCGGGCGATGGTGGAGGAACCATGGCCGCTGCCGGCCGTCGTGGTCGCGTACCACGTGCCGTACGACGGACATCCCGACGCCTATCCGTTGCACATCACGTCGAAGATTCTCTCAGACGGTCAGAGCGCGAGGATTTCGCGCGAGCTGATTTACAACCAGCGCCTCTGCCTCAGCGCGTTCGGGAGCGGCAACATCACCGAGCACCCAAACTTGTTCTATGCCGTGTGCATCGTCCAGCCAGGTCGATCCCCTGCCGACGCGGAAAAGGCGCTCATCGCGCAGTTTGAGTCGCTGAAGACGGAAGGCGTTACACCTCACGAGCTCCAGCGCGCGCAGAACCAGTTCGCGCGCGACTACATCCTCAGCCGAGAATCGGATGAAGACAAGGCGATGCACCTGGCACACGCCGCGGTTATCCACAACGACATCACGACGGCCGACGGGGAGTTCGACATTTTCATGAAAACAACCGTTGCCGACGTGCAGCGGGTTGCGCGCTCCCACTTCAATCAGTCGAACCGCGTCGTCCTGCATGTGCTGCCCAAAGGGGGCGCCAAATGATCGCTCTCCGACCCCCGGCGGCCGCGTCGACAATCGCGGGCTCCCGGCTGTTCCGGCGACTCGGAGCTGGAATGCTGGTATTGGCGTTGTGCGGGTCGCTTGTCGGCGCACAGGTCGACCGCATGCCAGACGGCCGTTTCGTGATGTGGCCTTCCGAACGGCCTCCGCGGCCGCTGGCCGCGCGCGAAGTGAAGTTCCCGCCTTATGAGGTGCGCACCCTGCCGAACGGCATGCAGGTCATTGCCGTGCTGCATCACGAGCAGCCTGCCGTCAGTATGCGTCTGCTCGTTCGCACCGGGTCGGTGCAGGATCCAGCCGGCAAGGTTGGTGTCGCCAGCCTGGCGGCTTCATTGCTCGACCAGGGAACGACGACCAAGACGGCCGAACAGATCGCCGACGAGATCGATTTCATCGGCGGCGCGCTTGGCACCGGCTCGGGTTCTGACCTGACGTTCGTCAACGTGATTGTCATGAAGGACTCGTTCGACGTCGGGATGAACATGCTTTCCGATGTCGTGCGGAACCCGGCGTTTGCCGCCGAGGAAATCGAGCGCCAGAAACAGCAGGCGATTTCCAGTCTGCAGGTCAGCAGCAACGACCCTGACTACGTGGCCAGCGTCCTCTTCGAGCGGCTGGTCTATGGATTTCATCCCTACGGACTGCCGAACACGGGCACACCCGAGACGCTGGCGGGAATCACACGAGCCGACCTCCAGGAATACCACCGCCGTTATTTCGTTCCCAACAACACGATTCTGGCGATCGTCGGCGACGTGACCGGCGACGAAGCATTCGCGGCTGCCGAACGGGTCTTTGGCGGCTGGCCGCGCGCTGAGGTGCCGGCCACCAAGGTTGTCGACCCGCCTCAGCCCACTCGCCGGGTCGTCGTAGTGGACAAGCCCGACGCGGTGCAGACCGAAATTCGAGTCGGGCAGCTCGCGATTCCACGGAAGCACGCCGACTACATGGCTTTCGATCTGGCGGTGAAGATTCTCGGCGGGGAGGGCGCAAACCGCTTGCACCGCGTGCTGCGCTCCGAGCGTGGGCTCACTTATGGGGCCCAGGCCGACGCCGAGGCGCGCAAGCAATCGGGGCATTTCGTGGCGGAGACGGACACGCGCACGGAGACGACGGGTGAAACCCTGCGTCTGACAGTGGATGAGGTGTCGAAGCTTCAGCGCGAGCGCGTCTTCGATCGCGAACTGGCCGACGCTCAGGCCTATCTTGCCGGCAGTTTTCCGCTGACCATCGAGACGCCGAACGACATTGCCACTCAGGTCTTGAATGTCGTCTTTTACGAGCTGCCGGTCGAGGAGATCGGGACGTTTCGCGAGCGAGTCCAGTCGGTTACGCCCGATGACATTCAGCGGGTGGCGCGCCAGTACGTGCGTGCCGATCGTCTGTCCATCGTGCTCGTCGGAGATGCCTCGACGTTTGTTCCCCAACTCCGCCGAGTGGGTTTCACGGAAATCGAAGTCATTCCCATCGAGCAGCTCGACTTGATGTCGGCGACGCTCAGGCGCGATGCGCCGCGCGCGCGGACGCAAGAGCCGAGCGGATCGCTCGCATCGGCCGAATCGTTCGGATTCGGTCGACTGCAGTACACGAGAGATGGCGTCGGGAGTCAGTTTTCGCGGACATCTACAGCGGGCCAGACCGATGCGAACGCTGCAGCCATTGTCAAGCGCGTTGTCGATGCGAAGGGCGGCCTCGAGTTGCTGAAGAAGGTGAGAACGGTGGTCGCCGAATCGGAAACCACGTTCCACATGAGCGACCAGCCGATCGCATCCAAGACTCAGACGTATGTGGTTTATCCCGACAAGTTTCGCGTCGATGCCACCGTCGGGGCGGCGCAGGTCGCGCAGGTTTACAACGCCGGCGCGGCATGGGCTCGCGATCCCGCCGGCGTCCACGATGCTCCCCCGGCCATGCGGGACGACTTCGCCGCGAGCGTGCGACGCGACATCATTCCCCTGCTGGTAGGCGCGGCGGAAGGCACGCTGAGTGTGCGGCTGCTGCCGGAGCAGGGGGGCGACGGCCAGGTGCTGAAAGTGCTCGAGATCAGCGGCGCCGGCCTGCCGCCAGTCAAGTTGTACATCGACAAGCAGTCGCTGGTCGCCCGGCAGAGTTTTCAGACACCCGGTCCGGATGGCCGGCCCGTCGAGGCCGACGAGATGTTTTCCGATTACCGGCCGGTCGACGGCGTGCAAGTGCCCTTCCGTGCTGAAGTACGGCGCGGCGGCGCGCTCATCCTTTCGCGAACACTCACCAAAGTCGCGTTCAATACTCCCCTCGACGACAAGCTCTTTATCAGGCCGCAGTAGCGGGTCGCATGCGAATCATGATTTCGTGCGGCGAGCCGTCCGGTGATCTGTACGCGGGCGCGCTGGCTGCCGAATTGCGCGCGCGCGTGCCGTCGGTCGAAATCGTGGGTTTCGGCGGCCGGCGGCTCGAGGCCGCCGGTGCGACCCTGACGGGCGCGTTTACAGGTTTGACGGTCGCAGGCCTCGTAGAAGTCGTCGGCGTGCTGCCGCGATTGTGGAAGATGTATCGCCGCCTCGTCAGCGACGCCCGTGCGCGCCGGCCTGACGTGTTCGTCGCGATTGATTTCTCGGGATTCAATTTCCGTCTCATGGCCGCGCTCCGGCGGCTCAGTATTCCCGTTGTCTATTACGTGAGCCCGCAGGTGTGGGCCTGGCGGCGGCGCCGCATTGAAACGATGAAGCGGCTCGTCGACAAGGTGCTCGTCATCTTTCCTTTCGAGGCGGGCTTGTACGAGCAGGCAGGAATACCGGTCGAGTTCGTAGGACACCCGCTCGTCGATATCGCCCGCGCCGAGCAGTCGCGATCGGCTTTCCTCACAGCTCTCGGCCTCAGACCCGACGCGCCGACGGTTGCTTTGCTGCCCGGCAGCCGCCCCAACGAACTCAGTCGCATCGCGCCGGGCATGGCGGCTGCCATGCCGTTGATTCGCGCACGAGTGCCAAACGCGCAGTTCGTCGTGGCACGGGCACCGAATCTGGCCGACGACCTCTTTGCGCCGTTCCGCTCTGACATTGCCGTCGTCGACGGCCGTACCGACGATGTGCTCGCCGCCTCGGACGTTGTCGTGACCGCGTCCGGCACCGCGACCGTGCAGGCGGCGCTCCATGAAAAGCCGATGGTGGTCGTTTACAAACTGTCGCCAATCACTTACCGACTCGGAAAACCGTTCGTCAACGTCGATATGTACGCGATGGTGAATCTGGTGGCCGGCCAGCGTGTCGTTCCGGAGCTGATTCAGGATGATTTCACGCCGGCGCGGGTGGCCGATGAGACCGTCGCGCTGCTGACCGACGCGAAGCGCTACGCCCGCACGCGCGAAGCGCTCAAGATGGTATGCGAACGGCTCGGCGCTCCAGGCGCGAGCGGACGCGCGGCCGACGCCATTCTTGAGGTGGTGGGACGAACACACCGCGGCCTGAGTTCTGCATAAAGGAGCCGACCCGACCATGCAAAATCGAAGGTTCAAGATTCACGCGAGGCACCGGGCACCGATTGGAGTCGTTTGTGTTTTGCACCTTGCGCTATGCATTTCGACGACGCGGCCGGCCTCAGCCACCGTGCTCCTTCCCGCCGACTTCACGACGGTTGTCACGGAATCAGGATCGATCGTGCACGGGCGGGTCATTGGCATAAGCTCCCGCCTTGCAGGACCGCAGCGGATCATCGAAAGCCTGGTGACAGTGCAGGTGATCGAGTCGTTGAAAGGTTCTTCATCCCCGGGGGGGACGGTCTCCTTCCGCATACCCACCGGTCAGGTCGGCAGGTACCGTCGCGTGATTATTGGCGCTCCAGAGTTCGCTGAAGGAGAGGAAGTGGTGGTCTTTCTGCGGACGCGCGCGCCCGCGGTCCCCACATTGTTCGGCCTGAGTCAGGGGGTATATCGCGTCAAACGTAGTGACGCCAGGAGCGCCGTCGTAATGCCCGCGCCGGTGACCGCGCAGGGAACCGGCGTCGAACGCGTGGTCCGTGGCGATCCAGCGCGGAAACCTATGCCTGTCGAATCGTTCGTTCGTCAGGTGCAGGCGATTCTGGAGAGCCGCTGATGAAGCATCTGCTGATCGGAATCGTCGCTGTGGGGGTGCTCTTCCCGAAGCCAGTGCATGCGTATCTGCAATTCTCCCTGATCCGGGCCGGCCAGACGACTTCGCTGAAGTGGAATCGCACGCCTGTGCGATGGTTCGTAACGGATCGGGGCGCGGCGGGCGTTTCCTCGTCTGATCTTCAGGCAGCCGCGGGGCGCGCCTTTGCAAGGTGGGAGGCCGTGCCGACTGCCTCTATCTCATTTCAGTTCGGTAGTTTTACCGGATCTGAGCCGTTCGACGAGGACGGTGTGCCCGTGCTTGGTTTTCAGAACGACCCCGATATGGATCGAGTGCTCGGTGCGACCGCGTTTCTGATCGATACCCTCACAGGGTCCATCGTTGAATCCGACATCTTCTTCAATTCCCTGTTTCTCTGGTCGGTCGCGCCGGCCGGCGATCCGTTTCGGTTCGACCTGGAATCGATCGCGCTCCACGAAATCGGTCACTTTCTCGGTCTCGGACATTCGGCGCTCGGGGAAACGGAGCTCGCCCCCTCAGGAGACAGGCGGGTGACAGGCTCGGGTGCGGTAATGTTTCCGATTGCGTTTGGACCCGGCATGCTCGATCGCGAGTTGCAGCCGGACGATATCGCCGGTGTGTCCGACCTCTATCCCGAGGGGGGGTTTCGCGAGAACACGGGCGTGGCGCGCGGACGGGTAACACGCAACGGCGCCGGTGTGCTCGGAGCCCATGTCACGGCCTTCAACCCGGAGACTGGTCACCTGATTGCCGGCTTTACGCTGAATCAGGACGGCGAGTTCGAGATCGCCGGGCTCAACCCGGGTCCGCATATCATCCGTGTCGAACCGCTCGACGACAACGACATCGACAGTTTCTTCGACCCGCGGGATCCGATCGATATTGCGTTTCGGGTGGCCTTCCACGATCGACTCTTCGTGGCGCCCAAGGGCGGTGTCGGTGAACGGGTTCTCGTCGCGGTGCAGCCAAAGTGAGGGCGGCTATTCTGTTGGCGGTTTCCGCGGCAGTCGTGGCAACCGCTGGTTCAGCGTACGCACAGACAGCGACGGATCGGCCGGCCCGTCAGATCGAAGTGGACTTCGGAGCCGGCCTGCTCGGTGGGGCGGGGCTTGGCGCGGCCGATGCGAACCTGCGCGGGAACAATGCGGCCCGCCAGCCGTTTCGGCTCTTTGCCGCGAGCAGCGACCTCGGGCGAGCGCCGATGTGGCACGCGCGGGTTGCATGGGCTCTGACGCGTCGCCTGGTTCTCGAGGGATCGCTGACGAGAAGCACTCCCGACATCCGGTCCCGGGTGACGGCGGATGCCGAAGGGGCCGCTCCCATCACGATCACCGAGCGGGCCGACCAGGTACTTCTTCGATGGGAGTGTGCTCGTTCTGTTGGACGAGCTTCGGATGGGTCCCCGGCTCGTCCCGTTTATTGCGGCGGGAGGCGGGTATCTCCGCCAGCTGCACGAAGGACAGACCCTGGTGGAGCAGGGACAGGTGTACCACGCCGGAGGCGGATTGAAGTATTGGCTGCTGACGCGCAAGGTCGGAGCGGTGCGGACCGCGGGCTTGCGAACTGATGCGCGGATCTATTTCCTGCGTGGGGGAATATCGTTTGACGACCGCCCGAGATCGCACGTCGCAATCTCGGGCGGCGTCTTCGTGGGCTTCTAGGCGTTCAGCGCTCCGACTGACGCGAGTCACGGTCGGGCAGCTCGTCTTGTTCCTCCATCTCGCGATCCAATCCGCGATTGGAAATACCTCCACCGAGGTTGCGTTCGCCGTGGCTGCCGGCATCCTTCTCACGTCCGCCCGTGCCTGACGGCGAGTCCTGACGGCCCTGATTGCGGGAGCGGTAGTCGGGTGGCGGCTTCTGGCCGCCAGTCTGATCCCAGGTCCACTGCTGTCCGCCCTCATCGCGCCCCGGCGCGTCGTGCCGCGGTGGTTCGGTGTCGTCGCGTTTCGGGTTCTGCGACTGGTTCCATTTCTGCTGATCCGGCCGCTGCGAATCGGACTGCTCGTGCGGATCCTGACCTCGTGGAGTATCCGACTGCTGACCTTTTTTCTTGTGCTGATCCATATCAGGGACCTCCAACTCACAATTGGCAAAGGCAGTGCCGTGTGCTGTAGAGTCGCTTGGTGATCGCGTTCGACGGTGTGCAGTTCAGACACGGCGATTACGAGGTCCTCCGCGGCGTTACCTTTCAAGTCGATCGCGGTGAAACCGTTGCGCTCGTCGGTCGCAGCGGCGCCGGGAAGAGCACGATCCTCAAGCTCATCAATCGAATGCTTGAACCCTCGGGCGGGCAGGTGCTCGTGGGGGGACGCGATACGCGCAGCTGGCACACGACAACGCTGCGGCGTCAGACGGGATATGTGCTTCAGGACGTCGGTCTATTCCCGCACATGACGGTGGCGCGGAACGTCGGCCTTGTACCGGGTCTTGCGAACTGGCCGCGCGAACGCATTGAAGCCCGAACCGGCGAACTTCTCGAACTGGTTGGTTTGCCGCCGCATGAATTCGCGGCGCGCTGGCCGTGCGAATTGTCGGGCGGTCAACGGCAGCGCGTGGGCGTCGCTCGTGCCCTGGCCGCCGATCCACCGGTCATCCTGATGGACGAACCGTTCGGGGCGCTCGACCCGATCACACGCGCGGAACTGCACCGCGAATTCGGACGCATTCAACGGCGGGTGCGAAAGACCATCGTGCTCGTCACTCACGACATGCGCGAAGCGTTCACGTTGGCCGATCGCATCGGTGTGCTCGACGCCGGTGTGCTGATTGAGTGTGGCCCGCGGACTGTGCTCGAGTCATCGACCCACCCGACGGTGCGGATGCTGGTCGAGTCCGCCTCCAACTGAAGCATGGCGTCGCTGCTGCAGTTCTGGTCGTCACACGCGTCCGAGTTGGGGACGCTTCTAGCCCAGCACGTTGCGCTCGTCCTGGTCTCCACGATGGCCGCGGTGGTTGCGGGCGTTCCGATTGGCATCGTTGCCGCGCGCCGTCCGCGCGTGGGAGGACCAATTGCTGCCGCCGCGAGCATCGTCCAGACGATTCCGAGTCTCGCGCTGTTCGGATTTCTCCTGCCGCTGCCCCTTGTCGGGGGCGTTGGGGCTCGGACCGCCCTTGCGGCCCTGATTCTTTACGCACTGCTACCCGTTATTCGTACGACTGCCGCAGGCCTTCGTTCGATCGATCGCGCCATTCTCGAAGCTGCCGACGCGATGGGGATGACGTCGGGCCAGCGGCTCATCCAGGTCGAACTGCCGCTGGCGCTGCCGGCCATCATTGCCGGGGTCCGCGTATCTGCGGTCGTCGGGGTCGGGACCGTGACGATTGCCGCCGCTATCGGGGCAGGCGGTCTGGGCGAGTACATCTATCGTGGGCTCTCGATGGTGGACGCAACCGTGATTCTCGCCGGTGCCGTCCCGGTGGCGGCGCTCGCGATGCTCGTGGACGGCGGCCTGCTGTGGATCGAACGCGCGTTGTCTGCCCGCCACCGTGCGCCACGCATGGCGCGCGCAGCCGCGGTGACTGCCGCCATGGTGTGTGTCGCCGCAATTACTCTGGCTGCCACCCAGGGTGGTGAGCAAATCGTCGTCGGCTCGAAGAACTTCACGGAACAGGTCATTCTCGGAGAGCTGATGGCACAGGCCATCGAGCGCTACGCCGGGCTGCCGGTCGACCGCCGGCTCAATCTGGGCGGCACATTCATCTGCGACCGCGCGATTCAGACCGGAGACATCGATCTCTATGTCGAGTACAGCGGCACGGCACTGACCGCCGTCTTCAAGCGGCCGATTCAAAGCGAGCCAGGCGCCGTGGTCGAGGAAGTGCGCCGGCTGTATGCCGATTCCGGCAGATCGATGCTGTTACCTCTTGGCTTCAACAACACATTTGCCATTCTCGTTCGCGCCGCCGACGCGCGCGCACGGGGTCTGACGCGGCTGTCGCAGCTGGGCGAACACGCACCCGGCTGGCGCGCCGCCTTCGGCTACGAATTTCTGGAACGGCCAGATGGCTTTCGGGGTCTGGCCGATGCTTACGGATTGCGTTTCCGGGAACAGCCACGCGTGATGGATCTGACGCTGGTGTATCGCGCGCTTTCCGAGGGGCAAGTGGATGTTATCGCGGGCGATTCCACAGCCGGACTCATCGAGGCGCTCGACCTGACCGCGCTCGAAGACGACCGCCGATACTTCCCACCCTACGACGCCGTTCCGGTTGTCCATTCCGCAACGCTCCTGCGACATCCCGAAATCGGCACTGCGATTGGACGGGTGAGCGGACGGATCACGGCCGACGTCATGCGGCGGATGAACTATGCCGTGGATGCGCGCCGCCTCGACCCTGCAGCCGTCGTGTCGGCGTTTCTCGACTCGCTGGACGGGAAGGTATGATCGTTCACGCCAGCCATGCCCACATTGAACAGTTTCGGAACGCGCACCCAAATCCGCAGCAGCGGGCAGCCGGTGCAGATCTACAGTCTTTCTGAACTCGAAAGGGCGGGCTTCAGCGGCGTCTCTCGACTCCCGTACTCGCTGAAGATCCTGCTCGAAAACCTGTTGCGCCGCGAGGACAACGCCTTCGTCAAAGCGGAGGACATTCGCGCGGTCGCGCAATGGGACGCTGCCGGCGGCGCGTCCAATGAAATCTCTTTCATGCCGGCGCGGGTACTGCTCCAGGATTTCACGGGGGTTCCCTGCGTGGTTGATCTTGCGGTGATGCGCGACGCGATCGTCTCGCTCGGCGGGAATCCCGATCGCGTCAATCCGCTCCAGCCGGTGGAGCTTGTCATCGATCACTCGGTGCAGGTGGACTATTTCGGCCGCTCCGATGCATTTTCGTTGAACGCCGAGCTGGAGTTCTCGCGGAACCGCGAGCGTTACGCGTTCCTGCGATGGGGACAGCAGGCGTTCCGTAACTTCAAAGTGGTTCCACCCGATACCGGCATCGTCCATCAGGTGAACCTGGAATACCTCGCCCGCGTGATTTTTTCAGACACGGTGGACGGCACGACGGTCGCGTATCCGGATACCCTCGTCGGTACCGATTCGCATACCACGATGGTCAACGGGCTCGGCGTCGTGGGCTGGGGCGTCGGTGGTATCGAAGCCGAGGCGGCGATGCTCGGTCAGCCCGTATCGATGCTCATCCCTCAGGTGCTCGGCTTTCGGTTGACCGGGATGCTGCCGAAAGGCACTACCGCCACCGATCTGGTGCTGACGATCACCGAAGCCCTCCGCAAGCACGGCGTGGTTGGAAAGTTCGTGGAGTTCTTCGGTGACGGCTTACGGCATCTGACGATTGCCGACAGGGCCACGCTCGGAAATATGTGCCCCGAATATGGGGCAACGGTCGCGATCTTTCCGATCGACGAGATGACTCTGGACTACCTGCGGCTCACCGGTCGGGATCCGGCGCAGATCCGCCTCGTCGAGGATTACGCACGCGCGCAGGGGCTGTTCCGCACCGAATCCAGTCCGGAGGCAACTTATACCGAGGTGCTTGGGCTCGATCTTGCCACCGTGGAACCAAGCCTCGCGGGTCCGAAGCGGCCGCAGGACCGCGTATCCCTTGCACGTGCAAAGACGGCATTCCGGACCGCGTTGCCGTCGATGCAGTCGCCTTCGAAATCGGCCAAGACGGCAGACGCTGGTGGATCCCGGCAGGGCGTTGCCGCGGCAACAAGCACTCTGGCTCAGTCCGGCGTTGCGGTTGCCGACCCGGTGCTCGACGAGCTCGATCACGGCGCAGTCGTCATTGCTGCAATAACAAGCTGCACGAACACGTCCAATCCGAGCGTCATGATCGGTGCCGGCCTGCTCGCCAAGAAGGCGGTTGAGAAAGGATTGAAGCGCAAGCCGTGGGTGAAGAGCAGTCTGGCCCCCGGGTCGAAAGTTGTCACAGAGTATCTGCAGGCCGCCGGGTTGAACCGTTACCTGGATCAGTTGGGATTCAATCTCGTCGGTTACGGATGCACCACGTGCATCGGCAACAGCGGGCCGCTGCCTGACGAAGTCTCGGCGGTGATACGCGAAAAAAATCTCGTGGTGTGTTCCGTCCTGAGCGGCAATCGCAACTTCGAGGGTCGCATTCAGCAGGAGGTACGCGCCAATTATCTGGCGTCGCCGCCCCTCGTCGTGGCCTACGCCCTTGCAGGGTGGCTGACCATGGATTTGACGTCGGAGCCGCTCGGCGAGGACCTTGCCGGCAAGCCTGTCTTCTTGAAGGACATCTGGCCAACCGAGCAGGAGCTCCAGGAAACGATGCTGCGTGCGGTCAACGCCGAGATGTTCCGCAGCAGTTACGCCGACGTATTCGCCGGAGATACCCGGTGGCAGGCGTTGTCGGTTCCTGACGGAAGCCGCTTCCAGTGGGACGATTCGTCGACCTACATCCGGAAGGCGACGTTTCTCGACGGGATGACGATGACGCCGCTTCCGCCGAGTGACATCACCGGCGCACGTGTGCTGGCGCTGCTCGGCGACAGCATCACCACCGACCATATTTCCCCGGCCGGCTCCATCAAAGCTGACAGCCCGGCCGGCCGCTATCTCATCGAGCGCGGCGTCAAGCCGCAGGACTTCAACTCTTATGGGGCTCGGCGCGGCAACCACGAAGTGATGGTGCGCGGGACGTTTGCGAACGTGCGGCTTCGCAACCAGATCGCACCAGGCACCGAAGGCGGCTGGACACGGTATCTGCCGGGCACCGAGATCCTGACGATCTACGACGCGTCCGTCCGATATAAAGCCGCAAGCGTGCCGTTGCTGGTGATTGCCGGCAAGGAATATGGTTCGGGCTCTTCACGCGATTGGGCGGCCAAGGGTACTCAGTTGCTGGGCGTCGGCGCGGTGATTGCCGAGTCGTTTGAACGTATCCACCGCAGCAACCTCGTGAACATGGGCGTCCTGCCGCTGGAATTCAAGGCGGGGCAGAATGCAGCATCTTTGAAGTTGACCGGAACCGAGTCGTTCGATCTCGTTGGTGTTGCCGCGGGTCTCAAGCCGCGCTCGGATGTTCGAGTCGTGGCGCGACGTGACGAGGGGAGTGCGGTGGAATTTGTGGCGACCGCGCGGATCGACACGCCCGAGGAGCTTGTCGCATTCCGCCACGGTGGCATCCTGCCGTATGTCGTCCGGCAGCTCGTCAAAGGCAGCGCGCAGGATCACGCAGGCTAAAGCCTGCGCTCTATATAGGCCATACGCGGAGACCATAAAAGAAGAACCACACCATGCTCACACTCCGGAAGGCCGCGGATCGCGGCCACAGCGATCTCGGCTGGCTGAGCAGCTATCACACGTTTTCGTTCGGGAGCTACGTCGATCCGAACCACATGGGCTTTCGAGCCCTGCGCGTGATCAATGACGATCGCGTCGCACCCGGCAAGGCATTCGGTGCGCACGGGCATCGCGACATGGAGATTCTGTCGTACGTCATGGAAGGGAAGCTCGCGCACAAGGACAGCATGGGCGAAGCGCATGTGCTCGGCCCGAACGAGGTCCAGGCGATGAGCGCCGGAACCGGCGTGATTCACAGCGAGGCCAACGCGTCGGCGACCGAGCCAACGCACTTCCTCCAAATCTGGATCGTTCCCGCCACGGCCGACGTGGAGCCGTCGTATCAGCAGTTCGCCTACGATCCCGTCGAGAAGCGCGGCGCACTCCGCCTGATGGCCGGTCCGGACAGGAATACGCATCCCCGCTCCGCCTTCATTCATCAGGATGCGCGCATGTATGCGGCGGTTCTCGGCGCCGGCGACGCGATCGACTATCCCATCGCCGCCGGCCGCCATGCCTGGGTGCAGTGTGCGAGCGGCGGACTCGACGTCAACGGCCTGGTACTCCAGGCCGGTGACGGTGTGGCGGTGAGCGACGAGTCGACGCTGTCGTTGCAAGCGACCGGCGCCGGAGGCGAGTTGCTGCTGTTCGACCTTGCATAACCGAGTGGCGAATGGCGGACGTCAATGTTCTCGTGGCGTTCTATTCACGCTACGGAAAGACCGAGCAAATGGCGCTGGCGGCCGGTCTTGGCGCCATTCAAGCAAAGGCCAACATTCGTTTGCGGCGGATCGCCGATCTTGCCGACACGAAGACGATTCGAGCCGACGCGGAATGGACGGCGAATCTCGACCGGATGAACGGGGACTATGTAGTTCCCCGTCCTGCCGACCCGACCTGGGCCGACGTCATCGTGCTTGCGACGCCGGCGGATTCCTCGATCGAGATCGAACGGTACGTCGAGTTTCTGGGATCGATTGATTCGCTGGCGGGGAAGATCGCGGCGCCGCTGATTTCAGGGGATGGTCATTCGACGCTCGACCAGATTTATGCTTTGGCCGCTCGTGCGGGATTGATCGTCGTCCCGCCACCCACCGCTGAAGGGGACGTCGTCGCGAATGCGCGCGCACACGGGCGGCGCCTCGCAGGCATGGCTCGCGCGCTCAAGGAGCGCGGCTGAGCGGGCATCGACTCCGCCTTCCAGCAAACATCCTGGGCTCATCCCTTCACTTCTGCACGCCGTTCGATCGGGTTACGATGCGTCTTCATTCATGAACGAACCGGCCCTTCGACGAGACTCAGGGCAGGCGAGGGAGCGAGGCGCATATGAGGAACACGACAATCGGACTCGTGCTCGGCGCGTGCATCGTGGCCGGGCTTGCGGCGCAAACGAAGATCAACCCCACCGATCCGCAGCCCACCTGCAACATGTGTCCGGGGTACTACATCCCAGCAAGTGAGCTCGCGGCCTATACGAAGAAAGCCATCGCAGAAAAGCTCACCGATCAGCAGGTCAGGGACATCGAGATCGGAAAAGCCCATATCGGAATCGGAATGGTTCACCGCGGCAAGCTCGACGCCCCCGCGCCGAACTCCGTGGCCGAGCACGACCTGGTCTCTGAGGTGTACCACGTGATCGAAGGCTCGGCCACGCTGATGCTCGGCCCGGACATCACCAACAGACAGCGGCGCCCTTCCACGCTGCTCACCGTTCGTGAGTTCAACGGGCCCGGGAACAACGGCTCCGAGATCCGCAATGGCGTCGCCTACCAGATAAAGGCCGGGGACGTCGTGGTGATACCCGCGGGTACCGGCCACTGGTTCACGAAGATAGACGACCACATCGACTACCTGATGGTGCGGATCGATCCGGACAAGGCGACACCGCTCAAGAACGAGGCAGCGTCGAAGGCGTACCTCTCGAAGCCAGCTCCACGCGAGTAGTCGAGTCATTCTCGACCGCGGACCCCGGCGGAACGGGATATTGTGGTGACGTGGCCCTGACGTCGGTTGCGATCAAAGCCAAAGCACGCGAGATTGGGTTCGATCTGTGCGGGATTGCATGCGCTGTCGATTTTCCTGAGCTCGCCTTTCTTCGCAAGTGGCTGAGTCACGGGTATGCCGGTGACATGGCGTACATGGCGCGAACGGCCGATCGCCGCTCCGACGTGCGTGCGGTCGTGCCGGGTGCCCGCACCGTCATCGTCACGGGCACCGTTTACAACACAGTTCCACCGTACGAAGCTGCGCCGGCGGAGGACGTCGCGGTCATCGCCCGATACGCCTGGGGTGACGACTACCACAACGTGTTGAAGGCACGCCTCGATTTGCTGCTCGCATGGATGCGGGCAGAGTCACCGCAGCCATTCGACGCTCGCGCATACGTGGATACAGGCCCGGTACAGGAGCGGGTCTACGCGCAATACGCAGGCATTGGATGGATTGGCAAAAACACCTGTCTGATCAACCCGGAACTCGGATCGTGGCTGTTCCTGTCGGAGATCATCTGCACGCTGCCGCTCGAGCCGGACATACCTGGTTTCGATCAGTGCGGGTCGTGTACCCGTTGTCTCGAGGCATGTCCGACAGAAGCGCTGGTCGAGCCGGGTGTGCTCGATGCCACGCGCTGTATTTCCTACCTGACGATCGAGCTCCGCGCGCACATTCCCGAACCGTTCCGTCGGACGCTGGGAGCGCACATCTACGGGTGCGACATCTGTCAGGATGTCTGTCCGTACAACCAGGTGCCCGCGCAGTCAGGCGACGCGGCATGGCAGGCACGCCCCGGCCTCGACATGCCGCGGCTCGTGGAGCTCTGGCGGCGGCCCGACAGCGAGCTGCGCACGCTGACGAAAGGAAGCGCGATGACTCGCGCCAAGCTCACCGGGTTGCGCCGCAACCTTGCCGTGGCGCTCGGCAACAGTCAACAGGCAGACGCGGCAGCAGCACTCGACGAGGAGACTGACGATCGGCCCTCTCTTTCCGATCCGGTCGTTCGCGAGCACATTGAATGGGCGGTCGATCAGATCGAGCGAGGGCAAAAGTCAAAAGTCAAAGGTCAAAGGTAAGCGCTTGCTCGAGTTTTCTCTGTGTCTCCGTGTCTCCGTGGCCCGTGAAGGTATTAAGATGGCGCCATGGCCGGCGGCACTACTCCTCTCCTTCTGGTGTCAATGCCACAAATGGCTGACCCCAACTTCGCCCGCACAGTCGTATTGCTTTGCGACTACACCGACCAGGGGGCGTTTGGCCTCGTCGTAAACAGGCGATTACCTGAGCCCGCGTGGCAGCTGATCAAGACGAAACCGCCTATTGAGGTGAACCCGGAAGTGCGTTTGTGGATGGGCGGGCCCGTCGATCTGCAGCGCGCGTGGGTCCTGATGGCGGACGCACAGGGGCCGGACGAGGAGCAGCGGGAGATCTGCCCGGGGGTGCTGCTCTCGGTTTCGCAGGAGCTCACGCTTCAGCTCCTTCAGTCGGCGCCGACGCCGCGTACGCGCGTCCTCGTCGGGTATGCGGGGTGGGGCCCCGGACAACTGGACAAGGAGCTCGCGGAGTCGGCCTGGCTGACCACCGAGGTCGATGCCGGTCTCATTTTCGGTGTGCGGCCGGAGGAGATGTGGGAAACGGCCATTCGGCGGCTCGGCGCCGATCCCGCCGCGTTCCAGACGAGCTCAGGCGTTCATTGATGCGCAGAATCGCTCCTTCCGTTCTGCTCGCGTTGGCTGTCACCGGCTTCGCCTGCCGTGGTCAGCAGCAAACTCAACAGGGCGCACAACCTGTGACGGATCCCATGGTGCAGCAGCTTCGATCCATGGCCGCGCGCTTCGCGCCGGTCGAACTCACCGCCGACATCTCGTCGCTGCCGACGAACGAGCGCCAGGCGCTTGCCAGGCTCGTTGAAGCCGCGAAGATCTTCGATTCGCTGTTCCTGCGGCAGGTGTGGTCCGGCAACGAATCGATGCTGTTGGCGCTGGCTCAGGATTCTTCAGAGCTGGGCCGCGCGCGACTTCACTACTTCCTGGTCAACAAGGGGCCATGGTCGCGTCTCGACCACAACGAACCTTTTATTCCCGGCGCGCCACCGAAACCACCGCACGGCAGCTTCTATCCGCCGGGATCCACAAAAGAAGCGGTTGAGTCGTGGATGAAAGCGCTTCCGCCTGCCGAGCGGACGCATGCAACCGGATTCTTCACCACGATCCGGAGTGGACCTGACGGTCGTCTCACAGCGGTGCCCTACAGCATCGAGTATCAGGCCGAGCTCGGGCGGGTCGCAGCGCTCCTGCGCGAAGCCGCGGCATCCACGACACAGCCGACGCTGAAGAAATATCTGGAGGCGCGGGCCGAAGCCCTGTTGTCCAACGACTACTACGCCAGCGACGTCGCGTGGATGGAGCTCGATGCCACCATCGAGCCCACGATCGGTCCTTACGAGGTGTACGAGGACGAATGGTTCAACTACAAGGCCGCGTTCGAGGCGTTCATCACGCTCCGAGACGATGCCGAGACGGTCAAGCTGGCACGGTTCGGGTCGGAGCTGCAGGATATCGAGAACAACCTGCCGATCGAGGCGAAGTACCGCAATCCGAAGCTCGGCGCCATGGCACCCATTCGCGTCGTCAACACCGTGTTCTCTTCAGGCGACGCGAACCGCGGCGTGCAGACGGCCGCTTTCAATCTCCCGAACGACGAACGTGTCATCGAAGAGAAGGGCAGCAAGCGGGTCATGCTGAAGAACAACCAGGAAGCCAAGTTCCGCATGGTTCTTCAGCCCATCGCGAAGGTCGCACTGGCACCGGCAGATCAGGCCAACGTGTCGTTCGAAGCATTTTTCACGCACATCCTGATGCACGAGCTGATGCACGGCCTCGGTCCGCACAACATTTCGGTCGGCGGCCGGGCCACCACCGTGCGTCAGGAGTTGAAGGAAACCTACAGCGCGATTGAAGAGGCCAAGGCTGATGTCTCCGGTCTCTTTGCTCTCCAGTTCCTCGTCGAACGCGGCAAACTGGACAAGACGCTCGAAGCGACGATGTACACGACCTATCTGGCGTCGATGTTTCGATCGATTCGATTCGGTATCAACGAGGCGCACGGCCGCGGTGTCGCGATGCAGCTCAACTACTTCCTCGACAACGGTGGGGTAACCGTTGCGTCGGATGGGACCTTTGGTGTCAATGCTGCGCGCGTGCGGCAGAATGTGATTGACCTGACGCGCGACATCATGACACTGCAGGCGGTCGGCGGTTACACAGACGCGACGCAGATGATCGAAAAGCTCGCGGTCATCCGGCCGCCCGTGCAGATCGTGCTCGATCGCCTGAAAGACGTGCCGGTCGACATCGAGCCACGCTTCGTCACCGCCAGCGAGTTGTTCGTCGAAAGACCGCAGTAGCGCAGAGAGGAGGAGTCATGATCCTTGTCCGCCGGTTGACGTGTATCGCGGTTGCGGCTTGCGTGGTGTGCGGTGTCCTCGCCCCAGCTCGGGGGCCAGGGCGCCGGCAAAGTGGACGTCGAGTTCAGTGAGTGGGATGCGACGACGCCAAACGCGCATCCACACGATCCGGCGTTCGGCGTCGATGGGCAAAGCCTCTGGTACACGGGGCAGGGTGCACAGACCCTCGGGCGGGTCGACATGAACACCGGACAGGTTCGCGAATTTCCGTTGCCGGGGCGTCACGGTCCGCACGGGCTGGTCTCCGATCGCGACGGCAACATCTGGTATACGGGCAACGCGGCCGGCTTGATCGGGAAGCTGGATCCCAAGACCGGACAGGTCACCGAATACAAGATGCCCAACCCGGCGGCCCGGGATCCGCATACGCCGATCTTCGACAAGAACGGTGTCCTGTGGTTCACGGTGCAGGGCGGCAACTTTGTCGGCAAGCTGGATCCGAAGACCGGCGCCATAACGTTGAAGGAAGCGCCGCCTCGTTCGGCGCCCTATGGCATCGTGATCATGTCGAATGGCACGCCGGTATTCGATCTCTTCGGTACGAACAAGATCGCCACGATCAATCCGGCGACGATGGAAATGACCGAGTACCTGCTGCCGGAAAGAGCGCGGCCGCGCCGCATCGCGGTGGATGCCAATGACATCGTGTGGTACACCGACTTTTCGCGCGGTTATCTCGGGCGCCTCGATCTGAAAACAAAGCAGGTCGAGGAGTTTGCTTCCCCGGGCGGGCGGGCGTCGTTGCCGTACGGCATCACCACCACGTCGGATGGCGCCGTCTGGTACAGCGAATCCGGTATTTCGCCGAACACGCTCGTGCGTTTCGATCCCGTAACGAAGACATTTCAGAAGTGGAACATCCCGAACGGCGGCGGCGTCGTTCGGCACATGGTGACCGCCCCGAACGGGGATTTGCTGCTGGCCTATAGCGGCGTCAACAAGGTCGGGCGTGTGAGGATCAGGAAAACAACGTAGTAACCCCCGTAGAGCGCACGCTTTAGCGTGCGCGTTTGGCGTAGAATCGCCGCCGTAACAATTCCAGGTACGAGGAGGAGTCATGACGAAGAGCCGCTTGGGCTCGCTGTTGGCGGTTGCGGTCCTGTCGGTCGGTTCAGTCTCAACGTTCGGCCAACAGAACGGTCCTGCCCGAATTGGCGCGCAGAACGGCGAATGGCGCACTTATGGCGGCGATCTTCGCAGCACCAGGTACGCGCCTCTCGATCAGATCAACAAGGACAACTTTTCGAAGCTGGAAATCGCCTGGCGTTTCAAGACCGACGCGCTCGGGCCGCGGCCCGAGTTCAACCTGCAGTCGACGCCGCTCATGGTGGGCGGTGTGCTCTACAGCACGGGCGGCACGCGCCGCGCGGTGGTGGCGCTCGATGCAGCGACCGGCGAGATGTTGTGGATGTACAGCCTGAACGAAGGCAAGCGTGGTGAATCCGCGCCGCGACAGCTCTCAGGCCGCGGTCTGTCGTATTGGACGGACGGACGTGAGGCGCGAATCGTCTACGTCACGCCGGGCTACCAGATGGTTGCGCTCGATGCGAAGACCGGCCGCCCGATACCTCGCTTCGGCAGAAACGGCATCGTCGATCTGAAACTTGAAGACGATCAGGAAATGGATCCCGTGACCGGCGAGATCGGTCTGCACGCAGCGCCGGTGATCGCTGGCGACGTCGTGATCGTCGGCGCCGCGCATCTGCCAGGCAGCATTCCGCGGCGCCGCGACAACGACAACGGGTACGTGCGTGGCTATGACGTGCGCACGGGCAAACGGCTGTGGATCTTCCACACGATTCCGTTGGCAGGCGAGGCAGGCATCGACACCTGGGAGGGGACCGCTGCCGCCAACTCGGGCAACGCCGGTGTGTGGGCGCAAATGAGCGTCGATGAGGAGCTCGGTCTCGTATACCTTCCCGTCGAACTGCCAACGGGCGACTACTACGGCGGGCATCGGCCGGGGAACGGGCTCTACGGCGAGAGCATCGTCGCCGTTGAACTGAAAACGGGCAAGAAGCGGTGGCACTACCAGCTCGTGCACCACGGCATCTGGGACTTCGACATCCCGTGCGCGCCGATCCTCGCCGACATCACGGTGAACGGAAAACTGATCAAGGCGCTCGCGCAGCCGACCAAGCAGGGCTGGGTGTATGTGCTCGATCGCGCCACCGGTCAGCCTGTCTGGCCAATCGAGGAGCGCGCCGTCGAGCAGTCGACCGTTCCGATGGAGAAGAGCAGCGCGACGCAGCCGTTCGTCACCAAGCCGCCAGCGTTCGCGCGCCAGGGGGTCACCGTCGACGACCTGATCGATTACACCCCGGAGCTTCGCGCAGAGGCCTTGAAACTCGTGTCGCGCTACAAGATCGGCCCGCTCTTCACGCCTCCGGTCGCAAGCCGGTGGGAAGGGCCGCTCGCGACTCTCATGATGCCCTCCACGACGGGTGGTGCGAACTGGCAGGGAGGGTCGCTCGATCCCGAGACGAACTTCCTGTATGTGTATGCGGGCAATCAGATCTCGGACCTCGGGCTCGTCGCCTCGGACGGCAAGCGGTCGGACATGGCGTACGTGCGCGGCACGGCCCCGAATCCGGCCGCCCCACCGCAGGCGTTGCCGGCGGCGGGTGCCGCCGGCGGTGAGGCCGCTCCGCCGATCCTCATTCAGGGGCTTCCGCTCGTAAAGCCGCCGTACGCGACGATCTCGGCCATCGATTTGAACAAGGGCGATCTGGTGTGGCAGATTCCCCATGGGGAAACGCCTGACAACGTCCGGAACCATCCGGCGCTCAAAGGGCTGACCATCCCACGAACGGGCCGGATCGGCCGCATCGGCGTCCTCACCACGAAAACGCTGACCATCGCCGGAGAAGCGGGCTTCTTCACGACGCCCACCGGGCAGCGCGGGGCGATGCTGCGCGCGTATGACAAGGCCAACGGACAGGAGGTCGGCTCGGTCTACATGCCCGCTCCCCAGACCGGTTCGCCGATGACCTACATGCTGAACGGTCGACAGTATCTCGTCGTCGCGATCAGCGGCGCCAACTACACCGGCGAGCTCGTCGCGTTCCGCCTGCCACAGGAAGTGACGACCACCGCGCAGCGGTAATTGATCGTGTCCGATTCCGCCGGGTCCGCTCGCGCCAGGTGTTTCGCTCGCGGCACCCGGCCCGCGTACGTGGGGCGGGTTGCTCGAAGCGGACCCGCCGTTATAGCTGCGATCGCGCTGGTCCTCGTCGTCGGGCTACCGGCGCGTGCGGTCGCGCACGATATTCCCAACGACATCATCGTTCAGGCCTTCCTCAAGCCTGAAGGGCAGCGCCTGCGCTTCCTGGTGCGCGTGCCCCTCGTGGCGATGCGCGACGTCGTCATCCCGCAGAAGGGGTCCGGCTTCATCGACGTCGCTCGCGCAGAAGATGCGCTACGCGAGGCGGCAACTGTGTGGATCGCGCGAGAGGTCGCGCTGTACGAAGAAGACACGCGGTTACCGGTTCCGGAGCTCGTCGCCGTGCGCGTATCGCTGCCCTCGGACCGATCCTTTCAGGCGTACGAGACGGCGCTTGCCCATATCACCGGTCCGCCGCTCACAGACGATAACGAGCTTCCGGTGGAGCAGGTGTTCCTTGATGCCTGGATGGAGTATCCAATCGCCGCGGATCAGTCCCGTTTTGCGATCAACCCCGGACTCCGGCCCCTGGCGCAGCGCGTCACCATTGTCCTTCGGCTGCTGACGCCGGACGGCCGCGACCGTGCTTTCGAGCTTCACGACGATCCGGGCGTCGTGCTCCTTGACCCCCGGTGGCACCAGGCGGCCGCAGGATTCGTTCGGTCGGGTTTCGGTCACATCCTCGACGGGATCGACCATCTGCTGTTTCTGCTGTGTCTGGTGATCCCGCTCCGGCGGTTCCGCACACTCGTGCTGGTGGTCACGGCCTTTACCGTGGCCCACTCCATCACCCTGATTGCCTCCGCGTACAACTGGGCGCCAGGAGCGCTGTGGTTTCCACCGCTCGTCGAAACGCTCATTGCCACCTCGATCGTCTACATGGCGCTCGAGAATATCGTCGGCGCGAATCTGACGCGCCGCTGGATCATCACGTTTGCGTTCGGGCTGGTGCACGGCTTCGGGTTCTCGTTCGCGCTGCGCGAGACGCTGCAGTTTGCGGGTTCGCACCTGCTGACGGCGTTGCTGGCGTTCAACGTCGGCGTCGAGCTGGGTCAGATCGTGGTCCTCGCCGCGGTCGTGCCCGCCCTCAACCTGCTGTTCCGGTTCGTCGTCGCCGAGCGCATGGGGACGATCATCCTGTCGGCGATCGTCGCCCACACGGCGTGGCACTGGATGACGGAGCGCGGGTCGCAGCTGCTGCAGTTTCCGGTGCCGGCCTTCGACGCGGAACTGCTTCTGACATTGGTCCGATGGACGATCGGGATCGTCGCGTTTGCGGCCCTGATCTGGGTTGCACGCGTTCTGGTTGGAATGAAGGAACGACGTTCGGGTCCGCGCCCGCGTCCGGGTCCGGCTGAAGCCGGACACTACGTACGCGAAGTACGCGAAGAAATCGGGTCATAGACACCGTCGACACGCGTAGTGTCCGGCTTTAGCCGGACCAAGACAGCTGTAGCGTCCGGCTTCAGCCGGACCACGAATGCGAGGTGACAGATGGCAAGACGACACCTGCTGGTTGGGACGATCTTCGTTGTCGCGATTGGGATCCTGGCCGTCACTGAAGTCATTCTGCAGCGGTCCGTGGAGGCGCAGGAGGGCGGCGGTTCCGTTCGAGCGCCACGATTTGAAGTAGATCCGTTCTGGCCGAAGCCGCTGCCGAATCACTGGGTCCTCGGGTCGGCCATCGGGGTCTGGGTAGACGAGCGCGACCACGTCTGGATCATTCATCGCAGCTCGGCGACGCTCGACGAGAACGAGAAAGGCGTCGAGATGAAGACGGCCGAATGCTGCTCCGGGGCGCCGCCGGTGCTGGAGTTCGATCCGAACGGCAATCTCGTCCAGTCGTGGGGCGGTCCGGGCCAGGGCTACGAGTGGCCCCAGTCCAATCACGGCATCTTCCTCGATCACAAGGGGAACGTGTGGATTGGCGGGAACGGCGCGGGTGATTCTCACATCCTCAAGTTCACCCGGAATGGCAAGTTCATCGCGCAGTACGGCAAGGCGGGCGTGCACCGCGGTCCGACCAATGCTGAGGGGCTGTCGACCTACGCCGGCGACAGCAACGATCAGCAGAACTTCGGTCGTGTCGCGAAGATCTTCGTCGACCCGCGCGACAACGAAGCCTACATTGCCGACGGTTATCTGAACAAGCGCGTCGCCGTGCTCGATGCCGATACGGGGAAGATGAAACGATACTGGGGCGCGTACGGCAATAAGCCGGATGACAGGAACCTCGGTCCGTACAATCCTGATGCGCCGCCTGCGCAGCAATTCCGCAATCCCGTGCACTGTGCGGACCTCGCCAACGATGGTCTGTTATACGTCTGCGATCGCGTCAACGACCGCCTCCAGGTGTTCCGCAAGGACGGGACGTTCGTCAAGGAAGGGTTCATCGCCAAGCGAACGGGGGCGTCTGGCTCGGTATGGGACCTCGCGTTCTCACGCGATCCGCAGCAGCAGTACCTTTTCGTGGTCGATGGCATGAACAGCAGGGTGTGGGTCGTCCTGCGACAGACGCTGGAAGTCGTCGCCAGCTTCGGGGACGGCGGTCGCCAGGCCGGGCAGTTCTACGGCGTGCACAGCATTGCGATCGATTCGAAAGGCAACCTGTACACGACGGAAACGTGGGAAGGAAAGCGTCTCCAGAAGTTCGTCTATCGGGGCATCGGCACGATCCCGCGGCAACATCAAGGCGTAGTGTGGCCGAGGACATAAGGGCAAAGGGCAAAGGGCAAAAGACCAAGGCAGGGAGGCCTAAAGCCGAAAGCCAACCAAAACGCGCTTGGAGAACACTCCCTCCGGTGCTAGGCTACGCCACACGAGGAGAACTGTATGGCGAAGCGGAATGTGCTGATCGGCGTGGCTTTCGTTGCTGTCCTCGCGGGGCTCCTGATGACCGACGTGGTGCTTCAGCGCGAAGTCGCCGCGCAGACCAACGGCGGCGGCATGGTGCGCGCGCCTCGCTTCGAAGTGGACCCGTTCTGGCCCAAGCCTCTGCCCAATCACTGGCTCCTCGGCGCCGCCATCGGCGTGTGGGTGGACGAGCGCGATCACATCTGGATCATCCATCGCAGCTCGGCAACGTTGAACAACAACGAGAGAGGCGCAGAGCTGAACCCACCGACCGGCGAGTGCTGCAAAGGCGCGCCGCCCGTGCTGGAGTTCGATGCCGAAGGCACCCTCGTCAACTCATGGGGCGGCCCCGGACAGGGTTATGAATGGCCGCAGTCCAACCACGGGATCTTCGTCGACCACAAGGGCAATGTGTGGATCGGCGGCAATGGCGCGGGCGATTCCCACGTCCTCAAGTTCACGCGCACGGGCAAGTTCATCGCGCAGTACGGAAAGGCAGGCATCCACAAGGGGCCTGTCGATGCGGAAGGGTTGTCGACTTACGCCGGCGACAGCAATGATCAGCAGAACTTCGGCCGTGTTGCGAAGATCTTCGTCGACCCGCGCGACAACGAGGCCTACATCGCCGACGGTTATCTGAACAAACGCGTCGCGGTGCTCGACGCCGATACCGGCAAAATGAAGCGCTACTGGGGCGCGTACGGCAACAAGCCTGACGACAGAAACCTCGGCCCCTACAATCCGGACGCGCCGCCGGCGCAGCAGTTCCGCAACCCCGTGCACTGCGCGGATGTGTCGAACGACGGGTTCGTCTACGTGTGCGACCGCGTGAACACCCGGCTCCAGGTTTTCACGAAGGAAGGGAAGTTCGTCAAGGAGAACTGGTACGCCAGACGGAGCCTTGCCGACGGATCCGTGTGGGACGTCGCGTTCTCGAAAGATCCGCAGCAGACCTACATCTTCATGGCCGACGGCCGCAACCAGAGGGTCCGCGTCATCCGGCGCGACACGCTCGAGGAGTTGACGGCATTCGGCGACGGCGGCCGCTACCCGGGACAGTTCTTTGGCGTCCACAGCATTGCGATCGACTCGAAAAACAACCTTTACACAACGGAAACATACGAAGGGAAGCGCCTTCAGAAGTTCGTGTATAAGGGCGTGGGCAACGTGCCCAGGTCGCAGGGTGTCGCCTGGCCGCGGGGGACACAGTAGCGTCGGTGGCTTCGTGTAGGGGCCGACCTTCAGGTCGGCCCGCTCTGGTCGCGGGACACCTTCAGTGCCTCCGGTAGCCGGAGACCTTCAGGTCTCCGGTCACCTCAGCCCCAGCAATATTTCTGAGTATAGAAGAGGGCATCCGGCGCCCAAGGAAACCGGCATTCCTGACAAAGAATTCAGGTACTCTTCAGAGGTGTCCTGGCGCAGGTCGGCTACGATCGGGTAGCGAAAAACTTCGCGCTTCAGGAGGAATCGGATGACGCGTCGTTTGGCTGCGCTGGTGGCGGCCTGTGGGTGCCTGCTTGGGGCGCACGCGTACGCTCATCATTCGTTTCCGGGCACCTACCTGGAAGATCGCACGATCACCATTCAGGGCGAGCTGGTCCAGATCCTGTACCGCAACCCGCACTCATTCATACAGGTCATGGTCAAGGAGGGTGACGGGACTCTTGCCCGCTATGCGGTGGAATGGATAGGTGCGAGCGAGCTTGGCCGGCAAGGTGTCACCGCCGCCACGCTGAAGAACGGTGACTTCGTCGTCATCAGCGGCACGCCGGGGCGCAACCCCACCGATCACCGCGTTCGCATGACCAGCCTGCGGCGGCCTAAAGACGGATTCGGCTGGAAGATACCATCCGACCGGATGATGAAGAACTGAACCACGGAACCACACACGAAGGACGCGAAGACACGAAGAGCGTCGTGAACTTATACCTTCGTGCTCTTCGCCTTCGTGCCTTCGCGATCTTCGTGCTCTTCGTGGTTACGGAAGCTGCGCCATCGCAGTCTGCAGCTGAAGTGCACCGCTCGCGTCTATCGCGCTGTCAGTCCAGGCAAAAATCAGCTCGTCGTCGATACGCGCGATGCGCGGGTAGCCGCTCGCCTGGCCTCCGGTGACGGCGGCGACGTTGACGGGCGCCGACTTCGCACCTGAGGGCTCGACGCGTCGAATCCGGAAATCCGAACGTCCCTCCGCGTACTCGACCCACGACGCGACCGCCGACCCGTCGTCGAGGAGCTCGACATCGACCCGGCCCAACGATCCGCCGTCGTCCAGCCGAATCGGCATGCCCCAGGTCCGGCCCGCATCCGTTGAAAACGCCGCGTAGACCTGACCCAGATCGTTCTTGACCGTGAACCAGGTTGCCACGACATTGCGCCCTCGCGCCGTGAGCATCGGACCGTTGACAGGGCAGAAGTCGAGCTTCCAGTTGTCAGCGGCAACCGCAGTCGCTGTGGTCCACTTGCCGTTCTCGAGGCGCGACACCGCGATGTCGCGCACCTCGTCATCACTGCGGTCCCTGAATGCGGCCAGCACTCCGTCGGATGTTGCGACGGCCGTGGTGGGGCAGCATTCGCACACCTTATGGTCGATCTCCACGTCCGTGGTCTGCTTCCAGGCGGAGTCGAACGCCGCATACCGCAGGGTCATCGTCCCTGTGTCCGGTTTGTCGAAATCGAACGTACTGTTGCGTCCATCGAGCCATACGACGGCGAGCGTGTTGCCTGGCATCTCGAGCAGCGATGCAAAGCCATGCTGCGTCTTGGTTCCATCGTTGTGCGGCATGAACGAAGGCGCCCACGTCTTGCCGTTGTCTTTCGAATACGAAAGGCGCAGGTTGTACGCTTCCGTAATCGGATCGAGCTGTTGCAGCCACTGTGCGACGAGCGTCCCGTCGGTCAGTCGCATCACGGACGGCACGTCCGCATAGCTGAGGAACCAGTCGTTTCCCGACGCGGCGGTTACGGCCGGCGACCATCCCGACCCCATGCGCTCGGCGAATTTCAGGTGCGACGTCGTGCCGACGCGTTCGACCCAGCTGAGAATGCGCCCCCGCCCTGAGTCCACGATTTGTGGTTCGCTGCTGTTCGGACCAGCCGGTGAGGCGAGTCGCTGCACGGAGACGGTCCATGCGGCCGGTTCGGTTCTGCCGCAGGAGGCGGTGACGGCGACGAGGGCAATGCCGGCAAAGGGCAGCAGGTGTGTTCGCATTGGCATCGTTGTGTGCGCACAGCATACCATCGGGGGGTTGACCCGGATCGGAAGGCTCCTGGCAGCGCTCTGAGCTCCGTCCGCTGCTCGACACGAGCAATCCAACGCACGCGATGTTGTTCGAAGTCCTGATCGTTCTGTCCGCGTTCGCCGGCGGTATCGTCGCGGCGGTGACCGGCTTTGGAATCGGCAGCCTGCTCACGCCGGCGCTTGCATGGCAGGTCGATGCACGACTGGCGGTCGCGGCGGTGTCGATTCCTCACTTCATAGGAACGGCGTTTCGATTCTGGCTCCTGGGTGGGCGTGTGGACCGTCGAGTGCTGTGGAGCTTCGGCTTGATGAGCGCCGCTGGCGGTCTTGCCGGCGCTCTGCTTCAGGAGCGGTCGAACACTCCCGCGCTGCTTCTGCTGTTTGGCGGGTTGCTCTTGTTCAGTGCCGCCGCCGAGCTCACAGGGTTTGGCCGGCGTCTCCGCTTTGGGGGAATGATCGCGTGGCTGGCTGGAGCCGCATCAGGCATGCTCGGCGGACTGGTCGGCAACCAGGGTGGCATACGGTCTGCGGCGCTGCTTGGCGTCGATCTCCCGAAACAGGCATTCGTGGCCACCGCGACGGCCGTTGGGTTGATGGTCGATGCGGCGCGCGTTCCTGTCTATCTGTGGTACCTCGGCGATGAAATCACCAGCCTCAGCGGCTCGATTGTGCTCGCGACGATTGGCGTCATTGCCGGTACGGTTTTCGGTAACCGCGTTCTCGCACGCATGCCCGAGCGTTCCTTCCGGCGCACGGTCGCCGTTCTGCTTGCGCTTCTCGGGGCGGCGATGGTCATCCGTGGAATCCTGGATTAGGGAAAGCGTTACATTGAGTAGAGGACACAAGCCATGGAAAAGGATGTGGTGTGCGGCATGCAGGTCGATCCAAGCAAGGCTGCGGCAACCAGCGTGTACGACGGGAAGACTTATTACTTCTGCTCGAAGGCCTGCAAGATCAGGTTCGATGCGAATCCGGCTCAGTACGCCAAGTGAACGCGCCTGACACCGAGGTCCTCGACCCGGTATGCGGCATGACGATCACGCCGGAAAGCGCGGTTGGTCACGTCGAACATCGGGGCAAGACGTACTACTTCTGCAACGAGTCGTGCCTTGAACGGTTTCGCGCCGAGCCCGAAGCATTTGTCGGCGAGGCAATACCTGGTACACGGAAGACCGCGGAGGGCGCGTCCTACGTTTGCCCGATGGACCCGGACGTCAGGCAGTTCGCACCGGGCCCTTGTCCGAGATGCGGCATGGCGCTCGAGCCCGAACTTCCTGCAACTCCTGCGACGCGGGTCGAATGGACGTGCCCGATGCACCCCGAGATCGTGCGCGACGCACCGGGTTCGTGCCCGATTTGCGGAATGGCCCTCGAGCCGCGCACCGTCACCGTTGACGAGGTCCAGAATCCGGAGCTCGCCGACATGTCGCGGCGGTTCTGGACGAGCCTTGGGCTGACGGTCCCGCTCCTCGCCGTGGCCATGGGCGATTACATCCCGGGACGCCCTCTCGATCGACTGCTGCCGCCGGCGGCAATGAAATGGACCGAGCTGGCGCTGGCCACGCCCGTGTGCCTGTGGGGAGGATGGCCGTTCTTCGTTCGAGGCTGGAATTCGATTGTCAACCGCAGCCTCAACATGTTCACGCTCATTGCGCTGGGCGTTTCGGTGGCCTATGGGTACAGCGTTGTTGCGACGCTGTGGCCAGGTTTGTTCCCCGCGGGATTCCAAAACGAGTCGGGAGAGGTCGGCCTTTACTTCGAGGTGGCAGCGGTCATCGTTACTCTGATCCTTCTTGGCCAGGTGTTCGAGCTGCGTGCGCGAAGTCAGACCAGCGCCGCAATCAGGCATCTGCTTGGCATGTCGTCCAAGTCCGCCCGCCGGATTCGGAGCGATGGCATCGAGGAAGACGTCCCGCTCGATGCCGTACATGTCGGCGATCAACTTCGCATACGGCCAGGAGAAAAGGTTCCCGTCGATGGGGTGGTGGTCGACGGGTCGAGTGCCGTGGACGAATCGATGGTCACCGGTGAGCCGATTCCGGCGGAAAAGCACGCCGGTGATCGGGTCGTGGGCGCCACGATCAACATCGGCGGGACGTTGATCATTCGAGCCGAGAAGGTTGGTGCCGACACGCTGCTGTCACGCATCGTTGCGATGGTCGCAGAAGCGCAACGAAGCCGGGCACCCATTCAGCAGCTCGCAGACGTGGCCTCTGGATACTTCGTTCCGGTTGTTGTCGCCGTTGCGGCGGCAACCTTCATCGTGTGGGCGATCGCCGGGCCGGAACCACAACTGACGCATGCACTGGTGAATTCAGTTGCGGTTCTCATCATTGCTTGCCCCTGCGCTCTCGGACTCGCCACGCCGCTCTCGATTATGGTTGCAACCGGCAGAGGCGCGACCATGGGCATCCTCTTCCGAAACGCCGAGGCGATCGAACTATTGCACAAGGTGGATACGCTCGTCGTGGACAAGACAGGGACGTTGACGGAAGGACGGCCTCGCCTGTTCACGGTCATGGCCGCTGGTTACAGCGAAAGCGTTCTGCTGCACGCTGCAGCCAGTGTCGAACGCGGCAGCGAGCACCCGCTTGCTGCTGCCATCGTCACCGGCGCTCTGGAACGTGGAATTACACTGGACGCGCCGCTCGACTTCCGAAGCGTGACCGGTAAAGGCGTGATCGGCACCGTCGAAGGTCGCAGGGCGGCGCTTGGTAACCGTGCCCTGATGGATGAACTCGGCATTGACGTGAGTGCGTTCGGCGAAAAAGCCGAGGCTCTGCGCGCGCAGGGGCAGACCGTCGTGTTCGTGGCCATCGGCCGGACGATCGCGGGCGTCATTGGTGTTGCGGATCCAATCAAACAGAGCACGCCGGAAGCGATTCAGGCCCTGCGCCGTGAACGCATCCGTATTGTCATGGTCACCGGCGACACCACAACGACGGCGCAGGCCGTCGCCCGCAAACTCGGCATCGATGATGTGATTGCGGAGGTGCTGCCGGAACAAAAGGTGGAAGTGGTCAGGCGCCTGCAGAGCGAGGGTTCGGTTGTTGCAATGGCAGGCGATGGCATCAATGACGCGCCCGCCCTTGCGCAGGCGCACGTAGGCATCGCGATGGGCACGGGTACCGACGTGGCCATGGAGAGCGCGGCGCTTACACTGGTGAAGGGCGATCTGCGCGGGATCGCCCGCGCACGGCGACTGAGCCGCACGACGATGCAAAATATCAAGCAGAATCTCTTTTTCGCGTTCGTCTATAACGCAGCAGGCGTTCCCGTTGCGGCCGGAGTTCTGTACCCGGTTCTCGGGCTCCTTCTGTCACCCATGATCGCGGCAGCAGCGATGAGTTTCAGTTCCGTGTCGGTCATTGGCAACGCTCTTCGGCTGCGTACGGTCCCGCTGTAAGCATCTTTTGCCGGTTATGAATAACGCGACCATCGCGTTTCGGGCCGCCCTGCTGATTGCCCGTACTCGCGACCGCGCCGCTGGCATCCGCGCAATCGCCTGAGGCCCAGCATGAACATGCGGTACCGGCAGAACCACAGCACCAGCACCCGGCCGGAAGTCTCTTTTCGACCCGGGACGCGTCGGGCACTGCGTGGCTGCCGGATAACACGCCGATGTACGGGTTCCATCACGAGCTGTGGGGCTGGCAGGTGATGCTGCACGGGAACGCGTTTCTTCAACTTCTCGACGAACACGCTCCCGAGCATCGTGGCGCCACGCAGGCTGGCAGCACGAACTGGGTGATGGCCATGGCGCGGCGCGCAACCGGCTCGACACAGTTCGGTCTCAGGACGATGGTGAGTCTCGAGCCATGGACGATTCCGGGATGCGGCTATCCGAACCTGCTCGCCACCGGCGAGTTCTGCGACGGCGATTCGATTCACGACAGGCAGCATCCTCACGACTTGTTCATGGAGCTGGCCGCCCAGGTCGATCGGCCGCTGTCCGGTGCGCTTCGTTGGGAGGCGTACGGAGGGCTGGTGGGAGAGCCGGCGCTGGGACCTCCGGCATTTCCGCATCGCGTTTCGGCCTTGGCGAACCCGCTTTCACCGATTGCGCATCACTGGCTCGACGCGACGCACATCACTTTCGGAGTAGTGACGGCCGGCGTCTACGACGCGAAGTGGAAGGCTGAAATGTCCGTCTTCAATGGACGGGAGCCCGACGAGCGCCGATACGACTTCGACTTCGCCGCGCTCGACTCGGTGGCGGGGCGCGTGTGGTTTCTTCCGACGGAATCGCTGGCGCTGCAGGTGTCCGCAGGGCATCTCAACGAGGCGGAGCCGGGCCCTGCCGGAACGCCGTCAGTGAACACGGATCGGTTCACGACATCGGCGACATATCATCGGCGTTTTGGCGGCGATCATTTCTGGGCGACGACGCTCGCCTGGGGGGTCAACCGCGAGTTGGGCGATGCAACCAACGGCTTGATCGGGGAATCGAGCGTCAGCCTGTCGGGACGGCACGTGTGGTTCGGTCGTGTCGAGATGAACGGCAAACCGGCCCACGATCTTCATATCCACGAGTCGAACGACGTTTTCACCGTCGCGAAGCTCCAGGGGGGCTACACTCGATACTTTGACGCCCGGCGCGGACTGACGCCCGGTGTTGGCGTGAGCGTCTCGGCTGCGCTGGTTCCGGACGCGTTGAAGCCCCGGTACGGCGGCGTTGGCACGGGAATGGGCGTTTTTCTGACCCTGCGTCCTGCTCAACACGAGAAGCTCCCTTGAGAACGATCTTCACCGTGCTGATCGTGGCTGTCGTCGCGATCGGCGCCTTAGCTGCCGCCGCGGTCATTTACGTGCGCAGCACCGGCTTGAGTGCACTCTCGCAGCCGCACACGCTCGAAGCCACAGCGGCCCGGGCGGCCAGGCGGCTCGCCGTTCCGGGAGCTATCAAGGCGCGGCCAAACCCCATACCGGCCTCCGCCGACGCTATCGCGTCCGGCCGGGCGCATTTCGCGGATCACTGCGCAAGCTGTCACGCCAACGATGGCAGCGGCAACACAGAGGTAGGCCGCAATCTGTTTCCGAAGGCGCCGGACATGCGGCAGCCTGAGACGCAGGCACTGACGGATGGAGAGCTTTTCTGGTTCATCGAGAACGGCATCCGGTTCACCGGGATGCCGGGGTGGAGGCACGGGCACACCCGAAGGGGAGACGGCCACCTGGCACCTCGTCCATTTCGTTCGGCATCTTCCCGCCGTAACAGAAGAGGAACTGGAGCAAATGCAGGCGTTGAACCCCCGATCGATCGAGGAAGTCCGTCAGGAGATCGAAGCGGAGCGGTTTCTTCGCGGCGACGACGTTCGTTGAGGTTTCAGAAACTTTGAGGTCTCTGGCGGCAAGTTGATATCGTTATAGGGGAGATATTCATGACACCACGACAGTTTGGCGCGGTGGCGCTGGCCGTCGCTCTTGCGGTTCCGTCCCTCGTGTTCGGGCACGAAGGACACCCCCACAAAGTCATGGGGACGGTGTCGAGCATCGATGGTGCGCACCTGGTTCTCAAGACGACCGATGGGAAGACCGTAACCGTGATGCTCGACGCGAAGACCAGAATCACGCAGGGGAAAACGAAGCTGGCCGCCGGGGCGTTGAAAGTAGGCGATCGCATCGTGGCTGAAGGCGCCGAAGACAAGGGCATGATGACCGCCGCGATCGTCCAGGTGGGAACGACGCCAGCTGCGGCTGCAGCGGCGAAGAAGTAGTCCGGCGCAGCCCGGGGGACGCTACGAGAGCGAGCAGGCCCCGGGTCCGCGGGGATCGCCGCACGCGCCGCACGGACCGGCAGCCTGGCGCTCCGGCGCCGTGCCCGTATGCGCGGCGAACACCGAAAAACGGCGCTCCAGAGCCTTCCCGTGGCACGCGGGACACTCCGGTGTCTCACCATTCCGCACCAGCACTTCGAACTGGTGCGCGCACCCACTGCAAGAGTATTCGTACAACGGCATTACGCGACTACCTCAGTAACTCCCGCGAACACGTCGGCCAGCCTTTCGGCAATCTCAGGATCGAACTGCGTTCCGCTGCAGCGTTCGATTTCGTCAATTGCCAGTGCGGGCAGCATTGGCGGCCGCTGCGTGTGCGGATGTGTCATCGAGTCATAGGCGTCGGCGACCGCGAGAATCCGCGCCCCGACCGGAATCTGACCACCCCTCAGCCCTCGTGGATAGCCGCTGCCGTCGAAGGCCTCGTGGTGCGCCAGGACGAGGGCCGCGGCTCCCGAGAAGGCGGGCAGCCTCCTCAAAAGATCATAGCCGAGCTGCGGGTGCATGCGCATGATTTCCCACTCCCGGTCATCGAGCGGCGCCGACTTCATGAGGATGGCTGAAGGCACGTCGAGCTTGCCGATGTCGTGCAGCAGAGCGCCATGTTCGATGGCGAGCAGGTCGTCGTCGCTGGAGCGGCCCATAACGTCGGCCAACGTCAGCGTCAGGCGCGCCACTCGCGTCGCATGCCCGCGCCCGTCCCGCTCGTGAAGCTGCAGCATGGAGATCAGCCCGTCGAGCGCGGCAAGATGCGTCGTCTGCGCTTCGGCCAGCGTTGCCGCGAGCCGCGCCCGCCGGTTGCGCAGCCGATCCTGCAGCGCCAGATGCAGTTCCACGGCTCCGGCGGCGGCCGCGTGCCAGTCGCGCGCCAGCGACAGCGCTTCGTAGAGACGCTCGCGGTCGAACGGCTTCAACAGGTAGTCGACGACGTCGTTGCGCAGTCTCGAAACAGCGGTCTCGCAGTCACGGATCGCGGTGGCCACGATGATTGCGGTGTTCGGGCGCCGCTCGCGCAGTCGCCACGCCAGCCATACGCCGTCTCGGCCCGCCACGCTCGCATCGCAGAGCGCGATGTCGTACGCTTCCGTTTCCGCTGCTGCAATCGCCTCTTCGGCGTCAGACACCTCGTGGACGACATAGCCATACTCTTCGGTCCACGCGGCCGCGGCGTGACGCAATTCCAGATCTTCATCGACAATGAGTACCGAGTACATCTCCGCGAAGTCTCCTGATTTACCTGTCATCGTAAAAACTGGAGACGCACAGTGCAACGGGGATCGACGGTATTGATGAGGCGATCGCTATACTGCTGAAGTGTCACCACATACGAAGTCCCGGCACGTTGCCAATCCGCTGCGACGGAACGTCGCGATTATTGCCCACGTCGATCACGGCAAGACGACGCTGATCGACGCACTATTGCGCCAGAGCGGCGCTTTCCGCGCCAATCAGCAGGTGGCCGAGCGCGTGATGGACAACACCGATCTCGAGCGGGAGCGCGGGATCACCATCCTTGCGAAAAACACGGCCGTTCACTACGGCGAGTACCTGATCAATATCGTGGACACGCCCGGCCACGCCGACTTCGGGGGAGAGGTCGAACGCACGCTCTCCATGGTCGACGGTGTCATGCTGCTGGTGGATGCCTCGGAAGGTCCGCTGCCGCAGACGCGGTTCGTGCTTCGCAAAGCGCTCGAGCGCGGCCTCCCTCCGATTGTCGTTCTGAACAAGATCGATCGGACGGATGCGCGACCGAAGGAAGTGCTCAACGAGGTGTACGACCTCTTCATCGACCTCGACGCCACCGAGGACCAGATTGAATTCCCGGTGCTGTATACGAACGCGCGGACCGGCGTTGCGAGCGGCGATCCCGCGGTGACGGGGAGCAGTCTGGGTCCGCTGTTCGAAGCGATTGTCGAACATGTGCCTCCGCCGCGCGGCGATGCGCAGTCGCCGCTTCAGATGCTGGTTGCAAATCTCGATGCCAGCGACTACCTCGGACGGATCGCGATCGCGCGCGTCTTCAACGGCACGGTTCGTTTGAACGACTCTGTGGCGGTGTTGAAGCTGGACGGGAGCGCCCAGGAGACACGGGTCACCAAATTGTTCATTTTCGACGGCCTGAAGCGAGTGGAGATCGAGCAGGCGGCCGCCGGCGACATCGTCTGTCTCGCCGGCATCGAGGACATCACGATCGGTGAAACGATCACGAGTCCCGAGCATCGGGTGGCCATTCCACGGATCCCCGTGGACGAACCCACCGTGTCGACGATCTTCGGTGTCAACACCTCGCCGATGGCAGGACGGGAAGGCTCGTACGTCACGTCAAGGAATCTGCGCGACAGGCTGACTCGCGAGCTCCTCGGCAATGTGTCGCTGAGAGTCGAGGACACGGACTCGCCGGAACAGGTAAAGGTGATCGGCCGGGGCGAGCTGCAGCTGTCCATTCTCATCGAGATGATGCGACGGGAAGGCTACGAGCTGCAGGTGTCGCGGCCCGACATCGTCACGAAGGACGTAGACGGCGTGAAGATGGAGCCCGTGGAGGACCTCGTCATCGACATTCCGGACGAATTTCAAGGCGTGGTCATTGCGCAGGCAGGCACGCGCCGCGGGGTGCCCACCAAGATGGTCAATCACGGCAGCGGGCGGGCGAGGCTCGAATTCCGAATTCCGGCGCGCGGGTTGATTGGTTTTCGTTCGCAGTTCCTGACGGACACAAGAGGGACGGGCATCATGAACCACCTGTTTGCCGGTTGGGAGCCGTGGCACGGCGCCATCGCCGCGCGTCCGACTGGCGCGCTCGTCGCCGATCGCACCGGCGCCGCGACTGCCTACGCGATCTTCAACCTTCAGGAGCGGGGCGAGATCTTCATCGAGCCAGGCACCCAGGTCTACGAGGGGATGATCATCGGCGAGAACGCCCGTGTGAACGACATGGACGTGAACGTGACCAAAGAAAAGAAGCAGACGAACATGCGTGCCTCGACGGCCGACGAGGCCATACGGCTCATTCCACCAAGGGTCCTCAGCCTCGAACAGGCGATCGAGTTCATCAACGACGACGAGCTGGTGGAAGTGACGCCGAAGAGCATTCGTCTGCGGAAGCGGATTCTCGCAGGAAATATGAGGCCGAAGCGAGTTGACTAGCGGGCGGCGCGCTTCTCTAGAGCCCAGGGCTTAGGCCGGGGTCAGACCCGGGGTCTGACCCCGGGTCTGACCCTGTAGCGGGGCCTGGCCCCGCTGGGCCCCTGCCGCGGGGGCCCAGAACCGAGTCGTGACGTGTCAGCGTGAATGTTTGATTCCGTGCCCGTCGCCGCCTGATCCCATATCAATCCCGGTCGCGCCCTCGGGATCGTCCGCTCCACCCACCGGACTGCTTTCCTCAACGTCCTCCCCGAGCGCCCGCTTCCGGCGCCGCCGGACGGAAGCCGGGTCGTTGCTTGCCCGTATGCGGTCGTCGGTCGGAACCGGCTGATGCGAAATACCAATGGGATTCTCAAGGTCGAGGTCTTTGCGATCGTGCTTATCCATGAGGTCTCCTCCCCTGGACAAAGATGGGGCAAGCCAGGTGCCAACTTCGCTCGCCGGTCTTACGGCCCTGATATTCGCCTGTCCAATTTGGGCGCCCCGGATCCGCGTGGTTGCGGCGGTTGAGTGCAGCCGCATGATGCTGCGCGCAAGAAAACGGTCGCCCTCTCGGGCACGGCAATTGCCCCCGCCGCACACGTCCGTACGGTCCACAGACACACAACCTGGAGGTTCCGCGTGTTGCTCGGTGCGTTCGCCATGTTCTCCAACGACCTCGCCATCGATCTTGGGACAGCCAACACATGCGTCTTTGCGCGCGGTCAGGGCATCGTCCTGAGCGAGCCGTCCATCGTCGCCTTGAACACCGTGAACGCCAAAGTTGAAGCGGTAGGCAGCGAAGCAAAGGCCATGGTCGGTCGAACGCCGGGTTGCATCGCGGCCATCAAGCCGATGCGCGACGGCGTGATTGCCGATTTCGACGCCGCAGAGAAGATGCTGGACTACTTCATCAAGAAAGCGCACGGCAAGCGGCGTTTCGTGCGTCCCCGCGTGGTGATCGGCGTTCCGTCAGAGATCACCCAGGTGGAGCGGCGCGCGGTGAGGGACAGCGCGCATCGTGCACGAGCCAGCGAGGTGTACCTGGTGGAGGAGGGCATGGCCGCAGCCATCGGCGCAGGCCTGCCGATCACGGAAGCGTGCGGAAGCATGATTGTCGACATCGGGGGAGGAACTACCGACATCTGCGTGATCTCGCTTGCAGGCATCGTTTACAGCCGCTCGGTCCGAGTTGCCGGCAACGCCATGGATGAGGCGATCGCCAATTACGTGAAGCGCGAGAAGGATCTGCTCATTGGCGAACGGACGGCAGAACAGATCAAGATTGAGCTCGGCTCGGCCGCGCCGCTCCCGGAGCGGAAGGAGCTGGAGGTCAAGGGCCGTCACGTCGTCCAGGGCAAGCCGATGACGGTGACGCTGACCGATCTGGAAATTCGCGGAGCGTTGGAGGATCCCATCCGGCAGATCGTTCAGGCCGTGCTCAACGGTCTCGAGGCCACGCCCCCGGAGCTTGCCGCCGACATCTGCGACCGGGGCCTCGTGCTGAGCGGCGGCGGCGCGCTTATCCGGAACCTCGACGATCGCCTCCGGCGCGAAACCGGTGTGCCGGTGCAGATCGCCGCAGATCCGCTGTCGTCTGTCGTGCTGGGCGCTGGCGCGATGCTTTCGGACTTTGCCCTGTTACGCAAAATCTCTTTGGAGTCGTAATCAGGAATCCTTCGTCGTCCACACTGGTGGTGGCTGAATCGTTGGTTCCGGTGTCCGTCCGGGATCCGGCCGGCCGCTTCCGGCCAGGCGACTGATCGCTCGAACGGTCATCTCGTGATCGGCCACAATCTGACACGACAGGCGCACACCACTCAGCCCACGCTCCGCTAGCCGGGTTTTCTCGGCCTGCGTCATCTGCGGCGGCTCGCCGCTCACGAATTCCACGCGACATGTGGTGCACCGGGCGTTGCCACCGCACGCGTGAAGAATGTCAACGCCAATGTCCTGTTCGATCGCGAGCACGAGGCGTTTTCCGTGATCGACGTCAGCAGTGGGGAAGCCTTCCACCGTCAGCTTCGGCATGCCTCTATGTTACCTTTGCCTTTGCCTTGCTCTTTGGCCCTTGAACTTCACCTTTACCTTGTACCCTTTGACTTTTAGGTTTCGACTTCATCATGACTGATGCTCCTGCACGACCCTCACAGCTCTGGAAACAGCTTCATGCCGATCGCAAGGTCATGGCGGCCGATGCGTTCTGGCGTGACGACACCGCATTTGCGGAACAGGCAGAAGCGCTGGCGCTCATCGCGCAGCGCATCAAGTTCCGTCTGAAAAGCGTCGAGGCGATGCCGCTCGACAAGAAGACGCGGCAGCTCATCGCGCTGCCGTCGGTCTCCGAGATCGTTGCGGCGCGACTGCTTGTCGCGTACCACCTTGCCCATCAGCGGCCGATGATGAGTCATTTTCTCGACGCGCTGGGCATCGCGCACGAAGAAGGACTCATCACCGAAGAGGAGATGACTCCGCCGGACGTCGAGCGTCTCAGTGCCGCCGCACGCACACTGGACGAGTCACATTCCGCCGAGGATGTGTCGCTGTATTTCTCCACGCTGCTCTGGCAAGACCCGGACACGTGGCAGAACCTGTCCGAGCTGCCGCAGGTACGCGATCGATCTCAAGACGCGTCAACACATCGCGCGTAGGTCTGTGCGATGGAGTGGATGACGACAGCTGAAGGATGGATTGCGCTCGTGACGCTCACGGTGCTCGAGATTGTCCTTGGCATCGACAATATCGTTTTCATCTCCATTCTCGCCGGCAAGCTGCCCGAGGACATGCGCGCGCGCGCCCGCAAGGTTGGTCTGACCCTGGCGATGCTCATGCGCATTGCGCTGCTACTGTCGATCACGTGGGTGATGCGATTGACGGCACCGCTCTTCACGCTGGTGGGACAGGAGATTTCCGGACGAGACCTCATTCTCATCGTTGGCGGTCTGTTTCTTCTGGCGAAAAGTACCCATGAAATCCACGACAAGCTCGAGGGCGAGGAGGGGCACGCATCGGCGAAGGTCGTGACGTCGTTCAATGCGGTGATCGTTCAGATACTGTTGCTCGATATCGTCTTCTCGCTCGATTCAGTGATCACTGCGGTTGGAATGGCCGACGATGTGGCCGTGATGATCGTGGCTGTCATCGTCGCGGTCGGTGTGATGCTCGTATCCGCAGGAGGTATCAGCAATTTCGTGGAACGGCATCCAACCGTGAAGATGCTCGCGCTGAGCTTCCTGCTGCTCATCGGGGTGTCGCTTGTCGCCGAGGGGCTCGACCAGCACATACCGAAGGGCTACATCTACTTTGCGATGGCCTTCTCCGTGTTCGTGGAGATGATCAACTTACGGGTTCGGGCGCGTACGCCGCCGGTTCACCTGCACCGCCCGTACACCGAATGATCCGAACCTGTAGGGGCGGTCCTCTTGGACCCGCCTCGGGTCGCCGGGTCCACAAGGACCCGGCCGACGGATCATTGGCGCGCCCACTGCGCGATCAGATGTGGCAAGCGCGTCATATGACTCCTCTGCCGGCCGGCCTCGAACGCCGAGCGAATGATCGCCGCCAGGAACGATTTCCAACTGTGACTCTCGCCTTCATCGCAGCGATCACGGGCGTCAGCTCCGAAGGTGTTCCGAATGCGTCGCGTTCACCCTGCACGATCAGCACGGGAACGGTGATTGCCGGAAGGTGCCCAGAACGTGGCTGTTCTGGCTTTCCGGGAGGATGCAGCGGGTAGCCCAGAGCGAACACGCCATCCAGCCGGTCACCTTGCGAGGCGAGATGAGTGGCGATGCGACCGCCCATCGACTTGCCGCCGACGAACAAGGCGCTGGGGACGCCGGACGTCTGCTGCGGCGAACGCGATGACACGACGGAAGCAGTCCTCCAGCGCTGGCGCCTTGTCGGGCGCCCGCCGCTTCTGCTCCATGTACAAGAAGTTGAACGTCCAGACGTCGAAGCCCGATCCGGCGAGCCGGCGGGCCACACTCGTCATGAACGGGTGCTGCTGCCCGGCGCCAGCTCCGTGAGCGAACACGAGCCTGATGGCCGTTGCGGTCGAGGGTACAGGGGCGTACCGAATTGCGGTGGTTTGATGACCGCCTTCCAGCGGCACCCGCGACCTCGAGACCGTACTTTCAGATGAATTGGCTGACACTTGTGACTTGTGCCTTGTGCCTTGTGCCTTGTGACTTGGAAGGCCCGTCCCCTAGTCCGCCTGCAGGAGATCGAGGTAGCGTCGGATTCGCCGCGCGTTTGCGCCCGTGTCGTTCACTCCCACGCGCGACACCGAGCGCACGTCGACGCGCGTGCCAGCGCCCCACGGCGTCAGCCGCACCACGACGTCGTCTTCGAAGCCGAACCAGCGGCTCGTGTCCGTGGCTTCGATGCGTCCGGACCCCTTGTCGGCCGTGACAATCTGCCATCCCTCCTCCTGCGCCACAGCCAGTGCGCGATCGAACACCTGATCGCGGGGAATTGGCAGCGTCATCGGGACGATATCCGGATATCCCTGCCGCTGCAGTTCGGTGACCTCAGGAGACCGCTCGAGGCTGTTGGATGCGTCGCCGCGGACGCCGACCACTGCGTCGAACTGCGGGGGATTCTCCAGGTCGGTCGTGATGTCGTGAATCGGCGCCGCATTTCGCGCTCTCCGCTGAAATTCGAGCGGTACGCCCAACGCGACGAGCCCGACGACGAACGCGAGCGCAGCCAGCAGGATCTGAACGAACGCGCGACGGCGATAAGCCAGCGCCGCGGCGGTCAAACTGACCAGGATTGTCCCTATGCCTGCATACGCGGCCCAACGAAGGAGCGTGAACGCAGTGGCGAGCGAGAGGAGACCGGCGCGATAGGAGGGGCCAGCTGTTACCAGCAGCAACAGACCGAGCGCCGCGAGGCTGCACGCCAACAGTGCGAAGCGCATGTCTCGAACTACGAGTCATTGTAGGCTGTCCATATGAGCCTCGTCGCTCTGGGGTGGGATGAACAGTTCGCTGCCGCTTTAGATGCGTTGGCGCTTGGCGCGGACGTCGAGCCGGCGCGCGTCGTGATCGAGTTCAACTACCTCTACCGTCTTGGGGGAGGGCGCGGTGCTTTTGATGCAACCGTCTCAGGACGCCTGAAGCACCGTGCCGTCAGCCGAAGTCAATTGCCCGCCGTGGGTGACTGGGTCGCCGTTCGCACGCGGCCGAATCAGGACAAAGGCTTGATCGTGGCGGTGCTGCCCCGCCGGAGCGCGTTCTCGCGCAGAATGGCTGGGGCGGTGACGGACGAGCAGGTCGTTGCCGCCAACGTAGACGTCCTTTTCGTGGTGATGGGTCTGGACGCCGATTTCAGCATCCGTCGCCTCGAGCGATAC
This sequence comes from uncultured Acidobacteriota bacterium, assembly GCA_963814955.1. Taxonomy (GTDB): domain Bacteria; phylum Acidobacteriota; class Vicinamibacteria; order Vicinamibacterales; family UBA2999; genus DATCJA01. The sequence continues at coordinate 480,944 of CAWFEX010000004.1, forward strand.
CTGCTGCTCGCTCACGAAAGCGGCGCTGTACCCGTCGTGGTCCTCACGAAGCCGGATCTATCGGATGACGCTGGTGCCCGTGCCGCACAAGTCGTGTCTGTCGCGGGTACTGTTCCCGTCCATGTCGTCAATCCGAAGCTTCACGTCGGCCTCGAGGGGGTCGAAGCGTATCTGACATGTGGAACTACGGGTGCGCTCCTCGGGTCGTCCGGCGTGGGGAAGAGCACGATCATCAACAGCCTCGCTGGCGAGGATATCCGCAAGACCGGTGAGGTGCGGGAGTCCGATCACACGGGGCGCCATACGACAGCGCACAGGGAGCTCATCGTGCTGCCGAACGGCGGCCTGATCATCGACACGCCTGGAATGAGAGAGCTCCAGCTGTGGGACGCGGGCGAGGCGGTGCGCGAGACCTTCGACGAGATCGAGGCGCTCGGCGCCGCGTGTCAATTTACTGATTGCCGACACCGCGGCGAGCCGCGATGCGCGGTAAAAGCGGCGGTGGCCGATGGCCGCCTGCAGGCCGATCGGCTCGAGAGCTATCTCAAATTGCAGGACGAGCTGGTGTCGCTGGCTCGCCAGCAGGACGAGCGAGCGCTGCTCGAGCGCAAACGACAGTCGAAGATCATGGGGAAGGCGCTTCAGAAGTACCTCAAAGAAAAGTACCGCTGACGTCCCCTATAATTTCCGCATGCTGGTCGCGTTGATGCTCTTCGGACTCGTCCAGGCTCAGTCCTTTTTCACCTCCACGCTCCCATCCGCAGAACTGCAGAACAAGCAAGCCGTACTCGAGACGACATACGGCACCGTGGTGTTTGATCTCCTGGCGGATGCTGCTCCGAATCATGTCGCTCACTTCATCACCAAGGTGCGCGAAGGCGCGTACGACGGCACCGCGTTCCACCGCGTCATTGCCATGGGAATCATCCAGGGGGGCGATCCGTTGTCGAAGGATCCGGCCCAGCAGGCGAAGTACGGCACCGGGGGTCTCGGTGTCCTGCGGTTCGAGCCGAACGCTGAGAAGCACACCCGTGGTGCCGTGTCGGCGGTGCTCGTGCCCGGCCAGCGGGACAGCGCAGGTTCGCAGTTCTTTGTCTGCATCACCGATCAGCCCGCGCTCGACGGCCAATACACGATATTTGCGCGCGTCGTCGAGGGCATCGGAGTCGCACAGAAGATTTCTCTGGTTGCCGCCAACGCCGAGAGTGTTCCCGGTCAACGCATCGAGATCACGCGCGCGACCATTCGCGACAAGCCCGCGCCCGAACGGGAGCCGTTCGTGGATGCGACCGTGGACGAATTGGCCCGGCAGCGGGTCGTCATCGAGACGTCGATGGGGAACATCACGGTGGAATTGTTTCCGGACCGCGCCCCTACCCATGTCCGTGCCTTTTTGCGCATGGCAGCAGCCGGTGTGTACGACGGCACCGCTTTCCACCGTGTGGCGCGCGGATTCGTCATCCAGGGAGGCTACCTTCCGTCGCGCCGTGACCCGCTCGAGCCGAGGCAGCAGGCCTACGTGCGGGCGCTCCCGCCGGAGTTCAATCCAACGCCACACGATCGTGGCATTGTTTCGATGGCCAGAGGCGACGACCCGGGGAGCGCGACGTCATCCTTCTTCATTGTCCTGGCGCGCACGCAGGCGCTGGACAACCAGTACACGGTGTTCGGGCGAGTCGTGGAAGGGTTGGACGTGATCGACAAGATCGAAGCGGTCGCCGTGAACGGCGAGACTCCCGTCACACGCATCGATGTGATGCGGGCGCGCATCGTGGGTCCGTAACGAGCTGGGCGAACGTCAATCCCCAAACGGCAAACGCGCTTGTGGATCGATCGGCACGCCGGCCAGTTCGGTGCACAGGTTGTGAACGCTGACGCCAAGCAGTCGAACCGGCCGAACGCCCGCCTCGGTTTTGTCCAGAAGCCCCAACGCTCTCGTCACGATCGACTCCTCGTCGCGCGTCGCTTCGTCGCTGTGGCTGCGGGTGATTGTGGTGAAATCGTGGTAGCGCACCTTGATGGTCACGGTGCGAGCGTATCGTTCGTGCCGCATCAGCCATCGAGCGGCGTCAAGCGCCATTTCCGAGACTTCGGTGCGGATCTCCGAGATATCGGTCAGGTCGCGCGCGAAGGTGTTTTCACTGCCAGACGACTTCGGATCGTGCTCGGCGACGACCGGCCGGTCGTCCTCGCCGCGCGCCAGCTGCTGGAGCCATTCCGCGAGCGACCCGACCGTCTCTCCGAGCGCGACGGGATCGGTTGCACGAATGTCGATCAGCCGTTCGATGCCGCGTGCACGTAGTTTGCGGGCCGTCACGGGCCCGACTCCCCACAACGCATCGACGGGCAGATGCTGCAGAAAGCCCTCCACGCGTTCCGGCGCGATCACCGTCAATCCGTCGGGCTTCTGCCAGCCCGAGGCGATCTTGGCCAGAAACTTGTTCGGGGCCACGCCGGCCGACGCGGTGAGATTCGTCGCCGACCGGATCTCGGCCTTCAACCGGCGTGCCACGCTGACGCCGAGTGTCTCTCCCCACGCATTCGTCGTGACGTCAAGGTACGCCTCGTCCAGCGACAACGGCTCTACGAGCGGCGTCACGCTGCGGAAGATGTCGAAGACCTGCTGCGACACCGCACGATATTTCGCGAAGTCCGGTTTGACGATGACAAGAGATGGACAGAGACGGATGGCCTTGGACATCGGAATCGCAGATCGGACGCCGAACGTGCGGGCTTCGTAGCTGGCGGCCGCGACAACGCCACGCGAATCGGGGGCGCCGCCGACCGCCACCGGGCGGCCGCGGAACTCAGGATTGTCGCGCTGCTCGACAGACGCGTAGAACGCGTCCATGTCGATGTGCACGATGCGGCGTCGATGTTCCACGCGTGTTCGTACCTTTGCCTTTTGACTTTTGCTTTACCTTTTGCCTTTTGACCTTTGACCTTTGACCTTTCTTAGTTCCCTGTCACCCCAAACCCCCCTCGCGTGACCTCGCGGATGCCACTGACCTCGTCCCAGATAACTCGCGGTGCCGGCAGGACAATGCCCTGCGCCAGACGGTCGCCTTGCTTGATCTGCACCTCGGCAGCGGTGAAATTGAGGACCTGAATCATGATTTCATCCTCCGGGCCGGAATAGTCAGGGTCTATGATGCCGACGCCATTGGCCACGAGCAGCCCGCGCTTGAGTGGTGTACTGCTTCGGGCGAAAATTCCCAGAAAATGACCGGTCGGTACCTCGATAATGAGACCGGTCCTCACCAGCGCCACGCCGCCCGGCGCGATCGTCAAATCGTGAGCGGCCGCGAGGTCGAACCCTGCTGCTTCATGGGTGGCATATGAAGGAAGAGGAATCGTGGGATTCAGACGCCGTATTTTGAGCCGCATCAACGCAGCATACCTGCTGTTGCTCGTCCTGTGCACCGCCATTGGCGCCGCCGCGCAGGATCTGTCGACGCCGCTGCCGCTCGACCCCGCGATTCGCACTGGCAGCCTGCCGAACGGCCTGAGGTTTTTCATTCGACAGAACACTCAACCCGAAAAACGAGCGGCGATGCGTCTCGTCGTCAAGGCGGGCTCGATAGACGAGGCAGACGATCAGCGCGGCCTCGCACATCTGCTCGAGCACATGGCATTCAACGGCTCGACACATTTCAAGTCGGGAGAGCTCGTCGACTACCTCGAATCGATCGGTGCGCGGTTCGGTCCAGACGTCAACGCGTACACCAGCTTTGACGAGACGGTGTACATGCTCGAGCTCCCGACCGACCGCGAAGAGATCCTCGTCCGGGGACTCGATGCGTTGAGCGACTTTGCCGCCGGCATCTCGCTCGAGACGAGCGAGATCGATCGCGAACGCGGCGTGGTCATCGAAGAGTGGCGAGGCCGGCAGGGAGCGGCGACACGCATGGAAGCTGTGCAGATGCGCGCTCTCTACGGAGCCTCGAAATACACGGACCGCTTGCCGATAGGGTTGCCTGAAGTGCTGAAGTCGTTTCCGGCCCAGCGTCTCCGCGACTTCTATCGAGAGTTCTATCGGGCCGACCGAATGGCGGTCGTGGCGGTCGGAGATTTCGATCCCGCCCGCATCGAGGCGCTCATCCGCGAGCATTTCGGGTCGTTGCCCACACCGGCGCCTGCGACTCGGCCGTTGTATGCGGTGCAGCTGCAACCGGATTCGGTTTACGTCTCGGTTTCGGACCCTGAGGCACAAGGGTCATCGGTCACGCGTCGTGCAGAAGCGACCGTTACGAAATGTCAACACAGCCAGCGACTACCGGCAGTCGCTGATACGGGCGCTCGCCTACGGCATGGTGAACGCGCGGTTCACCGAGATCGCGCGCCGGACCGATGCACCGTTTCTGCGCGCCTCGGCCGGCGAAAGCGCGCTGGGCCGCGACGTCGAAACGTTCAGCGTCTCGGCGCGCGTGAACGACGGCGCTATCGAGAAGGGTCTCGAGGCGATCGGCCAGGAACTGTCGCGCCTGCGGCAGTACGGGTTCGGAGAGGCCGAGCTCGATCGCGCCAAGAAAGACGTTGTCGCGTCGTACGAACGGGCGTACAACGAACGCGATAAGGAGCAGACCGGCGGGCTCGCATCCGAACTGGTCCGCCACTTCCTGAACGACGAGCCCGCGCCAGGCATCGTGGCGGAGCTCGACCTTGTCCGCCGGCTGATCCCCACGATTACGGTGGCCGACGCCGCCGCTGTCATCAAGGACGCAGTCAGGGACGACAACCGCGTCGTCCTGGCTGTCTCGCCGTCGAGAGAAAATCTGGCGGCGGTGACCGAGACGGGCCTCCGAGGGGCGCTCGGTGCGGGCCTCGCGGCGCCCGTCGAGGCCTGGCGCGACGGCGTTGCCGGACGCGAACTGCTCGCCACGCGGCCGATGCCCGGGACCGTGCGCGCGAGCCGCGAAATTCCCGAGATAGGCGTCACGGTCCTGACGCTTTCGAACGGTGTTGAGGTGTGGCTCAAGCCTACGGACTTTCGAAACGACCAGGTCGCCTTCACCGCGTATTCGCGCGGAGGCGCGTCGCTGGCCTCGGAAGCGGAATATCTGGACGCCTCGCTCAGCGCGTCGCTGGTGAGCATTTCCGGTGTCGGCGGCTTTTCGCCAGTGGATCTCGACAAGGTTCTCGCGGGTCGCATCGCGAACGCAGCGCCATTCGTTTCTACCTATACACACGGCATTTCAGGGGGAAGCACGCCGCGGGATCTGGAAACGGCACTGCAGCTCGTATACCTGCACTTCACGGCGACGAACCGCGACTCTGAAGCCTTTGCGCTCTTGAAGCGTCGTCTGGACGCGAGCCTTGCGAATCAGGCCCAGAGTCCCGGCGCCGTATTTGGCGAGGAGGTCCGGCGTCTGAACACGAGCGACCACTACTCCGTACGGCCGATGCGGCCCGACGACGTGCCGAAGCTCGATGCGTCGCGCATGATGGCCTACTACGATGCGCGGTTCCACAATGCGGCGGACTTCACCTTCTTCTTCGTAGGTGCTTTTACGGTAGAGCAGGTAACGCCGTTGCTCACCACATACCTGGCCTCGCTGCCGTCGACGGGGAAACCGGAAGCGCAGCTTCGTAACCTGAACATGCGGTTTCCTGCGATGGTCGAACGCGAGACGGTCAACAAGGGTCAGGAGCCGCGCAGTCAGACGGCGATCACGTTCTTTTCGGACACTGGTCTCGACGAGCTCGAGAGCCATCGTCTCCGTGCCGCGACGTCTATTCTTCAGATGCGGCTGCGCGACGTGCTGCGCGAGGAGCTGGGTGGCACGTACTCGGTTGGCGTTGGCTACTCGGATACCGCCCCTCAGCCAGGTTATGGAACGACCACGGTGCAGTTTGGCAGTTCGCCCGAGAACGCGGAACGGCTTCGGACGGTCGTCATGACCGAGCTCGACAAACTCCGCGCCGACGGCCCGTCGGAAACGGAAATCGGTATCGTCAAGGAAACGGAGAAGCGGGAGCTCGAAACCTCGCTCCGTCAGAATGGCTACTGGCTGAACTCGCTGCAGGCCGTGCATCTGCTCGGCAGAGACCCGCGTCGTATTCCGCAGCGCCTGGAGCGAACGGAGTCGCTCAGTCGTGAAAACATCCACGCGGCGTTTCGGAAATACTTTCCGCTGGACCGATACACGGTCGTCACGCTCATGCCGGAAAACGCCGCAAAGCCGGTCGCTGCGCGCTGACGCCATCGGGAGTGGCCATGACAGGGCTGGCCGATGAGCTCCGGTCGGAGATCGATCTCAGTCATGCGCGCCTCCGGGCGTTGACCGAGCGTGATGTCACCGAACCTCGCGTCGCGGAGAAGTGGAGCCGGAAGGAGATTCTGGGCCACCTCATCGATTCCGCCGCGAACAATCACCAGCGCTTCGTGAGAGCGCAATTCGTGGATTCGTTGGCGTGGCCAGGCTACCAGCAGGCCGACTGGGTGTCTGTCCAGCGCTATCGCGACGAACCCTGGAGCGATCTGCTGAATCTCTGGGCCGCCTTCAATCGCCACCTCGCGCACGTCATTGAGTCCGTTCCCGAGTCGAAAACCGGCACGCAGTGCGTTATTGGCAGCGGCGAGCCGGTGACCCTGGAGTGGCTCATGCGTGACTACCTGCGGCACATGCGCCACCACCTCGCGCAGATATTGGACTCCGGGACCTAGGCCGCACGATTACCGGGCCCGCAGCCACGGAGAACGCGGAGGTTTCAGAAAAAGGCAATTGATATACTGACGTTTTCGCCACCCACCAGAGATCGATGCAATACATCTACACGATGAAGGGGCTCGGGAAAGTCCATCCTCCCGACGCCGTTGTTCTCAAGGACATCTGGCTCTCATTTCTTCCGGGCGCAAAAATCGGCGTCCTCGGCCTGAACGGTGCGGGCAAGAGCTCGCTGCTCAAGATCATGGCCGGCGAGGATACGGAGTTCATCGGTGAGGCGTTCCCGGCCGATGGCATTTCCGTCGGCTTTCTGCCTCAGGAGCCGCGTCTCGACCCGACCAAGGATGTGCTCGGCAACGTTTCGGAAGGCGTGTCCGAGATCAAGGCGCTGCTGGAGCGGTATGACGAGCTCAACATGAAGCTTGGCGAGGACCTCTCGCCCGATGAGATGGACAAGGTCCTCCAGGAGCAGGGACGCCTGCAGGATCGCATCGATGCGGTCAACGCGTGGGACATCGACTCCCAGCTGGAGCTCGCGATGGACGCGCTCCGGTGCCCTCCGCCGGATGCGGACGTCTCCACGCTTTCAGGCGGCGAGCGGCGCCGCGTGGCTCTCTGCCGTCTCCTGCTCAAATCTCCAGACCTCCTGCTGCTCGACGAGCCAACCAACCACCTGGATGCCGAGTCGGTCGCCTGGCTCGAGCGGTTTCTCAAGGAATACAAGGGGACCGTCGTTGCGGTGACGCACGATCGCTATTTTCTCGACAACGTCGCAGAGTGGATTCTCGAGCTGGACCGTGGATCCGGCATTCCGTGGAAGGGCAACTACTCGTCGTGGCTCGAACAGAAGCAGCAGCGGCTGACGCAGGAAGAGAAGTCGGAGACGAAGCGGCAGAAGTCGCTGCAGCGGGAGCTCGAATGGATCCGGATGGCGCCACGTGCACGTCAGGCGAAGGGAAAGGCGCGCCTGAATGCTTACGAACAGCTGCTCAACGAGGACACCGCCCAGAAACTGGAGCAGGTCGAAATCTACATTCCGCCTGGCCCGCGCCTCGGTGACGTCGTTGTCGAAGCGCGCGGCATCAGGAAAGCCTACGGCGATTTGCTGCTCATTGACGACTTCAGCTTTACGCTGCCGCGCGGCGGCATCGTCGGCGTGATTGGTCCGAACGGCGCCGGCAAGACGACTCTGTTTCGGCTGATCACCAGAGTGGAGAAGCCCGACGCTGGTGCGCTGCGGCTCGGTGACACCGTGCAGATTGGTTATGTCGATCAGAGTCGCGACACACTCACCGCGGGCAAATCGGTCTGGGAGGAAATTTCGGGCGGGCTCGACGAGCTGCAGATTGGAAAGCGCCCGGTTGCATCGCGCGCCTATGTATCGTGGTTCAACTTCAAGGGACCGCAGCAGCAGCGCAAGGTCGGCGCGCTTTCCGGCGGCGAGCGTAACCGCGTGCACCTGGCCAAACTGCTTCAGCGCGGTTCAAACCTGTTGTTGCTGGACGAGCCGACCAACGATCTCGACGTCGACACATTGCGCGCCCTCGAAGAAGCACTTCTCAACTACGCCGGGTGCGCGGTCGTCATCAGCCACGACCGTTGGTTTCTCGACCGCATCGCCACTCACATGCTGGCGTTCGAGGGTGACAGCCGCGTGACGTGGTTCGAGGGGAACTACCAGGACTACGAGGCCGATCGCCGCCGACGTCTCGGAGCCGAGGCCGACCGGCCGCATCGCATAAAGTACCGCAGGCTGACTCGGTAGGTGTCATGAACGCAAGGAGAATCCTATGAATGCAGAACACGCCAAAGCCGCTGCCGATGTCATTGCAACGATGTGGGAGCGGGAGTTTCCGGCAACGTGTCAGGTGATCGCGGCCGTGAAGGATGACAACCGGAACTACAAGCCGGATGCAAAGTCACGGAGCGCATGGGAGCTCGCCACCCACCTCGCGACCGGCGACATCTGGTTCATCGACAGCATCATCAAGGGCACGTTCGAATGGAACCCGGATGAGGCCAAGAGTGCCGACGCGTTCACGAGCGTGAACGACGTCGTCGAGTTCTACAAGAGGACTTTCCCGGAGAGGCTGAAGTCACTTCGCTCGCTGTCGGGCGAGAAAATGGCCGAGACAATCGACTTCTTCGGGATGATGAAGATGCCGCGGGCGCAATTCGTGGCGTTCGCCAACAACCACAGTATTCATCATCGCGGTCAGCTGGCGGCGTATCTGCGCGCGTTGGGTTCGAAAGTGCCGAACATCTACGGGCCGAGCGCCGACGCCGAACAGGCCGCGGCGAGTTGAACACCCCTGCAGATCGATGATCCCTAGATGTCCGCACCCTTCCCGGATCTTCGGGCCTTCATCGATCACCTCCGCGGCACCAACGACCTCGTCACTGTTGAGGCTCGCGTCGAGCCGCGGCTGGAGGTTGCGGAAATTCACCGGCGCGTGATCGCGGCCGGCGGGCCTGCGCTCCTGTTTACCAACGTCGCCGGTTCCGATTTCCGGCTGGTCACCAACCTGTTTGGCACCCCTCGCCGGGCGGAGATGGCGTTTGGCGAACGGCCTATGCGGCTGGTCAGGCGGCTCGTGGACCTGGTCGAGGAGCTGTTGCCCCCTACCGCGGCCGGATTGTGGAACGCTCGTGATGTTGGTCTCGAACTGTTCAAGGTCGGTAGACGTCGCGTCGCCAAGGGCCCGATTGCCGAATCCGTGACCACCGACGTCCGCCTCGACCGGCTGCCGGTGCTGACATGCTGGCCGGAGGACGGTGGACCATTCATCACGCTTCCGCTGGTTTATACGGTGCATCCGGATCGCCGCGCTCACAACCTTGGCATGTATCGGATGCAGGTTCACAGCGCTCGGTACAGCCGGAATGCACTGGCAGATCGGAAAGGGCGGCGGCTTCCATTACGCGGTGGCAGAGGCCCGGGGGCAGAGTCTGCCGGCAACTGTGTTTCTCGGTGGTCCACCGGCGCTGATGCTGTCGGCCGTCGCGCCCTTGCCCGAGAACGTGCCCGAGCTGCTGCTCGCCTCTCTCATTGCGGGCGAACGGCTGCCCCAGGTGCACGGCCACGGCCCACATCCGCTGATCGCGACTGCCGAGTTTGCACTGATCGGGGAAGTACCGCCACACAAGCGCCAACCGGAAGGGCCATTCGGCGATCACTATGGGTATTACTCCCTGCAGCACGACTACCCGGTGTTCGACGCGCAGCGAATCGCCCATCGCGCCGACGCGATCTTCCCGGCGACGGTCGTCGGCAAGCCCCGGCAGGAGGATTTCTTCATCGGCGACTTGCTGCAGGAGCTTCTGTCGCCGCTGTTTCCACTGGTCATGCCGGCCGTCGAACGGCTGTGGTCATACGGCGAAACGGGCTATCACTCGCTCGCGGCGGCGGTCGTCAAGCAGCGCTACAAGCGGGAAGCCATGGCAAGTGCGTTCCGGATTCTCGGCGAGGGACAACTGTCGCTCACGAAGTTCCTGCTCGTGACGGACAGGTACGTCGACGTGCACGATTTCAGGGCGACGCTCGAGCATCTGCTCGCCCGTACGAATACGGAGACCGACCTGTATGTGTTCTCGAACCTGTCGATGGACACGCTGGACTACACGGGGCCGGCCGTCAATGAGGGATCGAAGGGCGTCTGGCTTGGCCTGGGCGAGGCGGTGCGCGAGTTGCCGCGCCAGTTCAGTGCCGCAGCCGTCCCATTTGGTGTGACGGACGTACGCGTCTTTTGCGCCGGGTGCCTCGTGGTCGGCGCGCCGGCGCATGCGGCGGAACCGGATGTGGCCGCCCGGCTGGCCGGCGCCGTCGCGTTCAAGGACTGGCCGCTCATCGTCGTGACCGACGATGCGGCGCGGGCGTGCGCAAGCACGATGAACTTTCTGTGGACCACGTTTACGCGCTTCGAGCCGGCAGCGGACATCCATGCCGCTGACCGCCGAATCGTACGCAATCACATCGCCTATCGCGGCCCGATTGTCATCGACGCGCGATTGAAACCCGGTTTTCCCAAAGAGCTGAGCTGCAGCGACGACGTCGCTGAAATCGTGAGCCGACGGTGGAAGGAGTATTTCCCGTCAGGCAAAGTGGAGATGGGCGATTCCAGCCGCGCCCATCTCGACTAATGCAGAGAATGCGGCGCGGCGAGGGTGAATGGCGCGATGAGGGCGTCGAACTTTTCGCCATCGGCGGTCATCATCTGATAGCTGCCCTGCATCGCCCCGACGGACGTTTTCAGCGGACAATAGCTCGTGTATTCGAATGAGCCGCCCGGCGAGAGCACCGGTTGCTCTCCCACGACTCCCGGCCCTTTGACCCGCTCGACTTCACCGTCGGCGCTCGTGATGACCCATTCGCGCGAGACCAGCTGCGCCGTTTCCGGGCCGACGTTCGAGATGCGGATGTGGTAGGCGAACAGGTACTGACAGTCACGTGGAGAACTGCGTTCGGGAAGGTACGTGCTTTTAACCTGGACGCGGATGCCGCGGGTTGTTGTATCGCTCATGTCAGGATACTGATTTTATGGCGAACCTGAACTTTCGGGTGATGCCCAGAGGCGAGCGCATCAGCGGAAATGCAGTGCGGCAAGCCCAGGCAATGGAGCCGTCCGGGAAGAAAAAAGTGTCGATGTCGGCCGCGTGGCGGGAGGCCCGCGAGCTCGTATGGGCGCATCGGCGGCGTCTCGGTCTCGGCCTGGGCCTGATGCTGGTCGGGCGTCTGGCCGGTCTGGTGCTGCCGGCCTCGTCGAAATGGCTCATTGACGAGGTCATCGGGAAACAGCGCGCTGACCTGCTGCTGCCACTCGCGCTGGCCGCGGGTGCCGCCATGCTGGTGCAGGCCGTAACGGCGTTCGCGCTGTCGCAGATTCTCGGTGTGGCCGCGCAGCGCGCGATAACGGACATGCGCAAGCGAGTACAAGCGCGCGTCATGCGGCTTCCGGTTCGGTACTTCGATTCCACCCAGACAGGCGTGCTGGTGTCCCGCATCATGACGGACGCGGAAGGGGTTCGAAACCTGGTCGGTTCAGGGCTCGTTCAGCTCGCTGGCGGTCTGGTCACCGCGGCGATGGGGATGGGCGTGCTGCTCTGGCTCAACTGGCGGCTGACCGCGATCACGCTGCTGGTGCTCGGGGCGTTCGGAGGCGGAATGGCATACGCGTTCCGTACGCTTCGACCGCTGTTCCGCGAGCGCGGCAAGATCAACGCCGAGGTGACCGGCCGCCTCACCGAATCGCTCGGAGGCATTCGCGTCGTCAAGTCCTATACGGCGGAGAAGCGCGAAGCGATTGTGTTTGCCAAAGGCGCGCATCGCCTGTTCCGCAATATCGCGAAATCGATGACCGGCGTCTCCGCGACGACGGCGGGCAGCACCGTGGTGGTAGGCATCATCGGCGTGCTGATGATATGGCTCGGGGGACGCGCGATCCTTGCTGGTGAGATGACGCTCGGCGAGTTGATCATGTACATCTTTTTCATCGGGCTGGTTGCCGCGCCGCTCGTATCGATCGCGTCCATCGGGACTCAGATTACCGAAGCGTTTGCCGGGCTGGATCGCATCCGGGAACTTCTGGACATGCCGACAGAGATCGACGAGGACGCCCGCCGCCAGTCGATCGACGATATCAAGGGAGAGGTGACATTCGACAACGTCTGGTTCGAGTACACACCCGGACAGCCCGTCCTGCGCGGAGTGTCGTTCCGAGCGGCGCCGGGAACGACTACCGCCCTCGTCGGCTCGAGCGGCTCCGGCAAGAGCACGCTGATCAGCATCGTGATGGCCTTCAATCGCCCGATGGGCGGCCGGGTGCTCATAGACGGACGCGATCTCGAGGACATCAAGCTGACTGATTATCGCGAGCAGCTTGCCTCGGTCCTGCAGGACAATTTCCTGTTCGACGGCACCATTGCGGAGAACGTTGGATACGCCGCGCCCGGGTCGTCCGACGAGGAAATACGCGTGGCATGTCGCATTGCGCACTGCGATGAATTCATCAACGGATTCCCAGACGGCTATCAGACGATTGTGGGTGAGCGCGGAATCAAGCTGTCAGGCGGACAGCGACAACGTGTGTCGATTGCCCGTGCCGTTCTGGCGAATCCGCGGATTCTCATACTGGACGAGGCGACGTCGAGCCTCGACAGCGAGAGCGAACAGATGATTCAGGATGGTCTGCGGCGCCTGCGCTCCGGCCGCACGACGTTCGTCATCGCCCATCGCCTGTCCACGATCCGGAGTGCAGATCAGATATTGGTGCTCGAAGCAGGCGAGATTGTCGAGCGGGGAACACACAGCGAGCTGCTGGCGTTGAACGGCCGCTACCGCCAGCTGCACGATAAGCAGTACCGGCTCGAGACCGACCGGTTCATCAACCCGGGCGAGGATTTTACTCCGGAGCCTGAAAAGCCGGCCATGCCTCCGCCGCGCGTGGGGACGGCGTTGTAGAGGGAGGCGGGTCCGCGGCGGGAGCGATATGGCACAACAACACGACGTTGATTTCAAGATTCTGGGCAGCGAGATGCAGTTCGTCGAGGTGGAGCTCGATCCGGGCGAGAGCGCGGTCGCTGAAGCAGGCTCGATGATGTACATGAAGCCCGCCATTCAGATGGAGACGATCTTCGGCGACGGAACCCAGCAGCGGTCTGGCGTGATGGGCGCTCTGCTCGGAGCCGGCAAGCGGTTGATCACGGGTGAAAGCCTCTTCATGACGGTGTTTACGAACAGCGGCGCGGGCAAGCAGCACGTGGCGTTCGCGGCGCCGTATCCCGGCAAGATACTCGCGATGGATCTCAAGCAGCTCGGCGGCGAGTTGATCTGCCAGAAGGATTCGTTTCTCTGCGCGGCCCGTGGCGTCGCGATCGGGATCGCCTTTCAGCGCAAGATCGGTGTCGGACTGTTTGGTGGGGAAGGGTTCATCATGCAGCGACTCACCGGAGACGGCTTGTGCTTCGTCCACGCCGGTGGAACGGTGCATCCGCTGGAGCTCGGCCCACGCGAAACGCTGAAGGTCGATACGGGATGCCTGGTGGCTCTGCAGCCATCGGTCGCGTACGACATCGAGTACGTCGGCAAGGTCAAGACGGCGCTCTTCGGCGGCGAAGGGTTGTTCTTTGCGAGCCTGACCGGTCCGGGCCGCGTGTGGCTCCAGTCGTTGCCGTTCAGCCGGATGGCGGATCGGATCTACAAGGCCGCGCCCGCGGCGGGCGGCAGCCGCCGCGAAGGCGGGTCGATTCTGGGCGGTCTCGGCGACTTGCTGGATGGCGATTCTCAATGAGGAGGTGGGCGGGACCCGTCCTACGGCGGGTCCGCTGCTGACTCCGTTGAGCGGGGACCCGCCCACGTACGTGTAGATGCGCGCCGCCTCAGTTCTCGTAACGGGCGCCAACGGCGAAATCGGCCACGGCCTGCTGACGCGTCTCGCCAGCGATGGGCGCCCGATTGTCACGCTCGACGTCGCGCCCCTGGAGCCGGCGCTGGCCCGCCTGGTCCGTCGTGAATTCACGGGCTCGATTACCGATCGCGGGCTTCTGGAACGCATCCTCGCGGAATTCGAGATCGATCTGGTCTTCCACCTGGCCGCGCTGCTTTCCACGCGATCGGAATTCACGCCACTCGCCGCCCATCAGGTGAATGTCGACGGCACGCTGAATCTGCTGGAATTCTCACATCATGAGGGCGAATCGCACGGTCGCCCGGTCGTCTTCCTGTATCCGTCCTCGATCGCGGCGTACGGGTTACCCAATTTCGAAACGAAGATGCGCGCCGGTCGCGTTCGCGAAGATGAATGGACGAACCCGATCACGATGTATGGGTGCAACAAGCTCTATTGCGAGCACCTTGGGCGGTACTACGCGCGGCATTACAAGCAGCTGGCCGCCGAAACGCCCACCGGGCGCGTCGACTTCCGGTGCGTGAGGTTTCCGGGTCTCATTTCTGCCCTCACGCTGCCGTCCGGCGGATCGTCGGACTACGCACCGGAAATGATTCACGCCGCCGCCAGGGGGGAGCCATATACCTGCTTCGTTCGCCGGGATACCCGCATTCCATTCATGACGATGCCCGACGCGATCGAAGCGCTGTTGCAGCTTGCATGCGTTCCCCGCGATCGGCTGACGAAGACCGCGTACAACGTGGCTGCATTCAGTCACACTGCGGGTGAAATTCACGACGTCGTGACGCGCGCGTTTCCACGTGCCGCGGTCACCTGGACTACCGACGAGAAACGGCAGCGCATTGTCGATTCGTGGCCGGCCGAAGTAGACGACTCCGCCGCGCGCCGCGATTGGGGATTTGCGCCGCGCTACGATTTCACGCGGTCATTCGACGAATACCTGATTCCGACGATCAAGGAAAGGTATCGATCGTGAGACTCGATGCGGCCGGGCGGCACTTGACGTGCGGTCCCACGTGGAGCAAGGCCGCCGCCTGCATCGTTGTCGCCGGCTTCGTCGCGAGTGCTTGCGCGCGGGACAACGGCATGAACAGTCTCGGAGAGCGGTACGTCAGGCTCGTGCTGGCGGTGGGGCAGCACGATACGGATTATGTCGACGCATACTACGGTCCACCCGAATGGCGGACGGAGGCCGAGGCGCTGAAGCTGACGCTTCCGGAGATCGCCTCGCGCGCCGACGCCCTTGCGCGGGATATCGCCGCGGCGGCGCCGCCGGCGTCGGCCGATCAGCTGACGCTGCTTCGGCATGTGTACCTGCAGCGGCAGCTCGCATCGGTTCAGTCCCGGGTGTCGATGCTGTCTGGTGCTCGCATGAGCTTCGACGAAGAGTCAGCCGCGTTGTACGACGCGGTGGCACCAACGCATCCCGGTACTCATTTCGATGCGGTTCTGGCCAAGCTCGAAGCGCGCTTGCCAGGGTCCGGGAGCCTGCTCGAGCGGTACGAGGAGTTCCGCAAGGCCTTCGTCATTCCGCCCGACCGGCTCGATCGGACCTTCAAAGCCGCTATTGAAGGCTGCCGCAGCCGTACCCTTCAGCACATCACGCTGCCGGCCGAGGAAAGTTTTACCGTCGAATATGTCACGGGTAAGAGCTGGAGCGGCTACAACTGGTACCAGGGTGGCTATCGCAGTCTCATCCAGGTCAACACGGACTTGCCGATCTATGCCGAACGCGCGGTCGACCTGGCGTGCCACGAAGGCTATCCCGGGCATCATGTCTACAACGTGCTGCTCGAGAAGCGCCTGGTACGCGATCGCGGATGGGTCGAGTTCTCGGTGTACCCGTTGTTCTCACCGCAATCGCTCATTGCCGAGGGGACCGCCAATTTCGGAATCGACGTCGCGTTTGCAAAATCGGAGCGCGTCGACTTCGAGCAGCGAGTGATCTTTCCGGCCGCAGGCCTCAGCGCTGCTGACGCGGCTCGCTACTATGACGTGCTCGATCTTGTCGCCGAGCTGTCATATGCGGGCAACGAGGCGGCGCGCCAGTACCTCGATGGAAGTATCGACGCGGATACCGCCGTCGGCTGGCTCGAGAAGTACGGGCTCTATTCTCTGCCGCGCGCCCGGCAGCGGGTGCGCTTCTTCGACCAGTACCGCAGCTACGTGATCAACTACAACCTGGGCAAGGACTTGGTGGCGGCGCACGTGGAGGCTCGCGGCGGCACGCCGAACAATCCCGCGAAGCGGTGGCAGGAATTCGAGGCGCTCATTTCATCGCCGCGCCTCCCGTCCGGATTGACACGCCGTTGATCGCCATCGAAATCGCCGGCGCCGGTGGGCCGGAGGTGCTGAGGGCGGTCGAACGGCCAGATCCCGCGCCCGGCTCTGGCGACGTGCTGATCGAGGTTGCCGCCGCTGGCGTCAATCGACCGGATGTGCTGCAGCGCAAAGGGCACTATCCACCTCCCCCTGGTGCGAGCGACATTCCCGGACTGGAAGTTGCCGGCACAGTCGCCGCCGTCGGCGAGAGCGTGCAACGGTGGCAGGTAGGCGACCGCGTCTGTGCACTCGTGACCGGCGGAGGCTACGCCACCATGTGTGTCGCGCCGGATCTGCAGTGTCTTCCTGTTCCTTCTCCGCTCGACTTCATCGCCGCTGCGGCGATTCCCGAGACGTTTTTCACCGTCTGGACGAACGTCTTCGACCGCGGACGGCTGAAAACCGGTGAATCGGCGCTGTTCCACGGCGGCACCAGCGGCATCGGCACCACGGCGATCCAGCTGGCAACGGCGCGAGGCGCCCGCGTGTTTGCCACCGCCGGTTCCGACGAGAAATGCCGCGCATGCGAAGCCTTTGGAGCCGAGCGCGGTATCAATTACCGCACCGAGGACTTTGTGGCCGTCATACAGGAACACACAGAGGGCCGCGGCGTTGACGTGATACTCGACATCATCGGTGGCGATTATTTCAGCAGGAACATCGCCGCTCTCGCGAAGGACGGTCGCCTCGTCCAGATTGGCCTCATGGGCGGGACGGCGTCACCCACGATCGATCTCAACCAGGTTCTCCGGCGGTGGCTGACGGTAACCGGTTCGACGCTCCGACCACGGAGCGTGGAGGAAAAGGGCAGCATCGCGGCGGCGTTGCGGCGCGAGGTGTGGCCGCTCCTCGAAAGCGGGCGCGTGAAGCCGATCGTCTACAGGACGTTCCCGCTGACCGACGCGGCGTCAGCCCATCGCCTGATGGAATCGAGCGCGCATATAGGAAAGATCGTATTGACAGTGCAGGCTAAGTAGGTCGGCGGGCCTGCGGCTCGATTCTTATAACGCTCGCCCGGGCCTCGCCCCACTTACTGTACGTGGGCCGGGTCGTGCGCCGAGGCGGGTTGCATCGAGGCGCTGCCCCGGCGCCGCCCGAAGCGCATCCAATCTGACGGCACGTCGATGTACGACCGATCGAGGTCTCGGATAGAAGCACACCCGAGCAGCTTCAGCGTACGGATCATGTCGGTGCCGGAGTATCTCGATGGCGCGCGCCACGCCCGGTCCACCCGCCGCGCCGAGCCCGTAGGCGTACGCCCGGCCCACGAGCACCGCGCGCGCACCCAGACACAACGCTTTGATCACGTCGCCGCCCCGGCGGATGCCGCCGTCGACCATGACTTCGGCGCGGCCGTCGACTGCCTCGATGACCTCCGGCAACGCACGAAGCGTGGCCGACACACCATCCAGCTGCCGTGCTCCGTGGTTCGACACGATGATTCCCGCGACCCCTTCGTCGAGGGCGCGGCGGGCATCGTCGCCAGTGAGCACACCTTTGACGAGTATCGGGCCGCCCCACGTTTCGCGAATCCACGCAAAGTCTTTCCAGGTGACGGTCGTCTGTTCGAGCGCGGCAGTCACGTCGAGGTACGGAAGAGGGCCCTGACCGGGCGGAACCACATTTGGAAAATTCATCAGACCGCCGTCGCGCAGGAAGCCCATCAGCCATTCCGGTCTGGCGAGGAACTGCCCCAGAAACGGGAGAGCCGAGAGTCCACCGATCAAGAGCTCGCGGGTTCCGTTGCGTATGTCACGCTCGCGAAGACCGGCGACCGGAGTATCGACGGTCACAACGAGCGCGGAAAACCCCGCCTGCCGCGCACGCGCGATCCCCGCGCGTGCCGCATCGTGCCCACCGACCAGGTAGAGCTGATACCACGCGGGGCCTTCAGTCGCCGCCCTCACGTCTTCGAGCCGGCACCCGGAAAGCGTCGAAAGCACGTAGATCGTGCCGGCGATTCCGGCCTCACGTGCGGCGATTTCCTCGCCGCGCGGATAAAACATGCGGCTGCTTCCCACTGGTGCGAGCAGAAATGGAACAGTGATGGGCATTCCGAGGTACTTCAGTGCGGAGATCGCACTGCGGAACCGCAACGCACTGTCGCGGCCGGAACGTCAGGGTCTCAAACGCTCGGCAATTCTCGTGCAGCGTCAGCTCGCCTTCGGCACCGCCGTCGATGTAATCGAAGACGACGCGAGGCAGTCGACGTTTAGCGAGCCGTCGCAGATCACTGATGCTGACGACGTGCGGAGCTGCGACACTCGACATATGTCCAGTGGATCAGTCAGGAGCCCGCCAGCAGGCTAGTCCGCATACACCACGGTGCGCGAGCTGCGGTGCGCGCGAACGACGTCCGAGGTGAGCTGCTTGCTGAGGTATACCTTCGACTCTCGGTTGTCGGCCGCGTTCACTTCGTACTTCACGACATCGAACTCGAGCTGATCGAGGGTTCCGCGCATGTCGTAGAACTTGTTCTTGGTTTTGACGACGACCTCGTGAAACCCGGCCGAGTGGGCCCACGCCTCCGATTCCTCGGTCAGCGCGCGGAAATGTCCCTGTCCGCGCCAGTCGCGGCGAGTCCCGCCAATCCAGCTGTACAGAACCTTGCGGTCGTTGAACCGAACGCATCCCTGAAGACGCTGCACCAGATCGCGCAACTTGGGCTCCTGTTCGATCGCGTTCAGTTCGTGCACCACCTTGAACGACACCGGAACGACGGTGCCCGGGTCGTCGGCCAGCGTCGCTTCAGCCATCAGGATCAGGAACTCGCGTTCCTCCAGACGTTTGGCAATCTCGTCAGCGGTTTTTTTCCGTGGAAATTCGCCGAAGAATTCTTCGATGTACTGAATTTCAAGCGCGCCGCGTTCCAGAGGGTACTGTTTGATTAGATATTCCAAGGAGTTTCCATCCTCCTCAATGCTAGAGCATTTGCCCGGGCCGGCAGAAGCCAGCCGCAGGGCTCGGTATCCGGGGCATGGCTCTTGCTCATCACCTTCCCAGTAGAGGTGAGCCATGCCAAAAGCACTGACGTTGGCGCTTGGGTGCCTGTTGGTCGCCGGGCCGGCGCTGGCACATCACGGACCATCCTCGCTCGGAACCGTCCGTATCACCGCGCCGGTCATGGCCGGTGGTCAGGTCATCCAACCGGGAATGTACGAGGTTCGACTGACGGGCGAGCACGTACAGCCGCTGCCCGGTCAATCTGAAGACGCCGAGCAGCGGGTCGAATTCGTGTCGGGCGGCCGGGTGGTTGCGCGCGATGTGGCCGAGGTCATGCCGGGCGCCGCGACGGTCGTCGGCACGAGCGGCGGCACCGCGACTGGCGCACGTGTCGAGCGCCTCAAGGCTGACGAATTCCTTCGGGTGTCGATGAACCGCGAGGGTGAGCGCTATCTGATTTACCTGCCGCTGGCGAAGTAACCTGCCGTCGTCGTAGTCGGAGGCCTTACGGCCTCCGGCTACCAGCTCCGGCTACGACCTACCACCTAGTTGTCGTAATACAGCGAGAACTCGTGCGGATGCGGCCGCAGTCGAATCGGATCGAGCTCCTTCGTCCGCTTCCACTCGATCCATGTCTCGATCACGTCTTCTGTGAACACGTCGCCGCGTGTCAGGAAGGCATGGTCCTGATCGAGCGCGTTCACGGCTTCCTCGAGTGACCCGGGAGTCGTCCGGACGCCCATTTCGCGCATCTCTCCACGCGTCATCTCGTAGATGTCGCGATCGAGCGGTTTGCCTGGATCGAGCTTGTTCTGGATGCCGTCGATCATCGCCATCAGCATGGCCGACCATGCCAGGTACCCGTTGCAGCTCGGGTCGGGACACCGGAATTCGAGCCGCTTCGCCTTCGGGCTCTTCGAGTACATCGGGATCCGAATGGCCGCCGAGCGATTCCGAGCGGAAAGCGCAAGATTCACCGGCGCTTCGAATCCGGGCACGAGCCGGCGGTAGGAGTTCGTCGTCGGCGCGGCGAACGCGAGGATCGCGGGTGCATGCTTGAGCAGCCCGCCGGCCGCGTGGAGTCCAAGCTCACTCAGCCCCGCATAGCCGTCGCCGGCGAACAAGGGCTTCCCGCCCTTCCACAGTGACGTATGGGAGTGCATGCCGCTGCCGTTGTCTTCGAAGATCGGCTTCGGCATGAACGTCACGGTCTTGCCGTTCCGTCGTGCGACGTTCTTGCAGATGTACCTTGTACCACATGAACTGATCGGCCATGGTGAGCAGCGGCTGAAACTGCATGTCGATCTCACTCTGGCCGGCGGTGGCAACTTCATGATGGTGCGCTTCGACGATGATGCCGACCTTGCGCATCTCGTGCACCATCTCGCCACGCAGATCGTGGAACGTGTCGGTGGGACTGACCGGAAAATACCCGCCCTTGAAGCTGGGCTTGTAACCGAGATTGGGCTCCTCGATGCGTGCGGTATTCCAGGCGCCTTCCACCGACTCGATTTGATAGAAGCCGCGGTGCTGGTTCTGCTCGTAGCGCACTTCGTCGAAGATGAAGAACTCGGGCTCCGGACCGATGAAACAGGTGTCAGCGATTCCCGAATCCTTCAGGTACGCTTCGGCCTTGCGCGCGATGTGGCGCGGATCGCGCGTGAAATCCTTTCGGGTGATGGGGTCCACCACGTTGGCGATGACGCTCACCGTCGGCCTCGAGAAGAACGGATCGAGTCGCGTGGTTGCGGCGTCCGGGACGGCCATCATGTCGGATTCGTGAATGCCCATCCATCCACGAATCGACGATCCATCAAACCCGAGGCCTTCCTCGAATGTCCCCGTGTCCAGATGATCGATGGGGAACGAACAGTGTTGCCAGCTGCCCAGGAGGTCGACGAACTTCAGATCCACCATTTCGGCCTGCTGCTTCTTGGCGAAACTGAAGAAATCCGCGGGAGTCTTGGGAAAGTCGTCCGACGTCATAGCTGCTCCTCCGCCAAAGGGCGGAAGCATAACGGATCGGTCGCCGTTACGCTATCGACATTCCATGCAATCAGGCTGGGACAGGTTCGTACGACAAATTTGGCGTGAGCCATCGCTCGACGTCGCCCACTGGGACGCCTTTGCGTCGCGCGTAATCCTCGATCTGGTCGCGGCCGATGCGGCCCACGGTGAAGTATCGCGCCGCTGGGTGGGCGAGGTAGATGCCGCTGACCGCTGCCGCGGGCGCCATCGCGAAGCTGTCGGTCAAGGTGATGCCGGCTCGTCCGGCCTGGAGCAGATCGAAGAGTTTTCGCTTCTCGCTGTGATCCGGACAGGCGGGGTAGCCGAAGGCGGGCCTGATTCCACGATAGCGCTCGGCGACAAGGTCCTCACTCGACAGGTGTTCGGTCCTTCCGTAGCCCCAATCGCGTCGCGCGCGGGCATGTAGATACTCCGCGAACGCTTCAGCGAGCCGGTCGGCGAGCGCCTTGACCATGATGGCGTGATAGTCGTCGTGGTCGCGTTCGAACGCCGCGGCAAGGTCGGCCGCCCCGTGACCGGTCGTGACCGCAAAAGCGCCGACGAAGTCGCTGATGCCGGTGCTCCGTGGGGCGACGAAATCGGCAAGGGACAGATTAGGGGTTCCGATCGGCATCTGCTCCTGCTGTCGCAGCATGTTGAAGCGCAGGATTTCCGGGCCGTCGGCCCGTTCCGGGCGATACAAGACAATGTCCTCGCCCTCCGCATTGGCCGGCCAGAACCCGTAGACCCCGCGGGGCGTGAGCAGCCGATCCGCAACGATGCGATCGAGCAGCGCTCTGGCGTTGTCGTACAGCTCGCGCGCGGCGGCGCCGTATTTCGGATGCTCGAGGATCGCCGGAAAGCGCCCCTTCAGTTCCCAGGCCGCGAAGAAGAATGTCCAGTCGATATAAGGCACGAGGGCTTCGAGCTCGACGTCATCGAGCAGCCGCGCGCCGGTCAAGCCAGGACGGGCAATCGATTCCGCGCTCCAGTCGAGCGGAAGCCGGTTCGCGCGCGCGGCATCCCACGCCAGCAGCGGCCGGTGCTTGAGCGCGGCATGCTGCTGGCGAATCCGGACTTGCTCGGCTTCGTTCGCTTCGACGAAGTGCGGTTTCTGGGTGTCGCTGAGGAGACGGGAGACGACGTCGACGGCTCGCGATGCATCCAACACATGCACCACGGGCTTGCTGAACTCCGGCGCGATTTTCACGGCCGTATGCTGCCGGCTCGTCGTAGCGCCGCCGATCAGGAGCGGAATAGTGAAGCCTCGACGCTCCATCTCGCGCGCGACGAATACCATTTCGTCGAGCGAAGGCGTGATAAGTCCACTCAAGCCGATGAGATCGGCGTGCTCGTCGACAGCGGTCTGAAGAATCCTGTCGGCGGGCACCATGACGCCCAGGTCGACGACCTCATAACTGTTGCAGCCGAGAACGACGCCGACGATATTCTTGCCGATGTCGTGGACGTCACCTTTCACAGTCGCCATGACAATCTTGCCCGCGGACCGCGCCGGCACCGCCGCATTGCGCTTCTCCTCCTCCATGTAGGGGAGCAGATATGCGACGGCCTTCTTCATCGCGCGCGCACTTTTCACAACCTGCGGCAGGAACATCTTGCCGGCACCGAATAAATCGCCCACGATCTTCATGCCGTCCATCAGGGGCCCCTCGATGACATCCAGCGGGCGCGGAAGTTTCTGCCGCGCTTCTTCGACGTCCTCTTCGAGGAAGTCCAGAATCCCGTGTACGAGTGCATGCGCGAGCCGCTGTTCGACCGCGGCGGCACGCCACGTGAGGTCGTGCTCCCGCTGTGCTGCCACCCCCTTGACGGTCTCCGCAAACTGAACGAGCCGTTCGGTCGCGTCAGGCCGGCGATTGAAAATGACGTCTTCCACGCGTTCGAGCAGATCGGCCGGAATGTCTTCGTAGACCGTCAACTGGCCCGCGTTGACGATCCCCATGTCGAGTCCAGCCTTGATCGCGTGATACAGGAACGCCGAGTGGATTGCCCCCCGCACTACCTCGTTGCCGCGGAATGAAAACGACAGATTGCTGATCCCGCCACTTACTTTCACCCCGGCGCATCGCTGCTTGATGATCCGCGTCGCCTCGATGAAGTTGACGGCGTAGTCGTTGTGCTCTTCGAGACCGGTGGCGATCGCCAGGACGTTCGGATCGAAGATGATGTCGCGTGGGTCGAATCCAGCCCGATCCACCAGCAGGCGATAGGCCCGTTCGCAGATGTCCACCTTGCGGGCGATGCTGTCGGCCTGACCCTTTTCGTCGAATGCCATGACGACGACGGCGGCACCGTACCGGTGCACCAGGTTTGCCTTGTGCAGGAAGTCCGCTTCACCCTCTTTCAGGCTCACTGAATTGACAATGGCCTTTCCCTGTACGCATTTCAGACCCGCCTCGATCACCGACCATTTCGAGCTGTCGACCATGAAGGGGAGACGGGCGATCTCCGGCTCGGTTGCGATGATGTTGAGGAATGTCGTCATCGCCGCCTCGGAGTCGAGCATCCCCTCATCCATGTTGATGTCGAGGATGTTGGCGCCACCCCGGACCTGACTGAGAGCCACGTCTGCCGCGTCGACAAACTGGCCAGCGGTGACGAGGCGCGCGAATCGCTTCGATCCAGTCACGTTCGTGCGCTCGCCAATCATGATGAAGTTGCTGTCGGGACGGATGGTCAGCGTCTCGAGGCCGGCGTACTGGGTGAATCGTTCGGACAGTTCCGATGGGCGCGGGCGCGGCGGCAGCGATGCCACCGCCGAGGCGACGGCCCGTATGTGATCGGGCGTCGTGCCACAACACCCTCCGAGGATGTTGACGAACCCCGATTCCGCAAAGTCGCGAAGCAGCCGCGCGGTGTCGGGCGGCAGTTCGTCGTATTCGCCGAAGGCATTCGGCAGCCCAGCGTTCGGATAGCAGGTGACGTAACACTCGGCAATCCGCGCGAGCTCGGCGAGGAAGGGGCGCATCTGTTCAGCCCCCAGCGCGCAGTTCAGGCCGACGCTGAACGGCTTCGCATGCCGGATGGACACGTAGAAGGCATCGAGCGTCTGACCTGAAAGCGTACGGCCGCTCTGGTCGGTGATTGTCGCCGAAATCATCAGCGGCAACTCGGTGCCACGCTCCTCGAAAATCTCGAGCATCGCCGCGACTGCGGCTTTCGCGTTCAACGTATCGAAGATGGTCTCGATCAGCAGCAGATCCACGCCGCCGTCCATGAGGCCTCTGACCTGATCCCGATACGCGTCGCGCATCTGATCGAACGAGACGGCTCGTAATGCCGGATTGTTGACGTCCGGTGAGATCGACAACGTGCGATTTGTCGGTCCCATCGCACCGGCGACGAAGCGCGGTTGGTCCGGCGTCCTTCGTGACCAGTCGTCGGCGGCCGCCTTGGCCACGCGTGCGCCTTCGAGGTTCAGCTCGTACGCCAACGCCTCGAGCCCGTAATCGGCCTGCGCAATAGCGGTGCCGCTGAACGTGTTGGTTTCGATGATGTCCGCGCCGGCTTCGAGATATTCGCTGTGGATCTCGCGAATGACGTCGGGCCTGGTCAACGCGAGCACATCGCCGTTGCCTTTCAGGTCGCGCGGATGATCGCGAAATCGTTCGCCCCTGAAGTCTGCTTCGGTCAGCCTGCGACGCTGAATCATCGTGCCCATGGCGCCGTCAAGAATCAGGATGCGGGTCGCCAGCAACGAGTGCAGCCGATCGGCAATCGTCATCGTGTCTTGACCCCCGATGCGATGAGCACGACGAATGGATCGCCGCTTTGCTTGGCGCCAACCTGCACGCGAACATCCCGCAATTTCGCTCCCTTCAGCAGGCGTTCGAGCTGCGCCTCGGTAAAGCCGAGCCAGTGATCGCCAAACTTCGTGCTGACCCACTTCTGATCGTGTTTGCGAAGGTCCAGCACGAGCAGCCGTCCCCCCGGCTTGAGCACCCGAACCGCTTCGGTCAGTGTGTCCTCCAATACCGTTGCATGGTGCAGCGCCTGAGAGAGAAGGGCGATGTCGACGGAAGAATCACGCAAGGGTAGCCGAGCGAGGTCCCCTTTCTTCCACTGAACGTTGGTGACGCGTCGACGAGCGGCGAGTGCCTTGGCGCGCTCGAGCACCTCGTCCGATCGGTCGATGCCAATGACCGTGCGCGCCCATCGGGCCGCTTCGAGTGTCAGGTAACCGTCGCCGCACCCGATGTCGACCACGTCCAAGGGTGGCAGCAGATGGCCGAGCGCGCGAGCCCACGCGGCCCAGCTCCGTCCCGGAACCAGCTGGCGGATGTCGCCGTGCGTTTCAAAGTTCTCCTTGCGGTGCCGCAGCACTTCGTGGAGGCGCGCTTCGTCCTCCTGCACGGCGGCGTCGGCGGACGCTCCCGCGAATTCGGCATCGAGCAGGCTCCAGAGCGGCGCCTGCCCGTTGGCGCGCGCTTCGTCGGCCGCGAGGCGGTAGTAGACGTAGCCGCCCTCCGGCTCTTCGACGACGAGGCGCGATTCCTTGAGCAAACCCAGATGTCTCGACACTCCCGATTGCGCGACGCCCAGAATGTTCGTCAGCTCGCTGACATTGAATCGATCGTGCGCGAGCACGCGCAGCAGTCGAAGACGGGTGCCGTCGGCGAGGAGGCGAAAAAGCGTCGAGGCGCGCTGCATTCGTATATATAAATCTACATATGTTGATATGAAATCGTCAATCCTACAGCAATGTTGATTGCGGGCTCCGTTCCTTCTCGCGCATAATCGGATTCCACACACGTTCGCCCCGCACGGGCTTACAAACCGTCTCAACTGATTGGGTGTTACTCGCAACAAGCCTTCGACCGTGATTCACCGGGCGCGACATTGGTGCGCTCTGTAGTGGCTCGGGAAGGGCATACCACTCAATTTCCCAACGAAAGGTGTCGCCAGCGATGGGATCAGCAGCACTGTTCGAAGCCGCGAAGAGCATTCGCGATTGGTCACTCAACGAGGGTCGTAACTCGAACTCCACCGCCAAGGCCGTCGAGGCGTACGCCTCGCTGGTGTTCAACGACAAGGTGCAGCAGGAGCGGCTGCCGAAGCCGGCATACCGCGCTCTTCGCGCGACAATTACCCGCGGCGAGCCACTCGACGCGGCGACTGGCGACGCTGTTGCCACGGCGCTGAAGGAATGGGCGGTGGAGCACGGCGCCACGCATTACACGCACTGGTTCCAGCCGATGACCGGCATCACGGCCGAGAAGCACGATTCTTTCCTCTCTCCCACGAACCAGGGCACCGCCATCACCGAATTCCGCGGGAAGGAACTGATCAAGGGCGAGCCGGACGCATCGAGCTTCCCGTCGGGCGGCATGCGGTCGACCTTCGAGGCGCGGGGCTACACGGCGTGGGACCCGACGAGCCCGCCGTGGCTCCACATGAACAGCAACAGCGCGACGCTGGTGATCCCGACCGCATTCGTGAGCTGGACCGGTGAAGCGCTCGACAAGAAGACGCCGCTGCTCCGTTCGATGGAGGCCGTATCGAAGCAGGCGGTTCGCGTGCTGAAGCTGTTCGGTTCGACGGCCGAGCGCGTCTTCTCGACGTGCGGGCCCGAACAGGAATACTTCCTCATCGATCGCAACTTCTATTTCGCGCGCCCGGATCTCATCAACGCCGGCCGCACCCTGTTTGGCGCGAAGCCGCCAAAGGGGCAGGAGATGGAAGATCAGTACTTTGGCTCAATCCCCGAGCGCGTGCTGGCGTGCATGGCCGAAGCCGAGCTGGAGCTGTTCAAGATCGGCGTCCCTGTCAAGACCCGGCACAATGAGGTCGCGCCAAGCCAGTATGAGATCGCGCCGGTGTTCGAAAATGCGAACCTTGCGGTCGATCACCAGATGATGACGATGGAAACGCTGAAACGGGTGGCGCCGAAATACGGGCTGGAGTGCCTGCTGCACGAGAAGCCGTTCGCGGGGGTCAACGGGTCCGGTAAGCACAACAACTGGTCGCTGTCGGACGAATTCGGGAACAACCTCCTGGGTCCCGGCGATACGCCACACGACAACATGCAGTTCCTGGTGTTCTGTGCGGCCGTGATTCGTGCGGTCGACAAGTGGCAGGGGCTGCTGCGCGCCAGCATCGCCAGTGCCGGAAACGATCATCGCCTGGGCGCCAACGAGGCTCCACCGGCCATTCTGTCCATTTTCCTCGGCGACATGCTGACCGACATCTTCGACCAGATCGAAAAAGGAAGCGCCAAGTCCACGAAGCAGGGTGGAACGCTCGACGTCGGCGTGAGCGTCCTGCCGAAGCTTCCGCGGGACGCCGGCGACCGCAACCGTACCAGCCCGTTTGCGTTCACCGGCAACAAATTCGAGTTCCGAGCGGTGTCTTCGGGCCAGAACATCTCCTTCCCGAACACGGCGCTCAACGCGGCGATGGCCGAATCGCTCGACTACGTGGCCACCACGCTCGAGAACGCGACGGCCAAGGGTGAGGAGCTGAACAAGGCGGTCGGCAAACTGCTGACGAAGATTATCAAGGAGCACAAGCGGATCATCTTCAACGGCAATAACTACGCGCCCGAATGGGAGAAGGAAGCCGGCAAGCGCAAGCTTCTGAATCTGAAGAACACCGTTGACGCGCTGCCGCAGCTCGTCACGAAGGACGTAACCACCCTCCTGGACAAGTACAAGATTCTGAACGAGCGTGAAATCCACGCCCGGTACGAGATTTTCCTCGAGAACTACAACAAGACCGTCAACGTCGAAGCCAATCTGATGGTGCTCATGGCGAACCGTTACATCCTGCCGGCGGCATTGCAGTACCAGACGCAGATCGGCCAGAGCGTCGCGGCGGTCAAGAGCGCTGGTGGAAAATCGGTGCAGGGCAAGAAGCTGCTCACGACGTACACCAGGCTTGTCGATCGGTTCAAGGCTCAGACGGACGCGCTCGAATCGGTCCTTGACCACAATGGCGGCTCCGCCGAAAAACACGCGAAATACATGCGGGACAAGGTGATCCCCGCTATGGGCAAGCTGCGCGAGCTCGGCGATCAGATTGAAGTGCTCACTCCGCACGAGATCTGGCCGCTTCCTACCTACAGAGAAATGCTCTTTGTGAAGTAGCAGGCAGTACGCAGTAGCTGAAGGGCCGGCAAACGCGCCGGCCCTTTTTCTTTGCGTTCCTTGTGGCTCGCGACGATCCGACAAAGCCTACCAACCGCTCACGACCGGCGACCAGCTGCTACCCATCGCCCACCACCAACCACCTAAACTAACTACCATTTAACCCGCCACCTACTTGGTACCCATCCTGCAAGTCCGCATTCTTGACCTTGGCTGCCATGCGGCTGGCGTGGATTAGCGGCCCGGGATATACGGCCAATCGTTTCCGGCGATCCAAATTTTCGTACGGTCGAGTGCGTGAGGCTTCGTTTGGAGGTCTCCCGAGCGTGCAGCGCGAGGTCGTCAGGTTTCGATGTCACGAATGCCTTCATGAGGGCGCTGGTGACCGCGATGGGGGTGACCTCGGGGTGGCGCCGCGGCAGTACCGGCTGAACGGCTCGTGTGCGATCCGGCCTGCCATTCGAAACCCAGAACGCATTAGAAGGCTGGTAACAGGGATGTAACACAGCGGTTTGGCCAGATCCCCGCTGCGACGTGACATGTAAGGACTTACGTGTTTTGAAGAGTGCATAACCGCATGGGTATTCTTGAGAAGCTTCGTCCGCAGCCACGATGGAAACATGCGGATCCGGCGGTTCGGGTCGCAGCGGTGTACGAGATTCGCCCGGACGACACCGAGACACTGCACGCGCTTGCCCGCGAAGACGCCGAGCCGCGCGTCCGGCGCGCGGCGGTGACGCGGATAGACGCGGCCGGCATTCTTGCGGAGGTCGCGAAAACAGATCCGGATGAAGAGGTGCGCGCCGAAGCGGTACGCGGGCTCGCAGGATTGGCCGCCGAGGCGGACGACCTTGCCAGCGCCCTCGACGCCGGGAAGCAGTTGCTGGGTCTCGGCAGGATGAAAGAAGTCTTGCTGGTTGCGCGCGACAGCTCCAATCCCGGCGTGCGCGCGGCGATCGTGGACCTCATTGACGACCCCAAAGCGCTGGCCGCCGTCAGCCGTCAGGCCCGCGACAGCGCAACGCGGCTGCGAGCTCTCGGTCGCCTGCAGGACCGCGACGAGGTTCTGAATGTCGCGCTCAAAGCCGAACACACGGATACGGCGGTCGCGGCGCTCGAGCGAATCGGCGATTCGGAGGCGCTCACGGAGGTCGCTCAGCGCGCCCGCAACAAAGTGGCAGGCCGGCGTGCCCGCGCGCGCCTCCGGCTGATGGCGGAGGCGGCACAACCATCGGCTGCCCCGGAAGTTCCGATGAGCGCGGACGAGCGCCAGCGGGCGCTCGACTTGCTGCATCGGGCGGAGGGGCTGGTGGCGGTTGCCGACCCGGACGAAGCTGGCCGTGCGCTCACGTCCGTGCGCCTGGCCTGGGCCGAACTGCAGGCGGACGTGGAGCTCGATTCGGCGCTCGTGCGCGAGTTCGACGTCGCCACCGACGCCGTGCGCGAAGCCATCGGCGAACGGCAGCAGGAACGGGCGCTCGAGGAAGAGCGAGCGCGGACGGTCGCCCGCGAGCAGGCGGACCGGACCGCCATCTGCGAAGAGATCGAGGGACTCCCCTCTGAAGGCGGTGCCGATCGCATCGCCGAGCTGAAGGTGCGCTGGGACAGTTTGCCGCCGATGCCATCGGAGTACGCGGCCCCGCTGACCCGCAGGTTCCAGGACGCCTGTCGGACGTTCGAGGATCGCGAGCGGCGCCGGCTGCTCGCCGCCGCCGCCGCGGCACGACTCGAAACGCTCGCCACCGAGCTCGAACAGCTCGCGGCATCGTCTCAGCCGCCGGACGACGTCATCGCCCGCTGGCGCGGACTGCGCCGCGACGCCGACGTGCTGCGCGAGCATGCGCCGGCCAATCCCCAGGCCGCCGAGCGGCTGGAACGTGCGATTGTGTTGCTCGAGGAGAAGGAGCAGCAGCAGGTCGCGATACGAGCGAAGCTGGAACAGGACAACCTGCGGCGCCTGCAGCAGTTGTGTCGTCACGCCGAGGCGTTGGTTGCGGCTGACCAGATCACGCTGAAGGCAGGCATGCGCACTGTGCGTGACATCCGGTCCGCCATCGAGCAGCGTCAGCCGTTGCCGTCAAAGAAAGACTGGCAGGAGATTCATGCCCGCCTCGAAATCGCTCGGGCGAAGCTGGCGCCGAAGGTTCAGGATCTTCGCGAAGCCGACGAGTGGCAGCGGTGGGCAAACCTCCAGGTACAGGAAGAGTTGTGCGTCCACATGGAGACCCTCAAGAACGAGCAGAACCCCGAAGTGGCTGCCCGGCGCATGCGAGAGCTCCAGTCGCGCTGGAAAGAAGTGGCGCTGGCGCCACCCGCAAAGGGCGAGGCGATGTGGCGCCGGTTCAAGACCGCTCAGGACGAGGTGTTCGCGCGGACCGGTGCGTACTTCGCGGCGCAGGCCCAAGAGCGGGCGGGGAATCTGGCGAAGAAGCAGGCACTGTGCGAGCGCGCCGCGGCGCTCGCAGAATCCACCGATTGGGTGCCCACGGCAGTAGCGCTTCAGGCGCTGCAGGCCGAGTGGAAGACCATCGGACCTGTTACGCGCGGCCATGAGAAAGCTGTATGGGAGAGTTTTCGCGGTGCGTGCGATCGCTTCTTCACGCGGCGGCAGCAGGATCTGAAACAGCGTAAGGAAGCGTGGGCCAGCAATCTCGCCAAAAAAGAAGCGCTGTGCGCCAGGGCTGAAGCGCTTGCCGACTCCAGCGAGTGGGACGCGGCCGCCGCCGAGATCCGCCAGCTTCAGGCCGAGTGGAAGACGATCGGTCCGATTCGCAAGTCGAAATCCGAGGTGGTGTGGCAGCGTTTTCGCGCGGCATGCGATCGGTTTTTCGAGCGGTTCAAACACCGGGATCAGGTGGAGCTCGTCTCAAAAGCCGAGCCCCGCGAAGCCGTCATCCGTCAGCTCGAACAGCTGCTTTCGCAAAACGGCGCCACTGATAATGCGCCGCCCGAGGGCCTGATCGCGGTCGTTCAACAGGCGCGTGAGCAGTGGCAGCAGGCGCCGGAGCTGCCCCGGCAGATGCAGCAGGATCTTGCCGTCCGCTACCACGAAACGCTGGGTCGGCTGGTGTCCGCCTGGCCCGACGCATTCCATGGCACCGATCTGGATCCTGACGCCACGCGGAAGCGCATGGAGAAGCTGGTGACGCGGGTGGAGGAACTCGTCTCGACGCCTGGCCGCCACGCGGTCGCGCTCTCGCCGGCAGAGTTGCTGGCCCGCCAGTGGCGGGAGCGGCTGGCCTCCAACACGATTGCCGGCGGCCGTCCTGTTGAAAGCGACGAGGCTCGCTGGCGTGCTGCCGAGCAGGACGTCCGGAATGCGCAGGCGCAATGGATGCGGCTCGGTCCCGTACCGGCCGACATCGCGGGCCCGCTCAACGAGCGGTTCCAGCGCGCGTGCCGACGATTCTTCGAACAACGCACCAAACGCGCTTCCTGAACTCTCGCGCAGCGCCGGGTGTGAACGCAGGCATTCGTTTGTGTTTCTCCGTCGTCATCCATCGCGGCATACACCGACAGCGCTGATTCGGACTTCGTGGATCGCGCGGCACGAACTCGCGTCGGGGAATCACTTCGCTCGGTTTCAGTGAGCATTGGCATGCTCCGCAGGTTGGCGGCTGTCCGGCACAACTGCGGCGTTCGGCGGTAAGCCGGACAGGCGCCGATGCGGGCCCGATCGACGGCTACCCTGCGTCTTGTGTCCCGTGATCGTTGTGAAGCCTACCCTTCGAGGTAGGTATATCCATGGAGACCGTCTTCGTAGAAGCGCAATAGGCGCCCCGCGCCCTCGTAATCGATACGGCCGCCGCGGACAGCGGTTTCCACGTCGGTGCGCAGCTTGCCGAGCAGAATCTCCGCATCGAACTCCACATAGTCCAGGACTTCCCGCACCGTGTCGCCCTTGATGAGCGTGTCCAGGCGGGCGTCGCCATTGGCGTCGAGGCTGACATGCACCGCGTGCGTGTCGCCGAACAGGTTGTGGAGGTCGCCGAGAATTTCCTGGTAGGCCCCGACCAGGAAGACGCCCAGATAGTAGGAGCCGCCGTTGACCGTATGAAGCGGCAGCGTCTTCTTGACATCACGCCGGTCGACGAAGCGATCGACCTTGCCGTCGGAATCGCAGGTGATGTCGCCGAGCACCGCGTGATTGGTGGGTCGTTCGTTCAGCCGGTGAATGGGCACGACCGGAAACAGCTGCTTGATGGCCCAGCTGTCCGGAATCGACTGAAACAGCGAGAAATTGCAGAAATAGGTGTCCGAGAGCTGCTCGTCGAGGTTCTGAAGATCCTCCGGCACCTCGCCCATCGTCTGAACGATTTTCTGGAGCTTCGTGCAGGTGGCCCAGAACAGGTTTTCCGCGGTACTGCGCTGGTCGAGGGGCAGGTAGCCGCCGTTGAACAGGCTGATGGCCATGTCCAGCGCCTGTTGGGCGTCGTGGAAGGCCTCCAGCGCGTTTCGTGCCGTGACATTGTTATGGGTTTCGACCAAGTCGATGAGCGGCTGCTCCCACTCCGGTTTTGCCGCGATCGGCACCTTTTCGTCGCCGAAACCCGAGACGCCGAGCACGTTGAAAACCAGCACGCTGTGGTAGGCAACCACGGCCCTGCCGCTCTCGGACACGATTGTCGGATGCGGGACGCCTGCCTCATCGCAGACCGTCTGAATGTGATAGACGACGTCGTTGGCGTACTCCTCGAGCGTGTAGTTCATGCTCGACTCGAAGTTGGTCTGCGAGCCGTCGTAGTCGACGCCCAGACCGCCGCCGACGTCCAGAAACTGCAAACCTGCGCCGAGCCGGGCAAGCTCCGTGTATACGCGGGCGGCCTCGTTCAGCGCTCCTTTGACGATCCGGATGTTGGTGATCTGGCTGCCCAGGTGGAAGTGAAGCAGCTTCAGGCAATCCTGCATGCCTCGGGCTTTCAGCTCCTCGAGGCCGCGCATGATTTCGGTGACGGTCAGGCCGAACTTCGACCGGAATCCGCCGGATGACTGCCAGCGTCCGCTTCCACGCGCGGCAAGCTTGACGCGCATGCCGATCTGCGGCCGGACGCCGATTTTTTCAGCCGTCTCGAGGATCAGGCCGAGCTCGGTGTACTTCTCCACGACCGGGATGATGTTGCGGCCGATCTTCAGCGCGAGCATCGCCGTCTCGATGAACTCGGCGTCCTTGAAGCCGTTGCAGATGATGGGCGTGTCGTTGTCAGCCAGCGCGACCACCGCCAGCAGCTCTGGCTTCGACCCCGCCTCGAGACCGAACCGATACGGGCGGCCGAAATCCAGCACCTCTTCGACCACCTGGCGCTGCTGGTTGACCTTGATCGGATACACGCAGCTGTAACCGCCGTGATACTGGTTCTGGGAGATCGCGGACTGAAAGGCCGCGTGAATCTCGCCAAGACGGTGGCGGAGGATGTCGGTAAACCGGATCAGAACCGGCAGACTGATCCCTCGCAGCTGCAACCGGTCCACAAGCTCCTTCAGGTCGATCGCATGCGCAGGGTCCTTGGTGGGATGAACCTGCATATGGCCAGAGCCGTTGACCGAGAAGTAGCCATGACCCCAGCGCGGTACCTCGTAGAGCTCGCTGGCGTCCTGGACGCTCCATGCTCTGGTCGACGAAGTGCTCGCCACCGCGGGCGCAGGACGCCCGTTGGTCATCGGTACTCATCTGAAGTTCATGATACGAGGTCTTTCGGCTTTAGTCTCTAATCTTTTTATGGCTGTCGGCGATTTGCTCATCGCGCTCGCACCCTTCGAGTCGCTCTCTCGACCCACGGCCGACACCAGTCGATGGCGTGATGACGACTAGAATGAGGGTTCCATGACCACCCGGATTCCTTCCATCAAGCTGGTGTTGCTGCCCAGAGATACGAACGCGTACGGGACGATCTTCGGTGGCGCGATCCTGTCGCACATCGACCTCGCGTCGGCGGTGGAGGCTCGCAAGACGGCATCGCATCGGTACGTCACACGAGCCATGCACGCGGTCGAGTTCCACGAGCCTGTGTTCGTCGGCGACGTGGTGAGCTTTTACACCGAAACCGTCCGCGTGGGCCGCACGTCGCTCACTGTCCGAGTGGTGGTGGAGGCCGAGCGATGGAGCCGCAGTCCCGCTGCGCCGCAGGGGACAGGATGCGGCGAAATCGTGAAGGTGACCGAGGCGGAAGTCGTGCTGGTTGCCGTAGACGATCGGGGCCGGCCGGTACCGATACGGCCGGAGCCGATGCAGGCGTAGGGCAAGTGCCAAGTGCAACGTGTAAAGTGCAAAGTTGCGAAACACGCGCACTTGTCACTTACTTTTTACTTTGCACTTTGAAGTTTCCACTTTCCTACAATAGGTCCCAATGAAATGGGTGAGCACCAGACGCGCGTCGCCGGCGGTGCCGTTCATTGACGCGCTGTTTGCCGGTACAGCTCCGGACGGCGGGCTGTACTTTCCCGAACGGTTCGATCCGCTCCCCGCGGCGACCGTGGGCGCCCTCCAGTCAGCCGGGCTCACGGACGTGGGGACTGTCGTCGGGACCCACCTGCTGGGCGGAGATATCTCGGAACAGGACATGGGCCGGCTGGTACGGGATGCGCTCGACTTTCCTATCCCGCTCGTTCAGGTAGCGGACCGTGTCTGGGCGCTCGAGCTGTTTCATGGCCCGACGCTGGCGTTCAAGGATGTAGGAGCGCGTGTCCAGGCCCGTCTGTTGCACCACTTCACCGACGGAACGCCGCTGACCATTCTTGTGGCGACCTCCGGCGACACTGGCAGTGCGGTCGCGCAGGCTTTCCACGGGGTGCCGGACTCTCATGTATTCGTGTTGTACCCCGAAGGACACGTCACCGACGTCCAGGAAGCGCAAATGGCGTCCCTCGGCGGCAACGTGACCGCCGTTGCGGTGAGGGGCACCTTCGACGACTGTCAGCGTCTGGTCAAGGAAGCGTTCGCCGACGATGAACTGCGGAAGAAGGTGTGGCTGACCCCGGCGAACTCGATCAACCTCGGCCGGTTGCTGCCGCAGGTCTTCTATTACTTTCTGCCGGCGCAATTACGTGCAGCCGGCCGCGGGGACGCTGACCTGATTGTTTCGGTACCGAGCGGGAACTTCGGCAACCTCACGGCGGGCCTGATTGCCAAACGGATTGGGCTGCCGGCCAAGCGGTTCATTGCGGCGACCAACGTCAATGACGTCGTGCCCGAATATCTGCGGTCGGGCATTTATTCTCCCCGAGCGTCGGTCCGCACGGTGGCGAATGCCATGGACGTCGGCGCCCCAAGCAACTTCGAGCGCATACGCGCGCTCTACGATGACGATATCGATCGGATGCGGCAGGATCTCGTGGGCGCGGCTTTTGAAGATGCGATCGTCGTGGCCGAAATCGGACGCGTCTACCGCGAGCACGGCTATTTGCTGGATCCCCACGGCGCAATCGCCTGGCTCGCCCTTCAGGAACAGCTGGCCGCCAGTCCGCGAGCCATCGGTGTCTTCCTGGCCACGGCGCATCCCGCAAAGTTCCGGGAAGTCGTGGAACCATCCATAGGCAAGACGGTGCCGCTGCCGGCCACGCTGGCCGAGGCGTTGGCGCGGCCGCGCGAAAGCGCCCGGCTCGACGTCAAGTATTCCGCGCTCGTTGACCTGGTGCTCAGCTGATGCCGGTCGCCGATACCTTCAGGCCCGAGCCGGGCACGCTGCGAACGCGCGAGGAGATCCCCCAGAAGTACAAATGGGACCTTGCGTCGATTTGCCGCGACTGGGACGAGTGGACCGACATTTACAAACAGCTGGAGGCGGCCATCGACTCGTTCCGCACAATGCAGGGGACCCTGGCAAAGGGCCCCGAACAGTTGCTCGCGGCGTATCGGGCGATGGACGCGATGGGCGCCTCGAGCTACCGCGTCTGGTATTTTGCGGCCCTCCAGTACGACGAGGATCAGCGGAACAACGACATCAATGCTCGCCGGCAGCAGGTGCAGATTCTGTTTGCCAGGCAGCAGCAGGCGAGCTCGTGGTTCAACCCCGAGCTCCTCGCCGTTCCTTTCGAGACGGTTCGCGGATGGCTCGACGCACACGCGGATCTGGCGTTGTACCGGTTCGCCATCGAAAGCCTCTTCCACGAGCAGGAACACGTGCTCGACCACGACGGTGAACGATTGCTGTCATATTCGGGGCGATTCAACAGCGTTCCGCACGACACGTACGCGGCGATGACGACCGCCGACATGAAATTTCCGTCGATTACGCTCAGCACCGGCGAGCGCGTGACGCTGACCTACGGTCAGTACCGCGCCGTTCTTCAAACGAACAGGCAGCAGGAGGATCGAGCCGCTGCTTATCGCACGTTTCATGGTTCCTACGCGGACCATCAGAACACGTACGCCGCACTCTACAGCGGCGTGCTGCAGCGCGACTGGTTTCACGCACGCGCGCGGAAGTACAAATCCACACTCGATGCGGCGCTGCACGGCAATAACATTCCGCCTGCGGTCGTCGAAAATCTCATTTCGGTCACGCGCGAGGGAGTCGAGCCGTTCCGCCGCTACCATCGTCTGAGACGACGTGTGCTCGGGGTCGACACCTACCGATTGTTCGACGTTTTCGTGCCTCTCGTTGAACACGACGTCCAGTACCCATACGACGAAGTCGACCGGTGGATCGTCGACTCGGTCATTCCACTGGGCCGCGAGTACCAGCAGCAGGTTCGTCGTGCGTTCGACGGGCGCTGGATCGATGTCTTCGAGAACACGGGCAAACGGAACGGCGCGTACTCTGCCCCAGTGTACGGGGCGCATCCGTACATGCTGCTCAACTACAACGAAACCCTCGAGGCGGTCTTTACGCTCGCGCACGAGATGGGCCACTCGATGCATACGCTGCTGTCGCATCAGGCGCAGCCGTTCGTGTATGCGGGGTACACGATCTTCGTGGCCGAAGTGCCGTCGACGCTCAACGAAGCGCTGTTCCTGGATTTCATGCTCCAGCGCGCAGAGTCCCGTCAGGAACGGACCGTGCTGCTGCAGCATGCAATCGACAGCATCACGACCACGTTCTATACGCAGGTACTCTTCGCGGATTTCGAGCTGCAGGCGCACCGGCTCGTCGAGAACGACCAGCCCGTGACGGCCGATACGCTGAACGAGATATTCCGGGGTTTGCTGCGTGTCTACTACGGCGACGCGCTGGATGAGGAGTCTGTCTCGGCGGTCACGTGGGCGCGCATTCCGCATTTCTTCAGCACGCCGTACTACGTCTACCAGTATGCGACGTGCTTTGCCTCGACGGCCCGGCTGATGCAGGACTTGCGCGCGCCGGATGCCGCCCGACGCGGCGACGCGGTGGATCGTTATTTGTCCTTGTTGCGTGCCGGGGGCAGTGACTATCCGATGACGCTGCTGGCGCGCGCCGGCATCGACCTCAGTCAACCCGATACCGTACGCGCCGTTGCAACCGAGCTCGACGGCCTGGTGGAGCGGTTGGAACGCGAGTTGGAGATAGGGCCGACCTGAAGGTCGGCCCGTACGACGTAGTGTCCGGCTTTAGCCGGACCGTCGATCACACGCGCGGGAGGTGCACAAGGATCTCCGTGCCTTGGCCCAGGGTGCTGTGGCACGTGATTCGGCCGCGATGTGCTTCGACAATCCATTTCGCGATCGCCAGACCGAGCCCCGCGCCCCCCGAGTGCGCTGTGCGCGCCTTGTCGGCGCGGTAGAACCGGTCGAAAATCCGCGGCAGATCGTCGGCGCTGATGCCGGTGCCCGTGTCGCGCACCCGCAGACACGCTTCGTTGCCTTCCAGCGACACTTCCACGCGAACGTGCCCGCCGGCACGGTTGTACTGGATGGCGTTCGAAAAAAGATTGGTCACCAGGTCGGCCAGCCGGTCGCGATCTCCGACCACGGTGGCGTCCCGGAGGCGGGTTTCGATCGTGACGCGCTTCTGGTCGGCGAGCGGCTGCACGATTGCCACCGCGTCGTTGACGAGTGACGGGAGCCCGACCGCCGTTCGTTGAAGCATCACGTCCGCGCTGTCCGCGCGCGCCAGTGTCAGCAGGTGTTCGACGACGCGGCGCATACGATCTGCCGCCCGCTGAGCCGTGGCCAGGCAGCGTCGATAGTCGTCGGGCGAACGGTCGCGCGAAAGAGCCCACTCGATCTCCGCCGAAATCGTCGCCAGCGGCGTTCGCAGCTCATGTGAGGCATCGGCCGTGAATCGGCGCTCGTTCTCGACGGCGAGATGAAGCCGGTCGAAGGCCTCGTTGAGCGCGAGCGCCACGTGTTCGAGCTCGTTTTCGGTGCGCTCGACCGCGATGCGCGCCGTAAGGTCGCCTGCGCTCATGGCGGCGGCCGCATGGCTGATTCGCGCCACCGGGGTCAGCGCGCGTCCCACGAGGAACCATCCGCCGAGCAGCGACAGGATGAGGGCAACCACGCCACCGGCCGCCGCAGTTCCGGCAAAGGCAAATACGTCGCGCTGCGCGTCCGCGAGATCGCGGCCGATCAGCACGAGCGCGTCATTTGCGCCGGTGACCGTCAGTTCCCGCCGTCCGTCACGTGTGAGGGTTCCAGGGCCCGTCGGGCGGGGAATATTGAAGTCTCCCTCGGAGCGGTCGATGAGCTCTCCGTCACGGTTCCAGACTGCGTAGTACGTGATCGGGGCCGTGGTGCCATCGGCCTGCCGGTATTCGGTCGGGAGCACCAGGTCGAAGTCTCCGGAGGCCATCGGCCGCAATCCTTCGACGAGGCCCGCGGCGCTCGATCGCAGACCCTGATCGATGTCGGCAATCAGCGAGCGCCAGAACAGGTAACAGACGGTGCCGGCAAACGTCGCGATGACCGCTGCAAGAATGAACGTGTACCAAAGCAGCAGCCGCGCGCGCAGCGAGCTAAGCATCGATGATGTAGCCTTCGCCGCGGCGGGTGCGAATCACTTCGGGGCCAAGCTTGCGGCGGAGGGCAGCGACATGAACGTCGACCACGTTTGACAGCACGTCCGTGTCTTCGTTGTAGATGTGCTCGCAGATCGTGGATCGGGCGACCACCGACCCACGCGATCGGGTGAGCAGCTCGAGAATTGCAAACTCGCGAGCCGTCAAATCGATCAGATTACCCGACCGGCGCACCTGGCGGCTGGCAGTGTCAATCGTCAGTTCTCCAAGCTCAATGGTCGGTACGGGATTGCCGTAAGCCCGGCGGATCATCGCGCGGATGCGCGCGATCAGCTCAGCAAGGGCAAATGGTTTCGTGAGGTAATCGTCGGCTCCCAGGTTCAGGCCGCGCACGCGGTCGTCGATCATGTCGCGGGCGGTGAGCACGAGCACTGGCGTTCGAATGCCAGCGGCGCGAATCGTCTGCAGCAGGGTCCACCCGTCCAGGCCCGGAAGCATCAGGTCGAGGATGACGGCGTCGTACGGCATCTCCCGGATCTTGAAGAGCGCGTCTTCGCCATCTTCGGCGACATCGACGGCGAATTCCTCTTCTTCGAGCGCCCGTCGAAGCGTCTGCGCCAGATCGCGCTCGTCTTCGACGACCAGGAGCCTCACCGGTTGCGGCCCCGATTTTCTTCGGGCTCGATGCGCAGATCGTCGAACCACGCAGTGGCGCCGCCCCCCGACCAGACACCGGCGCGGCCGCCCTCGTCAGCGATGGTGCGATCGCGCGCCCGTATCACGCCGATGCCGCCGAGCGACACACGAATGTCGTCATCGTCCTGAACGACGCGAACGCTGTGCCATGCGGAGACGTCGAGCTCGAGTTCGTCCTCGTCGTCGAGTCTGATACGGTTGCCGCGTACAACACGATAGAGAGCCAGTTCCTGCACACGCAAATCGAGCGCGGCGAGATAGAAATTCTCCGCGTCCTGATAACGCCAGACGAGTCCGCCGACTCGTTCGCCTTCGCTCAGCTTCAGCCGTACGGACGCGCGCATTTGTGCGGGATGAGGTGTGTCGAGCACC
Organism: uncultured Acidobacteriota bacterium; assembly: GCA_963814955.1. GTDB lineage: Bacteria > Acidobacteriota > Vicinamibacteria > Vicinamibacterales > UBA2999 > DATCJA01. The sequence continues at coordinate 521,333 of CAWFEX010000004.1, forward strand.
GCGAGAGAGAAACCGCCTGCCGCCGCTGAATCTGCGATATGCGTCAGGTAATGGTTCGGTCCTTCGGCCCGCACGAACCATCTTCCCGGTGTCTGCTGACGCGCGATCGCGAACGTGAGACCGGGAGGAGGACTACCGACGGGATCCTCGTCGAACGTGCGCACGGCAACTTGCGCGCTTGCGCCGTGGAACGCGAGCGCGATGGCGATCACGATCAGCAGCGCGCGAATGCGATTCAAACGTGTCGATTGTATCCGACCTTCGCGCGGTCGCCGCGCGTACGCTTCTTCATTCTGTCTTCATGTGCCGTGCTGTACGCTCGGCTACCGCATGATGCAGTCGCGGAGGCTTCCTGTCTCGAGTCGTTCTCTTTCTGGGTCGCGGTACAATTGGCCGCCCTTCCATACCCCTATGAATCTCGGACGCACGACTTTGTTTTGGATCGTGGTGACGTTGTGTCTCGCCTTCACGGCACCGGCGTCAGCTCAAGTGCCACAGCAGGACAATGGACGGAAGCAGGCGCGCGCGGTGCGCGTTCAGTCTGGCGCCGTCAACGTCGACGGACGACTCGACGATGCCGCGTGGCGCGATGCGCCTCCGGTGACGGAGTTTGTGCAGCGGGAGCCTACCGAGGGAGCGCCGCCGACCGACCGCATGGAGGTCCGCTTCGTTTACGACGACGATGCCCTGTACGTGGGCGCACGCATGTATTCCGATGCGCCCATTCAGGCACCGATGGGACGACGGGACAACGGCGACCAGGCTGAGCATTTGCTCGTCTCGCTCGACACCTATCTGGACAGGCGAACGTCGTCCACATTCGGCACGACGGCGACCGGCGTGAGACTCGATCGCTATTTTTCGAGCGACCGGCCATGGGACGCCGACGACAGCTTCGACCCGGTGTGGCAGGCGCGAACGAGCATGGATGCGCAGGGGTGGAGCGCGGAGCTCTGGATCCCGTTTTCGCAGCTTCGGTTCACCGATCGCAGTCCGCAGGTGTGGGGGTTGAACATCCAGCGATGGGTGCCGTCGCGCAATGAGGAGGTGTATTGGGCCCTCGTCGCGCGTACCGAGGAGCGGTGGGCGTCGCTGTTCGGCGACCTGCAGGGTATCGACGGAATCGCGCCGAGCCGCCGGCTCGAGCTGATGCCATATGTCGCCAGCTCATCGCATCTGATTGGCGATCGCGATCGAAACGATCCGTTTACCGGAGGGGGAAACCTCGAGGGGCGCGTAGGGCTCGATGCGAAGGTGGGCCTCGGCTCGAACCTGACGCTCGAAGCGACAGTGAATCCCGACTTCGGGCAGGTCGAAGCCGATCCGGCCGAAGTGAACCTGTCGGCGTTCGAGACGTTCTTCGACGAGCGCCGGCCATTCTTCGTCGAGGGCAACGATCTGCTCGAAGGCAGCGTCGACGATTACTTCTATTCACGCCGCATCGGCGCCCCGCCGGCCGGCCGGGCGTCCGGCGATTTTGTGGACTTCCCGGGTACGTCGACGATCCTTGGCGCCGGGAAGCTGACCGGTCGCCTGGAGTCGGGCCTGTCGGTGGGGATGCTCGCAGCGATCACCGACGAGGAAACGGCGCGGACGTTCAACTTTCCCAGCGTGTTCGCTCGCACAACAGTAGCGCCTCGGACCACGTACGGTGTTACCCGTTTGCAGCAGCAATTTGGGTCGGCTGGGTCGACGACGGCCCTGATGGCCACCGCCGTCCATCGGGATCTCGCAGCGGGCGATCCGCTCGCGTCGCTGCTCACACGCAACGCGTTCACTTTCAGCAGCGATTCGGTGCTCCGGTTTAGAGACGGCGACTATGAAATGCAGGTGAACGCCGGCGTGACGCACATCGACGGCGAAGCGGCTGCCATTGACCGCGTGCAGCGTGCGAGCGCCCGATATCTGCAACGCCCGGATGCGGACTACGTCTCTTACGACCCTCGTCGCACGTCGATGACGGGCGCGAAGCTGGTGGCAAGCATCGATCGGAGCAACGCCGAGCATTGGTCGTGGGAGATCGGAACTGAACTCGCGTCACCCGAATTCGAAACCAACGATATCGGACGTCTGACTGTGACCGACGGCATCATCGGAGAAGCCGAGATCGAGTATCAGGAAACAGTCCCCGGACGCTGGTGGCGGCAGTATTCGTTCACGTTGGCCGCACGCAACGACTGGAACTATGGGGGAGAGCTGCAGCGCTCGGAATTTGAACCGAGCGTCAACATCACATGGCCAAACTTCTGGTCCACCGAACTGAGCGGTACGATCAACCGCCGTTCGCAGGACCAACGCCTGACGCGCGGCGGACCGTCGATGGAAAAGCCGTCAAACTGGCAGGCAAGCCTGAGCGTCGAGACCAGTGAGGCATCACGCACCCGTGGCGATTTCGAGGTGGAGTACGGCCGGAACGAAGACGGCGGGCTGTTGTTCAATGCGAGTGGCGGCATCACGATGCAGCCAGGGTCACGGTGGCAGCTATCGATCGAGCCGGAATACGAGAGGGAAATCAACACACAGCAGTATGTGTCTGCGCTGACGGGCGGAGGTCTGGCCACCTACGGCGGCCGATACATATTCGCGCATATCGATCGATCGACGTACTCGACGCAGTTCCGCTGGACCTACACCTTCAAGCCCGATCTGACGCTCGACTTCTACGGTGAGCCCTTTGCGGCAAGCGGCCGCTACGGACACATCGGTGAGCTGATCGCGGCGCGCTCGAGACAACTGCGGATCTATGGCACCGACGGAACGACGTTGACCACGCTCGCCGACGGGACACGCCGCGTGACGGACGGCGCCGCGACCTTTACTTTGCGCAATACCGACTTCAACGTGCAATCGTTCCGCAGCAACCTGGTGCTCCGCTGGGAGTGGCGCGCGGGCAGCACGTTGTACCTGGTATGGCAACAGGATGCCGAGTCGGAGCTCATCGCGCCCGATCGAGTGTCCGTCGGCGACTTGTTCAGCTCGCTTGGGCGTCGCGGCGACAATTTTTTTGCGATCAAGATGTCCTACTGGTTCTCGCCGAACTAGATCCCCCGAAACGCTCGGCAGATTAAAAGGGGTCAGACCCGGGGTCAGACCCCGGGTCTGACCCTGGTAACGGGTCGACTCAAGGTTTGACAGGCTTTGGGGTGGACGTGTGCCCGTTTTCGTTGTAACATTCCATCCGCATAGACGGATATATGGTCGCGATTTTGGACCACATGTCGGCGTTGGCGGATCCGACCCGCTGCCGGATTCTGCTCGTGCTCGAGAAGCACGAGCTCACCGTTTCAGAGCTCTGCGCGGTGCTCCAGCTGCCGCAGTCCAGCGTTAGCAGGCACCTGAAAACGCTCGCCGATGACGACTGGGTGATCTCGAGGCGCGACGGTACGAGTCGCTTTTACAGCATGCCGCTGGACGATCTCGACTCAGGGGCCAACCGGCTGTGGCCGTTGATTCGCGAACAGGTGGCCGCAACCCCGAGGGCGGGGCAGGATGCGCAACGACTGCGCGGTGTGCTCGCGCGACGCCGGGCCAAGTCCGCGGAGTTCTTCGCGACCGCAGCGGTTGGATGGGACAGGCTGCGTGGTGATCTGTTTGGCGATACTTTTTTCCTGTGGGCGCTGCTTGGATTGCTCGATCCGTCCTTGACGATCGGCGATCTCGGCTGCGGAACCGGACAGCTCGCGGAAACGGTCGCGCCTCACGTACATCGTGTCATCGGCGTCGATGCTTCGGATGAAATGCTGGCTGCCGCACGCGCGCGCCTCGGCGAGCTGTCGAACATCGATTTTCGGCAGGGAGACCTCGAGGCGCTGCCCATACCGGCAGGCGAGCTCGACGCAGCCGTGATGTCGCTGGTGCTGCACTATTCACCGGACCCGGCGAGGGCGCTCGCTGAGGTCGCCCGCGTTCTCCAGCCCGGCGGGCGCCTCCTCGTCGTCGACATGCTGCCCCATGAGCACGAGGAATATCAGCAGCAGATGGGGCACGTCTGGCTGGGATTCTCGGACAAGCAGATCGCACGCTTCTTGACCGCAGCCGGATTCGGCAACGTTCACATCAGACCGGTGCCGACAGATCCCCACGCCAGGGGACCGGCTCTGTTCGCAGCCGTCGCGACACGGCGATAGACACTGACAACCTAGATTCAGAGGAGAGATTCATGGCAACCGTAGCAGCTGACAAGATGCACGCATTCGAGGCGGCGGAAAAAGCCGGCCGCGCCGCGTACAAAGTCGCCGATTTGAAGCTGGCCGAATGGGGGCGCAAGGAGGTTCGCCTGGCCGAGCACGAGATGCCCGGCCTGATGGCGCTGCGCTCGCGATACGCGGGCAAAAGGCCGCTCGCGGGCGCACGCATCATGGGCAGTCTGCACATGACGGTTCAGACGGCTGTACTCATCGAGACGCTGACGGACCTTGGCGCCGACGTGCGCTGGGTCTCGTGCAATATCTTTTCGACCCAGGATCACGCGGCCGCGGCCGTCGTGGTGGGCCGCCCGGAGACCGGTGGGACTGTGGATGCGCCGAAGGGAACACCGGTGTTCGCGTGGAAAGGCGAGACGTTGCCCGAATACTGGTGGTGCACCGCTGAGGCGCTCGTCTGGCCCGACGGCGACGGCCCGACTCTCATCGTCGACGATGGCGGAGACGCCACTCTGTTCGTGCACAAGGCGGCAGAGTTCGAGAAGTCGCGCAACGTTCCCGCATTCGATCCGGATGCGGATTCGGAGGAGTGGGGCGTCATCCTCGATGAAATCCGTCAGCAGTTGAAAGCGCACCCGGGCCGGTGGACGGCGGTCGCAGCCGGAATCCGCGGTGTCAGCGAGGAGACAACCACGGGCGTCCATCGCCTCTATCAGATGATGGAGGCCGGCACGTTGTTGTTTCCAGCCATCAACGTCAACGACTCGGTGACGAAGAGCAAGTTCGACAACATCTACGGCTGCCGGCATTCGTTGCCCGACGGGCTTGCCCGCGCCACCGACGTGATGCTGGGCGGCAAGGTCGCTCTCGTGATGGGTTTCGGCGAGGTGGGTAAGGGATGTGCCCAGGCGCTGCGAGGACAGGGTTGTCGCGTGATCGTCAGCGAAATCGACCCGATCTGCGCGCTGCAGGCGGCAATGGAAGGGTTCGAGGTGGCGACTCTCGAAGACGTGGTTGAAACCGCGGATATCTTCATCACCGCGACCGGCAACAAGAACATCGTCACCGTTGGCGACATGGCACGCATGAAAGACAAGGCCATCGTCGGCAACATCGGTCACTTCGACAATGAAATCGACATGGCGGGACTCAAGAAAACGAAGGGGATCAAGCGAATCAACATCAAGCCGCAGTACGACGAGTGGCAGTTTCCCGATAACCACAGCGTTCTCGTGCTTGCCGAGGGACGGCTGCTGAATCTTGGCTGCGCAACCGGTCACCCGAGCTTCGTGATGTCAGCGTCGTTCACGAACCAGGTGCTGGCGCAGCTCGAGCTGCAGGCAAACGCCGAGAAATACGGAAAGACCGTCACCATGCTGCCCAAGAAGCTGGACGAGGAAGTCGCCAGGCTGCATCTCGATCACCTCGGCGTGAAGCTGACACGGCTCACCCAGGATCAGGCCGACTACATCGGAGTCCCGGTGGACGGACCGTACAAGCCGAACCACTACCGATACTAGTCGTTCATTTGTTCACGCTTCCCGCCTTTGCGGCTCCATAATTTCGCGAGCCGCTTCGGCGGGGAGAAGATAGAAGGGTGAACGACGAGGTACCTGTCCATCCCCTGGACGAGCACGACGCGCGCCTGCTTTCGTACGTATGTCCCGAGAGCTGGCGCAACCCTTCCCCGGCCCCTCTCTACGACCTGGTGATCATCGGCGGAGGCACGGCCGGTCTTGTCTCCGCCGTCGGCGCTGCCGGTCTCGGCGCTCGCGTTGCCATTCTCGAACGCGCGCGGCTGGGCGGCGATTGCCTCAATACCGGCTGCGTTCCGTCGAAAACTCTCCTTCGGGCGGCGCGGGCAGTACGGGACGCACGTTCCGGCGCTGCTGTGGGGGTGAGCATGACACCGAGCGTCGACTTCGCAGCGGTGATGGCAGTGGTGAGGGAGCGACGAAGCGTTGTCGCGCGCCATGACTCGGCAGACCGCCTCAGTTCTCTGGGGATTCATGTGTTTTTCGGCGAGGCGTCGTTCGCCGACGCGCGTACGGCCACCGTCGCGGAGAGCGCGTTGCGATTCCGGCGCGCCGTCATTGCCTCTGGAGCGCGTCCGGTTGTTCCGTCAATTCCCGGTCTCACGCGCGTACCTTTTCTCACGACCGAAAACGTGTTTTCGCTGACCGATCAGCCGCGCAGCCTGCTGGTGCTCGGCGGTGGTCCCGTCGGCTGCGAGTTGGGGCAGGCGTTCGGCCTGCTCGGAACGAAAGTAACAATCGTCGAGTCCGGCCCGCGCGTATTGCCGAACGAAGATGCCGAGGCAGCCGAAATCATTCAGAGGCAGCTCGGCGAGGATGGCGTACGAATCATGACCGGGACGACGGTACGCGAGATCTCAGCGGCCCGACCCGGTACGGTAACAGCGCGCTTCGAGGAAGGTCAGGTCGAAGCGGACGCTGTGCTGCTGGCGACCGGCCGCTCCCCCAACGTCGACGGATTGAACCTGGAAGCGGCGCATGTAGAGCACAGCTCGCAAGGCGTCACGGTGGACGAATGGCTGCGAACGTCGAACCGCCGCATCTACGCGGCAGGCGACGTCTGCTCCCGGTTCCAGTTCACGCACGCCGCCGACGCTTTGGCACGAATTGCGCTGCAGAACGCGCTTTTCCCCCGCCGCCGCCGCGCCAGCGCTCTCGTGATCCCGTGGTCAACCTATACGTTTCCCGAAGTCGCACACGTCGGTCTTGCTCCCAAAGAAGCCATCCGGGCCGGTGCGCAGACAGTGAGGGTATCGCTTGGCGACGTCGACAGGGCCGTCATCGACGGCGAACCCGAGGGATTCTTCCGTGTCAGTCATCAGCGCGGACGAATCGTGGCGGCGACAATCGTCGCGCCACGGGCGGGCGAACTGATTGGTTACGTGGCCTCGATGATGCGTCGTCGGGCGTCGCTTGCCGAATTGTCCAGCGAGATCTTCCCGTATCCAACGCTCGCAGAGGCGTTGCGGAAAGCCGGCGACCAGTACCGACGGACACAGCTCACGCCGCGCGTCCGGCGATGGCTCGAACGGTATTTCGCGCTGGCAAGGCGCTTCTAGTGTTTTATCCTCTTTCAGATGTCCGCGTTCGTGCTCCTCGTGCTCCTCTCTGCCGCTCAGTCTGGATGTTCGCCCCAGGCGACGCAGCGGCTGAAAGGCGCGGCGCTTCGAGCCGCTGAATTCGACCTGCGAGGTGCATCGGCGCAGTTGGACACCGATGGCGTCCAGGGGTGCGAGGCCGCGCAGGTTGCGATGCTGTATGTTCGCGGTCTGATTTACGCGGAGGAAGCCTTCAAGCAGGGAGGTCCGCCGGAGTCGCTCGCGCCGGTTCGACAAGCGATGGCGTCGCTGGAAGCGATTGCGAGGGGACGGCCAGGCTCGGCGGCAATCGCGCGTCTGGTGCTCCAGGCCGCCGCTGCCGCGGCGCAGAGCGAACGCGATGAGATGAGCCTGTATCTGGAATCGGCGGTTCAGATGGAATCGCTCCAGCGCGCCGGCGGCCAGCCAGGCGCGCCTCTCGTCAGCGCGGCAGAAGCCGCCGGCGACCTCTGGCTGCAGTTACACGGATACGATGCAGCGCGGCGAGCTTTCCTCGACGCAGAAAAGCGCGTTGGATCCACGGCGCGCGTCCTTGCAGGTGTGGCGCGCTCCGCGGAGCGACTGGGGGACGTTCCGGCGGCGTGCAGGGCGTTCCGGCGGCTGCTGGATTCGTGGGGCGTACGCCCGCCGCCCCGTTGCCGATTGCCGAAGCCCGTACGTATGTCGCCGGCTGCCCGCCGACGAATCCCTGACAGGGCGTCCCAGCCGGCATGGACTACCGTTACAGGCCCGATGTGCTGGAGCAGCTCGCGTCGCACGGACTGAAGCCGACGCAGTCAACGCCTCCCGATCGAGTGCGTGAATTCCTGAACGACCTGTACCGCTACGAATTGCGGCGTCTGCGCGATCGTCTTATTCGCCGTGAGATCGCCAAGCCCGACTACTACGCTCACGTGGTCGAGGTTCGCGCCCGTTACCTGCTGCTGTCGCGCAAACAGTGGACAGAGGAGTGAATTTACGAATTTGCCAACTAAATCCGTCAAGTCGTAGATTCGGCAATTCGTCAATGGCTAAGATACCCATAGTGGCTTCCGTCCAGACCGTCCGGTCGAAGCTTCCGTCCTCGGGCGTGACCATCTTCTCGACGATGTCGCGCCTCGCCGAGGAGCACGGGGCCATTAACCTCGGACAGGGGTTCCCCGATTTTCACTGCGCACCTGAGCTCGTGGATACCGTCACGCGCCACATGCGCGACGGTCATAACCAATACGCGCCAATGCTCGGCGTGTACGCGCTTCGCGAAGCGCTCGCGCGCAAGATCGAGCTTTTGTACGGACGGCGGTACGACCCTGCCACCGAAATTTGCGTGACGTCGGGGGCGACCGAGGCGCTGTTCAGCACGCTCACAGCGCTCGTCAGGCCCGGCGACGAGGTCCTGCTGTTCCAGCCGGCATACGACTCTTACGCGCCGGCCGTCCAGTTGAGCGGCGGGACGCCGGTCTACGTGACGCTGCGCCGGCCGGACTATCGCGTCGACTGGGACGACGTCCGGAAGGCGATCAGCTCGCGGACCCGCGTTCTGGTCCTGAATTCGCCGCACAACCCGACGGGAATGGTGCTCGATGAGGATGACATTCGGGAATTGGCGCGGGTGCTGCAACACACGGACGCGTTCGTCGTGTCCGATGAAGTGTACGAGCACATCGTGTTCGACGGCGCCCGCCACGAAAGTATGGCCAGGCATCCGGACATCGCGGAACGCGCGGTGGTCATCAGCTCGTTTGGCAAGACCTATCACACCACCGGGTGGAAAGTGGGATATTGCGCCGCCCCGCAGGCGCTCGCTGCCGAAGTTGCGCGGGTCCACCAGTGGGTCACATACGCGGTGAACACACCGATTCAGCGGGCGTACGCCGAGATGGTCAATGACGATCCGCGATGCGCAGCCGTGACGTCGTTCTATCAGGCGAAACGGGATCGTTTTCTCGCCTTGATCGAGGGCTCGCGCTTTCAACCTCTGGCGTGCCGCGGAACGTTCTTTCAGGTGGTGGACTACTCGGCGATTACCGATGAGCGCGACGCGGACTTTGCGATTCGCCTGACGAAGGAGCACGGCGTCGCCGCGATTCCTATTTCCCCGTTCTTGTCAGGCGTGGAACCGGGTCCCGTGCTGCGCTTCTGCTTCGCAAAGCGGGACGAGACGCTGGAAGCGGCGGCGGAGAGATTGCAAAGAGTGTGACATGACCCGACTTGTCGCCGCGTCTCTGGTCGCTGGTCTGGGTGTCGGGCCCTGGGCTCTGGGCACGGGACCTCTGGCTACGGCTCCAGGTCCCATCGCCTCAATCGCCTACGCCGTTCAGGACCGTCCGCTGCCCGATGCCGATACGTTCTACCGAATGGTTCGCGAGAATCTTGCGCGCGCCGAACGGGTCACACACCTGTACACGTACAAGGAGCGCCGCACCGACATCCATACCAACCCGTTCGGGAAGCTCGGCACCAGCGGTGAGAGCCTGTTCGAAGTGTACCCATCGCCGACGCGAAGGCTCGGCTACCGGCGTCTGGTAGCGCGCAACGGCAAGCCGATCCCGGCAGCGGATCTCGCGGAGCAGGATCAGCGAGTACCGCGCTCGCGTTGCCCGGGTGATGCGCGAAAACGCGTCTCGAACACCCGATCGCGAGGTGCTCCTCCAGCAGGAGTCTGAAGGGGCGCGGCAGCGCCGGCAACGCGCCATCGAGGACGTGATCGACACGCTCCAGTTCCAGTTGAAAGGCCGGACCACGCACAACGGCGTTACTGCGATTGTGATTGCCTTCTCGCCGAACCCGAACGCACGTCCGACAACACGTCAGGGCCGCACCGCACAGAAGTTTTCCGGAACGATCTGGGTGGATGAAGCCGCGTCCGAAGTGATGCGCGTCGAAGCAACGTCAACCGATGACATCACATATGGCAGTGGTTTCGTGGCAAGGCTCGACGAGGGGACCATCGCCACCATGACCCGACGGCGCGTGGGTGACCAGGTCTGGATGCCGACCGAGCTCAAGCTCACGGGCCGAGGGCGCGCCGTGCTGTTCCGGGCGCTCGTCGTGGACTATGCGATTGAGTGGTTCGACTACCGGCGACTGCCGGAAGAATCACTGACGCCGTTCCTGGACGCGCGGGTACACCGCGAGACCGGCAGCCGCCCACAATAAGGCTCGTATCCGGCGCGCAAGCGCCAGCGCGCCGCCGCCACCAAGTCCCAGTGCGGCCACTACCGCCGCATTTGATGCTTCAAGCGCACCGATGTTTCCCGGAATGGCCGCCGACGCTATGCTCGCCAGCCGCGCGAAGGTTTCAACGGCGAGCCCTTGAACGACACCAATCGGTTCGCCCAGCGCCCAGAATACGAGCCACACCTCGACCGCCATCAGGAAGTAGCAGGCGATGCCGAGTACGGTCAGGATGATGAGGCGGCGACGGTCGCCACGCAGCAGCTGCAGCAGTATGTCTTCGACGTCGAGAATGAAACGGATGACGCGGGAGGCTTCGAGGCGGCGTCCTGTGGCGTGGTCGATTGCAGTGACGAGCCTTCCGAGGTAATCGCCGGACCGGCGGCGCGACATCATGCCGACGATCGCGAGCAGGACGACCGCTCCGACGATGAGCATCGTGAAAATCGTGTCCCAGGCACCCGACATCGAGAGGCGCGTGACGACAACCAGTGAGACGAGCGCCGCGATGACGATGCCGATCACCGCGAACGCAAGCCGCTCGAGGGCGACAGCGGCGGTCGTGACCTCGGGCGCGACGCGATCGTAGAGGAGAAACACCTTGAGGGGTTCGCCGGCGATCCCGCGGACGCTAAGGAACCCGATAGCATCCGCCGCGAGCCGTACACGCAGCAGGCGCGTAAACGGCGGACGCGTGTCATCAGGAAACGAAACAGCCCAGCCCCAGGTTCTCAGGAGCTGCCACACCGTCGCGGGCAACAGGATGACCGGCAGCGCAAGACCCAGGCGTCCTGCACTGGCCAACGTCTCATCGAGATCGATGTAAAGGAGAGTGACGACGAACAGGACGATGCCGATGACGATGGCCGTCACCGACACCAGCTGTACAGCGGATCGAGCCACTAACTCTGATCGTCGCTATCGTCGTTCTCGGCCGCCGCCGCGCCATCGTCTTGATCCGAGGGTGCTTTGGTTGCGACGTTATCGATTTCGATGGACTCACCTTCCTCGAGATCGTCGACGTCGTAAATGCGGCCGCCGGTCTTTTCCTTGATCGGCCCACGCGGCTTGTATTCCTGCTGCTGGCCCTTTTTGCCACGGAGTCGCCGCGGTGGAGCAGGAGGACCGAAATTCGCGGACCGATCGCGCGGCGGACCCGAGGCGCCGCCCGGGCGCGGGCTGAATCCGCCGCCACCGCCAAAGCCGCCACCACCAAAGCCGCCGCCAAAGCCACCGCCGGGTGGTCGCGGCCCGGGAGGCCCGCCCGGTCGTGGTCCGCGAAAACCTCCGGGACCACCGAGTGGTCGAGGCGGCCGATCCTCACGCGCGCGCGCTTCGCTGACGGCCAGATTCCGTCCCTGAAATGGCTGCGCGTCGAATTTTCGAATGACTTCTTCGGCGACTGTACGGTCCGCGAACTCGACGAAGGCAAACCCCCGCGGCCTGCCTGTTTCGCGATCGACAGGCATTACGACGTGAGACGGTTCTGCGATGGGCGCGAAGTGAGCCCGGAGATCCGCTTCCGACGCGCTGTAAGGCAGGTTGCCGATGAACAGCCGGACTCCCAAGGTTTTCCCCGAAAGGCCTAGAGATTGTATCCCAGGTGGCTAACACTCACGCAGGAAGCCGGCAAGGGCCTTGATGAACGCACGGCTTCGCGTGATGGCCGACGCTCGCAGGGTCCGGCGGGAGGTGTCGATAAGCCGTTGCACAAATTTTTTGTCCGGTTGCCGTCATGCATCAGCCGTGACGAGTCAGCGGCGACGAGCTGAGCTCGCCGAGTACGGTTCGGTTAACCAAAAAGGTTGCCACCCAGCACCTGAAGGGCCGAAAGTGCGGTTCGGGTACGCGGTTTGTAGGGAAACGCGATTGCCCATGCGTCAACAGTTGAAGGATCGCAGTCCCGAGCGGTTGTCCGATCCCGAGTGGGCGGCCACGCTCCTTCGGGTGCGGGCAGAGTTCGAAGAGATGCCGTGCCTGCGCGTTTCGGCAGGCGAGGCGCAGGTGCTGTTCGGACTGACGGATCCGCTCTCGAATTGGGTGCTGACAAGGCTCATCGGTGACGGATTCCTCGAATACCGCAACGGCGAGTATCTTCGCCGCAGCGCCGCGCCCTAGCTCGTTCATTCACCACACAGTTGACTTATCACGCGCGAATCCCGGATGCCGTGAAGGCGTCCGTTCGCTGAGGATCGGCTACGGACCTCAGTCGGTCGCACGCACCGAGAGTTGCAGGTACTCTATCAGCGCGCATCATTCATGATCCCCTGGCTCGATAGCCGCGATTCGTTTCCCCCTGTTACCGCGGCGCTGCGCAATCCAAACGGCTTGCTGGCCGCCGGCGCCGACCTCTCAACCGAGCGTCTGCTCGACGCGTATGCACACGGCATCTTTCCGTGGTTCGGCGAGGACGACCCACCGCTCTGGTGGAGCCCCGACCCACGTATGGTCCTCTGGCTGAATGAACTGCACATATCGCGCTCGCTGCGCCGGACGATTCGCTCGGGCCGCTACGGCGTGACACTCGACAAAGCCTTCCGAGAGGTCATCGTCGGATGTGCGGAGCCGCGAGACGAAACCGGCGGCACGTGGATTACACCCGAGATGATCGAGGCATACACCCGCCTGGCTGGCCTCGGCTTCGGGCATTCGGTGGAAGTGTGGGAGGGATCGGAGCTTGCCGGGGGCCTCTACGGCGTCGCGGTCGGCCGCATGTTCTTCGGCGAGTCGATGTTCAGCCGCAGCACCGACGCGTCGAAAGTTGCGCTCACGGTCCTGATCAGGCAGCTCGCACGATGGAGCTTCGAGCTCGTTGATTGCCAGCTGGCCACGACACATCTGCAATCGCTTGGCGCGCGCGAGATTCCGAGGTCCGAGTTTCTCCGCCATGTCGACCGGCTGTCGAAGCTGGAACCGATTGCATCCCCGTGGACGCTGGACGAGGACGTGGTGGGGGGCATATGAGAAAATGAAAGTCAAAAGGCAAAAGGCAAAAGGCAAAGAGTAATTGAGCAACCGTCCACGCGAATCGACGCTGACTGAAACCCGCAGCGATCAGAAGCTGCAGCGTCCCCGTATGTGGCGCGTGCTGTTGCACAACGACGACTATACGACGCAGGACTTCGTGGTCTTTGTGCTCGAGACGATTTTTCAGAAGCCGCACGCCGAAGCGGTTGCCGTGATGATGAACGTCCACAGGTCGGGCCTCGGTATCGCGGGGATTTTTACGCACGACGTTGCGGAAACCAAGGTCAAGGCGACCCAGCGGCTGGCCGAAGAGCACGAATACCCGCTGCTCGTCACGATGGAACCGGAAACCGAAAACGTGAGTCAATAAAATGTCCCAGCCTCCGGTTCCTTTCGCACCAGAAACGCTCGACACCATTCAGCGCGCCTTCCGTCTCGCGACCGAACGGAGGCACGATGCCGTGGGGCTCGAGCATCTCCTCAGATCGGCGACTGACGAGCCTCAGGCCCGCCACGTCCTCGCGACGTGTGGCGTCGATCTCGACGTTCTGCGTAAACAGCTGGAGGAAGTGCTGGCAAAAGCCTTCACCCCGGTGCCGCCTCCAGGGCCGCCGGAGCCGGAACCAACCGTCGGGCTCGACCGTGTCATCCAGCAGGCGATCGTGCACGCCGCCGTGTCGAGCGCCAAACACGTGGACACTGGCAGCCTTCTCGCCTTCATGCTTCAGGAGGAAGAGAGTCACGCTGCGTTCTTCCTCCGCAAACAAGGCGTGGATCGACTGACACTGCTGCGCGTGATCTCACACGGCGGTAAGACCGCGCCCGAGCCGACCCCCGCAGGTGAAGGGGAAGCCCCGGCGCCCTCTCCGGCCGATCCACTCGAAGCCTACGCCACCGACCTTGTGGCTCGCGCCGCGGCAGGTCAGATAGATCCGCTCATCGGGCGGCGGCTCGAGCTCGAGCGGATGATTCAGGTCCTATGCCGCCGTCGGAAGAACAATCCACTACTCGTGGGAGAGCCGGGCGTCGGCAAAACGGCGCTCGCCGAAGGGTTGGCGCTGCGCATTCACGAGGGCAAGGTGCCGGAGGTGCTGAAAGACTCCAAGGTCTATGCACTTGACCTCGGCGCGCTCCTGGCGGGAACACGGTATCGCGGCGATTTCGAGGAACGCGTCAAGCAGGTGCTCGAGCGGCTGAGCCGCGAAACGAACGCCATCCTGTTCGTCGACGAGATTCATTCGCTCGTGGGCGCAGGAGCCGCATCCGGCGGGGCGATGGACGCCGGGAACCTGCTCAAGCCGGCTCTCGCGGACGGCTCGCTGCGTTGCATCGGCTCGACGACGTTCAGCGATGTCAAGCAGTCATTCGACCGCGATCGGGCACTGTCACGCCGTTTTCAGAAAATCGACGTGCTCGAGCCCTCCGAGAGCGAGACGCTCGAAATTCTCAAGGGGCTTCGGCCGCATTACGAGTCGCACCACGGCGTGAAGTACACCGACGCCGCCCTCGAAAGTGCCGTCACCCTGTCGGCGAAGCACTTGAAAGACCTGCATCTGCCGGACAAAGCCATTGACGTCATGGACGAGGCAGGCGCCGCGCAGAAGTTGCATCCGGCGGAACAACGCGTCAGCGAGATCGGCCCTGAACAGGTCGAGCAGATCGTCGCCAAGATGGCGCGGGTGCCGGTGCAGGCGGTGTCGAGCGACGATCGACAGGCGCTGGCCGACCTCGACGTCGAACTGAAGAAAGTAATCTTCGGGCAGCACGCGGCGATCGATGCCGTCGCGTCAGCGATCAAGCTGTCGCGCTCCGGCCTGCGGTCGGCCGACAAGCCGATTGGAAATTTCCTCTTTACCGGTCCGACGGGCGTGGGCAAGACGGAGCTCGCACGCCAGCTGAGCCGGATTCTGGCGGTTGAATTCATCCGCTTCGACATGTCGGAGTACATGGAAAAGCACGCCGTGTCTCGCCTGATTGGGGCTCCTCCGGGGTACGTCGGCTACGAAGAAGGCGGACTCCTGATCGATGCCATCCGCAAATCGCCGCACGCGGTGCTGCTGCTCGACGAAATCGAGAAGGCGCATCCGGACATGTACAGCATCCTCCTGCAGGTGATGGACCACGCGACGCTGACCGATTCCCACGGCCGCAAAGCCGATTTCCGGCACGTGATCCTGATCATGACGACGAACGTCGGTGCGCGCGACCTGTCCGACCGGCGTCTTGGATTTGCCGAGGCGGGAGTTGGCAGTTCCTCGCGCGGCGCGCTCGAGCGCGCGTTTACGCCGGAATTTCGCAACCGTCTCGACGCGATCGTGCACTTCAACGCCCTCGGCACCGCGGAAATCGAGCGCGTCGTCGACAAGCAGATCGACGAGCTGCGCTCGCTCGTGGCCGCAAAGAAGGTGACGGTCGAGCTCGATGCAGCGGCGCGGACCTGGCTCGCCGCGAAGGGTTTCGACCGCGCGTTCGGCGCGCGTCCGATGGCCCGTCTCATCGAACGCGTGGTCAAGAAGCCGCTGTCAGAAATGCTGCTGTTCGGAACGCTTGCCAACGGTGGCACGGTGCAGGTCGCGCTCGAGAATGACGAAATCAAGCTATTGACGAATTGACGGAATAGGCCATTGACGAATTGACGGATTTACGAATTGACGAATTGAACACGCGCCCTCTGAAATCCAAATCCGTCAACTCGTAAATTCGTCAATCCGTAAATACCATGTCTCTCTCCGACATCCGCCGCGAGTACCTCGGCGAGCCCCTCGACGAAACCCATTCCGACCCGGATCCGTTCAAGCAGTTCGCCGCCTGGTTCGAGCAGGTTCGCGGCCTCGAGCAGGATCCAACCGCGATGGCGCTGGCAACGGCGACGAAGAACGGACGCCCATCCGTGCGCACGGTGCTGCTGAAGAGCGTGGACGACCGCGGCTTCGTGTTCTTCACGAACTACGGGAGTCGCAAGGCGCGCGAGATCGCGGAGACCGGACGCGCCAGCCTGCTGTTTGTGTGGCGCGCGGTGGAGCGGCAGGTCCGGATCGACGGAGCGGCCGAGAAGGTCAGCGATGAGGAATCGGACGCGTATTTCGAAACGCGTCCCCTCGACAGCCGCTTGAGCGTATACGCATCACGCCAGAGCGAGCGCATCGAAAGCCGCAAGTTGCTCGAGTCGCGCTTCGAGGCAGCGCGTCAGCTCTATGACGAGACCGTGCCGCGCCCGCGCTGGTGGGGCGGCTATCGCGTGGTTCCCGACGAGTTCGAATTCTGGCAGGGACGACCAAGCCGGCTGCACGATCGCGTGCAGTACCGCAGGCAACCTGACGGGGCGTGGATCCGGGAACGCCTGGCGCCCTAACGGGAACCACGAAGCGCACGAAGCTCGCGAGCGCCACGAAGAACTTGGTACGTAGTGTCCGGCTTCAGCCGGACCGGGCGTAGCCGTGGCGTTCAACGACCGTCCTGCCGCGAGAGCTATCGTCGCAGCCCGGCCTGCCAGTTACGGTCCGAGATGAGTACCGGGGCCGATCGACATAGTAACGAAGCCGGCTGATTATGGACCACGAAGGCCACAAAGGGACGGATCTTCGTGGTCTTCGTGGTTCGTTTTTGCTATCGTTCCCGTTGCAACGGCGGCGTGGGGCCGCCGTACCGGAGACCCGGCATTTCGACCGGGAAAGCGAGCCCGCGATGCACTCTCTTCCGTTCGACCCTCCTCCGTCTTCTGTTCCGCTGTTTCGCCAGACCGATTCGCTGCGTGTCTTTGTCTCGCCGTCTGCCGCTGAACGACTGGCGCATGCGCGCGAGGCAGTAGAAGAGCGTCCGGCCGGGAGCCCCATCCTCATCGTTGGTGCGTCGCGCGGTGCCGCGGACGACCTCGCACGCAGCGTCGCCGCAACGAGGCCTGCAACCTTCGGGATTCAGCGGCTCAGTTTCGTGCAGCTTGCCGCTCGAACCGCGCTGCCGGCGCTTGCCGCGAAGCGAGCAACCGCGAGCACCTGGCTTGGATCTGAAGCCGTCGCCGCGCGTGCGGCATTCGATGCAACAAAAGAGGGAACGCTTGGTTACTTCGGCCCGGTTGCTGCAACCCCGGGATTTCCGCGCGCGCTCGCGCGAACTCTGCAGGAGCTCCGACTCGCAAGCGTCGGGGGAGTGAATCTGTCGCCGTTCGGACCCGCGGGACCCGACCTTGCGTGGCTGCTGGAGCGATTCGAAGCCGCCTTCGCGCGTGCGGCCTCTGTCGATCGATCGGAGCTGTTCCACATCGCGGCGCGCTTGTTGCGCGAGACGGAGATCCGAACCGGACTGACCGTCCTTCTCGATGTTCCCATCGAGGATGCCGCTGCGCGCGAGCTCGTTCACGCCCTCGTTCAGCGGTCATCTGCCGTCATCGCGACCGTTCCTCATGGCGATCACGACACCATCGCCCATGTTCGCGAGATGGGCGGCTCCATCGAGGAGCGGATCGATGCGGGGACGACGGATCTCGTCCTCTTGCGGAGGTTTCTGTTCGATGCTTCGGCCGCCCCTCCCGAGCGCGAACTCGATGGCTCGCTCGAGTTCTTCTCGGCGCCGGGTGAAGGCCGCGAGTGCGTCGAAATCGCGCGGCGCGTATTGAAGCACGCCAGGTCAGGCGTCCGCTTCGACGAGATGGCGGTTCTCGTTCGCACTCCGCAGAACTACTTCGGCCTCCTCGAGCATGCTTTGCGGCGCGGGGGCATTGCTGCGTGGTTCGATCGCGGGACCAGGCGGCCCCATCCGGCGGGTCGTGCCTTTCTCGCGCTGCTGGCATGTGCCGCCGAACATTTGTCGGCGTCGCGTTTTGCCGAATACCTCTCGCTCGGCCAGGTGCCGGGCGTTGGCGGGTCCGCTTCCGCCTTTGCAAAGGTCGGGTCGCAGAGCGACCCGACTGGCCAGCGCTGGCTGGACGGTCCGCATCCGCGGCCCGTCCCGGCGGACGAGTCGCATGGCGATTCCGCTCAGCGGGACCCGGCCCACGCACAGAATCCGTGGGTTGCGTCGCGGGATGAAGCGTTTGGTCTTCCGGACGAAGCGTGGGCAGAGGACGAAGAAGACCGGATTGCGGATTCGGAGGAATTGGACGTTACGGCCGCGTTCTCCCGCACGCCCGATCCCGGTTCGCCGATTCCCGACGTCGTAGACGGAACACTGCGCGCGCCGTGGCGGTGGGAGAAGCTGCTGGTCGAGGCAGCCGTGATAGGGCGTGATGCGGCGCGCTGGAAAAGACGTCTGGCGGGGAAGGCCGCTGAATTGAAGCGGCAGATCAAGGAGGCCGGGCGCGAGGACGGTGCCGACAGCGGTCTTGTCCAGGCGCTTCAACGCACCTCCGACCAGCTCGAGCACCTGCGAGGTTTCGCAATACCGGTCGTCGAAGAGCTGTCTCGATGGCCGCGCACCGCGATGTGGCGTGAATGGCTCGATGCTTTCACAAATCTTGCGCCTCGAGTTCTTCGCACGCCGACGCACGTTCTACGCGTGCTCGCCGATCTCCGACCGATGGGTGATGTCGGCCCAATCGATCTGGACGAGGCGCGACGGGTGCTGACGGACCGCCTCCTGACCCTCGAGTCGGAGCCGCCGGCCCGGCGTTTCGGCCGTGTGTTCGTCGGCACGCCGCAGCAGGCACGCGGCCGCAGCTTTCGGGTGGTGTTCGTGCCTGGGCTCGCCGAGCGGATGTTTCCGCAGAAACCGCGCGAGGATCCGCTCCTGCTTGACGCCCTGCGAACGGCCGCCGCTCCATCGCTTCGCACTCAGCCTCATCGCCTCGCGGCCGAGCGCCTCCTTCTGCAGCTGGCCGCCGGCGCAGCGTCCGAGCGGCTCTACGTCTCCTACCCGCGAATTGAGTTGACCGAATCGCGCGCACGTGTCCCATCGTTCTACGCACTCGACGTGATGCGTGCCGCAACCGGCCGCATCCCCGATTACGAATGGCTCGAGGCGCGCGCACGGGAAGCGGGTAATGCGACGTTGGCATGGCCCGCACCGACGCGCCCGGAGGAGGCGATCGACGATCTCGAGCACGACCTCGCCTCTCTGCGGCGGCTCATCGACGAGCGGGATCGCGACCGGGTAAAGGGCCACGCCCACTATCTGCTCAAACTCAACGAGTGCCTTCGGCGCTCGGTCGTTGACCGGTGGGCCAGAGGGGAGCCTCGATGGTCCGTCAACGACGGCCTCATACGCGTGTCGCCCGACACCCGCGCGATGCTCGGCACACAGCGGCTCACCGCGCGCCCATATTCGCTTTCTGCTCTTCAGCGTTTCAGCGCCTGCCCGTACCAGTTCCTGCTCGCCGCCGTGTACCGGCTGCAGCCGCTGGAACAACCCGAGCCCCTCCAACGGATCGATCCGCTGACGCGTGGCAGCCTCTTTCACGCCATTCAGGCGCGTTTCTTTCGCGAACTGGATGAGCGTGCCGCGCTGCCGGTCACTGTCGCGAATTTGGACGAGGCGCGACGAGTGCTCGATGTGGTGACTGACGCGGTGGCCCAGGAGGCGTACGATGAGCTCGCGCCAGCGGTCGATCGAGTCTGGATTGACGAGGTGGCGTCCATTCGCCGCGACCTCCACGGATGGCTCCGTTATGTAGCCCGCGATGGAGAAGAGTGGCGGCCCAAGCATTTCGAGTTTGCGTTTGGATCGGTGCCCGGAGAGCGCGACCCTGCCAGCGTACGGGACGAGGTGACCGTCGAAGGAGGATTCCGGCTTCGCGGCGCGGTCGACCTGATTGAGGAACGCGCCCTCCCGGCAACGCTGCGCGTCACTGACCACAAGACGGGTCGCAGGCCCGACCGCATCGACAAGGTCGTCGTTGGTGGGGGTTCCGTACTGCAGCCGGTTCTCTACGGCATCGCCGTCGAGGCGGCCCTGGGGCGACCAGTGTCGCAGGGGCGACTGTTCTACTGCACAGGCGCCGGCGGTTATGCCGAACACGAAATCCCCGTAAACGAGCGCACACGCGCGGCCGGCATCGAAGTGCTCCACGTGATCGATCGCGCCGTCGAGGCGGGCTTCCTCGCCGCTGCTCCGACCGAAGACGCCTGCGGGCGCTGCGACTTCCGGCCGGTGTGTGGGTCGGATATGTTCCGCCGCATCAGTTGCAAACCGCAGGATCGCCTCGCCGATCTGCACGCGCTGCGGAGTCGGCCATGACTGGCATCGTCGAATACTCGGATGACGCCGCGCGTCACCTTATTGCGACCCAACTGGATGAAACACTCATCGTCGAGGCCGCGGCCGGCACCGGCAAGACCACCGAGCTGATCAACCGCATCCTGCGCGTGATCGCGGACGGCCGCGCGGACATTCGCGAGATCGTTGCCGTTACGTTCACCGAGAAGGCCGCTGGCGAATTGAAGCTTCGACTGCGGGAGCGCCTCGAAGATGAACGTCAGCGGGCGATGACGCCGGCAGTGGCGGCGCGTCTCTCGGACGCCGTGCAGAAGCTGGAGGAAGCGCACGTCAGCACGATTCACGGATTTTGCGCCGACCTGCTGCGTGAACGACCCGTTGAAGCGCGCATCGATCCGTTGTTTCGCGTTCTGACGGAGGGCCAGGCAGAACGCGTGTTCAACCAGGCGTTCGACGGCTGGTTGCAGACGCAGCTTTCGGACCCTCCAGAAGGCGTTCGTCGCTCGTTGCGCCGCAGCAGTCGCGCGTTCCGCACGGGCGACGCCGACGAGGATGGGCCGGTAGAACGCCTCCGTCGCGCCGGGTTTGCCTTGACCGAATGGCGTGACTTCCGCGGCGCCTGGGCCCGCGAAGCGTTCGACCGCGAAGGCGCGATCACCAGGCTCATCGAGCTCGTTCACGTATGCGCCGAGATCTCCGCGCATCCCTCATACGCGGGCGACAACCTGTTTGTCGACACCGAGCCTGTGCGTCGCCTCAGCGCTGAACTGAGCCAGCGCGCACCCCGAACCCCGAACTCCGAACCCCGGCTCCCGGACCGGGATCCGGATCTCGATGGTCTGGAATCGCAGCTCATCGATCTCCGACGCAATCGAGATTTCAAGCGGGCTCGAAAAGGGAGCGGCCCGACCTATGCGAAAGGGGTTCCACGACAGCAGGTGCTGATCGCACGGGATAACCTGACAGAAGCGCTGGCCGACTTCCAGCGCAGAGCCGATGAAGTTCTGGCCGCCGTTCTCCATGGAGAACTGCTCGCGTGCGTCGACGAGTACGAACGTTTGAAGGGACGTGAAGGCGCTCTCGACTTTCTCGATCTGCTCATTCGCGCTCGAAATCTGATCCGTGACGACGCATCGGTGCGGCGGCACTTTCAAACACGATTCACGCACATTTTCGTCGACGAGTTCCAGGATACCGATCCGCTCCAGGCGGAGTTGCTGCTGTTGCTTGCGTCTGCCGATCCGGACCAGGCCGACTGGCGGCGGGTTTCGCCGGTGCCCGGCAAACTGTTCGTCGTCGGCGATCCCAAGCAGTCGATTTATCGCTTCCGGCGCGCCGACGTGGAGACGTATCTCAACGTCTGTGAGCAGCTCAGGGATGCGGGCGCACGGACCGTGGAGCTGCGAAAGAGTTTCCGCAGCGTGCCGAACATTCAGCGGGCTGTCAACGCGGCGTTCTCCACGGTGATGGACGGCAGCCGCGACACGCTGCAGGCGCGTTTCATGCCGCTCGAGCAGTCTCGCGGCGATTACGACGGTCAGCCGTCGGTTGTGGCGCTTCCTGTTCCCAAGCCGGTACTGGTACCGTTACGTGACCGGCAGGCAGATCGAGCAGTCACTGCCGGATGCCGTGGGCGCGTACGTCGAGTGGCTGGTCAATCACAGCGGTTGGACGGTTACCGAGCGCATCAAGGGCGGCGCGCGGGTTCCCGTCGAAGCACGCCACATCTGCATTCTGTTTCGCCGCTTCCTGAGTTATGGCGACGACGTGACGCGTCCCTACGTGGACGCGCTCGAGGCCCGCGGCGTTCGTCATCTGCTGGTTGGCGGCCGTACGTTCCACAACCGGGAGGAAATCGAGACGCTGCGTGCGGCGCTCATGGCCGTTGAGTGGCCAGACGATCAGCTGTCGGTGTTTGCGCTGTTGCGTGGGGCCTTTTTTGCGATCGGCGACGAGGAGTTGCTCGAGTACTACCAGGTGGCCAGGTGTTTTCACCCGTTTCGCGTCCCCGAAACCGTCGCGCCGCACCTCGAGCCGGTATGCGACGCGCTGGCGTTCCTCGCCATGCTCCATCGTCGCCGCAACCGTCGGCCGGTTGCCGACACTATAACCGCGCTGCTCGAGAAGACCCGGGCGCACGTCGGGTTCGTGCTGCGTCCAGGTGGTGAACAGGCGCTCGCAAACGTGCTCCACGTAGCCGAGCTGGCGCGCCAGTACCAGCTCGACGGAGGTATGTCGTTCCGGGGCTTCGTCGAAATGCTGCATGCGGAAGCTTCGATATATCGCCCGGCCGAGGCGCCGATCCTCGAAGAGGGCAGCGACGGCGTACGGCTGATGACGGTTCACAAGGCGAAAGGACTCGAGTTTCCCGTCGTCATTCTCGCGGACATCACCGCGCGACTCACTCCGTACGAGGCGACGCGGCACATCGATCCCCTCACGAACGTGTGCGCGCTGAGGATCGGCGGCTGGTCACCCAAGGACCTGAACGACAACAAGGACGTAGAGCTCGGCCGCGAGCGCGCCGAAGGCGAGCGCGTTGCCTATGTTGCAGCCACGCGTGCGCGCGATCTCCTCGTTGTGCCGGCCGTCGGCGACGAACCCTACGCCGATGGCTGGATATCGCCGCTCAACCAGGCTGTCTATCCTCGAGAAGACGCGCGACGGCAGTTCACCGCAGCACGGGGCTGTCCGCTTTTCAAGAGCCGCGACACCGTGTTGAGTCGTCCCGAGGGCGACCCGGCGTCTTTTCTCACCGTCTGTCCAGGGGAACATCGCATTGTGGCGGGAAATGACGACGCAGATCAGAACGTGTCCGTGGTCTGGTGGGCGCCAGATGCACTCGCGCTCGGCGCGCAGGCGTCCTTCGGGCTGCGTCGCGACGATCTGATAGTGAAAGACGTGTCGCCGCAGACACTTCGCAAGCAGCTCGAGACATATCAAGCGTGGAAGGACGGCGCGACAGGCGGCAACAGAAGCGGGGAAGAAACCGTCACTCGATGTCGTCACCGCAACGGAGTGGGCCCGTCGAGAGGCGGCGCAGGCGGGAATGTCCGACGCTGCGGAGGTAACTGTCGAAGTATCAGCCGTTGGGGGCCGAGGACCCGGAGGTCCTCGTTTTGGCGCGCTCGTTCACGCGCTCCTCGCCAGCGTGCCGCTCGTCCCCGGTGACTCGGCGCTCGCGCAGCTCGCCGAGGTGCATGGCAGGGTCCTTGGCGCCACGTCCGAAGAAGTAGCGGTGGCGCAGGACGCTGTCCGACACGTCCTGGTGCACCCCGTCCTGCGTGCTGCTGCGCTCGCAGACGAGAGGGGCCTTTGCTACCGCGAAACGCCGATGACGTGGCGTTCCACTGGCGAGCGGATTGTCGAAGGCACCGTCGATCTCGCGTACGTCGTGGACGATGAGGTGGTTGTCGTTGATTTCAAGACCGATCGCGAGCTCGATGGCGCGCTCGAGACGTATCGGAGGCAAGTGCAGGCTTACGCGTCCGCCGTCGGTGCCGCGCTCGGCAAGCGCGCAAGGGCGGTGTTGATGCGAGTGTAGCGCGCAGGCTTTAGCCTGCGCGGCGATTGCCGTCCGCGCACGCTGAAGCGTGAGCTCTACTTGGCGTGCGCTGCGGCGCGCTCGGCCGGTGCCACACTCATCAAATCGGCATGTGCGGCGACATGTGCGGCGACAATCCCCTCGGCCTGTGAGACGGCCGCCTCATCGCCCGCGCGATAGACCGCGTTTGCTTCGATGAGCGCCTTCTGGCTGTCCGGTGTCGACTCCGGACTGTCGTAGATCGCCGCGACCGGACATGCCGGGACGCAGGCACCGCAGTCGATGCACTCGTCCGGATGAATGTACAGTATGGTCGTTGTGGCGAACTCGGGTTCATCTTTCCGCGGATGAATACAGTCGACCGGGCAGACGTCGACACAGGCAGCATCCTTGGTCCCAATGCACGGGTCAGTAATGACGAAAGCCATGTGGGGTTGAGCTTACACAAAAAGCGCCCGGTTTGTGAATAGGATGCCGGGTCAACGGGCCGCGGCGCCGTGTCTACCTGATGAAGTGAAGCAGGTGCTGGGACGTTCCCATCATGTAAAACCGCGCCCACTCCCCGGCGATTTTGTCGGTGCCCGACCCGGACTCCACGCCGATCACCTGCGGATACCACGCGCCGCCGTTCAAAATCTTCACCGGCGCCGACCAGTGGGTCGGCGAATCGAGAGACGGGGCGTACGAAATATAGATGCCCTCGGTGCGATAGTTGCCGTCCCTGGCGCGAGCCAGGAGCATGACGTATCGCGACAGGTATGTGTTCCAGTGCACTGAAGGACCCCAGAACGCGTCGACCGTGTTGTCGTCGTCGTGCCACGAGTCAGAGGCCGGGAAAATCGGAGAAGCTGATGGATAGATCCAGCGTTGTTCGTCGCGCCCGAACGGCGTGGCCGGGAGCCACGCGTCGTTCCGCCAGGTCATGATCTTGCCGCTGGGGTCGTCCCGATCGGCCCACGCGAGGCGTGCGACGCCCACTCCCTGGGCGGACGGCGATCGTAAGTACAGGGAGTAGAAGAAGTACACGTCCTGGGACTCGGCGTCGAGCTGAACGCTGAAATCGCCCACGCCTCCGACGAAGTAGGCGTTTTCGGTCATGCAGTCGTAGGTGCGCGGCGGCGCTTCGAGAATGACACCCAGCAGCTCCCACGTGGCGCCGCGATCGCGCGAGCGCGCGGCTCCGATGCGCGGCAACACCTTGGCGGTGGTGCGGCACATCGTGGCCGGGATCTCATTGTGGTAGTAGCCGTACCACGTGCCGTCGGCATCCTGAAGAATGGCTTCCATCCAGACGCCGCCATCTTGCGCCGCAAGTGACACCTCGCGCGCGGCGCCCAACGACGTGAGGTCGCGGCCCCAGGCGCGTCTGGGCTGTCCGGACATCGACGTCATGACGAACAGCAGGTTTCGTCCGCCGACCATGTCCCACACCGCGGGACTGTTGCTGTCCACTTGTCCCGGCAGCTCAGCCAGAGGAGCAGGTCGCAGCTCCGCGCGCGGCGACGCACCACCGTTCTGGGCGTTGAGGGCGATCGACAGATCGAGCGCCGCGACGATTCCGAGTATCGTGGGTAGAATGCGCAGGCCGCGCCGCCATGCATCAGGTGTGCCCGGTTCGTCGTGTGATGCGCGATAAATGGGAGTTAGTGGTGTGATGCGGAGCCTCGCTAGTCTTGATACGACGCCGTGGTGCGAATGGTTGCAGACGTAACGATGGGAGACGACGACAGGGTTCAGGGAGGACTGACCGAAGCCGAGAAACGCCAGAACGTCATTCGGCTCGCTTTTGGCGGAAGCGACGAACGCTTCGACGAGTTCTGCCGCACGATTCGTCAGGACATTCCGCCGGGCACGTCGGTGATCCTCCGCGGCAGCGCGGTAACTGCAAAACGTTGGAGCGACGGTGCGCCGTTCGACGCCGACGGGCCCGGAACAAGCGACCTCGATCTGACGCTCGTCGGCGATGAAGTGATCGGCCTGTTCAAGGCGACCGGCTTTTTCCTGCCCGGTGTGCACAGCCGGCCGTTGTCCGACGAGGATCCCGATATCGCTCCCGACTTGATTCCGCTGCGCGAAACGCTGATGGTCATGACGGGCCGCCCGGTGAACATTCAGGCGTGTCGCGAAGTCGTGATCCAGGTCCGCGGGCACCTGCTCGATCAACCGTACCTGACGCTCATCGACAAGTCGGACACGTAGTGACGCTGCGGCTGCTGTCCTACAACATCCGGTACGGCGGTGTGGGCCGCGAAACGGCACTGAGCGCCGTCATCAACGCAGCATCGCCGGATATCGTCATCTTCCAGGAGGCGACCCGGCCGGCCGTCGTCGAACAGGTCGCGCGGCAAACCGGCATGGTCCAGTGGGGTTCCCAGCGCGGACGGTCGCTCGGGTATATGAGCCGCCGGCCGCTCGCCCACGTCGAATGGCACAAGCCGCGCCTCTCCCGCCACGCGTACCTGGAGATTGTTCCTGACGGTGTACAGTGGTGCGTATTTGGCGTGCATCTCAGTGCCGTCCACGCCGCATGGACCGAGCGTCGCCGGCAGTACGAGCTGCGCACCATGCTGGCGGCCATCGATCGGCGGCAGCCCGGCCCGCACGCGCTCATCGGCGACTTCAACACGGTCGCTCCGGGCGAGATATTCGATCCGTACAGACTTCCGCCTCGTCTGCGCGCGCTCGTCTGGCTGAGCGGCGGCCGTGTTCGATGGCGCACGATCCAGACGATTCTCGATGCCGGGTATATCGACGCATTCCGCTACCTTCAACCTGACGTCGTCGGAAGCACGTTCCTGACTACCGATCCACACATTCGCCTCGACTATCTTTTCGTCCCCGGCGCCTGCGCCGCGGGCGTCCGGTCATGCAACGTGGTGACCGCGGCTCAGACGAAAGAAGCATCCGACCATTTCCCGCTCGTCGCGGAACTGGACGTGTAACGCATGATGCTGCCGCTCACGCTCATCGTCTTTTTTCTGTCGGGTTTTGCGGCGCTGCTGTACCAGGTTATCTGGCAGCGCATGCTCGCGATTTTTTCCGGCGCCGATATCTACTCGGCGACGATCATCGTGGCCGCGTTCATGGGCGGGCTCGGCACCGGACACCTGGCCGGCGGTCACGCCGCCGACAGGGTGTCGCGCCGTACGAGTCTGATCCTGTTCGGTGGGGCGGAAGTGGCGATTGCCGTGTTCGCGTTGTTCAGCACGGGCCTGTACTACGGCTTCCTGTATCAGCGTCTGGGTGACTTCCGTTTGTCCCCTCAACTGACGGCGATTCTCCTGTTCCTTGGCCTCCTGTGGCCGACGTTTTTCATGGGGGCGTCGCTGCCGCTGCTTGCGCGAGGTGTGACCGACCGTATCGAGCGGGCCGCACGAACCGTCGGCGCACTATACGGTTTCAACACCTTAGGCGCGGCTACCGGCGCGGCGATTGCGACGTGGGTGTTGCTGCCCCGCCTCGGGCTGGAGGGCAGCCTGCGTATCGGCGCGGCGTTGAACGTCGGCTGCGCGCTGCTGCTCGTGCCGTTCGCACTTCGGCTCGGCAAATCAGCGACCGAGATGCCGGACAACGCAGCCGCGCAGCCCCTGCAATCTCGAGGGAGCGATGCCGGGCAACTCGCGTTTTCCGTCTGGGCGCTCGCGTATGGATTCGCGGGGTTCGTCGCGCTGTCATACGAGATCGCTTGGTTTCGGCTTCTGGGCGTGATGATGAAATCCACGGCGTTCACCTTCGGGACGCTTCTGACGCTGTACCTGGCCGGCCTCGGGTTTGGATCGGCAATCGGGAGCGCGCTTGCGCCACGGGTCCGTCGGCCGGGGGTGGTCTTCTTCGTGTCCGAAGCGGCGGCGGGAGTATCGGCGGCGTTGCTCCTGGCAATCTTTGTCGGCGTCGCCGACGATGCCCGGGCGCTGCAGGGATATTTCGCGAGCTACGAGCCTGTGAACGTCCGCGAAAGCGTTCAGGCGATTCGTACGCTCGCGAGCGGCCTGTTGGAGGGATCCGATTCGGTCGCCGCACCAGCGAATTTCCTCCGGCTGTATGTGATGGTGCCGGTCTTACTCGTGCTGCCCCCGACCGTTCTGATGGGCTTTGCCTTCCCCTTTCTCCAGCGCGTCGTCCACAGCGATGTGCATCGCATCGGCCGCCGCGTGGGCACGCTGCTCGTGGCAAATGTCCTTGGCAGCATCCTGGGAACCGTCGTGACGGGATGGCTGTTGCTGACGGTCCTCGGCACGGCCGCCACTCTCAAGCTTCTCGTCACCATGAGCGGGCTCTTTACGCTTGGCGCGCTCGCGCTCGCCCCGCCCCCCTGGTCGAGACGATTTATCGCGGCAGTGAGCCTGGCTATCGTCGTTTTGATCTTCTCGATGCCCGATGCCGGAGTCTTATGGGCGCGCCTGCACGGCACGACGACGGACCACATCATCTTTGCCGAGGACAATTCCGGCTTGTCGGTCATCAAGGCTGACCGCGCAAATTTCGAGGGGACGAAGGTCGTGTTCGTCAACGGCATGGGGCAGAGTGTGCTTCCGTACGGTGAGATCCACACCGTCCTCGGCGCGCTGCCCGCTCTGGTTCATCAGAACCCGCGTGACGTGGCGATTATCGGTCTCGGATCGGGCGACACCGCATACGCCGCCGCCAGTCGGCCCGAAACGGAGCGTGTCGTGTGCATCGAAATCATCCGGCCTCAGCTCGTCACGCTGCGCGCGCTCGCACAGCGCGATTCTTACGGCGGACTTCGTGCGCTGCTGAGGGATCCGCGTATCGAGCACGCCTTTGGCGACGGTCGTGCATTTCTGACGCGGACAACCGAGAAGTTCGACATCATC
Organism: uncultured Acidobacteriota bacterium; assembly: GCA_963814955.1. GTDB lineage: Bacteria > Acidobacteriota > Vicinamibacteria > Vicinamibacterales > UBA2999 > DATCJA01. The sequence continues at coordinate 550,256 of CAWFEX010000004.1, forward strand.
GAAGCCGACGCGTTGCGGCCCACCAGCGCGTACTGGGGAACCTCTATTCCGAGGCATACTTCACGCTCGTGCGCAGCCGGCTGAAGCGAAACGGTCTCGCCGCGACATGGGTGCCGACCGCGCGAATCAGCAATACGTTCGTGAAGGTGTTTCCGTACGTCGTGCAGGTTCCCGGCATTCTGCTCGGAAGCAACGAGCCATTCGATATCGATCCCGCATCAATCGCCGCAAGGCTGGCTGACCCGCGGATCGGCGAGCATTACCGGCGCGCGGGCATCGATATCGCGGGGTTGATAATGCCGTATGTCGACCCGGCCCCCGCACGAATCGGGCCCGACTTCGATCGCTCGAGGCTCGTAGACGTGAACACAGACCTCTTTCCGAAAGACGAATACGACCTCACACCGCCCTGATGGAAAGGCGTCTTTTCGGTCGTACGGGACTGACCGTACCGGTCATCGGCTTGGGGACATGGCAGACCTTCGACGTGAAGGGGGCCGCCGCCGACGCCCGTCGCGACGTAGTTGCCGCCGCGCTCGCAGACGGCGCCACGATATTCGACTCGTCGGTCATGTACGGCGAGGCAGAGCGGGTGCTGGGCCGCGCGCTCGCCGGACGGCGAGCGGATGCGATCGTCGCCACCAAGGTCTGGACCGCGGACGATGCCGAGGCGAATCGGCAGATCGAGGCGGCGCTCGGTTTTTTCGGCGGCTGGGTGGATGTGTATCAGGTGCACAATCTGGTTGCGTGGCAGCGTCGGCTCGCTCAGCTCGAACGATTGCAGGCCGAAGGCAAGGCGGGCGTCATCGGCGCGACGCATTACAGCCCGCCGGCATTTGACGAGCTCAGACGCGTCATGAACGATCGCCGGGTGGCTGCGGTCCAGGTGCCCTACAACCCGCACGAGCGTGACGTGGAAGAGGTGATTCTTCCTTGTGCTGCCGATCTCGGCATGGGAGTTATCATCATGCGGCCGTTCGGGCAGGGCAGCCTGCTGCGGCGCCACGTGCCGCCAGATGCGCTTGCCCCCTTGCGGCCGTTCGGTGTGACGTCGTGGCCTCAGGCGCTGCTCAAGTGGATCTTGAGCGACCAGCGATGCCATGTCGCCATACCGGCGACGTCGAATGCGTTGCATATGCGGGAGAACGCGGCCTGCGGACGGCCTCCGTGGTTCGGCCCTCAGGAGCGCGCGTACGTCGAGAAACTGGCAGGATGATTAATTGAATTGAGAGATTCGCCATGAAACGGCTCATCGCGGCGCTCATCGTCGTGCATCGGTACGTCGGCCTCGTCTTCTGTCTCATTTTTTTCGTCTGGTTCGCCTCCGGCATTGTCATGGTTTACAAACGGATGCCGGAATTCTCCGCCGAGGAGCGCCTGCGCCGATTGCCGCCGCTCGACGCGTCGGCGATCAGGCTGACTCCCGCCGAGGCATTCGAGAAGGCGGGACTTCAGGGAATGCCGCAACGTGTTCTCGTTACTTCGTTTCAGTCGAGGCCGGTCTATCGCTTTGCCTACGCCGCCGGGTCGCTCACGGTGTTTGCGGATGACGGCACCTATGTCGAGAACGTCGATCCGGATACGGCTGTGGCAATTTCCTCCGCGATGTTTCCAGAGAGCTCCGGCGCGCGCCTGCTCGACTCCAAAACCGAGCCGGACCAGTGGACGATCAACAACCGGTTCAGCGCAACGGGTGCGCTCCATCGCGTCGCGCTTGGTGACGCCGCAGGCACCGAAGTTTATGTGGCCGAGGCAACAGGCGAGATCGTGAACAAGACCGATCGGTCGAGCCGGTTCTGGGGATACGCCGGTCCCGTCATGCACTGGTTTTACTTTACGCCGCTGCGAAGTGCGCGCGCGCCGCTGTGGAACGACCTGATCGTGTACGGGTCTGTGATTGGGTGCGTCCTGTGCGTGCTGGGAATCGTCATCGGCGTCTATCGCTTTTCGATGTCCCGGCGATTCATGCGGGGCACCTCGATGACGCCGTATGTGGGCTGGCTCCGATGGCACCACTACGCCGGTCTCCTGTTTGGTGTCATTACATTCACCTGGACATTCAGCGGTCTGCTGACGATGACGCCGTGGAATCTGTTTCCCAGCGCGGGGCCTACGCGAGATCAGGTTCGCGCCATCCGGGGGGAGGGGTTGGACCTTGCCCGGTTCGAGCTCTCGCCGTCGGACGCCATCGCTGAGCTGAGGAGTCGCTTTCAGCCAAAAGAGCTCGAGCTGACGCAGTTCATGGGGACGCCGTTCTATGCGGCGTATGAACGGCCGGACGTTTCCGCTCGCCCGCATCAGGATGCGGCGCGCTACGCGCCGCAGGATCGGCGCCCGGCACGCGTTTTCGTTTCGGCCGGCAGCGGCACTCCGGGAATACGTCAAGGATTCACACAGGATGAATTGCTGACGGCCGCTCGCGCGGCGATGAATGGCATGGAGCCCAGCGAGGTCACATGGCTGAACGCGTACGACTCCTACTACTACGATCGAACCGGTGGCCGTCATCTGCCGGCGCTGCGCGCAAAGTTCAGCGATCCCGACGAGACGTGGCTCTACCTCGACTCAATGGAAGGCTCTCTCGTGCTGGCCGAAGTCCGCGGCAGCCGCACGGAGCGGTGGCTGTATCAGGGCCTGCACAGCCTTGATTTTCCGTGGCTCTATCAGACCCCCTGGGCGTGGTATCCGCTGATTATTGGTTTGAGCCTTGGCGGCCTGGCGCTCAGCCTGACTTCGCTGGTGATTGCGTGGCGCTTCCTACGTGCAAAGTTGGCGGCGTCGACGCACCCGGCGCGCGTCAGCGTGCGGCAGTCAGCGTGATCGCCTCCGCATCGCCCGGAAGGTCCAGGTCGATGACTCCGGCGGTGGATGGCTTTTCCTTCCCGGTGTAGGCGATCTCAACGGTCGTCGTCTGACCCGCCTTCACGTCCACGGTCCGTGTCAGGACGCCGTATTGTTCGTGCCAGGTCTGGATGGTGTGGCGTCCGGCCGGCACGCGGCCAATCGTGAAAGCCCCATCGGTGCCACTGACGGCGAAGTATGGATGTGGCACCACGCCCACGTAGGTGAGCATCCACGGGTGGATGTCGCACTTGATTCGCATCACGACATCCTCGGACTTCAACGGAAACCTGCTTACCATTCCTTTGGCAGGCTGGCTGACGTTGAACGCGTTGCCGTGCGTGGACAGACTGTGGACGTTATGGCTGGTGGGATCGCTGTTGCTGATTTGCAGCGTCTGACCCACGCGGGCGCCAACCATGCGGGGCACGAACAGGCACCCCTGCTGATCGATTGTGACGGGCTCTGTTGGCGCCGGTGTCGATGGAAACTTTCCTTGCAGGCTGACGAAGGTATTGGCCAGCCCTCCGTCCGGGCTCCGAACGACAACATCCAGTGTCAAGCGCTTTCCGCCTGCGGCCCGGCTGCAGCGCGGGTCGGCACCCATTCGAATCACGGGGCTCGCTGGCGCGGGCCCGGTTAGCCGAACATGCCCCACGATCGTCCCCATACCTGCCTGCGCTTCTGCCGTGGTGGCGTGCCATGCTGACGCGGTGAGCAGTGGCGCCGCCAGGGCTGCAGCAGTGAGGAGGGAACCGCGGATGCCCGTCATTTCTGTTCCGAGGGTGCAGGTGGAGCTCCTCCTTCCGGATACCAGAACTCCATGTGGCAGTTCTCGCAGACCATGTCAATCTTTTCGCCCATCATGAACAAGCCGTCCACGTTCTTCGCATTGACGATGTTCATGGTCTCTTTGCCGACACTCTGAAGCTCGGTGACATGCTTCAGCCATGCGCCCCTGTTCGCATCGATCTTCGCCTGAATCTGCTTCGGCGTCAGCTCATCGGGTCCTGCGGCCGTGTTTTCGTCGGCGGCGGCGGAAATACGCCGCCCGGGCGTCATGAGCAGATTCGGAGCTTCCGAAAGCGCCAGCGCCGCGTGCAGGAGTTCATCCCATTCCTCATCGGTCTGCGGCTGCTCTTTGTTGGTGCCCTCCGCCGTAACGGTAATGGCCACGGCGTTGAATATTTTGAATGCGTTGTACTCGACGATGCCATGCATCACTTCGCGGACGGTTCCGACCGGAGTCGGACCTCCTTCAGCCGCGGGCGCTGTCGGCTGCTGACCGCGGCAGCTCGACGCGAAGGCGACCGCCAGGGCGATCGTGCTGGTCAGAAACAGCCAACGGAAAGCCCGCATCGGCGTTCCTTTCATGACAGGTGTTGAGCCTGGAACCGCCCTATGACGGTCAGTCTACTAGCCCCGTCTGGACGTCTCATCTGAATTTTCTGTCAGAAAACGCCATCAGGCAGGGCATCGTTTGAGGTTGGCGTCGGAGTGCCAACCGCATCTGTAACCTATTTGATCGGAGTGATCTTGACGGGCTGTCCTTTCCGAAATTCACGAGATTCGGAATAGAAGCCCGCCGTCGACAACGTAATCGTCACGTCGCGGTCGCTCTTGTTCTCCCACCACCAGCCGTGAATGCCGGAAAACGGCGCGTTATAGACCCCGTTGGAGCGATCGCCACCGTTTGTATCGAAGAACTCGGCGTATCCACGAGGCGACCCTTCCGGCTCGCTGTGCAGTTCCCAGTACAGCTCGCTGGTGGCGTTCCACGAATAGAGCATGCTCGAGCCCTTCTCGAGGCGATATTTGTATTCCATTCCTTCTTTCGGGGCCAATGTGAATTTGACGGTTTCCTGCTTGAATGGCGCGGTATGTACCGCAATAGACCACGGCCACTTGGCGAGCGTCTCCGCCTGCGTAGGGAGCTTGAGGGGTTCCTGTGCATGTAACGCGAAGGTGCCAACAGCGAAAACAATGAAGACAATCAGGCCTTTCATGTGCCCACTCCTTCCCGACGGCACCGATTTCATCGCAAGAGGGTGACTGGACGCAAGCAGAAGACGTGATTCCGGTCGCGACCGGACCTGACGCGCATCGTGTCGGGAGCGACCGTGCAGCCCCTGTTGACCATTTCGGCTATAGTTGAATGGCTCGTTCCCAAAGTCACTCTCATGGCGATTTCTCTTCTGCTGCTCGAGTCGGACGAGAGCGCTCGAATGGCATTTGCCGGGGCTCTGCGCGAAGCAGGGTGGAGCGTCTGCATTGCTCCCGATACGACCGCGGCCTATGCGGCCGCGACCACGAACGTACCGGATGTGATCGTGATCGGCTTCGACGAGGCGATCCGCGCCGATCGCTTCGGCCTGTGCAAGCGGCTGGGAGCCGATCCTCGCACGCGTCACGTCCCGATTCTTGTGACGTCCGCTATCGTGGCTCAGCAGGACCTGGAGCTCGCCACGACCACGGGTGTGCTCGTCCTCGTCCTCGAGTCTCGTGACGCCGCCAAGCTGGTGAGCGCCGTTCGCGGTGTCGTCGCGGCGCGTTTCAGGCCGTCGCCGTTACGTGTCTCCCTCGATTCCACTGCCAGCGACGAGAGTTCGCGCAAAGACAAGCCTGCCTAGGCGGCCGCCCTCGAACGGCGGACGCCCATCACCACTCTCGAGCGATCCAGAGGCTGTTGTCGCGTGTCAGCGCCAGTCGGGCGAAGCGCCTGGCCAGGTGGCACGCGCCCACACGCCCTTCTGCACTTCACGCACGAGACCAGACGAGGCGAGCCGATGGAGGATGCGTTCGGCAGCGTCCATGGGGATGTCGAGCCATTTTTGCAGAGTCTCCACCGTCAGCGTGACGCTCGGGTTGTGCACGACCCCATTGATGATGCGCTGCACAACAGCGGCGCGGGTGGCGATATTGCGGCGTTCCGGTTCCCGCATGGATCCGATCCTCTACCCTGATGCATCGCAAGGTGAATGCCGTCAGGAGTTCGCACGAGCTGTTCGAGCAAACGGCTGTGGTTTTTCGAACGAGGCTCGGGGATTCCGCCGCAAACCTGCGGAGCCTTATGCCGGACGCGCCTAGAGCGTCCTGCCAAAATCGGGTGCGTGCCCCGACAAACCCTGCGCGCTACCGGCACGCGTCGTGTTGGCAGTCGCAGCGCAGCTCTGTCCTGTTGCCGGCCTGCTTGCAGTGGTCGCTGCAGTACTTCCCATGAGGTCCATTTGGTGGCACTATGCACGCACATGCCGGATGCGCGCACTTCGTTCCTGCACTAGCCATACCGCACCTCCATCCGGGCAATCTACGCCCACATTCGGGCATCTACAAGTCCGTTTCGCTGGCTGCCTCATCTGTATCGTGCTGTTCGCCGTCGGTACCGCGGCGCAGCGCACCGACGACATTTCGTCGCCTGTGAACGTCGCTGACACTTTGCGGAATGTCGGACGCCGGATTGAGCAGTGGTATTCCCGCGCACAAACGGTGGTATCAACCGAAACAGTGTTGATTCAGCCGCTGCGCGCCGACATGACACCTGACGCGTTCCCGCGCCGCCTTGCCTTCGAGCTGCGCGTTGCGTGGGACCCGGAAAATATCGGACCGCTCGGGGTCCCGGCCGTCAACGTTCTCCGTCAGATCCAGAGCGTGAACGGAAGGAACGCGGAGCGCGACCGTGATCCAGGGTGTATGGATCCGAAGCCAGTGTCGCCCGAACCACTGGCGATGCTAATGCCGGCGCGGCTTTCGGAATCGGAGTTTTCCTTTGCCGGCACCACGCGGGTCAACAGGCGACCGGCGGTGATGATCGATTACCGCGGCATCGCGACAATTCCGCCGGATATCGTCTGGACCAAGGAGTGCGTGTCGGTGTCGCTGCACGGGCGTTCGCGCGGACGAGTCTGGGTTGATGCGGAGACACACGACGTGCTGCGAGTCGACGATCGCCTGGTGGGGAGATTCGAGTTCGACGTACCCCGCGAACACGTCCGACGCGGCGCCGCCCCGTCCATGGTGATCGAGCGGGCGGAATCCTCGATCCGGTATCAACGGATCGAATTCGACGAACCACGCGAATCGATGATGCTCCCTGTGTCGATTGACACTGTCACGGTGATCCGCGGTACGAGCACGCAGCGGATGCGCATCACTCAGCGTCTGTCCAATCACCGGCGTTTTCTCACCGAGGGCCGCCTCGTCGACTGACAAAACAGACGTAGTGTCCGCCTTCAGGCGGACCTGTCGTACGTAGTGTCCGGCTTCAGCCGGACCTGGCCTCGTACGTAGTGTCCGGCTTCAGCCGGACCGGGCCTCGTACGTATTCCGGCTTCAGCCGGACAACTCAGTTCACGCGTGCGTCGAAGGCACGGACGGCCTCGACAATCATGTCGGCGACGTCGCCGAAGAAGCGCGGGTCGATTCGGTCTGCGGTGTCGGTTGGCTTGTGGTAATCACGGTGGTCTTCCACGCCAAAGTAGACGAACGGCACTCCCGCATCATGGAAGGGCCCGTGATCGGATGAATGCGTCCAGTCCTCGAGACCTCCATCGGCCTTGCCCGGACGGTCGTGACCGAAAAGGATGGTGACGGACGCCCGCGTTTGCACATCCTCGAGAATGGGCTTCTGCCAGGGCGAGTAGTAGGGCCCGGCCGCATAGATTTGATTCGAGTCGCTGCGCGACAGCATGTCCAGATTGATGTTCAAGCCCGTTCTGCCGCGCGGCAGGAGGTCGGATGCGATCAATGCCTTGGCCCCGTGCTGACCTGATTCTTCGGCGTCGAGGGCGGCGAACAGCATTGGATGGCGAGGCCGGCTCATGACGAAGTGCCTTGCGACTGCCAGGAGTGCGGCAACGCCGGAGGCATTGTCGTCGGCGCCCGGGTGAATGATGCCGTTCTGAACTCCCACGTGGTCGTAATGGGCGGTGATCACGATCGTGGTGGCACGCGCATCGCTGCCGGCCACACGTCCCACGATGTTCGCCGGCTGGTACTGGCCGCCAGATGGCGCACCGCGCGAGGCGCCGCGAACGTCACGAGGGGCCACTGTAAACGGCTGCGTAAAACCTGCACCGTTGCCCGGAGCGAGGCCTATCGCCTCAAACTGGCGCACGATCCACTCTCGCGCCTTGAATGCCCCCGCCGTGCCGCTTCGACGTCCTTCGAACGAGGGAGACGCCAGCGTTCGGACATCCGACATCAGCAGCGCCCGATCGACGTGCCGTGCTGCGGTCGTTCGTTCGGCGCGAACCGGTGGCGCCGTGCCGACAGACTGGGACTCGACGGCGGCCGATCCGCTCCACGCGGAACACGACATGACAACGAGCAGGCCTGCACCCAGGATCAACGAACGCGCAGGTGGTCCCTCGTTCATAGATGCAGTGTAGCAGCCCTAGTGGTAAGTCCTTCTGAATCACTACCGGCCGCGTCGATGTCGCGGCCGGCAAATCGCGTCGAAGGCGCGTTGTAAGTGGTACTCATTCAGTTGAGACGGTCCACTGGACTGGACTCTACGACGCGTGACGCGGTAAAAAGAGCAGCGGTGCTCAGACGATCATTTCTCGGAAGGCTGCTTCGGGCGTGGCCAGGCGTCGTCGTCGCAAACGTCCTTCCTGCGGTCGCCCTCGCTCAGGGCGCCGTGTCGAAAGATCGTCTGATTGTCCGTTCGCCGCGTCCGGAGGATCTCGAAACGCCGGTGCACCTCCTGACGTCGTGGATCACACCCAACGAATTGTTCTACGTCCGGTCCCATTTCTATACCCCGTCGGTCGAGTTGAGCGAGTGGAGGCTTCGTGTCGACGGCGAGGTTGACAGGCCGCTCGACCTCACCCTCGAGGACGTGCGAAGTCTGACCGCAAGTACCCAGGTCGTCACGATGGAGTGCGCCGGCAACGGCCGCGCCTTCTTCAATCCACCCGTTGCGGGTGTTCAGTGGGAGCGGGGCGCTGTCGGGACTGCGGCCTGGACCGGCGTACGGCTGGCGGACCTTCTGAGCCGGGCGGGTATCAAGCCGTCTGCGCGTTACGTGTGGTTCGACGGTGCGGACCGCGGAGTTGGACGCGCGCCGGACTTCATTCGCAGCGTGCCGATCGAGAAGGCTCTGGACCGCGACACGATGGTCGCGTATGAAATGAACCGCGCGACCCTGCCGATTCAACATGGGTTCCCGCTGCGGGCTGTGGTGCCGGGCTGGGAGGGCGCCTACTCCGTGAAATGGCTCACGCATATCCGGGTGAGCGGCGTCGACCATGACGGCCCATTCGTTCAGGCCGCGTATCGCTATCCTCGCCGGCCCGTCGTGCCGGGCGGTGCCGTGCCCGCCGCGGACATGTTGCCCCTCCGGAACCTGCCTGTGAAATCGATCATCACGACGCCGGCGACCAATTCAGTCGCCGGACGAGGGTCGCCGGTGCGCATTTCAGGATTCGCGTGGGCCGGTGAAGCAGAGATCAGGCGGGTGGAGGTGTCCACCGACAACGGGCGGACCTGGACGTCGGCGCAGCTTGGAAACGATCGGTCGCGTCATGCGTGGCGACAGTTCGAGCAGCTCTGGCGTCCGGCTGCCGGCGGCTCGTATCTCGTGCTGTCGCGCGCGACCGACAGCCGCGGTGTCACCCAGCCCGTCGTCCCCGAGTGGAACCCCGCCGGCTATATCTGGAACGCAATCGATTCCGTACGGGTCAATGTTGAAGCGTAGGCGAGTCCTGGTCGCTGTCGCGGCAGCGGTGTGGTTCACGTCAATCTTTGCGGGCGGACTGGTCGCCGCACAACGTGCCGCAGACGTTGCCCGGAACGTGAGCGGACTTCCTGCGGGCGAGGGTTCAGAGACGCTTCGTACCAGTTGTACGACGTGTCATGGGACTGACCTTATCGTGCAGCAGCGACTGTCGCGTGAAGGATGGTCGCGCGAGCTCGACAAGATGATTGGTTGGGGGGCGGTCATTGCCGGCGGCGAGCAGAGCGGCTTGTTGAACTACCTGACCTCGAACTTCGGCGTTGATTCCAGTCGGCCGGCGATCGGACCGGCAGAAAACGGAGCAGCGCTGCTGAAAACGCGTTGCCAAACATGCCACGATCTTCGACTCATCGAACAGCAGCGATTGGATCAGGCCGGATGGACCCGCGAGATCGACAAGATGATCGGATGGGGTGCGGAGCTCACGAATTCGGACAAAGAAACGCTGAGCATCTATCTCAGCGGTGGTCGGCAGCGCGGCGAGTGACGCGCCAACCGTGTTAACGTAGCCGTTTAGTGGATCGCATCCACTGAAGGACCAGTCACGAATCCTGTCACCCAGCTCTGCCCTGCGCGGCAGGCTGTCGAGCACGACGTTCGATCGGCTCGAATTTCAAGGAGATGACAACCATGCGGTACGGAAAGATGCTCGGGGCGGTGTTGGCGGTGTGGTTCGGGTGCGCGGTGATCGTCAGTCAGGTTCCGCTCAGCGCACAGGGACGCGGCGGTGCCGCTCAGATGCCAGCGGGCGTGCATGCGATGAAAGCGGCCAGTGGCGCGATGGTGCTGGCTGACGGAACGATGATGACGCTGTACACCTTTGCGAAGGACATGCCTGGCGTCTCGAACTGCAACGACAACTGCGCGAAGAACTGGCCGCCGCTTGCGGCCGCTGCCGATGCCAAGCCGATGGGCGATTGGACCATCATTACGCGCGCGGACGGCACGAAGCAGTGGGCGTACAAGGGCATGCCGCTCTACAAGTGGAGCAAGGACGCGAAGCCCGGCGACGCCGGCGGTGAGGGTATGGGACAGGGCGCCTGGAAAACTGCGGCTCCGTAAAGGATGAGTTCTAGATCGTCCAGTCAACCGCGCCGCGCCCGATAAGTGTGCCCTCCACCAGGGCGCGGTGCACCTCTTCCACGTTCGCCGGTAGCACGATCTGCGAAACGACGGGATGAATCCTGCCGGTGGCAACGAGCTCGGCCGACTCGCGCAGCTCGGCCTTCGACGCATAGCGGGATCCGAGGACGGTGATCTCGCGAAGCACCAAATCCCGTGGGCTCATCTGCACGTTGACGTCGCGGAACGTCGTCAGCACGACGAGCCGCCCTCCAAGCGGCAGCGACCGCAGCGCCCACGTAAGGCTTGCGTGCGATCCGAGCAGGTCGATCACCACCGTGGCGTGCTCGTGGCCCCAGACATCATCGAGGCTGATGTCGTCGAACGACCGTGACATCACCGGCGTGCCACCCATTCGCCGGATGACGTCGAACTTGTAATCGCTCGCCTCGAGCCCGGCGACCTGCGCGCCGAACAGCGCCGCCATTTCGACCATGTGAATGCCGACACCTCCGCCGGCGCCAATGACGGCGACCCGGTCGCCGGGGCGAACGTGGGCGCGAGCTTTACACACGTGCAGCGGCGTGGCGATGGCATCAGGGATTGCCGTCGCCTGTGCGGCCGGAATCGATTCAGGAACGGGAATGGCATTGCCGGCGGGCAGGACGGTGAACGCGGCATATCCGCCATCGCGGTGCACGCCAACCCAGCCGGCCAGGTTGCGGCACAACGAATCCTGTCCAGACGTGCACGCTTCGCAATGCCCGCACACGAGATAGAAGTACGCCATCACCCGGGTGCCAACGGGTGGCGCCGTGACGCCGTCGCCGAGCGCTTCGACGCGTCCCACGATTTCATGGCCGGGAACACGGGGCAGAGTGGCCGCGTCGTTGGCAAGATCGCCGCGGATGCAGTTGAGCACAGTGAGACCGATGCCACATGCCTCGACGCGGACCAGAACCTCACCGGGGCCAGGTGGTGAAATGTCGAACGACTCCCACCGCAGTGGTCCGCCCCACTGGTGGATGCGATAGCCCTCGACATTCATTTGTGTGCCTGTTGTGCCGGGGCAATGCCGAACAGGGCAGCGGCGTTGTCGGAGGTAACGGCGTCCTGGTCGCGGGAATCCAGCGCCGAAAAGTAGTGGTCGAAACGATCGTCCGCCATGTCGAAGGGGAGATCGGTTCCAAGCACGACGCGATCCGGGCCCACCAGCTCGATCAGAAACTTCAACGGGATGCTCGCGTGGGTGATCGTGTCGTACCAGAAGCGCCGGAGGTACGAGGAAGGCGGAGAGGTGATCGATGCGCGCGTTTCCGCCCGTACACGGAACCCATGATCCAGGCGCCCAATCTGATAAGGCATGAATCCGCCGCCATGCACGAGGACGACTTTCAACGTGGGATGACGATCGAGAAACCCAGACAGAATGAGACGACTGGCGGCGATGCACGTTTCCAGCGGGTTGCCCGTCAGATTCGTCATGTAGAAGTCTGCGAGCTGCGCGCGCGTACCCACATAGTAGGGATGCAGGATCACCGGCACATCGAGATCCGCCGCAGCCGCAAAGAACGGCCCGAACCGCGGATCGTCGAGCGGCACGCCCTCCATCGACGTGCCGATTTCGACGCCGCACAGGCCGAGATTGAGGACCGCGTGCCGCAGTTCCGTGACGGCGGCGTCCGGGTCCTGCAACGGAACGGCCGCGACGCCTCGAAGGCGATTGGATTGCGCGACGAAGGCGGCCAGTGACTCGTTGGCCTGGCGACAGAAATCGTCCGCTGCCAGCCCATCGAGCCAGTAGAAGAACAGTGTCGGTGCCAGCGACAGGATCGATGTATCGATGCCGAGGCGGTCCATCTGCTGCAGCCTGGCCTCGACGTCAAGAAATTCGGGCGACAGCGGGTACCGGTATCCCTGTGGGTGCGAGATCCACTCGGTTGTGGCCTGCCGTTCCACCGTGACGTTGTCGAGCGCCCGGCCGGCGCGTGCGTCGGCGGCGAACGAAGGCGGAATGAAGTGCGTATGAACGTCGATCGTCATCGATGTGTGCGCCGGGCGGAAGGGTTCAGGGCTGCGTTCTGATGAATTGCGCCGCTTTGAGCAGCAGCGTCCGGTTGACGCCGTCCGAATGAATGAAGCACGCGGCGTCGCGGACGAGCTTCTCAAATCCTTCGTCGCGCATATAGCCGTACGCGCCATGCAGTTCCAGCGCTTTGGTGACCACTTTCCAGGCGACCTCTGACGCGAATACCTTCGGCAAGGCGCCCAGTGTCGGATCCCAGCCCGTATCGCGGTGGTCGGCCTTCCACGCCGCATGGTGGACGTAGCTGCGGGCGGCTTCGATCTGCATGTGCATCTCGGCAAGCTGCGTCGCTACGATGTCGTGCTCGATCAGCCGTTTGCCTCCCTGAACGCGCTTCTTCGTCCATGTCAGCGACCGGTCGTATGCGGCCGCGGCGACGCCGAGCACACTGGCTGCCGCGTACGCATTGCTCGCGGGAAAGAACTGCGAAATCACATCAAAGCCGCGATTGACTGAACCGAGCACGTCCTCGTCGGGCACGAAACAGGAATCAAGAATCAACTCGGCGTTGTTCGCCAGCCGTTCACCCATCTTGTCTTCAACGTGCCCGGTCGTGAAACCGGGTGTACCGCGCTCGACGATGAAACACGTGCTTCCTTCGTTGAGTCCTTTGTCCGGGTTCGTCTGTGCAAACAGCAGATACAGTCGCGCGCGGTTCCCGTTCGAGATGAACCGCTTCCTGCCGTTGATGACCCATCCGCCATCCTTGCGCGTGGCACTGGTGACGAACGCGGCGGGCTGGTAGGGAATGATGTAGTTCGACGCGGTTTGAGGTTCGGTCATGCCGATGGCCATCAGCGCGCGCTGATCGTCGCGTATCTTCGGCAGGAAGCGTGCGCGCTGATCGTGGGATGCGGCCGCCTGGAACGACTGGATCAGCTTCAAGGTTTGGGCGAACACCACCGAGATCCCCATGTCACCTTTGCAAGCTCTTCCACCACCATCGCCGTGGTCAAGCAGTCGGCGCCGCCGCCGCCATACTCCGGCAGCAGCGTGAGCGTTCTGAGTCCGCGGTCGCTGCCTCGTTCGACAATGTCCCAGGAGAAGCAATCCTCGGGATTCGCCTGGCGATCGAGGTCGGCACACACGGGCGCGACCACTTCGGAAACGAATTTGCGGGCGACTTCCACGGCCGTGGAGGCTGCCAGACGCTGTTGCTGTAGATCAGGGATGTCAGGGGTCATGAGGCTCTGTCGTGGGGTCAGTGTTCGAGAATTATTTTCATCCGGCCGTCGACGTCCCCCTCGAGCATGCCGAGCGCATCGCGAAGCTGCGATAGCGGCAGGATCTGCGTGACCAGCGGCGACAGCTTCACCGCGCCGCGCGCCACGAGATCGATCGATTCCGGGAAGTCCTCACGTGTTGCGGCACGGGCGCTCACGATCGTGGGTTCCTTGTAATACAACTGGTAAAACGGCAATGCTCCTTCGCCGGCGGTGTAGATGCCAAACAGGATGATCGTTCCCCCGGGACGCACCATGGCGATGGCGTCGGCGAGCGATCGCACGTGGCCGGTCGACTCGATGACGATGTCGGCGCCGCGGCCCTCGGTGGCTTCCTGGACGACTCGAACGCCCTCGTCGCCGCCGCCCGCCGTAAGGTCAGCGCCGAGCCGGCGGGCCAGCGATCGCTTCCAGGCGCTTCGTGTGATTCCCACTACGGTGACGGCCCCGCGTGCTTTCGCGAGCTGGACGTGAAGCTGGCCTGAGACTCCGAGGCCCAGAACCGCGACCGAATGGCCGCTGGAAACGCCGCCGCGTCGCTGCGCATGAAGACAGGTGGTCAACACCTGAATGAGGGGTGCAATCTGACTGTCGATGGACGGTGGCAGAGGATATACATGGCTCCGCGGTGCGACGACGTACTCTGCGAATCCTCCGTTGACTTCGCGACCGATCACGCCGCCGGCCGCGCAGAGATTCGTGCGTCCCGCGACACAGTCGGCGCAGGAACCGCAGTACAAGACCGGATCCACAAGCACAGATGTGCCAGGCCTCGGGTCTTTCTTTCCGTCGGCCAGCTCGCCGCTGATCTCGTGGCCCATGATGATCGGATGCGACGCTGGCATGCCACCGGTGAAGATCTTGAGGTCGGTGCCGCAGATGCCCGTGTGTTTCACTCGCACGAGAACCTCGTCTTGACCAGGAGTTGGCCTGTCGACGTCGGCAACCACGAGATCGCCAGGGCGACGCAGAACGAGAGCTCGCACAGACACATAGTAATGAGACATTGGTGATCCATGAACGAGTCTTTGTTGATGTTTCTGGAGAAGATGGCCAGGGTTGGCGAGGAAAACGACGCTCGCGAGACCAGCCGACCCAGGCGGATGCTGAACATCACCCGCGACACGGGCCGCTTCCTGTGGATCCTGATCAGGGCGATGAGCGCGACCCGGATTCTGGAGGTCGGCACGTCCAATGCGTTCTCCACAATCTGGCTGGCGGACGCCGCTCGGGCGAGCGGCGGGCGGGTCACCACACTCGAGATCGACGCCGGCAAGATCGCTCTTGCGCGGTCCAATCTCGCCACCGCCGGACTCGAAGGGACGGTTCAAATCATCGAGGGTCCTGCGGCGGACTCGCTCGCATCGCTGCCCGGTCCCTTTGACGTCGTGTTCCTCGACGCGGATCGGCCCGGCTACCTGGCCTACCTCGAGTTAGTGGTGCCGAAGCTGCGCTCCGGCGGACTATTGATCGCCGACAATGCCACATCGCATGCGCACGAACTGACGGACTATCTCGCGCGCGTGAAGTCCCATCCTCAGTTGTTCGCAGTTACGATACCGATTGGAAATGGGGAGGAGATCGCACTGAAGATCGGGGGATAATTCAACAGTCCCCGTGTCATACTCGCGATGATGCCGAGACTCGGTGTGGTTATCGCCAGCGTACGAGAAGGTCGGGTGGGCCTTCCGATCGCTCAGTGGTTCATCGAGCGTGCACAGCAGCACGCAAAGTTCGAAGTAGAAGTCGTCGACCTGAAGACCGTTGACCTGCCGGTCTTCGCCGAACGCCACCATCCGCGCCTTCAGAAGTACGAGAACGACAAGCAGAAGGAATGGAGTGCCACCGTTGCGGCGCTGGATGCATTCGTCTTCGTCACGCCGGAGTACAACAACAGCACGTCGCCGGCTTTGCTGAACGCGTTCGATTACCTGTTTGTCGAGTGGAACTACAAACCGACGGCGTTCGTCAGCTATGGAGGCATTTCCGCAGGGCTGCGTGCCGTTCAGATGACGAAGCTGACCATATCGGCGCTCAAGATGGTGACAATTGTAGAAGCCGTCAACATTCCGTTCGTGGCTCAGGCAATTGACCGCGAGGCAGGAAAGTTCAACGCCACAGAGCAGCACGACAGATCGGCGACCGTGATGCTTGACGAGCTTTACCGCTGGTCGCAGGCCCTGGCGACGCTGCGCTGACAACGGCGTCGGGAGACTTCCAACCCCATTTCCTACACCACGCCTCTGCGCCGAAGCTCCCTTGCTTCGTCCGGACTGATACCGAGCTCTTTCGTGAGAATTGCCTCGGTGTGCTGACCGAGCAGCGGCGCCGGAGTATCTTCAACCGATGGCGTATCGGATACCTTGACCGGGTTGCCCATGAGACGCAGGTTTCCAGCTGCCGGATGCCGCATCGAGGCAATCATTCCGCGCGCTTCGAGCTGCGGATCGGTCATCATTTCGCCGATCGTTCTTACAGGTCCGCACGGGACCGCGGCCTGCCGCAGCCGGGCTGTCCAGTCGTCGCGATCACGAGTCTTCAGGACGCGTGTGACGAGGGGCCACAGTTGATCCCGATTGGTGACTCGGCGCGGATTCGTCGAGAAGCGCTCATCAGCGGCGAGATCCGGCACGTCGGCGGCAGCGCAGAATCGCCGCCATTGTTCGTCGTTGCCAACGGCCAGCATCAGTTGTCCGTCACGCGTCTCGAACGTGCCGTAGGGGACGATGCTCGCGTGGGCGTTGCCCATGCGTGGCGGATTGTCACCGGTGGCGAGGTAGTTGGCGGCCTGATACGTGAGAAGGCCCGCCACTGAATCGAGCATCGAAATATCCACATGCCGTCCGCGGCCGGTTGCTGCGCGCGCGAGCAGCGCCAGCAGGACGCCCTGAGCCGCGAACAGTCCGGCCACCAGATCGGCAATCGGAAGACCGAGGCGATAAGGCGGGCCGTTCGGATCGCCCGTCACGCTCATGAGTCCGCCCTCGGCCTGTGCGACAGCGTCGTATCCAGGAAGGTCCTTCAGGGGCCCGGTGTGCCCGTATCCGGATATTGACGCGTAAATCAACTGCGGTAGCCGCGGGGCGAGCGAAGCATAGTCGAGGCCAAGCCGTTGCAGCGTTCCTGGCTGGAAATTTTCAACGAGCACATCCGCCCGCTCGAGGAGCGCGTCGAGGATGCGCCGGCCGTCCGGGTCCTTGAAATCAACCGTGACGCTCTCCTTGTTCCGGTTGACGCTGAGAAAATAGACGCTCTCGCCGCCGACGAAGGGCGGTCCCCACGCGCGGGTATCGTCGCCGCGGCGCGGATGCTCGATCTTGATCACACGCGCGCCCATGTCAGCGAGCATGAGGGTGCAGTAGGGGCCTGACATCACGCGCGTCAGATCCAGCACCGTGATTCCGGAGAGGATGCCAGTGGCCACGTCGCCATCTTACTGAACAACAATTCAGCAATTCTTCAGATTTGGCCGGTGGAGCGTCGGTCATAATGGCTGATTGGGGTCACCGGACCGTTCCGACATAGCTCGTATAATCGAGCCTCGCCCTGCGGTCGGAACGAGGAAGATCGGCAGAGTATGCGAACGATTCAGTGGCTGTTTCTCGTCAGTGTCGCGCTGTTCATCAGCGGCATCGGATTCGTCATTGCGGCAGCGCGTACCTCACGCGACGCGCCGACCGCCGCGGCCGAGGTTCCAGCGCCCGTGGCCATCGCGAGCATCAAGCAGGTGATGAACGGGATTACGATGCCCGCCGCGACTGCCGTGTACAACGCCGTCGGTACCATCGTCAACGCGGAGGGGGTCAAGGAAACCGCGCCACAGAACGACGAGGAGTGGGCGGCGCTCGCCAGTCAGGCGGCGGCGCTTGTCGAATCCGGCAATCTGCTGCTGATGGGGAATCGGCTCGTTGACAACGGCGACTGGGTGACGATCACACGCACCATGATCGAGAAAGGTCAACTGGCGATCAAAGCCGCCGAAGCGCACGACAAGGAGGGCATTCTCGATGCGGGGTCTGCAATCAACGAAACCTGTGACGCCTGCCATGCCAAATATCAGCGGCAATAAGAGGCCTCAGGCCTCAGGAATCAGGGATCAGGCCGCCGTGGCGGTTGGCATCGTTGCCTTGCTCGTCCTCGGCTTCTCTGCAGGGCTCGAGGCGCACGGCGTGTCCGGCAAGGACGCGGTGTTCCTGCAGGGGCTTCAGGGACAGGCGATCGGTCCGCTGTTGTACCTCGGCGCCAAGCACATGGTCACCGGCTACGACCATCTGCTGTTCCTCGTCGGCGTGATCTTCTTTCTCTACCGGCTGAAGGACGTGCTCCTGTACGTCAGCCTGTTCACGATCGGGCACAGCACGACGCTGCTGCTCGGCGTGCTCGGCGGCATTCACGCGAATCCCTTCTTCATCGACGCGGTCATCGGCTTTTCGGTCGTCTACAAGGCCTTCGAGAACATGGACGGCTTCAGGCGGTTCTTCGGGCGTCAGGTCGAACACGCGGGTCGCGGTGCTGGTATTCGGCTTCTTCCACGGATTCGGTCTTGCCACCAAGCTGCAGGAGTTCGCGCTGTCGCCGAACGGCCTCGTGGTGAACATCGTCAGCTTCAACGTTGGCGTCGAGATCGGGCAGTTTCTGGCGCTGACGGGCATCCTCATCGCGCTGACGTATTGGCGGACCGCGCAGGGTTTCCTGCGCCACGCGTTTGCCACCAACGCCGTGGTCATGGCGTGCGGCTTCCTGCTCGTGGGGTATCAGTTGTCCGGCTACTTCCTTCCGGTCCTGTGACCATGACGCACAACGAACACGAACGACGACCGCATGCAAGCCAAGAGCGACACCGCCTCGCGGTCGCCGCCGGCGCCGCGCTACTTGCGGCCGGACTCATTCTGGTGATGTTCATGCTGCCCGCGGAGTTCGCCGTCGATCCACTCGGTACCGGCGCGCGACTGGGACTGCTCGACCTCGGGATCACCGGTCAGCAGGTGGAGGCGCTCGAGCAGGCGGCGGCAGACGGCACGGGCGCCGGCAGGCCGTCCATCATCGTGCCGCAGGAACGCGGCGTTCAGACCGAAACGGTGGAGTTCAAGGTGGGGCCGCGCGAGGGGATGGAGTACAAGTACCGGCTCGACAAGGGTGAAGCGCTGCTGTACTCGTGGAAGGCGACCGGTCCCGGTGAACGTCGAGTTCCATGCCGAGCCCGACGGCGGGCCTCGTGGCTACGCGCAGACGTACGAGAAGAGCCAGGGCATCCGAAGCGTCAGGCACGCTGACGGCGCCGTTCTCGGGCATTCACGGCTGGTACTGGGAAAACACCGGCGATCAGGAGATTACTGTCACGCTGACGAGCGCCGGTTACTACAACCTGTCGCACGAATTCCGCGCGGGCCAGCCTGTCAAGAACAAGATGTTCCAATAGGTGGAACAAGGACGCGCGCGTCGTTCACGCGCATCTCGGCGGCCATCGCGGGAGCGATCCGGCCGGATTCTGACCTACGCGCCAGAAACCCCCGTCAGTTTTCGGTGTCCGTAGCCCCGAGACCCAGCCGCCGGTCTGTTCCTCGTCGAACAAATGGATATTCAGCTCCGACTCAATCTCGACACCGTTGTCGCGAATCGACAGAGCGGCCCGCGGCGCTCGCCGGCGCACCGGTGAAAGGATGCACGGCCGTCTCGCCGAACGGGATGAAGATCGCCTCCAGCGTCAACCCGATGCGCGGAATCGAGGTTGGCACGTCGAGCGCGAAGATCAGCTCGAACGTCGTTTCTCGGGACACTCGCTCCACGGCGCCGTCCACCTCCAGGCGCGGCCGCTGGGCCAGGTGCTCGATCGTGAACGTCGGCTCGATCTTCAGCTCGGGCGCGCAGAGGATCCTGCAGGGCCGATCCTCCTTCGCCTGGGCAGCAGCGGGCGTGCCCGGCAGCAGGACCGCGAGCGTCACTCCCACAATTGTCCACACCCGTGTCAGTCCGCCACCAACCATGGTCAAAACCCGTTTGCTGCACCAGCTCGCACAATGCCTTTGTCGATCAATCTGATGTGCCTCTCCGCGGCTTCACCGTGGCAGGACGTACTCCACCTCACATGAGCTGCGATGATTCTCGTGTATACATCCTGGAGTGGACGGACA
The DNA here is from genome assembly GCA_963814955.1 of uncultured Acidobacteriota bacterium. Classification (GTDB taxonomy): domain Bacteria; phylum Acidobacteriota; class Vicinamibacteria; order Vicinamibacterales; family UBA2999; genus DATCJA01. The sequence continues at coordinate 570,335 of CAWFEX010000004.1, forward strand.
GTATGCCATCCGTAACAACACGCTCTGCAACACGTGTTGTGTTATATCTGCTGGATGCGTACTTTCCTGATTCTGCTGACCTCGCTTCGTTCTAGCGCAACCGGTACTCGCGCAGGAGATGCCGGCCGAGTACGCTGCGGTGCTGAAAACTCTCGCCCGACAGGGCGACTACAAGGATGGTGTCCTCAGGGTCAATATCCCGAGGAACGATTTGAACGTGAGCGTCGATGGCGTGGCCACGCCGACGCCGTTCGGGTTCGGGGGCTGGATCGCGCTGACGAAAGGCGATCACGGCGACGTCATGATGGGCGACCTCGTGCTGACGGAGAACGAAGTCAATCCCGTCATGTCGGCCGTGCTGGACAACGGCCTCAACGTCACCGCACTTCACAACCACTTCTTCTACGAAACACCCCGCATCTTCTACATGCACGTGCACGGTCATGGCGCATCGGCGGACATTGCCAAGCGGATCGCGCCTGCGCTTGGCGCTCATCGGCAAGACACATTCGCCTCAGTCCGTGACCGCGGCATCCGGCAAATCCGATCGACGGCAAGCTCGACGTTGCGCGGCTCGCGAAAATCGTCGGACACGAAGGCGAGCAGACCGGTGCGGTTTACAAGATCACGATCGGCCGTCCGGACATCGCGCTGAAAGAAATGGGCGCAACGATCAACGCCCGCATGGGACTCAACACCTGGGCGGCTTTCTACGGCAGCGATGCCGACGCCGTGATTGCCGGTGACGTCGCGATGCGCGCGGAGGAAGTGACGCCGGTGCTGAAGGCGCTCCGATCCAACGGCATCGACGTCGTGGCGATTCACCATCACATGACAGGCACCGAGCCCACGGTGTATTTCCTCCACTACTGGGGCCGAGGGCCGGCGCTCAAGCTCGCCGCGGCCTTTCGCGCGGCGGTCGATCAGACGGGTCAGGCGACATCGGCGAGGCGGTGACTACGAAAGGACCACCGGCGGCAAAGGCCGGACAGCGGATCACGATATCGGCTAAGCCGGAACCCGCGCGTCCAGGCGCGGGTGCGGCGCACCACCAATGGCTGCTCCTTGTACACCAGCTGCCGGCGCGGCCGTCGAACCTTCGGGTTCGCACGTGGCGCCGGTTGCAGCAGCTCGGCGCCATCGCGGTCAAGCAGGCGGTGTATGTGCTGCCCGACTCCCCTTCGGCGCGCGAGGACTTCGAATGGCTGAAAGCAGAGATTGAAACAGGCGGGGGCGAGGCCAGCCTGTTTGCGGCCGACGCTGTGGAGACCTGGACGAATGACGAGCTCGTTCAGGAATTCCGCCGAGCGCGTGAGAGTGACTACGCCACGCTTTCCGTTGCCGTTGAGCGCGCCCTGAAGGCGGCCGCCCGCAAGCGGGCTCCCCGGCGGTCGCGGCGGTCGGCCGGCCGCATTGTCGACACGTTCCGGCAGCGCCTGGCCGCCATCGAGGCAATCGACTACTTCGGAAGTGCCGGACGGGATCGCGTGACGACACTCGTAGCCGACTTACAGAAGACCTTTTCGGGGGATTCCCCGGGTGACCGTAGCGCGGCGTCGATCGATTCCCCGAGACGTGTCTCCTTCCGCCGGCGCATGTGGGTGACGAGGCCTCGTCCGGGAATCGACCGCATGGGCAGCGCCTGGCTCATCAAACGGTTTATCGACCCGGAAGCCCGGTTCGGCTTCGTCGAGCAGCCGCCAGCGACGGGCGACGCCGTCCCGTTCGACATGTTTGGCGTGGAATTCACACATCGCGGCGAGTGGTGCACCTTTGAAACGATGGCACACACCTTCGCGATCAATGACACCGCCATCGAGCGCCTTGCCACGATCGTTCACGATCTCGACTTGAAGGATGGGAAGTTTGGCGCGCCGGAGGCGGGTACCGTCGGCGCGCTCGTCGAAGGGCTGCAGGCGGCGCATGCAGACGATCATGCGCTGCTCGACCACGGCATCACGATGTTCGAGGCGCTGTATCGGACGTTCGAGCGCGCCGCACGGCGCGCCGGACCGCGACCGGTCGCCGGCCGGCGCCGCCAACCTCGCACGTCGCGTCACCGGCGGTAACGGTGGTCGCACCTGCCGTCGCATCCGACGCGGCCGTGAGCTTGGGTGCACGACGGGCACTCGTGCGAATGTGCGCGGCAGGCTGTATCGCGTACTGCAGCTACGCGATGTGCCGCTCGCCGCTTCTTCCACTCTTCGCGCGGGAGCTCGGCGCCGACGCCAGCCTGATCGGCTTCATTGTCGGCGCCTCGACGTTGACAGGGGTCGTCCTCAAGTTGCCGGCGGGCGCATGGTCGGACGTCCTTGGGCGACGCGCGCTGCTCGTGACGGGAGCCCTTGTGTTTGCCGTGATGCCGTTCGCATATGTGGCCGTATCGGGAGTGGCACTTCTCATCGCCTTACGGGTCATTCACGGGAGCGCCACGGCGATCTTCGGCCCGGTGGCATCCGCCAGCGTGTCGGATATCGCACCACCGCACCGCCGAGCCACATGGCTCAGCACCTATTCAACGATTCAGGGCGCGGGACAGGCGATTGGGCCAGTGCTGGCAGGGTAATTCATCGCGTTCGGTCGCTTCGACCTCGCGTTCATGCTCGCTGGCGTGATCGCGATGTCGACACCTCTCATCGTGTCGCGCTGGCCGGCTGCGCCCGGCACGCGCCGGACGGGCCAACTGCCAGCGTGGCGGCAGTTTGCCGATGGGATCCGCGAGGTGGCACAGGAGCGACACGTCCTCGTCGCCAGTCTCGCGCAGGCGGCGCAGTTCCTGTTGAACGGCTCACTCACGGCGTTTCTCCCGCTCTACGCGAGCGAGGTTATCGGCATGAACGCCGCTGACATCGGGTGGTTGTTCGCCATGCAAACGGTCACCACGCTGGCGACGCGGCCGATCGTCGGTGCGGTATCCGATCGCATCGGTCGCCGCAGTGTCATCGTGACAGGTCTGGTCGTCTGCAGCGCGGCAGTGTGGATGATAGCGGCTGCCGCCACCACCGCGCCCCTGGTTGCCGCCGTGCTCACGTATGCGAGTGGTGTCGCTGTCACAACGGCTGCGACGAGCGCCTACGTGACAGATGTTGCACCACGGGCACGATACGGCGCTGCACATGGCGTGTTCGGAACGATTTACGACGTCGGCGACGCTGCTGGTCCAATTGTCGCCGGGCTGCTGGTTGCCGCCTGGGGCTATACGCAGATGTTCCAGGTCATGGCCACGATGGCGATCGTAATCGCCATGGCGTTCTACGTTTTGTCGCGAACCGCGAAAGTGACCATCACCTGATGTGTCCTCATCAAGGAGCAGGGCAATGCGAAACAGAATCCTCATCGTTATGGTCGCATTCATGTGCGTGACGGTTCACGGAGAGGTGAGGAAGGTTGATTTCGAGCAGGACACGGTCGGTCAACCGCCGAAGGGGTTCGTATTCGGCCATACGCGAAAGGTGGGCACGCCAGGCCGCTGGGCGGTCCAGCAGGAAGGCGGAGGCAAGTACTCTGGCGCAGCTCGACGCCGATGGAACCCGCAACCGCTTTCCAGTGGCGGTGCTGACCGATGTGTCGGCCACCGATGTCGATGTGTCAGTGCGGTTTCGACCCGTCTCGGGTCGTGTGGATCAGGCTGGGGGTCTCGTCTGGCGCTATCAGAACGAAGACAACTATTACATCGTTCGCGCCAACGCCCTCGAGGATAACGTGGTCCTCTACAAGGTGCAGAACGGAGAGCGCACCGACCTGCCGGTGAAAGGCGAAGGACGCACCTACGGAAAATCCGCCGAAGTGCCAGCCGCCCAATGGAGCACGTTGCGTGTGGTCGCGACAGGCCCACGCTTCGAGGTGTACTTCAACGGCACGAAGCTGTATGAGGTGGAGGATTCGACGTTCAAAGGAACAGGCCGCGTCGGCGTATGGACGAAGGCTGACTCGATTACTCAGTTTGACGACCTGACGGTGACGACGAAATGACCAGGCACCATTTCCTTCTCTTGGCCATCGCGATACTGACGGCCGGATGTGGACGCTCCGAGGAGGCAGCGCCAGCTGCTGCACGGACCGTCACCGTGTACGTCTCGACGGACCGAGTCTTTTCGGAACCCGTCCTTCAAGAATACCAACGCCGGTTCGGTGTCACGGTGAACGCGGTCTACGACACCGAGGAGACCAAGTCGACGGGCTTGGCCAATCGGCTGCTCGCGGAGCAGGGCCGCCCGCAGGCGGACGTGTTCTGGTCCAACGAACCCGTGCGGACACTGGTCCTCAAATCTCGCGGAATCCTGGCGCCGTATCGGTCTTCCAGCGCGGAAGGCATCCCGTCGGTGCTGCGGGATCCAGACGGACAATGGACCGGATTTTCCGCCCGGATGCGCGTCATCGCGTACAACACGAAGCTGGTGAAGGCAGACGAAGCGCCGCAATCGGTACTCGACCTTGTCGATCCAAAGTGGAAGAGTCAGGTCGCGATAGCCGATCCCAGATTCGGATCGACGTCGTTTCATGTCGCGGCTCTCTACACCGTTCTCGGTGATGAGAAGGCGGACGCCTTCTTCAGGCAACTGAAGGCTAACGATGTCCGGATCGTCGATGGCAACTCTGTCGTGCGCGACATGGTCGTTCGTGGCGAGGTAAAACTCGGGCTGACGGATACGGACGATGTCAACGTGGCGCTCGAGGATGGGCAGCCGATCGCGATGATCCTCCCTGATCGCAGCGGCATGGGTGTGCCTGTGATGCCGAACATGGTGTCGCTCGTCCGCGGCGCGCCGCGTCCGGACGAAGGCCAACGCCTGATCGACTACCTGCTGTCGCCGGAGGTCGAGCGGATGCTCGCGGAATCGGACGCAGTCCAGATTCCGGTGCATCAAGGCGTTCCAGGACCGAAGAACATGCCGGCGATTAACTCGTTCAAGCCCATGACGCTCGATTACAGCAAGGCCGCGGCCCGTGTCGAGGACGTCACGGCGCGCCTTGCGAACATTCTTGGCCTCTGAGTTCGCGGGTTGACGTCATGCCGCGCTGGCTGACGACACGTTCGCTGGTGATTGGCGCGGCCACGAGCGTGTTCGTCGTCGCCACGGTCCTACCGCTCCTCTCCATGGTCGTGCAGGCGATTGCCGGGTCGGGATTTGGCCCTCTGCTGCTCGATGCACGACAACGGAGCCTGCTGTACAACACAGCCTTGCTCGGAGCAGGGGCGGCAACGTTCGCAGGGTTGCTCGGCGTTCCACTGGGGCTCGGATTGGCGCGAATGCGAAGCCGGTACACCGCGGCGCTGCGGGTCGCGCTGGCCGCTCCCGTGTTGCTGCCTCCCTACATCGTCGGCCTCGCCTGGACGTATATCGGCGGTGTGGCGGGTGTCGCGGGGCGTGACCTGTTGTCGGGATGGACGTACAGCCTGTTTGCCGCGGCGATCGTGCTGGCGCTGGTGTACTACCCGATCGTGATGCTGGCGACCGAAGTCACAGTGCGACAGATCGATCCGCATCTCGAGGAAGCTGGACTTATGACGGCGTCGCCCGCACGGGTGGTCATGCACATTACGCTACCGGTGGCGGCGCCGGCGATCGCTGGCGCGGCATTGATTGTGTTCGTCCTCGCCGTGTCGGAGTATGGCGTCCCGGGGCTCCTGCGCGTGCGCGTGTACACCACAGAAGTCTTCACCGCGTTTGCGGCGTTGTATGACTTCGGCCGCGCCACCGTCCTGACGCTGCCGGTGTTGTTCATGACAGGTGCCATGAGTGCCGTTGCCGCGACGCTACTGAGCTCTCGTGTCATTGCCAGCCGCCGACGGGGACGCACCGTGGAAGCTTTCCATTCGGGAGCGTGGCGCTGGCCGGTCTTCTGCCTTGCTATCGCAACATTCGTGACGGCGGTGGTGATTCCCACCGTCGTGTTGGTTCGTGAAGCCTCGGGCACGTCAATCGCGGCGGCGGCAGCGGGCGCGTGGCCGTCCGTTCGCGCCAGTCTCGCGCTCGCGACAGTTGGGGCAACACTGGTGGTCGTCGTTGGTGGGTGGCTTGGTTACGCACGCGCGCGGGCCTCATCCCGTCTCGGCTCTCTCACTGATGTGCTGTGCGTTGTGCTCTTCGCCGTTCCGAGCACTGTTGTTGGCGTTGCCCTGATCGGAATGTGGAATCGGCCCGGCATTGCCGGATTGGTCTACGGCACGGCGGCGATGCTTGTCCTGGCATACCTCGCGCGGTTCCTGCCGGTGGCCACGCTCATCATTGCGGCCGCGGTCAGACAGGTCCCCGTTTCGCAGGAGCAGGCATCGGCGGTCGCAGGCGCTACGTGGATGCGTACCGTAATAGGGGTTGTCGCCCCACAGGTCACGCGCGGCCTTGCGGCAGTATGGTTCGTGGTCTTCGTCTTCGCGTTCGGCGAGCTGGGCGCGAGTGTGCTCGTGTCGCCGCCCGGCGAATCGACGCTGCCGATCCGAATCTACACAATCATCGCGAATACGCCGTCTTCGGTCGTCGCCGCGTTGGCGCTCTTCCAGGTAGGAGTTGTTTTGGTGCCGTTGGCTCTGGCCGCCCTATACCTGACTCGCCGCGCGAGCCCCTGATGCAGCCGTTCGTCAGCGTGCGCTGCGTGTCAAAGCGATACGAGGGCCGCCCAGTGGTTGACTCCGTGTCACTGCAGGTACACGCCCGCCAATCCGTCGTGATCGTGGGCCCAAGCGGCAGCGGCAAGACCACGCTGTTGCGGATGATCGCTGGTCTCGAGAGTCCCGACGACGGTGAAATCTGGCTGGACGGCCGCCATGTATCGGCGCCCCGGCGCATCGTGGTAGCTCCGCACGCGCGTCACATCGGGTTTGTGTTCCAGGATCTCGCGTTATGGCCACATATGTCCGTTCGCGATCATCTCGAGTTCGTCCTGAAAGCCGCAGGTGTCTCTCGGCAGGAACGTGTGGACCGGACCGGTGATGTGCTGACGCTCGTGCGGATTGCCGATATGGCCGACCGGTATCCGCACCAGCTCTCGGGTGGTGAACAGCAGCGCGTCGCGCTGGCACGGGCGCTGGTTGGCCGACCGCGCCTGCTTCTGCTGGACGAGCCGCTCTCTAGCTTGGATCCGGAGTTACGCACCGCACTGCGCACTGAGCTCCTGCGCCTGAAGCGCGCGGTCGACGTCGCGATGATCTACGTCTCGCACGACCGTGAGGACGCGACCGTGCTCGCGGATTGCGTCATTCAAATGCGGGCCGGTCGTGTCGTCGTGCCTGGTGCCCTTCAGAACAACCGGGGACCTGCGTGAAAGACTCACGACACGCGCGTTCCAGGCATCCTTGGCGCACGGTGAGCATGAACGTCGTCCGACCTCTCCGACGGCTCCGCGAGCCGATAGATTCGGTGTTTTATTCGCGCGGACGATGCTCTCCTTGGCATGTGGCGATCGGCCCGAATGCCAGCCGCTTACGGCCGCGATGGTCCCGCAGGCAGAGCCCTTGACGCCGTGACCGTGCTCACCAACAATGTGACCGTGGTCAGGAAGGTCATCGCCGTCGCGCTGTCGCTGGCTGTCCAGGGAGCCGCCCTGGGCGCGCCGCTCGTCCACGTGCACCCCGCTGACCACGCCACGGATCATCACGGCGCTCGGGCAGTCCATACACATTGGACGGGCCATCACTCCCACTCGCATCGTTCCGCTGATATGCCGGCGATTGATCGAGAAGACCACGATCGCGCCGTGTACCTGAACACGTACGTCGCGGCCGCTGGATCGTCGTTCTTCGCTCTCGGCATTACACATAGCGCTTGGGAGCTGCCCGTTCCTGCTGAAACGGGTGCGCACGGGAGTGTGCAGGTCGTCCACAGCCACGACCCGCCGTTTTTGAGGCTGCTTTCTTCCCGCGCTCCGCCTGCCTTCCTGTCCTGATCTGACGGGCTCGCCAGCCGTTTGTCCTCATTTACTGTTCGCCCAAAATCTGTGCGCACCATCGTGCGCTGCCGAAGGAGGAAAGCAATGGCCATATTACGGGTCGCCGCCGCAGCACTGATTCTGTTCATGCCGGTCGCCGCACATGCGCATGTGAGCATCTGGCCGCGGCAGTCGTCACAGGGCGCGACGGAACGCTACACCGTTCGAATTCCGTCCGAAGGCAAGGTGGCCACCACGGCCGCCGAACTGGAAGTGCCAGAGGGAGTCATTGTCGAAGTACTTCTGGCGCCGTCGGCTTGGAAGCATGAAATCAAGCGTAAGGACGATCGGATCGTCGCGATCAATTGGCAGGTCGACGTCAAGCCCGGAGAGTTCATCGAGGTTGGGTTTGTGGCCCGCAATCCGCGCCAGGGCTCGCAGATCGTGTGGACGCTTCGTCAGCGCTTTGCGGATGGCACTGTCACCGATTGGACGAACGGTCCTCAGGGATTGCGACCGACCGCGATCACGCGGCTGGCTGCTGTCGCCCCGGCGGGATCGCGATGAGCCCAACCGATACAGAGCAGATCACCGATCGTCCTCCCACCGATGGACCTTCGGCGCGTGCTCTGATTCAGGCGACTGTCCTGGCGTTCACCGTGGCGATGATCGTGCTCGTCACGGTGGTATTGCCTGCAGAATTCGGCGTCGATCCGCTGGGCACGGGCAGGATGCTCGGCGTGTCGGCGTTGTCGGGCGCGGCGATCGCTCCGGTCCCCCCACCCGAAGGCGAAGCGCTCGCGCCCACGCAGATCGGCCAGGTGGCGCTCTATCCGGGCGAGTACAAGCTGGATTCCCGGGAAATCGTGCTGGGTCCGTACGAATACGTCGAATTCAAGTACCACCTCGAGAAAGGCGCCACCATGCTCTTCTCCTGGACAGCCAACGGGGCGGTCGTACACGATTTTCATGGCGACCCGGATGGAGCCCCGTCCAGCGCGGCACAGTCGTACGACAAGGAGCCCAGGCAGCGCGCGGACGGGAGCTTCGTGGCGCCGTTTTCCGGAATTCACGGCTGGTTCTGGGAGAATCCGGGGGGAGAGACAGTCACGATTCGATTAACGACGGCAGGGTTCTACGCGAGTGCGCATCAATTCCGGTACGATGGCACGCGCCAGGCACGTGAAGTGCGAGCGCTCGACTCAATCGCACCAGCTAACGAATAGGAGTGGTTGCAATGAAGTACATCGCGGTTTTCATAACGGTCGCACTGCTGATGCTTGGATCCAGTTCCGCGTTCGCGCACGATGAATTTCGCATCATCGGAACCGTCGTCAAATACGAGAACTCAACGCTTGCGGTGAAGAACAAGGAAGGCAAGACGCTGTCCGTGCGCCTGGACAAGCAGACCGCCGTCAGCCGTGACAAGAAGAAAGTGGACGCGAAGGAACTGAGGGCCGGGCAGAGTGTCGTCGTCGATGCGTACGGAGACACGGAAGACGACTCGCTGGCACTCGAGATTCGCATCGTTCCAGCCATCGCTGCCAGGTAGGCCTCCTGTTCTCAACCTTCGCTCTGGACCGGATGAGGTGGAGGAGCGAATGGCGCGCGGCCCCGTTCGCGATCTTCCTTCGCCACCACACGCGCTGTCGCTTCGTCCTCACTCTGTATCGGCGCGGGTCGCGCGTAGCGCAGATACATCGTCGGCACAACTACCATGTTCAGGAGCGTTGAGCTCATCAACCCGCACAGAATCACGATCGCCATTGGCGTCTGAATCTCACTGCCGGGCTTTCCCCCACCGAACGCCAGCGGAATCAGTGCGAGTCCCGCCGCCAGGGCGGTCATCAGGATCGGGATAAGGCGCTCACGGGCTCCTCGTTCAACGGCCTCGCGGAAATCCGTGATGCCTTCCTCCTTCATCAAATGATGGATATGGGAGACGAGCATGATGCCGTTGCGTGTGGCGATGCCGAAGAGCGTAATGAACCCAATCATCGACGCAACACTCAACACTCCACCGGCGAGGTAGACGCCGACGACGCCGCCGATCAATGCGAGGGGCAGGTTCACCATGATCAGCAAGGCGTCGCGTGGCTGCCCGAAAGCAAGGACGAGCAGCATGAACACGCCGACGATGACACCTGTTCCCAGTATCAGCAGTCGTCGCGACGCGGCCTGCTCGCTTTCGAACTGTCCTCCGTATTCGACGCGATATCCGGACGGCATTGGCACCGCCTGCGCGACGGCCGAGCGCATGTCTTCGACGACGCTGCCCAGGTCCCGGCCGGCAACATTGCTCGAAATGACGATTCTGCGCTGGACGTTCTCTCGCAGAATCATGTTCGGCCCGACCTCACGTCGCACATCCGCGAGGATGCGGATCGGCACCGGTCCCCCGTTGGGCGTGTCGATAGGTAGATCCGCCAGGCGATCGAAATCGGCCTGCGAGGCCGGATCGAACTTGACTACCAGGTCGAACGCCGTCGCGCGGTCGAAAATCCGCCCGACGATGGCGCCGGCGAAGCTCGTTTCGACGGCCTCTGCGACGTCGTCCGGCCGCAGACCGTACCGCGCGATCGCCGGACGGTTCAGCACGAACCGCACGACCGGCACCTCTGTCTGCTGTTCCAGCGAAACATCGACGGCACCTGGAATGCCCATCGATTACATCCCGTACCTGTTCGCCCAGGCGGCGCAGCGTCAGGAGATCGTCGCCGACGATCTTCACGGCGATGTTCGCCCGCGTGCCCGACAGCATGTGATCGATTCGGTGCGAGATCGGCTGTCCGATTGTTACATTCGTGCCGGGCAAGCCCGCAAATCCGCGTCTGAGTTCCGCGAGCAGGTCGGCGCGCGGGCGGCCGGTGTCACGAAGTCCCACGTCGATTTCCGCCGCCTCCACGCCCTGCACGTGCTCGTCGTATTCCGCCCGTCCGGTACGACGCGCCGTCGCCACCACTTCCGGCTGCGCCAGAAGAATCTGCTCAACGCGGCGTCCGATCTCGTCGGATTTCGCCAGCGACGTCCCGGGCAGCGTGTTGGCCTGAACGGTTAACGTGCCTTCATTGAATTCCGGTAGAAACGCCGTGCCCAGCCGTGTCATCGCCCCTATCGCCATTACAAGCAGCAGGGCTGACACGCCGATGACGAATCGCGGGTGATCGAGCGCATGTGGGAGGTCCTTGGCAAACCGATCCTTGAGCGTCCGGGCGAGCCAGCCATCGTGTCCGCGCAGAATCGAGCGTGCCCGAGGAAGAAAGGCGTAACACAGCGCAGGCGTCACGATAATCGCCACGACCAAAGACGCCATCAGCGCAACGATGTACGCAACCGCCAGCGGCGACAGCAGTCGGCCTTCCACACCGGTAAGCCCGAAGATTGGCAGAAACACGAGCACGATGATCACGGTCGCGAACACGATGGACGTGCGGATTTCGAGGGTCGCATCGCGGACGACCAGCGCCGTCGGCCGTTGTTCCGCGGGTGATTTGGCCGCATTCTCCCGCAGCCGCCGGACCACATTTTCGACGTCGATAATTGCGTCGTCGACGAGTGCGCCAATCGCGATGGCCATGCCACCGAGCGTCATCGTGTTGATGGTGGCGCCGAACGCGCGAAGGACGAGCACCGCCGCGGCGAGCGACAACGGTATCGCCGTAAGGGTGATCGCGGCCCCGCGGAGATTTGCAAGAAACAGGATGACGATGACGACGACGAGCAGTCCGCCGTCGCGCAGGGCGTTGACGACGTTCTGGACGGCGACCTCGATGAAGTCCGACTGGCGGAAGATCCGGCGGTCGATCGTCATACCCTGCGGCAGCTCCTGCTGAAGGATGTCGAGCTCGCCATCGAGTCGGGCCGTCAATTCGACAGTATTTGCGCCTGGTTGCTTCAGCACACCGACGATGACGGCCGGCTTGCCATTGCGCGACCCCTCACCTCGCTTGAGCGCAGCGCCCTCGCGAACATCGGCGACGTTGCGCACCAGCACGCTGCGGTCGCCACGCAGCGCGACGACGGTTTCGGCGATGTCATCGGGGGTGCGCGCCCGGCCGATCGTCTGCAGCACATACTCCTGAGGGCCTTCCATGTAGATGCCGGCGGAGGTGTTCTGGCTGGCGCCGCGGACCGCATCCAGCAGCTCGGTGACCGTGATGTTGTTGGCCCGAAGCTGGTCGGGATGGGCAACGACCTGAAACTGGCGCTCGGCTCCGCCGATCGGTGTGACCTGGGCGACGCCGGGGACTCCGAGAAGCCGACGGCGCACGATCGTGTCTGCGACCGTTCGAAGCGTCAGTGGATCATCAACATCTCGACGAAATGGCGAAGAAGAGGATCTCGCCCATGATGGACGAGATCGGAGCGAGGATCGGCCGCTCGACTTGTGGCGGGAGGCTCCCGCTGACGAGCGCAAGCTTTTCCGCCACTATCTGCCGCGCGAGGAAAATGTCCGTTCCCCAATCGAACTCCACCCAGACCACCGCGATGCCGACTGCCGTCGCGGAGCGTACACGACGGACATCGGACGCTCCATTGATCGCAGCTTCGATTGGGAAGGTGACAAGCGTTTCCATTTCCTCGGGTGCCATTCCCCGTCCTTCGGTCAGAATCGTGACCGTGGGGGCAGTGAGGTCCGGGAACACGTCGACGGGCATGCTGCGAGCCGTCCACACACCGGCTGCGGCGAGCAGCACTGACAGCGCCAGTACCATCCAGTGATGATCGATCGACCATTGAATCAGGCGTTTCATACAAGCCTCAATGAACGTGGCCTTCGGCCGGCAGTCCGGACGCCGCCGAGGCCAGCTGCACATCGTAGGCACCGCGCGTGACCACGCGCTCGCCCGGCATGACGCCACTTTTCACACCGACCAGCATGCCGTCGCGCGAGGCGATTTCAATGAACCGGCGCGCGAACTGTTCACCACCAAGTTGCACGAAGACATACGGACGCCCGGCCTCCATGAGCACCGCATCGGTTGTCACCGTCGGGACGCGCCGCCGCTCGCGGCTGTAGAGAATCGCCGTCCCGGTCTGGCCGACCAGCAACTGCTCTCCTGGATTCCGAATTTCCATCTGAAGACCCAATGCTCGCGTGATGGGGTCGATGACGCCCGAGTCGTGTATATGGCGGGGTTCGAGTTCAAATGGCTTGGTGATCCCTGGAACTTCGAGCGCGAGGCCGGTAGCCTGTCTGGCAATAGCCACATCGCTCGCCGGCACCTGCACTTCCAGCTCGACGCTGTCGGTGCGGACAATCCTGAAAAGTGGTGCGCCCTCGTCGTAGGAGGCACCGAGCGTCGCGGTGACCTCGGCGAGCCGGCCCGCGATCGGCGCACGGAGCACGAACGCATTGCCGGTAGCCGCGCCGCCGCCCGTGCCCAGCGTCTGATCCCGTTGCGCCAGACGCGCTTCCGCAGCACGAAGCCGAACGTCGGCAACGCCGGTCGCGCGGCGGGCATCCTCCACGCGACGCGCCGGCACGGCGCGGTCCGCGAGCAGTCGTTCTGCACGTTCCTGTTCGACACGCGCGGCTTCGACGGCGGCGCTGCGCTTCCGCAACATCAGCCTCGAGGGTCGCCCGGTCGGCGCCGGCAGAAAGGCGAGGCTCCAGCCGGCCGAGGATCTGGCCCGCCCGGAGGCGATCGCCGATCGACAGCAGCATGTCGGCGGTGAAGCGACCGGCTGCCGGTGCCGCCACGACCGCCTCGCCGCCCGGAAGTGGGTGAACGGTCGCAGGTGCGCGGATCGATGCGCGCACCTCAGCTTCACGCACGACGGTGGTTGCGAAGCCGTTGGTCCACTGCGGCTCCTTCAAGTAGGAGATCGCGGCTGCGTCTTCAGTCGAATGCTGCTCGGCATCTGCAATCGCAGCCGCCTGATCCGCGAAGACAGTGATCGCGCCGAGGTCGTGACGATCGGTGAGATCCGGAGCTTCAACGATGAGCGCCCACTGATACCGGCCAGCGGGCGGCGAAGGGCCTTCAACACGAAACACGCCGGGACGCGATGGCGGGTTCCCCTGCAGCACAACCGGCGCACCGCCGGCCTGCGGGCGTGAACTCGATACGCGGCCGTCCCGCTGTCATCGCTGAAAAGTCGCTGAGCCGCGTCAGATGCACGGCGTACAGCGCCGGCTGCCCCGTGACGAGCGGCGGGTACTCCATGAACAGCTCGGTCTGTTCTGTCCAGTGAGTCACATCGAGAGTGGGCAGCTCAGCCTCGGCGCTTTCTGCGGGACGTCCGCCGCGCGAGCAGCCGCCGACAGCCAGTGCCGTTACCAGCGCGGCCGCAAGTAGCGGTGGTTCTCATATCGGACTCTCCCAGCCTGTTGCGAATTCGAGCTCGATTTCCGCTTCACGAACGGCGAGATCCAGCGCCGCCTGACGGATGCGCGCAGACGCTGCAATGCGGTACGCATCAAGGAGCTCGAGAATGCCGCGCTCGCCGGCGTCGTAACTCACCTGCGCGATCCGCTCGATCTGCGCCGAGCTCTTGACCGCCTCCGCACGGTAGCGCTCGGCGGCCGCGCGCCGCTGCACAACTGCTTCTCGAATAGCACCCACTTGACCACGGAGAACTGCCCGAAACGAATCGGCGTCAGCCTCGGCGCGCGCCGCCCGCGCCGCTGCCATTGCGCGTTCCGGACGGGCGCGATCAAAGAGAGGAATTGTGGCATGTACCGCGATCACGGGACCGATGGCACCGTCCCCAATCGTGAGTGCGCTTCCAACGCCGCCACTCGAGGCCGTCGACGATTTCGTCCCGACGAAGATTTCTGGTTCCGGCACCAAGCTCCGTTCCGCGGCACGAGCCGCGAAGCGTGCCGATTCGATTTCGTGTCGGAACGCGATCAGTTGTCCACGCGTCGACTCGGCCTGCTCGAGCAGTGCGGCGAGTGCAGGCACCATGGACACACTGGTTTGGGGGCTGACCGCCAGAATCTGCGAAGGGTCAGCTTCATCGCCGAAGAAGCTTGCGAGTGTCGCCTGCGCGCGGGCCCGTTCCGTGGCGGCAACCACCAGGTCGCTTTCGATATCGAACACCTCCCGCTCGGCCCGAAGCCAATCGAACCCAGCGGCGTCGCCTTCGCTTTCCCGCTTCGCCAAGACGCCACTCAGTTCCCGTAAACGGTCCCGCGCCGCGCTCAGCTCACGCTCTCTCGTTTGAGCCGCCACCAGTTCGGCAAAGGCACGTCGCAGCTCGGCTCTCAGTCGGCGCACCTCATCGTCTGCGCGGCTTGAACTGGCCGACACCAAAGCGGACGCAGCCTGGACATCAAAAGCGCGGCGGCCGGTGATTGGCAGGACTTGAGACACCGTGACGTAGTGTTCGGTCACCCCCGCGACGGCCTGCCGATCCCAGTTCACTCGCGGATTGGGCCATCGACCAGCCGACAGAACATCCACCCGCGCGATATCGATGCCTGCGCGGGCTGCCCGCACGCGGGGACCGTTGGTTGAAAGTCGCGCCAAGGCATCGGATTCCGTCAACATCAACGATTGGGCGCCGGCACGGGACGGGATCAACGCAACCGCCAGGGCGGCGGCCCAGAGCACCGCTCTTCGCATAACACCTCGAAATGAAAAGCCGAATGGACAGACGACGACCGAGGCCGTCAGGTCAGATTAGACGGGCGGGAAAGGTGGGGCGCGGAGACCGGAGGAAGCGAGCCACGGCGGGTCGTGCACCGATGTGTCGACGTCAGGTGGCAACACCGAAGCGCATTGCGACAACTGCGCGTCAGGTGCCCGCTCGTAAAGCAATTGACAAGGTGGATGGACCTGCGAGCTCGCTTGCGGACCGGTAAACAGCGAATCGAGCTGTTTTGCCTGCTGATCCTCGTGTCCGTCGTGTTCGACAATGGCGTGCGTGTCGGTTGGGTGATGCGGATGTCGGTCGAAGTGGCGGTGGATGAGTTGCGAATGGTGTCCGTCCGCGGTCTCTCCTACATGGAGATGCTCGGCCGGCAGCAATCCCAGGCCCAGAACACCCAGCACTGGCAGGCAGGCGAGGACGCGACGCAGGGCGCAACTTTCTTCTGCCACAAAGGAATTCATTATCGGGGACGGTCACGGTCGAGTCAAATATCCGGACGTGAGGCGATCTGCGTTTTCACGCGTGAAATGTGCGTCGTCGGTGACGTGATCGACTGGCGCGGGTTGTTTCCCGTCACACTGGCCCCGAAGCAGCTCGAGTGCCGCACGCACTACCGGACAATACAGTTCGCGAGGAGCCCAACCGCCTCCCCAGGGCGGCACAATGTGGGCCGATACAACGTAATCATCCGCCGCAGACAATTACCGTTGCCCACAGTGCCAGCGACACCACCCCATTGAGCCTCGCAAGCATGGGTCCCTGTACGCCGGGGCCGAGTGGCCTCACGCGCCGAAACATCGTCAGGTAGAAGAGCACCACGTTGGCGCCTGCAAGGAGTACAAGGAGCACACAGAGCATTTTTCAGATGAAAAGCGGGTTGTACACGTATTGATCCGGGTAGGTCATCGAAAGTGCGGCGCGTCGTTGTAACAGCCCGGGCCGACCATGTCACCCGCACAGGTCGGAGGCCTTTGATTACGGTAGTGGTGCCCACGTGCCCGAGACGGCCGCGGTGTCAATTCCTGAGCGCTTCACGGCATCGTTCCTGAATAGTCGGTTGAGGGCGTGTCATCACCCGTGTGCGTGGTGGCGCTGCCCGGCAGAGGAGGACCTGATGCGTATGCGAACGCTCATCGCACCTGTAGTGATTGCGCTGGCGAGTGTCGCCGCGGCTGCTCAGACGAACGGCGTGCCCGAGGAGTTCACCGCGGTCGCGATTGCCAACAACAACATTCAGACGGGCGCGGGAACCGTGCTGATTTCAGTCGACCGTTGGTCGAGCGAGGCCGATCGAACCCGCCTCGTGACCACGCTCCGCGAGAAAGGACCAAACGCGCTTCTCGACGCGCTCCAGGACACGCGGCCGGTTGGAAGGATCCGCACACCCGATTCCCTCGGCTACGACCTTCGATACGCCCAGCAGACTCCGGGTGAAGACGGCGGTCGGCGAATTGTGATTGCCACTGATCGGCCGATCGGTTTTTGGGAGGCGTGGGCACGCCCTCGTCTGATTGACTATCCGTTTACCGTGATTCAAATGAACATCGATCGCAACGGACGCGGAAAAGGGACCATGTCGATAGCGACCAAGATTCGGGCGTACGACAACACCATCGAGCTCGAGGACTTCGCAAGCGCCCCGGTGATGCTGAACGATATCCAGGCAAAGAAAGACGTAGATTAAGAAACGATTAAGAAAAGGCACGCTTTCGCGGAACGGCACAGGTGATTGACGCGCCGGGGGGTTCCTCGTATCCTCGAAGGACAGCGCCCTTTTTTGCTGTCAAAGGTGGATATGCGCGCACTCCTCTCCCCGGCTGCGTGGCTCGTACTCGTCTCGTCGGTCGCTTCGGTCACTCTGGCGTGCGGCCCGAGGTACCTCCGATCAGACGACTTCGCTGCTGAACAACGTGTTCCGTCCGCCAGCATTACCCGTAACGTGGTGCTGGTCTCGATCGATGGCCTGCGCCCCGACGCGATTGCCAGGTTCACGGCGCCCACGCTGCAGCGGCTGATCAAGGAGGGGAGCTACTCGCTATCCGCCCGTACGATCATGCCGAGCACCACGCTGCCGTCGCATACGTCGATGCTGAGCGGCGAACCTCCCGATGAGCACGGCGTGTTCTGGAACAACGTCACGAGCGCCAAAGTAGACGTTGTGAATTTCTCGACCGTCTTCAGCGTCGCCCGCGAACACGGCTACCGGACGGCCGCATTTTTCAGCAAGGCGAAGTTCGGGCCCTTGCAGCGGCCTGGTACGCTCGACTACTCGCAGGCGCCCGGCGGCTGGTTCGGGCGCTGGTTGGGGGCCAGGACGGTCGCCGATGTTCGGTCCTATCTCGAGGATCAGCGACCGAACGTCCTTTTCGTGCATCTGTCGGATCCGGATGTCGCAGGTCATTCATCGGGATGGATGAGTCAGGCATATGGGCAGGCCGTGCAAACGGCTGACGCGGCGCTAGGCCAGCTGCTCACCGTAGCGGATCGCGCGTACGGGAAAGGCAATTATTCGCTTGT
This sequence comes from uncultured Acidobacteriota bacterium, assembly GCA_963814955.1. Taxonomy (GTDB): domain Bacteria; phylum Acidobacteriota; class Vicinamibacteria; order Vicinamibacterales; family UBA2999; genus DATCJA01. The sequence goes on from CAWFEX010000004.1 coordinate 588,320, forward strand.
GGTCACTGCGGATCACGGCGGTCATGCCTACGGCCACGGGACGAGCGATCCGCAGGACGTCACCATTCCATGGATCGCGTGGGGACGCGGCGTAAACGCCGGTCTATTGGATGAAAAGATCGACACCTTCGACACCGCCCCGACGGTGTTGTGGCTGCTCGGCGTTGAAGAGCCAGACGAGTGGGATGGTTCGCCTGTCGAAGAAGCGTTTCAGTCGCAGCGGGCGCTGGCGACGCAGTAATCAAGTCACAAGTCACAAATCACAAATCACAAGTCACAAGTCGGACGTCACAAATTTCTCGTTTGACTTGAGACTTGTGACTTGTGCTTTGTGACTTGACGGCTAGCGCTTTAGCAATATTTCCGCACGCTTTTTATACGCTTCCCACTCTCGTGCGTTGTCTCCACCGCCGCCACCTGCATTCGGGTTCGGCTTGATGTACATGGGTTCCTTGTCGCCCATGGCAAGCAGCTGCGCGACGAGCTGCGCGTTTGTATCGAGATTGGCGGCGCGCTGAATGAGCGCCACAGCGGAGGGCGCCACAACGACAACGCCGTGGCCACGCATGAGCACGGCATTCGCCTTGCCGAGCGCCTGGGCCAGGCCGCGTCCCAGTTCGGCACTGTTCACGCCACCGCCCGCGTCTCCATTCTTGAACGCGGGAACCTGGTCGCCGATGAACCCGGCGCCGGCAAAGAGCGGGCGCAACGGAATGTTGCTCGACGAAAACAACAGAAGCGACGGTGTGTGCCCGTGCACCACGGCGGTGACATCGGGACGCGCCCTGTAAATTTCTGCATGGATGAAGCGCTCCATGACCAGCGCGCGGCCGCGGGCATCGGCCACTCTTCCCTCGAGGTCGTACTCCATCACGTCGTCTGCGACGACGAGCTCCGGTGCGCGGCGCCACGGCATGAGAAATCGATTGGCATCGAGGCGAACGCTCACGTGACCCGCGGTGTCGAGGAAGCCGGAGTCGAACAGCACCCGCGTCGCGACGACCACCTCTTCTTTCACCGACTCGGTTGATCGCGGCTGCTGTGCCTGCGCGTCTACCACAGGCGCGCGACTGCAGCGGCATGATCGAGAGCACTCCCACCAGAAGCATCATTCTGTGCATGACGTCCTCCTGAGCGTGCCGCAAGCTTAACCGGAAATGCTGGAGGTCGCGCGCACGCGCAGGCTGAACCGGGCAGGCGCAGGCTAAAGCCTGCGCTCTACTGGGATTGATTCGATTTTGAAACTGACTGCCGGGATTGCCTGGCAAGTCGTTCGATCTGTCGCGACGCCACCACCTTGTAACCCCGCGCATATGCTTCGTGGCTCCGCTCCAGATCGTCGGGGCGGTACACGTAGTTCGCCATGATTCCGAACGATCGGCGGATGCCGGATTCGGACGTGTCGGCCAGCCAGTTGAGCCGCTCGAGGCTTGCTCCGTTGGCCAGGTGAAACCGCGCAACCGAATCGAAAGGAGCCTTCCCGCGCGTCGCGCGCGTCAGGTAGAAGGCACACAGTCGCATCAGCTCGTCGCGAAGGTCTGCGGCAATCGGTTCGTTGTGAAGGCGCGCCGCGCGAGACTCCAGATTGTCGAGCACGTCGATGCGCTCCGTCGCCAGCCACTTCTGAAAGTCGGGAATCGGTGACAGCGTGGCAAACCTGCGAATACGCGGAAGGTTTCTCTTCAGATCTTCGACCACCTGCTTGATCAGCAGCGTGCCGAACGATATACCGCGCAGCCCCTCCTGGCAGTGCGTGATGGAGTAGAAGACGGCGCAACGGGCGCGAGCAGGATCGAGTACCTCGGCATTCGGATCCAGCAGCGGTTGGACGCGTGCGCTGATCCGGTCGGTGAGCGCGACTTCGATGAAAATGAGCGGTTCACCGGGGAGCGCGGGATGGAAGAAGGCATAGCACCGCCGGTCCGCCTCGAGCCGCCGGCGCAGATCGTCCCAGCCCTGGATCTGGTGCACCGCCTCGTACTGGATGAGGCGTTCGAGGACAGCAGCGGATGTTCCCCAATCGATGCGCCGCAGCGTGAGAAACCCGCCGTTGAACCATGATCGGAACAGGTGCGCCAGGTCGCTGTCGATGCTCATCCGCTCGGGATGGTCGCGCAAGGTCGCCAACAGATGCCGGCGCATCTGGATGAGGGCGGCGGTACCACCCGGCGCGAGGTTCAGGCGCCGGAACAGCTCCTGGCGTGCAGGTTCAACCACAGTCTGGAGCTGGCGCAGAGTCTCGGGAGAAGGCGCCTTGCGGTATGCGTCGGCCGCGTTCGCGACCTGCTCCGGATCGGGGACGAACGACTCGTTCAACAGGTCGAAGAACGTGTCGCGAGCCGGCACGTCCAGCGCTTTGTAGGCGGCTACGAGCTCGGACGCGACGCGGGCGCCAGATACCTCGCCCCGCTCCGACAGCAGCGCGCCGCAGAGGTGAATCACCTCCCGCGCTTTCGGCTCGCCGTACCGCAAACGCGAGGCAGCACGAGACCCCAGCGACCAGATCCTTTTCAGTAAAGGCGGGTGGGTGGGGGATTCAGCGTCGCTGCTCATTACAAGTAGCATACAGATCCTGTGAGGTTTCCACGACTCTCATGCGCGGGCAGACTGTGCACAGCAATTCTGCTGATTGCCCTGTGTCACCCGACATTCGCAGCGCAGCAGTCCGCGACGCTGCGAGTTGAGGTGCGTTCAGAAGCGGGACCGGTGTCCGGTGTGGACGTCGTCGTCAACGGTGTGACGTTCAAGACAGGTCTCGACGGTCTGGTGTCCATTCCGGTTGTGCCTGGCAGGGTAGACGTGACGGTTCTGAAAGACGAATTTGCGCCGCTCAGCTCGTCGGTAACCGTGGCGGCGGGCCAGACGCAGTCGCTCCTCTTCGAGCTGGAGGAGGATCTGGAGATCGAAGAAGCCGTGATCGTCACCGCCACGCGAACGGACACCCGGCTCGAGGACCAGCCGATGCGGATCGAAGTCGTGCCGGGCGAAGAGGTGCAGGAAAAAATCATGATGACGCCCGGAGACGTGTCGATGCTGCTGGCCGAGACGAACGGCCTGCGGGTCCAGACGACGTCACCATCGCTGGGCGGCGCAAGCGTCAGGATCCAGGGGTTGCGCGGACGCTATACGCAGATTCTTGCGGACGGTCTCCCGCTTTATGGCGGCCAGACCGGCTCAGTCGGTCTTCTGCAGATTCCGCCGATGGATCTGGGCCAGGTCGAGGTGATCAAGGGTGTCGCGTCGGCCCTGTACGGGATGTCCGCCATTGGCGGCGTCGTAAATCTCGTGTCGCGGCGTCCATCTCGAGAAGCCCCCGAGCGGGAGCTTCTCGTCAACGGCACGAGCCATGGCGGGACCGACATCGTCAATTGGCTGGCGGGTCCGCTCGGCGAACGGTGGGGCTACACATTCGTGGGCGGCTTCCACACACAGCGGCGGTCGGATCTCGACGATGACGGATGGACGGATCTGCCCTTTTACCGCCGGGCTGTCGGCCGATCGCGATTCTTCTGGGACAACAGTGCCGGCAAGTCACTGCTCCTGACATTCGGCGGGATGGGTGAGCAGCGTCGCGGTGGAACCGTGGCCGGTCGTTCCACGCCTGACGGACGGATGTTTGCCGAAGATCTGGGCAGCAGACGATTTGACGGCGGTGCGGTGTGGCGGATGACGACATCGGACGGCCGCGTGATCGCAGCACGGATGAGTGCGACAGCGCAGAACCATGACCATACCTTTGGACCGACCATCGAGCCCGACAGCCACCGGACGGCGTTCGGAGAGATGTCAGTGACCGGCATGAATGGGCGGCATACCTGGGTGGCGGGCACTGCCCTCCAGACCGAGTGGTATCGCTCGCCAGACGTGCCCCGATTCGACTACACGCACGCGGTGCCAGCCGTTTTCGCGCAGGACGAGTTCCGCCTGACCCGGCAGCTCATCCTGTCCGGCAGCACACGGGTCGATGTGCACAATGAATTCGGGACGTTCGTGAGCCCGCGTGTGTCGGCGTTGGTACGCCCGGCCCAGCAATGGACGATCCGGGTCTCGGGTGGTCGCGGCTACTTTGCACCTACGCCGTTCACGGAGGAGACCGAGGCAACCGGACTGGCGCCTGTTGCGCCACTCGGCGAACTGCGCGCCGAGCGTGCCGACAACGTGTCCGCCGATGTGACATGGGCGCGCAGGCCATTTGATCTGACGGCAACGGTGTTTTATTCGCGCATCCACAATGCGCTGACGGTGGAGAAGTCAGAGGGAGCTGACTTTCCCCTTGTCGTCGTCAATCTCGACGGGCCGACCGTGACGCGCGGCACCGAGCTGATCGGTCATTACCGCCGCGAAGGCAACATCGACGTCATCGTCACTCACATGTTTCTGTGGTCCACCGAACCATCACCAAACGGCAGAGCCCGGCGCGAGGTTCCACTCAACCCACGCCATGCGGCAAGCTTCGACTTGTTGAAGCAGATTGGGCCCGCGCGCGTGGGCTTCGAGGTGTTCTACACGGGACGTCAGGCGCTCGAGGACAATCCCTTCCGCGACGTCGGGCGTGCGCACGTGTTGTACGGCGGCCTCATCGACTGGGGAATCGGCGGCTCTCGTGTGTATGTGAACGTGGAAAATCTCGGAGACGAACGCCTGACGCGAGAGCATCCGCTCGTGCGGCCTGCGCGCGGCATCGACGGCCGATGGACGGTTGACGCCTGGTCGCCGCTCGAGGGTCGGACGCTGAATGCCGGTGTGCGGTGGCGGTTTTAGTTGATCGGCGAGAAGGCCTCCGCCCACCACTCCGCCTGCCACCTATGATTAACGGTATGATGCTCTCTTGCGCAAAGGAGGTTCTCGATGACTCTTCGAATTGGTGATACGGCTCCTGACTTCGAAGCGGATACCACTGAAGGCCGCATCCGGTTCCATGAGTGGATCGGCGACTCCTGGGCGGTGCTGTTCTCGCATCCGAAAGACTTCACGCCCGTGTGCACCACTGAGCTGGGGTACATGGCCAAACTGAAGCCGGAGTTCGACAAGCGGAACGTGAAAATCATCGGGCTTAGCGTCGACGCGGTGGGCAACCATCAGCGATGGGCAAACGACATCAAGGAGACGCAGGGCTATGCGCCCAATTACCCGATGATCGGTGACACCAACCTGGAGATTTCCAAGCTCTATGGCATGCTGCCCGGCGACCTCGTCGGCACGTGCGAAGGGCGTACTCCCGCCGACAACCAGACGGTCCGGAACGTGTTCGTGGTAGGGCCCGACAAGAAGATCAAGCTGATCATCGCGTATCCGATGACGACCGGCCGCAACTTCGACGAGGTGTTGCGTGTGATCGACTCGTTGCAGCTCACCGCCAAGCACAAGGTGGCGACGCCGGTGAACTGGAAAAACGGCGAGGACGTCATCATCGTCGGTTCGGTGTCCGACGACGAGGCCAAGAAGGTCTATCCGCAGGGGTGGAAGGCGCCGAAGCCCTACATCCGCATCGTTCCGCAGCCGGGGTCGAACGCGTAGCTCGGCGTAGGTGTCGCCCGCCCTACGGTTCTGCGACAGCGAGCCTTGACGCCGGCAGTACTTGCAGCGACGAGGTCGGGCCGGTTCGAGCCGGCCCGTCGTCTGCGTCAGGTGCCGGGTCCGGCCAATCGAGGTATCTTCCGCTCCTCGACGCGGATGGCGCGATAGCGCGCGAAGACATCGCGCGCCGATTCCAACCCGCAGATGGATCGCCAGGTCGATCCACGGAACGTGTGCGCCAGCATCTTCCGCGCGTTACGGAGCACGAAGATTGGATCGTGACGGAACGCCGCCGGTATATGGCGCACCTTCATCCAGCGCTCGGCCTTCCACCGCATGAACTCGATCTCGGTTGAATCCAGGTACGCACTCCGCGTGACGGCCGTTGTGCCGTCGTATTCGTCCAGGTGGCGGTTGACAATGAGGTTTCGCTGCTCGAAGTCGGCGGTCATCGGTGTGCCGGGATAGGGCGTGGGGTGCTGAATGTACGGCCAGTCGACATAGCGCTTTGCGAAACGCAGGTTCGTGGCGATCGACTCTTGACGGTCATCGGGGTTGCCGACGATGAGTCCTCCGACGACGAGCATGCCGTGCCGGTGGAGAACGTCGATTGCTGCGGCGGCCGTGTTCGTTCGCGTTCCGGCGCGATGCCGGCTGTTTTTTGCGCGCGCTTTCAGGAACGCCAGATCGTCGTCGAGGATGTTCTCGATCCCGAGAAACACGTAGCGGAATCCCGCCCGTTGCATCAGCGGCGCCAACGTTTCGCCGTGCGTGGCAATGGAGGCGGTCATCGCCTGGACGAAGTAGTCGATGTGATTCAGGCGCGCGGCGATAATCGCGCGGCACAGCGCCTCGAAGCGCTCCGTGTCGAGCGTGATGTTGTCATCGACGAAGAAAATGGTGCGCGCGCCCCTGGCGTGAGCGTCGGCGATGTCGGCGATGACGCGCTCGATGGCAAATCGATGAAAGTTGCGTCCGCGCATCTGGATGATGGAGCAGAAGCTGCAATCGAAGGTGCAGCCGCGCGATGTTTCGACGACATCGATCGGCCGGCCAAGCATCGTGTACCCCGAAAGCACACGCGCGGCGCGGTTCGGCGGGTTCACGTCGCCTCGCTCGATTGTGGTGACTGCGCGGGGAAGGTTGCGGCGGAACGTGTCGCCGGTTCGGAACCAGAGGCCGGCGATGCCGTCGAGCGGGAGCCCCGCCTCCATCGCACGTAGCACCTCTCGGAACGTCACATCCCCTTCGCCACGCACGATCACGTCCACTCCTGCGTCCGGATGGGTCCATGCCTCGGGCGCCAGGCTGGGATCGTAGCCACCGACGACGATGCGAACGTCCGGCTTGAGCGTGCGGATGAGTGCGATGATGCGGCGCGCGGTCGCACGCTGGAAGGTCATAACCGAAAGGCCGACGACGTCCGGCCTGATGTCGGCCGTCAGGCGCTCGACCGTCTGCCGGATAGCATGTTGAGCGAGGACCAGATCCGCAATCGCAACGTGGTGGTGGGCGTCGACGTTGCCGGCGAGCGAGCCAAGCGCACCGTTCGGCATCCGAACCGCGACGGTCGGAGTGTGTTCGAACGAGTCTGGCATCGAGAGCAGCAGAATCCTCATGAAGCGACTCTCCTCGACGGCCGGGGACGCTCGATGATATCCGATGCGACGCTCAACGCCGGCACAAGATTCCCGTTTGGAGCCGCATGGCGGTCCAATGGTACGATCGCGCGAGCCCATGTCCCAGCGCGGCGAATTTCGCGTCTCAGTGTCGAGGGACGACCTCGTCTTTTCGTCCGCCCATTTCATCACCTACGCCGGCCATCGTTGCGAGGGGCTTCACGGGCACAATTACCGGGCGCGCGTTGCCGTGGACGGCGAGCTCGATCCGACGGACAAGCTCGTGTTCGATTTTCTCGAGCTCAAGCGCATCATGCGCCGCCTGTGCGGAGAAATCGATCATCTGGTGCTGCTGCCGCTCGAGAGCGCTCGCATCCGGGTGGTTGAAGACGGTGAAGTCGTCCGGGTGGCCGTTGACGACAAACCTCGCTACGTCTTTCCCAGGCGCGACTGCGCGCTCCTGCCTGTTCCAAACACCACCGTCGAGATGCTCGCGGAACTGCTGGCCACGCGTCTCCATGGCGAGCTGAGCGCCCTGGGTGCACATGGACTGACGCTGATCGAGATGGAAATCGAGGAGAACTTCGGCCAGTCCGCGACGTTTCGAATGCGGTTGCGATAGGAATTCAATACTGCGCGTACGCGTTCTCGTTTCTGATGAGGTAGCCATGTCCAGCAAGGAAACGCCATACACCGACGCCGAGATCGCCGGGCACCTCGCATCATTGCAGGGGTGGTCGTACACGGATAAGGCGATTCGGCGCGTCTACGAAACCGACGGTTGGCCGATTACGCTGATGCTCGTGAACGCCCTCGGGTTCATCGCGGAAGCGGCCGACCACCATCCCGACCTGACGGTGACCTATCGCCGCGTGGCGGTCGCGCTTTCGACTCACAGCGCCGGTGGGATCACTGCGAAGGACCTCGAGCTGGCCCGCAAGTTCGATGAGACCGCGCTGTGGAGGCCGCGGCAAGGCGCAGCACTGACCGGAACCACGGACAAGTTTGTCCGCTCTCCTGTTTGAGAAGCTCGGCAGTAACTCCGGGTGCCGGGAACGGCTACCCATCTCTGCGATCCCGATTGGTCCTTGGTTTGCTTCGCGAGGGTTTGAACGACGTACAGATGTTCGTTTGTGTCCTACCGATGGACATCGAACGCGTTAAACGGAATGAAACAAGACGTTTTCCCCCCCGAGCTCAGCAGCACGGCCGGACCAGGCATGTAATGAAAGTCCGGCTGACGCGAAAGCTGTCGGAGCTGATCAATGGTGTGGATCTGTCGCGGGTCCACGAAGGCGATACCCTCGACCTGTCTCCACGCGATGCGTTGATACTCGTTGCCGAGGGATGGGCGTTACCGGTTCAGGCCGAGCGAGACCGGGCGCACGATCGACCGCGTCGAACCCGATCGAACCGCGCCAAGCCCAAACAGAAGTAGCCGGAGACCTACAGGTCTCCGACCACCCGAATTCCAATCAATCCCACTCGCGCTCCACGCCGTGACCGCGCGCAGAGTCACCGTGGTCGGGCGTAATGAAGCCCAGCAGACAGCCAGGCGAACCATCGCGCAGCAGGTGACATCGCACTTTGATGCGATCGCCGGCCTGCACGTCTTCCTTCTTCACTCCGTTGGCGAGGACGCCACGGATGCCGGTGGCTTCCAGCGACCAGGTCACGACCTCGCCCTTTTCGTTCTTCATGTCCATGAAGGCCGGAATTTCTCGCACGTGAGTCGATCTTGCAAAGGCCTTCACGACGTCCCGCCCCGCCGGAGGCGGGGCAAGGAGCACCGCCTGGCGAGGCGGAGATTACGGCTGCACGCCGGCAACCGGCCGCCGATGTGTGTCTTACGGGTCTGGGGCGGCGTGGGTTGTCGTGTTCAGGACGTAGCCGTCGCCGTGCACCGTGCGGATGAAGCGCGGCCGGTGAGGATCGGGCTCGATCTTCTTTCGAAGTCGTGCGATGGCGTGATCGACCGATCGAGTCGTGGGTGGCACGTCGAGATAGCCCCAGATCTCCCGCAGCAGCTCGTCCCGGTAGACGACGCGTTCGTGCCGTTCCGCCAGGTACCGGAGTACGCCGAATTCCCGGTGCGTCAGATGTATTTCCTTCCTGTCGGTCATTGCCCGCAACGCATTGAAATCGATCGTGACCGCGCCGAGCACCAGCCGATCGACGCCGCGGCGGCTGCGGCGCATGACCGCCTGAATCCGTGCGAGCAACTCGTCGAGATCGAATGGCTTGGTGAGATAGTCATCCGCGCCCAATTTCAGCCCGCGGAGCTTGTCGGCCTTCTGCGCGCGAGCCGACAGGATCACGATGGGAGTGCGACCTCCCTGACGCATCAAACCACACAGCTCGAAGCCGTTTCGGTCCGGGAGCATGAGATCCAGAAGGACCAGGTCGGGCTGAAACGTACGCAGACGCGCCACCGCGTCGCGGCCGTCGCCGGCGGCACTCACTTCATACCCCGCGAACCGGAGATTGTCGGCGATGACCTTCGCGAGCATGTTGTCGTCTTCGACGATCAGGATGCGTCCCTGCATAAGGAACCTTTAAGGTAAAAGTCAAAAGTCAAAAGTCAAAAGTGAAGGTCAAAAGTACTTTTGCCTTTTGCCTTTTACCTTTTGACTTACGAGAAGACCGTTAGTCTCCGTAAATCGGCACCTCGAGGTAGGCCCGTGTGCCAGCGCCGACGTGGCTTTCAAGCTCGAACCGGCCTCCGTGGTCGGCCGCCACCCGCATGACGATTGCCAGGCCGAGGCCGCTGCCGTGCGTACCAGTGCGCCGGCCTCGAACGAATCTGCGCTTGACCATCTGGATTTCATCGGGCGGGATGCCGCTGCCGCGATCGCTCACCTCGATGACCACGCGTGAGTCAGACCATCGAGCGCTGAGGTGAATGTGGCGCGCCGTGTCGGAGTAGCGCATGGCGTTGTCGATCAGGTTGTCGAGCGCCAGACGCAGCGCCGTGCGGTCGCCGCGCACGAGCGGCAGATCGTGGGGAATGTCGGTGGTCACTTCGAATCGTCCTTCAGCAAGCTGTCGCTGGAAGCCGTTCAACGAATCTTCAATCAGCTCGGCGGGAGCGAGGCGTTCGAACTGATACAGGTCCCTGACGTCGATGATTCGCGCGTACGCGAGCAGGTTGTCGACGAGACGCGTCAGGCGTTTGCTCTCCTGGAGGAGCAAGTGGGTGTACTCCGTTAGATGCGAGCCGGTCAGGCGCCCTCGGGCCATCGTCTCGCTGGCGGCGTGAATCGTCGCCAGCGGCGTCTTCAATTCGTGCGCGGCAATTGACACGAACTCGGCGCGCATGGCCGCCAGCGACCCGCGCGCGCGGACGGAGTGGGCCGTGAGGAGAAAGCTGATGGCCAGGCCGAGCGCCGTTGCGGCGATGGCCAGCAGGGTCGTTTCCTCGCCGGACGTCGCCCACCCGAGCATCGGATCGCTGGCCGCGCTCACGCGCACGGTCCATATCGGCGGGACGCTGTCTTCACCGTCGAGCTCGGTGGAGGCGGGATCGAAGAACTGCAGCGGAAACTCCCGCACCGCCGCATGGTCGCCTTTTATGGCTCCGGTAACGGCATTCCCGCTGTCGTCGAGGACGGCGTACTCCAGCGCGGTGCCGCTTTCCCCAATCCGCGACACCTCGGAGACGAGCTCGGAGAAGTACCGTTCGCGGATCCAGGCCAGGTTCACCGTGAAGCCGGCGATACTCTCGAGCCGCTCGTGGTACACGTCGGCGTACTGCAGACGGGCGACAATCTCGTACGGCACGCCCGCGAGCTGAGTGCCGAAGCGCGCGTAGTTGACGCGGTTCCTGGCGTACTGCTGGATGCGCTCGAGGATCGGTTGGGCCGTCAGAGGATTTCTCGCCGCCACCACCGGGTACCGGCCCCCATTCAGGGCTCCCGTCATCCACGGCGGGGTCCGGTTCGCGCGATTGAAGAACACAAGCTCGCCGTCGGACTGTTTCCAGCCGAAGAAGGATTCCGGATAGATGTAGCGTGTGAAGGCCGAGGCGACTTCGTGACTGAAATCGGCGAGAGACTGGGTGGCGTAGTCTCCTGAATCGCGATTCGCCAGAACGAGCGACTGCGCACCCCGCATGTCGCGCGTCAGCGCGATGACCAGGCGGTCTGCGTCGTCCTGAGCGCGCCGTTCGATCAGGGCAGCGGTGCTCTGCCGCCACTCACTGACCGCGCGATATCCGTACCACGACAGCGCCAGCACGGCAGCCGCCAGCGCGATCGTGAGGATCAACGGGAGATAGGGGTTGTCTCCCTTCAGCAGCCGCTGTCTCATCGCCGCATCTCCATCTCGCGGTAGTAGCGCGCGGCGCCGGGATGCAGGGGAAGCGGTGTCGCCGCCGCGCGGCTCATATTGAAGCCGCGAAGCATGCGGACTTCCCGTCCGGCGGTCGTTACGGCACGAAAGAACGACTTCGTAAGGTTGTACACGATCCGCTCATCGAGGTCGGCGCGGCAGACGAAGATCCCGTCGACTCCAACTGTGTGCACGGCGCCATCGCTGCCGGGATAGGTCCCTGCAGGAATAATCGTCGCCCGCAGGAAGGGGTACTCGGCGCGAAAGCGATCGATTTCCGGTCCGGCAATCTGCAGAAGCCGCGCCCCATGTTCAATGGCCGTAGCGATGTTCGGATTCGGGACTCGGCCGCCCCAGAACGCTGCGTCGATCTGCCCGTTCATGACCGGCTGAACGGCTTCGTCGAACGCGAGATGCTCTGCCTTGACCTCGGACGCGTCGATGCCATACGCGTTGAGCAACAGGCCCGCCGTGATTGCCACGCCGGTGCCCGCAGGCCCGAGCGATACCCGGCGCCCGCGAAGGTCCCGGATCGATCGGATGGACGATTGTGGCGCAATGACGACTTGCAGCTCGCGAATGGGCAGCGCCGCGACGGCGCGGAGCTGTTCGAACGCCCCGGCCACGTCCGGCAGCTGTCCCACAGACGCCATGTATGCGATGTCGGCGTACGTGGAGGCTGCATCCACTTGCTTGCGTTGCAGCATGGAGAGATTCGTGACGCCGGCGGTTGAATCGATCAACTCAATCTGAGCCCCCGGTATCGCCTGCTCGAGCGCGTCTCGCAGCGTCGACGTGAAATGCGAGCTTTCGTTGCCCCAGGCGTGGGCGATGCGGACCGACGGAACCGCGGCGTTGGGACGCACGTCGCCCGATTCGGCCTGAGGCGTGGAGCACGCTGCTGCGGTGACGCTGGCCGCCAGCGCGAGACCGCCCATCAGGCGGGCGGTCCACCGAGGACGACGCCGCTGCAGATGTATGAATGACATGAGGACGACAGGTTCAGAGCGTCGTGCCGGCTCTTGTTTCACATTGGCGGCATGTTGTCAACGCGTGGCAGTTGTCCCAATTTGTCGCCGGAAACGCGCCGAGGGACGCCGGACTGCAGAGACGGCCCCATCGGGTATACTTTGCCGTGCCGCCTTCACCATGGGCTTCGGCGAACCCCGCCGGAGTGGAACACGGAGGCGGGCGGAGGCCTTACATGAAGCGACTTGTGCACGCCTGCCTGGTCCTGACGGCGTTCTTCGTGGCGGCGACCACGCTCGGATTGGCGCAGAACCGAGCCAAAGCGGAAAACGTTCCCGAAATTCCGTTTGAATCAGTTCCGAACTTCCTCCAGATGCCCCCGGACGTGTATCTGGGCGAGAGCATGGGAGTGGCGCGGAACTCCAAGGGCAATCTCTGGGTGTACCACCGTCGAGACGACACGCGTCTCTTCGAATTCGATCCGAACGGCAAGTTCGTCCGTGAGTGGGGCGCGGGCATCTACGGGTTCGAGTTCGCGCACAAAGTACGCGTCGATTCAGAAGACAACGTGTGGGCCGTGGACGAGGGGACGAACATGGTCATCAAGTTCAACCCCCAGGGCAAGGTCATGATGGTGCTCGGCCGCCGACCCGAGGCCGTCGAGGCAATCGTTCCAACTCCGCAGGGCGACCCTCCGGCCGACGAGCGCTATCTGTTCGCCCGGCCCACCGATGTCGGCTGGGATCCGCAGGGCAACATCTTCGTATCCGATGGATACATCAACCATCGCGTGGTGAAGTTCGACAAGAACGGACGATTCATCCGCAAGGTGGGCAGCAACATCCGAGGGAACCAGCCGTATCAGTTCAACACGCCGCATTCGCTGGCCGTCGATGCCCAGGGTAACGTCTACGTGGCCGACCGCGGTAACCAGCGCATCCAGGTGTTCGACAACAACCTGGTGCTTCGCGCCATCTACGACAACGTCGGCAATCCCTGGGAGGTGTGCATTTCGCCTGGCCCGCACCAGTACCTTCTTCTCCTCGAACTCCAACCCCGATTCCAATACACCCGCCAGTTCGTGGGATGTCAGCGGGGAGATCTACAAGATGGAGCTCGACGGCCGGATCGTCGGCAAGTTCGGTCGCGCCGGCAAGGCAGTCGGTCAGTTCCAGACCGTGCACGGCATCGACTGCCGCAATCCCGACGAGCTGATCGTCTCGGAGATCTCCGCGTGGCGCGTGCAGAAGATTCGCCTCCGTCCGCAGTCGCCGCAGACCGCGAGTGTCAGGTAAGGGGAGGGTTCCATGAGACGCATGCTTCCGGCTGTTCTTGTTGCGTCGACGCTCGCGCTCGGGGTCACGGTTTCAGCACAGCTGAATTTTCCGGACATTCCGTACGACGCCGTCGATCCGCTCACGGCCAACCTCCCGCAGGACACTTTCCTCGGTGAAGCCGCGGGCGTCGCGACCAACTCCAAGGGTGAGATCTTCGTCTACACCCGCACCGGCACGCCGAGGGTCACCACGGCCGGATCGCGCTTCGTCGCCCACGGCGGCGCGCGGCTCTTCCAGTTCGACCGAACCGGAAAGTTCATTCGCGAGATGGGACAGGGCGCGTACGGTTTCCTGATGGCGCAGCAAGTGCGCGTCGACGCGCAGGACAACATCTGGACCGTCGATCAGATGGCCAACCAGGTCCTCAAGTTCGACCCGAACGGCCGGATTCAGATGATCTTCGGGCGGAAGCCTGAGGCCATAAACGCGCCGACCAACCCGTTGAACACACTGGCCGATACCTACGCCCTCGTTCCCAGGGCCCCGGCGCCGCCGGCGGCGCCGGCTGGTGAAGGTCGGGGCGGCGCGCCACCTGCCGCCGCGGCGGGCGGTGGGCGCGGCGCGGGACCACTTCCGGGCGCCGGACCTCCGGGAGAAAACTTCAACCGTCCAACCGACGTGGCGTGGGATTCGATGGGGAACATCTACGTCACGGACGGGTACGGCAACTCACGCGTGGCGAAGTACGACCGCAATGGCAAGTGGATCAAGAACTGGGGCTCGACCGGTACGGAAGACGGTCAGTTCCGTGTGGTCAAGGGGATCGCGATTGACGCGGCGAACAACGTGTACGTGGCAGACCGCGACAACAAGCGCATCCAGGTCTTCGACACGGAAGGGACCTTCAAGACCCAGTTCCGCAACGTCGGTTCGCCGTGGGCGATCTGCATCACGCCGGGCGCGCGGCAGTTCCTCTACGTGTCGAACTCGAACCCGCCCAACAACCTGGACTACGACGGCGAGATCCTGAAGATGACGCTGGACGGCCGCATCGTCGGAAAGTTCGGGCGCGCGGGCAAGATGCTCAAGGAGTTCGGTACCGTCAACTCCATCGACTGCCGCAGCGAGAACGAGCTGTACGTGGGTGAGCTCGGCAACTGGCGCGTGCAGAGGGTAACGCTCAAGCCGACGGCCGGCACGAAGTAACTCCAAAAATCACAAGTCGCAAGGCTCAGGTCACAAGTCACAACGTCACAACGCACTTCAATCGTTGTGACTTGTGATTTGTGACTTGTGACTTGTGCCTTGGCAAAGCTTCAGCGCCCTCGCCAGCTTTCCCCGAAATAATAGCGGTACCCACCCTGCTGCCGGATGTCCTCCATGGAGCGCTCGCCTTCGATGCATGCTTCCTCGATGAGCTCGAACCCGGGCTCCATGACGCGCTGAAAGACCCACGCCACTTTCCATGGCCTCGTGTACACCTTTGGATCTTCGAACGTGACCTCATAGTGGATTGTGTTCGCATCCACCATGGTCAGGCGCTCGACAAGATGTGCAGTGTCGGTATAGAAGTTTCCCGAATCGTCAATCCAGATGTAGCCGTTGAGATTGGTAGTGTCGATGACGAGCGTGTTCCCGTCCCAGCGCCCGCGCGACAGCCCGTGCCACGTCTTGATTGTCGCGCCCACAGGTGGACGGTCGCCCATCGCAATCACCCGGTACGCGTGATGGTCATCGTGATGCCACAACACGTAGTCGTCGGTCGGCGGCTGCACGATCTGGCTGGCGTCCTGCAGCGCGAGCCTGGGAATGCCGGCGGTGGAACAGGACGTCCGCGGATCAAGGTACTTGTGAAAGTTCACCCCTCGTCTCCCAATCGCCGCGGCCCACGGCTGGTAGGGAATTTTTCGATCGGGCGGATCGATGACCTCCGGAGGAGCGGCCTCCCACGGCATGATGGGATCCTTGACCAGCGGGTCGTCGCTGGCGACACCCTCCACCGAGAATGCCTGCGTCAGCGCGTCGCCGCGCCAGTATCCCTGCAGGTTGGGCCGGCCGCTCGGCAGCCGCGGTGGATTGAACGCTTTTGCTTTCTGCAGTGCGCAGGTGTGAAACGCCAGCGGCTCGGCGGGACAGCCGGCGATCGTTTTCGGCGCGTCCGGATGCCTGCGCGAAGACGCGCGGCGTCGCCGCCGCTGCGACAGCCAGACCGATCAGAGCAATTCCGCATAGAGCCTTCACGTCACCCCTCCCTGTCAGTTGGCGGCCTTGCCGGGTTCACGTGCTGCCTGTTCTTCTTTCATGAGCAAGAACGGCTCGTAATCCAGCAGACGCACGTCTGGCTCCTTACGGCGATAGAAGAGCATGTTCATCTGCCAGGGCCGCGTGAACACCTTCGGGTCTTCGATCGTGACTTGGTAGCGCAGGTGATCGGGGCCCTCGAGCGAGTAGCGCTCGACGAGGTGCAGTGCCTCGCTGTGAAAATTGCCCGCGCGATCGAACCACGTCTGGTCGGTGAAGTGTACGACGTCGACAACGAGCGCGTCGCCGTCCCAGCGGCCGCGCGAGTCGCCGACCCACCAGTTGAGCGGCCCCCGTGGATGCGGCGTGCCATTGGTGTGGATCACGCGGATGCCGCGCGCATACTCGAACGCGATGTTCACCTGGCCGGGCGTCTGAAAGATCTGAAAGGGAAACGGCATGTACATGATCCGGGGGACGCCGGGGAGGAACCCCTTTGTCTCTGGATCGGCGGTCAGGCGGTTGGCGAAGTTCTCTTGCTTTTTCACGAGTGCCCACGGTTGATATGGGATCTCGCTGCCGACCACGACGCCCTGACCGGCCGGCACGCCGAGCCGCGCGGAATGATCCTGAATGTCCCAGGCCGCTGTGTTCAGGACTTGCCACACGCCCTGCAGGTTGGGCTTACCGTCGGGTGTGCGTGGAAAGTCTTTGACCTGGGCGGCCGCCGCGAGCGGGGCGAGCACTAGGATAGACGGCGGCAATTGAACTGGTAAACCCGTTTCGCATCTCACCAGCCTCCGGAAAGGCAAGGCGAAGGCCTGTTGCCAACTGCTTCTACATCGAACCGATGGGCGTTGGCAACTCCGGAGACGATGCGGACGCGTCAGGCAGTCAACGCGACCCGGGTCGCAACTGCAGAGCGGGCGACTTGTTCCCTTCGTGGCAGGCGAATTCCATCAGCTGGAACCCGGACGTCTTGTTCCGGCGCAGCGGGAACGTCATCGTCCACGGCTGCGTATAGACCGTCGGATCCTCTATTCGTGCCTCCCAGAGCAGCGTGTCGTGATCGACCATCGTCAGACGTTCGGTGATCCGTGCTTTGTCCGAGTAGAAGTTGCCGACGTTGTCGAGCCACTCACGTCCGTTCTGGTTGGTGGTTTCAATGACCAGCGTGTTGCCCTCCCAATGCGCCGCGGGAGTCACCCATCCACGTGCGGATGTTGCTCCCGAGCGGCGGGCGTCCGTCCATCGTAATGACGCGGTACGCGTGATTCTGCTCGTGCAGCGTGAAGATGAACGGGGAATCCGCGGGCTGGACGAACTGATAGTCCATCATCCACATCTGCCGCGGGATGCCGCGGAGAAAGCACTGTGCGTTGGGATCGAGGAACTCGATCGCCGGCGGGTCGAGTGTTTTTTCTTCCCGCTCCGCCTGCTTTGCCGCCGCCCAGGGCTGATAGGGCACCTTGCCGTCGGCCGGATCGAGAATCAGCGTCGGGCCGCCCTGATACGCGAAGCTGGATTCGTGCACCTCGATGTTGAACGCCTGGCGGTTGGCATTCCAGTATCCCTGAAAGTCTGGTTTGCCATCGGCCGTACGCGGGGGTTCGAAGTTCTTGCTCTTTTCCCTCGCACACGGATAGAAGGCCACCGGGTCGGCCGGGCATCCCGCAATCGTCGTCGGGCGGTTGGGCGCCTCAGCCTGCTCCAGCGGCCGCTGCGGCTCACGTTGCTGTGCGGAGGCGGCGAGTGGCATCAGGGAAAAGCCTGCGACTACCACGCAGAATCCAAGGTCGATCGCACGCATCGGGTGTCTCCTTTGCCGCAGCACAGCGGTTTCACGCACTGAACGAATCCTAGTTAGTGGACTCGAGGGCGTGGCATTCGTTACTCGAGCAGCCTGAAGCGCGGCTCGCGATGGCGATAGAGGATCAGGTTCATCTTCCACGGCCGGCTGAACACCTTCGGATCTTCGATCGTGACTTCGTAATTCAGATGGTCGCGGTCGATGAAGGAATAGCGCTCCACGACGTGAAGCAATTCACTGTGGTGATTGCCGGCTCGATCGAACCAGGTCTGGTCGTTGAAATGCACGACATCCACGACCAGTGTGTCGCCGTCCCAGCGTCCTCTCGAGTCGCCCATCCACCATTCGATGGGGCCTTCGAGATGCTCGGAGTTCAAATAGACCTCGCGTACCGTATGCACGTACTCGTAGAGGATGCCGATTTTCTGAGGAGTCTGAAAGATCTGAAAGGGGAACGGCATGTACGTGATGCGCGGCACGCCGGGCAGATAACACTTGAGCGCGGGGTCCGCCGTGTGGCGGCTGGCGTAGTTCCGCTTTTTCTGCTCGAGCGCCGCGGGCAAGTACGGGATGTCGTTCCCCTCGACGATCCCCAGCCCCGCCGGAACGTCTTTTTCCGCCGAATGATCCTGGATGTCGAGCCATGCGCTCGTGTGCATGACCTGCCAGAAACCTGACAGGTCGGGCTTGCCGTCGGTGGCGCGCGGAACCTGAGCGGCGGCCGATGCCGTCGACAGACAGACGAAGGCCGCAAGAGCACCGATGGCGCGTGTCATGCCGGCCCTATTTGCCATCCGCTGCGCTGTCGGTCGCACCGAGGAAAAAGTTGCGTCCGTCCTCGAACGTGACCGTTTGTCCGTTCACCGTGGGCGAGCCGTTCTTCGCGCGGAACCCCTTTACGACGACTTTGACGCCGATCGGGAAGTCCGTCTTGCGCAGGCCCCGCCGCAGCAACGCGTTCGGCGCGCCCGATTCCACGGCCCAGTTCTCGACTTTCCCATCGGTGCCTTTGACATCGACGTAGATCCAGCCGTGGGGATTGACCCATTCCATCCTGGTCAACGTTCCCGTCAACGTAACCGGCTGGCTGGCGTCGAACTCGGCCGCGAACGAATGGTGCGCCCGCGCCGGCGCCGCAGACCAGGCCAGCAAGACAGCTAGGGCCACGACTGGCAGCCTCATTTCCATCGAAACGTCCCTCCACAGTGTGCAACGGCGGTCGAACAGACCCGTAGGCTAAACGAGTTCCGCCGCGCAATCTGTCGCAAAATGTCTCACATCACCGCGCCGCCCGCCCAGGTCGACGATCCGCTGATCCCGAACTCCCCAAACCTTGGACCGCGGAAACATCGGGTCCCAGCGACAAACTGCGACAAAAAACAGATTGAACGCCGGAGCGGGTTCGGTGCTTGATTGGGCACGTCGAAATCCGCGTTAACAGGGAGCGTCCGATGAACAAGAGTCTCGCCGTTGTGGTGATGATGACGGCCATCATGCTGGCATTGCCCGGCATCAGCCGCGCGCAGGATGCGACGGTCAGCGGTACCATATCCGATTCGACGGGCGGCGTGCTGCCCGGTGTCACCGTCACGGCCGTCCACGAAGCCACAGGAAACACCTTTCTAGGCGTCACTGACGAGCGCGGCGCCTATCGACTCCAGGTACGCGTCGGCCGGTACAAATTGACCATCGAACTTGCCGGGTTCGCAACGGTCGCCCAGGGGTTCGAGGCGCTGGTCGGTCAGGCGCTGACCATGAATGCGCAGATGATGCCGTCGACCGTGCAGGAATCGGTCACGGTTACCGGCGAGGCCCCCCTGATCCAGACGACGTCGTCCACGCTCGCGGGCAACATCGACCCGCGGCAGACCGAGGATCTTCCGGCGATCGGCGGCAACTGGCTGGAGCTGGCGCTGCTGGCTCCGGGCAATAGATCGAACGGCGCCGATCCGAACACCCCGACCGCGAGGAATCGGTTCGACATGCAGCTCAATATCGACGGGCAGCAGGTCACGAACAACGGCCGCGCCGGCGCAGCCAATCCCCGTGTGACGCAGGACGCGATTGGGGAGTTCCAGTTCGTGGCCAGCCGCTGGGACGCGTCGCAGGGACGGTCGAACGGTGTGCTCGTCAATGCGGTCACCAAGTCAGGGACCAACATGGCGGCGGGCACCTTCGCGGGCATTTTCAGGAGCGACAAGTTCAACGCACCGGACTTCATCCAGAACCGCGTGCTGCCGTACTCCAACCGGCGGTTCAACGGGACATTCGGTGGTCCCATCGCTCAGGACCGTTCGCACTATTTCGTCTTCTACGAGCGCGAAAGCGAGCCGTCGACGATCACGTTCAACAGCATCTACCCCACGTTCAACGTCGACCAGGAGCGGGACGTCAAGGAATGGAACGGCGGCACGCGCCTCGATTTTCAGGCGGGGGGGCAGAATCACTTGATGGTACGTGGCACGAAGTGGCGCCGAACCGACCCGGCGTACTCAGGCCTGAACGGCACGGTGAGCCATCCCTCGGCTCAGGGCTATTCGACGGCCAGCTCGGACACCGTCTATGCCACGTATTCGATGGTGCTGAGCAACCGGGCCCTGAACGAGATCAAGGGCGGGTTCACCGGCGCGGTCGAGCGAAACAGCAGCGTGGTCACGTGGACGGGACATCCGCAGGCCGCGCTCGTGGGGGTCACCAACGGTGCGCCGCGCATCAATTTCAACGGCTACAGCTTCGGCAACAACAACACCAACTGGCCGCAGACGCTCGGGCAGCAGGTGATGTCTATTCGAGACGACTTCACCTATTCGTTCAACAAGGGCGGCCGTCACGACATGAAGGTGGGCGCGGAGTATTTGAACATCTTCTTCTATCTCTACAACTGCAGACCGTGCGTCGGTATCTATGACGCGGCCAACTCAGCTCCTCCGGCGAACATCGAGCGCCTGATCCCGGTCTGGAACGATCCGAACACGTGGAACCTGAATGCGCTGAACCCGTTCATCCGGTCTTACCAGATCGGTATCGGCGAGTTCGGCGGCGAAGCGCGGCGCAATACGGTGGCTGCGTGGGTGCAGGACGACTGGCAGATGACGCAGCGGCTCACGCTGAACCTCGGGCTGCGCTACGACCTGCAGCCGAACTCGTTCGCCAACTTTGTGGAGATTCATCCGATTGTGAAGGGTGGCCGGCCGAACGATATAACGAACTTCGGCCCGCGGGCCGGGTTTGCGTATGCCTTGAACGATCGAACGGTAATTCGAGGTGGCGCCGGCAAGTACTTTGGACAGGTTGTCAACAATCTCACCTCTTTCAGCCTGTCCGTGCAGACGACGATCGTGGCGCAAGTCACCAACGACGGTCGCGCCGATTTTGCGAGCAATCCGTTCAACGGGCCGACTCCGACGCTCGAACAACTCAGGCAGCAGAACGCCACCAAGAGCACCGCGACGGCAATCGCCACGCCGCACATGAAGATGCCCTACAGCTGGAGCTCGTCCATCGGCTTCCAGCGTCAGGTCGGAACCACGATGGCACTGACATCGGACTTCAACTTCGTCGGGGCGCGGCAGGAGCGAGTGGATCTCAGCAACCTGAATCTGAGCTACAACGCCGCCACGGGGTTGAACAATCCATTTACGAACGTCGCATCGCGGCCGATTCCGGGTTGGGGTTTGGTGTTGGCATCCGTGAACACCGGGCGGTCCAACTACCGCGGCTGGGAGACCGCATTCAACAAGCGGATGAGCGACAACTACCAGTACCTCGGTCACCTACACGCTGGCGGGCCTGTGGGATGACGACCCGCAGCCGTACACCATCGACTGCTCGCGTGAAGACGCGGAATCGTGGTGTGTGATGGGTCCGCTGCCGTTCGCCGTGGCGCCGGACCTCGGCGGTGAGTACGGGCTGGCAACTTCGGATCAGCGGCATCGCGCCGTCTTCAACGGGATCTGGGAGCTGCCGATGGGCTTTCAGGTGAGCGGGTTGTACTTCTTCGGATCGGGCGCCAGGTTCGCCCCGACTTCCGGCGGCGACCGCCGCAACCGCGGATCGGCCACCGAACAGCCGGCTGCGCGCTGACGGGTCGATCGTGGAGCGGAACTCGCTCGTTGGCGACTCAATCCACCGGGTGGACTTTCGATTCTCGAAGACCTTCCCGGTTGGCAATCGCGTACGGCTCGAGGGGATGGTGGACGCCTTCAACCTGTTCAACCACCGGAATCACAACCAATACGTGTTGAGCGAAGCCAGTGCACTGTACGGACAGCCGTCGGATGGCGTGCTCGCGCGCAGACTGCAGCTGGGGTTCCGCGCTACGTTCTAGCGCGCCACGGCGGCACTACAATGAACGGCCGGGCAGGGACCTCCGCCCGGCCGTTTTTGCCTCACCCATGGCCACTTCATGATGCGCTCGACGGTTGGTGGCGGTCTGCTGCTGTTCTCGTTGGCGCTCGGGTGGGCCATCGTCGACGCCCGCGACACATACGTTTCCGATCGAGAGATCACGTACAGACCGATTGAGGTCGAAGACGATGGGTACGTCTCGTCGGACACCTGCAGGGCTTGTCATCCAGCGCAGTACGAAGCGTGGCACGGATCGTTTCACCGGACGATGACGCAGGTGGCGACCCCGGAGACCGTCCGCGCGGATTTCGACGGTGTGCACGTGACCGACGTGCCGGGGAACCCGATCGCGCTCGAGCGCCGCGGCAACCGGTACTGGGCTGAGTTCGGCGACCCCGACTGGAATGGACCGCAAGACGAGCGGCCGCGCATTTCCAGACAGATCGTGATGATTACGGGGTCGCACTACCAGCAGGTGTACTGGTATCGGACGAATCGAACTCGCGTGCTCGGCCAGCTTCCCGCCATGTATCTCATCGCCGAGCGGCGCTGGATGCCGCGCGACGCCGCGCTGCTGCACCCGAAAGTCGACGAGCCTCGGTCAGAGAGCGGACGATGGAATGCTGTCTGCGTCAATTGTCACGCGACCAACGGCAAGCGACGATTCGATGCGCCCGCTGACGTTGGCGCGGCGGGCACGGCCGGCATCACCGCCGATACGCGTGTTGCCGAGCTTGGCATTGCCTGCGAGGCATGTCATGGCCCGGCGGGCGATCACGCCCGCGCGAACCGGAACCCGCTCCGTCGATATTGGCAATACATCAGCGGCGCGGTGGATCGAGATCAGATCGTCCAGCCGGCCTTGTTGAATCCGCAACTCTCGTCGCAGGTCTGCGGGCAGTGTCATGCTGTCTGGGAGCACTACGACACGGCGGCGGAACGGCGGGCCAACACGAGTGGCGTTCAATTTCGCCCGGGACACGACCTTTCCAAAACACGCTTCATCGTTCAGCCTTCGAGAAACCTGAATGCCCCGACGATGCGGGCGCTGATCGAAGCGTATCCGGGGTACGTGGCCGACTCGTTCTGGGCGGATGGAGCAGTGCGGGTGTCAGGACGGGAGTACAACGGCCTCATCGACTCGCCGTGCTTCGTCAAGGCCACCGACCCCGCGAGGACGCTGACGTGCTTTTCGTGCCACACGATGCACAAGACCCAGGAGGATCCGCGGTCGGTGGCGGCATGGGCGGACACGCACCAGGTGACGCCGGGAATGGACGGCAATCGCGCCTGTTTGCAGTGTCACGAGGCGATCGACAGGAACGTGCCTGCACATACCAGGCACGAGATCAACTCCACCGGCAGCTCCTGCTACAACTGCCACATGCCCTATACGACGTATGGCCTGCTGAGAGCGCTTCGGAGCCATCGCATCAGCAGTCCCAGCGTCGCCGAAAGCGTGGAGACGGGCCGACCGAATGCCTGCAACGGCTGCCATCTCGACAAGACGCTCGCCTGGACGTCCGACTATCTCGAGCAATGGTACGGGGACGCGCCTGTCACGCTGACCGAAGAGGATCGGACGGTCGCGGCATCGTTGCTGTGGCTCCTGAGAGGTGACGCCGGACAGCGGGCGTTGGCGGCATGGAGCATGGGTTGGGAACCTGCGCGGGCCGCATCAGGAACGACGTGGGTGGCAGTGCCGCTCGCAATGCTCCTCAACGATCCGTACGACGCCGTGCGCTACATCGCCCACCGATCGCTCGAATCGTTGCCCGGGTTCGAGGGCTTCCAATACGATTTTCTCGCGTCTCCCACCGAACGAACCGCCGCGACGCTGAGGGCCCTGGAGCACTGGCCGCGCACGCTGCGCCCGTCCGACCGGAGGTCCGACTCTGCACTTCTGCTCGATGCCACCGGTGCTCCCCGGATGGATGCCATCGTGAAGCTTGGGCTGCAGCGGAACGATCGCCCCGTGGTCCTCCGGGAGTAGGCGGCACTCGAGTGGCTGACGAGCGTTCCCGCGAACGCGATTACGCGCGGCGGCACCTGCGTTTCGGATGGTGGTCGCTGGCGGTCTTCGCTACGCTCGGGCTGGTGCTCGAGACGTTTCATGGCTTCAAGGTGCGAGCCTATCTTGATGTGTCGAACGAAACGCGTCGCCTGATGTGGACGCTCGCGCATGCTCACGGCACGCTGCTCTCGCTCGTCCACGTCATCTTCGGATTGAGCGTTCGCGTGGCGCCAGAGATCAGCGCCCGCGAGCGGCCGCTGATCTCGTGGTGCTTGATTGGCGCTTCTCTGCTCCTGCCCGGCGGATTCTTTCTCGGCGGCGTGACGTTTTACGGAGGCGATCCGGGCGTTGGAGTGCTGCTGGTGCCCGTCGGCGCGGTGTCGGTGATCATCGCGGTTATCCTGCTCGCGCGCCTGGCAGGGACATCGTTCGAAGGACGTGGTGCGGGCCAACCTGGAGCATCACGAGGCAGGCGGGAACCGCCCGGAAGGGGGGTCAGACCCCGGGTCTGACCCTGCTTCGCTACTTCGGTCGCGTGATCTCGAAGACGATGAACTTGAGTGTGGGGGTTGCCGCCACGATCTCGTGCGGCACGTTCTCGGGGATCAGCAAGAAGTCGCCGGGTCCTACGCGGTGGTCGGTGCCGCCGACGATCGCCTTTCCAAAAACGTTGCCGGGCGCTTGCGTGGCGGTGCCGGCAGTGGGGGCCGCCGCACCCTCGATCTTGCCCCCGGTCCTGATGGTCGCGGTGCCATCGATGACCGCCCACATTTCGCCCTCCTGCTGATGGATGGCAGGCCGCTGGGGCAGCTTGCGGTGCTCGATCGAGAGGCGCCAGACACCGATCCGTTCGACGATCGTATGTTCCTGAGTGGGGCGGTCCTCGGTCATCTTCGTGAGCTGCGTCCGGATTTCGTTAGCCGTCAGAAGCGTCGCGATGTTGTCGTTTGACGGCGCACGCGGCGCAGCCGGAGCAGCTCCTCTGCCGGCCTGCTGCATCGAGGCGGACGCTGAGAGCATCAGGATGAAGCCGCAGACGGTTACGATGGTTCGCATGTAAGTTCCTCCGTTCATGACCGTAGTGGCCGGCTATGAGAGCCGGCTTCATCGAATTGTGAAGTATCCCGCGACAACGGTCGGGAGTCTACGGCCACGTAAGTCGAACGAATGTCTCAAATTGTCGTAGCGGATGACGACTGCATTCCTTGCGCGGAAGAATGCGCGGGCCCGATTTATCGCAGCTGCCTGGCGCGCACGTACACGATCATGCCGATGAGGACGCCATAAACCACGGTGATAATCGAGAGCGCCATGAAGCGCATATACGCGGCACGCCCTATCACGTCGTAAATGCTCAGGCCGACAACCGCCAGGCATGTAACCGTCGTCATTTGAAGCAGCCGGCTGAATCGTGGCAGCACATCGACGAGAAGCATGATCGCTGGCGTCGAGAGCAACAGAACGTAGTCCCACCCCTGCGGTGACAGGAGCGCCACCGTTGTGAGGAGCAGCGCCACTTCCAGATACTCCGGCATGGCCCGCGACCGCCGCATCGCGATGACAGCGGCGCAGAGGCCGAGCAGCGCGGCGCTCGTGACAACGGTCAGCCCGTCGGCGGCCGAGCCCGGGCCCAGCCACTTGATGGACGTCGCGGCGATCGAAATGTTGTCCTGGTTCGTCAGATTCTCCGGCGTCGAGCTCGTCACCGTCTGCCACCATGCCTGGAGAAGATCGAAATTCCCGTCCAGCCCATACGCAATCGCCGGTCCCAACAGCGCCAGCACCAGGATCGCGACACACGCGATTGCGGCGCGAAACTGCCTTGTCGCGAGCAGGTAGGGCAGGAACAACAGGCCGTACGGCTTGACGAGCGTCGCCGCCCCAAAAGTCGCCCCGGCACCCACGCTGCGCCGTTTCTGAAGCTGCGCGAGCGCCGCCATGGCAACAACACCGAACAGCAGGTTTGCCTGTCCGAGCTCCAGCTCGTGAGCGTAAAACTTGCCAAGCACCACTATCGTGGCGATGACTATGAGCGGCGCCGGCACGATGCGCGAGGGAAGCTCCCGTACCGACAAGGTGAGCAGCGCCGCAAGCACACCGACGGACGCGGCAAACCAGAGTGCCTTAGCGGTTGCGACTGGAAGCGCGGCGAACGGCATGAACACGAACGCAGACGCGGGAAGATACTTGAACTGGTAGTGCTCGTCGCTCGCTCGGTACAACGGTTCGGTGGCAGCCGCGCGAGCGCCGGCGGTCCGATAGACCTCGAAGTCCACCATCTTGTTGCGGACGCGCGACGTGTACGCAGCCACCGCAAGGCAGATCGTGAGTGCTGCGATGGCTGCGGCGCGGATGTGTGTGGCGCGGCGTCTCACGCGCGTTGAATCGGCAGATGTCCGTTCAGGTCTGTTGCGGCGCGCCGAGATGTTGCCCGAAGAAGCTCAGCGTGCGCTGCCAGGCGGTTTCGGCGGCCGACGGGTCGTATTTGATGGGAATCGGTGGATCCTTGATGGTCTCGTTGCCGAACGCGTGCTGCGCGTGATACCGGTGAAAGGTGTACGGCTTTCCCGCTGCCTTCAGCTTCTCCTCCAAAGCATCGACCTGCGCAATGGGGAAAAACGCATCTTCGGTGGCGAAATGTCCCATGAGCGGCGCGCCGATCTTCGTTGCGTCGATGTATTCGAGCGGCGGAAAACCGTACCAGGTCACGGCGGCGTCCGCCTCTGGCACATGCACCGCTGACAGCAGAGTGAGCGCGCCTCCCATGCAGAAACCGACGACTCCGACCCGTTCGCTGGTCTTTTTCAGATGTTGAACGGCGCCGCGGATGTCCTGACCGGCGGCGTCACCGAAATTCAGGTTGTTCATCAGGTGCTCGGCCTCTTTCGCATCGAGCCCGAGCTGCCCGCGATAGAGATCCGGAACGAGCGCCCGATAACCCCGAGCGGCCAGTCTGTTCGCGACACCCTTGATCTGGTCGTTCAATCCCCACCACTCCTGAATGACGACGACGCCTGGGGCGCGATTGCCTGAGGTAGGTTCGACATAGAACCCCTCACACTCCTTGCCGTCTGGACGCGTGTATTTGATTTGGCTCATCGCGGGATTCTACAATGCTCCGTCACGAGAAACGGAATTTCGGCCGACGAGTTGATGGAGCGACTCCACTCAATCGCCTCCGTGCAATAGAAGACTTGGTGCGCCCGCCTGACGACCGCCTGCCGACCTTGAACATTCTGATTTGGAGCAACGACCATGAACCAGGACAGCGGCACAGAACACGCGAAGGACGAGGTCGTTGTTGCTCGAAACGTCGTGGGCGATGTGGATGGCCTCGATCAGCGGGAGCCCTGGAATGGCCTGTTGGCCAGCGCCGGGCCGCGCGATCACATAGTTCAGCTCTATCAGGATCAGCAGTTTCTCAATCGCGCTGTTTGTCGCTTTGCAGCTTCCGCCATCGCCAACGGCGAGGGCGTTATCCTCGTCCCGACGGCGGCCCATTGGGATGCCTTTCGTCCGCGGTTGGAGGCGGAAGGCGTGGACACACAAGCTGCCCAGGACTGTGGACAGCTCACCGTCGTTGACGCCGACGAGCTCCTGCCTCAGTTCATGCGCGACGCCATGCCTGACGCTCCCGTATTCCTGGGACTGGCCGCGGATGTGATCGCCAGGGCGCGCGCCGGCGGCCGCTACCCGAAGGTTCGCTGGTGGGGCGAAATGGTGAACGTCCTTTGGGAGCGAGGGGACGTCGCTGCCAGCATGGACCTCGAGGATCAGTTCCACCGTCTCGCCCATGAGCACGAGATCGCGATCTTCTGTTCATTCGTCATGGACAATTTCAATGGCGAAGTACATTCCCGGATGCTGCCACGGCTCGGCCAAAACCATTCGCACCTCATTCCAGTGGAGGATTACTTACGCCTCGAACGGGCAGTAGCCAATGCCCTCCGCGAAACGGTGGGCGCGGACGAGGCCCGTGTGCTTGAAGAACAGCTCCTCGCCCGCGCTCCGTCGCCATTCCAGATGCCGCGTTCCCAGGCGCTGCTCCTTGCCTTGCGTGAGACGCTCCCGGTGGTGGCCGACTCTGTGCTGACACGGAGCCGCAGACTTTACCAGGCGTCGATGGACTGAGTCAGTAACGACGCGATCCGAGTCGGGTCAGCGCTCGCCCGGCGATCGACGCGAGAGCGCCAATGCGGACTCGGCCAGCTGGCCGCCCAAGGTTAGTGTGCAGGTTGACCGAACAGCCCACTGGCCGTCTTCAGCGCGGCGGGACCGGTTGCGCGGCTATTCAGTCCTGCGTGTCTTTCGAACCGCTTGACCCGCCGGCGACCCGTCGGTGCGGATCGTAGACGGCATGGGTTGTACGAGGACGAGAACGGCGGAGTCACGCTCACCTAATCGTTCAAGCGCGCCGGCGATGGTCTGCCAGGGGTTCTGAGGTAAAGAGACCAGGTTCTTCTTCCCTCCCTTTTTCGTCGTGATCGTCGGCATGGCCGTTGTTATCGGCGCGTGACGCCCCGTCCAGCATCCGCAGCATGCAGTTGGCGTAAACGCCTGGAGGATCAACTACGAAGGATTTCGTATTGACATCTACGAACGATTTCGTAGATACTGCCGTCCATGGTCACACGTCCCAACAAGAGGCCGACTGACGCCGAGCTTGCCATCCTGCGCGTGCTCTGGGCGCGAGGGCCCAGCACGGTGCGCGAAGTGGCGCGCGAGATGGGGCGGGAAGGCGCTTACACGACGATTCTGAAACTGCTGCAGATCATGACCGAGAAGCGCCTCGTCCGTCGGGACGAGTCACCGCGTACGCATGTGTACGAGGCGGCCTGGACCCAGGGCGAGACCCAGCAGCAGCTCGTTACGGATCTGCTCGATCGAGTGTTCGACGGATCGGCCAGCAGGCTGGTGATGCAGGCACTGGCATCGAAAAAGACGTCTCGCAAGGAACTGGCCGAGATTCGCAAATTGCTGGATCAACAGCGGGGAGGGCGGTGATGAATCCCTGGACGCACGTGATTGGCTGGACGTTGATTCACTTCGTATGGCAAGGTGCGGGCCTGGCCATTGCTGCCGCAATTGCGTTGCGGCTCTGTCGAAACCGATCCCCGAACACCCGTTACGCCATTGCGTGCGTTGGACTGGCGGCGATGCTGGCATCGCCGGTGATCAGCGCACGCGTCCTGATGGCGCCTGATTTGCGCATGTCGGTTGCAGGCCCTGTCCAAACCATCCCAACGCCTGCAACGCTGTCGGCCGCGGTGCGCAGCTGGACGACCGAGGGCGCCGTTTCGATGCAGGCGGTTCGGGCCGGCGTAGACGCGCTGCTTCCGGTCATTGTCTTCGCCTGGCTCGCCGGCGTTGCGGTGCTCATCGTCCGTTTGACTCGTGGGCTGTGGCACGTGCGGCGTCTGCAGGTGCGATCACTGGTGGCCGACGCCTCGCGCTGGCAGATCGCGGCCGAACGGATCGCATCAAGACTCGGGTTACGAGTGGCCGTCCACGTCGTCGAGTCGGCGATTGTCGAAACGCCGGCTGTCGTTGGCTGGCTGCGTCCGGTGATTCTGCTGCCTGTTGCGGCTCTCGCCAATCTGACCACCTCTCAAGTTGAAGCGATCCTCGCGCACGAGCTGATTCACATACGGCGGCACGATTACCTGGTCAACGTCGTCCAGACAGTGGCCGAGACGCTCTTGTTCTTCCATCCGGGTGTGTGGTGGATTTCGGGACAAATCCGCGAGGAGCGCGAGCATTGTTGTGACGACGTCGCCGTGGAGGTGTGCGGCGATCCGGTGGAGTATGTGGCAGCCTTGGCGGAGCTTGAAGCCTGGCGGTCGCGGGAAACCACGCTGGCGCTCGCCGCTACCGGCGGTTCGCTCCTCGGTCGCGTGCGGCGCATCCTGAAAGTCCCTGTCCGCCATGAAACACTTACGCCGAGCTGGGTCGTGACGCTGGCCTTGACGTTCGTCATGGCTGGTGTGATGGGCAGCATCTTTGTGTCGTCGTTTGGCCCAGGGAGCGGGGTGCCGGCTCGCATGGCTGCCAGTCAGCAGGGTGTCGAGTCGATAGCGTCACCAGACACCTTCGCCTGGCAGGTCCACAAAACCGATCACTTCGACGTCCACTATTACGCCGCGCTTGCACCGCTTCTCGAACCAGCGGCGGTGTCAGCGGAGCGTGCGTATCAGAAAGTCAGCTCAGAGCTGCAGTACAG
This sequence comes from uncultured Acidobacteriota bacterium, assembly GCA_963814955.1. Taxonomy (GTDB): domain Bacteria; phylum Acidobacteriota; class Vicinamibacteria; order Vicinamibacterales; family UBA2999; genus DATCJA01. The sequence goes on from CAWFEX010000004.1 coordinate 618,663, forward strand.
CCTTCCGTTCAGGGTGCCGCTGGTTCTGTTCAAGACACGTAGCGACTTCGCGCAGCAGACCATCGTTCCAGGACTCGCAGAGGCGATTGCGCGAGGAGACGTCACGTCTTTTTCGGAGCACAGGCGTAATCGAATCGTCATTCTGGCGGAGGAGGAGCCCGATGCGCTGTATCGCCAAATCACCCACGAGCTGACCCATGTGTTCGCGTTCGACATCATCCCGCGCTCCACGGGAAACTCCCGTCGCGTACCCTCATGGATCGACGAAGGGTTAGCCGAGTACATGACCGGTGCTTGGGACCCAGACAGCTTGAGTTGGATACGCGACTTGGTCACGGCGGACAACGTCCCGAAGATGACTGCGCTTACGGGAAGCGGGGATCATCAGGTCGCCGCCTACCTGGGCCATGCCGTCTTCGAATTCGTCGAAGCCGAATACGGAAAGGGCGCTGTCTGGCCGTTCCTCCTTGAAGTTCGGAGGAGCGTCGTCGACGGCGGCGGGGACATTTATCAGGCAGCCTTCAACAGGACGCCCGAGGAGTTCGATTCGGCGTTCGCGCAGTACCTCCGGAGGCGATTCAGTCCGTGATGCCGCCGGCATCGTAGAACCGGTTTGACAACTCGCGTAAGGCGCGGCTTCAGCAGCCGTCAGAAACGCAAATGCGCGCGCTGGAAGTGACCTCAGGCCTCGCCGCAATTAGCCGAAGATGCGGGATTTGAGAAAGGCTGCAAAGCTGGGTATCAGCCGCCTTTGATCATGTCATGGGTCATGTCGGCGCCCCAGCGCGACGCGCAGGCGACGACGAGTCGCTGCCGAATTGTCAGGCACGGCCTGCGCAAATCAACATCTGCGCTCCACCCGCTTAGCCCGCGACAACCATCGTTGCTCAGCGAGCCATAGCAGTCGCACGTCGGCAACATGGCGGCGGCCAGATAGCTGAATTTATTCCGCTGAGATGTCCACTCAGCCGCATTCGCCGTCATCGGATTCAGCCCGGACATCGGCGCAGTTGGTGCGTTTTTCCCGCCGGTGATCGCTACTGCGCCTGGCCCGAGACTTGCCTCAAGTGCCTCGGTCGCTCCCTACAACACACATAAGGTGAGTCATCCGGTAACACGCGACGGCGAACCGTTGCATGGTCAGCGGACGTGTCTGAACGGCGGCTCTGACATGTCAGTGCCGTGCTGTCCGGAGCTTGGCGTTGCAACGTCGTTGGGCTTAGTCGGAGGAGGAATGAGCGAACGGCCAAAGAGGATTCAACGGCAGCGGGTGCAAGGCTGGAGGCTGCCGCCGAACACGGTCTACGTTGGACGGGAGACGAAATGGGGAGCGCGATGGATGCCGGCGCACTTCTGGTGGGCCAGAGACCGCACACAGGCGTACATCGATGTGTATCGAGACACCATCGTCCGTCACTTGCAGGACAATCCAAGCTTTCTTGTGCCGCTCCGCGGCAAGGATCTGGCGTGCTGGTGCCCGCTCGATCAACCGTGTCACGCCGATGTGTTGCTCGACTTAGCGAATCGGTACCCTATGGACGAGGACGATCCCCTGCTCCCGCTCAAGTGTCCCGAATGTGACCATGCGCTTGCGCACATCTCCGTGCGCAGCCAGACCATCCTGACAGTGAAGTGCGTCCATTGTCGTCACATGTGGTCCACCGTCATCTCGATGTTGCCTGAGCATGTTCTCAAGCAGTTGCCACGGCACTAGCGTTTCCTCGCCGCCGGCCGCGTCGCCACTGTCCTGTTACTTGACCGGACAGATCGTCGCTAGATACCGGTTCGCTGCGCCTTCTCTGGAGCAGTTCGTTGGGCCATGCCACTCATGAGGTCTACGGATGACCCGGGCACTCTCTAGTGACTAACTGGATTCGCTCATAGTTGACCTTGCATCGCGTGCTATCACCGCGGAACGTGTGTGAGGATGTAGGCAACGGCGGTGTGTGGGGGTTCACCCGGCCTGTGGCGACACCTGATACACGAGACTCGCCATCGAAGGTCGATCGACGCCGCGAGCGGCGTTGGCCAGGGATGGAAGTGCCTCAGCTCCGCAGCGTTCGTATCAAAGACGGGCCCGACGCCGACATCCTCGATGTATCGGCGAGCGGAATCTTATTTCGGACCGGCGAGGATCTCGTTCCACACGCGAACGTCATGCTCGAGATCGTAGCCGTCGACGCGAGCGCGCTCGTACCCGCATGCGTCGTGTGGTCGCGGCGCATCACGTCCCCGAGCTTCGTCTGGTACAAAATTGGGTGCCTACTGACGCGCCCTGAGGCTCTGCGGGAAATCGTTGGAGAATGAGCCCGATACGTTGGCGGCACCGACTGCCGCCACCCAGCGACGCCGAAGGTAGCCCACTCGACGCACACGTCATGGAACACGTCGGCTCAGCTACGCAGCTCATTAGCGGCCGCCCTCCAATCCCTATAGACTACCCGGACGGATCGATACCTTCCCTCCCCAGAGGACGTCGAACGCGCCACCCATGAACTCTGTTCGCGGTGCCAGCACAGCGATAACAACGTGACCGTCTCCGTCTTCCACTGGCAGAGCACTCGCCATCTGCACTGGCGTTGCCGCGATTGTAGGCGCGTCTGGTTCAGCCCTGACCGTCGCCAAAGTCCACGCATTTAGCGTTCTTCGCTGTCTTCCGTTTCACCGAGGCTGCTGCGTAACTCAGGCTGACAAACAGGCGCAGTCGTTCTCGAAACTCACCGCACGCGCGCTGCATCGCCACCGAGTACGTCGATACCGACGACAGGCGCAGCCTTTGTTCAGCCGGCTACCGCAACGAGCTTCTTGTACTCACTCCAGAGCGGAACCAGGCGATCCATTCTGGCGCGCAGCGCCATCGCCGCCTCCGGCGGTAGGTCGGCAAAAGCGTCACCGCTCACGCGCGCTTTCGTTTCGGGGTCGGCTCGCTCCAGATCAATTGATAACGGACCATCGATTTTGCCCTGGAAATCGAGAGTGGTGAACACGCGGTTTACCCCGTCGCGTACGTCGCGGTACCGTGGTTCGGAGAGGCCTGATGCTTCGGCGCCCAATGGGATGGTTGCCGTTTCCCATTGTGCCTGTATCGCCTCGCCCCGCTCCTGTGCCGTGGATGCGGAGGCGGCCTTCTCCTGCGCCGCCTTGACGGCGTCGATCTCTTTGCGCAGGCCGCCCTCGAACTTGTCGAGGTCTGCTTCGGTGAACGTCACCTGCTTCGAGTCGTCCTGGCGTGCGGGCGCACTCGCGCGCGAGGCTTCCTCGTTCGGGTTATTGCCTCCGCATGCGGCGCCGAACAGCACGACCGTGAGTGCCGCGACCATGCACGTGCGCTTCATGAAACCCTCCAATATGCCTCGAAGATGAAGTCACATTCGACGAGCACCTTGTATGCTTCCCATCGCTACGTCTCACCTCTGAGTTGTGTGTGCGCGAGCGTCGCGGAAATGCGCCGCTCTTCGTGATTGCTCCACTAGCCCGTCGCAGCGATCGCGTCGGCTACGCCTTTTAGCACATTGGGATCCATACCGACACATCTGATGAAGGCAACTACCTGATCAGGAGCAGCGTGTAGATGCTGCCAGGCGGAGTGTGCCGTCTGCGAACAACTTGAAGAAATATTGTCGGGAAACTGGCTCTGCCGCGCGGCACACCCGTTGCAACGTCGACTACTGCATCAAGCAGGTGGTGAGCTGTGAAGAGGACGCACGCTAGATATAGAACACTGGTGCCCACTGTGATCGCGCTCGCGATCGGCGCCGTGGCGTGGACAGTCGAGGCGCGCCAGGCGGTACAGAAACCTCCCGAAACGGTGGCTGCGGAGAAAGCCGGCTGGTGGGTGCGGGTCAATCCAAACACCGCGGCGACGCACGTGTATTGGCGCTTTGGAGCCACGCGCCGGCAGCTTAGCGCGCCGATGTACTGGGAGCGCGGGAAGAGTCCCGAAGGCCTGGACGGTCCCGCGGCTCAGCGGATGATAGAACGCGTGCACATCGCGGCGCTGGCGATGCCACCGGCGGCGCCGGCGTCCTTCTGCGTCTTTTTCGCCGACCGCGGCGTCGCGCTCGTCGAGTTCACTCGTGAAACGAACCTCGACATCGACCGCGGTCAGACCGCGGAGCAATGCGTGCCGTGAGGCGCGCCGCGGCAGCAGCGCGCTGGGTCCTCATTCGGTGAGGTCGGTCCGTAATCGAACTGATAGATGGCGTCGTCAGCGACAACCCTTACGTCATTTTGCGGGGCAGGTGCCCGCCGTCTCGCGCACTGATGTCACTTCCAGCTCGCGGAGTTTCAGATCCTCACCCGCAAAGAGGTCGATCTGGGGTGGCGGTCACCTGTCATTCGAAGGTCACGACAAGTGCGGCTCCTCGATTCTCACGGCAGCCGTGGCTCACGCTTCGTTCCCTACGCGGCGTGCCTGACGCCAATCGGCAGCACACGATGCCGCATGTACGCGACGAACGTCGCCATAGCGAGCAGCAGCAGCGTAATCACCGCCGAGCTCATCTCGCCGCGCACCAGATGGAAGGCCGTCGCTGACGCGGTCACGATCATGATCCCGCCGGCCGCCCATGTGACCAGCCACGGCATGGTCCGCGTCAGTGCGGGAAGCGTAAGTCCCACCGCGGCTAACACTTCCGCGACGCCGACGAAGAGCTGGAACCACCGCGGCAGCGACGCGTTCATCTGTTCGGCAATCTCCGGCGGGGGCGACAGAAACAGCCAGCCGTGGGCGAAGAACGCAACCGCGAGCAGCACCTGCAAGACCCAGAGCACGATGTTCATGACGACTTTCCTCCCCTACCAGCACGTCGAATGAGAAACGCTCGGATCGACATCCAACCACAGAAGTGAGTCGACCGCGATGAAATCTGGCGACGTTCTGGCGACAAGCTCGGCCGAAATGCGAATGGAGAGGCGGCGGCACCCCGGCTGGCGTGGGCGTTATCGTTCAGCGGCATTGCTGGAGGCATCCCGCCGAATCGGTTCCCTCAGCTTGCGCCAGAAACCCAGACCGGAACCCACACCCGCGTAGACGTTCCGGAATCAGTTGCTTTATCAAGCGCGGTGTGCGGCCCCCGTATGATCGCTACCTCTGATCGCTACCTCGCACGATCCGCAATCGATCGGCAAATGACAGGGAGGGACGATGCCGCTCTATCTATCGAAGTTCAGCTACACGCCAGAGACCTGGGCCAGGCTGATCTCGAATCCAGAAGATCGCCGAAAGGCCGCTCAGTCGTACATCGAGTCGGTCGGTGGAAAGCTCCATGGGTTCTGGTACGGCTTCGGCTCACACGATGGCTACAACTTATGGGAGGCGCCCGACAACGTCTCCATGGCCGCGGTTGCGCTGGCGATTAGTGGCGGCGGTGCGCTCAGCTCGTTTGAGACGACCGTCCTCCTGACCGTCGATGAAACGATGGATGCCCTGCGCAAGGCCGAGCAAATCCGCTACCGAGCGCCCGGCGCGTAACAGTCGTGCGCCCCAAGTCCGTCCGATCAGGCGCGTCCGCAGCGCCCACACAACCGCGGCGAGGATCGGCACCATCTAGAGGGTCATCGATCATTGGCGGCCTCGAGCCCACACGGCCGTGGTCACATGGGAGCGCAACGGCGCGGCGTTCACGGACAACCGATACAGCCGCGCACATCGCTGGAATTTCGATGGGGGAATCGAGGTCGCCGCTTCAGCTTCCCCGCATGTGGTCCCGCCCCCGCTCTCAGTCGCAGAGGCCGTGTGTTGCGGCATTGGCCGCTTGCCACATGCTCTGGTTCCTCTCTATCGCGGCTAAACAGGGCTTCGTGGTCGAGAGGTATCACGACGAGGCGAGCGGGGTGATTGCCACGAATGCCGATCGCAAGCTGGCGATGACACAGGTCACGTTGCGTCCACGGCTGGTGTTTGCCGCGGAGAATCGGCCATCAACGGCCCAGCATGAAGTGATGCACCACGGGGCACACGAGCAGTGGGATGAAGGAACCCCTCGGATGAAGGCCGGGATGAAGTGAGTTATGAATTTGCCAGGAAAAACGCTGATTTGCAGGTTCATCCGGGATGAAGTTGGGTTGCTGGGATGAACCCCTTCCGGGATGAGGTTTGGGATGAACCTCTGACGGGCTTGGTGAGTCTCGGTGGGGTGCTGGCCCTGCCTTATGGGATGGAACGAAACTTTCTTCGCCGCGCGTGTGCCTCCCCCCGCACGCGGCAAAACTGTTCTCATTGTCGAGGACGATCCACAACTCCGCGAGCTGTATAAGACGACGCTCACGATGGCGGGTTTCGTCGTCGTCGCGGTGGCAGATGGGCTCGATGCCTTGCGCCGTATCGACGCCGGGGAACCCCTACCAAGCGCGGTCGTGCTGGACATGGAATTGCCGCGCCTGCACGGCCGCGACGTTCAGCGCGAACTGGCAGCCCATGTCAATACTCGTCAGATTCCCATCGTCGTCGTATCAGGGACAGACACACGCGGCCTGAACCCGAACGACTTCGCGTGCGTTCTGCGGAAACCGATTGAGCCGGAACAGCTCGTCAAGGCGATTGACGATTGTGTGCGTGGGGTTGGACCCCGGAATCAGTGGGCAGCTCGTGTGAAGCACTTCGTGAGTCGGAAAATGCGGCGCCGCGCCACTGACGAGCAAGGCAACTGACATCGGCGAGGGGGCTTGCACCCGAGCCGTTCTCCGTCAACGGTGGCGACGGTGGGCGGTATCCACAGGTCAAATGGCGCGGCAACGTCGTTCGGCCGGCACGAGTCATCATCGAACATGTGCTCGCGCGTCCGCTGAGACCCAGTGAGCTGGTTCGCCAACCCACTAACTGAGCGCCTCGCAACGGCCCAGGTTGAGTTGCGGGTTAAGGTGAATCACTTTTTCCTGAGCTGTCCCATTTGAGCTGCCCATGTCCGGGAACCTCACCTAAGGGAGCAACTGCTGAAGCGAGGAGTCCAACATGGCCTCTACGCATCCTCCGCCGTCCCGAACTACTCCGAAAGCAGACCCGGGTCTAATTCTTCGTCTGGAATGTCCTCAGTGTCACTCGCGCAAGGCGCTGGTCGTCGCCACCCATTACGGTGGGATGATGCGCTTTTGTCCAGCATGTGAGCACGCGTGGGACTGTCCCGATGCCCTCAGCACCTAACCTGTCTTCGTTTCCTCTGCAGCCGCTTCTGGCCTTCGGTTTCACCGACTATCCAGTTGTCAAAGACGGCTGATTCAATCGCATCCGCACACGCCAGGAACAGATCCGGTCGGCGCTCCGACGTTGATCGAAATGCGTCTTTCGACATGACGGCCGGCAGAACCGGTGATGCGGGCGCGTCGGCTCGAAGGGCTGGAGACAGAAGGCGCAGAGGCTTTCCAAAACGCGTTCTGCGTGGCGATCGGCGACCGCGCTAGGCATCGGTATCACCTCGCCTCAGTTGGCGCCACGTCGCGAATTCAAGCGTGCGCCCAGCGTGTCTATCGGTCACAGTCCGCCCCCATCTGGGCCTGACCTTTGTCTGCCCGTTGGCCGCCTTCCAAGACGGGCGTTGTTCGGTTTCGGCGTAAAGGGGCATTTTCTGTCCTGGTATCTGCCTTGCCTCTTGGGTGCGCGTGCCCGATCAGTTGGTGTATGACGCGCCGACCATCATGTGGCGAATGTGTCGCGCCGATGGCCTGTTGTTGTCGCATGCGGTGATTAGTCCGCGCGCTGACGGTACGATCGTCACCTGGTTCCTCAACGGTCACAAGCTCGGGTCTCGAGTCTTCAACGACTGGACCAGCGCACTCCGTTGGAGCGACCAGTTGCAGGCCCAGAACTGGACGTTGGGCTGGCGCCTCGTACCGGAATACGACGATACGCACGGGGAAGACAAAGCGCGCGAATCCACCATCATCAGCGAGCACGTGAAGGCCGCGGAAGCCTTCGCGGAAATCGACCGACTGTCCTCGGAGATGGTGCGCACTGGTCGTTTAAGTCGGCCCCATCGATAGACTGCGGGGTAGCTGCTCCAGCAAAATCGCGACGGCGCTTTCTATATCAACCGCAAGCTATTCGCACTTGTTAGGCCGCAGCCGCTCGAACAGAGCGTTATCGATGTCAATGACCTGGTTGAACAGGCACGCAGTGTAATCGAGCGAGTTCTCGGCGACCGGATCCGGGTGTCTTTCAATCTCGCCGCGGCAGCGCCTATCGTGCGGGTCGACGCGGTCCGATTGGAGTGGATACTGCTAAGTCTCGTCGGGAACGCCGCGGACGCTATGCCCAGTGGCGGAATGCTGAGCATTGGAACAGCGTCGGTCGACACTCCTCTAAACGTCACCGCTCACGACATGCCCCGCCTCCGCGTCACGTTCGGCTGACGATCAGCGACACTGGTCGCGGCATGAGCGGGGAAGCCCGGACCACAGCGTTCGAGCTCTTCTTCACCACCAAGGCAGGCGGCTGGGGACTATGACGAGCGTGGTGGTGACGATTGGCCGTCTAGGGGGGGTGGGTGGATGTGCACGAAAATGTGCCGAGCGGCACTCGAATTGAGATCTACCTGCCAGCGTTGGGAGGAATGTGTACCGGTTAGACGACGTCACGGGCTCCTCTCACGGTGGGGTTCGGCAGAAACTACCCGCTAGAACGGGCAGCGCGATCGGTCCAGTGCCTCGTGGAATCGGTCGTAGCCGTCGCGTTCAGGATGGCCAAGGTTCTTCACGTCGCGTGGGGATGAACCCCATGTACCGCGGCGGCGAGGCTCGTGGGATCTCAGGTTCTCTCAGGAGCACGAGGACAGCCAGGCGGCCGTCGGCATCCGCCTCAGTAATTATCGATTGGTCGTACGTGAATTTTCCGTTTGCGCGCCCCTTTGCGCAGGCCTCGAACGCTATCTACAATTTGCCATACCGTAACGGTTCGTCGTAAAGGCCAGCTGCGACGTCGAGCGCTCGTCACCATCCGAGTCAACGATCGGTCACCGAGCACCGCGGTGATCGGATACCAGATCAACGCGATGATTCCCGTACCGCTCCAGTACGGAAACCCGCCGATCAGGGTTACGAGACACCCGGCTAAAGTACGCAGCGCCAATGCACCGAGAGCGTCCCAGAGGCGCCCATACACCACACTGCGCGTGAGACTAGAAGCATCTGCAAGCATCAGGCGGAAGTCCGAGTCACGATCCCCCAACGTGACATCGCCGCGCGGAGCAACGGACTGTGAATCTACAGTTTCGAAGATCCTCAATCCTTCGATGAGTTCACGGGCGGGAAAACCGATGGCCTTACCGTATTCGCGAATGATCGCGCGGCGGTAGATGCCAGTCGGCAATCGTGATACGTCATCGCGTTCAAGGTCGGCAAGCAATGAGCGCTTGACTTTCGTTACTTCGGCGAGCCCATCGAGAGTCATACCGCGACTTTCTCGATGCTCTCGCAGCCTATCGCCGAGGGTGAGATTCGAACCGTGCGGCATCATGCAACCGTTGCGTGATAAGCCACTTCTGGCTTACAGGACTAATCTTGACGCGGCCGAAGGCACGCCTCCGACTGGATACGCGGACTAGGATCCCGATCGCCATTAGAGCGGCCCAGAGTAAAGCCGTGAACAATGCGAATCGAGACGATACTCAGGATTCAGCGTTCCGGCAATCGACCTATCGTCTCTGCTTGCTAACCCATTACGGTCAGGGGTGCGTCATCACCGCCCCAACGTACGCATACGCCGCCGAAGTGTCCTCCAGGCCCGGGTGTCTCGAGGCTCGACATGAAGAGACCCATAATCGCCCCCGCCACTTTTAGTGGCGTGGCTCTGTCGGAAGCGTTCGTCGTAAAGTCGCGCCATGCGCGAAGCGCAGTGCGGCCGTCCTCGAGTGCATAGCATGGCGCTATGGGTCCCCAGCGTTCACGCGCCCTGATTTTGAAAAATGTGGGTAATCATGCTTTCACAAACCATGCTCACTGGTGTGCTCATTTGAACAGCCACGCCGCCTAGGACTGACTACGATCCCTCAATCCGGAAGGTCAAATGCAGTCAGTTTCTCTCCCGCGCCAGCCTTCTATTAGTGTCCCCATGAAATGCCCGGTCCGCGGGTGTGACGCCTCGCCTGTCGATCTTCTCGTGCGCTCCGAAACGGTCGTGACCTTTCGGTGTGTGGCGTGCCACTTCTCGTGGTCGGCACGAATCGACGGGTTGCCGCTGTTCGTGCGCCAACACCTCGACGTACTCCCCTCCGCGTATTAACGTTTCTTCGCGCCGCCGTCCGCTTCCGCGCGTTCGGTTTGGCTTTTGATTGGTTTGTCAAAGGCATGATTACCAAAATGCGTGTGTCTGCCCTTCGCTATGAGACCGCGCGGACCGGGGTAGGGTCCCCGTTCGTCATAGCGCGCCGCACGACCCCCTCTCGAATCACCGGCCGTCTCGGCTACCATCAACGACGTGTCCGTCGGCTTCAAACCGCCCGCGCCTGAACGACAGCCACGCCTCGAGCACGTACGCCACCTCGGTCAGATCACCCGCTGGCTCCGGCAGATTCGTGAATCGTCGATTCGCGAGACATGAGCACTCGTCGCCGCGCCACGACCATAATGGACGCACGCGGCGCGAGTCGCATGAAGGGGGTGTCTATGATCGTCATTCGCAACGTGTTCCGGCTGAAGTATGGCAAGGCGCGAGAAGCCCTGCCTTTGGTAAAGGAAGGGCTGGCTATTCAGAAGAGAGCGATAACTGGTGTGGAATTCTCCACGCGCGTTCTCACGGACGTCACGGGCTCGTTCTACACGCTCGTTCTCGAGTTGACAGTACCCAACCTTGCTAGCTTTGAAAAGTACGCGCCACAACTCTTCGCCGATAAAGACTTTCAGGCGAACCAACAAAAGATGACATCGTTGGTCGATTCCGGTTACCGCGAGATTTTCACGATTGTCGACTGACACGTGGCCGCGCGCGCGAATCGGATCCCAGCTGTCGGCTAGGCTACCCATGGGTGTGTAAAGGGGCCAGGTTCAACAATCCCCTTCGGAATAGCCCACACTTTCGCCCCGGATTGGCGGCCGTTCTGGACCGTCGATCCGGGGTTCATCAATCAGTTGCTTGCGGGCAAGTCTCCGCACAGGCCGCTCACGCACAGCGAATTAGGCCGATACGAACGTATGCGCCTCATAGACTTCTGGCTCACCCTCGATCCCAAGCGATTTGAGGATCGGGACCAGCTTCTCTCCGAATCGGCGAAACGCGTCCGCCGACTCCCAGACGTCCACCACGCGAAAGCCGCTCTTGCCCTCTCCGGCTGCGTGAACGAGTAACCCTGCGCACCGGCCAGTCAGTCGACGACTCGACAAGCGCCTTGCCGCCGGTCACTTGTCGAACCGACTCCTCGTAGTTCTCCCGCGTAAAGCCTGGACCCTGAAATACAGCAACGATGGCCATCACGAATCTCCCGTGAGATGACGCCGGACGCCATGACCGACGCGGTGGACGATGAGAGAGGAATCGTAATCGGCATCAGAGGATGGGTCTGTCCAAAGCAGCACATAGACTCAAAACGACGCGATAGTGCAAGAAACCTCGGCTCATGTACGACCGAGAGAATGCCATGAGTCGTAAATCCGAGCCGCACCCGGCTGTGACTTGGGTCATGTGCTCCTTTGAGGACACTTCGGCAGGTATGTCTGTTCGCGATGGTTGAGAAGGGTTCAGTGAAACGAACCTCGTTCATTCCGAGTTGCCGCGTACGGGTCAGCGCCACTGCTGCTCACGCGCACTTACGAGCGTCTTAACCTCGGTCCACAGTTCAACGTCGAACTGGATACGCCGACCCGTGAAAGTGGCTAATCTTCCAACCCTCGTTCGTCCGGGTGAACGTGAACATCCGTCGCTGACGGAAAAAGCCACCGTCTTGGCCGCGGGGCGGGGGAGAGGTGAAACGTCACCACCGCGGCCGTTGGGGTGATCACATCGATTCGCATGTCTTGCGGCTCAATGCGCTGATAGGGTGGCGCCATCACGCCACGAGCGCTGGCCGCTTTCTGAATATTGGCAAAGGTGATTTTCCAATATTCCTCGAATTTGGCTGCATCGTCTATACGCTGCAAGGACTCGACTGGTGATGGTTCGGTGAGCGCTGTGGTCCTGGTGGAGGAACGAACATCACCGGCCGATCGGTCCAACAGCGGCGGAATGCCTGCCAGTCAAGATCCTGAAAAGCGCGAAGGAACGCGGTCATCGCATCGCGAACGGGTGTTTCATCTGGACCTTGTGCGGCGCGTCGAGTCGTTGAAGCGTCTATTCACGTTTTCGTCGGGACCGTTCAATGGATGTGAAGCCCTCGTAGTGCCGTGACAGCCCGCCTGAGCGCCCTTTGCAGGTTCGCTATCTCCTCCGCGTGTTCAACAGCCTTTCGCTCTAATGCGGCGGCCACAAGCAGCGCGGCCTGAACTGCATTCGTCAGCTCGCTGAGAACCTGATGATCAGTAAATTCGATGTTTGTCGTGAGAGCACAGGCGTCACAGCGGACTGTGAGGACCAATGCGTGTGACACCTGTTGAATCCACACGTCTGAACGGCCGCACCGTTGGCAGGCACGAGGTTGGTCCTGCGGGTTCATGTTTCTGCGCATCAGATGGTTCGCAATGCGTCGGCCAGTCTGATGAGTTCCATTCCTCAGGCGTTGCGGCCGTGGGCTCGTGGCAGAACGTCCTCAGACGGAACACAGGCGGCCAGATTTGAAGTTACAGATTCGTTGGACGGCGTGGTGCAGTAGATACCTTCACCCGCGAGACGAACGAGACGCCATCGGGCTGTGACTCGGGGTAGGGTCCCCGTTTCGCATTGCGCGCCGCACGACCCCCTCTCGAATCAGCGACCATGACCGTCGGCTTCCGTCCTCCTGCAGGCTGGAGCAACCGTTAAGGTAGCGCGCGTTTCACCGTGCTCCGGTTGCATGTCCTGATCAAGAAATCAGCTCTGGTCGCGAATTCAGATGCAACAATGGCCGGCGCGAACCTTACGGACGATTCCCGTTCAGCCGTGCCTCACGCCGTCGTGCGGGCGGCCGAGCTGTCCACTCAGCCGAATTTCAAGGCGCCAATACTCGATTAGTCGTCATCGCAGCACCTAAGTTGGTGCCGCTCCGCATCGCGCGCGCCTGGCGCGGGACTTGCCTTCTCTATCGACGTTCCGACGCATACAGAACATGAGTAAGCCGACAACGCGCGGCGGTTCGCCGTCGCCTGTTCAGCCGACGTGTCCTAAGTGTGGTTCCGATGCGATCCACACGATTGACATTCCGTGGGGGTACTGGAGCTGAGTACCTCTCGTGCGACCAGTGCCAATACCTGTGGCCTATCGCCCGCGGATCGAAGCATTTCGGGCCCGTCACACGACCACCGTTGATCATGGAAGAGATAACCCTGCCGCAGCGTCCGGCTCCGCGCGGCGCGCTCACGCCGTCGTTGACGCCTGAGGAATGGGACTGTGTAACGAATAGTCGGCTGAACGCATTGCTGATCGGGCCGAAACATGTAACCGGCCGGCTTGTCTGCTCAGTGCGATCGCACCTCGCCCATCCGATCATTCGGGTGTTTCCGCACAGGCCACTGGTGCTTCCGCGGGCGGATCAGGTGGGCACGATCATTTTGGAGGACGTCGCCCGCTTGGACATGGCTGCTCAGAGGTATGTGCTCGAATGGCTCGAGGGCGCAGTGCCACGCACCCGAATGATTGGGACATCGACCGTTCCCTTACTACCGATGGTGGCGGCAGGGATCTTTGACGGAGCGCTGTATTACCGTTTGAACCTGGTGTATGTGCGCTGCTGATATATACGATGAACGGGCGAGCTACACTTGATATAGGCCGCCGCATCACCCCTAGTACATGCGCGGCGAGATTGAACGCGTTTGTCCCGCTCTCGATCTACGCTGGCGGGCTTGGAGAGCCCCTCGCGCCGGGCGACGAGCTGCACTGCCGGAATCACATCCAGTCGTTGTAACCAACTCGGAGGGCACTCGGTACACGCGCCGCATAATGTTTTAGGAATACCGTGGCCCTCGGTACCGCGCCGGCCAGCTCGGCATGTCGAGTCGTTCCCAACTGCCGCCGTCAGTGCGCCTCGAATGAATGTGACCCTGTCGGTCTGCAAATCGTCCTCTGGTCATGCCGGAGGTGGCTTGCCCGTATTGCGGGAGATCTGGGAGTGTCCGCTCCAAACGCGTCGTTTCAACCAGGGGTGAGGCGTTCATCAAGTCGCGGTGCGCGGAGTGCTGGCAAGAGTGGAAGGTCAGCGATGGGATCGAACGCCGGAAAGATCCTACCGATCGCCTAAAAGACATCGCCAAAGCCTGCGACAACGACTAGGTCCGCCGCGGTCGCGAACTCACCGATCAGCGCCTCACGCGCCCGATCCACGCCCCACAAAGGTGTGTCCTCATTGCCGCAGCGACGTAGTGGTGTGGCTGTCGCAATGCGCCGCCTCGATCACGAACGCGATTCGTACCGCTGCAAGCATGGCGGGTGAGGCTCGTAATCAACGCATGCCTGATGAGGTTGCGATTCTGAGGCCGAACGAACAAGGACGTCCGTGTCGTCGAGCGGGACGTACTCGAGCCATCCTTCCCATTCGCCGTCGGGCCTCGGGTCGCCCACGACACTCACGTAGAACGCTCGCCCGCATACAGGGTGCGTTTCACCGTGGCGTCCCTGCGACAGCGGATCCACTGCTTGCCCGCCTGGTGGCGCGCCGAGCCGATCCGGCTGCGGTGATGCGCGCGACTGTTGAACTCCCTGACCCATTTCAGTTGTTTGAGCTCGGTTCTGAAAGAATGCGCGCACGTCTGAGTGCGTTGCCCCGTTCCATACTGTTGGAAATCGTCACTGCGTTCGAGCTGAATCCCGCGGGAAAGAGTCTGGCATGGCTCAGCGATCGTCAGCTGGTCACCTTCATCGTCACGGCCACTGAAGTCCAACTTCGTCAAGGACGGTGAGCTACGTGAAGAACGACGCTGTCGCGCGGCCAGGCAGAACGATCCTCACAGTGTCGGCCGCGATAAATTGCGGTCGTCCTACGAGCCGTTAGATGGCTCAGAGTCAGTGCGGATTGCGCGATCCAGAATCAGCGAAATTGTAGTAGCTCACCAAGTCCTTGCGAGGCTCGTTCAGGAAAATGGATACCGACGCGACGTCCTTGCCGCATGCCTACGACATCCTCAGAGTCGACTGCGGTCAGTCGTCTGTGCGATAGACGACGACGAACCCGAGTGCCACCCAACTCGGGGGACTGCCTTGCCGACGCTCCGTGGGCCTTGCGTCGCCTGTCGCTGGCATGGGACGATCAACGCGCCGCCGATCCCACACCACTGGCACGCGGCTGCCGAACAGCTTGGACAGCCCGTCGTAGTCTTGCATCTTGCCGCGCTTCACGATGATGTAGTGCAATGTGGCGCTCCAACTCGGCCGATGACACGAGCACCCGCGCCGGTTGACGTGCCGGTACCGAGTGGCGCGTAGTCGGCGCCGCTGCCTCGAACGTTGATGGTGTTCGCGGTGCGGCGAATTGATGATCGAATTAGCCGATCGCTGCGTCGCCCGAAGGTCGACGGCGCGACTGACTCGGGTGGTTGGAGGCATCCTTCGTTAGCGCGCCGTGTCGATACCAGGACATAAGTTACGCCCGCGCGAGGGCGAAATAGACGTCCGCCCGTGTGACGGGACTCTGGCCCCACGGCTTTGATGAGGCTGCGCGTGATTATCCCACTGCCGGTATCCGCAACAGAGATTTGAGACGCCGTCGTTGGTGGCAACACGCTCAAGGTCGCGGCGGCGGTCCTCGTGGCCGTGCTCACGATGACAGGCACGACCTCCGCCCAAGGGAAAAGGACGGGGTCACGCGTTTCGACGTTCCGCCCCGCCAAACGGCGGCGCCCCGAATGGGAGACCTTCCGGCGCGCGTTCGCAGTTATGGGGAAAAGGTGGAGCGCGACCGCAAGGAGCTGCTCGCTAACGAACAGGCATCGAGGCGGGAAGTCGAAGCGGCCAACCGAGCTAAGACGTGTTTCTGGCCACGCTCAGCCATGAGATGCGCACGCCGCTGAACGCCATCGTCGGATGGCTCAGCATCCTGCGCCACGAAGACGCCGAAACCCGGCATTTTCGGGAGGGGCTCAAGCTCATCAAGCCCAACACCCATGCGCAGGTCCAGCTGATCGATGATGTACTGGACGTGTCGCGAATCGTCTCCGGCAAACTGCGGGTGGACATCCATCCTTGCGAGTTGACCGACGTGATCAACGTGGGCGTCAACGTGATGCGCCCGGCGGCGGAGGCCCGGCCCCCGTTTCGTATTGCGCGCCGCACGACCCCTTCTGAATCACCGATCTTCTCGGCTAACAGCGCGGGCGTGATACCGTTTGGCATAATCTGTGGCGCGACAGATCGGCCTATTGTCGGGTCCGAAAGAACCATGACGAGGATTACCGGCCGGAAGACTTCGGCTCGCGAATCTCTGGGCATTGGGGATCGAAGCCGAATTGAGAACTTTGGGAGGCGACGATGACGGGAACGATTCGAACGTTACGAGTTGATAAGGGATTTGGGTTCATCAAGGACGATGCGGGGAAGGAATACTTCTTCCACCAGAGCGCCGTCTACGGGGAGGGCCTCGACAATTTGCGTGAGGGCGACAGCGTCGAGTTCGACATCGGCGAAGGGCCGAAGGGTCCTCGGGCCGAGAACGTGCGGCGCACCTCCACCTAGAGCGGGCTGACGGACAACACGAGTCCTCGATAAAGCCGCACTAACGACTGACTGCGTGTGGCGCTTCGCTCGTTATTTAGCGATCCATTTCGCCAACGGCGCGCTCATTGACAATGCAGCACTGACCCGCAGGCGCCTGAGCTCTTGATCTACGAGCAACGAGGCGGACGGTTGCGCCCTTCAACGGGCGGAGGAAAGCGCGCGGCGTCAGCCTATTCATCGCGCTCGACGTCACGAAGCATCAACGCGGTTGCGGATGACGGATGATGCGAGCGCGCATGTCCTCGTTCACGGAACGACTCTCGCTAACCGGTAAGAAGCTCACTGCGGTGTTGTCATCCAGCGGCCGCAGTCAGCCGCACAGGCGTGTGGATGCGCGTCCTGCACTAGGTCGTCGCAGACTGTCTTCGCTTCCTCGAGTGCGCCTTGGAACCTATCTTGGTGTAAAGGCGCAGAGTTGACGGTCACCTGCAAGTTGAAGCTGCCGTTCATCCAATTCACCACATCGCCGATCGCTTTTCCGTTATCGTGCCGGCGGCGCCATACCTCTGCCATCGTCGTCTTTGTTATTTCTCGGTCGGTTGAGATCAAATCGACAATGGTGAGAGTTCCTCCACCCCGTTTTTGGACAAGATGTGACACTGACGCACAAAGGCCGCCTCCTCTTGCGCGCTCTCTCCAAGCGCTTCAATGCCGACAATCAGAACAGGCCCGAACCGGCCATCGCCCAGGTGCTCAAGTCCAAGATTGGAGTTCCTACTCGCGTCGCCAGAGCGTGCACGCTGATGTGCAGATATGGCCGCGGCGCTCTGCCGCGCAATCGACTTCTAAGAACGCATCCTCCAGGACGGTGCATTCGCGGGGTACGCCCCCGCGCACACCGTAGCCGACTGGGACGAGATCGACTGCAATGAAAACTGTCTTGCGTTCCTCGACGACGCCCTCTGATCCGTCATAGTGGTGGCGCCGCCACTTGGGAGGCTTTGGTCCGTTGGAGAGCTGACGCAGCCATTTGGGAAGCCTCATCGCGGTCACTCTCCAGCCGACTGGCGGTCGGGTACTCCCTGATCGGAGGGGCCGAGCCTACTTAAGGCCCTCGGTTTCTCACCGTCAGACCACGGGTTACCGTTCCGCCAAGTGGCACTTATCCAGCCTGCGCTCGTCCGGGAGGCGAGATCCGTGCTTTGGTCTGATGGACGCGCGCCGCGGGAAACGTCCCGCGGATCTGATATACGGCCGTAGCCGTTCGCAGAAACGCGTCGCATGCACTTGTCCGGACACTGTGTGACAGTGCCGGACTGGAGGGCTGAATCATCGCCGGCGGCGAGTAACTCTTGTGCGGTTAGACAGACTTAAAAAAGGGAAATGCGGACCAATACGGCTGTGCTAGCATCGCGATCGCTGCGTGCTCAAAGATCAGTCCACCATTCGTATTCGCCAGCGGTGTCCGCAGTGCGACGCGCTCGGCACCGTGCATTTACAACAGGTCATTCGCGGACCATCGGTGCACCTGTCGTGGGAGTGTACGGGCTGCCAAACCGAATGGGACACCGCTGCAAGGAGCTGCACTTCTCGGAGCGGCGCATCGGCCTACCCGACCGCCGCAAACTACCACGCACCGACCGCCGCATCGGGTCGCCGACGCGTCATCGCACCGATGATGGGCGACATACCCAAACGGTTCCGGACTACTCGGACTCTTCGTGCCTGTCTCGAGCGCGGCATCAAGGAACGCGCCGATAATCCCCGGACGGTGGCACGCATTACGGACCTGGACACCTATTTGCCACGCGTACCTCACCGTTCCGGAATTTGCGGCGTATCTGACGGTGACCGACCACATACAAAGAAAACCGAGAAGGGTGCCTGAGGTTACGAAGGGCAGGCGAGGCGCGATCAGTCTGACGCCTACTGATCGCGTGGTGAGTCAATCAGACGAGCGTCAGCTCCGGCTTGAGCC
The DNA here is from genome assembly GCA_963814955.1 of uncultured Acidobacteriota bacterium. Classification (GTDB taxonomy): domain Bacteria; phylum Acidobacteriota; class Vicinamibacteria; order Vicinamibacterales; family UBA2999; genus DATCJA01. Next base: position 637,343 of record CAWFEX010000004.1, read on the forward strand.
ACGGTGCAAATGCCATACGACGCGGTTAGCTGTCAGATTGGCTGTCAAGTGACGGTCAGCGTTCGGCGTGTCACTCGAAACGTTCGATTTTGTTCGGGAAACTGGAGCCGGCGATCGGACTTGAACCGATGACCTGCCGATTACGAATCGGCTGCTCTACCAACTGAGCTACGCCGGCGGCTCGATCCTGTAGGGATCCGTAGTTTACCCCGAAGTGTGCGTCCGGCTGCCATAGCGCCTGACAACGTCGATGAGGCACTCCAGGCAGCGGGGCCTTGCAGCGCTCATCCAGTTGGTGGGGAGTGGCGGACTCCTGGAGGTTGAGAGGTTTGCAAATATTCTGAACCAACGGTACTCAGAGGCACTGAAGGAATCGCCGTAAGCTCGGTCTACCCGCTTAGTCCCGGTCGTGCAGATCGCGCACGTAGTGCGAACGCGACTCGATCTCGGTCAGCTTCGCTGCGGCATGCACTGACGCCGCCGTGAGAAGCTTCCGCGCCTCGTCGTCATGACGTGCACGCAACGCGTCGGGGTCGTAGCCGGCCTGCTGAAGATATTCGTCGATGAACCGACGTTCGAGTTTGGCCAGCGGTTCCTCGATCGGCTGTACATCGGGATCCATACTTCGATCCTAACCCGAACAAAGAAGGCGCAAAGGAGAACGGTCTACCTGGCGAGAGTTCAGCGAGATCGTCTCGTGCGACAGGCCGACGATCTCACTGAACTCGAACTGCACAGCTACGGGATTCAGGTGCACCTCACCCCGCGCCGATCGTCGTGTTTGCCGCCCAATCGGTCGACACTACGTCTACCGGCCAATGTCGGTCTGGTAGCGGTAGCACCCGGGACTCTTTCCCGTGTAATCGGTCACCAGCAGCAGGTAAGTTCCGGCCTGCGGGGTCGTAAAGCTGACTCGTGCATCCCTGTCTCCGCCGGAATCGTTGTCGTAGAAGGTCGTGGTCTTGACCGTATTTCCCGCTTTCTCGCCCAACGCGGCGACAACCACTGCGGCGACGGGATCGAATGAGTTGTTGCTGTTCGCATCCACCGTCACCACGACATTCATGCCGGAGGGTATCCACCCCAGGTCGTGCACGCCGATGGCGTCGTCAGCCAGGTCAGGACAGTAGATTCCATTCGAGCCACCTCCAATCGATGCCCGCGGACCGGCGGTGACGGGACGAATCGGTTCGACTCTGCTCGACGCCTTTTCTTCTGATTTCCAGCGGTGCTGGCCGGTGGCCTCATTGGCCGTGAGCACCGCACACCCCAGCATCACCATCGCCGTAGCGTGTTTGCCAGTCATAGCATCTCTCTCTGTCGGGATCTGGCGCCGCCACCCATTTGGCGCAACCAAACCACCGTCGTCTTCTAATGCGTAGGACGGGCACGCAGCGGCTCACCGGACGATGGGGACCGCTAATGGTGTTGTGGGTGGGCGTCGCGCGAGTCCGCGCGGAGGGAACGTCCGGAACGTTCGCCGTGATTGCGAACGTCCCGAACGATGTAACCGATCTGTCTACCGCGTCGCGACCTTGAGCTCGCCGAGCTTGGCGATCATGTCTTCGGCGGACGTCTCGGGACGGACCGTCTTCTCGATTGCCGCAATCCGGCCGTTCCTGTCGATGTAGAAGGTCCACCGGTTGGCCGTGCCGCGCTCATTGAGCACGCCGTACTTTCCGGCCACTTCCTTCGTCGGATCGCTGAGCATCGGGAAGTCCGCTTCCTTCTTCTCGACCACTTTCTCGCCGAGCGTCACTGAGGTTGCCTTCGCGAACTTGATGTTCTGCTCGAGCGGATCCACGCTCGCCATGAAGTACGCGACGTTGTACCGTCGAATCTTGTCGCCGTTTTCCGCAAGCGACTTGCACTCGATCGTGCACCCCTGTGTGAACGCCCTCGGGAACCAGGCGATCACCACCGCCTGCTTGCCTCGATAGTCCGACAGCTTATGGTCTTTGCCGTCGGTGCCCGGAAGCGTGAAGTCCGGCGCCATGTCGCCAACCTTCAGCTCGACCGCACTCTGTGCCATCGCTCCTGCCACCAGCGTTGCAACGAAGCCTAGTGTTAACGGTCCACGCATCGACGAACCTCCTGTCCTTCGACTTTTTGCACACCACTCAGGCATGCTCGCGTTACCTGATACTTCGACAGCTCCGGGTCATCCCGGCACGGGGCCGAAGTGACCCTGTCGAAGCGTCAGAACACCTGAGCAGCCGCCGAGGGGGGCGCTCCGAGCTTCGCGAGCCTCAAAGCGCTGAGTATATCTCTAACCGGGCGCCCCCGGGCCAATCAGTTCGCCATGCAGCCGCTCGCGTTCCCGGTCGATCTGATCCGGGGTGGCTCCCAGGCGGCGCAGCACGGCCTCGGTCATGGCCAGCGCGACTTCGCCTTCGCCCGAAAACACCTCTTCGGCGCCGGCACCGCGCAATTTAGGGACATCGCGGAGATATGCCCCGCGAGCGAACACGTGGACGGGCGGATTCAGTTCCCGCGCCACACGAATGGTTTCAGGCGCCCCGCCGTCGGCGCCGCTGATGATCAGCGTTGCGGCATGGCGGATGCCGGCCGCCACGAGCGTATTCGGATGGCGCGCGTCGCCATAGACCGCCGAGACGCCTTCGTCCCGGAGCGCGCGCACGGTGTCGATGTTGAGCTCGACAATCGTCGGCGACACACCGTTCTCCCGCAGCAGCCGCGCCACCGTGCGTCCCGTCGGTCCGTAGCCGACGACCACGGCCCTGTAACCCGGTTCCAACGACGAGCTCGCGCCGCGCTCGGCGAATGTGTCCGCGCTGCTTCGCATCAGGCGGAATCGCAAGAGCCACTGTTCGGCCGGCTTGATGGCCCTCGATACCATGGGATTGATGACAATCGACGCGATCGAAACCGCAACGACGATGTGAAGGGCCGCGTCCGGCAGCACGCGAAGGTCGCGCGACAGCGCCGCAAGGATGAACGAGAATTCGCCGATTTGTGCGAGCGCCGCCGGCACTGTCAGCACCGTGTGAACCGGATAACGCATCAGGGCCAGGACGAGGGCGGCGACCAATGGCTTTCCGACGACGACCACCGCCAGCGCCGCGACCGTCAGCCACGGCATCGCGAGCAGCGCGGCGGGGTCGAGCAGCATGCCTATGGATACGAAGAACAGCACGGCGAACGCGTCGCGCATCGGGATGGCATCAGTGGCGGCGCGCAGGCTGTAGTCGGATCGTCCAACGGTCATCCCGGCGATGAACGCGCCAAGTGCCATCGACACACCGAAAATCGTCGTCGAGGCCACGGCAATCCCGAGGGCCAGGACGAGGACCGTGAGGGTAAAGAGCTCGCGCGCGCGCGTAGCGGCCACGAGATCGAGAAGGCGCGGTATGGCGTGCGTGCCGGCAACAACGGCGAACGCGACGAGCAGACCGACCTTGAGCAGCGTAAGCACCACACTCGAGATGACTCCCGAGAGGGTTACGCTGGCACCAACAAGCGTCGGCAGCAGTACGAGCATGACCACCGTTATCACGTCTTCGACGACGAGCCAGCCAACCGCGATGTGACCGGACGAGGTGTGCAGTTGCCGTGAGTCCGACAGCACGCGCACGAGCACGACGGTACTGGCGACCGACAACGTGAGTCCGAAGACGAACGAAGACGTCCAGTTCCAGCCCAACGTCCGCGCGGCAGCGGCGCCCAGCAGCGTCGCCGCCGCAATGCCGGCGGCAGCGCCGGGAACAGCCACGCGGCGTACGGCCAGGAGCTCGTCGAGGTGCAGCTGCAGGCCGACGCCGAACATGAGCAGGATGACCCCCACCTCTGCCAGCTGCTCGGCCAGTGCGACATCCGCCAGGAGCCCGGGCGTGTTCGGACCAAGCGCGACCCCCGCCAGCAGATAGCCGACGATGGGCGACAAGCCGATCCGGTGCGTGATGTAGCCGAGGACGAGCGCCGTGCTGAGGCTGACGGCCAGCGTGAGAATCAACCCGAGTTCCTGCACATCCTCATCGTATCCGTGCCATGCCCCTGGCGAGAAAGATGCACACCACGGTTACCTATGGCGAAAAAGATCGTTGAGCCGGCGGAGCGCGCCGACGTCGCCCACGCGGGTGCTCAGGGTTCAGCGGCGCCATTCGTGCCGAAGACGACGAGCCTTCGCGTGTTGAACGCGGCAGCTCACGAGTGCCGCGGCTGTGAACTGTATCGAACGGCAACGCAGGTTGTGTTCGGCGCAGGCCCGCGCGCCGCGCATGTCATGTTCGTCGGCGAGCAGCCGGGTGACCAGGAAGATCGGCAGGGAGCACCCTTTGTCGGGCCCGCCGGCGCACTGCTCGACAAAGCACTCGAAGAGGCCGGGATTCCACGCGGCGATGTGTACGTCACGAACGCGGTCAAGCACTTCAAGTGGGAGCCGCGAGGCAAGCGGCGCATTCACAAGAAGCCGCGAATGTCAGAAATCAAGGCATGCCGGCCGTGGCTCGAGGCGGAGGTCCACGCGATCAAGCCGGTCGTGGTGATCTGTCTGGGTGCGTCAGCGGCGCAATCGGTGTTTGGTTCCCAATTCAAGTTGATGCAGCAGCGAGGGCAGGTGCTGCACAGCTCACTCGCGGAACAGGTCGTGGCGACGATCCATCCGTCGGCGGTGCTGCGGGCGCCCGATGCAGAAGGGCGTCGAGCCGCCTATGAGATGCTCGTCGAGGATCTTCGTGTGGCGGCCAGGTTGCTTCAGCGTTGATTTGCAGATTCAGCGTGGGTTGAACAGGTCCCGCAGCCGGCGTTCGGCTTCGTTTCTCAGGCCTCGACGCGCCGCGGCCGCTGCGTCGATCATGATGCGGGGCCCGGCGAGTGTCCCCGATATCCGTGCCGGCAGCAGCACACGATTCCCCTCGCGCGTGAACCTGACGAGGTCGGTGCCCGCCTGTTTCGACAGCGCTTCGGACAGCCGCAGCTCCGCAGTGCCGTCGAGCGCTTTTGTGTCGAGTGACAGGGAGCCTTGCCCATCGATGTCCGCGTCCGGCGACCGCATCGAAAATTCCTGCGCGTCGATGACTCGCTGAGCCAGAGAAAACTTTGCCTCAAGGCGATCGAAGGCATCGGCTCCCGGTGAGGCGTCTGGCTCCGGCCGCCCGAAGAACAGTACGACCGTGCGAATCAGATTGAGGCGCTTGATGCTGCCGTTCACGATGACGGCTGACCCGTTGCCGCGCGCGGACTGCAGCAGCGCGCCAACGTCGGCACCGCGTCCGGAAAACGTCCCGCTGCCCGAGAGCCGTCCGGTAATCGTGTCGGCGGCGCCGCCAAATGCGGCGAGCTGCGCCACGTCCACGTCCGCAATGTTCGACGTAAGGCGCATGTCGAGGGAGTCGCCGAGGGTCGCCTCCAACCCTCCGTCGTACTTGCCGCCGAACAATTCGAAGGTCAGCGGCCTGAGCGTGATCCGTTCGCCGTCGATCGTCATGTCGGCTGACAGCCGGCGGGCTTCGACCGAAGCACCGGTCGCAACGTCGGCGGTCAGATGCGCAGTGACATGTGAAGACGAGGGACGACTGGATTTGCTGGCGCCCGCCGTCTCGGCGGGCAGAAACGCGCCCGCCAGCGCGAACAGCTCATCCAGGTCGAGCTGGTTGGCAGACACATCGAATTTCGCATCGATGCCGGGACCGAGCGTAGCGGTTCCCGAAGCCTCGAGCCTGGTCTTTCCCGACGAGGCCACGAAGCGTGTAATTTGAAGCTGCGAGCCGGCAAGCGCGGCGTCGGCGGAGGCCACGATCTCGCGTCCGCGGCTCACGACCGCCACGTCACGGAGCGCAATCGTCCGAACCGAGACGAGCTCCACCGGCGGACCAGCCGCTGCTGCGACTGCGTCGCTGCCGGCCTCACTCTCCGTCGGCTCCGACGTCCCGATCGGCAGAGGAAGACCGATTCGGCTGTCGGCGATGATGATGTCGGCATCCTCGATTCGTCGCGAGATCATCGCGCGGAGCGACGTGGAAACTTCGACGTCTGCCAGCGTCATCTGGACAGGCTCGCCAACGCGCACATCGCGCAGCTGAATGCCGAGACGTGGAAAGACCTGGCCTGTCGCGCTCGCGATGCGCACGGGCTGCCCGAGCCACTCGCTGGCTTGCCGTTCGAGGGCAAGACGAATTCCGTCGCCGCTGAAAAACCAATACGCCGCGGCTGCGGCAATCACGAGGACGCCGAAGACGAGCGCGAGGCCGAAGAGGATGATTCGACGCATCGGCCGTTCAGCCTAGCAGAGTCTCGCCCGTGCCGGCGCACACATTTGGCCACGCATCGACGGCCTTCACTTGAGTGGGTGCCTCCCCGGGAGTAACATGAATCACTTACAGACTTCACGAAATTCGTCGCCTGTGTAGCCAGGCCGGGTTATCCCCGCGGCGGTGGAGAGACCCGGCGGACCTGAGGATGCCTGACGCAACATCTCCCCGTCGTCGCCCGCTCGTCGTTCGCGGAGCCCGCACGCACAATCTGAAGAACGTGGACGTCACGTTGCCGTCAGGAAAACTGGCCGTCATCACCGGTGTGAGCGGCTCGGGCAAGTCGTCTCTCGCCTTCGACACCATCTATGCCGAAGGGCAGCGACGATACGTCGAATCGCTGTCTGCCTACGCCCGTCAATTTCTCGAGCGGATGGAGAAGCCGGATGTCGATCGCATCGACGGCATCTGTCCTGCCATTGCCATCCGACAGAAGAACAGCGTGCGGAATCCCCGATCGACCGTCGGAACGATGACGGAGATCCACGACTACATGCGCCTTTTGTACGCGCGCGTCGGCCGCACCTATTGCCGGCAATGCGGCAACGAGGTAACGCGCGAGACGGCTGAAGTGGTGGCGCGAAGGCTTGGCGAGCTGCCTGCGGGCGCCCGCATCCTCATTGGCTTCGAGATGCCCGTGGTCGCCTTGCCTTCCGCGGACACCGACAGCGCGGAGGAGTCCGAAAACGACGGCGATGTGTCGAGTAAAGCTGGGCACCACGATCGGACGGGTCCGGCTAAAGCCGGACACTACGAAGGGATGGGCTCGGCGAACGCCGGACACTACGAGCGGAATGGTATCGACGCGATCGCCGAAACACTCAATGTCCTGCGGCGGCGCGGCTTCGGGCGTCTGCTGATCAACGACAACGCCGTGAGCGTGGACGAGGTCGATCCGGCGGCGCTCCGGGGCCGATCGACGGTCGAGGTCGTCGTCGACCGCGTGCGCATCGAGGGCGACCTGCGAAGCCGGCTGACCGATTCGATCGAGACGTCGTATCGGGAGGGCGGCGGGTCTGCGTTTGCGGTGGTTCTTCCGAACCAGGAACCCCTGAACTCGAACCTGGAACCGGGAACCCGGACCCCGGAACGGCTGGTGTTCTCCGAGCGTTTCGAGTGCCGCCCGTGCGGGATTGCGTACGAAGCGCCGCAGCCGCGCCTGTTTTCGTTCAACAATCCGTTCGGCGCCTGTCCCACGTGTCATGGATTCGGCAACATCATCGAGCTCGACATGAATCTGGTCGTGCCCGATCAGACGAAGACCATCAACCAGGGCGCCATTGAACCGTGGAGCAAGCCGCATTACCGCGCTCAGCTGGCCGAGTTGAAGCGTGCGGCGCGGAGGGGAGCTGTTCGCCTCGACGTGCCCTGGGCGGACCTGACCGATGACGAACGCCGGTTCGTGATCGATGGCGATCCTTCGCCAGGCTCAGGTTCGCCAGGTCCTTCGGGCGCCAACGGGGGCGCCCAGAACACCGGCAACGGACGGGCGGCTTCAAAAGACAAGTACGGCGGCATCCGCGGTTTCTTTCGCTGGCTGGAGCGAAAGAAATACAAGGTCCACGTACGTGTCTTTCTCAGCCGTTATCGAGGCTATCTGCCGTGTCCCGATTGTGGCGGTTCGCGACTTCGCCGCGAGGCGCGCGACGTGCGTGTGGCAGGGCAGACAATCGATGCCGTATCGGCGCTGACCGTCCGCGCAGCGCAGGAGTTTTTCACCGGGCTGCAACTCACGGAAAAAGAAGCGGCGGTCGCCGCCAAAGTACTGCGCGAGATTCGCCGGCGCTTGTCGTTTCTCGTGGACGTCGGCCTCGATTACCTGACACTCGATCGTCTGTCGTCCACCCTCTCCGGTGGGGAAGCGCAGCGGATCAATCTCGCGACATCGCTCGGGTCGGCGCTCGTGGGAACGCTGTATGTGCTGGACGAACCGTCCATCGGACTCCACCCGCGCGACAACCAGCGGCTCATCGACATACTTCGGCAGCTTCGCGACCAGGGGAATACCGTGCTCGTCGTCGAGCACGATGAAGACATGATCCGCGTTGCCGACCACATCGTCGACATGGGGCTGGGGGCCGGCGAACAAGGCGGGCGAGTGGTGTTTTCAGGCGATCTGCCCGGCCTGCTGCAGGAACCGCGGTCGCTCACCGCCAAGTATCTCCGCCACGAACTGGCGATTCCGGTACCGTCGCCGCGGCGCCGCGGCGCTGGTCAGAAGGTGCGGTTGTTTGGCGCGACCGAACACAACCTCCAGGGTATCGACGTCGAAATTCCAATGAACACGCTCACGTGCGTGACGGGTGTAAGCGGATCCGGCAAATCGACGCTCGTTCACGACGTTCTGTATGCGGCGATCAAACGCGCGAAAGGCGATTGGGATCGCCGTGTCGGTGGGTTCAGCAGGCTCGAGGGGCTCGAATTCATCAGCGATGTCGTGCTCGTGGATCAGGCACCGATCGGGCGCACGCCGCGGTCGAATCCCGTGACCTACCTGAAGGCGTTCGACCCGATTCGCGAGCTGCTCGCATCCACCAAGGACGCCAGATCCCGAGGTCTGACGCCCAGTCATTTTTCCTTCAACGTTCCGGGTGGCCGCTGTGAAGCGTGTCAAGGCGAAGGCCAAGTCCGGGTGGAAATGCAGTTTCTGGCCGACGTGTTCGTGCCCTGCGATCAATGCGACGGCATGCGCTTCAAGCCGAACATTCTCGACGTGCGGTACCGGGGCAAGAACGTGCACCAAGTACTCGAGATGACCGTGCGCGAAGCGCTCACGTTCTTCGGCACGTCGCCCAAGGTATTGAGGCGGCTGCAGGTGCTCGACGAAATCGGGCTGGGATACCTGCGGCTCGGCCAGCCGGCGACCACGTTGTCAGGCGGCGAAGCCCAGCGGATCAAGATCGCCGCGCACCTGGCGTCGTTCAGCGGCGAACGGGTGCTCTACATCCTGGACGAGCCGACCACCGGCCTGCACTTCGACGATATTTCGAAGCTGCTCGCGGCGTTCCGGAAGCTGGTTGAAGCCGGGCATACGCTGCTCGTGATCGAGCACAACCTCGACGTCGTCAAGACGGCGGACTACATCATCGATCTCGGACCCGACGGCGGCGAGGGGGGCGGTCGAGTAGTTGCCGCCGGCTCTCCCGAAAAAGTGGCGGAGTGCGACGACTCGCATACAGGCCGTGCGCTGCGCCAGGTGCTGGCGGCGGGCCGCGCGCGGGCTTATGCAGGGAGGTAGTAACCCCCTTCCCCGATCGTTTTACGAACGGCCCACGTTGACGGTCGCGGAGGAACTTCTCGGTAAAGTGCTGGTGCATCGCACCGCGGGCGGCGTGGCTGCGGGTGTGATCGTCGAAGCAGAGGCGTACATCGGTGAGGACGACCCCGCCTGCCACGCGGCAGCCGGACCGACCACCAGAAATGCACCGCTTTACGGCCAACCGGGTATCGCGTACGTGTATCTCAACTACGGCATTCACTATCTGGTGAACGCGGTCACTGAAGTCGAAGGGCGCCCTGCCGCGGTGTTGATTCGTGCCCTCGAACCGGTCGACGGACTCACGCTGATGAAGAAGCGCCGCGCACCTGCCGGCAACCACATTCCGGACACCGATTTATGTCGAGGGCCCGGCAATTTGTCGCGTGCGCTGGGGATTACGCTGGCCGAGAACCAGGTGGATCTCGTGTCGGGCCGGCTCGTCATCGAAGATCGCGGTGTCGCTGTGAAGAAGATCTCGTGGGGACCGCGCATCGGCATTCGTGTCGGCGTCGAGAAACCGTGGCGGTGTTGGATCGCCAGTCACCCCGCCGTCTCAGGGCCTCGAATCGGCGAAACCTGAACGAGTGGGGCGGGTTCCACGCGGCGGCCTCAAGCCATCGCCGCGTGGACCCGCCGAACGGACCCGGCGCACACGTCCGAATGATAGAGTGAATCAAATAGATACATGGGCAAAACACTTCTGCAGAAAGTCTGGGATCTGCATACCGTGCGCACCCTGCCGACGGGGCAGACCCAGCTGTTCATCGGTCTCCACCTCGTGCACGAGGTCACGTCACCGCAGGCGTTCGATGTCCTGCGCGCGCGAGGGTGGAAAGTCGCGCGTCTGGATCGCACGTTTGCGACCGTCGATCACATCGTGCCGACGCGCGAGCGCACGCGTCCCTTCATTGACCTCATGGCCGAGGACATGATCGCGTCGCTCGAGCGCAACTGCCGGGACTTCGGCGTACAGCTGGCTGGTCTTGATGACGATCGTCAGGGCATCGTTCACGTGATCGGGCCCGAGCTTGGTCTGACACAACCTGCCATGACCATTGCGTGTGGCGACAGTCATACATCGACACACGGTGCGTTCGGCGCCGTTGCGTTGGGCATCGGGACATCTCAGGTGCGCGACGTGCTCGCTTCACAGTGTTTGGCGATGGAACCGATGAAGGTGCGTCGTATCCGTGTTTCAGGCCAGTTGCCCTCCGGTGTCTACGCCAAGGACGTCATCCTTACCATCATCAACAGACTTGGCGTGGGCGGTGGTGTGGGCTACGCGTACCAGTACGGCGGCGACACCATCGAGCGCATGTCGATGGACGAGCGCATGACGATCTGCAACATGTCGATCGAGGGCGGGGCTCGCGTCGGGTACGTCAACCCCGATGAAACGACGTTCGAGTACATCAAGGGGCGCCCGTTTGCGCCGAAGGAAGACAGCTTCGAAAGGGCACGCCGGTGGTGGAGATCGATGGCCTCTGATTCGGACGCGCGCTATGACGATGAGGTGACGATCAAGGCTGAGGAGCTGACACCGGTGGTGACCTGGGGCGTCAATCCGGGGCAGTCCGTGCCGGTAACCGGCCGAGTGCCGAAGGATGGTCCGTCTGACCTGGATCGCCAGGCAATTGCTGACGCTCGCAGCTATATGGGTTTCGACGGGGGAGAAGCTATTGCCGGAATGCGCGTCGACGTCGCATTCATCGGCTCCTGCACCAACTCGCGTCTTTCCGATCTTCGCGAGGCGGCGCGAATCGTGCGCGGCCATCGCGTCGCATCGCACGTGAAGGCACTGGTTGTGCCGGGTTCAGTATCGGTGAAGCGCGCGGCGGAGCAGGAAGGGCTCGACGAAATTTTCCGGACGGCGGGTTTCGAGTGGCGAGGGGCTGGTTGCTCGATGTGCCTCGGGATGAATCCCGACAAGCTCGAAGGGCGACAGGTCTGTGCCTCATCGTCGAATCGCAACTTCAAGGGGCGTCAGGGAAGTCCGACGGGCCGGACGTTGCTCATGAGCCCCGCTATGGTGGCCGCGGCAGCCATTACTGGTGTAGTAACCGACGTAAGGACGATGGTGAAGTGACGTGGAAGCCCAACGAATCGTACGGATAGAAGGCACCGCGCTTCCTCTGCGCGGCAACGACATCGACACCGACCGTATCATGCCGGCGCGCTATCTGCGCGCAGTGACGTTCGAAGGGCTGGAGCGGTATCTCTTCGAAGACGAGCGCAAAGGGTCGGCCGCCGGTGACAAGGCCAGCGCGACCCACCCATTCGACGATGCCCGATACCGCGGCGCATCGATCCTCGTCGTCAACCGCAACTTCGGCTGTGGCTCGTCGCGCGAGCATGCGCCACAGGCATTGCTCCGCTCGGGAATTCGTGCGGTGCTGGGCGAATCGTTTTCAGAGATTTTCTTCGGGAATTCGTTGATGATAGGGCTCGCATGCGTCAGTGCGGCGTCCGACCAGATTCGCGAGTTGATGGAGCTGATCGAAAGGCAGCCGGCTGCACGACTCACGCTCGATCTTCGGAACGGTACCTGCGAAACCAACGGCTTCCGCTGTCCAATTACGCTGCCCGCTCACGCACGTGATGCGCTTGTCAACGGCACGTGGGACACGACCGGGCTGCTGTTGGAGCGGTACGAAGAAGTGAATGCGGTAGCGGACAAACTCCCGTACGTCGCGGGATTTTGAAACGGTCCATCTTTCCGCGCACGCTAAAGCGTGCGCTCTACGAAGTGCGTGGTGCGTACGTGGTGCGTATGCGTCGTGCGTAGCGCGCAGGCTTCAGCCTGCGCGTCGACCCTCAGCCTGCGCGTGGACCCTCAGCCTGCGCGTACGCACTCCGACGACCGGTGCGGTCCTCCTCGACGAGCGCCAGAAACGCAGTCGACGCGTGCGACCGCTCGCCCGCCTTCCGGTAAACCAGCCGCACCTGCCGCCTCAGGCGAATCTCGGGCATCGTCAGCGCAACCAGCTCGCCGCGTCCGATCTCCGATTCCGCGCAGCGCCGCGGCAATAGCGCCACGCCCATCTTCAACGCAACCGCGCGCTTGATCCCCTCGAGGCTTGGGAGCGACACGAGGATGTTCGCCGGTATGTGGTGCTGCTCGAACAGTCGCAGGACGCGATCCCGGACGTGCGACGGGTCGTTATGGGCAATGACTGTCTGCCGCCCGCATTCCGCCAGCGTGACTTCCTTGGCGTGGGCGAGCGGATGGGATGGATGCACGAGCATGACCAGCTCATCGTGGCCGAGCACGATCGCACCGAGCTTTGGTTCCGCCGGCTGGAACGTCAGGACCCCGAAGTCCAGACTGCCCTGAGCGACTTCGGCGCCGATCTGACGGGCGGGGATGCGACGGACGTCAATGTGCACGAGCGGGTGGGTATCGCGGAACCGCTGAACCAGGGGAAGAACCACATGCACCGAGGCTTCGTTGACGCCAATGAGAACACGCCCGCGGCGCAAGTCCCGAAGCTCTTTGACGGCTGCCTCCGCTTCTTCTGACAGCCGGAGCAGACGGTCGGCGTAATCGCGGAGAAGACGTCCCGCGTCGGTCAGCGTGGCGTCCTTGGTCGCGCGGTCGAACAGGCGCTCCCCCACGCTCTCTTCGAGCCTGCGGACGGCCTGGCTGACTGCCGGCTGGGTACGGTGGAGCTTCATTGCCGCCCGTGAAAAGCTCCGTTCGGTCGCCACTTTGAGGAAAACTTTGAGTTCGCTCAGCTCCACTGACGAAGCTCCCAGGAGGACCAATCAGGGGTCGGCCCGGTTGATGCCCGGCATAAATGCAGGGCTTGGACTATAAATACAAATAATCCAAACAGAATAATTATCATTTTGACATTATCATAGCCAGTCGCGTCTACTGGCAGGACGGGAACTCCAGCCCGCCGGCCTGGGGGAACCGGGCCCAGGCGAAGGGTCGGGGCCAAACTGGCGCGAGGCATTCCACATGACCGAACAAAGCGTGCGGATTTTCGATACGACGCTGCGTGATGGCGAACAGGCCCCAGGCTTCTCGCTGCGTACATCCGAAAAGCTGCAGCTTGCCCGCCAGCTCGACGATCTTGGCGTCGACATCATCGAGGCCGGTTTTCCTATCGCCTCGCCCGCCGATGCCGAAGCGGTGCGTCGAATCGCCACCGAAATCCGCCGGCCGATTATCGCGTGTTTGGCTCGTTGTCACCGTGCGGATCTGGAGAAGGCCGCATGGTCGATTGAGCCGGCGGCGAGGGGACGTATCCATACGTTCATCGCCACATCGGACCTTCACATGCAGGCGAAGCTCCGAATCAGCCGCGAGCAGTGCCTGGAAGCGGCGGTCGAGTCCGTCCGTTTCGCGCGCCAGCACACCGACGACGTGCAGTTTTCCGCGGAAGACGCCACGCGCAGCGACATCGATTTTCTGTGTCGTGTCGTAGAGGCCGTCATCGCCGCAGGGGCCACCACGATCAACCTTCCGGATACCGTCGGCTTTGCCACACCGGACGACACACGCGACTTCTTCACGCGGATTCGCGAGCGGGTGCCCAACACCGGCGACGTGGTGTTCAGCACACACTGCCACGACGATCTCGGACTGGCGGTGGCGAACTCGATTGCCGCGGTGCAAGGCGGCGCCCGACAGGTCGAGTGCACGGTGAACGGTATCGGCGAACGCGCCGGTAATGCCGCGCTCGAAGAAATTGTGATGGCGTTTCACGTGCGCCGCGATCGTTTCCCGTACTCGGTCGGCATCCAGCACAGACAGCTTTATCCGTCGAGCGAGATGGTGACCCGGCTGACCGGTCAGGGCGTGCAGGTCAACAAGGCCGTCGTCGGCCGGAACGCGTTCGCGCACGAGGCGGGCATACATCAGGACGGCATCCTGAAGGACCGCCGCACCTACGAAATCATGCGGGCTGAAGATGTCGGCGCGCCGTGGAACCCGCTCGTGCTGGGCAAGCACTCGGGACGCCACGCCGTGCAGAAGCGCTGCAACGAGCTGGGCCTCGAGGTGCAGGGTGCCGAGCTCGTCGAGATCTACCGTGCGCTGATGGACATCGCGGACGAGCGGAAGACCATCACCGACAACGACATTGTTGGCGTCGTGAGCAACGTTCGCACCGCACGGCCCACCTCGTCAGGGACCGTTGATCCGTTCGACACGCCGGCAGCCGGACACCCCGCGCTCCATGAATCGGGGTACGGACACGGCGTATAAAGCCTGAAATCACTCGTCGGCGGTGTCTTTCACGTCCGGCGTCTTGAGCTTTGAGGCGCGATCCGCCTGGGCCGCCGCACCGACGACCACCTGCGGCGCCGCCATCTGAATCTTCCGCTCCGAAAATACTCGAAGAATCCGCTTCCTCAATTCGCGCCCGACCAGCCACTGCTTCTGCGGCACGGTCTTGATTCGCGCCTTGATGAGGAGCTGACCCTGCTCGAACGCGTCCACGCCGTACACCTCCAGCGGCGCGAGAATGTGCGGTCGATATTCCATGTCGTTCATCAAGCCGGCTGCCGCGTGCTGCATCGCGTCGACTGCGCGATCGACGTCGGCGTCATAGCCGAGTGCCACGGTCACAACGTAGTGCGCGAAATCCTTGGACATGTTCGCGAGCGTCTTGACTTCGCCATTTGGAAAGATGTGGACGGTACCGGCCTCGTCGCGCAGCACGATCGTTCGGAGGTTCACCTGCTCCACGAGACCGCCCTGACCGTTGACAACCGCCGAATCGCCCACGCGCACCTGGTCTTCGACAATCAGAAAGAACCCCGAAATGACGTCGCGCACGAGCGTCTGCGCACCGAAGCCGACCGCAAGGCCGACGATGCCGGCGCCCGTCAGCACCGGCGTGATGTCGATGTCCAGCTCGCGAAGAATCATCAGCCCCGCCATGCCGAGGACGACGATGGAGAGCGTCTTCTGCAGGATGCGCCCGAGCGTCTGGGCCCGTTTGGTCCGCTCGACCACATCGAGCCCCGAGCCCTGGCTCATTT
Organism: uncultured Acidobacteriota bacterium; assembly: GCA_963814955.1. Lineage (GTDB taxonomy): Bacteria > Acidobacteriota > Vicinamibacteria > Vicinamibacterales > UBA2999 > DATCJA01. The sequence goes on from CAWFEX010000004.1 coordinate 652,865, forward strand.
CACGTTCGAACCGCCGGGCCGCAGCGGATCCGATTCTCACCATGACGTAGGCGCCGATGGCGATGATCACGATGCGGAGGCCTGCATCCAGCAGCCAGCCGAGCACGGCCTGCGGAGTGCTCCCGAAGTCCGTCTGGTAACCCGCAAACCGTGTGGCCGGAAGCAGCAACGCCATCCCTGCCACGATGAAAATCGTCAGCCGGATGACGCGCCGCGGGCGATCGACGAACATCGCCTCGAGGTTGGAATCGGCGATGACCGCGCGCAGGACGGATTGAGCGACGCGCGCTACCAGATCCGCGATGAGGTACGCGGCTGCGATCGCAAGCGTGACGGCGAAAACTAGCTCAAGAGACAGCACTCAATTCGCACTGCCGCTCTGAATCGGGATTCGCAGCTCGACCCGGCGCCCCTCGCGAATGACGACCACGGTCGCCGAGCTGCCGATTCGCGCGTCCTGAATCAGGCGCGACAGCTGTCCGCCATCGGCAACCGCGGTTCCGTTGAAGCTGATGATCACGTCGCCAGGCCGCAGGCCCGCTTCATACGCGGCGGCATCGCGGCGCATCGCTTGTACCAGCACTCCCCGCGCGTCGCCAATATCGAGCTGCTCGGCCATCAGCGTCGACAGCGGAGCAATCTCCACATATCCGATCGATCCGCGACGCACTTCGCCGTACTGCGTCAGATCGCTGACCACCCTGCGCGCAAGATTGCTCGGGACGGCAAAGCCGATCCCCTGGTAGCCGCCGCTCTGACTGAAAATGGCCGTATTGATGCCGACGAGCTCGCCACGGGCGTTGACGAGCGCCCCGCCCGAATTGCCTGGATTGATCGCCGCGTCCGTCTGGATGAAATCCTCATACGCGGAGATCCCGACATTCGTTCTGCCAAGCGCAGAGATGATCCCGAGCGTCACCGTCTGATTGAGCTGAAACGGGTTGCCGATGGCGAGCACCCATTCCGCCACCTTCAGCTTGCTCGAGTCTCCCCAGGGCACGGTCGGCAGATTGTTCGCGGCAACCTTCAGCAGCGCCAGGTCGGTCGCAGGGTCGACGCCGACAATCTGCGCCTCGACCTCGCGCCGGTCACCAAGAGACACCGTAACCGCCGGCAGCTGCCGCAACGAGATGCGCCCCGATTCTCCGGCCACGACGTGATTGTTCGTCAGCACGAGCCCGTTGCTGCTCACGACGACGCCCGAGCCAAGGCTCCGTTCGACCCCTCGCCGCGGCCCGAGGACGTCGTCAGGGTCGCCGAAGAAGAACTGGAAGAACGGATCGTTGGTAAATGGGGAATTCTGACGTCGAACCACCTGCACCGACGAGATGTTTGCCACGGCGGGGACGGTCTGTTCCGCGACACGCGAGAAGTCGGGCAGCGTTGCAGCGGCGGCGGCCGGCGCGGGCGGTACGATCTGCGGAGGCTGCGCGGTGGGATTCTGTGCGCGGGCGTCGCTGACCTGCCGCATGCGGCCGGTGATCACGAGTCCGGCAGCAAAGCCGCATGCGAGAAGGATCAGCGCCAGGAAAAGTCGACGGGCGTTCATTGACTCAGGTGATGTGGATGCGGCGCACCTCGGGCGCGGCCTTGGGGCACGTTATCGTGAGCACGCCATCACGCAGGTCGGCAACGATGTGTTCGGGCTCGACTGCCTCGGGAAGGTCGAACCTGCGGCTGAATGACCCGTGCCCGCGCTCCATCCGATGGTATTGCTCACACGTGACGCCTTGTTCGCGCCGCGCGCCCGACACCGTCAGGCGTCCGTCCTGCAGCTGGATCTGAATGTCATCGCGTCGCAGACCCGGAACTTCCGCCACGAGCACGTAGCGATCCGGCGTTTCGAAAAGGTCGAACGGAGGCACCCATCCCGCGGGTCCTGGTGCGAATCGTTCCAGACGCTGTTGAATCGCGAGGAGATCGCGAATGGGATCCCAGTGCGCGAATGCCACGAAATCGATGCTATCACTAGTCGGTAGCTCGGTGGTCGGTAGTCGGTAGTCGGTAGTCGGTAGTCCGTAGTCGGTCAGGCCGGTAGCTACCGTCTACCAGCTACCGACTAGCCCATGTGCTAGCATCGATCAGATCAACGAGCACAGATGGCGTCAATCCAGGCAACGCGAGTCAAAAAGGGCATGCTGGTGAAGATGGGCGAGGACCTGTTCAGGATTCTCGAGTTCCAGCACGTCACTCCCGGTAATCTTCGTGGTTTCGTGCGGGTGAAGATGCGCAACATCCGCAGCGGGACGCTGGCCGACCAGAAGCTGCGGTCGGAAGACCTCATCGAACGCGCCACCCTGGACGAGCGCGAGATGCAGTACCTGTACAAAGACGGCGATGCCTACTACTTCATGGATACGAGCTCGTACGAGCAGGTGCACATCTCCAGCGAAGCGCTCGGCGACTCGGTGAACTATTTGAAGCCGGAGATGACGATCCAGGTGGAGTTCTACGGCACCGAGCCGGTCGGGATCGAGCTGCCACAGACGGTCGACTTGAAGGTGCTGGATACCGTGCCCGGGATCAAAGGCGCCACCGCGAGCGCTCAGGTGAAGCCGGCGACGCTCGAAACGGGACTCGTCGTTCAGGTGCCCCCGTTCGTCAACCCGGGCGACATGATCCGCGTGAATACCGAGACCGGGGAGTATCTGTCGAGGGCGTAAGGGAGCGACAGGTTAAAAGGTCAAAGGGCAAAGGTCAAAGGGCAAAGGTTAAAGTCAAAAGTCAAAAGTCAAAGGTAAAGCCAAAGCCAAAGCCGAAAGCCCAAAGCCAGGAGTCACCGTTAACAGTGGACGTAGTCAGGAATCCAGCCAACCAGGGCTGGATCGAAGTCGTCGTCGGCAGCATGTTCAGCGGGAAGAGCGAGGAGCTGATCCGGCGGCTCCGCCGCGCACAGATCGCCCGTCAGAAAGTCCAGATCTTCAAACCCGCGCTCGACACGCGCTACGCCGCCGATCACATCGTCTCGCACAGCGAGATGCGGATTCCCTCGACCGCCGTCGAAAGCGCGCGTGAGCTGCTCGAGCAGGTCGAAGGCGACACGGAAGTGGTCGGCATAGACGAGGGGCAGTTCTTCGATATGGAGCTGCCGTCAGTCTGTAATGCGCTGGCCGACCGTGGAAAACGCGTGATCGTCGCCGGTCTCGATCAGGACTATCTCGGCAGGCCGTTCGAGCCGATGCCGCAGCTGCTGGCTATCGCTGAATACATCACCAAGACGCTCGCGATTTGTATGGTGTGCGGCAACCCCGCCAACCATACGCAGCGGCTCGTTGCAAGCGAAGACCGCGTGTTGCTCGGAACGCAAGGTACCTACGAGGCGCGGTGCCGCCGCTGCTTCGACCCTTCGCTTGCCAGCACGTCTGCCCCGGTCGGCGCCGCGCCGACGGCCGAAGTCCCGGCAGCGAAAGCCCAACGGTAGGCCGGGGTTTCCAATCCCAATCCCGCGCTAATCTCGCGCAGGCTCAAGCCTGCGCGACCCCTTGGGAATTCGGAGTTGAGTGTGGCAATCTGATCACATGATGGCGCCGGACGTTGTACTCCCCGGGCTGCTCTTTGTGTTTGGCATCGGGTTCTTCGCGGCCAACATCAAGGTCACGGCGGACCTCTTCCGCTTTCTCGCCCGGCGGTCGTCGGCGCTGTTGATATGGCAAAACCCGAAGCCGCGCTATTACGGGTTCACGCTCGCCCTCGGCGCCTTTCTCGGCGTGCTCGTCGCGTTCAAGATCTTCGTGCTCGGCCGAACTCCCGGACAACTGTTCGGCGAGGTCATGATGTTTCTGTACTTCGGGTATGCCGTCCCGCTGAGCACGCGGATTTCGCGCGGGTTCTACCGCGACGGCGTGTGGGCTGATTCCGGATTCATGCCGTGGGGCCAGATCTCCGCCGTGTCGTGGCGCGAGGACGACACGGTCACCCTGATCCTTGTTTCGCATTTCAAGAGCATTGCCCGCCGGCTGGAGGTGCCGACCCATCTCTACGGTCAGGCCCGCCGGGTGCTCCTCGACAAGGTGAAGATGCAGGACATCCACATGGGCCGCCCCGGGCTCGACCTTGGCAGCCGCGACGACCGGGATACGGTCTGACTCTAACCCTTGCCACTTTTTCACCGATAATGGGTGCATGCCACCTCGACCGACTTGGAAAGGCTTTCTCAAGGTCAGCCTCGTAAACATTCCCGTCAAGGTATTCCCGGCGACCGAATCGGCGGCCACGCTCTCCTTCAATCAGCTCCACGCCGAGTGCCAGACGCGCATTCAGCAGAAGCGGTGGTGCCCGCACTGCGAGCGTGAAGTGTCGAACCAGGAGCTCGCGAAGGGCTACGAGTTCGAGAAGGGGCGCTATGTGATCGTGTCGGACGAGGACATGCAGAAAGTGCGGGTCGAGTCGACGCGCGTCATCAACCTCGTCCAGTTCGCGAATGCGGCAGATATCGATCCGATCTATGTCGATCGGGCGTACTACCTCGCTCCGGATGGGCAGATGGCGGCCGAAGCCTTTGCCGTGATGCGCGAGGGGATGGCGGGCAAGGCCGGCATCGGCAAGGTGGCGTTGTACGGTCGAGAGTACCTCGTGGCCATCAAGCCCCAGAAGAAGGGGCTCGTGATGTACACGTTGCACCACGACGCGGAGATTCGCAGCATCGATCAGATCGAGGAGTTCGATTCGGTACCGACCAAGGTGAAGCCGGAAGAAATGAAGCTGGCCAAGCAGGTGATTGCCACGTTCGATGCGGAGCTGAACCTGAAGGATTACAAGGACGAATATACAGAAGGGCTGCGGAACATCATCGACGCGAAAATTGCCGGCGAAGAGATCGTCGCACCCGAAGTACAGGAGCCGCCGAAAGTGGTGGACCTGATGGAGGCGCTCAGGCGCAGCCTCGATTCCGTCAGCAGCGAGAAGAAGAAGCCGGCGAAAATCTCTCTCGTCGGAGCCCGTAAGGCAAAAGGAAAAAGTCAAAAGGCAAATGTTGCCAAAAAAGCCGCAAGCGCATAGCTAGTTCCTCAACCACGCCCGCAGGCCCTCGCCTGCCGCGGTCGGGTCGCCGAGCCAGTCGGGCGGCGTCAGCCACACAAACGTCAGGATCGCGATCACCCAGAGGTCGTACGGCACGGTCGTCCGTTCGTCCCGCCAGAAGAACGCGCGCCAGAACACGCCGGTCAGCGGATTGGATCCCACCGGGATGGCCCTGTTATTGAGGGCGAGGTACGTGAAGTGGATCCGGTTGATCACCGTCACGATCGACAGAATCAGAATGACCCACAGGGCGGCCGCCATTCGATCCGTAAACGCGCCAATCATGAACAGGACAATGCGTTCGGGCCGCTCCATGAAGCCGACCTTGCATTTGTCGATGAGCGACTCGGCGCGGGCGCGCGTGTAGCTCGTCATGATCGAGAACATCATCGCCAGCGCCGCCACCATCACGTAGTCGGTGCGCCCCATGTCCGCATACAAATAGATGAGTCCGAGGAACAGCGCGATGTCCGAGAAGCGGTCGAGCGTGGAATCCCAGAACGCGCCGAACCTCGATACTGTATTCGTGAGGTGGGCGACCTTGCCGTCGATGAAGTCGAAGATATTGGCGGCGATCATGAAGACGCCGGCGATGAGGAACCGGTCGATGGCGAGCGCCCAGGCCGCCGTGATGTTCAGCAGCACGCCGATGAGCGTCAGCGTGTTCGGGTGAATCCTGAGGGCGACGCTGGCGGCGATAATGGCGCGGAGCGGGAACATGCACGCGGTTCCCACGAGCGCGGTAAACGTCATGGCTTGTTATGATTAGGGGTTTCGGCCGCCAGGATAGACGCGACAATATAGCACTCTGCCGTAGGGAATTGACGAATTTACGAATTGACCGAATTTACGGATTGTATTGGGTTCTGGTGCTTTCGCGTAATTTCGTCGATCCGTAATTTCGTCAATCCGTAAATTTCATGGCTATCGATCTCCTCAAGGAGCAGATCGCGCGGCTGCCCGAACAGCCGGGTGTCTATCTGTGGCGCAACGCCGCCGGCGACACGATTTATGTCGGCAAGGCGCGTGCGCTGAGGGATCGTGTGCGCAGTTATCTCGCGGCGGGCGGTCTCAGCCCCAGGCACGATGCGCTGCTCGAAGAGATTACGTCGATCGAGGTAATCGTCACGGACTCGGTGATGGAGGCGCTTGCCCTCGAGAACAACCTCATCAAGCAGCGCCGCCCGAAGTACAACATCCTGCTTCGCGACGACAAGAACTATCCCTATCTGCAGCTCACGACGAGTGAAGCATTTCCCCGGATCCTCGTGGCGCGGCATGTCGAGAAGGGCGACGATTACTACGCCGGTCCATTCCTGCCGGCCAAGCTCGCGCGCAGGACGATGTCGCTTGCCCACAGGCTGTTTGGCATCCGGTCGTGCAATGAGGTGATCACGGGACAACGGGGGCGCCCGTGCCTCGAATACGACATCAAGCGCTGCATCGCGCCGTGTGTCGCCGAAATCTGCGGACAGGAACGGTATGGAGTGGCCGTGGCCAGCACGAAACTGCTCCTCGAAGGACGGAACGACGAGCTGCTCGAGACGCTTCGCGGCCGGATGACCGAGGCAGCAGACGCGCAGCGATATGAGGAAGCCGCGCAGCTGAGAGACGCACTGCGAACCGTGCAGGTGCTGCGCGATCGGCAGCAGAAGGTGGCGACGCCGGAGCTGGGCGATCGCGACGTGTTCGGCCTGAAGGTGGGTCCAAGCGGCGGCGCCATCCAGGTGTTTTCGATGCGGGGCGGCCGGGTCGTCGAGCGGGTGGAGCTGGCGACCGAGCCTGGCGGCATCGTTCCCCGCGATGCGGACGTTCTTCAGGCGGCGCTGCAGCAGTTTTACGAGGCGCGGATTCCGCCAGCCGAGATTCACCTGCCGCTGGACATCGAGGACGCCGATGCGATCGAAGCGTGGCTGACGGGGCGTGCCGGGCGACGGGTTCGTATCGCCGTGCCTCAACGCGGCGACAAACGCGCCCTGGTCGAGCTGGCCACGCGAAACGCCGAGCTGTCGTACAGGACACGGTTCAACGAGATCACCGCGGCGCATTTCGATGCCCTCGAGACGCTTCGCGCCACTCTCGGGCTTCCCGTTATCCCGCGGCGGATCGAATGTTTCGACATCTCGACGATCCAGGGCAGTGAGACGGTGGCGGCGATGGTTGTCTGCGAGGACGGCCGGATGAAGAAAGGCGAGTACCGGAAGTTTCGGATCAGAGGACTCGGGAGCGCGGATCCCGCATCCCGGATCCCGGATGATTTCGCGGCCATGCGCGAGGTGGTCCAGCGGCGGTATCGCAAGGTGATGGAAGACGGTGGTCCGTTTCCCGATTTGATTCTGATCGACGGCGGCAAGGGACAGCTGACCGCGGCCTACGATGGTCTCCAGTCGATTGGGTTGGGCAACCTGGTGGCGGTCGGCATCGCGAAGCGGGAGGAGCTGCTCTTCACACGCGATCGGTCAGACCCAATCGCGTTGCCGGAAGACGACCCGGCGCTGCTGCTGCTGCAGCGGATCAGGGACGAAGCGCACCGTTTCGCCGTGACGTTTCACCGCCGGGCGCGATCGATGCGCGATCTGCGTTCGGAGCTCGATCGCGTGTCCGGCATCGGCCCACGCCGCCGTCGTCTGCTGCTGACGGCGTTCGGAAGTGTCGCGGGAGTTCGGCGGGCCACACGCGAGGAGCTCGACGCTGTGGTTGGATCGAAAGCGGCCGCCGCGGTGATTGACTACTTCGCCAGGCAGTAGGCCTCGTCGCCACGGACGTAGTGTCCGGCTTCAGCCGGACCCGCGCCGCAGGATCCGCCTCCCGGCTTCGGATACCGAAAACCTCGCTCAGTTTACGATCGGGTTCGACCGCCGGGTGCGGCATCTTGCTCCGCGCTCCGTACGTAGCCGTGGAAAAAGCGCTCTTTCGCGGTTCGTTCGACCATCCGCGCCGCTCCGTGAGCGACGCGGTTCTCAGGCTGCAGAGCGCTTTTATCCACTTTCGGTGATCACGGCTCCGTAAGTCGCGCTTCGCAAGATACCGCGCCCGGCGTTCTAACCGGACGACAGCCTTCGGATTTCCGCGGACCGCGAAGAAAGAAATATTCACGCCTCTGTGTCTCTGTGCCTCTGGCCTGTTGCGGATAGCACCGCATTTCGGACTGATTACAGCGCTTCCGTAGTGTCCGGCTTCAGCCGGACCCGCGCCGCAGGATCCGCCTCCCGGCTTCGGATACCGAAAACCTCGCTCAGTTTACGATCGGGTTCGACCGCCGGGTGCGGCATCTTGCTCCGCGCTCCGTACGTAGCCGTGGAAAAAGCGCTCTTTCGCAGTTCGTTCGACCATCCGCGCCGCTCCGTGAGCGACGCGGTTCTCAGGCTGCAGAGCGCTTTTATCCACTTTCGGTGATCACGGCTCCGTAAGTCGCGCTTCGCAAGATACCGCGCCCGGCGTTCTAACCGGACGACAGCCTTCGGATTTCCGCGGACCGCGAAGAAAGAAATATTCACGCCTCTGTGTCTCTGTGCGCTCTGTGGCTTGTTGTGGGTCGCACGCCATTTCGAGACTGAGTCTGAGAATAGTTCTCTAATTACCGGTCGCGCCGATCTGCGTGCTACGGTGCGTGGCGCGATGCGGTCGTCACGGATCGTTCGTCTCGCATCTCTGCTCTGGATCGTTGCAATCTCGTACGGTGCGCGTCTCTCCGCCGACGGACCTCAGTCGACACAGGTTCTTCCGCAATTGCGGCTCGAGACCGGCCGCGAAATTTTCGAAGCCGCGTGCATCGGTTGTCACGGGCCGGGCGCGACAGGACAACCGGAAACCACGCTCGGGTTCGAGCCGCCGGCCACCTTCCCCGATTTCTCCGACTGCAACGGCAGCACGCGCGAGCGGACGTGGGACTGGCGCGCGATTATCCATGAAGGCGGCGCGCGGCGCGGGTTCTCCGAGATCATGCCTTCGTTCGGGGAGGCGCTGACGCTCGATCAGATCGACAAAGTGATGGCGTATCTGCGTCGAGCAGTGTCCGGATGCCGCGTGGCCGCTCGGCGAATTGAACCTTCCGCGTCCGCTGTTCACGGAAAAGGCGTTTCCCGAAGATGAGTGGGTGATTCAGACCGCCGTCAATGCCAGCGGTGCCGGGGCCGTGACCAACAAAATCATCTATGAAAAACGGTTCGGCGCGCGAAACCAGCTCGAGATCGTGGCGCCCTTTGGTTTCGCGGAGCACACCGGCGAATGGGTCGGCGGCGTCGGCGACCTGGTCGCTGGTTACAAGCGCGTGCTCTTCAGCAACTTCGCATCCGGATCGATCGTCAGCGTGGTCGGTGAAGCCGCACTGCCAACTGGACACGAATCCCGAGGTCTCGGACTCGGCGTGCCGAAGTTCGAGACGTTTGTCGCGGTCGGCCAGCTCATGCCGCGTCTCAGCTTCCTTCAGGCGCAGGTGGGCGCCGCGCTGCCGACCGACACCGGACGGGCCCCGCGCGGCGTCTTCGGGAGGGTGGCTCTCGGCAAGAGCCTCGCCGAGGATGGCAGTTTTGGACGGCTATGGACGCCGATGGTGGAGATTCTCACCGACCGGGAGCTCGAAACCGGCGAACGCATGAACTGGGACATCGTGCCGCAACTCCAGATCTCACTGAATAGACGTCAGCACGTCCGCGTGAATGTGGGCATTCGACGACCGTTGAACAATACGGAAAGTCGATCGACGCAGGTCTCGTTCTACGCGCTATGGGATTTCTTCGACGGAGGTCTCCGCGATGGCTGGTAGAGGCCTGCTGGCCGCGGGAGTTCTGATCCTGCTGGCGGTGCCTGTCACGCAGCAGGCCCAGGGCGCCCACGAGCGGACCAGCAAGGAACTGTTTCAGACGTCGGATCGCTGCATGGCGTGCCACAACACGCTGTCGACTTCAGGGGGCGAGGACATTTCCATCGGATTTGCGTGGCGCCCGACGATGATGGCGAATTCCGCGAGAGATCCCTACTGGCAGGCCGGTGTCCGCAGGGAGACGATCGACCACCCTGAGTCTCGCGCGTCCATCGAGGAGGAATGTTCGAAGTGTCACATGCCGATGGCGCATACCCAATCGCGGTTCGAGAAGCGTGCGCCGGAAGTGTTCGCGCATCTCGATTTCGGTTCCGACAAGCGTATCGACAAGATGGCTCAGGACGGCGTGTCCTGCTCGCTGTGCCATCAGATCAGGCCCGACAACCTCGGCACGCGCGAGAGCTTCGTCGGCGGCTTCGTCATCGACACGATCCGGCCGCCTGGAGAGCGTGAAGAGTTCGGCCCATTCCAGATTGATAACGGTGAAAACCGGATCATGCGCACCTCGTCCGGTGGCTATCGACCCACAGAAGGGAAACACGTCCGGCAGTCCGAGCTGTGCGCCACATGTCACACGCTGATCACCACGGCGCTTGGTCCGAACGGTCAGAAGATTGGCGAACTGCCGGAGCAGATGCCCTACCAGGAATGGTTCAACAGCGACTTCCGCGAGAAGCAGAGCTGCCAAAGCTGCCACATGCCGGTGGTCGAGGAACCGGTCCGGATGACGAGCGCGCTCGGCAAGTTCCGGGAAGGAATGTCGCGACACGTGTTCCTGGGCGGAAACTTCTTCGTTCAGCGGATGCTGAACCGCTACCGCGGCGAGCTTGGCGTGCTGGCGCTGCCGGCGGAGCTCGAGGGTGCCGCCGTGCGTACGGTGGCGCACCTCAATTCGAAAGCCGCCGCGATTGCAATCGACACGCCGCCCGAGATTACGAACGGCCGCCTGATCGCCAGCATCTCGGTGGAGAACCTGGGCGGCCACAAGTTCCCCACGGCCTATCCCTCGCGGCGTGCGTGGCTCCACGTTAAGGTGGTCGATCGAAACAATCGGACGGTGTTTGAATCGGGGCATCTCAATCCAAATGGATCGATCGCCGGCAACGACAACGACGCCGACCCGGTCCGCTTCGAGCCGCATTACCGCGAAATCACACAGCCCGACCAGGTTCAGATCTACGAGGACATCATGGTGGGGCAGGATGGTGTCCCGACCACCGGTCTCCTGACGGCGGTGCGATTCGTCAAGGACAACCGTCTCCTGCCCGCAGGATTCGAGAAGCGGAAGGTCGAACGGGAAATCGCGCCGCAGGGCGGTGCGGTGGACGACGAGGATTTCGTAGGCGGCAGCGACACCATCCGGTACGCGATTCCGGTCGAGGGCGCAGACGGGCCACTCCGCGTGGAAGCGGAGCTCTGGTTCCAGCCCATCTCGTACCGTTGGGCCACCAATCTCAAATCGTATACCGCCGCCGAGGCACAGCGCTTCACTCGCTATTACGACGCGATGTCATCCGGATCGGCGGTCGTGGTCAGCCGCGCGACAGCAGTCGCGGAATGACGCACACGCACCCGGAGTGTCCGCCTTCACCACTCGACGTGCTCGGGGTGCCCTGAGTGCCGTCGAAGGGCAGGCGGACCTGGCGGCAGTCCGGGAAGCCGGACACTACCTACCACCTGAATCGATCGACGCCCCGCAAGGGTGTATGCTCCGAAGATTGCTGGGGACTTCATCGAAAACGGTGGGGCAGGAGCCTCTTCTGAGAATGCGCGGCGTGTCGAAGCACTTTGGCGGCACGCAGGCGCTGAACGACGCAGGGATCGACGTTGGCGAGGGAGAGATCGTCGCGCTCCTGGGCGAAAACGGCGCGGGCAAGACGACGCTGATCAAGATACTCGCCGGCGTTCATTCGCTTGATGCCGGGACGATCACGTACCGCGGCCGCGACGTGACGCACACATTGCGGCGTCTCCCCATCGCGTTCATCCATCAGGATCTTGGCCTCATCGAATGGATGACCGTCGCAGAAAACATCTCGCTCATGCTCGGCTTTCCGCGTCGCCTGGGGCTTATCGACTGGAACGCGGTGCGCAGGCGTGCGGCGCGCGCCCTGGAGATGGTCGGCGCGGACATCGATCCCGACCTGCGTATTCATCACCTCACCCGCACCGAGAAGTCGCTCGTGGTGATTGCCCGCGCGCTGGTTGCGGATGCGGAAGTGCTGGTGCTCGACGAACCCACGGCCAGCCTGCCCGCCAACGAAGTGTCCCGGTTGTTCACCGCCCTCCGGCGGCTGCGGGCGCACGGTGTCGGCATGATCTACGTCTCGCACCGGCTCGACGAGGTGTTCGAGATCGCCGACCGCATGGTCATCCTGCGCGACGGTCGCGTCGTCGGCGAACGGCCCGTCGGAGATACCTGCGCCGAAGAGATCATCCTGTTGATAGTGGGCCGCGAGCCATCGCAGGTCTTCAAGCGGCCGGCGCGGCACGAAGGATCGGCCCGTCTCGTCTTCGAGCACGTCACCATCGAGGACACAACCGTCTTGAACTGTCGTCTGCGGGCTGGCGAGGTGGTGGGCTTCGTGGGGCTGCGGGGAGCCGGGCAGGAACGGGTCGGCCGCGCACTGTTCGGGCTCGCGCCGATAACCGGCGGACGAATCCTGCTGGACGAGGAGCCGATCACTGTCTCCTCGCCTCGCCAGGCGATCCGTCGCGGCATCAACCTCGTCTGCGCGGACCGGGTCGCCGAATCGGTGGTGCCGGGACTGTCGATTCGAGAAAACCTGTTTCTCAATCCGGTTGCTGCGGGCTGTAAAGCGCTGTCGTATCTGCAACCGAAGCGCGAATCGCGATCTGCCTTCGAGCTCGGAGAACGTATCGGACTGCGGCCGAACGACTGCTCGCTGCCGATCGAGTGGCTGTCCGGCGGCAACCAGCAGAAGGTCGTCGTGGGGCGCTGGCTGCATCTCAAGGCGAGGATCTACGTGTTCGAGGATCCGACCGCCGGCGTCGATGTGGGCGCGAAGGCAGAGATCTACCGGTTGTTCGACGTCGTGCTCGCGGGCGGCGCCACGATTCTGCTCGTCTCGACCGATTTCGAGGAGGTCGCAAAAGTCTGCCATCGCGCTCTGGTATTCCATCGCGGCCGTGTTGCCGCCGAGTTGTCAGGCCACGACCTGTGCGCTGAAAATCTCCTCGCCGCCGCGTCGGCCAGGGTCACCCGGTCCCGGACCGACGATGCCGTCCCTCAAATCTAACGCCCTCGAGCCGACGCGTTCCGAGTTGGCCGCGCTGGGCCGCGGCCGGGCGTTCATGCGCGTGCTCCCGGTGTACGGCCTTCCGATCCTCACCGTCGTGCTCATCGCGGTGTTTTCGCTGCTGCTTCCAGAGTCGTTTCCAACCGCCATCAACGCGCGATCGATCCTGAGCGACAAGGCGATCATCGCGCTCCTGGCGCTGGCGGCGATGGTGCCGATGATGGCCGGACGCATCGACCTCACCGTCGGCTTCGGGATCGTGTTGTGGCACATCCTTGCGATTAGTCTTCAGGTCCAGTATCAGTTCCCGTGGCCGCTGGCGTGCTTCATCGTGTTGTTGTGCGGTGCCACAGCAGGATTGATCAACGGACTCCTCGTCGAGGTCGCCCAGATTGACTCTTTCATTGCAACGCTCGGCACCGGCACGATCTTTTATGCGCTTGCCCTCTGGCACACCGAGGGCCGCCAGGTAATCGGAGCGCTGCCCCAGGGTTTCATCCAGATCAACGGCCTGTCGATTCTGGGGATACCGATTCCCGCCGTTTATGTGCTCGTGCTGGCCGCAGTGCTGTGGATTGCCACCGAACGCATGCCGCTTGGCCGTCATGTCTACGCGATTGGCGCAAACGAAAACGCCGCGGCGCTCAATGGCATCCCCGTGCGCGCGCACATCATTGGCGTGTTCGTCGCATCCGGGCTGCTGGTGGCATTTACGGGCTGCGTGCTCGCGAGCAAGCTTCAGATCGGGCAGGCGAACGTGGGGCTGGACTACCTGCTGCCGGCGCTGGTCGGCACGTTTCTCGGCTCGACCACGATCAGGCCTGGACGCGTGAACGTGTGGGGCACACTCGTCGGCGTCATGATCCTGGCCGTAGGAATCTCCGGCATTCAGCAGCTCGGCGGCGCGTTTTTCGTCGAGCCGCTGTTCAATGGAATCACGCTGCTCGTTGCCATTGCGCTCGCCGGCTTCGCGCAGCGGCGCCGTTCGGCTACGATCCGCAAGCCCCCGGTGCCGACGCTTGAACCCGAGCGCACGAGCACGAAGTCACAGAGGAACGAGGGAGATGGTGAAGTATCGGCTGCTACCTAGAGTGTGGACGTTGGCCGCAACACTGGCCGGCTTCTCCGTCGCGTGCGGAGGCGGTGGCGGCGCTGGATCGAACGCTGGTGAGACGGGTGCGAAGCCCGCCGTGGACGATGCGTATCTCGCGATGGCGAAGGAGTACATCGCCAAGGTGACCGCGCCCGGTACACCCTGGACCGGTCCAACCACAGGTCCTGCCGCACAGCCGAAGAAGCTGATCGTCTACGTCTCGTCCGATCAGCGCAACGGCGGTCCGCAGGGAGCCGGCGATGGCGCGCAGGACGCAGCCAAAGTGATCGGCTGGGATTTCCGGATCCTCGACGGCCAGGGATCGGTGCAGGGGCGCACCACCGCGCTCAACCAGGCGATCGCGCTGAAGCCGGACGGCATCATTCTCGGCAACGTGGACACGCTGGAGCAGACACCGGTGATCCAGAAGGCTGCGGACATGGGTATCAAGCTCGTCGGCTGGCACGCTGCCGCGGCGCCTGGCCCGATCAGCTCGCCGCCGGTGTTCACCAACATCACCACCGATCCTCGTGAAGTGGCCAGGGCTGCGGCGTTCTATGCGGTCGTCGACTCCAACGGGACAGCGAAGGTCATGCTGTTCAAGGACAGCATCACGACGATCTCCACCGTCAAGACCGATACGTCAGCCGAAGTCATCAAGGGGTGCGCAGGCTGCGAAGTGCTCGCGATTGACGATACGCCGATGGGCGATCTCGCCAACCGCATGCCCAGCCTGACCACGTCGCTGCTGACGAAGTACGGCCAGACATGGACCCACAGCATTGCGGTCAACGATCTGTACTTCGATTTCTCGGCGCCGTCGCTCCAGTCTGCCGGCGTCGACGCCGCCAGCGGCTACCCGCGGCAGATTTCGTCGGGTGATGGGTCGGTGACGGCGTTCCAGCGTATCCGCCAGCGCCGCTATCAGATCGGCACGGTGGCCGAGCCGCTGCACCTCCAGGGCTGGATGTGCATCGACGAGCTGAACCGCGCGTTTGCAGGACAGCCGCCCAGCGGATTCGTGCCGCCGCCGCACCTGTTCACTGCGTCGAATCTCGATCGCGACGGCGGCCCGAACAACCGTTACGAGCCGGAGAACGGCTACAAGGACATCTACAGGAAAATCTGGGGAAAGCCGTAGCTCCAGGCGCTAAGTCTTGAAGTACACCGGTGCGTTGCCCGGGTACCACTTGATGTTGCAGCCGATGCTCGGCTTCTGCGTCGCCGGCGCCGGCTTTCCAGCAAGCACCGCGTCAGCGGCGGCCCTCAGCTCGGCGCCGGTGACGGGAACATTATTTTTCGGGCGGCTGTCATCGAACTCGCCGCGGTACGCCAGCCGCCGGTTGCCGTCGAACAGGAACAAGTCAGGCGTGCAGGCGGCGCGAAACGCCTTGGCGATCTCCTGCTTCTCGTCGAACAGGTACGGGAACGTGTAGCCCGCTTCCGCGGCCTCCTGTTTCATCCCCTCGGGGCCGTCCTCCGGGAATTCCTCCACGCTGTTTGACATGATCGCGACAACCTTGAGCCCCTTGGCTTCGTACTCGTTGACGAACCGCACGAACCCCTGCCGGATGTGTTTGACGAAAGGGCAGTGCTTGCAGATAAAGGCGACCAGGAGTCCCTTGCCGCCCTGGAAGTCCGCGTCGGAAACGAGCCGGCCGTCGAAATCAGGCAGTTTGAACGAAGGGACTGTGGTTCCCAGATCGAGCATCGTGGACAGTGTTTCGGGCATAGGGCTCCTCGCAGCAAGAGGCGTATCGGACGAATTGGCCGTAGACCAGTGTCAGTTTCGCTGATGTGCGGCGCTCCAGACAAGATGCAGTCGACAGCAGAGCCGGAAGGGCGGTCCATCTCTTGAAAGCGTTGGATCGTGCGTCGATTTCGCTGATGGAACATCATATGGATGCGTTATGAGCACGACGTCACAGACGCGATCGGTGTCTCGATGGCTGGCGGCCGGCATCGGCGCGGCCGTGGGCGCCTACGCCACGTATGTTGGAGTGACGTGGTCCCGATACGGTCACAGGGCGCCGGCGAGGCCTGAGGAAGAAGATTCACTGCTCGATCGGTTCATGCCGACGTACGAGGTGGTGGAACGTAAACACGTGCGGGTCGCTGCTCCTGCGCCGGTGACGCTGGCCGCTGCGTGCGAACAGGATCTGTTCGAGTCACCGGTCGTGCGCGCCATCTTCAAGACGCGCGAGGTCGTTCTGGGCGCCGCACCGGACAGTCGTTCGCGCCCGCATGGTCTGCTGCCGCTTGTGGAGTCTCTTGGCTGGGGTGTGCTCGCCGAGGATCCCGGACGCGAGATCGTTGTCGGGGCGGTCACGCGGCCGTGGGAAGCGAACGTCACCTTTCGAGCCGTGCCTCCGGATCAATTTGCGGCCTTCGATGAGGCCGACTACGTGAAAATCGTCTGGACGCTGCGTGCCGATCCGCTTGGCGAGGCCGAATCAATCTTTCGTACCGAAACCCGTGCGATGACCACGGACGCCGCGTCGCGCGCCACCTTCCGTTGGTACTGGGCGTTCTTCTCGCCCGGTATCCGCCTGATTCGCTGGCTGTTGCTCGCGCCGGTGAAGACCGAAGCCGAGCGTCAGGTGCGCGCGGCAGACGCCGGGCCTCGACCTGCCGCGGATTACAGCAGTTGACGACTTCGCCCGCCCCCGCGTCGTCGAGTGACGGCCGGACCGCCGGCGCTGATGTGCCTGTCGTTTCCTTCGAGAAGGTATCGCTGGCGTTCGACGACAACGTGGTTCTGCGCGAGATCAGCTTTTCGATACATGCCGGACACATGACCTTCCTGCTTGGCGGGAGCGGCGCGGGCAAGTCGGTCGTCCTCAAATTGATTCTTGGCCTGCTGAAACCGGACGCTGGCGCCATCTACGTCAATGGTGAACGCATCGATACGATGACCGAGGACCAGTTGATGAAGGTGCGCGGCGACATCGGCATGCTCTTTCAGGAGACGGCTCTGTTCGATTCGCTGACCGTAGCCGACAACGCGGGATACCGGCTTTACGAGGAAACCGACATCCCTGTCGACCAGGTGGGCCGCCGGGTCGAGGAGGTCCTTGGCTTTGTCGGTTTGGACGAGTACATGGATCGGATGCCGTCCGAGCTGTCAGGGGGACAGCGGCGGCGCGTTGCCATTGCCCGCGCCATGGCCGCGCGGCCGCGGCTCCTGTTGTTCGACGATCCGACGTCGGGACTCGACCCGATTACGGCGCGGACGGTCATCGACGAAATTATCAAGTTGAGAGACCTGGAGGGTGTCACGTCGATCCTCGTCACTCACCAGCTCCCCGACGCCTTCTACATCGCCACACATGAGGCGAGGGGCGAGAACGGTCGCCTCACGATCGTCCCTGCCAATCAGGGCAAGGCCGCGGAAGACGAATTCATCATGCTCAGGGATGGACGGATTTACTTCGAGGGACACGCCGAGGCTCTGCGCGCCTCTCAGGATCCCTACTTGAAGACATTTCTCTCGGGATGGGTTCCGCCTCTGATCTGATTCCAAGTGAATCTCGCTCTGCCACAACGGATGAGATGCGCACGAGAGGGCGGGCAGGCATCCGGATTGCGAAGGAAACGGATGTGCCACGCGAATCGCTGCACGTCGAACCATCGGGGATTGTCGGGATCGCACGCCACTACATCCGAGACCTCGTCTATGGGGCAAACGACGGCATCATCACGACGTTTGCCGTGGTCGCCGGGGTTGCAGGAGGGTCGTTGTCAACGATCGCGGTGCTGATCGTTGGTACCGCCAACCTTGCGGCCGATGGCATCGCCATGGGCGTTGGGAACCTCCTGGCTATCCGCTCTCATGAGAGCGCACTGGCGGCGGCCGGCCTGCCGGAGGAAGAGGCATATCCATGGAAACATGGCCTCGCCACCCTGATAGCGTTCGTCCTCGCCGGCGCCGTGCCGCTTGTCCCATATACGCTGGCGTTGTCCGATGATGTTCGGCTGCCGGCGTCCGCGGTCCTCACGATGGTGTCGCTCTTCAGCGTGGGTGCGGCGCGGGCGACGGTGACGCTCGACCGGTGGTGGAGGGCGGGGCTGGAGATGCTCGTGCTCGGCGGCATCATCGCCGTTGCCGCGTACGGCGCTGGCGCGATTGTTTTGCGAGTGGCCAGTTAGCCCAGAGCCTCGTCGCGGGGCCGACGCCTTGTGGTACGCTGTCGGCCCCACTTCTTGCCGACGAGGAAACCATGAACACGAAGTTGATCACACGTCTTCCGGCGGCTTTCACCGTTGCGATGCTCATCGGGATCGGTGCGCTGTCGATGGTGCAGGCCCAGCAGCCAGCCGTCGACCGCAAGGTGCTGCTTCAGCAGGACGTCGCGATTCCGGGGTATCAGAACGTGCTTGTCGCGGTGACGATACCGGCCGGGGGACGGGAGGGACGTCACACCCATCCTGGCACGGCGATCGTTCACGTGGTGGAGGGTGCGCTGACACTCGACCACGATGGCCGGCCCTCAACGACGTACAAGACTGGAGAAACGTTCTCCGTCGACGCCGGCAAGGTGCACGAAGGAATCAACAAGGGAAACACGCCGGTCAGGGCCATCGCCAGCTTCGTGGTCGAAAAAGGAAAGCCGCTGGCGACGCCGGCGAAGTAGTCAGCGATTACATGAATCTGGATTTCGCTCAGCTTCTCTCGGGCTTCATCGTCCTCCTGATTTCCCTGACGGTGCACGAAGCGGCGCACGCCTGGTCTGCGGACCGGCTTGGGGATTCAACCGCGCGTATGCTCGGCCGGCTCTCCCTCAATCCGGCTGTACACGTCGATCCGATCGGGACGATTCTGTTTCCGCTGATCGCGATGGCGACCAATCTGCCGCTCATCGGCTGGGCGAAGCCGGTTCCGGTGAACTCCGCGAGGCTCGGTCGCAACTGGCGGCAAAAGTTCATGGCGATCGCCGCAGCCGGGCCGGCCAGCAATCTGTTGATCGCGATCGTTGCTGCGGTCGTCCTTCGCTTGGTCGCGCCGGTTGACGTCAGCCCGACTGGAATAGGTAATTCCGGAGGTCTTGCCGGGGGACTCTATATGGTCGTGCGCGTGAACGTATTGCTCGCCCTTTTTAACATGGTGCCTGTGCCACCACTCGACGGAGGGAACGTTCTAGCGGGTCTGCTCACTGGATCCATGGCGAGAACGTTCGATCAGTTGCGACCGTATGGGTTTCTGATTCTTTACGGCTTGATGCTAACAGGGGTGCTGTGGACGGTCATCACTCCGCCGGAGTCGCTGTTGTTGTCCTGGCTGCTCTAACGCGCCACCGCGTGTAGGGCGGGTCCTTCCGGACCCGCCTGACCTGCCGGGTCCAAAAGGATCGGCCTATGTTGTGAAACCGGTTCTAAGAATCCAGCCCGTAACCCATATTCATCGCGGCGCGCGCTTCCTGGAGCGTTGTGTTCGCGGTGCTGTTCGCCTCAGCGATGCCGCGGCTGAGCGTGTCGCGCACGACGTCGCGGGCGGCGCCGGCGAGCTCCGTACGGCGGGCGCGGATCGGCGCAAGGGTGTCGTTCAGCGCCTCCGTCACCACCTTCTTGAGTGCTCCGCTGCCGCCATCGCCGATGCGCATCGCGATGCTCTCGGGTGGCTCGCCTGTGCACAGCGATGCGAGAAGGAGCAGGTTTGCCACTTCCGGCCGTTGGCCGGGGTTGTAGGTGATCTGGCGCTCCGTGTCGGTTTTCGCCTTCTTTATGAGGGCGGCCGTCTCATCCGCGGTGGCGCGCAGCATGACCGCATTGTTGCGGCTCTTGCTCATCTTCTGGCTCCCGTCGAGGCCGAGGATCTTCGGCGCGTCCGAGAGCAACGCTTCTGGTTCGGGAAACACGGGTGGACGGCTCTGGCAGAATCGCTGATTGAATCGGCGCGCAATTTTGCGGGTGAGCTCGAGGTGCGGCAGCTGATCCCTGCCAACGGGCACGACGTTCCCCTTGCAGAACAGAATGTCGGCGGCCTGGTGAACAGGATATGTGTACATGGCTGCGTTGACCGTGGTGAGACCGGCCGCATCGATCTCTTCCTTGACGGTCGGGTTGCGATCCAGCTCGCCCATGCCAACCAGGGTCAGAAATGGGACGAGGAGCTGATTGAGCGCGGGAACATGACTGTGGCAAAAAATGTGGGTGTGGCCGCTCATGGGGTTGAGTCCGGCCGCCAGGTAATCGAGAACCAGCTCTGAGACGTTCTCCGGAATGCTGTCGACCGAGTCGCGATCGGTCAGCACCTGGTAGTCGGCGACGACGATGAACGTGTCGAGCCCAAGCTCCTGCAATTCCACCCGGTTCTTGAGAGAGCCGAAGTAGTGGCCGATGTGCAACGGCCCGGTGGGGCGATCGCCTGTCAGTACGCGGTATCGCCGTGGGTTTTTGACGAAGTCGTCGCGCAGCGCCTGCGACCGGCGGACGGCCTCCTCGAACGTGCCGGCGACGCCGGCGTTGGTCATCTCGCTCATCGAAGAAATTTTAGGTTGGTGGAAACGGACCGCAACTTACTATCATAAGCGTGACGTCTGCGATGCAGGACCACGATTTCGAATCGTCCCCTGACGCCTACCACATCAAGCTCGACGCATTCGAAGGGCCGCTCGATCTTCTGCTCCACCTCATTCGCAAGAACGAGGTGGACATCTACGACATCCCGATCACCCTGATCACACAGCAGTATCTCGAGTACATCGATCTCATGCAGGAGCTGAACCTCGACGTGGCCGGCGAGTTCCTGGTGATGGCGTCGACGTTGATTCACATCAAATCGCGGATGCTGATCCCGCGACCCGACCCGATGCTCGACGAGGTCGAAGAAGAGGATCCGCGTGAGGCACTGATACGCCGCCTGATCGAGCACCAGAAGTTCAAGGCTGCGGCGGAGCTCCTTCACGACCGCGAGACGCTGCGCGGCGCACAATTCACGCGCGCGGACGCCAGCGTGGTCGAGGCAGCGGGAGAACCCTACGAACCGGAGCTGGAGGTGGATCTGTTCAGCCTGCTGGCTGCATTCCGGGGGGTGCTGGAACGGGCAAGCCGCCGCCCACGCATGGTCCTGCCGCCCGACCAGATTTCGATGGAGGACCGTATTCAGCAGCTGCTGGCGCGCTTGTCGGAGACCGAGGCGTGCGGGTTCGAAGATTTGTTTGCAGACGGGGATGGCTCACGCTCGTTCGTGATCGTGACCTTCCTGGCGCTGCTCGAAATGATCCGTCTGAAGCTGGTGCGCATATTCCAGTCGGGAAGCCTCGCGGCGATTCGCGTCTACAAGCGCGCACGCCCGGCTGACGCGCCTCACCCGATTGGCGATCCACAAAGCGCTTGAGGCGATGCGCCGTTCACAACCACAAGCCACAGAGACACAGAGACACGGAGAACACGAGGTGAAGTATTTGTTTCTGTGCCTCTGTGTATCTGTGGCCCGTTGAGGGATATGTCAGACGACAATCAGATAACTGGAACCGCATCCGCGGAGCTGAAGGCGATCGTAGAGGCGCTCATTTTTGCGTCTCCCGAACCGATCACCGCGAAGATGTTGTTCAAGCTGCTCGCCGACGAGCCGAAAGAGGACATCGCGGCGGCCGTGCATGTCTTGAAGGACGAGTACGCCCAGCGGCCTGGCCTTCAGTTTGTGGAAGTGGCCGGTGGTTACCAGATTGTCACGCGGCCCGAGCTGCACGAGTGGGTGCGGCGGCTGTTTCACGAGCGGTCGGCTCAGAAGCTTACCGTGCAGGCCCTCGAGACGCTTGCCGTGATCGCATACAAGCAGCCGATTACCGCGGTCGAGATCTCCGAAATCCGGGGTGTCAACACGTCCGGGGTCCTGTCGACGCTGCTCGAGCGGCATCTGATCAAGATCATCGGTCGCAAGAATGTGGTGGGACGCCCGTTTCTCTACGCGACGACCAGGGAATTCCTCATACGGTTCGGCCTGAACGATCTCGGCGATCTGCCAAAGGTGGAGGACATGGCGGAGGCGCTCGGCTTCGACCCGCCGGCGGGCCTCACGGAAATCACGCCGAAAGAGGACATGCTGCCGCTGGATGAGGAAGACGCACGTTCGAACTTCAACGTGCAAAGTGAAAAGTAAGTAACAAGTGACGTTGACTTCGAAACTTACTTTGCACTTTGAAGTTTGAACTTTACACGTGCCTTGAGCGCGCGTAATTCCTCCGCGCTCAGTTCCCTCCACTGCCCGGTCTTCAGGCGCCGATCTTCAAGCGGGCCAATGCGGATGCGCCGCAATGTGCGCACCGGATGGCCCACGGCTTCGCACATCCGGCGCACCTGCCTGTTCCGTCCTTCGCGAATGGTCAGTCTCAGTACGCTGTCATGGCCGCGCACCGGACTCAACAACCTGACGTCGGCTGGCAGCGTTTTGCGGCCGTCGAGCGGAATGCCTTTCCGCAAACGTTCGAGAGCCGCCGCATCGGGTATTCCGGCAACGCGCGCCTCGTAGGTCCGTTCGACGCCGTGTCGAGGATGCGTGAGCCGCGCGGCAAGATCGCCGTCGTTGGTCAGCAGCAGCAGTCCTTCGGTGTCGTAGTCGAGGCGTCCGACGGGGTACACGTATTCGCGCACGCCTTGCAGCAGATCGATCACGGTTGGCCGACGCTGCGGGTCGGAGCGGGTACTCACGTAGCCGGCAGGCTTGTTCAGCAGAATATAGCGGGCCTTCTGCGCCGCCTTGATGCGCCGGCCATCGACCCTGATATCGTCGGCGCCGGGATCCGCCTTCGTGCCCATCTCGCGCACGGTGGTCCCGTTCACGGACACGCGTCCCTCGGCGATCAGCTTCTCGGCGGCGCGCCTCGAAGCGATGCCCGCTTGAGCAAGAACCTTCTGAAGGCGTTGCTGCATCGTTGTTCGGCGCAGGGGTCATCGCGCAGGCTAAAGCCTGCGCTCTACGTTCGGCGCCGTTTCGGAGCGCGCACCCTTCAGGGTGCGCGTTCGATCGTATATTGCCGTGTTCGTCACTGCGGTTGTAGCGCGCACGCTTTAGCGTGCGCGGCCGTCAGCGGCGAAGTATGTCTGCCCAGAACGCGACGAGTTTCCACGTTTCGGCCGCCGCAGCGGACCTATCGAGCTCCGCATGCGTGATGATCTGACTGAGCAGCACTCGCGTGTCCACCCCCTTGGAGCGCAGGTAATTGCCGAGAACGACCGATTCTGCCGCCGGGATGACCGTATCCTCGTCGCCGTGCAGCAGGAACACCGGGGCCGCCGGAACAGACGCCGCGCGTTCGGGCGAGGCTGCCGGATCTGCCTGCATGCCGAGATGTGGCACCAGGATGGGACCAAGCGCCTTGACATTGCGGTCGTTCACATAGGTCAGATAGGTCGCGGATGGCTCGGGCAGTTCCTTGACCATCTCTCGCGCTTTCGCGAACGTCGCGTTCGCCTGTTTCATGTCGACCAGCGTCAATTGCGACGCCAGGAGGAATGTGCCGATGCCGGCGCGCAGGCCCATCACCTGCTCGGGTGGCACCACGCGATCGGCGGCTGCGTACAGGATGACCGCCACACCGTAATCATGCGGTGGAATAGTTACCACCCCGGGCGCCTGCACGGCTTCGCCGGTCGCCAGGTAGTGGAGCACGCGCCCGAGGTCGCCGTGTCCACCGAACGACACGACGTAGGCGACCTTGTCGCGAATGGAAGGGCGACCTGCGGCAACAATCGATAGTCCGCCGGCGAAACTGATTCCAATCAGCCCGATTCGTCCGTCGGGTGCCAGGTCCGGTTGCCCGGTCATCCACGCCACTGCGTCCTCGATCACGTCTGCCGATCGAGCCGTGATCTGGTATCCCATCAAATCGGGAAGTGCCATCGTCATCACCGCGATGCCGCTGCCCGCCAGGTCTTGGGCAAGCGCTGTGAGACGCGGCTCTGCAATGCCCATTGAATGCACACCGGGAATGAGCAGGACCGATCGGCGTGCGCGTCCCTCCGGCCGGTAGAACTGCGCCTCCACTTCGCCTTGCCGCACGGGGATTTTGTGTCGCGGCAGCACCGTTACCGATCGCGCGCCGGCGTCGGCGAGAGCTTCGAGGCGGCCTCCCACGTTCCCGACTCGCGCGAACAGCGATGCCGCACGGACGTACGGTGTTGCGACGTACGCGATCGCCGCAACCACAGTAGCGACGACGATCAGCGCGAACAAGCGAACGAAACGCATCGAAACCGGATGTTACACTGAAGACCGAACGCTCATGCGCAAGTTGATCATCGCCATCGATGGACCATCAGGTGCGGGCAAGGGCACCATCGCGCGCACGCTTTCGCAGCACCTTGGTTACCGGCACATCGACACCGGCGCGATGTACCGCGCGATCGGCTGGAAGGCCAACCTCGAGCGCATTCCGCTTGACGATGAACGCGCTGTGACGGAGCTCGCACGGCGGGCGCGGCTCGTTGTCGAGGGCGGAGTCGTGTCGATCGATGGCCACGATGTCACGCGCGAGATTCGCACTCCGGAGATGGACAAGGCGGCGGCCGCGGTCGCGAGGCTGCCTCGCGTACGTGAAGTCCTCGTCGATCGTCAGCGTGACGAGGGCGCGGGCGGGGGCGTCGTGATGGAAGGGCGTGACATCGGGACAGTGGTGTTTCCGGCCGCCGACGTGAAAATTTACCTGGACGCGGCTCCGGAAGAGCGCGCACGGCGGCGCGCCAACGATCCGGCGCATACGGGAAGTCAGACGGGGCAGGCTGCCGTCGCAGAAGCGATTCAGGCGAGAGACAAATCCGATACCACGCGTACGGCGTCGCCGCTCACCGCCGCACCGGATGCAATCCAGATCGACACCACCGACATGCCTATTTCCGCGGTCGTCGATCGCGTGATGACGCTCGTGCGGGAGAAGTTGAGCGCTTGAGGAGTTTTTCCTCGTACGCCCTCGCTGCGGTGATACCACGCGATACCAGCTCGACGATCGTTGAGATGCGTTCCACGCGCGTCGCTTCCCGTTTCGCGTCCCGGAGCCAATAGAGGAACTGTTTCTGCTGGCTCGGCGTGAATGCCTGCCAGTTCTTTTTCGACGTCTTGTTTGCGTTGAGGGCCTTTTGCAGCTCTGGCGGGATGTCGAGCGCTTCGACGCCAGACAGCACATCCCACGACCCGCTTTCCTTGGCGCCCGCTACTGCCGCTTCTCCCGCTGCCGTCATCAAGCCGGCGGCGCGAAGACGCTCGACCCGGTCCTTGTTCGACTGCGACCACGCGCTTTTCGACTTGCGCGGCGTGAAGGCCTGTTTGTAGAAACGGTCGTCGACCGGGTGCATGATGCTGTCGATCCACCCGAAGCACAGCGCTTCTTCCACGGCGTCGTTGTAGCTGACCGTTGGAAGACCGGTGTGCTTCTTCGCAAACACCAGCCACACCCCGGTGGAGCTGGCATGGTGCGCCTGCAGCCACGAACGCCACACCGCTCGAGACTTCGCGCGAATCCTGGGATAGTCGGCAGTTGATGCTTTACCTATCCTTGTAGTCCTCGGACGAAGCAGGATCGAGCTCCCATCGCTTTCGATCGCGTTCCAGGATTTTCTTCTCGCCCTTGAGCTCCTCGTTGTCTTCATACTGGACACCGATCGCACGACCGATGTCGTCGACGATGTCCTGATCGGGCGTGGGGTTGTCGCCGCCGGGGGCCTCGTCGCCCACGCTGTATGCGGATTCCCAGTCGGCGTCGACGTCGCCTCCGGTAATGGCGGGACTGGTCTCGGTGTGCTCTTTGAACCGTTCGTGGAGCCCTCGCCGGCCGCTGCGTGCGGCAGACGCCGAGCGATCCATGTTGAGGGACGAAGGCGGCGTCGGTATCACGTCGTCGTCATCGCGTACGATTCTGCGTTCACGGTCGAGCGACGGCGCCTTGCGTGCGACGAAGGCGGGGGGGCTGGACGGCGGCCGGACCGGGGCGCTCGTCGCGCGGACGGCTTTTTGTGCTGTGCGTGTGACGGCCTTTGAGGCCGCCTTCCTGGTCTGGCCTGCTGATGCCTTGCGTGCGCGCGCGCCGCTGGCCGACGCCTTACGTGAGCGCGCCTGCGTCGCTGTAGCGCCCTGGCGGGCCTGCTTCTTTGACACCTTGCCAGCGCGAGCCTGCCGCGCCGAAGCTTTGCGAAGACGGGCTGAAGCCCCGCGGACACGAGCTTGACGCGCTGAAGTCTTGCGAAGGCGGGCTTTCCGTGCTCGGGCCCTCCGCGTGGTGGACTTGCGGGCAGTAGTTCTCTTACGCGCTGCGCTGGCGGAGCGGGCACGAGGCCGGCCGGCACCGCCGCGCTTTGCGTTCTGGCTGGGCCGCCTGGCTCGTGGCGTCTTGCGTCTGGCCATTGGGTCATCCTTTCGTCCGGACCGCCTGCGATCGGTCCCGCTAACCTTGACAGTTACCGATAAGTGACGTATCCTCTGTGTCTTATCGGCGAAGGACAAATGCCTACAGTGGGGTTCCGGTGCAAGATTCGGGGCATCGGGGCTGCGGCGGTTCTGGCCTTCGACCTCGCTCGGCGTGAGCGATGGCCGCATGCATCAGCCTTCAACTCCACTCGAATGCCCTGAGAGCTCGCTCTTCGACGTCGCATGGGGAGACCCTGAGTCTGTCGATGGGTCGATGAGTCGAAGAGCATGCGTCGTCTCCAACGCCGTTATAGCCGCGGGGAGCCGGTTCCCGCAAGCCTTCGATTCTACTCAGGGTTGTCCTGAGCGATATCGAAGGACAACCATGGTGCCGGCACGATGAGCGCTCCGAAGTCAGTCTGGAGCGACATCAGAAGCAGGAGGACGCGCAAGGAATGGCGAATGTAGAAAACGGGTTGGTTACGCCCGAGAAAGTGGGCGAACAGCCCGGTGTAGCGGCACGCACCCGGACTGGCAAGACAGCTGGCCCGGCTGTAAAACCGATGCATCACGACAGCGTGGATCCGCAAGAGTTTGCGGCCATGCTTGGTATTTACGACGACAGCTTCCGGAACATGGCGGAAGGCGAGGTCGTCAAGGGCACGGTCCTCCAAGTCACTGAAACCGACGTCGTCGTCGACGTCGGTTACAAGTCCGAAGGCCTCATCCCGATCAGCGAATTCCTCGACGAGCACGGACACGTCACCGTGCAGGGCGGCGACGTCGTAGACGTACTGCTCGAGCGCACCGAGGATCGCGAAGGCCACATCGTGCTGTCGCGCGAGAAGGCCGAGAAGATGAAGATCTGGGACGAGGTCGAGAAGGCCTACTCCGAGAAGAAGGTCGTCATCGGCCGCGTGATCGAGCGCATCAAGGGCGGGTTGGCCGTAGACATCGGCGTCCGCGCGTTTCTGCCCGGATCGCAGATCGACATCAGACCCGTTCGGAATCTCGACGCGCTGCGGGGCCAGGAGCTCCGGATGCGCGTCATCAAGGTCAACAAGAAACGCGGCAACATCGTCTTGTCCCGCAAGGTCCTGCTCGAAGAGGAGAATGCGGAGAAGAAGAAGACGACGCTCGAGACGCTTGCGGAAGGAAAGGTCCTCCGCGGTACGGTGAAGAACATCACCGACTACGGCGCCTTCATCGACCTGGGAGGCATCGACGGGCTGCTGCACATCACCGACATGTCGTGGGGACGCGTCGGCCACCCGTCAGAGCTGTTCAAGGTGAACGACGAGGTCGACGTCGTTGTCCTCAAGTACGACCCGTCGACCGAGCGCGTGTCTCTGGGGCACAAGCAGCTCGTCCCCGATCCGTGGGCAACCGTGCAGGATCGATATCCGGTCGGCGCGCGAATGAGCGGCAAGGTCGTGAGCGTCACCGACTATGGCGCCTTCGTGGAGCTGGAGCCGGGCGTTGAAGGCCTCATCCACGTATCCGAGATGTCGTGGAGCAAGCGCGTCAAGCACCCCTCGAAGATCCTGAACGTCGGTGACACCGTTGAGGCAATGGTCCTTGGCGTCGATCAGGCGGCGCGGCGCATCTCACTTGGTCTCAAGCAGGTCGAGAGCAACCCGTGGCATGAGCTCGCCGAAAAATATCCCGTCAGCACACGGATCAAAGGCAAGGTCCGCAATCTCACCGAGTTCGGTGCCTTCGTCGAGGTCGAGGACGACATTGACGGCTTGATTCATATCTCCGACATGTCGTGGAGCAAGCGCGTCAAGCATCCCTCCGAGGTCCTCAAGAAGGGCGACGTCGTCGAAGCGATGGTGCTCAGCATCGATGCCGAGAATCAACGGCTGTCGCTCGGCTTGAAACAGCTGGCCACGGATATCTGGGACGACTTCTTCAGCCGCCACCACGTCGGCGACACGATCGAAGGGAAGGTCACGCGGATGACCAACTTCGGTGCATTCGTCGAGCTCGACGACGGCATCGAAGGACTGATCCACGTTTCCGAGTTCGACGATTCGCACGGCGGGGAGAAGATCGATCTTCAGGTGGGCAACAACTACCAGATGAAGATCATCAAACTCAGTCCGCAGGAACGGAAGATTGGTCTGAGCATCCGCGCGCTCAAGTCCGACGACTACCGTTCGGACTGGGAAGCGTACTCGACGTCGGAGGGCACGGGCACCGCCACGCTTGGCGATCACATGAAGAACCGGTGAAGGGGGAAGGGGTTAGGGTCCCCCTTCCACCTAGTGAGGATCAGCAGTGAACACACTTGGCGGCAGCATGACGAAGGCTGAGCTCGTGGAGGAAGTGTCGCGTGTGTCCGAGCTCACCAAAAAACACTCGGAAGTGATCGTCGACACGGTTTTCAAGACCATCATCGATGCGCTGCACCGCGGCGAGAAAATCGAGTTGCGCGGATTCGGCAGCTTCCGGCTCCGCAAGCGCGAGCCTCGCAAGGGCCGCAACCCGAAGACCGGCGACAAGGTCGACGTGCCGCCGAAGAAGGTCCCGTACTTCAAGCCCGGCAAGGAACTGAAGGATCTCATCAACCGTCAGCCCTCTGCCGACACGGCGCCGGCGCCGGTGTCTCCGACGTCGTCGGCCGACGTCGCGGCGGTCTGAAACAAGGTCAAAGGGCAAAGGTCAAAGGGCAAAGGTACTTTCTACTTCTGACTTCACCTTTGCCTTTTGCCCTTTGACTTGTGACTTTTGACCTTGTTTCATGGACCGTCTCTGGTCACCGTGGCGGCTTGAATATGTCGCCCGTGGCGGGTCTGACACCGGCTGCATCTTCTGCGACGCGTTAGGATCCTCAGGCTCCAGCTCTCTCGTCGTCTTCAAGGGCACTCTCTGCTACGTCATCCTGAATCTCTACCCCTACAACAACGGTCACCTGATGGTTGTGCCGATTCGTCATCTCGCGACGTTCGGCGCGCTCTCGAACGAGGAAATCAATGAAATCGGCGTTCTGATTCAGCGCGCCGAGACCGCACTGACCGAGGCCTACCGACCGCACGGTTTCAATGTCGGTGTCAATCTCGGAAAGCCTGCAGGCGCCGGAGTGCTGGACCATCTGCACGTGCACATCGTGCCGCGCTGGAACGGTGACACGAACTTCATGACCGTGGTGGGAGAGATGCGCGTGCTGCCCGAGAACATTCAGACGAGCGCAGAACGCCTGCGACCGATTTTCGAGCGGTTAGCTCAACCGCAGCCGAGCGAGTAGCTCGATCGCGCCACCCGCATCGATCAACATTCAAGCCCCCTCGTCGTGTAGGGGCCGACCTTCAGGTCGGCCCGACATGGGTGTGTTGCACAGAGAATCGTTGTCTGTGCTTCGCATGAGCCATAACAAGACATCAACGGACAGTAGCGACGCAAATTATCGGAAATCAGCGATTTAGTGCGAAACTGCTCGCGTTTTTAGTGAACTGCACAGCGCGTAAATCCAAATCTTCGAGCGCAAGGAAGTAGACAACCTCGTCCATTGGAACGGTGCGCGCGGCTGGCGGCGCATCGCGGAATGTGCGGAGGAAGCGGTTCATGAGCGAGGTGCTGATTGTAGAAGACGAAGCGCCGATCCGACGGCTGCTTCACCGGTGGATCGACGCCGAGGGTGTCCGCGCTGTCGAGGCGGAAAGCGCGGAGCAAGGGTTGCTGCTGGCTTCAGAGGAATTTCCGGCAGTGGCGTTTTGCGACATCAACCTGCCGCGTGGCCAGAGCGGCTTCTGGCTCGTCGAACAGCTGCATCGGCTGCACCCGGAAACATGCGTGGTCGTGACGACCGGCCTCCACCAGTTCGACGCGGCTGTGTCGGGGCTTCGCGCTGGAGCGACCGACTACATCGTCAAACCGTTTACTCGCGATAGGTTTCGAGAGGCCTTGCAGCGTGGGCTCGTCGAACATCAATCGCGAAAGGCCCAGCTCGCTCAAGTGCCGCAAGGCGCAGGCGGATCGGGATCAGAAGAACGACCGGCGAATTCCACTGCCGCGCTGCTTTCGGTTCTTCGCGTTGACCATGAGAGCGGAGTGGAGCGGGCCAAGCGGGTATCGAAACACGCGGTCGACATCGCAAACGCCATGAATGCCGGCGAAGGCCTGGCGGCCGACATCGAACGCGCCGCAATTCTGCGGAACATTACCCGACTCGATGTCCACGCCCTCGGTCGACAGGTACCGTTTCTGGCGGCCGCGAGCACGATTACCGCAGCCGTGCAGGAGCATTTCGACGGGAGCGGGTTCCCCCTTGGATTGGCCGGCGACAGGATTCCGCTCGGTGCGCGAATTCTGGCTGTGGCGGAAGCCTGGGACGTGCTGGTTGCGAGTGGTCGCCAGGGAACGATCAGTCCCGCCGACGCCATCGAAAGATTGAGCACCGAACGTGCGGGTCAGTTCGATCCCGCCGTGCTTCGCGCACTAAAAGTCGTTCAGTCGAAAAGCTAGGCGCTTTCCGACGAACTCTCCTCAAGCCGCGAATTCCCGGCGAGCAGGCCGTCCATCGCGTGACAAATGTCATGACGGCCTCAATCGGCGTCCTCTCCGAGGCCCTACAATCTCAGGGTGAATTTCGATCTCAGCGAAGTCCAGGCAGCATGGCGCAGCAAGGGCGCTGAGCTCGGCCGCGAGATTGCGCGGGACGCCGCGACGGCCACCGTCGTCATGAGCGCCGCACGGCTCGGGTTGCTCGACCCCGCCGCTGATCTCGTGTCGGTAGTGATGGCAGTGGAAGCATTGGCGGCCGAGTCGCCGGCCGCCGGTGTGATTCTCGCGCTGCACTCCGGCACCGCGCTCGCCGTCGCGGACGACGCGCGTTTTTCGTCTCTCTTCACCGGCGAAACGACCGTCGCGGTTGGATTGTCGTCAGACGCCGTTCCCGTTGAAGAAGGAGGACGACTGTCAGGTCGAGCGCCGTGGGCTGCGCCACTCACGGAGCGCGGCCTCGTTGTGGTCGGCCCGCGCAGCGGCGGTGAACGAATCGCCTATGCCGTGCCTCTCGATGCGCCTGGTGTAACTGTCGAGACGGTGCAGACAGCGGCGCTCGCGGGCCTTGTCTGCGGACACGTCATCCTGAATGACGCGGCCTGTGAGCCGCTCGGCGCGACACTGCCGATCATGACGCGTATTCGCATTCTGACAGCGGCCGCGGGCCTCGGAATGGGCAAGCGTGCGCTCCGCGAAGCGTTGGCGACCGCGCGCACCGCACATACCGCGACGGCAGGGGAGCAGACAGTGCAGGGTCTTCTGGCTGATGCGGCAACAGAGCTCGATGCCGCCATGATGATGACCTGGAAAGCTGCAAGCGCGGACTCGCTGTCGCTCGCCGATGCGTCCTTCGCGAAGTTGATGGCCACCGGGGCGGCTCAGCGTGCCGTCGAGCGAGCCACACAGGTCGTCGGTATCGACAGCTTCCAGAAGGGTCATATCATCGAACGCCTCGCACAGGACGTCCGCGCACTGGAGCTCTTCGCGGGCAGGACCGAGGCGCTGCGTGCGGCTGTAGCAGAGGAACTGTACTGATGGCTAGGGTGCCTACAACCGGTTTTATAACTCACGTAGGGCGCGGTTTCAGGCCGCGCCAGGCGGGCCGTTAAGGCCCGCCCTACGGTTAGGCGCGGGTCGACGTGAGCAGAGCGGCAAACCCCGGGAAATAGGCGACCGTCCAGGCCGCAAAATGTGCGGCGTAATCCCATCCCTCGGGATTGAACGGCCTCCAGATCCCGGAAATCAAATAGAAGGCCAGTCCGGATGCAACCGCAGCCATCGAGCCGCGCGCCAGCACCGCGCGGTCCACGCCACGTCCACTCAGTCGTGCATACAGAATGGCGAGCCCCATCCAGACGCCGACCCAGATGAAAAACATGGCGGCAAAGCCGACGAGGGGAGCGGTGACATAGAACAGGCTTGCGGCGGCAAGACCAAGAACGGCTCCGCCAATCGCTCCCGCATACGGCTGTTGGGCCCGGGCACCGAGCGCGAATCCTATTGCAAGGAAGAGCAGTGCGCCGTGTGCAAGGCCGTAAGCAACACGGTGGTCCGGAATCCACGTCGCCCAGACGAAGTCTCCAAATGTGCTGAGGGCGGCAATAGCGAGGGAGCTGAAAAACGTGGTCGCGAGGCCCGTCATTTTCGTCAATCGGGCAGAGCTGCTTGCTTCGGCTCGGGCAGCCACCGGCTTGCGACGACGCCGATCACGTAGGCGGCGGTTCCGACAACCGCCGATGCGTAGGCAAGTCGCACGGGAACAGAGCCGCCAGGCATGGATGTGACGAGCTGCACGGTCACGAGTGCGGCCATTGTTCCGAGCATCCGTCCCCCGACGTTTGCCGCGAAGCTTTCGCCCGTTCCACGCAGATGTGTCGGGTAGACCCGCGGCAGATAATTGCCCCAGAAGCTGAACTGCGCGATCGTTGCCATCCCCACGAGGAAAATCCCCCACTGCGCCAGCACGAGGCCTGCAGTCGGCGTCAGCACATACACGATCGGCAGAAGAATCAAGCCCGGGATTTGAAACAACCAGAGCAGCCGCCGACGACTGATGATGATCGCTGCCAGGAACGCCAGGAGCAGACGTCCGGCAAGGCCACCGAACTCCTGGAACGACTGCACCCCGCTGATGGTCTGCTCCTGAGCCGTTCGCGGGAGTTGCTGCACTTCTGCCAGGCCGGGAACGATGCGCGGCATCTGCTGAATGGCGCCGAAGGCCGCGGCGTACGCACAGGCCATCATCACCGTCGTGACGATGGTGGTGCGGCGGAACTCCGGCGTAAAGAGCGCAGCGAAGCTTGGCCTCTGGAGAGTGCCCGCGGCCTTCTTCTCGCGCCACGTCGGCGACTCTGGCAGAAAGGGGCGGATAGCGATGAGCGGAATGGCGGGTAGAAGGCCCGAGATCAACGTGTAGCGCCACGCTTCATGGCCGCCGCGCACCTCGGGAAACGAACCGCCGTACGTGACGATGAGGTAGTACGCACCCGTTACCATCAGGCCGCCGATCGAACCAAACGCCTGCGTGTAACCAACAACGTGCTCGCGCTGTTTGGCGTCGGGAAAGAGCTCCGCGAGCCAGGCGACGGCGGCGACGAACTCAACGCAGACGCCCACGAAGGTGCAGCAGCGCCAGAAGAGCAGCCACCCGACCGAGGTCGCGTACCCGGCGGCCATCGCGGACACCGCGTACAAGAGAATGCTCCACACGAGCACACGGCGCCGGCCGAGCAGGTCGGTGAGATAGCCGCCCAGCAGACCGAAGATGCCACCAGCGACGGCCGGAACGTACTGCAGTGTGCCGACCCACTCGTTCACCTCGAGGCTGTTGGGCGGTACGCCAAGCAGATCCGCGAGCGCAGGTCGCACGATGAGGGGCAGCATCAGCAGCTCGTACGAGTCGAACGCAAACCCGATGGCCGCAATGACGCAGATCAACCACTGAACCGCTGTGAGCGGTGGAGCCGTGGCTTCGGTATGAAGCGTAGTCATGAAAGCCTCGATGATGTGCCGTCCGGCCGTCGCGGGGGCCTGGCCAAAGCGAAAAGCGGCGGCGGGCGGTCGGACTATACTACCCGTCCGGCGACCATGCAGGTTCAATCGACATCCTCTGTTTCTGTCCCTCGACGCGAAGACGCCCGCGCTGCGCTCGACAGCTGGGTACAGGAAGTCGTCGATTGGCACTTCGATCCCGCTACCGGATGTCCTTTCTGGCTCGAGCGCGCGAAGACATTCGGATGGGATCCGCGACGCGAAATCAAGCAGTTCACCGACCTTCGCCGGTTCGGACCGTTCGAGGACGAATGGCTGCGCGGCGGACCCGTGCAGCGGTGGGTCCCCCGTGGTCTTGCCGGCAAGCCGGTCTTCGTGTTCGAGACCGGCGGCACGACTGGAATCCCGAAGACCCGTATCAACTGCGATGACTTCCGCATCGATTACGAGCTGTTCAGCCTGACGCTGCCGGACGAGCACTTCCCGAAAGGGTCGAACTGGGTGATGCTTGGTCCGTCAGGGCCGCGTCGGCTGCGCCTGGCGGTGGAACATCTGGCTCAGCATCGTGGCGGCATCTGCTTTTGTGTGGATCTCGATCCGCGATGGGTCATCAAGTTGATCAGGAAGGGTTGGAGCGAGCATCTCCAGGCATACAAGGATCACGTGATCGACCAGGCGGTCACGATTCTTTCCGCCAACCACGACATCAGGTGTCTGTTCACGACCCCGAAGCTGCTGGAAGCGCTCGCCATTCGCCTTGAATCGACGGGGACGACGATACGACAGGCGGGCATTACGGGAATTTTCTCGGGCGGCACCGAATTTACGCCGCAGTGGAATCGCTTTGCCCACGAGGAGCTGCTGGACGGCGCGTATATGACGCCAACTTACGGCAACACGCTGATGGGACTTGCCGCCAGCGCGCCGTCGGGCCCGCACAACAACTACAAAATCGCCTATCACGCGCCCCAGCCGCGTGCAGTGATCGAGGTCGTCGACTTCGACGATCCCGACCGGGTCGTCGAGTATGGCCAAACGGGTCGAGTCAGGCTGACGACACTCACCAAGGAATTCTTCATGCCCGGCTTCCTCGAGCGCGACGAGGGAGAACGTGAACCGCCTCACGAACGGTATCCTTGGGACGGAGTGAGCGGTGTCCGCCCATACCGCGGCTTCGCTGAGACGACGACGGTGGGAGTTTACTGAGGACTCCAAGGTGCCTAGGGTACCTAAGGTGCCTGGAGTGCCTGAGGTGTCTGGAATGCTGAATCTTCCTGTTCTCCGCTGGGGCGAGCCCTACACGAGCATGGACGTCGACGAAGTGGCGCACTTTTCCACGGGTGAGCCCGTGGCGCGCGTGAGCCGCGCCAATGGCGGTCTCATCCAGCGCGACATGCGTAAAGCCGCGCGGGCGCGCGACGCGCTTCGCGCCATGTCCGTTGACGACCTCATCGCTCGACTCGCAACGGCGAGCGACCTTTACATGCAGGCGACGCTGCCGATGGGCGACGGGACGCAAAGCCCGGGGGAGTTCGTCCGCGCGCAATCGGCGACCACCGGTCTGCCCGAGCGCATGTGCCGCGCCAACATGAAGAAGAACGCCTTCGTGTTGACGGAGATGCGCAACATCCTCATCTCGTTGACGCGAGGACTCTCGTTCGACGTGCTCACCAGCGGCCACGGCGAAGAGCGGCGCGTTCCGATCAGCTACCAGGCGCAGAGTCCGGTACTTGGCGTAGTGCTGCCATCGAATTCGCCGGGCGTGCACACGCTCTGGCTGCCGATCGTCCCGTTGCAGATTGGGCTCGTGCTCAAGCCAGGCCCACAGGAGCCGTGGACCCCGTTCCGCATGGCGGAAGCGTTCTTCCAGGCAGGGGTTCCGCGTGCGGCCATCTCCGTGTATCCGGGGCAGGCCGACGTCGGCGCGTCCGTGCTCGAGCATTGCGCTCGCAGCCTGGTCTTCGGCGGCAGCGCCACAGTGGAGCGCTATCGTGGTAATCCGCGCGTTCAGGCGCATGGTCCGGGCTTTTCGAAGATTCTGCTCGGGGACGATCAGGTGGATCAGTGGGAGCGCTATCTCGATGTCATGGTCGACAGCGTGTTCCTGAACAGCGGCAGGAGCTGCATCAATTGCTCAGGGATTTGGGCGAGCCGTCATACGCGCGACATCGCCGATGCCGTGGCACAGAGGCTGGCAGCCGTGCGTCCGCTGCCGCCCGACCATGAGGATGCGAGCCTCGCGGCTTTCACCGTGCCCGGCGCGGCCGAGGCGATCTCCCGCGCCATCGACGGCGAGTTGAAAACGTCTGGCGTCTCCGACGTGACGGCAACGCACCGCCGCGACGATCGGCTGGTCAAGCAGGGGCGCGCGGACTATCTGCTGCCGACCGTGCTTCATGCGGATAGTCCCGACGCTGCCGTGGCCAGGCAGGAATACATGTTTCCGTTCGTCACGGTGGTCCAATGTCCGCAGGCCAGCATGCTGGAGGCAATCGGCCCGACGCTGGTGTGCTCGGCAATCACGTGCAACGACGCCTTTCGCCGCCAGCTCCTCGACGCGGTGCACATCGACCGGTTGAATCTCGGCCCCGTTCCGACCACGCAGCTCAACTGGCTGCAGCCGCACGAGGGCAACATCGTGGAGTTTCTCTTCAGGGCCCGCGCCTTTCAAACGGCGCCCCTGCTGTAACCAATGCACAAGTCACAAGTCACAAGTCAAGCAAAATGAAGGGTCTTTGTGACTTATTGTGACTTCTGACTTGTGACTTGTGACTTGTGACTTGAAGTGAGGATCCTCCAGATCACAGCCGGCGCGGCGGGCATGTACTGTGGCAGCTGTACGCGCGACAACGCACTGGCGCGCGAGCTCCTCGCCCGCGGACACGACGTTACGCTGCTGCCCGTGTATACGCCGACGCGGCCCGACGAGCCGAACGTCAGCCGCAAGCGTGTCCTGTTCGGGGGCATCAGTGTGTACCTGCAGCAGCACGTGCCGCTCTTTCGTTGGACACCCCGGCTCCTCGATCGGGTGTGGGACTCTCCGGCGGTGATCGGCGCGTTCGCCAGCCGCGCTATTTCCACCGATGCGCGCCTGCTCGGCGAGCTGACCATCTCGATGCTGCAGGGTGAACGCGGCGTGCTCCGGAAGGAGTTCGACAAGCTGGTCGACTGGATTGGCGAGGAACCGCTGCCCGAGATTATCAATCTGCCGAACTCGCTGCTCATTTCGCTTGCCGCGCCGTTGAAACGCGTGTTTCGGCGCCCGGTGTGCTGCACCCTTCAGGGGGAGGAGCTGTTCCTCGACACCCTGATGCCGCCATATCGCGATCAGGCGCTTGCATTGATCCGGGAGCAGATCGACGGCATCGATCGGTTCGTCGCGGTCAGCGACTACTGCGCGCGCTTCATGTCTCCATATCTCGGAATTCCGGCGTCGCAGATCGGAGTCGTGCCGCTTGGGATCAGCATGGATGGATATCCTCCCGGACCCGGCACCCGGGATCCGGAATCCGGGATTCGTGCGCCGTTTACGGTGGGTTACTTTGCGCGGGTTGCTCCTGAAAAGGGGCTGCACGTGCTCGTGGATGCATACGTCCGACTTCGCCGACGGACCTCCTCCAGTGCCATGCGGCTGGAAGTCGCCGGTTACCTTGCACGCGCGAACCAGGACTATCTCGATGCGGCGCGGGCGACGCTCGACGCCGCTGGTCTGGGCGCCGAGTTCTCGTATCGCGGCGAGGTGGACCGGGCTGGCAAGCTGGCGTTTCTGCGGCACCTCGACGTCCTGTCGGTGCCAGCGACATACGACGAGCCGAAAGGGATGTTCGTGCTCGAGGCGATGGCAAGCGGTGTGCCTGTCGTGCAGCCGCGGCGAGGGGCGTTCGTCGAGATGGTCGAGCGAACCGGCGGAGGCTTGCTCGTCCCCCCGATGACCCGGAGGCGCTCGCGGACGGCCTCCATGCACTCTGGAGTTCACCGGATCGACGGTTGGCCCTGGCCGACCGTGCCGTGCACGGGATCAGCAATCACTACACCGTGAAGCAGTCGGCTGATCGGCTCATCGAGCTCTATAACTCAGTGCTCAGCGGCACCAGGCCGGCAGGGTTGTCGGTGGCTTAGGGTGAACGTTGTAGGTCAAAGGTCAAAGGTTAAAGGGCAAAGGTGCTTTTGCCTTACCTTTGACTTTTGACTTTTGACCTTTGACTTGGATTCTTCTGTCTGACCGTGCTCCAGGTTTCCAGCATCAGCAAGCACTACTCGACGCCGCGCGGTCCGCTCGTCGTGCTTTCCGACGTCACGTTTGCGCTCATGCCCGGAGAAGCCGCGGTCGTCACCGGGCCATCGGGGAGCGGCAAGAGCTCACTGCTGCACGTGCTCGGCGCCCTGGACCCGCCGTCGACCGGCACAGTCACGCTTCACGGACGCAACCCTTTTACGCTCGCGCCGTCGGCGATGGCCGCGTTTCGCAACACGGAGATCGGCTTCGTCTTCCAGGACCATTGCCTGCTGCCGCAGTGCACGGTTCTCGAAAACGTGCTCGTGCCAACGCTCGTTGCACCCAAGGACAACAGGGCAGGAGAGGACGCGCACCGGGCCAGGCACCTGGTCGAGCAGGTCGGCCTCGCCGATCGCATCGATCATCGGCCTGCCGAGTTATCGGGCGGCGAGAAACAACGCGTCGCCATAGCGCGTGCGCTCATCCGGGAACCGCGGCTGCTCCTGTGCGATGAGCCCACCGGCAACCTCGATCAGGAATCGGCATCGATGGTGGCCTCTCTGCTGCTCGATCTGCATCGCCGACAACAGAACATCCTGATCGTTGTCACGCACAGCGAGCGTCTCGCATCACAGTTTCAAGTGCGGTTCGAAATAGCGGACAGACGGTTACGGCGGACGAAATGAGTCGAAAGTCGGCAGAACCTTTGACCTTTTACTTTTGACCTTTGACCTGGTCCTGCGAACCGCTCCCCGTCAATAAGCGGCGTATTTCGGTGAGGAGGGCATCGGGAGGACACGGTTTGGGGATGAACCAGTCACAACCCGCAAGCGTCGCGCGCTGCAGATCTGGCGAGTTGTCGCACGCAGTGAGCGCGACGACCGGAATGTGGGCCGTGCGCGCGTCCGATTTCAATCTTCTGGTTGCCTCCCAGCCATCGAGGATGGGCAGGCTCAGATCCATGATGACCACATCCGGCTGCAGGGCCGAAGTGTTCTGGATTGCATCGGCGCCGTCGGCGGCCTCGATGACATCGAAGCCGCAGATCGACAGGTGCTTCGCGTACAAACCACGCAAGGCGGCATCATCCTCGGCGATGAGCAGGAGCGGCCGTGAACGATTGCCGCGACCGGTGAGCTCTGCGGTGGCATTCATCCGCTCGATTATCACATGTGCCTTTCTGGCGTCTGATATAGTCGGCGCAGGATGAGCTATTTCGACACCATATCGGAGCCTGCAGCCGACCTCGAGACCGGCCGCAAATGGCTGCCGGCCCTGCTGCTGCTCTTCATCGGATCCGGTTGTGCGGCACTCATATACGAAGTCGTCTGGTTTCAGCTCCTTCAACTGTCGGTGGGTTCTTCAGCGGTCTCACTCGGAATCCTTCTGGGCATCTTCATGGGCGGCATGTGCCTCGGAAGTTTTCTGCTGCCGCGATTCATCAGCGCGCGGCATCACCCGCTGCGTGTATACGGGTTTCTGGAGCTCGGGATCGGGGCCTTCGGCCTGATCGTTCTAGTCGTCGTGCCGCTGATCGGCGGGTTCTACACAACCATTGCCGGCACCGGACAGGCGAGCCTCTTTCTTCGGGCGATTGTCGCCGGTATTTGCCTGCTGCCGCCGACCGTACTGATGGGGGCAACGCTCCCCGCAATCGCCCGATGGGTGAAGGCGACGCCCTCGGGTGTCGCATGGCTCGGCTATTTCTACGGCGGCAATATCACCGGCGCCGTCGTCGGGTGCGTACTGGCTGGTTTTTACCTTCTGCGCCTGTACGACATGCCCACTGCCACTTACGTGGCCGTGGCAGTCAACGTGCTCGTGGCGCTCCTGGGGTTCGCCATCGCGCGCGTCACACCGTACACACCCGCTGACGACAATAAGGAAGTCGCTGCACCGCCGCCGGAGTCCCGGCTGATCTATGTGGCGATTGCGCTGTCGGGGCTCACCGCGCTCGGCTCCGAGGTGGTGTGGACCCGGGTGTTGTCGCTGCTCTTCGGTGCGACGACTTACACGTTTTCGCTGATCCTTGCGGTATTTCTCGTTGGTCTCGGGATCGGCAGCACTATCGGCGCGGATCTTGCGCGGCGCCTGCCCAGGCCTCGCATTGCGCTTGGCTGGTGCCAGCTCCTGTTGTGCGTGACGATCGCGTGGGCTGCCTACGCGACCGGCGAGTCGCTGCCGTACTGGCCCATCAATCCGTCCATTTCAACCGACCCGTCATACAACTTTCAGCTCGATCTGATGCGTGCGGTCTGGGTGATGCTGCCCTCGACACTGTTGTGGGGCGCAAGCTTTCCGCTGGCGCTCGGCGCGGTGGCGCGGGACACCTCGGATCCGGGCCGGCTCGTCGGGAGTGTTTACGCGGCCAATACGGTCGGCGCGATCGTCGGCGCGCTGGTCAGCGGTCTCGTGCTGCTGGGCACCGTTGGCAGTCAGGTGACGCAGCAGGTTCTCATAGGCATCGCCGGGATGTCGGGTCTTCTGCTTCTCGTCGGCGTGTCGCCGAATGACGGCCCGCAAGAAGGACTCAGCGCGCGAAAAGCCGCCGTGCTCGTCGCAGCTGTCTGTGTGGGGGCGATTGCTCTTGCGCGCGCTGTCCCGCCGCTGCCGGGCCTGCTCGTCGCTTACGGAAGGTTTGCGGCCACATGGGTCGGGATCAACCAGATCGTGTACGTCGGCGAGGGCATCACTGCTGCGGTGGCGGTTTCGCGAACTCCCGATGGCGTCGTCAACTACCACAACGCGGGCAAGATCCAGGCGTCCAGCGAGCCGCAGGACATGCGGCTGCAGCGGATGCTGGGTCACATCACGACGCTGGTGCCGAAGAATCCGGCCAAGGTGCTCGTGATTGGCTGCGGAGCGGGTGTAACGGCGGGAGCGGTGTCGGTTGACCCGATGGTCAAGGAGGAGACCATTGCCGAGATCGAGCCACTTGTGCCGCGCGTGGTGTCTACCTACTTCTCCGAGCACAACTTCGACGTCGTCCGCAACCCGAAGGTCCGTGTCCACCTCGACGACGCCCGGCACTACCTGTTGACGACGAGCGAACGGTTCGACGCGATCACCTCCGACCCGCTCGATCCATGGGTCAAGGGGGCCGCGACGCTCTACACACGCGAGTTCTTCCAGGTCGTGAAAGACCACCTGAATCCCGGCGGGGTCGTCACGCTGTTCGTGCAGCTGTACGAAAGCAACGACGCGGCGGTGAAGAGCGAGATTGCCACTTTCCTCGAGGCCTTTCCGAACGGGGCCGTCTTCGCCAACACCGTCAACAACCAGGGATACGACCTGGTGCTGTTCGGCCAACTCGGGAGCGAGCGCATCAACGTGGACGCTGTCCAAGCGCGCCTCGCATCGCCAGAGGGCGCGCCAATCCGTCAGTCGCTGTCGCAGATCGGCATCAATTCCGCTGTCGAACTGTTCGGGACATACGCGGGAAACCGGATGGATATGGCGGGCTGGCTGAAAGACGCGGTGATTAATACCGATCGCAACCTTCGGTTGCAATACCTGGCCGGGCTCGGCCTGAACCTGTACCAGAGCGCGTCGATTTACCAGCGCATGATCGCGGACACGCAGTACCCGGAGCATCTGTTTGAAGGGTCATCAGCCACGCTCGACGCGCTCCGTTCGCAGATCCAGCGTTCCCTGAACGCCTCGCGACCCTCCTACTGAGGGGTCTGACCCTCCCGGGGTTTTCCCTTGCGTGCCGCGAGCCGTGGGCGCAGAATTTCCGCCAGATACGCCTCGGAACCTCGTAGGACGGCAAAAGGAGGCCCCACATGAACGTCAAGTCACCGGGAGCGGTGTTCAGGATCCTGGGTCTGGCGTTGACGATCGCCCTCGCCGGGGCAGTATCGTTGACGGCGCAGCAGCCAGGGTCGCAACCCGCGGAACAGTTCTTACAAAAACATCCAGGTCATGAAAGGCATGCCGGCGCATCTGATGCAGCCAACCATGCAGCTCATGGAAATTGCGCTCGGCGTGCATTGTGTCTACTGTCACGATGCGGATAACACGAAGCGCGAAGCCGATTCCAAGCCTCAGAAAGCAATTGCACGCCGGATGATCCAGATGGTGAGCGACATCAACCGCACTCAATTTGCCGGTCGGGAGGTCGTCACCTGTTTCACGTGTCATCAGGGGAGCACGAGACCGTCAACGGTGCTTCCGTACAACGGTGAGGAAGGACGCCCGGGTCCCGCCCAGGTCGCGGGCACGACGCCGACGCCCGATCAGCTCCTTGAACGCTACACGACCGCACTCGGCGGCGCCGAGGCGATCGCAAAGGTATCGAGCCGCACATTCAAGGGAACCGTCACCAACTATTCTCACCTCGATGAGGTCCATCCGGAACGCGCGCCGACGACGGTGACGCCGATCGAGATTCTCGCGAAGGGTGCGGACAAGCGCATGACGGTCCAGCAGAATATTGCGGCGGCGGCCGTCACCACCTACAACGGGACAGCGAGCTGGACGAGAGCAGGGAATGCGGCAGCGATCGATCTTCGACCTGACCTCGCCGAAGTGGCGAGGCTCGAGAACGCTGTATTGTTCCCGACTCAATTCAAACAGCTTCTGACCAACCTCAAGGTCGAGGGACAGGAAAAGGTCGGCGAGCGGACGGCGTGGGTTGTCTCCGGCAGCTCACAGTGGCTGCCGCAGGTGAAGCTGTACTTCGACAGGGACACCGCCTATCTCCTCAGCCTGTCGTACCAGCAGAAGTCGCACTACTGCTGTCATGTATTCAGAATCGACTACGACGACTTCTATGTCACGAACGGGATCCGGGTACCGATGGAGTGGACCGTAAACGGTCCGCGAGAATCGATCCTGGAATACGAGATCGATTCCGTCGAGGTGACTCCGATCGAAGACTCGAGGTTTGCCCGGCCGGCGCCTGCCACCGCGCAGCGATAGAGTCACGAAGGCCACGAATTAGACGAAGGCCACGAAGCAGACGAAGGTCACGAATCCCTCAAGCAGGGATTCTCGTGACCTTCGGGCCTTGTGGTCAAACCACGGTCCCGGGCGCAATTATGCCGCCCTTGGGCACGACGATAATTCCGCCGCGAATGTAGAACCCATCCCCATCGGCATGCTCGACACCGCGCTCGTTCACGAGCCGGACACCGTCGCCGATGCGTGCGTTCTTGTCGACGATGACGCGGTCGAGGACGACGTCCCGTCCGATGCCGAGCTTCGGGACGCCGGGCGGCGGATCGCCGTCCTCATAAAAGTCATCGCCAAGCAGCACCGATCTCGTGACCCGGGCGCCCGACCGGATGTGGCTGCGCAGCCCGACGACCGACTCCTCGATGTGGCAGCGGTCGAGAAAACATCCATCCACGACGATGGAGGTGCGCACCACGCAATCGGTGAGACGCGAGCCCGGAAGATGGCGCAGGTGCGTATAGATTTGGTACGTCGGATCCCAGAAACGGAACGGGGCCGCGGGCCGGCCCAGCATGACGTTTGCCTGATAAAAGGATTCGATCGTTCCGACATCGGCCCAATACCCGCGATAGACATACGGTTTCACGCGGTATTGACTCAGCGCGGCCGGTATCAGCTCGCGCCCGAAGTCGTGGCCCGGCTCCTTTTCGAGCAGCTCGAGGATGGCCCGCCGGGTAAACACATAAATACCCATCGACGCCATGAACGGCTGTTCCTCGTTATGCCTCGCGAAGGTCGCGTTCGGTGGAATGCTCCGGCCAATCTCGCTCAGGCGATTCGCATTCGGTTTCTCCTCGAAGGCGACAATCCGGCCCGCCGCGTCGAACCGGAAGATCCCCATGTGCGTCGCGGTCTCCGGATCCACCGGCTGGGCGCCGATCGTGATGTCGGCGTCCGTGTCCTTGTGCGTCCAAATGAGCTCCGAGTAATCCATCCGATACAGGTGATCGCCCGCGAGGATGAGATAGAGATCGGCTTCGTGCTGCGCGATGTGTCGTACCGCTTGCCGGACCGCGTCGGCGGTTCCCTGATACCAGTGAGGGTTGTCAGGTGTCTGCTCGGCGGCAAGGATCTCGACGAACCCGCCGGAGAACCTGTCCAGTTGGTAGGTGTTGTTGATGTGGCGATTGAGCGATGCGGAATTGAACTGGGTGAGCACGAAGATGCGCCGGATGTCGGCGTGCAGGCACCCGCTGACCGGCACGTCAACGAGGCGGTACTTGCCGCCAATCGGGACCGCTGGCTTCGACCGTGTTGCGGTGAGAGGAAACAGGCGCGTTCCCTGGCCGCCACCGAGGATGACGGCAAGCGTGTCACTGAACATGGGGACCGGCTGACAGTGGCGTGTGGCTAGGAACCTGGACTCTGTAAGTCAAAAGTCAAAGGTCAAAAGTCAAAGGTAAAGGTCAAAGGTCAAAGGTCAAAGGTCAAAGGTCAAAGGTCAAAGGTCAAAGGTCAAAGG
Source organism: uncultured Acidobacteriota bacterium (assembly GCA_963814955.1). Lineage (GTDB taxonomy): Bacteria > Acidobacteriota > Vicinamibacteria > Vicinamibacterales > UBA2999 > DATCJA01. The sequence continues at coordinate 697,530 of CAWFEX010000004.1, forward strand.
TCAAAGGTCAAAAGTCAAAAGTCAAAGTCAAAGGTCCGGGCCAAACGCACGGGTCACAGCGCGGTGAGTAGCTTAGTGCAAAGCTGTCGCGGTGCGACAGATCAATGTGCCGGCTGGGGCGGGGCGGGTGTGTAAAGCTCGAACGCGCCTTCGCTACCGACGATCTCGAGCGAGAACGCCTGGACGGCGAATTCGCGGAGCGCCGCCGGCGTGCGAGCCTTGTCGACCACCACGAAGCCCACATTGGCGCGCCGGACGAAGGACGGTCCCGCTTCGACAAGGGACTGCCGGCGTGAAGCGTCAATCGGTTTGCCCTCGCTCAACCAGATGAGCGCATCGACCATCGGATCGCGACGCGCATCCTCCAACCGGCGGCGAGATACGCGCGACAGGTATCCGCCAATAAGGGGCTTTTCGTGGGCGGTCTGGAAGAACTGCGTTCGGGCCGTGTAGTTGCCAACGCTTTGCGTGCCGTCACGGATCCCGCTGGGGAGCTCGAGCACTCGAACGTCACCAGGCACCTCCGCGATGTAGCGATAGATGCGGGGGATCTCCGCCGAATACAGCGGGCGTGGCGACGGCAGCAGCTCGAACAGCAGGAGCGCACCCGCCGTCAGGGTCACGAGTTGTCGGCGCTCGGGCCAGCGGCGGACGAGCCAGCACAGCGCTGCAGCAAAGAGAATCGCGACAGCGAGCATGACGACGACACTGAAACGCCCGGGTGTGCGGGCGAGCCCGACGATCGGAACGTAGCGAAGAAGAGCCCAGGGGCCGGGGACGTGAGTGTTCATGCCGAGCACATGAATGAAGGGACCCAGCGCGAGGGTTCCGAAGAAAATCGCCAGGCCGGCCCAGAAGCGTGGCACCCGCCATCCCGTGCGCCACGCCAGGATCATGACGATCGGCGCCACCCACGTCAGCGACGCCACGTTCTCGAAGTAGGCGTCCGCCCTCGATCCTGTCAACCAGTCGCGAATCGCGAGTGGCGCAAGCCAGTGGTTCGGATTGGGCAGCACGAATGCCGCGAGGTCGACGCCGTGCGGGCTGCTCCGCCAGTAGATCGTTTCCGAGTCCCAGCGCCCTTCCGCGATTCTCACGCCCACCGCATAGAGCACCGGCGACAGCATGGCTGCCGCAACGATGGCTGATGCAGAGCCGAGACGCATCACCTGCATCAGTGCCGCGGTGTTGAACCGCACCAGATTCGGACGATAGGACCATGCAATGCGCAAACACGCCAGCAGCGTCAACACCAGCATCGGCGTGTACAAGCTCCTCATGCTGGTCACGCGGCCGAGAATGGTGAACTGCCAGCCGCCGCTGATCAGCATCGCCAGGACGAGGCCCGCCACACAAAACATGAGGAGATCGAGCGTCCACGGGACAGCACGGTGCCGGCTGGGCTGCGGTTGCCGCTTGATCGTCAGTACGCGTCCCGCCATGAATGCGGCGGCGATGATCACGCAGTACACCGCATAGTACGCATCGGTGCTTGCCGCCCAGCAGCACGTCGCGCCGAGCGCCACGGCATCGCGTATTCGCTGTCGTTCGGCAGCCCGCAGCAGCAGGAGCAGGAACACGGCCAGCGGCGCCGCCGCCACCAGGCTGAAGTGTCCTCCTCCCCGAGTCACGAGAATCGGGCTCCAGGCAAACAGCAGGCCCGCGAGCCACGGCTCCACCGTGCCACCGGTGATGTGACGGGCGAGCAGGAACGTGGCGTACCCGGTCAGTACAGGTCATCAGCAGGTACACCAGGTTGAACGTCGCAACCACCCCCAGCCAGGGGATAAAGGGCAAAGCCACCAGATCCTGGAACGCGGTGTAGTTGTGAAGGCTCAGGTTGGCGCGTCCGCTGAGGGAAAAGATCTTGTCGGTGAAGTACGGTGAGCTGCGGTTCTCCACCAGCTCATGGTGGAAGACCCACTGGTTCCACACGTATACACCGGTGTCGCCGGCCGGCGATCCGGTCAGGTGTGTCGTGATGTTGGGGACAAGCGGCCAGGTGAAGACCACCGCGATCGCCGCGTAGCCCAGCACCGCCCAGAGATGGCACTTCCAGCGGCTCGAATAAATCATGAGTGCGAGGGAGGTACAAAGCCGCGGACGAGCGCAGCCTAATCGACCGGGCGGAGCGGCGTCAAGACAGGACAGGAACGGACAGGAGGGCCGGCAAAGCCGGCCCTCCCTTTTTGGAGCGATGCGCCTTACGGTGTGCCTTTGGTTCAGGTCCCCGAGATGGCAAAGGTCATTCCTGCGGCGCCCGGCTCCGGCGGGTTCGGTCCGCTGGTCGCTAGAGCCAGGGCCACGGGCCGGTGATCGCGAACGTGACTCCCGTCTGGTTGTTGACGAACAGCCACTCGCCGTCAGGACTGAACACGGCACCGGCCCACTCATTCTGTTTAGAGTTGGCCGTAAAGCTTTGGCCCGACGGACGCGTCAGAGTGCCCAGCCCGCCACTCGTGAAATCCATGTTGTTCAAGGCAAACGTGAAGATCTGTCCGGTTTTGGGATAGAGCCAGACCAGCCGCTCGCCTTCATTCGGGTTGACGCCGCCGGTGCCGTCGGCGTTGTCTTCGCAGAAGATGATGCTGCCGTCCGGTGCGACGACGATGTTGTCGGGGTTCTCCAGCGCTGACCGGGCGGGAGACACGTAGCGGATTCTCAGCGTCTCCGACTTCGGATTGTATTCGTACAGTTGACCCTCGCCGGTGCCGGTGCCGTTCGGCGGATCGATGTTCGGACCTCCGTTGGTCGACACGAAGAAAATACTGGCCCCGCCGTACCAGCACCCTTCAAGACGCCGGAAATTCGCGCCTCCGCCCGCATACCCTTGCTGGAACGTCGACGGGTCTCCAGCCGCCACGTCCGGATCCGGCGTGTCGATGGTGACCCAACGAACCGGGAACGCCCGGCTCTCGCAGCCGGTCTCCTGGAAATCGATTTGAGGCTGTCCTCGGACCGCGAGCATCTGAAGCGTGCCGCCGTGCTCGGCTTTGCCGGGGACGTTGTACAGAAACCTGTAGAACCCAGAGCCGATATCTCCTTCGGCGCTGCCACCGTCTTCTGTCAGATACGTGATTCCGGTCGCGGGATCGGTCGCCATCGCTTCGTGGGAGAAGTTCCCCATGTCGGGAAATGGCATTGATGCGCCGCCCGGAAGAGGACCCAGCGGACCTACCTCAAAGACGTAGCCATGCCGAAGACCGCCGGCAGGCGTATTCCCCGTGTCCGTCTCTTCGCAGGTGTACCAGCTGCCCCAGGGTGTCACGCCGCCGGAGCAGTTGCGAATATGCCCACTACTGCTCGGTACCGCCGACGTGAAGACGCCGAGGGCGAGATCGAAGATCAGATTCGAAGTCCCTCCGCCTGTGAGCGGGTCGTATGCGAGCGACGGATCGCCGAACGCGGGTGGATTCGGCGGGTCCTCCGGGTCGTAGTCCACCTCGTGATTCCTCACCAGGAGCAGGTGCCCTCGACCGAGCTCCTGAATCACGGCCATCCCGTCGTGCAAGGGTGGCGTCGGCGTCGCCAGGCCATCGTCCATGATGTCGCCCGTCCAACCGTACGAGCGGTAGCTGAATCCACTCGGGAGTTTCAGGAGATTCAACCCGGTTTCAGGATCCAGCGTGGGACCGATCGCGCCCCACGGAGAGACATTCGATCCCACCGCGGCACACTGGGCCGCCTCTACGCGAGCTACTGAGAGCCCGCCAAGAGTTTTGGACAGCACGGCGCCACCGATCAGTCCGGCCCCGCCCCTGAGGAACGCTCTGCGGTTGACGACGCTCGACAGGGGGTTGGACCACCCCGACGGCGACCACGGCGCCTGAGCGCGCCGGTGAGCACGGTCTAACGCTTCGTCCAGATCCTTTCGCTGGTTGCGCGATAAGTTTTCAAACACGTGACAACCTCGTTTCGCTTAGACGATACGTTCATCCTGCAGGGTGCATTCGGACAATCGAAGCCGCTGTTGGCGCTTTCGAATCGCCCGATGGCTGCCGTGTCAAAGCACCCCGATTGGTGTGCCGAGGAGCGGCGCCGGATGGGACGGTACCGAGGCGTTGTTGCAAGGCAACAACGGTCAAGTCACATCGAGGAAAACTTTCAAAGACCTGCGTACAAACGTGTGCTGTTCAGACTCCAACACGCCGAACGAGGGCATTTAACAGAAGCGTTTCAGCATCGAGATCGCCTCGTCACATGCGAGGCGTAACCTCGCAACATGCGCGTGGGTATACCACGGCGTGATACCGCACCACAGGCGCAGCGATGGCGCAGGCCATTCGACGCCGCTCAGGCCATCCCGAGCGGAGTCGAGGGATGAAAGTGAGCGTCATTGTCTGCGCCCATAACGAAGCTCACTACCTTTCGACCTGCCTGTATTCCTTGCTGTCCCAATCCCGAATCCCCGACGAAATCCTGGTCGTCAACAATGCGAGCACCGATGCGACCCGCGCGGTGGCGGAGGAGGTTCCGCACGTACGCGTCGTCGACGAGCCGCGCAAAGGGCTGGTCATCGCGCGCGAGACAGGCCGGCGCGAAAGTGCGGGCGACCTTCTCGTGTACCTCGACGCCGATTGCCGGGCGCCTCTGACGTGGCTCGCGCGCATAGAACAGCACTTTCTGCGAGACGAGTCTCTGCTGGCGCTCTCGGGCCCGTATCGGTACTACGACTGGAACTGGTGGGGAAGAACTCTGATCCGCCTCTATGACTTCACGGTCGCGCCTGCCACGCAACTGCTGGTCAAGTACGTGCTGCGTATAGGGACCGTTTTCTACGGCGGTAATTTCGCCGTCCGCCGCGACGCACTGGAGGCGATAGGCGGGTTCGATACGTCCATCGAGTTTCACGGTGAGGACACCAATCTCGGACGCCGGCTGAACGCGGCCGGCAGGGTGGCGCTCTATTACGACTGCTACCTGTATACGTCGGCCCGCCGGTTCGTGGCGATGGGCAACGGCGCGGTCTTCAGGCTGTATGTGCGGAACTTCACGTCAGAGCTGCTCCATCATCGCCCCAAGGACTCGACGCATCTCGACGTGAGGATCTGAGGATCTGATGCCGGGCTACGAACCTTTTCTGCTCTGTGATTTTCACGTGCACACGCGGTGGAGCGACGGTCGACTCACAATCGCGGAGGTGGTCGACCTCTATGGATCCACGGGCAAGTTCGATGTGATCGCGATTACCGATCACATTCTGATGAAGAAAGATATCCTGGCACGGGCGGGTCGACTCGCCACGTTCGGTCGTCGCGCGTACGGCGTGCGCGAGGACAATTTCGACGCATATCTTGCGGACATCCGGAAGGAAGCCGATCGCGCCCGCGATCAATATGGCATGCTCGTCATCGCCGGAGCCGAGATCACCCAGAACCGGATCCGCGGCCGCAAGAACTCGCACATCATCGCGCTCGACATCAAGAAATACATCAGCGCGGATCAGACGGCGGATGCGATCCTGCGTGAAATCCACCGGCAGGGCGCGCTCAGTATCGCCTGCCATCCCCATCACCGCACGACACGCCGCGTCGAGATCAGCACCTGCTATCTCTGGGATCACCGGCGCGAGCTCTCCGGCCTCGTGGATGTCTGGGAGGCTGCCAACCGCGACGATCTCTTCTCGGTCACGAGCCTCAAGCACTATCCCTATGTTGCGAACAGCGACTTCCACAAGGCCAAGCACCTGTACTCCTGGAAGACGCTGCTGCGCTGCGAGAAGGACTGGCCGGCGATCAAGGACGCGTTGCGCCGCAATGTCGATGTGGCCCTGACGCTCTATCGCAATGGATCGTGGGCGGCGTGAGAACTAACGCCTGGAGTCACCCCGCTGGCCGTTACAGTGGCGCGTCTTTGAAATGGCGCTCGAGCTTGTCGGCGATTTCGTCATGCAGGTCTGACGCCGACATGTTGCGGAAGACGCCAAGCGACATGCGACACGGCTCGTGGTGACACCCCGTAATGTCGATGACGACTTCGGTATAGTCGCCGTCTCCACCTCCACTGGTCACGCCTATGACGTGCAGGCGTGGAGAAAGCTGGCGTGCGGCCTCGGTCGCGATCCGCGTGACGTCTGTGATCTCGAGAGACTCCACCTCTTTGACGCTCGCAATTCGCGTGCCCGGTCTCGGCACTATTGACGATTACACACCTGACTCGGCGGTGAGCTGAACCGCATGATCGGCGCGTTCGCTATCGCATGATTCCCGCAAAGAAGAGCACGAGTTCGAGGATCAAAATCGCGACAATCATGAGCTCGAGCAGCTCGCCGCGCGCCATGGCGGTCTGCTCGACCGTGAACCGATAGATGTCGTCGAGCGTTTTCAGCTTCTCCCTGACGTTCGACTTCCACTGTTCGAGACCGAGGCGCGACGCCACCAGGTTAAACAGCCGGGCGGCATACACGTCGCCGGCGAACTTCAGTGCGTTCTCCGTCTTGTCGGTAAGCTCGTTGACGTCGATGAACAGGGAGTGCACCTGATGCGCCGCGCGCGTGAATCGACGGCCGAACCAGCTTTGCAGCGATGCCGGCTCCTGCAGCTGCTGATAGATCTGAGCCAGCTCGGCGTCGAGCAGCGCATCGTAGTACCGGAACTCGAGAAGCTGTGAATTGGCGAACTCGATGATTTCCAGCGCGTTTGCCGCGCCGACGTCGGTGTCCAACACAAACGCCGCGTTCCACGTCGGAACGACCAGATCGGTCGCCAGATACGAGAGCCGCTGGCGCAGCACTTCCTCACGCTCCTGTGCGCTGAGAGGCTCGCGCTCGCCGCGCAGCAGTTGCGCGATCGAGAGACCGTGCGCGGCCAGCAAAGCGTCCGCGGTGTTGACGTCAGTCAGGCGGGTAATGGCGAATACGAGGTAGTCCTCGGAGAGCAGATCAACTCGTGGTCGTACCATTGCCTGCCGCAGGCGGTCGGTGAGTCGGCGGCAAAGACCTTCAGCCTCACGCACGAGCTCCGGGTTGTCATCCCAACGTTGTCCTTCGACGAGGAGCGTCTCCCACGTGGACGGAATCGCTCGCGTCAGAGCCACCGATACGACACCGTAATCGAAGACCTTGAAACGCACCTGCCAGTCGCCGACGCGCGGTAATTCAAGTGATTGTCCGTCGATGGTGACCGGGGGACGCGCGTACTGAATGTAGGCGGGTGCGGGCGGCCTCGGTCCAACACGCGAGGCGGTCGTCGGACCAATCAGGGCGTTGACGGTGGAGAGGTCGATCGCTTCAGCAACGTCGTACAGGAACAGGGCGGTCAGCCAGCCCGACGCAATCGTCGACATCGGGCCATGCTATACGAGCGAGGGCCATCTACGGATCGATGATCGATCGATCACGATCATCGATCGATCGATCATCGGCCGCATTGTCCTGTCCAATGGCATCGAGCCGCTCCTGCAGCGCCAGACGAGTCAGCTTGTCCATTGGCAGGCTCGCAAACAGCTCAATCCGGCGTCGCAGCACGAAGAACGCGTCACGAAACGCACGGCGCCTCTCGGCGTCGGACGCCGTGACCGCCGCCGGGTCAGGGACGCCCCAATGCGCGGTCATCGGCTGGCCCGGCCAAAAGGGACACGTCTCCGCCGCGGCCTGGTCACATACGGTGAAGACGAAATGCAGTGGCGGCGCATCCGCTTCAGCGAACTCGTTCCAGCTCTTGCTTCGCAGCCCTTCGGTCGGGATGTGATGCTGCTGCAGGATCTCGAGCGCGAGGGGATCGACGGCGCCCTTCGGATGACTTCCCGCGCTGAACGCCCGAAACTTACCCCCGGCGACGCCGGCATGATTGGCGAGCGCCTCCGCCATGATCGACCGCGCCGAGTTGCCGGTGCAGAGGAACAGGACGTTCAACACGTCTATCTCGATTCCGCATCGCGCGGGAAGAGGTCCGGGTTGTCCGTAAAGAGCGCGTCCACTCCGAGACTGCCGAGGTAGTGCCGCATTTCGGCACGGACGTCGCCAAACCGCGTCGCACGACCGAGGGTGGAAAACGTGTACGGCGTCACCGTCAGACCCGCATCGTGCGCCATGCGGACCATTCCCGGTTGTTCCTCGAGGAGAGACTTCGCAGGCCCGATGCCCGTTGCGAACGCAGCAACTTCGGTCAGGCCGTCTCGAGTCAGCCAGCGCGGACCGTCGAGAGCCTCAATGAGAAACGTCCGCGGGACATCCGGCATTTCTGCCGCCATCACTCGGAGCGGGCGATCATCGAAGGATTGCACGATGACGCTGCCGGCCGGACGGGCGGTCAGTTTCAGACGATCCATCGATATCGCAAACAGCCGTGTCATATCGATGCCGCGCGACTGATACAGCGAGGGGGTCTTGAGTTCGGGATAGAGTCCCGCGGCCGTGCCGACTGCGTTCACTGCTTCCTCCCAGGTGGGCACACGTTCGCCGGCGAATTTCGGATCGAACCAGCTGCCCGCATCGAGCTGTTTGATTTCAGCCAGCGTGAAGTCGACGGCAAGCCACCGCCGTCGGCCTGTCGCCGGATCGACCGTCGCTCGCTCGGGGAACATCTCCTCGACGTTCGTCGTGCGCTCGAGCGAATCGTCGTGAAGACACACCAGCACGCCGTCGCGTGTCACCGCAAGATCCTGTTCCACGAAATCCGCGCCCTGGACGATCGCGAGCCGATACGCTGCCAGCGTGTGCTCGGGAGCGTAGGCCGACGCGCCACGGTGGGCGATTGACATCTTCGGCCGCACCTGCGACTGCGCGTGAACGAGTCCCATCAGAATCAACGCCAGCGTAAATCCGGATAGCAGCGCCTTACACATGTCACGAGGATATCAGCCGGTTGCAATGCTCTTGTAACGCGCCACGGGGCCTGCGGGCAGGAAGCGCCGAGGTTCACTCGATACGCGGATTTCTCATGCTGGTGGCGGAGACGTCGCACCTGACCGCTAACGTCGGTGCATGGACGTTCCCATTCGCAGCCTCCAAGCGCTATGTGCGTCCGCACTCGCGATCGCAACGTGCGCCGACCTGGCCGGCGCAGACGTGGTCTCACGCCGGGTTCGTCCGGTCGGTGAACGGATGATCTCTCTGGTCGCTCGAGGCGAAGCAGGATCGCGAACATTCGCGGCTCTGGTAGATGCACTCGAGCGCTCGGACGTCATCGTTCACGTCGACGAGCACCTGTTGCTCGACGGCGGGCGCGCGGGCGAAACGTTGTTCGTGACCGCGGCCGGCGGGCACCGTTATCTCCGGATTTATCTCGATCCTCGAATTCATGACGACGCCGCCATCGCCATACTGGGTCATGAATTGCAGCACGCATGGGAAATCGCGCACGCCCGATGGGTCGTCAATCAGTCGACCCTCGTTGAATTGTACGAACAGATTGGCTACCGAAGCGACAGTGGGCCTGGTTGGTACGGCGTCGACACCCGAACGGCGCAGCAGGCCGCGCGTGAGGTGCGCCGGGAGTTGCAGGCATTCCGCGGCCGGCTAGGCGCGACGGATTGAGACGACGCCGGGACGGGGTGGATCGCCGATGCGTCCACTCGGCCAATTGCTGCCGCGTGGCTCAATCATACCGACCGTTCTCATGCCATAGGCTTCCCCCGGGTGCTGAACGGCCAGGAACATCGTGGCCCGGTCCGGCGTCCACGAAGGTCCAGTCAACTCAGCTTCGCAGGGTCCCGACGCAAACTGCATCGCGAAACCTGCGTCCGGCCCGGAGGTCGGTATGAAGAACATGCCGTTGTTTTGAAACACGGCATATCGGCGGTCCGAATTGAGCGCGGCTGGGGCGACGTCGACGACCACCCACAAGTTGCCTGATGGATCGAAGGACAAATTGTCTGGCGCGGCAAATGTGTGGCCGCCCTGGTCCGATTCGGATGGGCCGCCAGCCCTCCATCGGACCCACGTGAAATCCGTACCCGTTCCGTCTTCGCTGTCCTCGATGCGCCAGATCTCGCCGTAAAAGTTCGGGAAGAGATGATCGGGCGCGTTCGCTCTCGTCGTGAACGCGATGTAGACGGTCTTGTCGAAGGGGTGCACTTCGACATCCTCGGGTCGCCCCGTCGGCGTCGCGCCGATCAGATTCGACGCTCTGAACGCGTCCGTCACCATGGCACCGAGATCGGCGTACACCTGACCAAGCGTTGCAGCGCCCGGCGGTATGTCTGGTGTAGAAGCGCCGCGGTTCGGCCGGAGCGGCGTCGCGCCCGCGATCTCCCGCCACTCTCCCGTACCGTCTGCATGGAATACGGCTGCATACAAACGTCCGCGTGACAGGATCGCGCCGCGGTTCGCGTCGCTTGCCGGTACGTACGCCATGTCTGATACGAACCGGTAGACGTGGCCGTTCGTGCGGTCGTCCCCCATGTACGCGATGACTGGCCGGCCTGCGTCGGCGCGAATCGCGACGTTCTCGTGGCGGAACCGGCCCAGCATCGTGTGTTTCACCGGTGTCCACGACGCGTCGAGTGGATCGATTTCCACGACCCAGCCGAAATGCGCTCCGTCTTTCGCGAAGCGGCCTCCGACGCTCCCATGGCCAGAGGTGTCGACGGCTTCAGGAACGTAATACTGAAAGTTCTCCTCACACGTGAGAACCGTGTTCCAAGGCGTGTGGCAGCCCGAACAGTTCGAGAACGTGCCCGTGATATCTCGGACGTTCTGCAGCGCCGGCCCCGACGCGATCATGGGCGACATCGCATCGTATCGTCGTGTCAGCGGTGAGGCGGCAATTTCCCAGCGCCCGTCGGCGCGGCGACTCACCTGAAGCACCGATGCGCCAACGTCGTGCATCATGTCCTCGACACGTGCGCTGCGGCCCATCACGAGCGGGAACGTCTGCAGATACACGCCTATCTCGCCCGGATTGGGCAGGCTCACCGTTTCATGATTGACGAACAGCACCCCTTCGCTGCCGTCACTCGTCGTCGGAATGAACGCGGTGTAATCGGCGTTGTACCCGAAACGTGCGTTGGTGCCTGGCAGGCGATCGCTCCAGACCGCAACAACGTCATAGGTGAACTCCGCGGGGAGCACCAGCGTGTCCCGCGAGGTTGGTTCAATTGGCGTGAACGGAGCGTGACTCGCCGTGCGTCGCGGATGAGCACAGGCCAGCGGGCCAAGCGCCGAACCTGATAGAACGGCACGCGTGAGACCCGCGCCGAGAAACTGCAGGAAAGAGCGACGATCGCGACGCTCGGTCATGCCCCGAGCATTCTATGAAATCCCGAGGAGTTTGCTGCTAATCCGTGGCGGCCGCGGACGCCGTCTCGATGAAGCGGTAACCGAGGCCCACGACAGTCTCTATTTGAGAGGCAGCGGGACCCAGCTTGCCGCGCAGACGGCCGATGTGCACATCGACGGAGCGTGTTTCAACCGAGTTCTCGTAACCCCACACCCGCTCGAGAAGACGGTCGCGGGAAATGACGCGGTTCCGATTCTGCACCAGATAACGCAGGAGCTCGAATTCCCGGCGGGTGAGGCGGACCTGGTTGCCGTCAACGGTAATCGATACGGCGTCGAAATCTGCGACCAGATGTGTGCCCCGATAGACATCGGTGCGTACGTCGGCCTGACCACGACGCAGTGCCGCGCGGACGCGCGCGGCAAGCTCGCGCGGGCTGAACGGCTTGGTAATGTAATCGTCAGCGCCAAGGTCGAGGCCGCGGATGCGATCGCTCTCGCTGGCGCGGGCAGTCAGCATGATGATCTTGACGGTGGCAGAAGCCGGTCGCGCGCGCAGGATGCGGCATATCTCCAGTCCGTCGAATCCGGGCAGGTTGAGGTCGAGAACGACCAAATCGGGGGGATGCTCGGCCGCCATCGTCAGCGCAGCCTCGCCGGTAAGGGCGATCTCCACTTCCAGCTCGCCGCTCCGATCCAGCGTGTGCTTGATGAGACGGGCGACGTCGACTTCGTCCTCGACAACCAGCACCCGCTTGTGGCTGCTGGCTGCGCGAGAGGGCGGTCGGGAATCGCGGCTGACGGCACTCATCGCCCCCGTGTCGTCGCCGCCTTCGAGGTGGTGTTCCGTAAACACAAAACCGACAGTAGCGATGTTGCGTGTCGCCGCTGTCACAGTCCCGTTAAATGTGGGTTACGCGGTAACGGACTGGCAAGCACGCGCCTTATCGTGACGTTACACAATGTTTACATGCGTGAAGATGGCACTCGGGTAAAGATCGCCCCTCCACGCCATGTACGCCACATCCCTTCGCAATCAATTGCAAGTTCGTCGTTTCACGATCCGCCACGTTCACCCCGGGTGGGAGGTGCGGGACGAAAGCGACGACGGCATCCTCAAGCGAGTGATTTATAAGGACTGGCACCGGGTGGAGCGCGCTATTGCCATGTTCGAGCAGGAGGAAGCGATGCTCGAGGCTGCCGGCTGGGTGAAAATCGCCTCCTAGCGCGTAATTTCTAGCAAAACCGTCCCAACGCGCCCCACTTTATGGTTCGGTGCGCCCGCGCACCTCAGGCGCTGCACTCTCTGAATTTACACGTCCGAAACTGACACGTCGTTGCCGTGTAACGACCGGTCGATAGATTCGACCGGTTCGCTGTTGCTCACGCTTCGATGTCCACGCAGAGGAGTCTATGAATCTTGTATCGACCACCAGAGCGGCCGCATTCGTCATGTTGTCGCTCGTCGGTTCTGCCCTTCCGGTCCTGGCGCAGACTGCTGCGGCGCCGGCTCAGTCGTCGGGTCCGACGGTCCGCGTCGTTGGGGTCGTCCGTGACGAAGCGAACGCGATCACTTTGCCTGGCGTGCCTGTGGAAGTCGTTGGAAGGAGTGAAGTCGTCTACACGGACGTCGACGGTCGGTATGTCCTCCAACTCCCGCCTGGCATGCACCAGATCAGAGTGTTGATGGAAGGGTACGAGGAGAAACTCATCAATATAACCGCGGGTGACCAGCGCACGGTGAATATGGATGTGGGCCTCTCGATGAGTCGCTTCAGCGAGACCGTCACGGTGACGGCTGATGCTGTCGACGTCGCAACCTCGTCGGCCGAGGCACAGCTCATCGAGCGTAAGAACGCGCCCGTGATTACGGACAATGTTGGCGCCCAGGAAATGAAGGCCAATGGCGACGGCGACGCGGCTGCAGCCATGCAACGTGTCACGGGTCTGTCGCTCGTCGACAACCAGTATGTGTTTGTCCGCGGCCTGGGCGAGCGGTACAGCAACACGACCCTTGCTGGCTCTGTGCTCCCGACCACGGAGCCGGACAAGAAGGTCGTGCCCCTTGACTTGTTCCCGACGGGGTTAATCGACAGCGTACAAGTGAGCAAATCATATTCACCCGACCGCTCGGCGGAGTTCGCTGGTGGCCTCGTCCAGATCGTGCCGATGAAGTTCCCGTCTCAGCCCGTTGGCGACTTTTCGTACGGCCTCAGCTATTACTCGGCCGCGACGGGCAAGAGCATCCCCCTCAGTCCGTTGGGCGATCGCGACGTCTGGGGATATGACGGGGGCGCACGAGCGCTGCCGTCGGGAATCCCCGGTAACAAGATTGTCCGACAGGGTATCTACACGCCCGATGTTGGCTACACCGCGAATCAGATCTCCGAGTTCGGGAGGATGCTCGGAAACCAGTGGCGGCCCGTCGCCAAGAACGGCAAGCCCGGGCAGAACTGGGGCGCCACCTTCGGCAACCGGTTCAACAACAGGCTTGGCGTCGTGGCCAGCGTGACGCATTCCTACAAGGAGCAGTTCGTCGAGGAAGATCGCCGCTTCTTCCGCATCGCCGGCGAAGGCGAGCTCGAGGACACGAGCAACTATCACATGCAGACGGGCAGCCAGAAGGCTCAGCTCGGGGTCATCGGCAACCTCGCCTATCAGTTTGCGCCTACACAGCGGCTTTCCTTCGAGAACTTCTACACGCATAGCGGTCGTGATGAAGGCCGATTCTTCCAGGGCGATAACCGCGACAACGCTCGCGAGTATCGGAACTTTCGCTTGCAGTTCATCGAAGAAGGACTGATCGCGAATGCCATTAGCGGCGAGCATTTCTTCCAGACTTTGACCAACAGCCGGTTCGACTGGCGTGTCAACTATGCGCGTGCCACGAGAGACGAGCCCGATCTCCGCGAAACGTTGTACGAGCGGCTGCTTGGCAGCGCCGAAACGGTACCGTTCACGTATGCCGACGAGTCGCAGAGCGGGTTCCACTTGTTCAACGAGCTTACCGACGACACGGTGGACGCAACCCTGAACTGGAGCCTTTCGACAGCCGCGGGCGGGCGGCCAACGCAGTACAAGTTCGGCGTGAACTACGTGGATCGCGCTCGCGATTTCCGGTCGCGCCGTTTCCACTTCATTCCAATCACGACGCAGAAAGCTGACACCGGCAACCTGCTGTTCAATCCGCTGCTGTCGCCGGAAGAGTTGTTCGTGCCAAGCAACATCGGCACTGCGTTTCGATTCAACGAGGAGACGCGGCCGGTGGATGCCTACGATGGCGAGCAGACGACCACGTCGGGCTACGGGATGGTGGACGTCGCGATAACGAGCCGCACTCGGTTGATTGGAGGGATGCGTGTCGAGCGTTTCGACCAGACCGTAACCACGCAGGATCCGTTCGGGTTGTTCGCCCGGCAGGTCCAGGCGACAAACGAGAATACGGACATGTTCCCGGGTGTCAATTTCGTGCAGGCAGTGGCGCCGAACGCCAACATTCGGGTGAGTTACAGCACCACGGTGAACAGGCCAGAGTTCCGGGAACTCGCGGAATTCGAGTTCACGGACGTCGTGGGCAATCGCGCGATCAAAGGCAACCCGAATCTGACGAGGGCTCTCATCCAGAACGTCGACGGCCGATGGGAGATGTTCAGCGGGGGGCGCGGAGTACTGGCGGCGAGCGTTTTCTACAAATACTTCGACAAGCCGATCGAACGCGTCGTGATTGCGGCCGCCAACCCGATCGCGACATTCCAGAACTCGGACCATGCGCGCAACTTCGGTATCGAGCTGGAAGCGGGCCGCCAGATTGGTCCTTACCTGTTCCTCAATGGCAACTACACGTTCGTCGACTCGAAGATTTCGCTGCTGCCGGAGCAGCGCAACGTCCAGACGTCGCTTGAGCGGCCGCTGGCCGGTCAGTCGAAGAACCTGTTCAACCTCGCAGCGGAGTTCGCGGCTCGCGGATTCTCAACCCGATTGCTGTTTAACTACGTCGGTGACCGAATCTCCGACGTTGGAGCGAACCAGGCGCCTGACATCATCGAGGAGGGCCGCGGGTCACTCGATCTGGTGATCGGCCAGCGGATTCGGGGCCTCGGTATCCGCCTCACGTTCGAGAACCTCACGGATAGTGACTACCTGTTCACACAGACGCTCGGCACACCGGAAACGCAAAGACTGTTCAAGCTCGGACGCACGGTCGCGCTGTCGTTCGGCTACAACGTGTTCTAACCAGCGTCATGACCATCATAAGGAGCACACGAGGCATCATGCAGCTCTCGCGCATCGCATTCGGACTTTGTGCCGCCATCGCGTTCGCCGTCGCCGCCCCGGCCGTGAAGATATCAGCCCACTTGTCTCCACCGGTGAACGTGCCGGGCATCGACAAGCCCGTCATCATCGTTACCGGGGAGGTGACGGGGAGCGAGACCTGGGTGAACACGAACTATTACGTTCTTCGCGGGGCGGTCTTCGTGCGCGACGCCGCGACGCTGAATATTCAAGCGGGTACCACGATCATCGGTGAGTCGGGCAGCGTCGGCACTCTCATCGTGGAGCGAGGGGGGCGCCTGATGGCGATCGGCACACCCGAGGCGCCGATTGTCTTCACGAGCGACCAGCCAGTCGGGACGCGCAACCGCGGCGACTGGGGAGGTTTGATCATTAACGGCCGTGCGCGTATCAATTTTGAAAGTGGTGAAGCAGCCGGCGAGGGCGATACCGGCGTCTATGGCGGTAACAACGACAATGACAACAGCGGCGTCCTGCGTTACGTGCGAGTCGAGTTCTCGGGCATTGAATTCAGCCCGGACAACGAGCTGAACGGTATCGCATTTCAGGCCGTCGGTCGCGGCACCCAAGTTGATCACGTCCAGGCGCATATGAGCCGGGACGATGCGATGGAGTGGTTCGGCGGGACCGCGGACGGCAAGTATCTCGTCATGTCGAACGCTGCGGATGACAGCGTCGACTGGACGTTCGGCTGGACTGGGCGGCTCCAGTTCGTAGCCGTCACCCAGCGTGGAGACGACGCCGACAACGGGATCGAGGCGGACAACAACGAGTTCAACAACAACGTGCTGCCGCGATCGAATCCGCAGATCTACAACATCACGCTCTGCGGCGATCCCGACCAGAACGAGGGAGGCGAGAGTCCGCGGGCGGCCAACTTGCGGAGGGGGACGGCGTTCACGATCCGCAATTTCCTTGTTACGGGATTCAAGACCGTGGGCTTCCAGATCGAGACGACGAATACCGCGACCACCGGCCAAGTTGACAACGGAACGTCACAGATGGGCGCCGGCGTGTCGTGGAACATCCCGACGCCCCTGCATGCGAGCGTGATGACGTATGTGACGAGCGGTCGTTTCCCAAACGTTCGAACGGGTGTAGACCCTGGTCTTTCGACGGCGGCCTGTTCGAATCACGCCTCGCCGAACTTCCAGCCTTCCCTTGCGTCGCTTGCCGGCGGTCAGTTGGCGCCCATACAGCCGCCGAACGACGGGTTCTTCGAGGCGGTGACCTTTATCGGAGCAGTACCCCCGGCGCCGGCAGCCAACTGGATGGCTGGCTGGACGTCGTTCCCGCAGAACTAAGGACACTGAGAGCCACGAAACAGGGCACAAGGCACAAATCACAAGGCGCAACGCCAGACTGGCACACTTGGGAAGTGGAAATGCCAGTCCGCATTGTGCGTTGTGCCGTGTGGCTTCTGACGTGTGCCCTGATCGGCGCGTCCGGCTGCGGCCCGTCTTCATCGCTCCTGGGCAACGCCCGGCCTTCGTCACAGGAACTCTCAATCGCGGTGCTCGATGCAATCCAGCGTCGCGATATCACGGTCCTCCGTTCTCTCGCGTTGAACGAGCAGGAATTCCGCGAGCACATCTGGCCTGAGCTCCCGGCCTCGCGTCCGGAGCGCAATCTGCCGTTCTCCTACGTATGGGGTGATTTGCGCCAGAAAAGCGAGGCGGCGCTCGACCAGACCCTCTCCAGGCATGGTGGTCACCGCTACACGCTGGTGTCTGTCCGATTTGCCGGTGAAGTGACACGCTATCCGAGCTACACGGTGTACCGAGAGACCGTCCTCAAAGTGAGGGACGAAACCGGCGCAGAAGCCGAAATGCGTCTGTTTGGGTCCAGCGTGGAGAAGGACGACGTCTGGAAGGTCTTCAGCTATGTTGTAGACGACTAACAAGCTCCGCCGCCTGAGTCCGATCAAACCTTTCTCCGTGTAACACATCCGTAACATTACGTCGCACTTTTAACCGACGTGTAACGTGTCTGTTGCATCCGCATCACGCGCGCTCTTTACGCTGGATGTGCCTGCCTCAACCGCGTGGCGGGCCATCGGAGGTGGTCATGAGAGTGTTTCGCGTGTGTTGCGGTGTCGTTCTGGCGCTGGCCCTGGCTGCGTCGACAGCGGCTCCCGTTTCCGCCCAACAAATCGAGGCGCGCATCCTCGGCCGGCTGGTGGACAGCAGCGGGGCGGCATTGCCCGGGGTGACAGTGACAGCCACGGCGACTCAGACCGGAGCCACTCGCGTCGTCGTGACCGACGGGTCTGGTGATTTCGCGATCACGAATCTCGGCCCAGGGGCGTATACGGTTCAGTTCGAGCTGTCCGGGTTTGCGGCTGAAACACGTCAAGTCGTGCTTGGCCTGGCCCAGGTGGAAACGATGAATCTCACACTGGGCGTGGCCGCGGTGACGGAAGCCGTCACGGTGTCGGCCTCGGCCAACGTCATCGATCTCTCGTCTGCAAAGATCGGCGTCAACGTGTCGCCAGAGGAAATTCAGAGCCTGCCGGTCAACGGGCGCAACTTCGCGAACCTGATGACCCTGGCGACTGGTGCCACGAGCGACGGCAACGGCGGCTGGTCGAGCATTCGTTTCAACGGCAAATCGAACCAGCAGAACTACCTCAACTTTGACGGCGTCGACGGGACCTATGTCTGGGACGCGACGCCCGGTTACCTGAGCGTGACCGGATCCCAGTTCCGCCTCCAGACGTCGATGGAGTCTGTATCGGAATTTCGTGTCAACTCCGGTCTCGCTCCCGCGGAGAGCGGACTCGGATCCGGTGGCAATATCACCGTAGTGACCAAGAGCGGCGGTAACCGGTTCACCGGATCGCTTTTCGAGTACAAGCGCGACGACGCGCTCGACGCCGCAAGCAAATACGACGACCAGAAGCAGGAACTGTCGCTCGATCAATTTGGCGGGTCGCTCGGCGGCCCCGTCGTCGCAGAACCGCAGCTTCTTCTTCGCGAGCTTCGAACGTCTGCGTCAAACCACTGGTCTTCGGTTCACTGAGGCGGTCCCCAGCGCCGAGGCCCGGCGACGGATTGCGGCCGGCGAGCCTGTCGGGAGCGGCGCCGGTCAGAGCGCCGACCGGACGCGGGCGGTCGCACCGCTCCTCGCAGGCTTCCCCGAAGGAACGGTAGCTACGTCGAATCCGCTGCTTGCCCTGGCGACGCTCGACACACAGGCGGATCAGACGGAGAACACGTTCGCGGCTCGACTGGATCACCGTTTCAGCAATTCACAGTCCATGTATCTTCGCTATCAGATCAGTGACGGCGAAATCGACACGCCGGACCGGACTGCAACCCCGCGCCGCGTGCTCGCGGAGCAGCAGCCGCAGAACTTCGTCTTCAATCACCAGAGCCTGATCGGCCAGAGCTTCGTGAACGAAGCGAAGGTCGGCTATAACGCGCCCCAGACGAGCGCCGTGGCGTTTGGCGCCGTGCCGGGCTACGACCCCGCCGGGGTATCGCTCTCGGGCACCGTGACGTCATCCTCTGTCGATGCGCGAGGCACGACTGGCATCGCGCGCAGCGGACTTCTGATTCGCGCGACGAGCGCGGCGTCAACCGTCGGGTCGCTCTTCGACCCGCGTTCCATTTCGTTCATGGACACGATGACGTGGACGACCGGTGCGCACACGATGAAGGGTGGATTCGAGTATCGCAACGTCGCGTCGCAGTTCCAGTTCCTGGGCAGCACCGAAATCACCTACAACAGCGTCAACGACTTCATCGACAATCGTCCTGCAGCCGTCCAGGTGGCGCTCGATTCGCCGGTGTTCACGCCGCAGCAGTACTATCTGATTGGCTTCGTCCAGGACTCGTGGCGTGCGACCGATCGGCTGACGCTCGACCTCGGCCTCCGCTACGACTTCTACTCTGTGGTGAAGGAGAAGGACGGACTCGCGAGGCCCTTCTTTGTCGAGGACAACGCATTCAGCACGGATCCTGACAACTTCTACAACGCCGACAAGAACAATTTCTCGCCGCGCCTGTCGGCGACCTACGCGCTCGATCCTCTGACCGCGGTGCGCGCTGGTTTCGGGCTGTTCTATGGCCCCGGCCAGTTCGAGGATCGGATCCAGCCAATCGAGAATTACATCGAGCGGCGCCGCGTCCAGACTGCCGACATCCCGAGCAACGGCCTGGCGTATCCCTTCGATCCGTCCATCTATCGCAATCTGCTCTCGGTACGTGGCTATACGCACGACCGGCCGGATGAGTACAACATGCAGTACGGCGTTAGCGTTTCCCGCGAGTTACCTGGAGCCGTCAACCTGACGGTTGGATATACGGGTAGCCAGGGGAAGGATATGTTCCTCCGGGGCGTCTCGAACACACTGGACTTCAATACGCGGCTTCGTGAAGCGCCAGCGGTGGGGCAGGTCGACTACAAGACGTCCGCTTGCCTCGATGGTCTCGTCATCAACGGCAATCCCATCAGAGGATGCGGCTACGCGTCGTACAACGCGCTCCAGTTGAGCGCCACACGCCGTTTTCGCACCGGCTTCACCGGTGGTCTGCAGTATCAGTATTCGAGGAACAAGGGAACGACTCAGGGATCGAATGAAGCGGCGACCACGCAGAACACCTTCGACTATGAAACTGAATACGGAACCAACCCGCAGGACATCCCGCATACCTTCAATGGCTCGCTCGTGTACGTGGTTCCCGGCAACGGCTTCTGGACCGGTGGCTGGCGCGTAGGCGGCATCGTCAACGCCCGCAGCGGAGTACCCATCAACGTCGTGATTGCTCGTCCGGACAACCTGACCGTGGGTACGGCGACCGTGACGAACATCCCGGGCGGCAACAGCCGCGGTACCCAGCGGCCGGATGTCGTTCCCGGCGTCGACCCGTACCTGAAGAACGGCGTTCGCTGGTTGAATCCGGCTGCGTTCACGACGCCGCAGCCAGGCACGTTCGGGAACCTTCCGCGAAACGCGCTGCGGGGGCCGGGCTTCTGGCAGGCGGATCTGATGTTCAGCAAGGATTTCCGGTTCCTCGAGGCGCAGGGTCTTCAGGTGCGCGTCGAAATCTTCAACATCGCCAACCGGCTGAACTACGAGAACCCGGCAGCGACCCTGCCGAACGGAACGCCGGGAGTCCCGTTCACCGACGCGCAAACCGGCACGTTCGGATACATGCTCGGGCCGCTCAATCGCACCGTCGGTCTTGGCACCGCACGGCAGACGCAGATTTCGGTTCGGTATTCTTTCTAGGGTAGAGGGTTCGCTCTTTCCTGCGACGGGCCACGGAGACACGGAGTAAACAAGGATTTACTCTCTGTTTCCGTGCCTCGCGGCGCAGGACGGGACCCCTTATCGTTCAAAGACCAGCGAACAGCAGGTCACCCCACCCTCCGCCTTCGCCAGCTCGTCCACGTCAACGGTCTTCACGCGCAACCCGCGCTGCTCCAGTCGCGCACGTGTTCTGGGGAACGCGGCCGGATAGATCACGGTGTCGCCCACGAGCAAGGCATTTGCCGCATGTGGTTCGTCACCATCGACGTCGATGAGGACGAAGTCGGCAAACGCTTCATCACGCACCCAGTCGCGGTTGATGAGAACGGTCCTTGGCGCAACGGCCGTAACCGCCGACTTCAAATGCAGACATCGCTGCACGGGAACAGTGCGAACCTTGTATCCGAGCTTGCCGAGTATTCGCTGAATCTGATTGATGCCTGCGGTATTCGTTCGCTCTGAAGCACCGACGAACACATCACGTCCGACAACGAGGACGTCGCCGCCATCGAGTGTGCCGGGCTCCTGAATCTCTCGGTGCGAGAGACCAAACCGCTCCAGCGATTCCGTCACTGCTGGTGTCTCGACGCGCCGTGATTCCGCGCCCGGCCTTGTGATCACCGCCCCCTCGCGGACGACAACCGCGGTGTCTTCGATGAAGACGGCATCAGCCATGTCGGCGCGGCTGTCAACGCGACGGACCGTACACCCCAGATCGACCAGCGCCCACTCGTACGCGTCATGCTGCGCCCGGGCGCGCTCCACATCGATGGGGATGCGCGGCACGTGCGTCAGCTGGCAGTTCTGAATCGCGCTGCTGATCTCTCTGGTAATGGCAAACCGCATGATTTCAGTGACTTACAGGGGGGTCAGACCCGGGGTCAGACCCCGGGTCTGACCCCGGAACGGGACGACTCGAGGTCCTGAGTCGGTTCGTGCGAAGGATCGGGCTGCCGCGGGACTCTCGGGGCCGGCAAAGTCACGGTAAACCTCGCCCCACCCTCGGACCGGTTATCGGCGGTCACCGTTCCGCCGTGCAGTTCGACGAGTTGGCGCACGATCGCCAGGCCCAGACCGGTGCCGCCAGGACGTGAGCGCGACTTGTCGACGCGATAGAAGCGCTCGAACACCCGCTTGAGATCGGCCGGTGGAATTCCCGGCCCGGAGTCCGAGACGACGATGTCGATCGATGTGTCGCGGCGGCGTGCATCTACCTGCACGTTCGTGCCGTCCGGCGAGTAATTAACGGCGTTCTCGATCAGATTCCGGAGAACGTCGTGCAGCTTGGCAGGATCGGCATCGATCATGTTTGCATCCGGCGCCACGTTGATCGACACACGCTGCTTCTTGGCGTCGATGGCCTGCGAAAGGTCGGCCGCGACCGCGCCAATGACCTGCTGCACCTCGCAGGGAGCAACGTCGAGAAATTCCTGTCTGGCGTCGAGTCGGGCGAGCCGCAGGAGATCCGTGACGAGACGCTCCATGCGCGCGCTGTGCCTCGCGACGATTTCGAGGAAGTGCCGCGTCTGCTGAAGATCGGGCGGTTCGTCCATGAGGGCTTCGACGTACCCACGGATCGCCGTCAATGGTGTTCGCAGCTCGTGCGACACGTTGGCCACGAAGTCGCGCCGGACCTGATCGGCGCGTTTGAGATCGGTGATGTCGTGCAGGACCAGCACCGCACCGCCGCTGGCGCCGCCAACAGGCGCGGCGCGCGCGATGAAGACGCGCGATGAGTCGCGCCCGAGCGGCAGCTCCTGGGGATCCGCACGTCATCGCCGCGAAGCGACCGCCGTCAGCTGTGCCGAGATGTCCGGGTGCCTGATGACCTCGAGGTACAGCCGGTCGACGGCCGAGGCATCCACATGAAGCATCGCTTGTGCGGCGCGGTTGACGAGCTGCACGCGGCCCTGTCGATCGAGGACGAGCACGCCTTCGACCATGCCCGAAAGGATCGCCTCCATGCGCGCTCGGTCCCGTGAAAGTTCGTCAAGCCGGGTGCCTAGTTCCTGGACCGCGCCGTCCAGCGCACGGGCGACGGTTCCGAGCTCATCGTTCCCGTATTGATAAGCAGGTCGTGCGACCTGGCCCTTTCCATACGCACGGGCAACCTCGGCGAGAGCGTGAATGCGGCGGCTGAGCAGCGCCGACGACAGCCATGCCAGCGCGATCGCAATTGGTGCGACGAGCGCGAGCGCCAGCAGCGCATCGAGTCCAACACGGCGAAGCCGGGCCGCAACCGCGGTCAGTGGAACCGCCACTCGCACGTATGCCACCGCAGGATGCTGGACGCGCGCCGCTGCATACAGAAAATCAGTTTGCAGCGTGGTGCTGTATCGCTCGACGACAGCGACCTGCCCCGTATTCGCCTGTTGCACTTCGGGTCGATCCAGATGGTTTTCCAGCGTGGCAAGCGCCGTCCCGTCCACGCCCGAATCGCCGAGCACGCGGCCGTCGGCGGCAATCAGCGTCACCCGTGCGTCGAGCTGCTGCCCCAGTCGGTCGGCTTCACCGTCGAGGTCGACAGCGTCGTGTTGCCCGGCCAGGACCTCGGTGGTGAGCAGTGTCTGCGCGCGAAGTCGCCGCTCGATGACCGCGCGCTCTTCATCCTGCAATTCCCACGCAGTGATGACCGTCACCAGCAGCAGCGCCGCGGCGGCGACCGCGAGTGATGTGACGAAGATTTTGGTTCTGAAACTGATACTCAATCGTCAGCCAGCTTGTACCCGAATTGCTTTACGGTGACGAGTCCCTTCACGAGCGCGGGCAGCTTCTGGCGAAGCCGCCGGATATGAACGTCGACAGTCCGTGTCCCACCAGTGTACCGATAACCCCAGACGTCACCCAAGAGCAGATCGCGTGAAAGAACACGGCCGCGATGTTCGAGAAGATAGCGAAGCAGGAGGAATTCCTTGGCGGTGAGTGCCACCTCTCGCTCTTCGTTCAACACGATGTGACGTTCCAGGTCGAGAGCGATGGGGCCAAAGCGCATGATCGCCTTGGTGGGACCGCTGGGTCGAACTCGACGCATCACCGCACGAATGCGCGCGACGAGCTCGTTGGGGCTGAACGGCTTTGCGACATAGTCGTCTGCGCCGAGCTCGAGGCCTCTAATCCGGTCGCTCTCCTCAGCGCGGGCGGTGAGCATGATCACCGGAATCGCGGCGGTTCGACGGTCGGCGCGCAGGGCCCGACAGACGGAGAACCCGTCGATGCCGGGCAGCATCAGGTCCAGGACGACTGCATCCACCGTGTGACTGCGGACGTAGTCCAGCGCCGTGTCACCCGCCGCCACAACATGCGGAGACCAGCCTGACTTCTGAGATAGTGTGAGATCAGTTCAGCGATGTCGTGATCGTCTTCGGCAACCAGGATGTGCATTGCAATGGCGGTGCGGGCACGGCGATTATCACACGGCGATCAGGTCGTGCCGAACATCGTGGCGAACAACTCATAGGCAAGTGCGCCTACCAATGCGGAGGCCGGAATCGTAAGCAGCCACGCCCAGACGATCTGGCCCGCCACGCCCCACCGCACCGCCGAGAGACGTCGTGTCGATCCGACGCCGACGATTGCGCCGGTGATCGTGTGAGTCGTGCTGATGCCGACGCCAGCCAACGTCGCGCCATAGATGGCCACTGCGGCTCCGGTCTCGGCCGCGAATCCGCCAATGGGCTGCAGCTTGGTGATCCGGGAGCCCATCGTCCGGATGATGCGCCATCCTCCTGAAAGCGTGCCCAGGCCGATGGCGGCATGCGCCAGCAGGATGACCCAGAACGGCACGGGCAGCCGTCCATCCTGCAGCTGCAGGAAGCCGCCGGTCACGAGCGCGCCTGAAATGATTCCCATGGTTTTTTGCGCATCGTTCGCGCCGTGCATCAGGCTGAACGCCGCCGCGGACACGAGCTGCATCTTGCGGAAGAACCCGTCCACGCGCCGTGGAATACTGCTCTTGAACAGCCAGAGGGCGGCGGTCATCAGGAGCAGGCCGACGCTCATGCCGACGAGCGGCGCGATGAAGATGAACAGTATCGTGCGCGTCCAGCCGGACACGATCACGGCGGAGAAGCCGGCTTTGGCAACGGCCGCACCGGCATAGCCTCCGAACAAGGCGTGCGATGAGCTGGTGGGAAGCCCGAAGTACCACGTGATCAGGTCCCAGGCGATGGCCGCGGTCAAGCCCGCGAAGATCACCGTAAGCGTCACGACGCTCAGGTCGACCATACCGGCGCCGACTGTCTGTGCGACGGCGGTCCCGAATCCGAACGCGGCCACGAAATTGAAGAATGCCGCCCACACGACCGCTTTCCCCGGAGTCAATACCCGCGTCGAGACAACCGTGGCGATGGAATTCGCCGCGTCGTGAAAGCCATTGATGAAATCGAACGTGAGGGCGACGGCAATCAGCGCCAGGATGGCCAGCAGCGTGTGGTCCATCCGCTATCCGTTTTTTACTATCACGCCTTCGAGCAGGTTGGCGACGTCCTCGCACCGGTCGGTGGCGGCCTCGAGGAAGTCGTAGATTTCCTTCCACTTGATCACGGCAATCGGATCGCGCTCCTGATCGAAGAGCCCGACAATGGCGTCCTGATGAACGCGGTCGGCCTCGTGCTCGAGCTGGCTTATGCGGGCAGCGAGCTCCATCACACCTTCGCGCCGCTCGAGAGCGGCGAGAGCCTCGGCGATCAAATCCACCGCGTCACAGACGATATCGCCAGACGTCGGGCGCCGTCCGGTACCCGCTGAATCTTGTACAGCCGGATAACCGCCGCCGCCGCGTCAATCGAGTCCATGACGTCGTCGAGGGAACCGGCGAGCGCATGAATGTCCTCACGATCGATCGGTGTGATGAACGTCCGGTTCAACTGGACAACGATGTCGTGTGTGAAGCGATTCAGACGTGTTCGATGTCCTTGATGACGTCCGCTTTCTGCATGTCAGGTTGGCTTCCGGCCAGCATTTGTTTGAGCGCATGGGCGCCCTTGCGGAGCTCGCCCGAAAGTTTGACGAAGTCCTCAAAGAAGTGTCCCTGCCGCGGAAGGAGATTCAGTCGGGCCATTTCACCTCAGGCAAACCTGTGGATCCTAGCAGATTAATGTGGAACTCTACACGCCACGCGCATTCGGTAATGGTCTGCGGCGGCACGGACGCGACGATCCGGCGAAGATCGCCATCGTCCTCATAGCGGCGTGCCGGAATGCGCCGCCCCAAAACCCGTAAAGCGAACGTGGCGCCGCCGAACGCGTCAGGGGAAACAATCAGCGTCGAGTTCTGCAGCGTCGACTCGTAGTCGAACGTCGCATTGCGCTCGGGCCATCCCTGGCAGAACTGTAACGAGAACGCATCGCCGAGCTGAACGCACCGGTATTGCTGCTGGAATGCTTCTCGCCCGGGCCGTCCAGGATCCCAACCTGCTTCAAGAGATCGTCGCGCAGCGCCGTCACCGACTCGAAAAACGACTGCCACTCAGCGGTTCCGCGCCGGTAACCGTAAACGGTGAGGGCATGCTCGGCGACGAGCGCGCCGGCGCGGAGGTCCATCTTTGCGGCGCGTGCGATGCCCCGCAGCCACAGGTCGTGCTTGACGGCCGCGGGCCCGCTCATGAAGTCACGCGGCCGCCCTGTTCCAGGTTCGATGGTCGGCTCCGCATCCACTTCGATCCAACCATTGTCGTGTTCGCGCGTCGCCAGAAGGATGACGTCTCGATCCGCCGACTCCAGTGCGGGCTCGGTCCGCATCCGCGCAACGATCTGCTCTGCCAGCCGAGCGTGATCGGGCTGGGTGATGAGCAGGAATGTCTCGCCTTCGTCTCGAACGATCATCGGCGGTAGGGCCTCAGGCCTCAGGGCTCAGGATTCAGTAAGGATTCAGCTTGAGCAACTCTTGGGCCCTGGGCCCCCTGAGGCCTGGGGCCTGAGCCCTGAGGCCTGCTTTTGTTTGTTTGTTTTTGTGAACAGCTGAGCCCCGGTGAGGACACTCCACGATCGTAGCCCGGCGGGGCCGGAACCGGTAATTCATAGAAAAACAACGGTTTAAACGCCTGGGCCGTACGGCACGGAGCTTGGGTTAAGCCGTGGTGAGGGGGATGAGGCTATGAGACCGATGGCAGCAGCAGCAGTAGGCGCCCTGATATCCGGCGTCGCGTTCTACGCAGTCGGCGCACGCGCCGCGCAGAACAATCCGTTCGCCGAGATTCCGGCGCTCGTTCAGACAGTCGATGGCCGGTACATCGAAGTGCCGAACGCGAGGGCCTTCGGTTATGTGCCTGGCTACACCGCCGCGCCCGGCTACGCCACTGCGCTGCAGCCGGCCGCCGCGCCTGTCGTCGTTCGACAGACGACGCCGGCTCCACGGCCGACCGTGTACCGCACGGCCGCGGCCGCGCCCGCGCAGGAGAATGTCGTTGTTGAGCGCACGACTCCTCAACGGTCGTGGACCAAAACCGCCATGGTCATCGGCGGCTCCTCGGCAGCGGGTGCCGGAGTCGGCGGAGTAATGGGCGGCAAGAAGGGGGCGCTGGTCGGCGCTGCGATTGGTGGCGGCGCTGCTTCGATATACGAGGCGACTCGCCGACGCTAACCAGCGACGTCACGGTGTGAGCTCCGCACGCCGAACACGTCGAGCAGAGCCCCAGGGCGGGGGGACACACACCCCCGCCCGTTTTTTTGTACGGGCGGGTCCGCTCGCGGTAGCTTCCCGACGCGTCGCGGGACCCGCCCCACGTACTGTTTGTTCTGTTTGTTGTTCGAGGTTTACTTGCGGCCGACCGGTAGCCGTTTATTGAGGAGAACTGATGAATGCGACGCGCGGCTCGCGGCCGAACTCTTCGATCTGCTGCTGCAGTCCCTTATACCAAGACCGCATCCCGATCTGACGGGCTTCGGCGTACGCGCGGACGCTATCCCAGTTGTGGCGCACGATGCGATAGAAGCTCACAAGGGCGCCAGTCCGGTCGGCGCCGCGGTGGCAGTGCACGAACACCGTACCGGAGTCAGGGGCGTCAATTGTCTGGAAGAATGATCGTATCGCGTCGGGAGGGATGCGCCGCGACCGTGTGAAGAAATTGCCGTCTTTGACCGGGATGTTCACGTATTTCATGCCAAGCGACTCGACGATCTCGCGCTCGTTGAGCCGCTCCCCGTCCTTGGCCTCTCGGAGATTGATGATTGTTCGGACCCCAAGATCACGCAGGTACTTGAACCCCGCCAAATCAGGCTGTGCGCCTCGGAACAGCCGGTCGTCCACCTGGACGAAGCGCTCGATTGGAGCAGTTGCATCGGCGGCCCTCGCCTGGACCGGCACCAAAGTCAGCGTGACCAGCATGAGGAATAAGAGTCGAGCAGGGCAGAACATATTCCTTCTCCAGGAGTCTCGTCGCGGCCGCAACCGAATCTACCGCCTTCAGGCAGTCAGGCTCCGTGACATAAGCGTACACGAACTTCCTGAATTTCGGTGGAGGAAGGCCACACGCAGTGGCGAGTCGCACTTATGGACAGATCCGGATCCGTGACGATAGATGCTCGAAATTGACTTGAGCGACGGACCGACACCGCCCGTCTAAAAGGTTGCCTGACCGGCCCATCGGTATTAGTGTCGAGATCCCGATGGCGATTCCACTTACCGAGTCGAGACTCCCTGGTGCGCCATAACTGGCGCGTGGCTGTTCTGGCCGTGGGCGTGCTCTGTCTGTGGCGAAGTATCGCGACGGCCGATCCAGACCTGCGTTCACTTTCCCAAGAGGTGGCTGGCGCCGGGCGTGTGGTGGCCACTGTGACAGGCCTGGAAGGCACCGTGCGAGTCGCCAGCGTTGACGTTGAGTTGCTGGCCCTCGATTCCAACATCACCCTCGCCAGGACCATCACGGACAGTGCAGGTCAGGTGACGTTTGCAGACGTGCCCGCGGGCCGCTACATGCTCACAGCGTCGCGTCCGGGATTCGCTCCTACGACCTCGCCGCCTTTTGACGTTCGTGCCGGCGGGGTTGCGCAGGTGCTCCTCGACGTCCAACTGTCGTTCGTCGCGCCTGCGGTGGAAGTGCGAGCGCCGACTTCGCCAACGCAGAGTATGCAACCCGTTTCCTCGAGTGACATGCTGTCGGGCTCGGTCCTGGAGATCGCGCCGTTGGAAGGGGATGATTTCCAGAGTTTGCTCCCTCTGTTGCCCGGCGTCCTGCGAGGCCCGGATGGGCGACTCCGCGCCAAAGGCGGCCAGGCTACACAAGGTGCGCTCCAGATCAGCAGCACGAGCCTGGTCGATCCTTCGTCTGGTGACTTCGATCTGGAGTTGCCCGGTCAGAGTCTCGAGTCGGTCGAGATGCTCACCAACCCGTTCGCCGCGGAGCATGGTCGGTTTTCGACGAGCCTGGCGCAGATTCGTACCAGGCGCGGCACCAACGATTGGGAAATCAAACCGGGCAACGTGATTCCCCGGCTGGGCAAGCGATTAGGCCGTGTCCGCAGTTTCGAGCCACGCTTCTCGGTTCGCGGACCGCTCAGAAGAGACCGACTGTTTCTGGCGCAAGACTTCCAGTTCCGCTACGTCAACGAGCCGGTGAGGAGTCTCCCGGACGAGCCGGAGATCGGCCTCAGAAGCTTTGATTCGTTTACGCGTATCGATAGTGTGCTGTCGACGCGACATACGTTGGGCGGCCTGGTGGTGGCGTTCCCTCGCATGATCGAACATCTCACGATGAACACCTTCCGGCCGCCAGAGGTCACGCCGGAGTTCAATCAGAGCGGTGTGTCAGTGGGCGTTCAGGATCGTTTTGCGATCTCGCCAAACATCGTCCTCGAAAGTACCGTGGCGGGCCGCTTGTTTGAGATCAATGTGAACACTGAAGGCCGGCAGCCGATGATTTACACGCCGGAGACGCAGCGGGGTAGCTTCTTCAACGATCAGGAGCGGGAAGTCAGAAGCGTGCAGTGGGTCGAAGCGCTCTCCCTCGCGCTCGACAAGGGGCGAGGATCGCATCTGTTCAAATTCGGCCTCGATTTTCAGGACTCGCGTTACAACGGCTCGAGTGTGAGCCGGCCGGTAGAAATCCGTCGCAGTGATGGTTCACTCGCCGAGCGGATCGCACACGGCGCGCCCACGGCACAGGAAGAGTCCGCCGCCGAACTCGCGCTATTCGCCCAGGATCATTGGCGAATTGGTTCGCGCGTGACGCTGGAGCTTGGCCTTCGTATGGATCGCGAAGACGTGATCAAACGCGTGAACTGGTCACCACGCGGCGGCGTATCGATCGGGGTGCTACCCGAGGGAAGCGGCATTCTCCGAGGCGGCGTGGGCCGATTCAGACAGCGGACACCACTCAACGTTGGCGCGTTCGATCAGTTCGAATCCCGAATGGTGACGCGGTTTGGGCCTGACGGGACCACGGTCGATGCGCCAGTCACGCTCGTCAACGTTCCGGTGCCCGACCTGCGGACGCCCGAGGCTGTCGCGGGCAACGTCGAGTGGAACCAACGCCTCGGCCGGCGAGTACTGCTCAAAGCCAATTACCTCAAACGGACGGGGTCCCACGAATACATTCTCGAACCGAACCGAGAGCGCGGCGAAGTCCGCCTGATGAGTACCGGCAAATCGCGGTACTGGGAGTTCGAGGTGACTGGCCGGTATCTCGGGGGAGGGCGCCGTGACCTGACGGTCTCATATGTGCGGTCACGAGGGTTTGCCGATCTGAACAACTACGATCAGTTCTACGGCAATTTCCGCAACCCGATCATTCGCGCCAACGAACACGGGCTCATTCCCACTGATGTGCCGCATCGGCTGCTGGTTCGTGGCACCGTCGGGTTGCTTGGCCAGTGGGACATCGCTCCGGTCATCGAGATCCGATCTGGATTTCCGTGGTCGGCTACGGACGAGTTCCAGGACTTCGTGGGGGCCCGGAACCGGACCGGGCGCCTTCCGCGAGTGAACACATTTGATTTCTCGGTGTCACGCCAGTGGCACGTGTGGAAGTACCGATTCCGCGGTGGAATCAAGGTGTACAACCTCCTCGGAGCATCGGCTGAACGCGATGTCCAAAGCAACGTCGCGGCGCCAGGATTCGGCCGTTTCTTCAATCCAATAGAGCGCTCGATTGGATTCGTGCTGGGGTCGGTGAACTGAGTCGGAACTCACCCTGCTGCGACGCCCCGCCCAATTCCCACGGCCGGTGTCCTGCGTTATACGAGAGCTGCTGCGTTATTGCACGGATGACACGGTGCGCTCGATTCCAACGGCCTGCCAACCGGTGGGGACACGCCGAAACGTGAAAACCACGGGGAGACGCCACTGTGGGTAATCGGCGTGGACGGTTTGGATAGCCACTGACACGAATTCCGCGCCATCGAGCACCTGTTTTGGCGCCGACGCCTGCGGTTCGGTAACGCGCATTTCGACGCTGGCCCCTGCGGGCGAACCCGTTGCGTTGTCGAAACGTGACCAGGTCATCAGGTAGTCTTGGGGGCCGGACACCGCCCGGGCCGCAAGAGCCGCGTTTTCAAACGCAAGTACACCTTCCGCCGACAGCCGTGGCTCGACTATCGGGTTCACGCTTGTGAGCCACGAGCGCAGGACCTTGTCCCGACGTTTGATCAGAGTGGCGGCAATATGCTCCGCCGCGCCGGGCTCGCTGTAGCGCGCCTTCGCGACGATCGCCCTGATCGCTTCATCACTGAAGCGCGTCACGAGGCGCGCGGCCCAGAACGCGTCGTCCGGCCGCATGTTGTCGAACGCGGGATTCGGATACTCCGGACGCCACTTGACTGGATCGAAGAAGTCGCCCTCGAATCGTCCAACCGATTTCGCATCCTCCCAGTAATCCACGGTAATCCACGGCCGGACGTACAGACCCAGTGTCGCCAGTGTCTTCAACGCCGGCGCCCACTCGAGGATGTATTCATTGCCCGCTCGGGGACGTTGTGCGATCGTGCTCCCGCTGCCCATGATCGATCCGAAGTCGAACATGTAGTGCCGGATATACCGGCGACCCTCGGGTCCTTCCAGCATGTCCAGGCTGTTGATACCACGGGAATCGTCGTGGTTCAGCCACGCGGAGAACACGCGATTTCCCCGGAGCTCCCGCCGGTGCTCGTGCGGGTGAACGTCGTTTGGATCGTCGGGACGCGTCCCGTAGTACTTGAAGTAGCCGACAGGTCTGCCTTCGGCGAACCGGCTCAGCGTCGCACGATACTTGCCGTTCGGCAGACGCGCCGCGCGAGAGAAGATGCGATCGAGATCCTCGCGACGCATGCTGCGCCGGCGCCCCGACAGGTCGACGGTCGTGGCTTTGGGACTGATGACAGCTCGCGCGGGATCGATGTCCACGATGTACCCCTGGACGACGTTATAGCCCAGCGCGTGGTAGATGGCAGCGCCAATGACCTCGGCGCCGCTGGCCATTTCGGGGTTGCCCGGCGGGTCGAACTTGACCTGGTACAGATGGCCTGAAGGATCCGTCACACGATACCCGGGCGTGATTCCGCTGCTCTTTTCCTGCACGATCGGCCAGTCGTCTATGCTCTGGATGTCGAGTTGATTGGGCCCGCGGACGAGGTCCTCGATCGACATGGGCATGCGGCCGATGCGATTCGTGAACCATGTGGAATCAGGAACCTCATCGACCGTGTTGACGTTGACGGCGCGGACGTCGCTGCGGTCGCCGCGCTTGAAAAACGTGTTCTCCGCGAAGTCGTACGCGTTGCTGCCCTCGATTGGCTGCGCGCCACTCGCATCGAACGAGCGGTCGTCGTCCATCTGGATCGGATCGTCTGGGAAGAACTTCGGCGCCGCAGCACGTCCGCCTGTCGTGGCGGCGAATCCTATCGTCAGCGCGGCGAGAGCGTAGAGCCAGAAATTCTCCGTGTTTCCGTGTTTCCGTGGCCTGTGATTAGAAGACATGACCAAACCTGAAGATGAAATGTTTTCCGCCGCTGCTTCCGAAGGCCCCCTCGACCCGAAGGAATACGCCGCTGCTCGAACCGAAACGAAATCCGATCCCGTAGTCCGACTCCAGGTCGCTCAGGTCCAGGTCTTCGAGGCGCGAAGCCACCTTGCCGGCGTCGTAGAAGATTGCCCCATCGACGGCGGTGAAAATCTCCCACCGATACTCGGCCTGCAGGAGCAGCATATGACGGTCGCGAAAGCGGAACCGCCGGAATCCCCGGAGATCGTCCGGACCACCGAGCGTTCGCTGCAGGTAGAAGGGAACCTCGCGACCCCCGTCCGTGTCAGAAGTCGAGACCAGCGCGTGAAGTGCCAGCACCCGCCGGTCGCGAAGCAGGGGGACGTATTGCTGCAGGTCGGCTTCGACCCGGCGAAACGAGTAGCGGTCGGTGTCTCTGTCGTCGAAACGTTCGATCGCGAGAGCGTAGCGGCCTCCACGGCGCGGGTTACCACGCGGCTCGCGATAATTCAGGTCTGCAAAAACGTGATAGCGCATGAAGTCGGGCTGCGCGACGAGTCCCGGAGCAGTCGCCTCGGTGAACAGCTCGCCGATTCCAACGCCGTCGTCCGACCCGATCAGATGCGGCGTCAGATAATCGAGGCCGCCGCCCACGGCGAGCCATGGCTTGGGACGAACGGCTCCCGTGGCGCCGACAATCGAATTAGCCAGACCGTACGCGACTTCGTCCTCACGATTTGATTCGGGTCCGAGTCCGAAGAAATCCTCATTTGGGAATTCGTAGCGTTGACCGTGGACGTCGAGCGAGACCGTATCGCCGGCGAGACGCGGGAATATCAGGCGCGTGTCCACCATCCAGTACCGCTGAAAGGACGCCGCGGCGAACGCGCTGAAGTCGGCGTGCCCGCCGAAGACGCCGGACCTCCGGTACCCGGGGCCGAACGAGATGCCGCTTCCCGCGGTGACATTCCCGATTTTCGGATAGAGGCCCTCAGCCGGATTCAGCAGACGCTCGAATAGGCGGCCGGTTTCGAGATCGAGAAGGACACGCTCGAGCCGGGAGCGCTCCGGAGGAGCCAGCTGGCGCGACTTTTCCTCGCGCTGGCGACGGAGCGCTTCCGCACGCGTGGCGGGGTCCTGCGCATGTACAACGTCCGACACGAACAGCACCAACGTGGCAACGAACAAGAGGATCGTCGCCGAACGGCTCATGCGGCAGCCGGTTCGACCTGCGCCGTCAACCGCCGGTTCTCCCGATACAACATGACGGCAATCGCCAGCCAGACAATAACGATGGCGAGATTGATGACCGCGTAACCCCGGACCGAGATTGCCAGCAATTGCACGACGAGAAACGTGAGGAGCGCCGAGATCATGTCCCCCGTTCGCCAGAAGAAGGTCTCCACGGCCTGCAGAGCTTTGTACTTCGCATCGCGGCTTGTGGGCAGAAACAGCGCCCGGCGGAGAGTGTTCTGCAGCGAATAGTCCGTCGCGTTTTCAGCGATCTTCGCCACTCGAATCAGCGAGAGCACCGGCATCAAGGCAATCAGCGTATAGCTGCCAAGCGCCAGTACCGGAAGCACGAACAAGGCGCCGCCGATGCCGAGATACTTGAAGATACGCGAGACCAGGAAGAACTGAATCGCCAGCGAGAGCACGTTCTGCCAAAAATCCAGGTTGGCCATGAACGCCCCGATGTCCGTTGGCGTTTTCAACGTCTGAACGACGGTCTGGTTCAGAATGTAATTGCCGTTCGTATTGACGACCTGAACCGTCAGCGTCAGCAAGCCGATGAGCAGGAGATAGCGCTGTGCAAGGACCAGCCGAAAGCCGCCGGCTTTTCCAAGCGCTTCCTGGGGGGACGGTTCGGCGCGTTGTCGCGACTGTCTGTGCCCGCGATCGCGCCGGTCGATGATGTTGGAGAGCAGCATGCCTGCGATTAACGCTGCCGCCGCCACCAGCATCATCGGCGACACTCCCAGCGTGCCGATCAGCATCGACGTAAGAAGCGCGCCGCCGACAGCTCCAACCGAGCCGCCAAATCCGACGATCGCGAAGAGTCGCTTCCCCTGCTCGACACTGTACAAGTCGTTGGCAAAGGACCAGAACTGGGCCATCACCATCAGATTGAAGATGCCCACCCACAGGAAAAACGCCACACCCAGCAAGCTGGGTGCGACGTTCACCTGGCTGAGAAGGAAGAAGCCAACCAGATTGGCCACAAAGAAGAGCGTCACTGCGTTGATCAACCGGATGCGGTTGATCCTGCTGGCGATCCGGCTGTAGAACGGAACGATGAAGAGGAACAGCAAGGCAAGAAGGGCGCCCGAATACGCCTGAATCTCGGGTCCCCGCAGGACCCCGCCGCCCGGTAGCGACACCTCCACAGGAAGCAGGAGAGCCGACCGCACCGGTCGAATCGTGTAATACGCCGCCAGCAGGAGGAAGCCGTTCACCGCCATGAGCACAGCGGTGGCGCCCTCGCCGGGACGCACGTCGGCCGCGAGGCTGAGAAAACGGTCGAGCGCCGTCTTGCGCTCGGGGAACGGCTCGATGGATGCCATTTAGACAGTCACTGCGTTGGCTACGGGTTCGCTGCGCGGAACGTCGAGCGTGAGAGGACCTGTCAGCTCGGGCAGGTGCACGCGCCACCAGTTCTCGGCCATGTCCTGCGTCCATCCTTCGCATGCGCGGCATCCGCAGGCCATGCGAAACAGTTCTTCGGCATTCTGGGGGCGCCGGTCCGGATTCTTGTCCAGACACGCGAGAACGAGCTGATCGAGCTCGCGTGGAATCGGCACTTCGGTACGCTGCGACGGCGGAACCGGCTGCGCATTCAGATGCTGAAGCAGCATTTTCATCGAAGTATCGGCTTCGAACACCATCTGCCCGGTAAGCAGATAGTAGGCGACGCAGCCGAGCGCGTATACATCCGCACGGCGGTCCACCTCGCCCTCGCCGAGAATGATTTCGGGCGCCATATAGGCAGGGGTTCCTGTTGTCACGTGGTCGAGCGTCATCAGTGTATCGCCTGCGACGCGGCGATTCAGCTTCACGAGACCAAAGTCCAGGACCTTGACGAAATCATATTCGAGGCCCATCCGGCAGACGTAGATATTCGCAGGCTTGATGTCCCGATGCACCATCCCCCGGGCATGCGCGTCGGCAAGGGAGTGGCAGACCTGCCGCAGCAAGTGCATGGCGCGGTTGGCGGGCACCGGCCCGAACTCCCGGACGAGCGATTCGAGGTCCCGGCCGGCCAGCAGCTCCATCACGTAATAGAACGTTCCGTCCTGGGTGATTCCGAAGTCGAACAGCTGAATGGTATGGGGCGACTTGAGTTGCGCCGTTGCCTGGGCTTCGCGCTCGAAGCGTCGAAGCGCGTGCCGCGCTTCCGAGTCGTTGCGCGCCCCGAGCACCTCGGGACGCACAAGCTTGATCGCGGCGTCACGCGCGAGCAGGTTGTGCTCGGCGCGCCACACCTGGCCCATGCCGCCGGTGCCCAGCAGCTCCACGAGACGATAGCTGCCAAGCTCCTGTGCCTCACGGAGACGACGGCCGACGCGCTGAAGAACACGCGATGGCAGCACCGCAATCAACGCGCACGAGTAGTTCGGGAGCGAGAGCACCACGGCGTGTGGAAGGGAAGTGACCGGACTTCCAGCGAGGTATGCGATCAACAGCGCGAGCGGATCCATCGAGGCTGCTATCAGCGCACCGGTCAGCATCTTGCGCGGAGACGCGGGCGCGATCATCGAATAGATCAGAATACCCACCGTGATCCATGAAAGGTGAATCGTCGGCTGGGACACGGGCGGCACGATCCAGGTGTTGAGCGCCGCCACGCCCATGGCGTTGAACACGAGATAGCCAATACTGATGTTGGTCTTGACGTCAGGCGAGCGTCCGCTCGAGCGCACGTACCAGACCATCGCGATTGCCGCGACGATGCCGCAGATCTCGAGCGAAACGGCCGGTAAGCGGATTGGCTGGCCCCATGTGAGCGGGGCCATGACGATGTCCATGAACAGGCCGAGGCCCCACAGACCCCCGGTGACCGCAGCGAACAATCCGAGGCGGTCTACGTGCTCCCGCAGGAGCTCGTCAGGCAGGCGCGTCGTGGTCCGTCCGGTGTCGGTGACGCCGACCGTCGCATCGCGACGGGGAGCGACAACCATTCCTTGTTGCGCCATCTCTACACTCTAGCAGCCACGTCGGGCCGGCGGTTCGCCGCGCGCCGCCGCAGCTCTTCCAGGTTCAGCATGATCGACTCGTTGGAGCGCAGCAGTTCGTCGAGAATCGCCTCTCGCGACCGCCCTGGCTGCGCATCCGAAGGGGCTCCATCGACAAACGGCCACAGGCGGCTTCGGATATCCGGGGGAAGGACACCTTCGAGATACTCCAGGGCGGTGCCGCGCAGTCCGGGATCGGTCGTATGCAGGCCGCGATACGCAATCTGCAGCGGCGCGGTCGGGAGCACGAGCGAGAGCAGCCCGAAGACGTGCGCGAGGCTCTGTCCCGCACGATCCTTGACGAACTCGTCGACAAAAGACGACTGTTCCTGCTGGTCGATTTGATCGAGCAGTCGCTGGCTTTCCCACACCGGCCGGCCAACGGCGACCTCGCGCCGGACGGCGTCGAAGACACGACGCTCGTCAACTTTGATCAAACCGTTTTTCGCCATCACGGCCCCGAGCGATCGACCGCACTGGAAGCGGACCTCGAACCGCAGATCCTCCAGGCCGAGCAGCAGGCCGTCGACAGCTCGTTGGGAAACGCATACGGAGAACACGCGCGCCAGCCGGCGGCGCACGGCAAATGGCTGGTTCGGATCGATGAGCGCGTCCGTCAGCTGCCCGATATGTTCCTCCGCAACCTTACGGAGCGCCCGCACAGCGTCCTCGGCAACGGGATCCCAGGCGAGAAGTGGAATCGCGTGGGGGATCAGCGTCGCCGGCAGAGCTGCCTCCTCCTTCAGAACGGCCGTCACGCGCTCGCGGTCGCGCGATCGCAGCGCGAGCATCTCGTTGATTTCGGGGTCAGCGATCTGAAGGGTATCGGAGCGCACGCTCCTGGAGAGAGTGACGGTCTCGTTCCCTTCCACGTATGCGTGCGGTCTCAGCGTCCGCAGCATGACCGTCTTCGTGGTGACATCCTCGACATCGGAGAGGTCGAGCTCCAGCGCGCGATTGAGGAGATTGCGCTCCAATGTTTCGATGTAGCCGCGGTTGAGCCGCCGCGCGACGATCAAGACAGCCGCCGAGCACGCGATTGCTCCAGTCAGAATGGCGCCATACTGCCGTGCGGCCGGAAGCAGCAACAGCAGTCGGAGGAGGCCTCCGCCAATCGCGTCGCCCAGCCGATCGAAGCCGACGTCGATGATTGATTTCGCGGCGCGTTTTTCGACCGATGGGACTGGCGTGTAGAAAATCTCGTAGCCGGTGCGGAACAGCGAACCGCGGAACACGGACTCGGCGCCGCGGGCGATGAGCGCACCTTGCAGCCCAGGCGCGATCATTGCGCCAAGCCCGCCGACCAGAAGGGCCAGCGACGGTGTGCTCGTCGTCACGGCCAGGCCCATCCGCTGAAGCGCCGCTGCGCCGAGGACCGACTGCACGACGAAAGACAGCAGGCTTGTGGCCGCGTAATAGATGGCAAAGAATCTGAGGAGCTCATCGCCGCGTCCCAGCATGCCGACAGCTTGTGCTTTGAAGAGGTAATCGACAAGGGTCGCTGCGGCGGTACCAAGCATCACGACTGCGGCAAGATTGCGAAGATAGGGCGTGTGCGCCAGTACGCGAAGTCCTGATGTTGGCGACTCGGCGGCGAGCTCGGGTGCATCCTCCAGCCCCGCGCTCCCTGAAACCCTGTGGCCCGACAGAGCAAGCTGTCGTACCTGCCACGCGCAGACGATGTTGACGGCTGCAAGCAGGGGGAGCATGACCGAGCTGCCGTAGAGTACGGCGATGCGCTCGGCGACGAGCGCTCCAACCAGGCCGCCGAGTGTGCCCAGCCCCGTGATCTGTCCGAACTGCCGCCGGGCGGTATGCGGGTCGAACCGCTCACTCGCGATCAGCCAGAAACCTGAACCGAGCATCGGCCCGAGACCGGAGATCTGCAGATAGACGGCACACGCCGCAGCTGCGGGTGCGACCGGGGTCAAAAGCCATTCAACCACCAGAAAGAGCGCGTTTGCCGCAAATGCCAGCGGCACGAAGACCACCGGCGTCAGCCGTACTAACGCCTTTGAGCCGATGGCGACCAGGGCGATCGAGAAGGCCGAGGTCGCGATGACGATGATCGGCAGCAAAGTAACGTCGAGGTACGACAGAAAGAGCGCGTCACGCGTCGCCTTGCCGGCAATGAACTGCCCGCTGACCGCCGCAGCGCAGACCATTGCGACGACGGGGGGTGATGAACGCCGAGAGGTCGGAAAGGCCATCAGGGTATTTGCACGAGTCGGCCGCGTCGCCTGCGAGGCGCGAAGCCTTTGCGTATGTATAGGATCCTGCCGATTTTACACCCCCAAACCCCGCCCCGGGGCCGGTACGGACCACGGGGCGCTGGCGACACCCGTCTGTCGATCGTGAGGACCGGGGCGAGCCGGAGGCCCCCGGGAACCACACGGTAAGATCGTCTGCTGTGTTCCAGACTCCAGCGGGACGCGTGCGCGAGCCTCCACTGCCATGATCCCGGATGTTGCGGCGTCACGCCGCTACGAAATCGTGGAAACGATCGGCCGGGGAGGCATGGGGGAGGTGTGCCTTGCCGACGACCTGATGTTGCACCGGCAGGTGGCCCTCAAGTTCGTCACCTCAGCGGGCGACGACGTGCTCGAACAGCTTCTGGGCGAAGCGCGCGCCGCCGCGTGCCTCGACCATCCTTTCATCTGTGCCATTTATGAGGTCACCACGCTGAACGGCCGTCCCTGTATTGCGATGGAGCTCGTACGTGGCCAGACGCTGGAGCGGCGGCTGCGCCGGGGCGCTGTCGGCCTAGCCGACGCCCTGCACATCGCAGATGAGATTGCCGAGGCGCTCGAGGCGGCACACCGCCGGCGAGTGATCCACCGCGACCTGAAGCCGGCGAACGTAATGCTCACCGAAGACCAGCACATAAAGGTGATGGACTTCGGCCTCGCGACACGGCTGCCGCTGGACGGCATCGATACGCCCATCTCGACCGGGATAACGCCGGGCGACATCGGCACGCTCCGTGGCACCCCGGCGTACATGGCGCCGGAGCAGATTCGCGGTGAGGCCGCAGATCGCCGCTCCGACATTTTTTCGTTTGGCATTCTCCTGTACGAACTGCTGTCCGGTGTAAGTCCGTTTCGTCGTGGCACGATTGACGCCACGCTTGGCGCCATCCTGCGCGAGCCGGTTGCTCCCCTGCACGATCGAGTGTCCTCGGTTCCACCGTCGATCGGCGACGTCGTGACCAGACTGCTCGGCAAGGATCCAGCCGGCCGCCATCAATCATTCAGCGAAGTTCGGACGGACCTGCGCCGCGTCGCGGCCGACCTGTCAGTGCGTTCCGGACGGATCGCCGTGCCCGTCGTCGATCGGCCGGACGAGGCTGCACGGGCGCTGATCGGTCGAGACGCGGAACGCGCGAGACTGCTCCAGATCATTACCGACGCTCAACGGGGCCGGGGTAACGTTGTCGTGCTCAGCGGCGAGGCAGGTGTTGGCAAGACCCACCTGGCACAGGACGCCCAGAACGCCGCGCGGCGCCTCGGCTTCCAGACCCTGGTCGGCCGGTGCGGCGAACAGCAGGGCGTTCCGCCTCTGAGCGCGTACATCGAGATTCTGGAGGATGCAGCGCGGCTCATGCCTGGCGCGGAATTCCGCCGCGCAATGGCCCCAAGCGCGCCCGAGCTCGCCAAGCTGCTTCCGGAACTGTATCGTCTCTTTCCGAATCTGGACCCGCCGCTCGAGCTGCCGCCCCAGCTTCGTCAGCGCTTCCTGTTCACGAACATCCGCGAATTCCTGACACGCATCGCGCAGGTCGCTCCCGTGCTCATCGTCATCGACGATCTGCAGTGGGCGGACGAGTCGACGCTTCAGCTGACCCAGAACCTGGCGCACGCCGTGGCGGCGCTTCCGATTGTCATTGTCGCTGGCTGCCGTGATGTGGACACCACCGCTCCGGCGCCTCGGCCCACGCTTCAGAATCTGTTCGATCGTGTTCGCGGTCAGAAGCCCGCGACGGTGCCGTTCGAGGCAATCAAGACGGCCTTGAACGATCTCGATCCGTCAGGGCCGGGCATGTGAGATCGCGCTTCGGTCGTTCGACGAAGCCGGGGTCCGCGGAATGCTGGCCGCTCTGGGGCGTGGCGACCCGCCCATGCCCCTGGTGCGGCGATTCATGGAGCAGACCGGAGGCAATCCGCTGTTTGTCGCCGAGTTGTTCCGTCACCTGAAGGAAGAAGGGCGGCTCTTCGATGCGCGGAATCGCTGGAAGCGCGACGTGGAATTCAGCGCCGGCGATGTCCCTGAGTCGCTGCGTCTCC
The DNA here is from genome assembly GCA_963814955.1 of uncultured Acidobacteriota bacterium. Classification (GTDB taxonomy): domain Bacteria; phylum Acidobacteriota; class Vicinamibacteria; order Vicinamibacterales; family UBA2999; genus DATCJA01. The sequence goes on from CAWFEX010000004.1 coordinate 738,643, forward strand.
TGCTCGAGCGGAGGCTGCAGCGCATCTCGCACGAGACGCGCGAGGTGCTCAAGGCCGCTGCTCTAATCGGCCGCCAGTTCGAGCTGGACCTGCTTGAGGCGGTTGCCGACGTCGACGACGACGCACTGACCACCGCGCTCGACGAAGCGGAGCGATCGCGCCTGCTCAGCGGGCCCTCCGGACGTCAGCAGGTGGCGTGGCGCTTTCCGCACGATCTGATTCGCCAGGCGCTGGCAGGAACGATATCAGGCCACCGGCGCCAGCGGCTGCATCTGCGGATCGCCGACGCAATGGTGCGACTCGACAGAGGGGCTGGTACCTACACCTCGGAAATCGCACACCACCTGTACAACGCCGGCCGTATGGCCGACGGCGAGCGCACCGCGCAGGCGTTGATGCAAGTTGGCGATGCCGCGTCGTCGGTGTATGCGACTGATGATGCCGTCATGCACTATCGCCGTGCGCTGGAAGTACTGCAGGACATTCCCGGTGGCGGCGCTACGCAGCTTCGCGTCGAGGAACGGCTGGCGGATCTCGAGGCGCTGCTCGGCGATCGCGCTGCTGCGGTCAATCGTTACCAGAGTCTGGTTCGGAGGCATGAGACAGCCGGCAACCGCCTCGATCAGGCGCGAATCGTCCGCAAGATTGGCACTCTATCCTGGCAGGCGGGCGACCGCAGCCAAGCGTTGACGTGTTACCACCGCGCGCTGGAGATGTTGCAGGGAACCAGAGCAGACCTCGAGATGGCGCATCTCTATCAGGAGCTCGGTCTGGCCGCATTTCGCACCGGCGAGAATCGAGCCGCCATCGAGTGGGCGGAAGGAGCGCTCCACGCGGCCGAAGCGGCCCTTTCGGCCCAGTCGTCGGCATCGCCCGAATTACACAAGGCTGCGTCAGCCGCCGTTGCCCATGCGACCAACACGATCGGCGTCGCGCTGGCGCGATCGGGTCAGCTGGACGCCGCCCGGCAGCACATGGAACGCAGCCTGGAGATTGCGCGCGATCTCGGATTGCTCGACGTGGCCTGCCGCGCATACGCGAACCTGGGTGTGCTCTACAGCACTGTTCAACCGCAGCGGGCGATCGAGGTGTCGCTCACAGGATTGGAACTGGCGTTCAAGATCGGCGCCGTCTCGCTTCAACCCTACATCTACGCAAATCTCGCAGCCGCCTACTGTGCCCTCACCGATCGATGTGAGGCGGAGGGTTTCGATGCGGCGCAGGCGGCCGCCAACCTCGACCGGGAACTCGAACAATTGGATCACCTGGCGGTTCCGCTGATCGTGATGGCGCAAATCCATCAGTGTCAGGGCGAGCTCCAGAAGGCGCAGGACGTCTATCATGAAGCGCTCGCGCTGGCGGAAAAGATAGGCGAGCCACAGCTGATACTGCCGTGCTACGACGGCCTCGCGACGATTCACCTTGATCGCGGAGACAGGGTCCGTGCCGCACAGTTCATGGAAAAAGGACGAGATCTTTGCGAGCGAACCGGTCTCGATCCTGATACGCTTTTGCTACTCCCGTTCCTGTGCTGAACGGTAGACATCGAGGTACAGCCATGACCCAGGTAGCCGGAACACCCATTCAGCCCGGACAGGCGGCCCCGGAGTTCGCCGTGCCGTCAGTTCAGGACGATCGGACGATTTGCCTGACCGATTTCCGGGATCGAACCTCGTTGCTGCTCGGTTTGTTTCCGGGACTGTACTGCCCATTCTGCCGCCGCGCGCTCGCGCAGATGGCGGCGACATCGGAGAAGTTGAAGCCATTAGGCGTCGACACACTCGCGGTTGTCGGCACTGAACTCGACAACGCACGGCTCTACTTCGCGTTCAGGCCGACGCGGATGGCGCTCGGTGCCGATCCAGGTCTCGCAACCCACCGCTCGTACGGTGTCCCGCGCCCGGAACCGACGCCCGAACTGCTGCGCGCCGTGGAGCAGTTGCGCATCAATCCCACGGGGGAGCTTCCGGAACCGCTTCCGATCCCGGCCGCGGCTGCCGAGCTCACGAGGCGAGACGGTTATCGGCTGACGGCGACCGACGAGCGCGACGGTGAAACGAAGTTCACGCAGATGAAAGGGCAGTTTCTGATCGATCGCAATGGAATCGTAAGGTGGGCATTCATCGAGTGCGGTCAGGAGGGCCTTTCCGGTCTTGGCAAGTTTCCGACTCATGAGGAGCTTCTGACCGCCGCGCGCATTCACCTGTAGAGCGCACCTGTAGAAGCGCACGCTTTAGCGTGCGCGAGTACGCGAGGCTTAGCGTGCGCGAGTGCGCGTGATCACAACTCCCGCACTCCTCCACCCTTGATCAGGAACCACGCCGCGACGGCCCCGAGCAGGACGCCGTTGACGCTGAGCACTGCGGGCGGCGACGTGACCGTCGCCATATAGCCGGCCACCAGGCTGCCAAGAGGCATTCCACCGCGAAACGCGACCATGTAGATGCTCATCACGCGACCGCGCAGCTCGTTGGGGACAATCAGCTGGACCAGCGACGAGATCATCGCGAACACCATGACCATGCATGCGCCAGCGACGTAGAGCAGCGCGCCATTGATCCAGATGACGCGAGTCAGCGCGAACAGCACGACGAGCCCGCCGAAGATGACTTGCAGCGTGAGCAGCGTGCGTCCCATGTGCTTGAACTTGCCGAGCCACGCGACGATCAGGGCGCCGGTGACCGCACCCGCGCCGGCGCATGCCATCAGTCGCGTGTACTGACCGACCCCGCCCTGAAACACGTTCTGCGTAAAGAGCGGAAGAAACGTCAGCAGCGGATTTCCCAGAAAGGTCGTCGCAAACGCCAGGAACGTCAGGCCGATCAGCGCCGGCTGCTGTCGCACGTACGAGAAACCGCCGCGGAGCTCATCACGCAGCCGGCTGGCCGTGGCCGGCGGGATGTGCCGGATGCGCAGCGAGAGCAGCGCCACGATCACGGCCAGAAATGACAGGCCATTGAGGCCGAAGCACGCGGCCATTCCGAACGCGGTCAGCGTCGCGCCGGCGATGAGCGGCCCGATCACGCGCGCCGAGTTGAATTGAATCGAGTTGAGCGCGATCGCGTTCGGCAGGTGCTGTTTGTCGACGAGCAGCGGCATGAACGACTGGTGCGCCGGACCGCCAAATGCCTGCGCCGTTCCCGTGATGACCGACAGCGTCAGCACGTGCCAGATGCGGACGACATCCCAGTAGACGAGCGCGGCCAGCGTGAATGCCGTCGCCATCTGGACGTACTGGGACATCAGCAGGAGCTGGCGCCGGTCGCGGCGATCGGCAACAACGCCGCCGATGAGCGTGAAGAGCAGGATCGGCGCTTCGCCAAGAAATGTATCGAGCCCGAGGTAGAAGGCAGACGCCGACGTTGCGAGCGTCAGGACGAGCCAGTTCTGCGCCACTTTCTGCATCCACGTGCCGATGCTGGACGTGAACGCCCCCATCCACAGGACGCGAAAGTCGCGGTAATGGAGCGCTGCCGCCAGCCGACGCAGGACAGTGACGGGAGGAGGCGCGTCGGAAATATCAGCAACGGGAACGGTTGGGGTCACCACGACGCGGCTTGATCTTATCGCTTGCGCTCTCATCGATGTTTCGCTATATTTTCGCCTTTAGGCGAACACATGGCGAACCATGGAATGGCGGCGGCCGAAGCTGCACTGCGCGCCCGGAAGCTGGATCGCACGCTGACAACGGCGCTCCCGCCGCTCGGGCGCATGGACGTCGCCGTCGCCGCAACCGCAATCGATCCGCTCGATGCCTGCCTGCGTGGCGGCCTGCCGCGGGGGCATTTGTCGGAAATCGCCGGCCCACGGTCCGCGGGGCGAACGACGCTTCTACTACAGCTGCTTGCGGCGGCGACGCGCCGCGGCGAAATCGCGGCGGTGGTGGACACGTGTGATTGCCTCGACGTCGCATCGGTGGTGTCTGCGGGTGTCGAGCTGGATCGTCTGCTGTGGATTCGGGGCAGTCCGACCCCTTCCGCACTGGCCGATCGCGCCATCGAACGCGCATTGAAAGCGCTGAACCTCGTCCTGCAGGCGGGCGGGTTTGGTGTCGTCGCGATCGATCTTGCCGATGCGCCGCTTGCTGCCCTGAACCGCATTCCATTCACGACATGGCTTCGTATTCAGCGAACGATCGAAGCAAGCGAGACAGCGTGCGTTCTGATGGGACCATGCCCGCTGGCACGGAGCGCCGGCGGTTTAACGCTTTCGGTGACTGGTCGCCCGCGGTGGGATGGCGCTGCCGACCGGAGCCGCCGGCTCACCGGCACCGATGTCGCGGTCCGTGTGATCTCACCACGTCGTCGCATCGATGGAGACGTGGCGATTACAGCGGCTTCTGCGGACGGGCCACGGAGGCACAGAGACATGGAGAATATTTATTCCGGCTCCGTGTCTCCGCGGACTGGTTCATACCGTAGGCCGGGTCCGTTGGGACCCGGCTCACCGGGCGGGTCCGACCAGCCTCCGCTAAAGCTTCGGCGGTCCGCCGTAGTCTCGACGAAGGCGGAACGGACCCGCCCTACGCAGTGAAGATGTCGGCCCATGTTCGGTGCGCTCTACTCGATCGACGGTCCGGCTGCCAATGCGTTGCTCGAGGTGGCTGCCGATTTCACTCCACGCTATGAATCGTACGGGCCTGATCAGGTTGTCCTCGATCTCACGGGTCTCGAGCGGTTGTTTGGCGGCCCACGGGAAATTGGCGAAGAGCTCTGCCACGCCGCCGCCGATCGACAGACGCGCGTCCGTGTGGCCATTGCGGGTACCTGCACTGCGGCACGGCTGATCGCAACGGCCGATCGTCGCGAAAGTGTTGTCGTCGTCGACGCCGGAACGGAAGCTGCCGCGCTGGCGCCCCTGCATCTGACTCTCCTCGCAAACATTGTGAAGAACGATTCAGGCGACGGCTCGCTCGCCGGGGGTGAGCAGCGGCAAGCGAAGGCGGGCCCGGGCGATCTGTCGCACAGCTTTCTGCGTTGGGGCATTCGCACCGTGGGTGAGCTGGCGGCTCTGCCTGCCGACGCCGTAGCGGCGCGATTAGGTTCCGCCAGCGTGCAATGGCAGCGTCTGGCGCGTGGAGAGGATCTGCGGCCGCTGCGGCCCGAGGTGCCGAAGGAGCGGTTCGAGCAGGAGCTGGATCTCGAATGGCCCATCGAAGGCCTCGAGCCACTTTCGTTCGTGCTTGGCCGGTTGCTGGAGCCTTTGTCAGCGCATCTCGATCGCCGCGGCCGTGGCGCGGCCGTCTTGCACATCCGCCTGCATCTGGTGGATCGCACTGTCCACGAGCGGTCGCTGCAGCTGCCCGCGCCGATGCGCGACGCACGAACGTTTCGCACGCTGCTGCTGCTCGATCTCGAGTCGCATCCGCCGTCTGCGGCAATCGATCGCGTGGTGGTAGCGGTTGACCCGACTCCGGCACGAATCGTACAGCTCTCGCTGCTGGTACGTCCGCTTCCATCTCCAGAGCAGCTGTCCACGCTCACGGCACGCCTTGCTGCCTTGATGGGGGAGGACCGCTGTGGATCACCCGTCGTCGTTGATACGTGGCAGCCGGGGGCATTTGCGATGAAGCCGTTTAATCCGGGATTCGGCGAGCCCGCAGAATCCGGCGGAGCCCGGATCCCCGATCGTGGCGCTCCGCCGTTTCCGTATTCCGGTTCTCGTCCGTGTCCGCGTCGAACACGACAAACCGGTGCACGTGACGTTCGATAGGTCTGGCGCTTTGTTCGGATCCCGGATCCCGGATCCCGGATCCCGGATCGGAGGCCGTGTGGAGAGATGCGCGGGCCCCTGGCGGACTTCTGGCGGATGGTGGACCGGCAGGCCATCCTCCGTGCCTCCGCGGCGCTCGGAAAGCGACTGGGACCGCGACGAATGGGACGTAACGCTCAGCGATGGCGCCACGTACCGAGTGTTCCGCCAACGTGCCACCGCGGCGTGGTTTCTCGAGGGGATTGTTGATTAGCAGGCAATACGCGGTACCCACCACCTACCACCTACCACCTGCGACCAACCGTGTATATCGAGCTTCATTGCGCTTCCGCATTCAGTTTTCTTCGGGGTGCGTCGCTGCCCGAAACGTTGATCGAACGTGCCGCCGCGCTTGGATATTCCGCGCTTGCTCTCCTCGACGCCGATGGCGTCTATGGCGCCCCGCGGTTCCACAAGGCGGCGCAGCAGGCCGGGCTCAAAGCAATCATCGGCGCCGAGCTGACAATCAGTAGGCAACGGGCAGCAGGCAGTAGGCAGAACGAAATTCCGCACTCACTGCCTACCGCCTACCACCTACCACCTACTACCTGGTCCCTGCCCGTGCTCGTGGAAACCCAGGAAGGCTACCGGAATCTGTGCCGGCTGATCACCCGCATGAAGATGCGTGCGAACCAACCACGTGGCAAAAGCGAGGGCGCACTGACGCTCGAGGAGCTGGATGGCGCGACCGCCGGGCTGGTGGCGCTTGGCGGGCCGTGCGCTTCTCGATACCGGTCGTCACGGCGTTGGCGGCCTGCTCGATTGTCTGGTGGGCGTGTTCGGGCGGCACAACGTCTATGTCGAAATCCAGCGTCATTTGCTTCGCGACGAGGAGGCAGCCAACGTCGCGCTCGACGCGCTGGCGCGGGCATATCGCGTTCCGGTGGTAGCCACCAACGGCGTCCGCTTTGCGCAGCCTGCGGATCGACCGCTGTTCGACGTGCTGACGTGCGTGCGCCATCGGACGACGCTCGACAGTGCCGGCCGGCTGCTGGCCCGTAATGCGGAGCGGTATCTGAAATCACCGGAATCGATGGCGCAGCTGTTTGCGGACCGGCCCGACGCCGTCGCGACTGCCGTCTCCCTGGCCGAACGTCTCCAGTACACGATGGCCGATCTCGGGTACCGGTTTCCGAAGTATCCCGTGCCCGCCGGCGAGACCGAGATGTCGTTCCTGCGGCACATTACCGAAGCGGGCGCCCACGGCCGGTATCGGCCCTACCACGACAAGGCACGCGCCCAGATTGCCCGCGAGCTCGATCTCATCGACAAGCTCGATCTGGCCGGCTATTTCCTGATCGTGTGGGACATCGTCAATTACGCGCGGCAGCAGGACATTCTGGTGCAGGGGCGCGGGTCGGCCGCCAACAGTGCCGTGTGCTACAGCCTGGGCATTACTGCCGTCGATCCAATCGCGATGGACCTGTTGTTCGAGCGGTTCCTCTCCGAAGAACGCGGCGAGTGGCCCGACATCGATCTCGATCTTCCCAGCGGCGATCGTCGGGAGCGCGTCATCCAGCATGTGTACCAGAAATACGGCCGGCTGGGCGCGGCGATGACCGCCAACGTGATCACCTATCGCAACCGGAGCGCCGCCCGCGAAGTCGGCAAGGCGCTCTCATTGAATGACGATGCGATCGATCGGCTGGCCAAGGTGATGAATCATTTCGAGTTCACGGATCCGAACGAGACGCTCGGCCGGAACCTCGAATCCGTCGGCTTGTCGCTCGACATGCCGCGCATGCGGACGTTCGCGGAACTGTGGATGCGCGTTCAGGATTTGCCGCGGCACCTCGGGCAGCATTCAGGCGGGATGGTGATTTGCCAGGGCGAGCTCGACGCGGTCGTGCCGCTCGAGCCGGCCACGATGCCAGGCCGCGTCGTCGTGCAATGGGACAAGGACGACTGCGCCGAGATGGGCATTGTGAAAGTGGACCTGCTCGGGCTCGGCATGATGGCGGTGCTGCAGGACGCCATTCAGTTGGTGAATACAGCAGGGGAGAGGGGGAAGGGGACAGGGGGAAGTTATCCCTGCTCCGGTCGTTCTTCCCCCTTCCCCCTTCCCCCTTCCCCTTTCGATCTCGCCCATCTTCCCCCCGACGACCCGGCGGTGTACGACCTGCTGCAGAAGGCCGACACGATTGGCGTCTTCCAGGTGGAATCGCGCGCGCAGATGGCCACGCTGCCGCGTTTGAAGCCGGCGTGTTTCTACGATCTCGTCGTCGAGGTGGCGATCATCCGCCCGGGGCCGATCGTGGGCGACATGGTGCATCCATATCTGAACCGCCGGGCAGGACGCGAGCCGGTGGTGCCGCTCCATCCATCGCTCGAACCCGTGCTGGCGCGCACACTCGGGGTGCCGCTCTTTCAGGAGCAGTTACTGCGGATGGCGATGGTGGCTGCGGGCTTTACCGGCGGCCAGGCCGAGGAACTGCGCCGGGCCATGGGATTCAAGCGGTCTGAAAAGCGGATGAAACAGATCGAGGTGCAGCTGCGCGACGGAATGGCGAAAAAGGGGATTACCGGCGAAACCGCGGAACGCATCATCACGTCCATCACATCGTTTGCGCTGTACGGTTTTCCAGAATCACACGCCGCCAGCTTTGCGTTGCTGGCCTACGCGAGCGCGTATCTCAAGGTGCACTACCCGGCGGCGTTCTACACGGCGCTTCTCAATAATCAGCCGATGGGTTTTTATCACCCCGCTTCGCTCGTGAAGGACGCCCAGCGCCGGGGTGTGCGGTTTCACCCGATTGACGTGCAGCAGTCGGAATGGCTTTGTCGCATCGAAGAAGACGGCGCCATTCGCCTCGGGCTCATGTACGTGAACGGATTGCGCAAGGAAGTAGGCCAGGTAATGGCGGCGTTTGAAAAATCGTACGGAGTGTCCGGCTTCAGCCGGACTGAGCACCGGACCGACAACCGGACCGAATGTCCGAAATGCGGCTCCGACGACGGCTCGATGATCGAGACGGTTCGAGACGGGACGTTCTTCTGCAACACCTGCGCGCACGAGTGGAGTGTGCCAGTGCAGTCCGCTGGCCGCTTCGCCTCGATTGAAGATCTCGTGCGCCGCACCGGTCTGCGGCGTGACGAGCTGATGACCCTGGCCGACATCGGCGCGCTGAATGCGTTCACCAACGAGCGTCGCAGCGCTTTGTGGCAGGTGGAACGGGCCGTGCGGCCGTCGGGCGAGTTGTTCGAGGAAGAAGGGGGAAGCGAGTCTCCTCTTCCGCTGATGAACGACGACGAGCGTCTTCGGGCCGACTACGCCGGCACCAGCCTGACGATTGGTCCGCATCCGATGGCGTTGCGCCGTGAGGAGATGGCGATGCGTGGCGTGCTGCGCGCCTCGGATCTGCCGCAGGCGCGCGACGGGCGCCGTGTGCGCGTTGCCGGCATGGTCATCACCCGCCAGCGTCCCGGCACTGCGAAGGGATTTGTCTTTCTGACGCTCGAGGACGAAACCGGGGTCACCAATGTCATCGTGCGGCCGGACCTGTTCGACCGCGCGCGGATGGTCGTCATTGGTCAGCCGTTTCTGCTCGTCGAGGGCGTGCTGCAGCATCAGGACGGCGTGATGTCCGTCAGGGCCGAGCGCCTGCAGGGCATCAACGTGGGAGCGTCAGTCGATGCGCACGATTTCTACTAAATGCCCATCGATACCGGCCACTTGCGTATAGTTCCGTCGGAATCTCGGTTAAGGTAGTGTGCCTCGGCCATTTCAACATCGCGAAAGGGAAGAATCATGGATTCGGACTCCGATCGCACCGAGCCATTGCAGTTCGAGACTGCCATTCCCCGTGACGTCCCGACAGAACAAGGCACCGCCGCAGCCGCAGGCGTCATGTGCGCCGCGTGTCAACGCACGATTGCCGACCAGTATTTCGACGTAAACGGCCAGCCGGTGTGTGAATCGTGCCGCGAGCAGATCGCGCAACACGCCGAGACGCCGCGTGGATGGGGCGTGTTCGGACGCACGGCGCTTTTCGGCGTCGCCGCCGCCATCCTGGGCGCGATCCTCTATTACGCAGTCGTCGCCATCACCAACTTCGAGATTGGCATTGTTGCCATTGCGATCGGCTACATGGTGGGCTACGCGGTCCGCAAAGGTGCTCGCGGCCGGGGCGGACGCCGCTTTCAAGTGCTGGCGCTCTTGCTCACCTATTGGGCTGTGGGACTGGCCTACACGCCGCTCGCTTTCCAGAGCATGACCGAAGGGCCGCAGGAGGCGACGACCACTCCTGGCGCGCCAGCGTCAGAACCGCAAAGCGCCACCGATGCCTCCGATGAACCCAATCCCGGGCTCGTTGTGCTGGTTCTTCTCGCCCTGTCGCTGGCGCTGCCGGTGCTCTCGGTCATCGGTTCGATGCCGGGTGGCCTCATCAGCGCCGCCATCATCGCATTCGGCATGCACCAGGCTTGGCGGATGACTGGTGCTCTGCAGGTGCAGATCACCGGGCCGTATCGAATTGCCGCCGAGCGGGCTGCGCTGACTTGAGCACTCCGACGATCGCCTCGAGCCCGCCCGGTCCCTCGCGCGTTTGCGGCCGTTGCGCGACCGAAATGTCGGCAGTCGCCCTCGCGTGTCCGGCGTGTTCGGCGCTGGTGCACCGCGATCGGTTGGAGGAGCTCGCCAGGCTGGCAACCGCGGCCGTGGCGAGAGGCGACCGCGTCACTGCCCGCGCCCTCTGGCAGGAAGCCCGCGATCTCGTGCCCGGCCGATCGGAGCAGTATCAGCAAATCAGCACGCGTCTGACTGCGCTGGTCGACGAAGAGTCGCCGCAGCAGCCGACCGCGACCGGCAACCGACAGAAGACATGGTGGACGCGCGGGCTCAGTGCGGCCGCCGCCGTGGCGCTGCTGTTTGCCGGGAAATTCAAGTTCCTCTTGCTTGGCCTCAGCAAGCTCAGCACTTTCGTCTCGATGTTCGGCTTCATCGCGGTGTACTGGTCGATCTACGGCTGGCCGCTCGCTGTCGGCCTGGCCACTTCGATTTATGTTCACGAGATGGGTCATGTGGCGATGCTGCGGCGACTGGGTATCCAGGCGGGCGCGCCATTGTTCATTCCCGGCGTCGGCGCCCTCGTCATGCTGAAGGAACACATCACCGATCCAGTGGTCGATGCGCGCGTCGGCCTCGCCGGTCCCGTGTGGGGGCTTGGCGCCGCGGCCGCCGCCTGGCTGGTGTACCTGGTCACGGGAGCCGGAATCTGGCTGGCGATCGCGGAGCTCACGGGCTTCCTGAATCTGTTCAACCTCATTCCGATCTGGCAGCTCGATGGTGCGCGTGGATTTCATGCCCTTGCGCGGCAGGAACGCTTCATCCTGTTGGCCGTGATTGCCGGGGCGCTCTGGGCGAGCGGTGTCGGCGTTCTGTGGCTTGTCGGTGCCGTCGCCCTGTTTCGAACGATACGAGACGAGGCCGCCGGTCCTGGCCATCAGCCCACACTCATCACATTTGCCGGACTCGTCCTCGCCCTGACGTGGTTTGCACGGTCAGTAGTCGATTCCTGACGACCACCACCTCGACGTATCCCGCAGGAACCACCAGCGTCGACCGACGTGCCTCGACTCCTTCTTCTCATCGCCGTCGTCATATGGGGCTGGACGTTCGTGGCCACGAAGATTCTGGTTGCGGAAATCGGGCCGATTGAGATCTTCGCGTTGCGATTGGCGATCGGCGTGCCTTTCCTGGGCGGCGTTCTCCTGGTCAGGCGCGTGCCGCTGACGTTTGCGCGTGCCGATGCCGCACCGCTCCTGTTCGGTGGCGCAATCTTCACAATGCACTTTCTCATCCAGGTGGCGGGGCTCGTGACGACGACCGCGACCAATACCGCGTGGATCATCACCGTTTCGCCGCTTGCCCTTGCCGTCCTCTCGTTCGTCTTCCTCCGCGAGCGAATCGGCTGGAGTGGCGCGGCGGGCATTGCCGTGGCGACGACAGGCATTCTCATTCTCGTGTCGCGGGGACGTCTCACCGATTTGCAATGGCTGCAGAGCACCGGCGACTGGCTGGTGCTCATTTCAGCCCATACCTGGGCGATCTATACGGTGGTAACGCGCGATCTTCTCCGCCGGCGCCATCCATTGGCAGTTGCCTTCGGCGTCCTCTTCGTCGCCGCGGCGTTCATGGCCATCCTGTTCACGATATTCGGGGATCTCTCGCGGATCCGTTCCCTGTCGCCGCGCGGTATCGTGGCGCTTCTGTACCTGGCGATCCCGGGCCTGGCGCTCGGGCAGTGGTTCTGGCAGGAGGGAGTTGCCAAACTTGGCGCGACGCGTGCCGGCCTCTATCTCTACCTGGAACCGCTTGCGACGCTGATGCTCGCCCTTCCGATCCTCAATGAACCGTTCGGTCCATCGGTCGCCCTTGGCGGCGGGCTCGTGCTTGCCGGCGTGTACGTGGGACAGCGGGAGACGCGACGGCAGAACTGATTTTAGAACCGTCGACGAAGGCGGAAAGGACCCGCCCTATCAAGTGGAGGATGCTTCATGATTCTGACGACAACACCCAGCATCGAAAACAAGACGATCAGCGCCTACCTCGGCATCGTGACCGGCGAGGCCATCGTCGGCGCCAATATCTTCCGCGACCTGTTTGCGAACATCCGCGACATCGTAGGCGGACGTTCGGCCGCGTACGAGCGGGAACTCGAGCGCGCCAGGCAACTCGCACTGGACGATCTGAAGGAGTCCGCGCAGCGCGTGGGCGCCGACGCGGTGGTCGGCATCGACCTCGATTACGAAGTGCTCGGCTCCAACAATGGCATGTTGATGGTGAGCATCAGCGGAACGGCGGTGAAGCTCGGATGATGTTTGAGCAGATCTGGAACGGCGGCTATGACCTGGGCGAGGTCTTGCTGAGGGTGACCAGTTGCGCGATGCGTCGCACAATCGCACTTGGTTGGGCCGTCCGCCGGATTGAATCGGCGGCAACCGCACTGTCAGAACCGCTATGAATCTTCAGCGGAGTGTCGTAACCGGCGTCGGTCACAACGAGGTCGACGCCGCCATTGGACGCAGCAAGGTCGGTTGCCGAACCAGACACGGCAACACGTGCGCCCGATGACTCCAGGACGCTTTTCAGCGTGTCGGGTTCCGGCTCTTTCGCCACCAGCAGGATGCGCACGCCATGGAGCAGCAGTGCGCCCGTGGACGAAGGCGGGATGCTCGCCTCGCGTGATTTGTCGACGAAGGCTATTGATGAGCTGCTGTTGTGTCGTCGCCCACCCTCTTCTATGGCAGTGCAAATACGTAGATCGCGTTGTGTCCGGTAACGGCCTGCGGCATCGACGTACCGGCCACGGTGAGAGGACCGCTCGTCACGGATTGTCCGCCGCCGGTGTACACCATGACGTACTGTTTGCCATTCACGGCATACGAGATCGTGCTGTTCATGATCATGCCGCCCACGACGGTCTCCCACAACACCTTGCCGCTGTCGGCGTCGATGGCACGGACGCGGCGGTTGAGATCGCCAAAGAACACGACATCGCCGGCGGTGGTGAGCGCTGAGCCGTTGGTGCCCTGGGGTTGCGTGTAGATCACGCGCATCTCGCCGGTGGCGACGTCAATCTTGGCAATGCCCATGTAAGCCTTCGGATCCGCGCCTGGCCGCAGAACGCCGACACGTCGCCCATATCCTGTCCCGCTCGAATTGACCGCTTCCATCGAGAGGCACTGGTCATGGAATGGCACGTAGAGGGAGTTCCTGCCGGGGTGGTACGCGATCTGCCACAGGCCGCGCGTGTTGTGATAGCAGCCAACAATGGTGTCCCCGTCTTTCTTGAACATCTTGGCGGGATTGACGCCCGTCTTGCCGGTCTTGACGTCGACGACACTGATATTCAGATTCGGGTCGTCGAACGGGAAGGGTCGGCCCCAGAGGAACTGACCGGTGTTCTGAGCGACCGCAAACATGCCGCCGCCTTCGGCGACGGTAATGACCACGTCCTGCTCGGTGCCTGACGCAACAGTTGGGTTGATCCACTTGACGAATCGTGAATCCGGACTGACGCGCGTACGAATCAGAACGCGTTCCTGATTGTGGTCGGCGTCCCAGTCGTCGCCGGGCAGCTCCTGGAAGTGCCAGATTAGCTTGCCCGTCTCGACGTTGAGCGCCAGCGTCGAGTTGCTGAAGAGCTCAGTCGGCGAAGTGGGTGGGGAGGTGTCGTAGCGGCCGTACCGTTTGAACCGGGTGTACGGGTTGGGATTCGCGACGCCCCAGTAGACCACCTTTCGAACTGGATCGTAGGAACCAGGCAGGCCCCAGGGACCGGCGGCCCGCTGGTCGGCTGGCAAATTACCCCAGGTGTCACCGCCCGGATCCCCGGGCGCGGCGGTGACATAAAACTTCCAGACCTCCTTGCCGGTTCGGGCGTCGTGAGCGGCGATGAAACAGAATTCACGCTTCCCCTGATCGCACGTGCGGTTCGAAATCACCTTGCCGTCGGCAACCAGCAACCCGCCCGCTGTGATCTGCCCGTTGTCGACCTTGGTTTCCCAGCGCAGCTTCCCGGTGTGCGCGTCGAGTGCCAGCAGGAAGCCGTCGGGCGCGCCGAAGTAGATCATGTCCTCGTAGATGCCGAGGTTCTTGCTGCGTGCCGCGACGGCAGGCACGCCGGACGGATAGGTGCGTCGATACTCCCAAATCAGATCGCCGTTGGTCGCATCGAGTGCCTGAACGCTGGCGCCCGGCGCCATCACATACATGACGCCGCGATACACGATCGGCGTCGATTCCTGCACACCGGCCGGCAGCCCCCGCGACCACGCCATGCGCAGCTGGGCGACGTTGCCCTTGTTGATCTGGTTGAGCGGACTGAAGCGCTGCTGGTCGTAGGTGCGGCTGATGTGAAGCCAGTCGGCCGGGTCGGGCTTTGCCAGCGTCGCGTCGGTAACCGGAGAGAACGTTCGCGTCTGCGCGATGACTCTCGGAATGGTCACGACCGCGAGCGCGATGGTCACCAACACGGAAGCGGCAACAAGACGGCGCTTCGTCTTCATATCGTTTCCTTCACTGTGATTCCGGCACGTCTTTGGGCCTTGTGACTTGTGACTTGTGACTTGATCCCTCCAGGATGCCACCACTGGACGCCGACAGTGTCAAGGAATAAGTATAGTGGGCCGGGAGGACTGTCATGCGAAACGTGACGTTGCGTGTTCTCGTTTGCGTGTTGACCATCGCGCCAGGGATCGTGCGTGCCCAGTCGCCGAAGTCCGCCACTTACATCACGGACGAGGAGATCAAGAAAGTCAACAGCCTGCCGGGAGTCGATCGCCAGATCGTCAGCGTCGACATCGGAAAGCTGAACGAGGCCGTCGGAATCATTCACCGCGGACCGACCGGAGCGCCCACGGGAGGCGCAGGCGCCGGTGGAGCCGGGCGCGGCGCAGCTGCGCAGACCGAACCGTGCGGCGAGCAGACAACTGCGCCCCCGGCAAACAGCGCCAACGGCATCGCGCACGACGCACAGACAGAGACTTACGTGATCGTTTCGGGCGGCGGCACGTTGGTCACTGGAGGACGCATCGTGAACGGTCGTCGCTCGGCGCCCGACAGCGACGTGACGCGGATATTGAACGGGCCATCCTGCAGCGGCGTCATTGCCGGCGCCGATGTCGTCCGGAAACAGGTGAAGACCGGCGACGTGATCATCATTCCGGCGGGAGTGCCACACGGCTGGTCCGATATCCCGGACCACGTCGACTACCTCAGCGTGCGGCCCGATCCGGATCGGGTTCTCCCGAAAGATTATGTGAATCCGGCACTCAGGAAATAGCGGGCTGGTGATGACACCGAAACTTCTCGCCGCCGCGACGCTTTGTGCGGCCGCGTTCCTGTTGTCGAGCGTCGCGCGCGTCGCAGGCCAGAATGCGCCGCTACCGGCGCCCGGCTTCCACCACCTCCATCTCAACTCCGTGAACCCGGACGTAGCGATCGAGTTCTATGTGAAGGCATTTCCCAGTACTTCGAAGTCGACGTGGGGCGGCTTGCCTGCGCTCCGTTCGCCAAACGATGTGCTGGTGTTGTTCAGCAAGGTCGATCAGCCGCCTGCCACGCAGCCACAGACAGCCATATGGCATTTCGGGTGGCACGTCACCAATGAACGGCAGACGCTCGAGCGGTTCAGGAAAGATGGCATCACGCTGGCGCCGTTGTATACGAGCGACGAAGGCGGCACAGTGGCGGTCAACAGCGATACATGGCCTGGAACGGGCGGTGTGCTCGGCCTCACGAAAGCCCAGATCGAGGAGGCAAAAGCCAAAGGCGTCAAGCCGAGCGGAGGCGCCGGCTTTGGATACATACGGGGCCCGGACGAAGCGCTGATCGAGTATCAGGGCGACATGCCCGCCGAACGGTTCAATCATGTACACATGTATCAGGAGGATCCGTTCTGCGCGCAGCTGTGGTACGGCCGGCACTTGAATGCGTCCATTCCGCAGGGACGCGGCGGTCCACCGCGCTCCGAGGCCGACTGCAAAGTGCCGCGCGGCCCCGACAGGACGTGGCCGGCACTCGAGCTCGACGGCATGTACCGCACGCCGACATCCGGTGTGGTGTTTGGCTCCGTCGCGGTCAACTGGTACATGCGGCAGGGCGATCGTCCGCTCGTGAGCACGCGCGGACACCTTGTCGATCACGTTGCGTTCAGCGTCGCGAATCTCGACGCGTGGCTCGCCAAGCTGCGGCAGGAAGGCGTGAAGATCGTGACGGAACCCTACAGGCTCGGCAACGCTCGAGCCGTCCTCATCGAAGGGCCAAGTCTCGAAGCGCTGGAACTCGTGCAGCCGGCGCCCTAAAACCGGTTTCTCGCGTAGGGAACGGCTTTACGCCGCGCCAGGCGGGCCGTGGAGACCCGCCCTACGATTATGAAACCGATTCCCGTCACCGAAGGACGTCAGTGAGTTGACGTGCCCTGGCTGAACTGGCTCTGCCACCGCTTCCGCAGAGCGGCCCGGTCCACCTGCTGCCCGCGCAAATACACCTGGTTGATCCGCCGCGTGTTGGCGATGCTCTCGAGGGGATTCGCGTCGAGCACGATGAAGTCGGCGTTTCTGCCGGTCGCCACCAGACCGGTATTCATCTTGGCGACGTCCGCTGAATCGCGTGTCGCTGCCGTAATCACCTCGCCGGGCGTCATGCCAATCGCGACCAGGCTCTCCAGTTCGAGGTGTGCGAAGTACGCGATGCGGTGACGAATCTGCCCGGTGTCGGTCCCAAGGACGACCCGCATGCCGGCAGCCCTGAGCTTCATCGTATTGCGCCCATCACGTTCGAGACTTCGGCGGGCGCTCCCGACCTGTTCCGGTGTCAGGCGCGCCAGATCGTCGGCCAGATGTTGCTGATTGTGCGCCGGCGAATAGGTCTCGTTCAGGAGCGGGTCATCGAGCCACGCGGGCCTGGTGCTGCCGCCCTGGGCGTTCATCCAGGTCGGCCGAAGGCCTGGCGTCATCCACATGTTCGGCCGATCGTTCTTGGCGATTCGTGCTCTTACGATCGCGAGCAGTTCGTCATCGACTTCATCGCCACCCCGCACCGGCGTGTGCACCCAGCCCTCGACCCCCGCGCGCATCAGCTCCTTGGCGTCGGCCAGCGTGACGTTATGGGCAACCACCGGGATGTTTCGCGCGTGCGCTTCCTCGGCAATGGCGCGGTAGATCGGTGGCGTCAGTTTTTTCGCGGTTCCGTCACGATCGTCCACCCAGATCTTGATGAACTCGGGCTTGATGCGGGCGTAGTCGGCCACCGCTTCGCGCGCCTGCTCGACCGTGGTCACCGGGTAGGGCACATCAGACCTCGACGGGTGGCCTTGCGCGCCCGATCCCGGCCAGGCGATGCCGGGACCAGCCGTACGAAACAGCGCCGCGCCGGGAACGGTCTCGGTCCGCATCCGCAGGGGCACGTCGCCCCAGTTGGTCCGGCCGCCGTGCAGGTCCGATCGATCCACCAGGTCGGCGATGTCGACCACGCCGCTGATGCCGTGATAGGCGAGGCGCTCGAGATGGTCGATCAGGTTCTCCCGCGTGAACATCTCCTTCGACATCGTCGCCGCCGGGACGTTCTGGAAGCCCAGGTGGCCATGGAGATCCACCAGCGTCGGCATCACGGTCTTCCCGGTCAGGTCCACGCGCTCGGCGTCTGGCGGCACCTGCAACTCCCCGCGCCGGCCGACCGAGGCGAACGTCCCGGCCGAGACGGTAAATACCGAATCCTCGATGGGTGCGCTGCCATCGCCTGTGATGAGCCGCGCGCCCTCGTAGACCGTCACCTGTTCGGTTCCGCTTCGGGCCTCCTGGCGTGGAGAACAGCCGGCCACGACGAGTGCTGCGACGGCGAGCAGGGCTGCAACGGATGTGCGTCTCATAACGGCGTTCATACTACATCCGCACGATTGAGCATGGATATGAGAAGTGGCCGGACTGGCCGGCGTGGCTGAACCCGTTATCATGGTCCCGTTTCGATGCCTGACCCCGTGCGGATTGCGTTCCTCGGCTGCGGCTTCATCACGCGCGTACACAGCCGGCACCTGAGGGCGTTGAAGGGCGACGTTGTTTGCAGCTACGCCAGCCGGGATGCCAATAAGGCAGAACGGTTCTGCCGCGATTTTCGGGGCGTCCGCGTATTCGAGAGCTACACCGCGGCCATCGAGGCGTCCGACGTGGATGCCGTGGTCGTCGCCGTCCCTCCGCGCTTCCATCTCGATCTGACATTGCAGGCGCTTCAGGCGGGCAAGCACGTGCTGGTCGAAAAACCCGCCTACCTCCGCATGGCCGACTACCGGACCGTTGTGGACGCACGGAACCGCGCGTCACGCATCGTCTGCGTGGGTGAAAACGATCATTACAAGCCGCTCGCCATATGCCTGCGCCGTTTACTGCGTGAAGGCGTGCTCGGCGAGATGGTGTTCGCTCACTTCACGAGCATCGTGCAGAAATTGAAACGTGCAGACGACTGGCGCAACGACGAAACAATGGCTGGCGGGGACGCGTTCTTCGAAGAAGGGATTCACTGGCTGCACCTGGCCGCCAGTCTTGGCCCGAGAATCACCATGGCGCACGGCTATCGGCCGTCGATGTCCGGCGAAGGTCCCGACAGGCGCATCAAGAGCATGATGGTCGCCTTCAGATACGATAACGATGCGGTCGGTTCGCTCTATTATTCGCGTGAGATTCCGTCGCTCCTGCGCGGCATCCGACTGTCGAAACTCTACGGCCGCAAAAGCATTATCACGTTCGAGTCGAACGGACTTTTCGTACTGGTTCGCGGCAGCGGGTGGCCGCGTCTGATCGTTCCGGGCTTGCGGGACATCCGCGGCTACAAGGCCATGTATCGCGACTTTGTGTCCGCCGTTCGAACCGGTCGCCCGCCGGAAATGAGCCTCGAACGGGCCATGGACGATCAGAGACTCATGGACGAGATTTACGCAAGCGCGTACCAGAGCACGACGGTGGCGGTGGGAGGGTGAGGGTCAGGCGAAAGGCAAAGGCGAAAGGCAAAGGTGAAAAGTCAAAAGTCAAAAGTTAAGGGCACAAGTCACCAGGCACAAATCACAATCAATAATCACGAATCTCAAAGGATGCAGAAGGAGCGTTACGACATCATCATCATCGGCACCGGTGCGGGCGGTGGGACGATGGCGTATGCGCTGGCGGATTCCGGCGCCCGGATCCTCGTGCTCGAGCGTGGCGACTTCGTGCCGCGCGAAGAGCAGAACTGGGATCCCGAGGCGGTGTGGAAACAACTCCGGTACCGCGTGCGCGAACGGTGGATCGATCGCAGCGGTCAGGAATTTCAACCCTACACACATTACTGCGTCGGCGGTAACACCAAATTCTGGGGAAGCGTGCTCTATCGCCTCCGGCGGGAAGACTTTCAAGCCACAGCGCACGTCGGCGGCCTGTCGCCGCAGTGGCCGATCGACTACGACACGCTGGAACCGTACTACGACCGCGCAGAGCGTCTGTACCACGTTCGCGGGCAGCACGGTGTCGACCCTAGTGAGGCGGCGCGGAAGCCGTTTCCGTACGAGGCGGTTCCGCACGCGCCCCTCATGTCGGCAATTGTGGAGGGGCTGCGGCAGCAGGGGTTGAATCCCTCGTCGCTTCCGCTCGGTCTCCTGAGATTGGGCGCGGAAGACGGCTGCGTGCTCTGCAGCACGTGCAATTCGTTCCCCTGTAAGGTTCATGCGAAGAGCGACGCCGAAGTCTGCTGCCTGCACGAGGCTGTGCGGCGGCCGACGGTGACGCTGTGGACCAACGCACTCGCCCGGCGTCTGATCGCTGATTCCTGCGGCCGAAGGATCGAGGCCGTCGAAGTCGAACGGAACGGACAGACGGTTCGCGTCGAGGCGCCGCTGGTCATCGCCGCCTGCGGCGCCGTGAACTCGGCGGTGTTGCTGCTGCGATCGGTGCACGAGAAGCATCCAGACGGGATGGCCAATTCGTCGGGCCTGGTCGGGCGGAGGTACATGGCGCACCTCGCGACCATGATGCAGGGATTCCACCCGTTCCGGCCGAACGACACCGTCTTCCAGAAGACCGTCGCGCTCAACGACTTCTACCTTCGCGGGCCCGGTGGGTATCCGCTCGGTCAGATTCAGTCGCAGGGACGTACGCACGGCGTAATGGCGCAGACCGTGGCGCCATGGATTCCCCTATGGGCGTACAGACGCGTGGGTGGCCCGGGGAGTCGACTGGCTCGTCATGTCTGAAGACCTGCCCAGGGACGAGAATCGTGTGACGGTCGACTCGAGCGGCCGTATCCGTGTCCACTATCAGCCCAACAACATGGAGGCGCACAATCGGCTCGTCAGGGAAATGAAGCGGATTCTCCGCCGCCTCGGGTTCTGGGTCGTGGTGGCGCACTCGCATCGCGACCGGAACACGACGCACCAGTGCGGGACGCTGTGCTTCGGTACCGACCCGCGATCGTCCGTGCTCGATCCGTACTGCCGCACCCACGACGTGGAGAATCTGTTCGTCGTTGACGCCTCGTTCTTCCCCTCTTCGGCCGCGGTCAACCCTGCGTTGACGATCGTGGCTCAGGCGCTCCGGGTCGCTGATCACATCAAGGAAACGCACCTCACATAAACGTGCACGTCGTGTCCGGCTTCCGCCCACACATAGTTCAGTACGTAGTGTCCGGCTTCAGCCGAACATAATCAGTACGTCGTGTCCGGCTTCAGCCGAACATAATTCAGTACGTAGTGTCCGGCTTCAGCCACACATAATTCAGTACGTAGTGTCCGGCTTCAGCCGGACCGTGGAGGTCGCTTAAGTGAGAGTCCGGTCTTTCAGCCATTGCGGCATCACGGTGTCCGACTTCAACAAAGCCGTGCGGTTCTACTGGGACGCGTTCGGCTGTCCGCTCGTGGGCGTGGCTGACACGCCTTCCGAGCGCGTGCGGTCGTTTTTCGGTGTGCCTGGTGAACAGCCGCGGTGCCGGATCGGCTGGATCCGCGTGCCCGGCGGAGCAGTGCTCGAGATATTCGAGTTTCAACCGCAGCTGCCCGCCGATCGGATTCCATGGAATCGCGTGGGCCTGACTCACATCTCCTTCAACGTGAGGAATCTGTCGCGCTGGTACGAGCACCTGCAGCGCAAGGGCGTGGAGTGCGTGAGCAGGCCGGAGCGCTCGCCTCGCGGCCACTCGTTCTTCTTCGTCCGTGACTTCGACGGGAATCTGATCGAGATGATGGATCTCGGTTACATGTACTACGTCCTGCAGTGGCTCGGCCCGCTTGGCGGCTGGCTGTTCAGGAGAGGAATGTATAAGAAGTATTACAAGTAGGCCGGCGGACCAGGCGTGAGCGTATGCGTATCGGAATCGATCTCGGCGGCACGAAGATCGAGGGCATCGCGCTCGACGGCAGCGTCGAGATCGCGCGTTTGCGTGTCAGCACTCCACGTGGTGATTACGACGCGACGCTGGGTGCCGTCGTGCGACTGGTGCGCACGCTGGAGGAGCGCGCCGGCGCCAGGGGATCCGTTGGCGTCGGTATTCCCGGGACGGTGTCGCCCGGGACGGGCCTGGTGAAGAACGCCAACTCGGTCTGTTTGATCGGCCGGCCGCTGAAGGCGGATCTCGAACGCCTTCTCGATCGGCCGGTCCGTATCGCCAACGACGCGAACTGTTTCGCCGTCTCCGAAGCCGCGGATGGGGCAGGGGCAGGCGCCGCCGTGGTCTTCGGGGTCATTGTCGGCACGGGCACGGGCGCCGGCATTGTCGTGCGCGGCGAGGTGCTGACCGGTCCGAACGGAATTGCAGGTGAGTGGGGACACAATCCGCTGCCGTCGCCGACTGACGAGGAGCGGCCCGGGCCACGGTGCTACTGCGGCAGGTTCGGGTGCATCGAGACCTTCCTGTCAGGCCCCGGCATGCAAGCCGATTACGAACGGGCGACCGGACGTCGAGCCGCCGCGGTCGAGATCGTCTCCGCCGCATCCGCAGGCGATCGTCACGCAGCCGCCGCGCTCGAGCGTTACGAATCGCGGATGGCGCGCGCGCTGGCCGCCATCATCAATGTTCTCGATCCCGACGTCATCGTGCTCGGCGGCGGCATGTCGAACATCGAGCGCTTGTACGCCAACGTACCGGCGTTGTGGGCGTCACATGTCTTTGCGTCTTCTGCGGGCAGCGAGCTCGTTCGCACGCGCCTCGCGCGCGCACGTCACGGCGACGCCAGCGGCGTTCGTGGTGCGGCGTGGCTATGGGCGGACGCAGTTGCGGTGACGGAGAGAGTTTCACCGTCACACGAACAGTGAAACGTTTTGCCGATGCGGGTGTGGGGACGAAGAGCGATGGAGTGAGCCGAGGCACCCCTGGTCGAGGCGCCCCGGCTCGAGACGTGCAACACTGGTTACCGGGTTCCCGACGGGTTCCTGACTTCGACCAGCGCTACCTGATTGATACCGCTGTTCGCCAGAACCAGATTACCCTCGCGCGTCGCCATCATGTTCCGGATGACGTGGCCGCCCTGCGGGATGGCCCAGGTCTGGAATTTCTCGGTCTTCGTGTCGAATCGGACGAGCGTGTTCGGCTTCACGCCCGACTCGCTGTACCACACGATGTCGCCAACTGTTGCAATGCCGTACGGCCGCGAGTCCTTCCCGCCGGGCGACATCCATTCCTTGAACTGGCCGGTCTTCGGATCGAAGCGGCCGAGGTAACCGAGCGGAAAGTCCGTATACCAGATGTTGTCGTCCGCCGTAATCGCGATGCGGCGCGGGCGCGCGTCGGCGCGCGGCAACGTGTATCCTTGATCTCCATCGATACCGTGTCCATGCTCGCGAGCTTCGGCTGCCGGAAGTCGACGTACCAGACAAGGTTCTTGGAGTCCACCTGAACGCCATAGGGATAGCTTGGATCCGAAGGCGACTTGACGATCTTCATCTCCCCGTTCGTGGGGTTCAGCCTGCCAACATGCCCTGACTGAAGCGTGAAGAACAGCATCCCTTTGCGGTCGAAGATGGGTGTGTGCGGACCGCGAGCGCCCTCGAGATTCAGCTTGTACTCCGTCACGGCGCCCGTCTTCGGGTCGAGCTTGCCGACTTCCTGCACGTTGATGCCGGTGTACCAGATGTTTCCGCTGCTGTCTTCGACCAGACCGTGTGGGCCTGAATTCGGCGTGTCGAGCGGGAACTCTTTCATCGCGCCGGTTTTCGGGTCGACGCGTCCAAGCCTGCTCTGCGTACTGGCCGGTCCACCAGATCGAGCCGTCACGTGCCGCAAGTGGATCGTGCGGCCGCTGGCCCAGCGTCGGCGCCGTCCACACTTTGATGTTCACGTTGACGGGCCCAGGCACGATCACAGCCTTGGGAATATTGGGCTTCTCTGGGAAGTGCATCGCCAGATAGTTGGTGATGGTGTCGGCCTGATCCTTGGGCAGAGCGATCATCGTGCCGAAAAGGCGCGGCCACTCCTCACGCGTGAAGCCGAACGAGTTGGTGATGAAGTTGAGGCCGTGACACTTCGTGCACGTCGTGGAAACGAGCTCTTTTCCGGGCCCGTCGGGTATCTGGACCTGCTCTCCGCGCTGGCCCTGGACATCCGTGGACAGGATCGAGCCGATGAAGGCCGCCGCCACGGCCAGGAATAACAGTGTTCCCTTTCGCATAGCGCTGTTCCTCACATGAAGTTGCGTCTGGAGTGGTGGACCGCCCTCTTTTCCTGATGCCCGAAGTGTAGGGCAGTTTCGCTGTCGGATTCAACCCGGAACCGCCGCGCCTCGCCTGCCCATCAGACGGCCAGATTATTGCTGCACAGCCAGGTATGGGGCGATTTCGCGCCAAGACTTGTACCGTTTGCCGGCTGAGCCGGCGCCAAGAGGACACAAAGTGGAGCTGATCGTTCAGCCTGATGACGGCGTGGAGGCCGTGCTCGCGGCCATCAAGAGAGCCAAGAAGAGCTTGGACCTCGTCATCTTTCGGCTCGATCTGAAAGAGATCGAAAAGGCCGCGGAGGCCGCCGTGGGACGGGGCGTGAACGTCAGCGCGCTCATTGCGCATACCCACTCCGGTTCCGACAAGCGGCTTCGCCAGCTGGAGCTGCGGATGTTGGAAAAAGGGGTGAGCGTGAGCCGCACGGGCGACGAGTTCGTCCGGTATCACCACAAGCAGATGATCGTCGATCGCGAAGAGCTTCACGTGTACGGGTTCAACTACACGCGCGACGACATGAAGAGCCGCAGCTTCGGGATCATCACCAGGAACAAACCGCTGGTCCACGAAGCGCTCCGCCTGATCGAAGCCGATACCACTCGCCGGGAGTTCGAGCCCATGCAGGAGGGACTCGTGGTGAGCCCCGAGAACGCGCGCGAGCAGTTGGCCACCTTCATCAAGCGCACGAAGAAATCACTGGCGATCTACGATCCGAAGCTCACCGACACGCAGATGCTCAGGCTTCTGAATCTGCGCGCGAAGGCGGGGGTCGACATTAGAGTGATCGGCAAGACGGGAAGGCGGGCCGGCGCTCTACGGGTGCAGAAAATGCCGGACCTGCGCCTCCACGTGCGCGCGATGATTCGCGACGGCGACACCCTGTTCGTCGGCAGCCAGAGTCTGCGGGCGCTCGAGCTCGATGCGCGGCGCGAGGTCGGACTCATCGTTCGCGACGCCGCCATCGTCAAGAGGTTCCAGGGGATCTTCGACGCCGACTGGGCGAAAACGGATCTCGGCAAGAAGGAACAGCGACAATTTGAAAAGGAACTGAAGCTCGCGGCGGCCGACGACGTCGTGCTCGCAGTCGAGACCTCGTAATCTCAAACTTTTGTAGGGGCCGACCTGCCCACCTCCGCCGAAGGCTATGGTGGGCCCACCGAAGCGGTCCGCGAAGGTGGGCAGGTCGGCCCTGGCGGCGTCAGGCCGATCGCAACCCTGCCACCGCTTTGCCGACGCGGAGCGACGCGTAGAAGATTCGGCCCACCGGGATGCCCCCGCGCAGCCGGTGCCTGCCGATGGCCTCGAGCCCTGCCGACGCGATGCATCCGCAGTTCGAGCAATCGGGATTGCCGCCGAACTGACATGGGGTAATGCGCCGCTCGAGATCGGATGAAAAGCAGGAGGTCGTCTGCGCGAAGATGCACTCCTCGGGCGATGCCGGCGGCCGGGAGTACACATTCAACATGCCGTCGAGCATCTGCAGCTTTGATATCTCGCCCCGCAGACGTCGCAAGTCGGCAATGACCCGCGCCCGATCGGCCACGGTCAACCGCTCGGCCGACAGTTCTCCCTTCTGCGGTGTGTAAAGACTCACCCAGATCAGCCGCGTATCGGGATTGCCTTCCCACAGCCGGAGGAATTCCTCGAGATATCCCTCGCGCCGGGCCTGCTGGCGTGTCACCGTGCAGTGGACGGTGATCTGGTGGCCGGCAATGTGCTTGAGGATGCGGTCGTAGGTGGCGGGCTTCCTGCGCTCGTCGTGTTCCGGTGGAAGGCCGTCAATCGACACCACAACCTGAAGCCGCCTCAGCGCAGCCCATTCGATGGGTATCGGACGCACTGCACTCGTCACGAGCTGGGTGTGAATGCCGCGTTCGGCCAGACGGGGAAGAATGATCCCCAGCTCCCGGTAGCGGACCAGCGGCTCTCCTCCGACGATCGAAATGTGCAGCGGTCGATGGCGCTCGACCAGTGCCATGAAGCGCTCGACGAGCTCGTTGCCCTTGTAGTCGGCCAGGCCGCGCAGCGTGACGTCGCCGCCAAGGTGATCGTCGCCGTAGGCATAACAGCCGGGGCACCGGAGCGGGCACTCTTTCGTGATTTCGATCGACAGATTCGGACGGTGTCCCGTCAGAATCCGTCCCCACGCCTGGATCATGTCCTTCGAGTGCAGGCCCTTGTTGTTCATGTCGGCGTCCATTATGAGGCAGTGAGTCGGACTCAACAACCTTTGTTATCCTGTGTGCGGATGCCTCGGGACTCCTGGCTGCCGCGAATCGCGCGACGGCGATCGAATGTGCATGGTTGGGGCGTGTTCGCGGTCGAGCCTATTCACAAGAACAAGAGAATCATCGACTACGCCGGCGAGCTGATCGATCACAAGGAGAGCCTCAAACGCGAGACGAGAGTACCTGAAACGCGGCGAGATCTGGTGCTTCACCGTAAACCGGCGGTGGGTGCGCGACGCGAACGTGGACGGCAATGTCGCCAGATTCATCAACCACTCGTGCCGGCCCAATTGCTACAGCCACATCGTCGGGCAGACCATCTGGATCCGTGCGGCACGGAACATCGAGCCAGGTGAAGAGCTGACATACGACTACTACACGGACGGCGAGATGGTGATTCAGTGCCACTGCCGGCCGGGGTGCACACGCAAGCTGTGAAGAGCGCAGCGAGGGAGACGCGGCGGATGGCGTTCGTGGCGCTTTTGCTGGCTGCTTCTCTTGCGGCACCGTTTTCGGCGAGAGGGGTCGTTCAGGAAGATGTGACGGAATCACAGCTTGCCGCGGCTAGCGCCGGGAGAATAGTCCGCGTGGGTCCGGCGAGCGGCTCTGCCGGTCGAGTCACCGCAATTCCACTGGAGGTCTATGTCGCGCGCGTGCTCGCGGGCGAAGGTGAGCCCAATGCTCCCGATGCCGCGCGCCAGGCGCTCGCCGTCGCGATTCGGACCTACGCGCTTGTGAACGACGGACGTCACGCCCGCGAAGGCTTCGACCTCTGCGACGGCACGCATTGTCAGGTGCCGCGTGCCTCGGTCGCCGCCACGCGCCGGGTGGCGCTGGCCACCGCAGGACGCATACTCACGTACAACGGAAGTCCCGCCCAACTCTTCTACTCGGCGTCGTGCGGCGGCTATTCGGAGAGCGCCGCTCAGGTGTGGCCCGGTGTCGAATTTCCGTATCTGCGGGTCTCCGCCGATGACGTCCATCAGGACGATCCGCCATGGACGCTGACGCTGACGCTCGAGCAGATCGAACAGGCGCTCGAGCGGGTCGGCTTTGAAGGACGCTTGCGTGGAGTCCGCATCGGCGAGCGTAACCAGTCGGGACGCGCGGCGCGGCTGGAAGTGCCGGGATTGGTGCCCGCCTTTATTGCCGGCGAGCCATTTCGCGCCGCCATCGGTTACGTGACGCTGCGGAGCACGGCGTTTTCAATCGAGACGACCGGGAGCAGCGTGCGATTCACAGGCCGCGGGTTCGGCCATGGCGTTGGCATGTGCGTCATTGGGGCGGGCCGACGGGCCGCTCGAGGCGAAAGCGTCGAAGCCATCCTCGCGCAGTATTACCCCGGCCTCGAGCTGACGCCGCTGAGTGCGGCCGCGCGCGACAGACGAAGTGTCCGGCTTCAGCCGAACCGAACCAGGTAGACGTCAGACAGACGTAGTGTCCGGCTTCGGTAGTCAGACAGACGTAGTGTCCGGCTTCAGCCGGACCCGTGATACATCGCACGTCACCGACGGCCGTGCGCCACTTGGCTCGGGGAGCGTCTGAACGCCGTCGCCATCGATGAAGGTGCGATACCAGAGCTCCAGGTTGAGGAGGGCCCAGACGGCGTCGCCGCCGGCGCACCGACCGTGGCGATGATCGTCCAGCAGGCGCGACACGGCGGCCGGATTCATGATGCCGCGCTGGCACGTCCGCCGATCCATCAAGACCTCCCGCGCCACCGTGTTCCATCTGCCGCGCACCCATCCGCCGAACGGAACGGGAAATCCCATTTTGGGTCGCGAAAGGATCGCCGGAGGAATGATGTCCTTCACCGCCTCACGCAGAATGCGCTTTGTCGTAAAGCCGTTCAGCTTCATCTTCGGGGGAAGCCGCGCCGCGAACTCAACCAGCACGTGATCGAGAAACGGCACCCGGCTCTCGATGGACATCGACATGCTCATCTGGTCCTGCTTCATGAGCAGTTCGACGAGATACGTCTTGATGTCCGTGTACAGCAGGCGATCGAGCAGTCCTGCCGTGCCATTCGCCCGGTTGAAGTACGCGAGCGAAGAGTCGTACGGATTGCCGTTGAGGACGTCAGGATGGAGGAGCGTGTGTTGAGCACGCAAAGGAATCCCGGCGAAGTTGTCGAGGAACATGTCCGCAGGGTCGCGGCGCACTGCGAGAAACGATCGGCGCGCGATTCTTCCCGCCGCGCCCGGCAGCCGCGAGACCCCCGAGGCCACGGCCGATCGAACGACACTCGGCACCAGCCGTTCATATACGCGTCCGGCGTTCCAGTTGACGAGTGCCCGCGGATACTTGCCGTAGCCGGCCAGCAGCTCGTCGCTCCCTTCGCCGGTGAGCACGACTTTGACGTGCTGGCGCGCCAGCGCCGACACGAAATGCAGCGGCACGCTGGACGGGTGCGCGATCGGCTCATCTTCGTGCCACACGAGGCGCGGCAGCGCACCGAAAAAATCGTCGTCATCGATCACGACCTCGTGGCTGGTGGCGCCAATGGCGCGCGCGGCCTGCCGGGCGTACTCGAGTTCGCTGAACCCTCGATCTGCGAATGCGACCGAGAATGTCTGTACGGGTCGATCCATCTCTCGCGCCATCAGCGCGGCGACCACGGTACTGTCGATGCCCCCCGACAGGAACGCGCCCAGCGGCACGTCGGCCATCAACCTGAGACGGACTGACTCCTGGAGAAGACCGCGAAAGCGGTCGACGAGCGCCCGTTCATCCAGACGCTGCAGATCCGGATCGGGGCCGTCCAACGGCACGTCCCAGTACCTGTTCGGTCCGAGCGTGATCGTTTTCGAAGATCAGCCGGTGCCCCGGCGCTAGCTTGTAAATACCGTCGAACAGCGTTTCCGTGCCCGACGTGTATCTCAGCGCGAGCAATTCCGACAGGACGTCCTCATTGGGCCGGGCAGCGATGAGGCCGCTTGCAAGGATGGCTTTGATCTCGGAGGCGAAGACGAGAGCGTCGCCTGCACGAGCCCAGTAGAGCGGCTTGACGCCGAGCCGGTCGCGTGCCAGCAGCAGACGACGTCTCGGACCATCCCACAGACCAAACGCGAACATTCCCCGGAAGCGATGAACGCAGTCGTCACCCCATTGCTCGTACGCGTGGACGATGGTCTCGGTGTCGGACCGTGTCCGGGTACTGATGACCGCAGGACTCGAGGTCCGCACGCACGTCGCGATGGTTGTAGATCTCGCCGTTATAGGTGACCCAGATGCGTGCGTTCTCGTTCGACAGCGGTTGCTGCCCTCCTGCGAGGTCAACGATGCTGAGGCGAACGTGGGAGAGGACGGCGTTGTCGTCTGCCCACAGGCCCTCGCCGTCCGGACCCCGATGCTTCATCACGTCGCGCATGCATGCTGCACGCGTCCGCATGTCCGGATTCAGCGTCCCGGTCGTCGCGATCCCTGCGATGCCGCACATGGGTCAGGATTCTCCAGAGCCTCTTCGCGTCACTTCGGCTGCAGACGAACCGTTGTGCCCGCAACCGTAACGGGGTTGCCGCCGGCGTCCGATCCGCTGAAGTTGGTTTGCGCCCTGTGCTCGATGTTGTTCGAGCTGCACCACTCCGTTGCGATTCTGGCTTCAGCGCCCGGCTCCAGCACGATTCCCAGATCGGCGCGTCTCCTGACTTCGGTGCCATTGAAGAAATCGACGCGATCGCTCACCGTGACGGTCGTGCCCCCGGTGTTCGTCAACACCTGTTCGTAGTGCCAGCGGTTGGCAAGGTTGCAGCCGGACACGGCGGCGCCGCTCCATGGGACGGGATTGGGACTGATTGACACTGACATCCGCCCGGGACTCCCTGGCTCAGCAGGAGGGGCTGCGTCAGTCGAAGACGGAGCGGTGGGTGACGATTCGCTGCCGGCGCATCCCAAGGCGACGAGAGCGGCGAGGCAGATGACCGCGACGGCGTAAAGACGGAGTATTTTGCGCCAATTGAGCACCGCGTACTCCCTTTCAGCGGCGAGATCCGTCACGGTCGCGCCGCGAGGAAAGGACGAGCAAAAGCCAGACCTGACTCCGCGGATGGGGTAGGACATCACGACGCTATTGCAGAGGCTGCAAAACGTGGCCGGTCGGCGCGCTGCGGCTCCGGACATTGAGCGGCGGATGCCCAGTCCCCACCGTTCACGACGAGGTTCTCGGGATGGCCTGACGGCCGCACGTCGATCAGACGACGATTCAGCCGAATCTGCCTGACCGTGCGGACCGCGGCACCCTGCAGGCGAAGTTCTCCCGGAGGTTGAGACGAACAAAGATCCAGAGCATCGTTCGACCATGACACGTGAAGGTCGGCAATCGGCTCCGCTGCAGCGATGCTGATCCAGTTCGGACGAAGAGCAAGTACGCGAGTCGCGTCGATGACATCCAGCGCCAGAAGATGACCGTCTGCCTCTTCGTAGTGCAGGACGCACGCGTTCGTCTCGTAGTCGACAATGCGGCACGTTCGACCGTCCCGTTCGCACACCTCGCCTGGACGAAGTAGAAAAACTGAGCCGCCGCGGGCGTCGCCGACCCGTACGCGAATGGCGTTCCCCTGTGAATCCGGTGCGGGAGAGAGGCGCTCGAGCGAGGGCGCCGATGCGGCCGCGCCTTTTTCACATACATACGTCAGCAGCACAAACGGTGCATTGCTTTTGCGGGTCGTCCTCATGGTCCAGGTGGGGACGAGCACGCCGTACACAGGCGCGTACCAACCCAGGCCCGACTCGTCATCGCCGTGCGCGAGCAGGCTGTCGCCGTTGTCGTGGAGCAGCCATGCTTCGTGTCCCTCTCCATGAGTGGCAAGAAAACGCCCGGGTGCGTCACTGCGCCATGTCCAGCCGGGATCGAAGTGCCAATGCGCTCTCGCGGTGACGTGGCCGTCGCCGAGAATCTCGTCGGCAATCAACCACTCGCCGCGGGCCGTTCTCACAAATGTTCGCCGGTGACGAATCGGCATGTAGGCGTCGTGCCACGCCTCCGCCCATCCGAAGCGATCGTTCGATCGCGACCCGTGCAGGTGCGCATCGCCGCGCGTCTGCCAGTGAAATGGACCGCCCGGAATCGCCTGCGAACGGTCGTCGATGATGACGGTGTTATGACTGACGGTGCTGCGGAACAGATCCCGGATCCGCGCATCCATCGTGTAGGTACAGGTCCCGGGATCGATGAGCAAAGGCTGTCCGTGGAGGCCAAGCGTGATCGAGAGCGCACCCGCATGGGCGTGTCCCCCGTTCGCATGGCCGTGGCGCCCGACGTCGAATGTGGCATGGCTGCCCGCGTCGTCTCGAAGAACGACGAAGCCGCTGTCGCGCAGCGTACGCGACACGGCGGGCGCCGCCGTGCCGGATACCAGGCCGACGATGTGCTCCTGCTCGAGTGCGCATGGCCCGGCAATCCACACGACCTCTTCCTGAAGTCCCCAGGGGGCAAGGTCGGGACGATCGAGGAGCACTGCGGCAAGAGACAGGGAATCGCGGACGTCGTGACAGGCGCGTCCGGCGATAGGCCACAACATGCCGCCGTCATCGTCTCCAATCAACGGCAGCCGTCCGCGATCGTCCGCCATTGCGCGCGTGTATTCCGCAAGCCGCGTGACGGCGTCGCGAAATAGCGCGACGGCCTCGGCGTCATGGTCCCGTTGAGCCGTAAGCAGCGCCATCAGATAGAAATCGAGGGTGTAGCGCTGATAGTGCGTGGACCGTTCCACATGGCCGCCGTCCGCACGAATCTGCCGGCCGATCTCGTCGATGAGAATCGTGCGGCCCGTTTCCGTCCAGCGCGAGCTTGCCGCCAGTTCGGGCAGGGCGACGCCAACGACGTACAGTCCGAGCGCCTCGCCGGTCAGGTGTGTGTTCGGGCTGAAGTAGATCGAGAGATTCTGCTCGACGTGGTTGAGTTGTCTGTCCAGCGCGACGAACATGTCAATCAGCCACGGAGGTTCGGCCTCGGTCCGTTCGCCGGGCAGCAGGAAATGCAGTGCCCACATCCAGGAGAGCCCGCGAAGGCCGATTTCCAGCATGCTCGCCCAATTGATTCCCACCAGGGGCGGGTTCGCGGCAAGCCATCCTTCGAGCTGCTGGATCAGCGCCTGCCGGCAGCGCCGGTCACCGGTCAGCCACAGCGCCCGCCCAAGTTGCAGCCAGTGCTGATGGCGATTCAGCTCCCAGATGACTTTGTGGTCTCCACTCGACGGATCGAGGTACGGCACTGTTGCCCAGAACTGTCGGGGAGCGGTGCGACCCGCTACCGGGTCGAGGTGCCAGTCGACGGCACCGTCTGGCGAGTTCCACGCCAACTGGTGGTAGCCGAGCACGTCGTAGCGACCCGCGAGAATGCTTTCGGCTCGTGCAGCAGCGTCAGACGCCGCCGGCCATCGCGAGCTGACTGCGTCGCGCATGTGAGCGGCGGAAGCTGGATCGAGCGTAAACCTGCTCGTCCGCTGCAAAATCCGGCGACGGAGTTCGTCGTGAACCGGCTGCCACGACGAATCGTCTTCGCCTGAGGGGAGCACGGCCTCGAGCACGCCGTCGGCGACAACGTGGCGCAGATCGTTGCGATGCCATCGCGGCGGGCGCACGCGAAATGTCAGAAGTTGCGCGGCCGTACGTCCCGCCTGCCGGGCGCGCCAGGCGAGCTCGTCCGATGACATCCGGCACAGCCGAGGAGCTGAGATCGTCCTCATACCGGTTCGCGAGCGGGCCGACCCGAAGGTCGGACGGGCCGACCTGAAGGTCGGCCCCTACACGCTTTCGAAGGTCGGCCCACGGACGCCTCATAGGCGTCGAGCCAGCCGTCGCGCGCCACGGGCCATTCATAGGCCGCGCAGCTCTGGCGGGCGGCGGCCGCAAGCTGGCGCGCGTACGATGGCGACTCGATGAGCGTCAACACCTGCGTCGCCAATGCCTCGTCGTCGTCGACGGGCGCCAGCAGACCATGGAGACCGTGCGTCAGAATTCTTGGCACGCCTCCCACGTTCGTGGACACGACCGGGAGCCCGCTTGCAAACGCCTCCAGCACCGATAGCGGCATGTTGTCGATACACGGCGCCTGTACGTAGACGTCGGCGTTCGCGTAACACCGGTTGATTTCGGTGGGCGCGACACGGCCGGCGAACGTGACGTTGCGCAGATTGAGCTGCTGAACGAGGGCGCGAAGGGCGGCCTCCTGCGAGCCGCCGCCGACGAGCGTCAACGTCGCATCGTCATAACGCGCCTGCACCCGCGCAAACGCGCGGAGCACGCATGCCACGTTGTAGATGTGTTCGAAGTTGCGCGTGCACAGGAGCCGTGGCCGCAGCGGGTCGCGAACCCGATATGCGAATTGCTGCAGGTCGATCGTGTTCGGAACAACTCGCGCGGCAATGCCGAACGAGTCGAGCACCTCGCGCAGAAAGATTGATGGCACGACGTTGAGATCGACCGAGTGCCGCATCACGTGGCGAGCCAGCGCAGACCGCCGCAGATGATCCGGCGCTTCGCCGCTGTGGTAGTTGAGAACGACTGGTCGTCGGAGGAGGCGCGCGATCACGATCGCGGGCAGCGGCGACAGCAGGAATGACAGGTACGACGCGGAAAAAACATGGACCACGTCGGCCTTTCGGAGCTCGCGAAGGAGAAGCGGCCAGTAGCAGAGCTGGGTGACGATGGTCCGAAGGACCTTCACCCGCTGCATCGCGGAGAACGGCCATGGGGCCACGGGATCGATTGGCACGAGCCAGGCCGTGACGCTCTTCTCCGTCTGCCACGCGTCAAGCAGACGCTGCGCCTGCACGGCCTGTCCGCCTAGAATGCGGAGCGAGGCGGCCACGATCGCGACACGAAGGGTCCGCTCCATGGGCAGTCGTGCAGAGGCGTGCAAATGAGAGGCCCTTGAGGGGTGGCCCGAAGGCCGGCCCGCGCGGACGCAAGACGCGGGCTGAAACTGTTGAGCTTGCCCACGGCCGATTCGGGACTTCCTGCACACGATTGCACACCGCTGCACGGGACGGCGCGACTTACAGTTTTGGTCTTTCGGTGACGATTTTGTGATGTGAGATCCCGCTGCCGATGACCGACACCGGTTAAATGATCGATTTTTCAAGGAGTTCCGACCAATTACGAACCCGGTTCGTCTGGTACTCTGCTTGCGCGCACACTGAGCGCAGTTTCACCCCCCGGACGATCTTTCCACGCCAATAATCCGCGTCGTCAGACGCCACCGTTCAGCGCCTGCTGGATGGGCGTGCGTACGTACGAACCCCGCGGGTTATGTGCCTGAAAGGACCGAACTGCGACCCAAGAGGAGGAACCCTGGTGCCCATGGAAACCCATCGCCTCGCTCGTATATGGGGTCTGACCCCGGGTCTGACCCCGGGTCTGACCCGGGTCAGACCCTCCCTGTTGCGGTCTGGTTTGCAGTCCTGGCGGTAGTGCTGTCGGTCAACGCGGGCGTCGCGAGTGCGCAGGCGCCAGGCGGCTTTACCGAATCGGCCACAGGAAACGGACTGCGTCCGCGGTTGTCGGCCGGTGAGATTCAGTCGTTCGTACCGCAACGCGGGCGGTTCACATTTCCGTCGCCGTACGGCACCACAGGCATCCGGCTGACGAATGGCGGTGACTGCAGCGGCGGCGATTGCGTCAACTACGTCGGCTACTCCTACTGGCGCAACATCAACAACCACGCCGGCAGCGATACGATGCTGATCTTCCTCGGCCTCGATCGGCAGCGCGGCGGCGGTGGTCCCACGCTCTTCAGCTACAACAAGAACACGGGTGAGACGCGCAATCTGGGACCGCTGTTTTCTGCCGACAGTGCGTTCTCGTGGTCGTCGGGCGAAGGGTGGTATTTCAGCGCCAGCCGGCCCACGGCGCTGTATGTCAACGATTCGAACCGTCTGCTGCGATTCGACGTCAATTCGAAGGCGATCGAAACCGTCTTCGACGTGCGCGAGCATCTCGGGGCCGACAAGCACATCAAGCAGATGCACTCGAGCAGCGACGATCGAGTGCACTCCGCCACGGTTCAGGACTCGAGCTGGCGCATGACCGGCTGTGTGGCGTACCTGGAGGATTCGCGGCGCGCCGTCTACGTCGCGGCGAAAGGCGACTACGACGAGTGTCAGATCGACAAGAGCGGCCGCTGGCTCGTTATCAAGGAAGATGTCGATGGCCGCGACGGCGAGGACAACCGGATCATCGATCTGCAGTCGGGCGGCGAGCAGGTGTTTCTCGACCGTGACGGTGCTGCCGGACATTCCGACCTCGGATACGGCTACCTCGTCGCCGAGGACAACATGTATTCGACGCCGGGCGCGGCGCGCGTGTGGCAGTTCGGGCAGGACATGCGCGCAGCCGGCCAGGGGACCGTCGTCTACAACCTGACGAACTGGGACGCGTCGGCCGGACTCGGGCACATCTCGCACGAGAACGCTCTGCCCGGCGTACCGATCGCGCAGCAGATGGCCTGCACGAGCAGTGCGGAGCGTCAGAATCTTCCGCGCGTGAATGAGATTGTGTGTTTTCGTCTCGACGGGTCGAGGGACGTGCTCATTGTGGCGCCGAACATGACCGACTTGAACGCCGCCGGGGGTGGCCGCGACGACTACTCGAAGCGCCCGAAGGGCAACCTCAATCCGACGGGCGAATACTTCATCTGGACGACCAATCTCGGGACCAACCGGAACGACGCCTTCATCGTCCGGATTCCGGTGAACAAGCTTGGTGTCAAGGCTGGTTCGCCAGCTCCCACGCCAACCCCCACTCCCGCGCCGACACCGTCGCCCACACCAGCCCCGACTCCGACTCCTGCACCTCCTGCCGATTCGCCCGTGGCGGGGCCCGTTCCAGCACCAACTCCCGGCACAGCACCGTCAGCCACGGGGTCGGTTCAGTGGATGAGCCTGATCAATGCGTCCGTGGGTGGAGGTGGAGTCGTCAAGACGTCCGGTTGTGACGGATGCCCCGATGCAAGCGCCGTCTCAGAGCAGCAGATCGCCGGCAGCGGCACGCTCACCTTCGTCGCGTCCGAGTCGAGCGCCCTGCGTTTCGCCGGGTGGAGCGCGGCAGGGATTGGGGCGGGTCCCGGCGACATCAACTTCGCGCTGCGGCTGCAGGGCGGCGTCGCCGAGGTTCGCGAATCCGGGGCCTACAGGAGCGAGATTAGATTCAACGCCGGCGACAGCTTTGCGATTGCAGTGGAAAACGGGACCGTGCGGTATTCGAAGAATGGAACGGTCTTTTACTCGAGCGCAGTGCGCGCCGATCACGCGATGCGCGTTCATGTGGTGCTCTTCAGCGCCAGCGCATCTATTGGCAATGTCGCGGTAGGGAGCGCCACCATGTCAGCGCCCTCCGCGCAGATAGAACCCGCGCGTCTCGACGAGTCGTCTGCCGGAGTCCGTTACGCCATCCCGCGTCCCGAGGGATCGGTACCGCGCAGACGAACGTTCTGATCCGTACCTTTTGCCTTTTGCCTTTTGACTTAGCTTAAGCGGCCTTATTGAACCCCACCGCCCGTTCCCAGGTCACCTGCTGCCGCCGCGTCGCGAATCGCACGAAGCCAACCACCGTCGCCCAGATGAGCACGCACATCGCGCAGGGAACGGTGAAGACGAACGACCGCCGCTGCCGCTGGGAATAGCCGGCCCACGCGGCCAGGTAGAACGCCACCTGGCCGACAAGCGCCCACCCGTACGGCCACTCCGTCGCCAGCACGCATGCACTGACGAACAGCAGCAGGTGAAGGACCGGCAGGGCCAGACGCAACGCCTTGTGCGAGATGGTTTCGAACCAGAGGCGGTTGTGGCGCGGGCTGAGCAGCCAGCGCTCGCGCGCGAAGAGCTGAAACGTGCCGGCAATCGTGCGTGCCTTCCGCACGAACTCCTGTCGCGCGGTCGGCGATGCCAGGTCGTACGCGCGCGCCTTCGGCTCGAACAGCACCCGGTAGCCTTGCCGTACGATTCGAAGCGGGATGAGCACGTCGTCGATGATCGTGTCGTCCGGAATCGCTTCGAACAGCCGGCGGCGGATGGCGTATATCGCTCCTGTCGCTCCAATCGTGGAATCCGAGCGTGCTTCGGTCGAACGAATGAATTTTTCGTAACGCCAGTAAAACGCGGCGCCCCGGCCCGCGGCGGCCGGTTCGTTCCGCGTGACGAGTACCGAGCTCGCCACCCACCGCTCCTACCGTCGGGTCTGAAAAATTGGCGACGAGCGCGCGCAGCGTGCCTCGGTCGAACCGCTGCCGCGCGTCCGAGAACACCACGATGTCGCTGCGAAGTGTCGGCACGACACTGTTGAGTACTGCCGACTTGCCGCGGCGCTTCGCAAAGGGCCTCACGATCACGCGCGAACT
This sequence comes from uncultured Acidobacteriota bacterium, assembly GCA_963814955.1. Classification (GTDB taxonomy): domain Bacteria; phylum Acidobacteriota; class Vicinamibacteria; order Vicinamibacterales; family UBA2999; genus DATCJA01. Next base: position 776,122 of record CAWFEX010000004.1, read on the forward strand.
GTTGTACCGCCGCGCCAGCGCCACCGTCTGGTCTGTCGATCCGTCCGACGCAATCACGATCGTGAAACGATCGGCCGGATAATCGAGCGCCAGCAGGTTTTCGATGCGCCTGCAGATGCGTTCGGCCTCGTTGTGCGCCACCACCACGATGGAAACAGACGGCTCGGACGGTTTTATGTCCGCGCGAATGCGCCGACTCGGCTGACTCGCGCCCCGAAGGGCGGCGACCAACGGATAGCCTGCGTAGATGTAGACGAGCAGCGCCGCCGAAAGCCAGAAGACGATAACGGAGAAATCGCCAGAAGCTGAGGTGCCGATACCGAGCGCGGCCATTCGCGGCGACGGCAGATGTGACATCAGCACCGCGTCGCGAAGCTCCACGGTGGCGAGGCTGCCAAGCGCACGTTCCAGCGCGTCAATGTCGGCGCCTGGAGCGCTGCCATCGGTGGACTGGGTGGCGAACGTCTTGCCGAGCCTCAGCGTGCGGTGCCCGCCTGCGCTGCGGAAGCCGAGCTCGGCGAGCGAAGCAGGAAAAAAGTTGTCGCGCGGATAGCTGGCTGCCCGAGCGCCGACGAGCACGTTGCGGCGCACGACTGCCGCAGGAAAGTAGCGATCGAGCGAGGCGTTCCCCGGCCCGGTGCCGGATCCGGTAATGCCATGCTCGTTGTGCGGGATCACGTTGTTCTGGAACACAAAATTCGCGTTCGGCTCACCGTCGGCAAACAGCACCCCGCCGGTCTGCATCGCCGTGTTGTGGTCGATCGCAATGGCGCTGGTGCCGTTGAGCAGCTGGAAGAGACGTCCGTTGCCCCAGCGGCCGCCCACATCGAGGAACATGTTGTTGCGAATCGCGATGCGCCGGGTCTGCTGGCTCGGATGGTTGTCGTCGCGCCCGAGCACGTTGATACCGGCAGCGACGTGCCGTACCAAGTTGTTCGAGAACGTGACGTCCTCGACCACCGACCACGGTGCGCCTCCGTCCTGGTTGCGCACGGTGAAGAGAATGGCGAATCCGTTCTGCGCGTGAGGCCAGTTGTATTCCAGCAGGTTGCCGTCGACGCTTACTCGCCGCGCGTTCTTGAGCTCGAAGAGGTTCTTGACGCTCCACTCGGTGCCTTCGAACGCGGGGTCGTCTTTCTTCCATCGCAGCGGCTTCGCCATGTGGTTCTGTACGACCTCGATGTCGGCGGGGACCAGATTGGCAATGCGCGGATCGGCGCCGCCGAACATCACGTTTTCCCCCGAGGCCTCGAGGAAGTTGCGCGCGATCTTGAAAGGCCCTGGCCCGTTCCATCCCGCGATGGCCTGGGCGTCGACGGTGCGTTCCTTGAAATCGGACAGGTAGGAATCAATTACGGCCGCGTGACTGGCGTTGAGCGCGACGCCGCGCCGGCCGCCCAGCTTTGCGTCGCCATGGATGTAGCAGCGGTCGATGATGAAATGGTGAGGTACGGCGTCGATTGATGATTCGCTCTCACCAAGCCGCACGATCGTGTTGAGAGCAATGCCGTCGGCCGGTGCGATTTCCAGGCCGACAAGGCGGAAGTGATGGGCGCCGGGCTCCGCCTCGAAAACGGAGCCTGATGCCGCGACCAGCTTCGCCATGCGGGGGGCGTCGGCCGGGGTGACGTGCCGGCCCGGCATGGGCAAATCTTTGGCCGCAGACGTGACCACAATCCAGCCGTCGCCGCTTTTCTTGCGAAGACGGAACGGGCCGCGGTAGGTCGCGCGCGGCTCGAGGGTAATGCGATCGCCGCCGTTGGCCGCATCGAGTGCCGCTTGCAGGTTTCCATCGGAGGGAACATGGATCGTGCGGCCCGTCGTGCGGATCTCGGGGACGTCCACCTCCATTCGCGGAAGTTCGGGCATGCCGCCCGGCTCTTTCGGATGCGTCGAGGCGGCCGGAGCTTCCGCTGGGCGCTGGGGGACCGCGAGCCCGATGCTCGACAGGATGAGCACCACGCAAAGGACTGGAACGAACTTGAACAGATTCATCAGGGGCATATAGGGGTTGCCTTGTTAGGGCGGGCCTTCGAAGCTAGGGCGGCCCGCCGAAGCTCTAGCGGAGGCTGGTTTGGGCCCACCGCGGACGTGCTCGACCGCGCAGGAACCAGTCGGCCGCGCGCGCGTATACCGGGCCGAGAAGCGGTTTGATCAGTCCTTTCGCGTTCCAGCTCGCCCACTCGCGATATCTGGTCCATGGCGCGGGCTGAACGAGCCTGGCTGCTGCATCCGGCGCATGCAGACGTCGCAGCGTGAAGCGGCCGACGACGTAGAGCCCGTGTTCGTCGTGCGCGGTCGTCGTCGGCTCCGAGGTGAACAGCACCCGAAGTCCCGCGTCGCGCGCCGTCGCTGCGACGCGCCGCGAGTAGTAGCCGCCCGGAACCGATCCGGTCTCCACCTCGTGACCGACGAGGTCCTCGAGAACACGACGGCTGCGCGACCATTCGTCGCGCAGATGGCCGACCGCACACGTGCTGAACCGGGCAGGATGCGACGCGGAGTGCGTCCCGATGATGTGGCCGCGGGCATCGAGCTCGCGAATCTGTGCGGCGGTCAGAAATCCGCGCGTGCCGATCGCGTCGGTGGTCACGAAACAGTGGCCGCGCCACCCTCGCGCTTCAAGGCGGTCCGCAATCAACGTGTAGTACCAGACCCCGCCATCGTCCACCGTAACCACGTACGGGACTCGGTAGCCGGAGGCCTTCACCCCTCGACACGTGCTCCGGGTGCCCTGAGCGAAGTCGAAGGGCAGTCCTCCGATCACGTCCGCAATCAGCGATGGCCTATCGGCGCGCGCGCGCGCCAGACCGGCTAACTGGCCGTCGAAATCGCGAAGCGCCAGCTTGTAGCGGTCCGCCGCTTCGGACGAGAACCCGCTTTCCCGCGGATCCTCGGCGTAGACGTCATGAAAAAGCAGCGAGATGACCTGCATCATGCAACCTGGCTTTGCGGCGGGCGGCGCGCTTCCACCGCAGATACTCGATCAGGCGAGGCTGCCCCCATGTGGCGGAACGGCGTCCCTCTGTAGGAATCGTGGGAACGACGTCACCGCGGCAGACCGACAGCAGAATTCGTTCAATCGCGTCAAGGTTTTCAAACACGACGCGGTGCTGGATGACGATGTGCGACTCTCGCACCTCGTCGAAACGGCAGCTCGCGTGCAGGTAGACCGGCCCCGTGTCGACGCCGGCGTCAGCCCGAAGCAGTGTCATCCCGACCCGGTCGAGATCGCGATTGACCAGCGCCCAGAAGCATCCGTGCGCGTTCCGGTATTCCGGACAGATGCCGGGATGCAGCACGAACGTGCCCGCACGCGGCAACTGGAGCATCTCGGGTTTCAGGATGAACTTGCAGCGCGCAATCACCACGTCCGGTCGAACGCGCTCGAGAAAACGACGCGCCTCATCACTGTTCGGACTGGAGACGACGATCCGCGGAACCTCGTCGAGCTGGACCGGATAGCGCTGCCGAAATTCGGCCACCGTGCGCGTTTCCCAGGCGGCGTCCCGTCTGGCCAGGCGCAGGCGCGCGAAGATCCGGAAGGCGACGACATCGAGAAAGCGCAAGAATCCAACGCGCCGAATCTCTCGTCGCGCCGTCCGCAACAGTCGTCCATGTCCGTCACGGATGATGATGAGACCAGCCAATTTCAGTCTGCTCGCCAGCCACGCTGCGAGCGCCTCGCGATCGAGAAGGCTCTGGTCGTGGCAGATGAGAACGACCGTCGGCATATGCGCGTCTCTGTGCATGCAGGGCAACCACTTCTTCACAGTGTTTTTCAAAGGTACGAGCGACGATGGGCCATGAGTAGTTCGCCTCGACGAGCGAACGTCCGGCGTGACCAAGCGCGTGCCGCCGCTCCTGATCGCGCAAAAGCGTTACGACGGCATCGGTGAATGCAGCGGGATCGTCCGCGGGCTGAAAATGCTGGCCGGGCTGCAGGCCAAGCCCTTCCGCGCCGACCGTTGTCGACACGACGGCCTTCCCCATGGCGAGCGCCTCGAAAATCTTCAGACGCGTGCCGCTGCCGGCACGTAACGGAACGACGTAGACCGCTGCCTCCCCGATCCATGGCCGCACATCGTCTACCGTCCCGGTGACGATGATGCCTGGCCGCGAGGCGAGCGCTTGTACGAGCGGGCTCGGATTACGGCCGACGATTGTGAACGACGCGTCGGGGATCGCCGCCTGAATCCGCGGCAGGATAGCGTCGGCGAAATGAACGACGGCGTCTTCGTTGGGATGCCAGTCCATGGAACCGCTGAAGACGAGTCGCGTCGCGCGTTCGCGGTACCCGTTCGGCGTGAAGTAATTCGTATCGACGCCGGTCGGAACGGATACTGCCCGCATGTCAGGGGCAATCGCTTCGAGCCGTTGCTTGTCGTCTTCCGAGACCGCGATTGTGAGGTCGGCATCGGTGCACGCATCTGCCTCGCGCGCGCGCAGCTTCCGCCACTCGATTTCAATCAGCGCCCGTCGCCACGCCCGCGATTCGACCGCGCCCAGCCGCTGCCAGATCATGTATTCGACGTTGTGCTCGAACAACACGACGGGGACGCTGCCGCGCATCGGCACATTCGCAGCGGCAAAGAGAAAATCGGAAACGCAAAGATCGACGTTTCCCTCGTCCATCAGATTGCGGACCTCGCGCCGCATTGACGGAACACGCCACTTCCACAGATCCACTGGATAGCGCGACATCCACGATCGCGCGACAGACGCCGCAAACCCGGCATCGCCGCGTTTCGGGACGACGTGTGGAATGGAAATGACGCGGTGACAATGAGAGAGCTGGCGTTCCAGACCTTGTGGATCGTCGGCGGGTCCGTGCGTGGTCAGGATCGTCACACGGTGGCGGCGCGCCAGATCCGAGACGATCTGCAGGCTGCGAACGCGGCCACCGCTTGTGGCGGGCCAGAGACCGCCCATTTTCACCCAGAGAATCTGCATAACTATCGAACCTCGCCCGGCAGCAGGTCCGGCTGAAGCCGGACACTGCGTACGATCAACCGCGTTACTCGCGCTCCACTGAGACCGCCCGGTCGCTGAATCGCACTATTCGACGCGGTCGGTCGAAGGCGATGCCCGTGGGTTGACCGGTATCGTCGTAGATCGCTCGGTACCGAAGGAGGCGACGCTTGCGCCTGGCGGTCGGGCAAAAGCAACGTGACGATGCGCCACGGCAGAGACACGCCGAAGGAATAGATCAACATCGGTGCCGCTCGGCGGTCGCCGTAACCCTCTGAAATCCAGCCGCTTATGGGCGAAACTTCGCCAAACTTCAGTGCCGGTTGCACGGGTCCTGATGGAAATGGACAAATCCACAGCACCCGCCCGTTCGCGGTCTCGGCGCGCGCCCAGGGGTGAATGCCCAGAGCAACGTTCAACGGAGCAAACTGGAAGGTAAGGTCGAGCTGATGGCGGGCCGAGCCGGACAGGTCATCGACGAGGATCCAGTAACCGGGCTTGACGAAGATCACTCGCCGGCGGTGAGCCACCGGGTCCGCAAGCGACAAATAGCCGTTGTGCTCGGCGTCGAGGAAATCGAATTCCGGCGTGGAGTGCCATTCGCGCAGCCTGACGCGCGGCTGCCCGTGCCAGCCGAACGGACCGGCCGGTTCTGCCTGGCTCATGCCGTCCACCATCACGGTGCTGTGCGCCGCCGTGCTCCGGAAGTAATCCCGCCACTGCGGCTCGCCAGTGTAGGAGTAGGTCCCCGCATCGATAAGGCACGGCTCACCAAAAACCGAACACTGAATGCTGAGGAGATCGGCGTGCCCGTGACCGCCGCTCACGGGGCAGCCAATCGGGCCAATGTCGACGATGGCGTGGTGGGCTTCCGGCGTCCAGTCGCTTCGCATCGACGCGTATCCGCCCGAGGGGAATACGCACGAGGGATTCGTTGTCGGCGTCGTCGGGCGCAGCGCCTCGAACGCGCGCAGGCCGTCGCCGCCCAGCAGCCACATCACCTCGGGAGTGAGGCCGCCGGCAGCCCATGCGAAATCACGGCGGCGGAAGTGTGTGGCGGCCACGCCGAACAGGCCGCGCGCGTCACACGGCGAGCGGCGCTGCAGCGGCAGCAGACAGCCGCCGTCGTCATCGCCCAGCGCCGGAAGCACGCCGTCGGGCCGGCGGATCGCGACGAGAAAGTCAATCATCTGCTGCACGCGCTCGGAGATGCACTCAGGCAACTCGATTCCGTTGCGCTGAGCCAGCAGCACGAGGTGCAGATACGCATCGGCAATGTAACGGTGATAGCAGGTCGAACGTTCGAAATGCACACCGTCCCTGCAGATCTGCGCGTCGCATTCGGACGCGAGAATGCGAACGGCAACTTCACGCCATCTGTCAGACTCACGAAATTCAGGAAACACCGTCGCGACGTAGAAGAGACCCAGTGATTCGCAGGTCAGGTCGGTATTTCTGGATTGGTAGTACGACAGATACCGTCTGACGTGCGCTGCGTGCAGCCACAGCCCCGCGAACATTCTCTGCAGCCAGGCCGCCGACACTGACCGGGCTTCACGGATCAGCAAGAGCATCCAGCACCAGGAAATCGCGCGGAGCGCCACCTCGGCGCTGTTCGCCCAGTTGATACCCACGCCCGGAGGGTTGGCATCCAGCCATGCGTCGATCGTCTTGACACACGCCTCCGCGTAGTCTTCGTTTCCGGTCAGCGTCCACGCCTGCGCGAGGGAGACGAGCCACTGGTGGCGATTCAGTTCCCATATGAGCCGGCTGTCGCCAACGATCGCAGGGTCGTGAACGTCGATCAGGCTCCACGCGATGAGCGGGGCGCGCCGGCTCCTCAGCGGATCGAGGTGCCAGTCGATTGGGTCTCCGAACCAGAGCGTGCGGTAGGTGAGCAGATCGAACTGACGCTTCAGCAGACCGTCCGCGTATGCCACGAGATGGGCTCGGTGCTCCGCCAGTCCGTCGGCGATCGCGGCCGGTGTTGTCGCCCGTTCGGCGCCAACGAAGAATCGCTGCGGGGCGACGTCGCGAAGAATGTGGATCCCGGCCTCGGCGTGCGCCAGTTCCGGCGCATGCTTTCGCAGCAGCGTCTCAGGTTGATCCGGGAGCTCGACCGGCGCGACGCGCTCGAGCCATTTGGACGCTTCCTGCCAGCCGCGATACGCGAGCTCGCCGAAGCGCATGTCCCGAATGCGCCGATAGCCCCGGTCGTGCCGATCGACACCCGGACCCAGGATTGGCGGGTCCAGCGGGAGAGATGAAGCGTTATCCATTGTCCTCAGTTCGCTTCGCCCGGCACGCCGACGGGCCAGTGGGCCGCCGGGTAGCGGGGTGAAAGTTCCGTCGCCGTGGTGCCGCGGCCTGATGCTTCAGCGAGGCGAGGCCGCGAGTCGAGGAAGCGGCGGCACCAGAGCTCGAACGACAGAATCGTCCAGAGTTGGAGATCCAGATTCCGGCCGCGTTGATTCGACTGGAGTAATCGCTCGACGTACCGGAGGTCGAAGATCCCGCGCTGCCGGCACGTGTCCGACAGCAGCAGGTCGCGCGCAAACCCGGCCAGGTCGTTGCGAAACCATTGCGCAATCGGCACGGCGAAGCCGTGCTTCGGCCGGTCGATGATCTCGTCCGGCACAATCCCGCGCATCGCTTGCTTGAACAGATACTTCGTGGTGCCGTTTCTGAGCCGGAATTTCGCCGGAATCGTGGCCGCGAATTCCACCAGCCGATGGTCGAGCAGGGGCGGGCGCGCTTCCAGCGAATGCGCCATCGTCATTCGATCGACCTTGGTGAGGATGTCGAGCGGAAGGTAGTGATTCAGATCGCGGTATTGAATCGCCGACAGCCAGTCGTCGTTCCCCTGATCGAATGCCGACAACGCGTTTGTCAGCGGATCATGCCGTGCGACCTGCTCCAGTGCCGCGCCCTGGAAGAGGCAGGGCAGTTCATCGTCGTGAAACAGCGACGAGGCATCGAGATATCTTCTGGGCCCGTCGAGAGCCAGATGACGCAGGAACCGGCGTCCATACATGCCGTGCGGCATGAGCGCGCCGATTGCACCCATGCACTTCCTGAGTGTCCGTGGCAACCGATCGTGCCGCGCGCTCTTGTCCTTCGACGACGTACTTGTCGTATCCCGCGAAAAGCTCATCGCCGCCGTCGCCGCTCAGCACGACCTTCACGTGTTCGGCCGCAAGCTTCGACACCATATACGTGGCGATGGCGGACGTGTCGCCGAACGGCTCGTCGAGGTACCACGTCAGGTCTTCGACCGTCTGCACCACGTCGGGCCGAAGGACGAGGTCGTAATGGTCGGTACCGAAGGTCGCCGCGACAGACCGGGCGTGGGCCAGTTCGTCGAAGCCGGCTTCCGCAAATCCAATTGAGAATGTCTTGAGGCGTCCGGCGGCGGGCTTGGCCATCATGGCGACGACAGCGCTCGAGTCGATGCCACCACTCAGAAACGCGCCAACGTTGACGTCGCTGACTTGATGGACTGTTACGGCGTCGTGAAGCTGTGCCCGGAGACGCTCCACGAGCGTGGCTTCGCCGACGCTCTCGTCCGGCTCGAAGGTCACGTCCCAGTAACGCTCGGTCCTCAGAGGACGATTCGGGCCGGCCACCGCCACGCGCGCGGGTTCGAGCTTGGAGATTCCGCTGACGATGCTCTGATCGGCGGGCGTCGCGAGGAACGTGAAAAGGTGTCCGACGGCTTTCCAATTGAGTGAACGATCGGTGTCGTCGTTCTGAAGCAGCGGCTTGAGCTCCGAAGCAAACAGCAGTTCGCCGTCGCGCTCTGTGTAATAGAGAGGCTTGATGCCGAGCCGATCCCGCGCGAGCAGGATCTGCCGGCGCCGCACATCCCAGACGGCAAACGCAAACATCCCGCGGAGCTGCTCGACGCAGCGGGCACCGAGGTCTTCGTACAGATGAACGATTGTTTCGGTATCGCTCGACGTCCTGAGGGTGTGCCCTTTCGACTCCAGCTGACGCCGCAACTGTCTGTAGTTGTAGATCTCGCCGTTGAACACGACCCAGACCGAGCCGTCTTCGTTGGAGATTGGCTGGTGCCCGTTATCGAGGTCGATGATGCTCAGGCGTCGCATGCCCATGGCCACGCCCTCGCCCAGATAGACGCCTTCGTCGTCGGGTCCGCGATGGACCATGGCGCGGCACATCCCGCGGATTTCGTGTTCGAGGATTGGACGCCGATCCCACCGGACGATTCCGGCAATGCCGCACATTGGATGGTTCCTTTCGGAGTATTCGTAGGGCGCGGCTTTACGCCGCGCCAGGCGGGCCGTGAAGGCCCGCCTACGTCGGCTAGCGTGCCGTACGACCTCCGCCAAGGTCGGTGGTCCGCCGTAGACGCGAAGGCGGAAGGCCCGCCCTACGTTATGAAACGCGAACTGCGAGCCGCGCGGCTTGCGTCGACCGCAGCACCTGAGCGCCGCAGTAGAAAAGCAGCGCGTAAGTGAAAGCGTAGAGAGCGGATCCGACGATGAACGTCACGAGCGGAGGCCACGCGACGGTGACCTGAAGCCATCGAACGGGCGCGATCGAAAGAAGGGCCACGGCCGCAATGCCCGCGAGCCGTCGCCAGGGCAGCGCCCCGCGCACGCCGAGGTGCATCAGCCACGCAATTCTCGCGACGCCCAGCGTCTTGGTGATCGTCAAGGCAAGCAACGCAACGCCGACGGCGCCGATCAAGCCGAACGACGACAGAAAGCCGCCAATCAGGCTCGCCACGCATGCGAACCGCACGAGGTTCATGACCAGCAGAAATCGCGTCTGTGCGTACACCCTGAGCACGGCGTCTACCGCCATCACGGCCGGGAGCATGGTCAGTGCCCACACAACGAAGATCGGAACACTGGCGGCGTATGTGGTGGTGAACAGGCCGACGATCAGGTCATGAGCGCCGACGACGAGCAGACAGGCCAGTGGAAAAATCAGAAATGCCAGTCGACACACCGTGTCGTGCCAGAGCACAATCGCCGCGTCGCCGCGCGGCGTATCGGCCATCTTGACCATGAGGACGTTCACCGTGGAGGTCACGATCAAGTCGTACAAGGGAATCTGAAGGCACCCGATCGCGTAGATGGCAAACGTTGCAGTGTCGAACCGGGTGGCAACCACGTACTGGTGGTAGTTGATGAGCACCACGTCGACGCCGACCGCGAGGGCAAATGGCAGCGCATAGCGCAGCTGCTGCTTCAGCAGCGCAACGTCGATCCGCAAATCGCGGCCGCAGAGCCGCCAAAGGGCCACCAGGGTTGCCGCCAACCGCAACGCGCCAAACACACTGGCACCGATGAACACCGCCCTGAGGCTGCCGAACAGCAGGGCGGGGCCGATGAAGAGTGCCGTGCGCACGATGTCGGAAATCGCGTAGGTAACGGCTGCCGCAAAATGCTTTTGCCGTGACACCATCACGATCTCGAGGACCGTGGAGGTCAGCGAGAAGAAGAGGAACAACGCAAGCGGTACGGCATAGGTGGCAAGCTCAGGGCTCATCCACGAGGCGACGGCCGGCCGTGCAACGACCAGGATTCCGACAAGCGTCGCACCGACTAGGGCAAGAGATGCGAGGGCATTGGCAGCATAGCGCCCGGTGTGCGCGGAGGCCCGTGGCACAAAGTAGTACAGACTCTCTGCCATCCCGAGCTGCAGGACGCCGTACAGCGTGGCGTAGATCAGAAAGAACTGCTTGTAGATGCCGAAGGTCGCCGGCTCGAATACGCGAGCGAGCACAATGCCGATCGCAAATGACGCGGCAAGGCCGACGCTGCGGCCCGCGACGAGCAGGGCGGCTGGGCGCGAGGTGCTATTCATGCGACCTCGTCCGTGCAACGTGCACGCGTTCGCACCGCCGCGCGGGCGGCCAGAGATCCTGTACCTGACAGTTCAGGATCGCCGACGAAAAACGGCCGTCGGCGTCCACTGACGATCCCTGCCACAACAGAAGACGCTCGATGGTCAGCGCCGGATGGCAAACGTCGCCGTGCCGGCATGCCGTGTACGCGAACTCGTACCCGGCGCGGCTCACCTCGTCGACGACCGCGGGCGTGAACTGACCGCCGGGGTACGCGAAGTGCGTAACCGGCCGGCCGAGATAACGTTCGAGCAGCCGCTTCGACCCTGTGAGCTCTTCGGCAACCACGCCCGGCGCCTCCGTTGGCAGCGAGACGTGACTCTTGGTGTGCGATCCAATGGTCATCCCCGCCCTGCCCATTTCGTCAAGTTCCTCCCAGTTGAGGGTGACTGGCACGTGATGAAATCCGTTGCCGACCGTAGTCTCGAGCCCGTCCATGAGACGACGAACGTCGACGAGTGGAAGTTCAGGCAGGATTGAGGTGACGGCGAGCATGGGATTCCTCGCGGCCAGTTTGTTCTCTGTAATGCAGGCAGCCGGCAGTCGAAGCGCGTGAAAGAGTCCCGTCATCTCGCGCCGCGGATCGGTCCAGGCGGCAAATGCCTTCGTCATCAGGTGATACAGCTTGTCGTGCACCTGCCAGAACGGCTTGCCAACGAGATCGGTCACGACGAATACCGCGCCCGGAATCCCTTTTCGTTTGAGCACCGGGAACGCCTGTTCGTACACGTCCCGGTAGCCGTCGTCGAATGTCACCGCCGCGACCGGTTTGTCGAAGCGCCTGCCGCCGGCGATGTGCTCGCCGATTTCATCCAGCGTGACGAACGTGAAATGGCGGCCGATGCAATCGAGATGGCGCTCGAACATCCTGCTGCTGATCAGCATGCTCGGCATCTCGGTACGCGCAGCCGTGCCGAAGTCTTCGACCACGCGGTGGTAGCCGAGAACGAGCGGCCGATCCGCCCCTCGCGCCAGAGCCGCAGCAAAGCCATGGTCCCGAACCTGCGAGATTGTCGAGGCCAGAGCGGATTTGAGTCGCCAACGCCAATGGACGGCAGACCTAGACACGAGAAGCTCCCAGGGTCAATGCACGGCGGGTCAGCGGCGCCAGCCGGCGTCGTGCTTCAACGGCACCGTGATGCAGCCAACCGCCAAAGTGCGCGGGAAACACGTGGATGCGGTGAAGCATCCGCGCGTTGTTGGCCCAGAGCCACTTGTACGGCTCCGCGCCCCACAGCATGTCGAATACCTGCATCCCTTCATCGAGCGCCGCACGAATCGACAGTGCCATCAGCACGAGGCCGATGCTGTCGCGCTGATAGCGGGCATCGAACCCATGTTGATAGAAGTAGAACCGGCCGTCGTAGCCGAAGCCGTACATCACCGCCGCGACCGCGCCGTTCGCTCGCAGCACGTACATCTGCAGCCACCCGGATTCGAGCATGCGCTGCGTGGCTTCGTCGTGAAAGGCTCTCAGCTGCCGAGTCAGAAATGCCGTGGAGCCTCCTTGTGCCCGAAACCGCCATTCGTGGAAGTTGAAGAGGGCCGTCAACGCTTCGTCGCGCTGCCGCTCGGTGGTGACCCGTTCGAACGCCGGCCGCAGCCGCTGTTCGGCCGCCCTCAACCGACGACGGACGTTGGCGCGATGGGCGGAACCACGGGTTGCCAGATACGAATCCCACGTGTGCCCCTGGAGATCGATCACCGGACACACACCGTCGGGCACCATCGACGATGTCCAGCCGTCAGCACGAAGCTGGTTGACCAGCTTCGTCGTCAACGAACACTCCAGGACGTGGTCCAGCCGAAAAGACCAGGCCCTGGTTGCGATGAACTTCGCGATGTGTTGGAGCGCGTCGGCTTCGTGCCCTCGCCGGACGATCAGATCCAGATAGTCGGACCCTGCGTGACCCGTGCCGAGAAACTCAACGCACGGAAACCATCCGAACGACCGCCGGATCATGAGCGGCGCCACGGCTATCAACTGGCTTCCCGACCATACCGCAAGGATCTGAAGGGCGGCGGTTCCGCGCAGGTGTGTCCACCAGGCATGAAGCCACTCGAACGTCAGGAAAGGGTTGTTCGTCGCGCTGGCATCCAGGAGCTCGTTCCAGTGCGGTCGGAGCGCTTCAAGTCCAGAGAGGTCCTGAACCGCTTCGATTCGAGTGAGCTCGCCCCGCTCCCCCGGATGTGCCGCGACGTCGGCGAAGGAGACCATCACACACCCCTCCCGGTTGCGATGGCCGATGCGTGACGCGCAACGTGCAGAATCTGGCGCGTGGTCAGATCCTGATGGATCGGCAGTTCGAGAACGTGTGCACGCAGATATTTCGCGTCCGCGGACATCTCCTCTCCTGATTCCACGCTCTCGTTCCAGAACTCGAGGGCGTCGATGCCTCGACCCTGCAAGGCGGCCGCGGCTTCGTGCTTGTCGGGGACCAGAATCGGAAAGAAGAGGGGACACACACCGTCTGGCAGCTCTTGAAAGACGCGGACGACTGTTCTGTCGAGCAGCGTGTCGAGCAGCCGGTAGTTGGCTATCCGCCGGCGGCGGATTTCCGGAATGTCGAACCGCCCGAGCAGCCTCGACGACACGCGCGACATGGCGAGATCGACTTCGTCCAGATTGAACCCGATATCGCCGACGTTGCTGCGGCGGACGTTCAGTGCGCCCGCCACCCGACCGAGTCCGCGCTTGGCCGATTGCAGTGCAGCCCCAAGCCCGTTGACACGGCCACGGGTACGCTGGACGAGCAGTTCCGCAGTCCGCCCGATGACGGATGCCGGTCCGGCGGCGCGAAGCTGGAGCCGTTCGAGGTCGTCCAGACGGGGCCCGTTCTGTACGAGAAAGGCGCCGTTTGGAAGCGGAAGCGTCTTGTAAAGACAGAATACCGACCAGTTGCCAAACGTGCCGAGCGGCTGCCCGTCGACCTCGCTGAAGAGCGACAACGCGCAGTCTTCGACGAGGAGCATTCCCCGTGTGCGGCAGACATCAACGAGCGCTGACACCGGTTGCGGCCAGCCGACGTAGTGGATGACGTAAAGGACGTCCGGCCGATAGCGCTCACACAGTTGTTGAATGTCACCGACGTCGAGCTGCATGCCGCGGTCAATCCGGTAGTAGTGAACACGTGCGCCGGCGGCACGGATCGCGAGGATTTCGTTGCCGCTGTTGTAGTCGGGCACGAGCACGGTTAACTGCGGGTTGCGCTCGACAAGCGCGCGAAACAGGTGATAGATGGCGTTGCGCGCCCGGTAGAAGGGCAGTCGGCCGGCGACGTCCAGCGGAAAGCAGCTCGGTGCCGCCGCGGGCATCGAGCGCAGCAGATCGATGGCCGAAAGGCCCTGGTACGTCGGGACGAACGTGTCGGTTACGCCCACCATCGCTTCAACCCCGGTCCCCACTGGAACTTGATGGAATGCAAGAGTCGGGCACGCGGCGTGTCGGCGAACACGAACAGCCAGTCGTGGCCGCGTGTCGTGGACGTCCATTCGAGCTTCCACGGCTCACTGTCCCCGAGGAAATCCACCTCGCAGAGCCCGCGCTCGCATGCATCACGGATGGCCAAATACGTGAGGAGCTTGAACGGCGCGCACGCCGAATATTCAGGGTCGTACCCCGTCTTGAAGAGGAACAGGCGGCGCTCGAAACATGCCCCGTACGACATGGCGACTCGGCGGTCACCAAGTTTCAGAAAGAGCAGCCGGAGCCAGCCGGCCCTTGTGCCACGTTCGATGAGCGTTGAATAGAAACTCTGTACCGCGGGATCGCACGTAATGGCCGTGCCCGCCGACTGCTTCCAGCCTGATGCCTCGAGCCGCCACGCATCCGAAGACGCGGCCTCGATTGCGTCGCAATCCGTCAGGACTTCCAGCGACATCTCGCCGGCACGGTTCGCTCTCGCCAGGCGATTTCTCAAGTTGGACCTGAACTTGGCGGGCAGTCCGTTGAAGTACCTCGTCCCAGGTCGTATCCAGCGTCACGTACGGCGAATCGCTGCTCTTCCACATGCCAACCGGACAGCGATTCGCCGCTGCCAGTTGTGGAATCTCAGCGCGCGTACGCGAGTCGTGCTCGAGCTGACTGAGCAGCAACACGTCCCAACGGTCGCACTCGTCCTGAAGAGCGTTCCATATGGCGCGATATGACTCCTCGGGATGCGACGCAACGATCAGGTCGGTTCGTGGTGTGTGATCGTTGTGAATCATGCGGATGCGTTGCACCCGGAGGCCGTACATCACGACCGACTCGCGCATCAGCGGAGCAATCGCCGCAATTCGGCCATCGATCCGGACGATCAGCACGTGCAGCTGCGCGCCGGCCTCGAACGCCTCCAGCCAGGTTCGTATCCATTCGTGCCGGAGGAACGGATGCATGACGGCCGCGCGGCGGACGGCGTCGTTCCATGCGGATTCGAGTTCGAGGAACTCTCCGTAATCGGTGACGACGTCCACGGTGCATCTCGTTGCACTGGGTACTTCGGCCAGAACAGGCCGTCGCACGGGCGTTGACGAGGCTGAAAGTGCGGGGATCATGCCGGAACCGGAAAGGGGACGCGCTGCTTGCGCGCAAGAAGCTCCGAATAGAGCTGTTCTGTTTCGCTGACCATCCGCTCCACGGAGAGATGATCGTGAACGAACCGGCGTGCGGCCCCGCCAAGACGGCTCGCAAGCCCGCGGTCGTTCAGCAGGCGCGAGATCGCAGCCGCGAGAGATTGCGAATCTCCGGGCGGCACGAGGAGGCCGGTCTGTTCGTCGACGAGCGCCTCCGGCGTTCCGCCCACTCGGGTGGCCACCGTTGGCGCACCGGCCGCCATCGATTCGAGCAGCACGTTCGACAACGCCTCGTTGAGCGACGGCATGACCGCGACGTCGGCGGCTGAAAGCAGGGCCGGCGCATCGGATCGAAGCCCCGCAAAGACGATGCGATCGGCCACGCCATGGCTGGTCGCACGCGATTTCAACTCGTCCAGGTAGGCCCGCTGGCTCGGCGCCGTTTCGCCGACGATGAGGAACTGCGCCTCCTGATTGCGCGCCTTCAGGATGGCGGCGGCTGTGATCAGGTGCTCGAGGCCTTTCAAGCGCGCCAGCCGCGACACCACGACGACGAGCGGCGTGCCACGCGTTAGCTGGAGCTCGCGCCGAACACGCTCCGAATCGGTCGATCCCGTGAACTGCGTCAGATCGACGCCGTTCCTGATGACGACGATCTTCGACTCGTCATAGCCGTCGTTCACCAGCCAGTCCCTCACCGCCACGGCGTTCACGAGCACGCAATCGGCAAGCTGGCATACATAGCGCTGCACGCGCTTCTGCATCGGTGTCAGATAAGGTGCGCAGTCGCGGATCGATGCGATGACGACCGGCGCCGCGAACCGTGCGGGGGGAATCGCGAATACGTTGCCGTAGAAGTTGTAGGCGTGCACGATCTGCACCTGCCGGCGCGCGATGTGCCGAGCGAGCTTCGCTTGCTGCGTGAGCGCGGATACATTGCGGAACGATGTGACCTTGTATTCCGATAGCGGGATGCGCCGTTCCGTGATCTCCTGCACGAACGGCCCCCAGCGCCGCAGACATGCGAACTCGACGTCGAAGCGCGCCGTGTCGAGGCGCCTGGCGAGCATCATGAACTGGTTTTCCGTGCCACCGCACATCAGAGTGGGAACGACTTTCAGAACCCGGGCGCCGCTCATCGCACGCTCCACGCCGGCTGCGGCGCCGTGACGACGGCCCTGCAGGTGTTGCGCAGAGCCACGGCCAGTCCGGCCACGCAGAAGAAATAAAACTGGTATGCGATTGGATGGAACATCGCCGCGACGCCGAATACCACGAGCGACACCGTCACCCCCGAAGCCAACACACGCAGCTCGCGGAGGGAAGGATCGGCGGCGGCCCGCTTTTCGACGGCCCTGGCCGTTCGATAGCACGTCAGGTGCAGCCAGACGAAGAGCAGCAGGCCGGGGAGGCCCAGGTCGACGCCGTACTGCAGATACGCGTTGTGCACCCGCCTCCACGTGTCGATGCCGCGCTCGTCGTTCATCACGAGGATGTCCTGGCCGATGCCCGCGCCGATGATCGGGTTCTTCACGACGAGCCCGGCCGCAACCTTGGTATCTCTCCAGCGGCCCTGCGCGGAGCCGGTCGCGTCCTCCTCGATGTTCGTGATCGTGCCAATCCGGTTCGCGTAGCCGTCGGGTAGAAGTGGCAGCGCACAAAGCACCAGCAGAACGACTCCCGCCGCCGGTGCGGGGCCCTTATGCCGCGCGAGCGCGACGACGCCCAGGACGAACGTTGCCGCCAGCGCAAGAAATCCGGCGCGGGAAAACGTCAGGATGATGGCTGCCATAGAGAGCAGCATCGTTCCGACAGCGAACAGGCGCTTCGGCCCGTGACAGGCCACGGCCAGTGCCCCGGTCAGCGGAACGATCAGATTGAGCATCAACGCCAGATCGTTGGGGTTGGCCGTGAGAACACCCATGTAACCGGTGATGCGATAGAAACCCCGAGCGCCCGTAGAGATGAACGCGCCCGCGAGATAGTTGGCGACCCCGGTTGCCGCCAGCGGAATGGAACAGAGGGTCAGCGTCCACGCCATGATGCGGAAGCGTTCTGTGGTCGTGACAATGGTTCCCAACAGCCAGAAGAACGCGATGGCCTTCACGTAGTGGTCGGTGAGAATGCGTACGCTGCCGCCCGGCCAGACTGACATGGGGAGCGTCAGGATCGACCAGCAGAGGAGCGTCAGAGCGATACCGATTTCGGGCGAAAACGGCGTCACGGATCGGTGTCGCGCGGTGCGTTCGATCACATGCGCCGCCGCCGCGAGGCCGGCCGCAAGAAATGCGATGCGGGCGACTTTGAGGAGCGGAAACCACGACTGTGGCGACAGCAGCAGGATGGCGGTGAACGCCACCAGCGCGCCGAAGGCAACGCTGCTGCCCGGCCGCGCTCCCGCGTGTACAGGGGAATGAGGTCGCGCCTGCCACCACGGTGCGGCGGCTGAAGCGGAGGGCTGAACAGTGGCAGCCGGCCGGTCGAGCGCGATGTCTAGTTGCATTTGAATTGGCAAACGTAGGCCGGGTCCTCTGGACCCCGGCGAACCGGCGATCCGGAAAGGCCCGCCCTACGCGGGTTATGAAGGGTCTATGAATTACCCGGCCGAGTCCGGCTGGCGAGCAGCGGAACGTAGGCCACTTTCTCGGGCTGACGCCGCGGGTTCTCAGGCTGACGACGCGGGGGCGCCGGCACGAGTTCGCTTCGACTTGGCGACGGATGCCGCACCGCGCTCGCGCCCTTACCGCAGACACAGATGCCGACCGTCTCGAGCAGAATTCGCGCGTCCAGCCAGATCGACCGGTTCTTGATGTAGAACAGGTCGTACCGCATCTTTTCCGTTTCCTCGTCGAAGTTGTTGGCGTAGCCGTAACGCACCTGCGCCCAGCCGGTCACCCCCGGGCGCACGCTGGATCGAAGGCCGTAATAGGCAATCCGGTCCATGAACACCGCGTGATTGCTTGTGGGGTGTGGCCGTGGGCCGACGAGGTTCATGTCGCCACGCAGCACGTTCCAGAACTGGGGCAGCTCGTCGAGGCGGAACCGCCGCAGCCATCGGCCGATTCCGGTGATCCGGTCGATGTTGTCGATCACCCACTCCGATTTCGCCTCGGTGCACGGATGCATCGTCCGGAACTTGATGAGCCCGAAGGGACGCCCTTCCCGGCCGGCCCGCTCCTGAACGAAGAAGACGGGACCGCGCGAGTCGAGCTTGATGGCGACTGCCAGCAGGACGAGCAGCGGCGCCACCAGCACCAGAGCGATGGCGGCGACGGCCATGCTGACGAGCCGTGCCAGGATCTGGGCGGTCCCATGGTTCCTGAATCCCTTTGCCATGATCAGAACGCTCGGGCGAAGCGCTTCGATGGCGATCTTGCCGGTGAGACGCTCGTAGAAGTCGAGCGCATCTTCCACGAGGATTCCTCCCACGCGGCATTCGAGAAGCGACTGCATCGGCAGATGATCGCGGCGATCTGCCGCCGCAACGACGATGTGGGTCGGTCTGACACGCTCGACGATGTCGGCGAGCATGTCGCACGGGCCGAGCCAGGGTGCGGTACGAGGTACGTCGGGATCCGGCCGATCGTTGTCGACCACACCCGTCACCGTGTAGCGCTGCGTGCTCGCTGCGGCAATTTCCTCGGCCAGCTTCCAGGTGAGCGGTCCTGCGCCGAGAATCAGGACGCGCCGTCCCTTGCCGGGGAATTCACGCAGGGCGAGGCGGGCGACTGCCGCCGTGGCGACGATCAGCAGCAGTGCCGACACGAACTGGACGTTCGTGGCGGCGGACACGAGCTGCCATCCGAAGAGCATCAACGGTGCGAAATCGACCGTGGTGAACATAGGTTCCATGGGGGATGTGAGGTGTCTTTCACGCCTCGCTGGGTAAACGTGACGGTTCGGGGAAGTACTCGCGGTAGTACCAGTTGTAATACCCGAAGAGCGGCCGCTCGTCGCGGTTGAAGACGATTCCGAGCACCTTGGCGGGGTCGATCATGTTGAGCGACTCGCCCAGAAGCTTGCGCGGCGTCTGGTTGGCGGCGACAACCATCAGCACTCCGTCGACCGATTTGGCGAGGAGAGCGGAATCGAAGACAGGGAGCAGCGGAGGCGTGTCCAGCACGATGTACGCGTACTGGCTCCGCGCCTCCGCGAGGAATTCGTCGAGCCTGGGCGATCGCAGGATCTCGCTGATCCCGCGGCGTGCGAGCCCGGCCGTGACCAGCGACAGATTCAACCTGTGGGCATGCCTGGCTACCTGCGCAAGGCCGACGCTGCGATCGCTCAGCGCGTCAGCCAGGCCGAGCGTCTCGTTGGGGACGCCGAAGAGAGTGGCGATGGAAGGCCGGCGCAGATCGGCATCGATGAGCAATACGCGTTCGTCGCCGCCACGGGCGAGCGCTCCGGCCAGATTGACGGCGGTTACGGTCTTTCCGTCGCCTGCCGCGGGGCTGGTGATGGCGATCGCCTTCATTTCACGCGCGCGTGCCAAACGCTCAATCGTGAGGCGCAGGCCCTGGTACTGCTCGGCCGCGAACGAGGCCGGGTCTGTGAGGCTCACGAGCCGCTTGTCACAGGCTCGCAGAGAATCTGGTTCTCTCGTGTTCAGGATGCCGTTACGCATGGGATCGGTCCTCAGAAGGCAATCATCCGGGCGAGTTGAGCGTTGTCGCGGGCGAGATACGCCGCCGTGGTCGCGACGAGCGCGACGGCGGCGAGCGTGCTCGCGGTTGCTAACGCAAGCTTCAGTCTGTGGTTCGTCGTGGAGGGGCCTATCGGCGGAATCGACACGAGCACCGGCACCGTCGTGTAATCGCGCAGCTGATCGACGGTGTGAAACGCAGTGTCGAATTGTTCCCGGATCAGCACGGCAACTGCCGCAGCCGCGGCAGCCAGCAGCAATCCCATGATCAGCAGCCTGAAGCGGTTGGGCGCCGCCGGGCCCTCAGGCGGCAATGCCGGCTCCAGGACGCGGAACGTTTCGCCCGCCCGATCCGTTTCCAGACTCTGCGTCAGCTGTGCTTCGTCGTAGCGCTTGAGCAGCGAGTCGTACTGATCTTTGGCGGCCGCGTAATCGCGCGTGATCAGCGCGTAATCCTGCTGGCGCTGCGGCGAGCTCTCGAGCCGCCGTTCGAAGCCACTGATCGTCTGGCGGATGCCTGCTTCTTCCTGCCTGAGCTTCTCGAGCTCCGTACCGAGGTTCTCGATCGTTCGGCGGCGAACCTGCGGTGTGGGAGCGTTGGGGTCACTGGCGCCGATCCGCGCTGCCGCCGCCGCCGCCTCCGCCTCCTTGCGCTTGCGCCCCTCTTCGGCTTCTGCGGACTTGTACTCGCGCTCCATGACCACGAGCTGTTCGCGGAGCCGCACCACGTCAGGATGCCTTTCGGTGAACTGCGCTTCGGCTTGCGACAACTGCAATTTGATCTCTTCAATGTTCTTGAGTCGCTCGATACCCTCGGGCGAGATCTCGCCGCCGCCGGAGACGCGCGCGACGACCCCGGGATCCTGCAGTCCGTCGAACAGCTTGTCGCGCTGCTCGATGATGCGAATCTGCGATTCGCCGTTCAGGCGGAGTTGCGTGTTCAATCGCTCGAGGGTCGCCAGATTGACACCGACCTGCTGCGGCAGCTCGCCGGTGTAGCGATCGGTGAAAGTCTTCATCGCCCCGTCGTGGCGGTCGAGCTGCGCTTTTGCTTCTGCGAGCTGCTCCTTCAGGAACTCCGTCGTACGGGTTGCTTCCTGGGTGCGCATGTCCTGGTTCTGCTGCACGTAAAAGGCGGCGACGGCGTTGGTCACCTCGGCGACGCTGTCACGTGAATCGCCTGTGTAACTGAGCGTGAACGAGACGGTTTTCGTCCGGCCGCTGACCTGCTCCGGGCCGGCCGGCTGGACCGCGATGTCGTTGCGCGCCTGGGTGAGCACCTCTTCCATGCCCGCCCGCCTCCGGAGATCCGGGTACAGGTTGAACCGCTCGATCAGCGCAATCAGGCGCTCGCGGCTGAGGATTTCCTGTTTGATGACGTACAGACGGCTTTCGAGCTCGCCGGCCACGGGAGCCCGCACGACCGTCTCGGAAATCGACCGTTCGACGACGACAAGAGCGGTTGACTTGTACAAGTCCGGCAGATACATCGCGAACGACACCGCCGCGGCAAGGACGACGGCGAAGACCGCGGCTGCCAGCATGGCGCGGCGGCGCGCAATCTCCAGGATCCGGAGTGCCAGCGAGTCGTCACCGGGGGTCGACAGCATTTCACGTGACATGGAGGCCTCTTACGGAACGACGATGATGTCGCCAGGCTGTACGGTGAAGTTGTCCTGTTCCGTGCCTTCGGCGATCCTTCGGTAGTTGAACGGGATTCGCGTCGTCGCTTTACCGTTCTGGCGCAGCACGACGATGCGGCCCCTGTCGGCAAAGTCGGTGAGACCTTGCGCGCGGGCGATCAGGTCGAGCACGGTGGCGCTGCTGTTCACCTCGTAGTGGCCGGGCATGCGGACGGCGCCCAGAACGGCCACCTTCACGCTGTGCACCTCGCGGACGATCACCGAGACCTCCGGCGAGGGCACGAACTCCGAGAGCCGCTGCGTGATCTGCTGCCGCAGTTCGACGGGCGTGAGGCCGGCGGCGCGGATGTCGTTGACCAGGGGAAGGGAAATCATGCCGTCCGGACGCACAGGGACCACACGGCTCAGTTCGGCGTTCTTCCAGACCTGGACGTCGAGGACGTCTTCAGGGCCGATGCGGAAGGTGTCGGCGCGTTCGATGATCGCCGACGCCGGGGCCGCGGCCGGAGCGCTGTCGGGCCGCGCAGGCTCCTGTGGCGCGCTGGTCGTGGTGGTGGAAGGCTCCTGCGCAGCCGCGGCCGGATTCGCCGACGAGAGTGGCGCTGCGCACGCGGCAGCCAGAAGGCAGCCGCAAAGAAACACCAACGGTCTCACGGTCATCGTGTCACTCCCTTCGCGCGAGCCGCCTCGTCTGGCGGCAGGATCGAGCGCCTGTAGCGCGGCGCAATGGTTACGCTGACGCGAAACACATGCCGGAGCACGCGCTCGTCGAAGAGCACCCGCTCGCCGTCGATGAAAACGGGGTTGCGGATGCTGCCGTCCTGGTAGTCGGCGTCGTATGACGCGGCGATGCTGTAGATGCCACCGGGGCTCCACGATCCCGTCAGCGTCCCGCGGTACACCCTGGTGGTCCGGTCGTCGAGTGTGGAGATGTCGGACGCGCCGAGCACGGTGGCCACCTCGAAGCGCTGTCTGATTGGCCAGCTCATACGACTGGTGGCGCTGTCGATACCGACCGGGCCGACGACGCCGAGCACAATCGTTTCGCCGTGCCAGTAGTCCACAGCCAGCCGTGATCTTGGCGTCGCACGGGTGAAATTGCCGCTCGCCTCGTAGTCGGTGCCGCGGCGTGCCCTCACTTTTGGCCCGGCGGACAACGTCACGCTCGTTCCCGGCGAGAGTACCCGGTCCATCCCGAGAAGCACCGCGTGCGACTGGTAGTCGGACACGGCGTCAACGTGGTCGACGAACAAGCGGCCGATGTAGCTGGTGGTGAACGTGGTGCGGCTCGTCACGTCGCGCGACCAGCCCAGGCGGCCGACGTGCATCGTCCCGCGCTCGCCGGCAATGAGGTGTTCGGTGATCCAGTCGTAGCCGCTGGTCATCACCGTCCGCGGCCCGAGCCGCCATGCGAGCGTCGGCATCAGCTCCAGACGCTCGGCGTTTTGCCTGTCTCCCAGGACACCGGTGTCCAGAGCGAGCTCTCCAGGCGTGTTGGTGCGGTCGTATTGAGTAGTGAGACCCAGCGTGACGAACGGCGTCGTGCGGAACCGCATCTCGCCGAGCGCGTGCCGCCGGGCGTCGAGCGTGGACAGCGTCGAGAAGTTCGAACGCTGCATGTCGAAAGAATAGAGGCCCAGCATCAGGACGGTGGGTGATTCCCAGCTGCCTTCGAAGCTGGGACGGAGCTGCATCATCTGGCCAGCGCTGCCGTCGGCGCGGGCAAAAATGTTGTCGTCGTACACGGTGAACAGCGAGACCGAGGGGATGAATTCCATCTGCGCCTGCGCGTGCGCCGGCGCAGCGAGAACGAGCTGCGCGGCAAGTGCTGCAGACCAGAGAGCGACTGAGACACCCACCCTGAAGTTGAAGCTCACTGACATCGCTCCACGTCGTCGCTGTCGACTTCGAGTGCCACGCTTCGGCCGAGCAGGTCGATGGTGACAACGAGAGAACCTTTCTGCTGGCTGTTTCTGACGAAGATGCCTTCGACGCCGGTGAGAGACCCCTCGACCACGCGTACGCGGTCGCCATGGCGCAAGAGTGGGTGCGGTAACACGGAGACGCCGGACTGAACGATTCGCTGAATGGCATCGATGTCGGCGTCGGGAATGGGCGTCAGCCGCATCCAGCCGTCCTCCAGGACTCGCACGATGCCGCGCACGCTCAGCATTTCCACGTACCGGTTCTTGGTCATTTCGTCGCGAACGAAGAGATAGCCCGGAAACATCGGTCCCGGCTTGCAGCGGCCACGCCGCGCCTGACCTGAGCCGTTTGGAGCGGCGCTCACGGAGCCGGATTGCACTTCAGGGAGAAACGGCGAGAAGCCCTTCGCTGAAAGCTGGTCGGCGACCAGACGCTCGCAGTGACTGCGTGTCCAGATCGCGTACCACGATTCGGTATTCAGCAAGGCTTCGCCCCCTTCCGTGCGCGATCAGTTTTCACGCACGTCGACTCGTCACGCTGCCGTTTGCCCGGATGACCCGAACTGGAACACCCTTGGAAACGGCTCAACTTCCGTCGCCGCTGAAGTGCAATAACCGTTCACATGTGGCACGGCGCCTGAGCACTGAGTGGAAATGTTGGCGAAACGGCGCGATTTCGCTGGTATTGCGCACTCATGCGGACTTGGCATGAATGTTAAGGAGGCCATTGGTGTTCCACGCGGTTCCGAAAAGTTCTGACCGCGGAACGCGCGGGTCCACGTGCGAGTCCGGCTGAAAGTCCGCCTAAAGCCGGACAAGACGTGCGATCACTAGTCCGGCTAAAGCCGGACACTACGTACGGTCAAAGAGGCACGGTCGAAAGAGGCACGGTCAAAGAACGCGCTAACGTCCCGCTTGTAGCCGGACCGTAGAGACGCGCTGCCACATCGGTTGGAGCCCAAAGTGTACGAGACGTGCGGCAATGGCAAGGGGGCGCGAGGAAAACAGAAAGATGCGTTTCTGGGGCACGAACCGCGTGGCCCAGTGGCGCTTGTAGTCGTGAGCGCCGTGGGACACCACGGTGTGGACACCCGATGCGGCCAGGCGCTTCAAGGTTTGCTGCATCAGATGTATGCCGGGTCCCAGGCTCGCGAACGACTCGTCGTATGCCAGCGTGACGTCGTAGAAGCATCCCCGCTCGATGACGCCGATGATGTATGCGGCATCGCGTCCACCGATCGAGAGAATCGGCAGGCTCAGCATTCCCCGTGCGGCAAAGCGGTGTGCCAGCTCGGTCAGGAAGGCTCGATGATGGTCCGCAAGCCGTGCGCCCCCGAGCTTGTAGCTGGCCTCGTTGATCGCAATCATCCTGCGAATACGGGCGTCGAGGCCCTGGGCCGCCTCCACCGGCTCGGCGCCGTCGACGGCCGATCCGTGGGCCTCGATCTTGCGCGCCCGGTGGCTGACCTTGCGTCGCACGTTGCCGTCGAGGCTCGTCCAGGTACCTGTTCATATCCGCGGCTCACATCGACGAGCGCGAACGCGTGGTCTTCGAGCCCGATGGAGAGCCGCTGGTCGGCGGCCTCCTGGATGGCCCGTAATTCGGGGGAGTCGGGTTCGAATCCATTGAGACAGATCACATCGAACCTGGCGCGCGTCGTAAGAGAGTCGAGCAGCGCGCGCACGACGTCGGCGCGATTGTCGCGAACGAGGAATTCTCCGGCAATCGAGTCGTTGGGCGCGAAATCGATGCGCGTTACGGGAATCCGTCCCACACGGCCGCGGCGAATCGTCAGCGGCGCAATGCCCAGAAGCTCGGTGCCGTTCCATGCGAGACCGATTAGCGGGGTCCCTCCGTAGGCGCCTGCGTAATGGCGATACCACGTGGCGAGGAAGTCGAACGTAGATACGTGCGTGCGCCGCTCGACCCCTGTCTCGAGGTCGCGCCATGCGCCCTCGACCAGCTCGAGATCGAGCGGATCGGAAAGCCATTCGATTTTCATTTGTTACGAGGCCTTATCGAGGCCGTTTTCCTTGATCTTGTAGAGCAGCGCCTTATAGCTGATCCCAAGGTGTTCGGCCGCTTCCTTACGATTCCACCGCGTCCGGGTCAGCATCTGGAGAATCAGGGCGCGTTCGGCCTCACGCGCCGCGGCGCGCGCAATTTCCTTGAGCGACACGCTGCCGGCGGGAACTGCGAGTGCCGAGCCGGTCGTGATTCCGGAAACGTCAGCAGGAACGAAATTGACGACCGTCGCCGGCGCAACAGGTGACACCGTCGCGGTACGCGGAACGTGGAAAACCTTCGCGACAGGCGAGGACGAGGCCTTACGCAGCTCGGCAAGAATCGGCGCTTCGCTTCCGAGCACGACCATCCGCTTGATCATGTTCTCGAGCTGCCGGATGTTGCCGGGCCATTCATACTCGATGAACTCGCGCGATAGCTCGCCGCTGATGCCGTTGACCGGCTTGTTGTATTGCACGGCGCACTTCTTCAGGAAGTGGTCGGCGAGGAACGGAATCTCCTCGCGCCGTTCGCGCAGAGGCGGCAGCGAGATCGTTACCACGTTCAGACGGAAGTACAGATCCTCCCTGAACGTGCCCTCGGCGACGGCGGTCTCGAGATCGCGGTTGGTCGCCGTGATCACGCGGACATCCACCTGGACATCGTATTTGCCGCCCAAGCGGGAGAATTCACCGTCTTGGAGAACCTGCAACAGCTTTGCCTGCAGCGGTCCTCTCATGTCGCCAATCTCGTCGAGGAACATCGTGCCGTGGTTCGCGAACTCGAACTTTCCCGGTTTCTGCTGAATCGCGCCGGTGAAGGCCCCCCTTTCAAATCCGAAGAGCTCCGACTCGAGCAACTCGGTCGGCAGGGCGGCGCAGTTGACTTTTACCATCGGCCGGTCGCGCCTCAGCGAGCGTTCGTGCAGGGCGCGGGCGACGAGTTCCTTCCCGGTGCCGCTTTCTCCACGAATGAGCACCGTCACGTCCGTGTCCGAGACGCGCTCGATCACGTTGCTCACTTCCGTCATGGAGTCGGTCGTGCCGAACAACATCGTGTACCGCGAGTGCTTCAGCTGCTCGCGCAGGGTCTCCACCTCCCTGGCGAGCTGCCGCTGTCTGAGTGCGCTCACGAGCAGCATCTCCAGCTCGTGATCCTCGAATGGCTTGCAGACATAGTCGGACGCACCGAGCTTCATCGCCTGCACGACGGTTCTGGTATGCCCCTGGCCCGAGATCACAATCACGGGGACATCCCTGTCGATCCTCTTGAACGCGGCCAGCGCACCGAGGCCGTCCATGTTCCCTGGAATCACAATGTCCAGCAGCACGGCATCGGGACGATCGGCGCGGAATCGGCGGAGTGCGTCGTCGGCGCTCGTGACGCTGAATGCGTCGTAGCCACGCCCGACGAGAAACGAATGAAGAACCCCGCAGAGCGTGAGGTCGTCGTCAACGACCAGGATCTGCGGCTTCTCTTCCATTGGTCCCATCGCTCGAAGTCCTTTCAGCCGCCGGACAGCTCAGCCCAGGCCACCGAATCAGACTTTTCGAGCAATCAAAGTGCCACGGAGGAAATTCGTTGGAAGAGATCGGAATTTCCGGAAATTCTGGCAGACGGAGGGTACGAGTGTCCGGCTAAAGCCGGACACTACGGTTATGAAACGTTCTAGGTGCGTTCGAGGCCGGTTTCCTTGATTTTGTTGAGCAGGGTCTTATAGCTGACGCCGAGGAGCTGCGCGGCCTTCCGCCGGTTCCAGTGGACCTGCTTCAACGTGTCCGCGATGATGATGCGCTCGGCGTTGAGGGCCGCCTCGCGGGCGACATCGACGAGTCGCCGGCCCTCCGTGCGGCCTGTGCCTTCATCTTCGTCTTCTTCCTCGTCTTCGTCCCCGTCAGGGTCCGGTGGAATGGCAGCCGGGGGCGACTGGAACGGCGGCGGCGCCAGATGCTCCTGGCCGGTTGGGGCCCCGGGGCCGGTAGGCGTCATGCTGACCGGGCCCGACAGCCTCGGCTTGGTGAGCTCCCGGAGAACCAGCTGCTCGTCCTGCAGGATGACGAAGCGCTTGATCATGTTTTCGAGCTCTCGAATGTTTCCCGGCCAGTCATACTCCTGGAACCGGCGTCGCAATTCATCCGAAATGGTTTTGATCGGGCGGTTGTAGCGTTGTGTGTACTTGGTGATGAAGAAATCGGTCAGCTGCAAGATTTCGTCGCGGCGCTCGCGCAGCGGCGGCACCACCGCTTCGATCACCTTCAAACGGTAATACAGGTCCTCGCGGAACTGACCGCGGAGCATCATGGCCTCGAGATCGCGGTTCGTGGCGGTGACCACCCGGACATCCACTTCGATCTTCTTGTTGCTGCCAAGCTTCGTGAACTCGGCGTCCTGCAGCACGTGGAGCAGCTTGGCCTGAAGCGGCGGCTTCATCTCGCCGATTTCGTCCAGGAAAATCGTTCCGAAGTGCGCCTGCTCGAACTTGCCGATGCGCGTCGTCGCCGCGCCGGTGAACGCGCCTTTCTCGTGTCCGAACAGCTCGCTTTCAAGAAGTTCGGCCGGCAGCGCCGCGCAGTTCACCTTGACGAACGGTTTGTTCTTCCGGGTCGATCGTTGATGAATGGCCCGCGCGACGAGCTCCTTGCCGACGCCGCTTTCACCCCGGATCAGGACGGTGACGTCGCTGTCGGACACCTGCTCAATGATGTGCGCCACCTGACGCATGTCGGGGCTGTCGCCCCAGGCGAGAAATGCCTGGTCCTGATCGTCGTTGAGCTGACGCCGCAGCGTGGTCAGCTCGTCGACGAGCCGGCTGCGCTCGATCGCCTGCTTGATTGCCGAATCCAGGGCGATCTCACCAAGACCTTCCGGGTCGCCGGGCTTCACCACGTAATCGGCCGCCCCGAGTCGCACCGCCTCGACGATGATGGGCGCCTGCTCGCGTCCGGAGAGCATGATGACCTGCACTTCGGGTCGTGCCGCCTTCAGTGCCTTCAGCGTCTGCAAGCCGTCCATGCCAGGCATGGCGACGTCGAGAAGCACGATGTCGGGCGGCTCTCCCTGTTTGGTCGCCGCAATGATCTCGTCGCCGCGGGAATACGCCCTCGCCTCATAGCCGCGAAGCGCCAGGAACGTGCGGAGATAACCCGCGAATCCGGAATCGTCGTCGACGACGGCAATCGACGGCCGTCGATCGTCGGCGGCGGGTGGAGAATCGCTGCTCGCGCGAGCCACTGTTGCCATGAGTTTCCCTTAATCGTGGTTAGAAGGCTACGTCATTGGTGCGCGGGGAGTCGCAGTGCGGAACCAGCGCGCGGACGCGGCGACGGCGCCGACCATACAGCCCCGCCGTGCGCCTCGATCACTCGTCGTCCCACCGGGAGCGCGAGGCCGAGACCACCTCGCCATTCATCGAACGGCGGTGGCGGCGTGGCGTCCACGCCCTCGAGCAGCGACGGTGTTATCGATTCGTCGCCGATCGTCACGACCGTCCATCTGTTGCTGGTGTTTGGCCGTGTCGAGCACTCCACGATAATCACGCCCGGTTCTCCTCGCTCACGGACTGCGGCATGCATCAACGCCTTGAGCGCCGTCCCCAGGCGCGTTCGATCGCCAGCTACCATCATTGATTTCGTCGCGCGGACATCGAGACGGATTCCCCGGTCCTCGCCCTCATGCATATTGCTGGCCAGCTCCGCCGCAAGTGCCGCGAGATCGAAGGTCGCACCTGGCACGCTTAACTCGCCCGCCTCGAGTTTGCCGAGTTCACTCATTTCGGAAATCAGCGCACCGATGCGCGCGCAGGAACGATCGGCTTCTTCCAGCATGTGGCGCTGCTTGTCGGTGAGCGGACCGGCCTGTTCTCTCAATAACATGCGGAGGTAGCCCGACGCCACGGTAATAGGTGTCCGCAGTTCGTGCACGGCCAGCGACAGCGCGCGCGGGAAAAGGCCGAGTTCAGAAGACATCCGCTGTGAGGCTATCACGGCGAAACCGTCCTAAAGCTCGGCATTTGCGCCAGCCGTTGGTACGCCAATTGAAACGTTGTCTCGCGCTGTCGTGACGGCACGCGGGTTTGCGACGCATGGTTCGCATTCACCCGCGTTGACCGTCATACAGACGAGCCAACCACGCCGGCGGCACTCCCACCCAATATAGAGAGATTAGTACGCCGTTCCGCAGACTGCGCCGTACCCATCCGTCGCGCCTCCATCGTCGCGATGACGTGAGAAGGGGCAACGGCAATTCGGTGACGACTCCGGTCCGAACGAGACGCCGGACCAGATCCACATCTTCGAAGAGCGGCAACTCGCGAAAACCTCCCATCGATTCAAAGACACGACGTCGCACGAACAGACCCTGGTCGCCGTAGGGCAGCTTCAGTTGCCGCACTCGCCACGCGACGCCGCGTTCGATGATTCGCGCCTGCCAAGCGGTATCGTCCAGCGCGAAGCGGAACCACCCCCCTGCGATGTGGTGCTCCAGGCCGTGAAACGCCTCGAGCCACCCCGCCGGGAGCTGTGAATCCGCGTGCAGGAAGAGCAGCCACTCCCCGCCGGCAGAGGCCGCGCCTGCATTCATCTGACGGCCTCGTCCGGGCTGCGTCCTATATAGACGTGTGTCATGCCGTGTGTGGACGAGCCGCTCGAGGTCGGCGGCGTCTCCACCATCGACGAGGATGATTTCGACCTCGGGCGTAGCCGGCACCTGGGACAGCAGCTTCCCGGCGGCCTCCGCGTCGTCAAGGACCGGCGTCACGATGGTCACCAAAGGGGGCATAATGAATTAGAAAGGCCTATAATTCGCCATGCTCATTCGCAAAGCCCAGGATCTCCGCTACTCGGATATCACGCCCAAGTCGGTGTATCTGCGCCGCCGTGAGTTCATCCAGACGGCAGGCGCGGCCGCGATAGGCGCCGCGGCGGCGTTCACGGCGACAAGCGGGACGCCTGCGCGGGCCCAGGCCCAGGGGCGGGCAAAGCTTCCGAACGTCAAGAAGAGCCCTTTGAGCACGACCGAGAAGCTCAATTCGTTCGAAGACATCACGGGCTATAACAACTTCTACGAATTCGGCACCGACAAGGACGATCCGCAGCGCAACGCCCAGAAGTTTGTGACGCGGCCGTGGACGATCAAAGTCGAGGGACTCGTCAAGGCGCCCGCTACTATCGACATCGACAGCTTCATTAAACCGCACGCGCTCGAGGAACGTATCTACCGTCTTCGCTGCGTTGAAGCGTGGTCGATGGTCATTCCGTGGGTGGGAATCCCGCTTGCCGATGTGATCAAGCGGCTCGAGCCCCAGCCAAGCGCCAAGTACGTTGAGTTCCTGACGCTGCTGGACGTGAAACAGATGCCGGGGCAGCGGCTGCCGGTGCTGGATTGGCCGTACGTCGAAGGGCTTCGGATGGACGAAGCGATGCATCCGCTCACCATTCTGGCGGTGGGTCTGTACGGCGAAGTTCTCCCGAATCAGAACGGCGCGCCCATTCGTCTCATCGTGCCCTGGAAGTATGGGTTCAAGGGGGTCAAGTCCATCGTGCGTATGCGCTTTACCGACAAGCAGCCGCGCACGTCATGGGAGATTTCGAACCCGCGCGAGTACGGCTTTTACGCCAACGTGAATCCCTCGGTCGATCATCCGCGCTGGAGCCAGGGGAGCGAGCGCCGCCTCGGCGAGTTCTTCCGCAAGAAGACGCTGATGTTCAACGGCTACGATCAGGTGGCGAGCCTCTACTCCGGCCTGGATCTCCGCCGGAACTTTTGAAGCCGTTCACTATTTTCCGGTGGACGATCTTTGCGGCCGCGCTCGTTCCCGCGGCCGCTGTCGTTTACTGGACACTTACCGGCGACACCGGCCCCAATCCAATCGACTTCATCACTGACACTACCGGCACGACCGCGCTGACGTTCCTGATCATTTCGCTCAGCATCACGCCGTTGCGCCGGGTGACGGCGCGCAACGAGCTGGTTAAACTGCGCCGCATGCTTGGACTCTTCGCGTTCTTCTATGCGTGTCTCCACATGCTGACGTGGTCCGTGCTCGACTGGTTCTTCGATTTCGCGAGCATGGCCGAGGATGTCGTCAAGCGGCCTTTCATCACCATGGGGATGACCACGTTTCTGCTGCTTCTTCCTCTGGCGATTACGTCGACAGCGGGCTGGATCAGGAGACTCGGCCGGCGATGGCAGCAGCTCCACCGGCTCGTCTACGTAGCGGGCGCGACGGCCGTCATCCATTTCTGGTGGGTCGTCAAGGCAGACTTCCGTGAGCCGCGATTGTGGGCGGTGGCCCTCAGCGTGCTCCTGGGGTTCCGTGCATGGTGGATGCTGCGGGAGCGATTCTCGTAGTTCTGACGAGAGCCCCTTCTTCGAGCGGCAAGAGCCGCCTCTTTCACACTCTCAACATGCCGCCGGATGCCGCCCTGCTTCGCGCGCTGCTGCTCGACACGCTGGACGGCGCCGCGCTGCCGGGGCTTCGTCGCGTGATTGCGGTCACGCCGGCGTCGGCGTGCGATGAAGTGCGCGAGATGGCTGGAACGATCGACGTGATGCCGCAAGCCGAGGGGGATCTCGGAGATCGCATGCAGGCGTCGATGGAAACGCTTTTCCGTGAGGGAGCGACCGCCGTCGTGCTCATTGGAGCCGATCTCCCTCACATCGATGCCGCGTTGATCGCAGAAGCCTTCGGTGTGCTCGCCGCCGATCGCGACGCGCTCGCGCTTGGCCCATCCGAGGATGGCGGCTATTACCTGATTGGCGCGTGCCGCGTGCCCGACGTGTTCCGAGGCATCGAGTGGGGCAGCGATCGCGTGTTTGCGTCCACCGAACGCGCCGCGTGCGCCCACGGTTTCCGGGTCCATCGTCTTGCCGCATTGTCCGACGTTGATACCGCCGACGATTTACGAGCCGCGGTTCTCACCGGCCGCGCGCCTCGAGTGTCCGCTTGGGTCGATGCACACCTGGGTGGTAGGGCGGTAGGTGGTAGGGATCCGTAGGGCGGGTCCTTCTGGACCCGCCGGGGAGCTCCGCCTGGACCCGCCGGGGGCTCCGCGATCGATATTGCCGAGCTGGGGCGCCCAAACTTGCAGGTTTCTCAAAGAGGGCGCTAATGTTCCACCGTGGAGCATCACGCGAGTGCGGAAGATACCGCACACACGGAACCGCTGGTCCTGATCGTCGAGGACGATCAGAGTACGCGCGCCATGTACAGGGAGTACCTGAGTGAATCGGGATTCCGCACGATCGAGGCGCACAACGGTTTTCAGGCGCTCGAAAAGGCCCAGCAGTTTCGTCCCGACGCCGTGCTCACGGATCTCGCGGTGCCCGGCATGGACGGCTTCGAGTTCTGTCGCGCGCTTCAAGCGTCCACACACACTCGCGACGTTCCAATCGTCGCCGTCACCGGTTATCCCGACTACCTGACCAATCCCGATCGGATTCGACAGGCTGGCATTTCGCGCGTCCTGACAAAGCCCTGCGATCCGGAGCACATCGTGCGCGAGCTGCGGCGGCTGCTGAACGGGGGTAGATCCGCTTAACGCGTCGTCCACACGTCTAGAACCAGCCAAGGGTTCTGCCCCCGATATCCCCGCAGAGCCCTCGGCTGGTTACCAGAATCTCTTGGCGCGCTCCGCGCGCTAGGACCGCTATGCGGGTCCAACGAGTACAAAATTCCCGCAACGAGCCGCATAGCGGTCCAAAGCTCACTCGAGTCGAGCACACGCAAGACGACGGCGAGGACCCACCGGAAACCCCCAAACCCACCCGCCAAGCGCCGCACTAGCGTGCAGCCACGTGTAGGCCGATACTCTTAGGCGTGCCTTTCGTCGGCCGGACAGCCGGTGGCCGGAAAGGGGTGGCCAGATGCTGATCGCTCAAGCTCTCGGGGAATACGCCGCACTGTCAGTACTCATTGGCGCTGCCAGCGATTTCTCGATTCGCCTGGAAGAGAACGTAGGAAGCTGGGGAACCGAGGGTCTCATCGCGCTGATCGTCGTCGCCGTGCTGTGGATGATGATCACTCGCAACAAACGGATGTAACCGGCCGTTTCGGGCGCGGCAACCAGTCGCACAACGGTCAGATGGCGAACGCGGCCAGGTGGTTCGTGACCGGTGCCGCTCTGACGGTGATCGCAAGCTTTCCTCTTGCCGCGGTGTTTGCGCTCCTGTTCCGATTTCCTATTCCATTCGGTGGCTACGCGAGCGGAGCAGACGCCGTGATTCCTGCGTTAGTCGCCACGCTTTTCTACGGCATGCTCGGTGGGTTTGTCGTCCAGGCCGTTCTCGGCGGCATTGCCGGTGTAATGGCGGGTCATCGGGCGGGCCGCACGGTAACGCCCGCATGGAGGCTGTGTATCGGCTTCTCGTTCCTTGGCGCACTGCCGGGCATCCTGACGCTGTCCGTGCTGGACTGGCTGATTGGACCCTGGTGACACGATGAAGGCTGCGACACGCGCGCGGGCGATCGGCCTGACGGCCGTGATTGCGGTCGTCTGCTGGTCGTGCGGATTCGGCGGCCCCCGTGCGGCTCGACCGAGCGCCGGCACCACCGTCGTCGCGTTTGGCGACAGCCTTGTTGCGGGCCGGGGTGCGCCGTCGGGTCGCGATTTCGCGTCGATGCTGTCCAGCCGTCTCGGTGTGCCGATCATCAATGCCGGTCGCAGCGGCGACACCACAGGTTCCGCGCTGGCGCGCCTGAACCGCGATGTAATGTCGCGGGACCCGAGGATCGCCATCGTCCTGCTCGGAGGAAACGACTTCCTTCGCCGTGTGCCTGTCGAGGAAACGTTCGACAACCTGACGACAATCGTGCAGCAGTTGCGGCGTCACGGCGCGGCCGTCGTGCTCGCTGGTGTCAGCGTTGGTCTCATGAGCGACCCGTACGCCGCGCGGTACGAATCGCTCGCGCGACAGGAGTCCGCGGGACTCGTGCCCGATATCCTCGGCGGGATTTTCGGACACGGGGACCTGATGGCTGATCCGATCCACCCGAACGAGCAGGGCTACGAGATCATCGCCGACCGCCTGGAACCGGTGCTTCGGGATCTCCTGTCGGAGGATTGAGGGTCAGACCCGGGGTCAGACCCCGGGTCTGACCCTGCTGACGAAACGACAATCGGCGGCTGTTCAGAACTGCCAGGAAAGACCGACGGCCGGCCGGAGCAGCCAGCCCTCTCGGCCGTTGCCCCCGAGACTCTGAAGCCGCACGCCCGGCACGAGGCGGACATGGTCGGTCAGGCCGATGCGGGCTTCGATGCCCACGACCGGACCAACGTCATAGCTGATGGTTCGTGTCGACGTCGGAAAGATGATCGCGATAGTGCGTCGTCCGAACTGGAAGTTCACGTCCTCGACGACGCGGGTGAACGCGATGCCGCCCAGGTAGACAAGGTCGACACGGCTGCCGACGGACTGCGCCACCCATGCCACCGTGTCGAGTGTCGTGTTGCGCCGCTCGACTGTGGTTGTCGCTTCGAACGCCGGGAACGTCACGCCGATTCCGACAGGCGCGACGCCAGAGGCGGCTCCGGCCACGGCGTTCGCTGCGGCCAGCAGCGGGATGGGAAAGCCCTGACTGCTTTCGCTCTCCAGTTTCGACGGCCGCGTGAATCCGAGCTCGACGCCCCAGCTCTCGCGCACCGCGGTGCCAACACGCAGGGATACCGCGACGACCTCGCCTCCAGCAGTCACGTCGTTGAAACCGGTTGCTTCAACACGGTTGAAGCGGGAGACATCCATGCCGACGGCGGCGCCGACATAAGTGGATTGCGCAAACGCCGGTGCGGCGACGAAAGTGAGAATCAGGAACAGAGCTGCTGGAAACATGCACACTCTCCTCGATCAACGCCTGCTTGAAGGGTTGATTGCGGTAGATCGCTGCCTTCTCACATTCTGCCTCAAGATCCTGTCGTCAAGGCGCCCGGAGCTGACGTTCCCGGCGTTCGGCCCCGCGGCTACTCCGGTGCAGACTCTGGCTGGCGATGCGGCGCGCTGGCGGAATTCAGCACCAGACGGTAGCGGACGGGCGCTCCGTCTTTCAGCGCCGGGTCGAACTTCAACATCTTGGCGGCGCTCAACGCCATCGCGTCGATCAGTCGTGGTGCCGATACCATCTTGACTCGCTCGACGCGGCCGTCGTGCGAGACGACAACCTCGATTCTCTCGACGTCGAGCCCCACCGGCGGCAGCCACACTGGGAGATCGCTGGATTGTCGTCGCGGCGGTTCGACGTCCAAATCGGCCTCCGAATATACAACTCTCGGGTCCACCGTATCGGGCGGCTCGACGGGCGCCGGCACAATCGGAGCGGGCGCTTCCACTTCCACGGGCAATGAGCTGGTGTCCGGCGGCTGGGGATCCAGTTTCGCCGGCGCGGCAACCGCGGCGCGATTTCGAGGGGGAGTGCGTTTGCGCATCGGCGGTGTATCGGGGGCGGCCTTCGCCGGATCGGGAACGGCCTTCTCCGCATCGGCATCCTCAGTGCGGGCGCCGCCTAACCGGGCGAGTACCGAGTCGGTCGTGTCGCGGACATCGCTGGCGATATCCGACACGAAATTCCCGAGGGTACTCGCCGCCGAGGTCTCGGTCGATGGCGCCGATGTCGATGGCGCCGATTTCGATGGCGTGCTGCAGGCCCCAGCGATCGCCGCAAGAGCGACGGCGGCGATTACCCCAGCGAAGCGTTGTCTCTCACCTGTCTTCTGCATGTTTCGCACGGAACCCTCCGCTCGAAGCGGCACGTTCCAGTTAGCTTCTACTTCGTCTTGAAGAAGGCGCTGATTCGCGAACCATCGATCGCCGTCATGGTTGCGCGATAGCATTTGTTTGCACCCGTTGGGGTCTTCCAGTTCTGAATGAACTGTCCCTCGGGACCGTCGCATCGCAGGGACGTGGCGCCCGTTGTTGTGAAATCGATCGGATCTTCGGCTGTGCCGCTCGCGCACACGAACGCCGTCAGCGTGAATGGCTGTTGCACGTCTGACACGCTCGTCCGCCCGGCGCCGGCCACACTCTCGAAAATCTCGAACTTCAAGGGAACAGCCTGTCCCCTTTGATCGTGTTCCAGACCGTCGATGCGGTGGGAAGCGGAAGGTCCGGCGCCGGTGCGGTATAGACGCTGTTGGGAATACATTCAGTTCCCGTCGCCAATCGTCTTATATTCGATTTCTACGGTTCCCGAAGACACGCGGCTGACGTCTGAGCTGCCGGGCGTAATGTTGAAGCGTAGAAGTCCGGCCGCTATCTTCGTGTCACCGGAGCGAAGACTGCAACTCACCTCTGATTGCTGCGGATCGT
This sequence comes from uncultured Acidobacteriota bacterium, assembly GCA_963814955.1. GTDB lineage: Bacteria > Acidobacteriota > Vicinamibacteria > Vicinamibacterales > UBA2999 > DATCJA01. The sequence continues at coordinate 813,035 of CAWFEX010000004.1, forward strand.
TGATTCTTGTCTGAGCGGCTGCAGGAATCCGCAGCGCCTTTACTGGAAATCCCGGCTGCAATGCCACGCTCGGATCGAGATCGAGATTGTCCGCGAGGTCGAATGCAGAAAGCTCGAATTCAAGGCGGCGTGATTCGCCACGTGTCTTGAGCGGACCGTCCATGACGGGTGTCACAGAACCTTCGTAGACCGGCAACACGGCTGTTGAATCCGCGCACGCGTTGTCACCACCATCACAGCAAATGCGTGCGCCGTGAGGCAGATCGACGGTGTAGCTCCACCCCGGTGGCACCGACGACATGGGATCCATGTCGAGAGGCGCATACGAGCGAAGCTGAATCGACTTGCGCGTCTCGGCTTCCATCTGCCGCCACAGGGTCGGCAGGTTGACGCGGCCGGTGATCTCCGGCGTTCGCTCACCGCCGACGTAAAGGACTACGTGCAAGTCAGAATCCGACGATTCCCGGAGGGCTTTCTCGAGCGTGCCGTTGGTCAGGACTGTCAGCGTGAGCACCGAGAACACCGATAATCCGTACAGGACGCTCAGGACGACAGCCCCAGTCTGCGTCGACTTTAATCGAGAAGTCATCGTTCCACCCTTGGGCCTGCGGAAGCGCACCACATGTCCCCGCCGACCTTGTCTGCCGTCACCGACGCCGGACTACAGGACCTCGAGCCCCTGCCCTCGAAACACGTCGATCGCACGTCCAGCGTCTCAACGAGGAACCCCGGCCACGTGGAGTCGACATTCATAATGGCGGACACCCGAAATGCCACCATGCCCAGATTCGGTCCCTGCAGATCGATCCGTGAGCCATCCGCCGACATGGCGAGATCCTGGTCGTAGACGACCGCACATATACTCCTTCCCACCAGGAGCGATGCGCGGTCCACGCGGACGGGAATGACGTCTTCGACATCGGACAGCAACGACGCGCGCTGGCCCGTCGCATCGGGTGATCCGAGACCAGGCCCCGCGAGCGCAAAGTTCTCGAGCGCATCGTTTTCGCCTGCCCGGCTTTCCCACATTATTGGCTCGCGCTGAAAGGCGAACCAGCTGTCACTGCCATTCATTCCGCTGCGCAGAACGAACAGACTGCCAACGTTCACCGCGAAGAATGGGAGCGGATCGCGCACGCCCACCGACGCGATCAGGTCGTTCAGTGCGTCCGGGGGAACCTGATACTGCTGTACGCCAAATTCAATCGAATCCTTGTCAATGACGATCAACAGGGGGCGCCCCCCATCCTGCGCCGCTGTGGGACCAGCAGCGAAACAGGTGCCCAGCACAACCAGTCCCACAATGGCGATTCTCATCAAGCCCGATATGTTCGGAATCATCACTTTCGTTTCTCCATCTACGTTCCACAACTTCTCGCACAACATAAGCAACGCGCTCAATCTCGTTACGGGGCACACGTGATCAAGTACTTCTTGTCCAGCTTGCCTCCGTCATAGTTCTCGTTGATGCGCGTGACGATGTCGTTCAGCTGCGAGATAGAAGTGAGTCCGTTCGCTGCGAGCAACGACGTGTTGCCGCCGAGCACCTTGTTCGCGAGATCGAGCACGTACTGAACGGTCTTGCCTGCCAGCGGCCCCGACGCGACGCACTTGGTGGCCAGCCCGAACGGTGTCTTGCCGGCATTCGAAAAGTCGTAGCTCAGTTGCAGCGCCAGCACCTGTCCTGCGAACACGCCGGCCGCGCTGCTCGTCGGGTTGACCGCCGACGCGGTGAGCGTCGCTGCCTTGCCGCCGGCCGGCAGGAAGTTCTGCACGGCGTTGGACGTCGCGAACGTCAGTGTGACCAGTGGGCCACCGATCGTGACGCCTGCCGGATACACCGATGGGAAGTGCGTCTGTCGCAGCACGCCCGGGTTGTTGCCGTTCGGCGTCGCGCCCCAGCCGCCCTGCGTGTAGGTCGTCAACGCGCCGGCCGGGCCGGACCCAGGCCTGACGGTGATTTGCGCGGTCGCCGGGGCGCTGCAGAGCAGTGGCGCGGTCGCCGGCGGCGTTCCTGTACCTGTCTTCTCGCAGGCCTGATACGTGAACGAGTCAGAACCGACGTAGCCGGCCAACGGGGTGTAGGTGAACGAACCGTCGGGGTTCAGCGCGAACGCGAAGTGATGGCTCGGCGGTGTCAGCAGGTGCGATTCGAGCTGGGAGCCTTCCACATCACTGTCGTTCGCCAACACACCCGGTGCCGCTACGGTGAGTGTTGTCGCCTGCGGGGTGGAGTAGCTATCCCCACCCGCCGCCGGTTGGTCGTTGACCGGCGCCACCGTCACCGATACCGTCGCCGTGGCCGTGCCGCCATTGCCGTCGCTGATCGTGTAGGTGAAGCTGTCCGGCCCGAAGTAGTTCGGGTCCGGCGCATAGCTCACGCCCGTCCCACTACCCGTGATCGTGGCGGTGCCGTTCGGCGGGTCGCTCACTGCGGTCACCGTCAGCGTCTCGCCCACGTCCGGGCCGTCGTTGTCGTTCGCGAGCACGTTGATCGCATTCGATCCGCTGTCCTCGGCCACCGTCGCGGTGTCGTTATTCGCCACCGGGTTGTCGTTGACGTTGGTCACGGTCACGTTGACGGTGGCCGTGTCGGTGCCGCCGTTGCCGTCGCTGATCGTGTAGGTGAAGCTGTCGGTGCCGAAGAAGTCCGGCGTTCGGCGTGTAGCTGACGTCGCGTCGGCCGTGAAGGTGACCGTGCCGTTGGCGCCCTGGGTCGACGCCGTGACGGTCAGCGTCTCGCCCGCGTCCGGCGCCGTCGTTGTCGTTGGCCAGCACGTCGATCGCGTTGGCGCCGCTGTCCTCGGCGACCGTGGCCGTGTCGTCGTTCGCGACCGGGTCGTCGTTGACGTTGGTCACCGTGACGTTCACGGTGGCCGTGTCGGTGCCGCCGTTGCCGTCGCAGATCGTGTAGGTGAAGCTGTCGGTGCCGAAGAAGTCGGCGTCCGGCGTGTAGCTGACGTCGGTCGGCGGTGAAGGTCGACCGAGCCGTTGGCGCCCTGGGTGACCGCCGGTGACGGTCAGGGTCTCGCCGGCGTCGGGGCCGTCGTTGTCGTTGGCGAGCACGTTGATCGCGTTGGCGCCCGCTGTCCTCGGCGACCGTGGCCGTGTCGTCGTTCGCGACCGGGTCGTCGTTGACGTTCGTCACCGTGACGTTGACGGTGGCCGTGTCGGTGCCGCCGTTGCCGTCGCAGATCGTGTAGGTGAAGGTGTCGGCTGCCGAAGAAGTCCGGCGTTCCGGCGTGTAGCTCACGCCGCGTCGGCCGGTGAAGGCGACCGAGCCGTTGGCGCCCTGGGTCGACCGCGGTGACGGTCAGCGTCTCGCCCGCGTCGGCGCCGTCGTTGTCGTTGGCCAGCACGTTGATCGCATTGGCGCCGCTGTCCTCGGCCACCGTGGCCGTGTCGTCGTTCGCGACCGGGTCGTCGTTGACGTTGGTCACGGTGACGTTGACGGTGGCCGTGTCGCGTGCCGCCGTTGCCGTCGCTGATCGTGTAGGTGAAGGGTCGGTGCCGAAGAAGTCGGCGTTCGGGCGTGTAGCTGACGTCGGCGTCGGCGGTGACGGCGACCGAGCCGTTGGCGCCCTGGGTGACCGCCGGTGACGGTCAGGGTCTCGCCGATGTCGGGGCCGTCGTTGTCGTTGGCCAGCACGTTGATCGCGTTGGCGCCCGCTGTCCTCGGCCACCGTCGCCGTGTCGTCGTTCGCGACCGGGTCGTCGTTGACGTTGGTCACCGTGACCGTGACGGTGGCCGTGTCGGTGCCGCCGTTGCCGTCGCTGATCGTGTAGGTGAAGGTGTCGGTGCCGAAGAAGTCGGCGTCCGGCGTGTAGCTCACGCCGCGTCGGCCGGTGAAGGCGACCGAGCCGTTGGCGCCCTGGGTGACCGCCGGTGACGGTCAGCGTCTCGCCGACGTCGGCGCCGTCGTTGTCGTTGGCCAGCACGTTGATCGCGTTGGCGCCGCTGTCCTCGGCCACCGTGGCCGTGTCGTCGTTCGCGACCGGGTCGTCGTTGACGTTGGTCACGGTCACGTTGACGGTCGCCGTGTCGGTGCCGCCGTTGCCGTCGCTGATCGTGTAGGTGAAGCTGTCGGTGCCGAAGAAGTCGGCGTTCGGGCGTGTAGCTGACGCCGGCCGGCCGGTGATGGTCGACCGAGCCGTTGGTGCCCTGGGTGACCGCGGTGACGGTCAGCGTCTCGCCCACGTCGGGGCCGTCGTTGTCGTTGGCGAGCACGTCGATCGCGTTGGCCCGCTGTCCTCGGCCACCGTGGCCGTGTCGTCGTTCGCGACCGGGTCGTCGTTGACGTTCGTGACCGTGACGGTGACGGTGGCCGTGTCGGTGCCGCCGTTGCCGTCGCTGATCGTGTAGGTGAAGGTGTCGGTGCCGAAGAAGTCGGCGTCGGCGTGTAGCTCACGTCCGCCGGCGGTGAAGGTCGACCGTGCCGTTGGCGCCCTGGGTCGACCGCGGTGACCGTCAGGGTCTCGCCGGCGTCGGGCCGTCGCTGTCGTTGGCCAGCACGTCGATCGACGTTGGCGCCGCTGTCCTCGGCCACCGTCGGCCGTGTCGTCGATCGCGACCGGGTCGTCGTTGACGTTGGTCACCGTGACGTGACCGTGGCCGTGTCGGTGCCGCCGTTGCCGTCGCTGATCGTGTAGGTGAAGGTGTCGGCGCCGAAGAAGTCGGCGTTCGGGCGTGTAGCTCACGCCGGCTGGCGGTGAAGGTCGACCGAGCCGTTGGCGCCCTGGGTCGACCGCGGTGACCGTCAGCGTCTCGCCCGCGTCCGGCGCCGTCGTTGTCGTTGGCCAGCACGTTGATCGCGTTGGCGCCGCTGTCCTCGGCGACCGTGGCCGTGTCGTCGTTCGCGACCGGGTCGTCGTTGACGTTGGTCACGGTCACGTTGACGGTGGCCGTGTCGGTGCCGCCGTTGCCGTCGCTGATCGTGTAGGTGAAGTGTCGGTGCCGAAGAAGTCGGCGTCGGGCGTGTAGCTGACGCCGCGTCGGCGGTGAAGGTCGACCGTGCCGTTGGCGCCCTGGGTCGACCGCGGTGACGGTCAGGGTCTCGCCCGCGTCCGGGCCGTCGTTGTCGTTGGCCAGCACGTCGATCGCGTTGGCGCCGCTGTCCTCGGCGACCGTGGCCGTGTCGTCTTGGCGACCGGGTCGTCGTTGACGTTGGTCACCGTGACGGTGACGGTGGCCGTGTCGCGTGCCGCCGTTGCCGTCGCAGATCGTGTAGGTGAACGAGTCGGTGCCGAAGAAGTCGGCGTTCGGCGTGTAGCTGACGCCGCGTCGGCGGTGAAGGTCGACCGAGCCGTTGGCGCCCTGGGTCACCGCGGTCACGGTCAGCGTCTCGCCCGCGTCCGGCGCCGTCGTTGTCGTTGGCCAGCACGTCGATCGCGTTGGCGCCCGCTGTCCTCGGCCACCGTGGCCGTGTCGTCGTTCGCGACCGGGTCGTCGTTGACGTTGGTCACGGTGACGTTGACGGTGGCGGTGTCGCGTGCCGCCGTTGCCGTCGCTGATCGTGTAGGTGAACGAGTCGGTGCCGAAGAAGTTGGCGGTCGGCGTGTAGCTCACGCCGCGTCGGCGTGAAGGTCGACCGAGCCGTTGGTGCCCTGGCGTGACCGCCGTGACGGTCAGCGTCTCGCCCCGTCCGGGCCGACGTTGTCGTTGGCGAGCACGTCGATCGCGTTGGCCCCGTGTCCTCGGCGACCGTCGCCGTGTCGTCGTTCGCGACCGGGTCGTCGTTGACGTTGCGTGACCGTCACCGTGACGGTGGCCGTCTCGGTGCCGCCGTTGCCGTCGCTGATCGTGTAGGTGAACTGTCGGTGCCGAAGAAGTCGGCGTCCGGCGTGTAGCTGACGTCGCCGGCCGGTGAAGGTACCGAGCCGTTGGGCCCTGGGTAACCGCCGTGACGGTCAGCGTCTCGCCGACGTCCGGGCCGTCGTTGTCGTTGGCCAGCACGTTGATCGCGTGGCCCCGCTGTCCTCGGCCACCGTGGCCGTGTCGTCATTCGCCACCGGGTCGTCATTGACCGCCGTAACGTTAACCGTAACGACGGCCTCAGTCGAATCAACAGTCCCGTCATTGACCTTGAATCCGAAGGTGGCATACGGACTCCGTTTTCGTTTGCATCAGGCCGGAACAGCACTCTCTTTCTAGCATTCGTCACGGTTGTCGGAACGGTAACAATCTGTGCGCCTGCCGTGGTGTTATCAGGGTTCACCTGATAGAGAGTGCCGTTCGTCGGGAGGGAAGTGATCTTGAACGTGAGAGCGTCGCCGTTCGCGTCGCTGCCGGTCAGGGTGATTACAGCGTCAGTGTCTTCCGTAGTGGTAACCGTCTGAGAGGTGGCGATAGGCGCGGTATTGCCCGTTACTGTAAACGTCGCCGTAGTTACTTGGTTTCCAGATGAACAGGAACCCGGATTCGCTGTCTTACACACAACAACGGTCCATGTTCCGGCGGTTGTTACAGTCAAGCTGTCGTCCCGAGTGCTAGTTGTAGTGCCCGCAGGTTCGGTAAATCCAATGTCTCGTGCAGGGGTGCCTGTTGAAGGGACTACTCCGGGGGCATACCACTGAATCCGCCAGGCCGTTGTTCCTCCACCTTGAATCGTTGCTACAACATGAGCGCAGACGGTAGAACCTGTTGTGAAACTCGATTGCGCGGTCGTGCAGGTACGATTTCGGATTTGGATGGTAGCAGCGCTTACGTTGCCATCCGTGAATGTCGTCTGTGCGCGCGACCGCGAGTCCTGTGCGGTCAGGTAGAAGCGCACGCCGAGGTCGTGGCTCCTCCGGCGCCCACTGGTCCCAATAGATGTCACCGTTCGCGTTGGCGGTTACGGTAAACGCGTAGTCGGGGTGAACCGCCGGGTCCTCCTGGAACAGCAGTGTCACTTCCTCGAGTGGTTGCCATCCTGATCCGGTAATGATCGCCTGCTCGCCCGGCGCATAGTCATCCTTGTCAGTGGCGATAGTCGCGTATCGGTAGGCCTCCGCATCATTCGGGCCGCCGCCCGCCGCGAACGCATATCCCGCGTCGCCAGCCGGCCCGCCCACCGCGCGTGAGCGCGGCTGCTGCATCTCGTCCGACTGAATGAAGCTGCCCATGCCCCAGGTATAGGGATCTGTGAAGATGGCAGGCACGAACACATCGGTCGCGGTGACGGGGACGCTGGTGGCGGTACCGTCGGAGACGATGGTGGCAGTACCGCCGGAGACCAGGACGCCGTTGTTATGCGGCAGGAGCGTCGCGGTGTGGCCGCTGCGCGGCACGCTCAACGTGGTGTCGACGAGGGTAAATGTCTGCCCGACGGGTTCGAAGATTTCGGCCGTAGCGAGGTCGCCAGATCCGTTACTTCCGCCGACCACGAGAACACGGCCGTCAATGAGCGTCGTTGCCGAAGCGCCAGTGCGCGCTTGCTGCAGGCTGGACGCGATGGTGGTGACACTCTCGCTGTACGGGTCGAAAATCTCGGCGGACTGCAGGACAACTCCGTCCACGGTGGACCCGCCAACGATGACGACCGTCTCGTCGCCGAGCAGCGCGGAGGCGTGGCCCGTGCGCGGCTGCGCCATCAGCGCGACAAGGTCGGACGTTCCGGAGGACAGATCGAAGATTTCGATATCCGAGCTCACCACGCCGTTCGTCATGCCGCCGGCGATCAGGACACGGCCGTCGGCAAGCAGGGTAGCGCTGTGGTCCACGCGTGCGGAAACCAGGTGGCCAACCGTAGAGAACGAATTCGCGAGCGGGTCGTAGACGACCACGCTGTCCGTTGGCTGCCCAGTGGTGTCGATGCCACCGGCGATGAGCGTGACGCCGTCAGGCAGAGCGACGGCTGCGGCGCCAGAGCGGGCATCGGACACGGGCGCCCATCGATTCCCACGTGTTGACGTCCTGCGGCAGCTGTGCGCGCAAGAGCATGCCGGTAACCGACACGAGTGCGGCAAAAGCGAAGACAAATCCGATTCGTCGTATTGACTGGCGTATCACTGCCTCGCTCCTTCGGCGCGACCTTTCCGTACACGTGTGCGGATGCTGCACAGCACCGGCGTGTGTATTCGTCTGCTAAAACGAAATCGAGCCGATGAGCTTCAGGGCAAGTGATATGCCCGGCGAATGGGGACCTGCGTGTGAACTTGTGTGCACGAAGGTCCGAGCGCGGGAGTCTTTCTTCCGGGCGGCGTGAGAAGGTGGAACACCTACACGCAAACACGCATCGCAGCGGCAGGTGCGATTACGCGCGGTGGTACGCCTGCCACACGTCTTTTGTCGGGTTCTGATAAGAACTTGTGGTGCGGATCCGCACGGTCGATGCTGACGATGCGGTGCGCGCTATGCTGCTCCGCTGTGGAATACAGCGGTCCGGGTGTTGAAGTGGCGATGCGTGTGGGTAGGCTTCCGGTATCAACAGGAAGGGGCCACTAGTAACGGCGATGGCCCGCCAGGGAACGAGGCTACTGCTTCGCCTGGATGTTGCCTCCGTTGAGAAGGATCTGTTTTCGGCTCAACAACTCGGTGGAATCGTGGTCGCCTTCGTAGGAGAGCCCTGGAATCGCATCCAGCGCGAGGATTTGTGTGGACGCAGTCCAGACGCGAATCGCGTAGCTGTCTGGCCCTGCGCCAGGCGACGACCCCGGTTCGCCTCCATCGTAGACATCCACCTGGAACTGAACGTTGCCGCCGAGAGCAGCGCCGACATCGTATGCTATGCCCGTCTCGCGATCGACCGCCTTCACCGTGACCTTGCCGATGAACGACGAATAGCACGTCTTGATGTATTGGATGTAGTCGTCGTGCACGCAAGCCCATAGGTGGTCACGGCGTTCGACTTGACGTGAATGTTGTAACCCTTGATTTGATCGGGTGCTGCCGGCACCCAGGCATGCGCGTCGACCGGGCAGGTACGTCGGACCCACCGTGCCTGAATTGAGCTTCGTGGAGCGAACCCTGCCGGGTTTCCGTGGGTCAGCGATGCGTCAGGCCGAGCGTGTGGGCCTGCCGCTGCTCGCTCGATACGCCAGGCACATTACGTCCAAAACGCGACGGCGAGGACAGCATGCGACGCCAGAGCAACATCCAGGGGCGAAGCATGGCCTCGAAAATGACACGCTTGCCCATCTTCGAATGGCCGACCCTCCGCTCCGTATAACAGATCGGCACTTCTCGAATCGTGCAGTCGCGCAGTCCGAAGAGCAGCTCCGGAAGGAAGGCGTAGCCAGTGCTGGAGATTCTGTTGAATGCGACGTTCCTGAGCGCGTCAACGCGGTAGGCGCGAAACCCGCTCGTACAGTCGACGCATCTCAATCCGCCAAGAACGCGAAGATAGCTGTTTGCCGCAAGGCTGAGCAGCAGCCGGCGGACGTCCCAGTTCAGAACGCGCACGCCACCGACGTACCTCGAGCCAATCGACACATCGGCGCCCGTAAGGGCGTCGATCAACCGTGGCAGATCCGCCGGGTCGTGTGAGAAATCGGCGTCGAGTGTTGCAATGACGTCGTAGCCGTTACGCACGCCATATTGCAAGCCGGCAATTGTGGCCGATCCGTATCCGCGTTCGGTCCGCCTGGTCAGGACGTCTACCCGCGCGTCATTTGCCCGGAACGCACGCACGACGTCGGCGGTACCGTCGGGCGAGTTGTCGTCCACAACCAGCATTGAAGACGAGGGGACCGTTTCGAGGATGCGTGGAATGAGCCTGCGGATGTTGCTGGCTTCGTTGTACGTCATGACGAGAACGAGAATCCTCGTCGACTGGCTCGATTCCGACCTGGCCATTGGTACGATTGCACACCGGGCAAGCACCGTGCCTTGCCTTTTCGAGTTTGATCAAGAAAATCTGTGCGAGAAGGTTGCGGCATGGGAGCCTTTTTTCTTTCGCGGCCGAGAAAGCCGGGGTGGACAGCGCGCCGAGCATCGAAGGGTGCGGCGATCCAGCTCGCGACAATCGACAGATTCCTTGGCTTTTTCCCGGTTCTCGCCCCGCGAACAGAGCCGTGGCGGTTCACGCCCGGGTGCTGTTTTTGCACCGTTCAGCTGTTAATGCCGTTTCGCGCCCGGCTGGCTTTTGCCGTTTCGATACTCCTGGTTCCGGCTGCACTCTTCGCCCAACGCCCCGCACGCGACGTCGAGACGCTTGCCAACCAGGCAGTAGCGGCACTCGAGGAGAAACGTTTCGGCGATGCCTTGGAGGCGTTCAGTGAGGCGGCGAAATTGGCGCCCCGCGACGCCAGCCTGGCCTTCGGCGTCGGCATAGCGGCTTTCATGCTTGGGCAGAATGACGATGCCGAAGCCTGGTTCGTACGCTCGCTCCAGCTCGATCCTGCATTCCTGGGTTCGTCGGTGTGGCTGGGAGAGTTGCAGTACCGCGAGGGGCGGATCAAGGAAGCAATAGCGACGTATGAAGCGGCCCTGAAACGCACACCCGACGCGCGCGAGCTCGAGACCCGCCTGGCCGGATGGCGCAAGGAAACGGCGCTGCAGGACAGGTTCTATGAGTCGCGCGGCGCCCATTTCAGCGTGCTGTTCGAAGGACCCGCAGACGAGGCGCTCGCCCGCCGCATCGTCGAGCGTCTCGAGGCCGCATACTGGCGCGTGGGCAGCGCGCTCACCGCCTATCCTGCCAAGCCGATTTCGGTCGTGCTCTATACCACCGAGCAGTTTCGCGACATTACGCGGCTGCCGGAGTGGACGGCTGCGGCCTACGACGGACGCATCCGTGTTCCGGTGCGCGGAGCACTGGAACAGAGCGATCGCCTCGATCGAGTGCTGGCGCACGAATTCGTCCATGCCGTGGTCGCCACGCTGGGCGGACGGAATATCCCGGTATGGCTGAACGAGGGCCTCGCCACCGTGTTCGAGCCGGGAGGCATGGAAACTGCCGAACGGGTCCTGGCGCGCACGAGCGCGCGCCCCTCGTTACAGGAGCTGCACGACAGCTTCTTCGGTTTGTCAGGCGCCGATGCTGCGGTGGCGTATTCGTTCAGCGCGGTTGCCGTGCAGCGAATGATCGAGCTGCGCGGCGCTCCGGCGGTTGTGCAGCTCCTGCAGGATTTGAGTCGCGGGGCGCGGTTCGTCGATGCATTTCAGCAGCGCATTGCGATGCGCTACGAAGACTTCCAGCTGATGGTGGCGCGACGGTGACGGTGTCAGATCGAAGTTGTCACATCCTTTTCGTCATCGGCTGCGCAGCTCTGGGCTTGCTGGCCTGGCTTATCACCCATGAGCCACAGCGGCCAATTGAGACAAAAGCATACGTGTCCTGTCTGCGGGGAACGGTCCGTGTTTCAGCCGTTCAGTGTCCCATCGCTCCCACCGCTCCCGAACCACACGTGTGGCGTATGTGGCTCGATGGCGCGACATCGGTTGTTGTATCTGTATCTCAGCGAGAGGACACGGCTGTTTGCGGATCGGCTCTCGCTGCTGCACTTCTCACCGGAGCCAGGGCTCAGTGCCGTATTCAAGGCTCGACGAAACCTGCGTTACGCGACGTCATGGGACCAGCCAGATCGTCCAGCCGACTTCCATCTGGACCTCACCAAGCTCGCTCAGCCCGATGAGTCGTGGGACGTCATGATCGCGTACCACGTCTTCGAGCACATCCCCCGGACGATCGTGCCGGAATGCGGGAAATGTTCGAGGGTGTTGAAGCCGGGCGGGTTCGCGGTGCTCCAAGTGCCGGTGCGCGACGAACCGGATTCGCTCGAAGATCCGACTGCCGACGAACAGACGCGTGTCACGAAGTTTCTTCAGTTCGACCACGTCCGCTACTACGGCTGGAAAGACTTCGCAGATCGGCTTACCGAGGCCGGCTTCGACGTGCAGATCGAACGCTACGGGCTTGATCTGAGCCCTGATCTCATTCGCGAATACGGCCTTGATCACACCGAGCGCATCTACATCGCGCGCAAGCCTCGCAAGTAGTAAGCCGTTGGACCTGACGTCGGCCTGTGGTCCGGCTGAAGCCGGACACTACGTATGACCTTCGGTGGTCACGGCTCCGTAAGTCGCGCTGCGCAAGATGCCGCGCCCGCGGGTCGTAAGACTATTGCGATGCCGCCGACACATCTGTGAATCAACCTGCGGGCAGCCGCTGTTCGAGAGACGCGACTGTCGGCGTCGCGACACGCGCAAAGTGTAAACCAGGCCCGTAGCGTGACTGCCGCTCCGCTCACGGAGCGGAGCGGGTCGCCGAACGGGGGCGAAGGGCCTGGTTTTCCGCGACGATCGACCGGAGCGTCGGCTCGAATAGCGGGTGCCCGCAGGACGGTCACGTACCGCAGGTGGGACGGTCCGGCTAAAGCCGGACACTACGTCTGACTACGTGGTCAGTCCGGCTGAAGCCGGACACTACGTATGACCTTCGGTGGTCACGGCTCCGTAAGTTGTGCTGCGCAAGATGCCGCGCCCGCGGGTCGTAAGACTATTGCGATGCCGCCGACACATCTGTGAATCAACCTGCGGGCAGCCGCTGTTCGAGAGACGCGACTGTCGGCGTCGCGACACGCGAAAGTGTAAACCAGGCCCGTAGCGTGACTGCCGCTCCGCTCACGGAGCGGAGCGGGTCGCCGAACGGGGGCGAAGGGCCTGGTTTTCCGCGACGATCGACCGGAGCGTCGGCTCGAATAGCGGGTGCCCGCAGGACGGTCACGTACCGCAGGTGGGACGGTCCGGCTAAAGCCGGACACTACGTCTGACTACGTGGTCAGTCCGGCTGAAGCCGGACACTACGTATGACCTTCGGTGGTCACGGCTCCGTAAGTCGCGCTGCGCAAGATGCCGCGCCCGCCGGCCGTAAGACTATTGCGATGCCGCCGACACATCGGTGAATCAACCTGCGGGCAGCCGCTGTTCGAGAGACGCGACTGTCGGCGTCGCGACACGCGAAAGTGTAAACCAGGCCCGTAGCGTGACTGCCGCTCCGCTCACGGAGCGGAGCGGGTCGCCGAACGGGGGCGAAGGGCCTGGTTTTCCGCGACGATCGACCGGAGCGTCGGCTCGAATAGCGGGTGCCCGCAGGACGGTCACGTACCGCAGGTGGTTTTTCGATGTGGGACGGTCCGGCTAAAGCCGGACACTACGTCTGACTACGTGTGTCGTCCGGCTAAAGCCGGACACTACGTCTGACTACGTGGTCAGTCCGGCTAAGCCGGACACTACGTCTGACTACGTGTGTCAGTCCGGCTGAAGCCGGACACTACGTCTGACTACGTGTGTCAGTCCGGCTGAAGCCGGACACTACGTACCGCGCTAACGCCGCGCGAGGACGCTCAGGATGTCGGAATAATCGTCGGTCCAGACATTCCGGCCGTCGCCGGCGATACGCTCCCACCTCGAATCGTTTGCCAGTGCGCCCAGATGTTCTTCAAAACGCGCCATCACGACCCATTCAGACGGACGTCCACTCGACTTTTCCGGCGGACGGTGCAGCTGGACGCGTGCGGCAAGACCCGCGTCGCGTGCGAGTGCGCCAATAACGGGTCGCAGCGTCAGGTGCCGGTTCGAGATGTGAAACGCGAGGACACCGCGATCTGAGAGCTTCGCCAGGTACAGCTCCAGCGCCTGTTTGGTCAGCAGGTGAAGGGGTATCGCGTCGGAGCTGAACGCGTCGAGAATGATGGCGTCGTAGCGGGCCGACGGAGCCCCTGCCATCGACAGGCGAGCATCCCCGAGCACGACGTCACATCCAACGCCGCAATCCTCGAGGTACGTGAAGAACCGGGTATCGCGAGCGATGCGCTCGACGACCGGGTCGATTTCATAGAACGTCCAATGCTGGTCCGGGGTTGTGTATACGGCCAGCGCCCCGGTTCCAAGCCCGATTACCCCCACGCGCGTGAACCGATCGCTCAGTGCCGAGAAGAATTGGCCGACAGGGCCGTCTTCGTAGTAGTAAGCGGTCGGCTTTTGACGAAGGGCCGGATCCAGGCTCTGCTCGCCGTGGACCGTGCTTCCGTGGAACAGTGCGTGAGTCGGTCCATTTCTTTCGATGGCGCGGACGCGCAGCACACCAAAAAATGTACGCTCCGCGTGCAGTACGTCACCCTCGCCCTCAACCATCGCGAACCCGACGACGAAAACCAGCGCAAGGCCGGCGGCAAGCCGCAGCGGTCGTCGTGAGCACCCCCAATACAGCGTCACGAGGGCGCCGAACATGCCGACGACGATCGGGCTCATACCGAACGTTTCGAGTGTGAGAACTATCGCGAACGCGACCGCGCCCAGCCCGAGCGGAAGGGCGAAGTCCATCGCCCGCGACCTGCACGGCCTGACGAGTGGACTGAGTGCGCACGCCATGACGATCACGAGGGGGTATTCGATGACGTCCGTAAACGCAACGGGCGCCACGAATGTGTTGAAGACCCCGCCAAGGACGCCACCAACCGACAGCCAGAGGTAAAACTCGGTGAGGTGCCGCGTGGCTGGTCTGTCACGAGCAAGCTCGCGATGAAGGACCAGCGCGCATACGAAAAACGCGACGAGGTGGAGCGGCATCAGGAACGACAGTGGGCCGGGCAGGCGAACGATGATGGCGAATGCCAGCGGGAAGAGAAGTATTGCCATCACTGCCGATCCAACCCGCTGTGAGAAGACCTGTCGCGCGGCGAAGGCCATCACGAACGAGAGGAGATACAGCGTGAGGGGGGCGATCCAGAGCAGCGGCACCGAGGCGATGTCCGTCGAGATGAACGTGGTGACCGCAAGCATCAGGCTCGAAGGGACAAACGCCAACGCAACCCACCTGGCCCTTCGTCGCCACGCGATCGGCTGTTCCTCAATGGTCGGTGTCGCATCTGACGCCGCCAGCTCAGGCCGCTGATTGTGCGCCTGGCCGCGCAGTACACCGATTGCGCACGCGCCAATCAGGGTGGCCAGCAGCACATAGCCGGCCGACCATCCATCACTCTGTAGGGACAGCGGCCACGACGGCTCGGCGATGAATGGATAGCCGAGCAGCGCGACCATGCTCCCAACGTTGCTGGCCGCGTACAGGAAATACGGATCGCTGGCGGAGGGATGGCGCGTGTGAGAAAACCACCGCTGGAGCAGCGGGGCAGTTGCCGAGACCGCGAAGAAGGGGCCGCCGACGGTGACGAGCAGCAGGACCAGCAACGACGGGATCGGCGTGCGATCGACCGGTGGGATCCATCCTTCAGGTATTCCAATGGGCAGGCTCAACGTAATGAAGAGAAGTACTGCCGTATGGAGTACCAGCTGCTGCCACAGTCGAAGACGTCGCGCGATCAGATGCGCGTACGCATAGCCCGCGAGCATCGTGGCCTGGAAGAACACCACGCACGTGTTCCATACGGCCGGACTGCCGCCGAGGCGCGGCAACACCATTTTCGCGAACATCGGTTCGACAAAAAAGAGAAGCGCGGCGCTCACCAGCATCGTGGCGGCGAACAGCGGCGACAGGAACGCGAGCACCGTTGAATCAGCCAGGCGCGAACCCGCATTTTCAGCAACCGGCCTGCGCGCGTAGGCCGTGAGGCCGGCCAGGGAAGAGGGCTGTTCAATCATCCGCAGGCGGGGTCAATAGCTCTTGTCGCGCAACAGCTGGAGCAACGCCTCGCGTCCGGACAGGCGCAGCTTGTCGTACACGTGATGCAGGTGAATCTTTACCGTGCCGAGGCTGATGGACAGGCGATCGGAAATCTCCTGGTTGTCGGCGCCGAGCGCCACGAGCCGCACCACTTCGAGCTCGCGCGGCGTGAGCAGGCTCTCGAGCTCGGCTTCAGCGGCTTCGCGCTGCGCCAGCCGCATCGACAGATCGACACCGCCGACGTTCAGCCACGTCTCTCCTCGATGCACCGCGCGGAGGCAGTCTTCCAGAACGCGCGGCGCCGTGGCCTTGAGCACGATGCCGCGTGCTCCGAGCTGTGCCGCCTTGAGCCAGATGTTTTCATCCTCGGCGGCGGTCAGGATGACCACGGCCGGACGCGAGTCGCGCGCGAGACGGCTCAGAAGACTGAGACCATCGTCTTCGCCCAGCTTCAGGTCGAGCACCAGCACGTCGGGCTGGTACTTGCTCACGGCATCGAGGCCCTCTTCCACCGTTCCGCATGTCGCGAGGATGTCGAAGTCGGGTTCTGCGCGCAGCAATTGCGTGAGGCCCGCAAGCATGAGCGGATGGTCGTCGACGAGAACGAGGTTCATCGGCATGAGCGTCAGGCAGTCGCAAGCGGCACGGTAATGAGGAGCTCCGTACCGGCCTGTTTCGAAGAGGTGAGTGTGAGATTCCCCTGGAGCGCGGCGACGCGTTCACGCAGCGTGACCGGCCCTTCGTCCATCTGTTCGAGCCAGGCAAGGTCGTAGGTGCCGCTGAACGGAAATCCCTTTCCGTCATCTGCGATCGTCAGATTCACGCGACCATCGGCAACCGACAACGCGACACGGATGGCCGACGGTTCGGCATGCCTTGCCGCGTTGACGAGGCCTTCCTTCACGAGACGATACAGGTCGGCCGCCACCTTGTCGCTGAGCTGGTCGGCCGCCTCGTCCATGTCGAGCGTGACATCGACGTTCCATTGCTGCTCGACGCGTTGCGCTTGATCCTGCAAACGCTCTCGGAGCGCCACGGGGGCCACTTCCGATGCCGTCCGGCGCGATGGGCGCAGGTCGCGGATGAAGGCGCGCATTTCCAGCTCGCCGTGCTCGAGGTGCTGCTGCACTTCTTCAAGCAGTTGCTTGCCCGCGTTCGGATCGCGTTCGAGCAGGCGGCGAGCCGCGAGCAATTGGAGAGCCGCACCGGCCTGCGACTGCAGAACGCTGTCGTGAAGGTCGCGTGCAACGCGCACGCGCTCCTCGAGCGCCCTGGCGTCCTGGAGACGATCCAGCAAGTACAGCCCGTCGAGGCGGGAAGTCGCGAGACGGGCGACGAACTCGCCCGTGGTGAGGTCGTCGAGCGACTGCGTCGGCTTGTCGAGGCAGAACAGGCGGCCGCGGACGAGATCGCCATCGAGCGGCCACGACTCCACGGCGCGCATCGCGAACCGCGCTCGCAGGCGTTCATCTATCGGCCGGCAGCGCCGACGCAGAAAACGACCCCGTGTGAGCACGACGACCCGGCTTTGCTCGCCTGTCGCGTTGGGTGTCTGGAACGTGCGACCGACAAGCGTGGGAGAGACGAGCGCGCCGTACGCGTCGGCCGGCTCCTTCTTCCACATCACCGCGCCATCAGCCATCCAGGCAACGTTCACCGATGACCTCTTCCGCGTCGCTCCACACCAGCACGATGCGAGGCGCGTTCAGCAGGTCGCTCGCCTTTGCCATGATTTCCGACACAACGGCGTAGGGCTCGCGCGACATGGTGCGCGGCCATGCCGCAAGGCGGCCAATCTCGTTGTGGTATTTCCGATGGTGCGCGGCGAGATACGCGAGCAGCACGGCGACGATGATCAGGTAGACGACGCGGATTAAGTAGGTGAGGAGGCCTACGAGCGGACCGGCCCCGGACGTCGAGGAATAGATGCTGGCCAGGGCAAATGCTGCCATGGTGGCGGCAGCCGTCCACCATGTTCCCTTCACTTGCCATCGTATGGTGGCGCTGACGAGCAGGAAGATGAGCGAGACGAAGAACGGGCTGGCGGCGCCCTGGGTTGCCACCATGAGGGCCGTGAATGTCGCCAGGTCGAACAGGTGGAGGGCCGCCGCCCAGCCGCGGCCGAAACTGACCGGGGCCCATACGAGCGCGAGAACGCCCAGGCTGAAGATCGAGGTACCAGATGAGGAGACTATGGACGGCCACTGTAGGCGCGTCCGCTGAGACGGCGATCAACGCGCCGCCTGCCAGGCACACTCGTGTGCCTGCCAGAAACCACTCGACCCTTACCCGGGGCGGGTATTCCAGTGCGATCACGTCTGGCGACTCCTGCGCCTCTACTTGCGCGTGCGCGGGCTGGTGGTCGCCAACCGGCGTGCCGCGGCATCCGGAGGATGCGTCACCACGCGGTAACGGGCGTCCCCGCGAGGGGCGTCATCCGAAGCAGGCATTGACGAGAGCTGTGCAATGGCCAGGGTTCGGCGGATCGCAACCGATCGCATATCGAGCTCATCGGCTGCCAGATTGACATCGTCGGCACGGCGGCCGCCACGACGGGCCCTTCGGCGGTCGGGCATCTGGCGCCGGTCGCCCTGGAGGACAAGGGACGCCGTGCCGTTCATGCGTGAGCAAAGATCGGATAACGAACTGACCATGGCTTGGCTCCAACCTCGATCGACCTGAGTCGGGACGACCCAAGCCGATAATCATCTGGGGATATAAATCGAAACAGATATATTCCTGCACAGGTTGTACCGCAGTGGAGAGCCCAGATCCTCGCGGTTATCTGCGCCTGGCTATACTGCAGTTCACTGTTTGGCAGACTTTAGGCTGAGGAGTCCAAGTTTGTCGCGTTCGGTTCTGACGAAGACCTGCCTGTCGGAATCAGCGAATACGCGAGCCATCCCCGGGTCGCCTCCGAGCCTCGAGGCGAGGGTGGATCCTGTGGTCACGACGGCGCAGTTGATGCCGTATTCGGCGAAGATGGCCTCGTACTCGCCATAAAGGTCCGCCTCGCGACTGGCGCGAAGCACTCTGGCTGGATACGCCTCCATCCGGCCATCGACGAACACCCGGCGTTCCGGCACCGCCCATATCAAATAGCCGCCGTCCAGCATCTCGTTGAACAGCCGGTCGGGACAGTTTCGAAGTGCCGCAATGGCGTTCTTCGACACCGGTTCCCATCCCAGCCGCGTGCCGGCGTCGCGCCACTGGACGAACACTCCGATCGCGCTTCCAGCGGCCACCAGCAGACACAGCCCCCAGGCGACCGCGCCAAGTGGCTGCGGGCGTCGATGGGAGGGCAAGGCAACCGAATGGTACTTCCACAAGCGTGACAAGGCGGGCGCGGCGACGACTGAGAAGAAGGCGACGTTGCGAGCCGCAGAAACCGCGGCCACGGACAGCCCCAACGCGCCAATCAGCAGAATGCGATCCAGGCGCTCGAGCCTGGCCAGGTGGCGTCGCTGCAGCAACGTCGCCACGACGAGTGCGCCGAGGCCAATCCAGAACGGGATGTCACTAAGGCGGAGCGGCATCTGGTACTCCCGAATCTGCAGCTCGTGGGCCAGTGACACTGTCGTCAGGATTTGGGGCCAGTAGTTCCAGGCGAGTGGGGAAATCATTGGCGCAGCGACGCACGCGGCCAGAACGATCGCGGCACGCTTCATCTCGTGTCGCGACCAGACGAGCGCCTCTATCAGCACGGCTCCGCTCATGGCTACGCCGAAGATGACGAGGCCGTGGGCGTTCGCCCAGACGACGCAGACCAGCGGCAGCCACCACAGCCGATTGCGCGCGATCAGATGCAGTACCACCACGAGGAGCGCGAGGCTGATCACCTGAGGGCGAATTGACCATGATGGTGCGGTGGTGATTGCAAGCCACGCCAGAAGTACCACGCGCAGTTCCCAGCCGCATCGGACCAGCCGCCACGAACCCGCGACTGCCGCCAGGGCGCACGCACCCGCCACGACAGTGAGCAGGAAGGGGCCTCCGACAGAATGCGCCCCGTAAAACACCAGTTGAGTGAGCCACCAGTGGTTGTTCAGCTCGGCCCCGTACGCCGTGTGGGAAAAGGGTTCGGTCAGAAGGAAGGCGCCGGTTTGCCACATCTGCATGCCCGACCGCAGGTGCAGGAAGGTATCGTTCTGTGCGGGCAACAGGCAGGCGTACGCCGCCAGCACGACGAAGATCAGGATGGATAGCAGATCGTCGTCGTTGAACCGCGCCTGCAGACGGGCCATCGACACCAGATCAGGCCGACGCGGCGGTCCCAGCGGCGACAACTATCACCGGGGTCCGCCGGTAACGGTCAGCAACAAGAAAGCTGTTGACCTCGGAGATGTAATGTCGCCCCTTCGGCAGGCGAGGAGCGATGAGGTTGTAGTAGAAGATATAGAAACCGGCCATCACGCCGTCCCAGATCCCGATTTTCTTCCCCTCTTCGTAGCTCCGGCTTCGGTACGAGATCGGGACTCTCGTACGTGCGAGCCCGGCTCTTCGTCACCATGGCCGTGATCTCCACCTCCATGCCGAAGCCACGGCTCGTCAGACGCAGCGGCTTGATCACGCCTGCCCTGAACGCCTTGTAGCAGGTCTCGATGTCCGTCATGTTGCGGTTGGTGAGAAGGTTCGAGCAGAAAGTCAGTGCCGTGTTGGCGATGTAGTGCGAGAAATACATTACCGGGGCGGCTCGCCTCACCATGAACCGGCTCCCGTATACGACGTCGGCATCCCCGGCCAGGATGGGCGCAATCACGTCCGGAATCTCCGCTGGATTGCATTCGAGGTCGGCGTCCTGGACGATGATGATCTCGCCGGTGGCCAGGTCCAGCGCGTGCTGAATGGCGGCCGTTTTTCCGCAATTCCTTGAAAGACGATAAAGGCGGATCAGCGGGTGCTTCTGGGCATACTCCTCAACCAGCTCCGGTGTCCGGTCTTGTGAGCCGTCGTCGATGACGATGATCTCCTTCAGCACCGAACCGAGGGCGACCACTTTTCGTAGAACAGGAACGATCGTCCGCTCCTCGTTGAAGGCGGGGATCAGTACCGACAAGGTATGAGCATGTTGGGTCATAAGGGGATCGCGCCCGAAGGGGCCGTTCTGGGGGAATTGCAGCAACCGTGCACCGGGCCGGAGCCTGCTTTCAAGACGGCGCAAGTCCTAGGCCGAGAAAGACTTGAAGGCTGGTGTATGGTCCCGGACCGGCTGTGGCCATCAGGAAGAGTCAGCCAGAAAGCGCTCTTTTGTCCTGGCGATCTAGGGAATCCTCGGCGTCGAGACCTGCCGGTTCCGTCCCGAGTCTCCTGACCACCGCAGATTCTCACGCTGTTCCCGAATCCTTGTCCCGACCAGACTGATTTCTGCGGAGCATGGGAGACGATGCCGGCGCAAAATAGCTGCATGAGAGCTCC
The DNA here is from genome assembly GCA_963814955.1 of uncultured Acidobacteriota bacterium. Lineage (GTDB taxonomy): Bacteria > Acidobacteriota > Vicinamibacteria > Vicinamibacterales > UBA2999 > DATCJA01. Next base: position 833,992 of record CAWFEX010000004.1, read on the forward strand.
CATGTGTGTTGAACAGCACTAAGTCCTTTGAAATCTGCTAGATCACGAAATCTATCCGCAGCGATATAGAAATGGCAACCGCGTTGCTCAACTAGGTCGCGTTCGCGGTGCGCGCTGGCAAACGCAGCGTGTTGATAACACACAAAAGAGGAGTTGGACATGTTCGCTCGTTTCATTCGTGACGATCAGGGCCAGGACCTGATTGAGTACCCGTTGCTGGGATCGTTTGTGTCGATCGGTGCGCTGCTTGGTGCGACGCTGCTCGGAACCGAGCTCAACGGCTGGTACTCGGATATGGGTTCTTGGGTCAGTTCCGCTTCGGCAAAGCTCGGTTCGTAAAGCTTTACGGCACCCTCGAGTGGGGCTGGCGTCCGGTGCGCCAGCCCTCTCTTTCTCAAAGATCGCCCGTCTGACCGTGCAAGCGCATGCCAGACCAGCCGAAAGTAATGGTGTGTCTTTGAGTGTTCCGGATCGGCCAGAACTCCGCGCCGGCATGTCCGCGGCCCTGCAGCAGGCGCGCAACGCTGACGGGGGCTGGGCCTATCATTCCGGCAAGCGGAGTCGCATCGAGCCGACGTGCTGGGCGCTTCTGGCGCTTTCGCAGGGCGGAACGCCCAATTTGGAACCGCTCCGTCAGTGGCCCCGGAGTGAGAACTGGCTGATCGATATCCCGGGCGCGCCACCAAACCATGCCTTCAACGCAATCGCTGCGCTGACGCTGCTGCAGTCGGCCTCGACGAGCGCAGCGGCCGAAACAATCGTTCGTTTGCTGATTGCGTCAAAAGGCATGACCTTTGGGCCCGATTCGCCAGCCATTGCAAGACAGGACAACAGTCTCGAGGCGTGGTCGTGGGTAGATGGGACGGCGAGTTGGGTGGAGCCGACGGCCTGGTCTGTATTGCTCCTCAAGCAGCGCCTCGCACGCGGACGGTACCCCGATGCCGCGGAGCGTGTTCGTCTCGGTGAGGAGATGTTGAGCGATCGCGCGTGCCGGGGCGGTGGGTGGAACTACGGCAATCCGAACGTCTATGGCAAGGACCTGATGCCATACGTGCCCACCACTGCACTCGCGTTGCTCGCCCTCCAGAACCGGCGGGACGAGCCCGCCGTTGTGCGGGGACTGCAACAACTGCAGCGCGATGTACTTTCAGAGCGGTCGACTGTCGCGCTCTCGCTGGCGATCATCTGCCTTCGCGCTTACGATCTTCCAGCAATCGCTCCAGAGCAGCATCTCACCCAATTAATAGCCGACCGACATTCGCCGCCGGGTTGGAATGACGACCTGCTCGGGTTGGCCATGGCGCTGTATGCCCTGAGCGACGGTCCTTTGGCAGCGTTCACGCTGGGCGCCGCATGAAACCCTTCGATCCGGCCACCCACGCGCGGCCACTGTCCCGCCGACATTTTCTCGCGGCATTGTCGGTGCCGCTGTTGGCGGTCGGGTGTCGGCGGGTCTACGACCCCCAGAGCTTCAACGTTCCGGAGCGTTCGACCGTGGGCTTGTTTCCGGCGAGTAACTACGCCACCGATTTTGCCGACCTCGTGTACCGGGGATTCAGTCAGCTCGGCGCTAACCTCAACGGTCGCCGGGTTTTTCTGAAACCGAACATGGTCGAGTACGAACCGGGTACCGCGATCAATACGCACCCGCATGTCGTAGCCGGAGCGGCGATTGCCTGTCGTCGCGCGGGTGCCTCGGATGTGATCATCGGAGAAGGCCCAGGACATCGTCGCGACATCGAGTACCTCCTGTCCGCGACCGGTCTTGCGGATCAGTTGCGCGAAAACCGTATTCGGTTTGTGGACCTGAATCACGACGATGTTCGCATGGTCCCGCTGAGGAGCTGGTTCACGGGTCTGCGGGAACTCGCGTTGCCGGTGGAGCTCCTGCAGTCGGACTTCATCATCTCCATGCCGAAGCTGAAGACGCACCATTGGGCGGGCATGACGTGCAGCATGAAAAACCTCTTCGGCACCGTCCCCGGTGCGGTATACGGCTGGCCGAAGAACGTTCTGCACATGCATGGGATTCCCAACTCCATCGTCGATCTCGTGTCGACGATTCGTCCTCACTTCACCATCGTGGACGCTGTCACCGCGATGGAGGGGGACGGCCCAATCATGGGTCGTGAGCGTGCATTGGGCTTCGTCGCGATGGGATCCGACCTCGTTGCGGTGGATGCGACGTGCGCCCGCGTGATCGGGCTCGATCCTGGAAAAATCGACTATCTCAAACGGGCGTCGCGTTTTCTTGGCATCACCGACGCGGGCCGAATCGACCATCGCGGGGAGTTACCATCGCGCTACGCCACGCGCTTCGACCTTGTACCCGAGCTCGAATATCTGCGTGCCGCCGCGTTGTGACAGCGTCTGCTTCGAGCCGTCACGACGCCATCGACGCTATGCCTGTCCGGCAACTGCGTGTTCCGCATCCGTGGAGACCCCTTTTTCGGGCGGGAACGACGACTGTGGTCGGGGTTCTGTGCGCTGTGTGCCTGCTGTTCTACATTCAGTTGACGGTCTACATGGTGCAGCGGCTGCACATGAACGACTTCGGCAAGTTCTATTACTCCGCAAGGTTGTTCCTGGACGGCCAGGACATGTACGGACCGAGCCCCGCAACGGAGATCCCTGTCGGCGAGACGGAAACGCGGCAATTCCTCAACATGAACCCGCCGCACTTCCACCTGCTGATCCTGCCGTTCGCGCTGCTCAATCCCACCAACGCATTCTTACTGTGGCTCACTGTCAATCTTGCAGCGTTGTGCCTCAGCCTTCGCGCAATCGCGCGCGAGCTGCAGATCAATTGGACGCCTGCACGGTTTTTCTGGACGGCGGCTGCCGTAATTCTCTGTTCGGCAACCGGCACGATTGCGGCAACTGGTCAGCTCACGTTCCTGTTGCTATTGCCGATCACTCTTGCTTGGATTGCAGCTCGTCACAACAACTGGAATAGAGCCGCCGCATATCTGGGTGTGTGCGCCAGCATCAAGCCGTTCCTCGGAATATTTCTCATCTATCTGGTTCTGCGACGCGACCGCAAGCCTGCCGCGTTCATGGTCGGCGCAGGCGCCGTGTGCGTCATCGTCGGACTCGCAGTTTTTGGATGGACGGCGTATGAACAATGGCTCGCAGCGCTGTCTGCAGTGGATTGGACCTGGGCATCCATGAACGGCTCGGTTGCGGCGCTCGTCAGTCGGGCATTCGTCGAAAATCCCTTCTATACGCCGGTAGTGATTGCGCCTTGGATGGTCACACCTGTGACGAGTGTTCTGGTGTTCCTGATCGGGGTGGTGTTTCTGCATCTTCTGCGGCAAAGCCCCCCGCGCTTGGTGGATCACATATTTGCCGGCCTCCTGTTGACGGCGCAGCTCGTGTCGCCGCTCGGTTGGATTTACTATCTGTGGTTCATCGCTGGTCCGGCGGCAGCGGTCTATGTATCCTGGAAGCCCCACGCGTCCCGGCTGCGCGACGCGTTGGCTCTACTGGCGATTCCCGGACTTGTCGTGCCTTTCCTCGTCATCATTATCGAAATCCCCGCGTCGCGGTGGGCTGGACTGACGCTCGGGTCAATCTATCTGTGGACGACGCTGTTCTTGTGGGGGAGTCTGATGATCGACTGGAGGCTCAGAACCAGAATGTCAGCGGCATACCCAGCCCTACAGCGATCTGCTCCCACCGCGTTTCTGATCGTCTAGAAATTCAGTCGTCGCATCACGAACCGGGGCAGCCAGCGTACCACCAGCATCACCAACCGCCACACTCTGGGCGCGTAGACAACCGGTTGACGTTTTTCGATCGCAGCCAGTACGCACACGGCAACTTGTTCAGGCTCGCCGGCAAAGGGAGGCGGCCGCAGCCCGCTGGTCATCGACGTCTTCACGAAGCCTGGCTTCACGCAAATTACACGTAAGCCAGTTTGATGGAATCGATGATCGAGGCCTTCCAGGTACCGGGTGAGACCCGCTTTCGCAGCGCCGTACAGAACGACGGGTTTACGTCCGCGTTCGCCCGCGACCGAGCTGAATACGCATAACGTTCCGCCGCGGGTGAACAGGCGCTGTCGTACGTGTTCACAGAAGAGCACGGTGTTGGTGAAATTGACCGTGAGCAGGCGACCGGCGAGATTCAGATCGTTCTCAAGGGTCTCCTGCGTGGCAAACAGGCCGGCAGTCACGACGACCAGATCGACGGCACCGAGCGTTGCGGCAGCGGCGTCGAGGGCGGCAGGGAAGGTTTCAGGCCGCTGGAGATCGCAGAGCCCGACGCTGACGCGCGCTGACGCACCACGCACTTCCAGGTCGCGGGCGCTGCGTTGAAGATCTTCGAGGTCTCGCCCGAGCAGGAATACTTGATGCCCGCGCGTCGCCAAGAGCCTCGCCAGGGCGCGCCCCATCCCCTTCGTTCCACCCAGTACCACCGCGTTCATGGGGGCTACCAGCCGAACAAACGGACTGACTGGGCGCTTCTAATCTGACCGTGCGGGTCCCAACTGCGGCGTACGTGAAGAAACTCGTCGAGGCGTGCCTCCATCCGCCGGAAATGGTGGGGTCGTGTGAGCGCGTCCTTGGCGAGATAGATACGACCGCCTTCGGCGATCACCACTTCGTTGAGCGCGTCCACGAGCGACTGGACGTCGTCGCGCATGGGAATGTCGAGCGCAATCGAAATTCCCGACCGCGGGAACGACAGGAGCCCTATCCCCTGTGGTCCGCAGTCCTTGATGACGCACAGAAAGGACGCGCCCCCTCGCTTTGTCAGGACGCGCAGAAACCGCGCCGCGGCGCCAGGTCCAGCCTCCGCAGGCAGTACGCACTGGTACTGGGTGAAACCGCGTTTTCCGTACATCCGGTTCCAGTTCCCCACTGAATCCAGCGGATAGAGGAACCGTTTCGGGTGAACAATGCCTCGGCGAACGCGCGGTACGTGCCGCCAATAGTTGATGGCGTTGAACGTGCGAACCGTCGGCGGCCACAGGACGAATTCCGGGAACGTGAACGGCACGGGTAAGGGTTGTCGTAAACTCGGGAACCGATCGGGCGCCTCGTCGGGGTTGGCCCATCGTCCTCGATAAAGTACTCCACGCCCCATCCGCGGGCCGGTAGAGAGACAGTCAATCCAACCGGCTGTCATCGGCCAGGATCGACCTGCGGACTCTAGCGCCTCCAGGAAGCCGCTGATGTCGGCGATGCGTTCCCGCTCCGCGACGATCCATGGAGAGGGCACGCGCGCGAGTCGTAGTGTCACGTTCAGGATGTGACCGGTCAGCCCCATCCCGCCGAGTGTTGCGCGGAACAAGTCGGGATTGAGGTCCGGTGAGCATTTGACCACGTCGCCTGTCGCGACTCTCATCGTCAGGCCATCGACATGCTGTCCGATAGTTCCCTCGAGATGATGGTTCTTGCCGTGCACGTCGCTCGCGACCATGCCGCCAATTGTGACGAATCGCGTACCGGGCGATACCGGCGTGAAGTAACCGCGTGGAAGGAAGATTCGATAAATCTCGTCGAGCGACAGGCCCGCTTCGGCTGTCAGTGTCGCGGTCGTGGCGTCGAATTCCAGAATGCGGTTCGCCAGCGTCGTGTTCGCCACAGGGTCCACGGAGCTCGGCAGGGAGGCGTCGCCGTATGCGCGTCCGGCACCTCGCGACAGTGGCGCACGTTTCGTCAGGTGGAACAGATCTTCGGAGTGGCGCTCCTCGGCCGCCACAACAGGAAAGCGTCCCCAGCCGGCAATTTCCACGCTACATCCACGCGGCCACGAACATCAGAGTGGCAATGAGTGCCCCGACGGCGTAGCTGGCAGGATCCTTGAGCGTGACAACGACGGGATCGTCGTCGATGGAGCCCCGGTAGGCGAGCGCCCACATGCGGCTGATCCACAGGAGCACCGCGACGCAGACAGGCCAGAGCAGAGTGGGCCATCGATACAGTCTTTCGACGTCGTCGCTCGCAATATAAAGAGCCAGAACGACTACGGAGAGATACCCACTGGCGATTCCGGTCGACCCAACCCATTCCCGGTCCAACGATATGTAGCCCCGTCCGTTAGCGTCCGATCTCCCTTGCTTTTCAAGCAGGGTAAGTTCGGCGTGCCGTTTCATCAGCGCGAGACTGAGGAAGATGAACAGAGAGAACCCGACGAACCAATGCGACAGAGGAACGTCCGCCGCCATGCCACCCGCAACGACGCGCAGAACGTAGAGCGACGCCAGCACCATGACATCGACGACGACAAAACGTTTCAGGTGAAACGAATATGCCGTCGCGAGCGCTCCATACGCAGCGACACAGGCGAACGCAAGAGGAGGCAGTGCGAGAACCCCGACCACGAGCGCAGCGCAGAGCAATCCCGCGGAGAGTCCAGCCCCTGCCGGAATTGACAGATCGCCGGCAGCGAAGGGCCGCCGTTTCTTGCGAGGATGTTGTCTGTCCGATTCCAGATCGAGCAGGTCGTTGGCGATGTAGACGCTGGACGCCAGAAGGCTGAACACGAGGAACGTGACGCTCGCGGCAAGCAGCTTCTGCGAGTCCCGGATTTCGTGCGCCATCACGAGCGGTACCGAACACCAGGAGATTTTTTACCCATTGGTGAACGCGAAGCGCCTTCAGCACCGCCATCGGCCAGCGTCTCGAGGCGGCGAACACACGGTCCACTTTCGCGCCTGCGGACACACGCTTCAGCAGCAGCGCCGACGGGTTTACCAACAGTGCGCGATGAGCCGCAGCCCACGATGTCAGGTCCGCGTGGCTGTCGCCGATGTAATCGAATCCGCCAACGCCGAACCGTCGAACGAGGGCAGCACTCTTCCGGACGTCTGTGAGATTGGCCGCGCCATCGCTCGCGATGACGCTGCTGAAGCAGCCAAGATGTGCCGCGACGTCTGCGGCCACGTGATGGTCCGAACCGGTCGCAAGCACGATTTCACGTCCGGCTGTGTACGCCTCGCGAACGAAATCGAGGACGTCCGATTTGTAGGGAAGAGTCGCCGGGTTTGGCCGAACCCATTCGGCAAGCTGTCTCTTCAGGTATGCCTTGCCCCGCAGCAACCAGAATGGAACGCGCAACGCAACGAGAGGATGGTGCTTGACGAGGAGAACGAGCGACTCCCAGAGGAGATTGGTTGCGATGAGGGTGCCATCGAGATCGACGCAAAGCGACCGACTGGACACGTCGCGCGATGAAAGCGCCGACGGCGACTTGAAGTCCCGTATTTGAGTGATCGTGGCCATGAAGCGGTCGTGGATTCACGTTGCGGTAGCAGCATCGCGGCCAATACTTCTGTCATTACCAGGAAGTGGGATAACGCTCTTATTTCATTGATACTGAGAGAGTTATGTCACAGTTTGATCGCATCACCCTCTGCCCGTCTCAGATAAATGTCCGCGCTAGGGAGACTAGCTCAGGCAGAAAGTCTGACCCTTACGAGATTTGTGAGAGTTCGAGAGCGGTCAGGGTACACCCTGAGACACTCATGTCTGAAGGTTCGGAGGTCGCCGAATCGCGTCACGGGCGGCGAGCACCAGCCAGATAGCCGTGGTGAGGCCAACGATCGACACCGGTGGACGCCACCGGACCCCTGCAGGCCCCGCCGCCATTCCCCAGGAATACAACCACTGCTCCGAGCACCACGTCAGCGCCAGCAGCGCACCGACAATGAGCCACGGCGTTCGCGCCCATCGATCGCGCTCGGCCCACCAGACGGTTGCCGGAACAGCCAGCACGAGGGCGTCGTAAAAAAACGCGTAGGGATTAGCAGAGACCGCCAGGAGCACGCCGAGGCCGAGATGTCGAAGCGGAGAACCGGGCGTGCGCCAGGCGAGCACAGCCGTCACGACCAGCACGGCCACCGCAAACACCCAGAGCACGAACGTCAGATCTCCTCGGCCCAACGTTCCTTCCAGGAAACCCCTGAGCATGATGTGTTTCTGCGGCTCGTAGTCCTGAAGCGTGAACGAGTGCCCGACCGACACGCCCAGGAAGTCCGCCCAGAGCTGAAATCCCAGCGGGAGGCTCAGCGCGCACAGCAGAGCGGCAACGCCAGCCATCGCCGCCGCTCCTTTCCATTCCCCGCGGGCGATGGCCAGCAAGCCGAACACGATGCCCCAGTTCGGCTTGATCGCGAGCAGTCCAAGCACGGCGCATGCGAGTGTCACCTTGCCGCGCGTCCACAGCGATGCGGCGCCGACAATGCACAGCATGATCAGCCCGCTGCTCTGGCCCGTGACAATGACGCTGAGCATCGGGGCCGACAGGACTATCGCCAGAAGCCATTCACCGCGCATGTCTCGAAACGGCTCGAGGCGTCGAAGCAACAACAGCGAGGCGGCAACCGCGGCGATTTCGATACCGACCAGCACCAGATACGCCCATACGTCCGGCAGCCACGCGAGCGGCGCGACGACGTACAGCGCAAAGGGTGGGTAACGCCAGAAGTACTGGGGATCCAGTGCCTGCTCTCCGACGGCATAGAGTCGAGACCAGTCGCCCGCCACGAAATGGTCGGCCACGGTCTTCAGATGATGCCAGTCACCGGCCGCGGGCCCATTGCGCCACACGCCGACGAACCAGGCGGCAGGGAAGATGGCATGTGCCGCAAGGAACGGAAACAGCACGAGACGGAGGAATCGACGCAGGCCGCTCGTCCTCACGAGAGGATATGCGGCCGCACGGCCGCCCGTGGCGCAGGTCAACGGGTTTCGACGCGGTGTTGGTTATGTACGGCAATTCCGGACGAACGCGTAGAAGCACCGTTGATCGCGTACCGCCGCCGGATCCGGTCCAGCTCGATGAGTGCGGTCACGAAGTCCACAGGATGCACTTTTGAGCCGTCGATGTCACGCCACTCGTGAAGAGGGAGCTCGTATATCACGTCACGCGGATGAGGTCGTTCCCCAGCGCATTGTTGCGCGAGCCGCGCGATGATTTCCACGTCAAAGGTCCATCTGCCAAGAAACGGTTCCGCAAACAGAGCGCCCATCGCGGGAGATATGCGAAACAGCTTGGCACCGCACTGCGTGTCGTAGATGGGCAGACGAAGCGCCATGGATGCTGCCGTCGCAAACAGACGGCCGATGTAATGCCGGTAGGGTCGCCGCTCGATGGCGCGACCGAGGAGTTGTACGCGCGCGCCGAAGCAGATGTCGCGTTCCGGATGTGCGTCGAGCGTATCGATAAACCGCTGAATTTCTGAAAGCGGTGTCGCGAGATCGGCGTCCCAGTAGCCGGCGTAGCGGCCGCCACTCGCGAACGCTTCGAGCATTCCGGTCCGGACTGCCTCCGCTTTGCCCTTGTTCGAGGGCAGAACTATGAATTGAAACCGATCGGGCGCTGTGGCCTCGAGGCCCGTCAGTACCCTGGATGTCTCGTCTGTGCTCCCGTCGTCCACGAACAGAAACCGGACTCGGGGCGCCGTCAATGCGAACGCGCGAAAGGCATCCACGCGAAGCCGCGGCGCTTCGTTGTAGCAAGGTACGACGATCGTGACGTCGAATTCCATCAACCGCTCACACCTGAATCACGTGGCCGGAATTGGTACCGGCAGGAGCAAGGACCGAGCCCATGGCCTCGTCTGATGAAGCTCCATAACTGTATGTCCTGAAACGCTTTACCGGCTGTGAACATTGATCGGGAACGTTAAGTCTGCGCCGGCCGGGATTCCTTTCTGGGCCCGGGCAGCACACCCGCTCACTGAACGGATCGTGTCCCAAATTGGGACATCACACTATCGGCGGCTGGTCGTCGGTTCGACGGCGATCGCACCGCTTCTCGAGCAGCCAGCAGCAGCCAGACAGCGGCGGTGAGACCCACGATTGAAACCGGCGGGCGCCAGAAGATACCCGCAGCCGACGCGAACCAGCTCCAGGAATACAGCCACTGCTCGCTGCACCATGTCAGTGCCAGCAGCGCACCGACAATGAGCCACGGCGTTCGCGCCCATCTCTCGCGCTCGGCCCACCAGACGGTTGCCGGAATCGCCAGCACGAGGGCGTCGTAGAAAAACAGGTAGGGACTCGCGGAAACGGTCAAGAGCACTGCGATGCCAAGGTGCCGAAGCGGTGTGCCCGGCGCGCGCCAGGCAACGACAGCGGCCACAATCAATGCGACCGCCGCCATCGCCCAGAGGATCAGCGTCAGATCTCCTTTCCCGATCGCGCCTTCCAGGAAGGCCCTGAGGGTAATCTGCTTCTGCGGCTCGTAGCCCGAGATCGTGAGAGCCTCGCCGACCGAGATGCCCAGGAAATCCACCCAGAGCTGAACCCCGAGCGGGATTGTCAGCGCGCACAGCAGTACAACCACGCCGGCCATCGTTGCAACGCCCCTCCACTTGCGCTGTACGATGGCCAGCAAGCCGAACGCGATGCCCCAGTTCGGCTTCATCGCGAGCAGTCCAAGTACCGCGCACGCGCTTGTCACCTTGCCCCGCGTCCAAAGAGATGCCGCGCCGGCAATGCACAGCATGATCAGCGCGCTGCGCTGACCCGCAACGATTGTGGTGAGCATCGGTGCCGACATGACAATCGCCAGAAGCCATTCGTCACGCATGTCACGGAACGGCTCGAGGCGTCGAAGGAGCCGCAGGGAGACGGCCACCGCCACGACATCCACACCGACCAGCACCCAGTAAGCCCATATGTCCGGGACCCAGGCGAGCGGGGCGACAACGTACAGTGCGTACGGCGGGTAAAGCCAGTAAAGGCCCGACACGAGCGTCTGGTCTCCGACTGCATACAGGCGCGACCAGTCGCCGGCCACGAAATGATTGGCCACGACCTTCACGAGGTACCAGTCACCTGTTACCGGCCGATTGAGCAGCACGTTCACGACCCACATGGCCGGAAAGATCGCGTGTGCCACGAGGAAGGGAAACAGCACCGCGCGCAGCAATCGAGACGGGCGCCGCGGCATCGGGCGATGAATCGAGGTGGGCGACATGTCGCTGGCCGTGCCCGCAGTCATCGGTCAGCGCTCAGCGAGTACTGGCAATCGACGCTTGCTCCAGCAACACCGACACATCATCTTCATACAAGACGCGCCACTGCGACGACACGCGTGCGACTTGCGCCATTCTGGCAGTGTCCGGTTGTCCGGAGCTCTTGCTGAGAAGCAGGTATCGAATGTTCCACTCATTCAACGCGCTCTGCCAATCGGAATCGGCCGACATCGACAGATACTTGTTGACAAAGTCAAAGCCGAAGAGATGGACGCGGCCATCGATAAACGACTTCTGCTGCGGCCAGAGCCGCCAGATCAAGTAATCGCCGAACATTTGCGGGTGAAAGATGTTGCCTTCGAGCCGATGTTGCGCGATGAATTCCATTGCGCCTGTGGGCGTTCCCTCCTGAACCAGCGACGTCCGATAAGCGGTCGGTCGCACCCATGGAGTCTGCAGAACGAGGACGAAGAGGGCGACGGTTGCCAGAACCAGGTTCATCCGGGGGTTCGTCGTCCCCTTTGCCGATCGCTGCTCCAGGTGGCGCGCGAGACGGTCGATGAATCCGAAGCGGCGAAGAGACCGCAGCGACGTAAAGTCCAGGTCCGACGCGTAGCGGGCGAGCAACGGGTAGGCCACGATACTGAACCACGGCCCGTTTCTCAATGCCATGAGCCCGAGAAGCGCGAACGCGACGAAGAGCGCCACTTCCGTCAGGTCCGGTCTCGATCTGGAGCCAATGAGCGCGAGCAGGGCCGCGAAGAAAGGGACATAGAAGACGACGAATGCCGAGGCTTCATCGATTCGGGGTGGCTGCCACTCGGAGGTCAGTTGCCGTACCACCGGGTCGGTCATTACCGTGCGCACGTAATCGTAGATTTTGTAACCTTCCGGATTCGCAAGGCTCGCGAGCACGCACAGGCCGAGGGTGAACGCGAGTTTTCGGAGCTCTGCCGGAGTGAGCGCATCTGTCTTGTCGTCGTGAATCAATCGTCGCCACCATTCCGATGCACCGACTACGGCAAGAAGCACGACACCGAGAAAGAATGCGCCGTGAAGGTTCACCCACAGAACCATAAGGGGCGGCAACGTCCAGAGCAGGTCCCTCGCCCGCTGGCGATACAACATCAGAGCGAGGTAATAGAAAGCAAACAGGGGATACGAGAAGACCTGCGGTCGAATCGTTCCGGGAATGGCGAGCGCCGCGACGATGCCGACCGCGATGACCACGTGAGGCCTGGACGCGACCCTGAAGCACAGAAAGTACAGAAGAAGAAAGGCCACAAGCACCATGAGTGCGTTCAGGAACGCAATGAGTGGAAGCCCTCCGAGCCGATACATGCCGTAGTAGGCAACCTCCGCGAGCCAGTTTTGAAGCACGAACGGCTTGCCCAGCGCGGTAAACGAAAACAGGTCGGTATCGGGTATCGAACCGGTGCCAACGATGACTTCACCCATTTTGAGATGCCACCAGAAGTCCACCAGCGGCAGCGGAAACTGGAGGTTCTTCCACAACACGATGAAGACGGGCAGCCCCAACCATACGTGCGTTCTGGTCACCCTGAATCGTGCGGCGGGAGCGTTGCCCATCACGCGCGCATCCTTACTTGACCGAGCGGGTCCAGATCGCGACGACGCTCTTTCCCACTCTGTGGGCAAGTATCGGGTCGATCACTCGCGAGGCCGGCACCAGGACTCGATCCCAGAACTTCAGCTGCCCAGGTGAAGGCATCGAGGCCCGCAGCAGCAGCCGGTTTGCGAGTGACGCTGCCATACCTACCGCGTCGAGGTAGTAGGCTGCCACCGGCTGCAGCGTCGAGGGGGCGACGGCGAGAAGCGAGGGGCGGCTGTAGCGGCGGAAGTGCCCGATCGCCTGGTCGAACGGGCTGTAGAGCGCCTGGTGCGCCGGCGCCAGCACTACGACATGTCCTCCGTTACGCAGACGGGCCGCGCTCAAAGCAAGCTCCCCGCGGTCGTCCTCGATATGTTCGAGGACGTCCACGTACAGGATGGTGTCAAAACGTTCGGCTGGCGGCAGCGATGCCACCGTCCCTTGCAGCGCTCGTCCTGAGGACGGCAGGGGCGTGGCGCGCAGGCTCGCCTCCAGTTGGCGGTGGAGCGCCGGGTCGGGCTCCAGGCACGTCCATGAACGCTGGGTTCCGTCGCAGAGGAAACGAGACGTCGCGCCGAGACCGGCTCCGACTTCGAGCACGTCTCCGAGGATGAAACGCCGCAGGCCGCGCGCATAGTAAGCCTTCCAGCAGGTTGCATGCTGGAAGATCTCGAGCTCTCCGCCGACGTAGGAATAGGGTTCGTTTCTATGCAAGGCTCGCGTTTTGCCCCGTCGGCGAGCGAGTCTGACTGTCAGCCGCTACCACCGTCGAAAAATGGTCGACGAAGTAGTCGTAATCGCGGATCGGTATAAAGGTTGGCCGCGAGCGGGAGTGGAGCACGAGAAAGGCGAAAAATGATGCAAACGCGACACCCTGGAGCATCAGAACCAACAAAAGACCGGCGACAGTGGACGTCCATCCCGGGATAGCCAGCTGCGTGAAGAACCGGATGGCGACCACGACCAGCAGCACGGAGGCCATGACGCCGACCAGCCCCGCCGTCAGTACCAGCAGCCTGACGCCGATAAGCTCCGAGTGCACCGACAATGCGGACAGGCCATGGGTGACGAGATCGACGAAATTCATCCGCGACTGTCCTTCGAGACGCGGCGCCCGCACGGTCGGGACGGTCGTTCGGGGCACTTTCGCCTTGAACACCGCGGCCGCGTAGTGGTTCCAGAGCTCCGCGACCACCACGAGTTTTCGCAACTGAGAGGACGGAATGACGCTGAAGTTGCCCACACGCACGGGAATGCCCGTCAAAAGCAGGTGCACCCATCTGTACAGCGTGTAGAAGATTCGAAACACCCGGCTTTCGGAGCGTCGCGTGCGTTCGGCGAACACCACGAGACGCCCGTCGTTCTCATCGAGGCACGCGAGCAGGCGAGGAACATCCTCGGGTGCGTCTTCGCCGTCGCCGTCCATCACTACCAGCGCCGCGGGTGCGAGGTGTTGTTCGACGAACGCGAGCGCGATGGCGATCGCACGCTGGTGCCCGACATTCCGGCGCAGCGACAGCACATCGATGCGGCCGAGCGCGCGCCAATGGTTTGCGGGCCAATGAGCAGGCGGCCGGACGGTAGACCCATCGTCGACGAGGAGGACGTCGGCGCTGAGACCGGCGCCTGCCAACGCCCGGTCCAGGCCGGGGAGAAGCAGCCCGACCGCAACCCAGTCGTTGTAAATCGGTATCAGAACGAGCAACCCGTTCGGATGTTTGGATGGCCCGGTCACACGGCCATGATAGTGGATGATCAATCGTAAACTCCCGGTGGAGTGTCACAAACTGAGTAGAAAAACGAAATGCCGCGCACAGCGGCGGAGACCTTCGTGACCTCAGTATCGGCGCGACCGAACGCAGGCGCCTGGCTGTCCATTGTCGGCCTTGCGTGCGTCCTCGCGTGGATAGGCCATCGCCTTGTCTTCGCGCAGTTCCAGGGATACGACGACGAAGGCTATCTGCTGATCACGGTCCAGCAGTTCCTCCAGGGCAGCCCGCTCTACGACGACGTCTACACGCAGTACGGGCCCGCGTACTACCTCTGGCAGCAGCTGCTTCACGGACTGATCGGAATTCCAGTCACGCACGATGCCACGCGCGTCGTCACGGTCGTCATGTGGCTCGTCTGCTCTGCGCTTGCAGGCGTTCCAGTGTGGCTGCTCACCAGGCGACTGCTGCTTGCCGTAATCGGGATGGCGATGACGTTCTTCCATCTGACGCAGCTGACCTACGAGCCTGGACACCCCCAGGAGTTGTGCCTCATGGGCGTAATGGGTGTCGTTGCAGTGGCGATGTGGCGGCTCCTCGTACACGGACGTCTGGGCACCCCGGCAGCACTGGCCGTCGGAGCGCTCGTCGCGATCACCGCGCTCACCAAGGTGAACGTTGGTGGATTTCTGATCGGCGCGGTGACGCTCGGCCTCTTGAGCAGCCTTCGAGATGCGCCGTGGCGCAGGCCGCTCCTCAGAGTGGTGATGTTGTCGGCATTGGCCGCGGTGCCGGCTCTGCTGCGCGCCGACCTGTTCCGCACTGACATTACCGTCTGGGTCGTCGCTATCTTGAGCGGGTTGCTCGCCGCTTTCGTCGTCGATTCGGACGATGCCGCCGGCGACGGTGTCGTAACGGCGCGAGAGCTGGTGGCATGCGTCGCCGCGTTCGTAATCGTGTCAACGGTGGTGGTTGCCGCAATCGTTGCACAAGGAACGTCGCTGCGTGCGCTGTTCGAAGGCTTGCTGGTCTGGCCGCTTCGTTTTCCGGCCATATTCTCGCGACCGCTTCCGGTGCCAACTCTGGCTGCCGTTCTGGCACCCGTATGGCTGGTGCTGGCCGTGTGCCGGCGGCGCAATGTCACCCTGGCTCGACGCTGGATGCCATCGATTGCGCTGGCGTTCGGGATGGTCCTGTTTCTCCTCTCGATCACGAAAAACTTCGGCCTGCTTCTGGCCTTGGGGCCGCCACTTGCCTGGTTGGTGCTGGGCGACGCTTCCTCGAACGCAGGAGAGCGAGCGGCACGGCGCATTCTGGCTTTCACCGCGATTCTGATGGTGCTTCAGGCCTACCCGATGCCCGGCACACAGATGGCGATTGGCACCGTCCTCTTCGTCCCCATCGCGCTCATTGCCCTGGGAGACGCTCAGCGGCAGCTGCGTCCGAGTCCCCGTCAGGAGACGACACGGCGATCCGTCGGTCGTCGTGCGGCATTCGCGGCGCTCTGCGTCGTTGTTGCAACCGCCACCGTGGGCCGGGTTCAGCGTGCGTACGCAGCAGCCGTTCCGCTCCTGATGCCCGGGGCCGGCTGGGTACGTGCGACAGAGCGCGACGCAGCGCGGTATTGGTGGCTCACGACCAATCTGCGCGAGCACTGCGATACGTTCCTCACGGCACCTGGAGTCAATTCACTTCATTTCTGGACCGGCATGCCGCCGGTCTCGACGCTCAACACGACGCTCTGGCCAATCCTCCTCGACGATGGCCAGCAGGCGCGCGTCCTCGCGGCAGCGAGGTCAGTGGCGCGACTGTGTGTTGCATGGGATCGACGGCGGATGGACGTGCTCATGCGCACGCCCGAGACGGCGTCCCGGCCGTTGGTCGCATGGCTCGCGCGTGAATTCGAGCCACAGGCAGCGTTCGGCGACTGGGAGTTTCGCGTGCGGCGCGGGAGTCGCCCACAGCTGTTGTATCAGGGCATACTCGACGCCGGCGACATTGTCGTCGAGTTGCCGCAACTCGGGCGCGATCCGGTCACGCGCGTCGCTGTGGTCGACGTCGACGGGAAGCGAACCCTCGCCGACAGCGCAAGCGGGCCCGACGTTGTCGCGATCGACGAGAATGGCGCCGAAGCACGGATCCAGGGAGGCATCGACGTGTCGCGCCAGCGACGGATCGTCCTGCGCGGTGCGTTCGCAGCACCCTCGTCAGACGGAGCTGCCGTGGTCGTCCGGTTATGGGGGAGCGACGGGCAATCGCTGGCGATCGTGCCGGTCGTCGCTGACGGTTCGTCGGACACACCACAGGGCACCAATCACAATTAACCCGGGATTTGTAATTTGCGATTTGTGCCTTGTGCCTTGTGACTTGTGACTTGTGACTTGCGAGGTGACCGGAGCAGATCTCTGCTGACCACGACGAAGAGCCCGCCAAGAACGAACACAGACAGCTGGAGCGGCAGCATTGCGGCGGTAGGAAGCAACAGCGTGAGGTACAACGCATAGACGATCGGAGAGAACACGGCCGTCGGTACTCAACCGGCCGCGTGATTCTCCGTACGCCCACCCGGCGAACCAGACAAGAACCGGAGCGAGCACTGTCGCGTCGTACACGAACACGTGCGGGTTGACCAGCACGGATGCCAGCACCAGCACGCCCATGCGCACCGAGATCGGTGCACTCGACCGCCACACCTGAATGGTTCGGAAGATGACCAGCGCCGAGAGCACCGCCCACACGATCGGCCCCGATTCACCGGGAAGCCGGTCGGTCATTGCCGAAATTGAGTGCATCTGTTCCGGTTTGGGCGCCAGCAGATCGCGTAGTTCGGGAAATCTGGTCACCACGGCTGCGTAGTCGTGCCAGACGGATGTTCCCAACAGCGCCGCCGTTGCAGTCACCTGAAGGATGATGGACCCGGCCGCGCCGGCCATCATCTTCCATTCGCCGCACATCAGTGTGAGGACGGCGAGTACCAAGGCAAATTGCGGCTTGAGCAGCAGGAGACCCAGGGCCATCCCGGCCCAGAACGGACGGCGGTGCTCGAGCGCGAGCCAGCCGAGGCAGAACGCCGCGAGAGGCACGATCGTCGTCTGCCCGTGCAGTACGAGATACCAGAACGGCGGAAACGCAACAGCCGCCGCGATCAGCAGTTGCCGATCGTGCAGGACGGTCCTGAGCGGACGCCAGGCCATCCAGAGGCAGACGGCATAGAGGACTCCCAGTATCGCCGCCCACGTGAGCGCAGCGCCACCATACGTCATCCCTGCGAACGGACGAAAGAGAAGCGTTATATGCGGGGGATAGACGATGAGATAGCGCTCGGTGTCGGATTCCGGAACGAGCTGCGTTTGCAGGCGATGAAACGCCTCAGGGTCATACAGCGTCGTCTTCACCGTCTGCTCGTCAAGGTGGCCGAGCGTGTAGAACTGGATGAAGTCGCTGCCTTTCAAGGGACCGAAGACACTGCGATACCCCGATCCGGTGAACGCGATGACCGCCGCCACAATCCACATGAGAAGGGCGGCAAGGGTCGCGTGCAATCGCGCCTCAGCAGCGCTGAATTGCCACCAGGCATGCTTACGCCTTGAATGTCCCACTATTAGCGACACGATGATAGACCGAGTGCCTGTGCGAGAGGTGCTGTCTACCGTCAGTCCGGCTAAAGCCGGACACTACGTATCGGTTACTGAAGCCGGACACTGCGTACTACGGCGATTGCTATGGCGCCGCGGTGATCGAGATGCTCCTGGCGCGAGTGTTGTTCGTTTCCTCGGCCTCTACGATTGCGCCGCTGCCATCGCCCTTTGCAATGATGTAGTAGGTGCCGGGCACGGTGGACGCTGGTATTGGAACCATCAGCGATCCAGTCTGGCTCAGTCCTGCCCCGAGTGGCGGGACTTCTCGCGTAGCCAGAAGCTGATCGGTCCCATCCCACGACGAGTTCGACGACAGGTAATAGCTGGTGACTGACGCGGGGGCCGCATCGGCCCCCTGATTCTTTGTGGTGTCGGTCGCACTGAAGCTGGCGCCGGCGACGGCGGATGATGGTGCGGTCAGCGCGGTCACTATCAGGTCGGGTCCGATGCGCACTCCGCCGCTGTTGCGGGTGTTGTTGTTCTCCAGGCTCTCAGAGACGGCGTTGTTCGAATCGGCAACCGCGATGACATAGTAGATCCCTGGCGCCGTTCCTGTTGGAACGACGAGTTGCGTCGAGAAGGTATTCGTGCCTGACGCTCCGAGGGCACCGACGGTGCGACTGCCGAGGAATTGATCGGTCGGCTCGTACAAGCTGTTCGCCGACAGATAAAACGCGGTTGTCGTTTCTGCTACGGCTGCGGCGCTCTGGTTCCTGGTCGTGTCGGTCACGGTGATGGGACCATTCGCCATTCCGGTGGCAGGCGCCGACACCGTCGATACCACCAGATCTCCTCCAATCCTGATGACGTTCGTCGATCTGTCGTTGTTGGTTTCGTTGGTTTCCCCGACGGCCTGATTCAAGTCGGCCCTGCCCACGATGTAGTAGCTGCCGGGTAGCGTGTCCGCTGGAATCTGCAGTGGCGTCGCTGCTGCTGCATCACCGTTCGATGCGAGCTCACCCACGAGCCTGCTGCCGATGAACTTGTCGGTGGGATCGATCGTAGTGTTCGCCGACAGATAGAATCCGGTAGAGGACGCAGGCGCGATTCCCGCGCCGTTGTTCTTTGTGGTGTCGGTGACGGAAATGGTTGCGCCGGCAGCACCGTTGGCCGGAACAGAGATCGCGGCGAGCGTCAGGTCAGGGCCCACCTTGATTCCGGCGCTTGCCCTCGTGTTGTTGTTTTCGTACGTCTCCGGTATTTGCGTTGCCGCATCGGACAGCGCAATCACGTAATACGTCCCGGCGGCCGCATTCGCCGGCACAGTCAGCGTTGTGGTGAAACTCGCCGCCGCATTCGGTGCGAGCACCTGGACGGTACGGCTGCCGATAATCTGATCCGATGCCTCGAGCGAATTGTTCGCCGACCAATAGAAGCGCGTCGTCGACTCGGCGGCAGTGCCGCCACCCTGGTTCTTCGTGGTGTCGGACACGCTTATCGTGCTCCCGGGGGCCGCGGCCGAAGGAGCGCTGACGGTTGCAACTGCCAGATCAGGACCGACTCTGACCTGGCCGCTCGCCCTGACATTGTTGGTCTCGGTTCCCTCATTCACGGCACTGTCCCAGTCTGCTTTTGCGAGGACGTAATACGAGCCCACGGCCGTTGAGGGGGGGACGTGCAGCGTGGTCGATCCGGCCTGAGTGATGGTGGGATCGAGCGCCGATACGAGACGCTCGCCAAGCCAGACGTCCAGCGGATCCAGGCTGGTGTTGGCCGACAGATAGAATCCGGTCTTAGAGGGGAGAGCGGGCCCGGTTCCCTGGTTCTTGGTCGAATCGGTCACAACCATATCCGCGTCAGCGCCCGCAGTCGCAGGCACAGAGACGGACGACACCACGAGATCCGGTGGAAGGTCATTGCTGACGATTGTGACGACGGCCCCACTCGGCGAGCCCAGGCTGTAAGCAGCACTCGCGACAAGCGTAAGAGTGACGGTCTCGTTGCTCTCGTAACCCTCGTCATCGATCGGCGCTACCTGCACTGCCGCTGCAGACAACCCGGCTTCGATGGTGACCTCGCCTGTGAGCGGCGTGTAGTCGCTTGCGGCCACCGCGCTGCCGCCGACTGTGTACTGGACGGTGACAGACGTGCTCGTATCACCAGTGCGACTGACGGTGAACGCGCCTGAAGTCGGACCGGCCTCGGTGGCCTGTGGCGTCGACGCGGTTACGGTCATCTGATTCGCGACTGCGATTGTGACAACCACGGTGTCCGTGGCCTTGTCTCCATCGTCATCGGTAACTTCGAGCGTCAATGTGTGCGCGCCAAGCGCCAACGAGATATCCGGCGTCGGTCCCGTGGCAATGACGGTGCTGCCTTCGCGCCATTCATAGCTGACGATGCTGCCGTCCTGGTCGGAAGAGGCGCTTCCGTCGAGGGTCACCAGTTGGGTGCCGTCCCGGTCGTTGTCCGCTGCCGTTTGATCGGGTCCTGCGTTGGCAGTGGGAGGGAGATTCTCCAACCCATACGTGACGGCGTCGTGAAGATTGAGGCCGCCATGGATGGTCCACGAGTCGAGCCGCACGTTCGCGATGCCCTGGCCGTCTGCGCTGTTGAGGAGAATGTCAACGACCTGCGCGTTGCTCGTCACGTCGCTTCGCGACCACACGAGGGCGGCCGCGCCGGAGACGTGAGGTGTGGCCATCGAAGTCCCCGTGTTGAAGGCATAGCAGCCGGTGTCGCCAGGCGTCGTTGAAGCGCCGCACGCGGACTGAGGGTACGTGGACAGGATGACGTTGCCGGGCGCTGCGATGTCGACCCAGCTTCCGTAGTTGGAAAACGACGGCCGGCGGTGGTCTTCGTCGAAGGCGGCGACCGAGATCACGTGATCGAGGGCGGCCGGATAGAAGGCGTTCGTCGTTCCGTCGTTACCGGCCCCCGCGACGATGACCAGCCCGGCATTCCAGGCGTCCTGCACGGCGTTGTCGAGCGACTGGGAGTATTCCGATTCGCCCAGGCTCATATTGATGATGTTCGCGCCGTCGGCGATCGCGCGCGCGATGGCCTGCTGGATGGCGAAGTCGTCACAGGTTCCATCTGAACGACAGACCTTGTAAGCGAGAATGCGGGCGTTGGGCGCCACGCCCACGACGCCCTCTGCTTCCGCGGGGTTTCCCGTCAGGTTGTCGAGCGCGGCGGCGATGGTTCCCGCCACATGGGTGCCGTGACCGTGATCGTCCATCGGGTCGCCATCGGCGAACACGAAGTCGTCTCCGCCCGCGTAGTTCGGCGCCAGGTCCGGGTGGTTATAGTCGATGCCCGAATCGATCACGGCGACAGTGACGCTGGAGTTGCCTTTGGTAATCGCCCAGGCCTCGGGGGCGTCGATGTCGGCATCAGCCGTTCCGCTGTAGAAGCACAGCTCGCCGTTGATCCACGGAATGCAGTAGAAGGATTGACCGGTGTTGTCGAGCGCCCACTGCTCGCCAAAGTGATAGTCGCCCGGCACGACTTCGGGCCGCCCTTCGTGGGCGGTGGGCCTGGGCAGGCTGCGGATGAAGTTCGGCTCGGCGTACAGGACGTTCGGGTTGCGCAGGTAGCGCGCAATCGCTGCCGATTCTGTCCGTGCCGGCACTCGAACGCGATGAACGCCCGTCCGCGGAATTTCTGCAAGTTGTGTCGCACCAGCGGTTCTGTGGGCGTCTGCTCTCGCGTTGGCGTTGGCGCCCGGACTGAACGTCACCAGAATTTCGCCCGCCACGAACGGGCCAGCATTCATCGTCTGCGCGGAAGATCGAACTGTGAGCGCAGCCGCGACAAGGAGTGTCAATGCAGCGAGAGCTTTGTTAGGGCGCACGAAATTGTCCTCCGGCCGTCGCCGATGACACTTATGGCGGCGGGTGCAGTGAGGAACAGTTGAGGTGCAATGGCCCGACCAGCCCAGCCACAGCAAAACAGGGCGTTACCGAAGGGGTCTCAGTAATTGATCGCGGTCGGCTTTACAGATATGGCGAGTTCTTCACGTTCTTGATATTCGAAACTGTTGCGATCGCCGGTCCGGCTAAAGCCGGACACTACGTCTGACTAAGCCGGACACTACGTCTGACTAAGAAGGTGTGCGGGGTATGCGGAGAGGGTACGGACACGGCGTACGATGGCGAGCTCGCGGCGATCGCCGCTGAAAACAATGCGAGCGTTCCCCACAGAGGCAGCGCGATCACCAGAACACCCTGCCAGGGTTCGATTGGCATTGAGGCGAGAAAGATGAGCGTGTGCCCGGGAATCGACACCAGGACGACGCCAGCCACCCAGGCCAGCTTCGGCCACAGGCGGTGATCGGCGGACAGCTCCTGCGCGATGAGGATGATGGGCAATGCGAGTATGACGCCCGTATGAGCCATCGCCAGGGGATTGAGTACCACCAGCAGGGCAATCCACGCCGCAAAGCGCGCGCCTTCACCCTTCGCTGTCCCACTCTGTCGGCGAAGCGCTGTTGTGGCGACGACAATGAGAGCGACTGCCGAGAGCACGCCCAGCACGCGGGCCAGCAGCGGCGCGTGGAAGAGCGGACGCGCCCACTCGCCGCCGACCATCAGCCTCGCAAGCAGACCGTGAATCGAATACGTGACCGCGGGAAAGGTCTCCCAGTACGTTACATTCGCCTGCGCCTGCTGCACGAACGCCCGTATGGTATCGGGCCCCATCCATAAAAGTGGAAGCCCAAGGGCGCCAACGACGACGACGACCATCCACACGATTGCGCGGGGCGCCCGCACGAGAAGGTAAAAGCCGAGGAGTGCGGGGAACAGCTTGACGGCGGCGGCGAGGCCGATACTGGCGCCGGCCGACCGGTGCTGACCTCTGGTGTGGAAATGCCAAAACATCGCCACGAGGAGCGCAACGAGTATCGACCATTGCCCTTTGGCGACGTTGTAAAGAACCGGCGGCCAGACGAGAAGCGCGACGAACACGATCAGCACCGTCGCAGACGTCGTACGGCGCTGACCTTGCGCCGGCCCTGAGTACCGATTCGGCGAGAAGCGTGGCGAGCAGAAACAGCAGCCCCAGCGAGAGGCCAAACCAGACTGCCGCGGCCTGCCTTAACGTGAGCTCCGCGATCGGGAGAAAGAGGAGAAAGAGCAGGGGCGGATGCGGAAAATGCCGGTAGCCCTCGTCTTCCGGTACCTTCATCAGCTCGGCATGCGCGCGCGCGATGCCGACTTCATACGGATTCTGGTTCGACGCAAAAACGCGAGCCGCCGCAAGATCCTGGGCAAGGTCGGGAGGCGAAAACATGCCGAAGAGCGTGTATCGCCAGGGTGTGTCCCCGGACAGCAGCGTCACCAGCGCCGCCAATGCCGCCGCCGCAACGACCCATCGCCGCATACGATCCAGCGGCCACGTGCAGTTTTGTGGCCAAGCGGTCGTGCGTACGGGTCGCGGCCTTCATGAGCGGATCGTTCATGCCATGAACGGTTTACGGCGACAATGCGGGCGGATCGATCGTCAGATCGGTGCTGAAGTGGCTCTCTCCGAGCGTTGGATGCGACAGGACAGTCTGATCAACCTCGAAAGTGTCAGCAGCGCCGTATACCGCCACTGAGTGGTTTTTTCGCGGTCGGAGACATCATCCGTCTATCCTCAGGTACTCGTTCGGCTTCCATGCCGGAGCTTCTCACGTTGAAACAACACGCCGGAGGGCAAGCGGCGATCGCCATACGAGCGCCGCTCCAACGTTGGGCCGCCGCAGTACCATGACGAGACAGGGCAGGTAGACAAGCCACAACGCCCACACGCCAAGGCCAGCCATCCATCCCTGGTAGTCGGTTGTCCCTTGATAGATTGTTCCGACGAGATGGGCGGCGATCACCACACGCCAATCCCAATGGCCGAAGACAACACGATCTGTACGCCGCGACTCAGCGGTTTTTTCCGGATTCGAGACATGATCGACCTGTCGTCAGTAATTTGTTCGCAGTGGTTAGATTGTTCAGTGTGAATGGCTGGTAGCCAGAGGGACGCCGTCTCCGGATTGATCGAGTGGGGTGAACCAGAAATTGTGAGCGTCCGCCCGCCAGTAGCGGCCCATCAGGACGTAGTGATTCCGCGCAAAGTAGTCGAGGATCTGCTGACGTACCGGGGCATGCGCCTCTATTGCGACGAGGCTCGGTTTGAACCGGCTGATGGAGAACCCTGCGAGCGCCTGAGGCTCAGCAAGCTCGATGTCCATCGAGAGAAAGTCGATACGGCTGATTTTGAGCCGATCCAGTACGTCGTCGAGCGTCGAGGTCGTCGTGGCTGTCGGAGTGGCCTCTCCCCAGCCTTCGGTGAACTCACGAACGCCGGAGGCAACCGCATCGATCCGGTTGACCCACAGTGTTGCCTGCTGGTCGGACACGTCCGAAATGAACAGCGGAACGAACGTTGTCCTTGGGCGGTGTTCCCGGTAGCCGGCGGCAAACTTGACCTGCGGATCAATGGCGACCCCGGACCATCCCATCGTGGTTTCAAGGTAGTACGTGTTGCTGCCCTGCTCGTGGTGGTTGGCTCCGACGTCGACGAAGACACCAGTACGGCGATCCTTGAAGAAGTCCTTCAAGATCCACTCTTCGACATACCCGGAATGACGTGACGGCCCGTACTTCTCAGCGAGCGCCTCTGCCTCGAAAGTGTCGCGGGATATGAATGGTGCCAGCCGCCTCTCGGTGTACTGCATCGCGAGGATTCGGCAACGAACGCCCCCCACATCGCCAGCTCGATTAGATTCAACTTCGGTGTAGGGATTTTCATGTCAGTTCGTTACGAGTTCCTCCGTGCGACGCTGGCGAACGCTCAATGGGAGTCATTGATCAATGGCTCCGACTCTCCTTCGGTCGTCCCAACTGGAGCGAACCAGAAATTGTGCGCGTCCGCTCGCCAGTAGCGCCCGATCAGGACGTAGTTATTGCGCGCGAAGTAGTCGAGGATCTGCTGGCGAACCGGGGGATGTGCCTCTACCGCGACGAGGCTCGGAGTGAAGCGGTTGATGGAAAACCCGGCCAGGGCTTGAGGCTCCGCCAGCTCGATGTCCATCGACAGGAAGTCAACGTGCGCGATCTCGAGGCGATCCAGCACGTCATCGAGCGTGGACGTGGTCGCGGTGGTGGGGGTGACCTCGCCCCAGTGTTCCGTGAACTCCTTGACGCCGGACGCCACGGCATCGTTGCCATTCACGTACAGAGTCGCCTGCTGGTTTGAAACATCGGAGATGAACAGCGGAACGAAGGTCGTCCGCGGACGATGCTCACGGTAACCGGCCGCGAATTTGACCTGCGGCTCGATGGCGACTCCGGACCATCCCAGCGCCGTTTCGAGGTAGTACGTGTTGCTCGATCGCTCGTGATGGTTGGCGCCCACCTCGACGAAGACACCGCCGCGGCGATCCTTGAAGAAGTCCTTCAAGATCCATTCTTCGGCGAACTGCGAGTAATGCGACGGCCCGTACTTCTGGGCGAGCGCTTGGGTTTCGGCGTTGTCGTGGGACATGAACGGCGCCATCTGCTCGTGTGCGCGGGTGAAGCCGAACATGTAGGCCACGGCAGCAACCAGCGCTCCCCACATCAACAATTCGATCGCATTCAGCTTCGGCTTGGGGATTTTCATATCGGCTCGCTGCAAGGTCTGGCGTGGGTCAGCTGGCGAACGCTCAGTGTGAGTGACTGACGGCCAACGGCTCGTTCGCTCCGGATCGTCCAAGTGGAGCGAACCAGAAATTCGTGATCGTCGGCTTGCCAGTACTTCCCGAGCAGCACGTAGCCATGACGCGCGAAGTAGTCGAGAATCTGTTGACGGACGGGTGGGTGTGCTTCAATTGCGACCAGGCGCGGACCGAATCGCTCCACAGAGAAGCCTGCAAGCGCCTGCGGCTCCGCTAGTTCGATGTCGATTGACAGGAAGTCGATCCGTCTAATACCGAGCCGGTCGAGGACGTCGTCGAGCGTGGAAGTCGTTGCCGTCGTCGGCGTTACCGGCTCTCCGAATGACTCGGCGTATTCGCGACTGCCGGAGGCCAGCAGGTCTGTGCGCGCCGTCACATACAGCGCCGCCTGCCGATTCGAAACGTCCGAAATAAAGAGCGGAACGAACGTGGTTCGTGGACGATACCGCTTATAACCTGCTGCGAACTTGACCTGGGGCTCTATCGCGACCCCCGACCATCCCAGGCCGGTTTCGAGGTAGTAGCTATTGCTTGAGCGCTGGTGGTGGTTGGCGCCGACTTCGACGAATACGCCGTCTCGCTGATCCTGAAAGAAATCCTTCAAAATCCATTCTTCGACACTTTCGGAGTTGCGTGACGGGCCGTAGGCCTTGGCGAGGACGTCAATTTCTGCGGTGCGATTTTCCTGCAGGAAAGGCTCGAGTTCTTTCGCTTTGGCGCCGGCCGCCGCCGCGCCCCCGAAGATGCGCCCGAGCTGAAAGACGGTCAGCACGAGCACACCAACCAACGCCAGGATGATCAGACCGTCCCGTCGGGAATGCGCCATCGAGGTTCTCCCGGAAGATTACTGAGCGGGCGCGAAGTAGCCGTCGCGGCTTCGCACGGTCACATCAGGTACGCGCGCACGAATCTGCACTTTTCGGAATTTGCCGTCGCGTATGCGGTTGGTCGACTCGTACCCCAGGGCATAGCGACGTCGCAGTTCGTCCAGGATCCTCTGATAGTCGGCGGCCAGCGCTGTGACGTCGCTTGGGAAATAGGCGGCACCGCCGGATTTGTCCGCCAGCTCCTGCAGCGTCGCGCGATCGACGCGCGCGCCGACGCCGACCGCATACACTGCCGCGTCGGTCTGCTGAAGCTTCCGCAGGACGTCATCCCATGTCCGCAGGCTCCCTGGGCCGTTCGACGCGGCGTTCTCGTCGCGACCATCCGTCACCACCACTACGACACGCCGTCCCTTGACCCCTTCCAGCTGCGCGAGCGAGTCGTACATCGCGTCGTACAACGCGGTGCCGCCTGCTGCCTTGTAGGCGTCAATAGCCTGCAGCGACCAGTCGCGCCGGTCGGTCGGCGAGTGAACGTAATCCGCCTTGTCGGCGAACAGGATCATCCCGAGCTGGTCCTCGGGCCGCACCGCCATCACGAACCCACGGGCTGCCTCCTGCGCCCTTTCGGCGCTGCGCAACATGCTGCCACTCGAATCGAGCGCCAGCATGATCGTCACAGGCAGGGCCACCTCATGAAAGGTGTCGACCTTCTGTCGGATACCGTCCTCGATGACTTCGACGTCGTCGAGCGTGATTCTGGCAGCGGCTTGCCCGGTTCCGACGGCGCTGAATTCGAACGACGCGCGGACAGGCGGTGCCAGCGGAGCCGTGTAGCCCTCGCGGGTGCGTACTTTGAGGCCCGGCGTCTGGGTTGTCACCGTGATGCTTCGCCAGGTGCCG
Source organism: uncultured Acidobacteriota bacterium (assembly GCA_963814955.1). GTDB lineage: Bacteria > Acidobacteriota > Vicinamibacteria > Vicinamibacterales > UBA2999 > DATCJA01. The sequence continues at coordinate 861,247 of CAWFEX010000004.1, forward strand.
TCGCGCCGCTGATTCGTGGGCGTGTAGGTGAGGAGATATCGGTGTTGCACGTCCTCCGCCGTGGCGGCGTAAGCGGCTGAGAGCTGGCGATTATCACGTGGGAACCACGCGTTGCCACCCGTTTGCTCGGCCAGCTGGCCGAGCAGCTTCTCTCCCTTGAGCGAAATTCCAGCCACACCCCCAAGGCCGACGACGTAAACGGTGACCTTGGCATTTTGTGCCGCAGTGACCGCTTCAGCGAATTCGGACGTGCTGTGCTCGTCGTATCCGTCCGTGATGAGCACGATGGCGCGCCGCTCGTACTCCGTGGTCAGTTGCGTAAGCACATCCTTCATGGCGTCGAGGATGGCGGTGCCGCCGGATGGCTTGATCGCGCCGATGGCGTCGATGATCGTGGCGTGATCGCGCGTCGGGCCGGTGACCGTGGTCACGGTGCGCGAGAACGGCGCCACGATAATGAGGTCCTCCGGGTGAAGCGGTTCGAGGAACCGGCGTGCAGCGGCGCGAACGGCGTCGTAGCGCAGTGCCATGCTCTGACTGCTGTCTACGAGAAGGACGAACAGCGAAGGCTCGCGCCGCTGTGAGACGACGTCGATCTGCTGTCCCATACCGTCTTCCATCACCTGAAAGTCGGATGCGGTCAGGTTGCGAATGAATCGGCCTTTGGCATCGACGACGGAGGCCTCGACGGCCACGCTCGTCACTTCAACGGCCTCGGTGACACTCAGCGGCTGGAGTACCACCGTATCGGTGATCACTTCACCCGTTGGAAGCTCGGCACGAACCGAAATTTCTCGTGGTTCGAATGGATTGTCGTCGTTCCAGAGCGCTTCGTAGGGCGGACCGTCGGTATCGTCAGCCAGGTGCAGCTTGTCGATGAAGAACTCGACCTTCGGCGCCTCGGCCGGCTGATCGCCGTCGAGCCGTACGACGATGCGGATGGTGCCCGTCAGACCGGTCCGGCCGACGGGCGAGGTGATGCGGAGCGTTGAAGCGGCGTCGGCCGGAGCGGCGTACGCGAGGACGACCGCGAAACACGCCGCCGCGAGCGCGGCAAGCCGACGCACGGTCCGGCTGAAGCCGGACACTACGTACAGCGCGCTGGATCACCGGACGACATCAGCCCTGAACCGTGGAGAGACCCTGCTCCGTGTCGTCGACGAAATAGCCGTCGCACGCTGCCTGCAACAGCTCATCCGTCAAAACCAGCGGCTGTCCGATGTACTCGGCGTGCGCGAGCGCCTGTTCGATCAGGTCGCGCGGGTGGCAGCCACGCATCTGGATGCCACGCCGCTTGAAGTAGCCTTCCAGCAGGTTGTCGACCAATGCGGAGTCGTAGGGAAGGTCTCTCGATTTGCAATATTTGTCGAAAATCTCGCCGAAGTCGGCGCGCGTCGGGCTTTCGGCAAACACCTTGTAGTGAATGCGGCGCAGAAACGCTTCGTCGACGAGCTCCGACGGTCTGATGTTGGTGGCGAACACGACCAGGACAAGAAACGGCAGATCGAACTTCTGTCCCGTCTGCAGCGTCAGGAAGTCGACGCGGCTCTCGAGCGGCACGATCCAGCGGTTCAACAGATCCCGCGGGGGACAGCGCTGGCGGCCGAAGTCGTCGATCACGAGCACGCCGCCGTTGGCCATGGCCTGCACGGGCGCTGTGTAGAAGCCCATCGTGGGCGAGTACGACAGGTCCAGCGCATCGAGATTGAGCTCGCCGCCGACCATGACCATCGGCCTGCGGCAGCGCACCCACCGCGCATCGCGGCGCGCGCTCGACCATGAGACCCGAGTCGATCGTAGCGTCGCCGATCGGTTCATGGTTCACCGGGTCGAAGAACTTGATGATCTGCCCCTCGACTTCCACCGCGTGGGGAACGGCAATCTCACCGTCCTGGAGGTTCCTGATCGCCTGGGCAATGACCGTCTTGCCGTTTCCGGGCGGGCCGTAAACGAACATCGAGTGTCCGGCGGCGATCGCAGGCCCGAGCTGGTCGAGCACCTTCTGACTGATCACGAGATGCGTGAACGCGTCGCGGACGCGTGCGCGAGAAACCGTCCGGGGGACGGCGCGACGATACGCCTCGAGGTATTCGCGATACTGCCGCAGCGGCACCGGCGCCACGCCGACGTACTTGTTGTGCTCCAGAAACAGCAACGCCCGCCGGCGGCCCTCGTCTGTGATCCGGTACCGGTAAGAGGGCCCTCCGATCATCGAGCCGCCGAAGATTTCGCACTGGTGCGTGCGCTTCAGGAAATCGAGCACGGGCTCGATTACCGCGAATTGCAACCCGACTCGGTCGGCAAGCTCCAGACCTGTATAGTCGGATGCGAAATGCATCACCTTCAGCACGAGCTGGGTGAGGAAATCGTGGCTCAACCCCGTCTCTTCGAGCGTGCGCGGCGCCGGCGGATGTAGAGCGGTCAGCGGCGCCGTAGCGTCAAGAGTTTCGTGTTCCTGCGTAGCTGCGATGGTTGTCACTAGTCCGCTCCTGCGAGCGCGAGCTTTCCAGCCTGTTCTGCACGTACCGTCGCCATCGGAAATGACGGTCTGGCCTGCTGGGCCGCTGCGAAAGCGCTGACGGCGTCGGAATATTCCCGACGTCCCATGTAGACGATTCCGAGGTTATAGAGCGCGGTGGCGCGATCCCCGACCCGCTCGAACGCTCCGCGCGTGGCGTCGAGATCTCCCCGCGACGCGTAGGCCAGCCCGAGGTTGTTTCGCGCCGCGGACAGGCCCGGACTGATCTTCAACGCGGACTGACAGGCGGTCACAGCTTTGCCGGGCTCGCGGTCGAGAATCCAGCCGTAGCACAAATTGTTCAGCGCGTACGCAGCCGCCGGGTCGAGCTGTAACGCTTTTTGTACTCTCTCCGCGCCGGCTTTCTTTGTCCGAGAGCCTGAAGAATCGTTCCGAGCGTATTGTGAACGGCGGCGGAGTCGGGCGCGTAATACAAAGCGCGATGGGCATCAGCGAGCGCGAGATTCAGCAGTCCGCCATCGCGCCAGAGCCGTGCGAGCGAATCGTAGGTTGCCGCATCGCGGGGGTCGAGGAGGTGCGCCTGGTGGAGGTAATCGAGCGCCCGGTCGTCAATCTTGAGGAGGTGGTACTCCTCGGCAACCCGTCTGAACGCCTTGGGCGAGGGAACGACCCTTGCCTCGAGAATCGCCGCCGCCAGTCTGGGATCGGATGATTCAATCTGCGTAACCGCCGGCCGCGGCGGCCGGGCCTCGGCCGCAAGAGCCCGCGCCTTGGCGATGAACTCGGACAGGGACGGCGACTCGGCGCCACCAGCCGGTGCCGGACTCGGCGGTGCGGCCGGAAGTTGTGGCAACTCGAGCGATCCGGATGTTCGGGCACCGCACGCTGCCACGATCGCAGACAACAACACGCACACACCGAGCCGCACGAGGACTCCTTTCCCCCATTCGTTGTAGCTGTCAGTTGAGTTGGAGTTGTGAGTTGCGAGTCACACGACTCTCAACACGACTCAGCACTCAAAACTCGAGACCGAAAACTGCCGTCTTACTCGTCGTCGGCGCTGAGACGCGCACGGCGGCGCATCAGGTAGAGCACGAGGCACACAACCGCTATAACCGCAAGAATTGTTGTACTCATCGACTACCTCCCAAATCCGCCGATTGGGCCGGAACTGCTGAACGCATGCACGAACTTGATGATGCCGGGGCCGAGTGTGACAACGAAGAACGCCGGAAACAGACAGAAGACGAGAGGAAATACGAGCTTGACGCCAATTTTCGCCGCACGCTCTTCGGCCCGCTGCCGCCGCTTGGTGCGCGAGACCTCCGCGTAGGTGCGCAGCGCGTCGGCGATGCTGGTGCCGAACCGGTCGGTTTGTACGAGCATCGCCACGAGGGCGCGCACGTCGTCCACCTTCGTGCGGTTCGCGAAGTTCTTGAACGCCTCAATCCTCGGCTTTCCGGCGCGGCATTCAACGGTGATTATGTGCAGTTCTTCTGCGAGGTTGGGATAGGCAATCCGCAGCTCCTCGGCGCTCTTGAGGATGGCCTGGTCGATGCCCAGCCCCGCTTCGAGAGAGACAATCAGCAGATCGAGCGCGTCAGGCAGACCGTTTCTGATTTCCTTCTGTCGCTGTTTGGCGTAGTACTCGACAACCAGACCCGGCGTGAGGTACCCGAGGATTGCAGCCAGACCGCCGAAGATGACCCCACTTCGTCCCATCGTCAGGAAGAACGCGGTAAAGACGATGACCGGGAGGACCACTTCGCTGATGATGTAGAAAGCGATGTGCTTCGGCTTGTAAAACCCGGCCAACGCCAGCCGGCGCTGCACCTTGCTCATCTGCTTCGGCGACTTCGGGATGAAGGTGGTGATCCTCTTCACGATCGGAGCCGTCGTCGGAGCGTCGCCAAGCGCGCTGTGTTCGTGATCGGTACCTCGCGCGGCGCCCCCCTGAAGCCCCCGGATACGCCGCCGCACGGCAGACGAGCGCTCGAGGCTCACGTAGGTGAGCGACCCGACGAAGAGCGCCACCGATATGAATACCGCTACGAGAGTCAGTTGCAGGTCCATGTCGATCTTTCAGTACTCGATGTTGACGATCTTTCGAATAATCAGCGTGCCGATAATCTGAAGTACCAGAGCCGTGATCATCATGTTCTGCCCCATCGGGTCGTTGAACATCAGCTGCCGGGTTTCCGGGTTGATGGTGAACAGTACCAATCCGAGAGCCGGCGGAAGGCACACGAGAATCCATCCCGTGAGGCGACCGTGCGCAGAGATGACCCGGATCTGGCGTTTGACGCGAAAGCGCTCGCGAATCACCCGCGCCAGGTTGTCGAGCACCTCCGACAGGTTGCCGCCAGACTCGCGCTGAATGAGCACCGCAGTGACGAAGAACCTGGCGTCGAGAACTGGTATGCGCTCGGCAAACAGTTTGAGTGCGTCAGGCAGCGGCATGCCGTAGTTCTGCTGGTCGTACAGGATGCGGTACTCCGGGCCCAGCGGATCCGGCATCTCGGTGCCGACCATCTCGATACCGGTGGTGAAGGCGTGCCCCGCGCGCAGCGCGCGCCCGAGGAGATCCAGCGCCTCGGGAAACTGCTCCTCGAACTTGAGCATCCGTCGCGTCCGCATGTACTTCACGATGTTCACAGGAATGAGCGAGGCGAGTACGCCCGCCCCGATCGCCAGGCTCGGCCACAGCCCGACACGCAGTACGACGTACAGGACAAAAATCCCGAGAACCGCCGAAGCGCCCAGCAGCGCGCCGACACTAAACTTCAGACCGGCCTGCTCGATGAGTAGCTGCAGGCGCTCGGTGCGCGATCGGCCGCGCTTCAGGATCGCGTCCACGGCGCCAATCGAGCTCATGGCGCGCACCTGCTTGAGCAGCTCGGATCGGGCCACCTCCCGCGCGTGACCTTTCTTGAGCCGCTTACGTACAACGCCGGCCGCCTGCTCCTCGGGCCTGACAATGAAGCCCCAGTAGGCCGCGTAGATCACCGCAAAGCAGAGCGCAAACGTCAGTGCGGCGAAGATCATCTGTTCCTCCGAGAGTCGCTGTGCGCGAGAGTCATCGGGGGCGTTCCCACGGGCTGCACGTGCTCGAACATTTCCATCGGCAGCGCATGACCGGCCGTTGCCAGCAGGTCGGCGCACTTGGGCCGTATACCGGTGGCCCGGAACGCGCCAATCACCTGGCCTTTTTCATCGATGCCGATTTTCTTGAACGCAAAGATCTCCTGCATCGTGATCACGTCCTGCTCCATGCCGGTAATCTCGGAAACGGACGTGACCTTCCGGGTGCCGTCGGACAGTCGGCTGATCTGAAGGACGAGGTTCACCGCCGACGCAACCTGATGCCGAATCGCCTTGTCCGGGATGTTCAGATTGGCCATCGCGATCATCGTGTCGAGACGATACAGCGCGTCGCGCGGGCTGTTGGCGTGGATCGTGGTCAAGCTGCCGTCGTGACCCGTATTCATCGCCTGGAGCATGTCGAGCGCCTCTTCTCCGCGGACCTCGCCGACGACGATGCGATCGGGACGCATACGAAGGGCGTTGATCACGAGCTGCCGCTGGCGGACGGCGCCCTTGCCTTCGATGTTGGCCGGCCGCGTCTCGAGCCGCACCACGTGCCGCTGCCGAAGCATGAGCTCCGCGGCATCTTCGATGGTGACGATACGCTCGTTGCCCGAAATGAAGCTGGACAGGATATTCAGAAGCGTCGTCTTGCCGGCGCCGGTTCCGCCCGACACGATGATGTTGAGCCGCGCCGCCACTGCGCCTTTGAGGAAATCGAGCATCGGCTGCGTGAGCGACTCGCGACCGACCAGATCGTTGGGGCCAAGCCGATCCGTCCGAAAACGCCGAATCGACATCGCGGGGCCGTCGAGCGCCAGCGGTGGAATGATGGCGTTGACGCGCGAGCCGTCCTGGAGGCGTGCGTCCACCATCGGTGTGGACTCGTCCACTCGCCGGCCGACAGCACTCACGATGCGCTCGATGATCTGCATCAGGTGCTTGTCGTCGCGGAACACGATGTCCGTTTCCTCGATGCGACCCTCACGTTCGACGAACACCTGCGAGGCGCGGTTCACCAGGATGTCAGAGATCGTCGGATCCTGGAGCAGCACTTCGAGCGGACCGAGGCCGAACACCTCGTGCAGGACGTCCTGAACGATGTTCTCGCGGTCGTACAGGCTCAGCGGGTGACGCTGATTCTCCTTGTCGAGGAGCTGCTGAATGACACCGCGGATTTCAGGCTCCGCCTCCTCGCGCGACATCTTGGTGAGCCGGTCGAGATTCAGCTTGGCGAGCAGATCCTGGTGAATCCGCCCTTTCATTGCCTGGTATTGCGGGTCGCGGATGTCTGTAGCCGACGCCAATGGAGTCATAGTGTTCTGTAATCCTGTAGTTGTGAGTTTTGAGTCATGAGTTTTGAGTTTTGACACTCAGACTCACAACTCACAACTCATTACTCAAAACTCATTACGCCCTTCGCCACGCGAGGCGTCCGAGCACGCCGGATGGTCGCTCCGCACGTTCCTTCACGACACCCGCCAGGTCCTTCGCAAATGTGTTGAGCGCCTTGGCAAGACGGCTTTCCATGTCGAGCACAACGGGGCGGCCGGCGTTGAGGGCCTCGAGCGCCACCTTGTAGTCGCTGGGAATATGCTTCACGTCGCTGCCGACCACCCGTTCCACGTCCTCCTGGGCGATCACGGCATCACGCTGGAACCGGTTGACGACCACCTTCACGCGACCGGCGCCGTACCTGCCCCTGAGTGTTTCGGCGATTCTGGCGGCGTTGCGCAGCGACGCAATCTCCTGGCTCGTCACCACGACGATCGTCGTGGCGTGGTCCAGCGAGTCGATCATCGTCATGTCGGATCGCGGGACGTCGAGCACCGTGGTTCGATACATCTGGGCGGCCGATTCCAGAAGGGCGCGCGTGCGCTTCTGGTCGACGGCGCCGGGGCGCGGCCGCGCCGGTGAGGCGAGCAACTGGACGTTCGACACCGCTTTCTCCACGACACCGCTGAAGAACGACTCGTCGACGCGGTGAATGTTTTCGATCGCATCGACCACGGAAAACCGCGGCTCGACGCCAAGGAAGATTGCCGCGTCGCCGTGACCGGTGTGCAGATCGATCAAGCAGGACGCTGGTTCTGCGACTCGCGGCCCAGCGCCGCGGCCGTGTTGACCGCCAGTGTCGAGGCGCCGACGCCTCCCTTGGCCCCGACGAACGCAAACATCTGCCCCGCGGCCTGCGGCAGCACATTGGTCAGTACCCGACGAACGGCTTCGTCGAGCGCCTTGGCGGAGAGCGGCTCGGTGACGCATTCCGTCACGCCAACCCTCATGGCTTCGAGCATCAAACGCGGGTCGAGCGTAGAGGCGACAAGCACCACGCCCGCGTTCGTGTGCTGCCGGCGGAAAGGCGCCAGTCCGGATGGAAGCTGGTCGTTGCCGCGCGCGTCAACGACCAGGACCTGAGGGCCCTCGGCCGTGCGCGCATAGCGCGCCAACTCGGCCTGGTCGATGCCGCTGACCCTCAGCCCCGAGGTGCGCAGCATTTCGACGAGACGTTCGTCGGCGGTAAGAATCGCGATTTGATGCACCATCACCTGCTTGTCGTTATCGAATGAGAGAGATATTGCGCATGAACGTGGAAGGCGCGGCGCCACCGCTGCCCTCCGTTTTCAACCCAGGCATCGTCATCAGCCGACCGGTGACGACCTGGTTTACGCCACTGCCGTCAACCCCTTCGATGAAGAACCCCGCGATGTTGCCGATGGGGACGGTGGTGCGTCCATTCTTGAACGCTGCCATCAGCGCGTCCGGATTGATCAGCGGAACAGCCACGATACGGGGACTGACCGGCCATTTGCTACCCACGACGGCACCCTCTCCGTTGGGCCCCGCCCATCGGGTCCCACTTGGCAGTGGGATCCTGGTTAATCAGAGACGGGCCGGTCGCTGTCGCCAAGACCATCCGTTTCGACGCCCTGCCGCGTCGGACCCGTCGCCGCGCCCGGTGTGATTGTCGAACGTCGATCTCGTCGCCGATCTTCACCGTCGTTCCAACGCAGTTCTTGATGATCCACCTGTAGCAGTCGGCGCCAGCGTTGGCCGGGGGGCTCGTATTCGTGTTCCACGTCGTGGTTGATGAGCGGGCAGAGATTGAGCCGCATGAACCAGCCGGCGCCGAAATTCCAGTCACCAGCGTCGCCCTGCTTGAGGGACATCTGCATGCCGTAGTCGTCGGTGTAGTCACTGAACGGTGCCGTCGCGGGTTGAACTCGAAGGGATGAAATCCCGTGCCTGCCTGATACGTTCCCCAAAGCGGCGAGTCGCCTTCGCCGTCGCCGTCGGTGTCCTCATACTCGACGGTAGCCGGCTCGTACACGTCGGGCGTCGTAATGGCCGGATCGACGTCTCCGTCCTTCTTGTAGTTGTCGAAGTTGGATCGAGTCCCAGGCGTCCAGGGAAGTGCGGCCGGCATGCCGTCTTCCCAGTGTTCGTCCCATCTGTCGACGATGGCCCATGGCTTCAAGCAGTCCGTGGCGTTGCCGAACGCCGCGCGGGCTATGGCCGTCGCACGAACACCCTGATCGACCAGGCCAACGAGCTGACCAAACCATATCGGAAGCGGGTTGTTCCCTTCGTCGTTGCGGTATACGTCCACGCGAATGCAGGTGTCGTCGATGCATTCGTCGGGAAACTTGTCGGGATCGTCGTCGTAGAAGTACACGTCGGTGGCGATGTCCACCTTAGGGGCTTCGCCGGCCACGAAATGGCTGAACGGCAACGTTGTGCGCCGACTGCTTTGCCGGTCCGGTGTTGCTGCGATCGGCGAAGTTGTCGTATCCGAGCGCGATGGCGCCGGCGAGCGCGCCGGCGTCGGCCGCGTTCTGGGCCTGGCGCCGCGACACCCACATCAGGCCGTAATCGGCGACGAAGGCGAGAAACGCGATCAGCACGATCATCGCGACTCCGACCTGGACGAGAATCGAGCCGCGTTCGGAAGCCGGACCGGGTGCCGATCGATGGGGAGCTGCAGCCATGTGTGTCCTCCACGTGCAAGCGTCGACGTCGAATCAGATGGCCGGGCCGTCGACGACCCCGCCACCGCCTTCGAGCTGCTGGCCGATTTCGTCGCCGGGTGGCAGGAACCGCCCGGGGAGCGTCGGCAGCGCAGGGACCTCGTCAGGATCGAGCGCGCGCACGAGGCGCGGCGTGATCAGCACGAGGAGCTCAGTGCGCTCCTGCCGATCGGCCTTGCTCTTGAAAATGTTGCCGATGATCGGGAGCTGGCTCAGAATCGGGACCGACGCGAAGTCGGCCTGCGCCGAGTTGTCGATGAGGCCGGCGATGGCAAACGACTGGCCGTCGCGCAGCTCGACTTCCGTTTCGGCCCGGCGCACGGTGAGCGCGGGGATGCGGAAACCCTGGAGCAGGATGCCGTTGTTGAAGTCGAGCGAGCTGACCTCCGGCCGTACGCGAAGCTTGATGAGATCGCCCGCAATCGTCGGCGTAAAGTTCAGGCGCACCCCAAATTCCCGGAACTGGATTCCGATGGCGCCAATGCCGCTCGAAAAGGGCACCGGAAATTCGCCACCGGCAAGGAAGCTGGCTTCCTGGCCGTTGTAAGCGAGCAGATTCGGTTCGGCCAGGCTCTGGAAGTAGCCGGTTTGCCGCAGGGCCCGGATGAGGGTGCCCATGTTGAAGTTCGTGTTGAAGAGAAAGATGTTCAGGAAGTCCGAGATTCCCAGTTCGTCACCCGCAGGGACGGCCGACGGAAACTGCTGCGTGGTGCCCCGGAAAATCCAGTTTCGATATCCTTCGCCACCCGTAAAAAATGAGGCGCCGAGCTCGGAAATCGCCCGGCGGTTCACCTCGGCAAACCGGACCTGCAGCATCACCTGCTGCGCATCCACGGCACCGGGTACCTGCATCATGTTGATGACGTTACCCTTCGGCGCCGACGCGCGTGCGATCTCTGCGGCGCGGAGCATGATCTGGGTGCTCGACACGCGGCCAGAGAGGACAACGGCATCGGCGTTCAGCATGATCTGAATCTCTTCGCCGGGGAACAGCTGACGCAGCTGTTGTTCGAGGCCGGGGATCGGCTGCTCGACCACGACGTCGTACTGCACGCGATTGGCGCCGCCCCAGACAATCAGGCTGATGGTGCCCGGCGCTTTTCCGTCGATGAGGATCTCGCGCGCTTGTACGACCGTGGCGTCGGCGATCGCGGGATTCGTGACGGCGATCCGAGTGACGTCGAACTCGGGCATCAGCACAATCGAGCGGCCGGTCGTCAGGTGCAGACGGGGAAATGTCTCCGTCTCCTGCGCCGCAGGTGCCTGCGCCGCGATCGGCGCGCTGAAGACCGCCAGGACGATCGCTGAGACAAGTAGGAAGGCCACGCGGGGCCGGACCGTTATTGAAGCCATTTAATGGACTACCTCCTCGGTACGTTTCGCCGCGCGGATTGCTTCGACGCGGTAGATCGGTGGCGGTGGCGGAACAACAGGGACGGTCTTCGGCCTGATGGCGACCTGGGTGAACTGCCGCTGCTCGATGACCGGCTGTCCGCCGGGACCGCGCATGAGCACGGACATTCTCATGCCGGGGGTCTTCGTTGGTTCCGCGTCGACTGGGTTCCGCAGCGCCAGTGAGAGGGTTCCCTGAGTCGATGCGAGCGCGACCCGCTCCCCATCCTCCGGCAGCACGGCCAAGGTCACGACCGACGACTGCTGCGGTTGACCATCGCGCCCCTGCGCCTGGTCGAATCTCGTGCCCGCGGTCAGCACGAGCACGTTGCTGATGACGGTGCGCGCCATAGGCTCGTTCCCGTGAGCGGCGCCCCCGCTGCCGACCGACAGCACGACGTCGACATGTGTGCCAGGCATGACAAAGCCGGCAACACCAACGATCTCGTTGACACGAATCGAGATGGCGCGCATCCCCTCGGGAATCACCGGCGGCAACCCGGACCCTGATTCGGGCCCCGCTACCTTGAACGCGGTCACGGGCTCGTTTTCAGCGATGGTCGTAATCACGCCACGATCAATGGCCTGCTTGGGATCCGTGAAGGCGCCAGGCACCGGGTTGCGTGTGGGCCAGGCGGCAACGCGCAGGTGATCCGCCGTGAGCCGCGTGCCGAGAGGAATCGGTGCCGCGGCCACCACAACAGGACTGCTGGCGACCTCGACTTCCCGGACGGGCATGCTCTGCACGGCTGAATAAACGCCATAGGCCGCTATGCCTGCAGCGATGACGGCCACGGCCAGAACGATGAGTGTGCGCTGCTGTTTCATTTCGATGCTCCGCTATCCTGAGTCCTTCGTCGGTTAAGTGAAGACTACGGCGTGGCTGCCACTTCGGTTCGCATCATCGAAGAGCCCGCTACGTTAACGCTGGAGAAGCTGCCCCCGAAGAACGTCCCGATGACGCTCAGCGAAGGGAGCTGCTGCCTCGAGGAAACGGTGACCACGCGGGTCGATACGTTGCCGGCACTGAGAGGCACCGACTGGTTCAGGACGCACACGTGACACAGTGAGAGCGACTGTGTGCAGCTGTCCTCCGGGTCCATCGTGCACTCATCCGCGACACCGGATACCCGCATGTACTCGCGAACCCGCAATCGAATGTCCTCAGCCGAATACGCCGGCAGGACGCCAACACGCGCGCCCTCGCGGGCGGCGTTCGTCACCACTTCCCACGACCGGAACATCATCGCGAAGTCGAAGATCCCCGCCATGATCATCAGCAGGACCGGTGTGACAATCGCCATCTCGATGAGCTCGGCGCCGCGCTCGCCGCGGAACCTTCGGGCAAGTCGCGCTACCGCAGCCATATCGTCACCATCGTTCCGACAAGCATCGGAACGGCAAATGCCAGTCGCGGTGCCTTGCCATGTTCGAGCGTCAGCGAGGCCATCGGACGCGGACCGACGACCGACCAGTACGCCAGGAGACCACGCAGATTTCGGAAGGCTGTCGTCAGATAGCCACGCGCAAGCGCGACGACGACGGCGAGGACACCGCCCGCAATCGATGCGTAAATCGCCAGCCAGAACGCATCGCCGGGTCCCATCCAGGCGCCCAACGCGGCCAGCAGTTTGACGTCGCCTCCACCCATCCCGCCGAGCAGGAAAAACGGCAGGAACATCGCCGTCCCGACGAGCCAGCCGAACACCGCAGTCTGCAGACCCTGGAGACCACCGGTCACGCCATGAAACACGAGCCCGAGCGCGGCGGCCCCGAACGTCAGCAGGTTCGGGATGCGCCGGGTGCGAACATCTGTGACGCAGGCAATGACGGCAATCGTCAGCGCGACAAGCGGAACGAGTTGACTACTGGAAAACATCATGGCTACGGTGTGGGGACCGGATCCGGGACTTCCCACGCACCCTGGGTCGCGGAATCCCAGCTCCGATAGCTGCTGTTCATGGCGGTTCCAATGAATTGCATACCCAGATAACCAGTGATGGCGACAAAGGACGCCAGGAGCATGTACTCGATCAAGTCCTGACCGCCCTCGTCGGAAAGCCAGCGACGAAGATGGTCAGCCATCGCTCCGGCCTCCCTGAGCAACGGCACTGCCATTCGCGCGCACACTCGGAAGGCATCCGCAGGTCCCATCGAAACAAGAACTTAGGGACGCACTTCGGACGCGCACACGTGCGCTGCGCGCGAGAAGTCCGACGCCGGCAGGACTTTTCTCTGGCAGGGCTACCAATGGCCCGATGTTCACCACGCGCCGCCGACCCTTCTCGTCTCCTCGGTGGTCGGGCGAGCGGGAGCCTTTGTTTGCAGCGGCGGTAGATCGAGCCGCGGACGTCGCGGGCCCTCCGATGCGCCGTTGCGGAATTCCCGGAAGTCGGCCCGGCAGTCGTGCGCGGCGAGGAAATTGAGAAACCGCTTGTAGTCGTCGCTGCTCATGCCGAACAACTTCAGCAGCGCCCGATAGTTGCCGCGAGTGGTGGCAAGGCCCCGGCGAACGAGCTCGCGCATGTCGTGCCGCGTGATGTCGCGCGAGATGAAAAGTGGATAGATGTGGTCCCAGAACGAATACCCCGCGTTGACGATGGCGGTGTAGAGCTCGTCGGCCACCTGCGCACGCCGCTCGCGCGTGGGAAGCACCGTCTGGGAGCCGAGCCGGACCATTTCCGGAAGCATGCCGACGTCGACGAGGTCGTTTTCAGCCAGCCAGACCGCCTGTTCGATGACGTTCTGCAGCTCCCGAACATTGCCCGGCCATCGGTAGCGCACCAACATCTGCCGGGCCGCATCGGTCACGACGATCGGCCGGCCGCTCCGCCAGATGAAATGGTCAATCAGGTGTTCGATATCCTCCCGGCGCTGTCGAAGCGGCGGCACTTCGATGTGAATGACTCGCAGCCGATACAGCAGATCCTCGCGGAACTGGCCGGCCGCCACCATGTCGGGAAGGTTGCGATTCGTTGCGGCAATCACCCGAACGTCGAGCCGCATCACGCGGCTGTCGGCCCCGACCGCCTGAACTTCGCCGTTCTCGAGGAATCGCAGCAGCATGGCCTGCATGCGCGGGCTCATTTCTCCGACTTCGTCCAGAAAAATGGTTCCCCGATGCGCGGCCTGGAGCTTTCCTGGCTTGTCGCGATAGGCGCCCGTGAAGCTGCCCTTGACGTGACCGAACAGCTCCGATTCGAGCAGCGACTCGGTCAGTCCCGCGCAGTTCACGGCCACATATGGATGACCTCGACGCCGCGAGCGCGCATGAATGCGCCTGGCGAAGAGATCCTTTCCGACGCCGGTCTCACCCGTGATCAGAACCTTTCCGTCGCTCGTGGCAGCGCGATCCGCTACCGCAAGCAGGTTCAGCATCCTCGGGTTGTGAACGACAAACGACGGTTCTTCAACGTCCGAGGCCATAGGAAGGACCTCGCGGTCATTTGACATGAGCAACCTTGTAAGTTGGGGGCGCGATTGCCGAGTGACTTTCACGGAGCAAGTTCTGCTCCAGACGAGGTTGTTCTTTTAAATCAGTGAGATGCGCGGTTTTCCTATCGTCGCCAGAAGAAGGTAGTCGCCGGAATGTCGGACAAAGTTCTTAGGAATCCTGCCCGGCGCTGCGACTGTCTGACTCAAACGGGGTTTTCTACGGGAGCAAATCCGCGGCGAATCGTATGCGCGCTTGGGGCCTCGACCCAGAGCAGCCGCGCGCCAATGTGATGCAGCGGTCCAGCGCCCGCGATGCTCTGGCACCGCGCCACGAGAATATGGTCCGCCAGCTCGTGGCCGTCGATGACCAGCGACAACGTACCAGCTGTTCCGGCCTCCAGCACCCGGTCGGCTTCAAAAAGGCAGCCGGAGCGGCTGCAGTTCACCAGGCGCACCGGAAACTCACGGACGACGACGACCAGTCGTGCCTCGACTGAGTGGAGGGACGCGCCATGGCCATTGCCGTTGCCGTTGCGGCGATCAAACCAGTCGAGGGTCGCGCGCACCAGTCCGCCATCCAGCACCTGCACACGCACGGAGTGGCGAACGGCGCTGCCGACGATGACCGGCCGCGTCTCGGTCACCTGGACGGGCACCAGGAGGTCGGTTGCATCGCCGGGAAACTCCAGAATCATCCGTTCGTCGATGGCCGCGGCCTCGCGAGTGATGAGCGACACGCGCTCGTGTCCAACGCTGTCGATTTCGGCGTCGGTGAGCACGCGAACCACACCGTGCGTTGGAGGGCTGACGAGAAACCTCACGTGACTGCGGCGACCGGACATGCGTCCTCTCACTGGCGGAAACCTAGCGAGGCGCGCCTCAGACCACCGCGGCTTGCCTCGCTAGAACAGTATCTGCCTGCCCGCACTCCGTGCGGGCAAGACGTCTTCAAGGCCCGGCCGACAACGTGACGGCGTTTGGTGCGGACTCTGGCCCTTCAAGACGTCTCGCGGGTTCGGCCGGCGGACATCCGCCCGGCCAACGCGGTGAATGGCAAGGACAATGCCGTAGCGCTCACGCAGGCCGTGCGCGTGGTTTTCCTCGAAAAGCCAGTGGAATCTCGCGCGATGACGCCCTTGCAAATCGTGGGCGGAATCGCAAGTGTTCTGGCTCCGGGAAGATCGAAGTCTGGTGGAGGCTCATCAGACTGAAAAGGAGGTGCAGGGACTCTTGTCTGGTCGGAGTCAGAATATCGTCGCCTACAGCGCGGTCGTAATGACGAGGGTATCGCCCCGCCCG
This sequence comes from uncultured Acidobacteriota bacterium, assembly GCA_963814955.1. Classification (GTDB taxonomy): domain Bacteria; phylum Acidobacteriota; class Vicinamibacteria; order Vicinamibacterales; family UBA2999; genus DATCJA01. Next base: position 876,964 of record CAWFEX010000004.1, read on the forward strand.
GTGTCAGAAACTGCCAGCGTCCCGGCTGGCAGCTCAATGGCGGCATAGGCACCCATTGCCGCGGCCATCCGCCATGGTTTCACGGCATGTCGGACACCGACGACGTGTCCATCTCGTGAGACGAATGCGACGTCGATTGGAAATCGCATGAAAAAGGTATGAATCGCGAAGGTCGGCGCGATGACGAGCGCATGCCCGTCGGGTAGCCCTTCGCGTCCGAGCAGACCGGTGCGTCGGCTCTTGGAGTCGAATGCCCCAACGACGGAGTGTGCCAGCAGGCGGCCGGACCGGCTGTTGACCAGTGTCAGTTGTGAGTCGCGTTTCCGCAGCAGCGGACTGAGGAAGGCTTTTTGCACGGCTTCGCACCTTTGGCCTGAGTCTGTCTGATAATGCCTATTCCATTTCTGAAGTCGAAATCCGGCGCCGGCACGCGCCTAGACGACGCGCTCGCATTTTTCGAACCTGAATCGGCGGTGTCGACGTACCAGGGGCCCGTGGCAACCACACCGGACGCCGACGTGCAGGATACAGCCGACGTGCAGGATACATACGCCGACCTGTCATTAGGTTCGATCCCGGCGTCCGAGCCAATCGCGCTGGAATCGGTGCTCGCCCGGAAGATGTTCTTGTCGTGGCCCGAAGGCGTCGCCATAGTGGAAGGCACATGTGCCGCACTGGTCCCAGCGAACGGGTCGGAATTAGGAGCGCCGGAGCCGTCGGACATCCTCCTGACGGCCGAGGGCACGATTGAGGTCAATGGCCGGGGCCATCGCGGCGAATCCGTGCAGCGTCTGGCCCGGACGCTGCACGTTTTGACATCCGGCCAGGCCATTCCCGCCCCCCTGCGGCTCTTGATGTCGAAGTGGATCGCAGCGGACGGCAAGCACTCGATCGCTGAATTCGCCCGCGAGCTCGCGTACTTCGCGCGTCCCAACGGGCAGGAGCTCATCCGCGAGGTATACGAACGCGTCTCGGCCGAATTGATCGCGCACCCTTCAGAGCCCCCGCATCGCAAACAGGCCGGAGCCGAAGTTCCGAAGCCGAAAGCGGAAAAGCCGAAACCCAAGCCCGTCAATAAGCGCCAGCAGGCCGTGCTGGTAGCAGCGGGCGTCGCATTCGTCATTACCGCCGCGGTTGCGGCTGCCATTTTGGGGTCTACCGCGCCACCGCCAGGGCAGGAGGGTTCTTCGGACATCGTTTCCAATCTGCTGGCACGAGCGGCCGACTTCGCACGTTCGCTCGGCGACGTGAAAACGCAGATTGGCCAGCTGAGCTCCAAACTCAGTGCCCATCTCGCAGCGGGTGACGCTGCGCCAGCGGCTACGCCGCCGGCAAGTACGGCAACATCACCCAACCGAACGCGCACAGGGGCTCGCTCGTCGCAGGCCGCCGCGCGACCCGCGTCCGCATTACCGGCGCCGCCAAGCAGCTTCCTGGGTGCCCCCGACATTCCACTCCCAACGCTGGCCCCGAGCGCCACCCCTTTGGAACCGGCTGATGCAGCATCGCCTGCACCTGGGGCGGTTCGCGCGGAAGCGCCGGTTATTGTCGATCCCAACATCGTCTACACGAGCGCGGACCAAGGCGTGAACCCGCCCAAGATGCTGTACCCGCAGCTTCCGCCGCCGGCACTCGTACTTGGGTCCGCCAGCAGCTTGAACGTCATGGAAATCACGATCGCCGATAGCGGATTGGTGGAGCGCGTCAAACTCGTGTCGACTCCGAGACGATTGACTGACATGATGCTCCTGAGCGGCGCCAAGTTGTGGAAATTCACGCCGGCCTCGAAGGACGGACAGCCCGTCAAGTACCGCATTGCCGTCAGTTGGGCGGCCAGCATCCCGTAGCGCTCCCCGGCACGTCACAAGTCACAAGTCACAAGGCACAAGTCACAAGTCACAAGTCACAAGGCACAAGGCACAAAAAGCAGGCGTAGGGCGGGCGGTCCTTTCCGCCTGTGCCACGGCTCCGGCCGGCAAGTCACAAGGCACAAGTCACAAGGCACAAAAGCACGCGTACGGCGGGTCCTTTCCGCCTGTGCCACGGCTACGGCGGACTCGCCGAAGCGCAGAGCGCGAAGGCGGTCGGCCCCCGGCGGCGCCAACGCGTGTCGAGAGGGAGGCGGGCGATGCCCGGCGCTTCGGCACCGCGCCGAGTCTCATGGCGTTCGTGGGCCTGGTTCCCTCCGAGCATTCGAGCGGCACGAAGCAGGCGCGGGGCGCGATCACCAAAACGGGAAACGCGCATCTGCGGCGGGTACTCGTCGACGCCGCGTGGCATTACCGGCACCATCCCTTCGTCGGGGGCACATTGCGAACGCGGCAGCGTGGCGCACCGCCCTCCGTCATCGCGCAAGCGTGGACCGCACAACAGCGGCTGCCATCGACGCTACCAGCGGCTCGCCGCGCGGGGGAAACCGAAGCCACACGTGGTCACGGAGTGGCTCGTGAACTCACGGGCTTTATCTGGGCGGCACTGACCCAGTGATCTGATCGGCTGACTGTCGAAAGGAGAACCCTCGGAAGTTCTATGCGATAGACGACTCAGGTCTCGAACTCGCGTCGGCGAGCCCCTCTCAATTGGCGGCGGACTGACGTTTGAAATCCAGCGGCACGCGAGCGCGAATCGTGGTTCCGGCCGCTCGGCGAGCATCGATCGTCAATTCCCCGCCGACCAACTTCAGCCGTTCTTTCATCCCCTCAAGGCCCAGACCACGCCCTTGGGAAGCGGTGTTCGGGTCAAAGCCAATGCCCGAATCCCGCACGATCAATTCAACACTGCTGGCATCGTTGCCCAGCCACACGTCAATGTGCCGTGACCGGCTGTGTTTGACGGCGTTTTGCAACGCTTCCTGCAACACGCGATACAGGCACAAGGACACGCCCTCGGGCAGACCGGCCACGGAGGACTCCGAGTGAAACTGGACATCCACAGTCGTCCGGTCAGATAACTCGGCACACAGAGCCCGCGCTGCCACCTCGAGGCCCAGGGACTTCAACTGGGTGGAGTGGAGACCATGGGATAGACGCTGCACATCACGCGCTAGCGTCGTGGCCGTCTCGATAGCGCTTCCGATCTCCTGTCCCAGTTCAGGCATCGGGCCCTCGGCCCGTTGCTTTACGTCCTCGAGACGCAGCAGGAGCATGACCAACTGCTGACCAATGTCGTCGTGAAGCTCTCGGGCCAGGCGGGAACGTTCGTGCTCTTGCGCTTCGATCAGCTTCTGACTCACCGTGGAGAGCGCTTCTTCGGCCAGCTTGCGCTCGGTGATGTCTATGGCTGAGCCCACGTAACCGGCAAAGGAGCCATCTGGATTGAATCTCGGCACTCCCTGATCCAAAATCCAGCGGTATTCTCCGTCATGCCGTCTAAGTCGATACTCCATCTCGAACGGCTCTCGACGATGGAGTGATTTCGTGCAAATTTCCAGGCATCGCTCTAAGTCTTCTGGGTGGACTCCTTCTGCCCAACCATTTCCTAACTGCTGTTGGAGCGCGCGCCCGGTAAATTGCAGCCACCGCTGATTGGTGTAAGTGCAAAGCCTGCTCGCTTCCGACGTCCAAATCATGGCGGGAACTGTGTTGGCCAAGTTGCGAAAGTGTTCTTCGCTCTCGCGCAGAGCCAATTCTGCCTGTCCTTTGTCCGTAATCATTGCCAGTACAACAGGAGATGCGCGATTACCCATCAACCAAACGCTCCAGTGACCCGCAAAAAAGGATCCGTCGCTCCGAAAACAACGTCTGTCCAAGTGATAGTGGTACGTAAGACCCGCTCGCAACTGCGCAAAGAGGGTTTGGTCCCTCGATGCATCTTCGGGAGGTGAAAATTCGATCCAGTTCTTGCTACGTATTTCCTCTTCACTGAAACCCAGCATCGAGCAAAGGGCCGGGTTCGCAAAAAGTAGATTGCCTTCTAACGTTGCCAGCACGATGCCGATCGGAGTTGCTTTGAAGGCATCATAGAAGAGTCGGAACTCGGGTCCCGCCGCTCGGGCTGTTTGGTCTTTCATCGACATTTCAAATTTGACGACGCTTGAGCGGTCGCATCCTACACCTACCAGCGCGCGCTCGAGTGAGAATTCCTCCCCTGATGGATCTCGCCTCAAAAAGCCCGGCCGGCGGCTCGAATGTGGCGCGCGCCACGACGCCACCAACATTCTTACGGACACTTTGCCCGCCTTACCTGTCTCTTCGCTCACGGTCTCCGGCAACGCTCGCACGTCTGTCAACCCGTCGGGACTGGCAGCGCTCAGATCCGCTGGAGCATCGTCCCGAACAGCCGCCGGGTCAGGTGGCTCTCCGCCAGCAGGAGCTAGTAATACCGGGCGGTCATACCGGTATGCCGGCGTCAGCGTATCTCGACGACCGTGTGCTCTGCACAGAGGCGCTTCACGGCGCGAGCACTCTCCTGGCGGGCGGCCATCGGATACGCGCACTGGATGTCCATCTGCTGGCTTCTCGACACCTCGTCCCAAAGATGTTCGAGTTGAATGGCGGCGTCGACGTCCCCCTTGGCCCACACGGTGGGCGAGCATTCACCGCACGCCGCAACCTTGCGGTGTTGACCCGCTGCGCGCTGAGCGGCCTCCGCGACCACCTCTCCAGCGGCGTTCATGAAGCGAGTCGGGTCTGGCGCGCCGTCGACCATCACCTTCGACAGCAACTGGCTGATATTCAGCGGGATGTACAAGCCCTCCCGGATAGCGTGGTCGAGATCGACGTTGCAAAGCTGGAGACTGCGACGGAGGCTCTCGCCGTGGGATTCAGTCACCAACACAATGACGGCGCTATCCTGGCGCAGTGAGCTGGCGACAAACTGACTGAAGGCGCTCACCAAGACGGCGTCGCTCGAATAGAACAGCACATCGTGACGGTGCGATGCCAGCGTGTCTCCGCGAGCGATACGCTCGAGGCGACCGACGAACTGCCCGTCTCCCACGATCACGTCGAACGCGCGAGGCAAATCTCGCCGGACGTGCGGCTTGTACACGTAACCGTGTGCACCTCGACGAAACGCTTCCTCGATGACGTCTGATGACGATTCGTTGGTGACGAGGAGAATCTTGGCGTGAGGAGCCACCACACGCAATTGGCTCGCGACTGCAACGCCGCCCAGCATGGGCAAGCCGATGTCAAGCGTGACCACATCCGGCTGCAGCGCTGTAGCCAGATGGATGGCGTCAACGCCATCTGCAGCTTCGCCGACGCTCACCACCTCCGCCAATCCTTGCAGCAATGCACAGAGCGCGCGGCGGAACGGCTCGTGGTCCTCGACGACGAGTACTCTACGAGGGGGCATCTGATTCAGTGCATCACTGACGGGCGCGCGTGCCGGGCGAACCTATCCTCGATGCCCATCGCCTGAACGATCTAACGGCGAGATTCCGCAATTCTACCCAAAGGTGCTGACTCACGCTGACCTCGATTCTGATCCGGCAACCAGCGAATTGCCCAGCTGTAGACGACTGAACGTTACGAAACGCGAAAAACGGTAGGACTCATGTAGACCGATTCCTGGGGTCTGAACCCCGAAAGCCCCGCGAATAGCGACGGGGACCCCCGATCACCTCAGGAAAACGACGATTTGGCGAACGCCATCGTGGGGCATCCGCTCAGGCGGTCCTCCACGTCTTGCGCAGCGACTGCCAGCAAATCAACGCGCACCCGAGCGAGAGGAACGCCTCGTGGATGTCGGCCCGTTTGTCATATCGCACGCGCAGGCGGCGAAACTGGCTGAGCCAGGCAAAGGTCCGCTCCACGACCCACCGCCACCGGCCCAGGCCACTCCCATGCGCCGTGCGGCGCATAGCCAGCACCGGCACGATGTGGCGAGTCCGGAGGCCGCGCCGAATGGCGGCCGCATCGCAGCCGCGATCCCCGAGCACACAATCCGGCCGTTGCCGTGGTCGCCCGCGTGCGCGGTGCATCGGGGGAATCGCATCCACCAACGCCAAAGCTTCTTGCGAGTCGTTCCGATTCGCGCCGGTCAGACGCACCGCGAGCGGCACACCGCGCCCGTCGCAGATCAGATGCCGCTTCCCCCGCGCTTGGCCCGATCCGCGGGATTCGGCCCGGTCCGGTCACCGCCGTATGCCGCGCGGATCGAACAACTGTCCACACCGCCCGCGACCAATCAATCTGGTCGGAGCGCGCGAGCCAGTCCAGCAGCGCAAAGTGAGTCAGATCCCACACACCCGCCCGCTGCCAATCGCGCAGGCGCCGCCAGCACGTCATCCCCGATCCGCACCCGAGTTCCGGCGGGAGCATCTGCCAGGGAATGCCGCTGCGAAGGACGAAGACAATGCCCCTGAGGCAAGCCCGATCCGAGATGCGTGGCCGTCCACCCTTCGGCCGCAATGGTGGACTGGGCAGCAGCGACTCGACGAGATCCCACAACGCGTCCGAGAGCAGCGCGCCGGCCATAACCCGTTAACGTTAGCGTGTAGCAACAGCGCCTTGATCGGGAGCGCGCAGAGGAGGCTTTGTTATGCGCTCTTAGAGCGAGGCAGCTCCCGACGAATCATGGTCATGCGGTCTTGACCCGCGAATATCAGAGTGATTCATCGTCGTTGCCGCTCGGCCGATCAGATGACTGGGTACAAACAACGCCCCGCACCCGGATGGCTTGATGCGCCGGGTGCGGGGCTGACTTTGCGATCGACGAAGGAGGTCCTTACCAGCTCGTTGACAACGGTCTTTCCATATCAGAACTTGTAGCCGATACCGACGATGGCCTGGGAGAAGTCGAACGTCTCGTCCAGGTGGAACGCGCGGTGGTAGCGGTAGCCCACGTCGACATAGACCGGGCCGTTGAAGAACGCGACGCCGACGGCACCCTCGAGTATCGGCCGGGTGAGGTTTTTCGTGGTGACTGTCAGTTCACCGATATTGAACTCCGACAGGACCGATGCCGTGACGTCACCCGCACGGGCATCCGCAATGGTGCGGTTGATATTGAGCACGCCGGCGCCACCTCCCACATAAGGGTGGATGGTTCCGCCCGAATTCAGAAGATACCTGCCGCCGGCAATCAGCGTCACCCCCCGGTCGCGTCCCCTCAGGTTCCACGGCGTTCCCGTGGTGGACGTGAGCGACGCGCTCAACTCCGCCAAATCGTCGGTGAGGTCCTGACGCATCAGATTCTCGAAGTAAGAGACCGTCACGTAGGCCTGCGCCGAAGGGATGATGTCCTCGCCCCACTCACCGGCGAATGCGGCGGCGCTCCCAGTTTCGGATCCAAACGTTGCGCCTGCGGCGATCGACACCCATCCGTAGTCGCGCCGCTCGACCGGCTGCGGCGGTGCACCCTGCTGAGCGAACGCGGGCGCTGCGCACACGACCACCAGCGAGGAAACCACGACAAGAGCGGGAAGTGCTGCGATTCGTGTTGACTGCATCGACATGTGCTCCTGGCTAACGACGGACTGCCGTGAACTGCTCTTCGAGGATCAAGCCAGCTACCGGTCTACGCTGTTCTGCCTCGACACTGTCAGTCCACACGTTGTAGAAGGTCGTGACCGTTCCCGTGACAACGCCGCCGTTGAGTGTTGCGTTGACGGTGGAGCCGACCTGTTCCACCACACGGGCCGCGCCGTTAGCGCACCGGTATAGCGTTTCGCTCACTTCACACTTCTGGGTATTCAACGCGAATGCGCCCGGACCCGCAGTGCCTTGATACCTGCACGATAAACCCGTGGTCGCCGACCGCACCATCGCGGTCACGTCGGTGTTGGTCTGGGAGATGACTACGGTGCCATCGTCTCGAGCGAATCCGATGGTGCTTTGATACTCTTCTCCGACGCATTCACCGCCTGACACACGCGACAGGGCCAACGAACCGTCATAGAACCCGCCGAACCGCGAGATGAACGGTGACTGCGCCGGCGGAGTCGTTGGACTGGTTGGCGTTGCAGTAAGGTTGGGACCGCAGCCTGCGACGATGCTGGCCGCCATCACTGCGAGTCCAATCACGGGAAATTTCATCAGTACGCTCCTCAGCTCACACGAGAATCGATAGACGGTCCGAGCGAGGGCGTCCCGTGCAAGAGGCATGCACAGCCAAATTGCTCCGGATTTGCGCCTCTTACGTGGGAAGTCTGCCAATTGCCGGACTTGATTCCGGCGCATGGTGGGATGAACGCCCAGACCGGAGGATCGCGGATTCGTGATCGCGTGTCCCGAACCGGGAACGGGGCGATCGCCATATTTTCACGGCCTTGCCAGCGGTTTCGCCGATCTGCGCGCGTGGTACCGCTTGCACCCTCCGGGGCGTGCGCTTCCTCCTGTTTGTCGCGCTGTTTCTCTCGGTGGCCGCGTCGCCTTTCGCGTCCGAACGCAGTGGTCCCGAGTCACCGACCCTCGAGGCCGCGGCGGCATCGGGTGTCCCCGGCGGTACACCCGGGCCGGCCAAGTCCGTCGCCAACTCCGAAGGCGTGCGCGTTCGATGGATGCAGGCGCCAGAGCTCGTCGTGCTGATGTCCGTGATGCGTTACCACGCCGGTCCGGGCGTCGAGTATTCCGCAACCGACACCGTCCTCACCGAGGCCGAGGCCGACGAGATGGTTACCAACCTGACAGAAGCCCTTGCGGTTCTGTCGGACAAGAATTTCAGCGCGTTTGCCGCGGTGCATCTCGAAACCGTCCAACCTGGCGCCACGGCGCGAATCGTCCGCTCCGGCCGCATCGTCGTGGGACGATTCGAGGGCCTGCGCGAGCTTCGGCAGACGATCGGTCTTGGCGGCCGGGTCCCGGGTAAGGACAGCGCTATTTCCTCGGCTGCCGTCCTGCTCGACAGCGACTATGACCGCACCAGCACACAGCGCCGGCTGCTGCGGATCCACGAGCTCGGTCACGCGCTCGGTTACGACCACGTGGATTCGCGTCCGTCGATCATGAACACGCGTATTGGGACGCCGCCGACGGATGACGATCGGGAGATGGCCCGTCTCGCATTCGCAGTTCCGCAGCTGTCCAACGATTCCGACTGAGCCCATCGACTTGAATCCATGGCGATAAGCTCCGCTATGGCAGAGCTTTAGCCGTGCCAGCGATCGCCCCAGAAGCCCCACGCGTGAGATTCGCCGCGGAGGCGGACATGTTTCTTTCCGGGTGGCGACGCGGCGACTAACGACGTACGAGGCTTGTAATCAAATCGGGCGCTTGACCAATTCCATCACGCCTGTTAAATGATTGAGTATCAAGTACTTCCAGGACGGCCCTGCTCGCGTAGATGTGCTTCGGCACAGCCGTTGCTAACTCAACGGGCACTCAAATGCCCGTCAAAAGATCCCGGAAGCGCAGACTGCAGCGACGACTTCGCTGGTTGTATGTGGGAATCCTTCTTATCGGTTTGGCGGCCCTCGTTGCCGCCGCCGTCTTCATGCCGCGGCTCCAGTCGCGCAATCGCGATCATGCGTTCGATGGTCTGTCCGGCTCGCAGGTCGAACTCCTCGACAAAGCCATAACGGCCTCGCTCGACGCTTCCCGCCCGAATCATCCGTTCTCGGTCATCGACGGCGGCGTGTTCAATATGAACGAGCTCGGCGCGGCAATGAGGCGGGACCACGTGGTCGCCGCGCACTACAAGGACGTTTCGCTCGAGGACGTTCGCGCCGAACGGGTGACCGCACCCCGGATGGCCTACGTTTCGTATCGGGTTGCAGACAAGATCTTCTGGACCAAGAACAAGGTCCCCCTTCATCAGGGCGAAACGATTCTTACCGACGGTGACACCCAGATTCGCGCGCGCTGCGGCAATTGCATTTCGCAGACGCCGATGTTTCCGACGCGGGACGACGAGCCCGAGGCCATTGCCCTCGACGCGGCTTTGCCGTCTGAGACGGAAGACCCCGGTGCGGCGCCACTGATTGCAAACTTCCCGGTGCTCCCGGTCGGGGGCTTCAGCGGCGACCCTGGACAGACCTCACCGCAATTGATGGCAGGTGGGTTCGGGTCTCCGTCGGGGCCAGTATTCGCAGGTCCGGGTGGAAGCGGATTGGGTGGCACACCTAGCAACTCCCCCGGTGGGACGGGAACCCCATCGAGTCGGCTTCCTGTCGTCGCGCCAGGTCTGTCATCTGGCGGGCCCAATGGGGACCCTGACGAAGCAAACGGGCCGAGCGATCCGGGCGGTCCGAGCGATCCGGGCGGTCCGAACGATCCGGGCGGTCCGAACGGTCCCGGTGGGCCTAATGGGCCGAACAATCCAGGCGGGCCTGACAATCCGACCAACCAGTCAACGCCGCCAGGAAACCCGCCGGGCGGAGACGGACCTCCGAACGGTCCACCCAACGGCCCGCCCGACACACCGCCGGGTGGAGGACCGCCGAATGGTCCGCCGGACAACACGCCGCCAGGGTCGACCGACCCGCCGCCCACCGATCAGGAGATCCCTTCGGTTCCCGAACCGATGTCGGTTCTGCTGATGGGGGCCGGCCTGGCTGGCGTGGCGATCAGAAAATACCGGGCGCGCTAAGCCTCAGTGGTCCGGCTGAAGCCGGACACTACGTCTGTTCTTTTGTTTATTTGCTGGCCGCTCTCACGCTGGCAGGAACCGGCATCACGACGTAGACGTTCCCGGTCTCGGTCTCGACCGTCGTCAAATCGCGCATGGTGGCGCCGTTGCGCTTCTCGACCAGCTTGCCGGCATAGAACGCTTCGATCTTGTTGAGCGGATTGTTCCAGTCCTGATAGTCCGCGTAGGTGAACTCGGTGACGACGTTGCCAAGGGTCACTTCGACACGCTCGGCCTGATTGCTGGTGCTCAGGGTCGCCTTGGCGATCGCGCCGGGCACGCCCGGGATCGGATACGTGACGACGGCTTTGCCCGTGTCGTGGGCGACCGAGGTCTTGTCGCCGCCCGCCATCGCAGCCTTCGGAGCGCCCTGCGGGCTCGCCCAGAGGCGAATGAGCCGCTCGTGCAGCGCGCCCGGCATCGGGGTCGCCTTGCCGCGGCCCGGCGTGATCTCTGCGCCAACCACGTCCTCGTTCCAGGCGAACTGACCGTTCACGACTTCTATCGACGAGTACTGCTGACCGTTGGCGCGCGTGCAGGTGTACTGAATGCGCTGGCCGGACACCTGGTAGTTCGTGCTGACGCGGTACTTCGCCAGCTTGCACGGCTGGCCATCGACCTGAATGGTGCCCGTGGCCTGGTGCTCGAGCGTGGCAACCGCCTCGACCTCGTTCGGGCCGCGCAGCATGCCCATGTACCAGAACCAGTTGAACAGCGTCGCCTTCAGGTCCTTGGCGCCGGGCGCGGGTGTATAGCCTCGCCGCGGGCCTCCTGTGGTGAGTTGCTGCGCCGCGGTGGTACCGCCGAGGAGCACGCCGGAGAGGATGAGTGCCGTAACTGCGTTTTTCATGGAAGGTTTCGTTCCCGGATCGGCGGGTCCGCTACGCGGCACCCGCCCCACGTACGGAAGTACGTAGGCCGGGTCCCGCGAAGCGTGGGGTCCAGCGCGAGCGGACCCGGCGTCCGATCAATGGCGAATCTGCGTCACCATGTTCGCGTGGTCGTAGTCGCGGCACGGCGTCGCCTCGGCAAACAAACCTGCGTCCTTGTTCGCGTTGAGACGAAGCGTCCGCGGCGTCAACTTCCACGGCTCGGCGAGCACGTCGGGATCCTCGACCGTCACTTCGTAGACGAGCGTGTTGCCCTTGCGCGTGAAGCGCTCGATGACCCGCTTGTTCTCCGACGAGAAGTAGCCGCCCTTGTCGAGCCACGTCAAGTCGTTGAAGCCGACCGAGTCGATGACGAGCGTGTCGCCTTCCCACCGCCCGACCGAGTGGCCCCAGAAGAGCACGTCCTGTGCTTTCACCGGGTCGTGCTTCCGGCCGTCGGTCGGAATCGTGCGGTACTCCGCGTTTCCTGAGCCGCCGCCGCCACCGGTGTACAGGAACACCACGTCGCTGGCGGTCTGGAGGATGCGGACCGGCGGTCCGGAACGGGGAAGGCCCAGCGGCTGGCAGAAGAACAGTGGATCGTGCTTGTTGGTCCACATGTCCAGTTCCTGCACCTTGTCCCAGTGCTCCGGCTTGTAGATCGGGCGGTTGGTGTTCAAGCGGGCCGTGAACTCGCCGTCCTCGGACTGGTTCGTGTAGTCGCCGCAGCCCACCTGGCTCGGCCCGCAGCGGCGCGAGGGAAACTCCTCTGCGAATTTCCCTTCCTCGAGCTCCACCAGATCGCGGCCGCCGCCACCGCCGCCGCCGCCGCCACCCCAGACTCCCGTCAGGTCGGGCTTGCCGTCGGGCGTGCGCGGCGTCTCGAGCCGCCGCGGGATCGGCGTTCGCGCCGTTCGTGGCGTCTGCGCGGTCGGTCGACCCGGCCGCGAGCGCCGACGATCGACGCAGAAGGCTCGCGTAGAGCAGTCCTCGCTTCATGACGAGCCTCCTAGTCGTTCGGGTCGCCGAACCAGAAGGTCATTTCCTTCTTGTCCGGGAATACCAGCACGCGGAGGAACCCCATCGGGTTCCCGTTGCGCGCGGCGAACCCCTTTACGGTGTACGTCGCGCCACCCACCATGGCGGTGCGCGCGAGACCGCGCGAACGCAGCGACCCGGCGTTGGTCGTCTGGAATACCCACGTCGTTGTCGTTCCGTCAGGGTTCTTGACGTCGAGATGCAGCATCGAGTGGGGATTGATGAACTCCATCTTGTTGAGAGTCCCCGTCATCTCGATCGGCTTGTCCATGTCGGTACTGCGCCGCCAGCGCGTGGTGCGCCGCTACCGGGACAGCCGCTGCGAGCAGTCCGCAGACCACCAGGATGCCGAAGGTCCATCTGCTCATCTCCGAATCCTCCTGTAAACCGTAGGGCGCGTCCTTTTGGACGCGCCGGCGGGTCCGGAAGGACCCGCCCTACGTCTGTCACACCTTCTAGAACGTTACACGGAAACCAAACTGCGTCGTTCGCGGCTGGAACGCGATGTTGCTGTCGAAGCTCGGGGCGCCGAAGTTGCGCGCCGCCTCGTTCGTCACGAACGAATTGTAGTTCTCGTGGTTGAACAGGTTGAACATTTCCACCATACCCTCGACATTCACGCGCGAGCTGAGCGTAAACCGCTTCAGGAAGCGCATGTCGACGCGGTGGATGTCGGACCGGTCGAAGCTGTTGCGCTCGATCAGCGTGCCGTTGGCGCGCAGCCGGCCGGGGGTCGGTGAGGTCGGCGTGGCGGGGCCGCCCGTTCCGCCGATGCCCAGCACGTCGACACCCGAGACCGGCGTGACCTTGCCGTTGTCGCCGAAGAAGTAGAGGCCGCTCGCCTGGAACCCGTACGGCAGCTGCCAGATGCCATTGAAGGTCAGCCTGTGCATCTGATCGCCGGCGCGGAAGTGGTCGGTACTGCAATACGGGGTGCAGCGTGATCGGGGCATCGCAGGCAAAGACGCCCGGTGACGGGTTCGTCAACGCGAAGTCGCACCCGGCCGCGGTCCGAACGGGCGGGTACTGGTAATCCCATCCGGCCGAGAGCGAGTAGCCGAGCGACGCCTGCCAGTTGTTGGACATGCGCTTGGTGATATCCAGCTGCAGGCCGAGGTCCTCACCCCCCTTGGGCACGTGCTGGCTCATGTTGACGTTGCTCCATCCCGTATTCGGGCGGCGAGCCTGCTGATTGAAGGGGTAGTTGGCGCCGGTGGCAGGGTTGTAGGCAATGTTGATGTCCATTTGTGTCAGCGCCGAGCGCTCGTCGCTGTATACCAGGTCGGCCGCGACCGACATGCTGTTGCCGAACTGCCGCTGCACGCCGACCGAAGCCTGGTGCGCGAACGGAATCACCGGGTGGTCGGACGGCAGTGTCAGGAAGAGCGATCGCAGCGCGCCACTCTGCACCACCTGCTCGTAGGTCGGGATCGGGCCGTTGAACGGATTGCTCGCGAAGTCCGGTCGTCCGTCGTTGTTGACCTGCACGTTGATGATCTGCGTTTCCGTGTAATAGGCATGGGCGGAACCGGTGCCGCCGCCATAGAACAGGCCCCATCCACCGCGCATCACCGTGCGGTCGTTGATGCTGTAGGCAAAGCCGAGCCGAGGCTGGATGTTGTTCTTGTCGAGCGGCCGATCTGGCGCGAGCCATGGATCAAAGCCGCGTTCTTCACCGTACGTGCCCTTGATGATGTCGTAGCGCACGCCGAGATTGAGCGTCAGGCGGCCCATTGTCCAGTCGTCCTGCGCCCAGCCGGCCACGCTCGTGATCGGATTGTTCGACTCGAAGTTGCCGACGGCGAGCTGGTAGAACCGCGCGCGCGAGCTGAGCGCGTTGAGGTTCCAGGTCGAAATGTCGTTCCACACTGGAAACAGATCCTCGATGTTGGCCGGAATCGGTCCGCCCTGCGCGTCCAAAAAGCCGTTGGAGTTGATGCCAAGGAAGATCGGCTGGCTGCTGTAGACGTATTCGGCGCCAAGATTGAGATCGTGACGACCACCCTTGTTGAACCCATAGGTGAAATCGTTGCGAAGGCTCGGCCCTTTTTCGGTGAGGATCTGGGGCGACCGGTTGTGCTGCTGGCCGATGCGATACCCCTGAAGCTGGATGGTCGGCGACCCGTTGGTCATCCCGAACGGCGCCAGCGGGTGATTGGGCCAGTTGACGATCGGCTGCGTCTTCCAGTGGTACCGGTTCCAGTTGACCGCGAATTCGTTGACCGCGCGGTCGCCGATGACGTGCGTCAAACGGTTGGCGATGCTCTCGCTTTCCTTGGGGACGGCGGTCGCGGACGCAGGATGAAGGTTGCCTCCTGACCAGCGGGCATCAAGCGGATCGTAGGAACGCTGCACGTTGAGGCGCGTCGTCAGGCGCGTCCGCGACGAGAACTGATAGTCAAGGCGGGCGCCACCCTTCTTCTCCGTACGCGTGCCTGGCTGATCGATGTTGAACCGGGCGAACGGGCTCGAATACGTGCGAACGTACGGCTCACGCTCGTACTCGAAATTCGCGAAGTAGTGGAAGCGATCCCGCAGGATCGGCCCGCCGTAGGTCGTGCTGAACTGCTGGTTCGAGTATGGCAGCACGCGGTTCTGAATCGGATCGGCGGCGTTGAAGCGGTCGTCCCGGAAGTAGCCCGACAGGCTGCCCGTTGACGTGTTGGTGCCCGACTTGGTGATGGCATTGACCTGAATGCCGGTCGAGCGTCCCTGTCGGGCGTCGAACCGGTTGGTGATGACCTCGAACTCGGCGATCGTGTCCTTGCTGAACCGCGGCTGGCCGAAACTCGTGGCAATGAGCTGCGTCACCTGCTGGCCGTCGACGTTCAGCTGGAAGCTCGCGCCTGGCGTCTCGGCAATGAAGTTCTGCTTGCTGCCGGGGGACAGGAGCGTGAGGTCCACCCAGTTGCGGCCGTTGAGCGGCAGGTTCTCGACCTGTTCGGCGCTGATCGTGCTTCCGAGGTTCGACGCGGTCACGTTGATGAGCGGCGCTTCGCCGGTGACCGTCACCGATTCCTGAAGAGTGGCCGGCGCCATCTGCAGGTTGATGACGGCCTGCTGCCCGACCTGTATCTGCAGGCCCGTCCGCTCCAGCGTGGCGAAGCCCGGCAGGTCCAGTCGAATGCGATACGTGCCGATGCGTACGGACAACCGGTAGCCGCCGGCGCTGTCGGTCACGGTTTCGAAACTGTTGCCGCTCGCTTCGTGCACGGCGGTGACCACGACGCCGGGCAACACGCCGCCCGTGCTATCGGTGATGACTCCCGAGATTATCGCTTCCTGCGCGTGGACGAGCGCGGGAAGCAGGAAGATCACGACAGCCAGGACCAGCCGCCGCAAAACCGTCGAACTCACCATCTGTTGCCTCCTGAATCCGGGTAAGGACGTTCAGACGCCGCCGAGAGACACGCCGCCACGAGTGCGAATCCGAGCGAGTCTACTCCCCTGTACAGGGGCGGTCAACCAAGGCCGCCAGGCGGAACTTGCGGCGCGAAAACGGGCTGAGAGCGAGCTGCGAACGTGAAAAAAGCGGTGCGATTTCAGAATTGTGTTTGCCTTCAGGCGGACCATCGTGAGGTGGAAACGTTTCGATGAGAGCTCGACACTAACGACGCTTCAAGAGAGCGCTGACGATCGCGCGCCACTCCTCATCGAGACTGCCGTGCGCGACAGGTTTGCCGGCTTGCCGATACCAGTACGCGGCGTTCGATTGGTCGCCTTCGCGGCGATGGAGATAGGCATGCACCCACGATCCATCAGGGGTGCTGATGTCCTGCGCGATCTGCGTGCGCGCCATCCCAGTTGCCGCGCCGCTCGTGCCAGAGGGCCTCGAGCAGTGGCGGGATGCCGGCCGGCGGCGCCGCCGATTGCAGGGACTCTTCGAATTCGGCGAGATCCACGGCCGTAGCATCGCACAGGCGAAGTAGTGTCCGCGTTCGGGGCGGACCGGGTGCGATTCGCGAAGTGCGACTGTCGGCGCCGTGACACGCGTCAGAGGGTAGAACGAGTCTGAAGCGTGAGGGCCGTGCCGCTCGCGGAGCGGCGCGGATGGTAGAAAGCAAGGCGGAAGGCTCGTTCTTCCACGGCGTCCGACCGGAGCACGGAGCGAACGCACCCGGGCCGCCGTGAACGACGACTTCGGGTCCGGCTGAAGCCGGACACTACCGGTCGCTGGCTGAAGCCGGACACTACGTCTGACTTCGGATGGTCCGGCTGAAGCCGGACACTACGTCTGACTTCAGCGGTCGTTGTCGTCCTGCTGGTGAGTGTGGGTGTGCCTGTGCGGGCCGTGGCCGTGGTCGTGCGGACCATGGTCGTGATCGTGGAGCCGTGCCCGTGGTCGTGGTCGTGCATCAGCTCTTTCGGCACGTCGGGAAACATCTCGCGCGAGGTCGGCGCGCGCGCCGCCGGCCCACTCGACGCCGCCCTTCTTGCGCGCGGCGGAGAACAGGTCGTCCCACGACAGCTTCGGCCGGATCGCGCGCGACCTCCAGGCGCTGCGCGAGGGCGGCGAGCATCAGCTTGCGGATGCGCCGGCCGTCCCAGCCCTCGCAGAGCGCCGCCAGCTCCGACAGCCGCGCGGCGTCCTGCGCCAGCGGCAGCAGCGCCGGCCATTGCACCGCGAGCTCGCCGATCGCGCTGCGCCAGGATGCGCTCGATCGTGTCGCGATCGGGCAGCGCGAAGCGCATCACCAGGTCGGCGCGCGAGAGGAACGCCTCGTCCACCGCCTCGATGAAATTGGTCGTCGTGACGAACAGCACCGACGGCAGGTTCTTCGCGATCTCGTCGATGCCGAGCAGCACGGCATCGGTGGCGCGGTGCACGTCCACGGGGTTGGCTTCGAACGACGCGGTCGAGCGGCGGACCGCAAAGCTCTCGACCTCGTCGATCAGCACCACGGTGAACGGCCGCCGCGCCGCGATCTCGGGCACGGTCTCGGTCAGCAGCCGCGTGACGTTGCGCTGGCTCTCGCCGAGCATGTCGCTCGGAAAGGCGTGCGGGTTGATCTCGATCAGCGCCGTCGCGCCCTTGCGCGCCAGCGCCAGCGCCGCCACCTGCGCCAGGCCGCGCGCCAGCGTCGTCTTGCCCGTTCCCGGCGGGCCGGCGAGCACGATGAGCCCGTGCGGCAGGCCCGACAGCATCGAGAGCTTGCGGCCGTGCTCCAGCACCAGCAGCGCCTGTGCGAGCAGCCGCTCCTTCACCTCGCGCGGCACGATGATCGCGTCCCAGTCGCGGTCGTGGTGGTCGGCGGGCAGGACGTGCATCGACAGCACGCCCGGCGGCAGCGCCGAGCGCGGGCGGCTCCATCATTCGCCCGGCCGCTTGTCCTCCGGCCACTGCATCTGCGACAGCTCCTGCATCGAGACCAGCGTGTCTTCGGCCTCCTCGAACAGCACCATCGGATCCATCAGCGTGCGCATCGTCTCGAGCAGCGAATCGAACATGTGGATGCGCACCAGCCGGCACTGGTTGACCGGGTCGTCATTGAAGTGCTGGTGCCACAGGAAGTGGTCGACGACGATGAGGTCGCCCTTCTTCCAGCGGTGATGCTCGCCCGTTGTCGGGCGCGATGCCCATGAAGCTGTGGCCGTAGCCCTCGACGACGTAGAGCCACGCTTCGCCGGGGTGGCGGTGCAGCGACTGCGTCTTGCCCGGCGCGAACTGGATCATCACCTGGGTGAGGCCGGACGCCTGGTTGCCGATCGCGCGGTCGTTGAGGAACTTGGTGCGCGTGCCGCGCGGCGTCGCCAGGATCTCCTGCTCGTCGTACGGCGTGTGGATGCGGCCCGAGCGGCGCTTCTTCGTCTCCTGTTCGATGCGGCGCAGGCGCCGCGCGTAGGGATCGTCGCCCGGAACGCCGGCGGAGACCTTCGGCCGCGGCGGCAGCTTCGCGAACGGCTCGTGGCCGGCGTCTTCGATCAGGCTCATGCCGAGCGTCCACAGCGTCGGCTCGGACGAGTAGCTCATGAAGCGGCCGGGCCGGTCGCCGTCGTTGCCGTGGCGGTGCCAGCTCCACGCGGGGAGGTGGATCGCGTCCCACGCCTTCCAGTCGTAGCGGACGCCGTCGACCTCGGTCCAGCCGCTGCCGTCGACCATGAACAGGATCGCGTCCCACGAATGGCGATGGATGGTCGTCGTCGTTCCGCGGATCGACTTCGTGCACCAGCGCGTCGAGGCAGCGGGTGGGGCGGTCGCCGTCCCATCCCATGTAGACGCCGGTGCGCAGCCCGCGCGCCGTGGGCGACGAGCGTCGACGTCCTCCTCGCGGATGACCGTCTGCCGGTACTTGCGCCACTCCTCGATGAACTCGGCGCGGCGCTTCTTCTGGATGTGGTAGTGGGTGGTGGTGGTGTGCGTCTTGGTGGACATGGGCCGGGACGACGATTAGAACATCAGAATCGGCCGAACCGGTCAAACAGTGCGACGCGTCACAAGGCACACGTCACAAGGCGACGAATTGCACGATCGCGCGAATGAGCGCTGTCTGGCCGTCATGCGCATTCGTGCGTCGCTGCTGTGCGTCGCCGGTGTCGGTGTGCGCAGGCCCCGGCGCAGGAACGACGCCGTCTTCCGCTACCGCGGCGCCGACCGCGACGCGCGGCTGGTCGAGCGCGCGAAGCGCGAGGGCAGCGTCGTCTTCTACACGTCGATCGCGCCGACCGAGTCGAAGCCGCTCGCGCGAGGCGTTCGAGAAGAAGTACGGCATCAAGGTCGTGCTGTGGCGCGCGCTGTCCGACCAGGTGGTGCAGCGGGCGATCACCGAGGCGCAGGGCCGGCGGCATGCCGTGGACGTGATCGAGACCAACGGTCCCGAGATGGAGATGCTGGCGCGCGAGAAGCTGCTCGGCGAGATCCATTCGCCGTACCTCGCGGACCTTCCCGCCGGACGCCATTCCCGCGCACCGCTCGTGGTTTCCCGACCGCCTGAATTTCTACGTCGTCGGCTACAACACGACCAAGGTGCAGCGCGTCGAGATCCCGGCCACCTACGAGGGCTTTGCTCGATCCGAAGTGGAAGGGGACGCATCGCGCTCGAGGCGACCGACGCCGAGTGGATGGCGACGCTCATCAAGACCTGGGGCGACGACAAAGGGATGGACTACTTCCGCAAGCTCGTCGGCGCTGCGGCCGGACGTCCGCACGCGGCCACATCCTGCTGGCAACGCTGGTGGCCGCGGGCGAGGTGCCGGTCGGCCTGACGCATGTACAACAGCAACATCGTGCCGCTCAAGCGCAAGGGCGCGCCGATCGACTTCGTGCCGGTGCAGCCCGTCGTCGCCCGTCCGCAGGGGATCGGCGTGGCGCGGAACGCGCCGCATCCGCACGCGGCGCTGCTGTTCACCGATTTCGTCCTGTCGCCGGAGGGACAGCGGTTGTTCGAGTCGCTCGGCCGCGTGCCCGCGAGCACTGCGCGTCAAGAGCGAGCTGAACAACTTCCCGTTCACGATGATCGATCCCGTCACGGCGCTCGACGAGAAGGACAAGTGGGAGAAGCTGTGGAACGGCCTGTTCCTGAAGCAATGAACAGGCCTTTATGTCCGGCTTAGCCGTGAGACGGGTCCGGCTTCAGAGACCGAGACGCGAATGTCGTACGTAGTGTCCGGCTTCAGCCGGACCTGAGGAGCAAGCCATGCGTTCAGCCGCCGTGCTCATTTCGGTGTGTGCCCTCTGTACCGTTGCGACCCTCGGGCAGACTCGGACGACGAAGACTTTGGACATCTACGTGATCGATGTCGAAGGCGGCAATGCCCAGCTCTATGTGACGCCGTCCGGCGAGTCGATCCTCATCGACGCGGGCAACGGCGGCGCAGCCGCTGCGCGTGATGCCGATCGGATCATGGCCGCGGTGAAGGCGGCGGGTCTGACGCGGATCGATCGTGTGATCACAACCCACTACCACGGCGACCACATCGGAGGTCTCCCCGAACTGGCCACGCGAATTCCGATTCAGGAGTTCATCGACCATGGACCCAATGTGCAGCCGGGCGGCCAGATCGATGCGGTGATGCAGCAGTATGCAGCCCTTCATGCCAAGGCAAAGCACAGAGTGGTGAAGCCGGGCGACAGAATCGACGTCAAGGACCTCGATTGGCGCATCGTGACAGCCGGTGGACAGGTTATCTCGACGCCGCTCCCGGGCGCGGGCACGCCGAATCCCTATTGCGCCGGCTTCAAGCGACATGACGTGAATCCGGTCTCCGGTCAGCCTGTCGGAAAAACCGAAGACGAGCAGTCGGTCGGGAGCCAGGTGACGTTCGGAAGGTTTCGGACGCTTTACCTCGGTGATTTCACCTGGAACCAGGAATTCGACCTCAACTGTCCGGTCAATCGCATCGGGGCCGTGGATCTCTTCGTCGCGTCACGGCACGGGCAGCCGAGCTCCAATTCGGAAGCGCTCGTGCACGCCATCCGGCCGCGCGTCACCATCATCAACAACGGCACGCGCAAAGGCGGGCAACCGGATGCGATGAGGATACTGCTCAACTCTCCCGGCCTGCAGGACCTGTGGCAGATCCACTTTTCGTTGCTGGGCGGTCAGGAGTACACGGTCCCTGGAATGTTCGTCGCCAACGTCTATGACGAGCAGCCGGCGGCCATGCCCCTGGCGCCGCTGACGCTGCCGCAGGGCAACGAGGCCCCGCCGCCGCAGCACAACGGGCCAGCACACTGGTTCAAAGTGTCAGCACAGATGGATGGCACGTTCACCGTGACGAACGGCCGGAACGGTTTCAGCAAGACGTACACAGCCGCGCCAGGGACGAACTGACCCGCGACCGCAAAGGCTAGACCGGTTTCACAACTTCGTAGGGCGCGGCTTTACGCCGCGCCAGGCGGGCCGTGAGGCCCGCCTACTGATAAGACGTAGTGTCCGGCTTTAGCCGGACTCCAGTGTCAGCGGCGTGGTTCGGTTGTGTCGCGCCCGTCACGCGGCGCACCGGTGCCGGACGAACCCAGAAACAACCGGCGTCCGTCGGCAAATGTCAGGTCCCTCCCGTTGCCCTTTCGCGACCCGTCCTTTGCCTGAAACCCTTCTACGATGATCTCAATGCCCGTGGGCAGGGAATCCCTGGTGAATCCACGCCTGAAGAGCGCGTTCGGAGGCCCTCCCTCGATCGCCCAGCGTTCGACAGCGCCGTTCGGTCCCTTGACTTCGATGTGAATCCAGGTGTGCGGGTTGATCCACTCCATCTTCGTCACGGTGCCCCTGAGCTTGATGGGTTTGTTCGCGTCGAATTCCGCCGCAAACGCGTGATGTGCCAGGGCGGGCCCCGCCGCGATCGAGCCGCTGAAGGCGGCACACAGTGCAATCAGCGTGATGCGCATGACCGTGGCCTCACTTGGATGACGTCTGCGCCCGGGCGGTCTTCGTACGCCCGGCGCTGAGCAGATTGGGCATCGCGTAGTTTCCTTCGTGGCACGCGTATTCGTAGATCTGCGTGTCGTCTGGAAGCTTCGAGATGGGAATGACCGCCGTCCATGGCGACGAAAACGTCGCCGGGTCTTCAACCGTGATCTTGTACTCGATGGTGTCGGCGTCGATTCTCGTGAAACGCTCCACCAGATGCAGAGTTTCGGATGGACGCGTCCAGATGCTCGCCCACTCGTAGTTGGTGCGATCGAGGAAGTTCGTGGTGTCGACGACGAGCGTGTCGCCCTCCCATCGGCCGACGGAATCTCCGAACCACTGCCGGGCGCTGCCGTGCGGACGTCCATCGGTCGGGATGATGCGCCGGTCGCGGTACTCTTCGTGAAGGATCGTTACGTAACCGGGACTTTGAACGATCATGTTGTGGCCGCCGTTCGGACCCTGCCACATCATTCCCGTAACACCGTCCGTAAGGCAGCGTTCTCCGGTGTCGGGATCCAGGTACGACTCGTACGGCCCGACGCCATATCTGGCCGCCGATCGCTCTTCTGCCTTCCGCGCCTCGTCTGTGTACGGCACCCGTCCGTCGCGAGGTTCCACGATCAGCGACGTTTGTTTGAACACCCTCCTTGGGCGTCCATGATCCTGCCAGAAGCTGTTGTACTCGTTTCCCCTGATTGGCGATTCGCCGATTGAACGGCGCCCCACGGCGGCGCCTTCGAGCCCCTGCAGCCGGTTTGCCGCCTGTTCCTTTTCAACCTGGTCGCGCTGCGCGACCTCTTCATCGGTCAGCTGCTCACGTCCCTCGAATTCTGCCGGCCGCTCGAACGGAACGGCCCCCTCGTATCTCCAGACGCCCTGCAGATCGGGTTCGCCAAGGGCCGTACGCGGCAGCGTCCACGTGCCAGTCCCGGACGCCTCGTTGGTTGGAGAGCTCTTTGTTGTGCTGCATCCCGAAATACACAACCCAACTAGACAGGCAGCCGCGAGGGCGATCGCGAAAGGATGTGGGGCGAGCCTTGTCATCTCACAGCTCCCTTACTTGTTCGCCCGCCCGCTGGCGGGATCGACGACGCCAAGATGCCCGTAGAGCAGTTGCTCGACGAATTCGGTGCACTTGTACTCGAGGATCTTCTTGTCCGATTCGAACCGGCGATAGAGCGGCATTCGTATCTTCCACGGCCGAGTGAAGACCTTCGGATCCTCGATCGTCGCTTCGTACATGAGGTGATGCGGACTTACCGGAGTATAGCGCTCGATCACGTGCAGGGCGTCGCTGTGAAAGTTGCCGGCCCGGTCGAACCATGTCTGATCGTTGAAGTCGGTGACGTCGACGACGAGCGTGTCACCTTCCCAGCGGCCGCGCGAGAGGCCCATCCATGTTGCCGCGGGATTGTTTTTCACCTCGTTCATGTGAATCGTGCGCGTCGTTCCCGCAAATTCGTAGGCCATCAGGACCTTGTCGGTGCTTTGAAGAATCTGGAACGGGTACGGCATGTAGGTGGCGCGCGGCACACCGGGCATGAAACACCTGATTTCCGGATCGCGCTCCAGCCAGTTGTCGAAGTTCTCCTTTTTTCTTGCCGCCGCCCATTCCTGGTAGGGGATTTCGTTGCCTTCGACGACGCCTTCGCCGGCCGGAACGCCGCCTGCCGCACCGAGCGCACGCACGGCTTCGGCTGGAAGCTCCACCGGTTTCGACCGCCCGAGGCCGGGAGCTCCCGTGCGCGGTGGCGCCGGTATCAGTGCCGATGCCGGTCGCGCCGGATGGGCTTGAAGGTCGTAGTTCGCGGTATTGAGCGCCTGCCAGATTCCGCTGAGATTGGGGTGGCCGTCGACCGTGCGAGGTGCTCGATAGGCCTCGGTCTGACCCGTTACCGGCACCACCTGGCTCCACAGGAGTGCGCCCACCGCCACAACGGCAACAGCAATCGCGACGCCTTTGAGTCCGATTCGCATGACCGTGACCTCTTCGCGACCGGAAGCCTCAAGGCCTCCGGCTACCGCGGGTTCGAGATTATCGGCCGTTGGTCAGTCGAACGCAACGGCCCTCGCGTGCGTCAGACGTAGTGTCCGGCTTTAGCCGGACCTCACACAGACGTAGTGTCCGCCTTCACCCCTCGACGATGCTCGGGTGCGGACCCGACAGGCGTCTTGTCGTACACTCCGCGAGCATATGCACAGGACTTTCTGGCTCGCGGGTGTCGCGTGCGTTGCCGGTTTGTTGATGGTTGAATCAACCAGCGACGCGCGGCCGCAGTCATCCGGAGCCGAGCGATGGATCACGGCCTGGGGCACATCGCAGAACGGTCTTGGCATGAACACCGTCACGAACACGACGGTTCGCATGATCGCGCGCGTCACCGTGTCCGGCGACGCGGTGCGCATCCGGCTGGACAACACATTCGGCACGACGCAACTGATGGTAGGCCGGGCGTACGTGGGACACCGTGTGCAGGGGGCCGCCCTCGCGACGGGCTCGAACCAGCAGGTCTTCTTCAACACGTCCGCGGCCGCACGTGTTCCCGTCGGTGGCACCCTCACGAGCGATCCTGTGAGGATAAAAGTTCTGGCACAGCAGGACCTGGCGGTCACGCTGTACCTCCCCGACGCCAACGTCCGGCCCAGCCAGCACAGCGGAGCGCAGGTGACGTCTTACGTGGCGGCGGATGGATCGGGGGATCTCAGCTCCGACGAGACCGCGACACCCTTCACGGGCACGACGAACGCGACATGGTGGTTGAAGGCCATTGACGTGTCTTCCGCCTCTGCCACCGGAGCGATTGTGGCGTTCGGCGATTCGATCACCGATGGCACATGTTCGACGGTCGATGCGCACGACCGGTGGGTAGACTGGCTGGCCGCGCGGCTCGCCCTCGACGCGGCGAATCAGGGAAAACAGGATGCCCATAAGGCCGTCGTCAACGAAGGCATTGGGGGCAACACCGTTACGCGCGAGAACCTCGTACCTCCGCCTGACAGTTCGCCTGGAGTGGAACGGCTGGAACGCGACGTTCTGAGTCACCACGGTGTCACGCATGTCATCTTCTTCATGGGCACCAATGACATCCGCCGTGACGCCCCGGCGGCGCAGGTGATCACGGGTATGCAGAACATTGTGGGGCGGCTCAAGGCGCGCGGCCTGAAGGTCATCGGCGTCACGATCATCCCGCGCCACAATCGCGCGCCGGTCGAGAACAACACGGGATGGAACTCCACGAAGACACGCATCCGCAACGAGGTCAATCGCTGGATTCGCACGACGGCGTCATTCGATTCGGTGATCGATTTCGATAAGGTCGTGCAGGACCCGAACGATGCGGATCTGATCCTCCCGTCGTTCAACTGCGGCGACGGCATCCATCCGAGCCCGCGCGGCTATTACGAAATGGGCCGATTCGTGAGGCTCGACCTGTTTCGCTGAATCGATTCCGCGACTCAATGCCGTACAAGCGTGAACACGTACAGGACTTCGCAGCCGTCCGTGTTAGTCTGTGCCAGGTCCATCGGGCGTGCCGCACTCCGACACCTCCTGGCGAATTCCTCTCGCGCTTTCGCTTCTCGTGCTGGGGATCGCGATCTCGCTGAAGGTCATCCCAAGCATTTTCATCGTAGACGAGAACAACTACCTCGTAACGGTCGTTGGGCTCCAGCATGGTCGGCTCACGGTTCCGAATACTGAAGGTCTTTCGCCGAGCCGAGAGCTGCTGTTTTTCGATCCGACCGCAACCGTTAGAGCGGTTGAGACGACCCCTGTGGCTTCGACCGCACCGCCGCTCTACGCTTTTCTGGCATATCCGTTTTCCTGGATGCACTGGCGCGGTCTTGTCGCAGTCAACACGCTTTCATATCTCGCCACGACACTGATGGTTTTCGCGTATGCGCGACGCTATGCGATCGACTCTTCAACGCCCTGGATCGCCGCCGTAGCTTTTGCGCTCGGGAGTTTTGTCATCGAATATGCCCTCGGAGCCTGGCCTCAGTTACTGAGTGTTGCGTTGTGCACCGGCGCCATCTTCGCAACCGGAAAACTGATTAGCGGCGGACCCTTGGCACTGGCCCCCGCTGCCGGATTTTTGCTTGGCCTTGCCACCGGTGTCCGGTACCAGAATGCAGCGATCCTTGCGGCAGTCGGCGCCTCGATTCTGTTTTTCGATCGTCGCAGGTGGCCTGCGATGGCGGTGTTTGCTCTCGCGGCTGCCGTGCCCCTGTCAGCGAACTCGCTCATCAATCACGTGAGACTTGATTCGTGGAATCCGATAAGTAAAGGGAGGTACTACTTCAATATCCCGGTCGTTCAGGGCAACGCAGGCTCATCGTTGGATCCTGCGCTCTCATTCTGGGCAAGAGTTGTCGACGCGTCGGCACACCCGCCGATGAAGGGTCCTGATTTCGAAAGCTGGGTGACACACGACCCCTCGACTGGCGCCCATTTGATGCTCGGGGTCGTTCCGAAAAAGGCCCTGTTGCAATCCGCGCCGTGGGCCGTTCTTCCGTTATTGGCCCTCGGGCTCGCTTGGATCGCGAAGTCCGGGTTGCCAGAAGGCCAACGCCAACACATCCGCCTGATGTCGTTCGTGGTCTTGTCCGTGATCGGAGCCTTCACCATCGCCGGAACGAGCCGTCACGAGGGCCTCGCTTTCAATCAGCGCTACCTCCTCGAGCTGCTCCCCCTGCTGGCCATTACGTTTGCCTGGACGGTTGACAGACTTGGCTTGAAGCTGCCGGCGCTGGCG
Source organism: uncultured Acidobacteriota bacterium (assembly GCA_963814955.1). Taxonomy (GTDB): domain Bacteria; phylum Acidobacteriota; class Vicinamibacteria; order Vicinamibacterales; family UBA2999; genus DATCJA01. The sequence goes on from CAWFEX010000004.1 coordinate 903,490, forward strand.
GCCGGAGCGGCACTGGGTGCGGCTTGCGCCCTGGCGATCCTCGTCGCCACGTCGATCACGGGTGGTCCGGAGGGTCCACTCTGGACATTCAGGCAACTGGCGTTGTTCAGGGTTCCGCTTGCGCTAGCCGGCCTTCTAACGCTGCTCTGGTTCCTGGTAAAGGCCGGAGGATATCGAGTCCGGACGCTCCTGGCTCTCGCCGCCGGAGCGAGTCTGGCTTGGGGGGCTGCGATTCATCTGCTTGACGACGTGTACTGGTCACAACACCTCCGTTCCGACAATCTCCAGCGGACCGAGCTGTTCGACCGGACTCTCACCGATGGTTCGGCGCTTGTCGCGTATTGGGGATTCAAAGACCCGGCCGGGCCGCTTCTTCTGGATCGCGACATCGTCATCATCGACGCACATGCCGACGACGGGAAAGACGCCCCGATCCTGATTCGCGAGCTGCTGGATAAACAGCGTGCTGTATTTGTGTTCAAGGATGGGTTCCCTCCGATGATGCTCGATCGCATCCTCAACGGCCTTCACACTGTACCGGTCTCCGATCGTGTGCTTCGCGTGCAGGCCGACGCTCGCTGACTTCCGCGGGGTCCGGCCGCAGCAGTCCGCGTACAGGCCCGCCACGCGGGTAAATCTGGTCCAGTGTCAGTTGCTCTCATCACAGGTGCCGCGGGTCTCATCGGCTCCGAGGCGGCTCGATCGTTTGCTGCCGCCGGGTATCACGTTGTCGGCATCGACAACGACATGCGCAGCGTCTTCTTCGGACCTGAGGCGTCTACCCGTTGGCAGCGAGATCGCCTGACACGCGAGTTGGCCGCTCGATACGAGCACCATGACGTCGACATTCGAGATCACGATGCTATCGCGGCTATTTTCGGGAAGTTCGGGGCAGACGTCTCTGTCGTCATCCACACGGCCGCGCAGCCATCGCATGATTGGGCGGCACGCGAGCCGCACACCGACTTCTCCGTCAATGCGACCGGAACACTTACCCTTCTGGAGGCCGCACGACGACACTCGCCAGATGCCACGTTCATCTTTACCTCGACGAACAAGGTCTATGGTGACCGTCCCAATCAACTGCCGCTCGTCGAGCTCGAGACTCGCTGGGAACTGGCGACGGAGCATCCCTACCATCGCGGGATTCCCGAAGACATGCCGGTGGATCAGACGCTGCACAGCCTGTTCGGTGCGTCGAAGGTGGCTGCGGACGTCCTGGTTCAAGAGTACGGGCGCTACTTCGGCATGAAGACCGCCTGCTTCCGCGGCGGATGTCTGACCGGACCGAATCACGCCGGCACCGAGCTGCACGGCTTTCTCGCGTATCTCGTCAAATCGTGCGCGACCGGTTCCCCGTACACCGTCTTCGGCTACAAGGCCAAGCAGGTGCGCGACAACATCCATTCGGCCGATCTGATCACGGCCTTCCACGCATTCGTGCGGGAACCTCGTGTCGCCGAGGTCTACAACGTCGGGGGCGGGCGTCCGTCCAATTGCTCCATGCTCGAAGGCATTCGTCTGACCGAGCAGGTCGTCGGCAAGGAGCTTCGTTGGACCTATACCGATGCGGCACGCGTCGGTGATCACATGTGGTGGATTTCGGACCTGTCCAGGTTTCAGCTGCACTATCCCGAATGGAAGCTCACGTACGACGTCCCGGCAATCATCCGCGAGATCTACGAGCACAACCGTGAGCGCTGGCGCGGGGAGGCGCGGGCGTGATCGATCGCGGCAAGCGCAACGTCCTCGGAGTTCTTGTGGATGCAGTCGACTATGACGCGGCGGTCGCGCGCATTCTGGACGCGGCGCGAGCGAGGCAGCCGCTGGCGGTCAGCGCGCTGGCCGTACACGGGGTGATGACCGGCGCCCTGGACCGCATGCACCGGGCCAGACTGAATCGGCTGAACCTGGTGACTCCTGACGGTCAGCCGGTGAGGTGGGCCCTCAATCTCCTGTACAGAGTCGGCTTGCGCGATCGCGTGTATGGACCGGAGCTGACGGCACGTGTTTGTGCCGCGGTCGAGCGCGAGGGACTGCCAATCTACCTGTATGGCAGCCGGCAGGAAGTGCTGTCGAAGCTCGAAGAGAATCTGAAGACCAGGTTTCCGCGGTTGCACATCGCGGGCTCGCGCCCGTCGGCGTTTCGGCAGATCAGCCCCGAGGAGCAGAAGGCGATGGCAGCCGACATTCGGGCCAGTGGGGCCCGAGTTACGCTCGTCGGTCTGGGATGTCCTCGTCAGGAAGTCTGGGTGTTCGAGAATGCTGCGCTCCTGAGCATGCCGGCCCTGGCCGTCGGAGCCGCGTTTGATTTCCATGCGGGCCATGTGCGCCAGGCCCCGGCGATGCTTCAACGAGCGGGCTTCGAGTGGCTGTTCAGATTGGCTGTCGAACCGAGGCGTCTCTGGCGACGATACGTGTTCCTCAATCCACTGTATCTCGGCATGCTGGCGGCACAGGCCGTACGGCTGTGGCATCCGCAGACTACCGACCCCACGATGACCCCGGACTTCCTGCGCTACGGATAGCCGATCGATGCGACGTCCCACAAGGATTCCGCCAAAAGTGAGGGCCGAGCCGTCGAAGATTCACGCGGTGGACGCGGAGATCATCGCCCTCGATCGCCGCTTCCAGCGGTACATCGTTCCCAACGCGTCAGTTATGCGTTTGCACCTCGGCACGCTGTGGGCCGAAGGTCCAGCATGGAACGGCGTAGGTCGGTATCTTGTCTGGAGCGATATTCCCAACGACATTCAGTTACGCTGGATCGAAGAAGACGGCCACGTGACCGTCTTCCGGAAGCCATCGGGATACAGCAACGGGAACACCTTCGACTACGAGGGCCGCCAGCTCTCGTGCGAGCACGCGGGGCGCCGAGTCGTTCGATACGAAATGTCCGGTGCGGCGACCGTGATCGCGGATCGCTATCTGGGCAAGCGCCTCAACTCGCCCAACGACATCGTCGTCCATCCCGACGGCGGGATCTGGTTTACCGATCCCAGCTACGGCATTCGCGGGAACTACGAGGGGTTCAAGGCCGACTCCGAAACCAAGGAGGCCGTTTATCGTGTCGATGGCAGGACGGGGCACATCGAGAAGGTCACCGATGAACTGCGCCAGCCGAACGGTCTTTGCTTCTCGCCCGACTACAAGAAGCTCTACATAGCCGACAGCGGCGTGTCTCCGGGCGAAATCAGGGTCTGGGACGTCGATGGCGAGACGCTTCGCGACAGTAGAACGTTCTCTGTCCTGAAGACCCATGACACCGGTGAGGCATCAACGCCCGACGGCATCCGATGCGACGCGGATGGCAACATCTGGACGGGAGCTCGTCCTGGTGTCCAGATCATGAGCCCGGACAGCGAGCGTATCGGGGTGATTCGGCTGCCCGAGGCGTGCGCCAATATCTGTTTCGGGGGGCCGGGACGGAACCGGCTGTTCATGACGGCCAGCGAGTCGCTCTATGCCGTTTACGTGGAAACGACCGGTGCACACATCGCTTAGCGAGGCTGCGCCTCAGACCAGCAGCATGTCACCCAAGGCTCCGCCTCGCTAGCGGCAGTATCTCTTGCCCGCGCTCCGCGCGGGCGTAGACGTCTTGAACGGCACGCTCAAACTTGACTCATTTGTAAGGAATCTGGCCATTCAAGACGTCTAGCGGCCAGGGGCGTGATTCTCGGCGAGCACTCTCTCGTAGACCTCGTGCGTCAGTCGTGCTGTCTCGGCCCAGGAGAACAGGCCCGCTCGCTCGAGGCCGGCGGTCCGCAAGCGGCTGGCCGTGTCCGGTTGGGTCAGCAGCCGGCCAATGGCTTCGGCCGCCTCCTGAACATCGTCCGGCGAGACCAACACGGCCGCATCACCGCAAACCTCGGGCATGCTGCTCACGTTGCTGGCAATCACAGGCGTCCCCGACGCCATCGCTTCCAGCGGAGGCAGTCCGAACCCCTCGACTCTGGACAGGAACACGAACAACGAGGCCTCGCGGTACACGGTCGCGAGCACCTCGTCCTCGACATACCCGAGATGACGGATCGGCACACCCGCTGCCACTGCTCGATTGATCGCGGTGGTGACTGGAGACGCATCGGTGCCGGGCATTCCGATCAGATGCAGCTCGTGCGGCAGTCCATACCGGTCGCGGGCGGCTGCAAAAGCGGCGATCAGCGTCTCGACATTCTTGTGAGGGCTCAGCGAGAGGACCGAAAGCACGTACGGAGGCTGACGTGGTTCATGCGAGTCGGCCTGAAACGCGTTGTGATCCACTCCGTCCCAAATGACCGTGATTGCCGACGGTGGCACGTCATAGTGTCGAGTGACCTCTTCCGCCGTGGCCTGTGACGGACAGATTACCCTGTCTGCGCGTTGCGCGGCGCGACGCTTCGCGGCGAACAGATACCGCGCTTTCAGAGAGCTGACCGATTCCGTATGGTGCATCGGGTAGTACACGTCCATGATCACGTCATTGGTCGTCACAACATACGGAACGCCCGGCCAGAGTGCCGCGGTATCTGTCGGAAAATGCATCACGTCGAGCTTGTAGCTGCGTGCCAGTGCGGGCAGAAGACCGTGCTGCCAGGCGAGCCGGAACGGCCAGACCTGACGCTGTGGTGGCAGCGGTACCACGACTTGTGTCATGCCACGATCGCGCGGAAACATCGAGGAGTTCAGGGAGTTGGTGAAGAGAAAGTAGTGGTCGGCTGTACCGAGATCGCGCAACGCATTCATCAGCTCGGTTGTATAACGGTGGAAGCCACCTCCTCTTCCGGTCGCTGGAACAATCGAAAACAGATCCACACCGATGCGCATCAACAACCGTGTTCCAGGGCTAGGCTGGCGAGATCTCGCCCTTGATTGTTCGAGTGCGCTTTCGACAACGAGGGCTGAAAGTCAGGCCCGCACCCCAGCAAGGTCAGAATCGGAGCGCGCGCTCGACCAACATCGCCCATCGACCTCGGGACCGCCTCTCGACGTATGGCTGGTGTTGCCACGCGCGCGCTGACACTTTCTCCGGGGCGACGAGCAGCCGATAGATGCCGAAGCGTTCTGTGCGGGCGAGACGCTCCCAGCAGCCCGCTTCCCGATCGAGCACATCCGCGACGATGCGGCACGGCCAGAGTTGCGTATCGTCGATCACGACCACCGCGCCCACGGCGAGCAGTCGGGTGACAAAGAACCAGTCGAGACTCGGCGCCGGAAACGCATGATTGCCATCGATCAACGCTAGCGAAAAATCGCGCGACCCGGTCCACTGCGGCAACACGTCCTCCGATCGCGCAGTCACCGGCGTGTAGTGCTCAGTCGGAATGCCGTACTCGCGTGCGGCGGCGCGAATGCGATCGGGCTCGCCAGCGTCCGGACTAATAGCGACATGCTCCGCGCCACAGAGCAGGCAGATCAGCGTGCTTAACCCTGAGCCGGTTTCAATCGTCTTGGTGCCCGGCGAGATCAGATCGCAGAGATACGGGACCAGCCGACGACTGATGCCATAGTCGGCGGAGCGAGCTAGGCCGTCCAACTGTAATGAGGGACGGTCGCTGGTACGAGCCGATCGATGGTGACGCGAACGTCCGAAGGCTGTGTCATGCCGGCCGCCTGAACTTTAGTCGAAGGCCCGCGCCGCCCGCAACGTGGGCGCGCCGCTGTCGAGCGAGGCACGCTTGCCAAACATCAGCAAAGGCAGCGCGTAGATCAAACGTCCTGGGAGATCAACTGCGGCGAGTCAGCAATGCTTCAACCGCTTGGGTCAGCGGCGCCAGGTTGTCTGTACCGAAGTAACGAGCCACGAGGGCAGCGCGCTCAGCACGGTCCACGCAGCGTTCCTCCGCAAGAAGGATATCGTGCAATCGAGCTGCAAACGCCTGTGGCGTTGCCGTGATCGAGAAGTGTGAGCGGACCGCATCGGGAAGCCCTCGAGCGGCCACCTGTGTGGCTACGACGGGCTTGCCGGCCGCAAACGCCTCGATCATCTTGAGATTCACACCACTGCCGCGCTGTAGCGGGTTAATGACGACCCGCGCACGCTGATAGAAGCCGGAGACGTCCTGCGGATCGGCCTCGCAATCAACTCCATCCTGCCGCCAGGACTCGAGGTCCCGTGGATCAGGTTCCGAGCCCGCAAAGGTCACCCGGACTCGGGTCTCGAGCTCGTGTCGCAGGACTGGCAGAACCTGCTTGCGTAAACCAGCGAAGCCCCTCGACGTTATTCGGAGTGCGTAGATTTCCCACAAAGAGCAGATCAATGTCCTGCTCGACACTGGGAGAACTCGGCGGAGGCGAATCGAGCCAGATCTGGCGGAACAACAATCCCTTGCTGTGTCTCGCCGAGCGCTTCCCACTCCGCCCGGTCGTCCGACGAGATGTCGGCGACCAGGTCGACCGTGTTGCGAATCTCTCGTTCGGCTGCGAACAATCGCCTGAGATTGGCCGCCAGCTTCAGCTTCAGCATCCCGCGAGCCAAACGACTCTGCTCGCGATAGTACCGGTGCTCGACGTTCTGAGAAGCGGTACACCAGGACCTTTCTCAGATCGGTTGCGACGGCGCGCGCCGGCAGATATGCCAGCCAGTGGTCCAGAAGAATCCAGTCCGGGGTAAAGGCCGCGACCCGGTCGAGCAATTGCGCGTACTCCCGCGTCGAAGGCTTGAACGCAAGCATACGAGGTGGATACTTCGGGATCAGCAATCGCCACAGTCCGTCGCGTCGCGGGACTTCAACGACATCTTCTGCGACCTTCGACAGCTCGCTCCGAACACGCGAGGGGATTCTTTGCGTGTCTAAACCAGCAGACCAACTGAATGACATGTCCCTTGCTGTGAAGCGCGCGGATAAGATTCCACAAGTCCAGCTTCCCGCCGTGGGTTGGAGGGTATGGAACGTCCTGACAAAACACCGTTACCCGACCAGCAGTACGAATCGCGGGACGACTCATCGCGTTACGTGGGGCTGCAGCGTCCGAGTCACCGCACGCGTTTGTTCAAAGTGTGAGTCCACGACGCGTGCATCATCACGAACTCGTAGCCGTCGCGCTCGGCGTCGATCAAGCGCCGATCCAACTCATCGCCGTGAACAGCTGTCACATAGCTGTTCTCTTTGTCCTTTGGAACGAACGTTCTGAAAAACGCCGGATGCTCTTGCTGCAGTTCCGGCAGTAATTCCGGATAGGAATGCTTGCTGGAATTGGCCCAAAACAGCTTGTCATCGGGCGCTCTTCCATCAAACCCCCAAAGCCAGACCGATTTCGAAAGACTGCATGCGAGAGGCAGCAGCAGGATGTTCAACACATTACCCAGGTTCGGCAACTGAAAGTCCTGACGCAAATCGACGTGGATCTTCCGATGCGACCCGAAAGGCACCGGAATCAAGATCTCTTGGAATTCCGGAAACTCACGTTGAACAACCGCGTCGTACGGCTCGGGATAGACGAAAAAGGGTCGACCGTCCGATTCCAGGAGCCGCTTCCTCAAGTCCTTGCGGAAGGTTCGCGCGTGCGCGGTGTGTCCGAAGTGATAGATGGCATCACCCGCTGCAAAAAAATCAGGATTCAGATGGTGCCACAGCGCGGCGTCGCGGACGACTGTGTTGCAAACGATTACGCTCCCGTCCGAGAAGTCACGGTCACGTGCGCGATCCAGGCTTGGGCCTGTGCCAAACAGGTAGACCCGCTTTCGTTTCCTCGCGTCCAACCCATCTATCGCTCCGCGAAATCGAGCTGCAACTTCGGCCCGCCGTTCAGCTGTTGGCAAACCAGCGAGAGCCTCGCTGAGTCGATGCAGGTGCGTGCCGTCCATCGGATTCTGCTCATAGTCCACATTGAAAATGTGATCGAACACCCTGCCCCACAGCGGCGGTACGAGCTTCTCATCGACCTCGATTACCGCTCGAGCGCCCAAGATCTGCGAGAGGCGTGCTTTAGAAACCACGGTCAGGTTGACGCCAGCCGTGTGGTCCGGCGCGAAGAAATCCAGTCGTTGTCGCAGCCGAGCAACCTTGTCTCCTGCAGGCTCTTGGGCCACGAGCAGGAATTGGTCAGGAGAAGTTGCAAATGAGGTGCGGAATGAGTTGAGCCCTCGTCGCACGACGCTCCGCAGCGGTCCCAGAAGTGACCAGACGTCCATGCTTCGTTTCTCGTCAGAGCCTCGTTTTGAGAGCGGGGCAAATAATGACGACGTATTAATACCGAGTCGCGATCAAATGGACCTGATCTCCACGGAGTCGACTTGCAAGCTTGTACCCGTGTCCCGAGATCACTGCTTCCACTTCTGCCGCAGATCCCCCAAACTGAGGTAAGAACTGAGGATGCACCTCCAGAAATATCAGTCTGGGGCTGCTTGTCGACGCCAATAGCGCCGTCGCGCCGCGCAGAACCAGTAATTCGGCACCCTCAACGTCGATCTTCAGGACCGTCGGCAATGGAACATCATCCGCGACGAGTCTATCTATGGTCGTCATCGGGATAGGTGATTCTCCAGAATGTCGACCGAGGTCAACGAGCGAGGGAGCGTTTCCGGCGAGCCCGTCGGTTCGGAGAGACACCTGGCCCTGTTTGTCACCTAGTGCCTCTGACCTGCACTGGATGAGACGTTGCAACGCATTCAACTCGACGTTCTGACGGAGTCGCGCGAACGTCTGGGGGTCCGGCTCAAAAGCAACGACTGTTTTTGCAATTCCCGCCGCATGCACGCTGAACAAGCCCACAGATGCTCCGACGTCCCAGACAACGTCATCTGGCCGCAGCGAAAAAAGAAACGCCCCCAGAGCAAGCGCCTCTCCTCCGAATTCGACGGTGCGAAAGTACTCGGTTCGATTTCCACAGGTGAATCGATATGAGCCGAATTCCGATACCCGAAACGTGTATTCGCCGAGAGCACGCTCACAAAGTTCGCGCTTCACCTCACGAACCAGCGTTCCCGCAACTCGCCGTATCACCGCGTTCTCACTCTCGTTGACCAGCTTTTTGCAGGGGCTGCCGTCACAGTCCGCACCATGTGCTGGGTGCCTCGAGGCGGCTTCAACAATGACAACGGGCTCCGGCAGTTATCGATAGAGCGTTGACGCTGCATAGACTGCAATCACTGTCCAGGGGACCAGGGAAACTGAACGCTCGAACGACCAGAACCGCTCACCGAACAGGCGATAGACCTGCCGGGCCGGATACCATGAATAGAATCCGAGATTCCCTGCGAGAATGCCCACCGGGAATGCCAGGACGTTCAAGAAGCGAAGTGAGGTAACCGCCACGCCTATCGCGATCGCACCACTGATGCCATTTGTCGTGTGCCAGATGATCCGATTGGTTGTGCTGTACAACTGCAGGTGCATCGCGCCGAAACGCTCGGTGAAGAACGCCAATCCCAAAACAGTCCACAGGACAGGACTCGCGAACCGAACGGTGCTGCCTATGGCGGAAAGGATTGGTGCCGCCGAAACCGCGACGATCAGAAATAGAACCGTGAAGGTCCAATGCGAGAGCCGCATTCCACGTTTAGCCACTTCCAGCTGGCGTGAAAAATCACCCGCAGCTCTGAGGCGTGCCAGCACCGGAATCTTGCTGTAAAAGGGACCCTGTGAAAAGTCGCTCACCAGTTGGACCGCGCGAAGTCCCAGGAGGTACGATGCCAGTGGTCCTGGTTCGATCAGTTGTGCATAAACGAGACCGCTGCCCCACGAAATCCCTCGCGACACCATTACACCCAGGCCGCTCCGCCAGGCGCTTGGCCAGACAGTGGCCCAGACGGCCGGGTCAGTCTCACCGCCCTTGAACGATCGGAAACGACCACCCGCTACAATCCGGCAGAGCTGCCAGTCTCTAAGCTGGTTGAGCAGCAACCATGTCTGGTTGGCTATGACGAGTGCCAGAAGCCGGCCCCCCAGAAGCAAGACGGCCACCGTCGAGAGGATCGCGCCTATCGCGGTAATAGCCTCCCAGCGACGGTAAAGCGCAACCTGGTTGATTCCTTGAAGGTATGCGCCAAAGGCATTGCCGCGAAGGGTGATGACTGAGGTCGTGAGGACTATCAACCAGGCAAGCCATCCGGTCGTGGGATCTGACAGAAACGTGATTGGCCGCGCAACCGACAATGTTCCGACGACTGCGAGAACACATGCGACGATGAGTGCCGCACGGTTATAGACGGCTCGCATCGTAGACCAGATGCGAGCGATGAACGCCCAGTCCGGCTGGCCAGTTTGACGCGGGGGCGATTGCTCCAAAGAGCGAAGATCCGTGTTGCCTGACATCGCGAAGGCGATGACTCGGGTAAACGTCGGCGCAAGGCCCCAGTCACCAAGGCTTTGGAGAAGGAAGACACTGAGGAAGAGATACCAGACGGCCACCTCGGCACTCGACAGGCGCGTGACGAGAATCGGGAGCACGACGACAGCGCCCACTGCTCGGATGGCTACGCTGGCCCAGGTCATGAAAGTTGGGGACTCCCATAGTCGCCGAATCATTGACCCTCTAGCGCAGCATCAACTTATCCGCGTGTTGATCACGCAGGGTCATGGAGCCGGCCGCCAATCCCACCATCGACCGGCAGGGTCGCACCCGTCAGAAAGCTCGCCGCATCCGACGCGAGATACGCCACAGCCGCCGCAACTTCTTCGGGATTGGCAATCCGCTTGATGGGATGAGCCGCCGCCAATTGCTCGAGCGCGCCCGGCCTCCCCTCGAATCCGGCCACCAGCATCGGCGTCGCCGTTGCCGCCGGCATACGGCATTCACCCTCACCCGACCGCCCAGATCAACGGCGAGACTCCTGGTCAGTCCGACCAGCGCCGCTTTGCTCGTGGGTACGCGACGAACCCAGGCTTCGTCAGGTTGGCATGGATGCTGGCCACGTTGACGACAGACCCTCGGCCGCGCTCGAGCTCGGGGAGCAGGGCCTGCGTGAGCAGGAACGGCGCAAGCAGATTCGTGTCCAGTGTTTCGCGCCACTGATCGAACGTGATCGAGTCGGCTGGCGCCAGGATCTGCACGGCGGCATTGTTCACCAGGACCGACAGCCCTCCGTCGCCGATGGCCTGACGGATTCGAGCGAGCAGCTCCTGCCGCTCGGCCTCGCTGCCGCAGAGATCGAGCAACTGGCACTGCAGAAATATGTCGCACGACGGCCGGCCGTCGCGCACGTCGCAGCCAATCACCCGGTAGCCCGCGTCGGTGAACGTCGCGCACAGCGCAGAGCCAATGCCCCCGACGGCACCGGTGATGAGCGCTGTCTTCGCGGTGCGATCGGCGCTCACGACACCCCAAAAATCCGAAGAGCAGGTCGATGGCCCGGTTGCTGGCCCGCCGCACGGCGTCCACGGTATTCGAGCCGTTGTGCGAGCCGAGAATACAGTGATCGAGCTCGCGGAGCGGCGAGCCGGCAGCCGGCGGCTCCTCTTCGAACACATCGAGCGCCGCTGCTGACACCTGGCCGCTTCGAAGCGCCGAGACAAGCGCAGCTTCGTCGATAAGAGGGCCTCGTGCGACGTTGACGACTCTGACGCCGCGTCGCGCGCGCGCCAGGGCCGACTCGTTCAGCATGTGGCGATTGGCTGCAGTCAGCGCGCACGTCAAGACGATGAAGTCCGCCTCCTCCACGCGTGCCGGCCAGACCGCCACCTCGATGCCGTCGGGCGGCTGGCGATCGCCCAATACCGGATCGTAGGCGACGACGCGCATGCCGGCTGCGGTCAGGCGTCGCGCCGTCTGGCTTCCGATGTCCCCGCAGCCAACGAGCGCCACCGTTCGACCCGCAAGCGAGATACCCGCCGGCTTCGGCCAATCGCCGGCGCGCACGCCGCGATCGATGGCCACGATATGCCTCGCCAATGCCGTCACATAGGCCATCGCCAGGTCGGCGACTTCGTTTCCAAACATCTCCGGAGTATTGGCGAACGGGATGCCGAGCTCGCGCACGGCCGTCTGATCCCACGTTGTCCACGCCGATTCCCCACTTCACCGCCGCACGAAGCGACCGGCCTTGCCCGCCGCCAGCACCCGTCGCGTCACCGGATCATCGCCGATGATCCAGCCGTCGCAAGCCGGAACAAGTCCGAGCAGCTCCCCTTCGGTCAGGGTCTGGACCACTTCCGGTGTTTCCAACTCGATGGCATGGCGCTCGAAGCGGGGACGAAACTCGTCCAGGCCCCGGAGCATCGGTGGACAGGTGAGCAGGACTTTCATGCTCAGCGCGCCGTCGGCAGGCGCTGCCGCGCGATGTCTCAGCCAGGTCCCAACCCTCCTGGTCGTCGATGTCCAGGCTCTCGATCCTCGGCGTCTCGAACATCATTGGACGCCGGCCGATCCGCGCTCGAGTGGCTTTGAAGCTCTCCGCGGTAAAGAGATACAAGGTCGAGTTTTCTTCGAACCACGGCTCGAGGTCCTGAGTGCGAATCAGGTTCGAGGGATCGTGGTTGATCGCCCGGCCGTCTGCGCCGTAGAAGCGCGACTGGAATCGATTCACGCTGAACAAGGAATCGGCCGCGCGCGCGCGTGTTGCTCGCGGAAAGCGGCCAACGCCCGCGAAATGGTCTCCGCCCCGAGCAGCGGATTCGTGGCATGCGTCATCACGTAGCAGTCAGCGGGCACCGCCGAGATGTCGTCTTCGAGAACCAGGTTCATGCTCACGAGATCGCCGCGCAGCTCGGGCTTGCGTTCACGCAGCTGCACGCGGGGCAACCGGTGGATTCCCAAGTCTCGGAAGATCGGTTCGGCGTCGGTATTGATCACGACCGACTCGATCTCCCGGATCGAGAGCAGGGTGTCGAGAATCCACGCGAAGAGCGGTTTTCCGCAGAAGTCCCGAAAATTCTTCCCTGCGATCCGCTCGCTATGGCCCTTGATTGGCAGAAGGGCGATGATCCGCTCACCGTCGCGTGGCATCGTAGTCGCTTTCGCGGATCGGAGTGCTCTGCTTTCCCTGACTGGCGAAGCGAATGGGGCGCGGATAGTAGAACTTCATGATCAGCTCGTGCGTGAGCGGCGATCGGTAGTTCATTCCCCGATACGTGCCCGGTACTGCATCGACCGGAACGTCAGGATCTCGAAGAATCGCCTGCCCTGGCCCTGATTGAATGCCGCGAGCAGATCTCTGCCGATATTGGAAAGAAGGTATGTCAGAAACTGCGGGAAGGTCACGTGCGAGTCAGGAAAGATCTGCCTCAGCGCGATAGCTTCCCGCATATGTCGCCGCTTGATCTGCGCCGGTGTCTCCTCGTGGATGTGAACGACCCCGGCGCCGGCGATGTACGCGATCCGGTGGCGCTGATCGATCGCCCATTTGCCCAGGCCAGATCTTCCAGTCCTGAGAGCGTCTCGTCATACGGATGCTCGAGCCAGAGCGATCGACGAATGGCGGCGTTGGCGTTGTTGCAGAATGGAATTCGCTGATCCGGGTTGGACTCTTCCGGATATTGCTTTTTGAACAGCTGGTGCTCGGAGAATTTCGTCCGCTCGTCGCCCACCTGCCGCCCGTAAACCAACGCTACGCGTGGATCGGCAAAGGGCTCGATCAGCCGCTCGAGCCAGTCCTGCCGGCACGGGACCACGTGGGCGCTGGCCATGACCAGATACTGGGCCGTTGCGCGCCGGCAGCCTTGATTGAGCGAGTATCCGAATGTGAAGTCGGCCGGGCGAATCCGAATCAGCTCTGCTGGAAACCTGCGGACGATGTCGACGGTGCGGTCGGTCGACCCGGAATCGACCACGATCACCTCCGGGTCGCGCACCGTCTGGCTGTAAACGTGCTCGAGCAGGGTGCCGATATGCCGCTCTTCGTTGAAGCATCGGATGATGACCGAGACCCGCCGAGCGCCGCTCGTCATCAGGCAGCTCCCGGCCGGTCAACGAGGAGAAAATCAGGCAAGTGCATCAAAATCTATCCGTACGGGCTCAGCGTGCAGTCCGGGCGCTTCCGGGCCGATACTGCCGATATCGAGGAGCGCCAGCAGTCCGCAGCTTTGAGCGAGTGACAAGACCTTCAACCTCATCTCCGGCGGCGGAATTCCGAGGCGCGAGCCCGCAGGCGGATTCGCACGCTCGAGAAGCGCCAGTTGCAGCCCGCCGCTGGCTCCATCGTATCGAGCGACTCCTCCTGCTCGCCATCGTCGACGCGTTCACGTTGTATCTGGCGGTCACTCTCGCGTATCTCGTGTGGGCGGGACCGATGAGGGACCAGCCCTTCGCCCTGTACGTAGAGCTCGCGCCGCTTGCCCTGCTCTTTCTCTTCGGCTACGCGGTCGCCGGACTGTATCCCGGCTTCGGGCTTGGACCCGTGGAAACGCTGCGACGCCAATCGTACGTGACGGCCTCCAGCTTCCTCCTGCTCGCCGCGGTGTCCTTCGCGTTGAAGCTTCCCCCCACGTACTCGCGCGTGACGTTCACGATTACCCTCTTCCTGAGCCTCGTCCTGGTCCCGCTGGGTCGAATGCTGTTGACCCAACTCGCCCGGCAATGGCACTGGTGGAGCGAACCCGTCGTCATCATCGGCACGAGCCCACGGGCGGCCGAAGCCATCCGAAGCATGCAGCAGGCGAGTCGCCATGAGTACCGGCCAGCCGCCGTCCTCGCGCTGGAACCGAATCTCGCGCCGCACGCTGTCGAAGGCGTGCCGGTCGTCGGGGGCCTCGCGCATTCGCCTGTGCTCGTCACGCAAGGGATTCGCGTGGCACTGCTCGAGACCGACCGGAATCTGAGCCGCACGCTCGTCGACCGCCTGCAGCGCGACTTCAGACACGTCGTCCTGTTCAGGGAATCCGGCGGTCTGCCCGTCGAAGGATTGCAGCTGCGGCACCTCGGCGATCTGGTCGGCATCGAGTACACCAACAACCTGCTGATGCACGGCAATCGCGTCGCGAAGCGCGCGCTCGATCTCGTGATTGGGAGCATCGCACTCGTCCTTGCTGCGCCGATCATCCTGTGTGCCGCGATTCTCGTCAGGCTGATCGACGGTGGACCATCGTTCTACTCTCAGGCTCGAAGCGGCATCGACGGACGCCGGATCGCCGTACCAAAGGTGCGGACGATGAGGCTCGATGCAGAAAAGCGGCTCGAGGAGCACCTGGCGGAGAACCCAGAGCTGCGGGAGGAATGGGAAGAACGGTTCAAGCTCGCGCGCGATCCACGGTTGATTCCGCTGGTGGGACGTCTGTTCCGGCAGTTCAGCATCGACGAGCTCCCGCAGCTCTGGTCGGTTCTTCGCGGGGACATGAGCCTCGTGGGCCCGAGGCCGTTTCCCGACTATCACATCAGCCAGTTCTCGCCGGTCTTTCTCGAGCTCCGGCAGCGCGTACGCCCGGGTATCACCGGGCTGTGGCAAATCACGATTCGCAGCGACGGTGGCATCGATGAACAAGTGGCCTACGACAGCTACTACATCCGGAACTGGTCCGTCTGGCTGGATCTCTACATCCTGAGTCGGACGATTGCCGCGGTCGCGGCCGGCCGCGGCGCCTACTGAAATCGCTCGCCTAACCTCGCAGACGTAGTGTCCGCCTTCACCCCTCGACGATGCTCGGGGTGCCCTGAGCGTATGCCGAAGGGCAGGCGGACGCGGGTCAGTCCGGCTAAAGCCGGACACTACGTACGGGCATCCTGAACGCGGACGGCACCAGTCTTCGCGGCGTATTGGAGGATCCGTGCGTCGGCAGTAAGAAACACCGCATCGAGATGTCTCGCGGTTGCAACGAGCAGGCGATCCAGAAGGTCGGCCAGTGCAGCACGCGGGATGCTGCCCGCATCGAGAGCAATCACCGGCGTGAGCTCCGCCACGCGAACGCCTGCATCGTCCAGCGAGTCGCGAACCCACTGTTCCAGAGATCGTGCGAGCCGAACGCGGCCGAGGGTATGCAGCGCGGTGAGCTCGAAGATCGTAACGGGAGAAACGCGGATCGCTTCCCGGGCTTCAGCCCTGGCGAGCAGCTGCCGCGAGCGGCGCCCCACGCGGCGTACGTCGCCTTCGGCGCTCCACAGCCAGACGTGGGTATCGAGCAGCAGCACGACTCAGCTGCGATCGATGTCGTACTTGCCGTCGATTGGATCGAAAGGTCGCTCGTATTTGAGCACTGTGCCCTTCAGGGAACCGAAAAACGACTTCTTCGCGGGTTCGGCAAACGGCACCAGCTTCGCCACGGGCTTTCCATGCTTGGTCACGACGTACTCAGCCCCCGTTTCGCGGACGCGGTCCATCAATTCCAGACACCTGGCCTTGAACTCAGCCGCGCCGTAACGGTTGTCGCCGCCCGCGCGGCGCGAAACAGCACGCGACGCACGTGTTTTCGGCACTCTCGGCATGACCAGAATATTGTGACCAATTCTCAGTGACGGATCAAGTCGCGAGCGCGGCCTCGATCTGCGCGGCGCGCCGGGTACGGCCGACAGTTGGTAGCGGGGCGATGCCCCGACAGCGCGTTACGGACGAAGAGTCTCATCACGACGCCAACCGGGGTGAACACAAGGGCGAAGAAGACCGAGAGCAGAATGCGGGCATTTACCCATCCGAGCCGCTGTGCGAAAAGCCACCATACACGGTTCGGCAGTCTCAGAACGGATGGCGCGACGGCCCCCAGACTGACGAGCAGAATGCCAGTAAAGAGCAACACCAGGCTCATCAGCGGGCGGCTGCGCCGCCACGCAGGAGCCGCCAATGCCAGGCAGACTCCGCCGATACTCAACCCGAACGATCGCTCCGTTGGATGCCCCGGCGTCTGCCGTTGCGGCTCACGTCTTATGAGTTTGCCAGTACGTAGTGTCCGGCTTAGCGGACCGGTACGTAGTGTCCGGCTTCAGCCGGACCGTACGTAGTGTCCGGCTTTAGCCGGACCGGGACGCAGAGCCGGCTTTAGCCGGACCTGGTATTGCTCTTGCCTTATGGACGTGGTGTCAGGCCGCGGCCCCGACCGTACGCACTCGAACCTGATCGGTGCGGCTGCATCGGAACGCTGCTCGCGCCGGATACGCAGTTTGGAGGCTCGTTCATGTCGGCTGCAGCAATGATCCGCACTTGCGTCGTGCACGGGGTGGTCTTGTTGTTGGCAGGGCGGGCGCTGGCGCAAACGGACGCAACAAATCCACCGGCACCGCCAGCTGCGGCCGTCGTTTCAGCGTCGCAATCGCCCCCCAAGTCGCCGCCGCTGGCGCCCGACGGATTCTTCCAGGAGCCGCTTTTCCTGTCGAACAGCATCGACTTCATGATCGACAAGGTCGGGGACGGACGGCGAGCCGAAGAGCGGCTTCTATCCCGAGTTCTCGAACATGATCACCGGCGCGGGATGGGTGTCGGTTGGGCCCGGCTATCGCCAATTCCTCTTCGACCGGAAACTCTTGATCGACGGTTCCGCGGCGGTGTCGTGGCGTTTGTACAAGATGATGCAGGCGCGGGTCGAGCTTCTGGCCAACGATCGCGTGACCGTAGGGACCCAGGTGATGTGGCGCGACGATACACAGGTGAACTACTTCGGTATTGGTTCGGACGCGTTCGACAGCGAACAGAGCCACTACCGGATGAAGGCCACCAACCTCGTCGGCTACGCATCGGCGCGGCCAACCGACTGGCTCACATTCGACGGCACGCTGGGCTGGCTGCCGCGACTCGAGGTCATGGCGCCCGGGGGATCGTTCAAAAGCGACCTTCCCGATACGCGAGAATTGTTCCCGGCAGATCCGGCTGTCGGCCTCGCCAGTCAGCCGGACTTTCTGCACGGCGGACTGTCTGCGACCGTCGATACGCGCGACTATCCAGACCACCCGACCAGTGGCGGCCGGTATCGGGCGGCACTGACGGCCTATTCAGACCGGACGACAGGAACCTTCAGTTTCCGTCAATACGAGGCGGAGGCCACGCAGCTGGTGCCGCTTGCGGACCGGCGCTGGGTCCTGGCGTTTCGAGGATGGACGGTCGTGAGCGATGTCGCCGACGGCCGTGACATTCCGTTCTATCTGCTGCCAAGCCTGGGCGGACACAACACGCTCCGCGACTATCACAATTTTCAGTTTCACGATCGCCATGCGCTCCTGGTCAATGCCGAGTCGCGATGGGCGGTGTTCACGCACGTCGACGCGGCGGTGTTTCTCGACGCCGGCAACGTGGCTCCCACGGTAAGGCGATTGAACCTGGACAAGACTTCATACGGCGCGGGCATCCGCGTACATACCGAACGCGCGACCATCGCTCGATTCGACGTGGCCTACGGGGCACGCGGATGGGAGCTCATGTTCAGAACGAGCGATTCACTCCGGCTTGGGCGCGGCCGTCGGCGCGTGGCGTCGATTCCGTTCACACCATAGGGCGGAGGCGAAAGCATGAAAGACCACCGGTTCCTACACGCAATGTGTGCGGCAGCGCTGGCGATGTCTGCGTGGATATGCACGCCGGCGACAGGCAGTGCGGCCGGGAAGGAGAGGCCGCCGCTCACGGCGCTGTGGGAAGAGCCGCGGGATCTGGAGAATCGCGACCTCTTCAACGGGCAGTGGGGCGCGGCGAACGCGCCAGATCCAAAGTCCACCTACACGTTCGTTCGACCCAAGCAGGGCGGGGTCAATCCTGGCGTTGTCGTGAAAGATCCGTCAGGACGAATGTGGGATGTCAAGCAGGCAGCGGAGCGATGGGATGAGGGACCGGCCGAGGTGGTGCTGTCGCGCGTGCTTTGGGCCGTTGGTTACCATCAGCCTCCTGTGTATGACCTGCCGTCCTTCAGCATGAGTGATGAGTCCGGCACTCGTATGGAAGCTGGTGGACGTTTCCGGCTTGATCATCCATCTCTCATAGAGCGGGGTGAGTGGTCGTGGCGCATGAACCCGTTTGTCGGGACGATGCCCTATCAGGGATTGCTGGTCATGATGCTGCTGTTTGCGAATGGCGACCTCAAGAACTCCAACAATTCGCTTTACGAGGTGACGCGCGACGGCGCGACCGAGCAGTGGTACGTCGTGCGCGACCTCGGCGCCTCGCTCGGCGAGCGGGGCATTTTCAAACCAATGCGAAACGATCCCGGCCTTTTCGAGCAGGAGTCTTTCATCACGGGCGCCGGGAACGGTTTCGTGCAATTCGACCATCCGATGAAGGAGCGAATGCTCGTGGAGGGGCGGATCACGCCCGCCGAAGTGGTGTGGGCCAGCAACCTTCTCGGCCGGCTGACCGAGCGTCAATGGCGCGACGCCTTCCGCGCGGGAGGCTATGACAACGACGTGGCCGGTCGCTTCATCCGGAAGATCCGGCAGAGCATCACAGAAGGGCAGCGAGTCACCGCGGCGGCAGAAGCCACGCCTCGCCCTTGACGTAGTGTCCGGCCCGACCAGTTATGACGTAGTGTCCGGCCCTTCGAGCCCTCAGGACCGACTCGTTATGACGTAGTGTCCGGCTTCAGCCGGACCGTCGAAACCTGCAGTCCGGGTCTCGGCTCCGCGCCAGGCGGGCCGTCAAGGCCCGCCCTGCGACGACTCTTTACCGTTACGCCGGCAACACAACTATGCCTGCGCGTTGAGTTGCGCCGCGACTTCTTCGAGGCGGTCGTAGCTGATGGCTGCGCCCCTTGCCATCCCGGAGTTGATGACCGCGTCACGGACTTCAACCGACGGATAGAGCGCCGTCACCGTAAGCCGTGTCTTGCCGTCCTCTTCAGTCAATGTCGCGGTCACCACTGATTCGGTATCAGGAAAGTCCTCGAAGATCTCGGTAAACACGATGCGGTCGGGCGCGCTGATCTCCCGGTACACACCGTGGAACGCGGCCTCGCCTTTGGGATGACGGTTGACGAAGCGCCACTTGCCGCCCGGTCGCAGATCGACCTCGCACACGGGAACGGAGTAGCCCTCGCCGAGCCGTCCCCACCACTGCCTGATGTGCTCGGGTTTGCTCATCGCCTCGAAGACCAGCCGCCGAGGTGCATCGAAGAGACGCGTCAGCCGGATCTCGCGCTCCGAAGGAGTGCTGACGTGAAACGTGTCGCTATTTCGTACGGTGCTTACGGCCATGGTTTTTCTCCTTCGCTTTGAGCTGCTTCAGATACGCATCCAGCCGATCGAATCGCTGTTCCCAGATCGTGCAGTAACGGTCCGCCCATTCCGCCACTTCCTTGAGCGGGCCAGCCTCGAGGCGACAGGGTCGCCACTGGGCTTCGCGCCCGCGCGCAATCAGGCCGGCCCGCTCGAGCACGCGAAGGTGCTTCGACACGGCCGGCAGGCTCATATCGAACGGCTCGGCCAGCTCGGTGACTGAGCAGTCGCCGGTGGCGAGGCGGGCGAGGATGGCGCGTCTCGTCGGGTCGGCGAGCGCGGCGAACGTGGTGCTGAGTTGATCGGCAGCCATTTGTTGTGAACCAGTGAGTTAATTAACTAATAGGTTAAATAACACGTGTCACGATGCCCCGTCAAGTACGCCCTGTGACAGGCCCGCGTCTTCAGACGCCTGGGGCGCCGCCGCCGTGACAGGGCCTTCGGACATCGGCAGACAGTGAGGGGCACGCCCCCCTCAAATGCCTGGGAGAGCGCGCGCAGCGAACGGGTTAACCGCTACACCAGATCATCAACACGGGGTCGATCTCGACTGGATAAAACCCCGTCTAACCAACGGACTTGCTTTGCTATACGGCTGGGGCGATCATTTACGCTTCGACCGAGTCAAGCCATTGAACGCGCGATCGCGGCGCGCGAATGTACTGCGAGAACCCGCTTGTTTCGACGTCGCCGCTGACAGCGTAGGGTGCTTTACAGATGCAGAGCTCGCTTGATGTGACCAACTCACCGCTCGCGCCCGAGTCAGTGCGCAGCGATCGGGCGTTCAAGATCGGCACCGTCATCGTTCTAGCGGCGCTTTATCTACTTTACATAAACCGCTTTTCGTTTGATCTCGACGGTGAGCTTGTTTTCTCTTTGAGCGACGACCAGATGATCTCGATGCGTTACGCGGATAATCTCGCGTCCGGCAACGGGCTGGTCTGGAATCCCGGAGAACGTGTGGAGGGTTTTACGAACCCGCTGTGGACCGCGTATATGGCCGTCTGGCACGTGGCACAGGTCCCCAGGACGAAAACGTCGCTGGCAATCATGTTGACCAGCGCCTTGATCCTGATTCTCAACGCCCTGGCGGTTTACTCCATTGCATCCAGATTGTCGCCGCATTCACCGATTGTAGCGAGGGTCGCCATGCTGCTCACCGGCACCTACTGGTCGCTGGTGGACTGGTCGCTCGCGGGTTTTGAAGTTGGCCTTACCGCTCTGCTCACAAGTGTCGTCGTGCTGCAATCCTTCATTTACATGGAGTCCAGACGAACGCGACACCTCGTGGCAATAGCGGTGTGTCTGATCGCGCTCGGATGGACGCGCCTCGAGATGCTGCCCATTGCGGGCGTGCCCGTCGCCTACTTGTTTCTGGTGAACGCCGGGCGGGCAAGAGTTCTCAGCGTGGTCGTCGTTCCAGTCGTGGCCAGCGTCGCCGTGTTGTTCGCCACTCGCCACTGGTACTACGGCGAATGGCTACCCAACACCTACTATCTGAAATTGACCGGTATCGCCATGCGCGATCGCGTGACGATGGGGCTCAACAAGACGTTCACGACGTTGCTGACTCACTTTTCCCTGCTCCTCGTCCCCATGGCACTGCTCGTACCCGGATCTCGACGGGATCACCGCATCTGGATCCTGATGGCGATCTTCGCCACGGGAGTGCTCTATACCATCTACATAGGTGGCGACACCTGGGAGCGACCGTATCATGCGAATCGGTTCCTGTCGGCGACAACGCCTCTTTTGTTCGTCGTCACATTGCATGTGATGTATGAACGAATGGAGCGGCTGCGGCGCGACCCGCGTGCTGCTTCGCTGCTTCTCGCTGTGGTGGGGATATTGATGGCGGTGGGGCTCGGAGGGCGCAGCTTTAATGAGCTGGCTGAAATTTCCTGTGGAGAATTACGGGCTTTTCAAGATGGTGAAGCTCGGCGTGGAGCTCCGCGAGGGAGCGCCTCTCGACTCGAGGGTCGCCGTCGTATGGGCTGGTGCGTTGCCGTACTTCTCACGTCTCTATTCGATCGACTTGCTGGGGAAGTCCGACAAAGTGATCGCTCGGAGCAAACCACATAACATGGCGACCGGTCACAACAAGTGGAACTACGAGCACAGCGTCGGCGTCCTCAAGCCCGATTACATTGTCGAGCTCTGGCATCCGACAGAGGCTGACATCGCGTACATAAGCCGACTCGGGTATTCGCAAAAACCCGGCGGGATCTACATTCGTAATCGTCCAGCGCATGAAGTCGCATCCCATTAGCTGGTTTCACAACCGTAGGGCGGGCCTTTCCGCCTTCGCGTAAAGCTACGGCGGAACTCCGTAGCCTTGGCGCAGGGTGGTACGGCTACGGCCCGCCTGGCGCGGATCGATCGCGTCGAGGAAAGCCCAGCTATCATGAACGAAGGACGTGACGCTACTCGGGCGAGGATTCGCCGGGCTTGGGTTCGCCGTGTGCCTTCTGGCGATGACCTGGGCGTGCAGCTCGCGCACCCCGCCGGCGGGAGTGCCCGCCTCGCCACAGCCGGGCCGACCGGCCGAGCCCTCGGGCGCGGTTGTCGCCACGCCAGAACCGCCCGTCTCCCCGCCTGCGGCAACGGCGCCGCGTCCCGAGCAGGAAGCGCCCGGCTGCGCGCTGATCGTTGAACCGGGCGAACCGATTGCGACCGTCGCCCTGAGCGAACGCGTCGATCCATCGAACGCACCCTATCCGTCGAACGAGAGCGAGCGACTGTTGTTTCGACAGCTCTACGAGACGCTGGTCCGAGCAGACTGCGACGGACATCTGCGTCCCGGCCTGGCAGCGTCCTGGCGGCTCGACGGGAACGGCCGAACCTGGATCGTCACGTTGCGCGAGAATGCGCGTTTTTCCGACGGCACACCGGTCACGGCGGCTGCCGTGCGGGCCAGTTGGACTCGCGACGGTATTGGAGACGAACTGCTGCCGCACGTGAGCCGTCTCGTGCAGTCCATTGATCCAATGGGCGAAGGAGTCCTTGCGATCACGCTGCGGAGTCAACGCGTAGACATGCCCATGGCGCTCGCGCATTCGGATCTGGCAGTCGCCAGGTCGGTCCCTGATTCGCCGTGGCCGCTCGGAACGCGATCCGGTCGCATCGCACCAGAGAATTCGCCGGGTGCCGCAGGTGCGACGGCGATCACCGTTGCTCGAGACAATCTGCCGCCCATCCGGTTTCTGATCGCTCCCGGCGATCCACGCGATCTCCTGGACGAGGGCGTTGATCTGTTGCTCACACGTGATCCCTCAGCGCTCGACTACGCTGCGACGCTGCCGCAATTTCAGTCCGTGCCGCTGGCATGGCAGCGAACGCACGTGCTCGTGACGCCCGGGCGCTCGCGCTCGTCACCACTGCTGTCCGAGGACGCGCGACGGGTTCTCGCCGACGATGCGGTTCGAGGGGAGGCGCGGGGGGCGGCAGGTCCGTTCTGGTGGCAGACGTTGCCGCCGGACTGCGAGCTCCCTCAGGCTCCGCGACGAAACCAATCCTCATTCACGCCGCGCATCGTGTACGACGCAAGCGACGGCGCGTCGCGCGATCTGGCCGAGCGCTTCGTTGGCCTGGTCCGTGCGTCGGGCCCTGCCGCGGCCATGTTCCTCGACGCGATCATTCCCGACCGTCCGAGACGCACGTACCAGCGTGCGACGGGCTTGACCGGCGAGGCTCTCGCTCTCGCACGGCGGCTTGGAACCGATGCCGGGTACATGATGGCCGTGGACAGCCGGCCAATTGATCCGTGCCGTGATCTCCAAAGCTTGATCGATAGCGCCCGATGGCTCGATCCCGAGACCATCGTCCCGCTCGTGGAGACACGGCTGCAAGCCATCCTGCGGCGCGGGCGGACCGGTGCGACCGCGGAATGGGATGGCGGATTGGTTATCGCAGGCGTCAACGCCCCGAGATAGGTGATGAGCCTGCGTACTCGCCTGCTCCTTGCTTTTGCGGCCGTGGTGCTGATTCCAATTGCGCTGCTGGCGTTCGGACTGCGTCAGGACATGACCAGGCGTCTCTCAGAGGAGTACCAACGTCGGGTCGACGCGGTGGTCGACGTTATCCGGGAAGATCTCGCTCGCGAGAGCGCCGGAATTGCCGAGCGGTGGCGTCGCTCGAACGTGCGCTTCTGAACGACAATCGATTTCGCCTCGCGGCGGTGGCCGGTGTCGAGTCGGAGCGAGAGTATCTCCTCGACTACGCGGGCACCGCGATGCGTCTCACGGGTCTGTCGATGCTCCAGATTCAGGACGGTGACGGCCGGATTATCAGCTCTGGCCACTTCCGGAACGAGCATGGCCGCGTCGAGTCTGGACTCGCGTCGGCATTGAGCGGCGCCCGCAGCGTCGCGTTCGTCACCGCCCGCGGCCCGGAGCGCGACTTTCTGGCGCTGGCGCGTGCCGAGACGTTCGTCATCGGCGGACGGACGTTCGCCATGATCGGTGGCGTCGCGGTGGATGAGGCGTTTCTGACGCGCCTGGCTCGCGACCGCGCGATCGTCGTGTCGCTGCGTTACCCGGGAGGAGAGCTGTCAACGGTCCCAGGTAAAACGGAGAGGACTGCCGACAACGCGGTCGGCGAGCTCGAGGTTCCTGTCATCCGAGGCGGAGAGGGAACGCCGCTCGAAGTCGTGCAGGCCCGTCTCGAGGTCGCTCAGCCCCTGACTCCTCTCAGGACGCTTCTGCGGAGCGCTGATTCGTGGTTTCTCTTAACCGCCGCGGGGACCGGAGTGACCGCTTTGTTGCTGGCGGTATGGCTGTCGTCCCGAATCAGCGGCCCGCTGGCGGCGTTGGCCGAGAAGACGGCCGTGCTCGATCTGGATCGGCTCGATGTCGACTTCGATTCCGGAACGGACGAGGTCGGCCGATTGTCCCGGCTCCTCGGCGACCTTGCTGCGCGTCTGCGCACGAGCACGGCCCGCGTCCGTGAGGCGGAGCGGCGAGCGACAGTCGGCGAGCTGGCCCGGCAGATCAACCACGACATCAAAAACGGCCTCATTCCGATTCGGAACGTAATGCGCCATCTGGCGCAGACCCAGCAAGACGAGCCGGCTGCGCTTCCGTCGGTGTTCGCCGAGCGCCGGACCACGCTCGACTCCAGCATCGCGTATCTCGAGACGCTCGCGACGAGCTACCAGCGGCTTTCACCACGATTGGACCGCCGCGAGTGCGACTTGAACGCGTTGATCGCTGATGTCGTACGTGCCGCGCAGGGGCACGAGCATGTCGAGTTCGAGACGGAGCTCACCAATCTTCCGCGCGTGGTCGGCGACCCGGTCGCGTTCCGCCGTATCCTCGAGAATCTGATTGCCAACGCCGTTGACAGCCTGCAGCTGAAGCCAGGCCGCATAACCGTCTCGACGCAGGTGTTGGATCGAAGCGGTGAGCTTCCCGCAGTCCGGGTGGTCGTCGCCGACACGGGCCGCGGAATGTCTGCTGAAGAGGCGAAGCGGATTTTCGACGATTTCTATACGACGAAAGAAGGCGGTACCGGTCTCGGGCTGTCCATCGTTCGACGACTCGTGATCGACCTGAACGGCACGATCGCCGTCGAGAGCGTGCCTTCCAGGGGAACCCGCGTCATCATCGATGTTCCGGCCGGCGGTCCGAAACGCACATGACGATGCAGGTGCTCGTGGTCGATGACGTGCCGGCGATGGCCGAGCAGTATGCGTACGACTTGAAGCGCGTCGGCCGCTATCACACGATCGTCGCGGCAAACGGCGACGAGGCACTGGACGTCCTCGGCCGGGAGGCGATCGATTGTGTCGTCCTGGATCTCGAAATGCCCGGAACCGACGGGTTCGAGGTTCTTCGGCGGCTGCAGCAGCGCGGCATCGACACGCCGGTGATCGTCTACACCGGAACGGGCAGCTACGACCGTTGCATCCAGGCCGTGCGGCTTGGCGCGTACGGGTTCGTGGACAAGACGGAGCCGATTGAGCGCGTCGTCCAGGAGATCGAGAACGCGCTCTCCCGCGGACGGCTGGTGAGCGAGCTTCGAACGCTGCGGTCCCGGTTTGACGGCGACACGCCGCTCATCGGCGACAGCGCGCCGATGCGGTCGCTCCGTGACGCCATCGCGCGTGTTGCCCCGATTCCGAGCTGCGTGCTGATCGTGGGGGAGAGCGGAACAGGCAAGGAACTGGTTGCGCGCGAGCTGCATCGACGAGGTCCTGGTGTGAAGGCCCCGCTCGTGGCCGTGAACAGCGCGGCTC
Source organism: uncultured Acidobacteriota bacterium (assembly GCA_963814955.1). GTDB lineage: Bacteria > Acidobacteriota > Vicinamibacteria > Vicinamibacterales > UBA2999 > DATCJA01. The sequence continues at coordinate 929,696 of CAWFEX010000004.1, forward strand.
TGCCCGAACAGCTCGTCGAGAGCGAGCTGTTCGGCCATGAGCGGGGAGCGTTTACCGGTGCCGACCGCCTGCGCAGGGGCGCTTTCGAGAACGCGGGCACTGGAACGCTGTTCCTCGACGAAGTCGGAGAGCTGCCTCTGCCGGCGCAGGCCAAGCTGCTTCGGGTGCTCGAGGAGCGGAAAGTCACGCGGGTCGGGGGCGACCGTGCTATTCACGTCACGGCGCGCGTCGTTGCGGCTACCAACCGGGATCTCGAGCAGGAGATCGAGGCCGGCCGCTTCCGTCAGGATCTCTACTATCGTCTCAACGTCCACACGTTGCGCGTCCCGCCGCTGCGCGAGCGGCTCGCCGACGTTCCAGCGCTGGTCGATCATTTGCTTCGGACGATTGCCGCGCACCTTGGCGTACGCGACGAAAACGATCGCGCCTGAGGCGGTTGCGCTGCTCGCCGCGCACGACTGGCAGAGGAATAACGTCCGCGAGCTGCGAAATTGTCTGGAGCGGATGATCATTGCCTCAGATGCGGCCGTTATCGGCGAAGCCGACATTCCGCCGGAGATTCGCGGCGACGATCGAAACGATGACGCCGACACGACCGCCCCGCCCGGCACGCTCAAGGCGCTGAAAGCGCAGGCCGAGCGGCAGATCGTTCTTGGCGCGCTCAACAAACACGACTGGCACGTCACTCGGACCGCCGAGGCGCTCGGCCTTGCGGATCACTCCAGCCTGTTGAAGATCATGCGCCGACACGGGCTGAGCAAGGGAATGCAGCGGGATGCATAACCGTGCAGCGCTGTTGTTGAGGGTCAGACCCGGGGTCAGACCCCGGGTCTGACCCCGGGTCTGACCCCTATGGCTGTGTGACGCCGGACACCCGCACCGCGGACGCCGTGTCCGCGACAACACGAACGTCACTCACGCATTTCCGTAAGGACCCAGCAATTGCCTTTGTTGCAATGAGTTAAAGGCATCTGTCGTCTCCTGGCGCGGTGGTCGCCGCCTTGCCCTGATGGCAAGTCAAACGCCCGGCCGCCTGAAGCGGTCGGCCAATCACAAGGAGACGACAAATGAAACCCAGACGACACGTCACGACGGTGCTGCTCCTGGCGGCGTTCGCGGCCGTCGGCTGTTCGAAGCGCGACACTTCGCAGGCCAAGGGACCGGACTCCGCGCAGACAAAACCCGTCGCGGCGGGCGAATCCTTCGCGCCGAGGCAGACAGACGAGGAAGGGTTCGTGGCGGAGGCGACGCCGACGATCACAGGCCCGGTCTCGTTCGCCGATGGCGAGACGGCATACCACGCCAGGAAGTACAGCGATGCGATGGCGATATTCGAGCTCTACACCGGACAGCGTCCCGACAACGCGTGGGGCCACTACATGCTCGGACTCTCTGCGTGGAAGAGCGGCGACCTCGCGAAATCCGAGCAGGCCTTCGAGAAGGCGTTGAGCATCGACCCGCATCACGTGAAGAGCCTCGTGAACCTGAGCCGGGTGTTCATCGAACAGAAGCGCACTGATGACGCCGTTGACAGGCTCACCCGTGCGGCGGACATCGATCCCGGGTCGGCCGAAGTGTATCGACTGCTCGGCCGTACCTACCACGCCGGCGGTCAGATGGACGAGGCCGTCGACGCGTATCGTCGCGCGATCGCGCTGAACGAACACGACGCGTGGTCCATGAACAATCTCGGGCTGGTGTTCATCGAGACACAGCGCGCCGGCGAGGCGCTGCCGCTCCTCGCCAAGGCCGTGGAGTTGCGGCAGGACGTGTCAGTGTTCCACAACAACCTGGGTATGGCGCTCGAGCACACCGGGCGCTTCAAGGCCGCGGCGGCCGCGTATGCGGGCGCTCTGAGCGCCGATTCCGGCTACGAGAAGGCGAAGCGGAACCTCGCGCGCGTCGAAGCAGTGAAGAGTGATTTCGAAGAACCATTCGACGTCGGCCAATCCGCGAAAGGCGTCGTCGAGGAGCCAGAGACTCCCGCCGATGAGAAGACGGCAAGCAACTAGTGCTTCTTTCAGTTGTTCGTAGTCGTACGTAGTGTCCGGCTTTAGCCGGACACTACGTCTATAGCGTGTCCGGTTGAACACGAGGGTGGACGCGCGAACACGCCGCGGCCGCCATCCGTTCCCAGTCAGTGAATCGTCAGATCCCCGTATCGCCCGCGCCCGCAATACGTTGCGGGTCCGGCGCCGATGGCGGCGGCGGGCGGCAACCCCGTTGCTCTATTGGAGCAGCATGAGACTACAGATTCGCCGGACCGTCATTGCTCACGCCATCTGCGCCTTGCTCGTGCCGCTTGTCGCCGCAGCGCAGGGCGATCCACCACCCGTTGACAAGACCCTCTCCCCATTCTTTTTCGTGGAAGGCGGCGATCCCGCTATCGACCGCCTGCCGTTGAAGGACACGCACGTCGAGGTCGCAATTGCCGGCGTGATTGCGGACGTGACCGTCCGCCAGGTCTATGAGAATCGTGGAACGCGGCCCATCCATGCGCGCTATGTCTTTCCCGCATCCACACGGGCGGCTGTTTACGGCATGACGATGACCGTCGGCAATGTGCGCACGGTGGCCAGGATCAGAGAACGCGAGAGGGCGGCACAGGAATTCGAGGCCGCAAAGCGCGAGGGGAAGAGCGCATCGCTGCTGGAGCAGAGTCGGCCCAACGTGTTCACGATGAAGATCGCCAACGTGCTTCCGGGGGACACGATTTCGGTCGAGCTGAAATACACAGAGCTGCTCGTGCCGACCGACGGTGTGTACGAGTTCGTGTACCCGACAGTGGTCGGCCCGCGGTATCCGAGAAGCGCGAAAGCCAGGCGTCGCCGGAGGACATGTTCGTCAAGGTTCCGTACACACATCAGGGTGAATCGCCGCGCAGCGAATTCCACCTCGGGGGGCTCGTGTCCACGGGCGTCCCGCTCCAGGAGCTCTCCTCACCATCGCATCAGCTGGTCGTCCGCTCGATCGGCCAGGGACGTTCGGAAATGACGCTCGCGGACTCCGAGCGATGGTCGGGCAATCGCGACTTCATCCTTCGCTACCAGTTGGCGGGCCAGGAGATCAGTTCGGGACTGCTGCTGTATCAAGGGCGGGACGAAAACTTCTTCCTGTTGATGGCGGAACCGCCGCAGGCGGTCGAGTCCAACGAAGTGCCGCCGCGCGAGTACATCTTCGTGGTTGACGTATCGGGGTCGATGAACGGTTTTCCCCTGAACACGGCGAAAACGCTCATGGGTGATCTCGCGAACGTGCTGCGTCCTTCGGACACCTTCAACATCGTCGTGTTTGCTGACGGGTCGGAGACGTTCTCGCCGGCGTCCGTAGCGGCGACGCGTCCGAATCTCACTCGTGCGCTCCAGTTCATCGGGCAGAAGAACGGCGGCGGAGGGACCCGGCTTCTGGCGGCCCTCCAGCGCGCGGTAGCCGTCCCTCGTCTTCGCGAAACGTCCCGCAGCATCGTCCTGGTGACCGACGGCTATATCGAGGCGGAATCGGACGTGTTCGACTACGTCCGCGCGCAACGCAACGACGCAAATTTCTTTGCCTTTGGCATTGGCAGCAGCGTGAATAGGTTCCTTGTCGAGGGTGTCGCGCGGGCGGGACTCGGCGAACCGTTCATCGTGACCGAACCCGCCGAAGCGCTGGATGCGGCGGCGCGTCTCCGGCGCTACATCGACACGCCCGTGCTCACGGGGATAGACGTGCGATTCAACGGATTCGATGCCTACGACGTCGAGCCCGGAACCGTCCCGGATCTGTTCGCCAGCCGCCCGGTTGTCGTCTTTGGAAAATGGCGGGGAAGGGCAGCGGGATCGATCGAGATATCGGGCACGACCGGTCGCGGGGCGTACGACACATCAATTGCGGTGGCGTCCGCGAGCGCCGACGAACGTCACAGCGCCCTTCGCCATCTCTGGGCTCGAACTCGCATTGCGGACCTGTCGGACTTCGGTCCCAATGCGCCGAGTGACGAACATGTGGCCGAGATTACTTCGCTGGGACTCACCTATGGCTTGTTGACGAAGTACACGTCCTTCATTGCGGTTCAGGAGATGGTGCGCACCACCGAGCGCGGGGATGACATCGATCAGCCGCTGCCGCTTCCAGCGGGCGTGTCCGACCTTGCCGTTGGCATTACCAGCGGCCCTGAACCGGACATCCTGTGGGTGTTCGTCGTGGCAGGTACTCGGTTACGTGACCGTGCTCGCCTGCGGCGCCGGCAGTCAGGAGAGGCTCTGTGAAGACGAAGTTCTGTGTGCTGGTTGCCGCGGCGCTGATCGCCTGGGGCATGAAACGACACTACGCAGACGCGCGCGCGGACGACCTGACGTGGATACTGAGTCCGACGGCACTGCTGGTTGGCGTCATGACCGACACAACGTTCGCGCCGCAGCCGGGAGAAGGGTATTTCTCACGAGAGCATCTGTTCCTGATCGAGAAGTCGTGCGCGGGAATCAACTTCATGATCGCTGCGTTCGGGATGCTCGCCTTCGCCCTTCTTCATCGTGTGGGGTCCGGGATTTCGGCGGCGCGAGTCATCGCGGCGTCCCTGCTGGCGAGCTATTTGGCGGCGATCCTCGTGAATGCCGTGCGGATTGCCGCCGCGATGTGGCTCGCCGCGCACCCGGTTGGGCTGTCAACATTCAGTGCGGCCGATATCCATCGCTTCGAAGGGATCCTGGTCTATTTCGGCGGCCTGGTGCTGTTGTATGAGCTCGTCCAGCGGATGAATCGGCAGGCCGTCGCCATCAGGCGCTGGCCATGAATCGTCCACCATCGACAACCGTAGCGCGCGCCTTCCGTCGCACCGCTCTACCGCTTGTCTCGTACTACACCGTCACTCTGGTGATTCCAGTCGCGAACGGCACGGCGATGTCCGATGCTTTCATGGAGCACGCGGTGATCGTGCTTGCCGTCCCACCGGTCGCAATCATGCTCGCGTGCGCAGTCCACAGGATTGTGCGCATTCTCATCGGTCCGGCTAAAGCCGGACACTACGTATGAAGTCCGGCGCAGATTAGCGCCCATTACGGGGTGTACTTCCATACCTCGCCGGCTCCTGCCGTGATTCCCCGGTTCGTGTAGTACACCGATCCGGTGCTGTCGACGACCAACGATGTCGGTCTGTTCAGGTTGGCGACGAGGACCGTTCGCGTGCCGTCGGGTCTGATCCTGACGAGATCGCCCGGCAACACGAAGAACTGGGGACCGGTGGAGTGCTCGACGACATAGAGACTGCCGTCAGGCCCGAAGTCGATGTCGGTCACGGTCGTGAAGCCGCTGCGAAATACTTGCGGCGCCTGGCCGGAGCAGACACGATAGACGTTGGCCACTCCGGCTGCGAATGGCACGCCGGAAAGTTCGCTCACGTAGTAAGCGCCATCCGGTCCAACGGCGATTGAGTCGGAACAGCGTCGGTCGGTCGGTTTGGGCGTGAGGGAAGAACGGCTAGGGTATTGACCAGGCCGCTTGGCAACGATGCTCAGCACCGCATTGGCACCTGCATCGGCGACGAGTCCGCACCGACGGCAGCGCGAGCACACCGTAGGGGTTGCTGTCGAACGGTGGGCCGGCAGGATTCACGTCCCTCTCGTAAGCCGTCACATCGCCAGCCTCACTGATCTGACCCCCAGCTGAGATCCGCAGAAGTTTGCCGAACTGCGCGCCCTGCGCTCTCCGAAGAAACGCCGGTCGACCGGGTCGAACCCGAGCCCCATGACGACGAACATGTCGCCAGTGCTCTGAACGGACACGTCGTTGGGTCCGTCCGCTGCATCGCCATCGGGCAGAGCATGCGACGGAAGTCCGAGTGACGACACGTTCCTGGGTGCCGTTGACGAACCGAGTAATCGCGCCCGTCAGGCCGAAACAGCGGGTTTCGTTCGTCGGCGAAACACGGCAGGGGCCGGCGCCACCGGCACCCGCTTCAGCCACGTAGACAGACCCGTCCGGGCCGAGTGCCAAGCCCACGAGGGTTGTCGAGCCCCGCCATGATTCTCACGTTCGTGGGCGGTGGTCCCTGGGCCGCCATCGAGGCGAACAGACAGACCGCGACCAGCAGCGCAATAGTCAACAATCGTTCGAGTCATTGAAACCCTCCCTGCGTTCTCACAGGTCGCGAACGCGGCCCTGAATTGTAGAGGTGGATTGCGCGTCCTGAAAAGAACAATCGGTGGAATCAGGTAATGTTCATGGGTCGGGCGGACGGTCGAACGCTCGATTCACACACGCAAAACGGAACTACTTCGATAGTTCAGGCACAACGCCAAAAGGGCCACGACGATGTTTCGCATGACGTTGATCTCGGCAGCATTTCTGTGTTCGCTGGTGGCCGGCTTTCTGTTTGCCTTTGCGGCCGTCGTGATGCCGGGCATCAGGCGGCTGACTGATGGCGACTTCATCCGGGCCTTTCAGGTCATCGATCGCGTCATCCAGAACAATCAACCACTGTTCATGCTGATGTGGGTCGGCTCGGTGCTCTCATTGCTGGCGGTGGCCGTCCTCGGCATCTGGACGCTGCTCGGTGCTGATCGTCTCCTGGTCATCGTCGCCGTCCTGATCTATCTCCTCTGCGTACAGCTTCCGACGATGATCGTGAACATTCCCCTGAACAATGCGCTGCGGAAGTTGAACCCGAGCACGATGAACGAGACCGCTCGAAGGCAGGCGCGGGTCGATTTCGAGCAGCGCTGGAACCGATGGAACGTATTCAGGACCGTATCCGCGAGTCTCGCTTCGTTTCTGTTGATGCTTCTGCTTCTCAGGGTCTAGGCGCTGGAGTGGAAACAAGGTCACATGACCGACGTGCAGACTCTTGAGCGTGCCCGGCAGTCGTTCAAGGAAAGGGCGTGGGCGGAGTCGTACCGCCTTTTGGAAGCGGCCGACCGTGAATCCTCGCTCGACCCCGAAGACGTCGAACGGCTTGCGACCGCTGCCTACCTGACGGGACGGGATGAGGAGAGCGAGGCGTTCTGGGCGCGCGCGCATCAGGCGTTCATGGCCCGAGGCGATCATGAAGGCGCCGTGCGATCGGCCTGCTGGCTGGCGTTCGGGCTCCTCCAGCGCGGCGCCATGGCGCCGGCGTCTGGCTGGTTCGCCAGAATCGAACGCATCCTCGACGAGACCCACCTCGACTCCGTGGCGCGTGGATATCTTCTGGTTCCCTCCGCGATTCAGCACATCGTGCAAGGCAACGTGGAAGCCGGCCACGCCGCGTTCACCGCGGCGGGCGAGATTGCGACGCGGTTCGGCGATCGTGATCTGGGATCGCTGACCTGCAGCGGCCGTGGGCGAGCGCTCATACGCCTTGGAAACATAGCCGGGGGCGCGGCGTTGCTCGATGAAGCCATGGCGGCGGTCATCGCCGGCGACGTGACGCCCGCTCTCGCCGGCGATATCTACTGCATCGTCCTCGAGGGATGTCAGGAGATCTTCGATCTGCGCCGCGCGTACGAGTGGACCGCATCGTTGTCTCAGTGGTGTGCCACTCAGCCCGATCTCGTGCGCTATCGCGGCGAATGCCTGCTGTATCGCTCGGAGATCATGCAGTTGCGCGGGCGGTGGGATGATGCCGCGCAGGACGCGCACCACGCGTGCGAATTATTGCGTTCCCGGCCGGCTGCGGGCGCGGCCTTCTACCGCGTCGGGGAGATCCATCGGCTTCGGGGAGAATTCGCCAGGGCCGAGACGGCGTACACGCACGCCAACGAACGCGGCCGAAAGCCACAGCCGGGGCTTTCGCTGCTTCGTCTGGCGCAGGGTCAAACCGACGCGGCGGCCGCGTCGATCCGCGGAGCTCTGGCCGACACGCGGGTGCTTTCAGCCCGCGCGAGAATGCTTGCCGCCGCCATTGAGATTCTGCTTGCCGCCGGCGATCTCGAGAACGCCCGCGCCGCCCGGTCGGAATTGTCGGAGATCGCGGGCGCCCTCGACTCGCCGCTCCTGTCCGCCATATGCGCGCACGCCACGGGCGCACTGCTCCTTGCCGAAAATGACGTTGCTGGTGCGTCGACATCGTTGCAGCAGGCATCCGATGTCTGGCGGGATTTGCAGACGCCGTACGAAGAAGGCCATACCCACGTGTTGATGGCCGGGGTGTGCGAACGGCGCGGAGATCAGGACGGCCGCCGTCTCGAGCTCGATGCGGCGCGACGGTTGTTCAGGCAGCTCAACGCCGAGCCGGCTCTGGCGCGTATTGCCGCGCAATCGGAGCGCGCCGGGCGTCAGCCCGCGGGGGCGCTCAGCGACCGGGAGGCCCAGGTCCTTCGTCTGCTGGCAGCCGGCAAGACGAATCGCCACATCGCGGAGGAGCTCTTCATCAGCGAAAAAACCGTCGCGCGCCACGTGAGCAACATCTTCGACAAGCTCGGCGTATCCAGCCGCGCCGGCGCGACCGCGTGGGCCTACCAGCACAATTTCATCTGAGCCGCGTACACAGAAATACCCAATTTGGTGACCGCCGCGATTTTGGGCAATTCGGCGGATGCCGAAACCTTCCGCGCCCACGTATGTTCGATGTTGGATGCGGAGGGACCAGATGTACGACGCGATCATCATTGGCGCGCGGTGCTCCGGCTCGCCAACCGCCATGCTTCTGGCGCGCCGCGGGTTCAAAGGTCCTGCTCGTTGACAAGGCAACCTTCCCGAGCGACACCATCTCGACGCACATCGTGTGGCCTCATGGCGCCGAGATTCTCGGACGATGGGGGCTGCTCGAGAGACTGGCGGCGACGGGCGTGCCGCCGATCTGCCGGCGGATGACCTTCGATGTCGGCCCGTTCCCACTGCGCGGCACGATTCCCGACGCGAACGACGGCATGGGCGGCTTCTGTCCCCGTCGCACCGTGCTCGACAACCTTCTGGTGAACGCTGCAGCGGAATCCGGCGTCGAGGTGCGGGAGGGCTTCATCGTGGACGAGCTGCTGACGACGAACGACACGGTTGTCGGCGTTCGCGGTCACGCCAAGGGTGCGAAGTCCATCGAGGAGCGAGGACGGGTGATCATCGGCGCCGACGGCGTGAACTCACTGGTTGCTCGAGCGGTGAAAGCGCCGGAGTATGACGTGCGACCGGTAGGCGCCTGCGGCTACTACTCGTACTTCAGCGGCGTTCCGCAGGACGACATCGAGCTGTACGTGCGGGATCATCACGCGTTTGGCGGCGCGCCGACCAACGATGATCTCCATCTCGTGATGGTGAACTGGCCGGCTCGCGCCTTTCCTGCCGTTCGCGCAGATATCGAAGGACATGTCCGGCGGGCGCTCGAGGCAGCGCCGGACTTCGCCGCCCGCGTCCGCAAAGGGTCTCGCCAGGAGAAGTGGTACGGCACCGCAGGTGTGCCCGGGTACTTCCGGAAGCCGTATGGCAGAGGATGGGCGCTCGTCGGCGACGCCAGCTACAACAGGGATCCCATCACCGCACAGGGAATCAGTGACGGATTCATCGATGCCGAGATGCTGGCGGAAGCGCTCACCGCAGCGTTGTCGGGCAACGGCGCATTCGACGCGCGGCTGGCGGCACACGAAGCGGCGCGGAACGCGCGCGTGCGGCCGATGTACGAATTCACCAGCGAGCTCGCGCTGCTCGAGCCCGCTCCGCCGGAGACGCAGGCGCTGTTCGGTGCGCTCCGCGGCAACCAGGACGCCACGAACGCCTTTCTGTCTGCGATCACGGGCGCTATTCCACTGACCGATTTTCTGTCGCCGGAGAACGTCGGCCGCATCATGGCGGCCGCGGGCACGACCGTAACCGCGGGCACGACTGTGACCACGGGCACGACTGTAACCACGGGAACGACTGTAACCACGGGACGACTGTAACGACGGGAACGATTGTAGGGGCCGACCTTTCCGCCTTCGCCGAAGGCTCCGGCGAGACCTCGCCGAAGCGCAAAGCGCGTAGGCGGGCAGGTCGGCCCGATACGAAGGAGGCGCATCATGTATCTGATCCGCGAGGTTCTGCACTGCAAGCCCGGGAAGGTCCGCCCAATGGTTGAAAAGTTCAAAGTCATTTCAACCGTGTTGAAGGAAAAGGGACAGGAACCGCTTCGGCTGTTGACGGATGTCACAGGCGAGCCGTACTGGACCATCGTCGCCGAAGCAACCGTACCGGCCATCGACGATTTCTTCGCCATGGAAGAACAGCTGATGGCCAACGAGACCCTTCGAAAAGCGATGGCTGATTATCACGATCTTGTCGAGAACGGTCGCCGCGAAATTTATCGGATTGAGAGCTGACGTCACGCGGTGTTGGAGATCGCGTGCCACCTCCTTCAGTGGAGTCGGCGGGTTGCTCGAATGAGTGATCAGGAGCTCGGAACGGTGGTCGTTGGTGGAAGCCAGGCAGGTCTGGCTGTCGGCTATCACCTGATGCAACGTCGTCTGCCGTTCGTGATCCTGGACGAGAACGACCGGATCGGTGATGCCTGGCGGAAGAGATGGGATTCGCTACGGCTGTTTACGCCTGGCCGTTACGACGGACTACCGGGGATGGACTTTCCGGGATCGCCCTCTTCTTATCCGACCAAGGACGAGACCGCCGACTATCTCGAGGCTTATGCCCGCGAGCTCCAGCTCCCTGTGCGAACCAGTGTAAGAGTCGACAAAATCTCCAAGATCGGGGCACGATTCGAGGTGATCTGTGGCGAGCACACGCTATTCGCCGAGAACGTGGTCGTGGCTACCGGCGCCTATAACAACCCCAAAGTGCCACCGTTCGCACGCGAGCTCGACGAGAACATCGTCCAGCTCCACTCCAAGGAGTACCGCAACCCAGCGCAAATCCAGAAAGGGGGAGTGCTGGTGGTGGGCGCCGGTAACTCCGGCGCCGAGATAGCGATCGAACTCGCTCCCCACCACCAGACATGGCTATCCGGCCGGGACACGGGGCAGGAGCCCACGCGGGCCGGGAGTCTTCCAGATCACCTGTTCACGCCCATCATGTGGTTCATGGCGACGCAGGTGTTGACGGTGAAGAATCCACTTGGAAGAAAGGTCCGCGACTATTTCCTCGATCCCCCTCATGGAATCCCTCTGGGGCGGGTGCGACGGAAGGATTTTGCTGTTGCAGGCATCGAAAGAGTGCCGCGAATGACAGGGGTGAGCAACCGATACCCAGTCCTCGAGGATGGAAGAGTCCTCAGCGTGTCGAACGTCATTTGGTGCACCGGATTCACACCAAGTTATGAGTGGCTGGATCTCTCGCTACCTGCTCACAACGGCGTTCCCATTCACAATCGGGGCATCGTCGAGTGCTGTCCCGGTCTCTACCTCGTGGGGCTTCCCTTCCTTCACTCGCTGAGCTCGGTGCTGGTGGGAGGCGTAGGACGGGATGCCGAGCACATCGTTCATCACATCGATTCCACACGGTCGGCCAGGAGGGAGCAGGTTCGTGGCCGGACCGCGGCGGGCGCGAAATTTACCCGATGAGAACTGAGGTGACCGCCATGACTCTGCTGGCACACACTTACGTTGATGACACCACCGGAATGAGGGTTCCGCGGGTACGAACACTCGCACTCGCGGGCATCGTCGGACCGATATTCTTCACCGTGCTGGTCGTCGTGCAGGGATTCCTCCGGCCCGAATACAGCCATGTGAAGATGCCCATCAGCGCGCTTGCCGCATGGCCGACCGGCTGGATTCAAACGATCAACTTCTACGTGGTCGGTCTGTTGATGATGGCGTTCGCCGTGGCGCTGCACCTGGGCGTTCAAGCGACGCGGCGGGGAGGCACTGGTTTCGCGTTGCTCCTCATGAGCGGTTTGGGCGTCGTGTTGGCTGGCGTCTTTCCGTGGCACATGGTCAACGGCGTTCCCACCGAAACCCCCGCGCACGTCGTCGGTGCGATCATGGCGTTCGCTTCAACCGGGCTCGGATTGGTTGTGTTCTCGAGACGCATGGCCGCCGATCCGCGATGGCGCGATCTGGCGGCTTACACGATGTACACAGGGATAGTCGTGCTGGTGCTGTTTATCGCGGTCGGGTTCTTTGCGATCGATGAGGGCACGCCGCTACACGAGTGGGCCGGTCTTCTGCAGCGGGTTCTGTGTGCCGTGTGGTTTGCGTGCCTGATCGCGCTCGGCGTTCGTCTCCGAGCTGTGTCCAGCACCTCCTCCCGACAACAGGCCATAAGTCGCTGACCACGGATCACCGGCACGGGGCGTTCGACTTCGCCCACACGATCCATTCTTCCGCGACCGCGGGGCGATCCTTGTCGAACCGCGACATCTCGTCGTTCGTCATCCTCTCTTGATAATCGTACTGGCCGTCGGAAGACGGGCCCGCCTTCATCAGAGCGAGCATGCGAACGACGTCGACGGGCACCTGCATCCTGGTGTCGCGCAGTCCGATCGGGACGAATGCGAAGTACTTCCGACAGAGATCCGGGCGTTCCTTCATCACAGAAAGGAGTGTCAGCGACGCTTCGCTGTCGGGGACGGACTGCAGGCGTTCGACGAGCGCGAGCGCGAGCGAGTCGAAAAGTCGCGTAATGTCCTCGTCAGTGAAGTCAGGGCTTTGAACTCCCCCAAGCGTCTCGGCAACCCAGGGATTGGCAATGTCCCGCACCTTCTCGGCGATGACGCGCCACGCGCGAGCAGCAGGGCCGGCCACGCCGAGACGGCCACTGTCCAACAGGTCTTGCCAACCCTTGGCGCCGCCCAGCACGGTCAGTGCGTCGAGCATGCTGGATTCGAGACGTCCCTCGCGCTCGAAGTCTGCAATCAGCTTCTGCTGGAGTACGGGAACCGCCGCGGTGTCGCCGGATTCCCGAATCCGGTTGACGGCGGCGATGGATACAGCTGGATTGGTGTCAGCCATCAAACGTACGTTGACCGATTGCAGGTTCAACAGAACGTGAGCCGCGACCTGCGCGCCCATGTAGATGAGAAACGCGACTATCGCGGTCCGTCCACGAGCAACAACCTTCCCCCGTAATTTGGCGACCAGTGAGGCCAATCCAAAACCCACCAAGGCGTATTCCAGAAAGCCAACAATCATCAGATCCGGTGGCGGAAACTCAACGCCCAGCAGCGCTCGAGCGAGATACAGCGTCAATGTCGAATAGAGGCCCCAGACCAGGAGCATGCCGCTGAGCGACGGATGGCCTCCGCCCCAGAACGATTCGACCACGAACACGGCGAGCAGCAGTGCCGCCAAAAGGCCAAGGAGAAACCAGAGCACCCTCACGGCGCTGAGGATACACCTCCGCTTCTACGCTCCAGAACCGACGCCGGAAAGACCGTCAGCGTGCGATCGCGCCTCGACATCTTGGGTCTGCCTTCAGCTGAGCTTCCTGGAGCCTGAAGCGCCCGCGTAGAATGCTGTTCGCTCATGGACCCCGCGCGGTGGCGGCGCATCGAAGATCTGTATTTCCTCGCGCTTTCCCGCCCGGGCGATGAGCGCGACGCCTTCCTCCACGACGCGTGCGGCACCGATGTGGCCCTTCGGGACGAGGTGCAATCGCTCCTGAACCAGCACACGTCGTCGCCCGGCCTGTTGTTGACCCGCGACGTCGCGCTCGCTCAGGTCGTATCGGATTCCGCGCCGGATCGCACGGGGCAGCGGCTCGGTGTTTTCGAGCTCGAGCTCCGGCTCGGGTCTGGGGGCATGGGCGAGGTCTACCGTGCCCGGGATACGCGCCTCAAGCGCCTCGTCGCCATCAAGATCCTTCAAGCCGACCAGGGCGAGGGCAACCAGTCGAAACGACGGCTCCTGCGCGAGGCGAGAGCCGCCGCTGCGCTCGATCACCCGAACATCTGCCCGATCTACGAAATCTCCGAGGCGGACGGCGTCGGCTTCATCGTGATGTCGTATGTCGAGGGCGAGACGCTGGCGCAGACGATCGCCCGCCAGCACGCCTCGTCCGCCCCCGAGCCGGCCGAGACCGACGCGATCGCGATCATCAGTCAAATCGCCTTGGCTCTCGGCGAAGCGCATCGGCATGGCATCGTGCATCGCGACATCAAGCCGGCCAATGTCATGCTCACGTCGCGGCGGATCGTCAAGGTGCTGGATTTCGGGGTCGCCGCGGCGATGCCTCAACCCACCGACGCGACCACGCTCGTGGACTCCGTGGCGGCTCCCGGGCTCGTTGCTGGTACGGTGGCGTACATGTCGCCGGAGCAGGTTCGTGGTGAGCCGGTCGACCACCGCACCGACATCTTCAGTCTGGGCATCGTCGGCTACGAGCTCGTGATCGGAGGCCATCCCTTCGCCGGTCCGAGCTTTGCCAGTACCGTCTCGGCCATCCTGACCCGCGAGCCCGACGGATTGCGCGACCGGAACGACATCTCCCGCGACCTGCGCCGAATCCTTCGCAAGTGCCTGGAGAAGGATCGAGATGACCGGTACGCGAACATCGACGAGCTGCTCGCCGACTTGTCGTCGTTCGCGCATGACGGACGGGTGCAGGAGGGCACGGTTGCCGGGGGCCCGGTCCTGCCGCCGCCGATGATCGCGGCCTCCGCCGATGCGACCGACTTCGTGGGACGGGAGATGGAGCTCGATCTGCTCGGCAAGGCCTGGAGGGACGCGAGCGCGGGGCAACGTACGGTAATCCTCGTCGGCGGCGAGCCCGGGATCGGCAAGACGCGCATGGCGGTGGAGTTCGCCCGCCGATGTGCACAGGAGGGAGCGACGGTGCTGGTCGGACGGGCCGACCAGGACGCGTTGCTTCCGTACCGGCCGTTCGTGGAGGCGCTGACTTGGTACGTCCGCGCGTGCCCGCGACCGGATCTGATGGCACAGCTCGACGCGCTCGGTGGTGGCGGTGAGCTGGCCTGGATCGTTCCGGAACTGCAGCGCCTGGTGCGCGACCTGCCCGTTCCCGCGCCGGTGAGCCCAGAGAGCCAGCGGTACCGCCTCTTCGAGGTGGTCAGCGAGCTGCTGATCCGCGCGTCGGCGTCGCATCCCGTCCTGCTGCTTGTGGACGACCTCCACTGGGCGGACAAGGCGACGGTCCAGTTGATGCGGCATCTCCTTCGTCGTCCCGACCGATCGGCGCTGTGCGTCGTGCTGACCTACCGCGAAGCCGACGTACCGGGCAACGCGGCGCTGGCCGACCTGCTCGCCGAGCTCCGCCGCGATCCCGGCGCCATGCGTCTGGCATTGCGGGGGCTTGGTGATGCCGCGGTGGGGCAGCTCGTCAAATCGCTCGGCGGAGCCGACGCGGCGGGAACGTTCGGCGGACTGGTCGCCGAGAGCACCGGCGGCAACCCGCTGTTTGTTGGCGAGGTCGTCCGACATCTGATCGGAAGCGGAGCCCTCACCGTGCTTCGCGGCATCAAGCACCTGTCGGATGTGGGTGTGCCCGAGGGCGTCAAGGAGGTTATCCGTGGGCGTCTCTCGAGGTTGACGGACGACTGCCGGCGCATTCTGACGCTTGCGGCAGTCGTCGGTCGGGACTTCGACCTCGCCATTCTCGAGACGGTCGAAGGGCGCGACGAAGACCAGCTGATCGACCTGGTGGACGAGGCGATCCACGCGCACGTCATCGAGCCCATTCCGGGCGTGGGTGAGCGATTCACGTTCGCGCATGCCCTCATTCGCGAAACCCTCTACGACGAAATGTCCGGCCCGCGCCGCGCCCGTCTGCACCGCCGTGTCGGCGAAGCGCTCGAGAAGCGCAGTGAAGGTACTGCGAACCCTCCGTTGGCCGATCTGGCGCATCACTTCCTGCAAGCGGCGCCGGCTGGCGCCGCGGCCAAGGCTATCCAGTACGCCATCCAGGCCGGCGACGCCGCCGTCGCGGCGCTGGTGTTCGAGGATGCCATTCGCTTCTACGATCGGGCGATGCAGACGCTCGACGTGCAGCCGGCACGGGAGGACATCGTCGCGCAGCGGGCCGCCGTGCACACCCATCGCGCCCTCGCGTTCCGCGCGCTCGGCCAATGGGGATCGCAGAAACAGGACGTCGAACGCGCGCTGGAGTACATCGATTCCCGGCAGACGGAGCGCCGCGCGGAGCTCACGTTGATGCTCGCGGATGCCGCCTTCTACCTGCTGGACATCGCCGGCACCGAATGTGCGGCGTCGGCCGCGCTCGCGCTCGCGCAGGAGGTCGGCCGCGGCGACATCGCCGGCGATGCCCTGGGGTGGCTCGCCCGCTGCCAGCAGGCGCGGGGAGATGTCAAAGGCGCCGTTGCACTGGATCGGCGCGCGGTGACGCTTACGGGTACACCCGGACGCGTCACGCGCATGCATGGCGGCCACACGCTGTACCTGGCCGGGCGCCTGACCGGATTCGCCGACGAGGCCCTTCGCCACGTCGAGCTCGCTCGCGCGTCACACGACCCACAGCAGGTGATGTTCGCCACGCCTCATCTCGCGCTGGGACTTGGGGCCATCGGCCGCTACGCGGAGGCGCTGCAGGCGTTTGCCGACGCGCGGGCCTTCGGCCAGCGATACGGTGTGGTTGCGCCGCTGGCCCGCTCCATCTCGATGTCTGCCGGTCTCAGACTGATGCTGTTCGACTATGCGGCCGCCCGGGAGTTGGCCAGTGAAGCCCTCGAACTCGCGCGATCGGTCAACTTCAACCCGCCGGTGGTAAGCGCCGGCATCGACCTGCTGCTGATCGCGGCCCGCACCGGACACTTCGACGGCGTGGACTCACTGATGCGAGAGACGACCGAGCGGTTCGAGACGATGCCGGGGTGGCACGAGTGGCTGTGGCGACTGCGATTGAAACAGGCGAGCGCCGAGCTCGCCCTGGCTCGCGGCAGGTTCGAGACCGCCGCCGCGGAAGCGACCGACGCGGCCGGGCTCAGCCGAGCGAGCCGTCCCAAGTACCACGTGCTGGCGAGGATCACGCGGGCACGCGCGCGCGCCGGCCTGGGGCAGACGCGCGCGGCGATCGGCGACGCGAGGCGCGCGGTCGCCCTGGCGAAACGCATCGGTGATCCGGCTCTGCTGCTGCCGGCGACGACGCTGCTGGTGGCGCTCGACGGCAACGACAGCCTCGCGGCCGACGCGCGGCTGCTGGTGGAGCGCATCGCTTCGGCACTGCCGGATCCCATCCTGCGCCAGCGCTTCCTCGCGGCCGAAGCGGTCACACGGCTGCGCTCGTCCTGAATCCGCTCCGATAGACTGACCGTCGTGCCGGCGCTAATCATCGAGCACGAATGTCACCATCATGTTCACTTGATATTCAGAAATCTTCCCCTCATTGCAGCGCACGTGCTGTTCCTTGATCCAGGCGCTGCGAACATGGCGGAGGGTCGCTGATGCCCTTGTCAAGCCTTGCTGGATGGCATCCTCGAAGCTTTTCGTCGACGTCGAACTAATCTCAGATACCTTTGCAATCGACATGTGTCCTCCACCCGTCTCCGGTAAGTGCGTAAGAACTCCTGCCTCAGCGGAGCAACTGAGACGTTCGTCCAGAACATAGTGCTGATCCCATGCGGATCCCGAGCGAGCCTTCACGCCTTGCTGATTAACTTGACGGTACCCGGCGACGGAATGCTGAGCTGTTGATGCCGTCTAGCGAGGCCCCACGAAACGCGCGATCATCGAGGTGACATCATTCGCGGTCATCTCGGCAACATTCTCGCGTCATGACCCTAGCCAGCGCGACATGGATCTGACCACACTCGGACGGACGCTCGGCTTTTCGTTCGCCGCTGGCGTAAACCTCTATGCCACGGTGGCCATTCTGGGCCTGGCGGCGCGCTACGGGTGGGTATCGCTTCCGCCGCAGTTCCAGGCGTTCAATAACGATGTGGTGATCTGGTCTGCCCTCGTGCTCTACGTCATCGAATTCTTCGCGGACAAGATCCCGTACATCGACACACTGTGGGACATACTTCACACGCTCATCCGGCCGCTCGGCGGGGCATTGATCGCGGTGACGACTTTGGGCGAAGCCTCGCCAACCGTCGAGGGGCTGGTGGCGCTGCTCGGAGGGACGGTGGCTGCCGGCAGCCATCTGACGAAGACCAGCACCCGTGCCGCGGCCAACACGAGCCCCGAGCCGTTTTCGAATTGGATTCTGAGCATCACCGAGGATCTGTTTGTCGTCGGCCTCGGCTTCCTGGCGTTGCAGTATCCCGTCGCCGCCCTTGTCGTCGCTCTCGCACTGACGGTTCTCGTTGTCATCTTCGCGGCGACGATCGTCCGACGCGTCCGTCGCTGGTTCGGGCGTGCCTCGCGCCCGCAACGGGCAAGTTCGAGGGGTGCGTAAACCGGACAGAACGCCAACAAGCATCAGAAGCGGCGACGGATGGCCTCCGCCCCAGATCGAGTCAAACGCGGCCAAGCGCCTTCATCCCGCTGAGGATACACCCGGGTTCTTGCGCCGCAACGATGCACTTGACCGTCACCGGGGCCGAGACGATGCTGATAGCCTGACATGCAGCCGATCGAGCGGGAAATCGCCGCCCTCAGGTTCGTGGACGTGCTGGTCGGCCAACTTCGGGAGGCACGCGAACCGCAACAGTCGCTTCGAATTGCGCTCCGCGCCACGCGTGAGTTCTTTGACGCGACTGGCGGTTGCATTGCCAGGCTGCAGACAGGTCGTCCGCAGGCGGACCTGCTCCTGAGGCTCCCGAAAGGGGCGGTCTGGAACCTGGACTCGCTCACTCGCTTCATTCGGCATGAGCATCCTCCGGTCCAGCCCCACTTGATGATCGGCCCGGTGCGCCGGCGCGGGAGCGCATGGGGCGCTATTGCGGTGGTGCGAGAGACGCGCCCCTTTGATCACGAGGATCGGCACCTCCTGCTGCGCGTCGCAGCGGCGTTGTCGGACGCCATTCAGCAGATCGACCGGGATCGCATCCGGGATGTGCGCGACCGGATCGACAGGAAAATCATGGAGCAGATCCACCCCAAGGATCTCTTCTATCAAATCCTCGATGGCCTGCGATCGCTCACTCATTACGATCACTCGTCCGCCCTCTACATTCGTGACGAACCTGACGCCGCTCTCCGTCTGGTGGCTGAACAGATAGCCTGGAAGAAGGCCCGAAGCCGCCGGATCGGGCTTCGGCTTCCACTGGATGGTGGCGAGACGGAAATACTGACGGCCGGCCACGTCTATGGCTTCGACCGGCGAAGCGGCGGCTGGCAGGCCTGGAAGAACCAGCCGGCGACGCGGCTTGCCGACATGCTGGATGACGACAGCACCGACCCGCTCGGCAGCGAACAGGTTCGTGAGAACTCGATGCTGTGCGCGCCGCTGGTCACGCGCGACGGCCTGCTCGGCGTGCTGAAAATCGCCGCACGCCACCCGGAACAATTCACGCCACACGACGCGGAATTGGTCGAGCACTTTCGATCCCAGGCCGCCACGGCGATTCAGAACCTTCATCGCACGGAGTCGCTTCGCGCGCGCGTCGTCGTCGCCGAGCGGAAACACGCGATGGCGGATCTCGCGCGCAGCGTGTCGCACGACGTCAACAACGCGCTTGGCGCGATGCTTCCCCTCGTCCAGCAGCTGCAGGAAGATGTCCGGACGAGGACGCTCGAGCCTGCGGTACTGTCACAGGACCTCGAGCAGCTTCAGAAGTCGCTCCAGGTCTGCCGCCGGATTTTCGGCGGCATGCTGTCGTTCTCCCGCGGTTCGGCGCGACGGATGGGATACGCGCATGTGAGAGGCGCGATCGACACGGCGTCGGCAATCCTGAAGTACGGACTGAGCCGGAGCGGAATCGAGCTCGTGCTCAACGTGCCCGACAACGTGCCATCCGTGGCGTGCAGCCAGACGGACCTCGAGCAGGTGTTCCTCAACCTTCTGACCAACGCGCGTGAGGCAATGCCTCGAGGTGGACGCATCACGGTCGATGTCCGATCCAGCCAGCGCCGCGTGGCGATTGCCGTTGAAGACTCCGGATGCGGCATTCCGGCGGAAGACCTGCCGCGGGTGCTCGAGCCGTTCTTCACGACGAAGGCGAACGGCAGCGGGCTCGGCCTGTCGATCTGCCGCTCCATTCTCTGGGAAGTTGACGGGACCATCTCGATACGAAGTCAAACGGGGATCGGTACATCGAGTTGACATTGCGCTGCCGGAGGCTGCCCCTCAACCGCAGCCGCAATTTTCATGAGCGCGTCGCGAATCCTGGTCGTGGATGATGATCCCGGGATGCTTCGGGCGGTGGAGCGCGTTCTGGGCGCGTCGTACAAGGTGATCGCCACGGCGTCATCGCGGGATGCCGTCTCGTTGGCAACTGCTCTGAATCCCGATCTGGCACTCATCGACATCCGGATGCCTGAACTGGACGGCTTCGAGCTGATGACGCTGCTGAAGTCACAGCTCCCTGAGCTGGACATCATCCTGATGACCGGCAGCGTCGACGATCTGGACGAGAAACTGGCCAGGGCGCTGCGCAGCCCGGCTTTTTATTTCATCCAGAAACCATTCGATCGGGACGTGCTGTCGGCGCTGGTCGAACGATGCCTCGAGTTGAGATGGCGTCGGGAGCAGCATCGACAGACCGTTGACCGTCTCGAGAAAGAGGTCGCCGAGGCACACGCATTCCAGCAGAGCCTCCTGCCTGAGCGCGAGAAAGTTGTGAACGGGGTCGCGATCTGCTGCCGGTACACGCCGTGGGCGCGCCTGGGTGGCGATTTGTATGACTACGCGGCTGTCGAGTCGGGCCAGACCGCGCTGCTCATCGCCGACGTCTCCGGCCACGGCGTCTCCGCGGCCATGCTCACGGGTGTCGTGAAAAGCGCCTTTCACGCCTCGCGAGCCGACGGCTTCGATCCGCTGGCAGTCGTGCATCGAGTCTGGCGGAGCCTGTCCGCATTCAGCGCCGAACGATTCGTCACGCTCTTCGCGGCGCTGGTTGCACGCGACGAACGACAACTCCGTTATGCCAGCGCGGGCCACCCCTCGATTCCGTTGTGGAGCGGGACAAGCGCTCCCGTATGGCTCGAGAGTACCGGGCCGCTTATCTCGCCAGTGCTGCCCGCGTCCGCGTGGGAAGTGCGGGGGACGCCGGTTGACGAGGGCGATCAGCTCTTGTTGTTCACCGATGGCGTCTCAGACGCGCTTGCCGATGCCGAGGGCTGCGCAAAGAAGAGAATCGAGGCGACGATTGAAAAGAACTCGGCCGGCGGCGCGCAGCTGTTGGATGCGATCGTCGCAGCCGTGCAGCACGAGCTCGCTGGACGCCCACCATCGGACGATCTCACGCTGCTGACGGCGCGAGTGCTCGACTCCTGACAGGCGTCGCGCCCTGGGACACACGTACCGACATGGACCCTGAAATTGTCTGCGCTATAGTGTCGCGAACGCGATGCGCTGCCGGCTGGCCATGACCTCACGATTCGTGCTCGCTGTCTGTATTGCCCTTGCCGGCTGCCGGGCGCAGACGCCGCAGGCTGATGCCGAAGTATCGCCAGATCGACTTGCCGCGCACATCAAGGTCCTGTCCTCTGACGAGTTCGAAGGACGGTCGCCGGCAACTGAAGGGGAAAAGAAGACCGTCGATTACCTCGCGTCGCAGCTGGCAGGGCTCGGTGTGGAACCGGGAGGCGACCTCGATGGTCGCGGCGGGCGGCTCTGGACGCAGGACGTCGCGCTGGCGCAGTCGTCCATCAGTGGTCCGGTCGCGGCGTCATTGACAATCCGGGGCAAGGCGCAGCCGTTGCGCCAGGGAGAAGAAATCGCGCTGCGCGCGACACACGTGCCGACCGGCCGCGTATCGGTGAAGAACATACCTCTTGTGTTCGTCGGTTATGGCGTGAAGGCGCCCGAGCGTGAGTGGGACGACTTCAAGGGTGTCGATCTGCGTAACAAGATTGCGATCGCTCTGGTCAACGATCCGGACTTCGAGGCCGATCTCGGCGGCAGCGTTCGAGGGCCGTGCGATGACGTATTACGGCCGGTGGACCTACAAGTACGAGGAGGCCGCGCGTCAGGGCGCGCTCGGCATGCTGGTGGTGCACGAGACCGAGCCGGCATCCTATGGCTGGGCGACCGTCCGCAACTCGAACACCACCGCGATGTTCGACATCGTGCGCGAAAATCCCGCGGCGGTGCACCCGCTCATTGAAGGCTGGATCCAGCGCGATCGCGCGATCGCGATGTTCAGGAACTCTGGCCTCGACTTCGAGGCCGAGAAGAAGCGCGCACAGACGCCATCGTTTACTCCCGTGACGCTCGCGAACCAGACCTTCTCGGCCGACTACGCAGTGGCGCAGTCACGCGTCGTTTCGAAGAACGTGGTCGGCAGGGTTCCGGGAACGGCGTCTCCGGACGAGACCATCATCTACAGCGCGCACTGGGATCATCTGGGCATCGGAGAGCCCGACGCCACCGGCGATCGCATTTACAACGGTGCGCAGGACAACGCCACGGGAACCGCGGCGCTGCTCGAGCTCGCGCGTCTGCACTCGGCGGCCCGTGGTGCGCGGTCGGTCGTCTTTCTCGCGGTGACCGCGGAAGAAAAGGGGCTGCTCGGCTCGGCGTATTACGCCGAGCGGCCTCTGTTCGACGCGGCGACGACCGTTGCCGTGCTCAACATGGATTCGCTGGCGACCGCGGGGCTCACGCGCGACGTCAGTATTCGGGGCGGAGGTCAGGTCAGCCTGGAAGACGATCTCGCGCGCGTAGCGGCCGCGGCCGGGCGCCGCCTCGTGCCCGACCCGCGACCTGAAGCCGGGGGCTTCTTCCGGTCAGACCACTTCAGCTTCGCCAAGATTGGGGTGCCGGCGCTCTCGATCAATTCGGGCGAGGACCTCGTTGAGGGTGGCGTTTCCGCTGGCGTGACTGCGCGCGACGAGTACAACGCGCGCCGGTACCATCAGCCATCCGATCAGTTCTCGGATTCGTGGGACCTCCGCGGCGTGGCCGCAGACGTCGCGCTCGTGTACACCATCGGTCGCGAGCTCGTCGACTCGCGCCGATGGCCGGAATGGAAGCCGGGCTCCGAATTCAAGGCGGCGCGCGATGCCACGGCGTCATCGCGACATTAGGCCAATGGTTCGGGAAACCCTCAAAGGGCTGGTCAGGGTACATGATGAGGCTCGTGCCGCGATTGCGGCATTCTGTCCTAAAATCTCTTCACAGGAGGAGCGTCACGATGAAGGCTTTACTCGTGCCGGTATTTGTCATTCTTGCGCTGGTGTCCGGTCCGGTCTCGCTTTCCGCGCACCACTCGTGGCCGGTGAGCTACGGCCAGCTCGTCACGGTGAAGGGCACGGTGACGGAGTTCGCCTGGCAAAACCCGCACCCGATGATCACCCTGGAAGTTCGGACCAATGACGGCAAGGTGGAGAAGTGGTTGATCGGTGGACCCGCCATCAACCGGATGGAGGCCAACGGCTGGAGCAGGACGACGGTCAAGCCCGGCGACGTGCTGACGGGGGTCGGCTATCAGTTCGCCGACGGTCAGAAGACCATCCGGCTCGAGCGCGTGACGCTGGCCGACGGCAAGGAGATGCGCCTCTACGGCCGTTAGGCGGTGAGTCCGTCAGCTTCGAGTCGGACGCGCCGGCAATCGACTCGTGGAATTGGTAAGACGCTGACAAACCGCCCCACGTGGACCGTCATGGACGGCGGCGGCGTGGCGCCGGGCGATCTCATCCTTGAAATCGACGCCACGACCGGAGCGATCGTCGGCAAAACCACGCAGCGATAACGCACGCCGCGCGTGCTCCGGAAGCCGCGGGACTCATGGCTGGCTATGAGTCAGGTCGCGGTGGATACCGCTTCGCTTCGCCTCACCGACGTCCGCAGCCGGTTGAAGGCCATCTTCATCGGGTCGATCGGGAATCTGGTGGAGTGGTACGACTTCTACGCATATACGGCGTTTGCGCTCTATTTCGCCGATTCGTTCTTCCCCGGCAATGACCCTGTTCTGCAGCAACTGAACGCCGCGGTCGTGTTTGCGATCGGCTTCGTGATGAGGCCGATCGGCGGCTGGCTGTTCGGACACCTCGCCGACCATCACGGCCGGCGGAACGCGCTCATGCTCTCGGTGCTGCTGATGTGTTTTGGATCCCTGGTCATCGCGGTGACTCCGACATATGCCTCGATTGGGGCGGCGGCGCCGGTACTCCTTGGCCTGGCGCGGGTCGTTCAGGGCTTGAGCCTCGGCGGAGAGTATGGCGCCAGCGCTACCTACCTCACGGAAGTGGCCGACGGGAAGCACCGCGGGTTCTACGTCAGCTTTCACTACGTGACGATCCTCGGAGGTCAACTCTGCGCCATCCTCGTGCTGCTGGTCCTGCAGCAGTTTTTCCTGACTGCGGCACAAATGCGGGCGTGGGGTTGGCGCATCCCGTTCGCCATCGGCGCAGTGCTGGCCATCGTTGCCCTGAAGATGCGGACCAGCCTGCACGAGACCGAAGCCTTCGTCGAAGCGAGGACGCCGCAGGGGCACGAAAGCCCGATTCGGACCCTTCTCAAGTGTCCGCGCCAGGTGTTGATCGTCGTCGGACTCACCGCAGGGGGCACGACGGCGTTCTATACCTACACGACGTACATGCAGAAGTTCCTGAAGCTGTCGGTTGGCCTCAGCGACAACCAGACCACGATTGTCAGTGCGGGCTCGCTCATCTTTGCGCTCTGCCTGCAGCCGATCTACGGAGCGCTTTCGGACAGGATCGGGCGAAAGCCGCTCCTGATCTGGTTTGGTCTGATGGGCACTGTGTGCACGATTCCGCTGCTTCGCGCCCTGCAATCCACACAGAGCGCCGGCGGCGCGTTCGTCTTGATCGCGGCGGCGTGGCTGATCGTCGCCGGTTACTCGTCGATAAATGCGTTGGTGAAGGCCGAGCTGTTCCCAACGAGAGTTCGCGCCACCGGAGTCGGTCTGCCCTATGCGATCACGACGTCGATATTCGGCGGGCCGGCCGAGTCGATCGCCTTGTGGTTCAAGTCGATCGGCCATGAAGTGTGGTTCTCCTATTACCTCTCGTCGGTGATCGCGATTGCGTTCGTCGTCTCGATCACGATGCGCGACACCAGGCGCTACTCCGAACTCGATCGTCACGATTAGATGGATCTACGGATGCCGCGGATTGTCATACCGGATGACGAACCGGCCGTCATGTCGCCAAGCATGGCGTTTCGAAATCTTGCGGGCCACGACGTTCGGACCTATCCCACCCGCCCGTCGGGTCCGGCCGAACTGGTCGATCGGATCCGCGACAGTGAAATCGTCATCAACATCCGGTCGACCTCCAGGTTCACCGCCGAGGTGCTGCAGAAGTGCCCGGCGCTCCGGCTGATTTCCATCTGGGGCACGGGGACCGACAACGTCGATCTGGCGGTGGCCCATGCGCAGGGCGTCCGCGTGACGAACACGCCGGGCGTGTCTGCCGTCGCCGTGGCCGAGCACACGCTGACGCTGATGATGGCCGTGGCAAAGCGGACGGTTCAGGTGGATCGAGAGGTCCGGGAGGGCCGGTGGCCGCGCGCCATGGTCTCGCAGCTTCGAGGAAAGACGCTTGGTCTGATTGGAACCGGCGCGATCGGCCGGGAAGTAGCGCGGCTGGGCGCCGGCATCGGCATGCGGGTCATTGCCTGGACCTTTCATCCTCGAGGCGACGTCGCGGAGTGGGTGGCTTTGGACGAGGTGTTTCGTCAATCAGACGTGCTGAGCGTTCACCTGCGGCTCTCGACGGATACGTCGGGTTTGATCCGCCGGGAACATTTCGAGCTGATGAAGCCCGGCGCCATCCTGATCAACACGGCCCGGGGCGGCATCGTGAATGAATCCGACCTCGTTCAGGCGCTGCTGACGAATCGAATTGCCGGCGCGGGCCTGGATGTATTCGAGACAGAACCTCTGCCCCCGGACTCGCCGCTGCGCGCGATGCGAAACGTCGTGCTCAGTCCGCATGCGGCGGGCATCACACCTGAAGCCACCGAAGCTGGGCTCGCGCTCGCAATCGAGAACGTGTTTGCGTTTCTTGCCGGCCAGCCAACGAACCTTGTGGTCTAGGCGGTTCGGTGGACCGCCGGGTGACGTAAGCCGGCTGAGCGGTCGTCGATGCGATTTCGACGGCCTTAGAAGGCGCCGTCAGATCACGGCGATGGCTTCGATTTCGATCATCCAGTCCGGGTGCGCCAGCGACGGGATCTCGATAGTCGTCGAGGCCGGTCCCTTCTTGCCGAGAAACTCTTCGCGTATCGGCGCGAGATCGACGCGGTAGAGCATGTTGGTCACATATGTCGTTGTCTTGACGATATTCGCCATCGTCCCGCCCTGCGACTCGACGAGTGCCTTGATCGCCTCGTACACGCCGCGAGCCTGTCCCTTGAAGTCGCCGCGACATGCGACGCCGCCGTCCGCCGTGTACGCAACCTGTCCCGACAGAAACAGGATGGTCTGAGCCTGAGTCACTTTGATGCCCTGGCTGTAGGTAGCGGGGTCGAAAACCGCCGGCGCGCAGAATTTTTCGATAGTGGCCATGGCTCTCCTGTTCTTGAGCGGGGAGATTCTAACAGCCAGAGTGCTGGTGATCGCGGTTGGTGTTGAAGCTCCGATGCTGAAAGGGCGGCTCGGTCGAATGCGGATACCGTGGCGGCAGCTACCGAACAGCGCGGGCAGAAAGCGCGCGGGGGAGAACCAGAATCCGCTTCAGGCAGCTCGAACTGCTGTGAGTTGAAATGCCGGTAATTACCGAGCTCACCGCCACGAAGGTTGTAACGTACCGCGCACGAACACACCCCGTTTCATTTCACGAACCAGACCTGACGAGACGAGCTTCGAGAGCATTCGCGAAGCGGCGTCCCGTGGCACATTCAACCACGTCTGGAGTATCTCGACGGACAGCGTCACGCTTGGATTCTCGACGACCGAGCTCACCACGCTCTGCAGCACAGCGGCGCGTTGACGGATATTGCGGCGCTCCTTTCGTTCCATCGGTATGCCCTCCACGCTCACAGTGTGCAAGCGACATGCACACATGCGGGGATGGGCCGTCGAGCTGATGGACGGCAGCTGTTCGGTATGCGTCTCGACACAGAAGGGTGCAGTTGAACTGAGCGTGAGTCCGTTTCTGTAACAGAGAGTCGGCTCAACGCCACCCGCCGCGCGATTGCGAAAACTCAGGCGGAACGTGGGATTGCCGACCCGTTCAGATGTGAGGAGCACATCTGTAGCTATACGGAGTGAGACCCGTTGCGGCTGAGTATCCACCTCAGCTCCCCGCTCTTGCCTCGTTGTCGGCGCTACGGGAACAGAGTGGCTACTTTTATGCCCTCTGTCGTGCCAACCGTCGACGTCGTCCTCGTGCGAGCAAGCCCCGTCCACGAGCGGCCCCAAGCAAGCGCTCGATGACCAGCGGAATGAGTAGCAACGTGAAGGCGGGAATCGCCCCCGCGAGCAGGGCACCGGCGAGGGTGTGCAGAAGCCCTACGGCGTCCAGGGTCGCGTAAGTGGCGCGCCAGACCGCGGCAAATGCGAGGGCCGCAAGGGCGAGACGGCCGACTCGCACAGCAACGGATGCGTTGTCGGCCGTTCGCGCCAGCGGAACCAGACCGGACGTCCACTTCTGCTGGACGAGCACCATGACCGCGGCGGCCAGGCCCACGAACCGGCCCGCATCGTAGGCGCCGATGCCCGCCCACATGGCCACGCACGCGCATCCGGCTGCGACGGCGAGTGTCCGGGCGGCCGCGTTTGTCGCGCGCTTTTCATTCGCGAGGCGCGCGAGCGTCAACCCCAGAAAGCCAATTGTCGCCGCGATCACGCCGATGCCAAGGCCCCCCAGGACGTCGCCAACAAAATGCCGTCCGAGATAGACGCGCGACACGGCCATGGCAGGAATCCAGACAAGCATCACTAGCCAGATCCAACGCCATCTGAAGAAATACCCGAGCCCCAGCAGGAACGCCGCCGACATTGCTACGTGGCCGGACGGAAATCCGTAGCCATCGATCGAGTCGACCGACGGCGTCGCAGAATCGCTGCGGAATGAATCGCCAAGCTCGTACACGAAATCGAGGTTCCTGACCTGGGCATCCACAGCCTGCGGCCGCGGCGAGCTGACGATGGCTTTGGCGCCGTCTGTCAGAACGCCGGTGAGTGCCAGAAGTAGCAGTAGAGCCGCGCCTGCGCGCAGCTTGTATAAGAAAGCCAACGCTACGCCGATCGCGACGAGTACACGTGTATAGCCCAGAAGCGAGATTCCGTTCATGACCGCCGTCATCGAACCCGACGAGCGGTCCTGCAGCCATCGGATCGGGGCGGTTCCGAAGAGGGCCGAGATACCGCCCGGCCAGAGGGCATCACAGCGGCGATCGACTATTTCTTGTCGCTTCGCCTTGAACACGCGAACCCAGTCATCAACAGGAGAAGAAGCGCGGCCGCCAACGGGCGCCGCACGCTCGTCAACGCGCGCAACGTCAAAGAGCGCCCGAATTTGCGAGTCGGACAGTTGGATCAGTCGCTGCGCCAGGAATTCCCGTCCCTCTTCGCTGATGATCGGGTCCTTCAGAGTACCCGTCAGCGATTTCGGCAGGTTTCCCACGCACGCACCGTCTTCCTTCCAGACTGACGTTTGCGCCCACTCCTGCAGATTGACGCTGCCGACAAGATTGCTGTTGGCCAGGTTCGCCCGGCCGAACGTCAATCCAAGGTCGTTAATCATCATGAACGGGTGTTCGCACGGCGTCGACGGACTGCCATCAGCTGCGCCCACGCAGACGAGCCGTTGTTGCTCGGGCTTGCTGTCGGTGTGCTGGATGAGGACCGCCAGGAGTTTCAGTGCGTCGCGTTGCGCGCGCGTGGCGCCTCCGGCCTCTTCGTCGATGAGATCGAGCTCCAGCCACGACCATCCCGGCCGGTCGCCGGTTGTCAGTTCTTGTCCCGGCATCTTGCGCTCAACGATCGCCGGGTCGACGAGCCTCTCGTCCAACTGCGATGGCATGCCGATGGTGTCCGGACAACCACGACAGAAGAGGCGTACGGGATACATGGCGTCGGCGCCGAAGCCCAGAGCCCAGAGGAGCCGTGAGGCGGCGACTTCGCCATGAACTTCGCCGTTGGAATCGCCATACTTCACTTTGACCTCATCGCCCGAGGGCAGCCGGCAAGCGAACTTTGGCGAGCTTCCGTCAAGAGTCTTGTCGACGAATTGGCATCGGACCGCGGCTTGGAACTGAAATGCATCGGGTCCGGCTGGTCCGCGGCGGACGTTCATCCCTGATACTCGGGTTGGCCTCCACACCTGGGCGCGGGCGAGAAGAGATCCGCGGCTCTCAGTTACCTGTGTATGCGCCGCGATCGGCGCGACAGTGCTGATAACGAATGCGATGACACACGCGCGGGATAGCTGAGCCTGGCGCATCTCGTGTGATATCTGCAACGTCAGCTCCGGAACTATTTGGATGGTGTGCTTGAGCTTGAGGCCACACGTGTGGGCCTTCGGAGGGTCAATCTTCAGGAACTCGTCTGTAAGGCCGATTGGGCGACGAAGGGCGCGCAGTCCGCTGCGAGGACTACGAACGGCGGCCGCGACCGGGCACAGGCGGCGGCGGCGCCGTCCGGTAGAACTCGGATGCGTCGTTGTCGGTCTTGCCCCCCACTGCCGTCCCGCATTCGGCGCAGACGTAGTCGTACTTGTTGCCGCTCGGCAGGACGAGCAGGAGCTTCCGCCGCGACGGCGTGGCGCGGCGACACTTCGGGCAGAAAAGACTGGTCGCCTCGAACTGGTCGAAGCTGTCGGGCCGGGTCATACCTTCGAATTTTACACGGCGATCGGACCTCGATAGGTGCGAGCGCTCAGGAAATGCAGACTTCTGTCCGTCCCAGACATCGGCGCAGCGTCGTCAGTGCAATCTCACGTCCGATGCGGCGACCCGCGTCCCGGCCGTCGTCGTTGGAAAACTGGAAGTGAATGCCCTGGTAGATACGTGACCGTCCGGCTTCCCTGGCCGCGTCCAACGGGCTGGAGTAGCAGCGCTTTCCGTTTGGAGCGAGATCCGTTGCGAAGCAGAACGAAACGATCCGGGGAAAGTAGAACGCCTCGATGATCATCGAAGCCACGCCGCCGAACGCGGATGTTCCAGAGTTGTACTCGGGCGAAGCGCCGATCGAGTTATTTCGAGGTGTCCAGGATCGATCCGGCACGGTGGCTGGATTTCCATCGAGATCAGCTTCGCGAATCGCATGGAAGGGGCGCCAGGTGAAGTAGGTGGCTTTCGTGGCCCAGGTCACGGCGACTGCGTCGGCGATCCCCATACCGAGGCGCGCGAAGAGCCGCGCGGTATCCGAAACACTGCGATCGGTCCCCAATTGGTCGACGATGGCAACAGCGGCCTGGATCCAGATGCCGGTTTCGCGGACGGTGCCTCCTTCCGCGAGCCAGAACAGCGCGATTTCGTTGCGTTCGCGATTCGCGTCCTGCTGGCCGAATCTCTTCACATCCTCAAAGGCTGTCGCGTATGCGTCACGGGTAATGTCGGGCGGAGGCTCCGACATATACGGCGCGATGCTGCGGATAGCGAACGGCCTCATGTTCCGGAATCGCGCGTCGAAATCCGCGCGGTAGGCCCCGAGTCCTGAAGCAGCCGGGATGATCTCTGCGGCCTGGGTGCCGTCGTTCGAGCGAAGCGCCACGACCTGTTTCCCGACGTACTCCCCCCACTGGCGGCCCGCCATCATGTCGCCGTCGGTCGCCGCCGCCAGTTCGGCGAGGAGAGCCGCGTCGAAGTATTGAGTCTGTGCGGGCACGAGGTCGACAAGGACAGCGTGAGCTGCGGCGGCCGCGGCGGCATTGTGGCTGCCGTTCGGAGGCGCGCCGGTAGCAGGCACGAGCGCGTGCTGTCGGCCGTCGCCGTGCGCGACATCGATGCCATTGACGGCGTCGTACATCGCGACGGTGACCATGGCGTACAACCGGCCGGCGTTGGGCGTGCCGACATTCGCGACACGCACAGCCTGCTCAGCGTGTTCGGCCCAGCGGGTGACGGTGTTGGCCGCAGAGGCGGTGTCGGGCAGGAGAAGTCCCCACGTCAGAACGCCGCCCTTCAGCAGCGTCTTCAATAGATCAGACATGAGTTCGTACCTTCCGTTCCGTCGGATTCTCAGTTCGCCGCGGCTGCAGAGGTCCAGACCGGGCAACGTCCCCGCATTCCACATGAAAGGGCTTGTCGGGGCAAGCTCATGGGACGTTTGGCGACTGATTCGACGACAGCGGTTGCTACATTCTCTTCAGGAGCACCAGCCGGTTGGTGCGATCACGCCGCTCGTACGTCGCTTCGTCTGCGAGCTCACGCATCAGATGAATGCCGAGGCCACCGATCGGACGGTCCTTCATCGCGAGTGACATGTCGGGTTCAGGAGCCTCCAGTGGGTTGAACGGCCGCCCGTCGTCGATGACCTCAATCCTCAACGCACCGTCGTCCACCGTAAGGACGATGTCTATCATGTGGTCGTTCGAGTCGTCGTAGCCGTACTTGATGCAGTTCGTCACGAGCTCCTCGATGGCGAGGCTTGCGAGGAAGAACGCGTCGGTCGACACGCGTTGTTCGGACATCCACTCTTCGGCCTGCACTGTTGCCGGGCGGATCGCCTCGATCGTGGCCCGGACGTGCAACGTGATCGAGGCGGGGCCGGGTGTCATGCGGTTGCTTCGAGTTGCAGGATCGAACGGCAGATCAGCGCCGCGCTGCACGCGTCGAGCGCGCCCGCTCGGTCGTCGAACGCGACGGCGCCCGCGCCATCGAAGCGTCCCTCGAGCTTCAGAACGGGGACACCGGCCACGAACGAGACATCGATGTTCACCCGTCGCTCCTCAACGCACCTCCGAATCCGTGAACCTGGATTGCCTGCGAAACGACCCGATCATACTCATGTTGGAATGACGTCGGAGGTCGCGAGCGCCTCTCACAGGCGATGCGATCGGAGTCCACTTGATCGTCCCGGGTTGCCCGCGGTATGGTGTCGAGCCGGTAAGACACCGGGTTTCCTCGCTCAAGTGGCCTCGAGTTTTTTTGTCCGCACGCTGAAAAGCCTCGGGCTCGGTTTCCTGCTCATCGGACTCGCGGCCGGAATACTGCTGTACTCGGACCTCGACTCGCGGCGGGGGACACCATCCGCCGCGGCCGCCGCCGCTCGCCCGTTGCGCGTCGCGCTTGTACAGCACGCCTCGGTGCCTGCTCTCGACGAGGGGGTCAGCGGTGTGTTGGAGGGACTTCGCTCGCGCGGCTTCGTGGATGGTGAACGGCTTCAGCTGCGACAGTACAACCCGCAGGGCGACATGGCCACGGCGAACGCGATTGCCAAGGAGGTCACCAGCGGCAACTACGATCTGATTCTCTCGGTGTCCACCGCGTCGCTTCAGACCATTGCCAACGCAAACAGATTCGCAGCGCCGCCCCGGAAGCACGTCTTCGGTATTACATCGGATCCCTGGGGCGCGGGAGTGGGAATCAGCCGCGAGAACCACGCCGAACATCCACCCTACATGACCGGGCTCGGCACCCTCCCACCGGTCGCGGAGGCGTTCCGGCTCGCGAAGGAGCTCAAGCCCGACCTGCGGCGTGTTGGCCTGGTCTGGAACCCCGCCGAGGCGAATTCGGTGGCGGCGACTGCGCTCGCACGGGAGATTTGTCGGACGCTCGGCATCACGCTCGTGGAGGCGAATGCCGAGAACGCGACGGCGGCAGGGGAGGCTGCAGCGTCGGTCCTGTCGCGCGGCATCGACGCGCTGTGGGTCAGCCCCGACGTCACAGTCGTCACCGCTATCGACGTGCTGCTTGCAGCAGTGAAGCGCGCGCGGGTCGCGATGTTCACGTCGCTTCCTGGCTACGCTGAAAAGGGCGCGCTCTTCGATCTCGGCGCCGACTACCGGAGCATCGGCCGTGTCCAGGGGGAACTCGCAGCCGACGTGCTCGAGGGCCGCGATCCCGCGACGGTTCCCGTCGAGAACATGGTGCCCGTGCAACTGCACGTGAATCGTCTTGCGGTCAACGGGCTCGACGCTCAATGGACGATTCCCGACGCGGTCTTGAAACGGGCTCAGGTCGTGTTCGACAGCGCTGGCAGGCACGTGAACGGTCAGCCGTCGGCAATGTCGAACGCCGGCACCCTAAACGGCGGGAGCGGGCCTCGATGAAGCCGCTCGCGCGCAGGATGACGGTCGATCTGATCGAGTACGTCGACTCGCCGAACGCCGAGATCCAGTTGTCACCGCAGCTCGTGGCCAAGGCCACGCGTGTCATTCGATAGGGGAGTCCGCCGGCCTATGCAGATCAGTCAGCATCCCGCCGCCGATTCGGTCGAGCTGCGACTGACCGGACGGCTGGATGCGACGTGGGCCGACCACGTCAGCGACAGCATCGAGGCGACGGTACGCGCGGGTTGTCACCGCATCGTCCTGAACTTCGCCGGAGTGAACTACATCAGCTCGCTCGGCATCGCTGTGCTGCTGAAGCATTACCAGCGGTTGAAAGCGGTGAACGGCAGCCTGGTGATCTGCGAGCCGAGCGCCGCGACCCTGAAAATCCTCAACGCTGCGAAGTTGAGCGGCTTTCTCGTGAACGAGCGACCGCGCGGCGGTTGCCTCGGCCGCTGCGCGGACCCTCGAGCGTGCGGCGGCGTCGTTTCATGCCTATCCTCAGACAACCGCGGCTACGCTGACGTGCGCCGCCATCGGAGCCCCGGGAAAGCTCGCGGCAGGTGGGCTTGGTGAAAGCGATGCGCGCCCGATCAGCTTTGCGACAGGAACGTTCGGCCTTGGGATTGGTGCGTTTGGCGAGGGGTTCGACGACTGCCGCGATCGGTTCGGCGAATTCCTTGCCGCCGGTGGATGCGCCATCGCGCTGCCGACGAACGACCTCCACGCGCTCCCGGACTACGTGATCGAAGAGGGAGCGTTCGTGCCTCGGGTCGAGGCGCTGTACGCGCTCACGGGCGCGGGGGATTTTCCGTGGATGGTCCGCTTCGATGCAAATCCCACCGGGCCGGGCAAGGTGGCGTTGTCGGAGCTGCTGAATACCGCATTCGAACTGGCACAAGGCGAGATCGTCGCGTTCGTCGTCCTGTCGGAAGCCGCGGGGCTCGTGGGAGCCACACTGCGGCGGTCTCCGGCGACCGGTCCGGTGTCGCTCGAGTTCCCGTCGGTTCGGGACTGGGTGTCGTTCACGACCGAGCGGAATGCCGAGCGATGTCTGGCGCTGCTCGTGGGCGTCGCAGCGCGGAAGCCTCCGCCTCAGGCCGCCGCGTTCCTGCGGCCAATGAAAGGTGATGACGGGGTGCACGCGCACGTCCACGCGGCGCTCTTTCCGTTCCGGCCGGTCCAGCAGGGCGAGCTGCCGTTCGGCAAGACGATAGGGAATCTCCTTGCGGCGTCGCCCCCCAGCACGGTGATGCATCTGATGGCCGACACGCGCCCCTTCGATGGTGTGGGCGAAACCGATCTCGTGAGAGGCGCCTGCTGGCTCGGCGCGCTGCAGGACATTTCCCGCGGATGACGGGCATCGCATGACACTTCTCATCGGCGCCCTCACGCTCGGGTTGATCCTCGCACTGCTCGCGTTCGGCATGTACGTGAGCTTTCGAATTTTCAATATTCCCGATATCACCGCCGAAGGATCCGTGACGCTCGGCGCGTCAGTGGCCGCGGCGCTCATGGTCGCGGGTCACGAGGCCGCGCTGTCGACCGTGGTCGGCGCGCTGGCGGGTATGGTCGCCGGCGCGGTGACCGGCGTTCTTGCGACCAAGTGCAACATCAACAGGCTGCTGAGCGGCATCCTCGTGATGACGGCGCTCTACTCGATCAACCTCCACGTGATGGGCAGGAGCAACCTGCCGCTTCTGAATCAGACGACGCTCGCGACGCGCGCCGAGCAGTTCGGTGCGCTCATGTTCGGGGGAGCGGGCGATATCGACGTTGCGGGGTGGACGGTCGGCGTCCGCGATGCCTCGATCCTGATCTGCGTGCTGCTATTCGTCGTCATCATCGCCGTGCTGCTCTATGTCTTTTTCCACACCCACATCGGGACGGCCATGCGCGCCACTGGCGACAACCCGCAGATGATCCGCGCGCTCGGCGTCAGCGTCGACACGCTGACGATTTTCGGTCTCGCGCTGGCGAACGGATTCGTGGCGCTGAGCGGCGCGCTGATCGCCCAGTATCAGGGCTTTGCTGACGTGCAGATGGGGGTGGGCATCGTCGTCCTGGGCCTGGCGAGCGTCATCATCGGCGAGGCGCTCGTCGGGACCCGTGCGGTTGGGCTGCTCATTGCCGGTACCGTCATGGGGTCGGTGCTGTTTCGGCTGCTGGTCGCCATCGCGCTGCGATGGGGACTGAATCCGAACGATCTGAAGCTGATCACCGCGATCTTCGTGTTCGCCGCCCTGGTAATGCCAGACCTCGCGCGGCGCCTGCGAATGCGGGCCCCTGCTCGAACGAAAGCGGCCTGAGTCGATGCTCCAGATCAGTCGGCTGTCAAAAACGTTCAATCCGGGCACCGTCAACGAAGTCAGGGCACTCACGGATGTGTCGCTGGAGCTGCGGCAAGGCTCCTTTCTGATCATCATCGGGACGAACGGTTCGGGAAAGTCGACGCTGCTCAACGCGGTGGCGGGATCGTTCTTCCCCGACAGCGGGTCGATCACGCTTGCGGGCGAGCAGATCACGAAGTGGCCGGAGCATCGGCGCGCGAAGTACATCGGACGCGTGTTCCAGAACCCCTTCAGCGGCACCGCGCCGACGATGTCGATTGCCGAGAACCTGACGTTGGCCTCGCGGCGTGGCAGACGGCGCGGCATCGGCTGGGCCGTCAACCGGCGCGCCGCGAACGAGCTTCGCGACCGGATTCGTTCGCTCAATATGGGTCTCGAAGACCGGCTCGACAACGCGATCGGCAGCCTGTCGGGAGGCCAGCGGCAGGCGCTGACGCTTCTGATGGCCTCGTGGCTGAAGCCGGAGCTGCTCCTGCTCGACGAACACACGGCCGCACTCGACCCGAAGAGCGCCGAACAGGTGATCCGCCTCACCCACGACATCATCGAGCGCGACAAGCTGAGCACGTTGATGGTGACGCATTCGATGCACCAGGCCGTGAACCTCGGCGACCGGATCGTGATGATGCACAAGGGACGGATCCTGCACGACCTCCAGGGAAGCGAGCGCGCCCGTGCGCGCCCGGAGGACCTCCTCGGCCGGTTCGAGGAGGTGCGGCGCCGCGAGCAGCTCGACGCGTCGCTCGCCGAAATCCTGATGCGGAATTACGTCTGACGCAGAATGACGCTGCCCTTCAGCAGCGTCTTCATCTTCGCTTTGATTTCTGCGTGCCTTTCTTTGTCTTTCTCTTGCTGCCCGTTCCCGACGTGTTACGCAATGTTGTCCGCCGACGCGAAGTCGATGGCGCCGTACCGGTAACGCGGCGTGCTTGCGAACGAGCCGACGACGCAATGTCGCCCGCCATGTGACTGGCAGCTGCAATCGCTCCTCCGACGGACGAGGTAACCTGCTCGCCGATATTCGAGATGCTGCGATTGGTGCGCTGATTCCGTCCGAGGCCGACCGTATCCGCTGCGCGCTTCACCGCTCGCGCGCCTATTCCGACCGCCCGTCCGGCGAATACTGCCGTTTGTTCCAGCAATCCCGCACCAACCCTGTGCCACTCTTCGGCAGCCCTCTGATTGACTTTTCCTTCTGCGATGTCGGTCAGCTTCGTATCCGCGCGCTTCTCTTCCGACAGTGTGTCTTCGAGAAGGCTCGCGACCCTTGGCTCGCCGAGTACCGGTGGCGTACGTACGCGCAGGACCGGTACGCGGCCATTTCATAATGCTCGACCTTCTGCGCGGACGTGATCATGACGGCATCGCGCAGAGCGCCTTCGGGCGTGGTGCTCACCACGGTATTGCCTTCACGGATCAGCCCGTGCATACCCTCGCATCGCTTCGGCTGTGCAGCTTCGCCCAGGACGTCGAACGCCTGCTTAAGCCGCTTGATTTGACCTTCGGTCTCCCGCAAATGGTGTTCGAACGCCATTCGGAGTGCCGGCGTGCTCGCTCGCGCTGCAAAATCCGGTAGAACTTTCGTCAATTGCTGCTCTGCATCCAGAAGATCCCTGAGCTCCGTGATCAAATGCGAACGCAGTGACTGGAGTTCGGCCATCAGGCAATTCCTTTCTTAAGTTGTCGGAGGAGGCGGCTCGAATCCGCGCCCGGTCGCATCTCCGCTGTTGAGTTGGCTCGCGCGCCAGACGCTCCAGCAGGCGGCCAGGCCGGCGCACCCGCCGACTAAGAAGCGCTGCGTGGTGCTGCCGCGAGGATGCGAAAGCGCAGGCCGGTCGGCGGCGGCAGCACGCTCGAGATTGTGGTGAGAGCCATTTCGCGACCGCATTGCGGCCCGCGCCACAAATGCGGCCGCTGCGACGCCAGCGATGGCGAACGGAATCGGATTGGTTCGCGCGGCGTCGATCATGCGTTTGGCGTCGAACGCCGGGCCATTGCCGTTCCCCAGCATGCCGTTGGTCTTCGCGGCGAGCCGCTTGACGCGACCAACGGTGGCATCCTTGACACTCTGTGCCGCGTCGTTGACCAGCCGCCTTGGGCTCAGGCGCGCTTGAATGGCATCTAGCAGCTGGCTCATCTCCGCGCGTGTCTGTTCGATCTGCGATCGAATTTCGGTGGTCGTGGCCGAAGGGGCCTTCGCACCTGGCGATCGGGAATCCGCGGCCGACTCGCCGTTTACCGGGTTTGACTCCTGAGCCATTGCGCATCCTCCTTCAGTGTTTCAATCGTCTCGCGTGGCACCAGTTGCTCCGGACGAAGAGCGGCGAGCCCGGACCGGATGAGAACGTAGCCGGTTCCCGCAACCACAACGCCTCCCAGAAGTGCTCCTGCCCACGCAGGCAGTCCCAATGCGATCAAACCGAGGACGATGGCTGCGACGATCGCCAGCAAACCGCCGTACGCGAGCAGCCCACCGCCGACGACAAATGCCGCGCCTCGGGCCATTGTCGAGGCTTTTTCGGTGAGCTCGGTCTTCGCGAGCTGAAGTTCCTGGTGGATCAACGTCCGAGCCTCTTGCGAGAGATCGGCGAACATCTGTCCCAGCGATCGATCATCAGTGGTGATTGCCATATTGGGCCCCTTTTGACGTTATGCCGCGGCCTCGCGACGTCGCCTGAGCCGGTTCCACAACCGCGTCGCAATCAGCGAGACGCCGACTGCGACTCCGAGTGTCCGGTCGGCGGCCGATGGCGTCGCCTGATAAGCAGCCACTGGCTGCCGGTGGGCGGGAGGCGAAGCAGGTTGCATCTCTTGGAGCCGCCGCGCCTCATACGCTCGCGCAGCCGCGACGCCAATTTTCTTCCTCTGGCCTGGGACCTTCTCGCCCGGCTCCTTGCCCCACGGCGACGCATGCTCGATCTCGGCGTTCATTTCGGCACCGACGAGAATGGCGAGACCTGACATGTAGAACCACAAGAGGAGCACGATGACGCCGCCGACCGCTCCGTAGGTGGCGTTGTAATCCGCAAAGTTGGCCACGTAAAACTTGAACACCAGCGACACGATGACCCAGAGGAGCGTGCCGACGATCGCACCTGGTGTAATCCACGCCCAATCCTGCTCGGCGTCGGGCGCGAAGTAATACACAAGGCCTACCGCCGACGACACGAGGAAGAACGCCAGCGGCCACTGCAGGATCTTCCACGTCCATTCGAAAGCGGCGCCGAGACCGAAGGCGGACGCGAGGTGTTCCGCTACCGTGGGCCCGGCGACAATGAGACTGAACGAAACGAGGATCATTACGGCGAGCGCGACCGTAAGACCAATAGCCGTCAGGCGCACCTTCCACCACGGGCGTCCTTCTTCGATGTCGTACGCGCGGTTGAGGCTGCCGATAATCGCCACGACGGCGGCGGAACTGCTCCAAATCGCGCCGAGGATTCCGACCGTGAGGATTCCGCCGCTATCCGCGTTCGACACGCGCCTAAGTTGCTCTTCCAGGAACGAGATGATCTCGGCAGGGGCGATGGGCCGCAGCGCACGCACGATCTCGTCGATAAAGTTCGTGAGCGGAAAGAAACTGGCCAGCGCGAGCACGAAGAGGAGGGCGGGGAACAGCGCGAGGAAGAAGTAATAGGCGAGTTGCGCCGCAAGACCTAGAGCATCGTCCTCGCTCGTGTCTTTGAGCGTGCGCTTCAGCAGTTCACCCCAGCTCAAGGGAATGTCGAACGCCTTCAACATGACAGCTCATCTCGTGCAACCCTACTGCCATTAATCGCGTATTTGAGCGTCGCCCCGCGGTGTCGCCGCATTTGCGTACTCAAAGAGCTCGTGGAGTGTGCTCCAGCCTTGGCCGCCATGCAATCGGGCTGTCGAGGCTCAACCGTTCATTCAGCCGGAATTCGTGCTCACGCTCTAACTTCCAGTCAACTGGCGGAGCGGGTCGCAGGGGGCGGCGGGATGGGATCCGCCGGATCGGGCCAGTACACCCGCGACAAGTAATGCAGCGCGATACTTGCGCCCCAGCGGTTGGGGGCTGTCCAGACAAGCAGCGCCAACAACACAACCACCATCGTCACGCCCAACACAGGATGCGAACGGACCACGCCGAAATAAATCAAGACGATCAACACGGCAATGGGCAGCCGATCGCCGAGGATGGTGAAAGCCCACGTATCACCGGGATTACGTGCGAAGACCAAACCGCAGATCGAACAGCGTTCTTCAAAATGGAACCACCCGGAAAACAGTCGCCCTTCGCCGCAGTGCGGGCAGCGCTTGCGCAACCCGCGCCGGAGCGCCGTTCTGATCAATTTCGAGGGGAAGGGTCGCGGACCTTCGGCCTGAGGCACCCGCGAATTGTTAGGGAATAAGGACGATTCCGCAACGAGGACCGGATTCACCGGCTTTCGCGGTGGATGCGGGTACGCGTCATATTGGGTACGTCTGGCAGTTCCTCGTTGATCTCGTTGGCCAGATCTTCAGGCCCACCCTCCTGCAGCAGAGGATACTCCGCGCGCTCGATTCTTCACGTCTGATGCGCGCTCGTACGGATCAGTCGGCGGGAAGAAGACGCGAAAACGCGCTTTCAGCGAGTCTGTTCGCATGGAGAGCCGCTCAGGACGACAAGCAGGATCAGTGGGCGCTTGCCGCGATGGAGCATCCCATGCGCTGTTCCTCGTGGCAGCACGACAAGACTTCCCGCCGCGAGTCCGGTATCGCGCCCCGCCATCCGGACGGCGCCCTCGCCCGCTACGACGTAGTAGTTAACTTCTGCGGTGTCGTACAGGCGCTGCGCTTGATCCTGGTTCAACTGGACCAGTGTCGTCCGCGTGTTGCCACTGCACGCGAGGAGTGTTTCCCGCCGAGGCTCGGTTCCCGAGATCAACTCGCGTTCAATGAGGTTGACAATCGACATTGCCTGTGGCTGCGCAGCTCCGGCGGTCGAGGATTCTTGTGCGAAGACTGACGGCGCGACTAGGAGGACACCGATGATGATGCTTCTCATGGGTATGCCGACAGCAGGGCATATGCCAATCTCGCGGAAACGGCGGCATCAAGCTCATGCGAAAGGCTCGCGTCCCCATGACGCCTGCGTGACCCCTCCTTCGGATTCGGGGGGGAAGCCGGCAGTCACGCGTGGGCGAATGGTTTGTGGCTCGGTTTGATAGACCACCGGCTTCTGCGAGATCGGGTGGTATAGGCTAACCGACGCGCCGACTGGCGCTCCGGCAAGACGCCGACATGAAATGGTTATAGGAACTGCCCGCTCCGTCGATTACGACGCGGTCATCGTCGGTGCCAGGTGCGCCGGGGCCGCCACGGCGATGCTCCTGGCGCGCCGTGGCTTGCGCGTGCTGATGATCGACCGGACTCGCTACGGAACTGACACCCTTTCAACCCACGCGCTCATGCGCGGCGGCGTCCTGCAGCTGCATCGCTGGGGCATTCTCGAGCGAATCAGGGCGGCGGGTACGCCGGTGATTCACGACACGTCTTTCCATTACGCTGGCGACATCGTGAACGTGGCGATCAAGCCACATAACGGCGTCGACGGTCTTTACGCGCCGCGGCGTACGATCATTGATGCACTGCTGGTGGATGCTGCGCGCGAGGCCGGCGCCGAGGTGGCGTTCGAGACGCGCCTCATCGATCTGGTTCGTGGCGACGACGGGCGCGTGAGCGGCGTGCGCTTCAGTCGCCGCGACGCACCCGAGCGTCAGGTGACCGCCGACCTCGTCATTGGCGCCGACGGTTTCAAGTCCACGGTCGCCCGTCTGGTCGGAGCGTCACCGTACCGCGTCGGTGCCCACACAACGGCCGTGCTCTTCAGCTACTGGTCGGGCATGGGACTCGATGGATACCACTGGTATTTCCGACCGGGCGTGAGCGCGGGTGTCGTTCCCACCAACGACGGCCTGACCTGCGTGTTCGTGTCGGTACCGCCGAGCCGCTTCCACGCCGAAGCGCGGCTGGGGCGTGCCGCTGTGCACCGTCGGATCCTGGAGGAGTGTGACGCGCAGCTATCGGCCATGGTGGACGGCGCTGACCGAGTGGAAGAGTACCGAGGGTTTTCGGGACAGGCGGGCTTCTTTCGGCAGTCGTTCGGACCCGGGTGGGCCCTCGTGGGCGACGCGGGCTACTTCAAGGATCCGCTGACCGCCCACGGCATCACAGATGCGCTCATCGACGCCGAACTCCTGGCGAACGCGGCAGCCAACGGTGCCGAACGCGCGCTTGCCGCGTACCAAACAGCTCGCGACGAGAGAGCGACGGAACTCTTTAGAGTGACCGACGCCGTCGCCTCATTCGACTGGGATCTCACCAGCCTTCAGCAGCTCCATCGTTCGCTGAGCGAGGAGATGAAGAAGGAAACACTCGGGGTCAGCTCTTTACCTGAAGCGGGATTACACCGGTAAAGCTCACCCATTCACTCGCGCGGTCTCTGCCGAGCGCCTACAGGCGTGCCCGATTGTCTAGGTTCCGAAAGAGATCGCCTCAGCAGGGGCCGCATCCGATGTCGTCGTTGCGTGCTGATTCGCAAACTCCAACAGCACATCTGCATGGCACGGCTGATCGAGCGGGCACCAGCACGCCAGATTCTTCCCGCGCAGTGGATCGAGCAGCGTCGGATTCGCGCGCAACCGACGGATGAGGGTGTCCCGATACACCTCGACAACCACCCGTGCGTGATCGTCGGTCCACCAGAACTGCCCGGGCATCCATCGATGCCCCCATCGTGTCTCCCGTCCAACATAGACGGTGTTTGGAGGCAGCGTCCATCCTCTCACTCGCTGGCGCTGAATTCGTTTCGGTCGTTCTCTCATCCCAGTCCGATTCCTCATCGATGACGTGCGGCACAACACCGTAATACCTCCGAGCGTGCTGCGACCGCTGTAGTAATGACGAACTCTCAGCCCTCTAGGTCACACCGCCGGCTGCGGCGGTCGGATTCGTTCTCCCTTTGCGCCGAACCAAGGTCAGCTCGGGCGCGCACAGGAGCAACAAATCACACCCATGCAACGCCGGTGTGTCACTGGTGATGGATCGGAGGCAACACGCGACACCTGCCTGATGGTCCGCGTCCAATCGCGTGGAGCGAATCTGATGCCATCAAAAAGAGCCGGATTTGGTGGTGCCCGCTTCATGACGTCGGCATACGGATGACCTTTTCACTGGACTGAGCCAGAAGATAGGTCGTTCGCAATACCGAACAACACTGCAGGAGTGACGCGGTGATCGTGGCGAAACTGTGGCGGTACACCCACTGGCCCTCCGTAGGTATGCTCAGCTCTGGGTTTCGGTCGCTCCAAAAGGGGCGCCGTGTGTTCCGAATCGACACACGTCGAGCCAGGACGAGCAGCCATCAGGGTCGCGTGCCGGAGCAGCGGCGACCGGTACGCAAGTCGATTCGGTTCTGCTTCGCTACGCTGTATGTGAGTGGTGTGATGTACGCCAAGCGTGCAGCAAGTGCTTCGAGAGTTTCCGTCCGGTCGGCGCCACGGAGGGAACACGCGACCGAGCGGTGGTCAGCCAAGGTTGGTGGAAGATCCCATTGCGACGCCGCACGCGGATGGGCCACCGCGTAGTGGGATAACCTAATCCTGAGAGTCGCCGCGATGTTGCGCGACCCATCCATCGCTCACGGTTCCAACTTCAATGTGCTTGCGCGCGGAGGTCCGGCGCCGCCGGCGCGTGACGAGAAACGTGATCACGGCGATTACCACCACTCCGGCCGCCAGAGCCCCCATGCTCCCATTGTCGGCGGATCGGGAGGGAGCAATAGTTAACCGGACCCGAGGTGACGGGGTCCCGCGTTACTGCCCGTTATTTCGCGGTGCGAAGAGCCGCGTCCGCGAATGTATTGTCGAAATACTCCGTCGATGTGCCTGGAATCTTCGCGCCCTGCGTCGGAGAAGACCGCGCGTACTCGGTGACTAAACTCCCGACCGAAACGGCTGAGCGGATCAGTTGTGATATGTCGTGCGCGCTTGCGGAGCGCGTTA
The DNA here is from genome assembly GCA_963814955.1 of uncultured Acidobacteriota bacterium. Classification (GTDB taxonomy): domain Bacteria; phylum Acidobacteriota; class Vicinamibacteria; order Vicinamibacterales; family UBA2999; genus DATCJA01. The sequence continues at coordinate 973,070 of CAWFEX010000004.1, forward strand.
TGCTGACCAAGAGTCATGGACATGCATGTTGGCGCTGAGCTCGCGCGTGCGAGACGCGCGCGCGGCCTCTCGCGTGAAGAGATCTCGAACCGGACGAACATCGGTATGAACGACTTGGCTGCGATTGAGGACAATCACCTCGAAAGACTGCCGAGGCCATCCTTACGCGGATGGATCGCTGCATACGCCGCAGCGGTGGAGCTCGATACGGATGACGTGACCGATCGCTATTTGGCACAGATTGGGGCAGAGCAACGCGTTGATGTGCTCGCGGATTCTCAGTGGACCATCGATGCGTTCCCAACGGAGGCGTCGCTGCGGGATCCGGTGGTCGCCTCTTCGGTGCCCTCGAGCCCGACAGAGGCCGCTCCGACAGTTGCATCTGCGCCGATGAGAGGGCCGGAATCGATTGAGAGCACCGCCTGGATAGATGGGTTGAATGCCGTCGCGGAAACGGATTTCGATCCGCCGATCCTTGCAGACCATTCGCGAATTTTCGGCCCGGACCTGCCGGCCCCGCCAACCGCACACCCCTGGTATCGTTCGCCCGAACGGCATCGGTACGGTGGTATGGCATTGGTGGCGTTGACTGCAGCCGCGAGTGGATTCCTTCTCGCCGAGTACTCCCATCGATGGGGACTCGCGGTGCCAGTTTCACAGGTCGCCTCAACGCAGCGGAACGGCCCACAGGCGTCCAATCCAGCACGGAACGCCGCCGCTGCGCGACGCGGTGAATCCACCGGCCATGTAGTGGCGCTTGCACCGGTCGCGTCCGGAGACACGACTGGCGCTGCGCGCGTTTCCGAGACGAGTGGGGTTCCCCCAACAGAGGGTGCCTCTGTGCCACCGCGCGAGCCCGAGACCTCGACGGTTTCCGACGGGTCCGAACGGCCCACCACTTCCCGAGATGCGCAACGTGTGACCAGTTCCACGCCGACTGCTCGTCGGCCGGCGCCGGCCCAACGTCGTACGAATCCATCGGCAGAGAACCTAAGCGGTTGGTGGTCCGTGACGAACCGCGTCGAATCAACAGCGTATCGACCGTATGAAAACCTGAATCTCGGCTATCGCGTGAAGCTGACGCAGAATGGCGATCAAATCAGCGGCACTGGTCTCAAGTGGATGGAGAACGGGCGACAGCTTCCACGCTCTCAGCGCACGCCGATCGCGGTTAACGGGACCGTTGAGGAACGACAATTGGTGTTGCAGTTTACGGAACACGGCACACGGCGGACGAGCGCCGGCAAGTTCATGTACGTGATGTCCGACACTGGTGTGCTGGAGGGCAGCTTCACAAGCGACGTCGCTCTGTCGAAGGGCAGCTCGCGAGCCAGGAGAATGGAGTCGGACGAATGATCGCGAGGGCAGGCACCGCCGAAGCGCGCCGACCGCACGTCCTTGCTGCTTACGGAGCTCGCCGCCCTTGGCGAATCTGCACTTCGGTGGCGGTGACGATGAACGTGACGAGTTGACGATCGCTGAGCCAGGCGAGACTCTTGCCGGCAGGATTCAACTCAAACGCAGCGATGATCTCCAGCAGCGTCGCGCCCGGCAATGCGCCCAGGCGTGCGCGCATCCGATCAGGGCCGAACGCATACAATTGAAATGGGTCCGGCAGGTCCACCGTCGCGCGTAACGCAGCCGCCAACGTTTCGGCCCGTCTCGCGACGACACGGGTACGCAGCGCGTCGCTCGCCGCGGCTACAGCCCGAGAAAACGCCCCTTCCACGTAGGTGTCGGTCAATGCCTCGGCCCATCGTTGGAGCGCTGCGCGGTTCGATTGAGTCGTCTCGGTTCGTGTGAGCAGCAGCTCCGCGTCGTCCAGCGGGGCATACTCGAGCCACCCTTCCCATTCGCCGTCTGCTCTCGCTTCGCCCACGACACTCACGTAGAACTCTCGCCCCTCGGTGTCCATGACGCGAAATGGCAGGTCGGCGATCAGTTCGGCCATTTGCGTGTGCGTTCCTGCGAGCACGGCTCGCCGCTATTCCGACATGGACGAGACGCACAACTGAGCGGAAGGTTCCGGCGCGCGCCGATCGATGTTGGGGCGCGCTCGAAATCAGTTGGATTCTGGCGATAGGATCGCTTGATACACGTGGCCGTCATTGTCGAGCCACTGAAAGTGATGAGGCGACGGTCGGCCAAGCCACACTTCAGCCGAACCCCGATGAGGCGTGCGGATACGCTGTTCATGACCGACGCGCGGCCACCGATGTGCTCCTTGTCACTGGCCAGCCCGACGTGGAGCAAGTGCGAAATCGCGGCCAATGCGCAACCCGCCCACCGCGGCGCTCGGTAGTAGCGATGCGGCGCACCTGTCGGTCGTACAGCTGACGCCAGGATGATGCGGGCTCGATGATACGTGGCCGCTGGCGCACTGCTTGCTCTCCTTGTCTCGTTTGCTCGGAGACTTCACAACACTGCAAGGAGGCGCCCCAATGGCAGACCGCTCTCATTATCGTGACGATCCCAGCTATCGCGACCGCGACCGCTACGAAAGACCTCTCACTGACCGCGCCGGCGACGAGGTTCGCTCGTGGTTTGGCGACGATGAGGCGGCGCGGCGGCGTCGGATGGACGAGGTCCGCGACGAGCGTCACGCCCGTGACTGGAGTGACCGCGCAGCTTACTCAGCCGAACGGCCCTGGGACCGCGTGCGGGAAACCGCCCGCGATTGGACCGACCGTGACCGTGATGGACGAAGAGGCCTTGCAGAGTTTACCGACAACGACCGCGCGTCGTACTACTCCAGTTACCGATCGTCGCATCGGGATGACTGGAACCGCGACCGTGACGACTACGGGAACCCCGAGCGGAGCTTTGGCGACACGAGCCGGTACGCAACCGCGGATCGCTACTCATACGCCGTGCCCTGGCCCGAATCCGGGACGTCGCAGCCGTGGAAAGGAACCAATTACGCGGGCCGAGGCCCCCGCGGGTACCAGCGCAGCGATCAGCGCATTCACGAGGAAATCTGCGACCGGCTGACAGATGATCCGCGGATCGACGCAAGCGACATCGAAGTGGCCGTCCAGGCCGGAGAGCTGACGCTGACGGGCAGCGTGCGCACGCGCGACGAAAAACGCTACGCCGAGGACCTGGCCGAGCGCCTCAGCGGCGTCCGCGAGGTCAACAACAACCTCAAAGTGAAGCCTGCCACGGAAGTGATTGGGACCGCCCGTAGCGGGGCGTCGATGTTGGGGCTGAACGACACACCGCCGCCGCAGACACAACCGCAGACACGTAGGTAAGACACAAGGGCCGAGCCCACGCACCGACGTGGACTGCGGGATCGAGCGGGTGGGGCGGCGCAGGCTGAGAGGCCTCGGCCGTCTCGCCCGACATGCACCGTTGTTTATGCCACCGACTCCTCGGGCCAGAGAACGCGCGGCGGCCCGGCCTTGTCGGGAACCACGGTTCGCGGCACGCGTTCTTCGAGCAGGCGCTCCGTCGCACGAACCTGCGGCTCCGAATGGAAAGCGTCCTTCAGCCGATCGCCAAGCAACACTTCCGCAGCGGCCAGCAGGCTCATCCCCTGGTGGTGAGACATCCACGATCGCACCAGCTCCGGATTTCCGCGCGAGTAGTCGAGCGCTTCGAAGAAGCCATAGGGCCCCACGCAACCAAGGCGAGCGAGGTGCCGCAGGTTCTCGATCGCGGCACGCCCGTCGACGAGCAGCGCAAGGTAGCTCGAATACGGCGATACGACCAGCAAGCGGGTGTCGAGCGGCTTGAGTGCGAGCTCAGTATGGCCGCAGGGCGCATAGCCGTAGTCCGCCGAATCGGCGACGATCAGGCCTGACTCGGAGAAGCCCCATGGCATGTTGCGGTCGCGCGCGAACTTCCGCTGCATGCGGACCGCCGCGCACATGCTGTCGTGCATGATGGTGCGCGGCTGGTGGCGGAACCACAGCGCGGGCATGAGGTACTCGAACAGCGTGCCCGTCCACGACAGGAGGACACGCTCGTCGCACGCCGCCACGTGCAGCCGACCGAGGCGGAACCAGCTCTCCTGCGGGATATCTCCTTTCGCGATCGCGACGAAACTTGCGATACGCGCCTCGGATGCCAGCAGATCGTAGGCCGAACGCTCGATTCTGCCGGATGCGGCGTCGCAGCCGACGGACAGGACCTGCCGCCGTGCGTCGTACAGAAAGGCGAAGTCCATGTCCGCGACGAGCGTGTGGGAGACGCGCGCGATCTCCGCGAGGGCCGATGCCATCGCCGGCGACATGCCATCCTCGCACCAGGCGCGCGCGTGCCGCAGACGTGACACGAGCTCGCCGGCCCACGTCCGCGCGTCATCGCCGGCGTGGGCCGCATAACGCAGCACCAGTGCCTCGAGCTCGGGTAGCGAATGACGCCACTGCGGCCGCGTCTTGAGGACGCGTTCGGCGACCGCGCGCGCCGCCGGATCGGGGTCGCCGCTCAGCAGCAGGGCAAGATCGGTGATGCCCTCCCAGAGCGTGTCGTCTGGAGGCGGCTGACGTGCAAACGCCAGCGCCGCCTGCTTCAGCGTCCACAGCGCTGCCGCGAGGTTTCCGCTGTCGACCGTCGACACGAACTGCGGCTCGAGCGGGCGCAGCGTCGTGCTGTCGTACCAGTTGAGCAGATGTCCGCGGTAGTGCGGCAGGCGCTGTATGGTGCCGAGCGTCCGGCGCGTCTGGGCCACGAACTCGGGCAGCGTGAGATAGCCGAAATGCACGGCCGCGATCCGCGCATTCAGCAGCATGCCGAGATTCGTCGGCGAGATGCGCTCGGCAATGCTGCCGTCGGCGCGCACCGAGTCGGGAATCAGCCAGTGGTTCCGGCGCGAACTGTACGTTCTGAAGAATTTCCACGTGCGCGCCGCGTGGTGGCGAAGGAATCGCACGTCGGCCGCCTCGAGATCGCCGACTCCGACTGGCGGCGGCTGATTCAGCCAGCGCGCGATCCCACGCGCCGACATCCACATCAGCAGGAGCGGGGCCGCTACAGCCACCGATTCCGGCCGAACGAGGGCGAGAAGCGCTGTGATGCCGGCGGCGATCACCGGCGACCATTCGAGGTACAGGTCGGTGGCCCCCTTGGCGCGAAGCGACGCCTCCGCCGCGGTCTCCCATTCGAGCAGCCGCCGTCCGGTCAGGAACATGCGCGCCAGCGCGCGGACGATCGCGTCGACCGAGAGCAGCGCGTCGTGGAGCAGATACGCGAAGTGCAGCGCGACGACGAGATGCGAGCGCAGGAACGTGGTCAGCGTCGCGATCGCCCACGGCCGGAATGACGGCGTGAACCACGGCGCGTGGGCCAACGCGAACAACAGACGCCAGTAACTCGGTGCCAGCAGGACGACGACGGCCGCGGTCGTCCACGCACCCGCGCTCGGCAGCGCGAACCAGACGACGAGCAGCAGCACCAGCATCGACGGCTCGACCAGCGTGCGCCGCAGGTTGTCGAGGATCTTCCAGCGCGCGATGGCGCCGAGCGGGTTATCCATCTGCCGGCGCTGGAAGTCGGGCACCCGGTTGAGCAGCCAGCGCAGGATCTGCCAGTCGCCGCGCATCCAGCGATGACGCCGGCGACAGTAGGCGCTGAAATGTGACGGGTAGTCGTCGACCAGCTCGATGTCGGAGACGAGACCGGCGCGTGCGAACAGTCCCTCGATCAGGTCGTGGCTGAGCAGCGTGTTCGCCGGAAACCGGTGCTCGAGCGCTTCGCGGAACGCGTCGACCTCGTAGATCCCCTTGCCGGTGAAGATTCCCTCGCCGAAGAGGTCCTGATGGACGTCCGACACGGCGCGGGTGTAGATATCGAACCCGGTCTCGCCCGAGTAGAGCGTGGCCAGCCAGCTTCGCGCGGCCGATCCGGTGCTGATGCTGATGCGTGGCTGCAGGATGCCGTACCCTTCCACGACCGTCCTCGTTGCTGGATCGATCACGGCACGGTTGAGCGGGTGGGCGATTGTGCCGACGAGGCGCCGTGCGGCATCGCGCGGCAGCTCCGTGTCGGAGTCGAGCACGATGACGTAGCGCACGCGCCGCAAGGCGTCCACATTGCCCACCTTCACCGGGAAACGGTCGCGGACACCGCGCAGCAGCTGGTTCAGGTCGAGCAGCTTGCCGCGCTTGCGTTCCCATCCAATCCAGCGCTCTTCGCACGGGTTGTAGACGCGGAACCGGTGCAGCAGATAGAACGGCGTGTGGCCGTCGGCCCCGTAGCGCTCGTTCAATTGCTGCACGAGCCGTTCGCAGAGGCACAGGACCTCGTCACGCTCCTGCGGCCGCTCCCGAGAATCTCGTGAGTTGGTCACCAGCGCAAACACGACGTTCGCGTCCCGGTTTGCGAGGTAGCGGATCTCCATGTCCATCACGAGATCGCGCACGTGCCGTTCGGTGAGAAGGAGCGCCGGGACGGCAACGAGTGTGGCGTACTCGTCCGGCACGCCGTCGGCGAAGTCGAGCTTCGGCAGCGGCCGCGGCCGGATCAATGCCGTCGCAATGGCGTTCGCGAGGTCGATCGCCGCCTGCGTGGCCGGAATCAGCAGGAGGACGGCGGCGACCGCGGCATGAGCCGAATAACCGATTGCAAACAGCAGGGTGAGGAGAATCGCCGCCGTCGTGATCGCGATGGCGCCGAGGTAGAAGCGTGTCGGCTGCGCACAGACGCGGTCGACGATCGACTGCTGCAGCGTGGGGCGGTAGCCGAGATGGGCCCGCAGTATTGGCAAGCCGCGATCGACGAGATAGTAGCCGACGTGACAGCGCCGCTCGGCGCCTCGTCCGGCGTCTGCGGTGCGGGCCGACTCGCACGCCAGGACGACCGCCTCCTCCGCCACTTCCCGTTCGGACCGGCCGCTCCGTTCCGCGACCTCCGACACCGCGCGCCGGTAGTAGTCCAGCGAGTCGTCATCCATCCGGTCGTACGTCCCGGCGGGATCGCCCGCGAGCACGGGGTCGACGACATTGACCTGGGCGAAGACGCCTTTCCAACGTGCATCGGCGAGCGCCCGCAGACTGCTAATCAGCGCCGGGATTTCCACGCCTCCGGTCGTGATCGTGGCGATGATCCGCTCGATCAGGGCGAGCTGCAGTGCCGGTCGGGCCGCCCAGATCTCGCCGAGCGTGAGATCGCCAACTTCCTGGGCGCCCTGCAGGAATGCGACGAAGCGATCCTCGTCGAAGCGGGCGTCGACGTGATTGAGAAACGCCTCGGCGAGCGCGCAGATCCGGAGGACGGGCGCCGACAAATCCGGGCCGACGGCGGGAAGGTTACGCGCGTGGCCGGCGAGGTCCTGGATCTCCTTCACCGTGGCGGCGATCAGCCGTCCGTTCTCGGCGAGCCAATTGCGATGCGGCCGGGCCGCCGGATGAGCCGCGAGGCCCGAGTAGATCACACGTCGCAGCGACCGGGTGTGCCGCTTGACGGCGCCGGCAAGCCACGCCTGCGGCGCAGCGGGCCCGAGCGTCCCGGCCGTCGCCCGGCCGCAGGCGCGCGACTGGTCCAGTGCCGCGGCGTCGCTCCCGGCGAGACCCAGAGAGTCGGGAGAGGTGGCCCAGGTGGTTTCCGATGAAAGTCGCACGGTGCCGCTCGTGGTTCACACAGGTCAGCGATAGTTGGATGCCTGCAGCTCGAACATTTCCGCGTACTGTCCGCCCCGTCCGAGCAGGTCCGCGTGAGAGCCATGTTCGGCAATCTGCCCGTCAGCGAGGACAACGATGCGATCGGCCATGCGCACGGTGGAGAACCGGTGAGAGATGAGCAATGCGGTCTTGCCGTCTGTCAGCTCGGCAAATCGCTCGAACACTTCGGTACTCGGAACGGGCATCGAGCGCCGCCGTCGGTTCGTCGAGGACCAGCAGCTGCGCGTCGCGCAAGTAGGCGCGCGCGAGCGCGATCTTCTGCCACTCGCCACCCGACAGATCCACGCCGCCATCGAAGCGGCGGCCCAGCAGCTGGTCGTAGCCGAGTGGCAGCCTGCGAAATGACCGCGTTCGCCAGGCTCTTGCGCGCGGCCAGCTCGATCTCGTCGTTGCGCGCTTCGACGTCGATGCGGCCGACGGCGATGTTCTGCCGCGCCGTCATGTCGTAGCGCATGAAATCCTGGAAGATGACGCCGATCTCACGGTGCAGGTCTTCGACGCAGTAGTCGCGCAGATCGACGCCATCGAGCAGGATGCGCCCGGCCGTCGGGTCGTACAGACGTGCCAGCAGCTTCACGATCGTCGTCTTGCCTTGTCCGTTGGCGCCGACCAGCGCGATGCGCTCGCCGAGCCCGATACGCAGGTTCAGTCGATCGAGCACCAGCCCGGTTGTTCCCCGGGTAGGCGAACGAGACGTCCTCGAACACGATGCCGTCGCGCATCGGGCCGCGGTGCGGGAATGGCGTCCGGCTTGGAACGGATCGTCGGCTGCACCTTGAAGAACTCGACCAGATCCGTCAGGAACAGCGACTGGTCGGCGATGTTCGAGAACGTGGAGAAGAGCGCCTGGATGCCGCCGTTCGCTCCGGCGAGCGCTCCGGCGAGGAACTGCAGGTCGCCCCAGCTCAGATCGCCGTTCACCGTCCTGAAGACGACGTACGCGTACGCGCCGTAGTAGCTGCCCGTGCTGAGGACCGACAGGAGCGCGCCCGACAACAGGCGGCGGCGGGCGAGCCGGACGTTCTGGTGGTAGAGCTGATCGGACAGCCGCGCGTATTCGCCCGTCACGAACGGCGCGAGCCCGAACAGCTTCAGCTCTTTGGCCGCTTCCTTGCTCGCGCCGAGCAGCCGCAGGTAATCGAGGCGCCGGCGCGCGGGCGTCTGCTGGATGTTGAGTGAGTAGCCGAGGAACGCGAAGTGGCTTTCACCGAGGAACGCCGGCACCACCGCGAGCACCAGCAGCGCCAGCAGCCACGGCGAGAAGTAGGCGATGCTCGCCGAGAGCGTCATGACGGCGACGCCCTGCTGCAGCAGCGAGCCGAGCGCGTGGACCATGCCGACACGGTCGGTGGCCTGGACGCGCGCACGCTCCAGCGTGTCGTGGAACGCCGGGTCTTCGTAGGTGCTCAGGTCGAGCCGCGACGCGTGCGCCATCACCCGCACGCTGACGTGGCGGGTGAAGCGATCGGACAGCAGCGAATCGAAGAATCCGCCGGTACGGCCGAGCACTCCGCCGAACACCGCCAGCGCGCATTCGAGCGCCACCAGCCACCAGAAATCGGGCCGCAGCTCTCCCGTCGTCGAACCGGAGCTGTACCGCGTCGAGGATCGCCTTGGCGACCGCCAGCATCGTCACCGGCAGCAACGCGCCCGCGATGCGGCAGGCGACCCCGGCCGTGACGACGCCCGGGCCTGACTCCCAAGCCAGGCGCAGCACGAGCGGCACGTTGCGCAGCGCACGCGCACGTACTCTCCAGCTGTCCAGGACGGCCTGATTGAGGTAGCGACGAGTCAAGGCGATTTGCGCCAGTGCAAGCTTTTGCCCTACAGTTCGTGTACTTCGATCGTGAAGCGGCCTGATCGGCGAAGTTATGGCAAAAAATACTGATTCGCGAAAACCGCCGCGGTCGAAACGCCAGCGGTCATGCGCCCATAAAGCGTCCTCAGGGCAGGCAAACCCTGTAGAAATTACAGGGTGGCGAGGCGGAGCGACAGTTGGCGCAGAGCCGGTCAGACTGGCCAGACGGTGGAGCGCGCGGACGAACGGTCGAGCCACGATCGTGTTCTACCGCGCTTCTGCGGCGACGTCGGCAACCTTCGCCGCTGGTTCGTGACTCCAGATCCTGGATAGGAATCGCGCCACCCTTCCGAGTGCGCGCTGGAGTGGATCCTCCCCGACCAGCCGCGCGCCCTCCGGCCGATACTCGAGCAGCAGCTTGCGGGTGTGATACGCCTCGAGCTCCACACGATGCGCGACGCTGACGATCGTCGCGCGCGGGAGCCGCTCCATCACCAGCTGCATCAGCTCGCCCTGGCTCAGCGGATCGAGGGCGGCAGTCGCTTCGTCCATCACAATCAGATCCGGTCGCTGCAGCAGCACCCGGGCAAACGCCAGCCGCTGCTTTTCGCCGCCGGAGAGCACGTTGTCCCACTCCGCATCTTCATCGAGCTGGTCGAGGAAGTGACCGAGGCCCACCTCTTCGATCGTCTTCCGCACCACCCGGTCTTCGATGGCATCGGTCGAAAGCGGATAGGTCGCCGCATGCCGCAGCGTGCCGAGTGGCACGTACGGCTGCTGCGGCATCAGGAACAACCCGGCGTCGTCGACGAGGATCTCCCCCGTGCCCCAGGGCCACAGGCCGGCGATCGCCCGCACCAGCATGCTCTTGCCCGTCCCCGACTCGCCAACCACGAGCACCTTCTCACCCGGCGTGATCTCGATGTCGGCCTCATTCACCACCGCGTTGCCATCGTTCAGCGTCACGGAAACGTCGCGCAGTCGCAGCGCGCCGTCCTCTGCGCGTTTGCGCATGATCCGGCCGGACGTGTCGGAGATCTCGGCATGCTCCAGCCGGTCGAGCGACACCAGCAGCGACGCGAGTCGATGTGACGACGCCGTCCAGTCGGCCAGACGCGGGTAGTTTTCGACGAGCCAGCTGAACGCCACCTGCACGGTGACAAACGCCGACGCGGCCTGCATCATCTGACCGAGACTCATCGTTCCCGCCACGTACTTGGGCGCACACAGCAGGATCGGAATGACCGGCGCGAACCCGTTGCTGGTTCCGGCGACGATCGTGGTGCGGATCGATTGCATCATCATTGCGCGCCAGCGCCGCCGGACCATGGCGAACGACGACTCGAGGGTGGAGCGCTCTTCGGCACCACCCCCGAGCAGCGCGATGCTCTCGCCGTTTTCGCGCAGGCGCGTCAGCGCGTAGCGATAGTTCGCCTCCGCCTGGTTCTTGTTCTCGGCGAGGGGCACGAAGCCGCGCGCGATGTAAACCATGGCGCCGCTGGCCAGCGATGAATAGATGACCGCGGCGACGACCAGAAATCCGGGGATGCGGAGCGTCCAGTCTCCGATGGGGACCTCCAGCTCGCCGCCGATGAACCAGAGCACGCCGGTGAACGTGAGTGCCGATGTGACGGCGGTGAACACGCCCAGCACGAGGTCGACGGGCGCATCGACGCTCAAACGCAGATCGTCGGCGACGCGATACTCCGGCGTGCTGTGGTCACCCTTCAACAGGTTGAGCTGGTAATAACGGCCGTTCTTCAGCCACTGATCGAGCACGTGCGCGTTCAGCCAGCTGCGCCACTCGCGCTGCAGCGTCATCTTGGAGAAGGTATTCGTGCATCCCATTGCCACGCTCGCCAGGATGAGGGGAAACAGGATCAGCGACTGCCTGAACACGGCGGCGACGTTGCGGTTCTCGAGCGCATCGAACATTACTCGGTGCCAGACGTTCATGCGGTAGGCGAGCCCGAGGTTCACCAGCGCAATCGTGAAGACGGCTAACGTCAGCAGCCAGGCTTTGCTCCGGGCATCCTGGCGCCAGAAGCCGAGTGCCGCTTCCCAGTAGCGTGCGAGCAGGTACTGTCGTCTCTCCCGATCGTTGCCGTCTGTCATCGATCGCCCTTCTTCCGTGCCGATTACCGCCTAGCGAGCGCAAACCAACCCCAAGTGCTCAGGCGCTCGCGTGCGGTTCAGGTCGGCCACCGGCGCGAGGTTCCCTTCTTGTGGAATCACAATCTCTGCCGAGTGACAGCTGAGCGGACAGCCCTTACCTGATTCGGAGCGCAGCGAATGCCGGGCAGAGGTTTTGCCTTAACCGCATGGCACTTTAAGGTCAGCGTTGCCCGCTGACCGTAGGGTCGTCAAGCGCGGCCGAGCACGCGATGCTTTCAATGAGAGGCGGCGATGAAGCACTCGATAAATGCGATAGGCCCCCATGTTTGGCTTGCAATCGCCGTCCTCTTCACGCTGAGCTGGGTTGAGCCGCGGCGGGCCAGACCATCACCACGAACATTCTGGGCACGGTTTCCGACGAAGGGGGCGGGCTCGCAGGCGCGTCGGTTACGGCAAAAGACGTCGACACCGGCTTCACGTACGAAGCCAAAACAGACGCACAGGGTGCGTATGCGCTTCAAGGGCTCCGGCCGGGAACGTATGAGATCACGGTCTCAGCGGATCAGTACAAGCCAGAGACGAGAACGGTTCAGGTGCTCATTGGGCGCACCGCCACCCTCGGACTTCGTACTGATCGCCAGCCCGACATTTGCCGAAACCGTGGAGGTAGTCGGCACGACCAGGCTCGCCGAGACTCGAACATCGGAGATCGCAACCGTCGTGACGCAGGAGCAAGTGCGATTCCTCCCGCAGGATCAGCGCAATTTCCTCAACTTCGCGGCGCTGGCGCCCGGCGTCCATGTTTCGAACGACGAACTGAAGAAACAGGTCACGGCCGGCGGCCTCGACGCGACGCAAATCAACGTGTTCATCGACGGCGTCAGCTTCAAGAACGACATCCTCGAGGGCGGCGTCATCGGTCAGGACTCCAGCCGTGGCTCGCCGTTCCCGCAGTCGGCGGTGCAGGAATTCGCCGTACTCACGCAGAACTACAAGGCGGAGCACGAGAAGGCGTCGAGCGCGGTGATCACCGCGGCAACGCGCAGTGGAACGAATCAATGGACGGGCGATCTGTTCACGTTCTATCAGGACAGAAACCTCGTCGCACAGGACCGCTTTGCGAGAGAGCGCGACCTTCCGAAGCGCACCTACGAGCGATGGCAGCCGGGCGCCTCGCTGGGAGGACCGATCGTGCGGGACAAGCTCCTCGTGTTCGGCGCCTACGAAGAAAATCGCCAGGATCGCGACAGTCAAGTGATACTCGGCGGGACACCGGTTCCAGCCGAACTCGGCCTGAACCGGGTCGAGGGGACATTTCCAAGCGAATTCCGCGAGCGTCTCGGCTTTGCGAAGCTCACCTATCAGCCGAGCCCCGGGCAATCGCTGGACGTGAGCTACAGCGTTCGCAACGAAGACGATGTGCGGGACTTCGGAGCACAAACGAGCTTCGAGGCGGCATCGGACCTCGACAACCGGGTTGATTCGGTCCTTGGCCGATGGCAGCTCCCCGGCAATGCCTATCTGAACGAGCTCACGCTCACCTACCAGCGTTCGAACTGGAACCAGCATCCGCTCAATCCGAGCCTGGTGGGGATCGACTACGAGGGCGTCGTTCGCGTGGGAGGCCGGGATTCGACTCAGGAGTTCACGCAATCCCGCATTTCTGTGCGCAACGACTATACGCGTCATGCCCAATGGCGGGGCGCGCACCTCGTGAAGACGGGAGCAGTGTTCAGCGTTCTCGATTATGACGTGAGCAAGCAGCTGTTCGGCAACCCGCTCTTTCGCGTGCGGTCGTCAACAGGATTCGCGTTTCCGTCTGAAGCGTCGTACGGCGTGGGCAACCCCGATCTGAGCGCCACGAACAACCAGTTCGGAATTTTCGTGCAGGACGACTGGACGGCGACATCGCGTCTGACCGTCAACGCCGGGCTCCGGTGGGACTACGAGTCGGACATGTTGAACAACGAGTTCGTGACGCCGGGCGCCGTGCGCGCCGCCGCAGCGAGCTTCGTGGATGCCAACCGGTACTTCACCGACGGTGACGACCGGCCGGCCTTCTACGCCGCCTGGCAGCCGCGCGTTGGCGCGTCGATCGATCTCACGGGCACCGGGCGGCACGTGTTGTTCGGCGGGTTTGGCCGCTATTACGACCGCATCTTCTACAATGCCGGTCTCGACGAGCGGTACCGCCTGCAGTACGAGACGCGGCTGTTTCGCTTTTCGGCAACCGGCGGACCCGATCCGAACGGATTCGACACGATCGCGTGGGATCCTTCAAATCTGAGCACAGCCGGTCTCGACTCGCTGATCGCGCGCGGCGTTGCACCGGCGCCCGAGATCTACCTGCTCGCCAACGACACGAGACCACCGGTCTCCGACCAGTTCACTGGCGGCATACGGACCTCTGTTCGGGGCATCCTCGTGACAGCCAGCTATGCCGGGATTCGTGCACGGAACGGACTGACCTACGAGTTCGCCAATCGACGGCCCGACGGGACCTGCTGTCTTCCTATTCCGGGATACAGCAACGTCCTCATCGCCAGGGACGTGAAGAAGACATGGAATGACGCGCTCTTCGTGACCGCCGATCGGCCCTTCCGTGACAGGTGGGGCTTCAGTTTCGCCTACACCCTGGCGAAGGGAGAAACCATCGGTGGCGACCTCTTCAGCTTCGACTATCCGACGGTGGAGGACTACCCGCGGCATCCGACGCGAGACGACGAGCGCCATCGCATCATCGCGACCGGGATCGTTCAGCTTCCGTACGATTTCATGTTGAGCAGCGTCGTCACATTGAGCTCGGGCGGCGGGTTCACTGTGCTCGACGAATCGCGGGGCTCTGCGATCGGGCAGAAGCAGGTGCTGCTCTTTGCCGGACGGCCCGATGAGCCGCTCGCATATCGAAGCGCGGACGCTCGGCTCGAGAAGATCTTTGGCGTTGGCGGCACGCGGCGCGTGTCCGTGGCTGGGGAAGCATTCAATGTCTTCAATGCCAGCAACGAGGCGTGCTACGAGGGCTTCATTCCTACTCTTCCGGCGGTGAACCCGGATTTCGGAAGGGCCAGCTGCGTGGTCGACAACAGCACCCGGCGCTTCCAGTTCGCCGTCAGGTACTCGTTTTGAGCCTGGAGCTCACGTGCTAGGCTGCCGACTCCTCCGCCCAGGACACGCGCGGCACCGCAGGATTGTCTGGGGGCGGACTCGGTGGAATCGCACTGGTCGTTCTGGGTTCCAAGCGGCGAGCCGTATATCTTCTGGCTCGCGTGGCGCCACTTCGGGCGAACTCCCGGGCAGCTGGAGCCCGACGAACTTGCCGAACCTGCTCGCCCGAGCATGATGCACGGCGGCGGCTGAACGTTCTGTGAAGCAACTGATCCCCGACCAACCGCGCGCCTTCGAGCTGGCGTTCCAGTACGAGCTTGCGCGTGTGAAATGCTTCGAGCTCGACACGATGCGCGACGCTGACGAGCGTGGCTGCCGGGAGCCGCTCGAGGATTAATCGCATCAACCGTTCCTGGCTCACAGGATCGAGGGCCGCGGTCGCCTCGTCCATGACAATGACGTTCGGTTTCTGGATGAGTATCCGCGCAAACCCGAGCCGCTGTTTCTCTCCGCCAGAGAGCACGTGGTCCCAGCGTTCGTCTTCATCGAGTTTGTCGAGGAGATGCCCCAATCCGACGTCCTCGACCGACTTGCGGACCACCGCATCTTCGACCGCTTCGGGCGAAATCGGATAGGTCACTGCACGGCGGAGCGTTCCGAGCGGCACGTACGGCCGCTGCGGCATTAGCGACAGCCCGTCGGCGTTGATCCGGACCTCTCCCGTCCCCCACGGCCACAGACCGGCGATCGCCCGTACCAGCGTGCTCTTGCCTGTTCCCGATTCGCCAACGACGAGCACCTTCTCTCCTGGAGCGATCTTGATATCAGCTTCGTTGACGACGGCGGTGCCGTCATCCAACGTCACCGACAGATCGCGCAACTGGAGCGCCCCGTCCTCGCACGGCTCTCGAACGATACGGGCTTTCGCGTCCTCTCCGCCCGCTCCATCCAGGCGGTCCAGTGACACCAGCAACGAGGCGAGTCGACACGCCGACGTCGTCCAATCGGCGAGGCGTGGGTAATTTTCGACCAGCCAATTGAACGAATGCTGCACGGTGACGAAGGCAGCGGAGGCCTGCATCATCTCACCGAGGGTCATGGTCCCGGTGACGTACTTAGGGGCGCAGAGGAGCAGCGGGATAATCCCCGCCAATCCATTGGTGGTGTGCGCCACGATGGTGGTGCGGAGCGTTTGCATCATCATCGCCCGCCAGCCGTTGCGGACCCTTTCGAATGCCGAACCGAGACCGGCGCGCTCCTCAGCGTCGCCGCCGAGCAGCGCGATGCTTTCGCCATTTTCGCGCAGACGGGTGAGCGCGTACCTGTAGTCGGCCTCCGCCTGGTTCTTGTTCTGAGCAACGACGACGAAGCCGCGGGCGATCCTGACCATCGCACCGCTGGCCACCACTGCGTACACGAACGCGGCAATCACCAGGAACCCCGGGATGCGAAGCGTGGTGCTTCCGATCGGAATCTCGAGGTCACCGCCGATGTACCACAGCACACCGATGTACGTGATCGCGGAGATGACCGCCGCGAAAATGCCCAACACGATGTCGACCGGAGCGTCGACGCTCAGGCGCAGATCCTCGGCCACGCGGTACTCCGGCGTGCTGTGGTCGCCGGGCCGCAGATTCAGCTGATAGTACCGGCCGCGGGCGAGCCAGCGATCGAGGACGTGCCCGTTCAGCCAGGTGCGCCACTCGCGCTGCAGGCTCATCTTCGAATAGGTGTTCGCGATCGCCATGGCCAGGCTCGCGACGACCAGAGGGAAGAAGATGATCGATTGCGACAGCACGGTGCTCCCGTCGCGGTTGTCGAGCGCATCGAACATGATGCGATGCCACACATTCATCAGGAGCCCAAGGCCGAGATTCACCACCGCAAGCGTGAACACTGCGACCGTCAGGAACCAGGCCGTGCGTCTGGCATCCTGGCGCCAGAAGCCCAGAGCCGCTTCCCGATAACGTGTGAGGAGATACTGTCTGGTGTGCTGGTCGTCGTCGACGCGGTCCATCGCTCGCCTTTCTTCCTGCCCTTCCGCGCGCCTCGAGCTCAAGGCAGAGCGAGTGGCTGTACAGTTCGTCACAGTTGGGCTACGCTTTCTTCTTCCGGCGTTCAAGAGTCCGCGCTTTAGAGGGCCGGGTTCCGGCCTTGCGCCGGGGCCGGCCCGACGCCTCAAAAAATCGGTCCCCGCGCACCACCCACCGTGATCAGCCGACGGCTCCGCCGACCAGGGCCTGCAGCTGCGCGCGGGCGCCGAGCTTCGCCAAGCTATGCCAGCGCGGCTTCGCCGCCGGCTGGCCTAGGACGTGAGCACCAAGCGCTTTTCAAGCTTTTCCGGGATGCGACCATTGTCGTTAAATGCGATCCCGCGTGTCAACGCAAATCTGGCAGTTCCGGCGGTGAAAATCTGAAAGATCGACGAGGGGACGAGCCTTCGTTCGTCGCGACCTCCTGACAAGCCCGCTGGCGACGAGTGACCGCGGGTTCGGGGTCCTGCGGAGCGCGCAACGTCTGTCACAGGTCGCGGTGCTGCCGCACGCGGCAGCTGGTGCCGCGAATCGTCACGCGGTGGCAGTGGTGCACGAGGCGATCCATGAGTGCCGCTGCCAGGATGTCGTCGCCGAAGATGTCCGCCCCCACTCGTCGAAAGCCTTTGGGGACGTGAACACGTCGATGCGTGCTCGTGGCGGCGGGTCTTGAGCCGAAAGAAGAGCTTGGGGCCGGGGTCCAGCGGGGGACCCTGCACGGACGGCGGCCGGCGCAGGGGGGTCTCTTGCTTTACGAGATTAACCAGGCCGCGAAAGTTTGCCACGCATCAGTGCCGCCGATGGCAATCCGGCCGATTTGCGATAAGAGCAGAAAGGCGCCGCCCCAAATCGTGGCCGCATGAATTCGGTGCTTCGTCAACAAGTCGAATCCAATGATCGCGACAAGAAACAGGTCCGTTCCACCAAAATATGCGAGCGGCCCCAGCGGGGCCAACGCAGGCCATCGGGCGACTCCCGCAGGCAACAATTCCAGTGTGGCAATCAACATGAGACGCTTGTGCGCGTCGGCATTGCGCCGCCAGTACAATGCCGCGCCGACCAGCACAGGAACTCACCGCGTCTCGACGGGGTCATTATCCCCGGCGACTGAGCACTACCCGCACAAAAAACGCCACCACGAACAGCGCCATGAGCAACAAGACCAATCGCGTGATCGTCATCGGCCCTCCGGTTCAGAGTATTCATGCGGAGAATGTTGTCAATGCGATCCGTGAGCGCGATCCCGAACAAGGTCGCTAGCCCATCCGTATATCGCTAGGCCGGCAGTTCAGTAGCGTCAGGATCCTCTGATCACGCCAAGACATTAGTCTGCGGCGTTTGTCGATCGTGTGTGCGAAGTGTGCGCCGGTGTCACATAGCGTCATGAGGCCGAGGTGCCCCGCGGTTTGCCATGGTGGGGACGCGACTCGGGAGCGATGGACGCGGCACGTCGTTTACATCAATGCCATCCCCATGAACGCATCGCTGCCGAGGCGGATGGAGCGGTTCCTGGTGAAACTTCGGAAGTGGCGACGGTATCACCGTGATGGCTCGGAGGGGTTCGTCGAGGAACGCGAGGTGGGCGCGTTCGTCGCGGTGGATCTCATCCCCGTCGCCTACGGCATACGACGAGGAATTTTGCGCGAATGCCTCAATTTGGAGGAGGCGTTCCTGGAAGTCGACTGTGCGGCAGAGCGCCGCGGTCACACGTGTACGCCCACTTGTACCCGCTGGCGCCTGGAATAGCGGGACGTCGTCGTGACCGACGCGGATCTGCATGCAGGGCATACTGGGGGACTGCTCGTCGTGCGGGGCCTGTATGGTAGAATCCACGCGAATCGGATCTTCCCACGCGCTCTGCCGTCTGTAAGCGTTGCCGGCCCTGTGGCCGGTCCCCCTTATATCCAGCCTAGCTCCGAGTCGAATCCGCCCGAAGCCCTCGTGTTTCGGTGACGCGCTGACGCCATGTTGGCGGCGATGCGTCCACACACTCACCCACAGCGCTGCTGGGAAACCGCTCTTGGGCACCAAAGGACTCTTCATGTTTTCGCAACTCGGCCTCAGCCTGTACGGCCTGTGCCTCCCTCGCACGATTGGGCTACGAGACCCCCACCCCGATCCAAACCGACGCGATTCCTCTCGTGCTGAGCGGCGTTGATCTGCTGGCGCGTGCCCAGACCGGCACCGGTAAAACCGCCGCATTCGGCCTGCCGATGATCGAGCGTTTCATGACACGGGAAACGGACCGCGCTGGTCGCCCGCCCCGTGGCCTCGTTCTCGTCCCAACCAGGGAACTGGCGGTCCAAGTGCACCAGGTGCTCTCGACGTACGCGTCGTCCACGTCACTTCGGGTCGCCGCGATCTTCGGCGGCGTTGCCATGAACGGACAGGTTCAGGTGCTGCGACGTGGCGTGGACATCGTCGTGGCCACGCCCGGCCGTCTCCTCGATCACCTGCAACGGCGGACCCTCGATCTTTCGGCGATCGAGGTGCTCACGCTCGACGAGGCGGATCGGATGCTGGATATGGGCTTCCTGCCCCCGCTCCGGCGCATCGTGACGGCCCTGCGGCGCCGCCGGCAGACGTTACTGTTCTCCGCAACGCTGCCCGAGGACGTCATCCGCCTCTCCACCGAGTTCACGCATGACGCCGTGCGCGTGGACGTTTCAGCCCGGCAGGTGGTCCCCGCAACTGTGACTCATCACGTGCACGACATCGCTGTCGAGCGCAAGCGCGACGTGTTGACATGGATCCTCACGCAACGCGGCGCGGGCCAGGCGCTCGTGTTCTGCCGGACCAAGCGCGGCGCTGACCGCGTCGGCGAGGACTTGACCCGGCGCGGCGTGCGAGCTGGCGTCATTCATGGCAACAAGAGTCAGGGCGCGCGCAGTCGTGCCCTCGACGACTTCAAGACGGGTCGCGTTCGCGTGCTGGTGGCCACCGATATCGCCGCCCGCGGCCTCGACATCGCCGACTTGCCGTTGGTCGTCAACTTCGATATGCCGCTGGTGGCTGAGGACTACGTGCATCGCGTCGGTCGTACCGGTCGCGCTGGTCAGCATGGGCGGGCGGTGTCGCTGGTGTCGGCGTCGGAAACCGCGCTGCTGCGTCAGATTCAGCGAGTGGTGGCGGCGCCGCTCGAGCGCGTGGCAATCCCCGTCGTCGCCGCGACGGAGACACGCCGGGTGATCGAGTCTGCGCCGGCCCATGTACGGAACGTCCGATCCGATTCCGTCTTGGCACACACGCCGCACACGCGCCACGGTCAGCACATCGGCTCACGCCGACACCGCGCCGACCGCCGACGTCCGATCAGCGTCGGCCGATTGTCAGCAGTGCGACTGGAGCAGCCGGCCGAGATTCGGGCACCTGGAGGTGCGGCATCGGCGTCGTGAGGAACAGCCGCCGAGTCACCAGCCCGAGCCAGCGCGCCCACCGGGTCGATCGCGCCACCCGCGCACTGTCGGTCGCGATCCCGGTGTTCGCATACATCTGCCGATACAGTCGGGACGCCAGCACGAAGGCGAGGCGGGCCTTGAGGGAGCGGACGACACGCGATCGCGCCCAGACGTTGCGCCAGCTGTAGAACCGATCCCAGGCGCGCTGCGTGCCGCGTCGAATGTCCTCCAGCGACATGCGGGGGTGCGGTGAATAGAGCTTTGGCCGCTGGTGCTTGGGAATCAGCCAGTGCCTCGTGATTGAAACGCCGTGCACCTGTCGCTCGCGGTTGCTGTCTTGCGCGGCCCACTTCTCGAAGTCCACGGTGCCCGGAAACGGCGTGAGCAGCACGAACTGCGCGAACGTCAGGTTGGCACGTTGCGCAAGTGCCACGGTGGCGTCAAACGTCTCCGGGTCGTCGCTCGGCAGGCCGAAGATGAAGGAACCCAGGACGTGAATGTCGTGGTCGCGGAAGGCACGGAGCCGTTCCACGAGGGCGTCACCAGCCAGGTTGAAGCTCTTGTACACATCCTTCAGCCCGGCGTCCGTCACAGACTCGACGCCGACCAGCGCCCCGCGGATGTGCGCCCGGCGCATCGCGTCGAGGAAATCACCGTCCTCGGCCGCCTCCATGGTGATCTGCGTGTAGAACACGAGATCGTCAGGCAGTCGAGCGAGCTGCGCCATCAGCTCCAGGCGTTCGTCGCGCAGCGCCTGCAGTTGCGCCAGTCGCACGGGATCCGCGCGGCGGCGTGCCTGAGCGAGATCCTCGAAGCTGACCGGATAGAAATTGTCGTCCGCCAGTGCGATGAAGCGGAACCCGCGTCGCCGCAGTTCCACAACTTCGCGCACGACAGGGTCCACGCCGCGCTGCCGTGGTTTCTGGCCGTCGGTGCGCCAGACCGAACAGAACGAGCAGTGCTTCGGGCACCCGCGTACGGTCTGCACGGAGCCCCACATGTAACGACCTTCGGGAAGCAGGTCCCACCGTGCCGACACGAACTGGTCGGCGTCGACCCGTCCACCGTCATACACGGCCAGCGGCCGCCCGGCGAGACAGTCTTCGACGCAGCGCGGCCAGACCACGTCGCCGTCGCCGCGAACGACAGCGTGCGCCCCTCCCTGGTCACGGGCTTCTTCTGGAAAGAGCGTCGCGTGGATACCGCCAAACACCACCCACGCGCCACGTGCGCGTGCCATTTGGCCGATCGCATAGCCGCGCAGCGCATTCCCCGTGTGAATGCCGATCCCCACGACATCCCCGGGTGACACGTCGGCGGGCTCGAGGGGCTCCAGCGTTTCGTCAACGATGTTGGGATCTCCCCACTGGCTGCCGGTGGCAGCGGCGAGGACGAACAGCCAGCGCGGCGTGATGACGGCGACGCCGAACGAGACGTCGCTCGGGTTGATCAGGTGAACACGAGGCTGGGCAGAGTTCGGGCGACACGCGTCCGCCGACCCGATGGTGTATTCGAGAGATGCGCTACGAGTCATGTGGGTGGCCTACCGGTTCGGCAGTCGCATTCGCGGTTGGTGTCACCTTGTCCCCGGCGATTTCACGCTGCGCGGAGACGGCCGTGGCGTCCTTGGACTGTAATGGCGTCGCGAGCGGGGGCTGGACTCGCGGACTGCGGGGAACGACTCGACAGACATGTACCCTCACACGGGCAGGACTTTGGTGAGGGCCAGGGCCAGAAAGGCCTCAGAGCTCAAAAAAGCCAGATGTGCTGAGTATACCGCCAGTTTATAGATGGGGCCGGTGCCGTCGCACCCCAACCTCCGGTTCCGCGGAAAGGGTCGTTCAGATTGAAACGCACCGGCCGGTGCCGTTCCGTTCCAAACAGTACATCCAACGGCGTTCCGGTTTGTCAGTATAAGCCTTGGCTGGAGAGCGGAATGTTATGCCGAAGCCCGGAGTCGTAGGCAGCGCGCGGCGGAGACGGGAACGGCCCCGGCAGGCCGAATTGCCGAATGCCGTCGAGGGCCAGATCGCGGAACTCTGTCACGAGGTCGCCGTGCAGGTGAAGCGGATGCGGCAACTGCAAGAGCAGGTCGACGAGTTGCGTGCGGTGATTCGCCAATGGGTTGCCCAGTAAGGGTGCGGACTCCTACCGCGAACCACAGTTAATCGTGGAGGACGACGCTGAGAAGCGAAGTGTTGACCTTTATGTCGCCGTTGTACTCGAGGAATCCAAGGTCTCGGAATTTGTTCATGAAGAAGTTGACGCGCGAACGCGTCGTCCCGATCATTTCCGCAAGGGTTTCCTGGGAGATCTTGGGTATCCGCCGCTCCGGTCCTGCCTGATCGCCGTACCGCGCCAGCAGCAACAGCGCCCGCGCCAACCGCTTTTCGCTGGAGTTGAAGAGATGATCGACGAGGTCGGCCTCGATGCGGAGGTTCCTCGACAGCATGTACGAGATGAACCGTTCCGAAAATGACGGCTGGTCCCGCAGGAGCCGAAGCATCGCGTTCTTCTCGATGATGAGCACGGTCGTCAGCGTCGTCGCGCTTGCGGTTCCGAGCCGGATCGGTTGACCCGTGAGGGCGCCCTCCCCGAAGAAATCGCCCGGACCCAGCAACGCCACCACCGCTTCCTTGCCGCTCCGGGACAGCACCGAGATCTTGACGCCGCCCTTTTGAATGTACATGACCGAGTCGCTCGGTTGACCCTGCGAAAAGACGGTTTTTCCTTTTGGATACGTCGTAATGCGGCGTGCCGCCCCTGCGGACTTGAGGAAAGCCTCGTCTTCGAAGACGGATCGTTGCTCGCGTGCCTGAACACGGCGTTCTTTCGCTCTCGCCATCGGGATCGAACGAATTATGTCACGCGCTGCGAACCACCCGTCGGATCTCTCAACGCCCGTCCACCCTTCCGTAAACTCCACTCGATCGCCGCGTTGGAGTCTCGCCGTCGATGTTCATGTGACAGGGCACGGACCGGCACGAGAGCATGTTCCAAACGGCACACGTTCACGGGTGTGGATTGGGTCATATTGCGGGTTGCGAGGAGGGGTCATGGGTCCGAATAGTGGCAGTCAGGCTGACACACCGGCTATGCATTGGGCGCACGGGCTTGGTGAAGAACGGTATGCGCGAGAAGAATGCAACACCCGCACGGCGAAGGCCGAGGAGCAAGAAGCCGCGCGCGCGCTGGCCGTCTCGCTCGAGCGCTGGGAGGCAATTGTCGCAGGCATCAAACGCCTGGCCGCCGCCTATAACGTCGGCGCGAGGCGCGCGATCCTGAGCGTCATTGAACAATCCGGACAGCCCACCGTTACCGTGGCCATGGACGGCGAGGGAACGCCGGCTCTCACCGCTGCGCTCGAAGGCACGCTCATTTGTCTTCACTTCCGTGACTCCAGCGGTGTCGCGCACGCCGCAGAGGTCCGCCTGCGTCCAGATCGCGACGACGACGCCACGGCGGAGTACCTTCTGCAGAATTGGATGCAGCGTCTCTGACACCGAGGGGTATCGAAGGCGCAAACGCTCCCTGGCGGGTCCGCGTTCGGCATTCTTCGGGGATTCACGTCCATGTGTTCAGTCTGGAACAGCGCGGGCAGCACCCCGTTCCATAGACTGGATCTGATGGAGTCATTTCCGCGGCTTGCGGTTCGCTCAGCTGCGTCCAACCATGATCAGCCGTCAATCGATGGCCGAACAGGGTACGGCCGAGGACACGATCCACGGCACTGAGAGGCGATGCGCGTGCATATCGAACCCACTGAAGCAATCGTCGCGCCGAAAACGTGCCCTTTCTGCAATTCGGTTGGGGTGACGACAACCAGCAAGGCAGTGAACGTCTCGACGTACTGGCGCTGCACCGCGTGCGGGGAGATCTGGAACGTCGACCGGCTGCAGCACGGACGACGCACGCTGTACGGCCGATTCGTTTAGAGGCACTGCCGCTTCCGGGTTTCACAGCGACGACGCGTGCACCTTCCGGCTGTGGCATACGAACAATTCACACCAAAGGACACTAGCAATGACGACGACGAACGGAACGATCAAACGCATTACCGAGAAGGGTTTCGGCTTTATCGCCACCGCGGAAGGAACTGAGTATTTCTTCCATCAGTCGGCCTGCGCCGGCACGCCGTTCGACGATCTGCGGGAAGGCCAGACGGTCTCATTCACCGTGGGCCAGGGTCCGAAAGGTCCCCGCGCCGAGAACGTCACCGTCCGGTGAGTTCGCGATGAGCATCGATCTCCGCGCAGACGCCGGGGACCCCGGCCCGCTTATCCCGGGCGCGTACGAGCGCAACACACTGACGTACCGCCAGCCGGGTTCAATGGGTGCCTCCGGTTCCTTGCCGATGGGTTCCCGCTCGATGGACGCGGCGACGATTGCGGACCGTGAGCGAGAGGGCGGCGGCGCGCCCAGTCAACGACGTCGCGACGCGCAGGCTCGGACCGGCCCGCCGCTGAGAGATGCGGTGCGCAGCGGCTCTTGGCTCACAGGAGGTTATCCATGGTTACAGATATTGCGTCTCGCGCGCCGATGAGCGCGGCCGCCTTGGGTGTGTGGCTGGGACTACAGTTGCTTGCCCCGTCGCTGTAGCCGTAACCGCGGCGCCGCCCGTCACGCCGGTCGCTCAAACGTGACGGTCCGGGCGACGAGATTTGGTGTAGCGGTTCGCCCCGCTTCCGTCCAGGTGGAATACCAGTGCGGAGGGACGGCAGCGCCCCTCCACCAGTCCGGTTCGGTGCATGCCGACGCCGGCAGCCCGAATCCGAGCAGGGCCTCCATCTGCTCGAACGTGAGCACGACGATGGAGGCGTAGCGATGTTCCAGATAGGTGTAGAGCGACAGATATTCGGCAGGAACACGTGGCGCGGTTCGCTCTAGCTGGAGGATGGTCCTGGGCGGTTCTGAAACGGGCTTCCCTCGACGGCGCCATATCCGGAGCGATTCGAGCAGCGTCATCCAATTCGTCACGCGCAATGTCCTGAGAGAAATGCCAACCCGCGGTCTAGTGTGAATGCAAGGGTGGTTGATCGGAAAGCGGTGCTGCCGTGTTCGCGGCCGGCTTCGATTCAACGACCTTGTCGTTTCGCTTTACGAAGCGTCGCGATTGCGCGTCCCGATATTCGTTGATCATTCGGTCAACCCGCGCCTGGCGTTCGGCGCCGTGATCGCGGTCAATAGCCACGCTGCACCCTACCTCGGTCCGTACCCACCAGCCTGTCCTGATTTGAACAGCGGCTGGGGATTCCACCACGTACGCTTTAGTTTTCCTGAGTTCCGGGCCCCTCGTGCGCGGGCACCTCTCATCAAATCCTGCGCAGGGAACGACCGAGGTCCTCAAACGAGGGACGTGGACAGATCCCACTTTGCCCCTAATACATCCATCATGAAGGCCAGATCCAACCAGACCCTCGTCCACGACCTGCATGAGCTCATCGCCGCCCTCGATCGCCGGGTGCCGCGCCTCGAGCGGGAGGGCGAGCGCGATATCGCCGTCGATGCGAAGGCGTTGAAACTGGCGGCATTGAGGCGGATTGCGGAACTCGAGCGATCACTGTCGGCGCCCGGGATCAGAACCGTGGCTCAGGAGACCTGATGGCGGCAGCGGACCAGATCAGACGATTCGAGACCTCGGAGAATCGCTTGCCGCGCCATTGCGCGATAGCAACATTCACGACGCATCTGACAGAGGCGTTGGTCGAACAGTTGCCAAGGGCGGATGGATTCGATCTGAGCGATGCTCCCTTTCGCCAGCGCAACCGACACGGCACGGTATAGGCGGCGCGCGGACGAGCGACACTCACTTCGAGTCGATGTGCAATCGAGAACAGCGGTTGCGTACGTACGTTCGTACACTCAGACCATGCAAACCGATTATGTGAAACCGGCGTTGATAGCGGCTTGGGTTCTTGCCGTCGGCGCTGTCGGGTACGTGTCCGGCACGACATCCGTCGCTGGGTGGATTGTCGCGGTGCTGTCACTGGTGGTCATGGTGCGGCTCTGGAATCCGCCCTATCCGACCATGTCCGAGACTATTCGGGAATTGCTTCGCTGATGTGATCCGTTGCGCCGTCGATCAAGGCTGCCTGCAACTCCGCGCTTGTCGGCATCGCCGCATTCGCCGTGTCGCGGCAGAACGATCGGCCATAACGATGTGATGGTTCCTGAGACCGTCGCATACAGTCGAGGGAGGAATCATCCGTGACCAACGGGGGCCGCACTGGGTCGCGAGAGGCGTTGACAGACGTCAGGAAGCGCACGTTCACGAACTTCCGTGAACGGTATGCGCCGCTGCGGAGGTGATCCTTGCGTGCATACGGTGCATCAATTGGCGGTGACTGCAATCAGGGGACGAGCGCTGCCGTTCACGCCGCCTGGCGGCCGAACGGGACACCCACTTGTGGGGCGCCGGCCACTTCGCCGCGCCGCTCGAGCATCGGCGCGCCACCGGGTGCGATGCTGCGGGCTGGCGGCAAACGACGAGCGTCCACTGAAGGCTCCACGGCGTGTGAGGAGCGAATGCGGCCGTACTACCATCTCGCCATGCGCGTGCTCGCGCGCGCGGTCCTCGACGTGATGGATCCCACCGGATCAGCCGACGATCGTGAAAGCGCCCGCGCGTTCCTGACCGGTTCCGTCATGTTGCAGCACTGGTGTCGGGTCGCCGCGCTCGATCCGGACTACGTCGCCGAAAGCATGGAGACGTTCACCGCGGGGTTGACAATGATGGTGCCGCGCATGCCGAAGCCGGACGAGTCGGCAAACGGACGTTCGGTGATTCGCCCATGGGAACCTTCGGGCCTGGTTCTTACCGGCTGATCGAGAGATACCGCTCGCCAAAGTGATCGAGGGCGCCGGGATATCGATGGGTAATGACCGACACGCAGAAACATGCGGCGTCGTCGTGGGCATCGGCGCCGGGTGGTCGGGAAGTCGTCAGCCGCTTCTAGCGGCAAGCACCGCGCTGTCGATCCGAAGGGCACCTTGACGGCGCCCCCCGGGGTTGTGGATCGGACGCGCTACCAGCGCGGTTCCGAGCGCCGGTTGCCACCACTGAACGACCTGCCACCATCCGATCGCGCGGTCATCGGTTTCGCGAGATTGACGGTCAGGCTGCGCCCGCCGTACGAGTGCTGGTCGAGCGTACTGATCGCCGAGTTCGCCTCATCAGGCGTACTCATCTCAACGAATGCAAAGCCGCGGGGACGTCCCGTCTCACGATCGCGTATCACGTTCACCGATGCCACCTGGCCGGATGCCTCGAAAAGCGTCTGCAGGTCGGTTTCGGTCGTTTCGTAAGGGAGATTTCCCACGTAACAGTTTGGTGCTCATGTATTCACTCCTGCATCGTTCTGGATGCGAAAGGCTGAAGGCAGGCCTGAGCGGAATTGCTCGGCGTCACGAACGCAGGAGAGGCGAGAACACGGACTCGTTTCTGATGCGGGCAGCGGAAGGCGTAGCTCTCAGTTGCGTCAGTCTAGCACGGTCACAAAATGCCGCGCGCCGCTTTCTCAGGCGACACACTGAAGTGTCATTACCTCGCCGAGACCGCCCGCCGTCGGGCTGGCTGTTTCGGCGGCGCGAGAGTCGTGGTTGACGAGAGCACCCACGCGGGGAGAGGAAAAGGTCCGCGAGTCCTTCTCACTGCCTACGGCATGCTAACGCTCTTGATGGCGATAACGGGCGTCATCCGGTACCGGTTGTTTCCCGTCCGAGTAATCGACTTGTCGCCCTCGAAATCCAGATCGATCGTGGTCGTGCCGTTCCCGACTAACTCGAACTGACGGTTGAGTTTCACTTCGCCTGACGGGATCTCGAGTGGCGCCCTCGATGTGAATCCGGTAGGTGGTGCCAGCGCCGCCGCGCACGCAGGTTCAGCTGTCGCCGTGCCCCCGAAATAGATGACGGCCTCAGCCACGACCATCCGCACCTGACCGTAAGGTCCCGCGGTGAGCGAATCCGCACCGAGAATATCGATAGGTCCTTCGAGCTTTTTCAGATTGCACGTGCGGCTTGCGGCCGCGCCCGCGAAGTCCACGGGCAACCAATCGCCGCCGTACGCAGGATGAACCTGCAGTTCTCTGAAAGTCACGTGGACCGCCGAGGCGTCGCCGTACGGGGAATCCGTGATCATGACCCTCAGGTTCCCGGATTGCGACGGACCTGACGGTGACCCGCACGCAATAATGGCAATCGAGACGCCGAGGATGACCATCAGAACGACGGTTGGACGCAGCAGCATAAATGCACTTGCTCCCAAACGGCCGACTACCGCAAGAATGTGACCGATTACGAAGGAAGGCTCTAAGCGTTGCGAGACCAGCACATTACGCGGACGGTTCATTTGTGAACACGCCGTCAGACGCACAGTCTCGTGCAGCCTGTTTTCAATTTTGGTGGTTCTAAGCCGGATGCCGCTTCCGAATGTGCCGACGGGTTTCGGCTTCTGCCAGCAGGGCAGCGGTGTAAGACGCGACCTGCCTCACTGGCGCGGCCTCATGAGCTGCGCGACAAACGCCTGCCCGGCGTGTGAGGCGGAACTAGGGCAGCAGAGGCATGGAGGCGGCCTCTCACGTCGCGGTGTTCCGCGAGTGGGAAGGCCGCCTTTCGTATTGGAGTCAAGCCGAGTCGCGACATGGAAGTCGGATTGGGGTATCGAGATCGGTGCGCGGTGATCTTGCGTCCGTCGGACAGGATAGAAGTCGTGACTTGGAAATGTCCGGTACAACGTTACGCGTTGCCGGCCGCTTCGCGCCGGTGCGCGACGTACGCCTTGGCACGCCGGAAGGCCCACACACCGACGCTCCATTTCAGCGCCACGTAGATGGTCGCCCACAGCATGAAGGCCGGATCAGGTTGCAGTAGCATCGCCGTCTATATCGACAGCAAAGGCTATGCCTCTATATCAATCGCGACAGATGTACATCGCTGCCCGGCCTATATCCCAAGCGTGGTGTCTCGCAATTCGACAAGAGTGAACGATGGCACCGTTTGGTTGGGATACGCTGCCGCCGCGATGGTCGATGAGAGACGTCGGCAACGCGAGGAGCAGCACGAGATGAGCGCATGGCGTGGTCAGTTGCGGTGGCGTCAGATCAGGTACCGCCGCACATGTTATGTCACGGTTGTTGTCGAGGCACACCCTCTCAAAAAAATCCCGAGTCGGACCGTTCGTAGATTCGGCTTTAGCGCGATGGAGTCGTCAAGGCGATCGAATCCTCAACTGTGGTGTCGATCTGAAGGTGGCTCCTGTCTGTTGTTGACGGGTGTTCACAACGGCACAGACACCCAGGCGCGGATCTGTCACCATTCCCCCTTTCTGGATAACACGCGGTTTCCAGTTGCGCGCAGCGGATTCAAACGCGCAATCCCGGACCAAAGATCGGTCCTTCGATGAGATCAACCTGACAATAGGCAACACAAGGAACGGACGTGGCGAATGAGTAAGAGAACGAGGTCGGTGGTGTTTTCGATCGTGGTGGCCGGCGTAGTCGCTCTGCTGTCCAATGTTGTGGGCGGCGCGGATATGTTCTCGGGAACCTGGAAGTTGAACGCAACGAAATCGAAATACAGTCCCGGACCAGCACCGGTGAGCGGCACGACAATACTGTCGTCGGTTGATGGGGGCCTGAAGTTCGTCGTCGACGGAGTGACCGCGGCCGGCAAGAAGACGCACAGTGAATACACGTTCAAGTTCGATGGTAACGACTATCCGCAAAAGCCCATGCTCGACGGGATGCCGGACCCAGACGGCGCCGACATGATTTCGGCGAAGAGAGTCGACGATTACACCTACGAGACGACCGCCAGGCTCAAGGGGAATGTGCTCGCCGTAACGAAGGTCGTGGTTTCAAAAGACGGCAAGACGCGCACCAACACAGTGACGGGAAAGAATGCTCAAGGCCAGACCGTGAGTAACACCGTCGTGTACGAGAAACAGTAACCCATCGCTTCATGAACACGAGGTCGTTAATGACGAAGCAGAGAGTGACTCTCGCGTACGTGCTGGCCACGTTAGTGGCGGGCGTTTTCGTATGGACCACGATTGGGCACGCGCAGGCACCCGCCCAGCCCGCACCACCGATGCGCGTCCTGGTTGCCATCGTGCAGCTCAATCCGGACATGGTGCTCACGTGGGAAGACCTCATGAAGAACGAAGCGATGCCGGCGGCAAAGAAGAACGGCGTGCCCTGGCGGCACGTCTACGCTAACGGCGTCGCGGGCACGGGCTTCACACGCCTGACGGTTACGCCGATTGCAAACTACGCTCAGTTCGACCAGCCGGGCGGAGTGCAGCGCGCGTTTGGAGCGGATGTCGCAGCCAGGTACAACGCGAAGCTGGCGCCAACAGTTCAGAGCCAGCAGACGTACATCCAGACGCTCAACCAGCAGTCGAGCATCATCACGAACGCCACGACACCAGCTGCGCTGTCGGTCGTCCAGAGCTTTCGTGTGCTTGTGGGGAAAGGCGCGGACTTTCAGGCCAGCTTACGGGAGGACTACCTCCCGGCGTACCGAAAAGCCGGCGTTCGCGATTTCCTGGTGTTCGGCACGAATTTCGGTGGAGTCGATGGCGTGATGGTCAGGCCGATCGCTAACTACGCCGAGCTCGACGAGCCGGGGTTGCTGCAGCGCGCGGGCCTGTCGCCGGAGGCGCAGGCAAAGATCGGAGCGCGACGGAACGCCACGCTGGCGGGACCAATCGAAGCCAATGTGTACAGGTTCATTCCGGACCTGAGCTATGGAATGCCAGCGCCGCCGAAAGGGACGAACTGAGGACTGGTGACGCGGTGGATTGCTCGTGATCAATGTGGACGGCGAGCTTCTGCCGCGGCCCCGCGCGCACTAATCGATGCGTCCCGGCGGGCGTGTCGTACCGGCCCGCCTCGGTATTCGCAGAACAGCATCAAGCGGGTGTATAGCGACCTCGAAGGTGTGTACGCGCGCGCGCAGCGTCTGGGCGGATTGTCGCCGGCCGCCGGCGATGGCAACCTGCCCCTCGGCGACATCGCTCGTCGTCCGTGGGGCGAACGTTCGTTCTACAATGAGCGATCCCTTCGGCAATCCACTCTGCTTCGTCGACGAGACGAGCTTATTCACCGCCAGGCTCATCGAATGCATCTGGTCGCGCGATGAACGAATCGGAACGGCAATCTGCCGCGCTCGGGCCGGTGTCGCAGCCGGTGTTGTCTGCGATCATGGTGATGCCGCGCTCGTTTCATCTCCTGACGGCGAGTCTGTTCTGTCTCGGCCGGCAATCGATCAAGGACCAGATCGAGCTCGTCATCGTCCACACGGCGGCCTATCACTCCAGCATCGACGCGGCGGCCTGCGACGGCTTTCACAGCGTCAAGCTGATCTCGGTGGATCGCGTGCCGACAGTGGCCGCCGGCTTCGTCGCCGGTGTGGCAGCCGCTTCCGCGCCGGTGGTGGCGCAAGTCGAGGATCACGTGTTCCTGCACCCGCAGTGGGCGGAGCGGGTCGTGGAGGCCCACCGCCAGGGCTGCGCCGCCGTCGTCCCGAAGATGACAAATGGCAATCCGGCTACCGTCGCGAGCTGGGCGAACTTCCTCACGTGCTTCTGCGAACCATTCGCCGTGCGTACTGACGGACCGATCGAGAGCGGACCCGGACACAACACGTCGTACAAACGGGCCGTGCTCCACTCCTACGGCGACGACCTCCAGGCGCTCTATCAGAGCGAGCGGAACTTTCAGGTACCGGCTCAGGCAGGACGGCCACGCCTTTGTCGCCGCGCCACGCGCCGAACTCGCGCACGTCAATATTTCCATCCCCCGAAAGGTCCTAGCGCACGCGTTTTTCGGCGGGGTGTTGTTCGGACAGTACCGTTCAGTGAACATGAGTCTCGTCGAGCGGCTCCTCCGCACGTTCGGTGCGCCCCTCGTGCCACCGCTCAGGTGCTGGCGGATCGCCCGCACGCTCGGCTTCCGGCAGCTCGTGAATCCGGACGGACCACGGGCGGCGCTGCTCGTCGCCCCCATACTGCTCATCGCGCACGCGACGGGCGAGGTGGTAGGTTACTGGCGTCTCGTTCCGTACGTCGAGGCGCACTATGAGCACTACGAGCTGCACAGGGTCGAATGCATCCGACCGGAGGAACGGTCACTACTGACGGAGCGCCCATCGGCCTGATGCCTCCTTCAGCAGGCTATTCGAATTGCCGAACTCTCCCGAGACCAGAACCAGGAGCAGCACGCCCAGACAGAGCACGCCCAGTTTCACGACGACCCAACTGCTGACCGCATCCGGTCGCAGGTTTCGAGGCTCGGGGTTCTGAGCGTTGCCGGGATGGCGCTGCATGACCCGCTAACCGACAGGGGGGCCCAGCCCCGTCAGCGCGTGTGGGCGCTTCTCGGACAGTTGGCTCGGTGGTCGAACTTATGCGGTGTCCCGCCCTGCGTCTCGACCTTTGGAAAAGACAGGGCCAATCTCGAGTAGGCCCTCCTCATGTACGCGTACCGCCTCGCATGAGATATGTGAGGCAAATCCGCCTTTCACTGCATAGAGCCGGCGGTCCGCCCGCGCAAAGAGGTCTCCCGCAATAGTCCGCGCATTCCGCTGACGGTCGCTGAGCGACCCGAGCTGCAGACACGTCACCCCTACGTCCACGGTCACTTTGTGTGGCGCAAACCGGCGATCCTCTCTCGTCCAGTCGTATTCAGCCACCGCGTACCAGAACCGCTCTCCGACCGTGCATGCCACCTCAGCGTCGTCGAGATCCGACAGAAAAAAGCAAAACTCATCGCCGCCGAAGCGAGCGTGTAGGGCAGGTGGTCGCTCCACATCTGGCTGATAACCCAGCAGATCCGAGCACCGCACCTCACTGCGCAGCAGGTCCGCGATGCGTTCCAAGACCCGATCGCCGGCCGCGTGGCCCAGCGTGTCGTTCAAGGCCTTGAAAGCCGTGATGTCCGCAACCCCGAGAGCACACCACCCTCCTTCGCGCTCCACCGACAAAGCTATCTCGACGTGTTCCATGAATCGGCGGAAATGCAGCAGCTGCGTCTTGGCGTCGCGATGGGTCCGTTCCGTGAGATCAGCGACGACCCGCTCGAAGTAGCGGGCGACGTTCCTGGAGGTCGCTTCCCGTGCACTCAGCTCTTCGCGCATACGATCGAAGCGGTGCGCGAAACCCGTCGCGACCGCGCGCAACGCCTCATCCTTCGATGAGCGCCATACGCGTTCGTAATAGAGCAAGACCTGGTCAATCGCGTTGACCAGCGAGCGCTCCGTGTCTGGGGGCAACGGCAACGTCTCGCGAATCCAGGCGTGCAGACTCGCGCGCGTGGGGACTGTCGGCACGTGTTCGGTGACGTCGTGCGTCTGGTCTCCCTCGTCGACAGTGACCTGTCGATTCGGCTCCCGCGGCAACCGTGTCACCGTTGCGGGTGCGCGCGCCTGTGCACTCCGCGGCTCGGCGGCCAGAATGTCCGAAGACAGATCGTCGACGGTGACGGCGCCAGCACGGTTGGTCGCGACCACGCGTTCCGCAACCTCCTCCACTTCGACCACATTGCCTGGCCAGGCGTACACCAGAAGCAATTGCGCCGCATCGGCCGTGAGGGTCGGCACCGGCACGCTGCGGCGGTGTGCCGCGGCAGCCAAGTAATGCTCCATCAGCGCCAGGATGTCATTGTCGCGATCGCGTACCGGCGGTACGTGAATCTGAATGACATTCAAGCGATAAAAGAGGTCCTGGAGGAAACGATGCTCCGCAACCAGCGGCCCGAGGTTCCGACGGGTGGCGGTGATGAGGCGCACCGCGTTCGGCGTGGCGACGCGGTCTGCACCGAGCCGGAGGGTGCTCTTCGACTGCAGGAACCCCGAAAGCTCGGCCTGCGTGTGCAGGCTCAGCTCGTTGACGTCGTTGAGAAAAAGCGTCCCGTCGTTCGCGTGCTCCACGAGACCCGTCTTGTCGCGAAAGGCCCCTGTAAAGCTGCCACGAGCGTGGCCGAACAGTTGCGATTCGAGCAATGCCGGAGGAACGCCTTTGCACTGCGCTACGACGAACGGACGGTCGCGACGCTCACTCTGGGCGTGAATCAACCGCGCGACTGTCTCCGTCTCGGTGCCCGCTTCGCCAACGATCAAGATGTTTGCCTGCGTACGAACCGCGAACGCGATCTCCAAGCGAAGGGTCTGGATGGCTCGACTGGCTCCCATGAGGGCTGGCATCTCGCCTGATGATGATCTGTGGGTCACAACCTCTCCCGCCGTGCGATAGGGGGTGTTCTTGCGTATGGAGGAACGCCGCAGCGCGGGCGACCTAGCGGTTCTGGGGGCTCGGATGGGGTCTGATGGCCTGCACCGCGTCCACGATGTCGGTCAACGCCCGGACGATGAGCTGTAGATCATTGAGAGTGCTCATATCCTCGTCGGCGCTCTCCGGGACGCGGGCTTGGGCTTCGTTGTTGAGATGGGCAATGGCAGCCACGAGATGCGAGTGGGCGACGCGCAACCGGTCAATACGCTGCGTGGGATCGTTCGGCACAAGCGTGAGCATAGAGGGCATCCGTAGGGTAAGACGCTGTATCTGTCAGGAGGGTAACCGCATAGACGCCGGGCGCCGGCGTTCCTCCGGTCCTTTACTGTACGTCGCGCGCTTCGCGCGCAACAGTACCAAATTTCACGAGCACGAGCGAACTCAAGAATATCCGGACGTACAAGGATGGCACTTCTGATGCTGTCTAATACCTCGCCGCTCAGCCGCGAGCAGCATTGTCATTCATCAGCCCGGTATACCACCGACAAAAAGATGCAAGAGCCGTATGAAGATGTCGCTCACGGACTGTTCCGACAGCACGACGGGAATGGCCGGAAGCTGCGAAATGATGCAGAGCAAGATGATGTCGCGGTACCCGAAGAGGAACACTTGCATTTTTGCTACGGTTTCCGAGTAGCTCGTGGTGAGGTCGGCCAGTGACTGGAAATCGGGGCTTCCAAGCAGATCGGTTCGCGCACGTTCTCCGATCCAACGTTCTTGCAATGCTCTCGCGTAGTCGGTCACCAAGCCGCCGTATGCGCGCCGCCCCTGTTTACGGGAAGCCCACAGCTGCGGAACGAAGGTGAGCAGTGGAGCAAACGCGATGATGGTGCCAATGACCACGAACGCATAGAACAGCGGCCTCAGGGTGTCGATCTTCGTGCCGTACAGGAGAACCTGCGTTCCCCATGCGCCGCACAGCACGCTACTGACGGCAAAGAGCAGCACGCCGCAGTAGCTGATCGATGGGTTTTTCAAGAAGCCGATGCCGCCGCGGCGATCGGCGTGCATGGGGAGGAGGCGGAGGGGCACGCGCGAGAACCCACCGAGCACACCGACCCATAGGCCCCAGCGAAACAGCGAACGCCACAGCACGAATTGAAAGATTGGCAAGGAGACCAGCGCGTACCACGTGTGCGCCATGCTGGAGCGAGACTCGACGACACCGTGCACGAGTCCCGCCGCGGGGAGAATGCCCACCAGCGCCGCGGCACCGCTGGCAATAGCCACGAGAAAGAGGATGGTCTCGGGGAGAGGAGAATCTCGCCAGCGCACGGCGCTTCGTAGGATCGCTCGCGCACGATCCTCCTCCGCGGGCGGAATGAAGCCCTCGTCGAACAGACGAGCCACGGTATACCGGCAACTCCGGTCGAGGAGCCGCTCGGCAGCGAAGAGAAGCGGCAACGTGATGAGGAGGCGCACATGGATCGACAGGTCCTTCACCATGGGCTCGATTCGATTGGTAATCCACCATTCCCCAAGCCAGAAAACGAGCAACGGTATCCATGTGACGCCTATCGCCACCAGAACGAGGTGGCGCAGCTTCTCGATGCGGGTAGTGTGCTCGAGGCGGTGAAGGGGACCACCTATTCCGATCCGAAATTCTTCAGCAGCCACACGTCGTTTCCCCAATCCTCCAGAGGCTTTGACGTCGAACGACACACTGGAGGTGGAGGCTTTGCGAGCCATCAGCGCCAAGACTCAGCAAGAATCACACCCGTGAATCGAGAACGCGAGAGCACCGCCTCCTCGAAAGGCGGTGAGGTGCCGTGATTGACAGCGGGGGCGGCCAACCAAACGTGGCAACGATTTCGCTTGATCGCGGAACGTCTGGGGACCACACGATCACGTTGAGCGGCGGCATCGCGAAAACCTCGGGCAGTTTCTTGGTAGGCAACGAGAAGTTCGCCGCAACAATCACGAAGTGTCGTGGCAAGTCACGGCAGGTGGTGCCCCTCCGCGCCGTGGCGATGCCCTTACGCTTAGCGGCAGTGACCCCGGGAATGGGCGGTTACGCTGGCTGATCCGTGCTGCGCGATCAGTGCCCCGACTAGCGTGCGCCACGGGCGGTCGTTCGTCTCAGCCTGGCAACGACAAGGCTCTCAGGGCTGCCAGCCACCCAGCGAGCGCAAGAGCGGCACGAATGTAGTTCAGTCGCGTCCATGCCCGTGCCGCCTGCGCTGCTCGTTCGACAGTCAGGCGTCCAGGCCGTAGTAGTTTCAATAGCTCTGGAATGAAATATCCAAATGTGCCGATGCGTTCCACGAGCATCACTCCCGCGCCCAAGAGCCACCACCGTTCGCGGGCAGTCTCGGGAGACCAAGCCACCAGGCATCCTGTCAGGGTGAGAAGTGTCAGGGGCACGGTCGTCACGTAAGCCCAGAACCGCCGGCCCGAATCGTCCGAACGTATCGCATCGACATTGATGTGAATCGCCGAACCGGCGGCGGGAGCGAACCAACGGGGCACGTTGACGCGCAGCTCATAAAGCCCGGCGCCGACCGCGATGCCGCTGAAGACGACGAACAGCCACAGCAAGACGTTGTGCACCACCGTGACTCACCTCCAGATGCGCCGGCGCTTGGCGAGCGCGATCCGTGACCTCACCCCGCCGACGTTACTTCCGCCTGGGCGCATGGACCCACCCGTTGTTCTTAAATGCGCGCCCAAACTGCCATGGCCCTTTAGCTCCTCCGGAGTTTTTCCGGTACGAGCTTCTATGTTGCGCAGATACGCTTCAAACGACATGGCACTCTCCTTACGGACTAATGCCGCAGTGGCACGAGGTCCCGCAGCCGTTTTTCGCGTAGATACAGTCCTCCCCAAAGCAGGAGGGCTACGTAGACGGGGAAAAGCGTGTGGGTCAACACCGGGCTTGAAATGCGCACGTGGGTGGCAATCGCACCGCCCAGGTACCCAGTCAGCAGGAGCCCGCCCAGTATCGACGTACGCGGCACCAGATACAGCACGAGGCAGACCAGCTCGATGATGCCGATCCAGTGCACGGTTTCCGCCGGGTAGCCCAGTGCTGTCGTTCCCGCGACAGCTGGCCCCAGCCTCAGTACCTTGAGGACGGTATCGAACGCGAGGAAGATCGTAGCGAGCGCGGTAAAGACAATCCCGACATGCCTAGCCGTGCCGACAGTCCGGTGTGCAGTGTTGTCAACGCGGCCGGTGATTCGTTCCGATGCGATCATAGGCAAACCTCCCATGCGCATCGTAGACTCGGGGCGGCAGCGTTGTTTTGTATAGAAACGACAGCTGCTGTTCGCCTTGCATGATCTCGACGGGTGTCTGGCCGATCAGGGTCTTCAACGATCGGGTGAGATGCGCCTGATCGAAGTAGCCCGCGTCGTACACCGTGTCGAGGATCGAGACGCCCTGTTTTAGAAGAGCCGTTGCGTACCGGGCGCGTTCAATTTGCCGAAACGTGCGATGGGTGATTCCGGTTGCGCGCAGAAAGTGGCGCTGTGTGGATCGGATGGGCAGGCTATGAGGTTGCCCCCTCAGCGCGGCGTGGACGGCAGCGTCGCGTGCGATCATGCCTTTCCGCGCGAGCCTCGCGACGAACGTATCCGCATTTTCGAAATCGGGATAATCCCACGCCGAGCCATTCAGCCAGAACGACCGACTCGTGGCGTCCGGCAGACTCACATCGTGTCGATCCTTGAGATCGCCGGGGGTGAACGCCGGCATGAACGTACCCAGCTTGAAACGGATGCCAAGCCAGTCGCCCTCTGCGGGACAGTCGGCGGGCGTGGCCTTTGTTTCGGGTCCGCGCACGGTGAGGACGCTCCGACCTCGGTGCCGGGTCACGGCGATCTCGAAATGGCCCGCCGCGATTGACAGAAACACCCCCGCAGAATGGCTCTGGCTGCGCCAGACCCGTTCAATAAATGGCGAATCCGAGAGTCTCTCGTTGAAGGTCAGAAACATAGGTGACCGGTGAATCTAGGCTACCTCGTCTCGTCCCAGATGACCTGCACGTTGGCGCGCAACGAGGCCGGCTGCGGCTGCGTGTACCCCAGGTAGCGCTCCGGCACCTTCCACGTGTTGACGACCTCGTCCAGCGTCCGGCCGGCGCGCTTGGCGTCCTGGACGGCCTTGACGAGGTCGCCGATGAACGCGGAGTACTCCTTCAGGTCGGCGACGGGAAACGTTGCGCCGTGGCCGGTGATCACGCGATCGACGTTCGGCGTCGCGGCGGCCTTTGCCAGCGTGCCTGAATAGCTGAGGCCGCTGCCGCCGTTGTTGCGGTCCATGATCGGTGTGGTCTTGTTGGGGAACGTGTCGCCGGCGTGCATGACGCGCGCGGCGGTGAAGACCACATAGGCGTCACCGCCCGTGTGGGCGCGGCCGTAGTAGTAGAGATCCACGCGGTCGCTTCCGCTGCCGAGCGAGAGCCTGTCGGTAAACGTCCGCGTGGGCAGCCCCTTGCCGCCGTTCGCCTTGAACGGCGTCGAGGCGTCTCCCGAGAACCCGTGGACCGGCTTCCAGTCCTCCATGGACGCCTTCGTGTTCTGGTGCGTGACGATCTCGACGCTCGGCAGTTCGGCGTTGCCGTTGACGTGATCGAAGTGCGCATGGGTGTTGACGATCGTCGTCACCGGCTTGTCGGTCAGCGTCTTCAGGCTGGTAAGCATCGGCTGGCCCCAGCCGCTCACCTTCGTGTCAACGAGCGTCACGCCGGCGGACGTGATGAAGGCTGCCGTATTGCCGCCGCCGCCGCGCAGGACGAAGAGGTTGTCGGCGAGCCTTTCGATCTGGAGCGCTTCCGGCGATGGCGGCGCGTTGAGCCCGCCGCGGCCAGCCGCGCCCTGTTGAGCACCCTGCTGTGCGTGGGCCACGACAATGGCGAGGACGCCAGCGATCAGCACGGCGCTCAGGACCGCACGTCTCATCGATGCAAGACCTACAGTCGGCGTCATGACACGTTCCCCAGATAACGGAGTCTACACCTGAACTATCCGGGGCCGGCCTGTTGGCTGAAGCCCGTGGTGGGCGAGTGACAGCGCCGCCACGGTGGTTCCTCTCAACTCATCCTTTTGTGGCGACTGCGTCTTAGTAGGAACACTGTTCTCTTTTGAACGGCGTCGTCACACTTGTCGTTGCTACGCTAGCCAGTATGCGGGGCGAGATCCCAGAGGACGTGGCGGCGCTTCTTGAGCAGTTCGACCGCCGCATCGAAGAATCCCAAGCGCTCCGAGTCAAACTCCAACAGACAATGGCTGAGCGTGACGAGGCAGCAGAGCAATCCGCCGATGAAATGACTGGCGCAGATAAATCAACACAGCGCGATTAGCGGCGGGCGGTTCAGCAAAGCTTCTAAACCTCTTCCTTGTGGTGTTGGGATCGCGGTCCTTCACAATCTCAACTTTCTGATTCTGCTGGGTCGGGCCCCAGGCAGCTAGCAGCTTCACAAGGCGCTTTGTCGTTTCCGTGGAGTTTGCCAAATGCCAACGTCCCAGCCACCGATCCAGTGCCCACAGTGCGACCATGATCAGGTTCGTCCGTTCATCAGCAGCACAAGTGTCTTGACCTTCAAATGCCCACGGTGCGCGCACATCTGGTCGATTAACTCCGCCTCGTTGCCGCCCGGTACACTGCAGCGGTTGAAGCAGAGCCTCGACGAGCAGTAGACCTTCGGGCACGAGGTCGAGAGCCACCTTTCCGGCCCACCGGGGTTCATTCGACAAAACGGTTCGTCCTCGGTCGCGCCCGTCCCTGGTCCTTGCGCAGCATCACCGCGAGTGTCGCCCGCACGGCCGCGACGCGCTCCTGCTGCTCGAGGATCGCCGATGACCCGCGCCCCAGAATCTGCTGCACGCCGCCATCGAACTCGAAAACCGAACTCGCCGACTTGGTCGAGCTAGTTGCGTCATTCGATTCGTTACTGCCCTTGGTGAAACGTGTTCAAGGCCGGTGTGGACGATTGTGGTATCGGCTGCTGGCAGCGACTCTACGTCTGAGTCCCCACGCCCTTTCCTTTCAGCGCGGTTGCGATCTCGTCGAGGATCGCGGGATCATCGATGGTCGCCGGCATGGTCCAGGGCTCGCCGTCGGCGATCCTCTTCATCGTGCCGCGGAGAATCTTGCCCGAGCGGGTCTTCGGCAGCCGCCCGACTGCGATCGCGAGCTTGAAGGCAGCAACTGGTCCGATCTTCTCGCGAATGAGGCCAACGCATTCCTGCTCGATGGCACCGACCGCACGGTTGACCCCAGTCTTGAGCACAACGAACCCGCAGGGCACCTCGCCCTTCAGCGCGTCGGCGATCCCGATGACAGCGCATTCGGCGACGTCCTGGTGCCCGCTGAGCACTTCCTCCATGGCACCGGTCGAGAGCCGGTGGCCGGCGACGTTGATGATGTCGTCGGTCCGGCTCATCACGTGGATATAGCCGTCTTCGTCCTTCATACCGGCGTCTGCAGTCTTGTAGTAGCCCGGAAACTCGGCGAGGTAGCTCTCTCGAAATCGTTCGTCGGCCTGCCAGAGCGTCGGCAGGCACGCGGGAGGCAACGGCAGCTTTACCACGATCGAGCCGGTCGTGTTTGCCGGCACGGGCTTCGAGTGCTCGTCGACGACGTCGATGTGATAGCCGGGCATCGGCACCGTGGCCGAGCCGTACTTGACTGGCAACCGGCCGAGCCCCACCGGGTTGCCAGCGATGCACCAGGCGGTCTCGGTCTGCCACCAATGATCGATCACCGGCACGTTGAGCAGCCTCTCCGCCCACATCACCGTGTCGGGATCGGCGCGCTCGCCGGCGAGGAACAGCGTGCGGAATTTCGCAAGGTCGTATTGCGTGAGCAGCTTGCCGTGCGGGTCCTCCTTCTTGATGGCCCGGAAGCCGGTCGGCGCGGTGAACATGGCCGCGCAGCCGTGCTCCGCGATTACCCGCCAGAACGCGCCGGCATCGGGCGTGCCCACCGGCTTCCCCTCGTAAAGAATCGAGGTGCAGCCGTGGAACAGAGGAGCATAGACGATGTAGCTGTGGCCCACTACCCAACCGACGTCAGAGGCCGCCCAGAAGACCTCGCCGGGCGCAATGCCGTAGAGATTCCGCATCGACCATTTGAGCGCGACCAGGTGGCCACCGTTGTCGCGCACCACGCCCTTGGGCCTTCCGGTCGTGCCTGACGTGTAGAGGATGTAGAGCGGATCCGTGGCGGCTACCGGCACGCACTCGCGAATCGAGCGCGCGGATTCGATGGCCTCCTCGCGCACCGTCGCCCAGTCGTGGTCGCGGCCGGGAACGAGCGCCGCTTCTTCCTGCGGGCGCTGCAGGATGACGCACGCTGAGGGCTTGTGCCGGGCGAGGCGGATCGCGTCGTCGAGCAGGGGCTTGTATTTGACGATACGTCCAACTTCGAGCCCGCAGCTCGCGGACAGGATCAGCTTCGGCGTGGCGTCGTCTATGCGGGACGCGAGCTCGTTGGCGGCAAAGCCGCCGAAGACCACCGAATGCACGGCGCCGATGCGCGCGCAGGCGAGCATCGCGATCACCGCCTCGGGCACCATCGGCATGTAGAGCACCACGCGATCCCCTTTGGTGACGCCGAAATTGCGCAGGACGGCGGCGAGCACCTGGGTCTCGACCTGGAGACGACGATAGGTGATGGCGCGCTTTTCGTCGGCGAGGGGTGAATCGTAGATGATCGCGGCCTGTTCCCCACGACCGGCCATCACGTGGCGGTCGACAGCGTTCCAGCAGGTGTTGCAGACGCCGTCGGTGAACCAGCGCCCGTACACGCCCGCGTTTGGATCGAACACCCGGCGAGGTGGCTCAATCCAGTCGATGTCCTGCGCGGCCTCGCCCCAGAAGCCCTCCGGGTCGCGCTGCCAGCGGTCATACACCTCGTGATAGCGGCTCGTCACGGT
Organism: uncultured Acidobacteriota bacterium; assembly: GCA_963814955.1. Taxonomy (GTDB): domain Bacteria; phylum Acidobacteriota; class Vicinamibacteria; order Vicinamibacterales; family UBA2999; genus DATCJA01. The sequence goes on from CAWFEX010000004.1 coordinate 1,015,310, forward strand.
ATCCATGGCGGACACTCTGCCTCGAGTCGGGCCCCAGCTCGCATCGGATTGATGACCCGCACGGACCCATACGTCTGTCCGTCAGACGATCCTCCGGGTACATTACATGAGCGGACGTGCTCGCCATGCGAAAATTCTCGCCTGACAGCTCACCCGTTTCGAACGCCTCGACCAGATCCTCAGCATTGATCGCTTTGCTCCTGGCCGAAGCGGACGTAAAAGCCGAAGGCAAAATGTTTGGTTGCGGGCGTGCGGCCTTCGGTACACTGCGCCTCTGGAGTGGGGCCGCATAACGCTTAACAAACAACAACCGCTTCGTTTTAGACGCGCCTGGTCTGGAACCGACTCCGGTACGGCAAGAATCCGATACGGGCAACGGATCGCGCGCCTCACTCTCGTGAAGCACCGACACGGACTTGAGCAAAGGGCTGAGGTGAGCTGGAAAACGAAGGCCGACTGCCGGAGGGCGACTTCTTCCGGAACGCATGCAGGACGTACACGGCGATGCAGTGTCTCCGCCGTTTTGTCCACCACATCCTGCCGCGTGGCTTCGTCCGCATTCGGCAGTTTGGCTATCTCGCCAGCACGTGTCGCACCGCGCGCCTCGCGCTCGCCCGGCACCTACTGCTTACGGCCATCGCCACCCTCGCCGACGTCCTCAACGCTGCCGGCCTGACACTGTCCGCGCTGTGGAGCGCCGATGGTCATCGGGCCGATCCTCTCGGCGCGCCAGTTGGCCGCCGTCACACTCGCTTCGACACCTCATGAGGCCACCAACTTCCGCCGTGCGGACCATGAACGCGCCCAGCTGGCGCAAATCCTCGAATTCTTGAACCAACCCGTTTTCTCGGCCGCGGATCCCTTGTTGAGCGATGACACCACCGCGGTCAAGTGCTACGGAAGCGCAACACGTGCGGGTTCAAATCGTCTGGGCGATCGCAACGCCGCAACTGTTGTATCGATTGATCTTCTATTGAAGGGATTTGCGGGGGGCCGCAACCCTAATGAGCGCGCATTGACATTACGAGGGAAAATCCCGGCTCAGGCTGTCGTCCGTACCGGCGGGCGCCGCGGGCGTCGATCTTCCGCGGCTCCAGGGGCTGAGACGTCGGAGTCTTCGTTGCAACCTAAAGCCAACCCGAGGCGGCGGTGGCGCCGATCATTGCTCGGTGCCTGGGTCACACGAAGAACAGCGAATTGGAATCTCTGGGGATTTGGGTTTGGGACCTTGCGTTAAATTGTTTGCCTGCGGGCCAGACGCGCTGGCGTGATGTCACGAACGGTCGGCGTTCCCATCTGACGCATCGTCAGCGTCAGTTCGGCGCGCAGGATTTCGAGCACGCGCTCGACGCCTTCCTGGCCGAAGGCGGAGAGCCCCCAGACGTACGGCCGGCCGATGCCGACACCACGTGCGCCCGACGCCAGCGCCTTGTAGATGTCTGTCCCGTGACGGAATCCGCCATCGACGAACACCGGAATGCGTCCGCCGACCGCCTGGACGACTTCAGGCAGGCAATCGATGGTGGCGCGAAGCGTCTCGGTTGCGCGTCCGCCGTGATTTGAGACGATGATCCCGTCAGCGCCGTGTTCGACGGCGAGCTTTGCGTCTTCGGCACTATCCAGCCCCTTTAGCAGCAATTTCATCCGCGTCAGCTTCTTCAGACGGTCGACGTACTCCCACGTTGCTTCAGGCGGATTTATGCGCGGGTTGCTGAGTCCCTCATACATCGGGCTGTGGACTCTGGTTCCGGGTCCGTTGACATGACACGCGACGCAGTTGCGCGTGTCCTGCCGCGCGAAGCGTGTCGCGGTCGGGATGTTCCGGCCCGCCAGCAGGTCTACCGTCCATGCGATTACCGGACAGCCAGCGTTTTCGACGCGCTTCACCAGCTTTTCGGTGTCGCTCCACGTACGCGGCATGTAGAGCTGGTACCAGGGCGCTGTGCCGTAGGCTTTCGCGACCTCTTCGAGCGCTGTGCTCGTCGCGGTCGAAAGAATCATCTGATGATGTTTCGCGCGCGCGGCGCGCGCGGTCGCGAGTTCGCCTTCCTGGAAGAACGCCTGCTGTCCTCCGACGGGGCAGACGAAGATGGGCGTTTCCCATTTGTTCCCGAATACGTCGACACTTGAATCCACGTTCGAGATGTCGACCAGCCGGCGCGGTTTGAGGCCGATGTGCTTGAAGGCTTCCATGTTCGCCTTCAGCGTGAGGTCGTCGTCGACACCGGTAGCCATGTACCCCCAGTGCGCCGGCGGCAGCGCGCGGCGAGCGGCTTCCTCGAAGTCCATCACCTGCAGAAAGTCCTTCACGCTGGTCGGCACCGCGTCGTGTGACGCGACGAGCTGTTGCGCCCACGCCCGTGTCGCCGGAGCAACGACGGTGCTGGTCGCGACAAACAGCAGGAACTCGCGACGATTCTGTGAGAGCAACGGACGATGCTCAGTCATGACGCCCCTCTCAGACCAACAGAAGATACAGCACAAGCGTGTGATCCATCCGTCTTTTTTCCGAGAGGAACGTGGTTGCCGGAGAAGCCCGTTCAAATCCCTCGCGGCAAGCAATAAGCAAAGGGGCCGTCTGCGAAAGGCAAACGGCCCGTCAAATTTTTGGTTTGGGGGAGGTGAGGCAACCCGCCGCGGACGATGCATCGGCGGCGTGGTTGCCGGAAAAAGCAGGGTTCAAATCCCTCCGGGGCGCGCTGCCGTCATGGGCAACGCGCGTCATGGTGGTCGCAGCGTGACGGCGCGCGCTTCTCGCCGGCGGGAACCGCAGACTAGCTGAGGTGGATGCCATGGCGTCTGGTCGCATCGCGCAACATTTCGATTGCGTCCAACACCATCGTGTGTGAGCTTAACGCACCGCCCGCTATACTCGGTGTCGTATAGCAGCTCGCACGTCATCGTAGGAGGGTCGCGGCGATGCGCCTGTCGGGAGAAGCGCTGATCTTCTGTTGCTGCTTGGTGGCGCCTGTTTTTGCCCATCACGGCGGCGGCGTCGAATACTTGATGGACCAGACGCGCGGGCCCGTCACGGGTACCGTCACGGCGTTCGCGTTCACGTTCCCGCACCCGCACATCGAGTTCGACGTGAAGACCGCGAGCGGCGCGATCGAGAAGTGGGCGGCCGTGTTCCAGCCGACTCCCACCAACCTGCGGGCCGCGGGGTGGACCCGCAACTCCGTGAAGCCCGGCGACACGCTTACCGTGTCGGGCCCGCCGCACAAGAGCGCGCCGAACGTGATTTTCGCGCGTCGCGTCGAGATCAACGGCAAGCTGCTGGAGCAGGGCGGCGGGGGCAACTGATGCGATTGCTCGCCCTTCTGATGTTTGCGGGTGTGTTCGTCGCCGGCCTGGGCGCCCAGCAGAAGTTCGATCCCCGGGACCTGTCAGGGCATTGGGATCGGACGTCGCCCGTCGTCAGCTTCAGCAACGTGCCCGGCAGCGGCCGAGGTGCCCCGCTCGAAGCTCCCTTCACGCCCGAGGGGAAGAAGATGAACGACGCGAACAAGCCCGGCTACGGTCCACGGCGCGGGACCACGCGGAACGATCCGCTGGGACGCTGCGAACCGCTCGGGCTGGTGCGCCATCTGAGCACCGAGATCGTCGAGCCACACAACACGTTCGAGATCGTGCAGCTGCCGAACCGGATCCTGCAGTTCTTCGAGTACCGCCACGACTGGCGGGAAATCTGGATGGACGGCCGCGCGTTGCCGGATCCGGCAACCGTGGATCCGAAGTGGAACGGCTTCTCGGTGGGGCGATGGGAAGACGACACGCTGGTGGTCGATTCGGTCGCCTTCGACGGCCGGAGTTGGGTGGACAAGTTCGGCTACCCGCACTCGGAGGAGATGCGCCTGCAGGAACGCTACCGTCGCCTGGACGCCGACACGCTCGAGCTCGTGATGACGATCACCGACCCGGTCGTCTACTCGAAGCCGTGGTCGAGCGACGTCAAGCGGATGAAGCTGAATCGCGAAAAGGCGAAGCGCTGGGACGAGCAGATCTACTGCGTCCCGTCCGAGGAGTTCCCGTTCCAGCGGCTGATTCAGTCGGGGAACGTGATCGAGCCGTAGTATCGGTCAGGGGGCCCCGTCCCTCACCGTTTCTTGCCATGCCGCGACAGAGTGTAACAAGGCGCGACGTTGTGCCAGCCGTTGTGCCAGCCTTTCTTGTCGGACGCTGTCGAAAAGTGTCGTTTTATGGCGTGTTTTTGAGAGTGTTCGGACAAACAAGAACGGGCGCGATCTTCAAACAAAATCGGCCCGTCAATATTGGTTGGGGGGGCACGTGCCATTGGCGACACGTGTCCTGGAGGTCGCGGCATGATCTCGCAGCAGAACCGCGCGGATGTGCCGCGTGAGGAAAGGAAGTGGTATGGCTAAGCTCGTGTTCGGAATGAACCAGTCCCTGGACGGCTACGTCGACCATATGGCGTTTGCGCCTAGCCCCACCCTCTTCCGCCACTTCATCGAGGAGGCTCAGGGGCAGGCGGGCAGTGTCTACGGTCGCCAAATGTATGAGGTCATGCGTTACTGGGACGACGATCATCCCGAATGGGATGCAGATGAACACGCCTTCGCGGCGGCGTGGCGGAACCAGCCGAAATGGGTCGTCTCGCGCTCGTTGAAGTCGGTCGGCCCCAACGCCAGGCTTGTTGAGGATGATCTTGAGGCCGCGATCCGCGAGCTGAAGGCCGAGCGCGACGGGGAGATCGAAGTTGCTGGCCCGGGCTTGGCGCAAAGCCTCACCGAACTTGGCCTGATCGATGAGTATCGAATCTACCTGCACCCCGTCGTGCTTGGTCACGGCAAACCATATTTCGCCGGACCCCGGCCGCCGCTCCGCCTTATGACTAATGACCGGATTGGCGAGGATGTGATCAGGTTGACCTACGTTCCTGCTTAATCTCGCGACTCGCCGGATAGAAATCGCCGCTGAAGCAAGCTGATGGTGTTGTTCGGAAACCTGGGAAGGATGTTGGCAGCAGCCGCTGGAGAGCGCGATGGCTCAATGCTGGCGGCTGTTGTCGAAAGTGGTTGTGGTTGCGGGGGGGGATTTGAACCCCCGACCTTTGGGTTATGAGCCCAACGAGCTACCGGACTGCTCCACCCCGCGTCATGTGTGCTGACTGCTGGAAGCGCGTGGACAAAACCTGCGCTTTGGACCAACAGCAACCGACTCTGGCTAGGCGACTACCAGCGACCGACTACCAGCTACCGACCAGCCAGAAGAGATTCACTCTAACACGCAGGTCCTGAGGCGTAAAGGTGGGAAAGGACCGGTCTATCGTCGGTCGCGCGATTCGACGTCCCTGATGATGAACAGCTTCTCGCCGGGACGAATCAGGCCAAGCTCGCGGCGGGCGATTTCTTCAATCGTGCCGGGATCCTCCCGCAGGCGCCGCGCATCTTCGCGAAGGCGGGCGTTGTCGGTGCGGGCGGTGGCGAGCGACTGCTCGAGCTCGCGATAGCGCGCCCGCGCCTGCATCATCGCCAGCAGACCCTTGTCGCCGACCAGTGCGTCGATGAGCAGCACGCAGCCGACCGCCAGCAGCAGATACTGAATCGTCCGACGCCGTTTGCGCGGCTGCTGCGTGTGCGCGTCGCGAGCTGAAGAAGATCGTTTCGCCATCCAGGTGTCGGAAGAGCCGTTTGTCTACCGTGTGCCACAATAGCGCGTTTTGATCGTGAGTACAACAGAAAAGTTACATTCCGATCTGGAAATCGACGCCGTCATCGTCCTCACCACGCTCGGCATCGACGCCGATGCAGCGGCTCTGGCGCGAACGCTCGTCGAGGAGCGGCTCGCCGCCTGCGTGAACGTGCTGCCGGCGATGACGTCGGTCTATCGATGGAAGGGCAGTATCGAGAGCGACCAGGAACGACAGCTCATCATCAAGACCCGGCACACGCAGGTAGCCGCGCTCGAACAGCGGCTCCGGCAGCTCCACCCGTATGAAGTGCCGGAATTTCTCGTGATTCCGGCGTCGGGCGGTTCCGAGGCATATCTGCGGTGGATAGGGGAAAGCACGACGGGGTCCGGATAAAGACGGGGTCGGGCGTATACCGTCGTTACGGTGGAGCGGAGCGGGGCGGGGTCGACTGGCGGCGGTATCGCAAGTACTCGAATGCCATCGGGAGCAGCGACACGAACACGATGCCAAGCGCGACAAGCGAGAAGTTTTCTTTGACGATGGGAACATTCCCGAAGAGATAGCCGGCGCCGAGACAGATCACCACCCAGGCAAGCCCGCCGGTGACGTTGTACATCGCAAACGTGCGGTAGGACATCTCGGCGACGCCGGCGACAAACGGCACGAACGTCCGGACAATCGGCACGAACCGCGCCAGGACGATGGCCTTGCCGCCGTGGTGCTCGAAGAAATCATGCGCGCGCGAGACATACGCGGGGTTGATCCACCGGCCCCAGCGGGGATCGGTCCGGGCCAGCTGAATGATCCGCAGACCCGCCGAGCGCCCAACCGAATAATTCACGGCGTCGCCCGCTACCGCAGCCACCACCAGCAGCAGCGCCGCGACCCGGACGTCGAGCGCGCCAGCCGCGGCAATCGCGCCTGCCGCAAAGAGCAGCGAATCACCGGGCAGAAACGGGGTGACGACCAGGCCGGTTTCTGCAAAGACGATCACGAACAGAATCGCGTAGATCCAGATGCCGTAGGTCCCGGCGAGATCCAGGAGGTAGCGATCGGCGTGCAGGGCGAAATCTATGAGCTCAGCCACGGTCCGACAACGAAATCACGCAGACGGGATGCGATCGAGCGCCTGAGTCAGATCTTCCTCGAGGTCCTCGACGTCCTCGATCCCCACCGAGAGCCGCACCAGGTCGTCGTGGATGCCGAGCTGCTGGCGCTGGTCGTCGGGAATGGCGGCATGCGTCATGGTCGCCGGGTGGCTGATGAGTGTTTCCACGCCCCCGAGGCTCTCCGCGAGCGAAATGAGACGCACGCTGTTGAGGACGGTTCGTGCGCGCTCGAGCGATCCAAGCTGGAACGAGATAAGACCTCCGAAGCCGCGCATCTGCTGCCTGGCCAGCTCGTGCTGCGGGTGGGAGGGGAGCCCAGGGTAATGGACGGCGGTCACCTTCGGATGCGAGGCCAGATACTGGGCAAGAGCCATCGCGTTTGCATTGTGCCGCTCCATGCGTACCGTGAGCGTCTTGGTGCCGCGCAGCACCAGCCAGGCGTCCATCGGGCCGATGATCGCGCCTTGGGCATTCTGAACGAAGCGGAGCCACTCGATGTGATCGTCGCGAACGGCAATCACCGCGCCGCCGACGCTGTCCGAATGACCGTTCAGGAACTTCGTCGTGCTGTGAATGACCAGATCGGCGCCAAACGCAATCGGCCGCTGCACGAAGGGGCTCGCGAACGTGTTATCGACGGCGACCGGAATGCCGTGCCCGTGCGCGATCGTGCACGCCGAAGCGAGGTCGGTGACGGCGAGCATGGGGTTGGTCGGCGTCTCGAGAAAGATCAGACGGGTCGCCGGCCTGATCGCCCGCTCCAGTTCGCTCAGACGCGAGGTGTTCACGTAGGTGAAATCGAGCTGGTATTTTCGAAGCACCTGTTCGAAGAGTCGATATGTACCGCCGTACATGTCGGCGGTCGCCACGACGTGGTCGCCCGACTTGAGCAGCGTCATGACGGCGCTCGTCGCCGCCATGCCCGATGCAAAGCAGAAACCCGCCTTCCCGCCCTCGATTGCAGCGAGGTTCGCTTCGAGGGCCGAACGCGTCGGGTTCTGCGTGCGGGCGTACTCATATCCCTTGTGGACGCCCAGCGCGTCCTGCACGTAGGTCGATGTCTGGTAGATTGGAGTGATAATGGCGCCGGTCGAGGGATCTGGCGTTTGTCCTGCGTGGACACAGATGGTGCTGAAGCGGGCGTTCTCGCGTAATCTCACGATCACTCATTCTATTCTGCAATCCGCATTCGTCCTCCGGGCAATGGATCCGCATTCAGCAGTCACCTTTCTCGAACACGCCGAATGGAGCCGATAGTCGTCTTCACCACTCGATCGGATATCGAGGCGAGCGTTGTGATGGCACTGCTCGACAGCCACGGCATCGCGAGCTTTCGCATGTCGGGCAACCCCCAGGCGCTCTGGCCGATGGCGCTCAGTCCGCTCGGCGAGATCCGGATTGCGGTGCCGGCCCACGTGGCGGAAGATGCGCGGCGCATCATCGAAAGCCATCGCGAGGACGTCGGCACCCGCGTCATCCGTCTGCGCGATGAGTTCGACGAGCTGCAGCAGCGCGTCGGTTACCGCTTCAGGGATCGCGGGCTGCTGGAGCACGCGCTCACGCACAGGTCGCGCGCGGCCGAGGACGTGTCCGGCGGCGTCTACGACAATGAGTCGCTGGAGTTTCTCGGCGACGCCGTGCTGGGACTCGTGGTCGCCGAGGCGCTGTTTCGGCGATATCCGGACTACACAGAGGGGCAGAAGTCGAAGATCAAGGCCGCCGTCGTCTCCACCCAGTCGCTGGCGCGGCACGCCGAAGCGATTCAACTGGGCGAGCACCTCCTGCTCGGTCGCGGGGAAGAGAAGACCGGGGGACGCTTCAAGCAGGCGCTGCTCGCCGACGCGTTCGAGGCGTTGATCGCGGCGGTGTATCTCGATGGAGGCTTGCCTGCGGCCGCGGCATTTCTGGAGCGCGAGCTGGGTCCGGCGATTGCCGCCGGCGCGGAGCAGGACGTCGTGGGCAGGGATTACAAGTCCGCTCTGCAGGAACGGCTGCAGGCATCGGGGCACGCGCTGCCCGAATACCGCGTTGCCGGGGCCTCAGGCCCCGATCACCGCAAGCTCTTCACGATCGAGGTGGTTGTCAGCGGTGAAATCCTCGGGACCGCGACCGGCAGGGCAAAAAAAGAGGCTGAACAGGAAGCTGCGAGGATGGCGTTGGTGCAACTTGAAAGTAGAAACTGAAAAGTAAAAAGTAAAAAGTAAGTTCGCAAGTAAGCAGTTACTTGGGAACTTACTTTGAACTTTCCACTTTCAAGTTTGCACTTCAGTCGATTTCAATAATGCCCCAGCTCTTTCGCTCTTCCGGCGTCGCCTCAATACCGGCCCCGGCATAGGCGAGGGCAGGGGCAGGCTCGCGCTGCGGCACGCGCGCCGCGGCATATCGCTGCACCTCGTGCGCGACGTCCTCTTCGGTCGGCTGCGTCGCGCGACAGTGCAGCCGCACCCACAGGCGCAGCAGCGGATCGGTGAAGCTGTACCGCTTCTGTCGCGACGCCACCAGGTCCACGTCCTCGAGCCACGAGAGATAGTCCTTCGTTGATCCAGGCGTGCGGTGCAGGCGCAGGGAAATTTCGGTCAATGTCAGCGGCTCATCTTCCGCGAGGATGTCGAGGATCGCTTTGAGCGCGCCGTACCCGCGTGCGCGATGGAGGCGCAGTTCGTAGCAGAACCGGCACCACCGCTCGAGCTCGTTGCCCGGAGCGAGAAGCGCTGTGAGCGCGCTGATTGGGTCCGCACCCCGGCCCATCTGGCCCATCGCATCTCCGATCGCGCGCACATAGATCGTGCGCCCGTCTGTGATGGCCTGTACCGCCCGAACGAGATAGTCGCGGTCGTCCGTCGGCGTCTGTTCGTAGCCGTTGAACGCCGGCGCAAGCAGGTCCGCGATCTCAGCTGGCGCGAGTAATGGGAGGTGCATCACCTCGAAGCGCGAGGTCGCGTCGCGCAGCAGCCGGTGCGCACGGGCCATGTACCGTGTTGTCAGCACGAAACGATTCGGGCTCGCCGACAGCGACTCGAGCAGATCGCGCAGCACATGCCGCAGGCCGGGGAAGCTTTCGAAGGTCCGCAGCTCCAGCACCTCATCGAACAGGAATGTGCACGGCGTGCCACCCGGAGCGCGGGCGTCGTCGAAGAAACGCAGGAGCATGTCGAACGCCTCGCGGGCGCTTGCCGGCGCCCCCTCGACGTGCCAGGGAAACGGCGACGAGGAGACCACCGCCTGGAGAAACCGCTCCGGCGTGGTGGCGCAGCGCTCGACGTCGACGTACTGCGCGGCGCCGCGGCCGACGCGGTCGCGCACTCGCTGCAGCAGCCACGTGCGGCCGGTGCCGCAACCCCCTGGAATTACTGGAATGCGTGATGGTGACGCCTCGAGCGCGCCCTGTACGCGCCGGTCGAATCCTGTATACGGACTCGTCATTCCTCGTACCCCGCCTTCCCGGACCGGTTATGCCCGGCCCCGTGATTTGTTCTGAGGCGCCTCACCCCTCGATTCCCCCTCGGGGGGGCCCGAGCCTGTCGAAGGCTCGCGCATAGGCAGCCTGATATTGTGTGATTTCGCCGTCGCGAGCGCTTCGGGATATCCCGCATCCGCGTGCCGGGCCACGCCGATGCCCGGATCGCATGTCAGCACCCGCTCGAGCCTTTCGTCGGCCTCTCGCGTCCCGTCGGCAACCACAACCATGCCGGCATGCAGCGAATAACCAATCCCAACTCCGCCCCCGTGATGCACCGACACCCACGTCGCACCCGCCGAGGCGTTCAGCAGCGCGTTCAGCACCGGCCAGTCCGCAATCGCGTCGCTGCCGTCGAGCATACTCTCGGTTTCGCGATACGGCGATGCCACCGATCCGCTGTCGAGGTGGTCGCGGCCAATCACGATCGGCGCCTTGATCGCTCCCGATCGCACCAGCTCGTTGATCCGTCGTCCGAATCTTGCGCGATCGCCGTACCCGAGCCAGCAGATGCGTGCCGGCAATCCCTGGAACTTCACACGCTCGCGTGCGATGCGTATCCAGCGGCACAGCGCGTCGTCTTCGGAGAACATGTCGAGCGCAGCCTGATCAGTAACCAGAATGTCGTCGGGATCTCCCGAGAGTGCGACCCATCGGAACGGGCCTTTACCCTCACAGAAGAGAGGACGCACATATTCCGGCACAAAGCCCGGAATGTCAAACGCGTTTTCAACGCCGGCGCGTTTTGCCTGCGCGCGAATGTTGTTGCCGTAGTCGAACACCACAGCGCCGCGTGCGTGAAGCGCGAGCATCGCTTCCACATGGCATGCCATCGACGCCATCGATCGCTCTACGTATCGTTCGGGTTGACCTTCGCGCAGACTCGCCGCCTGCGCAAGTGACATGCCTTGCGGAACGTACCCGTTGAGCGCGTCGTGAGCCGATGTCTGATCGGTGACGATATCGGGCACGAGACCGCTTTGTAGAATTTTCGGCAACACGTCTGCGGCGTTTCCGGCAAGACCGATTGAACGCGCCGTGCGAGTGTGTCGCCAGCTGTCGACGCGTGCCAGTGCTTCGTCGAGGTCCGTCGTCGCCTCGTCGAGATAACCCGTTGCGCGCCGGCGGGCAATCCGGTCGGGATCGACCTCAACGACGAGCGCCGCACCGCCGTTCATGGTGGCAGCCAGCGGCTGGGCGCCGCCCATGCCGCCAAGACCCGCCGTCACGACAAGGCGTCCGGCCAGCGAACCGCCGAAATGGCGCCGCGCAGCCGCGGCGAAAGTCTCGTAAGTTCCCTGCAAAATCCCCTGTGTTCCGATATATATCCAGCTTCCGGCGGTCATCTGGCCGTACATGGTCAGACCGCGGTCCTCGAGGTCGCGGAAGTTCTCCCACGTGGCCCACGCGGGCACCAGAAGCGCGTTGGCGATGAGCACGCGCGGCGCGCCGGCGTGCGTTCGGAACACGCCAACGGGCTTGCCCGACTGGATGAGCAGCGTCTCGTCGTGATCGAGCCGCCGCAGCGCCGCAACGATGGCGTCGTACGCCGGCCAGTTGCGCGCGGCCTTGCCGGAGCCGCCGTACACGACCAGATCGTCGGGACGTTCCGCGACGTCCGGATCGAGATTGTTCATCAGCATGCGCAGCGCTGCTTCCTGAGGCCACGCCTTGCACGACAGTGCAGAGCCGCGAGGCGCCCGGATCACGCGCGTAGCAATTGTCATTAGTGGCAAGAAGAGCTGGGGAGCCGAACGCGAAAGATCAGAACTTAAGAATCGTGCGCGCGCTTGTCAAATGAATTTCCCAAAAAAATTTTCAGTTGACTTTCAGCGCGCACGCGCGTTCGAGCTCTCCGGAGACAATCGTATTTGAAATCGTACGAAGATCGGGCGACAGTGGACGATCGTGCTCGAAGATCGGCACGCGACTGCGAATGAAATCATGAACGCGCATGAGCGGCGCCGACGAGACGAGCGGCTGCAGCAGATCGATCGCCTCGCATGCGCACAGCAGTTCGCACGCGATCACGTCGCGTGCGAACTCGGCGGCGCGCGCAGCTTTCAGTCCCGCGGCCATGCTCATGCTGACGTGATCTTCGCGGTTGCCGGATGTGGGAATGCTGTCCACGCTCGCGGGATGCGCGAGCGTCTTGAGCTCCGACGTCAGCGCGGCTGCGGTGACTTGCGCCATCATCAGTCCCGACTCCAATCCTCCATGCCGCGTGAGGAACGCGGGAAGCCCGCTGAGCGCCGGATTGACCAGCCGTTCGCATCGACGTTCGCTGATCGTGGCCAGTTGCGTGAGAGCGAGGCAGAGCACGTCGCTGGCGATTGCCACCGGCGCACCGTGGAAGTTGCCGCCGGAGACGATTTCGCCGGAGTCGTGAAACACCATTGGGTTGTCGGTAGCGGCATTGGCCTCGGTTTGGAACACCTGCCGCGCAAAAGCGAGCGCTTCGCGGGCGGCGCCGTGCACTTGCGGGGTACATCGCATCGAATAGGCGTCCTGAACGCGGCCGCAATTGGCGTGGGATGCATTGATCGGGCTCTCCGACATCAGCGCCATCAGGTTGGCCGCTGAGATCTGCTGGCCCGCGAAGCCGCGGGCCGAGTGAATACGGGCGTCGAAGGGCCGCGTGGAGCCGTGCAGCGCGTCGATGCTCATGGCGGCCGCAATATCGGCCGCGCGCGCCAGTCGCTCGGCGTGACCCTGCCGTCAACCCAAGAAGCGCAGTCGACGGCTGCGTGCCGTTGATCAGGGCAAGTCCTTCCTTGGCTGCCAGAGCCGCGGGCGTCAGGCCAGCATGACGCAGGGCCTCGGCGCCTGGCTCGGTCTCATGACCCCGCCAGGCTTCGCCTTCGCCGATCAGCACCAGGGCCAGATGCGCAAGCGGCGCGAGGTCGCCACTGGCGCCCACCGATCCGCGCGACGGGACGACGGGATGGACGCGGCGGTTCAGGAGCTCGACGAGCAGCTCGAGGGTTTCGATTCTGATGCCGGAGAATCCCTTGGCGAGCACGTTCGCACGCAGCGCCATTGTCGCGCGCACAACGGGAACCGGCAGGCTGTCGCCGACGCCAGCGGCATGACTGCGGAGCAGGTTGACTTGGAGGTCCGACAGCGAGTCTGCCGGAATCCGCACCTCTGCGAAATTGCCGAAGCCCGTGTTGATGCCGTACGTCGGTTCGTCGCGGCGCGCGAAGTCGTCAACGAGCGATCGCGCGGCGCGCACGCGCGCGCGGGCGCTGTCGGCAATGGCGACCGCAGCGAAGTCGTGCGCGATGGCGGCGAGGTTCTCGAGCGTCAGACTCGAGCCGTCCAACTGAATGGCAGCAGGCATAGGGCAGGTTGCGGATCTAAGGTGCCTAGAGTGCCTAAAGTGCGGGTTCGCTCAGGCACCTTAGGTACTTTACTGCGTCGTAGCGCGCAGGTCTCCGTGCATTCCTGGACGTAGTGTCCGGCTTCAGCCGGACCTGCTGCTACGATAGGACCGCATGTCATTGAACATCGCTGTTCTTGGCGCGCAGTGGGGCGACGAAGGTAAAGGCAAGATCGTCGACATGCTGACGCCGCGTTTTTCGGCCGTCGCGCGTTATCAGGGTGGCCATAACGCCGGTCACACGGTGTACGTGGAAGGCAGGAAATTCGTCCTCCATCTCATTCCGTCCGGCATTCTGCACCCGGACGTGACCTGCATCATTGGAAACGGGGTCGTCATCGATCCGCAGGCGTTGTTCAAGGAGATCGACGAGCTGGGCCAGATGGGCGTTGCCGTAGACGGCCGCCTCGTCATCAGCGAGAAAGCGCACGTCATCCTGCCATATCACCGCGAGTTCGACGTGCTGTCGGAGGCGCGTCGTGGCGAGCGCAAGATTGGCACCACGTCGCGCGGTATCGGCCCCGCGTATGAAGACAAGATCGGCCGGCGCGGGATCCGCATCTGCGATCTGCTCGGCGACCGCGCGGCGCTCGCCGAGGAGGTTCGCGAAAACGTCAGCGCGCGCAACCGCGTCATCAACGAGTCAACCCTCGACTGGCAGCCGCTCTACGAGCAGCTGGTCGCCTTCGGCGATCGGGTGCGTCCGTGGGTCGCCGACGTCTCGCTGCTCCTGACGCGGATGATGCGCGATGACAAGTCGGTAATGTTCGAGGGAGCGCAAGCCACGCTGCTCGATATCGATCACGGCACGTATCCGTTCGTGACGTCGTCTAACGCATCTGTAGGCGGCATCTGCACGGGTCTGGGCGTCCCGCCGCGCGCCATCGGCGGTGTGCTCGGCGTGGCGAAGGCGTACACCACCAGGGTGGGGGAGGGGCCCTTACCCACCGAGCTCACGGGCCCGCTTGCCGACCGGCTTCGCGAAGGAGGGCAAGAGTACGGCGCCTCAACGGGGCGGCCGCGACGCTGTGGGTGGTATGACGCAGTAGTGGTCCGCTATTCGGCGCGGATCAACGGTCTCGATGCGCTGGCGCTCACGAAGCTCGACGTGCTCGATGGATTGCCTTCGGTGCAGCTCTGTACTGGCTATCGCACGCCACAGGGGACGCTGACCGAATTTCCCGCGGATCTGCGGATGCTGACAGACGCGGAGCCGGTGTATGAAACGGTGCCTGGGTGGTCGGCGCCCACGAAAGGCGCCACGCGAATAGACCAGCTGCCCGTCGAAGCGCGCCGCTACATCGAGCGGCTCGAAGCGGTGAGTGGCGTGGAGTGCGCGATCATCTCAACCGGCTCGGATCGACAGGAAACGATCGTGAAGCCCGGATCCGCCGCTGCGGGCTGGCTGGGTGCTTGACGTTATTGTTTGTGCCGCTCGATGAAGCGCATCATCGCGGCCGCGTCCGCATTGAGCAGGTGGATCCCCGCGCGGTACCGCGCAAGCCCCTTTGGAATCTCGAACGACGCCCACGCGACCGCGGCTTTGAGGCGTATGGGCGGTTTGGTGGACGGCATGATGAATCGGACGCGCTGATTGGGCTTCAGGATGGTGAGCGACACCACCTGGGCCCCTGAGACAGACAAATCGACGAGCGTCGCCGGATTGCCATCAATTTCCACGTCTACGCCGTTGACAATCTTGAATCGCGGGGAGTGTCGCGTTCCGATCTTGTCGAGCGCCGCCGCTGGAGGGCTGACCGCCAGTTCTTCGATGACGATCGTGGCGGCACCGCCGCCTCCCATTGACATCGGGATCGGTGCAGCCGCGCGCGGTGACGCGACATGTGTGTAGCTGCGATCGTCTTCGACGATTCTGATTTCGCAGGCACCTAGAGAGGGATCAGCTTTGATCCGGTTGATGAGCGCGGTGCCTCGAGACGTCTCCGCAAAAAGCCGGTCCAGAAGCACGATGTCAGGACGCTGGCGCGTGATCACGTCGAGCGCCTTGAGCGCCTCGGCGTCGGAAAACATGATGGTGTCAACGAGCTCCTCGCGTTCCTTGAGCGAGGCAAGATGCTGGACAGCGGCAATGAGCACAGTGGCAGGCACAGATCGAGTCTAAACCGAAATTCGAGATTCGAAATCTAAAATGCAGACACGATCTGGCGCACGATTGCCGGATCTTGCACGTTACAGATTCTTGTCGTGATGACATCGCCCGCCGTCCGTTGCGAGCGGCTCACCAAACGTTATGGCGACGTGGTGGCCGTCGATGGCCTTTCGCTGACCGTCCAGCGAGGCGAGTGTTTCGGTCTGCTCGGGCCGAACGGTGCGGGCAAGACAACCACGATCGAGATCCTGGAGGGCCTGCTGGCGCCCGACGCGGGAGACGTCGAAGTGCTTGGCATGCGGTGGCGCACCCATGACGCCGAGCTGCGGCAGCGCCTCGGCATTCAGCTTCAGGAGACGCGTCTGGCCGAGAAGCTCACGGCCGAGGAAACCCTCCGGCTGTTTCGATCGTTCTATCACCGCGGCCGTTCGATCGCCGACCTGCTGCGACTGGTGGAGCTCGAAGGGAAGCGCACGAGCTGGGTGGGGAAGCTGTCGGGAGGACAGAGACAGAGGCTCGCTCTCGCATGCGCACTGGCCGGCGCGCCGGATCTGCTGTTCCTCGATGAGCCGACCACCGGACTCGATCCTCAGTCGCGACGCCAGCTGTGGAGCATCCTCGAGCAGTTTCGCGCCGAAGGCGGGACGATTCTGCTGACGACGCATTACATGGACGAGGCCGAGGTTATCTGCGATCGAGTCGCCGTGGTGGACCTGGGTCGAATCATCGCATTCGGCACGCCAGGCGAGTTGATTGAGTCGCTGGGCACACCCAAGGTCGTCACGCGCCGCGGCACGCTCGAGGACGTCTTCATGACACTGACCGGCAAGCATCTGCGCGATGAGTGACGGCGTCGACTTCAGACCGCCCGACCGCGGCGGGGCAAGTCATCCGCTGGCGGAGCTGACCAAGGCGCGGCTCCGGGAATTCGTCCGCGAGCCCGAAGCGCTGTTCTGGGCGGTTGTGTTTCCAATTGTCATGTCGCTGGCGTTGGCCGTGGCGTTTCCTGCACGCGGCACGCAGCCGGTGCGCGTCGGCGTGGCGCCGGGCCCGCAGGCCGACGAGGTGCGGCGAATGTTGAGCGCCGCACCGGGCATCGTGGTTCGCGACATCACATCAGGCGAGGAACGCGCCATTCGCGAGGGCGACGTGCAACTGGTGGTCGTGCCTACGCTGCCTCCCACGTACCGGTTCGATTCGGCCCGCGACGAGAGCCGCATCGCCCGCGCAGTCGTCGACGATGTGTTGAAGCGCGCAGCGGGACGCACCGACCCCTGGACCGCGCGCGAGGAGGCATTGAACGTGCCGGGATCCCGCTACGTCGACTGGCTGATACCGGGAATCCTCGGCATGAACATCATGAGCACCGGCATGTGGGGGATCGGCTTTTCGATCGCGCAGGCGCGATTGCGCAAGCTGCTCAAGCGGCTCGTGGCCAGCCCCATGCGGAAGAGCGAATATCTTCTGGCGCAGGTCATCGCGCGGCTCGTGTATCTGGTGCCGGAAGCCGGGGTGACGCTCGCCTTCGGCGTGTTCGCGTTCGGCATGCCGATCAACGGGTCGTATGTGGCGGTGCTCGCCGTGTGCGTGCTTGGCGCGTTGTCGTTTGCCGCGCTCGGCCTGCTCGCGGCGAGTCGAGCCGCCACCATCGAGGCGATCTCCGGCATTCTGAACCTGTCGATGCTGCCGATGTGGGTGCTCAGCGGCGTCTTCTTTTCAACGGCGAACTTTCCGGACTTCCTGCAGCCGGCCATTCACATGCTGCCACTCACCGCACTGAACGACGCGCTCCGCGCGGTGGTCCTCGAAGGTGCGTCACTCCCAGCGATCGCGAACGAAATCACCTTGCTCGCGTTCTGGGGTGTCGTGCCGTTTCTCCTCGCGCTGCGATTGTTCAGGTGGCAGTGAACTACTAGCTGGTAGTCGGTAGTTTCATAACGGTAGGGCGGGCCTTAACGGCCCGCCTGGCGCGGCGTAAAGCCGCGCCCTACGTGAGCGTGGGGGCCTTGTGACGCCCCGCCTGCCTGGTAGTCGGTAGTCGGTAGGTCGGTAGGTGGTGGCTAGCTGGTAGTGGATAGTTGGTAGCACGTAGTTGAGCTGGTTGAGGGCTCATCAGTTACCTGTTACCAGTCATCAGGTATCCAAGTAGGTATCAAGTTTTCGCACTGGGGACCACCTGCGACTTACCACCTAACCACCTACCGCCTACTACCTACACCTACCACCTACCACCTACCACCTACCACCTACCACCTACCACCTAGGGATGGCCCTTCGCTTGCAGCCGATCAGCATCGCAATGTGTGCGCTGGGTGTTCACCGTGTTGTCGAACGGCAAGTCGTTGCGCGAGGCGATCAAGTGGCGATTGCGGGCGCTCACCGGTGCCTGACGTACCGCGAGCTCAACCAACACGCGAACGTCGTCGCGCGGCACCTGATCGCGTGCGGTCTTCTACGTGCGTCCCGCGTGATCGTCAAGATGGAGCGATCGCCGCAGCTCGCCGCGGTGCTGTTGGGAGTGCTGAAGGCGGGCGCCGCCTATATGTGGGTAGACGGCGACGATCAAGGGAAGTGGCCGGAAGGTGTTTCTATTCCGCTGCGACCCGCGGGAGAAGACGAGGCGCTGATCGTGGTCGATCCGGTGGCGCTTCGGCAAATCTCGTCACGGTCCGCTCCGAATCTTCCAATCGTGACGAGACCGGACGACATCGCATGCGTGCTCCCGCAGCGCAGCGGGCAGCCGGGCCTCCTGGTTCCGCACGCGTCGATCACGGCTCTGCAGTCCCACCCGTTTCCTGATCGCCCGCTGTGGTCGGATGAAGTCGCAGCCCTCGATCTGTGGCTGCCGCTGATGGCGGGTGGCACGGTAACCGTGGCCTCCGCGGCACCTCAAACGGCCGCGGCATAGTTCGCGGCCTTTTTTCCCGCCTCTGTTGTAGGTCTGGCTTCAGTCGGCCAGTTTTCCTAATGCTTTCACGCGTTGTTGCGTGAGACGCTGACGGCACGACCAGTAGCCCTTCCACGGATCTTCGGAAATCCGTTCGAGGCGAGCGGGGACAGACAGCAGCGAGAAGGACTTCGGGTCGACCGACGTCCGCAGGTCTTCCCATCGCAGGGGTACGCTGACAGGGGCGCCTTCGCGGGCGCGTGTCGAATACGCGGCGATTGACGTGTTCGTTCGGTTGTTGCGCAGGTAATCAATCAGGATTTTGCGCCGGCGTCCCGCCTTCGCGAACTCGGTTGTATAGCGATCGGGCTGTGCGCGCTCGAGCGCCTCACTGAGGCCACGGCAGAACTCGAGGCACGCCGACCAGTCGGCGTACGGCTTGAGCGGCGCAACCACGTGGAGCCCGCGGCCCCCCGTCGTCTTCACCCACGACTCGAGGTCGAGCGCTTCAAGCGCGGAGCGGACCGCGCGCGCGGCGGCAATCACCTGGTCCCACTTGATCTCTTCGCCAGGGTCCAGGTCGATGACGATGCGATCCGGCCGTTCCACCTCGTCAACGGTCGAATTCCATGTATGTATTTCGAGCACGCCCATCTGCACCAGGCTGATGACGCCGGCAATGTCGTCGGCAACCAGATAGTCGCCAATCTTCTTTTTTTCCTGGATCCGCACGCGCCGCAGGGCCTCGGGCGCCCACGTCGGCGAATGTTTCATGTAGAAGCATCCCGCCGCCAGTCCTTCCGGACAGCGGACGAGAGTGAGAGGGCGGCCAGCGACATGCGGGACGACCCACTTTTGAATCGATTCGTAGTAGCGCGCGACATCCAGCTTCGTCAGTTTGGGGCTCGGATAGACGATGCGATCTGCGTTCGAGATGCCTACTCCGAGAACCGCCGGGCGCGGGTTGGACTTGCCGGCGCTGATGTGGCGCGAGCCCTGTGAGCTTGCCCGGCGGACCCGAAGGGTCCGCCCTACGTCAGGACTTGCCTGTGTACTGGGTTTCTCCTGCACGACCTGGCGCGGCTTCTTGTCGGCCCGAAGTCCCTGAAATGACGGGTGGCGGATCTTGCCGTCGCTCGTCCACTCCGTGAATGCGACTTCGGCGACGAGCACGGGCTTCACCCAGTGCGCGATGCGACCGAGCTTGCCCGGAGGCGGCGGTTCGAATGGAGACGTTGCCTGCTCGATGGCTTCGAGCTTTTTCCGCAGCTCCAGCGCGGTCTTGTGCGCGAAGCCGGTGCCGACTTTTCCCGCGAACACGAGCCGGTCGCCGTCGTAGTGGCCCACGAGCAGCGCGCCGATCCCGGCGCGCACGCCTTCCGGATCGGTGAATCCGCCGATGACGAGCTCCTGGCGCTGAATGCACTTTATCTTGAGCCAGCCCCCGTGTCGTCCAGGCGTGTACGGCAGGTCGCGGCGCTTGGACACGATCCCCTCGAGTCCGGCGCTGCACGCCTGCTCGAGAAACGCAGCTCCCTGACCGATGACGTGATCTGCGTACCGAATGCGCCCTCTATTGCGTACGCCGATCAGTGCGCGGAGACGCTCCTTCCGTTCCTCCAGCGGCATGCGCGCGAGCCGTTCGTCATCAAGGCGCAGCACGTCGAACACGAAGTACACCAGCGAATCGCGCGACGCCTTGCCTGAAGAGGCGTTCTGCAGCGCCTGAAAGCTCGTGCGTCCGTCAGGCAGCAGCATGACCACTTCGCCGTCGATCAGGGCATCGCGTACTCCAAGCTCACGTGCAGCACTGGCGACCTCAGGAAACACTGCAGTCCAGTCGTTGCCGTTGCGGGTAAGGAGGGAGACACGGCCGTTCCGGATCACACATCCAATCCGGTATCCGTCGAATTTGATTTCATGGATCCACTCGTCGCCGGCGGGAGGAGCAGTGACGAGCGTGGCGAGCTGCGGCTGATAGAGCGGTGACGGCACGGGGGCTAATGGTAGCCGTCTTGCTTTGCCCCTTAGCCCCCTTGCCCTTTTTTCCTTTTGCCTTTTACCTTTTACCTTTTACCTTTTGACTTACAAAAGTCCTGTCATCACGCCGGCCGCCTCCGGCCGATCGCCGGCGCCACGAGGCGCTGATTCGTCGATCGCAGCTTCTGCAGCGCACGGCTTTCGATCTGGCGGACGCGTTCACGCGTGACCGACAGATGTCGGCCGATTTCCTCGAGCGTATGCTCGCGGTCGGTGCCGAGCCCATAACGCAGTCGAAGCACTTCGCGCTCGCGGTCGGACAATGGCGCCAGCGCGCGTTCCAGCTCGTTGCTGACGTCGCTCTGGATCACAGATTCCTCGGGCGTCCGCGCCGACGTATCGTGGAGCAGTTCGCCGAGCTCCGTGCCCTCGTCCTCGCCGACCTTCATGTCGAGCGAATAGGGCGTCCGCCGCGCATCGAGCAGCAGCCTTACTTTGCTGGTGGGCATCTTGAGTCGTTCCGCAAGGTCGTAAGCCGTCGGCTCGCGCCCTTTTTCCGTGCGCAGCGCCTTGCGTTCCTTCTCGAGCCTGTTCAGCGATTCGATGATATGCACGGGCAACCGAATCGTGCGCCCGAGGTCGGCCACGGCGCGGGTGATCGCCTGGCGAATCCACCACGTCGCATACGTCGAGAACTTGAATCCGCGACGGAACTGGAAGCGGTCCACGGCCTTCATGAGGCCGATGTTGCCCTCCTGGATGAGATCCAGGAACGACAGACCACGATTCAGATATCGCTTGGCGATCGAGACGACGAGGCGGAGATTGGCCTCCATCAGCTCGCGTTTGGTCTCGCGCACAGTATCTTCGGCGGCTTCCACCCGGCCGAAGCGGTTCCGGAATTCAACACCTGGCAGTCCGGCCCGTGATTCGAGCTCGGCGAGCTCAGGCGTCCGTACCGCGCGCGGCAGCTTGTCGGCATCCTGAAATGCGCGATCGAGCTCCCGCAACTCGGTCACGACGTCGTCAACGAGCGACGGACGAATGGGCTGCGCCGCGAGATCATCGGAAAGCGCCTTTTGAGCGCGCGCGAGCTGAGCTTCGAGCCGTCGGCGGGTGCTCGCGGCCAACCGCGGATTCGAGAGTTGGTCACGCAGCGTGTCGACGGCCTTTCGGCGGCGTTTGATTCGCGCAAACGCACGCATCACCGGGGTGATGTGCTCGTCGCGAAGCTCCCCGCCTTCGGGCAGCAGGATCAGCTCTGCCGCCGGATCCCCCTGGATGCGAATACGATCGGCAAGCGCGACCAGCGTCTGCACGGCGGCCGGAATCGAAGCAAGGGCAGCAACGAGATCCCGCTGGGCAGTCTCGATGCGCTGCCCAATGGCCACTTCCTCGTGTGCCTTGAGCAGCCGGCGCTTGCCGATGTGCTGCAGGTAGAGGCGAACCAGGTCGACGTCTTCGCGGGACGCCGCCTGCTCGGCCTGCTCGATTTCTTCCTCTTCCTCAGGCTCGTCAACGTCCTGCTCTTCAACGGCGAGCGGCTGGTCTATGAAGGCCTCGGGCTCGTCTTCGCGGAGCATGCGCTCCGGCGAGATGCTGAAGGCCGGCTGTTCATCGATGTCCTCTCGTTCCTCGACGTCGAGTCCGAAACCGTGGGCACGTTGTCGCCAGTCGAGGACGTGGGCGGGGCGCGACGGATCCTCCCACTCGATCAACGACTTACGCCGCTGGGTTGTTCGAAAAGCTAGAGTTTTCGACTTGGATGACGTCTTCTCAGTCATGGGACCCTACTGAATTAGCAAGGGCGCTGCCTATACCAGTTAGACGCGGGGGCAGCCGGAAAAGTCGCCAAACGGCCGTGGTACACTGCCGCTGGCTGGTAGGCGGTAGGTGGTAGCTTGTAGCCGCAGCCCTTCAGCGCGCTACCTGCGCTCCATCGGCTACCAGTTACCGGCTACCGACTACTGACCAGTCATATATGGCCGGGTAGCTCAGTGGTAGAGCAGCGCACTTTTAATGCGCGGGCCGCGGGTTCGATCCCCGCCCCGGTCACCAGCAGCTAAACAATTCATACTTCGCGACTTGCGGCCAAACGCGCGATTCGCCGCAAGACGCGGTTTTTCCGCGATTGTCCCCGAAATTGTCCCTGTCAGCGCCTGAAGCTTGCGCGCCGCCTCAGCCAGATCCTCTTCGCTCGTGATGTCGTAGCGGTCGAAGACGGAGCGGGTTTTGTGGCCGGTGATCTTCATCGCGACCGTTTCGGGCACGCCGGCCCGGTTGAGATTCCGCACCGCCGTGCGGCGCATGTCGTGCGGGAATACGGCCGGGGCAGCCGGCAGCCGTGCAGGCCTGGTCCCACCGTGTGTAGAAGCTTTTGATGGGCTGCCCGCCACCGCGGCAGAACACGTGAGGAGCGATGATTCCTTTCCCCTCGAGCGCCTCGTGACGCGCCCAGAGCGCGTCTAGAGCGCGCCCGCACTTCGACCAGCTCCCGGTATTGGAACGTTCGGCCCTCCCTGTTTTTCGTCGTGCCGGGCTCGAGACGGATCACCATTGCCGCGCGATCGATCTGATTCCACTCGAGCGTCAGGATCTCGGAGGCCATGCGCCAGCCGGTGTAGTAGGCGAGCGTGACCGCGTGATCGAGGGGTTCTCTCAGGTGCCGACGAACGGCATCGAATTGCTCGCGCTCGAAAAACCCTTTCCGGACGTTGTCTTCCTTGAGCATCGGAATGTAGGGCCGCTGCAGGACGTGTCCCGCTTGCATCGCGAGCGTAAAGAGCCGCTTCAGGTTGGCGAGCTCGAGATTGATCGAAGCGTTCGCCGCGCCTTCGGTTTGACGTTGCTTGACGTAGGCGCGGCCGTCGGCCGTCGTAATCGTGGACAGGCGCCGACCGCGAAACCAGGGCGTGAGATGGTCATCGAGGCGGCGCGTCAGATCGACGATCGTCCGCTTCTGGTTGATGGTGTAGTCAGCGATGAGATCCTTCGCGGCGTCCTCGAAGCGGAGTTGACCGACCTTCGCGGTAATGGCCGCGCCGTTGGCGATGGCGCCCTCGCGCGTCCGGAGTAAGTCGCGCGCCTTTTCCCAACTGTCGGTACGCGCGCTCTCTTCGTAGCGCCGGCCGCTCCGGTACCACCGAATCCAGTAGACGCCGCCGCGTTTGCGGATCTGGCCCATCACGCCCTGCCTTTCGTCGCCGGCTTCGGGTCATTCCACCGGGCCGACTTGCACCGCGGGCAAATCTGGACGTCAGCAATGCGCGGCACCCACTGATGGCCACACCGGCGGCATTCCAGCCCGCGCAGGTGCAGTGTCTTCGTAAACGCCTTGAGTTTCATGGCCCAGAGTCTACCTTTCCTAGGTAAACTTAGTCAAGGGAGATAGGGCATCCCGTGGGTTTATATGAGTATCGCCATGTCTGGGGAGCCGTTGTTGACAGCGATCACTCTGGCTGCCCTGTCCGCAGCGCGAGCTTCGCGAAACTCCACGCATCGCGCGCGCTTTTCTCGCACCGGTCGGCCCGCTCCGCCTCCGCCCGCAGCTTGTCCTGGACGGCCCGCAACTCGTGGCGCAGCTCATGGAGCTCGAGGCGCATCGCCCTGACCGATTCGTAGGCGAATTTGTTCGGCCGTTCGTCCGCACGGGCCATCGCGCGGCATCTTACACCCGAGCAACCCTGGTCCTAACTATCCCCGGGGCGCGGCGTGCTGCCAGACGAGGGCGGCGCCGTGGACGACGTCTTCGATCCGCCCTTTGAACTTCCCACTGTCGGTATGATCAGCGTCACTCGGCGGCGATGAGCAGGATATGCGACTGTTCGAGGAACGGATCGGGCGTCTTCAGTCTGGCCTCATGTCCGCGTCATTGTTTCGACCGCCCTCATGAGGTCATCTAGATCCTCGCTGAGCACATGGCGGACCTTGCCTCCAATCGCCCATTCGAGCGGCAGCAGTGTGCCTGGCGGCAGGCCCTCTGGGTGCAACTCAAACTCAATACTGACCCTCGTACCAATGGGCACTGGCTCGAACGTGAAGGTGGTGTCGATGCGCACACCTTGCCCGAAAACTCCTCCCTTATGGTGAGTGATTGTGTAGCTGCGATTCCGCTCAAACGCCGAGATCTCCATCGCCGCGTTGTCAAGACGGCCCATGACCTCTCGGGTCTCGGTCCATCGATAACCCAGGTTGAACGGACCAGTTGACATGACTTCGATCTTCTTGATCCCGGAGACACGGTCCGCCGCATGCTCGATGTCCGTGAAGAGCTCGAAAACCCGTTCGACTGGAGCCTTGACTTCGCTGGATACCTTTACCTTCGCCATCGTGAACCTCCCGCGGTGGATGAAACGGCCGTGGGCCATGTGAGACCCGGTGGTCGTGCGCGCAGCTCCGCCGCAATGGTAGCGACGTCCTCCCAGGTACTGCGAGTCGTCGTCGTCTTCTTCACGCAGAATATCCGCTGTAGAGTCCGCGCGCCTTCGCGCGCAAGCATGCCCCTATTAAGGGCGCATGGCCAACCCGAATTGCCTCCCGGTAGCCCGGTAAAACGCTCTGCATAACGGTGACTCTCCCCGAGTTTCGGTTCCGCGAGGCGCCGTCATTCCGAAAAATCCGACGCTCGAAGCGAGAAATCCCACGCCAAAAAAGCTCGTAAGTCCCGGATCATTCCGCCATTTGCACGGCACGCCTGTTGCCCATCAGGACGGAAGTGAACGAAGCTGAACGCCTCTCCGCCACGATGCATTGTCCAACACGTGCGGGCAAACGGTCGAACCCGAAGTCGTGACCACGTTCGTCGTCGCCTGGTACATGTGCGTTGACTGTCACGAGACATGGGTCAGCGCGGCTACGGGATGGCCGGCCGCCTGTGGTCGGGTATCACGGTGAGCTAATACCGACGAATCGGTCCCTCACATATGGGCGGTGGACATATGCACGGGCGGCGGGGTTGAAGCCAGCAATAGGAGAACCAGCCATGATGCCAATACCGATCGACTCACGTACTGCGCCGCAACTCTGTCGTTGGCTTCGGTTCAAAGATCTGCCCGGGCTGGCTCCGAGTAACTTTACGCAAGCCACCTGTGTGCGGGTCAAGGAACAACCGCGAGAAGTGGTGCCGGCCTACTACTGTGTCGGCTGTCGCGATTGGGCGCTTCGAGACGACTCATGAGCGATGCCGTCGCGGGTCGTGTGTCGGTGGGCGTGTCGATCTTGCTGGCGTAGTCGGCACACGCGGAGGGACTGACTTGGCCACGCGGCTCGGTGTGCGCGTCGCCGTCTCGGGCGTGGTAAACAATGCCTGACACTGTTTGCCACAGATGTGGCGTCGCTGGGTTCGTCCGACGCGAGCGCATCATCGTCGGTGCGACAGCCGCCATCGAATACACCTGTGGGCGTTGTAACCACGTGCGGCGCGCTCCAGACGAAAGGCGGATACCGGACCGTCGTCGCAAACCGAGGGCCGTTGATCGCCGCAGGAATCGCACTTAAGGTCGTCTCGCTAATCCGTAACAGGTCGATCTGGCCGCTCGCGTGAGTTTGCATCGTCGCGTGGAACTGCACACGGTTTCACCACGCGCGCTTGACTTGAGCAACGGGATCAGAGCTAAGCTCAACCATGGCGGCAGAGCGCCCGTCGACAAGACGGCGCAAGATTCCTGGCGACGCGAAGGACGTCAGCCGAGCAGAGTTCGAGAACATCGAAACCGCTCTGCGCGGCAACGGTGAGCGACTGGCGCGTGTGGAAGCGCGCCTCGAGACGCTAAGCCGTGACATCGCCGAACTCACCAGGGTCATCAGCACCTTGCGCCCCAAGTCTTAGGCGCGCGGCGGTGAACGCGGCAAACGTTCTCATGTCAATGCACCGTCCGATCAGCAAGCAGCACTTTGAACTCGGGCTCCAGGGACGCAATGAGCGCGAGCGTCTGTTGTTGCGGCAGCTTCGGCGGGTCGTCGCCGATGATGACGTGCAACTTGCCTTCCGCCGTGAGACTGAACCGCCACTCGAGGCGTTCCAAGAACGCCTGCAGTGAGACCGCGGTTTCGAGTGCCGTGATGGTCTCGGTCACGCGGCGCCTCCGTCGTGGTGTCGTCATGCGGGTCGCAGGTCGCGCACGGTGTCGTCGTCGAGCACCTGGTCGCGCAGGAGTTGCTGGGCAACCGCCTCAATCCATTTTTCATTGCCGATCACGAACGCACGCGCCAGCAGTTCATAGTTCGCGGCCAGCTCGTCGACGTCTTGGTCCGGTTCCCGCGTGAGCTCGAGTAACTCACGGACAAACTGATAATCGCCGGCGGCTTTGAGGTGTACCAGACGGTGATCGCGATCCCTGAGCAACTGCATTTCCGCTTGCGCGCCACTCAATGCCCAGATCGCAAGGCGGCGCTGGTCGTACTGTCCGGCCGGCCGCTCGAGTTTGTGGCTCCCGACGCTGCGCGATAGCGAGATGATCGATACGCACTTCGTCGGCATGTTTAAACACGCGGCGACAACCGCATGCCCGGCTTCGTGAATCGCGGTTACTCGACGTTCGTGCTCGCTCACGGCTGCACCGCCGGTGCCGCGTCTTTGCCGTCGCGGCCATCGCGGCCACTGCGACAACAAAGTTGCCAAGAATCATCGAGGCCAGGCCGCCGGCTGACGCTCGGTTTTTTCGCGATCCATAAACTGCCTTTGAACGTGACCAGCATCCCCACACCGTAGACGTCTGATTGCTGCCACACGCCGGCGTATTTCAACTCCGGCCGCTGCTCGAGCGCGGCGAGTCGCGCTTCCAGTCCGCGCTTTACACGCGCGAGCTCCGACACCGCCTGCGCGAGGCTCACCGCCGCAATCCCGTGATCGTTCTTCGCGGTCTTCGCGGCGATCTTCATGATGAGCGCGTTCCAGGGCTCATCGTCGGCGCCCGTCACCAGCGCGTGAACGGCCGTCGCCACCTCGTCGGCGAGTTCTTCCGTCGCCGCGGTGCTCCGCTCATCGGCCGCGGTGCGAATCAATCGCGACGGGACACGCGGCTTACGCGCCATGTCGATCGGCCAAGAATTGATCCAGCTTCGAGGCCCCTCTCGCCGGGGACAGCGACACGCGGCAGCGTCCAGACGGCGACAATCCCAGCTCCGCGTACAGCCCTTTCAACGTCGCCGCGGTCTTGATCAGAAAGCCCGCCTTGGCGCGGGCCTGGATAAATTTGATCTGACCGTGCTTGTTGAGTCCGTACTCGTCAGGGACGCGTTTTGCCCCGATCAGGCGCGGCGATGGTGCTGTGATGCGCTTCGGTGTTGCCATGCGCGCATCTTGCCGCATGGCGCGCGGTGATTTATTCGGTTAGTGCGTAGTTGTGTTGACCTAAGTTTTCCGGCGTGGCCCGCGGCGCCCTCGCCGCAGCGTTAGACCGACAAGTCTCGCGGTGTCCCTGAGAGATTCGCTGATGGCGCTGAGACTCAGCGCGTCATCGCCGTTGCGGTTTTCTGCGAGCTCGCCAAGCTGGACGTTGCCGACTTGGTAGAGTGCGAGCCGTTCGAACGGTTGGAGGCTGTCCTTCTCAGGTGTCCGCGCGATGCATGGCGTCGCCTTCAGCGCCTTAATGTAGGCCTTCACGCGACGACGGAACGCAGCCTCCGTCTCGCCGCTCAGGGGATTCCAAGATGGCCCAGGCGGGAAGACCGGCTCCCACTGCCAGGGCATTACAGCGCCGAGCCATCCGGTCGCCCCAGGGCAGTCAGGATAGAGCCGCGCATGCTGCCGTGCGGCCTTCAGTGCCCACGGGTCCGTGAAACCCCGACGTTCGGCCCAGGCCATCAGCGCGGCTTCATCGTGGAGATCGATCGCCTCCAACTCGCGCAACGCCTCAGGCACGCATCGTCCGACCGCCTCGAGGTACGCCATCCGCGCGAACGGATTCAATTCTCCAGCGAGTACGAAGTCGCCGAGTCCGAGCCGCGGCGCGGATTTTTGTCCCTGCGATTGTCCCTGTCGCGGTGCGCCTGGCGGCATTCGGCGTATTCTACGCGCTAGATCAAGTCGGCAATTCGGTCAATGAATACGCGGTTCATTCAGTGTTTTTGTGAATCGTGAAAAACGATAGACTCAACTTTTAATGCGCGGGCCGCGGGTTCGATCCCCGCCCCGGTCACATTCCTTCAAACACTCACCAGCTCAACGGGAGGAATTCATGCGTCGACCAGTCTTCTTTCTAGTCTTGATGTGTTTCATCTCTATCGTTCTTTTCCCCGTCGTGCTCGCGGCTCAGGCGCCTGCAGGCTGGCAGGTCCGTATCGACCGGAGCACCAGCGCGAGCGATCCGGACGACGTGCCTGAGATCAAGGTGGCGACGGTGGGGAAGGGCTTCCGGGTAACGGGGGGACCGGCCGGAACCTTCTGGAACCCCTCCAATCGCACGAAGGGCAACTTCATCGCCCGGGGCACCTTCAATCTCATGAAGCCCAGCGGCCACGTGAACTATTACGGCCTGGTTTTCGGCGGCGAGGAGCTGGGCAGCGCGAAGCAGCGATACATCTATTTTCTGGTGGCCCAGGACGGCACGCTCCTCATCCGCCAGCGCACGGGCGAAAACGTTCAGGACGTGCATCGCGGGAAGCACTCGGCGGTGCGGCAACCCGGCGCGAGCGGGTCGTCAACCAACGCGCTGGAAGTGCGGGTGGCCGGCGCCACGATATCCTACGTCGTCAACGGAACCGTCGTTCACACCACGCCGAAGAGTGGGCTGACGGCTCAGACCGATGGCATCGTTGGCGTGCGAATCAATCACGTACTCGACGTCCAGGTGGACGCCTTCGAAGTGCAGCAGCAGTAGGGCCGGGTTCGGACCGCCCTTTGCGGACATTGGCGGGGCGACCCGCCGACACGAGCAATGAGTTGTAGAGCCAGGCTTCAGCCTGCGCGTCACCAGGCGATGTGGTTGTTCATGAACGAGGTGCCGTTATGCGTATTCCAGCACTGATTGGTGCGCTGGTCGTTGCCGCAGCCGCGGTGTCGGCGCAGCAAGGTCCGGCGCAGTTCTCACAAGAGTGGTACCAGCAGTTTCGCGGCCCGTACAGCGCCCAGGTGGAGCCGTTCAAGATTGTTGGCAACATCCATTACGTAGGCGGCGCGAACATCGCGTCGTATCTGATCACGACGCCTCAAGGACACATCCTCATCGATACGGGCATGAAGGAGATGCACGAGGTCATCAAGAACAGCGTCGCGAAGCTTGGCTTCAAGACCGCCGACATCAAGATCATGCTCTCGAGTCATGCGCATTTCGATCACATCGAGGGTCATGCCTTGATGAAGAAGCTGACCGGCGCTCAGGTGTTCGCAATGGTCGGCGACGCCGAGGCGCTGGCGGCGGGCAAGGACAACTCGGCGCTCGGCGCCATCGGCTGGGAGCCGGTCAAGGTCGATCGCGTGCTGAAGCACGGCGACACGGTATCGCTTGGCGGCACGACGCTGCGCGCGCTGCACACGCCCGGGCACACGCAAGGGGCAACGACGTGGATCACGACGGTGCAGGACGGCGGGCGACAGTACACGGTAGGGTTCCTTGGTGGCACCACACCAAACGGCGGCGTTCCGCTGTTCGACAACCCGCGCCACAAGTCGGTGATCGAGGATACGCAGCGAACGTTCAAGACTCTCAAGGCCGAGAAGCCGCCGGACATCTACCTGGTCGGACACCCGCAGGCGATGTTCATGGGCAAGGTTGAGCGTATCAAGGCGGGCGCGACGCCGCATCCGCTGCTGAACGGCGACGCCTGGACGAAGCAGATTGTGGAAGGGGAGGCGAACTTCGAAAAACGGGTCGCGGAAGAGCGCGCCAAGCAAAGAAGGTAGAAATCGACGGTCACGCGCGGGCCGTCGCACGACGAGGCCCGCGCCTCACATTCTTGGATGTTTGTTGTGCGGCTCGTGTAGTGACCTCTGTTCGCTGCCTAGGCGACCCTCACGTTCTCGCCTCTCGGTCCCTTCGGACCCTGTCCCCGGTCGAAGGTGACCTGTTGTCCTTCACGAAGCTCATCGAACGGTGTCTGAGTGCAGGCGGAGTTGTGGAAGAAGTATTCGTTGCCGTCAGTGGCTGCGATGAAGCCGAAACCCTTGTCGGTGACGAGTCGTTTGATCGTGCCATTCATAGATGCCATAGCGTTTCCTTCCAAGTCGAACGGAATTTTTATGGTGCGCGTGAACACTGTAGGGAACTCTGTCTGAAGGGTCCGACGCGCGGCCAAAGGCCAGTCGGCGCGAGACAAACGCAGGCAGGCTCAGGTCGTAAACGAATGCTCAGTATACCTCACTACGCTTTCTGTTCGGGGGTGCGCGGCCGAGCTACACGCGTGCGCGGATACTTCTCGATGTTCGGCGGAGTTCGATGGGCGCCGACTGTACTGTGATATCTTCATCGCACCTTCCTGACGGTTCCTGCCCCATCTCATCCGCTTTTTCGCTCTTTTGTTGCCGACGCGGCGTCCACTGTAGTTGAGCACGGAGATGCAACGATGCAGCCACCAAGCCACGATCCGACGTTGCGACCCGCGGCGTGCCCATCTTGCGGCTCGAAGGCCGTCGGTACGCTTGCGAAAATAATCACGATCGATACGGCGTGGCGGTGTCAGGCCTGCGGTGAGGTGTGGAAGATTCCCAAGCGACCTTCCTCGTTCAGATGATGGTCGTATCGCTTTCGAGTTGCTAAGTCGGGTTGTTACTCCGGTCGCGACCCCACTAGCTCAGGCTCCAAGTCGTCGGTTCGAGGCTGAAGCGTGATTTGGAGCGTCTGGAGAGGCTGCCCTGCGGTGATCTGGACGCGGTGCTCGATGCTCAGGTATCCATCCTTCGTGAGCCGCACACGTTTTTCGCCCATCGTCAGGTACTTAACCGTCACAGGCGTACGGCCCCAGCCCACACCGTTGACAGTGACTTGCGCCCCCTCGGGATCCGACCCCACGCCCAGTTCGCCTTCGGTGGGTCCCGCCACGACCGCCGCCTCCACGTCGATGACCTGTTCGTCGGTTGTGCCAGAGGTAGCTGTCGTGCTCGTACTCTCGACAGGCGCATTCGTATTGGCGATCTGATTCGGCGGCGCCGGCGACGCAGTCTCGACTATTTCCTTGGCACCCGCCACGACTGATTGCGGCGGCGGAACGGCGTCGGACTGCCTCGCGCCGCGGAGGTAAGAAGCGGCATACCACCCCATCAGCAAGAGGACGGCGGCTGCGCCAACGATACCCACTAGTACCCCCGCACGGCGGATGACGGCGGCTCCCTGCGGGTCGGGCTGCGCGGTTGCTTGCGGCTCGGCCGGCGGGTCCGCTGCTTCATCCGAAAACACCCGGACGAAGGTGCGGACAGTCTCCTCCGCGTCGAGACCAATTGCCCTGGCGTACGCGCGCATCATCGCGCGGCGGTACATGCCGTCGGGCCAGCGGCTGATGTCGCCGCGCTCGAGCGCGATGAACTGATGCGCGGCGATTTTGGTGACCGCCTCGACCTGCTGCAGTGTGAGCTGACGCGCCTCACGCTGCGAGCGCAGGAACGCGCCGAAGGCGGCCGCATCCGTTCCATGATCCTGGGCCGCTGGCGTCGGCGCTTGACGTTGACCTACCGGGACAGACGAGGCCGTACTCTGCTTGGGGGGCATGGGAAGCTTCCTCTAACATTTCGCCGCGGCGCCGGACATTATTCTGCGCACTGGCGCTTCGCCAGCGCCCGGTGTGCCAACGGTGCGCCGAACCACGTCCGCGTTTCCGTGCGTGTGTAGGGCATCCGGCCATTCGGGGTACCAAACCGCCACCCGGAGCCGCGGGACGGATAGACGTAGGCAAAAGGCGCACCTACGCGCGGAGCCAAGATACGTAGTGCCGGCTTCGCCGACTGACGAGGTCCGCCAAGGGCGGTTACACTGAACCGGTCACGGGCTTTGGTTCTTCACGTGCCGGATCGCGCAGGCTAAAGCCTGCGCTCTACATGAGCGTTCGCAGCGGGCGCCCGTAGCTCAGTTGGATAGAGCACCGGCCTTCTAAGCCGGGGGCCGCAGGTTCGAGTCCTGCCGGGCGCGCCATTCGACTCGCCTGAGCGCAGTCGAAAGGCCTCGCTCATGGCGAGCCATAGACAGGCCCGAGCCCTGAGCTGTGTCGAAGGGCCGGGCGCGCCATCTGGCCGGAACTCCGGCCTCGCCACGAGCCGTGAATTTACCGGACTTTCCGACGCTGATCGGAGCGGTCAGCCTCTAGCTCAGTGAATACTTTGTGTCTTCCCGGGATTCGAGGTAATCGTGACGACGACTACGATGCGCCCGAAGCTGTGCCGTCCGGTGTGAGCGAGATTCGGCGCCTTCGTCTGCAACTCCAGCTGTCACGCAGGGCCCCGCGAAATTCGCCGGCATGGCAAAGGTGAACCTATCGACTGGACGGGTAGACTGGCGTCATAGCAGTGGGCGCCCGGAAACGGGCGGTGCTCGCCACTGCGGGCACGTGTTCCGGGGCGATCTCAACCGCCGCTTCAAGGCATTCGACGCCGAGACCGGCAAGGTTCTGTGGGAAACCATCGTCGGCGGAATCGTCTCTGTCAGCACGATCACCTATGCTGTCAATGGGAAGCAGTACGTCGCCGTAATGACCGGTGAGGGTCAGACGGGCACGACCCGTGCTTGACCAGTTGCCGGGTTTCAGGCCGGTTCGCGGACACAATGCGGTTTATGTCTTCGCGCTGCCCTGACGCGACGGCTCACTGCCTCCATTTCTTCGATGCGTGACGCGGTAATCGTTTCGGCCGTTCGAACACCGATCGGGCGCGCGGGTGGTGCCTTGGCCTCCGTCCGCGCCGACGATCTCGCTGCTGTGGCCCTCCGCGGCGCTGTCGAGCGTGCTCAGTTCGATCCGGCACGGCTCGACGACGTCATTCTGGGATGTGCGAATCAGGCCGGCGAGGACAATCGGAATGTCGCACGTATGGCCGCCCTGCTCGCTGGCTTTCCGGTTGATGTTCCGGCGCAGACTATCAACCGGCTGTGCGGGTCGGGCCTGCAGGCTGTTGCGAGTGCCGCACAGGCAATCAAGGCCGGCGAAGGTGACGCGTTCATCGCCGGCGGCGTCGAAAGCATGACGCGTGCGCCATACGTCATGTTGAAAGCGGGCAGTGCGTGGAGCCGCGAGGCCCCCCTCATCGCCGATTCCACTGTCGGCTGGCGGTTCGTTAACCCGCGGATGCCAGCGGAATGGACGATTACCCTCGGCATGACAGCGGAGAAAGTCGCCGAAGACTACGACGTCAGCCGCGAAGATCAGGATGCGTTTGCCGTCGAGAGTCAGCGGCGCGCCGCGTGTGCGATCCAGGAAGACGTATTCCGCGACGAAATCGTGCCCGTGTGTATCCCGCAGGGAGAGCGCGACCCCTTGATCGTATCGACCGACGAACATCCACGCCCTGACACGACGCTCCAGACGCTCGCCTCTCTAAAGCCGGCATTTTCACGCGCTCAGCACGCCTCCGTCACCGCGGGCAACTCGAGTGGCATCAACGACGGCGCCTCGGCGCTGCTCGTCGTCGCCGACACGGAAGTGGGCGACTTGAAGCCGCTGGCGCGAATTGTGACGACCGCGGTCGCAGGTGTCGACCCTTCAGTCATGGGGATCGGCCCGGTTCCGGCGGCCCGCAAAGCGCTGGCCCGCGCTGGCCTGACGATCGCTCAGATCGACCTGGTGGAGCTCAATGAAGCCTTCGCGGCACAGTCGCTCGCGTGTATCCGAGAGCTGGGAGCAGATCCAGAGAAGGTCAATGTCTACGGCGGAGCGATTGCCCTCGGACATCCGCTCGGATCGTCCGGGTCGCGCCTCGTCGCCACGCTCGTGCACGCCCTGCGCCGCCGCAATGCTCGCTATGGCCTGGCGACGATGTGCATTGGGGTTGGACAGGGGATCGCCACCATCGTCGAGCGTCTCTAGTTCCGTTCCATCCCCGTTTTCTTGACGATTGCATCGGCCGCGGGAGCCGTGACATACGTCAGCAGCGCTTTCGCGGGCGCGGCGTTCCGTGCGTTGCTCGCGATCCCCCCAATGAGGACGACATAGTCCTGGATCTCAGCCGGGAATGTCCCTAGCACCTCGGCGCCCTTGACGGGAATAATCTCGGTTGCAGGCGCGACGCCGAGCTCCGCTTCACCGTTCGCCACTGCCTGGGCGACGGCTTCGCCAGACGTTTTGAGGTGGAACTTCGGCTTGAGCGCCTCCGCGATGCCGAGCTTCTGGATAAGCGCTGCGAAGTAGGCGCCGCTTGCGCCCTCAACGCCGTACGAAATCGATTTTGCCTTTAGAAGCGTCTGCTTCAGCGCCTCCGTCGTCCGGATATCAGGCTTCGGCGCGCCTGCCCGGATCGCAATAGCCACGCCGACCCGCGCGATCGGCGTCCGCGAGGCTGAAACCACTTTCCCTTCCTTGATCAAACCGTCAAGAAATCCGGGTGTGAGGACGACGAGATCAAACTGCGCTCCGGACTCGATTTTTTCTCTGAGCTCCGGAGAGGCGCCGTAGGTGATCAGCACTCGATGATTTGTCGCCCGCTCGAACTCCGGGATCAGTGCTGCCATCACGTGGCGAAGCGGCGTCGAACAGAGGACGGTGACGTCCGCGGCGGTCGACGTGGCTGGAGCAACCAGTGTAACAACCGCAGCGGCCAGGACTGTGACAACAGCGCGACGTAATCTCATCGACGGCTCTCCCCTGTTCCTTTGTAGACGAACTTCTGGACGCGGAATCCTCCGGCGGTATACAGGTTTCCCTTTGAGTCGGACGCAATGTAGTGCGGATCGGACGTGCCTGGAACGCTCGAGAACTCTCCGGCGCCTTTCCCCATTCGTCCGAACGATCCGACAACGCTCAGGGTCTGCCGATCCAGAATGGCGACCAGAAGGCCAGACCGCGCGGCGCGCTCGGGCCGATTCCGTGTCGGCACCATGATCGCGATCGAAGTGTTACTTGTCATCGAGTTCGCCGGCCCTGTTCCGGAGCGCCGGCAGCGTCGCCAGCGAGATCACAGTCGTGCCGAGGCCGAAGGCGGCAATGGCCACCGACGTGTGAAACGTCTCGAAGAGGTACGATGCAGCGATTGGTGCGGGCCCTCCGGCAGTAATCGCGGCCAGGTGATAGCCGAGGCCCGAACCTGTATACCGGCGCGATGCCGGGAAGTTCTCGGCGATGACGGCTGCCTGCGGCCCGTACTGGAGGTCCTGGAAGATACCGTCGACGACAAGGCCAAGAATGATGAGACCGACAACGGTCGTGTTCATCAACCCAAACAGCGCAAACATCCAAAGCCCCGTACCTACACACCCAACAGCGATAATTCGTTTGCGGCCGAACTTGTCGGACAGGAAGCCGGCTACTGGAATCACCATGAGCGCGGCGACCGCGCGAATCGAGACGCAATTAAGAAGCACTGCCCGGCTCAATCCGAGCACTTCGGTACCTGTACGCCAGGATGAACGTCGTCGTGATGTAGTACGGGGCGAGCTGGCCCGTGCGCAGCAACGTGGTCAGTGCGACCTCGCGCCAGTTCTCCTTGATCACCACCTTGAGCGGGGCGCGCACGATCTTGCCCTGTGCCTTGATGTTGGCAAAGACCGGGGATTCTAGAATGCCAATGCGAATGTAGAGGCCGATCCCGACGAGGATCAGGCTGGCGAGAAACGGGATCCGCCATCCCCATTCGAGAAACGTGCGCCTCGTCCTGCACAGACGCCAACGTAGCGAGCGCGCTGTTCGCGAGGATGAGGCCAAGCGGTGATCCCATCTGCGGAAAACTGGTCATGAGACCCCGTTTTCCGGGCGCGGCCCATTCTCCTGCCATCAGCACAGAGCCGCT
Organism: uncultured Acidobacteriota bacterium; assembly: GCA_963814955.1. Taxonomy (GTDB): domain Bacteria; phylum Acidobacteriota; class Vicinamibacteria; order Vicinamibacterales; family UBA2999; genus DATCJA01. The sequence goes on from CAWFEX010000004.1 coordinate 1,051,744, forward strand.
CCACTCGCCACCGACGGCGACGCCCTGAAGCAGGCGAAGCATCGTCAACAGCACCGCTCCCCATATGCCAATGGAGGCATACGACGGCACCAGACCGATCGCGGTTGTCGACAGTCCCATGAGGAGCATCGTCGCAACGAGCAGAACCTTGCGTCCGACGCGATCGCCGAAATGCCCGAAAACGGCGGCGCCTACTGGCCGGCCGAGAAACCCAGCATAGAACGTGACCCACGACAGAATCTGTGCAAGCGCGGGATCGAGATCGGAGAAGAACAGGCGAGGAAACACGAGAGCAGCGGCCGAGCCGTACAGGAAGAAGTCATACCACTCGACGGTCGTCCCGACCGTTGAGGCCACAACCGCGCGCGTCAGATGACGCCGCCTGGCGGCTTCGTCGAACGCAGAGGACGACGAAACGACGGCAGGCTGAATCATCCGCGGCTCCCGAACATCCGGCTCGTGCCGCTCAGGCGTTTCAGTTCGTCGAGCGACACGCCGCTGCACATGTCGATCACCTCGAGCCCCTCAGCTGTGACATTCATGACCGCGAGGTCCGTATAGATGCGGTTGACGCAGGCGGCACAGGTTAGCGGGTAGGTGCAGCGTTCGACGATTTTGCTCTCACCATTTCGCGTCAGGTGTTCCATCATCACGAACACCTGTTTGGCGCCGCCCGCCAGATCCATTGCGCCGCCGACTGCGGGAATGGCGTCCGGTTGCCCGGTGTGCCAGTTTGCAAGGTCGCCTGCGACCGACACCTGGAACGCGCCAAGCACGCACACGTCGAGATGACCGCCGCGCATCATCCCGAACGAGTCGGCATGATGGAAGAAGGCGGCGCCCTTGACGAGCGTCACCGGCTCTTTGCTGGCGTTGATGAGATCGGGGTCTTCGGTACCGACGGCGGCGACTGGCCCTACGCCAAGAATGCCGTTCTCGCTGTGCAGGATGACTTCGCGATCTTTCGAAAAATGGTTCGCGACGAGCGTCGGCAGCCCGATCCCAAGGTTCACGTAGGCGCCCTCAGGAATGTCCCTGGCGACGCGGCTGGCCATTTCGTCGCGTGTCCACCGAGTCATGACGTCGCTGCCCCGGCAGCGATGACGACTCGGTGAACGAAGATACCCGGCGTGACGATCGTTTCGGGATCCAGCGCGCCGAGATCGACGATGCCACTGACTTGTGCGATCGTGCAGCGTGCCGCCGTCGCCATGATGGGGCCGAAGTTACGGGCCGCCTTGCTGTAGACGAGATTGCCCCAGCGGTCGGCGCGGTGAGCCTTGATGAGAGCGACGTCCGCTGGCAGCGCGAATTCCAGCAGGTGCGGGCGGCCGCCAATAATGCGTGTTTCCTTTCCTTCCGCCAGCTGCGTTCCGTAGCCGGTCGGCGTAAAGAAAGCGCCGATACCCGCCCCGGCGGCGCGAATGCGCTCCGCAAGCGTCCCCTGCGGCACGAGTTCGAGTGCAATTTCGCCTGCGCGGTACAGTCCGTCGAAGACCCACGAATCGGACTGGCGCGGGAACGAGCAGACAATCTTCCTGACCCGCTTCGCCTTCAGCAGCGCGGCCAGTCCCGTCTCAGCGTTGCCGGCGTTGTTGCTGATGATGGTGAGAGCGGTCGCGCCCTGCGCGATTAAGGCGTCAATCAGCTCGGCAGGCATGCCGGCAGTGCCGAACCCGCCGATCATGATTGTCGACCCATCCTTGATGCCGGCGACCGCCGCCTCGAGCGAGGCTGCAACTTTGTTGATCAGAACCGAGCTCCCTATTTCTGGATGTTGACCACGTAGTACTGGATGTTTTTCGTTGCCTTCATCCAGTGCGGAGTCATTGCTGGCACGACGATGATGTCTCCCTTCTGGCATTGTCAAGTTGCAGGTTTACGCCCTAAACCCGTACGCATTGCGTCCCGTCCCTCGTCTTGCCGAACAACAATATCTGGGGTCTCCGTCGACCGAAATTTCCTCAACTTGACAATGCCCGCGAGGATGTCTTCGACGTCTCGGAAGCGTCAGAATGGCTGAAGCGGTAGTTACGCAGTGCATCGCACTCTGCCCGCGGTGGCCTCAAGTTGACAATGCCCGTCCGAAGCCTGCATGAAGCGGGATTGAAGTAAGGGAGACGGATTATCTCATCCACAATCCACGGCTCGTTTCGACTGCGATGTGTCTTGTCGTCCGCCGAATCCTCGGACGATTTGCGGACCGTCCAATCGGGATGCTTTTGAAGACCTTCGACCTCTTCGATCGGCATCCGACCGCGGCTACACCGCGTGTTTCGCAGCCGTCTGCGGAACCAAAACGGCTTCAGTCATAACGGTGCCGGATCCTCTCGAAGCCCCAATGGAACTGGTAGAGGTGAACCGAATTCCACAGCATGTGTTCGCGGTCCGAGCGGAGGACATCCAGTGCCGTCGAGACCAGCGGCCAATGAGCGTAGTGCGTGCGGATGTACTTCAGTCGGCGGTGCCTTCGTCGTCGCTCGGCGAGCGGCCTATGGTCCAGACGCCGCCGGATGCGCTCCGGTACGTTCCATTTGACGAACTCGGCAAAATCCATGGCACTGTGATCGCCCAACGTGCCGAAGAGGCGGTGGGCACCAAGCTTCACTTGGCCGAACAACTCGCGCGGCACCCCAGCATCCTCGGCGATGCGGCGCGCAATGGGCCGATCGTAATAGCCGGCCCCGAGCGTCCACGGCCGCATCTCCGGCGACCGCGTAATTCGAAAAATGGCAGGGCCATGAAGGGCCCCGACATATGCCGGGGGAAAATGCACGAACCCCGTATTCAGGCGGAACTCTCCAAGGGAGTGCCCGGAGAGGTGGCAGTCATCGACTTCCCTCATGTCGCGCCGGGCGCACCGGTTGGTGGGCCCCCAGTAACGTTCGCCGTGACGCCCCGAAACCAGGACGCTGCCCCGGAGCGCCTCCTGCATCAGCCGTGTGTGCGCGTCTGTGCTGGCACCCGGGCTGATGTAGAACTCGGCCCATGGGTGTCCGGGAAGCTTGACCAGGTCTGCTCTCTCATACTCAGTGACCCGCATGCCCAGCGCACGCAGCGACTCCGCGCCGCAATCATCGTCGAATGTGTCCGTGCATCCGAATAGCGGGTGGCCCGCAATCACCCGGCCGCTCCGCGAGAAGGTGACTCCCTCCCGGCAACCGGCCAGACTCGCGAGCGCGGCGGTGGCCGTGGTGTCGTATCCCCGCGAGCAGGCGGCGACGAGGCGGTAGGTTTTCTTCCGGCTGGAAGACGCAGCGTTGGCGGCCAACCTGCGGGTGGTCGTCAGCAGCAGGTTGAAGTAATCCGCATAACATGACGGCTCAGGACCAATCGGCTTCGGGACACGACGAACGCCCAGCTCGGCGGAGAGTTCGAGATTGCAGCTCGGATATAACTCGACATGGCGGCCCGACGCGGTGCGCAAGCGTGCAGCCGGTGGACCAATTCCCCGCCGAACCTGTGCGACGAAGTCGAAGAAGTAATTGGGATGCGAGAGGTCGAGCGTATCGCGGGCTTCCGCGAGCACGAACACGAGGGAGTTCGATACCAACACTTCGTCGCCGCTTCGCATGACGAACAGGCGCTCGAGCGGATGAAACGGGGCGGTAAAAATCAGGCGACCGTCGCGGACGCGCGCTCCTGTCCCGGCCAGGCTTTCTGCCTCGTCAAAATCAAAGGCATCGAAGTCCCCGTCCCACGCTCCCTCCACGAAGCCCTCAGGCCGTGTCTCGACGTCCGCACCATGGTGGACTTGTGCTGGCGCGCCGCGGCGGACGCGAGCGCACCAGCTTAACGGCGGGAGCGTGGCGCGGAGCTGAAGCTCAATCTTCACGCGTCTCGTCTCGCAACCGGATCGCTGAGGGAGCGGCGCGCGCCGCTCGGAAGTTTGTACCTGTTCCACTGCGTCGCCAGCGCGAACCATGCGGCACTCACGATCCAACGCGGACCCGGTACCTTCGCATAGGTCCACGAGTCCGTAAGCCGGCATCCGCGACGCCTCTTGATCTCATACATCCCACGGCCGAAATAGAAGCGGCTCAAGCCGCGTTCGAGGGCCATGGATATCGGGGAGTGATATGCAATGACGAAGTAGGTGTAGTCCCTGACGGCGGTCTCCGGGTCTACACCGACCGCAGCCGCAAAGGCCGCTTCCTTCCCCAAGAGCACGACATGAACCCCGGTCAGAGACTCGTCCAGGCGCGCAGTGAACACCAGCGCGTTCGCTCCGAGGTTGCGGGAGAGTTCGCGAAAGAAACCGTCGCCCGCCGGGAACGGGCGTCCGCTGTGCTTCTGAGCGTTCCAATCCAGGAGTTGCAGCAGACGCGCCTCCACAGCCGCCGGATTGCCCGTCGTTTCGATGACACAGCCAGCATCCCGGTTGCGTTTGATCTGGCGCTGAAACTCTGTTCGCCTCTTACGCGGGAGGCCGTACATGAACGCTGTCGGCGATTGCCACGTCAAATCGAGGACGTTGACTGGAACATTGCGGCATCGCAGATATCCGCGTTCTGTCAGCAGCCGCTTCAGGCCAGGCTCGCTGTCGAGCACAAGCGCGAAACTGACCTGCATTTCGCGCGCGCGAGCCTCCATCTCGATCGCGTCCAATACGTGAGACCTCGCGCGGTCGGCCTCGCATTCGCTGAGCGCCGCGTGCACGCCAATGTGCCAGCCGTAGCCGAGCGCAGGTCCGCACACCAGCGAGGGCAGGAAACTCATGCCGACCGCGCGCGCGATTCCCGTCATACGTCCGAACAGCATGTCATCGAGCGTTTCGTTCCGGGAATTCGCGTCAGCCAGGTAGCAGACGGACCCCGCGATCAGCCGGCCGTCGAGTGTCAGCGTGAAATACAGGGGGTCAACGGCTTCGCGCCACGAACGCTCGACGGTCAGCAGCCACCCATGCAGCGCGAAGGCAGAGTCTCCGGCCAGGTCATTCCATTCGTGGACGTCAATCTCACAAATGGTCCTGTGCACGGAGAGCGAGGGCGTCATGAGATCCCATTCCACGGGCCGACACCGTCCAGGAACTGCAGCAGACGCGGAGCCGCGGTCGCTTCCCGTTTGATCGGCGACGGCAACGTCACAGGTACTCAGAGCCGGGCAAACATTCCTCGAGATAGCGCGCCGCCGACGTCGCGTAATGGACGAGAACTGGCCCCTACCCGCTATGCGGCGGCACAGTAGTAGTAACTGAGGAGTCCACCGATACGCTCGCGCCGGCGAACGGGACCGCCGACGGGTCTGCCGCGGCGGACGATCGATCAGCTCATTGTCCAGCCCATGATGGTTCCGTTCGCCGTGGTAATGCGCCACGAACTCGGCTAGCGTCCGCCGAAGGTGGCGGTCACCGAGCGGGATCACGCGATTGAGGCATTCCTCTCTGATCGAGCGTACGAACCGGTCTGCATAGGCATTGCAGTTGGGCGCCAGGAGCGGTGTCCGAATTACCCGGACGCCTGCGGTCGCGAGGAAGCGCTCCACGGCGGCGCTCCACTTTCGATCCCGATCGCAGATCAGCAGGCGATCGCCGCGTAGCATCCCATCGACATCGTCCGTCAGGTGGCGCATCGTTTGAACGACGAACGCCTCGTCCGGATTCGGTGTTGAGCCGAGCACCTGGACACGACGCGAATGGAGTTCGATCACGAACACCCTGTAGTAGGTGACCAACCCGCGCACGGTCCAGATTTCCGTCGTGAAGAAATCCGCGGCGAAGAGCGCGTGCCAGTGGGCGCGCAGGAACGTGCGCCACGTCATCGGCCGTTCACGGCTCGGTGGAATGCGCTGTTCCTTGAGGATCTACTGCGACGCCAATTTGTAGTCACAAACAATTGCACCCATCTACCGCGCGCCCGTGAGGACCGGGGCAAACCTCTGGATCCGCTTGCCGAAGTCGACTTCACCGACATAGACACTGCCGAACGTATCGATCCCGATGGCGTTCGGGAAGGTCATCTGACCGGCCAGACGGCCGCTTCCGCCAAAGTACCCGAGCGTCTTGCCGCTCTGGCGCTCGACGGTCCAGATGACGTCGTTGTGCGCGTCGGCCACGAAGAGATACTTCTGCTGCGGGTCCTTGGAGATGATCATCTTGTACATCGTTCCGCAGATGGACTGGGTGAACGTGCCGACGATCTGCACCGGGGGGGCTTTGATCCCCGCGTCCAGCCCACCGCAACCGCCGCGCTGCGCGGGTGAATTCGGCGACACGTAAATGTCCTGCAGCCACTTCCCTTCGGTGGTGAAGACCTGGATGCGGTTCTGCCCGCGCTCGCCGATGTAGACGCGCCTGTCCTTCGAGATCTCGACGAAGTGCAGCGTCGGGACGAACTGTCGTTCTTCCGGGGGCGGACCGCCGGTCCACTTGTAGCCCGAAATCGGCTCGTTGATCACCTCGCTCAGCGGCATCCCGTGACCGCCCCACCCGCGCTTGTAGGCGCCTGTGGAGGCGTCGTAAATCTGCACGCGCTTCTGGTTGATGATGTAAAGCTCGTTGGCCACCTCGTCGAGCTGGAAGCGCCCCTTGTTGAGGATGTAACGCGTCTCCTGATTGTTCTCCGGCATCATGGCCGCCTCTGGCGGCGGACGATGGTCGAAATCCCACACGAACTTCCCGTCGCGCGTAAACTTCAGGATGCTGTCCTCATTGGCTTCCCCGCTGACCCACACGAACCCTTTCGTATCGACGACCACGGTCTGCAGCTGGACCGGCCACTTCGGGTGAAATCCGGGGCCACCCCATGCGTTGAGGACATTACCCTGCTGGTCCATTTCGATGAGCTCGGGTCCACGGACGCAGCAAAGCGCGGCCGAAGGTCTCCCGCACCGACTCCAGCTTCGGCCGCCAGCTCGATGGGGAGGGCGGATCGACCGCGGTTGAGGAACCAGACGTGATCCAGGTGGTCGACAAAAATCCCCACGACCTGCTGCATGCTCCAGCTTGTTCGGCAGCGGTTTGGGCCAGAACGGGTCGACGCGGTACTGTGGTGCGCCGTTGTTGTCCACTACCTGTCCCGCGACCACCTGCGCGTAGCCGATGCCGCTCGTGGCAAGCGTTGCAATGGCACACAGAACAACGACTCCTGCACATACTTGGGTCTTGGTCATCACGATCCTCCGCTCTCCTTTTCGTCGATTAGACATCCGTCTACTCGAACGAGCCGCCGGCGCATGTTATCTCACCGCCCTTTCCACTCTGGCACCACGGACCGCGACCTGCGGTCTTCTGAACCCGACGATGCCGTGAACATCGGTCAGTTCCACCACATACACGGCTAGTGGCCCGGTCTCCATGCAACGATGTGGCGAGAGCGCCTGCTCGCGCGACGCCGCTGGTCGGAATCGACCGACACCTGCGCGGTCCATAGTTTGGTGCCCGCCGCGTCCACTGCACAGACCGCGGTCTCCTCTGCGCGACATCCAGTCCCACGAGTGCTCCATCGCTGCCTCCTGGCGCATAGCGACGCGCCTCGCAGCGATTACAGCATGGGGGTGCCAGTGTCCTCGCCCGTACGCGCCGAGACGAAAGACGGAGTTCGGCGTTCCTCTTCACTGTCGCCACTCTCACCTCTGGGCGCAGGGTCGCCGCCGCATCCACACACTCATGTATCGCTGCGACGTAGCGGAGGGGATCGTTTAGCCATGAGCGCGTGAGACGATCACGGGTTTCTGTTAGTCTGAAGTCACGTCCGCGTCCCATATTGGACGCGTACAACAAAAGCGGCAGGGAGTACGCGTTAGCCGTGGTAGCTGGCGGCAGGGCTCGTCATCGGCCTACTCTGCCAGCGCCGTCTCAACTTGACAATACCAACGCTGACGATATTGAAGGGGGGCCGTCGGTGACGGGTCATGCGAAACAGTGAGTGCTCGCCGGTGATTCTCCTGGGCATGGATGCTGGAGACATCGTGCTGATCGAACGTTGGGCCTCGCAGGGTTTCCTCCGGACGTTCGCCTCCTTGTTCTCGACGGCGGCGCATGGCCGGCTGGATACATCGGCGGAAGTGTTGCAGGCCTCGGTCTGGCCTTCGTTTGCCACTGCGTGCAATCCCGGTAAGCATGCCAGCTACTTCCGGCTGCAGATGCGGAATGCGACCAACACGCTGATCCGGATCCGCGACTGCGACCTGCGGCGCCCGCCCTTTTGGACCTGGCTCGAGGGGCCGCGCGAGACGGCGGTGGTGATCGATGTCCCCAAGATGCCGGCGTTCCACAGCATCAATGGCGTGCAGGTCGTCCAATGGGGCGCCACGGATCATTACGGGGCATATTCCACGGTTCCCGCCGCGCTCGCCAAGCCGCTGTTGCGGGAGTTTGGGACGCATCCGTTGCTCCGGGATCATATCCCGCCGGCCAGCATCGCCGGGTGCCTGCGGTTGAAGAAGCGACTCGTGTGCGGCGTGGCGATGAAGCATCGCCTGCACATGGAGTATCTGTCCCGGTATCGGCCTCGCGTCTTCGTGTCCGTATTTGGTGAATCGCATCTGGCCGGTCACTACTTCTGGCGATTCACCGACGATCGACATCCGGAGCACTGCAGGCATGCCGAGGCGAACACCGCGTTGCTCGACGTGTATGCTGCCGTCGACCGTGCGGTGGGCGACGTCTTCAACACGTACGGCCGCCACGCGAACTGTTTGGTGTTCTCGGGACACGGGATGACGGCGGATTACCACCCGCACGCGATTGTCGACGAACTGCTCCGTCGGATGCGGTTGACGGTGCGCGGGCGCGACGCGCGGACGTCAGGGGCGACCGCGCGTAGTTTCGGCAGTGCGTTCGTTCGCGCCGCAGCGGAGAGGACGCCGCAGCCGATCAGACGCTTTGCGAGCCGCTACGTCCTGCCTCGCCGCGCGCGTGAATCCCTGGTGCAGCTCAAGACCTTGACCGACATCGATTTCTCACGCACGCAGGCCTTCGCGTTGCCCACAGACCTGCAGGGCTACATCCGCGTGAATCTGCAGGGGAGGGAACCGCAGGGGACGGTCCCCCCGCAGCGTTACGACGGCCTGTGCGACACCATAACGGAGGAACTCCATTCGCTGCGGGATCAACGCACCAACGAGCGAGTGGTCGAGACCGTCTTCCGCACGCGGGGCGTGTATGGTGAGGCGGACAATGTCGATTGTCTCCCCGATCTCTGTGTGGTGTGGAAGAACGCGAGGGCTGTGTCCACGGTGTACTCGGCGCGTTACGGCACGTTTGAAGTGCAGAACACTTTCCCAGAGCGGAGTGGAAATCACAGGCTCGAAGGCTTCTGGTTTGCCGCTGGCCCCGACATTGATACGAAGAAGCAGGGCCATCGCGGTCAGGTTTACGATCTGGCGGCGACGGTGTTCCATCTCTTGCACAAACCCATTCCGGACGACTGGGACGGCAGGCCACTGCCGGTTGTCTGATCCGGCCTGACGAATGCGTCGCTGGCCAGACCGGGCCAGCAACGAGTCCCCCGGCGCCGCGCGATCGACGCGGTGCGAAACTGAGCGCCTCGCACGTGCGATACTGAACGGGAAGACCGTCTGCAACGGCTTGTGGTCTAACCTCTCATGAGGCGCCCGGCTCTGCTCGCCGCCCTGGCACTCTCCGCATCGCCGGCTCTCCACGCACAGGAAGGGACGGTGTGGCCTGCAGAGCGGCCGATCAGTGAGTCGGCCGAACGCATCGCGCGCGAGTGGTGGCCGACCGACGTGGCCACCTTCACGATCGACGAGGAAGGCCGCCCGCGTTTTCGATCGGGCATCACGGTCACGACCCTGCCCCCGCCGTGGCCGCCGACTCCTGACACCGCGCCCACCCCGTCGCGCGGGGCCATTTCCCATCAGGAGATGGTCAGAATGATGACTCCGCAGGAATACTCGACTCCGCTGATCGGTGGGTCCGTCGATCCGGGCTCGATCTATCAGAGCATCAGGAATGCCTGGCGTGACTGGCAGGCGCGCCGCATCCACCAGCGCGTGATGCGCGAGCTCGAGGAGCTCGAACGCCTGAACAGAGCCGCAGAAGAAGAAGCCAAGTAGGAGTGTTACGCCGTCGTAGACGATCAGCGCGCTCGCTTCTGTTTCGGTGACGTTACCCATCTCCCTGGTCGCGGCGTGCTCGCTTCGTCTCTCCGCGCTTCACCTTTGCAGTAATCCGCCGCTCGTTCGACCCAGTCGTCGGCTTTGTCTTGCGCCGCCTCTTCGGACGAACCGAGGCCTGCGTGAGCATTTGCCGCAGCCGCTCGCGCGCGGCGTCTCGGTTGGCCGATTGCGTCCTGTGCTCGCGGCTCTGGATCACCAGCACGCCATCGCCCGTCATCCGGCTGCCGGCCAGCGTCGCAAGCCGCTGCTTGACGTGCGCGGGCAGGGAGGAGCCGGCAACGTCGACGCGCAGTTCGACTGCGGTCGACACTTTGTTCACGTGCTGGCCGCCCGGACCGGAGGCACGCACGAACCGTTCCTCGATCTCGGTCTGGTGGATAGCGATCTCGTCGGTGATGCGGATCGCCGCGTGACGGCGCGCTTGCGCGATGTCCCGACTAGCCACGATCGACGGGGTCGACGACTACGTGCATGGCACCGAGTGTACCCGCGGCGCGAACGGGCTTCGAGCCCCTCCGACTCACCGGGCTCTATCGGTCGACGCTGCGGCGTCTGTCGTTACCTATCGTCGCGCACGCGATGCACGCGGTCCCAATATCGTTTAGTGTCCGATTGGCTAGATGGATGCGCAATGCGCGGCCAGCGTGGTCCTCACCTCAGCCCAGTTTGGACTTGGCGTCTTTCACCATCGAGATCAGAGCGGCGCGCACCTCCTCCGGCGTGCTGACCGGTTTGGCGAACGCCAAACGGACGGGACGTGGTCCCTGCGGAGTCATCGCCGACATATCGAAGCCGTACCTATCGACGCCCGTCATGCTGGCGGAGGTGACCTCGGTCGCTTTTGAGAAGGCCTTGCAGTAAAGCACCATGGCATCGGTGTGGTCGCCGTTCATATGAGCAATGACGCCGGCGGCCGACGGACCTAGGGGATCCGGTTCGGCCGCTTGCCAGTCAGCCTTGCTGATCCACGACATGCGGCCATAGCCCCCAATGTAGCGGACATGCTCCACATGCAGCGTCCAGAATGCGAAATCGCGGAAGTCAGCGTAGTAGGTGGAGTTCGGATGGGCGGCGAAGAATGCGGCACGCGCGCTGCCGCCATGCCCTTCTATGCGCGTGCACGGTCCGAGCATCGTGACGCGGCCGTTGGCGAGCGGATCTGCAGAGCCGCCCTCGGCCACCAGCAGCGACGCGCGAGGATCCCGCTCCAAGTTCTTGGTGTGCTCGGCGAGTCGGCTGATGAGGAAGATTGGGTCTCCGTTGTCAAAGGCGACGGTCACGAATGAACCGTAGGGATAGCCCTGCGGCTCAAGGGCAAGGGTGCACAGGGTCCCGGTCGAGATCTGAGCGACCAGTGTTCGTGCGCGCTCCGCGTGCGTGGGCGTCGGGACATCTACGTTGTATAGCGGCTCCGGCGCGTCGCCTGTCGACCTGGCGTGTGCATCTTCGCTCATGGTTCTCCCCGATGGGGCGAATGAGCTGCCCCAATAGCGTTTGTGTTGTCGAATCCGGCCGGCCGGCTCAATGTGCTCGCCGATCTGCTTAGGCGATTTGTCCCGAGCAAATCCAACGGTACCTCGCTCGCACGTGCTCCTCGAACGTGAGATCGCCGTCGGGAGTCGTAAATGTGCACCGCATCGGTCGATTGGCGCCAAGATTGGGGCCTTTGAGCCGAGCACGCTGAACCCTCGTGCGGCAAATGTGTGCTACGCTGGTGGTCTCACGTTGGATCCCGCCGCGTTTGTTCTGCCTGCGTTCAGTTTCTAGTTGAACGCTCCAGAAGTTATCAACCTCGTGTCTCCAACCTCCAAAGGAACGTCGGGTACGTTCGCCGCAGTCGTTATGCCTTTTACACAGCTACATCTACATTCTGACCTCCTGAAAGGTGTCCGCGAGCTCGGATTCATCCGACCGACGCCGATCCAGAACGAGGCGATTCCCGCCGCCCTTGCAGGCCGTGATCTCCTCGCGTCGGCACAAACGGGCAGCGGGAAGACAGCCGCGTTCTTGTTACCCATTCTTCATCGCTTGATGAGCAAGTCACGTCGCACCACCCGTGCGTTGGTGCTGACACCGACGCGCGAACTCGCGGCACAGATCCTGGAAGACTTCAATGCGCTTTCCGTTCACACGCCGCTCACCGGCGCGGCCATCTACGGTGGGGTCGGGATGGGGCCTCAGGAACACGCATTCCGGGCGGGTGTCGATGTCATCGTGGCGACGCCAGGTCGCCTGCTCGATCACGCGACGCGGCCGTATGCAACGCTGAGTGGCCTCGAGTATCTCGTGCTCGATGAAGCGGACCGTATGCTCGACATGGGATTCCTTCCCGCCATCAAGCGGATTCTCCGTCACATTCCCCCTCATCGTCAGACACTGTTCTTCAGCGCTACGATGCCGGCACCTATCCGTACGCTGAGTGCACAGATGTTGAAGGATCCGGTCACGATCCACCTGCAGCGTCAGTCAGCGCCGGCGCTCGGCATTACCCAGGCAGTGTATCCGGTTCGGCAATCGCATAAGGCAGGTCTCCTCGTGGAGCTGCTGACGCGCGGCATTCTGCAGCAAGCACTCGTATTCACTCGAACGAAGCATCGAGCCAACCGTGTCACCGAGCACCTGCTGCGTCACGGCATTATGGCCGAACGTATTCATGGCAATCGGACACAGGGCCAGCGGACGGCGGCGCTCGCTGGGTTCAAGAGTGGGAAATACCCGGTTCTGGTGGCAACGGACATCGCCTCACGGGGTATCGATGTCGAAGCGCTTAGTCACGTTGTCAACTTCGACGTTCCCGCAGTGCCCGAGGACTATATCCACCGAGTGGGGCGTACCGGTCGTGCTGAGCTGACTGGTGAAGCATTCACGTTTGTGGCGCCTGAGGAAGAGGATGACCTCCGAGCAATTGAGCGGTTGATTAGTCGAAGCCTGTTGCGCGTGACGATCCCAAACTTCGATTACATGGGTTCGGCACCAGAACTCGAGGTGCCCCGTGGTCAACGGATTGCCGCGATTCGCGCTCAACGTGCCGTTCAACAACAGCGGAGAGGAACGAAGACCGGGACTGGAAGCGACGTGTCAGGGGCCCGGCGGCGCACGGGCCGCGGCTCAAAACGAGCGACGCCGACCGCACACGCGGCATCGCGGAGGTTCAGATCACGTCGAGGTGGCCGATGAGTCCTGCCGCGGGCACCTTGACGAAGAACGAGATGACGGTGGGAGCCACGTCACCGCGAGCGGCCATATGTGGAACTAGGTTCCGCCGAGCAAGGTGCCGCATTCCTGCCTCGCGGTTTCCGTCGATGTGCGTACAATCGCAAGGCGGCGAGGTTCAATGATCGCGCTGTCGTCGATCTGGAGCAGGAGGAATGCGCCGACGATCTCTGCACACCGAACCTGCGGGTGGTCTCGCCATCGCTCGTCATTACGTTCGCGAGCTGATTTACGGCGCCACCGATGGGATTATCACGACGTTTGCGGTCGTGGCGGGTGTTGCAGGCGGCGGGCTGTCGCTGCGTGTCGTATTGATCATCGGCGCCGCAAACCTGATTGCGGACGGCCTCTCCATGGCTGTAGGCAACTACCTATCAATCCGCTCGCATGAGAGCGTGCTCGAGGCCCAAGATCTCCCGGAGGAAGAGGCATCTCCGTTTCGTCATGCGACGGCGACGTTTCTCGCATTCGTCGTCGCTGGTACGGTGCCACTCGGTCCTTTCATCTTGCCCGTATTCCCGATGAACCGCTTCGCGTCATCAGTGGCCTTAACCCTAGCGGCAATGTTCGCGGTCGGTGCGTCGCGCGGGCTGATCGCGAATGTGCGCTGGTGGAAGGCAGGACTGGAGATGCTCGGGCTCGGAGCAGTGGTCGCGACGCTGGCGTATGCGAGCGGCCGCATCGTGGCGGCAATGGTCGCAGGGTGATGCGGTGGCGATAATTCTGTGCGTGGGCGGAAGCCGGCATCCGCGCCGACGTGTCGGCCCTGAACGTCACCCGCTCAGATACCTCGGGAGTATGGAGCAGTGCGCGAAAAGATGGTCACGGATCGCAAAAATCGCGTACCCTATTCAGCTGGTTAGCGGTCACCGGCACTTGCGCCGGAAGGGAGCAACGAGTGGGAAAACTGATGTCGAAGTCAGAGCTGATTGAGAAGCTCGCGGAAACGTCCGGGGAGAACGTAAGCAAGAGGGATATCAAAGGAGTAATGGAGGCACTTGCTGCGCTTGGGCACAAGGAGCTCAAGAGAACGGGAGCGTTCTTGGTTCCGGGTTTAGTGAAGTTCGTCGTCATTAAGAAGGCGGCGACCAAGGCTCGGAAGGGCATCAATCCGTTTACGAAAGAGCCGACCATCTTCAAGGCGAAACCGGCACGTAAGATCATCAAGGCCCGCCCCGTCAAAGCGGCTAAGGACGCGCTACTGTAGCAGTCCTCGTCGCCGCTGCGTTTCTGCCACGAGTACACATCGCGATCGCTGGTCATCCAGACGACATCCGACACACACGGATTGGCGGTCGCGATCGTCCTGGCCGGGACCACGCCAGAGACGATCAAACCTTTTCAAAAACGCCTGTGGGGCTTACGCAACTCGAAAATTTTCGTGAAGTTGCCGATACGAAACATCTGATCGAGCAACGCGCCCGGTTCGGAAGCACCATTTGACGTCCCGTCGGGAATTCTCAAACGTGATGTGGGCGCTGCCGGCGCCGCCGGACGACGTGTGGATAACCCCGAAGTCGAAAGGGGATTTGGAACGCCGAATCGCGCAACCTCGTCGCAGACACCATCCCCTAGCTTGTCGAGGGAAGGAACCTGAGCGCGCGGTACGTTTGGCAAGCCACCGGTGGAGGGTCGTCGACGGTGGACCGAGTCGCGAATTCCGCGATCGCACGTCGCTGAGCTCCGCTGCAACATCTGCGACTTGGCCACGGCGGCGGACTCGACAATCCTTCGAGATTGTTGATGGATTCCAATCGGCAAGCCCGCTTGCACCGGAGCTGCCGTGTGTGTGCTACGGGCCTGATAGGCGCTCCTGACGCAGCCGCAGAATGTCGTCACTGGCATCGAATCGTGAATCGACAAGCGGCCGAGGAACGAGACCGAAGCCCACCAGTGCGATGACGAGTGCCACGAACGTCCACGCCTCACGTGGCCTCAACCCAAGCCGCAGGCTCGGATGTACCTGCATTTCCGAGCGGCCGCAGAACAGTGAGAAGTACATACGGAGCACAGCCAGGCCGGTCAGCGCCGACGCAACGACGACCGCGAAGCCCATGACCGGGAATACGTCGACGGCGCCGTCGACCAACAGTTCCTGACCGACGAAGCCGAGCGTGCCCGGAAAGCCGGTGCACGCGAGCCCCATGGTGAGAAAGCTGATCGCGAGTACCGGCATGCGCTCGTATCCGCCGTGGTACGTGGTCAGATCCAGCCGCCCGCGTCGTGCTTCGAGGACGAGGACGCAGCGGGCGAGTCCCGCAAACCCAAGGCCTGCCGACAACCACACTAACAGGCCACCTGCCAACGCCGTCACGCTCGTGCAGTCAAGGCCGGCCATCACCAACGCAGACTGACTCATGAAGAGGTACCCGCAGGCCCGACGCGCGCTCCGCTGGACGAGCGCGAGCGCCGCACCGTACACGGCTGTTCCGAGCGCCAGGAGGGCGATGAGGCGCAGCATCTCAGGCGAGGCCCGTGGGACGATGAGCGCCACGGTCATGTACGCGCCCACCTGCGGGGCGTTGAACAGGATTGCGGGGCCCAGTCGTCCGTGATCGAACACCTCCGGCACCCACGCGTGAAACGGCACAATCCCTTTCCGCACCAGTGCAGCGACCACGATCAACCACATCGCGGTCGTTTCGAAGGCGGTGTTCTGCACACCCGGACTGACGAGCAGCGCGACGCCGATCGCGAAGAGCAGCGTCGAGACGCCGAGATACACCGCAACGACGCGGCGCTGATGCCGATGCGCCGAGATCCGCGAGCGCGGACAGGAAGGTCCATACGGAGGCGACCGATAAGAGCAGGAGCACGACGGCGCTCTCTGTGAGAAAGGATGCCAGGGTGATGAGCGTCGCGAGCGACGTCCGTCGCAAGCCGCGGCGATCGAGCGATGCCCGCGGCGTCACCGCGACGGTCAGCAGCCACAGGGCTGCCGCGAACGGCAGGAGGGCGGCCGAGAGCGTATCGATGCGAATGATGTCTTCTCCGCCGGGAATCGAGGTCAGCGCAGAGGTGCCGATCGAGAAGTTGCGCAAGGACGGCGATGCGGGGATAACGAGCGCTGCGAGCAGCATGGCAATCGCCGACGCGACCGCGAGCCGTCGCAGCCGTTCGACATCGACGGGCAGCAGGGAAGCGCCGATGACGAACGCGGGCAGCGCGACCAGCGCGGCCAGCCACAGCCGCGGATCACTCATCCCGGTCGTCTCCCTCGATAACGGCGGGTAGTCGGGAGGGCAGCATCACGTCGCATAGCCACTGGTCGAGACGTGTGAACAGGCGTGCCAACCGAGTGAACGGCTCGACGACTGCCCGATCGAGGATGCTGTCAAGGAAGCCCCGTTCGAGTGCGATCAGGAACAATCGCAAACGCGCACGTCTCGATCGCAGCACGCCGAGGTGGTCGCCGCCTGGTGAGGAAGGACCGCCGATGGCCTCTTCGAGGCTATGGAGATCGTGGAGGACGTTCGGCGCGCTCAGAAACTGCAGCAGCCGGAAGCACGCGTGTCCTGCCAGATGGACGAACGCGACCGTGTACCAACCGATGGCGATTTCGACGACGATGAGGCCGACCTGTGTGAGGGAGGCGTAGGCGAGCGACGATTTCACGTCGCTTTGCACGCGCGTCGTGGTTCCCGCGAATAGGGCCGTGGCCGCGCCGAGGCCGCCGGCCAGGAGCCGTGCCGCAGGCGCCTGCTCGAGCAGCGGCGCCGCGCGCAGCAGCAGAAAGCATCCCGCATGAATCGAGAGCGATCCGTAGTAGACGGCGCTCGAAGGCGTGGGGCCCTCCATAGCTCGCGGCAGCCAGCTCGAGAACGGCAGCAGCGCGCTCTTGCACGCGACCGCGACGATGAGCAGGATGGCGATCACGGTCGCGTTCGTCGCCGTCAGCCCGGCACCCGACACCGCATCGCCGCCAAAGAGGAGCGAGAGGCTATCGGTCCCGGCGACATGCCGCAGCAGTACCGCGGCCGACAGCATGGCTGCGTCGCTGATCCGGTAGATCGAGACCACGCGAAAGGCATTCGATACCGCGGCGGGACGCTCCTGAAAAAACGCCACGAGGAGCGCCGAGCTGAGACCGACGATCTCCCACCCGATGAAGAGCACCGCTACATTCCCGGCAAGCGCCACCAGCAGCATTCCTGTTACGAACATCGCCAGCAGCACGAAGTAGCGGTTGTAGCCCGGCTCCCGGTGCAGGTATCGATTCGAAAAGGCCGACACGACACCGGCGATGAGGGTCGAGAGCACCGCGAAGGCGAGCGAAAGCCGATCGACGAGGAACTCGATCGCGATGCCGCCCTCGTACGTCGTCGACCACGCGCCGTACGAAAGCAGTTGCGCACCGGTTGCTGTCGTTACGTGTACGACGAAGGCCAGAATCAGCGCGGCACACGCGATCGCCATCGAACTTCCCGCGAGCACACCAGTCCACCGTTCCGCCAGCTGGCGGTTGAACATTGACGCGCCGCCAAGGAACAGGAGCAGGAGCGCCGGAGATCCGACGCCGACGAGCACCAGGACTGTAAGAGGCAGGCTCGGCATCATGCCGGGCGTTGCGAGGCGACGGACGACTCCGGGACGATCGCTACCGGGGGAAGGAAGCCGCGCTTGCCTTGATACCACGCGGCGGACTCGCCGGCGATGGTCGGCAGGGCCTGTTCGGGAACATATGCCGCAAAGCCGGTCGCGCGGAGCTCCCACAGCGTGCCGGAGTCCGGCATCGAGGCACGCGAGCCAGATCCAGCGGTTACGCACGAGCTTGTCGATGTTCGGGTTGGCCTCGACGACACGCAACAGGCGATCGCGACTACCCTCCACCACTATCGCGAGCCGCGTCGGCTCGTGGATCTCGACCATCTGCCACGGAAGGCCCGTGCGCAAGTCGCTCTGCGCCCCATCCATGACACCCAGCAGCGACGTGACGTTGTGCGGCAGCTTCGTGCCGCAGCCATATCCGGTCGGGTCGACGTAGCTGAAGTAGTACTCGAGGCTGATGCCGGCGACGACCGGCACGACGGCCGCCATGATGCGCGAGAGGAGCGCGCCATCGTCGTCGTGCACCGGATCGTAGGAGATCAGAAAAGCACGGCGATCGAGGAACAATCCGCGCGTGCGCGTCCGCCGCCCGACGACGCAGAACGCGTTGGTCGCATGGCCGTATTCGGGCCGCGGCTGCGCTAAATCGCCAGCCCGTCCTTCCACGTGCGCAAGCGCCGCCGCCGGCGGATACCAATGTGGAACGCCGTCGAAGCGGCGGCACCGCTCGTGGGCCTCGCGACGCCTCGTTGCCTCAATTGCCTCCACGGCTCGTTCGAACAGCGGCCGGCATGATGGGGGGATGAGGTCGTCGTCGAAGAACGTCACCTCGTTGTTGCACGTATTGCGCTGGGCGCCGATGAACCACGTGCCCGCATCGATGGCCAGGCCTTCGGCGGCCAGCAGTCTGCGCACGCGCGGGTCGTTGGCCATCTGCGCGAACGCGCGGGCGTTCGGCCCGCCGCGTCCACCGCCGCAGGCTCCGCAGTCATGAGCTGACTCGTGGGGATTGTTGAGGCTGATCGATCCGTGTCCGATCACGAGCACCAGGGGGGAAAGGCGGGAGCGAAGGCCGGTGTCCTCAATGACGCGCCGGACGATATCTGCCATCTCCCGTTCGGTGAACCCGGAATGCTTCCCGATCGGCGGCGCCTCGTTCTGCCGGTCCAGCTGCAGGCGGGTTCGTCCGGCGGTGAAGGTCGTCTGGTGGATCCGACGCCACCGTGACGAGAGCCAGGGAAACACGACGCGCAGGACCAGCGGAACGAGCGCCAGCCAGCCGAACGCCGTCACGAGCACGGCGCCACGCATCGGCAGCCGGCTTCCCAGATGCACGTTGTAGCCAAGGAAGCCGGCGGCCCGCCGGTGCAGACGCCGGGTGTGCCGCATCAGGCCATGCCCGTCCGTTTCGATTTCCGCGACGTAGTGGTCGGGACGAATCACCACAGGGCAGAGCGGCCGCGGATGCGCGTCGGTCACGCCCTCGTGATACATCGCCACATTGAAGAAACCGGCGGTGCTGAGCGTCTCGCAGGCTGGCTCGACCTCCTCCAGGTGCCGACGAAACGATTCTTCCCGCTCGTCGATGCAGAAGATGGCCTGGAACGCCGGTGGGCCCGGTGGTGCGTGCGGTGTGTGATGCATGAGCGCGTCGTACAGGCGATGACGAATCGCGCGCTCGAAGGCCTGGTGCAGGATGCGGCGCCGGCGGACGCCATCGAGCTGTCGCAGCTCGGATTCGAGATCGCTCACGTGCAGCGGGGTCCACTGCTCGACGATCGACGGATCGAGGCCGCACAGCTGCGCGATGTGAAAGAGCGTCCACGCGCGTTCGGTGGCTGTCGGGGGCGATGGGACTGGAAGCTGTTTGCCCAGCCACCCACGTAAGCCTTCCAGCGGGCCTCGGACGGCGAGCTGGTGCGCAGCCTCGTCGAGCGCTGCCCGTTCGAACAGGAGGCGAACAGCGAGGTAGCCGCGCAGCGTGACCGTGAGATCCCGTGCCGGCACGCGGTCGGGCCGCTCTTCGATCTGCCGAACGATACCGGCCCAGCCTCGCAATGCCAGCAGTTCGGCGCGCAGGTAATCGGCGCACTCGTCATCGGTCACACCGAGCTGAGCGAGGGAATGGGCGATCGAGTCGATCGCGCTTCGCTGGGCGGCGTGATCCTCGGCGACGATCCGAGGGAGCGTTCGAGCCCAGCGGCCGCACTGCGCCGCCAGCCGCGAGCGGTATATCTCCAGGAAGCACCCGTGAATCCCGCGGTCCCGTTCGGGCATGGCCCAGTGCGCGAGGCCCTGATCGAGATATCCAGCCAGGAATCGAATGAGCGGCGGATGAATCCAGGCATCGATGTCGAGTCGGTGCACGGCGAGCAGCCAGTCCCGATGGCGAACCGGGGTGTCCACAGCGGGCGCCGGGGGCGCCTCGGCGCCTCGTACTGCGTGGAGGCACGCGCGCCATAACCGATGCACCGCCTGCCGTTCGTCCTCCACGCGATCGCTGGCCTCGCGCAGCACCAGCAAGGCCGAACGGGCGCCGGCCGGCACGTCCGTGCGGAAGCGAGACAATGCGTCTGTTTCTTCGAGGATCCACGAGAGCTCCCGCCCTATTGCTTCGGGAATGCCGTGCAACGCGATCGCCCGCCACAGGTCGAGGCGCGATCCGACATCCGCGATTCTCTCTTCGGCGCTGGTGCCCAGCTGTTCGAGGAGGACCGTCTCGACGTCCCGTGGCCGAATGCGGCCGGACGCCAGCTTGTCGCGGTATCGGGACTCCGCCAGGTACGGCTCGCGCCCCAGGTGCATCGCCGCATGTTCGACCGCCTCTTCGAACGGCAGGTGCTCGAAGGCGTGCAGCGTGTTGTGGTGGATGAAAATGCTGATGGGTCCCTGGGCCGGTAGCAGGTGTGCCAGGCGGTCGATCACCCGCGCGAGGGGGTGATCCACCGCGCACGCGTCGCGCGCGATATCGTCGTGCATCGGTCTTGATGCCAATATAGCAATATTATAATATAGCGTGTCCGCGATGCTTCACAAACGCGCTCGGTCGGTCGGCCAACCGATGGCGGTTGCCGGTGAACTCCAGACGTTCAAGGCGCAGTTCTTTCGGGCGTTGGCACATCCGACGAGGATCAGGATGCTGGAGATCCTCGTGCAGGGCGGACGCACGGTGCAGGAACTCCAGGAGGAGCTCGCGCTGGACCAGCCCATCGTCTCGCAGCAGTTGGCCGTGCTTCGGAACCAGGACATCGTTGCGGCACAGAAGGAAGGATTGTCGGTGCGATATACGCTGCGTGATCCGCTCGTCGGCGCGCTGCTCGATGTCGCGCGGCGGATCTTCGACAATCGTCTCGGCAACTCACAGGGGTTGCTGCGTCAGCTGCGGCGCGAGCGTCGTCGAGGATGAGGTCGACTACCGACTGGTCGCTTCCAGAGGATCCGCGACAACGGCGGCGGATCAGCAATCGGTTGATTGCGCTGGCCGTTGCTATACCAATCGTTCAGCCCGCTGCTCTCGCTTCGATACTTAATGCGCGCCCAGCGGTGCCGCTGTTACTCGGCTCGCGAGTAGTTACGCTCCCAGTACGGGCAGTTGCGACACTCTTCATTGGTCACGAAGCGTCGAACGCCTGTTGTTTTCACGCAGACCCACAAGAGCCTCGGCGACGTTGGAGTCCACTCGTGTAGGGGCCGGCAGGTCGCCTGGCTCCATCTGCACGTCCAGGTCTCGTGAACCGTACTCAGTTGGATCGCCATATGTCACCTCGGTCGGCACGAGCGGTGCCGTCATCGTTCAGGAGACGCGAGAGGCCCGTTCGTCGTGGCGTGCGAGTGACGATTCTGCGGCCGCCGCCACGACTAGGCGAGTCACGCGTTGCGCGCCGTCGAGAGCGGCACGGTGACGGTCAGCACTCCGTCGTGAAAGTCGCGCGTGATCTCGGTCGCGCGCACACCGGATGGGAGTGGCATCGAGCGAGTAAACCTGTAGATTCGCTTCACACCCTCCAGTTTCCGCTCGCCCTTGATCCTCAGCACCCCTTCTTCCGCCGCGACCGACACCTCCTCCGGGTTCACGTCACCAAGCGCCACTTGCAGCGTCAACCGGCCTGGCCGTTCTGACACTTCGAGCCCGGGAACCAGTGGGAAGTCGTCGGCGAAGACGTCGCGTTTGAGAGTATTGGCAGTCATGCCGCACCTTCCGCACGTATCAAAGCAACGGCCGTGCCGGACGGCAACTCGAAACGGAGAGATGGACGGCGGTCCTTGGAGGCGACGCCCGTACGGAGACGCATCCGTGATGAACGGGTGCGGCAGACGCAACCCGCGGCCGAACCCCCGGAAGTTTTCCACTTGAGTGCGAGATATTCCGCAAGCGAATTCCTCAACTGTGCAGGTGGTTTGGCCATAAATCCCACCCCATTTCAATGTTGCGAAAACCGCTCGCGCGGCACACGAATTGCCGTATGCCAAGGCATTCATGAACGGTTATGACCTCTCGGAGGCAACGCGATGAAGCCCGAAAAATTGCCCGACACCGAACCCATTGCGTCCGTCGGGATGCCGCACGGCCACGGTGTCTACGCAGAGCCAGACGATTCCATTCAACTCGAAGCGTGTTTCGAGCATGAATGGATCGTAATCAGGACTAGGCGCAGCGTGTACGACGTCGTTGTGCTGTCCGGCAACACCGGCGAGGTCATGGTTCGCGGCGGACGATTCTTCCCGGAATTCCGGCGCGCAACAGTGACAGGTTCGATTTTTTGCGCCGGGGTCAGGCTGGGGAGCATCTGCGTGGGGATGCATCTGTTGCTGGATGACGGCGAGAAGCCGGTGATTACGTCACTAATCCAGACTGTCTCACGTCATTCGCATTGCATCGCAGGCGCGAGTTCGATGCGTCCTGCGCCGGCCGTGTAATCGTTCACACATAACTCGTGACCCAGAGGCACTTCGCACCGGTTAACGTGTGACGTGCAACCCGCTGTGACCTTCCCCGCGAACATCAGGTTTCTGCCCTCGCGATAGCCAACGAGAAGCACATGGTCGCGACGCTCGGCGCGTTGAAGGTCGCGACCGGCTGGTCGACCTCCGTTCCCCTTACGCCGCCCGTCGCTGTGACGTTTCGTCGCGACGACGCGAGTTAACGTTTTCGCGCTTCACGAGCCATCCAAGATGCAGTACGCCGCCGATCCACATCGCGAGAAGCGGTGCCCAACCGTGCAGTTCCAGCATGATTACCCCCCAGCGCCTATTGCGTTCGCAAGCGCTGTGCCGCACGGTCGAGCTCCATCTCACGCTGGATTTTGCCGGCCCGAAGCGAGGAAATTGGGAAATTCCCACACCGGACCGTGAATTTCTCTCGGCGGCAGCTTCCTCGCGCGGTCGGTGCAAGTCTCTGAAGCCACAATCTCACGGCACGCGATGCGGCTTAAATGAGCAGGCGCGCGACGTACGAAAAACTGGCACGCCAAACACGGGCTCCACCCGATAGACCGCGCCAACGGGGATCCACAATCCGGAAGCGCGGGGCGGTCACGGCCCCACGCGTCGCGCGTGCGAGCCGGCGCGTGCGAAGTATTTCGCACGGCCGCGAACTATCCCGTCGATGTCGTGGAACGCGATCGATCGATCGCTTGCGAATGTTCGGTCGATTCGAACGTGACCGAGCGGAGGACGTGGCGCGCAAGCTGCAGGGACCATGCGGCATGCGTGCATCAACACTCCTGGTTGCACTCGCCACCGTCATGTCGACCGTCGCCGTCGCCATCGCGCAACAGCCACGTGACAGCCGACCGTCGACAGTGAAGGAGGTCATGACGTCGATGACCATCCCATCGGCAGACGAGATCTTCGAGTCCGCGTCCGATCCGCCGGCCACTCACGAGCGCTGGGCAAGGCTTCGACTCGCGGCGCTGACGCTCGCCGAATCCGGCAGGCTGCTGGCGACCACGAAGCTCGCGAAGGACACGGGAATATGGATGGACATGGCGCGTGCCATGGTGAAGGAGGCGGAAAGAGCGTCGCAGATTGCGGATGCCAAAGACGCCAAGGGTCTCGAAGCCGTGAGCGACAGCGTCTACTCGACGTGCAAACCCTGCCATAGCCGCTACATGGCAGATGCGCCGTGACGCCCTCCAACGATCCTGTGGACCCGCGGAAGATTCCGCCGCGTTCCTACTCCGTCCAGCGAAGTTCCATGGGTTTATGAATCAATTGTCAACCTAAGGCCGGGGCGCGACTGAAAGCGCGCGCCCAGATCCGTGCGTATTCGAGTGCGGTGTCGGACGAGGCACTCAAGTCGATCGCAACGACCAACCGGGCGAACACTTGCGACCTTCCATGGCATCACCCCTCGCCGTGAAGCGTTCGGATGTAGTGCAGCCGCGCCTCGATCTCGCTCAGTTTCTCGCTGGCAAACTGGGACGCTTCGACGAGAATCTGTCTCGCCTGTGCGTCAGTCCGGCTGCGCAGGAGCTGCAAATCTTCACCGGCACCTGCAACATATGCGTTGATGAGTTGCCGCTCGAGCTCGGCAAGCGGCTCTTGGAGCGGCATGCGTTCGGGCGAACTGTTTTCAGTCATACGTGCTCCGTCGCGGTGAAGGCAACATCAGGTGCTACCGGGGCCGCGTCGGCGTGTGACATCCGACCGTCCGCGGTGCGCGGGACCCGGAAAGCTTGGCGGCTTGCGGGCTGTCCTCACGCCCCAGATCGGTCAGTGTACGTCTTCGCTGACCCCGGTCTCAACAACGTAGAGCAGAGAACGCGCCAACTGGAGTGCTCGATATCTCACGCGATAGCGCGGTCGCTACGCAGTGCGTCGTTGCGCCGGATGGAATGTTTCTCAGTGGCTGCGGAAGATTCCGCAACCGGCGGTGACCCGAGCCCATTCACGCTCAACAACACGCACGTTCGAGAGGCGCACCAATTGCAGTATGGCCATCGGGATCACTCCACTTCGCGGAACGCCTGACGTGGAGCGCTCCGGAATCGAGGACGAAATGACAGTCACTACTTGTGAGTCGGATCAACTCGACGACTTGTCGCTGTCGCCTCGCGAAGCCGTCGTAGCGGTCCTCGTCGCCTCCGTCTCCGCCGACGGCCTTCTGCGACTCGAAGAGGCGGACCGGTTCAGCGAGATGGTCAGGGCCACCCGCTGGATCGAATCCGGCACAGAACCGATTGGGCGGACGACGACGCGCACGTTGGATCTGATTGCGCGACATGGTCTCACCGCCGTGTTGAGCGCCTGCGCGGCCGCGATACCTCGCGAGCTGCGCCCGACGACCTTCGCCCTCGCGACAGACCTGGCGCTGGCAGACGGCCGTCTCGGGAGCCGCGAGAGCGCGTTGCTCGACGAGCTTCAACGGGTGTTGGGGATCACCAACGAGCTCGCGGGAAAGATCACCGAAGGTACTGTTGATCAAGAATCGCGCGAGCGGCCGGCCTGACTTCTAGCATTCGGAGCGGATCAGGGCGACATGTCCGCCTGAAGGCGGACCCTATAGGCATTTCGAGACTGATTCTGAGAATATGTCTCCAATTACCGGTCGCGCCGATCTGCGTGCTACGGTGCGTGGCGCAGTGCGGTCGTCACGGATCCTTCGTCTCGCATCTCTACTCTGGGTCGTTGCAATCTGGTACGGTGCGCGTCTTTCCGCCGACGAATCGCAGTCGGCTCAAAGTCTTCCGCAATTGCGCCTCGACACCGGCCGCGAGATCTTCGAAGCGGCATGCATCGGCTGTCACGGGCCGGGCGCGACAGGACAACCGGAAACCACGCTCGGGTTCGAGCCGCCAGCCACCTTCCCCGATTTTTCCGACTGCAACGGCAGCACGCGCGAGCGAACGTGGGACTGGCGCGCCATCATTCACGAAGGCGGCGCGCGGCGTGGATTCTCCGAGATCATGCCTTCGTTCGGGGAGGCGCTGACGCTCGACCAGATCGACAAAGTGATGGCGTATCTGCGCGAGCAGTGTCCGGATGCCGCGTGGCCGCTCGGCGAATTGAACCTTCCGCGTCCACTGTTCACGGAGAAGGCGTTTCCGGAAGATGAGTGGGTCATCCAGACCGCCGTCAATGCCAGCGGCGGCGGGGCCGTGGCCAACAAGATCATCTATGAGAAACGGTTCGGGGCGCGAAACCAAATCGAGATCGTCG
Source organism: uncultured Acidobacteriota bacterium (assembly GCA_963814955.1). Lineage (GTDB taxonomy): Bacteria > Acidobacteriota > Vicinamibacteria > Vicinamibacterales > UBA2999 > DATCJA01. The sequence continues at coordinate 1,077,745 of CAWFEX010000004.1, forward strand.
CGCCATTCAGTTTTCAGGAACAGCCCGGCGAATGGGTCGGCGGCGTCGGCGACCTGGTTGCTGGTTACAAACGCGTCCTGTTCAGCAGCCTCGCAGCCGGATCGATCGTGAGCGTTGTCGGTGAAGCCGCCCTGCCCACGGGACACGACGCGCGAGGCCTTGGCCTCGGAGTTTCAAAGTTCGAGACCTTCATCGCGGTCGGCCAGCTGCTGCCGCGCCTGAGCTTCGTCCAGGCGCAGGCCGGCGCCGAGCTGCCGGCCGACACGGAGCGGGCGCCGCGCGCCGTTTTCGGAAGGGTCGCGCTCGGCAAGAGCCTCGCCGAGGATCGCAGCTTTGGCCGGCTGTGGACGCCGATGGTCGAGATTCTCGCGGACCGGGAGTTCGAAACCGGCGCGCGCACGAACTGGGACGTCGTGCCTCAAGTGCAGATTGCGCTGAACAGGCGCCAGCACGTCCGCGTGAATGTCGGGATTCGACAACCTTTGAACAATACCGAAGGTCGATCGACACAGCTGTCGTTCTATGCGCTGTGGGATTTCTTCGACGGAGGCCTGCGCGATGGCTGGTAGAGGCCTGTTGCTCGCGGGAGTTCTGATCCTGCTCGCAATGCCTGTCACGCAGCAGGCGCAGGGTGCCCACGAACGAACCAGCAAGGAACTGTTTCAGACTTCGGATCGCTGCATGGCGTGCCACAACACGCTGTCGACGTCGGCGGGCGAGGACATTTCCATGGGATTTGCATGGCGCCCGACCATGATGGCGAATTCCGCGAGAGACCCCTACTGGCACGCCGGCGTCCGCCGGGAAACGATCGATCATCCGGAGTCTCGAGCGGCCATCGAGGAGGAATGCTCGAAGTGCCATATGCCGATGGCGCACACGCAGTCAAGGTTCGAGAAACGTGAACCGGAGGTGTTTGCGCATCTGAATTTCGGTTCGGACGACCGCATGGACAAGATGGCGCAGGACGGCGTCTCGTGTTCGCTGTGTCATCAGATTCGGCCCGATAATCTCGGCACACGCGCGAGCTTCGTCGGCGGGTTCGTCATCGATACGATCCGTCCGCTCGGTGAGCGCGAGGAATTCGGTCCATTTCAGATTGACAACGGCGAGAACCGGATCATGCGCTCTTCATCCGGTGGATATCGGCCGACCGAGGGGAAGCATGTGCAGCAGTCAGAACTCTGTGCCACGTGTCATACGCTGATTACCACCGCCCTCGGGCCAAACGGACAGAAGATTGGCGAACTCCCCGAGCAGATGCCGTACCAGGAATGGTTCAACAGCGACTTTCGCGATAGGCAGAGCTGTCAGGACTGCCACATGCCCGTCGTCGAGGAGCCCGTGCGCATGACGAGCGCTCTGGGCAAGTTTCGTGAGGGGGTGTCACGGCATGTGTTCGTCGGGGGAAACTTTTTCGTCCAGCGGATGCTGAACCGCTACCGCGGCGATCTCGGCGTCGTGGCCTTACCGGCGGAGCTTGAAGGCGCCGCAGCCCGTACCGTGGAACATCTGACCTCGAAAACTGCGAGGGTTGCGATTGATCGCCTGGAGCTGACTGGCAATCGCTTGACCGCGCGGATCGTGGTCGAGAACCTCGGTGGCCACAAGTTCCCCACGGCTTATCCGTCGCGGCGTGCGTGGCTTCACGTGAAGGTCGTCGATCGGAACAACCGGACGGTCTTTGAATCGGGCCAGATCAATCGGAACGGATCGATTGCCGGCAACGACAACGACGACGACCCGGTCCGCTTCGAGCCGCACTACACCGAGATAACGGAGCCCGATCAGATTCAAATCTACGAGGACATCATGGTGGGCCAGAATGGCGTACCGACCACCGGTCTCCTCACGGCCGTGCGCTTCATCAAGGACAACCGTCTTCTCCCTGCCGGGTTCGAGAAGCGGAAGGTCGAGCAGGACATCGCGCCGCAGGGCGGCGCAATGGGGGACGAGGACTTTGTGGGTGGCCGCGACACTATCCGGTACGCGATTCCGGTAGCCGGCGCCGAGGGCCCGTTCCGGGTCGAAGCGGAACTCTGGTTCCAGCCGATTTCGTATCGCTGGGCCGCGAATCTCAAATCGTACGCGGCCGCCGAGCCGCAACGCTTCACTCGATACTATGACGCGATGTCATCCGGATCGGCGGTCATGATCAGCGGTGCGACGGCCGCGTCCGAGTAGGACTCCTGGATTCATCTATCGCCAGCTCTGGAGCGTTCGAATGTAGCCGGCGCGCTCGACCGATGCCGGGTCGAGCGCTCGCTCGAGACTGGCCAGCCCGTGGAAATCGTCCACACTCTCGAATTCATGACGCTCCATCCAGTCTTCGAGACCCCGGCGCATTGTCTGCACGTGTTTCAATCCGTAACGCAGGAGCGCTGAAACCATCTGTACCGCATCCGCACCGGCGAGAATCGCCTTGATCCCATCGGCGGGCGTATCGACGCCGCCAGTGATCGCCAGCGACGGCCGGATGCGGCCGTGCAGGATCGCCAGCCAGTGGAGGCGCAGCAGCAGCTCGCTGCTCGTGGACAGCTCCACATGCGCAACGGTCTTCATCGTCGCGATGTCGATGTCGGTCTGGTAGAAACGATTGAACAGCACGAGACCGTCGGCGCCGGCCGCGTCGAACTGCCGCGCCATGTTGCCGAACGCCGTAAAGAACGGCGACACCTTCACGGCAATCGGGATCTTGAGGATTCGCTTCACTTCGCGAACGATGCCCGCGAGCTGGTGCTCGGCTGCCACAGCCGGGGTACCAAGATCCGCGATGACTTCATACAGGTTCAGCTCCAAGGCGTCCGCGCCCGCCTGCTCGATCATGCGCGCGAACTTGAGCCACGATTCGGGCGAAGTGCCATTCAACGAGCCGATGACCGGGATGCGGACGGCCTGTTTGGCGCGATGCACGTGTTCCGTGTAGGCGTCGGGCCCGAGCGGATATTCCTCGCCTTCAGGGAATCTCGCCATCATTGCGGCGAACGCCGCGTCGCCGGGATCCATGTGTCGGATCCGGCCGCCTTCATGCGCGGCGGTCAGCTGCTCCTCGAAAAGCGAGTGCAGCACCACGGCCGCGCATCCGGCGTCTTCAAGACGCCTCACCGTATCGAGGCGGTGCCCGAATGGCGAGGCGCCGGCCATGAAGGGATGCGGTAGGCGAAATCCAAGATACGACGTCGCTGTCTCCATGGTCGGCACCTGTTCGGTATTGACTACTCGTTACCCATTTCGACCGTACGAATGCGTTCATTGGCCTGCTGTATGGCATTACGCTGCTCTTCTACGAGGTCCGTGACCGTCGGTGGCAACATGCCATTGAGCGCCTCGTCATAGGCGTTGATTGCGGCGTGCTCTCCGCGCTCCGCTTCGATCACAATCGCGTGATCGTGGTCGCCGGGCGCGACGCCTCGCAACAGCATCCACCCTCTATGAAGCGTGCCGGCGTTCGTGCCCCCATCTGGCAGCCCTCCGAGGCGGTGCAGATGCGGTACAAGCTCCTCGGCAAACTGCTTGCGCTGCGCCGCCAGGTCGGCAAACAGTGTCTTGAGGACGGGAGCGCCAACGTGGTCGGCAGCCGTGCGGAATCCACGCTCGCCGTCTGTGCAGATTTCGATGAGGTGATGAAGCACCTCGCGTTCGTTTCGTTCAGCCATCGCATCCTCCAGCAGTTGCGGGACCTGATCTCGATCCCACTTGGGCCAGTGCAGAATGCGCGCCAGCCGACCAATGATGCGAGAGCGCGAAAGTGCGAGAGTGCGGAGATGGGCCCGCGGTGCGACGCGCGCGGTGCGACGGTTGCGCGCGGAATAATTCGCGGTGCCGCGGATTTATTCTACCGGCCGATGGGACTCATGTAGCGCCTGTCGCACGCCTCGCGGGTGGCGTAAACGGAATCGCCGGCCCTTCTCGAGCGCATCGCGATCCCTGGCAACTGCCGTGCTTCACCACAGCTCCGCCGCTTTCACAAGCGACTGGCAGTTATTGATTCTTCAGGATTGTTTCGCGACGATCTTCAGTACGTCCATGCTTGTGATGATGCCGACCGGTTCCTTGCCTTGTGTCACGACCAACCGGTGAATGTGCTGGTCGACCATGATCCGTGCCGCTTCCGCCACGGAGGCCGTGATCGGCACCTGGTGGATCACCGGTGTCATGACATCTCGTACCGTGACCACCCGTTCTTCGACGTGGCGCTGCCCAGGGTCCTCCAGCATGAAGTCCGCGGCGATATCCCGATAGAAACCCGAGCTTCGCGATATTTCGACATCAGTTCGCGATATTTCGACATCAGAAGGTTCAGCCATACTGCGGCCGATGTCGGTCATCGACACCACCCCGATGAGGTGTCCCTGGCTGTCCACAACCGGCGCACCGGAGATTTCCCGCTCGATGAGGTATCGAGCCAGTTCATCGGTCGTCATCTCGTCGGACACCGTCATGATGTCCGGGTTCATCACGTCTTTCACGTTCCGTGTTTTGCTCATCGCCCAGTTCTCCACGTTTCGGTTGCGCAGTCGGCCGGCGAGCGGCCTGGTCCCGGCACGTTTCAATCAGATGATTGATTGACCACGACAACGCCGACAGCATAATGCCAGCCTGTAGCGGCGGCCAATCAAATGATTCCGGACTCCGGCGAGCGCGCCCCTGCGAACTGCTTCGCGGCGGCGCCGAACACTTTCCCTCCTCTGTTCTTGAGTGCCTGGCGTGATGCGTGCTTCTCTCGCGGCAACACGGCCCGGTGGGCGAAATTCTGTGATCCACGATGCGCACTGCACGCATCGTGGTGGGGTGAATCGCCGGCTGGAAGGAGTCTGGACATGAAGAGCCTGCACGGCGGTCATCGTGGCACCACGCACTGAACGGCCTCTACGTCGAGGTGATCGCGGGGACTAGCGTTCCATGGTGAGACCGCACCTCGGCTTCGCTGTATATTGGGCCCTGACGGGGCATTCCCCAGCCCCAAACGGGAATGTTTGTTGCGCCGGCCGTTAACTGAGCAGAGCCCATGGGAATCATAGTGCGCACAGGGAGGTTCGATGTTTCGTCACCCCGATCCTGAGGTTCTCGTCGTCGGTGCCGGTCCGGTCGGTCTCACCGCGGCCCTGTTCCTCCAGCAGCACGGAGTCCGTGTGGAGGTCGTCGACATGGACCAGCGGACGACCCAACAGAGCTACGCGCTCGCGATCCATCCGCGCACGCTCCGGATTCTCGACGAGGCAGGACTCTCCGGAGGGCTGATCGGCGCGGGGCGGAAGCTGACGAAAGTCGCCTACTACGAAGGCCGGGAGAGGCGCGCCGAGATCGACTATTCGGCCCTCGCTTCCAAGCATCCGTATCTTCTCGTCATCCGCCAGAGCCTGCTGGAGAAGGCCGTGGAGGAGGCTCTCCGCCAGAAAAAGCTCAACGTCCTCTGGGGACACCGGCTCCAGGCCCTCACCGCGGATGGCGCGACCCTCCGTGCAGAAGTTGCGAAGCTCGATCAGGTCGAGACCGGCTACGCCGTCGCGGGAAGCGATTGGGTCGTGGTGCGAAGCGAGACGATCCGACCGGCCTATGTCATCGGCGCCGACGGGTACAACTCGTCCGTGCGTCGGATGGCCGGCATCGAGATGGCGGAGCATGGGGCCGAGGTCTTCTCCGTCTTCGAGATCGAGGCGACGGGGGAGCTTCCCGCCGAAGTGCGGGTCATGCTCGATCCAGACCTGACGAGCGTCTACTGGCCCCTCGAGGAGGGACGATGCCGCTGGGGATTCCAGATTCAGGACGCCTCGGGACACTCGGCATCGATGGAGCGGCTCCAGCAGCTGATCGCCGCGAGGGCTCCCTGGTGCACGGCGCGGCCGACGCAGATTTACTGGGCGACGGTCGCGTTGTTCGAGTCGCGCCTCGCGCGAAGCTTCGGCAAAGGAGGCGTCTGGCTCGCCGGGGACGCCGCGCACCAAGCGGCTCCGGTCGGGGTGCACAGCATGAATTCGGGGCTGGTGGAAGCGCGCGAGCTGGCGGCGCGCATGGTGCGGATCCTGCGCGCGGGGGGGGCCGCGTCGCTACTTGAGGAGTTCGCGACCGAGACGCACGAGGCGTGGCAATGGCTCCTCGGCGCTGGCCGGGAGGTGCGCGCGCTTCCCGGGGCGGACCCGTGGGTTCGACAGACCCGGGCAAGGATCCTCGCCTGCGTTCCAGCCTCGGGCGACGACCTCGAGCCGCTTCTCGGGCAGATCGGCCTCACGGTTGCGCCGCGAGGACGCGACACCGATCCCGGCCCGCCTCCGCCGCGAAGCGGCTCCGGCGAGGTCTCGCCGGGGCGCGCCTGACGAGCGTGCGCGCGGAGGCGGACGCTTGACGAGCGGATCGGCGGCGAATTGTCGCACGCATGCGAGTTGTTCCCGCTCGACCCGGCCGGCTACGAAGACGCCGGAGGCAAGCGGCGGATTTTCAACCACAGTGTGCCGAGGAAAGCCAGAACGAGAAGGGTCGCCACCGCCAGTCCACGCCGCCTGGTCTGCAGCTCCCGCATTGCGGCGTCACCTGCTTCTTGAGCCCGGCGCGCAGATATCAGACCTTCGTTGGCTGCCTTCGAAAAAGGGGCCAGAGCAAAAGTGTGCACGAGCACGCGCGACTGAACCAGATGCTCGCCTGCATTCTGAAATGCGACTCGTCCATCATCCACCAGCATGCCCGCACGCTCGGCACGCATGAGCAGCGCGTCGGCGCCGGACAGCGCCGCCGACAACCGATCGAGCTGCTCGCGCATGTTGCGAATCGTCGTTGCGCTGTCACCCGACTCGTCGTGGCACGGGGCGCAGACGGTGCCTTCCTGCAGGCCAACCCAGGTGTCCCGCGGGGACTCGATCCGGTGGTTGCGGTGACATGCGAGGCACTCGGCCTCTCCGATAGCCTCGAAGATGTCTTTCTTCGGGCTCGCACGAAAGAGCTCGGCCTCGCGCACGTGGCATTGTGCGCAGACGTTGGCGACGGAGGTCACGCCGGGCGGCACGGCACCATGACTGCCATGACAGGCAACGCAGGTTGGCGCCGACGTGTCGCCCCGCTTGAGCAGCGCCGCGCCGTGGACACTTGCGGACCAGTCAACAGGAGGAGTTGCCTCGCGGCCGAACGGCTTCATGCGGGCTGGATCCCCGTGACAACGCCCGCACGTGGTCGTCACATTGAGAGGGGCCACCGGCGATCGAGCATCGTTCACGCGTTTGATGCCGTGCGCGCCGTGACAGTCAGTACAGGTGGCCACACGTGCCTCTCCTGCCGCCATCCGCTTGCCGTGGACGCTCGTTTGAAACTGTAGAAACTGGTCGACGCGCACCTGCGGATCGAATCGCCGCATATACGCCGCGTCGCTGTGGCAAGTGGCGCACAATGGCGCAATTGACGTCCGAGCTGGTATCGCGTACGTGCCCACGCCTCCCGCCGGCGCGTGACACGCGGTGCAGGTGAGCCCCGCCGCAGCGTGAACGTCATCGCCGAACGCCGTCGTGGCCGCATCGACTGGCGCCTGCGCCTGTGCCTGCGCCTTGCAGGGCAGAAACGTGAGAGCGATCATGGCGCCAGCCAGCCAGGCAGGTCGATGACGGGGGCGACGTCTGGGCTGCCCGCTGCCGGCAGCTGGCGGACGGCCGAGGCCGGTCATGGCGAGCCTCCGGCCAGCGCAAGGGCGGTCATCACGCTCATGACGGCGAGCGTCGCAGCGCTCGCCCAGACGACCAGGCGCCGGCCGCGGGGTGTATGCCCGGCCATGAAGGGCAGCAGGAGCGCTCCCAGTGCGACGATGCTCATGGCTGCGACCGCCATGAATTCGCCGTTGACTCCAGCAACGGTCGGCGGCACATGCTTGAGCGTTTCGAATGCCCACAGAAAGTACCACTCCGGGCGGATACCGGCCGGTGCCGCCGCGAACGGGTCGGCTTTTGTGCCGAGCTCCCATGGATAGATGGTCGACAACGCCGCGAGCATCGCCAGCGCGGCCGTCCACGCAAACAAGTCTCGCAGAATGAAGTGCGGCATGAATGGGATGGACCTGACGGCGCTGGGATCGGCAGCCCGCTCGCGTTCAACCGACGGCGGCACGCTCATACCGTGTCGCTGGATGAGCAAGAGATGTAGCCCGACGAGCGCTGTGGCGACGGCAGGAAGTATTGCGACGTGAAAGCCAAACAGCCGCGTCAACGTGGCGCCCGACACGTCGTTGCCGCCACGGAGAAACCTGACGAGGCCGTGGCCAATCATCGGCACAGTTGCCGCGATGTCGGTTCCAACGCGTGTCGCAAAATACGAGACTTCGTTCCATGGCAGCAGATAGCCCGTGAATCCGAAGGCCAGTGTCAGCATCAGCAGGAGAATCCCCGTAACCCATGTCAGCTCCCGCGGCCTCCGATACGCGTGCAGGAACAGCACGCTGAGGAGGTGCGCGAAGGCGCTCGCCACCATCAAGTTCGCCGACCATGCGTGAATAGATCGCACCAGCCAGCCAAACGGGACACGGGTCACGATGAACTGGACGCTCTCGTACGCTTCTGGCCGCGCTTGGCCGGTAGTACAGCAGGAGCAAGGCGCCGGTTCCAACCTGGATGGCAAAGAGAAACAGCGTCATGCCGCCGAAGTAGTACCAGATCGAATAACGGTGATGGGGGACCGTCTTGTGCCGAAGGGTCTCGATCAAGTCTGAGAGAGGCAGCCGCTCCTCGAGCCACGAGCGAAAACGCGACGCCATCACGACCTCCGAGTGATCACTATCTCGTCGTCCTTCAGGTTGACGTCGTACGCTTCGAGTGGGCGCGGCGGCGGACCGGCGACATTGCGCCCATTGAGATCGTACTGCCCGTTGTGACAGGCGCACCAGATGCGCTGCAGGTCGGATCGGTACTGAACAGTGCAATCGAGGTGTGTGCAGGTGGCCGAGAATGCGCGCAGCTCGCCAGCTGGTGTGCGGACCACGATTGCCGGGCGGGATCCGAACGGCACGACCCGGCCCGAATTCGGCAGCAGCGTTCGTGCACTACCTGCCGCGACCGAAAGGGCTGCGGCCTCTGGAATATCGGGTGGGGCCAGGTACCGGACAACGGGATAGAAGGTAGCGCCGAGAACGCCCCCGCCCCATACGCCGAGCAGCCAGTTCAGCACGCTGCGGCGATCACGGTTCTTCGAGGATGCCATAGCCTGAAGAGACTATCCCATCGTCTCGACTTGCGCGTCCGGGGATTTTTCCACGCGACAAGAAAAATTTCGCGCCCAGTCGCGGGACGTGTGGTCGGTCGCGTCTCAAATCGCGGTAAAGGCGATTCGTCAGCGGTAATTTTCCGTCCGGCACCGTAATTGCCACATGGCCAACGTAAGGAGGAACGCACTCGTGAAACAGACGTTCAATGTCGCTCTTGTCGTTGCGCTACTGGTAATCCCTGCCGTTGCTTCGGCTCGAGGCCGGGCACAAGCCGATCGCGGGCAGCAAGTCTTTGCTGCGCAGAAGTGCTCGATCTGCCATTCGATTGCCGGACAAGGAAACAAGAAGGGACCGCTCGACGGCGTCGGCGCCAAACTTTCGGCTGACGACATCCGGCAGTGGGTTATGAACGCGCCGGAAATGGCGGCCAAGGCGAAGGCAGAGCGGAAACCGCCCATGAAGCCGTTTACCCTTCCGAAGGACGAACTGGACGACCTCGTCGCCTATCTGCAGAGCCTGAAGAAATAGCCACAAACGCCGGCGCGCGGAAATCACCGACGCCGCCATGTCGGAGCGCGCCGAATGCGTGATGCTGAACAAAGGGCCCTATGTTGTGGAAGCGGTACGGGTCCTGAACGACATCCTCACCCGCATGCAGGCCCACCAGCGGAAGAAGAGCGCAATGCTGAGGGATCTTCGCTTCGCGTGGCGGAACGTTTTCTCGACATGTGACGGGCGGACCTCATGGTCCGCCCGACGGCTGCCCAGCCCGGTCTTCTATTCTTCCTGCTCGACATGAAGCTTGTTCGTGACCGACATCACCGAGAAGGTGTCACGGGCAATGGCTTCAGCCTTTCGTCGCTCGATCTCGGAGTTCACGATTCCGGTGAGCGTGACTTTGCCGTGCTCCACGACAACATGAATGGGCGGATTGCCTTGAATCGCGTAGCGGACGAAGAGCTCGTCGCCGTAGATCCGCCGCGCGACGGCATACCGCAACTGGTCGTCGAACCGCGACACGGGCAGCGTCCGCACATCGTTGCGCACCTCTTGCACACCAGGTACGTGTGCGGCCAGATCGGCGAAGGCTTCCGCCTTGTAGGGCATCGTCACACGTCCTGTGAGGGTCACGACGCCGCTGTCAACGCCCACATTCGCATCGTCGAATATCGTGAAGAAGACTTACCGTTGAAGCTTGGTGGCGACTTGTGCTGCGATGCGTTCGTCGCTCTCTCCACGCGGTACGGTCAACTGACTGACGACGGAGATGACGTCATCCACCTTACTGGTGTGTTCAATGGCGCGCTGCTTGATCCAGAGGGTGGGAACCGTGCCGCGGAGCGTCACGATTCCGCCCGCTACCGACACGCCGACGGTGGTGATCTCCTCATCAATCAGACGCTGCGTAACGAGTCGTCCGATCGCTTGGTCGGATGCCGACCGCTGCGCAATCGCGCTGGTAGAGATGGCAAGAAGCAGGACGAGCAAGCGGCTCCGGTGATTATCCTTCGCATGATGAACCTCACGTTTCTGCGCCCGCGTGGTGCACGTGGTGCAGCGTGACGCCGCGACGCTGACGGCGACTGGTGTGGTGCGGAGCGGCGCGGTGGCCGAATCTGCCCGAGTGCAGGAACCACGCGATCCCAAACGTTAGTGGCACGCCGATTCCGGTTGCCACGGCGCCGATCTTTAATTGCGCGAGAACCGGCCCCATGGGAAACACGGCGGTGGCGAAGAACAGGCCAAAGGTGAAACCGCCGCATGTGGCGAACGCAATCACGACGAGGTCGCGCCAGTGGAACCGCGCGGGCATGTGCAGCCCGAGCGCAAGCGCCAGACCGACGCCGGCAAAGATGCCAAGCGGCTTGCCGACGAGGGCGGCGGCGAGGAGCGCCCACGTCCCGGTGTCGTAGCCTGTCAGCAGGACGCCGGCGTTCACGAGTCCGAACAGGAACAGGACGCCCTGAATGGGATACTTCCAGACATGCTCGAAGTGCCGTGATGAATCGTGACGCCCGTGCGGCGCATCAGTGAACAGTTCGAGGCTCCGCGGCGCATGGGGCAGGAAAGGCACGATTGGCACCAGCGCCAGCGCAGGATGAAGCCCGTCCAGGTAGAGGGCCCACCATGACAGCGGCCCGCACGCCAGCAAATAGGGCCAGAATGTGTGGACTTTCGATCGTCGAGGGACGAATGCGAGACCGAGGGCCGCGGCCATGAGAGCGGTGCCACCCGGCCGGATCTCGACGAAGGGATGCCGAGATGCGATCACGAGCATCCCTATGACGTCGGCGGTAATCGCCAGCAGCAGCACGAATGGAATGGCCGGGTGCCGTCCGAAAATCGCCCGGACGATGAAGTATGCGAAAGCAAGATCGACGGCTCCTGCGACGGGCCATCCGTCCGAAAGCACCAGCTCGTATTTCCACTCGACATAGACGAGGTACACGAGCGCGGAGCCGACGATTGCACCAACCGCCGCCGCGACCGGCAATGTCCAGCGCCGCCACGTATGGAGCGCGCCGCCGGGCATCACCTCTTCGACGACCTCCTGGGCGACCAGCGCGAAGAAGAGTGCCATGCCAATCTCGTTCACGATGAACGCAAGGTCGTGCGCCACGGTGAAGTAGCGCTCCGGCCACGAATTGGCCCAGACGATCGCGATCAGACCGCCAAGCGGCAGCAGAAGGAAGTGGTCGATCGTGAAACGAAAGAGCGCTCCAGGGTGCCACGATCGACGTGCCGCGACCGGTGCATGCAGCAGCGCATTGGCAGTCATTTCCGCTCTCCTCGTGCTACGTCGTCTGGCGTCGACTGATCACTCCCGAATCTACCGTCGTGCCTGTTCGCGAAATCGTTCGAAACGACATCTGGTTGCCGGCGATTTCAACCAGCATGAACGTTCGATCCTGATCGAAACCGGCTGCGGTCGTGGGCGACGCCTCGAGGTCGCCCTTGCGGAAGCGACCGCTCGACCCTTCGACGAAGTGCGTGATTCCTTTTTGAGGTTTGAGGCGCTCGTAGATGTGATCGTGACTCGCGAACACAACGCTGACTCCATACTTCACAAACAGCGGCTCCAGCACGACTCGCAGCTCGACATCCGAGCCATGCCGCCCACCGTTCGAGTAGAGAGGATGGTGGAAATACGCGATTTTCCACGCCTCACGACTATCCCTCAGCGTTTCCTCGGTCCACGCGAGCTGTTTGGGGTCGAGCACATTCGTATCGAGCACGATGAACCGAACGTTCTGGCGGACGAACGTATAGAATCGCTCGCCGCCCATGTTGAACCCCGGGTAAGAGCGATTCTCCGGCTTGTCGTGGTTGCCTAACGCGCCGTAGAAGCGCACGCCACTCTGCAGCAGCGCCTGGTAGGGTTTCTGGAACTTCGTGACGAAGTCCGGCGGATCCTGCCGGCCGTACATGTTGTCGCCGAGCGCGATGACGAACTCGAAGGGAAACGTCGCCCTGGCGGCGGCCATCTGCCGACCAACTTCGGTACCGCGGTCGGTCGCCATCACCAGCGTCGCCCACGACGGCAAACTTGAGCGATTCCGGGCGAGGCGCAGCGGTCAGGAATTGTATGGCCGGCGGTGCCGCGCCCGTTGCGGCGCCTGGCGCCATGGGCAGTGTCGAGGGCTGCCAGACTGCGGTCGCCGTGAGCATGACGACCGGGACCGCAAGCGGAACATAGTGGCGCACTGGGGCCTCCTACGCTCGGACCGTTTCGTCTTTCTTGAGCTTCTTGATCTCCCACTCCACCAGCATGCCGTCATGCCCGTCGAGCTGTTGAATCAGCTTCGTCAGCGGCCGAATCTTCTGTTGGAAAGGCACTGTGACCTCGTAGCTCAGCTCGTTGGGAGACGACCTGTGCAGCTCGTAAGAGACTCCCTTCTGCCCGAGAGCGTGTTCGAGGTCAGGTTTGAGGCGACCGGCATTCTTCGTCGAAATCTTCAAATCGAAGCGTGACCGCGGCGCCGGTTCGAACGACTCGAGCACCCAGAGCACGGCAATGACAAAGGCGCATGCGACAAAGGCAAAGAGGAACATGCCGCTTCCTGCTGTGAGACCGAGAGCCAGCGCGATGAGCATGACGCCGGCGTCCTTGACGTCCTTGATGCGCGCGCGATAACGGACCAGCCCGGCGGCGCCGACGATGGCAAAGGCTCTTGCGAGGCTCTCGGCGACGACGATGATGATGATGGCGCCGACGATTGCCAGGAGGATTTGTGCCTGGATAACGTGCGACGGGCGGGGCACGATTCCGGTGCGGACCGGCCGGACGATCCCCAGGGCAGCGCCCAGCAGCGCCGCCACGATGAGCACGAGCAACCCGTGCCCGATCGTCGGCAAAGCGGGGGCGACGTTGGAAAAGATGTCGGTCATGACACGGGTCCTCCCATGGGACGGAGGGCGAGTCCGTCGCGAATCTTCGCTTGCAGCCGCCGGATGAAACGGTCGGCGAGCGCTGGCTCATAGCCGCCGGCGAGGAAGGCTTCGCGCCATTGACTGTCGGTCAGGCCAGCCAGCAGGCGGCACGCCCAGCTCACATCCTCCGATGTGATGCGCCCGCGAACGAGCTCTTGATGCCAGCCGTGATACTCGAACTGCACGAAGCCGTTCTCGACTCCCTCGATGAATCCATGGCGCTCGAACACGTCGATCTCGCCGCGGGGAGGTGTGACACGCCCGGTTCCGCCCAGTGCCGTGCCCAGATCGCGAACGACGTACCAGCGATCGCCGCGCCCACGGAGTTCGTAGAGGGTGTTGTTCGAATTCTTGAGGTCAGAGCTGTTGAACATCAGCAGGATGACGAGCAGCCCCTGGTAGGGCCGTGTCCCGACGAAGGGGTTTTGCTGCCAAGACCATTCGCCGACATCCTTCAGTGACCGGTCGCTGAGGCGAAAACGGCCGCCGAGAGTCCGCCGCGTGCCACTCGCATCGGTAACTGTAAACGTGGGAACGAAGTACACCGGCGGTTGGTGATACCCGACGGCCGACAGCACGCGCGAGAGCACGACTTCGATCGGGCCCTCGGCCAGTCGTCCGTCCAGGGGCGGTTGCTTGACTTTCCAGACGCGTCCGGCGGGATCGCGAACCGTCATGCCAGGATTGACCCCGCCCTGTTTTTCCTCGATGAACGTGTAGGCGGCGTCTGGATCCGGTGCGCGCTCTGGCCCCCATGGGCCGAAGAAGAGATCCTGCGACCCAATATCGGCAGGGCGCTCCCACAGTTCCGCAATGGGGGCCTCCCTCTCAGGCACCGTCGGGAGGACCTGCGCGCGGCACACACGTAGGCATGTACATCGCGAATACCGTCGGCATTACGAGCATCAGCGCACGGCCCAAGTGAACCTCCTCAAGGTACGAACGGCACCGCCGCAGTGCGTTGCTTCAGGCGTCCCAGGCGGAACGGATCGTTCAACCGGAACACAAACCTCCATCCTTCGTGCCCTTCGCGACGTCGAACCGAGCGAACGTCGTGCCTGCGTCAAGTCCTGCCAGAGCACTTGGGACCCAACGGTCAGGTGATCGCTTGCGAGTGAGGGGAACTCGAGTCGAGCCTGCGCCGTCTTGTACGCACGCCACGAGATTGCGGTCGAAAGATTGAGGATGCCTCTGTTGGCAAACAGACGATGCCGGTAGCCGGGACCGAGCGAGATCCAGCCGGCACCAGTAATCATGTGGCCCAAATCCGGATAGAACCCGTCCTTGACCGCTGCCGTGTCGTCACCCTTGCGCTCGGTGACGAAGTCGACAGCCTTTGCGACGACGGCTGGTTCCGGGAAGAGCGCTGCTGGTGATGTCTGGGCCGCGAGGGGGACAGCCGTCGTCGTCGCCATCACCACCAGCGCAGCCGCAACACGTACCAGACGATGCGGTGTCTTCGTTTCGAGCAACCTGCGACGCCGCTCAACGCGATGCCAGTCGTTTTGGTGCTCGGTCGCGACAATCTGTCCATCGTGCTCGACGACCAAAATCCACCCGCGGCGTTCCGCCAGAGAAACGGAAACTCGCGTTACCTCCCAATCCTCGTCTGGACGTGTTGCGGGCATGCGCCTCCACCTGTTGCTCTCACCGGCATCATGTGTGCCAGCCCCCGCAGGGTCCGCAGCGTGGAAACTCTAAAGGTTGGAGCGTCTGGAACCGACGCTGTAGCGCACTTTTCCTGGACGCGCTGGAAAAATTCGCGTGCTGACGCGCGGCAACATCGAATGATGTGAAGGGGCGGCGGTAAGCTATACGCAGGCTCGCTACGTGGAATCCCAAGAATCCAGAGACCGCGCCGCGCAGGTACTGCGGGCGCTCGTCGATTCTGCCGTCGATGGCATCATCGTCATCGATTCACAAGGACGCATCGAGACATTCAACCCTGCCGCCGAACGGTTGTTCGGGTATCGCGAGGCGGAGGTCGTCGGCCGCAACGTCAGGATGTTGATGCCCTCGCCCTATGGGGAGGAGCACGACGGGTATCTTTCGCGGTATGTGGAAACGGGTCACGCGAAGATCATTGGCATCGGGCGCGACGTAACCGGGCTGCGGCGCGACGGCACGACCTTTCCGCTGCACCTGTCGGTTGGCGAGATGACAGTCGGTGCCGATCGCAAGTTCACCGGCATCGTGCACGACCTGACCGAGCGCGTGAAGCTGGTCGAGCGGCTGCGCGCCAGCGAGGAGCACTGGCGATCCATCATCGAGTCGGCGGTCGACGGCATCGTCGTCATCGATTCGCGCGGACGGATCGAAGCCTTCAATCCGGCCGCCGAGCGTCTATTTGGCTACGAGGCGTCCGACATGCTGGGCCAGAACGTCAAGGTGCTGATGCCGGCCCCCTATCACGAAGAGCACGACAGGTACCTGGCCAGGTACCTGTCTACGGGCGATGCCGAAGATCATCGGTATCGGCCGTGAGGTCACCGGCATGCGCCGGGACGGCACGACTTTTCCGCTGCATCTCTCGGTGGGCGAAATGTCGATTGGCGGCGTGCGCAAGTTCACCGGCATTCTCCACGATCTCAGCGCCCGTGTTCGGATGGAGGAGCAGCTCCGCGAACAGGCGACTCTCGTTCGGCTCGGCGAGATGGCTGCGGTTATCGCCCACGAAATCAAGAACCCGCTTGCGGGGATTCGGGGCGCAGTGCAGGTCATCGGCGGACGCTTGCCATCCGGCAGCCGTGACGCGGCGATTATCGGTGAGATCGTCAGCCGCATCGACACGCTCAACGGTCTCATTCAGGACCTGTTGCTGTTTGCGCGGCCTCCACACCCTCACCCGTCCTTGATCGACGTATCGCCGCTCATTGCGACAACGGTCGACCTGCTGAGCGCCGATCCGGCCTTGAGCGGAATGCACGTCCAGGTCGAAGGATCTTCGCCTCCGGTCATTGCAGACCCTGAGCTGCTGAAGATTGTCTTTCAAAACCTGATCGTGAACGGCGCCCAGGCAATGGGCGGCAGAGGACGAATCTCCGTGTGGGTGCATGCCACGGACGAAAGTTGCCAGGTGACGTTCGTCGATGCCGGTCCCGGAATTCCGCACGAGATTCGCCAGAAGATCTTCCACCCATTCTTCACCACGAAAGCTCGAGGCACCGGTCTCGGTCTTCCCAACCGCGAAGCGTCTCGTCGAGGCGCATCAGGGCACGATTGACATCGAATGTCCGGACACGGGTGGGACGACGGTCACGATCCGCTTGCCCCTCGCGCGAGTTGCGACTGCGGGTCCGACCGGATGGACCGATTCTTGAAAAGGCGCAGGCAACGCTTAAGTGGGCAGCAACACAGCTGATTCGGCCGCAGCAATGGCGGCTGATGGACGGAGGCAGGTGGGCCAATTTCCCCATGAGTGTGGAATTTTTCATATGAGCTGGTCGAGCCCTCGCCTGCGCGTGCTGGTCGTCGAAGACGAAACGTTGATCCGTTGGTCGATCGCTGAGACGCTGGCGCAAAAAGGCCATGCAGTCGTCGAAGCTGGCAATGCCAACGCGGCCGTTCAGGCCCTGAGCGAAACGTCGGAGCCCATTCACGTGATTCTGCTCGATTACCGCTTACCGGATTCAAACGATCTCGGCCTGTTGCGTAATGTTCGGCGCATGCGGCCGAACAGCGCGGTCGTGATGATGACCGCGTTCGGCACACCCGAGGTCACAAAAGGGGCCCTCGAACTGGGTGTGTACCGCGTCCTCAACAAGCCGTTCGACATGCACGGGCTCGAATCGCTGGTGCAAGAAGCGCACGCCAGCGGCGGCGGGTCGCCACTCCCGCATTAGCCTCACCAATCTCGACGGTTCCGCTGGTTGCAGTCGCTGCGCAGAATTCCGCGCTGCCGTTGAGAAGTTCACGGCGTTCTTCGCGTGTAAGAGAGCATTGCGGCTTCGATTCCTGGAAGAATCAGAGAGGGTCCGCATGGTCCGCGCTGTGCTTACCTTTCCAGAGAAGTGATGCGCCATCGTCTTCTTATCGTTTTCCTGTGCTCGTCGCTCGTCACCCTGAAGGTCGCCGGACAGGAATCGCAGCTGCCGAGCGCTGCGGCCCATCGACTCGTTGGTGCCGTTGTCGAATACGTCGTGAAAGATGGCGACGCAATGCGGAGCATCGCTGCGCGTTTCGGTATCGACGCGGGCACCCTGGCTCGTGAGAACGGGTTGCGTACGGATCACAAGCTCGTGCCTGGTCAGGCGCTTCGAATTGATAACCGCCACATCGTGCCCGCAGCGCTTGATGCGGTCGAGTTGGTTGTGAACGTTCCTCAGCGCATGTTGTTCTATCGCGGGGCCGATGGCGCGAGGGTCGGATACCCGGTTGCCGTCGGTCGCCCTGACTGGCCGACTCCGACCGGTCCGTTTACCGTGTCGGTACTGAGCGGCATCCAACCTGGGAAGTCCCGCAATCGATCCTGGAAGAGAGCCGCAGGAAGGGGCGCATTCAATCGCCGATCGTCCCCCCTGGTCCGGACAATCCGCTCGGCGACTTCTGGATTGGTCTGAGTCTCGCCCGCATTGGCATCCACGCCACGAACGTGCCATCCAGCATTTTTGGTTCGGTGTCACATGGTTGTATCCGGCTGCACCCCGAGGATATCGAGCAGCTGTTCGGCTACATCCAGGTCGGAGCATCTGGGGGAATCGTCTACGAGCCGCTGCTGCTGGCGGTTGCCGGCGATGCGGTCTATTTCGAGGCCCACCGCGACGTCTATCGGCGCGCTGGTGCCGAGCCGCGCGCGTTGACGCGGAAGTTGGCCTCGGCGGCCGGCGTGTCGGAAATGATCGACTGGACGCTGGCTGATGCGGTAGTGACCGCGCGTGAGGGAATCGCACGGGATATTACGCGCGTGTCACCCTCGCGCTGAACACGAACCCTACGGCGCGAGTTTTTTCGCGAACCGCAGAAAGTTTCCTCGCCGTCACGTGGCGTTCGCTCCTATCACCACACAACACTCGCGCCGTGTTTATGGCCGCGCGCTTGCACCATCGCCGAACGTAAGGATTCTGCAATGGCCCTTGTCACCTTTGTCCGATCGACTCCCGGACGAGTCCTGCGCGTGGCCGTGGGCTGTCTGCTGATTGCCTACGGCGCGACGCACATGTCGCTCATCGGTCTCATCCTGATGATGGCGGGCATGATGCCGGCGATCACGGGTTTGGCCAGCATGTGTCTGCTGGAGGACGTTGCCAGAACTCACGAGGGGACGCACGCGGTACGAGGGCACGCGCGGGAAGGTCGTGCCGAGTGTTCACAACAGGGCAGCACTGGCCGCGGAGGCTCACATGTTTGACCTGATCACGGGCAACGTCAGGCACGCGCCGCGTCCTCGCGCGACGCCGGTCATTGTGTCGATCGCTGCGCATGCAGCGCTCGTGGGCGGAGTCCTCCTTGGGACACTGGCCTTTGTGACCGCCCCGGTCCCGGAGCTGCCGATGATGATGGCGTTCGTCGCTCCGCCGCCGCCTCCGCCACCACCACCTGCTCCGCCACCCCGTACCGCCGAAAAGCGGGACGCTCCGAAACCTGTGCCTGCAACGGGCGAGGTGGCACCGATTGAACCCCCGAGCGCGATCGAAGCTGAATTTGGGGCGGACGAAGAAGAAGTCAGCGGCGTTGAAGGTGGTGTGCCCGGCGGAATCATGGGAGGCGTCGTCGGCGGTCTGATACCCGACATGCCATTGCCGCCACCGCCGCCCCCACAACCGGCGCCGCCTCGCGGACCGGTTCGCATTGGCGGTCAACTCAAGGAGCCGACACTGATTCATCGCGTCGAGCCGGAATATCCGTTGCTGGCGCTCGCCAGAGAACTGGAAGGCGTCGTCATTCTCGAAGCCATCGTCGACGAGGACGGGCGCGTGGAAAGCGTGAAGGTGCTGCGGTCGCCAGGCGTCTTCGAACAAGCCGCACTCGCTGCCGTCAGGCAGTGGCGATACTCGCCGGTGCTGCTCAACGGACGTCCCGAGAAGTTCGTTCTGACGGTGGTCGTCTCGTTCCGCCTGGACAGGTAGACGTACGTCCAGAGGAAGGTGTGAATGAAGCTCGGAGTCCTTGCACTCGATTACGACGGGACCGTTGCAGAGCACGACCGGTTACACCCCGCGGTCCGGGCTGCAATCGCGGACGCGCGCATGCGAGGCATTACGGTCTTTCTCGTGACGGGACGCAGCCTTGATGAGCTGCGTCGTGTAG
The DNA here is from genome assembly GCA_963814955.1 of uncultured Acidobacteriota bacterium. Classification (GTDB taxonomy): domain Bacteria; phylum Acidobacteriota; class Vicinamibacteria; order Vicinamibacterales; family UBA2999; genus DATCJA01. The sequence goes on from CAWFEX010000004.1 coordinate 1,097,594, forward strand.
CCGGCGATCTTCATTTCGTTGACGTTGTTGTGGGCGAGAACGGTGCCGTGGTGCACTTTCCCGAAAACGGCTACACCACCGTGCTCGCCCCAGCGACGCCGCCGTCCCTGACGCTCGAGCTGCGGCGTCGCGGCATACAGGCGACAGCTGGCCAGTGCCTCGTCGACTGCGCCTCCGCCGACGCGCTGCAGATTCTCGACGTGATTCGGACGATGGAGCTTGCACTCGTGCTGGCCTTCAACCGGAGCCGCGTCATGGTCGTGTCCCAGGGCGTGAGCAAGGCCACCGGGTTGCACGTCGCACTCGACATGCTGCGGCTGTCGCCGCGCAACGCCGTCGCCGTGGGAGATGCGGAAAACGACCACCCATTGTTGGACCTCGCTGAGGTCGGGGCGGCCGTTGAGTGGGGCAGCCAGGCACTCAAAGCGGCGGCCGACGTGGTAGTCACAGGAACAGGTCCCGCGGCCGTCGCCGAGTACATCACGGCCATCGCGACCTCTGGGCGCATGCCAGTTCCGCCAAAGGCGCGGCGACGCCTGCGTTTGGGACATACGGAGGACGGCAGCGAGTTCTCGCTGGCGGTCCGCGGCCGAAACGTACTCATTGCCGGCGATGCCAAGTCGGGCAAGTCATGGATTGCCGGGCTGCTGTGTGAACAGCTCATCCTGCATGGCTACAGCATGTGCATTCTCGACGCCGAAGGTGACTACCGGTCGCTCGAGGCCTTGCCCGGCGTGACCGTTCTTGGCGGTGACGATCCGCCGCCGACGCCGCGTGAGCTGCTGAGCGCGCTCCGCTACCCGGATCGCAGCGTGATCATCGACCTGTCGCACGTCGCCCACGAAGAGAAGATCGAATACATCCGATCCGTGCTGCCGGCACTGAATGTCATGCGTCGACGTACCGGTGTGCCGCACCGCATCCTGTTGGACGAGGCACACTACTTTCTCCACGGCGCCGAGGCAAAGCATCTCCTCGACCTCGAGACCAACGGCTACACCATCGTTACTTATTGCGCCTCGCGGCTGCCTCCCGAACTGGTGGCGGCTACCGAAGTGATGCTCGTGACCTGTGAATCGAATCCGGCCGAGATCGAGGCCCTGTGCAAGCGTTGCGCCGGCTGTCAGCAGATCGACGGCGCCGCCACCCGTTGGTCGATGCTGGCGCACCTTTCCCTCGGGCAGGCTGTGGCGTTGCCCGTCACCGAGGAGGCTGGCAGTCAGTTGAGGATGTTCAACATCGGCCAGCGGCTGACGCCGCACGTGCGTCACCGGCAGAAGTACGTCGACGTGCCGGTAACAGACAGTCACGCGTTTCAGTTTGCTGGAAATGGCGCCGCTCCGCACCGTGCGCGGACCCTGCGCCAGTTCGTCGATGCACTCGAACACGGGTCGCCCGCAGCTCTGGCCGCCTATCTGCGCCGCGGTGACTTCTCCCGCTGGATTTCGGATGTCTTTGGCGATAACGCACTGGCCGAGGAGTTGCGTACGGAGGAGAAGAGGTTTCGAACGCGTGCCGATGACGACGTCCTGCCGGAGATTGTGGGCGCCATCCGAGCACGGTACGACCTTACGGCAGACGAGACGCCATAACTGGAGGTGTATATGACGATGCGGGTTGCGTCGGCCACCCTTGTTCTCGCTGTGGTTGCTCTGACATGGGGAGCGATCGCGCAGGACATCGACGCCGCCACCACGGCGCGACAGGAGGCGACAGGAACGCAGCAGCCCCAACCGGGTATGCAGGACATGATGAGGATGCACGAGCAGATGATGGCGGAGATGAAAGCGAACCGAAGCAAGCTGGAGGCGTTGACCAAGGAGATGAACGCCGCGTCCGGGAGTGCGAAGGTTGACGCCATTGCCGCCGTTCTCAATGAGCTGGTCCATCAACAGAACGCGATGCACGATCGAATGGGCCAGATGCACGAGCACATGATGTCGGGCCGCGGCATGATGGGCGGCCGCAACATGATGGGACGCTGACGTCCCTCCGGAGGCGACCATGAAGCCGCTGCCCCACCGTTACGTCGTACGCCTTGCCGGCGGTCCGACCGGCTACGCCGACCTGTTCGCCGGCAGCTGTCCCAGGCTGCGCGCGGCGCCGCCCGTCGAGTTCGACGGGCCAGGCGGTACGTGGACTCCAGAGCATCTTCTGCTCGCGGCGGTCCAGGGGTGCTTTCTGTTCACCCTTCGCGCTGTCGCACGGTCGTCCAAGGTCGACTTCGTGAGTCTCGAGGTAGAGACGGGCGGCACCGTGGATCGCCAGAACGGCGTCACCCGTTTCACGGAAATCGTGGTGCGTCCGACGCTGATTGTTCCCGCCGGTGCCGATCGCACACGAGCACTCGGCGTCCTCCACAAAGCCGAGAAAGCGTGCCTGGTATCAGCCTCGCTGGCGACGCCGATTCGGCTGGAGCCGGAGATCGTGGAGATGGAGGCGCCGGTAATCTCGCTTGCAGCCGGATAGTCATCATTCCGCCTCGACTGTCAACGCGCGCCGCTGACGCTCGGCCTGCCGCGTCGCGACCATCATCGCCGTCCGCGGAATATTTCCAGAGGTGCGGAAGATTTCCGCCCGCGCCGATCGATCTTGGGTTCCGACGCTCGATCCACAGCCCCGACACACAAACGGCAGCGGCACAGAATGTGTTGCGTCCCTGGCGTGGCCTCCATGGGCGCCAGAGGTGTCGCCGCAGCGATCGAGCGGACCACGATCTTCACCGCGCGTGCGGTGACCAAGGTCTACGAGATGGGACAGGTGCGGGTCGAGGCGCTGCGCGGCGTCGACTTCGACTTGTATGAAGGAGAGTTCGTTGTCCTGCTTGGTCCGTCCGGTTCCGGGAAGTCGACGCTTCTGAACATTCTGGGCGGACTCGATGTGCCCACCTCCGGCGAAGTCCTATATCGCGATCGGAACCTGACGACGGCCGACGACGCCGCCCTGACCGCGTACCGACGTTCGCATGTCGGCTTCGTGTTTCAGTTCTACAACCTCATTCCCAGCCTCACGGCACGCGAGAACGTGGCTCTGGTTACCGAGATCGCGGATCACCCGATGACGCCTGAAGACGCACTCGATCTCGTCGGCCTTGCACAGCGCCTCGATCACTTTCCGGCGCAGCTCTCAGGCGGCGAGCAGCAGCGCGTCGCCATCGCGCGTGCAATTGCCAAGCGGCCGGCCGTGCTTCTGTGCGATGAGCCGACGGGTGCACTCGACATCACCACCGGGATGCTGGTGCTGGAAGCGCTCGATCGGGTGAACCGCGAACTTCGTACCGCGACGGCGGTCATTACACATAACGCAGCAATTGCGGCGATGGCCGACCGCGTCGTTCGTCTCGCGGACGGCCGCGTCGTCGACGTTCGGCGAAACCCGCGCAAGGTTGCACCAGGGGAACTGCAGTGGTGACTCTGCTCGCGCGAATGCGCGTGCTCAATCGCAAGCTGCTTCGTGACCTTTGGGCCATGAAGGGACAAGCGTTGGCCATTGCGATTGTCATCTGCGCGGGCGTGACGATGTATGTCACGTACCTTTCCAATTTCGATTCCTTGCAGCGCACCCGGGAGGCGTACTACCAAGAAGCGCGCTTTGCCGACGTCTTCGCCTCACTCACGCGGGCACCTTCCTCGCTCGAGCAACGCATTGCCGCCATTCCCGGGATCGCAGCCGTCGATACTCGTGTCGTTGCCGACGTGACTCTCGATGTGCCCGCAATGATCGAGCCGGCAGTGGGGCGATTGATCTCGCTGCCGGAGTACGGGTCGCCTCGCCTGAATGATGTCTACTTGCGCCGTGGGCGCTGGGTCGACCCGTTGCGAACCGACGAGGTGCTGGCCAGCGAAATGTTCTGCGAGAAGCACGGACTCGTGCCAGGCGATAGCGTGTCGGTCGTCATCAACGGACGCTGGCGCCGACTGACCATCGTCGGCGTGGCGCTCTCGCCCGAGTACGTGTACGCCATCCGACCGGGCGAGATGATCCCGGATTCGCGCCGTTTCGGCATCTTCTGGATGGACCGGCGTTCGCTCGCGGCCGCTTTCAACATGGAGGGTGCGTTCAACGACGTTGCGATCTCGCTCGTTCCCGGTACGTCGGCGGCGGAGCCGATTGCGAACCTCGACCGGCTGCTCGAATCGTACGGCGGCCTCGGCGCGGTTCCGCAATCGCTTCAGGCGTCGGCGTGGACGCTGGAAAACGAGCTCTCGCAGTTGCAGACGTTTGGCCTCCTGGTGCCGCTGATCTTCTTCGGCGTTGCCGCGTTCGTGCTGCATGTTGCGTTGACCCGCGCGCTCGCGCTCCAGCGCGTACAAATTGCAGCGCTGAAGGCATTGGGGTATTCCAATGCGGCAATCGCCTGGCATTACATCAAGTGGGCGGTTGTCATCGCAGCGGGCGGCGCGCTGGCGGGCGTCGTGGCAGGCTCGTGGCTCGGCGCACAGTTGATCGGCCTGTACAACGAATTCTTTCGTTTTCCCGTTCTCAGATACCACCTGTCGGCCGGGGTCGCCGTGGAATCGGTGGGTGCCAGTCTCGTCGTCGCGGCCCTGGGCGCCCAGTCGGCGGTCCGTCGCGCTGTTCGAGTGCCACCGGCGGAGGCGATGCGGCCGTTGGCACCTTCGCGCTATCGCAGCAGCCTCCTGGAGCGGCTGTCGCTCCGGCTCCGCCCGGCGCTGGCAACGCGCATGGTGCTGCGCAATCTGGAACGACAACCAGTCCGAGCGCTCATGTCCGTTGTCGGAATCGCGTTTGCCGTTGCGGTACTTCTGGTAGGCCTGTCGTTCATCGACGTGATGGATGACCTCATCGACCAGCAGTTCACGCGCGTCATGCGGCAGGACGCCACGCTTGCCCTGGTCGAACCCCGCGCACGCCGCGTGATGTACGACGTGCGACATCTACCCGGCGTGCTGGACGCCGAACCGATGCGCATCGTGCCCGTGAGGCTGCGCGCGGGGACGCGAGCGCGCACGCTGGCGATTACCGGGCTGCCGGAAACGCCGCACCTGAATCGCGTGGTAGATCGAACCGGCGCCCCGATTGTGATGCCGCTCAACGGGTTGGTGTTGTCTCGGGTGCTGGGCGAGCGGCTGTCCGTGGAGCCGGGCGACTACGTGCAGGTCAACGTGCTGGAAGGACGGCGTGTCGTTCAACAGGTGCCCGTCGCCATGCTGGTGGACGATACGCTGGGACTCCAGGCCTACATGCGAATCGACGAACTGGCGCGGTTGCTGCGTGAAGACGAAACCATTTCGAGCGTGGCGGTCACCATCGATCCCGCGATGCGGGATCGTTTCTACGCGGAGGTCAAGGCCATGCCGGCGATCGCCGGCGTGAGCCTGCGTGAAGCCACCCTTCAGAATTTTCGCGAGACGATGGCCGAAAACATGAACCTGCAGATTTTCATCAACGTGGTCTTTGCCGGCGTCATTGCCTTCGGCGTGGTCTACAACTCGGCCCGTGTGTCGTTGTCTGAGCGGAGTCGCGAACTCGCAAGCCTGCGCGTGCTCGGCTTTACGCGCGCGGAGATTTCCCTCATCCTGCTCGGCGAGCTCGCGGCACTGACTCTCGCGGCGCTTCCCCTTGGCGCGGCTATCGGTTACGCGCTTGGACAGTCCATCCTGGCAGCAATGAGCAACGAGGTCTACCGCCTGTCGTTCGTGGTCACGCCAGCCACGGTCGCGTGGACGTGGCTGATCGTGATTGTGGCGGCGGGGCTGTCGAGCCTCGTGGTCCGCAGAAGGCTGGACCGGCTCGACCTGGTCGCGGTGTTGAAGATACAGGAGTGACTCCAATGGCACGCCTCCTTGGACATTGGCGCGTTCTGGTCCTGACAGCTGGTATTGGAGGACTACTCATATTCGCCTTGTGGCCGGCACCCGTCGAGGTCGATATGGCCACCGTTTCCCGCGGGCCGCTGATGGTCACCGTGGACGAGGAAGGACGAACTCGCGTCCGCGATCGGTTTGTCGTGTCCGCCCCTGTCGCCGGACGCGTGCTGCGAATCGAGTTGGAGCCGGGCGATCGCGTCCGGCGCGGCGACGTGGTCGCTCGCGTGCAGGCAGAGGTCCCGCCGCTGCTCGACGCCCGGACACGGGCCGAGGCGACGGCGGCCGCCGACAGTGCACGCGCCGGGCTCGGCCGCGCACGCGCCGAAGAACAAAGGGCCGCCGCGGCGTCTGCGCAAGCGCAACGCGAGCTGGAGCGCGCCCGCCGGCTCACCGCGGGCGGGGCGCTGTCAACTCAGGAGCTCGAGGTGCGTGAAGTCGAGGCGCGCCTTGCCGGGGAAGCTGTCAACGCAGCGGCCTTTGCCTCGCGCGCCGCGTCCGCCGACCTCCAGCGGGCGGAGGCACGCCTGAGACCGGCTCCGGCCCGCGCTGGAAACGAGACGGTGGCGGTGACGGCGCCGGTTGACGGCGTCATTTTGAGGCGACTACGCGAAAGCGAAAGCGTCGTGCCCGCGGGCGAGCCGCTCGTCGAGATCGGCGATCCAGCTCGCCTCGAAATTGTGGCGGATCTACTCTCAACGGACGCCGCGCGCATCAGGGAAGGATCGCGAGCGATCGTGCAGCAGGTGACAGGTGCCGACGTCGCGCCTGAAGCCGTCGTCCGCCGGATTGAGCCGTCCGGTTTCACGAAAGTATCGGCGCTCGGGGTCGAGGAGCAGCGCGTCAACGTGATTCTCGACCTGAGTGATCCCGCAAGCGAGGACACCGTGCTCGGCGACGCGTATCGGGTCGAGGTCCGCATTGTCGTCTGGGAAGCGCCGGACGTGCTGAGAGTTCCGACGAGCGCGCTCTTTCGCGTCGGCGATGAATGGGCTGTGTACCTGGTGCGCGACGGTACAGCGCGCAGCACGCCGGTGGAGCTGGGGCATCAGACGGGACGAGAGGCCGAAGCGCTCGGAGGCCTCACAGAAGGCGCCCGCGTCATCGTGCACCCGAGTGACGTCATTCGGGACGGGACTCGCGTGAAGGAGCGATCCTGAACGGCGCATACCCGTCGCATAGGGTGTCCACCTGGCGCGGAAAAATTCGCCGAACCGGGGATTAACCGCAGCATCGTCTGCCGTAGATAGTGAGTGGCCCCCAAAAGCCAGGGCCCATGCGCTGGCACAATCCATGCGCATTCCTGGCACAGGTCGTCATGATTCGGATCGAGCGTGTCCTGTGTCCTATCGATTTCTCGGAGTTCTCGAGACGAGCGCTCCATCATGCCGGTGCACTCTCGCATAGGTACGGCGCGCTCCTGACCGTCCTTCATGTCGTTCCCAACCGCCCGGTCACGGACCTGCCGTTGCCGCCCCTGACCGACGAAGAACGGCGTCAGCTGACCGAGCAGGTGCGGCAATTTGCCACAGAGCTGCCCCCGGAAGTGGCCCTCGACATCCGCGTGTGCGAGGCGCCGGATGTGAAGCAGGAAGTTCTCGCGCAGGCGAGAGCACTTCCTGCCGACCTGCTGGTGATCGGCAGCCACGGTCGTTCGGGGTTTGAGCGACTACTGCTCGGGTCGGTGACCGAAAAAGTGATGCGCAGCGCGCCGTGTCCGACGATGGTCGTGCCGCGCCGTGCTGAGGACGTGATCGCCGACGAGCCGGTACGGTTCCGTAGGATTCTCTGTCCTGTGGATTTTTCGGCGGCGTCGACTCGCGCCCTGCACTACGCGCGACGCATGGTCGACGAAGGCGGTGCGCAAATCATCCTGCTCCACGTGATCGAAGTGCCGCCTGAGCTTCGCGCGAACCCGCATTCGGAGGCGTTCGACGTCGCGAAGGTTCGCGCTGCTGCGGAGGCTGACTGCCTTCATCGACTTCAGCAGCTCGTTCCCGACCTGCCGTCGCGCTGCACGATGAACGTCTTGGTACGGGAAGGCGCCGCATATCGCGAAATCCTCAAAGTGGCTGCCGAGCGCACGGCCGACCTGATCGTCATGGGCGTACAGGGCCGTGGCGCGATGGACCTGCTCGCTTTCGGCTCGAATACCGCGCGCGTGAGTCGCGCCGCGACCAGCCCGGTTCTCATCGTGCCGCGCGGGTCCCAAGCAAACGGGGAATAGGACGAACGAGAAGGGAGAACGAGCAGGAAGGGAGCAGATACGGCGAAGGGTCTGGAGGCAGCGATGGCGACGGACGAATTGAGTGGATTCGCGGAGGAACCAGGCTTCAGCGTGCCTCGAGAGACGACACGGCATGAAGGGGACGCCGAAGTGGACGCCGTTCGCCTTTACTTCAATCAGGTTGGACGGGTCCCGCTCCTGAAGCCCCACGAGGAGCGGGCCCTGTGTCAGAGGATCGAAGCCGCGCGGTCCGCCGTCGCCGCAGCGTTACTAGCCGTGTCGGTGGCGGCACACCAGCTCACCGAGTTGTCAACGGCCGTGCGCGAAGGGACTACAGTCTCCGACAGCTTGCTATTGTCGCTTGACGGACGCCCGCTCAAGCGGCATGAGATCGCGGCAGCGTTGGATTGTCTTGCGCTGGCGGTTCGCCAGGGCGCCGCGCTGATGCGCGTCGACGCAGCGCTCGGCCGCCCGCGTGTGGGAAAGAGTCGACGCCTGGAGCTTCAGCGACGAGGCGCGCGACTGATGGCAGCCGTTGACCGCACAGTCGCGCTCGTGCCACTCCATCCGGCGGTGGTTGAGGCGCTTGCAGCGGGCACACTGCCCGGCGCAGACGGCCCGGGGACGCGGCGTGTGCGAGAGCGGTTCGACGCTCTCTGCGAGTTGAGGGCGCGTCTCGCAGAAGCCAACCTTCGACTGGTTGTTTCCATGGCAAAGCGCTACCGGCACACGAACCTTTCGATGCTCGATTTGGTGCAAGAAGGCAATCTGGGCTTGTTGAAGGCGATAGACAAGTTCCAGTGGCGGCGAGGATTCAAGTTCTCCACCTATGCGATGTGGTGGATTCGCCAGGCGATATCCCTCGCGATTGCCGATACCGGCCGGACGATTCGACTTCCAAAGCACCTGATCCAGGTGGTGAATCGCGTCGCGGCCGCGCGTCGCGGGCTCGCAGAAGAGCTGGGTCGTGATCCGACGATCGGTGAGCTCGCAGACCGCACGCTGATACCCGTCGAGAAAGTGCGGCTGGCGCTACGGTCGGATGTCCCGGTGGCATCCCTCGACGCGCCTGTCGCCGAGGATACCGTGTTCGGCGATTTGGTCGCCGATGGAGCGCAGTGGTCGCCCGACATGCGCCTGCTGAAGCAGGATGTCAGGAAGCGCGCGAGGCTGGCGCTTCAATCGTTGAGCGAACGGGAGCGTCTTGTGGTGGAACTGCGGTTTGGTATCGACAATGTTCGTCCGCACTCACTGAGGGAGATCGGCGATCGACTTGGCGTGAGCCGCGAACGCGTCCGCCAGATCGAACGGGACGCGCTGGAGCGGCTGCGTCGGCGTTCGACTCCGACCAGACGTCATGTGGCAGCCGCGTAGAGTCCCGATGCTCGTTGATTGGCAGAACGGTTGCGTCGTCGTTGATCGCGGAAGCTTTCTCATTTCCGTCACGGAGGCACGCCATGTGGATCGCCAACGCTCTTCGAACCGTCAGGATGCCTGGCGTCGTGATCGTCGCGGCCGCGCTGTTGACCGCGCCGCTGGAGGCACGGGCGCAGGCCACACGTGTCGCCGACGAGGATTGGCAGCACGGAACAACACTCGCGGGGTTTGTCGGGGCGGCGTCACCGTTTTCGGGGGTCGATCCCGCGCTTGGCCTTTCACTCGGTTGGGAAATGACGCCGCGGTTCGGTCTCGAAGGGCGTGGCACATGGTTGTCGACGCCTGCCGGCGTGACCGCGTTTGCTGCCGCTTTCGGCGCCCGGATGGCTTTCGTATCGGCTCGTCCAATCCTGCCGTTTGTATCCGCGGGCGTCGGATTCTACCGCACGACGTTCGAGGCGCCGTCAAGCTTTGCGATGCCACATTTCTATCGACAGAGAATGGGCGGAACCGGTCTCGTGAGCGAGACATTCGACGACTTTCTCGTCACCATTGGCGCTGGAACCGAGGTGTTCGTATCGCGGCACGTCGCGTTTCGTCCGGAGTTGACTGTGCTGCTGGTGACAGCGCAGTCCGACGTTCGCGCGATACCGTCGTTCGGCATGCACATGGCGTATCACTTCGAATCGCACCCGATCACGCCTTGACGAAGCCATGCCGATCGCGTGCGTCAGGATACGGTCGGTGCGAAGAAGACCCCGATGATGGCTGCAACGACCAGTGAAAGCGCCCATCCAACGATGCACACCGCGACCGCGCGGGTCGTGCTCCTGTAGTCGAGCGCCTGGCGTACCGCGACGACCATCGCCACCAGCATCCACATCGACGCGAGCGCATATATCGACGGGCCGGCGAATGGGATCACGCCGAACACCCGCAACAGTCCCGGGGCAGAGGCAAACGCAATCGTTCGCAGCAACTGGCCGAGATCGGCGTTGGTCTGAGGCTCGGGCAGCAGCCGTGTGCCGATGAGAAAGGTCAGAGCAGCCCAGGCGATCCAGCCGACGAGCGAGCCAATGATTCCAGCAACGAGAGACTGGGGCGATGGCGCCCCAAGCCCAAGCAATCCGATGCCACCGGCGACACTGGCGAAGAGGACAATGACTACGGCCTGAGCGGACGCCTGGCGGTCCGCTTCCACTTCTTCATAGGTGCGTGCGTCGAGAACCGCTGCTCCAAGCACCCGCCGGAGGAATGTCATCATGATGCTTCGTTGCGGGAAGAAGGCGTCTCTGCAGTACGCACACGAGATGCCAACGTCACCTGATTGTTGGGGTGGACGGCGGCGGGGCTCATTCGCCGCGCAGAGTCGCCGCGGCAAGCGTTATGCGTTTTCGCGACATAGCGGCGTGCTTGCCGAGGTTCCCGAGCGCGAAATCGTCGTCGGCGCGGTCACCCGGCCGTGGGAGCCGAACGTCACGTTCCGGGCGGTTCCGCCCGACGAGTTCGCTGCGTTTCGCGAGCCTGACTACGTGAAGATCGTCTGGACCTTGCGGGCCGATCCGATTGGCGCGGCCGAGTCGATCTACCGCACCGAAACGCGCCTTACTTTACACCCGCTACAACCCCATCAAACGATGGATGATGAAGCGAATCGTCCGAAAGGCAGGGGGCGATACCGACACGAGCCGTGACTACGAGTATACGGACTGGGCTGACTTGCGGGCATTCGCTGACGAGTTCGGTAAACTTGTGCACGATGTGTCGACCGGCAGCGCCCATCTGGCTCGCGGTCCGCGCGTTGCGTAGCGGTGGACGAGCGACGGGTCGATGACGTCTCGATGACGCACTCCGCGGCGGCGTTGTCGAACCATCATCAGCATGTCGGCGCCGATGTGCCTGTCGTCGAGTTCGACAAGGTGTCGCTTGCCTTCGACGACAACGTGGTCCTTCGCGAAGTCAGCTTCGCAGTGCAGGCCGGGCACATGGCCATGTTGCTCGGCGCGAGCGGGGCCGGCAAGTCTGTCGTACTCAAGATGATCCTCGGGCTGCTGAAACCTGATTCCGGTGCCATCAGAGTCAGGGGACAGCGCATCGACGCCATGACCGATGTCCAGATGATGGCGGTGCGCGGCGACATCGGGATGTTGTTCCAGGAAAGCGCACTATTCGATTCCCTCACCGTTGCGGACAACGTCGGCTACAGGCTGTACGAGGAAACCGACATGCCCGCAGATCAGGTGCGCCACCGGGTCGAGGAGGTCCTTGGTTTCATCGGCCTGGAGGAATACATCGACCGAATGCCGTCGGAGCTGTCAGGCGGACAGCGTCGGCGGGTCGCCATCGCGCGCGCCATGGCCTCCCGGCCGCGCCTCCTGTTGTTCGACGACCCGACGTCCGGCCTCGATCCCATCACCGGCAGGACGGTGATCGACGAAATCATCAAGTTGAGGGACATGGAGCATGTCACGTCGATCCTCGTCACCCACCAGCTGCCGGATGCGTTCTATATAGCGACCCACAAAGCGGTGCAGCGGAACAGGAGTCTTGCTATTGTTCCGGCCGACGAATCCAAGGCCGAAGAAGTCGCGTTCATCATGCTCAAGGACGGACGGATTTACTTCGAGGGGCATGCCGCGGACCTGCGAGTGTCGAACGATCCCTACCTGAAAGCGTACCTGTCCGGATGGGTGCCGCCTCTTATCTGACCACCATCCGGCCTTTCGGTCCGTATCGCGAGCGCTGAGCTGGCATGCTCGATGCACATCGAGAAGCGGGCGGATCAAGCGATGGCGGCAACCGAACGTCAGCTCGAGCTCTACGATGGTCCTGTCGCCTCCAATCGCGAGCAACGACGGGTCGTTCGCCGCTCGTCGCGCTCGATCGTTCCTCTGTGTGCCGCATGCCGCATGAAGCGGGCGCGGTATGGATTCCGCGACGAGGAAGGGAACAGCCCGCCGCGCACGTTGTGCTTCGAGTGCTTCCGCATGGAAATCGAGCGACGGCTTCGCGTTGCCGGTTCGAGCTGGAAGGAGTATCTGGCCATGACGCGCTCAGCAGGAGAGGTCTACCGTCCCGACCCGGACATATTCGTCGATGCAAAGAAGGCGCTGGAGGACCGGCCGTCTGTTCCACCGGAGGTGCACGTCCACGTGGAGTACGGCAATGTGACTCTGACCGGCAGCGTGCGATGGCCCTTCGAACGGGCAGAAGCTGAGGATGCCGTCCGGCACGTGGAGGGCATTCGTCGGCTCGTGAACAGAGTCACCGTTGCAAAGGTCGCGAATCGCGAGGGTTTCGAGCCGCCGGACGATCGCGGCTGACTACCGTGCCCCGTGTTTCAGGAGAGGGATCAGCGGTACAACACGTAGGCAAAGACTCCGTGCAGCCACGCTTCGCCTGTCGCCTCGTCGCGCCGGCTGTCGATCGATTCGTCCCGGACGTGAGCGTAATGGCCTCCAAGCCGGCCGATCTCCTGCTTCATCCGCGCTTGCGCGTTCTCCATCAGCTCGAGGTAGGCGCGATCCCACAGCTCGCCACGGTGGACGAGTGACCCCGGAACGCGACTGCTCATTGCCTCGAGCACATGCTCGCCAATCATCTCCGCCTCGAGGGGCGGCAGCTCGCGATGCCAATAGATGCACTTGCGGTTCGTGTCGTCGACGATGGTGACGCGATTCGGAGGTGTCATAGCGCTCTGGCACTGCCTCGTCACGATCTCTCCCTGCGCGTGGTGCTCTGCACGAAGACCTCGCCCAGCGATGACGTATCCGGCCGTCCATTCCGAATGCGCGCGGACCACTCGTGGCCGCAGCGCAGGCAGCTGTACCACGCGACCACCCAGGTACTGTCGGGCGCCGGTTCGACCAGCCGTCCACAGACGGGACATGACATTGTGGCGGTCGTCGGAAATGCCTCGAACATGCAGACTAGGAGGGCAACGATTGTGCCGTCCCCCAAGCGCAGCCAAATGGGCCTGCCCCTGCGAGCCTCGGGGGTGGCTCGCGGAAAACATCGCAGGGCAGGCGAAAACTTCGCACCGTGCGGAAAGCTGTGCGCCGTCCGATTCACAAACTGGCATTGGAAACCGAATGGCCATCACGAGACTCGACTGGCACGCTTGGTGCCTCACCTGAGTGTGCCCGCCCGTGCACGTAGCGCGCGGCCTGCATCGAGGAGGTGCTGCGGTGTCCGCCCCAAGCGTCCTTCGCGTTTCGATTCTGAGTCTGCTCTTCGTGCCGGTGTTGGCAGTCGCCTCCCAACGCGTGGCGCCGACGGCATCCGATTCTGAATACAGCGTGATGTCGCGCTTCCTGACGGCCGTTGATGCGTACGTCGTGGAGCACCATCGGTTCGAGGCGCTTTCCGAGGGAATGATGTGCCTGCCTCAGGACACGCTCGACAGGATGAACGCGCTTGCGGAAGTGCCACGCGAAGCACGCAGGTCCCCGCGCGAGGGGGACATCTTCACGGCCGACGTGGCGGACCTGTTCACGCAGCTTCTGGCCACAACGTTCGCTGGGGATGAGGACAGCTTCGGCGATGCAATGGCGGACATCAGCAGGGAAGAACTCATCGCGCCACCGATTCGCGTGAATGAGCGGCCACCGCGGGGCATCGGCCACACGTTGGTTCCGTCGTTCGATGGCGGTCTGCCACCGCTGCCCGAGGAGCTCGAGTACCGACTTGTGGGCCGCCAACTGGTCCTGGTCGACGTGGAGTCGAACCTTGTCGTCGACGTGATCCGGGATGCACTCCCGATCCATTGAGCGCGGTTCAACAGAGTGGGCAGATGAGAACACGCCTGGCAGCCGCCTGTTTCTTGGTCATCGGCGTGATGTCCGCAAGCGCTTCGCAACGTCCCGATGACGGTGGACCCTCAGTGATGATCGAGTCGGGGCGGGAGACCTACGTCTTCCACTGCGCCGCGTGCCACGGGCGCACAGCGAGGGGCGATGGCCCGGTCGCGTCCGTGCTGAAGGCGGTTCCCCCCGATCTGACGACGCTCGCGACGCGCAGGGGCGGGCGTTTCGAGGACGCCGCAGTCACCGCGTTCATCGTCGGCCCCAGACCAGCAGCGCACGGAACGAGCGACATGCCGGTCTGGGGCCCACTGTTCCGCGAGCTCAATCCCTACGACTCGAGAGTCGACGTCCGTCTGTTGAGACTCGTCGACTACCTGAAATCGATTCAGGTGAAATGATTGGAGTCGCCGGCTGACGTGCCAGGTGGCATCGGCGATCAGCGGACGTCCGGCCCTGAGAGATAGTCGAGGATTAACCGGTCGTCTTCGTCAGCGGCATCACCATGGTCCCGAAGGAACGTTTCGGCAGTGCTTCGCGCGTTCGGGCCGCCTTCCTGCATCTGCGCGGCGAGGTCCCCGGCGTCGTGGCATGCAGCGCAGTGGCGCTGAAACAGCAGACGCCCATCCGGGACGGACGGTTCCCCTCCGATGGACTGTTCCGGTGTCGTTGTCGGCTCTGGCGCATCGCGCACGAACCACGCAAATGCTGCGGCATACAGCACGAGTCCAGCGCCGAGCAGCAACGTCACGCGTCTCACCGCCACATGTCGCATGAGCGCTACACGACGTGAAACCGTTCGGTATCGATCGAGCCGCTCGAGACGCCGAAGCTTAGAAGCGTGGTTTCCACGGCATTCATCATTGGCGACGGTCCGCAGATAAGAAAGGCGTACCGCTGGAATTGCCTCGGAAGATGACGCCGCAGTACGTCTGGGGTAATCACGCCGCGCTCTCCCGGCCAGGCCGTGGAAGGCTCCTCGAACACATACACGATATCGAGCGCCATGGTTCCGCGAAGCGCCTCCAGCTCTTGCCGGAAGACGACCCTCGTCTCATCGTGCGCCGCATAGAACAGCATGACATGTCGCCGATCGCCGCGGTCGCGCATCGTCAGGAGCATCGAGCGGAGCGGGGCGATCCCAATACCGCCGGCAATCAGCACAAGTCCCTGCGCCGGCTTGCGATCGATGGTGAACGCGCCGAACGGGCCGTCGACCCACACACGCGTACCCGGCGCCAGCCGTGGCACGACTGTTGAGGACCAATCGCCCAGCCCTTTGATCGAGAACTCCAATCCCCGGTCACCCGCAGGATCGGCGGACGAGGAAATCGACAACGGATGCTGTTGCGATGACCAGGGCGTCGTGCCGGTCACGAGCCATGCGAATTGACCAGGCTCGAAATCGAAGCCGTTGTGACCGACCGGGCGCACCCGTAGGGTCCGCGTACTCGCACCTTCCTCACGGTTCTCCACGATCTCCCAGGGGCGTCGTCGCATACTCAACGGACGGAGAAGACGATAGTTGAGCATGATCGAGACCGAATGAGACCGGCATAAAGAGCGAACACAGATCGCATGGTTGCGACACGGCTGTAGCCTCCAACTTCGAGAACGTGAACCAGGCCGGCGCCGACAGCAACGATTGCCATCGCCAGGTGCAGCCACTGCCACTGTTCATAAGACAACCGCAACTGCTTACGGAACACGGTGGTCAGCGTAATCACGAGAATCGCCACAGACGAGATAACGCCGGTCTGCGTCGCCAACCTGCCATCCAAGAGGTTCCACGTGCTCCATGGAGGGCCTTGTCCGAGCAGGAGCAGAGGATGTCCCACGACGAAGAGAAGGCAGAGCAGCCCAACGTACTGGTGAAACTGGACCATGGCATCTGTGCCGAACGGCCTGGAACTCGCTCGCAGGCGGGACACCAGCGCGAACTGGATGGTGAGCAGCGGGTAGGCGAGGAGACCTAGCGCGACGCTCAGCTCGACGAGTGCGGGGCGCGGCGTGTCAAATGGATCGACGCCAATCGCCAACGCGGCCGGCATCAACACGAGCAAGACGTACAGTCCAAACCACGTCACTCCACGGAGAAACAGATTCATTCGGTACGCCGCTCAATGCAACAGGTTGTCGATCCGTTGCCGTGAAATTTTTCGCAATGCCGTGATTTTTTCCTCGAGCCTTAGAAATAGAGTCATGCGGACTCGGTGCGGGGTCATCAACTAATTGTGTTTCATCTTGCAATTCGTTGGCTGAGTGAGCATTTGTTGACGGTAAAATCGTGGCGTTCATGGAAAGGCAGGTTATCGTGGTCAACCGAATCAACGCGATGGCTATAGTGGTCGTCCTGTTCGCTGCAGGTGGATCGGTCTCCGCTCAAGACAGTGCGCAAATCGATCGCGGAATGAAGGTGTACACTGATCAGAAATGCGCCGTATGTCATTCAATTGCTGGCAAGGGCAACCTGAAGGGCGCACTCGATGACGTGGGAAGCCGCCTAATGCCTGACGAGATTCGAGCATGGCTCGTCAATCCGGCGGAGATGACCAAGAAGACAAAAGCCGAGCGAAAACCACCGATGCGAGCCTATCCCAACCTTCCCAAACAGGATGTCGACGCCCTGGTGGCCTACATGGTGAGTTTGCGAAAGAAGTAGCCGGCGATAACGCTTCGCGCGCGTTCCTCTTTTCTTTTCCGCATGGGTCCTGCCTTCGCAGCCGCGCTCCGAAACCCGATTTCGAGAATCGGCGTTGCGCTGACGACCGCCAGCGCCTTCCTGTTCTTCATACTCGTTGCACTCCAGGGCGTCGGACTGCTCGAGAATGCCTATGCGGGCATCCTCGTCTATGTGCTCGTGCCGACGTTGTTTTTCGTCGGCTTGTTACTCATCCCCGTTGGTCTGCGGTTCGAGCGCCGTCGGAGGCGTGCGGGCATCGCGGCGCCGGCCTGGCCACGAATTGACCTCAACGATCCGGCCCAGCGAAGCACGCTGCTTTTTGTCGCCCTTCTTACGCTGGCCAACGTGGCCATCCTCTCCGTTGCCAGCTACGGCGCCGTCGAGTACAGCGAATCACAGCAGTTTTGCGGGCAGGCGTGTCACGCGGTGATGGAACCGGAGTTCACCGCCCATCAGAGCGGTCCGCACGCACGCGTCCAGTGCGTGCGGTGTCACGTCGGACCGGGCCCTGGCGGCTTCGTGACCGCGAAGCTCAATGGAGCGCGACAGCTCTGGCTGGCG
Source organism: uncultured Acidobacteriota bacterium (assembly GCA_963814955.1). Taxonomy (GTDB): domain Bacteria; phylum Acidobacteriota; class Vicinamibacteria; order Vicinamibacterales; family UBA2999; genus DATCJA01. Next base: position 1,115,072 of record CAWFEX010000004.1, read on the forward strand.
AGCACGGGCAGGTTCAGCCGACCCATTCCGACGCCGCTCGAAAGCATGCCGGACGTTGGCACGTCCTGTGAGCAATGTCATTGGCCCGATCGGTTCGTGGGCGACAAAGTCAAAGTGATCTACGAGCACGCCGACGACGAGGCGAACACGCAGACGATGACGACCGTGCGGCTACACGTTGGCGGGCCGGTAACCGGTACCAGCAGCGGGACGGGTATTCACTGGCACATGAACCGGGCCAATCAGATCGAGTATGTGGCGCTCGACGACAAGCGGGAGCAGATTCCATACGTCCGCGTCGCCACCTCCGACGGCCGCGTTCGCGAGTACTTTGCGGAAGGTGTGACGCAAGCCGATCTTGCCGGCAAATTGCGCCGGCGCATGGATTGCTTGGACTGTCACAACCGCCCGGCGCACCGCTTCGGCTCTTCACCGGAGCGAGCGGTCGACGCCGCTATCGGTGAGGGCAGGATCAACGCGAAAATCCCGTTTATCCGTCGCGAGGCTGTTCGCGCGCTCATGGTGCCGTACGCCAGTCATGACGTCGCCCTGCCGGAAATCGAGCGCACCATACGTGATGCGATGAACGCAGGGCTGCCCGGCGCCTTCGAGGAAGCCGATCTGCAGCGGGCAATTGGCGTCACACAGGCGATCTATCGGAGCAACGTTTTCCCGAGCATGAAGATCGGCTGGGGCACGTACCCGAATCAGATCGGGCATACCGTGGCGACGGGATGTTTCCGCTGCCATGACGAGGGTCACAAGACGGCAGATGGCGTTGCGATTCGCCAGGAGTGCGAGCTATGTCACAGCATCGAGTAAGCGGAGGCGCGTTTGATGCCGTACGGGCGGGCGCGCGTATGAATCGGCGCACCTTTGCCTTTCTTACCGGGGCGCTGACGTACCTGCTGGCGCTGACCATGGTTGCTGCTTCAGGCGGAGGTGGACCTGAGACGATCGCGACGCAACCGGGGTTCGTAACATCGCTACCTTTTCAGGTCGGTCCTGCGGCGGCCCAGGGTGCGACCGCTCAGGCTGGCACCGCATACGTCGGCGAGGCCACCTGTCTGGGCTGTCACGAGGATCAGGCCTACAAAGGCACGGCACACGGTCGCTCGTTCAACGAACGCACGCCTGCGGCCAACCTGGGGTGCGAAAGCTGTCACGGGCCTGGAAAGGCGCACGCCGACAGCGGCGACCCGACGCTGATCAGAAGGTTCACGGCCATCTCGCCGTCGGAAGTGAGCGCGACCTGCACGTCGTGCCATAACCGCGCCACGCATGCGTTGTGGGACGGCAGCCAGCACGATCAGCGGAATCTGAGCTGCATCACCTGCCACAGCATCCACTCGGCGAAAGGCCAACCGCAACTGAAGGCGCAGAACCAGACAGCGCTTTGTAGCACGTGCCACCGCAACGTTGTAAACCGGACCCACCGCTTCAATCACATGCCGGTGCGGGAGGGCGCGCTGACATGCTCGTCGTGCCACAACGTGCACGGGAGCACGAACGTCCGGCTGCTCCGGGCGGGGACGACGATCGACGAGAGCTGCACGAGCTGCCACACAGACAAGCGCGGGCCCTATCTCTGGGAACACGCGCCCGTCAGTGAGAGCTGTATCACCTGTCACGACCCGCACGGGTCGAACAACGACCGTATGCTGGTGAGCAAACTGCCCTTCCTCTGCCAGCGGTGCCACGTGACCTCGCGCCATCCGCCGACGGTCTACGAGGGGTTCCTGCTCCAGAATTCGCAGAACGCCAACAAGATTTCCGCGCGGTCCTGCACGATCTGCCATCAGCAGATACATGGGTCCAACGCTCCGTCAGGCAAGGCGTTCCTGCGGTAGGGGGGAGGAGAAGGGCGATGCGCGACAGACTCCTGATGCTCACCGTGGCGCTCGTGCTGGTCTCCCGTCCGGGAGTGGCCCAGACGCCGCCAGCGCCACAGACCCAGGCTCCAGTCCCGACCACGCTGCTCAGCGGGTCGGTCGATGTCGGCAGCCTGCTCACGACGACCAAGGGCGATCAGGCGCGATACGAACGGTATCGTGACACACGCGACGGCGTGTATTCGATTTTCAGTGTCAACCGCGAGGGCGGTTCGTATCTGTTCGATGCGAACGCGTCGCACGTCGGCTATCGCGACCAGCGGTACAACGCCAGCGTCATGAGCCGCAAAGTCAACGCGGACTTCCAGTGGCTATCGCTGCCGCTCAACTACAGTTATCTGACGCGGACGCCCTACGCCACGAGCGGCAGCACGCTGACGCTGGACGACAACGCGCAGCGAGCGGTGCAGGGACCGACGTTCGCCCCGGCCGACGGGACTGCCGTCGGTGTTCCGTGCGCGCCCGGCGCTCCACCCGCCTCCTGCAGCACGCCGGCGCTGGCCGCCCAGGCGCGAGCCAACCGGTCGATCTACAACAGCATCGCGTCCGCGTTCGATCTGCGGCAGCAACGCAACACGGCGGCTTTCGCCGCTGAACTACGCGGCGACGCGGGCCGTCGACGTTGACGCGCGGTTCCTGTCATCCAGCCGGGACGGGCAGCAGCCCTGGGGCGCGTCGTTCGCCTTCAACAACGCGGTCGAGCTGCCGAAGCCGCTCGACGACCGGACGAACGACGTGTCGCTCGGCGCTACATGGGCGAACCCGCGGGCGATGTTTCGCGTGGGCTGGGACGGATCGTGGTTCACCAACCATGTCAAAAGCCTCGTCTGGGACAACCCGATCTTCCTCACGGATTTCAATAATGGGCTGCTGCCACCGAACGGTCCGTACGACCCGAACGGCTACAGCAACGGGAACGGTCCTGCGCAGGGGCGCGAGTCGACCGCGCCCAACAACATGATGAACGTCGTGAGCGCAGTGGGTCTCTACAAGATGCGGGGCCGGACGACGCTGAACGGAACGGTTCAGCTGACGTCGCAGACGCAGGACGAAGCGTTGATCCCCTTCACGATCAATTCGGTCATCAACACTCCGGTCGTGTTCGCGGCTTTCCCGCACATCGCGCAGCTTCCTCGCTCGACGGCGCAGGCCGAGGCGAGAGGAATCAACACGCTCATCAACTTCAGCTCGCGGCCCTCGCGCACCGTGAGCTTTACCGTCCGGTACCGGTTCAACGACCGCGACGTACGGACGCCGGTCTTCGATGCCACCGAATACGTGCGCTTCGATGCGGTCCCTGAGGAGATCGAAGAGGGCTTCTCGCCCCAGTTCGACATCTCGCGCCAGTTCTTCGATGCCAACGTCTCATTTACGCCGGCGCGCTGGGGAACCCTCCGCGTCGGCTACGGTCACGAGGGGGTGGAGCGTCAGGGGCGCGGCTTCGCCGACGTGGGCGAGCACATTTTCCGCGCCTCGTTCGACACCTTCTCAAGCCAGTACGTCACGCTTCGCGCTGCATTCGACGTCGGGCGCCGCCGCGGCGAAGGATTCGTCGAGACCGGCGTCGACTACGAGCTCGGGCCGGGCGGCACGCAGCCGACGCTCCGCTACTACGACGAGGCGGACCGCGACCGGACGCGCGGATCCCTGCTGCTCACGGTGATGCCGCGCGATTCGGTCGACTTCTACGTTCAGTTCGCTCGAGGAAAGGACGAATACATGGCCGATACGTCGGTGCCCGTCAGCCGGCCTGGCGAGCTGTTCGGGCTGCAGGAGTCAGATGTGAGGAACTGGAACGTGGGGGTCAACTTTCACCCCACGGACGTCGTTTCCCTCGGCGGCAATTACGGCCGCGATCGGTACGGCTCGTTTCAGCTCTCGCGCAACGCGAACCCGCCGCCCGATCCGAGCTGGACGGATCCAAGCCGGAACTGGACGCTCGACAATGACGACCGAATCAACAACGCCAGCGTCTATCTCGATCTGCTTCGCGCCGTCCGGAACACGGACATTCGCTTCGCCTACGACTACAGCGACTCGGACAACAGCTTCGTGCACGGGGGGCCACGCATCGCGGCGCTCGCCTCCCTCAACCAGTTCATTCCTCTGCCTGACGTCGAGAACACGTGGCATCGGGCCAATGCGGACGTCCACTACTTTTTCACCAGTCGCGCGGGCATCGGCGTTGGCTACTACTTCGAGAAGCTCGACATCGCAGACTTCAACACGATCGATACGAACGGTCCGGTGGGCTTCGCGCCGGCCACCGGCGAGCCGCGGATTGACTGGCTCAGCGGCCTGCTCACCGGGTACGGTAATCGGCCTGTACACCGGCCACACCGCGTACGTGAGGGTGCTATATCGCTTCTAGGACGACGCTCCGTTGTGGGTTGATCGCGAGGGTCATCTCAAGCCGCCTTCGTTACCAGCTCGCGACCGGTCAGCACCATGCAAGGCGCCGTGCGCACGACGCGTTCGGCAACGCTCCCGGTCAGTAGATGTGCAACGCCGCTGCGACCGTGCGTGCCCATCACGATCAGATCAACACCGCTCGATCGCGCGTAGCTGACGATCTCATCCGCGACTGCATCGGATCGGAGCACGACAGTCACCGCGCCCCGTTCGCGCTCCTCGCGGGTGAGGAGCTCCCGAAGCTGTCGCATCGCGCCGGCTTCCACCGTCTGAGGATCGGCGACCGTCGGATGCAGGAAATCGTTCTCGAGCACGTGCAGCAGGTGCAGGCTCGCCCCGAATCGCGCAGCCAGCATTCGCGCATAGCCGAGAGCGACGCCCGAAGACGCGCTGAAATCAGTTGGAACGAGGATCCGGGTGAACATGATCCCTCCGTTTCGAATCATGAATACATACGTGCAACCCTGACGACAGCACACTTCGTACCACGCCTTGAACTTGGACTGATTCTTGAAACCCGCCAGTTGCAGTCGTCGAGAACCATCGGATAACTGATACGCCGGGGAGTTCTTCCGCGCGATCGCGCGTCGTCGACTGCGAAGGATTCTGGACGACTGCGGATTTTTTCGCAGCGTAATCGAGGCTGCCAGTATGCCAACACCATTGAGTCATGGCCGCCGAGGTTTTCTCACGCGCGTAATCGGTTCGATACAGGCAGCGATTGGCGGCACCGTAGCTTTCATGGTTGGCGGCGCAATCAGCGCGCCGTTCCATCGGCGTGACGACAACTGGCTCGCTGCGGCGACGCTGGGCGAATTGATCCCGGGCGAACCGACGCCGGTCATGCTGCGCGTGGTCCACGACGCGCGACGCGAATTGGCTGCGCGAGTGGATCAGCGATCCAAGCAGACTGGACACTGTTGCCTCGATGCCTGCCTTCAGCGAACGGCTGTCGGATCGAGAAATCACCGCGATCTTGCGCTATCTCTCGCGCCGGAAATGAGCGAAGTGGGCGAGCGCTGTCTGCCTGGGGAATTTCTCACGGCAGCGGCGAAATCCTCGGAGCGATGGGGATGTCCGTCCTCTTGAATGTGCGGGAATCACTTGCAAGCCGAGCATCCACGCAGTCCAAAAGATTGGCATGGGGCGTGCCCTGCCGCCGGGTGTCTGAGAGCAACGGTAGTCATCAAGTGGAGCATTCGCCATGAGCCTCACCATCGCTTCGCGGGTTCACCGTCGGGAAGGCCTCAGCGCGGCCGGGCTGGCCGTTTCGGTTTGCGCATGGTTGCTGTTGGCACCGCCCGCGTACGCCCAGTCGGGCGGCACAATCACCGGTCGCGTTGCCGACGAAACGGGCGGCGTTCTGCCAGGTGTGACGGTTGACCTGCACAGCTATGGGATGGAGACCACCGCTGTAACCGACGGCACCGGTGACTATCGCATCGAAGACGTGCCAGCTGGGCCGGTGGAGCTGACCTTCAAGCTGATTAACTTCACCGTCGTCCGGCGGACATTGAATGTGACGGCCGGACAAACGGTGACTGCGGATGCGGTACTCGGCCTTTCCCTCACGGCCGACGTGGTCGTGACTGGGACGCGCACCTTTCGCAACATCGCGGACCTGGAGAACCCGGCAGAGAATCTCGTTGGCGTGGCGAGCGCCGCCAGTCAGGGGGCCATCACAGCCAAACAGCTCGAGGCACGGCCGATCATGCGGCCCGCGGAGGTGCTCGAAGCCGTGCCCGGTCTGATTGCCAGCCAGCACAGTGGCGAGGGCAAAGCGAATCAATACTACCTTCGAGGTTTCAATCTCGACCACGGCTCGGACTTTGCCGCCACGATTGCAGGCGTGCCGGTCAACCTGCCGACGCAGGCGCACTTTCACGGCTACGCCGACACCAATATTCTGATTCCCGAACTCGTCAGTGGCGTGCAGTTCAAGAAGGGACCGTACCACGCCGAAGATGGCGACTTCTCTGCGGCCGGATCGTCGAACGTGAACTACGTGAATCAGCTCGATCGGCCGGTTGTCTCACTGAGCGGCGGCGCCCAGGGATGGGGACGGTTATTCGGGGCCGCGTCACCACGGATCGGCACTGGGTACCTGCTTGTCGGCGCCGAGGCCGTCCACAACGACGGACCGTGGACACTCAAAGATGATTTCCGCAAGGTGAATGGCATCGTTCGGTACACCCGCGGCGATACGCGCGATGGGTTTTCTCTCACTGGCATGGGGTACGACGCGGACTGGAATGCGACCGATCAGATTCCGCAGCGCGCGATCGATGAGGGTCGGATCTCGCGTTTCGGCAATATCGATCCGAGTGATGGAGGTCGTACCTACAAGATACAGCGTCGTCGCTGAAGCGCAGCGGTCCGCTGTGAATGCCTCCACGCGCGCGACGGTATTCGCCTTCCGATACGGCCTGAATCTGGTGTCGAATTTCACCTACTTCCTCGACGATCCAATCGACGGCGATCAGCGAGAGCAGGAGGACCGGCGAAACGTGTTTGGTGGCCGCCTGACGCGGCGGCGGCTCGACACGTTCATGGGACGCCATGTAGAGAGCGCAGTGGGTGTGCAGCTTCGTCACGACGCGATCAGTAACACCGCGCTTTACAAGACAGTCAATGCGCGCCGCACCGGCACGATCCGCGCCGATGCGGTCGATCAGACGTCACTCGGCCTCTTCGGACAGGCAGAAGTCGAATGGTCCCGTGTGCTCAGGACGACGTTCGGACTGCGCGGCGACGGCTACCACTTCAATGTTGAATCCAGCCATCCGGCGAACTCAGGGACTGCCAGCGCCGGTCTCGTCAGCCCGAAGGTGACGGCGGTTTTGGGTCCGTGGAAGGAGACGGAGCTTTATATCAACGGAGGCTACGGGTATCACAGCAACGATGCACGCGGCGCGACGATTGCCGTGGATCCAAGTACAGGGGAACCCGCCGAGCCCGTAACGCCGCTTGTCCGTGCCCGAGGCGCAGAGTTGGGCATCCGGACGGTGCGAATTCGAGGGCTTCAATCCACGGTGGCGCTGTGGTACCTCGGGTTCGACTCGGAGCTCCTGTTCATCGGCGACGCGGGCATAACCGAGGCGAGTCGTCCGAGTCGTCGTTTCGGCGTCGAGTGGACGAACTATGCACGACTGAAGGCATGGCTGACGGCCGAAGCCGACATGTCTTTTTCGCGCGCGAGATTCACAGATCACGCCGCGGAGGGTGACGTGATCCCCGGTGCGCTCGACCGCGTCGTATCGGGCGCTCTGACCGTCGAACCCGCGAAACGCGTGTTCGGGAGCATTCGCCTGCGCCATTTCGGCCCGCGTCCGTTGATCGAGAATGCCAGCGTCCGGTCGGAGTCGACAACGATTTGGAACGGGGAAATCGGCTATGGTGTGACGAGCCGGACCCGACTCATGTTCGAGATGTTCAACCTGTTGGATTCGAAAGTGTCGGATATCGACTACTTCTACACCTCCAGGCTGCCAGGTGAACCCTTGGTCGGCGTGGAGGACATCCATCTGCACCCGTCGCTCCCGCGCGCAGCGCGCGTCACCCTGCAGATGTCGTTCTGACGATCAGGTCGGCGACCGCGCGTCTCCTGAGGACGATCGATGAAAAATGGCGGCAGCAAGATCGGCATCGTCGGATCAGGCATCGTCGGGCAAACGCTCGCCAACGGTTTCGTCAGGCACGGCTACGACGTCACGATCGGGACCAACACGGCAAGCAAACGCGAGGAGCTGAAGTCGAAAACGAACGGGAAGGTGAAGATTGGCTCGTTCGAGGACGCGGCGAAGTTCGGTGAGGTCGTCGTCGTGGCGACGAAGGGGACAGCGGCCGAGGCCGCGCTGAAGGCGGCCGGCGTTGCCAATCTCAACGGCAAAACCGTCATCGACACCACGAATCCAATCGCCGATGCGCCACCGGTCAACGGGGTGTTGCAGTACTTCACCTCGCAAAACGAATCGCTCATGGAACGGCTCCAGGCACTCGCACCCGAGGCTCACTTCGTGAAGTCGTTCAGTTGCATTGGCAACGCGTTCATGGTTAACCCCGACTTCAACGGCGTCAAGCCAACGATGTTCATCTGCGGCAACCATGACGGCGCGAAGAGCGAAGTGAAGGTAATCCTCGATCAATTCGGGTTCGACGTCGCGGATATGGGAACGGTCGAAGGAGCCCGCGCAATTGAGCCGCTCTGCATGCTCTGGTGCATTCCCGGATTCCTGAGGAACAGCTGGACACATGCATTCAAGCTGCTGAAGCGATAGGCCCTGCCGCGTCCTGACATCTCGCACGTGACCGCCCGTTCTTCGACGTCGCTCCCCAGGGGCCTCTAGCATCACGTCCGCGCCGATATCGCATTAGAAACCCGAGCTTCGCGATATTCGTCGCGAATCGGGTTTGAATTCCTGGTGACGGGACTCACAAGTTGCGAGGAAACAACCTCCAATGTGGTAGTCGTTGCGCAGCGTGTTAGTTCCAGTGGGTCGGCTCCGGCGACGCTTCCCAGTGCGGGCAGATCTCGCATTCCTCTTCGGTGACGCCGCAGCGTTCACCACGACGAACGCACACCCAGAGTTTCTCCGGCTGCAAGTGATCCTCTACACCGATCACGCGATATCCCGGCCGGCTCCATCGACAGTCCCAGATCGTTTGCAGCGTCTTGATCGCGGTGCTTGCCATGGTCGTCTCCTCCGTATTGGGGACCTACTGATAAATCACGCCCGGGCGAGCGCCTTCAGGCACCGCCTCCGGGAGTACGTCAACGACGAGGTTTGCCGGCAGGTCGACGAGGACCAGATCGCGTCCCCAGAACGCGTAGCCAAGCTCGCGTGGGAGCATCGGCAGCTTGCTGACCAGCGTGGGCCACTGGACCGTGCCGAAAACCATGGGGAACGGCTGGTTCACTGCGGGAGCCACTTCCCCCGGAAGCGGGGCATAGAGCTGCGCCGCTACGCCCGCAACGCCATGGAGCAGCGCAATGTCGATTCGTGCTCTGAACACCTCCGCGACCGGCGGAGTGAAGAAGTCCCCTTGTCGGGCCTCAGGACGCGCGGCCACGATCACGTTGCGCAGCTCGTCGCCAAGAACTCCGCCTTCGTCAAACAGCTGCGCCGGCGACATCCACCGGGCGAGGCGGCGATGGAGGTCGACATACGTCTCAACGCTCGCTTCGAATTCCCTGAGCGCCGACTCCTCGATTGCTGAATGCCTCGAGACCTCGAGCTGACAGTCGCGGGTAGGTTCGGCAAGCGGCAGAAGCGGAACGAGAACCAGCGGGACGTGAATGAGGATGGTTGCCAGCATGGCCGAGTCCCCCTCGTACAGCGGAATCATGGACGCGTTAGTGCTCCCACGAGGCACGCATCGTGCCAGCCACCACCTGGCGATATTCATGTATTCCGCGTTGAGCGATCCCGACGAGGTGCGAACTCGTGCGCGGGGCCGCGAATTTTTCCAGCCTCGCCGCCGCGCGTTCGGAAGTCGCGAGATCTGATAGAAGTCGAGGGCTGAGGATTACGCGGCGCCGCGAGACACAACGGGACCTGGCGTGAGGCGTGCTTCTCTGGCGCAAGAGGAGCACATCGAATCGAGGCCGGGCGCGCAATTTGATTCCGGCTGTCCCAACCCGCTGCCATTCTGGGCATGCACGAAAGGAGTTCATCATGGCCGAGCACACCGAACGATGGACGCTGAATCACCTGATCCAGACATGCCGGGACGGGGAACGCGGATTTCGATATGCGGCCAACCACGCAACAGGTCTGGTCGTGAAAGAGCTTTTTCTGGAAATCGCCACGCAGCGGCAGCGGTTTGCCGACGCACTGCTGCCTCACGCCCAGCGTCTGGGCGGAGAGACTGAGGCCGACGGCTCGGTCGTCGGTGCGCTGCATAGAGGCTGGATGACGGTAAGGGACACTTTGGCCCCCCATGAGGATGGAGCGATGATCAGGGAAGCCGAGCGGGGCGAGCGGGCGGCCATGGCAGCGTACGATGAAGCGCTCGAGAGCATGCTCCCACCCGAGTCTCGCGAACTCGTCGAATCGCAGCGCGCGCAGATTCAACACACATACCGGCGGCTCAACGGCGTTCTGACCGGGGATCCCGTCGGCGACTAGTTGCCAAGAAGGGATCGAGTCATGACTCGCGTACTAATTCGGATTGGCCTCGCCGTCATACTGGCGGGGTTGGCGTCGGCGGAAGCTTCGAGCCAGAGCGCGCAGCTCTCGCGAGTGATGCGCCAAAAGCTGGAGCAGTCGCAGGGTCTTCTTGCGGCTTTGGTGACCAGCAACTGGGATGATCTCCAACGGCGGAGTCGAGCGCTCGAAGGCCTCACGCGCGATCCGGCATGGGCCGTGATGAATACGCCTGAGTATTCGCGACACGCTGCAGCATTCTTGCGCGCGACACAAGATCTGATCGAGGCGTCCCAGCGTCGGGACCAGGAAGGTGCCCCGCTGGCCTATGTGTCGCTCACGCTGACCTGCGTCCGGTGTCATCAGACGGTTGCGCGGGGACGGCTGGCTGGGTCGACCGCGGCACAACCGGCCAGCCGGGAACGGCTGCACGCGCCGCTTCCATAAGTGTTGTGAGATCTAACTGGACGACCTGACCGGCGCGACGCGTCTGGACCAGCCTGACTGGCGCTTCGCGACCTGATTGGCAGCACTGGAAATATTTCCGCACCGGGCGGAATCTTCCGGCAGATTCCCGCGTTCAGCCTGCAGGCCGGGCCCAAATCGTAACCTTCGCGCCGCAGCTTGTCGGTACCCGACTTGCGTCAGCGAATGTCAGATGGCCATGCCTGATAAGCGGCACGCGGGAACATCTCGTGAGTGGGTGCTGAAGGGCGAGAGCGTCACTCTCGGATACGGCCGCCAGGCCCTCTTCCACGACGTGTCTTTCGAAGTCACACGTGGGGAGATCGTCGGGATTGTTGGTCCGAACGGATGTGGCAAGACCACGCTGTTGCGAACGATGCTCGGACTGCTCAAACCGCTCGCCGGACGGGTGGAGCGCCAACCTGGCTTGGCCATCGGATACGTGCCTCAACGCGAGCGAATCGACAGAATCGTCCCCGTCACGGCGCTCGAAGTGGCACTGATGGGACCCGGGGCAAGGGCTCCGGTGCTTCATCGCATTGGCGGCGCGGAGCATGACGCGGCGCATCACGCGCTGAGGTTGCTCGGCATCGATTCGCTGGCCCAGAGCTTGTTTCGCGACCTTTCGGGGGGGCAACAGCAGCGTGTCCTGCTGGCCCGAGCGCTGGCGACCGATCCCGATGTGCTCGTCCTCGACGAGCCAACCGCAGGGATGGATGTTGCCGGTGAAGCTGCGATTGTCGACTTCTTGAGGGACCTGAACCAGCGCCGCCGCGTCACGATCCTGATCGTCACCCACCTGCTGCCCATCGTGCTCAATCTCGCCGGGTCCATCATGTTGATGGGCTCCGACGCCATCCTTCAGGGATCCGTTGACGACGTTATGCGAGAAGACCGGTTGACGGCGTTGTACCGCAGGCCCGTGCGTATTGGCCAGGTAGCAGGGCAGCGGACGCTCGTCATTGACCGAAGCAGAGGCGCCCATGTTTGATGCTGTCTTCATGCGCCTCGCGTTGATTGCGTCGATCGCGACAGGCCTGTCGCTCGGCGTGATGGGCGTGTATCTCGTCATCAGGCGCGTTGTGTTCTTCGGTCTCGTTGTGGCCAATGCCGCAACGCTGGGCGCCGCGGTCGGACAAGCGCTTGGTTGGGCGCCGGCCGTCACCTCACTCGCGGCTGCCGTCAGTGCCGCTGCGGCACTCGGGGAAGTCGGGACGTCGAACCGCGTCTCGGCCGAGTCGCTCATGGGGTGGGCGTATGCAGCGGCGTCCTCGGCAACAGTCCTCGTACTCTCGTGGGTTGCTGGCGGCAGCACGGATACGTTTCATCTGCTGTTCGGCAACGTCCTCGGGGTTCATGCTGCCGATGTCGTCGAGCTCACGATGATCGCGGCCGTCATCGGACTGGTGCAGGTGCTGTTCGGACGTCGATTTTTGCTGGTCACGTTCGATCCGGAGACGGCCACGGTTGCCGGAGTCAAGACACGCCGATGGTCGCTTGCCCTCAATCTGTGCATCGGCGTCGCTGCCGCCGCCGCCGTCCACACGATTGGCGCGCTGTTGACGTTCGCGCTGCTGACGTTACCCGCCATGGCCGCCCTGTTGATGACGGCAAATGTTCGGGGGACGTTCGTGGTATCCGCCGTGCTGGGCGCCGTTGTCCCGTGCCTGGCGCTCGCGGTTTCCTTCTACCTCGATCTACCGGCGGGACCGGCGGCGGTGGCGCTATTGGCAATCAGCGTGCCCCTTGCGACCGTCAGTCGTGCCGTGGTCGCCCGTCGGAAGGAGACGCGTCCTGTCGAATTGGTTCAAACGAAGTCCGTCGCAGACCAAGGTGATTTCAAATCGGGCGCAGGAGCATTGATATGACAGCTTCTTTCAAGTGGCTTCTCGTAATCGGTGCTGCGTCGCTGGTTACTCTCGGGTTGGCTGAGACAACACCCGTGATTGTCGTGGCAACGACCGAAGATCTCGCGTCGCTGACACGCGAAGTTGGCGGAGATCGGGTGACCGTGGAGGCTCTTGCACGAGGGTATCAAGACCCGCACTTCGTCGAACCCAAGCCGAGCTACATCTTGAAACTGCAGCGGGCCGACCTCCTCGTGGTGGTTGGTCGTGATCTGGAAGTCGGCTGGCTTCCGCCGCTCATTCGACAAAGCCGCAACGCGAAGGTTCAGCCGGGCGCACGAGGGTATCTCGATGCTTCCCTGACAGCAAGAATCCTCGAGATTCCGACCGGCCAAATCACCAGAGCGATGGGCGACGTACACCCGCTTGGCAACCCGCACTACTGGCTGGAACCCGGCAATGGACGGCGGATCGCGCAGGGGATCGCCAGACGGCTCGCCGACATCAGTCCCGCAGACGCCGCCTATTTCAATCAGAGGTACGCAGACTTCGACCGACGTCTGGCGGAGGCCGAAACGCGGTGGGCAGCCATTGTGGCTCCCTACACGGGCGTGAAGATCGTCACATACCACCGGTCATGGCCCAACTTCGCGGCGCGGTTCGGGCTGGACGTGATTGGCTATGTTGAGCCGCGCCCTGGAATTCCGCCGTCGGCGGCGCACATCCGCGACGTGATCCAGGAGATGCGGGAGCAGAATGCGCGGATCGTGTTGGTCGAGCCGGTACTTCGATCCCAGGACACCGAATGCGATTGCCCGCGAGGCTAATGCGCGGGTGGTCACCCTGGCGCCATCCGTTGGAGGCGTGAAGGAAGCAACGGACTACTTCAAACTGTTCGACTACAACCTGAACCAGCTGATCACCGCGATTCAGCAGACAGGAGGTGGCGTGCCGCACTACCATGACGGCGAGCCGCACGAGCACGGCTCACTTCACCAGTAGCACCGGGCACTGCGCGTGCAGCCCTACTTTGTAGCTGATGGTTCCCCAGTCGCGCGGGATACTCGACGGCTTGACGCGATGCGACGCGATCACGATCAGACGTCATGCCGCCCCTCGAACCCTCGTGCAGGCGGACGTGATGAGCCTCGCTTGTCGGCGCCCCGCGACGCTCAACGCTCGCTGTCGAGAATCCGCATCTGATGCTCGTCGTATCGGGTGCCGGCTGCGGTGGGCAGTGTCTCCTCGATACGCCTGACATCCGCGGCCGTGATCGTCACCTGGAGCGCACCAAGTGATTCCGCAAGCTGCACACGAGTGCGCGCGCCGATCAGGGGCACGATTGTGTTGCCCTTTGTCAGCACCCACGCAATGGCGAGTTGCGACGCGCTCGCCCCCTTCTCCTTCGCCAGTTGCTGCAGCGTCTCGATAAGGCGCTGATTTCGCTCACGGTTTTCACCGGTGAAGCGCGGAAGGTAGGCGCGAAAGTCGCCCTTGCTTGCAGGCCGGGAGCCGCTCAGCAGTCCCCGCGACAGCACGCCGTACGCGGTGACGCCGACGCCAAGCTCGGAGAGCACCGGAAGGATCTTGGCTTCCGGACCACGGCTGATCAGCGAATACTCTATCTGCAGATCGCTGAGGGGATGGACAGCCTGCGCACGACGAATCGTCTCCGGTCCCACCTCCGACAATCCAATTGCGCGGACATACCCGGCCTTCACCAGATCCGCGATTGTGCCGATCGTCTCTTCGATCGGCACGGTCGGGTCGAAACGCCCCGGCCGGTAGATGTCGATGTGATCCACGCCGAGTCGTGTCAAGGAGTACGCAAGGAAGTTCCTGACCGCCGCGGGCCGCGCGTCCATGCCGAGCCACTGTCCATCCGGCCCCCGAAGCGCGCCGAATTTCACGGAGAGGAGCGCCTTGTCCCGACGATCGCGCAGCGCCCGCCCGATGAGCAACTCGTTATGTCCCGCGCCGTAATAGTCGCCGGTGTCGAGCAGCGTGATGCCCGCATCGAGTGCGGCATGAATGGTGGCGATGCTCTCGCGCTCGTCGGCCGGACCATAGAACCCGGACATGCCCATGCAGCCGAGCGCCAATGGGAAGACGGTCGGTCCCGTCAACCCCAATCGCCGATGCTGATGTGTTGTCGATGTCATCCCTCAATGCTAAGTCGTCGCGTGCCGCACCGACCGATCAGAAACATTGTCTCCAATCCCCCTGCCTCGGCCATCCGTTGGCGAGGACTCCCCACGTCGCCTGCGGTACACAGCGATGATCGCATCGTGCAAATCGATCGGGCCGGGCGTCAGTAACCCGACGTCTCCGAAATCAACGGCTGAACGACGGCCGGTCAGACACAGGAGGACTGGCGTCACGCTGCGGCTGGTGTCGTGGCTGCCGTCGCTTCGGTCGCGTGCATCGTCAATACCGGACAGGGCGCCGTCCGGACAACCCGTTCGGCGACGCTGCCCATGACGAGGTGCGACAGGCCCGTGCGGCCGTGCGTCCCCATCACAATCAGGTCGAAACCGCCGTTCTTGGCGTGCTCGGCAATGGCACGCGCGGGCCGGCCTGTGATGACCGCGGTCTCCGCTGTGAGGCCCAGCGCCGCAGCGGATTCCTTGAGGGTCGCCAATCCACGATCGGCATCCGCGATGAGGTTCTGCAGCAGCTCAGGGACGTTCGACACGTAGATCTCGGAACTCCACCCTCCCGTGACGAACGAGTCGTCCACAACATGGACCAGCGTGAGCTTGGCGCCGAAGCGGTGCGCCAGCGTTGCCGCGAAGCCGAATGCGCGTTCAGCGTGCGGGCTGAAATCCACCGGTACGAGAATGTTGGTGATGGTGTTGGTCATGGCTGTTCTCCTGTCGAATCCGTCGTGCGCCCTGTCACCACACGCCGGTCGCTGTCACGCGTTTCCGATGCGGGGTGCGGTGCTTGAGCGTCCACCGTGTGCTGGTTGTCACCGGCCGGTCGCTTCCGCGGCCGAGGAGCTCCAACAAGTCCGTGACCGTCACAATTCCCACGACGCGCCCGCGCTCCGTGACGACCACGCATCCGATTGAGCGCCCGCGCATCAGATTGGCGGCCTTTCTGACCGTCGTCGTCGGCTCCACGGTCACGACGTGCGTGGTCATGAGCTCCTCGACCGTCCGACCCCTTCTGAGCGATGCCCCTCGCCGACCGCCTGCATCCCGATCGGAGAAAATCCCCACCACGCGGGAGCCGCGTGTGACCACGAGATGATGAAACCCGCACCTGCACATCAATTCCCACGCATCTTCAGCGGCGTTCGCCGGTGAGATGGTCTCCACGTCTTTCGTCATCACATCCAGGACACGCATCGCGGGCCTCCGGGTGAGGGTGTCGGGACCGTCGCTTTCGGCGAGCAGGCCCGATTGCGTCTGCGGATACATGCGCGCCCCGGGCGTGGAGCCCCACGAGCATTCGTCACGTCCCCGATCCGTCAACCTGGCGTGAGGGCCGATGCTGCCGGTCCCGACATTCGGTCTGAGTGCATAGAGCGGACCAACGCCTGCGCGTGGATCCGCAGCTCGCGTTAACAGATCTCGTCAACCGGCTCGAGAGGTTCGACGAGAATCTCGTTCTTCACGCGAGTAATTCCAGGAGCGCTCGCGGCGGCGCGTTCGGCCGTCTCGCGCTGCTGCCAGGTCGTCACCGAACCGGTGAGCAGGGCGACGCCTCCGGAGACGTCGATGGCCACGTGCCGCGCGTCGAGATCCGCATTCCGGTGGAGTGCCTGGACGATCCGGTGCCGGACGTCCCGTGCCGCCGCCCGCCGAGCCACCTCGATGTGATTGAAGATCCCGCGGACGCCTTTGACATGACGGACCGCTTTTTCGGCATCCCGTGCCTGATAGAGCCAGCCGGCCCTGCCGGTCAGCGTGAGATGTCCGTCGTGCACGGCGACCTGGATGGTTTCCGGAACGGTCCCGCGCAGCTCGAGGGCGCGCACGGCATCGCGGGCAATGTCGGCGTCGGTGCGTCCGATCTTCAGCCGAACCTGGAGGTCGTTTGCCACCCCTTTCACGCCCCGCACGCGCTTGGCAGCCCGTTCAGCGGCGAGCTTTCCAGCGTAGGTGTCGATGTAGCCCGTCAGCGTCACCACTCCGTTCTTCGCGGCGACTCCGATCTGGCTCGCATCGACTTCAGGATCCCAATCGAGTTGTCGCACGACGTGGTCTCGCACGCGCACGTCGAGGTCGGTCAAGCTGATAGTGCTCATCTCATTCTCCTTACCGGTCTTCGTGAAGCGTCCAGTCGCCATCCTGGGGTCTGGTGGCCGCAGGAAGAGCATTCCAGGCAGATTCGCTGTGACTCGAAATGTAGTAGAAGGTCGTGACCACGAAGCCCGCAGACGGTTGCGCGGATGCACGCACGAGCGTCACGCAGCCACTGCTGCCACGTCACTCCGACGTGCGGTGAATGGAAGTGCGAATGGTGCAAAACCGTTGTCCACACGGCGTCGGAACCTCGCGCTCGAAGAGTTCAACGCAAGGCTGGTTCCATGAGCGCCGGTTTTGACTTGCGCCACGATCGAACAGTGACGCTTCTAGCGGGCGCGAAATTTTTCGCAACGCCCGTGGTTTTTTCGCGTGTCGTCGCTTACCCTGGAATCACGAGTCGACTCGCCAACAACCGGCACGGCCGTTTCGGAGAGCAGAAGCGGGAATGTCGGGCGGCATGGAGGTTGCCCTGCGCACTGGTCGCGAAGGCGCGGGTCAAGCCGCGCACGGTCAGATTGAGGAAGCCGCGAAGCCCGCTAAGGGTGCGGCGGCCTAGGAGACGACGATGAAGGTCAAGAATCTCATGACTCCGGAGCCGCGGACGTGTACCCGCGCGACGAATCTCGCCGAAGCGGCGGCGCTGATGCTGGATGCCGACTGCGGCATCCTGCCGGTCGTTGACGATCAGGGAAAGATCGTCGGCGTGGTGACCGACCGTGACATGTATATCGCGCTGGCGACGCGCAACAAGCTGGCGTCACAGCTCACCGTCGGAGAGGTCGCGCGGAGCGAAGTGGTTACCTGCGGCCCCGATGACGACGTCCAGGCGGCGCTGGCAACGATGAAACAGCATCACGTTCGTCGCCTGCCGGTGGAAGGGTTCGGCGGCACCGTGGCAGGCATTGTCTCGATGAACGACATCCTGCTCGCGGCCGGAACGAAGGGCGTGGGGAACGCCGAGATCGTGGATACGTTCCGGACCATCTGCGCCCACCGGCATCCGACCCCTCACGTGACTGCGGCCTGACCGCGAGGCCGCCGTGCATCGGCCGCACCGCCAGTCGTCGTATGACGGCGGCGGTGCAGGCTGGGCACGCGTCCAGGATGACGCCCGCGACAAAATGGGCGGGGATTCGAAATAGTCCGCACGCCCCACTCGATGACTGCGCCCCGCAGATACGACATTGGTGATGACACCTGAGGTACACGAGTTGCTCGGGCTTCTTTGGAGAGGTGACTCATGCCAACTGCCAATCACGCCGAACGGGTGACCGAGCCATGTCGGTGGCCGACTATGGATGCGGTTGAAGAGAACCTGCGCCAAGCGCGTCGCGTGGTGAACACCGCGCGTCATGCAGCCGAGGACGCCGTCACCGAAGCGGCCTTGAACATTCGACGTCATCCCCTTCAAGCGGTCGGCGCGGCGGTCGTCGCCGGAGCTGTCGCCGGGGCACTGGCCGGATTCAGTGCCGGATGGTTCGCGCGAAGGCGCGGCTAGGGTATGGTCACGGAGGACCAGAACGCTGTCGTCGCGTTTCTCGGCTCGGCCGCCACGCACGGCGGCGAGCCGGTGAAGCGTGTCGACACCCACAGCGCCATCGTGTTCCTCGCGGGCAATCGCGCGTGGAAGCTGAAGCGCGCCGTGCGATACGACTATCTCGACTTCTCCACGGTGGAACGCCGACGCGCCGCGTGCGAAGGTGAGTTTCGCCTCAACAAACGCACCGCACCTTCTATCTATCGCGGTGTCGCGCCTGTCGTGCGGCGAGCGGACGGGTCGCTGGCCATTGGCGGGCCTGGAACGCCAATCGAATGGCTCGTCGAAATGAATCGGTTCGATGAGGACCAGCTGTTCGATCGGCTGGCTGCGCGGAAGGAGCTCGACTTGACCCTGATGCGGCCCCTCGCGACGGCCACCGCACAGTTCCATGCTGGCGCCGAACCGCGGCCCGACCATGGCGGCAGGGCCGGCATGACGTGGGTGGCACAGGTAACGCCGAGGGCTTCGCCGAATTCGGGCAGGGGATCCTGGACGAATCGACATGCCAGCAAGTGACGGCCGAGACGCTGCGCGAGATCGAACGCCATCGCGGCGCTGCTCGAGATGCGGCGTGCTGGCGGTCTCGTGCGCCAGTGCCACGGCGATCTGCACCTGCGCAACATCGTGCTGCTGGGCGGCCGTCCGACGTTGTTCGATGCGATTGAATTCAATGACGAGATTGCCTGCACGGACGTCCTGTACGACCTGGCGTTTCTGCTGATGGACCTGTGGCGGCGGCAGCTCCCAGGACATGCCAACGTGGTGTGGAACGGTTACCTTGCCGACGACAGGCGATCACTCTGGCATCTCTCTGATGCCGCTGTTCCTGTCGTGCCGGGCGGCGGTTCGGGCGAAGACGAGCGCAACGGCGGCGCGTCTTCAGTCCGACGGTCGGCGCCCGCGGGGAGCTCGAACGCGCTGCACAGGACTACCTGGCGATGGCGCGTCAGTTCCTGCGCCCGCCGCCGCCTGTCGATCGTAGCCATCGGGGGCTTCTCGGGGACTGGGAAGTCGACGTTGGCACTGGCGCTGGCGGCAGGCGTCGGGTGCGCCGCCAGGCGCCGTCGTGCTGCGGAGCGACGAGCTCCGTAAGCGACTCTGCGGCGTGGCGCCGCTCGAACGTCTTGGACCGGAAGGCTATACGTCCGAGATCTCGCAGCGCGTGTATGCCGCGCTGACCGCGCAGGCCGGCGCTGTCGTGCGCGCCGGCTACAGCGCGATCGCCGACGCCGTCTTTGCCCGGTCCGCCGATCGGAAGGCAATCGAGCAGACCGCTCTCGAGGCGGGTCTTCCGTTCGTCGGCTTGTGGCTCGAAGCGCCTGAGCCTCTCCTCGCCGAGCGCCTGCGGCGTCGGGCTGCGGACGCATCTGATGCCGACGTCGACGTGTTGCACATACAGTCGGTGCGGGGCGCCGGTCACATCACGTGGCAACGGCTTGACGCATCGGCGGCGGCAGATGTCATGCTGGCCAGCGCAGCGTCGCGCATTGCTGCGGCCACAGCCGTCGCTTGACTGCGACGTGCGCGACAAGGAAGCTCCATTCCTCCCCGCAGACGGGGAGAATTCCCCGTCCGCTTCCAGCCGTTCCGTCGAAACCCTCGGCCCAGGGGGCTGTCCCGTCTGGCACTCCGCGTGCCTTGCAACCCTTTGGAGGCGTCGTTTCTCTGACGTGATGACCGTTGTTCGAAGGGTAGATGTGAAGATTCGCGTGTCGTCCACTTGGAGGGTGCGGGCGATGGCCGGGCTCATGGGCGTCGCTCTGCTCGCCCCTGTGCCGACCGGTGTCAGCGCGCAAACGACGTTGTTGACACTGGACGATGCGATGGTCCAGGCACGCACGCAGACACCGAACGCGCGCGCATTGGCCGCCGCCGCAGAGGAAGCATCGGCGCGCGTCCGCGAGGCGCGATCCGGCTATCTGCCACGCCTCGATGTCACCGAGTTGGTGCAGCGCGGCGACCAGCCAGTGTTCGTCTTCAGCTCGCTCCTCTCGCAGCGGCGGTTTGCGGCGGCCAACTTTCAAATTGCCGCCCTGAACGAGCCTGAGCCGCTGACGAACGTCCACACCGCCGTCACCGTTGGCCAGCGCCTGTTCGATGGGGGACGGACGCGGCTTGGCGTGGAGGCGGCCGAACTGGAGCGCGATGTCGTAGCACTCGATCGCGTCGGCCGCAGCCAGGATCTGGCGCTCGCCGCCGCGCGGGCGTTCGTCCGCGTACTGCAGCTCGAGGCTGCCGACCTGGCGGCGACGGCGGCCGTGGGCGCGGCGCAGAGCGATCTCGACCGCGCGCGGGCGCGTCGCGACGTGGGCGTGGTGACTGAGGCCGATCTGCTCTCCGTTGACGTACACCTTGCGGACATGCGCCAGCGGCAGATTGCGACCGCGGCGGAGCTCGCAGTCGCGCGCCTCGAACTGAATGAGGCCATCGGCGCGCCGCTCGGTCAGCCAGTCGTTCTCGCGCGGCCTCCGATGCGGCCTGTGGTGCTTGATGTTGGCACGCTGACGGGTGAGGCGCTCGCGGCGCGTTCCGAGCGCCGGCAGGCCGATCGGCACGTCAGCCTGGCGGAGAACGCACGCCGTGCGGCGCAGGCTGCCTTTCTGCCGGACGTGGGCCTCCAGGGTGGCTGGGAATTCAACGGCAGCACGTGGGCCGCCCAACGATCGGGCTGGCTGGTTGGTGCCCAGCTTCAGCTGAACGTGTTCAACGGCTTCGCCGATCGCGCGCGCGTGGCCGAGGCCCGTCACGCGGAGTCGCGCGCCGCCGCGGAGCGCGAGCAGTTGACCCGCCGCATCGAGGTGGACGTGCGTCGTGGTGCGGCGCGACTGGAAGCGGCGCGTGCCCGTGAAACGGCCGGCCGGGCCGCACTGGCGCAGGCGCGCGAGTCGCAGCGCATCATCCGCGATCGCTACAACAGCGGCCTCGCGACCGTGAGCGATCTGCTGCGCGCCGCAGAGGCGGCGCTCGACGCTGAATCACGCGCGACCACCGCAGAGATGGACGTGATTCTGCAGACCGTAGAGCTCGATCGTGCGCGTGGCCGGCTTTGAACGCACGACACGCGCACAGGAGACCTGATCGTATGCCGCGAATATCCGGACTCGTCGCCATCGGTCTTCTGGCAATGAGCGCGATGGCGTGCTCATCGTCCGGCCAGGACGAGACGGTGCCCGCAATGCCCGTTGACGTGCGCACGGCGCGCGTCATTGGGACTGACCTTGCCGAGCGCCTCGAAGCGGGCGGTGTCGTGGTCGCGAGCGAGTCGGCCGTCGTGTCCAGCCGCACGATTGCGCCCATTGCCGCGGTACACGTGCGCGCTGGTGACGAGGTGCGCGCCGGTGACGTGCTCGTCACACTTGACGCGCGGGACGTGGCGGCGCAGTCAAGGCAGGCAGTCGCGGCGGTGGCCGCGGTGGAGCAGGCGCTGAAGCAGGCGGGCAGCGACCAGGCCGCCGCGGCCGCCGACCACACATTGGCGACGGCGTGGCATAAGAGGATCGCCACCCTGCACGCGCGCAACTCCGCGACCGCCCAGGAGCTGGACGAAGCCGCCGCCCGCCTCGCCGCCGCCGCCGCCCGGCTTGCCGGAGCCGCGGCCGCGATCGACCAGGCGCAGGCGCGGTTGACCGCGCAGCGCGCCGCGGCGGAGGCGTCGGCCACGACCGAGTCGTTCACGATTATCCGCGCACCCTTTGCCGGCCTGATCACGGAACGCTTGACCGATCCCGGCAACCTGGCGACGCCGGGCGCTCCGCTGCTGCGGATCGAGGCGTCGGGCCGACGCCGCGTCGACGTCCGGGTGGATGAAGCCCGGGCCGGCTACGTGCATCCGGGTGACGTCGTTGAGGTACTTCTCGAGACGCCCGCGGCGCACGCCGACGCGATACAGATGATCACCGGCACGGTTACCGAAGTAGAGCGCGCGGTCGCGGCAGACCAGCGTGCGTTCACGGTAAAGGTCGCTCTTCCTGCCGATGCCACGCCACGCACCGGCGTCTTCGCGCGCGTTCGCTTTCGGGGCGAGGCCCGGCACGCCATCGTCGTGCCGCCGGACGCGCTGCGCCGCCAAGGGCAGGTGACGTCGGTGTTCGTCGTGCGGGACGACATCGCGCGGATCCGCCTGGTTCGGACCGGTGTCGCGGAGAAAGAGCAGGTCGAGGTCGTCGCCGGCCTCGATGCGGGTGAGATAGTCGTGACGACGCCTCCGCCAGCACTCGTCGATGGCCAGCGCGTGAAGGTCGTCATGTCGGCGCCGGCCCCGGGAGCCCAGCCATGACGTCGCCAGCCGGTCTCGCGGGTCGCCTTGCCGCGGCATCCATCCACTCGAAGCTGACGCCGCTGCTGATCGCGGCCTCGCTTGGGCTGGGCGTCTTCGCCGTCGTGACGCTGCCACGCGAGGAAGAGCCGCAGATCGTCGTGCCGATGGTGGACGTCTTCGTCGAGCTTCCAGGCGCAGCGCCAGCCGAGGTCGAGCAGCGCGTGACGCGACCACTGGAGAAGCTGTTCTGGGAAGTGCCGGGCGTGGAGTACGTCTATTCGACGTCCAGTCCCGGCCACTCGATGGTGGTCGTGCGGTTCTCCGTCGGAGAGGATGCCGCGCGGGCGCTGGTGCGCATCAACGAGAAGCTGGCGGCGAACGCCGATCGCGCAGCCGCGGGAGTATCGCCGCCGCTGGTGAAGGCGCGCTCGATCGACGACGTGCCGATTCTGGCGGTGACACTGTGGGGGGATGCCTACGACGATCACCAGTTGCGCGGGCTGGCCGTGCAACTTCGCGAGTCGATCGCCGAGGTTCCAGACGTATCCGAAGTGACTGTGATCGGCGGCCGCCCGCGTGAGGTCACCGTCGAGCTCGATCCCGCCCGTCTCGCGAGCGCGCAACTCGACCCGCTGGTGATCGCGCGGGCGCTGGAGCGCGCCAACGCCCGCACGACCACCGAAGGGCCGGTCGCCAGCGGGGCTCTCGCCCGGCTGCAGGCGGGCTATCAGATTGGCGTCGCGGATGATCTCCGCCACGTCGTCGTCGCCGCAGAGGCTGGACGCTCAGTGGTACTGGGCGACGTCGCCCGCGTCACAGATGGCGATGCCGAGCCAACCTCGTATGTCCGCTTCCACTCGCGTGAGCACGGCGCGCACCCCGCGGTCACGATTGCCGTCGCGAAGCGCGCGGGCGCCAACGCGATCACTGTAGCCCATCAGGTGCAGACGAAGATTGACACCGTACGGCGCGTCCTGCTGCCCAGCGACGTGCGGGTCAGCGTGACGCGGAACTACGGCGAGACGGCCGCGGAGAAATCGAACGAGCTGCTGCGGCACATGCTCATTGCCGTGGCGTCGGTGTCGCTGCTGATCGCGCTGGCGCTCGGCCGCCGCGAGGCGGCCATCGTGCTGATCGCGATCCCGGTGACCCTGGCGCTCACGCTCTTTGCCTTCGTCCTCTACGGTTACACGCTCAACCGCATTACGCTCTTCGCGCTCATCTTCTCGATTGGCATCCTGGTGGACGACGCGATTGTGGTCGTCGAGAACATCGTCCGTCACGCACGAATGCGACAGCCGGGAGAGCGATCCGGGCTGGCCGCGGTCGCGGTCCGTGCGGTCGACGAAGTCGGCAACCCTACGATTCTGGCGACCCTGACCGTCGTCGCGGCGATTCTGCCGATGGCGTTCGTCGGTGGGCTGATGGGTCCATACATGCGGCCGATTCCCGTCGGCGCCTCTGCCGCCATGCTGTTCTCGCTGGCGGCCGCGTTCATCGTGACGCCGTGGGCGGCCGTGCGGCTGCTCCGCTTCGCACCCGGCGATGGCCATGAGCGGGAGGATGCGGCGATGCGGCTCTATCGCCGTGTGATGGGAAGGCTCATGGCCAGCGCTCGCGCCCGCGTGATCTTTCTGGCGGTGTGGCTGTGCTGCTGCTCGCGGCGATCGTGCTGGTGCCGCTGCAGCTCGTGACGGTCAAGATGCTGCCGTTCGACAACAAGAGCGAGTTTCAGGTAGTGGTGGATCTGCCGGAGGGCACCGCCCTTGAACAGACGGCACGCGTGGCCGCGGACCTCGCTGCTGCGGTGCTCGACGATCCGGGTGTGACTGACGTGCAAACCTACGTCGGCCTGGCTTCGCCGTACAACTTCAACGGGCTCGTTCGGCACTACTTCCTGCGCCGCGGACCGCATCTGGCGGATCTGCAGGTGAACCTGCTGCCCAAGGACAGCGCGACGACCAGAGCCACGACATCGCCAAACGGGTGCGGGACCGGCTGCTCCCGATTGCCCGTCGGTTCAACGCCAGCATCCAGATCGCTGAGGTGCCGCCCGGGCCGCCCGTGCTGCAGACGCTCGTGGCCGAAATCTACGGCCCCGACTCCGAGCGCCGCGTGGCACTCGCGCAGCAGGTCAAGTCGATCCTCGACACGACCGACGGCGTGGTGGACGTGGACTGGTATGTCGAAGCGGCGCAGCCTAAGACGGCGCTGATCGTAGATGAGACGCGTGCCGGCGCCGCCGGCCTTGGTGCCGCCGATGTCGCAGCGGCGGTGCGCATGGCGAGCGACGGCCAGCGCGTCGGGCTGCTGCACGACGAAGCGGCCCGCGAGGACGTGCCGATCGTGCTCCGGTTGCCGCGAGTCGAGCGCGCGATCCCTCCAGGCGATCCGCGAGCTGCGGCTGGGCCCGAAGGGCGTCGCCATCGGCGAGTTGACGCGCGAGGAGGCGCTCGCGGAAGCCGCCAGTCTCTACCACAAGAACCTGCTGCCTGTGACCTATGTGACGGGCGATCTCGCCGGCGCCACCGAGAGTCCGGTCTACGCCATCCTGCAGATGAACGAAGCGATCTCGCGCATCGCCCTGCCGGAGGGCTACACCTTCGAGATCTACAACACGCGCCAGCCGTTCGACACCACGAAGTACGCGATGAAGTGGGACGGTGAATGGCACATCACCTATGAAGTCTTCCGCGACCTTGGGCTCGCCTTTGCCGCCGTGCTGGTGCTGATCTACATCCTTGTCGTCTGGTGGTTCCAGGCGTTCGCCGTGCCGGTCACGATCATGGCCGCCATTCCGTTCTCCCTCGTCGGCATCCTGCCGGCGCACGCGGCGATGGGCGCGTTCTTCACGGCGACTTCGATGATCGGCTTCATCGCCGGCGCTGGCATAGTCGTCCGCAATTCGATCATCCTCGTCGACTTCATCGAGCTCCGGCTGCGTGAAGGGATGCCGCTCGCCGAAGCCGTCGTCGATGCGGGCGCGGTGCGTTTCAGGCCGATGGCGCTGACGGCGGCCGCGGTCATCGTCGGCTCCGCGGTCATTCTTTTCGATCCCATCTTCCAGGGGCTGGCGATCTCGCTGATGGCCGGCGAGGTCGCCTCGCTGCTGTTGTCCCGCGTTACCGTTCCGGTGCTGTACTTCGTCAGCCACACCGGTCGGCTCACCGCGAGCGTCGCCGTCGTGCCGGCCGAGCCGGGCGTTGAAAGGAGCTCACTATGACTATCGAACGCGCGCTTCGTCTGATTGCGGGCGCCTTTGTCGCGATCAGTGTCCTCTTGGGGATGTACGTGAACGTCAATTTCCTCTGGTTCACGCTGTTTGTGGGCCTCAACCTGTTCCAGTCGGCGTTCACCAACTGGTGTCCGATGATGACGATCCTGCGAAAGAGCGGCCTTCGCGCTTCGGCGTGAGCGCGGACGGCACGCCCGGGTGCGTGAACTCTTTCCGACCGCCGAGGAAAATCCCGCGGCGCGACTGGCGCAGTCAGGATGACTCTTCCCCGGCAGGATTCGTGCGTGCGTCTCGTGCGGGGTGTCCGTGCCGACAGCCGAAAGCATTCTCGCGTGGGCGACCGTCGTAGCCAACGACTGGCGCTGGTTGGCGATCCTGTGGCATGTCGCACTGGCTGCGTTACTGATCGGCTTCGTGACACGAGTCAGCCTTTCGGCTCGTCTGGTCGGCTACGCGCTGGTGCTCCCCGTTATTTCCGT
Source organism: uncultured Acidobacteriota bacterium (assembly GCA_963814955.1). Classification (GTDB taxonomy): domain Bacteria; phylum Acidobacteriota; class Vicinamibacteria; order Vicinamibacterales; family UBA2999; genus DATCJA01. Next base: position 1,141,602 of record CAWFEX010000004.1, read on the forward strand.
CAGCCGTCATCGCCTGGCTGTCGCGGAATCCGTTCAATGGCCTCATCTTCGCTGTCCTCGCGGTCCTGCTCGTGCGCGCCGCGACGCGCCTGCCGCTGACAGCCGTGATACGTGCATCGTCGGGATGGGTAGTCGCGGGCGGCTGCGCTCGTGGCTTTCGGATGGGCTTACCCTCATTTCCTCATCACGGATACATGGACGGCCTACGCGTACGCGTCGCCGTTCGGGCTTCTCCCTTGCCCGACGCTTTCGGTCGTGATTGGGATCACGTTGATCTTCGGCGGCCTGCATTCAAGAGGGTGGAGTGTGCCCCTGTTCGGGGCGGCCATCCTTTACGGATGGATCGGTATCTTCAGACTCTCGGTGTCACTCGATATCGGGTTGTTCGCCGGCGCGATCCTGCTGGGCGTGATGGTTGCGGGAGATCTCATACTTGGGCCCGTTCGCGCGACCGATGACGAGCGAACGCGACGTTTTCCTGGCGACGAGTTCATTCCTGCAGCGGTTGGAACGTTGACACATGCAATCACGATCGGCGACTCTCCACGAGCTATCTGGCCATGGCTCATTCAGATGGGGGCCGGGAGCCGGGCCGGCTGGTACAGCTATGACTTCCTGGACAATGGACGCCAGGCGAGTGCGACGCGCATCGTGCCGGAGCTCCAACACATCACGGTCGGTACCTTGTTTCCGGCGCTGCCGGGAGTAACGGACGGGTTTCTCGTCCTTGCGTTTGAGCAATCGCGATCGCTCATTTTGGGTTGGCCGAATGCTGATGGTTCGCCAATAGTGACGTGGACGTTCGTTCTCGACCAGCGTCCCGGCAACAGAACCCGCTTGATCGTGCGAGTACGCGCAGGTCAGGGCTACCGATTCCTTGGCCTGCCTGTGTGGCTATCCAAGCCAGTCATCAGGCTCGAGCACTTTGTGATGCAACGGAAGCAGCTGTTGGGGATCGCACGGCGGGTCGAGTCCCCGAGAGCCGCACTTCCGGACGCGGCGTGACGGGCACGTGACCGACATCACTCATGGCCTTCTCTGCGACGTTGTCCTGCGTGATGGGTCGACACTCGCGCTGCGAGATGCGCAAGAAACTGACCTCCCCGCGCTCACCGCGTTCCTCGACGCGCTGTCGCCGGATAGTCGTTACTACCGGTTCTTCAGCGTCGCTCACCTGGATGCTCAAAGCGTCGGAAGACTGATACCTCAGAGTCCCGCAGGCGGTACGGCTCTCATCGGCGAGCTCGCGCACCGTGTCGTGGCGTTCGCGGGGTACTGATCGCACGCCTGGGGTTACGGATCGTGCGGAGGTCGCGTTTGCGATCGCCGACACGATGCAGGGACGTGGTATCGGAACCCGGCTTCTCGAGCGGCTTGCCGATCTTGCGCGCGCGGACGGCATCGATGTGTTCGACGCGTACGTGATGTCGGGAAACCGGAAGATGATGGGCGTGTTTCTCGATTCCGGATACCGGATCGCGCATAAGACCGATCGCGGTGTCATTCACGTCGAGCTTGCGCTCGCGCAGACGTCAGATCACACCGACAGGGCAGCACACCGTTCACAACTGGCGGCGACGGCATCGATGAAGCCGTTCTTCGAGCCCCGAACCGTGGCTGTGATTGGTGCGAACCGGCAGCGCGGCAGGATCGGCGCCGAGATTCTCCACAACCTGCACGCCTCAGGATTCACCGGCACGGTGATTCCGGTTCATCCCGCTGCCGCCGATGTCCAGGGCTTTCGCGCTTACAAACGCATGACGGACATTCCAGGCGACGTCGACCTGGCGATCATCGTGGTTCCGTCATCCCAGGTGCTCGATGCGGTCGACGACTGTCTCGCGAAAGGTGTCAGGGCGTTGTGCGTGATCAGCGCTGGCTTCGGAGAAACGGGATACGAAGGACGACAAAGGGAGCTCGTGCTGCTCGACAAGGTCCGGTCGGCGGGATGTCGCGTGATTGGCCCGAACTGCATGGGGCTTCTCAACACCGATCCAGCCGTCCGGCTCAACGCCACGTTCTCGCCCGTCTATCCGCCAGCCGGCGGCGTGGCGATGTCGACCCAGAGCGGCGCTCTCGGTCTCGCGATCCTCGATTATGCGCGCCGCCTCAACATCGGTATCTCCAGCTTTGTCTCGGTCGGGAACAAGGTGGATGTCTCGGGCAACGATCTGATTCAGTATTGGGCGGAGGATCCCCGGACGACGGTCATCCTCCTCTACCTGGAGAGCTTCGGGAATCCAAAGAAGTTCGGCGAGATCGCACGCCGCGTCGGCCGTGTGAAGCCAATCGTTGCAGTGAAGGCGGGACGGTCGACCGCGGGTGCGAGGGCGGGCTCGTCTCACACCGGCGCCCTGGCGGCCAACGATACGGCGGTCAACGCGCTCTTCCGCCAAGCCGGCATTATCCGCACCGACACCCTCGAAGAACTGTTCGACGTCGCCGCGCTTCTCGCCAATCAGCCGCTCCCTCGCGGCCGGCGCGTCGCAATCCTCACGAATGCGGGCGGCCCCGGCATCCTCGCGGCGGATGCGTGTGAAGCTCGCGGCCTGGAGGTTGTTCCGCTTGCGGAAGAGACTCGCGCTGAACTTCGGACGTTCCTTCCGAATGCTGCCAGCGTTACCAATCCGGTCGACATGCTGGCTTCGGCGCCGGCAGAGCACTACCGCCTGGCGCTCGGTGCGCTGTTGCGCGACGATCACGTTGATAGTGTGTTGACGATCTTCATTCCGCCCCTCGTGACTGAGCCAGACGCTGTCGCGTCCGCAGTCGCCGCCGTAGCGGCGGACGTCAAGGACAAGCCAGTCATGGGAATTTTCATGCGGGCCGAAGGCGCACCTCCGAATCTGGCTCCGATCCCCTGTTACGCATTTCCTGAATCCGCCGCAAGCGCCCTCGCGCGCGTCGCGGCGTATGCAGAGTGGAGGCGCAAGCCGCTCGGCACGGTTCCAGACTTCGAAGACTTTGAGGCTGAGAAGGCGCGACAGATTGTCGACGTTGCGCTTCAGCGGGGCGGCGGTTGGCTCACTCCTGACGAGACACAGGTTCTCATGGGCGCGGTCGGAATCCGGACAGCGCCGATGCAACTCACGGAATGTGTGGATGAAGCCGTCGCGGCCGCTGTGAGGCTCGGCTTTCCGGTTGCCCTCAAAGCCATAGGACCAACGATGCTGCATAAGACGGAACGACAGGCTGTGCGGCTCGGTTTAGGCAATGAACGCGCAGTTCGTGAAGTCGCTGAGGATTTTGAGCGGCGTTTTCGCGGAGAGCTGACCGGACTCCTCGTTCAACCCATGGTGCCGGGCGGTGTTGAGATGCTCGTGGGTGCCGTGCATGACCCGACCTTCGGGCCGCTCATCGCATGCGGGACTGGCGGTATCTTCGTCGACCTCCTCGAGGATTCGGCGTTCAGACTGCATCCGATTACGTCCGAGGACGCGACGGCCATGATCGGAGAGCTGAGGGGCGCTCGACTGCTGCGTGGATATCGCGGCGCTCCACCAGCAGACGAGGCGGCGCTGCGAAACGTGCTGCTTCGTGTTTCGGCCCTCCTGGCCGCATGTCCCGAAATAGACGAACTCGATCTGAACCCCGTGAAGGTGATGGCATCAGGCGCGTGCGCGCTGGACGCCAGAGTCCGCGTCGAGCGCCTGACCAGGCCGCCGATGTCGCGACGCGTGGAGTACTAGCCTCTTCGATACGAGAGCCGGATCACCTTCGATTCGCTATCCCGAAAATTCCCGTCCACCGCGGAGTAGTTCCGTGTCGAGAGGTCCTCAGACGTCCGTGGGCGTGTAATCGTTGCGTGTCAGGCACGTTAGGATGGGCAGTCTCCTTGCACGACATGAGACAGAAACATGCGCCTCGTTCGAGTCGACGCTGGGAGGGACGTCATGGATAAGATCCGCATAGAGCAGCACAGTCTTGGGGGCCTGCTGTGGGTCGGCGGGTGGCTGTTCACTATCGGCTTCCTGAAACTCACATTCTGGGAAGGCGTCCTCGCCGTCGTCGTGTGGCCGTACTACGTTGGAGTGTGGGTGAGCACACTGCTCTCGACCGGATCGTGACATGGCCTACCCAGTTGCCGTCTCCGTCGACCCACAGCTCGACGGTCGAAACAGGCTTACGACAGCGTTTCGACCGATTCTCGCGATTCCGCACGCCATCCTCGCCGGTCCGGTCTATTGGTGGACCCGTACCGGCAGCGTGGGCCTGATAGGCGCGGCCGCTTACGTGCTGGCAATCGTCAGCTGGTTCAGTTTGCTCATCACCGGCCGGCAGCCGCAGGGAGCCCGCGAGTTCTGCCTCTACTACCTCCGTTGGCGAACGCGCAGCTTTACGTACATGGCCTTGTTCCGCGATGAATACCCGCCGTTTGGCGATGGTCCGTATGCGGCGTCGGTTGAGGTCGAGGAGCCGCTACTACCGCGCGACCAGGGCACGATCGCCCTCCGACTGCTCCTCGCTCTTCCGCACCTTGTCGTGTTGGTGTTCCTCTTGATGGGATGGTTTGTCACCACCGTCATCGCCTGGGTCGCGATTCTGTTCACCGGCTCATACCCTGCATCGATGAGTTCATTCGGCGTCAGCGTCATGCGGTGGGCAGTGCGTGTCGAAGCGTACATGCTCCTCCTCGTCGATGTGTATCCACCGTTCACGCTGGCGTAGCGACCTCCTTCACGCGACTGTCCCCGCTCGAGGCGCGCGGACTGCCGTCGCTGGCCGCCTGTGTCAGTCGGCTCAGGAAACCCCGCGTTTCTCGCTGCATGACATCTCGAACACCTCGGGATTCCCCGGCAGCGATGCCGTAAAAGTTCGCAGTAGCTGCGGACCAGTTCGCACCTAATCGCGACCGCTCACCGGCGAAGTACCTGATGGCGTTCCGCCTGCTCTCGCATCGACATGAATCGACTGTCGGAACTGCAAGCTTCCTGCGGGAACAGCCATTGCAATTTCGATCAGCACACGAGTGGAAGGTGAAAGATGGGATCCTTTCGAGCCGTCAGCGCCGGAATCGCGGTCATGGCGCTCTGGACGGCCGCTGGGAGCGGGTTTCCGCGTCACGAGGGCGATGGCAACGACGCGATCCAGCGCTTTCAGACCGCGGTGCACGATTATATGGCACTGCGCGAAGCCGTCACGCGGACGGTGCCGCCGCTGGAAATTACGCCTGATACCGAAAATATTCGCCAGGCAGTCGACGCCATGGCTGAAGCAATCCGCCGGGCCAGGCCGTCCGCGGAAGAAGGCGACATCTTCAATAATGAAGCCGCCGCGCTGCTTCGACGTCGCATAGGCGCAAGCACTCGAGAATCCGGGTGCGACGTGGCTGATATCCTTGCGGCGGAGCGAGACGATGATCATGTGGGCCCGCTGCCACGCCCGCTTGTCCACGATCGGCTCGACTGGGAGCGAGGATCCTTCATGCCGTGGTGCGTGCTCCGCGAACTGCCGCTGATACCCGACGAACTGCAGTTCCGGTTTGTCGAGCACGACCTGGTGCTCATCGATATCGACGCAAGCCTGGTCGTTGATGTCCTGCCCAATGCGCTTCCGGCGCGCGGGTCATGGAAAGGATTGCACTTCGCGGATAGGCGCGAGGGCAGGGCGAGGGCGTTCAACGCGCCGAGAGAAGAGAACAATGATCGAAATCAAACGGATTTTGTGCCCAGTGGATTTTTCCGATAATCACGGCAGGCGCTCCACCACGCCGCCTCAATCGCGAGGTGGTACGAGTCTGACGATCACCGTGCTGTACGTTCATCCGGCCGTTCCCCTTGCTGCGGCGGCGCCAGGAGCGCCTGCCTTCCCTCCGTTCGTCGTGACGGCTGCAGACCGCGACAAGCTGCTCGCCTCGATGAAGACCTTTGCTGAACGCGAAACCATCTCTGACTTACCCGTCGATCTGCAGGTTACTGAAGGTCCGGTCGCTCCCGAGATTCTCGACTGCGCTCGCGTCCTTCCCGCGGATCTCATTGTCATGGGCACGCATGGACGCTCCGGATTCGAACGCCTCATGGTCGGTTCGGTCACCGAACGAATCCTGCGCAAGGCGTCGTGCCCCGTGCTTTCGGTGCCTCCGCAGGTTCATAGCGAGAATCCATCTCCCCTGTTCAAGAGGATTCTGTGTGCGGTTGATTTCTCTGACTGTTCGATGAAGGCGCTCGGTTTCGCCATGTCCCTGATGCAGGAAGCCGACGCCCACCTCACCGTGCTTCATGTTGTCGAGCTTCCAGCCGACGCGCATGAACGATTACCGCACCTATCACCGGGCGTCCGCGAGTACGTGACGGCCGTGGAGGACGACCATCGTCGACGCCTGCAGGCTGCGGTTCCGGAGAGCGTTCGTGCCGCCTGCGAGGTTGAGACGAAGATGGTGATTGGCAAGCCGTATCGCGAAATCCTGCGCGTGGCTGCCGATGAGCAAAGCGACGTGATCGTCATCGGGGTTCATGGGCGGGCCGCAGCGGATCTGATCTTCTTTGGATCCACCGCGCAGCACGTGGTACGGCAAGCGACCTGTCCCGTTTTGACGCTTCGAGAATAGATGTCAGGATTCGCCGCGTTTTCGAGCGCGTAAGGGCGGCGTGAACTGCGCGCAGAGCGGGCCGTGAAGGCCGGCTCTGCGCTGACGCGTCTCCTACGCTGCCTTCGCAGGTTCTTCGATTGCGATGTTGCGACGCGCCGGTTCGACTATGGCCGGCAACGGAACGCTTACTTCGAGCACGCCGTCGGCAAATGTCGCCTTCACGTCCTCGAACCTGACGTTCTCGGGCAGCGGCACGGTGCGATAGAAACTGCCGTACTCGCGCTCACACCGATAGTAGTTCTCCTCCTTCTTTTCCGCTTCAGTCTTCCGCTCTCCGAAAATGACGAGACGGCCGTCCACGAATTCGACCTCTACGTCTTCCTTTTTCAGACCTGGCAGGTCGATCTTCGTGATCAGGCGGTTGTCCTTTTCGAAGACATCCACCCTCGGAGACCACGCTGCCACACGAGGATGCCGTGAATCCTTCTGGCAGCCGACGGAACGGTCGCCAGAACTTCTCGTCGAACATACCATCGAGGTCCGACGTCATCTGCCGTAGGAGCCCGAAGGGATCCCGGTTGAAGCGCGTTGGAGCCAGGTTTGTTTCTTTTCGACCGAACATGATTCGCCTCCTGTCCGCCAACACTTATCTGTGAGGTCCTATCCCGACTCCCGTCGAACGCAATCAACGTACCTCGACCGCCCGGTGCACTGCAGCCGCGAAGAGGGCGATCGTGCGAACCGGTGAGTGGCGAGATGCGAGAAATCACGGCGCGCAGTGCGGGGATTTCCGCGGCAGGCACCCCATTCGAAATGTCTCATGACCTCGCGACTGCCTCGACCCGCGAACTACGGTGGCGCCGTGCTGGAACCGGACTTGCTCCATGGAAAGTCGAGCACGGTTCTGAACCAGCCAAGGGCTGGCCCTTGATTGGTTGGCAGTATTTGCTTGGGCGCGCTTCGCGCGCCTAGGACCGCTATGCGGGCACAACGAGTACAAGATTCATGCTACGAGCCGCATAGCGGTCCAGAGGCCTGCTCCGCGCGAAGTAGGCGTTTCGCGGCGTTGCGCGCAGCACGGCAGGAGGGTGGTGACATGACGACCACGAATCTCACCGACACGGATCTCCGCGCCAGAGACGCCGTAGTACGGCGGCTGGATTGGGACCCGGACGTGGACAGCAGCGCCGTGGGCGTCACGGCCAAGAACGGTGTCGTCACATTGACCGGATTTATCGACAGCTACTCCGGCAAGCTCGCGGCCGAACGCGCCGCCAAGCGAGTGGGCGGCGTGCGCGCCGTGGCGAACGATATCGAGGTGCGACTGAAGCTCGAGCGAAGCGATCCAGACGTCGCACGCGACGTGGCTCGCGCGCTGGAACTTCGCATCGGGGTTCCCGAAACGGTGCAGGCGGTCGTGCACAACGGACATGTGACGCTGACGGGCAAGGTGAGCTGGATTGCACAGAAGAAGAGTGCCGAGCGGGCAGTTACTCGGGTGCGTGGCGTCCGCGGGATCTTCAATCACATCGAGGTTGTGCCCGATCGAACGGAGCTGGAGGTCAGACGCCGGGTCGCCGAAGCAATGCACCGTCACGCAGATGTCGACACCCGACACATCTCGGTTGCGGTTTCAGGAGACATTGCGTTCCTGACCGGGACTGTGGGTTCGTGGTCGCAGCGCGAGGTGGCAGAGCGCGCCGCCGCCGCCGCACCGGGTATCCGATGGGTGGACAACCGGATCGCGGTCGAATCGCCTCCGGCCGAAGAGCCGGAGATCTGCTGAACCGCCCGGCCACGGGATCTCGCCGACGCGCGCAGACGCTAGGTTCGGCGGAACTCCGGCGAATGTGTGCTCTGCTGGCACATCCATTGCGTAATTCGGCGCGCAACGAGCTATCGTTCCCGGAGACTACCATGACCAACACGCATACCGATCGGGCCATCGGCGCACAGATACGCGCCGAATATCAGGAGATGCCTGGCTTGCGTTTGACCCTCTCGCAGGCCGCACGCCTATTCAACTTGGAGTTGGCCTGCTGCGCCCGTGTGCTCGATGGGCTCGTCAAGAACGGTGCACTCTGGACCAACGGTCGCGAGTTCCTGGCGCAGAACGTCGGTCGCCGGTGCGCGTGATTTTCCGAGAAAATCGCGTGCCTTCTCAAGGGCGTGGGCGAGGTGTTCGGTCGAGGTCGTCACGACCAGCGTCGAGTTCCTGAGTTCCTGCCAGACCACAACCAGTTGTAAAGGGTTGTTCTCGCGCGCCCGCTCCGCTTCGTTCCGCAGCAGGTGTCGATGTCCGGGCCATGGGTGTGGAAAAATTCGCCGTCGACACGAACAAATCCGCTCGGCGAACCCCACGTTCATCACGAGCAAGCGCGATACCACGGCCAGAGGCGGGCATCCGGCTTGCGAAAGGCACCCACAGTGTCACGTGAGTCAATTCATATCGAGCCGACAGGGCTTGTAGGGATCGCACGCCATTACATCCGGGATCTCGTCTATGGTGCCAACGACGGCATTATCACCACATTTGCCGTAGTTGCCGGCGTCGCCGGGGGCTCGCTGTCGACGATTGCTGTTCTGATCGTTGGCGCCGCCAACCTCGCGGCGGACGGCGTGGCCATGGGCGTCGGAAATCTGCTGGCGATCCGCTCTCATGAGAGCGCGCTGGCAGCGGCCGGGCGGCCTGAAGAAGAGACGTATCCCTGGAAGCATGGCCTCGCCACGCTCGTGGCGTTCGTTGTGGCCGGCGCCGTGCCGCTGGTGCCATACATCGTGACGGTGTCCGATGATGTCCGATTGCCGGCGTCGGCCCTGCTCACGATGGCGTCACTCTTTGGCGTGGGCGCGGCTCGGGCCACGGTCACTCTCGACCGATGGTGGAGGGCCGGGCTCGAAATGCTCCTGCTGGGTGGCGTCATCGCACTCGCTGCGTACGGCGCAGCCGCTATCGTACGGTGGGCCGTGAGCTGAGATCACTCGGCCACGTACATCAACACTGGAGCCTTCGACAGCATCAGCACGCGATAGGCCGTAGACCCGGGAGGCCCGCCTTTCTCGCCCGGTGCTCGCCGTCCCAATACCAGGATCGGCCGATGTGCGTCAGAGGACGCGGCGCAATCAGCCAGATGATTGGGCACGGCGCCGATCTCGACCTTCACTTCCACAGGGACGTCACACGCGATCGATGCTGCCAGTTTCTCGATTTGGCTCCGTGCTGCCTCGGTGCGATCGCGAACCGCGGCTTCGGCATGGCCACGCCAGCGCGCGAGCACCGGCGGCTCTGGCACCACGTGAATGATCTTGAGCGTCGTGCGCAGCACAGATGCCAGCCGACAGGCGGCTGTCGCAGCCTCACTGGCTGCGGGCGAGAAATCCACTGCGGCAATGACGGGCCCGGTGCCCGATAGATCCGGGACCGTTGAACGCACCGGGCTCCATTGAGCGGGGGTGACAAGCACCGACGCCGACGAGTGCCTCAAGACGCCTTCGGTCGTGGAGCCGAAGAAGGCTCGTTCGGCGCCTGACATTCCATGGCTGCCAACGACGACGATGTCGGCATCGAGACGTTGCGCGGCCCGCACTATCACGTCGACGGCAGGGCCGGTCGCCACGTGAAGGCGTGGAGCAACCGCCGATCCTGCCGTGGGGACATCGCCTACAAAGCGTTCGAGCTCTGCTTCTGTATCACCGACGAGATCGAATCCGGCATGACGTGCACCTTCCGCAAGGAGTGGCTCCTGCGCGTGAAGCACATGGAGCGCGGCACCCGTCTGCCGGGCAAGTCGGCCTGCGAACAGAAGTGCAGTGTGCGACGAATCGGAAAAATCGACAGCGGAAAGAATCACGCGAGGAGGAAACATGGCTTCAATGCTAATGGAGAGCGCCCTCGGGCGGGTGACCTCCTGCCCGTGCGGCGCGAAAGTTGCTCCTCCTGCCCCGAAAGCGCCAAGAACACAGGGGATTGCGCGGGATGTTTCGCAGTGGTGCGGAATATTCCCCAACGGAGAACAAGGATCATCGAGTACTGCCAACGTCTTGATCGTCGATGACGAAGGTCTCGTGCGGTGGTCGCTCAAGGAGCGACTCTCCCGTGACGGCTACGGCGTCAGCGAGGCGGCCACGGTTGCCGGCGCGACAGAAAAGCTCGGAAACGACATCGATCTCGTGCTGCTGGATTTCAAGCTGCCCGACGGCGATGGACTGACGTTGCTCCGGCGAATCAAAGAACTATCGCCAGAGACGCTGGTGATCCTGATGACCGCCTATTCGTCCGTGGAGAACGCGGTCGAGGCGATGCGTCTCGGTGCGTATCACTACGTCAACAAGCCGTTCAATCTCGACGAGGTGGCGCTGATAGTGGAAAAGGCGCTCGAAACGAGCCGGCTGCGGCGCGAGGTGCGGAGCCTCAGAACCAGTCAGGGACGCGAATACAGCTTCGAGGCCATCATCGGCGCATCCGCCGCGATCGTCCAGGCGAAGACCTTGATGGCGCGAGTGGCCGCGAGCCCGGCATCCACAGTGCTCCTCACCGGCGAGACAGGCACCGGTAAGGACCTGGCCGCGAAAGCCATCCACTACCACAGCGAACGCGCGACGCGTCCGTTCGTGAACATCACGGCGTCCGCATTGCCGGAGCAGCTTCTCGAGAGCGAGCTCTTCGGTCATGAGCGCGGCGCGTTCACCGACGCACGTCAGCAGAAGCGAGGTCTGGTCGAGATCGCCGACGGCGGCACGCTGTTTCTGGACGAGATTGGTGAAATGACGCCGGGGCTGCAGTCCAAGCTGCTTCGCTTTCTCGAGGACAAGACGTTCAAACGGGTGGGCGGCCTCACGGACATACGCGTCGACGTCCGCGTGATTGCCGCGACCAACCGCAACCTGGAGGCGGAAGTACAGACCGGGAAGTTCCGCGAGGATCTGTTCTATCGCCTGCAGGTCATGCCGATCATGCTACCGCCGCTGCGAGAACGTGACGGGGACATTGCCCTGCTGGTGAATTACTACATCGATCGATACAACCGGGAATTCCGCAAGCATGTTCGGGGCGTGACGCCGGAAGCGCTGGCACAGCTTCAGCGGTACCGGTGGCCAGGAAATATTCGTGAGCTTCGCAATGCGATCGAGCGGGCGATGCTGCTGATGGATCGCGACTGGCTCGAGCCAGGCGATTTCGTGACGCTGACACGCAGCACGGCCAGCGCGCTGCAGTTTCAGCTGCCCGCAAACGGCGTGGTGCTCGAGGAGATCGAGCGGCAGCTGCTCGTGCAGGCACTCGAACGTGCACACGGCAATCAGACGCATGCAGGCCAGCTGCTCGGGATCAACCGCGATCAGGTGCGCTACCGAATCGAGAAGTTTGGCCTCGAGAAGCCACAGCTGCAGCGAATGAATCACGAGGATCCGCAGTCGTCAGCGATGGCCAGCCAGCCGTAAGAACAGCAGCGTGCGCATGCTGGTCAGGCTGAAGCTGGACACTGCGTGCGCGCGTCCGGGCGACAACGCACATTACTTACGTCACTGTGCTGCGGCTGGTTGAGGCAAAGCATGAACCGGCAGCGTCAGCGTGAACATGCTGCCGCCACTGTCGGGCGAGGCGAGGACGAGCGAGCCACCATGGAGTTCCGCGGTCCGACGCGCGATCGGCAAGCCAAGGCCCCCGCCCCGCGCCTTCGTCGTGAAGAACGGCTCGAAGACGCGTTCCCTCAGATCGAGCGGAATACCAGGTCCACTGTCGCGAATTTCAACGGTGCATTCGGGGTCGCTGTGCTTGATCGAGATGGCAATGTAGCCGTGCCCACCCATCGCCTGGGCGGCGTTCAAGAGCAGATTCAGAGCCGTCGCTCGGATCATGTCGGCGTCTGCCGTCAACTCGACATCAGGACCCTCGATCACCACTTCGAGTGATTCACCCGAAGGGTCGCGCCGCAGGAGCGAGACTGCTTCCAGCAGGAGCGGCCGAAGCGGAAATGTGCTCGGACGGGGCGGCCGTGGGCGCGCGAAGAGCATCAGATCATTGATGAGCTCGCCGAGCGAATCGATGCGTGCCACCACGTCGCGCATCACTGGCAGTTCGGTATCACCCGCCTCTCGTCGTGACATGAGAACCTGAAGAGCGCCCTTGATGCCAGCCAGGGGGTTGCGCACCTCGTGCGCAACGACAGCTGCCATCTGGCCGAGTCGCGCAAGCGCAGCTTGCTGGGCAAGTCGATCCTCAGCGGCCTTGCGTGCAGTGATGTCCGCCCTGATCGCGATGTACTGGTAAGGCTTTCTTCGACTGTCCAGGAACGGCACGATCGTCGTGTCCACCCAGTACAAGGATCCGTCCTTGGCGCGGTTGCGGATTTCACCATGCCAGACGTGGCCGTTCGCGATGGTGCGCCACAGGTCACGCATGAATGCTTTCGGGTGATATGCCGAGTTGATGATCCGGTGATCCTGACCGATGAGCTCGTCACGTGAGTATTTTGAGATCTCAGAGAATTTGTCGTTCACGTAGGTGATCCGACCGGTGACGTCCGTCGTAGCTACGATCGCGGCGTGGTCGAGCGCACGTGTGATGTCGGCCAGCTGCTGCACGTTTGACGACCACTTGCGCTCGATCCGTTTGGAATGCGCGACAAGCGTCGCGGTCGCCACGAAGACGAGCGCCATCAGCGGCCGATTGACGAAGACAAACGGCGGTGCTTCGGCACTCCATCCGACGATGGTATCGACGATAAGAAGAGACGTGGAGACGAGGGCTGCGACAATGGGATAGGCTAGCCACGTGGTCCACAGTCCCGCCAGAATGACGAGGACGTACAGAATGCCGATGGCATAGTCGAGAGGCTGCTGGAGATCGACGAGAAAGATCCCTGTCGTAGCAGCGAGGGCCCCCACATGAATCAGCGAATTACGCGATCGCTCGGCAGGCGTGATTGGGGCCACCGTCGTGGTCGTCGGTATACTTGAGCTTGTGTCCACTGCCACCATTCTCATTGTCGATGACGAGGCGCTCCTGCGATGGTCACTGCGCGAGCGACTCAGCAAAGAAGGCTACGACCTGCTCGAGGCGGGGACGGGCGCGGAAGCCATCGCTCAGATCAGTCCCGACGTCGACCTCGTGCTGCTCGATATCCGCCTGCCCGATGACGACGGCATTTCCCTCCTGCGACGGATCAAGGATCGGACCCCCGAGACGCTGGTGATCCTCATGACGGCCTTCTCGACCGTCGAGAACGCCGTCGAAGCGATGAAGCTCGGCGCCTTCCATTACGTCAACAAGCCCTTCAACCTCGATGAAGTGGCGCTCCTCGTCGAGAAGGCGCTCGAAACCAGTCAGCTGCGCCGCGAAGTGCGAACGCTGCGCACGAGCCAGGGTCGGGAATACGGTTTCGACGCCATCATCGGTGAATCGCCGGCCATGCAGGACGTGAAGTCGCTCCTCGGCAGGATTGCGTCCAGTCGTGCCTCCACGGTTCTTCTTACCGGCGAGACCGGGACCGGCAAGGATCTGGCGGCGAAGGCCATTCACTTCAACAGCGACAGGGCCGCTCGGGCGTTCGTCAACATCACCTGTTCGGCTTTGCCGGAGCAGCTGCTCGAGAGCGAGTTGTTCGGACACGAGCGCGGGGCCTTTACTGATGCGCGGCAACAGAAGCGTGGGCTCTTCGAAACAGCCGACGGCGGCACCGTGTTTCTCGACGAAATCGGCGAGATGACGGCCGGACTGCAGTCGAAGCTGCTGCGCTTCCTCGAAGAGAAGACGTTCAAGCGCGTAGGTGCCCTTGCCGATATCCGCGTTGACGTTCGCGTGATCGCTGCCACGAACCGTAACCTCGAAGAGGAGGTAAAGACCGGGAAGTTCCGCGAGGATCTGTTCTATCGGCTGCAGGTGATGCCGGTGACGCTCCCACCGCTGCGGGAACGCCGCGGCGACGTTCCCCTCCTGGCCGCGTTCTACACCGACAAGTTCAATCGCGAGTTCCGGAAACGGGTGCGCGGCCTGACGCCGGCAGCGCTGAAAGTCGTCGAGCAGTACCAGTGGCCGGGGAACGTCCGCGAGCTCCGAAATGCGATCGAGCGGGCAATGCTCCTGATCGATCACGACTGGATCGGACCGGAGGACTTGACGTCGCTGACGCGGACCGTGGCTCCCGCCCAATTCAAGCTGCCTGCCGAGGGCGTCAACCTCGAGGACATCGAGCGGCAGCTGCTCCTCCAGGCGCTCGAGCGTGCGCGCGGCAATCAGACGCACGCCGCCCAGTTGCTCGGCATCAACCGGGATCAGGTGCGCTACCGGATGGAAAAATTCGGTCTCCAGCCAGCGCGCGGCACGTAGCTCCACATCGTTCACGCCGTCGCCACGACCAGATCCGTCGCCGGGAACATGGCTTCGGCGTGGGTCCAGACGGTTCGCGTGGTCATCACCGGACATTGGGCGGTCCGCACCACGCGTTCGGCGACGCTGCCCCGCAGCAGGTGCGCCATGCCCTTCCGCCCGTGTGTTCCGATCACGATGAGATCGAAATGATTGTCGGCGGCGTAGGCGGCAATCGTTTCTGCCGGAGCGCCGAAGATGACCTCGGTCGTCACCCTCGAGGGACGAAAGTCCACAGGAATACGATGGGTCAGCCGCTCTCGCGCGTTCATCAATCGCAACGTGCGAACCTCGGGCGCTTCCGCGGTGAATGCTTCCGAACCCCCATCGACATAGATCTCCGGCAGCACGTGCAGCAAATGGAGCGACGCCTCAAAGCGAGCCGCGAGAAATCGGGCCGCATCAAGGGCCGGGTCCGATGCCGCACTGAAATCAAGTGGCACCAAAATGCGGCGGAAGCCCATCAGCGAAGAACCTGGAGCTCCATGCACCGTCAAGACGGGACACGGCGCGGTACGCACTACTGTCTCAGCGACGCTGCCCATCACCATACGCGCAACGCCGCCGCGACCGTGCGTCCCCATCACGATCAGCGCGATACTCGCGCTTTTGGCGTAGTCGGTGATGTGACTCGCCGGATCCGTGCCTTCCGCGAGCCGAACTGTGGGGTATCGGCACCAAGGATCGCGGGGTATACGATCGCGCAGCTCCTTCAAAGCGGGAAGTCCGCCGTCGGGCAAGTTTGCCGCCGCGTGTGGTGGCGGCAGGTGAGGGGTCACGTGCAGCAGATGCAGTGACGCGTTGAAAGTCTTCCCGAACAGTCGCGCGTACGCGAGCGCAGCGTCAGCCTGCGCGCTGAAATCGGTCGGAACGAGAATGCGGCTGATCATGACTTCCTCAAGTGAAAGATGTTCGAGTAGCCCTGAGCAGACCTCGTACCAACGTTGACGTAGCCACACGCCCACATAATTGCCGCGTGTGACGAGTGTTGGGCGGCCGGCAGTCAGCGCACCGCGGAATTTCCCGCGCTGTTGCGAGATGTTTCGCGCTGCCACAGACGTACCCACGTATGTTCCGGCCGATATTCCGACCCGATTCGCACCCAGCAATCGGCATGGTTGTTGACCTGTGTCATCGGTATGAAAAAGCTGCTTGCGTGCTGTGCCAGCCTCGCGTTCCTCATCCTGTGGTGGTCTGCGACACCAGTTGCACAATCGCAGCAGCCTCCTCGCATCCTCATTGACTCACTCGCGGGACAGGATTCGTTCGAGCGCTACTGCGCCGCGTGCCATGGCACTGACGCACGAGGAAACGGCCCGCTCGCTGCCGAGCTTCGGACGGCGCCTTCGGACCTCACGCTGCTGGCGCGACGGAACAACGGTGCATTTCCTCGTGACGCGGTCCAGGGCTTCATTACCGGCACGGCACGACCGCTCGCGGCGCACGGGACGACGGAGATGCCGGTGTGGGGGCCGATGTTTCGCGTGTTCGAATCCGACGGGAGGGTGCGCGAACGTATCGCCAACCTTGTGACATACATCGAAAAGCTCCAGCAGCCTTCTACTGCACCGAGCGATACGGGCAGCTCGCTATTCCGTGCTCATTGCGCGAGCTGTCACGGAACGGACGCACGAGGCAATGGGCCTGTGGCTGGACAGCTGCGCCACATGCCGTCAGACCTCACGCAGTACACCAGGCGGAATGGCGGAGTATTCCCAAGCGAACGCGTCTATCGGATCATCGACGGCCGCGACGTGGCCGCTCACGGCGATCGCGAGATGCCTGTGTGGGGGGAAGCATTCAGAATGATGCCGGGATCAAGTCCGGCAGCAGTCAAGGCACGCATCGAGGCTATCGTCCGCTATCTGCAGGGCATTCAAGAACGCTCCCTGTGATAGTGAGAAATTCCCGAAGCTTTGGAATATTCCGCAACGCTCGCCCCATGACCTCTCATGACGCAACCATCAAACACTCGTCGAGGCGCACGTGTTCGCCCTTCCGCTTGCACAACGGAGTGGCACCACTGTTGCCTCTGCGGATTGCGGAGTTCATCACACCGAGGGTATCGCCCATGCGACAAGTGGCAACACTGACCATCCTGGCAATGACGGCGCTCACGCTGACCGCGTGCGCGACGATGAACGTAAGCTCGCACGTGCTGAGGAGCGCCGACTTCACGCAATACCGCACGTTCGACTGGGGGCCCGCCGATGCACTGCCCACCGGCGATCCTCGCCTCGATCGGGATCCGTTCTTCCAAGATCACGTACAAGGCGCGCTTGAAAAGGGGTTCGCGGGCAAAGGATTCGAGCGAGTGTCAACCGGTACGCCGGACCTCCTCATTCACTACCACGCAAACATCAGTCGCCGCATCGATATCAACTGGATCGACCGAGAACGCGGCTACTGCTACGGCGACGACTGCCCAGTGAGGACAGTCGAGGCAGAGGCCGGTACGCTGGTGGTCGACGTCATCGACGCCCGTACGAACCGGCTCGTATGGCGCGGTTGCACCGGCATCACCGGCCAGGACGGCTCCTACCTCGCCGAGTACCTGCTCGGCAGGGCTACGAGGTCTGGGGGCTCGTCCGCGGCCAGGCCAACCCCAAGATCGCGGCACCGTCGAGCGACATCGTCCCGGACGTGCAGCTCTCGACGGGCGACCTGCTGGACCGGCCGAGCCTGATCTCCGCCGTGGAGACAGGTCCAGCCCGACGAGGTCTACAACCTCGCCGCGCATCTCGTTCGTGCCGTCTCGTGTCAAGCAGGCCGAGCTCACCGCCGAGATCACCGGCCTGGGCGTCCTGCGCCTGCTCGAGGCGATCCGCGTCGTACGGCAGCGGCCCGAACGGCCGACCAGGTCCGCTTCTACCAGGCGTCCGCTCGGAGATGTTCGGCAAGGTCCGCGAGACCCCGCAGACCGAGCGACCCCCTTCCACCCGCGCAGCCCGTACGGCGTGGCCAAGGCCTACGCCCACTACATGACCGTCAACTACCGCGAGTCCTACGGCATGTACGCCGCGTCGCGGCATCCTGTTCAACCACGAGTCGCCCCGCCGCGGCGCGAGTTCGTCACCCGCAAGGTCACCACGCGCGTCGCCCGGATCAAGCTCGGGCTGCAGGACGAGCTCGCGCTGGGCAACCTCGACGCCCGGCGCGACTGGGGCTTCGCCGGCGACTACGTCCGGGCGATGTGGCTGATGCTGCAGCAGGACGAGCCCGACGACTACGTCATCGCCACCGGCGAGACGCACTCGGTCCGCGAGTTGCTCGAGCTGCCTTCGCGCGCGTCGGGCTCGAACTGGGAGACGCACGTCGTGCATGGACCCGCGCTTCATCCGGCCGGCCGAGGTCGACCTGCTGCTGCGGCGACCCGACCAAGGCCCGCGAGGAGCTGGGCTGGGAGCCGGAGGTCACGTTCGAGGAGCTGGTGACGATGATGGTCGAGGCCGACCTGGCGCTGCTGTCCTTCTCCAACCGGCCCGAAGAGGAGCCCTTCAGTCCCGACCACTGGTGAGAGTGGAAGGTTCCTGATACCCCGGTGGCCCCCATCGGCACCGGCTTGTCCCTGCGGAGCGCTCCTTCAGCGTGGGGGGATGTGCAACGATCATGAACTCCCCCCGCTCGTGGCCCGGACACTGGACGCCTACCGCGCCGTCGTCGCCGAGAAAGGCGCGAACTGGGGGGAGTCCACCCGGTCGCTCTACGGCCCGCTCGTGCCCTATCTGAGGTTCGTGCGGCACACCGAACTGCTGGCCGGGCCGGTCGCCGCGGCACTGGCCGAAGGCAGGTCGCCGACCGAGGCGGTCGACGGCGCGGTCGAGGGCGACCTGGACGCGGCGTTCCGGGACGCCCTGCGCGGACGGGTCCCCGACGGGGTGGTCGTGCTGCGGCTCACCCGGAGGGGCCGCGGTTCCTGGGCTCGGGGAACGTCCAGCCGGTCCTGCGCGGAGAGGCGCTGGAGCACCTGCTGCTGGTGGAGTCGCAGGTGGACGCCGAGGTGTCGGTGCAGCCCTTCGGCACCGTGAGGCCGGGCGGATGCGCGGTCTGGGAGACCCGGCTCGGCGCCGACCCCGGATTCCTCCTCGTGGACGGCGAGGCCGTGGAGTTCCCGGCCGTCGTCCGGGAGGCGGAGACCGCCACTTTGCGATTGCGCTCGCCGGCCATGGAGCCGAGCTCGGCCCGAGGGGCGCGGCTGGTTCCCCGAGGGCGCGCTGCGCAAATGGGACGCCCGCGGCCGCGCCTACTTCCACGCCGAGGAGGCGATCCGGGGCCGGACGCACCTTCGCCACCAACGGGCCCTGGCTGACCCTGGAGGCCGACGGGCAGGGACCCGGCGCGCTGCTGGACGTCGAACCCGGCCGGACCGTGCGGGTCGTCGCCACCGTCACCGGAGCGGACCGGATACGGGTCTACGACGCCCGGGGAGTCGTCGCCGAGGGCGCGGACGGGGTGGACTTCGCCTACCGGGTGCGCGAACCCACCTACCTGGTGGCCGAGGCCGACGGAGAGGCGCTCCCCGACGACCTCGACCCCCGGGGGCGCTACGCGCACACCAGCCCCGTCCAGCTCACCGTCTCCGGCCGCTCCGTCGCCCGGCAGGAGGACCTGAACTGGTGCCTGGAATGGCTGGACCGGCTCGAGGCCCTGATCCGGGAACACGGCACGGACCCCGACCTCTCCCTGTTCGACCTGCTGGAGCAGGCCAGGGCCCGCTACCGCTCCCGGCTCAGCCCTTGACGCAGACGACCTGCTTGAGGTGGGCGACGACCTCGACCAGGTCGGCCTGTGCCTCGATGACCTACTCGATGTCCTTGTAGGCGCCGGGGATCTCGTCGACCACGCCGGCGTCCTTGCGGCACTCCACGCCCTGCGGTCTGCTCCGCCAGGTCGTCCGTCGTGAACGTCTGCTTCGCCTGCGTCCGGCTCATCCGCCGGCCGGCGCCGTGCGAGGCCGAGCTGTACGCGCCGCGTTGCCCAGGCCCCGCACGATGTACGAGCCGGTGCCCATCGAGCCCGGGATGATGCCCGAGGTCGCCGTGCCCGGCCCGGATCGCGCCCTTGCGGGTGACGAGCAGGTCCACGCCGTCGTAGCGTCTCCTCGGCCACGTAGTTGTGGTGGCAGGAGATCGGCTCGTCGAAGCGCGACCTGCGCCGCGAACTGCTCGCCGGACGCACGTCCTGGACAGCAGCGCCATCATCACCGCGCGGTTGCGCCGCGCGTACTCCTGCGCCCAGAACAGGTCCCGCCGGTACGCGTCCATCTCCGGCGTGCCGGCGAGGAACACCGCGAGGTCCCGGTCGGGCAGGTCGGCGTTGTGCGGCAGCTCCTGGGCCATCGCCGATGTGCAGCTCGGCCAGCTCCTTGCCGATGTTGCGGGACCCGGAGTGCAGCATCAGCCAGACCCGGCCCTCGTCGTCGTCCGAGGCAGACCTCGATGAAGTGGTTGCCGCCGCCGAGCGTGCCCATCTGCTGCGTCGGCCCGGCTCCTGCCGGAGCTGCACCGCCGTCGGCGCAGCGTCGTCGAACCGCTCCCAGAACGTCGTCCCAGCCGCGCCGTCCGGAACCCGTGCAGCCGGCGCCGGGTCGACCGGCTCGTCGTGCATGCCGAAGCCCACCGGGATGGCCTGCCTCGATCTGCGACGCGCAGCCGGCGCGAGGTCGTCGGGCAGGTCGTCGGCGCGTCAGCGAGGTCCGCACCGCGGACATGCCGCAGCCGATGTCGACGCCGACCGCCGCCGGGCGAGACCGCGCCGCGCATCGCGATGACCGAGCCGACCGTCGCGCCCTTGCCGAAGTGCACGTCGGGCATCACGGCGACGCCCGTGCACCCACGGCAGGTGGCGACGTTGCGCAGCTGCTCGCAGCGCGCCGTGCCTCGACCGTCGGCGGGTCGGCCCACATCCGGATCGGCGACCGTGCGCCCGGCAGCACATGAAAGGACAACACCGGCTCCTCGTCTTCGTCTCCTGCGGTATGCCGGGACCATGGAGCCACATTCGGCGGTGGTCGAATCAAACCATTTTATCCGGATCGCGGAGGATTCACAGGTCGGGGTCGTGCGGCTGGGCGCCGTCCATCGGGCGCAGCGCCTGGCGCTGCGGGACGATCATCATCGAGAAGTCCGCCGAGGCGATCAGCCGGTCCTCGACGTCCGTCACCCGGCAGTCGACGATCACCAGCTGCCGGCCGACCTTGATCAGGTCGGCGCGGGCGTAGACCATGTCGCCGTGCGGCCTGCCCAGATAGCGGACGTGCAGGTCGGCGGTGACGAGGCTCTGCTCGCCGTGCCGGAAACCGCTGCCCCGTGCCGCGGCGGTGCCCGCCGCCACGTCGATCAGGGTGGCGATGGCGCCCCCGTGCAGGTTGCCGGTGCTGTTGAAGGCCTCTTCCCGTACCGGCATCGACAGGATCGCGTGGCGCTCGCCGATTTCGACGATCTCCAGGGCGAGCAGGTGGTGCAGCGGGGTGTCCCGCCGCAGTTCGGTGCGGACGAAGTCCTGGTCGGCCTCCGGCAGATCCGCCATCCGCACGGTGCCCGGCGGCACCGCCCTCGCGCCGGCCGACGCCCTCGTGTTCTTCCGGGACCTGCTGGTTCTGTCCCGTGCTCCTCGCTCATCGCTCTCTCCTTCAACCCGCCCCCAGGGCACGGCTGCCCATTATGGACAACTGGCGTCACCGGGGTTGACGCAGCATGGCCGGATCACCGGTAGTAACGCAAGATGACCTTGAGTGCCCGGCTATGGTACGGTAAGTAGTCGTCCAATTACAGTTTGATACTGGAACGTAGCTAAGTTCTTCGCCCTGTACGGCACGTGATAAACCAAAGCAGCGTCAACCGAGAGCAGTGGTTGTCTTCGGTAACAAACAGGCGGAGGGGGCTGCGCCATGAGGCACGCGCGGGACGGGGCTACCGCGGCGATGAACGCCGCCTCACAGGTGCTCGTCGCGCGGGGAAAGCCGAGCCCCAGGAGTTCGACAACCAGGACGTGCGATGGGCGGTCAGGGCCAGAGAGGGCGTCTGGGCTCCGACCAAGGACGGTCAGCGCATCCATGTCGCCATCGACTCCGCGGCGGGCGACCGGGCCGCCACCGTGCTCCGGCCCAGCCTGCGGGTGTTCGTGGGCATCGACGTCGACACCGACATCGTCGCGCAGACCACCTCGGACGGGATCAGGCTGGTCACCGTCATGCACGGCCCCGAGGCTCCGTCGGAATTCCGGTTCCCGGTGACGCTGTCGGACGGGCTCGCGCTGGAGTCGATGCCCTCGGGCGGCTACGACGTCGTCCACCTGCGCTACGGCGCGACTGTGGGGCGGTTCTACAGTCCCTGGGCGTGCGACTCGCTGTTCCGCCCGGTCAAGGCGCACTACGAGCTCGACGGCAACGCGATCGTGATGAGAATTCCGCATGAAGGCGCCGCATATCCCGTGGTGGCCGATCCTCATTACTCCATATGAGCCATGTGAATCGCATGTGCGGTTAAACTCGGCCGCATGATTTTCACCCATGACACCGAGCACGCCCTCGGCATCATGGTGGATCTGGTCAACGGCGCCGCCGACGGCGGGGACCTCCTGTCCGACCTGGACGCGCTGCGCGGCTTCGTGGCGTCCTCCCGGATCAGCGGGGTGCCGCCCGTGGAGGAGCAGGACCTGGCGCGGATGAGGCGGCTTCGCGGCCTCTTCCGCGAGATCTTCCTCGCGCCGGATCCGGCGAGCGCGGTACCGCTGGTCAACGGGCTCGCGCGACCGGGTCCGGACCACCCCCCACCTCACCAACCACGACGGCTACGACTGGCACGTGCACTACTTCGCGCCGGGGCGCCGGGTGGGCGACCACCTCGCCGTCGATGCGGCATGGCCCTCGCGTACTTCGTCGCGGCGGGGGAGCTGGAACGACTGCGCCCGTGCGAGGCGGCGGACTGCCGACGCGGCCTTGTCGACCGTCCCAAACCGCTCACGCGGTACTGCGACAGCCGGACGTGCGGAAACCGGCCCATGTCGCGGCCTACCGGGCCCGGCGCCGCGCGGTGTGACGTCC
>CAWFEX010000005.1:0-13377 GCA_963814955.1 uncultured Acidobacteriota bacterium
CAGTCGCGCCGTCGCAGACCGGCTTCTCCTCCCGGCCGATTCGCGGCATCGGCACGCTCGCCTTCAACACGGCCGGCAATCGCGAGGAGGCGGTCGCGTTCCTGGTCAACGGCGTGTCGACCAACAACCTGACGTTCGGCTCGCTGGTCTACGAGCCGCCGCTCGGCAGCATCCAGGAATTCAAGGTGGACAACTCGGCGCTCGCCGCCGAACACGGTCACGTGTCCGGCGCGATCGTCAACATCGTCACGCAATCGGGCACCGACAGATCCACGGCGACGTCTTCGAGTTCCTGCGGAACGATGCGCTCGATGCGCGCAACTTCTTCGAGTTCACGTCGCCGGATCCGCATCCGTTCCGGCGAAACCAGTTCGGCGGATCGATGGGCGGGCCGATCAGGCGCGGGCGGACGTTCTTCTTCGCCGCCTACGAAGGCTTCAGGCAGCGGCAGGGCGTCGACCTGAACAGCCTCGTGCTGAGCGACGAGCAGCGCGCGGCGGCGACCGATCCGGTGGTTCGGCAGCTGATTCCGTTGATCCCGCGCGCGAACTTCTTCGATGCGGACGGCACGCCGCGATTCGTCGGATCGGCGCCCGGCCGTCGTCGATAAGGATCGGTGGACGATCGACGTCCGGCACAACGCCGGCGACAACGATCGCGTCCAGGTGTTCTACGGGAGCCAGCGCGTCCGCGCGTCGAGCCGACGGCCGCAGGGCAACAGCATTCCCGGGTTCGGCAGCGTGTCCCGGCCGTTCGCGAGCATCCTGACGGTCAACGCCACGCACATGTTCGGACCGCGGCCGTTGAACGAAGCGCGCTTCGGCCGGAGCCAGCTCGAGGGCGGCACGTTTCCGGCCTCGCCGCTCAATCCGGCGGACTTCGGCATCGGCAACGGCGTCACGCGCGCGATCGGGCTGCCGCAGATGATCGTCGCCGGCGCGCTCAACTTCGGCGGGCCGGGCACCCTGCCCCAGGGACGGTCCGACACGTCGTACGTCGTCGTCGACACGTTCAGCCGCGCGAGCGGCCGGCACTCGATAAGGTTTGGCGGCGAGTACCGGCACTTCATCAACGAGAACTTCGCCGAGGGCACCGGCGTGTTCAACTTCCCGAGCGTGGAGGCGTTCCTGGCCGGAACGGCGAACGCATTCAACATCACGCTCGGCGAGCGGAGGAGCCTGATCGACCAGCGCGCGGTCGGGCTGTTCGTCCAGGACCAGGTCGCCGTCCACGACACGCCTCACGCTCGAACTCGGGATGCGCTACGAGTGGCACGTCACGCCCACCGAGCGGGACGACCGGTTCGTCGTCTTCGACGCGGCGAGCGCGTCGCTGCGTGCGCGTCGGCGTCGACGTCGACGAGATCTACCGGCAGAACAACCGGAACTTCGAACCGCGCGCTCGGCGTCGCCTGGAGCTCTCGTCCGACGGCCGCACCGTGCTGCGCGCCGCGTATGCCCGGGCCGTCGACGAGCCAGGCACGACGGCGGTCAGGGACACGGCCGGCAATCCGCCGTTCGCCGCGCCGCTGACGGCGGCCGGCGCGATTCCCCTCGCCAGCGCGATCGACACGACGCGGCCCGCCGGGCTCGCGCCGGTCGACGGTCGATCCGCGGTTCCGCAACGCGTCGCTGCAATCGTGGAACGTGAACCTGCAGCGGCAGCTCGCGCCGCGAGATGGCCGCGACGCGTCGGATACTCGGGCTCGCGCGGCACGAACCTGCGGATCTCGCGCAACATCAATCAGCCGGTCGACGGCGTTCGGCCCGTTCGCCGCCGTGTCGGCCTCCAGCCCGATACTTCCCGGCACGCCGCTCGGCAACATCACGCAGGTGGAGAGCAGCGGCTTTTCGAACTACCACGCTGCCTGGGTGTCGCTGACCAAGCGCCTGTCGCGCGGGCTGCAGTTCGACACGTCGTACACCTGGTCGAAGTCGCTCGACACCAACTCGCTCAATTCCTCCGGCTTCGCCGTCCAGAACGGCTACGACATTCCCAACCAGTACGGCTTGTCGGATTTCGACGCCCGGCACCGGTTCGTCCTCAGCGCGATCTACGCGCTGCCGTTCACCGGGCACGCCCTGACGCGCGGCTGGCAGATTGCCGCGGTCGTCCAGTCGCAGAGCGGCAATCCGGTGAACATCGTCACGAGCAACAGCAGCCTGAACGGCGTGCCGAACACCGTGCGTCCCGACGTCACCGGCCCGATCCGGATCATCGGCTCGGTGGACCAGTGGTTCGATCCGTCGGTGTTCGTGGCCGCCAATCACTTCGGCAACCTGGGGCGCAACGCCGTCATCGGGCCGGGCTTCAACAACACGGATCTGTCGCTCATCAAGAACGCGCGGCCCGGCGGGCGCATCGGCCTGCAGTTCCGGGTCGACGTGTTCGATCTGTTCAACCATCCCAACTTCGGCCCGCCCGGCAACATCGTCGGCAGCCCGACGTTCGGTAAGATCACGAGGACGCGCCTGCCGACCGGCGAAGCGGGCTCGTCGCGCCAGATTCAGCTGGCGGTGCGATTGTCGTTCTGAGATGGAGGTGCGAATGCGTGCGCACGTCGTCGTGCTCGCGCTCGCGGCAGCGCTCTGCGCGCCGGCCTTGGGCACGAGCGCCTCGGCGCAGGCGTCTCGCCCCGAACGGTCCTGACCATCACTTGGGCGCCGAGAGCTTCCCGTCCAATCCGATTCTGGATGCGGCCATCCGGGAGTCTCTGGCGTCGCGCCCCGACGTGCCGATTGACTATTTCGCGGAGTACCTCGAGTCCGATCTCTTCCCTGAGGAACAGGCGTCCCCGGCTCTCAAGGATTACATTCGCCGGAAGTATCAAGGGCGCAGAATCGACCTGGTCATCGCGATGACCGATACGGTCGCTGCGGTTCGTGCTGGACCACCGCGAAGAGCTGTTTCCGGACGCGCCGATCGTTTTTGCAGGGCTCGCCGTCCCGGAGATCTCCCGCAGCGCCGGTGGCGGGATCACCGGAATCACGCTCGGCATTGCATACGCTGAGACGCTGAAGCTGGCGCTGGAGCTGCATCCGTCAACACAACGTGTGTTCGTCGTGGCCAAGGGCAGTCGACGACCAGACTGTCGAGTCCGTTCGAGCCGAGCTCAGCGGCTTTTCGCGGCAGGTGAGTCTCACGTATCTCAATGAAGAGACCGTGCCTCTCCTGCTGTCCGCCGTCAAGGCTGTCCCACCGGGAAGTCTGATTCTGTACATCTGGCACACGCAGCAGGATCCCGGGATGGTCATGTATCCGGACGAGGTCGCGCGGCTCGTGGCCGAGGCTGCGCCGGTGCCGGTGTACGGCACGAGCGATTTCTACATCGGTACCGGCGTCGTCGGCGGCGTGGTACGCAGAACGCATGAGACCGGGACTCGCATCGGAGAAATGGCGCTCCGCATACTCACCGGGACGCGGCCTCAGGACATTCCAATTGAAGCCGCACAGGTGGTGCCAGTCGTCGATTGGCGTCAGGTGCAGCGTTGGGGCATTGCCCACTCTCGTCTTCCCGCAAGATCGCAGATCCTCTTCCGGGAGCCCTCGGCCTGGGAGCGCTACAAGGTCTACATTGTCGGCGCCGTGACGGCGCTGTTGGCGCAGGCGGCGTTGATCGCCGGGTTGCTCATTCATAGGGCGAAACGACGAGACGCTGAGCAACAAATGCGTCGAAGTCAGGCGGCTCTTCGCAAGAGTTACGAGCGCGTCCGCAATCTCGGGTCCAGGCTGCTGAATGCGCAGGAAAGAGAGCGTTCGCGGATCGCACGGGAGTTGCACGATGACATCAGCCAGCAACTGGCCGTGTTGAAGATCGACCTCAAGCTGTTGGGTCGGACGGTTCAGGGCCATGCCGAAGCCGTCGCCGCTGAAGCCGTGAAGCGCGCGGAGGAAATCGTCACGAGTGTGCACGATCTCTCGCATCGCCTCCATCCGGCCAGGCTGCGGCTGGTGGGTCTGGTGGAGGCTCTCGACGGGCTTCAAAGCGAGCTGTCCAGGCCCGACGTGACCATCACGTTCGCGCACGAGAACGTTCCACCGATGCTCGCGCCCGACCTGAACTTGTGTCTGTTCCGAATCGTTCAAGAAGCGCTGCAAAACGCTCTCAAGTACAGCAAAGCGCACAACGTGTCAGTCGATTTGCGCGGCGTGTCCGACGGAATCGCACTGACGATCGTCGACGATGGCGTGGGGTTCGACGTCGACGCGGTGTGGGGCAGAGGGCTCGGGTTGATCAGCATGCACGAACGAGTCGAGGCCATTGGCGGAACATTCGAGATTCGCTCCAGTCCTGGCGCGGGGACCAGGCTGGAGGTCAGAGTGCCTGCTTCCATTCTGCACGACACGGAAGCGGTGTCGGTCTGACGCGCTACGCGGGTCGTCGCTGGGGTGATAGTGCGTCGTCGCGTTTCGGACCCATCAGGGACACCTCCGGAGTGCACTCGGCAAAAACGGTCGGGGGTTGAGCTGAGGCGCCAGCCCCCCCGACCCTTGCTCTACCGCCAGTAAGGAACGCCTTCGACTTTTGGGCCTCTGTTTCGGCGCGTCCCGCGCCGCCTCGTCACCGATCGACTTGGGCGCTACCGCGCCGCGCACCGGGTCGTCATGCCGTCGGTTGTGCACGACACCACCCGCTACGCCAACAATCGGGCCGAAGTCTCCGACTAGCCGACACGGCGTCGTCGCACGCCACCTGCGAGGCTTTCGATCGGCGCTGCGCAGACAGCGCCCCGTCGACCGTCAGAAAGATGCGACCCACTCGCGTGTGCGAGGAACATAGCGCAGGAGTCGAGTACGGCCCGTCGGACCGGTAACCCGAACCGCAAGCTGCAGGCCGTCGCGGCCTCGAACGTAGACTGTCCCCGGTGTTGCTGTTCCGAGAGGTGTGAAGGAAAGCAGGTTCGTCGATCCAATCCTGACCGGGTCTGTTCCTAACTCCGTCGAGATGCCGATGACCACCCCGGAAAAAAACTCGGAGAGGCGCGACGGCGCGCCAATCGCGCGGTCCACCTTCGAGGCGATGTCAACGGTCCGCACGCCGTTATGGTTGTCGTCGAAGAACATCTGGAACGTCACATCACTACCTTCGCCGATGAATCGGAGCGCGACGTGTGCAGAGCGAGTGACGGCATACGACCGCGCCATCGCCATTCGTGCGGCCAGATAACGAGCTGCCGCCCATGACCGCTGACGGTCAAGTGCGACGAGGAATTGCGGCGCGGCAATCCCCGCGACGACCGCAGCGAGGACGATGACGAACAGCAACTCGATGACACTGTAACCAGCCAAGGACTTCGCCCTTGATATCCGTTCGGTCTTAATGGCCATGGTGAAAGCCCTTGGCTGGTTGGCCAGTCTCTCTTTGGCGCGCTTGCGCGCCTAGGACCGCTATACGGTTCGTCACGACGAGCGCAAAATTCTCGTTTGGAGTCGCATAGCGGTCCAAGGGGCCGCGAAGCACGACGCGCTTCGCGGCCCCGACGCCCTACTGAGTGGCCGCCCGGTCCGTTCGTGGCGCCGTGACCGTGATCAGGGCCTTCAGCTTCAGAAAACTGGCTTCGCCGATGCCGCGCACGTTCATCAGGTCCTCGACCTTCTTGAAACCCCCATTCTGCTGGCGGTACTCCACGATTCGCTGGGCCATGGCTGGCCCGATACCCGGCAGTGACTCGAGCTGGGCGGCCGTGGCGGTATTCAGGTTCACAGGCGCCGTAACCGTGTCCGGCGCCTTCGGCGCCGGCCGGCTGTCCTGCGCTCCCAGAGTTGTCACGCCCAGGCTCAGTACCAGCAACGCCGCAATCATCATCCGCATCGCATCTCCTCCTCGTTGTGTCGACGACCCTTGTCATGTGCTGGCCCCGGCAGACCGGCTGGCGCGAGGTCAGGCGCCGTTGGTTCGATCGGCCCGCCGGGGCGGTACCCGGCATCGCAAAGACGACGCCCGGGGATGGCAAAGGGCCCTGGCGCCGCAAGCGAATGATGCGAAGGGAGTTGAATGCGACGACCGGAAGTCGAAGGCCTCAGCGGAATCACGATCGACAACCGGCGTTAACGGGCGAGAGCCATATCGCGAGCGGCCTCAACGGCTGAATCCATCGCGGAATCAGCAATATGATGAGCAGCGCTCGAGGCGCTCCATTGGGCGCATTTGATGCCACGAGCTGTCGGAGGCCAGCGATTGGAGAGAAGTCACGCACGCGGGTTAGCAGCGACTATGGCTGCTGGTCGAGCACGTGCCCACGAGGCCGCCAGTCGTGCGGGATGGGGTCTGAACGAGCGAACCGCTCGTTCAGCAGTCTGCCTGGTGCTTTGGCTGGGAATTGGCGCCTATCTTCTTCCCTTTGTCGACCGCGGATGGATTGCGCACGACGATGGAATGTTGGGCCAGGCCGCCGAGCGGGTACTGGCGGGAGAAATCCCGCACCGGGACTTCGCGGACCCGTACACCGGCGGCTTGACCTACCTGCATGCACTTGGCATGAAGACTCTCGGCGTCCGGCTGGTATCCCTTCGCTGGCTGCTGTTTGCCGCGACGATGGCGTGGGTACCGGTGTTCTTCTTCCTTACGGCGCGCTTCGTGCCGCCGGCCGACGCCGCACTCGTCACCGCCGTCGCTGTCACCTGGAGCCTTCCGAACTACTTCGCCAGCATGCCGTCGGTACTACAACCTCTTTCTGGCGACGTTAGGCACTGCTGCGCTATTTCGTCATACCGAACGGGGAGGCCGCCACTGGCTCGTTGTCGCAGGATTGTGCGGCGGCATGTCGTTTCTCGTGAAGTCGGTTGGGGCCTTCTTCGTGGTGGCCGGGGCTCTCTTCTTGCTGTTTCGCGCGCAGATCCAGAGCGCCGAGGAGACCGGCGCCGGCGCTCGATCGAGCGCGGGCTTTCTCGTGCTCGAGATCGCAGGTTGTTTCGCAGCGGTGGTTGGACTGGTGCGGCTGCTGGGCGACCGCCGCACGCTGATGGACATCCTGCACTTTGTCGTCCCACTCACCGCGGTGATTGGCGTCCTGCTCTGGAATGAGTGGCGCGAGGGCCGGGGAACGCTGACGGCCCGGATGCAACGCGCGTGGGCGTTGCTGGGACCGTTTGCAATCGGAGCCATTGTGCCCGTGGCGATCTTTCTCTTGCCGTATTTGATCACCGGGAGCGTGGGGGCGTTTTCAGACGGCGTGTTCCTGGCGCTCGAACGCCGGTTTGGTCAGGCCGAACGACCGCTGCCGCCGATCGAGGACATGGCCTGGGCGTTGCCGTACGGCGTGGTCCTCCTTGCGGTGGCTCTTGGTCGCCGCATTCCAGCGTTCGTGACCGCGTCGCTCGCCGCGCTGGGATTCGTTGCGGCACTTGCCACGATCGATCGCCAGCCGTCCTACCTGGCCCTGTGGAACTCTGCGCGGTTCTTACCCATTTTCACAATACTCGCAGGCTGCCTCCTGCTCGTTCGCCGACCGCACGCGCTCTCGCCAACCAGACGTCAGCAGGCCTTTCTTCTGCTCGGCGTGCTGGCAACGATTGGACTGGTGCAGTTTCCGTTTTCCGCACCCATCTATTTCTGTTACACAGCGCCGATTCTGCTTCTTGCGGCGCAGCCGGTGATCAGCCTCGGAGCGCGCCTGCCCCATCGCGTGATGATGCTGGGATACCTCGCCTTTGCGGTGTCGTCCTTGAATGTCGGCTATGTCTGGAACGTGGGCGTCGTCCATCAAGCCGGATATGACGTGACGGGTGTCCGGCCACTTAACCGGGCTCGTATTCGCATCCCGCCAACGGACGCGCATGATTACAACGCCCTTCTGTTTACGATCCGCACACGGATCCCGGCGGGAGCGTACGTGTACGCGACGCCTGACTGTCCTGAGGTGTACTTTCTTCTCGGTGTTCGAAATCCAACGCGCGATTTGTATGAGTTTCTCCAAAGTCCTCGACTCGGCGTCGAGGACACGCTGGCCTTGATTGAGCACCGTAAGATCAACCTCGTGGTGATCAATCGGGAGCCGTTTTTTTCAGGACCCATCGACGCCGCGCTGGAAGCCGCGCTCGAGTCGCGCTTTCCTCAGAGCGAGGTTGTCGGGCGCTTTGTCGTCCGGTGGCGCACATGACATTGCCGACACGTGTTCTTGCGGGGGCAACCGCGTATCGGCTGTGGCAGGCGCCATTCGCGCATCAGAAGTTTGCGCCTGTGTTGCGACACAACGATCTCGCGCGTGCCCGTCGGGTGCTCGATGTCGGCTGCGGCCCGGGCACGAACACGACTGTACTTTGGAACGGCCGAGTATCTGGGTCTCGATCTCAACGACGCGTATCTCAGGTACGCGCGCCGCCGATATGGGCGCCGGTTCCTGACAACAGACGTCCGCGATTACACCGGCGAGGGCGATGGCCGGTTCGACTTCATCCTCGTCAACAGCTTCCTGCATCACATCGACGAAAAGGCGGCGGTAGGTATTCTGAGGCAGCTGGCACGGCTGCTTGATCCACAGGGATTCGTGCACATACTTGACCTCGTGCTTCCAAACGAGCCCAGTGTCGCGAGGTTTCTGGCACGGCACGACAGAGGGGGGTTCGCGCGTCCGGTCGACAGGTGGCAGGCGATCTTCGAGGACGCCTTCCCATGCGTGGTGTTCGAGCCTTACCCGGTGACGCTGGGCGGCGTAGTGCTCTGGCACATGGTGTATTTCAAGGGGGGACCGGCGTGAATGCTCGCACCGCGTGTGTCGGTCGCAGTTCCACTGTTCAACGAGGAGCACGTCCTGCCTGAACTGTTCCGCCGAATCTCGAACGTCGTCGATCAGCTGCCGGGAGGCCCCCACGAGATCGTCGTCGTGAATGACGGAAGCAGCGACAGTACACTCGCACGGCTCACGGAAAAGGTTGCCGACGATGAACGCGTTGTCGCCATCTCCCTCTCGCGTAACTTCGGCCATCAGGCGGCACTCAGCGCCGCGCTCGATTACGCAACAGGCGACGTCGTGGTGGTCATGGATGGAGATCTCCAGGACCCGCCGGAGGCAATCCCGCAGCTGCTCGAGGAACACGCGAAAGGCTTCGACGTTGTGTACGTGCGGCGGGTGCGACGGAAAGAAGGGTGGCTGCTTCGCGCCTGCTACTTCATGTTCTATCGCGTGCTGGCGCTGGTCGCCGCTGTCCGGCTGCCGGTCGATGCGGGCGACTTCGCGCTGCTCTCGCGTCGCGTGGTCGATGCGCTGAAGCGAGTCCCCGAACATCAACGGTATTTACGCGGGTTGCGAACCTGGGTCGGATTTCGACAAACGGGCGTGGCGCTGGAGCGCAGCGCACGTCATGCCGGTCGCTCGAAGTACAGCACCTGGCGATTGCTGATGCTGGCGCTGGACGGCCTCGTGTCGTTCTCGGTGGCTCCGCTTCGTGCGGCTGCGGCCCTGGGGCTGCTCGCCATGGCGGGCTCGATGCTGTTCGCTTTCTACGCCGTTTACGTGCGGCTCGTCGGGGGACGCACTCCTGAGGGCTTCACGATGCTCGTGGTCATCATGACGTTCATGTCGGGCGTGCAGCTGCTGTTTCTCGGAGTCATCGGCGAATACCTGGGCCGCGTGTACGAGGAAGTGAAGGGCCGCCCGCAGTACTTCGTGGATCGGGTGGTGCGCGCGCCAGGGCGCGCCGCAGTACATGGATCCTGAGTACGCACGGCGATACCGCAATCTGTACCAGCAGCATTGGTGGTGGAGGGCCCGCGAGGCGTTGCTCGTTCGGGCGCTCGAACACCTC
Organism: uncultured Acidobacteriota bacterium; assembly: GCA_963814955.1. GTDB lineage: Bacteria > Acidobacteriota > Vicinamibacteria > Vicinamibacterales > UBA2999 > DATCJA01. The sequence goes on from CAWFEX010000005.1 coordinate 9,745, forward strand.
CGCCCGCCGGAAGGATGGAACGCCATTCTCGATGTTGGCTGTGGCGACGCACTCTTCTTTGACAAGCTGCAGCACTTCGGGACGACGGTCGAGGGCGTCGAGCCTGACTCCACCTTGATCTCCGAGAGTGGACCGTGGCGGGCGCATATTCACGTTCGGCCGTTCGATGCGACATTTCAACCCGGCCGCGAGTATTCGCTGATCCTGATGCTCGACATCCTCGAGCACCTGACCGATCCCCTCCCCTCCCTGCAGCACGCCGTTCGACTCCTGGAGCCACGAGGAAAGCTTGTGGTGACGGTGCCCGCGTTCAATGCCCTGTGGACGTCGCACGACGACTACAACCAGCACCAAACGCGGTTCACGCGGGCTCGGTTTGCGCGGCTGGCCCGCGATGCTGGGATGGGTATCGACTCGATGCGCTACTTCTTCCAGTGGACATGTCCGGTGAAGCTGGCACAGCGGCTGACCGAGCGTGTATTTCCCGGCGTGTCCGGGGTTGTCGGAATTCCTCCCCGTTGGGCGAACAGGTCGCTCTACCTGGCGTCGCGACTCGAGCAGACGCTTTTTCGGCCGTTTCCCATTCCTTTTGGAAGCTCGCTGCTGGTGATTGGGGGACGAACGGGCCGGCCCTGACAAGTCACAAGGCACAAGTCACAAGGCACAAGTCACAAAATCAGCGTGAAAGGGAATCGACAGGGTTGGGGCGTCTGTTACCAGCGGACGCCGGCCGCACCGACAAGCAACCGTTCAGATGTGTCGAATCAGTCGGGTCGGCGTCACGAGTCGCGCGCGGCTCGCGCACTGGATCCACTTCGAGAACCGCGGCACCTGTGGTCTCCGAAAAACGTCGAAACTCCGCAACATGGCCAATGCGCTCGAGTTCTTGCGTGAGGAGTTCGTCGAACCCTCGAGGGACGTCGTCGAAGCGGAATCCGAAGTAGACAAGAATTCGACGGCGAGACGCCACAGCCTCATCGAGCGCACCGTCGTCGCACGCGTTCGCGGCAGTGCGATAGGAAACCTCGAATATCGGGCTGCCATCAGGCAGCGCTCCGCCTGCCGTTGGTGACGAGAGGCGGACTTGCCCGTACCACCACACCGCAGGGAGTGCGAAGAAGGTGGTGAGCACCGCATCGCCCGGCCTCTGCTGCGCCACGAGCCACCTCACACCTGTCCGGTCGTCGAGCTGGTGGTTGCTGTCCGGGGGGCGAGCAAACCTGCTGTCGCGCCAGCCGTTTTGAACGATATCCAGACACAACCACGTCCCGGCGATGAGCACGACCGCCGCCACCGCGCCGCGCAGAAGCCTGGCTTGTGCGTATGCATCGCGCACCCCGCGTGCGCCGGCCTCGACGCTCAGCGCAATCCCGACGTACAAAGCGGCCACGGCCCAGAGCGATTGCCGCTCGAACAGCGGCACAAGACGCATTGCGGCCAGCACGCATGCGGAGGCCGGAACCGCCGCAAAGACCCATGAAAAGACCCGTCGTCGCGCGAGCAGAAATCCAAGGAGGGCGGTGGTCCAGAACAACGCCGCGAAGTGAGTTCCGCCCGGTCTATCCGCGAGCGGAACCAGCCGTCCAGCGAACCAACTCACCGTTTCGGCGGCGGTCGCGGACAGAGGCGGTATCCACGCCGACCAGTATTCGCGGAGCGCATCACTTTCGAAGGCGAAGCGGAGCGCCATGAAGTAATGGAGCCCAAACGATGCCAGCCATCCGGCGCCGAATACCGCGAACCGGACAGCGCTGCGCCGCCCGTCGAGGCGCCACAGCGCCAGACACAGAATCACCGTGCAGGCTGGCGTCACGAAGAGCGCCCCGAAAGCCCACCACTGCGCCAGCGCCGCGACGATCCACCAGACTCCGGCGCGCCGGAGTCTGTGATCCGGGCCGGCCGCTTCGATGGCCCACACGACGAGCGCCGGCAGCATCAGTCCGAAGAAAACGTCTCCGGAGTAGTGCTTCAGCTCGAGGGAATAGTGAAAGATCCACTGGCCCATCGAGAACAACAGGACAAGTGCAACGGCTCCTGTTCGGGTCATCCAGCGCCGGCCCACCCATGCCGCGGCGCCGATGGCTGCTACGCCGAAGGCGACGGGCACGAAGCGGAGGCTGGCCTCGTTGAAGCCGAATGCGAGCGTCGCGATGCGTTGTGTCGCGAGCCAGCCGAACGGGGCGCTCTGGTCGAGCCATAGCGGCCGGGCAAGCTCCAGCAGGGAGCGATCGCGAATGTTGAGGGCGATCATCTCCTCGTCGAGCCACAAGGGACGTGCACGGGCCCACTGATAAAGAAGTAGGGTTGCGCCTCCGGCGGCCGCGATTGTCGTCGGGTTCACCCACCGGGATGGCCAGACCGCAACAGCAACGCGATATGCGGCTGTTGCTCCTGCCCGCCACCACTGCAGGTCCTCAGTGAGAATGCGGCGGCGGGCCGACCCGGACAGCAGAAGGACACCCCCGGTGGCGAGAAGAGCCAGCAGAAGCGGGTTTCTGGCATTACTGGAAGAGATGCGAACACCGACGACCTGGGTTCTGAAGCCTCCGGTCAGCGTGATGACACCCGCCCACAGCAGGGCGAGGACGGCCACCGCCAAAAGTCCGCGGCGAGCGAAGTTCGAACGTTGCATCCTGGAGCAGGCGGACAGTATGCAGCATCCGCCGCGTTGGGCGTCGGCGCGCCTCTCCGCACGACGCCCGCTCTTGTGCAGCGCGCGACCGACAGTATGACTACGTGAGGGTCAGCTTACCGGAGCGACGACACGGCTGGGGCGCTTCGAGCCACGGGCAGGTACGTGAAGAGCAGCAAAAGACCTGATATACCGTCCCAGATTCCCATCGGAATGAACCCGTCGCCCTGGCTGAAGAAGAACACCGCAAAGGTGAGGCGGATGACAATCCCCATCCAGTTTGGCCATTGATGCCTGAGCGGATCCCGATAGCCCGGTAAGTACAGAAAGTTGATGGCCCACAGCTGCGCGCCCCAGTGGCGAGGCCACGTTTTCGGAAACGCCTCAGGCTGGCCCGCGAAGTTCGCAAACGTATCCGGCGACACGAAGATGATCACGCCGACCACGAGATTCGAGATGATGCTGAGGAGCAGGACGGCCCGATAGACTTTGACCTTGTTCATGACCTCCGCGCGTACGAATGTTATGCCACCGTGATCGGAGAGGTGCGGTACCACTGCACGGTTTTTTCCAGACCTTCTTCGAAGGTGACGTGTGGTTCGTAGCTTAGCAGCTGGCGCGCCTTGCCGATGTCTGCCTGCGAGTCGCGGACGTCGCCCGCGCGCGACGGAGCATACAAAGGCTCGACGCGCGCGCCGACGAGCTCGCGGATGGCTTGGAATAGCTCGTTGATTGAGATTCGTCCGCCGGTGGCAACGTTGATGACTTGCGCGCTCGCGGCCGGCGCCTCGCACGCCCGCAAAACACCATCGACCACATTGGCTACATAGGTGAAGTCCCGCGTCTGTTCGCCATCGCCGTAGATCGTCGGCCGGCGTCCGTCGCACAGCGCGCTGATGAAGAGCGAGATCACGCCAGAGTACGGGGAGGACGGATCCTGCCGCGGGCCAAAGACGTTGAAGTAGCGAATCGTCACCGTCTCGAGCCCGTACAGCCGAGTG
>CAWFEX010000006.1:0-612500 GCA_963814955.1 uncultured Acidobacteriota bacterium
TCGCAGCACCAGCTATGGCGGCGACGTCCGAAATGAAGGCGTCGCCTCGTCGGCGCGTCTTCGCCCGAACGGGACCATCGCTCCGCGCAACAACCTCGTCGGCGATCCGATTCACCGGATCGACGTCCGCGCACAGCATCGGACGAGGCTCGGTGGCACACGCACGATCGATGCGCTCGTCGAGGTGTACAACCTGTTCAATCGCGCAAACTACGGCACCTATACAACGCAGGAAAGCAACGCGCAGTACGGACTGCCGTCGTTCAACAGCAATATCGCGTTCAGGTCGCGCTCCATGCAACTGGGGTTCAGGCTCGCGTTCTGAAGGGGTCAGACCCCGGGTCAGACCCGGGGTCTGACCCCAAATCCAAATACCTCGCTGCGGGCAGCGCTCGTGATCGCCGCCACGCCGGCATGCTTGAGACGCCGTTCGGCGGAAATTACGTAATACCGCTCGCGGACGACCGACGTCCGTCCGACAACCGCCACGCGCCGGCTTCGAAGGACCTCGGCTTCGATCGCGGTTGGGGCCGCAAAAACGGCATTTCCCCGTTCTCCAAACGTGTTCAGAAGAGCCGGGTCTTCGAACTCCCCCGCCACCACGGGGTGAAGCTCTTCTGCATCGAACCACTGCTCGAGCGCCCGGCGAACCGATGTGCCAACCGTCGGCAGCAGCACCGGTGCGCCGTTCAGCGATCGTGGAAAGCGACCGCGGAGGCGGCGTGCCAGCGCCTTTCCGGCAAAGAACGTCGTGCCCGATTCGCCCAGGAGATGGTTGAACACCTTGACGCGCACGTGCGGAGGCGAGGGAGTGTCGCTGATGACCACATCCAAGGCGTGCGTCGCCAATCGAGCAAGAAGCTGTTCCGGATCGTCTTCCGTGCACGTAATCTGCAATGGTTCCGGCCCTTCGACCGCCGGCCGCAGCAATCGGTACACGACCAGCTTGGGCACTGCATTAGCCACTCCCACCGCAAGCCGGACCGTGCGGCCCGACGGCCGACGCTTGAGCGTCTCCAGCAGCTCACTGCCGGCAGCGAAAATTTCCATAGCGTAGCGATCGACGACTCGGCCGACGTCGGTCAGCACGAGCGTACGCCCCTGGCGCTGAAACAGGCGCTCCCCGAGCGCCGCTTCCAGCGTCTTGATTTGCGCGCTGATGGCGGGCTGCGACAGGCGCAGCTTCTCGGCGGCCTTGGAAATTCCGCCTTCGCGGACGACCGTCCAGAAGTACAGAAGATGGTGGTAATTGAGTCCGCTCGTCATCTGACGCACACCTCGACATTTGAATACATAACAAAAATCTTACGATTAACTCACAACTATCTATTTGTTAAAAGCTGATCGACGCACTATCGTCGGATCCAGGTCTGCTCTGAATCGAACACCTCATGTGATGAAAGCAGTACCGACTCCCTGAACCTACCTCGACAGCACCCGTCACCCAGGACGATGTCATCTGGCATACCTTGCCGGTCGGCATTGCACTCGACCACCTGGCCACTGGGTTCGACGGTCTTTCCGCGTCGAACGCCGAACAACGCCTTCGTCTCCACGGCGCGAACGAGCTCGAAACAACGACGCGCGAATCCGCGTGGCGCACTCTGGCCGCCCAGTTCCAGAACGTCCTGATTCTGATTCTGCTCGCCGGGACGATCGTGTCCGGCTTCCTCGGCCATACGCTCGAGGCAGTCGTCATTACGGTCATTGTGCTGTTTGCGGTGCTCCTCGGGTTCATCCAGGAACACCGCGCCGGACGAGCGCTCGAGGCGCTGAAGAAGATGGCGGCCCCGAACGCGCGCGTGCGCCGCGACGGCGAGGAAATCATCGTTCCCGCGCGGGAGCTCGTACCCGGAGACCTCGTGCTTTTGCGAACCGGTGACCGGGTTCCCGCCGACGCTCGCGTCATCCAGGCCGTCGATCTTGCGATCGACGAAGCCGCGCTCACTGGAGAATCGGCAGCCGTAGAGAAGAAAACGGCGCCTCTCAGCGATCCACGGCTGCCGCTTGGCGACCGCACGAACATGACCTACGCGGGGACGATGGTCGTTCGCGGCCGGGGCCAGGCTCTCGTCGCCGCCACCGGGATGTCCACCGAGTTCGGGCGAATTGCCCGGATGGTGCAAACCGTCGAAGCAGGCCGCACACCGCTGCAGGAAAACCTCGACCGCCTCGGCGCCACCCTCGGCAAGGGCGCCCTCGCCGTAGTCGCGCTCGTCGTCGTGATCGGTCTGGTGCGGGGGTTGCCGGTTATTCAGATGTTCATGTTCGGCATTGCGCTTGCCGTGGCGGTGGTCCCGGAAGCGCTTCCCGCGGTGGTGACCATTTCGCTGGCCATCGGCGTGCGGCGAATGGTTCGGCGCAACGCTCTCGTTCGACGTCTGCCAGTCGTGGAAACCCTCGGCAGCACTTCGGTGATCTGTTCCGACAAGACAGGTACGTTGACCAGGAACGAGATGACGGTGAGGCGGCTGCTTGCCGGCGATCGGCTCCTCGAGCTGACCGGCATCGGCTACGACCCTACCGGCCAGCTGGTCGATCGGGGCCGTTCCGTCGAGCCGAGTGAGGAGGTCCTCGAGCTGCTCCGGGCGGCGGTCCTCGCATCTGACGCCCGGCTCGTCATGCGTGAAGGCAGATGGCAGGTCGACGGCGACCCGACTGAAGGCGCCCTGATCGTCGCAGCCGGCAAGGCTGGCCTGACACCCGCCGACCTGAATGAACGTGAGCCGCGGACGGCTGAAATCCCGTTCACATCGGAACGGCGCCGAATGACCACCTTGCACCAGACGGCGGCCGGCATCGTCGCCTACTCCAAGGGCGCCAGCGACGAAGTGCTGGCAAGCTGTACCAGACAGTCGGGGTCTGGCTTAGGCGTCGTGATGACCGAAGGCAGCCGCGAGCGCATCAGGGCGGTCGAGCAGCAGATGGCCGCCGAGGGGCTTCGCGTCCTCGCGATTGCACGCAAGTCCCGTGCGTCGCTCGAGCAGGCAGAGTCCGACATGACCTTTCTCGGCCTGGTGGGCATGATGGACCCGCCTCGCGCAGAGGCGCGCGCCGCTGTGGAAACCTGCGAGGTCGCCCATATCCGGGCCATCATGATCACCGGCGATCATCCGCTCACGGCCCGCACGATCGCCGCCGAGCTGACGATGCTGAAGGAGCATCGCGTCGTCACCGGCCGCGAGCTGGAGGCCATGACTGACCGCGACCTCGCCGGTCAGGTGGCGGATATTGCCGTCTACGCCCGTGTTTCACCCGCCGACAAGCTCCGCGTCGTCAATGCATGGCAGAGTCGTGGGGCGGTTGTCGCAATGACGGGGGACGGCGTCAACGACGCCCCGGCGCTCAAGAAGGCCGACGTCGGCATCGCGATGGGCATTACCGGGACCGACGTCAGCAAGGAAGCGGCGGCGGTGACCCTCCTCGATGACAACTTCGCCACGATCGTCGCGGCAGTCGAGGAGGGTCGGATTGTCTTTGGAAACATCAAGAAGTACTTGATGTATCTGCTCTCCTGCAATGTCGGCGAGATCGTGCTCCTGGCCGGCGCGGTCATCGCCGGTCTGCCTCTTCCGCTGACAGCCGTCCAGATTCTCTACGTCAACCTCGCGACCGATGGACTGCCGGCGCTGGCTCTGGCAGTCGACCCACCCGAACGCGACCTGATGCAGAGAAAGCCCCGCGACCCACGCCTCGGCATCTTCACGCGGCCGGTAGTCATGATGCTTCTGGTCGCTGGCCTCTGGTCCGCAGCCGTGAATATGACGCTGTTCATATGGCTGCTGAATGCGGGGCGCCCTCTCGCAGAAGTGATGGCACTGACCTTCGTCTTGTTGGTGCTGATTCAGTTCTTCAATGCGTATAACTGCCGATCCGACCGCTTGACCGTATTTCGCAAGCCATTCACCAATCGGTGGCTGAACACCGCCGTGGCGTGGGAACTGGTCGTCCTCGGCCTCATCGTGTATGTGCCGTTCTTCCAGCCTGCGTTCGGCACTTACAGCCTCACAGCGGCCGATTGGATGTTGACGCTCGTGCTCGCGTTTTCGATTGTGCCGGTGTTGGAAATCGTCAAGTGGATGGCACGCCGCGGTTGGTTCGGGGAGTTGACGTAAGATACTCACCGCTCCCCGATGGCGTAGTGCCGGGCCCACGGCCGCGGATCGTTCGGATCCCAGTAGCCCGCATCACCAGGCACTCGTTCATCGACGACGCCGTCCGGCCGCGCGTAAATGTTGCTTGAAGGTCCGTTTGTGTCGGTGCACGTGCTGTACACCATTCGAGCGTTCTTGTCGTCGCGCCGGAATCGGAGGCGAGCGTGCAGCGGGTAAAGAAACGCCGCTGGATCGATAAGGTCACTTCACCAACGATTTCGTTCCCGATACGCTCATACCGCTCCACCGCTGTGAACTCGTCGCTCCATTCGAACAGCGAATGAGTGGCGTTCCACCGTCTGATCTGATTAGTGTGAATCACAAGGGCGGCGCCGTCCCAGAAGCCGACTGACTCCCCGAGCCACTGCGGGAACTGCTGGTCCTCGGGTCGATGTCCTCTGGCATCCGTATACACCCACCGAACCTGCATGGACACGAGCGTATCGGTCAGCGTCAGCACCTGGTTTGGGCGAATCACCATCTGCTGGGGAGTCCGCCAGAGGCCGCGAATGAAACCATCGGGAAGGCAGAATGCCGCGGCCCACCAGTGACGCCCTTCAGCCTCGGCCTTGACCTGCTGGACGTAATACTCGCGGTACTGAGGTGTCAGCGCGGCGGCCATTGTGCTGGCCTGGATGTCGTCGCTGTCGAGCCACGTGGCTCCGCCGCCGGTCCACACGCCGTCCCAGTTCGGCAACGTGGCAGGCGTATGCTTGGTGCCGCCGCCCGCCTTCTTGAGCCACGCCTGGTAGTGCTCCCATGACGTCCGGAACTGGTAGGGAGACTTGATGTCGTACTTATCGGCGGCGGATCCCTTCTGGCCGAAGCGGTTTTCGACCTGCATGTCGGTGAGCTGGCGGGCGGTGTTGTAGAGGTAGTACGCAGGATCGGTCCAGCGTTCCCGGTCCTGACGATAATCCTTCGTCGTGAACAGGGTCGTGGACTGTCCAGCCGCCGACGCCACGACCGAGAGGTTTAAGGCCAGAATAACGATGGCGCCGGGTGCGGTCCGACGCGTTCGCGGCAGCTCATTCATACGTCTTCCCATCTGCGGCAATCACCGAGGTGTAGTTGCCTCCGGGTCGTCCGTCCTTCAGCGGGTTGAGTTTCACGGTCACTATATCGCCAACTTTGAACGTGGATCGCTGTATGCCGCGTCGCTGCATGTTAGTGATATTCGACATCTCGACGGCCCACGAAGCGACCTCGTTGTTTTGACCCTTGACGTCCAGGTACAGGAACACGTGCGGATTTCTGTACGAATAACTCGTTACCGTCCCGCTGATCGTGATTTCCCGGCTCGTATCGAACATCGAGTGGGAATGATGCGCAGTTAGCGTTACCCCGGCGCAGGCGAGTCCCGCGATCAACACCGTGATACCAGTCAGCTTTCTCACGCTCGCCTCCATCACTGTGAGACCACGCCGCGTCTCTCACGTCCGTCGATGTGCTCTTTGGATTAGTGATTTGTGATTTCTGACTTGGACCTGAAGCGCAGGTGTAGCACTTGCCGACGAAGCGGAAGAAAAATCTTCATGCTGCATCAATCGACGATGTCTGTTGCAGCGCCAATCAGTGATCTTCAATCAGCGCGATTCTTGCTAAAGGCCGCAGCATCCCGCGCAATTAAGCGGTAATATCACACCAGCACCGACCTCCGGTCATGCGTGTTGGCTGTCACGGATCCACGATCAGCAAAGGGCAGGTATATCGGTGGTAATGGAGCGTCCCGCGACCTTCTGCGCCAGCCTGAAGGCTGCGCGCGTGGCAAAAGGCGTCTCGCTTGAACAGATTGCCGCTTCCACAAAACTCAACGTCTCGCTGCTGAAAGGCCTCGAAAGAGGCGACCTGTCGCGCTGGCCCACGGGGCTGTACCGACGCTCGTATCTGCGCGACTACGTTAGGGCGGTGGGCCTACCTATCACGTCGACGGTGGCCGAGTTCGTCCGCCTGTTTCCCGACGCAGACGATGCAAAAGTGGAAGACCGCGTCCCGACCGACGGAGCGGAGACACCGTTGCTGTCTCTTACTCTCGTGGACGATCGTGCGGACCGCGTCGCGCAGGCGGGCAGGCGGATCTCTGCCGCAGGCCTGGACGCCGCGCTCGTGACGACGCTGTCGGGCACGACAGCCTTACTGATTCCAGCGGATTTCCTGGGAACAGTCGCGATCGTCGCACTCGGGTACTATTCATTGGCGACCGCGGTACTTGGACACACGTTCGGAGCCCAGTGGGTGGTCCACCGCGGCGGGAAACGCTGGAGGAAGGCAGCCCCGTCCGCCAGTCGCCACGGGTTCCGCGAGCGGATTCATCGGCTGCGCGATCTGGCGGCGGCGCTCGGCTCCTCGATCGCTCGCGACAGCGTTCGCATGCCCCTGCACGCCCTGCTCCTTCGAATCCGCTTCCTTCGCTGAAGTGCAACGATCTCCGCCGCCCGGGCGTAGTCTGGGTGGGCGAGATGAGAAGAACTTTCGTAGGGCTGGTCGTCGGCGGCGCGACGCTCGGCGCGCTCCTGTACCTGGCGACGGACGCCAGCACCCAGGGGATTGGCGGGGCGCTTCCCGAATCAGCGAAGGCTCCCGCAAACAACCCGACAACTCCCGCAAAAGTGGCACTGGGCAGGCTTCTGTTCTGGGATCCCGTGCTGTCGGGGCCCCGGGACGTGGCGTGCGCCACGTGTCATCACCCGCAATTCGGCTATGCGGAGAACCGGGACCTGTCGATTGGAGTGACGGGCGTCGGCCTGGGACACCGTCGCCGGTTCGAGCCCGGGGGGTCGATTCCGCTCGTCAAGCGCAACAGTCAGACGATTCTGAACGTCGCGTTCAGCGGAAGCGACGAAACAGGCGCCTACGACCCGGCAACAGCGCCGATGTTCTGGGATGTTCGCGTGCGCAGTCTGGAACTGCAGGCGCTCGAGCCGCTGAAAGCCCTCGAAGAGATGCGCGGCCGGACGTATCCCGAGGACGCCGCTGTGGAAACGGTTGTTGAGCGGCTGAACGCCATTCCCGAATACCGGCGGCTCTTTACGGCGGCGTTTGCCGAACAGGCGGTGACGGCCGAAACGCTCGGTAAGGCGCTTGCGGCATTTCAGCGGTCGCTCACCGCCAACGACGCGCCATTCGACCGCTATATGCGCGGGGATCGCAGCGCGATGACGGCGTCGCAGGTACGCGGCATGCGCCGTTTCGAGCGGGTGGGGTGCGTGAATTGCCACAACGGCACGATGTTCTCCGACTACAAGCTCCACGTGCTTGGTGTACCTGACAATCCCGTGCTGCCCCAGTCCGATGCGGGCGCCGAGGAACGGTACGCGTTTCGCACCGCCTCGCTGAGAAATCTCGCTTTTACCGCACCGTACATGCACAACGGTCTCTTTGCGACGCGGGAAGACGTTCTCGACTTCTATGACGACGTCGATTCCCGGCGGGGAAACGATCGCAATGTCAACGTCAGCCGCGAACAGCTCGATCCGCTGTTGCGGCAGCTTCGCGGCGTCGACGATGATGACGAAGACCTGCTCGCATTTCTCGACGCGCTGAATGACGAGTCGTTCGATCGAGCGATTCCACCGCGGATACCGAGCGGATTGACAGTTGGCGGAAAAATTCGCTAGCGGATCGACGCTCGCGCAGCGATGGCATCGCGCGATCGTTGACTCCTCATTCCCCCACCTGTAAGATCCGCCTCCTTGCCCTTGTCGCGCTGTCAGTAGCTGGAGGTTGCACCATGCCCTCTCTCGACACGCTGACCGATCGCATTCGTGCTGAGTTCGGCGGCCTTCGCGGTCTCAAAGTCACGTTCGCGCAGGCGTGCCGCCTGTGGCACGCCGACGAAACAAAGTGTCTGGCCGCGCTCGAAGCACTGGTCGATGAAGGATTTCTGCGTCGAAGTGCGTCAGGTGCGTTCATCGCCCTGCCCAAGCCGGATCGACGGGCGGTAAAGGCGGCGCTCGCGGAGACGCCGAGCGTGCGTTGCCCTCATTGTTACCACTTGAACGCAGTCAGCGGCGGCCGTGGAGCCACTGCCCACACGCCGTTTCGATGTGTGGCGTGCTGGCGCATCGTCACTGTCGCGGAGAAGATCGCGGAGGCGTGAGACGCCCGGTCCAAACCAGCTCTGCCAAGGCTACGGTGGGGCCTACGATTGTTCCTTACACCTGACGTTCGAATAACCAGAGCGAAAGGCCGTCACGGTGCCTGCGTCCGGATCGAACTTGTGCCTCCAGACGCACGCGGTGTCGTTGGCGAGCAGGTGAATCGACACTGACGCCGTCTCCGAGACGGTCTTCACGTAATGGATGTCGCCGTCGGGCGGCAGCAGCACATAGAAATCGCCGGCTTGTACCGTCTGCTGTGTTGCCACCCGAAGCTTCGCCTGTTCCGGCTGGGTCCCGTCGTCCAGTCGCGCGTAAGTGGTGTCGAGCTGAGCACCGCGATAGACACCCACGAGGCCCCACGCCAGGTGATCGTGTACGGGCGTCGAGGCGCCCGCAGGGACCACGAGCGAAAACAGACAAAGCGACCCGTCTTCGGCTCGATAGAGCGCGTACTGCCCGATGCCTCCACCCATGCCGCTCCGGTGATCGGCCTGCGCAAATTCATCGGGCAGCCATCCGTCTGCGGCGAGCAGCCGGGCAAACGCCGGTCTGAGCGCTGCGACCCGGGCGCCGTTGTCGGGGATCGAGTCCGCGATCCGGCGGGCTTCGTCGATCAATGCGCGGATCTCGGGCACGTCGACGATGAACCCGAAGTCATGGTTCTGGTGATGCCCGAGGTCGCACATGATGTCACCTTTTCTGGCGGGTCCAATAGCACCCCGCCCCACGCTACTCGTTTTACTCGCGGGATATCCCCGGAAGGTGCCGCTGGTGTGCGACACGAAGCGCCACGAGATCCGGGTGATCGATGCGCAGCTCCTTTGCGATGCGATGGATCTCGCCTTCTTCAGCCGTTGAAATGGCTTCGTCCGTGGCCGATACCGCGAAAAGGCATCGCATGAGCGCAAGCTTCTGCTCGTACGTCGCGAGTGCCGAGAGCTCCCTGGCGACCAGGAAATTCGCGGTTCCGCCAAACAGGAGATTGCTTGCCTTCGCGAGCTGCACGACGACCATCGCCTGGTCTCGTGACACCTGCCCGTGCTCCTGCACGAGCGCCTCCATGGCCAGCGTTTCTTCTGTCGACACGTGCTGATCGGCATGTGCGACCCGTCCGAGCAGGTACACAAACGCCGCAAGATACCGCGCACGGTCGGGTTCGAGATGATCCAGCGCATCGAGGGTTTCGCGCAGCGGCGCAAACTCCTGACTATCCTGCCTGTCGGCGCCCAGCCACGCCCGAATCGACTTCAGCGGCATGACCCCATCTCATACCACCATACCGTTCGCGAGATCCACGGGCGTTGGCGTGTGCCAGGCTGCGGCGTATAATCCGACCCATGAAACCACGCTTCTTGTTCTGCCCGATCGTTGTCGGTGTCGCGTTGACTGTCGCGAGCGTGTCCACCGCGCAGGTTGTCAAGAAGGACATCGCCGGCATCTCGACATTCGCCCAGCTCGAGTCGACGATCGCCTGCGGAGGGTCGACGAAGCCCGAAGCGATCCGCGAGATCAAGAACATGGGGTTCAAGTCCGTGATCAACCTTCGACTGGCCTCCGAGGAAGGCGCACTCGTTGAGGAAGAGGGCGCGGCGGTGAAGGCAGCAGGCATGAACTACGTGCATCTGCCGTTCAACATGCAGTCGCCGGATCCAAAGTTGATAGACAACTTCATCGCCGCCGTCACCAAGCCGACGAACACGCCCGCGTACGTCCACTGTGCGGCAGGCGGCCGGGCCGCCGCCCTCTGGATGATCAAGCGCGTCAAGGCCGACGGATGGACGATTGACCGCGCGCTCGTGGAAGCCAATGCGCTCGGTCTCAACGATCGACTCAGGCCGTTCGCCATGAACTACCTGAAGGATCATCCGTAAGGACTCCCCCCTGACAACTCTGTAACCGCGCCGCCAAAAAAGGCAGGCCGCGGGCGTCTTGGATGCGCCTGGCGATGGATAAATGTCCCCGGGCTGCACACTTGGGCACTCGCGCGGACGGCACGTGAGCTGCTTTACGCCCGGGCGCGAACACCGCTCAGATGTTTGACTTCCTCTACGACACCCTGCAATCGCTGGCCGGCTTCATCAGCAGAAACTTCATGCGTGTGCTGGCCTACCCTTTCAATCCTGGCGAGCGGCTGTTCGTTCTTTACCTGACGACATCGCTGGTCATGGCCATCGTTGTATGGAGATACGTGGCACGGCGGCAGCCGCGTCCGGATGCCATTCCCGTGTCGCTGCGCGAGTTCCTGTTCCCGAGCAGCATATGGCGCACGGCGTCGGCGTGGCTGGACGTCCGCTACTTCTTTTTTCACCAGATACTCAGAGTCTTCCTGTACACGAGCTTTACGCTGATGGTGTCCGGCTGGACTTTCAGGACAGCCGGAGGATTCTTCGGTATCACGGAGGATTCCAAAGCCGGTGGCGAGCAGCCATTCGCATGGCTGGTGGCAATTGGTTACGGCTTCGTCTCGGTCGCATTGCTTGATTTGGTCGCCTACATCCTGCATTACTGCCAGCACAGGTTTCCGCTCCTGTGGGAATTTCACAAGGTGCATCACTCAGCGAGAGTGATGCATCCGCTGACAAACTACCGTGAACATCCCATCGACAATGTGGTCTACGCCGCGGGCCTTGGGGCGTGCACGGGATTCGTTGCTGCCAGCGTCTCAGCGGTGCTTGGATACGTGCCTTCGGAGCCAACCGTACTCGGGGTGGGGATATTCGTTCTTGCGTACAACGGTCTGGGATACAACCTTCGACACTCGCACATCTGGCTCAAATGGCCGGGCCCGCTCGTGTATCTCTTTGGCTGTCCCGCCCACCATCAGGTTCATCACAGCTACCATCCGACCCACATCAACAAGAATTTTGCATTCATGTTTCCGGTGTGGGACCTGCTGTTCGGCACGTTCCAGGTGCCTCAGACCAATGCCGACGTCAAGTTCGGCCTGAGCGAACGGGAGGAAGAGGAGTTCACGAGCTGCGCCGGGCTGTACCTGATCCCGTTCCGGAATGTCGCCAGAATGTTGATGCCGGCTCGTCCCCCTGTGACACCGACCGAAGAGGGCGTCAGTCCCGAAGCGTCATGACCGGCCCGCGGCTGACGGAGTCCAGCCCGAAAGACACGGCAGATTCCATCGGTCGTCGCGCTTCGTCCATCCGAGGCCTCGCTGGAGGAACACCCGGTAGCCGTCTTTTGGAGCACGAGGATTTCCGAACGTGCTGCTGCCGGCCAGGACGAACGCGGACGTGAGGTACGCACTCACCCGATCGTAGTCAGAACCCAAATCCGCACCGACGATCGCGAGTGGAACGAACTCGCGCTGTAACTGCTCAATCGTCCGCTCCTGGTCGGATGCGCTCGTCCAGTGGCCACCGAAGAACACCGGCATTCCTCCCGCAAAGCCCCGTTCGGCAAAGAAGTACAGCTGAGGGACGAAGCCGTCCACGAGCAGCCGGCTTCCGGGCGGCGTGCACGCCCGGACGTACTCCACCATTCCTCGGGTTGCTGGAGCGTCGGGAAGCAGCGACAAGCTTGGCGGCACCTGCGTCAGATCGTGGATTCGGATCAGGCCGGCGGACGTTGTCGCCGAGACTTGCAGCAAATCCGCCGTCGAACGGCCGGTGAGGAGCACCGCCAGACCGAGAACGACAGCGCCGCCGACAAGAAGGACGAGAAGACGGGCACGGTACCGAGCGCTTTGCGGCGGTACCAGCGGGGCTATCAACCAGGCTCCGAGGATCGCCGCGACTGGAGCCGCCGCACCAAGTCGAACCCCAATGGGATCGCGCAGGATGAATGCGGCCACCAGCGCTCCCAGTACGATCGCGCCGGCGATCTTCGGCATTTCGCCCGCGACACTTTCGCGAACTCCGCGCGCCGCCCGCCCCACGAGACGCAGCAACGCAATAGGCAGCAGCGCCAGCATCGCGTAGTACAAAAGCACTGTCCGGTTCTCAGGAGCGAACAGCGCGGAAACAGCCGAACCTCCGGCATCGACGTGCGGCATCGGAATCCTGAAGATCCCCGTTCTCTCTCCTTCCATCTGTGCGTAGGCTCGAATCTGGCGGGCGACTTCCGAGAGGCCGATGCCCTGTTGCCACGCCAATGCAACAGGCGCCAGTACCACCGCTACTGATGCCGCGTACAACACAGCGTGGCGCGCAAGCAGCCGCGGCTCCCGCCAGTGACACACAACGAGCGTCACCACGGTAACGACAAACAGGAAGATGCCGTTGTCATAGCGAAACAGACCTGCAACAGCAGTGACGATGGCGAGGGCGACGAGTGTGCTGGTCAGACGGCGGTCCGCGTAGCGCCACGCCAGTGCGAGGCCCAGGGTGTAGAACAGCACTTTGTCGTAGTCGTAGTAGCGCGGTTCAACGACCACGGTGAAGATCGCCGCAACGATGCCAACGCCGGTTGATTGCGCAGCACCGGCCGCCAGCAGAAATGTCATCGCAACGGCTGCGGCGATGGCTGCGCTGTCGATCACCGCCTCGCCAAGGAGACGCCCTCCCGAAACGGCTTGTGCGGCCGCCGAGGTGTAAAGCGTCAGGAAGTAACCGGGATCGCGAAAGTCGGCGAAAGGTCGTTCGCCGTAGATCAGTATCTGCCGCCCGCGCGAAATGCGATCGAAATGATCGTTCAGGAGCTCGACGGTCAGAAGCGACCAGGCGAATGCGGCAACGAATGCCAGCGCGGCAAGGGCGCGGTAATGCGGCGGCAGCGATCCGTGCGCGACCGTATCAGCGTCGTTCCGGATCGTCAGCGGCTGTTCTCTAGTGCTTTGTATGACCCGGCAGCATATACAACCCGGCCACCAACCATGGTGAGCACGGATTCAATGTCCCCGATCTGATCGACTGGAACGGTCATGTAGTCCTTGGACAGGACTGCGAGGTCCGCCAGCTTGCCAACCTCCAGTGAGCCGCGAACATCCTCGTCGTGCGAGACCCACGCGCTTCCAGCCGTATAGAGACGGAGCGCCTCGGCGCGGTCGGGAATCTCCTCCGGGCCCCGCAGGACGGTGCCGCTGGCATTCTTACCGTCGAGGAGCCACTGAAGCACGGTAAACGGATTGTAGGTGGAGACGCGATGGGCATCGGTGCCCGCGCCCATGACAACTCCCACCTTCTTGCCCGTCACGACCGGCGGCTGTCGGCGAACGGCGTCGGCTCCTTCCTCTTTCAGCGCGGCGTCACCGGAGTTGTACCTCGCATCCTGCACGGTCCATCCGATCCCCAATGCCTTCATCCGCTGCAGGGTTTCCGGCGATGCGTCGTTGAGATGCGCGATAGTCCATCGAAGGGGAGCGATTGGATGTTCCCGGTTCACGCGCTCCCAGATTCCGAGAAGATGGTCGACATTCGCATCAGTGTTCCAATGCATGGTTACCGTGAAGCCCCGCTGCGCGGCCCAGCGGACAATCTCGTAGTACTTCTGCTTGTCGGTGTCCGGCGGAACGCCGTTGATGCCGTTCATCGCCCACGTGATTCGTTCCCCGATGCCGTTGAAGCGCAGCATGTCGTCTCCGAATCCCTGCGGCATCATAGCCAGATAGCGTTGATACTCCTCGAATTCCGAGCCATCGGTCATGCCGCACAGGCTGTAGGCCACGCGCAGCGTGAGTTGCTTGTCGTGCCAGACCTTGAACAACGCCTGGTACTCGCGCGGTGTGACGTTGTTGCCGCCAGGATCGACGACGCCGGTCAGGCCAAGGCGATTCAACTCACGGAAAAAGGCCTTCGTGCCTTCGACCTGCTCGTCGAAGTTCGGCTTCGGCAGCCGGTCGAACAATTCGACGAGGTTGCCGGTGACGGCTCCGGTGAGCCGCCCGTTCGAGTCGCGTTCGAGCCGGTTTCCTCGAGGCAGATCGGCGTCGGTGCCGATGTTCAGGGCCTTCAACGCGAGCGGCGTCATCATCGCCCACCCGTACGCGAGCTGCACGTACACCGGATGGTTCGGTGCGGCGGCCACGAGCTCGGCCTGCGTCGGCCTGCGCCGCTCCTTGAACGTCTCGAGCGTGGCGGGCGGCGTGACGACGATCAGCCATGCGCCCGGCTTGGCCTTGAGCGACGCCTCATGAAGTCGGTTCAACGCCTCGACCAGACTGGTCGCGCCAATCCAGTTCACTTCGGTGCTGAAGCTCAGTGCCGCACGCGTCGCGTGCATGTGCGAATCGATGAGGCCCGGAATGACGGTGCGCCCCTGCAGATCGATCGTTCGCGTCGTGGCGCCGCCAAGTTTGCGGATTTCTTCGGCGCTGCCAACCGCGAGAATTCTTCCCTCGCGTACAGCCAGCGCACTGTGCGTGGAGGACCTGGCGTCGACGGTCAGAATTTTTCCGTTGATCAGGATTGTGTCGGCGGCCTGCGCCGACGCGGATGTCGCGGCCGCAACGATGAGGATGGCGGACCACGAGGCCCTCACGAGCCACTCGCGCACGAATCACCTCCTCGTAGAAGTGGGAGCCCTGGCAGCGGCGAGCATATTACATCGATACGGCGCGGACCGCAGGCGTGCGGTTCAGGAGTCCTTCCGCCCCCGCTGTTCGGACAGCCATCCTTCGCTGACGGTCCCGACATCGATGTCCGTGCTGCGCTTGTGACGCACAAACCGCCTGATTGCGGCGGCGAGCGCGGCAAGCGTCGCGACGCCCGCTAGTGCAATCCAGAGACGGTTCATCAATTGCGATCGTAAAGCACCAGACGGAATTGTGCGGCGCCACCGATGGCCGGACCGTCTCAGCCGTTCGCGGCCGGCGCGTCCGCGCGCCCGTTTCTGACAAATTGTTCGAGGCACGACGCGGGTGTAGGATCTCCTCGGTCAACCGCCCCTACGGAAACGGGTTACAACGAGATGGTTGAGGAGGAACACTATGCGCCTGATCCCACTCGTGCCGGCCGTGTTCGTCCTGGTGGTATCAGGGCCTGCCTTTGCCCAGGAATGGACCGAGTATGTCAGTCGGGAAGATTTCTTCAGTGTCAATTTCCCCGGCCAGCCTGACGTGCGGGACATTACCTACGCAACCGAATACGGCATCACCCTGCCGGGTCGCGTCCACAGCCGGGAGGATGGCCCGAACCGTTACTCCGTCACGGTGATCGACTACTCGACGGCCCAACAGATTCATACGGAGCGATCCAAGAAGTGCACAGGATATCCGGACACTTGCGGGAACCGCTGGATGGTTGAGTTGCGTGGCGCGATGGATTATGCAGCATCGAAGTTCATACTTCAGCGGGACGCCAGGGTGACCCTCTACGCGTACTACTGGTCGGACCTCGTTGAAGGACGGCGGCTGCAGCTCACCAACGCCGATGGTTCGAATACATTCGCCGCGATTCATCTGCACGAAAACCGCCTCTATATCCTGGAGGGCACCGTATCGCCGAGCTCCCCACCGCCGGCGTTGTTTCAGCAGTCGCTGGGATTCATCGACAAGGAGGGGAGGAGAGTTCGGTACGAGACCATCTACGACAACGCATACCCACCACCTCCCCGCACGAGGTGACAACGCCAGCATGTTCTGTGCTAACAGGCAACGGTCGAAAGCGGAGTATGAGACGACGTACGTCGTCCGTCGGATGATGGCCGTGGTGATCGTGGTGGCGATCCTGTCGTTCATGGCGGCAGAGATCGCCGGACAAGCGTTGTTTTCGCGGGACGCTCCAAAAGAACCAGGCGCGAGGAGCTGGGCGCTGGAGCGGTCGAAGCTTCCGCCGTTCGATCCACCCCGAATGCCGGATGGAACGCCGGATTTGCGCGGACGCTGGGCGGGCACCCCTGGCGGCGACGATCTCGAAGAGCACGACTACGTCGACATCAGCTCGCCGCCCGAAGAGAGTTTCATCTCAGACCCGCCTGACGGGAAGATTCCATACCAGCCGTGGGCCTTGGCCCAACGCCGCGAGCATCGCGCGGGCCTGTCGCGCGGCTGGCCTGGTGAAAGCGGAACGCGGCTGTACTCGGACCCGCAGACCTTCTGCCTTTACGCTGTGCCTCGCGCCACCTATCGCGGCGGGTTCGAGATTCTGCAGGGACCCGGCTACATGCTCATCATCTTCAATTTCGGTCACTACTCTCGCTTCATACCGACCGATGGGCGGCCGCGGCATCTCGCCGGCAACGTCAAGATGTGGATGGGAAACTCGCGCGGCACCTGGCAAGGCAATACGCTGGTCGTCGACGTCACGAATCTCAATGGGAAGAACTGGCTCGATCAGGTTGGGAACTTCATGAGCAACAATGTCCGCCTGACCGAGCGGTTTACGCTGGCCAACGCAAACACCATCGACTACGAAGTGACGTTCGATGACCCGAGTGTGTACACGAGGCCGTGGACGATTCGGCTTCCGTTCAGACGCGCGGGAAGCCCGGCTAACGATCGGTACGCCATTGAAACCTGGGAGCACGCGTGCCACGAGGGAAACAAGGCCGTCGAAGACATACGCGACCTCGGGTTCAAGTGGTTCAGCGGCGTCGTCCCGCCAAACTGACCTGCTCTATCCGACTGCGAGAGCGCATCGGCGGAGAACTACGAGATCCAGCCGAGGATGACCCGCCCTCAATGACGGGTGCGCTTTGGCCGATAATTGGGCCACATGGACGCGCCAAGGACTGACCGGAAGCTGCGCGTCCTCCACGCCATTCACGACTTCCTGCCCAGGTATCGTGCCGGATCTGAGATCTACGCCGCTCGGCTGTGCCGCGAGCTCGCGCGCCGGCATCACGTCACGATCGTATGTGCCGATTACAACCCGGTGCACTCACATGGTCGGCTCACCTGGCGGTTGTACGATGACGTCCCCGTTGTCGAGATCACCAACAATTGGGTGTGTACGTCATTCACGGATACCTACCGCTCGCCACTGATCTCCGAGCGGCTCACCCAGCTGCTCCAGGTGGTGCAGCCCCATGTCGTTCACATCCATAACCTCCTGAACCTCTCGTTCGACCTGCCGGCCGCCGCGCATGCGCGCGGGATTCCGGTGGTGGCCACGCTCCACGACTACACACTGGTGTGTGCATCGGGAGGGCAGCGAATTCACCGGGCTGAATCCCACGTGTGCCGGACTATTGACCCCGCACGCTGCGCGCGGTGCTTCATGCAATCGCCCTTTTACACGCAAGCGGCAATCGGGCCAATGGCCGCCGCAGTATCGACGTCGAGCCTCCTGCAGCGCGTGGCTGCGATGGCCCGCCGGTCGTCGCCGTCGCTCATTCAGGCGGCGGCGAAGACAATGGGCGCGGCCCGGCGGTTTCAGGTCAGGGAAGAGGATATTGTCGAACGTCTCACGAAAGCGCGAGCTGTTTTCGACCACGTGGATCTGTTCGTCGCTCCATCACGATCGATCGCGGACGAATTCGTCGGGCTTGGTGTCGATCCATCGAAGGTTCGCGTATCCGACTACGGCTTCGTCCCGATGGTGCCGCTCGATCGCGGGCCCCGGCAAACGCGCCTTCGCATCGGCTTCGTCGGCACGCTTGTCTGGTACAAGGGCGCACACGTTCTGTTGAATGCGGTCCGACGTCTGCGACCGGATGCCTACGAACTTCGAATCCATGGCGATCCCGGCGTGTTTCCCGATTACGTTGCCGATCTGCGACGAGACGCAGAGCAGCTGCCAGTCCGCTTCCTTGGCGCGATTCGACGATGCGGACACGGCCGCCGTGTATCGGGAGCTCGACCTGCTCGTCGTTCCTTCTATCTGGCTCGAAAACTCACCGCTCGTCATTCACGAGGCCTTTCAAGCCGGCGTGCCAGTCGTCGGCGCGCGGATGGGTGGAATCTCGGATCTAATCACCGACGGGCACAACGGTCGACTCTACGATCCCGAGTCGCCCGACGAGCTGGCGGGAATCCTCCAATCAGTCATCGACGATCCTGCGCAGTTGATGCAGTGGGCGGCAGCGTTACCGCAGGTGAAGCCAATTGCCGATGACGCGCATGAGTGGGAGCGCACGTACAACGATGTCGTGGCGTTGGCCGGGTTCCCGACCGCAGCAAACGCGTGAGCGCACCTCTCGTTTCGATCCTGCTGTTGACGCGCAATGGCGGCGAGACGCTGCCGGAGACGCTCGGCGCCGTCGCGCGCCAACGCGCCTGTTTCGCGTACGAAGTGGTGGCCGTTGATTCCGGTTCAACAGACAATACGCTGGCACTGCTGGAGCGCTTTGCCAGGACGGTCATTCGAATTCCTCCGGAATCGTTCAACCATGGCCTTACCCGCAACCTCGCCGTCGAGCACGCCCGCGGAGATCTGATCGTCTTTCTCGTGCAGGACGCTCTGCCCGTGTCTGATGACTGGCTCGTCCGCCTGACCGCGCCACTCAGAACCCATGAGGACGTGGCGGGCGCATTCTGCCGGCAGCAGCCCCGCC
Organism: uncultured Acidobacteriota bacterium; assembly: GCA_963814955.1. Taxonomy (GTDB): domain Bacteria; phylum Acidobacteriota; class Vicinamibacteria; order Vicinamibacterales; family UBA2999; genus DATCJA01. The sequence goes on from CAWFEX010000006.1 coordinate 18,638, forward strand.
CTGATGCGAGCACGTTGACGAAGCGTCACCACAACACGTGGATTGCTGCCTCGGAAATCGCCGCGAAGTATCAAGCTCACCGCCGCGAACGAGCTCGATCGGCTCGACCCGGCGGCCCGGCTGCAGACCTGCGCGTTCGACAACGTGTGCTCCTGCATTCGGCGGTCGGTGTGGCAGAAGATTCCATTTTCGGAAACGCCGATTGCCGAGGACGTCGAATGGGGTCGGGCTGCCCTTCTCGCCGGGCATCGGATCGACTACGTGACGGATACCGCGGTCCTGCATTCGCATGAACGTTCAGCACGGTACGAGTTCGCTCGGACCTACGCCCTGCACCGCCAACTCCTGCCGATGTTTGGCCTGCGTACGATACCAACCGCGATCCAACTGGCGCGCGCCATTTTCAGCTCGATGCATTTCCATCTGGCCTGCGAGCGCCAGGCTGCTCGTGCGGGCGATGTGAGGGCAGGCCTGAAACGTGCGCTGGCGCTGGCAGTGGCGTGGCCGCTCGGCCAGTACCTCGGAGCACTTTCTGCCTCGAAGGGCTGGAAGCCAATGCGCGTCCGGGGAGTCTGATGCGCATTCTCATCGTCGTGCACGGCTTTCCACCCCACGCGCAGGGAGGCGCGGAAATTTACGCGGAACAGCACGCGCTCGCGCTTACCCGCAACTTCGGCGATACGGTGCACGTCCTCACGCGCGAACAGCGTTCCGACAATGCGGAGTACGCGGTCAGAACCGAACACCGTGATGGACTCGCCATTACGTGGATCAACAACACATTCCGGAATGTCAGCACATACGAGGAGTCATATAGCAACCCGCAGATCGCGCACATTGCCGCCGGCCTGATCGACGCGTTTCGTCCTGACGCCGCTCATATCCACCACCTGACATGTCTGTCCACTGACATCCCCCGGCTACTCGCGTCGCGCGGCACACCGGTGTTGTTCACGCTCCACGACTACTGGCTGTTCTGCCATCGAGGACAGCTTCTTGACAGGAATTACCGCGTCTGCAAAGGGCCTGAACCGTCCGGTTGCCGCGCCTGTCTGGGCATTGCCGCAACGCCGGTCCCGTCGCGGTTGGTGCCGGGGTTGCGCACGATCGAGCGTCACATTCCGCGCCCGATTGCATCGGGGATTCGCGGGCTGGCAGCGCATTGGTCGGACGCCACGTCCGGGCTGCAGCACCAGGAAGACTCGGCGGCGCGACGACGGCTGGAGCACATGCAGCGTGTATGCGACGAGATCACTCGCTTTATCGCACCTTCCCGCAGCATCCGCGATCGGTTCGTCAACTTCGGAGTCGCGCCAGAACGCATCGACCTGTCGCCGTATGGGTTCGACAGGGGATGCTTCCCACCTGCCGCGCGAGCCGGCGAACATGCATCGTCACGCCCGAGCAAGGGCGCACCCCTTCGTATCGGGTTCCTCGGCACACTGATGGTCTCCAAGGCGCCGCACCTGCTGCTCGAAGCGTTCCGGCGGCTTCCGTCGGGTTTGGCGACCGTGGACTTATTCGGGGATCAGGCTGACTACCATGGCGATGCCACCTACGCGAAAGTCCTCGAGCCGCTGCTCGCGCTGCCGGGCGTTCAGGCGCGCGGTTCGCAGCCGCGCCATCGCATTCCCGTTGCCCTCGCTTCCCTCGACGTTCTTGTGGTGCCTTCGATCTGGCCCGAAACCAGTCCTCTGGTGATCCACGAAGCCTTTCTCAGCGGGCTGCCCGTCGTTGCATCGAACATCGGCGGAATCCCTGAGCTGGTCGAGCACGAGCGGAATGGACTCTTGTTCGAACCGGGTAACGTTGACGCTCTTGAAAACGCTTTGAAGCGTCTGGTTGAAGAGCCCGGATTGCTCGATCGACTGAAAGCAGGCGCAACCGGGACGCTGGTTCGATCCCTCGACGACGATGTGGGGGCGATGCGTCAGCGGTACGAGACGTTGGTTGGTGCGCAGCAGCACAGTGCGCGCGTCAAACGAAGCCGCTTGTCGGCGGTCGTGCTCAATTTCCAGACGCCGGCGGACACGGCAATCGCGGTCGGTGCGCTCATGGCGTCGGACCGCCCTCCAGATGAGGTCATCGTCGTCGACAACGATGCAACGCCCGATTGCCCGGCCGCGCTCGTCCGGTGGGGCGACGCCGTCCGCTACGTGCGAACGGGATCTAATCTGGGGTTCGCCGGTGGTATGAACGTCGGCATCCGGCTGGCACTCGAACGGGGCGCAGACGCCGTGCTGCTCGTGAACAGCGACGTCGTCGTCGCCTCCCGACTGTCTCGGCAAGCTCGAATCCGCGCTGGCATCACAGCCTCGCGTCGGCATCGTCGGTCCGCTGGTGTTGTCACGCTCGTCGCCCGGCATTGTCGGCTCGAGCGGCATCGACTACAACACCCGAACAGGTCGGATGCGTCAACGAGGCGAGGGTACCGCCGCTGATTTGGCTGGATGCCGGCCGGAGGCGGACGTCGATGCCGTGAGCGGTTGCCTGATGCTGATTGCGCGTCGGGTGTTCGACCGCGTCGGCCTTTTGGACGAGCGCTACTTCTTTGGTTTCGAGGAGATCGACTTCTGCCTCCGTGCGCGTGAGGCGGGGTTCACCACGCGCCTGCACGGCCCCGCGGTGGCGTACCACGAAGGCGGGCATGCGATCGGCGCGCAGTCCCCTCGTCGTCTGTACTTCGCTTCACGCAACCACCTGATGCTCGCTCTGAGTCACGGAGATGCCGGCAACAGGAAACGGCGAATCGCGCGTGTCCTGTTCGTCGCGTCGTTGAATCTGGCGCACGCCGTCAAGGCGCCGGGGGGCTCACTCGCGGCGCGCCTCGGCGCCGCTACGCGGGGAATCCGCGACCATCTCAGGGGCCGCTACGGCGCCGATCGGATCGTGTAGGAGGCGATTATCTGAATAGCGGTCGCCAGGCGCTTCGTGCGAAGACTCCTTGCGCGAATCCTGGTCCCAGCGAAGCTCGCGCAGCTCGGCGGCCATGATGGCGTTCTCTTCGATGAGCCGGTCGATCTGGCGCTGCTGGCGCGACAAGATCACCGAGAAGCAGAGGGACGCCACTGAAATAATCGCCACCAGCATCAGCACGAGCACCGCGGGCGGATAGTAGACGCCCAACCACCTCGCGGCGAAGTCGAGTGCATCGCGCCTGAGCGAAATGCCAATCAGCACGAGCGCCGAAACAATCCAGAGCGCCGAGTACCTCTTCGGCAAGCCGCCGTCGCCGCACGAGCTCGAGGACGAGCAGCAGCAAGAGCACACTGCCGGCCACGGCCACTACCTGGACGCGATCAGTCATCGCCAAGACCCATCGGTGCACGGAACGGAACGATGATGATGGCGAGGGCGATGCGCGCGCCGGCTCCCAGGAGGCGAATCGGGGTCAGCGAGCTTCGGCCATGCAGACGGGCACGCCACTGCACCTCGACTTCCACTACCCTCATCGCGTTGCGGCTCAAGAAGAGGTGCAGCTCCGGCTCGGGATACCCGCCGGGATGATGTTCGGCAAGCAGCGCCACCGCACGCGGCCCCAGCGCCCAGAATCCCGACGTCGGATCGGTCACGGTCCGTCTCGTGATCATCGAGAGAAGCGCGCCAAGGGATCGTTGAATCGGGCCGGGATGGCGACTGCGGTTGGACGCAGCGAACCTCGATCCAAGGACGACGTCGGCCCTGCCGGCATAAAGTGGCGCCAACAGCCGATCGACGTCGTCCACATCATGCTGGCCATCTGCGTCGAGCCGCACGACCACGTCGTAGCCCTGCCGCGCTGCATAGCGCAGGCCCGCACGAAGCGCACAGCCAACTCCGCGACGTTCGGGCCAGTGGAGCCATCTGGCACCCAGATCCTGCAGCCGGGCAACGGTGTCATCGGAGGAACCGTCATCGACAACGAGAACGTCCCGGCGCCGCTGACGCAACGCGCCGACGACTGACGGCAGGTTTGCCGCTTCGTTATGGGCCGGGATGAGCGTCAGCACGCGGGGATGGCGACTCATCGTGCGGCCGCCCTCGCGGTCATGCTGTGTCCAGGCTTGATGGGTCGCCGCAGAACACGCCGCGTGCCCCACACCAGCACCGCAGCAGCCCACGCGGCGTCGCGCGCCAGGTGCACGAACGGAAACGCCAACGCCGCGTCATCGCCGAACCGTCGCCAGGCGCGTATGCCAGCGATCGCCCGTTCGATTCCCAGCGTCACCAGCAGCATCAGGCCGGCGGCGGCGAGTCCAAACGTCCGCCCCGACACCATCCCTGACACCGCGCCTGCAGTCAGCAGACACAATGCTGCGAAGGTCAAGAGCGCGTGCGCCATCATCGGCGCGGGCGAGACCGCGTCGCCCATATAGCGGTTCGGGTGCCGGGCAACGACGTCGAGTCGGCCGTAGCCGAAGCCGGTACCTGTTGTACGAGATAACCCTTCAACCCCTCACGCCACCGGTGGCGACTGCGCGCAGCTCTGCAGAACGCAAGACGATACCCAATCGCCTGCAGACGATAGCTCAGATCGTTGTCGTACCCGTAGCCAAGCGATTCATCGAGCAGGCCAATCGCCTGCAAGCGCGGAAAGACGATACGCCGTGTTGCCGGTGCATACGTGATCGGTATGGACTCCGAGGCTCTGGTAGCGCTGTTCGAGGTCGAGTCCCATGACTCGCGCAAAGAACGATGCGTCGGCGTCGGTCACGTAACTCCCTTGTGCCGCGGCTATCGTGGGATCGTCGAGCGCGGCCGCAAGCGTCGCCATCCACCCGCGCTCCAGAACCACATCCTGATCGACCTGACAGACGATTGGGTGGGAGGCGAGCGTGATGCCGGCATTCACGGCCGCGGCGGCACCAAGCCCCGGACCTGCGACGACGGTCAATGGGTAGTGCTCTGCCAGACCGCGCAGCAGAGCCGCGGATTCATCATGGCTACCGTCCTCGACGACGATGATTTGCATCGGACGTCCGTCGGCCTGCGCGGCAATCGACGCGAGTGTCTCGGCCAAATGTGCGGCGCCGTTGTGCACGGGAACGACGAAGCTGACTCCGGTCATCGCGCGGTCGCTATCTGCTTATACACGCGTTCGAGCTGGCCGCAGACCACATCGGTCGCGTACAACGCCCTGACGCGTTTGGCGGCCTCGGCCGCAGCCGCCCGCCAATGTTCACGTGCATCGAGTATGTGATCGATTGCCGAACGGAAGGCGTCGGCGTCGCCCTGGACCACCAGACCCCCTCCGGTGGCGCCGATGACTTCCCCACACCCTGAGTCGCCGGCAACCACAACCGGTGTCCCCGCGAGCAGGGCTTCGAGCGGCACGAGGCCGAAGATTTCATGTTCGGATGGATAAACAACCACGTCGGCGCCGGCCAGGAGCTCGAGACGCGTGCGCCCTTCCAGGAGTCCCGTGAAGACCGTGCGACTGTCGACGCCGAGCTGACGCGCCGTCGCGCGGGCGCCGTCGCCGCTGCCCATATCGTTGCCGGCCACGACGAGTGTGGCGTTGGCAACACGAAGCTGCGCAAATGCCCGCACGAGCACGTCGACGCGCTTCCGGGGGGTGAGCTTTCCGAGGTAGGCGACGATCGGGCCGTGCACGTTCAACCGCTTGCGAAACTCCCAGGGCGTGAGAGTCGGCTCGAACTCGTCGAGGGCCACGGGATTGGGCACAACGCGGATGCGGTCCTCGGGCACGCCGATCTCCGTCAGTTGCGAGCGCTCGGCCTCGGTGACCGCAAGAACCGTGGCCGCGTCCGTCATGACCTGCGTCCCGACCAGAGAATCGAACAGCCACTTGGCTGCACGGCGTCGTTCGAGATTCGGTGCGGTGCCGTTAGGGGCGAGCACGTACGGAATCCCCGCGCGGCGCAAATGGCGCGCGGCGATCACGCCGGGAAGATTCCGGCAGGCGTGCAGATGTGCGACATCGAATGCAGCCGCGTGCCGTTTCAGGTAGGCGGACAGGCCGACGGGAAGAAAGCATTGATAGTCGTAGGCCAATCGGTTCGATACGTTGGGAAACACGCGCAGCTCCACATCGCTGGTCATGCGGCGCGGCGGCCACGCGCCGCGCGGGTGGCGGCCGGATGGGAACGCAAGACGGCGATCCGCATCGCACGCGTCAGTAGTACACACCGTTACATGATGCCCACGAGCCGCCAGACCGGACGCCATCGCCGCCGACAGCCTCGGGATGCCCCCATACGCCCAGGCGTCTCCCCCATAGGGCGTTACGTGCAGCACGCGTAGGGGTTGCATACAATCGGACCACACCATATGTCGGTTATCGGCTCGAAACAGGTGCATCCCGCGCCAGATCGGCTTTCGTTTGTCCCCATCCCGGCCCTCCTCGCCGCTTTTCTGGCCGTGCTCGTGTACCTCAACACCCTCGACAATCCATTCGTGTATGACGATTTTCGCCTGATTGTCGAAAATTCGTCGCTGCTGAACGCGGGCGATCTCCAAGCCGTGATCGTGCGTGACATCACACGCCCGATTGTGAACGTTTCCTACGCCATCGACACGATGCTGTGGGGCCGGCGCCCCGTGGGCTATCACCTGACCAACGTGGTGCTGCACGCGGTCAATGTGGTGCTCGTGTACTGGGTGGCGTTTCTGCTCTCCGAAGATCGGCGGCGTCAGCTCCGTCAAACGATTGGCGCCGCGGCGTCTTCGGCCACGATCGCGTTCGCCACCGCGAGTGTCTTTGCGCTGCACCCGATGATGACGCAGGCCGTCGGCTACATCAGCGGACGGTCTGAAGTGGCGTACTCGGTGTTCTTCCTGCTCGCGTTCCTGGCGGGGAGGCGCTGGTTGCTTGGTGGCGGCAAGCGGTGGTGGGCGGCCTGCATAGGGCTCTGGATCGTCGCCATGCTCACGAAAGAAACCGCCTCAATGCTGTCTTTCGTTCTTCTTGCTTACGACTGGCTTCTGCTCGACACAGATTGGGCCCAGAGGCGGAGGCGGTTTCTGCGGCTGGGACTGCCGCTGCTGGCCGTGACGTTCGCAGCGGGAGCGGGTCGTCTCGCCATCCTCATGCTGGTGGATACCCCGGCCAGGAAGGGCCCAACTGGCGCTTGTCTCTCGTCACCCTGGACGCATTCTGGCGGTATCTCGCCATCCTGTTCGTGCCGCGCAACCAGTCGATCTTCCATGCGTTGCCGGTCATCAACAGTGTGTTCGCCGCGCGCGCCATCGCCGATATCGCCGGCCTCGTGGCGTTCTGTGGCCTGGTGTGGGTGCTCGGCCGGGTTCACAGTCTGATCGCCTTTGGTCTCGTCTGGTTCGGTCTCATGCTCGTGCCGTCGAGTTTGCTGTTCATCCTCGGCCGCGGCGAACCGATGGCAGAGCACCGCACGTACCTCTCGTCCGTAGGCCTTTTCCTGACGTGGGGTACGGGCTTCGCTATGTTGTGGGCGCGCGCGCAACGGCAGCGGTACTCGTCGCGCTTGCGGGCATCGTGTTTGTGGCGCAGCTCGGCTTACACACGATCATCCGGAACATGGTCTGGCAGGATCCGGTCGCGCTGTCGCGTGAGGCGGAAATGCTCGCACCGGATCACTGGATGCCGCGAATCCTGGTCGCCGAGGCGCTGCGGCAGCACGATCGCTGCAGCGAAGCCGTACCTGAATACCGCGCGGCCATTGCCCTTCGACCGCAGTACCAGTTCCCATACACACGGCTATCCGCGTGTCTCATCGAAACACGCCGCATCGCAGAGGCCGAGGAGGCGCTGCGGCAGCTCTACGCTGTGAACCCCCAATCGCAGGACGCGGCGATGGGACTGGGGATCTTCGCCGTCATGGACGGCCGAATCGATGAATCCCGCAAGTATTTCGTGGATGTGCTCGCGCGCGACCCTGGTCGCACACGCGCAAACCAGATGCTTGCGTTCATCGACGGGAAGTTATCCGCGGTCGAGAGCGAACGCCTGTGCGGGGAATTGCGGCAGGCAGCCGGCGAGGCCTTCAAGCTCGACGCGTGCCGACCGGGAACGAGCTCGGCCAGATGACAGCGATCCAGCCGTCTGTGCCCGTCACGGAGCAGCCCTCGGTCACGACCGAAGCGGCGGCGGACGACGCAACACGTGCGAATGCTCCCTCCGCGAGGGTGGCGCTCGCAGGGCTGGCCTGGACCCTTGTACGCACCGACTTCAAGGCCCGTTACCACGGGACCCTCAGCGGGTTCGCCTGGGCGCTGCTGAAGCCAGCTGGCATCTTTCTGGTTCTGATGCTGGTGTTCTCGTTCATTTTTCCGGACCCCGCTTACAAGCTGCAGCTCATCGTCGGGTTGTTCCTGTGGGATTTCTTTGCAGAGGGCACCAAAACGGGGCTGGCATCGCTCCATGCCAAGGCGTTTCTGTTCAAGAAGACGAAGGTTCCGCTCTGGCTGCTCGTTCTCACCTCGATGGCCAATCCGCTGATCACGCTGGTCGTGTTCAGCATGTTCATCGTCGTGTTCCTGACGCTGGCCGGTTCACCGCCGTCGGTGCCAGGGATCGCTCTCTTTGTCGTCTACTGCTCTGCGCTGACGCTCCTCGTGGTGGCGTTCTCTCTTGCGGCAAGCGTGCTCTTCCTCAGGTACCGCGATCTGAACCAGGTCTGGGACGTCGTGACACAGGCGGGTTTCTTCGTGGCGCCGATTGTCTACCCGCTCGGCATCGTACCCGAGCGGCTGCACTTTTATTTCTATCTCTGGCCTCCGACACCCATCATTGAGTTCTCGAGGGCTGCGCTGGTCTCGAACACCGCGCCAAGCTTGATCGGACACGTTTATCTGATGCTGGAAGTCGCCGTCGCAGTGACAATCGGGACGTTTGTGATGCGGCGCTACGGGCCGCGAGCGGCGGAGTACGTGTAAGGGTGGCCGCGATGACGTTGGTCGAACTGCAGAACGTCTCGAAGTCCTTTTGGATTCCTGACGAGCATCGGAACACAGTGCGCGAGCACGTGTTCGCGGCGTTCAGACCTCGGCCAATGCGCGAGTTGCGGGTGCTCGACTCGGTGTCACTAGCGCTCAGGCGCGGCGAGGCGCTTGGCCTGATGGGAGCGAATGGCAGTGGCAAGAGCACGCTGTTGAAGATTCTTTGCGGCATCTACATGCCCGATTCAGGCCGCGTGATCACGCGTGCCCACGTCACACCGATTCTGGAGCTCGGGGTCGGCTGGAATTCTGACCTCGATGCGATCGACAACATCTGTCTCATGGGCACGCTCATGGGCCTGTCCCTGTCCGAGGTGCGCAGCAGTGTGGATGCGATTCTCGAGTTCGCTGAGCTACGCCCGTTTGCGCGGATGCATCTAAAGCATTACTCGAGCGGCATGGCCGCCAGGCTCGCGTACTCTGTTGCGTTTCGCGCGGCGAGAGACGTGCTGGTGCTCGACGAGATTTTCGCCGTGGGCGACGTCGGCTTCCGCAAGCGCTGCGAGGAGCGCTACCGACAGGTGCGCGCCGCTGGACACAGTGCGATCATTGTGAGCCACGACCCTCGCATCATCTCCACGTTCTGCGACCGCGCGCTGCTGCTCGAAGCGTGGCAGGATCGTGATGGACGCGCCGGCTCCGGACGTCACGGCGCGCTATGTCGCGAGCATGACATGAGAGTCGAGGCGATCGGATGGCGTGTGTGGGTCAGCCGGGGCCCGACGGCATTCTGCGATTGGCGAGTACTTTGTACACCCAGCGCAACGGCCGGGTAATACGCCAACTCTTGGACGCGTACACCTCGGTCAACCGGCGCTGTAACTCCTCGCAACGGTGGTAGATTTCGTCGCCGTCCCAACGTCCCTCGGCGTTGGACGCGGGCGGTGCGGGCCGCGCGCCCGGAGCCGGGAACCCGAAGTAACGATCGAGCTCCGGGTATTGGCGAACGAGGTCGCGAAATTTCACTCTGAGGTGAGCGGCAATGTTCTCGGACGAGCGGTTCGTTCGCTGTATCATCGAGCTCGCGTGAATCCGATAGGACGCGAGCACCGAGGGAACGATTTCACATCGCTTTTTCGCACGCGCCAGCTTCAGCCACAGATCGTAGTCCTCCCATCCGAACCACCCATGCTCGATAAGCTCGGTGGAGTACCCTCCTACCGACAGGACGGCATCGCGGTCGAACATCGCCATAGCGTCGATGTACGGACCCCGAACCAGCGAGCGAACGTCCCACTGCCGGGCTGAAATGAGTCCCAGCGGCTCCGCATTCTGGTCCGAGAACGTGCGAATGATCGGAAAGACCGCCGCGCACCCGTCGCTCACCAGTGCCGTAAAGAGGACGCGCAGACATTCGGGATAAATCCAGTTGTCAGCATCCAGGATGAAGACCGCCCGACCGCGGGCAAGCTCTACTCCCGTATTTCTCGCTTCAGCAAGCCCGGTATTCAGCGTCTTCCTCACCAGACGGATCGGAGTAACGGCGCGATCCATGATCGACTCGACGATGGCGCCCGAATCGTCTGTCGAGGCGTCGTCAACAACCACGATCTCGTGCCCGCCGGGCACCGGTTCCGAGGCGAGCACGCTGGTGAGGCATTCTTCGATGTATCGCGCGTAGTCGTACAGCGTGACGACGACGCTTACGGACGGTGGACCGGCATTCAGATAGGCACGGTTGTCGGCAACCGTACGGCAGTCGTCTCCCCGCTCACGTCGCGCGCGCGCTTCGAACATCCGCTGCATCACATTGCGACGGTCCGTTTCATCCGACCCGCTGTCCCGGGACGATGCGGCAAACGAAACTGTGGCGCGTGAGTCATTGGTGACGGCGTCGATGAGCGGCTGGCACGTGTCGGAAACCCGCCATCGAGTCGACAGAAAGTCGTAGCCACCAGAGGCCAGTGCCGCCAGCGCCTCGGGATGTGCGAGATAGTGGGCGCACTGCGACGGAATGCTGTCGAGCGCGTCCATCACAAAGTGCTGTCCGTTGAGTAGTGGCTCCGTGCCTCGGCTCGTTTCAGTCACGAGAAGGCATCGATTCGCCAGCGCGAGGAGAGCCCGGTGTGTTTCGAAATACGTTCGCTCGCTCGAATGCACGTTCAGAACAATCTTGCTGTCGGCGAGCAGGTCGAGTCGCGCGCGGCCAGCGTAGTAGCCGGCGGTCTCCGTCGTACGGGGTGACGAGACATCGGTGAATATCATTTGACAGCGGTAACGGCTGAACGTGACGGCATGACGCGCGAAGAACTGCTCACGACGGGGAGACAGATGGCCCACGAAGAGAATGTCGATCGGTCTTTCGCCTTCTCGCGGTGTGGGGTTCGCCAGGAAGGACGCAAAGCCCAGCGGGAGGTGCGATGCGACCCTGCCGCGACGCGCGAACTCTCGACAACCCTCGGAACTGATGTCGAATATGCCCCGGCTTCGCTGCGCGTAGTGCCACGCAAGCTCGAACCACTGGCTGCCCGGCTGCTCGACATTCAAGACATGAATGTTCCCGAGGATCTTCTCGACGTGCTCGAACCCGAAGTGAGGTTCCGCAAATAACGGAAAGAACTCGTGCGGTGCGACAACCAGGAGAAAAGTGTCCGCCGCTGGCGACGGCAGATCGTCAATCACGATCTCGTGGGCCACTTTGTGCGCTGATAAGCCCTCGGCGACGATTGAGGCGATATCAGTCATCACCTCGTTTCCCGCTGACGCGACGAGCAGCAACACGCGATTCATGATGGTCTCGCTATTGTTCAGGTCGACCAGCGTCGAGGCAACTAGGCTCTGCCGAAAGCATAGACATCCTGATGGTTGTCCCAGCCCTGTTCTTCGAACAGCACACGTTTCCAGGGCCCGGCAAGGCGCGCAGCAGCGTCCGTCCACGGCGGTGCCGCCAGCGAAATGCCATATTCGTCGCCGTCGAGCGACGCGTAACCGTATCCCTTTGCTTCGAACCCAGTCACCAGCGCACCTTGGGATTCGTCGGAAAGGCCATACGTCACACTTCCGCTTTTGATCCACTCCAACGACTGACGACCGTGCATGGTGAAGACGCAGACGCCTTTGTCGCTCAGATGCCGATAGAACAGCCGCAAGAACGCTGCGGTTCGCTGTTCGTCGAGATGCGTCAAGAGTGACCCGCACCAGATCAGATCGAAGGTTCCTGGAATGGTGATGGTGTCGACGTCGAAACTTGAAACCACGGTGTCGACCTCGAACGTGCGAGAGCAAAACTCCAGGGCGCTCACATCTATGTCGCCGCACGAGATTCGGGCGCCGCCGAACATCGTGCGCAGCCATCTGAGAACGCGTCCGTAGCCCGAAGGAAAATCGAGAACCGCCCTGACATGATTCAGATCGTCTGGATTCGCAAACGCCCGACGAATGCACCTGATGGCGGACAGGCCGACACGAAGGTAGTGATCGGCCCGGCCGGCGATGTACATGGAATCGCGCGGATCTACGTCGAGGGATATAGTCGCGAGTAGATTCCGCTCCGCAGGGGCAAGAGATTCGGAATCGAAAAGACCTCGCCTGGCTGCCGTGAAATCCCGGTATCGCCTCCAGTCACTTCGCAGAGAGCGACTTCGCAAAAGCATCGCAAGTTCAAATTGTATTCAATGAGCGACGGCGGAGGCGCGTTGAAGTCCAAACCCGAGAGACGAAGCGTGCGAGGTAGTATCAACCTGTGAAGAACTGCACCGGAGTTGCCGATAGCGCCGCAACTCTTCGCAAACTGGATCGCAGGCCTGTTCCAGACGTCGAAGACGAGATCCGTGCGTTCATGGTCGTTAGAAACGAAGTTGATCTCCTGCCGGCGAATCTTGCGCATCATCGCGCTCTCGGCGTCGCGCGCTTCTTCGTCGTCGACAACGGATCACCTTCAACGTGGTGGACCAGCCCGAACTCAAGATTGCCTGGATGTATACGGGCCGGCCGGAGCGGGTAATCTGTCGCAGGCTCGACATTCACTACATGGTCCGGCACGACGAACGGAATCGACACGTTCACCGAACTGCACGAGCTGGGTCTCTTCACGCACGATGAATACCGTCGCGCCTTCATGGACGCCGGTCTCACCGTCGAGCACGATCCCGTGGGGTTGTTCAACCGCGGCCTTTACATAGGAATCAGGCCAACAGCCGCATCGCAGTAATCCCGCTCGCGCGTTGCGGCCGTTCGCGCCACGGCGTGTCACCAACCAATCCCGAATCTGCCACGGATTCGGCTGCCTGACAGGAACTTCAGGAAATCTTCAGTTGTAAGGCGCCAGCGTTGATCGTAGCGTCGTGCCCCGATGCGGATTCGCGATCGCGTTCAACGCTCTTGCTTCGTGAGGACTGCCATGTATGCCGTTCGCATTCTTTGTGTGGTTATTACCCTGACGTTGGTGTTTGTCGCCTCAGCTTCCGCGCAGAGCGGCTCGATGGAAGTGCGGGTCGTCGATCCGGATCGTGCCGCCGTCGCAGGCGCAGCCGTGGTCTTCACGCACCTTCCATCGGGCGTGCTGCAGACCGGCATCACGCGCGACGACGGAACCGTTCAGATCGAGGGACTGCCGGCCGGCGAGTACCGTGTGGAAGTTACGGCAACCGGCTTCACCCTGCACACGCAGACCGTCACGATCGGCACTCAGGCTCGCACCCTCGACATCACACTGCAGCTCGGTGGGTTCCGCGAAGAGATCACGGTCGAGGGTGTCGCGACGGTACCAACGATCGGCCGAATCAGAACGCCGCTGCGGGACCAGCCGCTCACGGTGAACACGCTGACCTCGACGTTCCTCGAGAACCATGCCATCAACGACGTCGTCACCGCACTCCAAAACGTGTCCTCTGTCGCGGCGTACACCACGTATGGCGTCTACCAGTCATACGTGTTCCGCGGCTTCAGCGACTCGGTGATGATGGTGGACGGCATCCGGAACGAAGGCAATCGGGTCAACACCCAGCTCGCCAACGTCGACCGGCTCGAAGTGCTGAAAGGGCCGGCATCCGTGCTGTACGGCAGCAGCGCCATCGGGGGAACGGTCAACCTGGTCCTCAAGAAGCCGTCGCCCGAGCCGGTGTATGACTTTTCGATGGGCGCCGGACGGTGGGAGACCTACCGCGGTTCGTTCGGCGCGGGCGGCCGCATCGTCGGCGACGGGAACGGCCTGTTCTATCGCTTCGACATCGGCGGCGAGTCGGCCACGAACTTCCGGCACGATCCTTCAAAACGTCTGAACGTCACGCCGTCGCTCATGTGGAAGATCTCGAACGCCGCGCAGCTCGACGTGCGCCACATGTTCGATCGCGTTCGCGTGAGCGGCGACGGCGGCATTCCGCTCGTCCCTCTGGCTGCCGGCTTCGTGCCCGATCCGGAACGAACGGCCATCGGGGATCCCCTGTCCCGCGCCGTGCAAGGTGACGGTACGGACGTCATTCCGAAGGTCGACCGGGGCATTCGGTACAACACGCCTCAGGACTTCGGAGTGGGCGTCGAACACAACACCCGCGTCAGCTACTCGCAGTTGTTCGGCCCGCTCGCGTTCCGCGACACCGTGGGATACAGATATTTTGACGACCACTACTGGGTGACGGAGTTCCTGGACGTGACGCCGCCGAGCCGCGTCAACAGAGGTTTGCTCTACTTCAAGCATCATGGCCGCCCCTGGGTCAATCAGGCGGAGCTTGCCGGACGCGTGAAGTTCGGCGTGGACCACGATGTCCTCGTCGGGTGGGACTACCAGCTGTATGACAACTACACTGACCGGCGCGCCGGCGCGAATTTCAATACGACGCCTGTGGACCTCTTCAACCCGGTGGAGACCCACGCATCGGTCGACCCGTTGAGCTTTCCGGTCACACGGATCGACTACTCCACGCAGCGCACCCATGCACTGTTCGTCCAGGACGCGCTGGCCTTGACCTCACAACTGAAAGTGGTGGCAGGAGTGCGTGTCGACCGGCTCAGGCGCAGCGCACACAACAACCCGGTCGCCAACGGCACGGAGACCGAGGGGCCCATAACGAGGGGCCGATCGGGAGATGTCACCTACCGGGCCGGATTCGTATATCAGCCTACTGCCGCGCTCGATATCTACACGCAGAATTCCACATCGTTCAGACCAAACTTCAGCGTTCAGCCTGACGGCGCTCTGCTCGATCCGGAGTACGGCGTGCTGTACGAAGTGGGACAGCGATTCCGGATGATGCAGGAGCGACTGGAGCTGTCGTCCGCCGTCTATCAGATCGAGAAACGGAACGTCGCCCGCTCCATCGGCGGCGGCTGGTTCGAGCAGATCGGTAAAGTAAGATCACGCGGATTCGAAGCCGACCTGCGCGGCAGGCTGACGCCCACGTGGACAGTCGATCTCGGATACGGATTCACCCGGGCGAGATTGCTCGACTACCTGACGAATGCCGGCATGAATCTCTCCGGCAACGTGCCGCGGCGCGCGCCCGAGCATACGCTGAGCGTATCGACGTCCTACGCGTGGCAGAATGGCCTCTCGGTGATGGGCGGAGCGCGAGTGGTCTCGGAACAGTTCATCAACGACAACAACGCCGTCGCGTTCAATCCGTATGAGCTGCTCAATCTCGGCGCCTCCTACACTCGGGGCCGCGTGCAGGTGGCGCTCAACCTGACCAACCTGACCGACCGCGTCTACTGGATCTCGTCGCTCGGGAATCGCCAGCTGTATCCGGGCCAGCCCTTCAACGCCATCGCGACAGTGCGCGTGAGGACGAACTGATGCTGTCAAGCGCGCGAAGCGCGCCAAGAGATACTGTCAGCCAGCCGCGGGCACGGCGAGCCTTTAAGGACCGGGCCCGTGGCTGGCTCGACTGGAAAAGATGGCTCGTTTACAGCCACCGGTGGCTGGGGATCCTTGGAGGCGTGCTGTTCGTTGCCTGGTTCATCTCGGGCGTCGTGATGATGTACGCCCGCATGCCCGGGCTTGCCTCTGAAGAACGGCTCGCGCGCGCGCCAGCACTCGACCTGTCCACGGCAACGGTTTCACCGCTCGAAGCGGCCAGGGCCGTTGGCCTCGCCTCCGACGACGCGGCGGCGCTGGCCGAGTTGACGCGGCCCGGAACCGAGACCACTGCGCAGAAGATCGCCGCCGAGATCTCGGTCGAGCGGGTTCGCGTCGGCATGTTCGGCAATCGACCGATCTACCGTTTCGGCGCCGGCCGGAACGAAACCATCGTATTCGCTGACACCGCCGAGGTCCTCGCCCCGGTCGAGAGGGCCGAAGCGGAAGCGATCGCGCGGCGTTACGCGCCCGATTACACGGGAACTTTTGTGTACGACGGCTACCTGACCGAGCCCGATCAGTGGACGCTGCAGGCGCGCGGACTGATGCCGATGCACCGCTTCGCGCTGGACGACAGCGACGCGACGCGCCTGTACGTCTCGTCGATCACCGGCGATGTGGTGCTGAGAACAACGGGCCGCGAGCGCTTCTGGGGTTACCTGGGCCCGGTCACGCACTGGGTGTACTTCACACCGTTCCGCAAGAATGGCACGGTATGGAGCGAATTCATCATCTGGTCGTCGCTGATCGGGTGCGTGATGTGTCTCACCGGGCTGATCTGGGGCCTGTGGCGCTACTCACCCATGAGCCGGTTCAGACTGAGGCGGATACCCTCGCAGTCGCCGTATGCCGGCCTCATGAAGTGGCACCACTACACAGGCCTTGTGTTCGGCGTAATCACGCTGACGTGGACGTACAGCGGCCTGCTGTCGATGGGGCCTTTCAACTGGTTTTCTTCGCCTGGCGTTACCGCACAACAGCGCGACGCGTTCACGGGCGGCCCCTTACGTGTCGATCTGCTGACGCTCGAGAACATGCGGAGGTCAGTCGCGGAGATCGAACGTTCCCTCGGATTGCAACGCGCGGAAGCATCGGTCAAGGAGCTCGAGGCGACGCAGTTCCGCGGCGAGCCGTTCTGGCTCGCGCAGCGCGCGCCGTCGGCCGCTGAGGCCGTGCAATGGATGCACGTCGGATTGAGGCCGCGTGCGCCGCGACCGGAGCTCGAGCATCGATACGTCTCGGCGGTTCATCCGGAGGCCGGCACCTTCGAGCGGTTCGACGAGCCGCGATTCGGCGGGGACTCGATGATCGAGCTCGCCCGCGCCGCGATGCCCGGCGTGCCTGTGGAAGACGCGGAGTGGCTGCACGAGTACGACGCCCACTATTACGATTTGCGGGCCGGGCGGCCGCTACCGGTATTGCGCGTTCGTTATGCCGACGAAGCGCAGACGTGGCTCTACGTGGATCCGCGTCGCGGCGCGATCGTGCAGAGAACGGACGACACTCGCCGGCTCCGGCGCTGGCTCTACCAGGGGCTGCACAGCCTCGATTTCCCGTCGATCTATTACAAACGCCCTCTCTGGGATATCGTCGTGATCGGCTTGAGCATCGGCGGACTGGCGTTGAGCGCCACAACGCTGGTGCCGGCGTGGCGGCGGCTGCGTCGCCACGCTCGCGCCGGTTTGTCGCGGCTGGCCGCGCTTGGACCGCTATGCGGCTCGTTGCGAGAATTTCGTACTCGTTGTGACGCGCCTAGCGGTCCTAGGCGCGCGAAGCGCGCCAAAAGAGACTGGCAACCAGCCAAGGGCACTGCGGGGATATCAAGGGCAGAGCCCTTGGCTGGTTCCATGGTTGACCCGCGCGCAGGCCGTCACGTGCCAAGGCCTGCCCGGCCATCCGGGAGCGGATGAAACCCGAGCGATCACAGGAGATAGACATGCAGTTCAGGTTGCCGGCGTTGCTCGTCGCCGCCCTCGTGATAATGGCAGCCTCATGTTCGCGTGAGCCCGGCGGCGCAAACGGTGCTGCCGAATCACCGGCGACCGCGCCGGCTTGGACGGTTCAGGTGCAAACCGTGTCGTCGCCGGCCGGGCCTGCCACGATGCTGCCCCGGTTAACAGCTTCCGATCGCGGTCTCATTCTGAGTTGGGTCGAACGCGAGGGACCGAAGGAGCGCCTCAGATTTGCCGAGCGCACGTCCTCCGGCTGGAGCGAACCGACCACGGTCGCATCGGGCGACAACTGGTTCCTCAGTTATGCCGATCCCCCGACGGTCCTGCGGCGGCCGAACGGCATGCTCGTCGCCAACTGGCTCATTTCGACGAATCCCATCTACGAGGGGTCCGACGTGAATCTGTCGTACTCGCAGGACAACGGCAAGACCTGGGCTCGGCCCATCGTCCCTCACCACGACGGCACAGAACAGCAGCATGCATTTTCGTCGCTGTTCGAATTACCGGGGAACGGGCTTGGGGTGATCTGGCTCGATGGACGCGATGTGCAGCCCAGCGAGGCCAATCCCGAAGGTGGACCCATGGCGCTGCGTTACGCCGCGTACGACGCACAGTGGAAGCGCACGGGCGAAGGCGTTGTCGATTCGCGGGCGTGCGAATGTTGTTCGACGACGGTGGCGGTCACCGCGGACGGAATACTCACTGCATTTCGCGACCGCTCCGACAAGGAGATCCGTGATATCGCGGTGTCGCGGCTCGAGGGCGGCAAGTGGACGGAAGCCACGCGCGTCCACGACGACAACTGGGAAGTCTATGGCTGTCCGGTGAACGGTCCGATGCTGAGCGCCAGAGGGCGCGATGTCGTGGTGGCCTGGTTCACCGCCAAAGACGACAAGGGTCAGGCATGGGCTGCGTTCTCGAGCGACGCGGGTCGCAGCTGGGGGCAGCCGATTCGACTCGATGACGGAGTGTCGCTTGGCCGCGTCGGGGTCGATCTCCTCGATGACGGGTCGGCTGTCGCTTCATGGGTTGAATCTGCAGACAAACAATCGCAGGTCAAGCTGCGGCGGATTCAGCCATCAGGTGCGCGATCCGACGCCGTAGCCAGTTTCGAGCGCCTCGGCGAGGCTTGCGATGGATTTCCCGCGCATCGCGCGCACGGGCAAGGAGCTCGTCCTCGCGTGGACCGAGAGGGTCGGCACCGGCGACAGCGACGCGTCGTTCCAGGTGCAGACTGCGGTCGCCACACTCCCGTAGGGCGGGCCTTCACGGTTCAGACTCCCGTAGGGCGGGCCTTTACGGCCCGCCGCTTCTACCGAATGCGGATCGTGGTGCTCAGCAATACCTGTCGAGGCGGGCCAGGATCCGCCGATTCGCTGTTGACGTCGAAGTAGTACTCGTGTCGAACAGGTTGCGCGCGGAGAGCGTGACGCGGAAGGGCCCGCGCCGCCATGTGACCGCCGGCATCGACCAGTGTATAGGCGTCGATCAGGAACGTGTTGCTCTCGTCGCCGACGGCTTCACCGACATGCTTGATGTCGAGCGTCAGGTCGACGGCCGGCATGGGCTTCACGTTCAGGCCCCAATTCACGATCGTGTCGGGCGCGAGTACGAGACGGTTGCCGGTCAAAACCGTGTTCCGCCCGCGCCGCCTCGATGACGAACTCTCCGAACCGGCTGCGATAGAACGAGGCATTCAGATAGGTCGACACCTTCGACAGCGGCGACCATCCAAAGCCGGTCTCGAACCCTTTGAACTTTCGCTCCCCTGCGTTCGTGTCCAGAAAGAACGGTCCCTGCCGCTGCCTCAGCACGACACCCTCGTCGGTCATGTAGAAGTACGACGCTTCCAGCGACAGTCGGCCGCCAAGGAGGCTTCCCTTCAGACCACCTTCGTAGTTTTCAATGTCTTCGGGCCTCAGATTGAGCGGGACATCGGCCGGCTGCAGCGCGCTCGGACGACGAGGCGGGAGAAACGCCTGCGAGTACGCGCCGTACACGTTCAACGCGGTCGCGGACGTCTCGACGAGCTTGAACGTGGCGCCGACCTTCGGACTGAAGGCATCGAACGTGTCCTCGGCCTTCGCCGCCGTTCCACGGTTGCGTCGAGCGCCAGCCGGTCGTATCGGCCGCCAGCGTCACGATCGACCTTCGTCGTCGGTTCGAGGATGTACTGACCGAACAGGCCGGTGATGCCCAGGTTGTAGACGCGCGAGGATTCGTCGTGCTGCCAGAGCGCTCCTCGAGGAATGACCGGGTTCACGTAGCTGATATCGGGGAATCCGAACAGGTCCTCGTCGGTGTAGATGAAATCGGCCGCCAGCGTTCCATTGTTGCGCTCGTACCATCCGCCGAGCGTCAGGAGATGCCGCATCGTGCCCGTGGCTGCGTTCAGCTCGAGCCGCGCCTCCTGGTAGTAGATGTCTTCGTCGAGCCTGCTGGCTGAACGGATACATCGTGACCGTCTGACGGCGAAGGCTGTAGGGCTCGCCGATGAAGTCGCCGTCGTCGATGAACTTCAGTTGAACGGCGCGATAGCCGAACGTCTCGACAATCCTCGCCCAGTCGGTGAGCTGGCGGTTGTAATTGAAGGTGAACGCGCGTCTCTCCCTGGTGGTAGTTCGGCCCCGGGATGTTGAAGCTGGTGAACCTCTCGAATGCCGGGTCGAGCTCGTGCAGCAGCACGCCGTCGATGACCGGCTCGTTGGTCGGCGTGCTGTTGTCGGATGACACGCGGTTGAAGGTGACGCTGCCGAACCGCGCGCATCCGGAGCGAATTTCAACTTGCCGAAAAAGGCCGTGTTTCCCATGTCGAAATCGTTGTCGACCAGGTTTCCCAGTAGCCGCCGCTGCGCTCCTTCCCCAATGAAACGTAGTAGCCGCCCCATCCGCTGATGGGTCCGGATCCGGCTGACCACCGCCTTCGCGGTGCCGAACTGGCCGCCGGTCAGGTCGATCTTGAGCTCCGGCTGCACGGTGGGATCGGCGGTGAGCACGTTGATGGCTCCGCCGATCGCGGTGCGTCCATAGAGCGCCGAGTTCGGTCCCCGCACGACCTCGATACTGGTGGCGTCGTTGATCGGCAGCGCCACGACGCGCGCCTCGTTGCCCGAGTTCGTCTGCGGGACGCCGTCGATGAGCAACAGGGTGTTCGTGAACTCGTTGCCGACGCGCGGCATGCCGCGAAAGAGCACCGACTCGAAGATGCCAAGCTCGGTGGTGACCAAGGCGCCCGGCGTGTGTTCTATGGCTTCAGTGAGCCGCTGGTCGCCGCGACGCTCCATCGTTTCCCGGTCGACGATCGTCGTCGGTGCGGCCACATCGCCGACACTGAGCGCCGACTTGGTGGCGGTCACTTGCACCGTTTCAAGGATGTTGGGCGTCGCGTTCGAGCTCGATGGTGAGCGGTCGTCTGCGGCTGCGCGTCCGGGACGCGCAGCTCGAGGTAGCCGGGCGCGCTCACCACGAGCGTCGCCGCCGACGGGCTGTTCAGTTCGAAGCGGCCGAGCCCGTTGGTCATCGCCGTCGTGCCCGATCCTTCCGCGGTGACCGTCGCATCGAGGATCGGCTGCCCGGTGGCGCGAGCAACGACGGTTCCACTTACCGTCGGTCTTGAGTCTGTGCCCCACCCGCGCGCACGAGTGCCCCGGTCTCGGTCCCCAGAGCGAGGAGAAACACAAACAGATACCGCGACACTGAAGACATCGACATCATCGACTCCTGCGACACGCTGCTCAATCGCAGCGCACGCGAGCTTATCGGAGCGAGGTGTAACAAGCATCTGAAGATTTCCTGAAGTTGCAGTAAGGATCGGCGGGACGATTCCCGTCCCTTTAGATGCGGCAGATGAGCCTTCGTGCGATAGCGTGACGCCCTGGATTTGACCGAGGTTGACATTTCCAGTTATCGTCGTTTTTATGAAGTGCTCTCAACATCGCCACGCGGCCGCCGCGGTCGTGCTGGTCGGCGCGTCTCTGCTCGCCGGCTGCGCGGCGCCGCCTCCCGAGGCCGAGGAGCCGCCGCCTGCGGGTCTCCCCGTACCGCCCTGTCGCGACGATCCGGAGGTCATGAACAGCGTGATCCATCCCTCCGTAGACGTGGTGTGGAACTCGGTGAAGACCGTCAATGACAACGGCACGACCGATCACGCCCCTGCCGCCGACGAAGAGTGGGCCGAGGTGCGCCGCCACGCGCTGATCGTCAGCGAAGCGGCCAACCTCCTGTTGATGCCCGATTGCCCGGTCGCGCCCCCGGGCGCCCCGTCCCTGGCGCCGGGTGTCGAGTTGGCGCCCGAGGAGATTCGCTCGCTGATCGACAAGAATCGCGACGGCTGGAACTTTTACGTGCAACAGCTGCAGGACTCGGTGAAGCCGGCGCTAGCCGCGATCGATGCAAGGATCCCCAGGCGCTGCTCGACGCCGGGAAGCGATCGACACGACGTGCGAGAATTGCCATCAGGTGTTCTGGTTTCCGAAGGCCGTGGCATCGGCTCGCTGACGCGCATCCGCATGGGATTTTGACCGGAGGCATCTGATGAAGACGGGGATTGTTCTCGCTTCGCTCGCGGCTGGAGCACTCTGTGCGGGCCAGCCGGCACTAGCGCATCATCCGTTCGCGGGAGAGGACGATGTCAACAAACCGGTGACGCTGACGGGTACCCTGGCCAGAATGGAGTGGGTGAACCCGCACGGCTGGATCTACATGGACGTCAAGCAGCCGGATGGCACCGTCAAGCAGTGGACGGTCGAGACTTCGGGTCCGGGCCAGATGAACCGCCGCGGGCTGAAAAAGACCGACACGGTCGACGGCATGTCCCTCGTGATAAAGGGCTATCAGAGCAGGAAGAATCCGACGCTCGCCAACGGCCGGACGCTGGACTGGCCGACGGACGCAGCTTCTACATCGGCGCGGTCGGTGGGCCGAGCGACGGCGCCGATACGCTGAGGCGCGGAACCCAGCTCGCGATGCCCTCGATCGTCCCCGCCCTCGAGTGGCTCGAAGGGCTCGCCTGGACGACTGCGGTCCGCGAGTCCGCCTGGGGTTACCCGATCATCGAGACGGCGCACGTCGCCAGCATGGCCGCCTTCGCCGGTCTCGTGATCATGATGGATCTGCGCCTCGTCGGCTTGGCGTTCACGCACGCGCCGCTGACGCAGATCCAGCGGCGGCTCTTCCCGTGGCAGATGGCCGGCTCTCGGACCGAGCACTGCCACCGGACTTCTTCTCTGCTGCGTGGATCCGCTGCGCTACTACGGAAACGTGTTCTTTCGCGTCAAGCTCGTGCTGCTCGCGCTGGCGGCGGTCAACGCGCTGGCCTTTCACGTGAGGACCTATCAGAAGGCCAGACGGTGGGACGAGGATCCGCAGGTCACCGCGACGGCGCAGCTGGCCGGCGCTGTCTCGCTGCTGCTCTGGTGCGCGATCATCGTCTCGGGGCGGCTCATCGCCTTTAACGATTCGACTGAAGGGGCCGATTGTTCCTGCTGCCGTTCCTCGAATGGTGCGAAGGCCTGGCGATGAGCCAGGCATACCGCGAATCGCTCTGGCTGTTCACGGCGACGCAGTCTCTGCACCTCGTCGCCGTCACGACGTTCATCGGCGCGATCCTGATTGTCGACCTGCGCCTGCTCGGGTGGGGTCCCGTCCGCCAGTCGCGCGCGGACATCGCGTGGAGCGCGCAACGGATTCTGCTCTGGGCCGGCCTGGCCGTGCTGGCGACCGGCATCCCGCAGTTCACGGCGAATGCGCGAGCTACTCCCAGGTCTCCGGTGTTCGTTTTCAAGATGTGCCTCCTCGCGGCGACGGTGGTGTCCACGGCGACGGTGCGCCGCCGGGTAGGCTCGCCGACGAAGGACGCCTGCCGTCGTGGGTGCCGAGGGCAGTCGGTGCTGTTTCGCTCGCGCTGTGGATGGGTGTCACGATCGGCGGCCGGGATCACCATGACGGCTGATCGGCTCTCGACGAGAGCCAAGCTATGAAACCGGCTCAAAAAATGGAACCCCTGTGTTCACCGACCGGGACGTTCAAGCCGTCTTGGGGAGCGGAGAGACGGTCGGACCCCAGTGCACTCGGGGGCGGCGGGTCCCGCACTTCCATCTGTTCGCCGACCGGGTCTCCGCTGAACATTCGCGCTTCCGCGAAGAACCCTGACGCGTAGAGGATGATCTTGACGTTTTCCTTGCCGGCGTTCTTCCAGTACCAGCCGTGAAGGCCGGGGTAAGGCGCGCGATAGGTGCCTTGGCCGTTGCTCGCCTTTCCTCTCATGAACGTCTCGGATGCCGAGATCGGCTTGCCCTCGGTACGGTGTGGAAGTCCACATCAACCGGCGCCGTGGCTTTCCAGTTGAACACCATCATCTGTGCCCGTCTTCAGATTGAAACTTGTACTCGACAAACTGGTCCGGAACGAGCAGGAACTCGATGGCGTCGGTCTTGTACGTCGTGTCGAACGGGGTCAGCGGACCGCCCGGCTTGGGCGAGATTGGCGGGCCCCCCGGCTGGCCGCCCGCCGGGTTCAATGGTTGCTGAGTCTGGGCCAGACCCGTGACCACGAGACCATGCGGGTCGAATACAAAGACCGCGAGCAGTGAAACCGTGACGATCGGCGCGATTTTAAAAAAAAAAAAAAAAAAAAAAAAAAAAAAAAAAAAAAAAAAATTTTTTCACGAACGCATTACGGGCCTTTGCAACGGAGGTGCGGGCCGTGGCGGTCACGGTCCCAGTGGTGCTTGTGTTCTGAATTGTCATGGGTGCTGGGTACCTCGTTATCTGATAGCCCACTACGGATGAAGCCGTCGGGAGAAGGCTCGGGGCCGGCCATGCTCGAAGGCCTGCAGGCACCGTCCGCCAAACGATCGCGATCATTCCTACAGGCGCATTATAACGGTCAGCCTCACCGCCGCGTCGCCAATGGCGGCGCCGGTGGAGTCGGGCGGCACCTGAGTTTGCTGAAGTTTCCGCGAGGTCGAGCGCCGGCATTCTGACGAAGAATTCAGGGAATGTTCAGATCGCCGCGCCTCGGTATAAGGCACGGCCCACGCGTCGTACCCTCGGCCAACCCCACCAACGCTGCGTGAGCACACCCTGAACCGACGATTAATTCGTGTTCATCGAAGCAGGAACCGACGAGATCCAAAGTTGTTACCGGATTACATTCCTCGTAGGCTGACGCACAACCTCGCCAATACAATCAATCGGACAGCAACAGTCGTGAACGCGCGATGGTGGCTCGTGGTTTGCCTGTCGCCGGTGCGATGTCGCGCCTCCGCCGCCGCATCCGCCGATGGTCGCTCGTGTCGGCGCTCGCCTTCGCCACCGTCTTTGTGTTGAATCTCACGCCGTCCGGGGTCGTCGGACTGAACGGGCATTTGAAAGGCCAGGACTATGTGCATTTCTATGTCCTGGGACGGCTCGCCGTTGACGGCGATGCGTCGCTGCTCTACGACATACAGGGACAAGCGGACTACCTGCGAGCGGCTGTCCCTGGCGCCGACCTCACCTACTTCGTACCCGTGTACGGCCCGCAGGTTGCCCTGGCGTTTGCGCCCTTCGCGTGGTTCCCGTATCTGGCAAGCCTTGCTCTCTGGTTGGTCACGACGTTAATCGCGTACGCGCTATGTTGCATGGCGGCGCTTCGCTTCGTCCCGACGCTGAAACCTTTCCGGACCGAACTGATTCTTTTGGCACTGGCGTCGCCGGCGCTGTGGCAGCTGCTCATTCACGGCCAGAATTCCGCAATTGCCCTGGCGAGCTACACGATTGGATGGCTTTGTCTTCGCTCCGGCAAACGTGTGCTCGCCGGTGTTGTTTTCGGCCTGCTCTTCTACAAACCGCAACTGGCTCTCGCGCTCTGTGGTGTGCTTCTGCTCACGGGCGGATGGAAAGTCCTGTCAGGCATGGCGCTGAGCGCATCGTTGCAGCTGACGGTGGCCGCGGCGTACTTCGGACAGACCGCTCTCGTCGAGTACGTCGACATGCTGCGAAGGCTGCCGGCGCTCACGGCGCTCATCGAACCGAAGCTTCATCTGATGCATTCGTTCAAAGCCTTCTTCCAGATCGTTCCCGGTCTGGCCCCGGTTGCCGTCGCTGGTTCGCTTGTCTGTTCGGCATGGCTCGTGTTCGCCCTTGCCCGCCGCTGGGCGACGAAACTGGACCCGGACCTCTGCTTCGTTCTCATTCTTCCGGCGGCGATCCTGATCTCGCCGCACACCTCGGTCTACGACCTCGTCATTCTGACGCCTGCGTTGATCGTGATTGCCGACCGCCTGCTCGCTCTGCAGGGAAGAGCTCGTCGAACGGAGCTGGCCACCTGCTGGACGCTGCTCGCACTGGTCTATCTGCTGCCTGCCTGGTCCACCGCGTCGCTGTGGCTGCACGTCCAACCTCTGGTCCCCTGTCTTGCGGCGCTGGTGGTGTGTGTTGCCCGCTTGCCTCAGGCGTCGTACGAAGAATTGACGGATTTACGAATTGACGGATTGACGAATTCGGCGGCTTGACGAATTTGCGAATTTGATTTGACGACGTCAAGGCACGACAATTCGTCACAATCAATTCGTCAATGACAACCCCTTTCACCTACGACTTCGGTTACAGCTGGTGGATCGTATGGGGCCATCTGGTGCCTGTCGCTGTGTTTGGCGGACTCGCGGCGGCAGGGTCCAGGCTTGGATGGCGACGAGGAGTCGTCATCGCGTGTGGCGCGATGGCGGCGTGGGGTGTCGCCGGACTGGTCATTACGCATTTCATGTTCCGCGCATCAACCTTCCCGTGCCGCCGTCCACGGAGCAGTTTCTGTCATCGGGGACCGGCCGTGTCGTTGACATCGGCGCGGGTTCCGGCCGCGCGACCGTCGGCCTGCTGCTGGCACGACCACGCGCCACCGTTACCGCAGTCGACATCTACCAAGGTTTTTACGGAATCGAAGAAAACACGCCGGAGCGGCTGATGGCCAACGCGCGCATCGCCGGTGTTGCGCAGAGAGCGGATGCCCAAATGGGTGACGCGCGCGAACTGCCGCTCGCCACGAGCGCCTACGATGGCGTCATCAGCGTTGCCGCCATCGATCATCTCCCACAGAACGGAATCCCGAAGGCGATCGATGAGGCGGCGCGGGTCTTGAAACCCGATGGAGAGTTCCTGCTGACAATCGTCAACGTCGATTTCTGGGCCTGGCTCGCATCGCCGCATGCGATGGCGCATCACGCCGCGGTTAATCCGAGCCGCTGGCGCGCGCTTCTCCAGTCATCAGGATTCGAGGTCGTGGAACAGGGAACTCAGCCGGGAGCGCTGTATTTCTTCAGCCGCAAGTCACGTTCGTAAATTTACGTCAAGGCACGACAATCGTCACAATCAATTCGTCAATTCGCTAATCCGTCAATGAAACCGGCGCGCCCGGCCTGCGCGGTTGCGGCGTCGCCGCAACGTCCCGGCGTGAGCGGGCCGCGATCGTCGGGCTCCCGTCCAGCGCATTCAGCTCGATCGGCTCGGCGCGAAGCTTCAAGTGGGCGAACAGCGGACGCTCCGGGTTGCCGTTGGCCGGCCGCAGCGGTTTGCCCGACTCGCGCACCGCGGGAAGTTCCTTCAGGCTGACGACTCCACGCACGTTGCCGCCGACGGCGTGAATACGCGCGTGCGTCTCGTCCACCTTGACGACCACATCGCAGTGGCTCCGCGCGCCGACCCCCATTTGCCGCCGACGCTCGGCGATGGTGCGGTACGCAGGACGGCGCGACGAGCACAGGAGGTCGCCCGGCGTGATTGCCGTCTCGCCCGTGTCGTAAGCGACGAAGGCCGCCTGGGGCGCGCGACCGTCGCGGGCACGAATCGCCTGATCGATGTAGCTGTGATGGGCGACGGCACGCTCGAACTGAGCGGCGGCGCCAAGGCCTGCCTCGCACATCACCCACGAGACGAACGCCGCCGACCAGGGGGCATTCCAGCGCGCGGCGATGCCGTCGGGGCCATCCCATCGGTCGTTCTGCCGCTGTACCAATCCACGCCCCTTCCGGCGTCACCGCCCAGTACCCCGCGATCGAGGAAGCCACGCGCCGCGCTTCGTCAGGAGGCAGTCTCGGACGACGACGTCGGAACCCATCATCGTCTTCGCCATCGGTCGGGGCGGCCACCCGAAACCCGAAAAAGCCCCATTCCTGGACGGCGATGTCGACAACGCGGCGCCTCATGTCGCCGGTCGGCACTGTCGGGCACGCGCGCAGCTGTACGGCCATTGCGCCCGGCACACCGCGCACGCGGGCGGACGGCGGTGCAACGTCGAACACGTCGGCGGGCAGGCGTTCAGCGGCAGACTGCTGCGCTGCCGACGGCGCCACCGCGGCAACAAGCCCGGTCAGCGTGATGCCGAGCGGCAGGACGATTGTTGGCAGGCGCACGTGATTTCGAGGGACAGTAACACAAGACCAGCGAGCGCTCCGCCTCAAATCGGCGAGCATGTGGATGGCTCCGCCTCGCTAGTGCCAGTGTTGGCTTTGCCCCGCCTCCGGCGGGGTGTTGGCATCGAGGTGGCGTCATCCTCTCCTGCAACTTGACAGCGCCACGCGCTTCCATCATTCTCCTGAGCCACACTTCACTCCGCACCGTGTCGCAGGTCCCCGGGATTGGTGAGATACCGTGCATCTGGTCTGGAAGTAAGGAGGAGCTATGAGAGGCAGAGTGTTGATTCTCCTTGTCGGGTTTCTGCTGGCCACCATCGGCATTCCGGGGATCGCGCAGGAGCCCGATGCCCGGACCGTGTTGCAAGCGGCCCTCAAGGCCATGGGCGGAGAGAACCTTCGCAGCATCCAGTACTCCGGAAATCAGGGGTATGTGGCCGCCGTCGGCCAGAACTACAACCCGGCGAATGACTGGCCTGCTCCCAATATCACCACGTATACGCGGACGATCGACTACGAGGCGCGATCCTCACGAGAGGAGTACGGCCTGACGACGAAAGGCGCCGGAGACGGCGGCCCGGTCGGCGGCGGCAACGCGCCGGTCATCACCACACCGATCGTTGGCGAGCAGCGCCGGAACTGGGTTGTCCGGGAAAACTTCGCCTGGAACGTGGACGGCACCAACGTTGTCCCGCAGCCGGCGCTCAACGAGACGCGGCAGCTCGAAATCTGGCTGACGCCTCACGGATGCCTCAAGGCGGCGCTCGCCCAGGGGGCCAACCCCGTCGCCGTCGAGCGCAACGAACAGGGCAAGGGGCGCGTCGTCGCGGTGTCGTTCTTGGCGCTCGGCAAGTACCGCGTGCAGTGCTCCATGAACGCCAAGAACCTCGTGGAGCGCGTTCAGACGTGGCTTCCCAATCCGGTCGTCGGTGACCTGTATCACGAGCTCGTCTACACCAACTACAAGGACTTCGGCGGAGTGATGATGCCGACGAACTTCCACGCGCATCACGATCTCGACGACGACCTGGAAGGTCAGGGTGTGAACGTGAGCGGCGGGCACAACTCGTTCGGCCTCACCGTGAGCGATGTCCGCGCGAACGTGGCCGATGCCGCGCCGGCCATTCCCGACGCGGTGCGGACGGCCAAGGTGCCGCCCGTGCAGGTCGACGTGCAGAAGATCGGGAACGGTATCTTCTACATGGGCGGTGGAACGCACGCCAGCGTCGCCGTCGAGTTCCGCGATCAGATCACAGTGTTCGATGCGCCGCTCAACGAGGCGCGCTCACTCGCCGTGATTCGCGAAATCAAGAGGGCGATTCCCAACAAGCCGATCCGCTACGTCGTGAGCTCGCACCATCACTGGGACCATCTCGGCGGTCTCCGCGCCTACGTCGCGAAGGAGAACGTGACGGTCATCCTGCAGCAGAACAATCTGTCGTACTACGCGGAGGTGCTCTGGATCCGGCCGTGGACGCTGCAGCCTGATTTGCTCGCGCTGTTTCCGCCGGAGGAGGTGTCCGAGGGATACACCTTCGAGACCGTCGGCCAGAAGCACGTGATCAGCGACGGAACGCGCACGATGGAGATTTACAACGTGCAGGGACTCCAGCACGCGCAGGGAATGGTGATGGCGTATCTCCCGCAGGAGAAGATCGTCATCGAGGCAGACCTGTTCACGCCGCCGGCGGCGAACGCGCCAATGCCGACGATGGTGACGGCGTCGCACCGGACGTTCTACAACAATGTGCAGCGGCTGAAGCTGGATGTGACGACAATCGCACCCATCCACGGAGGCCGTACGTTCCCGTGGGCGGAGTTCACCAAGTTCGTGACGAGCGCCAAACCCGCCACGAACTGACGGAGCGATACGTAGGGCGGGTCCTTTTGGACCCGCCTGATCTGCCAAGTCCTTTGGGAACGGCCTCCTGTGTGCCGGGTCCGGAAGGACCCGGCCTACGCTCATGAAGCGGTGCTACGGCCGAACGCCGGGAACGTTCAGACGAATACGGTAGACGCTGCTGCGGGCGGTCACGTAGAGCGTCTTGCCATCCGCGTCGCCAAAGGCGAGGTTCGCCGGCTGCTCCGGAAACACGAGAGTGCCGAGGTGTTTGCCCTGCGGCGACATCACCCAGATCCCGCCCGCACCAGTCGAGTAGAGGTTGCCCTTCTCGTCCACCTTCATGCCGTCGGGATTGCCCGGTAGTTTTTCGGCACTCATGTCGACGATCAGTCGACCGTTGGTGACGGTGTCGTCGGCCTGCACGTCGAACCGGAAGATCTTCCTGTCGGCGCTGCTGTTGACGTAAAGGATCTTTTCGTCGGGCGAGAGCGCGATGCCGTTGGGATTCGCCAGATCCTTTGCCAGCAATTGAAGCTTTCCGCCCTTGAGGAGGTATACGCCGTTGAACGGCAGCTCTTTTTTCGGGTCGTCATTCCGCTGGCGAAGACCGGAAGGAGGATCGGTGAAGTACAGCGAGCCGTTCCGCTTGTAGACGAGGTCGTTCGTGCTGTTCAGCCGTTTCCCTTCGAACTGGCTCGCAAGCACGGTGCGACGGCCGTCAGCCTCCACACGCACCACCTGGCGGTCGCCCATCGCGTTGAACGTGACGCGCCCCTGCGGATCGAGCGTCACACCATTCGATCCGATCAGGTAGATCGTCGCGCCCTGCGCGTTCGTCTGTTCCCCGCCGACGCCGGTCGCGTCTGGCCCGGTGAACCCGCTCTTGTCCAGGAACACAGAGACCTTGCCGTCGGCGGGATTCCACTTGTTAATCACGTTCGCGGGGATGTCGCTGAAGATCAAAAAGCCGCCGCTGCGCACCCACACGGGCCCTTCCGAGAAACCGAAATTGCCGGCGACCTTCTCCACCTTCGCGTTTGCCGGCACGATGTCGTCGAGAGCGGGATCGAGGCGCGCGACAGGGCTGCT
This sequence comes from uncultured Acidobacteriota bacterium, assembly GCA_963814955.1. Classification (GTDB taxonomy): domain Bacteria; phylum Acidobacteriota; class Vicinamibacteria; order Vicinamibacterales; family UBA2999; genus DATCJA01. The sequence goes on from CAWFEX010000006.1 coordinate 49,618, forward strand.
CTGTTGTGCGAGAGCAGCGAAGGAAGGCACCAGGACGGCGACAGCAAGGAGTGAATTCAAGAGCGGTTTCATGCGAACACCTTCGTCCTGCACGGACTTAGGCGGGTCCAAAAGGACCCGCCCTGCATGGTTCTCACTTCGCGGCGAAGCAGTAAACCAGTCCCGCGCCGCCTGTGGCGACCAGGTTCTCCGCAGAACACCCCTTCGACGGGTGTGCCGAGTTCCATGGCGACCCCGGCGTTCCGCGAGCCTGGCGATCGTGATGTCCAAGCATGGCGCTGCCGGCGCCGCTGCTCGTCCAGTTCTCACATGTCATCTCCGTCGCCCTGCCATCAGTGGTGGAGCCGGTGAGAATGTCGTGGCGATTCGGCGCGCCGGTCGAATTGATCGTCCGGCCCTGTTCGTCGAGCGCGGTGTCGTTGTTGATGTTGGCCTTGTCAGAGTGAAGCTCGGCCACGTTCTGCGCGATCAGGACACCTTTGACGTTGTACCAGGGACCGGTGCCAATTCTGTCGCGGGCGTTAACACCACCGGCGCCATTGGTACTGAGATAGGCCCGCCACATCCGATTTCCCGCGCCGGCTTTCATCGCCAATGCCTGGCAGGTCTTGTCGGCGCCGGCCAGTCCGCCGAGATTACCCGTACCGGATGTCGAGCTGGTAATGAAAAAGCCCGGGGGATTGGCGGGCTGCTGCGCGAACGCGTGGTCGATGAGAATCGCTGCCAGTGGAGCGAACACGATTGCGACGACGATAAGACTGCGACGCATAACACACCTCCGAATGATTTGAGCACCCGGCGGGTCCGAAAGGACCCGCCCTACGAACACCGCGGGTCCGAAAGGACCCGCGCTACGTCAGTTCTTCAGTATACGTCAGTTCTTCACGTACTTCGCCACGCCCCTCACGGTGGCTTCCGCCGTGTAGATATTGCCAGCCGCGTCGATGGCGATCCCCTCACCCATCGCCCCCTCGGGCGCCGTCGGTCTTGTGCGGTGGGATGAACATCGTGACCTTGCCGTCCTTGAGACTGCCGATCCGGATCCCCTTGAGCCACCCGGGATGCCGTCGTGCGTCTGATTCCGAGTCGGCCGCATAAAGCGTGTCGTTCTTGTCGATGGCCAGCCCGCTGACGCGGCTGAACTCCTTGTACTCGGCGATGTACTTGCCTTCCTTCGTGAGGATCTGGACGCGATGGTTGTGCCGATCGGCGACGATCAGCCGGCCCTGAGAGTCGAACACCATCGCGTGCGGCGTGCGGAACTCGCCCGGTCCGGTGCCCGTCTTGCCGATCGTGCGGAGAAACTTGCCGTTCCTGTCGAACACCGAGATTCGAGCGACAAGATTCGGGGCCTCGACATCGGTGTGACTTTCAGACACGTACACATCGCCATTCCGATCCGTGATCACGTTGGTCGGATCCGTCAACGCCGCCGGCGGATTGCCGGCGACGCCCGGCGTGCCCAGCGTCATCAGCACTTTGCCCTCGGGGCTGAACTTGATCACGACGCTGCCCTTGTCTTTTTCGCCCGGAAATTTCTTGAGCAGTTCCGGGGTCGTGTGACCGGAGTCGGCAACCCAGACGTTTCCGTCCTGATCGACATGAAGGCCGTGCGGCCACACGAACATGCCGCCGCCAAAGCTTCTGACTTCCTTGCCGGACTCGTCGAACTTGTGAACAGGGTTGGCCTTCGTGCCCAGACAGCCCGGCGTGGTGCCTGGCGAACATCGATCGACCGCCCAGACGGACTTGCCGTCGCGGTCAATCGCGACACCGTTGGACCCGCCCCATGGCCGGTCTGGCAGCTTGCCCCAGTCGCGAATTGTCTTGTACGGATTGGCGCCGCTGTTGACCGGCTGACCTTCCTGCGTGTAGACGGCCTGCAGTGCGAACACAAGGACCGCCAGCATCAGCAAGAATTTCGAGAAACGTGAAACGGACATTGCAGTCGCTCCTTTCCCGGAAGCGGTATGAATTATCTGCTATGACGCGAACGACAACTGTCGTGCTTGAGTGAAGGAATCACGGTTTGAGGCTCGTCCCGGTGCCGGGGGTGATCCCGCTCGCCGAGCCGTATTGATTGTCCTCCAGGCAGATGAACTCCATCAGCTCCCCTCCGCCCGTTTTCAGATCCGACCTCAGCAGCCGCGCCGCGAAGTTCAACGTCACCGGCCGCGAGAACGCGCCGGGATCGTCCAGGAGGAATACGTGACGCAGCCGCCCCCAGTTGATGCGCGTGTACCTTTCTACCGTGTGCAGCTGCTCGGTGTGCGGTGTGCCGCGGCTGTCGAACCAGAATTTGTCGTTGTAGCCGACCGTGTCCACGACGAGCGTGTCGTCTTCCCATCGGCCAATCGAATGTCCCCACCACGTCGGAACGGGATCGACGGGATGCCTGCGGCCGTCCATGTAGATGACACGGTGCGCGCCAGCGTCGCCCGTCTCGTGCAGCACGTAGATGTGCGACAGCCCCTTCGCGGAATACGACATCGCGAATTTCCACGGGTAAGGATTGACGCGCGGAACGCCCATCGGCAGGCACGCGGTGTAGGGTTCCTCTGCCTTGTTTCGCTTGCCCCTGAGCTCCCTCGCCCAGGGCAACAGCGGCAGCTCTCCGGGCTTCAATCCACCTTCGAGCTCGATGTCGACGTTCGAGCCACCGCCGACCCAGGGCCCGGTCAGGTCAACGGTGCCGTCCGGCAGGCGAGGAATCGGCTGACTGCCGGCATCGGCGTCCGACACCGTGGGCGTCGGCAGGAAGATGTAGTCGACTTCACCGGCTGCCGGCCCCGGGGCCACGCCCCCCACCTGCTGCGATTCCGCTGCGGTCGAAAGCGCGAGTGCAACCGAGACGAGCGAGAGACCCCAACACTTCTTCATGAAGATCTGCACGTGAGCGGCGTCGGCCTATGGTTGTTGTGGCTGTACCGGCGGATGACGCAACGCCCAACGTCTTGCCGTCGGCGAGCACGGCCTGCAGGATGCGTCCCAACGGGCGGCCGTTCTTCACCGGCTCCACGGTAATCATCACCTGATCTCCGGGCTTGAACGTGTCTTTGCGATAGCCCGCGGGAAAGATCACGTTCGGTGCCTGTCCCTCCGCGACCCACGGCACCACCTGACCATCGTCGCCCATCACATCGAGCCTGAGCAGACAGTGGGGATTGGAATACACCCACTCCTTGACCGTGCCCTTGAGAACCATCTTCTTCCCGGTGTCGAACGCTGCGCTGCCGTGATGGGCAAGCAGGGGCATCGACAGCGCGACGACAGACGCCAACACGACGACAGGCCGATTTCTCATTTCGCCACTCCCTGCAATCTTAGCTACCTGCCTCCCTGCCCTGCGCCGCTGCCAAACAACTTGTTGTAGTTCTCCTGCTCGCCCGGTGAGCAGTAGTACTCCTGGATGTCCGTGCGCGGATCGTGCAGCCGCATGGGGAGTCTCAGTGTCTCCAACGGTTTGGTGTACACCTTCGGATCCTCGATCGTCTCCGACCATATCAGCGTGTCATTGTCCACGCGCTGGAATCTTTCGATCACCCGCACCTGGTCGCTGACAGGACGCCCGGTCGAATCGAGCCATACGCGATCTTCAGGCATCGTTCCAACCGTCTGCACTTCGAGCGTGTAGTCGTCTATCCAGCGGCCGACGGAATAGCCGAAGAATCTCGGCTCCCGGATTTCATTGCCTATCGCGACGCCACCGTCGCCAAGCTTGGGAAGCTGACGACCATCCGTCCAGATGACTCGCCACCGATTGTCGTAGTGATACAGGATCACGACTTTGTACTCGTCCTGGAAAATTTGCGTCAGCCTGAGGTTGTAGTGGTTGTAACGCGGCATGCCCAAGGGCTCGCATCGATTCCGCGGATCATTATCCTGCGCGGGCAGCACGGCATCAGCGCCCTCGAGCGCCTTGTGCGACTTGTACAGCTCGAGACCGTAGGGGGTATACGGGAGTTGGTTCTCGGGCCTTCCGTTGTTCGGCCTCAACTGCACGCCGCTTGCCTGAGTGCCCGCCCCGGGCCCAGCCGCCGGCCCCCACATTCCCACGAGGCTCCGTCGCGGCGCCGGCTTCCTGTTGGCGTCGGTGACCGGCGGCTTGTTCCAATCCGGAGTGAGCCAGCCGTCCGGAGCATTGCCTTGGGGGGTAGCGCTGCCTTGCGCGAGGGCGCCAACCGGCACCGCCAGCGCCGCGGCGACGAGACCGATCATCACCAGCCAGGGGCTCTTTGACGTCCAGCTACGTGCCCAAGCCATCGGAACTCCTCTCACCCGTGTTCCGGGAACGGTCAGCGCGCATTGTAGGTCCGAACCACTGGTCGACACTACTTCTGCGTGACCGCCCGGTATGCCGCATCCACGTTGCTCGGCCAGCGATCCTGGTAGGCCCAGTCCGCAGATTCCGGCATCTTGAGCTCTTTGGTGATCTCGTCACGCGTCCGCCCCTGTTTCACCAGTGTGCCCACCCGTTCCACCAGCAGCGTGTAGTACTTCTCACTCTCGTCGAAGATCGCAGTTGTTCCGAACGAACCGTGTCCCGGAACGACGACGGATGGGTTGAGCGATCGCAGCATTCTGGTGGCCGCCAGCATCTCCGGAATCGTCACGAAAGAGCGCACGTTGTTCAGGCTCTTTGGAATCGCGACCGACGAGGCAAACAGAACACGTTCGGCGGGCAGCCACACAGCCGTATCCGCTTCGCTGTGAGCATTTCTCAGGTGAATGAGCTCGAGCGTCCGTTCCCCGACGCGGAGCGTCATCTTCTGCTGATACTCGATGTGCGGAACGACCAGCTGATAGCCCTGCGACGCCTGCGCCATCTCGGGAGACTGCGCGGCAAGCGTTTGCGCGCGGTTCGGGCTGTCCGCCTTCCGCATGGCGTCGCCGGCGCCCTGGTGGTTGATCACGATTGCAGGAGGCGAGAACACGAAGTGGCCTGTGGTGTGGTCGGGATGCACTTCAGTATCGATGATGTACCTGACCGGCAACGGCGTCAGCTTCTTTACGGCGTCCGCTACTTCACGCGTATCGATCAGAGTCTGCCCACTGTCGATGAGCACCACGCCTTCGGTCGTCAGGATGATCCCGACGTTGGAGTTGACCTCGCGCGCGCTCTGCACGTAGATGCCGTCAGCAATCTTGCGGAAATGCGGTCCAAGGTCCTGCGCCAGCGAAGAAGTCGCGACCAGCAACGTGGATACGACGACCGTCCAGACTCTCGCAGTCATGACACCCTCCCGGTGAACCGCGACAGTGTAGCGCGCGCGGACGGGTTCTCTGCTCCTCAGCCCGACTTCGGTTACGATGCCACTCATGAGCTGGCGAGTTGCCGCCGCATCCCTGCTCGCCATCGTCACGGTGGCCGCTCCGGCTGCCGCGCAGGGGATTGTCCCGGCACAGGCGCGTGACGCGGGACAGTCGGGATGGGTTGCCATCCGCGAGGGGCGTCACCAGGACGCCGCGGCGGCATTCGCGTTGGCGCTCGATGTTGAGCCGCGAGATCCTTCTCTGCACCTGGGTGCAGGGTTGGCGTCGTTCCTTCTCGGCCAACCGACCGCGGCGCGGCTATCGCTCGAGCGTGCGCTCATGCTGGCGCCATCGCTGACGCCCGCCTCGGTGCTCCTGGGCGACATCCTTTACAAGAACAGCGATATCGCGGGCGCGATTCAGGTGTACGAAGCCGCGCTCCCTTACGCCCCGGACGACAAGACGCTGCACTCCCGCCTCGACGCCCTTCGCCGCGAGGCCGCTCTGCACGACAATTTCTTTGCCTCGCACGGCGCACGTTTCACCGTGCTGTTCGAAGGCCCTGCCGACGAGGCCATCGCGTCGCGCGCCATCGAGATTCTCGAAGCCGCGTACTGGCGCGTGGCCACGGCGCTCGCGGTTTACCCCGAAAACGTCATCACCGTGGTGTTGTATACGCAGCAACAGTTCCGCGACATCACACGATCGCCGCAGTGGGCAGGCGGGGCGTACGACGGAAGGATTCGCGTGCCCGTCCGGGGCACCGCAGCCGATTCTCGTGAGCTGGAGCGAGTTCTCGTCCACGAGCTCACTCACGCCTTCGTGCAGAGCGTCGCTCCCCGCGGCGTCCCACGATGGCTCCACGAGGGACTCGCCGTCATGTTCGAACCCGACGGCGCTTCGTGGTCCGACCGACAGCTGGCGGATGCGCCGATGCGTCTGCCGCTGGCGCGTCTCGGCGACAGCTTTGCCTCGCTGTCCACGGCCGAGGCGCGAATGGCTTACGCTCAGAGCGCCGGCATCGTGCACGCGATGTTCGACCGCGGTGGCCCTGGCGCGATTGGCGCTCTGCTCGGTGACATCGCACGCGGCGAATCGTTTGCCACGGCGTTCGAGCGCCACTTCCTCACTCCGACTGACGCGTTCTTCGAAAGCCTCGCGCGATAGCGCGCACATACAGGTCACCTATCCAGACCGAGTCCCGCCCACTCCGTTGGGAGCATCTTCGCTCACGGGGCGTTAGTCGTCGAGCGACCGCGAGCGTTTTTCCGCGATGCGAATCGGAGGCCGGCGTGACACGAGCCGGCGATGTTGGTCCGGCTGAAGCCGGACACTACGACTGATTGTTCCTTGAAACCCTCGCGCGATAGCGCGTGGTCAATGCGTCAACGCGTACAGGACGACATTGATGCCAAAGGCGTAGCCGCTGGGCGCGAATTTGTAGAAGTAGCTCGGGTCGTCGGCTTCGCGTTCCCACGAGTCGCCAAGGTCCGTGTTGTGTGTGATGAGCACCATCACACGGTCCTCGCGGTCGAGGATCGCCCGCGTGTGCACCTGGGCGCTGTCCGCGCCGCGTTCCGACGTGGTGCCGGTATCGAGCCAGTGGCCGATATTGGGTATCTGCGGTGTCTGGGCGACGACGAATTGTGTCTGGTACAGCGCGTGGTCGGACGGCAGATCGACGATTGGGTATTCGGAAGGGGGTAAGACCTTGCCGATCTGCGAAGCCCAGACACTCCAGGCGTAACTCCCCCAGAAATCGTCCACCCACAGAAACCCGCCTTTGAGCAGGTACTCGCGGAGCCGCTCCGCCTCGCGTTCGTCGAAGAACACCGAACCCACTTCGGTCATCATCACGAACGGGCACTGAAACAGTGTGTCGTCCGTGAGTCGGACGAGCAGATGGTTCGGCTGGAGATCGCCGGTGTGGCTGACGGTGGTCTTGGTGAGCTCCGAGAGCCGTATCGACAGATTGATGTCGGCGCGCGGAAAGTCGACCGACCAGTTGCCGCCGTCGCCGCCCCTGGCGCTGCGGAACCAGACGCGACAGAAGTGGAACGATCCGTCGTAGTCGTCCGGAGTTGCCACGCGGACGCTGAACCGCCCCCGGCCGAATTGCGCTTCGACCGCGGCGGCGGCGAGCAGGACCGCGACGATCGCGATACAGGCGCGCACGTACAGCGGCCGACCGAACCGCATGATCGGGGAGCATAGCACCGCTGATGCTCGCGGGCCGCTGCGAAGCGGCGCCGCGCGAAGCTCGTCAGTGGTAATATCGCCGCTTCCTTACGACGTCGCCGGTGCGATCGTCGCGTCGCTGGGTTCGCGCCCGCATCGACTAGCACGACCCTTTTCCTCGCACGGTCCGGCTAAAGCCGGACACTACGTACGAACGAGGAGCCAGTGCCTCGTAGAACGTAACCCAACATGAATGGTGCGCTTTCTGCTACCATGGCGCGCCTTTGTCATCTTCGGAAGGAGAACCTCCATGGGTTCGCATTCCCGTTCCGATCGCCGGCGTTTTCTGACGAGCGGCGGTGCCCTCGCCGCGTTCGTCATGGGTGCGATTCGCTCGGTGCGCGGCCAGACCGCGCCGCCACCATACGAGCCACAAGGCCTCCTCGCCTACGGTCAGCCTTCCAAATTCGCCGGCCACGTCGTGCGCCGGACAACGGGCCGGCCGACGGCGATTAACGACACCGCCCTGATGACGCCGCTCCAGGATCTCGACGGCATCATCACGCCCTCGGGGCTCCATTTCCTGATGGACCATACCAACAGGATTCCCGACATCGATCCGCAGAAGCATCGTCTGATGGTGCACGGTATGGTCGACCGCCCACTCACCTTCACGATGGACGAGCTGAAGCGGTTTCCGTCCGTGTCTCGAATCCATTTCCTCGAGTGCAACGCCAACAGCCGTCCGCTGCGCGGTGCGGGTCGCGAGTCGGTGCAGCTGATACACGGGCGCACGAGCTGCAGTGAATGGAGTGGCGTGCTGCTGTCCGTCTTGCTCAAGGAGTGCGGCGTCCAGTCAAAGGCGAGCTGGATTATTGCCGAGGGCGGGGAGTCCAACAGGTACACGATGAGTATTCCCGTCGCCAAGGGACTCGAGGACGTGATCGTCGCCTACACGCAGAACGGCGAGCCGATACGGCCGCATCAGGGGTTCCCGCTGCGGCTGATCGTCCCCGGCTGGGAAGCGATTCGCGCGGTCAAGTGGCTGAACCGCATTCATGTCGTCGACAAGCCTTACATGGCGTGGCACGAGGCCGGGAACAATGCAGATACGGCGGCCGACGGCAAGGGAATGTGGTTCAGGTTCGAGCTCGGACCGAAGGCGGTGATTACCCGACCGTCCGGCGGCCACAAGCTGCCCGGCCCCGGCTTTTACGAAATCACCGGCCTTGCGTGGACCGGCGGCAACCTCGTGCGGCGTGTGGACGTCTCGACGGACGGCGGCAAAACCTATCAGGAGGCGCAGCTGCAGCAGCCGGTGCTACGCCATGCCCATGTCCGGTTTCGCTTCCCCTGGAAATGGAACGGTGACGAGTGCGTGATCCAGGCCCGCTGCACGGACGAGCGGGGCGAAGTGCAGCCGACCATTGAGGAGGCCGCGAAGAACTTCAACGTCACCGTCGAGTACTTCTATCAGGCTGATCATTTCAACGGCATCCAGCCATGGCGCGTCGCCCGGGACGGGAGCGTGACGAATGCGATCGCGTGAGCTGCTGCTGATCGCGGCGGTCGCGATCGCCGCCGCCGTGCCCGCGCTGGCGCAGGGGCCGACGTTCGGGTTCGGACGAGCGCCGACCGCAGAGGAGATCAAGAAGGCCGACACAGCGGTCGCACCCGATGGCACCGGACTGCCTCAGGGTCGCGGAACCGCGAAGGAGGGGGCAACGGTATACGCGCAGAAGTGCGCCGCGTGCCACGGGCCAAACGGGTCGGGCACACCGCTCCATCGCGGGATCGTTCCGCTTGGGAACGCCAAGCCGGTGAAGCTCGAAGGCAGTCTCGTCCCGTATGCCACGACGGTGTGGGATTTCATCAACCGCGCAATGCCGTGGACGACACCCGGCACGCTCACGGCAGACGAAGCCTATGCGGTGACGGCGTACGTGCTGTATCTGAACAAGATCGTCGGGGAAACCGACGTCCTCGACCAGACGACGCTGCCGAAAGTCCGGATGCCGCACCGCGACAATTTCATTCCGGCGCAGCCGGCGTGGAAGCCCGGAGCGCGCCGGCAGTTCGGCAACTACCCCTCACGTCGGTAAATCAGTTCCGGCTTCAGCCGGACCTTGCGGCGCGGGCAACGCACAATCGCGATAGACTGCTCGCTGCCAACTGTGCCTTCGTCCCCGCGAGTGGCGGCAACCGAGCGGATCCGGCTTTGGCGGATCGCCGGCCTCATTGCCGTCGTCATTTCGCTGCCGGTGAGTTGCTCTGAGCGCCGGTCGAACAATCCTTCTTCTGTTGGTCTCGTTCCCGATCATTTGTTGGTTCTCGTCTTCGATCAAATGCGACCGGACTACATCGATCGCTTTGGTTTGCGAAACTTTCAGTCATTACGCGCTTCCTCGCGTCATTACCCGGAAGCGTACGTGGGGCACCTGGGCTCCCAGACCGTGGTCAGCCATCTCGTGATCCCTACTGGTCTGCTGCCAAAGGCCCTTCCCTGGCAAGACGATGTAATGCTGGATCGAGCGGGAACGCTCGGGAAGCCTGGCGCGGCGTACGAAACCGGACGGCTCACCAGAGAGCAATTCTGGAAGCTTCTCGCGCCGCTTCCGTCAACGCGCTATGTGGGCAACCGAATCCGTCAGAAGCACGGCGGCAAGATCATCGCCGTCGGTGAGAAGAACTACGCAGCGCTGATGCTCGGAACCCCGTGGGCCGACGCGATCATCACTCTTGTACCAAAGTCGGGGGAATGCCACCCAACGGGCGTGAACGTCCCTGACTACGTAGCCAGCAATCCGCGGTTCACGCTCGACTGCCGCGAAACATATGGAACCGGGCTTTCCACCATCTATGCGCTCGATGGAAATCGTTACGTGCCAGGAAACGATCGCGGCCACGAGGGCGGCGACGTATGGACGGCAGACGCTGCGCTTGAAATCATGGACCGCGAGCCATGGTCAGGGCTGTTTCTCACATTCGGGGGCATTGACAAGGTGGCCCACATGCTCGGCGAACAGGATGGCGGCGGTCTCCGCAGCGTGCCGAGTGCCTATCGCCTCGCGGATGTGGCGAAGGTTGCCGACGAACAGCTCGGGCGGCTCCTTGACGGGCTGAAGCAGCGCAATCTCTTCGAACGTACGCTGATCGTTGTGACTGCTGATCACGGCGGACAAGAGAATCGTTTCTACCTTGGCAACAACAAATACCAGTCTTGCTGTCCTCTGGAGAACTCCGAGGCTCAGGTCCAGCCGCCGGTACTGGATCGAGCACCTGCTTCAGATCGGGAAACTGCAGGCGAGCTATCAGGACACAAGCGTCAAGATCTGGCTGGCGGAGCGCACCGGCACAAACGAGAAAGCAGTAATCGCGGGGATGGCGGATATCTCTGGGATGACAGAGATTTATGCGCTGCGTTCATCGACCAGCGGCTGGCTCTACGAACGCGTGTTCTCGCGGCTGGACGAGCAGACGCCGGCGTTTCGCGCGTGGGCGGCTTCTCATTCCGCGGAACTGATGAATACCATGGCATCCGAAGGGGCGCCCGACCTCGTTGGCCTGCTCGCGGACGGATTTGGATTTGGCCGAATCGGCGACCACGGTGGAGCGCAGGAATCAGTCCAGCGTATTCCAATGATCATTCGAGTACCCGGCGAAGAGGGAACACGACGACCTGAACCCTTGCGACTTTCGGAGATCGAAGGACAGATCGCGGGGATCATGCAGCTCGGTTCAGGCTCCACCGAACCGCGTTGACGTTCAGTATGAGGACACAGACCGTGTCTCATTCAATGGACGAACGCGTGTGGCCGCATGCCGTGGGCGCAGATCCGTCATGGCCGGCGAATTGCACAGCTCGCGTTCTGCTATGAGTTATGTCCGCTGTTTCGCCGGGTTCGTTCTCGCATCACTCGCCTTAGGGTGCGCCGGATCGTCAAGCGCGCCGACATCGCCTTCACCCGCTACACCGGCGCTTACCGTGGGCCAACTGGACGGGGCGTGGAGTCTCGTCTCGATCCAACCTGCAGGTCAGGCCGATCAGGTCACGCCCTCCGGAGCCACCTACACGCTGACATTCGCGCAAGCGCGCCTGTCGACGCGAGTGGACTGCAACGTGTGCAGCGGCGAATTCGCGTTGTCGGGACAAACCCTGACGGCGGGTCCGATGCTGGCATGCACGCGCGCGGCATGCCCAACGATGGCTTTCGAAAACCAGTACACCCGACTGCTTGGCGGAAACAGCGTCGTCACGCTCTCGGGCGATCTGCTTGCGTTGTCCTCCGAGCGAGGCGTCTTGCGGTTCAAGCGATAGTTGGATGGTGGTGAGCGCGTTCTCCACACAGGACGCTCCCGCGCCGGCACCTTCACGATTGCCTGATGAGCCTGGCGATACCTAGAAACCCAGCCGTTACACCTGTCAGCAGCCCGAGCAGCAGCAGCCACGGACTCGTCTCCAGCGAGCGATCGAGCAGGTAGCCCGCGCCGCCGAAAAAGAGAATGGCTCCGATCAGTCTGTAACTGGCGAAGATCGTTGACTCATTCTTGTTGAGGTTCCGCTCCAGCGATTCGTTGGCTCTGGCGAGGAATCGGTTGTCTGGCATTCTTGGCTCCTTGTGCCGGCAACAAACTCATGCAAATCCCGTACTTTGGTACCGCTTATCGAGCGCTTGGCTACGTAGTGGAGGAGCGCATTGAGCACGCGCTCGGCTGGGGCGGCCGCATGGCGGCTGTCAGGATGCGCAAGAGCCTGGAGATCTGACCGGACGCACCGGGGTTACCAACCGAGTCCGCTGGATCAGAATGTCACCGTCGCGACGTTCGAGCAGGAACTGCCGGTAGTTTCGCAGACCTGATAGGTGTAGGAGCCGCCTCCCTTCTTATTTATGTTGTCGGTGTAGGCACCGGTATTCTGAGCGGTCGCGATTGGCTGACCGTTGCGAATGATGATCACGGTGCTCCCGTTCGCACCGGTCCATGTCAAGTCCACACGTTGAAAGCCCTGGACCTTGCGTCCGACCGCCGAGAGCGTGATGCTCTGTGGCGGCGCCGAGCCCTTGGTCGTGATTGCCACATAATCCACGAACAGGCGGTCCTGCTGCACGTTGCCCCGCGTCCTGTCCGTATCCTGTACGCGCACGTAAACGGTTCCGCTCACGTCTCCCGGAAACACGTATGACTGCGCGAGGTCGGTATCCGTCATTGCGGTCACGGTCAACATGGGTGTAAAGGCGACGTTGTCTCTGGAGTAGGCAAAGGCAAAGTGATCCTCGGTTCCATCGTGGTGCGCGCTCAAGGTGAGCACGTACTGGGCGCCGGCCGCGACGTTGAACGTCCACGTGTGCTCGAGAAGGCTGCGGCGGCTTGACAAGCCACCTGAGCCCTGTATTTCCTCGGCCAGAACCTCGTAGCTATCGTCCTCAGTCCAGGTATTTGCGAAGGTGCCGCTGACAATGGTGCCCTGCGCTGTCGCGAAGTCCGCTGTCGCGACATTAACGATGTCGGTGGGCGGGGCAGGACCAACCGTCAACGTGATCGAGTCAAAGGCAGGGGCCGAGTCCGAGTCAACGACCGAGGCGGTGATTGTGTGAGTGCCGATGGTCAGGCCAGCGGTCGAGAAACTCGCTCCGGAGCCGATCGAACCGTCGAGGCTCGATGACCAGGTCAGGAGGGCGCTGAGATTACCGTCCTCCACATCGCTGGCACTGCCCGCGAACGAGATCGAGGTACCCGCAACGAAAGTGGACCCGTCGGCCGGCGCAGTAATGGTCACCGTCGGGCTGCTGTTCGGCGGCGGACTCACCGTCAGCGTGATCGAGCTGGAGCCCGTGACCGACGCCGAGTCGGTGACGGAGGCGGTTATGGTATGGGTGCCGACGCTCAATGTAGTCAGCGTCAGGCTGGCCCCAGCCCCGAGCGATCCGTCGAGACTGGACAACCAGGAAATGTTGCCGCTGATGTCGCCATCCTCTGTGTCCGTGGCGCCCGCGCTAAAGGTGATTGACGCGCCGGCCGTGAACGTCGAGCCATCGTCCGGCGAGGTGATGGTCACGACAGGTGCAGCGTTCGGGGCCGTCCGCAGGCGAATGTTATCGAGCTGGAAGAAACCGAACCCCGTGCCTGGCTCAGGAATGTTCCAGACGAACTTGAGGCGTACGCTCTGGCCGCCGAACGCGCTCAGGTTTACCCTGCCGGGTGGGTAATCTCCGGCACCGCCGGAGGGGTTGTCCGTGTCCTCTTCGAAACCGTTGTCGAGCGCGTCGAGGATTCGCCGATGGAGGAGCGGCGTTCCGCCGCCAGCCGGCTCGATCTCCACATCGAACGTACGATTCTGGGTGGAGTTGAACCGGAAAAGCTCCCACGCGGCCCGATAGTCGAACTCGAGCGTCGTGGTACTGGGAGGCAGCGTGATGTCCTGATACAGCTCCCGGCGGTTGATAAAGTCACCGGTCGCCGGGTCGTCGCCGTTGAAATCGTGCAGCAGCGCCCACTGTCCGTGGGTGGGCTCGCTGGTGAAATAGTCGAGGATATATGGAGGCGCAGTAAAAGTCGGCGCGGGATATTCCACACCCGCGCCGTGGACGCCGATCGGCAGACTGGGATTGGATGTCGGCGTGAGCTCCTTGACCGTCCACCCCGTGAGGTCTCCGGTCTCGAAGCTGCCGTTGACGATTACGGGGTTGCGGATCCGGCAAGACGTTCGTCACGTTCGCCGCGGCGAGGCCGTTGTTGATCTCGACGCTCTCGACGACCTGATTCTCGAAGTCAGCCAGCACACCAACGTAATAGTTGCCAGCCAGTACCGGCACATCTGCGAGTCCATTGCAGCTCACTGTCGCTCCCGGTGACAGGTCTGGGACGGGGCAGCTGAATCCGGTCGGGATGTCGTTCGCATTGATCGTTTGATCGGTGGAGAAATACACGCCGACTTCGAAGGGCCCCGTCGCCGACGAGCCCTGGTTCCTGACGCTCGCTGTGACGGCGATTTGGCCCTGGACGTACGCAGTGGATGCCGCCGTGATGGAATCGGCTACGACATCGATCGACGAGGTCGGATCCGGGACCCAGCAGCCCTCTATGCCGATATTCCCCAGGTCGATCGTCTCGCCGGCGGCAATGGCATTCACCACTGCGAGCTGATCGAACCTCCGGCTCTTGTTCGCGGCATCAAGAAGATTCGTGTTGATGGTCGTGTGGTTATAGCGCTGTGAGGAAAGCGCGCCCAGGCCAGCTTCGAACGTCCGGGCGTAGATCGTGTAGGACTCGCCATTCGGCAGCGGGAGGACGTTCAGCGTCACCGAGCCGTTGACCGGTTCGTCGAGAATGCCCAGGCGCAGGTGCGATCCGCTGAACGCCTCGACCCGGTTCGGCCCATCGATCAATGTTGACGTCCTGTACGCGACGGCCGACAGGCCGGTAGCGGGCTGGCAGGTTCCTCCCTTCAGAAGCGTGAATTCGATGACGCCCCGCCCACCCACCGTTTGCGCGACAGGACCGCCAAACCGGTTCCTCGCGTACGTCCGGAGAACCGAGGCCTTGTCATCCTCTTCAAGCGTCCGGAAGTTCGTGTCCCCCTGGGCGCCGAAAGGCAGCATCGTAGCGCTCATCGGATTCTTTGCGGTGAAATCTCCCAGCGTTGAATGCGAAAGGCCGATGAAGTGCCCTGCCTCGTGAGTCGCGATCGACTGGACGTCGAAGCTGAGGAAGAAGGGAGGCGTCGAGGTCGACCACAGATCCGAGCTGTCCCACTGCATGCCGCAGTCAATCATGCTGCCCGCCGGGTAGGTCACGCCGACCGGGCCCGGGAATGGGATGGGCGGACCGCCCGAGATCGGCATCACCGTCTTGCCAGCTCCGTCCGCAATCGTCGTGGTCTCTTGCGTGAGTACCCAGCAAGGCGTAGACACCAGAATGCCGCCGGCGCCGCCAGCCGCCCACCCGATCATGTTGATCCCGTCGAGCGCGACAGGATCTGTCGCCGCCGTTTGACCCCCGAAGTTCACGATCGGGACAAGTGGCGGTCCGGCGACGCCGGTGTCAACCGCATCCCACGTATTGAAGGCCGTTTCGAGGCGCGCTTCAAAGTCCGTCTGACTCAGGCCCGAAGGCTTTCCGGTCGGATTGTGGTACCAAAGGATGGCGCCAGGAAAACCTGGTGTGCCGTCGAACAGCCTCGAATCCCAGAAGGTGTCGCGAATTGCGCCCGCGATCAGGAAGTCGAGATTGTCGCTCGCCCGCGTCGTTCCGGTGAACCAGACGCCGCCGGCAATCAGCATGGCACTGATCGACAGAAGCCGGCGCGCGGCCAAGCGCTTCATGCGTTTCGGCGCTTCATGGCTTTTTACTCAACGCACGAACCTCCTCGAGGAATGCCGCGAGATTCTCTGGCTTCCCGCGGGGTGAGACGGTTGGCACTGAGTTGCCCTGAGGTTGGCGGATCGGGACAATCCCGTCGAAGGTTCCGACAGGTGTAAACACGCCGCCCGCGTTGAGCGGCTGCCCAAAGAAGACGAGCTCATCGCCAATGGACAGGTCCGGCGATCCCGGCACTGTCAACTGGACGTTCCCGAGAGCTCCACCGACCACGGCTGCGATCACGCTGCCGCGGACGGGCCCTTTGAGCGTCTGCTGCACCAGGAGCTCGTAATGCGTGTAGATCACGCGCCCGATCCACCTCGGCTCCTTGCGTCACCACGGAGCCGTGAACGATGAGGCCGGCACGCTGAACGAGTTGCTCTAGGTCGACCGGACCGCCCTCAATCAGCCGGCCTCTTCCACCACCGAGGTCCTGGGCAAGGGCCGGGACGCTCGAGATCGTCAGGCTCACGTAGACCAGACTGGCCAGTACGAAGGCGGGCAGTCGCATTGACGTCACTTGGATAGGGGGGCGTTATTCACGCTTCTGCAAGCTTCGACCCACAACTCAACCGTTACAAACGGGCCAGGAAATGGCGGTGGCGGTCGCGAAGAGAACCAAAGTCGGGCGGGGGGAAGGATTTCGGCTGCCTGGTGCTGCCAGAAGGTGGGAAAGGAGATCGGAACGTGGTGTGGGTTTCCGTTCTGAGCGCCGAAGAACCTGGGATGGTCTCACCATTTCCGCGGGTTCACCCACGCCAGCGGACCCGGCCCGTGCCGCGCCGCGCGATCGCCGGGATTGGCAAACTGACACCGATCGAGTGACAGGCAGCCGCAGCCGATACACTCGGTGAGTCCAGCCTCCATCCGCTCGAGCTCGGCGATGCGTTCGCGGATCCGTTTCGTCCAGCTCGCCGACAACCTGGCCCAGTCCGCGCGGTCCGGCACCCGGTTGTAGGGAAGCCTGCCCAGCTCGGCCCTGATCTCCTCGAGCGACAAGCCGATCTTCTGCGCAAACACCACGAACGCGATGCGTCGAATCACCGCTCGCGAATACCGTCTGTGGCCCGCGTCGGTGCGGGCCGAGTGAATAAGGCCCTGGTCTTCATAAAACCGCAGTGCGGAGGTTGCGACGCCGCTGCGCGCGGCCACCTCGCCAATGGTCAGGACTCCGTCCATGACCGCCAGTGTCGCAACATTTTCTCTTGACTTCAAGTGCACTTGAAGATCGAAGCTGAATGACTATGAGGTGACATGCATGACTGCATCGAATCGAGTAGCGATCATCACGGGCGCGAGCCGGGGCCTTGGCGCGGTGATCGCCCGGGTGCTGGCGGAACGGACATACGACCTGGTCATCGGCGCGCGACATCCAGAGCCGCTGCAGGAGGTCGCCGACGCGCTCGCGCGGCACGGCGCGCGCGTGGTGCCGGTGGCTGGGGACATCACGGACCCGACGGTAAGGGGCAGATTCATCGACGCGGCGCGCGAGCTGGGAGGGCTGAACGTGCTCGTCAACAACGCGTCGGAGCTGGGTGGCATCGGGCCGCTTGTCGACTTCGACGTGGCACGTTTCGGACATGTGTTTTCCGTCAACGCCGGCGCGCCTGTCGCGCTGATTCAGCTGGCGGTTCCGCTGCTTGCCGAACGCCGCGGTCTCATCGTGAACATCACCAGCGACGCGGCACGGGGCGCATATGTCGGATGGGGACCCTACGGCGCCAGCAAGGCGGCCCTCGAGCTCCTGACTCGCACGCTGGCGTCCGAGGTGCGCGATCGCGGCGTCTCGGCGGTCATCGTCGACCCCGGCGATATGCGGACGGGCATGCATCAGGAAGCGTTTCCGCACGAAGACATCTCCGATCGTCCGCTGCCGGAGGTGACGAGGCCGTTCTGGCACTGGCTGTTCGACCAGACGCCGTCCGACGTCAGCGGAGAGCGTTTCGAGGCGCAGGCGGAGGATGCGCGATGGCTGCAGCCAGCGTGATCACCGATTTCGAGCTGCCAGCCGATCTCGAAGCACATGAGCCGCCGGAAGCGCGCGGTCTCAGGCGCGACGAGGTCCGGCTGCTCGTATCGGATCTCCAGCGTGATTCGATAAAGCACGCGCGCTTCGCCGATCTGCCTCGCTGGCTCTCGGCCGGCGATCTGCTCGTCGTGAACACGAGCGCAACGGTGAACGCAGCGCTTTCTGCAACGCAGTGACGGCCGTGACTTCGAGCTGCATCTTTCAACGCGGCTGCCTGGCGGTCTGTGGAGCGTCGAGCTGCGACAACTCGGTGAGAAGGATCAGCAAGGAGGCTCGCTGCCGTACACCGGCGCACTCGCGGGCACGGTGTTTCTTCTCCCTGCAGGCGGACAGGCGACGCTGCTCGCACCGTATCCGTTTGTGGATTCGCTGGCATCGAGTTCGCGCCTCTGGACCGCGGCGGTGGAATTTCCAGGCGGTGTGGACAGCTATCTCGTGCAGCACGGCCGCCCGATTCGATACGGTTATGTAGAGCGATCGTGGCCGATTGAGATGTATCAAACGGTGTTTGCGAACGAGCCCGGCAGCGCGGAGATGCCCTCAGCCGGCCGTCCGTTCACGCCGGAGCTTGTCACCACGCTTGTGTCCCGTGGTGTCGAGATCGCGCCCCTGGTCCTGCACACGGGCGTGGCGAGTCTGGAGAGCCACGAACCACCGTACGAGGAGTACTACCGTGTGCCGCGACGCACCGCCGAGCGCGTCAACGCCGCACGGCGTGGTGGCGGGCGCGTGATCGCGGTCGGAACGACGGCTGTTCGAGCGCTGGAGACCGTGACAGACGACACGGGAACGACTTCTCCCGGCGAGGGATGGACGAAGCTGGTGATCACGCCGGATCGGCCGCTGCGATCTGTGACCGGCTTGATTACCGGCCTGCATGAGCCGCGCGCCACACACTTGATGCTGCTCGAACGGGTTGTTGCAGCGGGCGTCGGCACCGGAGTGCGCGGCCCATGTCACCTGGCTCGCGCGTATGCCGATGCCAGGCGCCTCGGGTACCTCTGGCACGAATTCGGCGACTCGCACCTGATCATCGCCGGCCGGTAATTGCGGCGGCGACGGAGGTTCCTGCCCGGCGCCGGGCCGCAAGGAGCCAGGAGTCAACTGGCCGTTTCGCCGAGCTCCCGCGCGCCGGCCGGGCTCTCGCCAACGGCTCGCTCCTTGTCGGTTTCCGCGAGCTGCGCATCACCCGTCCGCCGGTAGCGGCGCAATGCGGGCACACCCGCCGCCACCGCTGCGGCCGCGACGAGCGTGCCGAGGCCCCCTGTGACTACTGAGAAGGGCGCGCCGCGCCAGTTCGCGACGAGCCCGGCTTCGAGCTCGCCGAGCTGGGGTCCGCCCATGAAGAAGATCATGTTGACGCTCGTTACCCGGCCGCGCAGGCGGTTGGGCGTCATCAGCTGCCGGATGATGCTGCGCAGCACGGTGCTCACGGCGTCGGCCGCGCCTGCCACGGCAAGGCAGAAGAACGTCAACCAGAACATTTTCGAGAGGCCGAACGCGAGCGTCGCCAGTCCGTAAGCGGCAATCGCCCAGAGCAGCACGATTCCCCGCCGCTCGATACGATCGACCAGGCGGATCATGATTGCTCCCGCCAGCAGCGATCCGATCGACGGTGCCGCATACAGCCACCCGTAGCCACTGGCGCCGACGTGCAGGACGTCCTGCGCGAAGATCGGCAGCAGCGCCGTGGCCGATGCGAAGAACGTGGCCGCGAAGTCGAGCAGCATCGTCGCGCGAATGATTGGCGACGAGAACACGAAACGCAGCCCTTCGCGGGCGGCGCCGAACGAGGCCGCCGCGCGCTCGTTCGTGGCGATCACCGGCACGTCGCGCATACGGAGCAGCGCGACGAGGACGAACAGAAACGACACCGCGTTGAACAGATACGCCCACCCGACGCCGAGCGCCGCGATGAGCAGACCGCCAATCGACGGACCGACCACCGACGCAGACTGAAACATGATCTGGTTGAGGCTGAGCGCGTTGGCCAGATGCTCGCGGGGGACGAGGTTGGGGATTAGCGCCTGGCGCGCAGGTCCATCGAAGGCGCTGGCAGCGGCGCCCAACCCGGCCAGAACATAAACGGGCCACACCACCGACAGGCCACTGAATGTCAGAGCCGCCAGCGTCACTGCCACCAGCGCTGCCGACACTTGCGTCACCATCATCAGCCGCCGCCGGTCGAGCGCGTCCGCGGCCACACCGCTCAACAACGAGAACACGACGATCGGCCCCACCCGGACGAGACCGACGATGCCGAGTGCGAGGCCGCGCCGCGCCGGCGGCACGAGCAGCGATACGTGCCACAGGATCGCCGCCTGCTGCATCATCGAACCCGAGAACGAAATGAGCTGCCCGAGCCAGAGGAGGCGGAAGTTACGGTGCTGAAGCGCGGGGAACATGTTGGGAAACCATGCGGGCACCTGGACCGACTGTCACTCTACACTGCTGGCGCGGGGCGAAGTCAGTTGGTATTCGCGGCCTTTACTCCACTCGGGACGCTGCCTCCCTTCCTGGGGTATAACTGGGCCCGTTTCGAAGCGGCGCTTCGTTTTCTGCGGAGGCCCCATGACTCAGCTCGTCCGTTTCACGGCCCCCGGCTTTCTGTACTTTTTGTTCCTCTTCGGCGTTCCAGCCGTAGCCGCGGCTCAACTCGTAGGTGGAGCCATTCAAGGGACAGTCAGGGACTCGCAAGGCGCCGTATTGCCCGGCGTGTCCATTGGCGTTCGCAACGTTGGTACGGGAGCGACCTACGAGCAGACAACGGATCAAGGCGGCCATTACCAAGTACTCGCCCTGCCTCCTGGAGAATACGAGGTCACCGTATCGATCACAGGGTTCCGAGCCATCGCGCATCGCGGGATTCGTTTGGCCGTCGGGCAGACGGCGGTCATCGAGAGCACCCTCGAGCTCGGACCAGTGTCGGAGCAGATTGAGGTGCGCGGTGATGCGGCGTCGGTGAATCTTGTCACCGGTGCCGTCAGCGGTCTCGTCGGCGAACGAGAAATTCGCGACCTTCCGCTGAACGGGCGGTCCTTTCAACAGCTCGCGCTCTTGCAACCGGGCGTGCAGGCCGCACTCGCCGCCGGCAACGATGTCGTGGGAGGCCGCACCCCGAAGATTTCTATCAACGGTGCGCGACCGGAGATGAACAGTTTCCTGCTCGACGGCACCGACATCAACAACGTCTACAACAAAACTCCCGGCTCGGCGGCAGGCGTTCTCCTCGGTGTCGAAGCGGTGCTCGAGTTTCAGGTGCTAACCAACGCGTACTCGGCCGAGTTTGGTCGCTCTGCTGGCGGGGTGTTCAACGCGGTGACGCGCTCTGGCGCCAATCGTTATACCGGCTCGCTTTTCGAGTTCCACCGCAACTCGTCCCTCGACGCGCGAAACTTCTTCGATCCGCCTTCACTGCCAAAGCCGGAGTTCACACGCCACCAGTTCGGCGGTGTCTTTGGCGGACCGCTGCAGCGCGACCGTACGTTCTTTTTCGGTGCCTACGAAGGTTTGATCGAGCGTCTCGGCGTCACCGGTGTGACGGCCGTTCCCGACGACGATGCGCGTCGGGGCATCATCGCAGGGCGTCAGATCGCACTCCATCCTGCAGTGCCCCGGTACCTGGACGTTCTGTTTCCCAGGGCCAACGGCCGTTCGCTTGGCAACGGCGGCGCTGAATACCTTTTCTCACAGACGCAACCGACTGACGAACACTTTTATCAGCTGCGCATCGACCACCGCCCGTCGGCCGCCAATAGCGTGTTCGTGCGAGCCACGCACGACCGCGCCGACGTGATTCGAATTCCTCCGAACAAACCGCCGGTTGCGACCGTGGACGAAGCGACACGAAATACGTACGTGACCGGGGAGTACCAACATACGTTCTCGCAGAACACCCTGAATCAACTGCGCCTCGGCCTGAACCGATCGGTATCGCTGGCCGACAACCGCCGCACGATTGATATTGCGCCCGATTTGGCGTGGCTCCCGGGCGAGAAGTTCGGCTATCTGACGATCCAGGGGCTGGTCACGGAAATGGCTGGCGACTTCAGGTTGCCCCGCAACGATCGCTTGAACAACTGGCAGATCGGCAACATCGTGATCTCGACGCGTGGCCGGCATCTGCTCCGGCTCGGCGGGCAGCTGCAATACCTGCAGTTCAACCAGGACACCACCAGCCAGGCGGGCGGCATCGTGACCTTCAACAATCTGGAATTGTTCCTGACCGGCCGGCCGTCGAACGTCGACTTCGCGGTGCCCGGAAAAATCGATCCGATCAGGCGATATCGCCAATGGGTCGCGGCGGGCTTTCTGCAGGACGATGTGCGCGTGACGGACCGGCTTTCACTCAACCTCGGGCTGCGCTACGAAGCGGTGACGGTGCCAACCGAAGTCGACGGCAAGATTTCAAATCTTCGAAACGTGACCGATACCGAGCTCACGATCGGCGACCCATGGCACGACAATCCATCGCTCAAGAACTTCGCACCCAGAGTCGGGCTCGCATGGGATCCGCTGGGCACCGGCAGGACGTCGGTCCGTGGCGGGTTTGGCATCTTTCACGATCAGATCCTGCCCAAGTACTACTTTTTCTCGGGCAGCCTCAATCCACCGTTTACAACACGCACGTCGATCGTCAACCCGCCGTTCCCGAATGTGATTGCGAACTTCGATGCGAACGCGTACATCCCTGCCCAACTGCAGACGGTGAACTACGACCTGCGGACGCCTTACATCATGCAGTTCAACGCGACTATCCAGCGCGCACTTACCGACAGCCTCGACGTGACCGCGAGCTATGTCGGCTCACGCGGTCGCAACCTGATTCGCCTGGGCGACGCCAACCTCGCGCCCGAAATGATCGTGAACGGCGTCAAGACCTACAACCCGGGGGCCGGACGACGGAATCCGAATTTCACGGGCGTGTGGCAGCGCATGACGGATGCGAAGTCGTTTTACGACTCGCTGCAGCTTTCGCTCAATCGCCGGTATCGGACGGCTGGCGCGCGCAAGTGTCGTACACGTTGTCGGAGTCCGTTGACGACGCCAGCGGCATCAACTCGCAGGACTTCAGCAACAACGTGCAGTACGTGTCCGACTGGTATGACCTTGAGCACGATCGCGGGCTGTCGGCGTTTCACGCGCGACACAACTTCACAGCGAACGCCAGTTGGGACATTCCGGCATCCGCAAATCTCGGCCGCGTGACGGGCGCGTTGCTGGGCGGCTGGCAACTCAATGGCATAGCCACGTTGAGGACCGGTCACCCGTTCACCGTCGAGCTCGGCTTCAATCGATCGGGCAACCTCAACACGACCGGTTTCTCCCGGCACGAGCGGCCCGACCTCAAGCCGGGCTGTTCGCCCAACCCGGTGCTTGGAGGATGGGAACGGTACTGGGATGTGAACTGCTTCCAGCTGCCGGCGGTCAACACGCGCGGCAATCTCGGTCGCAACACGCTCATCGGCCCGGGGCTGGTCTCGATCGATGCCTCGCTGGTGAAACGGTTCTCCGTTGGCGGGCCACGGACGCTCGAGGTGAAGATCGAGGCGTTTAATTTGCCGAACAGACCCAACTTCGCGATCCCATCGGGGCGCATTGCCTTTACGGGTGTCGCGGTCGACGGCTCGCCCGTGATTGCGCCGACGTGGGGCCGCATCACGTCGACGGTGACAACGTCACGTCAGATTCAGGTTGGCGCCAAGCTGACGTTTTAGACAGCGGTCATAACCGTAGTGTCCGGCTTTAGCCGGACCTGAAGTCCGCCTGCCCCTCGACTTACGCTCAGGGCACCCCGAGCATCGTCGAGGGGTGAAGGCGGACACTACGTCGGTTACGAAACCGCTTGTAGCAGCGTGTTGGCTGAAAGAAGCCTGCAGCCGCCACGCCGACGGCAACCACTGCCGTGGTCGAAAATCACGGGCACAATTCGCGACAGAAGGAGCCATAATCCGCCACATCGAGGCAGCCATGAAACTCGTAGACACGAACTCTGTCGTTGTGACTCGGACAACCGCCGGCGTGTCCTCGGATTGGTGCTTGCTGGCAATCTTGTTTTGGCAGCCGCGCGCATTCGCGCAATTGACAACCGGCACCATCAGTGGAACCGTCATGGATCAGACCAAGGCGACCCTGCCGGGCGCCGAGGTGAACGTCAGAAACATCGGGACGGGCCTCGTCCGGACGGTGTTCGCCAACGAGAACGGACGCTTCGAGGCGCCGAACCTGCCTATAGGCCCGTACGAAGTTACGGCTGCGCTATCGGGGTTCGGCACGGCCGTCCGCCGCGACATCCAGCTGACCATCGGCCGCACGATCGTGCTCGATCTGACCCTGCCGCTCGCCAACGTTCAACAGGAAGTGGTGGTAACGGGCGCCGCCCCGCTCGTAGAAGTGACCTCGGCGACCGTTTCGAACCTGATCGACGGCAGACGCGTCGAGGACCTGCCGATCGTCAATCGCGACCTGACGCAGCTCACGTACCTGCAGCCGGGGGTGATCAAGATTCCGAGCTCGGGCACTCAGGGCGTGTTCGGCGGGATGGGCGACAAGTTCAGCGTCGCGGGCGCGCGCGGCACACAGAACCTGTACCTGCTGGACGGCGTGTCGAACGCCGACCTGTCGGGCAATGCACAGGGGTCGTCCGGCGCGCTGATGGGCTCCGAAACGGTGCAGGAAATCCAGATCGTCACCAACAACTATTCGGCCGAATACCGCAGCGCCGCTGGTGGAATCTTGAGTGCGGTGACCAAGTCAGGAACGAACACGTTCGGCGGGTCGCTGTTCGAGTTCTACCGCAACGACGCGCTCGACGCCGCCAATTACTTCGACAAGAAGTTCAACCGCCGGAAGCCCGACCTCGAACGCAACCAGTTCGGCTTCTCGCTGGGCGGTCCCATCATGCGCGACCGTCTGTTTTTTTTCGGAAGCTATGAAGGGCTGCGCGAGGAGCAAGGCAGGACCGACACGGCGCTCGTACCCAGCATGAACGCGCGGCAGGGACGCCTCGCGAACGGCCGGACCGTAGCCGTGAACCCGACGATGGTCCGGTACCTGGCGGCTGTATCCGATCCCCGGCCAGGCCAATTCAATCGTTGAGGACTTCGGCGACACCGTACTCATCGCGGGGCCGTTGAACCAGGTCACCGACAATGATTTTGCCCTGGGCAAAATCGACTACCAGGCCGCAGGTGGGCACACGCTGTCCGGGACGTACAACTTCGACCGCGGCGAGCGATCGCCGTTCGGGATCATGCACGAGCTCACGTCCCAGGGCTCGGCCAGTAACATCGCGTCGGCCGGGACCCAGAGCGTGAAGCATGTGCTTGGCACGAAGTGGACGGCCGTGATGAGCGCGGCATCGCTCAGCGAGCTGAACTTCGGGTACAGCGATACCGAGCCCCAGGGTGATCTGCCCCTTTCCTCGATTGATTGGGCAGGTCAGGACCTGCTCTTCCGCCCCGACCGCCAGCGCATGGGACAGATCGACGTTCCGAATGTGCTGACCTCTGTTGGCTTCCGCGTCGACCCCTCCGTGTGGCGACAGCGCGGGTACGCGCTTAAAGAGGGCTACTCTCTGATACGCGGCAATCACTCATACCGCATGGGCGGAGAGTGGACGTACTACCGCTACAACGTGTTCTCCTGCACCCGCGGGTGCAACGGCATCTACGAGTTCCGGGACGTCGAGAACCTCGTCCTCGGGAACGCGCGGCGGTTCGAGGTGATGCTACCGGGCGGCGACGATCCGATCCGCGATCTGCGACAGCACCTTTTCGGCGTGTACCTCCAGGACAACTGGCAGGCCCGGTCGAACATCACGATCAACCTCGGACTGCGGTACAGAGTACGCATCGGTTCCGACCGAAGTCGACGGCAAGACGGCGAATCTCCGGAACTTCACGGATCCCCAGGTCACCGTCGGGCCCCTCTTCGAGAATCCGACTGCGAAATCGTTCAGCCCTCGGATCGGCGTCGTCTGGGCCCCACAGGAAGGGCGTATGTCGATCCGGGGGGGCTTCGGGATCTTCTACGAGCACCCGATGCTGTACAACATCCGCACGGCGCTGCAGGAGCTACCCCCGTTCACGCTCGTCGGCCGGATCGACGGCGCCGGCATCGACTTCCCCAATGCGTTTTCGACGCAGCTGGCGCGCGCCGGCGCGCGGCCGAACATCCGGACCATGCAGTACGACCTCGATCAGACGACGTACTACCGTTGGAGCATCGGAGTCCAACGGCAGCTCTGGGACCAACTGGGTGGTGTCGGTCGACTACACTGGCACTCGCGGATACCATCTGTGGCAGCAGTCGCTGGCAAACATCAATCGCTGGGAAGGATGGCCGGAGCAGCCGCAAGGCGAAAAATACTTCCCGCCGAACAGCACACTCATCAATCCAAACTTCGGCGAGATGCGCGTCCAGTTCTCGAACGCCGACCTCTGGTACCAGGGCGGCTCTCTCGCCGTTCAACGGCGCCTGAGTGACGGGCTGCAGTTGGGCGCATCATTTACCTACTCGAGGACCATAGACGAAGGATCGGGCGTGACGCAGAACGGCGACGAGCTGCCTCAGGGCCAGCGCGGGATGTACGCGTACGACATGCACCTGAGGAAAGGCCGGGCGGCGTACAACATCCCGAAGGTCTTCTCGGCCAACGCGTCGTACCAGCTCCCGTTCGGCAACAGCTTTACGGGTGTCGCGCGGGCACTGGCGAGCGGCTGGCAGGTGAATACGATCGTCTCGCTGATGGATGGCTATGCACTGTCGGTCGAGGAACAAAGTGAAGCCCAGCGGCTGCGCTTCAGCGACACCGAGAGCCTGCGGCCGGATCTGGTCGCGAATGGCAACGACAACCCGGTCACCGGCGATCCCGACCGGTGGTTCGACATCTCGCAGTTCCAGCCTGCGCGTGTCGGTTATTTCGGCACCGTTGGACGGGGCACGGTGCGATCACCGGGACTCGCCACCGTCGACCTGTCGATCTTCAAGAATCTTGAAGTCGGAGTCGGACGGCTCCAGTTCCGCTTCGAAACGTTCAACGTGTTCAACCGGGCGAACTTCGGCACACCTGAAATGATCGCCTTCATCGATGGCCGGCCGAATTCGACTGCCGGGCGCATTACGACGACCCGAACCCCGGCGCGCCAGACGCAACTTGGTCTCCGGTGGGTGTTCTAGTGGAGGAACGGTGAAAAAACATCTGAGCGCCGCGGCTGTCTGGGCTGTTGCTACTTTGGAGTTAGCGGCAGGCCAGATCCAGACACACGATCTGGAGCGGAAGATCTGGAGCCTTCTAGACGAGGGGAAGACGCCGTTCGTCGCTCTGGCCGAAGACGATTTTCGTGCGCTGGGTGCTGACTTCTCGCTGCCAGACGCCGGTCGGTCGGTCACGGCACTCGCCGAGAAGGCGCCCGGAGGCGCATTCGATCCGCGCGACGTTACGGCGATCCCACCGCGGCAATTGGGCTATCAGGCCGAATGGGTTGTCGAACGGTACCGGCGCTACAGCCTCGATTGGGATATCGGCGCGCTGAAGCTGACCAGCCTCCAACCCGGAAGCCCGGAACTATCCCTGGTTCATCATCATGAACGGGGGTGCTGCGAACTTCTACGAGTTCTACGTCGATCTGAAGAACCGGCCCGGTTGGGCCCAGTATCTCGCACAGAAGCTGAACGTGTTGATCGTGACCATTCCCGGTAATTTCAAGTATGGCGGCTGGGACTTGCCAGTGATGGACGAGCGGCGTCAGCCTGCGTACCTGCTCGATCGCGAACTGCCTCTGCAGGAATCCGAGGTCCGCAACGCGATCTACACGAACAGCCTGATCCTGCAAGGCGTGAAGCAGCTCGTGATGAAGCACACGACAGGCGACATCCTCCTGATCGGGCATTCGACATCGGGCGAGATCGCCATGCTTTCGTATGAGGACAAGGATCTCGGTCCGCGTTTGAAGGGGCGTTTCCTCGGTTGGGGAAGCGGGGGGCTGGCCCGGCTCGAGCTGATGCGGACGGTCAGAGGCAAAGACATCGCCCTACGCGGCGGCGCGTCTCCGCGAGGCACACGGTCGGCGCTTCACGTACTCGAACGACGCGACCCGCCAAGTTATTCGCGCGGTTACAGCGGTTTCCTCAATCCGCTGTACGAGGCGGGGATGTCGCATCTGCAGATTGCCGAGCGCTGGCTTTCGGCTGAGGCGCGGCGACGCGCGAACTTCAAGCAGCAACTGCAAAACCTGGAACACAACGAGGATCTCGGTCGGAAGGCCGAGGTCGAAGATGAAATCGAGGCGCTGCTGAGGAAGAGCGGCAACCCGTGGCGCATCGTGGTCGAGAACGTCGAGAAAGATCTCTTCGTCACCAATTTCACACGCCTGGATGGATACAGGCGTATGGTCTGGACGACCGCGCACTTCGATCGCAATCACTGGAACCCCGAGGATCCGATGAGCAGCAGCGAAGTCTTCGTGGCCAACGAATACCGCGCCAAGAATCCGAACGCCGAGATCCGCGTACTCAACTTCGATCCGCCGATGACGCACTACGGTCATCTCGAGCTGCCAAGACAGCTGGCGTCAGCGCATTACAGCGTGGTGCGGTGGCTTGTAAGGACGGAATAACTCGCGCAGGCTGAAGCCTGCGCGCTACACACAACGCGTAGCGTAGAGCGCACGTTCAGCGTGCGCGGGCATTCAGAAGAGAGCTGGCACCCAGCGCTTGACGCGCGCAGAATACTCCTGATAGGGCTGACCGAAACGCTCTCGCAGGCGCGTTTCATCTCGCCGCACGCGGAACCGAAACCAAACCGCGGTCGCCGCGGTGATCAGCGCACCGAACGTCGAATGCAGGGTAAGTGTAAGGCCGAGCAGGAACACGATATGCCCGAGGTACATCGGATTGCGGCACCACGCGTATGGTCCCGTGGTGACCAGCCGCTCCGGAAGTGTGTCCATTCCTGGCCCTCCGCTTCCGTGCCGGGCGCGGTAATTGCCAATCAGCCGGTACTGCAGATAACCGCATATCAGCAGCGGCGCGTACCGCGGTCGGATGGGCAATCGTCCCCCATTGATCAGCCATTCCCACGCGGCGATGGTGAGCGGATAAGAGTACGAAGGTTCGAAACGACGTACTGCGCAGCTGTTTGACGATGCGCACAATGACGTGGTTCATCGAAGACTGCGAGGGAGACAGGACACGCCGCGTGACGCCACTACTACATAATCAGCGTGGTCTTCACGAGGAGCCTTCATGCCCGAAACGCCGTCCGCGACTCAAGGTCGTCGCGATCGCGTCGAACGACACGACGGAGTTCCCCGAGGACGGTCCCGAAGGTATGAAACAGACCATATGGCGCGCGGCAGCGTATCAGTGCTGAAGTCACGCTGTACAGACCACTAGCCTAGAAGGTTGAAATCTTACCTTGCGGCACCGCGATGTCGAACCGATCGGTGTCGCCCGGAGTCACACGCCTGTCTCTTTCGAGGGACGAACGCGTCTGCAGCATGTTCTTGGCCGCAGTGTTGGTATCCTTCGGCAGCGACTCATGACACGCGCGCAACAAGCCCGGGCTGATCGTCGACAGGACCGTGCAATCGTTTTCCTGTCGTCTCTGTCGCGGCATTGATGAGCGCGGCCATGCTGATCAGCACGGGGCCGCCGCTGTACAGCCAGCGCTCCGTACCCGATGGTCTCGAGATCCGTCGCGATACGTTCGGTGTCCCGCACATCCTCGCCGACGACGAGGAGGACGCCGGTTTCGGGTTTGGCTACGCGATGGCTGAGGACCACGCCGTCGAGATTGGCCGGCGCTACCTCCAGGCACGCGGAGAAGCGGCGCGACATTTCGGGCCGAGTGAGGCGGACAGCGATTTCGCGATGCGCCGTCTCGACAACCGGGCGGCTGCGCGTCTCGCACTCGCCGAACAGACCGGCCGGCGGTTTCGTGCGTGGCTGCGGGGATTTGCGGCAGGCATCAACCACTACATCGCGGCGAATCGAGACACGCTTCCGGCGTGGCTGCCTGTCGTGGAGCCCTCGGATCCGCTGGCATACGGCCGCATGTTCGGGATTCTCGCCGCGCTGCAGGCGCCGCGTCGCCTGATTGAGAAATATCCATCGACGTCTGCGCTTCCCGCGGCGCTGTCCGTCGGCGAGCGAGTGGAGGAGGACGACGAATCCGGATCGAATGCGCTGGCGCTGGCTGGAGCGAGAACGACGTCTGGTCGTCCAATTCTCCTGGGTAACCCGCATCTGGCATGGTCGTCGCTGTACTGGGAAGCACACGTCACCGTGCCGGGCCAGGTCAATTTCTACGGCTCCACGCTTGTCGGTATTCCTGCCCTTCGCGCCGGCTTCAACGATCGGCTCGGTTACGTGCAGACCAACAACGGTCCCGACCTTCAGGACATTTATGCGCTGCCGCTCGCGGAAGGTCGGCCCGATGTCTTTCTGCAGAACGGACGCCCACGCGACATCGAGCGTCGACGCATCGTCGTCGACGTAAAGCAGCCCGACGGCTCGTTTGCCGTGCAGGAACGGGAGTACGAACACACTTCGCTTGGGCCTGTCATCTATAGAACCGATGATCGTGTGTTCGTCGTTCGGTCGGTGAACGTTGAGTGGTGGCGTCAGTACCGAAGGCTTCTTCGAACTGATGCACGCGGACTCGCTGAACGACTTCCGGCGCATCCTCGGCCGCGGACTTGCGGTGACCTCGAACTACACCTATGCGGACGCACAGGGCAACATCTTGTACCTCTGGAATGCCCGGTTGCCGCGCCGGCGCAATGCCGACGTTGACTACAACCTTGATGTGCCCGGCGACACTGGACGGTTGTTCTGGCGCGGCATTCATCCGCTTCGCGATTTGCCGTCGCTGCT
Organism: uncultured Acidobacteriota bacterium; assembly: GCA_963814955.1. Classification (GTDB taxonomy): domain Bacteria; phylum Acidobacteriota; class Vicinamibacteria; order Vicinamibacterales; family UBA2999; genus DATCJA01. Next base: position 80,315 of record CAWFEX010000006.1, read on the forward strand.
CAACCCATCGGGCGGCTACGTTCAAAACGCGAACAATCCGCCCTGGTGGACTTCGCTGCGCGATCCGATCGATTCGGCCCGCTATCCCTCGTACATCGAGAAAGGAGAACTGTCGCTCCGCGCGCAGGTCGTCCTCGACGCGCTGGACACGGCGCCCAAACTCTCGCCCGACGACGTGAGGGAGCTGAAGTTTTCGAGCCGCATGCGCGTTGCGGACCGTTTGCTGCCCGACGTGTTGGCGGCAGCACAGAATGTGCCCGCTCCGTCCGGCGCCTCCGTGCCGGAGTGGAAGCGCTGACAGCATGGGACCGCCGAGCGGACGCCAACAGTCGCGGCGCCGTGCTGTTCGATCGCTTCCTTGCGTTCTACGTAGACGAGCAGCCGGAGCCGTTCGCAGTACCGTGGGATCCAGCGGCGGCGATGACGACACCGAGAGGGCTCGCGAATCCAGAGGCGGCCCTGCGTGCGCTGGAGCGCGCCGTCGGCGAAGTGCGGACGCAATACGGCGACGAACGCGTCGCATGGGGTAACGTGCACCGCTTCCGGTTTGGCGACATCGACCTGCCGGGGGACGGCACTGTGGGTGGTCGAGGAGTGTTCCGCGTCGTTCGCTTCGATCCCGCAGCCGACGGTATGCGGGTCGCAGGTCATGTCGGTCCCGGTCGGCCACTCGCGGGCTTTGGTGACGCGTGGGTGCTGCTCGTGCACTTCACGCGTCCGGTGACGGCGTGGTCGGTGCTGGCATACGGTCAAACCACCGATCTCGGCTCGCCGCACAGCCGCGATCAAATCCGGTTGTTTGCGAACCACGAAATGCGGCCCGTCTGGTTCAGCGAACAGGCGATTGCCGCCAATCTGGAGAGGCGCTATCACATCGAAGCGCAGCGCTGATGATGGTCGAGAATCCGACACCCATGGAATCGGCTCGCGCTGCTTGACATCCAGGGTGTGGCCACTCCGCAACCTCGGTGGTACCAAACAGCCGCACCTGCCGGCGGTGTTCGTCCTCTAACTCCTCGCCGGACCACCAGCTTTGTAATTCGCACGACCGCTGACGCCGGCAAAGAACAAGATTGTCTTTGGCTCGTCCATTGCTCCGTGTCTGGCATGACCGGCCGCGTGTTGATCGGACCGCGTGAAATGTCGATGGTCCCCCCGCGAATCGGACTGGCCTTGGCGGGGGGTTCGCGCGCGGCATCGCGCACATTGGGGTCTTGAGGGTCTTCGAGCGCCACGGCATACCGATTCACTGCGTCACTGGGGTGAGCGCGGGGTCGATTGTCGCGGCCGCATGTGCCAGCGGCACGCCGCCCGACGAAATCGCCCGCGCAGCCTGCTCGATGCGGTTCGCCGACGTGGCGCGCTGGAGCCTCAGCCGGATGGGATTCGTTGTGAGCGAGCGCATGAAGCCATTCTTGCAGGGGTTGCTCAGACGCACCGCTTCGAAGAGATGCGAATTCCGCTCGGCGTAGTGGCGACCGATCTCTGCACCGGTGAACCCGTGTCCTTCCGTGACAGCGGCGACGTGTTTGTTCCGATTCGCGCGAGCTGTTCGTACCCGGTCTCTTCCAGCCGGTACGCTTGACCGGCCGTTTCTGGTGGACGGCGCGATGAGCGTCGAAATTCCCGCGCTACTGGCGCGCGAACTCGGCGCGACGCACGTGGTGTCGGTGCATTTGCCAGCGCCGTTGTGCGGCCGGCCTCCCGCCGACGTGTTCCAAGTCGTTCGCCGATGCTTCCAAATCATGCAGACGCGCAACGAGGGTGGCTGGCGGCAGGCGACCGATCTGGTCATCACGCCGGATCTCCGCTCCATCGAATGGGATGGATTCGAACGCGGACCAGAGCTGGTGCAGAGCCGGAGAGGCGGCCGCGCTGGCGGTGTTGCCGGCGATTCAATCCTGGTTTGCAGGCCATAAAATCACCGCGTAGATCGCATAGATCTCAGTGCGCATATGCGACAGGTGACGTTCTCAAGAGCGTATCACGGGCACGCTGCGCGTGCCGCGCAAGTAAGGCACTCGTTTCGATGTGCGAGCGTCGTCGCGACGACAAACCCGACGATCGCGGCACCTTCTCTGTACCCATTGCTCGCTGAACGACAGGCCGCGGTTCTGTGTCCCAGCGAACGCCGCGACGGTGGACGATCTTACGTGTGATCGCGGACACGCGCCAGCGTCACCGCGACTCCTGGTGAGGTAACTGACATGTTGCGCGCGACACACGCGATCGTGTCACTACGGTGCGGCGCGTCCGGCTGGTGCCGGGGTCTGAACCTTGACGAGCCGTCAGGTCGACTCCGGCAGGACTGACTTAAGGGTCCAACGAGCGCGCCCTCCGGAGTAGACGCTTCAAGAATGCGCGGACGCGATCCGATCGACCCCGCCCGTTATCCCTCGTACATCGAGCAGGGAGAACTGTCGCTCCGCGCGCAGGTCGTCCTCGACGCGCTGGACACGGCGCCCAAACTCTCGCCCGACGACGTGAGGGAGCTGAAGTTTTCGAGCCGCATGCGCGTTGCGGACCGTTTGCTGCCCGACGTGTTGGCGGCAGCACAGAATGTGCCCGCTCCGTCCGGCGCCCTCCGTGCCGGAGTGGAAGCGCTGACAGCATGGGACCGCCGAGCGGACACCAACAGTCGCGGCGCCGTGCTGTTCGATCGCTTCCTTGCGTTCTACGTAGACGAGCAGCCGGAGCCGTTCGCAGTACCCGTGGGATCCAGCGGCGGCGATGACGACACCTAGAGGGCTCGCGAATCCAGAGGCGGCCCTCCGTGCGCTGGAGCGCGCCGTCGGCGACGTGCGGACGCAATACGGCGACGAACGCGTCGCATGGGGCAACGTGCACCGCTTCCGGTTTGGCGACATCGACCTGCCGGGGGACGGCACTGTGGGTGGTCGAGGAGTGTTCCGCGTCGTTCGCTTCGATCCCGCAGCCGACGGTATGCGGGTCGCCGGTCATGTCGGTCCCGGTCGGCCACTCGCCGGCTTTGGTGACGCGTGGGTGCTGCTCGTGCACTTCACGCGTCCGGTGACGGCGTGGTCGGTGCTGGCATACGGTCAAACCACCGATCTCGGCTCGCCGCACAGCCGCGATCAAATCCGGCTGTTTGCGAACCACCAGCTGCGGCCCGTGTCGTTCAGCGAGCAGGCAATTGCCGCCACCCTCGAGCGGCGATATCATCCGCGCATTTCCCAGGTTGAGGGCCGAGGCAAGTAAACTGCGGGCGGCCGCATATAATTCGTGATCCACCGGCTTGCGCCAGGGCGGTCCCGGCGCTTTGGAGGGATGACATGGCCACGAACCGGACCCGGCGGCGAGCGCTTATCGCCGGCCTCGGCACGACGGCTGCAGCCGTTGCCCTGGGAACTCCCGCCTCGGCTCAAACAGCCGCGACGGCGTTTCAGCCGAGTCGCTATCCACAGGACGACTGGTTTGCCACGCGCCCGGGCAAACACCGCGTCATCCTCGACACCGTGTCGTCTGCCGGTGTCGCTGACGCGATTCGATTTGCCAATAACCTTTTCGTCGGCAGCAAAACGGGTTACAGCGTCGATGAAAAAGACATGGCCATCGTCGTCTGTCTGCGCCACCGCGCGACGTCGCACGCATATCCCGACGCGCTCTGGTCCAAGTACAGTCGTGCCCTCGATCGATCGGACGAGCTCGGCAGCACTGCACCGCCCGCGACCGTCAACACCTACAACACGGGAGAGCGTCCACAACTGACCGAGCTGACCAAGCGCGGCCTGTTGTTCATGGTGTGCGCGACGGCCACCCGCGGGATCGCAACGCGAGCGGCCGGCCCGAACGGCAACGTCGATGCGATATTCAAGGAGCTCGAGGCGAACCTGATCCCGAACGGCCGTCTCGTCGCTGCTGGCGTCGTCGGGGTCATCCACGCACAGGAGCACGGCTACAGCTACGTCTACGTCGGCTGACCCGCAGTCCCAGCTACAGGCGCATTGGAACGTTCAAACCCGAAGGATGCCTCACTCGTAGATACGGGGCTGGTCCGCGCGCACGGACTGGCGTCGCTCGTCGCGCTGCTCGTTGCCGCCGCGTTCGGGATTGTCGTGTCGATCCAACTGCTGCTTCCCGACGTCGGCAAAGACGTCGCGTGGCTCAGTTGGGGGCGTCTTCGCTACGCACACACTCAGGGAATCATGTTCGGCTGGCTGGGAAACGCGTTCTTCGCGTTCCTCTATCATGCCGTGCCGATCCTCACGGGCAGGCCGGTCACCAGCGCGCTCCTGGGCCGATGGCTCTTTGGCCTGTGGAATTGTGCGGCGATCGTGCCGGGCTGGGTACTGGTGCTGGCGGGCGTCAGCCAGCCGCTGGAGTGGGCCGAGTTTCCACCGGTCGTCGATGCCGTCATCGTGATCGGGTTCGTGCTCGCTGCCGTGCAGTTCCTGCCGGGCTTCTTTGCGCGCGGACTCGAATCGCTCTACGTATCGAGCTGGTACATCCTGGGCGGGCTGGTGTTCACGCTTCTCGCCTATCCGATGGGCAACATCGTGCCGGAATTTGTCGCAGGCGCTGGCGGCGCGGCATTCAGCGGACTATGGATCCACGACGCCGTCGGACTCTACGTCACACCGCTGGCGCTCGCCATCATTTACTTCGTGATCCCGGCCGTAATGCGCCAGCCGATTTTCAGCCACTTCCTCTCGATGCTCGGGTTCTGGCTGCTGTTCTTTCTCTATCCGCTCAATGGCACGCACCACTACGTGTTCTCGGTAATCCCGATGGCGGCGCAGACAAGCGCGATCGCTGCCTCGGCGCTGCTCGGCGTCACCGTGGTCATCGTCGTGACCAATCTGTTTCTGTCGCTGCGCGGGGCGGGGATCGTCCCCCGCGATCCCGGGCTCCGCTTTGTCGCTACCGGAACGTTGTTCTACCTCATCGTGAGCGTGCAGGGCGCCGCTCAGGCGCAGATGGCGGTGAACCAGACCGTACACTTCACTGACTGGGTGATCGGTCATTCACACCTGGCGATGCTCGGGTTTGCGAGCTTCGCGGCCGCAGGCGGGCTCGTGCACGCCTGGCAGCACATCCCAACGGCGCGGTACAACGCACGAGCGATCACGGCCGCGTACTGGCTGCTGACGGCAGGGCTCGTCATCATGGTGTCAGACCTGACGATCGCCGGCCTGATGCAGGGGCGACTGTGGCAAACAGACGCGCCCTGGATCGTTTCGGTGCAAGCGGCGAGACCGGTCCTGGCTCGTACGGACCCTGTCGGGCATCCCGCTGGCTGCCGGGTTCATCGCTCTTCTCTGCGGCATCACGACCGGCCCGCGAGGCGCGGGGTTACAGTCAATCGCACCGCGTGTCGGCGTGGAACCATCGGCGCACGTGAAGCCTCGACTCGCCGTCGCCACCGTCGGCGCCTCGGAGGGCACTTGAGCGGCGCCGGTCGCGCACTGGGTATGGCGTATGTCGTGGCGTGCGTGGCGGGCGTCACGTTCTTCGTCTTGTCCGTGACGTTGCTCGGCTACTGGCCCAAACAGGTGCTGGACAGACAGACGCAGGCAATGGGCCCGACGTTCGTACTCGAGCTCAGCCCGAGCGCGCATCGGGGGCGCGCCATCTATGCGAGGGAAGGCTGCGCCTACTGCCACACGCAGCAGGTGCGATATCTGGCGGTTGACCACATGCGCTTCGGGGCGCCGACTCTCGCCTGGGAAACACGCCTCGACTATCCACACCTGTGGGGGACGCGCCGCATCGGCCCGGATCTCGCCCGCGCGGGAGGAACGCGGACCGATGACTGGCACTTCGTACATCTGTTCTCGCCGAGGGCGGTTGTCCCGCAGTCGGTGATGCCTGCGTATCCGCGTCTCTTCGACGGCGCGCCGGACCGGCCTCGCCAGGAGGCTCGCGACCTTGTCACGTATCTCAATACACTCGGACGCGCCCGTGAGCTGGCGGCACCCGAGGGTGAGGCACGCGCTCGAGAAGCCTGCAACTGCCCCGACGATGAGATGGCGCAGATGGCGTTCTCCGGTCCGCTCAATACTCACCCGGCGCGTTCGCGGCGCGTGCAGGAAACCCCTTCGCTTCCCGGCGGCGATCCCGCGCGCGGTCGAGAACTGTACGCGGTCCACTGCGCAACGTGTCACGGAGCGCGCGGTCAAGGAGATGGCCCTGGAGCATTGGGGCTGCTTCCAGCGCCGACAAATCTTGCAGAACACGACTATGCACCAGAGCGGATCGCCGGCGCACTGTGGAACGGCGTTGCGGGCACAGCCATGCCCGCATGGCGCGATCATTCGCTCGCCGATCTCGCGGCGTTGGTCGTCGCCGTACGCACCCTCAGCACGAGCCAGGTAGCCGGAGGAACAGAGCCGTCGTTGCCGGACGCGTTGATAGAGTTGGGGCGTCGAACGTATCGAGACAACTGCGTGCAGTGCCACGGCGAACGGGGCGATGGCAGCGGTTCGGGCGGCGCCGCGCTCGCGATTGCGCCATCCGATCTGACCCGCCAGCGGCCGACACTCGCGAAGACGGTCGAGACGCTGCGGAGCGGCATTGCCGGAACGCCGATGGCACCCTGGACGTCTCGATTGACGGATGCCGAAATCATCGCGGTCGCTCAGTATGTGCGCACGCTGTACACCGGCCCTGCCGCGGGAGCGACGCGATGATCGCCGATATCGTGGTAGTTGCGTCGGTGGCGCTCGTGGGCGCGTTCGTGACGGGGTGGCTCGTCTCACCACGCCTTCGGACCTGGATTGAGCAGCCCAAGCATCGCTTTCAGGACGCGTTGCAGCAGTATGATGTGGCGCAGCACAGGCAGGTCATGATCGAGAGAAGTCCCCGTGAATGAACGCGAGCGCCCCGATCCCATTTACCTGCGATCAGTGATTGCGCCGTCCGTGGCCGTAGGTGCCCTCGTCATCGGTGTCGGACTGTACGGGGCCTCCGTCTACTCCGTCTCGGCACCATCGGCGCCCGTTCCCGCGATCGCCACCGAGGAATACGGTCGCCAGCTCGTGGCACACACCGCCGAGCTTCTCGGACCGGATCAGCCCGATCCCAATCGCCGTTACATCAGCAGCCGGCTCAATTGCGGGTCGTGTCATCTGTCCACCGGCACTGAGCCGGGCACGCTGACACTGCTGCAGACCGACGAGCACTATCCGCGCTTCTCTGGCCGGGCAGGTGGAATGACGGACATCGAGGATCGCATCAACGAATGCATGCAGCGCAGCATGAACGGCCGCGCCTTGCCGATGGACAGCCCGGAAATGATCGCGATCGCGTCGTACCTCCGTTCGCTCGGCACGCAATACCAGGCATCAGGAGCCAGCCGGCGGATCGCGGACGAGCCACCTCCGTTCAAGACGCCAAACCGCGCCGCTGACCTCGTCAACGGAGAAGCTGTCTTCGGTGCGCGATGCCGCATCTGTCACGGGGCAAATGGCGAAGGCCTGCTGGCAGGTGAAGACCGCCGCGAGGGCTATCTCTTTCCGCCGCTGTGGGGACCCGATTCCTTCAATAACGGCGCGGGCCTGCACCGCGTGCTGACCGCGGCGCGCTTCATCAAGGCCCGGATGCCTCTGGGCGAGTCAACACTCACCGACGACGAGGCCTTCGACGTCGCGGCATTCATCAATTCCAAGCCGCGGCCGGAGATGTCCGGCCTCGAACGCGATTACCCCGATCGCTCGCTGAAGCCCGTGGACAACCCCTACGGCCCCTTCGCGGACACTTTTCCGCTCGAGCAACATCGGTTCGGCCCCTTCCAGCCCATCGACGCGTACTACAAGACACTCAAGAAGCAGTAGTCGAAGTTACGCGGTCTCCAGCCAGCGCTCGGCTTCGACGAGTGTGGCGAACACGCGAACATTCAACGCCGTGAGTGTGCCTAGGCTGGCGTACGCACGACCCACGCCGTCTAACAGCGCACCGCTCGCCACCAGCGCCACCGGTCCCCTCGGACCGTGGGCAATGGTCAACTTCCCAATATGGAGCACCAGGCGTTTCATCTCCTCCATCGTTGGAGTGCTCGTCGAGGCGCGCGTGTCGTAGAGCATCGCATACGACCACGTTCTCTCCTTCGCCTGCCGATCGACGATGCCAGTGATGTCCTTCAGTCGGAGCTCGCCGCTTGTTGTAACGAGGATGCGCTTCTTCGCATCGTCGCGCACGTATTGAATGGGCATGACCAACTCTCCATCGCGACGTTCATTTTGATTCGATCCCAGACAAGCAGGAAAGAGGCAACTTCCGATGGAGGGCCGCCAAATCGGGTAGCCTCTATCGATGGCGGTTCGGGTTGTCCGGCTGGGAACAGCTAGAGAGCGTAATGAAGGGCTGCGGCTCGGCACCGTGCGGCTCCTGCCGCGCGGCGTCAAGAAACAGGATTACGGCAAGCTGAACTACTTCGATGTCTGGCTGCCCGAGCTGGCGCCAAGCCGGGCCCTGGTATCGTACGCGCGGGCGAAGCCGTGGACCGACGCGAGATGGGCCGCCTACAAACGCCGCTATCTGCGCGAGATGCGCGTCCCCGAAACCCGCCGCCTGATCACAATGCTGGCGGCGTTATCGAAGCAGGCGAATTTTTCCATCTGCTGTTACTGCGAAAACCCGGGGCGATGTCATCGTTCGTTGCTGGCCGAGCTGCTGCGCGAGCAGGGCGGGAAGGTCCGTCGGCGTTTCGGGTAGGCCGCAGTCACGCGCTGCCTGACCCCTGTATCTCCTCGGTAAGAAACGTCGTATCCGTCATTCTCGGTCCACGTATCCCTCGAAGGTGCCGGCAAGCGTGCCGCGCACTGCTGCGAAGTCCGCCTTTGCAACATTTTCGATGCCGGTTTTCGGGGCTTCGCGCTGCCGAGAGATATGTGCGCTCACCAGCGATTACGAATTTCTCGTCTGAAACTCACTCTCACCGCGCGTCAATTACCAAATACCTATGAAAGCCTGTGGCGAGTCGTCTGGCCCCCAAGAACTCCTTCACGTTGCCGACGAGCGAGTGGATTTCAACTTTGCGTGAACCGCGCGGCGTGACGGAGCGCAGAATTTTTACGGTATCACTGACAAAGTTGTCTCCAAGCAGCAGACTCTCTTGGGTCTCAAGTGGTTTACATGCACGGGGTTTCCAGTCGTTTCTGAGCCTTGGTCAGGGCATACCCCTTGCACCCCTGCCGTAAACCTTCCACAGGCATAAAGGAATCAGGGGGAGTGGACAGATGCGAAATCGCCTTCTCATCGGTGTAGTGCTGTGCGCTGCCGCGTGGCTTAGTTTCTACCGCCCCGCCGAAGCGCAGGGCCAGGCGCCAGTCGGGCAATACATTGTCGTTCTGCACGACGCCGTGCCCAATGTACCGGCGGTCGCCAACGAGCACGCACAGCAGCACGCAGCGAATGTTCGATTCGTGTATGCCGCGGCGATGAAGGGATACGCTGCCTCGATTCCGAACGCACGGCTGAATGCTATCCGTCAGGATCCTCGCGTCGCCTTCATCTCAGAAGATCGGCCGGTTGCAATGTTCGAGGATTCGATACCAACCGGCGTGGATCGCATCGATGCCGAGCTGGGCTACGCGATGGAAATCAATCCGTCGATTCTCAACGGCCTCGAGGTAGCCGTGATCGACACCGGAAGCGGTCCGCACGCGGATTTGAACGTGGTGGACGGCTACAACTGCTCGTCAGGGCCGAGCTACAACGACGGCAATGGCCATGGTTCGCATGTGGCGGGAACGATCGCGGGCAGGCCGAACTTGCTGGGGGTGATCGGCGTGGCACCGGGCGCTGCCATCAATTCAGTAAGGGTGTTGAATAATGCCGGGTCCGGCTCGTGGTCGTCGGTTGCGTGCGGCATCGATTGGGTGACCAATCGCCGACTCGAATACAACGACGGGGCCTTCGACGGAGATGCGGGCCGCAATATCGTCGTCGCCAATATGAGTCTGGGCGGCAGCGGCGCAGACGATGGCAACTGCGGGAACTCGAACAACGACGCGCTGCACAAGGCGATCTGTGGTTCGGTCGCGGCAGGCGTAACTTACGTCGTTGCCGCGGGCAACAACAGCGCGAATTTATCCGGATTCGTGCCGGCGGCCTACAACGAGGTTCTCACCGTAACGGCTATCGCCGACTTCAACGGCCAGCCAGGCGGTGGTGCCGCAGCAACGTGCCGCACGGATGTTGACGAAACGCCGGCAGATTTCAGCAACTTCACCACGGCGGACAACGCGGCCGACGTTGCCCATACGATCGCGGCCCCGGGTGTGTGCATCACATCCACATGGAAGGGCGGCGCGTATAAGACTATTTCCGGCACGAGCATGGCCTCGCCGCACGTAGCCGGTGCCGTTGCTATCTGCATAGCCTCGAGCCTCTGCCCGACGGCGGACCCCGAGGCGGGGGTCGGGGTGGCGCAGATCATTTCCAGGATCCGTCAGGACGCGGCTGCGCAGCCGGCGGGGAAAGCGGGCTATGGGTTCGTGGGGGACCCCAGCAACGCCCTCATTTCGGGGAAAGGCGCTTCGCAGAAGACGCTCTATTACGGTTACCTGGTGTTTGCCGGCGCCTACTAACACGCTCCAAGCCGCTACTCTCAGTGCCGCGATGGTCGTCTCATCGCGGCTCCCTTCGACCGTCAGCTGTGAGGTCACAACGCTTCACAACGCGGCTCGACCGCGGCTGTACTGATCCGGCTGGAGTCGTCACTTCCACGTGTTCGGGTCGGTGAGCGTGTACTCGTCCGGATCGTGTTCGGTCTCCACGACGAGCGTATTCCCCTCCCACTCGGTGCCAACTCCGAGGACCTCGCCGGGTGCAAATCTCGTGGAGAACAACTTCAAGGCGGAAGGCACGATCTGCTCAAGAAAAGGCCACCACTCGCCCGTTGTGACCGCATCGCAGAATACCGTTCTCATCGGTTTAGAACGGTTGACCGCTCGATTCGACGTTTGGCGCAGATATCAGAAGGTCAAATTGCGGCACGACTTGCACGCATCCAGATAGGTGGAGTGCAGGGGGCCGGTCGAGTCTCGATGCCCCCTCAGAGAGGTGTCATCATGTTCTGGAGAACGTTTGTGACTGTGTGGCTTGTCGTGTGCCCCGTCGTGGCCATGGCAGAGACACGCGTGGACATTAATCGCCACAAGGACTTCAGTCGATACAAAACATTCACTCTCGAGGTGTCCGCACCCGTTCGGGGCGGCGAAGTCGACGAGAACAACACGATTGCCCAGAACCGCCTGCGTCGGGCCATCACGAATGAGCTCCAGATGCGTGGGCTCAGCCCCGTTGACAGCGGCGCAGACCTTACGGTTCGCGCCGGAAGCCGCGAGACCGAGCGGACCGAGCTGATGAGTTCGGGGCCAGCTTATCCATTCGGCTGGTACGGGCCGTGGGGATACGGGTACGGTGGCTATTGGGCCTCACCGTATTGGGGTGGCAACGTATGGACCTATCGTTACTTTGAAGGAACCACGACGATTGACCTCATCGAGCCGGCGACCGGCGACCTGGTGTACCGGGCCGAGGTCATCCGCAAGGTTGACGACGACGAAGAAGATCTCGACGACGATGCCATGAAGATCGCTCACAAGGCGTTCAAGAAGTTCCCCGTCGGAGGAGTCTTCGTGGATGATTGATTGGATGACTGCGGACGTGGCGGTGGTCGCTACCCTCTTATCAGCGTGAGGGACGGCCACCGCGGACGCTCAACGAGCTTCGAAGGCAAAAAACGCCCACGAAAATCACCATCCGGCGGTCAACGCTCCTATCGATACGACAGGATTACCTAGAGGCGCTCGCGCGGGCAGCCGCCTCGCGCTCTCGAATCTGCGCGCCACGTACGACGTTTATTACACCGTAGTTCTGTTCGTGACAGGCGAACTCGTACATGACCATCGGTTCGACACGAGGCAGATCCGCCTCGGCCGACCAGGGTTTGGTCCAGGTGTTCGGGTCGGTGAGCGTGTACCTGGTACCGGATCGTGTTCGGGGCGATCCGTACAATGCGCTCGATGATGCGCAGATTGTCGCTGGTTCCGTACATATTCGGAGCCGGCGCTCTGTCCTTGAAGTTCGTCGTCTCCACGACGAGCGTATTCCCTTCCCACCGGCCGCGGGCGTCACCAAACCAGTGCCGGATGCTCGAAGGCACGTGTGGACGCCCGTCGAGCGGAATGATGCGCACGTCATTGTTCGACTGGTGGACGATTGTCACGTAGCCCGGGCTCTGGAAGATCAGCGCCTCGGCCGTCACGCTGGCGGCGAGGTCCTCGGGGTTGGCACCAGGATTCCCGCCCTGGATGAGCGGTACTGCGCCTAGGCCAATGATGCACCGCGTATAGGTAGAAAGGAAGTTGCCGAAAATCTGGATGCCGACCTCGGGATTGCGCTGCTTGGCGGCGGCCGCCCTGGCCGCTAGCCGCTGTTTGGCCGCGTCAGTGAGCGGCGGCAGCCTCCCATCGGGAGGATCGACGATCAGCGAGGTACGCAGGCTCGGGCGCGCGCCGCCCTGCCACGCATCCATGCTGTATTCCTTCCAGTCGTAGTGGACCGTGCGCGGATCAACTTCCGAGTCGGCTTCGGCGGCCCGCTTGAAGGCGGCGATCGCCTCCTCTTCCGTGTAAAGGGGTTTGTCGGCGAGGTGCGGCGGGCGCTGCAGCGGCGTGTAAGTTGCCAGGTGCCACACGCCTCTCAGGTCTGGATCGCCCCACGGCGTACGCGGGGTGGTCCAGTTCTTCGTCGCTTCGGCCTCGGCCCGCATCCTCGCGGCCGCCGCCTTGATTGCCGCGTCGGGATCGACCGTCGTCGGGTCGACCTTGTTTGTGCCCGACGGAGCCTGAGCCGCCACAACTGCCAGCGACACGGCGGCCACGATTCCAATCGCCACGACCGCCAACACGCGAAGCATCCTCATATTTCCTCCAGACGTAGCGGCTGATGATCGGCCGGTCGTGACGGGGGTGTCAAGGCGCGTCAGCCAGGTGTGCGAAAACGGCCCGTTTGACAGAGGCCGATCCGTGCACTATGGTTCTCGCGCAGTTCGGCGTTCACTGTGCGTTCCAAAGCCGTGAATTGTCTGTAATAGAGGCCATCGCCATGAAACGCAGGCCCCTCACCGCATTGGCCGCAGCCGCCGGCCTTGTGTTCGCTTCAGCCCCGCTGCTCGCGCATCATTCCAACGCGGCGTTCGACGCCAGCAAGCGCCTTACGATCACCGGCAGCGTCACGGAATGGTTCTGGGCCAACCCTCATTGCCTGTTGAGCCTCGATGTGAAAGAGGCGGACGGCCAGGTCGTGCGATGGGTGGTCGAGACGCAGGCGCCGCCCAACATGATCCCGTTTGGCTGGAGCAAGCAGTCCTTCAAACCGGGGGACGTCGTCACCATTACCGCCGAGCCCGCGCGGAGCGGCAAGCCCGTGGGGCGGCTGCTGCGCGCGGTGTTTGCCGATGGCAGAACCCTCTTGCCTGGCGGGTCTGCGGGAGCGGCCGCGTTGTCGGGAGGAGCGCAGCCATGACGGCGCGCATTGCGATTTCCATACTCGCCGCGCTCGCGGCGCTGCTGTCCGCAGATCTGATGCGGGCCCAAGGGTTGGGATTTCGGCGCGCGCCCGGAGCAGTGTACGACGTCGATTTCCCGGGCAAGCCATCGGGTCCCGCGCCGCGGCGCACTCTGGCGGGCGTCTGGGAATTCGCCAAGGGCGGTGCCGAAGGTATTCAGGCCGATGGAGCGAAGGCAATGCCGTCGGACGGCAGGCCGGAACATCAGCTGCCATTCACGCCCGAGGGCCGCGCGGCTTTCATGGCCAACAAGCCGACGTATGGGTTCACCGCCGTGGCCCCCGCGTTGACCAACGATCCGATGCCCGGCTGCGATCCGCAGGGTTTTCCGCGGATCGTGCTGCACAACGCGCACACCGAACAGATCCTCGAGACCCCGACGCAGGTCGTGATTCTGTATCAGTTCAACAAGAAGTGGCGCGTCATCTGGACCGACGGCCGAACGCTGCCGAAGGATCCTGAAAATCCAGGGTGGGCGATCAAAGATTCACCGCCGCCGGAGTCGCGCTGGTGGGGCTACTCGGTTGGGCGATGGACGGACGACTATACGTTCGTCGCCGAATCGAACGGGTTCGACGACCGCACCTGGCTCGACAACGCCGGCCGGCCCCACAGCACGATGATGAAGGTCATCGAAACGTACCGCCGCGTCGACGCCGACCACATCGAGAAGACGATCACGATTGACGATCCGAAGTACTACACCCGGCCGTGGGTCGCGCTGGACAGACTCCCGTACCGGCTCCAGTCGCAGTCGTTCGAAATCCCCGAACAAGAGTGCGTGCCGTCTGAAACGGCGAAGTACAACCGCTTGTTTGGCGATCCTGCCAGCGGCGTGGACACGCCCGCCAAATAGGCTGTCAGCGCCAGGCGCTCGCGACCAACCGAGGAACTCGGTCTGTGCGCTTCCACGGATTCGTGCCCGGTCGTGGTCTTGGCAAAAGTCGGGCGCCGAAATCTCCGATAATGACTCTTAGTGGACAACGCTCACTCACGCGTGTACGGCCGCGGCGCCACCGTCGAACGTCGGGACTGGCGCTCATACGTTCCCGAAGGCGTGCGCCCGTACATCGAGGGTGCGCCGTTGGCGGCGTTTTTTCTCGGCGTCTCTTCGGGCGCACCCTACGCGATGATCGGTGCCACGCTGACCACCCGACTTGCACAGTACGGGATCACGAAGAGCGCAGTGACGCTGTTCGCGCTGACGTTTCTCGCGTACAACTTCAAGTTCCTCTGGGCGCCGCTCGTCGACAACGTTCGCATGCCGCTGCTCGGTCGCTTTGGCCAGCGGCGCTCGTGGTTGTGGTTGACCGCGGTCTTTGTGATGGCCACGATCGCCTTTCTCGGCAGCGTCGACCCGCAGCAGGCGCTGAGCGCGGTCGCGATCGCTGCCATCCTCGTCGGCGTTGCCGGTGCCACCTACGACATCATCATTGACGCGTATCGTATCGAGCTGCTCGAATCACGTCAGCTGGGCGTTGGCTCGGGCATGTTCCAGTACGGCTGGAGGATCGGCGCGGCATCGGCCGGTGCCCTGGCGCTCGTTGTCGCCGCGCGCTATGGCTGGACCGCCGCCTATACGGCATGCGCGGCTGTTCGCGCTGCCGGCGATGCTCGTCGGCGTCGTCATGGGCGAGCCGCGGCGGCATCGCGAACCCGCCGCGCCGCGCGGCGCCATTCAAGCCGTCATTGCGTATTTCAGTCCGCTTGCCGAGTTCGTCAAACGCCAGGGCGCGCTGGTCGTCCTGATTTTCGTTCTGATCCACAAGATTGGCGACACGCTCGCGAACCTGACGCTGCGGTTGCTGTTCAATGATCTCGGATTCACCAACGACGAAATCGCGTTTTACGACGTCGGCATCGGGTTCGTCGCGCTGCTGGCTGGCGTGTTCGTCGGAGGGATTCTCTATGCGAAGCTCGGGATGAAACGGTCGGTGCTCATCAGCCTGGTGCTGATGGCCGTCTCGAATTTCGGCTTTGCCGCGCTCGCCGCGGCGGGCCATACGAACATCGGCATGGCTGCCGTCATCGGCTTCGAGAACTTTGCCAGCGGCATCGGCGGTGTGACCGTCGTCGCCTATCTATCAGCGCTGTGCAATCTGCGGTTCACTGCCACGCAATATGCGATGCTTTCCGCGCTCGCAAGCATCGCCGGACGGTTCCTCACCGGCACCACGGCCGGGTCGTTGATCGAGGGTATGGGCTACGTCGGCTTCTACTTGCTGACGACGTTCATTGCCATGCCGGGCGTGATTCTCTTCTGGTACATGATCCGTTCCGGTCTTGCGGACATATCAATGGGGTCGGCAGGCAAGGACTAGAACCGGTTTCATACCGACGTAGGTTGATGTCACATAACCGCCCAACGGCGCAGCAGGTTGTGATACACGGCCGTGAGCTGCACAGGTGTCGGGCTGTTTGGAATCTCGGTCGCCACCCGTTGAATCGCGCAGTCCAGGTCGAATAGCAACGTCCGCTCGGCATCGTCGCGAACCATACTTTGAATCCAGAAGAATGAAGCAATGCGCGCTCCGCGCGAGACGGGCCGCACATTGTGAAGGCTCGTGGACGGATACAAGACGAGGTGCCCGGCGGGGAGCTTCACGCTGTGGACGCCGTAGGCGCGGACTCCGTCATGTATCGTGAGGCCCTCGCGACTGCGGCCGAGGCACGCGGCTGGTCCGTGCATTGGTACGACCGCGACCGCGTGTTTCGCGACGCAGCGGCGGCGCTCGGCCGCGAAGACGTCAATGCTTTCCTGTGCGCGATGGGCCGAACACTCGGACCACCCTGGCGGGCCAGACACAAACTTGCGGCGGCTGCGGCGCTGGCGGCCGCAGGACGTCCCGGGGCGCAGCAGGCCGCCGACACGCAAGCGAATGTCGACGAGCCTGCTTGACACCTCCGGTCACGGATGCCAGAGTGTGGCGGCGGTCCGGAACCCCGCGCTTCATCTCATAAATCTTGCTTTCTTGCGTTGGTGGTCATGATGGGAAGACGTCCATTTGTGGTCTTGGGAGGGGTGGCATTCGTCGCCGCCGCCGCTGCGGGCTGCGCCCGTACTTCGGAGGGACAGTCGGTTTCGTCAATCGCGCAGGTGCGGCAGATGGCATATCTCAAGGCTGCCAACCCTGATATGGGCGACCACTTCGCCTGCGGCGGGTCGCTGCCGGGCCACATCGGCAACGCGGTCGCCATCAGCGCCGACGGCAACACCATCGTGGTCGGCGCGCCGCACGAGAGCAGCGCTGCGCGCGGAATCAACGGGAACGCAGCCGATAACTCGCTGTACGCCGCGGGTGCCGTTTACGTCTTCGTGCGCCGTGGCGCCGCGTGGGTGCAGCAGGCTTACGTCAAGGCTTCGAATGCCGGCCAGAGCGATCTCTTCGGAATGAACGTCGCCGTGAGCGCCGACGGCAACACGATGGCCGTCTCCGCGCCATGGGAGCGCAGCGCTGCCACCGGCATCAACGGTGACCAGAGCGACGATTCGCTGGCCCAGGCCGGAGCGGTGTACGTCTTCACCCGTGCGGGTGATTCCTGGTCCCAGCAGGCCTATGTCAAGGCGTCGAACACCGGACGACGCCCCGCGGGTGAAGGCGATCTGCTCGCCGACGGCGACCAATTCGGCTTTTCGCTCGCCCTGAGCGGCGACGGCAATACGATGGCCGTCGGCGCGACCACTGAAGACAGCGCGGCTACCGGTATCAACGGAGATCAGGCGAACGACTCGGCCCAATCCGCCGGCGCGGTGTACCTGTTCGCGCGGACGGGCAACACCTGGACACAGCAGGCCTATCTCAAGGGGTCGAACACCGAAGCGGCCGATCTGTTCGGCTACGACGTGAGCCTGAGTCATGACGGCAATACCCTGGCGGCGGCCGGCTACGATGAGGATGGCCCCGGACGCGGCGTCAACGTCGATCAGGGGAATGGCAGGAACGGGTCCGGCGCGATTTACGTCTTCAGCCGAACGGGTACTAACTGGCGGCAGGATGCGTACCTGAAGGGATCCCGCTCCGAGGGCAACGACGCACTCGGCTTCTCGGTTGCCATCAGCGGCGACGGCAATACCATCGTCGCAGGAGCTGGGGATGAGTCGTGCCTCGTCGGCGGCATCAACCCCTCGGGGTGCGACACCGACAAGCCCGCGGACGCGTCGGGCGGCTCGGCAGGCGCCGCGTACGTCTGGGCGCGCAGCGGCAATATGTGGGCGGAACAGGCGTTCATCAAAGCGTCCAATCCGGATCTGCAGGACTTGTTCGGCGCCAACGTCGCCGTCAGCGGGGATGGCAACACGGTGCTCGTGGGTGCGGCGATGGAGGACAGCCGCGCGCGGGGCGTGAACGGCGAACAGCAGGACGACTCAGCTACCGAGAGCGGCGCTGCCTATCTCTTCACGCGCTCCGGCACGACGTGGAGCCAGCGGGCCTACATCAAAGCCGAAAACGCCGAGGAGTTTGACGAATTCGGGACCTCGGTCGCTGTGAGCCGCGATGGTCGAAGGCTGATCATCGGCGCGCGCATGGAAAGCAGCGGCGCGGCCGGCATCAACGGCAACCAGAGCGACAACTCCATGCCGCAGGCAGGCGCGGTGTATGTGTGGGAGATGGCGCGATAGGGAACGCAAAGGTCCGTAGACTTTCAATATCCGCCTAGTCCCGGTCGTGGCGGCATTCAGTGCCAAATACACTCCTGGTTACGGCGATCTTGCTGACGGGAATGTTGATCTTGTTCCTGTGGCTGGAACGCCGCACGCCGCTGCGCTCTTGGACGCATGCGCTGCTACCGCGGCTACTGTTAAACGCGGCCGTCGCAGGCCTGGCATTCCTGACCGCGGCGCTGCTTATTCGTCCAGTCGTTACTTCGCTCCTTGACGGGGCGGGGGCAGATTCATTCGGCTTCTTGGGTATCGTTCCACTGTCACCGGCGGTCCATTTTGCCTTCGGGTTCCTCCTGATGGACCTGAGTTTTTACTACTGGCATGTAGCCAACCACCGCCTTCCTTTTCTGTGGCGCTTCCACAACGTGCATCACTTTGATCCGGATCTGGATGTCTCGACGGCGGTACGGTTCCATTTTGGAGAGGTCGCACTCTCCGCGGCATTTCGCGTCGTGCAAGTGACCGTCATTGGCCCGAGCGGTTGGACGTACGTCATCTACGAATTGGCATTCCAGGCCAACACGCTCTTCCACCACAGCAACGTAAAACTGCCGATCACGCTTGAACGTGTGCTGAATTGGGTGTTAGTCACCCCGCGCATGCACGGTATCCACCATTCCCAAGTTCGCGATGAGACCAACTCGAACTACTCCGTTGTGTTCTCATGGTGGGATCGACTGCATCGCAGCATCGGCCTGGACATCCCACAATCAGCCATCGTCATCGGAGTTCCCGGCTACTCGCAGCCGGCCGACAACCACTTTTGGAATGTGTGTGTCGTGCCGTTTCAACGGCAACGACAATACTGGCGAGATTCCGATGATCCAGCGATCGCAATTCGGTCCCGTTCCCGCACGGCAACCCGTCATTGGCTAGCCGACTGAGTCCCGGAACGCTTCTGGCTCGCCTCGCTGCAACAAGAACGTGATGCCGATGGACGCCGGTTGTACTCGCTAGAACTTGAAGCGGATGCCCAGCTCCGCCTCCTGGCGCGCACCCGCGACCGAGTAGGTGCCAAACGCATTGGAAGTCGAAGTGTTGATGAATGCTCCGCCGGTGCCGCCAATCAAGTTGTCGCGGCCGAACAGGTTCAGCACCTGCGCGCTGACTTCAACGCTGCGTTCCCCGGGCAGCGCGAACGAGCGGCTGACGCGGATATCCACGCGGTTGTAGTCGCTGCTCTCGATCTGGCTCGCGGGAATCGGCCCCAGGTTGCGCACGGCGCGCCACGCGTTGACCAGCTCCAGCAGCCTCGACGTCCCGTCCGTGTCCCGTCCCGCCATGTTCGTCGTCACGCCAGGAACGAGATCGACGACGCCGTCGCCGGTCAGGTCAACGCCGCTGCTGGCGTCAAACGGCAGTGCACTGCGAAGCGTCCAGACGGCACCGAACGTCACGCTGTATGGAAGCCGCGCGGATCCGCTGGCGACGAGCGTGTGCTTGCGGCCGCTCGGTCCTTCCTGCAGCTCCGGATGGTAGAAGTCGGAGATGTTCGCGACGTTGTTCCGCGTCCATTCGCGCGTATACGAGACGATGTACTGGTAGTTGTCGGCGTAGCGCTTGTCGAGCCGCACATAGAGCGCCCGATAGTTGTGCCAGCCGTTGGACGCCAACTGGGTGATGTTGCCCCACGTCGCGAGCGGCCGCCGGGCATCGAGTTGCGCCTGCGTAAACGCGCTGGTCGTCGCCGCCTGCGCGGCCGTCAGCGTCTTGAAGTCGAAGAACGGCACCGGCTGATTGATGTTCTGCGTCCGCGAGAGGTGCCGCAGGTTTGTGTAGACGCCGTCGACGTGAATCGCGAGGCTCGGCCGCAGCTGCTGCGATACGCCGGCGGTGACCGTGTCGCCGTAGCCGTTCCTGATCCTGTCGTCCAGGATATTGACGTTCGGGCGCGTGGATGCCGACACGAAGGAATCCGGCGACAGACCACCATACGGGTCGGGATACGACGGATTGTTGATCGTGACGCTATTCTGCTTCAGCGTGTCGGCTTCGTTCCGCAGCGAGCCGCCTGAAATGTATTGATAGAAGCGTCCGTACGCTACGCGAACGAGCGACCGGCCCTCGTTTGGATCCCACGCGACGCCAATGCGTGGTGCAAAGTTGTCGGCCTCGCCCCGTCGCGACTTCGGATCGATCAGCTCACGCAGGCGCTCCCGTCCGGTGAAGTCGAAGTGGTAGTTCAGCGAGTGATACTGGATGTCGTAGCGCACGCCGATGTTGAATGTCAGCTGGCTGATCGGCCGCCATTCGTCCTGCACATAAGCATTGAACCAGTACCTGCTCGAGCCGCCGTGAGTTGGCCGGGAACGACGCCGTGAACGTCCGGGGCGACCTGAGCGCGGCGATCGAGGCGTCGCTGCCATCGAAGAGCTGATCGTTGGCGAAGGTCCAGGTGCCGACGTTCGGCGCGTTGTCCTCGGGCGAGATGAAACGCTCGTGCGCGCCGCCGAACTTCCACTGGTGCGAGCCGCGCGACAGGGTGAAATCGTCCTTGACCTCGAAGCGGTTGGTCCATTGGATGCTGCCGCTCGTGGACCCCCAGCGCAGGCTCGGAAAGTTGTAGACCTGCGTATACAGCTCAAACCGTTCGGCCGGGAAGCTCCCCGGCTCCTGCCACAGCGGCGTTCCCGGAGGCCCGGTCTGATTGCGCAGCCGCGCCGGCCACTGGACGCGCAACTCATTGAGCGTCGAGTTGTTGAGCACCCAGTTGTGGCCGGTGACCGCGGTATCGCGCGGCGACTGCACATAGGTGCCGTTGAATGCGGCGTTGATGCCGCCGCAGCTCTCGCAATCGATGTGCTCCCAGTCGAGCGCGTAGCGGGTGAAGAGGCTCTGGGACTCGTTGAGCTGGACGTCGACGCGCCCGAAGAATTTCCGACGCAGGTAGTTGGTCGGAAACGTTCCGTGCAGCGCGCTGTAGAACTGCGGCTGCGCGGAGTTGACAGTGAACGACTTCTTCTCGGTCAGCAGCTCGACCGCGCCGTAGAAATGCATTCGGTCCTGGATGATCGGTCCGCCCATGCCGAAGCCGTGCTGATAGCGGCGGTATGGCGGCTTCGACGGGTCGACGCGCTCCTGGTCGCGCGTGATGGCGTTGAGACTCTTGTCCTTGAAGTACTCGAGCACCTCGCCGCTGTAGCGGTTCGTCCCGCTCCGTGTGACCGTGCTCACCAGCCCGGCCACGTTGCCGCCATGCTCGGCCGAGGCCTGCGCGATGTTCACCTTGAACTCACGCACGGCCAGCTGCGGCATCTCCGCATGCTGCTGGCCCGAGTTGGGCGAGCGGTTCTCGGCGCCGTCGACGAAGTACGCATTCATCTGGTTGTTGATCTGCCCGGCGCCGATGTTCGCCTGCGAGCGCCGCACCTGCGTGTTGTCCATGTTGGTGCCCGGCAGCAGCAGCACGAGGCTGGCGGGCTGGCGGTCGGCCATTGGCAGCGTGTCGATCTGTTCCTGCGTGATCACCTGCGCGACTTCAGCCCTGGTCACTTCGATGACCGGCGCCACGCCGCTGACCGTGACGCTCTCCTGCAGCCCTTGCACCTGCATGGAGATGTTTTGCTGCAGATCGAGGCCGATGGTGACGGTCAGCCGATCGACCGCCACGTTCGCAAATCCCTGCAGCTCTGCCTGCAGTTGGTAGGTGCCCGGCTGCAGTCCCGCAAAGCGATAGGTCCCGTCGGCTTCGCTCGCGATCGTTCGCTGGACGCCGGTATCGACATTGCGCACAGTCAGCGACACGCCGGGCAGAACGCCGCCCTGCGCATCCGTCACGGTGCCTTGAATCTGCCCGACCACTTGCGCGTGCACGGGCAACGCGAGTCCAACCAGCAGTGCGAGAGCCATCAAAACCTGGAACATCTGCGCTCTTCCTTTGGTGAAACGGGGCGATTGAGGAGGAATCCGGAAAAACGCGAGAAACTTGCGCTATCAGCCGATGTTTGTCAAGGAGATACCGGTTGACTCATTCGACCCGGTGCCACGCGCAGGTGCCACGCAGCACCTCGGCCAGGCGTCGTGTGTGACCTCCGCCTTCGCGACCGCCTAGATATGCCGCACGCGGGCGCCACTCGTGGTGCCTGCGCCAGCTCGTTCAGCGCGGCCAAAAGGGCGGTGGTAGCTGGCATGCCCACGATGGTAAGGTGAGTCCGATTCGGCAGGACGCCTATGACCATCCACAAGCGAGGCACGTTGCCTTTGTACGCGGCCACCGTTGTTGTGACCGTGGCCGCGGCTTCTCTCTCGATCCAGCACCCGTACGGCGCACAGGCGGTCGCGATAGACCGGGGCAGCCGAGACTACACGCTGCCTGACCAGATGCAGTGGAGAGATACTGAGAATGGCAAGACGTCGAATCTCTACGGCGATCCCTCCAAGCCGGGCCTCTACGCCTACATCCTGAAGCGTGGCCCGAACGTGTGGAGCAAGCCGCACTTTCACGACAACGACCGCTTCGTGACAGTGCTCGAGGGCACGTTCTGGGTGGGCACCGGAAGATTCGATCCGCAACGCACCGTGCCGTTGAAGGCCGGCTCGTTCGTAAGAGACGTCGCGGGCGGCATTCATTTCGAGGGAACGAAAGACGACGGTGCCACGCTGTACTTCGTGGGAATAGGGCCGTCGCCAGGCCATCCGGCGGAGCCGAGCACGACCACCGCCTCCGGATCGGGGACCGACGTGATCGATCCGGCGGTCAGGCAGATTCAGCGGGTCGAGAACATGCCGAAGGAATCGTTCGTCCTGTATGGCGACTCGAGCAAACCCGGCCTCTACCTGCAGTACCAGAGACGGGCACCGAATAATTGGAGCCGCCCGCACTATCACCCGATCGACCGTGTCGTCATGGTGATGGGCGGCACGATGTGGATCGGCACGGAACCGAGCGGCGACAGGACCAGGACGGTCGGGGTGCCGAAGGGCGGATTCATCCGCGATATCGCGCAAGGTGTCCACTACGATGGGTCAGGGAACGATCCGATGTGGATTCAGATTGCCGGCGTCGGGCCCACGGCGACTACCAATGTCGATCCACCGAAGTAGCTCCGGCCATCCAGGACTCACCGCCCGGTCGATGACGCCATAGTGCCCGCTGCGGCCGATTTACTCAGGATGTGATCGAGGGCGGACGGCCGCGACTGGTGCGCATGATGTTCGAGGAAGTCGATCACCTGCCGCCGGCACCGGTGATATTCGGGATGGCCGAGCACGGCGGCGCGATTGCGGGGCCGCGGGAACGGCACGTGCAGGACATCACCCACGGTCGCTTCCGGCCCGTCGGTCATGAGGATCAGCCGATCGGCCAAATAGAGGGCCTCGTCCACGTCATGAGTCACCATCACGACGGTGCGCTCTGATTCCTCCCACACCCGGAGAAGGGTGTCCTGCAGCTCGAAACGTGTGAGCGAATCGAGCATGGAAAATGGTTCGTCCAGCAGGAGAAAACGCGGCTCCACCGACAGGGCGCGCGCCAGCGATATGCACTGCTGCGTACCCAGCGAGAGCTGCGCTGGCAGTTCCTTCGCGGAGTCACCGACTCCCACCATCTCCAGATAGCGCTCCGTCGTCTCGTCGTTGTCTCGGCGGCTATGCCACCCGCGGCGCTGCGCGGTCGCCACGCGCACATTTTCGTGCGCGGTCAGCCACGGCAGCAGGCACGGCGCCTGGAACACGACGGCGCGGTCGGCGCCGGGTTCGGTCACTTCCGTGCCATCGATCACCACGCCTCCATAGGTCGCCCGCTGCAGCCCCGCGATAATTGACAGCACCGTCGATTTTCCACATCCGGAGTGGCCCAGGATGGCTACGAACTCGCCGCACTCGATCTTCGCGTTGACGTCCTTGACGGCAATCAGAGGCCCTGACGGCGTCGGAAAGACCTTCGTGAGGCCGGTTAGTTCCAGAGGAGTGTTCATCGCGGTCCCTCCGCCTGCGCCAGCACCTCGGACGCCACCGACTCCATGGCCGGTGTGCCAGCCCGCCGCCGCGGCCGTAACGCCGCCGTCAGCGCGGCTACGACATGTGCACGCGCGTGTGATGCCTGCTCGTCGTGCGCGAGCTGTACCGTGCTGCGCGGCCGCGGAAGATCGACGACGATCGGCGCTCCGAGGGTAGAGGGCGGACCCGCAATGATCGGCACGATGCGGTCGGAGAGCAGCAGGGCTTCCTCCACGCTGTTGGTGATCATGACGACCGTGACCGGCCGCTCCGCCGACGAGCACAGGCGGGCCAGCTCCTGCTGCAGCGTTTCGCGTGTCAGCGCGTCGAGCGCGCCGAACGGTTCGTCCAGGAACAGAACGGTCGGTTGCGTGGCGAACGCACGCGCAATAGCCACCCGCTGTCGCATACCGCCCGACAGCTGGCTGGGGCGCCGGGTGAGCGCGTTGCCGAGCCCGACATGCTCCAGCGCTCGCTGCGCGAGCGCGCGCTGGTCGGTGCGGGAGAGTCCCGGCATCGCGGCCTCAACCGCGAGACGGACGTTCTCGAGTGCGGTAAACCACGGCAGCAGCGAGTAGTTCTGAAACACGAACGCCGCGTCACGGCGAATGTCATGAACCGGCTCGCCGTCGATCGTGATCGTTCCTCCGCTCGCCGGCGTCAGGCCCGCGAGGATGCTGAGCAGCGTTGACTTGCCGCTGCCCATGGCGCCGACGATCGACACGAACTCGCCGCGGTCGACTGAGAGGGATACCCGGCTGAGCACCGGTTTGGTCGCGACGCCGCCTCCGAACGACTTCGAGACGTCGCGGACCTCGATAAGGGACACTACGCGGTCCTCAGCTTCGCTTCCGCCAGGCCCATCAGCCGGTCGAGCAGGAAGCCGATCACACCGATCGTGAGGATGGCGAGCAGGATGTGGGCATAGACCAGGCTGTTGTACTCCTGCCACAGGAATCCGCCCACCCCCGGTGTTCCCGTGAGCATCTCGCTGGCGACGATGACGAGCCACGCAATCCCGAGGCTGAGACGATAGCCGGTGAACATGTACGGGAGCGTGGCGGGCACGATGACTTTGACGAATGTCGTCCAGCGTGAAAGCCGCAACACTTTCGCGACGTTCCAGTAGTCCTGCGGAATGGCGCGGACGCCCATCATCGTGTTGATGAGCGTCGGCCACATCGAGCAGACGGCAATGGCGAACAGCGCCGCCGGCTCGGACCGCTGGAACAGCACCAGTCCCAGCGGGAGCCACGCCAGGGGCGAAATCGGGCGCAGCACCTGCATCAGCGGATCGAACATACGGGTGAGAACCGGGGACACACCAAACAGGAATCCGAGCGGCGTCGCGATGACGACGCCAAGCAGAAAACCCTGCGCCACCCGCATCAGGCTGTAATAGGCGAGGCGCACGATTCCCTGGTCCGTCTCTCCCCGCTTTTCAAGCGGTTCGAGGATGTAGATCTTGCTCTCCTCCCACGTGCGTGCGGGAGACGGCAGATCCGGCACCTTCAGGCTTGCGCCCCACCAGACGAGCAGGGCGAGTCCGATGCCAACCAGCGGCAACAGGTGATTCGTCAGACGTGTGATCAACGACAGACCCCCTTTACGCCATGTTGTTGATGGCAAATGACTGCGCGTACTTCTCCGAATCCTTGCCGTCGAACATTCCGTCGAAGAGCTTGATCGTCTGCTCCTCGGCCACTTTAACCACGACTCCCAGTTCCTTCATGGCTTCGAGATACATGTCCGGGCGCAGCACCCGCTTCGGGATCCCTGTGTAATCGGGCGCTGTCTTGGCCAGGCCCCAGCGGCGCAGCTGCGTGAGCCACCACTTCGCGTAAATCTGGTGCGGATAGTTGGCATTCCGACTCGAGAAGATCATGTAGTAGGGATCCTGCTCGACCCGGCCGTCGCCATATTCGTACTTGCCCATCAGCCGCTCGAGAATTGTGGCGGGCGGGCAATTGATGTAGGCCGGTCTCGCGATCACTTCCGCGAATTTCGGCCGGTGCTCCATCTTGTCCAGATCGACGCTGGCGAGGTGGAGCGCTTTCAACACCGCTTTGACCGTCTTCGGGTTCTTTGTTGCGAACTCCTCGGTGAAGGCGCACACCTTCTCCGGGTGGTCCCTCCACAGCTGCTGCGTCGTGACGGCGGTGAAGCCGATGCCGTCCTCGATGGCGCGGTTGTTCCACGGTTCGCCCACACAAAAGCCGTCCATCTTGTCGACCTTCATGTTGGCGACCATCTGTGCCGGCGGGATCGTGATCAGGTTGATGTCCTTGTCCGGATGGATCCCGCCCGACGCCAGCCAGTAGCGAATCCACATGGCATGGGTTCCTGGCGGGAAGGTCATGGCGAACGTCAGCGGATCGCCGGCCGCTTTTGCCTTGTCGGCAAGTAGTTTGATCTGCGCCGGAGTTTTCGCACCCGCGGTTTTCAGCTTGTTGTTGAGGGTGATTGCCTGCCCGTTCCGGTTCAGCAGCCACGGGATGACCATCGGCTTCACCGGCGATCCCGCCAGCCCCATCGTCGACGCCAGCGGCATCCCGATCAGCATGTGCGTCGCCTGGTTTTCCCCGATCGACAACTTGTCCCGAATGACCGCCCACGACGCTTCCTTCGACACGACAGAGTTGATCCCAAATTTCTTGAAATAGCCGAGCTCATGGGCGATCACGATCGGTGCGCAGTCGGTGAGGGCGATGATGCCAAGCCGCACGTCGGGCGTTTCCGGGCCGTCGTCGGCGTAAACACCGCCAACCCACCCGGAGGGGACACCGGCGAATAGAGCGGCCGTGGTGGTCGCCGCAGCCTTGACGAAGGTTCGTCGGGAAGGTTTGTTCATCTCAACGCTCCGCGAGGAACACGTACGTCGCCATGACGTACGGATGACTGTAGGACGCACCGGGGGTGGTCTGTTTGAGGAACGCGCCGGTGAAGATGTGGGCGTATCCGGCGGCGAGCTGCAGCTGTGGCGTCACGGTGCGAGCCACCTGCAGATCGATCTCCTGACCGACGTGGTCGCTCACGGCGCCAGTGACGACGCGGGCAAGCGGGGCGCTGCCGGCGGTGTAAATACCGTCGCGTTCCTCCGCGAGCCACCAGGAGTGGTAATTGACGGTAACCGGGAGTGCCTTGACCGGCGTCAGCTCGAGTCCGGCGCGGAGGTGGTGGATGTTCTTCCAGCCGATCTGATCCGCCAATCCGTACTTGTCATGGGGGGTGGGGTAGAGCTGATCGAACGTGCCGCGTACGCCGTCGGCAGGGTTTGCATCGCCAGAGGCGTAGTTGTATTCGCCGGTCAGCCGGACCGCGGCGGCGCCCGGCAGCGACTCCCGGAGCTGCCAGTGCCCCGCCCATGCTTCAATGTCGTCGGTGCCGAGCGACCCGCGCTGCATCGCCATCTCGATGCCGTAATCGAGCCGGCCAGGCATCCGGCCCGCCAGCCGCACGCCCATGGTCGTCTGCGTCAGATCACCAGTCGTACCGGTTTCCGTCCTGAGGTTCGCGTCGCGCCGCCACAAGACATAAGGCTCTACGCTCCCAAGCGGGATGAGCTTGCCGGTCGCGGCATATGCCCCCGCGAAACGGTTGCCATTGCCGCTCTTGTCGAAGGCACCATCCATGATCCGCACAACGGACACGCCGAACACATCAACGGCGAACGCCGGCGTCCGGATCGTGGCCTTTGCACCGTCGAACGTTCGCGCGGCATTCAACCAGCTCACGTGGCCCACAAGGCGCTGTTCACCGTAGGCCAGCTCCTGACGCCCGATTCTCAGCGCGATCGGACTCTTGGCCTCGCCAACATCCGCAAACGCCATACGCAGGTCAAAGGGCGCTCTGAACGGGGCTGCCACCGGGCCAACCGTTTTCTTTGCCACGCGCGCGTCCTGCCCCTGAACCTGAAAGGAGAGGAGCCTGGCCGGAGTGATCGTCGCATTCAGCCGCACGCGGCTCAGGTAGTAGAGGTCCTGGCGATTCTCGACAAACCCGGATCCGTCGAAGCCTTCCATCCGTTCGCGAAACTCGCCGCGCACGCGAAGCCAATTCGGCATCGCGTCGTTGGCGCGGTTGAAGACTGGCGCCTTCGGCGCCGGCGCGACCTGTGCGAGCGGGGGTGCCGCTGCCGAAGGCGGCGGTTGCTGCGCGAATGCGAAAACGGGAACGAACAACAAGGCGACGCCGATCCCTGGCGCGCGTCGCCAGCGAGGTCGATCAGCAGAAAGAGTCATCACAACACGCCTCCTGGTCCGTGTGAGCGGACCCTTGGTGATGAGCTGAATACGTTTGGAGGCGTCGAGGCCTGGGGTCGCTACGGGTGGCGGTGAGGCGACTGGGCCTCGCGGACGCTGGCGAGCAAGCTTTGTTCCCCTGCATGCGCCGTGCGGCGCTCTGCTGCAGCTTGTTGATCGGACAGGGGTTGCGGGCGCCGCGCCGGCGTCACGGCTGTGATCGCGAAGGCCGACATAACTGTAGAAAGAAAAATTATCGATCCAATTTCGTTGGATTCGACTCGCGGCGCAGCGCATACGGCCTCCCGCTCGACGCCGCCTGCTCCTCTACGGTTGCCGGCGATCGCACGCACCGATTCATTTTTGTCGGGTGATCGCGCAATCACGACACAACTGTTGGGCGCCAGGGCCTTGTCGGCGCGAGGCGATGTCTGTAATCTTCAGGAGGGCGACATGCGCCACGCCGCGCATGTCGAAAGAAATCCGCACACCTCGCGCTCCACGACGAGCGAACACTTGTTGGCCCGTGGAGTGCTAATGGAACTGCCCGTCGCGGCGGCGCCACCCGAGGGCGCATTCGCACCACAACTGGATCTACCGCTGCTGCGCGATCGCCCGTCGTCGCTCACGTGCGGCAACGGCACATTCGATCGGCAGCGCATGCCTGACCGAAGGCCCGCGCCCGGCGAACAATACCGCTTCCACTTCGACATGAGCAGCTGTATCGGCTGCAAATGCTGCGTGGTCGCCTGCAACGAGCAGAACGGCAATCCGGCGGCGATCAACTGGCGGCGCGTCGCCGAGATTGAAGGCGGCTGGTACCCGCTGGCGCAGCGGTCCTACTTGTCGATGGGATGCAATCACTGCCTCGAACCGACCTGCCTGAGCGGGTGCCCTGTGGACGCCTATTCGAAGGACGCCGCCACGGGCATCGTGCTTCACAGTGCCGACACCTGCATTGGCTGTCAGGTACTGCACGTGGAACTGCGAGTACGGAGCGCCGCAGTACAACTCCGAGCGCGGCGTTGTCGGCAAATGCGACATGTGCCACGGCCGGCTGGCGTTGGGTCAGGCGCCTGCCTGCGTCAGCGCGTGTCCTGAATCGGCCATCCGGATCGAAATCGTCAACATCGCAGACTGGCGCGCGACGTATGACACCGCCGTTTCCACGTCGGGTATACCGGTAGGAGATGGCAGCGTGTCGGCCACGCGCATCAAGATGCCTGTTCTTGCGCCTAACGCCAAACCGACGGACATCACACACGTCCGGCCGGCAGAGCCACATTGGCCGCTTGTAGTCATGACAGTGCTGACGCAGTTGGCGGTCGGTGCATTGGCCACCGTCTGGGTCGCACAGATGCTCGGTGCATCGACGCAGCTTGGCGTTGCCGCGCTGTTGTCGCTGATCGTGGGCGGCCTGGCGCTGACTGCATCTACGCTTCACCTGGGCCGACCGGTTCATGCGTACCGCGCAATCAAGATGTGGAGACGCTCGTGGCTCAGCAGGGAGGTCCTCCTGTTTTCGGCCTTCTCGGGGGTCGCGAGCCTCTACGCGGCGGCGTTGTGGACACTTGGACCAGCCAAGGCAGGGCCGGCCGCGGTATTAGGTGCACTCACTGTCTTGCTCGGCGTGGCGGGTGTTGTCGCCAGTGGCTGCATTTATCGCGTTCCTTCGCGGCCGGCCTGGAATTCACGCTTCACTGTGTTCGCCTTTGTGCTGACGGCCGGCGTCCTCGGACCTCTTTTCGTCACGGCGGCGGGCGCAGGGGGCCGGTGGCTCGTTCCGGGGGCGGCAACGCTGGCCGGGGGCCAGCTCACGCTGCTCGTCCTGCGATTCTTGCGCCTCATCGCGTCCGACAGCCTCGAACTGCGTGGTACCGCCAGGCTGCTCGCGACCACCTTCGCATCGCGAATGGTCGCGCGCGGCGCACTGCTCGTGGTTGGTGGGATCGTTCTTCCCCTGGTCGCGGCCGCGCCGCAGGCGGTTGGCTACCAGAGCCTGCTGGCAATCGCCGCACTGGTCCTTGCCCTCGGGGGCGAGGTGCTCGGGCGGTATCTCTTTTTCGTCAGCGCTGTTCCTACGCATATGGCCGCGCCCTATCTGGCTACCGAGAGCGAGGCCGCATGAATGTCAGGCGAGCGATTGGTCTCGACACGCGGGCAGATGAATACGCGGTACGGCGTTGACGAGGTGACGGGTTACGTGTCGGCGCACAAGATCGCTGACCGCTGGGTTTCCACGACCTGCGGGTACTGCTCGGTGGGCTGCGGCATGTTCGTAGGCGTCAAGGACGGACGGGCGGTGAGCGTGCGCGGCAACCCGGATCACCCGGTCAACCGCGGGCTGTTGTGCCCGAAGGGTCTGTCAGAACACCACACGCTCAGCGCCTCGAGCCGCGCCCGCTATCCGCTGCTCAAACGCGGTCGCCGCTTCATGCGCATCACATGGGATGACGCCATGTCGCGGATGGCCTCACGGTTCAGGGATGTGCAGTTGAAGCACGGCCCGGGTGCTGTCGGCGTAATCAGCACCGGGCAACTGGTGACCGAGGAGTTCTACGCCCTCGGCAAGCTCGTGCAGCTCGGGCTCGGCACATCGAATTACGACGGCAACACCACGCTCTGTATGTCGACCGCCGTGGCTGGCTATAAGCGCTCTTTCGGCAGCGATGGCCCGCCAGGCGCCTACGAGGATTTCGAACGCGCCGACGTGATTCTGCTGATTGGCGCAAACATCGCCGACAACCACCCGATTCTGTGCCGGCGTCTCGAAGCCAACCCACACGCGACCATCGTCGTGGTGGATCCACGCGTCACCAAGACCGCGATGATGGCAGACATTCATTTGCCCCGAAGCCGCGGTCGGACCTCGCGCTGATCAACGGGCTGATTAAAGTGGTCATCGACCACGATCTCGTCGATCGCCGCTATGTAGAGGGCCATACCGTCGGTTTTGAGGCGCTGCGCGAATCGGTCCGTGAATACACGCTGGAGCGGGTCGCCGATATGACTGGCCTATCCTCAGATCTGATTTATCGAACGGCGTGGCTGTATGCGCGCGCGCGTGCCGCTTTTATCGCCTGGACAATGGGGGTGAATCACAGCAGCAAGGGGACGGACACCGTCAATGCCATCAACAACCTCGCGTTGATCACCGGCAACATCGGACGGGCTGGTGCGGCGCCGTTCTCGATTACCGGCCAGTGCAATGCGATGGGGACGCGCGAGGCAGGCTTCGCGTCCTGCATGCCGGGTTATCGGAAGTTCGAGGATGCGGGCGACCGTGCCGCGCTGGCGGCACTCTGGAACGTTTCTGTCGAACGGATTCCCGCGTCGCGTGGTCTGGCCTATCCCGACATCATCGAGGCCGCACTCGAACGTCGCATTAAGGCGCTCTGGATCATCGCCACGAACCCGATCGTGTCGTTTCCCAACCTCGGTGCGCTGAAGCAGGCGCTGGACGGGCTCGAATTTCTGGTCGTGCAGGACGGGTTTCATCCGACCCCGACGTCGGAGTTCGCGCACCTGGTTCTGCCGGCGGCCGTCTGGGGCGAAAAAGAGGGGACGTACACCAATTCCGAACGTCGCGTCAGCAAGGTGAATCGCGCCGTGGATCCCCCCGGCGAAGCCCGTGCCGACTTCGACATCTTTCTCGACCTTGCGGCAGCGCTCGGGAAAAAGGACGAACTGTTTGCAGGCTGGCGGACCCCGGCGGATGCCTTCGACGAGTGGAAGCGCGTATCAGCCGGACAGCTCTGCGACTACTCAGGTATGACGTATGGCGCGATCGAGGCGCACGGCGGGCTGCAATGGCCGTTTCCCGAGGGCACGAGCCCCTCATCGGACACACGGCGTCTGTATGCCGATGGCCGCTTCCAGACTGAAGACGGCCGCGCGAGACTGATTGCGGCGGCGTGGGAGCCATTTCCCGAACAACCGAATCCGGCCTTTCCACTTGTGCTCAATACCGGCCGGACGGTCGAGCACTGGCACACACGCACCAAGACCAGTCAGGTACCGATTCTCGAGCACCTCTCGCCGCGTGCATGGGTCGAGATGAATCCACGGGATGCGCGCCTGCTCCGCCTGAAAGCGCAAGACCTCGTCGATGTTGTCTCTCGGCGCGGGCGCATTCGCAGCGTCGAGCTGCGCGTCACAGAAACGATTGCTCCCGGTCAGATTTTTGTGCCGTTCCACTATTTCGAAGCCAATGCGAATGAGGTGACGCAGAGCGCCTTCGATCCGATCTCGCGCGAGCCGAACTACAAACAAACGGCCGTTCGCATTGAACGTTCGCCAACCCGCCGGAGCGAACCATGAAGCGGCTCGTGGTCGTCGGCAACGGGATGGCGGGAATGGCGTGCCTCGAGCAGGTTCTTGCCTACCCGCCGCAATTTCACGTGACCGTGTTTGGCGACGAAACCCACGTCAACTACAACCGCATCATGCTGTCGTCCGTTCTGGCGGGGGAGACGCGCGGCCGACGACATCGTCCATCAATCCGCTCGAGTGGTATCAGCGCAACGGAATCGCACTGCGGCTCGGGGTTCGCATCATGGACGTCGATCCGGCCCTGAAGACGGTGACTGGCGACGACGGCAGCGTCACGCCATATGACACGTTGCTGCTCGCCACCGGCAGCTCCGCGTTGATGCCGCCGATCGACGGCCTCGACAAGGATGGCGTCTTCGTATTCCGGACGCTCGACGACACCCGCGCGCTGATTCAGCGTTCGGGTCCTGGCGTGAAGGCGATCGTCATCGGCGGCGGGCTGCTTGGCCTCGAGGCCGCACGTGGCCTCCAGGTACAGGGCTGCAGCGTCACGGTCGTCCATCTGATGTCGACGCTGATGGAACGGCAGCTCGACCAGGACGGCGGTCAGTATCTGGTCGGAAAGATGGAGGACCTCTGCATCCGCGTGCTCCTCGGGCGGACGACGACCGCAATTGTCGGCAACGGGCACGTCGAGGGTGTGGCATTGGAGGACGGGACGATC
The DNA here is from genome assembly GCA_963814955.1 of uncultured Acidobacteriota bacterium. Lineage (GTDB taxonomy): Bacteria > Acidobacteriota > Vicinamibacteria > Vicinamibacterales > UBA2999 > DATCJA01. The sequence goes on from CAWFEX010000006.1 coordinate 113,689, forward strand.
CTCGACGCCGATCTCGTCGTGGTGGCGGCCGGTATCCGCCCCAACGTGCAGCTGGCGTACAAGGCGGGCCTCACCGTCAATCGCGGCATCGTCGTCAACGACCAGATGGAGACGTCCGATCCCGATGTGTTCGCCGTCGGCGAATGCGTCGAGCATCGAGGCATCTGCTACGGACTGGTCGCGCCCCTGTTCGAGCAGGGGAAGGTGGTCGCGGCGACGATCACGGGCAACAAAGGGCCGGCCTACACCGGCTCGGTCCAGGCGGCGACGCTCAAGATCATGGGTGTCGACGTGTTTTCGGCGGGCGACTGGAGCGAGCAGAATGCCGAGCCTGTCCGCTATGAGGATCGCGCGCTTGGTGTTTACAAGAAACTCACCGTTCGCGACGGCAAGCTCGCTGGCGTCATCCTCGTCGGCGACACGTCCGACAGCCACCGGTACATGGAGTGGCTCCGCACCGGCGCCAGCCTGGTCGAGCAGCGGCGCCATCTGCTCTTTCCTCCACCGGCCGCGGACGTGGGGCTGGACGTCGCGGAGATGTCCGACAGCGCGACGATCTGCGGCTGTGTCGGCGTCACCAAGAAGCAGATCATCCACGCCATTCACGATCGCGGCGTGAACACGTTGTCGCAGCTCAAGGAAACGACGCGCGCGAGCACGGGCTGTGGCAGCTGCACGCAGCTCTGTCAGGACCTGCTGCGCGCGGTTGCGCCGGAATTCGCGGAAGAGGCAAAGAAAGTCATTTGCGCGTGCGTGCCGTTTGCCGAGGACAAGCTGCGCGAGATTCTTCGCAGTCAGCGCTTTCGCTCCGTGCAGGAGGTGCTCGAGATTTACGGCAACGGCATCGGCTGCGAGATCTGCAAACCGGCGCTCAGCTACATGCTCGACATGCTGTGGTGCGGCGACCACGACGAGGATCGGTCGGCGCGGTTCATCAACGATCGCGTGCACGCCAATATCCAGAAGGACGGCACGTTTTCCGTCGTACCTCGCATTCGAGGCGGTGTGACGAGTCCCGACGAGCTCAGGCGGATCGCTGACGTGGCGGACAAGTACAAGGTGCCGATGGTGAAGATCACCGGCAGCCAGCGGATCGATCTGCTCGGTGTGAAGAAGGAGGATCTGCCGCGCATCTGGGCGGATCTGGAATGCCGTCGGGTCAGGCGTATACGAAGGGCGTCCGCATGGTGAAGACGTGTGTGGGGACCGACTTCTGCCGGTTCGGCACCCAGAACTCGATTGCGGCCGGCATCGAGATGGAGCGCCGCTTCGAGCAGCTCTACACGCCGCACAAGGTGAAGATGGGCGCGGTCGGGTGTCCACGAAACTGCGCCGAGGCCACCGTCAAGGATATCGGTCTCGTTGGGGTTGAGGGCGGCTGGCAGGTTGTCGTCGGCGGCGCCGCCGGCAAGGGCGTGCGAAGGGCTGACCTTTTGACTACCGTCGAGACCACCGACGCGGCGCTCGAAGCCGCGGAGCTCTTCTTCCAGTACTACCGTGAGAACGCGAACTATCTCGAGCGCACATACGACTTCGTCGAGCGGCTTGGGATCGAGAAGGTTCGGAAGGAAACGATTTACGCGCCGGACGGTGTGCGAGCGGGGCTGCTCGATCGCCTGAAGAAATCGAAGATGCGCGCGAAGGATGCCTGGCAAGAAGGGCGCGCCCCGAAGCATCCGACGCAGTTCATACCGCTTCGACCGATCGAAACGGTGTCCGCATGAACGAACACTGGGTCCGAATCACGACGTGCGACAACATCCCGCCGCGCGAGGGACGCGCGGTCCACGTAGCTGGCAGGGAAATCGCCATCTTCAATCTTGGCGATCGGTTTCTCGCGACCGACAACCGCTGTCCGCACAAGAGTGGACCGCTGTGCGACGGCATTGTGACGGGCGCTTCGGTGGTCTGTCCGCTGCACGCCTGGAAGGTCAATCTGGAAACGGGCGAAGTGGAGCGTCCTGCGGCGGACAGAGGATGCGTCGGCACCTATATGACGCGTATCGAAGACGGCGTAGTCGCGATCGAATTGCCAATCGACACTCATTAACCTAGGGGCATGATGCAAATCGGAACTTCTTTGGCTGACAACAACCGCGATATCGACTTTCTTCACGAGATCACGAGCCGGATCGCCGCTGCCGATCCGTTTCAGACCGTCCTCTCGCGGGTCGTGAATTTTGTCGCGACGCTCGTCCAGTGTGATTCCTGTTTCATCTACGTGCTGGAGCAGGACGACGAGCTCGTGCTTCGGGCGTCGAAGAATCCGCACGCCGACATCGTCGATCGGCTGAAGCTCAGGGTGGGGCAGGGTATTACAGGCTGGGTGGCGGAACATCGCACGCCGGTGGCCATCGCTCACCACGCGTTCGAGGACCCGCGGTTTCAGCTGTTCAACGAGCTGCCGGAGGACCGCTACGAGGCGTTTCTCTCGGTGCCCGTCATCAGCCGCGGCCGTCTCGTCGGCGTCATCAACGTGCAGCACCGGCAGCCGCACGATCACGCGCAGCGGGAGATTCAGCTCATTTCCACGATTGGATTTCTTGTCGGCGCCGAGATCGATCTGGCGCGCCTCGAAGTGGAAAACAGTGAATTATCGGACCGCCTCGAGGAACGAAAGGTCATCGATCGTGCGAAGGGCATTCTGCAGCGCGATCTCGCGATTACCGAAGAAGAGGCGTACCTCACGATTCAGCGTCAAAGCCGGCAGCGTCGCCGGCACAAAAAGGAGATCGCCGAGGCGATCATCATCGGCGATGAGGTTCGACGCGGCAAGGCCGGCGTCTGAACGCCACGCCCTGCAGGACGCGAACCTGCGGCCACGACGCACGAAGAGAAGTCATCCCCGTTCGCTTCCTGACGTCTCTTGACCTAATCAATCGCTTCAATTCGCGTCATCCTCGACCACACGACGCGCGCACACAACGGAGGAGCCCGTTTCGCATCTCGTGTTGATTCGGCGCGACCATCAACGGTGACCGGTGGTCGTACTCTCCATTCGAACCGTTCGGGTCTGCGCCCGCTTCGAGGGGGAGACGAACATAGTCGGGTCGCTTCGTTTCGATCGCAACGTGAAGCGTCGCGGTCGTCCACCCAAAAATGGATGCGGGCGCTGGATCGTAATTGGATCTGCGGCTCGATATTGATGAGGCCGATCTGACACAGTTGTGCGCCTCGACAATCTGAGTATGATTGGGCGCGATCCACGATCGAGTCGACACATCGGCCGATGCTGCGCGCATCGGATGCCGCATCCCCCCGCACGAGCCGGTGTCGAGTAAGAGACTCAAGCGATCATCAGAATTCAAGAGGTGACGCCCATGCCCGTTTCCGTGAGCTATCCCGGTGTGTACATCGAGGAGATCCCGAGTGGAGTGCGGACGATCGTCAGCGTCGCGACCTCGATCACGGCATTTGTGGGCAAGGCAGTTCGTGGTCCCACCGGTGTTCCTGAAACGATCACGAGCTTTGCCGACTTCGAGCGCGTGTTTGGCGGGCTTCACCGCGACTTTATGCTCGGCTACGCGGTCCGCGACTTTTATCTCAATGGCGGTTCCACGGCGGTCGTCGTGCGGTTGTACAAGCCCACCACCAACAAGGCCAGCAAGGCCAGCTTCAACGTTCCGAACCTCGGCCTCGAAGCAGCCAACGAGGGCACGTGGGGAATGAAGCTCAGGGTGCGGGTCGAGAAGAAAGCCGCCACAGATCCCAACCTGGTTGCTGCAGCCACTCGACTGGGCGTTGCGCCGGCGGATCTCTTCGACATCATCGTCCGTGACGGCAACACCGGACGGATCGAGACGTTTCTGAACGTCACGACGAAAGAAAGCGCGCGGCGTGCCGACCGCGTGCTGAAGAACGAATCGACCCTGATTCGCGCCACGCAGGCACTTCCAGCCGCGACCGCGCCTTCCGCCCACACCGGCGCCCTGACCGACGCCGACGTGTGGACGGATCAGACCAAATCCACGCCGGCTCAGAGCACGGCGACGACCGAAGCCGTCGACAGCGCCGCCGTCGGAGCGGCCGAATTCAAGGCCGGAGTCAACCTGCTCGACAAGACCGACCTGTTCAACCTGCTGTGCATTCTGCCCGACGCACGGGACGGCGACGTGCCCGACGACGTGTATCAGGATGCAATGAGTTTCTGCGGCAAGCGACGGGCGTTTCTCATCGTCGACTCCAAGGCTGGCTGGAACTCGGTGAGCAGCGCGCAGACCGGTGTGGCGGGAATGAACCTGACCGGCGACGCCGCGCGGAACGCCGCCGTCTACTTCCCGCGGGTCAAGCAGGCCGACGCCATGCTCGACGGGCAGATCGAAACATTTCCAGCGAGCGGCATGATCGCCGGCGTCATGGCCCGCACCGACGCGCAGCGCGGCGTGTGGAAGGCGCCGGCCGGCACGGACGCAGCACTCACCGGCGTCGCCGGGCTCCAGGTCATCATGACCGACGCTGAAAACGGGCTGCTCAATCCCCTCGGAATCAACTGTCTGCGCAGCTTCCCGATTTTCGGCAACGTCGTGTGGGGCTCGCGCACCTTGCGCGGAGCGGATGCGGCCGCCGACGAGTACAAGTACGTGCCCGTCCGCCGCACCGCGCTCTTCATCGAGGAGAGTCTGTATCGCGGCCTGAAGTGGGTCGTGTTCGAACCAAACGACGAACCGTTGTGGGCGCAGATCCGGCTGAACGTCGGGGCGTTCATGCACAACCTGTTCAGGCAGGGCGCGTTCGCGGGCCGAACGCCTCGCGAGGCCTATCTGGTGAAGTGCGACGCGGAAACGACGACGCAGAACGACATCAACCTTGGCATCGTGAACATCCTGGTCGGCTTCGCGCCGCTCAAGCCTGCCGAGTTCGTCATCATCAAGCTGCAGCAGATGGCGGGGCAGATACAGACGTAAACGGGGGTTGGCTGGTAGGGCCGGGAGCTTGGACCCGCCTCGGCGCGCGGCCCTGAAAGGCCCGGCCCTACGCTACGTTGCAACCGAGCTCGTAAGGAGACCCCATGGCCCAGTTTTCCGTGAACCCGTCGCGATTCGATCCCTACAAGAACTTCAAGTTCCGCGTGAAGTGGGACGGGCGCTACGTCGCCGGGATCAGCAAGGTGAGCGCCCTGAAGCGCACGACCGAGGTGGTGAAGCACCGTGAGGGCGGAGATCCAAGCAGCACACGCAAGTCGCCGGGCCGTACTGAGTTCGAAGCGATCACGCTCGAGCGCGGCGTCACGCACGACCCCGAGTTCGAGAAGTGGGCGAACAAGGTCTGGAACTTCGGCGCCGGGCTTGGCGCCGAGACCTCGCTCAAGGATTTTCGCAAGGACGTCATCATCGAGGTGTACAACGAAGCCGGACAGCTCGTCATCGCCTATCGCGTCTATCGTTGCTGGGTCTCGGACTTCCAGGCCCAGGCCGATCTCGACGCCAACGCCAACGTCGTCCTGATCCAGAGCATCAAGCTCGAAAACGAAGGCTGGGAGCGCGACACCGCCGTCGTGGAACCGAGCGAACCGGCACTGGCGTAAGGCTCATCGTTCGTCGTCATGCGGCTCACCTCGGCCCGGCAACTGCTCGAAAGCTGGGAGGCCCTTCAGGGTCAACCGATGCCCGTGCGCGCCGCCGGGCTGGCTGCACTCCTGACCGGGCGATCGCTCCCAGACGCGCTGCGCTGGAGCATTGCACGGCGCGATCGCGCGTTGTTCGATTTCCGGGCGCAGATGTTCGGCGAACGCGTCGAAGCTGTTACCCCGTGCCCCAACTGCGCGGAGCAGTTGGAAATGCAACTTTCACTGGCGCAGATTGCGCCGTCAAAAACCGCTGCGCGGAAATCAGGATTCCAGACGCTGCACGTTGACGGCGCGCGTGTTCGCTGCCGTGCGCCGAATAGCGAAGACCTTCTGACCATCGCAGCGTCGCGCGACGTGGCCGAAGCGCGGGCACAGCTGATCGCGCGATGCATTCAAACAGATGATCCGGAGCTGCGCGAACGCGCGGCGGCTCTCCTGACGGGTGAACCTGCCGACGACGTGGAGTTGAATCTGACGTGTCCGGCGTGCGGGCACACCTGGCAGGCTCCATTCGATATCGCCGCCTTCGTGTGGCGTGAACTGGACGATTGGGCGCAGCGCACGCTGCGTGAGATCCACGTAATCGCTGGCGCATACGGGTGGAGCGAGGGCGAGATCCTTCAGCTCAGCGCCAGGCGCCGGCAGATGTACGTCGAGATGATCTGATGAGCGACTACTTCGCCGCGCTGGCGCTGCGAACGCTTCGTCCCGAGCTCGGCGTGCAGCCGCGGCGGCGCTCGCCGTTCGAAGATGCGGTACCTCGGGCGTCTGATGAGGCTTTCGCCGCAAACGATGAGGCCATCGCGCACGCCGCTCGACCGAGCGATGTCAATGAAAGAAATGAACGTGCGCCTCGCTCCAAAAGACGGATCACTGCGGCGGTGGACTCATCGGTCGACGAACCTCTCGTCCAGCCGCCGGTGACTTTCAGGAAAGCGCGTTCACGTGCGGTTGATCTCGGGGACGAGGTCATCGCCGTTCCGGCAGCTCACCCGGCCGTCCGCGTAGCGGAGCCGATGACGATCGTGAGGACCAAACGCATCGAACGCGACTCGCATCCGCTGGTCCGTCGCGCGGAAACCCGCTCAGGCGACCATCGCGGGCCCGAACCGCTGCTTCCGCGCGCAAATGAGCGATCGGCCGAAACGTCCGAGGAATCCGCGGCCCGCGTCAAAGAGGCGCAGCGTTCCGAGCCGACTGTTCGCATTCACATCGGGCGGGTGGACGTACGCGCGGTGACCTCGGGTGCTCCGAGCCAACCTCCGCGTCGGAGCAAAGCCACCGGGCTCATGACGCTGGATGACTACGTCAAGCAGCGCGACGGAGGCGGGTCGTGAGCAGCGCGCTCGCCATCGCGGCGGTCACCGCCGTGCTGAAGGACCTGCTCAACAACGGCATCATCGCCAACGATCTCGGAGCAGTGACCGGCAGTTCGGTGCGAGTCACATCGAAGCCGCCCGATCTGTTGAAGACCGGTGTCGACGAGGAGGTCGGCCTCAATCTTTTCCTGTATCACACGACCGCTAACACGACGCTCCACAACAACGCGCTGCCGGCGTTCGACCCGCGCGGGAATCGTGTCAACAATGCGCCGCTCGCGCTCGACCTGCACTACCTGCTGATGGCCTACGGCCGCGACGAGTACCAGGCCGAGATCCTGATGGGTTACGCGATACAGCTGCTACACGACACACCTGTGCTCACCCGCAAGTCGATTCAGGATTCGCTGTCCGCGATTCCGTCGTTGCAGGTGACCGGCAGCATTCTCCCGCCGGCCTACCAGGCTCTGGCGGCAGCGGACCTGGCCGAACAGATCGAGCAGGTGAAGATCTGCCCGGAGCCGCTCGGTGTCGAGGACATCAGCAAGCTCTGGACGGCGTTTCAGGCCAATCACTTCCGACTGACGGCCGGCTATACCGCCTCGGTGGTGCTGATCCAGGGCAGGAAATCCACGCGCGCGCCGGTGCCAGTGTTGAAGTCGAACTTGTACGTGATGCCGCTCAGGCATCCACGAATAGACGCTGTGATCTCGGCCGTGCTGCCACCCGCCGACGTGCGCATCACGGCGGCGAGCTCAATCCTGATCCAGGGAAACGGACTGCGCGGCGACGTCACGCGCGTTCAGATCGGCCAGGCCGTCGTGACGCCACCAGCTCCCGGCGACTCTCAGATTTCGATCGATCTGAACACGGTGTCGGGTCTTCGCGCCGGCGTACAGGCGACTCAGGTCATTCACGATCTTCTCATGGGCGAGCCGCCGCCGGGCCAACCCCATCGCGGATTCGAGTCGAACGTCGTCCCGTTCGTGCTGCATCCGGTGATTACCGTACCGGCGACGTATTCGATGGCCGCCGGAACGCTGACGGTGGGCTCCAGCCCCGCGGTGGGCAAGGCGCAGCACGCAACGCTGTACCTGTACGAGCACGACGCACCTGACACTCGAGCGGCGCGCGCCTACAGCTTTCCCGCGCCGAGAAACAACGGTATTACCGGCGCGGACACGACGACAGCGAGCATCCCGTTCGCCGTTGGCGGCGTTGTGCCCGGCGCGTATCTGGCCTATGTGAGCGTGGACGGTGCGGAAAGCCCTCTCGCCCTTGCGGCCGGGAAATTCGATTCGCCAAGAGTGACGGTGACGTCATGAAGACCGGCGTCCGTCGCGACAGGTCGAGTAAGCAGCAAGACGCGCTGCGCAACGATATTGCCGCCATCAGGGCGCGGCTCGAGGGGCTACAGAGTGTTTCGCAGGAACGGTTCGTCCCCACGGCGGAGACCGTCTGCTCTGCGCGGACCGCATTCGCCCTGTCGGAGTTCGAAACCAGCTTCCTGGTATTGGGTGCAGCGGTCGAACTCGACACAGAGATTGCTTCATTGTGCGGGCGCCTGAGCCAGCAAGACGGGTCGAGCGGCGCAAATTTCGCTCTGGCGAGCCGCACGTTTGCCGATGCGCACTGGTCCGCGCTCCTTCCCACCGGACCACTCCGGTACTGGCGCTTGATGGACGTGGAGTCGCGGCGTGACGCACCACTCACCCACTCTCGCTTCAAGATCAGCGAACGTGCGCTGCACCATCTGCTCGGCCTGGTCTACCTGGACGAGTCGCTGCACGCGCTGCTGAGCGCCTGTCGCAGCGATCACGAGCTCTGGCCTGCGCACGAGGCAGTCGCAACCCGCATCTCACGCGCGTTGTCGACGCATCCCGACAGCGCCCTGGTCATCACCGGATGCGATGCCCGATCGCGGCGGAGCGTCGTCGCTCGTGCGTGCGGAGACCTCGAGATGCGTCTCTTCGCCCTGCGCGGCGAAGACGTGCCTGGCGACCCTGCCGAACGCGACCGGTTGGTGCGCGCGTGGATGCGTGAATCGCTTTTCTCACCCGCTGTCCTGCTCGTCGAGGGAGGAGCGGCGGCAGCCGTTACCGCGCTCGCGGATCGACTCGGAACGGCATTCGCGGTCAGCGCGGACGACGGCGTGATTGATGGCCACCGATCATTCGTGCGCCTGCAGTTGCCCTCACCCACGGCGGATGCACGCAGGGCGCGCTGGCGCGTCGCGCTGGGAGAACGTGCCAGAACGCTCGATGGCAACATCGACGCGCTCTCTGCACAGTTCGACCTGACTCCGGGGCAGATCGACGCGGCCATCGAGAGCGCCGAGGAAGAGACACCGCGGGGATTGTGGCAAGCCAGCCGGCTGCAGGTGCGACCCGCCTTCGGTGAGTTGGCACGACGCATCGAACCGAGCGCGACGTGGGACGACCTGGTCCTGCCACCGGCGCAGACGGGCGTCCTCAAACAAGTCGCGATGCACGTGCGTCAGCGACTCAGGGTCTACGAGGATTGGGGATTTGGCGCAAACCAGCGCGGGCTTGGCATCACTGCTCTCTTCGCCGGCGTGAGCGGCACTGGCAAGACGATGGCCGGCGAAGTCCTCGCCACCGATCTGCAGCTCGATCTGTATCGAATCGACCTGAGCCAGGTGGTCAGCAAGTACATCGGCGAGACCGAGAAGAACCTCGGTGTCGTGTTCGACGCGGCCGATGCGGGGAGCGTAATCCTGCTGTTCGACGAGGCCGACGCGCTCTTCGGCAAGCGGAGCGAAGTAAAGGACAGTCACGATCGATACGCGAACATCGAGATCAGCTACCTGCTGCAGCGCATGGAGGAGTATCGCGGCCTCGCGATCCTGACCACGAATCAGCGCGCGGCGCTCGATAACGCGTTCCTCCGGCGGCTCCGTTTCGTCGTCGAATTCCCGTTCCCGGACGCAGCTGCCCGTGCGGAGATCTGGCGCCGTGTGTTCCCCACGATGGCGCCTGTCGAAGGGCTGGACTCGACCAAGCTGGCCAGATTGAACGTGGCGGGAGGGAACATCCGCAATATTGCGATCAATGCCGCGTTCCTCGCTGCCGACGGAGGTCGATCCGTGAGCATGAGCGACGTCCTGCAGGCCTCCCGAACGGAACTGGCGAAGATGGACAAGGCGCCCAGCGGCGCCGAAGTTCACGACTGGGTGAGATGAAGATCGAATTCGTCATCGACGAGCTCGTCCTGCACGGCTTCGATCCGCTGCAGCGATATGCGATCGCCGATTTGGTGGAAAGGGAGTTGCGGCGGCTGGCTCGCGTACACGCAGACGACCTGGTTCATCGCCGCCCCACCGACGTCGCTCGACTCGATGCGGGCTCGTTCGAGACACCGACGCGCCTTCCGGCAGCGCACACCGGCATCGGGATCGCGAACAGCGTCTTCGATGCAGTACCAGAGGCGGCGTCGTGAGGAAGATGCATCAGCGGCCCGCCGTGCGGACGCACAAGCCGGTGCTGCCCGTCAACGAACCAGGCGATCGGTTCGAGCAGGAAGCGGACAGAGTGGCAGACGCTGTCGTGCGCGGCGAATCGGCCGGCGCGCCAATTGCCGGCGGTCCGGGATCGACCGTCCAGAGGTCTGTCGACGCGGACGGCAGCGTTGCGTTCGCTCCCGATCTTGTCACCGACGTTCTGCAGGGCAGCGGCCAACCGCTGGACGGCTCGACACGATCGACGATGGAAGATCGTTTGGGGTTCGATTTCAGCCGCGTCCGCATCCACACGGACGCGCAGGCCGGCGAGAGCGCGCGCGCCGTCCGGGCACGGGCGTACACGGTCGGCTCGGATGTGGTCTTCGGCGCGGGCCAATACGCGCCACTGAGTCTCGAAGGCCGGCGCCTCATCGCGCACGAGCTGACTCACGTGCGGCAGCAATCGACGGCGCCACCGATGCTGCGCCGGTGGAACATCTTCAACGAGATCGCCGGCTGGTTCGCCGGGGACAGCTTCGATAACGCGACGTTGACGAGCTACCTCGCCGAGAGGCAGAAGGCGCGACGCATCGAGGGCCACTCCGACAGCGACAACAAGGCGCGCGCCATCGTCGCGGCCTCGAAAAAGAATCGTTCGGCGTTCAACCTCACCCCGGCGCTCAAGGTGATTCTCATCAAGGAAATGCAGTCGGGGTTCACCGGTGATGACGATGAACGCGCGATCCTGGATCTCCTGACGAGTGCCACCGACGAGGAGTTGACGCAGTTCTTCACGGCGGAGGGGCTCAGCGCGAAGAGCGTCGAGAGCGACTTCCACGGGAATCAGGACGATGAACTGATTGCGTTGTTCTCCGAGCGGTTCGTTGGTGGATTCGAAGCGCTCAAACGTGGAGAGGTGAAGATCAAGACCGGCCAAGAGAAGGCGGCCAGCGCTGCCCAGGCCGGCAAGGCTGCTGCGGAGGGACCACGCGCGGACTACGTCTTCATCATGGGAGAAGACTCGGCCAAAGCAAAGAAGACCAATCCTTTCTACACCGAGGCCGAGAAGTATTTCCGCATCCACTACCCGAAGGCCGAAATCATTACGCAGGAACGGACTCTCGACGGGCTGCTGTCCTTCATCGAACGCAACATCGACGCACCCATCGGCAATCTCTTCGTCGTGTCGCACGGCAACGAAGACGGCACGTTGTCGTTCGGCCTGGACGCCGCGGATCTCGTGAAGGATCCGGAGCACCCGAAAAGCATCCACGGCGATTCGCATCTCAGTCCCATGGAACTGAAAGAAACGCTGCACCCGAAGAGCGGCAAGAGCACGCTGCCGACGGTCAGCGGAAAGATCGACGCGAAAACCACAATCCGCATCCGTGGCTGCGATCTCGGACAGAACAAGGAGTTCGTGAACCTGATCGACGAAGCGTTCGGCGGGAAAGGCCAGGTCATAGCGTCCACACACGAGCAGGTCTACGGCACCGATGACGTGCTCGTGGCGAAGGCGCGCGCGAAAGCGAAAAAGGACATTGAGGATTCGGAACCCATGCCGCGTCCCGTCGATCGCAGCATCAAAGACAAGGCAGTTAAGAAGGCCGCGGCCGCGGCGCACGCCAAGGCGGTCAAGGAACGCCAGGCGCGAATCGCACAGAAGCTGAAGGACCAGGCGGAAGAGATCGACGCGGCCGCGGCGTTGGCAGGGTCGTACGAAGCCATGTCGGGCGTCGTCATGCAGCGGCCCGGGACGACGAAGTTCACGGAAGAGGAAGTGACTGCCGAGATCGAGCGTCGATATCAGCATCTCACCAAGAAGCAACGGGCAGATCTCGTGAAACGCGTGTTCGTCGGGCAGGCCGTGCAGAAGGAAACGTTCACGATCTTCCGTGGCAACGTACCGATCACTTCGGCGCAGGCCCTGAGCGTCTTCGGCCCCGAGCTGAGACGGGCGTCATTCGTGCCGGATCGAAAGCGCGGCGTCGAAATCAAGACGACGAAGCAGGACGATGGAACGGAAAGCAAGCAGTACAAGTTCTTCGATGCGAGCGGTGGGTGGACGGAAGTCGAGGTCGGTGAGATTCCCGCCGGCGATGAAAAGATCCTGAACGAGGCGAAGAGTGACTCTCCGAACCCGCAGAACTATGCCTGGGAGGTCACGCGCCCGCGTGTCGGAGCGCATCTGACCGTTTTAGCGGTCGCGCAGCGCGTGTTTGCCGACCTCCACCACCAGTCACTCAACGTATCGAAGCACGAGCCGTTCAGCCCGAAAGAAGACAACCCACTCTTCTACGTGCGGTCCTCGTACGAGGCCAAAGACAGTGGCAAGAAGGACGACAGGAAGAAATAGCGTATGACATTCCCCAACTCTCCGCGCCTGCTGAAGGGTGGCATCGTCGTGGTCGACCCCGAGTCCGGCGCGATCCAGCGTGTCATCTCACTGCAATACAACCCCGATGCGCTCAGCCGCACTCTGCAGCCGAAGAGCGCGGGCACCGAGAGCACCGACCGCGCTGACGCATTAAGGCTGAAAGGGCCAGCGGTCGAGACATACAAGCTCGAAGTGGAAATCGACGCCGTCGACATGCTCGAGCGCGGCGACACCAGCGTCGGCGAGATCGGGATTCACCCGAGCCTGGCGGTGCTCGAGGGGTTGGTCTCGCCGACGAGCGCGCGGCTCAACGAGCTCAATCGGCTGGCGCGCAGCGGCACGCTTGAGATCACGCCCATGATGTCGCCACTGACGCTGTTCGTGTGGAGCAGGCACCGCGTCACGCCCGTGCGCATCACCGATCTCGCGATCACCGAGGAAGCATTCGATCCGGATCTCAACCCGATTCGCGCAAAGGTCGGCCTCGGGTTACGCGTGCTGAGCGTCGACGACCTGGGCTTCGACACGAAGGGCGGCAATATCTTCATGGCCTACCTGCGCAGCAAGGAACAGCTCGCAGATCGCTACAAGGCCGGCGCGCTCAGCGCGCTCGGCATCACAGGGATTCCGTAAAAGGGAACGTCAAAAGAGAAGGCAAAGGGAGCTGCAATGACTTTTCCGGCGAACAGCCGCTACGCCTCGACTGACACAGCGAGCTACACGCTGGCCGACGGCCGGCAGGTTGCCTACCTGCGCCGGCGATTGGTGCCGTCGCCCGAAAACTTCGCGCTGTTGCAGGAACACTTCGTCGTCGAGGGCGATCGGATTGATGTGCTGACCGCGCGGTACATCGGCGACCCTGAGCAGTTCTGGCGGATCTGCGATGCCAATGGGGTGCTGCTTCCTGACGATCTCACGTCGACGATCGGAAACGTCATCCGTATCACGCTTCCCGAGGGCGTGCCGGCGCCGAGCATCGAATAGCAACGCGCATGCTTAAAGGCATTCATCTCACGCTGATGATCGGCCCGGTCGTGCCTGTAGCCGCGCCGCGGTTCGTGCTCGACGCCCTGCAGAGCATCGACATCACCGTGAACGACATGGGGCCCAGCGTTTTTCAGCTGCGATTCACCATCAGCAAGCAATCGCCGCTCGAGACGATCTTTCTGCTCACCGCCGGCGCAACCCCCATCAACATCATGCGCGTGGTGGTGATGGTCACGGTCAACGGTGAACCATCCGTGCTGATCGACGGCATCATCACGCAGCAGCAGGTCCTGCCCGGCAACGATGCGGCACACTCTACGCTTTCGATCACTGGCGAGGATCTCAGCGTGGTGATGAAGCAGATCGATTTCAGCGGCTTCCCCTTCCCGGCCACGCCGGCTGAAGGACGCGTCGGGCTGCTGCTGCTGAAATACGCCTGGCTCGGGATCGTCCCGATGGTAATCCCGAGCGTGATGATCGATGTGCCGATCCCCACCAACCAGATTCCTTCGCAGCGCGGCACCGACCTCGATTACATCAACGAGCTGGCCGATCAGGTCGGCTACGTCTTCTACATCGAACCGCAGTCCACTCCGGGCTTGAACATCGGCTACTGGGGTCCACAGATCAAGGTCGGCATGGCGCAGCCAGCCCTCAGCATCAACATGGACGCACACACCAACTGCGAGTCGTTGTCCTTCACGTTCGACAACCAGCTGCGCGAGATGCCGGCTGTGTTCGTGTACAACGAGCTCACGAAGATTCCGATCCCCATTCCGATTCCCAATATCACGCCGCTCAGTCCGCCGCTTGGTCTGGTCGAGCCACTGGCAATCAAGTTCAAGCCTATCGAGGGTGTATCGAAGTTCTCGATCCCGAAGGCACTGATGATTGGAATGGCCAAAGCGGCTCGGACCGCCGATGCCGTCAAGGGCGAGGGTTCGCTCGACGTGCTCCGCTATGGACGCGTGCTCCGGCCGCGGCGCCTCGTCGGCGTCCGCGGCGCCGGCATGGCATTCGACGGCCTCCACTACGTTCAAAGCGTGACGCACCAAATCAGGCGCGGCGAATACAAGCAACGATTCAAGCTGGTGCGAAACGGTCTGATCTCGACTCTGCCCAGCGTGCCGGCCTGAACGGTTCTGATCTTATGGCGACACAGACGAAGTATTACGGGAAGTATCGCGCGACGGTGGTGAGCAACATCGATCCCGAGCAGCGCGGACGCATCATGGCGATGGTGCCCGACGTGTTGGGCATGACGCCTTCGTCGTGGGCGATGCCGTGCTTTCCGATTGCCGGCAAACAGCAGGGCGCGTATTTCATTCCGCAGATCGGCGCCGGCGTGTGGATTGAGTTCGAGAACGGCGACACGGACCATCCAATCTGGACCGGCTGCTTCTGGGGCTCCGCCGCCGAAGTGCCTGCGCTCGCGCTCGCCGGCAACCCCGCCAGCCCGAACATCGTCCTGCAGAGCACGCTGCAGAACAGCATCGTGATCAGCGACCTGCCAGGGCCGACGGGCGGCATCATGCTGAAGAGCACGACGGGCGCGACGATCATCGTCAACGACACTGGCATTTACATCCAGAACGGCAAGGGCGCGAGCCTCGTGATGGCGGGCCCGACGGTGACGATCAACAACGGCGCGCTGGTGGTGGTCTGACGCGAGGAAATCACGGATGCCAGGATTCGTTCTTCACGTCGGAGCAACCGTCATGTGTGCGCACGGCGGACAGGCTCAACCCACGGCGCCCAATCCGCGCGTGCTCGTGAGCGGGCAGCCGATCACGACGATGACGGCGCCGTACGTAGTGGCGGGCTGCGCATTCAACGTCAGCGGCGCCCCGTCGCCGTGTGTGACCGCGACGTGGACGACCGCGGCAACGCGCGTGACGTCGAACGGACAGCCGGTACTGCTCCTGGACAGCCAGGCCCTTTGCGCGCCGAACGGCACACCGCTGTTGATCGTGACGACGCAGACACGGGTGACCGCGACATGAACGTCGACTTTCCTTTTCACTTCGACACGCGTCAGCAGACGGCCGCGACGACGGACGACAATCACATTCGCGATCTGATCGAACAGCTTCTGTTGACAGGGCCCGGTGAACGGGTGAATCGGCCGAATTTCGGCGGCGGCCTGCAACAGCTCGTCTTCGCCGGGAACAGCCCGGAGCTGGCGGCCACCGTGCAGTTCATGGTCCAGGGCAACCTGCAGCAGTACTTGAGCGATCTGATCGAAATCAACGCCGTGCAGGTCGAAGCCATCGAATCGGCACTGCACGTGCGCGTGGACTACGTCGTTCGGCGCACACAGCAGCGCCAGACCGTCTCGCTTCAGGCCGGCGTGAGTTAGTCGTGAGCTACTTCTGCGCCAATCCTCACCGCCGCGACGAAGTTCGTAAGGTCAACTTCCTCAACGGCATCGATTTCATCGAGGTGGCGCCCGCCGATCAGCGGACGCTGCTCGTGCACTTCATCCACCCGGCCGCCGGTCTGACGAAGGACAACTTTCGAATCCTCGGCGGCGTCCGCGTGATCGACGTGCGCGTGGATGCCGTCGTGGCGACGGCTGGAGAAGTGGTCACGCTGAAGACCGACCGCAGTGGCGACTTCTCGACCTACACATTGGCGCTGGTGACATCGCCATCGGTGAGCGATGTCCCGCCGGGTTTCGATCCGATGCTCGGCGCGGTGTCGTTCTCTTTCAAGGTGAACTGCCCCAGCGACTTCGACTGCGCTCCCGCAATCGAGTGCCCGGAACCGAGTGTTCCGGCGCCGTACATCAACTACCTCGCCAAGGATTACGCGAGCTTTCGCAAACTGATTCTCGATCGGCTGGCCGTCACCATGCCGGATTGGCGCGAGCGCAATCCGGCCGACCTGGGCATCACGCTCGTCGAGCTGCTCGCCTACGTGGGCGATCAACTCAGTTACTACCAGGATGCGGTAGCGACCGAGGCGTACATCAACACGGCACGGCGACGGACCAGCATCCGCCGGCACGCGCGGCTCGTCGACTATGCGATGCACGACGGCGCGAACGCGCGCGCCTGGCTCGCGTTCGAAACGGACGTCGATCGCGGGAGTATCGCGTCACCGGCAATTCCGCAGAAAACGACTGTCGTCGCACCGGCGACCGAGACGCAGCCGGACGTCGTGTTCGAGACGATGCACGACGTGATCGAGCTGCGCGTCAGCCGCAACGAGATCCGGTTCTACACGTGGAGCGACGCAAACTGCTGTCTTACAAGAGGCGCCACTCGCGCCACGCTCGAGGGCGGCGCAACGCTGCTGGGTCTCCACAAGGGCGACGTAGTGCTCTTCGAAGAAGTCCTCGGCGCCGAAAGCGGATTGCCGGCCGACGCAGACAAAACGCACCGTCACGTGGTGCGGCTTGCAGAGGAACCGACCGAGCGAACCGATCCGCTGACGAATACTCGAGTGCTGGACATCCGTTGGCACGACGAGGATGCCCTGCCGTTTCCGTTGTGCCTGCGCGAATTCGCGAACGGAGCGTGTGCGACGGTGGCGCGGGGCAACGTCGCGGTCGCAGACCATGGAGAGACGTTCCTTTCGGCGAGCGGCGGTGACGACCTGGCCCCGAGCGAGGTCGGTGAGCGCCCGTACCGGCCAGTATTGAAGAAGGCGGGTCTGACGCAGGCAGTCGCCTTCGATCCCGTTGATGCAGCGGATAAATCGGCTGCCGCCGCCACCAGTGTCGATGGTCGCCAGGCGCTGCCAGCGATCGTCCTGCGCGCCAACGGCGAGACGTGGCGGCCGCAGCGCGATTTGCTCGCGAGCGACCGGTTTGCGCCGGAGTTCGTCGTGGAGACCGAGATCGATGGTCGTGGCGATTCACGGGCGCATTTGCGCTTCGGCGATGGCGTACTCGGTCGCCAGCCTTCCGTGGGTACGAGCTTCGACCGCGAATATCGGCTCGGCGTCGGCGCGGTTGGCAACGTCGGCACTGACGCGCTGACCCAGATGAAGCCGGCTGTCCCCGGCGTGAAAGTACGGAACGTGCTGCCTGCGCATGGAGGTGCAGATCCTGAACCAATGCACGAGGTCCAGCTGTATGCCCCTCAGGCGTTTCGCGCGCAGGAGCGGGCCGTGACCGAGGTTGATTACGCCGCGGCCGCGCAACGGCATCCCGGCGTGCAGCGTGCCGCCTGCACTCGGCGGTGGACGGGCATGTTCCACACGATGTTCATCACCGTCGATCGCCGTGGCGGCAAACCGGTGACCCCCGAGTTCGAACGGGAGCTGCGTGAATTTCTCGAGCGCTTTCGCATGGCCGGCTACGACCTCGAGATCGATGGGCCGCGGTACGTCGCGTTGGATCTGGCGGTGCACGTGTGCGTGATGCCCGGTTATTTTCGCGCCAACGTGAAGCAGGCGCTGCTCGACGCCTTCAGCACGCGCCAGTTGCGGGACGGCACACGCGGCTTTTTTCACCCGGACAACTACACGTTCGGACAGGCTGTCTATCTGAGTCAGATCGTTGCGCGTGCGATGCAGGTCGCGGGCGTGCAAAGCGTCGACGTGCCGGCGGACGGCTTCAAGCGCTTCGGTGAGGGCCCGCACGGAGAGCGCGATGCCGGCTTCGTGCCAATCCACCGTCTTGAAATCGCGCGCGCCGACAACGACCCGAGCCTGCCCGAAAACGGCCGCATCGACTTCGTGATGAGGGGAGGCTTATGACGAGCATGGCAGGCGACCCGGATCGTTGCGGTTGCTGCGAGGCCGACATTCCGCCACGACGGCGGTACAACGCGCCAGCCCTCCCTTCCCTTGCCTACCGCCTCGACGTGCACGGGGGGTTCCTCCGGCGCATGCTGTTGCAGCTATCGCGCGAGAGCATCGAAGACGCGCCAAACGTGCTGCGTTACCCGCTCAGCAGGCTGGCGACACGCAGCACAGGCGATCCGGCAATCGCCATCCTCGACGCCTGGGCTCTCGTCGCCGACGTGCTCACCTTCTATCAGGAGCGCATCGCCAACGAAGGGTATCTCCGCACCGCGACGGAGCGTCGGTCGATCCTCGAGCTCGCTGCGCTCATCGGCTATCAGCTGAATCCCGGCGTCGCCTCCAGCGCGCACCTCGCGTTTCACGTCGATGATGCGGTCGGCGCGCCTGCCTCGGCAGTCGTGCCGAACCGGATGCGCGTGCAGAGCGTCCCGGCCCAGGGTGAACTGCCGCAGCCGTTCGAGACCAGCGAAGAGATCACTGCGCGAGTGGAATGGAATGCCTTCAGGCCCCGCCAGATGCGGCCGCAGGAGTTGGCCATCCGCGGCGGCAAGCTCGTGATGCTCGGCCTGAGCGTCGGTATCGGAGCGGATGCCGATCATGCGGACGCGTCCGAGGTCCATCCGCTCGATCTCGATCTGCCCGTTCCGGCTGCAGGCGCGATCGAAGCCGCGGAAGTGAGCACCATTTACCTCGCGGGAACGAACACCAGCATCAAGACCGGCGACGTGGTACTGCTGGTCGGCAAACGCAACGCGCCCGATGCGAAGGAGCAGACGCTTCCCAAAGTCGTACGGGCGGTGGAGGCACAGGACGCGCTGAACCGGACACGCGTCGATTTCGAAGGCCCGCAGGTCAAGCCGCTCGGTTACGGAATCAAGCTCAATCGTCTCGCCGACGTATCGCTGCAGTCGATCGGGCTGAACTCGCTCAGCGCGAACGCCGTTGCCGGCGCAACGTTCAGCGAGCAGGCGCTGGGTGCGTTCGGTGCGGTGCAGGGTTGGGGGATGGGCGCGCTGGTGAACTACTACTACCACGCGTTCACGCTGATCGAACCAAAGGTAAAGCTGCCGCCCGCTGCTCCGGGCGCGTTTGCGATGCGGGCTCGCCTCGGATTCTTCGGACACAACGCGCCGGCCCTGGTCCCAGGGACCGGTAACACGGGCATGCAGAGCCAGGATCTATCCTCCACGACGATCTGGCGCTCCGGCGATGCGGACTGTTATCTCGAGCGGACCGTCGCCGGCGTCAACGACAACAGCTGGCTGGTGCTGGACCTGAAGAAACAGCTCGCCGCATTTCGCGTGACCTCGGCCAACGAGGCTTCGCTCGCCGAATTCGGCTTGAGCGGCAAGGCGACCGGCCTCGTTCTGGATTCCGGCACGGTGAAGGAGGACAAATACCGACTGCGCAAGACCACGGCCCACGTGCAGAGCGAGCGGCTCGCGCTGGCGCAGCTGCCAATCGAAGCCGACATTGGAAAAGGGACCGCCGAAGACTTACAGCTCACGCTCGACCGTACGGTGCTGAATCTCCGCCCTGGTCAGTTCGTCGCGTTGACTGGCGAGCGCGCTGACTTGAAGGGCGTGACGGCGAGCGAGATCGTCACGCTGAAAGAGATCCAGCACAGCGGCGGGTTCACGACGCTCTTCTTTCAATCGCCAGGGTTGACCCGGCGCTACGTTCGCGAAACCGTGACGCTGAACGCGAACGTGGCACCGGCAACGCACGGTGAGACCGTCGTCGAAGTGCTCGGCAGCGGAAACGGCGCTGCGGCACACCAGCAATTCACGCTCAAACGACCGCCGCTCACGTACGTCTCCTCGGCGTCGGAAAGCGGCGTGGAGAGCTCGCTGCAGGTGCGCGTGAACGGCTTGCTGTGGGACGAGTCGGCGCAACTGGTCGCCCAGACACCCTCGAGCGAAACCTACATCGTCCGGATCAGCGACGATGGCAGGCCCAGCGTGATTTTCGGCGATGGCGAGCGTGGCGCGCGGCTGCCGAGCGGCGTCGAAAACGTGACCGCGACCTATCGCAGCGGCATCGGCGCGGCCGGCATGGTGGGCGCCGGCCGGATCACGCTGATGGCCACGCGGCCTCTCGGCATTCGTAGCGTGACCAACCCACTCCCCGCGTCCGGCGCGGCGGATCCCGAGAGCCGGGACAGCGCCCGCGCGAATGCGCCGCTCACCGTGCTCGCGATGGGACGGGTGGTCTCGCTGCGCGATGCGGAGGATTTCGCGCGCGCGTTCGCCGGCATTGGCAAGGCACACGCCTCGGCGGTGTGGCACGCGGGAACGTACTGGGTGCACCTGACGGTCGCCGCCAGCGTTCCGGCGCCGGCGGCCGAGGGAGCGACGACGGCGTTGCCGGACTATCGCATCGATCTCGGCTCGCCCCTGGGAAGGAATCTTGCGGACGCAATCCAGGCGTTCAAAGACCCATCGATGCGTCTGCGTCTTGACACGTACCTGCCGATCTACTTCGACGTGAGTGCGAAGGTCTCCATCGATCCGCGCTACGAGTGGGAAGCGATCGAGTCGCCGCTGCGCGCCGCGCTCGTTTCAGCTTTCTCCTTCGATCGGCGCAACTTCGCCCAGCCGGTGTCGCTGGCCGAAGTGTTGCGGGTGCTGCACTCGGTCGCCGGAGTCGTTTTCGTCGATGTCGACGTCCTGCGGCGCTTCGATCAGACGACGCCGGAGTTGCCCGATGGCGGCGTGCTGCAGGCCGAAGGCGTGGCGTGGAAAGACGACGACAGCGAACCCGGTAGCCTCGCGCAATTGCTGATCATCAACCCGTTTGGAATCGCGCTGACACGAATCTGATTCGATATGAAGGACCTCTTCTCGTTGCTTCCAACGGTGCACCGCGTGCGCGACGCCGCGCAGGGCGATCCGCTGCGCGCGTTGATGAACGTGGTGAACCGCGAAGTGGAATCGGTCGAGGACGACATCGGCCGGCTGTACGACAACTGGTTCATCGAGACGTGCGACGAGTGGGTGCTGCCGTACATCGCGGATCTTCTCGGCGTCAAGACGCTCATGGGCTCGTCCGCCAATCGGGACTCGGCTTTCAGCCAGCGGAGCTTCGTCGCCAACACGCTCGCCTACCGTCGGCGCAAGGGTACCGCTGCTGTTCTCGAACAGCTCGCGACCGATATCACGGGCTGGCGCTGCAAGGCCGTGGAGTTCTTCGAGCGCACGGCGTCAAGTCAGCACGTCAATCATCCGCGCCCGGATCATCGGTTCACCATCGACGTTCGGAACGCGAGAACGAACGCTTTTTACGGCACTCCGTTCGAACAGGCTGCGCACCTCGGCGAAATGCGCCACATCGACAACGCGCGAGGCCGGTACAACGTGCCGAACGTCGGCCTGTTTCTGTGGCGGCTCCAGAGTTACTTCCTTCACGACGTGTCCGCGCGGCGCGTGGACGCCAAGCGGTATCCGTTCGATCCGCTCGGCCGTGACGTCGCGTTGTTCACCATGCCGCAGACCGAGGCCACGGTGACGCACGCGACGCAGCCCGAGAACGTGCCGATGCCGCTCTCGCGGCTCGCGCTGCGTGACGGTTTGCGTCAGCGATACGGCGACGCTCAGACGCGCCGCAGCCTGTTGATTTCGGTCGGCGGCGTTGTGCAGCCGGTGAGTGCGATCGCGGTCTGCAACTTGTCCGACGCGGGCGCCGGGTGGGCTCATGCTGCGCCCGCAGGAAGAATTGCGATCGACCCGGAGCTCGGACGCATCGCGTTCGACGTCGCACCGGCCGGCGCGGTCAGCGTCGATTACGCCTATGGCTTCGGCGGCGATCTGGGCGGTGGACCGTACGATCGCCGCGCTTCCCTCGAAGACGCACTGCGGCGCGGCGTGAGATGGCAGATGGGTGTCTCGCACGCCCCGCCGCCCAGCCAGACGCAGATCGTCGCGACGTTGGGTGAGGCGGTCAGGGAATGGAACAAGCAGCCGGCCGGCACCAGCGGCGTGATCGCGCTGATGGACAGTCGAACATATCAGGAAGATCTGACCACCGCCGCGAAGCGCATTCAGATTCCGGAAGGTAGTCAACTCGTCATCGTGGCCGCCGGCTGGCCGGCAGGAACGGTCAACGGAGCGCCGGTCTGGCGGACGGGCGAGCTCGCCCCCGGCGATGTGCGCACGCATCTGCGCGGCACGATTGAAGCGATCGGCACCGCATCCGCAGACAGCGCATCTCCGGGTCGCCTCATCCTGAACGGCGTGCTGATCGAGGGCGCGCTGAAGGTGCTGACCGGCAATCTGGGTGCGCTGCAGCTCACGCACTGCACGCTGGCTCCCGGCATCAGTTCGTTGTCCGTCGGTGACAACCCGGGACTCTCGATCGATTTGACGCGCGTCATTTCTGGTGACGTGACTTCAGGAACCACCGCGAGGACCTTGCGCCTGCGCGACTGCATCGTCGACGGCGCTGTATCGGGGCGCGATGTGCAGGTCGAAGCCAGCACGATCTTCGGCACGACGCAGGCGCAGACGCTCAACGCGAGCAACAGCATCTTGCTGGGGAAAGTGACGGCCGAGCGGAGTCAGGAAGGGTGCGTACGTTTCACCTATCTGCCGTTCGATTCCGAATCACCCCGCCGGTATCGCTGCCAACCCGATGACCTCACAAACGCGGCACGAGTGCGCCCGAGATTCGAGTCGACGCGTTACGGCGACCCCGCGTACGCGCAGCTTGCGACCGCGTGTGCACGCGAGATCGTAACTGGCGCTGACGACGAAGGGGAAATGGGTGCGTGGCACTTCGTTCAGGCGCCGTTGCGGTTGCGCAGCCTGCGGCTCGCCCTCGACGAGTATTTGCGGTTCGGTCTTGAAGCCGGCACGTTCATCGTACCGCAGCAGCCAAAGCGCGCGGCGGTGACGCTTCTGCAGCCGATTACAAGAGAGCGCGACATCCCAACTCCTCGCACGCGAGCGAAGGCGCCAGCGCGCTCCACACAGTCGCAACGTGCCACGAGGAAAGCCACGACTGAGACCGCGCGGAAGAAGCAGCCTGCGCGTAAATCGCGGAGAACACAATGACGGGTGACTTCAGCAGGTCGACCTTTCGATCCACCAATCACTATAGCCAGGTCCGCATGCAGCAGGGGCGCGGCGTGCTCGATGCCGACCTGAACGAACAGGCCGATATCGACGACCATGTTCAGCGCAGGACCACGACCGATGTAATTGGCGCGAGCGGTGCACCATTTCATCCCCCGAGTACGTTCCAGAATTTTCAAATCAAAGTCGGATCGGCCGGCAAGGATCTGCTCATCGCGCCCGGTCGCTTCTACGTGGACGGCATCCTCTGCGAGCACGACGATGCGGCCGCCACATTCCTGACGCAACCTGACTTCCCCGGCGTCGTGCTTCCGAAAGAGGCGGGCTCTTACGCTGTGTTTCTGGACGTATGGGAGCGGCACATCACCGCGAGCGAACAGCGCGGCGACGGATTCCCACCCCTGCGCGAGTCGGCCCTGGGCGGCGCCGACACGGCGTCGCGCATGCGCGTCGTCTGGCAGGTCAAGCTCGTGAAGGTCTCCGGAAATACGTGCGCGGCGTTCACACCTCCTGCGGCGCCCAATGGAAAACTGCGCGCCAGCGAAGTCCTCGCGGCGCCAGCGACGAGCGATTGCATGGTGCCGGCGAGCGGAGGATATCGGCGGCTCGAGAACCAGTTGTACCGCGTCGAGGTGTCAGCTGTCAGCGGCAGCAAGGTGTCTTACAAATGGTCGCGCGACAACGCCAGCATGGTCAGCAAGGTGAAGAGCACCGATCAGAATGCCGCCACCATCGTCGTCGACGATGCCGGCCGTGATGACGTGATCGGGTTTGCCGCCGCGAAATACATCGAGTTGAGCAACGAGTCGCTCGTGCTGAACGGCCAGTCCGGTGCACTCCTCGAAGTCGAAGCGGTGACTGGCACCTCGATCCGCGTGAAGAACCCGGCAAACGTCAGCCTTGCGTTGGGGACGAACCCGATCCTGCGGCGCTGGGATGGCAGCGGCGATCTGAACGCAAACACTCCCGCGGAGCTCGAGGATGGCGTGCGGATCGAGATCGATGGGGGCACGTTCAACGTCGGTGACTACTGGCTCGTTCCTGCGCGTACGTTGACGGGCCGCGTCGAATGGCCGCGCAGCGGGGGCGGCGACGCGATCTTCGAAGCGCGCCACGGGACGATCCATCACTACGCGCCGCTCGCGATCGTCTCCTTCAACGGCACCGAGTTCGCTTCGGGCGTGCAGGACTGCCGCAAGCTGTTTCCACCGCTCACCGCCATCACCGCGCGCGATGTGTCGTATGACCCCTCGCAGTGCAGCAACCTGAAGAGCGCGACGACGGTGCAGCAGGCAATCGATATCTTGTGTCAGAGCCCGGGAAGCGACACCGAGGAGGGCATCCACGTCAAGGGCGTGTTCCTGCCTTCAGGTGCCGCGCTGCTCAACGACAACTTCGTCGCGCCGGCCGAACTCGTCAAGGGTATCCGCATCGATTGCGACGAGCGACTCTTCGAAGGCAGCGTCGTCAATAACAACGGCCAGCCCAATCCCGTCTGCACCGTGACCGTCGAATTGCCGTGGCCGCTGCGCGGTGACGAGCGTCAGTTCTGGGGTCTGGATGCCGGGACTATCGTCGGATTTCAACCGGTGACGCTCGCAGCGGAGGTGGTCGTCACGGGGAATTCGATCGTGTGGACGCCGCTGCCGCCCACGCAGAAGTGGCTGGCCGATCGACTGCTGCAGATGTACCAGGAGATGACGAATCAGCCGAATCCGCGTGTGCTCGTGCGACTCAAGCTGAGGGGCAATTTCATCTGGGGACCGGAGTTCCAACCGAAGTTCTATCTCGACGGCGAGACCTTCGGAATGCCGGCGGATGGTCGCGTCGACGCGCGCCTGCCAAGCGGCAACGGCCGCGCAGGCGGCGACTTCGATCTGTGGTTCTGGCTCCTGCGCCAGGGCGTCCGCATTCCTGGCATCGGCTTCTTCCCAGGACGCGCCAGCAGGTTCTTTGCCGTCAGCGGGACAACGTCTCTCGGCAAGGATGCGGTGCAACTAGGAGTCGAGCGGTCATCACCCGATTTGAGGGGCGTGCTCCCGGCGGGGTACGAAGTCGACGCCGGTCAGCGCTTCAATGCCGTCGAAGCCGCAGGTTTCGCCAGGCGCACGGGTGTGTCCGGTGTGGCCGGACTCGCCAGCGACAAGTACAGGCCGCCTCGCCACGTTCCTGAGCGAGCGATTGCAGGGCGTGCTGCGCATTGCGACGAGATTAGAGGTCGTGCCGGATGCGCAGCTGATGGAGCGCGTGCGTGCGGGTATGGGGACTGGCGCGCCGCCGGACTTCGTGATTGGCGACGAGGGGCATGGGCCGTTATTGCAGCGGCTCGATTACAGCATTGATTTCATCCGACTGTGACCGCTTCGCCGCGAACCCTGACTTCTCAAGAAGTGACATCAGCATCAGTCGGCGCGAGTCGCGCAGAAGGCGGTTCCACCTGTACCCAAACCCGCGAAAACGTTGTTCTACAATGATGGCGCCGGCGACATGCCGGCGGTTCAGTTCCGTGACTTGATGCCCGAGGCGCGCGACCTTCGCTCTGTTATCGAAGCGGCCGAGCAGGCGGCATCCGCCGGCGACTACGCCACAGCCGAGTTAAACCTGCGTGAGGCGGCTGCACTTCAAGAGACACAGCTCGGACCATTCCATCCCGACCTCGCCAACACGTTGAACAACCTCGGCGTGATATACGAGCGCGTCGACAGCCCAGCCGAAGCCGAGTTGTGCTATCGCCGCGCCTATGCGATCGCGACAAAGGCGCTCGCGCCAGACCATCCGTTCGTGGCCACGAGCCGAAAGAACCTCGAGGATTTCTGTAGAGCGCGAGGAAGATCATTTGAACGGTCGGCCGTTCCACGGGAAAGAGCGGCAACGCGCACACCAGTGGGCAGATCCTTTCGCCCGGTCGTCGTCAGCGCGGTGGGCGCGGTCGGTTTCGCGATGCTGGTTGTCGCCGTCTTATGGTTTCGTTCATTGGAGCCGGACGAGTCCTCACCAGCCAGCCGGACGCAAACATCGCCCCAACACCAGGAGCCAACGCCAGAGCGCGTCCCGGTCGAGCCAAACCGAGAGCCGCAAGGGACCGCCACGGAACGCAACACATCGGTACCTCGGGACAGCGACAGTTCGATTGTGCGCGATGGCGGCAGATCCGTAGCGCCGGAGAGTAGCAGTTCGGCGACGCGAGAGAGTCGGTCACCCGCAACATCGGCACCCGTCGTCGTTACGATTGCCGAGGCGCAGCTCTGTCGCCGTCTGTCGACCAGCGATTGGCGTTGCGATCCTGTAAGCAGTCCGGTCGAAGCAGGATTACTCTTTTTCTACACGCGAGTGAAGGCCTCGAACAACACCACGGTTGAACATCGTTGGTATCACGAGGATCGCCTGCTCCAATCGGTGGAGCTTGCCATACGGGCCAATCCAGTGAGCGGATATCGCACTTACACCCGTCGCACGGTGAGTGTTGAGAACGCAGGAAATTGGAGGGTGGAAGTCAGAACCCAGGACGGATCTATCCTGCACGACGAGCGTTTCGTCGTTCGCTGATCCGGGTTCCGTCGCAGTTCGGTCAATTGCGGCGCGGCAACCGTGAACCGCGACATCGGCGCGATCGGACTGCGTAGGTTATTTGTCGATGGTGTCATGAACACTCGATTCAACGAGCGCCATTCGGCCGTTCAGGTCCAGCTCGAAGACCTGTAGCTCGGTGAGCCATCGCGCTGGGCCGATCTTGCGAACCGTTGTCATGCTTCGTCGAAACACGCGCAGGGGATCGCTCGGGGCTGCAGGGTTACGGGCCTCCACCTCCTCAATCGACGATCGTCCACCGTCGGCGGTTGTCGTAGTCGTCCGGTGAACTCGCTCGCGCAAGCCTAAGCCGGCGGCACGCATCCATCCTTCGGCGTCTCGGGAATACGTTTCGATCACTTCGACGGTCCGTCGGTCCGTTTCGACATGACTGCTGACAATGCGTTCAGATGTCAGAAGGTGACCGTTGGCGTCTCGATGTCGAACCGTTTCTTCACGATGCCGGGAGAGCCCGACGTTTCGGGTCTCGGCGGTCCGGGTGGCGATGGCTTGCCAGCCTCCGTTCATGTCGCGCATGAATTCGGCGCTCTCGTCGCGAAGGTTGCCATCGAGCCGACGTTCCGTGCGCTCGATACGCTGAGTGGCGTGCAGCGGTTCGTTGATGCCTGGTTCGAGCACCACCGTGACGGTCCGATTTTCACCAGGTGTGACCGGATTCGTTTCGCCAATTCGTTGTGAGACCAGGTACATCCGGCCATTGACGTCGGGGGACCAGGTACGGTGCACGGTTTGGGTCCCGCCGCGGGACAGCATCGTCTGTTCCGATTGCGTCGTCTCCAAGAGTCGTCGCTGGTGTGAGGGGAATCCGAACCGATCACGCTTCATTTGCACTGTGCCGCTCTCGGAACGTGTCGTCTCACTGATGACTTCTTCAATCGACTCGGCTTTGCCCTCGACGCCAAGCTCTTCGACTGTGCTGGTGACACGTGCCCGGTCGGCGGTTTCTTCGCGTCGGGTGTGCACGCGTCGCCACGGGACACCGTTTCCGCGATATGTCACACCGTCGCCGCGATATGTAGTGACTGCGACTTCCGTTGAGGAAGTGCCTTCGGCGGCGTTTCCAGAGACCTGACCTACCAGGTCCGTGGACATCACGAGGATCGCGACAAGAGTGGGAGCAACGCGTGCGAACGTGTTAGTCATCTCGTCCTCGCTCATCCCGACTCGCATTGAGGGCGGGCGTCCCACTCCTGCCGCTCGTTTTACCTCTCACCGGTCGTCGCCCGGACATCTCGGCCGAGAGCATCCGTGAAGGCCTTCGCCTCCTTGGACAGCGTCACCGAGGTTTTGCCAAGCGCGACGTCTCGAGCAGACACGCTGTCGCCGGACGCACGCGCATTCTTGCTCGTGTCAGGCCTCAAGGTGCCGCCGGAGAGGTCGATTCCGGCGAAGAGTCCCTTCGCGCGCGAATACGAGAGCATTTCGGCCGATATCTGCGCGTCGGTTGCGGCACTGGCCGCGCGCCCCACGGGGCCCGCAGCGACCGACGCGTCAGCCCCGAGTGTCACCTTGTTCGAGAGGAGCTTTTCGACGCCGCGTCGATTCATGATGACGAGAACGAGGTCAATCGACTGAACTCCCGCCTGCAATCCGACGCTGCCTTTCGTCAGCTCCATGAAGATCGGCGGGCTCCAGTGAGCGGCCTGCTTACAGCTCATGACGCCAGACCCGGATTCAGCGCCGAAAATGAATCCTGCTTTCTTGAGCGATGGAATCACGACCACACACTCAGCCTTACTCCAGATCGCTTCGGGGATCCCGTTGTCGGATGCATTCCGGATCTCCGAAAGGACCTCGGTCGCCTGTGTGAGTCGTTTGGCCTCCTTTGAGAGCTGGGCAGATGCGGTGGTCGCAACGAGCAGCGCGGCAAAAGCCGCCATACCTGTTCTTCGGAAAGGCATTTGTCACCTCCATCCCACCGAACTCAATTGCAAGTCGCGCTGCAGTACGCCGAAGCCCGAACACACGGTGGAGTCGTGTGGGCGGCCGTGGGGGTGCTGACGGATAGGCACGAAATGGCGGCGGGATCACCACCGGCTGTCAGCATGAACATGAAGATGCCGGGTCGCAACCTACCTGAACAGTCGTCAATCCAGGCTCGCGACGCTCATGTCGGCCAGACCATGAACGAGGGTCTTCCTTCAGGGTGTGGGTGCGTGCCTCACGAATGGCACGTGGGGGCTACGTGACGGCCGGCGTTGATCGACGAGTGGGAGATCCTTGAAATCACCGGACTCGGCGTCCGCCGTCCGCGGCGTAACCGGACCCTTCCTCCCCCCGAGCCTGGATCGGCTTCACGGGCTTCTCCGAGGTGAAGGTTCCGGCTTGTACCATGAGCGTCTCGCCGACCTTCACGATCGAACTGACGCGCACGCAACCAAACAGGCGGACCTTGGCGCAGAGCCCCTGGACATTTTCAAGCGCACCGGCGGCCGGCGTTTCGAATTCGACCCGGGAGGCGAGCTTGAAGTTGCGGGCCAGTCTGGCGTTCCTGTAGACGATCCCGTCGCGGTCGTACAAGACGACGAGCTTGCCGCGGCCGGCGAGGAGCGCGGTCATTTCGAAATCCTGCCCCTCCTTGTCCTGTTCCCAGATGGGGGTCACGAGGTCCAGCTCGAAAGCCGCGTCCACGGCGCGAAGTGCCGCTCGGGAGAAATAGAAGGTGCACGGCTCGCGGAATACGCCGTGAGTGAGGACATCGACACTCCCCCAGCCCGCTGCCGCCGCGCGACCGAAGACGTCGAGCGCCGTCATCTCAGGCAGTTCCCGGACCTGAACCGAGGCGAGTTCCGGGGCAACCTGGGCGACCCAGGTCTTCACCTCCGACCCCACCTCGGGAAGGTCCTCGCATAGGGGCTCGGTGAACACGTGAGCCTCGAGGAAAGCGCGGTCAGACGCGCCTCAGCGGAAGGGCCGTTCCGGACAGGCCTGGCTTCCTGCACAGCGCCGATGATTGGCGTCAGGTCGCCGAACTCGGCGGCCCCTGTGCCCTTTCCGTTGGTGAACAGCGTGCCGCCGGGGATGATAGCGACCTCGACCACGCCGGGGCGGCCGGGCGTGACGTCTTCCGCGTACGCACGACCTGACACGGCGGTTCCAAGGACGATGAGCAATACGGTGAATCCGTTGTTCATGATTACGCCTGCATGTGATGGTGCAAGGCGGAGGCCGCTACGCGTACTCCGCTCGCGCGCGAAGACGAGCTATGGTGTTCCGGTCCAAGTGGAGTTCAGAGTGCTCATCGCTTCGCAGCGAGCGCCGCGTAGAACTCGCGACATCGGTCAGACCTTGACCGCGGAAGATGTTGACAAACGCACAGACCCGCGAGCAGATCCGAATTCAGAGGGACGCGCTCGATGCCGCTGTGCAGTTGGGAACAGCGGGCGCCCGTGTGCGGATGCTACAGTTGCCATGGGTACCGACCTATGTTCATCACCTACCGTCGGCAGAGTGGCATCTTTGCGCTGCTCACGTTCGCGGCGGTGGCGTTCGCGGCGACGGTGCTGACCGTTGTCGTGGCGGCCACCCTGCTGATCGTCGCTTTGGGGACTGCGGCGGCGCTACTCCTTGCGCGTGTCGTGCTGCCCGCGTCGTGGCGGCATCACACCATCCCACCGCCGACACCGTGGCCCCGTGACACGATCGAGGCGACGGTGGTGCATCCCAACGGTTCCTCCGACGAACGCGACCTCCTTCGCATGGACAGCGACAAAGGATGACGATCGCATGACACTGCTCGCGTGGATGTCGACGCGGTGGCAGCACGACGCCTGTTCTCGAACGCCGAACCGCGGTAGTGCCGGTGCTGCGGCCACCGCCACGTGTCCCCGCCGAATACCTTGCGCTCTACACCTACTTGGAACATCGCTACGCCTCGACCGTCGTTCTCACGTTCGAGCAGATCGAGGCGCTGCTGGGGTTTGCGCTGCCGGAAGCCGCGCGCATGGAGCGGGACTGGTGGACGGGCGCAGCCTTGCGCACCGCCCCGCACTCCGATACGTGGACGGTGGCGAAGCGGACGGCGACGCCGAACCTTTCGGCCCGGACCGTCGCATTTGAGCGGCTCTCGTGACTGTTGTCTGGGGACTTCTGCTCGGTGCCGGTGCGATGACCGTCATCATCTTGAGGTCGTGGCGGCGGCGCGTCGAGATGGCCGAGCTCGGAACGGTGAGCGAGCAGTGGCTCGCCGAACAGCGCGCGAACGACGGACACTATTCCGCACAGTGACCTTGGCGGGGGCTTCCTGCCTCGAAACGTTGAGCCGCCTCGTCGATGCGTTCGAGCGTGCCGAGCACCCTGTGCAATCTCGCACAGACGCCGGCGCCGCGACCACCCTAGGATCAAGTCGCGGAGTTCATGTAGATGCCTTTCATCATCACTGACCCCTGCATCGGCACCAAGGACGCCGCTTGCATCGACGTTTGTCCCGTCGACTGCATCCACCCGCGCAAAGACGAGCCCGAGTTCGAGCAGGCGACAATGCTCTACATCCATCCGGAGGAGTGCATCGACTGCGGGGCGTGCGTCCCGGCGTGTCCGGTGGCCGCGATTTACGACGGCGTTGAGGCGACTCCGTCACACCAGACGGATCTGATTGAAGCGAACAATCTCTACCGCGGCGGTGATCCCGGCGCGGTAGCGAGAGCAGAAGCCATCGTGCAGGCCCACATTGCCGCGCAACCAACGCTGATGGCCATACCGCCAACGGAACGGCAGGCGGCCCACGCCGTCCAGTTCACTCGCTCCAGTAGCGAGTAAGGATACCGATCCATACACGTCCCACTGTCCACAAGTGAACAGCGCATTTTCGACGATCGGCTTACATTGGGCTTCCATGGCATCGTCCCCTGCTGTTGCGGCGACCACGCACGAGCTCCTGGGGTTCGCGACGTGCCCATCGTGTCGGACCACTGACGCGACCGTGACGAGTGACGCTGGTGGAAAAGGCGCCGACTGGCGCTGTGGGCGATGCGGTCAGACGTGGAGCGCCACCCGCCTGGTCACGGTCGCCACATACGCCGCGTGGGTGTCACGCCAGACGGCTCCGCCTCGAGGTAACTTCTGAGCGATCAGCACCGATGAGTGCCCTTGCGGGTAGGCCGCTATTCGCTTCCAGCGACCAGCGACCCGCTGATGACTCGGGCCCTACCTTGGTGCTCGTCGCCTGACTCGGCGCGTCTGGCGGCGTTCATCATCGACTCGCGCGTCGCGTGAATCGCGCTCTTCGGCCGATGGCGACTTACGCGCGCCACCTTCGCCCTCCCACCTGGCAATAGCCTTCGCGTTCTCTCGGCGCGTTAGTTGTGTCTGCTTCTTCGTCATCGTGACCCTCGATGAGGAATGCCCTCCATGACCTCATGGTGCGTGGCTCGTTAGAAGATGTCGTCACGCCAGCACAAGACAGCCCTCTTCGACAATGTGTGGAGATCGAACGTCGGAAGCGGCTGGGCTGGGCGGGGAATACTTTGCCTGCGTGTGCACTAGCGAACAGACACCCTGACTCCAGGCTGCCAACATCACTGCATGAAAGTTGTTCGTGCACTCGCGGTTCTCGTATGTGGCGCCCTGCTGTCGAACGGGCCTGTCAACGCGCAGGATTTCTCCCGCTATCGTTTCTTTCGACTCGGCAGCAGTGTCTCAACGGTCGCGCAAGCCGCCAATATGGGTCCATCTGATGCCAGGGTGGTTCATCAACCGCCCGCGCTGATCCAGGAGCTCGATTGGCGACCCCAGTACCAATCGCCATCCACCCGTATTGCCATGGATCCAGTCCTCGACGTGGCGTTGACCTTCTACAACGACCAGTTGTTCCGAATCGCCATCACGTATGACCAGTCGCGAACCGACGGCATGACGAACGCGGACGTCATCGAGGCACTGTCGGCGACATATGGCCTCGCGGCCGTACCGGCCACACCGGACGCGACTGTGCACTCTTCCCAGAGCTCCCGCAACGAAGCCATCACGGTTGCCCGATGGGCAAATGGGGACCGTACACTGACGCTCTCCAGGAGTGTGTTTCCTGTGGTGTTCCGATTGGTCATGACGTCGACGATACTGAACGACCTCGCGGAAGCCGCCGTCGCGGAAGCCGTCATCAGCTCCGACGACGCGGACGAGGCGTTGGAGCGCGAGTCTGACCGACGACAGAGGCAGCTCGCAGACGCCATCGCGGATCAGGATCGAGCCCGGCGGCGGAACAAGGCCGCCTTCCACCCCTGAGAACCTCGACTGCAGGACCTACCGGTGGAACAGGCCCGTCAAGCTTGGTACGAAGGCGCGGAGACGGTCCGGTCGAGCGCGGCACAAGGTACGACAATCCGCGGTTTCGCGTCCGATCGTCGGAACGTCACAGCGGACGCGTCGGAGCTGCGGACGCCACACCGTTCGGTTCAGGCCAACGCGCGGATAGCCACCCCGCATAGCCCGCGACAGCGGCCAGGCTAATGGTGTCCCACCGCTGACCGCACCGCGAACAGTGCCAGTCGGCGCCTGCACTGAGCGCAATGTTCGTCATGGTCGGATCCACCGTGTGACACAACGGGCACGTCGCACGCCCCACGATCTCGGGTGCGATGGTCGACAGTGATCTCATCGGTGGGGGAAACGCAACAGCTGGAGCCATAAGTGACCTCGCTCGGCTGACCTGGGGCGTCGTTGACTCAACGCTCCGATCGGGATTCAGGCAAGCAACCACGCTTCCAATGTAGGTCTCCCGCGGAGATCGCGCTGTTCCGTTGTGAACAGGCACGTGATGGCGCGGCGGTCGTCAATTTGTCTGTGGGCTGCCCATGAGCCCGGAGCCGCGTCACATGCTGCCGGCCATTCCGCCGGCCGACATCGCGCTCTGCTGACGCAGTTCGGAGACGGTCGCGCGGTCCCCTTCTCCTTCCTACTGGCTGGTACTTGCGCTACTGCCACCGAGCGGCGTGAGGTCTGTGCCCGATCCGATCATTCGGTCGGCTCAGTTCGGACACTACGGACTGTCCCGTTATGCACAGTCTGCGAATGGTCAACCGTGTACAGTGGTTTTAAGAGTTTTCCAGAACTGAGCCAGCCGGCGTTCGAGTAGTGGTCCTCTCTAACAGGATGCGCCGACGGGCCCAAGTCTTGGCCCCTCTGGTGGAGCGTCTAATGAGATCCGCTCACAGTCCCTTCGTCCACCGAACCACGCGACGCGTCCGCTCGGCGCGATCGTTTCGTGCGAGCTGGGGTCTATCACAGCGGCTCCCACGATGGCACGCGTTCGACGGACGGCAGTCCCGAGCGCTGCGAAAGTACACCCCGACTCCTACGGCGCCGAGTGACAGGTAAACGGTGTGTACAGTTTCTCGGGAGTCACCACGAGGCAGAAGAAGGAATCGAGGCTCGAATTCAATTGACGGCACGCGGCGGCGTGACGCTATCCGGGCAGCTGTTCGAGACCAGCCAGAAGATTCCGCACCATGTGTTCACCACGGTCAGGCACAGATCCTCGGGAATTTGATGGATGCCAGAGCACTGCGGGCGGAGCCACACACGCGCGTGTCTTAGGACAGATGTGAGGCTCGATACTCTGTGAGCCATAGCCCGCTGACGTACCCCAGCTGCGCGGAGTCGATATTCCATAGCGCTCGCCGTCCAACCATCATTCCGACGGTCACTGCGAGGAGCGCGCCGAGAACCACCAGCCTGTGCATGTGTCGGATCCCTGGCAATTCGCGTCGCGGGGCTGCCTGTTCCGCTTTCACCCTCCACGACCGAACCCGCCGTCAGATCAGCGAAGCACGTCCTGGATGCTCGCCGACATCGTCCGAGCGGGCGCACCCCAGAAGCGGATCATGAGTACCGCCGGTGTCAGCGCCAGGAGCAAGAGAGCGATCCAGCCGACTTGTGATGTCATGCCCGCCGCGACGCCGAGACCCCCGATGAACAGTATCCACAACCCAGTGAGCATTGCCTGCATGTATTCGGTTCGCATGTTTGCAGTGTACCGAGACCCGCAGCATCCCGCTGTCTCGTATTGCACGGCGTTCGGAATGAGCGCAGAGGTGAAACGCAAAGGTGATGTCTTGTAACGTCCCCTCTTCTCCGCGTCTGTCGGGTTTTTGCCAAACGGTCGTGAGGCGTGAAACGAAGGAGGTTGTCAAAATGGCCAGGCCGCCGCGCCCCGAAAGATTCCGTCCGTAAAGGCCGAGTCACTCGACGCGATTCGCGGTGGCTATTGACCGCCGCGATTTTCGCGCCGGAAGAGGTTATGAATTGCGGATCGGATTCAGCGAGACGAATCTGATTCACTCGGCTGAAAATCGCCGCCGTCTCTGAAGTAACCCCGGCGGTTGCGGAATTGAGCCTCTCAAACCCAGCCGCGGGTCAACCGTATCCTGGCCACTGAGGTACTGCGTGTGCAATGGACAGGTCAGGAGCAGGATCATGAACAGACTTCTGCCACTTCATCTGTTACTGGTCGGTATGGCGATGACAGTCGCCTTCGGTTGTGCGCCGCACCGAATCCCGATCGCGCTCGGCTCCATTGACGAGCCGCGGGCATCGTGGCGGATTCGCGCCGGCAAGGCGCTGGACGAGCGCGAGGTCTGCCGGTCCGATGTCGATCAACCGTGTGTCATCCACGTCAGTTCACAGGACGAACCCGTGAGCATCGTCGTGTCCGTGTATCTGCATCCGGTGGCCGATGCCAAGACGACGTATCAAGGCGCATTTTTTGCGGAGTTCATGGCCACGACAGCGATCACCGGCTACGAACGGCAAGTCGATGTCGCGATCGAGCCTGGGCGTAAGCCCACAGGACTTGCCGTCGCCGGGCGCCTCACATCGACTCCGGGTCGGTATTTCTTCAGAATGTCGCTCCTCGCAGAGGTGCCCATGCACAGCGATCCGTACCAGTTCGACCAGAACATTCCCGTCGACGTCATCACGTCTTAGTGCCTCTCGGAGGGCTACGAGGACGGGTCATCGTTCCTGCTCCGATACCTCACCATCGGATGGTTGGTCCATGCCGATGAACCCCGGAATGCGGGAAACCTCACAGCCGACGTGCCAGTGTCATGGGCCGACCCGACACGACAGTGTTCGGGCTGGGACGAGGTCGCCTAGCCCCCATCTTCTCGACGTGGCTTTATTGGCCGGACTAGGTTCGCGGACGCATCGCGTTAATCCCTCTCGCGCTTCTCATTGCCGCTGCCAGTCGAACGCGAGGAGGTACGTGCGTTGCGCCGTCGAGCCATTGTCGTCTGAGGCGAGATATAGACGGATGCCGTCGGGAGGGCGAGGCACCACCGCTATCCCCTCGAAATTGTCGACGGTGAAAGGCGGCGCTAATCTCATTTCGTCGAGCACGCGCCCTTCGCGCGCACCAGTTGCGCCGATCAACCTAACAGAAATGCGGGTACCGAGGCGCGGCTCGTAGGCGCGGGCGAGCATTGCGAATCCGCCGGCATCGCCGTACGCCGCAAGCGCCGTCAGGCCGAAGCCCGAGGGCACGAGTGCCCCGAAGGCCGTCTCCTCACACATTCCAGCGAGGCTGCAAAGCCAGATGGTGCCGCCTTCGCTCCCGACGAGATAGAAACCCGGTCCGGCTGCTGGATAGAGCGTCAGTGCCTCCATACCCCCGTTGTCCGGGAAGCGGGCATTGGGCATGGGCGTCGGACGAGGAGGGCTGCCGTCGGTCGCATACAGCCAGATTCGGTGGTTGCGCTCGAAACTCACGAGTCGATCGCCAGTGGGCAAAACGTCGAACGCTTCGGCGTCAGCCTCCAAGCCGGTCAGCGGCTCGCCTCGCTCGTTGACGAGCGGGGTCAGGCGAGCATCCGCGAGTCCTGACAGCCGCGCGGTCTTGTCAAAGAGGAGACGCGCCTCGAAAAAGTGTCCGCCATCGCTGACTGCGACGAGGTGGTCGCCCGAGACAATCCGCAAGTCCGACAACTCGTGGACACCGGTGGACTCCGCGCTTTTGATTTCAATGCCGCCGGCGTACACGAACGCTCCAATGCTGCGCACCGACGGGTCGTGCGGGTCGAGCGGCACCGGCGTCACTTCTACGGGCACCGAGACGGCAGCGAGCCGAGCGCTTTGCAGCACCGGGGATCGGCAGGACAGCATCGTCAGGGCAGCGAGGCCCATCAATGCGACACCTTTCACGCAGCCAAGACTACTCCCGATCGTGGACACGGTGTTGCCTGTCGCGCGGCGCCGACCGGCGCTGTCATCAATCCGTCATCTACCAAGTGTCATCGTTGCCGCGTTGGGTACACCCTTTCCGTCACGACTGCTTGCCGCAGCTCTGCTTCTCCTTGCCACCACCGGATGCGCGTCCCGTGCTCCCATCGCGACGCCAGACGACGTCGTTCGGCGCACCGGCGCGCCGCCGCGCCCGGCCGAGGCCGAGGGGACCGTCCTTCCTCCGGGTGTGAACCTCGCCGATGGGCTGACGCAGGACGAAGCGGTCGCCATCGCGCTCTGGAACAATCCCGACTTCCAGGTGCAACTGGCCAACCTCGGATTCGCGAGAGCGGATCTCGTCGATGCGGGCCTCCTGCAGAACCCGGTGTTGTCGCTGCTGTTTCCACTCGGCCCCAA
Source organism: uncultured Acidobacteriota bacterium (assembly GCA_963814955.1). Lineage (GTDB taxonomy): Bacteria > Acidobacteriota > Vicinamibacteria > Vicinamibacterales > UBA2999 > DATCJA01. The sequence continues at coordinate 151,388 of CAWFEX010000006.1, forward strand.
GCAGCTCGAGGCGACGCTGCGATTCCCGATCGATCTGCTCTGGCAGCGTCCCCGCCGCGTCGCCGCCGCGAAGCTCGCGGCGGACAGCATCGCCAGCGGGCTCGAGCAGGACGGCTTGACGCTGGTCTCCGACGTCAAACTCGCCTACACGGAGTACGCGCTGGCGCAGGACCGCATCGCGCTGGCCGAAGGCGCGCTCACCGAACTCAACGCGATCGCCGCGCTGATGGACTCGCGGTTCAGGGCCGGCGACATCAGTCAGCTCGAAGCGCGTACTGCCGCCATCGACGCCGCCCGCGCACGGCAGGACGTCGAGCGCGCGCGCCTCGACGCTACCCTCCGCGCCAACGAGTTCCGCGCCCGCGTCGGCCTCGCGCTCGAAGCCACGGAAGCGCCGCTCGTGCTCGCCACGACGCCGCTGACCACGTGCGCCATCACGCCGACGCTGTTCGACGATGCCCTCGCGTCACGCCCGGACGTTCGCGCCGCGGAGCTCGGCATCGAAGCGGCGGGCGCGCGCCTCGGCTGGGAGCGGTCGCGCGTGCTGGCGATCACGGCGGTGCTCGACGCCAACGGCCAAGGCACCGAGGGGTTCGAGATGGGGCCGGGCGTCGACGGCGGGCTGCCGATCTTCAACCGCAACCAGGGCGGCATCACCCGCGCGCAGGCCGAGCTCCAGCGCGCGAGCGGTCTGTATCTCGCGGCGCGTCAGCGCGTCGCGACGGAGGTGCGCGCGGCCGTCGCGCAGTACCAGCAGGCGTCGGTGGCTGCGGCAGAGTGGCGGACGACTGTGCTGGAACCGCTGGAAGAGCAGGTGCAGGTTGCCGACCGCGCCTTCAATGAGGGCGAGGTCGCCTACCTGTTCGTCATCGAGATGAATCGCCGATTGACCGACGCGCGCCTCCGCACGCGCGAGGCGGAAGCCGACATCGCGCGCGCGCTGGCCCGGCTGGAGCGGGCGGTCGGCCGGCGCTGCAGCACGGAAGGAGAAGGCACCGGTGGCTTCTAAGAGTTCTGATCTCGATGTTGTGCCTGGCAATCGCGGGCTGCGGCGGCGACGCCCCGCCGGCGGAGCCCGCTGCCAAGCCAGCCACCGTGGCGGCGCCCGTCAAGGAGGCGCAGTTGACGACGGTCACGCTCAGCGAGGATGCCGAGAGGCGTTTGGCGATCAAGACGGAAGCGGTCGCGCAGCGCGCCGTGCCGCGCACCCGGACCATCGGCGGCGAGATCGTGGCGCCCTCCGGGACGGCGCTCGCCATCACGGCGCCGGTTGCCGGCACGCTGCAGGCGGCGTCGGCGATTCCGACTGCCGGGCTGTCCGTGATCCGCGGCCAGACGCTGTTTCGCCTGGTGCCGATTCAACCCTCTGAACGCGACGCCGCGGTCGATGCGCAGCAGGCCGTCGACACGGCCACCGCTCGACGCGACGCCGTCATCCTGAAGGTGCAGCGCGCCGAGCGCCTGGTGAAGGACGGCTCCGTGAGCCGACGGGCGCTGGAAGAAGCGCAGGCCGAGCTCGCCGTCACCGAGGCGGAGCTCAAGGCCGCGCGCGAGCGGGTGGCGCTGGCGACGCGCGGCGGCGCCTCCTCGGGCGGCGTCGTCATCGAAGCCCCGGAAACGGCGACCGTGCAGAACGTGCACGTGCGCGCCGGCCAGACAGTCGCGGCGGGCACGCCGCTCATCGACCTGGTGCGGCTCGCCACGGTTTGGGTGCGCGTCCCTGTCTATGCCGGCGAAGCGAACGACATCGACACGAGCTCGCCCGTCGACGTGCAGGTGCTCGGCGGGGCGGCTGATGCCGCCGGCGTGACGGCGCAGCCAATCCCGGCGCCGCCGTCCGCCAACGCCACCACCGCTGGCGTCGATCTTTATTACTCGCTGCCCAATCCCAACAATCGCTTCCGACCCGGCGAACGGGTCGCGGTCCGCCTGCCGCGCCGCGAGTCCGAAACCGGCCTCGTCGTCCCCAAAGCGGCGCTGCTGCACGACGCCTACGGCGGCACGTGGGTCTATGTCGTTCGGGAGCCGCGTGTGTACGTGCGGCAGCGCGCGGTGGTCGCCGACATCACCGGGAACCTCGCGGTGTTGTCGCAGGGGCCCGCCCCCGGCGCGCGCGTCGTGACCGACGGCGCGGCGGAGCTCTTCGGCGTCGAATTCGGCGCGGGAAAGTAGGCGCCCATGATGCGGTGGCTCGTTGAACGCTCGCTCCGCCTGCGCTTCGTCGTTGTCGCGCTGGCGCTCGTGCTGATCGTGGCCGGGTCGCGCGCGGCGCAGAACACCCCGCTCGACGTGTTTCCCGAATTCGCGCCGCCGCTGGTCGAGATCCAGACGGAAGCGCCAGGCCTCTCCACGGGCGAAGTCGAGAGCCTGGTCACCGTCCCGCTCGAGAACGCGATGAACGGCGTGCCCGGACTGCGCACGCTCCGTTCGAAGTCGGTGCTCGGTCTCTCTTCGGTCGTGATGATCTTCGAGGAGGGGACAGAGCTGATGGGCGCACGCCAGCTGGTGCAGGAGCGCCTGCTGCGCATCACCACCAGCCTCCCGACCGCCGCGCACCCGCCTGTCATCCTGTCGCCGCTGTCGTCACTCAGCCGCGTCATGAAGATCGGCCTGACGTCCGAGCGGCTGTCGCAGATGGAGATCTCCACGCTCGCGCGCTGGACGATCCGGCCGCGCCTGATGGCGATCCCCGGCGTCGCCAACGTGGCGATCTGGGGCCAGCGCGATCGGCAACTTCAGGTGCTCGTCGATCCCGACCGTCTTCGCGCCAACAACCTCACATTGACCGACGTCGTCACGGCCGCGCGCGAGGGGACCGCCGTGGCCGCGGGCGGCTACCTCGAAACGCCGCAGCAGCGGCTCGCCATCGCGCACTTCCCCGCCGTCTCGACACCCAACGATCTCCGGCAGATCATCGTGCGGCCGAGCGCCACCGGCGCCGCCGCCACCCCGGGCAACCCGGGCAATGCCCTGCGCATCGGCGACGTCGCCGAAGTCGTCGAGGGCTTTCCGCCGCCAATCGGCGATGCGGTGATCAACGGGGGCGACGGCCTGATGCTGATCGTCGAGAAGCAGCGGGACGGCAACACGCTCCAGGTCACGCGCGACGTCGAAGCGGCGATGGCGGCGTTGAAGCCCGGGCTGCCTGACGTCGCGATCGACACCACCATCTTCCGCCCGGCGACGTTCATCGAGATGTCGCTGAAAAACCTCAACCGCGCGCTGCTCATCGGCTGCGTGCTGGTGATCCTCGTCCTGATCGTCTTCCTCTACGACTGGCGCACGGCGCTCATCAGCATCATCGCCATCCCGTTGTCGCTGATCGCCGCGGCGCTGGTCCTCCGCTACCGCGGCGGCACGCTCGACACCATGGTCATCGCAGGGCTGATCATCGCCCTCGGCGAGGTCGTCGACGATGCGATCATCGACGTGGAGAATATCGTCCGGCGGCTGCGGCTCAATGCGGCCGAGGGGAATCCGCGCTCGGCATTCGACGTCGTGCTCGATGCCTCCGTCGAAGTGCGCAGCGCCGTCGTCTATGGCAGCCTGATCGTCATCCTCGTCTTCGTTCCGGTGTTCCTGCTCGAGGGGCTTGCGGGCTCGTTCTTCCGGCCGCTGGCGCTCTCCTATGTGCTGGCGATTCTCGCCTCGCTGCTCGTCGCGCTCATCGTCACGCCGGCGCTGTCGCTGCTCATGCTGCCGAAGCACACGCGCGCACGCGAGGCGCCGGTCGTCACGCGGGTGAAAGGGCGGTACCGGCGATGGCTGCCGGGACTCATCGCCGCACCGAAGCGCGCGATCGCCATCGTCGCCATCTCGCTGGCGGTGACCGCCGGGGCCTTCCCGCTGCTCGGCGAGGAGTTCCTGCCGAACTTCCAGGAGTACGACTTCCTGATGCACTGGGTCGAGAAGCCGGGCACGTCGCTCGAGGCGATGCGGCGCGTCACGGTCAGCGCCGGCCATGAGCTGATGGACGTCGAAGGCGTGCGCAACTTCGGCGCGCACATCGGGCGCGCGGAAGTGGCCGATGAGGTCGTCGGCGTCAACTTCACCGAGCTCTGGATCAGCCTCGACCCGTCGGTCGACTACAAGACGAAGGTTGCCGAGATTCAGCGCGTCGTGGACGGCTATCCCGGCCTGACGCGCGATCTGCTGACGTATCTGCGCGAACGGATCAAGGAGGTGCTGACCGGCGCGAGCGCGACGATCGTAGTCCGCATCTTCGGCCCCAACCTCACGCAACTGGCGGCGACGGCTGGTGAAGTCGGCCAAGCGTTGAGCACCGTCGACGGCGTCGCCGACCTGACGGTCCAGCAGCTCACGGTCGTGCCGCAGGTCGAAGTGCGCATGCGCCCCGAGGCGGCGCAGATTGCCGGCATCACGCCGGCGCAGGTCCGCGACTCGATGGCCACGCTGCTGCGCGGCACCAAGGTCGGCGAGATCTACGACGACCAGAAGATCTTCGACACCGTCGTCTGGAGCGTGCCGGCGGTGCGTTCGGATCTCTTCGCCATCAAGCGGCTTCCGATCGACACGGGCAACGGCGGCTATGTCCCGCTCGAGGCGGTCGCCGACGTCACGCTGGCGCCGACGCCGAACGAGATCACCCGCGAAGGCGGCTCACGCCGCATCGACGTCACCACGAACGTGCGCGACCGCGACCTGGGTGCCGTCGCGCAGGACATTCAGGCGGCGCTGGCCAGCGTGACCTTCCCGGAGGGCTACCACGCCGAACTGCTTGGCGAATACGCCGCGCGCGAGGCCTCGCAGAACCGGCTGCTGGCCATCGGCTTCCTCTCGTTGCTCGGCATTCTGCTGATCCTGCACGTCGACTTCGGGTCGGCGCGCCTGGTCGCCATGGTGGCGTTGACGCTCCCCTTCGCGCTGATCGGCGGCGTCGCGGCGGCGTTCCTGTCGGGCGGCGTGCTGTCGCTCGGGTCGCTGGTCGGGTTCGTCACCGTGCTCGGCATCGCCGCGCGGAACGGCATCATGCTCGTGAGCCACTATCGCCATCTCGAGGACGTCGAAGGCATGCCGTTCGGATCCGAGCTCGTCGAGCGCGGGGCGGAAGAGCGCCTGGCGCCGATCCTGATGACGGCGCTGGCGACCGGTCTCGCCCTCGTGCCGATTGTCGTCGGCGGGAGCCGGTCCGGGCAGGAAGTCGAGCATCCGATGGCGGTCGTGATTCTCGGTGGCCTGGTGACCTCGACGGTCCTCAACCTGTTCCTGCTGCCAGCGATGTACTATCGTTATGGGCGCCGCGTTCCAGGGAACCTTCAACATGCGGATTCTACTGGTCGAGGATGAACCACGGGCCGCACAGATCCTCGCCAAAGGACTGCGCGAGGAGGCGTACGCCGTCGACATCGCGCCCGACGGTGAACGGGCGGTCTACGACGCGTCGATTTCCGAGTTCGACGCCATCATCCTCGACATCGGCCTGCCGCGGCAGGATGGCTTCGCCGTCTGCCGCCAGCTCCGCAACGCAGGGCTGCAAATCCCGATCCTCATGCTCACCGCACGCGACGCGATTGAAGCGCGCGTGTATGGCCTCGACAGCGGCGCCGACGACTATCTGACCAAGCCGTTCGACTTCCGCGAGCTGCTCGCGCGCCTCCGCGCCTTGCTCCGCCGTGGCAATCGTCCCGTGACGCCAGCGGTGCTGACGGTCGGCCCGCTCGCGCTCGACACGCGCGCGCGCCGCGTGCGCCGCAACGGCCGGCTCCTGGAGCTCACGGCGCGTGAGTACGCGCTGCTCGAGTATCTGGTCCTCCACGCCGACGCCGTCGTCGGACGCGCGGCGCTCGCGGAGCATGTCTGGGAAGCCTCACATGAGCCGGCGTCGAACGCCGTTGATGTCTGCGTCAAGCGGCTGCGCCGGAAAATCGATCGCCGCGGGCAACCGTCACTCATTCTGACGCGCCGCGGCGAAGGCTACATGCTCACGGCGCCGTCCACATGAAGTGGTCGATCCGCGCCCGGCTGACCGCGTGGTACAGCGGCGTGGTCGTGCTCGTGCTCCTCACTGGCACGCTCGTCATCGGCATCAGGCAGGAACGCGTGATGCTGCAGCGCCTGGACGACGAGCTGCAACGGCTGATGTTCACGCTGCAGGGCGTGATGCGCACGGAGTTCGGCGAAGGACTCACCCTCGAGGCATCCGCCGACGAAGCGAGCATCGAAGTGCTCGCCCCGGATCGCACGCTGATCCTCGCGCGGCCCGACGGCCGGCTCTTGGCGCGCTGGGGCGCGGCGACCGATCCGCACTGGCGGCCCAGCCTCGTGGCCGACGTCCTCGACACGGCCACGATCAACGGCGTCGACATGCGCGTGCTGTCGGAGCGCGTCCGGTACCGCGAGCACGACCTACGTCGCCGTTGTGATGGCGCCCCTCGCCGAGCTCGAGGCGGCGACCGCGGAGCTGCGCCGGACGCTGGGCATCGGCATCCTCGTCGCCCTCGGCGTCGCCGCCGCCGGCGGCTGGCTCGTAGGACGGCAGACGCTGCGCCCCCTGGAGACGATGGCGGCGCAGGCCACGGCGATTACCGAGAGCACGGCCGGCCAGCGCCTGCAAACGCCCAATGCGCACGACGAGCTCGGGCGGCTCGGCACGGCCTTCAACGGCCTGCTCGACCGACTGATGCAGGCCTTGCGGGCGCAGCGGCAGTTCATGGCGGATGCGTCGCACGAGCTCCGCACGCCGGTGTCAGTCGTGCGCACGACGGCCCAGGTCACGCTGGCGCGCGACGGGCGGTCATCCGACGACTATCGGGAGATGATGGCGATCGTCGGCGAGCAGGCGGATCGGCTCAGCCATCTCGTCAACACCATGTTTCTGCTGTCGCGCGCCGAAGCGAACGGCCTCCCTCTGTCGCCGGAACCGCTCTACCTCGACGACGTCGTCTCCGAGTCGGCGCGGGCGCTGCAGGTGCTCGCGCGCGAGCGCGACGTCACCGTGACCGCCGACGCGGAAACAGAGGCGCGCTTTACCGGCGACAACCGCCTGCTGCGGCAGATGGTCACCAACCTGCTCGACAACGCCGTCCGTCACGCAGCGCGCGGCGGCGCGGTGCGCGCCACGGTCGAGCAGACCGCATCGGCGATCACGATCCGGGTCGTGGACGATGGCCCGGGCGTCCCTGCCGATGCGCATGAGCGCATCTTTGAGCGTTTCGCCCGGCTGAATCAGGAGTACGCCGGCGCCGGGCTCGGGCTCCCCATCGCGCGTTGGATCGCCGAGGCGCACGGCGGCGCGCTCATGCTGGAGTCCACGGGCCCAGGTGGCAGTCACGTTCACGGTGACGATACCCCGCGCCGGCGACACGCCAGGGCACGACGACCTGGCCGACGAGAGCGCCGAATAGCGTGGCTCGCATCTGCAGCGAAGCAGGCGGGATGCTGTTCCACCGCATTCCCATGACCACACACACGGCGCCGACAGACGAGCAGCTCGCGCGGTTTCTGGACATCGTCAGCAACCCGACTAATCAGCCTGTCTACGCACATTGCGCGGGCGGACGCCATCGAACCGGCGTCCCTGGCGTGCTGGTGTCCGCTCGATCAACTGTGTCACGCGGATGTGTTGTTGGACTTAGCGAACCGATGATCGCCGTCATTCGGAACGTAGCCCGCCATGTGCTGATGACGCACCCCACGTGCTGGTCGCGACCAACGACCAGTGGACCGCGATCCTGATGCGCGCCGAAGACAGCCCTATCAGCGCGGCGTCAAAGACTGAGGCCAATCACGACGAAAATGCGGATTTGAGAGAGGCTGGCTGGCAGCCTGTAACGAGGTGATGGGGCATGTCGGCGTCCCGCTCGCTGCGCCGACGGCGACGATCGCCGTCTGCTGCGGTACGCGCACACCAGGACTCAGCGAGATTTGCGACGGGCGACCGCAACTCGTGTGCTTTGCTCGTCCCCGCGTCGCTCGATGAGGCTCTGATATTCGGCCTTGTCGGTATGGCGTCGGGCACGTCCGAGGATTTCCGCGATGCGCGCCTCGCGTTCTTCCCTCTGGTCGTCCGGATTCGGACCCACGCGGAACAAGGACGGCCGTCGCAACATAGCTTTGAATCGATGTTCCCCCGTCGATTCGCAACGATCAAGCTGGGAAAAGTACTAGCGCACGTTCCTCCACAAAAAGCGACAGAATGCCGGGCCAATCACCGTCCAGATGGAACCCGAAAGGGGGCGCCACATGATTGCGCGTCCCATTTTCAGAAACATCCGTTGGGCGGCAGAGGACTGGCAACCGCTACCCGAATCCGCCCAAGGCCTTCAACACTACCGGTGCCAACGGTGTTCACCAGACGGCACCGCGCTCGCCGATAGCCGCGTCCGTGCCCGCCACTCCAAAGCCAGATAGGTCCGCGTCACGCACTGACATCGATAAACGCCCGGCCTACCATCGTCCACGGGGACCTGACGGATCCCTCATTACGCGCTCCGATTTTTCAGTCCAGGTGACCGGCAACCGTTACAACGAACCGAGGCGTGAAAACGCGCGCGCTAAACTCGCGAATCGTCACGACGATCAGGCGTGACCCATGTTTTGTGACATTGCGTGCAGCCAACTGAGATGGCGCTCATCGCGGAAGCGAAACCTTGACACCATCAACGTGTTGGGCTGGCGACAATACAGGCACGTGTTTGGCATGATCGTGGTCTTGAGGGGGATCCGGTACCACGTCCAATTGACTGTAGCAGGGATTCGGCGCTTCAAAGCTCGGCTAATGACTGTTGCGATGCCATCGCCCACATCAGCCAGGACTCTTCGATGCAGCTCCTCGAAGAAGCGCAGACGGAATGCGCCGTACTTGAAATGAAGGGGCGTGCGGTTCTGGTCTTGCATTTGACGGATCAGGGAATACCACCGGAGGATGTGATGACTCGACTGTGCATCACCGCGACACTGGCGCTGCTCGCGATAATGTGGCCCTCGTATCCGCGCGCCGCGAGCAACGCGTATCAGGTTGACCCCGCAAACAGCCGGGTGACGATCGCCGTTGGCAAGTCTGGCGCGTTCAGCTTCCTCGCGGGTCACAAACACGAGGTCAGCGGCCCGATCGAAAGCGGAACCATCGACGTCGATCCCGGCAACCTCTCGGGCTCACGCGTGAGCCTCGCGATCGCGACCTCGTCGTTGAAAGTCTCCGGCGCGGACGAACCGCCCGAAGATCGGCCGAAGGTGCAGGAGGCGATGGAAAGCGAACAGGTGCTGGGCGTGGCGCGGTACCCGCGCATCACCTTCGAAAGCACTGGCGTCACCGGGGGGCGGCCAGGCACGCCGACGCTCGACGTCGTCGTTGCCGGCCGGCTGACGATTCGAGATGTCACGCGCTCGGTGTCGGTTCCCGTGCATGTGCAGCTTGGCGATCATTCGCTCAATGCGAATGCGCGCTTCAGCGTGCGACAAACGGAGTTCGGCATCAAGCCCATCTCGGTCAGCGGCGTGATCGCGGTGAAGGACAGGCTCGACATAGCGTTCTCCGTCGCCGCGCAGCGATGACCAAGCTCGACGTGACGTTCATGTTGTCCTGCAGCGGCCTGATCGCACTTTCAGTGCACGTCGCGGCCCACGCGCCTTTGCTATGAGTGCGGTGTTTCCTCAAACCACTTGTACAGTGTCGGCACAAGAAGCAGGGTCAGCACTGTCGACGTGATGATGCCTCCAATGACGACGGTCGCGAGAGGACGTTGTACCTCCGCGCCGGCAGATGGGCTGGGCCGCGAGCACGACCGCAAAAATGGCGAGGCGGTACGGGCACATTGGCCGCGGATCGCACGCGATGTCCTCCCGTCAAGCTCGAGGTGCCGATTACCTGATCAACGCGGGATGCACTCGACGATGAAGGCAAGCGGCTCGCCTGGAGTGCACAAGCCTGGGCGGTAGAACGTAATCAGTCTGCCGCAGACAATCACCCCTATCCAGCAGATCAGCGACGTTGCTCCGAACAGTTTCACGATCCCTGGCACCGCGCCACCAGGAGCTAGCGCCCGGACGCGCCTGAACACAATCGCATAGAACACCAACACGTTGAGCCCCGCGATCGCGACCAGCAGCAGTTTGAACTGGAACGCGGGGTTGTACAGGTATTGGTTCGGTTCCGTCATGAGAAACATCGAGCCGCTGGTTGCGTTGATGACGAACCCGAGCACAGCGAATGGGACGAGCCGATGCAGCTCTGCAATCGATACGCGTTTCAGGAAACCGAGCAGGCGCAGATCCCACACCGCAATCGTCCCGAACAGGAGTGTCAGTCCGATGAAATGAATGCTTTCGACGGTCGGCCATCCCCAGTCAGTGCGCATGAACGCGGCCACCGTGGTGGCTTTCAACAATGTTCTGTGCAGCCAGATCTGAAGTTCTCCCATCTCTGCGCTCGATGGCCTACGGCATCCATGGCCGCGGCACAGGCGTGGAGTCGACCATCAGACGAATGTACGTATAGGCAAGGAACCGTCCGGAGGTGATCGCCCCCGCCCAACAAAGGATCGAGGTAATCGCGAGCGCCTTCGCGGACCGAAGTCGCGGAATCGCCTCGGTCGTGCCATCGTCCAGCCCCAATCGGCGAACGGATCGCAGAATCGCGAGCGCGAACGCAATCAAACCAAGCTTTATGTAAAAGATAGGGTTCGTCAGTGCTTTCGTGGGGTACGCGGCGAGAAGGGCAATACCGGAGAGCACGTTCAACCAGAGGCCGAGCCACAGGAATGGCCACAAGCGCCTGAATTCTGCGAGTGGAATTCGCGCGGCAAACCCGAGCATCCGCAGATCGAGCGCCACGTTGATGCCCGCGAGGAGTCCCAGACCGATGGTGTGAACCGCCAGAATGATTGGAAAGGAGAAGATGGATGGCGACTCACGCATCCAGATGCTGAAGGACGTCGCTTCGAGCCACGCAAAAAAGGGGTCGAACATGGGCCAAAATGCAGGCGGATCATACTCCCGATATGCGATGGAGGTTCCTTGTAGTGGTGTCGATAATGGTGCCATACTTTCACCTCCCTGGTCCTGGTGCTCCAGCAGTTTGTCTCGGTTGAAGCACGACTACTGATTGCCGGGATTCCCCGCTCGCATCTGCCACGACCTGGTCTAACTGCTTCCACTCCACGCCTTCAGGTCGCTGGTAAGGGAAGTGATCTCCCGTCCGTTTTGTAGCCGGTACGTGCGCATGAAGACGTCAGGCTGTACTCCACGAAGCTCGCCGCCCTGTTCCACAATCACGCCGCCATCCTCAAATATCTGTGGACTCGCGGCCGGCCCCTCGAAGACAAATTTCCCAGGGATATAGACTGCGTGACATATGTCACGGTCGTCTCTTTTCTTCAGGCCATAGGCTTCGATCTCCTTCCCTCCAGCGCGGGACACTTCATCAGCCGCGGCCGGAGTCATGTTGGCCTTCACAAAGGACCTGTCAGAGTTATACATATCTCCCAGCTCGAGCTCGTCGCGCGCGAAGTCGAGTACCTGTTTCAGCTGAGTCAGAGTGAGCTTATTGGGGTCCGTTTGAAAACCCCTGATCTTCTCGTCGAGCCTGTCTCCCTGCTCCTTCGTTACTTCGTTCACGATGATCACTCCCTCACCGTCACCGGCGACAGCCTGCCAGGATTTGTCCTTGGCGTTAAAGAAGACCAACCCCCTCTCGCCGATCAGCTTCCCTTCGTAATCCAGGATCGGCTTCCCGGCCTTCTCGTCTCCCTCCGGATAGACGAGAGGCTCTCCGCTGCGGCCGAAGGCGGGGACCGGGATGACGAATTTCTGCGCGCTGGAGATCACCGAAGTGCTACTGTCGGGATCAAAACGCAAATCCGCAGCGGTGACTCTGCGAGCTTCCGTTTCAGGCTCTGAAGTGCTGTTACAGCTGCAGATCGTCGTCAACGCTGCGAGCACAGCGATTGTGTGCAGGATTCCTTTCATCTCAACCTCCCGCCTTCTTGGCACCGTTGCTCGATGGTGACCTCAGCGCAATTGGTCGCTTTCTGCCCGAATACCGCATCATCTGTGCCACGGCCATGCTCTGCGCTGTCGCACAACGGAGCTGCTCTGAGCGTCTGGTGCACGACGAGTCTGCTAGGTGGTGTTGTCCGCGAGCGAATCGGTTTCACACGGCCGCTCTTGGGATCGTCATTGCCGGCTGTCGAGCTCTGGCGGACCAAATGGTTAGCTCTTCAAGCTGTGCGAGTGGGCCTGATCAATCCACAGCCCCGCGAACATCACGCGGCCGGCACTGTACTCAAGACTTGCGGTTCCTATCTGCGGGCGTATCCAGCTGGCTGCGTAGAGCCCAGCGTCGCGATCACCTTTCCAAGAGCGCCGCTCGGTTTATGTCCTGGAGCTGGGTGAAGCTACGCGCACACGGACCATCGTTCTACCGCGCCGAGCGAAACCTCGTCCAGCCCCATACGAAGGCTACGAAAAAGCCGATCACCGCAGCAATCAACACCGAGCCGCTGCTGACGTACGCGGCTGACATGCCGCCCGTGCCGCGACGGCGCCCGATCGCATAGGGCACCACCATCGGCACGACGAAGACAACCACGATCCATAGAACCGCTGCCGCGACCGCGCCACCAATGCCAAACAGAAAACTCTTGATGAGGAGCATAGCGTTCGCCTCCGACTCGATCCCTCACCGAGCCGGCCGTACCCTACGTTCGGTTATGCGAATGCTAGTTGCTGGGGGAGGTGCCCGTCGACACAAAGAAGACGAAACGCCAAGCCTCCCCCTTTCACGCTATCCTTCGTTCCGGTACTCCGCTGCAAGGCGTTGGCGGAGTCCGCGGCCGCGATTTTCGTTGACACATCCCGCTCGGGTGGCGGCCCAGAGTCGGCGCGCGGGCTAGCAAGGATCGTCGGCGCCTCCGGGTGGTTCTACTCAACCTCACGAACTGAGGGTGTGGAGACGGCCTGCAGCGTGTGCAACGTGAGCACTTTGCCGCCCGATGTCGCGTAGGGCTCGCGGCTGACCACACGCAAAGTGCCGCTATCGCGCCAGCGTTCCGCCATCATGCCGCCGGCACCGTCGGTTGCGGCAAGGGCGCGAAGGACCGTGTCGACCACCTCGGACGCTGCCACATGGTCGAGCCGCGGGCTGCGCACGATGCTAATGCGTGGCATTCCCGCCTCTTCTTCCTCGACGAATTGGTAGTCGGTGGGATACCCGCCGAAACAGCGCGGCAAAACCTCGTCGACCAATCGGATGAACTCCGATCCGAGAACGTTCATGCCCTCACTGGTGAGCTTGTCGTAGCTGCGGATCGTATGGAGATGCCTCCGATAGCCGAGCGCGCCGAACGGGCACGAGCACCGTCGCTCTTCGATCGAGGCGTAGTCTCCGCTCTCGACGTTGATCATCAGGCGCGGACAGCTAGACATCACCGTCGTGTAGTAGAGGCCGTCGACGGTGGCCGCAGCGCCCCTTGGGCGGACTTTGCGCACCAGCAAAGCGAGCTTGTCGGAGACGAGGTGACCGTCGTCGAGCACGGCTGCATCTACGCACGGGATTGTGACGTTGCCGACCTCGCCCATCGAGTAGCGCGACGTCGCCGACGCACCAGCTTCCTCCAGGATCGCGGCGCGGGCCGGCGAGTGCGGCTCGCCCCCCAATCGAAAGAGAGTGCCGGACACGTCGACACCATGCGCTCGGGCCGCGGCACACACGCGGATCGCGCTGCTCGGCGTCAGCTCGAGCATGGGCAGCCGGCCGCCACGTTTCGCCTCGCCGAGCCAGCATGCAACGACGAGCGCCTCGGCGGCCGGAGTATGCTCGGGTGTGGGGATGCGGACACCGTACATCCGAGCCGCAAGTATCGTGTAGCGAGTGAAGAGGTAGTGACGAAGCGGCTGGGCGCCGATCGCCATGGGGTTCTGCGTGAACCAGCGATCGACGGCCTGACCGCTCTTGACGTGCCTGAAGACGTTCTTGAGGCCGGCGACGCCGGGCGGGATGGGCTGCCACAGCGCGCAGGCGCGTCCCTCTAAGCCGAAAGCCCGGAGATAGAGCGCGTTGTATGCAGCTTCTTGCGTCAGAAGATCGAGGTCGATCAGCAAGCGCGCGCCCGCGCTACGCGATCCGCTGGTACGCGCTTCGTAGCCCGTCACCAACAAGGGATTGTCGAAGTCTTCTGCGGTGACGTCGAGGCGGAGGCTCCCGCGCTGGATCGGCGCACGTCCTTTGAATTCGTCGAGAGTGACGTAGACGCCCGCGTCGTAGAGCTTTGCGAGCGTGGCCTCGATGCCGTCACGCCTGACCATGCACGCGAGATCACCGAACTCGACGCGTGCGTGGCGCAGCAGAGAGAGGTAGGGACTGCGCGGCCGGCCATACACTCCGGACTCGAGAATTCGCAGAAAGGAATCCTCGCGGCTGGCTAGATGATGCGCTAGACGAACGCGCGCCTGCTCGTACGTCAGGGGTGCGCCCAAGAATCCACCGAGGCCGGTGGCGTAGCGAAAGGCGGCTCGCAGGAACATGTGCCGACTTTGAGTATGCCACCGCGTCAACATAGCGCGCGCACTAGTGCCTCGACCGCGACATAGTGCCCCACCGGTTGTAGCGGAAGACGCGCCGCGCCTTGGCGGTCGTAAATCGCCAGTTGATCTTCCGCCTCGCGCGGTCGGCGCGCGCGGTCCAGGCGCGCGTGCGATCACGGAGAGCTTCAAACGTGTCGACCCGATCTCGGCCATGACACTCGCGCGACCACAGGCTGGCTTCGATCTCGGCCGGGTTCAACCAGCTCCCGTGCTTGGGCGTGTAATGTGGGGTAAACCGCTTCCAGAGGGCAGTCCCCTTCACCGCGCCCAAGACAGTGACCGCAGTGCCCGACCCGTGCAGATTCAAGTTGTCCATCACGAGATGAATCGTCTTCGCCGCCCGATATCGACGCGCGATCCGCTGCAAGGCCGCGACGAAGCGCGGCGCTTTCCGATCCCGGGTCGCGTGCGTCCAGTGCCGGCCGGCCTTGGGCTCGACGATGCAGTAGATATTGGCGGTGCCTGTCCGGACGTACTCGTAGTCTTCTCGGGCCAGCCGTCGTGGCGCCATCGCCCGGCCCGGCCGGCTCGCGCCGCGCAGGGCCACCGGGCGTTCGTCCAACGTCACGACCGGCTCGCGGGCATCGTACGGACGGGCGAGCACGTTCAGCACGTTCTCCATGCAGGCGATGTACTCAGCGTCCACCTGCGGGACGCACCACATTTTTTTTCCGCCACGGCTTCAGCGCGTGCTGCGCTAACACCTGGCGGATGGTTTCGCGCCCCACGTCGGCCACAATCCCGTGACGCTTGGTCTCCTCGGTGGTCACGCGCACGGTCCACCGGGCATATCCGGCCGGCGGGGGGCCACAGACCATCGCCACAATGGCCGCCTGCTGGCGTGTGTCGAGGAGCTTCGGCGGTGTCGGCCGGGGATCGTCCGTCAGGGCCGCCTGCACGCCGTGGTCGAGATACCGCCAGCCGACGCGCCGGACCTCGCGAGGGTACGTTCCCATGGCCGCGGCGACATCGGCGAGCGACCAGTGCGCGTGGAGCAGTTCCAGGATCCGGATCCGCTTCCATGTCCGCGCCGACACCGCGCGCCCGTCGCGCGTGTGGGCGGCGAGGACCTGGCGATCCTTGGCACTCAAACAGAGGCCCGGGAAGCGCGGACGTGTGGATGAATGTGTCATCCATAGTGTTAGATCACAACTGCCGATCCGTGGCAAGCACTCAGATCACCGCGCCGCGGTCGAGGCACTAGACGCAGAGACCTGGGGTGGAGCCTCAGAAGTGGTTCCCCGCCCAGCGACCCCCTCTCGATCTTCGACGCTCTCACTTATCAACGCTCTTCGCTGGTGTCGTGGCTCGTCGACATTCGGTCGACATTCGCCGTGGGCGGCGTCGATGCCCTCGGCACGCGCTCTCCACGTGGAAATCGATGCTCTCTGAAGGTTGACGGGTGGGGACGGAAAACCCATCCTGGAAGCTTTCGAACGAATGTGAACGAGGTTGGCGCGCCCTGCAGGACTCGCACTCACTGACGCCGAACGCAGTGAGGCGGCGTGTGACCGATGTCGTGCAGGGCGTGAGTAACCAAGCGAAGTTTGGGTTCAGCCACTCTCAGGACTCGTACTCACGGACTTGAACAGTCGGACGGTGAGCAGGCGCTCGTCATGGAGTTGGTCGAGGGGCCGACGCTGGCGGACCGCATCGCACAAGGGCCGATTCCCGTCGAGGAAGCACTGCCCATCGCCAAGCAGATTGCCGAGGCGCTTGAGGCCGCCCACGAGCAGGGCATCATCCATCGTGACTTGAAGCCCGCCAACATCAAAGTGCGGCCGGATGGCACGGTCAGGCGTCGAATGTGGGCTGAATGGAGGCGAAAGTCAGGCGACCGGCTGGAGGGATGACCTCCACCGCATGCCGAACACCATCCTGTTCATAGTCAATGTCGTAACCTGGTAACTCCCCCTCGGCTGACAACCACCGCACGTTGCCGAACTGTGCCCGCAGGCTGGCCAGCACCAGTTCCTCTGCCTTACAGCCAATAGCCGCTGCCCGCCTTGACCTACGGGATGACTGCGTCGAGCCGATGGTCGTAGTGCGTGGCGGAATCCGGCGGGGCCTCAGCAGGTTCGTTGCTTGCTGCAAAACTACAGCTGCCGCACGCGCTCCGATTGCCGGCAGTTGGCGCAGCATTCACAGGCTTTCCCGCTGCGGCGAGAATGTCCTGATAAATAACCTCCGTGATTGGACGGATGCCAACCTGCCAGCCCAGAGCGCGAGTTATGTCTTCGAAGTAGCGGCCGTCTCGACTAGCGGCGACCGGCTGTGGAAACTCAACGTAGTCTTCGATTGCGCAAAACCACGCGCGGTCAACTTTGCGAGGTTCATTCGCCTTCATCCAGCCACACCGCGCCGATACGTCCGTGACCGAAATATTCCGCCTGACCGCGACCGCCACCCTGTCTTCGAACGCCGCGATAGTAGATAAACCGCCGTCCTGAAATGACGCGATTCCGATACTGATTCGGAAAGCGATACTGCTCACCGGTCAGGTCGTTCCAGTCGTCGTATTCACCGCCGACGGTTGCGTCTGCTTGAACCAGAACCAGCGGCGGCAGCGCAGCGCCCGGCTGTGAATCGACAGGAAATGCTGAGGCAACAAAAGCAACTTCCTCGTCCTCATAGAACTTTGCGCCGAGGATGCCTTGAGGGAAGAACCCGGCTGGCAGAGACACCGGAGCATCCAACCACTCCAACCCGTCCAGCACGATGCACGAAACAATGGTGTCGCTGGTAACGGCTTCAATTTCCAGATACTCGGAAATTCGGTTGAAGAATGCTTCGCGTGAGCGACTGCCCGAAGAACCGAAGCGGACGGTCGAAGCCGTGGCGATACCGAAACCCTCGGGCGCGGTGGTGCTGCATTAGATATGAATGCAAAGAGGTTTGTTCGTCTCAGCGTGGCCTCTCGGACTGCAATCGAGGGCAAGTCTGGACGTAGACGGGGCCGACTGGCTGCGCTGACGACGGATGCCCAATCGCTGAATAGGAGGGCACTGTGGACCTTAATCAGGACATTTGAGACACCCTGAGAACGAGAGGGCACACCATCGAAATGTCCTATATGCAGGATGGCGTCGGTCAGCTCGTTGTGGTCGATGGAGTTGCAATGTCGGTAAGAGAGGCCAGAGCCATCGCTGAGAAGCGAATCACTGTTGCGGAGATTGCGGAGGCTAAGAAGTCAATCGTTCCGAGCTAGGGGTTATCAGGAGAGGGCGGCGGTTCGTCGGCCGGTTTGACGCCACTGCCCTCCGCATCGTGCTCGTCGGGATTGGGCAACGACGATGCCGGGTCGCTCGCCGGGAATGACCCTGATACGGTTTCATCCAGAGCCGCCTCACGAATGCAATGCTCCTCCTCTGGCGTGTGGTGATGACTATGGGTCATAACGTTCACTCTCTCCATGAAGGGCCACGACGCCGGTCTGCGACGTGTCGATTGTGCCACGCGGTGTGCCACGCGAATCGGACTGCCACGCGGCCTGCCACGCGGAAAATGACTGCCTCCGATGGTCGCTGACGAATTGGGACGGAGACGCACTTTGCGAGTTCCGAAGGAATCTGAAAAGCGTGGCACGCCCTGCAGGACCCAAGACTTGCGGTGCCCATTTCCGGGCGCATCCAGCTCGCTGCCTAGAACCCCGGCGCCCACGCATGCTCTGGCCTCTGCCTGACATACCCAGACTATAGGGATCGAGACGCGACAAAGTACTAACAAAGGATCGCCGCTCGCCAGTGTTGGCAGGTCGGTAGTTTATTCGTCAGCCGAGTGGGCCAACTCGACGTCGGGGTTTGGGCGTCGAGCTGTCAGAGGAGCTGCAGCGCGGCCAGCTCGAGAAGGCGCCGCCGAAAAGACGACGCGGATTGGCCGCCCGTTGTCCGCTCGTCGCCGCGAGAGATTCCGAATTGTCAGGCCTTCACTACCCTATCGCGCGTTCCGCAGTCTCGTCGCGGACCGGCAATCGTCTGACTTTGGTTCCAAGTTTCTCGCTTATCCGGCACAGGAAGACCGAAACGGCCGGGAACAGAAGCGCCATCGCGGGAACCATGTACCTAGCGATCGAAAGCGAAATGGTCGTCATTCCCCAGAATAGAGCGACGATCATCGCGGTCAAAACAACCCATTCGCGGGCCTGAGATGCAGTGCTCCACAATAAATATGCTCCGAGTACGGCCATGATTAGGTAGATGAGCTGAATAGCGAGAACATACCGTTCACTCGCTCGAAGCGCGTCGGTCCCGTACCACGCGCGCGCAGCCTTCCAGGTGAGGAGCTTTACGACGCCGGCCGGCCGTGCGCGCAGTTCGGAAGCTATGAAGCCTCCGACCTGCGCGGCCGTTTCTATCTCCCTGCGGTCCCTCTTCTTAACAGCGGCTTCCATGACGATCAGGACATCAGCATCAACATCGATATGGTTCCGGTATCCTTTCACTCCGGTACGACTCGCGAATGTCAGACCGTCCTGCATTCCCACCACGCCGCCTGTGCTGAGGGGAATCCAGCTGCCGGTGGCGCGGCGCGCCGAAATTTCCCATGGCAACGTGACTGCCAGGGCTCCTGCCACAATCAGTCCGGCGCCGGCCGCTGCAAACTGCCAGCCGTCCCGACGTCGAAGGAAAAAGAATGACACCGCCAGCACCGGCCCCAGAAGCAGTGCTATAGGTCGAACTAGCGCCGCCACCCCGGCGAGAACACCTGTGCAAAACAGCAAAAGCCATCCGCGCCGGCGTGACGTCCACAACACGGTGCTGCAGGCCAGGACACTTCCAAGAAACAGCGGCAAAAACCCGATTTCGCTATTGGGCTGCTGTGCAAACCATAATTGGAGAGGATAGCTCGCCCATAAGGCGGCGGCGAGAAGTGCTCGCCGTTTGCCCACGCTTATTTCCGCGATTAGGTACAGCAGGACCGTCGCGATGCCGAGCGATCCCAGCGTGAACGCGATGAGGCAGAGCTCTTCTGGGGCACCGGTGAACTCGGCGAAGGCATAGACGGCTGCAAGTATGATCGGAAAACCAGGAGGGTACCGGACGGCCAAAGACCCGTCTGACGTAACTAGACCTTTGCCGGCGAGGATGTTCCGAGCGACCGGATCGTAAAACCCATTGAAATCGTCATTGCTGTCTGCGGTCCAGTCGCGGCCCGACAGGCCCCACAACATGAGCACGATGACCACAGGCAGGGCGAAAGAGAAGCATACCGGAGATGTCTCCACGACGGCCAGCACACGATGCCAAAGAGTCTTGCTCATGATGCGACGGGCTGGTATCTGTAGTCCACCGAAGTCGCCATACTCGAAAAGGACGGAAAGGCGTACGCGAACTGAGCCTCCGGGAGTCTCCCGCGTTTACCGACGATCTGATATGGAAAGACCGATGTCAAGTACGGCGTTCGTCTGTACGGCGTTCGTCTGTGTACGGCGTTCGTCTGTCTTGAGACACACGTCTTCAGTGACGACCCGTAGATGTACCGCCCTTGAAGCACTCGACGTACCCATGAAGCGCAAGCGGGGACAGCGGCTGGGCAAGTCGGTACGCTCCAAAAGCAGACGCCGAACGCCGCTGATGCTCAGACGACGGCTTCACCGCGCCATTCCTGATAGGTGGGCACAAAATTGGGCACAGCGGAGATCACCAACGCGACCGAACGCTGTAAGTTATTGAAAGGAATGGCGCGCCCTGCAGGACTCGCATTCACTGACGCCGAGCGCCAGCGAGGCGTCGTATGACCGATGTCGTGCAGGGAGTGAGTAACGAAGCGAAGTTTGGGTTGAGCCACTCTCAGGACTCGTACTCACTGATGCCGAGCGAAGCGAGGCGTCGTGTGACCGATGTCGTGCAGGGCGTGACCAACCAGTAGTGCGCCTCTCAGGACTCGTCCCCATTCGCGGCGAGCGTGAGCGAGCCGCGATGTGGCTGAAGACTGCGGGGCGTGGCCATTCCAACGGAACGTTGGAATGGCGCGCCCTGCAGGACTCGAACCTGCGGCCTCCTGGTTCGTAGCCAGACGCTCTATCCAGCTGAGCTAAGGGCGCGAAAGGTATGAACGACCCTGTCAGGGCAGAACGAGACAGAGCCGAAAGGCCAGTGTAGCGCATCTTGGTGAGCCGAGAGCGACGCGCTCCGCCGCATGTGCCCTCGGCGCAAGGGGCAGGGGTTGGGCCCTGCGCCCAGGACACATCAGCGCTAATCGTTCCCGCTGCTCCCTACTATTACAGCACGCGGTTTCGCGACCGACGGTCCACGAACATAGGCATAACGCGCAGCGCGAAGTCGCCTATACTCGGACCGTCTTTGGATTTTTCGTTCCCCTAATACTTCCTCTCCCCTTCGGGAGGTTCTATGCGCACACTGATCGCTCTTGCTCTTGCCTGCGCTATCGGCGCCGGAGCAGCCTGCTCCGGGCAGCAGGCGGGCACACTCGAAGCGGCGACCGACACGCTCGGCGCCGCCACGCTGAATTCCATTGAGTACTCGGGCACGGGACGCTGGTTCCAGTTCGGCCAGGCCCCGGGTCCCACGCTGCCATGGCCGCAGTTCGACGTCAGCAGCTTTACGGCGACCGTGAATTACCAGACGCCAGGCGCGCGCGTGCAGATGACGCGAATGCAGACCGTCGAGCCCGGCCGCACCAGACCGGCGCCGGTTACGCAGCGGCCCGTCCAGGTCGTGAGCGGGATGCACGCGTGGAACATGGCGCCGCCCGCCGGCGGTCCACCCGATGCCGCGCCCATGGCGCAGCCGCAGCCGGCTGCCGTCGAGGAGCGCGTCATGGAGATCTGGACGACGCCACATGGCTTCCTCAAGGCGGCTGCGGCCAACAACGCCACCTCGCAGCCGGTTGAAGGCGGCTCCGATGTGTCGTTCACGGCGGACGGGCACCGCTATGTCGGACGCATCAACGCGCAGAACCAGGTGGAGCGTGTCCAGACGTCGATCGACAACCCGGTCCTCGGCGACACCTCCGTCGAGTTCACCTATTCGGACTATCGTGACTTCAGCGGCGTCATGTTCCCCGGCCATATCCAGCGCGTGCAGGGTGGCCATCCGGTGCTCGACATCATGGTGTCGTCCGTCACGGCAAACCCCTCGCTCGAACTCGCGGTACCTGACGCCGTCCGCTCGTTCACAGCGCCGGCCGTCGAGGTGACGGTCGACAAGCTCGCCAACGGCGTCTACTACCTCAGGGGAGGCAGCCACCACAGCCTCGCGATCGATCAGGCCGACCACATCGTGGTTGTCGAAGGGCCGCAGAACGAAGCGCGCTCGGACGCGGTGATTGCGAAGGCCAAGGAGACGATCCCGAACAAACCCATCCGCTACGTGGTCAACACGCACGTTCATTTCGATCACTCGGGCGGCCTTCGGACGTTCGTGGACGAGGGCGCCACGGTCGTGACACAGGCGTCGAACCGCGCGTTTTACGAGCAGGCGTGGGCTGCACCGCACACGCTGAACCCGGATCGGCTGGCGAAATCCAAGAAGACCGCCACGTTCGAAACCGTCACCGGGAAACACGTCCTGACCGACGGCAAGCGATCGATTGAGATTCACGAGATCACAGGAAGCGGCCACAACGATGCCTACCTGCTCGTGTACCTCCCGGCCGAGGGAGTGCTGTTCCAGTCGGATGCGTACACGCCGGCCGCCGCCGACGCACCGCCGCCGCAAACAGCGAATCCGTATTCGGTGAATCTGAACGAGAACATTCAGCGTCTCAAACTGAACGTCCGGCAGATCGCGGCTGGCCACGGTCCGCGCCTCACGACGATGGCCGACCTGCGCGCGGCAATTACACCGCGGGCGGCGGCGGCGACGAACTAGTGGGATAGGGGAAAGGGGAAGGGGTAGGGGATAGGGGGAAGGGGGAAACCCCTAACCCCTAACCCTAACCCCTTCCCCCTGACCGATATAATCCCTTCGTGAGCCACGTCGAGCACAAGGCGCACGCGCCCGCCTCCGTGGCCTGCTACGTGCTCACGGTGAGCGATTCCCGGACGCCGGACACCGACACCGGCGGACGTGCGATTCGCGATCTCCTCTCAGACGCCGGTCACGTCGTCTCCGGGCACGCGATTGTCAAAGACGAGCCCCAACAGGTTGCCGCCATCGTTCGCGAGCAGCTTCGTGATTCCAATACGCAGGTGATCATTACTACGGGCGGCACTGGCATCACGTCGCGGGACGGCACGTTCGAAGCCATCGACCAGCTCCTCGAGAAGCGGCTCGACGGATTCGGCGAGCTGTTTCGGATGCTGAGTTTCGAGGAGATTGGCGCGTCCGCCATGATGAGCCGCGCCATAGCAGGAACAGCGTCGCGCAAGGCCATCTTCGTCCTGCCGGGCTCGCCGAACGCGGTGCGGCTCGCGATGACGCGCCTGATCCTGCCCGAGCTGGGACACGTCGTCCAACAGCTGAACAGGTGACGCGTGAGGCGATTCATCTTGGGTTGTCATCGTCGCCGTTGTCGCGCCCGGCGGCTCGACTGGTACGCGCATCTCCACCGGGCGGTGCACAAATGACCACGAAGATGCGGCCGATCCGCCGCACGATTTCGCTGGACGACGCAAAAGCGCTGATCGATGCCGCCATCGTCCCGATCGATCGCACCGAACGGGTTCCGCTCGCCGACGCCAACGCCCGCGTGCTTGCCGAAGACATAGCGGCCGAAGCAGATGTTCCCCCGTTTGCCCGCGCGGCAATGGATGGATACGCCGTGCGCGCCGCGGATACAACCGGCGCGTCGAAACAGCAGCCGCGGGCGTTGACACGGGTGGCCACGGTATTCACCGGGCATGTGGCGGACCGCGCTGTCGGTCCAGGCGAGTGCATCGAGATTGCCACCGGGGCTCCTCTTCCGGAGGGCGCAGATGCCGTCGTCATCGTGGAGGAAACCGACGGCGAAGCGTCCGGACGCGTGCTCGTGTTCTCGCCGGTAAATTCTGGCCAGAACATCGGCCCCCGCGGCGCCGACATCCGGAAGGGACAGCAGGTGCTTCGCGCAGGCGTGCACCTGACGCCGAGCCGGGTCGGCGCAATCGCCGCGCTCGGCCGCGCACAGGTGCGGGTGTACGCGCGGCCGCGGGTGGCGATTCTCTCCACCGGCAACGAGCTCGCCGAGCCGGGCCAGCCGCTCGGTCCCGGACAGATCTACGACATCAACCGTTTCAGTGTCGCCGGGGTCGTTTCCGAGCACGGGGGCCTCCCGGTGCCGCACCGCACCGCGATCGACACCGTCGAGGATCTCTCGCGTGCGATTGACGACTGCCTCCAGGACGACCTGCTGGTGTTCTCGGGCGGAAGCTCGGTTGGCGAGCGTGATCTGATCCTCGACGTCCTCACGAGCCGCGGCGAGCTGATTTTTCACGGCGTGGCCGTCAAGCCCGGCAAGCCGACGGCGTTCGGCAAAGTCGGCGGGAAGCTTTTCTTCGGAATGCCCGGCTATCCCACGTCGTGCCTGTCGAACGCCTACGTGCTGCTCATGCCGGCCCTTCGCCGGATCGCACGCCTCCCGCCGCACACGATTCGCTCCGTGATGCTGCCACTCAGCCAACGGATTTCCTCGGCGCCCGGGCGGCACCAGATCTATACGGTTCGCATCGACAACGGCGCCGCCGTGCCGGCCTTCAAGGCGTCGGGTGACATCACCAGCATGTCGCAGGCGGATGGCTACATCGAAATTCCCGCCGATACCGAGGCCGTGGAGGAAGGCACGATGGTGGAGGTGAAGCTGTTTTGATGCCACCGGCCGACGGCGTGACCGACTCGCAAAAGCAGATCGCGGCAAAGATCGGCGTCCCGGTGGCGCGCCGGCACATTTTTCTCTGCTGCGACCAGACGACGCCGAAATGCTGTGAAAAAGAGCGCGGGCTTGCCGCATGGGAGTTCCTGAAGCGGCGCCTGAAAGAGCTCGGGCTCTCCGAACAGGGAGGGGTTCTCCGCACGAAAGCCAACTGTCTGCGCATCTGCGAAGGAGGGCCGATCGCGGTCGTCTACCCGGAAGGGACGTGGTACGCACAGTGCGATCCGCCGGTGCTGGAACGAATCATTCAGGAGCATCTCGTGCAGGGCAATGTTGTCCCTGAATACCTCATAGAGACTCATCGCCTGGTCGCAGGGCGGGTCCTTCCGGACCCGCCCCCGGCATAAGATTGAGCACGTCGTGACGCACCGGCCAGCGTTTCTCGTCGCATTCGTTCTTCTTGCAGCCTCGACGTCCTGGGCGGGTCAGAGCGACGCGCCCCTGGCAGGCCCGCCCGCGGCGATAGCGACATCACCGGAGGCATTGCCGTTCTCAATCGACGGCCCAGCGCCGCCGATTGCGCCTGCGACGATTACACGGGATGAGTCGGGCCGCGCCACGATTCGCGCCATTCGCCTGCCGGCGCCTCTGCGGCTCGACGGCGCGCTCGACGAAGCGGTCTACGCGAGCGTTCCGCCGATTTCGGATTTCATCCAGGTGGAGCCTCAGGAAGGGGCACCTGCCACCGAAAGGACAGAGGTCTGGATCACCTTCGACAGCGACCATGTCTACGTGTCGTTCCGCTGCTTTGAAAGCGACCCGGCCCGTGTCGTGGCCAACGAGATGCGGCGCGACGGGAACAACCTCTGGCAGGCCAATGACGTCGTCGGCTTCGCGTTCGATACGTTTTACGACCGCAGGAATGCCTTTCAGTTCATCGTCAATCCGATCGGCGGCCGCATGGACGGTCAGATCACCGAACGGCAGTGGAACGGCGATTGGAATCCCGTCTGGGACGCGAAGGTCGGGCGGTTCGAGGGCGGCTGGACGGTGGAAGCGGCCCTGCCCTTCAAGTCGCTGCGGTACCGGCCGGGACGAGCGCAAATCTGGGGCTTCAATGCGGTGCGCGCCAATCGGTGGAAGAACGAGCTGTCGTTCATCACGCGCATTCCCAACGCGATGGGCATGCGAGGGCTCAACCAGCCGCAGCTGGCGGCAACCGTTGTCGGGTTGGAGGCGCCGGCTGGATCTCGAAGCCTCGAGCTCAAGCCATACGTCATTTCGGACCTGAGCACCGATCGCACCGCCACCCCCGGGACTTCCAACGACGTCAGCGGTGACATCGGCTTCGACGTGAAATACGGCGTCACGCGCAACCTGACCGCTGACATCACCTACAACACCGACTTTGCGCAGGTCGAGGCCGACGAGCAGCAGGTGAACCTCACCCGGTTCAGTCTGTTCTTCCCAGAAAAACGCGAGTTCTTTCTGGAGAACCAGGGCACGTTCTCATTTGGCGGTGCGTCCACCGGCAACGCCGCAAGCACCAGCAACACGCCGATTCTGTTCCACAGCCGTCAAATCGGCCTGAACGCCGGCCGCGTGGTTCCTCTCGAGGCCGGCGGCCGTCTGACCGGGCGGCTGGGGCGGTACAGCATGGGCGTCGTGAGCATGCGGACGGGCGAAGAAGCCGCCTCGGGGGCGCGGCCAACCGACGTTTTCGGTCGTGCGTCTCAAGCGGGATGTGCTGCGCCGAAGCAGCGTGGGGGTTCTCTTCACCGGCCGCTCGGTGGATTTGAGTAATGCCGGCGCCAACGCGGCGTACGGCGTCGACGGCACCTTCGCGTTCTTCGACAATCTTGCATTCAACACGTACTGGGCGCGGACCAGCACCGACGGCCGTTCCGGCGACGACAGCAGCTACCGCACGCAGATGGACTATGCAGGGGATCGCTACGGCATCCAGCTGGAGCGGCTCGTGATAGGCGACAACTTCAACCCGGAGATGGGGTTCCTGCGGCGCGACGACATGAAGCGCAGCTTCGCGCTGTTTCGGTTCAGCCCGCGGCCGAGCGCTTTCACGTCGATTCGCAGATTCTTCTGGTCGGGCTCGATGGATTACATCACCGACGGCGGAGGCCACCTGGAAACGCGAGACCTGAACGGAGAATTCGCCATCGAGTTCCAGACGAGCGACCGGTTCGCCGTCGTCTACAACGACACGTACGAATTCCTCCCACGCCCTTTCCGCATCGGTCCCGGAGTGACTCTGCCCGCGGGTGGCTACGGCTTTTCCAACGTACGCGCCGCGCTGAACCTCGGGCAGCACCGCAGGCTGGCCGGCAATTTCACCGCGGAGCGCGGAACTTTTTACGGCGGTGAGCGGACGGCCGTCAGCGTCAGCCGAGGCCGCCTGAACCTCGCGTCACAGTTTTCGCTCGAGCCGACCTACTCGGTGAACTGGGTGGATCTCCCGCAGGGTTCGTTCACCACGCATCTTGCGGGCTCGCGTGTCACCTACACCATGACGCCGTTGATGTTCGTCAGCGGGCTGCTGCAATACAACTCGGCGATTCACGCCGTCACGGCCAACGTGCGATTGCGGTGGGAATATCAGCCTGGCAGCGAGCTGTTCGTGGTCTACAACGAAGAGCGCGACACGTGGGGGCGCCGCTTTCCGGATCTCGCCAATCGGGCGTTCATCGTCAAGATCAATCGTCTGTTCAGGTTTTGAGGGCCGACCTGAAGGTCGGCCCCTACATCGCCGCGCCGACCCACCGAGCCGACCTAGACGCCCTGTGGCGGGCCGACCTGTCAAAGGCCGACCTAACGTCGGCCCCTACACCAATGAACAAGCCACCTGTAGGGGCCGACCTTCAGGTCGGCCCTACAAAGAACGATTAGATATAATTGAACGGTTCCAGACCTGTCAGGAATCCGACCTGTACACACAACTGCAATCTTCTCCGAAGGTTCCAAGGGTGAGTCTCGGAGCAGGGTAGAAAAATGTCAGTGACCGACGTCGCAGTCCAGGAAGCCGCCCCGCAGTCGCGCACCGAGCGCATTGTCAACGATTTTTCCCTTCAGATCGCCACCGTTAACGGATCCGGAAGCCAGACCGCCAACCTCGTTCTTCTGCGGTCGATTTTTCAGATGGGCGTGCCCGTGTCCGGGAAGAACATGTTCCCGTCGAATATCGCGGGCCTGCCCACGTGGTACACCATCCGCGCGAGCTCCAAGGGGTATGTAGGCCGGAAGAAAGAGGTCGACTTCCTGGTTGCGATGAACCCGGAGACGGCGCGCGAGGACGTCCTGACACTGCCGGCGGGCGCCGCCGCCGTCTACGACGAACCGCTGAAGCTCAAGGAGCTTCGCAGTGACGTTGTTTTCTACCCCGTTCCCTTCGACAAGCTGATCACGCCTATCACCCACGACGCCAAGCTGCGACGCCTCGTGCGAAACATGATCTACGACGGCGTGCTGTCGAGGCTGCTGTCCATCGACATGGGACAGATGGAAAAGGCGCTCCGCAAGCAGCTTGGAAAGAAGGAAAAGGCCATCATCCTCAACATGAGCGCGCTCAAGGCGGGCTACGACTACGCCGAAGCGAACCTGCCGAAGCTCGATCCGTTCGTGGTTGAACCGATGGACAAGACGCAGGGGCTCATCCTGATCGAAGGCAACGCCGCCGCGGCCATCGGCTGCATGCTGGCGGGCGTCACATTCGTCGGCTGGTATCCGATTACGCCGTCCTCTTCTCTGTGCGAATCGCTCATCGACTACCTGAAGAAGTACCGGAAGGATCCGGACACCGGCAAGGCCACGTATGCCGTCATCCAGGCCGAGGACGAAATTGCCGCGCTCGGGATGGTCATTGGCGCCGGCTGGATGGGTGCGCGCGCGATGACCTCGACGGCGGGTCCCGGGATCTCGCTGATGGCGGAGTTCACCGGGCTCGGGTATTACGTGGAAGTCCCGGCGGTGATTTTCGACGTTCAGCGCGTCGGCCCCTCAACGGGACTGCCGACGCGAACGGCACAGCAGGACGTACTGGCGACCGCCGTCCTCTCTCACGGCGACACCAAGCACCCCCTGCTCATCCCCGCGTCGGTCGACGAATGCTACACGATGGCGATGGAAGCATTCGATCTGGCCGAGCGGCTGCAAACCCCCGTGTTCGTGCTGTCCGATCTCGATCTTGGAATGAACACGTGGATGTCGCCGACGTTCGACTACCCCACCAAGCCGCTCGACCGCGGCAAGCGGCTCGATGCGGCGGCGCTGAAGCGGCTCGGCGAGTTCGCCCGATATCGCGACGTCGATGGCGACGGGATTCCCTATCGGACCGTGCCTGGAGACGGTATGCCCGCGTACTTCGCTCGCGGATCGGGTCACAACGAGAAAGCGCAATACAGCGAACGCGCCGACGATTACGCCAACAACCTCGACCGGCTGGCGCGCAAGTTCGAAACCGCCCGCACGCTGGTGCCAAAGCCCGAAGTCACGATGACCCGCGGGGCCCGGATCGGCGTGATCGGCTACGGAACGACGCACTGGGCCATTGTGGAGTCGCGCGACCAGCTCAAGAACGAGCACGGGATCGACACGTCGTACCTGCGGCTGCGCGCGTATCCGTTCACACCGGAAGTCGGAGAATTCATCGATCGCTGCGACCGCGTGTACGTCGTGGAACAGAACCGCGACGCTCAGATGCTGTCACTGCTGAAGATGGAATGCACGCTCGAGCGCTTCGCGAAGCTGCGCAGCATTCTGCATTACGTCGGGCTTCCGATCGACGGGCGAACGGTCACGACCGAATTGGTGAAACAGGAACGGATGGTCGCGGAGACCTGAAAGGTCTCCGCCTAACCCATACGTGTCGGCGATGGTAGCCGGAGGCCTTCAGGCCTCCGGGGAGCCAGGGAGAAAACACGGGAATGTCGACCGAAGCACCAGCACAACCATCAGCGCCCGGCAAGAAGGTCAATCGCATCGGCCTCGAGTCCGTCGCTTACCGCGGCTCGAAGACGACGTTGTGCGCGGGATGCGGACACAACGCCATTACCGAGCGGATCATCGAATCGTTCTTCGACCTCGGCATCGATCCGACCCAGGTCATCAAACTGTCGGGCATCGGCTGCTCGAGCAAGGCGCCCGCCTATTTCCTGAACAGCGCGCATGGCTTCAACTCCGTGCACGGGCGCATGCCGTCGGTCGGTACGGGTGCGGTGGTTGCCAACCGCAAGATGGTGGCCATCGGCATCAGCGGCGACGGCGATACCGGCGCGATCGGCATCGGACAATTCGTCCACCTGATGCGCCGCAACCTGCCGATCGTCTACATCATCGAAGACAACGGCTGTTACGGGCTGACGAAGGGGCAGTTCTCTCCTACCGCCGACCTGGGCTCCACGCTCAAGACCGGCGTTGTCAACGACCTGCCGCCTATCGATACGTGCGCGCTCGCGATTGAGCTCGGCGCTTCATTCGTGGCCCGGTCGTTCTCCGGCGACCCGAAACAGCTGAAAGCCATCCTGAAAGGTGCGATTAGCCACCGCGGGACGTCCATGATCGACGTCATTTCGCCGTGCGTCACCTTCAACGATCACGAGGGGTCCACCAAGAGCTACGCGTATGTGAAGGATCACGACGAGCCGCTGTCCGATGTCAGCTTCGTTCCGTACTTCGAGGACATCACCGTGGAGTACGAGGCCGGCTCGAGCAAAGAGGTGACACTGCACAACGGATCGAAGATCATGCTCACGAAAATGGCGGAGGACTATCAGCCGACCGACAAGATCAGCGCGCTGAGGCTGCTGCACGAGACGACGGCCCGCGGTGAGTACGCGACCGGCATCCTCTACATCGAGCCGGACAAGCAGGACTTCATCGAGCTGCTCGGCGTCGTCGACGAACCGCTCGCCTCGCTGCCCGAATCGAAGACGCGCCCGGGGCGCGCGGCGCTCGACGAAATCATGGAGAGCTTCCGCTAAGGAGATCACTGGTGACCGGTTACCTGTCCGTCGTCATCTATCTCGGGATGATCATTGCGTTCGCTATTGTTTCGCTGGCGGTGGCGCGAGTGCTCAGCCCGCACCGGCCGACAGCCGTCAAGCTCCAGAGCTACGAGTGCGGCGCCGAGCCGATTGGCGATGCGTGGGTGCAGTTTCCGGTCGGGTTTTATCTGGTCGCGCTCCTGTTCGTCGTATTCGACGCGCTCGTCGTGTTCCTCATTCCGTGGATTCTGGTGGTTCGCGGCCTTGGCATGTGGGGCGTGAGCACCATGGTTCTGTTCCTGGCGATTCTGTCGCTGGGTTGGTTCTACGCGTACAGGGAGCGCATTTTCGAGTGGCAGCAATAAAAGGTCCGGTTCCCGAGGTCCCCGCCCCGGTCTGGAGAAACTTCAAGGATCTCCAGGAGTGGGAGCAGCTTCATCAAAAACGGCCACAGGGCGACAAGCACTCGGCGCTCTTCGAGAGCGTGACGGAAGGTATCCACAGTTTCCCTGGCGGCTTCCTCGTCACCACGGTCGCCGACAACTTTTTCAACTGGGCGCGCAAGTCGTCGGTGTGGCCGGTGACGTTCGGCCTGGCATGCTGTGCCATCGAGATGATGGCCACCTTCGCGTCGCGGTTCGACGTCGAACGCCTGGGCATGGTGCCCTGGGCATCGCCCCGCCACTCGGATCTGATGATCGTGTCGGGAACGGTGACCATCAAGATGGCGCCGATGCTCGAGCGGATCTACGCCCAGATGCCTGATCCGAAATGGGCGGTGTCGATGGGCTCCTGCGCCAATTCCGGCGGACCGTTCAGGCACGGCTACCACGTGGTGAAGGGTGTCGACCGCGTGATCCCGGTGGACGTGTACGTTCCGGGCTGTCCCCCGCCGCCTGAGTCGCTCCTCAACGGACTACTGCTGCTGCAGGATCAAATCGCGCATTTCCGGCGCACCGGAGAGCGCGCAGCGCCTAACCCGAAGGTGGATTGATGCGCTTCGCCACAAGCCACAGAGACACAGAGACACAGAGAAAATTTGGTACCTACCTTTTCTCTGTGCCTCTGTGCCTCTGTGGCCTGCAGGGAGATGCGATGACGCCAGACGAGGCGCGCACGCTCATCGCGCAGAGCTTTCCCGGCGCACAGGTTGGCGGCACTGCCCCCGTCATCGTCTCGATTCCGGTGGACGCGTGGACGTCATTCGCGCATTTTGCGAAAACGGTCCTCGGCTGCTGGTTCTTTTCGTTCCTTTCCGCGGTCGACTGGAAGGAGCAGGGACTCGAGGTTGTTTGCAAGGTCGACAATCTCGACGACAATGTGTCGCTCCTGATGAAGACACGTCTGGGCCCGGGCGTTTCCGAGTGCCCTTCCCTCACCGCCGAGTATGCGGGCGCCAACTGGATGGAGCGCGAGTGCTATGACATGTTCGGGATTCGCTTCGACGGGCATCCCGACCTGCGCCGGATCCTTCTTGGCGACGATTGGGTGGGCCATCCGCTGCTGAAGTCGTATGCGGTGGATACCCCGCATCCCCCGTACCGGTGACCCTGCAGGGATGACAATCTCCGCCGCACCACGCGTCGAGCTCGACTACGCCGGTACCGAGCGGCTCACCATGAACATGGGGCCGCAGCACCCGTCCTCGCACGGCGTGTTCCGCGCCATTCTCACGCTGGAAGGCGAAAAAGTGGTGGGCGTCGATGCCGTGATTGGATATCTCCACCGCTGCCACGAGAAGCTCGCCGAAACGCTGACCTACGCGCAATACCCGTCGATCGCCTCGAAGACAGACTACGTGGCCGCCATGACGAGCGAGTTCGCCTACGTGCGTGCGGCCGAAACAATCGGGAACATCGAGGTGCCCAAACGCGCCCAGTATCTGCGCGTCATCACGTCGGAGCTTCAGCGCGTGGCGTCCCATCTTCTCTGGCTCGGCACCTGGTGCCTGGATATGGGCGGCGCGCTCGGCGGCGGCGCAACGATATTTCTGTATTGCATCCGCGAGCGTGAGCTCATTCTCGACCTGTTCGAGTCGCTCGTCGGTGCGCGCCTCCTGTACGGGTTCTACCAGGTGGGCGGCGTCCGCTACGACCTGCCGGCCGAGTGGGCGTCGAAGTGCCGCGAGACCGTGGACCTGATCGACCAGCGAATCGACGAATACGAGCGAATGCTTCAGGACAACTCGTTCTTCCTGGTGCGCACGCAGGGCGTCGGCGTGATCTCACGGCAGCTCGCGCAGGAGGTGGGCATCGCCGGCCCGCTGCTCCGCGGGTCGGGCGTAGCCTATGACCTTCGTCGCGCCGAGCCCTATTCGTCGTACGAGGATTTCGACTTCCGCGTGCCGGTAGAGACGGCCGGCGACTGTTTCGCCCGCTACCGCGTGCGTATGACCGAGTTCCGCGAATCGCTGAAGATTGTCCGACAGGCGCTCGATCGGCTTCCTGAAGGACCAATCTCGTCGCGCCCCGGCCTCAAGTCGGTGGCGCAGATCCGCATCCCCAAGGGAGAAGCCTACGCGCGGGTTGAAGGCGCGCGCGGCGAGGTGGGCTGCTATCTGATTTCGGACGGCAGCGCCAAGCCGTACCGGATGAAATGGCGCGGCGCATCGTTCTCGAACCTGGCGATCCTGCCCCACATCATTCCAGGACACAAGGTGGCCGACGTCGTGGCCATCATGGGATCGGTCGATCCGGTGTTCGGCGAGGTCGATCGATGAGAGGCAACCACGAAGGCACGAAGGCAGAGAGAATTTTCGTATCCACCGGGGGCTGGAGCGAATCAGGTGTCTGACTGGATGACGTTGCTCATCGTGCCGTTCATCGTCATGAATGCGATTCTCGGCATCGTCACTTACGTCACGCTGCTCGAGCGGAAGTTCGCGGCACGCATGCAGTCGCGCATCGGCCCCTACCGCGTAGGCCCGCACGGGCTGCTGCAGCCGATCGCCGACGCCATCAAGCTGATGATGAAGGAAGACGTCGTGCCGACGGCGGCGGATCGCCCCGTTTACAACCTGGCGCCCATCGTCTTCGTGCTCCCGTGCATGCTGATCTTCGCCACCATCCCGTTTGCGCCGGGTCTCGGCGTGGCCGATCTGAACGTCGGCATCCTCTTTTTCTTTGCGATTTCCGCGATGGAGATCGTGGGACTCTTCATGGCGGGCTGGGGATCGAACAACAAATACGCGCTCCTCTCCGCCATGCGGGCCGTCAACCAGGTTATTTCCTACGACCTGCCGTTCATCTTCGCCGCGCTCGTACCGGTGCTCCTGGCCGGATCGCTCCGGCTGTCGGACATCGCGGTCGCGCAGGATGGACTCTGGTTCGTCTTTTATCCGGTGATCGGGCAGCTCGCCTTCGTTGCCTTCGTCGTCTCGACGGTCGCGGCGGAGAACCGCGCGCCGTTCGACATCCTCGAAGCCGAGTCCGAGCTCGTGGCAGGGTTCCGCGTCGAATACTCGGGCATGAAGTTCGCGCTGATTCAGCTCGGCGAGTACGCGCACGTGATTGGCTCCTCGTTCCTGGGTGCGCTGCTGTTTCTGGGCGCGTGGGCGGGCCCCGGACCCGAATGGCTTGGGCCGGTCTGGTTCCTGATCAAGGCGATGTTCGTGTTCCTGCTGATCACGTGGGTGCGATGGAGCTTCGTGCGGATCCGCGTGGACCAGATTCTCGCGCTTTCCTGGAAGGCGCTTCTGCCGTCGACGTTGCTGTTGCTGATCGCGACAGCGCTCGTGGTGGTGTGGAGGGGGAATGCCTGACTCCACTGTAGGGGCCGACCTTTCCGCCTCCGCCAAAGGCTACGGCGGACGCGCCGAAGCGCTTCGCGAAGGCGGGCAGGTCGGCCCGCGCGATGTTCAGGTCGGCCCGCGCGATAAGGTGAATCCCACCGACGTTCGCGTCATCGTCCGCGCCATCCTCGGCGCCATGCGCGTGACGCTTCAGAATCTGTTCCGCAAGCCGATCACCGTGCATTACCCCGACAAGCAACGCGCCTACCCCGACCGGTATCGCGGGCTCCTGGCGCTCGTCTACGAGAAAGACACGGGCGAGGAAGCGTGCATCGGCTGCAGGCTCTGCGAGTACGTCTGCCCGCCTGCCGTCATCAAAGTGGAGATGCTGAAGAGCGAGAAGCGGAACTACGCAAAGTCGTTCACGCTCGAGCTCTACGCCTGCGAGTTCTGCGAGCTCTGCGTCCAGGTGTGCCCCACCGACGCCATCGTGATGATGAAGTCGTTCGACATGCCGACAGCCGATCGCCGCGAGATGCTCCTCGACAAGGATCGCCTCCACGCCATCGGCCAGCAGTTCGAGCAGTCGTGGGCGACGGGCAACAAGCTGCGGGACATGCAGGGGCCGCCGAAGATGGCTCGGGCGGAGCACGACGCCGCACATCAGGCACCTAAAGCACCCCAGGCACCTCAGGCACCTTCGAAAGATGGAGCGCCTGCGTGATCGGCGAAGCGCTCGCATTCTGGGGACTGGCCGTTCTGCTCGTCGGCTCGGCTCTCGCCGTGGTGCTGTCGAAGAACCTCTTTCACAGCGTGTTGTGGCTGGCGCTCGCCCTCACGGGCACGGCGGGCGTGTTTCTCCTGCTCGAAGCGGAATTCCTCGCATGGGTGCAGCTGCTGCTCTATGCCGGTGGGATCGTGACGATCGTGGTGTTCGCCATCGTCGTTACCGAGCGTCTCGTGGGTGAACGAATTTCACAGACGAACCGCCGCATCGGCGGCGGCGCAGTCGTTGCCGCCGCTTTGCTCGCCGCAATACTCATGGCGATCATGCAGCGTCCGCTGGTGACGGCCCGACCGGCCCTGCCGCCCGAACTGACACGAACCCTTGGGGAGGCGGTCCTCACGAGATTCGTGATGCCGTTCGAGCTTCTGGCGCTGCTGATGCTGGCAGCATTGATGAGCGCAATCTACTTCGCGCGCCCGGACGATTAATGCACTCTTCGCTTCCACAAGCCACAGAGACACGGAGACACAGAGAATTCTCTTGTTTAACCTCTGTGTCTCTGTGCCTCTGGCCCGTCTGGAACCGATTCGGTATATGGGTTTACAAGCCGTACTTAACGCTCGCCGCGGTTGTGTTCTGCATCGGATTGTTCGGCGTGATGACGCGCCGCAACACGATCGGCATCCTTCTGGGCATCGAGCTGATGCTCAACGCCGTCAACATCAATCTGGTGGCGTTCGCGCGATTCAATGCAGATGTGACCGGCATGGTGTTCACCGTGTTCACCATCTGCATCACGGTTGCCGAGGCGGCTCTCGGTCTCGCCATCGTCATTCTCCTCTTCCGGACCCGCCGCACCGTCATCGCGGACCATCTGGACCTTCTCAAAGGCTGATGACAGACGCTGGTCTTTTTCCGCTGGCCGCGCTGCTGCTGCACGCAGCTGCGTTTGTGCTGCTGGCAGTGATCGTGCCGCTGCGCCGTTCCGGTCGGCCGGCGGCGATGGTGTCCATCCTGTGTGCCACAGGTTCGTTCGCCTCCGCGGTCCAGGCGTGGCGGACCCACGGAGGCGAAACACTTTCCCGTCTCGTGTGGGAATGGCTGCCTTCACAGGGCGAGACACTGGCAACAATCGGCGTGCTGGCGGACGCCGATTCCACCGTAATGCTCTGCCTCGTGGGCCTCGTGTCGCTGCTCGTCCAGGTGTATTCGCTGGGATATCTGAGCGATGAGCCGCGGCCGGCGCTTGGCCGCTATTACGCGTACCAGTCGCTCTTCGCGTTCTCGATGATGGGACTGGTACTCGCGCCAAACCTCCTGCAGTTGTTCATCTGTTGGGAGCTCGTCGGCCTCTGCTCGTACCTGTTGATCGGCTATTGGTATCAGCGCCCGGCCGCCGCTCGCGCCGCAGTCAAAGCATTCTGGACGACGAAAGCAGGGGACGTCGGATTACTGATTGGCATCATTCTGCTCTGGCGCCAGACCGGCACGTTCGATCTGATCGAGCTGCGAACGCTGGCGGAGAGCGGCGCGCTGCCAGCAGCCGGACTTTCAGTGATTACGTTCTGCATCTACCTGGGCGCCGTCGGCAAGTCGGCGCAATTCCCCCTGCATGTGTGGCTACCGGATGCGATGGAAGGTCCCACGCCGGTTTCCGCACTGATCCACGCAGCGACGATGGTGACCGCGGGTGTGTACCTGCTGCTGCGTACTGCGTGGCTGTTTGCGCTGACGCCGGACGTCCTGCTGATCGTCGCGTGGATCGGCGCGTTTACGGCGCTGCTGGCCGCGGTGCTCGCCTGCGTACAGGACGACATCAAGCGCGTTCTTGCCTATTCGACGGTCTCGCAGCTCGGGTACATGATGACGGCCATCGGCGCAGGCTTTGCCAGCGCCGGGTTCTTCCATCTCCTCACGCATGGCGTGTTCAAGGCGCTGCTCTTCCTCGGCGCAGGCGCGGTGATTCACGCGGTCGGGAGCAACAACCTCTCGCAGATGGGCCAGCTGTCGCGCCGCATGCCGCAGACGATGATCGTGTTCGTTGTCGGCACGCTGTCGCTGGCGGGAATCCCACTGTTTGCCGGCTTCCTGTCGAAGGAGGAAATTCTTGGCGCGGTGTGGGCGGGAGGGCTGGTCGGACCGTTCGTGCTGCTCATGCTCGTGGCGTTCCTGACCGCGTTCTACATGTTCCGCGCGGTGTTCCTCGCCTTTTTCGGCGAGCCGACCATGGCCGGTTCCGCCGCGGTCGCTGTCGCATCACACGCCCATTCGCACGCACACGTTGGAGCCGGGCACGGCGCCGGTCATGCGAACGAACCTCCGCACGCGCACGATCCGCCGGCGACGATGGCCGGGCCGCTATGGATCCTGGCAGGACTGTCGATGGTCATCGGCGTGTATTTCACGTTCGAGCACCCGGAAACGGAATTCGTGAGCCCGGCGTGGCTGATGCCGGGCGCCGTCGGTGTGGCGGCAGCCGGCATTCTCCTGGCGTGGGCGACATATCAGCGCCGGCTGATCGATCCGGCTGTATTTACATCTGCCTTCGCGCCGGTTTACAAGGCGGCACTCGCCAAATTCTGGATAGACGACTTCTTCGAGCACGTCGTTGCGGCGTCGGTGCTGGCCTTTTCACGCGCCGTTGGATGGGTGGACCGCTACCTCGTGGACGGCGTCCTCAATGCGCTGAGCGCGTGGACGCTGACCGCCGGCGACGACATGCGCACCATACAGTCGGGACGTGCGCAGGATTACGTGTACGGTGTGGCCGTCGGACTGCTGGTTCTTCTCCTCTGGGTTCAGTTCAGGTGATGCAGCGCGAATCATGAGCAGACTTCCTCTTCTCTCGATCATGACGTGGGCGCCTTTTATGAGCGCGCTCGTCATCATGTTCTTCGCACGGCATCGCCCGCTGCTCGTGCGGTGGGTGTCCGTAATCGGCACGAGCATTTCGCTGATTGCGTCGCTCTGGTTGTACTGGGCGTACGACCGTGCGGCGGCAGGCTTCCAGTTCCACGAAGAAATGCCGCTCGTTCCATCGCTTGGTATTTCGTACCTGCTGGCCATCGACGGCATCAGCGCGCTGATGGCACTGCTGACGTCGATCATCATCTTTGCGGGTGTGTTCGCGTCGTGGACCGTGAAGGAGCGGAGCCAGGAGTTTTATGCGCTCCTGCTCCTCCTCGTAACGGGCGTGTACGGCGTCTTCGTCTCACTCGATCTGTTCATCCTGTTTCTCTTTTACGAGATTGCGGTACTGCCGATGTACCTGCTGATCGGCATCTGGGGATCGTCCGGGCACGTGCGCCCGCAGGGCATCTTCGGTTGGGCGATGGGTCGAACCGGCGTTGGCACGAAGGAATACGCAGCCATGAAGCTGACCCTGTATCTGCTGTTCGGGTCGGCGTTCATTCTCGTGGGAATCCTTGCGCTCTACGTCGCCACTGGTTCGCAGACGTTCTCGTTCGTGACGTATCAGTCGATGCAGTTCGACCCCACGCTGCAGCGGTGGGTGTTTCTGGCGTTCTATGTAGGGTTCGGAATTCTGGCGGGCATCTGGCCGCTGCATACCTGGTCGCCTGACGGGCACGCATCGGCACCGACCGCCGTGTCGATGCTCCACGCGGGCGTGTTGATGAAACTCGGCGCGTACGGCGTGGTGCGGCTCGGCATGGGCCTGCTGCCAGACGCATCCGTCGATTGGGCGTGGCTCGTCGGCACGATTGCCTGCATCAACATCGTCTACGGCGCATTGAGCGCCATGGCGCAGACGGACTTGAAGTACGTGATCGCGTACTCATCCGTCTCGCACATGGGAGTCGTGATGCTCGGTGCGGCGACGCTCACGGTGGACGGCCTGAACGGATCGGTCTTCCAGATGTTCGCGCACGGCATCATGACCGGCCTCTTCTTCGCCCTCGTCGGGCTCGTCTACGAGAAAGCGCACTCGCGCGAGATTTTCAAGATGGGCGGATTCGGTTCGATGATGCCGGGCATCGCGACCGCTTTCACCATTGGCGGCCTTTCTTCGCTTGGTTTGCCGGCGACCGCCGGTTTCGTCGCCGAGCTGCTGACATTCCTGGGCGCCTGGAGCTCCGAGTACCGATGGTGGCTGTTTCCAGGCGTCATCGGTGCGTTCCTGACATCTGTTTACGTCCTCCGCGTCGCCAAGCAGATTTTCTGGGGACCGCCGAGCTCCGATCCCCACTTCGCAAATCTTCCTGACGCTCGAGGCACGGAGTGGGCGGCCCTCGGCATTCTCGTGTTCGTCCTGGTGCTCTTCGGTGTGGCTCCATCGATCGCCGTCGGCCCCGTCGATACGGCGACAGGACCGCTTCTGCAGCGGTTGGCAGAACAATGACGCCCGATATTGCCATGGCCCTGCTGCCGGAACTGGCGCTCTTCGCGCTCGCCGTCGTCGTCTTGCTGTTGGGCGCAACCCGATCGTACGCGGGGCAGGTCCCGCGCAGCGAAGTCCCCCGCGGACCCGCCGGATGGATCACTCTGATCGGCCTGCTCGTGGTGTTTGGCCTGACGTTTCTCGTCCCGCCGGACGCGTCGCTGCTGCGTGAATCGTTCGTGCAGGACAGCCTGGCACTCTTTGCAAAACGGCTCTTCATCGCGTCTGCGGCACTCAGCCTGCTGGGCTCGCTGACGCTGCGGCACGACGCCTTCAGCCGCCGCTCGGCCGAGTATCACTTCGCCGTCATCGTATCCGTGCTCGGCATGTCCATTTTGGCATCGGCGCGCGAGCTGATTCTGCTGTTCGTCGGCTTCGAGCTGATGTCGATACCGCTGTTCCTGCTCACGGGCTTTCTGAAGCGCGATGCTGTCGCGCCGGAAGCGGCGCTCAAGTTCTTTCTTGTCGGGACCGCCTCGTCTGCCGTGATCGTCTACGGCATGTCGTTCGTCTACGGAGTCAGCGGCAGCACGATGCTCGCCGCTATCCCTCGGGCGATGGCCGACGGGCATCCGCTCGTCATGCTCGGCATGGCCCTCCTGCTGGCTGGTCTCGGGTTCAAGATTGCCGCGTTTCCCTTCCACATGTGGGCGCCCGACACCTACGAAGCCGCCAACACGTCCTTCGTCGCATGGCTCTCCGTGGCGCCCAAGGCAGCGGGGTTCGTCGCCATCATCCGCCTGTACATCGAGGGCGTCGGCAGCGCCGCGCTGGTCTGGATGCCGGCCGTCGCGGTACTCGCGGGCATGACCATGGTGACCGGGAACCTGATGGCGATTCCGCAGCAGAACATCAAGCGGCTGCTGGCGTACTCCGGCGTGGCGCACATCGGATACATGCTCGTCGGACTCGCGGCGCTCTCGAGCTCGGGTGTCGCGATGATGCTGTTCTACCTGGTCGCTTACATGTTCGGAAACATGGGGGCGTTCCTCGTCGTGCAGGCGGTGGCACAGTCGGAAGCGTCCGACGGTATCGACGCATATCGCGGTCTTGCGCAACGATCGCCGCTCCTGG
The DNA here is from genome assembly GCA_963814955.1 of uncultured Acidobacteriota bacterium. Taxonomy (GTDB): domain Bacteria; phylum Acidobacteriota; class Vicinamibacteria; order Vicinamibacterales; family UBA2999; genus DATCJA01. The sequence continues at coordinate 191,605 of CAWFEX010000006.1, forward strand.
CGCTTTCGATGCTGATCTTCCTGCTTTCGCTGGGCGGCATTCCGTTCGTGGCAGGATTCTGGGCGAAGCTCTACGTGTTCTGGGCGGCGATCGAACGCGGCATGTACGGGCTCGTGTTCCTGGGCGCCGTGCTCACCGTCGTTGCGCTGTATTACTACCTGCTCGTGGCGCGGAGGATGTACATCGAAGCGCCGCCGCGCACCGAGCCAGTGCCTGTCCAGCCTCTCCTCGGCGTCGCCATTCTCGTGTGCGTTGTCGGCGTCGTCGGGATGGGTGTCTATCCCGCGCCCTGGGTGACGCTCGTCCAGCAAGTCGCTTCCACGCTCTTCTCGTAGTTCGTCGACCGCGCCTGCGCTCGCCCGCTGCCTTCAACGCCGAACGATGAGACGCCCTCGATCAGAGGATGAACAACGTCGCCAGGCCCAGAAACAGGAAGAATCCCATCGCGTCTGTGATGAATGTCAACAACACGCTCGAGCCCTGCGCCGGATCTCGCCCGGCTGCTTGCAGACCCAGCGGAATCGTCACACCTGCCAACGCCGCCACGAGCAGGTTCAGCACAACCGCGCCGCTCATCACCATGCCAAGTGCAATATTCGTGTACAAGCCGATGGCGAAGATCCCGACTACGAGGCCCCAGACGGTCCCGTTCATCACTCCGATTGCCAGCTCTTTCTGCAGGAGCCGCCGTGCGTTGCCGGGTTGAAGATGATCGAGCGCCAGAGCGCGGATCACCAACGCCATTGTCTGATTTCCCGTGTTGCCGCCGATGCTGGCGACGATCGGCATGAGCGCCGCAAGCGCAGCGACCCGCTCGATGGTCCCCTCGAACTGCCCGATCACGCGTGACGCGATGAACGCGGTCAGCAGATTGACGGCCAGCCATGGCCAACGATTGCGAGCACTGTTCCACGGGGCCGCAAAGAGGTCTTCGTCGCCGCTGAGCCCGGCATTCTTCAGGGCCTGGAGATTCGATTCGTCTCGGAGCAAGTCCATGACGGCGTCGACAGTGAGACGCCCGACGAGCTTGCCACGGTTGTCGACGACAGGCGCCGAAATCAGATCGTACCGCTCGAACGTCTTCACCGCGTCGCGCGCATCGTCATGAGGACCGAAGCTGATTGTGTCGTCGCTCACGGCACCGATCGGACTCGACGGATCCGGAGCAGCAGCACGTGCAACGCAACCGACCCGCGGAGAGCATTTCTCGCGTCGGTGACGAAAATGCGATCCGTCTGGGCCGGCAGCTCGCCTCGTCGACGCAGCGCCGCGAGCACCTCCTCGACGGAATACGTCTCGGGAACCGCCACGAGCTCGCGCGCCATGTAATGGCCCACGGAGTTGTCTCCGTACTGGATCGAATCCTCGAAGACAGTGCGATCGTTCGATTCGAGCGCCTGAGACAGCTCGTCGACCACGTCTTCGGGCAACGACTCCGAGACATAGCCAAGATCTTCCGGATCCAGTGTTGAGAGCAGCGCGATCAGCTCCTGACGCTGTGTGACGGCGACGAGCGAGTCGCGGACCGCGGCCGACACTTCCACGAACGCGATACCCGCCAGCTCCGGAGATACCTGTTGCCACACCGTTCGGCGGTAGTCGAGCGGCAGTGCTTCGAGGATGTACGCCAGATCGGCAGCATGCATCATGCGCAGCCGCCTACGCAGTTCGGCTTCGTTCTGGCGATGCTGCAAATTTTCGAGAAGGTCGCGCCGCGGCCCTTCCTGCCGATGCGTCAAGGACTCCAGCACGCGATGCTTCTCGAGGAGACGAGTGATCTCCGCAAGATTGCGTTGCAGATCTGCTTCAGAGCGGACGGTCGTCATGCACCATCCTACTCACAGGACGTGCACGAGATGAATGTCGCCAGCCCCCAAAGCGAACCCGTTCAGGGCGTGATTGGAAAGCTACTCGACGGTGACACCTATTTTTCACATCGTTGATGTGTATCCTCCGCAGCCGGCGACCGACAACGGCAGTTCCAGCAACGATGGCGCGCCAACGAGACCGACGTTCTGCGCAGCAACAGAGTCCCGTATAATCGGCGTTCCCTTCCGCGTTCCAGTGGTCGACAGAAACCTGTGGAGCTGCTCAATCGCATCGCTCTCGTCGTCACGCCCAAACGGCGCTTCCTGGAGTGGGTGAATCGCCTGCCCGATGCCGGCAAGCCGCTCACGATCGAGGACGCGGCCTCGCTCCGCATGGTGTATCTGGCGGCAACAGGCGACGAGGTTCCGCCGCTCGCCGAGGTAATCGAGATCTACTGGGAAGAGATGTTCGAGGAATCACTCGACGGCTGGACGAACGACGAGTCGCTCTGGCCCGCAAATCGTACGGCTCACGTCTTCCGCGACTGGTTTCACGTCGACTGCATTGAGGGAGTCGCCGACGCCGATCCCGCCGAACCGGTCACCATCCACGAGCTGGCGCGGACGCGATGCGCCTCGTGTAACGCGGCCCTCGACGCCGCGCCGGTCGTGGTTGTCGCATTTGCGGACCACTCCGTCCGGCGCATGACGGTGCAGGAGCTCGACGGCCTCAAGGCCAGCGCCACAGCAGAGGACGAGGCGTCCCATCGCAGGCTGGTGTTTCGATGCTGCCGCGAAGAGTGCGCAAAACAGATTGAGGACAGTCTGGCCGAAGCGTGGAACGAGGAATAACTCAAATCCATCGGATCGTTCGCAAACTCGAATGAAGGAGCTGCGCGATGGCTGAAATCAGCGTCTCCAGACGTGATTTCCTGAAATCGGGGGCAGTCGGACTCGCGGGCACCGTCGGCGCAGTTGGGTGCCGTGCGTCGGCAGGTGGTTCGGCGCCGGCCACCGGTAGTTCGGCGCAGGTCCCGAGTTTGCGAGCGGCCACACCGGCAGAATTGCAGAACCTGGTCGGCGACGGACGCAAGCGCCGCATCCTCCTGCGCGGCGGCGTCGTGCTCAGCCTCGATGCCAAGGTCGGCGATTTCGTCAGCGCCGACGTGCTGATCGACGGCAAGACCATCGCCGCCGTGGCTCCGGACATTTCCGCCGGCGATGCCGAAGTGGTGGACTGCTCGGGGACGATTGTGATGCCCGGGTTCATCACCACGCACAATCACCAGTACGAAGCCATCCTGCGGAGCCTCATCCCCGACGGCATATTGGCGGGAGCGTGGCCGCTCGAAACCTACGGCTCGGTCGTCCAGAACATCTGGACGGCGGGACGAATCGTCGCGCCCGGCAACCCGGGCACCGTCATCTGGGATCTGGGGCGGGTGCCATACGATCCCGAGGACTGCTACACGGCGCAGCTGCTCTCATGTCTGAGCCAGATCACCGAGGGCGTCACGTGTGGAACGGACACCTCGCAGGCGAACCACACGCCGGCCCACACCGACGCGATGATCCGCGGAATGATGGACTCGGGACGCCGGATGGTATTCGACTACAGCGGCGGCATCGACCGCAGTGCCGACGGCTTCGCGTACGAAGTTCCCGGCGCCATGGGTGACACCACGAAGGGAATCGGCCGAATCGCCACCAAGCACTTCAACTCGAAGGATCAACTGCTCACGCTTGGCTTCGGCGGAGGACCAGGTCCGGCGTTCCCCGGCGCTCCTTACACCGGGTGGCAGCTCGGCCGCTCGTTTGGCGCCCTGATCAACAACCACAACGTCGGCAACCCGAAGCTGGTCATCGAGGCGGCCGCCGACGGGCGGCACGGCATGGACTGGTCCGACATCACGTTCGTCCACGCCACCCGATGGCAGGACGAGCCGTATGCGCAAGTTGGTCCCAGTTCAGCCGCGTATCCGGCCCACGCTCGCTCCAGGGCCTGGGAGATCGTGCGCGACCGGGGCGCACACGTCTCGATCGCCAATCTGATCGAGATGCAGATGCGGCACGGGATGCCTCCGCTGCAGGAGGCACTGAACCACGGCATCCTGCCGAGCCTCAGTCCCGATGTCGACACGAACATGACCACGGATCCGTTCTCGCTGATGCGTGGTGCTTACTGCCTGCAGCGCGCGCTGGCCAACAACCTTGCATTGAGGGAGAGCAATCCCGGGAACCTGCCGGTTCCCCAGCTGCTCACGTCACGCCAGGTGATCGAGATGGCCACCATCGCCGGGGCGGCGGCAAACCGTCTGCTCGACAAGGTCGGGACGCTCACGCCCGGCAAGGAAGCCGATATCGTCGTACTCGACGCACGAAATATCAACATCTGGCCCATGAACAACGTGCCGGGCACGATTGTGACGATGATGAATCCGCGGCACGTTCGCGACGTGATGATCGCAGGAAAGGTCGTGTACTGGAAAGGTGCGCTCGTCGGGTGGGACGTCCAGCGCCTGCTTCGTCAGGCGGAGCAGGCGCGCGATCGGGTGCTGGCTCGAATCAACGGGCCGGCGAAGATCGGCACGCTGCCCGCCGGCAACAACAGCGCGAGCAACCCGTATCGACCGAACTTTCTCGGCGACTGCTGTCACAAGGGAACCAACACCGCCGCTCCTGAATATGTATTGCGACCTTGACCTTGAATTTGTGAAATCCGTCCCGGTGATTCAGTGATTAGATTTGGGTTCGCGTTCTGCGTTCTCCTGATCCCCGGCAGCGTTGCCGGCGCAGCCGCGGACGATCAAAACGCCCGTTCGACCGTTCAATCGCAGCCGCGCCCGGCGCCTGACTTCCTGTTCGGGGAGCCGCGAGCGTCGATCGGGATTCGCGCGAGCTGGGTGTTTGCCCGCGCCGGTAGCGACCTGTTCGACTTCATTCAGAACCAGCTTACGATCGACAAAGGGGACTTCGACGCCCCCGCCGTCGCAATCGACGCGGGGTTTGCTGTGTCGCCGCGTGTGGACGTGCTCGTCGGCTTCGAGTTCAGTAATGCTCGCACCTCGTCCGAGTACCGCGAGTTCGTTGACAACAACCGGCAGCCGATCACGCAGGACACCGAGCTGCGCGAAGCCAATGTGAGCGGAAGCGTCAGGATCGCGCTGACGCCGAGGGGTCGCAGCGTCGGCCGGCTGGCCTGGATCCCCAGACGGGCGACGCCGTACCTCGGGGCTGGCGGAGGCTACCTGTGGTACCGTTTGCGGCAGCAGGGCGATTTCGTCGACGTCTTCAACCCGCGACGGCCGGTTTTCAGAGACACCCTCACGTCGGAGGGATGGACGCCGAGCGCTCATGTTTTCGGCGGCGTGGATATCAGGCTCTACCGGAGATTGTTTGCCACGGTCGAGGGGCGCTATCTGTGGGCGTCGGCGCAGCTCGAGCGGAGTTTCGAAGGATTCGATCCCATCGACCTTGCAGGCGCGCGGTTTGCGACCGGAATCAACGTGCTGTTCTGACCGCCGGGCAACGGAGGCAGCGATGAAAACTGGATGGCTCGCTGGCGTGTGGTTCTTCCTGGCGATAATCCCAGCGCAGGCGCAGCAGGTCGATCCGCGATGGGCGCCGTGGCTTGGCTGCTGGCAGCTCGTAGACGAGAGCATCCGGCAGGCCGCTAGCCGGGATGCCGGCCGGTCGAATCCGGATGGGACATTCGTGTGTGTCGGTCCAGCGAACGAAGCTTCCGGCGTGAGCTTGAGCACGCGCATCGAGAATCAGTCGGTACTCGAGCAGACGATCGTGGCCGACGGAGCCCAGCATCCTGTTGAGGAAGCCGGTTGTCGCGGTGACCAGCGCGCAGACTGGTCTCAGAACGGGGAACGGTTGTTCTCCCACGCCGAGCTCATTTGCGCGGACGAGGCGCCACGAAAAGTTTCGGGCCTTGCCATGGTGTTAGACGGCACGTGGATCGACATTCAAGCCATCGAGATCGGGGACCGCGAGCATATTCGCGTTCGCCGTTTTCGCCGGTCCTCTGACCAGGCGGGCGCCGCGCCGGCGCGCCGAGCGGCGTCGATCGCTCCGCGCCTGGGGGCCAGGACGTTTACGCTCGAGGATGTCAAAGAAACCTCTGCCCGGCTTTCGCCGCGCGTCGTCGAGGCAGCGCTTGTCGAGACCAATGCGAGCTTCGATTTGAACAGCAAGGCACTGATTGATCTGGACGAGGCGGGCGTATCCGACACTGTCATCGATCTCATGGTGGCGCTGTCGTTTCCGACACGCTTCATCGTGGATCGGACCCGACCTCAAACGACGTCGCCGTCAACCGTCTCTGGCTCGCTGGGTCCGTACTCGTTGTCGCCGTACGACGTATTCTGGGACAGCCCGTACGTGCCGTACTACTATTCGCCGTTTGGATACGCGTACTGGGCTGGTTATGGCATGCCGTATTACCCCCTGGCTGGATTCGTCACGATCGATCGCGCAGCGCCGTTGCCGACCGAGTCCACTGGCGCCGCCCGTCTCGTGAACGGCGCCGGTTACACGCAGATTCGCCCGCGAGAGGCCGAGCCCGTCATTTCCTCCACCGACTCGCGCAGCACTCGCTCGGGCGGTTCATCATCACCGGGCAGTTCGTCATCATCGGGCGGGTCTGCATCCGGCGATTCATCGGCCGGCGCCTCGTCAAGCGGGTATTCGAGCGGTGGATCGAGCAGCGACACCGGACGCACCGCGGAACCGCGATAGCAAGCGCAAAGGGCTAAGGAGCCCACAACGAGGACCACGATGATTGCCAAGACCGTTGTCGTTGCGGCAGGTTTTGCGGCGGTATTGATTGGTGCGCTGCCGGGCTCGACGTCCCTGTCCGCGCAGGCGCCGGCGACGCCGGCTCCTCAGCTCGCACCCGCGCCCTGGCGATTTGCCGGCGCCCGTCCATGCGTCAGGCCCGATGGCGGCGCCCTGCAGTGCCCGCCGGCTGGTGGCACCCGGGCCATCCGCGCGGGTCGGCTGTTCGACAGCATCTCCGGTCAGATGCTCACGAAGCAGATCATCCTTGTCGCTGGAGAGCGCATCACCGAAGTGGGACCGGACGGTCAGGTCCGGATTCCGCCGGGAACCCCCGTCATCGATCTCAGTGGCGCCACGGTGCTTCCCGGCCTGGTCGACGCCCACTCACACATGTACGACACGCGAAGGCCCGGCATGACCGTGGAGCGGAGCGCGCTGATCGCCATCAACAACGCGCAGGCCACTCTGCGCGCCGGCTTCACGGCGGCACGCGACATGGGGTCGCACAACAACGGCTATGGCGACGTCGACATTCGCGACGCGATCAACCTCGGTGAGATTGACGGCCCCAGGTTTCAGGTTGCAGGCCGCGGCGTCAGATGGCAGGAAAAACCTGGCGCCCCCGCCGATCCGCTCGACGCCATCGCCGTCCGATCCGTGGAGGACGCACGAGCCGCCATTCGTCAGCACGTCGATCACAAGGTCGACTGGATCAAGCTCTACCCCACCGGCGCGTACTCGTTTACGCCGACCGGCGAGGCGCAGTACGTCCTTACCTATCCGTTACCGGTGCTGCAGGCGCTCGTGAACGAAGCCCATCGGCTTGGTCGCAAGACTGCCTGCCACAGCTTCGGCGGCGAGGGGCTGCAGAACACGATCACCGCCGGTTGTGATGTCGTCGAACACGGCTACGGGCTGACGCAGCAGCAGCTCGACACGATGGTGAGCAAGCGCCTGGCCTACGATCCCACCTTCGTTCGCTACACCGAGCCTTACATGGACGACAACGACGCCAAGAGCACGGGCGGGAAATTTCGCATGATCCCCATTTTCGAAAGAGCCGTGCGAATGGGCGCGGCCACCAAGGGGCTCAAAGTGATGGTTGGCAGCGGCGCCGACGGCTCCACATTCGTGCACGGCACACAGGGCCTCGAGTTCGAGTGGCTGGCGAAACGGGCCGGCATGGGCTCAGTCAGGGCGATTCAGGCAGGCACAATGGTGAACGCGGAGGTCATGGGGTGGCAGGGCGACATCGGGTCGATCACAAAGGGCAAGTTCGCGGACGTGGTCGCCGTCGCCGGTGATCCTATTGCCGACATTACGGAACTGCAGCGTGTGAAGTTCGTGATGAAGGGTGGAAAAGTCATCCGAAACGACTTCGCCCTTACGACGTCGAGCGGCACGCGGTAGTCGTCTATCGGGTGCCACGCTGCCCCAACGGTTCCCGGGGCGTGGGTGCGCGCTCTGACGCGAGCGCGGCGTTGGCCTGCGCGATCACATAAGCGCGGACAGCCTCCGCTTTGTCCGCGTCGAGTACCTGCGCGAACGAGGCCATGCCGTTGGCCTTCATCACACCTCCGAGGACCACGGCTGCCCACGTCGCGCTCGAATTGAGCGCAGCGCTGTAGCGCAGGTCCGGAAGAATGCCGAAGTTCACCGCACCGACGGGACCGTGACACCGGCCACAGTAGTTCCGGTACTCGGCCTCTCCGCGTGCGACTGTCTCCGCAGCGGCGGTCGCGGGTGGCGGCGCCAGTTGGCGAACGGGTCGCGGCTCCGGCGGAGGCAGGGTCGCTGCGCCTCCAAGCGCGTAGACGAGCAGACGGGAGATGTTCGGAAGGGAGTTTCCCTTGGCGTTGGCTTGCGCGCCGGACATCGCCCACGACCCGCCGGTACCGACCACGATGGCGACGTATTGCACGTCTCCGACCATGTAAGAAACGGGCGGGGCGATGACACCCGTCTGCGTCTGAGTAGACCAGAGCCGCATACCGTTTTTGGCGTCCAGCGCCATGAACTCGCCGGTGCCGGTCCCCTGGAACACGAGGCCGCCCGCCGTGGACAACACACCGCCATTGGCCGCACCCTCGCGGTCGGCGCGCCATACCTCCCGCTGTCGAATCGGGTCCCACGCGATGAGCGGCCCGCCAACGCTGGCAAGCGTCGCTTGAAGCGCCGACGCCTGCGCGGAAGCATCGGCCAGAGCAGCTGCCCGGCGGATGCCCAGATTCGTTGTCAGTGGCGACGGCGTGAACGCGGCGTCATGCGCGAAGTTGTAGTTCTGTTTGTGAACCGGAATGTAGACGAGACCGGTATCGGGACTGAACGACATCGGATGCCAGGTGTGCGCGCCATTGGGACTTTGTAACGACGCGAAAGGTTGCCCGGTCTTGTAGAACCTGGCACCGGGAGTCTCCACCGGCCGGCCGGTCTTCATGTCCACATGGGTGGCCCAACTGATGTCGGTGAACTTCTCCGCCGAAATCAGCGCGCCGGTCTTTGCATCGAGCACGTAGAAAAAGCCGTTCTTTGGTGCCTGCATGACGACCCGGCGCACCTGGCCGTTCAACTGCAGGTCGGCCACGATGATGTGCTGCGTCGCGGTGTGGTCCCAGGTCTCGCCCGGCGAGGTCTGGTAATGCCAGACATAGGAACCGTCATCGGGGTCGAGTGCAACGATGGAGGCGAGAAAGAGGTTGTCGCCCTTCCCTTCGCTGCGGATCAGATGGTTCCACGGGGACCCGTTGCCGACGCCGACGTACAGCAAATCGAGCTCAGGATCGTAGGCCATCGAGTCCCACACGGTGCCGCCGCCACCGAGCTTCCACCATTCGCCGCTCCAGGTCGTCGCGGCCATTTTCAGGATGGGATTCTCAAAGCCGTCGGCGGGATTGCCTGGCACGGTGTAGAACCGCCACGCCAGCTCTCCGGTCTCGGCATCGTACGCGGACACGTACCCGCGTACGCCGAATTCGGCGCCACCATTACCGATGATGACTTTGCCTTTCACGACGCGCGGCGCGCCAGTGATCGTGTATGGCTTGGTGCGGTCGATCGTGTTGACGTCCCACAGCTCCCGGCCCGTGGCGGCGTCGAGAGCGATCAAGCGGCCATCGAAAGAACCGACAAAGACCTTCCCTCCCCACACGGCCACACCGCGATTGACGACGTCGCAGCAGGCGTTGACTGCCCATTCGCCCGGCACCTCCGGGTCGTAGGTCCACAATGGCTTGCCCGTGGCTGCGTCATAGGCCTTCACCTTGCTCCACGCCGTGGACACATACAGAACATCGTCGACGACCAATGGCGTCGCTTCCTGACCGCGGCGACTGTCGAGATCCGCAAACCACGCCAAGGCGAGCTTCCCGACGTTGGTCGTGTCGATCTCGTCGAGGGGGCTGAACCGCTGCTCGCCATAAGTTCGCCCGTGCGACATCCATTGACCGGGCTCGTCGTCGGCCGCGGTGAGCCGGCCGCCATTGACGGCGCGCGGGGCCGCTCGAAGAGCGGCAGCCGATCGCGGCAAGAGCGGCGAGCGTCACCGCGAGCGCACGAAATTGCCGGACCATATCGATATCCCTTCGTTGTGCGGCGGCCATTGTCCGCCGCACCAATCGAACGTCGCACGTCAGCGTCGTTTTCACGGCGATTCTACGCCTCTATGCTGGTTCCGCGAGAATCCGTCCGGATTCGTATAATGCGAACGAAGCGTGCTCAGAACTAACGGGTCTGAGGGTCTGAGCATCTCCGTGGGCCGCCGCTCTGGACGAGGTGTGATCGTGTCGCGAATGCTGGTAGCCGTATTGCTCGGGTTGTTCGGATTGTCTTCGCATCTCTCCGCCCAAAAATTCATAGGGATCGATGACGACCCGCAGCTTGGCGCGTCCGACGCCAAGGTCACCATCATCGAGTTTGCCGATTTTCAGTGCCCGAACTGCCGCGCGTTCTGGCGAGACACGCTTGCCGCGTATCAAGAAGGAATACGTCGATACCGGGAAAGTCAGGATCGTCTTCAGAGACTTTCCGATCCAGGAAATCCATCCCGAAGCCACGATCACGGCGATTGCCGCTGAATGTGCCGACGATCAGGGAAAGTACTTCGAATTCCACGACAAGGTTTATCGGGAGCAGGACAGGCGCGGCCGCGACATCGTTCGCTACCGTGTCGACGAATTGAAGCGCTGGGGTGCCGACATCGGCCTCGATGTTGCGGCATTCAACGAATGCGTCGACAGCGAGCGATACAAAGACGAAGTCGCGAAGGACTACATGAACGGCACGGATGTCGGCATCAATGGCACACCGGTCTTTTTCATCAACGGGCGCCTGATCGCCGGTGCGCAGTCCTTTGGCAACTTCCGGAAAGTGATCGAGGAAGAGCTGAAGAAGTAGGCAGTAGGCGGTAGGCAGCAAACGGCGAAAAGGGCCGTCACTGTGACCTGCCTACTGTGAACTACGATTCGCAAACGACCCGCGCCTGGCCGGGGCGCACGCCAAAGGTTCCCACCACCGGCTTCACCATCTCGGCGAAATCGCTGTAGTGCATGCACAACGACTCAGTGTGGGTACCGGCGTTAAACACCATCTCCGGCTCTCCGACGAAGCACCGTTCCACGAAGACCCGGTGACCGTACATCGTGCCGAAGGGCGGGGCGGCACCGACCTCGAAATCGGGGTACAGGTTCGCGATTTCGTCCTCCCGGGCGATGCGGAGGTTCTCGACACTGGCAAGGACGCGGAGCCGCTCCAGGTCTACCAGGTAATGGGCCGGCACCAGGGCCTGCACGGGGCTGCCGTCGGCTATGCAGATCACAACCTTCACCGCACAACGGCCGGGTGTGTGCGAAACCGCCGCCCTTTCCTGGGCGGTATAGGCTGGCGGATGCCGATACACTAGGTATGGCATTCGCTCCCGTTTGAGTGCGGCGGCCAGAGACGCCGGTAAAGGCATAAAGACCCTCCTGGAGGCCCTCGGGAGGTGCACTAAATAGCACGGCTCGTCTACCGCGTCCATAGGTTCTTTTCAGCTAAAATGTGGCGGCTTCAGCCGTCGGCCCGGCGGTATGCTTGTCTGATCGCGAAAATCTTGCATCCGAGCCCTACTGGGGAGGTCGTGTGATGAAGGAAAGACCGCGGTACCCGGGGATCCGGGTAACTGCTAACGGCAATCAGCTCGTTTCGTATCACACCGAAGCCCGGATAGCCGACGCGGGGGTGTTCTACCCGATCACCCCGTCGACAGAAGGCGGCGAGCTGTATCAGCAGGCGTTCGCCGAAGGCAAGCTCAACGTGTTCGGTGGCAACACGATAGCCATCGAAGCCGAAGGCGAACACGCTGCTCAGGGCGGCGCGATCGCCCACTCCGTCTGCGGCAAGCGGGTGGTGAACTACACCTCCGGGCAGGGGGTGGTCTACGGGGTCGAGCAGTACTACCACGCGCCCGGCAAGTGCTCCACGATGGTCCTCGAGGTCGGCGCGCGGGCGCTGACGAAGCACGCCCTCAACGTGCATTGCGGCCACGACGATGTGTACGGCGCGCTCGATACCGGCTGGATCATCGTGTTCGGCAAGGACGCCCAGCAGGCCGCCGATCAGGCGCTGATTCTGCGGCGCGTCACCGAGCTGTCGCTGACCCCGGGCATGAACGTCATGGACGGGTTCCTGACGACGCATCTCGAGCGGACGTTCTACAAGCACGAGTCACAGCTGATCCGCGACTACCTCGGCGCTCCCGACGACATCATCGAATGCCCCACTGAAAGCCAGCGCGTTCTCTTCGGTCCCCGCCGCAGGCGTGTGCCCAAGATGATCGACCTGACCAACCCTGTCCTCCTCGGTCCCGTGCAGAACCAGGAGCACTACATGCAGGGCGTGGTCGCCCGCCGGAACAACTTCACAGAGCCGATCATCCAGTTCTTCGAGGACGCGTACAGAGATTTTGCGGCGCTCACGGGCCGGTACTACGGACTGGTCAGTGAGTACAGGACGGAGGACGCGGACACGGTGTTCGTGTCGCTCGGTTCGGCCGCCGAGAACATCGAAGCAGCGGTCGATTACCTGCGCGAGCGCCGGGGCGCGACGGTGGGATCCATACACCTGAACCTGTTCCGCCCATTCCCGGAGGCTGCTGTCGTCAAGGCGCTTGCCGGAAAGAAGAACGTCATCATCCTCGAGCGGACGGACGAGCCGATGGCGGGCGACAACCCGATGGGCCGCGACATCCGGACCGCGCTGAACAAGGCACTCCAGCACGAGGCAGGGCTGCCTGCAATCACCGCGGACCAGATGCCCCGCCTGTTCGCGGGGATCTATGGACTCGGCTCGCGCGATTTCCGGCCCGAGCACTCGATCGGCGCCTACGAGTTCGCGACCGGCACACGCGCCCGGAAGGACGGCAAGCGTGCGGTGGACGGCACGTCCTTTATGGTCCTTGGCGTGGATCATCCGTACGAGGTGAAGTCCAACGACACACCTTCGTTGCTTCCCGACAAGGCGATTGCCGTCCGCTTCCATTCCGTGGGCGGCTGGGGCGCCATCACGACGGGCAAGAACCTTGGCGCGATCATCGGCGACCTGAACGACCTGCTCTACGAGCGCGACAAGATCGTCGACGAGCTGGGCAATCCGAAAGAGATCATTCATGTCAGCGCCAATCCGAAGTACGGCTCCGAGAAGAAGGGGGCGCCGACCTCCTACTTCATGATTGCGGCGCCCGAACGGATTCGCGTCAACTGCGATCTCCGTCACGTGAACGTCGTGCTCTGCTGCGACCCCAAAGCCTTCACGCATTGCAACCCGCTCGACGGCATGTCCGAAGGCGGGTCTCTGGTGTGGGAGTCGGAGGAAGAGGGCGAACAGGCATGGGAGCGGCTGCCGCTCTGGGCGCGCAAGCAGATCATCGACAAGAACATCCGCGTCTTCACGCTGCCGGGTTTCAAGATTGCGCGTAATGCCACCGACCGCGGCGACCTGCAGCTCCGGATGCAGGGCAACGCGTTCCTCGGCGCGTTCTTCGCCGTATCGCCGATGCTCCAGGAGTTCGGCATCACGCCGGAGCAGTTCCGCGACGCGGTGCACAAGCAATACGTCAAGAAGTTCGGCCGGCTCGGCGACGCGGTCGTGACCTCCAACATGGAGGTCATGACCAAGGGATTCGAGCTCGTGCGCGAGATCAACGTCGGCGCGCTCGAGGCACCCGACCGGTCGACGCTCCGCGGCCAGGCGCTCCTGCCCGTGGTCGGCGGGAATGGAGACGGCGCAGGATGTGGATCGGGGTGCCGCTCGCACCCGATTCCCGAGGGACAGGAAGAGCGCACGCCGCTCACGCGAGTCGCGGTGTTCGATGCCGAGTTCCGTTCGACCTACGGGTATGACCAGCCGGCATCCCCGCTGGCGGCGCTGGGCGTGATGGCCGCCGGGAGCGGCGACACGGCATCGAAGTACGTCGCGCGGCGCGAAACGCCTTTGTACATTCCAGAGAACTGCACGCAGTGCATGGAATGCATCGCGGTCTGTCCCGACACCGCCCTCCCCAACTGCTCGCAGGATTTCGACACGATTCTCCGCACGGCGATCACGAACTACGTCGAGGATCCGTCGGAGCGCGGGAAGATGCTCGGGCTCGTGCCGGAAATCGATCGCCGGACGCGCGAGCTCATGCGCGACTCGGTGGCGAAGAGCACCGGAACGCCACTGCAGTCGTTCATTCGCCAGGTCACCAACGACGTCAACGGCTTCTCCGATACCGCCAAGACGCAGCTATTCAACGTCCTCGACAAGATCCCGATGGCGTATCAGAAGGCCAACGCGATCTTCGCGACGCCGGAGAAAAAGAAGGCCGGCGGCGGCGGCATCTTCTCCATCTTCGTGTCGGACCTCTGTAAGGGATGCGCCGCGTGCGTCACGGCCTGCGGCGAACATCAGGCGTTACGGATGGTGCAGGAAACCGAGGAGGTGAACGCCGAGCACGAAAGTGGCACGGCCTTCCTGGATCTGCTGCCGGACACGCCCCAGAAGTATCTTGGCCTCTACAACGACACGCGACCGCAGGACTCCAAGACGGCGACGTCTGCGCAACATGCTGATGGTGCGCCGCAACTACGACGCATTGGTATCCGGAGACGGCGCGTGCGCCGGCTGTGGTGAGAAGAGCATCCTCCGCGCCTGTGCCGCGGTGACGGAAGCGTACATGCGTCCGCTCTTCCACGCCAAAGCCGATCGGCTGCGCGCGAAGGCGGATCAACTGGACAAGAACGGGGTCGAGAAGCTGGCCGCAATGAAGGAACGAAGCCAGGCCGAATACGACCTGCTGCGCCAGGCTGTCGCGCACATGCTGATGGGGCTAGGCGGCGAGGACGACAAAGACACGAAAGGGCGCATGGCGGCTCACGGTCCTATCTCCGACCGGGACGTGATCGACGCGATTACGGCGGTCATGCGGCAGGAGGCGTTCAATCATAAGAACCTCCAGCCGATCGACGGACGCCTCGCCAACGGTATGTCGGTGATGGCCATGGCGGCGCACACCGGCTGCAACACGGTGTACGGATCGACGCCGCCCAACAACCCGCATCCGTATCCGTGGATGAACTCGCTCTTCCAGGACGGCATCACCGTCGGCTGGCTCCTCGGCGAAAGCTTCATCGTCGATCATGGACGGCGGTCCGTGATCCCCGAGCGTCTCGCCGATGCCCTGATGAACCGCGAGACAGACGTCATCAACCCGCGCGAGTACTACGAATACGTCCACTTCACCGACGCGATCATGACCGACCAGGAGATCCTCGAGCTGCCCAAGGTATGGGTGGTTGGCGGCGACGGCGGCATGGGTGACATCGGATACCAGAACATGTCGAAGGTAATCCTGCAGAACCGTCCGAACGTGAAGGCGGTGATGCTCGACACTCAGGTCTACTCCAACACCGGCGGTCAGAACTCCGACTCGACGCCGATGCTGGGCGGCAACGATATGAACGTGTTCGGCGCGGCCACACAGGGCAAGAACCACGAGAAGAAAACGGTCGCCGAAACGTTCCTGGCCGGCCACGGATCGCCGTTTGTCGCGCAGGTGTCGATTGCCAACGCGCCCAAACTCTATCGATCGATCCTCGACGGCATCGAGTACCGCGGCACGTCGTTCCTCCAGTGCTTCACCACGTGCCAGCCGGAGCACGGCGTGGCCGACGACATGGCGCTCACGCAGGCCCAGCGCGTGCGGGACTCCCGGGGCGCGCCGGAGTTCGTCTTCAATCCGAGACTTGGCGAAACCTATCAGGAAGCGCTGGACGTCAAGGGCAATCCTTCGATCGACATGGACTGGTACGAGGCCAAGTTCAAGGCGACGAACGAGCCCTACCGGTTCACCGTGGCACACTGGTGCGCGACCGAAGCCCGCTTCCGCAACCACCTCAAAAAGGTCAAGAAAGACGACGCGGCAAAGCTGATTCCACTTGAGAACATGCTGGTGCGCATCACCCAGCAGGACGTCGTATATCGCAGGTACCTGCGCGCGGACCATCGCTCGTACATTCCCGATTTCGGCGTCTACATCAGGGTGCAGGGAGCGAACGGCGACATCGAGTACCGGTCGATCTCGCGCCAGCTCGTGCTCTTCTGCGTGGAGCGCCGCAAGGCATGGCGCATGCTGCAGAGCAAGGCAGGCATCGAGAACCGCGAATACAAGGCTCAACGGTCTCTGCTCGCCGACGTTGATGCGGGCAAGGTGTCGAAAGAACACCTGTTTGCCTACGCCGAACAACTGCTGAAGGAACGCATGCCGGCCGCGGGCGGGGCGCACAAACCGGCCGCGCCGACGGTTGCTCCACCGGTTGCGGCAAAACCCGCTGCCGCCGGAACGACCGTCAGCGTCTCGTAACCGGGTCTGGCAGCGCATCCGTAGCGCGCAGGCTTGAGCCTTCGCGTGTATAATCCGCGCCGATCCCCGGCCACCCCCTGACAGCGAGGGTCCGTCATGAAGTGGATTTACACGGCGCTGATTGTCACCGTCCTCAGCGTGGCACACGTCATCGCTCAGGACGTGTTCGTCACGATTCCGAACGTTGCGACGAAGAATCCTCTCGAAGGCAATGCGGACGCCATAACCGCCGGCATGGGCGTCTACCGGGTTCGCTGCGCCGACTGTCACGGAATGGATGCCCGTGGCATTCGGGGGCCCGATATCACACAGGTGTGGGCAAAAGGCCGGACGGACGGGGCGCTCTTTTCCACCGTTCGGAACGGGGTACCGAGCACCGAAATGCCTGCCCATCCGGCTCCGCGGATGTCAGACATGGATATCTGGCGCATCCTCGCCTACCTGAAAACGATGGCCGCGCCGGCACCTGCCGGCACGCCGCGCGGCAATGCCGGCGCCGGTGAAAACCTGTTCGTCGCCAACTGCATCGGGTGCCACAGGGTGGGAGACCGCGGCGGGAATCTCGGACCCAACCTGTCGCGCATTGGCGTCGCGCGTGCACGTGCCGCCATGGCGCGGCAAATACGCGGCACCGTAGAGGACTTCCGCACCGGCTACGAGCCCGTCACGCTGACCACGCCCGGCGGGCAGGAAATCCGTGGCGTGAAGAAGAACGAAGACCTGTTCTCGGTGCAGGTCATGGATACGCGCGAGCGCATTCAGGGATATCTCCGCGAGGACATGCGCTCGGTGAACAGCGAAAAGAAGTCGGCGATGCCGGTCTTCGGTTCGGACAAGCTGTCCGATGAGCAGCTCGACGACGTGCTCACGTATCTCGAGACCCTGCAGGGAAACAAACCGGGATCATCGGACGGCAACGGCAATCGTTAGAGGAGTCGCTATGTCTCGACGACGATCATCTGGGCGCTTCGCCTTCGCGGTGCTCGGGGCAGCAATAGTGGCGGTCACCGTGGCCGCGCAGGGCGTTCCGCCCGCGCTCGTTACCTCGCAGGAGCTGCTGGAAGGCCTTCCGGCCGACGGCTCACGCTGGGTGACGTTCGGTGGCAGCTACACGAACCAGCGGCACAGCCCCCTCACGCAGATCACACCCGAGAACGTGGCGCGCCTCGTTCCGCAGTGGACGTTCCAGACCGACATTTCAGGCAGCCGATTCGAAACGACCCCGCTGCTGCGCGACAACGTGCTGTACGCGACGGGTCCCCTGAACCTCGCGTGGGCGATTGACGCCCGCACGGGCCGCGAGATCTGGCGGTACAAGCGCGAGCTGCCGCCCACCGGCAGCCTCACGGCGTGCTGCGGCCTGGTGAACAAGGGGTTCGGCGTGCTCGGCGACCGCCTCTTCATGACAACGCTCGACGCGCATCTGGTCGCGCTCAACATGAAGACAGGCGCCGTCGTCTGGGACGTCGCAATGGCGGATTACAAGCAGGGGTACGCTTCGACGATCGCCCCGCTTGTCGTCAAGGACAAAGTGATCGTCGGCGTGGCGGGAGGCGAGTTCGGCATTCGCGGCTTCATCGACGCGTACGACGCGAAAACAGGCAAGCAGGCGTGGCGCTTCTACACGATACCGGGACCCGGCGAGCCGGGCAACGACACGTGGGCGGGCGACTCGTGGCAGCGTGGCGGCGCCGGTGTGTGGGTAACGGGTGCGTACGATCCTGAGCTGAATCTGCTCTACTACGGCATCGGCAACCCAGGGCCCGATTACCACAGCGACAGCCGTAAGGGCGACAACCTCTACAGCGACTCAATCGTGGCGCTGGATGCCGACACGGGCAAGCTCCGATGGCATTACCAGTTCACGCCGCACGATCTGCACGACTGGGATGCGACGCAGGTACCGATCCTTGCGGACTTGACGATTGGCGGTCAGCCGCGCAAGGTCGTCATGTTCGCGAATCGCAACGGCTTTTACTACACGCTCGATCGGACGAACGGCAAAGTCATAGTGGCAAAGCCGTATGTCGTAACGACGTGGGCGAAAGAGGTCGACTCGAACGGCCGCCCCATACTGTTGCCCGGCAACGTGCCCGATGAGAAGGGCGCGCTCACGTGTCCCGAGATCCAAGGCGGCACGAATTTCTGGCCACCGAGCTACGATCCAGCACAGCGCCTCTTCTTCGTGAACGCGCGGGAAGCCTGCGCCACGTATTACGCCTGGCGCCAGGAATATGTGCCGGGTGAGCGCTATACCGGCGGTGCCGGTCAACGGGCGAAAGGGCCCGACCAGCGCGCGTACGGCGCGCTCCGTGCGATCGATCCCATTACCGGCGAGCGGCGCTGGGAGTTCGAGTACATCACGCCGTCGACGTCGGGCCTCCTGTCGACTGCTTCAGGAGTGATCTTCAGCGGTGATGCCGAAGGAAACTTCCTCGCCATAGACGCGCGCAGCGGAAAGTTCCTCTGGCGGTTCCAGATGGGCTCGGCGCTGCACGGAACGTCGGCGATCACCTACATGCTGGACGGCCGCCAGCATGTGCTGGTGCCGGCGGGATCCACGCTGACGTCCTGGGCGCTCTCGGACATCCCGCGCGTGCCGAGTACGCGCTGAACGCTCTCGTAGGGCGTGTCCTTTTGGACCCGCCTTGTTAGACAGGGCTGCGCCGGATCGCCGGGTCCGAAAGGACCCGGCCTACATCCTCGGACCCGGCTTCACAGCCCCTTATTGATCTCCGCCCAGTTCACCACATTCCACCAGGCTGCCACGTAGTCGGGCCGCCGGTTCTGGTACTTCAGGTAGTAGGCGTGCTCCCACACGTCGACGCCGAACACGGGCGTCTTGCCTTCCATGAGCGGATTGTCCTGATTCGGCGTGCTCATAATCGCCAGCTTCGTGCCGTCCTTGACGACCCAGGCCCATCCGCTGCCGAACCGTCCCACGGCCGCCTTTGCAAACTGGTCCTTGAACGCGTCGAAGCTGCCGAACGACCCCGCGATGGCATCGGCGATTTTGCCCGTCGGCGCTCCGCCGGCATTCGGCGCCATCCATGTCCAGAACCTGCTGTGATTCCAGTGCCCGCCGCCGTTGTTGCGAACGGGTGTCCTGATGTCTTCGGGCACACTGCTGATGCTGCGGCACAGCTCCTCGACGCTTTTCGACTGGAGGTCGGGATGCTTCTCCAGTGCCGCGTTCAGATTCGTCACGTACGCCTGGTGGTGTTTCCCGTGGTGAATCTCCATCGTTTTCGCGTCGATGTGCGGCTCGAGTGCGCCGAAATCATATGGAAGCTTTGGGAGTTCGTGCGCCATGAATCCTCCTCGCGAGGCGGCGAGCCGAAACGGGCCCGCCCTATGGGCGCGCAAAGGTCGCGCGGCAATCGTAGAGCGCCCCGATGCGGGCGCCAGAACCTTCCAATCGGTACTCGGTCGTTACTGGATCGACAACATCCGATCGAGCGCTACTCGAGTCCAGTGCTTCTGGTCCTCGGGTACGACGATCTGGTTGTGCACACGGCCATTGACGAGCTCTTCGAGTACCCACAGCAGATGATTCGGAGAGACTCTGAACATCGTCGAGCACAGGCAGCCGAACCTGTCCAGCGACACGACCGTGCGATCTGGAGCGAGACTGCTCGCGAGGCGGTTGACGAGGTGGACTTCCGTGCCGACGGCCCAAACCGAGCCAGCCGGGCTGTTCGTGACCGTCCTGATGATGTACTCCGTACTGCCGCTGTCGTCGGCGGCCTGGACGACGTCCCACGGCACTTCAGGATGCACGATGACACGAACGCCTGGGTGGGTCCTGCGGACCGCCTCGATCTGCTGGACGGAAAAGCGCGTATGCACCGAGCAGTGGCCCTTCCACAGAATCATGCGGGCACGTTCGACCTGGTCTGGATCGAGGCCGCCGAAGATTTCGTTTGGATCCCATACCACCATGTCGTCGAGCGCGATGCCCATCTTGTAGGCCGTGTTGCGACCCAGGTGCTGATCGGGCAGGAAGAGGACCTTGTCCCCTCGCTCAAACGCCCATTTCAGCGTGGCGGCGGCGTTCGACGACGTGCAGACAGTGCCGTCTTGCTCGCCGACGAACGCTTTGATGGAAGCAGCCGAGTTGATATAGGTGACAGGAACGACACCGCAGATTCCCATCTGCGCAAGCTCGTCCCAGCACGCCTCGAGCTGATCCAGTTCGGCCATATCGGCCATCGAACAGCCTGCCGCGAGATCGGGAAGAATGACCTTCTGATGCGGTGCGGCGAGCACATCGGCGCTTTCGGCCATGAAGTGAACACCGCAGAAGACGATGTAGTCTGCGTCCGGACGTTTGGCGATCTGCCGGGCGAGCCGGAAGGAGTCGCCTGTGTGATCGGCGAACTTGATGACTTCGTCCCGCTGATAGTGATGACCAAGAATGACCAGCCGGCTGCCCAGCGCAGCGCGAGCGGCGGCAATGCGAGCGTCCATCTCCGCGTCGGACAGCCCGAGGTACTTCTCGGGCAGGGGTTGACGCTCGGAGATGCGTTCGTTCTCGAACTCGGTCAGCAGCGGAATCATCGTTGACATTGCACAGCTTGTGAAATTTTTCGCAATCTCGAAACGTGAAAAAGGCCAAACCCACAGTCGGGCTATCGCCCCGTGGTGTTTGGACCTGTCGAAATTATACCTCGTGGAAACTTGATACGACTCGTCACCGGGGTCTGACCCGGGGTCTGACCCCGGGTCAGACCCTCTGAACGGCTCAGGCGACGGGAACGGCCTGCCTGACGTTGTAGAACGTGTCGCGCTCGAATGGCTCCCGGCCGGCGGCACGGACGAGCCGGGACAGCTGCGCCATGGAGAGCCCTTCGGGCGTGGGAGACCCGGCCATGTGGTAGATCTTCTCCTCCTGGACGGTGCCGTCCAGGTCGTCCACGCCAAACCACAGTGCGGTCTGCGCCACCTCCACTCCGGTTGCAATCCAGAACGCCTTGATGTGCGGAACGTTGTCGAGCATCAGCCTCGAGACAGCGTGGACCTTCAGCGTGTCGGTTGCGGTGGGGGCCGGAAGCTTTCGCATCTGGTTGTTGTCGGGGTGAAACGCCAGCGGGATGAACGCCTGAAATCCGTCGGTTTCGTCCTGGAGCGCACGCACCCGCAACATGTGGTCGACCCGCTCTTCGAACGTTTCAATGTGACCGTACAGCATCGTCACGTTCGTGCGCATGCCCAGGCCGTGTGCAGTCCGGTGAATGGCCAGGTATCGGTCGGCGTCGCACTTGTCGTGGCAAATCTTCCTCCGCACGCGCTCGGCAAAAACCTCGGCGCCACCTCCCGGCAGTGAATCGAGACCCGCCGCCATCAGCTCGCGCAGTATCTGCTCATCGGTCATCCCGTACAGGTCCGCGAAGAACGCGATCTCTACTGCGGTAAAGCACTTCAAATGGATGTCCGGACGAATCCTCTTGAACCCCCGCAGCAGCTCCGTGTAGTAAGTGAACGGCAGATCGGGATTGAGGCCGTTGACGATATGGATTTCCGTAAGAGGCTGATGGGCCCGCTGACGCAGCTTGTCCCACGCCTGCTCCATCGACATCGTGTAAGCGGCAGAATCGGTGGGTTTCAGCCGTGCAAACGAGCAGAAGAGACAGCTGGCCACGCACACGTTCGTCGGCTCGAGACGCAGGTTGTAGTTGAAATACGTCCGTGAACCGTGGCGCTTTTCACGCTCGCGGTTTGCGAGCCAGCCGACGCCGAGCAGGTCGCGGGATTGAAACAACCGCACACCCTCGTCGAAGCCCAGGCGTTCACCGGCTTGCAGTTTCTCGTCGATGTCGTGGAGCCCGACGGCACTGATATGTGGATTCACACGGAAACCCTGCAAATTGTACCCATGCTGGACTGCCCGCCACAACCGACACCGTTCCGGGAGGGGCTGCGTCCTCCGGACGCTGCAACGCTCCGCGTGTGACAGCTTATCCCTCCCGCATCGTCTGCCTTACGGAAGAGACAACCGAAACGCTGTATCTTCTGGGCGAAAGCGAACGCATCGTTGGCGTCTCCGGTTACACCGTGCGGCCGCCCGAGGCGCGCAGCAAGCCGCGTGTATCGGCGTTCCTGAATGCGCGGTTCAGCAAAATCGACGAGTTGAAGCCGGATCTCATACTGGGATTTTCAGATCTCCAGGCCGACATCGCGTCCGAGCTCATTCGCCGCGGTTACCCAGTCGTGGTCTTCAATCAACGGAGCGTCGCTGAGATCCTCCAGATGATCCGGATGCTCGGCGGGATGGTCGGCTGCGAAGAACGGGCATCGGCGCTCACTGCCCGCCTGGAGCTCGACCTCAATGCTGTGCGCGCGGCTGCGGCAACGCTTCCGCGTCCGCGAGTGTTTTTCGAGGAGTGGGACAATCCGCTGATTTCCGGCATCAAGTGGGTTGAGGAGCTGATCGAGATTGCAGGAGGCGAGCCCATTTTCCCGGAGCTGCGCGACGCCAAACTCGGCAAGGATCGCATCGTCGCGTCAGACGAAGTCGCGCGGCGCCACCCCGACGTGATCATTGCGTCCTGGTGCGGCAAGGCTGTGAGGACTGAGCGGATCGCCTCGCGGGCGGGCTGGCAGGACGTGCCCGCTGTACGAAACGGGCACATCTACGAAATCAAGTCAGCCTACATCCTTCAACCCGGACCGGCAGCGCTGACCGACGGCCTGCGGCAACTCACTGACATCCTGGCGCGCGTGCGTGGACAAGTTTCACCGTAGGGCGTGCCTTCACGGCCCGCCTGGCGCGGCGTAAAGCCGCGCCCTACGTGAGTTACGACCCGACCACGGTGTTCGTCAACGTACCCACTCCCTCATACGTACATACAGATCGATCGCCTGGCTTGAAATAGACCGGTGGCGTGCGCGCCGAGCCGACGCCGGCTGGCGTCCCCGTTGCGACGATGTCGCCCGGTCGCAGCGTCATGATGTTCGACGCATAGGCGATCTGCTCGAACACGTTGTGGATCATCAGCGACGTGCTGGCTTCCTGCATTACCTGGCCATTCAGCACGAACCTGACAGTCAGCTTCTGAGGATCGGCGATGAATTCCTTCGGGGTGATAAACGGACCGAGGGGTGCAAACGTGTCGTGATTCTTGCTGATAAGCCAGTCCGATCCGTATCGTGTGTCCCCGCGACCGCCACGGTCCGACACGTCATTTTGAAGGGTGTAGCCGAAGATGTAGTCGGCGCTCCTGGCTGTGGGCACGCGTGTCGCTTGCCGCGCTACGACCACGCCGAGTTCACATTCCCAATCCACCTGCGTGCGCCCCGGCGGCAATCGAATCGCCTCTCCATCGGCGATGATCGCCGCCGGCGATTTCATGAACATGTAGGGATTCCACCGTGCATCGCCAGCGGCGCGCTCCCAGATACCCGGTGCGCTTCTGGTCCCCGGCAACGCCGAGCCGGACGTCGCCGCTCCCATACCCGGAACCTGTTCCCGCAGCTGCGCCATTTCCTGGTCGTGCGCGGCGTAATTCACCGCGACGTTCAGCATCGTCGTCGGATACATGATCGGAGGAAGAACTTTCACCGCCGCGAGGTCGTGCACATAAGGAGCTTTCATCGCACCGGCCTGCTCGACGTCGCGAATGATCTCCGCGATCCGCGAGCGAACACCGGATTCGTAGCGGACGATCAGGTCCTTCATATCGACCGGAGCCGCAACAGCTTTACCTGACACGGGAATCGCCTGGTGAGCAGCAGCGAAATCGATGACAACCGACTCCCGCAGCACAATACCGACGAAGGTGCGTCCCCCGTTGTCAAAGGTGCCAAGCTTGAAAGGCGTGGGTGACTGCGCGCTCATGAAGACGCTGGCCAACATGAACGTCACGATCGGCAGTGAAGCTCGTCGCATCTGTCCTCCGCAGGTAATCGATCAATACATTCCGTCATGCCGGTCATGATAATTTCTAGTATCGGCCGCCTACGGCCGCTTCGTCCTTGACGTCCATCGATCGGTCAGCTTATCCGTTCGCGAGTCGATGGATGGAGCTTTCCGCCGGTCGGATGCACTACGTCGACGAGGGAACGGGCGAGCCGCTTCTGTTCGTTCATGGCACTCCTACATGGTCGTTCGAGTGGCGGCAGCTCATTCGGGCGTTTGCACCTCATTACCGCTGCATCGCGCCAGATCACATCGGCTTCGGCCTTTCCGACCGACCTCGCAACTTCCCGTACACGCCCGACGCGCACGCTCAGAATCTCGCGGAATTCGTCGAGAAGCTCAATCCCGACCCGTTTACGTTGATTGTCCACGATTATGGCGGGCCCATCGGTCTTCCTGTCTGTCTTCGACACCCGGAACGCGTTGCCCGCCTCGTGCTTCTGAATACGTGGATGTGGAGCTTTGCCGGCGACCACGAGATGGAGAAGAAAGCGCGCATAGCGGGCGGGCGTCTGGGCCGTTTCCTCTACCGTTGGGCGAATTTCTCGCTCCGTGTGATTACGCCGTATGCGTACGCAGACAGGAAGAAGCTGACTCCCGAGGTTCATCGTCAATATCTCGACCGTTTTCCCGATCGTTGGTCGCGCGGGGCCGTGCTGTGGCCACTGGCGCACGCAATTCTCGGATCGAGTGCCTTTTACGACTCTCTCTGGCAACAACGGGAGAGGCTGCGCGGCCGGCCGGCGTTGATCATCTGGGGCATGAAGGACCCTGCGTTCCAACCGAATCAGCTGGCCCGCTGGAAAGAAGTGCTTCCGTCGGCGCGGGTCGTCGAGTTGGACGCCGGCCACTGGCCCCAGGAAGAATCACCAGATCGCGTCATCGGTGAGATGCGGGACTTCCTGCTCGCGCACTGATTCGGCGTCGACCTCTCTTGAGATCGGTACGTAGTGTCCGGCGTCAGCCGGACCTCCGGTCGCTACACTGCGACCCGTCACAGATGACCAGCCCCGCGGGAACGTCCGCATTCTGGGATCGGTCGATGATGGAGGGTGGCGGGCGTTCGCGCCGTTGACCCGCTCGTTCATCAAGGCACCCGACGGCACATTCGTCGGTGAGTGAGTAACGATGTCGCCGCGTTTCGAGCGCTACCTGGATGGCGTGATCTTGCGATACTCCCCCAGGTGCAGCTCTTCAACGAGCTCCGAGCACTTGAATTCCAGCAGCCGCACGTTCCGATCGACGCGTCGATAGAGCGGCATCGTGATCTTCCAGGGCCGTGTGAAGACCTTCGGGTCCTCGATTGTGGCTTCGTACTGCAGGTGGAAGGCGCTGATCGGCGTGTAGCGTTCGACGACGTGCAGCGCGTCGCTGTGGTAGTTCCCTGCCCGGTCGAACCATGTCTGGTCGTTGAACCCGCTCACGTCCACCACCAGCGTGTCTCCTTCCCAACGGCCATTCGACCAGCCCATCCATGACTCGTACGGAGCTTCGGTGGGCTTGTCGAGCGGTATCTCACGTCGCGCATAGGAGTACTGATACACAATCCAGATCGCCTTCGGACTCTGGAAGATCTGAAACGGATGCGGCAAGTAGGTGGCCCGAGGAACACCAGGGAGAAAGCAATTCAGTTCAGGATCGGCCGCCAGATTCCGGCCCTGCTTCCCAGGCATCGAGTTCCTTCGGTTCTCGTCCCGTTTCGCCAACGCTTCGGGTCGATACGGAATCTGCCCGCCTTCGACGACGCTCTCGCCGGGGAGAATCGCGCCGACCGCCCCGGTGACGACGACCGATGACGGGCGGGCGCCGTGATCCTCGAGGTCGTAGTTCGCCGCGTTGATCGCCTGCCAGATGCCGTTCAGATCAGGTTTGCCGTCCGGCGTACGCGGAATCTGATTCTGCAGCAGGGGACTCTGAGCGGCAGGCCACGCCGACGCGAGCCACAGCATCGATACCACCATGCCCGCGGCCAGTCGTGTGGTCGAGTGCCTCATCTGACGGTGATGGCGGCCGTATCCCCGCGACGGTTTTTCGCTCGTCCCGAACGCGCCGCGGTCACTTCCCGGCTTCGCGTTTCTTCGCGGCCTCGGCTTCGAGCACGCGTTCACCACGGAGTGAGTTCGCGAGGGCATAGTTGCCCTCGTGGCACGCGTACTCGAAAAGCTTGTAGTCGTCATCCCTCTCCCAGGGCAGATTGAACGTCCAGGGATTCGTCCACGTCGTGGGGTCGTTGACTGTGGCGTAGTCCTCGATTCGATTGGAGCTGACCGGCACGAAGTACTCCGTCAGATGAAAGCTCCCGAATGGGATGCCCGCGGGAATGCTCGCCCCGGAAGCGCCGCCCAGGCGCTGCTTGTCCGTGAAATTGGTGGTTTCAACAACCAGCGTGTTGCCTTCCCAGCGGCCGACCGGGTCTCCGTTCCAATGGCGGATGTTCTGCCCGATATGGGGACGCCCATCGAGCGGGATGATGCGCGTGTCCAACCGCTCCCGGACAATCAGCACCCATCCCGGCGACTGCATGATGTACGTGCCGCTGTTGTACGCCTGTGGCGCGTTCGGCGTCTGCGACGCGATGCATCGCGCCAAAGCGTGGTAATCCTCCCATGAGGCGAGTTCGCTCGCCTTCGCGAGAATCTCTTTCTGTCTCTGCGCCGCAGCAGGGGTCAACGGAGGATACTTTCCATTGGGCGGATCGACGATCAAGGATGTGTTCAGGTTCCTGACGAAATTCCGATCGTTCCAGAACTCGTTGTACGCGCCCACGCCTTTTTCGTTGTCACGGTTCGGTGCGTTTGCCCTGGCCCATGCCTCGTATTCGGCGTTGTTCGCAAACCTCGCTTTGCCGGCCAGGTTGTCTGGCCGCTCCATGTGGATCACCGACTGGTAATCCCAGACGCCCATCAGATCCGGGTCTCCCCACGGGGTGCGGGGCGGGTTGTACGTCGATGGAGGTGGAGTGAATGATTTCGCCGGTGGGGCCTGCGCCGTGAGCAGCGCGACGGCCGGACACATCGCGACGATCAGCGCCGACAAGGCCGCTGAAACAAGACTTCGATGAGGCATTCTCCCGGGCACGTCGGGAAATCCTACCACCAGTCTCCGCCCCCGACGTGTGACGCTGTCAGACGCTGAACTCGACCGCAATCTGCCGCGGGATGAGCCGCTTCTCCCACGCTTCGTCGAACAGCCGCTGCACGGCGGTGCGGCCGCGTTCACCGTACTCGAGGGTGAGCTCGTTGACGTACATCCCGACAAATCGATCCGCCTTGGCGCGATCGAGTCCGCGGCCGAACTGCAGCGCGTAATCGAGCGCCTCCTGCCGGTGTGCCAGGGCATAGGCGATGCTCTCGTGAAGGAGACGGGAGACCGTTGCGATCGCCTCCGAGCCAAGGTTGCGCCGGATGACGTTGCCCCCCAGCGGCAAGGGCAGGCCACCGGTGCGTTCGGCCCACCACTCTCCGAGGTCGACAATCTTCTTCAGCCCTTCGTCCCGGTACGTCAGCTGTCCTTCGTGAATCAGCAGACCCGCGGCCACGTCGCCTCTGTGCACCGCTTCCTGGATGCGGTCGAACGGCATGACCACGTATTCAACGGCGGGATCGTAGATCCGCAGCGCGAGAAACGCCGTCGTCAGGGTGCCGGGAACTGCAACCGTAACGCCCTCGAGCGACGAAGGTCCATCGGCACGAGCAACGACGATGGGACCATAGTCGTCGCCCATACTGGAGCCATGCGGAAGAAGCAGGTATTTGTCAGTCAGGTGGGCGTACGCATGAAATGAGACCGCGCTCACTTCATACTTGCCGTCGAACGCCGCCCGATTCAGTGTTTCGATATCGGCCAGCAGATGATCGAATTCGATCCCGCCAGCCGGCACTTTGCCGCTGGCGAGACCGTAGTGCATGAACGCGTCGTCCGAGTCAGGACTGTGCGCGACGGTAATCTTCATGAAGACGGACGACTACTTCTTCTTCGCACGCTCGGCCAGCCAGCGAAAAAGGGCGCTGAGGTCGGCAGGCTGTGAGCGGAATTCCTGGGGGGTCATCTGCTCCAGCATTTCCTTGTGTGTCGGGCCGCCATAAGGCACAGGACCTGAGGTTAGGTTGTCCTCCGGTCCGAAGATGACGATAGGCGGCGCCTGTCCGTAGACGTCTATGAAGTACCGCAGGTTCAGCCCTTCGCGCTCTTCGCGCGCCGCGGACTGACGCAGTTCTCTATGGATCCGTTGGACGTCAACCGGCAACCGGCTGACGTCCAGCCCGTCTTGCGCCTGGACTGAACCAGCCAGTGTCAGAAGCAGCAGAGTCGCTCCTGCGATTGTCGTTATGCGCATGACCTTCGGACCTCCCAATGCCGCTTCGAGTACCTTGATTCCACCATCGTACCAGTCAAGGCGCGGCAATATGGCGGAGAATCGTGGCTCATCCTTCTGCGAACATCGTGCGCAGCGGTGACATTTCCCGCAGCCGACCAACAACGTCAACCACGTCCTTCGCGGCAAAGTCGACCTCGGCTTCGGTTGTCCACCTGCCGAGCCCGAACCGCAGTGATGCGCGTGCCAAATCGTCGTCCAGGCCCAGTGCGGCAAGGACATGGGAGGGCTCTTGACTGGCCGATGTGCAGGCGGCGCCCGAGGACAGCGCGACATTACTCATGGCCATCAACAGGGACTCGCCTTCAAGCCGCGCAAAGCTCACGTTCAGGTTATTCGGCAGTCTATGCGCGATCGAACCGTTCACCTGGATACCGTCGAGACACTCGTGAAGCTTGCCACTCAGCCGGTCTCGAAGCGCGCGTGTACGCTCGCTTTCCGCGGGCATCTCTTCCTTGCATATAGCCGAACTCGCCCCCAAACCCACTATACCCGGAACGTTCAGTGTCCCGGAGCGCAGGCCGCGTTCATGACCACCGCCGTTGATCTGTTCGGTCAGCCGAACTCGATGGTTCCGGCGACGAACGTACAAAGCGCCAACTCCTTTGGGGCCATACATCTTATGAGCGCTGAGGGACACCAGATCCGCACCGCTGTCGTTCACATCGAACGGTACTTTGCCTACCGCCTGTACTGCGTCGGTATGGAAAACGATCCCGTGTTCGCGCGCCACCGCGCCGATCTCCGCGATCGGTTGAAGCACCCCAATTTCGTTGTTGGCGGTCATGATGGTGATCAGGATTGTGTGGTCCGTGATCGCCGTACGAAGCTCGTCTGGATCCACGCGGCCGTCCGCATCCACCGGTAGATATGTGACGCACATGCCGTCCGTCTCGAGCTTCCTGCAGCTGTCGAGAACGGTTCTGTGCTCGGTACGGCACGTGATGATGTGGTTGCCCTTGTCGCTATATGCGTCTGCAACACCCTTGATTGCCAGATTGTTCGATTCGGTCGCCCCGCTCGTGAAGACAATCTCGTTCGCGCTGGCGCCAATCAGCCCGGCAACCTGCGCTCTGGCGTTCTCGACCGCGTCCTTCGCAACCCAGCCGAACGCATGGTTTCGACTTGCCGCGTTGCCGAACTCCTGTGTGAAGTACGGCAGCATCGCCTCGAGCACCCGCGGGTCGACCGGTGTGGTGGCGTGGTAATCGAGATAGATCGGCTTCATCAAGGCACAAGTCACAAGTCACAAGGCGCAAACGGGACGAGGCCCATCGTGACGCTTCAGAAGCTCAATACTTCGGTTGCGTAGGATCGACCTTGTCGATCCATTCCAGGATCCCGCCGCGCAGGTTCTTCACCTTGGTGAAGCCGACGGTCTTCAGATACTCCATTGCCTTTGCGCTGCGACCGCCCATCTTGCACTGCGCGATGATTTCGCGATCGCGCGGGAGTTCCTGGTACCTCCGCGGCAGCTCACCGAGCGGAATCAACGTCGATCCCGGGATGCGATTGATCTGGTACTCGCTCGGTTCGCGCACATCGAGAATGAAAAGATCCTCCCCTTTGTCGAGACGGCTCTTCAGTTCAACTGGCGTGATTTCCCAATCGTTCATGGCTGACACCGACTCCATTTGCGGTTCCGGCCGGATTCCGCAGAATTGCTGATAGTCAATCAGCTTCGTGACCGTAGGATGCGTTCCACAGACGGGGCATTCCGGATCCTTCCGCAGCTTGAGTTCCCGGAACCGCATCTTCAGCGCGTCGTAGATCAGGAAGCGCCCGATCAACGGTTCACCGATGCCGAGAATCAGCTTTATCGACTCGGTCGCCTGGATCACGCCGATAATGCCCGGCAGCACGCCCAGCACGCCGCCTTCCGCACAGCTCGGCACGAGTCCTGGCGGCGGAGGCTCCGGGTACAAGCAGCGGTAGCACGGTCCTTCCTTGACGCCGAATACCGACGCCTGGCCCTCGAACCGGAAAATGCTGCCGTAGGCATTCGGTTTGCCCGAGAGAACGCACGCGTCGTTGACCAGATAGCGAGTGGGGAAATTGTCCGTTCCGTCGAGAATCACGTCGAACGGCTCGAACAGCTTCAAGGCGTTCTCCGACGAGAGCGACGTTTCGTACGTATCGATCTGGACGTTTGGATTGAGCGCATGCAGCCGGTCCTTGGCCGAATCCAGCTTCGAGCGACCGACGTCCGCAGTTCCGTGGAGCAGCTGGCGCTGGAGGTTGCTGTAGTCGACGACATCGAAATCGACGATGCCGATGCGACCGACGCCTGCGGCTGCGAGATACATGGCCGCCGGCGATCCCAGTCCGCCCGCACCAATGCACAGAACGCTGCCCGCCTTCAGCCGTCGCTGCCCGTCGACGCCGACCTCCGGCATGATCAGGTGCCGGCTGTACCTCCTGAACTCCTCCTGGGATAAATCGGGGGAAGGAGGCGCCGTGACGGCGGGCGCACCGCCGGCAACAGAAGGGACGATGCTCAACGAATCGCCAGGCTTGACCGGGGTTTGTTCCCGCTGCAGATATCTGATGTCTTCGTCGTTCAAGTAGACGTTGACGAAATTCCGCAGGCGCCCTTCGTCGGTATAGAGATGCTTTCGCAGCCCCTGGTACCGATGGGTCAGGTCCGCGAGCAGCTCGCCAACGGTGCCGCCGCTGACCTCAACCGACTCCTTCTTGTCCGTGAAGGGTCTGAGAGGCGTGGGAATGTGTATCGTGTTCGGCATAGGTCACGTCTTCCTGGTCAAAAACGGAACGATCGTCCCGCAGGCGCCACGAGGTCATCTCTTGAGGGACGCCGGCACGGACGGAAACGATGATGTACGAAAAAAAAGGCCATGCGTGATCCAGATCGTACTGCGACGGACGCGCGGGATGATCCGGGTGAGAATGATAAAAACCCAGCAGCTCGGCCCCGGCTTTGGCAGCCTGCCCTTCCGCGTCCCGATAGTCGTCCGGACGCACCCGAAACCGCCGTCTCGGCCCCTCCTCCGTGGTATTCGGCAACGGATACGTGCTCAGCACGACCCCGTCGCGGCCGATCAACGCACCACAGCACTCGTTCGGATACGTCTCCGACCCGTGCCGCCGGACAGCA
Source organism: uncultured Acidobacteriota bacterium (assembly GCA_963814955.1). Taxonomy (GTDB): domain Bacteria; phylum Acidobacteriota; class Vicinamibacteria; order Vicinamibacterales; family UBA2999; genus DATCJA01. Next base: position 223,483 of record CAWFEX010000006.1, read on the forward strand.
TCTGCAACCCCCGCTTGAAGAACGAGCGCCATCACCGACCGTCCTCGTCGCCAGGGTCTGAACCCGGGGCTGACCCTCTTTCGTCCCAGAGACGTTCCGACAGGTATTTCTCACCCCCGTCGCAGAACACAACCACGATGACGGCGTCCGAAGCGCGTCGAGCGACGTGCAGCGCCGCCGCGAGGTTCGCGCCGCTCGAAATCCCGACGAACAGACCATCCCGGGCCAGTTGCCGCGTGAGATCGAAGGCTTCCTCGGTACTCACACCGAGATCTTCGTCGGCGAGTCCCGGGTCGTAAATTCCCGGCACAATCGCCGTCGCCATGTGTTTCAGTCCCTCCAGACCGTGCAGAGGGGAATCGGGCTGGACCGATATCAGGCGAATCGACGGATTGATCTCCCGAAGCCGGCGGCCAACCCCGATGAAAGTGCCGCCGGTGCCGAGGCCCGCGACGAAATGGGTCAGCCGACCGTCGGTCTGGTCGATGATTTCTGGCGCTGTCGTGTCGTAGTGCGCGCGCCAGTTGCCGGGATTGTTGTACTGGTCGGGATAAAAGTAGGCGTCCGGCTCAGCGGCATACATCGCTTTGGCGCGCAGGATCGCGCCATCAGACCCTTCCATGGGGTCTGTAAATACGATGTCAGCGCCATACGCCGCCAGAATACGTTTGCGCTCGGGTGTGACGTTCGCAGGAACGCAGAGGCGGACGCGATACCCGCGGGCAGCGCCGATCATTGCGTAGGCGATTCCGGTATTGCCGGAGGTGGCATCCAGGACGATCTTGTCGCGCGTCAGCTCGCCCGACCGCTCACCGTCGAGAAGCATTCGAGCGGCGGGCCGATCTTTGACAGAACCGCCGGGATTTCTCCACTCGGCCTTCGCCCACAGCTGGACGTTGCGCAGACCTGCTTCGAAACTCGACAGGCGAATCAGCGGTGTGTTGCCGATCAGCTCGACGACAGACTGCGACGTACGGGGAGCCCCGGAGGTGACCGCTGGCATATCCGACTGTTCAAGTCCGATTTTAGCAAATCCCGCCTAACTGGCCGGCCGGCCCTCCACGTCTCGAACCTCGATTTCGCCCAGATTGAGCTTCTTGAGCTCCGCCTCGATAGCTCGTCGATCGCCAACCGCGATAACGACGAGGCGGTCCGGAACGATGTAACGCCGGGCTGCCGAGAGCGCCTGCTCGGCGGTAACGGCGTTCACCTCCTGTGCGTACCGGGTGTAATAGTCGAGTCCGAGGTCGTAAATGAAGATGTTCGAGAAGCTGTTGACCGTATTGACGCTGGTCTCGAACGTTCCGGGAAGGGAGTTCGCCAACGCGTCCTTGGCCTTTTGCAGCTCCTCGACCGCCATCGGTTTTTCCAGGATGCCGGCGATCTCCTTGAAGATTTCGGTTACGGCTGGCGCCGTGACGTCGGTCCGTATGCCTCCGGCCACCACGAACGGGCCGGCGCTCCGGCGGAAAATGAACTGTGACGACGCGCCGTACGTGTAACCGTGCGCCTCACGCAGGTTCATATTGATGCGGCTCGAAAAGAGTCCGCCAAGCGCGTTGTTCATCACCTGCAACGCGCGAAAATCGGGCGACGAACGCGCCGCTCCGATGCTGGCAACGCGAACCTGTGTTTGCGGCGTGCCGGGCTTGTCGACGATCACAATCCGAGCGCGCGTTGTTTCCGGAGTGCCGAGCGCTGGACGGGCGGGCGTGCCTCGCTGCCACGACGCAAACGCCTTTTCCGCGAGGGCGCGCAACTCGCTCATCGAAATATCTCCCGCCACGATGAGCGCCGCATTGTTCGGGACGAAATGTTGCCGCCAGAACCCCATCATTTCGTCCCGCGAGATGGCTTTCATCGACCCCTCGGTACCGAGTTCCGTATATCCGTACGGATGCCGTGGGCCGTACAGCGCCACTCCCATGACCTGTCCGGCGACCTGCGCCGGGCTGTCGCGCATCTGCACCAGCTGACCCAGACGGCTGGCGCGCTGCCGGTCGATCTCCTCGGCCGGAAACGACGGCTTCAAGGTGACGTCGGCGACCAGGGTGAGCATCGTCGCAAAGTTCTTCTTTAGAGAGCGCGCACTCACTGTCGTTGCGTCCATGGTGCTGCCGGTCGTCAGCGATGCCCCGAGTCGAGCAACTTCATCCGCGATCTGGAGAGCGTCGCGGGTGGCGGTGCCTTCATCGAGCATGGCGGCGACAAAGTTAGCCAGTCCGGGTCTGTCGACCGGATTCGCGTCGCTGCCAGTCTTCACAACGAGATTGGCAGCCACGATGGGCAGCCCGCGACGCTCGCTCAGGATCAGCGTGAGTCCGTTTGGGAGAACTGCGGAGGCCGGTGTCGCGAGCTGCAGTGGCTTTGCCGGCCCGGCCTTGGGGATTTCGGTGCGCCACGGCTCATCCGCATTGATGGATTCGCCGTTTTCACCCGAGCTTGTCGCGCCCGGCGCCGGCGTTGGTGCTTGTGATGCGGTCTGCGGCTGACCGGGTACGGCATGCACGACGACGCGCGTGTTGCCCGTCAGGTGCTCGCGGCCGAACGCCAACAATGTCGCGGGCGTAACAGCCCGATATCGCTGGATGTCTTTTTCCAGATAGTCCGGCATATTGAGGTAGTGGTTGTACAGGTTCAGCCTGTCAGCGATACCTCCAAACCCTCCGAGTCTCTCCAACCCTCCAATGATCCCGGTCTCAATGGTGTTCCGTGCCTGCTCTATTTCAACAGCCGAGGGTGCCTGGGAACGAAACGCCGCCAGCTCCTCATCAATCGCCCGCTCGAGTTCCTCCGCGGTGTGACCAGGTCGTGCCGTGGCCTCAATCTGGAACATGGAGCCAAGAGTCAGGGAGTTCTGAAATGCGATCACCGTCTGAGCGATCTGTTTCTCGTACACAAGCTTCTTGTACAAACGACTGGAGCGGCCTCCCCCGAGAATGCTCGCCGTGATTTCAGCATCCGCATCGCCGACCTGGAATATGGGCGGCGTCAACCACGTCATATAGACACGCGGCAGCTCCACGCGCGACGGGACAACTTTGCGGCGCTCCTCGGTGATGCGGGGCGTATCGGCACTGATCGGAGGGACCGCTGGGCCACGCTTGAGACCGCTGAAGTACTTCTCAATGAGTGTCTTTGCCTCGGCGACGTCGAAGTCGCCGACGACCGCCAGGCTGGCGTTGTTCGGAGCGTAGTACTGCCGGAAAAACCGGTTGACGTCGTCAAGCTTCACAGACTGGATATCTTCGTGAGATCCAATGACGTTGCCGAAGTACGGGTGCCCTTTTGGAAACAGCGTCTGCACGATGGCTTCTTCGGCAAAGCCGTACGGCTGGTTCTCCACGCTCTGACGACGTTCGTTGCGGACCACGTCCTGCTGGTTCGACAGTGCCGCCTGGTCCACCTTTTCGAACAGGTAGCCCATGCGATCGGACTCCAGCCAGAGCGCCAGCTCCAACCTGTTCGAGGGGACGGTCTCGAAGTAATTCGTGCGGTCGTAGTCGGTGGTACCGTTCAGGCCGGTTGCACCTGCGCCCTCGAGCAGCTGGAAGTGACCGTCAGCCGGAACATGTTTCGAGCCCTGGAACATCATGTGCTCGAACAGATGTGCGAAACCCGTGCGTCCGGGTTCCTCGTTGGCTGGACCGACGTGATACCAGATGTTCACGGCGACGATCGGCAGCCGTCGGCTCTGACTGAGGATGACGTCCAGGCCATTGGGCAGCGTGTACTTCTCGAACTGGAGCCGCGGAATGTCAGACGTGGAACCAGCCGGGGTCTGTGCGGACGGCGGTCCCTGGACGAGGATAAGGAGGGCAAGACCGAGTAACAGACGAATGGAGGCGCGGGTGGACATGACGCTTACTCCTTGAGCGGCGTGTTGTCGAGACTCGCCCAGAGATACCAGCAGGCAACCGACCGGTAGGGACGCCACGATTCCCCAAGACGAATCAACCGTTTGGCCGTGGGGGTGTTCCGCAGCCGATACGCCCGCTGCACCGCTTTGACGATACCAAGGTCGTCTACGGGCAGTACATCAGGGCGCTGGAGCCGAAACATGAGGAACATCTCGGCTGTCCAGCGTCCGATCCCTTTTACTTGCGTCAGCGCGGCGATGACCTCTTCGTCGGCCATCACGCTGAGCGCGGCTAACGGGAGCGATCCAGCTTCGACGCGTTGGCACAGATCGCGAAGATACCGAACCTTTTGTCCGCTCAGACCGACCGCCCGCAGCTGCACATCGGACATATTGGCCACTTGAGACGGCGTCGGAGCTCCGTCGAACAGCGCACGGAATCGGCCTTCGATGGTGGCCGCCGCACGCGTCGACAACTGCTGCGAAATAATCGCGTGGATCAGCGCCCTGAGCGGGTCGGTATGCTGAGCCTGCGCCAGGCCGCATGGTCCGAATCGCCGCATCAGGTCGCGTATGACGGGATCACGCCGCGATAACAGGCGCTGGGCTCTCGCGTAGTCGATCGACATAGACAGGAGGCTGGGCCTTGCCCAAAGCCTACTTGACTTCCACCGTGAGCGTCACCTGCGCGCGCACCTCGATTTGGCCCGCCGAAATTGGCGGCGCGTCAGCAGCCTGGGCTTCTCGAACCGCCGCGAATGGGATCGGAGGACGGACAGGGATGCCCTGTTCTTCGACGCGCACGATGCGTTCCACGCTGCGTCCGGCCCCGGCGGCTGCAGCGTCGGCCCTCGCCCGGGCATCCTGAACGGCCAGCTTCAACGCCTCGCGTTCGAGCGCCGCACGATCCTTCAGATCGAAGCGAATGCCGCCGAGGGCGGTTGCACCTGACTCCACCGCGATATCCAGCACCTCAGCGGCACGCTCGATTGCATCGACGCGCACCTCGATCGTGTTGCGTGCCACATAGCCGCGCGACACGCGTCGATTGTTCACGAAGTCCCATTCCTGCTGCAGGTCATAGCCAATCGTTCGGATTGCATTGGCAGCAATCCCCGCAGCCTGCAACTTTTGCTGAACAGGGAGCATCGCCTCGGCGTTGCGCCGCTGCGCTTCGCGCGGGTTTGATGCGCGCGACTCGGCGGTTACGGTGATCCATGCCCGATCGGGAACCGCCTGGACGACACCTTCGCCCGACGTAACCACCACAGCGGTCGAGGGAGGCTGCTGCGCCACCGCGACTACCGGAGTCATGAACAGAATCATCGGCACGGCTAAGCGGCCAAACATCACGGTCTCCTCTCCAGGGCTGACACTCTCTCATTGTGACGCGTGTCGGGCCGCCCAGGTTGGGCGACGTGCCACAATTGTCCGCGTGGAAATCTCGGTTGTCCGAAAGCGTGTGCAAGGCGCGATTGTGGCTGCGCGCGAACGTGCGCAGCGTCGTCGGTCACAAACAGCAGAGGCGGAAAAGGCCTTTGAGTCATTTCTCGAGAACATCGCCATCCCGATCGCAAAACAGGTTGTCGCGGTGCTCAAGGCTGAGAGCCGCGCGTTCACGGTTTTCACGCCAGGAGGTGGTTTGAGAATCGCGTCAGATCGGAATCGCGACGATTACATCGAGCTGACCCTCGACACCACATCCGAACGTCCGCAAGTTATCGGACGCGTCAGCCGGACGTACGGCTCACGAACCCTTGGTGAGGAGCGGGCTGTCCGGCCCGACACTCCGCCGAACGCGTTGAGTGAAGATGATGTGCTGACGTTCCTCGTCGATTCCCTGCAGCCGTGGCTGGAAAGGTAGCGAGGCCGAAAGGAAGGCGGGTCCAAAAGGACCCCCGCCCTACAGGGTTGTTTGCTTTCTCGCAGTGTGAATCGCCATCAGGCCTCCGAAAACGGGCAGCACTCGGACGTCGGCAAATCCTGTTTCCCCCATCACACCGCCCACAGCGGCCGCGCCCGGATACAGCCGAATAGATTCCGGAATGTAGCGATACGTGTCCGGGTCGCGATGCAGGATCATCCCGAGCGCAGAGCCGACGACCGTCAGGTAAGACAGGTACGCCGCACGAACCATCGAATTGGTCGGCCTGTTGAAGTCGAGAGACAGGAACCTTCCACCTGGTGCGAGCACGCGATGTATCTCGTTGAGCGCCATTCGGAGATCCGGCACGTTCCGCAACCCATACCCCGTCGTCACCACGTCGAAGTGTCCGTCAAGAAACGGCAGGGCAAGCATATCGCCTGTCACCAGTGCGAAGTTCTCAATGCCGCCCCGCCTCGACCTGGCGAGCTGAAGCATCCGGTGCGTGATGTCGAGACCGATGACGAGGCGGGCACGTTCAGCGGCGGCCAGCAGCAGGTCCCCGGTGCCACAGGCGAGGTCGAGAACGCGATCCGATGGACCGGCCGCAGCGAGATCGATCAGACGGCGTTTCCAGCGTCGATCCTGCCCGTACGAGAGAAATCCGGTGATGAAGTCGTAACGGTCGGCGATTGTGGAGAAAAGCTGCCGAACGTAGCGGCGCTTGCCTTCGGTTGTGGAGATCGTCGATCGAAGCGTCAATAGACTCGAATGGTGCCTCGCATCATGAGTTGATGGGGACGGCACACGTATTCGTAGGTCCCCGGCGTATCCGGTGCGTCAAAGACCAGGTCGTCCGACTCATTCCATCGCATGGGCGCGACTTCAGCTCCCAGCACGGGCACGGCGAAGTTGTGCGTCATCCCGCGGTCCTGGTTGCGCAAGATGACACGCACGCGTTCACCCGCCTTCACCTCGAGCGTCGGGTTCGGGTTGATTGGATCACCCTCGAGATAGAACGACATGTCCTTCGCGACCAGTACCGATTTCACGGCTCGGCGTGCCGCTCAGTGCGGGAATCAGCACGGCAAAAATCATGGCCAGCGCCATTCCGACAATCGCTTTCAACGACACCCTGCGACCCAGAATACTCATCCGACCAGCATCCCCGTGACATACATCACTGCAAAACCGGCGAACAGCCCCGCCAGCACCGGCGCCGTCGCGAGCATGGCCGTCGCGGAACCCTCGCGCGTCATCTGACGCAGGATTTGACCGACCACCTGCGCGATCGCGCCAACACCAATGGCTAAAAACGCCACCGACCAGACCGGCGAATACACGAAGCCGCCGAGCCACGCTCCTGCGATTGTCGGAACACCGCCGATAAGTCCCAGCTTCACGAGATTCGTGAACGACACATGCTGCCGCGCGCGCGCCAGAGGCGAGACAATCGCGAGCCCTTCCGTCGTGTTGTGAAGGGTGAACCCGACGATCAACAGTGTTCCAAGCGCGGCCTGTCCGAGGGAGAACGCAGAACCAATCGCGAGTCCCTCTCCGAAATTGTGAAGACCGATGCCCACCGCGATGAGCACCGCCAAAACCCATCCTCGGTAGCCTTCATCCGCCGACCGTCCGCGCGCCTTCAGCCACGCACCAACTCCATCGAGCAGCAGGTAGGCGGCCGCAGCGGAGAGCGCAAACAGCACTGCGCCCTGAAACGACTCAGGCAGCAGCTCGGCGGCTTCGAAGCCCTCCTGAGTACCATCGACCAGCAGGAACACGAGCAGGCCGATTGTCAGCGCGAGCAGGAAGTCCATGCCGCGAGCGGACAGACGAGTGAGAAACGGGAACCAGAGCAAACCGATGACGACCGGGATGACGCCCACATACAAACCAATCAGCGTGAAGACGCCGAAGAAACGGGCGCTCGGCCGCGGCGTCTCGACGGCGACGGCAATCTCGTGCTCGAACGCGGCTCCGGTGGACGTAAGCAGTCGCACCACGTGTGCTTCGCCGTGCACCCAGGGATAGGGGATCCGCAGGTCCGTCCGGCCCAGGTGCCGCAACGCAACGCCCTTATCGGCCGTAAACGTCCAGAACGCATCATCCACCTGCACCTGGGCAATGTTGACCGCGTCTGGTCCGTCGTTCATGACGCTGACGAGAATCGCGCCAGGTTCGAGGGTGACACGCTGGAACGTCAGACGCTCGACCGGCGGAAAGTTTTCGCCGCGAACCGCGTCTGCCGGGCCGGATCGCACAATGACGAACAGGAGCGCGCCAAGCAGCAGGAGCGGCACAAGCCCGAGCAGCACCCGACGCGTCATGTGGTCGCGGCCTCCGCGCGAAAGAGGCCCATCCACCCGAGCTCCGCGAATTCGCTCTGATGGGCGTGGAACATGAAATCTCCCGGGTACCTGAACGTCGTTTCGAGAATCGCCCGCTCGCCCTGGCACAGCATCAAGGTGTCGGTTCGTTCGGATGGCTGCAGGGCCGTGCCTGTCCGGTACACGTCGAAGAACATTCCGTGAAGGTGAAAGCTGTTGACCGGATCGAATTCGGTGACGTTGACCAGGTAAATACGCACGGGTCGTCCGACGACGACGCGAATCGGCTCGTGCATATATGCGTTGGCAACGGTGTTGACGGCGTACACCTCGTTTTCGGCGTCGAACGTCGTGTCGAACGCGTTCATCACCATCACAAACTCGTCGGCGGCAGGCCGCGCCCCGCGCGGATCTACGATGAACGTGCCGTACAACCCTTTGTGAATGTGGCGTTTCAACGGAACGGTGTGGCAGTGATAGAGGTGGAGCCCGAACGGGTCGGCATCGAACTCGTAGACAAAGGTGTCACCGGGCGGCACTTCCTGACCCGCGAGCGCGCCGTCCATCTCCGGGGGATGCCATCCGTGAAAGTGAATCGAGTGCGGGTGGGTTCCCAGGTTTCTGAAAGTCACTCTGACGCGATCGCCCTCGGCGGCGCGAATCGTCGGGCCGGGAACCTGTCCGTTATAGGTCCAGGCCGGAAAGAAAAGCCCTGGCGCAATCTCGATTTCACGATCGACGGCGAAGAGCTCGTATTCGCGAAGGAGCGTGCCGTCGTCGCGGGGAGTCTCCCGATAGAACCTCGATCGCTCGTTGGAGGGCAGATGAGAGAAATTCCAGCTGCGCAGAAAGGTTGATGGATTGAACAGAGCATCTGAGGTTCGGCCCACCGGCCCCATCACGTGTGAAGTGTGGGAAGGATGGGCCGCGACGCCCAGCTGTTGCCCCCTCAAGCGCGCAACTCCGATCGCGCCGCCGGCCAACGAACCGAGCCCTGTGACCTGCAACCACGATCGCCTACTCAGTTTCGACATTTTGACTAATCAAAAATATCAACTATACTGACAAAAAGTCAAGTCATTGGTGACTCAAAGTTGCCTGAATTAACGCCAAAATGCTCCCGTCCAGCACCGTCGAAAACTATCTGAAAGCGATCTACCTCGGCGTCAGCTCAGGGAGCCACCCCGGTGGACTTCTGCCGATGGGACACCTCGCGGCAGCGCTCGGGGTCGCTCCCGGCACCGCGACGACGATGGTGAAGACGCTTGCTGAGTCAGGACTCGTCCGGTACGAACCTTACGCCGGCGTCACGGTTACCGAAGCAGGTGAAAAGCTCGCGGCGCTTGTTGTTCGCCGGCATCGAGTCATCGAGTTGTTTCTCGTCCAGGTGATCGGCTACCGGTGGGACGAAGTACACGAAGAAGCGGAGCAGCTCGAGCACGCCGTTTCGGACCGTCTCATCGACCGCATGGATGAAATGCTCGGACGACCGAAGGCCGATCCGCATGGTGATCCCATTCCCGACCCTGAAGGGATCATCAAACCGCAGCCCGTGCAAACGTTACTGACGTGCCCGATGCACACGCCCGTCACAATCACGCGCGTCATCGATCAGGACAAGGTGTTTCTGCGCTTCATCGAGAATCACCATCTGAAGCCCGGGGAATCGATTGAGGTGGAAGACCGCGACGCGGCGTCCGACAGCGTGCGCGTCCGTGGCAGAGACGACCAGCGTGTCACGATAGGCACTCGAGCAGCGTCAAAGCTGCTCGTCGAGGTGATGGCCGCCGCGCTCCTCATGCTGGTGCTGTCGACGTCGGCACTCGCCCAACAGACGCCGTTCGGGATCCTGGATAATTCCTTTCTGGTCGAAGAAGCGTTCAACCAGGAACCGGGCATCTTCCAGAACATCTTCGGTGTCACCTTCACCGGTGCTGGCAACTGGGAAGCAGCCTTTACCCAGGAATGGCCGCTTCGTACACAGACTCACCAGATGTCATTCACGTTCTCCTCGCTTGCAATCGATGGTGTCGCGGGCGTCGGAGATCTGATGATCAACTACCGATGGCAGGCATCGATGGAGGGCGATACTCGTCCAGCCTTCTCCCCTCGGGTGTCGCTCATCCTTCCAACTGGTGATGCGACGAAGGGACTGGGGAGCGGCAGTCCGGGTTGGCAAGTGAATCTGCCCTTCAGCAAGCAGTTCGGTAATGCGTATTTGCACTGGAATGGGGGCTTCACTCATACGCCTGCAGTCGACCTCGGCGACGATGAGCAGCACCTGTTCAGTCCCCATGTTGCGGCGAGCGGCATCTGGCAGGTCCGGCCGATGCTGAATCTCATGCTCGAATCGTTGCTGCAATGGGAAGAGGGTGCCGAGTCGGGTGTAACGCGCCGACAGGCAATTTTTACCCTGGCGCCTGGAATCCGAGGCGGCTGGAACGTAGGGGACGCGCAGGTCGTGGTGGGCGCCGCGGTACCCACGACGTTTTCCGACGACGTATCAGACGTTGGAATCTTCGGATACTTCTCTTACGAACTGCCGTTCAGCCGCCAGCCATAAACTGCTCGAAAATCTGTGCCAGTTGGTCGGGCGATTGGGCCACCCATGCGTCTTCCGACCGCGCACCGCGTAACGAGGCATAACCGAACCCGTAGGCGGCCAGGCAACAGCGCACCGCCGCACGCGCAGCCGTCTCGTGATCGATGATTGAATCGCCCACGAGCAAGGTCGTTTGAGGAGTCGCCCCAGCCCTTTCGATCATGGCAACGAGCGCTGTGGGGTCGGGTTTCCGCGGCCATGGACCGTCTCCTCCAACCACCTCGTCAAAGAAATCGCGAAGATGCAGTGCGGTGAGGATGCGCTCACTCGGCGCCGCCGGCTTGTTCGTCAGCACGGCCAGGCTGACGCGAGACTGCACGGACCGCAGCACGTCCATGATCCCCGAGTAGGCGCGTGTATGCATCAACAACCGTTCGTCATAGATTTCAAGGAATCTCGACAGTGACACTGGTGTTTGCGGCACCCCGGCGGCGGAAAGCGATCGCTGCACAAGGAGCGCCGCCCCCTCGCCGACCATCTCTCCGATTGCCACCTCCGCCAGTGGCCGGCCACCAAGTTCCTGAATAAGCCGGTTGGCGGCGTCGGCAAGATCCCGTCGAGAATCGATGAGCGTGCCGTCGAGATCGAAGACAATCAGCCGGCGAACGTCGCCCACGATGTCGGTGTTTCCCAAACAGTGACGCGGGCGACAGGAAGCCCCTGCTCGCGTGACACGTCGAAGAGGAGACGGGCGATTCGCTCGACCGTGGGATTGCTTTCCAGGAGATACATCGGCTCACCAAGGCGCTGCAGGCATGGAACCAGTGGATCGTCCTTGTGCAGGATCATCCGGTGATCGAGCTCACGATCGACCCACCCTTTGACGACGCGCTTGATGTCGCCGAAGTCCGCGACCATATTGCGTGCATCCAGCGACTCGCTGCGAATTTCGATTTCAGCAACGGCGTTGTGCCCGTGCGGGTGCTTGCACATGCCGTCGTAATTGAGCAGCCGGTGGCCGTAGCAGAACTCAATCCGCTTGGTGACCGAGAACATGGACTGTAATCTTATCGGCTTTGATGCCGCGCAGGCTAAAGCCTGCGCGCTACGGGATAGGGGTGTTGGGACCAACGGTATGAGCTCTGCAACCGCCGTTCTTCTTTCCGCGGGTCTCGACAGCGCGGTGCTCGCGGCCTCCGAGGCGCGATCCGCGCGCGTCCATCCGATCTATGTGAGCGCGGGACTCGCGTGGGAGCGCACCGAGCTCGACGTCCTCGACCGCCTGCTCAACGAACCGCCGTTCGCCGGACGGCTCGCACCGCTCGTGCGTCTCTCGTTTACGGTGCACGATCTGTATCCCGCGACGCACTGGGCGCTTCGAGGCGAGCCGCCCGACTTCGACACCCCCGACGAAGACGTATACCTGACGGGCCGCAACGTCGCGCTTCTGAGTAAGACCGGGATCTATTGCGCTCAGCAGGGCCTCGGCCGCATCGCGCTGGGACCGCTCGCAGGAAATCCGTTCCCCGATGCGACGCCGGAGTTCTTTCGCGCGATGGGCCAGGCGCTGTCGCTGGGTCTTGCGCACCCGCTCGCGATCGAGGCGCCGTTTTCCGACATGAGCAAGAGCGACGTGATCCGGCTGGGCGTCGACCTGGGCGTTCCGCTCGAGTTGACGCTCTCCTGCATGAATCCGCAGAACGGCCTGCACTGCGGACGATGCAGCAAGTGCCGGGAGCGACGCGACGGGTTCGCGGAAGCTCGCGTCACCGACCCGACGCGCTACGCCTCGGTTCCAGCGCGCTGACCGTAAACCTGCTCGCCGTCGATATAGGTTCGAACCACGTTGAAGCCGCGATCCAGCACGGCAACGTCGGCAACGCAGTCCCTTGCCAGGACGCCGAACCCTGTGAGTCCCAGTTCGCGAGCCGGCGTGGTCGCGCAGAGCATCGCCGCGTCCACGGGCGAAAAGCCAAACGCGGTCACAATCGTCCTGAACGCGCGATCCATCGTCAGTGTGCTGCCCGCGAGCGTACCGTCATCCAGCACTGCCGCAGAATCGGTCACGCGAATCCGACGGCCACCGAGCCGCGCGGTGGATCCGGATGGCAGACCAGAGCCGCCAGTACCGTCAGTAATCGCCATGATCCTTTCGCGGCCTTTTGCCGCAATCGCCATGCGGCCCATTGCCGGGTGCACGTGATAGCCATCGCAAATCAGCTCGGCGCCTACCTCGTCGCGCGCGAGGATTGCTCCGGCAATGCCCGGAGAGCGGTGAGTGATCGGCGCCATGCGATTGAACAGGTGCGTCGCGTGACGCGCGCCCACGTCAATTGCCGCCATGGCTTCGTCCAGTGTCGCGCCGGAGTGACCGAGCGATACACGATGTCCGGCGGACAGCAGCTCGCGCACCAACTCGAGACCGCCGGGTAACTCGGGAGCCAGCGTGACGATTCCGACATCTGGACGAGCAGCCGCCACCACGTCGAGAATATCGCGAGCCGAGAAGCTGCCGTCGCGAGCTGTCACAATCGGTGCGACGCCTGCGGCCGCAATCGACGTATCCGCGGCAGCGCCAGCCGGAACGCGAAGGCAGTCGACCGGCTGCGCACCGGCATACGCCGGATTGATGAAGTTGCTTTCAAGATGCGCGGGGAGAACACGGGCACTTCGTGCCGGTCGCGCGGCACGGGCCTTTGACACCTGGGCGAGCACCGTGCGCAGCTCGCGTGGTCCGCAGGCCACCGTGGTCGGACAGAATGCAGTCACGCCGTACTGCGGCAGCCGCGACGCGATTTCCGCCACCGGCTCTCCAGCGTCGAGTGTGTCGTGCCCATGGATTCCGTGGACGTGCACGTCGATGAAGCCTGGAACGACGTAGCACTCGCGCACGTCAACGATGGTCGCGCCAGAGAGGTCCGCACGCGATCTCGGCTCGACGACTGCGATACGACCTTTGTCGATCACGAGGGACGCGGAGGAAAGGATTCTGTCTGGAAGTACCAGGTCGCCTCCGGCAAGAACGAGCATGAGGCGATTATCAAGGCACAGGTCACAAGTCACAACGCACAAGTCACAACGTCGTCTGTTTCTTTGTGCCTTCTGACTTGTGACTTGTGCCTTCCTATGTATCCAGATCCCCGCCCCAGTCGACGTGTACATGAAGTTTTCGTCCTTCAAGAGGAAGTTCCGCTTCCGTGCGCAACACCTCGTCAAGACGGACCAGGAGACCCTCGTAGCCGGCGTCGGTGGGCGCCGTGAGCACAACCACACCGCCGCTTTCGTTTGGCGGGAACTTCTGATCGTCCAGGTAGTCGCGGTCGAACGTCAGCAACGTACGGCCCCAATCTCGCGCGAGCCGATAATGCTGCCCGTCACGCGCCCGACGCAGCTCGTCGTGCTCAATCACGAACAGTACGTCCCACTGCAATCGCGTCCGCATGAACGCCACGAGCCCGGCGGGAATGTTTGCGTCCACGTACAGGCGCGGCTGACCCGCGATCCGCGCTGCATGCGCCGAGAGTTCGGAACTTAGCGTACCCATCGCGGTGTCATCCGTAATGCGAAATGCACGACACAGAAGGCACTTGAATTCCTGCGCCGAAGACTTATCGATGGCGCTCCAGATCCGGCATTGTCTCGACGGGATCCCGCGGCGCGGGATGCTGACGCCGCGCCGCAGTCGCTTCCCGCTTGAGCACAGCCACGAGCTCCTCGCGCTTGTGGACGAGCTCCTTGCGCGGCCGGCGGTTGTGCTCGGACCCTACGGCGTATTCGCAGAACAGTGGAAACGCAATCGTCGAATCACAATACGCAACGACCGTGTCTGGCAGAACGCCCGGATTCACCTTGCCCCAGCTCACCGCTTCAGCCGGCGTGGCGCCTGACAACCCTCCCCAGACCACCTGGTCGGTGGTGATCTGGATGAAATAGTCGTTGCCGCCTTTCGGGATGCCGTACACCTCCCACAGCGTGGGCTGTCCCTGGAGATAGAAGTTCTTCGGAGACCCTCCGCCAAGAATGACGCAGCCGTTCTTCTTGCCCGCCAGGATGAACGCACACACCTCGTTCACGTCCTTGTTGGGATCGATCATCAGCGTGCTTTCGTTGAGCAGCTCATGAAAGGCGATGTTCATCCCGATGGAGCTGTCCCCGGGCGATGACGTGTAAATCGGAACGCCGCACGCCGCCGCCGCGGCCACCATCGAGTAATCCTGGCACCCGGGATGCCGTTCCAGCAGATCGCGCCCGAGCGCGTAATGCAGCTCCGCGGTGGAGACGGGCCCGTTTGCTCCCCATCGCACGAGAAAATCGCGAATGTAGGCGTCCGTCTCGAGCAGGACTGTCGCGGGAAACAGCACGTCGTAAATGCGAATGACGCCTTCCTCGTACAACTCGACGTCGTTCACGAACGGCGATCCCCGATGCAGCGTGAAATTCAATGCGTAATGCAGGTCGTGGTAGAGGTTCGCGCCCGTGCTGACGAGAAAGTCGACCAGGCCGCGCTCCATCAGCTCGACGACACACCCCCCGAGGCCGGCGGGAGTCATCGCCCCGGCGATCGTGAGCCCGACCATCGTCTCGTGCTCCGGCAGAAGCATCTTGTCGGTGAAGATTCGGCACGCTTCGCCAAGCCGCGCGGCGTTGAAAGCCTGGAAGCCTTCCTCTACCAAGTGTCTGATGTCGGCGCTCCCACGCGGCCGGTAATAGCGGATTGGCTTGCCTGAGAGGTAGCTTGCGCGCTTTTTCTGTGAAGAGCCGGGAGCTCGGTGGGGCACAGGGTTAGCTTACCTTGACCCGCCGTTGGGGCGCTGTCGGCATGCTGCCTTGCAGCCGATAGATCAAACGGGCTTACCCCGCATTGATACCCATGGACGAAGTTCTCGTCGCCGACCGCCGCACCGCTGTTGTCAGGCCGGATCCTCCGGCGGACGACGAATCACGATTTCGCATCCTCGTACAGTCGCCCCTCCGTGCGGGCCTGCTGCGATTCCTGAACGCCAGGTCTGAAGAAGATTTTGAAGTCGAGTCGCTGATGTCGACGTTTGGTCGCATGCGACTCGACATCGACAACTGCTTGAACGAGCTCGTCGCCGTTGGCCTGGTCCGGGTGGTCGACGGACCGCCGGTTCGCTACGCCGCACATCGGCCGAGCCGACCCGCGCTGGCAGCAATGCTCGACGCGTTCCTGGAACGGCGCGCCGCAATCAGCGTCGAGGACCAGGCCCCGTCGGTCCAGCGGTTCCGCGAAATGATCGGACGCGACGAGAAGATGCTGATCGTGTTCGAGTGGATCCGAACGGCCGCGAAATCGGACATTTCGGTCCTGATTCTGGGGCCGACCGGCTCGGGCAAAGAAGTGGTCGCGAGAATGATCCACGAGCTGAGCCGGCGCGGCAGCGAGCGGTTCCAGGCGGTGAACTGCGCGGCGTTGCCCGACACGCTCTTCGAGTCGGAGCTCTTCGGATATGAGAAGGGCGCGTTTACAGGCGCCCACGAACGGAAACCCGGCCGGTTGGAGCTGGCGGACCGGGGAACGCTGTTTCTCGATGAAATCGGAGACCTCTCGCCCGTTGCTCAGGCCAAGCTCCTCCGTGCGCTCGAAGAGCGGCGATTCGAACGGCTCGGTGGACAAAAGTCGGTGCACGTCGATTTCAGACTGATCACAGCTACCAACAGGCCGATCGATCTGTTCGTCCGCGACGGCCGGTTCCGCGAGGATCTTTACTACCGGATCAACGCCTTCGCCATCCGCCTGCCGTCGCTGCGGGAACGCCAGGTCGACATCCCGGTGCTCGCCGGTCGATTCCTTGCGCGGTATTGCGCGACCAACGGACTTCCGCTCGACGCAAAGGCGTTCGCACCCGAGGCAATCACTCAGCTCCAGGCGTACTCATGGCCCGGCAACATTCGCGAACTGGAAAGCACGGTGTCGCGGGCGGCATTGTCGGCACCCGGCCGAGTTATCCGTGACACGGACGTCGAGTTTCTTCACGAGCATCCCTCCTCCGACACCAATGGCCCCCCGCGGTTGCCTACACTCCGCGATGCCGAGCGCGCTCACATTCAGCGGGCGCTGGAATCCACCGGATGGAACAAGAAGGAGGCGGCGCGAATTCTCGAAATCAGCCGCGGCACTCTCTATCGAAAAATTCTGGAATACGCCCTAGAGCCAGAGGTCAAGCCGGCAAAGTCCTCTCACTTCAATCAGGGTCTGTGACGGTTCTGCAACAGGAATCGTGTCTGGCTGTGCATTTTCTGGACACGCGTTGCACGCCGTTGCACCTCGCTCTTCTGCTCAATGAGCCCGTTGCTTGCCTGTAACTACCTGAACACAGACGTGTTCGGGCAATGACCCACGAAGCTGCGATAACCGCGGCAGTATTTTTGCCCCTTTGCCCACGGCTTCCATTTGCATGCGCGGCCGCTTCGTGCACGAGCAATCGCCCGAAGCAGCGAACGTCGTCACGACTGTCGCGGTCATTCGTCGAATGGACAGCGAGGCGAAGGCGGCATCGAAACGAAGCAACACGGCGACACGACACATCTGATGAAGTTGTGCAGTTGAGAAGGGGAGGTTATGAGAACTCGCGTTACCATCATCTGGCTGCCGGATTTCTCGAGGTAGCAACAATCAAGCCCTCACGATAGGTCTGTGAATGAACCAAGGGTCGGTCGCTGTTCGCATGTACGCGGGCGGCGCAATTGCCGCCGCGTGCGCGGCGGTCGCGGCATCCACTCTGTCTGCGTCTCCCGCCTGGCTTGCTTTCCCGGCGGCTGCCGCCATCTATCTTGCCTATCGCGCGTGCCGCGCCGGCATCGAACAGGAGCGCGGCCGAGCGCAGCAAATTTCGGAGCTTCACCTTGCGACGATCGAGGCGCTCGCTCTGGCCATCGACGCCAAGGATCAGACGGAGCCCAACCACATTCAACGCGTCCAGGGTTACGCCACCGGTCTCGCACGAGCCCTTGGGATGCCGGAAACCGAGGTGCAGGCGGTCAAGACCGCGGCCCTGCTGCACGACATCGGCAAGCTCGCAATTCCAGATCACATTCTCGCGAAGCCCGGTCCGCTGACGCCTGAGGAGTTTCAGAAGGTCCGCGTCCATCCGGAGGTCGGTGCGGCGATTCTCAACTCTGTGCCTTTTCCGTCGCCGGTTTCACCGCTCATCCTGAGCCATCACGAGCGATGGGACGGTCGTGGATATCCCGCGGGTCTGAAGGAAGACGAGATTCCACTTGGCGCCCGCGTCGTCGGAGTCGTTGAGTACTTCGACGCTCTCACCTCGGATCGTCCCTACCACAAGGCCATCAGCCAGGACGCAGCTCTCGCGCTTCTGCAGCAGGAAGCAGGCAAGGCGCTGGATCCACGCGTCGTGGAAGTGTTCCTCGACATCCAGCCGAAGCTTGCGGCCTCGTTCACGTCCTCGGCCTCACCGGTTACCAGAACGACACCGCGATTGCAGACGGGCGAGGGCTTGAGAACGATTGCCGCGTCGGGCGATCGCGCGCGCGCCTCTGTGTTCGACGACATTGCCGACGCCAACCGCGAGATCTACGGCCTCTATCAAATCGCGCAAACCATGGGGACGACGCTCGCCATCGCCGACACGATGGCGCTCGTGTCGTCGAAGCTGTCACATGTCGTTCCCTTCTCTGCCTGCGCGCTGTTTCTGTATTCCGAGCGAACCGAACACCTGCTGTGCCGGTTTGCCACGGGAACCGACTCTGAACTGATTCAGCAGCTCACGTTGCGAAGCGGTCAGGGGCTGACCGGATGGGTCGCCCGGAATCGACGGCCGCTCATCAATGCCCGCCCCAGGGCCGACCTCGAGGCGATGGGCTCGAATGCACCGACGGTTTTGCAGTCAGCGCTTGTCTGTCCGCTGCTTTCCGGCGAGCGGCTCATCGGTACGCTCGCCGTGTACCACACAAGCGCGGGTTATTACTCTGAGGCACACGCCCGGCTCCTGGAACGCGTCTGCGAGCAGGCGGCAGCGGTCATTCACAATGCGATCGTGTTCGAACAGACACAGGAAGAGTCGCTCACCGACGCTCTCACCAGTCTGCCCAACACGCGTTGGTTGTTGCAGCAGTTGACCCGTGAGCTTGCACGCGCGGAACGTCTGAAGACCTCGTTGTCGCTCGTGCTCATGGATCTGGACGGCTTCAAGAACATCAACGACACGTACGGGCATCGAGTAGGTGATTGGGCGTTGCGGGAAGTTGCGCGGGTGCTGCGCGAGACGATTCGCAACTACGACACCTGCGTGAGGTACGGAGGCGACGAATTCATCGTCGTGCTCTCGGGCTGCGGCCACGACGAGGCCGAGACAAAGCGCGTAGAACTGCAGAATGCCATCCGCCGTGTCGTCCTCGAAGTGGAGGCCGGTCGGTTGTTGCCGCTCTCCATCAGTGCCGGAATGGCGGTCTATCCAGAGGACGGCGACACCTACGAGGCGCTGCTGGCCAAAGCCGATCGTCGGATGTACGTGGACAAGAACAGCCGGAAGAACGAAGGCCAGCGCGGCATCGAGCCGAACGCTCGGGCCGTTTAGCCCGCTCGCCCGCCGCTAGTTCTTCTTCGTGTCCGATTGAAGAAGGCGGGGCAGCTCGGCGTCCGCGCCCTCTTGAAGCAGACCCTGCTTCATGTAAGTCAACAGTTTGTCGCGCGTGTCGATGATGTCGAGGTTGCGCATCGTGAGCTGCCCGATCCGGTCGCGCGGCGTGAACATCGACTCTCCTTTTTCCATCGTCAAACGCTCGGGCTTGTACGTGAGGTTCGGGCTTCGGGTGTCCAGAATCGAGTAGTCGTTGCCACGCCTGAGCTCGACCACGACGTCGCCGGTAATGGCGCTCGCGACGAACTTCTGAGACGCCGCGCGCAGCATCATCGCCTGTGAATCGAACCAGCGGCCCTGGTACAACAGCCGGCCGAGACGACGTCCACTGTCGCGATACTGTTCGATGGTGTCCTCGTTGTGAATTCCCGTGACCAGCCGCTCGTAGCCGATGAAGAGCAGCGCAAGGCCGGGCGCTTCATAAATGCCGCGGCTCTTCGCCTCGATGATGCGGTTTTCAATCTGGTCGCTCATGCCGAGGCCATGTCGGCCGCCAATCCTGTTGGCCTCGAGCATCAACTGAATCGGATCGCTGAACGTCATGCCCTTCAGCGCCACGGGATGGCCCTCCTCGAAGCGGATCGACACCTCTTCCGCGCCGATGCTCTCGTCGGCCCGCCAGAACGGGACCCCCATGATTGGCTCCACGATTCTGATGCCCGTGTCGAGCCGTTCGAGATCCTTCGCTTCGTGTGTCGCGCCAAGAATGTTTGAATCGGTCGAGTAGGCCTTCTCCGCACTCATCTTGTACGGCAGGCCTGCACGACGCATGTACTCCGACATTTCTGCGCGACCGCCAAGCTCGTCGATGAACGCACTATCGAGCCAGGGCTTGTATATGCGGAGATTGGGGTTGGCGAGGAGACCGTACCGGTAGAACCGCTCGATGTCGTTGCCCTTGAACGTACTCCCGTCGCCCCAGATGTTGACGTCGTCCTCTTTCATCGTCACGACGAGCATCGTCCCGGTGACGGCGCGCCCGATTGGCGTGGTATTGAAATAGGGAACTCCCGCAGTAGAGATATGAAATGCGCCGCATTGCAGCGCCGCGATCCCCTCGGCGACAAGTAAGGCGCGGCAATCGATGAGCCGAGCCTTCTCGGCGCCGGTACTGCATCGCGCGGCGCGGAATCTCATCGTAGTTCGGTTCGTCGGGCTGCCCAAGATTGGCAGTGTAGGAGTACGGGATCGCGCCCTTGCTTCGCATCCAGTGCAGCGCCGCGCTGGTGTCGAGTCCTCCCGAAAATGCGATGCCGACCTTCTGCCCGACAGGAACGCTCTCAAGAATGTTGCCCATCAATTCTCCGGCCATCATCATACGGGTTCCCGTCCGTGATCGTCGCGCAGCGTTAGACTGCGAGTAGTGCCACTGGTCACAGCTTCGATCGTCGATCTCGTGGCAGCGACGCCGCGGTCGCGACTGCTCGCGTTAGACCTTCAGGGGCAGTCACTCCCGTTCGAGCCGGGTCAGGCGGTGATGGCTGGGGCGCACGGGCAAGGCGAGCGACGTCCGTACTCAATAGCCTGTTCGCCGGAACGCGCAGAGGAGACAGGACATCTCGAGCTGCTGGTGTCGATGGAGCCTGACGGTTCCCTTGGAACCAATTTCGGGCCGGCCGTTCGTGGAATGGCCGTGGACATCGACGGCCCGAGCGGCAGCTTCACGCTGCCCGCGAGTGCGCCGGATGCCCGGGTGCTTTTCGTCGCCGGCGGCGCAGGCATCGCCCCGTTGCGCGCGATGCTCGATCACCTGTTGCGGATGAGACCCGCACATCGCGTGGCGCTGCTATACAGTGCACGCCGCGCCGATGAATTCGCCTTCATCGACGAACTTCGCGCACATTCCGACGCCGGTTTACTCGAACTGCATCAGACTGTGACTCGAGACGAGAGCGCGAGCTGGACGGGGCGGCGAGGCCGCATCAGTCCGGCCCACTTCGGGGCGCTTCTGCACGAACCGATGACGACGCTCTGTTTCGTGTGTGGTCCCGAGATGTTCGTGGACGAATCGGTCGCCACGCTCAGAACCCTTGGGGTGCCGGATTCACAGATCCGGACGGAAAGCGGAGGGCGAGGGCAGGTGCAAGCGTAAAGTAGAAAGTGGAAAGTAAGTGCCAAGTAGCTGCACCGTCTTGCCTACTTACTTTCTACTTTGCACTTTGAACTTTGAACTTAAGGATTGCCCTCCGGTATCACCTGCAGCGCATCCTTCACCTCGACAACACCATTGATGCCGCGGGCGAGCGTCAGTGCCTGAGTGCGCTCCGTCTGGCTTTTGACGCGGCCCGACAGAGTGACGACACCCTTGAATGTATCGACGTCGATCCGGAGCCCGCCGACCGCCGGATCGTTCAACATTGCCGTTTTCACCCGCGTGGTAATCGTGGTGTCGTCGATCGCCTCGCCAACGGTCTTGCCGCAAGCACCCGTCAGGAGCGTGAGCGCGAGGGCAAAGACGACGCCCTTCCAGTGGATCATGTTTCCCATGCTGCCTCCGCAATAAGGGCTGATTGCCAGCCCCTGCGTGGAAGGTAGCAACCTACATGCCTGTTATGTGGAATCCTGAATCCACCATGAGAACCTCGCCGGTAATCGCTCTTCCCCCGTCGCTCAGCAGGAAAGCTGCTGCCTCACCGACCTCGGCCGCTTCGACATTCCGCCGAAGAGGCGCGCGCTCGCGGTAGATGTTGAGGATGTTCGAAAACCCGCCGATCCCTACGGCGGCCAGCGTCTTGATGGGACCTGCAGAAATCGCGTTCACCCGAATGTTCCTGGGGCCGAGATCGGCGGCGAGGTAGCGGACTGACGCCTCCAGCGCAGCCTTCGCAACGCCCATCACGTTGTAGTTCGGAAATACTCGATGGCTCCCCAGATACGTCAGCGTCAAGATAGCCCCACCCCCGCGTTTCTCCATCAGGGGCGCTGCCGCTCTGGCGAGAGCAATGAGCGAATACGCCGAAATATCAAGCGCGATCCTGAAGCCTTCACGCGTCGTGTTTGCGAATGCCGTCGTCAGCTCTTCACGAGGCGCGAACGCGGCGCAGTGGACCACGAAGTCGAGGCCGCCGAATTCCTGCTCGACTTTCGCAAACACCGACGCGATGTCAGCGTCCGACGCGACATCACAAGGAAGGACAAGCGGGGTGTTTGAAAGACCCTGGGACAGTTCGTGGACGTTTTCCTCGAAGCGGCCCTGGTAGGTAAGGGCAAGCCGCGCACCGCGACCGGCCGTCGCCTGGGCAATGGCCCACGCGATTGAGCGTTTGTTCGCCACTCCGACGACGAGACCACACTTGCCCGAGAAATCCGACACGCTATCGGCCGCGCTTACGTCCGCCTCGTCCGCCGCCATTGCCCGGACGGTTGCCGCGAGGCGCCCCTTGAGGACCGGAACGATTGCCCATCGGTCGATTACCGTGTCCCGAACCGCCCGCATGACGCGGCCCCTGGCCAGAGCCATGTCGTGGCCCACCGAAACGCGATGGTGAACCGCCCTGCGGGCGCATTGAGCGCGGATGCCGACCCCGCTTGCCACCCGGACCACGCATGCCGGGCTGCCGGATGGTGAACTCCGGGTCTTTCCGTTCCGGCGCCTGACCGTCGGGACGCGGCAGCGTGGCGCGAATGAGGCGGCGGTGAACCGGACCCTCGTCGTCGGTGGGATCGGCAGTGTTTGTTTCGTTTGTTTCCGCGGGCTCTTCCTCAACAGGCAGGGGTAGTGGTGCGGGGTCGAACGTTTCTTCCGGCTCTGACGCGGCGACCGCTATGTCCTCGGACACGATGCTCTCTTCCTCGACAGGGCGCAGGCGGCCGGCGCCTTCGGCTTCACCCCCGGCATTGGCCTTCTTGCGCCGTTGTGGCGGTATCCTCGCCTGTTTGTATTCATGGTCGGCGTCGCACGTCGTGCACCGGGTCTGCTTCACCTCGTCGTCAATCATCGCTACGACGGCGTGATTGGTGATGCGGCGCTCACGCGGGCAGTAGTCGTCGAGAATGTCACCGAGCCGAAGCCGGCGTTGCTGCATTAGTGGTACGTCCTCCCAAAACAGGACCAGCCGATCCGCTGTCGCGGCCGAGACATCGCGTTTGGCGGCCTGTTGTACCCAGTACGCCCGTAGTTGAGACGGTCCACGAAAATCCCCCGGAGCCGTGCCTTTCAGGTGGGATATGAAAAAGGGCGAAGGTTTCCAGAGTGTAGCAAAACCTCCTCCCGCTGCCTACTGTCCGTCGGGCGCGAGGGATTACCCCTAGCGCGCTGCATACGGCTGACTCGCGGCCACCCAGCTGCGGCACTCCGCGAGCGCAGCTCGGACTGCCTCCGGGTTGGTCGACTGGGGCGTCCGGCGTGCCTGAACGGAAGCGAGCGCGGTTGCGGCTTGCGGCACATCGTCGCCGAAAAGTTCGCTCGCCTCACGCCATTCTGCCAGCGTCATCGTGCTGAAATCCCGACCCTCGGCGAGTAACTGCCTGACGAGCGCACCGACGACCTCGTGCGCGCGTCTGAACGGCAAGCCGCGCGCCACGAGGTAGTCTGCCACGTCGGTGGCCAGCAGCAGTCCGGACGCCGCGCGCTCCATCCGATCCGCATTGAATGCCAAACGAGAGATGACCGCGTGCGTCGCGCGGAGCGACGCCCCCAGCGTGGCTTCCGCGTCAAAGACCGCTTCCTTGTCCTCCTGCAAATCCTTGTTGTATCCGCTTGGGAGCGCCTTCATCGTTGCCAGCCAACCTGTCAGTCGGCCAATCGTGCGGCCGGCCTTGCCGCGAACAAGCTCCAGCGGGTCGGGATTCTTTTTCTGCGGCATCATGCTGCTTCCGGTCGCCGACGAGTCCGACAGGTCGAAGAACCCGTGCTCTTCTCCCGTGAAGATGATGAGGTCTTCGGCCAGACGGCTGAGATGCACCATCGTCATCGACGCAGCAAACAGGAACGAGGCCACGAAATCGCGATCGGATGACGCGTCCATGCTGTTGCGGACGATTCGGGAAAACCCGAGCGCTCGCGCGAGCAGCGCCGTGTCCACCGCGTAGCTCGTGCCCGCAATGGCGCCCGAACCCAGCGTCAATGCGTCTGCTTCGTCGGCCGCTGTCGCCAGTCGCGCGTGAGCGCGGCGCAAGGCGGCGGCATGCGACAGAAAATAATGCGCCACCAGCACCGGCTGCGCGCGACGCAGATGCGTGTAGGACGGCATCAGCCCCATCCCGGCACGTTCGGCTTGATCGGCGCAGGCCCCGACCAGCGCAGCGATGCTCGCCTGCAACGCCGGTATCCGGCGACGCAGATACAGTCGCAGGTCGAGCGACACCTGCTCGTTGCGCGACCGGCCGGTATGCAGTCGCCGTCCCGCGTCGCCTATACGCTCAATCAGCTTGCGCTCGACGAAACTGTGAACATCCTCGTCAGGGCCTGAGACGAACGATGGATCGCGTCGGCCGTCGTCGAGGATCGCTTTGAGGCCATCCACGATCGTGCGCGCGTCATGATCGGACAGCACACCCGCCGCGCGAAGCGCCTCTGCCCATGCGATGCTGCCCGTGACATCGTCTTCAAAGAGTGCGCGGTCGAAGCCAAACGACACACCGAAATCGAACGCCTCGGGGTCCGGAATGGTGTCAAAGCGCCCCGACCAGAGTGTCATCGCCTTCGCGCCGCCACGCGGGCATGTGCGATCGGCGATGCTGAAGCGCTCCCTTGAGTGTCGTGGTCCCGAGATGCGGCACCGGACTGGCGATGATGTACGTCGAGCACAGTGCATTCACCCCTGCGAAGCTGAACACGCACAGTCCCGTTCACATGCCGTTGTACGACGGAACTGAAGGCATCCAGCGCCTCGCGAACGTGCGTAAACCAGCGCCCTTGCACGACCAGTTCGACGTATTTGTCACGAAATTGCTGCTTCAATTGCAGCACATCGCGCGTGCCGCTCTCCAGTTCAAGCGCAGCATGGGCGGCGTGCAGCACGGTGGCCGCCGGCACTTCGTAAATGCGACGCGATTCGCCTGGTCGCATGGCGTCGTGGCTTGGTGCAATCCGTCCGACACCATGTTGCCCCGCGATGATCGACACGCTTTCGATCAGCTCGGTCAAGTCCAGAGGAACCCCGTTGATAGCGACCGGAAGACCGTGTTCGAATTCGATTTCGACGTCTGCTCCTGTCTCAGGTGCTGCGTTGGACGGCTTCGTCCACGAGTATGGTGGTTCCGGCGGATTGCCGGACATATCGTAGTCGACCGCGCGCCCCCACAAGTTCGAATGGGTGCTGAGCGACGTGCTGGCCTCGCTGTCAAAGGCGATGACGCGCAGCTTGGCATTCAACGCGCTCACACTGTTTTCGATTCGCATTCGATCGAGACCGTGGCAGTGATGCGCCACCGCCGTGGCGTCTTCGATCAGCGCCATTTCGACGAGCTTCTTGCCGATGATCGCTTGCGCGAGCGGAAAGGTGATCGGCTCGGCGCCGTTCTTCAGCATGCCGTTCTGCAAGACGGGCAGGACGAATTCGTGCGCAAATTCGTCCCGCACATCGAGGACGTGCGCCCTGACTGCGCCCGAGCGCAGCGCGCGATCGTGGACCTCCTCGAGCTCATGGTCCTGGCCCACGTCGAGCGTCAGCGTCACGATCTCAGCGCCATGCCCGGCGGCGAGCGCAGGAATCGCTACGCCGACGTTCTCAGATCCGGAGCAGGCAAAGACGATGCGCTCTGTCATGTTCTCGAAAGTCTTTCGAGCAGCTTGATCAACGCACGCGCGCGGCGGGCGTCGGGCGAAACCGCCAGAATGGTGTCGTCGCCGGCGATAGTGCCGATCACCTCCGGAAGACGCGCGCTGTCGAGGGCGACGCCCAGCAGCGGCGCCTGACCTGGTCCGGTCCGAATAATGACAAGCTGCTGCACCCGGTCGACGCGGGTCAGGTATTCGGCCAGCGCGCGATGCAGCAGCGACTTCGTCGCGTTCCCGTTCGAGCCCGCCGGCACCGGCGACTGATAGGCGCCGTCCGCGCCGCCTTTCACAAGACCGAGCTCGCGAATGTCGCGGGACAAGGTGGCCTGCGTCACATCGAAGCCGGACGCACGGAGAAGACGACGCAGCTGTTCCTGGCTGCGCACGGGCTTCTGCTGGATGACGTCGAGGACCGCCGACTGCCGTCTCGCCTTCACGGGCGTTTCCTCACCATCGAGCCCTTAAGAATAGCACCAATCGCTTGACTGTTTATACACGTGAATGTATAAATATTCTTTTTGCCGATGACCAAAATGGCCACAGAAGCCCCTCGAGCCGCGCGCGACGGCGCCACGTCGGTACTGGCCCGCGTCGCGGTCGCGGGCGCAACCGGCTACGCCGGCCAGGAGCTCGTTCGGTTGCTCGCCCGGCACCCGGCCGTCGCGCTGACCGGTGCGATGTCCTCCGCCGCGACGAGTACGCCCCGGCCGCTTCCGGCGCTCAAGCGTATCTGGGACGGCGCCGTCACGCCGTTCGACATCGACCGTCTCGCCGAAAACGCTGACATCGTGTTCCTGGCGCTTCCCGAAGCGGCGGCCGCGGAAGTCGGCGCGACCCTGCTCGAGCGCGGCGTCCGCGTCATCGACTTGTCCGGTGCCTTCCGCATCCGCAACGACGCCGATCGGCACCGTTGGTACCCAGCGACTACGTCGCTGCCTCAGGGCGTCGTCTTCGCTCTGCCGGAGCGGCATGCAGAGGTCATTCAGAGCGCGAGGCTGGCCTCGTGTCCGGGCTGCTATCCCACGGCCGCCCTTCTGGCGCTCGAACCGCTGGCCGCGGCGGGCCTCCTCGAGGGCGGCATCGTCGTCGATGCGAAGTCGGGGATTTCCGGCGCCGGCAAGGCGCCCAGCGAGCGAACGCATTTCAGCGAGAACCATGGCAGCGTCGCGGCGTACGGCGTCTTCTCGCACCGGCATGCCCCCGAAATCGAGCAGGAGCTTGGTTTGGAGGTGACGTTCGTGCCGCACCTCGTGCCGCTCGACCGCGGCATCCTCGAATCGATCTACGTGACGCTCCGCCGCGGGACGACGGAGGCACGGGTAGCGGAAGCGCTGCACGAGGCGTACGCGTCGAAGCCGTTCGTCCGGCTCACCGGCGGCGAACTGCCGGAAATCAAACATGTCGCACACACGAATTTCTGCGACATCGGCTGGCGCGTTGACGAAACACGCGGGCGCGGGGTCTTGATCGTCGTCCTCGACAATCTGCTGAAGGGCGCCGCCGGGCAGGCGATTCAGAACCTGAACATCATGCTTGGCGTCGACGAGCGGACGGGCCTGATATGAAACGGGATTCGGGATCCGGGACCCGAGGTCCGAAGCTTGGCGCTCAGCGCCGGTCCCGCAGCGGATCCCGGATCCCGGGTCCCGGATCCCGGATTGTTTTGAAGCTCGGCGGCGAGCTACTCGAGCACCCCGATGAACTTCGTCGTCTCGCGACGGGGATCGCGGGCCTCGCGAAGTATTCCGCTCTGGTTATCGTCCACGGCGGAGGGCGCGAAATCGATTCGGCTCTGGCCGCAGCGGGAATTCCCAAGCAGCAGATCGACGGCCTCCGCGTGACCGACTCGCGCACCCTGGACGTCGTCGTTTCCGTGCTGGCCGGCGCCATCAATACGCGCCTTGTCGCGGCGCTTCGCGCCGCGGGGGCCAATCCCGTGGGATTGACCGGCGCTGACGCATCGGTCGTGACCGTGCGACGCGCGGGCCCGATGACCAGTGTCGCAGGGACCAAAGTCGATCTCGGGCTTGTTGGATCGCCCATCAACAATGGCACCCCGCGGTTGCTCACGGACCTCCTTGCCGGCGGGTACCTGCCGGTTGTGGCGTGCTTGGGCGCAACCCGCCAGGGCCAGCTTCTCAACGTCAACGCGGATACGCTCGCGTCGCATCTCGCAGTTGAGCTGCAGGCAACGAGACTCGTGATCGCCGGGGGCACGTCAGGCGTCCTCGATGATGAAGGCCACACGATCGGCCGCCTGACCGCGAGCGCTGCAGCACGACTCATCAGGGCGGGCACTGCCAACAAAGGAATGGTCGCCAAGCTCGAAGCCTGCCGGGCCGCACTCCGAAAAGGCGTTGGCGATGTGTTGATTGCGAATGGACGCGAAATTCCATTCGAGCGGCTCGCCACGGTCACGGGACCGCTGCCAGGCTGCACGCAGGTCGTTCGATGACAACCCTTGAAGACATCAAAGCCCGGGAATCGCGGCACGTTCTCCCGACGTACAAGCGCCAGTCTGTCGCGTTCGTCCGAGGACGCGGCGTGTGTCTCTACGACACAGAGGGCCGCGAGTATCTCGACTTCATTTCTGGAATCGGCGTGACGTCGCTCGGGCACGCACACCCTGGGCTCACCGCGGCGATCGCGGATCAGGCAGCGACGCTGATGCACACCTCGAACCTCTATTACCACCCGTTCCAGGGAGAAGCAGCGGCGCGCCTGGCACAGTTGTCCGGTCTGTCACGGGTGTTTTTCTGCAACAGCGGAACCGAAGCGGTCGAGGCATGCCTGAAATTTGCGCGGCGTTACTGGCACACTCAGGGCGCGACGACGCGTACCGAATTCGTCGCTTTGCAAGGGGCGTTTGGCGGACGAACGTTCGGATCGCTATCGGTGACTCACGATGAGCACTATCGCGCTCCGTTTGCGCCCCTCTTGCCGGGGGTCACATTCGTCGATCCCGACAATCCCGCGGCGCTTGCCGCGGCGGTGTCGGACCGCACGGCTGCGATCATTGCCGAGCCAATCCAGGGTGAGGGTGGAATCCGTCCGCTGAAACCTGAATTCGCCGCGGCCATCAACGAGGTTTGTGCTCGGACGGGCACGCTGTACATCGCCGACGAAGTGCAAACCGGACTGGGACGGACCGGCCGTCCGTTCTACTTCGAGGCGCTCGGCCTTCGACCGGATCTGATTTCAGTGGGCAAGGCGCTGGGGGGAGGAATACCTGTTGGAGCGGCTCTTGTCTCGGAACGTGTGTCCCAGGCGATTTCGGCCGGCGATCATGGCAGCACCTACGGCGGAAATCTCCTCGGTACTCGAGCAGCCGCGTTTTTTCTCGGCCAGCTGATGGATCACGGTCTCATCGATCACGTGAAAGCCGCAGGGATGCATCTCGAACGGCGGCTCAGGACGCTGGCTCTCAAGTATCCAGTCATCACGGAGGTCCGAGGCGCCGGGCTCATGCGCGGAGTTCAGCTCGCCGTTGATGCGATGCCGGTCATCGACGCGGCGCGCGAAGGCGGACTGCTGGTCAACCGGACGGATGAGAAAGTCGTGCGACTGCTGCCGCCGCTCATCGTCGAGGCAGCCGAAATCGATCGTGCAGCCGACATGCTCGACGCGGTGTTCGCAAAAGTGTCTCAGGAGGTGCAGGTGTGACCACAGCGTCCATGGCGCTACCTTTGACGGTCATTGCTCCAAACCCGCTCGCTTCGTCCGCGCTCGAGACGGAAACAACCGTTCGCGCCGCGGGGGATGCCGATGCCACGGCGATTCATGCGCTGATTACCGAGTACCTCGCGGAAGGACACCTGCTGCCGCGCAGTCTCGATGACATCAGGGCGCATGTCCACCGCTTCCTCGTGGCGACACAAGACGGCCGGCTGGTCGGCTGTGGCGAGCTCGCACCTCTCAGCAGCGCTGTCAGCGAAATTCGGTCGCTCGTCGTCAGCGGCGATATCCGCGGTCTCGGGCTGGGTACCGATATCATCCAGCGCCTCGTGCAGCGTGCCACCGATTGCGGTTTCGAAAAGCTGTGCGCGTTCACGCATCGGCCGTCGTACTTCGTCCGTCAGGGCTTTTCCATTGTTCCGCACGTATGGCTGCCCGAGAAGATCGTGACCGATTGCCACAACTGTCCTCACTTTCGACGCTGCGGTCAGTACGCGGTAGTACGAGCGCTCGGGCAACGGCGCGTACAGCATGGCTAACGCGATTCGCGCAGGCGCTTCCTCCTCGATTGCGGCCGTCGCCGGCGGAATCACGGCCGCCCGGGGATTCGAAGCGGGCTCCGTACATAGCGGTATCAAAGCCCTGCCTTCGGCGCTCGACCTGACCGTACTCGCAGCTGCGTCGCCCGTCAGCGCAGCGGGGCTGTTCACCACCAATCTTGCCCAGGCCGCTCCGGTGCAACTATCGCAGCAGCATCTTCATCACACCGGCGGCAAGGCGCGAGCCGTCGTGGTGAACAGCGGCTGTGCCAACGCCTGCACTGGCGAACAGGGATTTGCGCACGCGAAACGGATGGCCGCCGAGACGGCGGCTGCGCTTGGATGTGCGCCGGAGGAAGTGCTGGTCGCGAGTACAGGAGTCATTGGTGTCGGGCTGCCAATCGAGCGCGTCGCCACTGGCATCCGTCAAGCCGTAACCCGGCTCGATCGAGCGGGTGGTTCCGATGCCGCTCGCGCAATCATGACGACCGATCCGTTCCCAAAGGAACATGCAGTCGTCGTCGAAACACCCCGAGGATCGTTCACGGTCGGCGGCATGGCGAAGGGGTCGGGCATGATCGAACCGAACATGGCAACGATGCTCGGATTCCTGACCACCGACGCGCACGTATCGCCAACATTGCTACGGCGGGCGCTTCTGAGCTCGGCGAGCGACACCTTCAATGCCATTACCGTGGATGGCGAGTGCTCTACGAATGATTCGCTGTTTGCCATGGCGTCTGGCGCCAGCGACGTCGTCGTCGACGAGGAGCTGTATCCGGCACTGTTGCAGGGCCTGCTTGCCGTTTCGCGGGAACTTGCCGTCGCCATCGTGCGCGGCGGCGAGGGCGCCACGAAGCTCATTGCAGTGACTGTCTCGGGCGGTCGCACCATCGATGAAGCACGCCACGTGGCGCGGACGATTGCCAACTCGCCGCTCGTCAAGACCGCCGTTCATGGCGCGGACCCGAACTGGGGCCGCATTGTCGCCGCAGCCGGACGATCCGGCGTGACATTCGACATCAACCGTCTCACTGTTCACGTAGGCGGCACACTGCTGTTCGAAAACGGTCTGCCGCACGACGATGCTGCGCCCGTTGCCGCGCAGCACCTCAAGGGCAAGGCGATTCAGATTGACGTGGGTCTGGGCCTCGCTGACGGCGCTTCGGCGACGATCTGGACGTGCGATTTGAGCGCCGAGTACGTGCGGATCAACGGCGAGTATCGGACATGACTATCCGGGACGTTCGGATCGTTCGATGAGCACCATTGCGCCGGCAAAGGACTTTCTCTCGATTCTCGATCTTTCGACGGATGAACTCATTCGTCTGATCGAGGCTGCCGCACGAATCAAGTCGGAGCGCGGTCTCGGACACGACGCGCCGACCGCGAAAGCCCTCAAGAGCGCCCATGTGGCGCTTCTTTTCGAAAAGCCCTCGCTTCGCACGCGGACGACGTTCGAGATCGCCATCCGTGAGCTTGGCGGTGAAACCCTTCACCTTTCCCGAGAATTCGCCGACGGTACGCGTGAACCACTCCAGGACGTGGCGCGCAATCTCGAACGGTGGGTGAAGGCGCTGGTCATTCGGACCTTCGCGCACGACAAAGCCAAGACGCTGGCGACAGCAGGCGGCCGCCTGCACGTCATCAACGCGCTCAGCGACGCCGAGCACCCGTGCCAGGCTCTCGCGGACCTGCTCACGTTGGTCGAGCGCTGGGGAGACTGCCAGGGACGCACGCTGGCGTTCGTTGGAGATGGCAACAACGTCGCGACATCGCTCGTCCACGCTGCGCCACAGATGGGGATCTCGGTGCATGTGGCGACGCCTGAGGGCTACGAGCTTCCGGCGCGCGTTGTTGAAGCGGGCGCGCGCGCTGCGCGCGGCGGGGCGCGCGTCAGAACGTTCAATAACGCACGCGAGGCGGTCATCGGTGCGGATGCCGTCTACACCGATGTGTGGACGTCGATGGGGCAGGAGAGCGAGGCCGTGGTACGGCGGCGGAAGTTCGAGGCATTTCAGGTGAACGGTCAGCTGATGGCGTCGGCAGGTCCGCGGGCGCTTTTCATGCACTGTCTGCCCGCCCATCGCGGCGAAGAGGTTACGGCCGAGGTGTTTGAATCATCCGCGTCTGTCGTTTTCGACCAGGCCGAAAACCGGCTGCATACGCAGAAGGCGCTGTTGCTGATGCTCCTGTCTTAGCCCACCGGCACATTCGAGCCATTCGCCTCACGGCAAATAAAAACGATTCGAGGCGGTCAAACGGCCCGACGATCCGAACGTTCGAATGGGTAGAATCGTCCCGTGAAGCCGTGGTTAGCGCACTACGACGCCGACGTTGCGCCGAGCATTGCGCCCTATCCCGATAAAACGCTTCTCGACTACCTCTCCGATCTGTCGCGCATGCACGGCGACAAGCCTGCCCTGCTGTTCAAGGGAGCCTCCTTGTCGTACTCCGCGCTCGAGTCGCAGAGCAATGCGTTTGCGGCCGGCCTGGCATCGTTAGGCGTTCGGCCGGGCGATCGCGTCGCGGTTCTGCTGCCCAATTGTCCGCAGTTCATGATTGCGCAATTCGGCATCTGGAAAGCCGGGGCGATTGTTGTCGCGCTGAATCCAATCTACACGGAGCGCGAGCTCGAATTGGCGCTGGCGTCCACCGGAGCGATGCTCGTGGTTGCGCTTACACCGTTTTACCAGCGCATCAAGACAATCCAGGCACGCACGGGTGTGCGGTTGGTCATCGCCACGTCGATCAAGGAGTATCTGCCGCCCGTGCTTCGATTCCTTTTCACGCTCCTCAAGGAAAAGAAAGACGGCCACCGCATCGCGATTGACGCCAACGATCTCTGGTTCGCAACATTGCTGCGCCAGCACCGCTCCGCGTCACGTCCAGCTGTGGACGTGCGTCCAGACGACAGGGCGGTGATCCTCTCAAGCGGCGGCACGACGGGAACTCCGAAGGGCGTCGTCGGCCTGCATCGCGACTACGTGGCGGCGGGCCTGCAACTGTACGAATGGACGAAATCGGCACTGAACCGGTGGACTGACTCCATCATGCTGCCTCTGCCGCTTTTCCACGTGTACGGAAACGTGGGCGTGCAGGCATTGGCTATCGTCGCACCCGCCCCACTGTCACTGGTCCCCAATCCGCGCGACATCGGCGATCTGCTGAAAACAATCCGTCAGGTAAAACCCGCGTTCTTCAACGGCATTCCAACGCTTTACACGGCGATTCTGAACCACCCGGACGTCCGAAGTGGCAAAGTCGACCTGAGCAGTATCAAGCTGTGCTTCTGCGGAGCCGCGGCACTGATGGCAGAAACGAAGCGGCGCTTCGAGGACGCCACCGGTGCGCGCATTGTCGAGGGCTACTCGTTGACCGAAGGAATGATGGCGTGCTGCGTAAACCCGGTTAAGGGAAAAAACAAGATCGGGTCGATCGGCCTGCCACTCCCGGATGTGGAAATCCGCATCGTCGACACCGAGAGTGGAGAGCATGAACTCGCGGTCAACGAAGTCGGTGAACTGATCCTGCGGGCGCCACAACATCTGCAGGAGTACCTGGAACAACCCGGAGGAAACATCGGCGACCCTTCGCCTGCACGGTCCCGGCGGTCGCTGGATTCACACCGGCGATTTGGCGTACATGGATGATGAGGGTTACATCTTTCTGGTCGATCGCAAGAAAGACATGCTCAAGACGAGCGGGTTCCAGGTCTGGCCCCGCGAGATCGAAGAGGTTCTGGCGACGCATCCAGCGGTGATGGAAGCCAGCGTTGCCGGCGTGCCCGATTCATTCAAGGGCGAGGTGCCGAAGGCATGGGTCATCCTCAAGGCGGGACAGACGGTCGCCGAAGACGAGCTCAGAGCGTACTGTCGCGAGCGCCTCGCGCCGTACAAGGTGCCCGCTCAGGTTGAGTTCCGAAAAGAGCTCCCAAAGACGATGGTTGGCAAGGTGCTCAGGCGCGTGCTTGTCGAAGAAGAAACAAAGCGCGCCAGCTGAGCGACGGGGTCGGCTCAGGCGGCTCGCAACGGCTTGACCTCAATTCCCGCTTCAACCAGTGCGCCTCTGATAAGCGAGACCAGGTTTGCCGCGCCAGGGGTGTCGCCATGCACGCAAATGGTATCGACCAGCAGGGGCATGACAGAGCCGTCGATGGTCTCGACGGTCCGTTCGCGCACCATGCGGACAGCCCGCTGCACCACGGACTGGGGATCGTGGATGACGGCGCCTTGGTGTTGACGAGGCACGAGCGCGCCATCGTTTTGATACGCCCGATCGGCAAATCCTTCGGACGCCGTGCGGAGGCCCGCCCGCCAGCCGGCGCCAATCAGCTCTGAACCCGGCAGCCCGAAGAGGATGAGCGTACGGTCAATGATTGCCGTGCCGCGCGCAATCGCGTCGGCAAGCGACGCGTCGCGTGCCGCCATATTGAACAGCGCGCCGTGCGGCTTGACATGCTGTAAGCGCACGCCTTGGGCAGCGGCAATCGCCGCGAGCGCCCCAATCTGGTAGACGACAAAATCCTCGACGTCGCGGGGCGTAACGTTGAGCTCGCGGCGGCCGAATCCCTCGAGATCGGGAAAACCAGGGTGCGCGCCTACGGCCACCTCATGCGCACTGGCCAGCGCAACAGTAGCGCGCATGACTGCGGGCCCACCTGCGTGAAACCCGCACGCAACGTTGGCCGACGTAATGTAGGGCATTAGCGCGGGGTCCTGCCCAAGCGCGCCTATCCGGCCCTCGCCAACGTCAGCGTTGAGGTCGACCCGCATGCCTGTCAGCAGTACACCCTTGTAATTCTTCCCACACGGTTGAAACTCCGTCCAGCTAATAGGTTGAGGTTTTCGAGCAAATAGTGCGGCACACCAGTTGCCATATAGCGGGCGTCGGTCTGTGGTTTACGGCAGGACGTCGTAAACGCTGGGGGGAGCCAGGCCGGCGTAGCAGGATGGGGCGCTTATGCGTCCCTTCCTGTTTTTTTTTCGTTTCTTAGACCCCCGCGCCTTCCGGATATTCCAGAGCCAGTTTCAGCTCCCGGGCCAGCGTATCGACCGTGGTGCCGCTTCGTTTCCACGCGCCCTCGGTTTCAAACCGCTGGTCTCCGATGCGACGGCCCCATGGTGCGATAACACGTCCAATTGCGCGGAAATCGCTCCGCTCCGCATGGTCCTGATCCAGCCGGCGAACGACATCAGGCGACACCCGGATGAATGCGCGAAGGGCCGTCGCGGACTTGATGCTGTATTTACGACCGTTCCAGGCGGCGCCAAACACGACGGCCACCTGTTTGACGTAATTCACGAAGAATTTCCGTGAGTCTTCGCGGAAATCGGCCGATTTCCGGGGCCCTCCGAACGCATCGCTGGCAAACAGCTTTTTGAGCTCCTGCGCGAGCGGCGCCTGCGCCACACGGCCACGGCCCACTCCCAGTAGCTTGATTTCCCCGTACAACGGGGAATCCTCGCGGTCGTTCAGGGCGCGCACGACGTCGTGGGCCGCCGCCAGCGACTCGTCACGGTAGAGTTGCCGGCCCGAGAGGCTCACCAGGTGTGATGCATTGAGGCGGGTGTGCTTGGCGTTGATCGTTACGAACATCTGCACGATGTGGTCTTCGGGCAGACGGTCGAAAATGATGGCCGGCACCGTGAAGTCGTGCCCGCGCATGTTCTCGATATCTGCGTGAAGAGCGAGCAACCGGTGCTGCCCGTCGATAGCTCGCAGGATGCCCTCACGCTCCGGCACCTTGAGCCGGCCGACGACTGCACCCGCCTCTATGGGCTCGAAACTGAGTTTTTCGTCGCACGAAATGATCACGGCCCCTGGGATGGACGGAAGGTCGCGTGCCTGCCGGCATTGCTCGTAGTACTGCACCAGTTCGTCAATCTTTCGCCTGATAATCTGCCGCTGGTAGGCCTTTTCACTGGATGCGATACGCCGCTCGAGGAGGTCCCAATTCACCTTCGAGGGCGCTTTCCTGCTTCCGCCGCGAACCGGAGGCTGTCCGGACTCGCCGTAATTCAGCACCTCGAAGCGAACGAGCTTGTCGATGTCTTCGGCGGTCAGCGATGCCTGATAGAACTGCACACCAAATTGCTGCATTCGGATGGCAGCCACGTTTATCATGTAAGGTCCTCTCCGACTCCCTTCGACGGACGAAGGTAAGAGGCGGATTGTATCGGCCACGGAACCCCTCGCTCAACCCGTTTTTTTGGTTTTTGTTCGAAGATCGTGATGGTGAAGTGCGCCATGCTCACATTATCTGATGCAGGCACAAGGAGTTAGCTTGGTTCGTCTAGACACCAAGATTTGCGCAGTGGCTGTTGCCCTAACGTTCAACGAGGCGGCCCATCCGCTGCCTGCCTTTGCGCAACAGGCGCCCGCTGGAACTGGGGCGTCAGCATCGGTCGGCGCCGCCATCAACTACGAAACGGCGCGATTGGAGCGGCGCCTGGTGGCCGTCCGTGCCTCTGGAACCATCGTGGTCGACGGCATGCTCGACGAACCTGCCTGGAGTAACGCACCCTTCGCCAGCCACTTCGTGCAGAACGACCCGCGCGAGGGCGAGCCCGCGACCTACGACACCGAGGTGCGGTTGCTCTATGACGACGACGCCCTCTATTTCGGTGTGTTTGCCAAAGACGACGAGCCCGGACGGCTCATCGTCAACGACCTGAAGAAGGATTTCAACACAGGAAACAGTGACGGCTTTCGCATCATTCTCGACACGTTCCATGACGCGAGGAATGGGTATCAGTTCGCGACCAATCCCGCCGGTGCCAAGTGGGATTCGCAGATGGCGAACGAAGGCCGAGAGCGGAACGCCGACTGGGACGGCATCTGGGATGTCATGACGCGGGTCACGGAGACGGGCTGGTACGCAGAAATCCGCATCCCGTTCCGCACGCTGAAGTTCGTAAGCAGCGACACGCAGACCTGGGGACTCAACTTCGAGCGAAAGGTTCGGCGGCTCAACGAGGACAGCTACTGGTCGCCCGTGCCACGCATCTACGATGTCGAGCGCGTATCGCTCGCGGGAACCGTTGAAGGAATGCGTGGGCTGCGGTCCGGTAAGAATCTACGTTTCAAACCCTACGCGGCGGGGGCTTCGAACTCCATCGGCTCTGCAGCGACGCGCGGCGATTTCGACGCGGGCCTCGACGTCAAGTACGGAGTCACAACCGGACTGGTCTGGGACTTCACTGTCAACACAGACTTCTCGCAGGTCGAAGCCGACGAGCAGCAGGTCAACCTGACACGTTTCAGCTTGTTCTTTCCGGAAAAACGCGACTTCTTCCTCGAGAACTCGGGCATCTTTCAGTTCGGCACCAATGCCGGCCAGTTTGGCGGAGGCGGGGGCGGTGGCGGGGCCCGCGAAATGCAGCTCTTCTTCAGCCGTCGCATCGGCCTCTCCGACGAGGGAGAGCCGATTCCCATCCTGGGCGGGACGCGCCTGACCGGTCGTCAGGGCGCGTATTCGGTCGGCTTACTCAACATCCAGCAGCGCGAACAATCGACGCACCCCTCTACCAATTTCACAGCGTTGCGCCTGCGCCGCAACATTCTGGCCAATTCCGATATCGGCGCCATCGTGCTCAACAAGGAACAAGGCGGGCCGCTTTTCAACCGCATCGCCGGGTTCGACGCGAATTTCCGTTTCGGCGATCTCACTCTCAATACGTACCTCGCCAGGTCCTTTTCCCCGGAATCCGAGACTCCGGATCGGGGAAATGCATATGCGAGCCGTGCCGGCTTCAACTATCAGACCCGCACGTGGCAGGGACAGACCGGCTACAGCGGAATCGGTGATCAGTTCGACGACCAGATGGGTTACGTACCGAGGCTGGGTATCCACAACTTCGACGGCCGGTTCGGCCGCTATCTACGGCCCGTATCCATGTCGAAGTGGCTGCGGCAGATGCAGCCGCACATTGAATTCGACGTATTCAGGCATCAGGACGGGGGCCTCGATACCTCGTACATGGGGTACCACTGGAATCTCAACCTGCAGGACGGGTCGAACGCCGAAATCGGCGTCAACCCGCAGATCGAAGTGATTCCGGAACCGTTCACGATCAACAGTTCAAGCGGAACCGTCGTGAACCCCGGCCGATACGAGTTACAACGAATACTTCGCGTTCTGGCGAACGAACGAGGCAGCACCCATATCGTTCAATACCCGATACGGCATGGGCACGTTTTACGACGGGCACCGGCGGAACCTGACCTTTGGGCCCTCGATACGGCTGAACGAGAATTTCAATGCGTCAGTGAACCTGCAGCTCAACGACATCGAGCTTTCAACGGGCGCGTTCCTCTCGAAGCTCGTGACGACGCGGGTGAACTACAACTTCAACACGAAAATGTTCTTCAACGCGCTCGTGCAGTACAACAGCGACAATCACCAGTGGACATCGAACCTCCGCTTCAACATCATCCATCGCCCACTGAGTGATTTCTTCCTCGTTTACAACGAGCGCCGCGACGAGCGCACAGGCCAGATGCTCAGCCGCGCGGTCATCGCCAAGATGACGTATCTCGTCGCGTTCTAGACCGCGACGAGCACGAAGATCTCGAAGTCACGAAGGATCGGATCACGAAGGCTTACGAGGGCGACGGTTGCGAAAGGCCTTTCGCGGCCATCGTGAACTTCGTGGTTCGGACGTGTTCTTTCAGCTTCACCAGCGCGTAGAGCATGAGGCTGAACAGGATGAACGCCACGTACGCCCATTCGAGCGGCAGGCGGCGGTGGAGCGGGGCGCTGAGAACACCGTAGGCCATTTCCACATGAATCCAATAGACAAACAGCGAGGAGCGTCCTAGCTCGCACAAGGGTGAGCGCCCCGGTGCGCGGTAGACGTTGGCGTGCAACGCATAGACACCGCCCACGAGCGTCATCAGGATGCCGAGACGAACGAAGAAAAACGTCGGGGAGCTCGTCCAGAAATTCGTTTGTGCGTAAATAGCGGGCAGGAACGACGCCGAGTAGCCAGCCAGCGCCACCATGACGCCAACCGCCATCAGCAGGTAGTTCACACGCCGCTCTTCGCGGTGCGTTTTCGTGTCCAGCCACAACCCGACGGCACAGCCCGCCGTCAGGAACGCAGTCCACGGGAACAGCGTGAACGTGGTTGCGCTGCCCGCCGGGCGCAAATACCACTCGACCGGATCGGGCAGTACAGCGATCAGCTCCGATGTGCGCACAAGGGGGGTCAGCATTGCAACGGCGACCGTGACAAGCGCGAACAACATCGTCCGGGACCACCGCCCGCCGGCGCTCCAGAGCGGAGCCGCCGCGACCATCGACAATCCCATGACATTCAGAATGTCGACTTTGAGGAGCGTCCCCGGCGAACCGCCGCTGATGATCCACGACTGCAGACGAAACAGGAACGCCAGACCGAAGATCTGCCAGCCACGCGTCAGCGCCAGTGCTCTGGCCTGCGCCACCGTCCTGCCGCGGCGAATCCGGGCGGCGCTTCCAAGCACCAGAGCGACGCCCGCGAGAAACAGGAACACCGGAGCGCCGCCGATGCCGCCAACGAAGGTTATCCAGTGATAAGCCTCACGAGTCCGATCCGGTACCGCCGTCCAGGAGTCGATGACGTGCCCCTGGATCATGACGAGGACGCCGACGCCCCGCAGCCAGTCGAGATAGGCTTTGCGTTCGCTCGGCGCGTGTGCGGTGTTCACCGGTGAATGTCGAACGAGGTGAGGAACGTGATGTCCTGGCGCATGGAATGCCACACTGAACAGTACTTCTCATGCGACAGTGCAATCGCGCGTTCGAACGCCTCCTTGGGCACCTCGCCTGACGCGTGAAAGTGGATCGTAACGCGGACGAAGCGGCGAGGCGGATTCTCAGCGCGGTCCGCGGACATCGAGACTCGCAGACCGGTTAATGGATGGTGCCCTTT
Organism: uncultured Acidobacteriota bacterium; assembly: GCA_963814955.1. Taxonomy (GTDB): domain Bacteria; phylum Acidobacteriota; class Vicinamibacteria; order Vicinamibacterales; family UBA2999; genus DATCJA01. Next base: position 263,551 of record CAWFEX010000006.1, read on the forward strand.
CTGGAGAATCGCAACGACGTCGGCGGCCATGCAGCCGGCCAGGGCAAACGCGGCGAGCTGCATCGGCGATGGCCCGGCGGCGCCATCGCCATCCACCACAATCGCGTTCGGGCCGCTCGCCGCCGCAAAGCGCAGACCCTCGGACCAGACGAGTTCAGTGGTCAGCGGTGGTTTTGGATTGGTCATTTCACGTCACAAGACACAAGTCACAAGCCACACGTCTCAAACCATAATTGTGACTTGTGATTTCTGACTTGTGACTTGTGACTTGTGACTTTATCAGGCCTAGCGAGCGACCGTCTGCTGAACAGGGGACGGCGTCCGTTTCCCTCCAAAGATGCCCGCGAATACCAGCCATCCCATCGGGAGAATGACCAGCAGATACGTCAGCCACTGTCCGTAGCGACCGTCTGGACCATACGGCTCCGTGGCCCAGTGCAGCGGTTCGCTATATGGAAACAGGTTGGCCTCGGTCAACTCGTGGAAGCCGTATATCAGCAGCTGCACGACAAAAACAGCCAGGAACACCGCCGTCACCTGGAAGAACAAGCTCAGGTTGACGCGGTGCCCGTAGCGTGACCAAAGGCTGGCAACGATGGCGGCACATACGATGCCCGCCGCGGCGCCACCGATGATCTCGATCGCGCGCACCTGAAACAGCAAGGTGCCCATCAGCATCGCGGTTTCCATGCCTTCACGAGTGATCATCAGCAGCGTGAAGAGGAAAACGCCGGCAAACGCCTTGGCGCCTGTCTTCAGCGCCGACTGCTCGAGATGCTGCTCGATCTCACCCTTCATGCGGCGCGCATGCCGCCACATGTGGATGATGAGCGATGCAACGAGCACCGCCGCGACCAGCGCCAGCACGCCTTCCCAGAGCGCCTGGTTCGAGGCACGCTGAAACAGCACGCCCGCGCCGATGCTCAGGAACACCGACAGGCCGATGCCCCAATGAACCGCCGGTATCAGCTGATGCCTTCCGCTCTTGCGCAAATACGCAAGGCTGATGGCAATGATCAGAAAGGCTTCGAGGCCTTCCCGGAGCGTAATCACGAACGCCTGGAGCATGATGGAACCTCAATAATGAGACTGGGTCGCAATACTAACAGGGGGAAGGGGCAAGGGGAAGAGGTTCCCGGTTCAGGCGTGGCGAAGGGTCAGGGACAGGAATTCGGGCGGTCGGAAGAGCTGGGAGGGGGCAGGAACGTGTATCCCGCCCCTGCCCCCTTGTGGCCGGCCTAAGACCGCCTCACTTGATTGGGACCGTCCAGAGGTAAATCGTTCGACCGTTGACGTTCATCGTCTGCTGCGGCTTGATATCGCCCATATCGAAGGCGTGCGACACGATGCGCGTGCCGGGCTTGAGCTCGGCGTTGAGCTTGGGCAGCACCTTCAGGTTCAGCGACGGCAGCAGATACAGGGTCACCACCGTGGCCTCGCTGATATTGGTGGTGAAAAGGTCCTGGTTCATAAAGCGAACTTTGTCTCCAACGCCCGCAGCTTTGAGGTTTTCGGTCGCCTCCTTGATTCGCTGGGGATCGATGTCGATGCCGACGCCGCGCGCCCCATACGTTCTCGCCGCGGTAATGGGAATGCGACCGTCACCGGAACCAAGGTCGTAAACGACGTCGTTCGCCCCGACCTTCGCCAGCTTGAGCATCGCGTCGACGACCTCCTGAGGCGTGGGGACAAAGATGACGTCCGGCGACCGTAGAGCAGCGGGCGCAGTCTGCGCCCACGCGACTGCAGCAAGCGTCGCGACGATCGCGAGTGACAGGACACAAGTACGCAGTTTCATGGGCCTCCCTCGATGAATGAGGAGAAAGGAGGAGTTATCTCCTTGAATCAGTTTAACTGGGCGGATTATATCCGCAATCCCGGGCCTCTGTTTTCCGGCGCGGGATGGCCCCACAATTGAATGGGGCGGAGGCCCCGGGCTGACAGATGGCGGTCGTCGTCCAGAAATATGGCGGATCGAGCGTGGCGGATGCGCAGAAGCTCCGTCAAGTGGCGGAACGTGTCATGCGCACGCGCAACGAGGGCCGATCCGTGGTGGTCGTGGTGTCCGCGATGGGACACACGACAGACGAACTGCTCGCCATGGCGAAGCAGATCTCAGCCAATCCCGAGCGGCGCGAGCTCGACATGCTCCTGTCGGCCGGCGAACGCATTTCGATGGCACTGTTGTCGATGGCCATTCGAGATCTGGGCGGAGATGCCATCAGTCTCACAGGCAGCCAGTCGGGAATCATTACAACGGATCGTCATGTAGACGCACGAATCATCGAAGTGCGCCCGTATCGCGTGCAGGACGCACTCGCGCAGGGCAAGATTGTCGTCGTTGCCGGCTTCCAGGGCGTCTCACGCAGCAAGGAAGTGACGACACTGGGTCGCGGAGGGAGCGACACGACGGCCGTCGCAATGGCGGCTGCGCTCGATGCCGAGTACTGCGAGATCTGCTCCGACGTCGACGGCGTGTATTCGGCTGACCCGCGCGTGGTTCCAGAGGCGCAGCGCATCGCGACGTTGTCGTACGAAGAAACGCAGGAGATGGCCGAGGCAGGCGCGAAGGTGTTGAACGCGCAAGCCGTCGAGTTCGCGAAGGAAAAGGGGATCGCCATATATGCACGCGCAACCGGCGGTCCGCTTCCGGGCCCGGATCCATCTTCCGATGGAACGGTGGTGCGGGAGCGTCCGCCCCGGATGCCAGGCACGGTCGTCGGCGTCGCGAGCGAGCGCGATGTCCTTCTCCTCGAGAGCCAGGTACCGGCGTCGGACTTGTTGACCCTCCTGGACGAGTGCGCGGTAGCCGGCAAGCAGCTGCACATCGTCGCGGACAGGACCAATTTGATCATCTCGCGGGAAAACCTCCATAACGAAGCGCGACTGCGCGAAACGTTCAACTCACGCTTGAAGGGTCAGGTGCATCTTGTCGACGGCTTTGCTGCTGTCAGCGTCATTGGAGCCGGGATCAACGCGACGTACCGCAACGTCCGCAGCGGGTTCGACGCTTTGTCCGAGGCCAATATTCAGTTGCCCGGTGTCAACACATCCTCGTTTCGAATCACGTGGATGGTTCCACGGGAGCGCACCGACGAGGCGGTCCGCGTTCTCCACCGCAAATTCATCGAACCAGCCACGAGCCTGCCCGCGGCTTCCCGCTGAGAAAGGCCTGTGGGCGGCTTAGCAATCTGCTGGAACGGTGCTGCGCCGCGCCGTACAGGCCGCTTCGCAAAATCACCAGCGCCGCCTATGATCGCGGCATGAAGACTCGACTGTCGCTTGCTGTTACTGCGATTGCCGCGCTTGGCACATTTGGCTGTCAGCGTAATGCCATAGACGTTCCCTCCGTGGACGCCGCGCGCGCCTTCCTCAGTGAGGCAAACAGCACGATGCTGCGGCTCGGCAATGAGGCGAACGAGGCTGGATGGGTCCAGAACACGTACATCACGCCGGATACCGAGGCCATGGCCGCGCGCGCAAACGCCACCTACATGACCGCGGTGACGCGCTTCGCCAAGGAGGCGGTCCGCTACGACCAGGTGGAGTTGCCTGCCAGCGAGCGGCGGCAACTGACGCTGCTCAAGAACGCGCTCACAATGGCGGCACCTTCCGATCCGAAAGAGGCCGCCGAACTTGCACAACTCGTGACGGGCATGGAGGGTGCCTACGGGCGTGGCAAGTTCTGCGCGGACGGCGAATCAGGCGAAGGCTGCCTCGACATCGAAGAAATCACCGAAATTCTCGCCAAAGAGCGGACCCCGGCGCGACTTCGCGAGGTGTGGGAAGGCTGGCATTCGGTGGCGCCGCCCATGAAACAGAGCTACACCCGGTTTGTCGAACTGTCGAATAAAGGCGCACAGGAGCTGGGGTTTGCTGACACGGGTGCGATGTGGCGCTCGAAGTACGACATGCCACCGGACGCATTCGCCCGTGATCTGGACCGGCTGTGGGACCAGCTGCGACCGCTGTATTTATCGCTGCATGCGTATGTGCGCGCCAAGCTGCACGATCGGTACGGCGATCAGGTACCGGCGACCGGTCCCATACCAGCGCATCTTCTCGGGAATCTGTGGGCCCAGGATTGGTCGAACCTCTACGACGTCGTCGGCCCGGAGCGCGGGGGGAAGGCTGCCTCATTGAGCGATGTGCTGCGCGCCCGAAACGTCACGCCAGTCGACATGTCGAAGTACGGAGAACGTTTCTTCACCTCTCTGGGCTTTGAGCCGCTGCCGCAGACGTTCTGGGAACGATCGCTCTTCGTCAAGCCGCGCGATCGCGAAGTGGTCTGTCATGCGAGCGCGTGGAACATCAATGCCGTGGATGACCTCCGTTTCAAGATGTGTATCGATCAAACAGAAGAGGATTTCACGGTCATCCATCATGAGCTCGGCCACAATTTCTATTCGCGCGCGTACGCCATGCAGCCGCCGATTTTTCGTGACAGTGCCAACGACGGCTTTCATGAGGCAATCGGCGACACCATCGCGTTGTCCGTCACGCCCGAATATCTCAGCAAGGTCGGCCTCGTCGACACTGCCGCGAAACGACCCCGACGACATTGGCCTGCTCTTGAGAACCGCTCTTCAACGACTCGCGTTCCTGCCGTTCGGCCTGGTCGTCGATTCGTGGCGGTGGCAGGTGTTCAGCGGACAGGTAACACCAGACAACTACAATCGCGTGTGGTGGGAACTGCGCGAACGCTATCAGGGCGTGAGGCCCGTGTCGCCGAGAGGCGAGGAGTTCTTTGACCCCGGTGCCAAGTACCACATTCCAGCCAACACTCCGTACGCCCGATATTTCCTCGCGTCGGTGCTGCAGTTTCAATTCCACCGGGCGCTGACGAAAACAGCCGGGTGCACCACGCCTCTGCATCGCTGTTCGATTTACGGAAATACCGAGGCGGGCCGGCGCTTGAAGACCACGCTGGAAATGGGCGCTTCGCGTCCGTGGCCGGACGCGCTTGAGGCGCTGACGGGACAACGCGAAATGGACGCGCGGGCTATGGCCGACTACTACGCCCCGCTGAAAGCCTGGCTGGACGAGCAGAACCGCGGTAAACCGATCGGCTGGTAGAGACGGGGTCGGGAGTCGACCCCTTAACCACTGATTCGCGGAGTCCGTTTCAGGGGCGCCGGTCTGAGCGTCGAGAGCATCCTGGACCAGCGTGTTTGCATCCACTGTGCTGCGGCGACGTACCACGTCTGCTGCGGCACGCCCTCGATTTGCTCACTGCGCCGCCGCTCCATGGGATGGCCGAACTCATCACGGTACTCGGATGTGTGCGCGACGATGGCGGCGATATCCTGGATCGTTCCTCCAACGCGTCGATCGCCCTGCGGGAAGAGCCGACAGAATTCGTCAACCGTGTCCGAGGGATCGAGTCCGACGGCGTTTGCATATGCACGCACCCATGCGCGCGCGTACAACCCGCGCGGCCATTCCGACAGGTCGTTGCGTTCAAACGCCTCGAGCAACTCGCGTTTGACGCGGAGCATCGTCGCGATTTCGTCGAGTGAAATCTGATAGCGCTCGCGATACCGGCGAAGTCGTGTGACAAAGGCGTCTTGCGGATTCATGGCTGGGTGCTCCCGTATGGTTTCGTGCGGGATTACCCCAGCAATTTCCGGGCCTCAAACCCCTGGAAATTGACAGCGTCGCTTCGTATTCAGCCCGCAGAACTTAGAGACGCGCCACAAAATTGTGATCTCGCGGCGGGTACACGAATACGACAATAGCGTCTGAATTCCGTAGCATTTTCGACATCCACGGCCTTGCCGCGCATGCATCGGCCGTGTGCAGATTTGTGACAATTTACGAGAGCGACGGCACCTCGCCGTTCAGATACGCCGCCAGCTGGCCTGCCGAAAACTGAAGGCCGACGTAGAAGGGACCGAATTCAGCAAACTTCGCGCTGGCTTCGTCGAATCGCATTTCGTAAATCAGCTTTTTGAAAACAAGGGGATCGTCCGCGAAGAGATCGACAGCCCACTCCCAATCGTCGAACCCGATCGAACCGGAGATCACCTGGGTGACCTTGCCGGAATAGTGCCGCCCAATCACACCGTGCTCGCGCATCATCGTTGCACGCCGATCGAACGCCTCGAGGTACCAGTTGAGCGCTTCTCCTCGGCGTTTGTTCATCGGGTAAAACGACACGTATCGCGCCTTCGGCATGTCGAGAAACAGACGATTCATCACACGCTGGCGTTGTGTCGTCATTTCCTCGTCGAACGCTTTTTCGAACTCGTCGCTCCCAGGCTTGAGTCTTGCCCCAAGCTGCTCGTGAATCTTCGCGGTCATCTCGTACATCCCGAGCTCGACGACCGAAACATAAGAGGCGGTGGGTTCGAGCGCGTCATGGAGACCGGATCGCGATAGAGCCAGCTGCGCACTCGCCAGTTCATCGAAGCTGCGTCGGAAGCAGATGATCATCAGGTCGGCTTTGTGCCCCAGCACCTGAACAATGGCCGTCGATCCGGCGTCGGGAACGGCAAGCGCACGAACCGCCTCGGCCGACAGCCGTTCTCGCTCCGCCGATGCGAGATCGCGCAGCCGATCCCATCGGACCCGATACATCAAGTGAAGCACGCTCCACCCTTCGAGCGTTTCGGGAATGAACGGGTTGTGCATGGTGGGATCTTAGTTCAAGGCACAAGTCACAAGGCACAAGTCACAAGTCACCCCACGCTCATCCGCCCGGCAACAAGCGGCAGGATCACTTCAGCCGGCCCCTGGATCGCGAGGTCTACGGCATCTGACGCCGGTGTTGCCTCCAGATTGATCTCCGCGGTAAACGCTCCGCGATTCCGCGCTTCATGCAGGAGGCCGGCGGCGGGATACACGACCGCCGACGTTCCGACCGCAAGGAACACGTCGCAGGCCGTTGCGTGAAGTGCAGCGTGCAGATCTTCCCCGCGCAGCGATTCCCCAAACCAGACGACTGCGGGACGCGCCGTGCCACCGCAATGAGGGCATCGCGGGGGAAGCTCACCGAACTGGACGCTCTCGTCGCGCCATGGCGTCGAGCCCTTCGAGCAGGAGTTCCAGCATGACAGCTCCCAGATCGACCCGTGTATCCGGACCAGCGAACGAGTTCCCGCACGGATGTGCAAATCATCGACGTTCTGGGTGACGACCTGACAGCCCGGTCTGCACGACCAGGCAGCGATGACTTCGTGCGCCGCATTTGGACGGCAGGCCGCGATCATCTCGCGGCGCCACGAGTACCACTGCCACACCAGAACAGGATTCCGTCCGAACGCCTGTGGAGTCGCCAGATCTTCGGGCCGATAGTGGCGCCACAGTCCTTCTTGGCCTCTGAAGGTCGGCACCCCACTCGCCGCAGATACACCTGCTCCCGTCAGAATGGTGAACCGGTGTGCTTCCTTGATGCGCGTGGCGAGTCGATCAAGGTCGTCGCTCATGCTGCGGTGCGGAAGTCTGTTTTGATGCGATGCTCCGGCTCAGGAGGTCGTCTCCAGCCGAAACGCACGATGGATGGCGCGTACGGCTTCTGCCGCGTCGCGCTCGGTGACGACGAGCGAGATGTTCCGTTCGGACGATCCCTGCGAAATCGCGATGATATTGACGCCCGCGTTGCCGAGGGCGCCAAATACCGTCGCTGCGATCCCGGGCGTGCCTCTCATGCGGTCTCCCACAGCCGCCACGATTGCCACTTGCTGTGCAGCGGTGATTTCATCGATGTGCCCGCGCATGAGCTCGAATTCGAGCGCCGACCGGAGCGCAGCGACGACGCGTGGGGCTTCGGCGGCGCTCAGCACGAAGCAGATGTTGTTCTCGGACGAGGCCTGCGAAATCATCAGCACGTTCGCCTGCTGCTCGGCGACGACGTCAAACGTCTTCGCAGCGATCCCTGGAATCCCCTGCAGTCCGGTCCCGCTGATCGCAACGAGAATGACTCCGCGAATCGACGTCACCGCCTTGACGCCGCACGCCGAGGGGTGACCCTCAACGGTGACACGCGTACCGGGATGAGTGGGGTTGAAGCTGTTCAGGATGCGCACCGGAATGCGCTTCCGGAACGCAGGAAGAATCGTCTTGTAGTGCAACACCTTGGCGCCGTAGTACGCAAGCTCTGACGCCTCGCTGTAGGAAATCTCCGAGAGTGTGCGCGCCTCTGGTACCTCGGTAGGATTCGCCGTCATCACGCCGTCGACGTCGGTCCAGATCCACACTTCATTGGCGTCAAGGGCAGCGGCGACGATCGATGCCGAATAGTCGGAGCCGCCACGCCCGAGCGTCGTCACGACCCCGTCAACGGTCGCACCGATGAACCCGGTCACCACCGGAATCTCACCCTTGGCAATCAAAGGCTCGAGCCGGCCACGGGTTTTGGAGCGCGTTTCGTCGACCAGAGGCTCGGCGCCCCCGAACTGGTCTGTGGTGACGATCAGCTCTGTCGCGTCGACTGCCTGCGACGATCGGCCACGAGAGGCAATGGCGGCAGCGACCAGCGGCGCAGCGAGCATCTCTCCCATGCCGGAAATTGCGTCGAGCAGACGCGGCGTGAGCTCGTGCACCATGGAGAGACCGAAACAGAGATTCTCGAACCGGTCGAGGCGCTGCCGGAGCGCGTCGACCACGGCGCCGTGCCGCGGCGCATCACCGTCGATCAGAGCATCGGCGACAGCCTTGTGCCGATCGAAGAGCTCCTGCCGCAGCTTTGGCTTCCAGTCGCCGGTCGAAGCCTGACGAGCGGCCGCAATCAAGGTGTCGGTCACCTTGCTCATCGCCGACGTAACGACGACGACCTGGTGCCCTGTTGCGGCAGTATCCACCGCGAGCTGCGCGGCCTGAGCGATGCGTTCCGCGGAACCCACAGAGGTCCCGCCGAATTTCATGACTATGAGCATAGGTTCGATGTAGGGGAACGACGCGCCGCGAGGCGCGAAGCCGTTTGCCAGTCAATTATTCACGATCAGTGGAGCTGGGTCTGCGCGGCTTGTCCGTAATAGATGCCGTTGAAGAGGAATTTGAAGGTTCCGTGCGACTGACCGCGAAACGTGATCTCCGGCCCGAAGAGGATCACGCGGCCTTTCCCGAGCGCCGCATCGGCCACGGCCACCATGCCTTTGAGGTGTGCCTGACCCAGCGCCCACCCGCTCCTGAGCGATGCCTCGGTCGCGAACCAGGCCACCGGCCGGACATCCCCGGGCGAAGAGCCGCCTTCAAGACGAAAGACGGGACTCTTGTCGAAGAACACATCGACATCCTTCTCGAATCCGTACCCGATTGGTACCGTATTGTCGACTGTAACGCGCAGCACCGAGCCCGGAACGAGGAATTCACTCGTCGGCAAAAACGACAACGGTTGTGACACGGGCAGGCCGAGCTCTCTGGCTACCGCGGTCGAGCGACCGATGGCCAGCAGCGTCCCGCCTTCCTCGACAAAATTTTTCAAAGCCGGCAACGTGTCCTTTCGCGTAATCTGACCGGCCTCGTTCGCCAACTGAGAGGGCAGGATCGCGAGGTCCGGCAGTTCAGTCCACGTGCCTCCGTGATTCGGGACGGCTTCGCTCGGGAGAACGACGACGTCATAGCGGTGGGCGAGATGCCCCTTGTCGAGCGCCGGGGGGTACACGACTTCGAATGGAAACTCGTACCTGCTCGAGCAACCAGCGAATCCAACCGCTTGTACTCCAGCCCCCGTACCGATCTACCAGCCCGACGCGAACGCGATGAAGCTGCAGCGCCACGCCGGCTGGAGGTGACTGCACGCCCACGAATGTCAGTCCCAACTCCCTGGCCGCACCTTCAACCACAGCCGTCGAAACAGCGGTGGCCGGGACGTAAATAGTCCCAGCTTCGTTGGCACCATCGCCGGTCGAACGGTCAGAAAGCCAGAAGACCTTCTCGCCTGCGTTCAGCAGCCGGTTGACTGCGATAACGGCATCGTTCTGATGATGGCTCACGAGAAATCCGGCGACGTCACTCGACGCGGCAACAGCACTCTGCTCAGGGCGAGCGGGACCAACAATCTTCTCGAAAGGACCCTCGAACCCATCGAGAACGCGATCGAATTTGACACCCATCTGGAAAGCGAGCGTCCAGCCGGCGCTGTCGTACGGCAATCGCGGCGGTCCTCCCTCATCCAGAACGTCGTCCGGATGGTCCTGTGGTTCGAACATGTCGAGGATGTGCGGGCGAAACGCCTGCGCGGTTTTCACAACGTAGGATCCGGACGGGTACTTCCGCCCGCCCACCTTGAAGTCGGCGGACGCCCTGTGAATAACGATGCCGGTTCCAATCAGCGCGTTGACGAACTTCGTCGCCGTGGGGAAATCGGGCTGGTTCGCGGGAATGATGTACGCGCGCGCGTCGCGCAGTGCAGGATCGTGGACACTTTCCTTGGGCCGGTGGGGCGACGTCGTCCACGAGTCTTCACTTCCCCGCTCAATCGAGTTCCTTCCCATCTCATAGATGTCGAACAACCACCGTTCACGATCGCGGGACGCGATGTCCAGCACCGCGCGGTTGGCTGTAACGGAGTACTCGACTGCCTCACTGAACCGGAATTGTCCGGCACCCCTCGGCAACGGAGTGGGACCTCCGATTGTCTCGGTCAGTATCCCGATCTGGTTGTGGAACGTCGCGGTTGTCCGGAGCCCGCCGTTCCACCACATGGAATACGAAAGTCCGCTGCCTGTTGTCAGGCCAGGTTTCCGCTCATCGTCGAACCGACGGTGTATCGACGCACCCACCTCGTCGACTCCGCGACCAACGAGCGGGTCGAGCACGTAGTTGAACGATCCACCGAACGGAGGGGCCACCATTACTGCTTCCGTTGCTGGAGCCTGATGATGGTCGTAGACGATCTGCGGCACCCAGTCCTGAAACAGAACCCTGTTCATGTTGACCGTTTCCGCCTGCGTGCCCATATAGAAATCGCGGTTGTTGTCGTGTCCTACGTACTTCTGGTACAGACGCGGTAACCCTGCGAGCGTTCGTTTTCGCGGATTTTTCTCACGCATGTACCAGTTCGCGACGAGCTCGTGTCCGTCCGGATTCGCATGTACCAGCAGAACGATCACGTCGCGAAGGATTCGCGTTGTCTCGGCATCTGTGCCGCTCACGAGTTGGTACGCGGTCTCAATCAATTGCTGCGCCGTGAGCACCTCGGTGGCATGCAAGCCGCCGCTGATCCAAACGACAGCCTTGCCCTCGCTTGCCAGCGCGCGAGCCTCGGGCTGTGAGACTCCTTCTGCGTGTGCCAGCCGCCGGGAGATCTCGCGATACCGATCGAGTCGTGCGAAGTTCTCGGGCGCGGTGACGACAGCCATCCACTGTGTTCGCCCTTCTTCCGTGCGGCCGATGTCGACGAGCGTCATCCGATCCGATTCACGGTCGAGCTGCTTCCAATACGACTCGAGCTGGCCGTAAGTGGCGAGGAAATAGTCGTCGCCAATGGGCGCCCCGAAGTGCTGCTCGGGCGTGGTAATGGAACGCGCATCAGACGGCTGCGTGCTCGTGTGCGCGTGAGCGATTGCCAGCAGCGCCGCAGCGACCACGAGTGTGCGCCTTGTCATAGGTATTCCGCCCGTATGATAGCGCCCAGTGGCTTTCAAGATCGCGACCTGGAACGTCAACGGTATCCGCGCCCGTCAGACGGAGCTACACGATTTTCTCGATCGAGAACAGCCCGACGTGCTGTGTCTGCAGGAGATCAAAGCCTCGCTCGATCAGCTTCCGGTCTGGCTCTGTGAGCTGGACGGTTACTGGTGCTACTGGCACGGCGGGAAAGGGTATTCCGGAGTCGGTCTGCACGTGCGCCGGCTCACGTTTCCTGACCGGCCCTTGTTTCATCATCCCGATTTCGACTACGAGAATCGCATCGTCACCGTACGCCTGCCGCAGGCAACCATCGCGTCAATTTACGTTCCCAACGGCGGCAAGGATTTCCCGGCCAAGATGCGGTTTCTCGAGTCGCTCGACCTGTACGCGGCGGAGTTTCAGTCCGCAGGACTGCCACTCGTGCTCTGCGGCGACTTGAACGTCGCGCGCACTGACATGGACGTCCATCCCAAGGAACGCCGGCCGCGGGCAATTGGCCAGCTGCCGGAAGAGCGGGCCCTCATCGAGAGCATCATCGGCCACGCGCTCGTGGACGTGCACCGTCAGGTGGACCCGAACAACGCAGACTTGTTCACATGGTGGGCGCCGTGGCGAAACATGAAGCAACGGAACATCGGCTGGCGCCTCGACTATGTCCTTGCCTCGGCTTCACTCGCCGCGCGCACCGTCTCGTGCGAGGTTCAGCGTGAAGTGGGGACGAGCGATCACGGACCGGTAGTCGCGATTCTTGATTTGTGAATTGTGATCATGAATGCGATTTCAATCACCAATCGCAAATCATCATTCACTGCCTTCCACCAGTGACCACTTTGCCGCGAGCTCGTCGCCGGCGGCGAGGTGATTGAGAAGAAAGTCGGCGTTTCGAAATCCCTCGCGCAGATGATCACCGTCGAGCGCACATCCGGTGTTCCGGCACTGGCGCGCGGCCTCCACCCTGACCAGCGCGAGCGCCGCTTCCAGGCCGCGGACGATGCTCAATATGCCGCGACCCTGATACGCCGTCCATGACGCAAACGCCTTGGTAGCCAGATAACGTTTCAACGGCCATTTCCAGTGCGTCCATTGATCCCGCACCAGCTCGACGTATGCATCGGCCAACCCGTCCTCGTCCGCTGGAGGCTTCATATCGTCGGGCACCGCCGCAATAGCTTCGGCAAACCGCTCGAGGCTCTCAGTGAGATCCGAGGGCACAGACGCATGCACGAAATCACGAGGCAACGACGCTACCGAGGCTTCAATGGTGCCGTGCTCTGGCTGATACTGCCGCAGGACTCTTGCGTCGCGCGCCAGGGTGGCGACGACGCTCTCGGGTGACAACTCATCCTCGGCGCACCGCGTCACCATGTGACGCTCCCACGCTGAGTACCCCGGATGGTCCATCAGCATGCGCGGATGAAGAAGCGGAGGCCAGTCTTCCGGTGTAATCACGAGACCTTCATAGTTGGCGCCGGGAAACGCCGGAGGGCTTTCGACAATCTCGAGCGGTCGATCCTCGCGAAACAGCATGGCGGCAGCCGTGGGGCAGTAGTGGGTGAGCGTAATGAAGGTTCCACGCCAATCACGAACGGCAAGGCGCGGAAAGTATTGACAGGTCGCGGGCAGCAGCGACGTCCCGGCGTCTCGCTGGATCACGCAGAGTCCCGAGCCGCGATGATAAAAAACGCAATCACCAGCCGGCGATCGCGCCACCATCGCCGCGGCCCCGTCCGGAAGATCCGGCGATGTCATCAGAACGGGATCTCCCGCCGTCGCGGCGACCGGACGTAGAGACCCGTCCACGATTGCCTCGTTGAGGCTGCGGTAGAGCGGCAGCTCGACCGGAACATCCCAGTCCGACGTACAGCAAACGCCCGAGCGGTGGCACTCGTAGTCTGAATGAATGCTGAGCGCGTAAACACGCTCAGTCTCAGGTCCATCCTTTGCAGCAAACCCAGGCATGAGATTCCCTACGATTTTCTGCTGTGCCGTATTTCTGTCAACCACTGCCGTTGCACAAACAAAATTTGACAAGGACGTGGTTGCCGCCCAGGTGATGCTGGATCGCGCCGGATTCTCGTCGGGTGAGATCGACGGCCAGGCGGGAATCAACGTGCAGCGCGCCGTTGCCGCGTTTCAGCAGGCGAACGGGCTTCCGACCACGGGGCAGCTCGACGCCGCGACGTTGGAACAACTCCAAACGGCCACGGCCAACGCGACCGCCATCGTTCCTTACACCGTCACGGAGGACGACGTGGACGGTCCGTTCACGCCGGAGATTCCTCTCGATCTCGTGGAACAAGGAAAGCTGAAGAATCTCGACTATAAGGACGCGCTGGAAGGCATCGCCGAAAAGTTTCACGCGAGCCCGCAACTGCTCCGACGGTTAAATCCTGAGGCGGCGTTCACGCAGGCCGGCGAACAGGTGCTCGTTCCGAATGTGGAGGTCGTCCACCTCCCTGTCACGCCAAAGCCGGAACCAAACAGTGCGCGCCGGACGCAGCCTGCGCCGGGAGCCGCCAACGGTAACGGAATCACGATCTACGTGACCAAGGCGACCGGCTCGGCAACCGTCGAGGACCAAAGCGGCAAAGTGCTGTTCCACGCGCCAGTGACCAGTGGCAGCGAGCACGATCCGCTGCCGATCGGTACCTGGAAAGTGACAAGCGTGGAACGGTTGCCGGCTTTCAATTACAACCCCGACCTGTTCTGGGATGCGGAGCCCCAGCATGCGAAGGCGCGTATCGCGCCGGGTCCGAACAACCCGGTCGGAACCGTCTGGATCGACCTGTCAAAGGAGCACTACGGTATCCACGGAACACCCGAGCCCTCAAAGATCGGTCATACGCAGTCACATGGGTGTGTCCGGTTGACGAACTGGGACGTGCAGCGGCTGGCGCAATGGACGCAGCCGGGCACGATGGTCGTCTTTCGATGAGACGCTTCGAACGACGGCGCGTGGAGCGCATCCGCCGCCAAGTCATCACGGTCGGGTTGAGCTTCGCGCTCGGTGCGCTTGTGGACCGGGCCCTCGATTGGCGATCGCACCAGAATCAAGGACGGGCTATTGTTGCCAGTCTCGCAGACGATTTGGAGCCTGCGGACGCTCCCGCCGAGCCTCGAGGTCTGCAGCCGGGGCGTGAAAGTGACACGCCAGTGCGTGCCGCGGCCGCCGGCGTTCAGAACCAGGCCGCCCTCGAACTGTTGCGCAGCCGAAATCTCGTCTTTCCGGTGGAAGGCATTAATCCCGCCGCTCTGCAGGATACGTTCTCCGACACGCGAGCGCTGGGTCGTACCCACGAAGCGGTGGACATCATGGCCCCGCGTGGCACGCCGGTCCTCGCCGTAGACGACGGCACGGTCGCCAAGCTGTTTAACAGCCGCGGCGGGGGTGGCCTGACGATTTATCAGTTCGATCCTTCACAGATTTTCAGCTACTACTACGCCCACCTTGACGGCTATGCGCCGGGCCTTCGTGAAGGACAAGCGGTCCGGCGCGGCCAGACCATTGGTTACGTCGGCAGCACCGGCAATGCGTCCTCCGACGCGCCCCACCTGCACTTCGCCATCTTTCAACTGACACCCGAAAGAAAGTGGTGGCAGGGCGAACCTCTCAACCCTTACCCTGTTCTCAAGCCCCACTCATAAGAGCCTTCGCTACGGCGACTTAGCCAAGTACAGAACTATTACAGTTCGTTCTGCCACAACCTGCTATCGTCGATTGGTTCTTCTCATCAATCTTTTTCGGAGGGTTGCGTACGCCGATGGCGATTCCGATGCCCATGTTTGGGCGCAGGTACCAGCAAGGAGTGAATTGGGTTACCGCCATTGCAATGACCGGCTTTCACATCGGCGCAATCGCCGCGCTGTTCTACATCGATGTGGGAGCGATGCTGGCGGCCGTGGTGCTGTGGATTGCTGCCGGGATGCTTGGCATCGGCATGGGTTACCACCGGCTCCTCACGCACCGCGCGTACAAGACGCCAAAGTGGGTCGAGTACTTTCTCACGATGTGCGGCACCCTCGCACTCGAGGGTGGCCCGATTTTCTGGGTGGCCACGCACCGCATTCATCACCAGAAGTCGGATCACGAGGGCGACCCGCACACGCCGCGTGAGGGTACGTGGTGGGCGCACATGGGCTGGATTCTGCTCGGCGACGGCCTTCATCACGATGCGTCAATCCTCAACCGGTATGTCCCCGATCTGTCGCGCGATCGCTTTCACCATGCGCTCTCTGAATGGCATTGGGTCAGCAACGTCGTCGTCGGTCTGGCGCTGCTGGCATTCGGCGGCATCCCGTACGTGCTGTGGGGTATCTTCTTCCGCACCACGTGGGGACTTCACTCCACATGGCTCGTGAATTCAGCCACTCACTTGTGGGGCTCGCGACGCTTCAAGACACGTGATGATTCGACGAACAACTGGTGGGTCGCCCTGCTGACATTCGGCGAGGGATGGCACAACAACCATCACGCGCATCCCACATCAGCCCGCCACGGCCTGGCGTGGTACGAGCTCGACTTCAACTGGATCGGCATCAACATCCTTCGAGCGCTTGGCCTCGCGTGGGACATCAAGGTCGCCAAGGTCACCGCGGCGCCGGCCCACGACGTCGACGAGGCTGTCGCCTGACGCAAGAGGCGCAGGTCAAAGGGCAAAGGTCAAAAGTCAAAGGGCACAGGTCAAGGGCATAGGGCAGCGGCAAAAAGCCCTACAATCACCCTTGTGACCCGCCGCCAGAAGGCCATCGCCTTCTTCGTCGCGCTTTGCGTCATCCTTGTCGGCGCCGCTGTTTCGCTGAACATCGGCTGGATTCTGATCAATGCCCGGCGGTTGACGCCGCTGCTCGTCGGCATTGTCCTGTTCGCCCTCATCATCGCCGGCCTGATCATTTACACCGTGTTTCTCGTGCTCGAAATCAAGCGGAACGAGGAGCACCAGACCTTCATCAATGCGGTGACGCACGAATTGAAGACGCCGATCGCGTCGATGCGGCTTTACCTTCAGACCCTGCAGTCAAGAGACATTGACGAGGAACGGAGGCGCCAGTTCTACGACATCATGCTCGCCGACGCCGAGCGGCTGAATCACACGGTTGAACAGGTACTGAAAGCGGGCGTGTTGAGTCAGAAACCCCAGGCGGTTTCATACTCGCCCGTCGACATCGCCGAACTCGCACGCGAGTGCAGGAACCTGGCTCTCGTCCGCCACCATCTCAATCCCGAATCTATTGCACTGCAGACGCATGACGACGGCCCGCTGATCGTCAGCGGCGATGCCGACGGCCTGCGGACTGTCCTGACAAATCTTCTCGACAACGCCGTGAAATATTCCGGCGATGCCGTGCACGTTGCGGTGTCGGTCGCGGCGCCGGCGCCTGACACCGTATGGGTGCGGGTACAGGACCGCGGCGTCGGCATACCGCGCAAGCATTTGAAGCGCATCTTCAAACGCTTTTACCGCGTCCAGGCACGCGGGATTCACCAGATCAAAGGCACCGGCCTCGGCCTGTACATCGTGAAGTCCATTACCCGGGCGCATGGTGGACGCGTCTTCGCCCAAAGCGAAGGCGAGGGACGTGGGGCCATGTTCACGGTGGAACTGCCCCGATCCGTGTCAGCAGCCGATGCCGCACGGCCGGCCTACCGGATGCGCTCCAGGCGCGTTGCATCGTGAGCCGGATTCTCATCGTCGAGGACGAGCAGCATATTGCGGACGGCCTGCGCTTCAACCTCGAGGCCGAGGGACACGAGGCAACCGTTGTATCCGACGGCGAGCGCGCACTCGGGATGCTGCTTGGAGAACCCCTCCCGTTCGACGCGGTCATCCTCGACGTCATGCTGCCTGGCAAGGACGGGTTCGCGGTCGCCTCTGAGCTTCGAGCCGTCGGGCAGTTCGTTCCAATTCTGATGCTGACCGCACGCGGGAGCGCAGGAGATGTCCTGCGCGGTTTCGAGGCGGGCGCGGACGACTACCTGCCCAAGCCCTTCGACCTCTCGATTCTGCTGGCGCGCGTCAACGGTCTGCTCCGCCGCCATCGCTGGAACGAAGAAAACCCGATGACGGCGGACGCACCTGCGCGGGAGACCGATAAAGACACCTATGCCTTCGCCGGCCGAACGATCGATTTCGCAGCGATGGAGCTCCGTGTCCGGGACCAGGTCCATCGCCTGACGGTCATGGAATGCGACCTGCTGCGATACCTGATCACGAAGGCTCGTCAGCCGGTTTCGCGCACGGCGATCCTGAAAGAGGTGTGGGGCCTGGCGCAGGACGTCGACACGCGCGCCATCGACAACTTCATCGTGCGGCTGCGGCGCTATCTCGAGGATCGCCCGGGCGCGCCGAAGTTTCTCCAAACCGTGCGCGGCGTCGGGTATCGATTCGTGCCGGAGCCATAGGCTTTCTACTTTTCCAGTTTTCCACTTGTAGAATGGCCTCCATGGCTGCCAGCGACACCATCGAAGCCGAGGGCCATCTGATCGATTCCGGCCTGCTCTCGGCGATTTTCGACAAGATCATCGAGTTCAGAGCGTCGTACGAGATCGTCAAGTTCGACATCGGGCGCACCAACGATGACGTGTCCCATATCAAGATGCGGATCAACGCCAGCGATCCAGCAGTCCTCGACGATCTCCTCCAGCAGCTCACGACCTTCGGCTGCCACCCGGTGGGCGAGCGTGACGCCATCGTCAAGCCGGCCGAAAAAGATCGTTGTGTCCCGGACGACTTCTATTCGACGACGAACAACCGCACACAGGTGCGCGTCAACGGCCGATGGGTCGAAGTCGAAGCGCAGCGCATGGATGCAGTCATCGTCGTCGAGGACGGCGGCGCGTCCTGCCGCAAGCTGCGCGATGTGCATACCGGCGAGCTCATTGTCTGTGGGCATGAGGGGATACGCGTTACACCTGAGTTCAAGGAGCGCGATCGATTCGGCTTCGCGTTCATGAGCAACGACGTATCGTCGGAACGCCGTGTGGAAGGAGTCGTCGGCCGCATCGCCGAAATGATGCAACACGTCAAGACGAGTGGTGGACGGATAGCCGTCGTGGCCGGGCCCGTGGTGGTGCATACGGGTGGTGTCGAGCATTTTTCCGAGCTGATTCGCCTCGGATATGTCGATGTGCTGCTGGCCGGAAATGCACTCGCCGTTCACGACATCGAGTACGCCCTTTCAGGCACATCGCTTGGAATCGACCTGATCGTCGGTGCCGCTGTCGAGCAAGGACACCGCAACCACATGGCTGCCATCAATACGATCAACCGTGCAGGCGGCATCCATCAGGCGGTCGAGTCGGGGGTGCTCAAGAAAGGGGTGATGTACGAGTGCGTCGAGCGGGGCGTGGATTACGTGCTGGCCGGGAGCATTCGCGACGATGGTCCGCTGCCGGACACGCTGATGGACCTGGTCGACGCCCAGAACCGCTACGCCGCGGCGTTGTCGAACAACGTCCAGCTCGTCCTGATGCTTTCCTCGATGTTGCACAGCATCGGAGTGGGCAACATGCTGCCCTCCTGGGTCCGTGTCGTCTGCGTGGACATCAATCCTGCCGTCGTCACAAAACTGTCAGACCGCGGATCGTCGCAAACGGTGGGCGTCGTGACCGATGTGGGCCTGTTCCTGCATAGACTCGTCGAGCGGCTCCGGTGATAATCTGAAGGTATGGGTAAACGTATTTTTCTATTCCTGCTAACGAACCTGGCGATCGTCGTCACGTTGTCGATCGTCCTGAGCGTGCTGGGCGTCGGGAGGTACATCACCCCGGAGGGCATCGACTTCCGCGCGCTCGCCATTTTCTGTTTCGTCTGGGGCATGGGCGGCGCATTCCTGTCGCTGCAGATGTCTCGCTTCATTGCGAAGAAGGCAACCGGTGCCCGGCTCGTGGACGGCCGGACGGGCGTAGCCGACCTCGATTGGCTGCACAGCACCGTCGCGCGCCTGTCGCAACAGGCAAACCTGCCAATGCCGGAAGTGGCGGTCTACGACTCGCCGGAAGTCAACGCCTTTGCCACCGGTCCCAGCAAACGTCGCAGCCTGGTTGCTGTTTCCACAGGCCTGTTCAAGGCGATGCGGCACGACGAGATCGAAGGTGTGCTCGGACACGAGCTGGCGCACATCAGCAACGGCGACATGGTGACAATGACCCTGCTCCAGGGCGTCATCAATGCGTTCGTGATGTTCTTTGCGAGGTTGATCGCGTTCGCGCTGCGCTCGAGCGACAGCCGGAACTCGCAGGCCGTCAGCTGGATGGTGGTCATCGCGCTCGAGATCGGGCTCGGGTTCCTCGGCTCACTGATCACGGCGTGGTTCTCACGTCAGCGTGAGTTCCGGGCCGACCGCGGCGGTGCCATGCTGGCTGGCCGCGACCGTATGCTGGGAGCGCTGCGTCGTCTGGCCAGCAATCGCGAGCTGGTCGATACACAACATCAAGCGCTGGCGACGCTGAAGATCAACGGCACGCGAGGCTGGGGGGTGTTTTTCTCGACGCACCCGCCGCTCGAAGCGCGCATCGCAGCGCTCGAACGGTATCAATAGCGACGCCCGCACGAACGCGCACGCTGAAGCGTGCGCTCTACAGATGTAACGTAGATGTAACGTAGCGCGCAGGCTTCAGCCTGCGCGGCGCGAGATGTGTTGTAGCGCGGCTCAGCCCGCGCGGCTCGCGGGTTCGTCGTTCACTGGGTGACCGCGACGGTCACGACGAAGTCGCGTCCTGCATCCAGGTCACCCGCATCCACCTCGGTCGGCTGGGGAGCCGAAGCCAGCGCTTCTCCCGCGAGCAACTCGAACTCCAGCCTGTACGTGCCTGCGGGGACTTGTACGGTGTAGCCACCCGTCGACGTTGACGACGTGTCGAATCGCGCGCCCGTTCCGACATTCACTGCCGTGACCTTGCGACCCACGAGCGGCTTCTTTCCATCGCCCACCATTCCGGAAATTGTTCCACCAACATTCGGCCTCGGTCCCGGATCGACCACCGGACGACTGGGATGACAAGCGACACTCAAGAGCGCGACCGCGACGAGAAGGTTTCTCAGCATGGATGCCTAGCTCCGCCAGCCGAAGCTGCAATCACCAGACCAGCGCGCTAAGCTACCCGCTGTGATGCATAGAACGCTTATCTCAACGGACGCGCTGGCTGCACACCTCGACGGTTCGTGGGCCATTGTTGACTGCCGGTACGACTTGCACACCGAGGCGTGGGGGCGCGAACAGTATCTGGTGGCGCACATTCCGGGCGCCGTCTACGCGAGTCTTTCACGCGACCTTTCAGGCCCTCGCACCGGCGCCAACGGCCGTCATCCGCTGCCGTGCGTCGAGGACCTGGAAACCACACTGGGCCGACTCGGGATCTCGTCCAACACGCAGGTAGTGATGTACGACCAGGACGCCGGCATGTACGCGAGCCGGATGTGGTGGATGTTGCGGTACATGGGGCACGACGCTGCGGCTGTGCTCGACGGCGGCTGGGCCAAGTGGTTGCGCGAGCAACGTCCTACCCGTTCAGGAGAGGAAAGCAGGACCGCGGAGGTATTCACGGCGCATCGCCGGAAGGAGCTGCGCGTTCTGCTGGATCGAGTGCAGGCGGCCGCCGATGATGCCTCATTGCAACTGGTGGACGCGCGCGCCCCCGAACGGTTCGAAGGCACGAATGAGCCGCTGGACCGGGCCGCTGGCCACATTCCGGGCGCGGTGAATCACTTCTTCCGGCGCAATGTGAGTGCTGACGGCGTGATGCTGCCGCCCGACCGTCTGCGGGACCAGTTTCAGGAAGTGATCGGCGATCGCTCGCCAGAACAGGTAGTGATGTACTGCGGTTCCGGAGTCACCGCGTGCCAGAATCTCCTGGCGATGGAACACGCCGGGCTGCCCGGCGCGAAGTTGTATGTAGGCTCGTGGTCGGAATGGTCGGCGGACCCGACCCGCCCCGTTGAAACGGGGCCGGGAGCAAGTGCAAAGTTCAAGCTTCAAAGTGAAAAGTAAGTAACAAGTGCCTACTTGTCACTTACTTTCAAGTTTCAACTTTGCACTTTGCACTTGGGCCAACGTCAGCATGAGCCCTTCCTGATTCGGCGCCGCATACTGGCGATGATGTCGGATGCGCGAATAGGGAATTTCCACGAGCACGCTGGCCGCATCATTGAACTCGGGCTCCACCCGCACGTTCGCGTCTTCCGACGCCGCGGCTACCCGGCGGGCCGTATCGGAATCGCCGAATGCGATCACGAACGCCTCGCCGCCGGCGCGCTTGTGAATCTCGTAGCTGCGGTAACGTTTGACCGCGAAGAGAGGAGCGTTAGGCAGCCCGGGCGAGTAACGTAAAGCCATAAACGCCATCAGGCAGCCGATCGACACCGGTGCCCTCTTCTCTCTCGGTAACGAGCCTTACGCCGTGCGCCGCCCGCAGCTGTTCCTGATCGGCCGTGTCGACAATAGTTGTGTACGAAACCCTGCTCATGACGATCCCTCAGGCAGTCAGACCGATGGGACAGCTGACACCGGTGCCACCGTGGCCGCAGTATCCTCCCGGATTCTTCGCCAGGTACTGCTGATGGTAATCCTCGGCATAGTAAAAAGGCGGCGCGTCCTCGATCTCGGTCGTGATACGACCGTAGCGCGCGGCAGTCAGCCGATCCTGATAAGCCGCGCGCGATGCTTCGGCCGTACGTTTCTGCTCCTCGGAGAACGTGTAAATCGCCGAACGGTATTGGGTGCCCACGTCGTTCCCCTGCCGCATGCCCTGCGTCGGGTCGTGGCCTTCCCAGAAAATCTTCAGCATCGAATCGTAGGACGTCTGCGCCGGGTCGAATACGACAAACACCACCTCGGTGTGCCCGGTCATGCCGGAGCAGACCTCCTTGTAGGTGGCGTTTGGAGTGTAGCCGCCGGCGTAGCCCACGGCGGTCGTATAGACGCCAGCCGCTTCCCAGAACATTTTTTCCGCGCCCCAGAAGCATCCCATCCCGAACATCGCGATCTCGTGACCGGCGGGGAATGGAGGTATCAATCGGTGACCGTTCACGAAATGCGTTTCGGGAACCTGCATCGCCTGGGATCGGCCCGGCAACGCGTCTTCCGGCCGCGGCAGGCGCAGCTTCATCGGAGTATTGAAAAGAGCCATCGTATACAAGATGCCTGAAAACGACCGGCCGATTCAATCCGAGAAGGATCGCGCCGAGGTTCGGCGCCGCCCGCCCCCTCAACCCGAACCTCTGGTTCTGGCTCTTCTTTATGAAGACGACTACCTGATTGCGATCGATAAACCATCCGGCATGGTCGTCCACCCGACCTACAGGAATTGGTCCGGGACACTCCTCAATGGACTGTTGTGGCACCTTCGAGGTCGAACACGGGCAGCGCCGCGCATCGTCACGCGGCTCGACAAGGGAACATCGGGCCTGGTGCTGGTTGCGCTGACGTCCGAGATCCACGCGCAGATCCAACGCGACAGCGCGAGGCGCCTCGTCAAGAAGGAATATCTCGCAATTGTGGATGGCACACCGGAGCCACCTCGCGGTTCCATCGCGCTGCCGCTGGCCCGCAGCGCCATCGATCGTCGCCGCGTCGTGGTTGACCCAGTCAGGTCAGGAAAGCCGCACCGATTACGAGGTCCTCAGCAGCTCGAACGGCCGATCCGTCGTGCGGTGCGGCCTGGTGACCGGCCGCACCCATCAGATTCGCGTGCACCTGGCGGCGCGTGGATGGCCGGTGCTCGGCGATGTCGTTTACGGTGCCGCTCACGAAGTTATGTCGCGCCCGGCACTGCACGCGTGGCAATTGACGATGATGCATCCTGTCACGCGACAGGTTCTCGAACTGACCGCGCCGCCACCCGCTGATCTGTCCAGCGTTTTTCCGAGCGACCTGGACCTCTCTAGAACTGGTTCATGATTCACGTAAGGCGCGGCTTGACGCCGGGCCAGGCGGGCCGTGAAGCCGCGCGCCCTACGGTTGTACAGCCGGTTCTGGTTCTACGCGGCCGACTCCCGCGGCGTGACAACCGCACGGTGCCGATCGCGCACCAACAAGGGCCGCACCCATGGCCGCATTGCTGCCATGAGCGCCAGGACAATGCCAAAGGTGCACACAATGGTAGCGCCTGTTGGCAGGTCCAGCCTGAGGGAAAGGTACACCCCGAGCGCCGAGACGACGGTCCCCATGGTCCAACCGACGGCGAGCCGCCTCCCGATGGTGTCGGCGTAGAGCATCGCCGCCACCGACGGAACGATGAGGTAGCAGAAAACGAGCAGGACGCCCGCAATCGCCACCGAGGACGTCACGACGAACCCGAAGGACGCATAAAAGAGAAAGTCCCAGAACCGCACGGCCATACCGCTCTGATTCGCTCGCTCCGGATTGAGTGAAATGGCGAGGAATTGATTGCGGAAAAAATAATGAAAGAGGCCAATCGCCCCGTAGAGCGCGGCTGTCTCCCCAACTTCCTGCCACGAGACCGCAAGGATATTGCCGACGAGCATGTCCTTCAGGTGCTCGCTCTCCGATGTCGCCTTGCTCATGGCAAGCATCGTCGCCGCGGACGCCACGGCGTAGCAGATTCCAATCACTGCCTCCTGCGGGATGCGCGCGCGATGTCCACGGATCGTCGAAAACACGAGCGCGCCGATGAAAGTGAACCCAAGGCTGATCCAGTAGACAGCGGGAGCATGCGCGTCGCCGCCTGTCACCGGAAGCAGCAGCGCGATTGCCGCGCCAAGCGCGGCAATCTGCGCCAGCGACAGGTCGACGAAGATGACGCCACGCTCGACGACATGTACACCGAGGTAAGCGTGAATGCCGGTCAGGATCAGGCTCGCGACAAATGGCGCCGCCAGGAACGTCAGCGTTGCGGAATCCATACCTCACCTATTGTGTTTGCGGCGCGACGCCAATCTTGCGCAACGCGGTTATCAGCAGGTTGATGTCGTAGTCGAACAGCTTGAAGTAATCGGGCACGTCCTTGACGCCGCCGACCGACGGCGGCATCACGAGCACTTCCGCACCGGTAGCCCTTCCGACCGAGTTTGGCGTCCTGAGATCGAAGTAGGGCTCCACGAGCACGAGCTTCACGTTCTGCCGCTTCATCTCCATGATCAGGTCGAGCGTGTGCTGCGGTGAGGGCGGTATTCCGGGACGCGGTTCCACGTACCCGATGACATCGAGGCCGAAACGCTCGGCGAAGTTCGAAAACGATCGGTGGTATGTGACGACTTTGACGCCCTTGTAGGGCGCCATCGACATGAGCCACCGCTTCTCCGCCGCGTCGATGCGTCCGTTGAAATCCTTCAGGCGCTGTTCGAAAAACGCTCGATCATTCGGGCGGAGCTGCGCGAGCTTCTCGAAAATCGCCTGCGCGACGACCTTGCCGTTCTCCGGGTCCAGCCAGTAATGCGGGTTCCCAAGCGGATGGACGTCGCCCATCGCGCGGGTGATCTGTCCCTGTGGGATGTCGAGAATCCGCGCACGCAGCGAGGCATCGAGATAGCCGTTGGCACCGACTTGAATCTTCGAATTCCGGCTCTGCTGAATGAGCGGTGGCAACCAGCCGATCTCGAGATCCCGCCCGACGACGACGAGCAGATCGGCCCGCTGAAGCCTGAGGATGAAGCTCGGTTTTGCTTCGACGAAATGAGGATCCTGATACCCGCGGGCGATCGCTTCCACGTCGATTCGATCGCCGCCCACCTCTCTTGCGATCGACGCCAGATCCTCGGTGGTCGCGATGACGTTCAGTCGCCCCTGGGCCGCAGCCGGCACGATGGCCAGAAGGATGGTCGCCGCCACTGCCACGCCGTGAAACCTTGTGAAGTACATGCTTGCCTCCCGCGCCTCAGAACGGATGTGCGCCGTGAGCGCCTATCGAGAACAGGAACTGAAACAGCAGCTCGTGGGCCGTCGCCGCCTCCGCATATCTGATACGACGATACTGCCCCCGGATCTGGCTGAACTCGCTCGGCCAGTAGGTCAGCGTGAGTGCCTGCCCGGTGTCTCGCAGGCTGGCGTCGTCGGCACGATCGGATCGGTCGAAGCGGACGCCGGCAAACCAGCGGCGCGCAAACTGGTAGTCGCCGGACGCGTAATACCCGACGCTCCGCTGGGGACCGCGAAATTGGTCGCGACGGCTCCAGATCACCTCGGAGCGGCCGAGGAACGAGCGGTAGATGGCGCGCTGAAGCGGGCGCCAGCGCACGGTGGCATCGATGCCCCACAAATCGGTCACGAACCGTCCGACATCCACGTCATCGACAACGCCGGCATCATTGTGGCCGCGCGCGTACGAGCCTCCAAAATCAATATTCGCATTCTCCGTGACGTCGTAATAACCACGGATGTGGCCGGAGTACGCGAGGTCTCCCCGCTTGCTCGAACTGAAGAGCTCAGAGGTGCCCCGGTACACTTCGCCGGTCGCCTCGAGAAAGATCCACGGATTGGGAATCAGCCGTGCCACCGAGATTCCTGCGTCACTGATGCCTTCCTCGCCGCCGACCAGGTTGTTGGTCACCAGCGGCCGGTCCGTCCATGGAAGCAGGTGATTGTGCAGCGTGTTGACCTTGCCGAATGCTGCGCGTGTCTTTCCCACCTTCACCAGGAGCCCGCCCGGCACGGTCGGAAACGTGATGAAGCCTTCTTCGACCTCGACGCCTTCCTGACCGAACGCGACGAAGAAATCGGCGCGGGCGTACGGGTCGACGATCGCCTGGAACGACGTCTCCGCTTCGTGCAGTTCGAGTGCTGGCGAGGGATTCACTTCGTTATGGCCGGCCGCTCCGAGAAAATCGCCGATGACGGCGATGTCGGGATTGAAGATCTTCGATGCGGCACTCGCCGCTCCGTAGATTGGGAGCGACCCGGTGGGACCGCCTGCTCCGGCTGCGCCCGGAGGCACTTCCGCAGCAGGCACAGGCGTTTGATCGGGGCCCGGCGGCGCACCTGGGACCGCTGGCGGCGCGCCGAGGCGCGCCTCCAGTGCAGCGATCCGATCGTCGTACCGCTTCTGGATATCCGCGAGCTCCTTGCGCAGCTGATCGATCTCCTGCCGCACCGTCTCCACATCAGGCGTCTGCGCCAATGCACGCGAGGGGCTGCAGCATAGGAGGACGACCACAAGACTCGAACATGCGAAGCGACAGATGCGCAAGGGCTCCTCCACTCAGGAATCCCGACGTGAAAATCAGAACCTGATGTTGTACAGAACCTTGAAGTTGCGGCCCATCTCCGGCGCCAGCTCCTTGATGAGCGACAGGTGGTTCCGGTACAGCTCGTTGGTGGCATTGTCCAGACGCGCCGTGATCGTGTGCACCGCCCGGCCCGTCTGCACCGAATAGGCCGCAAACAGCTTGAGCAGCTGATATCCGTCCGTCTCGGCTTCCTCTGCAAAGACGCGATCCTGTTTCGCGGCCACGACAACGTTCCCGCCCGCCTGAAATGCGTTGTATTGGTAGCGGAGACCGAACTGCGTACGGAGCGGCGGCATGCGAGGCAGCGGATCGTTGGTGTCTTTGAGCGTTCCGCGCACGTAGTCGAGGCCGAACTCCGCAAACAGGTTCGACGTCAGACCGAAATCGCCGTGCCCTTCGAAACCCTGCAAAACACTGTCGGCGGCGATGTTCTCGATGATCGGGAATTCCCCGGCTTCCTCAATGTCGAGCTCGCGGCCTGCGAACCTGCCCTCAAGCTTTTCGAGGCGATCTTCGAGGTCTTCCACGCTCAATGGGCTGCGGAAGACGAAGTCCTGAATGTCATTTCGGAAATACGTAATCTCCCCCGATGCACGAGAGTGCCGCCAGCGCATCGACAGATCGAATCCGACCGCGTGCTCAGGCTCAAGATCCGGGTTGCCGATTTCGAAAGCAAAGTTGCCCGGATGGGGCCCGAAGTAGAAGAGCTCCTCGAGCGCGGGGTTGCGGGCGGCGCGCGCCAGGCTCATGGCAAAAGTGAGGCGTTCGTTGGCTGCCGGGGGGGTAAACAAGAGCCCTACCGACCCCGAGCCGCTGGTGAACGACCGCTCGTCCTCGCCGACGGGTAAGTACCGCGTCCGATCGAGCCGTCCGCCGAACTGGAGTGTGAAGTGGGGCCACGTTATCTCTTCGAACAGAAACGCCGCGAGACCCCGTTGATCGACATCCGGCGACAACGCCTCTGCACCGCTCGCGCCAAACGCCCGATTGAGGAACCAGCCGCCGAACGATCCCTTCAAGCGTCCGATGGCACGGTGGCCGGCCATCAGCTCGATTTCTTCCGTGTTGTTCTTGAACGACGTCCCGACATCGTCCCCTTCAAGCTCATCGTGCTTGTAGCGGCGCACCGACAGCGTGGCCCGGTATGAATCGAACGCACCGGCCATCCCCTGCCCGCCTGCGCGCACTCCTAGCGAATGACGCCGCGGCGTGAGCTGAATCTCACCACCCTCGACGATCGGAACGCCGTACTTCGTGTCGTCATATCCGTAACTGCCGCCGAAGTAGTTGTTGTCCCCGGTCCAGGAGAGTCCCACATTGCCGAAGCCGTTGCGCGACTGTGAATTCTCGAGCGGTCCTTCAGGCGTCTCGACATCACCCGACCGACGGCCTCCGCCACCAGCGTGCAGAACAAAACGGCCGTCGCCAGCGCGGATGTCTGCTGCGGCCGCGGCTTCCTTGGCAGCGGTTCCCACGTCGAATGTCACGTTTCCTGATGAACCTTCCAGCGGCCGCGTGGGGATGTCCTCCGTGATGACATTCACGAGGCCGCCAATCGCGTTGGTCCCATACAGGAGTGTGGCCGGCCCGCGCACCACATCGATGCGCGTAGCCGCCGCCGGGTTTATCGTGACGCCATGGTCACCCGACTGACTGGACAGATCCCCCAGGCGCTGTCCGTCTTGCAGGATCTGCACGCGGTCGCCGTCGAGCCCCCTAATGACGGGCCGCGACGGCGCCGGCCCGAAGCTGCGCGACGCCACGCCAGGCTGGTTTTCCAGTGTCGCTCCCAGCGACATCTCGAGCTGCTTGGTCAGCTCCTGACCCGAAAGAACCGCCGTCGGCTGATAGACCTCGAAGCTGCTCCGCGCATCGCCAGTGACCGTCGTCTGTTCCTGGAAGTGCAGCTCCGGATCGACGGCGAAATCACCGAGGTTGAGTTCCGTTGTGGACACCGCCACCTCCATCGGACGCGTCGAATAGCCCTGCGCATGGACTGACACGTGGTACGTGCCGGGCGGAACGTCGGAAAGCGTAAACGTGCCATCGGGGCCCGACGTCGTGGTCCGGCGCAGCTCGTCGAGCTGAACAACGGCGTTCGGAATCGGGTCGCCTGACAGCGAATTAACTAGCCGCCCGGAAATGTTGGTTCGGGCCTGCGCCAGCACGGTGGACGGCAACGCCGTCACACAAATGATCAGGACAATGTTTTTCCAGGAAATGCGTGGATACATGACGATCTCCGAAATAACCTGTTTATGAATGCATTTAAGGCGAGCCGCCATCCTCGACGTAACGCGGGATGGCCTTGTGCCGCTTTGGCACTGCCTCGGGGGCAACCCTGACCTGTCGAAGGGTCGAGGGTTACAGGCTCGCCGCGCGACCCTATGAAGGTCGCGCTGCACACATGAAATTACGCAGTGATCGGAGACGTCGGGAGGCGAACGAAGCGGGGGCTGCGCAACGGGAGCGCGCCCTGAAAAGGTGACTACATCGACGCTGATGGAAGCGGCCGCGCGTGTGGCCGGGCCGGACACGACGCGCGATTCAGCGTTCGGCCGGAACGCGCGGACCCAGTGGCACACCAGACAGTGCAGCGGATGGTTGTCCTCGTCGACCGGCGTCGCGCCGACACGATGGGCGGACGGGTTGTGCTCAGCGGCGATGGCGCGGCATGCGGCATCGTGACAATCATCCTCATGCGGGACGACCGCTGCGCCGCTGACGACGGCCATCGACAGCATCGCGGTGACCGCGATACTCGACGCCTTCGCACGAAACCAGTGCAACATCTGTCAAATACAGCCTAGTGACCGCCTAGACCCCTGTCAAGTCACAAGGGCACAAGTCACTAGGCACAAGTCACAAACCCCCGCCCACAACCCCTCCTCCGTTGTGACTTGTGACTTGTGCTCGTGCCTTGTACGATTTTCACATCGTGGCACTCACCCGCCGCCAGTTCATATGGCGCGCTGCCGCGTCGAGCATCGGCCTGGCTTCAACTCAGTCGAACGGCTGCGGCCCCCTCCTGCTTCACGCGCAATTGCCGGACAGCCGTGGTTCAGAGCTGTTCCGGCACGGCGTGGCCAGCGGAGATCCGCTCGCCGACCGGGTCATTCTGTGGACGCGGGTGACCCCCAACGAGGCGCCTCCGCGCACGGCGGTCGATGTGGAATGGAGTGTCGCCACCGATCCAGCGATGGAACGTGTCGTCGCCCGAGGGAACGCTCGCACCACGGCGGAACGCGACTTCAGCGTCAAGATCGACGCCGGGGGGCTGCAGCCGGGTCGTACTTATTACTACGCCTTCGAAGCAGGAGCAGAGCGATCGCCGATCGGCCGCACGAAGACGCTTCCGCAGGCCGCCGAGGCCTCGCGCGTACGCCTCGCCCTGCTCTGTTGCGCGAACTATCCGACCGGATTTTTCAACGTGTATCGCTGCGTCGCGAACCGGTCGGACCTCGATGCTGTGGTACACGTCGGCGACTACATCTACGAATTCGAAAACGGCAGGTACGGCGACGGCACAGGCCTGCTGCGCATTCCGGAGCCGCGGCGTGAAGCGGTGACTTTGAGCGACTATCGAATTCGTTACGCGACGTATCGGTCGGATCCCGACCTTCAGGAAGCTCACCGGCAACACCCGTTCATCGCGGTGTGGGACGACCACGAAATCACCAACGACGGATGGTCGGGCGGAGCGTCGAACCACAATCCTGAGCAAGGCGAGGGCGACTGGGCGACGCGCCAGGCGGCCGCCTACCGGGCGTACATGGAGTGGATGCCGATCCGGGAAACCGCAGCGGCAGGGATTCACTTGTACCGCAGTTTTCGATTCGGCTCGCTGATGGATCTCATCATGCTGGACACGCGCAGCATGCGTGACAAGCAAACAAGCGACCTGGCGTCGTTGCCCGATCCGAAGCGCACGATCCTCGGCGCTGCCCAGAAATCCTGGATGTTCGACCAGCTGCGCGGGTCGCAGCAAGCTGGGACGGCCTGGCGACTCCTTGGACAGCAGGTGTTGTTTTCGCGCGTAACGCCGCCAGGTTGGCCGGTCCTGTCTCCCGACGCGTGGGATGGATATCAGGCGGAACGCGACGGGCTGCTCGACTTTCTCGCGGCCGAGCGCGTCCGCGACGTCGCCGTCCTCAGCGGCGACCTCCACAGCTCGTGGGCGCTCGACATCCCTCGCGACCCGTGGCGTGGCTACCAACCTTCTACAGGCGACGGGTCACTGGCTGTCGAGCTGTTGGCGCCCGCAATCAGCTCGGCTCCGCTCTTCGCGAGCCCCAGCATGAGAGACCGCGCGCCGCTTCTGCGAACATTCCTGCCGCACCTGAAGCTCCTGGATGGCGACAACCGGGGGTATGTGCTGATTGACGTGGCGCACGCGCAGATTCGCGCGGACTGGTACTTCGTGCCGACGGTGCTGGAACGTACCAACGCGGAGACTCGGGGAGCGGGATTCGTGTGCGAGAAAGGATCCTCGCGCCTGATACCTGCCTGATCGAGGCACAAAGGTTCATCGTAGGGTGGGCCTTTACGGCCCGCCTGGCGCGGCCTAAAGCCGCGCCCTACGTCAGTTCCATCCGTTCTTCGGCAGGCCTGGCGTCACGCGCAGAGCGTTCTGGTGGTACACCTTCCGCAGAACACTGTCCGGCAGCCCCATCCCGTAAAGATTCCAGAAGGCGTGGTAGTCGCGGTAATAGTCGAAGTACTCGTCCGTCGTCTCCAGCACCCGCCAGTAGTAGGGGAATTCGGTGGGCGCGTACGTGTCCTTGCCGAAAAGAATTCGATCCTGGTACTTCACGAAGAAATCGTGAGCGCCGCGCGGCTGACGCCCGAGGTCGTACAGAATCGCCGCGAGCTCGAGAATGACGTTTGGATGCTCGTCGAGGAGCTTCGCGGCCAGGCCCAGATTGTTTGCATGCCAACCAAAATGCGCCGCGATGAAGCGCGTTTTGGGGTGCTTCTTGAAAAGGTCGTTCCGCTCCGCGAGGAGCTGCTCGAACGTGACGTTCTTGTTCAGGTACTGACGGCGATCGGGATACAGCGCCAGCTCGAGCCATCGCTCGTTTTGGAGGGTCGGTTGATGGAAGAACTCCTGTGGCTCCGCAGTGTGAATGATCACAGGAATATTCAGGCGCGCCGCGGTCTCCCAAAGCGGTGACAGTTCGGGATCGCTGATCTTCAGACGCGAACCGTCTTTCTTCAGCGTGTCCATGCCCGTCTGCTTGAAAATCTTGAACCCAATGGCGCCCGCTCGCACGTCTGCCTCGAGTTGCGCCGCAGCTTTCTTACCGTATCCGGGCTCCACATCGCGGAAGCCATTCAGGCCGTTGGCGAACAGCGTGAATCGGTCCGCGTATTTCGTGCTCCGGATGAAGTCAATCTTCTGTTTCAGCTCGGCGCCGTAATCACCGCTCAGGTTGTTGAGCACGCGTATGTTGAGCGCGTCCATCTCCTTGATCAGCCGCTCGACGGACTGGGCTGTCGGCCCGGTATGACTGTGGATATCGATGACCGGGAACTTCGCGCGCGGGACCTGGTGCTCGTCAACCACGAGCGTCGTCTTCGGCCGATAATCGACGATGCTTGGCGCCGGCCATTCAGGAGCCTGGCACTGTCCAACGCGGACGAGTGTCGTGCCTGGCGGGCATTCCTCACCGGGCTGAATCTGCCGCACAACACGGCCGCGGCCACCGCGCCCAGGGCCGGCGGGCCCGTCCTGTGCGGCGAGCACCGATGCGACCACTATGGCCAGCACCATCGAGAAAGCAGCACGTCGCATGAGCACGCAGCCTCCTGTCGTCAATCATAATCGTAGGATGCGTTGCCTGGCTGCCTTCCTGATCCTGACCGTGACCGCGGGCCTCCAGGCCAGGCAAGGTGGAGATTTGCTCGCCCGGGCGATGGCGCTCCACAAACAGGTGCCGCTCATCGACGGGCACAACGACTATCCATGGGCGCTCCGGCAAAACAACGTGGAGCGAGACCTCAACAAACTCGACATCAGGATGCCGCAGCCGAAGCTGCACACCGACATACCGCGGCTTCGGGCGGGCGGCGTCGGCGGTCAATTCTGGTCCGTCTACGTTCCCGCGAACATGCAGGGGCCAGCCGCGGTCCGCGCGACCTTCGAACAGATTGACGTCGTCCACCGGATGGTCCGCAAGTATCCCGACACGTTCGAGCTCGCACTCACGGCGGCCGACGTGGAACGTATCTTCAAGGCAGGCAGGATTGGCTCGCTCATCGGCATGGAGGGCGGCCATTCCATCGACAACTCGCTGGCGACGCTGCGCATGTTCTACGCAGCCGGCGCGCGCTACATGACGCTCACCCACAGCACGAACATTCGCTGGGCCGACTCCGGTACGGACATGCCGAAGGTTGCGGGCCTCTCGAGATTTGGCGAGGAAGTCGTGCGCGAGATGAATCGACTTGGAATGCTGGTAGACCTGAGCCATACCTCCGCGGACGCAATGCGCGACGCGATTCGGGTGAGCGAAGCGCCAGTGATCTTCTCGCACTCCGATGCCCGCGCATTGAATGATCACGGCCGCAACGTTCCCGATGACGTGCTGCAGCTGGTGCGCCGCAACGGCGGCGTCGTCATGGTGACATTCGTTCCTGGCTTCCTGACGTCCACAGGGAAGGCCACGCTGGCCGACGTCGCCAACCACATGGATCACGTTCGCAAAGTGGCAGGCGCCGATCACGTTGGCATCGGCAGTGATTTCGACGGCATAGAGACCGTGCCTGTCGGATTGGAAGACGTGTCGAAGTATCCGGCGCTGACAGCCGAACTGCTGCGCCGCGGTTGGCCGGACGACGACGTTCGCAAGGCGCTCGGGTCCAACGTGCTGCGCGTCATGCGAAGGGCGGAAGAAGTTGCGGCGCGTCTTCAGAAGGAGCGCGAGCCTTCAACCGCGACGATCGATCAGCTCGATAAATAAGCCGGTTTTACGGTCACGGCTCATAGAGCCACGGAGCGGAAACAATTGATCTCCGTGCCTCCGTGTCTCTGTGGCCCGTGGACGTGAAGCGGGTGCCCTACGCGAACTTCGCGCGCCGATTCACGAGATCCGGGTGCCGCTCGGCGAATCGCCGCAGCGGTTCAACGGGCACGCGGCCGTAGGCATCCGTGCCGCTGAAGCTCCACGGCCATCCGCCAGCGTAGCCCCCGCTCACCGCGAATTCGAGATACTCGTCGAGAGACGTCGGCGGCGGCGAAACGCCATCCGGATGCGCCTCCTGCCCATTGCCCGGAAATTCGCCAAGAATGACGCGGCGGCGAACTCCGAGCGCCGACGCGGGAGTTCCGAAGATGTCGGTCTCACGTTCGGGATGCCGCTCGTCGGGATACGAGTGCAGCTGCAGCACGTCCAACCCGATCGCATCGTCGTCCCACGCCCACAGGTTGTGGACGCGCGCGCATCCGAGCGTAGTGAGCGCGCCGGGATGCTCGGTGTGGACCAGATCGCTCAGACGCGACACCAGGCCGGCCATCACCTCGAACGACAGAGGCCGTCGCACTCGGGAGCTCCTGTCAGCTTCCCACTCCTCTATGACGAAGTCCGGCTCGTTCATGAACTCATAGGCGAGGATCGCGGAGCCGAGATCGGCGCGCGCGCCACGAGGCCCATATCTGTGCACGAGCGGCCGCACGACTCCCTCGAAAAGCTTGTCGCGTCCTTTCCGGATCGATAGGACGTTGGCGCGACCGTCCGGGAGCCGCGCCTCGAGCAGCTCCCCCGTCGTGGAATCGGTGACGATCTCGCGCAGTCCGCTGAACATCCAGTGATGATCCAGCAGGACGAAATCGAGACGAATGTCCGCGTCGTGGGCGATTTCGATGGCAGCATCCAGATCGGCGAAGAGATATGGATCGGGACCGAGCGGCATGCCGGTATCGTCGTAGACGATTCCCGCGCGGCCGTCGCAGAACAGAAACCAGCGCGCCACCGTGAAGCCAAGCGCCGCCATCGTCTCGAAATCGCGGGCGACTTCCGCGCGCCGCGTCGACACGCCGAGATGAGAGCCCCAGACATTGGCGCCGAAATCGAGGCCGTAGAAGATTGTGCGGCCGTCAGTCGACCAGGGGTAGTTGCAGCCGTGGAGGTACTTCACAAGTCACAAGTCACAACGCGTAGGGCGGGCCTTCACGGCCCGCCGGCACAGGATTTTGCTCTTCAATCAGGTGCGACCCACTCGGCTGTCTGGATTCACATACAAAGGCCGTTACCAATATTTCCTCACAATCTGCACGTTCGACCGACGGCGACACTTCACGCGGAAGGCTCTGGTCGACGACGTCAGGTCGACATTCTTACGTACGTCCGCCGAGCACCAGTTCGCAATTTCTGCGTACTGCTTCATGCCGGACCACCTTCACATCCTCGCAGAAGGCCAAACGGACTCTGCGGATCTTCGCGGATTCATCAGCTTGGCAAAACAGCGATCGGCTTACGTCGCGCGGAATAGCATTCGCGGCAGGCTTTGGCAGACGGGGTATTTCGATCGAGTATTAAGACGGGAGGATGATGCGTACACCGTGGCGCGCTACATCGTGCAAAACCCGGTACGCGAGGGGCTGGCCGAATCGCCGATCGATTATCCGTTCTGCGGCTCGTCCGTTTGGTCGAAAGAAGATTTAATCGAGTCGACGATGTGGAGGCCTGGCGCCCCGTAAAGGGGCGCCCTACGCGCTTGTGCCTTGATTAGCGGCGCATGATCTCCAGATATTTCGCGAGGAGCGGCTGATACGGCCCCTGATACGCGCGAACGTAGCGCGCGAGCTTCGCCTGGTCCGCGGCCGATACGGCGAGTTTCTCGCGGGTGGTCACGTGGTACTGAGCAAAAACAGCGGCGAACAACGCCACCTGTTCGGTCGGGTGCCGGGTGAGATAACCGTCCAGCACAGGCAG
Source organism: uncultured Acidobacteriota bacterium (assembly GCA_963814955.1). Lineage (GTDB taxonomy): Bacteria > Acidobacteriota > Vicinamibacteria > Vicinamibacterales > UBA2999 > DATCJA01. The sequence continues at coordinate 299,237 of CAWFEX010000006.1, forward strand.
CGACTCCGCATACCGTCCGTTCATCAGATACGCGGACGCCAGGCGCTGTGCGATCTCGTCGTCGGCGGGATTCCGATCGTAGGCGGGCTTCAGGACATCGACTACGGAATCTGACTGCCCATCCCGCAATCTGGCGTCGGCCAGCATTAGGTAAAAGACCGTGGGCCTCTGCTCTTTGCCGATGGCGAGCTGCCATACACCGGCTGCATCACGGTCGCGCCCCGCGGCGGCGAACGTCGCGCCCAGATAGAACGCCGCAGGAAAGAACTCCCGGCGCGGGCCGGCAGCGAGCTGCAGCTGCGTGGCCGCTTCGTTCAACTGGCCCTTCGAGTACCAGTCGAGACCTTTGAAGAACGCGGCGGCCGTCTGATCGCCCGTCGTGAGCGCCTCGAGCGCCGCGGCGCCGTACCGCCCTGCGCGCGCCTCGGCCAGGGGTCCCTTCAGCGCGGGCGACGTCTTCGCCACCGAATCGAGCATGGTGTCGAGCAGACTGCGCTGCAGGACAGCCTTGGGATCGAACTTCGCCACGTTACCCCGGAGAAATGGCACGGGAGACGCGCCGCGCGCCGATCCGTCGACGATAAACGGACGCGCGAGAACGCCTGCGACGTTGCCGCCCCGCGTTATGCGCGCCCGCGCGATATAACGGCCAGGCGGGAGCATCGCAGGAGATATCACCCCCTGCGAGATTCGCTGGTTCGGTTGGGACGCCGCAAGCATCTGCGCCGGAGCCGTCAGCAGCGCCGGCGCATCCTGGTCGTCGGCAATTTCGAAGTTCACGGTCGTCGCCTCGAGCAGCGCCGGCATCGTCGAGTACATTTCCAGGAATGCCGCGACATTGCCTTCGACACGCGGCTCGACGCCGGGCCGGATGCGCTGGTTGTTGTCTGTTCCCGCGTCCCCAATCAAGAGGTCGCCGATGGCGAATTCCTCGCCGCCGAGCTTCCACGCGTTGATGTCGCGAATGATTCCGCCGCGGCGTCCCTCACCATCGACGACCCCGAAGCGCAGGGAGTAGTTGCCGGGCTCGATGACGACCTCGGTGAGGTAGTCGCGCGGCGAGCTCTGCTGATTGTTCGGGACCGACAGCACACGCTTGTCAACCGTTCCGGAAACGACTTTTCCTCCGTCGTCGAGAAGCACGTAGCCGACCGTGAATTCCTCCGGCTCGCCTCCCGGTTGTCCAACTTCTGCGGCAATCATGATCCGCGACTTGTCGCTGGCCGGATCCTTCTGTGTAAAGGTCGTGAGACGCACCGGTACTTCCGCCACACCGAAGGGCGACTTCAGTGCGTCCATCAGCGTTTCTTCAGCCTTTCGGCGTGTGGTTGTCGGGGACGACAGAACGAACGCCCGACGCGACCGGACCGTCACGCCGCGGCGACGCACCTCTAAGTCGATCCGGTGTTCCTTTCCATCTCGATCGCGGGCACCTTCTTCAACGCCAAGCATGTAATACGCGAGCGTTTCCGACGCCAACCTGTCGAAGACGTTCTGGCCGGTTCCCGCGATGTAGTACAAGGCGCCGCGCGTAGAAGCGGCGAGATCGCCCAATCCCTGTACCTGCATGTCGCGATCTTCGGTGGGCGTCGGCTGCAGGCGCGCGACCGTGATGTCGTGCCTGGGAACATCGAGCAGGAGCACGTGGATCGACACGCGCGCGTACGCGGCGGCGCGGATGATTCCGTCGAGGTCGCTCGGGCTCTCGAGCACCATCCCTTCCGACAGCAGGATGAGCGTTTTCGGACCGTCGATGACCGAGAGTCCCAGCAGGAGATCCTGGAGCCCGCGCAGCGATTCAGTCGTGTCCTGCCGGACGCTCCGCACGAGAGAGCTGCTCTCGCTCAGAACGTCGCGCTCGCACTGCTCGAGCGCCACGCCAATCAGGCGAGGGCACTCGCGCAGGATGACCTGCGCGAATATTCGGCCGTCGCCCTTTTCGGCGATCGCGATGGCTTCATACAACCCGATGTTGAATCTTCCGCTGTACGACTGCTGGCGGCCCACGACTCGCTGCATCGCCTGTCTGAGGCGTAAACGGTCGTTGGTGAACCCTACGGAAATGCCCGGCTCGGGATAGGCGACAAAGGCCGTGCGATCGGCGGGACTGAGCTGTTCAAGAAACTTGGACGCTGTGTCGAGCAACCCCCGCGCGCCCCCAAACCGAATCCCGAGCTGATCGACGGCGATGACGAACATGCGCCCGTTCGGTGGCTTGAGGTTGGTCGTGAACATCGTCTCGAAGGGATCCGCCGCTTCACGCTTGGCGGCTTCCACGTCGATTCGCACGAGGTCGGCCGAAACAACCCGGCGCGGCTCGCCGTCTATCTTCACGACGAAGTCAGGAGCAAGCAGATCCTCCACCGGCTTGCCGTTGCCGTCGACGACCGAAACGTCGACCGCGACGACATCTACCCCGGTTCGGAAGGTGGGCCCCTGCTGGGGCGCGTCCGACTGGGACTGGGCGGCTAGCGTGGCGACTACCGCCAAAAGGGCCACGATGATGCCGAGCACTTTCTTCATGGAGCGCTCCGCGTGAAGGTTACGAGGGGAGTATGACCGGTTAATCACAGAACAACCCGGCCAAAAACGCAAGCTATTCTCAGATCCCGAATGTTTCGGGATCCCAGCGTAAACCCAGCTCAGAGGGTGAACCCATATAGCCCAGGAGGGCGGACGCTGCAACGACTGCCGGACTTGCCAGGTATCCCTCTCCGCCCACGCCCATCCGATTCTGCCAGTTGCGGTTGAACGAGGTGATTGCGCGCTCTCCACGTTTCAGCGCGTCCGGCCCCTGCCCGAAGCAGGGACCGCACCACGACCGCCGAATCTCGCCGCCCACGGATTGAAACACGCTGGCAATCGATTCGCCGCCCAGGCGCTCATCCGAGCGCTCGATCTGCCGCGCGACGCCTCCGGACCCTGGGAACACAATGAAGGGGCGAGCACTCGTCCGGGCGCCTGCGCGACGCGCGTGATACACGACGAGCGCGGCCTGCATCAGATCGTCATAGCTGCCGTTCGTGCACGACCCGATCAGCGCCTTGTCGAACTGAAGGCGCTCACGCGCCACCTCGTCGGCTGGAAACGCGTTTCCCGGGCTGAACGGCTTGGCAATCATCGGCCGCACATCGGTCAGCGACAGTTCCTCGTCGATTGCGTACCGCGCCGATGCGCCGGGTAGCAGTCTGGGATACGGAAACGTCGTCATCCCTTTTGCCGCATACCAGGCGTACGTAATCTCGTCGGCGGCAAAAACGCCGTTCATGGCTTCTGCTTCAGCCATCATGTTGGCGATCGTGTTGCGGTAGGCCACTGGCAACTGGCGGCTCGCGTCCACCAGCTCAACGGACATTCCGCGCGCCTGTTGTGTGCCCCACCGGCGCAGCAACTCCAGGACGATGTCTTTGCCGCTGGCCCACGGCTGCAGGACGCCCGAAAAGACAACCCGGCGCGCTTCCGGAAGGGTGAAATACACGTAACCAGTCGACCAGCCAAAACCGAGGGTCGTGGAGCCGACGCCGATTCCGACGGCGCCGTACGCGCCGTATGCGCGGCTATGCGAGTCGGCGCCTGGAATGAACTGACCAGGGACAACCAGTCCCTGTTCCGGAAAGTAAAAGTGGAAGATGCCGTCGCCGGGAGTCGCGTAGTAGGGCGGCTGGAGTTCGTGCTGCCTTGCGAAGGCCCTGCCGATCGATGTCTGCCGCTCATCGTCGGAGCGGCCGGTAAAGACAAAGTGATCGTTGGCAATGGCAGCCTGCCGCGGGTAGATGCGATCGCCCCCCGTGATCGCGTTGAACGTGTGGATCGCGAACGGGGCGGTTCCGTCAGAGGCAGGCAGCAGGTCGGCATATACGCGAACCGTGTCGCCCGGCCAAAGGGTGCTCCGGTCCTTGTCAACGCGGTGAGCCCAGACGATCTGTTCCGTTGTGGTCATCGTCCGAGCGAGTGACTCATCGGGAAATGCGACCGCGGGAGGCCGCTCCACGGATTCGCGAAATTCCCGGCGTCCCACGGTAATGATGCCGCCGCTTTGGCGAATCTCTTCTTCCTTCGCGCTCAGTGGCAGCGGACTGTAGGTCTTCGACTGCGTGACGTTCTCCAGCCGTCGCGTCGAAGGGTCGAACAGGAACTCATCCCCGTCATGCGCATCGGCGACCGCCTCGGGGCTTTGAACCACGTGCAGACCGAGATTGATGGCGTTGCGGCGGAAAATATCGCCCATGTTGTTGCCGCACACGATGACCATCTCGAGGCCGGCTTCCTCGGCGACAGCCTTCAGCCCCGCCGGACTCATTTCGCGCGACGATCCGATCGCGAACCGGTCGCCGGCGATGACGAAGGTTTCGCCGCGGTGCACGCGGGCGCGAAAATCGGGCATCAGATAACGGAACGCCCCTGCTTTCCAGCGCTCGTCGAGACTCTCCAGCGTTTCCGATACGCAGTCGGCCGCCGGTGTGATCTGGTCCGTATCGATAGCGTCGAGTTTCTTGCCGAACTTGGTGCCCGGCAGTTTGGGATCCCAGAAAATCAACGCTCTGCCGCTGATGGGGTGACCGGCGCGGGGCTCAACGATTTCGGCCGGAATGCCCGAAAATTTACGGTCGGATTTGAGCTGTGCGGGCGTGATCATGCTGTTTCTGAGAAAATCGGTCCGGCATCGCTCGTGCAATTGTTCAGGTCGTATGGCTGGCGGTTGCATCTGGAAGCGTAGGAATCGATTTTCGGCCGTGTTTACACGGCTGTGCTAGGATCGCCGCCCCTTCATCGGTCGAACGTGTATGGATTCCCCTACTGACGCCGCTCTGACTGATCGGCCTGATCGGCGGCGCCGCAGACAACCTCGACCTCCCGGCGGTTGCGTCCGGCGCTTCGCATTGTGGAGCCGCCGCCGCTCGATCCCGGCGATCTCAAGAACCCGGCGCTGTACATCAATCGGGAGCTGAGCTGGCTGGAATTCAACCAGCGCGTTCTCGATCAGGCTTTCGATTCGTCGCATCCGCTGCTCGAGCGCGTCAAGTTCCTGGCGATCGTGGCCACGAACCTCGACGAGTTCTTCATGATTCGCGTCTCGACGACGCAGAAGAATCTGCGACAGGGCATCGAGGACGTTTCCCCTGACGGCTACAGCACGCAGGAACAGCTCGTCGCGATGCGCACGCGCGGCGTGCAGATGCTTCACGACATCGGCAAGTGCTGGGAACAGCTGCGCCCGCTCCTCGCGGCCGAACACATCGTGCTGCTCGAGCCTCAGGATTGGACTCCAGAAATTCGCGAGTACCTGCACGCCTACTTCTCGCGCGAAATCTGCCCTGTCCTGACTCCGCTGGCCTTCGATCCAGGACATCCGTTTCCGCAGATCTCGAATTTGAGCAAGAACTTCGCCGTCGTGGTCAGACATGCTGGCCGCACGAAGTTCGCACGGGTGAAGATGCCGGACGTTCTGCCTCGATTCATTCCGTTACCCGAGCAGCTCGGCGCGCCGCGGACACGGTCGTTCGCGTTTGTCGAGGATGTCATTCGCGCCAATATCCAGGAGCTCTTTCCAGGAACACAGGTCAAAGGCGCTCACCTGTTCAGAATCATCAGGGACGCGGACCTTGAAATCGAGCAGGCGGAAGCCGACGACCTGCTCGAATCCGTAGAGTCGAGCCTCAGGCAGCTCCGGCACGGCGCCGTTGCACTATTGCAGGTCGGTAGCGACATGCCGGGGCGCGTTCTGAACATCCTCATCGAGAACTTCGAGATGACCGAGGATCTCGTGGAGAGGACCGACGCACGCCTGGGGTTCGGCGACTGGATGCACCTCACGAACACTCACGCGCCTGAGCTGAAAGACGCTCCGTTCTCCCCGCCGACGCTGTGGCGCCTCGACGAGGACGCGGAAATCATCTTCGATCAGCTGCGATACCAGGATCAGCTGATTCACCATCCGTATCAGTCGTTTGTGTCGGTCGAGGCGTTTCTGCGCGCCGCCGTCAAAGACCCGCACGTTGTCGCCATCAAGATGACGCTCTACCGCATCGGCGCCAACTCGCCGCTGATTGATTTGCTCATCGAGGCGGCCGAGGCCGGCAAGCAAGTCGCTGTGCTGGTGGAGTTGAAGGCCCGCTTCGATGAGCGAAACAATATCATCTGGGCGAAACAGCTCGAATCCCACGGCATCCATGTCGTGTATGGCTTCGCTGATCTCAAAACCCACGCGAAGCTGTGCCTCGTGGTGCGCCAGGAGCCCGACGGCATCCAGATGTACAGTCCACACGGGAACGGGCAACTACAACCCGATCACGGCCAAGGTCTACACGGACATCGGTCTCTTCACAGCCGATCGCGACGTCGTCGCGGACGTCGCTGAGATCTTCAATTATCTGACCGGATACTCGAACCAGAAAGAATTTCGCAGTCTGCTCGTGGCACCGCTGCAGCTGCGAACGCGTCTGTCAGAATTGATCGCGCGCGAAGCGGAACACGCACGCGCGGGCCGCGAGGCCAGGATCATCGTCAAGATCAACGCGATCACCGACGATCAGATGACCAGGGTCTTCTACAAAGCGTCGCAGGCGGGCGTGTCGATCGACTTGATCGTCCGCGGCATCTGCGGGCTGCGACCGGGCATTCCCGGCGTCAGCGACAATATCCGCGTCCGGTCGATTGTCGGACGCTTCCTGGAGCACTCGCGGGTTTTCTGGTTCCTCAACGGTGGTCACCAGGAGATGTATATCGGCAGCGCGGATCTGATGGAGCGCAATCTGGATCGTCGCGTCGAGACGCTCACGCCTGTGCTCGATCCCGAGATTCTGGCGCATCTTCGCGACGTCGTGCTTGCCGCGTACCTGCGCGACACGGTTCGCGCAATGGTGCTCGATGCCGCCGGCCACTACACGCGTCCCGACACCTCGTCTGGCAGCTTCAATGCGCAGGATTTCCTGCTGAAGCACTACGCCGACGCACCGAACGAATAACCCGACGCTCGGACCGTCCCCTCCTTTCCCTGTGCTATAGTCCGCGGCGACCAAGGAGGGCCCATGTTCTGATGAGAGCACCCCTCTATCAAAAACTCTCTTTCCTGCTGTTGGCGGTCTTGCTCTGCGCCCGTCCGGCGCTCGCCCAGGTCGACATCGCGGGCAACTGGCGGCCGCTGCCTCGCAATCAGGACGGAAGCGGAATGACGGGCGATGCTGCCGGGGTTCCGCTCAGCGCTGAAGGACGCTGGAGAGCCGACAGCTGGTCGCCCGCCGACTTCGATACGGCCGAATGGGTTTGCCGGCCGCACGCATGGGACTACTCCCTCGAGGGACCGCTGTCGCCTATCCGTTTCTGGCCCGAGGTCGACAAGGCCACACAGAAAGTCGTGGCGTACCGGGGTCACATCAATATGGAGGAGCAGGAAACAGCGATCTGGATGGATGGACGGCCGCACCCGCCCGCCCACGCGCCTCACACGTGGAGCGGCTTCTCGACCGGGGAATGGGACGGCGACACGCTCGTCGTCACAACGACACATCTCAAGGAAGCCTACATCCGGCGCACCGGACTGATGCGAAGCGATCAGACGACAGTCCGGACGCGCTGGAGGCGTATGGGGGATTTCCTGCAGGCGACTGTCGTCATGTACGATCCCGTCTATCTCGCGGTGCCATACATTCGCGCGACGATGATGTGGGTCTTCGATCCGGCGATGCGCATGGATCCGTATCCGTGCGAAGAAGCGACTGAGACTGCCGTCCCGCGCGGATCGGTCCCCCACTTTCTGCCGGGCCGCAGTCCGTTGCCCGGGCTCGACCCAAACCTGACCGATCGATTCGACACGCCATATCAGCCCAGGCTGGGCGGGCCCGAAACGATGTATCCGGAATACATCCAGAAGATCAAAGGGTTTCCGAAGCCAGCCAAGCGTGCGGTTGGCGCCGCAGAAGGTGGGCCGTAATGGTCTTTCGCAGCACGCCATGGCTGCTGCTCGTCGCGATGCTGGCGAGCACTGCGGCGTTCGCGCAGGTCGATCTCACCGGACTGTGGCGTCCGCTCGGCCGCAATGAGGACGGCAGCGGGATGGACGGCGATTACGCCGGGCTTCCGCTGAACGCGGCCGGACGGGCCCGCGCGCAAGCCTGGGCCCCCGAGAACTTCGAGGTACCCGAATGGGTGTGCCGCCCGCACGCCTGGGACTTCTCGCTCGAGGCTGGCGCGTCGCAGCTCCGCATGACGGCCAATATCGACGACGCCACTCAGAAGCTCATTGCCTTGCACGGCCGCCTCTCGATGCGCGAGCAGGAGACGGACATCTGGATGGACGGCAGACGGCGTCCGCCTGACTACGTTCGCCACAGTTGGAGTGGCTTCTCGACAGGCGAATGGGAGGGCAACACGCTCGTGCAGACATCGACCCACCTGAAGGAGGCGTACATGCGCCGGTGGGGACCGATGCGAAGCGACCAGGCGACCGTGCGGATCCGCTGGAAGCGAATCGGCGAGTATCTGCGCGCCACGGTCATCGTTTACGACCCGGTGTACTTCGAGGCCCCGTACGTCCGGACGTCCCTGTTCTGGCTCAGCGACCCGAATCTGCTAATACCACCCTATCCGTGCGAAGAGGCGACCGAGACTGTAGTCGAGCGTGGCACCATCCCCCACTACCTGCCGGGACAAAGCCTCCTCCCCGGACAAGATCCAAAGGTCACCGACGGGTTCGGAACACCGTACGAAGCGAGGCTCGGCGGAGCCGAAACGATGTATCCCGAGTACATCGCGAAGATGAAGAGCTTCCCGAGGCCTCCGCAGGTGCTGGGCGAACAAGGGGTGCGAGGCCAATGAACCGACGAACTCCATCGTTTCCCGGAGGACGTCTCGCTGCGGCGATCATCGCTGCCGGGTTCCTGGTGCTGGGTGGTTCCACAGAGCTTCTCCAGTCTCAGGCCGCGCAAGGGAACGCCCGGCAGAACGCGTGGGCATGGAAGCCGGAGATTCCCTCCGCCAGAAGCGGAGACGTCGAGATTCTGCCGGTCCGCGGCAAGGTCTACATGCTCGTCGGGGCGGGCGGCAACATCACCGTGCACGCCGGAGACGAGGAAGTGCTGCTGGTGGACGCGGGGCTCGAGTCGATGAGCGAAAAAGTGCTGGCTGCGGTGCGCAGCATCTCGAAGCGTCCGATCCGATACATCATCAATACGAACGAGCGCGATGAGCACACGGGCGGCAACGAGAAGCTTGCCGCCGCTGGCACCACGATTCCTTTCCGCGTGTCGACGGACCCGCGTGTTTCGGACGGCAGAATGGGAAAGGACCGCGCGAATGTGATCGCGTATCTGAGCGTCTTTCACCACATGTCGGCGCCGACCGGCCAAAAGTCACCGCGCCCGGAGGCGGCATGGCCCGACAACACCTATTCGACACCGCAAAAGAAGCTGACGATCAACGACGAGCCGGTGCTGATCATGCATTTCCCTTCGAATACGGACGGGAACAGCATCGTCCACTTTCGAACCTCAGATGTCGTCAGCGTCGGTGATCTCGTCGACCTGACCGGCTATCCCGTCATCGACGTAAAGGCAGGCGGAAGCATTCAATCCGTTCTGGAGAGTCTCAATCGGTTGATCGACATCACCATTCCCGGGAGAAAGTCGGAGGGTGGGACGTACGTCATCCCCGGCCACGGACGGCTGGCGGATCAGCCGGACATCGCGTACTACCGTGAGATGGTCGCCATCGTCCGCGACCGGATCCAGGCGATGATTTCCAAGAACATGACTTTGGACCAGGTGAAGGCGGCCAGGCCCACTCTGGACTACGACACCCGCTACGGAAAGAACTCGGGGCCATGGACTACAGACATGTTTGTCGAAGCGGCCTACGAGAGCCTGAAGAAATAGGTAAGGAGACGCTTTCATGCAACACAGAATCCTGGTGCTCCTTATGAGCGTCGCCGTCCTCGCAGGCAGCGGCCGTGTGTTCGCGCATCATTCGTTCACGGCCGCCTACGACTCGACCAAGCGGGTCGAGATCGAAGGCGTTGTGAAGGAATTCGTCTGGCGGAATCCCCACTCCTTCGTGCGAATTGAAGTAACGACGAAGGAAGGCGGCACGGAGCTGTGGAACCTGGAGTGGGGTTCGACCACCCAGTTGCAGGCCGCAAAGTATCCGGTCACGAGGACCACGATCAAGGCCGGCGACCGCATCATCGCGGGCGGCGAACCGGGACGCGACCCGGCCGCCAAGCGCGTCCGCATCTTCAGCATCAAACGCCCGATTGACGGATGGGAGTGGGAAGGGACTGTCGACTGATCAAGTCACAAGTCACAAAGTCACAAGGCACAAGGACCAAGGGACCAATGCACAATGCGGCACGCCTCGTTCTTGCGGTGCTCATCGGCGTGCCAGCGTCGACCGGGCTGATGGCGCAGGGGCGTGGCGGTGCCGGTGCTCCGGCTGCTCCGCTCCCCCCGGCACGCCTCGTCGCACCAAAAGACCTGACGGGATACTGGGTGTCGGTCGTCGCCGAACACTGGCATCTGCGCATGCTCGTCCCTCCGAAGGGCGAGTTCTCGATGCTGCCGCTGAATGCCGAAGCGCGCAAGATTGCCAACGCGTGGGATCCGGCCAAGGAGTCCCCATCCGAGCAGTGCAAGTCGTACGGTGCGGCCGCCATCATGCGCGTGCCCGGGCGCTTGTACATCCACTGGACCGACGACAACACCCTGCAGATGGACGTCGATTCGGGCACGCAGACCCGCGTGTTCCATTTCGGCGGGGGCGAAACGCCGACTCCTCAGCCGTCTCAGTGGCAGGGTTATTCCGTGGCCGAATGGGAAGGAGTTCCGGCCCAGGAGCTGCGGGCTCGAAAAGCTGGTGCCCCGCCCGATCCCCGCGCCGGACTGCGAGTCACCACCACACGCATGCGCGCGGGGTATCTGCGCAAGAACGGCGTCCCCTATAGTGAAAACGCAAGGCTCGTGGAATATTTCGACCGCTTTACCGAGCCCAACGGCGACGACTGGATTGTCGTCGACAGCATCGTCACCGATCCGCAATACCTCACTCAGCCCTACCTCACGAGCAGCGCTTTCAGGAAGATTCCCGATCGATCAGGCTGGGATCCGACACCCTGCCGCGCCGATCAGGCAAGGTAAGCTCAGAAGAACAACCACCACATCACGCCGAACGCTATCAGCGCCGGCCCCATCACCAGCGGGTACGCAATCAGTGAAGCTGCGAGCAGAATTGCCACCGTTACGACAAACGCGAGCGGTCCAAGCGGCCAGAAAAGAGCCAGCGTGAAACGCTCTCCTGAACGCGCGTCGCTCATCAGCAGACACCATACGACTCCGGCGCCGTACAGCAGAACGAGGAGCGAGCTATACGCCACGAGCGCATCTTACCTGCTACACTTGCATTCGTGATTCCTGATTGATGATTTGTGATCTCATCCGACGATTGCTTATCGCAAATCACCAATCGCTCATCACCATGTCCCTCCTTCGCCTCCAACTGGTGACACGGGTTGCGGTCTCCCTCCTGGGGCTTCTCGCATGTGCGGCGTCTGCATTGGCGCAGCAATCGAGCGGCAACATTGCCGGACGAGTGGTGGACGAACAGGACGCGGGCATTGCCGGCGCCGTCGTCACGGCGCGAAATACAGAGACCGGCTTCGTGCGGGAAGTGAAGAGCGACGCGAACGGACTTTATCTGCTGAATGCGCTTCCGGCAGGCTCGTACGACGTCGCGGGCATGCAAACGGGGCTCGCCCGTTTCGAAGGCACCGCGATCATCGTGAATGTCGCGCGAACCACCGACCTCGACATCATCCTCCGCGTGGCGGGCCTGGCGGAGACGGTGACGGTCTCGGCGGAGTCTCCAGTGGTGCCTGTGACCTCGTCCACGATTGGCCAGGTGGTGGAGACAGCGAGGATTGAAAGCCTTCCGCTGAATGGACGCCAGTTCGCCAACCTTGCGGCGACTGTGCCCGGTGTGGGTCTCGGATTCCATTCAGACCTCACCAAGAGCACTCAGTACAGTCCTCAGATCAGCGGCGGAAACGGTCGCAACGTGAACTACGTCATCGACGGCGGCGATAACAACGACGACACCGTAGGTGGTGCGCTTCAGCTGTTCCCGCTCGAAGCCATCCAGGAATTCAACGTGATGACCCACCGGTTCGATGCCGAGCACGGCCGCGGTGGGGCGGTGCTGAACGTTGTCACCAAGAGCGGCACGAACGACCTCCATGGCAGCTGGTTCACGCTCTTTCGCAACGATGGCCTGAACGCGCAGACGGTCACCGAGCGAATGAACAACATCAGCAAGCAGGATTACGGCCGCCAGCAGTTCGGAGGCAGTCTCGGCGGGCCGATCGTGGCGAACAAGATCCACTATTTCGCCGCGTACGAGCGCACGCAGCAGGACACGCAGCAGGTTGTCAACACGCTCGGATTGTTTCCCTCAGAAGACGGCATCTACGACGTTTCGTTCCGGGAGACCCTCTTCACAGGCAAGCTGACGACAGCCGTCAACCCGTCACACTACGTGGCGCTTCGCTACGCCCGCGACAAAAATTCACAGCCCACAGGCGCCAGTCTTCGAGCTGCTCGATCGTCATGGGCGACGAGCAAGAACACGTACGATTCGGTGAACACCAACCACAACTGGGTCATCGGCCAATCGACCCTGAATGAGTTCGTGTTCCAGTACTCGAATTTCGTCAACGATATTCCCGCGACCAACACCGGGCCACATCTGCGGTTTCCCAATGGAGTCACCGCCGGCACGAGCCCCGTGGCGCCACAGAGTACCGAACAGACGAAGTGGCAGTTTCGCGACGACGTTTCCTGGACGATGACCGGGGGAGGTCTCGGCCACCAGTTCCGGGCGGGAGCAAACTGGATTCACGAGCCTCATCTTTTCGTTCGGGTCGCGCAGGGCACGAGCGGCATCTTCACTCTGGGGTCGAACGACATCAACGGACCGGTGACGTCAATCCTTGTCATCGGCGGCAACACCGATCTCAACATTCCGCTCGATTCGTACTCGTTTTACCTGCAGGACGACTGGCGGATGAACAGCAGACTCACCTTCAACCTCGGCGTACGCTGGGACTACTCGGACGGCATTCCGTTCGATCAGGAACGGAACCCGAACTTTCAAGTGCTCCAGGCGGCCGGACAGGCTGGCCGTTTTGCCGGGACTGCGCTCGAGGACTTCGGTCAGACCCTGCGTGGCGACAAAGACAACATTCAGCCACGCTTCGGCTTCGTCTACGACCTGCACGGCGCAGGTCGGGAAGTCGTCCGCGGCGGCTGGGGCGTTTATACGGATTTCGCGTATACGAACGCCAATGTGCTGACCGCCGCGATTGATGCCGGCGGCGGAGGCGGGCCGGTGTTCGTCGCCAACGCGCCCGGCGGTATCCGGCGGCCCGACGGCGCGTTCTTTCGCGTAACCGACCCGCTCTCGATCATCGCGTCACAGAATCTGGTCAACCCGAACATTCCGTCGCTCGCTGGCGAAGTCGTTTCACCACGGCTCGAACAGCCGGTGACGTACCAGACCAGTCTTGGGTGGGCCCGCGAGATCGATCCGTCCACGTGGGTGTCTGCTGATTACGTGCGCGTACAAGGGCGCGACCTGAACCTGCGGCTGCGGCCGAATGCAATCGTCGGCGGACGGCGTTATCTTGCCGACTTGCCTATTCAGCCCAATTCCATCGGCTTTCGCACGGCCATCAGCAAGGGCATGAGCGACTACGACGGCCTGATTCTCGCCCTTCGTCGTCGTGCCCGGAACGGATTGGATCTCAACGCCTGGTACACGCTGGCCAAAGCCACCAGCGATGTCGGCACGGCATACGACGAAATCGTTCAGAACCTCGTACAGGACGTCACGAACCCGTTCGCATCGGTGCAGAACGGGCCGTCGACGCGAACCGACGCCCGCCATCGCATCACCGTGAGCGCCATCATCGACGTCCCGGGCGGGATTCGCGTGTCCCCCATCTATATGTACCGGTCGGCCCTGCCAACACACTCGTTCGAGGGGCTCGATCTCAACGCCGACGGCAACGTCAACGACAAAACGGCCCTCGCCTATCGCTTCACCGGGCTGAACGACGATGGGTCGGCGAGTTTCGAAGAGAGCGGCGATTGCGAGACCGTCAACTGCAGCCGTCGCGCATCGTTCTCACAACTGAATCTCCGCGTGAGCCGGTTGTTTCCGCTGTGGCGCAGCGCCCGCATCGAGACGATTGCCGAGCTGTTCAACGTCTTCAACGCCAAGAATCCATCCATTCCGTTGATGACTCAGCGGCTGTCGGCCAACGGCGCGCGACTTTCGTCGTTCATGCAGCCGACGGCATACGCCGGAGACTTTCAGCAGCCAGAGCAGCGCGTCGGTCAGATCGGGTTCAGGGTCACGTTCTGATCAACGATTCTCACTGCCACTTCTTCTCCACGGCATTCTTCGCGGCGCTGGCGCGTCAGCGCGGCGGCCCATCATCCGCGCAGGACTTATATCGCGAGCTCCAGTGGGAGGATCCAGGAACCCCGGAGGCTTTGGCGGATCGCTGGGTAAACGAATTGGACGCGAAAGGTGTTCAACGCGCCGCGTTGATCGCCAGCGTGCCGGGCGATGAAGAATCGGTGGCGGCCGCCGTCGCGCGGCACCCGGCCCGCCTGGTTGGCTTTTTCATGCTCGATCCCGCATCGAGCGACGCCCCCGCACGCGCGCACCGCGCGCTTGCGACGCCGGGACTGAGAGGGCTCTGTCTCTTTCCGGCGATGCACCACGTTCCGTTGCACGACGACCGGACACTTCGCGTCGCCGAGGCCGCGGCGGCAATTCCAGGTGCGGTGATATTCGTGCACTGCGGCGTTCTCACCGTGGGCGTGCGTCGGAAGCTGGGGCTGCCAAGCCGCTTCGACCTGCGCCTCGGCGACCCGCTCGCGGTATCGCGGCTCGCGCTCACGTTCCCGCAAACGCCGTTCATCGTGCCGCATTTCGGCGCCGGACTGTTACGAGAGGCACTCATGGCCGCGGATGCCTCAGCCAACATCCATTTCGACACCTCGAGCTCGAACAGCTGGATTCGTTACACGCCGGGTCTCACACTCGACGCGGTCTTCACGTCGGCGCTCGGCGTCCTCGGCCCGTCGCGGCTGCTGTTCGGCACGGATTCTTCGTTCTTCCCCCGCGGATGGCAAAACGGCACATATGTGCAGCAGAAAGCAACTCTCGATGGGCTCGGGGTCAGGGCTGAGGATCAGGAGTTGATTTTTGGAGGCAACTTTGAGCGGTTGTTTCCCGTCTAGTCAAAGGTCAAAGGTCAAAGGTCAAAGGTTAAAGGTTTAGGTCAAGAGTTAAAGGCCAAAGCCAAAGGCAAAGGTCGGGGCCAACGTGCTATGAGTTGCTGCGTTTGGAGCGCACAACTATGGCTCCAAGAATCTTGGCCATCTGGCGTGCTTCCTCCAGGAGGACGATGGCCTGATGGGCATCACCGGCTCGGACTGCCTTGAAAACACGCAACCATAAGAACGATTCGTTAGCGCCTCGTAACGCAATTTCGTTGAATCGGATGAACTCGCGTTTCGACGAAGCCCCCAACGCCTCCTGCCGATTCGCACAGACGGAACCCGCCGCAGCAACGAGCTGATCGACGAGCCTCCGAATGCCAGATTCCGGCCGGATCGTCCGGACAAATCGAATCACGTCGCACAAGAAAGCGAAGGCGCGCTCGTCAATGCCATTCGATGCCGACATCGTGATCCACAGCGAATCCAAAACATGGGCCGTGGAGTATGCTCGGTAAACCTTGTCGACGCATTGTTCAGTGTGACGAATGTGCCACCGATCCCGACGTCACCGTACGCAATCTCTGCATCCACCTTCTGTCCCTTCACCCTTACCTTCACCCTTACCTTCACCCTTACCTTTGACCTTTGCCCTTTGACCTTTGACCTTTCACTTAGCGAGTCTCCATGAATGCCATCGTCGTCCGTGAATTCGGGCCGCCGGAAGTACTGAAACTGGAAGAGGTCCCGACCCTCTCGCCAGGACCGGGTCAGGTGCTCGTCGGCGTGAAAGCCGTCGGCGTCAACCCCGTAGAGACCTACATACGGGCGGGCACGTACGCGCGCAAGCCGAATCTGCCCTACACGCCTGGAACCGATGTGGCCGGCGTCGTCGAGGCCGTTGGACCCAACGTCACCAGCGTGAAAGCGGGCGACCGTGTGTATGCGCACGCCACGTCCGGCACCGGTGGCTATCGGCAATCGACAGTCTGCGACGAGCCGCACGTCCACACGCTTCCAGAACGCCTGTCCTTTCAACAGGGCGCTGCCTTGGGCGCGCCGTACAGCACCGCATGGCGGGCGCTGTTCCTTCGAGCGCAGGCGCGGCCGGGCGAAACGGTCCTGATCCACGGCGCCAGCGGCGGTGTCGGCGTGGCGGCGATACAAATCGCCCGTGCGTTCGGGCTACGCGTGATTGGCACAGCCGGTACCGAAAGAGGCATGCAGATGGTGCGCGAGCAGGGGGCGCACGAGGTGCTGAATCATCGGGAGGCCGACTACCTGAAGCAGGTGATGCCGCTCACCGATGGCCGCGGCGTCGACCTCGTGGTCGAGATGCTGGCCAACATCAATCTCGATCGCGACCTCGATGTCCTCGCGTTTCGCGGGCGTGTGATGCTGGTTGGCAATCGCGGACGAATCGAGATCGACCCCCGCAAGATCATGAGCAGAGACGCGAACGTCCTCGGCATGCTGATGATGAATGCCACGGCCGACGAGTACCACACCATTCACGCGGCGCTCGCTCCTGGCCTGGAGAACGGATCGCTCACGCCCGTCGTCGGCCGTCAGATGCCGCTGGCTGAAGCGGCCGACTCACATCGTGCGGTGCTCGAACCTGGGGCTTACGGGAAGATTGTTCTGATTCCGTAGCGGCAGTTCCGAGACACGAGCCACGGAGACACGGAAACACGGAGACAGACAAAAGTGAACTCCGGGTGCTCCGTGACTCCGTGGCCCGGCTCAACGAGCTATCTTGCCTGACCTCGCTCCAATTCTTCATCGATCATGGCGGCGAATGTCTCGTAGGGCTGCGCGCCGCTCACCATGCGTCCGTTGACGAAGACGGACGGCGTCGAGCTGACCCCGAGCTGATTGCCGACGCCCATCTGTGCCTGTACGCGCTCGGCGTACTTCGCCGTGTCGAGACACGTATTGAACTTTGCAGCGTCGAGTCCAGTATCGGCGGCGTATTTCTTCAGGAATTCCGGCTGCAGCGCCTGCTGGTTCTGGAAGAGCCGATCGTGGTATCCCAGAACTTGCCCTGCTCCCGCGCGCACTGGCCTGCTTCAGCAGCCTTGAACGCCTGCGGATGAATGGAGGTCAGAGGGAAGTCTTTCCAGACAATCCGCACGCGGTCGCCATATGTCTCGCGCAGCTGCTTCATCGTGGGCATGACCCGCTGACAGAACGGGCATTGGAAGTCGGAGAACTCGATCACCGTGACCGCCGCCTTCGCACTGCCGAGAACGGGATCGTCAGGCGCGATCTCCACGTTGTAGCGCGGCGCGTCGATGATCATGTCCACGCGAGGACCTGCCTTGCGCAACTCGCCAACGAGCGCGCGGTAGGCTGTGCCCCGTTCCTGCTCCTCGAGATAGCGGCGAATCGCCGGGCTCATCGCGGCCAGATCGCGGCCCTGCATCTGTCCCTGGTTTTGCTGGAAGAACGACACCACCTGCCCCTCTGTGACGGGCTTGATCCGGCGAGTGACTTCGGCTTCTGTGAACTGCTCGGCGTTCATCCCTTTTGCCTTGGCCGCTTCAGCAATCAGCATGTCCGCGATGATGGCGTCGAGCGCGTTCTTGCGACCGTCGTACAACTGTTGAACCGCCTGCGCATGCTGCGCCGCATCGTCCCGGCGCCAGCGGTCGTCGACTTCCTTCACCGTGATCGTGCGGTTGCCTACGCGCGCCGCGGTGTCCGAACCCGACGGTGCAGTAACAGTAGATGTCTGCTGCTGCGCCGGCGCCGAACAGGCGAGCGCAAGGAGAATGGCGCAGGTGGCGAAGATTCTCATAGCGGCCATCATAAGTGATCTATCGGGCGAAACCGGTTGGTCTCTTTCTGTACCTTTGCCTTTTGCCTTACGCCATGTTCTTAAAGAATGTGATACCGACGCACATCGGGCGACCCCTCAGCGAGGCCTTGTGCCTGCGACATCGCCGCCTTGACGTGGGGAGTGCCCGAATGCTGTTCGAATGCCTTGTCGTCTTTCCAGCGCTCGACGAAGCAGAAGTCGCGCGGATCTCCGGGATTGCGCAGGAGGTCGTACTGATAGCACCCGATTTCACGACGACTGGGCGGGATGAGCGCGGTCAGTATTCCTTTCAGCTCGTCTTCCTTGCCGGCTTTTGCAACCCAGCGGGCAATCACGTGCACCGTTGCGGCCATAGCAACCAACTCCAAGTACACCAACCACCGACGAGGTGGTAGCCAGTAGTCGGTAGCTCGCAGCGACGACCGCTACAAACTACAAACTGCCAACTACCAGCTAGCTACCACCTACCGCCTACCACCTAGGGAAGAAACACACGCACGCCCATCCGCGCCGATCTGGGCCACCCGACGGTTCGAATCGGTGTCCGTCCGACATCGTAATCGGTATCGAACAGGTTCTCGATTGCCAGGAATATGTTCAAACCTCGTATGAGCTCCTGGCTTGCCGAAACGTCAACCACACCAAACGATTCGAGCTCGAACGTATTCAGGTCGTCATCGAACTGGAGGCCGACGCGCCTTGCCTGCAGCGAACCGGTGAATCCACGCGGATCGACGTAGGTAGCACTCACGCCGAGCTGATACGACGGTACCTGGGGCACTCGGTTGCCGACGAGAGCCGGCTGCACCGGCGCGTCCTCGAAGGTCGAGCGCGTCACCGCGGCGAGCGCTCCCAGCGTCCATCGGGGAATTGGCCTGTAATCGGCCTCAATCTCGAGCCCTTTGGCTCGAACGGTATCGGTGTTCTGACGCTGGCGGGTAATTTGACCCGGAACCGGTGGGGGCGTGAGAGTGACGTTCGTGATCGCGCCGTCGAGCTCGTTCCAGAACCCGGTGACGCGTGCCGACAACCGCTGCCACGAAAAAAGGGCGCCGCCGTCTACGCCGGTCAACTTCTCTGGATCGAGCTCAGGATTCGCTCGTGTGAGCGTGTTCCCGACCGCGAAGTCACGGTGCAACTCATTGAGGGTCGGTGTTCGGTGCGCGCGGTATACCGATGCCTGAACCGACATGACCGGCGAGAATCTCCATGCCGCGGATGCGCGGGGACTGAAGAACTCGGCCGAGTGCGTCGCCAACGCGGCGTCGCGCGGCGTGGACTGCCAGAAATCTCCGCGAGCGCCGAGCACAATCGTCAACCGATCGAGCGGCGTCGTGCTCACTCGGGCGAACAGCGCACCGCTCGACTCTGTGCCTCCAGTGACGAACGGCCCACTCGGTACAGCTGTCACCGAATAGCGAATCTCGTTGGCCGTGGACCGGGTGCGTTTGGCCTCGACGCCGAACAGCCACACGGTGGTTGCCGTTCCGCGCGTCCACTGGCCGCCGACGGTCGCAAAGCGCGACGGAATCGTCTGCTCGAAGGTCAGACGCTCTGTGGCGCGGCCGGCCGCCACCGCACTGAAAGTCTGATAGTACGTCTGCGTGCCGCCGGACGCGCGAACGAGCCAGGCGCCGCCGACCGCCGATCCCCCGGCCTCGCCAGATACCTGCTTCCACTCCGTCGAATTGACGGTAATCGGCGTGCCGTTTCCGCGATCCTCATCGTAGAGGCCGAGCCGCGCCGACCCATGCCAGTTACCCGGGTTGTATCCGGCACCGACGAATCCCGACGCATAGTCGCTGTCGGCGCGAATGTCGACAGGGCCACGCACCTCTTCGCCGACGATCACTGTCCCGGCGGTCCGCACTAACTCCCCTGCGCCTTCGGCGCTCCACACCCCGCGCTGCGTTCCGGCGAATCCCGAGAACTTGCCGGTATCGTGCGATCCGCCCTCGCCGGTCGCGCGAAAGCGCGTGCGGCCGGGCGCAAACGTCAGCACCTGGATGACGCCGCCGAGCGCGTCGGCACCATAAAGATCGCCGGCCGCGCCGCGAACAATCTCGACACGATCCACGGCCGCCTGCGGCACGCGGTTCCAGTACACCCAGCTTCCGAATGGATCGTTGAGCGGCACGCCGTCGGCCAGTACCGAGCGTGCGACTGGCACCGGAGCCGGATACGCCACGCAGCGTCACGCCCTGCGTGGTCGGGTTCGACACGCGCGACGACGAGCGGCGAAACAGGCTGAAGCCGGGCGTATTCCGGAGCGCGTCGTCGAGCGAGCCGGCCGCCGACGTCAGCAGTTCCGCTGAGGTCACGACCGTCGTCGCCTCCGGTGTCGCCAGCCTGGCAGCGCCTCGCGATGCGGTAACCACAACCGTGTCGACGAGCGGAGCGGGCTGGAGCACCACTCGAACGCTTTCTGCATCGCCTCCGACGGCAAGCGAGGCCGGGGCAAAGCCGGCGGCCATCACCCGCATTTCGGCGCCGTCCGGAGCATCCGCCAGGACGAACGAACCATCGTCTCCGGTCATCACAGAGGCCGCCCCGGCGGTGACGGTTGCCCCGGCTATGGGCGCGCCCGACCCGTCCAAAACGACCCCGGCTACCCTCGCCGCATACAACGGGGAGGCCGCGAGAAAGGACAACAGTGCGAAAAATACTGTTCGCATAGCGGGAATCTTACCGCCAAGCCGGTTTACTACGCGGAACAATCGTTGCTAAGCTCGGATCCATGCGTGCCCTGATTCTTGCCGTTCCCGTCCTTATCGCGGTGACCGTGTCCGGCGTTGTCGGGCAGGAGCCAACGTTTCGTTCGAGCACGCGGATTGTGCCGGTTGTTGCGACTGTGATCGACGAGGAGGGACGCTTTGTTCCGGGCCTCGAGCAGGACCAGTTCACAATCCTCGACAACGGCATGCCGCAGGACATCACCTTCTTTCAGAACGACATCCTGCCGTTCACCGCGGTCGTCATGCTCGATTACAGCGCAAGCATGACGGCCAATCTCGACCGGCTGCAGGCGGCCGCCGAACAGTTCGTGCTCCGGATGATCCCGGAAGACAAGGGGCAGGTGGGATCGTTCAGCGACAAGATTCAGTTCAGCGGCACGTTTACCAACGATCGCGACGATCTGATCTTCGCGCTCAGGGATCTGCAGTTCGGAAACCCCACACGCTTGTACGACGCGATCAACGAGAGCATGGCCATGCTGCGCGGCGTCGAGCGGCGCAAGGTCGTGCTCGTCTTCACCGATGGCGACGACACCGCGAGTCGTGTCGGCATGGGTGACGTGCTCGATCGCGCGAAAGAAGAAGAAGTGATGATCTACGCCATAGGCCTCGAGTCCGAATTTTTCAACGGCCAGCGTCGCGTGCGGACGCGGCCCGATCGGGGATTGAGAAGGCTTGCGGAGGAAACCGGCGGAGGGTATTTCGAGCTGAAGAAGACGGACGACCTCGCGCCCACCTTCACACGCGTGGCGCAGGAGCTGCACAGCCAGTACACGCTCGGTTTCACACCCACAGTCCTCGATGGTCGCGAGCACAAGCTGGTGGTGAGGATCAAAACGCCGGGAATGACCGTTCGGGCGCGGAGGACGTACATCGCCTCGCCCGAACGGCTGTCGGCACCGGACTGATCGTTCACGTTTGCTGTTCGACGTTGGAACGTGATTTCTGACGTCTGCCTTTGACCGCATGACCGTGCGCGTTGCTGATGAGCTGTTCCCTCGCGCGTGCCTCCATCAGCGGACATCCGCGGTCCCGAAGCGGACATCCGTGATCCCGCCTGCCCTGAACTCCCACAAATCAGGGGACTTACATGGCTCAGCGTTTGCAGCCGATAAATATGGCCGGCCCTGGGAGTTGAACGTGCGCGCCAGTTTTTGGAGACCATTTCTCATCGCTCTTGCCACGTGTGCCGGCATCTTGTCGGGGCCCGTTGGCGACCTGGCTTATGGCCAGGGTCGTGGTCGCGGGCAATCAACGGAGGGCCGCGGACGCGGTCAGGCGTTGGTGTCAGAGGGCCGCGGCGCCGGGCGCCAGAGCGCCCTCAATCGTCAGCTGCCGCGTGGGTACCAGGAACCCGCATTTGCTCGAGGATACGGGGACGGACGTGAGCGCGGGCTTGCCGATGGCAAAGCCCGGGAGCGCTACGACCCTGCCGATAGCGTCGACTATCGCAACGGCGACCAGGGCTATTCCAACTCGTACGGCTCGCGCGACGCCTATAAAAGCAACTACCGCGCAGGATTCCGACAAGGCTACGAAGAAGGGTACCGGCAAGCCACCAGGTAATTCCCCAATTACTTGACGGGAGGCGTCCGCCTCCGTATAAACGGGCACGAGACTTCATCTGTGACCAGGCGTGAACTGATCTGGCGCGCCGCACAGGCTGGTGGATACAGCGCCGCCTTCGTGTTGATGCGCTCGATGGATCTGGTCGCCGATCCTTCCCAGAGCGTCACCACTCCCTTCCGCTTTCCTTCCAATGCAGGCCAGGGCACAAAGGTGGTCATTCTCGGCGCGGGGACCGCGGGTCTCGTCGCCGCATATGAAATGCGCAAGTCCGGATTCGACTGCACGGTGCTCGAGGCACGACAGCGGCCGGGAGGCCGCAACTGGACAATCCGCCGCGGCGAGAAAGTCGAGCTCCTGGACGGTACCGTGCAGACGTGCACGTTCGACGAGGGGCAGTACTTCAATGCGGGTCCGGCGCGGATTCCCGCGATCCATCGAACAATCCTCGGCTACTGCCGGGAGCTCGGCGTGCCGATGGAGGTGCTGGTCAACACCTCGCGCAGCACATTGCTGCAAAGCGACCATGCTTTTGGTGGCAGGCCCATCGAACAGCGGCAGGCCGTCAACGACACGCGAGGGCACGTCGCAGAGCTGCTGGCGAAGGCCATCCGACGAGGTGCACTCGACGAGGAAGTGACGCGAGCCGATCGGGAACGCATGCTGGCGTTTCTGCAGACGTACGGAGATTTGAGCTCCGAGTTCCTTTACCGAGGATCGAGCCGCGCAGGCGGCGCACAACTACCCGGCGCCGCGGACCAGGTGCTGGTTGGCCGCGACCCGTTGCCGTTGAACGCGCTGCTCGATGCGTCGTTCTGGCAGGGCATCCTGTTCGAAGAAGGCCTCGATCGACAGGCGACGCTGCTGCAGCCCGTCGGCGGCATGGACAGGATTGCGTACGCCTTCGCTCAGAAGCTTGGCCCGATCGTCAAGTATGGCTGCCCGGTGCGCGAGATTCGCAAAACGGTCTCCGGAGTCCGCGTTGTATACGCAGACCGCGGCACGAACCGGTCTCTCGACGCGTCGTACTGCGTCAGCACGCTGCCTTTGAGTGTTCTGCGGACCGTCAAGCACGACCTGTCGCCACGCGTTGCCGAGGCGATGAACCAGGTCGAGTACGCCTCTGGTTACAAGATCGCCTGGGAATCGAAGCGCTTCTGGGAGCAGGAGAACGGCATTTACGGAGGCATCTCCTGGCTGTCAACCGGTCCTATCAGCCTTGCGTCCAGCGTCCTGGCCAACGTGTGGTACCCGAGCAACGGGTTCCTGTCGGAGAAGGGCGTGCTCATCGCGGGCTATGGCACGGAGACCGGAGAGTTCGGTGCGCTGCCGTCGATGGCCGCCAGGATCGACGCATCAAGAGCCGCTGTGGAGAAGCTGCATCCCGGACGCGGAAGAGAACTGGCCAAGCCGGTCTATGTGGCATGGGCGAAGGTCCCATTCAGTCTGGGCTCGTGGGTGCGCACCGCGCCTGATTATTACGACAGGCCTTACAAAGAGTTCTTAGTCCCTGACGATCGGATCTATTTCGCCGGCGACTATTGCAGCCATCTCGCGTCGTGGCAGGAAGGAGCGGCGCTGTCCGCACAGCGCACTGTCCAGTCCATCGTGGAGCGCATCCGCCAGACCTGACCCGGTTTCCTAGAGGATCTGCAATGGCGTGGAAACGGGAGTCGACCCGGTCGTCTCGAACCACGCCACACCTTCCGCGACCAGGTCTACCTTCAGCCTGAATCGTCCGGGCCTGTCCGGAACCGGGCACTCGAATGTCACAGTAACGGTTTCGCGCGGGGCGACCGCGTTGGGCAGCTCGGCTCGGTGGTGGTCTCTCGCCATCATCCGCCCCTCGCCATCCAGCAGTTGTACACCGAGCATGACGCGGCCAAGTCCGGAACGCGTCGCCGGCCGCCATGTGACAGACCCTTCGTTCGTCGCCGTGATCTTCAGACTCACAGTCTCCCCGCGTGTTGCGTGCTCAGGGGCCTCGATCCGCATGGCGGCACGCCATCGTAGGTCACCCTCAGCGACCACGGCCCGCGTCTTCCGGGCGACGATGACCGGATGATGCTCGACAACCTGCCGCAACGTTCGAACCATCCTGATCGCCAGCGCTTCTTCGAAGAGAGGTCCGCCCTTTCCAAGGCCGAAGAGTTCCATGAGACCGAAGACAACCTTTGCGAGGGCTCGACGCGGCCGTATCGAACCGGCGAGTCGCGACCATGCATCCCATTCTTCCAGCGTCAAATCGACGCCAGGTACGACATGAGACAAAGGCTTTACCGAGACGTCTCCGAAGCCGCCGTCCCGGCACTGGCGGATGAACGGCCCAACGAGAACGTCCTGTTCGAGCACGCCGTAATCCCGTACCGCCGCCGCCGATACCGGTGCGTCCGTGTGCCCACGCCCAGGCTCCGAAAACAACGCCACTCCCTCGTCATCGAGCACTCGCGCGATCTCGCGCACCGCCTTGCCGATATCGGGTACGTGATGAACCGCGTTCAGGCAGATGGCTTTTTGAAACACTCCGGTTGCGAACGGCAACGATTCCATGTCGCCGGCCACCGCGCGGAACCTCCCGGCCCGCGCGCGACCCGCCTGCAGCATCTCGAGCGACAGATCGACCGCCACGGCGGACCTGTTCAGACGCCCCAACAGATCCGAACACCAGCAGCCGCCCGCGCCCAGATCGAGAATGAGGTCCTCCGGCTCCGGTTGCAGCATGAGCAACGCCGCCGCAAAGTCGTGA
Organism: uncultured Acidobacteriota bacterium; assembly: GCA_963814955.1. GTDB lineage: Bacteria > Acidobacteriota > Vicinamibacteria > Vicinamibacterales > UBA2999 > DATCJA01. The sequence continues at coordinate 324,380 of CAWFEX010000006.1, forward strand.
AGGAGATGGGCGCTTTCCGTGAGCGTTTCGGCGCCGGGTGGCGAGAACGGCTTGGTGCGTTCCCACAGGGACGAACCGGTGCGCCCCAGGTATTCCTTCTCGGCGTTTTTCGTATCGGTGATCACGATTCAGCTCGCGAAAGCGCGGTCCGACATGATGTCAACACACTTGGACTTCTGCGCCAAGATCTCCTACCATGCGGGGCCTTGGGCGTAGCCGGCGTTTCCACGCCGACGCCATTTGTAGGACATCAGGAGGATTCATATGTCCAAACGCTGGATAGTGATATCGCTTGTCGCCGCGGCATTGGTCGTGGGTTACTTGGTTGGCAACAGGCAGTCGCCGGTCCAGGGGCAGGAAGAGGAAGGGTTGGCTGCCGGCTTTGCAGCCGTCCCGGATGCCGTCGGAGCCATGGATGTGACCGGGCCATATGACGTAGTGGAGGGCTGGCCGAAAGACATCAGCACGCTGCCCGGCAACGAGAAATGGACATGGGGCGCCGGACAGGGTGTATTTGCCGAGAGTCCGAACCGCGTTCTGTTCATTCAGCGCGGCCAGCTGCCGGTGCTGCCGCAGATTCGGGCCACGCGTCTGCCCCAGGTCGCGCCGAGTCTCTCATACCCGGTGATGGGACTTTTGCGAAACGCCACCGGGGCCAGCCCCCCTGGTGCGCTCGAGGTCAACGGGAAGGTCGGTGACGATTCCGATCGCGGAAAGAACGGCGTCGACTTCCTGTGGGAGAACAACATCGTCGTCATCGATCGCGAAGGCAACATCACCGAAACCTGGAAGCAGTGGGACAAGATGCTGCGGCGGCCGCATTCCATCTACATCAGCCCGTACGATGCCGAGAAGCACGTCTGGCTGGTGGACGACTACCGGCATTCGATCTTCAAGTTCACCAACGACGGCAAGACGCTGCTGCAGACGATCGGCGAGCCGAACGTGCATGCCTCGGACGAGACGCACTTCTATCGGCCGACGTTCATGGCGTTCCAACCGGACGGCAGTATGTACGTCGCTGACGGGTATGCCAACACGCGCGTCGTCAAGCTCGACAGGGACGGCAAGTTCGTCACGGCCTGGGGTCAGCCAGGCGAAGAGGGCAAAGAAACCCGCCCCGGCTACTTCAACAACGTGCACGGTGTGGCCGTCGATCCCGGCACGCGTGAAGTGTACGTGAACGACCGGGACAACCGCCGCATTCAGGTGTTCGACGAGAACGGCAAGTTCCTGCGTATGTGGACACTGGGCTGGGATCGCGCCAACCTGCACTTCGTGCACATCGACGCCGATCGCCGGGTATGGCTCTACGATCAGGTGATGCAGAGGCTGATGCAGGTCGATCGCGAAGGGCGCTTGATTTACTCGTGGGGCGGGCTGGGCGCGCACCCCGGGGCGCTGTGGGGCGTGCACGGCATCAGCGTCGACCAGGAGCAGAACCTGTATCTCGCAGCGGTCGGCCGTGGCGGCGTGCAGAAGTTCACGCCGCGGCAGGGCGCCAACCCGACGTACCTCGTCGGCAAGCACGTGTATTCGGCCTGGCAGTAACCCTCTCTTTCGTCCGCGCGGACGCTCAAATCAATCGCGCACATCGCGACTTCGCCGCCCCGGTGCTGCACCGGGGCGGTGCGGTTTTCCCGCGGTGCAGTCCTGCTAAGCCGGACACTACGGCTACGTAGATTCGACGGCTGAGTTACGGGTTCGTCGATCGGGCATCGCAGGGAGCCTCACCGGCAGCCTCCTTGCAATCGGTCGAGTTACGAGGAATCCGATGACTAACATGATCATTTACCTGCTCGGAACGCTGCTGGTTGTTGCCGGGCTGGCGTACGGCGCATCTCGTCTGGGCATCAGTCAGGTCTGGATCGTCGCGGGCGCGCTCGTGATCGTCGGCTTGGGCTTGATGGCCGGTATTGTCAAGACCCGTCAGAAAGATCCGGCCTCGTGACGCCGACACGCTCGTCGCTGGCTCTATAGATAGCTCAGCCACCAGTCCTGACGACGATCCTTGACCGCGGCCACCCATTTGCAGAGCGGGTACAGCATGGCAACGACCAACAGCCACACCGCGTAGGTACCTGCCAGCCCAACACCGTATCCCTTGGGAAAGAAGAAACTGTAGGTCAGGAACTCGCTGGCATCGAAGCCCTGAATGACACCGAAGCCGACAGCGAGAGTGTGTATCAGGTAAAGGTGGGCCACATAGAACGCGAAGGGCGCGCGGCCGAACACGATCAGCGGCCGCTTGATGGCATCGGGCACCCGATCAGCAAACGCGCACAGAATCGCCGCCGGCCCGAGCGTCATCAGCATGAAGAGCAGGCTGGGCGGGTATTTCGTGACGTTCAGGAAATCGATGAGCGTGCCGATCGCACCGTCCTGAACCTGCCAGGGGTTGGGCTCGCCGTAAACGCCGGTCCCCCTGAGCACAACAAATGCCGCCGTCGCCGCCACGCCCCAGGCGAGCAGCCGCGCATCGCGCCTCTGCGCCGGTTCCTGAAAGAGGGGTGCTGTCCCGTACCCCAGCAGCATCACGCCGGTCCACGGCAGCAGCGGATACACTATCAGGAAGAAAGAACGGTCCACTCGCGATTGCCATCTGGGCGTGCAACGCCACCCACCATGGATGGCCGGTGTCGAAGATGCCGCTCGTGGCCGGCCATATCGGATCGAGCAGATTGTGACCAACCAGGATCGCACCTCCGATGACGAGACACACGCGCTGTCCAAGGAACTGCGCGCCCGCCAGGACGACCATGCTCGCGCCGATGGCCCATATCACCTGCATCACAACGCCGACGCGCCCATCGAGCTGCTCGATTCCCCACGGCGCAAAGCTCCAGGCGGTGGCAACGACAAACCACTCGATGACAGATCAGCCACACGCCGCGCTTGAACAGGAACGCGCCCAACGCCGACTGCGTCTTGCGCGACGTCATCAGGCCGGCGCTCGTGCCCGCGAGGAACACAAACACCGGTGCGCAGAAGTGCGTGATCCAGCGCGTAAAGAAGAGCGCGGCGCCGACGTCTGGATTGGCCATCGGATCCGGCTCGCCACCGAAGTTGAAGTAGTCCCGCACGTGATCGATGGCCATGATCACGATCACGAGACCGCGAACCATGTCGATGCTCTCGAGCCGATAGGCTCTGGTGGCAGAAAGTTTCTCGCGTACGGAGACCACGGTCATTGAGTCCCGGCAGGATCAGGCCGGAGCGGATGTTAGCACTCAGAACACGCGTCTTGACGCGAGCTCGGGCGCCACCGCGTCAAGGCGTCGTGCCAGCTGCGACAAATGGCGCGTCGGCACGGCCGGAAACAGGTGATGTTCCACGTGGTAGAACATGGCATACGTGATCCGGCCGCGGACGGCCCCACGAATGGTGCGGGCGAACAGGCCGTCCTTGTCGCAGTCGTGATGGACGGTCCACACGGCGAAGAACGACGCAAGGCAATGACCAACCGTCATCGCCAACACGTGGTACTGCAGCCAGTGTGGACCAGCTGCAGCAGCGACGAACATCAAAGCCGTTGCACACAGCTCCGCCGCAATCCGTCGCCGCTGAGGACGCGTGGCAACCTGCAGCGCCTTCCTGTGCAGACGCCAGGGGAACAGAGGGCCGGTCACGATGGCCTTCCAAACCGGCATGCGGGCGCTCATGGCTTCGATATCCTCGTCTCCCAGACAGTGCCGATGGTGGCGCAGGTGGTTAATCTGCACGGCATGCATCGAGCCGAGCATGGCAACGCTCAAGACGAACATCGTGCTCTCGGTCCACCGCCTGGATAGACCAATCGAATAGTGGAATGCGCCGTGAACCTGGCGCAGTCCGGTAAGGAAGAACATGAACGAGCAGGCCAGCGCCACGGCGTGATGCCGATGAGCCGCGGCGTACAGGGAAATCGCCAGCCATGGCCACGAGAGCGCCAGCTCGTGAGCAGTCTCGAGAGGGCTCAGGCGGACGAGATCCCGCCACACGATTTTTTCGCGACATCGCGCGAAGGGCAACACGGAGACCTTGGCCCTATTTTCGGATTGTCGAATCGGAATCCACAGAGGATCTGCCACGACCAGCGCGCGGCTGATTTGAGGGATCGCCGCGTGACTGCGTTCGCACCCTGGAGCCCATTCGATTGCAGGTGCCGGGCGATTCCGCGCGATCACGCCAGGATCGCTTCGTCGATTGTCGCGGCTGCGACCGACGCGAACCGGTCGTTGGCGCCCGCATTCGCCAGATAGGCGGCGGCGAGCACCAGCGCCCATCCGCGGGCGCGTGTCCACGTGTCGCGGTCGATCCACCCGTTCGCGCCGCATGTCAGGTCAAAGAACCTGGATCGCGCGGAGCCTCGCAGCAGCATCCACGCGACGGACAGGTCTGTTGCCGGATCGCCTGCGCTGATATCACCGAAATCAAGTACCCCCGAGAGGCGTCCGTCGCGCACGAGCAGGTTGCCGGGATGCAGGTCGCCATGTATCCACACGGCGGCACCCTTCCAGCGCGCGGTCACACGCAAACGATCCCACGTCTCGACGACGGCGGCGTGGTCGACTCGACCCGCAAGCGCAGCGAGGTGTCACGCAGCAGCGCGTCGCGGGCGTCCAGCGGGACGCCACGTCAGGAATTCCGTGGAGCGTCCGGTGGCGCCGGTCGATGCAGCGCGCGGAGAAAACGTGCGAGGTCGACCGCGGCTGCGGCTTCATCCACGCCCTCGCCGGCCTTGACAAGCGGAAGCGGGGCGAGGTCGGGGTGCTGCTCTTCGAGCAGAGCGCGAACGAGGGCGATGTCAATCGACGCTTCTGCCGGCGGCGGCACGGCTCCAGAGTACTCGGCGACGACGAGATCCTGGAAAACTCGCCTGGGCCCGAACCGCAATTACGCGCCGCCTTGCCTTGAGAAAAACGCGGATGTAATCCGGCTGCCGTCTTCGCGCCCCGCGATTTCGACGCCCAGGGAAGCCGGACACTACGAACGCACTTTGAACTTACTTTTCACTTTGCACTTTCAAGTTTGAACTTGGAGTCGCGTCTGCCCACGCCCATTGCACTCCCAGCAAAAAGGGCCGGAGCGGTCACCGCTCCGGCCCCAATGCATCAGGCGCTGATGCCAATTAGCCCGTTATGCCGCCCTGAACGCGAATTTCGTACTCGTTGCCCCGACCGCATAACGGGCGGGGCGCGCGGAGCGCGCCAAGTAGATACTGCCAACTAGCCGAGGGCATCACTGGGATATATAAGGGCACGCCCTTGGCTAGTTCGGATACGCGCTGCGGCTCACCATCTGGCCCCGGTAATAGACCGCATTGATCTGCCGTGTGTTGGTGATGTTGTCCAGCGGATTCGCATCGAGCACGATCAGGTCGGCGCTCTTGCCGTTCTGAAGCGTGCCGGTGTCGGTAAACCGCAGGAACTCGGCGGCGCGGCTCGTCGAGGCAACGATGACCTGCATCGGCGTCATGCCCGACATCGCCATGGCCTCCATCTCCTGGTGCGGCGCCCACGGGATGTTGCCGTCAGTGCCGAGCACGATGCGGGCGCCCTGATCGCTGAGCTTCTTCAGGTTGCGCGCTTGAATGCCGAACATCTCCGCCTGCTTGGGGTCGTTGACGTTGGCTTTTTGAACGTTGGCGTACTCGTCGGCCGGGATTTTGCCCTGCAGCCAGGCGATATCCCACATCTTGCCGGGCGACGGCAGGTTTGGATTGACCGTGACGTTCGGCCGCTGCTTCATCATGTTCAGGAAGTCCTGGTCAACGTCGCGGTCGCGCACGCTGTGCGCGAATGCATCGACATTAGCCTTGAGCAGCCCTTTCCCATCCTCGAGGTCGAAGATGTGCGCGGTGACCCGGATCTTCGCCTTGTGCGCCTCGTCGATGATGGCGCCGTAAAGCTCCGGGGTTAGTTTGGGCACCGTGTTATCGCGATCATCGACCCAGATCTTGATGATGTCCGGCCGCTTGGCCGCGTTCTCCTGGACGGCTTTGCGGGCTTCGCCGACAGTGCCGACCCAATACGCAGCCTGCTCGCGTCCCTTCTCGATGCCGGTGACACCGCGGCCGGCTGTCAGGAGCCGAGCGGTTCCGGGCATGTTCTTCGTTTCATCCCTGACCTTGAACACGACATCGGTCGTGTCCGTGCCCATGCTCATCGCGGCGCCAACACCCCAATAGGCGCGGCGTTTCAGGTCGCGGATCATCTGTTCGCGCGTCGCAGGCGCATGGATATGGGTGTCGAGAATCATCGGCATCACGGTCTTGCCGGCCAGGTTCACGCGCTGGGCGCCCGCGGGCACCTGCACGTTTGCACCAACAGCCTGGATCGTCGTGCCGTTCACGACGATGGTGCCCTTCTCGATCGCCGGGGTGCCGTCGCCGACGATAATCCGCGCCCCTTCGAACGCGGTAACCTGCGCTTGGGCAGTGGCTGGAACAGACAATCCGGCAAGCACAGCGGCAATGCTTGCTGTTGCTACAGTGAACATAGTCGCTCGGCGCATCGGAGCCCTCCATCAATGAAAGCGGGGCGGCAATTTAGCGCGTCTCCAAGGACAATAGGAACTTTTCGCGTGCTTGATTGACGGAATGCCCTTCTGCGGCCCGTTCTCCCGCCGGCACAGCGCGGATTGCCCCACGCACGGCGCAGATCGTCGCGCCCCCGAATGCATTTGTCAAACGAGCGCGTGGGATGGGCCTCGATGATCGCAGCTCTCTGAGCGGCGAGCCGGCGTGTAGCGAGCAACTGCAGAGCTTTCGCTATAGAATCGGCGCCCGGGCCGTACGATTTTCTCGGCACCAAATACTTTCGAGAGTCCGAAGGCAACCGCCTCGATCGCCTGCGCGTGATTCAAGACCGCAAGACGTTTGGCTTCGTGCAAAAGGACTACTCGTATGCCATGCCCGTTGAGGGGCAGCAGGTGACGGGGCTGTTCGCGCTGCCCGCCAATTCCGGCTTCGACCCCCTGAAGCCGTAGCGACTGGACATCTTGATCAATACTGCCGCGATGACGCGCAAGAAACGACGGTGCGTCGCTCGTAGCGCGTCCTTGTTCTCGCACCCCGTGCCCGTATCGCGCTGCCTGCTTAGTCTGTCGGTTGCGCTACTGCTCGGTGCTTGCGGATCCTCGTCGCCGGAGGATAAAGCCACCACAACCCCGAACGCCGAGCTGGCGCGTGCCGTTGCGCCCATTGGGGATGAGGTGCCGACGCTCACCAACGACGAGCTCGCGGCTGGGGCGGCATTCTACAGTCGGAAAACCGTCAGCATCATCGTCGGGTCCGGGGCGGGCGGCGGTTTCGACACCACCGCCCGCCTAGTGGCGCGCCATATCGGCAGGCACATTCCGGGCACGCCCACGGTCATCGTCGTCAACATGCCGGGCGGCGGCGGCCTGGTCGCAGCCAACCACCTATTCAGCGTGGCACCGAAGGATGGCACGGCGATCGGCCTGTTCCACGAGGCGCAGGTGATGAACCAGCTCACCGATGGAGAGGGCGTGCAATTCGACCTCCTGAAGTTCAACTGGCTGGGTAGCTCCTACGACGACCCCAACGTCTGCATCGTTCGCTCCGACGCATCGGTGACGGCGTTTCAGGACCTCATCGGCCGTGCCGAACCGATTGCCATCGGTGGTACGGGACCCGGTTCCAACAGCCACGACGCGCCACAGGTGCTGGCTAAAGCGACCGGAGCCAATCTCAGGACTGTGGCCGGTTACTCGACAACGAACGACGTGCGGTTGGGGATCGAGCGGGGAGAGGTCCAAGGCATGTGTCTCGGGTGGGAATCAGTGCGGTCGACGTCCGCCCAGTGGCTGGAGGACAAGTACGCGCAGGTCTTCGTGCAGAACGGTACCGCTCGACACCGGGATTTGCCAGACGTGCCGCTGGCCCTCGAGTTCGCCCGGGACGAGGCAAGCAGGGTCCTGCTGAGGCTGCTGGACGCGCCCAGCTCGATATCCAAACCGTTTGCCCTGCCACCGGACGTGGACGAGCGTCGCGTGCGAGTGATGCGCTATGCGCTCTGGGCCACGTACCGCGACCCCGCGTTCCTAGCCGAAGCAGCGGCGATGCGGCTCGATTTTCAGCCAAAGACCGTGCGTGAGATTCAACATGTCTTGAGCGAGGTGCTGGCAACTCCACCCGATATCGCAGCGAAGTACCGACAGATAATTCAACCGTGACTTCCGGCACATTGATGCACTGAAACGACGACGCTCATAGAGAGAAGCAGCATGCCAGGTAGGAACATGAAGATCGAAGTCAACAACGCTGTCTTTTCGTTGCCCTATCACGTCGCTCAGGAGAAAGGATTCTTCCGCGACGAGGGGTTGAACGTAGAGCTCATCCCAGCCGGCTCCGGTCGCGACCGGGATAAGGAGGTTCCGGAGCAGCCAATCGAGGATCACAGAGCGGTGAAATCCTATGGCTGGCACGAAGGAATCGAGCGTGGAGAGTTCTGCATGTATCGGGCCTGTGAGTGGGGTCAGATCCGCCGGACGCAGGACAGCCGGGAAGGCGTGCGGGTGATCTCCAAGCGGGCTGCGGTTGCGACACAGGCGATCGTCGTCAGGGAAGATTCCCCTTACAACGTCCCCGCGGACCTGCATAACGTGCTCGTTGGTGTAAACATGCACGCCGGATCTCACTATGTGACCCTGGCATTGCTGGAGGGATACCTCAAGAGGCACGAAATCAGGCCCGGGCACGTCGGCGGCCCTAAACAAAGGCTTCGGTTTCTGGAAGACGGTACGCTGGGTGCGGCCGCCCTCATGGAGCCGTGGATCACGGTGGCAGTGAAACGTGGACACAAGATAATCTGCGAGGCTTTCTATGAGGGTGCCGAGGTTGGTGCGCCATCGCTCGACCCCGAAGGCTATGCGAGTGTCGATCGGGCCATTCGCAACGCCGTCGACAGCATCAACGACAGGATCGAACCCTACCTGAAATACATGATCAGGGAAGTGCCGAAAGAGATCGCAGAGCTCAGCGAAGGGGATTTTTATCTCGGCAGATTTCGGTACGTCTATCCTCGGCCGTACACATTGGAGGAGTACGAGCGACTCTACGACTGGATGGTCGGCTGGGACTTGTTGGCGCCGGAAAGCCGTTTCGAAGTCATCGTCGATGGCCGCGTCACCGCCTGAGGTTCATAGCCGCACCATTATGCCGATCTGCGTAAACACCCCGGAGGTGGCCCGAGTACTACGCAATCGGTCCTGATAGGTTGTCCCGTGTTGACCTGCCGACCGACGCCAAGCGCACTTCAAACGTTACTTTCTACTTTGCACTTCGAAGTTTGAACTTGGAGTTGGTACCGGTACGGGGTTATGCGAAAGGTTGGATCGTGAAGTTCGAGGGAATTGCCGACTGACGCCCCACGGTCAGTGCAGAACGCAAGAGGTTGGCGGTCGCGCTGGCTCTTCCACACTACACAACACGACGGCGTCACACGGGCATCCCGCTATAATCCCGGCCGTTGGCGTGGTTTTGAATGTTGGCACCCGGCTACTGATGGGTGGGAACCATACGCTCCGCCGCGACGGCTCCGGCGCGTCCTCGAACTGATCGCGGGGCGTGTGGCCAGTCGACGAGTCTGCCGTCGCGGGAAATCTTGAGCGTGACGGGCTTCACCTCCGCCGGCAGCGGCACCCTCTGGCGGGGGTTGGCGTAGACCGGGTGCTTGCCGTGCTCGCGGTACCACTCCGCGACGGTCGCGTTCTGGTGCATTTTCTCGACGATCTGCCGCCAGCCGACGCCGGTGTTATAGGCACAGAACGAGATCTCGCCCATCTGCGTGGCATACGGGATGATGCACATCTCCGTCCGGCGGAAGTCGTAGGTCCAGAGATCCTGGAACCACATGCCGGCGACGAAGAGCACCAGCCACTCGTCCGACTTGCGGTCGTGCAACTCTGCTCCACTGAGCCTGCCCCCGAGCTGGCCCCCGCTCTGCTTGTCGAACTTGTGCACGAGCGCTTTCAGCGAAAACCCGCGCGGCCCACGGCCAGGTGAGTAATTGCGCAGCAGGCTGATCGCGGTCTGCGCCTTCGTCAGCGCCGGTCCACGCCCGGCGTCGGCAATGACGCGGGCGTCGTCGAAGAAGCGCTCGACGTTGATGAAATTCGATACCGGGGCCCACTCCTTGGTCTTCTTGCTGACCATGAAGGCCGTGCCGATTCCGCAGTCGGGATGGCAACCGCATTTGAGCGTGCCCCAATCGGCGCCCGGGCCCTGCAGCAGATCCGTCACGTCAGACACCACGCTGGACGCGGACAGCGGAAACCAGTCGCGCAGCGGTTCGGTCACGCCGGTCTGCGCCTTCACGTCGTGGGCGAGGTGGGACAGGGTGTAGCGCCGCGAGTGGCGGTCGGCATCGCTGATGTCTTCGTCGCGGCCCGTGAACGAGACCGGTTGAAACGAGACGAAGCTGATCTTGTCGCAGTTCTGCAGCGCAAACTTGATGATCGGCCCGACCTGGTCATTGTTGACGCCGTTGACGATGGTCACCACCAGGCACACATCGACGCCGGCGTCGTGCAGCGCCTCGATCGCGCGCAGCTTCACGTCGAAGAGGTTGCCCACCTTACGGTGCGCGTTGGCCTCCTCGCTCACGCCGTCGAACTGCAGGTAGGCGATGCGAAGCCCGGCCTCGCGTGCCTGACGCGCGAACCCCGGCTCCTGCGCGAAGCGGATGCCATTGGTCGCGGCCTGGACGCTGAAGTAGCCCACCTCGCGGGCGTAGCGCACGGCATCCAGGAAGATCGGCGAGATGGTCGGCTCGCCGCCGGAAAACTGCACCGTCATCTGCCGCCGCGGCTTGACGGTGATGGCGTCGTCGAGCAGTTCCTTGATGTCGGCGAACGTCAGTTCGTGGACGTAGCCCACCTGGTTGGCGTCCATGAAGCACGGGTCGCACATCATGTTGCAGCGGTTGGTCAGGTCGATCGTGAGGACGGCGCCGCGGCCGTGCTGAATCGAGGACGTGCCGTGGTCGCGGAGCCCGGGGGCAACGGCGCGAAAGTCGCGGCCCGGAAACAGGCTCTCGATCCGGTGGAGAAAGGCGCTGTCGATCGCGATCGTGTCGGTAAACGTCCCGTGCGTCGGGCACGTCTTCTCGATGACGACCACTCCGTCGCGCTCCACGATGTGCGCCGGGATTTCGCCGTGATGCCCGGCGACGAGCTCTTCAACCGACTGGGCACCACTCAGGATCCGCTGCCGCGTTTCTTTGACACACGTCGGACAGAGCGAGTCGGTGGTTCGGGGCCACCCGAGCGCCGGTTTCGATCGCTCGGTGCTCTTGAGGAGCGGTCCTGGTGCCCAAGCGGGCTGGAATGTCTTCGATGGGATCCGACGATTGACTGCCTGGAAGAGAGGCCATGCGATGCGCGCGGCACCCGCGAGCGCATGCTCAACCGGTCTCCACACATTCATCCGTTCTGCTCCTATGTTCGCATCGCTCGCGACAGCCTCCCTGGGACGCCGGGACTATAGCATACCGGTGGTGGCGGTCCGGGCCGCCGCATGAAGCGCGGCGCGATCGGTTTTTCCCCGGGACGTCAGGGGAATCCTGTCAGGAAAGACGAAGAGACGCGGAATTTTGTACGACGCCAGGCGCGAGGCGCAGAATCGGCGCAGGTCGATGACCGACGGCGGTGTGGTGCGCATGACGAGGAAAGCGACAAGCTGCTCGCCCCGGCGCGCGTCGGCGATCCCGATCACGCGTACGTCCACCACCCCGGCGAGCTCCCGCAGCACCTGCTCCACTTCGGCCGGCTGGACCTTGCGACCGGCGACGTTCACAAACGGCGAGACGCGGCCCGACAGCACGAGCCGCCCCTGGGCATCAAATGCACCGAGGTCCCCCGTGAGAAAGCCGCCATCGGCGAACACGTCTGGATCACCAGCGTCGGCGTACGCCGTCGCCACGGCAGGGCCGCGGACAAACACGCGGCCGCCGCCAGGCGGCGCGTCTTCGTGCGGCACCAGCGAGACGTGCACGCTGTTCAACGGCCGCCCCACGGTGCCGTCGGCCACCTCGTCATCTCCCTCGTCATAGCAGATCCCGCCCGTTTCGGTCGTGCCGTAGAACGAATGAATCTTGATCCCGAACATGGCACGAAACCGCGCGGCGGTCGCGCGCTCGAGGGGCGCCCCAGCTGACAGCAGTGTCGTGAGCGTTGGCGGCCAGCCATCGCGTGGCGGATGCTCCGCCAAGAAAGCGAACATGAACGGCACGCCTGGGAACACGCGCGCGCCCACCGCGCGCGCGTCCTCAAGCAGCCGCTCCGGCACGAACGCCTCCCGCATAACGATGGCGGTGCCTTGCAGCAGCAACGGGACGAGCACGTTGCCAAGACCGTACGCGTGGGAGAGGGGAATCGCGGTGACTTGAATATGCTCGGCGCCGATACCCATCGCCTCCATCAACGTGCGGCTGTCAGCGACGAGCGCCGTCTCCGTCGTCAGCGCCGCGCGCGGGACGCCGGTCGTTCCGGACGTCAATTTCAGCACCGCGGCATCGAGTGCGGGCCCCGAGGGCTCCCGGTCAGCCACCGCCAGCCAGACCTCGTGCGCAACTGGATGCCGGCTCGCAAACCCGGCCACCGGTTCGGGCGTCGCCACGATCACGCCCTCGGCGTTGAAGCGCCGCGCGATGTGTGCAATCTCGCCTGCGGAGGTGCCGCAGTCGATGGGCAGCCACGGATGGCCGCGCTCGGCGCATGCCAGGAATGCCGCAATCGCGGCCGGCCGATTGCCGATCGCGGCGGCGATCACGCTCCCCGGCGCCATGCCCGCGGCGTCAACGCCGGCGCCGATCGTGCGTGCCAGCAGCGCGAGCTCTGCGGCGGTCATCGCGCGGTTCACCACGGGCAGATAGATCAGGGGCCGCGCCGGCTGATCGCGTTCGATTCGCTTGAAGGCCTCGACGATTACGCGTGTCATCTGTGTGCGGATGGTCGCGACGTGCGGCGCCGATTGTTATACTCCAGCCGTGCCAGCCAGCGTCGATCTGCTGCCCCATGCGCCGCCGATGCGTCTCGTCGAGGAGGTCGTCGAACTGGTGCCCGGTGTGAGTGCGCGGTGTCGTCGTGTGGCGCGTCAGGACGATTGGTTCTTCCAGGGACATTTCCCCGGCCATCCGATCGTACCGGCCGTGGTGCTCATCGAACTGCTCGCCCAGACCGGCGGCCTGGCGGCCGGCGCACCGGCCGATGGCGATGCGTCTCTACCAACTCAGCTGCGGGTGGCCGCAATCGGACCGTTCAAATTCCGCGACGCTGCGGTCCCAGACGAGCTTCTCGAAGCGTCCGCGCGCGTGACGGGCCGCGTCGGCGGGCTGTTCAAGATTGAAGGGCAGGTCACCGCGAACGGACGGGTCGTCGCCACGGGCGGGCTGACGCTTGCCGAGCCGCGCTGACTCGATGCGCGGCCTGCTGCTCCGCGCTCCGGGTCGGTACGCAAAGCGGCTGTTTCACGATCTCCGGCTGGAAGGCGCCGGCCGTGGCAGAGAGGCGGCGGCGCTGGGCGTTGGCGCGTTCATCGGATGCCTGCCGATCTATGGCGCTCACCTGCTGCTCGTGATCGCCGTCGGGCGGGTGCTCCGCCTCAACCGCCTGCGGATGTACGTCGCGGCCAATATTTCAAACCCCCTGTTCGCGCCCGCGCTCATCCTGGCGGAGGTTCAGACCGGGGCCTGGGTGCGGCGCCGCGAACTCCACGATGTGACGCTCGACGCAATTCGGGCCACCGAGCCGTGGGTGTACGGCATCGATCTCGCGGTCGGATCAGTGATAGTGGGTATCGCGCTCGGGCTCGGCATCGCAGCACTCACGTGGGCCGGCGTCGCGCATGCGCCTCCGCTGGCGCCACATCTCACGCGGCTGTTCGACGCGGCCGCTGGGCGATTTCTCGATGTCGGCGTCACCGCCTGGGAGTTCGCCCGTGCGAAGCTGCGGCGCGACCCGATCTACACCGCGGCACTCGCCACGTTGCCGCGCTCAGGCGCCACGCTCGTCGACGTCGGCTGCGGTCAGGGGCTTGCGCTCGCGGTTCTGGTCGAGGCCGCTGCGGCAGCAACTGGAGGGGACTGGCCCGCCGACGGGCCGCCGCCTCCCCGCTTCGATCGGCTGATGGGCATCGAAACACGGGGTCGCGTCGCCGCGATGGCTCGTCGCGCGCTCGGCGCCGGCGTCGAGATTGTCCACGACGCCGCACCGCATGGATTGCCGCCACAGATGACGGCCGTGCTCGTGTTCGACGTCCTGCATCTGATGCAGCTGGCGGATCAGGAGCGGTTGATGAACGACATCCTCGCGCGACTCGAGCCCCGGGGCATGGTGCTCGTGCGGGATGTCGACGCCGCGGCCGGTATCGGGTTCCACGCGGTACGCATCGGCAACCGGCTGAAGCACATCGCCGTCGGCCACTTCCGCCGAACATTCCACTTCCGCACGGCGACCGAATGGACGACGTTCTTTTCGGATGTGGGCTGGGCCGTCGAGTCATGGCGGATGGGCCACGGCACCCCGTTCGCCAACGTGCTGTTCAAACTCACCAAGCCGGCGTGACGATCGGCACACCGTCAGTCCAGGCCGTGAAGGATATCGCGCTGCGCGTCCCAGTAGCGATAAAAGTGATACCACGCGTGCGGGTATAGCCGCACGCGCGACTCGATGACGTCGGCGACACACTGCGTCGCCTGCTGAATGGCCGCATCCCGCGGCAACTGCGGATCGACATAGACGGGCGTCCCGGCAAACGTTCTGAAGCGTCCCCGCCCCATCCGCTCGAGAAAGCAGGGAATCAGCGGCGCGCCGCTCAGGTACGCCAGCAGCGCGGGGGTCTGCAGGAAATACGCGGGCCGTCCGAGGTGCGTGACCTGCACGCGATCTCGCCCAAGATGGCGATCGATCAACATCGCGACGAGGCGATTCTGACCGAGCATCCGCCGGATGTGGAGGGCGGTCTCGAGAGACTGCCGCACTTCGAGTGTGTCAACGCCCATCCGCGCCCGGGTCTGGCGGCGAAGGCGATTCACCTCCGGATCCGACTCGGCCATCGCCACGACCGTGAGCGGGAGATTCAGCACGCGCATCAGCAGGCCGCCAATCTCCCAGCACCCGTAGTGACCGGTCACGATCAACCCGCCTTTGCCGCGTGCGAGCACGCTCTCGAACGTCGCGCGGTCTTCTGGCCGGATGTCGAACGTCGTGAGCAGTTCCCGATCGCCGGCCGACAACGCGTGGAGAAAGTCGATCGTGTCGTACGCGTAGCTGCGATAGGTCTTCAACGCATCCCGTCGCAGCGCCTCGTCGGTGGCGTCGGGCATCACCGCGCGCAGATTCGCCGCGACGGCCGCGTTGGTTTCGGCCATGACGCGCCACGCCAGCCACGTGCCGACATGGCCGATGCCGTATGACACTGCGCGCGGCAGCGCGCCGACTCCTCGCACGGTGAGGCCGAAAATCAGCCCGGAGTTGAGCGAGTGATGAGTCCAGCGCCGAGGGATGCCGCCGGCGCCGGACGAAGTCACTCCGGAGCCGGCCTGCGCGCTTTCGGGGGTCGGAGACGCCGGTGAGCGTGATTCGGGCATGTGCGCCTACGCGCGCTCGATGTAGCGGTAATACACAGCCCGAAAGCAGGTGCGTGTGGTGTCGCGGACCGGACGCAGTTTGCTCCGGCCGGCCCCATAGACGGCGCTGACCGGCACCTGGGCGATCCGTCCGCCCAGGCGTCCCGCTCTGATCAGCATCTCCGTTTCGATGTCGTAGCCGGTCGCCCGCACGCGCATGCGCTTCAGCAGGCCGACGTGAAAGAGCCGATACCCGCACTGCGTATCCTCGAGTGGCACGCCCACAAACGACGACAGCGCGCGGCTGCCGATGACGTTCGCATGGTACCGCGACGAGGGCATCGAGCTCCGCTCGAAGTGGCGCACACCGACGACGAGATCGGCGCCGGTCTCTACAGCGGCGGCAATAAACCGTGGTGCTTCGTCCGGTCGATGCTGCATGTCGCCGTCGAGCGTCAGCACGTAGTCGGCACTTAGCTGCGTCAGGATGTGGTGCAACCCGGTGCGCACAGCCTGGCCCTTGCCTCGCGTGCGCTCGTGCCGCAGCACCACCGCGCCGGCGGCCTCGGCCAGGGCCGACGTCTCGTCGGCCGAGCCATCGTCCACGACAACGGCGCTGCGTACATGTGGCCGAACGCCGTCCACCACCTCTCGAATCGTTGCCGCTTCGTTCAGCGCCGGGATCAGCGCGACGACGTGAGGCATCATGGGTGTTTCTCCGGCAGCAATGTCAGCAGCGCCGGAAGCACCAGCACCGACGCGGCCATCAGCGCGACGACGCTGACCACCGACACCACGCCAATCGACTGCAGCGGCGGGTAGCTGGAGCCGATGAGCGTACCGTAACCGATCAATGTGATCGCGCCAGCCACGAGAATGACCGAGGCCAGCTCCGTCGTGGCGCGCGTGGCGTCTCGCCGCTCGCGGTAACGGTGCACGACGTGCACGCCGTAGTCGACCCCGATGCCGACGAACGTAATCACGGCAAAGACCGAGAAGAGATCGAGCTCGTAGCCGATGAGCGCAAGAAAGCCTCCTGCCCACAGCAGCCCCAGAATCGTCGGCACCAGCGTCAGCAACGCAAGACGCCAGTCGCGAAACGTGATCACAATCATCCCGACAACGACCAGACTCCCCACGCCGAGGCCGCGGAGGAACTGCGGCATGAAGTGCTCGCTCAGCTCGTCGTTGACCAGCGGGAGCCCGGTCAGCACTATCGATCCGTCCGACGCGCCAACCGCGCGCCGCAGCGCGTTCAGATCGTCCGCTCCGCGGGGGAACGCGTAGCTGGCGAGGGTCCAGCGACCGCCGTCGTGTGAGATGAATCGTCGAGCGACGTCGTCGAATCCGTGCTCGGCAAACGCGTCCCACGAAATGCGCTGAGTGGGCGCGGTCAGGCGAGGCAGACGCTCCACGAACGATTCAAAGGCACCCGGGCGGAACCCGGCGTCGGCCGCGGCCGTTTCGAGCGACGTCCGCAGCACGGCCGTCGTCGGAAGCCCCTGCTGGACGGCTCGGCGCCGTGCCTCCTGCGTCCGGTCGGACGGCAACAGCGTGGATGGCGCGTGCATCTCGAGCGACGGGACAGCGCGCCGAACCTGCTCCACCAGCCGTTCGTTGCGCTCGAGCAACGCCTGCAGGTCTTGGCCGGCCTCCACCACGAGGACGACGTCCCCGGCCAGGCCAAAGTCCTCTGTTACCTGTTCCGTCAGGAGCGCTCCTGGAGTGACGGACCGCAACCGCTCGAGAGTGGGGTTGACCCGCAGCGTCGACACCAGCACGGCAGACGCAACCGTGAGCACACCGGCCGCGACGAGCACCGGTACACGTTGCCGCCTGACGGCGGATGCCAGTGCGGGTAGATGGAGCGAGCGAAGCTCGACCTCTCGAGGTGGGCGGGGGACGCCCGCCAGCGCCGCGGGCACAATCAACAACGTCAATACCCCGCACGCCAGCATGCCCGCACCGATCAGCAGGCCCAGCTGCTGCAGGCTGGGAAAATCCACCACGATCAGACCCAGAAACGTGGCGGCCGTCGTCCACATGCCCAGCAGCATGCTGGCGGAGGGTCCGCCCAGGGCGCGAATCGCGGCGAGTGGCTCGAGCCCTTCAGAAACCGCCTGGCGATAGGCGACATACATCAGGACCACGCCGTCGACGCCGAGGCCAAACATCATCGCCGCGGCGCCGGTGGCCGCGGCAGAGAGCGTGACGCCGGCGAGCCCCAGCAGGCCGATCGCGACCAGGAGCCCCACGGCGGACGGTACCGGACCGACCACCAGGAGCCAGGGACTGCGGAACACGAGAAACAGCAGCGGCAGCATCAGGGCGAGCGACCCGACGCCGTTCGTGATGCTTTCGCGCGTGACCATGGCTTCGGCTTCGACGGCGATGCGGTGTCCGCCGGCGAACTCCACACGCAGCGGCGGCAGCGGCTCGCCCTCGCCGTCAACAGGCCGCGCCGCTTCACGTTCGGCCTTGATTGCGGCGAGCCGATCGAACAACGCGCGAGAAAACGCCGTGTTGAAGGGCGGCTGCGCCGGCCTGGCGATCACCAGGCGTCGGCGACCATCGCCACTGATGTATCCCTGCGTCGAAATTCCGGCTCGAAGCGCGGACCGGGCGCCGAGCGGCTGTTGCAGCAGCTCGTGAAGGCGGAACGGGTCTTCGCGCACCAGCGTCGTGATTTCCGGCGATGGGATGGTCAGCAACTCGCGGGTGACCGCAAGCGCCGGACGCATGCCTTCGGGCCCCAAGCGCGCCAGCGCCTCAGAGAGGCGTTCGTCGCTGAGGAGGAGCAGTTGCCGATCCGCCAGCCACCCCCAGTCGCGCGACCCGTCCAGGCGCCCACTGTCGACGCGCCGCAGCTCCGGCGTCTCACGAAGGGCAGCGACCCAGTGGTCGATCTCCTCGTCGTACTCGCTGATGGCATGCTGCTCGGGAGCGGAGAACACGACGAAGAGATCGTCGAGCGTCCCGAAGCGCTCGAGGTACCCGCGAAAGGCCGGAATTGCCCGGCCGCGCGCTGGCAGCAGACGCAGCACGTCGGCATCAAATGCAACGCGCTGCAGTCCGACAAGAGAAGCGGCGATCAGGACAGCGACGCCGGCGAAAACCCGGAGACGGTGTCCGTGCGCCCAGACGACGACGCGTTCGAAGGATGAGCCCATGAGGCCCGTGCGAGTATAGCAATCCTCCGAGTGTGCTACGCTCGGCGCTCCCGCGATGCACGTGCTGCTCCTCAGGCCCGTTCCGATCAACGAACGCTTCGGCCTTGGCCCGTTCTTTCGTATCGAGCCGCTCGGCATGGCATACATTGCGGCGGCTCTCGAACAGCAAGGCCACACCGCCACCATCGCCGACCTTCGATTCGGTCGCTCGGTCGAGCATTACCTCCGCACCGAGCGTCCCAGCCTGGTCGGCATTGCTGGCATGCACGCGCTCGAAACCGACGACGTCATCGGGCTTGCCGCGAGAGTGCGCCGGGCCTCGCCCGACGTGCCGATTCTGATCGGCGGTCATACGGCATCGGCCTACCCTGCGCCGTTTCTCACCTCAGACGTGACAGCCGTCGTCGTGGACGATGGCGAACGCGCCCTGCCGCGGGTCGTCGCGGCCCTCGAACGCCGGCAGCCGCTGGCGAGTGTGCCCGGCCTCGTGATGCGCGACGACGCCGGGGTCATCACGCGCACCGCCGGCCCGCTCGGGACCCTCACTCTCGACGAAGTGCCGAGGCCGGCCCGGCACCTGGTGGACCGCTGGCGCAACCAGTACGCGTGCCTGGGGCACCGGCCCGTGTGGTTGATTGAAACGGCCCGCGGCTGTCCGTTCCGCTGCTCGTTCTGCTCAATCTGGCAGCTGCACGCCCGCACGGTGCGCGAGCGGTCGATCGGCGAGGTCGCCGACGACTTCGCGTCGGTCGGGGACGACATCTTCGTGGCCGACGACCTGTTCTGGTACAACCCGGCGCGCAGCCTGGCGCTCGCGACCGAGTTGAAGCGCCGCGGCGTGCGGAAGAAATGGATTCTGGTGCAGAGCCGAGTCGATCTGGTGGCCCGTCACCATGATCTGCTGGCGGCCTGGCGCCCCCTCGCCAGGGAATTCGACGTCTTCTTCGGGCTCGAGGCGGCGACCAACGACGGCCTGACAGGCCTCGTGAAGGATGCCACCGTCGATCAATCAGCGCAGGGCATTGCGGTGGCGCGGGAGCTGACGTACGGGGTGACCGGCAATTTCGTGATCGATCCGGCGTGGCGCGAAGAGGACTTCGAGCGGCTTTGGGCCTTCGTGGAGCGCTTCCAGTTGTACCAGGCGGGATACACGATTCTCACGCCGCTGCCCGGCACGGCGTATTTCGAAGAGATGCGGTCGCGTATCGGTGCGCGCGAGTGGGCGCATTTCGACATGCACCACCTGCTGTGGGAGCCGGCGCTCGGCCCCGACCGTTTCTTCGAGCTGTATTGCGAAACGTGGCGCCGCTCGGTGCTGAACCTGCGCGGCCGCAAGTCGGTGTGGCAGTGGATGCGCGAAGTCGACCCCGGGAACGCGCTCTTCCTGCTGCAGGCGCTGCGCCGCACGCAGAAGATGCTCGACCCGCGGCACTACCTGGCCGAGTACGACCTGGTGCCGCCCGCCCGCTCGATCGTCACGGCGCAGCCGGCGTAAAGACCGAGTCGTCAATCGCCGGATTCACGCGCACCTCGTCGAACGACATCCTTTTGGTGTCGCCGTTGGGGAACGTCATCGACAGCGACGACACCATCACCGTGTCGCGGTCGATCCACAACGCGAGCATCGACAATCCCTCGCGGATCTGCTTGCGCCGCGGCACCATCGTCACCCGCCATGCCCCGGGACGATCCGGGGCATCCACGGCGGTGATGTCGAAGTTGCTTCGAAGCTGCGCCGGCGACTTGTCGGCGAAATACTGCTGAATCCGCCGCTGCGTCGGGCCGATGGCGAGACGCTGATCGATCGAGCGCGCGGGCCAGACCATCCGCATCGTATCGCCGTCGATGAGCACGGTGCGCCGTTCGGGCTCGTCGTAGTGGAGCACGATCCTGTGAGGGCGAATGACGGCGAGCGTGCCGCGCGCGGTGAGCGGTCGCGCAAGCAGCGATGATGTCGACTCTTCGACAAATGCCGCGGTCAGCGTCTTGAGCGACGCCTCGACGGGGCGGCCGCGCGCGTAGATCTCGTCGAAGAGATCGGCGGTGGCCACGCGATCGAGGCTCAGCATCACGACGAGCAGCGCGGTCACCGGCGCCCACCGCCATTTGAGGAGCATCTTTCGGGATGGTAACGTACGGCCAAGTGCCCTCGAGTGTTGTCGTCAGTGGCATCGGTGTGGTGTCCACACTTGGCGCCTCTCGTGAGAGCTTTCGCGACGGCCTGCTGGCCGGCCGCAGCGGCATCGCACCCGTCACCGCCTTCGACGTCAGCGCCTGCCGCACGCGCGTGGCCGCGTCGGTCACGGGCTTCGAGCCGACGGCATGGATCCCGCCGATGAAGCTCCGGCGGATGGACGATACGGCTCGATACGCGGTGGTCGCCACGCGGCAGGCCTTCGAGGATGCGTCCTACCCGCTCGGCGGCGACGGTGACGAACACGCCGGCGTCATCATGGGTACGTTCACCGCCGGCGGGCAGGCGACCAGCGAGTACCTGCGCGCGCTGCACGCCGGGGGTCCCGCCGGCGCGCCGGCGATCCTGTTCAACAGCACCGTCGCCAACGCGCCCGCGAGCCTCGCGGGCCTCGAGTTCAAGCTGCGGGGGCCCAACGTCACGATAAGCCAGAAGGAAAGCTCCGGCCTGGCGGCGATCGTGTCGGCGACCGACACGATTCGGCTCGGTCGCGCGCCGGCGCTCGCTGCCGGCGGCGTGGACGCCATCTTCGACATCTTCTTTCGCGTGCACAGCCGCTTCGGCGTCATGGCCGACGGCGATGCCCCCGGACCGTTCGACCGGCACCGTCGAGGATTCGTCCTTGGCGAGGGAGGCTTTGCGCTCCTGCTCGAAAGCGAGACGGCGTGGGGATCGCGGGCCGCGAAACGGTACGGCGCCGTGATGGGGGTCGCGGGCGGCAGTGCGGCCGTGGGCATCAACCAGTGGCCTGACACGCCGGCGCCTCTTGTGCGAACCATGCATGACGCCATCGGCGACGCCGGCCTTTCGCCTGGCGACATCGACGTGGTGTACGCCTCGGCCAACGCGACCCCAGTGCTCGATCGCGTGGAAGCGCAGGCGCTGGCGGTGCTGTTTGGCGCCGCCCGGCCGCTGGTCACGTCGATCAAAGGGGCGATCGGGGAATTCGGCGCGTCCGGCGCGGCCTCGTGTGCGGCGGCGTTTCTGTGTGGCGCTCAGGGCGAAGTGCCGCCCATCGCCGGACTCGCCGTGGTCGACGACGCCGCGAGCGGCCTCAATCTCGCGCGTGCACGTCAACAGGCGCCCGGTCCGTTCGTTCTGGTCAACAGCACGGCGTCGGGCGGATCGCTCTTCAGCGTCGTGCTCCACGTGGCGCGTCACTGAGATCACGCGGAGGCGGCCGGCCCACGAACCGCGCCCGGGCGGCGACCCCTCAGCTGCATGCTACGATCACCCGGGGAATGCACGAGCCGCCTCACGAACTCCCCTTGCGCGGCCGTGTCGCAGTCGTAACGGGCGGGTCTCGCGGGATCGGCCGCGGCGTCGCCGAACTGCTCGCCGAACAGGGCGCAACCGTCGCCATCGGCTACCGGGAACAGGCCGATCTGGCCACAGAGGTCGTGTCCGGCATTGTCGCGGCGAGCGGTCGGGCATGGGCCGGTCAATGCGACGTCGCCCACGACACCTCCGTCGCCGGGTTTTTCGAACGTGCGGTGGCGGCGGTAGGAAACATCGACATTCTCGTCAACAACGCCGGAGTCTCGCGCGACACGCACGTCCTCATGACCGACCGCGCCCGGTGGGACGAGGTGCTGGACGTCAATCTCGACGGCGCGTTCAACTGCGTGCGGGCCGTGGTCCGCGGGATGTTGCTGCGGCGGTGGGGTCGCATCATCAACGTGAGCTCGCCCAGCGCCGTCATGCCGCTCCTGGGCCAGGCGGCTTACGCGGCATCGAAAGCCGGGCTCGAAGGCTTTACCCGAGGGCTGTCCCGGGATCTGGCCGGCAAAGGCGTGCTCGTCAACGCGGTGGCGCCCGGCATGATAGAGACCGACATGCTGAAGCGCATCCCGGTGGCGGCGCGCGATAGTTATCTCAAGGCGGTCGCACTCGGACGCGTCGGCACGCCGCGCGAGGTTGCCGAGTTGATTGCGTTTCTCGCGTCCGACCGGGCAAGCTACATTACGGGGCAGGTCATCGCGGTCGACGGAGGGCTGCGGTGAGTCAACCGGCATCGATTCGACATGACTGACACGGTTCGCACGGACATCAAGCTGGCGATCGTCCGCAGCCTGCGCCTGCCCATCGCTGCCGACGAGATCGGCGACGATGTGCCGCTCTTTGGCGAAGGGCTCGGTCTCGACTCCATCGACGTGCTGGAGCTCGTTCTGGAGCTCGAGCGCTCGTTCGGCGTGTCGATCAGCGATGAAGCCACCGGCGCGCGCGTGTTGCGCACGGTCAACACCATCGCCGAATTCGTCGAAGCGAATCGAAAGCCTGCGTGACGTGAACATCCTCACCGTCGACGTCGAAGAGTGGTTTCACCTCTGCGGGGTCGGTGGGCGGTTCGATCCCTCGCACTGGGACGCGCTGCCGTCGCGGGTCGTGGGGACAACGCGCCGCCTGCTCGACGCGATCGACACCGCCGGCGTGCCGGCGACGTTCTTCATGGTGGGATGGGTGGCGGAACGACATCCGGCGCTGGTGCAGGAGATCCTCTCAGCGGGCCACGAAATCGGCTCGCACAGTCATTGGCATCGCCGCGTGTACGAGTGCACGCCGGAAATGTTTGCCGACGACCTGAACGCCTGCCGGCGAGCCATCGTCGACGCCGGCGCGCCCCCCCCCACGTCATTTCGCGCGCCAGAGTGGTCGATCAGTGACCGGGTGCCGTGGGCGCTGGAGGTGCTCGCGCGGGAGGGGTTCTCCGTCGATGCGAGCATGGCGCCTGTGAAACTCGTCGGACGACTCGACTATCCGCGCCGCCCCCACGTGCGGACAACACCAAGTGGCGACATCGTCGAAGTCCCACCCTTTGTCGCTGACCGGTTCGGTCAGGTGATGCCAATGGGGTGGGGCTGGGGCCTCCGGATGAGCTCGCCGCGTCGAGTCCTCTCGTCGATCGCGCAGGCAAATCGACGGGGCGAGCCGGCCGTCTTGACGGTGCATCCCTGGGAGGTCGATCCAGACCCGCCGCGGGTGTGGCTGCCCCCGCGCCTGATGTTCGCGCATTACTTCCGTCTTGGCGGATTCGAGCGACGTCTGAAGGACATCATGCACGGCGCGACGTTTTCCACCTTGCGCGCAACGGCAACATGCGCGCCCCCGTCGTGAACCGCCTGGGCGTCGTCGGCGCGGCGATGCTGGCGCTGTGTGGCGTATCAATGGTGAACGCGCAGACCGCTGCCCAGGTCGCTCAGCGGGTCTACGTTGAAGACTCGCTGGATGCACCCCAGGCGCTCAACGTCGTCGACGCCGTAGGCCCGGTCCGACCGTTCCCCCTGGGCGTGCATGTCCTTCTCCGTCTCCCCGATGACGCGGCGCCGGCGTTAAATCGTCATCTCGACACGCTGGTGGAGCGTGGCCTGTCGATGTGGGTCGCCGTTCACCCTCCCGCAACGGCCGATGGCATCGCCGCCTGGCAATCCGCGCTTCGTGAACTCTTCACCCGCTATCGGGGGCGCATCGCGATCCTCGAGGTGAGATTTGCCAGCGAGCCGGATGCGTTCAGCCGCTTCGCGCTGCAGATCGCCTCTACCGAGGCGCGCGCCGGCGGGGCAACGACGCAAGTGGCGGTCGGCGCGGCCGACGCCGCCGCGGTCGAGCGGCTGGCAGCGAGCCTGACGCCCGCCGATGCCCCCTACGTCGATCTGCTGGCCGCCGTCGGCGTGGGGCCGCACACGTCGGCGTCCGGCGCGTTCTCGCGCGCGGTCCCCAACGGGCGGCTGATCGTGCGTCGTGGCGTGACCGATCGTGGTGACGAGTCGCGGGCGCGTGTGGTGCGTGATGTATTGACGACTGTCGCGACCCAGACGGTCGCGACCGCCTGGCCAGTTGACGACACGCTGGCCGATGCGCTCCGCGCGCTGCTGCCCGTGTCGAACCTGCTGACGGATGCGATCGAGCCGCTCGATCCCGACGGCGTCGGCCTGACGCTTGGCGATGCCGACGCCGTGGCGCGGCTCGTGTGGCACCGCCTGCTTTTCGATGCCGAGACATTTACAACGTATTTCGCCTACGAAGGGCGCCCCTCGAATGACCCCTTGACCGTCGGGTTGCGCGTGGCGGTCAGGGGCCAGGCGGTGGTGATCGATCCCGTCTCGGGCGAACGACGACCGGTGGCGTCCAGCCGCTCGGACGACGCGACGTCGAGGGTCGAGGGGTCGGTGCCACTGACCGGCCGGCCCATGCTGGTGAATTTCAGCGAGGACGCGGAAGCGATATTCGTGGCCCGGACGGCAGCCGTCGCCGAACGCCAACTGTCGGTGGAAGAGATCGTTGCCGGCCACCGCCGCTACGCCGCGCGGCTCGACACCGTGGTGACGCACTATCGCGCCAAGGCGCGGATGGAACAGCATTTCAGGCCCAGCCTCACCGATTCGGGCTACGACGTCGTCACCGAGAACAACTTCTTCGTCGATCGCCAGGGCACCGAATGGGAAGAGTTGTCGTTCTCGGTGAATGGATCGAAGTGGGGATCCGATCGTCCTGCTTTTCCACTGCTGCAGGCAGAGAAGGTGCTCTCGCTGCCGCTCGAGCTGCGGCTGAATCAGGACTATCGCTACACCCTCACGGGCGTCGAGCGGGTTGACGGCATCGATTGCTACCGTGTCCGCTTCGATCCGGTCACCGATGCCGAGGCGCTCTATCGCGGCACCGTGTGGATCGACCGGCACACCTTCGCGCGCGTCAAAGTGCAGGCCGTGCAATCGGGCACATCGGCGCCGGTGGCGTCGAACGAAGAGATTCACCAATACGACCAGGTGGCCGAGATCGAGGGGTTTCCGGTGCGGTTGCTCACGCGCCTCACCGCCCGGCAGATCATCCTGATTGCCGGGCGCAACCTGCTGCTCGAGAAAGCCACGACGCTCACGGAATTCCATGTGAACGACGAGGCCTTCGCGGAGCTTCGCGGTGCCGCGCGCCGCGGCGATCACATCATGTACCGCGACACCGATGGCGGTATTCGATACCTCGTCAAGGAGGGCGAGAACCGGGTGGTGAGCGAACGCGCCACCTCGCACGCCAGGGCCATGGCCACCGGGGTCCTGTTGGACCCGTCGTACGCATTTCCCCTGCCCATTTTCGGGATCAACTACCTCGACTTCGAGTTCCGCGGCCGCGCGGATACGCAACTGGCGGTGCTGTTCGGCGGCGTGCTGGTGGCCGGCAATCTGCAGCGGTCGAAGATCGGGCCCACGCCGCTCGATCTGAGCCTGGATTTCTTCGGCATTGCTGTCCCGGCGAGCGATCGCTTGTACCGGCAGGATGGAGAGCGCGAAGCCGAGCGGCTGCTCACGTGGCCGCTCTCGGCCGGTCTCAACGTGGGGTGGCAATACACGCCCTTCCAGAAAGCGCTGGTTCAGTATCAAACCCGCTACGATGCGTTCGTCCGCGATCGGACGACCAGCGAGACGTTCATCGTGCCCGACAGCGCCCTGACGCAGGGGCTCGGCGGACAGTGGGAGTACCGGCGCGGTGGGATCAGCCTGGTGGGCGCCGGGACGTGGTTCGCGCGGTCGAGCTGGACGCCGTGGGGCCCGGCCGACGCGCTGGAGGAGAGGCTGTCCCGCACCTACGCCAAGTACGCAGTGCATCTGTCGAAGGACTGGTTCTTCGCCGTCTTCCACAAGGTGCACGTCAACGGATCGTACTTCGGCGGCTCACGTCTCGACCGCTTCAGCCGCTATCAGTTCGGGCTGTTCGACGACACGAGGATTCACGGGGTGCCGGCGTCCGGCCTCCGGTTCGACGAGCTCGCCATGGTGCGCGGTTCATACTCGCTGAACATCCTCGAGCAGTACCGGATGGATCTGTTCGTCGAACAGGCCCGCGGCCGCGACCAGACCCTGGACGACTCGTGGCGGGATGTCACCGGGTTGGGCGCCGCCGTGAACTTCAGGGCGCCTTGGAATACGATTCTCCGCGCCGATATCGGCAAGAGCTTCCTGCCCGCTGACTATCGCGGTGCCGGGTCGACGGTTGTCCAGATCATGGTGCTGAAACCCCTGAAGTGAGACCGATGAGAGCCGACCTGCACGTACATACCTGGGCCTCGACCCAGAGCGGAGCGATGAAGTTTCTGCGGAGCCGCGACTGTTACTCGTCGCCGTTTGATGTGTACCGGACCGCGCGCGCGCGCGGTATGGATCTGGTGACCTTTACCGATCACGACTCGATCGATGGCTGTCTGGAGCTGCTCGACCGCCATCCCGAGACCGCCGACTTCATCTGCGGCGAGGAAGTGTCGTGCCGGTTTCCCGACGGCGACATCGAGGTGCACCTCGGCGTCTACGGCATGACCGAAGCGCTGCACCACGATCTGCAGCCGCTTCGCTGCAATGTGTTCGAGGTCATCGCGCGACTGCGCGAGGCTGACGTGTTCTTCGTCCTCAACCACCTGCTGCACTCCTATCGTCGCGCGGCGCCTCTCGAGGCCTATCTTCGCCTGCTGCTCGAGGTGCCGGCGCTCGAAGTGCGTAACGGCGCGATGCTGCCGTCGCACAACGCCCTCATCGAGCGCTACGCCCGCACGGTGCAGCCCGGGTGGGTCGCCATTGGCGGCAGCGATGCGCACACGCTGCGGCGAGTGGGGACGACGTGGACCGAGGTGCCCGCGGCGGCCGGCGCCGCCGGGTTTATGGCAGGTCTTCGCGCTGGAACGTGCGCCCCCGGCGGCGTCAACGGCAGCGTGCTGGCCATCAGCGGAGACGTGTACGGGGTGGTGGCGCGATACATCGCCAGCCTGGCCGGCATCGGGCCGTCGGATCATCACGGCTTCGAGAGGCTCGCCTGTCTGGCGTTCAGCGCGGGCTCGCTGCCGTTTCAATTCATTCCGGCGCTCATCGCCGTCGTCGGAAAGATCAAAGAACGTCTGCGGGTCGCCGAGGTGCGCGACCGGCTGGCGCAGCGGCCACCCTCGGGATGGCGGACCTCGGCGTCGAACAGGCAGACTGAGCCGGCAAAGTGAGACGCGTGGCCGTGACCGGCATCGGCATCGTGAGCGCGCTCGGCGCCACGCGCGAGGACACCTGGCAGCAGATGCTGGATGGCGCCTGTGGCGTGCGGCCGGTCACAGTCTTCGACGTGGCTGGATACCGCAGCCAGGTCGCCGGCGAAGTCCCCATGGACCGCGTGCACGCGCGCGGAACGGCGCTCCAGCGCCGCCGCCTGTCTCGCGCCGATCAGATCGGGCTGATGGCCGCCGACGAGGCGCTGGACGATGCCGCGCTGCTCGACTCGCCCTTCGATCGCAGCCGTGTGGGCGTGATGCTCGGCGCGGGCACCGCAGACCTGATTCGCAACGAGGGCTACTTCTTCACGACGCTCGAGGCCGGCATCGAGCGGGCCCGTCCATCACACGCCTGGAATCACTTTGCCAACACCCCTGGCGACGTGATCGCCGAGAAGTACGGGTTCGAAGGACAGCGCGCGTGCGTCGCGGCGGCCTGTTCGTCGAGCACCATCGCGCTCGGCCAGGCGATGGACGCGATTCGCCTCGGACGTCTCGATGCCGTCGTCGCCGGCGGCACGGACGCGCTGGCGCGGCTCACCTATAGCGGCTTCAACGCGCTGCGGCTGATGGATCCACACCCCTGCCGGCCCTTCGATCGCAGCCGCGCCGGCATGAACATCGGCGAGGGCGCGGGCATGCTGGTGCTCGAGGACATGGAACGTGCGCGGCAGCGCGGCGCGCGCATCTATGCCGAGCTTGCCGGCTACAGTCTCGGCTGCGAGGCCTTCCATCCCACGGCGCCGGAGCCCGATGGACGCCCTGTGGCGGCCGTGCTGCAAAGGGCGCTGGCCGACGCGCGAGTCAATGCCGTCGACGTCGACCACATCAATGCGCACGGCACGGCCACGCCGCAGAACGATCAGGCCGAGGCCAGAGCGTTTCGCAGCGTGTTCGGTGATCGCGTCGCGTGGCTGCCGGTGACGTCGCTCAAGTCGATGATTGGCCACTGCCTGGGCGCGGCCGGCGCGCTCGAGGCCGCTGTCGCCGTGTTGACCGTGGCGCGCGGGGTCATCCCCCCGACGATCAACTACGCGGAGGCGGACCCCGAATGTCCGGTCGACGTGGTGGCGAACGTGGCGCGGCAGACGCCGGTGCGCTGCGCCGTCTCGACGTCGCTGGCGTTCGGCGGCAACGACTCGGCGCTGGTCGTCCGGGCGATCTGACCGGCTCGATTACGCGGCGGGGATCGGTCCGGCGATGGGGATGCGGTTGAGCGTGATCGCCCGGATATCGAAGGGCGTGTCGCCTGCGTCCACCGGCGCGACGAAGCGCCCGAGCGCCGGGTCGACCCCCGAAGCGAGCACCTGCAACGACTGCGCAAACCGTTCGAGCAGATCGACGTTGGCCTGCAGCGTCGCGCGAAGCGCCGCGTCGCTCAGGGCCGGTCCGCCGAGCGCCGCCTGCAGGCGCCGCAGCTCCTCGACCGCCAGGACGTTGGTGAAGCCCCCGCCATAGCGTGCGGCATCACGCTCATCCCAGATGCGGAAGAACACCTGCATGCGCGCGTGCAGGACGAAGAACCGCTTCATCAGCGGGTCGATCGTCGCCATGAACTCGGGTTGCGTGAGGCGGCGCTGGAAATAGAGCAACGCCGTGATCGACCAGTAGCAGGCGTTGTCCCAGGCGGCTTTCGCCGTCATCACCTGCGCGTTGCCCATCAGCGGATACTGGCCGGTATAGACGCGCAGAAACGCGTCGAAGAGCCGCAGGTAATCGATGTTGAAGCGCTCGAGGCGCTCCTGGATGTCCTCGCCGCGGCGGTCGCGCGTGATGAGATCGGTGATGTAGCCGTTCCCTATGGCGATGAAGTCGGAGCCCGGCGAATAGAACGGATCGGTGAAGACGCCGGCCTCGCCCGTCAACAGCCAGCGATCGCTGGAGTACACGCGCGCGCAGCCGTGCGCATAGTGACGCAGCGCCAGGAAGTCTTCGACGGTACCGTTGTCGCGATCCTCTTCGGTAACACGCGCGCACTGCGGCTCGTGAATCCTGAGCCACTCGATGGCCTTGTCGAAGCGGTTGAGACGATCGTACGGATGCAGCTTCGCATCGCCCACGATGCCAAAGCTCGTGCTGCCGGAGCCGAGGGGAATCAGCCACACCCAGTAGCCCACGCCCATCAGGTGGTTGGTGCTGTGCCAGCGGGTCCTGTCGGGCACGCGCGCTTTCCACGCCGGGTCGGTCACCCAGTCGTCGAGGCGCACGCTGCGCTTGACACGCCACCAGCACGCGTTCGCCAGGTGTGCGACCTCCCGCGTCAGGCCCAGGCGGCGCCGCACCAGGCCAGCGCGTCCGCTGGCATCGACCAGCCAGCGAGCCGTGATCGTCCGGGTTCCCTCGGCGGTGTTGATCTCGAGGCGATGATGCGGCTGGCCGAACTCGAAATCCTTGACGGTGGCGCGATCGAGGACGTCGATCCCCATCGCACGGTTCGATTCGAGAAGCCAGTTCTCCAGGCGGCCGCGGTCGAGCTGAAACGACGGCACCGGCGGGAACGTCGCAGGTCCGAGCTCGAACCGGCTGCCGAGATCACCGTTGTCGCCTGCGGGAAAGAAGTAGCGCAGCCCGAGCTTCTCGAGGTGACCGGCGCGCAGGTGGTCCTCGATGTCGAGCACCTTCTGCATGTAGTGCGCGCCGATCTCGACCGACGACTCGCCGACCTTGTGGGCGGCCTCAGGCGCAGGATGGACCCTCTTCTCGGCGACAAGGATGTCCAGCAACGGCGCCTCTCGTTTCAACTGCCGCGCCAGCGTCAACCCGGCCAGTCCGCCTCCGGCAATGAAGACGTCAACGTGCATGGTCGTCACTACGATAGGTGCGGGTGCGGGTAGTCAGGTCGTCGTGGAGCACGCAGAGCAACGGCACGCCGTAGGGATGTTACGCCCGATAGTGTCCTGGGTCGAAATCCTGTCGAGATCGGTTCCGGTACGGGTTGTACGCAAGGTTGGAACCTCAGGTTCTCGGATGTGCGGCCTGATCAGATATCCCGACCGAGTCATGAACAGGCCGCACAGCTCATCCGCGAGGAACGAGGAGGCGGGGATCCTCGCAATGTGCAGATTTCGCAGTGTGCGTGGAAACCCGATCTCGACGGCAAGCGGCTCGACGACGTCGCAGTCGAACGAGGCCTGACGCGGTCAGTTGATGACGCCGCGGACACCGCGCTATGGCTGGTCGAGAACGGTGGCTGTGGAGGCATTTACCACGCGATTCAAGAAGAGGACGTGCAGCGGGTGATTCGACACCCAGCCGCGATGATTGCGTCGGATGGCGGCCCTGCGATCTTCGGACGTGGCGTCCCCCATCCGCGCAGTTATGGCACGTTCGTCCGGGTACTGGGCAGATATGTGCGCGAGCTCAAAATCCTCGGCCTCGAAGATGCGGTGCGCAAAATGACGTCGTTCCCCGCGCGCCGCATCGGCATCACGGATCGCGGCGTCATCCGCGTCGGGATGAAGGCCGACCTCGTCGTGTTCGATCCCGCCACCGTGCGAGACACCGCAACCTTCGAGAGCCCGCATCAATACGCCGAAGGCGTGGTGGCGGTGTTTGTAAACGGCGTGGCGGTGTTCGAGAACGGAAGGATGACCGGCGCCAGGCCGGGTCGAATCCTCAGAAAGACAGACTATACGCCATAGACGTGTCGAGACGTCGGAGGGTCTACTTTCCACTTTCTAGTTTTCCACTTTGACTTTTTGGTACCGGTAACGGGGTTTTGCGAAAGGTTGGAGCGTGAAATTCGAGGGAATTGCCGCATGACACCCACCTTGGCAGCGGTCCGACGTAGTCGATCCCAGGAACTTCTAACAGCTCGCTGATCTGCTGAAAGCCGATCTCCGCTTCCCCTCGGGCAACCACCGTACCAACTCGTCCCACGTCGATTCTGCTGCTCTTCTTCATCACTTCGTCGACAATCCCAAGGCGCGGAAACAGCTCGGTGGAAAGATAGACGCCGCTGACTTGTGCGGAATACGCAATTGACTTTGCTTGCAGCAATGTCCGCTTCAGCGCGTCGACTGAGCTGATATCTGGTTTCGGCGCGCCCCGCCGCACTGCCATGCCGATGCTCGAGCGTGCCAGGTCCACGCGGCTGGCGGCCACGACCCGACCCTCGCTGATCAATTCGTCAAGAGCGTCGCGTGCCAGAATGAGGACGTCCACGGGTTCACCTCGTCGCACTCGGCTCGCGATGGAATCCCGGCCGATTCCTGTTGATGTCGCGTCCGTCATGACGATATGACCCGTCGTGCGTTCGAACTGTGGCACCAGCGCAAGGTGTGCCGCCGCCATACCGCCGGCCGTCATGACCCTCACTTCTTCGGCCGATGCAGGCCCAGCAAGAAGCACGGCGGCTGAAAAGACAAGAGTGGCTAACCGTGGCATGAATGGTGACGTTCGCATAGTTGACCATCCTGTTTGACGAACTTCACAGCGGGCCTGCTAACAACCCTGGTATTCGAACGTTAATCGTTAGGAACGCGCCCGTTCATGGGAGTCGAATTACCTCGCCTGGTAGCCTTGGAGTGTGAACTGGTAAACGGCGCGCGTGCGTAGCTTGCTCGAAGCTATAACCCAGCGCCAGCAGCCTGGCTTCACTGAATGCTGGGCCCAAGAAAGGACAGCGCCACTGGCAACTCATCTCCTGTGAAGCCGGCGGGCACGATGAGATCAGGAAAGCCGGTCAGATTGGCGAGGTTCACCGGTGTGCCGGCGGTGCCTCCCGGAGGAGGTGGCGGCGCAGTGATGAGGGGTGGACGGGTCGGAAGCGTCGGATACACGAGGGCATCGAGTTTCTGAGACGTCAAAAGTCCCTCGATGATTGCTCGGACCATGGGTAGCGCGTGATCCCGAACGGATGTGTAACGGTAGTCGTCGAGGCCACCCGATTCCACCTCTCGCTTGAACAACGTCCATCGATTCGGATTGGGACCGGCCCCGTCGGCACGGAGCGCATTGAACTCCGTCGCGCGGCTCGAGTAGCTGATGGATGTTCTTCGGATAACCTGGACCGAGGGTCTTCAAGTAACTGTGCAATCTGCGCGGTGAACTCTGGAATCGAATGGCGTTATAGAACTCCCCCTTCGCTTCGAGAAGCCATCTAGGCAACCGGACATCCACGACGGTCGCGCCTGCTCCCCGCATTGCGGTGAGGCTGGCCTCTCACCGATCCAGTCCACGTCGGGATCTTGACCTGTGAAGTCGCGCACCACGCCGATGCGGGCTCCATTGAGCGCGTCACGTCTCAGATACTTGGTGTAGTCGGTTTCGACGCGCCCCTCACTCTTCTCGGTTGCCGCATCGGCGGCGTCGATACCAGTCAGTATTCCGAGGGCAATTGCCACGTCGTGAACGTTCCGGGCAAAGCGGACCAACTGTATCGAAGGTGAGCGCGAGCGGAACGATACCATTTCGGCTGATAAGGCCATGCGTCGGTTTAAGGCCGACGATCCCAGTGGCCGCGGAGGGATTCCTAATCGATCCGCCGGTGTCGGTGCCTACGCCTATGACCGCATAAGCAGCAGCCACGGAGATCCCGCTGCCACCGGATGACCCGAGTGGCGTGCGGGTGAGATCGTGCGGGTTCTTCATTTGCCCGCCAAGCGAACTTCGGGCAATTCCTGATGCGAACTCCGACATGTTCGCCTTGGCCTAAGATGATCGCTCCCGCTTCCCGTAGTCGTTTCGCTACGAAGGCATCGCTTGTGCGGGCACAGAACCTTCGAGCGCGATCGACCCGGCAGTCGTTGGCATGTCGGCGGTATTGATGTTGTCCTTCAACACCACGGGTATGCCGTGCAGCGGCGATCGACGGCCCTTGTTCTTCCGTTCGACATCCAGCTGTCGAGCAGTGTCGAGGGCCTTGGGATTTACCGTGATGAGACGCGCGGAGTGATGGGCCTTGACGATCGTAGGCCGCGGATGCGCGCGAGGCACATTTCAACGAGCTGCTCGGAAGTCAGCAACCCCGCGTCGAAGGCCGCATTTAGATCGGCCACCGTTGCCGAGTCGAGCGATATGGTCCTCGGACCCTGAGCGAGCGCCGTAGGGCCAGCCGCACAGACCAGAACGAGAAATGTGTAGAACGCGAGTCTGTTCATCTTCGTCATACGGTGACTGTCCTCTTGGTACGGTGAATAGTAAGCCGTTAACCACGATGCGAGGACGCTTTTTGTGCGGCCGCGTTCGCATCGCGATGCGCCGCTCGATCCGCTACATAGTGTCTATAATTGCAGCCGCTTGCCGTGCCCTGACTATTATCCCTCTTACAGGAATAGCCGCGTGAAGCTCTTTACCCCGCCCAGCACTGTGTTGTGAATGGTGTATAAGTGGCCACCCACGAGGGCCCACATGCCATTACGAACCGGGGCTGCCGTAGTTCTGCTGACGCTGGCGTACACCGTCGCCCGTCTTGCCGGCCAGGCGCCCGCCTATGACCTTCTGATCAGAAACGGCCGCGTCGTCGACGGAACGGGCAGTCCGTGGTTCTCGGCCGACGTCGCGGTACGAGCAGACATGATCGCCGCCGTCGGACCGCAGCTTGATGGAACTGCGGCGCGAACCATCGATGCTCGCAATGCCGTCGTCTCACCCGGATTCATCGATCTGCACGTTCACGCCTTCGGCGGGGCCGGTCCACTACCAGACCCGATGCCAATCGTCGAGTTGCCGACCGCCGACAATTACATCCGTCAGGGCGTCACTACCTTGATCGGCGGACCGGATGGCTTTTCGCCCATAGCGCTGCGACCCGCCCTCGACCGCGTTGCGGCGACGGGCATCTCGCCGAACGTAGGCGCATTCGTGGGCCATGGCTCCGTGCGGCAGGCGGTGCTCGGCGACGCCAACCGTGCTCCGAGCTCCGCGGAGCTGGAGCGCATGCGTGGCCTGGTGCGCGGCGCGATGAATGACGGCGCCTTCGGCATGAGCACCGGACTCTTCTATGTCCCTGCCGTTTTCGCCGAGACCATGGAAGTCGTGGAGCTCGCGAAGGTGGCGCGGTTCCATATCTCGCACATGCGTGATGAGGCAGCGCGGGTTGTCGACAGCGTGCGCGAAAACATCCGCGTTGGTGAAGATGGTGGAATCCCAACGCAGGTTACGCATCACAAGACCGTGGGCAAAGCTGCATGGGGCAAAACGACCGAGACACTGCGGCTGATAGACGAAGCTCGGCAGCGCGGCATCGATGTGACCCTCGACGTCTACCCGTACACGGCTTCGTCCACGACGATTCAGGCGGCGCTCGTGCCGACATGGGCGCAAGAGGGCGGGCGCGAGTCGATGCTCGCGCGCCTGCGTGACGCAACCACGCGCCGTCGTGTCATGAACGAGACCGCACAGCTCATCCGCGAGGAACGAGGAGGCGGGGATCCTCACAATGTGCAGATTTCGCAGTGTGCGTGGAAACCCGATCTCGACGGCAAGCGGCTCGACGACGTCGCAGTCGAACGAGGCCTGACGCGGTCAGTTGATGACGCCGCGGACACCGCGCTATGGCTGGTCGAGAACGGTGGCTGTGGAGGCATTTACCACGCGATTCACGAAGAGGACGTGCAGCGGGTGATTCGACATCCAGCCGCGATGATTGCGTCGGATGGCGGCCCCGCGATCTTCGGACGTGGCGTCCCCCATCCGCGCAGTTATGGCACGTTCGTCCGGGTACTGGGCAGATATGTGCGCGAGCTCAAAATCCTCGGCCTCGAAGATGCGGTGCGCAAAATGACGTCGTTCCCCGCGCGCCGCATCGGCATCACGGATCGCGGCGTCATCCGCGTCGGGATGAAGGCCGACCTTGTCGTGTTCGATCCGGCCACCGTGCGAGACACCGCAACCTTCGAGAGCCCGCATCAATACGCAGAAGGTGTGGTGGCGGTGTTTGTAAACGGCGTGGCGGTGTTCGAGAACGGAAGGATGACCGGCGTCAGGCCAGGTCGAATCCTCAGAAAGACAGACTATACGCCATAGACGTGTCGAGACGTCGGAGGGTCCGTTGCGGGGCTTTGAATCCAGCTGGCGCGTACGGATACTTTCCACTGTCCACTTTCTACTTTTCCACTTGAATTTCTGGTACCGGTACGGGGTTTTGCGAAAGGTTGGAAGGTGAATTTCGAGGGAATTGCCGCGTGATTCCCCCACCGGCTTCACGCCGAGCGAAGGACGCAAAAGGATCCGGTTCTTCAGTTGCTCGGATCACCGTAGCGTCCCGCATTGAGGGCTGAGCTTGTTCGGCATTGTTAGCTGTGTGATCCTCGGCCCGGCCTTTCCCTGACCACCATCGGACCGGCCGTGCGAGCATCGATGGTGCCCCGTTCGAGGAGTAGTTTGCTATGAAGGCTGCTCGTGGTTTGCTCCGACTGGGACTGCTCGCCGCGTTTTCTGCCGCGCTCCCGGCGCAAGCGCCGACTGTAGCACCTCGAATCTGGGATGACGCCACGTTGGTGGACTGGGCGACTCCTGTTGCGACGCTGAACGTTCGTCCAGCCCACTATTCGTCGGCCGAGTACTACAGCGTACCCGGGGACAACCTGCGCACCTATCCCATCTATCATCCTGACCGCGAGCCCGCTGGGTATTGGGAAGAACTAAACAAGAAGAAGCCCGAGCCGCTGGTGGACGTGTCGAAGATCCGAAGCACAGAGGATTGGATAGCAGCAGGTGAGCGCGCGTTTCGGGAAGTCGACAATTTATGGAGCCGCACGGACGATCCGGCCCTGATCGCACGAGCTCGAGATCCACGGTCCTTCGAGGGCGTCTTCAGGCTTCCCGACGGAACCTCGTTCGGACCGCGCTGGGTTGTCACTGCAGAAGGCGTGAGGTTGTCCTCGCCTGCCTGCAGTGCCTGTCACTTCACGGTTCGGGAGGATGGCACCGTCGCCTTTGCGACTCCAAGAGGGCCGCGCCCTCCCGGGAGTCCCCTGCTGATCCCTCGCGGCATTGGGGTCGTGGCAGCTGGCGCCCCGCTGGCCATGCAGCGTTTCTACGCGGGCGATCCACGCCCCACGGCCGCGTGGCGAATGTGGACTGTCCCCTGGGCGCCTGATGAACGTATCGAGAGTCGCCGCGAACGCGTCCGACCGGGAACTCCAGGAACTTGCGGCGGGCGATCCGGGCGTTTTCAACCGTCCCCACGGCAGTCCGTTTTACGCAACGAAGATTCCGGACCTGCACATCCTGCGCTACAGCCGCTACGTGGATGCGACGGGCACACATCGGCTCCGAGGACCTGAGGATGCTGGCCGGTACGCGGCATTTATCACTGGCGCCGATCCGATGGATTTCGGACCACACCGCATCTTGACGGACGCGCAGCGGCGTGTGCGATTCCGGTACGCCGATGAAGTGCTCTATGCGATCGGGATGTATCTGATGTCGCTCGAGCCTCCGAAGAATCCGAATCCAGCAGCGGCGGACGTGCTGGCGCGCGGTGAACAGGTCTTCCGCCGGGAGGGCTGCGTGAACTGTCACGTGCCACCGAATTACACAAGCGGGAGGCTGACGCTCGCCCAGGGCTGGCAACCGCCGACGAATCACCCCAACCGCGACGATATTGCCGCTGTCTCAGTGGGAACCGATCCGGGCTCGCACTCAAGACGCGGAAGGGAACTGGTTTCTACAAGATTCCCTCGCTACGCGGCGTCTGGTATCGGCCGCGTTTGCTGCATGATGCCTCGGTCACGAGTCTCGAAGAGATGTTCGATGTGGCACGTCTCAGTCCTGACTACGAGCCGAAAGGCTGGAATCCGCCCGGTGTCACGAGGCGCGCCGTCCCAGGGCATACTTTCGGTCTGTCGTTGAGTCCTGAGGATCGAAGCACACTGCTGGCGTTCCTGCGAAGCCTCTGAACTCCTCAGAGCGGGACACTCCTCACCGGGTCCGGCTGAAGCCGGACACTACGTACGTTCCAGGGTACTTCAGGCGTACTTCGAACTTACTTTCCACTTTCTACTTTCAAGTTTGAACTTGAAGTGTGGTACCGGTACGGGGATTTGCGAAAGGTTGGAAAGTGAAATTCGTGGGAATTGCCGCCTGACGTCCGCCCGTAGCTGTGTCTTGCGTGGCTTGGCACAACCTTAAGGACGCACGGTCGTGCCCTGCGCAACTGTTCGGGCTCATCGCAAGCTCACGAATCGAAATCGTTGAGCTTGGTGGCTTCGTGACCGTCGTGGTCGCCCGTTATTTCACGCCGCTCGCGAACCCGTACTGATTGTTCTCCTGGCAGACGTATTCGATCATCTCGTCGCCCGGCTGCGTGTATCTCGCCTGGAACGTCACGGTAAAAGGACGCGAAAAGGCACCTGGATCGTCGATCGTCACGTCTTGCACGAGATTGCCGGCGTCGACCCGTGTCCACCGCTCGACCGTGTGCAGTCGATCGGTCTGCGGCGTGCCGCGGCGATCGTACCAGCCCTTCCCGTTGAAGCCGACCGAATCGATCACGAGCGTGTCCTTCTCGTACCATCCAACCGAGTGCCCATACCAGGTCGGCTCGAGCTCGCGCGGGTGCGTGCGGCCGTCCAGGAAGATTTGCCGGTAGGTGCCCATCCACTCGGTCAGGATGTACATGTGCGTCGGCTTCTTGTGCGTGGAGTTCTGGATGAACCGGAAGGGGTACGGACTGAAGCGCAGGACACCGAGTGGCAGGCACCAATTGACCGGATCGTCGGCAGGCTTGCGCGACGCGATCAGCGCCTCAGCGGACGGAAGCAGCGGCAGCACCTCACCGGTCTTCAGCCCTCTGGCGAGATCGGGACCGAACGTGGTGAGGTAGATCCAGAGGCCGTCCCCGAAGTCGATGGTGCCGTCAGGCAGGCGCGGCGCCGACCCCGTCGAAGCCGATGGCCGCTTGACCTCCTGGCCGAGCGCGTCGATCGGTCCGAGGACCCCTTTCGGCGCGGTGCTCTGCGCGAAAGCCGGGGCCACGGCAACGCCGACCGTCGCGGCCAGCACGGTCCACACGAGAAGCAGTTTGACCACGCCGACCTCCCCGCGCAGGCCACTCTTGCGCGCTACATGCGCCCGTCACGCTGTACCTGTAGAGCGCACGCTTAGCGTGACGATAGCAACTGTCTTGAAGGTCAAGGATACATCGGTGGACGACTCTGCCACGTCGTATTCGTCCGCATCATGGTGTTCAGAATCAACACTGTTTTTCACGAAGGCTTGACTGTCGGTCGTTCCATATCAGTCGCCCAGGGTATTTCAATCGAACAGAGCCTCAGCCTGACCTAAGAAACATTCGACGCGCTTCAGGATGCGGTGCGGCTGGCAGTCCGGCTGTAGGCGGACGCGACGTACGTTGAGCGACCCGTCCGGCGCACTTCGAACTTACTTTCCACTTTCTACTTTTTACCTTGAACTTGAGGTGGTACCGGTACGGGGTTATGAGAAAGGGTGTTCCAACGGGAACGTGGAATTTGTCGGCATCGCCGCGTGAACAACTGTTACCACGTTATAACGCCTGCTCGTCATCTGCATCGAGTATCAAGCGAGCGCCCTGTATGTCCCCTCCTAGCGCGGCGGCGCTCGCACGAAGGGCGGCATCGGAATCGCTGTCCCAGGCGGAGGACACATTCTCTACGGCCAGTGTTCGAGCCCTTGCTACGGCTTGCCGGTAAGAGGGCGCTAGATCAGTGGGAATCGCAGGACCTCGCCCCTCAAGACGCGCTAACTCGATACACGCACTAAGAAAGATCGGGTCGTACCGCCTTCGTTCGAGATGCCCCTGTGCCATAGCTATGAGGTGTGGCAAAGCAGCGTAACTCGCCGTGTAGATATCGCCCTGGTGGCAAAGCGCACTCCAGAGATCGAACCAGGTGCTCTCCGGCTGATGCCCTGGTCTGAAGTCGTGTCCTGCTCTGGTCAAGAGGTCAGGTATGTCGCTGGCGGGACCGTAGGCGTGTGATAAAGCCGTCCATCGAGGATTATCGAGTGCGAGCATGCGGTCAGTCGTGCAGCACCCCGCGACTTGAGCATGCGGCAGAAGCGGCCTTCGCCGCAGCCGACGTCAAGGGCGTTCCTTGGAGAACCTGCGACCGCGCGGGGAAGCATCACAGGATCAAGGACGTAGCGTCGGCCGAAGTCGCCCGATTCGCCCATGTCTGCGACCCAGGCGTCCGCCGAGCTCTGCCAACCATTGTCCATGGGCGAGGATGGTACTCGACCGTGCAGCCCCTAAATCCTGGTGGGAGCTGACGGTGACGGCGGCTACGGCGCTTGTGCCCCCTGCCCCTCGCGCTTCGGTGGGGGAAACAAGTTCAGGTAGTTGTCGGCGTAACGCACCGAGCGCCCATCCGCGTCCAGAAACCGGGGCGACTGCTGAAAGAGTCCTGGTTCAGGCATGCGCGCCGGAACCGTCGCTTCAAAAATGTACAAGCGGTTCTCGTGCATGTGAATCTCCACGAATGTCCGCGATTGGTCCGCATTCGTCAGGTGGATCTGCCTGCCGTTGATGCGATCGATGGACGCCCACGCGAAGTAGGTGACGGTCGCGCCGCGTGTGAGAAACGCCGACGAGGCGTGATCGACCGCGCCGAGCGTGTCGTACTTCCAACCGCCGACGCCCTGTGCCACCGTACCGTTGCCGACACACAGATTCTGCGCCCCGACCTCGCAGTTCTTGGCGCGTTCGGCGTGGGCACGCTCAGCAACCGTGTAATCGACGACGGTGACGGAATACCGTTCACCGCCGCGCTCGACGGCGTAAGTCCGTGCCGGCAGCTTCACCTCACGCCATGACGTGTACGTGAACTCACGGATCATCGGAGTTGAGGGGAAGTTGACGCTGAAGCGGTCCTCACGGCTCGTGTAATCGGTCCATTCCTGAGCCGCGGCCGTGGTCGAAATCATCAGGACGGCCAACCCGATCGCGAGTCGATGCAAGCGCATGGTGCTCTCCGTCGAATAGGTTAGTGGCCGATTATAGCCGCACACCGGACGCGTCGATGGCACCAGTGGCCGTCAAAACACCAATGTTTCCACGTATTGCCCGAACCACGCTGACGATCTCAATTGGCGGTGTGCTGGCTACCACCTCCGCCACGCCCAGCTCCTTCATCTGCGGTCCTCGTCCGGACACAGGCCGCCGAGAACGTGGAATTTGTCGGCATCGCGGCGTAAGGCGAGGCGGGCCCGGCGCGCATGATCACCGAAATCTCACGTAATGCTCACCGGCTGATCAAGACTGAGCGGCGTCCGGCAAGCGATCCTTCCGCACCGCACCGGCAGGCGTACCGGCGAGGAGGAAGCGCTCGAACCCATGTTGTATAACTTCACCAAGCGACGTCGGCTGGCGGTCCTGCTGGCAGTCCTGAGCGTTGTTGCGCTGGTGCTCGTCGGCAGGTGGCTGAACGCGACAAAAATTGGCGGACAGCAGCCCGCCGAACCGTTCCGCATCGCCGGCAATTTCTACTACGTCGGCGCGAACGACGTCGCGGCCTTCCTCATCACCGGGCCCGAGGGCCACATCGTGCTCGACGGCGGCTATCCCACCACCGCGCGGTTGATCATGGCGAGCATTGCGACGCTCGGCTTCGACATCAAGGACGTCAAAGTGCTCCTGAACTCGGAGCCGCACCCCGACCACGGGGGCGGGCTGACGGTGCTCCAGCAGGCGTCGGGTGCTCAGTTGTGGGCCAGCGACGCGAGCGCCGACTCCCTCGCCTCCGGCGGCGACGACCCCGACCTCGTCCTGCCATTGAGGGCCCTCATCTGGATCGGCGTCCTCGGCTACCCGCCCCCGCGCGTTGACCACCGGTTCAAGGACGGCGACACGATTCGTGTCGGGCCGATCGCGCTCACCGCGCACATCACAGCCGGGCACACCCGCGGCTGCACCTCGTGGTCGTTCCCCGTCCGCGACGGTGACCGCGTACTGAACGTCGTAAGCGTGTGCGACACGGGGATGCTGAGAAATGTCGCGGTATCCAGAACAAGGGGCCGACCGCGAGCGCAGCTTCCGCGTGCTGCGTAGTCTCCCCGCCGACATCTGGGTGACCAACCATGCACGAGCGTGGGGCAGGTACCGCAAGTTCGTCGCGAGCGCCACGGCGAAGAACCCGGTGGACCCGTTCATCGACCCCGAGGGCTACCGCGCTTTCATCGATGCCGCCGAAGCGGAATTACGCCAAGGGCGGGTGCACTAGCAGCACGGCGCTGCGCTGTGGTGGAAGTATTTTTGGTACCCCTTCGATCGCGAACTTCAAACCCTCGGCTTGGAAGGCCGTCCGTCAATGGCTTGACGCGATGCAGCTAATTCCCGCTGACATGAAGAGCTTAGAGTCGCTGAAGTGGCGCTGGCCGCAGTGGTCGAGGCGACGCTACGTTGACGTCTGAAAGTGCGTCTACTGCTTCTGCTCGTCTCTTCGCGTCATCCACCCGTGAACGACATCGACGCGTCGACAACGTTTCTACTCGGCGCTCCTCGACGACGCCGGCCATGCGCGCGTCCCGGGGGCGGCACTACTTCGATTGCGGTGGCGTGGTGCTGGCGCTGTACCGGCCGCGGGCCGACGGCGACGACCGCGCGCCGCGCCCCAACTGGGACCACGTCTACTTTTCGGTGAACGACTTGCCAGCGGTCTTCGAGCGCGCGAAACGCGTCGGCGCCCTCTCGAGTAAGGTGGGCGACGGCGGTCTCAGGATGGGCAGAGATCGCGCGCCGCCCCGGGGGCGAGGTGTCGTTCTATCTGCCCGACCCTTCCGGTAATCCGCTTGGCTTCGTCGACGCCTCGACGCTCGTCACGCGCCCGCCGTCGTAACGTTCGTGGCGGCGGACTTTCAGGTCCGCCCACATCACTTCACATCCACCATCCAGATCTCGCCGCCGAGCGTCACGATGTAAGCGCGGTTTCCGATGAAGTCGATCGACGTCGGCTGGTTCAACGGTGCGACCACCGTGGCCAAGCTGCCGTCGTCCTGCATCTTCACCAGTGCACCGGTGTTCGGCGCTGCCGGCGAGGCAGGCGGACCGCCCGGAAAGATCCCCTGCGACAGCGCGTATACCGAGTTGCCGTGGAACTCGACGTCCACGAGCAGTGGCGCGCCGGCCGCCACTTCCATGGGCGTGCCGTCCTTGTGATCGAGCGCCGTCACGCGGCCGTCCTCCGGTACATGCGGCGTGGGCCCGGCGAGCGCCACGAGCAGATGGCTGCCGCGGACGTCGATACCGGTCGGTACCACGTTGTCGAACGCCGAGAACACGCTGATCGCGCCATCGAGGCTGACGCGTAGCACGCGATTGAGGTGCCCGTCGGTCACCAGGAACCCGTCCCGATACGGCTGCAGCGCGAACTGCAGGCCGCTGGCGACGTCGATTTGGAACTGCGCTGCCGGCGGGTGAGCGATGTTGAAGGCGCCGATGTCCGCGACGATCGTGAACGACGACGCGCCGTCGACGCGATAGAGCCCGACGGTGCTGGCGCCTCCCACGTCCGGGCCGACCAGAGTCACGAGCACGTAGGCGACGTCGTCGAGGAACGCCACGTCGATGGCGCCGCCGAGGCCGAGGTGCGCGATTGGCAGTCCGGTGGCAAACACCGCCTTCGCACCGGTTTGCGGATTCACGCGCAGCACGCTGCCAGTGGCGTTTTCCGTGACATACAGCGCACCATCTGGGCCCACCGTGCTCCCCGACGCACCGGCGATGCCCGAGGTGAGGAGTTCGGGCGACGCGGCGCGCCCGACCATCGGGAGGATTACGAAAACGAGCGTCAACACAAACTTCTTCTTCAACATAGGCACCTCGCGCGGAACAGGGGGCTCTTTGCCCAGAAACCGGCTCCATCGTGGCGCAGGCGCGCCCCGGGCAGGGAGTAAACTGTCGGGGTTTCACGGTGAAATGAGCCCCACGCCCCAGGACGTCACCGCGGCACTCGACCGGTTGCTGGCCAGTGAGGTCTTCGTCACGACGCCGGTACTTCGACGGTTCCTCTCACTGGTCGTGGATCGCTCGCTGGCGGGGCGTCTCGACGAGCTCAAGGAGTACGCGCTTGGCCTCGACGTATTCGATCGTGGCGCGGACTTCGATCCGCGCGTCGACAACATCGTGCGCGCGGAGGCGCGGCGGCTGCGCGCCCGTCTCACGCATACTACGAGGGTCCGGGGCGCGGCGACACGCTGCTGATCGACCTGCCCAAAGGGTCGTACGTCGCCACCTTCG
This sequence comes from uncultured Acidobacteriota bacterium, assembly GCA_963814955.1. GTDB lineage: Bacteria > Acidobacteriota > Vicinamibacteria > Vicinamibacterales > UBA2999 > DATCJA01. The sequence continues at coordinate 368,487 of CAWFEX010000006.1, forward strand.
CGTGGCGGCCGGCCGAACCCTCGATGTCCAGCCTGAGCGCGCGCGTGTTCGGACTGCCGGCGGCGCGCGTGGCGCTCATCGGGCGCGAGGCGGATCTCGAAGCGGTCGCAGAACTCCTTACCCGCGATGGCGTGAAACTGCTGACGCTGACCGGCGCCGGCGGCAGCGGCAAGACCAGCCTGGCGCTCGAGGTCGCGCGGCGCGTGGGCGCGTGTTTCGAGCAGGTGCAGTTCCTCGAGCTCGGCGCCGTCACCGACTGCGATGCCGCCGCGCTCGAAATCGCGAATGTGCTCGGCGTGCGACAGACCGACACGCGGCCGCGCCTGCTGGTGCTCGACAACCTCGAACAGATCCACGGCATCGGCCCGCTGCTGGCACGGCTCCTCGACGCGAGTGCATGCCTGAAGCTGCTGGTGACCAGCCGCACGCTGCTGCGCATCGGGCCCGAGACGCACTACCTCGTGGCGCCGCTGCGAGTACCGACCCCGCAGGAAGCGGCCTCGCCGGCTGCGCTGGCCGTCAATCCGGCGGTCGCGCTGTTCATGCAGCGGGCGGTCGCCATCGAACCGTCGTTCCGGCTGTCGGCCGACAACGCGGCGGCCGTTGCGGAGCTCTGCACGCAGCTCGACGGACTTCCGCTGGCGCTCGAACTGGCCGCCGCGCGCATCCAGGTGTTGAGTCCGGCGGAGCTGCTGGCCCGCATGCACTCGCGGCTTGCGCTGCTGAGCACCGGGGCCGCCGATCGCCCGCCGCGGCACCAGACGTTGCGCCACACGCTCGACTGGAGCCACGCGCTCCTCGATCCCCGCGAGCAGCGGCTCTTCCGGCGGCTAGCGGTGTTTGCGGGCGGATGCACCGTGGAGAGCGCGGAGGCCGTGTGCAACACCAGGGGCGACGTTGGGCTCGACGTGATCGACGGCCTCTCGTCGCTTCTCGACAAGAATCTGATCGTCGCGCTCACGCCGGCCGGTGATCGCCGGCGTTTCGGTATGCTGATGATCGTCCGCGAGTTCGCGCTCGAACAGCTCGAGGCCAGCGGGGAAGCCGACCGCACGCGTTACGCACACGCTGCCTACAGCGTAGTGGTGGCGGAAGAGATCGCCGTTCGCAAGTCGCCGCAGGAGCTGGCCGAGTGGCTGGCCACGTGCGACGTGGAGCACGACAATCACCGCGCGGCCCTCAGCTATCTGGTGGCCGGTGGCCATGCCGAGTGGGCGCTGCGGCTCGCCGTGGCGCTCTATCGCTACTGGGAGCACCGCGAGTATCTGGGCGAAGGCGATGCGTGGTTCGACGCGATCCTCGACATGCCCGCGGCCAGCGCTCGTACGATCGTGCGCGCGCGGGCCCTCAACTACGCGGCGGCATTCACCAGCGTCCAAGGCAACGGGCAGCGGTCGCACGCGCAGCAGCTCGAAGCGCTCGCGATTTGTCGCGAGCTGGGCGAGGAGCGCGAGGCCGTCGCCGCGCTCAATGCGCTGGCGGCCACGAAGCGGTTTCACGGCGACTACGCCGCCGCTCTTGAATGGGCCGAGCAAACGCTCGAGGCGTGCCGCGGCATAGGCGACCGCTCAGCGATGGCTGCGGCGCTCAGCAACATGGGCGACGTGCTGCTGCTGGTGGGTCGGCCGCAGGATGCGCGCCGCACCATGGAGGAGGCGTTCCGGACGTTTGCCGAGCTGGGCGACGACGTCGGGATGGCCTGGTGCTGCAACCATCTGGGCGACATCGCGGCGGCGCTCGATGAGCGCGATGAAGCACGCCTGCTCTACGAGGGCGGCTCATGCATGTTCGACGCCGTGGGCAACGGGTGGGGCGTGGCGCGATCGGCCTGCGACCTCGGGCATCTTGCCTGCGACGGCGGGGATCCGGGCGAAGCGCGCCGGCAGTTTCAGCGCGCGCTCAACGGTTTCCGGGAGGTCGATCACAAACGCGGCATCGCATCGGCGCTCGAGGGGTTTGCGCGCCTCGGGCTGCAGCTCGGCGAGCCGGAGCGCGCAATTACGCTGGCCGCCGCCGCGACGAGCCTGCATCAGGCCACTGGCGCGCGAGCCCGGGAGCGCGACGACCGCAAACTTGGGCGCATCCGCGACCTGGCGTTCCAAGCCGTGGACCTGGAGCAGTCGCGCGCGCAGTGGGCGGCAGGTCTGCGGATGACGGCCGACGAGGCCATGCGCTACGCGCTCGCGTAGTTGGACGGATCCACCATCCGCCGCACCGCTTCCACGCGATCGACCGGCAGGCCGATCAGGCGGCCGTGCTCGACGATCAGGTGCTCATCCGGCGAGAAGTAGATGCAGTAGATCTTGTCGTCCGTGATGAAGCTGTGAATCCACTGGATTTCCGGCCCGAGCGTCCGCAGCGCTTCGAGGGATTTGAGCGACGCGTCGCGGATTTCGGCGTCTGTGAGCTTCGACGCGCCGGGAACGGTCCGCTCGATGATGAATTTCGGCATGATGTTCCTCAACCAGCGTAACTTCGTACCATCGACGTACGCTGTTCACCTGCGTCAGGCCGGCGATGACTTTCATGAGCCAGGCGATCACGTCCGCCGGCTTCGCCTGTCTCGCTGCGTTCAGGCCGATCTTGCTGGCGCGGGAGAAGTACGGACCGCGGCAGCCGGGGACCGACATGACGCCAGACCGGCTCGGCATCGACACGATCTTCTTCTGCTGGCTCGCCGCCACCCAATCCTGAAACGCCTCCGCCATCGCGAGCGGCGCGTAGGCGTTCACCGCCATCATTTCCACGACCTGATTGTAGTACAACGACCCGAGCTGCTGCGGCTTCATCTCGCCGCAGGCTGAGCGATGGCTTCTGTGCGAATCAGGAGGTCACGAACCAGTTCTTTTCGGCGATGACTGGTTCGAATCTCCGCTGCCAGAGTTCATGAATCCTGAGAACATCGCTCAGGTTGTCGCGCGAGCGAATGGCGTGAAACACAGCGATGCCGAACGGCACTGTGGATGCGGCGTCACGTGCCGATGGAGCGCCTGCGAACCACAAGCCAGTAGATGACTCCATTGACTGCAAACGCCATGGTCCCTAGAAAGACTTGGTCCAGCCGCGTCAGGTGCAACGGATAGAGCAGCGGCAAAAGGTAGTACTCGACGAAGTCGCCGGAATAGGGGGCAAGACCGCTGCGCTCGCGCAGGGAGTTCTCGAGCGGCGTGAGCGGACAAACCCAGCCGCCGTACTCAACGAGCACGCCCCACACGGCTGTGGGCACGTGGATCCATGCAATCCATGATCGCCGCAGCACGAACAAGCCGCCCAACAGCACGAACAGGACCAACCCTAGATGAAGGATGAGGACCGCGTCCGCCAACAATCGGTATGCGCCGGGCGACATCACGGTCACTGTACTAAAGGATCGTGACGACGGCATCGAGGTTGGCGTCTTCCGGGCGTAGCTCACCATGGAATGGAGTACTGTCACTGCCGGTCTCTAAACCGATTTGTACTGAAGACGGGGGGACGTCGGATAAACGATAGCCGCGGGTTCAAGGCCGCCCTTGCGGTCCTGGGCGCGTCTTGATGGGCAGCCTGCACCCCCTCTCCGCCGGAGTCTGTTCGCATTCCGACTTGGAATCAGAAACAGCATGGGTACAGACCAGCAGCAGCTTCGTGCGGGCCGCGCGTTCGAGCCGCCGCTGAATTAGAGCGTTTTTCATAACGCTGTAGCGACGCGATAGCCGCAGTGCCGGACAAAGTTGAGGCATTCCTGCGGCGTGAAGAGGCGCAGCGCGATCGCCACGAGCTCGACGACCTGGTCGAAGCTGCGCGGTCGCGCCGCGCGGAGGAACGCTTTCAATTTCGCAAACGCGAGCTCGATCGGATTGAAGTCCGGACTCGGGCATCGGCGCTGGTCTTCCCGCCGCTGGTAATACCTCTTGCGGATTGCTGCGCAGGCGAGGCCAGCCGTTTGAGAACGCGGGCGCATACGCGCGTACTACTACCGCTGCCCACCCTGTCTTCCTCGACCCTGGAACGGCCACAGCGCGAACTGAGCGAGATCGACGGGAGTTTGTTGTAGCGGTGCTGGAAGTGTTGGCGACGGTCACCGGGAGCCGGTGGGCTTGAAAACGCTGCCGCCCGACACACCGTCAATGCCGTCAGAAGTGCGGCTGCCACCTTCGCGCTTCGCTTCGGCGAGCCAAGGAAGCCGGACACGACGGACGTCCGAGAAACATCCGGCACACTTTAAACTTACTTTTCACTTTCTACTTTCAAGTTTGAACTTGACGTGTGGTACCGGTACGGGGATTCGAACCCCGGTCCCGTGGCTGAGAACCACGTGTCCTGACCCCTAGACGATACCGGCACTGGGCGAGCTGGTAGGCGGTCGTCGGTAGCTGGTAGCAAGAACCCCGCACTCAGATCCTGCTACTACCTACCAGCTACCACCTTCCACCTAGTGATGCTACCGGATGGCCAGTCGCTCAGTAAAGCCTGCCACTGGACGTTTTGAAAGGGGCCGGAAGTCGTGCGGATGAGTCGAGTTCGGACAGCCTTTCAAGACGTCTTCGCCCGCACGGAGTGCGGGCAAGCAAACGCTGTCCCTAGCGAGGCGGAGCCACATGCGTGTTGGTTTAAGGCGCAGCCTCGCTAGGCATTTCTGTATCATCGACGCATGCGTGCGTTCATGAAATTCCTCACGTCCCTCGTCTTCCTTGCTCTCGTCGTCGCCGGCGCGGCCTGGCTCTGGGCCGGCCGGGCCGAAGGACCGCGCATCGAGATCCGGCAGCCTGAGAAGTTCATCGGCCAGGCAACGCCGCTCGATCTGGTCGTGGAGTCGCCGGGAGGGCAGTTCGCGCGGGTCGATGCCACGATCGAGCAGGACGGCCAGAGCTATTCCGTGTTCACGCTCGCCCAACCAGCGCAGGGGAGCGTCCGTCAGGAAAGCGCCGAGCGCATTTACGTGATGCGATCGATTGGCAAGCGGGATGTGCCGGAGCTGAAAGCGGGCCCTGCGCGGCTCGTTGTGAGGGCGGCCCGGCCCGTGTTGTTCGGCTATCGCGAAGCCGAATCGGAAGTTTCACGAGACGTGGAGGTCCGGCTGGACCCGCCGCGGATTGCCATCCTGTCGAAATTCCACTTCGTGAATCACGGCGGGGCCGAATTCGTCGTCTATCGCGCCACACCGCCGGACGTGGAATCCGGCGTCCGGGTTGGCGACCGGACGTATCCCGGGTATCCGGCTTCCGGCGCCGGCATCCGGTCGGATGAGGGAGCGAAGGTTGCCTTCTTTGCGCTCCTGTACGACCAGGAACTGAACGCGCCGGTCTCCGTTTACGCGCGCGACGCGGCCGGCAACGAATCGTCCACGCCGCTCGACCATATGCCATTTGCCAAGGCGTTCGCGCGCAGCCGCATCAATATCGACGACACGTTCCTGCAGCGCGTGGTTCCGTCGATCGCCGCGGAAACGCCGGAAATGCAGCTGTCGACGACGCCCGGCGATCTGCTGGCCTCTTTCCTTCAGATCAACGGCGAGCTACGCATGCGGAACGCCCAGACGATTGAGGTGCTCGCCAGGAAGAGCGCACCCGAGATGCTATGGAAGGATGCGTTTCAGCCGCTTGGCAACGCAGCGATCGAGTCGAGGTTCGCCGACAACCGCACGTATTTCTATAACGGCAAGGAGGTCGATCGACAGGTGCATCTGGGATTCGACCTCGCAGTCACCCAGCGCGTCCCGGTGCTCGCCGCCAACAACGGCATCGTGCTGCTGGCCGATTACCTCGGGATCTACGGGAATTGCGTCATCATCGATCACGGCCTCGGCGTGCAATCCCTCTACGCGCATCTCTCGTCCATCGATGTCAAGCCAGGCGATCGCGTGGAGAAAGGCCGCGAAATCGGCCGCAGCGGAACCACTGGGCTGGCCGGGGGTGACCATCTCCATTTCACGATGCTTGTCAACGGGCATCCGGTGAACGCCGTGGAATGGTGGGATCCCAAATGGATGCAGGACCGCGTTCTGCGCAAAGTCGCAGAGGCTGGCGGCGTGTGATAATCAACGGTTGGGAGACGTGATGACCAGCAATCATAGAGTTGCGCTGGGCGTGGCGCTGACGGCGCTCCTGACCGCCGCAATCGCGTGCGGCGGCGGCACCTCGCAGGAGTCGGCGCCGGTCGAGAGCGCGCCTATAGCCAATCCGGTGGATCCCGCGACAGCGGGAAATGTCATGGGGCGTGTGACGTTCGAAGGCACGCCGCCGAAGCCGGCCGCGTTGCGGATGGACTCGGACCCGGCCTGCGTACAGCCGGGCGCCAGCGCGACAACCGAATCCGTGGTGGTGGGTGAGAGCGGAGCGGTTCAGAACGTGTTCGTGTACGTGAAGGACGGACTTGGCAACTTGAAATTCCCGGTGCCGTCGGCGGCGGTGGTGCTCGACCAGAAGGGCTGCCGGTATACGCCGCATGTGATGGGCGTGCAGGTCGGCCAGCCGCTCGAGGTGCTCAACAGCGATCCCACTCTTCACAACGTCCATGCGCTTCCTGCCGAAAACCGGGAATTCAACACGGGGCAGCCGATTCCGGGCATGAAGCATACGCATCGATTCAGCACGCGCGAAGTGATGGTGCCGTTCAAGTGCGACGTCCATCCCTGGATGCGCGCCTTCGTCGGTGTCTTGGATCATCCGTATTTCGGCGTGACCAGCAGCGATGGCACGTTCAGCCTGAACGGTCTGCCGCCAGGCACCTACACGGTCGAGGCGTGGCACGAAACACTCGGCACGCAGACGCAGACGGTCACCATTGGCGCGAAGGAGTCACGCGACATCGCGTTTTCGTTCAAGTCGACCACGTAGAGCGCAGCACGCGCTTCGTGATTCGCAACCTTTGACTTTTGACCTTTGACTTTACTTCTGACCTTTGACCTTTGACCTTTGACCTTTGACCTATAAGTGATGCTTCACCCGTTCGCAGCGTTCGTCGCGGCGGCCACCGCGCTCCTGATTTTCGCGGGCGGACTCGTCACCAGCACGGGATCGGGTCTGTCCGTGCCCGATTGGCCCAATACCTACGGCTGGTTCATGTTCGCCTTCCCGCTGGAGAAGATGGTGGGCGGGATCTTTTACGAGCACAGCCACCGCCTGATTGCGAGCGTGGTGGGATTCCTGATTGTCGTGCTCGCCGTGTGGCTGTGGCGGGCAGAGCCGCGGCCGTGGGTCCGCCGTTTAGGCTACGCCGCCCTTGGTGCCGTGATTGCGCAAGGCGTTCTCGGCGGCATCACCGTACTGTGGTTCCTGCCCGACCCAATCTCGATTGCACATGCAGGACTCGCTCAGCTCGTCTTCTGCCTGACAGTGACCATCGCGGTCGTCACGTCAGCCGGTTGGAAGCGGGGCTATCCAACAAACGACGCGACGCTGCAAACCGTTGCGATTGTGACAACCGTCGCGACGTATGCGCAGATTCTGGTTGGAGCAACCATGCGGCATACGGATGCGGGCCTGGCGATTCCCGATTTCCCGCTGGCATTCGGCCACCTCGTCCCGCCGCTGTGGACTCCGCCGATTGCGATTCACTACGCTCACCGCATCGGCGCACTGATTGTCACGTTCCTTGTGATTGCCACGACCGGACATGTCCTGCGTCACCACCGCTCAAATCCTGAACTGAGGCGACCGTCGCTCCTGCTGCTCGCGTTCGTCGCCGTGCAGCTGACTCTCGGTGCACTCACCGTGCTGAGCGGCAAGCAGTACGTGATCAACTCATTGCATGTCGTGACAGGGGCGGCGGTGCTGGGCACGTCGCTCGTGTTGACGTTGCGCGCCCATCGGCCGAAATTTGCGGAGATCCTCGATCAGGGACCGGGGATCCGGAACACCTCGAACCAGGTCCAGGATCCGCGATCGCCGATCCCGGAACCGGGCGGAGCACGCGCGTGAAGTCAGTACACGCGACCGCAGCTTCATCGTCCGTCTCAGCGGCAGGGGCATGGGCTCCGGGTGTCGCTCGCTCCACCACCCGCGCGCTCGACTTCATTGCCCTCACGAAGCCGCGACTCAATCTCCTGGTACTCGTGACGACGCTTGCCGGCTTGTACCTGGCCTCGCCCGAAGGTGTCCCTGTGCCAATTCTGGTCCACACCCTCCTCGGGACCGCGCTCGTGGCAGGTGGGGCGGCAGCCTTCAATCAGGTCTGGGAACGTGAGACCGACGCCCTGATGGGGCGAACGCGGAATCGCCCGGTGCCGGGCGGACGCCTGGGCGCGACCGAAGGGGTGTGGTTTGCCGCGGTGCTTGCGACGACAGGAATTGCGGACCTTGCCTGGTTCGTAAACCTGCTTTCCGCCGGCGTTGCGGCGCTGACCCTGGCCACGTACGTGTTCCTGTACACGCCGTTGAAGCGTCGAACATCGTTGTCGACGCTGATCGGAGCCATTCCAGGCGCGCTTCCGCCGGTAATTGGCTGGGCGGCGGCCGAGGGCACGGTGACGCTGCCAGCGGTCGTCCTGTTCGGAATTGTTTTCTTCTGGCAGATGCCGCATTTCCTGGCAATTGCCTGGCTGTATCGCGAGGAGTACGCGGCGGCGGGCATTCCCCTTCTGCCTGTGCTCGAACCGGACGGTTACCTGACCGGAAGGCAGGCGCTGTTGTACGCGACGGCGCTCTGGCCCGTCAGTCTGATGCCCGCTCTCGTCGGGTTGGCCAGCGGGTTCTATGTTGTCGTTGCCACGGTGCTCGGGTGTGCGTTCATCGTTCTGAGCGCGCGATTCGCGCGAAAGCGATCCCTGTCGTCGGCTCGACAGCTTTTCCTGTTCTCGATCACGTACCTGCCTCTTCTCTTGGGCGCGCTGGTGGCCGACCGGCTCTGGATTTAGTCCAGGCACAAGGCCCAAGTCACCTGATTTGTGACTTGTGATTACTTGTGACTTGTGACTTGTGACTTGAAGTGGAACTCAACGACCTTCCCGCCCTGAACGCTGTTCTCAACGGAACCGCCGCAGCCTTCCTGACGGCTGGATACATTCAGATTCGCCGCGGCCGAATCGAATTGCACAAACGGTGCATGCTTGCAGCGCTGGCCACGTCCGCGTTGTTTCTCACCTCCTACGTGGTGTATCACGCGAACGCTGGATCCCGTTCGTTTCCGGGACAAGGTTTCGCCCGGTTGCTGTACTTCACCATCCTGATTACGCACGTTGTGCTGGCCGCCGCCATCCTGCCGCTCGCTCTCACGACCGCAGCGCGGGGACTCCGGGCACAATACGACCGCCATGTTCGTATCGCCCGCTGGACCCTTCCCATCTGGGTCTATGTGTCGGTGACGGGCGTCGTGATTTACTGGATGCTGTATCAGATCTATTGAAAGATGCAGCGCTCCGATCACGATCGCAGCGGAGCCTTAGCCCTCGTTTTCGTCCTCGTCCTCTTGTTCGTTGTCACGCTGACTGCTCTGGCGGCACAACCTCGTCCGCTCGGTAATCCCGACGCATTCAGCCGCATTCCTGCGCCTTCCCCGATGGTGATCTCACCGACGGTATTTGCCTCGTACGGGGCGTTGATCACCGCCGTCACGCTCACGACGCTGTATGTGTACCGCGGACGGGCGTTCATCGTGTACTGGATTGGCGGCTGGATGCTCCTTGCCGGTTCGCTCACGCTCCTCGCTCGCGGCTATGACGACGTCCGGCTCGGAGGCGTCATGATCGGCCTGGCGCAGCTGCTGAGCGTGTGGTCGGCGGGATTGATGCTTCTTGCTGCGAGGGCATTTCCCGATGAGGCTTTGCTCTGGAACGTACCGCTGAAAGTGTCTGCGGCGAGCGCAGTCTGGTTTCTCGCGGCGCCGTTGATGCTCCCGCTGGCCGCTGTGATCCCCGCCGGGCCTGCGGCCAGCGCGATCCTGTTCGCGTGGGCCGGTGTTCGTTACCTGCGGCTCGTGTCACATACGCGATATGTCGGCGTCATGGTGATCGGCGTCGGAATGCTGCTCCTCGGCGCCTCGAGCATCGCTGCAACCGGCGCGGCGCTCAATCAGTTCGCAGGCGATCAGGCGCTCAATTCATTACTTGGATTCAACATCGTCATTTACATGTTCGTGGCGCTCGGAATGCACGTGCTGGTGTTCGAGGACATGACGGTCGAGCTGCGGCGGACGAATCGCGAGCTGGCGCAGGCGCATCAGGAAGTGCAGCGGCTCGCCATTACTGACGCACTGACAGGCTGTCACAATCGCCGGTTTTTTGACGAAATCGAGCGCAAGGAATTCCAGCGGTATCGGCGGTACGGCGCGCCGCTGTCCGTCATATTTGTCGACGTCAACCGCTTCAAACAGTTGAACGACACGATGGGCCACGACATGGGCGACGAGCTGCTCAGAACGATTGGCGCACTGCTGCGACGACACGTCCGGGAGTCGGACTACGTCATTCGCTGGGGTGGCGACGAGTTCCTGCTTCTGCTGACCTGTACCGTGAGCGAGGCGGAGCGAAAAGCAGGCGAACTCAAGGCGGCGTTCGAGGAAGAACGCCGCAGCGCCGCGCTGCCCGACAGCATCGGCCTCAGCGTCGGCGTGGCATCAGCTTCGCAAGAGACGGATAGTCTCGTGGAGGCCGTCAGACTTGCCGACAGCCGCATGTATGAGGACAAGCTCGGCGAACGCGGGCGCTGACCCGGACCTGAAGCCCGACGTTGAAATAAAATAGAACCGACGCATGTCACGCCACTCACCTGCCCCACTTCGCCGCTGGCAGGTTGCTCTCATCCTTACCGTTTTTGGCATGGCCGTCACGGCTGCCGCCGCCGGAGGCTGGTGGTACGCGCGCGAGTCGACGCCCGCCCAGGGACCAATCGTGCTCATCTCGGTTGATGGCCTGCAGCCCGATGAACTCGAGGTCTATGGCGGCTCGTCGAGCCGGTCTCCCGCAATCGACGCGGTATCGGCAGACGCTGTCGTCTTCGAGCGCGCGTACGCGCATTCGCCATTGACGCTGCCGGCTCATGCATCGATTCTGGCCGGGCAGTTGCCCTTCGAGCATGGCGTGCGCGACGAGGCCGGCTTCGCTCTGAGCGACGATGCCCGGTCGCTTGCAGAATTGCTGCGAAATCGGGGCTTCGAGACGGGCGCGGCGGTATCGTCGTTTCTGCTCCGCCCCGAATCGGGCGTCGCCCAGGGTTTCTCCTTTTTCGATGCGGAGTTGTCGCCCGAACCGGGTCAGGACAGTCCCGTTGTCGAACGCAGCGGTGAGCGCACCACCGAAGCCGCCGAGCGATGGCTTCGGGCGCGGCGCGGCCGCCGTTTCTTTCTGTTCGTGCAGGTGGACGAGCAGTCGGCTGAATCATCCGTTGCACGGCTCGTCGCAGAGCTCAAAGAACTCAATCTGTACCGACAGGCCACGATTCTGATCACGGCCGACCGCGCGGAGGCGGGGACGGGCACTTCGCTCGACGAGGCGGCGCTTCACGTGCCTCTCGTCGTGAAGCAGTCGGAAAATGCCAACGCAGGACACCGGGTGGAAGTGCCTGTGCAGCACATCGATCTTCTGCCCACGGTCCTCGATCTGGTGCGCGCGCCGATTCCGGACGGGCTGCGCGGACGCTCGCTGAGGCCTGTGCTCGACGGCAACGCCAATCGCATTCCCGAGCAGCCTATCTACGCCGAAACGCTCGCACCCATGTTCCGGTACGGCGGTCGAGGCAAGTTCTCGCTGATCACGCCGTCGCACCGATACGTCCGCGGGGGACGCGATGAAATCGTGGATGTCGAAACCGGGAGTATCGTCGAGGTCGAGACCGACATAGCGGAAACGACGGAAGCCATCGAGCTTCGGAGTGAGCTCGACCGTCTGCTGGAAGGACAAATGGTCAGACCGCCGGCCGAGATTGCGCCGGCCGAAGAAGATCGGTTCGCGGCGCTCGGCTATCTGGCGGCCACGCCTTTGTTCGATGCCGAACCGGAACCGCTCGCACCTGACGACGAGGCCTGGGTGGTGGAAAAGCATCGCGCCGCAGCGATCCTCGCCAGCCACAGGAACTACGCCGGGGCAATCGTTCAGCTGCGGGCCATCGCTCGCACGTACCCGCGCCTTGCGGTCGTTCAGTATCAGCTTGGAACGCTCCTTGGGCGCATGGGACGGCTCGAAGACGCAAAAACCGCCTTCGACGCGGCCGCCGCGGTAGAACCGGACAATCCGTACATCCCAATCGCGGTCGCGACGCTGTTCCTGCGCGCGCACAGGCCAGAGCCGGCGCGCGAGTATGCCGCGCTTGCATCCGCGCTTGCCGACCATCACGACGGCCGATCGCGGTCGGCAGCATACGAGTTGGCCGCGCGTGTGGCCCTCGCTCTGGACGACTTCGAGACCGCCCGGCTCCACGCCGACGCGGCCGAGCAGGATGACCCCGAGCTGCCGATGCGGCGGTTCGTCGATGGGCGGATCTTCTACGAGGAAGGCAGGTACGAGGACGCGCTCGCGGCATTAAAGGACGCGGCGGCACTCGTCAGCCAGCACGGACACGCGGTCGAGGACCTCGAGCTGAGCATCGGTCAGACGCTGGAGCGCCTCGATCGGTACGACGAAGCCGAGGAGCATTTCCGCGCGGAGTTGCGCACGTTCCCGCGCAACCTCCACGCGTATTCAAGCCTGGCGACGCTGTACCACGTGTCGAACCGGCCGCTTCACGTCGAAGAAACCCTCTCGGCTCTTACAGAGGCGATGTCGACGCCCGAAGGATACGAGACAGCCGCAAACTTGTGGCTGGTCCTGGGTGAGCCATCCCGCGCCGCAGCGATCAGATCCGAGGCGCGTCTTCTGTTCCGCGGCGATTCGTCACGGCCTCGGCAGGATGCACGGCGATAATCGCCAGCCCCACGAAGCTCCAGAAAAGGTTTCTCACCTTCCGCACGACGGCCAACGCGACGGCAGCGGCGGGATTGACCGCCAGCATCGGAGCCGCAGCGCCAGTCAATGCTTCGTCCACGCCGACGCGGAACGGCACGAACTTGAACGCTACCGTGACGGTCCGGTTCAACGCCTCGAACGCAATTGCCTGAGTGAGCGTGGGGCTTTGATCGCCCAGCAGCCAGCGAAGCGTTATGAACACTTCGATGACGGCAAGCGTGTGGAAGGCCGCATCGAGTCCAAATGCGCGCCAGAGACGCGCCTGGTGCGCGTTCGAGAATCCGGCGACCGTCAGGCGTATTCGCGCCAGCTGTGCGCGCCATGGAGATCGGACATGCCCGTCTCTATGCTCGGGCCGGCGGAGCACGTAGCGTGCCCAGATTACGGCGGCCACAAGCGCCAGGAGCGCCAGGATCATGGCCAATCGCCAGGAGGCTGACAGCGGCACGGTGGCCAGCACGACCAGGAGTCCGACCGCAACCATGGCCGCTACCGACGCGGCATAAATCAGGTTCTCCACCGCGAGCGACGCGACGGAGTCTCGTGTGGCGAGATGATGACGTGTCAGGAAGACCTTTGTGGGCTCGCTCGCGAGAAGGCCGAGGGGCGTCACGCTTCCAATGGCGTCGCCCGCGAGAAACGCACTGAAGGCACTCCGGAACGCCAGATGCGCACCGGGCTGCATGCAGAGCCGCCAGCATTCGGTGCGAAGCGCGAAACGCGCTCCCTGAAGCGCGAGAATGACGGTCAGCCCCCAGCCCACACGCTGGATGCCGTCGAGCACTTCACCGACGCCTGTGCGCTGGAGGACGTAGGCAAAAAGTGCGAGGCCCGCGACGGTGTAGAGGGCAATGGCGAGACGCCGGCGCAGGCGTGCGCTCACCTCACACGCTGGGCTGGGATTCGGCCTGTTTCAGCGCTTCCTGAATGAGCGCCTCGTTGTCTTCGCGCGATACCTGTCGACGCAGAATCTTCGATGCGATCGCTACCGAAAGATCGACCGCTTCGTGGCGGATTTGCTGGATCGCACGTGCCGTTTCGAGCTGGATCTGCCGTTCGGCATTCTTGACGATCGTCGCAGCCTCGCTCCGCGCTTTCTGCTTGAGCTCCTCGCGCAGAGCCTCCGCGTCGGAGCGGCTTCTTGCAATGATGGCTTCGGCTTCGTTACGTGCAGCAGCCATCATCTGGACGGACTCGCGCTGAAGACGCTCCAGCTCCTGTCGCGCGCGCTGCGCATCGTCCAGGGACTGCGCGATGGTCGCCTGCCTTCGTTCGAGCGCCTCCAGCAGCGGCCGCCACGCGAAGCGCGCGAGAAGCGCCACCAGGACGAGGAACGTCAGGATCGTCCAGATGAACAACCCGGGGTCGGGCTGGACGAGCGGGTTATCCATGACCTACCTCAGCAGAACGATCAGCAGACAGAACACCTCGGCGAGAATGGCGACGCCTTCGAGCAGGAAGAGCGGAAGGTTCACCGCGCCAGTAAGCTGACCCACCGCGCTCGGCTGCCGGGCAATGCCTTCGGCGAGTCCCGCCGCGAACCTGCCGATACCCAATCCCGCGCCGATGACGGCCAGACCGAGGCCGATGCCGGCACCCATATATGCAGAAATTCCATTCCGTCTCCTCCGTAAAGAATTTCATTCCGTCAATGATGCGTGTGAATGGCCATCCCGATGAACACGGCCGTCAGCAGCGTAAACACGTACGCCTGCACCAGAATCACGATGATTTCGAGCGCCGAAATCGCCACGGCCAGCGGCACCGAGAACACCAGACCGATCCCCATCCCCACCATCTGCCCGGCCATCTCCGTGAAGATGAAGACGAACGACAGAATCGCGAGGATGGCGATATGGCCGCCCGTCATGTTGGCCGCAAGTCGCATCGTCAACGCAAACGGTCGCACCAACATTCCGAGAATCTCGATGGGGATCAGCGCGACCGCGAGAAACGGCGAGACGCCGTGAGGAACCATGTTCTTCCAGTGCTGGATGGCTCCGTGCGCTTTCGATCCCGCCACGATAATGGCGAAGAAGCTCACGACGGCAAGCGCCGCGGTGACGTTGAAGTTCGATGTTGCGGTGGCGCCGCCGTGCAGCAAGCCGACCGAGGAACGACTCCGCCTCCGCGTGCAGCACCCAATGATTGAGCAGACCGAGCACCTCGAACAGCGGGATCATCCCGATCGCATTTGCCGTCAGAATGAACGCGAACAGCGTCAACAGGAGCGGCGTCCACGTCATGGTCCACTTGTCGCCGACGCTGGGCCTCGCGACCGAATCGCGGATGAACTCGACCACCGATTCGAGTGCGTTCATGAAGCCCGAGGGAACCAATCGCTCCTGCCTGATATAGCGGCGCACGAGGGTGGTGACGACAACGAATACGAGCCCCGAGACCAGCCAGAGCATGAAGACGTGCTTCGTGACCGAGAAGTCGATGCCACCGATCGTCGGCAGGTGAATCAAGGGATGATCGAGCCCGCTGTTGGCGACGTGCTCGATAATCACCTCGCCCGCGTTGAATCCCTCGGCGGCGGCCTCTGCCGCCTGTTCCTGAACCTGCGCCTCGATCTGCACGTCTCTACCTGGAGTCGCCTAGTGTGGCGCGGGGACGTTGCCCGCAAACAGGCGCTGCAGGCAGAGCGCCTCGAAGACGTGTAAGCCGATGAAGTACGTCGTGAAACTGATGACGAACGGGAGCGGGCTGAGCGAGAGCACTGACAGCATGATCGTGACGTAGGCTCCGAAGAACACCAGCTTGCCCGCGAACGCCGCAACCATGAGCGACGTCAGTAGCTGCGGACGCGACGTGTAGGTCCGCGCCACGAGCACCCATGTCAATGCCGCTCCGGCCAGCGGCGCCAGCATGCCGAACAACACTTCTCGATCGTGTGCCAGCCCGGGTATGAGCGCGAGCACTATCCATGAGCCAATGCTTGCCCCCACCATCCACCATAAAGGCTTCATGAGCGCCACAGCGTCTTGGCCAGCCCATAGAAGCCGACGATGAGCCCCAGAATGAGCCCGCCGAACAGGAACCAGGGAGACGTGCCGCGCCACTCGTCTACTGCGTAACCGATCCCGCCGAGCAGAATAATCGCGCCAATCAGCGTGTAACTGGTCATCGCCGCCGGGCCAGAGGCGCTGATCGTGCTCTGCAGGGCTCTCAAACTGCGTGTTGAAATAAGGCCGCGGGACGTGCCTTCCCGACGCTCTTTCCTGGACCCAAACAAACGCTCAATCGTATCAAACGTAGATTGACAGTCGCAATGCGCGGGAGACTATACTCGGATTGTACGAGGGGGGAATGCGCGCGAATTTCCGATCCGGTGTGACGTTGATTCTGCTGCTGGCGTCGGCCTGCGTGGTGGCCGCGGGCGCCCTGGGACGGCTCCACGCACAGGCTGGCGTCCGCGAACGAACGATCTTCGTCAGCGCCGTCAACTCGCGCGGCGATGTCGTCGAAGACCTCGGCGTTACCGATTTCGTCGTGACCGAGGATGGGCGGCGCCGCGAAGTCCTGCGGGTGTCCCCTGCTCTCGAGTCGATTGACATCGCGCTTCTCGTCGACAACAGCGCCGCCTCCATCAAGGCCATCCCCTCGATCCGCGAGGGGTTGCGCGACTTCGTCAGGCAGATGGCGGTCGGAAATCAGATTGCGGTCGTCGCGCTGGCGGATCGGCCAACGATTTTCACCGACTACTCATCGAATACCGAGCGCCTCGAACAGGGCATTGGCCGTCTGTTTCCCGATGAGCGGCAGCGGCATGACGCTTCTCGACGCGATTGTCGAGGTTGCGGCGGGACTCCGAAAGCGTGAAGCGCCGCGAGCGGTGATTGTCCCCGTCATTACGAACGGCGCGGAGTTCACCAATCGTTATGCGCGCGACGTCACTGCGGCTGTCCGGCAGGCTGGCGCGGGCCTGCATGCGATTGTCATCGGAAATCTGGAGCTTGGGACGACCGAGGAACGCGAGCGCGCGTTCACACTGGATGAAGGCGCGCGCACGACCGGCGGTCAGCACGTCACGCTGCTGGCCGAAACAGCCGTCCGACAAGCGCTGCTGAAGCTGGCCCGAGAGCTTTCCTCACAGTACAAGGTCGTGTACGGCCGGCCGGAGTCGCTCATTCCACCGGAAAAGGTCGAGGTTACGTCGCCGCGCAATGGGGTTACCATGCGAGGCACGCCGGCCCGCGGCCAGCCTGGAGCCTGACGTGAAACGAGTCACCCTGACAACGATTGGCGCCCTTGTTCTCATCGCGGCTGCGGCCGGACTCGCCCGAGCACAGCGCCCCCAGTTCCGCAGCACTATCGACATTGTTTCCCTGAACGTTACGGTCGTCGATGGCGCCAACCACTACATAACCGACCTCGAGCAGACCGACTTTTCGGTATTCGAGGACGGCGTCAAACACGACATCGTTTTCTTCACCAGGCGGCCGCAGCCGATTGCCTTGTCGCTGCTGCTCGACAGCAGCGCCAGCATGGAGGACAAGCTGCAGACGCTGCAGATGGCGGCGACGAATTTCGTCAAGCGGTTGAAGCCCACAGACCTCGCGCAGGTCATCGATTTCGACAGCCGCGTCTCCATCCGGCAGACGTTCACCTCCAATCAGGCGCAGCTGGAATCCGCCATCCTGCAGACGGTATCGGGAGGCTCCACGTCCCTTCACAATGCGATCTACGTGTCTTTGAAGGAACTGGGCAAAATCAAGGCACAGAACGAAGAGGATGTGCGGAGGCAGGCGCTCATCGTCTTCTCCGACGGCGAGGACACGTCGAGTCTGGTCTCGTTCGAGGAAGTGCTCGATCTGGCCAAACGCTCGGAAACCTCCATCTACACAATCGCGCTTCGCGGCAACGACTCGAGCACCCGCGGATTTCGTGAAGCGGAATTCGTGATGCGCCAGCTCGCACAGGAAACGGGCGGACGGGCGTTCTTTCCGGCCAAGATCGAGGACCTGAACGGCGTGTACACGCAGATTGCCGACGAGCTGGCCAGTCAGTACACCATTGGGTACACGTCGAAGAATCCCCGCAACGACGGGGCCTTCCGCCGCATCGTAGTGCAGGTGGCACGGCCGAACGTGGCCGCGCGCACCAAGAAGGGCTACTTCGCCCCGACGCGTTGAACGTTCTTCCTCTCGTCCTCTACGCCGCAGCAGGCATTGCGTATGCCGTGCATTTTGCGACCCGGCAGCCCCACGCCGGAAGGACGGCGACTGTCCTGCTGATTTTCGCGGCTCTGGTCCACACCTTCGTCATCGGCATGCAGACGATGGAGGTGCGGCACGTGCCGTTCGCGAACACGTCGCGAGCCATCTCGACATTCGTGTGGTTGCTGGCGCTTTCGTACCTGTACCTGGAGACGACCACCGAGGAACGGGCGATGGGCGTGTTCATCATGCCGATGCTGGTTGGACTGCAGACGATCCCGGCGGTGTCGCCCGGCGTCGAGAACATGGATCCGGTTCTCGACAGCCCATGGTTCTGGGTGCACGTCTCGTCACTGCTCTTCGCGTACGCAAGCTTCGCGCTTGCCGGCGTGCTTGGACTTACGTACATGGTCCAATTCAAGGAGATCAAGAAGAAGCACCTCGGGTACTTCTACACACGACTGCCTTCGCTGCAGACGCTTGATGTGATGAACTCGCGTGCGGTCGCGATTGGATGGCTGTTCCTCACGATCGGTGTCGCCGTCGGCATGATCTGGACGGCCCAGGCGCGGGTGGCGGCGCCCGACAATACCAACCTGCAGGCGATGGTACTGAACGATCCTAAGATTTTCATCGCCGTGCTCACCTGGGCGGTCTATTCGTTTGCGGTGCTGGCGCGGCGAATGATGGGGTGGACGGGCCGCCGCGCCGCCTGGCTGTCGGCCCTGGGGTTCGCCATCGTCCTGCTCAACTTCCTGCCAGTCAGCTATTTCGTCACGACGAGCCACACGTTCTAGGTGCGGAGCGCACGTGCATCTCCTCCTCCTCGGCGTAAGTCATCGAACAGCGCCCGTCGATCTGCGCGAGCGCCTCGACTTCGCGAGCCGCGACGTTGGCGCGGCCGTCGAGTCGCTCGCCGCCCGCTCGTCTGCCACGGAGTCGGTCGTGCTCTCCACGTGCAACCGGTCGGAGATCTACGTGGCGAATGCCGAGCCGACACGCGCCCGCGAAGAGCTGATTGCTTTTCTGAGTGACTACCATCACCTTCCACGCGATGTGTTTCTGCCGCATCTGTTCGTGCACGAAGACACGACTGCTGCCCATCACCTGTTCCGCGTGGCGGCGGGGCTCGACTCACTGGTGATTGGCGAACCCCAGATTCTCGGCCAGGTAAAGGATGCCTTTCAGGCGGCCGCCGAGCGTCGCTGCACGGGACCGCTGCTCAGCAAGACGTTCCATTGGGCGTTCGGCGTCGGGAAGCGCGTTCGTACGGAGACCGCTCTCGGGGAAGGCGCCGTTTCGGTCAGCTTTGCCGCCGTCGCCCTCGCGAGAAAGATCTTCGGGCACCTGGAGGGCCGCCGCGTTCTCGTCGTCGGCGCCGGCGAGATCAGCGCGCTGACGGCTCAACACCTTCGCAGCCATGGCGCCGCCGAGATTGTGATCACGAACCGCACGGCCGCTCAGGCCGAAGCCCTGGCCAGCCAGGTCGCCGGCCGCGCCGTCCCGTGGAGCGACATGTCGCACGCCATCGCCGACGCGGACATCGTGGTCACCGCCACCGGATCGCAGCGTCCGATCATTGCGCGCGCCGATGTCGAAGCGGCCACCGGCCGCAGGCGCACGGACCCGCTCTTCATCATCGACGTCGCGGTTCCCCGGGACGTCGACCCCGCCGTCGGCGAAATCGAACAGGTGTTTCTCTACAACGTGGACGACCTGCAGAACATCGTCCACGACAATCTCGCCCGGCGCGGCGCAGAGATTGCGCGTGCCGAAGCCATCGTTGCGGAAGAACTTGCGCGGTTCACCTCCTGGCATCGCTCGCGACGGGCCATTCCGACGGTCGTCGCGCTGCGGCAGCGATTCGACGAGATTCGACGCACCGAATTGCGCCGCCTCGACGCCAAATTAGGCGGATTGACGCCGGAAGCCCGCGGACGGATCGACGAGGTGACGCGCCTCATCGTCGAGAAGCTGCTGCTCGAGCCGACCGAACAACTCAAGGCCCTGCCGGACGAAGAAACGCAGGCTGCCTATACCGAGGCCGTCAACCGTCTTTTCAAGCTCAACGAAGATGCACCGCCGCCGGGCGCGGGTGACACCGAGTCGTCGCCGTTCACGAAACCCCGCAGCAACTGAACGCGCGTTTTTGGTCTCAGGTGAAGCCCGTCCCTATCGGACGTGGATAAATTTCCCGATCGATGCTCAAATGAGACCCGAGCTCCTGCACATTCATGTCGACGTTGAAACTGGGTACACGCGGAAGCCATCTGGCGCTGATTCAGGCGAATGTCGTTGCCGCACTGCTTCAGGCGCGCGCAAACGTCTCCTGTGACGTGGTTGCGATCAAAACGTCCGGCGATCGGCTCGCCGACGCGCCGCTCGCGCAAATCGGCGGCAAGCGGCTCTTCGTCAAGGAAATCGAGGACGCGCTCCTCAGAGGCGAAATCGACCTCGCCGTGCACAGCAGCAAGGACATGCCCGCGGACCTGCCTGATGGCCTTGCCCTGATTGCGGCCCTCCCCCGAGAGGATGCCCGGGATGCGATCGTGCTGCGCGGCGCGGGCAACACGAAGGACTCCGGCAGAAACCCGACAGGCTGGTCGATCGAAACCATCGCAACGCAACTTGGCGAGACGCCGAACATCGGCACGAGCAGCATCAGGCGGACCGCACAGCTGCGGCAGCTCTTTCACGGCGCCAGATTCGGAGCAATTCGAGGCAATCTGGACACCCGGCTGCGAAAGCTCGACGCGGGTGAGTTCGACGCAATCGTCCTTGCTGCTGCAGGATTGCGGCGCCTCGGCCACGAGTCGCGCATTTCGATGGCATTGCCGCCTCATGTCTGCGTGCCTGCACCAGGCCAGGGCATCATCGCCGTGGAAACCCGCAGCAATGACGCGAAGGTGCGCACCGCCGTCGAGCGCATCAACGATCCGGCATCGGCGGCGGCGCTTGTCGCCGAACGTATGGTCGTTCGTCGTCTCGGCGGCGGATGTCAGATGCCGATTGGTGCGTATGCGACCGTCGCAACCAACGAGCTGTCCCTGATGACCATTGTCCTGTCGACCAACGGCGAGCGCGTCGTACGAGCCGAAGCGTCTGGACCGGTGTCGGACGCGGAAGCCATTGGAACGCGGACGGCGATGCGGCTTCTGGCACAAGGGGCCGCAGAAATTCTTGCGGAAGCCGAGACCGCTCGTGGCGTGGTTGAAGGGCTGCAGCCGTGAAGCAGCCAGCCGTGTACCTGATCGGAGCAGGTCCCGGCGATCCGCGACTGATTACCGTTTACGGCCGCGATTGTCTGCGCTCAGCCGACGTGGTGGTCTACGACCATCTCGTGCCCCAGCGGCTTTTGAGGGAGGCGCACGCGAATGCCGAGCTGATCGACGTGGGAACGGCGACCCCGCAGCCCATGGCTCAGGAAGCCATCAGCTATCTCGTCGCAGAAAAGGCCAGGGAGGGCAAGCGCGTCGCACGGCTGAAATGCGGGGACCCATTCGTGTTCGATCGCGGAGCTGAGGAAGCGTTGTTCCTGCACGAGCAGGGAATCCCCTTTGAAGTGGTGCCAGGCATCGCCCCTGGTATCAGCGCACCTGCGTATGCCGGCGTACCGGTCAGCTATCCCGGCGCCGGCGACACCATCACGCTGCTTCGTGGCTATGAAGACGATAACCGCGTGCCGCCGGATGTTGACTGGCCGAGCCTGATCCGTCTCGACGGCACTGTGGTATGTCAGGCCAGCACCCAGCAACTCCCGCACATACTCGAGTCACTGCGTGACCATGGGTATGGCGCCGATGCGCAGGCCGTCCTGATCTATAACAGCACGCTTCCCGACCAGGAAACGCTCTCGGGGACGATCGCGGAGCTCCTCGACATGATCGGCGAGCAGCCGCGGCGCAAGGCGGCGACGCTTGTGGCGGGGCGAGTCGTCGGATTTCGCGACCATCTGCGCTGGTTCGACACACGTCCGCTCTTCGGTCGTCGAATCCTCGTGACACGGCCGCGCCAGCAGGCGGCAGAGCTCGTCGATCGGCTCGCAGCGCTCGGCGCGGACACCGTCGAAGCGCCGGTCATCCGGATTGTCCCGCCGGAGGATCGGGCGCCGCTCCTCCAGGCGGCCGCAGCGCCTGACGCGTTCGATTGGATCGTGTTTACGAGCGTCAATGCGGTAGAGGCATTCATGGCGGCTCTGTGCGAAGGCGACCGGGACGTGCGGATGCTCAAAGGGCCGCGGCTGTGCACGATCGGACCCGGTCACTGCAGAAAAGCTCGCCGACTACGGGATCAAGGTGGACCTCATTCCAAACGAGTTTCGCGCTGAAGGCGTGGTCCAGGCGATGGCCCGGACGGGCTCCCTCGATGGGGCGCGCGTTCTGCTTCCGCGCGCTGACATCGGCCGCGAGGTGATTGCCGAGGGACTCCGGCGCGCCGGCGCAGCAGTAACCGATGTGGTCGCCTACCGCACCATCGCGGTGGATACGCTGCCAGACACCGACCCCGACGTATACCGGATGCTCCTCGAAGGCCGGATCGACGTCGTCACCTTTACCAGCGCCTCAGCGGTCCGGAGCTTCGCACGCATTTGCGGGGCCGATCAGGCCGCGGATCTGCTCAAGAACACGGTGGTTGCCGTCATCGGGCCGTCGACGGCCGACGCAGCACGCCAGCTTGGCATCCCGGTCGCGGTTCAGCCTCAGACGTTTACCATTGCCGCGCTCGTCGATGCCATCGTGGCTCATTACGCAGATGTGAAGAGATAGTGGCGACGATTTTCAGTATGGCAAGATGGCGAATATGGCTGTAAAAACCGCCTCCCGGCTCGCGCTTGCACGCAGGCCGCGGCGACTTCGGCGCACCGAGACGATTCGCAGTCTCGTCCGCGAGACGCATTTGAGACCAGACTGCTTCGTCTACCCGCTCTTCGTATGCGAAGGACATGGGGTCCGCCGCGAGGTCCCGTCGATGCCTGGCGTGTTTCAGCTGTCTGTGGACGAAGCAGTGAAGGAAGCTTCCGCCGCCAGAGACGATGGCATTCTCGGTGTTCTGCTGTTCGGCATCCCCGGCGCAAAGGACGCCGCGGGAACGACGGCAGCGGATCCCGAAGGACCCGTGCAATCGGCGGTGCGCGAAATAAAACGCGCCGTTGCCGACCTCATCGTCGTCACGGATGTGTGCCTGTGTGAATACACCTCGCACGGCCATTGCGGGATCCTCGATGGTGAAGAGATCGTCAATGACGTCACCGTCGGCCATCTGGTGATGGTTGCGCTGTCGCACGCTCTGGCAGGAGCCGACTTCGTAGCACCTTCGGACATGATGGACGGCCGCGTTGGGGCGATACGGCAGGCGCTCGACGAGCGAGGCTTCGAGCAGGTCGGCATCATCTCGTACGCGGCGAAATACTGCTCGGCGTTTTACGGGCCGTTTCGCGATGCCGCCGATTCCGCGCCTCAATTCGGAGACCGGCGCAGCCATCAGATGGATCCGGCAAATGTCGCCGAGGCCCTGCGCGAAGTCGAAACCGATCTGTCCGAAGGTGCAGACATCGTAATGGTGAAGCCCGCGCTCACCTACCTGGACGTGATCGCAAAGGTCAAACAGCGTTTCAATCAGCCAACGGCTGCATACTTCGTGAGCGGTGAATACGCGATGCTCAAGGCGGCCGCGGCGAACGGCTGGATAGACGGGCCGCGGGCGATGATGGAAGCGCTGACGGCGATCCGCCGTGCCGGAGCCGACATCATCGTGACGTACTACGCGCGAGAAGCGGCGCGTGCCCTGCGGTAATTCAAAATGTAAAGTTCACATGCAAACGGTGTTTGCATCGGCCGCTTGAATTGAATTACGCCTGTCATGAAAAAAACCGCACGCAGTAAGCGGCTGTTCCTGCGGGCCAGCGACGTGTTCCCCGGCGGCGTCAACAGCCCCGTGCGGGCGTTCCAGGCAGTGGGCGGCGATCCGCTCTTCATCCGCCGCGCGTCTGGTGCCGTGATTGAGGACGTCGACCGCAATCGCTTCATCGACTATGTGATGTCGTGGGGACCCCTGATTCACGGCCACGCACCTCCCGGTCTGATCAGGGCCGTCGCCAGTACCGCCCGGCACGGCACGAGCTTCGGCGCCCCGAGCGCCCTCGAGCATGAGCTCGCCGAACGCGTACGTGCACTGGTCCCGTCGATGGAGCGTATGCGATTCGTCAGCTCCGGAACGGAAGCGGCGATCAGTGCGGTTCGTCTCGCCAGGGCGTTCACCGGACGCAGCAGGATCGTGAAATTCGAGGGCTGCTACCACGGCCACGGCGACGCATTCCTCGTGAAAGCCGGCTCTGGCGCAACCACCCTGGGCGTTCCAACGAGTCCAGGAGTCACGCGGGCCGTGGTGTCGGACACGCTGCTGGCGCGGTATAACGACCTCGCCTCGGTGGAGGCACTGTTCGACGCGCACGGCCCCGACATCGCGGCGATAGTGGTCGAGCCGATTGCGGGCAACATGGGAGTGGTGCCCCCCTTGGACGGGTTTCTGCCAGGCCTCCACGCCCTCGGAACCCGTCATGGTGCGCTGCTCATCTTCGACGAAGTAATTTCAGGATTCCGTGCGTCCGCGGGGGGAGCCCAGGCGATCTTCGGTGTGAGGGCGGATCTGACCTGTCTGGGCAAGATCATCGGCGGAGGCTTCCCCGTTGGCGCCTACGGCGGCCGTGCTGACGTCATGAAGATGGTGGCTCCCGCCGGCCCTGTATATCAGGCAGGAACGCTCTCCGGAAACCCGGTTGCGATGACGGCCGGGATCTGGGCACTCAAGCGGCTGACGTCGAAACTGTATAAAGAACTGGCGCGGCGAACGTCAGTGCTCGTGGCCGGCATCGCCGAAGCTGCCCGCGCGTCGGGCGTATTGTTGCAAGTGAACGCCTTCGGGTCGGTATTCACGCCATTCTTTACCGCGTCGCCAGTACGAGACTACGACTCCGCCCTGACCTCCAACACGCTGGCGTATGCCGCGTTCTTCAAAGGGATGCTCGCGCGGGGAATCTATCCGCCGCCGTCGCAGTTTGAGGCGTGGTTTCTGTCGGCGGCGCATACAGACCGCCACGTGCGGGAGACAATCAGCGCCGCGCGTGCGGCGATGAAGGACGCGGCGCGAGCGATCTGAGAACCACGAAGGCCACGAAGAGGCTAGCCTTCGTGTCCTTCGCGATCTTCGTGCCCTTCGTGCTTGCCGTTCAGCGTACGTTGTTGATTCGCACGGGCGCGTCGACCCGCACACGCAGCACCGTTCCTGCCGGCACGTCGACTTCCTTACCTTCCGTCGCGGCGATCGTGCCACCCCCACCGATCAGAATTCCTGCCAGCGCTCCTTTGAATCCGCCAAGGATGCCGCCGATGATCGCGCCGACGCCGGCACCCGCACCGATACGTCCGGCTTCACCCTTGATTCCCTCGCCTTCGAGTGCCTGCGTGACCGTTCCCCTCATCGGATACGCGCGGCCGTTGACGGTGAGTTGATCGAAGCTGAGCGTCAGCCGAGCGGTTCGATTCGTCCGGGTTGCGGGTTCGACACTGGTGACGACGCCGCGCATCACTGACCCTGCCGGCACGAGCGTTCGGCCGCCCGAGTTGACGTCTACGAGTGTCGTGGCCTCGAACCGGTCTTCCACGACCGTCGTCCCCGAATTCAAGCGCGTGCCAAGTCGGACGTCCATTTCCGTTCCAACGGGAATTTCACCTGTGGTCTGAGACGTGGTCGATGTCGTGCTCGTTGTACTTCTCGTGGCTGTTTGAGGGGCTGGTTGAGGACGAGCTGGCGCCGCCGGCGGAGGCGTGTACGCATTCGCCGCGTCACCGCGCGCGCGCGAACGGACATCTTCGATGCGATCGCGGACATCGGCGTACTCGCTTCGCACCAGCGAGCCTTCTTTCCGAAGCTTCACCTTGAGATAGATCACTTCCTCCCGAAGCTCGTCGAGCTCGGCCTGGAGCTGATTGCCACGCGCGGCGTCGCGGCCGCGGGCTTGTGAGACATCCGTACCCGCCTGATAGACATTGTCCTGGAGTCGCTGGATGTCGGCCTGCGTGACGTTCCCCTGCGCGGCCGCGGACGCAACCAGGGCGATCACGATAACGGCCGTCAACGCGGCCTGACGAATGAAAGACATGCGGCTTCCTCCCTCTCCTGTGTCACACATTAGAGACGGCTGAATCTGACGTGTGGTTGGCTGCAATTGATGGGCCACGAATTACTGAGATGTTCCTCGCGCCCGCGAATGTTTCTGTCAGTTTCGCCACGGCATCAGCTGCTCGATCCAGCTGATGCGGGTAAGGTCGTTATAGATCACCGTGACCATCAGCATCATCAGCAGGACGAATCCCGCCAGCAGCATCTTCTCTTTCACTGCCATGCTGAAATCACGGCGGGCGATGCCCTCGACGGCCATGATCAAGATGTGGCCGCCGTCCAGAACCGGAATCGGCAGCAGGTTGAGCAGTCCCAGGTTCAGGCTGATCGAGGCCATCAGACTGAAGAGCGCGAACCACCCGGCCTCGGCAGACTCACCGGAGAGCTGCGCAATCGCCACCGGGCCCATGAGCTGCCGCGGCGACGTCTCGCCCACGAACAGACCGCCCAGCGTACGGAATATCAGTCCGCTGAATTCGATGTTGCGCTCGATGCTCATCTGAATCGCTTCGAACGCATTCGGGTCGAGCCTGCGCGTCGGCTCCGTCACGTATACACCGAGCATGCCGCGGTCACCGCGCTGTTCCGGCGTCGCACGAAGCTGGAGCTGCTGGTCGCCGCGTTTGACCGTGAGGTCGATTTCATGTCCGGCATTGCGCGAAATGGCTTCGATGAGCTGATCGCGCGTGGCCATTTGTTCGCCATTCACTGCCAGTACGATGTCGCCGCCTTTCAACCCGGCCTTTTCCGCGGGCTCGCCGGCGATCACCGACGAGATGATGGGATTGCTGTTGGGCAGCACGCCGATGCGCCCTACTTCGAACCGATTGTCGGATTCGGGTCTGACAGTCACCGAGCGCGTCTGACCGTCGCGCAGGAATGCGATAGAAATATCCCGGTTCGCGCGCGTACCAACGGCAATGAACAGATCTTCCCAGGTATCGACCCCTTCACCCGCCACCGACAGAATCCTGTCCCCGGGACGGATACCTGCCCCTTCAGCGGGCGACCCGGCGGTGACCGCGCCGACAACCGGCGGTTGATCCTGGTACACCGGCACTTCGGCCCCCTGGGCGAGCACGACTGCCATCACGACAATCGCCAGCGCAATGTTCATGACCGGCCCCATGATCAGGATCTGGAACCGCTCCCACTTGGTGCGTGACAGGAACTCGTCCGGCTGCCCCGTTCGCGGGTCGTCCGGATTCTCGCCCGCCATCTTGACGTAGCCGCCGAGCGGGATTGCGCTGACACAGTACTCAGTGTCGCCTCGTCGAATTTTCAGCAGCTTTGGACCGAACCCGAGCGAAAACGTCAACACGCGAACGCCGAGCCGGCGGGCCGCCAGAAAATGTCCGAGCTCGTGCACGAATACGAGCACGCCGAGAACGAATAAAAATGCAAGGATGGTGTTCACTGGATCAATTCTAACGCGTATGACGAAGGCTACCGGCCGCCGACTTTTGACCTTCGACTTTCATTTTTGGGCCTCAACTTACGAAATGCTGCTCAATTCGCGCGCTGCATCGCGGGCGTACTCACGCGCCCAGCGATCCACTCTCTGCACTAATTGCAGTGTTGAAACGTCTTCTCGGCTGTGCGCATCCATCGTCTTTTCGATAACCCGCGGAATTCCCATAAAGCCGAGCTTCCTATCCAAAAACGCTTCCACCGCCACTTCGTTGGCCGCGTTCAGAACCACCGGAACCGTTCCCTCCGCGCGCAGCGCCCGGTACGCGAGGTCCAGGCATGGAAACCGGTTCGGCGACGGAGGCAGGAATTCGAGCGGTCCAGACACGCGTCAAATCGAGCGGCGGGAGAGGGCCGTCCCAGCGTTCCGGATACGAGCACGCGTACTGAATGGGAAGCCGCATGTCCGTGACGCCGAGATGCGCGATCACTGAGCCGTCAACCAGCTCGACCATCGAGTGGACGATCGACTGCGGATGAATAACCACGTCAATCTGGTCTGCCGAGACACCGAACAGCCAGTGCGCCTCGATGACCTCCAGTCCCTTGTTCATCAGGGTCGCGGAATCGATGGTGATCTTTCGTCCCATCCGCCAGGTTGGATGGCGCAGTGCCGCATCGGGGTCGACGTGCTCGAGCGCCCTTTCAGGATGGTCGCGGAACGGCCCACCTGATGCTGTCAGGATAAGCCTCCGAATCTCCGACGACGACCGCCCATGCAGACACTGGTGGATGGCGTTGTGCTCGCTGTCGATTGGGAGAATGGCAACCCCCCGGCGCTGCGCCGCATCCGTAACGAGGCGACCCGCCATCACCAGCACTTCCTTGTTGGCGAGCGCGATTGTCTTGCGCACCTCGATGGCCTCGAGCACCGCCTCGAGGCCCGCCGTACCTGCCGACGCGCAAATCACGATGTCGGCCGCAGGATGAGTGGCTACCGCGACGAGTCCGTCAGGGCCGACGCCCAGCGTGGTGGGTGCGCCCGAACCGCACAGCGCTCGAACCTTGTCGGCTCCCTGCTCGGTGGCCATCGCCGCAACCGCAGGTCTGTAGCGGGCAATCTGCTCTGCGAGCAGCGCGGCGTTATCACCCGCCGCGAGCGACACGACTTTGAGCCGATCGGGATGCGCGTCGACCACTGCGAGTGCGCTGCGCCCGATCGAGCCGGTCGATCCGAGAATGGCAAGGTGCTTCACGTCCCGGCCTGCATGTACAGGTAGAACGCCGGCGTCGCAAACAACAGGGCGTCGATGCGATCGAGAATCCCGCCGTGTCCCGGAATAATCCGGGAGCTGTCCTTGACTCCAGCGATGCGCTTGAGCCGCGACTCAAAGAGGTCGCCGCAGATGCCGAGAGCCACGATAGCCACGCCGAGCAATGCGAGCGGAAGGCGGCGCGCCGCCGGCAGCAGCGGCGGACCGACCGAGACGATGAAGAGCGTGGCCAGCACGACGCCGCCAATCGCGCCTTCGATGGTCTTCTTGGGACTGATCGCCGGCGCTAACGGCCGCCGGCCAAGGAGACGGCCCGTGTAGAACTGCGCTGAGTCACTGACGACAATCGTCGCAAGCAGCAGCAGGGTCGCCACCCGTCCGCCAGTCGTCTGAATCGCCACGAGCATTCCCAGCGGCATGCCGATGTACCAGGGCGCCAGGAACCGGGCAGCCGCCTGATCGACCGTAAGCCCGAGAAACAGGACTTCAGCGGCAAGCCAGCTGAGACCGATCAGCAACAGAGCCAGAAGGTCGCCGCGCGTGGTGGCAGAGACCCACCAGCACGTCACTACAACGAGGAGGATCACCGGGATGACGTGCGGCGGGCGGCGGTTGTGGTGAAGCACGCCGATGTACTCGCGCGCAGCCAGCGCCGCGACGAGGCACGCCAGCAGACGGAGACCAAGAGGAGAAAGAAACAGGATGGCCGCGAGGGCAGCGGCGCCAAGCGCGACCCCGCTGAGGAGCCGCGTCATTGCGCGCCGATGGCAGCCCGCGCCGAAGTGATGCCGCCGTATCGTCGTTCGCGTTTCTGGTAGGCCAGAATCGCTTCGAGCATGTGCCGCCGCCGGAAGTCGGGCCAGAGCGTTTCAGTGACGTAGATTTCCGCGTACGCGATCTGCCACAACAGATAGTTGCTGACCCGCATCTCGCCGCTCGTTCGGATGAGCAGATCCGGATCTGGCTGCCCCGCCGTGTACAGCAGCTGGGCGAACCGCTCTTCGTCCAGCTCCTCGGGGCGAATGCCGGCCGCGATCGCTCGGCGTGCGGCATCGACGATTTCCGCGCGTCCGCCGTAATTCAGCGCGATGTTGAACAGCATGCCCGTCGCCTGCGACGTCCGCTCCATGGCGATGCACAACTCGTTCTGTATGTCGGATGCCAGGTCCTCCATGCGGCCAATCACGCGGAAGCGGATGTTATTACTCAGAAGCGTGTTCAGCTCCGAACGCAGATACAGCTTGAGGAGCAGCATCAAGGTGCTGACCTCGGACGCGGGTCTCTTCCAGTTTTCGATGGAAAACGCGTAGAGCGTCAGTACGCGGAGACCAAGCCGCGCACCCGTCTCGACCGTCTCGCGAACGGGATCGATGCCGGCGCGGTGCCCCTCCACCCGCGGCAGATGGCGCTGGGCGGCCCACCGGCCGTTGCCGTCCATGATGATCGCGACATGAGCAGGCAGCCGCTCGAAGCTGATCTGTCGCGCAAGCGCTTCGTCAGGATGGCCCGCCGGAATCCACGCCACGAGTTCCTCAAGCGACACGTGCGGGCGCCTCGGGTTCGCGTGATCGCAAGGTGTCAATCATAGTCCACACGGACCAGGAACAGTCCGTGCGGCGGAGCTGTCGGACCCGCCTCGGCGCGACTGCCTGATGACAGAAGCTTTGCCATCGACGCCGCCGTTCGTCTCCCGCGGCCCGTTTCCACCAGAGTGCCGACAATGGCGCGGACCATGTGGCGAAGAAAACCGCTCGCACTGACTTCGTACGCGAACATCGTATGGTCGCCGCGCGCCGGACCGGCTGGCGTCAGTTCGCCGATGAAGGGACGAATTTCCGACTCGGTTACATTCCGCACGGCGCTCGTGATGGCACTTCCCGCGCTGCGGAACGAGGAAAAGTCATGCGTCCCGACGAGCGCGTCGGCGGCCTCGCGCATGGCTGCCATGTCGAGCGATTCCAGCACATGCCACACGTATGGACGCTCGAACGGACTGACGATCGGCGCATTCCGGATCAGGTAGCGGTAGGTTTTGGAGCGCGCGCTGAACCGCGCATGGAAATCTGCCGCGACATCTTCGACATTGGTCACGCGAACGTCCGGAGGCAGACAGGCGTTCAGGCCGCGCGTCAACGTCTCGGTGGGATGGGCGCACGTGACGTGAGTGCTGGCAACCTGCCCAAGCGCATGCACCCCTGCATCCGTCCGCCCCGCCCCGTGAAGAGTGACCGAGCCGCCCTCAAAGCGCGCCATCGCATCTTCGAGCAGCCCCTGGATGGAAAGACCCTCCGCCTGCCGCTGCCAACCGACAAAACGCGTCCCGTCGTAACTGATGGTGAGCTTGAGAACACGGGACATAAACCGTTCCAGGTTCCAGTGCCAGATTCCGCGTTCGAATCTAACTTCTCGATCCTGGCTTGACCACCGGCTCTCCCGTCAAACACAGCGGGCATACCGATGGCTCGTACGTCGGAAACGACACGACGGCGAGGGCGTGAAACGACACGTCGAGCCGCTGGTCGCCTCCGCTGCGATCGATGATGGCGGCCGCGCCCACGACCCGCGCACCCGCCGCCCGCGCGACGTCGATCGTTTCTCTCGTCGACCCTGCCGTGGTCACAACATCTTCGACCACGAGTACTCGCTCGTCCGGCGCAATGCTGAATCCCCGTCGGAGGAGCAGCCTGCCGTCCTGCCTTTCGGCGAACATCGCTCGGATGCCCAGGGCGCGACCGACTTCCTGACCGATGACGATGCCGCCAAGTGCCGGTGACAACACAGCCTGGGCTTCGAGCGCTCGAACACGCTCGGCCAGCGCGGCGCCGAGCGCCTCGGCCTCACGGGGATGCTGCAGGACGAGAGCACACTGCAAATACCCGGAACTGTGCAGCCCGGACGTCAGGCGGAAGTGTCCCGCCAGCAGCGCACCGGATCGTTTGAATCGTTCGATCACCTCGGCGGCATCCATGGTCGTCATCAGAACCGCCTAGTATACATACTCACTATGCGTACCTTTCTCCTGATCGTCCTCTGCATGCCGACCATTGCCGCGGCGCAATCAGCGCCATCGTCTTCCCAGGCGGCCAACGAACAGCGTCTCACTTCGAGACCGTTCAGGAAGCGCCACTGAGATGAGGTGCTGCGCGATGGGCCACAGCGACACGGAGACACAGGCCGATTGATCGTTCTCCGTACCTCCGCGTCTCCGAAACCTGTGATCGTGTCAGAATCCTGTCGTGCCGAAAGTCTCGGTCACGATCATTACGCTCAACGAAGCCGAACACATCGCGGCCGCGATAAACAGCGCCGAGTGGGCAGACGAGATTCTCGTCGTCGATTCGGGCAGCACCGATGCGACGCTCGACATTGCGCGCGCCAAAGGCGTCACGGTTCTCTGCCGCGATTGGTCCGGATATGTCGACCAGAAGAACTTTGCGGCAGAAAAAGCGTCTCACGACTGGATTTTTTCGCTCGACGCGGACGAGCGCATTCCGGCGGCACTGGCCACAGAAATCCGCTCCGTTGTCGCGGACGAACCGCCTTTGCGTGGTTATCGAGTACCGCGAGTCGCTTATCACCTTGGACGATGGGTCCGAACGACAGATTTTTATCCGGACTATCAAACACGCCTGTACGACAGGCGCGCGGCCCGATGGCGGGGAAAATACGTCCACGAATCAGTCGCCGTCGACGGCGGGGTCGGGCAGCTGCGGCACGAGCTGGAGCACTATTCCTTCCGTGATCTCGGCGATCAACTCGATCGCATCAACCACTACACGACGCTGGCGGCGCGTCAGATGCACGAAGCAGGACGGCGCGCCCGCCTGCTCGACCTCGTCCTCCATCCGCCGGCGGCGTTCATCCGCAACTACCTGCTCCGCCGCGGTATTTTCGACGGCACTGCGGGCTTCGCGATCTCGGCGGTGAACTCCTATTCGGTGTTTCTCAAGTTCGCGAAGCTGTGGGAAATGCGGCGTGACGACGGAAACGCCAGGCACGGCGCTCCGGACCATCGGTGATTCATCATTCATTCGGACACGCGGGGCCTGCACGACCCCCGCAGCGGACACTGCGTGTTGTCCCGCGAGCGACCAAACCTGCAGGCGTTCATCATGCCGACGTGGCAAAGTGAGAAATCGTAGCGAACCGGGTCGTCAGGATTCATCTGGCGCAGCGCCGAGGTAATTTCCGCTGCCATCTTCCAGCCCGGACTGCGGTAGCGCGTCAGCCGAAGGCACCGCCCCACCCGGATGACGTGAGTATCCAGAGGGACGATCAGTCGCGCGGAAGAAAGATGCGACCAGACGCCAAGGTCGATGGCGTCTCTGCGCACCATCCAGCGCAGGAACAGATTCAGCCGCTTGCACGCGCTGCCGGCCGAGGGCCGCGGGAAGAAGTAACAGACCCCGGCGCGCCCGGGCACGCGTCGTCCATAAGCAGGCTGCAGATCCGTTTGCGAGGGCGCGCGTCGAGAACGACTCGAGCGCCGCCGCGACATCGGGCGAAGAAGGGTCGTCGCCGGCCATGAAGAACCGTTCGATCGACCCGGTCTGTTGAAGCATTCGCTGCAAAATCAGCAACAGCGCGACCAAGTCCTTGCCGCGAATCCATCGGTGTACGAGCGGCGCCAGCCTTCGCCCATCCTTCACCGGATCGAATGTGCGCACGAACGCTGCCGGAGAGGAACCCATTACAGCCAGCAGCGACTCGATGGAGTTCAGCACGCTGGCGACACGACCAAACGCGAGTCCGGCCGCGCAGAATCCGGCAATCTCGCGATCGGCTGACGCGTCGTACCGTCTGACGATGTGGACGGGGTCGGTCGCCGAGTCCGTGTGATCGAACGCGCGATACAGATTCTCGAGGGATGGTCGCAGCGACAGCACTTTAGTCGGGTACTGGAGTGCTCGGGTGCCTGCGGTGACGAGAGTGCCCGAGGTGCGTTTCGGTGCGAATGCTTTCCCGCCAGGCACTCCAGGCACGTTGGGCACCCTAAGCCTCATCTGCCCCCGCGAGCCGCGTCA
Source organism: uncultured Acidobacteriota bacterium (assembly GCA_963814955.1). Lineage (GTDB taxonomy): Bacteria > Acidobacteriota > Vicinamibacteria > Vicinamibacterales > UBA2999 > DATCJA01. The sequence goes on from CAWFEX010000006.1 coordinate 402,388, forward strand.
GGTCGTCGCCCGTGAGGCGATAGACGGTCCAGTCGGACATCGGTCGCGCACCGAGGCCGCGGTAGAAGCGGATAGCAAGTTCGTTCCAGTCCAGCACGGCCCACTCCATGCGGCCGCAATCGCGCGACACCGCAATGCGGGCGAGGTGACGGAGCAGGGCACGTCCAATGCCGCGACCGCGCCATTCCGGCAGAACGAAAAGATCCTCGAGATACAGCCCGGGGCGGCCCAGAAAGGTGGAATAACTGTAGAACCAGACGGCAAAACCGGCTGGCTGACCGTCGACGCGAGCGATCACCGCTTCCGCGCTTGGATTGGACCCGAACAGCGACTCGCGAACCTTCGCCTCGGTCGCAACCACCTCGCGCGTCAACTGCTCGTACTCGGCCAGCGCTTTGATCATCCTGAGAACCAGCGGTACGTCGGCCGCCGTCGCCTGTTGGATGCGAACGTCGTCACTCATTGCTTGTGCCTCTTGTGACTTGTGACTTGTGACTTAAAAGGTGCTCACCGGCACGCCTGCCTGACACATCGGACAGCGGTCGGCCGGAAAGTTGTCGGGGGCTTTATATTCGGCCAGCGCAAAATTCGGAACGCCCGCATCCACGATCGCTTCCATGCGGTCGTAAATCTCCGCCGTCGCGATGGCGATTCCGCCCGCCTTGCAGATCAGCTCCACGCAGTGCGCCTGAGTGTGCCCCGTATTGCGCACATCGTCGACGACAAGCGCTCGTCTGCCGGCGAGGAGGTGATTGTAGAAGCGCGTGAGCGTGAGCCCGCAGTTGGCGTCGAGCGTAAACGGGGCAAACAACATGGCCGGCCGGCTGATGTCCCGCCTGCTGTCGAGAAGACCCGCGACCGTGTATCCGAGGAGCGCTCCACCTGTCACCGGCCCGGTTACGACCTCGGTCTGTTCCAGGATCGACGTCGGCAGCACATCGAGCAGGTCCTGCGCAAACTGCCAGATGGTGGATGGATACCGGAACAGTTTGTGAGGGTTCAGATAGACGGCGCCGTGAAATCCGTTGCCGAAGTCGAAGTGACCGTTCAGCATCAGCACTTCGTACTGCTGGAGGTCCTTGAGCGCGGTCTCTCGAATATCGTCTCGCCGCGTCATCGCCGCTCCCCTCAGGCAATCTCGGACACGCTGTACCGCATCGATTGGTCCGACGTCACGCCGCTTTGATCTCAGACACGGCGGAATTCACATACAGCGTTCTCCCGCCGACGATGGTTGCTGCGACGCCGCCGCGGAGCTCCCATCCATCGAAAGGCGTGTTCTTCGAACGAGAGCGCAGGTGAGCGGCGTCGATTCGCACCTTGAGATCGGGCGCGAGAATCGTGACGTCGGCCGGTGCGCCTGGCGACAGCGCCCCGCCGGGCACGCGCAGAATGCGCGCCGGATTGACCGACATCAACTCGACGAGCCGAGGCAACCCAATCAAACCAGCGTGCACCAGCCGATCCAGCGACAGGGGAACGGCGGTTTCGAGGCCGACGATTCCGAAGGGCGCACGGTCGTACTCGACATGCTTCTCATCGTAGTGATGGGGAGCATGGTCGGTAGCAATCGCATCGACACTGCCGTCGGCAATGCCGGCAAGCATCGCATCGCGGTCGGCCTTTTCGCGCAGGGGCGGATTCATTTTCGTGTTGGTGTCGTAGGGAACGGGCGAGCCGAGCGATTCGTCGGTCAACGTAAAGTGATGCGGCGCCACCTCGCACGTCACGCGGATACCGGCCTCCTTGCCCTTGCGCACCGCTCTCAACGAACCACGGGCGCTCATGTGCGCGACATGAAATGCGGAACCCGTCAACTCCGACAGCAGGATGCCGCGTTCCACGCCGAGCGCTTCACATGCGCCAGGCATCCCGCGGAGGCCGAGGGTCGCCGCGTGATATCCCTCGTGTGCGACGGCATCTCCCTTGAGGGACGGATCCTCGCAGTGCTCGATCACCGGCATGCCAAACATGCCCGCGTATTCCATCGCACGGCGCATCAGCAGCGCCGTAGCCACGGGCCGGCCGTCGTCGGTGACGGCGACACACCCGGCTTGTCTCAGTTCTGCGATGTCCGCGAGCAACTCGCCTTTTGATCCTCGCGAGACAGCCCCAATCGGGTACACGCGCGCGAGATCCGCCTCCGCCGCCCTGGCGAGGATGTACGCCGTGACATTCGCGTTGTCGTTAACCGGGGCGGTGTTGGGCATGCAGGCCACGGCGGTGAACCCGCCGGCAACAGCCGCCGCGGTGCCCGTGGCGACCGTTTCCTTGTGCTCCTGTCCAGGCTCCCTCAAATGAACGTGCATATCGATGAAGCCCGGACAAATCACGAGCCCTGGTCCCACTTCCACGATCGCGGCGCCGTCCACAGGAAGATCGCGGCCTACGGCTGCGATGCGATCGCCGTCGATGAGAACATCGTGCATGCCGTCGATCCCGTTGGCGGGATCGATCACACGCCCTCCTTTAAGCAGCCGCTTCATCTCCCGCTCCGCCGGACAAGAGGTACAACACAGCCATCCTGACGGCCACGCCGTTGGCCACCTGGTCGAGAATCACGGAATAGGGGCCGTCGGCCACTTCCGAGGCGATCTCGACGCCGCGGTTCATCGGACCGGGGTGCATGATGATCACGTCCGGGGCGGCACCGCGAAGACGGGCCTCGGTCATTCCGAACACGTTGAAATATTCGCGAAGCGAGGGAAAGAACGCCCCTTCCATCCGCTCGAGCTGAATGCGGAGCAGCATGATGACGTCCGCGTTCGCGACCGCTTCGTCGATGACGCTCGTGGCTCGCACGCCGAAGCGGGCGATGTCGGCGGGTATCAGCGTCGGAGGACCGCACACCCACACGTCGCTTCCCATCTTCGTGAGCAGGTGGATGTTCGACCTGAGCACCCGGCTGTGAAGCAGGTCGCCGATGATCGCGACCTTCAAACCGGCCAGCCGCTTCTTGCGCTCGCGGATCGTGAACGCGTCGAGCAGCGCCTGTGTGGGATGTTCGTGCATGCCGTCACCGGCGTTGATGATGACCGAGCGGCAAATCCTCGACAGCAGATGACACGCCCCCGACGAGGAGTGCCGCAGCACGATCATGTCGGGATGCATCGCCTCGAGATTGAGGGCGGTATCGGCAAGCGTCTCCCCCTTGACCACGCTCGATGAGGCGACGGCGATGTTCAGCGTGTCGGCACTCAACCGTTTTTCCGCGATCTCGAACGACGTCCGGGTACGCGTGCTCGGCTCGAAGAACAGATTGACGACCGTCTTGCCGCGCAGCGCCGGAACCTTCTTGATCGGACGCTCTCCGACTTCCTTCATCGCCTCGGCGGTGTCGAGGATGAGCGAAATTTCGTCCGGTGCGAGATCCGAAATGCCAAGCAGGTCTTTCCTGCGAAGCGCCGTCACCGCTGCTGCTTCTTCGACGTGCGTCGTCACCGACGCGCTCATGCGGCACCTCCTTGCTCGGCAGCCGACCGCGCAAGCGTGCGCGGCGCGGATCCTGCCAGCAGCACGACCTCGTCCCGGCCGTCGCTTTCGTGCAGGTAGACCTGGACGCTTTCGTCGAGAGACGTTGGCAGGTTCTTGCCAACGTAATCCGCCTTGATGGGGAGCTCACGGTGTCCGCGGTCGACCAGCACTATGAGCTGGATACTGCGCGGCCGCCCGAAATCGATCAGCGCGTCCAGCGCCGCGCGCGTGGTCCGGCCCGTATACAGCACGTCGTCGACCAGGAGAATCTTTCGCTCGTCGATCGAAAAAGGAATTTCCGTGCGTCGGACCAACGGCTGCGGCCCGACCGCGTGACGCATCAGATCATCGCGATAGAGCGTGATGTCGAGCACGCCGGTTGGGACGTCAAACCCGGTGATTTCACGGAGGCTTCGCGCGAGACGACGCGCCAGATGGTCCCCTCGCGTACGCACGCCAACGAGCGCCAGGTCTTCAATGCCTCGATTGCGTTCCAGGATTTCGTGCGCGATGCGGGTGAGGGTGCGGCCAATCCGGTCCGCATCCATGACGACTGGCATGTGGCACCTCTTCGCGGTCTCACTGGGCCGCGGTTAAAGAGTTGATTCAGTATAGCACTCTCGGATCCGGGGATCCGGGATTCGGACGTAGTGTCCGGCTTCAGCCGGACCGACGAGATTTCACTGCGTTAGTGGCGCGATCCAGTTCACAACGACGGTCAACGGTGCCGCGCGCGCGGATTCAGGCACGGTGTTGACGAGAAAACGCTTGCCGTCCGGGGTAACGTCGTACATAGATGCGGTGCCACGTACCGCCCCTGTCCTAAACAATGCTTTGGCCCCGTTCACACGTCGGCGTTGCGCGCGACGAATGCTATTTGCTGACCATCCGGCGCCACCGCTACTGGTGCTTGTGCTGCGCCGGTCACCGAACTCGCCACATCGATCGCCCACGGCTCGGGCGGCGCTACCGAGAAACGAATGGGCAAGCGAGATTCCGATGCCCGCTGCAGTGTGGATCGCACTCGTCGGCTGGGCGGTTGCACTGATACGGGAGGCCAAGCCATGACCCAGAACATGTGGAATGTGTTCATCCTGCTGGGCGGCATTCTGCTGTTCGTCACGGTCATAGGAGTTCTCGATCTCGTCGCGCGCCGTCGGCAGCGACGCGACGTGCACAGAACCTGATCGGCGGTCGCCTGGGCGTCGCGGCGGTCCTACCGCGAACTCGTCGCTGTCCGCGGCGCGTCCCCCGGGTCCAGCACGCCTATCCGCCCGTTCATGAACTCAGTGAACCAGATGCGCCCCTGCGGATCGATGCCGATACCGAGACGTGGATTGACGTTCCGGCTTGGGAACGGATACTCGACGAATGTCTCCCTCACGGGATCGAATCGGGTGAGGTTGTTGCCGTTGAGGTCGCCAAACCAGATATAGCCGGTCCTCGGGTCTTCGACGAAGCCGTACGGCGATGCCTTTTCCGTCGGCGGCTGATAGAACGTGAACCGGCCGGTCCGCGGATCCAGCTTTCCGAGCTTGTGATTGTCGAACGCGCCAAACCAGACGTTGTCGTGAGCGTCGACGTGCACGCCGCGGATGTGCGGCGTGTCGGGCGCGAAGTAATTCTTCGTTTCACCCGTCTTCGGATCGACGCTCACGATCATGCCCATGGAATAGGCGACGCCCCAGCCGCGGCCCGTTGAATCGACCTTCGCGTCGTACAGCCCCGCGCGGACGGCCGGCGCGGGATCGCCCTCGGCGTGATCGAGCAGCGCTTTGGATCCGGCCGGATACGCGGCAGGCAACTCGATACTTGTAGCTGCGGAACTGTTCGGTCCGCGGGTTATAAACGTAGAAACCCTCGTCGCTTTCGCCGAGCGACGAGAACCAGATATTGCCGTCGCGATCCTCCTGGCAATTATGGGTGCCCGGCATCTTGGCCGACCAGTTGATCTCGACGAGCCGATCGGTCCTCGGATCGACCATCGCGATCTTCGCCACGCCGCGCGCATTCAGCGCCATCCAGACACGCCCATCCCGCGTCGCGCACGGTGTATGAGGAACGGCGTTTGCGGTTGGGACGGGATAGCTGCGGAACTGCTCGGTGGCGGGATCGAATTTCAGAACGGCGTTGGTCGCGGCATCCCATCCGGAGATCCACACGCGTCCTGCCCCATCCACTGTCAGGCTGTGCGGCATGCTCCGCGCGTTTGGCAGCGTGTATTCGTGGAAGGTGGCGCGCGCCACTTCCGGGGCCACTTTCGGGCGCGGACACCTGCGAGCGCGTCGGCGCAGCCGCACCAGGTCCGAAATACTGTCCTTTGGGACCGAACCATCGCTCCAGCTCTGCCCCGAGCACCTTCCACTCAGCATCGCTCGCGGCGAAGGGGCGGCCGATCCGCACCGGCATCTGCTTCTCGACATACGCCCGCCACTGGGCGGCCGTCGAGCCACGGCGGCGCAGCATCACGTCGAGCGCATGACAGTTGATGCACATCGACTTGAGCATCTGGGCAGGCGGATGGTCCGGAATGAGCTGGTCGATATCGGCGCCGGTGAACTGCGTCACGCTCCAGCTCGGTGCCAGCGAGAAGTTGAGGGTGCCGCCCACGCCGTCGGTCGACCGCCGCTCGGCCGCAAAGCCGAAGGCTTCAACCAGGAGGTCGTGCTTCCCGGGCGTGACGGTCAATTCATAGCGGCCGTCCGCTGCAGTGAATCTTGCCGTGCTCTTGACGCCCGCTGTGGCTTTGACGAGCGCGCCCGCAATCGGTTGGCCCGCAGCGTCTGTTACTGCTCCTCGAATCACGGCATCCGCGGCATCCGGTCTGGCGGTAGAGGTGAACGCAACGACAGCCAGCGACAGGCCGAGGTACGTTACCGCTCGCATGACACTCTCCTTGACAACGGTGGGCAGTAGCAACGGCCGCTCAGATCTTACTGCCTGCTACCTACTGCTATTGTGGCAATATTCACCCGTCCCGAGGAGGCACTATGCGCACGTCCGCACTCCTTTCAGCGGTTCTCATGTTGTCGCTCAGCGAATCCGCGCTCGCACAGGAATGGGTGGAGTACATCAACCGCGAGGACGGCTTTCGCGTGGATTTCCCCGGTCAACCGAGAGTACAGGACACGACCTGGACGTCGGAGTATGGCTACACATTGCCTGCCCGTGTCTACAGCGCGAACCGCGGCCAGGAGCGCTATTCGATCACGGTGGTTGATTATCGCGGTGTCGAGAAGCTGGGCGTCGCTCGGGCCAATGCGTGCCCCGCTGGCGCCGAGCCGTGCAGAGGTGGACAGGCCGGTAGCGTGATCGGGCCTGGCTACTGGAAGCAGGACGTGCGCGGCGCGGTCATGTATGCCACCTTCAAGCTTCTGCAGCGCGACGCGAAGCTCACGCACCTCATGTGGAACTGGACGGATCTTGTGGACGGCAATCTGGTTCAGCTCACGAACAACGCCGATCGGTCCAGGACGTTCGCAGCCATTCACATCCACGACAACCGGCTTTATGTCCTCGAGGGCACCGTGCCAGAGGGAAATCCGGAACCCGGCTTGTTTCAGCAGTCGATGGGATTCGTCGACAGAGACGGGAACGGCATCCGTTATCAGGCGCTCTACTCCGCATACACGGGTCTTGGCGAGGCTCCGATGCCCAACCGCGCGGGAGGTCGTGGCGCCGGCGCGGGCCCGGGCGGCGCAGCAGCAGCGCCGGCGACTCCGCTCCCCGGACAGGCCGCGCAAGCGGCGCCTCCGCCCGTTCCGGAAGGACCACGAACCGTCGTCACCTACGTCGAGGTGGCGCCAGCCTCGCAGGCGGAAGCCGGGGCGCTGATGACGAAATACCGCGACGCGACGCGGCGGGATCCCGGAAATATACGCGCGGATGTGTTCCAGCAGAACGGCCGTCCCGGACACTTCGTCGTTGTCGAAGAATGGCGTGACGATCCCTCGTGGAAGAACCACCGCGGGCTGGCGCACGTCACGCAGTTTCACGAGAAGCTGACGCCCCTGCGCGTAGGTCCGTACGACGAGCGCTCGCACACCGGTATTTCGGGCGGCTCCGAGTCGTCTGCGCCCGCAGGATCCGTACTTGTCGTCACGCATATCGACGTTACGGGGCAAGGCGCACCCAAAGTCCGGGAAATGCTGCGCACGCTGTCCGACGTGTCCCGCAAGGAATCGGGCAATGTGCGATTCGAGGCCCTACAGGGCGTCAGGCAAAACCATTTCACAGTGCTCGAGGTCTGGAGAGACGAACGTGCGCGCGAGGCGCACCTGACTGGCGGACAGGTCAAAACGTTCCGGGAAGGGCTATACCAGTTTGCGGTCGATGGCGCTCCGTATGACGAGCGCCTGTACCGCGCGCTGACACCATAGGCGACCCCAGCTAGCGGGGCCGCTTTATCACTTGACAGAGGCGGCGTCTGGTGGTTGCATCCTCCGGTACTCCTCAAGGAGGTGCTGCATGCGAATCCTTCGCCCTTGTGCAACTCCGTTCGCGACGCTTGCGCTCGCCACTCTGGCCGCCGCCGGTGTGGCGGCACATCACAGCCGGGCAGGCTACGACTCCGCGCCGGGCAAGCTGGTCACCAACAACGGCGTGGTCTCGAACGTCATCTGGCGGAACCCTCACGTGTTCGTTGTCTGGGACGTGAAGGACAGCAACGGCTCGGTCGTGAAGTGGACCGGGGAGCTGTCGTCGCCGACCACGATGATCAGCGAGGGAATGGGCCGTGACACGTTCAAGGCAGGCGACCCGATCGCCGCCACGTTCATGCCTGCGAAGGCGGGCACGCCACACGGCCTTCTCATCAAGGTCGTGCGGCCAGACGGCAAGGTCGTACTGGATCTGTCAGAGCGGCGCAACCTGCTCGAACAATAAGCGCAGACAAGGCCAACCGATCATGCGATACCGAATACGTGTCTTCATCGTGACGCTTGCGGCCGTGGCCGCGTTGTCAGGCGCCGCGTCCGCGCAAGCGCCTGGCCGAACGCCTGAGAAGCCTGCCGTCGCGTCCGTGCCCGCGCCCGACGGCTGGAAGACCTGCCCGCGCTGTCAGAACGAGACCGACCGGCGGGAGGCCAACGCAAGGTACAAAGTCGAAGGCCATGCGTTCACCCCACGTGACCTGTCGGGCGTCTGGTACGGGGACGTGGCTGCCGGCCGGTTCTTCGTGAATCCCCCCCCGTACACGCCGCTCGGAAAAGAACGGTTCGAGGCGACAATCGGCGAGAAGAACGCGGCGGGCGAATATCTGCACACGAAGGACACGTCGGGCATCGGCGGCGGCGCGCTGGTGAATTGCGATCCGCGCGGCTGGCCGCGGCTGGCGACCGGCAACTACGGCTTCGAGTTCATCATGCTGCCCGACCGGGTGATGCAGTTCTTCGAGCAGACCCATACCTGGCGCACAATCTGGACCGATGGGCGGAAGCTGCCGGCGAACCCGCCGGAATTGCGATGGCTGGGCTGGAACGTCGGCCGCTGGGATGGGAATACGTTCATCGTCGACTCAACCGGCTTCGACGATCGCTCGTGGATTTCCGCGACCCTTCCGGACGGCGGGTTCCCGCACAGCGATCAGATGCGCGTCACCGAACGCTGGCGCCGTATGAACTACGGCACGATGGAGGTCCAGATCACGATTACCGATCCGGAGATCTACACAAAGCCGTGGGCGTTGCCGCCGCTGCAGGTCGCGCTGACTCCCGGGGCTGAGATCTGGGAGTACTTCTGCGTACCGTCGGACTTCAATACCTTCAATAGCGACGTCTACCTGCCGGTTGCTACGGGAGAGAAGAAGTAAAACGCGTAAGTCAAAGGGCAAAAGTCAAAGGTCAAAGCCTCACGGCTTCAAGGCTTGTATCTGGATTTCCTTCAAGGGCTCGAGCTCGCGCGGGAGCTCCGTCTGGCCAGCGGGCCACTTGTTCGACTTGAGCAGAAAGGCGGTCACGTCAGCGGTTTGTTGACGTGACAACGTGCTCGGCTGGTTGAGCGGCATGGTGATACGAATCCGCTCGAACAGATCCGATAGCGGCAGATCGTTCCAGGTAGACGTGAAGACGCCGCCGAGGAGCGCGGGCGTCATGTCGCCCCCTTCGAGCTGCGGCCCGTGGCAGGCGCCGCAGCGCTCGTAGTAGATGACCTCGCCGCGCTTCGCCTGCTCCTCGGTGTAGACGCCGGCCCAGACCGACGTCGCCGCCGCCTGCGCGGCGACGCTCAGGGTGGAAGAATAGAAAAGTAGAAACTGGAAAACTAAAAAGTGGAAAAGTAAGTAGCAAGTAGGCTGGTGTACTTTCAACTTACTTTTCATTTTCCACTTTTTACTTGCGTGCCGCTGTTTACCGCGTTTCTCGCTTCGGGTCGGCATTCGGCAGCGCGAACGACAGGTACTCGCCCGAATAGTTGCCGCCGCTCACAGCCACGATGATGTACTGCTTGCCGTCGAGCATGTACGTCATTGGCGATCCGCTCTGGATGGCCGGCATCAGGAGCGCGCCGACTTCCTTCCCTGTCTTCTTGTCGTAGGCGCGAAGCATGGCGCCGCGCGGCCGTCCCGGCGGCGTGGTGATCTGCGGATCGCCCATGATGACGAGCGTCTTGGTGACGACGAGTCCGACGCCCGACGTTCCTGGCTGCCCGGTCTTCGGGATGTTCATCCCCTTGAGTGCCGCATGATTGCGGATGTTGTCGGGCGTGTCGCCGTGCGCCGTCTGCCAGAGCAGCTCGCCGCGATTCAGATCGACGGCGGCGAGCAATCCGTACGGCGGTTTTGAAACCGGCAACCCTTCCACGTTCAGCCCAGGCACCGGAGCCGGTGGCGGACTCCCCGCCGGCGGCGTGTACCGCTGCGGCAGGTTCTCGCGGTTGACGATGCCAGCATCGGCCGCGCAGCAGTCGCCAGGTCCCCAGACCTCCACGAACGGCCGCCCTGCGACGCCGGAGACATAGCGGATGTCGGAGTAGCCAGGCGGCGGCGCGACGAGCGTGCGCACGCCGAACGTATTGCCCGCGGGCGCAAAGATGATCCCGTTCTCGGGGTCAAGGCCGCCGCCGGGCCAGTTTGTCGCGGTCGCGGGGACGATGGCGCCGAGCATCTCCTTCACGTCGCCGAGCATCGGCGGATTGAACGGGGTGTTCGCCACACGATAGCGCTTGATGATCTCTTGCGCCTTGGCGCGCAAGTCGGGCGTGAAGTCGATCAGGTCGTCTGGCACCCGCATGAACTCGCGGGCGTAGGCCGGCGGCTTGATTACGTGCGGCTGCGTCGGTGACGTCTTCTCGCCCGGTATGTCCGACTGCGGCACGGGCCGCTCCTCGATCGGCCAGATCGGCTGCCCCGTCACGCGGTCGAGCACGTACACCCACGCCTGCTTGGTTAACTGCGCGACGATCTTGCGCGGCTTTCCGTCAACCATCACGTCGGCGATGATCGGTGGCGCGGGCATGTCGTAGTTCCAGAGCGGATGGTGCACGAGCTGGTAGTGCCACCGCCGCTTGCCTGTCTTGACCTCCACCGCGACGATGCTCTCGGCAAACAGGTTGTTGCCGGGGCGATGGCCGCCGTAATAGTCCGACGTCGGCGTCTCAACAGGCAGGTACACCAGGCCGAGCTCCTCGTCGACAGTCGGCTGATTCCAGACACCCACGTTGCCGTTGGTCGCCCACGAGCCGTTCTCCCATGTCTCGTTGCCGAACTCGCCGGGTCGCGGAATGGTGTCGAACCTCCATACCATCCGCCCGGTCCGCACGTTGAAGGCGCGGATCACGCCCTTCGTGTTGTTATGCGACGGCACCGTGGCACCTTCGCGCATCGCCGCGCCTATGATCGCGATGTCGCCGACGACCGTCGGCGTCGAGTGGACGCCGATCTCGCCCGTCTCGAGATCGATCTGCTCGTTGGTGCCCTTGACGACGCCAACCTTCAGGTCGACGACGCCATTCGTACCAAAGGAAGGAATCATCGATCCCGTCTTCGCGTTCAGCGCGATGAGGCGGTATCCAGTGGTGACATAGAGGACGCGTTCCTCGCCCTTTCCGTCGGTCCAGTAGGCGACGCCGCGGCCCGAGAGCTGCCGCGGCGAGTTGGCGGCGCGCCGCCCCTCGCGGTAGCTGTGCGACCAGATCAGCTCGCCGTTCTTCGCATCGAGGGCGATGACCGATCGCCGGGTTCCAGCGGTCGTGTAGAGCACGCCGTTCACCATGAGCGGCGTCCCCTCGAGCTTGTACTCGGGGAAGGGCCCGAAGTTGTCGGTCTTGAACCGCCACGCAACCTCGAGCTGGTTGAAGTTGGACGCGTTGATCTGGTCGAGTGGCGAGTAACGCGTGCCCCTCAGATCGGCGTTGTAGTGGGGCCACTCGCCTTTCGTGGTGGATGGCTGCCCGTTCTGACCGGACACGCCGACGGTCAACCACAGGAGTCCGACTATGAGCGAGGTGACCACGAGCGCGCCGCGAGTAGCTGTGCGTGGCATCGTCTTCTCCTTCGTGCCTGAGCCGTGCTGCGGAACAAAAACGACGGAACTTGTGGAGTATACGTGAAGATCGGCCAGTGGACGGCTCCGCTGTCCCGGTTTCCACTCCGAGCGATCTGAACGATCCGAACCGTCCGGTATACTCCCCCTAATGCCCGTCGACGTCGAGGCACGGGTCATCTCCAATACGCGCCTCTCCCCCGATTACAACGTCATCGCGCTCGCGGCTCCCGAGATTGCAGCAGCCACTGCTCCCGGACAATTCGTCATGGTAAAACTGGGACGCGGTTCCACACCGCTGCTGCGCCGTCCGTTTTCCGTCTTCGAAGTCCTTCGCGCCGACGGCCGAGCAGTTGGCTTGACGCTGCTGAGCAAGCGCGTGGGCGCGACGACGCAGATGCTGTTCGACGCCGTTGAAGGCGAGGTGGTTTCGTGTCTGGGACCACTCGGCCGGCCGTTCGGCGCCGTGAGCCCGCCGACAGAAGCGTGGATGGTGGCTGGCGGAGTCGGGCTGGCGCCATTTGCAACGCTCACCGAGGCTTTGCGTGGCCGGAACACCAACGTCACGCTCTTTTACGGCGCTCGAAGCGTCCGGGATCTCTTTTATCTGGACTGGTTTCGCCACCGCGGCGTGCGGCTGGTGCTGGCGACCGAAGATGGCACCGCCGGCGATCGCGGCCGCGTCACGGTGCCCCTCGAACGCGAGTTGCAGGCCGCTGTGTCGGCACCAGACGTCATGATCTACGCCTGCGGTCCCGAACCAATGCTCGAAGCCGTCGGGCATGTTGCGGCTCGATACAGCCGGCCGTCGGAAGTGTCGGTCGAGCGCGTGATGGGATGCGGCCTGGGAGGCTGCTACAGCTGCGTGATTCCGGTCCGCAACGGCCCCAAAGGTCACCATTACGTCCGTTCATGTCTGGCAGGACCGGTGTTCCCGGGCGCGGAAATAGTATGGGATTTGTGATTTGTGCGTCGTGACTTGTGACTTCTGACTTGTGACTTGTGATGACCCCCGACCTGTCCGTCAAGATTGGATCGCTCACACTCGCCAATCCGGTCATAGCGGCAAGCGGCTGTTTTGGTTACGGCGTCGAGTACGCGGACGTCGTCGACCTGTCGCTGCTTGGTGGAGTTGCCGTCAAAGGCTTGTTTCTTGCCGAACGTGAGGGTCATCCGCCCGAGCGAATTGTCGAGACGCCTGCGGGCATGCTCAACGCCATCGGATTGCAGGGGATCGGCGTGCACCGGTTCATCAGCGAAAAGCTTCCGGAGCTGCGACAGCGGCGAGCAACCGTCATCGTCAACATCTGCGGCAGTACGCTCGACGAGTATGTCGAGTTGGCGCGCATCCTGTCGGATGCCGAAGGCGTGGCGGCCCTGGAGCTCAATATCTCCTGTCCCAACATCAAGGAGGGGGGCATTACGTTCGGCTGCAGCCTGACAGGAACTTTCGATGTCGTGAACGCCGTTCGAAGCGTCACCCGGCTGCCGATCATTCCGAAGCTCACGCCGAACGTCACCGATGTCGCTTCATTCGCCCGCGCGTCCGAAGACGCGGGAGCCGACGCGGTCTCCCTGGTCAACACGTTTCTCGGCATGGCGATCGACGTGGAAACCCGGCGACCGAAGCTCTCGAACATCGTTGGCGGCCTGAGCGGACCGGCCATCCGTCCGATTGCGGTGCGGATGGTGTACGAATGCCGCCGGATGGTGAAGATTCCGGTCATCGGAATGGGCGGGATTGCGTCCGCCACCGACGCGTTGGAATTCATGATCGCCGGCGCGGCCGCCGTCCAGGTCGGAACGGCAAACTTCGTCGACCCGTTCATCTGGACGAAGCTCCTCGATGGCCTTCGCGACTACCTGCGGCGGCACAACATCGCGCGAGTGAGCCAGATTACGGGCACGATTGACACGACCGCGCGGGAAAAAGAATGGATAAGCTCCTAGTTGCGCTCGATGTCGAATCAGGGCGGCGTGCGCTGGAGCTCGCCGCCGTCCTGACCGATGTTGCCGGCGGGTTCAAAGTTGGCAGCCGGCTGTTCACGCTGGAGGGACCGCACCTGGTCAGACAGCTTGTCGATCGGGGCGCCCGCGTGTTCCTCGACCTGAAATTTCACGACATCCCGAATCAGGTCGCCCAGGCAGTTGCCGCGGCCGTGCAAACCGGCGCCTGGATGGTCGACGTGCACGCGTCGGGCGGCATCCCCATGATGCAGGCGGCGGTGAGGGCGGGCCTCGAGGCGGCGAATCGGGCGGGGCGGCCGGCGCCGCTCGTGGTCGGCGTTACCGTTCTGACCAGCATGGACGATGAAGTGCTGCGCGAAACGGGCGTGGGGCGGCCGCTCCTCGAGCAGGTGGTGTCGCTTGCGAGGCTGGCGAAAACAGCGGGGCTGCAGGGTGTGGTCGCCTCGCCTCACGAAATTGAAGCAATCCGCAAAGCATGCGGCGACGAACACTTCGCGATCGTGACGCCTGGAATCCGCGGCGCGTCTGCGGGGGGTGAGAAACACGATCAAACGAGGACGATGGGACCGGGTGAAGCAGTGCGCGCCGGCGCAAGTTACCTCGTGGTTGGGAGGCCGATCATTGCGGCACCCGACCCGCGCGCGGCGGCGGAAGCCATCGTCAGGGAATTGGACGAAGCCGTAGTGTGATCGGTCGGTATGCGGGATCCGGGGTCCGGGCTCCGAAACGACGGAACCCGGAACTCGGCACCCGAAATCCTCGATCCGTCTCGCCTATTTTGCGGTAAACACGAAGTGCCCGCGGCGGTTCCGCTGCCAGCAGGCATCCGTTTCCTCAGCGCACTGAGGGCTTTCCTCGCCTCTCGTGACCGCCATCATGCGGTTGCCCGCGATGCCCAGACTGACCAGATAGTCCCTGATCGCGCTGGCACGGCGGTCGCCCAGGCTGAGGTTGTACTCGTTTGTCCCGCGCCCGTCCGCGTGTCCTTCAATCGTCACGCGCGTTGAAGGCCACCGCTGCAGGTAGGCGGCATTCTTCTGCAGCGTGGCCTGCGCGTCGCCCCGGATCGACGACATGTCGTAGTCGAAGAAGACGTCGGCCAGCGGCATCTGTTTGTTCAATTCATCCAGCGTCATCTTCGCGAAGATCTCGTCTTCGGTCAGCGGCTTTGGAGCCGGTGGCGGCGGCGGTGGCGGTGGCGGCGGCGGCGGTGGGGGTGGCGGCGGCGTCGCAGCTGGTGGCGGCGGCGCTGGTGGTGGCGGCGCTGGTGGCGGAGTTCGCCGCGAGCAGCTCGCCAGTACAACAATTATGAGCAGTGCAACGATCGAAAGGAGCACTGAACGGCGCAGTTTCATCAGCAGACTCTCCTGCGTGTTGTAGTTATGAGTGCCGCGACGAGCTTACGATGGGATCAACGGCGTGTCAATCAATCCGACACACGATCGACGCGACATTCGTACAGACGCAGCCCCAAATGCCGCTCGTCGGTGGTGCCTTCGGCAGCGCCAGGCAGGTACACACGATCAATTTCGATGGCAATCGCACCTTCTCCACGCTGCACGTCTGCAGCGGAGATCGTCGCCTTCCACTCGAAGTCATCGTCGGGCTGAAATTGTGCAACGACATTGCCGCCGGCGGTTATGCGGACGGTGGGAGGAGCATCGAAGTATCGCAGCGGTGACTCGCCGCGCAGCGTGAGAACGAGATTGGCCGGCGGGCCGTGCATTCTGATGATCGACCGCTCGCTCGACCACCGCCATTGACGTCCGGTTATCACGTCGTACTCGAGCTCGTGCCAGCCCTCGGCGAACCCGTACAAGAGCCGGTCGCTCGACTGGATGTCGAACTGGCGCACCGCCGCCGGCGCATTCCGCCCATCACCACCCAAGGCATGCGAAACGACCGTCAGACGTCCGTAGTCCCCGTCGCCACTGGCAATGCCGTCAGGAATGTCCAGAAAGCGGAGGTCGTTAGGCTGGTCAACCGTCACTACCCATCGATCGAGTGCCACTCCGTCGAGCGCGAGCTCGAATTCCGCTGCTGGATCGCCTTGCTCCCCGAGATGGCGGCCGCCGACAATGAGATGGAGGGGACCGGGGCGCCGGCGGACCCATGCGACGATCGGTCGATGGTCGGGCCCGGCAGCGGCCGCGCGCGCGAGCCCGCCCGTTTCGGGCGTCAGCGACCACCCTTCCTCGGCAAACCAGCCGGGAGCCGCAATCCGGTACCAGTCGGTGCCTGTTGGCCGCGCCCCACTTAGCTCAGGGCGGTTGGCAACGGCCCACGGGTAGCGAACAACATCGGCCCGCGCGAGCGGATCGATGAGCGCCAGGTCGGTCCGGCGGGGGTCCGCAAAAAACCAGATCGGCGCCTTGCCGCCGCCCTTCCAGTACCAGACGGGACCGAGCCATTCGTACGATTGTGGCGGCTCCACCAGCGGGAGCACGGGATTGCTCGCCTGGAGTGCACGCCATACGCTGTGGTGAGCGTACACGGCCGCAGGTGGAACAAGGCCGGCGTACCGAGCCGCGTCGGAAATTGCCTGGAACGAAGGGTGAGGCGCGGCGCCGTATGCCAGTCCGGACGGCAGCCCGACCGTCAGTGCCCATACCACCACGACGGCCGCTCCACACGAGCCGAGCCGCCCGCCAGCTGCGATGGCACACGCAGCGAGCCACGCCACCGGCGCCACAGTCGGCAAGGCGTATCGCACCATGATGGTTTCCTGAAACATCAGATGAAACACCGCATACGGCGCAAATGCGAGCAGCACCACTGCGAACGAGCGCCGTTCCCTTACAACCGCCACGAGAAGGCCGATCCCAGCAGCGACCGCCAGCGTGACCGCCAGCGGAATGGATCCCCAGGGCAGCACGAACGTTTCGTAAAGCGCGAAGACAAGCCTTCGCGGAGTGGGTTCGAGCCACAGCATGTTGACCCACGCGAAGTCTTCGCCCGCCTGCGAGCTCAACGCGCGAAGGTAGCCGCCGACTCCCCCGCTGTCGACGACGAGCGGAATGGCCCAGGCGATGACGCCGGCTGCGAACGAGGCCAAAGGACGCGACGCCAGCCAGATGATTCCGGCGCGGCGCTGCTCGAACATGACGAGCACGAGAAGCGGCGCCGTGAGCCATATCGTCTGGACGCGGATCCCGGCTGCAAGACCGCTCAACAGCGCGCCGGGAACGAGCCGGGCACGATGCGTTCTCCCCTGAACAATCAATGCCTGGGCCACCGTCGCGGCTGCCAGCCCCGGAAGATCGCTCATGGGTCTCAACCCCGAGATCCAGAACAGCGGGCACACCGCCACGATCGCCACCGTCCATAGCACCGGCGCGCGACGATCCGGCGCCAACGTGGCAAAGATCTGTGCGAGCGCCGCGAGCGCGACAGCTCCGGCGATCGCCGACCAGAGGGCGAGCGTCAGGGCCTCGGCGTCGGACGGCGCCAGCGAAGGCCAGACGGCTGAAATCGGCGCCAGCAACAAGCGACCGAGCGCGATATAGACCGGAGATCCCGGGGGATGTGGTTGATGGCGCCCGGGATCGAAGTCACGCAATCCGAGCGCGAAGTTGATCGAATCGTAGTCCTCGAGAGATTGGGCGAGAGACGGCAGGTGAGCTGCGAAATACGCAGCGGCGATCACCCCTGCGGGCCAGAGAGACACGGAGACACGGTGAATGGTTGGTAGCCGGAGACCTTCAGGTCTCCGGAGCCCGTGTGACTCGCGATCAGGCTGGGCGGAGGCGGACACCTTCATTCAGGCTGCCCATCCTATACCCCCGCAGGTCGATCGTGACGTGCTGGTACCCAATCGCGCGAAGCTCGCGCACGATGTGTTCGCGGACAGCCGGGTCGAGCGCGCGGTTCAACTCGTCTGCACCGATCTCGAGGCGTGCGAGCTGATCGTGGTGGCGCACCCGGCACACGCGGAATCCCATGTGCCTGAGAACCGCTTCGGCACGCTCAATCATCCCCAGCTTCTCGGTGGTGACTTCGGAGTTGTACGGGATTCGGGAGGAAAGGCAGGCCGAGGCCGGTTCATCCCATGTAGGCAGACCTGCGCGGCGCGACAATTCGCGAATGTCCGACTTGGTCAGGTCCGCTTCATCGAGCGGGCTGCGAACGCCGAACTCGCGCGCGGCCGTGCGGCCAGGCCGATAGTCGCTGCGGTCGTCGGCGTTGCTGCCATCGACAATCATCGCAATGCCCCGCGAGGCGGCCAGACGCGACAGCACGTCATAGAGCTCGCTCTTGCAGTAGTAGCAGCGGTTCACCGGATTGGCACGGTATTCCGCCTGCTCGAATTCGGAGGTCCTGACGAACTCGTGATGGAGCCCGAAGTCGCGCGCGACTCGTACCGCGAGCTGCCGATGATAATCGGGATAACTGGGACTGTCCGCGGTTACGCAGAGGGCCGCGGGGCCGAGCACGCGAGTTGCCGCCCAGGCGAGATAGGCACTGTCCACGCCGCCGCTGAACGCCACGATGACGGATTCGAACGAGGCCAGCACGTCATAGAGATGACGCTCCCGCGAAACGAGGGCATTTTCAGGCGCCGCAACGTTCACTCGTCCTCTTCTTCGTCGAAACCGTCTTCGTCGTCGAAAATGCCTTCCTCTTCGTCGTCGTCTTCTTCTTCGACGTCGTCGCCGTCGTCGTCCTCGTCGAGGTCGTCGTCTTCGTCGTCTTCGTCGTCGGCTTCGTCGGCGTCTGCGGCAACTTCAAGGTCGTCAGGCCCGGCAAGGACGAGCATCTTGCCGCATTCGGGACAGCTCAGCTCGTCGCCTTCTTCGTGGTCGGTTGTGTCAATCTCGTCGAATTCGCACTCGGGGCACGTCGCCATAGTGGCTCCATGCAGCCGATCGGCCGGGCTGCAAACATCGGGAAAACGGCTGCATCCATAAGCGGATACGGCACTTCCCGCGAAAGGCCGGATTATAACGAGATTTTGATGACCTCCGCAACGCGCTCTAAGGGTCATTACGCTCTCCTCCGATACATCTGACATGCCAGCCACGGCATCAGTGTCGTCAAAAACCATTATCGTCGCAGACGACACGGCTTTCGTACGCGATCGTTTCCGGGCGGCGCTGCAGTCGGCTGGCCATCGCACCACCACAGTGTCCGACGCGTCGGAACTTCTGGCCCGCGCCCGCCAGGAGACCGCGGGCATCGACCTCGTCGTCCTCGACCTGCGACTGCCGCCGACGCCCGGAATCGCGCTGGTCAAGGCGCTGCGTGCAATCCAGGGCTTTCACGCTCCAATCATCGTGTTCAGCGGAACCATCGCGAGCGCCGAAGAGGTTCGTGAGCTGTCGCAGCTCGGCGTCGCCGGCTACATGAACGAGTACAGCGCCGTACAGCATATCGTTCCTGCGTTGACTCCTCACCTTTTTCCGGATCGGTACAACCGCCGCGCGAGCCCGAGGGTTGTGGTGGGCATCTCCGTATCGTACCGGATGGGCAATACCATTGCCGCGGCGTTGACGCTCAACATCGGCCACGGCGGGCTCGCTATACGCACGACGAGTCCCCTCGACAAAGGCACGCCGATCAAAGTGCGATTCCGTCTGCCTTCCGGCGCCAGGGACATCGACGCCGAAGCGAAGGTTGCGTGGACCGATCGCCGGCTGGGCATGGGCGTCCAGTTCACACGCATCGATTCGACAAGTCAACAGTCGATCGATGATTTCGTCCGATCGCATTTCTTTTCGAACCGAAAAGCATAGCGCCGGATCCGCGGCGTCTGGATCCTTCTCCGCCGCGGCATCCGGCCCACGTACGAGGCAGCGCTTCCGCCAAAGGCTCCAGCGAGGCGGAAGCGGACCCGCCGATCATCTCGCCCGCAACAGCCGCAGCGCATTTCCCACCACGATCACGGACGCACCGGTGTCGGCCAGCACCGCCATCCACAGCGTCGCCATGCCGAACACGGCCATAACCAGGAATGCCGCCTTGAGCGCCAGCGAAATCGCGACGTTCATCCTCACATTCCGAAGCGTCGCGCGCGCGAGCCGAATGGCGTAGGGTATTCGGAGAAGCTCGTCGGACATCAGCGCGACGTCAGCCGTCTCGAGCGCCACGTCTGATCCGGCGGCCCCCATGGCAATGCCAACATGGGCGGCGGCGATCGCGGGCGCGTCATTGATACCATCCCCGACCATCAGAACGGCGCCGTACTGGCGATTCAACGCACGAATGCGTTCGTGCTTCTGATCGGGCAGTAGCCCCGCGTGGTATTCGTCGAGCCCCAGCGCTTCGGCCACGACGGCGGCGGTCTCCTCGTGATCACCGGTCAGCATCGCAACACGACGTACACCCTGTTCGCGCACGAGCTCGATGGCCTCACGGGCGGTATCCCGAGGATGGTCCGCCAGCGAGATCGCACCTGCGACGACGCCTTTCACCGACACGAGCACGACGGAGTGGCCCTGCTCGCGTGCGCGATCGAGCTCCGGCAAAGGCGGCACTTGAATGCCGCGGGCGTGCAACAGCCGCTCGTTGCCGACCGACACCGGAACACCCCCGACCTCCGCTTCGGCGCCAAGTCCAGGCACCGACACGAACCGGGCCGCCGGTGGTACATCGACGCGCTGGTCGCGTGCGTGACTGACGATGGCGCGTGCAACCGGATGCTCGGAGCGCGCCTCGACAGCCGCTGCGTACCGAAGCACGTCGAAACCCGATGCGCCGTTGAACGTCAGCACGTCCGCCACGGTCAACTCGCCTTTCGTCAATGTTCCGGTCTTGTCGAACGCGACGACATGAATCCCGGCGAGACGTTCGAGGTGGACGCCGCCCTTCACCAGAACGCCATTTCGCGCCGCCGCCGACAGCGCGGACACAATCGACACCGGCGTGGAGATCACCAGGGCGCAGGGACAAGAGATGACGAGCAGCACGAGTGCGCGGTACAGCCATACGATGGGATCGGCGCCTCCGACCAGAGGAGGCACGAGTGCGACGAGAACCGCGAATACCAGCACTGCCGGCGTATACACGCGCGCAAACCGATCGACGAACGACTGGATTGGCGCCCGGCTCGCCTGTGCCATTTCAACCAGGTGAATGATCTGCGCCAGGCGCGTGTCACGCACCATACGGGTTACAGCTATGTCGAGCGCGCCACGGCCGTTGATGCTGCCGGCGAAGACTTCATCGCCCGGTCCTTTGTCCATGGGGAGAGACTCGCCAGTTAATTGGGCTTCGTTGACGTCGCTGTACCCCCCGACGACCGTACCGTCCAATGGAATTTTGTCGCCGGGCCGCACCAGAATTTCGTCGCCGACATGAATGTTTTCGACGAGCACGCGCGAATCGACGCCGTCACGCCTGACCAGCGCTTCTCGCGGGGAGAGATCGATGAGCGCACGAATCGCCTGACGTGCGCGCTCCATGGTGCGCAGTTCGAGCCACTGTGCAACGGCGAAGAGGCACACAACCGCAGCCGCCTCCAGCCATTCGCCGAGCAATAACGCTCCGACGACGGCCACAACCATGAGCGTGTTGATATCGAGCGTTCGCGAGCGGATCGCCGTAATCGCCCGACGGGCGGGATAGATTGCGCCCACAACTGCAGCGGCCGCAAAAACCGCGGCCGCCGCGATGGCGAATCCGGCAAGCGACAGCACGATACCAGCGGCCGCCGCCGCTGCGGCGGCCACCATGAGCCGCCACCGCCAGGCAAGCGCGCGCCCGTCGGAAGCGGGCTCCTCGTGCTCGAGCCACATCCGCATGCCCGTCTGGCCGACGGCATCGACGATGGCCGACGTCGTCAGCTTGGCCGCGTCGTATTTGACATGGAGCCGCTGTCCAATCAGATCGGCCGAAACTGCCTCGAGTCCGGCCAGCGGCTTGAGCCGACGCTCGAGGATGACGACTTCCTCGTTGCAATCCATTCCCTCGACCCGAAAGACGGCCTCGGCGTGGAGCTCGCATATCGCGCAGACGACGGTTTCGGTCGAGCCCATCAGACAATCTCAGCGTAGCCGGGCCGACCACGCGCCGCAATCAAACGTCGAAGTGGTCAGCGGATATTGCCGATCCATAGGTTGATGGGCTAGGATCGCCGGTTGGATGCTGGCTTAAATTGCTCCACATGTTCAGGTTACGAGGAGGGTACGCGTGATCGAGGTGCAGCACCTGACGAAGCGGTACGGCCCGACGACCGCCGTCGACGATGTCAGCTTCAGAGTGGAGAAAGGCGAAGTGCTGGGCTTCCTTGGGCCAAATGGCGCTGGCAAGACGACCACCATGCGCGTCCTGACCGGCTACATGCCGCCGAGCGAAGGCCAAGCAATCGTCGCCGGGTACGACATCTTCAATCAGCCGATTGAAGCGAAACGCCGCACCGGTTACCTGCCCGAGACTCCTCCTCTCTATCCCGAGATGACCGTTCGCGACTATCTGACGTTCGTGGCAAAGATCAAAGGTGTGGCAAAGCGGGATCGCACCGCCCGCGTCAGTGAAATCATGGAACGTACGCGCGTCGCGGACATGGGCAATCGGCATTGCGGCAAGCTGTCAAAGGGGTATCGCCAGCGTGTCGGGCTGGCGCAAGCGCTCCTGCACAACCCCGAAGTGCTCATCCTGGACGAACCCACTGCAGGGCTCGATCCGAAGCAGATCATCGAGACCCGCGGGCTCATCAAGGAGCTTGGGGGCGACCACACGATCATTCTCAGCACGCACATCCTTCCGGAAGTCAGTCAGACTTGCCAACGGGTGGTCATCATCAACAAGGGGCGAGTGGTCGCGGTCGATACGCCCGACAATCTGACGTCGCGCCTCCGCGGATCGGAAACAATGTTCGTTCAGGTGGACGCACCACCCACTGACGACGTAAAGCGTGCGCTCGAAATCGTTCCGGGTGTCACCGCGGTGTCGGTTGCGGACAACCGTGGCACGGCGTCCAGCTATGAAGTCAATAGCGAAGCCGGCCGTGACGTGCGCCGCCAGCTGGCCGGCGTGATCGTCACCAACGGATGGGGACTGCTCGAGCTCCGGCCGCTCAGAATGAGTCTCGAAGAGATCTTCCTGCACTTGACGACTGATGAGGAAATTCCGCATGAGTAACGTACTGGCGATTGCTCATAAAGAGCTGAAGGGCTACTTCGCGTCGCCGATCGCGTATATCGTGATCGGCTTTTCGGCCATCCTGTTCGGTTGGTTCTTCATCAACCTGTTGTACTACTTCGATCGGATGGCAATGCAGGCCGGAGGCGGGTTCGGCGGGCCGCAGTCGGTGAATGTGAACGAAAGTCTGATCTCACCGCTCTTCCTCAACGTAAGCGTCATTCTGCTGTTCACGCTGCCCCTCGTGACGATGCGCACCTATTCGGAAGAGAAGCGATCGGGCACGATCGAGCTGCTGCTGACATCGCCGCTGACTGACGTTCAGATTGTGCTCGGCAAATTTCTTGGCGGTCTTGTCCTGTATGCCGCAATGCTCGCGGTGACGATGGTTCACATCGGGTTTCTCTTCGCATTTGGAAACCCTGAATGGCGTCCGGTCGTCACAGGCTATCTGGGCGTGCTTCTGATGGGCGGCTGCTTTCTGTCGCTCGGGCTGTTCGTGTCGAGCCTGACGCGCAATCAGATAGTCGCAGGCATGGTTACATTCGCGGTTTTCCTCTTGTTCTGGGTCATCAACTGGATTGCCACGTTCACCGGACCCACAACGCAAAACGTTCTCAATTACCTCTCGATTACGGAACATTTGAACGACTTCACCAGAGGGGTGCTCGATACGAAACACCTCGTCTATTACCTCTCTTTCATCGCGTTCAGCCTGTTCTTGACCGTGCGTGCGGTCGACAGCGAACGCTGGCGTGGATGAGCCATGCTGCAACGAATTCTCAGCATTCTTGGATGGATTGGCACGGCGCTGGTTTTTGTCGCCGTCGCTATTCGGTTTGTCAGGCCTGAATGGGGACAGGTACGCAACCTGGGGCGCGTGGGGCGGCCTTGCGCTCGTAGTGCTGTACACCCTGGGTCAGTGGCGTGAAATCGTCACCTATTTTCGGCGAAGGCAGGCCCGTTATGGCGCGATCGCCGGAACCGGCATCCTGATCGCCCTTGCGATTGTGGTCGCCGCCAATTACCTGTCCGCACGCCAGAACAAGCGATGGGACCTGACGGCGAACCAGCAGAACAGCCTCTCGGAGCAGACGGTCAAGGTTCTTCAAGGACTGACATCGCCGGTGAAGTTCGTCGTGTTCGATCGCCAGACCGAATTCGACCGCTTTCGAAGCCGCCTGCAGGAATACGCGTATCAGTCCCGCCAGGTCGTGGTGGAATACATCGATCCCGATACGAAGCCTGTCATCGCCAAGGAATACGAGATTCAGCAGTACG
Source organism: uncultured Acidobacteriota bacterium (assembly GCA_963814955.1). Classification (GTDB taxonomy): domain Bacteria; phylum Acidobacteriota; class Vicinamibacteria; order Vicinamibacterales; family UBA2999; genus DATCJA01. The sequence goes on from CAWFEX010000006.1 coordinate 426,666, forward strand.
GAACCGTCGTCGTGGAATACATGGGCCGGCGGGAGCGCGTGACGTCCGACACAGAACAGGAACTGACCAACGGCCTGATCAAGGCGCTGTCAGATACGGCGCGGAAGGTTTACTTCCTGCAGGGCCATGGAGAAAAAGAGCCCAACCGGACGGAGCGCGACGGCTACAGCGCGCTGAGCGGCATGCTCCGCCGCGACAACTACATGGTCGAACGCCTCGTGCTGGCGCAGCAAAAGGATGTCCCCGATGACGCGACCGTCGTCGTGATCGGCGGACCCACCAGCGACGTGCTGCCCGCGGAGCTCGAGGCCCTCAAACGCTATCTCGCGCGTGCGGGCAAGCTGATGGTGCTCATCGATCCAGCCGTCGGTGGACAGCCCGCGTCGCTGCCCAATCTCGATGGGCTGATGAAGGAGTGGGGCATCACGCTCGGCAATAACGTGGTCGTGGACGTCAGCGGTGCCACGAATGAGCCGAGCATCGCCGTGGCGGCAACGTATCCGATGCATGCCATCACCGAGCAATTCTCCACGCTGACAATCTATCCGCTGGCACGTACGGTCGAGCCCGTTTCTGGCGGAACCAACGGTCGCACTGCCCAGACGATTGTCGAAACGAGCCGAGGGAGTTGGGCGGAGTCGAATCTCCAGTCACTGTCGAGCGGCGTTCAAATGGACGAGGAGAGCGGCGATAAACCCGGCCCGCTGTCGGTGGGGGCGGCGGTGTCGGCCCCGGCGGATCCAGCAGCAGGTGCTCAGGCCGCGTCGAGCACGACTCAGAAGCCCGAAACCCGCGTAGTTGTCTTCGGCGACTCGGACTTCGCCACGAACGCATATGCCGGCGTGCCCGGTAATCCAAACCTTTTCGCGAACGCGGTGAATTGGCTGGCACAGCAGGAGGGCCTCATCGCAATCCGGCCGACGGAGGCCGCCGACCGCAGGGTCACGATGACACCCCGTCAGCAGACGATGGTATTTCTGGCATCCGTTTTCGTCATCCCCGGCCTCGTGTTCGCCGCCGGGATCTTTGCGTGGTGGCGGAGGCGCTGACATGCGTGGGCTCACAACGACCATCGTCCTGCTGGTCGTGCTCGGCGGGCTTGTCGGTTACATCTATTTCGTCGACGCCGGGCGCGAAACCACGGACCCTAACGCGAAACCAAAGGCCTTCGTCGACCTGAGCTCCGAGAACATCGAGGAGCTGCAGTTCAAGAGTCCTGACGGCACGGCCCGAGTGCAGCGGACCGGCGAGAACTGGCAGCTCGTCGAACCAGTCAAAGCAGATGCCGACAACGGAGTAGTTGGCACCGTAACCAGCAATCTGGGCACACTCGAGGTTCAGCGTGTCGTGGAAGAAAGCCCCGCCGATCTCGCTCAGTACGGCCTGAGCGCGCCACGCATCGAAGTGGCATTTCGCCAGCGCGGACAGAAGGACTTCCAACGTTTGCTCGTCGGCGAGAAAACGCCAACCGGCGGCGACTTGTATGCGAAACGGGCCGATGAAAAGCGCGTGATTCTCATATCGTCTTTTCTGGATTCGATACTTACCAAGACGCCCTTCGACGTCCGCGACAAAGCGATACTCAAGTTCGAGCGCGACAAGGCGGACGGCGTCGAGGTTGTCAGAGGCGCAACCAGCACGCAGTTTGCGAGGAATGGCACCGACTGGCGCATCGTGAAGCCCGCGACGGCCCGTGCGGACTATGCCGCGACCGAAGGTCTGATGACGCGGCTTTCATCGACACACATGCTCAAGGTGGTTTCTGAGACCGGCGACAATCTTCGGATGTACGGACTCGACCGCCCGTCGTTGACCGCCTCGGTGATAACCGGCAGCTCCCGGGCGACGCTGATGCTCGGCCAGAAGGCGGCCGACGGCGGCTACTACGCCAAGGACGGATCGCGCCCTGTCGTGTTCACTGTCGAAGAGGCGCTCGCCACAGACCTTGGAAAGGACATTTCGGAGTTCCGTCGCAAAGACCTTTTCGATGCGCGTGCGTTCAGTGCGAATCGGCTCGAGATGCGACGCGGCGCGGACACGATGGCGTTCGAGAAGCGTGACGCGGACGGAAAGACCACATGGAGAAACACGGCCGGCCAGAACGTCGATTCGGCGAAGGTCGAGGACGTGCTGACAAAGCTGTCGAACCTGCGGGCCGATTCGTTTCAGCCGACGCCCCCTCCCTCGCTGAAAATGCCGGTGGTCGCCGTCACCGTTCGATTCGACGACAGCAAGACGGAATCGGTGACCTTCGGCCGCTCCGGCAACGAGGTGTTCGCAGCTCGCAGCGACGAACCGGGAGCGGCAAAAGTTGACGCGGCCCTTTTCGACGAAGCCATCAAGGCAATGGACGGGCTCAAATGAGTTGATGTGATTCAATGCATCATTCAAGATGCAATCAGTGAAGACCGCGCCTCTTGCGACTCGGTTACTGTTTGCATCCTGCATCTTGCCCTTCGCATTTCTGGTTTCGGCCGGCTGCGCGCGCACGCCCGCAGCCGTTACTCCCACCCGTCCGGATCCGATTCAGCAACTCAGACAGGACGTTGCGGCCGCAACGAACGCTCCTGGCGTACAGCGGGCTTCGTGGGGCATCGTCGTGCAGTCGCTCGACCGCGACGAACGGCTCGTCGGGGTGAACCCGCGCATGCTGCTGGTGCCGGCCTCGACGGCAAAAATCGTCAGCCTCGCGGCCGCTGCCGAGGCCGTCGGATGGGACTTCCGGTTCGAAACGACCGTTCGCGCCACGGCGCCCATTGTCGACGGCGTCATTCACGGGGATCTGGTCGTGGTCGGGTCGGGGGATCCTTCCATCGGCGGCCGGGGCGGCGCAGATCTGACGGCGTGGGTGGATTCGCTCAAGACTCTCGGCCTTCGACGTGTGGACGGTCGCGTCATCGGCGATGACGATGGCATCGAAGAACCGCGTCCACAACTGGCGTGGGCCTGGGACGATCTCGGGTATCCAACCGGCGTGCTGTTCGGGGCATTGAACGTCGCCGAAAACCGGCTGGAGGTCGTCGTCGCGCCCGCGATGTCCGCCGGTGGCGCAGCCACGCTCGCCGTCCAGCCGCACGCGGCCTATCGCCCGCTTGCCAACAGGACCGTCACAGGCCTCTCCGGCTCACCACAACTGCTCTGGCCCGAGCAGCGACCCGGCGAGCCATTCCTGACGATCGCGGGCTCGATCCCCGCAGGAGCGCCGCCTGCCAGGCTGCAGGTGTCCGCCGGTAATCCGACGTTCTGGTTCGCCGCGGTCTTCCGGCACGCGCTCCTCACTGGAGGGATCGAGGTGACTGGCGACGCATTTGACGTCGACGATGTCAGTCCGCCCCCGGAGCATGGCGCTTCGCAGCTTCTTTATACGCACCGATCGCCGACACTGGCGGAAATCGCACAGCCGCTCCTCAAGGACAGCATCAATCTTTATGGTGAAGCAGTGCTGCGGCTGAACGTACCGCGCGGAGTGTTCGCCACCAACGACGCAGCTCTCGAGGGTTTGCGCAGCCGATTGCTTTCGTGGGGAATCGCCGCCGACGCGTGGCAGATCATCGATGGATCGGGACTCTCCAGAAGGGACGTGGTAGCGCCGGAAGCGCTTGTGACCGTCCTTCAGCGCATGTTCAAGGACCCCGCAGGGTCAGCGTGGATGACCGCCTTTCCCGTTGCAGGGCGCGACGGTACGCTCGCGGAACGCATGCGGGGAACCGCTGCAGAAGGCAACCTGCGCGCGAAAACCGGCACGATGTCGAACATCAGGGCACTGGCCGGGTATGTACGCACGCGCGATGGCGAGACGCTCGCGTTCGCCATCATCGCGGACAATTTCGAGGGACCAGGAAACGCCGCCGTTGCAGCGATCGACGGGATTGCGGTGCGGTTGGCTCAGTTCAGTCGAAAGCGGTAGTGCTTTCGCGACAGGCCACCGAGACGCGGAGCAGCCGTAGTGTCCGGCTTCAGCCGGACCAAGGTTCGGTGCCGTCGTACGGGTCCGGCTGAAGCCGGACACTACGTACTCGCTAGCGGCGTCGCAGCGCCGCCTCAATCAGATCGCGCGCAGCTGACTCGACCTGTTCCGGCGGTGCATTGAAGCCGCCGCCCTGGGCGAAATCAGGCTTGCCCCCACCGCGCCCGCCAAACTGCTCCATCAGTTGTTGCAGGAGCATCCGCACATCGACCGGCACGTCTGGCGAACGGGCGACAACGATCGCTGCCGGTGACTCGGCAGACAGCAGGGCAGTGCACACCTTTCCCTCCGCGACTACCGCGGCGGCAAGCGCTTTCAGCCCTGCCGGATCCCATCCGGCGACGCGCTGAACGACGACTCGAGCGCCGTTCACGTCGGTGCCGCTGCCGGCCAGACGCCTTCCTTCGTGGCCGGCAAGCTCGACTCGTAGCTCCTTCACCTGTTTCTGCAAATCGCGCGCTTCCACTTGCAGTCGCTCGACTGCAGAAGGCAAATCGGGCGGCAGCACGGAAAGAACGCGGACGCTGCCGGTTATCGCGTCGCGATAGCTCCTGAGTGTGCGGATTGCGCGCCCTCCACACACAAACGTCAGGCGAGCGCCACCCCGGTGACGCTCGGACGCCAGAACCACGACTCCACCGACACCCCCAGTGCGGTTCACATGCGTGCCTCCGCACGCCGACAGGTCGAAGCCCGCCACGTCGATGACCCTGAGAATGCCTTCGCGCGCGGGATCTTTCCTGAGCGGCAACTTGGCCGCTTCCTCCCACGACACGAAACGAATCGAGATCGATCGATTCTCCCAGATGACTTCGTTCGCGGTGTCCATGGCGCGCTCTATCTCACCCGGCGACATTTCACGGGCCACATCAATGGTGGAAACGTCGGCTCCCATGTGAAAGCTCACGGTCGGATTCTCGAAGAGCCGATCGAATGCGGCAGATAGAAGGTGCTGGCCGGTGTGCTGCTGCATGTGATCGAATCGACGCGTCCAGTCGATTTCACCCGCAACGGTCGATCCCGCGGGAAGCGGCGCGGACACCACATGGATCACCGCGTCGGCGTCGATGGTCTCAACTACCTGAACTGCGCCAAGCTCGCCAGTATCAAATGGCTGACCACCGGAAGTCGGATAGAACGCCGTCCGATCGAGCGTCACGGCGGGCCGGCCCTCGTGCTCGAAGCTGCGCGTGACGGTGGCATGGAAGGAGCGGCAATAAGGGTCGGTGTAATAGAGGCGATCGGTCATCAGTGGAGCGTGCCTGCACGAAACCTAGGTCGCGACGGCAGGCAGATCGAAATAGAAAATCGCGCCGCCGGTTGCCGCGCTGCGATATCCGATGTGCCCGCCCATCGAGTCGATGATGCCGTAGCTGACCGACAGGCCGAGACCGGTGCCTTGTCCGGGGGGCTTCGTGGTGAAAAACGGCTGGAACAGCTTCGCCTCGTCTTCAGGCGACACTCCGGGACCGGTATCCTCGACCTCGAGAATCACCCGGTCACCTTCGTCGCGGGTGCGAACGGTTATGCGTCCCGGTTGACGCTTGGAAAGGATGATCGACTGCTCCGCATTGACGACGAAGTTGAGCACTACCTGCTGCAGTTCGGTCAGGACCGCCAATACAAGTCGGCCCGAGCCGTCCTCCACGCGCAGCTCGATGTTTTCGGACTCGAGGCGCCGCTGGCGCAGCTCGGCTACCGACCTGATCACGTCAGTCAGCCGGATCCCCTCCGCGTCGCCCGTCTGCTGCCTGGCAAACATCGCGAGGTTGCGGATGATGCCGCAGGCGCGGGCGCTTTCCTTCTGAATCAGGATCAAGTCGTTCTTCACTGATTCTGGCACCTCGTGCTGCATCTGGAGCAGCTCGGCAAAGCCGAGAATCGCCTGTAGCGGGTTGTTGATCTCATGCGCCACGCCGGACACGAGCTGCCCGACAGCCGCGAGCCGTTCCTGCCGGATGACCTGATGCTGCAGCGACTCGACTTCCTGACGCATCCGCCGTTCCTCGGCCATCTGCGCGTCGAGCGCACCGCGTGTCTCGTTGAACCGCTCCACCATCTGAACAAAAGCTGCCTGGAGCCTGGCAAATTCGTCGGTCGGCATCGGTCGCTGCTCGATCGGACCAAAGTCTCCAGATCCAATCCGTTGCGCCGCCGCCTCCAGGTGAGAGACTGTGGTCGTCAGCCGCCGCGAGAATACGGTCGCCACAAGAAGCCACCCGCCGAGCACGAGCGTCAGAGCAGGGAGAGCGCGCACCCAGAGCGAAACCGCTCGATTGAAGGCGACCGACGTGGGAATACCGACGGTCACCACCCACGGACCGCCCGAAATCATGGCCTGTCCGAACACCTGGCGCACGCCATCCACGACGCTCGCATGCTCCGGGGGCGCCTGGGTCGCATCACGAACATCCACGTCGAGCATACGGCCGACATATTTTTCGGGATTGGGATGTCGAGCCAGCACGCGGCCGTTGATTTCAGTGAGCGCGACCATTGAACCTTCCGGAAGGTGCGACTCGCGAAACGCGTCCTGGAGCAGACCGGGATCGATGTAATAGGCGAGGGCGCCCGACACATTGCCAGCGGGGTCGTGTAGAGGGTAGGCGACTGTTACATAGACAAGGCCGGACGGGTTGATCTGCAGCGACGAAACGACCCGTTCCTTCTTGTGAACAACCCGCTCGGCCAGCTCGGTCCATTGGTCGTTGATTTTTCCGGGGGAGCTGGCGCGGGCGACAATGGTTCCGCGCCGATCGAGAAGCACCAGGTCGATCAACGAAGGGCGCTGGAGACGCTGCGGCTCAAGCAGCTCCACCGCCGCGGCATCGAGATCCCGTACGGCCGGATGGCTCGACAGGTTTCGCGCCATCCGATCGATTCCCGTGAGCTCGCGCTCGACGGCGGCAGCCGTCCGCCGCGCGGTCGTGTCACCGAGCTCGGTCAGCTCCTCGACCGTCTCGCGGTACTCGACGACTCCCAGCCACACGCCCGCTGCCAGAATGGGGGCCAGCAGGAGGAGGATGGCAACGAAAAGCTGACGCCGGAGAGGCCGCGCCCAGGTCATGTCAGGGAAGACGTTCGAATGTTAGCAGGGAACCGGACGGCTTATCGGCTCAACAGGGGATCGGCAATACCGGCCTGGTCGAATCCCATGGCCCGAAGAACGCAGCTATCGCAACGCCCGCATGGCCGGCCCAGCGGGCCGGGATCGTAGCAGCTGTGCGTCAGTCCGTAGTCGAGACCAAGCTCCTGGCCTTTACGAACGATATCAGCCTTGGTCAGCGTCATGAGCGGCGCGTGTACACGAAATGCGCCGCCACGCACGCCGCGAGCCGTGGCGAGTGATGCAAGTTGTTCGAACGCCGCGACGAACTCAGGCCGGCAGTCCGGATACCCGGAGTAATCGAGTGCGTTCACACCGATGAATATGTCGGCAGCGTCCAGGGTTTCGGCCCACGCGAGGGCAAGTGCCAGAAAGACCGTATTGCGCGCCGGAACGTACGTCGACGGCACGTCACCGGTGTCGAGAGGTCGATCCTTCGGAACCGGTATGTTCGTCGTCAATGACGACCCGCCAAATACGGACAGGTCGACGTCGAGCTCGATGTGCCGCTCGACACGGAGCCACGCGGCCACCGCGCGCGCTGCTTCGACTTCGCGGACGTGGCGCTGGCCGTAGCGAATCGTCAGCGCGAACAGGCGAAATCCTTCCAGGCGGGCGATCGCCGCAGCGGTGTACGAATCGAGCCCGCCGCTCAGGAGAACAATGGCCTTGGACGCGCTAGACCCCTCGGGTGGAGGCATCCCAGATGTACTTGTGGAGCTGCAATTGAACGCGCGCCGGCAGATTATCGGCCAGCACCCACTCCGACAGGAGACGCGGATCGAGAACTGCGTGAACCGGTGAAAGATGGATCGCTGCCGTGCGGCTCGCGAGCTGATGTCTCGTAATGACATCTCGCGCGTACTCGTAGTCCGCGCGATCCTGGACGACGAACTTCACTTCGTCATGAGCCCGAAGCCGCTCGAGGTTGCTCCAGTCGTTGTGTTCGGACTCTCCGCTGCCCGGGCACTTCACATCCAGAATCGTGACGACGGCCTCCGGCACGCGCGCAGTGCTGCGATGGCCGCCCGTTTCGAGCAGCACCGTTCGTCCCAATCTCAGCAGTGCCTGCATGAGCGGGTACACTTCTTCCTGAAGTAACGGTTCGCCACCCGTTACCTCGACAAGCGGACAGTCAACCCGCTGTACGTCGGCAACCACGTCGTCCACGGACCTCTTGCGCCCTTCGTAAAACGCATATGCCGTGTCGCACCACGAACAACGCAGGTCGCAGGCGGTCAGGCGGACGAAGACGCACGGGCGTCCGGCGTACGACGATTCGCCCTGGATTGAATGGAAGATCTCGTTAATCGTCAGCAACCTCTTTATTATCGCTGGTGACATGAGCATTCACGTGGGGACGTCGGGGTGGAGCTATCCCACAGGCAAGGGCAGGTGGAACGGGCTCTTGTATCCGGCCACTCGAGCCAAACGGGACGGAACCAGCAACTTCGACGAGCTGGTGTTCTACGCGGAGCATTTCGACACGGTGGAGGTGAACACCACCTTCTATGCCCAGCCGCGCCAGGAAGTGGTTGCTGACTGGGTCCGCCGCACGCCGCAGCGTTTTGCGTTTTCGATGAAGCTGTACCAGAAGTTCACCCACCCGAAAATGTTTCGCGAAGCGGCCCTCAAATCCGCACCCGGCTCAGAAGGTCCATTGCTCGACCTTCTCGCCCAGGTCACGCCAAGTGACATCGACGATTTCAGATCCGGAATCGAGCCGGCCGCGCGTGCGGGCAAGCTCGGAGCGCTCCTCGCGCAGTTTCCTCCCAGCTTCAAAAGCACGGCGGCGTCCCGCGACTATCTCGGACAGCTCTTGCGGGTGCTGAGCGACTACCCGATTGCCGTCGAGCTCCGCCATCGCAGCTGGAGTGATGACTTCGCGGAGACATTGCAGGTACTGAATGCGTTTCAGGCGGCGTGGGTCCAGATCGACGAACCGAAATTCCGGTTCTCGATCCGGCAGAATGCGCTGCCGAACGTCACAGGGTTCTATTACATGCGCTTGCATGGACGGAACGCCGCTCAATGGTGGCGTCACGACAAGAGCGAAGACCGCTACAACTACTTGTACTCGGGCGAGGAACTGCGGGAATTTTCCGAGACGGCGAAGGCGGCGAATGAGCTGGTCAAAAAGGCGTATCTCTACACAAACAACCACTTCGCCGCGAAATCGGTGGTGAACGCCGTGATGCTCAAGGCACAACTGGGGCAGACGAACGAGGGCGAGTATCCCGTTGCGCTCGTGGAGCAGTATCCGGAAATACGCAACCTTGTAAGGACCGCAGCTCCCGTCGTCAAGGCTTCACGGTTACTCTCCTGACGATGTCGTTGACCGCGAGCTTCTGAACGACATCCATCCCGGAGGTCACCTGGCCAAACACGGTGAACTGACCATCGAGCTTCGGTTGCGGCGCCAGCGTGATGTACATCTGGCTGTCAGCGAGACGCGGATCTCCGGGATGTGCGGCCGCAACGGCGCCCACACCGTGCCTCCGCTTCGGGCTGGGTTCTCCGACGCCTATCGACCGGCCGCTTCCTCCCGATCCCCAACGGTCGCGCTTCGTCATGTCTCGCGACTGAGGATCGCCAAACTGCACGACAAAGCCCTTCACGACGCGATGAACCCTGTGGCCGTTGTAGAAATTCCGCTTCGCGAGCGCAAGGATGTGCTCGACGGTCTTTGGTGCTTCGCCTGGATACATCTCGATCTGGAAGGTGCCCTTGCCCGTCTCGACGACGAGTACCGGTCCCGCCCCCGCGGACTTCTGCGCCGCACCCTGCGCCGCGAGATAACCGGCCAGCGGAGCCACAAGGATCGCCGCGATCAAAGCCAGACGTAGGAGTTTCATCTTTTAGTCCTCCCGAGAGCCTCATCTCCGGATAAACGTCGTCTCTCGGACCCCAATTCTTCGACATTCGTCCCGAATGACGCAATCCCCGCAGCGCGGATAAACCGGGCGGCAGACATTCTGCCCCCACGTCACAAGGTACAGGTTGATGTAAGGCCACCACCGGCGATCGGTCGTGGCGTACAGCGCCTGCTCAGTCTCTTCAGGTGATTGGGTCGCGACCCACCCGAGGCGGTTGGAGATGCGGTGCACGTGCGTATCGACGCAGATGTTGTCGAGGCTTCTAAAGCCGAGAATCAGCACCAGATTTGCCGTCTTGCGGCCGACCCCCGGAAGCATCAACAGCTCTTCCATCGTCGACGGGACTCTGCCGTCAAAACGGTTCACGAGCATTTCGCAACACGCCTTCACGTGGCGGGCCTTGTTGCGATAGAAGCTGACCGGGTAGATCAGTCGCTCGATCTCGTGTGTCGAGAGCCTCGCCATCGATCGAGGAGTGCGGGCCTTCCTGAACAGCCTCGTCGACGCGGCGTGGGTCGTCGCATCCTGCGTTCTGGCGGACAAAGCGGTGGCGATGAGGATCTGAAACGGTTCTTCGGCCTGCTCGTTCGAAATTTTCTCGACTGCTGGTAACTCCAGACCGGTGATGGCACGTGCCAGGGTGCGCATGATCCGTCCGACGTTGCGAGGACGAGACGCGCGGGACTTCAAGGGACAGGTGTCAGCGGCGGTTTTCCGCTCAGTACAGCAATGGCATTTCGGGCGGCAAGATCCGCCATGGCAGTGCGTGTTTCGCTCGTCGCACTCCCGAGGTGGGGCGCCAGCACGACGTTCTCGAGAGAAAGCAGATCCGGCTCAATCTCGGGCTCGCGCTCGTACACGTCGAGAGCAGCTCCCGCAATCAGCCGGTTTTTCAGCGCCCAGGCCAACGCTCCCTCATCGACGACCGGTCCCCGCGTCGTGTTGATGAGGTATGCCGTTCGCTTCATTCGGGCCAGCTCCGGCTGCCCAATCAGATGCCTGGTCTCGGGCATGAGAGGCACATGCAGCGACACGACGTCAGAAGTCGACAAAAGGCGATCGAGCGGTAAGCCATCGCCCTTGCGAGATGCATGGACGATCGTCATCCCGAAGGCCGCCGCACGCGCAGCGACCGCTCGGCCTATGCGGCCGAAGCCAATGATGCCGAGCTGCTTCCCGCCGAGCTGCATCCCGAGGAGCTGATCGAGCGCCCATCCCTTCCATTCGGCGCGGCGAATCAAACGCTCGCCTTCGCCAAGCCGGCGGGTCACGGCGAGAATCAACGCCATTGTGAAGTCCGCCGTCGCATCCGTCAGGATGTCGGGTGTATTGGTCACAACAATGCCCTTTTCGCGGGCGGCTGCCACGTCGATGTTGTTGTAGCCGACTCCAACATTCGCGATGACGCGGAGCTCGGTGGCGGCCTCGATCACGCCGCGATCGACGCTGTCGGTAATGAGTGATATGAGCCCATGCTTTCCGGCGATGCGGGCGGCAAGCGCGTCGTGAGGCATGTTGCCGTCGCCGTCGAATCGCTCCACTTCACACGACGCCTCGAGTCGCGCGATCACCGACGACGGAAGTTTGCGGGTGACGAGAACGGAAGGCTTCATCAAGTGCAAAGTACAAAGTGCAAAGTGAAAAGTAAGTTCAAAGTTACTTTATACTTTGCACTTTCAACTTTGAACTTGCCCTAGTGCCCCATCGACTTGCAATACCCGCAGTGGTTGCACATCACGGCGGGCTCGATGATGCACGGCCCATCCATTTCGGAGCCGGCGGGCACGGTCAATATTCCATGGCTGGGGTGAAGTCGCGGCGTCGGGAGCGGATGCGCCGGATCCGGGGTCGCCCCGGTATGACGTGCGATTGCGGCGCGGACGAGCGCACGCAGGTCATCGTCGGTCATTCCGTTAGATCTACCATGTCGACGATCCCGACGACAGCGGCATCGACCGGCGCGAGCTTGCGGCCGAGCGCCTCCCCTGCCGCGCGTCCCTCCATCACGACAAGAACCTTTTCGTGGACTCCGGCGCCGAGCGCGTCGACGACGAGGAGGGCGGTTCCGCGTGGTTTGTCGTCGAGCGTCAAAGGTTGCACAAGCAGCAGCTTGGCACCTTCGAATGTACGGTGCTTCTGTGTTGCGACGACTGTCCCGATTACTCGCGCGAGTTGCATCGCCGCTACGTCTCGATATCCCAATGATCGACGATGCCAACGACGCCGGCATCCGCCGGCACTTCCTGTGGATAGAACGGAAAGCTTGCTTCTTTTCCCCGCACAAAGAACACGGTTTCACCAACACCGGCGCCCGCTGAATCAACCGCCACAAGTGTCCGGCCGCTGGGCGCCCCATCGGCCCCGATCGGCTGGAGGACCAGGAGCTTCAAACCGGTCAGGTTGTCGTCCTTCCGGGTAGCCACGACGTCGCCAATCACTCGCGCCAGCTGCATGGGGTCACGATCCGGTTGAGACGTCAATGGTGTCGATAATGCCGACGATTGCCGCATCGACGGGACAGTCCTTCATGCCAGCGGCCATACGCGCCGAGCTGCCGCTGACGATGAGCACCGTCTCGCCGACGCCGGCGTCGACGGTATCGACAGCCACGAGATAGTTCCCTTCACTCTTGCCTTGCGGATCGATAGGGCGGGCGATGAGCAGCTTGGTGCTGACGAGCCGCGGATCCTTGCGCGTGGCGACAACAGTCCCTACGACGCGGGCAAGAATCATCGGGGCTATCTTCTACGTTCTGGCGACGGACTTCCCAATTGGCAGCGTATCTTCGAGATTGGCGTGCGGTCGCGGGATGACGTGCACCGATACCAGCTCGCCGACCCTGCGCGCAGCGGCGGCACCCGCATCGGTAGCAGCCTTGACGGCCGCCACGTCGCCCCGGACGATGGCCGTCACGTAGCCGGCGCCGATTTTCTCCCAGCCGATCAGCGTGACCTTCGCGGCCTTGACCATGGCATCGGCCGCCTCGATCATGGCGACCAACCCTTTGGTCTCGATCATTCCCAGCGCCTCTCCCATTCGGAGCCTCCGCTCTTTTGGTACCTGGTGCCCGGTGTCAGGTGCCTGGTTCCGGTACGCACCACGCACCGAGCGCTAACCAAGCACGAAGCACCAGGTGCTAATCTTTGAGCGTTCTGACCGCGTCGGCGATCAGTGCCGTCAGTTCGCCGTATGTTAGCCGAATTTCTCCGTCCCTGCTCGGCTCCGCAAACGACCTGTCGGGCACGAGACGTCCATCCGACGAAGCGGGCGCTTCGAGAACCTGGCAGGCGACCTGCTCATCACCCGCCTCAGAAGGATCGGCGCATAGCGGCGCAGGCGCGGGAATGCCGTAGATACCGCGCAGTCCCTGCAATCGCTCGACCTCCTCGCGCGAAATGAGATGCTCGCGGCCGAGGATTCGCGCGACCAGACTGATTTTCGCGAAGTGCTCGATCGTCTCCATCTTGTAATACGCGCCCAACACATCCTTGCCGCACGTGACCGCCCCGTGATTGGCGAGCAGCATGCCATCGTGCGCCTTGACGTACTTCCGTACGGCCTCCGGGAGCTCGCTCGTCGATGGCGTTCCGTAAGCGGCAATCGGAATGCTGCCGAGCGTCGTGACGACTTCAGCGAGCACGGCCCGCGTCAGCGGGATGCCGGCAACGGCAAAACCGGTGGCGATCGGAGGATGAGCGTGAACAACGGCGTTCATGTCCGGACGATTTCGGTATATCTCGAGGTGCATGGGTAATTCGGTCGAGGGATCGCGCTCGCCGCTGACCTTGTTGCCGTCATAGTCGACAACCACCATCATGTCCGGTGTCATGAACCCTTTCGACACTCCCTTGGGCGTTGCGATCAGACGGCGATCGTCGAGCCTGGCGCTGATGTTGCCGTCGTTCGAGGCGATGTAAGAGCGCGCATATAGCCGGCGACCGGCTTCGACGATGTCCGCGCGAATCTGTTCCTCGACTCTGGTCATGTTCCTGCCGACTACTTGCTGCCTGCTACGTACTTACGCCTACATTCCTCTGAGCAAAAGTAATGCGTGTTGCCGCCCGCGCTCACGGAAAGCGCCGTCGTCGGAGGGACGAATGTTCCACACACCGGATCGCGTACGAGCTTTACTGCGTATGTCGGTCCTCGCGAGCCTCCTCCCCGCGCCCCCTCGATCACCCCATCGACGAGGCGCCAGAACAAACGCGCGACGATGATGACCAGAATGGAAAGGAGGAGAATCCGCAGCATCACTCCGCCACTCAGCTGCCGGGCGCGGTGGCGGCGCCGGGGTGACCCGCGGCGGCAATGCCCTCCAGACCGCGGCGAGCCGCCTGCGCTTCCGGGCTGTCGGGAGCAAGCGCAATCACCTGCTTCCATGCGGTTTCAGCGCCGGCCAGATCCCGTTTGCCGAATGCCAGCACGATGCCCTGATTCAGCATGGTTTTCGTGTGCTGCGGGTTAATCGTCAACGAATGCTCGAATTGCTTCAGCGCGCGATCGGTCTGGCCCGTGTAGTAATAGCTGATGCCCAGGTCGGTGCTTGCGTCGGGATTCTTCGGATCGAGCCCCAGGCCTTCTTCGTACCACTTGATGGCTTCCGGATACTGTTCGGCATCGAAGTAGATGTTCGCCAGCTGAACGACAGCCCCTGCGTTCTTCGGATCGCTCTTGATGATCGTCATCAGCGATTGGACGCGCGCCTCGTCAAGCGGCGGCGCCTGGCGCGCCCCGGCCTGACCACCGGCAGGCGCCGACGCGATCGCGGGAGCCGGGCGGCTTGCAGTCTGCTGTGCGCCAATCACCCAACCCAGGATGACGCCAAAGCACATTCCGGCGATGGCAAAGACGATGGATTCGGATTTCATGGACGCCTCAAGCCGATCTTACTTCCCCCCCAACGTCCGCTGGAACCATTCGATGAGCCCTGCCGCCAGCTCCGAATCGCGCGACAGAAGGACGGTGCCATGTCCGGCGACACTCGACCAGCGCACTTCGCGCGGGCCGGACGTGTCTTGCGCCAGGGCGCGCACTGATCGAGCCGCATAGGGATCGTGGACGCTGGCGATGAGCAGTGCCGGGCGGGCACCGTATTTGGTCAATACCGTGTCGATTCGCACGCTGCGGTAGTCGAGTGATGGTGATACCAGCGCCAAAGAGCTGATTCGCGTGTCGGCCGCCGCCGCCACCGCCGCCAGATTGGCGCCAAGGGAGGCGCCGACGACGCCAATCGCGTCAGCACGTACGTCGGACGGGTGGCTGGCGAGATATGCGACCGCGCCTGTAACCACTTGATGCCATTGCGCCAGCTCACTCGGACTCTCGGGCAGAGCCGTGGCGGGCAGATCGATGGCAAGCGCGTTCATGTTCGCCTCGGACAGCCGCTGCGCCATCGTCTGCCACTCATCCCGTGGTCGGCCGAGCATCGGTACCAGCACCACTGCCGGCGCCGGACGATTCTGCGCCTCGATCAGAAGGCCGGAAAGCATGCGACCGTCAGCCAGGCGAAACGAGACAAGGCGGCCGGCCGGCTGCGAGTGCAGCTGCGCGACGATGACGAACGCGACGGCAAACACGCCGAGCGTCCGCGGCCAGTATCCGGTTCGCCTATGCCAACGCGACACAATCATGCGGGTGCCAAAACCTCCAGATAATCACGAACGGTGCGATCCAAGCCCACGAACAACGCGCGACTGATCAGCGCGTGTCCAATCGAGACCTCATCGAGGTGGGCGAGTGTCCGAAATAGAACCAGGTTTTCAAGATTCAGGTCGTGGCCCGCATTCACGCCCAGCCCAAGCGAATGCGCAAGCGCGGTAGCTTGAGAGTACAACGCAAACGAACGCCCGGCCTCTGCAGCGCCCCGCTCGAATGCCCTCGCGAAAGGCTCGGTGTACAACTCGACCCGATCGGCCCCGAGATCTGCTGCCCACCGGATCGGCGCGTCTTCTGCGTCGACGAACAGGCTGACCCGTATGCCCGCTGCCTTCAGACCATCAACGGTTCGCGTGATCGACGGTCGCGGAGTGTCGGCCGACCAGCCTGCCTGACTGGTAATCTCACCGGGTCGGACTGGCACCAGCGTGCACTGGTCGGGTCTCACGCCGTGCACGAGATCGAGGAGATCGGGCCGCGGATCCCCCTCGATGTTGTATTCGACCCGCCGATCGAGTGACGCGAGGAGGCCGGCGATCTCACGCACATCCGCCGCAGTGACGTGCCGCTCGTCGGCACGAGGATGAACGGTGATTCCGGGCGCGCCGGCATCGACGCAAACCTTCACGGCGTCGAGCACCGACGGCACACTGCCACCTCGCGAATTGCGGATGGTCGCGACCTTGTTGACGTTGACTGAAAGACGGATCAATTCGTTCCGGCGTGTTTCTTCACCGCTTCGATGATTTCTTCGCCCCATTTCCGAATCTGCGCCTCGTCTTGTCCCTCGAGCATCACGCGCAGCAACGGCTCCGTACCCGAATACCGTACCAGGAGCCTGCCGTTCGCGCCGAGTCGGGATTCGACCGAGGCAAGAACGGAGGCCACGGAAGGTATCGTCTTCAGATCGACCTTGCGGTCGATACGCAGATTCAGCAGCACCTGCGGATATTTCGTCAAGTCCGAGGCCAGGTCGGCAAGCTCCCGTCCCGTCGCCGCCATCGTTCGCAAGACGTTCAGCGACGTCGCGAGTCCATCTCCGGTAAACAGGTAGTCAGCAAATATCACGTGGCCCGACTGCTCGCCGCCCAGCGACAGATCCCGCCGAATCATTTCTTCCATCACGTACTTATCGCCCACAGGACATCGAATCGTCTCGATATCCGCCTGACGGAGCGCAATCTCCAGACCGATGTTGCTCATGACCGTCGCGACTACCGCGTTCCTCTTCAACCGGTCTTCCGTCTTCATCCGTTTGGCGCACATCAGCATCACGGCGTCGCCGTCGACGATGCGGCCGTTTGCATCCACGAGAATCGCGCGGTCACCGTCGCCGTCGTACGCAATGCCAATGCGGTAGCCGCCACTCACGACCGTCCGCGCCAGCAGCTCAGGAGCGGTTGACCCGCAACCAAGGTTGATGTTCCGGCCGTCGGGCTCACAGCCGATGCAACGTACTTCGAAACCGAGTTTCTCAAACAGGCCGGGCGCCACGGTCGTGGTGGCACCGTTCGCACAGTCGATCGCAATGCGTGCACCTTGCTGTCGGGCGTCCGGCTCAAAGATCCGAAGAAGATGCGCGATGTACGCCGTTCGGTAGTCGATTTGATCCGGAGCAGACTGGAGGTTGGATACCACGGCTGGCAGCGCCCACGACGGGTCGGCCATGATCGACTCGACCTGATCCTCCAGTGCCTCCGTAAACTTCGCGCCCGTCCCTGAAAACACCTTGATTCCGTTGTCCTCGAACGGATTGTGCGAGGCAGAGATCACGACGCCCGCCGTGTAACCCATACGGGGCGTCAGATATGCGATCGCGGGCGTTGGAATTACGCCCGCGCTGACCAGCGTGCCTCCCTGGCTGCGAATCCCAGACGCGAGCTGTTCCTCGATCCATGGGCCCGATTCGCGCGTATCGCGGCCAGACAGAAACCGGACGTTGCCCGTATCACCGCCCATTGCACGCGCCAGCGACGCGCCAAGCCGTTGAATTGTCGGGCTGTCGAGGGGATATTCACCCGCCTTTCCGCGCACTCCGTCGGTGCCGAACAATCGTCCCATCGCTGTTAACAAGAGTGAGCAGTAGGCAGTAGGCGGTTCGCAGCAGGCCCGGGCAATCACATCACCAACTGCCTACAGCCTACCGCGCACTGCCTACTTTACTCGCACTCTGACCGCGGGAGGCTCCACGTGGATGACGCCGACACGTGCAGGTGGCGTCACTTGAACGGGCAGAAGAAAGGTTCCCGATTGAAGTCCCTCGATATCCACCGACGCGCTGAACTCGTTGACGTTCCAGCTTCGAGCCTCACGCGGACCGCGGACGAAGATGGTGACCGTCGCCGGAGAAATGTCCGCGGCGCCACCCTTGCGCGGCCGAACGGCAATCCGGTCGACGACCCACTCGACGGGCGCCGGCATGATCGTGACGGTGACCTTGGCGCCAACCGGCGAAACCAGGCGCACGCCCGGATCGGCGACACCGACGTTGACTGTTTCGGTGATCGTCTCGGTCGCTCCTGCAACGGACACCGGTTCGGTAATCGCCTGCGTCAGTCGGTCGATTGCGCTCACGGGACCCGAGACGGCCACCGTTGAGGGATCGGCGGCGACCGTCCCCACGACGTAGCCGTCGCGCGGATCGCCAGCGAGCTCCGGAACAACAGGCACGACCCTCGTGGCCGACGTCTCGAGGGTGACCGAGATGTTCGACGGCGAAATCTGCACAACCTCGATGCCGAAGGGCACGCGAACGTCGTTGCTCGTCAGGTGAAACAAGCGCCTGCCCGAGCGCGCCGACCGCAGGTCGAGAACCGCGACGAGCTCTCCTGCCGCGACGCGACCGAGCGCGCCCGACGATCCGCGGACTCGCACGTCCACGACATTCGGCGTGTCGCCGACGAGCTCCAACTGTGGTGCGAGGTTCGTGAACTCGAGCGGAATACGCAGCGCGCGCTCGACGATCTGCTCGCCCGACACGGCGAGCCAGATCAGCACCGCGAGGACGATGGACAGGACCTTTAAACCGAAATGACGAAAACCCGGGAGAGCCATTAGGCAAGCGAGCTCGTCGGCTCGGTGCGGAAGAGCCGCGCGCGCCGACGGCCCATGATGAAACGCAGCTCCGTTCTCAACGCCTCGGGCGAAATTCCCCGTTCGATCTTGCCGTCACGGACCAGCGAGATGCTACCGGTTTCCTCCGAAACGACGATGGCGACCGCGTCATTTTCCTCCGTCAGACCGAGCGCCGCGCGGTGACGCGTTCCCAGCTCGCGTCCGAGCCGCGGATTTACCGATAACGGGAGGAAGCAGGCGGCTGCCGCGACTCGATCTCCCTGAACGATGACAGCGCCGTCGTGCAGCGGCGATCCCGGGTGAAAAATGCTCGCCATCAAATCGTAGGTCACCAGCGCATCGAGCGGGATGCCTCCCTCGATGTAATTGCGCAGCCCAATCTGCCGCTCTATCACCATGATCGCGCCGATGCGCCGTGTCGCGAGGTTCGCCGCGGTCGCAACCAGTTCCTCGATCGTCTCATCGGCGCTCTGCACGCGCTCGAAGTAGCGGAAAAATGGGGCGCGGCCGAAGTGCGCGAGCGCACGCCGGATATCCGACTGAAAGAGCACGATGATCGCGAACACCACATAGCCGGCGAGGTTCCGGATGACCCAATTCACCGTCTCCAGCTGGAGCCACTGCGACAGGAAGAACAATCCGATGAGAAAGCCGCCGCTCAGCGCCATCTGCACGGCCCGCGTGCCACGAATGAGCAGGAGCAGCTCGTACACCATGATCGACACGATCGCGATGTCGAGCAGATCCCACCAGGCAATGGCGGGCCGGCGCAGCAGTTCAGTGAGCCAGGACATAAGGGAGAGTATTCAAGTTCCCGCATGATATCGCCTTATTTCGTCGGCAACGCGGACAACCTGCAGCATCTCACGTACCGCATGTACACGAACGATGTGGGCGCCGGCGAGAACAGCGGCGGTCACCGCCGCTGCAGTTGCCCAGTCGCGTGCGGCGGGCGTCACCGGGTCGCCGAGAGGCCGAGCCAGAAAAGACTTTCTCGAGGGACCAACGAGCACCGGCCGACCGAGCTCGATGAATCCGCTCAGTCTGGCCAACACTTCATAACTGTGGCGCGCGTCCTTCGCAAAGCCGAGGCCCGGATCGACGATGATCCGTTCGGAGACAATGCCAGCCGTCGTGGCAAACGCAATGCTTTCGCGCAACTCGTCGAGAACTTCGCCTATGAGGTCGTGATATGAGGCCTGCTGGTACATGTCCTTCGAGCGACCACGCGTATGCATCAGTACGACGGCGGCCTGATTCGCGGCAACAACGCCTGCCAGACCGGGGTCGTACCTCAGACCGCTCACGTCGTTGATGATCGCGCCGCCGGCCTTCAGCGCCGCGGCGGCGGTCGATGCGCGGTACGTATCGACGGATACAGGGGTCTGGACGCGCTTCGCCAACCCTTCCACGACCGGCAGTATGCGGCGCTGCTCCTCTCGCTCGTCTACCGGCTCCGCGCCCGGCCGCGTCGATTCGCCGCCGACATCCAACACGTCGGCTCCTTCCTCCACCATCCGGATGCCGGCTTCAACGGCCCGCGCGGGATCGAACAGGCGGCCGCCATCGGAAAAGGAATCGGGTGTGACGTTGATGACGCCCATCACGAGCGTGCGATCGCCGGCAGTCAGGCTCTTGCCATGGGCGAGCGGAATGGTGTACCGGCGGCGAAGCACAGGGGAACGGTACAAGTTCAAACTTCAAAGTGCAAAGTGCAAAGTAAGTAGGGAAGTTCGGCGTCGCGGCGTGCGCCGTACATGCGAAGGGCCCGCTTGGCACGGGCCCACTTGTCACTTAGTTTGAACTTTGCACTTTGAAGTTTGAACTTATTCCTGCGGCCTCGGCTGAAGTGGCGGAACGATCGCGGGGCGCTCTTTTTCGCGGGCAACCCGCGGCTCCCGGGCCGGAACCACAGCGGCCGTCGCGTCGTCGATGGGCAAGCCCGACGCGATGCGCCTCACCTGCTCGGCATCCAGCGTTTCGCGTGCAAGCAGCGCGTCGGCAAGGTCGAGCAGCTTTTGCTTGTGCTCGAGGAGGACACTCTGCGCGCGGGTGTAGTTGTCGGTGACGAACCGCTTGACTTCCTGATCGATCCGCAGCGCGGTGTCTTCGCTGTAATCCTGATGCTGGGCGATTTCGCGGCCCAGGAAGATCTGCTCTTCCTTCTTGCCGAAGGTGAGGGGACCCATCGCGTGGCTCATGCCCCACTCGCAGACCATCCGTCTCGACAGCTCTGTCGCACGCTCGAGGTCGTTGCCGGCCCCGGTGGTGATGCTGCCAATGGTGATCTCCTCGGCGATACGCCCGCCGAGCAGAATAGCGATCTGGTCCTCGAGGTACTCGCGTGAGTAATTGTGCTTCTCGTCGATCGGCAGCTGCTGGGTGAGACCCAGCGCCATGCCCCGCGGAATGATCGTCACCTTGTGAATGGGATCGGCTTGCGGCAACATGACCGTCAGCAGCGCGTGCCCTGCCTCGTGGATGGCCGTGACCCGCTTCTCGTTTTCACTGATGATCATCGATCGCCGCTCGGCGCCCATGAGCACCTTGTCTTTCGCAAACTCGAAGTCCAGCATGCGAACGACTTTCTGGTTGTAGCGCGCCGCATTCAGCGCCGCCTCGTTCACCAGATTCGCCAGATCGGCGCCCGAGAAGCCTGACGAGCCGCGCGCGAGCACGGCAACGTCAACATCGTCGGACATCGGAATCTTCTTGGTGTGGACGCCAAGAATGCCCTCGCGTCCCTTCACGTCGGGCCGGTTCACCACAATGCGGCGATCGAAGCGGCCCGGACGGAGGAGTGCCGGGTCGAGTACGTCCGGACGGTTCGTCGCCGCAACCAGGATCACGCCTTCGTTGGATTCAAAGCCGTCCATTTCGACGAGGAGCTGGTTGAGCGTCTGCTCGCGCTCGTCGTGGCCACCGCCGAGGCCCGCGCCGCGATGGCGGCCGACCGCGTCGATTTCGTCGATGAACACGATGCACGGCGCGTTTTTCTTGCCCTGCTCGAAGAGATCCCGCACGCGCGAGGCGCCGACGCCGACGAACATCTCGACGAAGTCCGAACCGCTGATCGAGAAGAACGGCACGTTGGCCTCGCCGGCAACCGCACGTGCCAGCAGTGTCTTGCCCGTTCCGGGCGGACCCATGAGGAGCACGCCCTTCGGGATTCGGCCGCCAAGCTTCTGGAACTTCTGCGGTTCGCGCAGAAAGTCGATGATCTCCTGCAGCTCGTCCTTCGCTTCGTCGACGCCTGCCACGTCCTTGAACGTGACCTTTTTCTGGGCGCTTGACGACAGCTTCGCCTTGCTCTTGCCAAATGAAAGCGCCTTGTTGCCGCCGCTCTGCATCTGGCGCATGAAGAAGATCCAGAAGCCGATCATCAGCAGGATGGGCGCCCAGGAATAGAGCAGAGCCGCCCAGGGGCTGGCCGCCGGCTCACGCGCCGACACAATGACATTACGCTCGAGGAGGCGGTTCGCCAGGCCCTCGTACTGGGGAGGGGCGTAAGTGCGGAAATTTTCGTTCGCCTTGTTGACGCCCGTAATCTCGTTGCCGGTGATCGTGACCCGATCGACCTGCCCGGCGTCGACCGAGGCCATGAACTCCGTGAAGCTCAGTGGTTTATGGCTTGTCTGGAACTTTGTTGAAAAATTCCAGACGAGGACACCGATGACCACGAGGGCCATCCAGAACACCAGGCTCTTCAAGGTAGAGTTCAAGCTAACTCCCCACGGTGTATCGGATTTAAGAGTATCACCTTACAGCGCCCCCTGCTGTATTAAGACCAGTTTTCCGCCGCGAAGTTCCACGCGGCACCCGGGCACGTCGATCCCGCCGCCCTGGAGCCCGCCGAGCAGCGCCATTACGGATTCCACATGCTCGAGACCGATTTCGCGCCCGCCCGATCGCCTTCTCATTGCCTCCAGGAGCACCCGGCGAAGTAGAGGGACCGGCGTTTCTACCAGAGCTGAGACATCGAACTCGATTCTGTAATCGGTCTCGGCGGCAATTGCACGAAATCGTTCCTGACCGAGCTCATCGAGCCACTGCCCATCCTCTCGAATCAGTGCAGCCGCCCGTGCAATCGCAGGGCGTGTCGGCGCCCCGGCGGCACGGTCGAGCTCAGGAAGTACTCGATGCCGGATGCGGTTCCGTGGATTGCCGACGTCGTCGTTGCTCTCGTCCTCGACCCACCGCTCCCCCAGGCGCTCGAGATAGACGCGAAGATCCGCGCGAGCGACATCCAGCAGGGGCCGGATTACAGTGTCGCGGCGTGGGTAAATCCCGCCAAGGCCGGTCAGGCCAGCCCCACGCATGAGCTTGAGCAGAAATGTTTCCGCCTGGTCGTCCTGGGTGTGGCCCACGGCAATCCGATTGGCTTTCAGAGCCGCCGCGGTGCGCTCGAGGAAGCGGTACCGAAGTCGACGCGCCGCGTCTTCCAGTGAAAGCCGGTGTTCATCGGCATACTCAGAGACGTCGAAGCGTTCGATCACAATTGGCAATCCGAACCGCTGGGCCAGTTCCTGGCAGAACATTTCGTCCCGTTCGGCGGATGCCCGAAGCCGATGGTTGAAGTGTGCGACGCCGACAACCCCGAACTCACTGTTTTCCGCGAGTTCGAGGAGCAGCCGCGTCAACGCCACCGAGTCGGATCCGCCGGACAGTCCCACAAGAACTCGCGATCCTGGCGGCAGGAGACCGTAGCGGCGGATGGTGCGGCGGATTTGTTGGTGAAGCGATGATGTCAATGTGGTCGGCACGAGGGCACGCCCTTCGACTCGCTTCGCTCGCTCAGGGCACCACCCGACTCGCCCTGCTGGAGGACCTGCCACGAGCGAGCCCGTCAACACGGGCGAGCCGAGTGGTGCCGGAGGGCGGACTCGAACCGCCGACCCCGCGCTTATGAGACGCGTGCTCTAACCGGCTGAGCTACTCCGGCCTGAATCGTCAATCTTAGCAGCCCTCTGATCCGGCGGTCCGCCGCGGACCCGGCTTCGGCTACTCGTTGTCGATAATCGCCGCCGCGAGCAGCGGAATCAGCACCTCGTGATGACCGATCAGCGAAATCCCCACGCCGTTCGTTCCGGCGACCGGACGGGTCACCACGTTGGTCTGCGGCCGGTACATGCGAAGAAAGTCGATATTCACGGTCGTAAGGTCGTCCAGCGGCACTCCCTGGTTGCGTGCGAGCGCCACCGCCTTCAGGAACACCTCGGGCAGCACGACGGCGGATCCGCAATTGACGAAGACGCCGCCGCCAAGTTGCGCAACGCACGATGTGAAGTATCGAAAATCACGCAAGCTCGTTTCCCCAATCGCCGCCCCGGACGCTGCCGGGTGCATATGGATGATGTCGGTGCCCATCGCCACGTGCACGGTAATCGGAATGTTCAGACGATGGGCGGCGATGGCGAGGCTGTGGCCGGCAAACGGCGGATTTCGCTCGGAAAGAAACGCCGCCACGGCCTGACCAAGACCGTGCCCGCGCTCCGCTCCGCGCCGAATGGTGTCATTGAGGAGCACCGCCGTCTCGTCCGCCATGCCGAAGCGCCCCGGACCAAGCGATTCGTCGACGTCCTCCGATGTCGCGCCGGCAAACGCAATCTCGAAGTCATGGATGATACCCGCGCCGTTCAACGCCACGGCGGATACATACCCTCGCCGCATGAGATCGATCACGACAGGTGATACGCCGGTTTTGATGACATGAGCGCCGAGCCCCCAGACGATTCGGCGACCGCCGCTTCGCGCCATGGTGATTGCTTTGACAACCCTCCGGAGATCTTCGGCGCCGAGAATCGCTGGCAGGGATTCAAACCACACCTTGAACGTGGCCCCGCGTTCGACTGGCCGCGCGAAGTCAGCCGCACGCGCCTTGTTCGTACGCGACGCCAGTGGATAGGTGCGCACTCCTGACAGATCGAATTCTTCGTAGGGAAGCGGCATGGACACTACGTTAATAGGGGGAAGGGGGAAGGGGGAAGGGGGAAGGGGGAATCGGCAAGGGGAGAAGGAGAAGAGGAGGGCACTAACTCAACGTCGGAGCGCGTTGACGAGTCCGTTTAACATTCGGCCGGTTTCCTCGGCGTCAGCGATGATTGCCGTCGCCTCCGCGTTGGTCACGATCTGCAGCCGTTTCGCGAGCTCCACTTGCGTTTGGAGCTCGTTGACCGACCCTTTCGAAAACCGCAAATGATGGATGTATTCGGGCGTGGAATGGCGGCCGAAACCTTCGGCGATGTTGGATGGGACTGAGACGCACGATTTGCGGATCTGGTAACCGAGAACCAATTGGTCATCTCGGGGCATCCGTTTTGACAGTCGATAGCAATCCTCCGCAAGAATCATCGCCTTTTGCCATACGAGCAGATCGCGGAACGAGGAGATTCTCGACATTATGCGCGACAGAACGCACATGGCGCGCCCACTCGGATCTTCTTAAAAGGACGCCAGACTCAGGGGCGCAGCGCGAAATCGACACACCCAACGAGACGTTGTGTGTGACGGAATTGCCATCCGGACACCTCGTCGCTAATGCGTGCCCCGCTCTCCCTTCCCCCTTCCCCCTTCCCCCTCCACTTCCCCCTTCCCCCTTCCCCTTCCCCCTTTCACCCTTCCCCCTTTCACACGATTAGCATCGCGTCGCCGTAGCTGTAAAAGCGGTATCCGCGCCCGATCGCGTCCCGATACGCGGCAAGGACTCTGTCGCGGCCGGCGAACGCCGCAACGAGCACCAGCAGTGACGACCGGGGGAGGTGAAAATTCGTGATCATCCCGTCCACCAACCGGAACTCGTGACCCGGGCGAATGAACAGCTCAGTATGTCCGTCCTGCGGTGCGATTTGGCCTCCTTCCCCGACGGCCAGCGATTCCAGCACGCGGACGGTCGTTGTGCCGACGGCAATGATGCGCCGACGCTCTTCCCGTGCGCGCGCAAGCGCCTCTGCAGCGTCTGCCGAAACAACAAACCTCTCCGCGTCGACGACGTGATCTTCGATCCGCTCGACACGGATTGGTTTGAACGTCCCATATCCAACATGCAGGGTCACCTCGATCAGCTGGATGCCGCGAACGGCAAGTCTGTCGAGCATGTCGGTCGTGAAATGAAGACCGGCGGTCGGCGCCGCCACCGCGCCGCGGCTGCGGGCGTACACGGTCTGATAGCGCTCATGGTCGGCGGGCTGATCGCCGCGCTTGATGTACGGCGGTAAGGGAACGTGGCCGATGCGATCGATTGCATCGTCGACGTCGACGTTCTGGTCCGACCATAACCGGATCGTCCGGCGGCCGTGGAAATGCCGTCCCACGACTTCGCCGCCAAGCCGCACACCGTCACGTTCGAAGACGACACGTGCACCTGGCTTGAGTTTCTGTCCGGGGTGCATCAGCGCTTCCCAGTGGTGGGAAGTCCCGACGTTCGGAAAGCCGACCTCAAGGTCGGCCCCTACAGGTCCGGACGGGTGGTCTGAGTGCAGGGGCCGACCTTCAGGTCCGCCCGTAAAGTCGTCTGCTGAAAGCCGGCGTATGAGCAGGCACTCGACTGCTCCGCCGCTCGGAACACGAACGCCAAGGAGTCGTGCGGGAAACACCCTGGTGTTGTTGAGAACAAGCAGGTCGCCGGCTCGCAGGTGACGGACGAGATCCGTGAACCCGGAATGCTCGATTGCGCCGCTGTGCCGGTCCAGGACGAGCAGTCGCGATTCACCACGCAGCGCCGGCGGCGCCTGTGCAATCAGCTCATCCGGCAGATCGAACTCGAAGTCGGCAATGTCCATTCCGGCACGTTGAACGCGCGTCTTGCACAATCGTGCCCTGGCGGAAGCCGGACACTACGTACGACTGCGCAGCGTGGCTGCCTGCTTGCAGCCACGGTGTCCGTGTACGACACACTCATTGTAGGAGGCGGTCCCGCCGGCCTGAATGCCGCTCTCGTCCTGGGGCGCTGCGGCCGCCGCGTATTGCTTTGCGACGCCGCCACGCCGCGAAATGCGCGCTCCCGCGAGCTTCATTGTTTTCTCACACGCGATGGCATCGCGCCTCTCGATCTGCTCCGGCTGGGACGGGCCGAACTGAACCAGTACGGCATCGAGTCGCGTTCCATCGAGGTCATTGATGTCCGACGTGCTGCGGAAGTCTTCGACGTAACGCTAGCGGACGACACGCAGCTGGCGGCGCGCACCGTACTGATTGCATGCGGCGTCACCGACGAACTGCCAGACATCCCGGGTCTCGCGGATTGCTTCGGCATTACCGCCCACCACTGTCCGTATTGCGATGGATGGGAATCCCGCGGCAAGTCAATCGTTGTCATTGGACGGAAAAAGAACGGTGCCGCCCTCGCGCTGGCGCTCAAGACATGGAGCGACCGGATCATGCTCTGCTCCAACGGAGCGGCTCAACTCCGGCGAGTGCATCGTGAACAGCTGGCCGAGCACGCCATTGCCGTCAACGAAAGCCCCATCGGGGCGGTCGAGCATTCGGCCGGCCACGTAAACCATCTGGTCCTTGCGAGCAACGAGCGTATTGCCTGCGAAGCAATCTTCCTTGTGACGACACAGCGGATTCGAAGCGATCTCGCAGGCCGGCTCGGCTGCAGCCTGACACGACTCGGCCTGGTGAAAACGGACCATCTCGGACAGACGAACGTGCCGGGAGTTTACGTTGTCGGAGACGCGTCGCGCGATGTGCAGTTTGCCATTGTCGCCGCGGCCGAAGGCGCAAAGGCGGCCATTGCCATCAACAAGGCCCTTCAGACGCGGGCCGGCTTCGCCCTTTTTCCTGTGACCTGAAGAAACCGATTCAGATCGATCCGCCCTTTGGCAACGAGCAGCGGCTTCCAGAGGTCACCGTATTCGGCCACGCGCGGCGGAACGTTATCGATTCGGAAATCTTCGATCCGCGCACCATCCGCAACTTCGGCCCAGGTCAGCGGTGTCGACACGGTGGCGTGAGGTGTCGGGCGCACCGAGTACACGCTGGCCAGCGTGCT
Source organism: uncultured Acidobacteriota bacterium (assembly GCA_963814955.1). Taxonomy (GTDB): domain Bacteria; phylum Acidobacteriota; class Vicinamibacteria; order Vicinamibacterales; family UBA2999; genus DATCJA01. The sequence goes on from CAWFEX010000006.1 coordinate 454,337, forward strand.
GCCCCACCGGTTCTGGTTGTAGTCGACCAGCACCCTGGCCGCCGGCCGATTCGCGACACGATACTCGGACGTCATCAGCGAGCGATGCCGGGAGGCCAGCTCCACGGCCAGCGCCTTTGCGAAGGTCCATACAGCCTTTTGCTCCGGACCTCGAACAATCGGCACATACACGTGCATGCCCTTCGAGCCGCTCGTCTTCACGACCGGCTTCATACCGAGTGTCTCGAGTGCATTCTTCAGGATCAACGCGCATTCGCGTACCTGATCGAAGGTTGCGCCACGACCGGGATCCAGGTCGAAATGCACGTAATCCGGACGATCGATGTCGTCGCACCTGGCGTACCACTGGTTCAAATCGATGCAGCCGAGATTGATCACCCAGAGCAACGACGGCAGGTCATCGATCACGGGAAAGTCGATGATGTTTCCCGAATCGTGCTCGATCCGGCACGTGCGAATCCACTCGGGCCTGGGCGCGGGGGCGCGTTTCATGAAGAAAAACGCGCCGCCGGCTCCGTGCGGATAGCGTTTCATCACCATTGCGCGATCGCGAATGTGCGGAAGCAGCACGGACGCAACGTCGGCGTAGTCCTGAATCAAGGCGCCTTTCGTGACGCCGCGCTCGGGCCAGAACAGCTTGCGGAGATTCGTGAGCCGCACTTCGCGTCCGCCGACGGCCACCGTCACGTTGTCGACATCGGTCGGAATCTGGACGGCGCGATGCCTCATGCCCTTCGCGTCCTTCGTGGCTCCAGTCTGGGCGGACGCGGCCCGTGGCGGATGGCACCCTCGAGCGGCGCGTATTCGAGCTCGAGGCCTGCCTCGACGCACCGTAGCATCAGCCCGCCTCGACTCATGTCGCCGCGGCCGACGAAGTGGTGGGGGAACAGAAGTTGCCGCCCGAAAATCGGCAGCAGCAGATCGACGTACTTGCCGGAGGCGACGCTCCCGAGGAGCACCACTTCACACTGCGGACCGACTGCGGCTTGCAGCGTCCGCGCGGCCCGTTCGAGCGGCTGCCGGTAACTGGCATTGGCGAGGTCGATGCGGGCGGCGGCAAACGCTCTCAACGAGTCGATGGTGACGCGTGTGTCGGCCGCACGAAGACCGGCATTCGGCGTAATGACGAGCACACCACCGGCGGTCACCGGATCGTCGGGGTCTGGCGGCCGCGCAAATCGTCTTGCGTACGCCAGCTTGCCGCGAAAGTAAAGTCCGCTCATGAAGCTGAAGAGATCCCCGAGCGTCGCACCCTCGCGGCTATGAAGCTCGCGGGCCAGGGCGAATCGCGCTGCCGGTGCGAGCACCAACTGCGCGCGGCGACCGGCGCAGTTTGCCGGCGACAACAGAAAAATGCGAGGCGGCGTCTTCGGCCTTCGTCGGGCCATTAGTCAGGAAAAGGATTGGCGGATTGCGGCGATGATCCATGCGGCAACCACGAAGGGAATTGCCGCGATCAGGATGACAGCCAGCGTCAGCAACGCAACGAAGATCCAGTCGCCGGGGGAAGCCTGGTGCTCGCGCTCCGCATGATGATCGAGCAGCGCCATGTTCTTGTCATTCGCCTTCCAGACGAAGTCGAAGAGATCGCCGATGAACGGCACCGCACCGAGAAGCGCATCGATTGCGACATTGAAGATCATGCGCAGCTGCACGACCCGCGAAACGCCAAGGTCGTGCGCCTGCCACAAGATACCAATGGCAAACAGCGGTGAGACGAGGTCGCCAATTCCAGGAACGAGCCCAAGGATCGGATCGAGACCGATTCGGTACCTCGTTCCCGGCACAATCAGCGCGGAGTCGAGCAACTGAGCGAATTTCCGCAGCGCGATGAGCCGCTGGGCCTGACCGGGCGAGAGAGCGCGTGGAGTGACGAATTGACGCATTTACGGGTGGATTGCAAATAGCGGCCCGATCCGATCTTTACTGCAACCCCATAAATCCAATTACGTAAATCCGTCAATTCGTCATTGTCGTCAGCCCCACCTTAGCAACACCGCACCGACGGTAAACCCGGCACCGACGGCCGCCAGAAGGACGAGGTTGCCGGGCTTGAGACGTCCGGACGCGACTGCATCGTTGAGCGCCAATGGAATGGTGCCCGCGGTCGTATTACCGAAGCGGTCGATATTGATGAGGATCTTTTCACGCGGCAGGCCCAGCTTGTCTGCGCACGCAAGGATGATCCTGCTGCTGGCCTGGTGAGGGACGAACAAATCGATGAGCGAAGCCGAGAGTTTGTTTCGGTCCAGAATCCGGCGGCATACCTCTTCCATGTTCCGGACCGCAAACCTGAAGACCGCCTGGCCATCCTGCTTCACGAAATGCAGACGACCGTCTACCGTCTCGCGGCTCGCGGGCATGCGGCTGCCGCCGGCCGGCATGCAGAGCGCGGGACCTCCGCTGCCATCCACATAGTTTTCAAAATCAAGTATGCCGGCCTCTTCTCCGTTGTGGTTGCGCCCGACGACGACCGCGCCGGCACCATCGCCAAACAGCACGCAGGTCGTGCGGTCGGTATAGTCGATGATGCTCGACATGACATCGGCGCCGACGACGAGTGCATTCCGGCTGCCCCCGGCGGCGACGAGATGCGCGGCAGTGGTGAGCGCGTACGTAAAGCCCGAGCACGCGGCGCCAAGGTCGTATCCCCAGGCGCGCGTCGCGCCGATCTTCGCCTGAAGCACACATGCGGTGCTCGGGAAGAGCGTATCGGGCGTCGTCGTGGCGACGAGAATGAGATCGATGTCGGCTGGCGCCAGCCCGGCGCGCTCGATCGCAAGCATCGATGCTTCCTTCGCGAGATCGGACGTCGCGACGCCGGCGTCGACAATATGCCGCTCACGAATGCCGGTGCGCTTCATGATCCAGTCGTCACTCGTATCAACCATTTTCTCGAGGTCCGCATTCGTGAGAACTCGCGGGGGCACGTAGGCGGCGACACTGGCGATGCGCGCGCGAATCGCGCGGCTGGAGGCGGGAGTCGTTACCACAAACGAGAGTCCTTCCCCGGGGCAACGAGCCCCAAGTATTGGTAGGCGCGCGGCGTGGCCATGCGGCCGCGCGGGGTTCGATCGAGGAATCCTGCCTGTATCAGGAAGGGTTCATAGATATCCTCGATGGCGTCCTTCTCTTCGTGAATGGCGGCAGCAAGGCTGTTGAGCCCTACGGGACCGCCGTTGAACTTCTCGATGATCGTCCGCAGCAACCGGAGATCGAGCTCGTCGAAGCCCCGTTCGTCCACCTCGAGCAGCTGCAGAGCATCACGAGCCACATCGACGGTGATGCTGCCATCCGCCCGCACTTGCGCATAGTCGCGAACACGCCGGAGCAGCCGATTGGCAATTCGAGGTGTGCCGCGGGATCGTCGCGCGATTTCACGACCGGCGGCGTCGTCCACATGCACTCCCAGGATGTTCGCGGAGCGACGGACAATTTCCTGAATATCGCGCTCCTCGTAGAAATCCAGGCGATGCACGATGCCGAAGCGGGCCCGGAGAGGAGCAGAGAGCAGTCCCGCGCGCGTGGTGGCGCCAATGAGCGTGAACTTCTGCAGCGGCACTTTCACCGATCGCGCGCTCGGCCCCTGACCGATGACGATGTCGAGTTCGTAGTCCTCCATCGCCGGATAGAGGATCTCCTCGATTGCGGGAGCCATCCGGTGAATTTCGTCGATGAACAGGACTTCGTGCGGCTGCAGGTTCGTCAGCATCGCCGCCAGGTCGCCCGTCTTCTCGATGACGGGACCCGCGGTGGCGCGGACTGTGACTCCCATTTCGTTGCCGATGACATAGGCGAGAGTGGTTTTGCCGAGTCCGGGCGGACCGTAGAGAAGAACATGATCCAGCGCCTCGTTGCGGCCGCGTGCGGCTGCAATCGACACGACCAGGTTGTCGCGAACCCGATCCTGTCCGATGTATTCGCGCAGGGATCGTGGACGAAGGCCCGCCTCATACTGCGCGTCGTCGTCCAGGCGGCCCCCGACAACCAAACGATCACTCATAGGTCAAAGGTGGAAGTTATCGCATCAGCTCGCGAAGTGCTGCCTTGAGCGCCTGTTCGAACGTCGGCGCGCTGGTCGCGGCGAGTGTGGAATCAACGGCTTTTTCCGCCAGCGGGCGATGATAGCCCAGATTCTGAAGCGCGGAGAGCAGGTCGTCGCGAAGTCTGTCATCCGACGCAATGGCGGCCGCGCGATCGACGTCTGGAACCGCCAGCTGCGACAGCCGATCCTTCAACTCGAGGACGATTCGCTCCGCAGTCTTGCGGCCGATACCCGGAATGCCCGTCAGACGTGCGACGTTCGCCCGCTGCACGGCTGCGACCAGCTCCCGCGGTTCGATACCCGACAACACGGCGACCGCCAGCTTTGGTCCGATGCCGCTGATTCCGATGAGCCGCTCGAACAGCTGCTGTTCGAGCGCGGTGAGAAAACCGTACAGTTGAAGAGCATCCTCACGCACGTGTGTATGGATGCGCAGTCCGACCTCTCTGCCGGTATCGCCGACGTCGTAGTACGTCGACAGTGGAACGTGGATCTCGTATCCCACGCCATGAACGTCGACGATGATCAGGTTCGGCTGCTTGTCGAGGACGGTTCCGCGGAGAAACGCAATCATCCAGCGGTGCGCGGACGATATTGGCGCCAGCTGCGCGGCTTCGCAGAGCCGGTCTCAGGGCCGCCTGAAGGTCGGCCCCTGCATTGGCGCGCCGCGGTTCGAAGCCGTCGTGTCGGCGACTGCAGGTCGGCCCGCGAGCGCGACGACATCGGCGGCATCGAATGCAGATGGCAGATCGCGACCGCGAGCGCATCCGCTGCATCATGCGGAGAAGGCGGCTGGGCCAGGCCCAGCAGCAACTTGATCATCTGCTGAACCTGCAGCTTTTCGGCACGCCCGTATCCAACGACTGCTCGCTTGATTTCCGCGGGCGTGTATTCTGCGACCGGACATCCGGCCTCCACGGCGGCGAGCACGGCCACGCCACGAGCGTGTCCGAGCTTGAGCGCGGTTCGCACATTGGCGGCGTGAAACAGCGCTTCAATGGCGACACAATCCGGAGCGCACCCATTCAACAAGCGAACGAGCTCGCGATGGATACGCGCAAGGCGCTGGGGAAAGGGGTCACCGGGCAACGCGGTGATAGCACCGCAGACGACAAGGCGCGCAACACGGCCGTCCGTCTCCACGCAGCCGTAACCGGTGCGCTCGGAGCCCGGATCGATGCCGAAAATTCTCACGCGAGGGAAGCCTCTATCTCCTTCTCTTCGACGTCGAAATTGGCCCAGACGTGCTGCACGTCGTCGTGGTCTTCGATGGCCTCCATCAGCTTGAGCATCTGTTGGGCTTCTTTACCGACAAGCTTGATGTAATTCTGAGGCACCATGGCGATTGCCGCGGCAGCAGGACTCACTCCAATCCCTTTCACCGCATCGCGTACGGCCTCGAACTGTTCGGGCGCGCATACGATTTCGAACGCGCTCCCATCGTCACTCATGTCGTCGGCACCGGCGTCGAGTGCGACCGACAGCAGTTTGTCCTCGTCGACCTTGCCTTTTTCAACGACGATCTGACCCTTTCGCGAAAACAGCCAGGCCACGCTGTTCTCGGCCGCCAGATTGCCCGCATGTTTGCTGAGCAGATGGCGGATCTCGCCAACGGTCCGGTTCTTGTTGTCGGTGAGCGTTTCAATCATGAGCGCAACACCGCCCGGGCCATACCCTTCGTAGGTCACTTCGTCGTACGAAACGCCAGGCTCTTCGCCTGTCCCTCTGCGAATCGCACGGTCGATGTTTTCCCGAGGCATGTTGTTGGCCTTCGCCTCCAGAATGATCGTGCGGAGGCGCGGGTTGGTGTCGGCGTCGCCGCCCCCATTGCGAGCGGCCACGGTCAGCTCTTTGATGAGGCGCGTGAAAATCTTGCCGCGCTTGGCATCGGCGGCACCCTTTTTGTGCTTGATGGTGTGCCACTTGGAATGACCGGACATGGAAAAACTCCTCTAAAGCAGAGGAATCTTATCAGATCGGACTTTCACCCTTTTCTCGCCAATATCATCCATACCTCAGCGCGAGGATCCCACGGCCCGCCCCGGTAATCGCCGAGGAGTGCGGTTATTCCGAAACCTGCCTTTTCCAGCCGCCGGACCATCTGTGGAACGGACAGGGTCCTGAACGTGAGCGCAAAGCGTGATGTACGCCGGTGGCGGCCATGCCGTTCGATGAATTCCTGGTCGAAGATGGTGAGACGCCGCGCGCGGTCCTGTCGAACCGTTTCCACCAGCGTCACATGTGTCCCGCCTTGCCGACGCCAGCCGCGGAGACTCAGACGCTTGCGGTACTCCTCCCATGCAGGCAGATCGGCCACCAGATCGACGCCGAAGGTGCCGCCGCGTCTCAACACATGATGAACGGCGTCAAGCGTGGCCACGAGATCCCTTTCTCGCAAGAGCGACTGCAATACGCCGTACGGCGCGAGCACAGTCGCGAACGTGGAGACGGGAAACGGAAGATGGCGTATGTCGCCGCGAACCAGTCGTATTCGCCTGCTCAGGCCGGCACGAGCGAAACGCTGCCGCGCGCGTGCGAGCATCGGAGCGGACCTGTCGATCCCGACGATGCGAACGCCGGCGCGACCGAGCGGAAGTGTGATGCGTCCCGTTCCGGAACCTAGCTCGAGCGCATGGCCCGAAGCACCGAGCGCAAACTGGCGCCAGAATGGAATATCGCGGCGGCCGAGCGTACGCGCGTTCTCCCAGTCATAAAACGGCGCGTACTCGTCCCACCCCCGCCAGCCTTCCATACTCGGTAGACGATTCTAGAGTGCTTGAGGTACCTAAGGTACCGTCAGGCACTCCAGGCACCTCAGGCACTCCAAGCCTTTAGGATTTTGGCCTTCGGCGATCCGCCGTGCCCGGGCGCGGACCGCCTCGCCCACTGCGGCGTTCCGCAACAGCTTGCAGTTGAAAACCCTCGTCCAGGAACTTCTGTTCCTGGGCCTGGGCATACGCGATTAGAGCCGACCTTTGGGTGAAGCGGTAAGTGGCGCTCGCCTCTCCGGGCCCAAGGACCAGAAGGGCAATCCCCGACGCCTCTTCGAGGACGGACATCGTGATGGAAGAATCACCACGGGTGAAGAGCCAGGCGGTCCGGTGCGAAACGGGACCTTCCACGTCATTCTTATCGGCTCCGGCAAAACCCGTCGTCACCTGACGCGATGACACTTTAGACGACGCAAAAGCAACCATCCGACGACGTTTTTTCATACCAACGCCGTCTCGAGGCTACAGAAATTTCCCGAAAAAGCCGAAATTGGTCGTATCACCTATGGCAGCCCCTTTGCGTTGCCATCTACCCACTCTTGCGGGAAGGTTGCTTATGAACCCGTTCAGCGTGCTTGTTGTCGCCCCGACTTCTCAGCTGGCCGCGAACCTGATGGAGTGGCTTACCCAAGCCGGGTGTGCCGTTATACTCGTCACCTCGTTTTCGGCCGCCAAATCGCGCCTCGAGCATCGTCCGGCTCTAGTCATCTCCGAAGTTCGCCTCGGCGACTACAACGGGCTGCACCTGGCGCTCAGGGCCAAAGCCAGCGCAATTCCGTCAGCCGTCATCGGAGACGCCGACCCTGTGCTCCAACGTGAGGCCGAACGCCTAGGGGTCGCGTATCTCACGCATGAGCTGGATCGCGCTCAGCTCTTGAGCCTCGTCGAGCACCTCGTCGATCCAGGAGCCGGCACGGGAAAAAAAGGCCATTCGGCCTCGAGTCTGTCCTTCATGTCGTGGGATGAGCTGGTTCCCGCGGTTACGGATCGAGACGCGGCAGGGTTGCAGCGCCGTCGGACGTTGGGATCCTGATTTGACCCGTGGCGGGGATGCCTAAAGTCTGCGCCACGGCCGACGTTGTCTTTCTGCGCCCCATCTCTCCGGAATCGAAGATCACCCGAAAGTAAGCAAACACTGACAATTTCGTCGATCGGTCACGCGGCGTGTAAATTGCGTAATACGCCGGCCGAGAAACGAATGAACCGGTCACACAAGGTGTTGGTGGTCGCTCAGGATACGCGTCTGGCGATGACACTGGTATCGTGGCTCCGCGAGTCGGGTTGCGAGCCTGCGGTCACGACTTCGTACAGCGCCGGCCGCGATCAACTCGACGCGAGACCGGCATGTCGTGATCGCTGAAGTCAGGCTCGGCGCATACAACGGGCTGCACCTTGCGCTGCGAGCGCGGGCAAAGGGAATTCCGGCCGTGGTGTTTGGCGATGCGAATCCGGCCACCGAGCGAGAGGCCCGGGAGGTCGGAGCGGCGTATCTCAGTCCCTTCGATTTGGAGAACGCCGAATTACAGTCGCTCCTTCGTGCGGGCGTTATGCCGTTGCCAGGTTGGCGTCCCTCTTCGGCGGCGTCGCAGGCATCATGCGAAAACGCTGAAACGGAACATGACACTGATACTTACGGAGGAAGTTAAGGAATTTCTTGTAGTCCTCCGGCGGCATGTTGAAGTAAGCAACCAGCATCTTGTAATTGCCGCGCGTGTGCTCCAGTCCAAGCCGGACCAGTTCGCGTACGTCGTGCCGCGTAAGGTCCCGCGCCATGAAGGGTTCGTAGACCTCCGACCAGAATGACGCACCGTCGTTGAGGATCCGATCCAGAATCACCTGCGAACCTGACGGCGCCGCGACTGCCGTCACCGACGTCGAGGGCACGCGGCGTTCGCGCGTAATCTCGATGGGCAGCATGTCGACCGTGATGCGACCCTCTCTGCAGCGCAGCGCGAGGCGTTCCGCAACATTTCTCAACTCGCGTACGTTCCCCGGCCACGCATAGGCCGTCAGCGAACCGACGGCTTCCGGCGTCACTTCAGGCACCGTCAACTGATATGACTCGCAGAACATGTGGAGGAAGTGGTTCATCAGTACCGACCACGTCTTCCCGACGTTCCCGAAGCGGCGGCACTTCGATGTGGACGACGTTCAGGCGGTAGTACAGATCTTCACGGAATGTCTTGTCGGTAATGTGTTCGACCAGCCGCCGATGCGTCGCGGTGACCACTCGGACATCGACCGGCGGCAGCCGGCGATCGGACCCGACCCGTTGTATTTCTCCAGTCTCCAGGAATCGGAGCAAGAGAGCCTGCATGCGAAGACTCATCTCGCCGACTTCGTCCATGAAGATCGTTCCGCCGTTGGCGGTCTCGAGCCAGCCGCGCTTGTCGCGATGCGCGTCGGTGAAGCTGCCCTTGACGTGTCCGAAAAGTTCCGACTCCAGAAGCGAGTCCGGGAATCCTGCGCAGTTGATCGTGATGAGAGGACCGCGGCTTCGCGCGCTGCCCTCGTGAATGAGACGCGCGACAATTTCTTTCCCGACGCCACTTTCCCCTGTGATCAGAACTTTGGCGTCGCAGCGCGCAGCGTGATCGATTTCCTCTTCGACGCTGCGAATCGCCGCACTGACTCCCACCAAAGTCATTGCCTTTTTCATAACCTGGGCCTCTGGTCCCGAACGAAAATTCCAGGGAGCAAAAACTCAAAAATTGTGCGCGGACGGCAGAAGGAAGTCAAGGCGACGAAGGAACATTTTGGTGCAAATTGGAGGATTTTTTTCACACGAAATTGTCATTTCCCTGAAAACATCGTCTCAAAATCGAACTGTTGGACTTCACCGTTCGCGCATTCGCGTGCAGTCATGTGTCGATGTGGAACAGGCTCCGACGTGTGGATCACGATCAATTGGCGAAACGCCCCGTCTCAAAAACTTTTGTGCAGCGCCGCGCAACCGCGCCTCGCGAAGCAGCGAGGTCGTGACACGAAGAAACGATCTCGAATTTCCGTTGCGGCTGAGCTTCTACAGGAAACCAGGCGACCGCACCGTCTCCTTAGGCCCTGACATCCGGGAGGCTGGGCGCCCGGCCCGCCTGCCGGGGGCGCGACGCCCAAACGTCAAGACAGCGATTCTCTTGAGGGTCCCGCCAGTGTGCACGTTTCTGCGTGTTTTTGCGGTGTCATTAGTAATCCAACAAGGAGACTTTTGTCCCTGACCGCCGTTCCACACGGAGTCCGGATTCCCCCCAACAAACCAGACAAATTTCGACGGGTGCCGCTGGTCGCATCCCATAAGCCACAGTTTCACCACCACTTAGTCGACTTCATCTATGGCGATATAGTAGTGGCGACTTCCTTGCACAAACAGGTTTCACCGAGGGCGAGTTTCTTCTCCGGAACGCGCGCTCCAAGGTCCCAAATCAATCGCGAACGCGAGACAGTGCGCCGCATGTCAGCGGCGACGAGTTTCATTGGAGAAGCAAGAGGCATGAGAGGCATCCGACCTAACCTGCTTGTCGGCGAAAGTACGGCGATGTGCGATCTCAAGGCGGAGATCGACCGGGTTGCGCGCTCTGACGCGAAGGTGCTGATCACAGGGGAAAGCGGATCGGGAAAAGAGCTCGTCGCGCAGGCCATTCACACCGGAAGCTCTCGTTCAGAGCGGCCCTTTGTGGCCGTGAACTGCGCGGGACTGCCCGAAACGCTGCTGGAATCGGAGTTGTTCGGTCACGTACGTGGCAGCTTCACCGGCGCGTATCGCGACAAATTGGGCAAACTCGAGCTCGCCGACCACGGAACGATGTTTCTTGACGAAATTGGCGAGATGACGCTGCGCATGCAGGGTCTGCTGCTCCGGTTCCTCGAAACCGGCGAGCTGCAGAAGGTGGGCGCCGATCGTGTTGCCGGCCGCGCAAACGTCCGCGTTGTCGCCGCCACGAACAAGCACCTGCGCGACATGATCGTCCAGGCCACATTCCGGGAGGACCTGTTCTATCGTCTAAACGTCATTCACCTGACGGTGCCGCCCCTGCGGGAACGGCGCGAAGACATTCCCGTACTCACGATCCACTTCCTGCGGTCCTTCGCAGATCACGCGTACGCCCCGCGGGACATATCGTCGGAAGCCATGGCCATGATGGTCGACTACGCGTGGCCCGGCAACGTGCGTGAGCTGCAGAACGTCATCGAGCGGATCGCAGTCAACGGGGGAACCGAGCCGATACGTCCCGAGGACCTGCCGAACGAGATCAAAGCGCGCAATGGGTCTACATCGCGGCCGCATCGTGAGCGGCGGCGCACCGTCGCCGACGACCTCTACAGGAAGCTCATCGAACAGCGCGAATCGTTCTGGACGGTTGTATATCCCCTCTACATGCAGCGCGAAATCACCCGCTCCAACGTGCGCGACGTCGTCCGCAAAGGGCTTCAGGAGGCGCGAGGCAATTACAAGATCGTGGCCCGGCTCTTCAACATGGAGTCGCGTGATTACAAGCGGTTCCTGAACTTCTTGCGCAAGCACGATTGTCAGGTGCCGTTCAAGGAATTCCGCTGAGCGGAGGGAGGCAAACCATGAGGATCATGAGGAGCTGGTTGCGCAAGGCGCTAGTGCCGACTCTTGCTTTGGCGGTCGCTTTCGTGTCGATGGGCGGAAGCGCGTTCGCTCAATCGACGCCCTCGAAACCTGCGCCGAAACCGGCCAGTACGACAGGAGCTCCCGTTGTGCCCGGCGCGGTCGAGCCCCCGCCAGGGTACGTAATTGGTCCGGAGGATGTACTCGCCGTCGTCTTTTGGCGCGAGAAGGATCTGTCAGTAGATGCCGCCGTCAGACCCGACGGCAGGATCACAGTGCCGCTGCTGAATGACCTCCCCGCCGCGGGTCTCACACCGGACCAGTTGCGCGAACGGATTCAAACGGCGGCGGCCAAGTTCGTCGAGGATCCGAGCGTGACCGTCGTGGTCAAGGCGATCAACAGCCGGAAGGTCTTCATCACCGGGAATATCGGCAAGTCCGGCCAGTACCCGCTGGCTGGACCGACAACGGTCATGCAGCTTATTGCGATGGCGGGTGGGCTCCAGGAGTTCGCCGACAGCGACAAGATCCTGATCATGCGAACCGAGGACGGCAAGCAGGTTGCCAAGCGGTTCAACTACGAAGACGTCCGGGAAGGAAAGAACCTGAATCAGAACATCGAGCTGCAGCCCGGCGACACGGTGATCGTTCCGTAAGAAGGCGCACACCATGAGACTGTTCCCTGCATTGATTGTCGTGGTGTCAGCGCTGACGGCCGCACCTGCTGCCGACGCGCAGTGGCGAACGGAGCGACCTTACCGCGGGCTGTTTGCCGGCGATGTGGGTGAGACCGAACAGCGGCTCACCGCAAGCGGGTCGCTCGGCACCGGATGGGACACCAACCTCGTCGCCGACGCACTCGGTCGTCGAGATTTCGGCCGGAGCAGCGACGTCACTCGCCGGTTCCGGGGTGGCGTAACGACCGGTTCGGCCGTTCTTTCGTATTCGCTGAATCGCGGGGCGGTGGGACTGGGAGCCTCGGCCGGCACGAGCGCCCGGTACTATCCGAGCCTCGGAAGCAGGATCATCAGGCGAGAGTACGCCAGCGTCGGGGCAGGGGCGAGCCTGGGTGCCGGCTTTTCGGCACAGGCAGGAGCGTCGTATCAGCCGTATAGCCTGCGCTCGATGACGCCGTCGCTGTTCGAGTCCCGATTTGTCGATCCCATTACGATCGACGAGGATTTTCCGACATCCCTGGAACACTACTTCGCGTATAACGCGGGCCTCGCCTACGGGCGATCGTTGACGCGCCGCGGGACGTTCGCGGCTGCGTACAGCTATCGGGCCCGCGAACGGGCGGGCGTCCTCACGGACCGGTTCGCGAGTCACGGCGGGAACGCAAGTTACAGCCACGCGTTGACCCAAAATCTCAGCGCGCGGCTCGGGTATGGGTACTCGAGGGCCCTCTACGGGCGAAGCGAATACGGGAACCACTTCCTCGATGCAGGCGTGAACTACAGCCGTGCGCTTTCTTTTTCTCGGCGGACGACCGTGTCGTTCGGAACGGGTAGCGCCGCCTCGCGGCGGTCGCGCACCGAGGCGATGCGGTTTCGCGCCACGGGCATGGCCCGGCTCAATCACGAAATCGGCCGTTCATGGAATGCATCGCTCTCGTATAACCGGGGGTTGTCGTACGTGGAAACCTGGCCCGAGCCCGTGTTCTCCGATTCCGCGGTGGCCGGAGTGGGAGGCTTCCTCAACCGCCGCGTTCAAGCTCAGGCCACGGCGCGAGCGCTCCGCGGCCAGGGATTTTTTTCCTCGGAGGGCAACCGGCTGCAGCTCTACGGCGGCAGCGCCGCGCTGACCGTCGGTCTGACGCGCCATGTCGGGTCCGGTGTGACGTACTCCTACTATCGGCAGGTGTTCGGTGATCGGGCCACGATTGCGCCCGGTCTGCCCAACGATTTCGAGCGCCACAGCATTCGCGTCTTCGTGAGCGTGTGGGTTCCGCTGTACCAAAGTGCGAGGAGGCCTTAATGCTCCCGGGAAAGACGTATCGACCCGAAGATTACGTTGAAATCCTGTGGCGTCGAAAATGGGTCGCCATTGTACCGTTCGTGATCATTTCGCTGGGAACCGTGATCGGAACACAGTTTCTGCCGAACAGGTACCGATCCGAAGCCCAGGTGCGGGTTGTTCCCCCGCAAGTGCCCGAAAATTACGTCCAGTCAACGGTAACGGCTAGTCTCAGTTTTCGACTTCAGGCGATCAGCCAGGAGATTCAGAGCCGAACGCGGCTCGAACGCATCATCCAGGAGCTGAACCTCTTCCCAGAAGAGCGCCGCACGATGATTATGGAGGACGTCGTCGAGCTGATGCGGCGGGACATCTCCGTGCAGATCGGTCGGGCGCGGAGCAGGCGGGAGCAACCCGGCTCCTTCACCGTTTCGTTCACGTCGGACAACCCCCGCACCGCGCTGCAGGTAACCGAGCGCCTGGCGTCCCAGTTCATTTCCGAGAACCTGCAGGATCGTACCGTGCAGGCCGACCAGACCAGTCAGTTCATCGAGACACAGGTCGATGAGGCGCGCCGTCGGCTTGCCGACCGCGAGCAGCGGGTGGCGGAGTTCAAGCGAAGGTACGCGGGCCAGCTCCCCTCACAGGTACAGTCGAACCTGGCTGTCATGCAGAACACGCAGAGCCAGATTCAGAATCTCATCGAAAGGGTCAACAGAGACAGAGACCGCCAGATTGTAATCGACAAGATGATGGCGGACATCATGACCATCAGCGCGGAGATGGCGCCGGCGGCATCGCCGAAAGCCGTCCAGACAGAACAGCCCGCCGCCGAGCAGCTCCAGCAAGCCCGCAACGGGTTGCGGGCACTGCAGCTAAGACTCAAGCCCGAACATCCCGACGTGATTCGTGCGCAGCGTGCGATTCGCGAGCTCGAACAGAAGGCGCAGGCAGAGGAGCTGATCAGCCCGGTGGGCGTCGGAACGTCGGCGCGTCCGGTCCTGAACGCGGCGGATCAGAAGCGATTGGCCGATCTGCAGAACGAGCGTGACACTATCGATCGCCGCATCGCGGCCACTCACGCGGAAGAAGAGCGTCTTCAGAATGTGCTCGTGGCCTATCGCGCCAAGGTCGAGACGGCGCCGATGCGCGAAACGGAGGAAACCGAGCTGACGCGCGACTACACGATGATGCAGGAACAGTACGAGGCGCTGCTGAAGAGAAGCCAGCAGTCGAGAATCGCCGCGGATCTCGAGCGTCGCCAAATTGGCGAGCAGTTTCGCCTGATCGACGCGCCGCGGCTGCCTCAGCGGCCATTCAGCCCCGATCGTCCGCGCCTCAACGTGCTCGGCGCATTAGCCGGACTCGCGCTTGGCCTCGGGTTGATTGCGCTCCTTGAGTATCGCGATACGACGCTTCGCACCGATGACGACGTGACGCTCAGCCTTTCGCTGCCGGTGGTCGCAGTCATCCCCGTTATGAGTACTGTGTTGGAGCGCCAGCGAGTCAGACAGAAGCGGCTGGTTGCTTTCTCGGCCTCATTTGTCGCGATGATGGGCGCGATCGCCATGATCGTCTGGATGATGGACGACATCGTCAACTGGGTGCGTTGATGTACGAATCGTTTTTCGGGTTCAGTGAGCGGCCGTTTGATCTGACGCCGAACCCTAAGTATCTCGTGTTGACTGACGCTCATCGCGAAGCGCTCAGTAATCTCGAATACGCGATTGCGAGCAGGAAGGGCGTCACTCTGCTCCTCGGAGATGCCGGAACCGGAAAGACAACCGTCATCCGCACTGCGCTGGAAAGACAGCCCGATCAAGTGCACTGCGTGCAGCTGCAGAATCCCGCTCTGAGCCGGACTGAATTCGTCGAGATGCTCGCGAGCCGGTTCGGGCTCAGCCAGCTGGCGACGGCGTCGAAAACAGCGCTGCTTCTGGAATTGGAGGCACTGCTGGCCAGGCGACGCGAGCGCGGCGAGTCCAGCGTGCTGGTCATCGACGAAGCGCAGAGCCTGCCCCTCGAACTGCTGGAAGAGATACGGCTCCTCGCCAATATCGAGACTGCACGGGAAAAGCTCGTGTCGGTGATTCTGGCGGGCCAGCCGGAGCTGGCCGACCGGCTGAACGAGCGGTCGCTGCGCCAGTTGAAGCAACGCGTGGCGCTTCGCTGCGAGCTTCGCCCGCTGACGCTCCTGGAAAGCTGTGCGTACATAGCCGGCCGGATCCGGGCTGCCGGGGGCGTCGGCGCTCAGACGTTCACGCGGGAGGCCGTCATCCTGATGCACGAGCGCGGCAAAGGCATTCCGCGCACGCTCAGCGTGATTGCCGATAACGCCCTGCTTGCCGGGTTCGCCCTGCAGCGTCGCCCCGTGAACACACAAGTCGTCTTGGAGGTGTGCCAGGACCTGGACCTGCGCAGCGACAGCGATACGCGCGCGACAGTACATTTACCTGTCGCTACAGCGCCAGCCGGCACCGTTCCGCCCATCGCCAAATCCGGCGCCGAACGCATGAGCCCAAACCGGTTGATTACGTTCGATTCCGCGATGACTGACGATGCCGCGGAGGTGCCGCGCCCAGAGCCGGTCGCCAATCGCGCCGCTGCCTGGAAGCGGCGGTTTTCCTTCTTTCGAGCCACCGTCTAGGACAACGGAACAGGAGAAAAATGAGCCGAGTTGACGAAGCGATGCGGCGCGCAGCTGAACGTTTAACAAGTGACGACGAACAGGACCCTCTCGCGCTGGCGCACGAGCCGTTCCCCGTCGAGATGTCCGACCAGTTTCGACCAGCTGTCGATCGCGAGATCACCCTTCCGGACATCATCAACCGGCCCGCAACCGATAAGGCCGCTGACGCCGTGGCAGCCCCCGGCAGAAGGCCCGAACGCGCCGTTTGGGGACCAAGTGGCTGAGAAGATCGTCACCGATCCCCGCATGCCCGGTATCAGCAGGGAACAGTATCGGCGCGTTGCCGCCGTACTCCACGATTCGCAGGCCGCAAACCGCACCCAGGTCGTCATGGTCGCCAGTGCTCTGGCCGGTGAGGGTAAAACGCTCACCGCCGCAAATGTCGCATTGACGCTCAGCGATTCCTATCGCAAGCGCGTTCTCGTCATCGACGGCGATCTGCGCCGGCCCGCGTTGCACTGTGTTTTTCGCGTCGAGACTTTATGCGGTCTTGCCGACGGTCTCGACCCATCACGCGACGCAAGAATGGTGGTCAGGCAGGTCACACCCATGCTGTCGCTGCTGCCGGCTGGGCGTCCGACATCCGACCCGATGGCAGGCCTCATCTCGGACCGCATGCGCCGCGTGGTCGACGAGGCGCGCGAATTATTCGACTGGATCATCATCGACACGCCTCCCCTCATGCTGCTGCCGGACGCGAACCTGCTGGCGTCAATGGTCGACGCGGCGTTGCTCGTGGTGCGAGCCGAGTCCACGCCGCACGCGATGGTCAAGCGCGCAATGGAGGCGATTGGCCGATCCCGCATACTCGGTGTCGTGCTCAACAACGCGACGATGGGACCGCATGGAGGCTACGGCGGAGACTCGCACTACTACTACGTTGGTTCGAGTTCCTCGATGGTCGCTCAGTAGATGCAGATTGCGCCCACGGTGGGTACTCAGATGGGGGTCTTGACTCGCGTCCTTACCGTGCGCTCGGTGACGCTGGTCGCCTTCGAGACCGTGCTGATCGTCCTGGCGATCGCGTCTGCCGCGTTCGTCAGGTTCGGAGAGCGTGCGCCCGAATTCGTCTTCGCCGGGAACGGCCTCTTCAAGTTCTTCCTCGTCGCGGTGGTGCTGCAGGGATGCCTGTACTACGCCGACCTATACGACGTCCGTAGGCTGGCAGACCGTCAAGAGCTGTTCGTCCGGCTTGTACAGGCGCTCGCCGCCTCGTCGTTCCTGCTGGCCGGGCTCTACTACGCGCTGCCATCGCTCGTCATCGGACGTGGCGTCATCGTCATAGCCGCCCTTCTCCTCGTCACGTTGATTCCCGGCTGGCGACTCCTGTTCGAGTGGCTGAGCAGGAACATGAGACCTCGTGAGCGACTGCTGCTCGTCGGCACCGGGCGCGCCTCGGTTGATCTTGCGCGCGAGATGTTCGAGCGGCGGCACGAGCTCGGTGTCGAGATCGTCGGCTTCGTCGATCCCGATCCGACGCGGATGGGCGCACCAGTCATCAACCCCGGCGTGGTGGGCACCATCGAAGATATCCCATCAATCGTACGCGCCCGGCATGTCGATCGAGTGGTAGTGAGTCTCGCCGACGCTCGCGGCAAATTGCCGGTCGACAAGTTGCTCGAGATGCGCCTCGACGGCGTCGCCTTCGATCATCTTGCGTCGGTGTACGAGCAGTACACCGGTAAGATCGCCGTCGAGAACCTGCGCCCGAGTTGGCTGATTTTTGCGCCCGGGTTCCGGAAGTCGCGGTTCCTCTCCATGTCGAAGCGGGCGCTCGACGTCACGGCCGGCGCCGTCGTGCTGGTGCTTGCCGTGCCGGTCATGGCTCTCATCGCGATGATTATCCGGCTGACATCGACCGGCCCCATTCTGTATCACCAGCGCCGCGTCGGTCGCCACGGACGGATTTTCGTCGTGCACAAGTTTCGCTCGATGCGTCCGGACGCCGAGGCGGCAACAGGCCCCGTCTGGGCCGTCAAGGGAGGCGACCAACGGGTGACGCCTCTCGGATCGGTACTCCGCCGCACACGCCTCGACGAACTGCCTCAGTTGTGGAACGTCCTGCGAGGCGACATGAGCTTTGTCGGTCCGCGACCCGAACGGCCCGAGTTCGTGGGCGAGCTTACAAAGCAGATTCCGTTCTACGGCCAGCGGCACATCGTACGACCGGGACTCACCGGCTGGGCACAGGTGCGCTACACGTACGGCGCGAGCGTCGAAGACGCGCTGCAAAAACTCCAGTACGACCTGTTTTACATCAAGAACATGTCGATCGCGCTCGACATCTTCATCATCTTCGCCACGGTAAAGACGGTCGTATTGGGAAAAGGCGCTTGATGCCTGGAGCGCCCTCACAGGCCGACCGAAGGGTCCTCAACGTGATGAGCGTTGACGTGGAGGACTATTTTCACGTCAGCGTGTTTGACGGCATCGTGCCGCGCTCGATGTGGGCCGGCATGGAAAGCCGCGTCTCCCGTAACACGGAGCACCTGCTCGACATCTTCGAGGATTACCGGGTTAGGAGCACGTTCTTCATCCTTGGATGGGTGGCGGAGCGCTACCCGCAACTCGTGCGCACGATTGCGCAGCGGGGACACGAAATCGCCTCGCACGGCTACGCGCACCGCCTGGTGTACGACCAGACGCCACAGGCGTTTCGGGAAGACGTGCGGCGAGCGAAGCAGATCATCGAGGACGCTGGCGGATGCGCTGTCGGTGGCTACCGTGCGCCAAGCTACTCAATTACGCCTCGCTCGCTCTGGGCGCTGGACGTGTTGATCGAGGAAGGCTATTGGTACGACGCGAGCATCTTTCCGATCAGGCACGACCGGTACGGCATTCCGGTTTCGCCACGTGAGCCGTTCTACGTCGAGCGGGAGGCCGGGGCGCTCATGGAAGTGCCCGGATCGACCGTGCGCGTCGGCCCAGTCAATCTGCCTGTCGCCGGCGGCGGCTACTTCCGGATTCTGCCGTATCCATGGACACGCTGGGGCATCGCGCGGCTCAATCGAGTCGAAGGACGCGCCGCAGTGTTCTATCTGCATCCGTGGGAGATCGATCCGGACCAGCCACGCATGAGGGCCGGTTGGCTGGGGCGCTTCCGCCATTACCGGAACCTCGCGAAGACAGAGAGCCGGCTGAGAACGCTGCTCACAGACTTCAGCTTCGGCACCGTCGCGGCGCTGCTGAAGGTACGAGGCCATGTCACCGCCTCCGGCAAGATCGTTCCGCTTGCGCTGCCCTACGTATGGTGAGGGAAGTCTATGAACGTTGCGATCATCGTGGACAAGATCGCCCGGGCGCTCAATGGCCTTGCCGGCCGGCGCGTGGCGGTGCTGGGGCTGGCGTTCAAGCCGAATACTGACGACGTCCGCGAGTCGCCGTCGCTCTACGTCTGCCGGGAGCTCGCGCGGGCCGGTGCCAGTGTCCGGGCTTTCGATCCCGTCGCCTCCGCGCAAGCGGCCGCAGCCCTGAGCGACGTCGCCTCGGCCGTCTCGTTTCCTCGAATGCGTACAACGCCGTCCAGGAAAGCGACGCGCTCGTCATCATGACGGAGTGGAATGAATTTCGCGGCCTCGATCTCCAACGCGTTCGGAGGCTCATGTCGTCGCCCATCGTCATCGACGCGCGCAACGTGCTCGATCCCGGGCAGACGCGGGCGCTTGGATTCACGTACTTCTGCACCGGACGCGAGCGGGCCGGCGCCCTCAAGGCCGTCGGTGTATGAGCGCCACCGTCAGGCCTGCCTCGATTCCGCTTACCGTCCACGACCGGCCATCGCGCGAGGCCTGTGAAAAGTACGTCGCGAACCACCCAGAGGCCTCGGCCTATCACGCACCGGCATGGCTCGACGTGATCGGCCATGTGTTCGAACACGACACCCGGTATCTGGCGGCCGAATCGAGTGGATCGATCTCGGGGGTGCTGCCTCTCGTGTTTTTCAAGAGCCGCTTGTTCGGCCGGTTCGCAGTATCCGTTCCCTTTGTCAACTACGGCGGCGTGCTCGCCGACAGCAGCGAGGTTGCACACGCGCTCGTCGAGCGGGCCATCGAAGAGACCCGGTGCGCCGGCGCGTCGCATCTCGAGCTGCGCCACACGGCACGTCTGTTTCCGGAATTGACCGCGAGGCGCCACAAGGTAGCAATGAGGCTCGGCCTCGAAGGCACGTCCGAGCGCCTGTGGGAGCGTCTCGACCGCAAGGTCCGGAACCAGGTGCGCAAGGCGCAAAAGAGCGGGCTCACCGCACAGCACGGGGGGATCGAGCTGCTCGAGGCGTTCTACACGGTGTTCGCGCACAACATGCGTGACCTCGGAACGCCGGTGTACCCGGTGCGCTTCTTCAAACAGGTGCTGTCCGCATTCCCCGGCTCGACACGTGTGTTTCTCGTCGTACATGCTGGGCGTCCGGTCGCGGCGTCCATCGTGCACTGGCACGCCTCGACGATCGAGGTGCCCTGGGCCTCGGCACTCCGCGCATTCAACCCGCTCTGCGCCAACGTGCTCCTTTACTGGCACATGCTCGAGTTCGCGGCGAGCCGCAGGTTTCGCACGTTCGACTTCGGGCGCTCGACGCCAGACGAGGGCACGTTCCATTTCAAGCGGCAGTGGGGCGCCGAGCCGCACGAGCTCGTTTGGGAATACTGGGCCGCGGACGGCGCGTCGATCCCGGATCTGAGCCCGAAAAACCCGTCGTTCTCGTTGGCCATCAAGGCGTGGCAGCGGCTGCCCTTGTCAATTGCAACGACGATCGGCCCGCGCATCGTACGGAACATCCCCTGATGCTCGTACTGCTGCTCTCGATCTCGCTCGGCGTGCTCGTCTACATCTACGGCGGCTATCTTCTTGCCCTCAAGCTGCTCGTCCGGATCCGCGGAGCGCGGCCCATTCGACGCGAACGGATTACTCCGCCGTTGACGCTGATCATCTCCGCATTCAACGAAGCCGCCATCATCCGAAAGAAGATCGAGAACGCATTGGCACTCGACTATCCGGCCGACCGGCGCGAGATTGTCGTGATCTCGGACGCGTCCGACGACGGCACGGATGACATCGTGAGGCAGTACGAGTCGCAGGGCGTGAGGCTTTTTCGCCAGCCACAGCGGTGCGGCAAGACCGCCGGCCTCAACGCCGCTCTCCCGACGGTTCGCGGCGAGATCGTCGTTTTCTCGGACGCAAACGCGATGTACCGGGAGGATGCCCTTCGGATGCTCGTACGCAATTTCGCCGATGCGAGTGTCGGGTGCGCCACGGGCGAGGCCCGCTATCTTCCCGGCGCGAACGCGGTGGCCGACGTGGGCGAGCGGCTCTATTGGAGCTACGAGATGCAGATCAAGCGTCTCGAAACTGCTCTTGGCTCGATGGTCGGCGGCGACGGCGCGATCTACGCGATCAGAAAATCCCTTTGGCGTACGCTTCCTGAGAATGCGATCAATGACTTCCTGAATCCACTGGAGATCGTTGCCGCCGGCTGGCGCGCCGTGTACGAGCCCGAGGCCGTCTGCTTCGAGGAAACCGCCGGCGGAACGCGCGCCGAATACAGGCGCCGCGTCCGCATTGTCAGTCGAAGCTGGCGCGCCGTGTTCCAAGCCAGGGGTGTGCTCAACCCGCTGCGAGTAGGGTTCTTTGCATGGTCACTGCTGTCGCACAAGGTGATGCGATGGCTGTCATGGTTGTTTGGCGCGATCGCAGGGCTCTCGGCGCTCTGGTTGTACCTTGACGTGGCGCGGCAATGGCCGGTGGCTGCAGTCACGCTGTTCCTGCTCATGGCGGCGCTGCTGATCTCGTTGCCGATTGCCCGACGCATCATCGCGATGCTCGGCTATTTCGCCGTCATCAACGTCGCGTCGCTCGTCGGTGTGACGAAGGGCACCATCGGTCAGGTATCGGGCGTCTGGACCACGTCGCGTTCGATGCCGAGCACGCGGCTCCCCGATGGCGGCATCACCGTGCCCGCAGGCCCGCTCCTGCTGGCCGGCATGTGCGCGGCGTTCGTCATACTCGCAACCTCGGTGCCGCTTGGATGGGAGCGCACGAACAACGTGATCTTCTGGGGGTCTGCGGCGGCACTTGTGTACGTCTACTTGATCTATCCTGCGCTCCTGGCGCTCGTCAGACCCATCGCGAACAAGCCCGTCCAAAAGGCGCGGATAGAGCCGACGGTGTGTCTATTTATCCCCGCCCACAACGAAGCGGCTGTCATCCACTCCAAGTTGCGCAACGCCATCGCCATCGACTATCCCGCAGACCGGCTCGACATCGTGGTGGCGTCCGACGGCTCGCTCGACGATACCAACGCCATCGTGGGGCGGTTTGCACCGCGCGTGCGACTGCTCGAATTCTCGCCGCGGCGCGGCAAGATTGCCGTCATCAACGAGGGAATGCGTTCGATCGCCGCCGACATCGTCGTCTTCTCCGACGCCAACACGTTCCTCGAGACCGGCGCGGTTCGTGCGCTCGTTCGGAACTTTGCCGACCCGACCGTAGGAGCCGTCAGTGGCGACGTCGCCCTTGTCGGCGAGCGCGCGGATCTTGGGCGTTCCGAGGACCTGTATTACGTCTACGAACGGTGGCTGCAGCAGGCCGAGTCGGACATCGGATCGATGATTGCCGCGGACGGCGCGCTGTACGCCATCCGAAGTGAGCTTTTCGTCCCGCCGGCTGACGACACCATCCTGGACGACATGGCGATTCCCATGGCGGTGGTCCGCGCGGGACGCCGCGTCGTATTCGACGCCACGGCCCGCGCCTACGAGCAAGGATCGCAAACCGCAATGGAAGAGTTCGCCCGCAAGGCGCGGGTAGTTGCCGGCGCGATGCAGTTCATGAGCCGGCGCCAGAGTTGGGTGCCCCTGCGATCGCCACAGGCAGTTCTGTCGTTGATGTCGCACAAAGGACTGCGATGGCTCTCGCCGAGCTTTGTCGCCGGCACGTTCGTGACGTCGATCCTTCTGGCGGATCTGTCCTGGGGATACTCCACCGCCGCTGCCCTCCAGGGGCTTCTGTTCGTTTGCGGTCTCGCCGGCTGCATACCAGCCGCTCGCCGCGTTAGCTTCCTGGCGCTGGCGCACTATTTCTGCCTGGTGCAGGTCGCTGCCGGAGTGGGGTTGGTGCGGGGGCTCACCGGCGCCCAATCGGTGTTGTGGCGCCGTTTTGAAAGGGTGCCCACAACGGCATCGGTGTCCACGTCGTGAGCACTGTGCGACGTTCCAGAACGGGCATCACCAAGGAACAAAGGTGAAAGCCGAATTAGCGGACCTGCTCGTGTGCCCAAAATGTGGCTCCGCATTGACCTTGACCTCTCTTAAGGAGGTGCGCGACGAGATAGAAACTGGGGTCCTGCGATGTGATCACGGATGCGGCAGCTACCCGATAACAAGATTCGTGCCTCGATTCGTTGACGCCGACCGCTATGCTGGTTCGTTCAGCATCCAACGTCGTTATGTCCGCCGCCGTTTTGATCATTATCGTCGCGACACATCGGGTGATCGTCTTTTCCTGCCGACGACCGGCTTCGAGGCTGCAGCGTTGAAGCAGGGCCTGACGCTCGAAGCAGGTTGTGGCTACGGGCGGTTCGTCGATGTGGTCCAGCGGCTCGGTGGAACGATTATCGGAATCGATCTGAGCACAGACTCAATCGACCTCGCCTGGGACTTCGTAGGTCGCCAACCTCGCGTTCACCTTGTGCAGTGCGATCTCTTCGAGCTTCCGTTCAGGCAAGAAACATTCGACCACATCTTTTCAATTGGGGTGCTGCATCATACGCCAGATACGCGGCAGGCCTTCGCGAGCATCGTGCCGTATCTCCGCCCATCAGGACGAATCGCAATATGGACGTACCATCCGCGAAACAAAGTCTCCGCCAACCGGTGGCGCATTCTCACAACACGGTTACCCGTTTGGCTTCTCTATGGCTTCTGTGTGGCGAATCAGGCACTGTTCTCGTGGATTCGTGTTCTTCCAGGTGGACATCGCTTCAATGCAATCGTGCCTGGAGCCAGTCCATCGCCGCAGTCGCCTTTCTGGATGCGCGTGATGGCCGACTTCGACAGCTTATCGCCTAGATACGCGCACGTGCATACTCCCGAGGAGGTCGCGCAGTGGTACTTGGCGGAGGGCGTCGATGAAGTGCGTGTGCTTCAGCGTGACACCGCTGTGGTCGGACGAAAGAGATGTGGAACCGGACCTCCGAGTCGATCGGGATGAATTCGTTCACCGAGGACACATCCGTATCCTCCACATGATCGAGGCGCGGTCAGTCAGGAGCTCAGTCGGCCGTCTTGCCAAGCTGCGCGCGATGTCGTTGCGTGAGCTGCTCGCGCGCGCGACCTACGAGACGTACACAGCGTACGAACGCGACCAGTACCGCAGGGGACGGCTGGCACCACCCGATCGTCTGCAGCGCGCGCTCGACCCCGCCATTGCGCGGCAGAGCAACTGGCAGGACGAGACGCGGTTTTTTGCCAGCGTGGACGCTACGGGACGAGCGCGCGCTCTGTTCGCGAGTCGATTCACGGACGAATGTCAGAAGGCGCGACGCGTCGCCGCCGAGGTCAGTCGCGGTGAAATCAGCTTCTTCGGCCGGCGGTTCTCGTTTGGCTCAGAGATCGATTGGCATGCCGATCCTGTCAGCGGTGCCGGGTGGCCCCACACATATCATCGCGACGTGCCGGTACACAGGGGCGACACCGGGTTCGGCGACGTGAAATACGTCTGGGAGATCAATCGGCATCAGTTCTTCATGGATCTTGCCAAGGTCGCCTTCCTGGACAACTCGCCGGTTCATGCCCGCGCAGTGCACCGGCTGCTCCGCACCTGGATGGCGCAGGTGCCCTATGCGACTGGCGTGCCGTGGGCATGCGCACTTGAGCCGGCGTTCCGCGTCTGGTCGTGGCTATGGGCCTACCGTCTCATGCGGGCTGCGGGGATGGTGAATAGCGATGACGACGCGATCTGGCTGACGGGATTTCACGATCACGGCCGTTTTCTCTACCGTCATCTCGAACGGTATTCGAGTCCGTATAACCACCTTATTGGCGAGGTCTCCGCGCTCTTTGCGCTCGGACTGCTGTTCCCGTGCTTTCGCGAGGCGGAGGCATGGAGGGAACGGGGCAGGCGCGTTCTGGAATCCGCCCTCGAGTCACAGTTTCATTCCGACGGCGGGTCGGTCGAGCAATCGACGTTCTATCACCACGCGACGCTTGGTTTCTACGTCATGGCCGCGGTGCTCGGCCGCCGGAACGGAGTCGAGCTGTCGCCGGCGGTGTGGGAGACGATCGATCGGGGCATCCAGTTTTCTGCATCCCTCGTACAACCCAATGGCCGCCTGCCTCGTATCGGCGGCGCCGATGACGGCAAACCGATTCGAATGGAACACTTGCCGTTCTGGGACTTTCGACCGTATCAAGCAATTGGAGCCGTGATGTTCGCGCGGCCCGATTTCAAGTTCGTCGCGGGACGATTCTGGGAAGACGCGTTCTGGGTACTCGGGCCGGATGCAGTCGACGAGTTCGATCGGCTGCCACAGTGGGAGCCGCGGCCTTCCGTGTCCCTGGCCGCCAGCGGGTATTACGTCGTCCGAAGCGGCTGGACGGCTGACGCTGATTATCTCTGCTTCGATTGCGGGCCGCAGGCTGCGGGACTCCGGCGTGACAACGTGCCGAGTGCCGCCCATGGTCATGCCGACTGTTTGTCAGTAGTGGTGACACTTGGTGGACGCGAGGTGCTCGTCGATCCCGGGTTCTTCTGCTACAACGGCGACCCGCGCTGGGAGGTCGACTTTCGACGCACCGCCGCGCACAACACGATTTCTGTGAACGGCAGTGACCAGGCAGAGCATGTATCGAAAATGGCGTGGATTCGCACGTTCGCGCCGCGGCCCGAGGGGTGGTCCGCGGAAGAGGGGTGGGCACGCGGGAGCCACGATGGCTATGTCCGGAACCCGACAGATGTCACACATCGCCGCACCGCGTGGCTGCGTCCCGGCGGCTACGTCATCATTCGTGACGAGCTGACGGGGACGCCTGGCCACAAGGCCCAGGCCGTTTTCCAGTTCGCGCCAGGGCGACTGTCGATTGCGGACTCGTGGGCGCTTTATGACGACCGATATGAGTTGGCATGGGTATGCTCGACTGCCCCGGTTCGAGCGCGCGTGGCGTGCGGTGGAACCGACCCTACAGCGGGGTGGATTGCTCCCAGCCTTGGCACACGCGAGGCCGCACCCCGATTGATGCTCGAATTCTTGACCGCGGCACCGTGCGTCGTCCTGCTGACAATCCTGATGGATCGAAGCCGCAGCGGCCAGCCGGCTGGCGAGCGCGTAATCGCACCGGTGCGAGCCGCCAAAGGAATGCCCTCCGTGCGAGTGGCCGTTGAAGGCGTTGTAGACGAGGTGACGGCCATATTGGACAGTACCGCTGATCTGAGCACCGCCCCACTCATAACCGTGCATCGAGTGCAGGACCGCGAGGGCAGATCTCAGAACGAGAGTCGCAACGGTGCCAATGTGCTGATGGAGCTGACTTGATGCATTTCCACCGTCGGATCCGATCCGCGACGGCTCCCGCGATCAAGTCGCTGTTGTTGAAAGGCGGGATCTATTCGGGGCTGAGGAAAGCATCGCCGAGCCGGAAGCTCGCGATCTTGCGCTATCACGCGATTTGCGACCCGGACGCCGGCTACGCCGAGCCCGGCATATGCGTCTCGCCTGCTGCCTTCGAACGGCACGTCGCGTATCTTGCAGCCAATTACCGCGTCCTCTCTCTCCCCGATGCCGCAGCGAGCCTGAAGCGCGGGGCAACGCTGCCAAAAAACGCAGTGGCCATTACCTTTGACGACGGCTACGCGGACAACCTGGAGGCGGCGCGGATGATGGCCCGGCACGGGGTGACCGCGACCTTCTACATCACGGCCGGATGCCTGGCGGGTGAACAGCCGTTTTGGCCGGCCGAGATTCGCGCGCTCATCGCGGCCTTGAGAACGCCCGTGCTACGCCTCACCACTGGCGACGCTCAGGTGGAAATCCCAGTAGGCAACGACACCGACCGAAGAGCCGCGATTACGACCGTCTCGAAGCTATTCAAGGCGCATTCGATTCCGGTGCGCGAAACGCTGCGCGAGCAGCTCCGCCGCGCCGCCGACATCGCCATCGTCCCGAGCTGCATGCTGACGTGGGAGCAGCTAGCCGACATGGACCGCCTCGGCATGACAATTGGTTCGCATACGCTCACGCACCCCAACCTGCCGAACGCGGGGCTGGCCGACGCCCGCGAGGAGATCACCGCGTCGAAGGCGAAGTTGGAGGCGCGTCTTTGCACGCCGGTTACCATGTTCTCGTATCCCAACGGTGGAGCGGACCGCTATGTGACGCCGGACGTGGCCCGGCTCGTCAGAGAGGCTGGGTTCGAGGCGGCAACCACGTCGCGCAATGCCTTCGCGGGGCCCGAAAGCGACCTGTACGCCCTCGAGCGAATCCAGGTGGCCGAGCGGCTCGAAGACCTTGTCTTTGCCCTTGAAGTCGAGCGGTTCGCGTTCAAGCCGGCGCCAAGGCCGGCCAGTCGAGGCACAGATGCTGGCCACGGGCACTGAGACGTCGGGCGCGCTGTCGATGGAATCCGCATGCGTCGGCAGTCGCCCGCGCGTCGTGTACCTGGCCGGCTCTGGCCATACGGGCTCAACATTGCTGGCGTTGTTGATGAGCGCGCATCCGGGTGTAGCAACCGTAGGGGAAATTGCCGTCAAGCCGAAGTTCCGCCACAAAGGGCGCACGTTGCGGCAGAAGTGCTCGTGCGGCGCCCTCGTGGGTGAGTGCCGATTCTGGCAGAGCATCTTCCAAAAGGTGAACGATCAGGGTCTCGACTTCGGACCGGCAGCCTGGACCAACGATTACCGGTTCACGCACCCACTGCTGCATCGGGTGTTCACGCGGGATTCATCATTCGCGCTCGTCCGCGCATTTCGGGGCTGGGTGGAGCGTTACCTTCCCGTGTACCGGCAGCGGATCAAGCGGATCGATCGCGTGAATGAAGCCTTCGTGCGCGCCGTTCTAGAGACGGCCGGTGCTGAGGTGTTTTTCGATACGTCAAAAGGTCCCATGCGCCTCGCCCGCCTGCTCGCCAGTTCGGTGTTCGATCTTCGCGTTGTCATGCTTGTGCGAGACGCGCGCGCGTACGCCACTTCGGCACGCAGGCGCGGCACGAGCCTGCGCGACGCCGCTGAAACGTGGAAGAAGGATCAGCTCACGATTCGTGCGGTGACCAGGGAGCTTCCGCACGATCGCAAGCTGCTCGTCAGATACGAAGACCTGTGCACGAATCCGCGCGGCACGTTGATACGGTTGCACGACTTCTGCGGGGTGGCGCCACTGGAGCTTCCACGCCAACCGTTCTCCCACGAGCATCACGTCCTCGGAAACAACATGCGCATGGCGGCGTCAATCGAGATCAGGCTCGATGAGCGCTGGCGCAGCGAGTTGAAGGACAGCGAGCAGGCAGAGGTCCTGCACATCGCTGGCGCGTTGAACCGCGAGTTCGGATATCAGCTATGACGGCAACGCCAGCGCGGGTGCGCATTCTCGTCGTGACAGCAGCGTTTCCGCCCGATGGCGCGGTTGGCGGCCTGCGGACGCTGCGTCTGCTCAAACATCTCGCTCGGACCGGGTCGGATGCCCAGGTTCTCACGATTTGTCCGGATACGTATCGTGCAGGAACGGTGATCGACGCGGAACTGCTGTCGCAGGTGCCCGAGGGGGTTCGCATAGTCCGCGCACGAGCTGTCAGGCCGATCGACTGGCTCGCCGCCCGGCTTCGTCGTTCTCCCATTAGGCGCTCAGGAGCGAAGGCGCATCCGTTGAATGGTCCCGCTGGAGGGGCGCGAGCATCCGCAGTGAGCGTTGCCATCCGGTCGCTCCAGCGGGTGTGCGACGCGGTTCTGACGCTGCCAGATCGCGAGGCCGGCTGGATTCTCCCGGCGATGGTACGCGGATGGGCGTCTGTCAGGGCGTATGGGCGGCCCGATGTCATCTATTCATCAGGCCCACCCTACTCGGCTCACGTGGTGGCCGCGTGTCTGGCGTCGCTGATGAGACGGCCGTGGATAGCGGATTTCCGGGATCCCTGGGCCCGAGCACCCTGGAGAGATGACCGGTTCCGGTTTGAGAAACGCGCCTGGTCCATCCTCGAGCGGTGGGTCGTCAATCAAGCCAACGCCGTCGTCTTCGTCACGGAGACAAACCGGGCGGATTTTGCGGCGCATTACGGTGAGACGATTGCCCGGCGCTTCCACGTGGTGCCGAACGGCTGCGATCTGGGTGATTTCGAGCGCCTCGTCCCGGGACCGTCTTCCGACCGGTTCGTGCTGCTGCACGCCGGTTCCCTCTATGGTGCACGCGATCCGTCGCCGCTGCTCAGGGCCATCGCTGACGCCGTGGCGAGCGGGACAATCGACGCCCGCGGTTTTCGAATGCGACTGATTGGCCGTGTCGGCGTGCCCGGCGTCGATCTCCATGGCATGGTGCGGAACTTGGGGATCGAGGCGATCGTCGAGGTCATTCCGCACATGCCCCGTCGCATGGTCCTGCAACAAATGCTGGACGCCTCCGCTCTGCTCATCGTCCAGCCAGTAACGAAGGTGTCGGTTCCGGCGAAGCTGTATGAATATCTGGCCGCCGGACGCCCGATTCTGGCGCTTGCCGAGCCTGACGGGGCTACCGCAGCCGTGGTCGCCGAAAGCGGGGCGGGGATCGCGGTCTCACCAACAGACGAGGCCGGTGTCTACCGCGCGCTGGTCCAACTTGTCGCTGGCGGTTTTCGTCGACCAGACATCGATCCGTCGCTGTACGACGGAGCGCTGCGGGCTGCGGAGCTGGGCGCTATTCTCCACGGAATCGCGTGTAACAGGCAGGTGGAGGATACACGCTCACCCGCGGTGCCGATCTCGACGGAACCGTCGTGAGCGCCGAACCCCTCATCCGGGTGATCAGCGGGATGCCACGCAGACAGGGCTCGCGGCTGCCCGCAGATTTCGCGCCGGTGTTGCTGAAGCTGTCCAGTGAGTCCTCGTCGCACTTCGGCTGCGCCGACGCACGCCTCGAGCCCGTCGAATATCAGGAGCGGCCCTTCTCGCACCTGCTGCGCGTGGCCGTATTCGCGGCGGGACGTTCCATCCCATTGACTCACGTGTTCGTGAAGATATTCAAGGTACCTGGGCAGTCGGACCACGAACGGATGCGGCGCCGCGTCAAGAAGGATTTCGAGAGCACCAGCAAGATCCATCAGGCGATGACACAGTGGCGGGATTCGGGTGCGGTCCGGCCGATTGCGTGCTATCCCGAGCACCTCGCGAACGTGACGGAGCAGGTTCCTGGGCACACGCTTCTCGAGTACCTGCATTCAAACGTCGCGTGGGTCCCGTGGCGGAGCACGCTGATGCGACTGTCGCCAACCATGGAGAAGGTCGGCCAATGGGTGCGCGCTTTTCAGTCAATCGATCACCAGCCCGGCCGCGTATCCGTCGGCGCTCTTCAGTCGTACGTCGACGCACGGCTCGAACGTCTCGTGGCAGCGTCCGCTGCGGCCTTCGGGGAGACCGAGCGTGCCCGAGTGCTCGAGTACATTGAACGTCTGTACGCAGTCGCGCCCCCTGATGATCTGCTGGAGACCTCGATCCACGGCGACCTTGCCCCAGCCAACATGTTGATCTCGGGCGAGCGCGTCGTCGTCCTGGACTTTGCAATGTGCGGGCGCGGCAGCGTCTTCCACGATCTCTCGCGTCTGTTCCTACAGCTCGATCTCCTCAAGCTCAAACCCCATTTCAACAGCGGTGTGATCGATAGACTGGGACGGTCGCTCCTGCGCGGCTTCGATCCACAGCTCACACTGGATCGACCGATGTTCAGGGTCCTGCTGATGCAGCACCGCATCAACCATCTCGCTACGCTCTTCTTGAGCCACGAACGGTTCCCCGCCAACCTGTACAGCATGCGCGTTCGGCGGTACCACCGCGCATGTCTCGAGCGCGAGCTGCGGCGTCGCCCCGAAGATGGTGCGCACGTATGAAGCGTCTCGGAGACGCGTCGGCGCGAATCCTCGAAGTCACCTCCTATCCGCCGCCGCGCGCGGGCTGGGGCATTCGCGTGGAGTTCCTCAAGAAGCGCCTTGAATGCGAGGGGCACGAGTGCGTCGTTCTGAACATCGGGACGAGCCGTCGGATCCCGAGTACCGAGTACGAAACCGTGATGGGCGTACTCGATTTTGTCCGGAAGGTGTGGCGGTATTCCCGCCGTGGTTTTATCGGTACACGCGCACGCCAACGGCGACTCGCCGACGGGGCTCCTGCTGGCGCTGACCGCCGAGCTCCTCAATCTCGCCTGCGGGCGCCGATGCTATCTCACGTTCCACGCCGGCGTGATCCAGCGGCACTTCCCGAAGGACCGGAACCGGATGCTGGCGCCATTGTTCTGGCTGCTCTTCACGATCCCGCGCCGAATCATCTGCAACAGTGAGGCGGTTCGCACGTGCATCGCGGAGTACCGTATCAATGCCAACAAGATCGTGCCGATCCCAGCCTTCAGCAGAGAGTACCTCGAGTTCACGCCTGTGCCGTTGCCGGCGAGCTTGGAGGCATTTCTGCAACGCTGGGAGACCAGCGTCCTCACCTACGTTCGAATGCGATCGCTGTTCTACCCGGTGACACTCATCGACGGCATGGCGAAGGTTATGAGGGAGCGTCCGGATGTCGGGCTGGTGCTGTGCGGCGGCCTCGGGCACGCGGATCCGGGAGTCTGGCCCGCGGTGCAGTCGGCCATTCAACGCCATCAGGTGCAGGATCGGATCTGTTTCGTGGATGACCTCGATCACGACGCGTTTCTGACGGCGTTGAAGCGTTCAGCGGTGTACCTGCGCACGCCGATTACCGACGGCGTGGCGTCGTCGGTGCTCGAGGCGTTGGCGCTTGGCGTTCCGGTCGTAGCATGTCACAACGGCACCAGACCAAGTGGCGTGGTCACGTATCCAGCCGAGGATCCCGAGCGTCTGGCGCGCGCGGTGATGCGCACCCTCGACCGACGATTCGAGATCATGGCTGCCGTGAGCGGGGCCGAGATCCCCGATACCGTAAGTGACGAAGTCCGGCTGCTGACGGCGTGAGCATGCGGATCCTGTACCACCATCGCACGCTTGGAGATGGGGCGGAGGGAATTCACATCAGGGAAATGGTGTCCGCGTTCCGGGGACTGGGACACGACGTCCGCGTGACGGGTGTTGCACCGGTTGACGTGAATACGCGCCGGCCGGCGATCGTCGATCGCGTCCGACGCGCGCTCCCCGGACCAGCCTACGAGCTGGCAACCGTCGCATGGAATACGCTCGAGTACCGAAGCCTGCGCAGGACGATAGCTGAATTCAAACCCGATCTTCTCTACAAGCGGCATGCGCGCAACGACATCGCCGCGCTCGCCGCGGCTCGTGACACAGGCGTTCCTTCCGTTCTCGAGATCAACTGCCTGTATAGCAACGAGACCTACCGGCAGTTCGAGCCCCTGACGTTCCGCGGCGTGGCAGAGCGGCTGGAACGTCGAGCCTTATCGCTGGCGTCGATCGTGTTGGCTGTCTCCTCACCGCTTGCCGAACAAGTAAGGTCTCTGGGAGGGTGCGCCGTAAATGTCTTGCCCAACGGCACGAACCCTGACATGTTCGACCCGTCCCGGACGATCCCGCGCCGAGGCCCCGACCGGCTCGGCGGCGCAGGCGCGGTCACGATCGGATGGGCCGGGATTTTGCGCGAGTGGCATGGTCTGGAGCTCTTGCTCGAAGCCGTTGCACGCGTGCCGGGCCTTGTGCTGGTGATTATTGGGGACGGTCCTGCGAGGGCACATCTCGAGTCGCAAGCGCGAGTCCTCGGCTTCTGCGACAACCTGGTCGTGACTGGGCGTGTTCCTCATTCGAAGATGCCGGACCACTTGGCAACGCTGGATATCGCTGTGGTTCCAGATGAACGAACCGGTGTAGCGTCGCCGATGAAGCTCCTGGAATACATGGCGATGGGCCTTGCTGTAGTCGCGCCCGATCTGCCAAACATTCGCGACATCGTTACGCCCGGTATCGATGGGATGGTGTTTCGAAGTGGCGATTCGTGCGACCTCTCAGGCGTTCTCGCCCGCCTCGCCACGGACCCGCCACTCCGGGCACGTCTCGGCATGAACGCGCGACTGAAGATTCGGCAAGAGCGGACCTGGACCCACAATGCCGAGGCGGTCCTGAAATGGATTGGCGAGTGCAAATCCGCGCAGTGCCACGCTGCCGCAAGTGCGTGAACGCGGTACTTTTGTCTGCCGGCTTCGCGAAGTCTGAAATATCTGGCGCGGGAGACACGCGGAATCACCGTTCGCGACTGGTTGAATTCTTGCACCTGAAACCACCCGTCGCTCGTCTCGTGTCGGCATGACGGGACCGAGCGCTGGCGCGTAACCCCTCTGCACTTTTATGAGTTTCACAGCGGCAACCTGGGCGGCCCTCGCCGGACTTCTGCTCGTTGGGTCGGTTGCGCGGCCCGCGTGGGCCGTCGCGTTGTACATGCTGACTTTTTTTGCCGCGCCACAATTGTGGTGGTGGGGAAATGAACTTCCATCGATCAGATATGCACTGATTGCCGGGTGGATTCTTCTGGTCTCGGCCGTGGCCTGTGACAGTAGCAGGACAATTCGGGGACCCGCGCGCCTCGCGTCGTACGCCGCGATTGGGATGCTCGTCAATGCAACGGCCGTGCACTTTTTCCTCGCATCGCATCCGGAGATCAGTCTCGATGGGTACGTCGAGCTGCTGAAATACGTCCTGCTGTACTTCCTGTTGCGATCCGCGATTCACGACAAAAGAGATCTTCAGCTCGTTCTGATCACAATGGCGCTCGGCGTCGCATATATCGGATACGAGGTAACCTTCAACGAGCGGGGTGATTTCAACGGCTCCCGTCTGGAGGGTGTGGGTGCGCCCGGCGCAGACACGGCAAATGCGCTCGCGTCGATGTTGTTGGTCGTGCTGCCGCTCATCGGCAGCCTCTTCATCGACGGGACTCGATGGCACAAGCTGCTTGTCGTGGTGGCGGCCCCCCTGGCGCTGAACGTCGTCATCCTGTGCAACAGCCGAGGAGCCTTTCTGGGTCTGATCACTGCTGGCGCGGTCTTTCTATTTCTCTCCCGCGGACCTACTCGCAAGAAGGCGGTGCGCATTCTCCTGCTGGGCGGGACCGCGCTGTACCTGCTGTTGGGAGATCCGGAGATCTTCGAGCGCTTTACCACAACGTTCACTGGAGCCGAGGAACGCGACAGATCTGCGGCCAGCCGGATGGAGTTCTGGAGCGCCGGTGTGCGGATGATCAGGGACTATCCGTTCGGCGATGGAGGCGGCGCCTTCAAGTTCGTGCATGCAAACCGATATCTCGCTGAGGTCGGCAGCGATGAATCGGCCCGGTCACTGCACAACGGCTATTTGACCGAGGCAACCGACTGGGGCGTGCAGGGCCTGGTGCTGAAGCTGTTGTTCTTTGGCGGCGCGCTCGCAGCCGCCTACCGGACGAGCACCCGACGTCGGTTGGCGGGGCATTTCGATGAGGCGCTCAAAGGGGTGAGTTTCATTGTCGCCGCATCGGGGTTTCTGGTCGTCTGTATGTTCGGTTCGTACCTGACCAGTGAGTGGACCTACTGGATCGCCGCATTTCTCGTCAGGTACTCCGACCTCTACAGCGAAGAGGCGGCCGTGGTCGTGGAGCAGGCCGCACCGCTGCATCCCGGACCCGGCGCGAGGGAGGCAGCAATGCACCCGGTAAACGCGTGAAGCAGGACTGCTGCAGCATTTGGTCTGCCCCGATGCTCGGGGACGCTCACCGTTGAGATTCACGGGGAAACGCGCCGCGAAATACACCATGGACGTGGAATGACGAACGACTGGCAGGGCGCCGGGCGTGACGCTGACGTTACGCTCCGAGCGTCAGGGTCGCTGCAGTAGCGGAGTCACATCGGTGACTCCTTGAAGCATGACAACGTTCCGCGCGTAGGCCACGAGCGGTGGCCTATTCGGGCGATTGGATCCTGCAACACCCACCGAGGTGTTGTATTCGAGCCAAAAGCTTTCCCAACTTCCGGTTTCAGACCCGCGACCTGGTCTGATTTGGAGCCGTTCGTAGATCTGCACGGGGTCCGTCTGCGGATCGGCAGCCCAGAGACTGTACTGCCACCACATCTCGCCGGACGCAGGCGCCTTGAAGTATGCAAAGAGCCGCGTCCACGTCTCCGGCCGAACGGCAAAGGTGCCGACGCGCGGCGCGAGGGTGTTGTATGCCGTGATGTTCGGCCCGACGCCAGAGCCGCCGTCAGGATAGTAGCGCCCGTCGATGATGGCGACATTTCCGGGTGCGCGATTCGCCGCCATTGAGTAGCGCATCCGCACTTCCGTGTGAATGCGGTCAAAGGGGCTGGCAAATTGCCACGTCTTTTGATCGCTGATCCCATGGACCTTGTAGAGCCACTCATCGCCGAACCAGACATCCCACACCACAAACAGCGACGCCGGCGCATGCGGAGGAATCGGAAGGCGCACCTGATTCGTCAGATTGTTGCCGGATGGATGAATCACGATCTTTGCCGCGTCCTGCCGGCGAGGATCAGAATCATTTTGCGGGTCGTAGCTCACCGCGGGAGACCTGCTGTTCACGGCAGAGTAGCCGCCGTTGGCCCGCGTCGCCAGTTGCCACGCCTGGCGCAGCGAGTAGGCCCGCAGACAGTCCGAGCGCGAGGCCAATCGCACAAAGTAGGCGTGCGACTCCGGAACAAATGCGGTCGCTCGCGTACGGGCGTCACCAGCTTGGACAATCCGCAAGTTCTTCGGAGCGGGCAGTGCGCCCGCCGTGGAGCCCGGTGAAGGCGCGTGCAGCGGTTGGGGCACCGTAGGATCCGGTGGAGGCGGTGCAGGCGTGGCCTCGCACGCCAGACCTTGTGCGGCCAGCACGTCGCGGGCAACCGGTTCGTACGCGCTGAACACCCAAATCAGGGCGAGAACGATAGAAAGCGCCAACGGAGCACGTCTTTTCATACTTGACCTTCGTCGTTCTTCGCACGCGGTCCC
The DNA here is from genome assembly GCA_963814955.1 of uncultured Acidobacteriota bacterium. Classification (GTDB taxonomy): domain Bacteria; phylum Acidobacteriota; class Vicinamibacteria; order Vicinamibacterales; family UBA2999; genus DATCJA01. The sequence goes on from CAWFEX010000006.1 coordinate 490,476, forward strand.
ATGGAGAGATCGTCTCCACGTACTCAAGTCGTACGCCAGTTGATTATGCTCCGAACTCCCGGCAATGCAGTTGCGCTAACTCCGCGCACTACAGCTCTGCCCTAGCTGAAACGGGCTGTCTCCGTCCATTGAAGTCGTGGTCCGATGTGAATTCAGGTTTTCGTTGCCGAAGCAGATTTTAGCCTCCCCAGGCATTGAATAGTCTTCTTCGGCCGACTCGCGGTGGGATGCACGGCGCGAATCGGTCCAGTGCGGAATCTCTCTGCCACGAGAAGGAGCGGCCAGCTCGATCAGAGCTTCCGTGCGATGAAGAACCGCGTGTGGGCCACGGCTCTGAAGACTCCCGCGTTCGGCACTCGAATCGCACCGAGGCCTGGCATGACTCCCGGTCGAATATCGACGTCGGTGAAGCCCGCTCGCGACAGCAGCGCCTGGATCTGTGTGGATGTAGGGAAGTTCCTCCGCCTGCGCTTGACGGATGACCTCCAGTACCGGATTGGATGTGAGCCGACGTTTTTCAAGTCGAACACGAAGCGCGCTCCCGGACGCAGAACCCTCTTCACTTCGAACATCAGCCTCAAACGGCCCTCGTCATCGAACAAGTGGAGAACCTGCGAGGCATAGACGAGGGGAAACGACGCATCTTTGAAGGGCAGCGCAAACCCGCTGCCGCAAAGCAGAACCACGTCATCGTTCTGGCAATATTGCTTCGCGCGGTCGAGCGCCTCCCGCGACAGGTCGATGCCCACAATGCGGATCCCGCGTCGGCTGATGGGTCCGGCAATCCCCCCCGGGCCGACGCCGAGCTCCAGCGCGGTGGAGGTCAGCCCACCCGTCTCATCGAGGATCTGGGCAAGCCTGACACTTTTCGTCTGTTTGTAAGCAAACGGCACGGCCAGGTTGCGCCAGCGCCTGTACCGCCGCTTGATGTAGTCTTCTTCGGAGAGCGATGAAGGTGTCGTCATCGTCCACACAAGTATCGGGCGACGTACACGTGTTGTACGAAGTCGAGCGACATCGTCAGTCGCGAGCACGGGCGCGCCAGTGCTCCTTGAGCACCTCGAGTCGATATCGGCCCGTGACGCCCAGTTTGGTCTGGAAGAGATTGCTCACGATGCGGTTCGCATGCAGCCACGCAAGCTCCACCGTTCCTATCGAAGCGCCCGCGATGCCGGGGTTGACGAGCGCATAGCCGAGCTCGTGGAGAAGCGGCCCGGCCACGCGCTCGACCTGTCGAATTCCATCGGCGGGGGCTAGGGTTCGCCACTTCTCGGTGTTTCCGGCCTTGACCAGCTGCGGAATCTCCGCGTGAATACGCGCGACACGTGCATCCCGGTCGGGTCCTCCTCCCGAATAGTCCAGCAGCTCCGACAGGATCGCGGCCGGCTCCGCCATCAGGCGATCGTACCGCAGCTCGAAGTATCGGCCTGGCTCGATCTGCGCTCCCATGCTGCGTCCTGCGCTGACGTGCGAAACCCAGTCGACCGCACCGAAGTGCCAGTTGCGCTCCAGCGCCGCGGTGCGCGTGAGGTGCATCGACAGCGCCACCTCTCTCGCGTCTCTGATGATGTGCACGAACTTTGCGGTCGGGAAAAGGTCGTTGAAGTGATTTCCCGTCATACGTGCGAGCGAGGCCCGCTTGTACCCCCACATCCGCTTTCCTCGTTCGGCGGCGATCGACCCGAAGATGGTTGCGATGAGCGCACTGTACTTCGCGCTCCGGAACCCGGGAAAGCACCTCCTCCTGGGTCAGCTTCAGGCCGCGGTCGATGAGTCGCTCCTTGAAGTAGCGGTCCGCATATAAATGCTTGATGAGCCGTCTGGCATTTTTGTCGTCCGACAGCGGTTCATAGTGAGAAAGGTAGCGGTAGGTGCGCACCAGCGTACCGTTGTCCCGGCAGACGTGTACGTCGAAGAAATGATTCACCATGCGCGACAGAAATGTTGTTCCCGAGCGCGGGCTTCCGATGATGATCAAGGGTGTCGGGATCGAACCAGGATCCGTGTCAGGCGACATGGTTATCACTTCCAATCGCTCGTGGTGCTACCAGGTGAGTCTGGCCGGGGGACGAGCCCCGCAACAATAGTGTACCGCCCTCAGCCGGCAGACCATCCGGTCAGCACCTGTCGAGTTTCGTGCTTTAGGCATGACTACGTTCCGCGCGTATGCGACGAGTGGCGGCCTATTCGGGCGATTGGATGCCCTGACAGTCGTCGAGGTGTGATCGATTTCGTGGGAGATCGACTGTGCGAGACTCTCGATTCGTCGCGGCTCCTGTTGGCGGGCTCATCGCCCTGACTAGTCACCGGTCGTAGAGCACGACCAGTGACGAGCCGCCGCCCTCACATTTCAACAGCTACCGAGACATCGCCCGTACCCTTCCTTTGCGCCCACCCGCTGGCGGAAAGCGACCGCGCTCACACGAAGGCATCGCTGTCAGGGTCGCTGCAGCAACGAAGACACATCTCCGACACCCTTCAGCACGACGACGTTCCGTGCGTATGCCACAAGCGGTGGCCGATTGGGTTTGTTGGAAGTAGCGGTCGATACAGACGTGTTGTACTCAAGCCAAAAGGATTCCCAATTCCCAGTTTCGGGACCTGGTCTGATTTGGAGCCGATCGTAGATCCGCACGGGCCCCGTCTGCGCATCGGCAGCCCAGAGGCTGGACTCCCACCATCCGTCAGCAGCCGCCGGTGCTTTGAAGTTCGCAAAAAGCCTTACCCACCTCTCTGGCCAAACGACAAAGGTACCGACGCGTGGTGCGAGGGTGTTGTACTCCGTGATGTTCGGGCCGATGGCATAACCGCCATCCGGATATTGGCGTCCGTCAATGACGGCGACGCTGCCGGGCGCCTGGTTGTTGCCCATTGCATACCGCATCCGCACTTCGGTATGAATGGTGTTGAACGGGCTCCCGAACTGCCACGTCTTCTGATCGCTAATCCCGTGAACGGGATAGCGCCATTCCGGGGCAAACCAGACATCCCACGTCGCAAATAGCGAAGCAGGCGCATGCTTGGGCATCGGAAGGCGCACCTGATTCGACAGACTGTTGGCCTCCGGATAAATCACGATCTTCGCGGCGTCCTTTTGCGAGTCGTAGGTCACCGCGGGATCTTTGCTGTTCACGATCGAGTAGCCGCCGTCCTCCCGCGTCGCGAGCTGCCACGCCTCTCGCAGTGAGTAGGCCCGCAGACAGTCCGAGCGCGAGGCCAATTTCTCAAAGTAGGGATGCGACCCCGGCGCGGTCGCTCGAGTACGGGCGTCAAAACCCTGGACAATGCGCAAATTCTCGGGAGCGGCCGCTGCGCCCTCCGTGGAGCGCGAACGAGGGCGCTCCGGTGCAGGCGCGGGCGCCGGTGCGGGCGCCGGTGCGGGTGCAGGCGCGGGCGCCGGTGCGGGTGCAGGCGCGGGCGCCGGTGCGGGCGCGGGCGCCGGTGCAGGCGCGGGCGCGGGCGCCGGCGCGGGTGCCGGTGCGGGCGCCGGTGCCGGTGCCGGTGCAGGCGATGGAGACGGGTAAGGCGATGAAGACGTGGGCTCGCACGCCAGAGCTCGTGCTTCCAGAACCTCGTGGACAACCGGTTCGTCCGCGCTGAACACCCAAATCAGGGCGAGAACGATAGAAAGAACCAACGGTGCACGTCTTTTCATACTGACCTTCGCCCTCATTCGGAGCGTGTGTAGTTTGTGGAGCGATTCGCCTTCCACTCAAACGGTGTACCAATTGAGAACGCTCCGCATTTGCGCGAAATGCAGTTGCCGATCACTTCGCGGATTACGGAATTACGGCATTATTTGCATTAACTGTCGGTGAAGGAAACGTCGATTCTCCCCGCCTCCACTGAAGTCGTGGATCGTTTAGAGCGTGGGATGATGAAAAAGAATGCAGCTTCATTGATCGACTTGCGTCTTCGCGCGATGAGCGTGATCGATCACGACACCAGTCATCGTTCCGGCAACGCGCGCGGCGGAGGCGCTTGGTATGACCTTCGTGCGGGGCATCGAAATCACGTCCGTCCATCGTGGCAAGGACGTGCACGTGCTTGCCTATTTCCTGTCGGAGTCCGCGCCAGGCCTTCAGGAAATGCTTGCGAACGTACGTTCCGCACTGCGGCGCCCACCGGCCGAGGTCGTGACTCTCGTCGTCTCACGGGCCGACGCCAAACGGCTGCTCGTCCTTGACGGCGTGCAATCGCGGGCAGCCGCGCATTGGGCCGCCTCTGATGGTGTTGTATCCGCTAATTCAAGGATTTCCGCGGCTCGGGTTCCGGTGTGGCCCATCGTCCTGGCGATCGGCCGCTGAATCTGCAGGACCTCGCACTGGGAGACGATATCTTGCAGTGATGAGCCGCATCCCGATTGCAATCGGGACAATGTGGTGTATCGATGTCGAATAGCGCCTACAATACCGGTGGCGGCAGTTCGTGCTGAATCTGCGAGCTCTCAAGAAAAACATCCGCAAAGCCGGCGTCTCCGTCTGGCGCGGCTTTCCGGTGCGGCGGTGGAGACAGCGGCCGTACACTTCCGCAGCGTCGCCGATTGTTGTCGGTGGCTGCGGTCGAAGTGGGACGACGCTGATGCGTGTCATTCTGGACACGCACCCTGGCATCTGCTGCGGACCCGAGGCGCGGCTGTTTCTCCCTCGTCAACCGAACGCCACGAGAATGGCGGAGCGATTCGATCTGCAGGAGGCGGATGTCGCCAGCCTCGTGAATTCCTCGGTGTCGCAGGCGGAATTCATCGATCGCTTCTTTGCGCTCTATGCGGCGAGCAGGAAGAAGCGGCGCTGGGCCGAAAAGACCCCACGAAACGTCCTGCACATCCCGTTCATCTTCGAGCACTTTCCCCAGGCGCGCTTCGTCCACATGATTCGCGACGGACGGGACACAATCTGCTCGCTGAGGACGCACCCGCGTCACAAGGTCGTGGACGGGCGTCTGGTCGATCTCAACACGTGGCACCCGATTGAGCCATGCCTCGAGCGGTGGGTGACGAGCGTGCGGGCCGGTCTCGAATGGCGAGGGGATCCGCGCTACATCGAGGTGCGCTACGAGGCGCTGGTGACCGAGCCGCGCGAAACCCTGGCTCGCCTCTTCGCGTTTCTCGACGAGCCCTTTGATGAACGAGTCCTCGAGTACCACCGCGAGCAGAACGCCTCCCGCGATGCACGGTACTTCCCGCAGAATCCTGAAGCGACGCAGGCGATGTACACGCACGCGGTGTCGCGCTGGCAGCGCGACCTGACGCCGGAGGAAATTGCGGTGGTAAAGCGTGATGCCGGCTCGTTACTGACCGAGCTGGGCTACACGACCGACGATCGCTGGTGAGTTTGGCGAAGGATCGCGCAGGTTACAGCTGCTTGCAAAACGCGATCGGCGAGTCCTTTGCTCTCCAGCGCAGGGTCCGCGGTCATCGCTGAGTCGAGCAGCGGCCACACGGATCCGCGAGAACCCGCCATGAAAGTCCTCTATCTCGTCCCTCAGCCGAAGCAGCCCCAGCGGATTGGGGCGTACACCTTTCTCGACGAGGAGATTCAGGCGTTGGCGGCGGCGGGAGTCGAGGCGTTCGTGCTATCGACGGCAGTTTCCGCAGATGCACGAACCGGCGCGGTGTCGCTCAAGTCAGTCTCCGCGCGTCAATCGCTCATCAATCGAATCCAGGCGGCAAGGTTTCTCGTGAAGCGGGTGCACGGGCTGCCCGTGCCGAACCCGACGAATCCGCGCCAATGGTTTCGATCTGCGTGGTTGGAACATGTGGCTGCCCAACTGGTTCATGAGGAAGACATCGACCTTATCCACAGCCATTTTGCTTGGCCGCAGGGGCAAGGCGGCACCGTCGTGCGCGCGGTTACCGGGCGCCCGCTGGTTGCCAGTCTTCGCGGCACCGATCTGATGACCAAGCCGGCGATCGGATATGGTCGCCGACTGAAACCCTCCTTCGATCAAGCAGTCCGCCGGTTGCTGAAAAACGCCGACCGCACGGTTTACTTCAGCCGTCATATGCGGAATCTGGCGATCTCGCTTGGCGCAAGACCTGATACAGCGACCGTTGTCCGCAAAGGCGTCGATCTCGGCCGTTTCACCGTGGCGGCCAATCGAATCGAGCTTCGCGAGCAACTGGGTCTCGGATCGCGTCCGATGATCCTGACCGTCGCCGGATTGATCCCTCTGAAGGGGATCCATCACATTCTGGAAGCGCTTGGCCGCCTGCGCGAACGGGACTTCACCTTCGTCGTCGCCGGCGAGGGACCGGAACGCGCACGTCTCGAACAGCTCAGTGCGGAGTTGGGCCTCACACGGCACACCGTGTTCGCGGGTCGCGTGGATCGGCACACGATTCCGAAATACTTCGCGGCCTGCGACGTTTTCGTGCTGGCCTCACAGCTCGAGGCGGCGGGCAACGTGATCTTCGAGGCCATGGCCGCCGGCCGTCCCGTGGTGTGCACGAATTCCGGTGGACCAGCCGAGTACGTCAGCGATGGCGAGACGGGCTTCGTCGTGCCTGTCGGCGACACAGAAGCCATCGGTGCGCGCATTGATCTGCTTCTTCAGAATGTGGCTCTTCGTGAACAGCTGGGCGCCGAAGCACGCCGAAGGACCGTCACTGAATTCAGGTATGACCGCATGATCCGCGACATCATCGACGTGTACCGGGATGTCCTGAGCGTGCGATCCCGACAGCGGGTGGCGGCGTGCTGATGAATGCGCCGGCAGCGCCGCCGAAGCCGTCATTTCTTCCGGAGCGGCACGACGCCCCTCGGCTGCTGACTCCGTTGCGTCGTCGGATTCGCACCGTTTACGTGCGGATGACCGAGCGCGGCTGGTTCGGGCTGTTACCGCTCAAGGCGCACGTCGTAATCTGCGGCTTTCCGCGCTCGGGGACGACGCTGCTGCAATTGATGCTCGAGACGTCGGCGGAGGATGCCAGGGCGTTCGGCCGCGAGCGATCGGGGCTGTCGGTCGCGCGGTATACGTGGCCGGGACGACACGCGGTGCTCATTTCCAAGAAGCCCGATGACATCTTTCACGTCGACGAGATCCGCAGCTGCTATAGCGACCGGCAGGCTGACGCCCGCTTTGTAGTGAGCGTGCGCGATCCGCGATCGGTCCTGACCTCGAAGTTTGCGACCAAACCCGGTCATTTTGTCCCGGCGCAAAAGTGGCGTGCCGTGTACCAGCATATCCAGTACGTCCGCCAGTTCCCGGATGTCATCCTGGTCGAGTATCGCGATCTCGTCGAAAATCCGAATCGCGTCCAGGAACAACTTGCCGCATTCATCGGGTGCGCGAGCCGCACACGGTTCGACCAGTTCCTCGGCGCCGTCCCTGAACACTTCGACACGCGCGCCCTCAACGGCGTACGGCCGCTCGACCCCGCCTCGATCGACAGGTGGCGGCGGCCTGAGCATCGAGACCGTATCCGAGCAATCCTGCAAGAAATCCCGGAGTTGCCGCAGCGGCTCATCGAAATGGGTTACGAGTCCGATACCACCTGGACGCAAGAGTATCTATGAACGATCAAACGTCGCCGGTGGTGTCGGGTCAGACGAGTCCAGATGCGGAGCAACCGCACGGGCATGAGGGGGCCCCGAAACTGAAACGCGAGAAGAAGAAGGCCTACGGCAAGACCGCCAAGAAAGGGGCCGTGTGGTCCATCGTTCGACAGAGCGGCCACGAACTCATTGCCATCCCGGCGGCGATGATCATGGCGCGGCTGCTCACTCCGACGGACTTCGGCATCGCCGCGGCCGCGTCGTTCTTCATGGTGCTTGCGTCGCGGCTGACACAGTTTGGCTTCAACGCTGCCATGGTGCGGATCAAGGAACTGCGGCCGGAACACGCTTCCTCCGTGTTCGTCGTGAACCTGGCCATGGGGGTTCTGACCTGGATCGTGCTCTTCTCGTTGGCGCCATTTCTTGGCCAGTTGTTCCGAAGCGCCAGCGCCGCCAGTGTCCTGCGTTTTGCATCGTTTACGTTCCTGATCACTCCATTCGGTACCGTACCGTCGGCGATGGTCTACCGAAGCATGCACTTTCGCCATCTCGCGCTTGCCGACTGGACGGATCTGGTTCTTGGGACCGTCGTGTCAGTGGCATGCGCGAAGCTGGGCTTCGGGTTTTGGAGCATCACCTACGGAAACATGTCCGGAATCGTTGTCCGTATCCTCCTGCTTTACTACCTGTCGGGATGGAAACCGAGCCTTCGGTTCTCGCGGCCCGCGCTCAAGGAACTTCTCTCCTTCGGTCTGGGTGTTCAGACGAAGCGTCTCTTCGAGTACGCGACGCTCAATCTCGACAACCTCATCGTTGGGCGAATGCTCGGCATGAGTCAGCTGGGTATTTACGACAAGGCGTTTGCGACGATGAGTCGCTTCGTGCAGCGCCTCACGCTCGGGCAAGCGCCATTTCGCATTTTCTCGATCATCCACGAGGATGCTGAACGTTTTCGCCGGGCGTACTCGCGGTTGATTTTGAGCATCACACTCCTGGGCTTTCCCGCGTTGGCGGGCTGCATCGTGGCGGCGAAGTCGCTGTTCGTGGTTCTCTATGGCGAGCAATGGCTGGCCGCCGTGCTGCCGTTTCAGGTGCTGTGCGCTGGCGGAATGCTGAAGCTGCTGGATGCGTATGCATCGCAGGCCAACGAAGCCGCGGGCAACATCTGGGCGCAGGCTTATCGACAGAGTGTGGGGGCTGTGCTGGTCGTGATTGGAGCGATGGCCGGAAGTTATTACGGCGGTGTGACTGGCGCGGCAGGTGGCGTCCTGTGCGCCATGATCGTCCTGACGTGCAGCATGCAGACGCTCGTCCGGCGCGCGACCGGCTTGTCGTGGCGCGGCATGCTGGAACCGCAGCTTCCCGCCTGGTTCACCACGGCGGTTGTCGTCGTGGTGCTCCTCGCGACCGAGGCGCTGGTCCGAATGCTGGCGCCGACAGCGGCCGCATGGCAGTTGCTCCTGGCACAAGTCGTCGTCGGCGGGTTGTTCTACGGCGCGCTCGTGATCTTCAGTCCGTTCGCGATCGTTCGTGAAATCGTGAGCGAGTCCGCGCACGATCTGCTTCCCGATCCGGCGCTGCGAATCTTTCATCGGCTGAGCCGGTTGACGCCCACATCGAGTGCTTCATGAGCGAGGCGCAGCGAGGATTCCCTTCCGGGGAAAGGAGACCCAGGCGGAGAAGCCTGGGGCGTCGTCATCGCAGCTATAACTTCACCAGGCGGTTGTAAATCACGCTGACCGTACGACCGAATCCGTAGCCGAGCACAAAGGCGTACACGAAGCCGATCACGCTGCCAACGAACGTGACGCGATATCCAGGCAAGAAGTTCGAGAGCAGTGCGAGGTGGGGACCGACGACTTCGCCGCCCTTCAAGACGAGGAAGTTCGTCGCCGCGAACAGCGTCAGGCCCAGGAGCAATCCAAAGGCAATTCCCCAGCCCTGCTCGTTCATCCGCAACAGTGTCTTGCGGACCTGCCTGAGCTCGTCACCTGCAAGTTGTTCTTGCATCGCCCACCTCGTCAAATGTGGTCCAGGAACGGTTGTGTGAGGGACGATTTGACGCGCAGACCGAACATCCAGAGTGCGGTAAAGAAATTTTTCATGAATGCAAGGAACCAGCCCGCGACGAATCCCACAATGAACGCCCAGAAGGCGCCGACAACGGCTCCGATCCAGGACACTTGATACTGATAAAAGAACTGACTCAGAAGCGCCAACGGCATTGCGTCGACGGGAGAGATGAGAAGCTGCACGATTGTCGCCAGTGCCGTGGCGATACTGCAGGTCAGCCCGAAGGCAATGCCGAGCGCCGCCTTGTGCACCGGGGAGAAAGCATATTTCAGCTCTGGTGCAAGGGCCGATTCGGAATCTACCGCGGTCTTCACAATGAGCCTTTCTCGATCACGACGTGTTGCACGGTCTCGTGTCTACGTGAAGCGGCCGTAGCCGCGACGTCTCTAGACGGCGGCGCGAAGTTGGGAGTCCTCGATCTTCTGCTCTTCGTGGTATTCGAAGTCGGTGTTCACCTCCCACAGATCGTGAGCCGCGCCCTTCATGTTCCAGATGGCCATCATCGCCGTCAACATCGAATGGTCCTGGTTGTTGTACTTGTGCATGCCGTTCCGCCCGACCGTGTGCAGATTGGAGATCGGATCGATATGGCCGCGCACGACGTTCAGATGGCTGCGGTATGTCGAGTCGTAGATGGGATACGCCTTCGGCATGCGGATGACAGCCCCATCGACAACCTCTGACGCGCGACCCAGGCCGAGCGTCTCGAGCTCCGTCGCCGCCTGTCTGATCAGATCGGTGTCGCGGCTTTCCCACAGCCCGTCGCCCTTGAAGCAGAAGTACTCCATGCCGAGACACGTGGTGTTCGGCGTAGGCACCATCGCAGCGCTCCAGTTGTTGAAGTTCTGGATTCGCCCTACCTTCACACCCGCCGTGTGAATATAGATCCAATTGTCGGGGAAGAGATGATCGCGCCCGAGAATCAGCGCGACGACGAGGAAATCCCGGTATTTCAGCCCCTCCGCTGCGTTCCGTACGGGCTCCGGCGCTGGCGGATCGAGTGACCGCACCAGCGATCGCAGCGCCATAGTCGAGATGACGTGGTCCGCTTCGAACGTGCGCTCCCCTGAAGGAGTCGACGCGCGAACGGCGCGCACGCGCCCCCGGGATACCTCGAACCCGGTGACGCGGTGCTGCATGAGCACGTCGTTACCCATTTCGACGACGCGATCGCGGCAGGTCTCCCACATCTGGCCGGGGCCGAGCCGCGGGTAGTCGAACTCGTTGATGAGGGTTTTGATCTTCGTCGATCGCCTGTTCAGCGAGGTCGCGTTGAGGACGGCACGCGCGAGCGAGAGACCTTGGATGCGTTGGGCCGCCCACTCGGCTCGGATCTCCGTGCAGGGAATGCCCCACACTTTTTCAGTGTATGTCTTGAAAAAGATCTCGAACAGCCGCTTGCCAAAACGGTTGGTCACCCATTGCTCGAAGTTCTCTTCAACCGGATGAGGCTTGTACTGCCACCATAGATAGCTGGCCAGGATACTGACGGCGGTCCATGGGCCGAGCCCCTGAAGCGCGTTGGCGGCCTTCAACGGGTAGTCGAAGAACTTGCCGCGGTAGTGAATCCGTGACAGGCGTGGGACCGAGATGAACTCGCTGCCCAGCAGCTCGCGCCAGAGCGCCTCGACGGGCGCAATCTTGGTGAAGAACCGGTGGCCGCCGATATCGAAGCGATACCCCTTGTACATGGCTGTGCGCGAGATGCCACCCACCATGTCATCGCCTTCGAGGACAGTGACCTTGTAGCCGTCCTTCGTCAGCAGATAAGCCGCCGTCAGGCCGGCAGGCCCTGCGCCGACGATGACGATCCGCGCTCCGGGAAGCAGTTGATCAACGATACGAGGCTCTGTCATGCGACGGTCCTCAACAGCCCTTGGCCAGCGCGCCTGGAATCGTTGATGGCCTTTCGAACACGCTCAGAATCATGTACCGCACAATGCGCACACGATCTCCGCGTGCAGATCTGTGGACGCGCGATCGAGGGCCGCGATGCGTTGACTGAGTCTTTCCTCTCCGTCAAGTCGACGTTTCTCGAGTTGCGTCAGAACAGGGTGTAAATGAACGGCGCCGCGGCCGAGCCGCTGACCACAACAAGCAACGTCATCGCAAGTATCACCATGATGATCGGCGCCAGCCACCATTTCTTGTTGTGTTTCAGAAACCCCCAGAACTCACCCAGCAACCCATGAGTGCGGTTCGCGGCAACGGACTTGGCGAATGCCGACTCTTCACCGGACACGCGTGCGGGCTCTCTCACGTTTCCCCCTCCAGCGCTCGAAGCATTTAGGACCTGACGAAGGTAGCGGTCAGGCGGTGCCTCACTTCGCCGCACCCAATGGCTCAGGGCGTCTCTGTCCAAGCGGCGATGGAGGACGTCCCGCCGAATAATCCGCATGAACAACCCAACAGGAGTCACAAGCAGTATCCAAATCGCGATCATCAGGACATGAGAAACGACCCAGCCTACGGGGTACGCCGCCAGCGACATGCCCAGGAACACGGGTCTGATGAGAGGTGGCGCGATGAGCCCGGCCGCGCCCACCACTCCGGCCGACGCCCACACGAGAGCCGTCCATTCCCACGAATCGGTCCGGCGAAGGACGAGCACGCCGACAATACCGAAGAACAGAGTCCAGATCCCGGCAAACTGTCTCAGCTCCCGAGCGGTGGGGTTCCAGTTGATGGCAACCATAATCGTCAGGCGTGTCCCTTCAAGATCAATCCAGCGAGAATTGCGACAGGTAATGGTCGACCTCGTGCGGCTGGAGCTTCACCTGCTCGTCCTTGAGCAACACCGCGTTCTCCAGCACCAGCGCATCGATATTGGTGGCGAGGAAGCACCGATACGCTTCGGCCGGAGAGCAGACGATGGGCTCACCTCGGACGTTGAAGCTGGTGTTGATCACGACGCCGCAGCCGGTCCGTCGCTCGAACGCGCGCAACAGCTTGTAGTAGCGACGGTGCCGCCGTTCGTCCACAGTCTGAACGCGCGCCGAGTAGTCCACGTGCGTCACCGCCGGAACCTCCGATCGCCGCTCCTTCAGTTTGTCGATCCCTTTCCGATGACCATTGGTCGAGACAGGGAGGCGCCGGTCGGATCGGATTGGCGCCACCAGCAGCATGTAGGGGCTGTGCTCGCCCGCTTGCATCTCGAAATAGTCAGAGGCGCGCTCTTGCAGCACCGACGGCGCGAACGGGCGGAACGACTCCCGAAACTTGATTTTGAGATTCATGACCGATTGCATCTCAGGACTCCGCGCGTCGCCGAGAATGCTGCGGCTGCCCAGCGCGCGCGGGCCGAATTCCATCCGATCCTGCACCCAGCCGACCACTCGTCCGGATGCGATGAGCTCCGCCACGTACTCGCAGAGTGCATCTTCATCCGTCAGCACGCGATATCGCGCTCCAAGCGCGTCGAGCACGTGTGTCACCTGATCGGTCGTGAATCGCGGCCCCAGCAGAGAGCCACGCTGCCCGTCACCGGGCTGGGGCTCACGCCGCTCACCAAGAAGCTGATGCGAAATGAACAGCGCGACACCCAGCGCGCCTCCCGCATCACCTGCCGCAGGTTGAATCCAAATCTCCTCGAACGGACCTTCTCGCAGGATGCGACCGTTACCGACGCAATTCAACGCCACGCCCCCAGCAAGGCACAGATTATCCGATCCCGTCTGCTTGTGGACGTGCCGAGCGATTCGGAGCATCACTTCTTCAGTGACGTCCTGAATTGAAGCGGCAAGATCCATTTCCCGTTCGGTGAGCGGCGACTCGGGTGCGCGCGGGCGTCCGCCGAACAGATCGTCAAAGCGCCGGGACGTCATCGTCAGGCCCTGACAGTAATTGAAGTACGACATGTCCATACGGAACGAGCCGTCTTGCTTGAGATCGATGAGGTGCCTGAGGATGAGGTCCCGATACCTCGGCTCGCCGTACGGGGCGAGGCCCATCAACTTGTACTCGCCAGAATTGACTTTGAAGCCGCAGAAGTACGTAAACGCGGAATACAGCAACCCCAGGGAGTGAGGAAAGTGCAACTCGTGAGTCAATGAGATCCGGTTGCCACGGCCGCTCCCGAAGCTGGCGGTGGCCCACTCACCGACCCCATCCAAAGTCAGAATCGCCGCCTCATCGAACGGGGACGGGAAGAACGCACTCGCGGCGTGCGACTCGTGGTGCTCCGTGAACACGATGGGCTGACGTCGGGCGCCGCCGACACCGCGCCGAATCTCGCGAGGCATGTGCAACTTCTGCCGGAGCCATAGCGGCATTGCCTTCATGAAGGACCGAAGTCCCGCCGGCGCGTACAAAATGTACGTCTCGAGCAGGCGATCGAACTTCAAAAGTGGCTTGTCATAGAACCCGACATACTCCACATCGTCGGGACGGATGCCAGCCTCCTGCAGACAATAGGCAATCGCGCATCGCGGGAATTCGTGGTCGTGTTTCTTGCGGGTAAACCGCTCCTCTTGTGCCGCCGCCACGAGCTGGCCGTCAATGACCAACGCTGCCGCGGAGTCATGATAGAAGGCGGATATGCCGAGTACGGTCGCCATGGTCGATCCGTTTTACAGCGCGTGGATACGAGGCGGTGTCATGCCGCAGCTCTCTCAACCCACCTTGGCCGGCGGTGCGCGACGACGATTTCAGGTCGCATCAACAACGTGACTCCATGCCGCCGCAGCACGTCGTGCAGGTCGATTTCCCATCTGCCCGCCGCCTCGGGGCCGTACTTGAGGAGCAGGTCTCGCGCGTGTACGGTGGTCAGCGATGCGAAGTGTACGAGTGGTCAGATGGCATTCCGGAACGAGCTCCGGGTCGATGGTGCCCGCCTGAACGACCACAATTTCGGCGTTCACATTTCGGCACCCACGATCCAGAGCCTCAATGCATCGGACTAAGGATACGCCCGGGTCTGTATGGGCAACGATAACCGTAAGTTCGCATTGCATTGGGCGTATGCGCTTGTCGGCGAGGCGCCTCCCCACCGCACGCGCAACTCAGGGGCACCTGACCGACAGCAAACCGGGCGCCAGCTGCGCCGCACGAAGGGTGCGCCCTGAACGCCAGGAAGGCGCAGCCTGCACAAGCATGAATCAGCCTGGTTCTGTGGATTAAAGTCTGCCGTCAGGCAGACCATTTCCAGGGCAAAATCTATCCCGTCTTCCTTCCAGGCGAGGAGTCGAATCCTGTAACCGAGGGCATCAGCGACGAGTGCTCCGTCGAAACGGCTGACACGCTCTCGATGCTTGCCGCTTCTCAAGGGCTCACATCAGGGCTCATTTCTGCTCACCAGCCCGCCCTGAAACCGGGCTGAATGTTTGAGCAGCTGGGAACGGACCGACCGCTTCTCGGTCGCGTCGAGAAATAGCCAAAGTCCAACCACGAAAACCAGACACGACGCGGTGCGGATCAAGACGCCGCCCCCAAAGAGACCGATTACTTGCGGTAAAACCAACAGCCCGCCGATCACATATGTGCTGAGGGCGTAGACGGCTCGCGGTGTAACGTAGCCGTGTCGCCGCAAGCGCATCGCGGCGCAAAGGTTCATCAAGGCCCCTCCCACCAGCATTGCTGCGGCAGCGCCGGTCAGCCCGTAGGGTGGCACGAGGACGAAGGGCAGAACTGCCGCCGCGACGTTGGCGATCAAGGAAGTGCCAACCATCGAGAGGAGATCGTCAAGGCTGAAGAGCAGTTGTTGCTGCACGTTGCCCTGCAAGAGAAGAAGCTGCCACACGAGGAGCGGCGGCAACCAGGTCGCTGCGGGTATGAAGCGCTGGGAAAAGAGCAGATTCAAGAAGACTTCTGGAAAAGCAACCAATGGCGCCGCGCCGACGGCCAGCAGCAGCAACTGGCGCTTCTGGAACGACGCGGCGATGCGCATCTTGTCCGCGAATGGCGAACGACGGTTCAATAGAGGGCCCAGGTAATGGGTGTTCATTGCGCCCAGAACAGTCCCGACGGCAAGCACCATACTGAGCACGGACTGCAGGAGTCCAGCCGGCTCGGCGCCAAGCGACCGCAGCGTCACCACCCGGGGCACCAGCAGTGCGAGGGCGGCGCTCGTTACCGACACATACACGACTACGGCGGAGGCAACGATCCGCGGATTCTCCCCTAATTCACTCACGACACCAGCCCACGAGGCTTCGATCGGCAGGTTCAGGGACCGGCTGAAGTAGATGAGCGAGGCCACGATCAGCGTCCCGCTGATGACGAGGCTGACCGCGTAGATCTCCCGAATCCCGCCGAGTTGCAGGCCAGCCCACGCAGAAGCAGCCGCGGACCCGGCCATCGCGAACTGCAGCACGGCGGCACCGGCTGGGCGCTGGCTTGCGGCGAGCACGTTCGCGAGCAAAAGGCCCATCGCCACAATCGGGATCGTCAACAACGCGATCGTGACTTCCGATTTGTACCGGTCGAGAGCTCCCGACAGAACGTTGGGATAGAGGATCACGACGGCTACCGCCAACAGCGTGCCACCGACGGACAGCGCGAGCACCGCCCGAAGGAAGCTGGCGTATTTGCGCGCGAATATCTCGTGGTTGCCGTAGGTCCTCGATAGCAGCCTTACTGCGACCGCAGGCAGGCTGAGCGTCGAGAGTTGAACGAGCGAGATTACGAGCTGGTCGATTGTTCCGATGACCCCAAGCCCCTGGGGGCCCAGACCCAGAGAAATGATCTTCGCGCGCGCCACGTTGAGCGCAATCGCGAACGCATGTAAAGCACCGAGAGTAAAAAGGGTCCTGAACAAGACCGCGTGGCTAACCGTTGACCGTTCGGCGAGCGCTCCCAACATCCGCTCGCGTCATCCCCGGCGGGCTTACCATCGCGCTCTGCTCATGCGTCGATCCACTGTGCGAGTCGGCCGCTGGTGCATCGACGGTCTAACCCAGTGCATGCGCCCCGCTGCGCGATTCGCGCCAGCAGGACAAACTTACGGCGCTCATTGGCGCAACCGGTTAATGCGCTCTCCGCTCCTCGAGCGCATAAGTGGCCGCACGAGAACGAGCCGGAAGTCAGGCGATTGTTGCCGAGAATAGCGGCCAAGGCTCGGTGATCCCGCCATTCTTCTTGAGCTTTGCATGAGAGCGGGAGGATTCCGGCGCCGCGTCGGCTTGCTGAACACGATGAAAGGCACGTCCGCGCCGAAGGTCTTCCGACGCCAGCCGGGCTGTTCGTGCACCAGATTTCCGCACGCTATCAGGCCTTTCGGGACAGGCCTTCTGGACTCGCGGTACAACGGCGATTTGTCAGCGTCACGGACGACAAAAACCATCGGGACGCGCGATTCTTCGATGGCTCAGAACCGTGCAGCCACGGACCGACACGCGCTGCGGCCTGCAATTCGCGGCCGGCACGAGGGAGACAAGAGGCAGATCTTAGGCATGAATCGTGCCTCCAGCCAGCCGTGCATGGCGCCAGAGACATTACCGGGTCTTGAGCGCAAGAACCGCGCGGAGCGACGCCAAGGATCCAGCGCTCCGCCCGACTCGTCGACCCGCGGCATTGAGACGGTGGTGTCGGTGATCGTTCCTTTCCACAGGAACATCGAGCACCTGACTTCGTGCCTGAACGGTCTCAGGGTTGCCCTCGACCAATGCGGCGCGGCCGCAGATCTGATAGTCGTCGCCGATGGCGCGCAAGACGACTGCTCGGAGCTGGTCAGGGCGTCGGGCGGGTTCGATCTCGCCATTTCGGGACCGAGGGGGCCCGCTGTCGCCAGAAACCGCGGCGCCGCCATCGCTCGGGGTGACGTGCTGGTCTTCATCGATTCGGACGTTGTCGTTGCTCCAGGGGCGCTGCGTCGTATCGTCACCATTTTCCGCGCCGATCCGGACGTCGCCGCCGTATTCGGTGCATATGACGAGGATCCAGAGGACCCCGAGTTTCATTCGCAGGCGCGTAATCTCGCCCATTCGTTCATCCATCAGCGTTCGCAACCCGATGCGAGCACCTTCTGGGCGGGGCTGGGCGCCATCCGCAAGGCGGCCTTTGTCGCAGTCGGCGGCTTCGACGAACGGTTCACACGTCCTTCGGTTGAGGACATCGATCTTGGCTACCGCGTCCGTGCCGCCCGGCATCGCATCATGCTCGACCATACGATTCGAGGCAAGCATCTGAAGCGCTGGTCGCTCTGGTCAGGTCTCCGTTCGGATGTCCGCGATCGGGGCATCCCATGGACGCAACTGCTGCATCGTTACAAAGCGCTGCGCGACGATCTCAACGTCTCGCGCGCGTACCGCGCCTGCGTGACTGTCTCGTACCTCGCGGTGGGTATGGCGATCGGCGCTCTGTGGATGCCCCTCATGCTGTGGGCCGCGCTCGCCTGTTTGCTGACGCTCGTGTGGCTCGACCGAACCTATTACGCATTCTTTGTTCGTCGCCGGGGCTTACTGTTCACAGCACGATGGTTCCCCGTGCATGTCTTGCACCACCTGACGAATGGTGTTTCGTTCGTGACTGGGACGGCCTTGTTTCTTCTGAGTCGTCTCGGTTTTCGATGCCCAGGGGCGCTGCCGACGGAACAATGGAGGGGCGAGAGACTCTCCACTCGAGCCGGGGCGAGCGCAGGATAAAGCGACGTCGCGCGGCGAGCGAGGACGCCTGGCGCACACGCGACAAGGGCGACCCGGAAAGGTCGCCCCTTGCATCGAAGACTGGAAGGAACTGGTCGCTACGAAGTGGCGTCCGTGCCCGTCGGCTTGCGCTGTTCGCGCAGGCGGCGGACGCCGCGCGCCCCCATTGCCAGCAGGCTGAGCCCGAGGAGCGCCGTCGTCGCCGGCTCGGGTGTCGAGCCGATGTGGATGGGCGCACCGGGCTCGTCGTTGAACGCGGCGGCCAGGTAGTGAACGTCGCCGCCGGTCCCCCCCAGATCCAGACGAATCCACCCGAGCTGACCCAGGTCAGTCAGAAAACCGAAGGTGCGTATCCCGTCGTCGCCAGCGCCAATATTGAAGAAGGAGTCAAAGGG
This sequence comes from uncultured Acidobacteriota bacterium, assembly GCA_963814955.1. Classification (GTDB taxonomy): domain Bacteria; phylum Acidobacteriota; class Vicinamibacteria; order Vicinamibacterales; family UBA2999; genus DATCJA01. The sequence continues at coordinate 509,019 of CAWFEX010000006.1, forward strand.
GCGGCCTGATGTCAGGTTCGAGCTCGCGCGCGCACTGACGAAGCCGAAGATTCCTCCGCCAAAATTAGAAAGCGACTTGCCGATGGTGTCGTTAAACTGGTAGAAAGATCCCGCGGCACCGAGGCTGACAAACTCGCCGGCGGACGCAGCCCCGCCAAACTCAACCAGGTTGGTATTCACGACCGACGTCAAATCGACCACGCTCGCTTCGGCGGGCGCGGCCTGACCGACGGCCAGCGAGCCGAGGGCGGCTCCGAATGCGGCAACATGGGTTCGATGGCGCGTGGCCTGTTTCTTCGACTTCTTCATGGATGCGCGCATCTCGGTCCTCCGAATGGAAATTGACGTGATCGCCGAACTTGAAGTGGTCCGCCGAAGCAAACCCCGCGCCCGATGATTGCGCGAAATTCCCAATGAACCCGGCCGGTCTCACTCGTAACCGCGTGCGAATCGCCGTCGAGGGAGAATTTTGCGTCCGCCGGAGGCGACTTGGCTCGGAAAGGGCTCCGCCGCAGGGCGCAAACGCCGCGCGGTTCAGATAATTCGCCAGGCGTGTCAGGAAGATCGGTACGCGACAAGGGCGACCCGGAGAGGTCGCCCCTTGCATCGAAGACTGGAAGGAACTGGTCGCTACGAAGTGGCGTCCGTGCCCGCCGGCTTGCGCTGTTCGCGCAGGCGGCGGACGCCGCGCGCCCCCATTGCCAGCAGGCTGAGCCCGAGGAGCGCCGTCGTCGCCGGCTCGGGTGTCGAGCCGATGTGGATGGGCGCACCGGGCTCATCGTTGAACGCGGCGGCAAGGTAGTGAATGTCGCCGCCCGTTCCCCCGAGATCCAGACGAATCCACCCGAGCTGACCCAGGTCAGTCAGAAAGCCGAAAGTGCGTATCCCGTCGGCGTCAGCGCCAATATTGAAGAAGGAGTCCCAGGCGGGGGGATTTCGGGGGTCTGATGTCAGGATCGAGCTCGCGCGCGCACTGACGAAGCCGACGACTCCTCCGCCAAAAGTAGAAAGCGTCTTGCCGATGGTGTCGTTAAACTGGTAGAAAAATCCCGGGGCACCGAGGCTGACAAACTCGCCGGCGGACGCAGGCCCACCAAACTCAACCAGGTTGGTATTCACGACCGACGTCAAATCGACCACGCTCGCTTCGGCGGGCGCGGCCTGACCGACGGCCAGCGAGCCGAGGGCGGCTCCGAATGCGGCAACCTGCGTTCGATGGCGCGTGGTCTGTTTCTTCGAGTTCTTCACGGATGCGCGCATCTCGGTCCTCCGAATGGAAATTGACGTGATCGCCGAACTTGAAGTGGTCAGCCGAAGCAAACCCCGCGCCTGATGATCGCGCGAAATTCCCAATAAATCCGGCCGGTCTCACTCGTAACCGCATGCGAATCGCCGTCGAGGGAGAATTTTGCGTCCGCCGGAGGCGACTTGGCTCGGAAAGGGCTCCGCCGCGGGGCGCGTCGTCACCGCCGGGCGGTGCGCTCGCGGTGGAGCGCCGGGTCAACCGCGCGCTGCATCGCCTGCTGATCGAGTTCCACACCGAGGAACGCGGCGACGCGGCTCGCAACCTCCGCCGGCCTGTCGAGCGCGTCGGCATAATCAACGATCAGCACCGGCACCTCGTGCGCGGCCAGCAGGCCTCTCACCCGTTGCACCTGCCGCTGGAGGGCCTCTTTGAGCCGGGATTCGGTCAACTTGCCACCCTCCCGCTCGAGCCGCCGCAACATGTTCGACTGCGAGGCGACGACCTCGTCGAAGTCACGGCGCATGAAGACAATCCGGTACGGGCACTCCTGGGGCAGATGGGGGACCAGCGGCGCGACGACTTTGATGACCTTCCCCCTCGCCTCGTCCACCCAGCTGTTGTCCGCTGCGAGCGCCTTGACCTTTTCCAGCTCGAAGTAGCCTCTGGGATTGTTCTCGTCGGCCGGACGAACGTCGTCGCACATCACCGGCAGCCCGCCCGCCGCGAGCATCTGCATCATCATCGACGTGCCGGAGCGGGGCAGCCCCGAGACGATCGTTACGAACGAGGTCCCATCCGTCGCCGCGGGCTTGAGGTTGGGTGTGGCCGGAGGCAGCGCGAGCGACCGCCTGGCGGCTGGCTCCTTGACTTCGGGAAGCTCCGGCAGGCTCTCGTCGATGAGCGCATCGTCGAGCGCCTGCAGCTCGTGCAGGATTCGGGTCCTCCGCATGCGCTGCCGCTCCTGTCGGATGTCCCGGGCGAGCCTTTCGCTGCTCGACTGCCTTGCCGGCGTCCGGTCGATGTCGCTCATAGATTCCGGCGAGCCGCGCATGTGCCTCTGCAAAGTTCGGGTTCTGCGACAGCGCCCGCTCCAGCGCTTCGATCGCGCCATCGATGTCACCAGCCCGTTCCCGCGCGACGCCCAGGAAATAGTGCGCTGGGGGAAAGTGGTACTTCAAACCGATCGCCTTCGTTGCCGCCTGCAACGCTGCCCTGGGGCGACGTCGCTGAAGGTAGCTGCGGCAGAGTCCGACGTACGCGTTCGGGTTGTCCGGATCGAGATCCAGCACCCGCGTATAGCACTCCTCCGCCTGGTCGTGCTGCTTCAGGGCCAGGTAGGCGTTGCCGACTCGCAGATAGAAACCTGGCGTACGTGTCTGTGACTTGCTGGCTTTCTGCGCGAGGTCGAGCGCGGCCCCGAAGCGCCTCTCCGACGTGGCGACGCTGCTGGCCAGGTAGTCGAGCGTCTGATCGTTGCCGCGAGCGATGGCTCTGAGCTTTCGAACCACCGCCCGTTCGCCCTGGGTGAAAAGGTCCCGAGGGACCGGAGCAGTCGTGTCCTCGCCTTTCTTCCGTTCGAGGCGGCGCTGTCTGGCTACTTCCGCGATTCCGACAAGACGCCGTCGGGCCCGTTCCGCGGCCTTGCGCCAACGGCGGTTGAGATCGCCGACCAGCCGCGACATGTCGTCGGTCATGCCGAGCGTGTGGAGACACATCGCGAGCTGGATGCCGAAACGGAACTCCAGCGGGTAGTCTCGATAGAGCGTCGCCAGAATCGGGGCGGCGCTGCCGTGCATCCCGGCGTCCATATACGACATCGCGAGGTTGTAGTCCAGCTCGCAGACCGTCTGCTTGATGGCTTTATCCTGATCGCCGGACGGACGCTCCACGTAGCCAAGGGCGACGAGCTGCTCCATGACCTCTTTCGACTCGCTCGCGTCGAGCTTCCGATCCTTCGGGTGCTGGCCGTCCTCGCCCTCGACGGCGTCCCAACTGGGGATTCGCTCGACGAGGGGCGGCTCGACGAAGGCGTCCAGCAGCGCGCGGCCGTCCATGTCGTCACCAACCGGAAGACCGAAGAGCGTCAGGATGGTCGGCGCGATGTCGAGGAGGCTTGCGCTGTGCACCAGCTCGTCTCGCCTGATGCGCGGTCCCCGGATCGCCAGGATGCCGAAGTCGCGGTGCTCGACGGCGGGCCCGGCCGGCTCGATCGGGATCGCGTGCGGCCGAAGGTGGTCGGGATGGAACCCGTGGTCCGACATGAGAATTACCGTCGTGTCGTCCCCGGCGAGCTCGAGCAGCCGCCCGAGCATCATGTCGTGATAGACGTACCCGGCCGCGACGACGTTCTGGTAGATCTCGAAGTCTCGCTCCGGAATGAAGTCCCGCCGGGGCGGGTGATACTTCATGAACCCGTGGCCGAAATGGTCGATCGCGTCATAGTAGACGGCCGCGAAATCCCACGGCTCGTGTTCGAGCAGGTGGGTGGCGCACGAGTGGATCGAGGTGCAGTCGGCGATCGTCCGCAGGAGCATGTCGAGCCGGCGATCCTTGCTCTGGTCGATCTTGTGACCGAGAGGCACGAACGGCAGTACGTGCTCCGGCGTCAGCTCGAGCGGGTGCACCCGGAGCGCAGCGAGCGTTTCGGCCAGTTCGGGCGGGTGGACGGTACCCGGTGCCATCGGCCAGTTCGGGTCGGTCGAGCGCGGCGCGCGCTGATAGTGGTTCGACACCATCACGCCGTTGATCGGCTCGGCCGGATGGCTGGGCCACCAGCCGACCACATGACATCGCTTGCCGTTCTGGCTGAGTACGTTCCAGATTGCCTTGGTCTTGCGCGACAGGTTCGTGACCGGCTGCACCGCCGTGCCATCGGCCGTCGGCTCCGTGAAGCCGAGCACGCCGTGCTTGAACGGGCGCTTGCCGGTGGCGATCGACGTCCACAGCATCGGCGACAGGACCGGAGAGAGCGTCGCCAGGCGGGCGATGACACCGCCATCGACCAGCCCCTTCACGTTCGGCATCAGGCCGCGGTCCATCAAGGGATGGATCATCTTCCAGTCGGCCGCATCCCATCCAACGAGAAGCACTTTGTTGTCGCGGGACATTCCCTGGTGTCTCTCCGGACCTGAAGCCACTCGACCGGTGAGCGGCGCAGCCGCGCCCCACGTCAGAGGGAGGCAGGACTGTCGGAGAGCATAAACCACGCCCGCATTCGGCGCGAGAAACGCCGCAGACGCATTCGAGAAATCGCCGGTGAGGCAGCCTATTTGCGGGACTCGAGAAGACTCATACCCGATCGGACGGTGCTATATCATGCGCGGTCAGGGTCATGCTCGATAGCCACTCATTATGCGCCGTCGGGCGTTTGCGAGAGGGTCGGTGCCACGATGCAGAACCTCGGCCGTTCCCGCTTCTCGCTGTGCATAGCTCGCAATCAGCATGAAGACCACCGATGTCAATGAGCTTCCAGCGTCGAGCACGATTACTGCCGACATCTGCATCGTGGGTGCAGGTGCAGCTGGCATCACGGTGGCAACTGAGCTTGACGGCGACAGACAGACGGTGTGCCTGGTCGAGAGTGGGGGCTATGGGCCCGACGAGGAGACGCAGGCGCTGTATGCGCTGGAAACTGTCGGCCATCCTGTGCGAGAGAAGTTCATGTCCCGCGCCCGGTATTTCGGTGGGACCTGTAACCTGTGGGCCGGCCGCTGCATGCGGCTGACGCGGATCGATGTCTCTCCCAGAGAATGGGTTCCCCACAGCGGCTGGCCGCTGACGTACGAAGAGTTGGAACGTTATTATGCGCGAGCCGCCCGGATGCTCCGCTTGCCGTCGTGCGACACAATCGACGCGATGAGTGCTCCGGCCCGCATGGGCCCGGTCGAACGAAGCCTGTTGGGCGATCCCGACCTCCAGCCGAATCTGTCGCTCTGGGCCAAGAAGCCCTTGAGATTCGGGGCCGCCTATTCCAAGCAACTGCAGCGGTCGCGAAACGTGACGGCCTATCTGAACGCCAACGTGACAGACATTCGGCTGAATCGAGCGGGGAACCGGGTCGAAGAGTGTACTGCGGTGTCGCTCGAGGGCAGAACGGTCCGATTGAGAGCCAGGCGGTTTGTCCTCGCATGCGGCGGGCTGGAGACCGCCAGACTGCTGCTCGCCTCCCGGTCGATACAGCCGCACGGCATCGGGAATCAGTTCGATGCCGTCGGACGTTACTACATGGATCATCCTCGCGCGGTGTTCGGCAGGCTGAAATTGTCCGCCCCGCAGAAGCTGCCGCTGTTGCTGGGGACGCCGCTGGCTGGCGGCATGGCCCAGATGGGCGTGCAATTCTCAGAAGCGATACAGCGACGGGAGCGCCTGCTCAACAATTACGTGAGCCTGGAACGCAACTGGTCGGATCGCTCAGCACAGGCTTATCAGTCACTCGTCCATTCGATGAAGATCGTGCTCAGAAAGGGTTATGCGGGCCGGCGCTCGCCGTTCGCCGGCGCTGACCTGGCGACCATCCCGGAGCTCATCTATCTGTTGGCGCCGCGAGAGCTGCTGCCGCATTTCCTGTACAGTGCGGCGAGAAAGGTGAGGCATCACCTGAGCAAAGGTGTGCGCGAGCTCATGGTGGTCAACTATTGCGAACAGATGCCGAACCCTCAGAGCCGAGTGTATCTGGGCGACAAGCGCGATCGGCTCAATATGCCGCTCTTGGTGCTGGATTGGCGGATACGCGGCGAGGAAACGGAGAGCCTGATGCGGCTCCACACGCTCGTCGATGCGCATCTGCGACGACATCGATTGGGATGGCTCGATAACACCAGCGAGCCGTTCAGCGAACGGCTTTATACCGATGCCTCCCATCACATCGGCACAGCGCGGATGAGCACCGATCCACGGAATGGAGTCGTCAACGAGCAGTGTGGCGTTCACGGTGTGGACAATCTCTTCATTGCCGGAAGCGCCGTGTTTCCGACTTCAGGCCATGCGAACCCCACGATGACGATTCTGGCACTGGCGATACGTCTAGCTGTGCATCTGAAGGCGACCGACGACTGACCTCGTGATTGGGCCCCGGTCGCGTCAGTGTCACGCAAGAGTGTCGAAGGACAAGCGATGAATGTCATCCACGTGGGACTTGGGACGAGAGGACGACGCTGGCTGGCGCTCGTGCAAGATCATCCGGGGATGGAGGCGGTAGGATGCGTCGATTCCGGGCAGTCGACGCTCGAATGGACCAAGTCGCAGTTTGCGAACCTCACCGACGCCTGTTACACGCGCCTGGAAGGCGCGTTAACGGACAGGAAGGCCGACGCGGCGATCGTTGCCAGCCCCATCCCGTTGCGTGCCGCTCACGCAGTGGCGGCCCTCGAAGCAGGGTTGTCGGTCATGATCGAGAGACCATTTGCGGCGAGCGTCGCGGACGCCGCACGGGTACTGGAGGCGTCACGCCGCAGCGGCCGCCACGTGATGGTTGCGCAGAATTGTCGCTTTGCGCGTTGCGAGCGCACATTGCGGCAGCTCGTTCGCGAGGGCAAGGTTGGCAGGGTGACGCACGTGAGCTGCGTGGACCGGCGATCGCTTCCGCCTACCAATGATGACCGAGCACAAACGAGGCATGTCCAGTTGATCCACGTGGCCATCGATCACTTCGACACCCTGCGGAGCATCCTGGGCCTCAATCCAACTTCAGCCATTGCCCGCAGCACCACGGCGCCTTGGAGTCAGTATCGGCATGGTTCGACATCCGAGGCGATCGTGGAAATGGAGGGCGGCGTATACGTGCAGTACCACGGAACGCTGACCTCGAGCCGTGACGAGCACTCCCTGTGGATCGACGGCGACAAGGGTACGTTGTGGACCAATCGCACGCATGTGTGGTGGCGAAAGCGCGGGTGGCCGCTGTTCGTCCCTGTTCTCACGCGGAAAGCGCACGCAGGCGGTCGGTCTCGTGACGGCATGCCGGTATTACTCGCGCAGTTGCAGGCCGCCACGCTCGAAAAGCGGCGCACCTGAGACCAGCGGCGAAGACAACATCTTTACCTTGTCCATGATCGAGGCTGCGATCCTGTCGGACAAGACGGGAAGGGTGGCTCATGTCAAGGAACTGCTCTCTGCGGCTGGAATTCCCTCCACATCGACCGCGAACCTTCACGACGCAGTGTGATGTCGAGCGGTTCAGTGCGGCGCGTTCTCGTTGTCGCTCTCGACATGGGCGACGGACCACTCATACGGCGCTGGAGTCGGCAGGGGCGATTACCGCACCTGGCTGCCCTGGCTTCCTCGGGCGCCTGGTTCGATCTGGAAAGCACAGCGGAAGTACTTCATACGTCGACGTGGCCGACGTTTGCGACCGGCACGCTGCCGGGCCGTCACGGCGTCTACTATCCCTATCAGCCGACGCCGGGGCGCCAGCTGGCGCGGCACATAGGACCGGATCAATACGGCGCTCCGACATTCTGGGGACTGGCCGACGTCGAGGCTCGACGCTGCCTCGTCTACGACATACCGGAAACGTTTCCAGAACCTGCATTCCGAGGTCGTGCGATCTTCGATTGGGGAACCTGGGCCTGGTACGGCGAACCAAGCGCGCAGCCGTTGCCTCTCAAGGAAGAATTACGGTCTCGTTTCGGCCCCTATCCTCTTGGATTCGAAGCCAAAAAGCTCGGCTTGCGGCATCCGGATCACATCGAGCAGCGGTTGCTGCGCAGCGTCGATTACAAGTGCACGACGGCCCGGTGGCTGCTCGATGCGGACGAATGGGACCTTGCGGTCGTCGGCTTCTGCGAGACGCATCCGGCCGGCCACTATCTCTGGCCCGCCGGCGTGAGTGCCGTCGATGGAGCCGATGACGGACTCTTTCGCCCTCTCCTCAACATCTATGCGGCGGTTGATCGATCGCTCGGCGTGTTGCGCGAGAGCCTTCCCTCCGATGCGGCCCTCCTCGTGGTGAGCGGCGATGGGGTGAGGCCGAACCACACCGGGTGGCACCTTGTGCCCATTGTGCTGGAACGGCTTGGTTACTCATCGTCCACACGAGCGGCAGTCGCTCCGGATCCACGCCCTCCTTCGTTTCTCCAGCGCGCCCAGCGTCGTGCGGCGGCGGCAGCCAGACGCCGGATTGCGTCGAGCCTCCCGTGGCGCGTGCGCGATCGACTGGGAGTGTGGGTTCAGACCCGTGCCATCGATTGGACGCGTACACGCGCGTTCACGCTGCCCACGGATTTGGAGGGGTGTATCCGCATCAATGTCAAAGGGCGCGAGCCTCATGGGATCGTCGAACCCGGAGTCGAGTACACCGACCTGTGCGACGAGATCCGCGGGCGACTGGAAGAGCTCGTGAATCCCGCCACCGGAGCGCCGGCTGTGCGCCGGGTCTGGACACGAAACCGGATTTTTTCGGGGCCGCGTCAGGAGGAGTTGCCCGATCTGATCGTCACCTGGAACGATGAGGCCCCACTTGTCGCTGTACGGTCGCCTCGCGTTGGACTTGTCGAAGCAGTCAATCCCGATAGTCGGCCGGGAACGCATTCGACGTCGGGCTTCCTCGTTGCGGAGGGGCCAGGCATCGCGCAAGGGTGTCAGGGTCACGGGCATCTTAGTGACGTTGCTCCCACCGTGATGGATTTGCTCGCCTTGACGCGACCACGTCACATGGACGGCAAACCGCTCGAATTCTTCGCTCGGACATCGGATAGAGCGGCGCGTGAAGCCGACTCGTAGTTGCGCGCGTCCCAACAAGTTCCACTTCATGCGGTCCAGTAGAATATGACCGTGGAACATCGCATTTGCGTGCTCCGTGGCCAGCAGACGCCGAGGCAGGGCCGATGAGTCTCTACGGCATCGCAGTCTGGATACACATTCTCACGGTCGTGGTCTGGATCGGCGCGATGGTCTTCGAAGATCCGCAGAGTGTGCGGATGACATCGCGGATCGCGGACAAGATAGGGGGGCTGGGCTGGTACGCTCAGGCGGTCCTCTGGACCACCGGATTCATCATGTTGAACTATCGCGGCATCGCTCCACGCGAACTCTTTTCCTCTGAGTTCATCTCCACACCCTGGGGTCGGACGATGTGGGCCAAGCTCGGGCTGGTGGTCCTGCTGCTCGCGTTCCAGGTCGCCGTCGGCCACAGGCCCTCAAAGCTCGTGTACGGCTACCTTGCCGTGTCGATCATCATTGTGGGTATTTCGGTGATGCTGGTCAGACCACTTCTCTTGTAACTGAGCGGAGCTGGACACGTGCGCATCAGGATCATCCACGTCGGGGTGGGCGTCAGAGGACGCCACTGGCTGGATATCGTTTCGCAACATGCCGACTTCGTGTCGGTCGCATGCGTTGACACCAATGAGAAAGCGCTTCAGGAGGCGCGCGGGTGTCCAGGCCAGGGGCATGGAAAGTTCTTCACCACCCTCGCGGCCGCGCTATCGGACACATCGGCCGATGCCGCTCTCATTGCGAGCCCGACGTTTCTGCACGCGCAGCACGCGCACGAAGCCCTCAACGCGGGCCTGGCGGTAATGGTAGAGAAACCCCTGGCGCCGGACTTGTCCGAGGCGGTCAGCCTGATCGCACACGCGCGGGCAGCCGGTCGGCCCGTGGTGGTGGCGGAAAACTACCGGTTCTTTGCGGCCGAGCGCACGGTGCGCCGGATGCTCGATGACGAGATCGCCGGAAGAATCGCGTCGGCGGTGTGTATCGATCGCCGCGATCAACCCAGCCACACCCAGGGCCCATGGGTCAAGCAGGCGGAGCACCCTTTCCTGGCGGAAATCGCCGTACATCACTTTGACAGCTTTCGTTTTCTGTTCAGATGCCAGCCCGTGTCGATGTTCGCACGGTCTTACAACCCGCCGGGGAGCAGCTACGACAGACGCGGTGCCGTCGAAGCGCTCATTACGCTGGGCGACGGGTTGGCCATCCAGTATGCCGGAACGATGATCGCGAACCGTTACGAGTACCGGCTTGTGGGTGGAAGGTGAGAAGGGCGACATCTGGACGGATCGCAAGCGCGTCTGGTGGAGACCACGGGGCCGCCGCTTCTTCAAGCCCTCGAAGCTGGTCGGCGTACCGAAGGGGGACGAGCTGCCGTACCCCAAAGCCGGCACCGTTTCGCTGCTGAATCAGTTCCGTGACGCGGTGGTACACGGGAAGGTGGCGGAAACGAGCGCCGACGACAACGTGTGGACGCTGGCCATGGTGGAAGCGAGCATCGCCTCCGACCGAGAACACCGCAGCGTACGAATAGACGAAGTCTTCACGACGGATCTGAGACGCCGAGCGGAAGTCCTTACCAGCTGACCGATCGAAGCGCAGCGCCCGTGGCCGGACAACAGTGAACAAGAACCGACTGCTGTTTATAGGGCTGGATGCTGGGGACGCTCAGCTCATCGACGAGTGGTGCATCGAGGGGAGGCTCCCCAACATCTCGCGGATGAAAGCGGAAGGGATCTGGGGCCGCATGCACACCACGGCCGAGATCTTTCACGTCTCCGCCTGGCCTTCAATTTTCACCGGCACGACGCCAGACAGACACGGGCTGTATCACGCCTACGTGACGCGACCGGGGCATCAGGGCCTGTTGCGGCCACGGCCGGATCAGAGCGCCTTCCCGTTCCTCTGGCAACTGCTCAGCGAGCGAGGCCTGCGCTCGGTCATCTTCGACGCATTTCTCACGTGTCCGTTGCGCGACTTCAACGGCGTGCAGATCGTCGACTGGGGCAGCTGGTCGTGGTTCTGGGAACCGACGATGATTCCCGGTTCTCTGAGGAAAGAAGTGCGGAGGAAATTCGGACCGTATCCGTCCGACGACCACAGCAAGGTGGGCATGACGCCCGTCACCGACATCAACGGTTTCCGCCAGCGTCTGCTGGCGGCGGTCGATACGAAAACACAGGTGGTCAAATGGCTCATCCAGAAGGAAGAGTGGGATCTCTTCCTGGTCGTCTTTGGAGAAGCACATCCGGCCGGCCACTACTTCTGGCATATGCACGACGCATCCTATATCACGCATCCGAAGGAGGATCCGAAAGAACTCCGCCATGCCTTGCGGGACGTTTATGTCGCATTGGATTCGGCGATCGGGAAGTTGCTTCAGATTGTCGATCGCGACACAACCGTCATGGTCGTCTCGGGCGACGGTATCGCTGCCAATTACAGCGGGTCACATCTGCTGCCTGATGTGCTGACACGCATCGGAGCGCTGAACAACGAAGGCACTGTCACGGGAGATCCACACGCCGGCGAGCAACGTGCGGGTACACCGCGCCCGGATCTGCTCAGCACCCTTCGCACCATGGTTCCGGAGAGTCTTCGCAACGCTATCTCTCGAAGGCTACTCTCTCGTCAGATGAAGGAGCAGCTCAGTCTGCGATGGAAAACGGCCGGTATTGCATGGCCAAGGACCCGAGCGTTCGTGATCGAGAACGCCAACGAAGGTTATATCCGCATCAACCTCAAAGGACGTGAGCCCGAGGGCACCGTCTCGCCCGGCAGCGACTACGCGAATCTCTGTGAAGAGATTCGCCGGACTGCCGCGGCGATGACCAATCCAGCCACCGGGAAGCCCGCAGCGCTGGCGGTGTACAAGACCGACGACATCTGCGACGGGCCATGCCGGAGCCACATGCCCGACGTGGTCATCGTCTGGAACATCGACGCCAGGGTGACGACCAGGCTATGGATGGATGGCTACGGTCTCGTGCAGGTCAAGGATGCGAACTGCGCCGTGGCTCCGGTACTACACCGGCAATCACTGGCCGAATGCGTTTGCCGCCGCAATCGGGCCAGACGTCCCTCAGGGCGTGGCGCTCGAAGGCGGAAGCATCCTGGACCTTGCCCCCACGATTCTGGCGCGGTTCGGAATCGCACCTCCCGGCTACATGAACGGGACGGTGCTGAGAGAGCTGAGCGCCGGAACGCGCGTTGGGACCACTGGTTGAAGGACCAGGAGTAAGTTGTCCGATCGCGCGCCCGAGCGTTCAAAGGCGTACCGTTTCCCGCCCGGTTTTTTGTGGGGTGCGTCGACGTCGGCCCATCAGGTCGAAGGCGATAACTATTGGAACGACTGGTGGGAGTACGAGCAGCAAGGTAGAGTGCCGCACCGCTCCAATGCGGCCTGCCGCCACTATCAGCTGTTTGAACACGACCTCGACCTGGCCCGCTCGTTGGGGCAAAACGCACACCGCTTCTCGATCGAGTGGAGTCGGATCGAACCGGTCGAGGGGACGTGGAACCTGGATGGGTTGGCGCACTACCGCGAAGTGATTCGCGCTCTTGCGGAGCGAGGGTTGGAGCCGATCGTGACGCTCCACCATTTCACCAATCCGGCGTGGTTTCTGCGCCGGGGCGGGTGGCTGCGCAGGGATAGTGCCGCGCTGTTCGTGCGGTATGTCGAGCAGGTCGTGAGCCATCTCGGCTCAGCGGTGACGTACTGGGTGACGGTGAACGAGCCGACGGTCTATGTGGTGGAGGGGTACGTTCTCGGCGAGTGGCCGCCCTGCCTGAAATCGGCGTGGCTGCGGGCCGCGCTCGCGTTCAAGAATCTCGCTCGTGCTCACGTCGCCGCTTATCGGGTGCTGCACCGACATCGGGCCGATGTGAAGGTCGGGTTTGCTCACAGCGCTCCGCTCATCATGCCCTGCAATCCCGCCCGCCTCCGGGATCGGCTCGCCGCGGCTGTGCGGAACGCGATTCTCAACCGCGCCTTTTTTCGCCTGATCGGTGCCCGAGCACGCCGCCCGCGCAATCTCGATTTCATCGGCCTCAACTACTACACGCGCCAAGTCGTCCGCAGCGCGGGATGGGGACTGGAGACTGTGATTGGACGCGCATGCCGGGTGCCACATCACGGCAACGACGGTCCGATCAGCACGATGGGATGGGAGGTCTTTCCCGCCGGGCTGGAAGCTACCCTCAGAGATTTTTCAAGGTACGGGCGTCCGCTGCTCGTGACCGAAAACGGAATCGCCACGGAGGATGAGGCCTTGCGCCGCGACTTCGTGCTCCAGCATCTCGCTGGCCTCGGTGAGGCGCTCGACAACGGCATCGATGTGATCGGTTACCTGTATTGGAGTTTGATCGACAACTTCGAGTGGGCCTATGGCACCACGCCTCGATTCGGGTTGGCCCGAGTGGACTACGCGACTCAGGAACGCACGCTCAGACCCGTCGCCAAGGACTTCGAGCGCGTCTGCCGTGAGAGCCGCCTGACACGGGAGATCGGACGGCAGTCCTGATGAAGCTGACGGCGCGCGGACCGTCTCAGGTCGCCTGAGCGACCTGTGACGTCCGGTGTGGACCGCCCGCCAGCTCGACGATCTCCTCGGTTACCACCTCGACCGGCTGGCGCAGGAAGAAGAGACGTCCCCAGATCTCGAGGGCAAGCATGTTGAAGAACCCGTGCACGTTGTGCTCCCAGTTGGTCACGACCTCGAGCAAGCCCCGTTCGTGCATCTCGAGAACATCGAGACAGAATCCGTTGGTGAAGAACTCCTTCTTGGCGAGCGGTGCCAGGTAGTCTTTCACCGGAAGCGGGAAGCCCACCTTCTTTCTGTGCACGACGCTTTCCGGCACATACTTGACCGCGATCTCCTTCAGCATCCATTTGTCGGTTCGACCGCGCAGGCGATACGACAGCGGCAGATTCACGATCGCACGAACGAGGTGATGATCGAGAAACGGCGTCCGGCATTCGACGGAGGCCGCCATGCTCATACGATCCAGACGTCGCAGCAGCGGCGTGAGAAAATTCGTTAGGTCCGCCAGCATCGCGGCGAGGACGGCGCGTTCGCTGTCGCGCGCCACGAAGCGGTACGCCTCCTCGCAGCGTAGCCGCAGATCGTTGCGGGAGAACTTGTCGAGAAACCCGGTCGTATGTGCGAGCAGCCCTTCGTACTCCGAGAAAGTTGTCGCGGGAATACCTTCACTCGCGTACCCGGCCAGCGCGACGACCTTTCGTGCCTTCGCAGGCAGCAATCCCAGGAACCACTGCGCCCACAGGAATTGACGATAGCGACGGTAGCGCTGCATGTAGCCGCCGAACAATTCATCGGCGGCTTCACCGCTGAGGAGAACGACCACGCCGTGACGCCGCGCGAACTCCGAGATGAGCAGGAACGCAACGGAGTTGGGGTGAGTGAGCGGAAAATCGCTGTGATAAATGGCCCTGGGCAGGTTACGGCGAAAGGCGTCGGCTGTCATCGGATAGGTGAGCAACGCGATTCCGAGTGAATCGGTAACCTGCTGAGCGTACGGGCGCTCGTCCAAATCCGGGTAACCAGCCACCGAAACGTGGAACGCCTGCACATGGGACAAGTCGCGGGCGCAGAGTGCCGTGATGAGGCTCGAGTCGATGCCGCCGCTGCAGAGCGTGCCAAGTGGCACGTCGCTGACGAGGCGAGCTCGGACGCCCGCCTGAATGAGAGACTCGATTTCGGCCGTTACAGTTTGGGGAGACGCGCGCATGAAACGCTCGTAGACGTCGGCACGGACCTGCGAAGCAGGTGAGTAATAGCTCTGCGGCGTACCGAGTCGCGCCCGGCAGATCTTGACGAAGTGCCCTGGCTGAAGAGACGACAGGCCGTCGATCAACGTGTCTGGCGAGCCGAAATCGGCGTTCCGAAAGAGCGACCACTCGATGAGTCGCTGGTAGTTCGGCCTCGGGTCGCTGCATATTCGCAGCAGTGCCTTCACTTCAGAAGCAAACAGGAAATGGCCGTCATGATGCGTGTAGTACAGCGGCTTCTTGCCGAATCGGTCGCGCGCCAACGTGAGCGTGCCCGTGTCGCTGTCGAAGATTGCGAACGCGAACATCCCCACCAGGCGTTCGAAGCACCCGTCGCCCCAGTGTTCGAACGCGCGCAGCACTACTTCGGTATCGGTGTTCGACGCAAACCTGTATCCAAGAGAGACAAGCTCGGCGCGCAGTTGCTGGAAGTTGTAGGTTTCGCCGTTGTACACGATCCAGTAGCGACCGCCCTCGGTCGACATGGGCATGTGTCCTGCCTTCGACAGGTCGATGATGCTCAGACGATTCGACCCGAGACAGACGTCTGGAAGAGCGTGCACACCCCGGTCGTCAGGGCCTCGGTGAACCTGGACGTCGCACATCTGGCTCACGAGCGCGACATGATCCTGCTCTCGGCATCCAGACTTCAAGCAGACGAGACCGGCGATGCCACACATTCGTTGGTGATCCTCTCCGCCGGTATATTAGTTGATGCGTCACGTCAGAAGTGCACATGCAGAACGTAAGGCGAGCGCTCGGTCGGTTGGTGCTAGTCTTTCTTCGTCGGCAGAGCAATGAAAGAGAAGAGGTTCGCTGGCGGTATCTACTACTTCGACGTGGTCGCTGCGCTGATCGGTGTAGTGCTCGTGCTGGGGCATCGCCTCATCGCGGGCGGCACAGACGCTGCTGCGCTGATTCGTGACGCGTCGGGCTGGTGGATTCCGCTGCTGGCTGCCGCGCTACTGTTTGTGTTCCGGCGACGAGCCTACACGCAAGAGACGCCGTGGGTGGTCAGCACCGTGGCCGCACTGGCCTGCGTCGGGCTTGCCGCCGTGTTCTGGCGGTGGAACATCATGGCGTTCATCGCCGCAACCCTCTCGGGTTCCCTGCTGCTGCTCGCCGGGCTCGTCCTGCGCAGGAGGCGCCTTTCGGAGCGGCTGTGGCGACAGGATCTCTTCGGTCTTGTCGCCATGGTCATGGGTGTGCTCCTGACGCTGGCAATAATGGAGGGGATGCACCGGGCGTTCCCCGGGGCGTTCAGCGAGGAAGTTCAGCAAATGCTGCAGGCCGATCCCGAGAACTACGGCATCGCCGACCCGTACATCGGTCACCTCCACAAGCCCAACAACACCATCGTTCTCGCTGGCCGCGACTTCAAGGCGTTGCATCACGTAGACGGACTCGGCTTTCGCAACACGTGGCCGTGGGCCGATCGGGCTGAGATCGTCGTCATCGGTGACTCGGTGACGTTTGGCTATGGTGTAGCAGACGATCAGGCGTGGCCATACCTTGTGGGACAGCAGGCGTCGCCTCTGCGGGTCATAAACCTCGGCCTGATTGGAGCCGGTCCGCAGCAGTACCTGCGCCTGTTCGAGAGGTTTGGCGTCAAGCTCCGGCCGAAACTGCTGCTCGTCGGCGTCTTTCCGCAGAATGATTTCTGGGACGCCGATGCATTCGACACCTGGCTGCAGTCTGGTGTCGGTGGGAACTACATGGTCTGGCGGGACTTTGGCCGACCCCGGCGCGTAACGTTCCGTCTGCGTGATCCCCTCGACAGTCTGGAAGGTGTCTTGCGCTCGACCGTCGTTCCCGCGGTCAGGAGCAGCTACTTCTACACCTTGCTGCGTGCGATTCGCGGCGGCCAGGAAGGAACGGCACCGACGCCGCCCCGGACCATTTCTTTTGCGGACGGGAGCCGTCTTCAACTGCTCGAGAGCGACTTTCTCGCCAAGAGCGCTGCGGCCCAACCCGATCGCCGCGAGTTCCAGCTGCTGCTCGACTCACTTCAGCAGATTGACTCACTTGCCAGCCGGCATGGCGCCCATGCCCTCATCGTCCTGCAACCGGGAAAGGAACAGGTGTATTTGCCGCTACTCGGGGAGACGAGGGGCGATCCGACCGGTGCGTTGCTTCCGGCGCTCGACAGGCTTGGCATCGACTATCTGGATCTCGCCCCTGCCTTTCGCGCGCGCGCGGCTCGCGGCGAGCGGCTTTTCTTCGAAGTCGACGGTCACCCCAATCAGGCTGGTTATGACCTGATCGCGCACCTCGTCATCGCGCACATCATGGAGAATTCCCAACGCTACGGCCTTGAAGAGTGAAACGACCGCAGCGTCCGCGGCGGACCCGGCCCCTCAGGTTCGCTGGACGCACCGTCAAGCAGCGGTTTCCCGGCGCCTTAATGGAGGTGTATCTTAGCGACCATGCGGAAAGAGGAAGTGGATCTCGATCGTCGTTCCTTCATCGCCGGACTGGGAACGACGTTCGCGCTGCTGTCAGTGTCTGGTGCAGGCTGCAGTCAAAGACAGGATCAGACCTCAACGGGGCGCATCGCTCAGCTCCGGGACCTCGACGAAAGCACACAGTTCGACGTTTGTATCATCGGCTCGGGATTCGCCGGAGCTGTTCTCGCCGAGTCGCTCGTTGGCCAGGGCGCCAAGGTTGTGGTCCTCGAGTCCGGGTTCGCCTCCGATCGCCCCCCAACGGATCCACGTTATGGGCAACTCGAAGTGTTTCGCAACTCGGGACCGCTCGAGTATCCGGTAGCCATACCCGTTTTCGCGGAATTGGAGGAACGTCGTGGTTGTGGGGCGGGTTCTGTGCACGGATGCAGCCGATCGACATCGAGACGAACGCGTACACGCCGCCGGGCGCCGCGTGGCCTCTCCGGTATGCCGACCTGGAGCCGTACTATGAGCACGCTGAACGGACACTGGCTGTCGGCGGAAGCCGGGAGTCCGCCTACCATCCTCCCCGGAGATCCGCGTATCCAATCACCAGGGAAGTCGCCGACCAATTCGTGGCGTCCGTGTCGCAAACCGCGGGAATCGTCACCTCCACTCAGGCGCGGTGCATCCCACCCGTCCGCGTAGCGAACAGCCTGATTCCAAGAATTCTCGCGTCTGCTACCGGCGCGGTCGTTCAGGGCGGGACGGTGACCCGACTTCTGGCCGCGGACGGAGGCCGCATCATCGGAGCTGAGGTGAAGGATTTCGATCGCAACGTCAAGGTGGTGCGAGCCCTCGTCTATATCGTGGCCTGCGGCGGCCTCGAATCACCCCGTCTGCTGCTGCTCTCCCGCACGCCTGAGTTTCAAAACGGTATCGGCAACAATCATGACCTGGTAGGCCGGTGCTTCATGGAGCACCGGAACATGGGGTTTTCGGGCCATGTCAAAGTCGGGTGGAGGGATCTGGTTCGTGAGAGATCGTTCAACATCTCATATCAGTTTCATCGTGAATTCAAGAACGCAGGGCTTGGCGGCATTCAATTGACCCTCAGGCTGAGCACGCTTCGGCGAGGCGATGTTCTAGACGGTGACGTCATCAAGTCTTTTGGCAAGCTCGTGGCGCCTGGATTGGACCTAGGTGCCGGGCTCGAAATGGAGCCCTCACCGCAGAATCGGGTGACGCTCGACAGCGAACTGAAAGATTACTTTGGAAACCCGGTCGCGAACCTTTATCTCAGCGAGTCCGAGAGAGATATCAAGACCTGGGAGCGTGCGCGACAACTGATTCTGAAGATATATGGCATGTTGAACGCTCAGAATGTCACCGAATCAGAAAGCAATTGGGCGCACCATCACATGGGCACCTGCCGGATGGGAGTTGATCCACGAACGAGCGTCGTGGACGCGAACCTGCGCGTCCATGGAACGAGGAACTTGTTTGTCGCCGGCAGCGCCGTGTTCGTGACGAGCGGCTGCGCTGCTCCGACGGTCACGCTGACGGCGTTGTCTCACCGCCTCGCAGAACATATCCATTCACAACTGCGGGCTGGATCGTTCTCCGTATAAGGCACGCCAGAATTGGGGGTTTCACGGGAACAAACGCCGTGCGACCGATCTGAGCGACCGACGAGTCGGCTGGCTCGGGCCTTGAACGTGGGCTGCGCCGCCGGAATCGTCTACTGTCCCACGCCGTACCGCTCACGATGCTCATGGATGTGCGAGCGTACACGGTGCGCAATCAAGTCGTAACCAGCCGCATTCGGATGACTGTCTTTCTCGAAGAACAGCCGCTCGCCGGCCGCCGCCCGTTGCCTGAACGCCGGCGCCAGATCCAGATACTCGATCCCGCGCCTGTCGAACTCCGCGCGGAGCGCACGGGTCGGCTCGGTCGCCGAGTCGCCGAGGAGTGGCAGGTAGATTTCCTCTTTCGCCGGCTGGAGGATCATGAGCGCATGCGCACCGCTCGCTCTGGCCGCTGAATGGAGGCGCTGTAGCGCGTCGACGAGGAGGTGAAACTCCCGGCGATCCGGTTGGCCGAGCGCTGACGCTCTCGCGAGATCCTCGGGTATCAACTCGAGCCGGCTTCCGTCACTGAATTCTACGGTTTTCGCCGGCGTCAGGCCTGTGCGGCTCATGCTCTCACCAACGACGCGCGCCAGGTTGACGAGGTGACTCCTCCGGAAAAGTGGATAGACTTCCCAATCAAAGAACCCTTCGATCCGGGCCGACAAATGTCGGCGTTGGAGGGCAACCGCGCGGGCGCCTCCAAATTCGCGAAACACCATGTAGTTGCCGCCGACTCCCGATCGCAGCCAGTCTTCGAAACGTACGCGCGTTTGCGAAGTCATTGAGTGTCCATACGCCCACCAGCACCAGTTTGGGCTGCAGCTGTGCGCCGAATGTTTCGTAGACGCGCAGATACTGCTGAGGTCCACCACCAATGAGCGACAGGTTGACGAGTCGCGTGCGTGGGAGCGCACGGCCGAGGATAGCCGGCCAGGCCTCGGCATCCGCGACCCCGTAGCCAAACGCCACTGAGTCGCCGACGACCACCGTCTCGGCACGCGCCGGCCAAGGCCAGTCGTTGCGAAAGCCGAGCGCGTCTGTGTGATGAAACGCTTTGAAATCCCTGCCAGACACCACGATCGTTGCATTCGGCGTGTGCAGATGGCCGATGTACGGGTGAGCGACGCCGTAGTTCCTCGGGTCAGCGCGCAGTGCCTGCTGAATCTCTTCGGGAAACAGACCTGGAAAGAGCCGGACCAGTGCTTCCGCGGCACTGAATGCGACGCCGAGGCCGACGACGACTGCCGCAAGCTTGAAGAAGTCGTGGCGGGACAAGGGCTGCGACAACGTCACTGAGCCCTTCACGAGCGCAACGGTCAGAAGGGCCGAACAGAGACCGATCGCCGCCACCGCCCACACCAGCGGCCATTGCGAAAAGACCACCACGAGGGCGGCGAACGTCAGCGCTGCACATGCTCCGCCGAGCCACGAGACCTGACGGCTGTTCTTGACGCGCGGCGAGAGACTCAAGGCTGCCAGGGCAATGAAGAGTCCCAACAGCGAGATCCAATACTCGGAACTTCGCCCCAGAGCGCGGCCGGCGACAATCGCGAGAGATCCCACGCCCGCCATGATTCCGATCAGGACAGCAGACACATCCGCGTAGTAGATTCGATGGGAGTACTTCATGCGCCAACGTGAAGAGTCTCGTTCGAGGAAATCGGTTGAGAGCCTTACGCCCTGAACGTATACGCTGCGGCGGTTCGGCCGAACGAGCCGTGATTCATCAGGAACGGGCAGTACACAACAACCCTGAGTGGTGGTCAAGTCACGCTATGAATGGCTCGCCGGCGCGGGAGTCGTCCAGACGATACGCCCAGGCGATCAGCCCAGCGCTGACACCCCGGACGCGTGGAAGGCCGCGCGCGGCTCGAGGCCCTGGGGCTCACGGTGACCGACGTGACCGCCGTCGTTCACGCCGTGCGCGCGCCGGCCATGCGCGATGGGGCTCGCCTGCCGGCGTTCCACCATGACCGCGTCCGTTAGGCCGGCGCCACGCGGGCCGTGTCGGTTTGGCGGTAGAAATCGTGGCGCCAGCCGGCGAGCCTGACGGTACCGATGATTCCTACGGCGCGGTACCCGACCTTCTCCAGCGGTCGAAACCCCCGCGCATTCTCCGGCCAGACCGCGGCCAGAAGCCGCCGAGCGCCGGCATCGCGAAAATACTGCGCCATCCAGCTCACGCGCGCTCCCGCGAGGTCGAGTCCGCGAAAGGCTGCTGCGGTGTAGGAGTTGAATTGATAGACGTCACCCGGCGCGAGCGGAAACTCGCAGCCGAGGTACTCCACCCACGGCTTCGTGGTCGCCGCCCAGCCGGCGTGCACGATCCGCCCGTCGTGCTGGACGACGAAGCACCGGTGGCCGGCGTCAAGGCGACGGCGCACCTCCGCCGGCGCCGTGTCCGGCCGAAAGGCCGCGTAACGATCGACGTCCGCGGCGGTCAGAATGCTCACGACCGCCGGGATGCCCGCCGTGATCCCCCGGATGGGCTCATCGAGCCGGCGCTCCAGCACGATCAGGCGGCGGTAGACGGTCCGGCCGAGCACCCGGAACCACAGGCCCCGCACGGTCATTGCGGCAACCCGCTTTTTTCGCTTTGTGATGGTTGGCGTCTCGGGCGCGTCAGCCGCAGGCGCACCAGGTGCCGCAGATAATCGAGGTATATGCGCCACGTGACTTTGCTTTCGCCTGTGGTGCGCTCCCGAAAGATGTATCCGACCTCGTCGATGGAGCAAATGCGGCCACGGCCCACCACCTCGACGAGAATCTTGTAGCCGAGCGGATTGAGGGGGATTCCGGCGATCGCGCTCCGTCGCACCATGAAATAGCCGCTCATGGGGTCACTGAGTCGACCCAGGACGCCGGGCAGGAGCACGAGTCCGAGAAACTGTGCGCCGCGCGACAGGGTCCGCCGGACCAGACTCCAGTCGCTGACGCCGCCGCCTTCGACGTTGCGGCTGGCCACCGCCAGGTCCGCCTGCCCTATCGCTTTCCAAAGACGTATGAGAACTTCGGGCGGATGCTGCAGATCGCCATCTATCACGGCAAGCACCTCACCGCGTGAGATCTGCCAACCTCGAATCACAGCCGTCGACAGCCCCTTTTCTCCCCGGCGGCGCACTACCCGCAGTTTCGGGTACGCCGCCGTCATACCGGCGGCCAGCTCCCAGGTTCCGTCAGGACTGTCATCATCCAGCACGATGAGCTCGTACTGATCTCCCAGCTCGGGATCGAGCTCCTCGGTAAGCTGGCGGACGAGCTTCACGAGGTTCTTGCTCTCGTTGAACGTTGGGATGACTACTGAGAGCCGAAGCGGCGCACGGGCGACACCGTAGGCCGGTACTTCCAGCTGGCCTTGCGGGCACTCGACGAACCGATACTCGACGCCAAGTGTCATGCTCGCGATTCCTCCGGGCTCGTCATCAAAGTGCTCCCATCCTTCCGAAGCAACCGCGCCGGCGGCCAGCAAGGTGACGAGCAACACAAGTTTGCGCAGGACGTCGGGAAAGGACGTCCCTCAACCATCGCGCAACACGATGCATGGTGAACGCGAAACGACCACTCAGAACGCGCGGTGGAACTGCCAGCCGCGCGTGTCGGCTGTCATCTTCTGCAGGAAAGCGACATTCTGCGGCACGAACTTGAGCCGCCAGTCTCGGGCCAAGGGAGCCTGAACGAGCCGTCGGCCGACCCTCGCGGCGCGCATCCACATGGGCGTTGGGTGGCTCGCGGGAACGCGGACGAGCCTGTACGGCTTGTTCCTCAACACGAACGACACCGCTTTCCTTACCGCCGGCAACCACAGGTCATCGAACGCCACGTGGCCGCCTACGTTCAGCATTTTGTCGATGTAATAGAAATCGACCAGCGTGAAATCGAAAAGATGCCATCCGTCGATGAACGCGAAATCGAGCGTCCGGCCTTCGGCGCACAGCCGAGGCAATACGGCATCGGAAGCGCCGAGGTGGAACTGAAGGCGGTGTCGCAACCGAGCTCGTTCAAGGTTGAGAAGACCAATGGATCTGAATTCACCCTCCTGAAAGGGATCGATAGCGGTGTGACACCCGACGCCGTTGTCCTCAATCGCCTGGCAGATGAACAGCGACGACATGCCATACGCCATTCCCGTCTCGAGCGTGCTTTTGGGCTTTACTGCACGTACGAAGTCGTAGAGCAGGGCGCCCGACTCGTAGGTGACGGCGGATACTGGCTCGTAGACATTGCCCTCAGTGTCCGTCACGCGGCCCGATCGAAAGATCTGATCGATGACCTCGTTCACAAAGTCCCATAGCCGACGGTTTCCGGCGGTTCGACGACTCCGAGCGCATTTCCCGCAGTTTTAGGCAACATCCGTGTCGCGTCTCATGCGTGAAGTGAACCTACCACGCGCTTCACTCTGAACTTGAGGTCCAGTTGCTTGTAGTTGCAGAACATCAACCGGCACATCTTGTCGCACGAGCGGATCTCATCTCGCTGGGTCGCAGCGTTCACCGAGCGCCAGATGTCCTCAGGCGAGTCGTCCTTGACGTTGCCGACGATGTTGAAGATCGAGCACAGCCTGACGTTGCCAAACGGGTCGACGTTCAGGTTCCTGATACCGACCTTGCAGGTTTTCTCCAGAATTTCAGGTGACGTCGGATCCTTCAGGTACTTCGCGATCTCCTTCAGGTGTTCGGCCGAGTTGAGGATCGGATACCCCTTGTCCTTCATGATCGCGAGACGTCCAAAGACATCGTCGATGAGGTCGTTCTCCTTCTCTTTGTCCAGCAACAGGTTGCGATACGGGCTGCCAATGGACACCTTCATCGCCTGCCCCTCCTTGTTGAAAACGGGCAGCGTCGTCGCAGGCATGATCGGCTGGAAGTTGACCCCGTAAAGCCCGTTCTTCTTCGCATAGGCCACGACGTCGGGTAACCCGGCCACTGTTTCCTTCAGGATGGTGCAACTGAGCGTCAGCCGCATGCCATCCCTGATCCTCATGTTGTCGAGCGCCCGCATGACCTCGTCGAACGCTGCGTCGGTCCCCCTCGTCTTGTTGTGTACTTCCGGAACGAGGCTGTTCAACGAGATCGTCAAACCGTCGAGTCCCGAGGCAACGATCTTCCGGGCCAGACTCTTGTCGATGAACGAGCCGTTCGAGACGACGGTCGTCATGATGCCGTTGTCTGCCGCGAACCGGATGATGTCGAGAATGTCGGTTCTGAGGAACGGCTCACCGCCGGTGAAGGTGAGATTGAAGGTGCCAAGCCAGCGCTTCAGCTTTCCCAGAACGCCTATCCATTCATCCGCGGTAAGTTCGTGCTCGTCTGGCTTCGACGTCCAACGGAAGCACGTGGGACAGGCCAGGTTGCAGAGGTAGCTGATTTCACAAATCACATCCAAAGGCCTGGCGGGCAGATACGTCCGGTCGTACCCGTCAACGAGCCCGTCCATCAGATACTCTTTCATGTATCTGACGCCCAATGTGGCGCGTTGCTGAAATCTCTTGATGTGCACAAAGCCTCCACTATCTATGGCGAGAACAGCTCTTTGTTCGCCGCCGATTGAATCGATGGCTGCGCCGCCGCCGATGCCCTCATATCGAACACGTGATAGCGACCGACGTTCCACGAACGGCCAGGGAACGTTCGCTGAAAACTGTCGACGCGTTTTGGAGACGATAGGAT
Source organism: uncultured Acidobacteriota bacterium (assembly GCA_963814955.1). GTDB lineage: Bacteria > Acidobacteriota > Vicinamibacteria > Vicinamibacterales > UBA2999 > DATCJA01. The sequence goes on from CAWFEX010000006.1 coordinate 533,450, forward strand.
GACCAAATCGAATCCCTCCCGCAGGATGCTGTCCTTGCAGGTCGGCGTCTGAAAGTCGTCCCCGCAGACCGTGCCGCGCACGCCGTCATGTGCCACGGTCGGCACGAGTGCGGGCCTGTTGGCCAGGAGGCCCGAGAGAGCCATCTGCCGGTAAGCAAGCTCGTTCAGGACCACGAACCGCTCTGGCCGGTTGGCGAGCGCCACGATGCTCAAATCTCCGAAGTCCTGGGCTCTCTCAATCAGGACTCTTGCGGCCGGTGAGATCGTGCCGGTCTCCTGAAGTTTCCGCACGGTCCAGCCGGTCGCAATGGCGTCCCTGGGGAAGCTCGCCGGGTAGTTCAGCGCTCTGCCGACGTCGAATGTCACGACGGTCAGGAGAATCAGACAAGCCGCCACCGCTCCCTCGTTGCGCCAGGGGCTGCGCGCGAGGAACAGTTGCGTCACCAGAAAGCCTGCGAAGGGAAGCGCGAGGACCACGAACCCCAGGAAGTATCGAGCGATGTGCAGCCACGCGGCGAGTTGCCCTCGGAACACCAGCGTGAACAGCAGCACGGTGGCTGCGAGCAGATATAAGTAGAGACGAAACGGCCTCGACCTGTACAACGTGGGAAACAGTGCGATGCCGGCGAGCGAAAGGACGATCTCGAACGGAAACGATCCGGCCGCCATGAGCGCCATGCCCATCTGCGTTTCGGTTCTCGCCGTCTGCGACGTCATGAACGCGACCATGAACGCATTGATGCCATGCATCGCCGGCAACCAATCGCCGAAGACGACGTACGAGGCCGCCATCCAGCCGACGGGAAGCGCGTTGAGGAGAACCAGCGCAGCTATCGCTGCGGTTGCCCACTGCCGGGTGAGGAGTTGCTGTCTCCAGCGCTGGACTGCGAGAAAGAGAATGAGGATCGAAAACACCAGCGCGAACAACCAGTTCTCGTAGCGGAATCCGTTTGAAACTCCCAGACAGGCGGCGGCGGCCAGAAGAGCTGACGGGCGGTCGGTTCGAAGCCAGCGCACGAGGAAAACGCCGAACAATGGAATCAATACGACGCTGGGCAGATCAGAGCTCATCCCTGACATCCCGAGCCACACGATCCACGGCTGAAAGGCAAAGAAAAAAGCCGTCACGAGGCCGGCGGTTCGCCCGAACAACTCGCGGCCGAGAAGGTAGACGGATATCACCGCCAGACTTGAAAGGGTCAGGTTGACCACTCTGGGAGTCACGAACAGATCGGGGTGAATCGCCAGGGCCGCGCCAAACAGGTAGTCCGAGAACGGCAGCCATCCCGATCCCGCGAGGCCCAGCCACCCGTCCATCCCGAGGTCGAACCGCTGATAGCGAAGCCAGAACGCCGCGCTCAAGGGACGACCGAAGTCGTCGGCAGAAAAGGCCGCGTATCCGAGCAGGTACAGGACAAGCTGCAGGACGGTCTTCCCGAGGATCAGAGCCGTGAGAGCCGCCGGAACGAGCAACGGCTGCCGTTCCGTCGAGGCCGCCACGCCTGCCAGGCTCGCGGCACACCTCTCGACGATCGGTACTGGCCGCCAGAGCGCGATTCTAGACAGGACGAGAAGGGCGCCAAGCAGAATACAAACACCGCGGATGACACCCAGATCCGCTCGGACCCACGGATTTGACAACTCATGGACGGGGAATCCTGCAGTCGCGAGCAGCAAGTCCCACCCGACGAACAGACCGAACGCCAGCAACGCCACTCCCGCGGCCAGGAGCGCCACACCGAGCCGTTGCGAACCGACGGTTGGCTGTTCCGCTACTATCACCGGAATCCCCACTTCCAGAGAGCGAGAGGCTCCAGATCGTCCCGACGAACTTCTCGGAGGAGAACAAGAGTCAGGCTGTACGTGCCGAGGCAGGCGATGTAGGCGACAGCCGGAAGCGAATCCCGCACGGGAAAGAGGCGCGTCACAAGCACCATCGCCGTCGTCGCGACAGCCATGTTGAGCAACGTCCGCCGCGTGAGCAGCGGTCCGAACCGTCTGAAGACGAGCACACCGAGGATCACGGCACCGCTGAGACCGGCCAGCGCGCTGCTGTATGCTGCACCGATCGGCCCATACCATCCGATCAGCGTCACGTTCAATACCGCTGTAAGCGGGATGACGAGAAGCAACGTCGCACCGCCGAGATACGGCTCACCCCGAGCGCTCAAGGCCGACGCGAACAGATCCATAAACGGCAGCGCCACGGCATAGAGCACGAGCACCTTCACATACGTGCCGCCCGTTCGAAACTCTCCAGAGTACCAGAAAGCTCATGATGTCATTGGCGCCGAGCATCAACACGAGCGCGAGCGGCGCGATGAGAATGCCCAGAAATCGGACGGCGCCTTGAATGTACGCCCGCGAGAGGCGGGTATCGGTGTTCGCCAGGGCGCGCGACAGCGAGGGCAACAGCACATCGGACACGACCATGAGGATGACGCCCGGCACAATGGCCACATTCCGGGCGGCGACGTACAGTCCGATCGTCGCGGCCTGCTCGCCAAGGGCAAGCACTTTCAGCGACCACAGATCGAGATGAGTGATGGTCTGCAACGCCAGCATGTACAGGCCAAGGGGCAGGGCCAGATGAACGAGTGGCGTGACGGCACCTGGCGAGGGCCACCGGATGTTGATCGAGGTCCGAGAGATGACAAAGAGCAGGGCGCCGAGCGATGCGAGGACGTTGGCGACGAGCGCGCTCGAAACGGACAGCCAGAAGCCCAGCAGGAGGACTACTGCGGCCAGTTTGGCGCCGGCGTACAGCGCATCGGCGACGCTCAGGGCAAGAAAATCGTGGCGGCCCTGCAGCACGCCGCGATAGATCGCGTACACGCCGAACAGCGGAAGCTCCAATGCGGCGATTCGAAACAAGTTGGCGCCGTCGTCCGACAGACCGAACAGCGCCGCGAGCGGTCCTGCCGTGATCCACAGCAGCACAAACAGGAAGAGAAACAGGAGGGTGCCGAGGAACAACGCCGTCTGCTCTATGGCCGGCGATCGGATCTCGTCTTCAGTTATGAGCTTCGCCGCCGCAGGGGGAATGGTGAAGCGCCCCGTCTGTTGAATCCAGATCAGAACGGACACGATGACACCGTACACACCGTATTCCGCCGGCCCAAGCCAGCGGGCCAGGACAATGGTGGCCAGATACGCAAAAGCGAAGCTGAATCCTCGCCCCACCACTCCCTGAACCACGCCACGGGCTGCGAGACCCGTCGTGACCGGAGCCGGGCGAACGCCGGCTGCCGTCGTCAACATGACGCGAGCCGCTCGCATACTTCCAGGGTACTGTCTGGCTGTGTTGGTCCAAGCGATGGAAGTCACGGACTCCGCCGCCGCTGCTCCCATGCGGGCCAGTCGTTCACGGCACGGAAGCTCCCTGAGGAAAGAGGTCCACGAGCGCACGTCGTTGGGAAACACGAAGCCGTTGACGCCCTCTTCAATCAGCCTTCGGATCGCCGGACCGGGGACGCCCACGACGGCGCGGCCGCATGCCATGTACTCGGGAATCTTGAGCGTGGAGAACGTGACCTGCCCGTCGTGAAAGGCGCTTGTGCGGTAGGGGGCGATGCACAAATCGGCCGCGGCAATGTATCTGGGAACGATCGCGTGTGGAACCCGACCATGGAATCGGCACGCGATCTGCGCGCGCGCCGCCTGAGCCTCGTACCTGCTTCTGTACTCTCCGTCTCCGACGACATGGAGGTGGACAGATGCATGACCGAGAGAAGCGAGCGCGTCGATCACCGGCTCGAGGTCGTGGTACTCATCCATCGCGCCAACGTAAAGGAGAATCACGCGATCTGTCGGGATCCCGAGGAGCTCTCTGGCCGAGGCCTGATCAGTCGCGCGAAACATCGCATGATCGACGCCCAGGCCAATCACCTGAATCCGATCAGGCGAGATGTGGCGGTGCGCCACCAGGCGGGCTTTTAGTTCGTCGGTCTCCGCGATCACCATCGGAAGCCGCCGGCACGACGAAGCAGCAACGGCCTCGGCGGCCAGATGAAGCAGGTACTTGCTGAAGCCCGCCACGTCGTTGAGCGGCTCGGTCCACAGACGCACATCGTTTTCGACCACGGCCGCGGGTGTGCCTGCCCGGCGGAATGCTGATGCGAGCAGTCCGGAAAGCCGCCATCCTTTCTCCAGCGCGACATCGAACGCGCTCGCTTCCGCTCGGGCAAAGCGCCAGAGCGTCCGGCAGTAGGTCAAATGTCGCAACGGGTAGCGTCCGCGGGTCCCGTTGTCATCGTTGTAGCCGCGCGTCTGCGGTGGCAGCGTGTCCATCGCGATGATCCGGAACCTGGTCGTGTCGACCGGTTCGAGGATCGTTCGAAATGCCACCGTCACGTCGGCCCACTCGCTGAGCGCATCCGCGACGCTCAGCACGTTCCGCGTGGGTCCCGCTGACGGAAGAAGGTTGAGCCCGGGAGCGGCATAGCAGATGGCCAGACGCCTGCGTCCCCCCATCATGCCGGTTCCTGCACCGGGCGCAGCGCTCGAGAATAGCCGTCGCTCGTCACCGTCTGATAGAGGTCATTCAGGTTGTAGAGACAGGAGCTCCAGTCGTACATCGTTTCGACGAGTCGCCGCCCGGCGTTCCCGAGCTGCTCTCCGAGCTCTGAGCTCTCGACCAAGGCGCAGAGATGGGTTGCCATCACTTCAGGCGTATCACCGATCAGGATATTCAGCCCGTGGGTGACCTCCAATCCTTCGGCCCCTAGGGTGGTCGAGACGACGGGTCGTTGCATCGCCAACGCCTCGAGTATCTTGAGCCGGGTACCCGCGCCGGATCGCACCGGAACGACGACGGCCGCGCAATCTGCCAGGTACGGCCGGACGTCCGGCACGCGACCGGTGACCTCAACGTGCGGCCGCTGCGCAAGCGCGCGAACCTGCTGCGTCGGCTTGTCGCCGACGATCAGGAAGCGGATATCGCGGTGCCGCCGGGCGACGAGCGGGAGGATGACGTCGCAAAACCAGACGACCGCATCCACATTAGGCGGGTAATTCATCAATCCCGTGAAAATGATCGTCCGCGGAGAGCGAGGCGGAGGCGCTGGCGAGAAATAGTCGATGTTCACCCCGTTCGGAACGAGCGCAATCGCGGCGCCAGTCGCGTATGTGCGGGCCCATTCCTCTTCCAACGTCGATACCGTCACGATGCCGTCAAACTGCCGTATCGACTTCTCCTCCCACGACCCGAACAGAACACGGTCGGTGAGTAGGGCCAGCCGCCGCGCCCCCCAGGGAGTCGTTGGCAGCTCGCGACGAAAGCGAAGCGACTCGATGTTGTGCATGGAGAGGACCGTTCGCGCGTCGCTGTTCGGGTTGACGGATGCCAGATACGGCGCCATGAACGAGTGCTCGACGTGGATGATGTCGTACGCATTGCGAGACGTCAGGCGGCGGATTTGTCGGCCAACGTTGGCATCGCGGTGCAGCGCTTGGATGAAGGGCATTCCTCGAACGAGGCCCATCGCCATGCGCCCCAGCACGGCATGAACTGCCTCGGAAACGGGCACCGCGACGACGGTCTCACAGATGTCGGTCAGTGCCGAAAGATGCTGTGGCTCTCGTGGAGTGCTGATAGGCGCAACCAGGGTCACCCGATGCCGGCGAGACAGGTAGCGAAGGGTTTCGTAGATGCGAATCAGCGCGCCACCGAACGGAGGCGAGGGAAACCACGGCGAGAGGAGCATGACGTTCATGGAAGGACGTCGCCCACCGAGCGTGTTGGTTCTGCGGGTTCACCCGCTCAGAACCGCGTTCCTCTGAAGAGCGGCTCCAGCAGAGCTACATTTCTGAGCCGATAGTCGCACCACACCCACAAGTACGCGAGGCCCGATAGACGAAGTACAGCAGATGAAGCGGAATGGCGGCGAACGTGAAGAGAAGTCCTCGCTGGCGGACGAAGAAGCCGTACAAGGCCCGGTTCAGCGCAATCACGACGAGGATGGCACTGGCGGCCAGCTCGAGCGCCGGGAATCGAAACGGAGCAAACACCAGGGAGGCCGCAAGAAGGATGCATGCGAGCGCGACCAGCACAACGCTGACTCGCTGCCCCGCCTTCAGATTCAAGTCATCGGGCGCCTGATTCTGTTCGAGGATGAGGCGGGTCCATGGAATTGCTCGGCAGCGGACATCGGTTCGAATGACCGACCGAAGGGTCCAGCGCTTGAGATGCGTCACCTGGGTCGCCTTGTGCAGGACGATGCGATGGCCTGCCCGGCGGAGACGATAACCGAGCTCGATATCCTCCATGCACCGAGCGAACCGTTTCTCGTCGAACTCACCGACGGACTCGAACACCGAGCGTCGGATCGCTCCGAAGCCGCCCCAGAACGTGGACGCTTCCGTGTTACCCGTCTGGTGCACGTAATGGTGGAGCAGATTTCGATATTGACTCACCACTCCTTTGGCACGCGGTCGATTGTCGTAGGAACCGAAAACGGCAGCCACGCTCGGATCGCGCTCCAACACCTGAAGCAGCGAATTCACGGCACCGGGCGCAACGACGATATCAGAATCAACGAATAACAGAACATCGCCGGTCGAATGGCGGGCCCCGTGATTCCGCGCCGACGACGGGCCCAGGTTCTTGGGCAGCCGCAGAACTGTGATTCCCATCGTGGTGGCCACCGACCGAATCTCGTCCGTCGATCCATCGTCGACAACGATGATTTCCGACTCCGGACCGGAGGAGGCGGCCAACGCGGCCAGACAAGCCTGCAGGTCGTTCGGATTGTTGTAAGCCGGAACGATAATCGATAGACGAACGGGATTAGTCGACATGATGGTCGCTAGCATCCCGAAATGACGTCCAAGACCGGAAGGTGGCGATCCCCGAGGTGTATGAGTCAGAGTCGGCCGGTTTCTTCAAGCCTTGTCCGCCGAAGACGAGGATGCCTGCATCCGCTTCAAAATCCTCAGGCTATCTCCGATCGACAGAACGCTCCGCCCCCAGTGCAAGATCGCCGCCGCCAAGAAATCAAGGAGTGTCGCTCGAAATTCGACGCGGGCTGTCGGTTGCTTGTTCAGGAGTGCAAAGGCCTTGGGAAGATTCGTGTGCAGGTCTGACTTTAGTCCTCAGATTTTGCGCCACTGCCTTCGGCGTGAACATCAGGGTGGAGACTACCGTGATTACGCGAAGCGGAGGGCCTCCTCTGCTGACGGGCGTCCGTCACCCCTGATCCTGATAAATCTCATAACGGATGGGGTCGGCGTTTCGTTGGCGTCATCACAAAACTGTAAGCGCGACAGAGCGCATTCTCCATCATTAGTCACCAGAATCGCAGACTTTTCTCCGAATTTTGGGGGTTTTCTGTGAACCCACTGCGTCGAACCGCTGGCCCGAATGCCGTGGTTTCGCTCGGCGTTTTAGCGGTCGGTGCGCCGTCTCGATTCCTTCAGGGTACTCGATCAAGCGCCCGCGGTCCTCCCGATCGGGCAAGCCGGAAAACAGCATGGTGTTTCCGGGCGCGATTGCCTGTGGATCCGCCAGGAATCGGTCGAGATTCTCCTCCGTCCACCTGCCCGACAGTTGCGCCAGAGCAGGCGAATACGCGTATCCGTTTTTGGCAGCTATTGGACGATTTACGATGCCGGAGAGGTCAGGGCCGATTCCATGAGTCGATCCATCGCCGAGCGTATGACACCCGGCGCAGGCGTTGAACAGGGCCTGGTTTCGGACACTGTTGTTCTGCGGTATAGCGTCGGGCATGTGTGCCGCGGGTTCGAGAAACGCCAGTACTCCGTCGTCGAACCACACGACGATGTTCCCGTGACGATCCTCGAAAAGATCGCGGATGCGTCCGCGCCAGGCCCGCAAAGGTACCGGCTCGAGCGTTACGACGCGCCCAGACCTGATGCGCGCGCGAAGCAGCGACTCTCGGAGCGATCCAATCAGCAAGTCTCCCTGCCAGTACGGAAACCGATCCTCGTGCAGCGCGATCACGCTCGACGCGGCGATGGACGGCACCCAGCGTCGGACGTCGGGGCTGGAGGGCTGGAGACCTTTGAGGGTATTCACGATTTTGCGGCCCGGCAGGCTGTCTGACACCCGTACTAAATGGGCCGCCAAACAAGATATGGCCGAACGAGATGTTCAGTCAGGCCCAATCGAGATCCAAAAGACATCCCCCGAAAAACAAAAGTCTGCCTTCTCGAACGTGCAGGCTTGGCCCCCTCAGGGCGCGGATGCCAGCTCAGCCAGGAGTTCCTGCAATCGTGTGCGGGTGAGCCAGCGCCCCCGTACCATCACGCCGAGTGGTTGTTTAAGGCGGTTGAGGTCGTGAAGCGGATTACCGTCGATCAGGAGCAGGTCGGCCCTCATTCCCGCGGCAATCATGCCGAACTCCCGCTGCTTGCCGAGGAAAGTCGCCGGGTTCACTGTCGCGGTACGAAGGGCCTCGTATGGTGTGAGACCGTTGTGGGTGAGTAGCTGCAGCTCACGATGGAGTGACGAGCCCGGCGGGATCAAAGGTCGGCCCATGGCGTCGCTTCCTGCCACGAGGAGCACGCCCTTCTCGTGAAGCGCCGCGGTGAGCTTTCTCGTCACTGCAGTGATCTGGGATGGCAAGGTTGGCGCCGGCTGCAGACGTCGCCATCGCCGCCTGGTCTCCGGTGTCAGATAGTCGATGGCTGGATCCTGCTGGATGAGCTTCCAGCTATCCGGACCCCTCGCCCGGTCGTCAACAACCAGCGTCGTCTGAACCATAATCCCTGAGTCGCGCAGGTTCCGCGCCACCTGGTCGATGCCGCTGTCGGTGTACCGCCAGGACGCCGGCACCCAGAAGCATGCGAGGGCCACCGTCAGCGCAGAACCGGCGGCCACTATGAGCGCCAACTCCAGACACTGCGCAATCGATCTACTCGGCTGCCGGCAAACTCTCATCACGAGCACGATCATTGCGACCGTAACCGCCGCGACGAACACGGTCAGGACCAGGAACACGGTCAGCAGTGTCGTGCGGGCGAGGCTGCTGCGAAAGTACTCGTCGAGTTGCACAGATAGAGCGACGAGCCCGCCGGCCAGTAACAAACCGGTGAGCATCCGCTCGTGAGTCGGTACATGTGCATCCCGCGTGGCTGTATCCCTTCCGCGACGACGTCCACGCACTGTCCACATGAGGGGCATACTGGTCAGAACCAGCAGCGCCGCTGCGTTCGCGAAAAGAATCCCCCTGCTGCTGGACAGTGGCAAGAAGTAGATGGGGAATAGCGCCTGAATATGCGCGAGCGGCTGGCGGCCCTCTAGCAGCGCATCGAATCCCAGGTTGACGGGTGCGTGCCCCACGATGGGAATTCCCATCTGGCGCGCGGTTTCGTTCATCTCGATGTAAGTGGGGCGCGAAAGCCCTGTCTTCGTGAGCCGACCGTCAACCCGATTCCAGACCTCGTGGAACTTGATGACGTCGTACCCCTCGCGCGCTTGCGCTTCGACCTCTTGTCGCGCCTCGGCGGGCGTATTGACGCGCGGCTCGTTGACGTGCTCTCCGGAAGTGTAGATGGTGGGGCCGAGCAGATCACCGTTCGCGATGCGGCGCTTCCATTCGAGCTGTGTCGTCGTCCCGTGCAGGTTCACGATCGTCGTGATTCCATAGGCAAGATACAGCGGCGCCTCGCCGAAATCCGTCCGGGCCCGCGCCCAGGGCATATCGGTCCTGATATGAACGTGCGCATCTGTCAGCCCCGGGACAAGGTAGCGGCCACCACCGTCGATGACCGCCACACCGTCCGGGATGACGACCTCATGGGCGGGACCGACCGCGATGATGCGTTCCCCCCGAACGAGGACGGTCTGATCGGTCTCGACGCGCTCGCGATCCATCGGGATGACGTTGACGTGGACGAAGGCCACATGAGCCGAACCGCCCTGATCCTCGGGGGGCGACTGTTGCGCCTGGGCGGACGTTGCGGTAAGTGTGAAGGCCAGCAAGGCCAGGGCGAACCTTGCCGGGTATGGTGGGTTGATGTCGCGCTGCAATCCCCGCCCATCCGTCGCGCATTTGTGAGAGGTTCCCGTGCACTTGTCCCGAACCGCAATATGGCCCGCGGCTCTGCTCCTCATGGGATCGCTCCTCTATTGTCGTAGATTCATAGCACTGTTTGTGCAGGATGGAAGCTGGACCGTGATCTTCGAAGGGGGCGCATACGTTTACCTCATTTTCCTCGTGGCTCGATCACCATTGCGTCGGCTGTCGAGTCCCGTTCGTGGCGGCCGCTCGCGGCCCTGACACTCACGATCCTGTTCAGTGCCGCCTTGGCGGGATACGCCTGGCGCCTCAGACCGCGATGATGGAGCGTTACCCGCGTCAAACAGAAGCCGTGCGGGCGTTGTACGATCAGCTGAAACAGGACATGGAAGCCGGGACGCGAACCCCGCGCACCGACGAAACTGCCTCCCGTCCCGGCGCGTCCACCGAACCAACAATGGAGATGACTGCGAGTTAGCGCGCTTGTCGGACAGCTCGTGGGGATCCTTCTGGGGCTATCGTGCTCTGAATGGCTACGACGCGATTCCAGTGATTTCCCACGCCACGGCGTCTGGCGAACCTGGTTACAAAGGCGAGGTGTATCTGGAATCGCCCACGATGAACCCCGACGATACGGGCGCGCAAGGCCTGTCGCAAGGGCTTCGCTACACGTGGTCGCCAAACAAGCTGATTCTCCAGGGCGCCCCCGCGAATGATGGCTGGGCGGTCTGGAACATGAATTGGGCTCCAGGTTGGCGTTCGGATCCTCCGGGTCTGGTGCAGTCCCGAAGGGGCTTGCTGGCCGTGGCCCTGAATGGGCATACGGGTCCCGTGACGCTCTATTACGTCGCCGAGCGACTGGAACTGGGGCTTGCCATCTCACTGGCGGCGTTTCTTGCCGCGGGTGGATGGCTGTACCTGTCGAGGCTGCTATGCGTGCGGAGGGCAAGTCGGCACGCTCCACGACGCGCACTATTTTTGAAGTGAAGCGACATATGGAACGCCGACTGGATCGGCGCGCAGAAACAGCTCGCCTGGTCCCGCCTCGCATTCCTGAAGATCGCCCCCACTCAGGATGAAGAGCGCGCGCTGCCAGTGTAATCTCGAGCTATTTCCCTGATCGATCTCCACGCACACGCGCCCGAGGCCTTTCTCCGCCGCATTGGCAGCGATCACGCGGAGGACCGCCACGTCAGCCGTCCGATACCCCGTCGCACGCGTCGACAAGCCGGCTGCCACACCAACCAACGAGACTGTGGCGATCACGACAAGGAACAGACGTTTCGCCCAGCCGGCGGTTGACAGCCGATCGGCAAACAGCCAACCGACGAACAGGAAGAGCGGCGGATAGAGAGGATCGATATAGCGTTCAGCCGGTGGAATCGGGAGGTACCGACTGAAGCTTGTCGAGCCGAAGTTGGAATAGAGCCAAGGCACCGCCGCCCATAACAGCAACAGGTGAGCTCGGCGATCGTGACGGAAGGAAAGGAACGCAGCGGCCGCGAGGATCAGAGCTGCGACCGAGTGAAGGCCGAAGTCCGCGTTCGGCTCAATCATTTTCTGCGGGTAGGTAATGAATGCTCTACTGAGACCGCGGCGGCGGCGGGGTCGGGGGGCATCGTCGTCGGCCTCGACTTCGTCCTCGACGGCCACCGCATCGGTCGGTGGCTGTGCGCCCTCACCTGACGTGACGGTCACACCCGGCGTTAGGTGATCGATCACGCCCTCAACTGGCGTCGCGGCTGCAACCGGCGGCCCGGTTTGCGCAGCACCTGCGAAGGTCCGGTTGTGCGCCGACAGCGCGTGGAATCGGAACAACAAGTCGCCGGTGGTCCCGACGTAGTAGGCGTGTTCAAGGCCAACAATAGCGCCGATGCCGAGTGCGACGGCAGCGGTCTGCCGCCACCGACGCCGGAGGGCGCTGTCAACGAGCAGCGCGAGAGCGACGAACGCCGCCGGCTCCTTCGTCAGATAGGCAATCCCAAGGACCACACCCGTCAGGACGCCCCGCGCCATCGGCGTCCGCTCGTCCGTTCGAACGTACAACAGCACTGCGAGCAGCAGATAGCATGCGAGGATCGGTTCCGGCACCAACACTGTGGCGTAGCGAAGCTGTATGGGAAAGGTCGCGAACAGCAGTGCGGCAATCACTGCCGCGCGAACGCCGAACAGTGTGGTGCCGATAAGAGCCAGCAACGTGACCGCGATCGACGAGGCAAGGAGCGGCACGGCGATCGTGGTCCACTCGACGACGCCGAACGCACGATAAACCAGCGCTACGGGCAGCAGCATGCCATAACGGATCGCGTGATGATGATATTCAGGAGTGTAACGTCCGTCGGCGATCAGTTGCGCGTAACCGGAATAGTGCCCGTCATCCGAAGCAATAAGCCCCGTAAAGCACGCCAAGCGAAGCAGCAACGCGAGAACGAACAGGCCGATACCGAACGCCCAGAACGGCAGACGATTCGCCGCGTGCATCGGAGCAGTCTCAGCGGTGGACAGCCGGTCGGAGTCTGGTTGCTCGTTCATCGTTACCCTGTTTCGGCCTCCCGTGGGTCGACGATCACGGCCTGCCCGGCCTCCGGCCAAACGCGCTCGACGATGTGCGCCCGTATCTCCGCCCACCGCCGCAACTTTCGCTCGCGCAGCCGGCGTGCGCCTTCACGGAACGCCGCGCAATCCTTCCGCACGCGTGTGATGGCGTCGGCGATTCCAGCAGTGGTGTTATCCACGTGCGCCGCACCCTCGTCAAAGGCGTCTCGCAGGAGCGGCCAGTCGGACACGATGACGGGCGTGCCCTGGTAGATGGCTTCGTAGGCGGCTCGCAACATGGTGTGATCGCGCGTTGTGAGGCTCATCACAACGTCGACCGTCGAAAGCAACCCTCCATACGCAGGAGCGCTGAGAAATCCGGTCAGCGCGACGTTGGCCGGCAGGACGGCCTCTAACTCCGTGGGCAGGTACCGGGGATTACCCGTTATGAAGAACCGCACGTCGGGCAGCATTCGCGCAGCGTCGACGATTTGCACCACAGGCTCGTCGTGATTGAACGAGCACACGACACCGACGGTAAAGGAATCGGGCCTGGCGAACGGTTCGATCGATTCAAACACCACCGGCACGTAGGGCACGAGCGTGGCGTGTGCGTCCATGCGACGAACGACCTCGGCCAGGTGCTGGTTGTGCACGAGCGTCGTCCTCGATCGGCGGCAGAGCGTGCGCTGCAGCCACTGGAACCGACGCCAGCGTGGGTGAAGGAACGCAGCGCTGTGGGCGTCCAACACGACATGCTTGCCGCGCCGCCACGCGTACCAGAATGCCGGAAGGGCTGCAAACACGGGCGGCGTCATCACGAAGACGACATCGGGACGCTCATCGCGCAGCACGCGACTCGTCTGGATCCATTGACCGATGTACTTGAAGAGGATCGTGGACGGCCGGCTGCCGAACTGGGGCAGATAGATCATGTGCGACCGCCCGCCCAGCTCGCGAGCGGTGTGATCGCTGCGGCTGCACGACTCGGCCCACGAGATGTACGTCACGCGGGCGCCGATGGCACGACTCGTTTCCGATTGGGCGTCGCCTGTCATTGCGTCGCGCGTGAAGGAATGGGCGCTGCTTCGCTCGGACGCGCCGCCACCGCCGCCCACGGCCGGATCGCGTCATCCAGATCGGAAATGCCCACCAGGTCGATGACCGCCTGATCGCGTCGGACGCGGCCGCCAAGCGTCGCAACTTCCGCCAGCCGCTTTCCGATGACGATCACTTCTGCGTCGGCCACGAGGGCGTCGAAGTCGTCCGCAAAGAGCTGTGCGACATGTGGCAGATGCTCCTCCACGTACGCCCGGTTTCGTCCGAACACGCTGCTCAGCGCGACGTCCGGATCGTAGATGCGCAGCGGCACGCCCTTGCCAATCAACTCTTCGGCGAGACGGACGAAGGGGCTCTCGCGCAGGTCGTCGCTGCCGACCTTGAAGCTGAGGCCGACCATTACGACACGCTGGCGTCGGCGCTCGAGCACGATGTCGACGACACGCTGAATCTGCGCGTCGTTGCTCGGAAGCACGCTGTTCAGGAGGGGCGTCGTCACGTCTCGCTCTTTGGCGACGTACACCATCGCGCGCAGGTCCTTCGGCAGGCACGAGCCGCCGAAACCGAACCCCGGGCGCAGGTACCGCGGTGAGATGTTGAGCTCGTGGTCCTCGCAGAAGACGCGCATGACCTGCTGTCCATCGACGTCGAGCTGCCTGCAGATGGCGCCAATCTCGTTGGCGAAGGCCACCTTGAGCGCGTGGAAGTTGTTGCTCGCGTACTTGACCATCGACGCTTCGTCGGGGCGCATACGGTGGACCGGAACCTTCAGGTGCGCGTAGACGCCGAGGAGCGTGTCGCCGGCAGTGCGGTCGCTCTCGCCGATGATGGTAAATGGCGGTTTCTCGAAGTCGGCGATCGCACTGCCTTCCCGGAGGAACTCCGGGTTCACGCAGACGCCAACGCCGCTTCCGACTACACGGCCGCTGGCGCGCTCGAGCAGCGGAATCAGTCTCGACGTCAGCACGCCAGGGAGCAGGGTGCTGCGGACCGCCACCACGTGATACTCGGTGCGGCCGGCGAGCGCGCTGCCGATCTGCTCGATGACGCGCTCGAGGTACACCGTTTCCAGGCTGCCGTTACGACGGCTCGGCGTGCCGACGCACAGCAGCGATACCTCTGCCCACCCCACGGCTGAAGCCGTATCGGCTGTCACGGTGAGCCGCCCGGCTTTCACCATGTCTCCGAGCAGGGCATCGAGCCCGGGCTCGCCGATCGGCGACCGACCCTGGCGAACCATCGAGAGCTTGTGCTCGTCGACGTCCACGCCCACGATCTCGTGCCCGACCGACGCCAGACAGGCTGCAGAGACCGAGCCGACGTACCCGAGGCCGAATATCGCGACTTTCATTCAGACTCCTGCGACCACCGTGAGCGGCGCGGACGATGAGGCCGAGGGCCGCTCGTCGATGAACATGCGATGCCACGACTCCAGCATCAGCAGGCTCCAGAGATGGTTGTGCCACGATCCAGTGCCTCGCCAATGTTCCTCGAGCAGCCGCTGGACGGCACCGGGCTTGAAGTAGCCTCGCGCACTCAAACGGCCATCGAGCAGCAGATCTCCACTCATGTCTCGCAACTCGTGTCGAAACCATCGCTCGAGCGGAACGCTGAATCCTTTCTTGGGCCGGTCGATGATCTCATCCGGCAGGAGGCGGCGAACGGCCTTCTTGAAGATGTACTTGCTGTCGGTACCGCGCAGCTTCAAGTCGGACGGGAGACTCGCCGCAAACGCCATGAACTCGTGATCGAGCATCGGAGATCGCCCTTCCAGGGCGTGCGCCATTGTCGCGATGTCGACTTTTACGAGCAGACAGTCGCTCAAGTAGTAAGAGACATCGACGTCGAGCACCGTATCGACGAAGTCCTGCGCGTCGGATCGCTCGAACGCGTCCGTCAGGAAGGTCGGTGCGCCGGCGTCTCCCGCGGCGGCCAGAAATGCGGGCTCGCACATGTCGGCCTTCAGGTCGGGCTCGAAGATCATCATTCGACGAGAGTACCGGCCCGCGGGCGTGTCCGACAGCCGGCGGAGCCATTGCCGGCCCCGATAGAGCACCGAGTCGGACCGGCCGGGGGCGGGCGACAGTCGCGCAACCCCGCCAACAGCCTGCCGTACTGGTCTCGGCAAGCGATCGAACCGCCGCGCGGGCGGCGACGTTATGTAGCGGCGGTAGCCGGCAAAATTTTCGTCGCCGGCGTCGCCGTTCAGCGCGACCGTGACGTGCCGCCGCGCGAGCTGGGCTAGATAGTACGTGGGGATCGCCGAGGCATCGGCGTACGGTTCGTTGTAGTGCCAGACGAGCCGCGGGAAAATCGCCACCGCGTCCGGTTTGACGACGAACTCGTGGTGATCGGTCCCGTACCGCTGCGCAACCAGGCGGGCGTACGGCAGCTCGTCGTAATCCTTTTCGTCGAAACCGATCGAGAAGGTCTTGACCGGGCCGTTGCTGATCCCCGCCATCAACGCCACGACGGTGCTCGAGTCGACGCCGCCGCTCAAGAAAGCCCCGAGCGGCACGTCGCTGATGAGGCGGAGCCGCACGGCTTGGCGCAGGCGCTCGATCAACTCCTCACACGCTTCGGCTTCGGTCAGATGTCGTTTCGCGGCGTACGAGAGCTTCCAGTAGCGCTCAACGGTGACGCGGCCGTCCTCCACGAGCAGGTAGTGCGCGGGCGGCAGCTTTCGAACGCCCTTGAACGCCGAGAGCGGACTGGGGACGTACTGATAATTCAGATATGCCGACAGCGCGGCCGGCTCGGGTTCCGGAGTGAATCCGGCATCTGCGAGAAACGCCTTCGGCTCCGAGGCGAACGCAATCCCGTCGCGGTCGAGCCAATAGTGCAGCGGCTTCTTGCCGACGCGGTCGCGCGCCACGAACAGCCGGCGCGCATCGGCGTCCCAGATGGCAAACGCGAACATGCCCCGAAACCGCGAAATGCAGTCGATGCCCCACTCACGGTAAGCGCCGAGCATGACCTCCGTGTCACTCCTCGAGCGAAACGCGTGCCCGCGGTTCTCCAGCTCTCGCCGCAGTTCCAGGAAGTTGTAGATTTCCCCGTTGAACGTAATGACGAGCCTGCCGTCGGCCGATGTCATCGGCTGACGCCCGGCGGGACTCAGGTCGATGATCGCAAGCCTGCGATGACCGAGTCCCACGTACGAGTCGGTCCACACACCGTCCGCGTCTGGACCGCGATGCGCGATGAGGTCGCACATGCGGCCCAGCAATTCCGCCGAGACGGGGGCCCCCGACCGGTAGTTCACGCGCCCTGCAATCCCGCACATCTCAGGCGGTCTCGAATGGATCTCTCGCAGCCGGCGCCGCGAATGCGCCGACAGCAAACCGCTTCAGCGGTGCGATCACGACGCTGGATTCGATCATTTCGGCTCTGCCGTTTCAATCAGCCGCCGTGCCTCCGTCCGCAGTTTCCTGATCGCGTCTGGAGTAGCCGCACCCCGCCGCAGCTTGTTCAATGCGCCGCGGGGTGCAACACGCGGCGGTCCCTCTACCATCTTGCTGAGTTCACTGAACGGAATCTTGTAATCGCGACTGATTACAACCGCCAGTGCAAGCTCCTCCACCCGACGAAACCGTCCCACCTCCGTCTCGATGTTGGCATCCGCAGGAAGAAGCTTGTGCAACGCCTCCGACAACGCGACGTACTTCTCGATATCGCCTGGTGCGAGAATCCCTCGTCGCGCACGCGCCGCTGGCTCCCGGGGCCGCTCGGTGCGTGCCGCCCTGGTTTGTCGAGGGCGCGTTGGTCGCTGTGGAGCCGACTGCGTCTGGGAGGCGGCGGATCCCGCCAGCCACACCGGGTTGCTCCAGGCGCCGGCCTGCCCATGCGACAACGTCTGGACTCTAATGGTGCCGTTGTCGATGCTCTCGGGAATACTCTCTGGCGGCAGCGTCACGCGTGCCGTGCGGCCTCGCACGGTCAACGCATCCCTTGCCACATCCATCGTTCGAACGGCGGTGGAGCTGTTCGCCTGGAAGAACCCGACGCGAAAACCGGTAATCGCATTGCCGCTGTCCGCTGGCTGCGTCGTGAATTCTTCGGGTACGTCGAACTCGAGCACGATGGGCTCGCGAGGCTCGGCCGCATTCTGCGCCGACGCGGAACGGGTGCTCGGCGCCGATGGCGCTCCGGTTTGTGCGCTGGCATTGGTTTGGGTCTCCCCGCCCGCGGCCGCAGCGGCGGCGGGACGACGAACAGCGAAGCCAGGCAGATGCTTCTCACGACGTGCATCTGAATGCTCCGTGACATGACGATCATCCGGGTCATCACCATGGTCGATCAATGTCGGAATCGCCTTGCGTGACGAACCACGCGTCGGCCGAAAGCACCCTGTCGCGCGAAGGTCCCGACAGCGGTCCCGGATCCACGAGCAGAAATCGTTCGGGCTTCCGCAGGTGAAACGCGCAATCACGCAGCGCCTCGGTGAGGCGCGCGCCGACGTGATGACAAATCAGCGCATCCGCGTCGGCGGCCGTCGCGGCCGCCGACGCCGCGCGAATGACCTGGCGCAGCGCAGCGGCCTCCCCCAATGGTGTCACGAGGTCGACGAGAAACGCACGCCGGTATCGGTAGATGTCATCGGCGTTGCGCACCATCCAGACCGCGATACCTTTCAGATCCTTCCCGTCCAGCAATTCCAGCCGAAGAAACTGCTGCCCCGGTTGATCTACGTACTTCCAGTTCAGGTAGGACGCGTCGCGCACGACCGCGCACGTCATGTCACGCGACGCCGCCTGCCAGAGGCGGTCGTGCCGCTCGTCGAAGCAGTCGATGATGCGCGCCTCGAACTGGCGGCGCTCACCTAGCAGGTCACGCAATGTGGCCGAGGCACGAAGCCCCAATTCAGCCGCGTACACAGCCGGCCGTGGCAGCTTTCCTTTCAGCACGTTTGCAGGACGCGCCAGAAGCTGCGCCGTCTGCAGCGGGGCCACCTGCTTCCAGCCAAGCCGGAACTGAATCTCGCGCATTTCCGATGTCTGGCCGAGCGAAAGGCTGAACGGCTGATCGCCGTGTGCCTCCACCATCAGCCGCGATCCGATGGCCTGATTCCGGTATGCGGGCAGCACCATGGTGTCCACCAACCAACCGGTGTCCAGCTCTTCGTCGCCGACCTTCAGCCGCACGGGAATCGAAGCCATTTGCCCGACAATCGCGCCCGCGTCGCGATGCAGCCATACCGCGGGGGCTCGCTTGAGACGACGAGCTGATTCAACGAACATCCACCGCCATCTCGACGGAATCAGGTCGGGATTGCGCTGCGCGAACGCTTCTGACTGAAAGTTGAAGATCTCGGACTCGACGGCCGGGTCGTACCGGGTCACCTGTTTGCCACCGGCGGGCGGATCCAGAACCGCGACGGATGCAGTGGCGACGGCCGTGAACGTTTGTGTAGATGTGGGGCGAACCCTGTCGGGTTCGCCAGGCGGGCCTGACAAGGCCCGCCCCACAGGAATGGAAATGGCGTCCGCGCCCTCGAGGGGCAGGCGGTCGACCAGTCTCCCGGCAAGCGACCGCACATCGGGATGATCAAAGACGAGCGCACTGCAGGAAATGCCAACCCGCTTTTTCAGACGGCCTACCAGGTCCGCCATCATCAGCGAGTCCATTCCAATCTCGTAGAAATTCCGATCGAGACCGACGCTGGCGGGATCGTGGAACCCGAGCGTCTCGGCCACCTCGCGCTGGAGGCGTTGCGCCAGCTCTGCCTCGCGCTCGGCCGCGGGAAGTGCCTGCAGGATCCCGATCCAGTCTGCCGGCGTGCCGCCCGGCTGGGAGTCCGCAACTCGCGTCGGCGTCGTGTAGTTGGTTATCTCGGACAGAATCGGGCGGGTACGTCGGCTCTCGTAGATCGGCCGGAAGGTGTCCCAGTCGACGTCTGCTACAACCGTCTGTGCCCTGCGCGCGCGAACGGTCGTGTCGAGCGCTTTCAGCGCCTGGTCCGGCTCGAGCCCCCGATTGCCAATCCGCTCGAACTGCTGGAGATGAAGTGACGAAGCCATCCCACCTCCACTCCAGGGTCCCCAGTTGATCGTGGTGGCGGCGAGGCCAAAACGCCGGCGCTCCAGGGCAAGGGCGTCGAGGAATGCGTTGGCAGCGGCGTAGTGCCCGCGATGCTGCGAGCCGAGAACCGACGCCAGCGACGAAAAGCAGACGAAGAAGTCGAGATGCGACGTGCGCGTGCGATCGTGCAGCAGCCAGCCGCCCCTGACTTTGGCGGCCAGCGCGGTTTTCATATCCGCCGGCGTTATTGCGGTCAGAGGGATCGTCGCATCCACCCCCGCTGCATGCACGATTCCACGAAGGGGCGCCTGACCTGATGCAATTCGAGCGAGGAGAGCGTCGACACCTTCAGCGGTAGAAACGTCTGCCGCAAGGACCGACACCGCCACACCGGTGTCTGCCAGTCGGGCAATGGACGCTTTCAGCGAGTCATCGACTTCGGCGCGGCGGCTGGCCAGAACAATATGACGCGCGCCACTGGCAACCAGCCATCGCGCGACATGCAATCCAAGGACGCCAACGCCGCCTGTGACGAGGTAGGTGGCGTCGGTCCGCAGGATCGGCTGAGTGGAGTATTCCGCGGCGACCGGTTCCGTGCACCTTACGAGACGCGCGACGTAACGGCCTCCTTCCGTCAGCGCAATCTGGTCTTCGTCACCGGTGCTCGTCAGCTCGCGAGCCAGGGTCCGTGCGGCCGCTCGCGGATCGGCGTGTGACACGTCTATGAGCCCGCCCCAGAGCTCCGGATGCTCGAGCGCGATCGTGCGGCCTAAACCCCAGACAGGTGCCTGCGCGATCGAAACATCGGTCTGGCGGGCCGTAAAGGCCTGCCCTACGGGTTCCACCGCAAGGGCCCGGTCTGCGGGATCGGTCGAAACCGCACCGCGCGTCACGATCCACAAGGCCGGATGCGACACGGCTGCGGCAGCAAGCGCCTGCACCACGTGAACGGCACTCGAGACACCGCGTTCAACGGCGCGATCGAGCGCCTCGACGTCGAGACCGTGACTGTGTGACGCGTCGAGGTTCCACAGGTGCACGACCCGCTGAATCGGCGTCGCCGTTTCGGAGACCGCCGTCCAGAGCTGCTTCAGGTCGTCGGCACTTCCCGGGTCGACCGTATAACTTCGAATGCCAGTCGACTCGAACCGTGCGCCCGCCGCAACGAGCGTGGTTTCGATGCCGCGTTCGTGAAGAGCGTCGGCCAGTTCGGCCCCGACTCCTTGCTGGTCGGCCAGGATCACCCATTGACCGGATACCGGATTCGCGGCGTTGGGATTCACCTTGCGCCAGACGATCTCGTAGAGCTGCGGCTCGCGCGGCCGCTCCTGCACATCGACACGCACCGCCGCTTGCGGGACGTGCAGGGTTGGACGCGCCAGATCTTTCAGCCAGTACCTGTCGGCCCGTGAACGCGTAGGTCGGGAGGGAGACTCGCGTACGCGAGTAGGGCGCATCGAATCCGTCCCAGTCGATGCTGCCGCCGCGAACGTACACGCGAGCGACGCTGCCGAGGAGCGTCTGCCACGGGTCCCCATCTTTGCGTGCCGACGGCAGCCATTCGATGCCGGAATCGTCTGCCACACACTGGCGCGCCATCCCAAGCAGGACCGGGTGAGGACCAACCTCGATGCACACATCGACGTGATCGGCTTCGAGCGTCCTCGCCGCTCCAGCAAACTGCACCGGGTCAGTGACGTTCCGGAGCCAGTACTCCGGCCGAGTGAGGTTGCCCTCGGACAGAGTGCTGTCCACGCAGCTCACGAACTTCACCGTGGGCGGCGCGAACGAAATTTCACGGACAACACGCTCGTATGCCGCAAGCATCGGCCGCATCAGCGGCGAGTGGAACGCGTGCGACACAGTGAGCGCCTTCGTCTTGACTCCATCCGCATTCAACCGGGCGCTGATTTCGGCAATCGCCGCGCCGTCACCCGAAATCACCACCTGGCCCGGCGCGTTGATTGCGGCGATAGCGACGCGTTCCTCATAACCCGCGATGGCTTTCCGCACGCGCTCTTCGTCAGCCATCACCGACGTCATGCCGCCGCCAGCCGGCAACGCCTGCATGAGGCGGCCCCGCGCCTCGACGAGCTTCAGCGCGTCTTCGAGAGTCAGGCCGCCTGCGACACACATCGCGGCAATCTCGCCGATGCTGTGCCCCAGAACCACGTCGGGCCTGATTCCCCACGAGTGCCAGAGCTGGCTGATTGCATATTCAAAGGCAAACAGCGCCGGCTGCGTATACGCAGTCTGGTTCACGAGCTCCGCGTCTGCGCTGCCCTCAGGTGCAAAAAGGACGTCGAGCAGCGGACGGTCCATGAGCCTGTCGAGGATTGCCGCGGACCGATCGATCGCCGCCCGGAACACCGGCTGCGTGTCGTACAGGTGACGTCCCATTCCCGAGTACTGGGAACCCTGGCCCGTAAAGAGAAACGCAATCCTTGGAACCGATCCTGTCTTGGCCACACCGCGTGCGGCTGTCTTGACTTCCTCGCCGGTGGCGAATGCACGAAGCGCACGGGTCATGTCGTCGCGCGTTGCGACAGGTACGGCCATCCGGTGCTCGAAATGCTCGCGGCCATTGCCAGCACTGAAGCAGACGTCGCCAACGGTCAGTTCGGGATCTTTGTCCAGCCGTTGCAGCAGCCGGTCAGCGTTCTCTCGGAGCGAAGCGTCGCTTCGAGCCGACAGGGCCAGCACATGGAGCGGGCGCTCGACGGACGCTGAAGCGACACCGGGTACTTCAGGTGCCTCCTCGACGATGATGTGGGCGTTGGCGCCACCTACCCCAAAAGAGCTGAGTCCCGCACGGCGTGGCAGCAAAATGGATTCGCCATTCGCATGCGCGAGCGGCTGTCGCCATTCGGCAAGCTCGCGCTGAACATCGAATGGGCCCTGTGCGAACGGAATCTGCGGATTCGGACGGTTCGAGGTAATCGATGGCAACAACGTACGGTGCTGGAGCTGCAGGAGGACCTTGATCAGACCGAGCACGCCCGCGCCGGCTTCCAGGTGCCCGATGTTCGGCTTGATCGAACCCAACGTGCAACGATGCTCGATGCTCAGGCCGCCGTCCCTGAGCTCTTGGGTTCCGTAGGCCAGCGTCAGTCCGCGTACTTCGATGGGGTCGCCGAGCGCCGTTCCGGTTCCATGCGCCTCGACGTAGGAAATCGTCCGTGGATCGATGGCCGCGGCGCGCAGGCTGCGAAGGATCGCTTCTGATTGCGCCTGAGGATTCGGCGCGGTAAAGCCAATCGTGCCGCTACCCGTACTCAAACCCGTGCCTTTGATCACGCCGTAAATGCGGTCGCCGCGGCGCAATGCCTCGTCGAGCCGTCGAAGGATCACCACACCGGCGCCTTCGCCGAGCACCGTCCCATCGGCGTCAGCGCCAAACGGCTCGCAACGGCCGCGCATCGAGAGAATGCCCAGACGCCCAAGTGATGCAAACCGATCGGGATCGAGAATCAGATTGACGCCGCCAACGACAGCCGCGCGGCATTCGCCGGCCCTGAGCGACGCGCACGCCAGATGGAGCGCGGTGCCGGAGGACGAGCAGGCCGTGTCCACGGCGAGACTGGGCCCGCCAAAGCCGAGGAGCTGCGACAGCCGGTTCGCGAGGCTGAACCCCTCCCAGCAGCGATAGGGATTCGTGGTCGACCCGAGGTTCGCGCGCGCACCATAGTCGCCGTACATGACGCCGGCGAATACTCCGGTATCGGGGTCATGCTTGGCGCCAACACAGCCTGCGTCTTCGAGCGCACTCCATGCCACTTCGAGAAACAGCCGAAGCTGCGGGTCCATGTATTGAGCTTCACGCGGCGAGACCCCGAAGAACTCGGCATCGAATTGCGCCACATCGGCGAGCAGCCCTGCCCAGTGGGGACGGGCGTCGACGAGTGGATGAAGGAAATCGCGGCGCTCGCTGGACACGGCGTCGACAGCACTCCGGCCCGCACTCAAAAGCTCCCACAGCTCGGCGGGGGAATTGGCGCCGGCACACCGGACGTGCATACCGATCACGGCGATGTCTGTGGATGCATGGGACGCCGTCTCGGAGTGGCGGCCAGTAAAGGGGGGCCCTACATGCCGGGAGTCTGCGTCTTCGTCAACGTGAGGTGGACCTTTACGGTCTGCCTCCCCCAATGCGGCGATCGCCCGCACAATTTCGCTCACCGTGCGGTGCTCGAACAGCAGCGTCGGCGGCACCCATGGAAACGCGTCGATCAACTCGACGGTGATTTCGACAATCTTGAGCGAATCGCAACCGAGCGCCTCGAGCCGGTCGAGCTCTTTGATTTTCGCTACCGGCGTACGGAGCGCACCTGCGAACGCGCTGTAGACTTTTTCTGCAACGTGCAAGGCGGCAACTGGCGACCCGGTCGCCTTCGCCGATTGAACCTGGAAGGTTCGCGCCACCGGCACACCGGCAGCGACAGGCACACCGGCAATTGCGCGTCCGAGCGCGGATGCACTTGAGAGATCGTTCGCCGTCCTCAGGATTTGCGCCTCTCGCCTGCGTAGCTCGCCTGTTCGAACTGGCGCTTCCGCTACCTGGGCATTCTCTTCGCCCTCCACCTGCGTGCTGGGAGACTCCTCTGACGGTTCGAATCGAAGCTCGGCGAGGTCAGCTGCCGATATCCGGCACTCGAGTCTGTCATTGCTGGCGACCAGATGCCCCGCCGGAGCGATCGCCTGCAGGAACTGCCGGGCGGGCGTGTTCTTTTTCGTGAAGTCGACGCGCAACAATACGTGGCCGACGCCCCGAACGACCGCCATGCGGCCAAACTCCGCCGCCATCCGGTGCTCGACGCCCCGCCCCAGCACGCGGCAGCTCAAGAGGAATGTGTCGGCGACCAGCTGTTCGTCCGCGCACTCGGCGACGATGAGGCCGACGAGACCGTAATCGCCGAAGCGGTCGCGAACACGTACGATTCGAACCTCGTGCCGCCCGCTCGAGAGCAGAGCCTGCATCTCGGTCTCGTCACGGCGGCGGGTGGTGAAGTTGAACTGGTTCGTGCGCAGCGTCAGCTGAGATGCGCGCCGTAGATCGTTGGCGGTGACCGGCGCAATCTCGATGTGCAGGTCGAGACTATCCAGGAACTCGCGCAGGGTCAGCGTTCCTTCCCGCAAGTCGCGGCGCTGAAGCTCCTCGCGATACATCTCGGTGCGGCGCTTGTCTTCTGCGGTGCCTTCCACCGCGTCCAGTTCCCATGTGTGCTCCAGGAGACGCATGGCGGCGGCGGGATCTCGAGGCCACTCGAGGGTGAGCACCTCCGGACAGTGCGCACGAACCTCGGCACACTCGACCGGGTTGTCGTCGATGAAAACCAGACTGTCGAGTCCGACGTTGAGCCGCGAGGCGAGACCGCGCAGGTTCTGTGATTTGCTCTGCCAATTGATCTCGGCGGCGACAATATGTTCGCGGCGAAGCTCCAGGTCCGGACGCGTCTCGAACACCTCCCAGACATCGTCTTCTTCGTTCTTGCTGCAAATGGCAATGAGCAGGCCACTCTGCGCCAAACGCACGAGCGTACGGTGAAATGCTCGATGGCTCTCGTCGAAGGCAACGCCGTCGGCACCCGCTTCGCCCACCACACCGCTCCAGAGCGTGTTGTCCGCGTCGACCACCACGACCTTGCGCAACGGCGCGACTCGCGCGTACCCGTGGCGCACGGCGAGCGTCGCCAGCACGTGGAAGTACTCATCGCGGTACGGGATATGTCCGATGCGATCGCGCAGGGCATCGTGAATGTCTTGCTTCGACACACCGTATCGCTGGTGGAACGCCGCAGCCAGGATGACCCCCAGTCCAGACACGCCTTTGAGGCTCTCGGCGATCTTCTGCTCGATGTGTGCGACCAGAGGATCCACTTCGGAGGAGATTTCTTCCGATGGACAGATCATCAGGAGGGTTGGATTGCCACCTCGTGCCCGATGGGCGCGCACGGCGCGTTCGAAGTCCGACGCAGCCTGTTGCAGGTGCACTGAGAAATCACTCTCAGCGGCCAGCTCACGAATCCAGTCGCTAACGCGCAGCAATACGATGTTGAGGCCGCGGTGCGGCGAACCGAACACGCTGGACGGATCGAGCAGCGTCTGAACTACCTGACCGTACGGCGCAACTGCCACCTCGCCCGCGATCTTTAGCTCGCGCAGCCAGAACCGCAGCCCGGCCACAATGGGATCGATAGTGAAGCTGCCCGATAGCGCCAGTCTCAGCTCGGTCGTCGTACCCACCGCATCTGCAACGTTTGCTCGCTCGAACGGCGGAAAGGCCGTGAGCAATTCAACGCGTGGGGGGCTGCTGTCTTTCCGGGATTCATGAATGTCGCCGAGGCGATTGACGACGTGGGATGCGACCCAGTCGGCCGGGATCGTGCCGACGACGCCAGTCGGTGTGTCGTTCCAGCTCGTTTGGAGGCGCGGTGGCCTGACGATCAGGGCGTCGAGATCGGCCGACTCGCGTACCGCCGCGCGCACGAGCCCTTCCGCCGCCTGCTTCAATGCGACATACGATCCGAATCCCGCAGGCGCCTCGTCTACGAACGACGAGGAAATATATGTGATCGCTCCGCCGCTCTCCTCGATGGCCGGCAAACAGCTGGAGAGCGGCGTCTGAACCAGCCGGAGATTGTCGGCGATGTAACGCGCGCTTTGTTCGGCTGTCGCTGGTCCAGCGCGGAGCACCACTGGCACGGCGCAGGCGTTCAGGATCAGTAGATCGAGACGGCCGCACTCGCGGCGAATCCGGTCGAGCGCCAGCCGGCACCATTCAGAATCGCCGGCGTCACCATGAAGCAGAGTCACACGCCGCCCGGAGTTTGCCAGGCGGCGCTCGAGCTCGGCAGCAGCATCCTCGTCGCGATTGAAGCTGGCATATACCCGGCAGCCCGCCACCGCCAGCGCAGTCGTCAAATCGGCACCAAGACCACGGGTACCGCCGACGACCAAGGCGACACTTTCGGCGAGCGCTCGAGCGGGTGCGGACAGCCTCGACGCCAGTTCAGACGGATCGGACGCTGGCGGACCAAAGCGCACGTAGCTGCGGAGCGTGCCCGCGGCCACAATTCGTCCTTCGGGTGTCGCCACCTCCACTCGCGTTTCGAGCATGCGGAACGCCCGATCGAAACGCGTCGTGCAGACGCGATAGACCAGGCTCGCGCAGTCGTCTGAAGAACCGGCAAACTGCAGCGACGCGCGGGTGAACAGCGAGTTCAGGCCGGGCACTTCCATCCCGACGAGATAACTGCACAAGCCAAGCACGCGCGCATGGATAGGCTGAAGTCCGTTCGCGACGGGACCCGGGATCCGGGATCCGGGATCCGGGATTCGGGGGCACGAGGTACTCAGGCGGAACATCCGCAGTTGAGTAAACCCCGTCCAACTCGAGACCAGTCGCGAGCTCGTCGTCCTCGCGCCTGGCCGGCGTCGTTCGGAGTCCGGACTGAGGTTCGACTCGGTCTATCGGCGAAAACGAAGGTGCTGTACTTCGCTCAAGGCGAATGGAAAGTACGGCTGCGTCGGACGAACGAACGATGATCCGCACACCCGCATCATCTGCGACCGAGTCCACGTCGTAATCGACGTCGGCACGAATCGCCCCCTTGAACTCGATGTCAAGGCCGAACGGGCCCTCTGGCCATGGCTTGTCGACGAACGCGAGTGCTCCGAGCGTCGACAGCATGCCGTGCGCGATCGGCTGACCAAAGTAGGTGCGCCGCGCGAATTCGGCGTCTACGTGAAGGGGATTGCGGTCTGCCGACCAATCCGCAAATCGCTGTATGTCGCGTAAGGGAAACCGCATCGGCTGACGTCTTAATCGCCGACCCGGGACGATCCGGCCGCTGGACGCAGGCTCGACGGGAGAGGTGCGGCGATGCAGCCCGATTCGCGCGCCAGGTCCGTGTACATGCGCTCGTACTTGAGAACCGTTCGGTTGAGATCGAAGTCCGTTTCCGCACGGGTGCGACCGGCCTTGCCCATCGCCACTTTCAGCGGCAGATTGGATAGGAGACTCTTCACCGCGTCACCAATCTTTTCAGGCGACCCGGGCGCAACGAGCAGCCCCGTACCTCCATCGATGACCATCTCGTCGGCGCCGCCGACCCGCGTCGCAACGACGGGAAGTCCCGCGGCCATGGCTTCGAGAATCGTATTGTTCAGCCCTTCCGACCGCGACGGCAGCACGAACACGTCGAGAGCGGAGAGCACCGTATCGACGTCGTCGCGGTGACCGAGGAGTCGCAGCTGGCTCTCGATGCCGAGCGCCGCCGCGCGCTCCTGAATGGCATGGCGTTCGGGGCCCTCTCCCGCAATCACTATCATCGGGTGGAGGCCGTCGCGACCGAGGGTTGCGATGGCTTCGACGAGACACCGGTGGTCTTTTACAGGAACGAGACGTCCCACGGCGCCGACGACCGGTGTGTCGAGAGGGAGCGCAAGCGTGCGGCGAGCCTCTTCGCGTGTGATGCGTCCGTGGAACCGGGAGAGCTCCACGCCGTTGTGAATGGTCTGAATCCGATCAGGTGGAAACGCAAGCTCGTGGGCCATGCGCTCGGCCAGGCGGGTCGAAACCGAGAGCAGACGATCGACTCGTGCCCACGCGTAGCGCTGAAACAGGCGCTGACGACGGCGCAATTGGAGCGTCCCGTGTTCGCCATGCACGACGATCGGGACCCCGGCGAGTCGCGACGCGATGAGGCCTTCCAGCAGCGTACCCCAGGCGTGGGTGTGCACGATGTGGGGGCGCTCCCGGCGGAAAAGCCGGTACATTTCCCACACGAGACGAAGATCGTTGCCTTCGCGCCGTCGCAGCTCGAAAAGCGGGACGTGCGAGGCGAGCAGCGGCGCAAGTTCGCCGCCCGGGCGGGTGCTGCAGATGGCGCTTTGAATCCGGCGCCGGTCGAGACCGTTCACGAGCTTCAGCACGCCAAGCTCCATTCCGCCAGGATGGAACGTGAAGACGACGTGCATGACGCGCAGAACGTCATGCGAAGGCGTGGACGACGAAGTTGTCATGAGATGAAAAACAGGTCCCGCAGCGCCGGCACCGGGCTATACCTTTTATCGAGCAAAGCCCCGGCCAGCGTTTGCCCCCGACCCTCCTCGCGGGTGCCCGAATAAGCCCCATTTTACGGGCCCAAACGCCCCATCGGCCTCAAATCATGTGACTATTGGTCACCGAAATGGGTGACTTTTATCTGTAAAAATCGGGACGACCTGGTCCAGACAACCGGAAACCGGCGTGGTGCCGGCTTTGCACCTCGACAAGTCCCAACCGCTGACCCCGGCATCACGTCCAAGGAGCGCCAGTTAGTGATCGACCTACACATGCACACCACTGCGTCCGACGGCACTTCGACACCAGAGTCGCTGGTCGAGAGAGCCTGGCAGGTGGGAATCCGGACGATGAGCGTGACCGACCACGACACGATGGCCAGCGTCGGTCCCGCGACCGTTGCCGCGGCGGTGCATGGAATGACCGTCGTTCCGGGCATCGAGATTACGGCCGTCCATGACGGGCGCGACGTGCACGTGCTTGCCTATTTCCTCTCACCGGATGCACCGGGACTTCAGGAACTGCTCACGACGCAGCGTCGCAACCGCGTCGAGCGTGCAAAAGAGATTGCCAATCGACTGGCGGCACTGGGAGCGCCGATCGACGTGGCGCCGCTGATTGACGGCGCGGCACGAACCGGCGGCAAAGCGCTCGCGCGTCCGCAAATTGCACGCGCGCTGATCGCCGCCGGCCATGTCGGTTCAGTCGCCGAGGCGTTCGACGTGTACCTCTCCGAAGATCGCCCCGCATACGTTCCGCATCGTGGGGCCTCGCCCCGTGACGTCGTCGAGCTGGTGGCGGCGGCCGGCGGTCTCGCGTCGCTGGCGCATCCGGGGCAATTGAAAAAAGACGAGATCATTCCGTCGTCTGGTTGCAGCGGGCCTCGGCGCGATCGAAGTGTTTCACAGCTCCCACGACGCCGCCACGCAGGCGCACTACCTGGCGCTCGTCTGAACGTTACGGCACCGGCGTGAGCGGCGGGTCGGATTACCACGGCGAGGAAACGCGCCGATCGGAATTCTTCGGGGTCACGAACCTGCCAGCGGCATATTTCGACGAATTGATGGCCCGGGCCGCCCGTGCGCGATCGACCGTCGCGTAGCCTGAACACGTAGTACCGCCTTTAGGCGGGGTCCGGCTGAAGCCGGACACTACGTACTCGCAACGGTCCGGCTGAAGCCGGACACTACGTACTCACGATGGTCCGGCTGAAGCCGGACACTACGTACTCGCCTCAAATGGCGCTGACTATTCCCGCACGTCGAAGCTGGTCGAGGATGGTTTCGGCGGCCTGTTCTGCTGTCAGGCGCGTGGTGTCGATCTTCACTTCTGGAGTTTCGGGCACTTCGTACGGCGAGTCGACGCCGGTAAAGTTCTTCAGCTCGCCGCGCCGCGCCTTCTTGTACAGGCCCTTGGGATCCCGCGTCTCCGCCACTTCGAGTGGGGCGTCGACGAACACCTCGTAGAACTCCCCTTCGCCCATGAGCCCCCGCGCCGTGCGGCGCTCGGTGCGGAACGGTGAGATGAACGACACCAGCACTATCAAGCCGGCGTCCGCCATCAAGCGGGCCACTTCGGACACGCGACGAACGTTCTCGACGCGGTCAGCTTCCGTGAAGCCGAGATCCTTGTTGAGGCCGTGACGCACGTTGTCGCCGTCGAGCAGGTAGGTGTGCCGCCCGAGCGCGTGCAGCCGCTTTTCCAGCAGGTTGGCAATGGTCGACTTGCCGGCACCAGACAGACCCGTAAACCAGACGACGCAGGGGCGCTGACCTTTCATGTCCGCCCGCGCACGCTTATCGACGTCGAGCGCCTGCCAGTGGACGTTGTCGGAGCGGCGCAGCGCGAAGTGCAGCAAGCCCGCACCAACGGTGGTGTTTGTAATGCGGTCGATGAGAATGAACCCGCCGAGATCCCGATTGTCGGCATACGGCTCGAACACCACGGGTCGGCTCAGCTCCATCGCGCACACGCCGATGTCATTGAGCTCGAGCTTCTTTGCGGCAACGTGCTCCAGCGTATTGACGTTCACTCGGTACTTCAGCGGCGCCACGGTGGCGTTGACCGTCTGCGTCCCGATTTTCAGGATGTACGAACGGCCCTGCAGCATCGGCCGATCGTGCATCCAGACGACCGTCGCCTCGAATTGATCCGCGACCGCCGGAGGTGCGTCAGCGGTCGCGAGCACGTCGCCCCTGCTGACGTCGACTTCGTCGGCAAGGGTCACAGTGATCGACTGCCCGGCAACCGCCGAATCGAGATCCCGGTTGTCTCCGAGGATGCGTGCAACGTGGCTCTGACGCCCTGAAGGAAGCACGCGAACTGCATCACCCACATGAATAGCGCCGCTGACGATCAGGCCGGCGAAGCCGCGGAAGTCGGCGTCGGGGCGGTTCACCCACTGCACCGGAAGGCGGAACGGCTTGGCCGCGAGGTCGTCGCCGACGGTGACGTTCTCGAGGTGATGCATCAGCGTGGGACCGCTGTACCACGGCATTCTGGCGCTCGGCGCCACGACGTTGTCGCCGTTGACCGCCGAGATCGGAATGCACGTCACGTCCTCGAGACCGATTCGGCCGGCGAACTCGCGGTAGTCGCGTTCGATGTTCGCGTACACCTGTCGTGAATGATCGACCAGGTCCATCTTGTTGATGGCGAGGACGACACGTCGAATGCCGATCAGCGAAACCAGGATAGCTGTGCCGCCTGGTTTGCGTCAGCACACCCTTCCGGCCGTCGATCAGGATCACCGCCAGGTCGGCAGTCGACGCGCCGGTGACCATGTTGCGGGTGTACTGTTCGTGGCCGGGTGTGTCCGCGACGATGAACTTGCGCTTGTCAGTGGAGAAATAGCGGTATGCGACGTCGATCGTGATGCCCTGCTCCCGTTCGGCCGACAGCCCATCGACCAGCAGCGCGAAATCAATCTCGTCACCGCGCGTGCCAACCTGCTTCGAGTCGCGCTCGAGCGCCGCGAGCTGATCCTCGAAGATCATCTTCGACTCGTACAGCAGCCTCCCGATCAACGTCGACTTCCCATCGTCCACGCTGCCGCAGGTGATGAAGCGCAGGAGGCTCTTGTGCTCGTGCGCGCGCAGGTAGGCTTCGATGTCGGAGTCGATCAGCGCGGAGACGTGCGCCATCAGAAGTACCCCTCGACCTTCTTCTTCTCCATCGACGCCGACTGATCGTGATCGATCACGCGCCCCTGTCGCTCGGAATGGCGGGTCAGCAGCATTTCCCGGATAATCGCCGGCAGCGTATCGGCGTCGCTTTCGATCGCGCCGGTGAGCGGATAGCAACCAAGCGTCCGAAATCGGACTTTCCTGAGCTCGGGCCTTTCACCCGGCTCGAGCGGCATTCGATCGTCGTCGACCATGATGAGCGTCCCGTCGCGCACGACGACCGGCCGCTCGCTCGAGAAGTAAAGCGGGACGATTGGAATGTTTTCCAGGTAGATGTACTGCCAGACGTCGAGCTCCGTCCAGTTCGAGAGCGGAAACACTCGGATGCTCTCGTCCTTGCGCATGCGGGCGTTGTAGGCGCGCCAGAGCTCGGGGCGCTGCTGCTTTGGATCCCACCGATGCTGGGCGGAACGGATGGAGAAGACACGCTCCTTGGCGCGCGATTTCTCCTCGTCGCGACGCGCGCCACCGAATGCGGCATCGAAGCGGTGGTGGTCGAGGGCCTGCCGCAGCGACTGCGTCTTCATGACGTCGGTGTGCAATGCCGAGCCGTGCACGAACGGGTTGATGCCCATCTCGAGGCCTTCGCGATTGATGTGCACCAGCAGATTCAGGCCGAGACGCGCCGCGGTCTCGTCGCGGAAGGTGATCATCTCCCGGAACTTCCAGGTGGTATCGACGTGCAGAAACGGAAAGGGCGGCTTCGCCGGGAAGAACGCCTTCATCGCCAGGTGCAGCATCACCGAGCTGTCCTTGCCGATCGAATAGAGCATCACCGGCCGCTCGCACTCGGCGACGACCTCACGCATGATGTGGATGCTCTCGGCCTCGAGGCGTTGAAGATGCGTCAGCTGCGGGCCGGTGACCCGCACCAGGGGTGAATCACCCCGCGATTCGGCAACGATGCTCATGCAAGCGCTCTACAAGGATCAGAAATCTGCGGCGGCAGCACGATCCCCGTATGAACCCAAAGGACCTCGACCTCAAAGCTTCCCCGCAACATGGTCCCGGCCGGGAACGCTTCCGACAGCGTCCGCACGACGCGGGCGGTAAACGTGCGGCGCGGGCCGTCCACCTCAACGATCCGCACGTCGTGAAAGTCGAAGTAGCACGCAACGATTGGGTGCAGGCATTTGAAGATCGACTCCTTGGCGGAAAAAACGAGCGTGACCGCCTCCAGTCTGCTCAAGCCGGCGGTGCGTCCGTGCGCCACTTCCGCAGGCCAGGCGACGATGCGACCCACGTTTCGTGCCTGCGAGTCCGACATGATTCGTTCGGTGTCGATACCGACCGCCCGGGCATCGGACGTCAGCGCCACTGCTGCCGCCGCAAAGTCGTCCGTATGGGTTATCGATCCCACGATGCCCTTCGGCCAGACGGGAGCGCCGTTGACGCTGCGCCCGATCTGCGGTTCTGCGCACAAACCGTCTAGCGCTTCAATCGCCTTCATCGCACAGTAGCGGCCAGAACGGAACTGCGTTCGACGCCGGGGAAGGGCGAATTCCAGCGCGGGCGGAACCACCACTGACTCTACGTCACGGGGCAAAGGCCGGTCGAGGTACAGATGAAATTGACGCGCGAAGCCTGGCAGTACCACGGCTTGAGACATTGTGTCGTGCCGACTCCTGAGCAAAGCCGCTACCACCTTGACCAACATCAATCATGAGCTAAATAGTTGCAGCAGAACGACTAGTTCAGCGTCGCGACACTGCGAGCCGCGCTTCAATATCCCTCAGGAATGGACAAAAGTCTCTAGTGGAGCAGAAAACTGGCCGTCGTTACTGAGCGCGCCTGGCCGGCAAACTGGACCTGAGCTTGACGACAGCGAGGCCCGACTGGCAAGCTGACTGACCGAGCCGCCGGGTACCGGCTCCAATACAGTGTCTTGGCGCACCGACGAAGGCGAATTGAATCTTCTGACACCAAGAATCTGCACAACGGCGTTGGCCGCGTGGCTCCTGACCGTGCCGGCACAGGCGACGGAATGGTTCGTCGCCCCGGGCGCGACTGGAAACGGAACCGCCACCTCGCCGTTCCCTCTTGTGCAGGATGGACTCGACGCTGCAAGGCCGGGCGATATTGTCACCATAAGGCCCGGTACGTATATCGAGTCGGTGCGCACCGTTAGAAACGGGTCGGCCGCAGCACCAATCTGGTTGCGCGCGGAAGGCGCGCGCGGGTCGGTGATGCTTACCGCGCCAGGTAGGGTGCTTCGGGTTGATCACGCCTACATCCGCGTCGAAGCGCTGATA
The DNA here is from genome assembly GCA_963814955.1 of uncultured Acidobacteriota bacterium. Taxonomy (GTDB): domain Bacteria; phylum Acidobacteriota; class Vicinamibacteria; order Vicinamibacterales; family UBA2999; genus DATCJA01. Next base: position 567,546 of record CAWFEX010000006.1, read on the forward strand.
CTCGACGGCCAATTCGGCGCCGCGGATACCGTTGATGTGAACACCGGCGGGGACTTCCTGGAGCTTCGCAATGTCGAAGTGCGCCGATCGAGTGCAGACCTGATCGACATTGGCAGTCCGCGCGGAGTGCTGATTGCCAACTGCCTCATTCACCACGCGCTCAATGCCACCGGCGGCCGCATGGATGCGCATGGCATTGTCGCGAGCGCAGTCCAGGATCTGACGATCCGGGATACCGAGATCCACACTTTCTCGGGCGACGGCATACAGATAGACCCGGCCCGCCTCGCTCCTGGATGGAGCGGCGTGACGATTGAGCGCGCGAACATATGGCTGGCCCCCCTCCCCGCAGCAGAAAACGGATTTCCCGCTGGAACGGTTGCGGGTGAAAACGCCATCGATACGAAGGCGGCGGCCAACCTGCCGCGCGCTCGTCTCACCATCCGCGACACCACCGCGTGGGGATTTCGTGGCGGCCTTATAAGGAATATGGCGGCGTTCAACTTGAAGGAGAACGTCGACGCGGTCGTGGATGGCGTCACCGTACACGATTCGGAGATTGCGTTTCGTCTGCGCGGCGCAAGGGCGGGACCCGGCGGTGCCTCGGTGACTATCAAGAACGCCGTCGTGCACGATACAGGAACGGCGTTTCGATACGAAGACAACATCAGAAACTTGAAGATCTGGAACAGCACGATCGGAAATCGCGTGCTGCGTCCGTTCCATGCGGCCGAGTCGGACAGTGACGGCGTCGAAGTGCGCAACCTGCTGGTCCGCGGGGCGCTGCCCCGGGAAGCCGCACACATATCGAACCGCGGTGTTGGAGCGGAGGCATTCGTGAACGCCGCCGCCAACAACTACGCGCTTGCGGCAGGCGCATCCGCGATCGATGCCGGGATTGCAATCATGGATGTGAAAACAGATCGAGCCGCGACGCCGCGACCGCAAGGACGCGCCTACGACGTTGGTGCATTTGAGTGGACCTCGCGGAGCACTCGGTAAGACAGCATCCGTCACGACGTCCACACGACCACACCGTACCGCACCGCGTAATACATCAGAGCGGCCCATTCGTATGCGACGTACGCACGGTCGTACGGCGTAGCCCACCACCGGTCGGGTCGGGCCGGAGATGAACTCGCGGGCTCGATGCCAATCTCCACTCCTGAACCGTTGAAGACCGATCGGAAGGCGGCCAGGGAACGACGTGTGTGATACGGAGTCGTAACGATGAGAAGCCGGCGAACACGTGCCTGGCGAGCGAACGACAAAGTGGCGAGTGCCTCGCCGTACGTTCCCGGGGATGTCAGTGGAAGGATGCGTACCCGGTTCTCGGCCACGCCAAGGCGCTCGAGCCGCGCGACCCGTCCACTGCAGTCGTGACAGTTGAATTCGGACGCGGGCTGCGGAAGCGTGAGCAGCAGAAGCGCAGATGGATTCGCGATCGCGAGCCGCGCTGCCGCCGGAAGTCGTTCCCATTCGTGGCTGGCCAACGAGAGAATCGCGTCCGGGGTGTCCGCTGGCCGTGAAATGACGAGGAACGTTCCAGCTCGACCGCCGATGAAGGCGAGCCCAAGGAGTCCCAGGCCGATCGCGATGGCGCCAAACGACTTCGAGCGCACGCACTGCTCATCATAGCGGCCACCCGTTTCGACATTTCCAGCCGGCGCGTTCGCGCCACGCTCTTGCCATGAGCAAAAACTGAAACCGTTACTTCCAATTTGCGATGACGGTACGGAACCCGCCAACGAGGTCACGTGATAATTCGAACACGAACAACGACTTAGCTCACGCATAGCTAGTGGCATGTCCGTTGCTGTCGCACCAAGCGCCCACCCCGCTTCACGAAGTTCGATTTGCATCAGCGTGAACGATTGGAGTAGAAGTGCCACAGCGTCCCGCGAAACGGATTCCATCCTGCGAGCGTATGAACTTGAACGGAAAGCCTCGATTGCGGTGGCCGCGTCACCTGGTATTTTTGGTGTTATGCCTCGCTGGCGTTCACGTTTCCGCCTACGCTCAGACTCAGCCCGTTGCTCTCGCCTGGGACGCCAACCCGGAAGGATCGGTCGGCGGCTACATCGTGTATGTCGGAAACGCTTCCGGTTCTTACGTCGAACAATATGACGTCGGCCAACAAACCTCGTTCGTGTACACGCGGGTCACGGGGGGACGTCCGTACTTCTTCGCAGTGGCTGCGTACACACCTCTCCGCGACGTCGGCCCGCTCTCTGATGAGATCTTTTTTCTCGCCGGCACGGTAACCGCTAGCGAACCGTCACCCATTCCAGCGCGAACACCTGAGACACTTGCCGAAAATCGATCCGCCTTGTGCGCGGGGGTGGACGGTCAGAGCTGTTACACCGTTCAGCGCATTGCCACGGTTCCAGGCGAGATACAGGCGCTCACGCCGGCCGGCGACGGCCGCGTGTTCTTCATCGACGCTGCGGGCGAGCATGTTCGCCTGATTGCAGGCGATACGCTCATGCCCGACGCGGTACTAGCGGCCGCACGCAACACCCGGTTGACCGGACTCGTTCTGGATGCCGCTTTCGATCGCAATCGGTTCGTCTATGTTGGCGAAGTCGAGACGCGGCCCGACGGACGCCGCGAGATGAGTATCGTTCGCTATCGCGAGGTTGCAAACCTACTCGCGGAGGGGGGCGCGATCATTTCGGGGCTTCCGTTGCCAGCCAACGGCGATGCACCCTTCACCGTTGACGGCACTGGCCGCGTGTACCTCGCGATGCCTGCAGCGGCCGGTGGAGCCACCGCGGCGTCTCCTTATGACGGTATGGTGCTGCGATTCGAGAGCGACGGGAGCGTCCCGCGCGACAGCCGCGGCGGTTCACCCGTTTTCGCCCACGGCTATGCACGGCCGACGTCGCTCGTGTGGAGCGGCGCGCAAAACGAACTGTGGCTCGCAGGCCGCGGCGCCGATTGGGATGGTCCTCTTGCTCGACTGCCGCTGGCGGGCAACGCCGCCGAGTGGCCGCGCCTCCCAGGCACTGCCGTCCTCGATTCGGATTCCCCGATTGTGAGCCTCAGCGCCGCGAGAACAGCGCGGGCGTCGTCAGCGGCTGGTGGCGTGAGCGGCAGCATGATTCTGGTTGACGAGGACGGAACGCTGATGCGGGTCGACACGCAGACCCAGCGAGTCGCCGCATTCACGACGGTTTCCACGACAGAGATCGGCGGCGATTCCACGTTCGCGGCCCTCGATGGGAACGATATCTACCTCGTGGTGAGCCCGATAACCTCGCGAGTCGCTCCTGCCTCCTGGATCGTCCGACTCCGTCAGAACTGATTTCTTGGCGCGAAGTACGAAGTGTCCGGCTTCAGCCGGACACAAAATTGCTTCGGCACCACCCTACCGGTCCGGCTAAAGCCGGACACTACGTCTCATGAAACGTTCTAGTTGGCGCTTAGGTTGGGCGTCGCCTGCTGAATGAGCGCCAGGATGTCACGACGTCGAGGCCCAACGCGCCGATCGGGGGGAGGAAACGGATCGGACGAGGTACGCCTGTCCGCCTGCCGGCGCTCAAACGGAGGATGGATCGGCTCGCTCGATGTCCGTAGTAGCGTGCGACAGATTGCGGCACGGAGCTCTTCGGTCGTAGTGGGCTTCAGCACGAAGGTGGCGCCGAGCTGCTCGGCTTCGGATTGAAGCACTGAATCAGCGACGGCGGAGGTCACGATCGCCGCGAGGTCGCGCTTCACCGCCTTGCCGCGAAGAACGAGATGAAGTCCGTTGTATTCGCCAAGTCTGATGTCTGCGATCAGGAGCGCCGGCGGCACGCGGAGTCTTTCCAGCGCGTCGTGGAAGTTGTCCGCAACCGTGACGTGGAATCCGAGCGACGAGACCGTCTCGACGGTGAAGAGAGCGTCGGGAAGTATCGGTTCGACGATTAACGCGGACGCGGCCATCGGAATGCTCAGACCCTGAACGGACGATTCCATGTCGCTCCGATCACTGGTACGACTCGTTCGCCTCACGTTTGCACATCAGTGCGCGACGCGGCGCAGACTTTTGTCTCCCTGATGAACGCATTCGTCATAATCGGGAACTTCCCGCGCGCGCAGACATACTTAACGCGTGCGCCAGCCAAAATACCTACACGTCAGTTATATGAAGGAGATCTGTTCGCCGTACGAGTGCGCCGTTTCGAGCTCGGCGCGCAGATATTGTGCAACTTGTCGGCCGCCGATAACAAATTCGGCGGAATCAGACACGCCTCGTGTTCAAAATCTGTGCAAGTACGATTGGATTGGGGGCCGCTCGGGACTGGGCCGTCGCACCACCTCAGGGCAGGTGACATTGTGAACGCGAATAGCCTCGAATATACCGGTGACGGAATAGATATCAATAGATGTATCGGCGCCGCGATTCACGATGGCCTTGCTGCAACAGGCTGGCGTCGCCGAGGTGGACATCGCGCTCAGCTGAATCGTTCGCTCGCGAACAAGGCGGAGGTCAAGCAGCTGCAGGCGAAGCTCGCGAAATAGTCAGCGTCGTCGGGCGACGATTCGCATCCGGTACGAATCCGGTGCAACGCGATTGGCCGGAAAATCGCGTGCGCGTTCGGCCGGGCCTCCGCCCTCGTCAACCATCTCGATATCGAAGCCCGCGTTTTCGAAGAGGGCGGTGATTTCGCGCGGCGTGTGAATCGTGTACGTCCTCCTGCGAATGGCGTACGCGTAGACCGCCGCAGCCACCTGGTCGGCATCGACGTCGATGCCGCCAGCGTGCGCCCGGGCGGCGGCCGCGGCGCGTTCTCTCAACCAGCGTGCTTCCTCGGGTGTGAAGTGGTTGAACTGCTCTTCGCTCGATGTGGGTCGAACTCGCTGCGTTGTCACGACGACCCCGCCTGGCCTGAGGAAAGAATGCCAGCGGGCAACGACTCGTTGGCGCTGGACGCCATCATGGAGCCCGAGGAAGTTGTGCGTGCACACCAGATCGAACGGATGCTGGGGCTCGTAATCGAGAACACTCGCGCACACCGTCGTTAGAGAAAGCGGATACCTGGAGGCATACCAGCGGTTCAGAAACAAGGACGTCTGGCAACGATCGAGGACCGTAGCGTCCAGCGATGTTCCCGCGTACGCACACTTGAGATGCGCGAGCATCGAGTAGTCGGCCGATGCGGACACGAGTGTGCGCGTGTAGTGGCCCGTCTGTGCATACTGGCGGAACGTTGCCGACAGGAATTCGCTGTTTGCAGCGGTCGCGGTGAAAAGACCCAGAAGTCTCATGTACTGCCACACGCGGTGATAGTCGACGCACGTCTCTCCGGTCTCGGGATCCACATGGCAGCGCCGTGGTGCCTCGACCCAGGCGAGAGGGGCGCTCTCGGCAAGCGGTTCCTCCGGCACTCCGGTAAGATTCCGCAATTCTGCGGAGCGATCCTTGGAAGGCTCGTCTCGCATACCCTAGTGAGCTCGCGATGGCGTCGTCACGACGTCAATAGTAGCGGCCCGCCATGTGCCCGTCTAATGGTCGGCGAAACGATATGCAAAAGCGGGAAAGCGGGCATACGATGGTTCATTCGATGAGTCCGCAGTCTGACGTCCCCCCGTCGGCGATGCGGTTTGCCGCGTCGCATGCCAGCGAGTTCGCCCGAGCTCATTGGGCGTTGCTGCTCTGGTTCGCAACCACAGCCTTCTGTCGGATTGCAACCACCGTTGCCGCCATTCTTCTGATTCGCGACTTTCTGACCGGAGTCCTTTCGCAGCCCTCAGGCGTTGTGCGGCAGTTGACGACCGCAATCGGTCAGACAGCGGCGCTCTGGGTGGTCGTCGGCCTGCTCCTCGCTGTTTTTCTGGCGAGCGCTCTCTGCGCGTACGCGAGCCAGCTTGCCATGCAGCGCCTGATGCGGCTGCTCGAGCTCGAACTGATGCAGAAGGTCATTCGCCACCTTCTCCACCTGCCTGTGGCATTCTTCGACCGGCAGCATCGGGGCGACATCGTGGAATCGGTTCGCAACGATGTTTCGAAAACGAGAACGGCGGCCACATCGATCATCGAGATCGGCTTGTACGCTGCCCAGGCCGCCGCATATATGGGGTCTGCTCTACTCCTCAGTCCAAAGCTGATGGTGATGTCGCTGCCCATCCTGTGCCTGGCGGGTGTTCCGGCGAAGTGGTTCGGCGGTCGCGCACGCCGGAGATCATTCCGCGTCCGCAAACACGGTTACCGCATCACCGACTTGCTGCTCCAGCTCGTGCAAGGGATCCGAGTCGTAAAAGTATATTCAGGCGAGGAGGCGGAGACCCGGAACAGCGTTGCGCGAGCCCGACGGTATTTCGACGAACTGATTGCCGCATCCCGTATCAGGGCGCTCGGCGACGTCGTGCTCGAGACGGCCGCGGGACTGAGCGTCGTCGTCGTCATCGTCGTCGGCGGCTTCGAGGTGATTGCCGGGCGACTTACTCTTCCATCCCTGATCGCGCTCCTCGTGGCCATTCGCGCTGCCCACGGGCCGGTGAACACGTGCTTCGTCAGATTCATGGAGATTCAGACGAACTGGGCGTCCTTCGAGCGGTTTCGCCAGCTGCTGCACACGCCGTCCGAGGCGCCGGATCCCGCGGACGCCGTGGCTTTGTCAGGGCCGATTGCGTCGATTGAATTCAGCCACGTGTCGTTCGCATACGGCGCCGAGCCGAACGTGCTGACCGATGTGTCGTTCGAAGTCAAGGCGGATCAGCACGTCGGCATCGTCGGGCCGTCCGGCGTAGGCAAGACAACACTGATGAGTCTCATCGCGCGGTTTTATGACCCTGTTGAGGGCCGGATTCTGCTCAACGGTCGTGACCTTCGCAGTTATCGACGTGCGGACGTGCGCCGGCAGCTTGCCATCGTGACGCAGGATCTGTTCGTTTTCGGGACCACGGTGCGCGAGAACATCAGGTACGGCCGCGTCGATGCTTCAGACGCCGAGGTCGAACGGGCCGCTATTGCAGCGGAAATCCACGACGACATCATGAAGCTTCCCGAGGGATACAACACCGTTATCGGTGTCGGCGGACGACTGTTGTCGGCGGGACAGATTCAGCGAGTAAACATCGCGCGTGCGCTGCTCAAGGACGCACAGCTGGTCATACTCGACGAGGCGACCTCGAATCTCGATTCGATTTCCGAGGCAAAGATACAGGCGGCACTGGAGCGACTGATGCAACGACGCACCACGTTCGTCATTGCGCACCGGCTTTCGACGCTCCGAAACGCCGATCTCATCGTCGTCATCGACAAAGGGCGGTGCGTCGGCATAGGGTCGCACGACGTCCTCATGCAGAGTTGCCAGCTTTATCACCGTCTCTGGGAGGCGCAATCCAGCAAGGGTTCGACAACGGAACCCCTCCTTCGCCTGACCGACACTCGGGCCGCTGAATCCCCTCATGATCTGGTACTGGGTCACCGAGTCCGGTAGATTCGGCATCGACGCGTACCGCCAGAATCGCGGACTCTGCGATCGCCGATCGATTCCAGACACTCCTCTACGATCACATAGGCGACGTCGTGCAACTGACGAGCGGCGCGCAGATCTTTTCAGCGCTCGACCACCTCACGGAGGCGCAGAAAGACGTCGTCGCCGCGATCTGGGACGGGCACGCGGTTGCCGCGCCCGAGGCGACGCGGTTGAACGATCCGCGCCGGGTACACCTCCGGTTTCCGCTGCTCAAAACGCTGCACGAACAGAAGCTCAACTCATACCGCGTCTTTCGGGCGAGGGACCTCGAACAAGTCGACACCTTCCCGGTGTTCGTCCGCCACATGTACGACCACAGTGGCCCGAGAACCCGGTTACTCAATACGCGGAGAGAGGTGGGGGCAGCGCTGTTCGCGCTGCGCCTGAGGGGTTACCGTCTGCGCGACCTCATGATCGTGGAATTCTGCAACACGTCGAATCGAGACGGGCTGTTTCGGAAGTTCTCTGCTTTCAAGGTTGGGAAACACATCATCCCGTGCCATCTGCTCGTATCGAACCACTGGTGTGTGAAGTCCGCCAGAAGCCAGCCGACGGAGGAGAGCCTGCGCGAGGGGATCGAATTCGTCGAAGCGAATCCTCATCACGACTGGCTGCGCCGTGTCTTCGCGGTCGGTGGCGTCGATTATGGGCGTGTGGACTACGGTGTCCTCGACGGTATTCCGCAGGTTTGGGAAATCAACCTCAATCCGACGATTGGACGCGTCACCGGTTGGCAGGGAACCTTCGCGCTCCCCGCGGCTATCAATACGCTCCGCGAACATCACCGCGAGGCGTTTCATGCACGGCTCCGAGCGGCGTTCGTCGCGCTCGATCCCGGGGAAACTCAGGCAGTGAGCGTCGGGATAGGCGAGTCGCTCCTCAAGCGCGTGCGAGCTGAATCGGCGGCTCTACAACGGCGCGCACGATTTCTCGGCGGAGTATCGGAGCTTTCGGGCCATCCACAGCTGGGTTTGGCAATCCGTGCTGTCTTAAAGTTATTTCCTCGATAGCGATCCGACGCCGACTCCCCGCTGTCAGGACGAGTATTTCCGGGCCTGTCGGAGTCGCCAATCCAGCGGACATCCGCAAGCGATGCATGTTTTGGCGCAGCGAGCCTCCACGAAACTTCGCGCGCGCGCAGGCATACTGAACGCGTGCGGCAGCCCAAATACCCACACGTCAGTTATGAAGGAGATCCGTTCGTTTACGAGTGCGCCGTCTCTCGGTTTCGGCAGCAGATATTGCGCAACTTGTCGGCCGCCGATAACAAAATCGCCCGAATCATATGGATCGCGTTCAAAAATTCGTGCAAGTATGATCGGATCAGGAGCCGGCAATGAGCCGAGGGATCGTCCACTTCAAGCAGGTGACGTTGTGATCGCCAACAGCCTCGAGTATATCCGTGGCGGACCAGAGATTCATCGATGTAGAGCCGATCGAAACTGTGCTGCTCGCGAGATCGTTATCTTGCTCGCCGCGGTAGCGGTCCTCGTGGCAGCTCCTGTGAGCGCCTCTGCGCAATCCGCCGAAAACGTTGCCGTCATCATCAACGACAACAGTCCGGACTCTCAGAGGATTGGACAGGCGTACGCAGCGACGCGATCCATTCCCGACTCGAACGTGATCCACATCCGCACGTCGATCGAGGAAGGGATCGATCGAGACGGATACGCTCGGACGATCGAAGCGCCCATCGCCACGGCCATCGGTCGCGCACGGCTGCACGATCGCATCCTCTACCTCGTCTTGACCAAGGGCGTGCCTCTCCGTATCGCGGGCACCTCGGGGCAAACCGGTACGATGGCCAGCGTTGACTCGGAACTGGCGCTCCTGTATCGCCGGATGGTCGGACGGCTGGACAAGTCGGAAGGAGCCGTGGCGAATCCGTACTTTCTGGGAGATCGTGATCTCAGTGAAGCACGACCATTCACGCACCGTGACTTCGATATTTATCTCGTCAGTCGTCTCGACGCCTATACCGCAGATGAAGCGGTCGCACTCATCGACAAGGCGGCGTCGGCCAAGGGCAGCGGTCGCGTTGTGCTCGACCAGCGTGGTGACGCGTCGGCAAATCGTACCGGCGAGACATGGCTGGAGCTTGCATCGAAGCGTCTGGCCGATCGCAGTCCGGGGACGGAGGTCGTGCTCGAGACGACGCCGAAACCGGCACGCGGGCATACCGACGTGCTTGGTTATTTCTCATGGGGATCGACTGATCCTCAAAATCGGGTACGGACGTCGGGGCTTACCTTCGCGCCTGGTGCCCTCGCTGCCACGTTCGTCGGATCCGACGCCAGAACGTTCCGCGAACCGCCAGTAGGCTGGACCCCAGCCGACGCAGTGAATCGCTCCAACTGGTACGCGGGATCACCGGAGTCGCTGACCGGCGATTTGATTCGCGACGGCGTGACCGGCGTGGCCGGATATGTCGCACAGCCGTTTCTAAATGGCGTCGTCAGGCCGCAAATTCTGTTTCCCGCGTACCTTGCGGGGTTCAATCTTGTCGAGGCCTTTTGGTTGGCCATGCCACAGGTCAGCTGGCAGACGATAGTCATCGGGGATCCGCTCTGTCGCCCATTTGCCGGAAAGACATTGTCCAGGTCGGAAATCGAGGACGACATCGACGAGGTAACCGAGTTGCCCGCGCTCTTCGGGAAGCGACGGTTGGCCCTCGCGGTAGGTCTGTCGCCCGATATTCCCGAGCGGGCGGTGGCGCTAACGCTCCGGGCGGACGGGTTGTCGGCGCGCGACGACCTGCCAGGAGCCCGCCAGGCGCTGGATGAGGCGTTAGAGATGGCCCCGAGATTCGTGGTCGCCATGCTCAAGAAGGCGGGCCTCGAGGAATCGGCCGGGCAGCACGATGCCGCAATCGACATGTATAAGCGAGTACCTGGACATCGACCCCAGTCAAGTGGCCGCGCTCAACAATCTCGCCTTTGCGCTTGCCGTGCGTCGAAATATGCCCTCGGAAGCCTTGGCGCTGGCCAAGCGCGCGGTCGCTCTGTCACCAACGAATCCGACCATCCTCGACACACTGGGCTGGATTCATCACCTGCTTGGCGACAACGCCACCGCAGCCAAAGTGATGGAACAGGCCGTCAAAACCAACACCCTCAACCCGGAAATCCGGCTGCACGCAGCCATCGTGTTCGCCGCCGTTGGTTCGCTCCCGCTGGCGAAGAACCAGCTCGCGGTGGCACTGAAATTGAGCCCAGCGTTGGCCAACAACGTCGAGGTCAAAGAGCTCCAGGCGAGGTTGGCGAAGTAAGGAATAGGAGCGGCGGGCGCTCGAAGGGCACAATGCAGCCAGCTGTTCCGACTGCGCTGGCCGGCATCCCATAGTCAACAACTCCAAGCATAACTGAGAGATAGCGCTGCCCACCACGGAGTCGCCACCCGCAGAGACATTCCGAAAGCCGCTGGCTTGGGGTTGCTTGGTCCGGTGCTGCTGGCGATCACCGCTTTTTGCCAGCGTTTACTAGTGCTCGCAGAGACTCGGCCAACGGCACCGCAATGGGAGACCGCCACTTCCCTTTCGGCGCCGATCAGCGCGGTGACAAAAGTCTTCTCCCACGGCGACAGCGGTACCGCTTTTCAGCAAAAATCGGCCTGTTTTCGAGGAAATCGCGCATCCGCCCAGTGGACTCGCGATTGCTACCGTCTGCAGCACGCCAGAGCGGATCGCCGTGGATTTGCGGGTCGTGGAGGCGTTGGAGGAGAGAGAGCAGATGCGGAAACTTGTAGAGCTTTCATTGCTTGCAGCCGCTGCAGCGTGGGTATTTGCCACGCCTGCATCCGCCGCGAGTTTGGAATTTGTGGACGGTGACACCACGTGGACGCTCACCGTCGAGGAAGGTTGTGACACCGATTGTAGCGTCACAGTCAACGCCGACATCGGCGATTCTGACGACGGCACGTACCTCGATTCCGTGCAGTGGCAGGTTGACGGCCAGACAATTGTCGATGCGGACTTGACCTCTGACCCAGGTGGCGATTGGACCACGACTATTAACGATTCGATCAGCAACGACCCCGGCAGCCCGCAAAATACGGGCGACAACAACTGCGACGACGGGCCGGGCGGAAATGCCGGGTCGGCGTGCAGCGAGTGGGTTGAGAGCGTCGCTACGGGCCTCTTCGTCAATAGCGGTGACTCACTCACGTGGATCTACTCAGTTGATTGGTCGGAGTCCTTCACGTTGACCGGCGAAGACGAGGGCAATATCCGCGCTCTGTTCCAGGATGAGACCGGCCAGCTCGTCAACCTCTTCTCGCCCGGCGGCACGACCTTCACGACCACCACGACGGATATCCCGACGACTACCACGACGGATATCCCGACGACAACCGAGAACATTCCCGAGCCCACCCTCCTGACGCTGCTCGGTGCGGGCCTTGTGATGGCGGGCCGCCGGCTGCGCAGGCGGACTAAGTAAGCCTCCTAAGCACGGACGACTTCTCTCCTTCACGAAGCGGGAAATACAAGCGGCGGGATACTTCCCGCCGCTTCGCTTTGTACACTCATCGCAATCGTCCGGCTCGACAGGGGCATCGCGGCGTGCCGTAGAATGTGAGTCCCTAACAATTGGTCTGGGATCCGAATGTCAGTCAAGCGCTGGGCGCTTTCGGTGTTCTTCGTCTGGCACTTGGTGGTGACGGGACTGGGGTCGCTCGCCGTGTCGGACCCGCTGCCGCCGATCGAAGCCGCTCCGCCTGTCGCGACACCCGCCGGCGAATCGTCACCTCCTGTGCACGACCTGATTGTCGCAACGCTGCGGCCGGTTCTCGACACAGTGGCCGCCACGGTGATGCCCTTCCCCGGGGCAGTCGCCCGGGCCGCCGCCCCCCTCAGCAGGCCCGCGGCCTTCTACAGAGAAATCACCGGCAACTCCCAGAACTGGAAGATGTTCTCGAGCGCTCCGAAAACGCACCAGTATCTGCGAGTCCGATACTACGTTGGGCCTCGCGACGTTGGGGGCAACCACGGGGCCTGGACGGCGACAGAGCTCGTCTTGCCCGCACACCGCGAGGACCAGATGCGGCTTGTCCGGGCTTATCGCGATTCGTATCGCGATAAGGCGATGACCGTCGCTCTCGGACGCTTTCACCGCAGGCGCGATGAGGACTTGGTCAAGCCGGACACCACGTCAGCGGAGCTACCGGACGATATCGCGCCGATCGGAAGGTACTTTGCCCGGCGCTTCGAAAGACGTGCCCTCGGGCCCGATGAGCGGATTGTACGCACCGAAATTTGGTACGGGATAGCGCCGATGGCGTTACCCGGGGGCACGCTCGATCCGGCGATCGTCGACGCCCGCATGGCCACTCTTCGAAGGTCCTACGAAGCACCCGTCGAGAACCGCTTCCGCCGTCCCGTCCACCCGGCTTATCACGCGTTGGAAGAGGAGGCCGGCATTACGTGGATCCTGGAGTATTTCGAACCGTGACCGAGGTCGACCCACACGCCGCCGCTGGAGACACGCGGGTCATGGCGGTTTCACAGTCACGCCGGACAATGATTTGGCGGTGGGAACGTTTCTGGTTCGCAGAGGTGCCGTCGGAGGTGTTCGCCTTCGTGCGCATCGCCGTAGGCGCCGTTGGTTTCGTGAGCTTGGTCGGCGCCACGCCAGTCGAGATGTTCTGGTCTCCTGATGGAATCGCTCCGTTGCCGGGAGGAGGACTCAACATCAGGAGCTACGTTCTCGACGCTGGTCTCGGCCTGGCGTCGGGATGGGTGTTTTTCCTCATCCTGTGTGTCTCGTTCATGTGCGTGACGACCGGCCTCTTCACGAGCGCCGCCGTGATGATCTGCTTCGTCGGCAGCCTGCTGCAAATGCGCTGGAACGCGCTTCCACTCACGTCCGGCCATGGGTTGCTGGTGAATGTGTTGTTTTATCTGATCTGGGCGGACTGCGGCAGTCGCCTGTCGATTGACGAGCGGCGCAGGCGCCGCCGCCACCGCGATGTCGACGTACGTCCCACCCAGCCAGTTTGGCCTCTTCGGCTGATTCAGACGCAAGTGGCAATGATCTACGCGGCGTCAGGCCTCTTCAAGCTCCTGCAACCTATGTGGCGAGACGGTTCGGCGGTCTATTACACGACCAGCCAGAACATCTACGGGCGAATCTTTCACGTCTATGCGCTTCCGACCGACTTCACCTGGGCGTTGACCATCCTCACGTATGCAACAGTGTTGTGGGAAATCAGCTTTCCCTTCTTGCTCTTGAACCGGATTACCCGTTGGGTGGCCCTTGCGACCGGGGTCGCGATGCATCTGGGTATCTGGGCAACGATGGAGGTCGGGCCATTCACGTGGATGGTGCTCGCCTCCTACGTGGCGTTTCTCAATCCGCAAACCGCGCAGCGGCTCGCGTGTCGCAGGTGGAGAGGTGCTAGAACCCAGACACAGCGGACCGCGCCAACTACCTTGCCACCGTCCACTGCGTCGACAGCATAGAGCGCGATCGCCAGACACTCACCTACACGAACCAACACGAAATTTCATTCCAGTAAAGGGCGCAGGCGGGCCTCGCGGCTCTCGCAGCGAACGGGAGCGCGCCTTTCACTCGGTTGCTTCCCAGTGCGCGACGCCGCAGTTTCCGTGTCTGTCCACACGAAATCGTCACCGGGCACATTGACCGGCGGTCGTGTGCGTTTCCCATCGCGCGCCCCAAGTTGTTGTCTTTAGACCCCTTATGCGTCTCGCCAGTGGCACCTCTGACGTGGCGTGTGGCTTGCGCAACAGGCTGCGTTCAAACGGGCCTGTGTCGCTGCTCCCCGATTCGGCCGGTAAAGAGGTGTGATTGTCATGAGAGCTGCACCCGCATTCCTGGTGGTGTCTCTGGCGGTGGCAACCCTATCGGCTTCGACTGATCCCCCAGTCAATGTTGGAGCACAGGCGAAAGGTGCGAGGAAGGTCGTCCTCGCGACTGTCACCGACGTTCGGGCGGCATTCGGAGTCAACGACTTCGGCGACCAGCTGATTCTCTCCCATGTGACATTCCGCGTGGACGAGACGATGAAGGGTCAGCACGAGGCGACGGTGGTCGTGACGCTCGAGGGAGGAACCGTCGGGGACTTGACCCTCGACGTCTCCGACATGCCCAAGATGGAGAAGGCGCAGCGCGCCGTGCTCTTCCTCACCAATTCGGCGGCCGGCGGCGTAGTGCCGCACGGGCGCGGTGCCGGTGTGATGACGCTCGATGACAACGACCATGTGGTCGGGACAAATCTCACGGTCGATGATGTTCGTGCTGGCGTCAAGGCGGCCCTGGCCGGAGGGAATTAGTCATGACACCCATTCGAACGCTCATTGCCGGCGCAGCCGTCCTCGCTCTCACGGCAATCGTCCCATCCGCCACGAAGGCGTACAGTACCCTACTCCAAATGGGGCACGCTCAACGTGCCCTTCTACGTGAATCCGAACAACAGCGATGTTTCAGACAGCGCGGCCATATCCGCCCTGCAGGGCGCAATGGAGGTATGGAACACGCAATCGGGAACGCCGTTCCAGTTCTCGTATGCCGGCCAGGTAGCAACGACCACGACCGGATACGACAAAAAGAACGTCATCCTGTTCCGCAACACCAGCAACGGATCGGCTCTCGCCTCGACGTACTCCTGGACGTCCAACAATATTCTGGTCGACAGCGACATCGTGTACTGGGATGGTGGCTTCAAGTTCTTCACGGGCTCTTCCGGGTGCAGCAGCGGGGCTTACATCGAAGACATCGGCGCACACGAACTGGGTCATGCGATGGGTCTGTCCCACTCGAGCACCAGCGAGGCCACGATGTACGGAAGCTACGGCACGTGCTCGCAGAAGCAGCGCACACTGGACAGTGACGACATCGCCGGTGCGAAAAAACTGTACGGCGGCAGCACTGGTACCGACACAGCGCCAATCACGACGATCCTTTCGCCGGCCAACGGCCAGAGTGTCGCGGCGGGAACGACTGTGACGTTTTCCGGGTCCGCCACCGACACCCCCGACGGGGATGTGTCGAGCTACATCAGCTGGCAGTCGAATATCGACGGCAAAATTGGCAGCGGCGCCAAGTTCTCCCGGACGCTCACGGCGGGGTCACACACCATCACGGCGACGGCGACGGACAGCACCGGCAATACGTCGTCTGCGAACATTACACTGAAAGTTACGTCCACGACCAATACGGCGCCGGCGGTCTCGATTTCGAATCCGAATAACGGTGCGGTGGTACCGGCCGGGACATCGATGACGTTTTCGGGTTCGGCGAACGATACGGAGGACGGGAGTCTGACGACCAAGCTGGTGTGGCGGTCGAATATCGACGGGCAGATCGGCACCGGCGGGTCATTCAGCCGAACACTGACGGCCGGATCGCACACTATCACCGCAACCGCGACCGACGCTGGCGGGCTGACCGGTCAGAAGTCGGTAACAGTGTCAGTCTCGAGCACGTCTACAAGTACATCGCCGAAACTGACGGCCCGCGGCTACAAGGACAAGGGGCTGCAGAAAGCCGACCTTTCCTGGAGCGGCCTGGACGCAACAAGCGTCGATATTTACCGCAACGGTACGAAGATCGCGAATACGCCAAATCAGGGAGCCCTGACAGACGCCATTGACGAGAGGGGCAACGGCTCATACACGTACAAGGTATGCGCCGCAGGCACATCGACCTGCACGAACCAGGTCAGCATCAGCTTCTAAATCCACCGTGCCACGATTTCGCGAGGCGAGCCTCACAGGTTCCCTCGCGAAACGGGCACGGTATCTCGCGTAAGTCTTTGCTCCACATCACGACACTGTTCGAATCCTCGACTACGATGCACGACAGGGTAAGAAGTTCACGCCTTTATTGCCCGGTATTCGCGAATATCGCGCAAATGTACGCCTGCGCTCGCTAACGTAGTTGGTATTTGTCTTGCTCGGCCTTCGCGCCGGCTCAGTCGCACGGACTCCTCCCCCAGCTCTTTCTCACTCGAAGTTTTAGCTCATTGAACTCGCGGACTACGCCGGGCCTGCGCGCATCCGCAATCCCGACGAACCGCTGACCCTCTAGGCTTCTGTCCGCAGCTCCTCGCGTGCGAGCGACAGAGTCCTGATCTGACGGAGGAGGTGTGCCTGTGATGAGAGGTATGTTCGGTTTACTGGCGGCTTGTCTGATTGCTGCAACCGTATCCGCGTCGATCGACCCGCCGGTCGACGTGGCTGCTCATGCCAGGGGCGCAACGAAAGTCGTGGTCGCAACGGTGCTTGCCGTGGACGCGAGCTTCGGCGTCAACGACTTCGGCGACCAGGTGATTCTGTCCAAGGTGTCCTTCCGCGTCGAGGAAACTCTCAAGGGAGCGGCACGAGGCGACAGGCGTCATGACCCTCGAAGGGGGGACGGTCGGCGACTTGACCTTGGAGGTGTCAGATATGCCGCGCCTGGAGAAGGGGCAGCGTGCGGTGTTGTTCCTGACGAACTCGCGCGGAAATGACGTGCCACATGGCCGTGGTGCCGGCGTCATGCGACTCGATACGAACAACCGCGTCGTCGGCACCGGCCTCAGCCTCGACGACATTCGCGCCGCGGCCAAAGCCGCGCAGGCGCAAGAGAGGTGATCGCAATGACAGCCACTCGCACCGTCGCGACGATTGTCGTTGTCGGGGCACTGGCGGGGCTTGTCGCGCCCGTCACACGCGCCTACAACACATTCGGAAAATGGGGGAAACTGAACGTACCTTTTTATGTGAATCCCGCCAATGCGGACGTGTCGCAGAACGCCGCCATCTCGGCTCTTCAAACCGGGATGAACGTCTGGAATAGCCAGTCGGGTACGCCGTTCCGGTTCTCCTACGCTGGTCAGGTCGGCACCACCTCGATCGGCTTTGACAAGAAGAATGTCATAGTGTTTCGCAAGATGACCAACGGCGGGGCCATCGCGTCCACCTACGCCTGGGCGCAGAACGGGTATCTGGTCGACAGCGACATCATCTTCTGGGACGGTGGTTTCAAGTTCTTCACCGGTTCGGGAGGATGCAGCAGTGGCGCGTACGTCGAAGACATCGCTGCTCACGAGTTGGGCCACTCAATGGGCCTCTCCCATTCGAGCGTCAACGAAGCCACTATGTACGGCTCGTATGGAACCTGTTCGATGGCCAAGCGCACGCTCGCCAGCGACGACATCGCGGGTGCAAAAAAGCTGTATGGCAGCAAATAAAGCGTGACGGAAAGGTGGGCGCCGCCGGCGCGTCAACCGTCGTGTACGAACCAGGCGAGCGTGACGTTTTGACGGGCTGACCTCGTGGGGACGGATATTTACGGCAGGAATCTTGCCAATATCTTGGCAATCCGTGCGGAGGCGCGGCCGTCCCAGAGCGGCGGGATACCGTGCTGAACAAATCCGGACTTCACCTGCCGCCAGCCTTCGGCGATTTTCGCCGGATCCGTGCCGACGACGCTATTCGTGCCGTTGCTGACCGTAATAGGGCGCTCGGTGTTTTCCCGAAGCGTCAGGCACGGCACGCCGAGAATGGTCGTCTCTTCCTGAATACCGCCTGAGTCCGTCAGCACAACCCGGCTGCTCTCCATCAGCCCGACGAACTCGAGATAGCCAAGGGGGTCCATCAGCCGAAGCCGGCCGCTCTGTTCGAGCCGTGCAGCTCGTGGAGAATTGGCAATGCGCGGCCGCGTGCGCGGATGGACTGGAAAGAGAATCGGCACATCCCGCGCCACTTCTGCGACTCCCTCCAGCACCCGATCGAATGCCATTGGGTCGTCGACATTGCTGGGTCGATGGACGGTGAGCAGGCCGTATCCGCCTGGCTCAACATCCAGGCTCGCCGGAATGTTCAACGCCGCGGCGCGAGCCCGATGGGCGAGCAACGTATCGATCATCGTGTTGCCGACAAAGTGGATCTTGTCCGACGAAATTCCTTCGCGTAGAAGGTTCTCGCCTCCCGAGGCCTCGGTGGTGAACAACAGATCCGAGATTTGGTCCGTTAGCAGCCGGTTTATTTCCTCCGGCATCGTGCGGTCGAAGCTTCTGAGCCCCGCTTCCACGTGGGCAACGGGCACGCCCAGCTTCACGGCAACAAGGGCGCACGCAATGGTGGAATTGACATCTCCCGCAACCAGCACGAGGTCTGGATGGCGGTGGACCAGGACTGGCTCGAACGCAGCCATGATCGCCGCGGTCTGTTGCGCATGACTGCCCGACCCGACATTGAGGTTGACGTCGGGCGGGGGCAGGCCAAGGTCGTCGAAAAAGACCTTCGAGAGCTTGTCATCGTAATGCTGTCCCGTATGAACGATGGCCAGGGTGAAGAGGTCGGGAAACGTGCGGAGTTCCGCCACAATCGGTGCCACTTTCATGAAATTGGGGCGTGCGCCGACGACGGCGAGAATTGTGCTCGGGCGACTCATCTGAGCGAGAGTACCACCCCAATTCGGTGCATTCACGGAATCCTGGGTCGTCCTTGTCTCCGTGGCGTAGCAGGCCTTTAGTCGCCTTCCTGGAAGAATTATTGCCTCACCGAGACGCATGTTTCGCGTTAAGCAACTGACTGACAAAGACTTGGCGCCAAGGATTGTCTGCACGAGGCGTGGATTGCCGCTTGCTGTGAGGATATTGCTCGCGGACGTCTGCCTACACTCCTTCTGCTCGAATTCTGATCGAAAAATGGCGGGCGGTGCCGCGGGAAGCAGCCAAGAGTCTCAGGTTTGGTCGCCAGGTGCGCTGGCGCTCGGCGCAATCTGGCAACGATCGAAGGTGAAACCGTACGAGGGCATCATGAACACGCGAATGATCTCCCTGATTTGCATACTGGTGGCGGCAATACTTGCTGGCGCATGCGCCGATCCAGAGACAGCGAAGCAGCAAGCCTTCGAAAGCGGAAATCGATACTTCGATCAGAAGCAGTACGCGGAGGCGATTGTCGAGTACCGCAAGGCCATCCAGATCGATCCACGGTTCGGCGATGCGCGATACAAGCTGGCACAAGCCTACGAATTGGTGGGCAACGTGCGCGGAGCCTATACGGAACAGATCCGGGCAGCAGATCTGCTGCCGGACAACATGGAGGTCCAAATCAAGGCCGGCGCCTACCTGCTGCTGACTCGTCAGTTCGAAGATGCGAAGTCGCGCGTGCAGCGCGTCCTCGACCGGGATCCGAAGAATGTGCAGGCGCTGGTTATCGTAGGAAACGCATCGGCAGGGTTGCGCGATCTCGACAGCGCCGTCGCCGACATCGAGCAAGCTATCGAGATAGACCCCTCACGAAGCACCAGCTACACGAATCTGGCCGCTCTGAGGCTTGCTCAGGGACAGCGGGATGCCGCGCGAGCGGCTTTTGAAAAAGCCATCAGCGTTGACCCGAGATCTGTTCCGGCCCATGTTGCATTCGCCATGTTCCAGTGGGGGAACGGCGATCGTGCAGCCGCCGAACAGTCCTTCAAGACGGCTCTCACGCTCGATCCAAGGCACCTGCTCGCGAATCGCGCCCTCGCGAGCTATTACATAGGTACAAACCGCGCGGCAGAGGCCGAACCCTATCTGAAGACCGTTGCGGCTGTCGGCGGTGACAACGAGAAACTGATGCTCGGCGATTACTACCTGCGGGCGGGACGCCTTCCGGACGCTCGTCTGGTGTTCAACACAGTGCTGAGCGAGGACCGCCCCTCCACGTCGACCACAGCTGAAATCCGCCTCGCCCAAATTACTTACGTCGAAAAACGCACCGCCGACGCCCACGCCGCGATCGACAAAGTGCTGGCGCGTGAACCGGCTAACGTACGGGCACTTACGGTGAAAGCTCGTTGGCTGCTCGTCGAGCAGCAAACAGGGCAGGCGCTGAAGCACGCCACTGCGGCGACGATAGCGGATCCCGAATCGGCGCCCGCTCATTATTTACTCGGACAAGCCCAAGTCGCAGTGCGGGATCTCGATGCGGCACAAAAGTCGTTCACTGAAGTATTACGCCTCAATCCTCGCGCCGTGGCTGCGCAACTCCAGTTGTCGGCAGCGACACTGGCCCGTGGCGAAACCGACGCCGCGGTTCAATTCGCACGCGAGGCAATCAAAAGCGTTCCCGGTAGCCCGTCCGCCCGGCTGACGCTGGCGCGTGGTCTTCTGGCCCAGGGCCAGATCGCACTGGCGCGGACGGAAGTGGCCGCTCTCCTCAAGCAATACCCGAATGCGTCACCCATACATTCGCTGAGCGGCGCGATCAAGGTCACCTCCAAAGATTTTGCTGGCGCGCGCACTGAATACGAACGCGCGCTCGCGCTGGATCCCAAGTCGATCGAAGCCTTGCGCGGCCTCACGATGGTCGATCTCGCTCAGAAAAACGGCACTCGTGCGCGAGCGCGTCTCGAAACAGAACTGACCTCGCAACCGGACCGTACAGAACTACTCGCACTTGCGGCGAATGTGTATCTCAGAGAACGGGAGTTCCCGAAAGCAGAACAGGTACTGCACCACCTGATCGATGTCGACCCATCAAATATGAGTGGCTACTCGATGCTGGGCCAGGCGTACCTGATGCAGCAGAAACTGGATGCCGGCCGAGCGGAGTACCAAAAACGGATTCGCTTGAACCAAAAGGACGTAACCGCGCACCTGATGATCGCCATGATCCACGAGGCGCAGAAGAAACCATCGGAAGCCGCGAAGAAATACGAAGAGGTGCTGGCGATCGATACTCGTTCGACGATCGCAGCCAACAACCTCGCTTACCTTTATGCCGAGGCGGGCCAGAATCTCGACCGGGCCTTGAGCCTCGCCCAGACAGCGGTCGGGCAGGCGCCGGATAATGCCGCGATACAGGACACACTCGGGTGGGTGTACTACAAGAAGGAGCTCACCGATCTCGCGATCCGCACGTTCGAGCAAAGCATCGCGAAGGATCCGGACAACCCTATCTACCACTATCACCTCGGGCTCGCGTACCTAAAAAGCGGAAACGTGGGGCGGGGTCGTCAGTCGCTGCAGGCCGCTTTGAAGCTGCGTCCTGGTTATGCCGATGCGCAGCGTGCGCTTAAGTCGGTCGCGGGTTGACCCAACACCTGCTTCCGAAATGAGCAGGTCGGCTGCCGGTATCTCGACGGCCACCGTCGAGCGGGCTGAAATCCAGCACCCGTCCAACTCGGCGCGGTGGCGGGTCGCCGCTCTCGGCCTGCTGACCCTCGAGCTGATCGTCCTCTACGCCCCGACGACAAAGTTCCTCTGGGAGCGGTGGACGATGAGCGTGTGGCACAACGCACATGGAGTGCTGGTCCCGCCCGTCGTCGCATATCTCATCTATCAGGAGCTGAAAAAGTTTCAGGGAACGCCAACACCGGCCGGCAGCATCTGGGGGTTCGTGTTCCTGATCCCGGCTCTTATCATTCATTCGCTCGATACAGGCATGCACACGCAGCTGCTCTCGGCGGCATCGATCCTTATCGCGCTGCCCGGACTGTCGTTGCTGCTTCTTGGCGTTGAACGCACCCGGGCGATTCTGTTTCCGCTCGCCTTTCTTGCGGCGGCGCTGCCCATTCCTCTCGGCATGACGGAGCAGATCCATATGCAGCTCCGGCTGTTTACCACCGCTGCAACAGCCCTGCTGGTGCCGATGCTCGGCATTCCAGCATTTGCCGAAGGAACCACACTGCAGCTGCCGGTGGGCCCGCTCGAGATCGCGGACGCCTGCAGCGGGTTCTCGACGCTGTACGCGGCCGGCGCCGTGGCGTGCTTGACGGCATATTCAACGTCAGGCTGGCGCCGGCGCGCGCTCGTGCTCCTGAGCGCCGCGCCTCTGGCCATCGCCGCCAACATCCTGCGAATCGTACTCCTGGCGGCGCTGGTCGTGTGGCAAGGTGCGGAAGTGCTCGAGACGTTCATTCATCCGCTGTCAGGGATGATGACCTTTGCCTTGGCGCTACCTGTTATCTTCTGGCTAGGCGGTGACCCGCAGCCCGAAGCCGCGCCGGAGACCATCACGTGATTTCGAGTCGCTTCGTTCCGATCGTCTGTGCTCTCGTCGCACTAGCGCTCGTTCCGACGTACATCCACAGCTACGCCGGTTCGACGGTGCAGGACGGTCGCAGGACGGGCTCGATTTCTGACTCACTCGCGCATTACCGCGGCGCATCGTCCGGCCGGAACGCTACCTGGGGCAAGCGGCGATTCGACAGTGACGATTGGCTGGAGCGGGTTTACCGGTCGTCGAATGACGAGGTGAAGCTTACGGTCATCCGATCGTACGATCCGAAGAGCCTGTACCATCATCCGGAGCTGGCGGTTTCAAATGGTCCGAGTTACGCGAATTCGGAAGTAAGGCGGTTTCGGCAGCGGCCGGATATTCCAGTCCACGTACTCTCAACAACCGGTGAACAGCGAGTCGTCGCGTTATACGCACTTCACTACGGCGATACGTTCGTACAGGATCCCATTCGATTTCAGCTTCGCACCGCGGGAGAGCTGCTGTTCAGCGGCCGAAAGCCGATGACGCTCTTCTTCCTGACCGACGAGAGCGTCCCCGCCGGCACCGGCGTCGACGCACTTCCGTCGCTGGAGCTGTTTTTTGAGGCAATTGACCAGTTCGTCGCCAACGGCGGCCCGGCCCAATAGCGCAGCTCATATCGGGGGCGGCGCCGACTGGCTGTTGCCCTGGGCAGGTGTGACCGCAGCCGCCGCTGTGACCGCCACACTGTTCGACGCCGTTTTGCTCCACTATCGACGCGCCTATTTCACGGGCGGATTCCTTGCACGGGATTTCGTCACATCTCCGGTCGAGGCGGTGGCGTTCGTTGGCGGATCGTTCTTCACAGATGCCGCCGTTGCCGGCGTCATCGTCTGGGCGGCACTCTGGCTGTTCGGACGGTTCGCGGTCCGTCGGCACCTGGCGCTCGCCGCGGCGTTCATTCTGGCACTCCTGCCGATCTTCACTGCCGATTTCGTCGAGTACCAGCTGATCACGTATCTGGGGGACGCATTCGATCTTCGGCTGCTTTTCGAGCTCTCGGGGTGGAGCACCGGTGAAGTCCTGGCCGTATCGTCCGCACATTTGAGCAGGGTCGCGTGGATCGTCGCAGGCGCCGCGATACTCGCGATCCTTGTGCTGTGGCTGGCGGCGCGGCGCATTCGGATTCCGCTCGAAGGCCTGGGCCGCGTGCCGGCATGGCCGAGCCTCCTGCTTGTCATTGCCGTCTTCTTCAGCGGTGCCACCGTCATGACACTGCTCCGCAGCGGGAGCGACGTGCTCGACAACGGCCTCCGGCGGAAGCCAACCGGACGACTCCTCGGTTCGGTTGTGGAAGCGGCCACGGATCTCGACCGTGACGGTTACGGGATGCTTGGACGTCCGGACGATCCGAGTCTGTTTGACGAGCGTGTTCGTCCCTATGCCCTTGACGTCCCGGGCAATGGGGTCGATGAAGACGGCGTCGGCGGCGATCTCCCGGCGGACGTGACACCCTATACCGAGGGGGCCCCTTTCGTCGCATGGCGATCCAAGCCCGATGTCGTCCTCATCGTGCTGGAAAGCTTCCGCGCGGACGTCCGCGGGGCGCACCTGGGCGGGAAGCCCGTGACGCCGGTCCTGGACAGCCTTGCCGCCAAGGGCATCGCGCCTGTGCACGCGTACTCGCATAACGGTTACACAGTTCAGTCGCGGCGGCACATCTTCTCTGGCAGCGTCGCGGACATCCGTAGAGACAACACACTCATAGACGATTTCAAAAGGCAGGGGTACGAAGTCGCCTACTTCTCGGGCCAGGACGAATCGTTCGGAGGCCCACAACAGGGCGTTGGCTTCGACCGTGCCGACGTCGCCTACGACGCACGAACCGATCGAGAACGCCGCTATTCTGAATTCACGACGGCAGGCAGCCTGGCCGTCCCATACGGCGTAGTGCAGGAGCGGGTCGCGGCCTTCCTTGATGGAAGGCGCAATGACAGGCCGCTTTTCCTATACGTGAACTTTCACGACACGCACTTTCCATACCACCATCGAGCCATTCAACCGCTCCTCGAGGCGCCGATCGTGTCGCAGTCGAACATCGCTCCCGGCCGCGCCGGCGAGCTGCGCGAAATGTACATGAACACGGCGTCGAACGTGGACCACTCGATCGGTGAAGTGGTCGCACACGTACGCCTCGCCCTTGGACGGGAACCGGGCGTCATCGTCTTGAGCGACCACGGCGAAAGCCTGTTCGACGAAGGATTTCTGGGCCACGGCTATTCGCTGAACGATGCGCAGACACGGATTCCGCTCGTCGTGTCCAATCTTCCCATCGCCATCGAAGAACCCTTCGCTCAGGCGGACTTGCGCGATGCGATTGCCGCAGCGCTGGCCCGGAACCCTGATACCGAACGAAAACCAACCCTTACCACGAGCCCATCGCGAACGGTGTTTCAGTATCTCGGCATGATTACGCGCCCGGCGCAGATTGCGCTGACCGGCCTCGATGGCCGCATCGCGTACGACTTCCGCGAGGGAAGAGCACGGATTGGTGGCGACGAGTGGCAACGGCCGGAAGATCTCAACGCCGCGCAACGTTCCGCATTTCTCAATCTGATTCAAACGTGGGAGCGGATGATGCTCGCCAGAAACGCCGTCGCTTCCACTGATTAGTCCGGGCCGGCTGGCCCCTCGGAACCCTTCCCCCTGTCGGATATCCGACGCACCCCCGGCCGGCGGGCCGAATCTCCGACATGGATTTCGCGCCAAAGGCTCGCGTTTTGGCCTGATTTCCTGACGACTTGCACGGTCCGGCGCGGTGGCGAGCTGGTTGCTCTCCACCTCAACCGTGAAGAATTCAAGCGCCCTCAATCCTGGTGAAATAGCAGGAATTCTCGTCGGATCCAGTGCGGCCGCGCGCGAACTGCGGCAGGATATCGCGCTCGCGTCGCGAGCGCCTATCCGCGTATTGATTGCGGGTGAATACGGCGTCGGCAAGAAACGACTGGCCAGGTTGATCCATCGCCAGAGCGTTCGCAGCCGCGCGCCGTTTGTCAGCCTCCGGTGCTCGGAGCTCGATACCGACCTGGAACCGCGCTTGTTCAGCCCCCGCAATGCGGTGAGCGCCCTGCAGCGCGCAGACGGAGGCACCGCCTTTTTCGAGGACATTGGTACGCTCTCGCCCGGAGCGCAGACTCATTTGAAGCGATTCGTCGCCAACGGGCGATATCCAGTCGGTCGGCACAAGGAGGCTTTACCGTCGGCCAAACGTGCGCGTACTCTGTTCGACGACGGTTCCGCTGATCGATAAGCTTGCGACCGGCGTGTTCTCCCAGGAGCTGTATTACCAGCTGAACACGATCTATCTGCCGATTCCCCCGCTTCGCGAGCGGCCTGATGACATCGAGCCGCTCCTCGAGTACTTCACTGCGTATTATGCGCGGCGCGCGGGCGTCGCGGTGCCCCGTCTCAGTCACGAGTGCCGCAGCGTTTGTCGCGCTCACGACTGGCCAGGCAACGTGCGCCAATTGCAGACCGCAGCTTCGCTCTTCGTTACACGCCCGGCTCCCCATGCCCCGATGGAAGTACTGGAATCCGCCGAGCGTCTTTGTCGCCAGTATCTCCATCTCTTAACGACCGACGACGCCATCCTGGCACACACAGTCATGTGACCTGTGCCAGGATGGATTTTTGATCCATCAATACGAAGTTCGTGCACGATCGACTGGATCTGCTCTTGACTGCGATCTCGTTTCGTGCAGAATGACGAGCAGAGTGCCGCGACGCGCGCAAACGTTTTTCGATCTGCGTCTGCAGCGATGAAAAGCCGTTCGCGTCTCGCGCCAACGCGTACCGATCAGCTCCGCACCGGGTTTCCTGTCACATGAAAACGGTCACTGGTTTCCGTACAACGGATCCTTCGCCAGCCGAAGGCCTGGCCGGTCTGTACATGCCAGGCCTGATGGACGGCTTCGGCGATCGGCTGTTGATGTTCGACAACACCGA
The DNA here is from genome assembly GCA_963814955.1 of uncultured Acidobacteriota bacterium. Taxonomy (GTDB): domain Bacteria; phylum Acidobacteriota; class Vicinamibacteria; order Vicinamibacterales; family UBA2999; genus DATCJA01. The sequence goes on from CAWFEX010000006.1 coordinate 593,928, forward strand.
CGCCGATCCGTTGGAGATGCTTCGCTTCCACGCCGCACTCGCTGACACTCCAGGGTTCGAGGACGTTCTTCGCGACCGTGTACGGCGACTCGGTCGGCTGACCCATCCTGCCTTTCCGGTCATACGCGCAGTGGACCGGCTCGAGACCGACGGATCGCTGGTGCTGGTATCCACCTACGCGCCCGGCAAGCGCCTTTCGGCGCTTCTAACCGAACCGCAACTTGGCGGAGGCTTGCACCCGGCGTTCGTGACCTGGGTCGTGAGTCAGGTCATTCAGCCGCTATCGCTTCTGCAGTCGGGAGGTGCCGATTTCGCCCACGGCGCGATGACCGCCGACCGCATCGTCCTGACGACGGATGGGCGTGTGCGAATCGTGGAACACGTGCTCGGCTCGGCCCTTCGCCATCTGAACCGCTCGTCTTCCGGGTTATGGCGGGAGTTTGGCGTTCTCGCACCGACCGATCGGCCAGGCGCCGCGCCATTGGACGCCCGGGCAGATGTCTTCCAGCTGGGAGTGCTGGCTCTCTCTATGTTGCTGGCCCGGCGGATAACCCCTGCGGACCTCGAGCAGCGGTTACCCCGGCTGCTCGACCAGTGGAGCAACAGATCCACGATCCGATCCCGTCTGTTCGGCGACTCGCTCCGGCTCTGGCTCGAGCGCGCGCTTCAAATCGGCGATCGTCCCTATCGTTCAGCCGCCGACGCGTATGCGGATCTCCGCCAGCTGCCAGCGGCATCTGCGTCGCGCGCCTTCGAGTTCCTGCAGGCTGACAATGTCAACGGATTGGCAACACCGCTCGTGATTCTTCAGTCAAGTGCGCAGACGAGTGGACAGGAGGCACCAATGGCGAACCTCTCCTCGTCGGACGAAGTCCGGATCAATGACTCGACAGTTCCGCCGGCGACACCGCCAATCGCACGAGAAAGTCTCGTCGCATATGTCGGTGAAACACCTCGGACGGAATCGACGGCATCCGGCGCTAATTCACGGTTGCTGACGTTTGCGCCCGCGGAGCCAGCTACACCGACCAGCACCCAGAATCGGGCGCTGCGAGCGTCGGCATTGGCTTCCGGATGGCAGAGAGCCCGGCTGGCAATTGCGGTTGGGCTGGCGGCAGTCGCGCTGGTGGAAGCCATCGTCATTGCAACGATGTTCGGTCGGCAGCAACCAGCCTCACCAGCAGCCGCTGTCGTCGTCACGTCTCCCGTGTACCGATGTGTCCGCTCAGCCACCGATCGTCGTGGCGGGCCTGAATGCCGAGAACGCTGGTCGATCCGACGATCAGAATGGATCAATTGTCGTCGACACAACGCCTGACACCCAGCGCCCGATTGCCGACGCGGTTGCCGAAGCCATCGCAAAGGCCGCGAGCAGCCAACGCTCCGGTGGAGTCAGACTGGCTGCGCCCATTGAGCTCAAAGTGCTGCAGGGAGACCGGGTGCTCGGCTCTTCGGCTGACGGGCCGATCGTGGCCACTGCCGGCACCCATCAGCTCGATTTCATAAACACGTCGTTCGGATTCCGCGTCCGCCGTGCGGTCACCTTCCGTGCCGGGGAAATCACGACGCTCAGCATTGATGTGCCGCCGGGAAGCATCAGCGTCAATGCGGAGCCGTGGGCGGAAGTGTGGATCGACAACCGGCCCGTTGGCGAAACTCCGCTTGCGCACCTCGAGATACCGGTTGGCGAGCATGAAGTCGTCTTCCGTCACCCCGATAAGGGTGAACGGCGCCAGAACGTTGTCGTGCGGGCCGATAGTGTGACGCGCGCCAGCGCGACGTTTGAGTGAGAAAGAGGTTTCCTCTTACTCGACGGTCGTTACGATGCTTGTCAGGATAGGTTTGCCGGATGGGGTTTCCACGCCGTCTGTCGGTTCGGCGGTGACCATGACGCCAACCACGGCGCGTGGCACGATCACGCCCTGTTCCACGACCGTGATCGTCCCATCCGCGTCCGGCATGAACGTCGAGGCTCTCACCGGTGCCAGCCGTGTCAGCAGCCACACTTGATAGGTTCCGCTCGCAAGAGCGGGGATCCGCGATCCACTGAAGACAAAAGCGCGCGTGCGGCTCCACAACGCCTGACCGGTGGCGGCGCCGCTTCCAGAAAGGTTGTACCGAATCAGGTCTGGGGCCGCGAGGACGTTCCCGATCAATTCCGCTCGCGTCGCCATTGCCCGGGCGCTCGCGATCTCACGAGCGGCTTCCGCACGGGCGACCCCTGCCTGGCGCATCGACTCGGCGGCGGCTCTCTGCGACTCGAGCTCAGCCTGCTGCGCGCGTGCCGCCGCGGCCCGTACCTGACTCTGCAGGTACCATCCGAACGCTCCCGCAACGATCACTGCCAGGCCGAGACCGATGACCGCAAACCGCCAGTTCCGCGGTATCTGTTGTTCACCACGCCTGGCCGAAGCATCGGTCCTTGCGCCTTCAGGCGCCTCAACAACGGAAGTTGCGGCTGAGGGAAGTTCCCTGCGCCGATGCGCCGGATTGGTCGAATAGCCCGCGGCCACTTGCCGGCCGCACAACTTCGCCCGAATCACGAAGCTGACTGTGAAGGCGGGTGACATCGTCGAGCGGCCATGGAGCAGCACCATTATCGAGGCGGGCCGGCTGCTCGTGCCGTGCCTTCATCTCGGTCACGAGCGACTGCAAATCCCGACCGAATTCGCCCAGAACCACGTGCACGTCGTCTTCGAAAGAGGCAAGCCGCGCTTCGGCGCGTGCGAAACCTTTCTGGGCGACGTTTGCCGTGGCGATGCAGACCTCGGTCAGGCTTGCCGCCTGCTCGCGAAGCTCCTTGACCGGCTGCTCATGGATCTTCCTGAGCGCGTCCCATTCGTGCTGAATAGTCGTCTCGAGCTCGCGGAGACGCTGGAACGTGTCCTGCTGGATGCGGCTGTTCGCATCCTTCCACTCACTCACATACGACTCGAGCTGGGTGACCGTTCGCGAATGGCGTTCGGCGGTAATCGCCCATCGCTTCAGGTTCTCGGCATACTGGTCCGCCATTCCCGTCAGGCGCTCTTCCACTTGCTGAACGTTCCCTTCAGTAACCTGGGAAAGCCGTTCCACCTGCCACTGCAGGTTCATGAGACGTTGTTCAAGATCAGTAACGTCTGATGCCACGGTATGCCTTGCGGCGAATGATACACAAAAATCGTGCGCGCATAACACCGATTTGCTCTTGCATCACACGGATCTCCGCGTTACGATTTTTCATTCCACGATAAAAGTACTTTCCGGTCACGTGCGAGGAACGAAATGACGACCGCACGTTCAGGGTTTCTCCTCACGACTATCGCATGGCTGGCTTTCGCGTCCGTCGCTGCCGCACGCGACGAAACGATTGACCACGTCAAGACTCTCTATCGATCGGCCGCGTACCGAGGAGGCGCTTGTGGTCCTGGATCAGCTCGCGCAGGATCCGGCGTCGGCCGGGCTCGTCGAGGCGCGCGAGTACCGGTTACTCTGCCTGATTGCCCTCGACCGGAGGACCGAAGCACGCGACGCGATCGCATCCATGGTGAACGCCGATCCGTCTTACCAGCTTTCTCAGGTATCGCCGCGGGTTCGGACGATGTTCAAGGACGTCCGCCAGTCGCTGCTCCCAGCGATTGTGCAGCGGACCTACGCGGACGCGAAAGCTGCGTTCGAGCGCCAGGATCCGAAGTCCGGCGTACCAGTTCGAGCGCGTGCTTGCCCTCCTGGACGATCCGGATCTGGCCGGAGCTCCAACCTTGGCGGACCTTCGCACCGTGGCGTCGGCATTTCTCGATTTGAGCAAGGCGCTCGCGCCGCGCTCCGAGACACCTCCCAGGCCCACACCCGTCGTCATCACGAGGAATGAAAGCGATGCCGGAGCAGCGGCCGCGCCGCTGGTCCCAACGGTGTATCGCGAGCTGGAGCCGGGTTTGGTGGCTCCGGAAGCCGTAAAACAGGCGCTGCCCAGATGGATCCTGCCTCGGGGGCTGGCGGAAAGGGACGTACGGGAATGGCAGGGAATGCTGGAAGTCGTCATCGACGAGAAGGGTGACGTAATTTCAGCAACGCTGCGGAAGCCGTTTCACCCGACGTACGACGAGCAGCTGGTCCGCGCCGCGATGTCGTGGAAGTACCGGCCAGCTCGAAAGAACGGAGCACCCGTGCGCTTTCAGAAGGTCATAAGCGTACGGCTCGATGGCGCAAACTAGGAACGTTTCTTAACGCTTTTCAGACTGGCATAGACAAGCGGTGGCGCACGGGCCCCCCCCACCCGCCGCGTCGCTTTCCGAACGGGCACACTCCGACCACGCCGATAGTCCATTCCTCTGCCGACTTTTGTCGCTCGACCAAGATACGGTCACGGGGCAGAAACGCAAGCCGTCCGGTTCGGGTACCTCAATATTGTTGGGCTTCGGTGGCTGCTCCATTGAGACCTCTCGTGCCCCCCACCGGCAAGACCTTTGCCCATGAGTTAGGGCATCTTGATGAGATTCGCCGCGGGGCGGGCGGAGTCTGGTTGGAGGCCGCGGCCGCTGGTCCAGAAGGGGGCCGGCGCGCCACGCCCGGATCGATCGTCGGGGGTCCTCCGGCGTCATCCACGACCATGAGTCACGCGCCGGCGATTCTCCTCATCGACTCGAGCGCCGGGGATCGCACGCTTGCCAAGCTGCTGCTCGAACGCGAGTTGCCAGACGCCAAAGTCATAATGGCCGCCGATGCACTCGCTGTCGCCAACGCTCTCGAGATGGGCGTTCCGGATGTTGCCATTGTGGCAGCCGACCTAGCATGGGCCAAGATCGACCACCTCATTGCGGGTCTCAAACGGCGAGCTCCCGGTACCGCAATCGTGCTGTTCGGGCACGAGCTGGATATCGCCTCGCGAGCGCTCGATCCGGGCCTTGCATGTGAAGGGTTGGTTCGGAAAAACAGCACAGGATTCCTGGCGCTGGCAACCATCATCACCGAGGTTCTGGCACGCAGGAACGGTGTGGCCCCAGCCCCTTCGACGATCACCCCGGCTGCGAAGTCAGCCTCATCGGGTCCGGGTGACAACGATCTTCGCGAAATCGCTTTGGTCTTTTCGCACGATTTCCGGGAACCGGTGCAGCAGATTGCACGGCTGGCGAGGCGGGGTCAGGCCGCCCAGACGACGGATGGCGCCGCCCAGACGTTGCGGCAGGTGTTAGAGTGTGCCGAGCGCGCGGGCAGCATGCTCGACGGAATGATCGAGTATCTAGCCGTAACGGAAGCTGCTGCGAGACTGGCGCCAGTCGACCTCAATGCATGCCTCGATCAGGCCGTGGACCACCTGAGCGCCGCCATCAGCGAGGCTCAGGCCGAGATCCGGTTCGGTCGGCTTCCGGTTGTGGTCGGCGACGAGCACCAGTTGGTGCACCTGTTTCAAAACCTCGTGTCGAACGCCATCAAATTCCGCGGCCGCGAGCGCCCGGTCGTCACCATCGGCTGTGAGCCGAATGGCGATTACTGGCAGCTGGCGTTTCGGGACAATGGCATGGGCATCCCGGAGGAGTTCACAGAACGCATCTTCGATCTTGGCAGGCGCCTGCATACTCGCGAGGAGTATCCGGGAAGCGGCATTGGTCTGGCCCTATGCAAACGTATTGTCGAGCGGCACGGGGGCCGGATCTGGTCTGAATCTCGCGAGGGGGAAGGGTCCACGTTTTACGTCCTGCTGCCTCGCCGTGCGGACAATGCGGCTCTCCCTTCATAGCGCGTGATTGTCACCTCACAGTCGCCGGCGCACACGAAACAGGAATCCTTCAGCATTCTGCTGATCGAAGACGACAGTCTCGAAGCAGGGCTGATTCGTGACGAAATCGCGAGCTTTCCGCGTACGTCGGCGACCGTCGATCACGTTCAGCGTCTGCTCACCGCCCTGCATCGGCTTACCGAAGGCAGCTACGACATCGTCCTGCTCGATTTGAATCTGCCAGACGGCGCGGGCGTCGAGAACCTCCGCAGGATCAAAGCTGCGGCGCCGAACGTGCCAGTCGTCATCCTGACGAACATGGAGGACCAGGAAGCGGCTGTCGCGATGGTCGCCGGGGGAGCCCAGGACTACGTGATCAAGCGCCACATCACGTCGGAGCTCCTGCGACGCTCCATCAGGTATGCCATCGCGCGCCAGGCAGCGGAGGCATCGCTGCGAGAGAGCGAAGAGCGCTATGCGCTGGCCGTTGCAGGCGCCCGTGACGGCATCTGGGACTGGGACCTGATGCGCGGCGAGATTCATTTCTCTCCGCGCTGGTTCGAACTGCTCCACCTTCAGAAGGCCGACGAAGTATCGGACCCGGCAACGTGGTTCGATCGCGTTCACCCGGAGGACCAGGTCGGGCTCGATCAGGCGTTGAACGCTCACCTTCGTGGCGATACGCCTTACCTGGAACATGAGTTCCGGATGAAGAATGGCGACGGTCAGTCGATGTGGGCGCTGTGTCGCGCGGTCGCCATCCGCGAGGCTTCGGGCCGCGCCACCCGCATCGCCGGGTCTCTAACGGACATCAGCGATCGAAAGCTGGCGGAGGCCAGGCTTCTGCACGAAGTGCTTCACGATACGCTGACCGGCCTGCCGAACCGCACGCTCTTTCTCGATCGCCTCGGCCTCACGCTGAAACAGCAGCGGCGGGATCCCAAGAGAACGTTCGCCGTGCTCTTTCTGGACCTCGATGGCTTCAAGAGCATCAACGACAGCCTTGGACATGCGGCGGGTGACGAGCTGCTCATCGAGTTCGGGAAGCGACTGAGCATGTTCCTGCGCCCCGGCGACTCGGTGGCCCGCCTGGGGGGGGACGAATTCGCGATTCTTCTCACCGACATCAGCGGCATCCACGAGGCCACGCGTGTTGCCGAGCGCATTCACGAGCTCCTCTCACTGAAGTTTCTCATCGGCGACAAGGAAGTCTTTGCCAGCGCCAGCATCGGTATTGCCGTCAGCAGTGAACCCAATTACGAACGGCCGGGCGATCTCCTCCGCGACGCAGACATGGCCATGTATCGCGCCAAGAGCAGCCGCACGGGTTCGTACAGCGTGTTTCACAGCGTGATGTACGAGTCGGCGTTACAGCGGCTCGAGCTCGAAACCGACTTGCGCTCGGCGCTCAGCCGCAACGAGCTGGTCACGTACTATCAGCCGATCGTGTCGCTCGATCGCATGCAGGTGATCGGCTTCGAGGCGCTCCTGCGGTGGTTACACCCCGTACGCGGAATGATCGGGCCGGACGTGTTCATTCCGCTTGCCGAAAAATGCGGCGTCATCGGAGCACTGAGCTGGTGGGTGATGAGCGAAGCCTGCCGTCAGACCCGTGACTGGCAGGCCAGCGATCCGCGCTTCGCCAACCTGTCGATCAGCATCAACATCTCTTCGCGCCTGTTTGCGGAGCCGCAGTTTGCGACGCGCACGGCGGACATTCTTGAAAAAACCGGACTCCGCCCAGAGACGCTTCATCTCGAGATTACCGAAAACGCGCTGCTCCAGCACGAATCGACGACGGTTGCGGAACTGACGGCGCTGCGTGAACTGGGCGTCAAGTTCCATCTGGACGACTTCGGCACCGGCTACGCGTCGCTGAGCTATCTCAACAGATTCAGCTACGACACCATCAAAATCGACCGATCATTTGTCGCTTCCAGTGATGTCATTCGGAGCCGGCGCATTATCGATGCGCTCATCAGCCTGAGCAGCGTGCTTGGCATGGACGTCATTGCTGAAGGCGTTGAAACGGAGGAGCAGGCGCAAAAGCTCCGCGACCTGAACTGCCGGACTGCGCAGGGTTTTCTGTTCTCGAAGCCGCTGCCTTCCGACCTCGCTCGCGCCTTTCTCGTTCGTGCCGACGGCGCAGCGCCGGAGGCGCCGCGATCGGGAGTCAAGGTCTAGGGGCCCTGCGGGGCAGGCTCGAGCGAGCTCGGCGCCGCTCACGCGCGGAGCGGCGAATCATGTTGACCACCTCCCGCCCGTCAAGGGCATGGGACGCAGCCTGACCGATCGAGATTTCGCCACGAACGGCGGCTTCGGCGAGCGCCGTATCCAGGCTACGCATTCCATCGGCTCCTGAGCGCTGAAGTTTCTCGAGCGCGCTGATGTCCCACCGTTCGAGCTGCGCGCGTACTTCAGGGGTCGCAATGAGAAAGTCGTGAACGATCTTCCGTCCTCCGCCAGCGGCATGCAGTGCACGATAGCTGAGGCCACAGCGGAACCGCGCAGCAAGCGACTGCCTCAACTCGAACTCATGCTGTGGCGCCACATGCGTCAGCAGAGATTCAACGGCGCGGGCGGCAGTGGGTGCAACCACGCCAAGAATCACGAGGCAGCCGGGTCGCGCGGCGCGAATGGCCTCCTCGCCATTCGACCCGGAGCTCAGCGCCACGATGAGAACATCGGGCGCCTCATGCGCCGCTCGCCGAATCGCAGCCGAATGCCCATTCTCGAGGCCACCGATCCTGCGCGCGCTCACGAATGCGCCGGTGATTTCGTGGTCGAGGCCGTTCGGCGGCTCAATGGAAATGATGTATCCCGCGCGGCGGTTGGCCGTCCAGCTGCCGACGGCGGCGACGATCTGCCGGACGTTCGCCGTCGCTGGGCCAGCTACGACCACGATCCCGTCATCTTCCTCACAGATCCGCTTTATGTGCCTGTGAAGATCCCCCTGCAGGATCGCTTCAGGGCTGCGCCAGCGCAAATCGATGACCAACCCCGGCCCTCGAGCGTCCGTGAACGCGTGCCATCTTTGACGAGTGCCTTCGTGGTGGCGAACCCACACCGCATCGGATATGGCACCGTCGTGAGGACCAGGCGCCAATGCGGCAGCAGCGGCTTCGATAACCTCACCGTCAACCGCATCGACGGCGAGCTGTTCCATGCGCGTGCCGACACGTGCCAGAGGTGCGTGCCCACCACGCAGATAAATGGCACTTGCGTTGCGCTGTAGCGCCCGATGAATCACGGCGTCTATCGCGGCCGTGCTGGCGGCGCGTTTCAATCCATCGATGACTGCGACTGACGTTTCCTGTTGTTGAAGGGGCGCCGCTTCGCGCGCCACGGCAACGCCTGCCGTGGTCCCGGAACGGCGACGAGCAGGTGGTTCAAGCGGTGGCGCCGGGAGCCCTCGCCCCGCGGGCGGAACGGTCACGCTCGGGGAGGGCGGTGACGCGAGAGCTTCACTCGTATCGGAGGGCGAGGTGTCGCGCTGTAACTCAACGGACATTTCAGGTCCAAGTCGCCGCACCATCACACGAACGGGAACGACGGATTCACTTGCAGGCAACGGCTCCATAGCCACGCGTTGCTCCGCCAGTGCCTTCTTGCCAGCAGGCGACAGAACTTGATCGGCGAGTCTCTCGAGGGCGGTCGTCGTTGACGCGGTGGCGGTCGCGAGATCGTGGCGTGTATCGCCAACGATCAATTGCGGGATCTGATCGGATCGCAGCAGGATCCGTTCGCCACCGGTGAGCTCGAGCGCCGACAGCAGCGAATTGAGGTCATTCATCCTTCGTCAGTCCTTCTTCTGCCCAACCGTTGCGAACAGCATCGTATTCTGGATTTCCACGAAGCCGGGGCCGGCCTCCTGTGCTTCGCGCGCGTACGTCTGGAGGCTATCCAGATATTCACGGCCGAGCGAGCGAACGCCCTCTGACGTCGCGGCGTCGATTACTTTCTCAATCACAGCGCGGCGATGCTTCCATTCGTCCTGTGACGGCGCGCCAAGGCGCGACCACGATACGGGAAACAATCGGACCGCCAACGGCTCGATACCGTAGCGGGTAAACAGCGTGGGGAGCTTTGGCCCCACGGCGCCATCGACGTTCTCCCCTCGCGCCGCTGTCGCCTCGCCGAAAAACCGGGTCGACAGGTCGAACACGCGGCGTCCGCTCGCTGTGGACGAATACAGGTACCGCGCGCTGTTGTCGGGCTCGACGGCTACTACGCGACCACCCGGCACTGTCACGCGCGCGAACTCCTGTATCGCCACGTCGGCCTGGCCGATGTGCTGGAGCACAGCGACGCAGAAGGTTGAGTCGAATACCCCGTCGCGGAACGGCAACGCGCACGCGTCCGCCGTAACGAACCCCACCCGCTGATTATGCGCGGCGGTCTCACGCTTCGCGACCATCACGCGCTCAATCATCTGGTCAATCCCGAAGAGGCGAATCTGCGAGATCTGCAAACGACCGATGCGGACCTCAGTCTCCCCCTGGCCACAGCCGACGTCGAGAATGCGGTTGCCCGGACGCGGACGCAGCGTTTCAACGAGAAACTCGGTGAAATCATCGTTCCACCAGCGTTCGCGGAGGTATTTCAGGGTGCCGGATGTAAGCGCGTCAATCGAGGCGGGAGACATGATCGATTGGTGATTGCCGGTTGGCGATTGGCGAAGCGTAATCGATGATTATTGATTTGCGCGGTCGGAAGTCGACAGTCGACGACATCGTCAATCACTGACCGCCAGTTGCCCGGGCACAATCGGCTTGGTGCGAGGCAGCAGTCCAAGGCGGGAGAGCTGGCCGACGCACATAAGAATGCTGAAGAAAATGGTCAGCTTCGCAACATCGGAGGAACGTCCGACCGGCAACACTTTCCACATCAGCCACAGGACCGGCTGCGCGATGGCCACGGCCCAGACAGATCCGTAGAAGTAACGGCGCTCGTGCCCTTCTCCTTTCGTCGACGACTTGACGCGAGGCAACCATCCCGCCGCGCCGGCCGCCCAGAGCGTCCCGGCAATCGGGAAATACGCCACGTCGTACATCTGCTTCAAGTGCCATTCTCCCGCTACGACGGCGTAAGCGAGCCCCGCGGTGTTCAGCACTGCAAAAGCGATAACTTCGCCCCACGCTGTCGTGTAGCACACTCGCCGGTACAACGGGTTGGGTCTGTCCTCCGTAAAACGGATGATGTACGGCTGGAACTCGCAGCCAGGCAACCGACCCCGCAAGCCGGCGATTGCCGTGCCGATCAGCACGACTAACGTCCACGCAAGCATCCGGCCATCGACACGAAACCCACGCTCAATTACATCGAACGTCAGTGGTCCCGGCGCGATGAAGAACACGAAAATCCAGATGGGCCAGTGCAGGAAACGGTAATACAGCTTGTTACGGTAGCGAATCCGGCGCTGCGAATCGAACTCGATATGGAGCGCGTCTGTACGCACCTTGAGGTCATGCATCAATGAAGTCCGTCTATTCTAAACAGGGTCGCACAACACCTCGGCCGGCCCGCCTTCCCTCGTTACACGCCCATCACTCAACACAATGACACGGTGCGCGCAAGCAGCAACAAAATCAGTATCGTGTGTGGCGATTAGCACGGTGCGGCCTTGATGCGCCAACTGCAATAGCGTGCCGGCAAGGTCACCGCGACGCGCCTGATCGAGCGACGCCGTGGGTTCGTCCATGAGCAATACGCCCGGATTGACAGCGAGTGCGCGCGCAATTGCAACCCGCTGCGCTTCTCCGCCCGACAATTCATGCGGCATGGCATCAGCCCGTGCGCCAACGCCGAGCATCTCCAGCAGACTCCGCGCCCGGCTTTCGGCGGCCGCGCGCGGCTCCTGGAGCACATGCACAGGTGCGAGCCATACGTTCTGCAGCGCGCGTCATATGTGCAAACAGATGATGAAACTGGAACACCATGCTCACCGACCGGTGCAGCTCGCGGAGACGCGCCAGACGCCCCGGCCGAAGACAAACGTCGCCGACATGTATCTCACCCGCGTCGATGGGATCGAGACCGCTGACCGCGCGGAGCAGGCTCGTTTTACCGGTTCCGGATACGCCCATGAGCGCCAGCAGCTCGCCGGGCCTGGCTGAAAACGTCACGCCCTGTATGACTCGACGATCGCCTCGCTTGAGAACGACGTCGCGCACGTTGAGCGTCGGCGCGCCTCGCGCCTGAGCGGCAACGGTCATGCGCGGCGCCAGCCCTTCTCGATGCGTCTGGCCAGCCGTGCGAGCGGAAGTGACAACACCAGATACAGGGCCGCGCACAAAGCGCCCGGTACAACCCAGGTACCGATATTCGCGGCAAAAATCGACGTCTGCTTTGTCAGCTCGACGACCGTAATGACCGAAACCAGGGAACTGTCTTTCAGCAGCGCGACGAAGTCATTGGTCATCGGCGCCAATGCCAGGCGGAATGCCTGCGGCCCGCGCACGAGTGCCAGTGTCTGGGCGTCCGTGAAACCCAGCGTACGGGCGGCATCGAGCTGTCCCTGTGGAACCGCCTCGAGCGCACCGCGATAGATTTCGCTTTCATATGCAGCGTAATTCAAACCCAGTCCGATCAGTGCGGCTAAAAACGCAGGAAGTTGCACGATAGTGGCCAGTCCGAAGTACAGGACGAACAACTGCAATAACAGCGGTGTACCGCGTACGACCTCCACGAACCCCGTCAACACAGCCTTGACTGGCGAAGGGCCATAGACGCGTCCACTCGCAATCAGCGCGCCCACGACGATTGCGAGGACCATGGCAGCGCACGAAAGGACGAGCGTGATAGCGGCCGCGCGAAGAAGAGAAGGAAAGTAGCGACGTGTCGCTTCCCACACGGTCAATGTGGCCGCGCCTGCGCTGGCCGGCACCATCTCGGTGGCGTCGCTCGCGAGGACGCGCGCATACAGCCGGGGCTGATCCTCGTTCCACATGTTCCAGCGCCGGAAGATTGCCTCGAGCCGACCGTCGCCCATTGCCTGACGGAGAATGTCGTCGATGCGATCGCGCAGCGCGGTTCGATCCGGCGCAAGAACGCCAACGTATCGACCGACACCGAGCGGCGCCTGCTGATTCACCAGGCCCGCGTTGCGCGCGGCGCCGCGCTCGGCGAGCACATAATCGAGGACGACGGCGTCCACCCTTCCCAGCGCCAGGTCGCTATATGGATGGACGTCGTCTTCGTAAGTAACAGGGATGACGCCGTGCTGGGCCTGAGCGGCGACCAGCATGTCGTAAGCCAGTGTGGCTCCCAGCGTGGCTACCCGGCGATCGCGCAGGTCGGCGAGCGTGCGGAACCGGTCCCGGTCCGCCTGACGAACGGTCAGAATTTCCCGAAACTCGTAATAGGGGACGGTTACGGCAAGCCGCGCCCGTCGGGCAGAACTGTCCTCGATGCCGCTCAGGCCGACGTCGAAGTCCCCCCGGGCGGCAGAAGCGTCAAGGCTCGTAAAGGCAACCTGGACAAATCGCGGCGCGCGCCCCAAACTTTGCGCAATGAGCGTGGCAATTTCGACTTCGAAGCCGATGACGCGGGCGGGATCGCGTGGATCCGCCTCGACGAAGGGAGCGCCACCTTCCGCGTCGCCGCCCCAGCGCAACTCGGGAGTCGACTGCGCACCGACACGCGGCTCCCACGTCATCAGGACGATGACGCCCATCACGGTGACGACGATGCGGAAGGAGAGCAACCGTTCACATGATACCGGCGTCAGCTTTCACGATCCACGGCGCTTCCGCTCGAGTTCATCGAGCGTGCGCGGCCAGTCGTCTCGTAGAAGACGCGACAAGGAGCGATCTGCCAGTAGACGACCGCCTGTCTGGCAGTTGGCGCAATAATTTGCTTCGTTCGCCGCATACACCACGCGCTGGACAGGCGCGCCACATGCCGGGCACGGCAGACCATAGCGACCGTGAACGGCCATCCCTTCGCGAAACGCCGTGACCTTCTCTGGAAACTCGTCGCCGGCTTCCTGGAGTAGGCGGTCCGACCACTGCGTAAGAGTCAGCCGCGCAGCCTCGTAGATTCGATACACCTCCTCATCTGTCAAAGACCCTGTTTGTTTGAAAGGCGACAGGCGCGCCGAATGCAGGATCTCGTCTGAATACGCGTTGCCGATACCACTGAACAAGTGCGGATCGGTGAGCGCACGCTTGAGCGTGTGATTGCTTTGCCGGAGGACTCTCTCGAACGCTGCCCTATCGGCGCTCAGCACCTCGAGGCCTCCCGGATCGTGCTCCGCGAGCGCACCCCGGCCAGCAACCACATGCAACGACGCCTGCCGCTTGGTTCCCGCTTCGGTCAGAATCAGACTGCCGTGCTCGAAATCGACGGCCAGCAGGCCAACTTTGCCGGGAATCGGCGCCTTCGGCGGGCGCCACCGGAGACGGCCAGCGATCATGAGATGGAAGACCAGAAAGACGTCGTTTTCGAGCTCGAAAACGATGCGCTTGCCGAGCCGGCTCAGCGAAGTGATGGTATGACCCGTAACACTCGAGAGCGGCGGGTCGACAGAACGAAGCAGGAACGGGCTCGCAAGACGGACCCCACCGACGCGATGGCCGAGAACGCGCGAGTTCAGCGCGTGCAGATAGAGAGCGATATCCGGAAGCTCCGGCATCGATCGAATACGAACGAATTATCGCAGGCAGGCCGTCGCCGAACGCGGGCAAGCGTTTGAGGGTTGGTGGTGCCGGCTAGCCCGGCGGTTGGCTGTTGAAACCCGTATCGACGGTTTCCGTATTCAGATCTAGAAGGTCTGGAGCACATATGACATGCAATCGTTGCTCGAAGGAAATTGACGTCGATTCCGCGTTCTGTCGCTACTGCGGCACGCGAGTCGCGGAATCGGAACGTCCACGGCGGCTCACGCGGTTGCCCGGTGAAGGGAAACTTGGCGGGGTCTGCGCCGGCATTGCCCGGTATCTCAACACGGATCCCACATTCGTGCGATTGGCCTGGCTGATTCTCTCCGTGGTGCCAGGCGTCATTCTTGGCGGTCTGATTGCCTATGCGGTGGCCTGGGTGCTCCTGCCCGCTGACGGCAGTGCGTCCAATGTCACAGTCAGACGCCTTGAGCGCTCGACAACCGACCGAAAAATCGCGGGCGTCTGCGGCGGGCTCGCGGACTATTTCGCCGTCGATTCAACGGTTGTTCGGATTGCGGCCATCGTCCTGGCCATCTATCCCGGAGCCGTGATCTGCGGAATTCTGTTGTACTTGGTTGCCTGGTTTGTGATGCCGTCGGCACCAACATCAACGCTGGAGCCTTCGCCGTCGACGACGTAACGATGCGCGGATCCCGCCCGCGATAGGAGTCCTCGGTGGTACATAAAAAAGCCCGCCTCTTTTCGAGAGGCGGGCTCTCCGCTGACTCAGATCATCGATTTGAAGTCATCGAATAAATACTCCCGGCAGCGACCTACTCTCCCACACACCTTCGCATGCAGTACCATCGGCGGTGGCAGGCTTAACTTCCGTGTTCGGAATGGGAACGGGTGTGACCCTGCCCCTATGACCACCGGGAAACTTGCTGCCTGGGGTTCCGACTTCGCTCGCTTCGCGAGCTTCGTCGCGACAAGCCCGTTTATTCGACTCGTCGCGTTGGAGCGCCTGTACGGCGCGAAGGCGGATCGTCCCAGACAATCCTGTTGGACGGGTCTTTCGGAACCGTCATATCAAAGAACCACGACAACTGAATACCCTGCAAACGGTAGTTCCAATCGCACACACACAGTGCGAATCTGGAATGCCCTATGAGCGTTCCAGCAATCCAAGGAACGGCGTTAAGCCGTTCCGCTAGATATAGAGAAAATGGTCAAGCCGCACGGCTTATTAGTACCAGTCAGCTTAACGCCTCACGGCGCTTCCACACCTGGCCTATCAACCTGGTCGTCTACCAGGAGCCTTCAGAGGTCTTGCGACCTGGGAGATCTCATCTCGTGGAGGGTTTCACGCTTAGATGCCTTCAGCGTTTCTCCCTTCCGGACGTAGCTACTCGGCGCTGCCGCTGGCGCGACAACCGATACACTAGAGGTCCGTCCAACCCGGTCCTCTCGTACTAAGGTCAGCCCCACTCAAATCTCCTGCGCCCATCACAGATAGAGACCGAACTGTCTCGCGACGTTCTAAACCCAGCTCACGTACCGCTTTAACCGGCGAACAGCCGGACCCTTGGAACCTGCTACAGCTCCAGGATGCGATGAGCCGACATCGAGGTGCCAAACCCTAGCGTCGATGTGAACTCTTGGCTAGGATCAGCCTGTTATCCCCGGCGTACCTTTTATCCGTTGAGCGATGGCCCTTCCATGCGGAACCACCGGATCACTAAGTCCTGGTTTCCCACCTGCTCGACTTGTAGGTCTCGCAGTCAAGCTCGCTTATGCCTTTGCACTCTATGGCTGATTTCCAAACAGCCTGAGCGAACCTTCGAGCGCCTCCGTTACAGTTTAGGAGGCGACCGCCCCAGTCAAACTACCCACCTAGCAGTGTCCCTGATCTGGATGACAGAACGAGGTTAGAACGCCGGAGCAGTAAGGGTGGTATCTCACCGTTGGCTCCCCCGAGACCGAGATCCCGGGTTCAAAGCCTCCCACCTATCCTGCGCATACTGCGCCAGCATTCACTACTAGGATGTAGTAAAGGTGCACGGGGTCTTTTCGTCTTGTGACGGGCAACCGGCGTCTTCACCGGTACCACAAATTCGCAGTGCCCCCCGTTGAGACAGCGCTCAGATCGTTACGCCATTCGTGCAGGTCGGAACTTACCCGACAAGGAATTTCGCTACCTTAGGACCGTTATAGTTACGGCCGCCGTTTACCGGGGCTTCAGTTCAAAGCTTCGCCTTGCGGCTAACCTCTCCCTTTAACCTTCCGGCACCGGGCAGGCGTCAGACCCTATACGTCGTATTCGACTTCGCAGAGCCCTGTGTTTTTAGTAAACAGTCGCCTGAGCCTCTTTATTGCAACTCCATGCACGCTCACCGGGTAAGCCGGATCACGAGACGGAGCACCCCTTCTTCCGAAGTTACGGGGCCAATTTGCCGAGTTCCTAAACGGGGGATCACACTTGCGCCTGAGGATTTTCTCCTCGCCTACCTGTGTCGGTTTGCGGTACGGGTACCCACCCCACTCCTTAGAGGCTTTTCTCGGCAGCGTGGCGTCACCAGCTTTATGAGCCTTGCGGCTCTCGCTCCGGCCCCTCAGGATTAACGACCCACCGGATTTACCTGGCGGATCTCCCTACGAGCCTCAACCCACACGACCAATCGTGGGCCTGGTTAGCCTCCTGCGTCCCCCCATCGTGATAACGTGGAATAGGTAGTTCCGGAATATTAACCGGATGTGCATCCGCTACGCCTTTCGGCCTCGCGTTAGCTCCCGACTGACCCTGAGCGGACGAACCTACCTCAGGAAACCTTAGGCTTACGGCGGGGAAGATTCTCACTTCCCTTATCGCTACTTATGCCGGCAGGGTCACTTCTCTCCGCTCCACCAGTTCTTACGATCTGGCTTCGCAGCAGAAGAGAACGCTCCTCTACCAATGAGCAGTCCCGCAGGACTGCGTATTCTACGGCTTCGGTGGTGTGCTTGAGCCCCGTTATATTGTCGGCCCAGAGCCGCTTGACCAGTGAGCTATTACGCTTTCTTTAAAGGATGGCTGCTTCTAAGCCAACCTCCTGGTTGTCTAAGCGTCTCCAGATCCTTTACCACTTAGCACACACTTAGGGACCTTAGCCGGTAGTCTGGGCTGTTTCCCTTTCGACGATGAAGCTTAGCCCCCACCGTCTCACTCCCGGGCTACGTGTCGCTGGCATTCGCAGTTTGATTGGATTCAGTAAGCTGGTAAGCCCCTTAGTCCATTCAGTTCTCTACCACCAGCGCCGACCACCCGAGGCTGCCCCTAAAGGCATTTCGAGGAGAACGGGCAATCACGAAGTTTGATTAGCCTTTCACCCCTACCCTCAGCTCATCCAAGCTGTTTTCAACCAACACTGGTTCGGACCTCCATACGGTGTTACCCGTACTTCACCCTGGCCAAGGGTAGATCACCTCGCTTCGCGTCTATTCCCAGCGACTGAACGCCCATTTCGGACTCGCTTTCGCTGCGGCTCGCTTTCGCTTAACCTCGCCACTGAGAATAACTAGCCGGCTCATTATGCAAAAGGCACGCGGTCAGGCATTCCGGACCGAAGTCCGGCATAGCCCTCCCACTGCTTGTAGGCATACGGTTTCAGGAACTATTTCACTCCCCTCACAGGGGTGCTTTTCACCTTTCCCTCACGGTACTGGTTCACTATCGGTCGCTAGAGAGTATTTAGCCTTACGAGATGGTCCTCGTAGATTCCCACGGGATTTCACGTGTCCCGCGGTATTCAGGTACCTGTCCAGCGAGCCAGCGGACTGTCGTCTACCGGGCTGTCACCGTCTATGGCAGGCCTTTCCAGACCTTTCGACTAGTCCACTGGTTTCTTACTCGCCGGCCTTGCGGCCCAACAGGCCCTACAACCCCGCCGTGCATGCACGACGGTTTGGGCTGTTCCGCGTTCGCTCGCCGCTACTAGCGGAATCACTGACTTGTTTTCTCTTCCTGGAGGTACTGAGATGGTTCACTTCCCTCCGTTGCCTTCCACAGCCTATGGATTCAGCTGAGGATCTCTCCGGTATTAGCCGGAAGGGGTTTCCCCATTCGGAAATCCCCGGGTCAAAGCTTGTTTGCAGCTCACCGGGGCTTTTCGCAGCTTACCGCGTCCTTCATCGACTTCTAGCGCCAAGGCATTCACCGTACGCCCTTAGTAGCTTGACCAAGTTTTTCTACGCAATGCTGATTTCAGCATGCGTGTTGCGAAGCTGAATCCCGAGAAT
>CAWFEX010000006.1:617500-946382 GCA_963814955.1 uncultured Acidobacteriota bacterium
GGCGGTGTTATCCGGGCACACACACGGTGGGCAGGTCGTCATTCCGGGACGTCGGCGCCGTAGCGCGCCGTCGCTTCCCAGTTCTTGCGGGCCTGGGATCGCGCGGGCGCACGTCGATTTTCGTCAGCCGTGGCGTAGGAACGGTTTACGTTCCTGTTCGAATCAACTGTCCTCCGGAGGTCGCCATCGTCACGCTGAAGGCCCGCCAGCAGACCTGACAAATCGTCGTCCGACGATTTCCCATCCCCCTCCAGAACGATTCGAACGGCTTCGGGATAGGCGCGATGCTCCTCGTCGAGGATTCGATCCGCGAGCGTGTCGCGCGTATCACCATCGAGCACCGGGACAGTACGTTGCAGGATGATCGGCCCGCCGTCGAGCTCGAGCGTCACGACAGTGAACGGTCACGCCGCTTACCTTGACCCCATGCTCAATTGCCTGGTGCTGTGCGTTCATCCCGGGAAATGCCGGCAGCAGCGACGGGTGGATATTGAGAATCGCGTTTGGAAAAGCGTCGAGGAGCACTGGGCCGACGAGCCGCATGTAACCGGCCAGGCACACGAGACGAAGCGCCTCGTGCCTTGAGCGCCTGCACAATCGCGGCGATCGTATTCATCGCGTGAGCGCCAGCTGCGATGGTCGATGACGATGGCTTCGATCCCCGCCCGCCGGGCGCGGTCGAGACCAGGCGCCTCAGGGCGGTTCGAGATCACGAGCGACGATTGACGCATCGAGCTGCCCGTTCCGGGTCGCGTCGATCAGGGCTTGTAAATTGCTGCCTCTGCCCGAAATCAGAACACCCAGGCGCCGGTTCACGACAGATTGACGTAGCTGACCGATGGCGGCTCGCCAGGCACGATCTCGCCAATGACGCGCGCGTCGCGGCCTCCACGTGCCGCGAGCTCTTCGATGAGCGGCTCGGCTTTATCCCGCGCCGTCACGATGACGAGCCCGATGCCCATATTGAACGTCCGCATCATGTCGTCGATCGGAACCTGTCCGTTCCGCTGAAGCCATTTGAAAAGCGGCGGAACCTCCCAGGCGCCGGCATCGATGACCGCTGACGTTCCGTGCGGCAACACGCGTGGAACGTTGTCGGTGATGCCCCCGCCGGTGATATGTGCCATTCCTTTGATGCGGCCTCCGTCCAGCAATGGCTTGATGCAGCGCGCGTACGAGCGATGCGGCTCCGACAGCGCTTCGCCCACCGTGCAGCCCAGCTCGGGCACCGCGGTATCTACACTCAACCTGAGTCGCTCGAACACGATGTGGCGAGCCAGGGAAAAGCCGTTGGTATGCAAGCCCGATGAGGGAACCCCTACGAGCACGTCACCAACGAGGATCTGACGACCCGTTATGAGCCGTTCGCGATCGGCGGCACCGATGATGAATCCTGCGAGGTCGTACTCGCCATCGTTGTAGAACCCGGGCATTTCGGCGGTCTCGCCGCCAAGCAGCGCGCAACCATTGTCCCTGCACGCCGCAGCGATGCCGCTTACGATTTGTTCCGCGACTGCCGGCGAAAGCCGGCCAGTTGCGAGGTAATCCAGAAAGAAGAGCGGGTCCGCTCCCTGCACGAGAATGTCGTTGACGCAGTGATTGACCAGATCGATGCCGACCGTGTCGTGCCGACCGGTCATGAACGCGATCTTCAGCTTGGTGCCGACGCCATCCGCGCTGGCGACGAGCACGGGTTCGCGGAACCGTCCTGATTCGAGCTGAAACAATCCTCCGAACGAGCCAATCTCTGAGAGGACGCCCGAGGTGAAGGTCGAACGTGCGAGGGCGCGTATGCGCCGGACCGTTTCATTGCCGGCGTCGATGTCGACACCCGCACTCTTGTAGTCCATCTCAGAATTCCAGTTTCTCTATCATCGTCGCGACAACGGTGCGAGTGGATGATGCTTCGGGTTCGTTCCAGTACGCCGCGCGCGCGGCTGCAAAGAACTGTTCTTCTGCGAAGTCCTCTTCAAGACTTTCGAACCCCTCCCGCAGCAGCTCTATCGCCCGCGATCCGCTCGTCGGCGGGCGCTGCCGCCAACCATGCGACCGCGTCGGGAGGACGCCTGAGCGCGACACCCGACAACGCGAGCGCCACTTCGTGAGTCAGGCGCTCCGTCCGCATCCTGCGCCAATGCCATTAATGCCGACCTCGCGGAGGCATCCTGCACCGCGATCGAACCCAGCGCCGCCACCGCAGTGCGCACGGCTTCGGGACGCACCACTGGACTTCGTGCTGTCGTCATGAGCCATTCGATGCGCGGCGCACATGTGTCTCCCAGCATGCACTGTGTCGCCTGGAGGGCTGCGGTGACGTCGGGAGGCGCGTTCGACAGCGACGATAACGTCACCAACGCGCGACGATCGCCAATACGCCCCAATGCCAGGACGGCGTCATCCTGAAGCGGCTCCATCCATGGTGGCAATGGCGCTGATGGCATCAACGGCATATGCCGCGCGGTAATCGCCAAGGGCGTCGATCACTGCACTTCGAAAGAAGTCGAAGCCACGGCCGATTTCGGCGACGAGCGCACGCCGAACGGTGTCGTTTGGCGGAAGCGCGGCAATAGCACGAATCAGAGCGGGACGAACGAACTCGGACTGCTCGGTATTGAGCGCGGCCAGCAGCGGCGCGGTCAGGGCCGGGTCGGGATTCCGCTCAAACCACCGATAGACGACCTCGCGGACTCGATCGTTTCGATCGCTGAGAAGCGCCCGCATCAGATCAGGCGTGCCACGATCGTTGAACGAGGTCAGCACCACGAGGGCGCGGTATCGGACGAACTCGTCCGAGTGACCGCGGGCTGCCTGGATGAGCGCGGGTACGGCTGCGGCAGGAGCAGCGCGCCGCAGCGCCCGTGCCGCATTCATGCGCGTCGGGTAGTCGAAGGAGAACAGGCTGTCTACGTTGCGCTGAATGTCACCGGCCGGTGGTGTGGACTGCGCCGCAGCGGAAGAGACCCCTGCGACAGTTATGAGAATTGCGGCCAGAAAACGTGGCAACACGGTACGTCAGCTCGCGACGGAATCCTTCTCCAACGATGGGAACACGACGTCCACGGGCTCCTCCGGCTCAGAGTTGAGCTTCAGCGCAAGCTGCAGGTATGCCGCCTCGTCACGCGGGAACGCAATCGGATACACGCCGGTATAACACGAGGTGCAGTATTTCGACTGCCCACCCTTCACGCACGACGTCAGTCCCTGTTGACTCAGATACCCGATGCTGTCGGCATCGAGATACCTGCGAATCTCTTCGAGCGTGTGCGTAGCCGCGATCAGCTCCGACCGGCGAGGTGTATCGACTCCATAAAAACAAGGAGAAATCGTCGGAGGGCAACTGATTCGCATATGAACTTCGCGAGCGCCGGCCGCGCGGACCATTCGAACGATCTTGCGGCTGGTCGTCCCGCGCACGATGGAATCATCCACGAGGACCACCCGGTTTCCGTCGATGATGCTGCGAACAGGGTTGAGCTTCACCTTGACGCCGAAATGCCGAATCGACTGCTGCGGCTGAATGAAGGTTCGCCCTACATAGTGATTCCGGATGAGTCCCATTCGCATGGGAATTCCGGATGCATCGGCAAACCCCACTGCGGCGCACACGCCGGAGTCGGGAATCGGGACGACAACGTCTGCCTCGGCGGGGCATTCGTGCGCCAGACGGCGACCCAGCTCTGTCCGTACTTCGTTTACGCTCTCGCCGAAGACATAGCTGTCCGGGCGCGCGAAATACACGTGCTCGAAGATGCACTGTGCCTGCGGCGCAGGGGCGAATGGCTTAACCGACCTCATGCCGGCCGAGCTCAGAATGACGAGCTCGCCAGGCTCGACGTCTCTGACGTACTGCGCCCCGATCAAATCCAGTGCGCAGGTCTCTGAGCAAAGCACCCACGTCTCCCCGAGCTTGCCGATGGCAAGCGGCCGGAATCCGTTAGGGTCGCGGACCCCGAACACGCGGTTCGGGGTCATCATCACAAAAGAGAAGGCGCCGCGAACCTGGGAAATGGCGTCAACGATCGCCTTTTCGCTGCCCTCCTCGCGCGACCGCGCATAGAGGTGAACGATCACCTCGGTGTCGCTGTTGGTCTGGAAGATGGCGCCCTGCCGGACCAGCATTTCGCGGACTTCGCCGGCGTTTACAAGGTTTCCGTTGTGACAAATCGCAAACTGAC
This sequence comes from uncultured Acidobacteriota bacterium, assembly GCA_963814955.1. GTDB lineage: Bacteria > Acidobacteriota > Vicinamibacteria > Vicinamibacterales > UBA2999 > DATCJA01. The sequence goes on from CAWFEX010000006.1 coordinate 621,676, forward strand.
CGTGCACGCTGTCGATGACGATTGGCTGAGCGTTGGCCAGCTTGCTCTCTCCCGCGGTTGAGTAGCGGACGTGACCGATGGCGAGATTTCCAGGCAGCGTCGCGAGCGCCGTTGCATCAAACGCTTCGTTGACATGCCCCATCGCCTTACGCAGGCGTATCTGCGTGCCATCGGATGCCGCAATCCCGGCGCTCTCCTGACCACGATGCTGCAGCGCGTACAAGCCCAGGTACGTGAGGTTCGCCGCCTCAGGGTGGGCGAAGATTCCGAAGACGCCGCATTCCTCGCGAAACTTGTCCATCAGAAAAAGGCCTCAGGCCTCAGGAATCAGGGTTCAGTTGAGCTCACGGTGAGGCCTGAGCCCTGATTCCTGGGGCCTTTAGTGTACGGCTTTATGCAATCGCACGCCGAGCTTCGAAGTAAATCCCAATAGCGTTCGACCAGATCCGCTCCGCGGCAATCAGCGGTTCATCAATGGTAGCGGCCCCATCGACCACGATTCGGATCCGGTCGCCCCCGACGCGGCCAATGAGAGACGAGGGCACGTTCGTTTGCTTGGCCGCGTCCATCAGCTCGTCCACTCTGTGGTGATCGACCGAAACAACGACTCTCGACGCTGATTCTCCGAACAGTGTCACGACGTCGCGGAATTCAGCGTCTGCGGTCTCAACGGCCGGCACTTCCGCTGATGCTCCGAGACCGGTATCAAAACAGCATTCCGCCAACGTAATAGCCAACCCACCTTCAGCGCAGTCATGAGCGGACCGAATGAGCCCTGACGCGACGCTGCTCACGAGTAGTCGCTGCAGCGCCGCTTCACGAGCCAGGTTCAATGCCGGCGGGCTGCCTTTCACCACGCCGTGGATCGTCTTCAGATATTCACTGCCGCCGAGTTCGTCGGCGCTGGTCCCGAGAAGAACAATCGCGTCACCCGGCCGCTGAAAGGCGCGACGGACGATGCGCGACGCGTCTTCGACGATGCCGACGACCCCGAGAACGGGGGTGGGCAGCACCCCTCGTCCGTCGGTTTCGTTATAGAGACTCACGTTGCCGCCGGTGATGGGCACGTCGAGAGCGCGGCACGCCGCCGCCATTCCCTCCACGGCGCGCGCGAACTGCCACATGATCTCGGCACGCTCGGGATTGCCGAAGTTCAAACAGTTGGTCGCACCAATCGGCTGCGCCCCGACACACGCGACGTTGCGTGACGCTTCCGCCACCGCGAGTTGTGCACCGGCAAACGGATCGAGATAGACGTAACGACCGTTCCCGTCGACTGAAAGCGCCAACGCCCGATTCGTCCCTTTGACGCGTACGACACCAGCGCCCATCCCGGGCATCACGAGCGTGTTGGTGCGCACCATGTGGTCGTACTGCCGATACACCCAACGCTTGCTGGCGATACTTGGGGACGCCAACAACTTCTTGAATACTTCGGACGCGGCCGGTGGGTTTCCCAGCGAGTTGAGGACCAACTGTCGTGCTTCCGCGATGTAGGACGGCTCAGTCATCGGGCGCTGGTACACCGGCGCCTCGTCGGTCAACGAAGCAGTCGGAATATTCGCGACGACCTCGCCCCGATTCTTCACGCACAGACGTCCGTCCGCGGTGACTTCGCCTATGCGAACGGCATGCAAGTCCCACTTCTCGAAAATCCGTTCGACCTCCTGCTCGCGACCTTTCCTGACGACAAGGAGCATCCGCTCCTGCGACTCGGACAGCATGATTTCGTACGGCGTCATGCCCGTTTCGCGCTGGGGTACGTGCGCGACGTCGATGGCTATTCCGGCGCCACCACGCGACCCCATTTCACACGTCGAACAGGTCAAACCCGCCGCACCCATGTCCTGAATCCCTACAAGAGCATCCGTCTTCATGACCTCGAGGCACGCCTCGAGCAGCAGTTTTTCCATGAAGGGATCGCCCACCTGTACGGCCGGACGCTTTTCTGAAGACTTGTCGTCGAACTCCGCCGAGGCCATCGTGGCGCCATGAATGCCGTCGCGGCCGGTCTTGGCGCCCACGTAGTAAACGGCGTTTCCGGCGCCGGAGGCCGCCGCTTTTACAATCTCATTGGTATTCGCGATGCCGAGACAGAAGACGTTCACCAGCGGATTCCGCGTGTAGCTTTCGTCGAAGGCGATCTCGCCGCCGACGGTTGGAATACCGATGCTGTTGCCGTAGCCGGCGATGCCTGCGACCACCCCTGCGAACGTCCGGCGCACGAGCGGATCGTCGAGCGGCCCGAAGCGCAATGAGTTCAACAGCGCGATGGGCCGCGCGCCCATCGTAAAGATGTCGCGGATGATGCCGCCCACGCCGGTGGCAGCGCCCTGGTATGGCTCGATGAACGATGGATGGTTGTGCGATTCGATCTTGAAGACGGCGGCCAAACCGTCGCCGATGTCCACTGCCCCTGCGTTTTCCCCTGGCCCTTGAATCACACGCCTGCCGGTGGTGGGCAGTTTTTTGAGGTGAACGCGCGAGCTCTTGTAGCTGCAGTGTTCGGACCACATCACCGAAAAAATGCCGAGCTCGGTGATGGTGGGCTCACGCCCGAGCATTTCGAGAATGCGCTCGTATTCGTGGCGCGTCAGGCCATGCCGCTCGAGAAGCTCGCTGGAAACAATCATCGGGCGGCGACGACGGTCCCTTGCGTCACGTATTTGACCACCGATTCGAGGACGACCAGACCGTCCGAACTGCCAAGAGCAAGCTCACAGGCGCGCTCGGGATGGGGCATCAGGCCGACGACATTGCGCCCCTCGTTGCACAAACCCGCGATGTTATGGACCGCTCCATTGGGATTCGCCTCGGCGCTGACCTCACCTGCTGAAGTGGTGTACCGGAAAATCACCTGACCGTTCTTTTCCAGCTTCTCCACGATCTCTGGCTCTGCGTAGTAATTGCCTTCGCCGTGTGCAATTGGAATTTTCAGAACCTGCCCTCGACGACATCCGGTTGTGAACGGCGTATCCGCCTGCTCGACTCTCACGAATACGTACTCACACCGGAATTGGACACTGCGATTACGCAGCATGGCACCCGGCAGCAACCCGGCCTCGAGCAGCACTTGAAATCCGTTGCACACGCCGAGCACCGGGCCGCCGGATTCTGCAAAGCGCCGGACTTCGCGCATGATCGGCGAGAAACGGGCGATAGCCCCCGTCCGCAGGTAGTCACCGTGAGCGAATCCACCGGGCAGAATCACCGCATCGGCACCACCAAGGCTCGTGTCCTTGTGCCACACAAATGCCGCATCCTGACCTAGCACGTGCGTGACCGCGTGATAGGCATCGTGGTCGCAGTTGGATCCGGGAAACACGACGACGGCGAACTTCACGTTACGCTCCTGCTATTTCAATTTGATAGCTCTCGATGACGGGATTGGCCAGCAGCTTGTCTGCCGCCTCCGTCGCCAGACGACGCGCTTCGTCCTGCGTGCCTGCCTCGATTTCCAGCTCGAAATACTTGCCTTGACGCACGTCTTTCACCGCCGCATAGCCGAGCGTGTGCAGCGCCTCGGCGACGGTGGTGCCCTGCGGATCGAAGACAGAAGGTTTGAGGGTCACGAACACACGCGCGCGCATCACACGGGCACCTCTTGAAAGACACGCTCGAATATCTGGTCCACGTATCGAAGTTGCGAGTCTAGATCGAACGTGCGCTCGATCTCAGCGGCGTTCAGCATCGATCCAACGTCCGGATCCGAGAGAAGAAGCGTCTTGAAGCTGCGCTGCTCGCTGAACGAGCGCATCGCATTCCGCTGCACCCACTCGTAGGCCCGCTCGCGCGACACGCCACGGCGGGCAAGCTCGAGAAGGATCGTTCCGGAAAACACGACGCCTCGAGAACGCTCGAGATTCTCCCTCATGCGGTCCGGATACACGACCATGCCGTCCACGATCCGCGTAAACCGACGGAGCATGTGATCGAGCGCGATGAAACTGTCCGGCAGAATCACGCGTTCGACCGATGAATGTGAAATGTCGCGTTCGTGCCACAGCGCGTTGTTCTCGAACGCGGCCCCGGCGTTGGCCCGCACGAGCCTCGCCAGACCGACGATCTGCTCGCATCCCACAGGATTGCGTTTATGGGGCATCGCGGACGAACCCTTCTGCCCCTTCCCGAACGGTTCCTCCACCTCGCCAATCTCCGTCTTCTGCAGACCCCGAATCTCGAGCGCGAATTTTTCGAGCGACGACGCGGTAATGGCCAGCGCTGACAGCAGCTCGGCGTGCCGGTCCCGCTGGATCACCTGGGAGGCGACAGCCGCCGGCTCGAGCCCGAGACTGCGGCACACGTCCGCTTCGACGGTTGGCGGCAGGTGCGCAAACGTCCCGACAGCGCCCGACAGCTTCCCGACCGCCACGGTTTTTTTCGCGCGTCGAATTCGTTCGGCGTCACGCTCGAGCTCCGCGTACCACAAGGCGAGCTTCAGTCCGAATGTCATCGGCTCCGCGTGGACGCCGTGTGTGCGCCCGATCATCGGCGTGTGTCGGTGTTCCTCGGCGCGGTTCCGCACGACGTGCATCAGCCCGCCGATACCCTGGAGTATCAGGTCGCACGCCTCGCGCATCTGCAACGATTGAGCAGTGTCGACGACGTCGGACGAGGTGAGGCCAAAGTGCAGCCAACGAGCCGACTCGCCCACGTGCTCGGCGACCGCGGTGGTGAACGCGATGACATCGTGCTGCGTCACCTGCTCGATTTCTTCGATTCTGGCGACGTCGAACCGGCCACGCTCGCGAATGTCGCGCGCGGCCTCGGGAGGAATGATGCCGGCGCGGGCCATTGCGTCGGCCGCCGCAACCTCAACCTGCAGCCAACTCTCATATTTGCGGTGGTCGCTCCAGATGCGACCCATCTCCGCCCCTGTGTACCGCGAGATCATGCCAGTGAAAGCTTCTCCGGAGGCAGCTGCAAGCCGTTCACAGCGCCGAGCACGGTGGCCGCGAGCGCGCCGTCGGCGAACAAATCCTGCGCCACGCGTTTCACATCGTCCGAGGTGACCCGCTCGACGCCCTCCAGAGTTTCATCGAGCCCGAACTGACGATCGAAGTAGATCTCCTGGCGGGCCAGGTGGGACATGCGGCTCGACGTGCTTTCAAGGTTCAGCATGAGACTGCCCTTGAGATGGTCCTTGGCACGGCGAAGCTCTGAGTCCGGGAGCGGTTCGTCCTTCAGGCTGCGAAGTTCAGAAATTACGAGATCGATCAACTCACCGACGACGTTGTTGGCGCACCCGGCGTAGATCGTCATGGAACCGGCATCCCGGTATGCGCTCAGTCCGCTGAAGACCGCGTATGCGAGCCCCCGTTTCTCGCGGATGTTCTGAAACAGACGCGAACTCATCGAACCGCCGAGCACTGTGTTCAGCACGTAACTCGTGTACCGGTCGGCGTGGTCCTGCTGATAGCTGCTGGTTCCCAGGCACACATGGCTCTGTTCGAGCTCCTTGTCGCGGATCAGAACGTTCGGGACCACACGCGGCGGCTGCTCGGCCAGAGGAGCGCTCACGAGAGGAAGTCCTTCGAAGAACCGGGCAATGAGGTCGCGAACTTGCTCGTGCTCGATGTTGCCAACGACGGAAATAATCAGGTTAGGGGAGCTGTAGGCTCCGCGGAAGTACCGACGCAATCCCTCGGCCGTCAGCGATTCGACCGTTTCCTTCGTGCCAAGAATCGGACGTCCGAGCGGATGGTTCCGCCAGAAGCGCTCGGTAAACAGCTCGTGGACGAGGTCATCGGGCGTGTCCTCGACCATCTTGATCTCTTCCAGCACCACTTTCTTTTCGCGCTCGATGTCGTCGGCAGCGAACGCAGGCCGCATCACAATGTCAGACAGGACGTCTACCGCTAGCGGCAGATGTTGATCCAGCACTTTGATGTAGTAGCTCGCGTACTCCTTTGCCGTGAACGCGTCCATCTGGCCGCCGATGGAGTCGATGGTCTGTGCGATGTCCTCGGCACTGCGCGTGGCAGTTCCCTTGAACAGCATGTGCTCGACGAAATGCGCGATGCCGCTTTGCTCTTGCGGCTCATGACGGGAGCCGCGAGCGAGCCACACGCCGATACTTACCGAACGCACATGCGGCATCCGCTCGGTGACGAGTCGGAGACCGCTGGGAAGCAAGTCGCGAACGATCGTTGTTTCCGCCACAGATGTTCAGGATTCAGTGGTGACCACACGAGTGGTCGCCGGGCCGCGTCCGCCGTTGGTCCGGCGCCCTGCTGCTCGCCGCAAACCATTGACAGACAGGTAATTAGAAGAACGACATCATGATATCACGAAGCGCCCGAACGAGACGCGAGCGTGGCGGCTGGTACAATCGAATGCTCGCATCTTCCAGAAAATGCGAGAGATAGCATGACTCGTCCACTCGCAGAACTGACGGAGCTCGAAGTCACCGAGCTCGAAGCCGAACTCGTAGCGCGGCATGTGGAACCGTTCCATGCGCGTCAGCTCTACCGGTGGATCTACCGGCACGGCGTCGCTGACGTTGATCGCATGACCGATCTGGGACGTTCGCTGCGCACAATGCTCAAGGCCGAGTTCGCGTTGACGACGCCGACCGTGGTGAGGGATGAGCGGTCCATCGACGGAACCCGGAAATTCCTGCTCGAGCTGGCAGATAAACGACGTATCGAGGCGGTGTTCATTCCGGACACACCCGCAATGACGTTCTGCATTTCAACGCAGGTCGGGTGCGCCATGTCCTGCGGTTTCTGTTTGACGGGCAAAATGGGGCTCGTCCGCAATTTGACCGCCGGAGAGATTGTCGGTCAGGTGCGGGTGCTTGCCGCCGCCACCGACCTCCTGGATCAGCGGTTCAATATCGTCCTGATGGGGATGGGCGAGCCCTTGCACAACTACGACAACACGATGAAGGCGCTGCGCATGCTCCATTCCGAGCACGGCCTATCGGTGTCGCCGAGACGGATCACACTATCGACGGTTGGTATCGTGCCTGGCCTCGAGCGGCTCGCCCAAGAACCGCTGATGCCAAACCTCGCGATCTCGCTTCACGCAACGACCGAAGAACAAAGGACGCAGCTCGTTCCGCCCAATCGCAAATACCCTCTCGCGGCAATTCTCGACGCCTGCCGCCGTTTTCCTCTCAAGAAACGCAACCGGATAACTTTTGAGTACGTCCTCCTGGCCGGGGTGAACGACACGCCGGAGGACGCGCGCAGGCTGGTGAAGCTGCTGCAGGGTATCCGGTCGAAAGTGAATCTGATCCCGCTCAACCCCGCGCCTGGAATTCCCTACGAGCGTCCGTCGGACGAGCAGGTCAACAGGTTCGCCCAGATCGTGGCCGACGGGAAGCTCACGGTCTCTGTCCGCAAGAGCCGTGGCCGGGACATTCGCGCCGCGTGCGGCCAGCTGATCGTCGAAGGCGGCTCGAACAAGTCCGCCGCACAGCAGATGGCGTTGCTGATGAGGTAATCGACACCTCGCGCACGCCAATAATCGACAGGTCGCGCACGCTAAAGCGTGCGCTCTACAGTAACGGCGACCTTCAAGTCGGCCTGGCTACTCTTCCGCGGGCGCGCCACCGATCTTCGCCACATCTTCCTGTTTCACCCGCTCCACATTGAACTTGCCCGCGGCGGCAATCATCTTGTCGATCACCTCATCGAAGTCGAACTCGGTCGCCTTGGAGAAGCGGATTGGGTTCACCCTGGCAACGACAAATGGCTTGAGATAGGGGCTCGTCAATCCCTTCGACTTCAGCGCCGTGACGACGCGAGCAACGCCATCATCGAGCTTGAGTACCTTGGCGGCGCGGCGTTCACGCTCGCGCAGCGCCTTCGGCATCTGTTCGTCGAGAAATTCGTCGATACGACGCAGAACCGGATGGTACGCACCGCCGCTGAGGGCGCGCCGTTCTTCGTATGCGGCACCGAGCGTGAGATAGGGCGCCTGCTCGAATTCGAACGCGTAGTCGATCTCCTTCCCGGCCTTCTGATCGGCCAGTGCCCGCGCCATTCGAATCGTCTCGAGCGACTTTTCCTTGACGTTATGCGCCTTCTCAGTGTTCAGGGCGAGGATCTTGAACGCCACTTCCGGATCGGGCACGAGCAAGCCGACGATGCTCTTCGCCCCGAGCTTTCGCATCGCCTGCAGTCGATGGTTGCCGTTTGGCGTCCAATAGCTGTCGTCGTGACGAATGACGACGATTGGATCGAGGAAGCGCCCGACTTTTTCGATGACGGTCATCAGCCGCTTCACGTGCGCGTCGGACGGATCGCGCTGATACGGTGTTGGCTCCACGCGGTCGATGGGCAACGCGACGAGCAGGACTGGGGTTCCACCGAGGGGATCCTGATACGAGCCGATAACCGCGCCGCCGTCCTCCGTCACCTGCGCGCCCAATCCGGCCGCACCGGAAGCGCCGGCGCCGACCTGCTGCGCGGACAGCCCGACCGAGCCCGCTGCAGCCTTTTTGCGCCGCGTGATTTTGCGTTTCACCATGGTTCTTCCGGAGGCGTAACCGCCGAAGCTTCATGCGAAAGTGGAAGGCCTCCGGCTACCGCGGTCGTCCCTGCCAATTCGGCGACCACGCGGCCGGAATGCTCGCCGTCCACACGGACGTCTACCCACTCGTTTCGCGCACGCTTCACGTCGAGACGCAGTTTCAGATAGTTATCTGTGACCACGGCCTGACCATCGTCGACGGTCAGCCCACGCATGACGCGCCCGACCTGCGAAAGCTTGAACGTCCGGCTCATCCGTTCACCAATGTCGCGAACCTGACGCGCGCGATCGCGGATTTCGGCGCCGTCTACTTTCGGACGTCGCCGCGACGCGGCAGTGCCGGGACGATCGGAATAGGGAAACACGTGTAGATAGGTCAGCGGTATGTTGCGGAGCACGGCCAGCGTTTCAGCGAAATGTGCGGGCGTTTCACCCGGAAACCCGACGATGATGTCGGATCCAACTGCCGCGTGCGGCATCAGCATAGTGATGCGCTCCACGAGACGACAGTAGTACGAGACCATGTAGGGACGCTGCATCATCCGCAAAACGTCGTCCGAGCCATTCTGGAGTGGTAAGTGGAAGTGAGCCGCGAGTTTTGGCGATGACGCAACCACTCCGACGATGTCGTCCGTGCAGTCCATAGGCTCGAGAGAGCTGATGCGGAATCGCAGATCCCCGCCGGTTGCCGCAAGCGCTCGGAGCAAATCCGCCAGAGAGGAGCCATCGCGCAAATCGCGACCGTAGGATCCCAGGTGCACGCCGGTCACGACGATCTCCTTATATCCGGCGGCGCCAGCGTGCTCGACATCGCGAAGCACATGGTTCAGCGGACGCGACCGGCTCGCGCCGCGCGTCTGGGGGATGATGCAGTAGCTGCACCGCTCTTCGCAGCCGGTCTGGACCCGAAGCATGAGAACGGTTCTACCCGCAATACCTGGCTCCAGCGTTCGGCCGCACGGCCCGTCACCGCCGCCGAATCGCTCCGCCGTCGCGAGGCCGAACTCCGCCGAGACGCTCGCCACCAGAGACTCTTTGCCGTCGTTCTCGACGACGCGGACGACGTTTGGCAGCGCGCAGACTTCGTCCGGGCGGCGCGACGCATAACATCCGGTCACCACGATGCGGACGGATGGGTTGACCCGCGCAATCCTCCGAATCGTCTGCCGTGCGCTTTGATCGGCGCTCGCCGTAACCGAGCACGTGTTCACGACGACCACATCCGCGCTCTCAGGCGGAGCAGCCGTACACCCGTGCGCGCGCAGGTCGTCTTCGATGACAAGAGAATCCGCCTGGTTCACGCGGCAGCCGAACGTCACAACTGAATATTTCACGATTGCAACACGTCAAAACCCTGTCTGCATCTTCAAGACGCCGACGGCTGCGAAGGAATATCTACCGCGCTCAGCGCCTTGCGGCCGATGTCAGATCGAAGTTGCATCCCGTTGAACTGAATACGAGATGATGCCCGATATGCCACCTCAATCGCTTCTCGATAATCTTTGCCGCAACCCACGACAGTCAGCACGCGGCCCCCGGCAGTGACGAGATGGCCGTCGGCGCGACGGGTCGCGGCCTGGAACACCAACGCGTCGGGAACCGCCGCTGCATCTTCAATGCCGGTGATGGGGTCACCCGCTTTAACCGCATCCGGATACCCGGCAGCAGCCAGAACGACGCCGACACGCGGCTCAGCGCGAAAGCGGGCATGACGGGAAGCAAGCGCGCCGCCGGCCGCCGCCGCCAGTAATAGGGACAAATCTTCGTCGAGCCGCGGCAAGACCACCTGCGCTTCGGGATCACCGAGACGCACGTTGAACTCCACGACCCTGGGACCATTCGAGGTGAGCATCAGCCCGACATAAAGGAAACCGCGAAACGCACATCCCTCGCGCACCATGCCATCGAGAACCGGTCGAACGATCTCGGTGATGACGCGACGCTCGATCTCGACCGTCATTCGAGGGGTAGGTGAGAATGCGCCCATGCCGCCGGTATTGGGACCGCGATCGTCGTCGAAGATGCGCTTGTGGTCCTGCGCGGACGACAGCGATACGAACGTATTGCCGTCGGCGAGCACGAAGTACAAAGCTTCTTCGCCAACGAGATACTCTTCGACGACGAGGCGAGCGCCGGCTGCGCCGAAGCACCGATCGACCATCGCGAGCTGCACGGCGCGATCCGCCGTCTCGCGATCGTCCGCAATAACCACGCCTTTGCCCGCGGCGAGACCATCCGCCTTCAGGACGATCGGATAACCGAGCTTGCCACTTGCGATCACCGCGTGTGCAGCTGCGGCCGAATCGCAGACCTCGTACGCCGCCGACGGAACGCCGTTGCGCCGCATGAAATCCTTCGCGAATGCCTTGCTCGATTCGAGCGCAGCGGCAGCCTTCGTCGGGCCGATGATCGCGCGACCGTTCGCGGCGAACAGATCGACAATGCCAAGACTGAGAGGTAACTCGGGACCGACGACCGTCAGATCGACGTCTTCGCGAACGGCCGTCTCGAGCAGGCCGTTCATGTTTGCAACGTCCCCCTCGATACATCGCGCAACGCCCGCGATGCCGGGATTTCCAGGCGAGCAAACCACCTCAGTGACAGCCCGCTCGGCGGCGAGCTTCCACGCAATTGCGTGTTCCCGGGCGCCACTACCAATGACCAGAATCTTCATGAAAAACGAGGGTAATTACCTGCCGGACAAGAGGTTGGCAGATCGACGTGGGGGAGGCGCCGAGGCGGCCCGGCTGGCGTGTGCAAACGGGACGAAGACTATCGACTATTTCGTTGACGTGGCGCCGGGTTGCGCCTAGAATCCGCGCCTGCCCATGATAGCCTAGAATATTCGTCATTTTTCAGAGGCCGTCACAGGGAGTCCGTAGGCCGGTGAGGGGGTGTTTCAAGCGTGGCTGAAGTAAAGCTACAGGAAGGCGAGTCGATTGAGAGCGCCCTCCGTCGGTTTAAGCGAAAGGTTCAGCAGGAAGACATCATCAAGGACATCAAGAAGCACTCCTTCTATTTGAAGCCGGGTGATAAGCGCCGTGCCAAGCAGGCATTGGCGCGGAAGCGGAACCGAAAAAAGCTCCGACGCGAAACGGAATAGCGCGCCGGCGTGATCGAGGTGGCGACCGATGGAGTTCCAGGACAAATCCCTCAGGTGTGTGGACTGTGGCGCGGAATTCATCTGGACGGCCGGTGAGCAGCTTTTCTTCGCCGACAAGCAGTTCAAGAACGAGCCGAAACGATGCAAGGGCTGCAAGGCAAAGCGCGCCACGCGAATGACGTCGGGCTCAGTTTCGCGCGAGCGCGTCGAGACACACACCACCTGCTCGGCATGCGGCAAGGAGACGACCGTGCCGTTCCGTCCGACTCAGGGGCGTCCGGTGTTCTGCAAGGAGTGCTTCCAGCAACGGAAGTTTGCTGGCGCCGGCGGCGTCTAGCACCTCGACCGACGCGCTTTCTATCGCTCGTCGACACCGATTGACAGGGCCAGGCCTTCGGCCTGGCCCTTGTTTTTGTGTGTGCTAGAATCGCGATTTTCATACAGCCGCGATCCTGAGGGAGAGTCATGCAGATAGAGGAACGTGCAGCCGGCGACGTCACCATTCTGGATCTGAAGGGCAGAATGACGCTCGGCGACGGCGACGAAATACTCAAGGACAAGGTCAACAGTCTCGTCGCGCAGGGCCGGAAAAAGCTGGTCCTGAACCTGGCGGGCGTTCCTTACATCGACAGCGCGGGCCTCGGGGAAGTCGTCCGTACCTACACCACCGTCAGCCGGCAGGGCGGAAGCCTCAAGCTCCTCAGCCTGACCAAGCGCATCACCGACCTGCTGTCGATTACAAAGCTTCTGACGGTGTTCGAAACGTACGACAGCGAAGCGGACGCCGTCCGAAGCTTTACCTCTTCCGCCAATGTTTGATCGGTGATCGTCGAATCACGGCGCGAGGCCCGGCGCTCGAATGCCGCGCTCCTCGCGACGTCGCTTCGCCGCGAACAGTGGGCGAAGAATTTCCTCCTGTTCGCCGGGCTCCTGTTCGGTGGGCGGCTGTTGGAGCCTGACGCCGTTCTCAAAGCAATCGCGGCGTTCGCGGTGTTCTGTGCGCTGTCGAGCGCGATCTACCTCGTCAACGACATCTGGGACCGCGACGCCGACCGGCGCCACCCGCTGAAACAGACGCGCCCGATTGCATCCGGAGAAATTGGGGTCAGACTCGCCGGGTGGAGCGCCGCCATATTGATCGCCGGCGCGACCGCGGTCGCGTGGGTGCTGAATTCCGTCTTCGGGGCAATTGCCACCGGGTATGTCCTGCTGCTGCTTCTTTATTCAACCACCCTCAAGCACATCGTCATCCTCGACGTTCTGGCCATCGCAGGCGGTTTCGTGCTCAGAGCGGTGGCGGGGGCAGTGGCGGTGACCGTTCCGATCGGATCGTGGCTTCTGGTGTGCACCACGCTTCTCGCGTTGTTCCTGGCGCTCAGCAAGCGGCGCCACGAGCTTGTCCTTCTCGGCGATGGCGCACCTCACCATCGGCGCATCCTCGAGCAGTACAGCCCTTATCTACTCGATCAGATGATCTCGGTTGTCACTGCTTCCACGCTGATTGCCTACACAGTCTTTACCTTGAGTGCCGAAACGGCACAGCGCCTGGGCACGCCTTTTCTTGGTTTCACCGTGCCGTTTGTGCTCTACGGAATCTTCCGATATCTCTATTTGGTGCATCAGAAACGCGGGGGGGGCAGTCCGGCGGAAATGCTGCTGACCGACCGCCCATTGCTGGTATGCGTGGCATTATGGGCAGGTACCGTGGTCCTTCTTATGTACTCGCCAATAGGACGCTAACTTATGCCACTCGTGATCGAGGCTCCAGAGACGCCCACACGCCAATCATCCAGTACGACCGCCAGAGTCGCGGTCGTGCGAACCAGGCCGGAGACCGTCATCGAGGACTACAGGCGGGTGATGGATCTTGCGGGCTACCGCGACGTTCTGGCGCGGGATCGTGACACTCTCCTCAAGCTCAACCTTTCGTGGTCGAAGTACTTTCCGTCGTGCTCGTCGCAACCGTGGCAGGTGGATGGCGTCGTCACAACAATGCTGCGTGACGGGTTCGACAGGCGCCGGCTCATTCCAATCGAAAACAAAACCGTGGTGACCGATCCCCGGGCGGGCTGCCGCAACAACCGCTGGGAGCGCGTACTCGAGCGGTCGGGCCTCACATTCACGCCGCTGCCCGAGGTCGAATGGCGCGTGTATACGTTCAAGAGCCCGCTTCTGAAGTTGAACGAGATCTTTCCTGAAGGCATCCAGATTCCGGCCATGTACCCCGGCAAGCAGATCGTCCACCTGCCCACCGTCAAGACTCACGGCCACGCCGTGATGACGGGGTCGGTCAAGAACTCATTTGGCGGACTGCTGCGTGAGGTTCGACACTACGCACACAAGTACATGCACGAGGTCCTCGTTGACCTCCTTTACATGCAACGCGAGCTGCATCCCGCGGTCTTCACGGTAATGGACGGAACGGTCGCTGGTGACGGCGCCGGACCACGCACGATGATTCCCAGAGTCAAGAATCTGCTCCTCGCCGCGGCCGATTCGGTGGCGATAGATGCAATCGCGGCGCGTCTCATGGGTTTCGATCCCTTGTCGATTCCGTTTCTGCGAATGGCGCACGAACGCGGTCTTGGCATCGCCGACCCTCGTGAAATCGAGCTGGTGGGCGACGACGTGTCGCACGAGAACTTCGGGTTTCAGACGCGCCGTTCGCTCGTGATTTGGGGCGACCAGATGATTCGCAAAGGCTTTCTGCGACCGCTGGAGCGCATCCTGCTGCACTCGCCGCTCATGGTATGGGCGCCGTTTGCGTCGAACGTGTACCACGACGCATTCTGGTATCCCACGATCGGCCGATCTCGGATCCGGTCGTTCATGGGAACGGAGTGGGGCAGTCTTTTCAGAAAGTACTGAATCGATGGATCAGAATCAGGAACGGCGTCGCGGGCACTTTCACCGCGGCCGGCGAGGTCCCGATCGTCGCGGCATCGAACGAAGGACGCAAACGCAGCAGCCTCACGGCGGGCGAGATCAGGTCGACGTCGAACACATCATGCGCGACATTCGCGCCCGCATTGCCCAGCGACAGGGTATCGATTTATCCAATCAGCAGATCCAGGATCTTGCCGCACGCCGGCTCGAATCGATTCTCGACCCCCGCGCCATCAAGCCGTCGCTTCTCGAAGGCCTTCGGCGAAGCGCCGGCGCGGCAACGCCGGCGGTCGCCCCCAAAGCATCGAGCGAGCCCGTCTACACGTTCGACCACAACACCATTTACGATTCCCCTCGAGCCGCGCTGCGATTCATCCGGCGCCTGCTCAACCCTCTGCTCAAGCTGTTTTTCAACCCCAATCCGCTCATCCGTGCCATGCACCTTCAGGCGGGCCTGAACGTCCAAGCCGCCGAACGCGAAGCGGAACGGGATCGGCGCCAGGCCGAATGGAATGCGCTGCATTACGAAATCCTCCAGCGGGTTGTCACCGACGTGTCACGCGTCAGCCTCGAGGTCCAGGCATTGACGATGCGCGTCGAATCGCTCAACGCACGTGTCGACTTCAACGATCGGCGCGTGCGAAGCATGGAGGGCGGCGGACAGTCACGGGCGGCCGCGCGTGCGACGGACGTCGTCGCGCCGCCGGCGACGGAAAGCGCGGCAACCACGCAGGACAGCGTCGAAATCACGAGTGCGGAAGGCACACGGCGACGACGACGCCGACGTCGTGGCCGTCGCGGTGGCCAGCTGCCAGGAGAATCGTCTGGCGTCTCCGCCACACCTTTTGCTTCCGGGCAGGCCCCGGCGGCGGACGAACCGGTGAACGACGCGCCGCCGGAAGAATTCGTGGCCGCAGGCGCAGAGCTCACACCGGCGCCGGCGGAGAGCCCGAACAACGAATTCGTCACAGACCACCAACCGCGAGAAGTCGCCGCGGTTCGAGAGCCACCACCCCTTGAGCAGACAGTTCCATCCTCGATGTCCGCGCCGAACGACTCTCCGTCGGACGCGGCACCCGTCGAAACTGTCGAGCAGCCCGACGCCGATCGTCCAGATCAGTAACGCCGGTCTCCAAAGGCGTCGAGAGAACCATGAAGGTCGGCATCGTCGTCCAGCGATACGGCGCCGATATCAACGGCGGCGCCGAGCTGCACGCCCGATACATTGCGGAGCGGCTGTCGTCGCATGTCGACGTGCGTGTCTTCACGACGTGTGCCCGGGACTACGTTACGTGGCGGAACGAGTTTCAGCCGGGAATCGAACACGTCAACGGAATTCCGGTCGAACGGTTTCCTGTCTTGCGAGAGCGCGATGAGGGCGACTTCGGCCTTCGGTCGCAGCGGGTGTTCGGCCGGGCTCACACGCTGCAGGAAGAGTTCGAGTGGCTCGAGAGCCAGGGGCCCGTCTGTCCTGCTCTGGTAACGCGAGTTCGGCAGTCGGCGGCTGATTTCGACTTCGTCCTGCTTTTCTGCGTCCGTTACTATCAAACCTATTATGCGGCGCGCATCGCACCCGAACGCGCTGTACTCGTTCCGACCGCTGAGCGAGAACCCGCGCTCGGTGTCGCAATCTTTCAGCCGATCTTTCGCGGCGTCCGCGGCATCATGTACAACTCCTTCGAGGAACGCGCCGCCATCAACGCCGTCTCCGGGAACGATGACGTGCCCGGCGTGGTCGTCGGAGTCGGCACGGTCATTCCGCCTTCTGTGCAGCCTGCGCGGGCCCGGCAGAAGTTCGCGTTGAACGATCGGTTCGTCGTCTATGTTGGTCGTATCGACGCCAACAAGGGGTGCGGTCAGCTGTTCGACTTCTTCATTCGCTACGTCGAACGACCGTGGCGCGCGATCGATCTCGTGCTGATTGGCCAGGGGGATCTGCCGATTCCAAACCATCCCCGCATCCGACACCTGGGGTTCGTGACGGATCAGGACAAATTCGACGTGATGGCCGCCGCGGAAGCGCTCGTGATGCCTTCGCCCTACGAAAGCCTTTCGATGGTTGCCCTCGAGGCATGGGCGCTCGGACGGCCCGTGCTGGCCAACGCCCATTGCGACGTGCTGCTCGGCCAATGCCGCCGCAGCAATGCCGGCTTGTATTATCAACATTCGGGCGAGTTCGAAGCGGTGCTCGATCGTCTGCTCGATGATTCCGCCCTCGCCGACAAGCTTGGCGAACACGGCCGCCACTACTTTGCCAGTCACTACAGCTGGCCGGTGATCGAACGCAAATATCTCGACATGTTCGAGCAGCTAAAATCGGCGCCGCGTCCGGGCGGGATGGAGCCGCCGCCGGGCTGGCTCGCGCGGCATCGATCGGACGTACCGCCGGCCATTGATGTGGTCGCCGGATTGCCGTCTGGTCCTGTGCTCGAAGACGTCGGCGACCGAACCGACAACGACGATGCGGCCGGGACACGCCTCGAGGCGCGCGCATGAAGTTTGGGTTCGTGACGCCTCGCTACGGAGCGGACATACCCGGCGGGTCAGAACATGTGTGCCGCCTGCTGGCAGAGCAGGTGAGTCAGCGCCACAGCGTGGACGTGCTAACGACGTGTGCGCGCGATCCGCAAACATGGAAGAACGAGTATTCCGAAGGTGCCGACCGGGTACGCGGGGTGCTGGTCCGCCGCTTCGCGGTGAACCAGGAGCACGATCGTACTGCGTTCCGTCATCTCTCAACGCGGATGTACGGCAGGCCGAACGGCTACGAAGACGAACAGGAATGGGTGCGACGTCTCGGACCAACGTCGCCTGCGCTGATCGAGTTCCTGAAACGCCAGCACCGATCGTACGATGCCCTGCTTTTCTTCTCTCTCTATCATGCAACCACGGTGTTCGGGCTCGCGGTCGTTCCCGAGCGCACTGTGTTATTTCCGTGTCTGCACCTGGACTCGGCGCTTCGGTTCGGAATCTGGGCCGAAGTGTTCGGCGCTGCCAAGGCCGTGGGCTATCTGTCGGAGGCCGAACGAACTCTGGCGCGCCGGTTTCTACGCGTGCCGACGCCGGACGAAGTGGTCGGCGTCGGCATCGAACCGCCGGCACAGCAGAGTTATCCGCGTCACCAGCAGGATCCTGCCGACGAGATGTCCGAAGAACAGCGGGATCAGGAAGACTCCACGACCGAGGCGGAAACCGCCGACTATCTGGCAGGACGCGGCGTTCCGTTTCGACGTCGTCATCGCCTTTACGGCTCCTTCGTTTTGTACGGGGGCCGCGTGCAGCCTGACAACGGCTGCGAAGAAATGCTGGACTATTTCGACTCCTACGCAGCGACCAACGACAATGCCGCGCTCGTGCTGATGGGCGCCAAGCTGATGAAAGTTCCTGAACGGGCGTATCTACGCATGGGGGGCGTGCTTCCCGAGCGTGAGCGGATGATTGCGTGTGAAGCGGCCGACGTGACTCTGGCTCCCGAATGTGACGATCTGGCGGCGACGACGGTCCTTGAGAGTTTTGCGGTCGGTACGCCGGTGCTCGCCAACGCACGAAACGACGCGGCCGTGGATTACTGCCGCCGCGCCAATGCGGGACTGTACTACTCCAGCCGCGATGAGTTCACCGAGGCGCTGCGGCTGCTGATGGCCGACCCCCGGCTCCGTGCCCGGCTTGGCGAAAACGGGCGCCGGTATATCCGTGTCAACCACCGATGGGACGCCGTCATCGGCAGGTTCGAACGGCTCGTCATGCGCGTCAGAAAATCATGAAGCTGCCTCACGCGTTGGCGCGCGGCAGGCACCGCCATGGCCGTCAGTGACGAGCTGTTCGCCTTTGTGCGCGACGCGCTGACGCGCGGGCTTTCACGCCGGGACGTCGAGGCGGCGCTCAAGCAGGCAGGCTGGAGCCCGGAGCGCGTCGACGCGGCGCTCGCGGCTTTTGCGCCAATTGACTTTCCAATACCGGTTCCCAGACCACAGCCCTCGCTGTCTGCGCGAGAAGCATTCACGTATCTCCTGATCTTCACCACGCTTTATACGGTGGCGTTCAACCTCGGTCGTCTTTCGTTCGAATTCATCAATCTGGCGTTTCCTGACGCTGTCTCGCCGCCGCGACAGCAGTTCGTCGCGGCGTCGATTCGGTGGTCAGTGTCATCGCTGATCGTGGCGCTGCCGGTGTTCTTGCACATGTCGCACGTGGCCGGCCGCGCCGCGCAGATCGATCCGAACATGCGTTTGTCGCCAGTGCGTCGATGGTTGACGTATCTCACACTCTTCATTGCGGCGTGCGTGTTGATCGGGGATTTCGTCAGCCTCGTCTACAACGTTCTTGGTGGCGAACTCACGGTGCGATTCGTTCTGAAGGTGCTGACTGTTGGAATCATCGCCGGAACTGTCTTCTGGTACTACTTGTCGGAACTCAGGCTTGACGAGCGAGACCCCAGGGCATGATGCGGCTCTCGCGTCCCCAGCTCCTCGCCGGCCTGCTGGCGCTTGTCGTCGTCGTCGCCGTGGTCGCCGGCATCGTCGTCGTCGGCTCGCCTGCGGAACAACGAACACAACGACTCGACGAACGTCGGGTTGGCGATCTCGCCTCCATTGCCCAGGCGGCAGACCTGTATTGGACTCGACATGCGCAGCTCCCCACCTCGCTGAACGAGCTCACGAGCGAGCCTGGAACCCGCCTCCGCGCAAACGACCCGGAGACGAACGCTCCTTACGAGTACCCGAAGGTTGGACGCTTCATCATCCTTCGAAGTGTGTGCGCAGTTTCAACGACAGTCGCAGCAGGATTCGGTAGCAGTGGACAGGTTCTGGCTGCACGGTAACGGACGGCAATGCTTTCGACGAAGGGCGCGCACCGTTGACTGAGCCGGATCAGGACGTACCGGTACAGCGAGGACCTGCAAAGTCCGGAGGACGCGAAGGCATGGGCCGACGCGGCAGACAGAAAACGGCCGCTGCGCGTTCGGATTCGAAACGCCATCGTCGAGCGGCTCTCAGCGCTCCCACCGGGCGCCCGGGTCCTCGAGCTCGGATCGGGTCCGGGTTTTCTCGCCGAACAGGTTCTGAGCCGCTGTACTCACATCGCCAACTACACGATGTTGGATTTCTCGCAGCCGATGCTCGACATGAGCCGAGCACGCGTCCAGCGCTTTGCCTCGGCCACGCTGGTGCTGGGTGACTTCAGGTCACACGAGTGGATGCGCAACGTCGCATCAGCGTACGACGCAGTCGTGTCGATGCAGGCGGTGCACGAGGTTCGCCACAAGCGTCACGTCCCGCGCCTGTATCAGCAGGTTCACACGCTCCTCGCCACCAATGGAGTGTTTCTGATCGCTGACCGTGTCCCGGAAGACGATTCAGTGCGCAGTGCGGCGCTGTTCATGACAGCGCACGAACAGGTCAAGGCGCTGGACGAGGCGGGATTCGTGGACGTTCGCGTCGTGATGTCGGGCGACGCACTCGTGTTCTGTGAATGCAGGAAGCCCGGCACGACGCCGTCTACTTCAGCCGCTACTCGCGCGTGAGCTCGGTGGCGGGGAATGCCGGCCGCGAGCGCGACGACCCGGCTTCCTTCGACGCTCCGTCGGGCTCGGTCGATTCGGTCGCGCCGTTCTTTTTTCGGCGTGGTCCTATTTCGTACCGCTTGATCATCTCGTTGAGCGTGGTCGGTTTGATTCGCAGCAGCTCCGCCGCGCGTTTCTGAACGCCGCCCGCTGCGTCGAGCGTCGACTCGATGAGCCGCTTCTCCACGCTCATGATGACCTCCTTGAAGGAAATGCCTTCAGGAGGCACTACGAACCTCGGAATGTGGAACGAGGGAGACGATCGCACGTGTTCGGGAACCAGATCCGCGCCGATCCGCGGTCCCGCCGTAAGAACCACTGCCCGCTCGATGACATTTTCGAGCTCCCTCACGTTGCCCGGCCAGTCGTAGTCCATCAGCAGATCGAGCGCATCGACCGTCAGCTCCAAACCAGGCTTGTTGTTCTCGCGGCTGTACTTTTCGAGGAAATGCTGGGCGAGCACCGGAACGTCTTCTTTTCGTTCGCGCAGGGGCGGCAGCGCGATGTTGATGACATGCAGGCGGTAGTACAGATCTTCGCGGAACCGTCCGGTGCTCACCATTTCGCGCAGGTCGCAGTTCGTGGCGGCGATGATCCGCACGTCAACCTTGATCGTTTCCATCCCTCCCAGGCGCATGAACTCGCGCTCCTGCATGACACGCAGCAGCTTGGCCTGTGTCTCCAGGGGAATGTTGCCGATCTCGTCGAAAAAGATGCTGCCGCGATCTGCGACGTCGCACAGTCCTTTTTTCGGATACACGGCCCCGGTGAACGCCCCTTTCACGTGGCCGAATAACGTCGACTCGAGCAGATCTGAGGGCAGGTTTCCCGAGTTCACCGTGACGAACGCCCGGTCCGCACGCGAGGAATGTGCGTGGATCGCACGGGCAACGAGCTCCTTGCCGGTTCCACTCTCACCCGTGACCAAAATGGTCGAGCGGCTCGGCGCCGCCTGAATGATCAAGTTGAACACCTGCTTCATGCGCGAGCTGCGGCCGATGATGCCGGCGAAGTGCTCACGCTGCGCCTGAAGCGTCTGGCGCAGCGCAGTGTTTTCCGCTTTCAGCTGGCGCCGTTCCACGGCATTCCGTACGGCGACAGTACCTCGTCGTTCTTGAAGGGCTTGGTAATGTAGTCGAAGGCGCCAAGCTTCATCGCCGAGATCGCGGATTCGACCGACGCAAACGCCGTAATCATCAGGATCGGCAGCTCGTCATCGGCTTTCTTCAGTTCTTGGAGCGTCGCCATTCCGTCAATCCCGGGCATCATCAAATCGACGATAGCGGTGTCGAAGGGCACTGATTTCGCCAGCTCGATTCCCTCGGCGCCCGTTGCCGCGAGCCGCACCTGATAACCCTCGCGCGTCAGCAGCGCTTCGAGGATCTCCCGCATGATTTCTTCATCGTCGACGACCAGGATGGAAGCATGACGCGGCATGGAGAGACCTGCTGCTAGGAGTGCGCCGCCCTTGAACCAGCTGAGGCGGCACGGATCGGTGACGCGGCTGGAGGCGGCAGCTGAAGAATGAATCGTGTTCCGTGACCGACAGCGCTCTCGCACTCGATCGAGCCGAAATGCTCTCGCACGATGCCGTAGGTAATGGACAAACCAAGGCCGGTGCCGTGGCCCATTGATTTCGTGGTGAAAAACGGATCGTAAATCCTTGCAAGATACTCGCTCGGAATGCCGGCACCCGTGTCGGCCACTTCAACCATCGGCGAGCCGTCTTTGAGCGACGTCCGCACCGAGAGCCATCCGCCCTTGGGCATCGCATCTTTCGCGTTCAGGAACAAATTCAGAAACACCTGCTGCAGCTTGTGCTCGAAGCCAAGAACGACGACAGGCGCAGTGTGCAGTTCGCGGCGCACCTTGACGTGGTGAAGTTCGAACTGATGCTCCAGCAGCGACAGCACGTCACCAATCACGGCATTCAGGTCCACCGGCCCCATCTCGCCGCCGGCAGCAGCCGCAGGGCGCGACAGGTTCAGCAGACCGTTGACGATCTTCGCCGCGCGAAACGTTTGTCGTTCTATTTTTTCCAGAAGGTGCGTGCGGGGATCCTGGGGATCCGATCCTTCGAGCAGCATCTGGGTGAAGCTCGAGATGCCGGTCAGCGGCGTGTTCACCTCGTGCGCCACACCGGCCGCGAGCACCCCGATCGAAGCCATCTTCTCGGAAATCTGAAGCTGCTCCTCCAGCTCGACGCGTCGAGTGATGTCTTCGAGAATCACAATCGTGCCGACGGTGGCGTGCACATTACCTTCCGACGCGCGCAGTGGCACGACCGCGACATTGACGAGAATCGTCGATGCCGGGGCAGCACTACGCGGCGAGAGCCGGATGCGGGAGAGCATCGCCCCGTCAGGCGTATCGCGCCGCGCGGCCCTGACGGCTTCGACGACCGTCGCATCGAACACTTGTTCCAGCGGCCGCCCCACTGCGTCAGCGCGGGAAACACCGTACAGTTGTTCGAGGGCTCTGTTCCACCGCACGATCCTGTCCTCGAGCGTGACGACGAGCAATCCGTCATCGAGCGACTCGAGAATGTTTTCATTGAACGCCCGGAGCCTGTCGAGCTCGACCGCCTTCACATGGAGCTGCCGATACAGGCGCGCGTTCTCGAGTGCCGTCGCCATCTGGCCGGCAACCGTGACCAGCAGCGCTGTGTCCTCGCTGTTCAGTGGCTCGCCCGTTTCCTTGCGCCCAAGAGCCAGCACGGCAATCGTGCCCTCGTTGGACACACACGGAATGAAGTACGAGAGACCGATTTGTCGCCAGAACTCCACCTCCTCCGGTGAAAATTCGCTCGAAGCAATGGGATCGTCGAGCGCGACGATGTGTCCCGCTCCAAGCCGCGCACCGATCTCCGAACCCGAACTGAGCGGCGCCGGGTGATCGTCGAAGCCTGACGCGGAGACACACTCGAACTCCGGACCGTCCTCGCTGGCAATCATCAGCGCCATCCGATCGACCACGAGCGTTTCCACCACGCGGGAGACGAGGCGTTCGGCAAGACGATTCAGATCGAGATCGCTGTTGAGGTCGCGCGCGAACCCCACCAGCGCACGGCGGTAGTCGTAGCGATCGCGGTAGAACGCGCGATCCAGACCGTTCTGAACGGCCCGTTTCACCGACGGCGCCAGCAGCAGCGCGATCACGGTGACCACTGCGGCGAGAATCCAGTTGTATCCGACGTTCTCCCTCGAGAAGAGACGGGTGAATCCCTGCAGCAGAACCACATAGATGGCCACGACGGCCGCCACGGCGGCGATGTATCCGAGAGTGCGCTTGATGATGACTTCGACGTCCATCAGCCGGTACCGCACGATCGCCGACGCGTAAGCAAGCGGAACCAGACTCAAGGGAACAGCCGAAAGCTGCATGGGCAACGATGGTTCGACGCCCACCGTCCAGGGAATGGCATATCCAAGGACGAACGGGGCGATGCCCAGGCCCGTGCCCCAGGTGAGCCATCGCAGCTGCCGCCTGGCCGTGATGGAGGACGCGCTGCCGAACACGGGAGTAAGGGCGACGAGACCCGCGACGAAGTACGCCGCCATGTGCGCGTGCTCGAGCCGATCGAGCGTGCCAATCACGGCCATGAACAACGGAGCGTTCGAGGCACTGCGAGCCAGCGCAATCGCGCGCGCAATACCCAGTATGGCGGCGGGCACGTAAATCAGGGCGACGACGGCCGGGCCGAGGCGGTCGGCCCACGTTGTCGGCTGGCGCTCCGGAAACACCAGGGCGAAGTGCAGGAAGAGCGCGGGCAGCATCAGAATCGAGATGGCGTCTCCCCAGTAAAAGACCCAGTCGAGACGATCCAGACGCCCGCTGAACGAGAACGTGAAAAGACCGAAAAACGCTACTGACAACCAGAGGAAATGAAGAGTGGCCGGGTCGCGCGGACGCAGCACGCGAACGGCGCCGCCGACGAGCAGCGTGAAGATACCGATGCCGGCAAGCAGGAAGTAAAAAGGCCTCGCGCCATTCGGGACGGAGGCGATTCGCAGATCGACAACCTCGCGGGTGCCCAGACGCACCACGGTGTAGCGCGCGGTCGCTCCCGCCTGCGAGCGGTGCAGCGCCTCGACCACGTCCTCGACACTCTGAACGGGTGAGTCGTCGATCGCCAACAGCACGTCGCCCCTCTGAACGCCTGCACGTGCGGCTGGCGTCCCGTTGGCGATTTCGGCCGCGGTCACGCCCTCGGGACGGAGCGTCCAGAGCACACCGTCCTCGACCTCGTCGAAGGTCGCGCGCGCGACGATATTCGCGGCGCCGAGAGACAGCAGAACGCCCACCACCACGATGGGAAACATGGAGTGCGCCCAGCGGAACGAGGGGCTCTGAAGCCACGGTGCAGCCGACAGTCTTGGCATCGAATGGTCGTACGGACGAGACACCACGTCCGCGAAGTCGCTCGAGGG
Organism: uncultured Acidobacteriota bacterium; assembly: GCA_963814955.1. Lineage (GTDB taxonomy): Bacteria > Acidobacteriota > Vicinamibacteria > Vicinamibacterales > UBA2999 > DATCJA01. The sequence continues at coordinate 646,139 of CAWFEX010000006.1, forward strand.
AGCAAACGATATACCACGCCGCGCGTCGTCTGATCGGTCGTAAAGCACTGTAATTAAACGTCTTCTTCCTTACCGTCCGAGGATGGCCGTTTCTCGATCCAAACGGCGGTACTGCTCGTTCAACAAAATGGACGCCGGAATGAGCGAAAAAAATAAGCCGAAGATCAACGGTCACGCCTCCGCAACCGACTTGACCCTTGGCTTTAGCTTTAGATTTGCCTTATTCCTTAAAACCGAACGGTCACGCCGCCAACTACGCGCTTGGGCGGCCGAATCACGAGAACCTCGTCGTACACCGACGTGTCGAGCAGGTCCTCACGGAACATGCTTCGAACCGCCATCAACATCTCCAGCTCCGCACCACCAAAGCTCAGAAACGGCAAAGCTTGCGTCAGCTGCACATCGAATCGTGCACGGCTGCGGGACTCGGAAGGCCATACGTCGAGTCGCGAGTTCACCTTGTACATCACAAACAGCCGCGTGTCGGTAACGGGAAGCGTACTGTCGACCGTCGTTGTGACGTCATGAAAACGCTCGTGCTCCCGATGCCGGATTCCCATCGCGAATCGCGACAGGGCCACATCGCTCGGCGAGCTCCCGATCCAGGCTGAATCGACGTTGGTGTAATCGACCGAGGCGCTCAGCCGGTCTGCCACTCGGCGGCTCACACTCACACCCCACCCGAGGACACTTAGGTCGCCGGCGGACGTGACGTAGTAGTGACTCAAGCTCGCCGCGGAACTGCCCGGCACCATCGAACCGAAGAGCGTGACGAGCTGATCGTCGACACGCTGGCGAAACACACGAACGCCCGTGACGAAGTCGCCGGCCCATTCGCGTTCCGCAGACAGTTCCATGTGATTGACGCGCTCGGCACTGAAGCCGCGGCGTGCCGAGAGCGGTGAAAACGTCCGCTCGGGCGGCAGCCACAATCCGCTGGTCGGCGGGATGAACTCCTCGGCGCCAGGCGCAACGGCGCGGCGGGAAAGTGCGGCGCGCACCTTGAACGTCTCGTCCGTGGTCGGCGTGACGGTCACGCTCGCGCGCGGACTGAACAACGACGGCTCTTTCAGATAGTCGTAGCGCGCGTATTTCGCACCGAAGTTGACCGCCAACCGGGGTGTGATCGTCCAGTCGTCGTACGCGTACACCGCGCCGACGTTGCGGGTGTCGTCGAAGACCGTCCTTCGACCGGTGCCGTTGCCGCCCACATACGACTGCGTGCCGTACGAAAGTCCGGCCTCGTAGCGATGCGCGGCAGGACGTCGTTCGAACGACGCCGCAAAAATCCACGAGGACAAATCACCCTGACCCTGATTGGCGGCTCCCCGCATCGTCCATTGGCCGCTGGTGGTTGGCGCTTCCAGCGCCACAAAGGCCACGCCACGCGGAGGCCCTGTCTGCATGGAGAACAGGTCTTGTGGTCGGTCGAACGAAGTGCTCGTCAGCAGGTCGACATGACCATTCCAGGGAACATCGGCAAAAAATGACGCGAGCTTCGCAGGCGTCCCAATTGCCCAGCCAAGGCTGTCGAGCGAATCGCCGAGGAAATCGTTGCCGCCAACACCGGTGATGAGATTGACTGCGGCGTCCTTGAGCACGCTGCGTTTCAGATGGCGAAGGCGCCAGGCAACCTCGCCGTGATCGTGGCTCTCTCCCTTGTCATCGGGAATTGCAGCCGGTGTCTCGCCGGCGCCCACACCGGCGGTCAACACCGGCACGTCATCGGAGCCATCCCGGCGCGTCAATGCAATTGCCGACACCGTCAGGGACGCGCTGTTTACGTCAATGAGGAGGCCGCGCGGCGGGAGATATCCCTGCAAATGGGCGCGGACAACATAAGGACCGAAAGGGACGTTGCGGAAGGAAAACCGCCCGCGGGGATCGGACACCGCGAATACTGAGGTAGATCCGAACGCCGAAACAACCACGCCTTCCAGCGGGTGGCCGCCCTCATCGAGCACGACGCCGTGAACCACGGCGTGCGGTGTGCCCGACGCGCGAACGAGCGTCGGCGCATAGGTGCGCGCGCCGAACTGCGCCGCCGCAGGCGCAGCAACCGCCATACACATCAGTGCAACGACGGTGCACGCTGTGAAATGGCGGCGCATGAGATCGGCCGGCGGCCTCCTGGCTTGTCAGGCCTGAACAGTGAACGTGGCGTTGTGCGTCAGCGTCTTGCCCGACAGCTTGTCTGTAACCTTGATTTCCGCGCGATATTCGCCTGCCGGAAAACTCTTCAACGGCACGCCGAGGAACCCCAGCACCTGATGTCCGGCAGTGATGCTGAAGCCGGGCGGCAGCGTCGACTGGTTGATCGCCTGGGGCTGCGTCTTATTGAAGAATTTTTCACCTTCCGCCGTCTTCTGGTGGAAGTTGTATTCGATCTGGACATCGGGAACGCCGTTGTTGTGCTGCACCCCGTAAACCCAGAACAACAACTGCAAATCGTCGCTTACTTTCAGCGTCGCATCCGCAGCCGGCATAACACGCAGCGTGCCGCCGAATGTGTAGGGATTCGCCCTCAGTTCATCGGCGCTGAGCGGTGTCGTCAGCGGCTCAACCGAGTCGGCGATGATCGGCGTGCTGATGGTAATTTCGGTGGCGCTGCTGTAATCGGGCACGGTCAGCGGCTGACGCATGAAGCCCGACTTCTGCGGCGGCGCGTTTCGCTGCTGCTGCTGCGGCGTCTTTTCCTTGACGGCCACGAAGAGCTCGTATTCACCTGGTTTCAACATCAACGCACGCGAGATCTTGCCGCCGGCAGGCACATCCAGAAACTGGATGTCGTCCCACGGGTACGTGGGAGCAGCCTGCTGCTGTCGATCGCGGTTGTTGTTATTGCCCTGCGGAGCCGGCTGTGCGGGTGCGGGTGCAGCCGCACCTTTAGCGACGGCGCGAACGTAAAGCGCTACGCCTGGTGCAGCAAGCTTGCTCGCGTCGACCGTCAGGGTGAATGGAATGAACGTGGCGTTTTCCGCACCCTTTACGAAGTGGTTCCCAGCCCACGTGACGGGAATATCGGTTGGCGCAGGCTGTTTGCCTGCGGCGACGGCGTCGACCACCTGCACGAGCGCCTCGATGTCACGCTGCTCTTGCTGACTTCTCTTTTCCTGTTCGCGGCGGTTCTGCTGTGCGTTGTTTGGTTGCTGATTGTTCTGCGCGAGCACTGATGCGCCGGCCAGCGATACGGTCGCGATCGCAACCGTGAGAACCCGACGGATATTCATCATGCCTCTCTTCGTCGACAAGGGCCCCTTGAAGGGAGCATCCAAGGAACCGAATCGCCTGATCATAGGCACGAATCTGAGGCAAGTCAAACAAGCCGAAGGCGATAAATATGGAAGATAAACCGCGTTCTATCGAGCTAATCTCAGGCAGGTGCGTGCTATCATCGCCAACCCTTCGTGACCCATGGAGCTCGACGATACCCTCGTTGTTCTGCTCGCTGGCGGAACTGGTGAGCGGCTATACCCGCTGACAAAGGACAGGGCCAAACCAGCGGTTTACTTCGGAGGGCCCTACCGGATCATCGACTTCACACTCAGCAACTGCATCAACTCGGGACTGCGCCGCATTTTTATCGCCACGCAGTACAAATCGTTGTCGCTCAATCGCCACGTCCGGATGGGCTGGAGCGTTGTGTCGGAGGAGCTTGGCGAATTCATCGAGATCCTCGGGCCCCAGAAACGCGTCGGCGAGCACTGGTATCTCGGCACCGCCGATGCCGTCTATCAGAACCTCTACTCCATCGTCCGCGAAGAACCCCGTCACATCATCGTGCTGTCCGGCGACCACGTGTACAAGATGGATTACTCGAAGATGCTGCGTTTCCATCTGGATCGCGATGCCGATGTGACGGTGGCGAGCCTCGAAGTCCCACGCTCGGAAGGACGGCGCTTCGGAATCATGACGGTTGACGAGTTCGATCGCGTCGTTGGATTTCAGGAAAAGCCGACCGAACCGACTCCGGGACCAGGCTCGCCGGACGTCGCGCTGGCGTCCATGGGGGTTTACATCTTCCGCACAGAGGTCCTGGTGCGGGCGCTCGAAGACGATGCCGGCCACGCCGACAGCGAGCACGATTTCGGCAAGAACATCATTCCGTCGCTGATCAGAACAGCACCTGTCGTGTGTTACCGCTTTTATGACGAGAACAAGAAAGCCGCGAAGTACTGGCGCGACATTGGAACGCTGGACGCCTACTTCGAGGCCAGCATGGATCTCTGCCAGGTGAATCCTGAATTCAATCTGTACGATCCGGAGTGGCCTCTGCGCACGTATCAGCCGCAAGCGCCGCCGGCGAAGTTCGTGTTCGCCGAGCAGGGGCATCGATGTGGTCAGGCGCTCGATTCGGTAATCTCGAACGGCTGCATCATCTCCGGGAGTAGAGTCGTCGGCAGCATTCTGTGCCCAAACGTTCGTGTCCACAGCTTCTGCGAGATCGAACAGTCGATTCTGATGCCGGGTGTTCGCGTGGGCCGCCACGCCCGCCTCAGACGTACGATTGTCGATCGTGACGTTCTCATTCCACGCGGAGCGCTCATTGGCTTCGATGCGACGGAGGACCGGCGCCGTCATACCGTCAGCGAAGAAGGGATCGTCGTCGTCACCGCTGACGACGAGCCTCTTATTGGCCCGATTAGCGAAGAAGCGCTGCACGCCGAGGCCGACGCCGATCGCGGCGGCGTGACGCATGCGTGATCGACGACCTTTCGACGCTTCCTTTGACCTTTGACCTTTAACCTTTGACCTTCGAACTACCCATGCAAATCACCCGCATTCATGGCCGGGAGGTTCTGGATTCACGCGGCAATCCGACCGTCGAGGCAGAACTCTGGGCAGATAGCATCTCCGGGCGAGCCGCCGTACCGTCCGGGGCGTCTACCGGCGAGCGCGAAGCGCTCGAGCTTCGCGACGGCGATATGCGCCGCTATGCCGGCAAAGGTGTGCGATCCGCCGTCAATCACGTCAACCAGGACATAGCAGGCGCACTTCGTGGCCAGCCTCTCGATCAACGGGCGATCGACGCGGCCTTAATCGCTTTGGACGGTACCCCAACCAAGAGCCGACTCGGAGCCAACGCCCTTCTCGCGGTGTCTATGGCGGCCGTCAAGGCGGCGGCCGCCGCCGCTCATGAACCGTTGTACCAACGGATCGCACGTCTTAGCGGCGCCGTCCCCCGCGTATACGTCCTGCCAGTCCCGATGATGAACATCCTCAACGGTGGAGCTCACGCCGACAGCAGCGTCGACTTGCAGGAGTTCATGGTGATGCCGGTCGGGCTTCCAACGTTTGCCGAAGCCCTCAGAGCTGGCACCGAGATATTTCACGCACTCCGCTCGATTCTCAAGAAAGCGGGACACTCGACGGGGGTGGGTGACGAAGGTGGGTTTGCGCCAAACCTCCGATCGAACCGCGAAGCGCTCGATCTAGTGGCCGAGGCCATTGGCAAAGCCGGCTACACCGCAGGAAAGGACGTGGTGCTTGCCCTGGACGTCGCCTCGAGCGAGCTCTGGCAGGATGGACGATATATGTTCGTCAAGTCGGGCGAGCAGAGCCGAACGAGCGCCGAAATGATCGCGATGTACAGCGAGTGGGTTCGACAGTATCCAATCGTGTCCATTGAAGATGGACTCGCGGAAGGCGACTGGGAGGGGTGGAAGATGCTGACGCGGGAGCTCGGCAGCCGCCTTCAGCTCGTCGGCGACGATGTGTTTGTGACCAATCCGGAAATCCTGGCCAAAGGGATTGCCGAAGGCGTCGGAAATGGATTGCTGGTGAAACTGAATCAGATTGGAACGGTGTCGGAAACTCTCGACGCCATAGCGATGGCACGCAACGCAGGGTACGCCACGGTGATTTCCCATCGCTCCGGCGAGACGGAAGACACCACGATTGCGGATCTCGCCGTCGGAACGTCCGCCGGCCAGATAAAAACCGGGTCGGCCAGCCGCAGCGATCGCGTCGCCAAGTACAACCAGTTGCTGCGGATCGAGGAAGAGCTCGGGTCGTCGGCGAAATACGCGGGACGCACGGCGATTCGCCAGTTAGCGACGCAGCCTCATTAGGTTCGCAACTTCGTCCACAGAGGATCGTTCATGCACAGGCTGGTTTTGCTTCGTCACGGCGAAAGCGTGTGGAATCGGGAAAACCGGTTCACAGGCTGGACCGACGTCGACCTGAGCGAAAAAGGGCGCATCGAAGCGCGCGACGCAGGCCGTTTGATGGGTGCCGAGAAGTACGAATTCGACGTCGCCTACACATCGGTCCTGAAACGCGCCATCCGCACGTTGTGGGTTGCCCTCGACGAGCTCGACATGATGTGGATTCCGGTGCACCGATCGTGGCGGCTCAACGAACGCCACTACGGCGCGCTGCAAGGGCTGAACAAGGCGGAGACGGCGGCGCAGCATAGTGAAGCCCAGGTCAAGATCTGGCGCCGCAGTTACGACATTCCGCCGCCGCCACTCACTGCCAACGACCCTCGCCATCCTTCGCGGGATCGTCGCTATGCAGAGATTCCGCCCGATCAGCTGCCCCTGACCGAGTCGTTGAAGGATACCGTTGCGAGGTTTCTGCCATACTGGCACACGGCAATCGCCCCCGATATTCACGCCGGCAAGCGCGTACTCATTGCCGCACACGGCAACAGTCTGCGCGCCCTCGTGAAGTTTCTCGATAACGTGTCGGACCAGGACATCGTGGAATTGAACATCCCGACCGGGGTCCCGCTGGTCTACTTACTGAACGATGATCTCGCGCCGCTGCAGAAGTTCTACCTTGGCGATCCTGATGCAGTGAAAAGCGCGATGGAGGCGGTGGCCAACCAGGGTAAGGCGCGTACGTAAAAAGGGCCGATGCGCATGGCATCGGCCCGAACCTGGAACGCGGAACGTGAACCCGCGAACCTGCGGTCTACTCGACAGCCTCCTCTTTCGCCTCGTCGATGCCGATACGCAGCGACCGGAGAAAGCGTCGATCGTTGGCGGTGAGATCGAACGACCGGCGGGCGGGGAGCAGACGTGCCGGCGTCGTAATCTTCGTCACGGCGCCTCCATTGGCCCGGTTCACAAAACCGACGACGGCCTCGAGCGTCACTCGCATCTCAAAACCGGCCTCACGAGCGCTCGCACGACACGCCTCGACTTGAGGACTCTCGGCGACTGCAGCGGCGATTGCGTCGGCCAGCTCTTTGGCGAACCGGTTGACGACGTCATCCATTCTTGTCCTCCTCACCCGCCGCCGGGCCGGGATCCGGGGGCGTCTCTCAGCCCGAACCTGCTCGGCCAGGGCGACCTGCAGAGGCTGAGCGCCAATTTGTTTATCTACAGTGGTTTAGCCTTTAGATAAGGCCTCTTGGCATTGTAGAGGCAGCGGCAAAAGGTGTCAACAAATCGACGTACAATCCGGCCAAATGGCCAGCTGGTTTGCGGCGCCGGACGACATCCGCCGGTCCGATTTCGACGAACACATCGGTAATCCGGGCGTGTTTCCGTTCACCCGCGGCATCCAGCCCGACATGTATCGCGGGCGCCCCTGGACCATGCGGCAGTACGCCGGGTTCGCAACGGCGGCGGACTCGAACCGACGGTTTCGCTACCTCCTCGGCCGCGGGGTGACCGGCCTGAGCGTGGCTTTTGATCTGCCCACGCAGATTGGCTACGACTCGGACCACCCGCTCGCCGCCGGCGAGGTAGGCCGTGTCGGAGTGGCGATAGATTCCATCGAGGACATGTCCGTACTCCTCGAGGGGATTCCTCTCGACCGCGTCTCAACGTCGATGACCATTAATGCCACGGCCATCATTCTGCTCGCTCTGTACGCGGCTGTGGCCAAACGGCATGGAACCCCGCTTCCGGCGCTGTCAGGCACGGTGCAGAACGACATCCTCAAGGAATATGTGGCGCGCGGCACATACATCTACCCACCGCGTCCGTCGCTTCGCATCGTGACCGATGTGATGGCCTTCTGTGAGCGCGAAATGCCGCACTGGAACCCCATCTCGGTCAGCGGTTATCACATTCGAGAAGCAGGGGCCACGGCCGTCCAGGAAGTGGCGTTTACATTGGCGCATGGATGCGAGTACGTCCGTGCCGCCGTGAATGCCGGCCTCGATGCCAACACGATCGGTCAGCGAATTTCGTTCTTCTTCAACGCTCACAACAATTTCCTGGAAGAGATCGCGAAGTTCCGCGCGGCGAGACGCCTGTGGGCCAGTCTGATGCGGGAGCAGTTCGGTGCGACGAATCCCCGAGCACTGCAGCTGCGGTTTCACACACAGACTGCCGGCAGTACCCTCACCGCGCAGCAGCCCGACAACAACATCGTCCGCGTCGCCTTGCAAGCTCTGGCGGCAGTGCTCGGCGGAACCCAGTCCCTGCACTGCAACTCCCGAGACGAGGCGCTGGCGCTGCCGACGGAGGACAGCGCGACGATCGCCCTGCGTACGCAGCAGATCATCCTGCATGAGAGCGGCGTGGGAAATACGGTCGACCCGGTAGGCGGTGCGTATGCGATTGAGACGTTGACGGATCGGATCGAGCGCGAGGCACGGCAACTTCTCGCAACAATCGACGCACAAGGGGGTGGTCTCGCGGCGATCGAGTCCCACTACGTCCAGCGACAGATTCAAGAGGCCGCCTACGAATCTCAGCAGGCAATCGACTCGGGTCGGGCCATCATCGTCGGGATGAACCGTTTCATCGCACCTGACGATGCCAATGACGCGACGACCGACGTGTTCCACGTGGACCCTGACGTCGAGCGCCGGCAAGTCGAACGTCTTCGCGCCGTTCGAAGCGGCCGCAGTGAGCACGAATGGCGGGAGAGCCTGGCCGCAATCGACCGGGCCGCGCGGGACGGCTCCAATCTCGTGCCGCCCGTGATTGCGGCGATTGAGGCCCACGCCACCCTGGGCGACATTGCAGATACGCTTCGAGGCGTTTTCGGAGAATATCAGGACAGTTCCGGCGTGTAATGGCCGATCCACTCCTGGACGTCCAGCAACTCACGGTCGTCTTCGAAACACCCCGCTCGACGGTCACGGCGGTCAACGACGTCAGCTTCCAGATTGCTCCCGGCGAAACCCTGGGGCTGGTGGGGGAATCGGGAAGCGGCAAGTCCGTGACCGCCTTCTCCATCCTTCGCCTGCTTCAGCCGCCCGGACGCATCGCCTCGGGACGTGTTTTCTTCGACGGCCGCGATCTTCTCTCCCTGCCGGAGCGGGAAATGCAAAAGGTGCGCGGCGCGGGGATCTCACTCATCTTCCAGGAACCGATGACGGCGCTGAATCCCGTCATGCGGGTGGGCGACCAAATCGCAGAAGCGCTCACCGTTCATGGGCGGGTCGATCGTGTCCAGGCATGGAAGCGTGCCGCGGAGCTGCTTGAAGCCGTCCATATTCCAGATGCGAGTCGGCGTGTTCGTGACTATCCGCATCAGCTGTCCGGCGGGATGCGGCAGCGCGTCATGATTGCAATTGCGCTCGCGTGCCACCCCCCTTTGGTCATTGCCGACGAACCGACGACCGCTCTCGACGTGACAATCCAGGCGCAGGTGCTCGATCTCCTCAGAGAGCTGCGGGAGCGCTACAACCTCGCGCTGCTGTTGATCACCCACGATTTCGGAGTCATTGCCGAAATGGCCGACCGCGTTGCGGTTATGCACGACGGTCTGCTCGTTGAGCAGGGAACGGTCAGGCAGATACTTCGTGAGCCGAGCCACGATTACACGCGAAAGCTGCTCAGTGCCGTGCCCGGGATGCGCGCCGGCGGCTACGGCGGAGGCGGGTGATGCCGCTGCTCGAGGTACGTCATCTCGTCAAGAATTTCGTGCGCAAACAAGGACTGTGGCGTGAGGCAGCCATCGTCAGGGCCGTGGAAGATGTGAGCTTCACGATCGAGGAAGGAGAGATGTTCGGCCTGGTCGGGGAGTCAGGAAGCGGAAAGAGCACCACCGGACGCTGTATCCTTCGTCTGATCGAGCCCACTTCGGGCGATGTGATTTTTCGTGGAGAAAACGTCCTGCAATTCTCGCGCGCGCGGATGCGCGAGGCCCGGCGGGATATGCAGATCGTTTTTCAAGATCCCTACTCGTCGCTCAACCCGCGCATGCGCGCCGGAGACATCGTGGAAGAGCCCCTGATCATCCACGCGCTGGGATCAAAAGCGGAGCGCCGCGCGCGAGTTGGCGAACTGTTCAGCCTGGTGGGACTCGATCGCGAGCATCTGACACGTTATCCTCACGAATTCAGCGGCGGGCAGCGTCAGCGCATCGGCATCGCGCGCGCTCTTGCACTCAGTCCTGCGCTTGTCATCGCCGACGAAGCCGTGTCCGCTCTGGACGTTTCGATCCAGGCGCAGGTGGTGCGCTTGATGCTCGAGCTGAAAGACCGGCTGAAACTGACTTACCTTTTCATTGCGCACGACCTGCGACTGGTCGAGAACATCTGCGACCGGGTTGCAGTGATGTACCTGGGCCGAATCGTTGAGATGGGCGACACGCGCCAATTGTTCACGAATCCCATCCATCCCTACACTCGTGCGTTGTTAAGTGCAGTACCCGTGCTCGATCCCGACGCACCCCGTCAACGAATCTGCCTCGAGCCGGATTCGTTCGACGCGCACGCCGCTCTTAGAGAAGTCGGCGCGTCACACTGGGCCGCGGTATAGGAATGAAAAGCCAGCTGGGTGGGGACATTCGGCGTCTTGTCGTTTCTGGCATTGCATTGTTCGTAATGGCGACGATCGCCTATGGAACGCTGCGCCTGACGTTTGGTCCGCGTCCCGTCTATGTTCACGTCCGATGGGCGGCCTCCACAGACGAAACGACAAGAAGTCAACTCGAACATCGTTACGGCCTCACCCAGCGGGAACTGAGAGAAGGAAGCACGTGGGGCTACGCGCTCACGAATCTGTCTCGTGACAATATCAGGGCGCTCGTCGCTGACAGCGCAGTTGAAGACACTCATCAGATCCATCGCACCGCGTTTCGGGTCGGGTATTTTGCACCACGTCTGCCCTACCAAACGTCGCGGCCGTGGGTGCCGATCGCGCTCGAGATCCTGAGCGCATTGTTCTTGTTCACGGGCCTCGCCGCGGTGGGACTTGCGGCGCTCACGTATGTGGCACCTCGAGCGGTTCGCGGGCCCCTCTTGACCCTCCGCAGCATGTTCCTCGCGCCGCGCGATACGACGGCATACACCACAGCCGCTTTGCTGGCGTGGATACGCAGCCGCATTCCCGATGCTTCTCCTGAAGCGGCGGCCCTGTTCAGGATCGTTTTTGGTGTCGCGCTGCTGATATTCGTGCTCCAGCGGCCGGTGGGTGACGGCTGGACAACAGGACAGAGAAACGTGCTCTCCCGGCCTCACCAGGTCATGGTGAGCATGTTCCAGGGCGTACCATCGCTCGCAGCGTGGATTTCTCCGTGGGTGGCTGTGTGGGGATCGCTGTTCATCGCCGGCGCGTTCACTCGAACGGCATTCGCGTTGACGAGCCTCGGAGTGTTTGCCTGGGCGATTCTGTACACGACCCGCGTCACGTACCACACGGTCTGCGCGCTGCTGATGACGCTTCTCTGTCTGTTGTGGGCACGCTGGGGCGATGCGTGGAGCATTGATGCGTTGCTCCGTCGCAAGGAGATTCCCCGCGCAGCGCCCAAAGAGTACGGCTTCGTGGTCTGGATGCCGGGTTTGACGCTTGGGGTGATATTCGCCGCCGCAGCGTTCGCGAAGCTCCGGGAAAGTGGCCTTGCGTGGATTCTGAATGGCACGGTGAAGTATCACTTCCTGTCCGATTCACGCCAGGCGATGGTCGACTGGGGACTTCAGCTCGGTCGCTACCATTCCATCGCGGTGCTGCTATCGTTCGGCGCGATTGCCATCGAAAGCCTCGTTATTGTGGGCGCTCTGTCGCGGTTGTACCGCTATCGACTGCTTGCGGGCCTGTCGGCGCTGGCGCTGCTCGCGGGCTTTTCCCTGCTGCAGGGGCTGTTCTGGCCGGGATGGTGGATTCTGCTGCTCTCATTCCTGCCGTGGCATCTGATAGCGCCCGGCTTTGAACGAAGTAACTCTCATACGGACGGGCGAGAGGGCAGAGGAGCGGGCCTGTTCCGACCGGCGGTCGCAGGCGTTGTCGCCGCGTTTCTGGCTATCCAGCTCGTCGTATCGTTGCTGAAAGTCGAGGTCTCTCCGCTGATATCGACGTACGACATGTATTCGACGACGTATGGCAGTCCTGCTGAGTACGAGCAAAAAGCGGCAGACGAATATTGGGTCGTCGGTACCGATGACGCAACGAATGTTCACGAATGCCGAATCAGTCGCATGGACGCTGACGTAATTGCTGCCGGTGCCGCGACCGCAAACGCCGCGAGTCTCGCGGGCCAGGTGGCTCGTCGCTGTTTCGAGCCGTCCGTCCACATTCGCGCGATCGCAGTGGAAGGGAGCCGCGTTCGCGTCGACTGGGAAGCGTGGCGGCCCGGGCAGACCACACGCGTACGTCTCACGGACACCATCCCGGTAGGGCCTTAAGCGGCCCGCCTGACGTCCTTTTCGATCTGCCCGTCTCTCAGATGCACGGCGCGGTGCGCAAAGGCGGCAATGTCGGCTTCGTGCGTCACGAGAATGATCGTATTGCCCGCGTCATGCAGACGGGCAAACAGGCTCATGATTTCGGTCCCGGTTTTCGAATCGAGGTTTCCAGTTGGTTCGTCGGCCAGCAGCAGCGAGGGATTGTTCACGAGCGCTCTTGCGATTGCGACCCTCTGCCGCTGCCCGCCCGAAAGCTCGTTCGGCCGATGGGTCATGCGCGACGCGAGATCCACTCGCTCGAGCGCGAGCTTGGCCCGCTCCTGGCGCACCTTACCGGAGATCCCGGCGTAAACAAGCGGCAGTTCCACGTTGTGGAGCGCAGAAGCACGCGGCAGGAGATTGAAGGTCTGAAAAACGAAGCCGACCTCCTCGTTGCGGATCCGCGCCAGTTCGTTGTCATTCATGTCGCTGACGCGTTTGCCGTTCAGCAAATAAGTGCCCCTGGTCGGAGTATCGAGGCACCCGATGAGGTTCATGAGTGTCGATTTGCCGGAGCCAGAGGGTCCCATGATGGCGACGTACTCTCCGCGCTCGATTTCCACCGACACACCTCGAAGGGCATGGACCTCCTCTTCGCCCATGACGTAGGTCTTCCAGAGATCGTGGGTTTCGATGAGCGCCATGTCACGAACGCTGGAGACGAGCCACCATGGATCGTATCGCCGGGGGCACATCGTTCGGAACGTGCGCCGTCCAGCTGCGAGTGTTCACCGGTACGATCGTCAATGTAAAACCGCGCGATCTGAACTTGCGTCGCTCCCGGGTGACCGTCACGCTTAGCTCCGCCTCGGGCATCACATTTGGCGCGATCAGGAACACGCACAACCCGCGTTCGTCGCGTGCCACGGCACGGCGCACCGTTTCACACGTTTCTGTGACCGCTGCTACGTCTACGTAACGCACGAACCTCGCGTAGATCCGTGGCGGAAGCCTGCTCCACAACCTGGTTCTGACAGGGGCGCAGACGATGTCGAAGCCGTCCACTGCCACTTCCTCACAGAATCCGAATTCCGCCTGCAGCGCTTGTCGAAACCGTACGACTGCCGCCTGTCGCACGAAGTTGCTGACTCCCGTCCGAACCGCTGATGTCACCGACTCCGCGTCGAACGATGCGCCCGATTCCGGAACCGGCGCGGGCGCCGACGGCCGAGGTTGTGAAACAGCCGAAGCGCTCACGCGGGCGTCGTAGTCGGCGCGCAGAGTCCCATCGGTCAGCGTCTTGTAGGCCTGCGTCAGCTCCGCCGATCGGATTGCAGCAATGCTCTGGAATTCGTTGCCGAGATGCTGGACCTTGTCCGGATGATACCTGGCTATCTCGCGTCGAAACGCGCTCCTGATTTCGTCGGAAGACGCTGTCAATGCGACGCCAAGCAGCTCGTAATAAGTGGTGGCCATACGAGTGGACCGCGCGACCGTTCAACTTCTGTTGCCGAGTTCCCCGTCAGCAGCCGCCGGCAGTGCGGTGGCCGGACGCCAATGTGTGACATCGATACCGGACCGCTCCGCGCCGGACCTGTCGATTGGTTCGGCACAAAACGCGCAGAACTTCCACTCGGTTCGGACAGGTCGGGAACAGTGCGAACAACCGCTGGCGACGCGCTGTCCACAGTTCGGGCACGCAACGAAGCCTGCGGATAATCGTGTGCGGCACGCCGCACATTCGCTGCGGGTCTGACGAACTTCCGTGACCACGCGCAACAACTCTTGCGGCGTGGTGATCCCGGCTTTTACTTTCGCAAGGCCGTCTTCTCCAAGGGAAATCATGCCGGATGCAATCGCCGCCTCGCGCAGCTGTGCCTCTGCACCTCGCTGCGCGATGAACCGGCGAAGCTCGTTGGTCACCGTCATGATCTCGTAGATACCGACCCGACCCTTGTAACCGATTCGCTTGCACGCATCGCAGCCGACGGCTCGGTAGAACGTCGGCTGCGGTGTTTCGTTTCCGCAAAGCCCCATGGCGCGCAATGTCTCGGGTTCAGGGATATAGGGAGACCGGCAATTCAGGCACAGCCGACGAACCAGACGCTGCGCAACGACCCCGATGAGCGCCGACGCCGTCACGTAGGGTTCGATGCCTATGTCCGTCAGCCGGGTCACGCATGACGGCGCATCATCGGTGTGCAACGTGGACAGCACCAGGTGTCCCGTCTGCGCGGCCTGCATCGCGATTCGCGCTGTTTCCTGATCGCGAATCTCACCGACGAGAACCACGTCGGGGTCCTGACGGAGGATGGACCGCAGCGCGCCGGCGAACGTGAGGTTGATCTTGGTGTTGATTTGCGTCTGATTGACGCCCGGAATCTGGTACTCAACCGGATCCTCAATGGTGACGATGTTCGTCCGCCCCGAGCGAATAGTCGAGATCGCCGATGACAGCGTCGTCGTCTTCCCGGACCCCGTCGGCCCGACGACGAGGATCATTCCATGCTGATGGCGGAGAAAGAACCGGATGCGGTCCAGCGCCGGAGCCGACAAGCCGAGCTCGTCGAGCGGCGGCACGCCTTTCCGGTGATCGAGAAGCCGAAGCACGATCTTCTCGCCGAAGATGGTCCGCAGCGTCGACACGCGAACGTCGACCTCCTGTCCCTCGTCCGCTGCCGCACGGATGCGCCCGTCCTGCGGCAATCGTTTCTCGGCAATGTCGAGGCCGGCCATGATTTTGATCCGCGCGACCAGGCCGTCGTGAACCCACTTCGGCACATCCATCACCTCTTTCAACAACCCGTCGAGGCGGTGACGCACGATGACGCTGTCTTCGGTCGGCTCGATGTGAATGTCACTCGCGCGACTCTTGAGCGCACCGTTGATCACCAGGTTGACGATATCGATGATTGGCGCGTCGTCGCCTGTGGACGTCCGCGGTGCCGACTGTTCGAAGATGTGCTCGTTGCGTTGGCGCGCGGCCTCGCCGGTGCCGGGCGCCGGCATACGCGTCGAAGCGCTGCGGATTACCGATTGGGCTGGATAGCCGGCTTCGATGGCGGCGCTGATATCGGCTTGCGTCGCCACAACCTGCTTGATGTGATGGCTCGTCTGAAATTCGAGATCCTGGACGAGTGCGAATTGCAGCGGATCGCACATCGCCACCGTCAAGACGTTCTTCTCGACAGCCACCGCGATGCAATTGCGTTTGAGCGCGACGTCCTTCGGAATCAGCTTTACCGCAGCCGGATCCGGAGGGTGCGCAACGAGGTCGACATACTCGAAGCCGAGCTGAGTGCCGATCGCTTTCGCGATCTGACGCTCACTGGCCAGATTGAGACGAACGAACACTGAACCAATTCGTTCGCCGGACCGCTTCTGCTCGAGGAGTGCGGCGTGTAGTGCCTCTTCGCTGATGACACCCGCCTGACGAAGGCACTCGCCGATCGTTACACGCACGCACGTTATTGTCCTTCTTTGCCACACGAGCGGTCGCGAAAAAAAGTGTTCGCCGAAACGACATCGTGCGTTCGGCGCGGAGTACGACGAATCGTAAATGGGTGGATGCGCGAGGATTGGCGAGTCGAACGGATGATCGGCGGCCGCACTTCGTCAAGTCGACGAAGCAACGCGAGCGCCACAATTAGTGCGGTTTCGAGTTCCGTGTAGGGTGGTTGTGAGTCGCGAGTGATGAGTGGTGAGCCGTGCGATGAGCTGCGAAACTCACAACTCACTACTCAGAACTGAACACTGCTCTCTAGTCGTAGTATTCGCGGCCGAGGTGAGTGATGAGCTGCTCGCCCTGCATGTAGCGCAATGTGTTCTTCAACTTCATGAGCTGAATGAACAGATCGTGTTCGGGATAGACCTCAGGAGCGTGCATCGGCGCCTTGAAATAGAACGAGAGCCATTCCTGTATGCCGGACATACCCGCGCGCTTCGCCAGATCGAGAAACAGCGCACAGTCGAGCACAATCGGCGCCGCAAGGATGCTGTCACGGCAGAGGAAATTGATCTTCAGCTGCATCGGATAGCCCAGCCATCCAACCAGATCGATGTTGTCCCATCCTTCCTTGTTGTCGCCGCGAGGAGGGTAGTAGTTGATGCGGACGACATGACAAAGGTCCTTGTAGAGCTCCGGATAGAGCTGCGGCTGAAAGATGTAGTCGAGCGCCGACTTCTTGCTTTCTTCCTTCGTCTTGAATGACTCGGGATCGTCGAGGACCTCGCCATCACGGTTGCCGAGGATATTCGTGGAATACCAGCCGCGAACACCCAGCAGCCGCGCCTTCAACCCTGGCGCGATGATCGTCTTCATCAGCGTCTGCCCGGTTTTCATGTCGTTGCCCGCAACGGGGGCCTTCGTGCGGGCGGCCAGCTGTTGCAACGCGGGGATCTCGGCCGTCAGATTCGGAGCCGCATTCGCAAACGCGATCCCTTCACGGATGGCGGCATACGCGTACACCATGCTCGACGGGATCGCGTCGTCGCTTTGTTCGAGCGCCTTCTCGAACGACGCGACGGTGGCGTGCACTCCGGTCTCCTTCATATAGACCTCGGTGCTGCCGCACCAGAGCATCACCAGACGGTCGCAGCCATGTTTTTCCTTGAAGCCGCGGATGTCGGCGACCACCTGCTCGGCGAGATCGCGTTTGTTCTTGCCTTTCTTGACATTGGGACCGTCGAGCCGCCTGACGTAGCGTTGATCGAATACAGCAGGCATCGGCCGGATGGCCTCGAGCTCGTCACGAACCTGACTGAGCTGTGCCGGCTCGAGCACCCCCGCAGTGCGGGCGGCCGAGTAGCAGTCCGCTTCGAAGATGTCCCATCCGCCAAAGACGACGTCGTTCAAGTCGGCCAGCGGGACAAAGTCCTTGATCCGCGGCGCGCGTTTTTCCGATCGCTTGCCGAGGCGGATGGTACCCATTTGCGTCAGGGATCCGATCGGGAGAGCGAGCCCTTTGCGAATCGCGCAGACGCCCGCAATCGTCGTTGTACTGACTGCACCGAGGCCGACGAGAAGAACGCCGAGCTTCCCTCGCGCGGGAGCGATTTGAAGTGGTGCCGTCACAAGCGGCCACTATATCATGGGGAAAATCGATGTTTTTTTTGCGCAAGTCCACGCTCGAGCGTCTCCCCGTCGTGATGAGCGGCGTGCGAATGGGCGAGCGCGCGCTGCAGATTGGCGTCGATGACCGAATGCTGGTTGGTGCGATCGCCGCGAAGGTAGGGTTGAGCGGACATGCAGCGGTTGTGGCGCCAGACGAACAGGATGCGGCAAAGGTGCGCAGCGCATTGGCGCGTGCGGGGGCGTTGGCGGATGTGCAGGTCGCGCCGCTCGATTCGCTTCCGTTCGCTGACAACGACTTCGACGTTGTGATCGTTCACGCGGCCGGCGTGAAACCCGGCCTCGGCGGCAACTCGGGGCTGGCGCTGCTGCGCGACGCATTTCGTGTCGTGCGCAGCGGCGGACGCGTTGTGATCATCCACGGGAGCGGTGGATTGATGGCAAAGCTTCGAACGTCCACCAACGCTGATACCGGGGATATGCTGGGGGCCCTGGAGTCTGCGGGGTTCAGGGCGACCCGGCTGCTGGCCGAGCGCGAGGGCTATCGATTTCTCGAAGGTCTGAAGCGCGAACCGTGAGTCGTCTCGTCACCGGGGTCAGACCCCGGGTCAGACCCCGGGTCTGACCCACCTCCGTTTGGAGGACAGCGCGCGCGGAACGGGAGAAATCTGGCCTTATTCAGGTATCCCGGCAAAGGCAAGGCTTTTGCCATAGACTCTTCCCGTTTTCCGCTTTGGATGCCGTTTTTGGACAGTAACTGATATGGGCCCTCATTCCCGCCGCCGATCATTCGCCGCCGTGGTTATCGCTGCCGGAGTAATTGCGTCGCTCGCAGCTCAGGAGCAAGGAGGCGTCAGCTTCAAGAGCGGCGTCGAGCTGATCAACGTTACGGCAACGGTGACAGATGGCGAAGGACGATTCGTGTCCGGGCTGCGTAAGGAAGACTTCATCATCTATGAAGACGGCGAACGCCAGGAAATCACGCATTTCAACAACGAACGCGCGTCGGTGAGTCTGGGTATTGCGCTCGACACCAGCGGCAGCATGACCTCCGACAAGATGTCGGCTGCACGGGCGGCAATCAACCGGTTCGTCTACGACTTGCTCGATCCCGAAGACGAGCTTTTCTTCATGCAGTTCTCCAACCGGCCGCAGGTCGTTCAGCAGTGGACGATAGACCGCCGGGCGATCAGCCGTGCTGTCTCTCGCACGCTTCCTGCCGGCGGCACCGCTCTGTACGATGCAGTGGCCGACGGCGTACCGTTAGCTGACGTCGGCCGTCATTCGAAGAAGGCGCTGCTTGTCATCTCCGACGGGAACGACACGAACAGCCGCATCTCGATTGACGAGCTCCGGAGGCTCATTCGCGAAAGCGAGGTCCTGGTGTACACCCTGGGCGTCGATGGCACAACGACGCAACTTCGCAACGGACCAACCATTCAACTGCCAGTGCCGCTTCCGTTCCCCATGCCTGGCGGACGCGGTCGGCGCCGTCAGCCGCCTATCTTCGGCGGGGGCCGGCGAGCGCCTACGGCCGAACGTGTGAACGCCGACGCGCTCCGCGACATCACGGATGACACAGGGGGCCGAACGGAAATCATCCGCGGCTTCCGCGACCTGGACGGCGCCACGACGCGGCTCGCCGACGAGTTGAGCAAGCAGTATTACCTTGGGTACGCAAGTCCAGGGAAAAAGGACGGACGCTGGCACGAAATCAAGGTGGAGGTAAAGGACCGCCGCCTTGCGGTGCGCGCGCGTCGAGGATACATCGCGTCTTAGAGCGAAGAAATCAGGGCTATGATGCCCTGCGGTGCGTACGTTTCTCATCGCGCTCGGATTGAGCCTCGTTGGCGGTTTTGGGGGCCTTCTCGTAGCGTCCGGCGTTCTCCTCATCAAAGACTCGGCCCGTTCCAAACTCATCCCCTGGCTCGTGAGCTATGCGGTCGGCGCGCTGCTCGGAGCGTCGATGCTGGCGCTGCTGCCGACGACGATGGAGCAGCTCCCGCCTACACGGGTTTTCCCGACGCTCCTGTGTGGAATCCTGATCTTTTTCGTCCTCGAAAAGCTGGTGCTCTGGCGGCACTGTCACATACATGACTGTGAGGTCCATGAGAGCAGCGTGGTTCCGGTCCTGGTCGGCGACGCGTTCCACAACTTCGTGGATGGCGCAGTCATCGCGGCCGCCGTCATCACGTCGGTGCCGTTGGGGATCAGCACCGCGTTTGCGGTGGCGACTCACGAAATCCCACAGGAAGTGGGCGACTTCGCGATTCTGCTTCACGCCGGTTACTCGCGTACGCGCGCATTGCTGTTGAATGTGATTTCGGCAGCAGCCAGTGCCGCAGGCGCGGTGGTCGCCTTTGTTGCGTTCGAATTCGTGCCGATGATGCTTCCGTATTTCCTCGCGCTTGCGGCTGCCAGTTTTCTGTACGTTGCGATGGCCGACCTCATTCCGGGACTTCACCGCGGCCGGACCGATGCGAGCTCGATGCGCCAGATCCTGCTCATCGCGGCCGGAGTCGCGACGATGCTCGTGCTCTAGGACCTCAGGCGTTCCTTACAGAGGACACCGTCTGAAAACGGCTAGATTCCTTCACAATTTCTCGCGTTTTCACTCCCGCGGCCCTGGCAAATTCTTTGCCTCGTCAATGAGTCGGGAGCCGAAGCTCCCACGACGAAGGAGGACAGATATGTTTGCCAGGTTTGCTGCCACGGTCATCGTGATGCTCGCGATGAGCGCACCAGCCTGGGCGGCGCAACGCGATGATCTTCAGATCTTCCGGGACCTGTCGCGGCAGGTGCTGGGATATCCGAATTTCACGATCTTCGACAGTGTCAACGCGCAGGTGGAAGACGGTGTGGTCACACTGACCGGCAAGGTCACCATGCCGTATAAGCGCGAGGCGCTGGCCGAACGCATCATGCGGGTCAACGGCGTCCGACAGGTGCACAACGACATCACGGTTCTGCCTGTTTCACAGTTCGACGACGAGCTCCGGCTCAGGATCGCTCGTGCGATTTACGGCAACTCGAACTTCTGGAGATACGGCTCGATGGTCAACCCGCCTATCCACATCATCGTGGAGAACGGGCGCGTCACGCTCGAAGGCGTCGTGAACAGCAACGTCGACCGGATGCTTGCGCGTTCGATCGCGAGCGGGTTTGGCGCGTTCTCGGTCACGAACCAGCTGAAGACCGACGCGGAAGTTGTCCAGGATCTCGAGAGACTGTGAACTCCCCGGCGCTTGAATCTTCGGTCTCGACATCGATTCCGCGTCGATGTCAGACCGAGGATTGAGCGTCTTCTGATCTCCCGCGCCGGCTAATCCACCAGAGTGTTCCGGCCAGCGCGGCGACGGCCGCCGCAGCAGTGAGGCCGAACAGCATCATCGTATTGGCGAGAATCGACGTCGACTCGAGTTGCACTCGAATGTCGACCGGCCTGCCGTCGAGACGTTCGGCGAGCGGCTGCTGCCATTCCAGGATGTTGCCGCGCTCGACTGCGCCGGAGGGCGCGTTGTGAAACACGATTTCGCTGGGAAGGTGCAGGCGAAACGCGACGATCTCGCCGCCGTTCCAGTTCAGCGTGCCGTGCTGTCGCGACCCGGCCGGAGCGACAATCTGCCGGAACTCCACCACGTCACCCCGACGACCGAACTGGTAGTCCGACCACGCGAACGGAGTCAATCGTGACAGTTGCCGCACATCATCGACCTCGACACTGACGTGAACGAAGCGGCGGCCGTTGCGCCGCCCGAGGCTGACCGTGACAGGGACGTTCGGCGCGCCGAAGAACGACCTTAGAGCGCCGCGATCGACGCGCGCAAGAGGATCGGGATTGAAGGGCGCGCCGTGCAGCCCCACGAGGGATGCCACCGACGCATTCACGTCGAGCCTCGCCGAGCCGTCGAGCGACAAGTACAGTTCTTCTTCGTATTCGGTACTCGCGCGTGAAGAGACCGCCGCTCCCGCATCCCGATCCACTCGCGCATGCGAGAACGAACAGCACGACTTCAGCGCACAGGCGTCGAGGCGCGCGACGAAGCATCAAAACCAGATGATATCCTTAGCGAAGCGGCCCCCGGCATGTCCCGCCCTACGCTCTTCCTGATCGACGGCAGCTCTCAGATGTATCGCGCCTACCACGCGTTTCGTGGAAGAGGACTGTCCAACCAGGAAGGGCACACCACTCACGCCGTGTACGTGTTCGTCACGATGCTGCGCAAGCTGATGAGCGATCACCATCCGGCATACATCGCAGCATCATTCGATCTGGCGGGACGCACGTTTCGCGACGACCTGGTCACCGATTACAAGGCAAATCGGGCTGAGATGCCTGACGATCTTGCGGAGCAGATCAACTGGGTTCACGAAGCGTGCGAAGCGCTTGGCGTACCCATCATCACGGCGCCGGGATACGAAGCCGACGATGTGATTGGAACGATCGCGAAGCGGGCGTCTGAGACCGGATTCGATGTCGCCATCGTCTCGATTGACAAGGATTTCTTCCAGCTCGTGCATAACGGCGTCCGCGTCTACGACCCTCGCGAAGACGGAACGTGGTTCGACGAGGTCGCAGTACAGGAAAAATTCGGCGTACAGCCATCGCGGGTCGTGGACGTTCTGGCGCTCGTCGGCGACACGAGTGACAACGTGGCGGGCGTGCCCGGGGTGGGGAAAAAAGGCGCCGTCGACTTGATCACCACATTCGGCAGTCTCGACGCGCTGCTCGATAACGCCGGCGACCTGACACAACGCAAGTACCGCGACGCACTCCTGACCCATCGCGATGATGCACTCCGCAGCCGCGAGCTCGTCACGATTCGATGCGACGTCCCGATCGACGTGGATGTTGACGCGTTCCGCTATCGGGGCGCCTCACGGGAGCGGTGTTACGAGCTCTTTTCGCGCCTTGCGTTCCGAACGCTGGTCAACGACTACGCACCGACAGCCGATACCGTCAACAAAGATTACGCACTCGTGGTCACTCTCGCGGAGCTTGACGCACTGATTGCGGAGCTTCGTGAAGCGGGTGAGTTCGCGCTTCGGGTTATTGGCGACGATCCGTCCGCCATGCGGGCCTCGATCGTCGGCATCGCCTTTTCCACCGCCGACCGGCGGGCGCGCTACCTGCCGCTCGGTCACGCCGGCGCCGATGGGGGGGATCTGTTATCGAGCGCCGTTGCGCCGGCGCAGGTGGAGCAGCGCGCGGCGCTCGAGCGTCTTGGACCGCTGCTCGAAGATGCCTCCATACGAAAGGTAGGCCACGACCTGAAGGTCGACACCGTGGTGCTCCGGAATCACCGCGTCGAGCTCAAAGGGGTCGTGTTCGACTCGATGCTGGCCAGTTATCTTCTCGATGCCACGCGACCGGGACATCCGCTGGAAGAGACCTCGCTCGAACATCTCGGCTACAAGGCGCTGACCGAGGACGATTTGTGCGGGCGCGGCGCAAAGGCCAGCCGGATCGAGGCCATCACGCCCCAGGCAGCGCTGAACTTCGCGGGAGAACGGGCCGATCTCGCCCGTCAACTGGCCAATCGTCTCGCGCCGCTCCTCGTCACCGATTCCCTCGACGAAGTGTTTCGCGACCTGGAAATGCCACTTCTGCCGGTGCTGGCTGACGTCGAGCGAGCCGGCATCCTGATCGACGGTCCTGCGCTGGCCGCACAGTCGCAGCATATCGAACGCGAGCTTTCGGGGTATACGCAGCGCATCTACAGCCTGGCCAGAGAGGAATTCAACATCAATTCACCGAAACAGCTGGGAGAGATTCTCTTCGAGAAGCTTCAGTTACCGGCGCTGAAGAAAACCGGAAAGACCCGTTCGGCATCGACCGCCGTCGAGGTGCTCGAGGAGCTGGCTTTGACACACGAGCTGCCGCGCCTGATCCTCGAGTGGCGCGGACTCCACAAGTTGAAGAGCACGTACATCGATGCGCTGCCACAACTCGTGCATCCAGCGACCGGGCGCGTCCATACGAGTTTCAACCAGGCAGTGGCAGCCACGGGGCGCTTGAGCAGTTCAGATCCGAATCTGCAGAACATTCCAATCCGCACGGAGCTTGGGCGGCAAATCCGCCGGGCTTTTATCGCCGCGCCGGGCCACGTGCTCATCTCGGCCGACTATTCACAGATCGAGTTGCGCGTGCTGGCTCACTTGGCCAACGAAGAAGCCCTGATTGAGGCGTTCAGGAGCGGCGAGGATATTCACGACCGAACGGCAAGAAAGGTGTTCGGCGAGGCAAGCAGCCTCGACAAGCACGAGCTGAGGCGACGGGCAAAAATCGTCAACTATGCGCTGCTTTACGGAAAAACCGCGTTTACGCTGGCGAAGGACATCGGCGTGACCAAAGAAGCCGCACAGGAGTTCATCAACGCGTACTTCGCTGGGTTTCCGAAAGTTCGAGGTTTCATCGACGACACTCTGCGACATGCCCGCGAAACGGGCGTTGTCAAGACGATGTTCGGCCGCCGGCGGCTGGTTCCTGAACTCAATAGCCGGAACGGCCAGATTCGCGCCGCTGCCGAGCGCGTGACCGTAAACATGCCGATTCAAGGCACAGCAGCCGACATACTCAAGAAGGCCATGATCGAGCTGCACGCCGAATTGCCGAAGCGCGGCCTGCGAACACGCATGATTCTCACCGTGCACGACGAGCTGCTGTTGGAGGCCCCGCGCGAGGAAGCCGATCGCGCCGCCGAAACAGTCCGCGAGAAAATGGAAGGTGCGGCGACCCTTAGAGTGCCGCTGACCGTGGATGTTGGCATGGCGGAGAACTGGCGGGATGCTAAACCTTGATCAGGCCCCAGGGCTCAGCGGTCGGAAATCAGCTCGTTCTGAGGCCTGAGGCCTGAGCCCTGAGGCCTGCTTTTAGGGCCACTGCTGCTTCACCTGCTCCCATTCGATTTGAAGTTCGGTGAGCGCCGTCTGCTGTTCCCGGGCCGGTCGAGTCCGCGCTCGCTCAGGAATGAGAACCATGGTGACGAACCGGTCGATGTTTCCCCGCAGCGTCGTCGTCATTGCCGGCTGCAACGCCGCACGCACCCATGCGGCAATGGCGGCATGCCATGCGCGGTCCGTGTCGCCTGTGCCGCGTACCGCCACCGCGAGCCAGTAATTCGCTGTCGCGTTGCCAGGGTCATCGCGCAGCTCGTCTTCCATCCGCGCGATGAGCGGCTCCATGAGCACGGCGCGCCGCGCCGTCGGCTGCGCCTGCGCTTCGCGGTCGACCGCGTTGGCCCACCAGTCGAGCAACATCGACCGTTCGCGATCGGACAACGCCGATAAGGACCGTGCGCGCCTCAACGCGGTATCGAAGAGCTCCGCGGCGGCACCGAAGCTGTTCGCCAGATACAACGCCTGCCCAAGACCGACCAGCAGATCCAGCTGGTCCCGCGGCGTCAGCGCCGACATCCGTATCTTGCCCAGGCTCTCCCGCGCCGTCGTCAAGTCGGCCGGATCGCTGGTTCGAAGGCGATAGCGTTCGAGATGCGCGCGCGCGATCACCAGCGCCGCGGCGTCGGCGGACGCCGGATCCGCACGCGCCACCTCCGCCGCCGCGATTGCGCCGTCGAAGTCGACCGCATTGTAGAGAGCGCGCGCCTTGGCCAGCGACGGATGCTCAGCGGCATCGACGCCGCCGGCCACCGACACGACCAACGCAAGCAGCACGGGCACCACCCGTGTTCGCATCGCGCCGATCGTAGCATTACAATTCATCTTCATGAGTCTGCCGGTCGTAGTGCCGCGGGGGGAGCACACGCTTTCCCGCAAGCAAATCGACCCCGACGCCCTCCGCGTACTCTATCGGCTCCATCAGGACCGCTTCGTCGCGTACCTCGTCGGCGGCAGCGTCCGTGATCTCCTTGTCGGGCGCCGACCGAAGGACTTCGATATCGGCACCTCCGCGCACCCGTATCAGGTCAAGCGACTGTTTCGAAACTGCTGGATCATCGGACGGCGATTCCGGCTCGCACACGTGCGGTTCGGCCAGAAGACCATCGAAGTCGCCACATTCCGGCGGAAGTTGTCGGCGGAAGAGCTGGCGAACGCCGACATTCCCCAGCCGCCGGATCCGGGGACCCCTGCCGGAGGCACGGTCGGCCACTTGCGTCTTCTCCATCGAGACAATACGTTCGGCACTCCCGAGGAAGATGCCTTCAGGCGCGACTTCACGGTGAACTCACTGTTCTATGACATCGGGTCGCTGTCAATCATCGATTACACAGGGGGCCTCGACGATCTGAAGGCGCGCGTCATCCGGTGCATTGGCGATCCGTCGGAACGGTTTCAGGAAGACCCGGTCCGCATGCTGCGCGCCGTCGCGTTGGCGGCGCGGCTCGACTTTGCAATCGATCCTCCGATTGAAAGCGCCATCGCCGCCCATCGAAGTGAAATCGCGAAAAGCGCGCCGGCGCGGCTCATCGAGGAGCTGTACAAATTGCTACGGGCCGGCGCGTCGCAGCGGGCATTCCAGATGCTGGCGGAACGCCGCCTCTTCGAACCGGTCTCAGCTCGGCTCCAGGCAGCATGCGGCGAGGCGCTCTGGCATTCACTCGCCGAGCTCGACGCCTATCGAAACCGATTCGAGGAGGCGCCCGACACTCTCACGAATCCCATCCTGCTCGGATCCATGATCGCGCCTCTGGGCCTCGCCGCGTCGATCCCTCGGACAGGCCACGCCCGTGATGGCGAACGCCTGCCGGCACCATCGCTCGGGATGTTGCCGCTTGCGCGGCGTGATGTTGAACGGCTCCAGCAGATTCTCACGCTGCAGCGTCGTCTGATGGACATGAACGCGTCCCCCCGCGCCCGCCGTGCGTTGATGCACCGCGGTCTCTTTCGAGAAGCGTTGACATGGCTCGAAATCCACGGCAACGCGCCGGAAGTGCTCGAGCATTGGCGCGGCTTCATCGAAGCGGCGCAAACCTTCGACGGCGAGCCGGAAGCCGAGCAGCCTGGCCCTCGACGACGACGGCCAAGACGGCGGGGTCGACGGCGGCTGGGCCACGGGCCGCGGCGACCGGAAGGACACTGAACGCTATCCGCGCTTCCTTTCGAATTCGCGCATGAACTCGACGAGCGCGTCGACACCGTCTTCGGGGAATGCGTTGTAAATGGAGGCTCGCATACCTCCTACGGCTCGGTGGCCTTTCAACCCGTCCAGTCCGACGGCTGTTGACTCCTTCTCGAACACCTTTTCGAGCTCTTCGCTCGGTAGACGGAACGTCACGTTCATCAGCGAGCGGCTGTCTTTCTCTGCCGTCCCGCGATAGAAGCCCGTTCGATCGATTTCCGCGTATAGCTTGCCGGCCTTGCGCTGATTGGTCCGCGCGATCTCCTGCAACCCTCCGAGCGAGCGGAGCCACTTGACTGTCAGGCCAAGGATGTAGATGCCGAACGTGTTTGGTGTGTTGTAAAGCGAATTGTTGTCCGCGTGGACCTTGTAGTTCAGCATGACAGGCACCGCGTCAGTTGATCGCGCCAGCAGATCCTCGCGGATGATCACGAGCGTCACGCCCGACGGTCCCAGATTTTTTTGGGCGCCCGCATAGATGAGGCCAAACCGTTGGATGTCGATCGGCCGGCTGAAGATGTCGGAAGAGGCGTCCGCCACCAGCGGCGCCTGACCGACGTCCGGTGGCGCCTTCCACTCCGTACCCTCGATCGTATTGTTCGAAGTAATGTGGACATAGGCCGATCCGGGCGTGAGCTTCAGCTCGTCCTGGTTGGGAATCCGGACGTAGCGCTCTGCCTTTGTCGTGGCAACGATGTTGACTGCGCCAACCTTTTTCGCTTCCTTGATGGCCTTGTCCGCCCAGGATCCCGTATCGACGTAATCCGCAGTCGCTCCGGCCGTGAGCAGATTCATGGGCACCATCGAAAACTGCAGCGTCGCGCCTCCCTGCAGCATCAGAATCCTGTAGTTGGCCGGAACGTTTGCCAGCGCCCGAATGTCGGCGATGGCCGTGTTGAGCAGATCTTCGAAGGTCTTCGAACGGTGACTGATTTCCATGACCGACATTCCGACGCCCGGAAGCGAAATCAAGTCGCGCTGCGCCTGCTCGAGGACAGGCAGCGGCATTACGGCAGGGCCGGCGGAAAAATTGTAGATACGGGTCGTTGTCGGCATGAACGCTCCTGTAGGGTGGGAAAACCTAGTCTCCTTATATTTTCACAACATGGACGCTGAGGATGTCTTGGCAGCCGCTTTCGATCGATCTGAGAAGTTCCGGGTCGGGTTTACCATCGACGTTGATCCTCGCCACGGCCGCTTCCGCGCCCGCGAAAATCACGTTCTCCGTTTCCTGAACGTTCAGGTTCCGGCGGCGCAGCTCCTCGAAAATGTGCGCGAGCACACCCGGGCGGTCGCGATGCCGCACCACGAGGCGGTGCGTCGCCGGCGTTCTGGCTGACAGATTGACGGCATTCGGAGCCATCCCAATTTCTTTGTAGCCGCGAACGATTCGAACCACTTCGGAGGCAATCGCTTCCTGTGCCTGCTCGGTCGATGCACCGATGTGGTGTGTGCCGTAGACATTCGGCAGAGTCATGAGCGATGGGGAAAAATCCGCGGTGGACGCGGCCGGCTCGTCGCGAAACACGTCGACGGCGACGCGTACGCCGCGCGTACGCACGACTTCGGCGAGGGCTTCCTCGTCCACGAGCTCCGCCCGCGCTGTATTCACAAACAGCGCACCGGGCTTGAGGCGGCCAAGAATGGCCGGCCCGACGAAGTTGCGCGTCTCAGGCGCAAGCGCGAGATGGAGGCTGAGCGCGTCGCTGCGTTCGGCAACTTCTTCCGGCGACGCGAGTATTGTGACGTCGACGTCGCGGGGCACCGTCAGGAGCGCGGCCGCACCGTCACGCAGGAACCGTGGACTCCAGACAACCACCTCCAAACCAAAAGCCCGTGCCCTGCGTGCAACCTCCTGTCCGATACCGCCGAACCCGAGCAAACCCAGCGTGCACCCGTACAATCCGCGCGCCTGAGAGTACAGCTTCTTGTTCCACCGTCCAGCCCGAAGGTCCGCAACGTTGTCTGGAATGCGCCGATCGAGCGCCAGAAGAAGGCCGAGGGTGAGCTCTGCCACGGCAACGGCGTTCTTTCCAGGGCAGTTCGACACGTATATTCCGCGCTTTGCCGCCGCGGACACATCGATGGTGTTTACCCCGGCTCCAGCACGGATCACGAGTGACAGCGTGGCGGAGGCGAGCATCGCCTCAGTGACCGGCGTTGAACGAACGACGAGCACCTCCGCACCGGACGATCGAATAACGTCGGCTAGCGCCGCGCCTGAGAGCTCTGGCTGGTAGAGCACTTCGCAGCCGGCCGCCCTCAGGCCATTCAGACCTGACGCCTCGAAGGTGTCGGCGACGAGTACTTTCATAGGTGTGCGCACGGAAACCTGAGGGTTTCCGTCGACCGGCAACTTCACGTCCCCGGATCGCCTTCAAATCAAATCACATGTGAGAGAAGGCCATCCCTGAGCTTCGGCTCGAACCAGGTTGACTTGGGCGGCATGATGCCTCCTGCGTCCGAAATCGCCATCAGATCGGCGACGGCTACCGGGTATAGCGAAAAGGCGACGGCCGCATTGCCGGAACGTACAAGATTCTCGAGTTCCCCGGTCCCCCGGACACCTCCCACGAAATCAATCCGCTTGTCGGTGCGGACATCCAGAATTCCGAGTAACGGCGTAAGGATGAGGTCCTGCAATCGGGTCACGTCGAGAGGATCTGCTTGGGACAGCCCTTCACGCGGGGCGGTCAGCTCGATGGTGTGCCACCCGTCGCCGAGAAACATCGCCACCTCGCCTTTCTGCACAGGCGAGGCTGGACCATCTCTGACGACGAAGTGTTTGCGCAGCTCTGCCAGCAACGACTGCGACGTATGGGCTCCAAGATTCTTGACGACGCGGTTGTATGGAAGCACCTGGACCTGGTTGTGAGGAAACGCCACAGCGAGAAACGACTCCCACTCGCCTGCGCCGCTCGACACCCGGAGCTGCTGCGCCACGCGCGCGGCGCTCGCAGCTCTGTGATGGCCATCCGCGATGTAAAGCGCGGGAATCGCCGTGAACCCCGCCATCAAGTCGTGCTGAACCCGCGTGTCGATCCGCCAGATCGTGTGCCGCACGCCGTCAACGGCCTCGAAGTCGAACAGGGGCCGGCCGGATGTCGCTGTCTCGACCATCGCATCCACGGCGGTGGAGGCGCGGTAGGTGAGAAAAACCGGTCCTGTCTGCGCACGGAGGCCCAGCATGTGCCGCGTCCGGTCGTCCTCCTTGTCGCGACGCGTGCGCTCGTGTTTCTTGATGACGCCGGATTCGTATTCAGCCACCGAAAAGCACGCAGCAACGCCCGTTTGCACGTGGCGGCCCATACGCAGGCGGTACACGTACGTGCTGGGAGTGTCCTCCTGCGTGAGGGGAGCGCGGGCCTTCAGTGCGTCGAAATTCGCGGCGGCTTTTTCGTACACCGCGTCGGAATAGAGGTCCGTGCCCGGAGGAAAGTCGATCTCTGGGCGCGAGACATGAAGAAAGCTCAGTGGGTTGTCGACGGCGAGCGCCCGTGCTTCGTCGGTGTTGACGACGTCGTAGGGAACTGCCGCCACCTGCGCGGCCGATTCGGGAGTCGGGCGCAGCGCACGAAACGGAAAAATGGCGGCCATGGAGAAGGACGATTATCTCAGGAATCAGGGACCAGGCCTCAGACCTCAGGGCTATCTCAGGCTTCAGCGCTATCTCACCCTTCAGGCCGCATCAGTCGTTCGATGAGTGGGCAAAACAAACACACTCGAAACCGGATGCCTGTGTGCTGCTAAATCTGACGCCTGGTGCGTTTGTTCAGACTCCTCCCTCCCTGACGACGAAGGCAGCTCTGGTCCCTGATTCCTGGGCCTGAGGCCTTTTTCGTTGACGCCCGTGGTATCAAAGACAAATGGAAGCGCCGGTGCTCCTCACGATCGCGCTTATCGCCGTCGGCATGATCGTGGCGCTCGCTCGGTCGCATGCCCGGCGGCAGGCGGCCGAAGTGCGCGCCGAAATGGCCGCCGCGCTCGCGGCATCGACGCAGGACAACAAATGGCTCGCGGAGGAAGTCGATCGGCAAAAGGCGGCTCTTGGCGCCATGCAGGAGCTGCTTGACAAGGCGGAACAGCGATTTCGGGACGTGTTTCAGGCCGCTGCCGCCGAAGCGCTCAAGGACAACCGCTCGGCTTTTCTCGATCTCGCCAAGACGTCGTTCGCGGCGTTTCAACAGCCGATCGCCGAGACGCTGAAGAGAGTTGACGTGCGCCTGGCCGAAACCGAGCGCGACCAGGTGGCGGCGTACAGCCGTCTCAGTGAACAGGTCGCGGCGCTGGGATCGACCACCAGCACGCTTTCACGTGCGCTGCGGATGCCGTCGGTTCGGGGCCGCTGGGGCGAAATGCAGCTCCGCCGGGTCGTAGAGATCTCAGGTATGGTGCAGCGCTGCGACTTCGATGAGCAGCCTTCGCTCGCAGGCGACAACGGAAGGCTTCGTCCCGATCTGATCGTGCATCTTCCCGGCGCAAAACGAATCGTCGTCGACGCCAAAGCGCCACTGGAGGCGTTTCTGGATGCCCAGGAGGCGGCCGATGAGGAGGCGCGACTGACCAGGCTTCAGGCGCACGCACGGCAGGTCCGCGACCACATGGATCGACTCGGCAACAAGGCCTACTGGGACGCGCTCGGCGACTCCCCCGAAATGGTCGTGATGTTTCTTCCGGGAGAAACACTGTTCAGCGCAGCGCTGCAGCACGACCTGACGCTGATCGAGCACGGACTCCGCCAGCGGGTGTTGCTGGCGAGCCCGATCACTCTCATTGCCCTCTTGACCACTGTCGCGCACACCTGGCGGCAAGAGGCTCTGGCCGACAACTACCGCGAAGTGGCGCGTCTGGGACATGAGTTCTACGAACGGCTGGCGGTGTTCGCCGGCCACCTCGATGACGTGCGCAAAAAGCTGGACGGGGCTGTTCAGGCGTACAACCAGGCCGCGGGTTCGTTCGAGGCGCGCGTCCTTGTCAGCGCCCGGCGCTTGAAGGAGCTGGAAGTCACAACCGCACAGGAACTGCCCGCCGCCGAACCGATCGACACAGTTCCCCGAGTGCTCAGACAGATCGGGCTGATGGGATTGCCAGACGGCGCAGAGGACGGATCAGAAGGAAGCTGACATGAAATAATGGGTAGATGGAGCCCACTGCCGGCACAGCTGCCGTGCCGGCTACTACCGACTTCATCCGGGAAATCATCGCGGAGGACCTTCGCACCGGCAGCCGCGGCGGCCGCGTACACACCCGTTTCCCGCCTGAACCGAATGGTTACCTGCACATCGGGCATGCGAAATCGATCTGCCTGAATTTCGGCGTCGCTGCCGAATTCGGCGGTCTGTGCAATCTCCGTTACGACGATACGAATCCCACAAAAGAGGACGTCGAGTACGTCGAGTCAATCGAATCAGACGTGCGATGGCTCGGGTTCGACTGGGACGCCCGCGAGTTTTATGCGTCGGACTACTTCGAGGCTCTGTACAACTACGCCGAGGGATTGATTCGCGACAGAAAGGCGTACGTCGACAGCCTCTCAGCGGACGAGATTCGGGACTACCGTGGAACGCTGACCGAGCCCGGCCGTAACAGTCCCTATCGCGACAGAAGCGTCGAGGAGAATCTCGACCTGTTCCACAGGATGCGCGTCGGGGAGTTTCCTGACGGCGCGCACGTGTTGCGCGCCAAAATCGATATGACGTCGCCCAACATGAACATGCGCGACCCGACGCTCTATCGCATCCGGCATGCGGCGCATCATCGAACCGGCGACTTGTGGTGCATCTACCCCACGTACGACTACGCGCACCCGATTTCCGACGCGATCGAAGGCATCACTCATTCTCTGTGCACGCTCGAATTCGAGGACCATCGGCCGCTGTACGACTGGATGATCGAGAACACGAGCGGACGGACAGAACAGACGACGCCGCTGGCAAGACCACGACAAATCGAGTTCGCACGGCTGAATCTGAACTACACGATCATGAGCAAGCGGAAGCTTCTCGCCCTCGTGGAGCGAAAGGTCGTAAGCGGCTGGGACGACCCGCGAATGCCGACAATTGCCGGGCTGCGTCGTCGCGGTTGTACGCCGGAGGCCATTCGCGATTTCTGCGCGCGGATCGGGGTGGCCAAGAAAGAGAACGTCGTTGATGTGGCGCTGCTCGAGCACACCGTTCGTGAAGACCTGAACCGCCGCGCGCGGAGGGCGCTTGCCGTCGTCCGCCCTTTGAGAGCCGTCATCGAGAACTACCCAGAGGATCGGGAGGAATACATCGAGGCCGTCAACAATCCCGAGGATCCCGCGGCCGGCACCAGACGGCTTCCGTTTTCACGGGAGGTGTACATCGAACGTGACGATTTCATGGAGGATCCGCCCAAGAAGTTCTTCCGCCTGTCGCCCGGGTCGGAGGTGCGGCTGCGTCACGCGTACATTTTGAAGTGCGAACGCGTCGTCAAAGACGCGTCAGGCAAGGTCACCGAGCTGCGCTGCACTTACGATCCCGACTCGCTGTCGGGCCCGACGGCAACGCGCCGTGTCAAAGGCACGATTCATTGGGTCTCAGCACGTCATGCCGTCAGCGCCGAAGTGCGGCTGTACGACCGCCTGTTCAGATCGCCCGACCCTGGCGAGAGCGGCCGTGACCCTCTGAGCGATCTCAATCCAGATTCTCTCGAACGGCTGCTCGACTGCAAGGTCGAGCCCGCACTGGCGGTCGCAGAGCCCGGAGAGCGGTTTCAGTTCGAACGGCTCGGCTACTTCTGTGTCGATCCCGATTCACGTAGCGGGACGCCGGTCTTCAACCGCACGGTGACACTGAAGGACAGCTGGGCGAGGATCAGCGCCCGTACTTCCTCGCCCACTCCGTAAGCTGCGCGGCGGCCGCCACCGCCTCGGGCTCCGAGGACACCCGGTCCGCGGGCCAGGGGAGCCGCCACGTCCAGTTCGAATCGCTGACGGTGGCCGGTTGGTTGATCCGATCTCGCCAGCCGAAGATGTCCTGCAGCGGTACTATCAACAAATCCGAACCCGACGCGTAGAGCGCCTCGAGCAGCGCCTCGCGAAGCATGCGCGGCAGGGTTGTCGCGTGGAGCGCACGAACACGATCGTCATCGGCGAGGCGTGCGCACAGTGAAGGAATCGCGAGCACGGCTTCGCGTTCCGGTTGCGACGCACCCTCCCACCACACCGCCATCGGCTCGGTGTCATGGGTGCCCGACGTCGCGACGCTGGCCGCTGGATAGTCACATGGATCCTTGAACGACTGTCCTTCCTCGTGCCAGTGCCGCTCCCACCTCAAGACTTTGTACCGGGGACCCCCAGCCGTGCGAGCGATCGCCGCACGAAGTCGGGAACGATACCGAGATCCTCCGCCGTGATCCGCGCACCGGTGCTGTGGAACACCTCCAGCACCCGCTCGCCGAGCTGCCTCTGTGCCGCTTCATCGGAGGGAGTGAACTGAGGACTGCTGCCGTCGTGGGGCCGGAAATACGTCCGGTAGAAACCCACCAGATGATCGATGCGATACCCGTCGAACAGCGCCGCGTTGCGACGGGCCCGGTAACGAAGCCACTCGAACCCGCGGTTCGCAAATACGTCCCAGCGGTAGACGGGAAGCACCCAGTCCTGACCCGTCTCGCTGAAGGCATCCGGCGGCACACCGACAGACGCGTCAAGGCGAAATTCGTCCTGTCGCGTCCATACGTCCGCGCTGTCGCCACCGACCATGAACGGAAGATCGCCAAACAGCGCGACGTTCTGCGCATCACGACGCGCATCGGCCCACTGATCGTCGGCGACCCACTGAAGATACTGCCGATACAACACCTCGTCCGCCAGCTCGACGCGGGCCTGAGCCAGTGCTTCCGGAACCCTGTCGCGAAGCGCCGGGGGCCAATGCTGCCAATGTCGCTCTCCATGCCGTGCGCGCACCGCACGGAACAGCGCGTACTCCTCGAGCCACCAGCTCTGGTCTCTGATGTACGCACGGAAGGCCGCCGACCGGCGCGTCCCCGATGCCCATTCGGTCTTGCGAAAATGCGAGAACGATTGACGTAGCGCTGTTTCCTTCAGCTCCCGGACGTGCGCGTAATCGATTGTGGCCGATCGGCGGACTGCCTCGATTCGCTCGCGGAGGCCGGACTCGACCCGTCGCGTTATCGACGCGAAGTCCTCGAGCCGCTCGACGCCGATGAATTGAGGGTCGATGGCCATGGCACTGAGTGCGGAGTAGGGAGAGGTTTGTCCCGGCGGCATTTCGTTGATTGGCAACAGTTGAAGGAGACGAAGCCCGGCACTCTCGAGCCAGCGGGCCATGAGCGGAATGTCGCCAATCTCGCCAATCCCCCAACTGGAGGAGGAGGGCATCGAAAACAGCGGGGCGAGTACACCAGCGAGTCGCTGCCGCATGGGAGGCATCAACGGGTCACGAACTGCAGCACGCGATTGATGGCGTCCGAAAATACTTCCGACGGGGGCAACAGGCTGACGACCAGGTATGCCTC
This sequence comes from uncultured Acidobacteriota bacterium, assembly GCA_963814955.1. Classification (GTDB taxonomy): domain Bacteria; phylum Acidobacteriota; class Vicinamibacteria; order Vicinamibacterales; family UBA2999; genus DATCJA01. The sequence continues at coordinate 681,305 of CAWFEX010000006.1, forward strand.
GTGAGGAAAGTCAAAGAAGTAGCCGGGGTGAATGAGAATGCGCTCCTGCTCCAGCAAGTCGACTGCCATTTGCTCTTCCCGCCTCGTCGCAGGAACACGGACGACCGCCGACCAGCCGCCTTCGGCGCGCAATACCTCGCAGGAAGGAAACCGCCTCGTGCACGCGCGAAGCAGCTCGAGGTTGTGTCGGACGCGCTCGTGGATCGCCGCGCGCACCGGGGCACCAGCGCACAGAAGATGTGACGCGGCGATTTGGACCGGTGTGCTCACCGAAAGGTACGTATCCGCAATCATCTCCAGCGACGTCAGAGCGGCATCGCGGTCAGACGGAGGCCCCCCGACGATCATCCAGCCGAGCTTCAATTGGGGAAGACCAACCGTTTTTGAAAGGCCCCCCAGCGAGAACGACAAGACGTCGGGGCTGCGCGCAGCGACGTCCGTCAAAGGAGCCGTTTCCTCCAGCGGATAGTCAGCAAACACTTCATCGACGACCAGCGCCCAACGCCGTCGACGACAGAGATCGGACAGCTCTTCAAGATCGTCCCTGGTCAGATACGAACCTGTCGGGTTGTTGGGCGATACAACCAGCACGGCGCGCGTGGTATCGGGAGCCTTTGCGAGTGACGAGATGTCGATCGACCACCGACCGTGATACTCGAGCGCGTAAGGAGATGCGTGGATTCCCTCGAGCGCGGTGAGGTGCTCGAACAACGGGTAACTGGGCTGCGGCACCAGCACGGCATCCGCGGGACCACACATCAGCTTGAATAGCCAGCTGTAGGCCTCGCTCGTGCTGGCGGTAAGCACGACGTGAGCGGGATCCACGTCAACCCCGCGCCTGTGCTGATCAGCAGCCACAGCAGCGCGCGCGGCCGGCAGTCCCAGAGGGCTTGGTTCGTACTGCATGGCGGCGCTGCTCGACAAAGGCTCGAGAAGGGCAGCGGGATAGGCGATACCCGAACGAGTTGGATTCGATTCAGTGAGATCGGCGATCGGAATGTGACGCGCCCGCAATGCGTCGAGCACCCGCGTCAGCGCATTGGCTTCGGCGTGCGGCGCCAGGCGAGGGGAAGGCACCTCGCGATCATCCCACGAACCTGGAACACGAACCTTGGAAGGTGGGAACCGACGTCAGATCTCGATACGCTCACCGTGCGCCGGCATCATCGCGTCCCAGCCGAGCTGCTCCTTCACGCGCAACTGCAACGCGTTCATCGGGTCGGGTTCGCCATGAACGAGGCACAAACGCTCCGGTTTTCGCGGCAGCGTCCGGAGCCACCGAAGAATTTCGCCTCGATCGGCGTGCGCGGACATCGAGTCGATCTTGACGATTCGCGCGCCGACGGGCACGAGCCGGCCATGGATGCGCACCTGGCGCGCGCCATCGACGAGTTGACGACCGCGCGTACCTGCCGCCTGATAGCCGACGAAAAGCATCGTGTGCTTCGGATCTGGCAGCGCCGCGGCCATGTGATGCAGTACACGGCCCCCGGTCGCCATCCCGCTCGACGAGATTACGATCGCACTCTCTCGCGACGCTGTCAGCGCCTTCGATTCCTTCGGCGAGCTGGTCGTCTGAAAGCGCATCGACCCGAAAATGGCGACGCCCTTTTGTGTCGGCCGCATGTCCGGGTCCAGCTCTGACACACGCGCCGTATAGAAGCGCAGGGCCTCCGCGGCCATCGGACTGTCGACGTAGACGGGCAGTACCGGAATGCGCCGCTCCTCTTCGAGACGCCGAAGCCAATACAGCAGCTCCTCCACGCGGCCAATCGCAAATGCCGGAATGATGATTTTTCCGCCGCGGCTCGCAGTCTCTCGGATAACCTGCGCAAAGAGCTCCGCATCGTCGTCAGGGGCGTGATCGCGATCGCCATATGTCGACTCGACGAGCACGACGTCGGCGTCGACCGCATCGGCCGGATCCGGCAGAACGGGGCGCGCGTAGCGGCCCAGATCGCCGCCAAACAGGATCGTCTTCCCCGCCGAGAACTTCATAACAACATAGGCCGACCCCAGCAGGTGGCCGGCAGTCGAGAAGCGGATAGTGACGCCCGGAACGATTTCCATCTCACGGTCGTACCCGAGGGGCTGCAACTGAGTGAGCGCACGATGGGCATCGGATTCGCCGTACAGCGGAAGGGCTGGCTCATGCTTCGAGTAGCCATGCTTGTTGGCTTGGCGGGCGTCTTCTTCCTGGATACGGGCAGAATCGGGAAGTACGAGACGACAAAGGTCGGCAGTGCCGCCGGTGCAGAACACGCGCCCGCGATAACCTTGCGCCACGAGACGAGGCAGATATCCGACGTGATCCAGGTGAGCGTGCGTCAACACAACCGCTGCGAGCGAGTCGGGAGCGACGGGAAACGTCTCCCAATTCCGAAGGCGCAGCTCCTTCAAACCCTGGAACAGCCCGCAATCGACGAGTACGCGGTTTCCGCCGTGCTCCAGCAGGTATTTGGAGCCGGTGACGGTCCGGGCCGCGCCAAGAAATGTCAGGGTAATCACGCTCGCGACAATATCAGGCCTGGCCACTCATTGCTGCGGCGGTGCGCCTTTGTTGTGATCGCCCGAGCCCTCTGAGGCCTGAGGCCTTGGCCCTGAGCCCTGATATCCTTCCCCTATGCGTCCTGTTTTTCGCTTCGGAGCATCCCTGATTCTTGGAGGCTTCGTGCTGACGTCGACGATGGCGGCTCAAACGCTGTCGCGGACGCTCACGATCGGTTCCATTTACGATCCCGAGCAGCGCATCGATTTTAGCGGGGCACCTGCCACGAACCTTCGCTGGATCGACAGCGACAACTACCTGCAGATCCGACGGTCGAATGGAAATGTCGAATGGCTGAAGGTCGACGCCGTATCGGGCCGCTCGTCTCTCTTGTTCGATCCCGCTCGTATGGAAACGGCCCTGGCCGCCATCCCAGGCATGATGCCGGACCAGGCGGCAGCGCGAGCCCGCTCGGGTGACCTCCAATTCAATCCCCAGTGGACAGGCGCACTCGTCGAAGTCAATCAGGACCTGTACTTCTACGATTTTTCGACGTCTGTCGCCACGCGCCTCACTTCTGTCTCTGGCCTCGAAGAGGAGGCAACCTTCAGCCCTGACGGACGGCAAGTCGCGTTCGTTCGTGCGCACAATCTGCACGTAGTCCAGATCGCGACAGCGAAAGAACTAGCGCTGACGTCCGATGGCAGTCGCGAGATCCTGAACGGCAAGCTCGATTGGCTGTATCAGGAAGAGATTTACGGACGCGGCCGCTTTCGCGGTTACTGGTGGAGTCCAGATTCGACGAGCCTGGCCTTTCTCCAGCTCGACGAACGACCCGTGCCCGAGTACACGGTCGTTGATGATTTCTCCTACAGACCGAACGTCGAAGTTACCGATTACCCCAAGGCTGGCGACCCGAATCCTCTGGTGAGGCTGGGAATTGCCGACGTTAGCGGTGCACCTCTCCAGTGGGCGCAGCTCGATGCGTATTCGCGCGCCGACACGCTGATTGTCGATGTCGACTGGGTGCCAGAGTCACAGAGCGTCGCGTTTCAAGTGCAGAACCGGGAGCAGACCTGGCTCGACCTGAACCTTGCCGACCGCTCGACGGGCCGCACCACGCGCGTCCTGCGCGAAACCACGCCCGCCTGGGTGAACGTCAACGGCAGCGCGAGCTGGCTGAAGGACGGATCGTTTCTGTGGCTCAGCGAACGGGACGGCTTCAAGCACCTGTACCGCTATCGCCGCGACGGCACCTTGGTAGGTCAGGTGACCGATGGCCGTTGGGACATTCGCACGCTGTATGGCGTTGATGAACTACATGGTGTCGCATACTTCGACGCCGGCGCGCGCCGGCATCTCGACACGGATCTTTATCGCGTGGAACTCAACGGGCGGAACATGACGCGTGTGTCCGAGCGCGCTGGAACACACCGCGCCATCTTCAATCCCACCTTTACGCAGTACGTCGGGATCTGGAGTGATGCGGCGACGCCAACACAAGTCCGGCTGCATCGCGCCGACGGCGCCGAAGTTCGGGTGATTGACGCGAACCCCGTACCAGCGCTGGCGCAGTTTCGTCTGTCGAAGCCGGAGTTCGTCGAGGTGCGGACGCGCGATGGCTTCACGATGGACGCAATGATGATCAAGCCACCGGACTTCGATTCGTCTCGACGATATCCGGTCTTTCAGTTGACGTACGCCGGCCCCGGAACAGCCTCCGTGCGCAACCAGTGGGGTGGTTCCACGTTCATGTACCATCAGCTGCTCGCGCAGCACGGCATTGTCGTCTGGGTGCTCGACAACCGCAGCGCGAGCGGCAAGGGCGCGGAATCTCAATGGCCGGTTTACGGCAGGCTTGGCGAGCTCGAATTGCAGGATCTCGAAGACGGCATCGCCTGGCTCAGGAAACAGTCCTTCATCGATCCGTCGCGCATCGTCCTCCACGGATGGAGCTATGGCGGTTTCATGACCGCATATGCGTTGACGCACAGCACGAGCTGGCTGGCCGGCGTCGTCGGAGCGCCCGTGACGGACTGGAAGAATTACGACACCGTCTATACCGAGCGGTATATGAAGACGCCACAGAACAATCCGGATGGATACCAGAGGACAGCGCCGCGGTTTGCGGCAGCGAACCTGAACGGCCGCATGCTGCTCGTGCATGGCACGATCGACGACAACGTGCACATGCAGAATTCAGAGCAGTTCGCCTATGAGCTGCAGCGTGCGGGAAAGTCATTCGAAATGATGGTGTATCCACGATCGCGGCATGGAATTACCGATCCGCGACTCAATATGCACTTCCGGCAGGCAATGTTCGATTTCGTCATGAAGACCGTCGGCGGATCGCCAGGAGTCCCGTCACCGAGCGCGTCGCGGTGATACGAGCGTCGTTACTCGGTGCCCTTCAGTCAGAGAACAGCGTTATTGCAGCGGAGCTGCGCCCACCCCGCGCGGAGCTTGATTCGTACGACGGAATGGATGCTTGGATCGACATGTATCATGCCGTTCGGACGCTGACGCGCCAGGACGCGGCCGTCTTTCTGACGGATAGTGCTGTCGGGACTCAGGAGGAAAACAATCTCCGTCATCTCGTCAACAATCTGGGACGGGACGTTCCGCACGAGCGTGTCGTCCCCTTCCTGACGAGCAAGCACTCGCTGAATTTCTGCCTGAGCTACGCCGAGCAGGCGTGGCAGCACGGTTTCCCTGCACTTGTCGTACTCGGAGGCGACAGGTCAGTGGGCCACTCGCGTTGCGTCGAGCACGCGTGGCAACTGCGGCGGCAGATCCGCATGCGCGAACCGCGGCTGGCGCTCGGCGGCTGGGCGAACCCATACGCCGATGCGATCCAGCAGGCCCAGTTCATCGCGGACGATAGCTTCACCGCGGAGTTCTACCTGACGCAGATCGTGAACCATCTCGACGTCGCACCTGTCGCGCGCTTCATCGACGAAACCCGGCGTCGGGGGCTCGACCAAATCCCCGGGGTCTTCGGTGTGTTCTATTACCGGAGCGCCAACCTCAAAACGCTGACGACCCTTGGTCAATTCCTTCCAGTCCCGGTGGAAGCGCTTGCAGCAGAGTTCGCTGGCGGCGCCACGCCCGTCGATATCTGCGCTCGCACGCTCCGCGCGATGATGGACCTCGGCGTTCGGCATTTCTACATCAGCAACCTGCCGCTGTCGCACGCCTCATCGACACTGAACGCTATCCTCGAACGGGTCGGCGCGCTCGCGTAATACCCAGTCGGATCCCGGTTTGCACGGCTCCGGGCCATGAAAAGCCGAGCCTCTATCAAGAGCCATCCCATCCATCCAATGCTCATTCCCTTCCCGTTTGCGTTTTTGACTGGCGGATGGGGTTTCGGACTTGCCGGCGCCATTACAAAACGCCCGGACCTCCTCACAGCATCGCGTTGCCTCGTGCCCACCGGTGTGGCGGCAGGCCTGCTGGCGGCTGTGCCGGGGGTCGTCGACTACTTCGCTACCGTACCGCCTGAGAGTTCCGGCAAATCTCGCGCAACAAAACACGCGCTCCTCAACACGGCGGCGCTGGCGCTCTTTACCGCAGGCTGGCTGGCGCAGCGGCGATCGCAGCGAACCGTGCTCCCACTCTTCCTGCAGGGCATCGGCGCAGCAACGATATCGTTCGGCTCCTGGCTTGGAGGCACACTCGCGTATCGCAACCAGATTGGTGTCGATCATCGCTACGGCAATGCCGGCAAGTGGCAGGAAGAGAATCTGGAGAACGCCGACCCGGCCACGCTCTCGGCTGGGGCACACGGCCTGGACTTCAATCAGATGAAGCTGGTTCACGCCGGCGACAGGAGGATCGTCATTGCGAGAACCGGCAAGGGGTACGCCGCATTCGCGGATCGCTGCACTCATCGGGGAGGCCCGTTGTCGGACGGCGCTCTGATGTGCGGCACGGTACAGTGCCCGTGGCACGGCTCACAGTTCGACGTCCAGACAGGCGAAGTGAAATGCGGGCCGGCGGAGAAACCGATTCAGACGTACGAGATCGAACGGGGGGAGACGAGAAGACCGCGTAACGTCCTATTTGAGATGCCGTCCGCCGTCAACGCGGATGGTTTCGCCGGTTACGAAGTCGCTATCGATCAACGCCAGTACGATCTTGGCAATTTCGATTTCGCCACCCCATCGTCCGAGCGGCGTCGCCCGCTCCACTTTTGCGAGCTCGTCACTTGTTGTGCCCTCGGGGGCGACGATGGGGCCCGGTGCGATGGCATTCACAAGGATCTGATCGGACGCGAGCTCCAGAGCCAGCGCTTCGGTCAGCGCAATGACGCCGGCTTTGGCCACGTAATAGGGCAGATATCCCTGATATCGCGGTCGTCGGCTGGCGGCCACCCAATCCGCAAAGTTGATGATGCGACCCCGGCCAAGACGCCGCATGTATGGCACCGCCGCTTTGGCGCAGAGCCAGGTGGCGCGCAGATCGACGGACAGCTGTTCGTCCCACTGCTCGACGGTGAGGTCCTCGAACGGCCGGGCTTCGTAGCGTGACGCCATGTTGATCAGGACGTCGAGGCGGCCCAAATCGCGTACGGTTTCGTCGACGACGCGCGAGCAGGCGTCGGCGGACGTGAGATCGCCTTGCAGCACCACCCCACGCCGTCCCAACCGCCGAACCGCGTCGGCCGCTTCGTCGCATTGCGCGCGAGAAGACCGGTGCACGAGGGCCACGTCGGCGCCCGAGCGGGCGAGCTCCGTCGCCACAACGACTCCAATGCGCCTCCCGCCGGTGATGAGTGCAACGCGGCCAGTCAGCTCCATTTGCCTGCCCACAGTCTATCCGTGTGCGCTACGATTCCGACTGTGCAGCGCAGCACCGTATTTCGCATTGCCCTGACAATGCTGATGGCCGCAGGCGTCAGGGCCTACGAACGCGGCCCGGACTTGCGCGCCGTCGCCGAAGCCATTGCGATCGGCCAATCTCGGGACGACGGGGTGCGGCAGCGGTTTCACCAGCCGTATCGCATTCCGGTGGGCCGGCCACCCATCGATTACATCGACGTGGTGACACCGTTCCGCCGCGTGGAGCTGGCCGCAGAGGAGCGGGCGCAGTCAGGCGAACGGACGTTCAGGCAACGCGACGCCTTGACCGTCCTTGCGGAACACGGGGATACGGTCAAACTGTTCCTCGAAGCGACCTTTCATCCGCAGAACACATATGTAGGAGTGCCCGCTTACGGCGTGACTCTCGCGCGGACGGACATGCCGGAGAAAATCGAGCCGCGCGACCAGCAGCGAATTCCGCGGTTCGGCCTCCGAATGAACATGGGACGACCGCACCTGCCCTACCCACTTCCGCCGAGCCTGCCGTCGGGTGGCGAGCCGCTCGTCGGCGCCACCGTGATCGTCACATTCGACGGTCAGCGGCTCGATCCGAGCACCACGTATGAAGCGGTCATCGAGGAATCGCGGAAGGAACTGGCGAGGGTACGTATCGATTTGGGGAAATTGCGCTGACGTGGATCCGGGGACCTTTACCAGAAGACCGGAGACCTAGAAGACCGGAGACCTAAAGGTCTCCGGCTACCAGGCAATCCCACCGCGTGGTCGTGACCACGCGATCGCAGCGTGTGGCAGCCGGAAGCCTTTAGGCTTCCGGATCCCTGTTACGAAAGCACCTTGATCACGACGCGGCGATTCATGGCGCGCCCGTCGCGGGTGTTGTTCGGCGCAACCGGCTTCCCTTCACCGAAGGTGATCACGTTCATCTTGTGCAGCGGAATCTGGTGCTGCTCGTATAGATACCGCTTCACCGTCTCGGCGCGTTCCATGCCGAGCCGCTCGTTGCCTTCGACCGAGCCCACGTTGTCCGTGTGTCCTTCAATCTCGATGAACACGTTCTGGGGATCCGCCTTGAGCTTGGTGACCATCTCGTCGAGGCGGCCCTTCGCCGTATCGGGAAGATCCGCGTTGCCGAACTTGAAGTTCCCCTGATCCTCGCTGAGGGTTACTTCATAAATCAGGCGCCGTAACGCGGCGACGCTCGCATCGACCTTATCGACTCGTCCACCGACCGCCGTCGCGGAAGCCTGCGCCTTGTCAGCCGCGCTCCGCGCCTCGGTCGCCGCCGTACCGGCGGCCGCTGCCGCCTTGCCCGCTGCCTCTGCTTTCTGATCGACCGCGCCGATACGGGTTTCGTTCTGCCCGACGCGCTGCTGCGTCTGCTCGACGGTGCCGCTCAGCGTATCGACTTTCGTGTTTACGGTGCCAACTTCCTCTCGTACGAACCCCTTCGTGGCGCAAGCAGGCACGATCGCGACGCTCAGTGCGATGATCGATGCCGTCATTAACATTTTCCGCATGATGCTCTCTCCTCCAGGTTGTGCTCGTCTGTCGTCACTAGTCTTCTGATCGCGCCGGGCCAGACATGTACCCGCCACGCGCGAGGACGGTCAGGTTCTTATTACGCGTGCGAATTTCGAGCGGATGCCATCCAGGGCTCGGATCCGGCTCGAAGGTGATGAGGTACTGGTAACGCAGTTCCTCGAACAGGTCGGTGACCCCTGTCTTGACGTGCTCGGTCAGGCTGGCAACGCGCATGCTGCCGCCAGTCCAACGTGCCAGGTCTGCGAGCGTCGCGGTGCTCGTAGACGCCCCATCCGCGGCGACGACCGACAGCTCGCCGCCTGGATGATCGAGGGGACTTACAACGGTTATCAGGTACACCGGAACATCAATCGAACTGGCGATCCCCGACACCTCCGACGCCGTCAACGAGCTGCCGGTGTCCACGCCATCAGTGATCACGAGGAGTGCGCGGTGGCGATTGGCCCTGGCGGCGACAGTCTTCGCCGCCCGGCCGATGGCATCGTAGAGCGAGGTGATCCCCCAGGGACGCCCCTCCAGATTCACTCGCCGAATCCGATCTACATCCCGCGTAAAGGGCACCACTTCCTGCAGCGCGGAATCGAACGTATACAAAGCAGCTTCGTCACGGCCGGCGCTCAGCAGACCCATCGCGACGTTCACTGTGTGGCGCGCGCGGTCGATGTTGCCGGCCACGGCCATGCTGCCGCTGACGTCGAGCAGCACCGCGAGGCTGATGGGCGCCTCTCCTGTGTAGAACTCCCGGATTTGCCGGCTGTTGCCACCGTCGATCACTTCGAAGTCGGTTCGCTTCAGGTTCTTGACGATCCGACCGCGGCCGTCGCGCACTGCGGCGGTAATGCTTACGACTTCGACACCGGCCCTGAACGTGATGGTCGGGCGCTGGTTGGCCGGCTCTGCCGCGACCTGGGCAGCGGCGGTGCCTGGCAGTGTTGAAAGGACCACTGCAAGGACGATTGGGAGCGATGGGGAGCGCCGAGTCACGGCCGTGCTAAGTTCAATCGTCTTGCCATCGAAGTTATCTCAATAAATTCAACGAGTAAGCGCCATCGAGGGCGCGGAGGCAGGTCATGAGCGCGTGAAAAGGTGTAATTTTTACTCATTATGTACTTGAAGCAAGGCCGTCATTTCATTAAGATTTCTTACGTGGCGCGCGTTTTTGCTTCGATTTCAAAGGGTTATCGCCCTCAACCACTTGCCGTAGCGTTTTTGCTGCCATTCGCCCAAAAATACGCGCCATCACTTCGTCCGTCGTTAACTCTCGCGCCTTCTTACGTTTAGCTGCCATGCCTGAAACCAGGCCGTCGGTTGATTTGCTTACACTCGTGGCTTGTGACGACGCCGACACCGAGTGCCGGAGCTATCTGGAAGAGTTGCGCTGGCCCAAAGGCATCGTTTGCCCCCGGTGCAAGGGCACCACGATCAGCCGCATCAAGGCCCGCAAGGTGTTCGACTGCGATAACTGCCGTTACCAGTTCTCGGTAACGGCTGGGACACTCTTTCACGATTCGCACCTCCCGTTACCAAAGTGGTTTCTCGCCATCTTCCTGATGTGTGAATCAAAAAAGGGCATGAGCGCCAATCAACTGAAACGGATGCTGAAGGTCTCGTACAAAACCGCGTGGTACCTCTGCCATCGCATTCGTGCGGCGATGACTGATTCGTGCCCGCAACCGCTCACCGGCACGGTTGAAGTGGACGAGACCTTTATCGGCGGCGGGCGAGCGATGGGTAGCGGCAACCGGGACCGTCACACCATGATTCTCGCGGCTGTCCAGCGCGGCGGGATGATTCGCATGACCAAAGGCCAGCGCCGCACGAAAGAAACGCACAGCTCTGTGCGCGCGAATGTGTCGCCCGACTTCGCCAACATCTACACCGAAGAAGCGGCGGGCTATACGGGCATTGGTGACCAGAACACGACGCATCGGACCCAAACGGTCGAAAGCGCCTTTTCGCTGTTCAAGCGATCCATCGTTGGCTCGTTCCATCAGATTTCCGAGAAGCACGTTGACCGATACCTGGACGAATTTGAATTTCGCAATAACAACCGGAAGAACCCATACCAATTCCGCGATGTCCTGTTGCGGCTGATGGACGCGAAGGCGATGCCGTACAGCGAATTAACTGAAGAAAGGACGCCCACACATGTCTGACGATATGGCAGTCCAACTCATCAACGAAATGAAATCACGCCGCAGTAAGGGCCGCCCAGAGAGCTAATCGGGCAAGAGTAATGACTACGGCGCCGATAAAGGTGTTCGGCTGGAACAAGTGGCGCAACAGAGCGACGGAAAGCATCGGGCCACGATGCGCCTAGAGCGGCGCATCAGTTACGCCCGTGCGAATGGCTATACCCTGAGTGAAAGGTATAATCGACTAATTTTTACATCAACGTTGAGTGGCCTCTAGTCGAACATCTCGAAAATGGGAGACCTGGGCGCTGCCGTGTAAGATGGACCGTGAATGCTGACATCGAAGGTAATGCGGCCGATCCCGGTTGCAGCCCGGGTCGACCGCTTTTCGTACGCCATCCGTAACATCGTCACCGAGGCGCGCGCGGTTGAATCGCAGGGCCGGCGAGTCCGTTACCTGAACATCGGCGATCCTGTGGCATTTGGGTTCAAAACTCCGCCGCACCTGATTGAGGCGGTGCGGCAGGCGATGGTGGATGGCCACAACGGCTATCTGCCGTCGAACGGCATTGCCGCGGCTCGGGAGGCGGTGGCGGACGACTACACGGCGCGTGGAATGGCCGCTTCGCCGGACCGGGTATCGATCTCGACCGGCACCTCGGAAGCTATCGATCTGGCGCTGAACGCGCTTGTGGACGAGGGCGACGAAGTCCTCGTGCCAATGCCGACATACCCGCTGTACACCGCTGTCCTGGCGACGATCAATGCGCAGCCGCGCTATTACCGGACCGATCCGAATCACGAGTGGCTTCCGGATTTTGACCATCTTCGCACGTTGGTGACGCCGCGGACCCGCGTGCTGATCGTAATCGATCCGAATAATCCAACAGGTGCTGTCTATCCACCTCCCGTGCGACGCGCCCTCATCGAGTTCGCTGCGAGGCACGATCTGACGATTCTCGCCGACGAAGTGTACGCCGAGCTCGGTTTCGATGGTCCGGTCCCGCTCCTCGCGTCGCTCGAGCCGGACGCGCCGATTATCTCGCTGTCGAGTTTATCCAAGGCCTATCTGGCGCCGGGTTGGCGCGCAGGCTGGATGGTCGTGGCCGCCACGCCTCGTCTCGATAATGTCCTCGCGGCCATGAAGAAGCTTGCCGATGGCCGACTCTGCAGCCCCGGACCGATGCAACACGGCATCGTCGCGGCGATGACCGGCGATCGATCACACCAGACGACGTTCCGCCGGGCGCTGGGCGAGCGCGCGCGGGTGACGACGGATGCACTGAACGCGATTCCCGGCATCACGTGCGTGGCGCCGCGTGCGGCGTTCTATGCCATGCCGGCGGTGTCGCTCCCGCCCGGGCACACCGACGAAGACTACGTCCTCGGGCTGCTGCGAACGACGGGAATTCTGTGTGTCTACGGTTCGGGATTCGGCATGCCTCCCGAGCAGGGCACGTTCCGAATCGTCTTTCTTGCCGACCCTGTCGAGCTCGCGTCCGTTTTCGCCGACATCGGCGCATATACGCGCGACTACCTCAAACGGGCGGGCTGACGAGCGCCGTCCGTGGCAAATAGCGTCGCGAGTTGCTTTTCGGGGACGTGTTAACGACATAAACGCACGTCGAGCGAGTGTCTTCGAAAAATGACTCCCGCCCCCGTTTCCGACCCGCGCGCCCTCATCCGATACGCCATTGCCGGCGTCGCGCTCACCGTTCTGTTTTTGTGGACGGCATACCTGGTGCGGGGACCGCTCATGCTGATTTACGTCAGCGCGCTCCTTGCGACCGGACTCGCTCCGCTCGTCGCGGTGGTCGAACGACAGCGACTCATTCCCGGCCGTCGTCTGCCGCGCTGGGCGGCCATCCTGATCATTTACGTGCTGTTCCTCATCGTGCTCGTGGCTTTTGCGCGCCTCGTGACCGGGCCGCTCATCGCTCAGGCGCGTGAGCTGTGGACGGCTTTGCCGGACATGGTGCAGCGATGGCAGCAGTGGCTGATCGAACGCGGCCTCCTGACGAGGGAACTGTCGCTGGGTGAAGCCCTCGAGAAATCATCGGTAGGGGGCCTCGATGCAGTCGACGCCCTCGTCGCCGCCGTCTGGGGCTTCATTGGCGGTGTATTCGGGCTGATCACGATTCTGATTCTCGCCTTCTATCTGCTCATCGACGCGGAAAAGCTCGTTCAAACCTTCGTGCGAGTGTTCCCTCGGCCAGAACGGCCGCGCGTCGAACGTGTGTGCCGGCGTGTGTCGAGCAAGGTGAGCGCCTGGCTGGGTGGGCAGTTGCTCCTTGCGGCGACTATCGGTTCGACTGCGGCGCTGGGGCTGTTCCTGATGGGGGTGCCGTACTTCTACGTGCTCGCGCTGATTGCGGGGATCGGTGAACTGATTCCGATTGTGGGACCGCTCCTCGCGGCTGTGCCGGCCGTCGCCGTCGCCTTCTCGGTATCGCCGACAATGGCGCTCGGAGTGGCCGCGTTCTTCTTCGCGCAGCAGCAGGTTGAAAACCACGTCCTCGTTCCTAAAGTGATGGAGCGGCAAGTCGGGATCAACGCTGCTGGCGTGATCGTCGCGCTGCTCCTCGGCGGAACGTTGCTCGGCATCGTCGGCGCGATTCTGGCGGTTCCAACCGTGGCGATTCTGCAGGTGATCGTCGAGGAACTGCTGCCCGACGCCTCATCAGATTGATGCCCGTCCGACAAGGCTCAGGGCATGCCGAGCGCAGCCGATGGATGGCGCGCGCGTGGCATGCCTTCGCCGTCTACGTCGTCGCGGCGCTCGTCGGCACGTGGCCCCTGGCGCGCGGCCTCGGACGCGACGTTCCGTGGGATCTCGGCGACTCGATCCTCAACATGTGGATCCTGTCGTGGGACTGCGAGCAGATCCGTCGCATTCTGTCGGGAGACTTTTCACGCATTGCCACCTTCTTCGACGGCAACATCTTCTATCCGGGTCCGCTTTCGCTCGCCTACTCGGAACACCTGATCCCTCAAGCGATTCAAATCTTTCCCGTATATCTGATCAGCGAGAACCCGATTCTCTGCTACAACCTGCTCTTCCTTTCGACAATCGCCCTTTCCGGACTCGGTATGTATCTGCTGGTCCGCGAACTGACGGGCAATGGGATGGCCGCGTTCGTGGCTGGACTCGTGTTCGCCTTCGCGCCGTACCGGTTACCGCAATCCGGGCACCTCCAGGTGCTGACCTCGCAATGGATGCCTTTTGTCATGTACGGAGTGCTGCGGTACGTCAGCACCCGCCGGTTGCTGCCGCTGGCCGGCGCTGCCAGTGCCCTCGTCGCCCAGAACTTGTCGTCAGGCTACTACCTGCTCTTCTTCATGCCATTCGCCGTGCTGTTCGGGCTTTGGCATGTCTGGCGGGAGGGTCTGTGGCGCGAGCGTCGAGCGTGGTTAACGCTGGCGACTGCAGGACTGCTGGTCGCGATTATCACCGCGCCGTTCCTTCTGCCGTACGCGGCACTGCGTGGTTATGGGTTCGCGGCCCGGACGTTTACCGAACTGTTCCGCTTCTCCGCCGATGTCTACTCGTACGGAACTGCGTCTGGTGAACAGCAGCTGTGGGGGACTCGGATGCAGGCTTTCCCCAAGCCCGAAGGAGAGCTGTTTCCCGGCGTAATTGCCTCGCTGCTCGCGCTGATCGGCATCGTATTCGGAGGTCGCGTCACGGAGCGCATCCCGGCGCCAGCCGAAGGCGCGGCCGTGGAACGTGCGCCCTCCTCTGCGTCCGGAATCACGACGCGTTGGCTCGCCTGGTTCTTTGCGGCCGTCGCGGTCGGACACGGTGTCGCCGCGGTGGCGACGTTGCTCCTGCGCCGCATCACATTCGACACGGGGCTATTCGTCGTCCGCATGAGCAACGTCAATCAGCTGCTGCTGCGTGGCGGCGTGGCGTTCGTTCTGATGCTCCTCGTATGGCCGGCCGCACGGGCACGAACGCGTGCGTTCATGCGCGACCGTGGCTTCTTTGTGATTGTTCTGCTTGCAGCGTTCTGGCTTTCGCTTGGACCGGCGCCGCAATCGCTCGGACGTCCTGTTGAAATCGCTGGCCCCTACCAGTTGCTGTTTGACTATGTTCCGGGGTTCGACGGTGTTCGTGTACCGGCCCGGTTTGCAATGATTGTCGCGTTCGCGCTCGCTGTGCTCGCCGGATACGGCGCCGCGGCATTGTCACGCGCACCCTTCGGCCAGATCGTCCTGGTCGCTGCATGTGCGGTCGCGTTTCTCGAAGGCGTTCGTGTACCGTTCATCCTCAACGGCGCGACACCACTGCGCGACTTCAACGCACCAGAGGCGCGTGTGTACCGTCCTGCCCGTGCGCCAGCGGTGTACCACGAACTTGCAAAACAGCCGCCTGATACGGTGGTCATCGAGCTGCCGCTCGGCCCGCCTGATTTCGACCTTCGCGCCATGTACTACTCGGTCGTCCACTGGCGGCCGGTCGTCAATGGCTATAGCGGCTTTTATCCACCTCACTACGGCCGACTGGTGACAGCGCTATCCGAAATCCCGCGCCACCCTGACATTTCACTCGAAGCGCTGCGATCGACTGGCGCAACCCACCTCGTTCTTCATGAAGCAGCCTTTCGCGAGAACGAAGGCGCAGCCACTGCGGACGTGTTGCGGTCGGCCGGAGCGGTCGAGCTGTTTCGCGACGGGTCCGACGTCCTGTTCCGCCTTCCACGCTGAGCTGCGAAGGACCGTGCGGCGTCGGGGCAAGCACTGACAAGCTAGTGGTACGCCCGTTGCCATTCAAAGGGCAGCCATGGCGGGGACTTCACAGACGGTCTCATCAATTCCGCCGCGATTTCTGCGGCCGACATTCGAACCGTTCGCACGCATGTCGTCTCCGTGGTTCGGCGGGGTCGCTCTGGGTATCTTTCTTCTCACTCAGCTGCTCGATGGTCTCTGCACCTATCTGGGTGTGCTGACGTTCGGCATGCAGATTGAGGCCAATCCAGTCATCGCAGCTCTGATGGTCCATCTCGGCAATGGGCCCGGATTGCTTACCGCCAAAATCGCCGCGAGCGGCCTTGGCATCTGTCTCTACATCGGGAGGATTCACGGTGTCGTGGCGCTACTCGCGGGTTTGTACATGACGATCGCAATCGCGCCCTGGACACTGATCCTGTTTTTCTGAAAACGTCGAGCGCCTCCGCACTCTCGTCGGTATGGCGCTCCATCCTATACTTGCCGCGATGCGTCAGGATCCGCTCGCTTACCTTGCGACCGAGCTCCAGACGCTTCGCGATCAGGGTTTCTACCGGAAGCTGCGGGTACTCGACGAGGAGCAGAAGGCACGCACTTCGATCGATCGCCGCAGCGTCATAAATCTTTCGTCAAATAACTACCTCGGCCTTACCACCCATCCGAAATTGCGGGAGCGCGCAATCGAGGCGACCAGGACGCTCGGGGTGGGCTCCGGCTCGGTCCGAACCATCGCCGGAACGATGGACGTCCACATGCAGCTCGAGCGGAAGCTTGCAGAATTCAAGCGAACCGAGGCGGCGGTCGTGTTTCAGAGCGGGTTTGCCGCAAATGCCGGAACTGTCGCGGCAATTCTCGGACGCGACGACGCCATAATCTCCGACGAGCTGAACCACGCCAGCATCATTGACGGCGCGCGTTTGAGCCGCGCGACGATCAAGGTTTTCCCGCATCGGGACGCCGCTGCCGCCCGACGCGTTCTAGAGGAGCTGCCGCGGACGCAGAGAAAGCTAATCATCAGTGACGGCGTATTCAGCATGGAAGG
This sequence comes from uncultured Acidobacteriota bacterium, assembly GCA_963814955.1. Classification (GTDB taxonomy): domain Bacteria; phylum Acidobacteriota; class Vicinamibacteria; order Vicinamibacterales; family UBA2999; genus DATCJA01. Next base: position 698,066 of record CAWFEX010000006.1, read on the forward strand.
CGACCTCGGCGCATTGCCCGCTCTGTGTGACCTTGCCGAGGAGTTCGACTGCATCATGATGGTCGATGACGCTCATGCAAGCGGTGTTTTCGGCCAGCACGGGCGAGGCACTGTCGACCATTTCGGGCTGCACGGGCGGGTCGACGTACAGGTTGGAACTCTCTCGAAAGCGCTCGGCGTGTTGGGCGGGTACGTTGCGGGGTCCCGCTCTCTCATAGACTTCCTCTATCACAGGGCGCGGCCGTTCCTCTTCTCGACCTCCCATCCCCCTGCCGTGGCCGCATCGTGTCTCGCCGCTGTCGAAGTGCTGGAATCAGAGCCTGGCCTCATGGATCGATTGTGGGAGAACACGCGGTTTTTCAAGAGCGGGCTGGCGGCGCTGGGCTTCGACACCGGCGCCAGCGAAAGCCCGATTACGCCGGTCATTGTCGGCGAAGCGAGCCTCGCAATGTCACTGTCCGATCGGCTCTTCGAAAAGGGCGTGTTCGCGCAGGGAATCGGCTTTCCAACGGTACCTCGAGGGAGGGCGCGGGTCCGTACGATCGTCACGGCGACGCACACCCGGCCGGAGCTGGAGTTTGCGCTCGATTGTTTCAAGGACGCCGGCACGGAATTGGGTGTGATATGAACGTACCGAGGTTGCGATAGCATCGGACGGGTGCCTGAATGAGCCGCTGCCTGGCCTTCGTGATTGCGGGGGCGCTCGTCTGCACGTGCCCCGCCACGGCGCAGACACCGCCGGCAGATGGCGTCGGGGCCCTGCTGGCGCGCCTCGAAATGCTGATGCAGGCAGGAGACGCCGCCTCGCTGGCATCTCTGGTGACGCCTGCATTCCCTGCAGACGACCTCGAAAACTTCAAAGCCTACCTGTTCAAGCCTGATACCCGTCGCTCCGTTGTCGCCGAACGGGACCGTGCACCGCTCAACAGCGTTCTGCCGGGAGACGGGTATCGCGTGATGGCAGAGCTGTACATGGAATCGGCGGACCGCGCGCGCATCGTCACCGTGCTCGTCGACATCAGGCGCCCGGCTGGAGGCGGTGATGACACCTGGCGAATAACCGGCGCGCAGGTTGTTACTTCAATAGACGGGCTGTTCCGGCTCCGGATCAACACATCAACACAATTGGCGGCGCGAAATCTCACCATCAAGGCCGAAGACCTGATCGTGACGCTTACCGACGGGTCGGTGTTTCTGATTGAAAGCGACGGCGGCGTGACGGGACTGGTGCTGCTCGGGCGCGGCGTGATGCAATTTACGCCCGGGCCCGAAACCGAGCGCGGCCAGCTTCGCATTTTCTCGGGAGACGAGACACTGCAGGCGTCGTTTGAATCCGCGTTCGTACGCCTGAATCCCGTCGAATACGAACAACGCGTCAGCGTGGCGAACCTGACGCCGATCGCGGTCAACAGTCGCGACCTGCGACGCGCCCAGGAAGTGCTCGCCCGCGAAGGCCCGAGGTCGTTCAACCTCGATTTACGCGACTTGAGCAGTGAACCATGGTACCTCGTGCCGCCTGTCGGCGATTTTCTCGCCGAAGTGAGAACCCGACGTCACGGTGCACTGACCTACTCGCGTACAGGCACGCAGGCCGAAGACATCACCTTCTTCGATCGCGACGATCGGCGAACCATTGCCCTGTACCCCTCGACGCAGCGCCGCGCGGCAAACGGCGGCCTGTCGTTCAACGAGGACGACCGGCGCGATTACGATGTGCTCGATTACGACATCGAGGCGAATATCTCGCCCGAGACCGAACGCCTGGACGGCCGCGTGCGGATGCGCATCCGCACGCAATCGCCGGATATCTCTTCGCTGATGCTGCGGCTGGCCGACGAGCTCACCGTACGGAATATCGTGAGCGTCGAGCACGGCCGCCTGCTGTATCTTCGTGTCCGCGATCAGGACAATGTGATCGTGAATTTCCCGGTTCCACTCCGCAGCGGCGCGGAAGTGACGCTCCTGATCACTTACGGCGGCAGGATCTCTCCGCAGGGCATCGACGATGAAGGCATGCAGAGCGAAGGGCGTCGCGACGAACCGCTCCTCATTCCTCTCGAACCTAACTTCCTTCTCAGCAGCCGATCGTACTGGTATCCGCAAAACCCGATTACCGATTACGCCACCGCGACTCTGCGCGTAATAGTGCCGGAAGGTTATGGTTGTGCGGCGAGCGGGCTGCCGCGCTTAGGCGATGAGGTCACGCTTCGCGATCTGCTTACGCTCGCCGAAGGGCGTTCGTTCGTGTTCACGGCGCGGGATCCTCTGCGCTACTTTGCTGTCGTGGTGAGCAGGTTTACCCGGGTCGCCGAACGGAGCCTCGATCTTCAGGCGAATACTTCAAATGCGGCACACGCGGCAGACCTCCGGATCGCCATCGATGCCAACCCGCGTCAGCAAGGGAGCGGGCGAGCTCTGACCGACGACGTCGAGTCCATCATGCGTTACTACGCAGGGGTGATCGGGGATGTTCCGTACGCGGCAATGACGGTGGCCCTCGTCGAGGATGAGTTGCCAGGCGGCCACAGTCCTGGCTACATGGCGGTCCTGAATAATCCTGTTCCCACATCCCGGTACACATGGCGCAGCGATCCGGCTTCGTTTTCTAACTTCCCGGAATTTTTCGTGGCCCACGAGCTGGCCCATCAATGGTGGGGACAGGCAGTAGGCTGGCGCAACTATCACGAACAGTGGCTCAGCGAAGGCTTCGCCCAGTACTTCGCTGCCCTGTACGCGCAGCATGCGCGCGGCGAACGCACGTTCGTGGATATGCTGCGGCAGTTCCGTCGATGGGCAATCGCGGAGTCGGATGAAGGCCCGATTTCGCTCGGTTCGAGACTGGGCCACATCAAGAACGAACGGCGCGTGTTCCGTGCGCTTGTGTACAACAAAGGCGCCGCAGTGCTCCACATGCTCCGCCGGCTCATCGGCGACGAAACGTTCTTCAAGGGCGTACGTCGTTTCTATACGGAGCAGAAATTTCGAAAGACGGGCACCGACGACCTTCGTGCCGCATTCGAAGTTGAATATGGAAAACCGCTGAACCGCTTCTTCGACCAATGGATCTACGGGGTAAGGATTCCCCGTCTCCGTTACACGACCACGCTGCAACCCGGCGCCGCCGTGGTTCGTTTCGAGCAGGTCGGTGAGGTCATATTCGACGTTCCGGTGACGGTCAGCGTTATCTATACGGATGGGCGAATTCGTGACGTGGTCGTCCCCGTCAGGGAACAGCGCGTGGAATGGAAGTCTCCCACTGAAGGAACCGTAAAGCAGATTGTCGTCAACCGCGATTACGCGGCGGTTGCAGTCTTCGAGCGATTCTGACCGAGGAACGCGTCCCTTCGTACCTGGTTCATTTCAGATAAATCCCTGCCACCCGCAGCGCACTTCCAACCTCGAACGGCTCGAACACAAGAACGAACTGCGTCCCTTCGTATTCGTAAAACCGGGTCAGCCGCTCGCCATTCGGCGCACGATCGATAATTTCTTTTCCGACCTCCGCCTGGCGTGTGAAACGGGACGCAATCGCGACAAGCGTGTCGCCGACGCGAACTTCCTTGCCGTCGTGCAGCAGCAGCATTGGCACCGAAACGGAGCGCGAGGGCACCCCGGCGGGAACTGGAGAGGTATGAACAGGCTCGCGGGCGATAACGGGCGTTACCGCACTGACGGTACGAAATTCGCGGACGAAGATGGAGCCCAGCCCGAGCACCGCGGCAATGAAGGCGACGGCTACGGCCCACTCGACGAGCGATTCGAACCGCTTGCGGGTTGCCTCCATACGCACCTCCGCTGTCGGGACTCTAGGCCGTGCGCCTGATTCCAGTCAAGCTGAACCTCGGTTCGGTCGTTGGTGGATTGGTGGTTGGCCTTTCGCTGGTAGCCGGAGGCCTTTAGGCCTCCGGTAGGGAGTTGATAAGATGAGCCAGACATGGAAACGGTGACGCTGACGATCGACGGGCGGCCGATCACGGTGGCGAAGGGGAAAACGGTTCTCCAGGCAGCCATCGAAGCGGGCATCTCGGTTCCGTACTACTGCTATCACCCCGGCATCAGCATCGATGGCTCATGCCGCGTCTGTGTCGTCAAGATCGAAAAAACTCCCAAATTGCAGACATCGTGCTCGACGGTCTGCACGGAAGGGATGGTCGTCCATACGCGCGACCCAGAGGTCGTCACCGCGCGCGCGGGGATCTTCGAGTTTCTTCTCATAAATCACCCTCTCGACTGCCCGGTCTGCGACAAGGGCGGTGAATGCCCGCTCCAGGACTTTTCCTACACGTTTGGTCCGGCAGAAAGCCGCATGGACTTTCCCCGGCGCGTGTTCGACGGTGAAGGCGTCAAGGCCGATGTCGATTTCGGCCCGACTCTGATGCTCAATCGCAATCGCTGCATCCTGTGCACGCGGTGCGTTCGATTCATGAAAGAAGTCGACGGCGACGCGCAGATCGGGATCGTCGATCGGGGCCACGGCAGCGAGATAGCGACGTTCCGGGAGCAGGGCGTTCATTCGCTGATCTCCGGCAACCTCATGGACGTGTGTCCTGTGGGCGCCATCCTGACGAAGGACTATCGCTTCAAGAGTCGCCCCTGGGACAATCCGGGTGTTGTCGATACCGTCTGCACGTTGTGCTCGAAAGGCTGCAACACGAGCGCATGGCTCAAGGGAAAGCCCGAATGGGCGAAGGGGTCGCGGCTGATCCGAATGACGCCGCGTTACAACCCCGAGGTCAACGGCTACTGGATGTGTGACATCGGTCGATTCAACTACCACTGGATCGAAGCACCGTCACGCGTGCGCCGTCCAATGATGCGGAGCGGATCGTCACTCGAGCCAGCCGCGTGGCACGACGTGCAGCCCAAGGTTCGCGATCGGCTGCAGGAGGCCACAGCCGCCAGTTCATTGCGGTTTCTCGTATCGGCGCATGCCGCGACCGAAGAGCTCTTCGGTACTGAAGGAACTGCTTGAAGGTCTCCTCGGCGGCGACGGTCTGAAAGCGGCGACAGTGAGTTGGACGCGCACCGAAAAGTCGCAGCCAGCCGGTACGAAGTTCAAGGTGCCGGCGACGGACGCACCCAACGTGAACGGCGCGCGTGACCTTGGTTACGAAGTCGGTCGCGGGAACGACGCGCTACCGGATTTGAGCGAATTGCGAAGGGCCGTCGAGGATGGCCGCGTAAAGGCGCTGTACGTTATCGATCCGGGACCTGATGGCACGCTGGGCGATGTCGACTGGGTGGCCGAAGCGCGACGGAGCGGGGTGCTTCCCATTCTGATCGTTCAGGGCGTGGTTGCCAGCAAACTCACCGCGATGGCGGACATTGTCCTGGCCGGCGTGTCTTACGCGGAAAAGGACGCGATTTACACAAACGACCAGGGGCGCGTACAGGCGGCGTCGCGCGCCATCGCGCCTCCAGGCGAGGCGCTCGAAGACTGGCGGATTCTGGTCAATGTCGGACGGTCGCTCGGTCTCACGATGGCGTATCGTGATGCGAATGACGTACGGGCCGCACTTGCCGCCTCGATGCCGGGCACGCCGTACGCGGATGCAGCCAGCCTTGTGTTTACTCGCCCCGTTCCGGCGCGCAACTGGCTGCAGGCGTCCAACCCTTCGGAGCGGTGGAAATGGGATTTCCTGTTCCAGGACCTGCCGCCGGTGAAAGGGCATTCTGTTCAGATGGAGGGCGTTCCGCTTCAGGGCGCATATATCCCGCTCAAGCCTGTGGAATAGAGGAAGACAAAACAGTGGAAGAAAACGTCACGCTGCTGGCGGCGTTCGGGGCTGGGCTGCTGTCCTTCATTTCGCCCTGCGTGCTTCCGCTGATTCCCGGATATCTGTCCTATGTTTCTGGCCTGTCGGTCGACGAAATGCGGGGCGGCACGGTCGTCGGGTCCGGCGGGACCGCGGTGGCCACTCTGGCGGCACCAGGTACGCAGCGCCGGGTGATCTTCGCATCACTCGCGTTCATTCTTGGATTTTCACTCGTCTTCGTTGCGCTTGGCGCGTCGGCGAGCGCGATCGGTCAGTTTCTGATGTCGCGGCTGACGATCCTGAACAGGATCGCCGGCGCCATCATCATCATCTTCGGGCTGCATACGATGGGCGTTCTGCGCATCGAATGGCTCTATCAGGAGAAGCGAGTTCAGACGACGAAGCGGCCGGCAGGAGTCGTGGGCGCGACACTGGTCGGAGTGGCATTTGCGTTCGGCTGGACGCCGTGCATCGGGCCGATTCTCGCGGGCATCCTCGCCGTGGCAGCCGCGCAAGACACAGTGTCGGACGGCGTCCGCTTGCTGTCGGCGTACTCGCTGGGTCTCGGCGTGCCCTTCCTGGCCACGGCGATGGCGATCGATCGATTCTTTGCCGCGTTTGCAAAGATCCGCCGCCACTACCACAAGATCGAGCTGGCCTCAGGCGCTCTGCTGATCGTGATCGGCGTCCTCATTTTTACGAACCGGTTCACGATCATCGCCCAGTGGCTCACGCCGTACCTGCCGGTTTACTGAACCACGAAGCACACGAAGACCACGAGTAACTACTGAACCTTCTTCGTGTTCTTCGCGATCTTCGTGTCCTTCGTGGTTCAGAAGGCGAACCGCACTCCGAACTGCATCTCGCGCGGGTTCTTGGCGCTGAAGATCCGACCGAAGTTGGGGTTACCGAAGATTCTGTTCGGCAGGTCGAAGTTTGCCCGATTGAAGAGATTGAACGCTTCCCATCTGAACTCGAGTTCCGACGCGCCGGGCAGCTGCCACGTCTTTGCGAGTGCGAAGTCAACGTTCGCGAACCCAGGACCAACAACGCTGTTGCGCGGTGCGTTCCCGAAGGTAAAGGGCGCTTGCAGGACGAATGCTTCGGTATCGAACCAGCGCTCCGGCGTCTGTTCTCCGCCAGGCAGGTTGGGATCGCGCACCTGATCCGGGCGCTGGGCCGGACCGGCGCCGATATTGGCACGATCGACGCTCAGGTTGACCGTGAACGGCGACCCGCTCTGGACGAGGACGATTGCGTTGACGCGCCAGCCGTCGAGTACCACCTCCGCCAGACGGCCCATACCTCTGAAGAACGGCAACTGATAGACCCCGCTGGCAATGAACTGGTGTCGGTGGTCGAAGCTCGATAGCGCCCACTCGCCGGTCTCGTCGAAGATGTTGCGCACATTCTGCGGGAAGTTCGTTTCCGATTCCGTCGGCCCGGGGCTCGAGGCGTCGTCTTTCGAATGCGAAAGCGTGTAGCTCACGTTGTATGCGTAATTGTTCGCGAGCCGCCGCTCCGCCTTGAACGTGACGCCGTGGTAGATGGACTTTCCGTCGAAACGGATCGAGTTGATCCGGCTCAGCTGCGGTATCGGCCGACGAGGCTGAATGGGACCGGATCCGGGCTCCGGCACGTTGTGCACGGTCGCGTTGTCTGCGCCGAGTGTCCAGGTGCCCATGTAAGACACTTCGACCATCGTGGAAGGGAAGAGCTCGTACTGGATTCCGCCGCTCCAGGTCTGGCTGTACTCGACACTGTACCCGTGATCCATGATGTTGCCGCCGATGGTGCCCGTTGCCGTGTTCGTCAGGATATCGCGCGTCCGGAGCGCCGGGATCTGCTGCTGGATTGGAACGTCGACCTGCTTGACGAAGAAGAACGGCAAGTTGCGCGCGAACGCCGTCTGCACGCTGTAGGCCCACTGATTCAAGAAGATCCCGTAGCCACCACGGATGACGGCGCGTGAGTCATCCAGACTGAGAGCAAAGCCCAACCGAGGGGCAAGACGCACCGCACTCGGGTCGAGCAATCCGGGACCCCAGCCTGCCTGATTGGACGTCACGTACGGAATCGGAATCAGCGGCAGCAGCGGCTCGGCGCTCGGGTGAATCGTGTCGCGATCGTCGCTGGCGATTACGAAGCGTCCGCCCGACGTCGAGAGATCGATCGACGAGAGCCGGTTGTCCACGTCGTACATATGCTGGTTGAATTCGTACCGTAAGCCCACATTGACGGTGAGATTGCTGCGCGGCTGCCAATCGTCCTGCGCGTAGAGGTGAAGCCAATTCGTCCGGCCGTCCTCATCGCCACGGCCGATACCGGATGTCGCTGACGTCGGGTACCCCAGCAGAAAGTCGGCGAACGCATTCCCGGTGAACTGCCCGGTGTAGGTGAACGCCCCTCGAGCGTTATCCGGTTGCTCCGGCCGAAGCTGCAGGTGGTAGTAAAACGCGCCAAACTTCCACCGGTGGGCGCCTCGATCGATCGTCACGTTGTTGTACAGCTCGAAGTGCTGATTGTCGCGCGTGGTGAAAATCGTCGGATCGCCCATGGTGCTGTACAACCCGCCCGTGGAGATCTGCGGAAATCCGCTGTCACGCGGGTCAGTCGTCACCCCGAGCAGTCCGACGCGGCTGGCAAAGTTATTCCCGCGGTTGACGCTGCGCTGGCCGCCCGAGACGGTCATCCAGCCGAAGCGGAGCTCGTTCAGTATCGAGCTTCCAAAAACATGGGTATGGCTGGCAACGAGGTTCCTCGTTTTCGTGGTCAGTGAACGCCCGAATCCGGGAACGATCGATTCTTGAAGCGCGCTCGTCCCGAAGGGCTGGAGATCGTCCGCGTCGAACGTGCTGAAGCGCGCGAAAAGCTGATCGGTTTCCGTCAGCCGATGGTCGAACCGCGCGCTGAGCTGGTCGAGATCTCGTGTCGATTCCTCAACCGATGTCAGGTTCTGAAACGACGCACTCGACGAGGGTAACGGCACGCTGTCCAGGAACGCGGCTGCGATTGGATCGATGCGACCTGCCGGGATCTGGTTGTTGGAAAACGGCGCACAGCCCCCGGTCGCGGGAATCGTCAGTGGGTCGCAAATGGACGCAAACCCCGCAAAGTTCCCAGCACGGACGGCAGCCGTCGGCACCGAGAACGTCCGCGTCAGCGAGCGGCGCATTCGTGTCCCTTCGAAGCTGCCGAAGAAGAACGTACGGTTCTCTAAGACGGGCCCACCAATCGCCGCGCCGTACTGATTCTGCCGCAGGGGCGGAATCTGTTGACCTTTCGGGTGGAAATAGTTTGGCGAATCGAACGCGTCGTTGCGATGAAACTCGAACAGGCTGCCTTGGAACGCGTTCGACCCCGCCTTTGTGGCCACGTTGATCAATGCTGAGGCTTTGCCGCCGAACTCAGCGGCGTACATCGACTTCTGGATCTTGAACTCTTGAATTGAATCAACCGACGGGCTGATGACCAGATTGTTGAAAAGCTCATCGGTCACTTTGACGCCGTCGAGCAGGTAAATATTGTGGCCCGAGCGCTGGCCCCCCACGTTCGGCAGTGGCCCGGCCTGCTGAAGTGCCTCTCCCCGCGTGCCGCCCGGAGGAATGATCACGGCATCGCTCAGCTGCGCCAGAGCCAGAAAGTTTCGGCCGTTGAGAGGGATCTGAACCACTTCCCGGTTCTCGATGACGTCGCTGACCTCCGCCGTTCTGGCTTGGAGGAGAGGTGCCCGATTCTCCACCGTCACCTGCTCGACCAGACCTTCGACGCCTAGCGTGAACTCGAGTCCTAGTGCGCGACCAATTTCGAGCATAATCCGTTGCGTCTGGAGCGCAAATCCGGGAAGGACGGCGGTCACTTCCCACTCGCCGATACGGAGAGCCGGCAGGAAGAACCGCCCCTCACCATCAGTAACGCGCTCCACGACTGTTCCGCTCGCGGGGTGCCGTGCAGTAACAGTCGCTCCCGGAAGAACGCCGCCAGAGGCATCCCGGACGATCCCGCTGATTTCTCCGGTGTTCGTCTGAGCGGTCGCCGGTAAGGCGGAGGCGCACAGGGCGAACGCGGCAGTTATGGCGAGCAGAATTCCGCGCAAGTGGCCTGGAAACATAGATCTACCGTTGTCGGGGCTCGGTCCGTGCCGGGTGTTACCCAAACGTAACACCTGCGACATTTTCATGAAATCTGAATGCTCTACAAAGTCATGAGTATGAGGAAATTCTATGTGGTGCTGATGCTGGCCGTCGCGCCGGTTCACGCCTTCGGCCAAACCTCGCCCCAGCCGCCTACGGCCCAGCCAGCCCCGCCAACCTCCGCTCCCTCGTCCGGCGCCGATACGTCCACCTACGACCGGATATGGCAGCAATTCACCACTTTATACGACAACAAGTCGAATTCCGTTGTGCAGCGGGTGTTGTTCAGCGGCCGCTTTCAGCACGAGTTTGTGGGCATCGACGCTGACCAGGGAGACCACGACGAGTGGAATACCCGGCGCCTCCGGGTGGGCCCGCGCATCACGCTCTTTCGTGATTACACGCTGCACGTCGAAGCAGAACTGAACCCCCAGGAAATGGACCCCCTGTATATGCGGCTCACAGACGCCTATCTGCAGTGGAGCAAGAGCGGGCGCCTCGCGGTGACCGTCGGAAAACAGGGCGTCCCTTACACAATGGATGGTGCGACATCCTCGAAAGAGCTGCTCACGATCGACCGCAGCAACCTGACCAATAACATCTGGTTTCCACAGGAGTATCTCCCGGGCCTCAGCGTCTCCGGGCGGATCACTCCGTGGTTGTACAGAGTGGGCGTGTACTCCGCCGGCGAGATGAACAAGGAATTCGGCAAGTTCGACGGCGGCGCCGCCACTCTCGTGGTCGTCGGCTATGACTTCGCGAATCGACTCAGCGTCAAAGAGGCGCTACTCACCGGTAACTACGTTCACCAGACCGAAGATACCGACAATACGTTCACTCGGCAGCTTGCCGACATCCTTTCGGTAAATTTCAAGCTCGAAACCGAAGGCTGGGGTTTGCGCACCGACGTTTCCACTGCGGCGGGTTATCTCACCCAGAGCAATCTGTGGGGGATCACGGCGATGCCCTACATGAATCTCACCGACAAGCTGCAGGCGGTCGGCCGCTACACGATTCTCAAGAGCGCCGACCCGAACGGCGTTCAACTCGCGACCTACGAAAATCGCGTCGTGAGAGGTCGCGGCGACGAGTACAACGAAATCTATCTCGGTGCGAACTACTTCTTCTACGGACACAAGCTGAAGCTGCAAACCGGCCTGCAGTTCGCCGACATGAACGACCGAGCCAATGACGGAGGGGAGTATTCCGGCGTTTCTTGGACCTCGGGGCTGCGCATAGGTTGGTAATACCGTTCGCAACAGCCGACACTTCAGGTATCCTGTTGGCGGCATGCGGAAGCGCGCTGTTCGAGTCACAGTTTTCACCTTCCTGCTTGCTGCCAACATCGCCGCCGCGTTTTTCCTCTGGGACATTCAGCGCCGTACTGTCGAGCTGATCACTTCCGAGGATTCAGTCGCAGGGCGCGTTGAACGAATGAGCGGCACAGTTGCCGCTATCGGAACCGCTCAGCACGGCTACGTCGCACCCGGACAACTCGACGAACCATGGTTCGATCGCATGTCGTCGCTGCTGGATCAGCTCAACCGTGACCTGATCTCGATGCGCCTCGTCGTTCGATCGGCTGAGGCGATGAAGGCCCTCGCGGCCCTGAGTGATTCTCGCGATGCACTCACCGCCGCCGACACTCGAATCCGTGAAAACCTGGGTAACGGGCAGGAACTCATGGCCGCCGATGTCATCTTCAACGACGGTCGGACTCTCGTGGACGCTCTTACCGCGAGCCTGGGTGAAGTCCAGCGATTCGAACGGGCCAGAACGCGTGTCGAGCTCGCCGCACTGGAGCGCGAGCGGTGGATCGTCCTGGGATCGGCAGCGTTCGTGTGGTTCATCGTCGTCATCGCGCTGATGAGCAGCACCACAGCGCGGCCGACCACGGCCATTGCCGCCACCGCAGAGCACCAAACGAAGCCCGGAATCGCCGACACAGCGGCGACTCCGCCGTCCGGAGTCGATTTAGGGGACGTTGCCACGTTGTGCACCGAGCTGTCGCGCGTTTCGGAAACCGCGGCACTGTCGGAGCTCCTGGGCCGGGGTGCCGCGATCGTCGATGCCTCGGGGACAACTTTGTGGCTGGGCGCCGGGGAGCAGCTGTTCGCTGTGTTGGGCCACGGATACAGCCAACAAACGCTCGCGCGGTTCGGTCCGATTGCGCGGGACGCCGACAACGCCGTCGCGAAGGCCTGGCGCACAGGTCGTCTTGCCGCCGTCAAGGGAGACGGGACGAACGGCGGCGCCATCGTCGCGCCAATGTTCGGGCCGACCGGATGTATCGGCGTCCTGGCATTCGAGAGTCGTCTAAGCGCTCAACTCACGCCGAGCTTCCAGGCAGCGGCCACCGTCATTGCCGCGCAGGTGGCGACGGCCGTCTCGGGCTGGCCGGCGGCCAGCGTGTCAACGCCGTCTGCGGCGCGTCCGGCCTAGAAGCACCAGTCGAAACCGCCGGTCGCAGAAGTGTGAACGGCACTCTGCACTCCTTCCTACAGCACCACTCGTTCCGAGCCGACACCTAAAAGTGCGAGGTGTAACCGGGCGATGCGGTTCTCATTCTTTTTCGCGATGCTGATCACGGCCAGCGCCTCAGCTCAAGGATTGCAGCCGGTTCCCGCGTTCGACGATGCTGTTCGGCTGGCAAACGAGGAACGCGATGACGAGGCGCTGGCTGCGTTCCAGCAACGTGCCGCCACGAACCCGGAAGACCACGCCGCACGGCTCTGGATTGCCCGCCTGCACGAACGAATGGGCCGCTCAGAACTGGCGGAGCCGGTTTACCGCAGCGTTCTGCTCGAGGATCCGTCCAGCATGGACGCAAGGCTCGGCGTCGCCTCGATGCTGCTGGAACGGGATGACGCCAAAGAAGCAATCGAAGTTCTCGAAGCCGCGGAAGGAAGCGGCCCGGAAAGCGCGGCGGCGCTCGCACTACTCGGCCGTGCGCATCGAATGGCTGGACACGACGCGCTCGCGATCCAGTATTTCGAGCGCGCGGTCACAGCCGAACCGTCGCCCAGCTATCGCAGTCAACTCGAAACGGCACAACTCTCCTATCTGCATCGGGTCGAAGTGCGCGGGTTCACCGAGCAGTTCAACGAGACCACACCGGACAGCCGAAGTGGCGAATTCGTCCTGAACTATCGCCTGAACGACAAGCTTCGGGTCGTCGGTCGCGGTGAAGTCCAGCGCAAGTTCGGCGTCTCGGACGAGCGCGGTGGCGGCGGCGCGGAATGGCGCTGGACACCAGCGGCGACACTGCGCGCTCAGGTCCTGGTGGGTCCAGACAACCTCGTGATGCCAGAAGGCGATTACCTCGGCGAATTCGACTACACACGCGGACCCGCGACCTGGTCCGCCGGAATTCGGCACTTCGACTTCACCGGAGCGCGCACCACCGTGCTATCGCCAGCGGTCGCATGGCTGGCGTCGGACCGCATGCTCGTTGGCATTCGATACGCGATGTCATTTACCGAGATCGACGATCGGTCCCGAAGTGACATCGGACACAGCCTCCACCTCGCGGCGGACTACCGGCTGTACTACCGGCTGTGGCTGCATGGCGGATATGCCGCGGGCGTGGAAAACTTCGACAACTTCTCAATCGACCGCGTCGGCGACTTTCGAGCAAACACCTTGTCGGGAGGCCTCCGAATTCCGCTCCGAACGTTGACGACCATCGAGGGAGGTTACGAGCACCAGTGGCGCCGCGACGACGTCAGCATGGGACGCGCGACAATTTCCCTGCAGCAACGTTTCTAGAACCGGTTCCGATTAGATCGGTATCTGCCGCGACCCATCTGGGCGCTGGTCGGGAATCACAATCTTCAGAGCCACTTCCTTCCTGTCACGGACCAATCTGACCTCGAGAATCGAGCCCCGCGCTGCGTTGCGCGCCGCTGTCACAACGTCTATCTGACTACGGACCGCCCGTCCGTCGACGGCTGTAATGACGTCGCCGGCGCGGATGCCGGCCTCGGACGCCGGTGACCCCGCCTCCACAGAAGACACCAGTACGCCTTCCTTGACACCGAAGTAGGTAGCGAGCTGGTCAGTGAGGGACATCATGGTCATGCCGAGCCGTGTGCGTGAAGTCCGAAGCGCCGGTAATTCCAGCTCTAAATCGCGGGGCAGCGTTCGCAGGCGCCGCTCGAGCTCTTCACGAATTTCCGGCAACAGTGCGAATTGTTCGGATGCAACGGGCGTCACTTCTATGACCTGACGGGCGGTTTCGCGGACGATCTCGGTCCGCACAGCGCGCCCTGCCGGGCTCTCGGACACGAGGCGCGCGAAGTGATTGACCCCTCGAACGCGTTCGCCATCGACGCTGACGATGATGTCGCCACTGCGAATGCCCGACCTGGATGCGGGGCTTTCCTCACGCACGTTCTGCACGTAGACACCGCCGGCGCGTTCGAGCCTGGCCTTGGATATCTCCTCGCTGCTCAATTCACGGACTGCCACGCCAATTTCTGATCCAACCCCAAAAGAACGGAACACGTCGGCCCCGACATCCCGGTTCCGTGTTTGAGCAAAGGTCGGAACAGCGAGCGTGATTGCTCCCAGCACCAGGAGCAGAAGGCGGACTGCCAGCGCGCGTTTTCCAAACCGCATGACTTCCTCCCACAACTCTGACGGCCGCCGCTGCGAAAAGGTCGGCACGCGGCGGAGGTCATCAGCTGCCCTCGTCAGAGGACGACGGTCGCAAGACACGGGGACAAACCTTGGGAAAAGCGTGTATTTCTGGCGGGCACAGTACTTGAAAAGTCCGTTTGCGGTCGCGCTCAGTCACGGGATGTCATTCAGGCAGGCGCTGGCATCGCGCATCCCGGTTCTCCGATCGAGCGCGACCTTTTTTTGGAGCCGATATGAAACGAACATTCGCCGTCGCGCTTCTCAGCGTCCTCGTACTGGCAGGTTGTGCGGCCCGCGGTGTCCGGGTTGCCGAACTCAAGGATCAGCCAACCAAGTACGCCACGAAGTCGGTAAGCGTCAATGGCGTCGTGACCAGCAGCTGGGGCATTCCGCTTGTGCCGTTTCAGCTGTACAACGTCGACGACGGTAGCGGCGAAATCACCGTGCTGTCCCGTTCCGGGCGTGCGCCTGCGCGAGGCACGCGCGTCCAGGTGAAGGGGAAGATCAGCGAATTTGCGACGTTCGGCGGCCGCTCGGTGGGCCTTCACCTTCAGGAAGAGGATCGCAAGATCAGGTCGTAATCTTGACAGCGACCGCGGTCATGTCGTCGTTTTGGGGCGCATGGCCGCGGAACTCGCCCACCTGATCGAAGATCGCATCGACAATCTCCCGCGCCGTCCCCTCCCGATGACTGCGGATGATTTCACAAACTCGCCGCGCGCCCAGGTCCTCTCCTTGTTCGCTAACGGTCTCAAAAATCCCGTCGGTGCAGAACACGAACACGTCGCCGCGCCGCAGCGGCAGCGCGATCTCATCGTACACAACACTCGGGAAAGAGCCGAGCGGCACGCCTGGCAGCTCGATCTGGCCGCATTCGTCGCCTGAGCACCGAATCGGGTACGGCAGACCAGAGTTCGAGATCGTCAGCGATCGATGGCGCAGGTCGAATAGCGCATAACACAGCGTGCAGTAATACTCCTCGAGCTGCCGATCGTGAAGAATGGTGTTCATCGACTGTAGAACACCGGACACGCTGAAGCGCTCCGGTGCGTAGCGGCGTCGAAAGGTCCGCGATCGGACGAGCTCGGCCGCAAACGCTCCGTAGAGCGCCGCGGGAGCGCCTTTCCCTGATACGTCGCCGACGGCGACTACGAGAGTCCGCTGATCGGGCGTCAAAAAATCGTGCAGGTCGCCTCCCAGTTCGCGTGCCGGAGCGAACCGGCCGGCGACGTCGGCGTCGTTCAGACCCGCGGGCGGTTCGGTGGGAAGCAGCGCGAGCTGGACCCGCTGGGCAAACCGAAGCTCCTTCTCGATTCGTTCTTCGTTGCGGCGAACTTCCTCATAGAGCCGGGCGTTTTCAATCGCGACCGCAGCCTGACTCGCGAGAAGCGTCAGCAGCTCCTTATGCTCTTTCGTGAACGCGTTGAGCTCGGGGCTCTCCAAGTCGAACACACCGATGCATCGATCCTTGATGAGCATGGGGATGACGAGCTCCGAGCGCGCGTCGGCAACGAGATTGATGTAGCGGAGGTCCTTCGAGACGTCGGGGACCAGGACCGGCTGCTTGTGCAGCGCCGCCCAGCCCACGAGGCCTTCCCCGAGCTTCACACGCTTCGACGTTGCCTCGTCCCCATATCGAACCGCGAGCTTCATGTCGAGCTGCTGACTGCCTTCGTCCAGGAGCAGAATGCCAAACGTTCTGTAATCGATGAGTCGTTTGGTCAGACTGGCGATGCGCGTCAGCAGTACGTCGAGATCGAGAATCGACGCCATCTCCCGCCCGATTTCAGCGAGCGTTTCCAGGGTGTCAACGTACTGACGCTCCGCCTTGAACAAGCGCGCGTTTTCAATTGCCACGGCAACGTGCGCGGCAAACTGTCGCAGCAGTGCCTCGTCCTGGCTGGTGAACGCATCCGTTGTTTCGCTCAGCAGGTTCATGGCGCCGATCACCCTCCCCTTGCGACGCATCGGGACTGCGAGCTGCGAGAGCATGTTGCGAAGGGGACCCTGATAGCGCGGTTCACGTCGAATATCGTTGACGAGAATGGGCCGTCCCTCCTCGACGGCGGCGCCTACCACCCCCTGACCAACGCGCAGGCGCTGAGTGGCGAGTGCACCGTCCGGATACCCTACGGCGTAGGCAATCCGCAGTTCCTCCCTCGCATCGTCCACCAGGTACACCGAAAAGGCATTGAAGCGAGTCAGACGGGCAATGAGCTGCGGAATCTTCGCCAGAAGCTCTTCTAGATCGAGCACCGACGTGACCTCGCGTCCCAGGTCGAACAGCGTCGACAGTAGCTCGGTATCGCTCGGCGGCCGCACCGGTTGAACATTCATGCGTTCGCGTCGGATTATACTGAACGCTTTCCCATGACCGAACTTTCGCTTCCGCTCGATTACGCGGCGATTGAGCGCATCCTGCCCCACCGATATCCATTTCTGCTGGTCGATCGAATCACCGAGCTGGAGCCGGACAAACGGATCGTCGGCATCAAGAACGTCTCGCTCAATGAGAGATATCTTTCGCGCCAGCCCGGAGAGCCACCAGCGCTCCCGCCGACGATTCTCACCGAAGCCATCGCGCAGGTCGGCGCCATCCTGATTCTGTCGAAGCCCGAAAACCGTGAACGACTTCCCTTCTTCATGGGTATCGAACGGGTTCGCTATTACCGCCCGGTGCGACCGGGCGACGTGGTCGAGATTGAGGCGCTCGTCAAGCGTCTCCGAAGCCGCGTCGGCCAGCTCGGCGGTTTCGCGCGCGTGAACGGCCGCGTTGTGGTTCGAGGAACGATGACCTTTGCGTTGGGTGCCGCACCGGGGCTCACTACTCGCCAAGGCGAGACGTCGGAACGCGGCTAAGTCATCTGTAGCGGCCGACTGTAGGGCCGACCTTTAGGTCGGCCCTGCCTTCGCCGCACGCTTGTGCCTCTTTCGCTGAGGTAGCTCAAAAGCGGGCACTCAAGTTGCTCTCATCCCAGCAGGTCGAGATTGGTCGAGTAATCCGATCTCGTTACAGGGGAGGGTATGACGTGCTCGAAACCATTGCGATCATCCTGATCGTTCTCTGGCTCCTGGGGATGGTCAGCGGCTACACACTAGGTAACTTCATCTGGGTACTGCTGGTCATTGCCGTGGTGCTGTTCCTGGTACGGCTGGTCAGCGGGCGCAGCGTCGTCTGACCCAGTTCCGTCGGCGTCGTTTGGCCCGACCGCCGCGCGGTTCGGGAAGCGGTCCTACGACGCTATAGCTGCGGGGCAGGGGCGGAGATTGCGCTGACGTCGGCGACGCAGACGCGGTTGCGCCCCTTTTCCTTGGCGCGATAGAGGGCCGCGTCGGCGCGGGAAATGATTGCGGTCGCGTCCAGTTCTCCGGGCACGACCGCAGTCACGCCGATGCTGGCGGTGACGCGGATTTCCGACAGCTGCTCGCCCTCTTTGCGCCAGGGGACTGGATGTCTTTCCAGGTCGCGCCGCAGCACCTCGGCGACATGGTGTGCGCCCGGAAGTGTCGTCTCCGGCAGGATGATGAGGAATTCCTCGCCGCCGAACCGGCACTTTACATCACTCGCCCGCAGCACGGTCTGCATGCGCAGCCCTACTGTTGAAAGGGCGGCATCGCCCGCGAGGTGGCCAAACTTGTCATTGATGGCTTTGAAGTGATCCAGGTCCAGGATTATCAGTGAGACCGGCAGGTTGCTTCGCCGCGAGCGCCGCAATTCCACGTCGAGAATTTCCATGGCGTGCTGACGATTGAAACAGCCAGTGAGCGAATCGCGCACGCTGTTTTCGTGCACCACTTCGAACAATTCCGCGTTCTTGAGCGCCCCCGCCAGCAGCGCCGCGGCGGCGGTCAGCACTGTGCGCTGATGGTCACTGACAGTATGGTCGGCAACTCCAAGCACACCAACGGGTTGCTTTCCTACCTTCATCGGAAAACAGACGTCGTTTGGAACAGCGTCCGGACCGGAAACGTCTTCCCCGAGGGCCTGTTTGGCCGCCAGTTCGCACTCGGTCAGCGATCTGTCGGCCACTACCGCCAACGGGCGCCACGCCCCGCTGCTCAACGCCATTGTCCATACTCCCCGTCCTTCGGCGAGGGTTGGCAAATGTTGAGCAGCAACAGCGCCGATCGCGCCGTGATCGAGAGACTCTTGCAGAGCCTGTCCGAACGTGACCAGCCGCTCCACACGTTCGGTAGCGAGTTGAGCGGTGGCCGCCGATGCGAGGGCCTGGACGCGCATCTGGTGTCGCTTCCGCACCTGGTGGAACATCAGAACTACGGAGAGGATGACAAGCCCGGGCACGAGCTGAAGTCCCGAGCGCGCGTCGATGTCGCGCGCGTATTCGAGGACACGTGCCAGCGGTCGCGAGAAAATCGTAAACAGCGCGACCGACAGGCCGAGCAGGAGGAATAAATCGTTACGGCCGATCAGCCGCACCGGAGGTTTCATGGTGAAACGTCCCGGGATGGCGACAGCCTAGGTTCATGCGGCCGGCCTGTCAAGAATCGCGACCGCCGTCGAACGCCATCAGGGTTCTGGTCGGGCGACCAACGGCCTATAATCATCCCGCCGTGAGCCCCCGAGCGAGGCGGCCGCCCGCCTACAGGGACCGGTCCAACGCATTCGCGCACCTGTTCGACGCCATTCGGGAGGGCGCTTTTGTCGGATCCGTCGATCGTTCGGGCGCAGCCCCCGCGACGTACGCCGTCAATCCGCACCTCAAGTCCATTTTTGGTTACCCGGCGGACATACCTGATGGACAGGTGGACCCGTTCGCTCCCGATCGGTTCATCGATCCGGCTGCACGTTCGGCGTTCTTTGGCCGACTTACGTCCGACGGCGCAGTCAGCGATTACCTGCTGCGCATGCGGCGGATCGATGGAACGACGGTCTGGGTGGAGGTTACCGCGCACACCGGGCCCGGCGGACCCGACACCGCTCGCATGGTGGCTCTTGTTCGGGACGTCAGCGAGCGCAAGAAACTCGATGACCAGTCGCGCGACCTGTACCAACAACTCCTTCAGGCGGAAAAGATGGCCGCTCTTGGCCAGACCATTTCCGGCGTCGCCCACGAACTGAACAATCCGCTCGCCACCATCCTGAGCTGGGCGGAGCGGCTTACCGACAAGCCGCTCGACAACACGACGAAGCGCGGTGTCGACGTCATCCTTGGCGAGGCAGATCGCGCGGCGAGGATCGTAAGAAACCTTCTGACCTTCGCCCGGAAGCGTCAGTCCACACGCTCGATGATCGATCTGAATCAAGTGGTCACCGAAACGCTGACGGTGAGGGCGTATGAACACCAGCTCGCCAATGTCATGGTCGTCACTGCGCTGGCGTCAGGGCTTCCGCAAGTCTTTGCGGATGCGTATCAAATCCAGCAGGTGCTGCTGAACCTTGTCATCAATGCCGAGCACGCAATGCTGTCGGCGAACGGCCGGGGTTCGCTCGTCATCCGCACGTGGCACGATGCCGAGACCGACGTCGTCGCACTGGAAGTCAGTGACGATGGCCCCGGTGTCCCCGTTGAAATGCAGACGAAGATTTTCGATCCCTTCTTCACCACGAAGGATGTTGGCAAGGGAACTGGGCTCGGATTGACCGTGGCGTATGCCATCGCCCAGGAACATGGCGGTCAG
Organism: uncultured Acidobacteriota bacterium; assembly: GCA_963814955.1. Taxonomy (GTDB): domain Bacteria; phylum Acidobacteriota; class Vicinamibacteria; order Vicinamibacterales; family UBA2999; genus DATCJA01. The sequence continues at coordinate 718,236 of CAWFEX010000006.1, forward strand.
ATTCGGGTTGACTCTCATCCGGAACGCGGCGCGTCGTTCGTCGTGGAACTGCCGGCGGGCAGGAACGACACGACAGCCCGGCCGCTGCGGCTTCCGGCACCGTCGATGGAGGCGGTCCGGGGTGCGTCGATACTGCTGGTCGAGGATGAACATGCGCTTGCCACAGCCGTCGGCGATGCCCTCGCGGAAGCGGGGTTAGACGTGCATTACGCGGGCGATGGCGAAGAAGCGCTCGCCCACGTAAGACAGCGCACATATGACGCGATCATCTGCGACCTGAAGATGCCTCGCGTCGATGGAATGACGCTCTATCGGGCAATCGCCTCGGCCGCGCCGGCGTTGTCGCGCCGCATTATCTTCGTGACCGGAGACGTCGCAGACGCCGACGCCGAACGCTTTCTCGAGGATACGGGCTGTCGCTGGCTGGCCAAACCATTCCGGCTCACCGACCTGCTGCGGGCCGTTCGCGAAACGCTCGGATAAGAAACCACCACGCCCGCCGGCTTTTCGGCGCGACCGGCGTTTGACGTCCAACCGCTGCTTTCGAGCGTCGCCCTGGCCATCTGGGGCTTCGGCTGGAACGAGAGAAGGGCGCTGCGCATGATCGCCGCGGCCTCAGCCGGAGGCACCAGCGAACCTAGCGCATCGCGCAGACGCCGGATGGCGCGTGCGTGCAACTGCGAAACGCGGGATTCGTTTACGCCAATCTCGGCCCCGATCTGCTTCATCGTGGCCTCACCGTAATAGTAGAGACCGATGACTTTCTGCTCTCGAGGAGGCAGCGAGGCAATGGCGGCCTTGACGCGCGTCTTGGTTTCTTCGCGTTCGTATGCGCGGTCGGGCTGTTCAGGCTCCGCAGGTACGAGGGCTGGAGGCAAAGACGATTCGTTGTGATGATCGTTGGCGGCCAGCGGTGAGGTCGATTCAATGGCATTGATCCGAACGATGGTTCGGCCGAGACGCTTTTCGTCCGAGCCCAGCTTCGCCGCCAGGTCGGCCAGTGACGGCTCGTATCCAAGCTCACGCCGTAATTGCTCCCGCGCGGCCTCGAGCTCGCGCCGTTGCCTGCGAACGCCCCGCGGCCAGGCGTCTTTGCGGAGCGCATCGATCATCGCACCCCGAATCCGACGCTCGGCGAACGTCTCGAACTTGATGCCGCGGGCCTCATCGAAGCGATGGGCGGCGTCAATCAGCCCGATAACCCCGTCCTGGACAAGATCCCCGATATCGATGGACTGTGGCATCGTCGCGGCGACGCGACGGGCGAGCTGTTCTACGAAAGGAAGGGCGGCGACAACGCGCCGGTCCGCTTTGGCGTTTGCGGGACGCATGGATAACCTCCGGCGCCTGTGTATCGCAACCGGGGTACCAACGGCAGAGATTGCGTGGAGAACCACGACATGATCGTCATTGCAGAAACCGTAACTGATTCTTGCTTCTGCACGTTATGGGTATTCAGATTCGTCGGCGACGTGATCGGCGAGGTTAACTGAATTGCTCAAAACGTCACTGCCTTGACGGAAATTCGGCCACACGCCGCCAACAGTTTGACGATCAAAATTACAATATCGAGTTGTGTTTAGGGGTGGGACAGGTCAACGGCGTGGCAGGCCGAAGATGTACCGATTCGAAACGACCTTAGATGCCCAGACTCTCTGAGTGGCGGCGGATCTCTTTGGCGGTTCCCAACGCTTCCAGCACGCTGGTGACGACTTGAAGGGCTCGCGCGCGCGTCACTTCATCGTGCGCCTTGCTTTCGAGCATTTCGGCGTGGGCGAGGACGATCCCCAGCTGGTTGTTCAGCTGGTGAAACAGCGACTGCAGCTGGGGGTGCTCCCGGATCGGGTCGTATTGCAGATCCGGCATGCAGTGCGAAAGGTTCACACCCCGCGCTCGGCGGACGCTATTGCCGTGGCACCGTGAGCGGGAAGCGGCCGCGTACGTGAGGCATCGCGCCACAGGGTATCCGCATAGATACGGATTGACCCGCCAGCCGTCCGGATGTACTCGACCTTGCCGGCAGAAATCCAGTTGTAAATCGTGCGCCGGCTCACACCAACGGCTTCGCACGCTTTCATGATCGACAGAGTCTGGCGTTCCATAGTTAGCTCTCGCGGCCCATAGCACCAGATTTTTCGCCCCTGGTGTCCTTCAGGCCCGGTTCAAAAACCTCTATCGGTTTGACTTAGCCAATCCGTTAGCACCCCCGATATGGCCCGTTTGGGGCCCGTTCGCGGCGCCTTTCCTCTGGTGTGTCAATATATTGGCGCTCCATATGGCCGACGCGAGGCCCCACGTGCTGTTCGTCGACGACGAAGCCGCGCTGCGGATGCTGATGGCTGAGCGGCTGCGCGAGCGCGGCTTTGAGGTGGCCGAAGCAGAGAACGGTGAGAAGGCGCTCGAACTTCTCGAACAGTTCGCCTTCGATGTTGTCATTACCGACCTGCGGATGCCGGGAATCGACGGGGGGCGGGTGGTCGAATCGGCAGTGCGCCGCTATCCGGGCATCATCGGCATTGTCATCACCGGCTATGGCACGGTCAGAGATGCCGTTGATGCCATCAAGCGCGGAGCGTCCGACTTCATTGCCAAGCCGTTTCAATTCGACGAGCTGATGCACGTGCTGAAAAAGGCGTTCGAACAACGAAGGCTCGCTGCCGAAAATGCCTACCTCCGTTCGCAGCTCGAGGAGCGATATCAGTTCGGCGGAATCCTCGGACGGAGCCGTCCGATGCAGTCGCTGTTTCAGCTGCTCGAGACGGTCGCCCGGACGAGCAGCACGCTGCTCGTCACCGGCGAAACGGGAACGGGAAAAGAAGTGGTGGCACGCGCCATCCATCACAACAGCTCCCGTCGCGCCAATCGCTTCGTCGCGCTGAACTGCAGCGCGATTCCTGAGACGCTGCTCGAAGCGGAGCTGTTCGGCCACGTTCGCGGTGCGTTTACCGGCGCGACCGGAACGCGCGAGGGACGCTTCGAGCAGGCACACAAAGGGACAATGTTTCTGGACGAGGTGGGCACGATGAGCTCGACCCTGCAGGTGAAACTCCTGCGTGCCCTTCAGGAGCGCGAGTTCGAACGAGTGGGAGACAATCAGACCATCAAGGTCGATGTGCGTGTTATTGCGGCGACGAATTCCGACCTGGCCCGCCTGGTCGCGACGGGCGCGTTTCGCGAAGACTTGTTTTATCGCCTCAATGTGATTCCCATTCATCTGCCCCCGTTACGGGAACGCCGCGACGACATCCCGCTGCTCGTCAAGCATTTCCTCGGCAGGTTTTCCCAGGACGACACCCCCCACATGTCGCAGAGCGCGATGCGGGCGCTCATGGCGTATCACTGGCCCGGCAATGTCCGGCAGCTCGAAAACGCCGTGGAACGCGCCGTTGCCCTTTGTGCCGGCCGGCAGGAAATCACCGTGGCCGATTTACCATCCGAGGTTCAAAGCGTTCCCCAGTCGGATGCCTTGTCGTTCGTCGACTTCCCGGATGACGGCCTGGACCTGCCGCGGTATCTGGCGTCCGTCGAACGCGATCTCATTCATCGGGCGCTGGATCGCACGCAGGGGAATCGCAACAAGGCTGCGGACCTCCTTCGCATCAAGCGGACGACCTTGGTCGAGAAGCTCAAGCGGATCGGAGCTCACTGATGCCGCCGCGCTTCGCGTACTGGACCATCATCGCCGGCGGTCTCCCTACCGCCTTTCGGATGGCTGAACGTGAAGACCTGCTGCCGACATTTCGTCGAATCCAGGTGAAACATCCTGATGCGGAAATGAAATATTTCGCCCGGGGGAGGCTCTGGACATCGCCCGAAGAAGCGCGCCTCGCGGCGGAGGCACGGCGCGCGCCAAAGGCGCGCGACAATGCGCAATCCGCGCGGGGAGCGACTCGTGGTCGCGACTGGCGACCCGGCGGGAATCACCGCGACCCGCGGCAGAAGTTCGACGATGCGAAGAAGGCCAGAAATCTCGAGCGGCGACGGCAGCGGTTCGAGCGACGCACCCGTAGCGCGAAGTCTCCGAACGCCAACCGGGAGATCGTTTCAGAAGACGCGGTTCGGCCGCGCGCGAAACGCCCGTTTACTCCGAAGCAGCTCGACCGAAGAGAGGACGCGCGTGGAGGGCCTGGCCGCGAGAAACGATTCCGGAGAAAGGAATCGGGGACGGATGCACGACCCGGTAAGCGCAACCGGCGTCGTTCATGATTGCACACGTCGTGCTCTTTCGCCCTCGAGCCGATTTGTCTGCAGAGGCACGGCAGGCCCTCGCGGCGTCGTTCGAGGCCGCATTGTCGCAAATTCCCTCGATTCGACGGGCACGCGTCGGCCAACGGATAAGCGTGGGGCGACCCTACGAGTCGCTCATGCGGGTCGATTATACGTACGCCGCAATCATTGAATTCGACGACCGCGCAGGGTTGACCGCGTACCTCGAACACCCGAGCCACGAGCAGCTGGGCGCTCAGTTTTTCGACGCCTTCGAAGAGGCGCTGATGTACGACTTCGAGCTGCGGGATGATGCGGTCGAGCTGGCCGCGTTACGCTCGAATACGCAATAGTTCCAGCAGGCGCGCGCTGCTAGACAGCGGCCGGAAGCGCGAAGAAGAACGCGTCGATGATTTCGCGCAGTTCTGCAAGCGTGGTGGCCGTGTTCACACGGGCACGCAACTGCGAACCGGCTTCGAGCCCTCGCGATGTACCAGGCACAGAGCGCACGAACCTTGTTGATGACCCACCGTTCGCGCCCACGGGCGGGTGCCGCTGGGACGTCGGCGCCAGGCGCGAAGTGGCGAAAGCCTTCGTGCTCGTTCGCGCGTTCGTTGAGAAGCAGCTCGACATAGTCGTACAGAAAGCGTCCTCGATCCTGCAGCGTCACTTCCCGCTGCGGCCGACCGGCGGCGATGTCGGTTGCCTGGGCCAGAATCCACGGATTCCGCAACACGCCGCGGCCGACGAGCACGCCGCGGACGCCGTGGCTCATGCGATCGATGATGTGGGCGGGTTCGACGCAGTCGCCACTGCCGAACACGGGGATCGTCAGCTCGCTCGCCACGCGCGAGACAAGATCCCAGTCGGCGAAACCACTGTAGGACTGTTCGGCCGTACGGCCGTGAATTGCGACGGCCGCGGCTCCGGCGTCCTCGACCATCCTGGCCAGGTCCGGGGCGTTGCGCGACTGCTCGCTCCACCCGGCGCGCATCTTCACCGTGACCGGAATCCTCACGGCTTTAGTCATGGCGCTGATGACGCGCGCCGCATGAGCGGGGTCCTTCATCAGGCTGCAGCCGGCGCTGTGTTTGGCGATTTTCGGAACAGGGCAGCCCATGTTGACGTCGACAATGTCGGCGCCCATGCCTTCCACGATCCGGGCGGCAGAGGCCATCTTGTCGGGATCGCCGCCGAAAATCTGAATCGACACGGGCCGCTCTTCCTCGGTGTACTCCGCGTACTCGAGCGTCCTGTCGATGCCGCGCACGAGGCCTTCAGACGACACCATCTCGCTGACCACGAGGCCGCAGCCGCCGTGACGTTTCACCAGACGACGAAAGGCGGTATCGGTCATGCCTGCCATCGGTGCAACCACGAATGGCGATGAGAGGGCGACGTTCCCGATCTTCATGGAGTCTGAGATTCGTTGGGTAAGCGACGAGCACTCAATATGCGCGGACGTCAGCCGCGTCGACTTCGACGCTGACCGCCTGGCCGATGAGATCGACCGAGAGGACCAGCCGGGCGTGCGCACCTTTGCGAATCAGACGGCCGATGACACCCTTGAGCGGCCCGTGCGTAACCTCCACCATCTCGCCCTCGTGAATCAGCGGGCAGGGATCGTAGGCGAGGTCGCTTTCGACAAGCTGCCGGATCCCGTCGATTTCATATTCTGGAATCGGTGCGGGCTCGCCTTCGAACGACACGATGTTGACGACGCCGGCGCACTTGAGCACCGGAAGCCGGTGCCGCGCGTCGAACCGCGCGAAGCAGTATCCGGGAAAGAGCGGCCAGTCGATCTTCTTCTTCCGGTCCTTCCACCGGCTCCACCGGGTAACGGTCGGTAAGAACGTCTCGATATGCTTGCGCTCGAGCTGCTCGCGCACGACCTGTTCGTGGCGCGAGCGTGTCCACAGCGCAAACCAGGCATCGGTCATCCAGCAAGGACCTTTCGCCGCTCGGCCAATGCCTGCTCATACGCCTTCTTCAGCTCTTCGTTCCGCCAGGTGATAGTGGCCTGGCCGCGCAGCTTCTCCAGATATTTCATGCGCTCGCCAGCCGACTTCTCGCCCGCCACCTTGTTGCTGATGTCGCTCCGCGCATCATCGAACGACCGGATCCGCGTGTCCGTCCGCGATTCCAGCTTCAGAATCTGGTATCCGCGCTGAGTACGCAGAATCTCCGTGAGGTCGCCCACTTTCATCTTGTCGATACGAGATTGGAGGGCCTCTGCAAGCTCGTCGCGCTTGATCGGCCCAATCAGTCCCCCATTGGCCTTGGAGGCGGCGTCGGAATGCTCCGCGGCGAGCTGGGGGAAAGGCTCGCCCGCAAGCAGTCGCTTTCGCACTTCTTCCACTTCAGCCTTGGCAGCGTCGTCTTCGGCAACATTGACGCCCCGATCTGTGACCGGGACTTCGATCAGAATCTCCCGAAGCGTGACTTCCGAGGGCGTTGTGAAGTCCTGCTGGTGGGCGTCGTAGTAGGTGCGCGCTTCGGCTTCGGTCACGCTGATCTTGTCGACGACATCGCGGCGTTGTGCCTCCGAGGCAAGCATCTGCCGTTCGAGCGCTCGCCGGAGGTCGGTCATCGTCATGCCTTCCTGCTTCAGCGCCGCCTGGAACTGCTCGTCGCTTTCGATGTTGTTCGACTTCTTGATGTTGTCGAGGATGCTCGTGAATTGCTCGTCGCCGAGCGCCAGGCCGAGCTCGCGGCCGCGCTGAATCAGGAGCAACTCATCGACAGCATCCAGAATGAGCTGCGGCGTCACTTCGGCGATCGCTTTTCGCAGTTCTGGACTCTCCGGCGTGACGTTCGCCAGTTCCGGACGGTTTCGGAGCACCGTCACCTGGCGTTGCTCGAACTCGGTCTTCGTCAGGATGTCACCGTTGACGTTGACGAGCACCTGCTCGATGATTTGGGCTCGTGCCGGTACGGCTGCCAAAGCTGCGGCCACAAGACCCACGGTTGCATATCGCTTGAACATGGACAATTCCTGCAAAATCAACATCTTAACTCAACGCTCGCAAGACGGGCTCGAGGCGGTCGAACAACCCGCCTTCAGCTCGAGGATCTTTTTCAGGCCGCCTCAGAATTTCCTCTTTCGTAAAGCCCGAGGTGACGGTACCGGCGGTTGCACGTGACGTCCACCAGCTGACCTGCGACCCCGTCCGGAGGCCTGCAGGCCTCCGCCTGCTGACATCGCGATCGGAAGACCCCGACCCGCGGCTGCTGCCGGTTCTGTGCCCGCTTCGGTAGCCGGAGACCTTCAGGTCTCCTGGCTGGTCTCCCAGCTCTTCGGCCCGGTCTCCGGGTAGGTGTCCGGGCGGCGCGTCCAGGTCGAGCTTGAGCGATGCAGGCGGCACGAGCGTGGCGCCGGGATATTCATGAACCATTTTGACGAGTCGCATCGGGTCGACTCTGGTTTGCGGCCTGAACTTTATGACGACAATCTGTCCCTCGCGGTCGATGGTGTCCACGCCAATGCGGTCTGCGATCACGCGAATGCGACCGTATTCGGCAAGATTCAAGACCGACGAGGGCAACGGACCATATCGGTCGCGGATATCCTCGAGTACGGCGTCCAGTTCGCCCTCCGTCCGCGCCGCCGCCACCTTGCGGTAAACCATGAGCCGCTGGTTCATGTCCGGGACGTAGCTCTCCTCGATCTTCACGTCGACGCGCAGATTGACGGTTGCGCGGACGTCGTCCTCCATCTCTTCACCCTTCAGCTCCCGCACTGCTTCTTCGAGGAGCTTCATATACATCTCGAATCCGACCGCCTCGATGTGCCCGCTCTGCTCGCCCCCGAGCAAATTGCCGGCGCCGCGAATTTCGAGATCCAGCGCCGCCACCCGAAACCCGCTGCCGAGATCGCTGAACTCCTTGATCGCCGCCAGCCGTTTGCGGGCGACAGGAGATAGCGCCTCCTGCGGAGGGATCAGCAAGTACGCGTAAGCGGGCCGGTCCGAACGGCCGACGCGTCCGCGCAACTGGTAAAGCTGTGACAGACCGTACCGGTCTGCCCGGTTGATGATGATGGTATTCGCGTTCGGAATATCGAGGCCGTTCTCGACGATGGTGGTTGCAAGCAGGACGTCGTACTTGTGTTCCACGAAGCCGAGCATCGCGCGCTCGAGCTCCTCTTCGCCCATCTGGCCGTGACCGACGACGACTCTCGCTTCGGGGACTATGCGCTGGAGGAGGCTGCCTATCGAAAAAATCGATTCGACGCGGTTGTGGACGAAGTACACCTGACCGCCTCTGGCTATTTCGTTACGTACGGCACGTTCGATCACCGGTGCATCGAACTTCACGACGTTCGTCTGGATCGACAGGCGGTCTTTCGGTGGCGTCTCGATAATCGACATGTCGCGAATACCGACGAGTGACATGTTCAGCGTCCGCGGAATCGGCGTCGCCGTCATGGTCAGGACATCGACCTTTTTCCTCAGTTGCTTGATGCGTTCCTTGTGCGCGACGCCAAAGCGCTGTTCCTCATCGACAATCAGGACGCCGAGGTCCTTGAATACGACATCCTTGGACAGAAGGCGGTGGGTACCGATGATGACGTCCAGCCTTCCAGCGGCGAGGCCGGTCAGAATCTCTTTCGTTTCCTGCTTGCTGCGAAACCGGCTGACCATCTCGATCGTTACAGGGAAACTTGCAAACCGATCGCGCAGCGTTTTCAGGTGTTGAAACGCCAGCACCGTCGTGGGCGCAAGAAAAGCCACTTGTTTACCATCCATGACGGCCTTGAACGCTGCGCGCATGGCCACTTCGGTCTTGCCGTACCCAACATCGCCGCATAGCAGACGGTCCATGGGCGTTGGCGATTCCATGTCGTTCTTGACGTCCGCGATGGAAACCGCCTGATCAGGCGTCAAATCGTATGGAAATGCGCTCTCGAACTCCTCCTGCCAGTGAGTATCTGGAGAAAATGCGTGACCAGGCACGGCCTTCCGCTGCGCATACAACTTGAGCAGCTCCTCGGCCATGTCGCGCATCGCTTTCTTGACGCGCGTCTTCGCCTTCTCCCACGATGTGCCGCCAAGGCGATCGAGCGCGGGACGCGCACCGCCCGTGTATTTCTGGACAAGGTCGAGGCGTTCGACTGGAACGAACAGTTTGTCCTCGCCGGAGTAGCGCAGCTCGAGAAACTCCTGGGTAGCGTCGGTCGTGCCTCGAACGCCGAGTTGTTTGAGCCCGACGAACTCCCCGATACCGTGATCGACGTGCACAACGAGATCGCCGGCCTTGAGGTCGCGGAGATCCGACAGGAAGGTCCTCGAGACACTCCGCCGCCGCTCGGCCGCTCGGTGGTCCTCCTCGAAGACGTCCGTTTCCGCATAAATTTGCAGCGCCGCTTCTGCAAGGCGAAAACCGCGCGACAGCGCACCGACCGCAACGAGGACAGAGGCCGCGTGGGCATCCTCGGCGCGTTCGACCGGCACGGCGAGCACTTCGTACTCCCCCAAAATTTCGACCGTCCGTTCGGCCCGGCCTGACGTCTCGGCGACGAAAAGAACGGTGTCGCCACGGCGGCGCGCCTCGTGAATTTCTGCAATCCAGTTCGGGACCCGCCCCTGGAATTCCATCGCAGGCTGGCAGGACACGTGGCGGGCATCTTCTTCCACCGCGAGCTCTTCGAGACGCGGCGCACCGTGGATGCGCCCTTCGATGTCGTCCCAGCGGACGAATGCGGCCTCCGGGGCGAGTGCGGCGACTTGTCCCCGGCCAGAGGCGTCGCGATAGCTCGATTCCAGCTGCTCGCGTACCCTGCCGGCCTGTTCGGCGACCTGCTCGTATTCCGAAACGATGACGCGCAAGCCGCGCGACGTACCGAGCGCGTCGAGCAGAGGAAGCAGCACGGGATCATCGTCGAACCGTTCGCGCACCGGAACGATCACGACGTGGTCGGTGGCGCCAGTCGATCGCTGAGTGGCTGGATCGAAACGACGGAGCGTCTCGACCATGTCGCCGACAAACTCCAGGCGGACAGGCTCGCTGTCGCCGGCGGGAAAGATGTCGACGATGCCGCCGCGGATCGCAAAGGCGCCATGCTCCTCCACGGGATCCTCTGGCGTGAATCCCGCATCCACCAGAAGAGCGGCGAGATTCGCCGGTTCGATCTCCGTAGCTGCCTTGATGGAGATCGACGCCTTCAAGAGTCGCTCTATGGGACTCACCTGCGGGAGCAGCGCCGCCGCGGAGGCCACGATCAGGCGCGCCGTTCCTGTCGCCGCCGCATGGAGCGCGCGGCCTCGCGCCGCGGCCACGCGAAAATGCGGGCTCATGCCGCGGTACGGATCGATCTGTAGCGACGGCAGCGGAAGGATCGCTCCTTCGACGGCTGCTTGAGAGGCACCTTCCATCGCGCCGTAGAAAAACCGCGCGTCGGACGTCAGCTGTTCGACATCCTTGTCGGTGGGGACAACGGCCACGGTAAGTCCCGCAGCCGCGCGGGCGGCCGCAACCGCCGCGAGTGCCTTCGCGGCCGGCGTCAACCCCGCAGTAATCGGGGCAGGCCGGTCCAGATTTGCACGGGCACTCGCCTGGCTGAGCAGGGCGCGAAGCGTTAACGAAGTTGCGGTAGTCATCGCGGTACATACCGAAAGGCCCACGCCGGTAACGTACCGGCGTGAGCCGCAGGTTTTCCCATTGTCACATACCGGGACGAAGCCGTGCCGCGATCGAGCGCCCTAAGACCGGGAGGTCTTCTGGACTTTGGTCAGCAGCTGCGTTGTGGAATGACCAGGCGACAGCGCCATCCGGACGACTTGTCCGCCCCGTGCTTCGACGACGTCGCGTCCGATGATTTCGTTCGGACCCCAGTCGGCGCCTTTCACCAGGATGTCGGGTTGGAGGGTGCTGACGATCGCGTGAGGCGTTTCCTCATCGAAGATGACGACTGCGTCTACGCTGGCGAGGGCCAGCAGTACTTCGGCCCGCTCGTGCTCCGGGTTTATGGGCCGATCTGCGCCTTTGATTCTGCGTGTCGAGCGATCGGAGTTCACTCCGACGATCAGCGCATCTCCGAGCGCTCTCGCCTCCTGCAGGTAGCGGACGTGTCCGGGATGGAGCAAATCGAACACACCGTTCGTGAACACGACCTTTCCGCCCTCGGCACGAACGCGCGTCGCGAAGCCGGCGGCCTCCTGCGCGCTCAAAAGCTGTGCACGAACGGACTGCGGGCCTGTCACGCGGAAGCATCCAATCCCGACACCCGAACACCTCCCGAGAAAATCCATCGATGCGGCGGCCGAAAGATGCCCGTCTCCTTCAGTCGTGATGACACACGAATGGTGTAAAGAAGCCGGTGATAGTCGTACGGCGCGCCGTTTTCGCGGTGTGCGGCGACATCAAGCTTGTAAGTGCCGTCGATGAGATCCAGATGGTCGATGGCAAAACGTACTTCGCCGGTGCCGGTCACGGCTCCCCCGGTCGCGCCCTCGATCCGGGTGTTCGTCCCGTAACAGCAGACCCCTTCGGCATTGAAAATGCCGACGCCAAACACCAGATCGTTTACCGGTTGATTCGCGCGAACCTGCATTTGAATCTCGAGCGAATCGCCCGACTGAAAGACATGTTGTCCGCGCCCCTCGTTGCCAACCAGTTCGACCCCGACAATTTCGACCTCGCGCGATCCCCAGCGCCCCTCGAGCGCCCTGAACATGTCTGGCGGCTCCTCAGAGTGCTCTGAAGTTGCCGAAGCGGGGCGTTCATCGACGCCGGGCACATCGGGCGCCGCACGGAGCGCTGCATCCTCGCCTTTCGTGACGTCGAGCAGATATGCGTCAATGACGCGTCGGGGATCGCCCTGCAGTCGCAGGACGCCGCCATCGAGCCAGACCGCTTCGTCGCAGAAGCGCGTCACGAGGTCGAGCGAATGCGTCACCAGCAGGACGGTGCGCCCTCGTCGGCGGAACTCCGCGAACTTGTCGAGGCACTTGTGAGTAAATGCCTCATCTCCCACCGCCAATACCTCGTCGATTAGCAAGACATCCGGGTCCACATGAATGGCCACCGCAAAGCCCAGCCGCATGTACATGCCGGACGAGTAAGTTTTTACCGGCGCATCGATGAACTCGCGAAGCTCGGCAAACTCGACGATGTCGTCGAATCGCTCGGCGACGTCCTTCTTGCCGAGCCCGAGCATCATCCCGTTGATGAAAACATTCTCGCGGCCCGAGATTTCAGGGTGGAAACCGGCCCCCAGTTCGATGAGTGCTGAGACTTTCCCGCGGACGTGAATGGTGCCCTCTGTCGGTTTGCCTATGCCGGCGATCAGCTTCAGTATCGTGCTCTTGCCAGATCCGTTGCGACCGACGATGCCCAGCGTCCGACCGGCTGCGACATCGAACGACACGCCTTTCAGGGCTTCCAGAGTCTGGTCGGGACCGAGGTCGCGCAGTCCGCGGCCGGACAAGAGCGCGCTCTTGAGCGTCCCGAACTGCTTTCGCCGCCCGTAGCGACGGTATGTCTTCCTGACACCGCGAACTTCGATCGCGTTCATCCCCATTCAGACTTCTTCAGCAAGAGTGTCTCTCAACCGATCGAACACCGCGTAGCCGATCGCGAGCACAGCCAGTGATACGCCGCCAACGGCAAGCAGACCTCGCCACTCGGTAAACGGACCCTCGCGGAAGAGCACCTCCTGATATGCGACTGCCAGATGAGTGAACGGGTTCAGATTCAGGAACCCGCGCACCGAGGCGGGCGCCTGCGTCAACGCGTAAATGATGGGAGTGGCGAAAAACCAGAGCGTCAGGAGATTCGCGAGCAGGTCCCGGATGTCGCGAAAGTGAACGGCCAGGGCCGAGAGCAGCAGGGCCAAGCCGAGCGTCAACAGGAGCTGGATCAGAACCACCACCGGAAACCACAACAGGTCCGTCATCACGACGGGCACGCGGTAATACACGAGAAATGCCGCCAGGATCGGCAATCCCAGGGCGAAATGCACCAACCCCGCGAGCACCGTGACGATCGGCAGCACCTCCGCGGGAAACAAAACTTTGCGAATCAGGTTTCCACCCGTGATCAGCACATTCGACGCTTCGAGCAGCGAGGATGAAAACCACGTCCACGGGAGAATGCCGCAGAACATGAACAACGCGAATGGCTCGAGCTCCCGCGGGTGCACGCCGGGCAGCACAACCGTGAACACGAACGAGTAGACGAGCAGGAGCAGGAGCGGGTTGACGAATGACCAGAAGAAGCCGAGAACAGAGCCGCGATACCGGGCTTTGAGCTCTCGCGCAACGAGGCTCTGAACGAGCGCGCGATAACGGAGAAGCTGCTTGAAGCTGGACAGCAACGGAGGCCAACAGTATAGATGGCCTTTTCCGCTCAGACCCTCGTCCGTGCGCGCGTGGCGACCTGCAATCGAACCAGCGACTTCGTCAACGCAATGCGAGCGCGATCAAGGTCGATGTCCGGCGAAGGGCGCGCCAGCCTTTCCTCCGCGCGCTGCTTGGCGGTTTCGGCCCGCGCCACGTCGATCTCTTGCGCTCGTTCCGCAATCTGCGCCAGCACCGTCACGCGGTCGGGCAGCACTTCGACAAAGCCGCCGGCGATCGCGAGATAGTGTTTCTCCTGCCCAATCCGATACCAGAGCTCCCCGACTTTGAGCATTGTGAGCAACGGTGTGTGACCGGGCAGGACGCCCAAGTACCCCTGGGATCCCGGCAGCTGTACTTCGTCCACCTCTTCGCGCACCAGCGCGCGGTCGGGTGTCACGATTTCCAGCGCCAGCTTCGCAGGCAACGCCATGATCAGGCGGCTTTCATGGCCGCTGCCTTCTCCGCGGCCTCTTCTATCGTGCCGACCATATAAAACGCCTGCTCCGGCAGGTCGTCGTGCCGGCCGTCGACGATGGCCTTGAATCCCTTGACCGTATCGGCAATCGGCACGTATTTGCCCTTGAAGCCAGTGAACTGTTCGGCCACGAAGAAGGGCTGTGACAGAAACCGCTGCAGCTTTCGGGCCCGCGCGACCGTCAGCTTGTCGTCTTCCGACAGCTCGTCGATGCCGAGAATCGCGATGATGTCCTGAAGGTCCTTATAGCGCTGCAGAATCTGCTTCACTGCGCGCGCCACCGCGTAATGCTCTTCGCCCAGGACGCGTGGATCGAGAATGCGGGAAGTCGACGCGAGAGGATCGACAGCCGGGTAGATACCGAGCTCCGCGATCTGCCGCGACAGGTTCGTCGTGGCATCGAGGTGCGCGAACGTCGTTGCCGGTGCGGGGTCTGTGTAATCGTCGGCCGGCACGTAGATCGCCTGCACGGACGTGATCGACCCTTTCTTCGTGGACGTGATGCGCTCCTGCAACTCGCCCATTTCGGTCAGCAGCGTCGGCTGATAACCAACCGCCGACGGCATGCGCCCGAGCAACGCTGACACCTCCGAGCCAGCCTGCGTGAACCGGAAAATGTTGTCGATGAAGAGGAGGACGTCCTTGCCTTCCGCATCACGGAAGTACTCGGCCACGGTCAACGCCGAAAGACCGACGCGCAAGCGAGCCCCGGGCGGCTCAGTCATCTGTCCGTACACCGAGCGCCGCACGCGACTTGCTGGGATCTTTCATGTCGATGACGCCCGACTCCTGGAATTCCAGCCAGAGGTCGTTGCCTTCGCGGGTGCGTTCACCGACGCCGCCGAATACCGAGACACCACCGTGCTTGAGGGCGATGTTATGAATGAGCTCCATGATGATGACGGTCTTGCCGACGCCGGCGCCGCCGAACAACCCGATCTTGCCGCCCTGCAAATAGGGCTCGAGCAAATCGATCACCTTGATGCCGGTCTCGAACATCTTGAGCTCGGTCGATTGATCCTCGAGGGTGGGCGCATGACGATGAATCGGCCAGCGCTCCGTCGACATCACGGGCCGGTCGGGAAAGTCGACCGGCTCCCCGAGCACGTTGAGCACACGGCCGAGCGTGGCCGGCCCGACGGGCACCGAAATCGGCGCGCCCGTGTCGATGACCGCCATTCCGCGCGTCATGCCGTCGGTGGCCTTCATCGCCACCGCTCGCACGCGGCTCTCGCCGAGGTGCTGCTCGACCTCCGCGACGACGTCGATCTTCTGCGCGCCTCCGACGCCATCGGACACGATGCGAACAGCGTTGTAGATTTCAGGCAACCCCCCGGAAAACTCGATGTCGATGACGGGGCCGATGACCTGAACCACCTTGCCCGTGCGCTGCGACGCTGTTGTCTGTGCCATGTGCGTATCGTTCGTTCCTCTCTCGCGTGCCGCCGGGTCTATGTGGCGGCGGCGCCCGACACGACCTCGATGATTTCTCGCGTGATCGCGGCCTGTCGCACCTTGTTCATGTAGAGCGTCAGGTTGTCGATCATCTCCGTGGAGTTGCGCGTCGCCGCGTCCATCGCCGTCATCTGCGCCGCGAAGAACGCCGCGTTCGATTCAAGGAGCGCGCGATACACCTGCGCTTGCACATAGCGCGGCAGGAGGTCGCGGAAAATCTCCTCGGGCCCGGGCTCGTACAGGTAATTCGCGCTCGGCTGCGTTTCAGCACCGGGCGGCAAAATCGGCAGCAGCTGCTCAATCACGACACGCTGCGCCATGACGGACTTGAACTCGTTGTAAACGAGATGAACTGTCGAGGCACGGCCCGACACGAAATCGTCGATGGCGACGTTAGCGATTTCAACGGCATGCGCAAAGGTCAGATGTTGAAAGATGCCGACCTGCTCGAAAATCACGTCAAAACCACGCCGACGAAAGAAGTCGCGCCCCTTCCGGCCAATGAGCTCCAGCGCAATGCCGCCGCCCTGAGTTTCGCTGACGATCAGCTGTCCCGCTGCCTTGATGATGTTCGCGTTGAAGCTTCCGCACAGTCCTCGATCGGCGGTAACGACGATGACGAGCGGCCGACCCGTGGTCGCGGTTCGAAGCAGTGGGTGAACGTCGGGATCGACGCGCGCGGCAAGACTGTTGAGCACCTGCTGCATCCGCTGCGCAAATGGACGCGCCGCAATCACGCGGTCCTGCGCCCGTTTCAACCGCGAGGCGGCGATCATTTTCATCGCCTTTGTAATCTGTTGCGTGGACTTGACGGCGCGGATTCGCCGGCGCAGGTCTAGCAGAGAAGGCATCTCGACCTCGATCTATGCCACTGCCGCTGGCTGACCGCTGCCGGTGAATTGCTTGCCGAACTCCGCAAGAGTCGATTCGAGCGTCGCCCGCAGCTGATCGTCGAGGATTTTCTTTTCGGCAATCTGAGCCAGGACCTCGGGCCGGTGTCGCTCCATGAAGCGATACAGCTCCTCCTCGTAGCGGCGCGCCTGTTCTACGTCGATCGTGTCGAGATACCCGCGCGTCGCCGCAAAAATAATCACAACCTGCTTCTCGACGGGAACCGGCTGGTACTGCGGCTGTTTGAGAACCTCTACCAGTCGGCGGCCGCGATTGAGCTGCGACTGCGTCGCCTTGTCCAGGTCGCTCCCGAATTGCGCGAAGGCGGCGAGTTCCCGATACTGGGCCAGGTCGAGGCGCAGCGACCCGGCGACCTGCCGCATCGCGCGGATCTGCGCCGAACCGCCGACGCGCGACACCGAGTTGCCAACGTTGATCGCCGGACGCACACCCTGGTGAAACAGGTCGGATTCAAGAAATATCTGTCCGTCCGTGATGGAGATCACGTTGGTGGGGATGTACGCCGAAAGGTCGCCTGCCTGCGTTTCGATGATTGGCAGAGCCGTCAGCGACCCTCCCCCCTGCTGCGCATTGAGCTTGGCCGCTCGCTCCAGCAGCCGCGAGTGAAGGTAGAACACGTCGCCCGGGTATGCCTCGCGGCCCGGCGGGCGCCGCAGCAGCAGCGAGATTTCACGATATGCCTGTGCATGCTTCGAGAGGTCGTCATAGACGCACAGCGCATGGCGGCCGCTGTCGCGGAAATACTCGCCGATCGCGCAGGCTGAATAAGGGCTGATATAGAGCATCGGCGCCGGATCCGCGGCGGCGGCGGCGACGACGATCGTGTAGCTCATCGCGTCGTACTCTTCGAGCGTCCGCACGACCTGCGCGACCGTCGACTGTTTCTGTCCGATCGCGTTGTAGATGCAGACGACATCCTTGCCGCGCTGATTGATGATCGCGTCCACGGCAACTGCCGTCTTGCCGGTCTGGCGGTCTCCGATGATCAGCTCGCGCTGGCCGCGACCGATCGGCACCATGGCATCGATCGCCTTGAGACCGGTTTGCAGCGGCTCCTTGACCGGTTGCCGATCGACGACACCTGGGCGCGAGCCGCTCGATCGGCTGGAACTCTTTCGTCTGGATCGGTCCCTTTCCGTCAATCGGCTGACCGAGCGCATTAACGACGCGCCCGAGCATTTCATCGCCGACAGGCACCGAGATGATGCGGCCGGTTCGCTTGACGGTGTCGCCTTCTTTGATGGCCTTGAAATCGCCGAGCAGAACCGTGCCCACGCTGTCTTCCTCGAGGTTCAGCGCGATCCCGAATACCCCGTGCGGAAACTCGAGCATCTCCCCCGCCATCGCGCGCTCGACACCATGGAGCCGCGCGATGCCGTCGCCGATGGCGATGACGGTGCCGATCTCGGCGACATCGACCTCAACGGCGTAGTTTCCGATCTGTTCGCGAATGATTTTTGAAATGTCTTCGGCTCTGATATCCATCGTCATTCCGTTCAGCGTCGTTCCTCGAGTCGTTCTCGCATCTTTTCCAGCTGCGTGGCAATGCTGCTGTCGTACACCACGCCGCCCACTCGCGCCACGGCGCCGCCAATCAACGCCGGATCCACTCGCGCGGTCATCGTCACACGGCGGCCGGTTGCGGCGGCCAGGCGCTGTTCCAACTGAGCGAGCCGCTCGGGCGACAGAGGCGCGGCGGTGGTGACTTCAGCCCGCACGATACGGCGGTATTCCATCAGTCGTTCGCGATACGCGATGACGAGATCGCCAAGCACACCGAGCCGATCGCGTTCAGCCAGGAGCCGCAGCAGCCTTTCAGCTGGTCCCGACAATTTCATCTGCGACCCGAGTCGTTCGACGATGCCACGCTTGGCGGTGACGGGAACGGCAGGATTCGCAAACGCCTTCTGCAGATCCGGAGTACGACGCAACAAGGCGTCGAATGCCGTCAGATCCTGCTCGAGCTGCTCCGGATTGCCGTCGGTAACAACCGCGTCGAGCAGCGCTCGCGCGTAGCGGGCCGCGGACGCACGAGTGCTCATGAATTCACCTGTTAGAGATTGTGTTGTCGAGTCCGATGATCGGCGCCCGGCTCCGTAACGACGGCTGGCTCCGGCCGGACGGTTCCATCACTGTCAGCTTGTACCTGAAAGGCACAAGCAACCTTTTATAACACAGAAAAAAGCGTCCGATCCCGCGGAAAACGCACATCGGGCGCTAGGATTGGCGCGATCCGCTGGTCCCTATCAACTGTTCGTAGAGGCGGTTCAACTCGGATTCAGAGCCGAAGGCGATCTCGATGGCGCCGCCCCCGGATCGCGCGCGCATGATGCGGACCTTCGTACCAAGAGCGAAGCGGAGTCGGTCTTCGGCTGCGCGGGTGTGCACATCCGCGCGGCGGTGCCGACGACTGACGCAGGTACAGTGGCGCAGCGAGCTTTTTCACGAGCGCCTCGGTGTCGCGAACGGAGAGCGATCGCGCGATGACTTCGCGGGCGGCCTGCCGCTGGGCCGCGGCGTCAGGCAGCGCGAGGAGGGCTCGCGCATGCCCCATTGACAATGAACCCGCCGCAAGATCGCCTCGAACCTCTTCGGGCAAACGCAGAAGACGAAGATAGTTCGCGACCGACGCGCGATCCTTACCAACCGCTGCCGCAATCTGCTCCTGCGTCAGGCGGAACTCGTCAGCGAGACGTTGATATGCAAGGGCTTCGTCGATTGGATTCAGATCTTCACGCTGCACGTTCTCAACCAGCGCGAGCTCCAGCATCTGCCGCTCGTCGCCATCGGGCACATCACGAATCACGACGGGAACTTTAAGCAGTCCGGCCCGCTGCGCCGCACGCCATCGTCGTTCGCCCGCGATGATGCGATAGGTCGTGCCGGTTCGACGCACCAGAATCGGCTGAATGATGCCGTTGACGCGGATCGAATGCTGCCAGCTCCTGCGAGCTTGGCGTCATCCAGCACGACACGCGGCTGCTGATCGTTCGGGACCAGCAAATCGACAATCGACCTCGAGTGCGCCTGTGCGCGGCAACTCGGCGCATCAGGGAATGAGCGCACTCAAGCCTTTGCCAAGTGCGGGACGTCGCTCCATCATTCGTCGCTCCTTCGTTATCGCGGCCCGCTATGCGGGCGACCGCGCGAGCATTTCCTTGGCGAGCGCGGCATACGCGGCGGCGCCGCGCGATTTTGCGTCGTAGAGCACCGCGGGCATCCCATGGCTTGGCGCCTCTCCGAGGCGCACATTTCGCGGAATGATGGTGTTGAAAACCTTCGCTCTGAAAAACTCCCTGACGTCGCGCGCCACGAGCTGACCCAGGTTCGTCCGTTCGTCGTACATCGTGAGCAGCACGCCTTCGATGTCGAGGTCCGGATTCAACGTCGTCCGCACGCGGCGCATCGTGCCGATGAGATCGGCCAAGCCCTTCGAGTGCGAAGTACTCGCAATGCAGCGGAATGACGACGGCGTCGGCAGCTACCAGCGCGTTCAGCGTCAGCAGGCCGAGAGACGGGGGGCAGTCGATGAAGATCAAATCAAACTGCCCGCGAAGCGGGTCGAGCACCCGGCGAAGGCGATACTCGCGATCGGGCATGTTGACGAGCTCGATTTCCGCGCCGGTGAGATTTCGATTGGCGGGAATGACTGAAAGGTTCGCGACTTGGGTAGCGAGCATGAATGATTCCGGTGGCGCGCCGGTCATCAGCGCCTCATAGACGGTTCCCGCCTCTGCCTGTTTGCCTTTCAGGCCGACGCCGCTCGTCAAATTGCTCTGAGGGTCGATGTCGACGAGCAGGACACGTTGATTGTCCAAGGCGAGCGACGTCGCCAGGTTGATTGCGGTGGTGGTTTTTCCGACCCCACCCTTCTGATTGGCGACGGCCAGAACCCGACCGGCCCTGGGATTTGTATCTGTCATTTAGCCTAATCGTGAGGTGGTTTGGCTGGGGCGAAACTGCACCAATCTAGTACTCTTGGCACCAAGCGTCAAGCGTTATGTTCCACGTGGAACAACTGGGTCAGCCGCTAAGCGGCTGTTCCACGTGGAACGCCGAGATGATGGGCTTCGAAAGCGCCGGTCGCCAACCAGCGTCTCTGTCTGCCTGAGGCGCAAAAAAGGAGCTTCACCATGTTGAGACAGCCCCTATGGACCTCGGTCGTCGTGGTTCTATTGGCTAGCACTGCGGGCGGTTAAGGCTTGATGTTAGCGTCCCTCGATGCGAAAGCCTTCATTGGGATATGGGTGTTTGCGATGACGGAGCCGCTGGGCGCGCAAGAGACAGTGCGGATCATAGACAAGGGGGGAAGGATTGTCGCCACCGTTCAGGCGCAACAATTTCCTCCGATTGAAGTCTCAGACGTGGTCAAGGTTGGTGAGAACCTGATACTCCGCGCCACACGGTCTGAAAACGGCAAGCCGGTTGAGGCGCTCGTGATTCTGAAACTGAATGGCGAAACCATGAACATGATTCAGGAACTTGAGGGCAGCGTTATTACCAAGCGCGGGTCTGGCAAGAGGCAGTAGGCAGCTACATTCTTGCGCGTGGAGCGGTTGGCCCGACGGCGCGCTTTTCCAGGATCACAAGCCGACTGCGGAGAGACTCGAGAAGCGGGTATGTGGCCTTCCAGAACAACGGCGGCGTTGGAGTCCCTGTCGGGTCAGACGCGGTGGACGCACGGAAGAGGAATGCAAGGCCGCCGGGCTTGATAAACGCTTGGAGCGTCATGAGTACGCGCGTTTCGAGCCTGACGGCGCGAATCGTGACGAGGTCGTTCGATTCGTGCAGATCGGGGCGCGCGAGAAGCGCTTCAAACCGCGTTGTCAGTACCTCAGCACTGGAAAGCTCGAGCGCTCGAATCGCTTCCCTCAGGAACACCGATTTCCGCGTCTTTGACTCAACCATCACCAGCCGAAGGCGGGGAACGGCGAGCGCCAGCGGAATTGCCGGGGATCCTCCGCCACTGCCGACGTCCAGCATTCGAACTGCCGAGGGCGGCACGTGCTTCGCGGCGACGAGCGGTTCGATCAGCAGTCGATCGAGCGCCTCGGGGGTGATATCGACCAGGTTGACTCCGGTGAGGTTGATTCGCGTATTCCAGTTTGAAAGCAGCCGGTAATAGGTTTCGAGCCGCGCGGCGAGCTCTGGACTCATACCTACGGAGGCGCGACGAGCTCGCCGGGTCAGCTTGTCCTGAAACTCGCGGCTATTCAATGCCGTCAGAGAGCCTTGCCGAGATACGCGCCGAGGACGGCGACAGCTGCCGGGGTGATGCCGGGGATTCGTGAGGCCTGACCAAGGGTTTCTGGCTGGACCTGCGAAAGCCGTTGTACGACTTCCCGAGACAGGCCCGGCACGCCGGCGTAGACGAATCCCTCGGGAATCCTGCGCCTTTCCTGTTTGCGCATACGGTCGGCTCGAGCGGCTTCTTGCTTGAGATAACCAGCGTACTTGACGTCGTTTTCAATGCTCGCGACGTCGAGCTCACAGGTAGATGCGTCGAGGGCAAGGGACACAGTGCCTTCCTCGAGAAGCGCCTGCAGGCGCACGCCGGGCCGTTTCAACAGGACGTTCGCAGCAACGCGGTCCCCTTCCGGAGTCCGCAGCCTCGTACTCTCAAGCGCGGCGACGTTCCGTCTGTGCCGGTCGCGCCTGGCCTCAAACCTTGCCCACTCCTCATCGTCGACGAGGCCGAGCCTCCGGCCAATCGGGGTGAGTCGCAGATCCGCGTTGTCAATCCTCAGCAGCAGGCGATGCTCGGCTCGGGATGTGAACATGCGATAAGGCTCGAGGCATCCTCGCGTGATCAGATCGTCGACGAGGATGCCGATGTAAGCCTCATCACGCCGCAGCGTGAACGCCGTCTCGCGGCGAACCATGCGGGCGGCATTAAGTCCCGCGACGAGACCTTGCGCGGCCGCCTCCTCGTACCCCGACGTTCCGTTGATTTGGCCAGCGAAGAACAGACCGCCTACACGTTTGGTTTCGAGCGTCGACCGCAGTTCGGTCGGTTGAACAAAATCGTATTCAACCGCATATCCGGCTCGAAGGATTGATGCCTCTCCAAGCCCCGGAAGTACATGGATGATTTGCTCTTGCACGTCGCGAGGCAACGACATCGACAGACCGTTCACGTAGATCTCGTCGACGTCCAGGCCTTCGGGTTCCAGGTAGAGCTGATGCCGCTCCCGATCGGGAAAGCGCATGATCTTGTCTTCGAGGGAGGGACAGTACCGCGGGCCGATGCCCTGAATCTGACCGTTGAATAGCGGACTGCGGTCGATGTTTTCTCGAACGAGTTGACGGACACTGTCGTTCGTGTAGAGCAGCCAGCAGCGGACTTGGTTGATCGGGCGCGAAGCCGTCGAAAAAGAAAACGGCACCGGCCGGTCGTCGCCGCGCTCCTCGACGAAAATTCCGGCCTCGACCGCCGCGTCGAAGTCGATGCTGTTTCGATGCAGCCGTGGCGGTGTTCCCGTCTTGAGGCGACCTACTTCGAATCCAAACGAAGTAATCGAATCCGCCAGTCTGCACGAAGGGGGCTCTCCGTGCCGGCCGGCGGGGCGCTGTTCGGGGCCGACGTGGATCAGTCCGTTAAGGAACGTTCCGGTCGTGATCACGAGCGCACCACATTCGTATCGATCGCCATCCTCCATGACGAGGCCACTCATACGGCCGTGGGATGCCTCAATGTGGCCGGCTTTGCCGAACAGCCATGTGATGTTCGGCTCGCCCTCGAGCGCCGCGGTCACCCATGCCCCATAGCGCCGTTTGTCGGCCTGTGCCCGAGGCGACCAGACTGCAGGACCACGGCTTCGGTTCAGAAGCTTGAACTGGATGCCGGTGGCATCAATCGCACGCGCCATCAACCCACCCAGCGCGTCGATCTCGCGAACGAGATGGCCTTTGGCGGTGCCGCCGACCGCCGGATTGCACGGCATGTGCGCGACGGTTTCGCGTGACAGCGTGCAGAGCCCGACGCTGCAGCCCAGCCGCGCGGCAGCAAAGGCGGCCTCAACGCCCGCATGCCCGGCGCCGATCACGATCACGTCGAAGCGCATGTCTCTACTTGCCTACGCAGAATCTTTGGAAGATATGCTGCAGGACGTCGTCCGGCGTTCGCGTTCCCACGATCTCATCAAAGCGGGCGCGTGCCGCCTGCAGATCAGCGAGAACGAACTCTTCCGGTATCTCGCCCTGCGAGACAGCCTGCTCCGCCCGTGTCAGATCCTCGCGCGCCTGCTCGAGCAGCGCTGCATGACGCGCGTTGGAAATTGCCGACGTGTCTCGCAGCGATTCACCACCCGTCAACTCGTCCACGATGGCGCGCCGCAAATCGTCCAGGCCCGCAGCGGTCTTCGCGGACATGTGAACCGCCCGGACGCCGTCGGCGCTCATGTCCCATTGCGCGGGAAGGTCCGACTTGTTCGCAGCCACGACGCGCCGGCGGTTCGCGGTATCGACGAGCAATTGCTGATCTTCCGGCGTCGCCGGTTCACTGCAATCGAGCGCGATCACAAGCAGGTCAGCGATATTGCGAGCCTGGATCGCGCGTGCCACACCTTCGCGCTCCACGGTGTCGCAGGTGTCTCGCCAACCCGCTGTATCCACGAGCGTGATCGCCAGGCCCTCGAGATCGACCTGCTCGGAAACCAGGTCGCGAGTCGTACCGGCAATCTCGGTGACGATCGCGCGATCGGCGCCCACCAGCGCATTGAAGATGCTCGACTTGCCCACATTCGGACGACCAGTCACGACAACCACCGCGCCTTCGCGGATCAGGCGGCCGCGGCGCGCGCCGGCGAGCAGGCGTTCCAGCTGATCGACGACGCTGCCGACACGCCGGGCGATGTCCTCAGGCTCGATGAAGTGATACCCCTCGTCTGGAAAATCGAGCGAGGCTTCGAGGCGCGCGATCACGTCGAAGAGTTGTGCGTCGAGCTCCGCGATACGACCGGTCAACGTTCCCTCGAGCTGGTCGAATGCGACGCGCGCCTGAAGTGGTGTTGCAGCCGCGATCAAATCGGCGACAGCTTCCGCCTGGACCAGGTCGCGCTTGCCGTTGAGAAATGCGCGCAGCGTGAACTCGCCTGGCGCCGCGAGTCGGGCGCCTGCTGCGATCGCGCTCGCAACGATCGCGTGCAGCACGACCGGGCTGCCGTGAGCGCTGATTTCGATGACGTGCTCGCCGGTGTAAGAATGCGGCGCCGGAAAGTACGTAACGATGACTTCATCGATCACGCTCGATGCCATGAGCGAGCGGACGCGGGTATGGGTTGCGTACCGCGCACGCAAAGACCGCTGCTCGAGGATGGCGCCTGCAATCTCGACTGATGAAGGGCCGCTCAACCGAACGATTCCGATGCCGCCCCGGCCGGGTGGCGTCGCGATGGCAACAATGGAATCGTCGGTGGCAAACACGACTCGGCCCGCGACTGTTACTTCTTCGTCGCGATAATGACCGTCTTCATGAAAGCATCGCCGATGCTTTCGGACGTTACGGTGGGATCTTCCGCGATCGCCAGGTGCACGATCCGCCGCTCGTAGGGATTCAACGGTCCCATTTCCTGCGGCGCGCTGCTCGAACGAGCCTTCTCAGCCATGAAGCGCGCCATCTGCCTGAGTTCCGCATCTTTGTCTCTGCGAAACCCATTGCAGTCGACGACGATGCGATTGTCGTCGCCAAGCTGTTTTCTGAACGTGGTCGCAACAACGTGCTGCAGCGCCTGCAGCCCTTCGCCGCCACGCCGGACGAGCACGCCGCCATCCTCTCCATCAAGATTGATCCGCGTACCTTCGTCCGTCTCTTCGAGCCTGGCAGTAAGCTCCAAGCCCATCGCGTTCACCACCCGCTGCACGAAATCGGCGATTTGCGTTGTCAGTGACATAGCCCCTGCGCTGCCTACGATCGTTTCTCGGCGTCGGTTGTGCGGCCGGCGCCAACCGATTTCATCTTCCGTTCAGCTGGTGCTCGAGCTCCAAGGACCGGGGGCCCGATCAACCAGTTCGTGAAGTACTGCTGCCCTATCGCCCATACGTTGCTGACGAACCAATAGATAACCAGCCCGCTCGGTGCCTGCAGAAAGAATACGGTGAACAGCAGCGGCATGAGCAACATCACACGCTGCTGCGCCGGATCGGCCGTTGTGGGCGTGATCTTCGTCTGCCAGAACATCGTCACCGCCATCAGGATCGGGATGACGTAGTAGGGATCGGGTCGCGAAAGATCTCGAATCCACCAGCCGAATTCCGCGCCGCGAAGCTCAATGGATTGCGAGAGCATCGAATAGAACGCCAGGAGGACCGGAAACTGAAGCAGCATCGGAACACAACCGCTGGCCGGGTTCACTCCCTTCTCGCGATACAGATTCATGACCTCGGTGTTCATCTTCTGTCGCGCCGGGTCCGTGACTTTCAATGCCGCGTAACGGTCCTGGATCGCCTTGAGCTGCGGCTGAAGCGCCTGCATCTTGCGCATGGAGACGACGCTCTTGTGGCGCAGCGGGAAGATGGCGATGTTGATCAAAACCGTGAGGAGGACAATCGACCACCCGTAGTTCCCCACGAACCCGTGGATCCACTGAAGTGCCCCCAGAAGTGGAACCGCTAGAAAGCCGAACATGCCGAAATCGATCGCCCACACGAGCTCGCTGTCGATGGACCGCAGGAGGTCCAGCTGCTTTGGTCCATAGAAAAACCGTACGTCGCTCGGCGATTGCGCGAAGGAAAAGCTCTGGGCCAGCAGCTGGCGCTGCGCCTCGCCCGGACCCGGAAGCGTTACCGGCTGATACTCCAGGCGCCCCTGCTGCGGATTGATGGCGGCGGCGAGAAAGTAATGATCGTCGACGCCCGCGAACCGGAACTGCCCCTCGTGCGTCGGCTGCTCAGTGAGGTTGGCAATCGTCAGGCGCTCGATGTCGCCGCCCCGCTCATAAATCGCCCTCGGCGGCTGGATGTAATTGCCCGTGAAGAAGCTCCCGCCGCTGGAGAGCGCCCCCAGATCGCCCAGGCCGGGGCCCCATTGCACCGTAGGGTTCAACTCGCGATCACCAGTGGCCACAGACGCCGTAAACCGAACGATGTAGTTTCCCGGATCGAATCGAAATTCCTTCCGCGCGTGCAGCCCCGACGCATCTTCGAATTCAAAGACGAGCGAGCCGCCGGTCGCCGGATCGAACCGCCCGTTCGTGTCTCCGGTCACTCGATACAGCGCCGTGTTCAAACGCTGCGTCATTGTTTCGTCCTCCACGCGGAGGGCGAACGGCGTCGGTTGATCGGGTGGCAGCGCGGACGGAACGAGGTCGACCGGCTCGCCCTGGTCGTCCCGGTATTCCTTCAGCTGCCAACGGACGATCCTGCCGCCTCGATTGGTGAACGTGGCCGTGACGGTTGGAGAGTCGACGATGATTTGGCGCTCCGCGGCGTCCCCTACAACGGCGGCCGGCGAAGGCTCCGACGGGGAAATGGCAGGCGCGGGAGCTGGTTCCTCGGGTGACGCCGCGGGTGCCGCTGGGGCTGCCGGCTTAGACGTGGCCTGAGGGGGCGGAGGCTGGGGTGGTGGAACAACCAGCGCCTGGTATGCGTACAGCACCAGGAACGACAGAAAGACTGCGACGAGAATGCGGCGTTCCATGCGCGTCAGGCGTGGGGCACGGGATCAACGCCGTGGCCGCCAAGGGGATGACACCTGAGCAGTCGACGAGCACCGAGGTAGAGACCCCGCACCGCCCCGTGCATCGTCACAGCCTCACTGGTGTAGTCCGCACATGACGGATAGAACCGGCAGCATCCTGTAAATAACGGCGAAATAAGGTACTTATACGCTCGTATGGCTGCGAGTACCGCTACGGCCGCGGCGCTGAGAGTGCGGGACGGACAAGGCCTGCCGGCTGCCTCGTTCGAGGGTGGCGTGGTAGTCGCTTTCAAGGGTGGCAAAGGAAGCATCGAGCATTTCCCGGCGGGGCACGACCACAATGTCGAGCCCCACGGCAATCTTCTTACGCCGAAACACCTCACGGCTCAGGCGTTTCGCGCGGTTACGCTGGACCGCCGACCCGATCTTCCGTGTGGCGGCGACGCCGAGCCGAGGCGCGGTGCCACCATTGGGCAATACGAACAGGGTCATCAACCGGCCGTGCACCCGGGCCCCCTCCTTGTAGACGCGCTCAAAATCCGGGCGGCGACGAATACGTTGGGCGGCGGGCAGCACCTGGCCGCTCATGCCGGTCGCTGGATGGCGGCGCTAACCCTCGTCAGCGACGGTCAGCCGCCTCCGGCCCTTCGCCCGGCGACGCTTGAGGACAATCCGACCGTTCTTGGTCGACATCCGAACCCTGAAACCGTGCGTTTTCTTACGTCTACGGTTGTTGGGCTGGTAGGTGCGCTTGCCTTTCATGCTGGTCCTGTCGTTTGCCTACGCGATTGGGCGGGCACTGTGCCGTGCGTCAATACACGCGGAATTTTCAATACTAGCCATCGCCTGCTCGGGGTGTCAACGATTGTGCTACATTGCCGGTCCCGAAGTCGGGTTCCCTTTGCGCTCTCAGCACCGGCAGCAACCCCATTCGGTTTCTTCCCCAAGATTTCCACACCTGTGGAAAAGATTGTGGAAAAGCAGGAGTTCCGGATGCGCTGCCGGGGAAAAACGCCATTTCTGGCCTGAATCCGCAGGACGAACCCGTTTGACCCGCGCGGTCTGCCACACCCTCGTGATTTCGCCGTTGGAGAGTGGCCGGCCACGCCTCGTGGCACCAGAATAGGATTTTGCGCGTTTCGGGGCTTTTCACCATGGACGCCAGCATTTGGGATCAGATCCTTTCCCGCGTCGAAACAAAGGTGAACCGTCACAGTTTCTACACCTGGTTCAAGCCAACCACTTTTGTCGCCGACAGCGGAAGTTCCATTACGGTGCGGGTTCCGAACCCGCTGTTCAAGGACTGGCTCACGAAGCACTACTCGCTCGTGCTTTCGGAGGCGCTCGCCGAAGTGCGGCGATCGGGTTCGTCGCTCGTTTTTGTCGCCGAAGGCGGGGTGGTCTCGCCACCCGCGCGTGACGAGCCGGCGCCGGCCGTTGATGCCCCCGGCAACGGCGGCGATAGTGCCACAACCGGTGGTTTTCTGAACGCACGCTATACGTTCGACACGTTCATCGTCGGACCATCGAATCAATTTGCGCACGCGGCGTGCCGCGCGGTTGCGGAAGCGCCCTCACGCTCGTACAACCCGCTCTTCATCTATGGCGGCGTCGGCCTGGGCAAGACGCATTTGATGCACGCCATCGGGCAGTACGTGCTGCAACACGATTCTTCGACGCGACTGACCTACATCTCGTCGGAACGTTTCATGAACGAGATGATCAACGCGCTGCGGTACGATCGAATTCTCGAGTTCCGCGAACGGTATCGATCGGTCGACATCCTGCTGGTTGACGATATCCAGTTCGTGTCGGGCAAGGAAGGAACACAAACCGAGTTCTTTCATACGTTCAATGCCTTGTACGACGCGCAGAAACAGATTGTGCTCAGCAGCGATCACCCGCCGCACGAAATTCCGGCACTCGAGGAAAGACTGAGGTCGCGATTCGAGTGGGGGTTGATCGCCGACATTCAGGCGCCAGACATCGAAACACGCGTCGCGATCCTCAAGCGAAAAGCGGAAGCCGAGGGAATCCCGGTGCCCGACAGCGTGGCGATGTACATCGCGGGTCGAATCAAATCGAACGTCCGCGAACTCGAGGGATCGCTCATTCGTCTGATTGTGTACGCGTCGCTCACCGGTCGGGAAATTTCACTTGAGCTGACCCAGGAGGTCCTCAAGAACGTTCTCGATCAGGACGCAAAGGCGGTCACGATCGAGACAATCCAGCGATTCGTGTCCGACTACTATCAGCTCAAGATCGTTGACTTGAAGTCACGGAACAATTCGAAGTCGGTGGCGATGCCACGCCAAATCGCCATGTATCTCTGTAAATCGCTGACGAACGCCTCGCTGCCGGAAATCGGGAGAAGTTTTGGGGGAAAGCACCACTCGACGGTGATCCACTCCCTCAAAAAAGTGGAAGCGCTCAGAAAGCGCGACGGAGATTTCAACAGCCTCATCGGCAACTTTCTGGAATCATTCCGCTGAGTTCCACTGCATCCACAGCCGCCAAAGCTCTGCCACTGTGCACAACTTTACACACGCCGATTTAGGCACAGGACCGCACCGGTTTCCCGGGCCTGTCCCAACAGCTTTATGCACAGCATAAGCGATTGGATTTAAATGACTTGTCAGCCAAAATAAGGTTATGCGCAGCACCTTTTATTCGATATAATTTCTTATCTCTTCTCTTCCTCTCTTGTAGAGGATCCGTAAACGCGGACCGCCACTCCGCCTTGAGGTCACAAAGCCCATGGAACTTGTCGTTCGCAAGAATGAGCTTCTGCGAGAACTGCAACTGTTCCAGGGGATTGTCGAGCGGAAGAACACGATTCCCATCCTCGCCAACGTGCTCATCGAAGCCCGAGGGGATGAGGTGCGAATGCTTGCGACCGACCTCGAGGTCGCGCTGAGGAGTCGCTGCCATGCATCCGTCGCGAAAGGCGGCTCGCTGACGCTGCCGGCGAAGAAACTCTACGAAATCGTCAAATCTTTTCCGGAAACCGACGTGCGCATCGAGGAGGACAAGAAAGGCGTGAAAGTAGCCGCCGACCGGTTCGACTCGAGAATGCAGACTCTGCCGCGCGAGGATTTTCCGACGCTCCCGGACGCCAGCGGCAAGGCTCGCGCGGCGCTTCCCCGGGCTGCACTGAAGGAGATGGTCGCCAAAACGCAGTTCGCGATCACCGGAGAAGACACGAGGTATTTCCTGAACGGCGCAAAGTTCGTGTTGCGCCCGAGCACACTCACGCTCGTTGCAACCGATGGCCATCGCCTCGCTCTTGTCGAGGTCGCGCACGAGGTGGGCATTACCGAAGAAATGGGTGTGATTCTCCCGAAGAAGACCTTGCTGGAGCTGGGAAAGCTCCTCGCCGAAGGCGATGGTGATGTGGTGTTCGAAGCAGGCGAAAACCACCTGTTCTTTGACGTCGGTGGTCGCATGTTGATCTCGCGGATGATTGACGGGCAGTTCCCGGCATACGAGCGCGTCATTCCGAAGAACAACGACAAGGACATCGAATTCGAGCGCGAGCGCCTCACGAATGCGGTGAAACGTGTCGCGTTGCTGTCGAACGAACGATCGCGGGCCGTGAAATTCGAGATCGGCAAAGGAAAAGTCGACGTCACGTCCAGCAGTTCCGAGTTTGGCGAGGCACGGGAGGAAATTGCGGTCGATTATTCCGGCGCCCCGATGGCCATCTCGTTCAACGCTCAGTATGTGCTCGATTTTCTCGGCGTTGTTGAAACCGACAGCGTGCAGCTCTCACTCAAAGACGAAGTGAGCCAGGCGGTCATGCGTCCCGTTGGCGCACAGGGTTACAGCTACACCTACGTCATCATGCCGATGAGGATCTGAGCGGTACGTTCAAGCCGCAAGGACACGCGTGGAACACTCCCAGGAACAACCCGAATCGCAGCGCGAGCCGCGGTCGGCGGTGGCTCCAACCGCCGGAGGCAACGGCTCGGTGGACGACTACAGCGCCGACAAAATCAAGGTTCTCGAAGGCCTTGAAGCCGTGCGAAAGCGTCCCGCCATGTACATCGGGTCGACCGGCGCTCCCGGTCTGCATCATGTCGTCTACGAAGTCGTGGACAACTCGATCGACGAGGCGCTCGCCGGCTTCTGCGATCAGGTAGACGTCACCATTCATATCGATAACTCGATCACCGTGGTCGACAACGGACGCGGGATTCCGGTCGACCGTCATGAAAGCGGAAAGTCAGCGGCCGAGGTCGTGCTCACCGTTCTCCATGCTGGCGGCAAGTTCGACAACGAGAGTTACAAGGTCTCCGGCGGCCTGCACGGCGTTGGCGTTTCGGTTGTCAACGCGCTGTCCGAGCGGCTCGACCTCGAGATCTGGCGCAACGGTCAGGTTTACCAGCAGAGTTATGAGCGCGGCCATCCTCTGGCCGATCTCGAGATGACTGGAACGACCCAACGGCGCGGCACCAAGGTGACCTTCCGCCCCGATGCCGAAATTTTCGAAACGGTCGATTACAGCTTCGACACTCTTGCGCAGCGCCTCCGCGAGCTGGCGTTCCTCAATGCCGGTATCCTCATCACCATTCACGACGAACGTGACGGCAAGGAGCACAAGTTCCAGTACGACGGCGGCATCACGTCGTTTGTCCAGCACCTCAACAAGAACAAATCGGCGATCAACGAGAAGCCGATTTTCATGAAAGGCGAGAAGGACGGCATCGATGCGGAAATCGCGCTGCAGTGGAACGACGGCTATACCGAGCTGATCTTCTCGTTCGCGAACAACATCAACACCAACGAAGGGGGCACTCACCTTTCGGGCTTCCGATCGGCCCTCACGCGCACGATCAATTCCTACGCGGCAAAGAACAACCTGACGAAGGATTTGAAGGACGCCAACATTAGCGGCGACGACATCCGTGAGGGATTGACTGGCGTCATCAGCGTCAAGATTCCGCGGCCCCAGTTCGAAGGACAGACCAAGACCAAGCTTGGCAACACCGAGGTCAAGGGCATCGTCGAAGCAATCGTCAACGATCGACTCGGTCAGTTCCTCGAGGAGAATCCTGCCGTCGCCAGGCGCATCATCGGCAAGGCTGCCGACGCCGCCCGAGCGCGGGAGGCGGCGCGAAAGGCGCGCGACCTCGTCCGCCGCAAGGGCGCCCTCGACGGCAGCAGCCTGCCCGGCAAGCTCGCAGACTGCCAGGAACGTGATCCCGCACAAAGCGAGCTGTATATCGTCGAGGGTGAATCGGCCGGTGGGTCGGCAAAGCAGGGACGCGACAGGCGATTCCAGGCCATCCTGCCGATCAAGGGAAAAATCCTCAACGTCGAGAAGGCGCGCTTCGACAAGATGCTCGGCAGCGACGAAATCAAGACCATGATCGCGGCGCTTGGCTGCGGCATCGGGGCCGAGGATTTCGACGTCGACAAGCTCCGTTACCATCGCGTCATCATCATGACCGACGCCGACGTCGACGGGTCGCACATCCGCACGCTGCTCCTGACGTTCTTCTACCGCCAGATGCCGCAGCTCATCGATCGCGGTCACATCTACATTGCGCAGCCGCCGCTCTTCCGCGCCAAGCGCGGACGAAGCGAAACCTACATCAAGGACGAGCGCGAGCTGGAAGGCTTCCTGACCCGGCGCGCGGTGGAATCGCGCGTGGTGAAGCTCGCCGACGGCAGCGAGATTTTCGGAGATGCGCTCGAACGGTCGCTGCATCGAATGATTGGTTTCCGGAAGCTGCTGCAGCAGGTGACACGGCGGGGCATGCCGCCAGACATCGTCGCGGCGCTTCTTCGGTTCGACGCGCGCGACAAGTCTTTCTTCGAGCAGCGGGATACGCTCGATGTGATCGTCGTCCGCATGACGACGCCGCTTCGTACGCTCACCGTCGACCGCGACGACGAGCACAATGCGTTCGCGCTGGCAGTTGAAGACCGCTCGCAGGGATATCCCCGCAGCTACAGCATTGGCGTCGACTTCATCACGTCAGGCGAATACCGGACGCTGCTGGCCGCATATCGCGAAATTCGCGATATCAAATTTCCCGTAGTGGTGAAGGCAAGCGGGTCGCCGGACGAAAGCACACCCGACGGTGAAGGTGAGGCGTCTGCAGACGAAACGAACATCGGCGGCACGCCATTGGACGAGGCGACGAAACTCGCCGCAGAGCCGAAGGCCACAACTCCTTCGGCACGGACGCGCAAGGAACCGGACGCCACGCTCGAGGACGTCGATGCGTTCGTCGACTTCTTCATTACCGCCGGCAAGAAAGGGGTCGCCGTCAATCGCTACAAGGGTCTCGGTGAGATGAACCCCGTAACGCTTTGGGCGACGACGATGGACCCCGAGGTGCGCACGTTGTTGCAGGTGAGAGCGGAGGACCATGCCGAGGCCGACCAGATGTTCACCACGTTGATGGGCGATCAGGTGGAGCCGCGCCGCAAGTTCATCGAGGACCATGCGCTCGACGTGAGGAATCTGGACGTTTAGGAATCAGG
Organism: uncultured Acidobacteriota bacterium; assembly: GCA_963814955.1. Classification (GTDB taxonomy): domain Bacteria; phylum Acidobacteriota; class Vicinamibacteria; order Vicinamibacterales; family UBA2999; genus DATCJA01. Next base: position 751,756 of record CAWFEX010000006.1, read on the forward strand.
CGGGTCCAAAAGGTCCCGCCCTACACCGCTAGGGCAGCGCAGGCCGGTCCTTTCGGACGCGGCGAACAACTTCATGAACGGAGCAACCCCCAACCGCATCCCGGTCAATATCGAAGACGAAATGAAGCGTTCGTACATGGATTACGCCATGAGCGTAATCATTGGACGCGCGCTTCCCGACATCCGCGACGGTCTCAAGCCGGCTCACCGCCGCGTCTTGTTCGCCATGCGCCAGATGGGTCTGGCCTCGAACCGCGCGTATCGCAAGTGCGCGAAGATCGTCGGCGAAGTCATCGGCAACTACCACCCGCACGGTGACGTCCCCGCGTACGACACGCTGGTGCGGCTCGCACAGGACTTCAACATGCGCTATCCCCTGGTTGACGGCCAGGGGAACTTCGGCTCCATCGACGGCGACCCGCCGGCGGCGTACCGGTACACCGAGGCGCGGCTGAAGCCGCTCGCCGAGGAGCTGATGGCGGACCTCGACAAGGAAACCGTCGACTTCATCCCCAACTTTGACGAGACCACGGAGGAACCCACCGTTCTGCCGGCGCCCTTTCCGAACCTGCTCGTGAACGGCTCCGCTGGCATCGCCGTCGGCATGGCGACCAATGTCCCGCCGCACAACATGCGCGAGGTCATCGACGCGGCGATCTGGACAGTGGAAAGCTCGCAGTCAGAGCAGCCGCCGACCCTGCCTGAAAAGCAGCGCCGCCTTCTCGAGCTGATTCCCGCGCCCGACTTCCCCACTGGCGGCTACATCGTCGGCCGCCAGGGCGTTCAGCAGGCGTACCTGACAGGCCGCGGCTCCGTTCTGATGCGCGCGAAAGCGGAGATCGAGGTGTCGAAGAAGGGGGACCGCTCGTCGATTGTCGTGTCCGCCATTCCATATCAGGTGAACAAGGCAAAGCTCATCGAGCGCATCGCCGACCTCGTGCGCGACAAGACCATCGAAGGCATTTCCGACATTCGCGATGAATCGGACCGCGACGGTATGCGCATCGCCATCGATTTGAAACGCGGTGAAATCGCCGATGTCATCCTGAACAACCTTTACAAGCACACGGCGCTGCAGAGCAGCTTCGGCATCATCATGCTTGCCATTGTCGGCGGCCGGCCGAAGGTGTTGTCGCTCGTCGAGCTGATCGACAATTTCATCGAGTTCCGTCGTGAAGTCGTCCGGCGGCGCACGGAGTTCGAGCTGCGCAAGGCCGAAGCCAGGCGGCACATCCTCGAGGGACTGAAGATCGCGCTCGATAATCTCGATGCGGTAATCGCGCTGATTCGCGCCGCGAAAAATCCGGGTGAGGCCCGCGATGGCCTGATCGCTCAGTTCAGTCTCACTCAGCTTCAGGCACAGGCCATCCTCGACATGCAGCTGCAGCGGCTCACCGGCCTCGAGCGGCAGAAGATCCTCGACGAGCTCGCCGAGCTGCTGAAGCTCATTGAACGGCTGCTGGCCATTCTGTCCAGCGACACCCTGCTGATGCAGATCGTCGTCAACGAGCTCCGCGACGTCCGCGACAAGTACGGCGACGAGCGCCGCACGGAGATCATCGCCGAGGAGGGCGAGTTCCGAATCGAAGACCTGATCGCCGAGGAAGATATGGCGATTACCGTCAGCAATACCGGCTACATCAAGCGCACTGCCATTACCAGCTACCGGAATCAGCGGCGCGGCGGCAAAGGGCGCATCGGCATGCGCACGCGCGAAGAGGACTTTGTCAGCCACCTGTTCGTGGCTTCAACGCATGCCTACATCATGATCTTCTCGGACCGCGGCCGCGCGTACTGGCTGAAGGTGCACGAGATCCCTGACGTCGGGCCGGATGGACGCGGAAAGGCAATCGCGAATCTGGTGTCGATGGAGGACGGGGAACGCATCGCGGCGCTTGTCGCGGTCAAGGAATTCGAGGCGGACAAGTTCATCGTGATGGGCACGCGGCAGGGGGTGGTCAAGAAGACGGAGTTGAGCGCCTTCAGCAACCCGCGCGCGGGCGGCATCATCGCCATGGGGGTCGAGGAAGGTGATTCCGTCATTGCCGCGCAGACCTCGGATGGCAGCGGTGAGGTCTTCATCGGAACGCGGGACGGCATGTCGATCCGCTTCAAGGAGACCGACGTGCGGCCCATGGGGCGCACGGCCTACGGCGTGCGCGGTATCTCGCTCCGTGAAGGCGACGCCGTCGTCGCGATGGAGGTGCTGCGTCCAGGTGGCACCATCCTGTCGGTAACAGAACAGGGCTATGGCAAGCGCACCGAGCTCGAGGAGTATCGCATCCAGACGCGCGGCGGCATCGGCATCATCAACATTCAGACGAGCGACCGGAACGGCAAGGTCGTCGGTATCGCTCACGTGACCGACGAAGATGAACTGATGCTGATCACGCAGCAGGGGAAGATCCTGCGCATGGCGGCGGGAGGCATCCGCACGATCGGGCGTTCAACGCAGGGTGTGCGCCTGATCGACATCGAGGGTGACGATCGCGCGGTCTCCATCGCCCGCCTCGCCGAAAAAGATGAGGATGAGTCCCAGTGATGTAGCGCGCAGGCTTTACGTAGCGCGCAGGCTTAAGCCTGCGCGCTACATTGGGCTCTACGCTGCCCTCACGACCGCGTGCGTCTGGCCGTCACCTGAACGCCAGCTCCTGCTGGATTTCTTTCAGGCGTGCCGTGTGTACGACACGACAGTGCTCGCCAGACTCGCTACGGTTTCTTGCAACCCGAAGACCGACGGAGTCGTTCAGGAGTTCGAGGTCGTGAGCGTGGACCGCGCGCCGGACGCCAGGAATGTGACGATCCGTGCGCGCGTACGGTCGTTGCAGGGGCAGGTATCCGAACAAACCATCTCCGTGGCCATGGGCCGCCCCGATGGCCGCTGGATGGTGACTGGCCTTACGCCACCTCCAGCTTCGCAAACTTCGCCCGCAGCGTCTTCTGCCCTACCGAAGTAAAACGGACGACGAGCTTGGTGTCGTCATCGAGCGCCTCCACACTGATGACCGTTCCTTCGCCGAATTTCGGGTGCCTGACCCTGGCGCCAGGCCGGAGGCCTTCAGGTACGGACTGGTTCTCGTCCTCATACGCATAGAGGGAACCTTCTTCTCGTACCCTGCGGGTGCCGCGCCCGTACGCGGCGCGGAATTGCGAGAAGGACGACTGGTACGGCGACACGAACGTCGATGGCACTTCTTCAACGAGCTCACGCGGGATTTCGTCGATGAACCGCGAGGGCTCGGTGGACTGGTATTCGCCAAATACCCTGCGGCGCGCCGCCGATGTCACCACGAGCCGCCGCTGTGCGCGCGTGATTCCTACGTAGCACAGCCGCCGTTCCTCTTCGAGCTCGGTCTCGTCATCGCTCGAACGGGAGTGAGGAAAGAGGCCCTCTTCCAGCCCGGCCATGACGACGATTGGAAACTCCAGTCCCTTCGCGCTGTGCAGCGTCATCATCAGCACACGGGCGTGGCGAGTGCCCCCCTCCTCGTCCGTATCGGACAGCAGCGAGAGCTGGTCGACGAAGCCTGCGAGTGAAGGCTCGGGATGCCGCGTTTCGTACTCGCGTGCGGCCGATACGAGTTCCATCAGGTTCTCGATGCGGCTTTCGGCCTCCTCGCTTCGTTCTTCGCGGAGGTCCTGCAGGTACCCTGTTTGATCGATCACCTTCCCCAGCGCAATCGACACCGTTTCGCGGCGGGCCATATCGGTCATACCGATGATGAGGTCGCGAAACGCGCTCAATGAGGCAAGAGCCCGCGGCGCGAGCAGCCTGTGGTCCACGGCGCGCAGAAGTCGCGCCCAGAGGGAATTGGCGTCCGCTGCCGGTGCGGATTCGGCGAGCAGCGGCGCCGCATCGGCCGCGTGTGTCAACTCGATGCCTTCGAGCGATTCCATGACGCCCTTGCCGACGCCGCGAGCCGGCACGTTGATCACGCGCCGCAGGCTGACGTTGTCGTGCGGATTCAGCAGCAGCTTGAGGTATGCAAGGATGTCCTTGATCTCCTTGCGCTCGTAAAAGCGCACGCTGCCGATGATCTTGTAATCCGTTCCCGATCGCCGGAGCGCATCCTCGATCGTCCGCGACTGCGCGTTGGTGCGATACAGCACCGCCACGACGTTTTCGACGTCGTCTTGAAGGGCGTTGCGTGCATTGCGCGCGATGAACTCTGCTTCATCGAGGTCATCGCCAGCGCGGTAATACAGCACCTTCGAGCCGCCCGTACGGCTCGTGTAGAGCCGCTTGTCCTTGCGGTTGCGGTTCTGTGAAATGACCGCGGATGCGGCGTCGAGGATGATCTGCGTCGATCGGTAATTTCTTTCGAGGCGGACAGTCTTCGCTTCCGGAAAGTCGTGTTCGAAATCGAGAATGTTCCGCAAATCCGCGCCACGCCACTTGTAGATTGACTGGTCGGGATCACCTACCACGCAGAGATTCCGGTGGCGCGACGCGAGGCGCTGCACGAGCAGGTACTGCGGCCGGTTGGTGTCCTGATACTCATCCACCATGAGGTACTGAAACTTCTCGCTGTAGCGATCGCGAACGTGTTCGGCACGCTCGAAGAGATCCACCGTCTTGAGCAGCAGGTCGTCGAAATCCAAAGCGCCGGCATCAGCGAGGGTTTTCACATACATGCCGTACAGCCGGCCAACCTGCTGGTCGCGCGGGCTCCACGCATTGGCGGTAAACACCTCCGGCCCATCCATCCTGTTTTTTGCGTGGCTGATCCGTGACAGCACCAGCCTGGGTGCGAGCGACGCGTCGTCCACCCCGATCTCGCGCATCGCCTGTTTCATCACCGTGAGCTGGTCGGCGGAGTCGTAGATCACGAAATCGCGCCGCAGGCCGATGTGAGGGGCTTCGCGGCGAAGAATACGCGCGCACAACGCATGAAAGGTGGAAATCCACATCTGCCGGCAGTCGACGTCCAGCAGGTTTTCCACCCGCGTGCGCATCTCCTCGGCGGCCTTGTTGGTGAACGTCACCGCGAGTACGCGATCGGGCCAGGCGATGCGGTTGCTGACGAGATGGGCAATCCGGTGCGCGATAACGCGGGTCTTTCCCGAACCCGCTCCCGCGAGAATTAGCAGCGGCCCGTCTGTGTGAAGAACGGCGTCCTGTTGTTCGGGATTGAGGCTTGAGACGAGATCCAAGACTTCATTCTAGCGTCGTCCGGACGCTGCGTCCCCGTAGCGGAAGCCTGAAGGCTTCCGGCTACCTACAGACGCTACCTACAGCACTTCCGGCTACCTACAGCACGCCACCAATCATCACTCCACCGTCACGCTTTTTGCGAGGTTCCGCGGCTGATCGACATCGCAGCCCCGGCGCACTGCGATGTGGTACGCAAGGAGCTGCAGCGGAATCGTCATGACAATTGGCGTCAGCAGAGGTGTCGTTGCAGGCATCGGCAGGATGACGTCGTGTGCGTCGAGCACTCCGGCCATCCGCGAGTCACCCGCAGTCGTGACGGCGATCACGGATCCGCCTCGCGCCTTGGCTTCCTGGACGTTGCCGATCATCTTTTCGAACACGTGATCGTCTGGCGCGACGGCGACCACCGGCATCTGTTCGTCAATCAGCGCGATAGGGCCGTGCTTCATTTCTCCAGCCGGGTAGCCTTCCGCATGAATGTAGGAGATCTCCTTCAGCTTGAGCGCTCCCTCGAGGGCGATCGGATAGTTGATGCCCCGGCCGAGGAAAAGGAAATCGCTGCGGTTGTAGAAGCGCTCGGCGACTTTCTCAGTGGCCGCCGAGGCTCTGAGCGTCTGCTCGAGGATCTGCGGCATCTGCAGCAATTGCCCGATATGCCCGCGAATCTCGTTCGGTGTGAGGGTTCCCCGGACCTGCGCGAGATACAGAGCGAGCAGCTGGAGCGCCACGAGCTGCGACGTGAACGCTTTGGTCGACGCAACGCCAATCTCCGGCCCTGCATGGGTATAGACAGTGCCCTGGGCCTCGCGGGTCGCCATGCTTCCAACGACATTGCAGATGGCCACGCTGCTGGCGCCCTTGCGACGCGCCTCGCGCAGCGCCGCCAGGGTATCGGCGGTCTCACCTGATTGGGTAATGGCGATCGCCAGCTCGCGGTCGGCCACAATCGGGTTCCGGTACCGATATTCGGAGCCGTAGTCGACTTCGACCGGAATCTGCGCCAGCGCCTCAATCAGGTACTTGCCCACGAGGCCTGCGTGCCACGAAGTGCCGCACGCGACAATCGTGACCTTCTGCAGCGCACGGAACGTCTCGTCGCTGATGTTGACTTCTTCGAGGAAGACATGGCCCTGGTCGAGCGAGACCCGGCCGAGAATCGTGTCGCGCGCGGCGGCCGGCTGCTCGTAGATCTCCTTGAGCATGAAATGCTTGTGGCCACCCTTTTCCGCCGCGATCGGGTCCCACATCACCCGCTGCGTTGTCTTCGACACGGCGCGGCCTGCAAAGTCGGTAAATGTCACGCCAGACCGCGTGATTACCGCCATTTCTTCGTCGCCGAGAAAGACCACGTCCCTGGTATGAGCAAGGATGGCCGGAATGTCGGAGGCGACGAAGAACTCGTCGCGGCCGAGCCCGATGACAATTGGCGGGCCGTTACGGACGGCCACGATTTTTTCCGGATCGTCGACGGATACCAGCACCAGCGCGAACATGCCGCGCATCAATTTCAATGCGCGGCGGACCGCGTTTTCGAGGCCATCTGTCTGCATCTCGCGCTCGACGAGATGCGCCACGATCTCTGTGTCCGTTTCCGTCGTGAACACGTGACCCTGTAACTGAAGTTCCCGCTTCAGCTCGAGATAGTTCTCGATGATGCCGTTATGAACCACGACAATGCGGCCCGTGCAGTCGCGATGCGGGTGCGCGTTTTCTTCCGTCGGACGACCGTGCGTCGCCCAGCGTGTGTGGCCTACCCCGTAGAGTCCGTCGACCGGTTGCGCATCGATCGCGTGCTCGAGATTTGCGAGCTTACCGGCGGAGCGTCGAAGGGCAATCCCCTCGGGACTGACGACGGCCACCCCGGCCGAATCGTAGCCGCGGTACTCCATGCGACGGAGTCCCTCGAGAAGGACGGGTACGACGGGTTTCGATCCGATATAGCCAATGATTCCGCACATAGGGTTCAGTTTCGGGTTCCGGGTTCCGGGTTCCGGGTTCGTTTCTTACGTTCCGGGTTCGCCTGCGTCGAGCGCTTCCGTCGTTCGACCCACCCTTCGAGGTTGGTCTGACGGCTACGAGCAATCCCGAGCGACCCGGCCGGCACATCCTCGGTGATGGACGACCCGGCCGCGACGTAAGCGCCTTTGCCGATGCGGACCGGCGCCACGAGTTGGCTGTCGCTCCCGATGAAGGCGCCTTCCTCGATGACCGTCTGGTGCTTCCGCTCGCCGTCGTAATTGCACGTAATCGTCCCGGCCCCGATGTTCACATTGGGTCCGATCGTCGCGTCGCCGAGATAGGCCAAGTGGTTCGCCTTCGACCCCGCCCCAAAGGAGGTTTTCTTCAACTCGACGAAATTGCCAATTTTGGCCCGTTGCCCAATTTCTGTTTCCGGCCTCACATGGGCGAAAGGCCCAATTGACGCCCCCTCTGCAACGCGCGCACCAACAATGAAGCAGAAGCTGTGAATCGTCACCCGATCCGCAATTTCGGTATCGGCAATATGCACGTGGGCGTGGACCTCGCACGCCGCGCCGATACGGGTTTGTCCCTGGATGACCACACCCGGGTGTATCACTGTGTCGGGCCCTACACTCACGTCCGGATCGATGTAGGTGGTGGCTGGATCGATCAGGGTAACGCCCGCCGCCATCAGTTCCTCGTTCTTTTTCTGTCTCATCACGGCACTCAATTCGGCAAGTTCTGTACGGCTGTTCACGCCGCGGACCTCCACCGGGTCCTCGACGACGAGGCTTCCAATGGGGCGTCTGCGACGCCGGTAAATCGCTATGAGATCGGTGAGGTAGTACTCGCCTTGTGCGTTGGCCGCTGCAATGGCTCGCAAGGCGTCGAAAAGCGGTGCCAGATCGAAGGCATAAATACCGCTGTTGATTTCGCGTATTTGTCTCTCGGCCGGGGACGCATCGCGTTCCTCCACAATTCGAGCAATCCGGTCTGCAGTTCTGATGATCCGGCCGTAGCCGTACGGCCGCTCCACAATGGCGGTCACCACCGTCGCGGCCGCCCTGGCGTCGCGATGCACTTCGAGCAGCCGCTCGAGTGTCGAGCGCCGCAGAAGAGGCACGTCTCCAGACAGCAGCACCACCGTACCGGTCCGCCCCGCCAATAGCGGCTCGGCCTGCTGGAGGGCATGGGCAGTCCCCAACTGAGGTTCCTGGAGAACGAAATTGAGGTCCTGGCGGCCGCTCAGGCGGCTTCTGACGGTTTCGGCGGCATGGCCCACGATCAGCGTCATCGTGGCCGGAACCACGGCATCGGCGGCGTCGAGGACGTGCTCGATCATGGGTCGCCCGCCAATCGGGTGAAGGACTTTGGGCACGGCAGATCTCATGCGCGTTCCCTGGCCGGCCGCCAGGATCACCACGTGAACGTCAGGCCGCCGCAGGAAATCTGTCATATGCCAGAATTCTTGAGCCGTTCGATAATTCCGTAAACCTCCCTGGGGGAGCGGCCGTACTTTCTGGCCAGGTCCACAACCGCTCGGCGGCGCCCTCCGGGGCCGCAATGTGTTAAACGCCCAAACTCAGTGGCTATTTCTAGGTCTGATACCAAAACTTCGCCCCCGTCCAGCGGGGGCTCGGGGCCAACGACGACGGTGAACTCCCCCTTAACATGTGTTATACGCCCCAAAATAGTCGACGCCAGACCTCTGGCGAGTTGCTGGTGGATCTTTGTGAGCTCACGAGCCACCATAATCTGTCGTATTGCCCAATATATCGCCCAGGGCTTCCAGTGTTTGCTGAATCCGATGCGGTGCTTCGAAGAATGTGAACGTATGTCGTATCGTCCGCAACCCCTCCAGCCAAGCTGATTCTGGCTTTCGCCCTTACAGGGGCGAAGCCAAGGATCGTCAAGGGCTCGAGTGGAAAGCCGGACGCGGTTGCGGCGGTCAGGGCGGCGCTTGGGCCGGGAACGGGATCGACCTGGATGCCGTGCTTGAGGCACGCATCCACCAGCTCGATGCCGGGGTCGGAGATTCCGGGTGTGCCGGCGTCGGTCACCAGAGCGACGTGTTCACCACGTTCAAGGCGTTTGATGAGCTGGGGCAATCGGGAGCGCGTGTTGTGCTGGTGGAAACTCACGGCGGGCGTTGACACGCCGTAGTGCCCGAGCAGCTTGGCCGTCCGGCGCGTATCCTCCGCGGCAATGACGTCAGCCTCGCGCAGAACGCGCACGGCGCGAAACGTGATGTCCTCGAGGTTACCGATGGGCGTTGCGACAACGAACAACGTGCCGGACATCGGACCCGAAAGTTATTGTACCATTGCGAGATGAGCGCTCACGGGACGGAGAGACAGAGCGCCTCCTGGATGAAATGTACCCATCGGAGCCATTCCCCCACTTCGTCGACGATTACCTGGCGTACCTCTATGAAGTCCTTCCCAGCCAGGCGAGCTCGGATGGCGTTCACGTCCACGATGACCTCCTCGAGGACCTGAGCCGACCGGCGATCGACGCGCACGTTCGCGCTCTGGCCGGGTTTGGCCGGCGCCTCCAGCAAATCGACACGGCGCCGCTTCCCGCAACGGAACAGGTGGAACATCCCATCGTCCTTGCGAATATCCAGGCGCGAATGCACGAGCTGGAAACCATTCGCGGCTGGGAGCGGAATCCTCAGTTCTACGCGGACGCGCTCGGCACGAGTCTGGCCGGCCAGGCGTTGTTCAACTACGCCCCTGAAGCCGACCGTGCTCGACGGGTAGTTTCCAAACTCCGTCAGGCGCCGCGGCTCGTGCAGGCGGCGCGCGACAACATCCGTGAATGCCCTGGCATCTTCGTCAAGATCGGGCTTGAAACGTGGCGCGGCGTACTCAAGTTCATCGAGGCCGATCTGCCGCGTGCATTTTCCAGGCTCGACGACCTTCACATCCTCGGCGACCTGGCCGACACGTCCACCGAGGCGGCCGGCGCGATCAAGGCGTACGTCGATTATCTGGAGACCGATCTCGCGGCGCGCGCGAAGGCGTCTTTCCGCCTCGGACGGGAAAATTTCGAACGCAAGCTGAAGCTCGACGAAGGGATTTCGCTGAGCGCCGATCGACTGCTGTCAATTGTGCTGCGCGAGCTTCACGAAGTGCAGGAAGAATTTCGCACCGTGGCCGGCCGCATGAACGGTGGCGACCCGATCACCACGTGGAGGCGGGCCAAGGAACAGCATCCCGAACCTGGCCAGCTGGTGAACGTCGCGCAGGAGCAGGTGAAGGAGCTGGCGACGTTTCTTCAGCGGCAGGGGATCGTGTCGCTCCCTGAATCAGAACCGGTCGTCGTTGCGCCATCTCCCGAGTTCTATCGCTGGGCGTTTGCAAGCATGTGGACGCCTGGTCCGTTCGAGAGCAAACCAAGTCGCGCGTTTTATTACCTGACGGACGTCGATCGCGAATGGTCCCCGGATCGGCAGGAGGAGCACATGCGCGACTTCAACCTCCCGACGCTGTGGAACATCTCGATCCACGAAGTGTACCCAGGTCACTTCCTTCATTTTCAGCACCTGCGTCATGTCGATTCGAAGGTGCGGAAGTCGATGCTGTTTGCTCCCGCGTCGTTCGTGGAAGGATGGGCACACTACTGCGAGCAGATGATGACGGAAGCCGGTTTCCGTCGCGGCGAGGATGCCATCAAGCTTGGCCAGCTCGCCGAAGCGCTCGTTCGCCTCGCGCGCGCCGTTGTCGCCATCCGACTGCACTGCGAAGACCTGTCGGTGGAGCAGGGAATGCGCTTCTTCCGCGACGAAGCCTTTCTCGAAGAAGCCACAGCACGACGCGAGGCGGAGCGGGGAACGTTCGACCCTACGTATCTCGTGTACTCGCTTGGGAAGCTGATGCTGCTGAAGCTGCGCCGCGATTACAAGGACGCCCAGGACGGCAGGTTCTCGATGCGAGTCTTCCACGACGCCGTCCTGGCGCAGGGCAATGCGCCGTTCTGGGCGCATCGTCGCCTCATGCTGGGCGATTCTTCGGACGCCGTGCTGGAGTAACGACGCGATGCCGCTTTACGAATATGAGTGCGGTGCGTGCGGCAAGCGGTTCGAGCTGATCCGAAAGTTCTCCGACCTGCCCGTCGAGGTTTGCTCCCTGTGTGGACGAGGGCCGGTCCAGCGCCTGCCGTCGTCGCCAGCCATTCAGTTCAAGGGCAGCGGGTTTTACATCACTGATTACGCGCAGAAAGGGAAGAGCGGCAAATCGGAGACTTCAACGGCCGACAAGTCCGGTGAAGGCAAGAGCGACACAACGGCCAAAGGTGAAGGCGCCGCCAAGAGCGATGCGGCGGCAAAGCCGACCGATTCCTCAACCACCAAACAGACCAAAGAGTAAGGCGGCACTCCAGGCACCCGAGTTCAAGTATTGGCGCTGATCTTCAGGTCGAGCGACTCGAGGTAGTTGCGGAACGGTTCGGCGAGGTCGGGCCGCTGCAGTGCGAAGTACACGAGTGCTTTCAGAAATCCCAGCTTGTTGCCCGTGTCGTGGCGGACACCTTCAATTTCGTATACGTAGACCGGTCGTTCGTTCAGCAGCCGCCGCAGGCCGTTCGTCAGCTGAATTTCGCCAGTCCTGTCGCGCGAGGTTGCTTCAAGAGCATCGAAGATGTCAGGTGTCAGGATGTAACGCCCGATAATCGCCAGGTTCGATGGTGCGTCCTCCCGCCGGGGCTTCTCGACCAGGTCCTTGACTCGAAAGACACCACGGCCGAATTCCTTGCTTTCATCGACCGCGACAATCCCATAGCTCGATACCTCGTCTGGCGCTACGCGTTCGACTGCCAGGACGGGCCCCTGAACACGTTCGAACACGTCGATCATCTGCCGTAGCGCCGGAGGGTTCGCATCGATGACGTCGTCGCCAAGGATGACGGCGAATGGCTCGTTGCCGACGAGGTTCTTCGTCACGAGCACGGCATGCCCGAGTCCGAGCGGTTCCCCTTGTCGTACATAGGCGACGTTGATGGGCGCCGTAATCTTGCGGATCTCTGCGAGCTGCGCCGTCTTTCCCCGCTGTTCCAGAAAGCTTTCGAGCTCCACGTTCACGTCGAAGTGGTCTTCGATGGCGTTCTTTCCGCGGCCGGTGACGATGATGATGTTGGGGACGCCAGACTGTACGGCTTCTTCGACGCCGGTACTGAATCACCGGCTTGTCGACGAGGACGAGCATTTCTTTCGGCTGCGCTTTGGTAGCCGGCAGGAAACGTGTTCCAAGGCCGGCGGCGGGGAACACTGCCTTGCGGATCGTGGCGGCCATCGTTGCCATCGTATCGTAGCCAGATGGTAGCTGGTAGTCGGGAGTTGGCAGCTGATGAGGAACTACCGACTACCAACTACCAGCTAGCGAGATATAGGATCGGAGTCGCATGCTCGATCCGACGCTCCTCAGGGACAACCTTACGGATATCCGCACCGCGCTCGAGAATCGTGGAATGGATTTGCGCGCCGAGCTCGAGGCTCTTTCCGCCGTTGACTCGGAACGGCGCCGCGTCATTCCGCTGATCGAGGGACTGAAACGCGAGCAGAATGCCGCGGGCGAAGAGGCGGCGCGGGCCAAGCGCGAGGGGCGCGACATCGCAGCTATTCAGGAGACGAGCCGTCAGCGGGCGCAGCGCATCAAGGAAATGAGCGCCGAGCTCGACGCGATCGAGAACCAGCGACAGCGTCATCTCCTCGTCATTCCCAATGTCCCGCACTCGAGCGTACCCATTGGCAAGAACGCCGCGGCCAATGTCGAGGTGAGGCGCCACGGTGCCCCCCAAGCATTCACATTCACTCCCCAGCCGCATTGGGATCTGGGGCCGGCGCTCGGCATCATCGACTTCGAGCGCGGTACCAAAATCGCGGCTGCACGCTTCACTGCGCTTGTCGGACCCGGCGCGCGACTGGCGCGCGCGCTGATCAACTTCATGCTCGACCTTCATACCAAGGAGCACGGGTACACGGAGGTCGAGCCGCCGTTCATGGCCAACAGCGCGTCACTCACGGGCACCGGAAATCTGCCGAAGTTCGAAGCGGATCTCTTCAAGATTGCGGGTGAATGGGATCTCTACATGGTGCCGACGGCCGAAGTGCCTCTAACGAACATGCACCGCGGCGAGATTCTCGACGGCCAGAAGCTGCCGATTCGCTACACCGCTTACACGCCGTGCTTCCGCAGCGAGGCAGGATCGTACGGCGCCGATGTACGCGGACTGATTCGTCAGCATCAATTCGACAAGGTCGAGCTGATGGTGTTCAGCGCGCCAGCCGCATCCTACGACGAACTGGAGCGGCTCACTGGCAACGCTGAAGAAGTGCTCAGGCGTTTGGGCTTGCCGTTCCGGACCATGTTGTTATCCACGGGTGACATGGGGTTTGCGTCCGCCAAAACCTACGATGTGGAGGTGTGGCTCCCGAGCCAGAACACCTATCGCGAGATTTCATCCTGCAGCAATACCGAAGCCTTTCAGGCGCGTCGGGCCAACATCAAGTTCCGTCAGCCAGGGGGAGGCAAGCCAGATTTCGTGCACACGTTGAACGGCTCAGGGCTCGCGGTGGGGCGGACGCTGATTGCCATCCTCGAGAACTACCAGCAGCAGGACGGCTCAGTGGTGATTCCGGATGCGCTGCAGCCATTCATGGACGGGCAGACGATCATTGCAGCGAAATAAGATGAAATCCCCTTCACCTTATCTACTGAGACATTAGCTGTCTCTACCTCCCTGCCGCTGTCTTCGCGCCGCCCTGGTTCGCCGCTCCAGACAGCAGCGTGTCGAGGGAGATCACGTTCCATGCGCGTGTGGCGAGCAGCAAGAAGAACGCAATCGCATACGTGAGCTGCAGCCACGCCAGGTTGAAGTCCTGCAGGAACATCGTCCCGAACGTCAGACACGTCATCATCACGGCGCCGACGATCAGCGCGAGACGCGTTTTCAGTCCGAGGATGAGCATGATGCCGAGGACGGTCTCAATCCAGGGAAGGGTATGCGCGAAGGTGTCGATGAAGAACGCAGGAAACCATGTGGCCGAGAACTGCTTCATCATGCCGGCCGAGAAGTTGTCGAGGCCCAGGACGAAGATGCGCGCGATCCCGCGGAAGCAGATGTTGACGCCAAACGTCAGCCTGAAGATCGCGTAGGCCAGCGACGTATCGGACCAGTCGAGCGTACTCGTCACGGGGTTGTTCATCGAGACTCCTTGAGGAAGGTGAGCGGTTATACGCTGGAAATCCGCGATGCGTCAAACCGCTTTCCGCTACACTCAAAGAAGCCACACGAGAACAACCGACGTAGTGTCCGCCTTCAGGCGGACCCTTAACGCGTCGCATCGGAGGGATGGCCGAGTGGTCGATGGCGGCGGTCTTGAAAACCGCTGTACCCGGAAGGGTACCGGGGGTTCGAATCCCTCTCCCTCCGCCAAATTGACATGGTCTAAATACAAGACCGGAGATGCGGCATGAGCATGATGCCGTTTCGCGTGGCGATACCGAACGATGTGATGAATCCGACGATCGACCGACAGGGCACCGTCTGCGAGATACATGCCGACGACACCGCCGATCAGCGCGCGCGGGAGATTGACGCATCAGTAGCGCATGTCGCGACGACCCGAATACCGCCGTCAAGATCAGGAACATGGCGGCCACGATCGCAAGCGACAGCAAAAGCAGTTGCTGGGCAGCCGACCGTTTGCGATGAATCGGGCGCCGCCACCTGCTCGGCTCCCGCCGGCTGGCTCGGGACCGGTTGTCTTCTGGTCACTCCCGTGTTTTTCTGCCCAGAGGCTCCCATCCTCCGACTCATATGACTTGACGAGCACCGCCCCAGAGGCACCGACGCGAATCACCCGGTTGCTTGCTTTGATGGATCTGTTCCCACCCCTTGCGGCTCACTGCCGTCGGCTCGGCGGCGTAATTCTGATGGTGAGAAGGAATCACAGGCCGGCTGAAATGACGGGCGAGGTCGCGGCCCCAGCCCCAGCCCCGTGTTTCGAGAAATTAAAATAAATCATGTTGCGTCTCCGTCGTTTCTCAACGTGTCGCGGCAAGGCGGGTGACTCGGATCGGCCAGCTTTTACCGGCCGTTTGATGGCGAGCAAACACGGTGCCCTACGCGCCGTCAACGCCACGCCCAGGACGCGGTTGATGTTGTGGTCAGGATATCGGCACCGGTCGCCGCACCCATCAAGGATTTCCACAACGCAGCGATGCCACGTTTCATAGATTCCCACGAGGCAGCCACAGACCAGCACGCGGCCGGCGACGATCCCGCCCAGACCCGGCGTCCAGCCCAAAATCGTCAACGCGATAGCACCTGGACTGAAACGCATGCACACGCCCGACGATGGCTGATCGGCATCGGCGGTGATTTACCGAACGCACGATGAACGTTCCCGAAATAGCGCCGAGGGCGAGCGGCGTGAACGCGGACTCGTCTCGGATCGGCAGTAAATGGTGATGTCCGCAGAGTCTCGTAGCAGGTCCACATCGCCGATTTCAAATCGCTCCACGGGCAGATGCGTCCGCTTCCGGAGATCCTCAAGCAGCTCAGCAGCCGCGGCCGGATTTAACAAATCGAGCCGGTCGTAGTGAACCAGTCTTGACTCCTCGCGGCCTGAAAAGGGCGCGGCTTCAAGGATGCTCACAGTGCCGACAATCGCGGCGTTTGCGATGAGCAGCTCGGCGAGCGTGATGCCGCCATTGGCGAGCGCGTTCAGGAGCGCAATCCCGATGACGACGAACAAGTAGGTAAGGTTGCGGACCCGGATAGCTTCGGTGCGATAACGCAGAATCCCGAAGACCGCGAAGAGGCCCAGCGCGAACCCGAGTTCGATTGGCACACTGCTGAGCAGGTACGCGAGCGAGAACGTGACCAGATTGATCAGGAAGTACGTGAATACGTAGTCGCGGCTCCGATACAGACGGTAATAGACGAGCCGCACCACAACAACCGTAAACAGCATGTTGAGGCCGAGCCGGGCCAGCAGTATGACCGCACCACCACTCAGAGATATCGCCAAAGCCCCAAGGAGATTGCTCATGCCGAAAGTCGCTCCACCGCCTTCAGAGTCGGTTTGAAAATGTTGCCGGCCACCGGCGCCACCAGGATTGTTCCAACGCAGTACTTACTGAAGGCCACCTCGCGCACGTGGAGTTTCCTGAGCGCCGGGACCGCTCCTAAATGGTTTGAATACTCGGCCTGTTTGACCTCGGCAATCACGACCCGCGAGAAATGTTCCTCGCGCGGGCCGCCGGCAAAGGTCACGTCGCGGTCAAACGTGAGACGCTCATTGAAGTCTTTGCCAACCAACGTGAGTCGGAGAAAGGAGATCGAGACGCACGGCATCAGACGCACGCCATCGGTCGGCACATACGTTTCGATGAACTGCTGCTCGGGGACTCCGAGGTGGTTTTGACCGTAGGGAAGCGCACGACGGCGTTTCACGGTGCGGCCGCTGTTGGTCTTGCTCTTGATTTCCAGAAACGAGAGCTGGCGGTCCACGTGATGCCGGATCCGGACCTTGTATCGGGGTCGTCGGCCGCACCTGTGGGCGTGATAGAGCGTGCGATCGGGAGTGTCGAGATAGATATTTTCGTAGCGCGCCCAGCCCTGCTCATCCGCGCGCAGCAGGCAGTAACCCGGACGCAGACGCGCCAGCAGTGGCTCCAGGGCGTCTGTTGCGAGCAAATACTTGCGATCGACGCGCTGTTGAAGGGACCGCGCTTCGATGAGCGCGGTCGCTGCGATATCGAAGCCCCGCAGGAGGTCGAGATCCATAGGGCGTGACAATGCCGTGACGGCGTTCGCGCTCACCGGACGCGCAATCCCAGGATGCCGGGAAGTTCGACCTGCAGACGCGTGCCGAGCGTCCAGTAGGCACCCTCGCGGCCGGCTTCCGGCGCCGTCCGCAGATCGGAGAACCACTCAACGCCGGCGTTGCCCATCAGCCGCACCCACCGTGTGACACCCAACGAGCCGCCGAAGGTCACGGCTTGCGCCGCCCGTGCCCGTAGATCCGCCGCGCGTGGGCGCACACTCGCCATGTCCGTGTCCGGACCGTCATCGTCGAACCCGAGATATTCGTACCGCACGGCCACGTCGCGGCGCGGTGCGAACCGCCATCGCGTCGTCAGGCTCGCCCCCGTTCCGACGACGGAGGGCAGATCGTCGATGTCGACACCCTGCTCCTGCCGCTCGTCGCGGACGCGCAGCGCCTCGACGGTGAACTGCCACCGGCCCGGGCTCCACTCGACATCGCCTCCGAGCCGCGTGCGCCGACCTTGCACGTACACGTTTTCAAAAAAGCGATAGCCGGATGACAGGCGGCCTTCCAGTCCGTTTTCCGGGTCGGTGTCGACAGCGGCAAGGCGTCCTTCGCTGCCGTAAACCGCGAGCACGAGATCCGGTCCCGGCTCCCACTCCAGGCGTCCGGCGCCCGTCACCCCCGACCGGCGGGTTGATCCATTGTTGTCTCCGGCAAAGAGCCCGACGTCATAGTCGAACCGCTGTCCGAGGTCGCCATGGAGCGCGACGCCGACATCGCGTTGCGCCGAGAGGGCGCGCCCGAGCGCCGCCCGCTCCAGGAAATCCGTTTGCCGCGCGGACGTGCCGTAGTCGCGGCTGCCGGGCGGCTTGAACTGACCAAACCGTATCTCGTACGAACCGGGACGAAATTCCGCATAGGCATCCTTGACGAGTGTGCCGTCGAGGTCCTGTGGGTCAAACGTCAACTCGAACTGAACGCCTCGCCACTGGCCGTTGACGCCGGCCCGCAGCCGACGGACCTCGAATGTGTTGAACTCGAGCCGTCCTGTGCCCGGTGAGACAGGCCACTCAGGATAGGAGCGCCAATCAAGCTGGATGTAAGCCTCGGGCACAAGCTCGAACACGGGCGGGGGCGGCTCGGGCGCCTCCTGGGCACTCTGGCCGGCCATGGCCGGGGCCGCGGTTGCCACACAGAGCGCGAGGACCGAACAGACGTGCGTGGTCATCGGGCTGCTCCGAGTGCCTGCCGCACGGAGGCCGCGCGGGTTTGGACGTATGTCATGAGGTTCGTCACCGCCTGCGTGAATTCCGCAGGCGACTGGATAAAACTGCGTTCCGGCACCTCTCCCTCGGGGCCAACGACGTAGGGAGCGATCCGCGCGTACTCGGCCTGCAGCCTTGCGGTCACCGCGGATGGTTCGAACACCGTGTTGAGCATCTCCTCGACATACCCCCGGTACGCTGCGCGATAGACCGGGTCGTCCATGAGATAGCGAATCAGAGGCCACGAGGCGTTCACGCGGTCGTGAAATAGATCCAATCCTGTGTTGGCGCCTCCGCCGCCCCCGAACCCTCCTCCTCCGGGTCCGCCCGCATTCAACGAAAGATCGTGATCCCATGGAATAAAGAAGAGGCGGTCGCGGTGACGCGGACTCCCGTAGAGCCAGTAGTTGTGGGGCGAGAAGCCGCCATAGGTATCTGTGTTGCCGATGATCGTGTTGAGCGCCAGCCAGCGCAGAAAGGAAGAGACAGCGAATCGCGCTTCGAGACGGGTGCGCCACACCTGCGGGTTTGCGCGGGACTCGTTCAAAACTGCGATGGTGTCCTGAACATCCGTCCAATCTTCATCCCGCTGGTTCGTCTTCTTGGGAAACGATTCCGCTATGAACACGGTAAGCCGGCCGCCGGTTCCATTGGGTTTGTACAAGTTGCCGTTCTCCGTCCCGAACTGCATCTCGAGCATCGGCTCGTCCGGAATTTCGACGACGGTGTACAGCCCCAGATACTGCGAGCCCGCGCCGCGATCGAAGAAGACACGAACAAAAGCGGTGCGGGCCGCTGGCACCCCCGCCTCGCGGAAGAGATCGCCGACGACCTTCGCTCTCAGAAAGGACGAGTCCTGGGAGTTGTTGGTCAGATTCAGGTTGGGGAAACCGAAAAACGTTTGGCCGCGGACCTCAGGAATCTGATCCGCAAGTCCGTCTGCATTGAGCCGGAAGGGCAGCTTTCCGGCGCCGCTGCGCCAGGAATTCAGCAGACTCGAATTGCCTTTCAGCCGCAGGCCGATATTGCTGAACGAGATGCCGTCAAACGTCAGCGTCGCCGGAATGTAGATCGGTGTTCGCGGGAGGAACTCGACGTCGTCGCGGCCTACGTTGCCGCCGGGCTGATTGCCGCCACCTGGAGGAGCGCCGGGTGGATTGCCGCCGCCGGGAAAGCCGCCTCCAGGGTTTCCCCCACCGGGGAGCGGCGTGCAGCTGAGCCCCACGCCCATCGGCAGCAGCGTGCAGCGGCCGCTTTGGAGGGGTGTGCCAAACATGCACGAGTCCCCTTCGACTCGGCCATCGCATGCCGCGACCCCCGCCGGATCCGGCATCATGTTGAAGCCGCCACGGCCGGGTCCGCCGCCCGCGGTCCCGTACGCTCCGGCCATTTCAGTCATGTCGGCGACGAGGCGCTCCCAATCTGCGGCCGTGACACGTATGTCGAGGCGCTTGACGACGTCCTGGGCGAACACGCGCCCATAGTCAGGCGTTGCCGCGCGGCCGTGCGTATCCTCCTCGCGCTGCTGGGGATCTCCAGCCCCGGCTGAGACGAGCCCCAGAAACAACACAAATACCCTCGCGATCGCTGAGAGTCGGCCCACCCTGCCTCCCTTTACACTGTGGTTACAGGATTCATTGACGCCAGACGCGGATAAGTTCCAATAAGTGGCCGGTTGCGAGATTCGGGAACTTCTGTGGCCTCGCCGCTAATTCTCACCAGGGTGCCAGTCGAAGACGCTCCTGAGCCGTCCGACCCGGAGCTAGTCGAACGCGCGCGCGGAGGCGAGCGGGAAGCGTTTGGCTTCCTGTACCGCCGCCATCAGGCGTACGTGTATCGATTTGCGCGGGCCATGACGGGATCCGCGGCGCTCGCGGAGGACATCGTCCAGGAGGTGTTTCTCGCGCTGATGCGAGATCTCGACCGGTACGACGCCAGCCGCGCGGGGCTAAGAACATATCTGTTCGGGATCGCGCGCAATCTCGCGCGGTATAAGAGCAGGAGCCTGCGGCGCCTCATATCGCTGGATCAGGTCGAGGAGGCTGTTGGTCGCGAGGACCCGGCCGCGGCGCTTTCCTCGAACGAGGAAACGCGCCATTTGCGCCGATGCCTTGGCGCATTGCCGGCGCGGTACCGCGAGGTCATCATCCTCTGTGACTTGCAGGAACTCGACTACGCGGAGACCGCCGTGGTGCTGAAAGTGCCGATCGGGACCGTGCGATCGCGGCTTCATAGGGGCCGACAATTGCTGATCGAGCGTCTGCGGCGGCGCGACGGCCTGCCGGTTGCGAAACGGTGCCTCATATGAACAGGGAAAAGACGAACACCGAAGAGCAGGAGTTGCTGAGCGCGCTTCGAACCCTCGCCCGCGAGGAGGAGGGCCTCGGAACGCCGCCTCGCGTCGAGGGGCGGTTGATGCGCGCATTCGACGAGACCCGCACTGTCAGGTCCCGTCATCAGCGTATGTTCGCGGGACATGCCTTGAAAGCAGCCGCCGTTTTCGTTCTCGCGGTCTTGGGCGGGTACTGGTGGAGCGGCGGCGGCGCTGAGCCGCCGTCAGAGCAAGCGCAGGTTCCTGAACCCGCAGTCACCGAGCCGTGGCCGTCGTCCGAAGTGTTGGCGTGGCTCGACCCAGAGCCGGAGTCCCTTCAAATCGTCTATGTCCGGGTGGCGAGCGCAACGCTGGTCGCGCAGGGATACACGGTCGGCGATCCCGACGGGGACGGCCTCGTCGATCTCGAGGTGATCGTCGGCGATGACGGATTAGCGCGAGGCGTCCGTGTGGCGCCTGCGACACCCGTCATCTACTAGCGAGGAACACGTATGAACTGCCGAGTTGTAGCCTGCTGGATTCTGTTCGTCGCGTTCGGCGGCGTCTTGACCGCTCAGCGCGGCTTCCCGCCGATCGACATCATGGGCGTCGAACCGCTGGAGTTCCGTGAGGTCGTGCGCGGCGCGCCGTTCAGCGCCGAGGCGACGACAGAAATGATTCAGGAGCTGCGAGATGGCAATCGTATCGAACAACGATCGACCGTCACCATCGCCAGAGACAGCACAGGACGGACCAGACGCGAACAGTCGCTGCCGCCGATCGGTCCGGTTGTTCTCGATCCGGAGGTGCGCATGATCACGATCACTGATCCGCGCCAGCAGACCCTGTATCTGATCGATCCGCAGCGGCGGACCGTTTCCCGGTCAACGGTCCCGGCGGGCCCACCGCGCCCACCTGGCGATCGCAGCGGCGGCGGCAGGGCTCTGCCCCCGCCGAAGATGTCCTCGGAAGCCCTCGGGAACCGGCAGATTCTCGGCCTCCGTGCCGAAGGGACGCGCCAGACGATGACGATTCCGGCAGGTGTTTTCGGCAATGTAGGCCCGATTCAGGTCGTGACCGAGCGCTGGCACTCGCCGGAGCTCAAGATTGTTCTCGAATCCCGCAGAAGTGATCCACGTCTCGGCGATGTGACGTACCGCGTTACTAGTCTCGTGCGGGGCGAACCCGACGCGGCGCTGTTTGCCATTCCCTCGGATTACACGACCGTCGAACGGCCGCCCAGGCCTTTCGGTCCGCCTCCTCGTTGATCAGGATGGATCCCGATCCGTGAGACGAAAACCCTCGAAAAGCTGTACCTTCTATGAGGGCCGCGGTTGTCATGCCCCAAGGCTGTCTTGCTACTCCCGCACACGTGCATTGAGGCCGCCGAGCAGGCACTCCCTAACAGCAGGGCCCGTGCAGGCGGCCGATACCGAATCCCGCTCCAAGGACACAAACCCACTGTTGACAGTCGTGCGAGTGGTGGCTTCATGCTCGCAGGAGCACGATGGCTCCAGCGCACCTTCTATCCGTGTCGGCGGCCATGCGCCAAACACCAGAGGCGTCATCCGCGAAGCCTGGGGCGAGCCCTCCTTCTGTTTTTCGGTTCACTCAACTGAACCCGGTACAGACGGCGAGGGCTCGCGCCAGCTGGTGATCCACGCTCGGGCAAGCAGCGTCGATCGTTATCCCGCCATCACTTTCAGCTGCGCGCCACCGGCACGGCGCGGTTTCGACATACCGCCAGAGCGCGAGAGTAACTTGCGCGCGAGCGCAACAATGCCGATTTTCCGTGCTCGCCGGCTCCCACCGCCAAACCGCCGTTGGTACCACTGTGTCAATGCGCTCGTGGGTTGATAGCGCACCCAGCCCCACGCGAGCTGCACCACGGCTCGTCGCACGTGGGCGTTGCCGGCCCGCGTTATACCCTGGTCACGTTGCGTCTCGCCGCTGTGATACGGTGCGGGGGCCAAACCGACCAACGCGCCCAATTGGCGCCCGTTGCGGATCTCGCGCCATCCGAAAATCTCGGTGGTTAACACCCAGGCACTCATCGGCCCGACAGCGCGCACCGTCTGCAATTGCCGGACGAACCGTCCCGTCGGCGTGTCGGGATCCGGCTGGAGCGCGGCCCGCGTGGCGCGCACCTCCTCGAGGTGCCGCTCCACGATCTCCAGCTGGGCCCACACGCGAGTCAGCCGCTGCCGGATCCCGTCCGGGATCGGCGCTCCATCCCACAGCCGCGTCGTCGCCAGTCGCTCGAGGAACCGACCGTCAATCGGCAGTCGCACACCCAGCGTCGCCAACAGCCCTTTGAGCCGATTCATGAGCCGTGTGCGATCCTGCTGCAACGTTTCCCACGTGCGGTGGAGCTGCCGGGCGTCTTCCTCGGCCACCGTGGGGACGCGTACCACGCGCCAGACCCGATGGTCGCCCTGGCTATAGCGCGCCAGCAGACTCAGCAGCCCGGCCAGGTCGAGCCGATCGGTCTTCGCCCGTCGGGCCCGGCGATTGACCTCAATGCTCGACGAGTCCACCACGTGATTGCAAGCCCGCGCGCGAGCAAATCGCGATGCAGCCAGAACCATCGCGCCCCGCTTCGTAACAGCTGATCACCGGCGCGCCCGCGGGCACTCGCAACCGTGTCTTCGCTCGCGCAATCTCCTCCGAAACAGCTGCACGGCCCGCCGCGATCCGGCGTATTCGCGTTCGCAGCCCCACTCCCATGAGCGACTCGCCGGCGCGCCGTTCGGACCGGTCAGCCCGTAAGCCGCCGTGAACGTCGTCGTCACTCCTCGAAGAGAACCTTGATTCGGTAACGCATGGAGGAGCAATTCACAGCAAGCATGAGCGCAGGTCTTCTGTTCGGGACTTTGGCCGAGGGTGAACTCTAATCGTAGGTCGTCTAGCCTGACCTCGAGTCGAGCTCGTCCCACCGCGCGTACGCGTCGAGGAGCTCCTGCTCCAGCGCCGCGACGCGCGCGAGCGTCCGGTGGATCGCCTCGGCCGTTTCCTTGTAGAACCCGGGACCGGCCACTGCGGCGGTCAGCTGCTCCTGCTCGCGCTCCATTGCCCCGATACGTCCCGGCAACTCCTCGAGCTCCCGTTGCTCGCGGTAGGACAGCTTCCGGTTGAGCACAGGGCGCACGGCATGCGTCGCCGCCGCGAGCGGCCCTGAGGGCTCGGGCTGCGCGTGCTCGGCATGGCGGCGCTGCCGCTGCCAGTCGGTGTAGCCGCCGACGTACTCCTGGACGCATCCCTCGCCCTCCAAGACAAGCGTGCTCGTCACGACGTGATCGATGAACGCGCGGTCGTGGCTGACCAGGAGGAGAGTCCCCGGCCAGTCGATGAGCAGCGCCTCGAGCAGTTCGAGCGTCTCGATGTCGAGATCGTTGGTCGGCTCGTCGAGCACCAGGAGATTCGCCGGCCGGGTGAACAATCGCGCCAGGAGCAGGCGGTTGCGTTCACCGCCTGACAGCGCCTTCACGGGCGACGCCGCACGCTCGGCGGGAAACAGAAAGTCGCGCAGGTAGCCATGCACGTGCTCCGGCTCCCCGTTGACGATGACGGTGTCATGGCCGTCGCCGATGGTGTCGAAGACGGTTCGTTCCGGATCGAGCTGCTCGCGCTGCTGGTCGTAGTACGAGACCGTGACGTTTGCTCCGCTTCGGACCTCGCCGGAATCCGGCTCCAGTTCACCAATCAGCATCCGCAGCATCGTCGTTTTCCCGGAGCCATTGGGCCCCATGAGGCCGACACGGTCGCCGCGCATCACCCGGACAGAAGCGTTGGCCACGACGGGTTTCCCGCCGAACGCCTTGGAGATCCGACGGGCTTCGATCACCAGCTGCCCGGAGCGATCGCCGGCGTCGGCCTGGAGCCGCACCATGCCAGGCTGGGCGCGGCGGGCAGCGCGCTCCTTCCGCATGGCCAGGAGCGCGCGAACGCGGCCTTCATCCCGCGTGCGCCGCGCTTTGATACCCTGGCGCAGCCACGCTTCCTCCGCCGCCAGCCGCTTGTCGAATTTCGCCTGCTGTGCCGCCTCGCTGGCAAGCGCCGCTTCCTTGTCGCGAACAAACGCCGCGTAGTCGCCCGGCCATGACGAGAGGCGGCCGCGATCGAGCTCGATGATTCGGGTGGCCACCCGCTGCAGAAAGACGCGATCGTGGGACACCAACATGACCGCGCCCGCGTAGTCGATCAAGAACGTCTCGAGCCACGTCATTGACTCGATGTCGAGATGATTGGTCGGCTCGTCGAGCAGCAGCAGGTCGGGCTCGCCCACGAGCGCCCGCGCCAGCAAGACACGGCGGCGCCAGCCGCCGGACAACGCCGCGACGCTGGCGCCGGCGTCAAGATCGAGTCGCGAGAGCACCTGCTTCACGTGCGTGTCCCGCTGCCACTCGTCGCCGGTGACATTGCCAACGCCTTCGGCCACTACATCGAACACGGAACGCGCATCCTGGAGCAGCACGTCCTGCGCGAGGCGGCCGATGCGCAGCCCCGGCTGCTGCCAGACGCTGCCGCCGTCGGGCTCAAGTTCGCCGCCGACGAGGCGGAGCAGCGTTGATTTGCCGGTGCCGTTGCGACCGATGACGCAGATACGTTCGCGCGCCTCAATCTGCAGGCTTGCGCCGTCCAGCAGGGCCACGTGTCCGTACGCGATCGAGACGCGGTCGAGGGTGACGAGGGGCATCCGATCGCGCTAGGAGGCGTGCTCGCGAATGGCCGACAGGAATATCTGACCGAGGTCGTCGGCCTTGCGCGCGCCGATGCCCTTCACAGAGCGGAGCGCGTCGATGGAGGTCGGTCGAAGGCGGGCCATCTCACGAAGCGTTGCGTCGTGAAAGATCACATAAGGCGGCACCCCACGCTGGCGCGCGGTCTCGAGCCGCACAGCACGAAGCCGCTCGAACAGCTCGCGGTCAACGTCTTCCCACGACTCTGTCTCGACGCGCGCGCGTGTTCGGGGCGCGTCCTTGCGCACCCGACGCTGCCGGGCGAGCACCAGCCCGGGACAGCTCGCCTCATCCTTCAGCAGCGCCAGTCCCCTTGCGGTCAGCGCCAGCACCGCATATGGATCGTCAGTCATGCGCAGCAGGCCAAGGGTGGTGAGCTGCTGGATGTAGCCGCGGACCTCCGATGCCGGAGCGTCGCGCAGCAGCCCAAAGGTGCTCAGCTTGTCATGGGCCCGGGCGATGGTCTGCTCGCTCGCCTGGCCACGCAGCACGTTCGTCACGTGCAGGGCGCCGAAGCGCTGTCCGACCCGCGCCACGCACGAGAGAATCTGCCGCGCCAGGACGGTGGGCGCCGGCGCTGTTTCGAGCTCGTCCAGGCAGTAGTCGCACGCCCCGCAGTTGTCCTTCGCGTACCGGTCGCCGAAGTACTCCGCAAGATGGCGGTGGCGGCACCCGACGGTCGCGGCGTATCGCTCCATTTGCCGCAGCAACGCCGTGTTCGCATCGGTCAGTTCGCCGTTGCTCTCGAGCATGACGCGCCACTTCATGAAGTCGGCGGCGGAATAGATCAGCAGGCACTCGGCCTCGAGACCGTCACGTCCCGCGCGGCCCGATTCCTGCTGATAGTGTTCGACGGATCGCGGCGCGCCAGCATGGACGACGAACCGCACGTTCGACCGGTCGATGCCCATGCCGAAGGCCACGGTGGCGACGATGACATCGATGCGTTCGGCGGTGAAGGCGTCCTGATTCCTACTACGCTCGGCTTCGCTGAGGCCCGCATGATAGGGAAGTGCCGGAACACCTTCGGCGGTCAACCACGCGGCAAGCGCATCGACCTCGCGGCGCGACGTGCAGTAGATGATTCCCGCCTCCAGGCGATGGCGCGCCAGTATATCGAGCAGTTGCCGCTTCAGCGCCGCTCGCGGCAGCACGCGGTACACGAGATTCGGCCGATCGAAGGAGCCGACAAGCTCGATGGGATCCACCAGGCCGAGCTGTGTCGCGATATCGCGCCGCACGCGCGCGGTGGCGGTGGCCGTGTACGCGTGCACGCTGATGAGGGGCAACCGCTGGCGGAGCCGCGCCAGCTGACGGTACTCCGGCCTGAAGTCGTGCCCCCATTGGCTGATGCAGTGTGCCTCGTCAACGGCAACGAAGCTGACCCCGCATGAGGCGAGGAGCGCAAGAAAGCTCTCGCTACCGTCGCCGACCAGCCGCTCGGGGGAGACATAGAGCAGGCTGTAGCGGCCCTCGCGCAAACCGGCCACGACAGCAGCCTTCTCGGGTTGCGTCATCGAACTGTTGTACAGCGCGGCGGGCACGCCGTTGCCGACGAGCGTATCCACCTGGTCTTTCATCAACGAGATGAGCGGCGAGATCACGACCGCGAGTCCGGGACGCACGAGCGCCGGCGCCTGGAAACACAGCGACTTTCCGCCGCCGGTCGGTAGCACGACAAGCGAGTCGCGCCGCTCGAGCACCGCCTCCATTGCTTCGCGCTGGAGCGGCCGGAACGACAGTACCCCCAGTAGCGTGCGAGGGCGTCTTCGAGAGGTGACGTCGGCAACTGGTGTGATGATCCCACGGCTGCGCCCATCGCGTATGACAGACCGCCGCCAGGGGCGCGCGACGATCTACGCATGATCCGCATCTGGGTGGAATCGCCAACTATTTACGAACTGGCCCTGCCAGGACGGATTCCGGACGGGAAGCGAAAAACCTTACGAATCAGTTGTACCTGTTTTACCTGCACCACGGCTTTCTCGCCGATTCTCGCGGATTGAGCGATTCAGAATTCGCGTAAGTCATTGATAGAACATGAATGGATGCGACCGAATCCCGCGACGACATATCGCTTCGCTCAATTTGGCGGAGCGGAAGGCTTCAGGCGTCGCGCGATTCCCGCATCAGTCGACGAGCGTTGCCGGTCGTCGGCGGCACTTATCCCCTGCGCATCAGCATGAAAGCCGATTTCCAGGTCAGGTGATTCCGGGACTATACTGCCGGCGGCGTGTGCACCACCACGGCTGGGGACGCGCGATCACCTCGGATCATCGCCGGCAAGCAGCCGTTCAGCGCGCCGAGTTCGACCGACCGAATGATGGAGAGTGGTCATGACTAATCAGTCACGTCCTGCCGGGTTCGTTGTCGCCGTGGTCCTGTTCTCTGCGGCCCTCGCGGGCCAGTTAATGGGGCAAACCCCGTCGCTTGCCCTGACTGGCAAGGTCACCTCGGTTGCAGAAGGCCCGATGGAAGGCGTGCTGGTCGGCGCACGAAAAGCGGGCTCGACCATCGCCACGTGGGTCGTCACCAACGCGCAGGGCGATTACCGGTTCCCGCGCGAGAGGATGGAACCTGGCGAATACACGATCCGCGTAAGGGCGGTCGGATACAAGCTGCCGGCGACGTCCGTCGACGTAGCCGCACACGGTACGAAACTGGATCTTCAGCTCCAGAAATTGACACGGGCGACCGAGCTCGGGATGCAGCTCTCCAACACGGAGTGGCTGATGAGCGTGCCGAGTACACAGGCCCAGAAGGCGTTCCTGTCCGGGTGCGTCAACTGTCACACGCTGCAGCGCGTCATGTTCTCCCGTTTCGACGCGCAGGAGATGGCGCAGGTCGTGCAGCGGATGCGACGGCACACGAACAACTCGTCGCTGCTGCATCCGTGGATGCGTCCAGCGGATGATTTTCCTCATCGCCCGCCGGCGGAGTCCGAGATCGCCATTGGCAAGTACCTCAGCTCTCTCAACTTGAGCGAGCGAGACACATTCGAGTTCCCGTTGAAGACGCTGCCGCGTCCGAAGGGCAAGGCGACGGAGGTGATCTACACCGTCTACGAACTTCCGCGGCCCGATGCCTCACCGCACGACACGGTCTTCGACGCGCAGGGGAACCTGTGGTACTCGGATTTCAATTCCCAGTTCATCGGGAAGCTGGATCTCAAGACAGGCAAGGTCGTCGACTACGTCGTCCCACAGAGCCGTGGGTTCCAGACGGCGCAGGGCGGCCTCCAGATCGACGTCGACAAGGAAGGGCGTCTCTACTTCGGCAACATGTTTCAAATGGCGCTTGCCCGGTTCGACCCGAAGACCGAGAAATTCGACGTCCACAAGCTGCCGATGCCGGAGTCGACGTTCGGCGATGGCCATCTCACGATGATCGACCCCGCGTTTCACCACGTCGACGGGAAACTGTGGGTGAACGTCGCGTACGACACCGGCACGGCCGGCGGAACCTGGCACGTGGACCTGGCTAACAGCAAGTGGACGCAGGTGAAGTACCCGGACGGCAGCCCGTCAGCCCGCGCCTACGACGTCGTGGCCACGTCGAAGAACGACATGTACGGCATCGGTCTGACGGTCGACAAGATCTGGATCACCAACGGCAAGACGCTGCAAACGACTTGGTACGATCTGCCGACGAAAGGGCCAGGCTGCCGGCGCGGACACGTCGACGCGCAGGATCGCCTGTGGTGCGCGGTCTTTCAGGGCAACCGTCTCGCGATGTTCGATCCGCAGACGAAGAAGATCACCGAGTGGACGATGCCGACCGAGTGGATGCGCCCATACGACGCGCAGGTCGACGACCAGGGCTATCTGTGGACGGCTGGTATGGACGCCGATCTCGCGGTGCGGATGAATGTCGAAACAGGGGAATTCACCGAGTATCTGCTCCCGCATCGCACGAACGTGCGGCAGATCAACGTGCAGAAGTCAGGAGCCTTCTCCAGCATGTGGCTGGGCGATCAGCACGGGAACACGATTACACGCGTCGAGCCGATCGCGCCCTGACGGCTGACAAGCTGCAAGTCACAACGGTACGAGAACCACGAAGAACACGAAGATCACAACGATTACCAATCCTGAACATACTTTGTGACTTCGTGACCTTCGTGGTTCCTGTCAGCGCCACCCGAGGCGGATGACTTCGAAGTCCCCCATTGTCAAGCTTCGGAAGGCCGGATTCAGTACGTCGTTGTTCCAGCGGGGATCCATCGTGCCGCTGATGTAAAGGTCGCTGCCGTTGTCGGCCACGATCAGGCCATGCGTCTGCATCGCGCGCAGGATGTTCTGCACCTGGGCCGGATATCCAGACAGATCCTTGGAAGACTTGAGGCGGAGACGTGCACCCATCGGCAGCGCGCCCGGAGTGTTGCCCGCGCGATGTGAAGCGGGCCAGACGTAGCCGTTGGTGCGCCGCACCGTCACGCGGAGCGCATGGCGGATCGGGCCGCGCATCGATTCGTCGTACCGGACGAGCCCCGGCAGGATGGCGAGGCCCGCCGCGTCAGCCGACGTCCACCCTTCAGGCCGGCGCGTGTTTGATGACAAGTCGAATGCGGCGCCCGAGCCGGCCTCCCATCTCCCAAGTGATGTGTTCCACCGCGCCGCGAAAAGCTCGTAGAGCAGCCATCGATCGCGATCGACGATCAGAAGATGCCGATCGCCGCTTCCGCCTCCACCGGCCACGCCACCTTCGATGACGTTCGGCTGGCTTCTGGCCGTTTCGGGAATCGGATAGCCCCGTTCGCCGCCGGCTCCTTCGTCGCTCTCACTGCCGTAATCGACAAACGTGACCGCTGTGCGCGGGTGAGCTCCGCCGACACCGAGATATGGAATCCCGTAGGGAGGAGGACCGAAGTCCGGGTGGGCCGTGCGCGAACGACCCACGAAATCCACATAGGCATCAGACTGTGAGTCCACCGGCACTGTCGTAACGTCCTGGTTCCACCAGTTGTCAGGGGGGAATAACCGCCGTCCTCCGAAGTCGTCCACGAGTTGCACGTCATTCGTTGCTGGTCCAGCCTGCGACGGAGAAGCCGAGGCGTCGGGAACGGCTGAAGGCGTGGTGAGTGCGGTGTCGCCTCCACATCCTCCGGCCAGCATCGAAGCGACGCACAAGACAATCAACCGCTGCACGGCCCTGCAAATCGGCAAGAAATGGACCAATACAAAGGGCTCTTGCCGCTTCGATGTTCTCTACTGATTGCAGGCGAAGCCGGCGTCTGGGCCGTCAGGCTTCGAATGTGATCGCCGAATTCCGTTCGACCCTGCGCTTATCACCCTTTCGACCTCGCGTGTTAAAATCCGCGCCCTTCAGCACGTGTAACAGAGACCGCCGATTCCACCGCCGGAGGGTAACCATGACAGACCAGAGTGTGTCGACGTTCGAGAAAAATCTTCGCGGGCGGCTGATCCGTCCCACTGACGCCGACTACGACAGCGCGCGCGCGCTTTATAACGGCATGATCGACAAGCGCCCGCGTTTGATCGCGCGGTGTGTCGACGCCGCCGACGTCATGACGGCGGTCAACTTCGCGCGCAGCGAGGACTTGCTCCTTGCCATCCGTGGCGGCGGTCACAACGGTCCCGGCCTCGGCAGCTGCGACGACGGCCTCGTCATCGATCTGTCTACGTTGAAAGGTGTTCGCGTCGATGCCGAAAAGGGGACCGTGCGCGTGGAGCCCGGATGCACATCAGGAGATGTCGATCATGCGACGCACGCCTTCGGGCTGGCGGTGCCGTTTGGAATCGTCTCGACGACTGGAGTGGCCGGACTCACGCTCGGCGGCGGCACGGGATATCTCACCCGTCGTCACGGCCTGACGATCGACAACCTTCTCGAAGCTGACGTCGTTCTGGCAGATGGAAGCTTCGTGACGGCGAGCAAGTCGCAGAATGCCGATTTGTTTTGGGCAATTCGCGGCGGCGGCGGCAATTTCGGCGTTGTCACGAGCTTCCTCTTCCAGGCGCATCCGGTGAGCATGGTGTATGCCGGTCCCATCTTCTGGGAAGCGACACATGCCCGGTCCATCATGCGCACGTACAGCGACTTCATTTCCAGCGCACCCGAGGACCTCGGCATCTTTGTGGGCCTCAAGACAGTTCCGCCGATGGATCCATTCCCGAAGGACTACTGGGGCAAGCGCGCGTGCGCCATTATTGGCGCCTACAACGGCTCCGCCGCTGACGGAGAGCGGACGATGGCGCCACTGCTCAAGAACCTGCCGCCGCCCATCTTCAACTGGATGAGCGCAGTGCCATTCCCGGCGATCAACGCGTTGTTCGACCCGTTCTTCCCCAAGGGGCTGCAGTGGTACTGGAAGGGCGACTACGTGAAAGACCTGCCGGACGAAGCAATCGACACTCATATCGCACAAGCCGGGCAGGCGCCCAGTGACTTGTGTCTCATGCATCTCTACCCGATCGACGGAGCGGTTCATCGCGTTGCCCGCGATGCGACCGCGTGGAGTGCGCGCGACGCGAGATGGTCGATGGTGATCGCCGGAATCGATTCAGATCCGAAGAAGGCAGGAGCGCTGAAGACCTGGGGCCGCGCCTACTGGAAGGCGGTGCACCCGTACAATCTTGCCGGCGCCTATGTGAATTTCATGATGGACGACGAGGCCGCCGATCGTGTTCAGGCGACGTATGGCGAAAACTATGCGCGCCTGGCGCTCGCAAAGGCGAAATACGATCCGCAGAATCTGTTCCGGGTAAATCAGAACATCGTCCCCGCCGCCGTCTGAAACCGTAGGGCGGGCCTTGACGGCCCGCCTGGCGCGGCGTAAAGCCGCGCCCTACGTAGTTGTGAAACCGGTTCGAGTGTCTAGCGCGAATGCAGTGCCGCCGCACCCACCGGTGCCGGGGTAGATGGTGTCCCCGCTTCGGCAAAGGGCCTTTCAGGGTGCATGAATGGTGCGAGCGCCGCGCCGAGGAGCAGCAATCCGAGCGATCCGGCAAAGGGCAGCACCCAGTTCCCGGTCATGTCTGCCACGAGCCCAAACACCAGCGGCGACAGAATCGCCGCCAGCGCCGACCCCGAGTTCATGAGCCCGGCAGCTGTCCCTGAATACTTCCCGGCAATGTCCATCGGGATCGACCACATGGGTCCGATGATCATTTCGGCGAAAAAGAACGCGCCGCCGAGCGCCAACACGATTGCCGTGATATTCGTGGTGAAGAAGATCGGCAGCATGCAGCAAAACGACGCGAGGAACGCGAACATGGCAACGTTGCGGCGCGCTTTCTTGAGGTCTCGCGTCCTGTGCAGGATGCGGTCGCTGAGTTCGCCGCCGAAAATGTTACCGATCACCCCGGGGAAATACACGGCGGCGGAGAAGAACGCCGACTCGCGCGTGTTGAAGCCGTATTCGTTCTGAAAAAACGACGGCAGCCAACTCAGATAAAGCCAGAGCGTCCAGCCGTAGCAGAAGTACACGACGGTGACCGGCATCATTCGGCGCACGAGCGGTCCCCACGGGACCTGCGGGCGTTTGACGTGCAACGGCTGACCATTGTTCGGAAGGGTTGCGAGCAGAGCGGGCGTCATGCTCTTGTGCTCGGCGGGCACGTCGCGGAAATACGAGACCCAGGCGATGACCCACAAAACGCTGATGAGACCGAGAATCACGAATGAGCCGCGCCATGTCACCAGCGCCATGAGCCACGCGACAAGCGGTGGAGTCGCCACAATGCCGCCGCGCGCAAAGGCATGGGTAATGCCCTGCGCAAACCCGCGCCGCGACGCAGCCGTCCAGCTCTGCATCGCCCGCGTGGCAACAGGGAATGTCGCGCCTTCGCCCACGCCGAGGAGAACACGCATCGCGAGCAGGCTCATCAGGCCTCCGGAGAAGCCGGTCAAAATCGTCGCGCCGGCCCAGATCAGGCCGCAGGTGAAAAGCGTCTTGCGCGGCCCGAATCGGTCGCCCACCCACCCCCCAAACACCTGGAACAAGAGGTACGGGTAACCAAAGACCGAGAAAATCAGGCCGTATTGTGTGGCGCTGAGTGACAACTCCCTCCTGATCTCGCCCGCGGCGGTCGCTATGTTCACGCGGTCAACGTACGTGATCAGGTACATCAGACACAAGAGGAACAAAACCAGACCTGTCGGAGTCGGGTTCAGGAGTCGTTGCCACCACTTCATCGGTGCCTCCAGTAGGTCAAAGGTCAAAGGTCAAAAGTTGCCCTTGGCCTTTCGCGGTTTCCTAGTTCGCCTTGCGGAAGATGACGAGAAACAGGTCGTTCGGCTGGCTCTGAGCCGACCATTTGGGATTCTGGCTCACCATGGTCAGCCCGGCGGCCTTGACCTCCTGGATCACGACATCCGGTGGGACGCCGTGCCCGATGCGATTCGCCGGAACGCCTGCAGGCACCTCGCTGTTCGGCCGCGGCGGGAAGTCGATGACCGCCAACCGACCCCCGGGTTTCAATGAGGCTGCCACACTGCGGAGGACGTCGTTGGGCTGAGTGAGGTGGTGATACGCGTCACGGATCAGGATTGCGTCGCAGCAGCCTGCCGGTAGATTCGTCGACCGCTCCGCGCCTGCAAGGACCGTTACGTTGGTCAGCCCGTCGCGCTTGGTTGTTTCTCGGAGAAATGCGAGCTGCTTCTCACCGATGTCACTTGAATACACGCGGCCAGACGGTCCGATCCACTTCGAAAATGCCGTGGTCCACGCGCCGAAGCCGGCTCCCACGTCAGCGATCGTCATTCCGGGCTTGAGCTCGAGAAGCTCGACGAGCCGCGGCACTTCGATCGCCGCGGTCTTGATCATTGCGTCGGTAAGTCCCTGCTGGCCGCCCTGCGGCGGTGCGGCGACCTGCTGCGCACTCAGGGAAGTGAATAAGACGATCGCGAACACCGGGACAAGGACGGCCTTGCGCATCTGGATCTCCTCGCAGTGAACTTTACAGTTTGAATAAATCGTCGAATGCCTTGCGCGCATCATCGACCCGCGGCGCAGTTGTCTCGCGCTCGACAGTGGTCCGCGGCGCATACAGCGTGCATGAATTTTTGGCGTTCTTCGGCGTGATTCGCGCGGGCACCACTTGCATGCACTCGAACCGGCTGCCCGGGTCGAATGACGTGCACTGCGAGCAGCTGTGGAGCTCGATGCCGCAGCGCGGGCATCTGCTGTCCCAGCCTACTTCTGGATCCGCAATCACCGCGCCGCACTGCGAGCAGCGCACGACGGTGCGGAATCCCGGCATATTGATGTTGCGCGGTTCAACCTGCGAGATCCGTCGCGTGCCGGCGGGAGCTCCAGGTTCGGGCGCCGGCCGTGCGGACGGTGCCTTTTTTTTCTCGCGATCGCGATCGTCGTCCTGATAGCCGCGTTGTCGATATTTGCGTTCGCTCATGTGGTGTTGCGCGTCGCGCGATTCTACGCCCATCGGCCTCCTTCACGGCAGGCGTTTCGACAGGTTGCCGTCGCGGCTTGATCCTTTTTTCACAACGTGGTAGAAGTCGAGTCGTTTACGGGGGATCCCGCCCATCTTGCGCCCTCTGGTGGAGTGACGGCCAGGCGGGCACCCCGACTGTCAGCATCTGATGCCGCAGATCCACGCAAACGGATGCCGCCGCATGGCATCCGCGACTATTTCAACGGCATCGCGTATCCACCGAAAGCAGCTGGCATGGCGTTCGTGAATGCTGTCTGGTAACCCGCTGTTCCCGGAGGAGGCGTCCACTATCGTCTCGGACGTGGACAAGCTGTATTTCCTCGCCGTCGCCGTGACGGCGTTCTTCGCGCTGCTCGTCGTCATCAGCGTGGTGGTCTTTGCGATCAAACACCGCGAGCGGACCAGCGACCGAGTCGGCGCGCCGATCTCCGGGTTGATTCCGCTCGAGCTGGGATGGTCCATCGTGCCGTTTTTCAGCTCGATGGCGATCTTCGGCTGGGCGACCGTCGTCTTCTTCGATCTCGTGCGGGCGCCGGATCAGACGGTGGAAATCTATGCGACCGGCATCGACCGCGTCATTGTCGAGGAGCCGAACGAATACCAGACGTGGTTGAGCGGACGGGCCGGCGGCCTGTCGATACTGACGCCGCGGATGCGGCTGGTTGCCGGGCACGGCCCTGTGATGTCGACGTTTCAGGACCAGGTCAACGAAGAAGGGCTGATTAGTCTGGTCGAGTACATCAAGTCGCTACCGTCCGGACCGCCCGTTGCGCGAGATTGATCCTTTTTTCACAATGTGGTAGAAGTCGAGAGACGAACACGCAGTAAGGAACGAGCACGCGGTAACGAAGGTCCACTTCCACGCTAGCGCGGAGCGCGGGCAGGCCGTCCGCACCTTCGGTCTCTCACTCGCCAGGGAAATCCGTTCGGCCGCTCATCCGTCTCTGCTTTAACGAAGGCCGGCATCCGATTTGCGGTCGGCCCTGCTTTTTCAGCGTTCTGATGCAGATCTTCCACCGTTCGGCGAATACTCTTTCGAAGGTCAGCATTTTCGGCGCGCTCTTCATCGTTGCCGGCCTGATCTGGCTGGCAATGCAGATCAACCGCTCTTCCTACATGACCGGCGCGCAGGTCATCCGCGAGCAGCCGATCCAATTCAGCCATCAGCACCACGTGCAGACGATCGGGATCGACTGCCGCTACTGCCACACCTCGGTGGAGACGGCCGCGTTCGCGGGAATTCCGCCCACCAAGACGTGCATGAACTGCCATTCGCAGATCTGGTCGACGAGCCCGTTTCTCGAGCCGGTCCGCGCGAGCTTCCGCGACGACCGTCCGCTGCGCTGGCTGCGGGTCCACGATCTGCCCGACTTCGTCTACTTCAACCACAGTGTTCACGTGAAGAACGGCATCGGATGCGAGACGTGCCACGGGCGCGTCGACCAGATGCCGCTGATGCGGCAGGAGCACACGCTGCAGATGGAATGGTGTCTCGACTGTCATCGCAACCCGGCGCAGTACGTCCGGCCGCGAAGTGAGATCTACACCATGGGTTACCGCCCGCAGGCAGCGCAGTCGGTGATCGGGCCACAGCTGATGCGCGAGTACGGAATCACCGGCAGGACGAGCTGCTCGGCGTGTCATCGGTAATGAACGCTGTCGCTGCGACTGACATCGCCGCCCTTCGCGCTCGCCTCGAGGGCACGCGCGGCCGTGAGTACTGGCGCAGCCTCGAAGCGTTGGCAGAGACGCCGGAATTCAAGTCGTTCCTTCATCGGGAATTTCCGGAACAGGCGTCGGAGTGGCTCGATCCGATCGGGCGGCGCGGCTTCCTCAAGCTGATGGGCGCCTCGCTCGCGCTGGCCGGCGTCAGCGCCTGCACGCGGCAGCCCGACGAGCAAATCATTCCCTACGTGCGGCAACCGGAGGATCTCGTCCCCGGCACGCCGCTCTTTTACGCCACTGCCATGCCGCTCAGTGGTTCGGGTTTGGGCCTGCTCGTCGAGACCCACGAAGGCCGGCCGACCAAGATTGAAGGCAACCCCGATCACCCGGCGAGCCAGGGCGCCACGGATCTGTTCGCGCAGGCCGCGATTCTCGATCTCTACGACCCGGACCGCTCGCAGACGCTGACTAATCTCGGCGAGATCCGGCCGTTCGGCGCGTTCATCGGCGCGATGCGCACCGTGCTGAACGCCCAGCAGGCGAAGCAGGGGAGCGGCATTCGACTACTCACCGAGACGGTCGCGTCGCCGACGCTTGCAGCCCAGATCGACGAGCTCCTCATGCGCTACCCGCAGGCGAAATGGATCCAGTGGGAGCCTGCGGGACGCCATCACGCTCGCGAAGGTAGCCGCCTGGCGTTCGGCGACTACGTCGATGCGCAATATGCGATCGACGAGGCCGACGTCATTTTGTCCATCGACGCCGATTTCCTCTGCACCGGTCCCGCCGGTGTCAGGCACGCCCGTGCGTTCGCCTCGCGGCGTCGTATCGATGGCGATGCGGCGCGGATGAACCGTCTGTATGCGATCGAAAGCACGCCGACGAATACGGGCACCAAGGCGGACCACCGGCTCCCGCTGCGCCCGTCCGAGATCGAGGCGGTCGCGCGAGCCGTGGCGGCCGGCCTCGGCGTCCCCGGCATAACAGGCAACCCGCCTCGAGCCGCCGCCGCGTGGGTCGCGCCGCTCGTCAAGGACCTTCAGGCGCATCGCGGCCGTTCGCTCGTCCTTGCCGGCGACGCGCAGCCGCCCGTGGTTCACGCGCTCGCGTACGCCATGAACCAGGCGCTCGGCAATGTCGGCGCGACGGTTGTGTACACGCAGACGGCCGAAGCGCGGCCGATCAACCAGTTTGCCGCGCTCGCGGATCTCGTGGGCGAGATGAACGCCGGCACGGTCGATCTGCTGGTGATTCTCGGTACGAACCCGGTCTATTCGGCGCCGCCCGATCTCGAGTTCACCGACGCGCTTCAGAAGGTCCCCCTGCGCGCGCATCTGGGGCTCTACGAAGACGAGACCGCCGCCTGGTGTCAGTGGCACATCCCTGAAGCGCATTTCCTCGAGGCGTGGAGCGACGTTCGCGCCCCGGATGGCACCGTCACGATCGTGCAGCCGGTGATTGCGCCTCTTTACCAGGGCAAGTCCGCGCACGAGGTGATTGCCACGCTGAGCGATCGTCCCGAGCGTCCCGCATACGAACTCGTCCGCGAGTATTGGGCAAAACAAAGCGGATTGTCGACGGAGTCGCCGACGCCTCCTCCGGCACCGCCGGCCGCGAAGCAGGATCCGGCAACACCAGGTGCGCCTGCTCCGATCGCGCCGGCCCCCGCGAAGACGATGTCGCCGTTCGATGAAGCGTGGAGGAAGTGGCTGCACGACGGGGTGATCCCGAACACTGCGTTTCCGAGCCGATCCGTCTCGGTTCGTGCGGAGTTCGCCCAGCCGTCAGCTGGCGACGGCGGATCGGCCGCCGCGACGCGCCCGGCGGCGACGGGCGATGGTGTCGACGTCATCTTTCAGCCCGACCCGAGCGTGTACGACGGGCGTTTCGCGAACAACGGGTGGCTGCAGGAGCTCCCGAAGTCGTTGACGAAGCTGACGTGGGACAACGCGGCGCTCATCTCGCCGGCCACGGCCCTGCGGCTGCGCGTGGAGAGCGGCGATCTGGTGGACGTGGTTCACGACGACCGGACGCTGCGCATTCCGATCTGGATCGCGCCGGGCCACGCACCCGACTGCCTGACGCTGCACCTTGGATATGGCCGGACGCGCGCGGGCCGCGTTGGTAATCGAACCGGCTTCGACGTCAACGTGCTGCGAATCTCCGGTTCGCCATTCATCCTGACCGGCGTCCGTGTGAGCAGGACCGGCGACCGCTACACGCTCGCGTGCACGCAGGATCACTGGTCGCTCGAGGGTCGCAACCTCGTGCGTGTGGCGACGAAAGAGCAGTTCGAGAAGGATCCGACCTTCGCGCGGAAGCAGGAGCTCGTCCCGAAGTCCGGCATCTCGCTCTATCCGGAGTTCAAGTACGAGGGCTACGCCTGGGGCATGACGATCGACCAGAACGTCTGCACGGGCTGCAACGCGTGCGTGGTCGCGTGTCAGGCGGAGAACAACGTCCCGGTGGTCGGCAAGGCCCAGGTGCTCAACGGCCGTGAGATGCACTGGCTGCGCATTGACCGCTACTACACGGGCGACATCGAGGCGCCCGACACGTATCACCAGCCGATGCCGTGCCAGCAGTGCGAGAACGCGCCGTGCGAGGTCGTGTGCCCCGTGGCGGCGACCGCCCACAGCGACGAAGGCCTGAACGACATGGTCTACAACCGCTGCGTGGGCACGCGCTATTGCTCGAACAACTGTCCGTACAAGGTCCGCCGGTTCAACTTCCTGCTCTACCAGGACTGGACCACGCCGAGTCTGAAGCTGCTCCGCAACCCTGACGTGACCGTGCGCAGCCGCGGCGTCATGGAAAAGTGCACCTACTGCGTCCAGCGCATCAACCAGGCGCGAGCCGCCGCGATTCGCGAGGAACGCCGGATCCAGGACGGCGAAATCCTGACCGCCTGCCAGTCCGCGTGTCCGACCGAGGCGATCGTGTTCGGCGACATCAACGACCCGGCGAGCCGCATCGCCAGGCAGAAGGCGAACCCGCTGAACTACGCGCTGCTCGCCGAGCTGAATACAAAGCCACGCACTACCTATTTCGCGATCGTGAGAAACCCGAACCCGGAACTGGAGCCCGCGCGGCCCGAGGCCCAGTCTGAGAGCGCAGGCTGATGGCCGAAACCGCGGAGAACCGACGCGACGAACTTGCCGAGGCCGGGGGCCCGGCGCTGCCGCCGCGTCCGCCCGTCATCGAGCCGGGACACACGTTCGTGTCGGTCACCGACAAGATCAGCGCCATCGTGCTCACCCGGCGCACGACGCTCGGGTGGCTGGTCGGCTTCGGCATTTCGTTCCTGCTCCTGATGGCGCTCACCGTCACGATCGTGCACCTGCTGCTGACGGGCATCGGCATCTGGGGCAACAACATCCCGGTGGGGTGGGCGTTCGACATCATCAACTTCGTCTGGTGGATCGGCATCGGCCACGCCGGCACGCTGATCTCGGCGATCCTCCTGCTCTTCCGCCAGAAGTGGCGCACGTCGATCAACCGGTTCGCCGAGGCGATGACGCTGTTCGCGGTGGCCTGCGCGGCGCTGTTCCCGCTTCTCCATACCGGCCGGCCCTGGGTGGCCATCTACTGGCTCTTCCCGTACCCGAACACGATGGACCTGTGGCCGCAGTTCCGTAGCCCGCTGATCTGGGACGTCTTCGCCGTGTCGACGTACGGCACTGTCTCGCTGCTGTTCTGGTTCGTCGGCCTGATCCCCGACCTGGCGACGTTGCGCGACCGGTCGGCGTCGCGCATCGGTCGTGTGATGTACGGCGTACTCGCAATGGGGTGGCGCGGCTCGGCCCGTCACTGGCACCGCTACGAGGTCGCGTATCTCCTGCTGGCGGGTCTCTCGACGCCGCTCGTGCTCTCGGTTCACACGGTCGTCAGCTTCGACTTCGCGGTGGCTAACCTCCCCGGCTGGCACGCGACGATCTTCCCGCCCTACTTCGTCGCCGGCGCGATTTATTCGGGCTTCGCGATGGTCATGACGCTGGCGATCCCGCTGCGGAAGTTCTACGGCCTCGAAGATTTCATCACCATGCGCCACATCCAGAACATGACCAAGGTGATGCTGGTCACCGGGATGATCGTGGCCTACGGCTACATGAACGAGGCGTTCTTTGCCTGGTACAGCGGGAACTTGTACGAGGGCTACATGATGTACAACCGCATGACCGGGCCCTACGCGCCGTACTACTGGACGCTCATCGCGATCAACGCGGTGATGATCC
The DNA here is from genome assembly GCA_963814955.1 of uncultured Acidobacteriota bacterium. Classification (GTDB taxonomy): domain Bacteria; phylum Acidobacteriota; class Vicinamibacteria; order Vicinamibacterales; family UBA2999; genus DATCJA01. Next base: position 792,282 of record CAWFEX010000006.1, read on the forward strand.
AGTTGTTCTGGTTCCGGCGCGTCCGTGACAACGTCGCGCTGCTCTTCGTGCTGGCGCTCTTCGTCAACGTCGGCATGTGGCTCGAGCGCTTCGTCATCATCGTGACCAGCCTGCACCGCGACTTCCTGCCTTCGTCGTGGGACATGTACGCCCCGACGCGGTGGGATTTTTCGATGCTCTTCGGCACCATCGGTTTGTTCCTCACCCTGCTGTTCCTGTTCATCCGGTTCCTTCCGATGATCTCGATCTTCGAGATGCGAACGCTGGTGCCGGAGGCGGAGGTGAGGGAGGACCGCGGGTGATGGAACGGTGTTTTTGAGATATGGCAGAACCGGTACATCCGCCAACGCTCTACGGCCTGGTTGCCGAGTTCGACAACCCGAGCGACCTCGTCGCCGCGGCAAATGCCGCGCGGCTGGAGGGCTATCGCCGCATGGACGCCTACTCGCCGATTCCCATAGAGGAGCTGCACGAAGCGCTGGGGTTCCGTCACACCAGACTGCCGTTCATCGTCCTGATGGGTGGGCTCGCCGGCCTCGTCGGCGGCTACGGCCTCGAGTACTGGTCGTCGGTCATCGCCTATCCGATGAACATCGGCGGCCGTCCGTTTCACAGCTGGCCGCAGTTCATTCCCGTCGCCTTCGAGACCACCATCCTCGGCGCGTCATTGGCGGCCGTGTTCGGCATGCTGGCGCTCAACGGGCTGCCGATGCCGTACCACCCGATGTTCAACGCGCCGCGCTTTGCGCTCGCATCGCGCAACCGGTTTTTCCTGTGCATCGAGGCGGCCGATCCCATGTTCGACCGTGAGGCGACGGAGGTGTTTCTCGAGAGCGTCCATCCGCGAGGAGTGTCCGAAGTTGCGTGGTAGAGCCTCGTTTCTTGCGGCCGCCATTGCCTGCTGCGTCGTGCTGAGCGCGTGCCGCCAGGATATGCACGACGCGCCGCGGTATGACCCGCTCGAAGAGAGCGACTTCTTCTCCGACGGCCGCTCCGCGCGATCGCCGGTTCCGAACACGGTGGCGCGCGGCCTCCTGCGCGACGACGAGCTCCTGTATACCGGCCTGACGAACGGGCAGCTCGCGAACCAGTTCCCGATGCCGGTTACCGCGCAGGTGATGTCCCGCGGGCAGGAGCGTTTCAACATCTACTGCTCGCCGTGCCACGGGCGCACGGGCCGCGGCGACGGCATGGTGGTCCGTCGCGGCTTCCGGGCGCCGCCCCCGTTCGACGGCGAGCGGCTGCGCGAAGCGCCCGTCGGGTACTTCTACGACGTGATCTCGAATGGCTTCGGTGCTATGTCCGACTACTCGGCGCAAGTGCCCGTCGCCGACCGGTGGGCGATCGTTGCCTATGTCAAGGCTCTGCAGCTCAGCCAGCACGCCACGATAGACGAGGTCCCGGCCGACAGGCGGGCGGAGCTCAAATGATGGCGGCCGTGAACTACTCGGCGCCGCAGGAAGTGGAGGCGCGCCGCCGGCCGATGATGCTGGCCGGGGTCGCCGGTCTCGTGCTGTGCGCGCTGGGGCTCTTGCTCGACCGCGAGCAATTCTTCCGTTCCTATCTCGTCGGCTACATGTTCTGGCTCGGCATCGCGCTCGGCTCGATGGCGCTCTGCATGGTGCACCACATGTCGGGCGGCGCATGGGGCCTCGTGATACGCCGTATCTTCGAGGCATCGAGCCGGACGCTTCCGGTGCTGGCACTCCTTTTCATCCCGATCGTGCTCGGCATGCATCAGCTCTATCCGTGGACGCATGCCGACCACGTGCAGAACGACGAGATCCTGCAGCACAAGTCGCTGTACTTGAACGTCCCGTTCTTCCTCGTCAGGGCGATGCTGTACTTTGCCGCCTGGATCGCGCTTGCCCGCCAGCTGAACCGCTGGTCGCTCGAGCAGGATACAGGCGACGCTGTGACCACGACGCGAAAGATGCAGCTTCTGAGCAGCGGTGGTCTGGTCCTCTACGGCCTGACGATCACCTTCGCGTCGATCGACTGGGTCATGTCGCTCAACCCGCACTGGTTCTCGACGATCTTCGGCTTCATCTTCATGGGCAGCCAGGGCCTGGCCGCGCTCGCCTTTACGATTGCCGTAGCCGTCCTGCTCTCGCGCCACGAGCCGATGTCTCATGTCTACAGGGCCGATCACTTCCACGATCTCGGCAAGCTGCTCCTGGCCTTCGTGATGCTGTGGGCATATTTCAATTTTTCGCAGTATCTGATCATCTATTCGGGCAATCTGGTCGAGGAAATCCCCTACTACGTGACACGCACGACCGGCGGATGGGGCGTGTTGGCCCTGATCCTCGTGGTGTTCCACTTCGCGCTGCCGTTCGCACTGCTCCTGTCCCGCGACTTGAAGCGCAGCGGCAACCGGCTGCTTGCAGTCGCGTTGGGGATTCTCCTGATGCGCGTACTCGACCTGTTCTTCCTCGTGGCGCCCGAGTTCAGCACGCAAGGCTTCTCGATTCACTGGCTCGATATCGTCGCTCCCATTGGCCTGGGCGGGCTGTGGCTCTGGCGGTTCCTCACCGAGCTGCAGCATCGGCCGCTGCTTCCAATGCGCGATCCGCACATCGCTGAGGCGCTCGAGGGCGCGGGAGGACATTGATCCGCGGTCAACCCATGGCAGAGACGCACGAACACACCTCGGCTAACGACCAGTACCGCGAGACGCCTCCCGGCGCCGGCTACGAGCACACCGACGCAGGCGTCCGAACCATCCTCAAGTTCCTGCTGTGGCTGGCCGGTTCCGCGGTGCTCATCCACGTGGGCCTCGCGCTGCTCTTCAACGTCTTCGTCGAGCAGCGCGTCGAGCAAGAAGCCCCGAGGTACCCGCTGGCCCTCGGCGAGGGCCCGCGCGTGCCGCCCGAGCCGCGCCTGCAGCGCTTCCCGAGCGAGGACATCATGAACTTCCGTGTTGGCGAGGAGGCGTTGCTGCATCAATACGGATGGGTCGATCGCGAGGCGGGCGTGGTGCACATCCCGATCGAGGAAGCGATGCGGCTGACCGTCGAACGCGGTGTGCCATCGCGCCAGCAGGATCCGGCGCAGCCCGAGGCCTACCAGATCCCGGCCGATTCGAGCGCCGGGCGGACCCTGGAGAGCCGGCGATGATGAAACCCGCACGAGACGTCTTGAACGGCCAGAATCCTTGCCAACGAGTCAAGTTTTTCGGGGTCGCCACGATCGTCCTGATGCTGTCCAGCCCGCTCGCTGGTCAGCAGGGACCGGGCGTGCCTGGAGCGCTGACGCAGGGGGCAGGAACGCCGTCGACGACCGTGCCGCCGCAACTGGTCGATGTGACGTTCGAGCAGCGGCTGAATCAGCAGCTTCCCCTCGACTCGCGTTTTCGCGACGAGACCGGACGTGAGGTGGCCTTGCGCGACTACTTCGGCAGGCGGCCCGTCGTTCTCGCGTTCGTGTATTACCAGTGCCCGATGCTCTGCACGCAGGTCATGAACGGCGTCTCGAGCGCGCTCACGGTCTCGGCGTTCACGCCGGGACGGGACTTCGATGTCGTCTTCATCAGCTTCGATCCGCGCGACACGCCGCAGGCCGCCGCCGAAAAGAAGCAGGCGCTGCTCAGCGACTACCAGCAGACTGCGACGGCCGCCGGGTGGCACTTCCTTACCGGCGACGAGGCATCGATCCGGGAAGTCACGTCCGCTGCCGGGTTCAGCTATCGATGGGACGAACCGACCGGCCAGTTCGCGCACGTGAGTGGCGTGCTGGTGACAACGGCGGACGGCCGGTTGTCACGGTACTTCTACGGCATCGAGTACTCGCCCAAGGAGCTCAGGATGGCGCTCGTCGAATCGGCCGGCGGGAAGATCGGCTCGGTGGTCGACAAGCTCCTGCTCTACTGCTACCACTACAACCCGGCCACCGGCAGGTACGGTGCAATCGCGATGAACCTCGTACGCCTGGGCGGCGTCGTCACGCTGCTCTGCCTGGGCGGTTTCGTTTTCCTGATGCGGCGGCGCGAGTCGCAGGCGTCGATCTGATACGCAGTATTTATGTGGTCTGGTTTCCCTCTTTTTCCTGAACAGGCGTCCACGCTCGCTGGCGACGTGGACAACCTCTATTTTTTTCTCCTTGCGCTGACGGCGTTCTTCTCGATCCTCATCGCGACGCTCATCATCGTCTTCGCGGTTCGATACCGCACGAAGAACCCCGCCGCCGTCGGCGCGCCGATCACCGGCTCGGTCCCGCTCGAGCTGATGTGGTCGGTCGTTCCGTTTGGCATCTCGATGGTCATCTTCGTGTGGGGCGCAACCGTGTACTTCAACATCGTGCGCCCGCCCGACGAGACGCTGGAAATTTACTCGGTGGGCAAGCAGTGGATGTGGAAGTTCCAGCACATCGACGGGCAGCGCGAGATCAACGAGCTGCACGTGCCGATCGGACGGCCGGTGAAGGTCACCATGACGTCCGAGGACGTCATTCACTCGCTCTATTTCCCCGCCTTCCGTGTGAAGGCCGACGTGATTCCGGGGCGCTACTCGACGGTCTGGTTCAACGCGACGAAGACCGGCGAGTACCACCTGTTCTGCGCCGAGTACTGCGGCACCAAACACTCCGGGATGGTTGGCAGGATTGTGGTCATGGAGCCGGCCGAGTACCAAGCCTGGCTCAGCGGGGGCACGAGCGAGATGTCGCTCGCGGCGCGCGGCCAGCGTCTCTTCGAAGAGCTGGCCTGCCACACGTGCCATCTGCCCGACGGAAGCGGTAAAGGTCCGTCGCAGGTCGGCGTGTTCGGGTCGCAGGTGAAGCTGGCCGACGGCAGCGTGGTGACAGCCGACGAAGGCTACATCCGCGAGTCGATCCTCAATCCGCAGGCGAAGATCGTGGCCGGATATCAGCCGCTCATGCCGACCTTCCAGGGCCTGGTCAACGAAGAAGGGCTGCTGGCGCTAATCGAGTACATCAAGTCGCTCCAGCCCGCAGGAGCGCCTGGAGCGTCGGCGATCGCCGCGGGAACGGCGCCGGAAGCTGCGCAATGAACACGCCACTGTTACCGCGCGAGCACTACCTGAACGTCCGCTACGGCATCAAGTCGTGGCTGCTGACGAAAGACCACAAACGGATCGCACTTCTCTACCTGATCGGGATCACCGCCTTCTTCTTCCTCGGCGGTGCGTTTGCCGTTCTGATCCGTCTCGAGCTGGCCACGCCGGCCGGCGACCTGCTCGCGGCCGACACCTACAACAAGATGTTCACCATGCACGGCGTGATCATGGTGTTCTTCTTCCTGATTCCGTCGATTCCCGCCGTCCTCGGCAACTTTCTGGTGCCGATGATGATCGGCGCCAAGGACCTGGCCTTCCCGAGGATCAACCTTCTGAGCTGGTACATCTACATGCTCGGCGGGATCTTCACGCTATGGGCGGTCATTGTCGGCGGCGTCGACACCGGCTGGACGTTCTACACGCCGTACAGCACCGCCGCCTCGAACACCAACGTCGTCGCCACCGGCCTCGGCGTGTTCATCACCGGCTTCTCGTCGATTCTGACGGGCTTGAACTTCATCGTCACGATCCACCGGATGCGCGCGCCCGGCATGACGTGGTTCCGACTGCCGCTTTTCATTTGGGCGCACTACGCGACGAGCCTCATCCAGGTCCTCGGCACGCCGGTCATCGCGATCACCGTACTGCTGGTCGCGCTGGAGCGCCTGTTCCACATCGGCATCTTCGACCCGGTGCTCGGCGGCGACCCGGTGCTGTTCCAGCATCTCTTCTGGTTCTACTCGCATCCGGCCGTGTACATCATGATCCTTCCCGCGATGGGCGTGGTCAGCGAGGTCGTCGCATGCTTCTCGCGGAAGAACGTCTTCGGCTATTCGTTCGTCGCCTTCTCGAGCCTGGCCATCGCCGTGTTCGGCTTCCTCGTGTGGGCCCACCACATGTTTGTGGCGGGCATGTCGGTCTACGCCGCGATGGTGTTCTCGTTCCTGAGCTTTGCCGTTGCCATTCCGTCGGCGGTGAAGGTCTTCAACTGGACGGCCACGCTGTACCGCGGCGCGATCTGGTTGCAGGCGCCGCTTCTGTTCGTGTTCGGCTTCATCGGGCTGTTCACGATTGGCGGCCTGACCGGCCTGTTCCTGGCGGCGATCGGGATCGACGTGCACGTCCACGACACCTACTTCGTGGTCGCGCACTTCCACTACATCATGGTCGGCGGCGCGATCATGGGCTACCTCGCCGGCCTGCATTTCTGGTGGCCGAAGATCTTCGGCCGCATGTATCCGGAGTCATGGGCGAAGTTTGCCGCCCTTGTCGTGTTCGTCGGCTTCAATCTGACGTTCCTGCCGCAGTTCATCCTTGGCTATATGGGCATGCCGAGGCGGTATCACGCCTACCCGGAGGAGTTCCAGGTTCTGAACGTAATGTCGTCGGCCGGCGCGACGATCCTGGGCGTCGGCTACGTCATCCCGATGGTCTATTTCATCTGGTCGCTGCGCTACGGCCGCGCTGCAGGCCCGAATCCGTGGGGCGCAACGGGCCTCGAGTGGGAGACACAGTCGCCGCCGCTCACCGAGAATTTTCCGGTGACGCCGGTCGTCACCGAAGGCGCGTACGCATATTCCAAAAGGGAGATGAAAGTTGTCTGACGGGATTGCCGCGCACGCCGAGTTTCACGAGCACCCGCACCCGGCGCATCATCCGGTGCTGCAGCACCAGTTCACCACGTTGGAGCAGCAGCAGGAAACAGCCACCCTCGGCATGTGGGTGTTCCTCGTCACCGAGATCATGTTCTTCGGCGGCCTGTTCATGGCTTACCTGCTCTACCGCGTCTGGTATCCGGAAGCGTGGGCGGAGGGAAGCGTCGAGCTCGACATCGTCCTCGGCGGGCTGAACACGGTGGTTCTCATCGCCAGCAGCCTGACCATGGCGCTCGCGGTCAGGTCCGCGCAGGTGGGGGCTCCCCGCGCCACTGTCGGGTGGCTCGGAGTCACGATGGCGCTCGGCACCACGTTTCTCGTGGTGAAGGGGTTCGAGTACGCGCACAAGTTCCAGGAGCATCACGTGCCGGGCCCCGATTTCACGTTCGAGGGGCCGCACGCCAGACAGGTCGAGATTTTCCTGTCGCTGTACTTCGCGATGACCGGCCTTCATGCCCTGCACATGGTGATCGGCATCGGGGTGCTGAGCGTCATCGCATGGATGGCGCACAGGCGGCGCTTCACGCGCGAGTGGTATTCGCCGGTCGAGATGTCCGGCCTCTACTGGCACTTCGTCGATATCGTCTGGATATTCCTGTTTCCGCTGCTGTACCTGGTGGACCGCGCGCATCACTTTGTGTAGTTGACGTACGAGGCCTCATGTCAGGACACATTTCTCCCGTTCGCACCTACGTGTTGATCTTCACCATGCTGATGGTCTTCACCGCCATCACCGTGGCTGTGGCATTCACGAATCTCGGTCCGTTCAACTTTCCGGCCGCGATCTCCATTGCCATCGTCAAGGCGACGCTCGTTATCCTGTTTTTCATGCACGTGAAGTACAGCAGTCAGCTCACGAAGCTCATCATCGGCTCCGGCCTCTTCTTTCTGCTAGTGCTGTTCTCGCTGACGATGACGGATTACCTGTCGCGCGGCTGGCAAACGAACCGCGCGATCGAGGCTTCGAGCCCCGGGCCTGATCCCTCGACGGCCGCTCGGGGAGTCGAAGGGCGGGGATCAGGGTTGTCCCGGCAACCAGGGCAGCCCTGACATGGGTACGCGCGGCGGCGGACGCTTGACTGTCGCGATGCGCGATGGTACAAACACGCGACCCTTCTAACCAACACAAGGCAAACACGTTTGGCCCAGACGGAATTAGAACTGCTCGACAACCCTGTTGCGGGCCGTCCCACACTCATTCTGCGCTCGCCGGATTTCCACTCGATCACCGAGGCCGTCGCTGAGCCCGTCGAGCGGAAGACACCGATCGGCTGGTGGCTCTTCTTCTTTCCTTCCCTCGCGCTTCTCGGACTTCTAGGCGTCGCCGTCTCGTGGCTCTTCTGGGAGGGAATCGGTATCTGGGGTCTCAACGTCCCTGTCGGCTGGGCCTGGGACATCACGAACTTCGTCTTCTGGGTCGGTATCGGACACGCCGGCACGCTCATCTCGGCGATCCTTTTCCTCTTCCGCCAAACGTGGCGCACGTCGATCAACCGCGCGGCGGAGGCGATGACCATCTTCGCGGTCATGTGCGCGCTGCTGTTCCCTGGGATCCACGTGGGACGCGTTTGGGTGGCCTACTGGATGTTCCCGATCCCGAACCAGATGAGCATGTGGCCCAACTTCAGGAGCCCGCTGCTCTGGGACGTCTTCGCGGTCAGCGTGTACGGAACCGTCTCAGTCCTCTTCTGGTACGTCGGTTTGATTCCGGACCTGGCGACGATACGCGATCGGGCGAAAACCCGGACCAGGCAGCTCGTATACGGCTTCTTCGCCCTCGGATGGCGCGGCTCAGTGCGGCAGTGGCACCACTATGAGATCGCCTATCTGATCCTCGCGGCTCTCGCGACGCCGCTGGTTCTGTCCGTTCACTCAGTCGTCTCGATGGACTTTGCGGTCTCCGTCCTCCCGGGCTGGCATACCACCGTCTTCCCGCCCTATTTCGTCGCGGGCGCGATCTTCTCCGGGTTCGCCATGGTGGTGACGCTCATGGTGATCTGCCGCACCGCGTTCGGCCTCGAGCACATCATCACCCTCCGGCACTTCGACTACATGGCGAAGATCATGCTCGTGACCGGGTCGATGGTTGGCTATGCCTACGCCACCGAGTTCTTCACCGCCTGGTACAGTGGCAACCCCTACGAGTTCTTCACATTCCTGAACCGCGCCGGCGGACCGTACGCCTGGGCCTACTGGATCATGGTTAGCTGCAACGTGATCAGCCCTCAGGTCTTCTGGTTCAAGAAGGCGCGCACGAGCATCCCGATTCTGTTCGCTCTGTCGATCGTCATCAACATCGGCATGTGGTTCGAGCGGTTCGTGATCATCGTGACGTCGCTGCATCGCGACTTCCTCCCCTCCTCCTGGGGCTACTTCACCCCCACGGTCTGGGACATCGCGTGCCTCCTTGGCAGCTTCGGGCTCTTCTTCACGATGTTCTGCCTGTTCGTGCGCTTTCTTCCGATGGTGGCAACCGCCGAGGTCAAGACCGTCCTGCCGCAGGCAGATCCGCATTGGCCGCACGGGCCCGCACCCGACAGCAAAGACCACCGGGCTGCGGTGCGGGGCCGTGGTCCCGAACTCTCTCCCGAGGGAGCCTCCTGATGCCGCTCCTCGGCCCTCAGCTCCCGAAAGGATCCCACTACGGAATTCTGGCCGAATTCGCGACGCCGACGGACCTCTATCACGCGTGCGAACAGGTGCGTGACGCGGGCTTCACGCGGTGGGACGCCCATGCCCCATTCCCGGTCCATGGCATCGACAAAGCAATGGGAATCCGCCGATCCCCGCTTCCCTGGATCGTCCTCGCCATGGGATTGACGGGGGCGGCGCTCGGGTTCGCGCTGCAGTGGTGGGTCCACGCGAGCGCCTACCCGCTCGTCATCAGCGGCAAACCGTACTTCTCCTGGCCCGCGTACATTCCGATCACCTTCGAGTTGGCAGTCCTCTTCGCCGCGTTCGGTGCCGTCTTCGGCATGCTCGGTCTGAACCGACTCCCCATGCATCACCATCCGCTCTTCCGATCCAAGGTCTTCGAACGAGTGACCGACGACGCGTTTTTCATCTCGATCGAATCGTGGGATCCCCGGTTCGATGCGACGGCAACTGGAAAGCTGCTGGACTCCCTGGGCGCACGAAGCGTCGAGCTGCTGGAGTCCTGATGACCGCCGAACGCGATCACGTGGCGCTCCGGCCCGAACAGGCCACGATTCCACCGGGGCATTCGTGGAACCGCCTTCCGGTCGTCGGCGCCATCTGCGCCGTGCTGGGCGTAGCGGTTTGCGCGATTCTGGGGGCGGGGAATCCGAGACAATTCTTCTTCTCGTGGCTCGTGTCGTTTCTGTTCTTTCTGAGCCTGGCCCTCGGCGGGCTTTTTTTCGTGCTGATCCAGTACGCGACCCAGGGAGGCTGGGGGATCGTGCTGCGACGCATCGGGGAGACGATCTTCGCGATGCTCCCCGTGATGGCGGCGCTTTTCCTTCCGGTGGTTCTCGGTCTGCACGATCTCTATGAGTGGTCGCACGCCGAGGCCGTCGCCAACGATGCACTGCTTCGCTGGAAGGCGCCATTCCTCAACGTACCGTTCTTCCTGATTCGGGCGGGGCTCTACTTCGTAATCTGGTCCTTCATCGCCGTGGCCTATTACCGCGGCTCGCGCGGTCAGGACCTGACGGGGGATCCCGGGGTGACGGCCCGCATGCGCCGCTTTGCCGGACCCGCGATCATCGTTCTCGCGCTCACTCAGACCTTTGCCTCGATCGACTGGATCATGACGCTCACGCCGCACTGGTACTCGACCATGTTCGGCGTCTATTTCTTCGCGGGTTCCTTCGTCGGGTTCATCGCGCTTCTCTCGGTCGTCGCGGTGGCGATGATCCGGGCGGGGCTGCTCGACACGGTGGTCAGCGCCGAGCACCTGCACGATGTCGGAAAGCTCCTCTTCGCGTTCATGGTGTTCTGGACCTATATCGCCTTCTGTCAGTTCTTCCTTATGTGGTACGCAAACCTTCCGGAAGAGACGATCTGGTACAGGGCGAGGATGGAAGGGTCCTGGATGACCGTGTCGCTCTTCCTCATGGCGGGACATTTCGTGGCGCCGTTCTTCTACCTGATGGGGAGGACCGTCAAACGCAAGGGCGCCACCCTGGCCGTCGGGGGAGCGTGGCTCCTTGTCATGCACTACGTGGATCTCTACTGGCAGGTCATGCCGACGCTCCATCCCGAAGGGTTCAGTCCGTCGTTGCTGGACGTCGCTGCGCTCCTCTCCGTCGGCGGGTGCTTCGTGGCGGCGGCGAGCTGGTTGATGCGGCGGCAAGCCCTCGTACCGCTACGCGATCCGAGGCTCGCCGAATCGCTCGCGTTCGAGAACGTGTGAGGTCGTACTCGACGAAGCCGCCGGCGCAGTCGGACCGTACACATCAAGCGCGCGACGGCGGGCGAGGGCTCGGCCTGAGCGGCGTCGAAGGGCTCGCCCTGAGCAGCGTCGAAGGGTTGCCCGCATGGCGGGTTTGATATAGTTTCTGGTGTAGTTCTGTTGTAGAGTGCGCTCGCAATTTTTGTATTTTGGTGCCGACTGCCCGCTTTGATCACGGATGAGTGCAGAATCCGCGACGTGAGAGGCAGGATTGAGCTGATGAAGGAGACGACAATGCGTTGTACATGGAACCAGTTGAGCCTGGCGGCTGGGCTGTTAGTGGCGGCACTGTTGCCGGGAGTGGCTGGCGCGGCGACCGTTACCGGAGCCGTCACCTTCAACGGCAAAGCTCCCGCTCTCAAGCCGCTCGCCATGGACGCCGAACCTGTGTGCCACAAGGCGCACGGAGCGAAACCCGTGGCCAACGAGATGCTGGTCCTGGGCAGCGGCAACACCATGGGGAACATCATGGTCTGGGTTTCGAAGGGGGTGCCGGCAGGCAAGACCTATCCCGCTCCCAAGACTCCGGTAACTCTCGATCAAAAAGGCTGTCAGTACCTGCCGCATGTGACGGGAATCATGGTCGGGCAGCCCTATAGAATCCTCAACTCCGACGGCATCCTCCACAACATCCATACGCTTCCCAAGATCAATCCGGCATTCAACCGGGGGCAGCCGGCGACGGTCAAGGAGATGACCACGTCGTTCCCCAAGCCGGAGGCGATGCTCCAGGTCAAGTGCGACGTCCACCCATGGATGAGCGCTTACATCGGCGTCTTCACTCATCCCTTCTTCTCGGTGACTGGCGCGGACGGGAAGTTCTCGCTCAATGGCCTCGACGCGGGGACCTACGAGATCACCGCCTGGCACGAGAGGCTCGGGACGCAGACGGCGTCGGTTACGGTTGGCGCCAACGAGACGAAGAGCCAGAACTTCACGTTCGCTGTGAAATAGCGATCGGGAGAACCACCCCATGAGTCAAGGCGTCGCTCCGCCCAAGCCGCACGTCCCGCACGAAGCCCATCACGAGGAGCTGGGTTTCTGGCGCAAGTACGTCTTCTCCACCGACCACAAGGTCATCGGCATCCAGTACGCCATCACCGGCCTGCTGTTCCTCTTGTTCGGCTTTTGTCTGATGATGCTGATGCGCTGGCAGCTCGCCTACCCTGGCGTGCCGCTGCCGCTGATCGGCGCGCTCTTCGGCGAAGCGCGCATGCCGGGCGGGACGATGCTCCCCGAGTTCTACAACGAGCTCGGGGCGATGCACGGCACCATCATGGTCTTCCTCGGGGTGGTCCCGCTCGCCGTCGGAGGATTCGGGAACTTCGTGCTCCCGCTCCAGATTGGAGCCCCGGACATGGCGTTCCCGAAGATCAACATGGTGAGCTACTGGTGCCTCTTCCTCGGCGGCATGACGATGCTCGGCAGCTTTTTCGTCCCCGGCGGCGCCGCGCAAGCCGGGTGGACCTCCTACACGCCCCTCTCCGTTATCGCAGGCACAGGTCAGACGTGGTGGCTCATCGGGATGATCTTCCTGATCACCTCGTCGCTGCTCGGAGCGGTCAACTTCATCACGACCACGATCCAGATCCGCGCCAAGGGGCTCACCTTCATGCGGTTCCCCTTTTTCGTGTGGGCCCAGTTCGTGACAGCCTTCCTCCTCCTCCTGGCCTTCCCGCCGCTCGAGGCCGCGGGGGTCATGCAGTTGATGGATCGTGTGGCCGGCACGGCCTTCTTCGACCCGGGCGGCCTCATCATCAGCGGACAGCCCCTCGCCAGCGCCGGCGGAGGCAACCCGCTCCTCTGGCAGCACCTGTTCTGGTTCCTGGCGCACCCGGAAGTCTACGTCCTGATCCTGCCCGGGATGGGAATCGTGGCCGAGATCATCGCGAACAACACGCGGAAGCCGCTGTGGGGCTATCGTTCGATGGTCTACTCGCTCGTCTTCCTCGGCTTCATGTCCTTCATCGTCTGGGCGCACCACATGTTCATGACCGGCATGGGGACGGCGATGGCGGCGTTCTTCCAGACGACCACGATGATCATTTCGATTCCGTCGGTCGTGATCCTCACGGCCCTGATCATCTCGCTCTGGGGTGGATCGATACGCTTCAACACGCCCATGCTCTTCGCGCTCGCCTTTCTCCCGATGTTCGGCATCGGCGGGCTCACTGGGCTTCCGCTCGCTTTCAACATCGCGGACATCCCGCTGCACGACACGTACTACGTCATCGCCCATTTCCACTACGTCGTCGCACCGGGGACGATCTTCGCCCTCATGGCGGGGATCTACTACTGGTATCCAAAGGCAACCGGCCGGAAGATGAGCGAGACGCTCGGCAAGATTCACTTCGCCGGCTCGCTCGTCTTCATGAACGTCATCTTCATGCCGATGTTCATCATCGGGATGGCCGGCGTCTCGCGGCGCCTGTTCGACGCCGGATCGGCCTACGACTTTGCGCAGCCGACCATGCAGTGGAACGTCGTCTCGTCGTGGGGCGCGTGGGCGCTCGCGGCCTTCCAGATCCCCTTCATCTTCAATTTCTTCTGGAGCATCAGGCACGGGGAGAAGGCCGAGGACAATGTCTGGCAGGCCACGACGATTGAGTGGGCCGCTCCCTCGCCTCCGCCGCACGGCAATTTCGCCCACGCCCCGCAGGCGTACCGAGGACCCTACGAGTACAGCGTGCCCGGCGCGGGCAAGGACTTCGTGCCCCAATTCGAGGCTTGATTCGCGATGGACATCCCTTACACCGTCGAGGTCCGGCGCGACACCGGCCTGAACAACGGCAAGATCGGCATCTGGCTCTTCCTGGCCTCCGAGGTCATGCTGTTTGGGGCTCTCTTCGCGAGCTACATCCTGATTCGGGTAGGAGCGCCGAGCTGGCCGCGGGGAGACACGATCCTGGACGTCCCGCTTGCCACGTTCAACACGATCGTCCTGATTTCGTCGTCCGTCACGATGGTCATGGCGTGGGCGTCGCTGATGCGCCGCCGCTTCGGGACCTTTCGGAAATACATGGGGGCCACCATCCTGCTCGGGTTGGTCTTCCTCATCGTCAAGTATTTCGAATACGGCCACCATCTCGCATTAGGGGAATATCCCAGCAGCAACAACTTCCTCGCCATCTACTACACCTTGACCGGCCTGCACATGCTCCACGTGTTCGGCGGGATGTGCGTGAACGCGTATTTCTGGGGCCCCGGCGCGAAGCTCTGGAAGACGAATCCGGTGTGGTTTACAAACCGCGTCGAGCACTCCGGGCTCTTCTGGCATTTCGTGGATCTGGTCTGGATCTTCCTTTTCCCGACGCTGTATCTTTTGTAAAGCGGCATCTTCTGTAGGCGGCATTCATGACGAGTGACCACGCAGCGGCATCCATGGCGGGCGATCACGCAGTCGATATCGACAAACACGTCAGGGTCTACATCACCGTCTTCGTCGCATTGATGGTCCTCACACTCATCACGGTGGCGGTCTCGTACTTGACCTTGCCGTTCCGTTTGCCGTGACCGTTGCGCTGTTCGTCGCGACCGTTAAGGGAGCACTCGTGGCGGGCTACTTCATGCACCTGGTCTCCGAGAAGAAACTGATCTACGCGGTCCTCGCGCTGACCGTTGCCTTTTTCGTGGCGTTGCTGGCGCTTCCGGTCGTCACCCACAGCAACGGCTTTTGGATCCACTAATGAACCTCAGGTGGTTCCACGCCCTGCTGATCCTCCTCTCCGCGGCGCTCGCGGTGCTGTTCGGTCTCTGGTGCCTGTCCCAATATGCGCGGGGGGACGGGATCGCAACCCTCGTCGCGGCCATCGCGTCTTTCGCCGTGTCGTTCGGCCTGGTCGTCTACGACTCGTGGTTCCTGCGCAAAACGAGGACGCTGTGATGAAGACAGGGTCGATCCGTCTCGGAATGACACGGGTTCTCATGACTGCGGCTGCCATCGTGTTCGGCGGCAGCTCGAGCGTCCTTGCCTGCCCGGTGTGCTTCGGGCTACTCGACGCAGAGAACACCTCGATGATCGACGGGACGAAGCTCGGCATCCTGGTGCTGCTGGCCATCACACTTGCCGTGCAGGGCGCGTTCATGGCCTTCTTCCTGTATCTCCGTAAACGCGCGAAGCGCATCGCGGAGATCGACCTCGACATTGAGTGGTCGGAGCTCCAAGGAGGAGCGTCGAGATCATGACCGAATGGCTGGGGCTCCCGCCGCTCGCCGCGGCTCACGGCGCACAGATCGACAACCTGATCGGCTGGATTCACATTTTCATGCTCATCCTGTTCGTGGGCTGGGGAGGGTTCTTCCTCTACACCCTGGTCCGTTTCCGGAAATCGCGGAATCCGGTGGCGGACTACAAGGGCGTCACGTCGAACAGGTCGACCTATCTCGAGGTTGCTGTGGCCGTGGTCGAGGCCGTTCTCCTGATCGGATTCGCAATCCCCCTGTGGGCCGCGAGGATCGGCGACATCCCCCCGGAGAACGAATCGCAGATCGTTCAGGTCACCGGCGAGCAGTTCGCGTGGAACTTCCACTATCCCGGGCCCGACCGGTTATTCGGCCGCACCGACATCAAGCTGCTCGACCTCCAGTCGAACCCGCTGGGACTCGATCGCTCCGATCCTGCCGCGAAGGACGACGTCACGACCGTCAATCAGCTCTATCTGCCCGTGAACAGGCCGGCCATCCTGAGGCTCCGGAGCAAGGACGTCATCCACAGCTTCGGCGTGCCCGAGTTTCGAGTGAAGCAGGACGCCGTGCCCGGCTTGACGATCCCCATCTGGTTCATCCCCACCATCACAACGGCGGACATGCGGACCCAGACGGGGAATCCCGAATTCCAGTACCAGATCGCCTGCGCGCAGCTCTGCGGTCTGGGCCATGCCCGGATGCGTGGCTTTGTCAACGTCCAGAGCGCCGAGGAATTCCAGAAGTGGATGGAGGAAGCGGTGGCCGAGGCGGCCACGGCCGAAGCTGACCCGTTCCGGTAGGGCGGAGGCCTGAAGGCCTCCGGCTACCGGTAGCCGGAAACCTTCAGGTTTCCGGTCACTAACCAAAGAATTTCGGCGTTGGCATCCGCGCGCGGATCTGTTCGAGCTCTTCGACGGTCACGCGATCGAGGCCGCTCTTGCGGCAGGACTCCTCGACGGCCCTGACGACCATCCCGCGGACGAACGCCGGGATCCTCTTCATCCGTTCAGCGGCCGCATCGTCCCACGCGATCGTCGGCGGCGATTCGCCGCCGTACTCGATGACGCCCTTCGACTCGCTTCGCTCGCTCAGGGCAGGCGAACCAGAGCTACGCAACGTGAGCAGCGGCGACCCCGCGAACGCCCCGGGCGTGTGCGTGCAGAGCGGATCTTCGGACATCAAATCGCCGGTCATCCCGTAGGCTCTGGCGCGGCAGCCCCCGCAGTGGGCGTTCATCTCGCACTCTCCGCACCGACCGCCGAGCGAGGAGCGGCGGCGAATGCCGGCGAACAGCTCCGAGGAGGTCCAGAGGTCCGCGAGAGTCGCGCTGCGAAGGTTCCCTGCGAAGACCGGGAGGTACGGGCAAGGGGTGAGATCCCCGTTCGGCCGGATCCCCATGTAATGCGTCCCAGCTGGACACCCTCCGGCCCCTCCGGAGTAGGTCCTGATCTTCGGATCGGTCTCGGCGGCATTCTCCAGAACGGTCTTGATGTAATGCGGTGCGCACTTGGCGTTCACGAGCATCCGGCGGTCGTACTTCCGCTGAATCCGGTAGAGCGAGGCGAGCACCTCGTCGTACTGCGCGGGAGTCATGTCCGACACGAACTGCCCGCGCCCCGTCGGCACCAGGAAGTAGAGGTTCCAGACCTTGGCGGCAAGGCGATCGTGCGCGAAGTCGGCGATCGCTTCGAGCTCGCCGCGATTGTGCGAGCCCGCGGTCGTCTGCACGATGAAGGGGAGCCCGGTCCTGTGGAGGATCTCCGCTCCATCCACCGTGTTCTGCCAGGCGCCACGCACCATTCTGAAGCGGTCGTGACGTTCGGCATCGAGGGCATCGAGGGACAGGGACAGCCCCCGTGCTCCGGCCTCCGCCAGGCGACTCGCCACATTCTCCGTGATGCACACGCCGTTGGTCCCGACGACCACCCAGAGGCCACGCTCCGCCGCGCGCCGGACGATCTCGAGGATGTCGCGCCGTAAGAGCGGCTCGCCCCCAGTCAGGATCGTCAGGCATTCAGGCGCGAACGCGGCGATTTGGTCGATGACCTTGAAGCATTCCTCGGTGCCGAGCTCGCTCCGATCGGCGAAGTCCTTCGTGCCGACCAGCGGGCTGCCGCCAGCGTCGAGATAGCAATGCTCGCAGGCCAGGTTGCAGCGGTAGGTGAGGTTCCAGGAAATGACGTAGGGCCGGGTGAACCCTTCGACTCGCGCGCCCTCGCCCCGCTCGCTCAGGGGAGCTGTGCTCGTGTTCATCACATGCCGAAGAAGTCGCGTGCCGCGTCGAGGATCTGCTCGTCCACTTCCACGGCCCCCCTCTCGCGGGCGAATCTCTCGATGCCGGTCCGCGCCATGGGGCGGACGAACTCGGGAACCTTCGCGAGCCGGGCTTCCGCTACGGCAGTCCACCGGATGGGTGTCGGGTCTGCAACCGGGCCGCGTTGCGCTTCTCCAGTCCCTGGAATCATCGCGGAGAACGGGCAGCCGGCGCCCGACGCGCCCGCCTCCGCTGAAGCTTCGGCCAGACCCGTCGCCTGACTGCCGCGCTCGGGACCAATTCGCACGCCGAGCGACTGGACGACCTGTGTCTCGTAAGCGTTCGTGAGCATCGCCATCTCGTAGCCGCACTCAGGACACGAGTAGACGATCGACAACGAGCCGCGCTCTGGCGGTCCCACGGTTTGCAGCTTCATCGGGCTATCGCAGGGGACGCACAGGAACTTCATCGGGGCTCCTTCGCCGCAGCCATCCGCTGGAGCGGGCGTGGTCGAATCAAGGCTGTCCAGAAGTTGCTGCGCCACATGCTGCAGGGCGCGGCCAACAGGCGTGGTGGGCAGTTCCGCGAGAGGAGAGCCCAGATCGCACTGCCGTGCCAGCTCGGGATCGAATGGGACCTTCCCGAGGCAGGGGATCCCCAGGCCCGGTGGCTTGCCCTGAGCGAGCGCCGCGACGTCGCGCGAGTCGAAGGGCTTGTCCTGAGCGAGCGCCGCGACGTCGCGCGAGTCGAAGGGCTTGCCCTGAGCCTCGTCGAAGGGATTGGTTGAGACGAAGAGCGGCTTGATGGCGTTGCAGTCGCGGCAGTAGTAACCGCTCATGTTCTCGACGTAACCGAGGAGGCGATTCGGGCTCTTCGACAGAGCTGCTACCGAGCGAGCGACCACACCCCGTGCTACCTCAGAAGGGATCGTCACGAGCAGGAACGAGGTCCGGGGCCCGAGGAAATCGGCGTACTGGACGGTTCGCTCGGCTCCCGGCGGCAGATCGAACATCAGCAGATCGAGCTCTCCCCACTCGAAGGCCCCGAGGATCTCGCCGAGGAGCGCAAACTCCCTCGTGGCGCGCCATGTATGCGACTCGCCGTGCGCCGCGCTCTCGAACTCGAGCGCCTCTGACTCCGGGATCAGCGAACCGATCGAGAAGACGGAGATTCCATTCGTGGTGCGCGGCAGCGCCACCTTGTGGCTGCCAGGAACGAACGGTGTCCCCTGGACGCCTGCCATGCGCGCCTGTGAGGGTCCATTGAAGTCTGCGTCCAGGATCGCAATGCGAAGGCCCCGCGCGCGTAGCGCGCCCGCGAGATGCAGCGTCAGCGTGCTCTTGCCGACTCCGCCCTTGCCGGAGCCCACGGCCACGAGATGACGTACCCCTGCGAGCCCATCGGTAATCCGCGTGCGCTGCTCAGCAACCTGCTCGAGGACTCTGGAGCCTCCATCGCCGACGATGTCGTAGTAACCCTTCACTTTGTGGATATTCCGGCCCTTCGACGTTGCTCAGGGTCGCCTGAGCCTTTTCGAAGGGCGAGGTTTGATAGCTTACACCGTCGAGCCGGGGCCACCCAAGACGAGCTCAGGACCAGGACCGCCGCTTGCAGTTTGAATGACAGACGTAGTGTCCGGCTTTAGCCGGACCGACGCGAGGAGCTGAGCAATGGATTTCTCGACTGGGATCACGCTTGCGGTTGTCCTGATGATCGCGCTCTGGGTTCCGTACTACATCTGGTACATCCGCCGGGGCAAGGCGCACGGGCATACCTGGTTCACATTCTGGAAGCCGCGGGGTCATCCGGATATTGGCCCTGACATGGGTGGGGTCCGACAGACTCGACCCGGGAGAGACGATGCGCGGGGGGCCCGCTACTGATTGACGGGCCGCGCCCTCGCCCTTCGGCGATAGCACTACCAGAATCCGGCCGGACCGATCGCGCCGGATAAGACGGCGTTTCGAACGTCGTCGATTTTCGTCAGGCCGCCTGGCGCAATACCGCCCCACTCGAATCGAGTCGCGGCAGGCGTCCAATAAAACAGCGCCACATGCCACGTGTGGGCGATGCCGCCGCGCTCATAGTAGACGAGGCAATACGCGGTCGAGCACCCCGCCGCGACCAGCCGACGCGCCGGCAGCGTCGCATTGACGATCACGTCGGTTGCCTGAAATTCGGCGCCGGGCTCCGCGATGTCGAGTGTCTGGCTGCCGAACAATGCCTGCAGCCCGTTGCGAACGCCGAGCGGCAGTCCTCTGATGGACGTCACAATCCCGAACCCCTCGTCCTTCACGCGGGCCCGCAGTGCCTCTGTAAGTGCTACGGAGGGCGCCTGGCTGCCGGCGACCACGGTAGCCCAGAAGCTCACGCCGATCGCGGAGAGAAGTCGGGTGCGACAGTTCAAAATGATCCTTCAGGTTCTGTCAGGCTAACGTTGTTGAGCGGCGCTCGCAATGCTACTGCCGCGAAGCTCGCCAAATCCTCAGGAATCCGCCAAGTAACGCGGCTGATCTACGGCTATTCGGACCGCGCCCGCGCTGCGTAGAGTCGATGCGAGGCAACGGCGCGGAAACCGAGCGTCTCCAGCCACTCCTTCGAGATTTCCGCGGGGTGGACCTTCGGGAACCGCATCAACTGCACGCCTTGCGTGCGGAGCTGCGCGAGCAGTCGCTTCAAACGCGCTCCACTATCCTCGATGAAAGAGCGGAGCGATAGAATCTCCGTCTCCTCCACTCCGCGCGTCACGTACAGGAGATAGGCCTCGATTTGCTCGTCGGAGGCGATGGCGAGTCCCGCGATGTCGTCCTTCCTTGCCGTGAGGGTCTCGACCGAGCGCTCCCAGCATGTTTGCGAATGGGCCTCTTCAAGGAGGCCATTGGCGGTGAGATCATCGATCGTGACGGGAATCATGATCCCGACTCGCGTGGCGTCGCCGTGCTCGCTCCCTTCCAAGACATAGTCTGTCAGGACCGTTTCCTGGACATATTCGCATGCGCTGAAGAGCCCACACGCAGCAGCGAGGTTCTCGGGAACTTCGGCGACGATTCTCGGGGGACCGAGAATCGCGAGCTTCGAGCCGAGCGAGGCGAGCAGATGACGCCCATGACCTTGTCGCCGATGATCGGGATGGACGGCGATCTTGTGGACGAGCGTAGCGCCAGGCCGCTTGGCGCCAATCAGCACGCCGATCGCGTCGGAGCCCGAGAAGGCGACCATGCAGCTGCTGCACCAGACCTGAAGGTCGCGGATCGACCGTTTGAACGACGCGGGTGTAATGGCCCCCTGGTCGGGAAAGTACGGCAACCAGCAGCGATTCAGCGCGTCGACGAGAAGCCCGATGTCATCGGTGCGGCAAAAGCGGTACGAGCTCACCCCTCGGACGCACTGCGGGCAGTGAGCGGGCTTACCTCGTTGAGCATCGGCTTCGCGCCCGTTGATGGCGGACCCTGGTAAGTCGCGATCATCTCGGCCATCATCTTCTTCCCGAGGTCGATGCCCTCTTCGACGAGCGCCAGGTCGATCGTTGACGCGGCGCGTTCCCGCGCGAGCTCCTCGATGCGCTCCTGCGTCTTGTTCCGCATGAAGCCAGCCGGCACGCGCAAGATGCGTTGCGCGGCGTCGGCCGTCCACTCGAACGTCGAGATCAGCGGGTTCTTCTTGTCGTCGCGCGCCACGAGCCGCTTGTCGCCGCTCGACGTCGCTCGCGGCGACCCTGAGCCTGCCGAAGGGTCGGTGGCGACGCCTGCAGTGGCAGTCCCGATCTCCAGCGGTGTCCCGGTCTCCTCTTCGATCACCTGTCGTGCGAATTCGACCGTGATCGCGTCGAGCTTCATCATGCGCGCGCGCTTTTCGACCCGCGCTTTGACGCGGCGGCGCTGATAGGCGTTCTTCATGGTCCAGAGGCCCTTCCTGGCATCCTCCGACCAGCGCAGCTTGCGCCCGTCGTAAGTGGTCTCCTCCTGGAGACCTCCCTCCACCGCAGCGATCTTCTCGATCATCTCCCGCGAGATCACCTCGAAGTCGGTGGCGCCGCAGACCGTGCACCTCACTGGGTCGCTCTGCATAGCCGTCACGCCGCATGCCCGGCACATCGACACGGGGCCGGACTTCGCCCGCTCGAGCGCCACGGCCTCAGCCAGCGCCTTGGTCGCGGCCGAGGCGCTCTTCGGCATGAACCGATCCATCGCTTCGTCGATCACCGCGCTGGTGATCACGGAATGCCCCTTCTCGAGTGCCACGCGAAGGACGCCGGTGCGGGCGATTCCCTTGACCTGCTCGGGCACGTGCGTCATGCGCTCTTCAGCTTCGGGCGTCCATCGCACCGTCTCCTCGGCGCGCACGTCGAGCCGGGGCACCTCGAGACGCGTGGAGAGGAGAACGTCGCACGGCGCGCCGCGGAGAATGTTCTCCGCGTTGCTTCCCAGCCCCGTCTCGTCCTTCGGGCTGTGGACGCCGATGCGCCCCACCACGATGAGCCACGGATTCGTCTTGCGCGCGTGGTCGAGGATCTTCTGGAAGGGTTTGCCGTCGAGGAGCGTCTTCTTGATCGCGACGCCGTCCTCGCTCGCCATCCGCTCGCCCACCTCGAGGTGAGACTGATAGATCTGCGCGAGCCCGGTGTCGATGATCTCCTCGTGCAGCTGATTCTGCTCCTCGAAGCGGAAGACCTTCGCCGCCTGCTCGGTGAGCACGTTGACGATGCCGTTGAAGACCGAGTAGTGGAGATAGGGGTCGTACACGGCGATCGCTTCGATCTGCTTGCCGAACGTGCGGGCCAGTCCGATGGCCGTCATGAGCGCGCCGAACGACTGCGGGCTGCCGTCGATCCCGACCAGGATCGTGTCCCGCTCCGCCTCGCCAGGCTCGGGGACGTGCTTGACCACCCAGACATCGCGGTCGGACTGGCGAGCCACGCGTTCGCACACGGAGCCAATGACGCTGTCCCGGGCGCGCCCGATCCCCAGGGCCCCCATGACGACCAGGTCGTGCGGTGAGCCGGCGAGATCCCTGAGGATCTCGGTGTGATGCTTCCCGTCCATCATCCGCGGCTCGAACGCCAGGCCCGACTCACCGCAGAGACGCGACATGCTATCGAGATAGCTGTCGGAGATGAGCTTGAGGCCCATCGTGATGAGGCTGTCGTGGATTTTGCGCTGGCGCTCCAGTTCCACCTCGTCGATGTACTCCTCGGGCAGGGTGTACTCCATCTGCCTGAAGCGATAGTCGTGCAGCTTGGCCGCGTAGACGTGGCAGCCGACGAGTTTCGCGGAGAACGCCTTGCCCAGCGCGACGCTGCAGGCGACGGCGCGGTTGGAGTGGTCTGAGTTATCGACTGGAACGTAAATGCTCTTGTACATGGATCCTCCGGATAGCCCGCAACAGCTAGCCAAGGGCGTGCCCTTGATACCCCGGTGATGCCCTTGGCTCGCTGGCTATATCTACTTGGCGCGCTCCGCGCGCCTAGCCCGTTAGCGGTCGGGCAACGATTACGAAATTCGCGTTCAGGTCCGCATAACGGGCTCACGCTCGCGTGGGTGCCGGTTGACTCGGATCTCCGCCGACAGCCCCGTGGGCGCGAGAGCCGGAATGCCACCGCCGCACCCAGCCGACCACGACCAGCTCGAGCGCGAGAATGAGCAAGGCCGTCCTCACCATCGGGCCGACCGCCGACGGGACCACTTCGGGCTCGAGGTAAAGGGAGTTCCAGACCGTGAGGCCTCGCCTGTTGCCACGTTCGCGTGAGAACCCGTCCCAGACCGAGAAGGCGATCGGCATGAACTGTCCGGGCGCGAACGGGGCGCCCGAGCTTGCGGTGAGCGGCCGTCTTGAAGATGGCCGACCATTCTCCCTGGTCGTAGTTCGCGACGCCGGTGAGATCCCCCGTGTCGTTCACCGCGACGTCCGCGCTTCCCCGGCCTGTGAACTGAACGGGATCGGGACGCGCCAGGTCGAAGAACCAGAGATCCACCGGGTTCTGGGCGTCACCAAAAATGAAGTAGGGTTTTCGGGCGCCCGCCGTCAGCTGCGAAGGCACCTGGATCGCGACCGCGTCTGAGAACTCGGACGCCTGGGCGCCTGGCGCGGCTGGCTCCGCGAATGGGTCTGCTGGGGCCTGCGGCTCAGCGACTTCCGCGTCGCCGAACGGGACTCCCTCCGGCCGCCGGGGAAGCTCCTCCTGGCGCCGACTCTTCCTCCTCCGGCGGCACTGGAAGCATCGGCCCGTTCTTCCCCGCTTTGTCCGCGCCCATGTCGTGCCATCGAACGAGAAGGGCGATTGACTCGGTGTCGTAGATCGCCTGAACGGTTACGTCGGTCGCGGGGGGATGAAACGAGCGTCCGGGCTCCGTGATCTGCCCGATGATTGGAAACCGGGCGACAGGGGCGGATTCGAAGCTCGCAGTTCCCTTCGCCACATCGATAGGATCCTGCACGGGCTTCGCGACGACGAGATTGGTATAGCCAGGGCCGTCACTGCTCGACATCGAGACGATGAAGTCAGTGATCGCCCATCGTTGCTCGACCGTGAGGCTGTCGGCGAACGACGGCATCGGCGTGCCGTTGAGCCCCGTGGTCATTGTCCGGAACATATCCTCGCGCGACGACCCTGCACGGAAGGTCCAGCTGTGCGTGAGGTCTGCCGCCCGTATCGGCTGCATCAAGTCGTCTGTCAACGTTGGAGCCGAAGGTCCGTCGGCGCGCCCGAGGTTACCGTGGCACTTTACGCAGCCGATCTCCACGTAGAGCTTCTTTCCGAGCTCAATCGACTCCTGCGTGGAACCCGGCGCGCCTGGAAGCTCCATCGGCTTGGGGACAAGCTCCGCGTTCGAGAAGTCGGCGGAGAAGGTCGTAAGGAAGTACGCGAGATCCGAAACTTCCTGATCGGACAGGTCGGGCCACGCGGGCATCGAGGTGTAGGGCATCCCGCGCCGGATGATGTTGACAAGATCCTGATGGGTCGGGAGCGCGCCGTTGGGAGTCGTCCGAACTTTGAACTTGGCGGTCGTGAAGTCCCGGGGCCTCGGGGACAAGTGCGGGGTGGCATAGCCCTGGGCGTCGCCCTTCTCGCCGTGGCACTGCGCGCAGTTCTTGACGTAGAGGGCCCTGCCCGACTCCCGCTGCGCCTCGGTCCCGACGTCGGGACCCTGCGCTTCGACTCCGACCACTACTGCGTCGCTCAGCGCAGGCTCGCGCAGCGATCCCAGCGACACGGCGCACAACCAAGCGATTAGGAGAGCGAAACATCCGCGCAGAGCCACGACGGAGGTCATTGTGCCTCGACCTGCTCTAGGGCGCGTACAGCGGGCCTCTGGCCCGTGAAATCGTAGAGAAAGAGGATCACATCCCACATCTCCTCTTCCTTGAGGAACTTCTCCCAGGCGGGCATGGCCGTGTCCCACGGGCCCCCCTCTTCGGGCAGCCCCGGACCTCCCTTGGAGATTCGCCAGAACAGAAATGTCTCGCTGAGATTCGGGAGCGTTTGCCCGTCGGCAAAGTTGGTCGGGATCGGGTTCAACCCGTGGGCGAACATGCCGTTGCCCCCCAGGTTGTCGCCGTGGCAGAAGACGCAGTTCCGATAGTAGACCTGGCGCCCGTTCTCGACGTGCTTGCGGAACTCTTCCGGATTCGATGTTTCGAGTTCCCGGAACGGGTTGTCCCCAGCATCGATGTCGACCCTGTTGTCCTGGACCGTGATCTCGGAAGGCGATGCAGGATGGATCGTTCGCGGGAAGAACGGAGGCTCGATAGGCACGTTCATCTGGACGTAGACGTTCGCGGCTGCGAGCGCCGGGATGGCAACGGCCATTGCGCCCAGGAACGGTGTGTACCGCCTCTCAGTCATGAACCGGATGAGCGGTCCAGACACCTCTTCGCGGCGTTCCTGGCTGGAGGACAGGTACGCCAGGATCGCGAGGGAGACGATGCCCATGTAAATCGAGATGACGGAGGCGGGAATCGGGGTCGTGAATCCGAATCGGAGCAGGACGTAGAGCCCTACCCACCAGGCGCCAGCCCACAGCAGCAGATTCGCCCGACGGAAGCGAAGGAGCCCGAACACGACGACTACAGCCAGGACGATCGGGATGTTCATCGTGGCACCGTTCCTGTGGCCGGCGTGGCTCCCGGGGCCGGAGGCACACCTGGTGCGGTCCCCTGGAGCGGGTGGCGCGGCCGCCGGCGGCGCTGCGCCCGGCGCGGCCCCCGGGGCCGGAGGCGCACCTGGCGCGGCCCCCGGGGCGGGCGGCGCGCCAGCCGCCGGCGCCGCGCCCGGCGCGGCCGGCGGGGTGTAGTAGCGGTGCGCCGTTTGGAGCGTGACCGTCGGCGTGCCGCCAAGCGACTGGAGGTACGCGATCACGCAGAGAATCTCCTGATCCGTAAGACCAATCGGAGGCCTGTTGATAACGGGCATCCCCGGATTGAAACCCGGCACGACGTAGGCGTTAGGGTCGTACATCGACTGGGCGAAGTACTCGACATCGCTCAGGCCCGGTTCGCGCTCCGTCGCGCGACCCGCGACCCCCGCGAGGTCGGGGAACCGAAGCGCCCCGGTCCGGCCGATCGTGTGGCAGGTAAAGCAGAGTCCCTTGCCGTCCATGATCTCGCGACCGACCGTGACCATGTCGGCCGTGGTCAGGTCCGCTCTGATCACAGTTTCCTGAGGAGGCTGAACCTCGTTCTGAGGCACCATCGAGCCAACATAGGCATAGAACGAGGTCGTTACGAGGACGAGGGCGCCGATTCGCGGTAGGAGCGGAATCGTCATGACATCCGCCTAAGTAGGCTACGCATTCTTATTCGGATGATGGGGTACTGCGCCCCCGAGAACTATTTGTCCGCCTGTGTGCGTCACTCTCTTCGGCGCTTCCTGCGGCGACGCCGCGTACTCAGGTCGGTCGTGCAGGCTCGTGATCCAGAACACGAAGCCGATCAGCAGGAAAAACGCGAGCACGGTCACCGAAACGACCTGCGTCGCGAAGCCCAGCGTGGGCGTGAACGCGTCGGCCGAGGTGTCCCGAATGACGCCGTAGACATGCCAGTGCTGTCGCAACCCAGAGCGAACGTAGCCCATGAGCCCCATGAGCCAGGTGAACGTGACCGCAATGAAGATCAGCACGTACTGCGAGATCGCCGGGATCTTTCCCCAGCGCACCTCGCCCGCCTTCGCCCCGCGGAAGAGGAAGATGTCGATCGCGGTGATTGACACCATGGCGAACAGGACCGAGCTGACCTGGGGCACCGAGAGGCCAATTCTGACGCTCGCCTCGACGAAGTACCCGTAGATGCCGAGGAAGATGACGAAAACCGCGACGGCGGCGAAGATGCTGAGCTGCGCCAAATGACCCATTTTCGCCCACGATACCGTTGCGACCTTTCCCGTCCGCCGGTAGAGGAGAAAGCTCATGAAGGTCGTGAGGATCAGGATGTTCACGGCGGTGTTCTTGGCGGACATGACGCCGAGGAAGCCCAGAATCGGGTGTGCCGACCCTCCCATCGCCCGGAGCTCGGAGACGGTCGCGATAATCGATCGCGGCGTCGCCCAGACCATGAAGCAGAGCGCGATCGCAATGAGCAGGTACTTGATGAACTTCTGAAGCGGCTGCCCTCCCTCCACGCGTCCCATCCCGAGCCAGAGATAGTAGTTGGCCGCGAGGAAGAGGTTCCCGATGAGAACGGCCTGGATGATGAAGAGCCACGAGAAGGCGCCGCCCATCATCGTGAGCCCGAGCGTCTGCGAGTACGCGTAGATCTCGCTCGCGAGCCAGTAGCCGGCGAAGGGAAGCGGAAGGAAGGCGCTGATGGCGACGAAGTTCCCGATGTAACCCATCCAGTCGTAGTGCGCGCGGTCCTCGTCGGTTTCGGCCTGCAGGAACTTGAAGGCGGCGTACGCGGCCGCGACCGATCCGCCGAAGGCGACGTTTGCGATGACACGATGGACGTTGATCGGCATCCAGGTGAAGTTGTAGACCGCGTCCCAGACGGAGATCACGGCTCCTGTATCCGAGACCCCATTCGGCGACATCATGAACGTGAGCCAGGAATTGGCGATGAACATGATCGCCGTGCCCACGACGTTGAGGCCGACGCCAAGGCCGATATGCACCAATGGATGGAACTTCCCCCAGCCGTAGTAATAGGTGTAGAGGAACGCGGCTTCTGCGAAGAAGAGCAGCACGTACGGCAGAAACGTCGGGGAGAACACGCTCATCAGGTAGTTCGTGAACTTTGGATACAGGGCGATGAGCATGAACGTCAGAAACGCGCCGAAGGTCGCGGTGAGCGAGAAGGAGACGGAGAGGAGCTTCGTGAACTCGTGCGCGAGCCGGTCGTATCGCAGGTCTCCGGTCTTGTAGCCGATGATCTCGATGATGATGGCGAAGAGCGGAACCGCCAGGACGAAGGCCGCAAACAGCAGGTGGAGCTGCGCGATCGACCAGATGGCCACGCGGCTCCCGATCCCCGGAAAGGTCCGGTATTCGGCCTCCACGTAAGGCCTTGCCCGCGCCGCCGCCTCCGCGTCGGCCTCCTCGGTCACCAGTCCCTCCACGCGGGGCGTGGCGTCAACAGTCGCGGCTGGAGCGCGGTAAGGCTCCCTGTACTCGCGGTTTGTCAGGAACGTGGCGATCATCACGACAGCGGCGAACATCACCACACCCGTGACGGGACCGAGCACGAACAGCAGTTTGCGATTCATTGCGCCGTTCATCCCATCACCTCAGGGCTTGCTCGCGGGGGTGGTTGCTGGTGGAGGCGCGGCGGCGCCCGCTGGCGCGGTCGCGGGGGTGGTTGCCGGTGGGGGCGCGGCGGCGCCCGCTGGCGCGGCCCCGGGGGCGGTTGCTGCGGGGGCGGTTGCGGGGACGCCCGTGGCCGCGGCGCGTGCCTGCCGTTCGCGCTGGAGCTCTCGCACGTGGGCGACGATCGCCCACCTGTCCGCAGGAGTGATCGGCCACTTGTACCCGGACATCAGTCCCATTCCGTTCGTGATGACGTCGAAGATCTGCCCGTCCGGGTACGCCACAATCTTCGGGTCATGGAAGGTCGCAGTGGGGACGTTGCCTCGCTGGAACAGGATCCCCCTGCCGTCCCCCCGAGCGTCGTGGCAAGGCTGACAATAGATCCCGTAGCGCTGGCGGCCGCGCTCGAGTAGCGCATCATTCACAGGCTCTGGGATCGTCGCGACGAACTGCCCGTCCGCTCCTTTCCCCGTGAAGAAGGCGGCGTCTTCCTTGAGCCCGCCGATCGCGACCGTTCCGGGAACGGGCTCGCGCATGGACGCACCGTTGAAAAAGAAAGTGCTGGCTGTTTGCGGGCGGACCTTCGGCTGGTCGTCCATGCTCGGGTTGAGATGGATGGGAGGACGGCTCGACGTGCAGCCGCGCGCGCAGCCCGCGAGGACGACGACAGAGGTCAGCGCGAACGCACCGAGCACACGCTGACGTGCGAGCGGTCATGCGACGCCCTCGAATCTTCCGGATTCGGGTTGCGCACCTTGGCCAGATAGGTCGTCCGGGGCTTCGTGTTCACCTCGTCGAGGAGCGCGTAGTTGCGTGGATCGGCCTTCGCCTTGACGATGCGGCTCGCCGAGTCCCGAAGATCTCCGAACTCGATCGCCGAGGCGGGGCAGGCCTGCTGGCAGGCCGTCTTGACGTCGCCGTCACGGAGCGCGCGCCCCGAGAGCTTCGCATCGATCTTCGCCCGATTCGATCCTCTGCGTGCAGTACGTGCACTTCTCCATGACGCCCCTCGCGCGGACCGTGACGTCCGGGTTCATCGCGAGCTTGAGAATGTCGGGCGTGTCCTTGGTGAAGTTGAAGAAATTGAACCGGCGCACCTTGTAGGGACAGTTGTTCGAGCAGTAGCGCGTCCCGATGCACCGGTTGTAGACCATCACATTGAGACCCTCGCTGTCGTGCACGGTCGCGGCCACGGGGCAGACCTGCTCGCAGGGAGCGTCCTCGCAGTGCATGCAGGGGACGGGCTGGAAGACGACCTCCGGGCTGCCGGAAGGCTCGCCGGAGAAGTACCGGTCGACCCGGATCCAGTGCATTTCGCGCTGCCTCGCGACCTCGACCTTGCCGACGACGGGGATGTTGTTCTCGCTCTGGCACGCCGTCATGCATGCGTTGCAGCCGATGCAGGCATTCAAGTCGATCGTCATCCCCCACTGGTGGCCCTGATCGTAGGTATGTTCCTTCCAGAGCGAGAAGTGTTCCGTTTCCTCCGGGAAGACGCCGAATGGGCCGGGGACTCCTCCCTCTTCCTGGGCCTGTGGGGGTTCCCCCGCGGGGGCGCCCTCGGCTGGCTCTGGTCCGGAGGCCACTTCTGATCGGAGCTCGGTCAGCGTCGACTCGCGGACGAGAGGGCGGCCCTCCATGCTGCCGTGGTCCTGGGTCGCTGAGAGCGGGTAAGTGCGTGCGAGCTTGGTGAGTCTGGCGCCCCCGTCAAAGCCAGTTGCTTTGGAGCCTCGGACCCTGAACGTGTTGAACCCAACCCCGGAGCCAATCCGACCCGCGTTCGAACGGCCATAACCGAGTGTCAAGGCGACGACCCCGTCCGCCATGCCAGGAAGCAGCCACACTGGAAGCTCGAGCGAGCGGCCCGCGTAATCGAGACGCACCACATCCCCGCTCGCAAGATCAAGCATTGCCGCTGTCGTCGGGCTCACGAGCGCGGGGTTGTCCCAGGTGAGTTTGGTGAGGGGATCGGGAAGCTCCTGCAGCCACCCGTCGTTTGCGAATCGGCCATCGTGAAGCGAGGGAGACGGGAGGAACACAACCTCCAGGTCACCCGGCGATCCCGCCCCGGCCGGCTGGGGGCCAGCGCCGCCGCCGCCAATCAGGCTCGCGAGCTGCCGCCATGGGCTGCGCGGTGGGATTCGGGACAACTTCTTGAAGCTCGCTGCCGGAAAGCAATCCATCATGCAGGACGCGGTTCCACTTGCTATCGAACTGGTCCGCGCCGAGGATCGTGTTCCACGTCTCCCGCACGATTTCGTAGCCGGGACGCTCCTTGCCTCCGACAATCAACCCCAGCAGTTCAAGAGCGGTTCGTCCGCCGAACAGGGGAAGGATCAGCGGCTGGACGACGCTGACCGTGCCTCCAACTGCGCGGGCGTCTCCCCACGATTCGAGATAGTGAGCGCGCGGGATATGCCACTCCGCCTTGGAGGATGTTTCGTCCACCGCATGCCCTAGCACGACCGAATGAGGGACCTTCGCCATGGCCGAGGCGAAGTCGAGATCGGCGGGGGCATCGAACACCGGATTGCCGCCGAGGACGACGAGCGTCTGAACCGTGCCCGACTGCATCGCGGAGACGAGCGACGCCAGCGAGCTCACGCTCGGAAGCGCCGCGTCCCTGGTCTCGTAGTAGCTCACCGTCGTGCCTGTGTTGCCGAGAGATGTGTTCAGCGCGCAGACGGCGGCGTGCACGGCCGCAGGCTGGCGTTCCCCAGCCACAATCAAGGACCTGCCGCGGTTCGCGAGAAGGTCCTTGGCAAGGGCGTCAATCCAGCGCGCGTCGACACCCGCGACGGTGGCCCCCGCCTGGCTCCCGGCTCCGGCCGCGGGCGGAGCAAGGCGCGCGGCCAGGGCTGCGAGGAATGCGGCAATCTGCCGGCTCTCGAGACGGAGCCGATGATCCGCCATGGTTCCCGTCAGCGAGTAGACCCCTTCAACTGCGTACAGCCGGTTCATCGCGCCGCCGGAGGCTCCCGCACGCCTTCCGTCCGCGAAGCCTCGCGCGTGACGGATCATCTCCGGGTCGGTGAGCAGCGGGTCGGCGTCGAGCGCGAGAATGACCGCGGCTCGATCGAGCCGGAGCATCAGGTCGACGTCGCGACCGATGGCGGACCGAAGACCCGCGAGCCGGTTCTCGTCGCTGACAGCGTCGTAAGTGGCCCACGTCGCCTTCGGATAACGCGTGCGGAACTCGGATGCGAGGCGTGCCAGCGTGGGAGAGGAGAAGGACTCGGAGAGGACCGCAAGGCTTGCGCCGCCATCGGCGCTATGGGCCTCGGACAGCTGGGCCCAGGCAGTGACGAAATCATTCCAGGTCTTCGGTGCACCCTGCTGCCTGACCGACTGTGAACGGTCGGGATCGTAGAGTCCGAGCACGGACGCCTGGACGAGGGAGCATGAGGCCCCGAGGGTCGAGGGGTGTGATGGGTTTCCCTCGATTTTGGTCGGTCGCCCTTCGTGGCTCTCGATAATCAGACCGTAGGCGCTCCGGCGGAACGGCATCGTCGTCGCGTAGTAGCGGGGGATGCCAGGGACAACATCCTCGGGGGCAGTGACATAGGGGACTATCTCTTCGACCGGGCGCCGGCACCCCGCGAGGCCCGCGAGCGAGAGCGAGGCGCCCAGGAGCATCATCATCTCGCGACGGGTGACCCCTTCGGAAAGCTCCGACGCGCCTTCCGGGAATTCCCGCTCGAGCGCGGCCCGAAATTCGGGGCGATCCTCGATCTGCGCGAGACTTCGCCAGTAGGTCCGGCTCACCGGTGGCACCCCGAACAGTCAGTCGGCGGATTGATCGGTCGTTCTTTGTCGAGCTGCGCCGTGAGCGCCTGAATGTCCCGCGGCGGCGCCCACTTCATGTTGGTGACTTCCGCGACGGGGCGTCTATAGGGATCAGGGTTGCGGTGGCAGTCGAGGCACCAGCTCATACTGAGCGGCGTCATCTGAGTGACTATTTCCATCTCGTCGATGCGGCCGTGGCAGCTGACGCAGCCGATTCCGGCCGTCACATGCGCGCGGTGAGGGAAATACGCATAGTCGGGCAGATTGTGGACGCGAATCCAGCGCATCGGCCGCCCGCTCATGGCGCTCTCCCGAATCGGAGCGAGCACCTCGCTGTCCCTCCTCACGGTTTGATGGCAGTTCATGCACGTCTGCGTGGGCGGAATGTTGGCGACGTTCGAAATCTCGACCGAGGCGTGACAGTATCGACAGTCGAGCCCAAGCTCACCGACGTGGAGCCTGTGGCTGTACGGGACGGGCTGCACAGGACGGTAGCCCACATCTGTATACCAGGGCGAAAAGTAGTACCAGACGGCGGCAACCACGAGCACCGAACCAAGGCTGAGCGCGATGGCGGTTACGACCGGGAGCTTGTTCCACCCAGGGGGGAAGATCTGTGCCAACGGCTACGACTCCGGGGCGCTGGAGGACAGTTGCCCCGGCTGCAAGTCCGTGTTGGAACTGTAATGCTGCATCCGCGCGTCCCAAGAATTCATTGGAGGGTGAGACGGGAATCCCGTCGAGTGACCGCGCGATTCTATCTACGAACTGGGACGAGGGTCAAGCGCACGCGTCCGCTTTCGCGCGCACGTTTTCGTTAGGCGCGCGCTCCGGCGCGACCTCGCCGAAGCCGCTTCGCGGCGGAGGCGGGCATCAAAATATCTTCGTGGCCTTCGTGGTGTGGTTTTCGTCTAGAAGACTTCCCCGAAAAAGCTCCAGAGCTGCTCGCGAGCGCGAATGTGCAGAGGGCGCGCGCGCCAGGACTGCAGGTCCAGCCGGTGCGAGCGTGCGATGTCACGCTCGACATCGGCGAGCAGCCGCTCCGCAAGCTTCGGGTCGAACACCGCGACATTCAGTTCGTCGTTGAGCTCGAGCGACCGGTTGTCGAAATTGGCGGAGCCGAACACTGTCAGCACGCCATCCACCACCATCACCTTTGTGTGGAACATCGACGGCTGATATTCGTAGATTTCGATGCCGTGCTGCAGCAGTCGTTCGTATGCGGCCCGGCCCGCGAATTTCACGGGTTTCGCGTCGGTGATGTCTCCTTCAGCGATGAGCCGCACGCGCACGCCGCGGCGCCTCGCGTCGGCCAGGCTCCATTCTGTCGACTCGTCGGTGATCAGGTATGGAGATTCAATGTCGAGCGATGTTCTGGCGGATGCAATCGCGAGCAAATACAAGAGCTTCATCCCGCTGGCCCCGCCTTCCGGGCCGCTCCAGACGACAATCGACTGGGCGGCGCCTTCGGGACCGTCGTCGCGTGACAGCACTTCCGGCTCGACAATTTCGCCGCTTTCAATCCAGTTCTCGTTGAAGGAGCCTTCGATATACGCGGCCGCAGGTCCTCGCACCTCGACCTGCGTGTCGCGCCAGGCAGGAGCCGATTCAGTGTCGTGCAGCCAGTGATCGGCAACGCCGATGCCGCCGACGAACGCCACGGTGCCGTCGACGATCAACGATTTTCGATGTGTGCGGTAGTTCAGCTCTTCGAGCCCGAAGCCGCTCACTTGGTTGAACCAGACGACGTGGCAGCCGGCGTTCCTGAGGCGCTCGACCTGCGCCGGATCCATTTTCTGGGCGCCGATCGAGTCGAGGACGATTCTGACATCGACGCCGCGGCGGGCCGCGGCCTCGAATGCGTCGCCAAAGCGATCCGCGACCTCTCCGCTTGCGTACACGTAGGTCTCGAAGCTCACGCGCCGCCGGGCGCGCGAAATCGCGTCGAGCATCGCAGGAAACGCGGCCTTGCCATCGGTGTGAACGACGTAGGTGTCGCCCGAGGTGAGCGGTGCGCCGAGCAGGGGCGCAAGATATTCGGGGAAGCGCGGGTCGCTGGCCGCCAGAGGCGTCCGTACGCGGAGCGTCTCCTGGTCCTGGGCGATGGCAAGCGCACCGGCAACGATGATGGCGACAATCAGCACGCCGCCGGCGAGGTTGCGCGGTTTTGGAGCCTTGATCTTCACTCAGCGGCTCGTGCAGGGTCCGAGCACGGTCACCTTCTCGACATCGACGGTCCGCACGGCGACGTCGAACTCGGCGTCGTTGCCTGCAGTGGCCGGACCGAGCCATGCCCTCGGAATGCTGGCTTTCGCTTCGTGGCCGTTCACCTCGAACTCGATCTCGGTGAGGTCACCTGAATGCTTGATCTCGATCTCGCCTTTGTCGATGTCGTCACTCAGCTCGCCGACGATTTCTACACGCTGCCCGACGTGCTTGGCGAAGTCATCTTCATCGTCGATCCAGTAAAAGACAGGTATGAGTGTGCCGGTGGTGCCGACCGGGCGTGAGGTTTCCGCGGGCTTGAACCGCGTGTCGGGGAAGGCGAGATAGACGTCTCCGCGCGACCAGAGAAACAGCGATTGTGGCCCCGCGGTGCGGACGTCCCCCGTCCGCGCGACGCAGCCTCGGGCGACGAACTGGTCGTCTCTGTCGCCGGTGCGAGTCTGCGCGCCGAGGGGCACGGACAAGGCACAGGCAATACCGACGCTGACGCCGAGCTTGGAAGCAATGGTCATTGGACAACTCCTTGCCTCCGCCAGAGCAAGAATCCGACCGCGCCGCGCGGCGCGACGGTTCGGCTGAGCTCACAGTAAAGTAACGGGCATGATCGGGCCCATTCGTTCTTTGTTGTTCGTTCCAGGAATACGGAACGACCGTTTTTCCAAGGCGATGAGCGCCGGCGCCGATGCGGTCGCATTCGACCTGGAAGACAGCGTGGAAGCGACTCAAAAAGAGAAAGCACGGACGCTTATCGCTGAGCTTCTGGCGCAGCCGGCGTCTTCCGAGGCCTTGCGGCTGGTCAGGTTCAACGCCGTGGAAACCGACGCCGGACAGGCGGATCTCGAGTTCTTTCGCGACGTAACAGGATTCGACGGCATTCTGCTTCCAAAGGTGGAGACCCCCGGCATGCTCGAAGCTGTGGCCCGGATATTCGGGCCGCGTGCGTTGACCGGCGGGGTCCCGCCGCTGCTGCCGCTGCTCGAATCTCCGAAAGCCATCCTGCGCGCATCGGAAATCGCGGCAGCTGATGCATTCGTCGCAGCGCTGTTGTTTGGCGCTGAAGATCTCACCGCGCAGTTGGGCGTGCCCAGGACCGTTGACGGCGATGAACTGGTCGTTCCGCGGGCGCAGATCGCGCTGGCCGCCGCCGCCGTCGGCGCCGAGGCGATTGACGCTGTCTTCGTCAACCTCGAAGACCTGACGACGCTCCGCCGTGACTGCGAGCGGGCACGCGCGGTTGGGTTCCGCGGAAAGATGGCGATTCACCCGAAGCAGGTCCCTGTGATCAACGAGGTATTTACGCCGTCTCCGGACGACGTCGATCGGGCGCGCCGCGTGGTGGACGCCTATGAAGCGGCCCGCGCCGCCGGCGTGGGTGTGACGAGGATGGACAACCAGATGGTCGAACTGCCCGTTGTCGAGCGTGCCCGCCGCACTCTCGCGCTCGCGGCAAGATACTCGGGACGCTCGTAAGTGGACGCCAAGCTCCCGCTCGACGGAATCACCGTCGTCACCCTCGAGCAGGCCGTCGCAGCGCCATTTGCAACGCGGCAGCTCGCTGACCTCGGCGCGCGGGTCATCAAGGTCGAACGCCGGGATGGCGGCGACTTTGCGCGGGCGTACGATGCAAGCGTCAAAGGCCTTTCCGCACATTTCGTCTGGCTGAACCGGTCGAAGGAATCGCTGACACTGGACGTCAAGCACCCTGCGGCGGCCGGGATTCTTGAGAAGCTGCTGCAGCGAGCCGATGTATTCGTGCAGAACCTCGCACCGGGCGCCGTGGATCGCCTCGGGCTGTCAGCGCCGGCGCTTCGCGCGAAGTATCCGAAACTGATTGTCTGCAACATCTCGGGCTACGGTACGTCAGGCCCCTATGCATCCAAGAAGGCGTACGACCTGCTGGTCCAGAGCGAAGTCGGTGTCGTGTCGATCACGGGCGCCGACGACATGCCATGCCGTGTAGGTATCTCGATCGCGGACATTGCAGGAGGGATGTACGCGTACTCGGCCGTGCTGACGGCGCTGTTCCGACGACATGCGACCGGTTCCGGGACCACGATCGATGTCTCGTTATTCGACGCGCTGGCGGAGTGGATGGGATTTCCGATGTATCACACCGCGTACACGGGACGCGAACTGCAGCGCAGCGGCCCGAACCATGTGTCCATCGCGCCGTATGGTCCGTTCCGCAGCGCCGACGGCCATGTGTATCTGGCGGTTCAGAACGCGCGCGAATGGAGTCGTTTCTGCTCGAATGTCATCGAGCGCCCTGACATCGAAAACGACCAGCGATTCCGAACCAACGAGCTGCGCCTTCAGAATCGGCAGGCACTTCGTTCCCTTATCGAGAGCGCGTTTGCGACATTGTCGTCAGCGGACATCGCGGCAAAGCTCGACGCCGCACAGGTCGCATACGCGCGCATGAACTCGGTGCGCGAATTTCTCCAGCATCCCCAGCTCACTGCCCGTGGTCGATGGACCGAAGTTGGCTCGGAAGTGGGGCCCTTGCGAGCGCTTCCGCCTCCTGTGCTGATGGAAGGCGTCGAACCCCGGATGGATCACGTGCCGTCGCTTGGTGAACATACACCGGCGATTCTTGAAGAGCTGGGGTTCGGGCGCGACCTTATCGCGACTTGGAAGAAAGACGCGGTGATCTGATAGGTCAAAGGTCAAAGGAAAAGGTCAAAAGTCAAAGGGCAAAGGTCAAAGGTACAGACAGATGCTGAAACAAGGTTGGACCGGTCGTGTATTCGAGGACTTTCAGGTTGGTGACGTATACGAGCATCCCGTCGGCCGCACAGTGATCGATGCCGACAACATCTGGTTCACCTGCCTCACGATGAACACGAACCCCACGCACCTGGACGGCGAGTACTCGAAGCAGACACAGTTTGGCCGTCGGCTCGTGAACTCGTGTTTCACGCTGGCTGTGGTGACGGGGCAATCGGTCGTCGATCTGACGGTCAACGGCGTGGCAAACCTCGGATGGGACGAAGTGCGTTTGCCGAATCCATTGTTCGAGGGCGACACCCTCTACTCGCGCAGCGAAGTGCTCGACGCGCGCGAATCGAAATCAAAGCCGTCGGTCGGCATCGTTCGCGTCAAGACGACTGGTTACAACCAGGAAGGCGTGACGGTGATCGAATTCAATCGCACGTTCATGGTGTACAAGCGGGGTCACGTCCCGCGCGCCCCACGCCCCACCGAACGGTAGCCGGAGGCCTTCAGGCCTCCGGTCGCCTCCGCTCAGAAATACACCCACGTCACGCCAGGGTTGTGCGGGTCCAGCCGGAATGACGCGACGACGGAAATCGCCGTCAACTCGCGATGAAGCGCATCTCGAATGCGTCCCGATCCCTTGCCGTGTACGATCTCGATGCGGTTAGCGCCACGGAGGAGCGCTTGATTGATCTCCCGGAGGACACGGGCAATCGCTTCCTCAACCGTCAAGCCGTGCAAGTCGATCCGGCTGACGACCGCTGTCCCGCCGTCCCCGTCGCTCGCCCCTTTTTCCGGATCCTTTCGAGCGGTTCCTTTTCTTTTTCGCTCGGGAGGCGCCATCAAGTCGTTTTCGCGGCAGGAGACAACGGTGTTCTCCACCTGAACGCGATAGCGCCCACCGCGCCCTGCCTCTACAACGATGCCTCTCTTCTTTCCAAGCGTGACAACGACGACGATGCTGCCTACAGGAAACGGCATCTGCTTTTCGATCGTAGTGTCCGGCTTCAGCCGGACCGGCGCGCTGGTGAATTGAGGAATCGAAAGTGAGTAATCTTATCTGGTGCCGATCAGGCCTGCAGGTGGATCGGTAGCCGGAGACCTTCAGGTCTCCGGGAGGAAGTCTGCGGGTATCGTATAGCGTAGGGGAGGAGGAGGGCTGATGGCTTCCGTGCGCACCAGAATAGTTGTGACCGCTGCGCTGGCGATGTCCATAGGAGTGCTCTGGTTGACACTCGATGCGCGGCAGGCCACGTCTACGCCGCGTCCCCCTGCGGGGGTGCAGCCGTTGCCGATCGATATGTTCACGAGCAAGAACTTTTACCTCGATCGGAAGTACTGGACTGACCGCCGATACACCCGGTGCAACACGCCGCGACAGCTCACCGACATGTGGCGAGACGATCGAGTCGGGCAGTGGGGTGACTGCAATCTCGATCGTGATGTCGCGAAGATCGTGACTCCTTACGAGTACAAGACAGCGCAGGAGCATTACGAGGCGCTGCTCGCCGAAGCGAAGAAAACAGGAGGTCCGACGCAGCATACGCGCCAGACGCTGCCGAACTGGGATGGGTGGTATCGCCGCGGCGCCCCCGACGAGCAGTGGATCTGGGGCCGCAATGCTCAGACCTCCACCATTGTGTCGCTGCTGACACCCGAATATCAGAAGCGCATGGTGCAGATGAACTACCACGAAGCCGTGAGCAACGCGCCGCAGTGGATGGCGGCGTTCTGCTATCCCGAGGGACTGCTCCGTTGGTGGTCGCAGTTCACCCTCGGCGGACCGATCGAAGTCATGGTGACGCCGACACAGGTGCAGTTCCTGAGCGGCATCGCCGACAACCTGCTCCGAAAGGTGCTGATCGGCCGCAAGCACGTGCAGCAGGTCCCGCAGTGGTATGGCGAAACGGTCGGATTCTGGAACGGCAATTCGCTGGTTGCGTGGACGGCCAACGTGCAGGGTTGGACGGTGTCGCATTCGATGTTCGAGTTCAGCAGCTCGCTCGAAATCATCGAAGTCTTCCGGCCGAGCGCCGACGGCAAGACGATGACCGTCGAGGCGACGTTCTACGATCCCGAAGCGTTCCTGCAGCCGCTGCACACCGTGACGCCGTGGGAGCGGCAGGCAGGTCCCGACGATCCGGAGACGCGCTTCACGTATGTGGAATGTCGCGTGCAGAGCACGATCATCAACGGTCCTGACGGTCGTCCGACGCAGCTGACGTTCGTCGACGACGGGTACATCGATTACTTTGGTCGGCCCTGGGCGCAGAACTGGGAAAAGCATTTCGAGCAGGGGTGGAAAAAGCCCGCGGATTAAGGCGACAGGGTCTCCCGTCGATATGTAGGGGCCGACCTTCAGGTCGGCGCTTGTGGAGGACGTCGTGAAGAAAGATTCCGTGACCGTTCTTCTGGTCGCCGGACTGGTTTGCGTGCTCGTGACGACTCTGTCGATCCGTCCGGCCTTCGCTCATCACTCCTTTGCGATGTACGACCAGAAGCAGACCAAGACGCTCACCGGCAAACTGACTCGCTATATTCCTGGCGCCAACCACGCGCAGCTCATTTTCGAAGTGCTCGGCCCGGACGGGAAGCCGACGCTCGGGAAAGACGGCAAGCCAGTTCAGTGGGGCGTGGAAACCGGTTCAGCAGCGGCGATGGCCCGACGCGGCATCGCCCCGAAGACCTTTCCCGACGGCAGCATCTTCACGGTGACGTTCTTTCCGTTGCGCGACGGCCGCCCCTTCGGCGCGATGACCGGCGAGTTCATCAAGTGCGGGATGACGATGCCAACTGGCGGATGTACCAAGGACACCGGCGAAGTGCTGGTCATCGAGAACAACTGACGCCAACCCTTTTTCACGTCGACGGGCCACAGAGACACAGAGACACGGAATACTCACTCGTCATCGATGTGGAGTCCAGACGCACAAGCCGAAAGACGTAGTGTCCGCCTTCAGGCGGACCGCCTACTGACTGTCGGGCGGCACAGTTGCAGTCCTTGCAAGCTGACGTGCGAGACGCGCTCGGTTTTCGTTGATCCGCAAAGGCAGCTCGCCGCCGAGTTCGTAAAGCCGATCGATGACCGCGACAAGGCGCTCCTTGAGCTCGACGTTCTGCGATCGCAAGGCCTCGTCGATCGAGCGATCGTACTCCTGCCGTGCAGTCTTCAGGTGGCGGAGCGTTCGCCTGCAGTCGGGGCAGTGCTTAGGACGGGAATCGATCCAGAATCCGTATTCTTCGTACCAGACGCGCTGTTCGGCTGCCGTAAAAGTGAACCTCTCGCCGCAGTGGTCGCAAGGAAACACTGAGTCCAGATACCAATGGCGCGGACAGATGGAGCGATTCTGTTTTTCGGGATTCGCGCGTACTGCACTGGCATAGTCGAGGTGCAGTGCGCCAGCGAAGAAATGGGTCGGCATCTCGCGGGGATCGTTCCTTCCGAAATCACTCATCATCCACTCGCACTCCACACCCCCGGAGCCATTGCTTCAGTGCCGTTAGATTTGCAAACCACTCGTTGGGCTCGAGCACGGCGGTCTCGTAGAGCGCAAGCGCAAACGAGTCCTCGTTGGAAGACGGGCCGGGGACGAGTTCGTAGGCGCGCCGCGACCGATTGAAGATGCCCGACACTCCCCGTCGTCGATCCGGGGACACGAACTCGGTTCGAGAAAAACACCGGAAGAGTCATAAAAGCGGACAACGCTCGACTCGACATCGATGCCGTCGAATTCACTGGCCGCTGCCGTCGCGCTTGGAAACAGACGTAGTGTTCCGTCTTCAAGGAATCCGAACACAAGTTGTGGAGGCGGCTGCTGCACGGGGTTCTATCTGAGAATGGTGACCGCATCGGCCGGCGCATCGCTCACGCCTCGGAAGAGGAACTCGCTCGTGTTGTGCGGGGACTGAACGAAATCCTCGGATAGGCTTAATCAACGCGGCGCTTTCACCAACCCTTCCAACAGAGTGACGAGCGAGCGGGCCCGCGCAAGTGGACTCTCCTGTTCGAGCAGCTGCTGTCTCGCGGCCGGCGTCATGGGCAGGTGCTCGGCGAGCTCGTCGACCACCTGCTCGTCCGGCACACCGGGAGGCGGTTCCGGAAGGCCTAAGCGATCGGACAAAGCAGACAACAACGCGGCCAGTCGTTCCCGCTGCTGGCTCAACGCCGCGGTCCCCTTCTCGTCCAGCACTTCGGGGATGGTCTCGACGCGAGCAAGGCGGTACAGCCGGCTGTTGTCTTCGCCTGTCACACGAAACTTGACGAGACCGCCGAGCAGGATGTTGTACCGGCCGTCGGGCAGCAATTCGTAATCCGTGATCAAGCCGGCGCAGCCGATTGGAAAGATTGGTGGGCGTCCCTCGTACTCAGACTCGTGGCCCGGCTGCAGCATCACCATACCGATGATGCGGTTCGCCTTTCAGCGCGTCGGCAATCATCGCGCGATACCGCGGCTCGAAGATGTGAAGCGGGAACGACGCGTTTGGAAACAGCGTCGGACTCTCGAGCGGGAAAATGGGAATCATCTCCGGCAGACCGCCCGCGGCGGACGCGGTGTTGGCTCCGGCGCCCTGCGCCGCCGCGATGCACGGGGTCAACACGAGCGCGACGATGAACGCGATGGCGACCGTTGTGATCCTCATAGAGATTTCGTCTTTCGTTTCGCGCGTAGCGAAGAGGCCTGCGAGCGTCAGCAGCGCCGCCGCGCTCAGGTAGTAACCCACAAACTGCAGGCCGTAATTGTTCGCGAGCCAGGTTGCAATATACGGCGCGAGCGACGCACCGAAAATGCCGGCAAGATTGAATGTCAGCGAACTGCCCGTATAGCGGATCGGCGTGGGAAACAGCTCCGACAGCACGGTGCCCAGCGGCCCGTAAGTCAGCCCCATCAGACCGAGACCCACCGCCAGCGTGAGCATCGCGCCGAGCGTACCCATCAGAAAGAGCGGCGCCATGACCAGGCCGAACAAGCCGATTGCGATAGTGGCCGCCAGCAGCACGCGCCGGCGCCCACGCTCCGCCAGTTTGGCGGAAATCGGAATCATCACGGCAAACGTCGCCACACCCACCAATTGGATTTGAAGGAACTCCTCGCGCGTGAATCCGAGCGCACTCGTGCCCCATGACAGCGTGAAGACCGTCATGAGGTAGAACACGACGAACGTGGCGAGCGACACGAGCGTGCCCTTTACCACCGTCCCGGTGTGATGGCGGAATACGACGGCCATCGGCACCTTGACGCGTGTCTGCCGATGAACTGCGGCTGCAAAGACCGGTGTTTCGGTAATCGTCAGGCGCACGTAGAGACCCACCAG
Source organism: uncultured Acidobacteriota bacterium (assembly GCA_963814955.1). Taxonomy (GTDB): domain Bacteria; phylum Acidobacteriota; class Vicinamibacteria; order Vicinamibacterales; family UBA2999; genus DATCJA01. The sequence goes on from CAWFEX010000006.1 coordinate 834,578, forward strand.
CACCAGAACCGCACTTGCGAGGAAGGGAAGCCGCCAGCCGAACGACAGGAACTGATCGTTGTCCAACGCCGCCGCCAGGCCGAGAAATACCGTGGTCGACATGAAGAATCCCACAGGTGCTCCCAACTGCGGGAACATGCCGTACCACGCGCGCCGATCAGGAGGCGCATTTTCGATGGCGAGCAGTACTGCGCCTCCCCATTCGCCGCCCAGGCCGAGCCCCTGCCCGAAGCGACACATAGCGAGGAGCATCGGCGCGGCTAGTCCAATCGAGTCGTAAGTTGGCAGAAGGCCTATGGCAACAGTGGAAACGCCCATCGTGAGCAGCGCCGCGACCAGTGTCGTCTTGCGGCCGACGCGATCGCCAAAGTGCCCGAAGAGAGCCGACCCTATGGGTCGGGCGAAGAATGCAATCCCGAAGGTCGCGAGTGATGCGAGCGTCGCGGTTGCGGGGTCGCTCGGCGGAAAAAACAGGATGGGGAAGACGAGGACCGCGGCCGTGCCATAGATGTAGAAGTCGAAAAACTCGATCGTGGTGCCGATCATGCTCGCGAAGAGCACCTGGGCCGGAGTATTGACCGGCCGGTCCACTACCGCAACGTTCTGCGCCATCACGCCCGCCGCACACGTTATCAGATCGACGATAATCGCCGCCATGATTGACGCCTTTTGCCACATCCTGCCGCCGAAATACGAAGAAACGCGATGGGCGCGTGCCGGATCGAAGGATTTTGCCACCGGCAGCCCCGCGCACATGCAGTTCGTGCGCACTGGCCGTAAAGCGCCGAACTACGAGGGATTGACCAGCCTCGACGCGCGCTTTCGGATGATGGACGAGTTCGACGGCTATCGTCAGATCATCAGTCTCGCGGGGCCGCCGCCCGAGCACATTGCGCCGAACGCAAGCGCGGAGCTGGCGACGATTGCGAACGACGAGCTGGCGGCGCTGGTTGGCAAATACCCGGAGCGGTTTGCCGGAGCCGCTGCCGCGGTGCCGATGAACGATCCGGATCGTGCGTGCCAGGAAATCGAACGCGCGACAGGCGCGCTCGGCCTGTGCGCGGTGCAGATATACACGAACATCAACGGGCGGGCGCTCGATGCGCCCGAGTTTCGTCCCGTGTTCAAGTTCCTGAACGACCGCCGCGTGCCGATTCTTCTGCACCCGGCCCGGGGACGGACCCACGCCGATTACAGCACCGAACGGGATTCGAAGTACCTGATCTGGCAGGTGTTTGGCTGGCCGTACGAGACAAGCGCCGCGACGATGCGACTCGTGTTTGGCGGAATCATGCAGGACTACCCAGCCTTGAAAATCCTGGTGCACCATACGGCCGCGATGATCCCGTTCTTTCATGGACGCATGAAGTCCATGTTCGAGATGTTTGGCGAGGAGTTGAAGCTCGAGACGGATGGACGGTTGACGCAACCGCCGATCGAGTATTTCCGGCGCTTTTATGGCGACCTTGGAGCGTTTTCGTCCGGTGCCGTCAACGTCGCGCGCGACTTTCTTGGCGCCGACCACCTGCTTTTCGGCAGCGACGCGCCCTTCGATGCCACTGGTGGACGATCGTCGATTCGCGAGTCGATTGCGGCGGTCGAGAATTCGACGTGTACCGAGACGGAGAAACAGGGCATCTTCACCGCCAACGTTGAGCGGTTTTTCAATTTGAAACGCTAGAGTGTCAGGGTGATTAGGGTGCCTAAAGTGCGTAACCCGCGCAAGAGTGCCTAAATCGTGAGCTCGCTTGGGCGGCCGCCGCGTCCGCGGACGCAGATCACCAATTCAAGCGAGCTTTGATCTAAAGTGCCTGAAGTGCGTGGGTGCTATGCCGAGATTCAGTAATCCGTGGTGGGTCGTGCTCGGTTCCACGTTGGGATTGACCGTCGCCAATGGACCGGTCGTGTTCTTCACCTTCGGGTTGTTTCTCGGCCCAATCACTGCGGAGTTCGGCTGGAACCGTGCGACGTTTTCTTCGTCGCTCCTCGTCGGTCACACGCTCGCTGCTCTCGCGTACCCGTTCATGGGCCGCGCGATCGACCGGTACGGCATTCGCCGCATCACGTTGACGTTTATTCCTCTGTTCGCAGTGGCAACTGCCGCCATCTCGCTGACGCCGCCATCCCCGGCGGTGTTCATCGTTCTTGCGGGTGTGTGCGGGCTGATCAGCACCGGGCAGGCGCCGCCGGCCTACGCGAAGGCGGTATCGGCGTGGTTCGACGAGCGTCGGGGACTGGCGCTCGGGATCGCCATGGCGGGTATCGGCCTTGGCGCCACCGTCGTACCGCAGTTTGCGCGCTGGGCGATTGACACGTTCGGATGGCGTGCGGCCTACGTCGCCCTTGGCGCGCTGACATTCAGCGTCGCGTTTCCGTCCGTTGCGCTGTTCGTTCGCGAACCTGAGCATCCCGAAGGGAAATCGTCAGGTCGCGCAGTGCTGCCAGGCCTGGATGTGCGTGAATCGATTCGGTCGTCGACGTTCTGGTTGATCGCCGCTGCCGTTCTTCTCGTGGTCACGACAATCAACGGAATCGTCGGACACCTCGTGCCCATGTTGACGGATCGCGGTCTCGACGTGGGACAGGCGACCGCGACGTTGTCGGCCGTGGGGTTGTCGACGATCGTCGGCCGTCTGGCTGCCGGATATTTGCTCGATCGGTTTTTTGCTCCGTACGTGGCGGCCGGCTTGTTTCTCCTGCCACTGGGCGCCATTTCGTTGCTGACCACCGGCGTCGCAGGCGCAGGTCCGGTGCTTGCCGCGGTCTTCCTCGGCCTCGGTCTCGGCGCGGAGGTGGATGTAATTGGATTTCTGGTCAGCCGTTACTTCGGGCTACGCGCGTATGGCGAAGTGTATGGCTACCTGTTTGCGATCTTCACGCTCGGCACCGGATTCGGTCCCGTGCTCATGGCCGTATGCTTTGACTTGACACAGTCGTACAACGTGGCGCTCCTGTGCCTTGCCGTCGCAGTGGTATGCGCGAGCATTCTCATCTCGCGCCTTCCCGCTTATCGATTTCCCGCGCAGCGGGATGCCCTGACGTCTCGCTCGAAGAGGGCGTTCGCGTAGAAAAGCGTTGAGCCGACACTCCTGAATTAGATCAGAGCTCGCTTGAGTTGGTGCTCTGCGTCCGCGGACGCTGCGGCCGGGAAAGCGGACCTTCGCTCATATCCTGTCCGCAATCGCGTCGACTACGGTGCTACCTCGTGGCGACGTCCATTACGCGGCACGAAACGCCCGGATGATCGTTGTAACCAGAACGCGCGGTCGGAAGTCGCCGCGAGGAATCGCCCGGCGCTTTCCGGCTGCGCCGTGCGCTCGGCCTCGCGTACCGGCCGCAGATCACCACTAGCGATCTCAAACTGAACATTTAAAGCTGAGATGCCCCACGGTCGAGGAAGGCGTTCGCGTAGAAAAGCGTTCGGAGCAGGCCGTTCTACGCACGAAAAACGCTGCGCAGGCCAGCGACAGGGCGTGGGGATGGGGGTCCCCACGCCGCGTTCTGAAACGTTAAGCCGGAGCAGTGTTTTTCCGGCCTGCGGAGCCGCTTTTCGGAGCGAATGCCTTGCTCGACCTGTGGCGAGTCGCGACCTCACCCCATGAGGTCGTAAGCGCCCCGTACCGCATCCGATCCCGGGAACACGCGATTCGTGTGCGTGGGCGTCAGGTCGAACGTTCCGGCGATGGCGGCTTTCAACACTGCCCGCGTGTCGAGTGTGGGCTTGAGATCCCGGCGTTCAAACAGCGAGGCGTCGTCCAAACCGGGCCAGTCGGAAAATACCGTCGAGCGACTGACGGTCGGTCCAATCACGAACCCTGCGCCTGCAGTGCCGTGGTCGGTGCCGCGAGTTCCGTTCGGCCGCGCGGTTCGCCCGAACTCCGTCATGATGACGAGGGTTGTGTTTGCCCACGCGGAGCCCATCTCGGTGCGAAACTCCATAACGCCTTCGGCGAGCTGGCCGAGGAGTCGATCCAGCGCGCCGCCCGCCAGCCCCTGGTTGGCGTGGGTGTCCCATCCGCTGAATTCCACCGCTGCGATGTTTGGTCCGTCTTCCTGGCGCAGGATGCGCGCGGTGGCCCGCATCATGGGTGCAATCCCGCCGCGGCGCGCGTTCCGACCCGCCGTGGGCTCCTCACCGACCGTTTCCTGCTGTTGGAGCGCCGCTTCGAAGCGGCCGTGCAGGACATTATCGGTTCGATAAAGTACGCCCAGGCGCTCCAGATACTCGTCGTCAACTACGCCAAGCTGCACCGGCGACCACGTCTGCACCTCGAACGAGCCGTTCATCGACAGCGGCAAACCTGACGCAATGGCAATTCCCGATCGCTTTCCTGACATCACCTGAAGCAGCCGGTTCAGCCAGCCGTCCGATGACCCGACCGGGCTGTCGAGGCCTGTTTCGAGAATCGCCTGTCCATCGAAGTGGCTGCGCGTTCGGAACGGGATCGCCATCGCGTGCAGCACCACCAGCTCGTTGATCTGCCAGAGCTCTCGAAGTGGGGCAAGGCCAGGCGCCAGGCCGAACAGATCGTTGAGCTCGACGAGTTCAGACGGCTGGAACGCAAGCGAGCCTCGAAGCGGTTCGTATCGCGCGTCCCCATGAGGTACAACGGCGGCCAATCCATCGAAGCCTCCGCGCAGGAGAACGAAGACCAGCCGGCCGCTCTGGTGCACCTGTGCGAAGGTGACGCGAGGAAGCGCGAATGTCGCGAGGCCGCCGTAGCACATGTTTGTGATGAACGTGCGGCGGTTCATATTCACCTCCACTGAAACGCCGGGCCCGCAATCCCGAGTGCCACGCGATCCGACGGGGCAATCCCGTTATCGGACAGCAGCTTTCGCAGGGGATCGCCATCGCCAACGTCGACGACGTCGAGCAGTACTCTGTGGATCGTCGCGAACGCGAAGACGCCGTGCGAATGTGCGCGCGAGTTCGGCGCGGTTCAACAGGGAATCCGGGTCGGCCCAATCCTGAGTGGAATCACTGAACCCCTTCGGCGCTTGAGGTGCCCACAGCGGCTGCCGCAGCTGCCGCAGAACGCCGACTCATCTGCTCACCGACGGTCTCGACGTCGAGTGCGCGCAACACCGCGATGAGCCACTCCTGCGGCGGCCGGAATTTTCGCGTGTTCTCTTCCCACGCCTCGGGCAGGTCGATCAGCGCGCGCGATACGGAGGCGAGGTTGCCGTCGCTCTCGCGGAAAACGCGAGCGATCCGTGATACCGCCGCCGCAGGGGGATCGTCGGCGACGAAGTGTGTGACGAGTTTCGTGGCGACGAACTGCGCGGTAGATGGATGCCGGCACAAGTCGCGAATCACCCGCTCTCCCTGGCTTACACCGTCTTCGCGGTATCGCGTGCCCAGCACCGTTCGCGCACCGGGCTCGTGCAAGGCGTCCTGAAACGCGAAGCCGATTGCGCCGTCAGTGTCCACGTCGCGGTCCCCCGGCGACTGCGAGAATCGTCGGCGGCCTCTTAACGTGCCGGCGCCGCGGCGAGGACCGAGAAGGCCGCCGATGGTCCAGCCTGTGAGAATCCGCGCCAGCTCCTGGACGTCCTGTTGTGTGTAACCGCCGTTCACTCCGAGCGTGTGCAGCTCGAGCAGTTCCCGCGCATAGTTCTCGTTGAGACCCCGCGACCCTTGCTGGCGCCTGGCGAGCTGGGCCGCGCGGGAGCTCGGGCCGATGGACTGGAAGTTGTCGAGGTACACGAGCATCGCCGGATGTTTGGCCGATGCCAGCACCAAGTCTTCGAACCTGCCGAGCACGTGCGGCCGGATGACCTCGCGCTCGTAACTTCCGGCGAGCGGCGCGACGAGGATTTTTGCGGTCACCGACACGCATAAGTGATTCGACCAGAACGCGACCAGGCGCTCGATGAACGGCCGGTCTCCTGTCGCGCGACGTTCCAAGGCGGAACGCGCTTCGGCCGCGGCGATCTCAACGAGCCGGCGCCGCGCTGTCTGCCGCTGCTGCGGGTCGCCCTGGCCCGCCTGCCGGAAGGTGTGAATCGCGTCGGTTATCGCCGCCGGAGACGCACCGTCCGGCGCACTCAATGCGGGAGCACCGCCATCCAACTGGGCCCGCAGCCAACCGCGAGGGTCGCTGATGGCCTGAGATTCGTTTCTGCGCGCTCCAAGACCGAACCGGTTCAGCGCTCGAATCCTGGCGTTCATATTGAAAATGTAAACCGCACTGCGGCGTCATCCGTGTGAAAAAACGATGGCAGCTCAACGGTGTTCACCAATTACATATCGGACATTCGTTTACATTTCCGAGCGCGAGTTTGACCCGGGGAAAAGAGGGTGATATCAGAAGAGCGGAGGACTTTCGAATGAGCGGCGTACGTGTACTCGTCGGCACCCGGAAAGGCGCATTTATCCTGACCTCGGACGGAAAGCGCGCCAAATGGGACGTCAGCGGCCCACACTTCGGCGGCTGGGAGATGTATCACCTGAAGGGATCGCCTGCCGATCCGAATCGACTCTTCGCGTCGCAATCCACGGGCTGGTTCGGGCAGCAGATGCAGCGGTCCAACGATGGCGGCAAGACATGGGAGTCTGTGGGGAACAAATTCGAGTACGACGGTGTGCCCGGGACGCACCAGTGGTACGACGGCACGCCCCATCCCTGGGAGTTCAAGCGGGTGTGGCACCTGGAGCCTTCTCTCACCGATCCCGATGTGGTGTACGCCGGCGTCGAGGATGCGGCGCTGTTCCGCACCGAGGACGGGGGCAGCAGTTGGCACGAGCTACCGGGACTGAGGGGCCACGGTTCCGGTTCACAATGGGCACCCGGCGCGGGAGGCTTGTGTCTCCACACAATCCTGCTCGATCCCACCAACGACGAGCGCATGTTCATCGCGATTTCCTCCGCGGGTGCATTCCGGACCGACGACGGAGCCAGGACGTGGCGTCCGATCAACCAGGGTCTCCGGTCGGAGCACATTCCTGACCCGACAGCGGAGGTTGGTCACTGCGTGCATCGCATCGCCATGCACGCGTCGCGACCAAACGTGCTGTTCATGCAGAAACACTGGGACGTGATGCGCAGCGACGACGGTGGCGACTCGTGGCGCGAAGTCAGCGGAAACCTGCCCACCGACTTCGGGTTTGTCATCGACGTCAACACCCACGAGCCGGAAACTATTTACGTCGTCCCCATCAAGAGCGATTCGGAGCACTACCCGCCCGAAGGAAAGCTGCGCGTGTATCGCAGCCGTACCGGTGGAAACGAGTGGGAAGCGCTGACCAAGGGCCTGCCTCAGAGCGACTGTTACGTCAACGTGTTGCGGGATGCGATGAGTGTCGATTCCCTGGAGCCATGTGGCGTCTATTTCGGTACGACCGGAGGTCAGGTGTACGGATCGGCCGACGGCGGAGACAGTTGGACGCCAATCGTGCGCGACTTGCCGGCCGTGCTGTCGGTGGAGGTCCAGACCCTCCAGCCCTAACTGACGTAGTGTCCGCCTTCAGGCGGACTTCGAGGTTCAGACAGTAAGATGATTCGGGTTGTACTTCCGCAGCATCTGCAGACGCTGGCGCGCGCCGGAAGCGAAGTTGCGCTCGAGGTCACCGGGCCTGCGACGCTCGGTTCACTCCTCGACGCACTGGAAAGTCGCTATCCGGTTCTTCGTGGAACGATTCGCGACCACACCACACACAAACGGCGGGCGTTCGTGAGGTTTTTTGCCTGTGAAGAGGACATGTCACACGAGTCCGCCGACACGCCACTGCCCGAGGCCGTTGCGTCCGGCGCCGAGCCGTTTCTAATCGTTGGGGCGCTGGCGGGCGGCTAACTGCAGTTTTGAGTGTTGAGTTTTGGTCTTGAGTCCAGAGCCGTTAAATCCGGTTCCGAAACTCAAAACTCACTACTCAAAACTCAAAACTGCTCCATGATCTACGCTCTCAGCTTCGGGAGAAGCCGCTCGGCATTGCCTCGATTGATGGCGCTGCGCTGGGCGTCGGTGAACTTGTAGGACGAAATACCTTCGACGGCTTCCGCCGCGGGACGCAGCGGGTAATCGGTTCCAAACAAAACGTTCGACAGCGGGACGAGCGCGAGCAGGCCGTCGAGAGCTCCCTCGTGGTTGGCTTGCGCGATCTCGTAATAGAACTTCCGCAGTTGCGGCGCGGCCCCTTCCGACAGCCACGCATCCTTCCTTTCGATCGCCAGCCGCTCGAACCGGCCGAGCAGGTACGGCATCGTGCCGCCGCCATGGGAAAACACGAACCGGATGTTCGGAAATTTCGCCGCCGTTCCGCTGTACACGAGACTGGCAATCGTGCGGCTCGTGTCCGTGGCGTATTCGATGGTCGACACGGTCACGCCAGGCACGAGTCCCGTGCAGCATGTCGGCTGGGTCGGATGCACGTAAACGATGGCCTGTCGGCGATTCAGCTCCTGGTAGACAGGTGCGAACGCCGGGTCGCCGAGGTACTTGTCCTCGAAGCTCGTCATCAGCCCGATGCCATCAGCCTTCAGGGTATCGAGGGCGTACTCGATCTCGCGCAGGCTGCCTTCGGGATCGGGAAGCGGGATGGCCGCAAAAAAGCCAAATCGCCCCGGATGATCTGCCACCATCCGTGCCCCGTACTCATTGCAATCGCGGGCCAGTTTGCGCGAGTTGTCGATACCCCCCAGCCAGACGCCAGGCTGCACGAGCGAACAGATAGACGTAGCGATTCCGTTCTTGTCCATTTCGGCGAGCGAAATCTCCGGCGACCACGGCGGCGTGCGGCCGCTTTCCCGCTGCGCAAGGATCGCCTCGAGGTGACGGGGCGGCACGAAGTGATGGTGGAAATCGATGCGTCGCGGTCCGCTGCGCGGGGGTGTCTGTGCGGCTGCCACCAGCGAGCGGCTCGCGGCTGCGCCTATGGCCACGGTCAGCGCATCACCGATGAATTCTCGTCTCGATCGTCGCCTGTGCACGTTCGGGCGGAGCCTATACCCCGTGCATGCGGCTGTCAAATGCCGCCGATGACACCTTTTCCCTTGGCCTTACCCTTACTTTTTGACGTTGTCCCTTTTATTGACCGAGCTGTGCCGACGGTGTATCGTCGGCCAGCCTGCAGGAGGTCACGAGAGTATGCCGAAACGAATTCCTTCTCCTCGAATCCTCGGCGTTGGGCTGGCCGCTCTGCTCTTCGCGTCCGCGATCGGGCTGAACGCCGTCCAGCTCGGTGAAGCAGTTCGCATCGACAGCGACGACATCGGCGGCGTCGTCACCGGCCCGCGTGGCCCCGAAGCGGGCGTCTGGGTCATTGCCGAGACGCGCGATCTGCCGACTAAGTTCGTCAGGATCGTGGTCACTGACGACCGCGGTCGCTACGTGGTGCCGGATCTGCCGAAGGCCAACTACAGCGTCTGGGTTCGCGGCTACGGACTGGTCGACTCGGCCAAGGTGGACGCCAGCCCTGGCAGGCAATTGAATCTCACGGCCGTTTCGGCGCCCAACCCCCGCGCCGCAGCCGAGTACTATCCCTCGAGCTACTGGTATTCGCTCGCCCAGCCGCCGGCCAAGAGTGAGTTTCCAGGCACCGGTGCCCGCGGCAACGGCATCGCCGAAAACATGAAGACGCAGGCCGACTGGCTTGCCGAGATGAGGTGCGGCGCCTGCCACCAGATCGGGACCAAGGCGACGCGTGAGATCCCCAAGAGCCTCGGAACCTTCGATTCTTCCGCGGCCGCCTGGGAGAGACGACTTCAGTCAGGACAGATCGGCGGCAACATGAGCGCGACGCTCACGCGCTTTGGCCGGGGCCGCGCGCTCGCCATGTATGCCGACTGGAGCGATCGCATCGCCGCCGGTGAAGTCCCACAATCCCCGCCTCGACCTCAAGGCGTCGAGCGCAATGTTGTCATCAGCCTGTGGGACTGGAACACGGATAAGGGGTTCGTCCACGACACGATCTCCACCGACAAACGCAATCCGACGATCAATCCCAACGGCCTGGTCTACAGCATTTCCCGGTTCAGCGCGCCCGAGATGAACATCCTCGATCCCGGTGCGCCACACTGCGACCGGCGTCACGGTGCCCGTGCGCGATGAGGACACCGCTTACTCCACGCCGCAGCAGATGACGCAGCCGTCGCCGTATTGGGGTGACGAAATCATCTGGTCGAGCAAGCCCAGTCTGCACAATCCGATGATGGATGCCACCGGCAGGGTCTGGCTCACGCACGCCATCCGCTCGAGCGGGAATCCGGCTTTCTGCAAGGAAGGATCGACTCATCCGTCCGCCCAGCAGTTCCCGCTTGCCGAGAGCGGCCGCCATCTGTCGCTGTACGACCCGAAGACGAAGCAGTTCAAATTCATCGACACCTGCTTCGGCACGCACCACCTGCAGTTCTCCGAGGACGCAAACAATACGCTCTGGTTCAGCAGCGGAAACTCGGCCGGGCGGCAGGTTCTCGGCTGGTTCAACACGAAGCTGTACGACCAGACCGGCGACGCGGTCAGGGCGCAGGGCTGGACGCCGTACGTCGTCGACAGCAACGGCAACGGCAAACGTGATGCGTACGTCGAACCCGACGCGCCGGCCGATCCCACCAAGGACCGGCGTATTCAAGGCGGCAGCTATGGGGTGATTCCGAGCCCCGTCGATGGATCGATCTGGACGGCAGCGCCGGGAGTGCCTGGTGCCATCATTCGCGTGAATCCGGGGTCCGATCCCACGAAGACGGCTCTGGCGGAAATCTACGAGCCGCCGTTCAACAATCCAAGGTCAAAGGTTAGTGGGTACCTTCCGCGCGGAATCGACATCGATCGCAACGGCGTCGTGTGGACCGCGCTGGCGGGCAGCAGCCACCTGGCGAGCTTCGACCGCCGCAAGTGCAAGGTTCTCAACGGTCCGACCGCGACGGGGCAGCATTGTGTCGAAGGCTGGACGCTGTACCTGACCCCGGGACCGAACTTCAAGGGTGTGACCGACGAGTCCAACGCCGACATGCTCTATTACAACTGGGTCGATCAGTTCGACACCCTTGGCCTTGGCAGGAACACGCCGATCGCGACCGGCTCGTATTCGGATGCGCTCCTGGCTCTATCCGGTGGAAAGTTCGTCGTCATGCGCGTGCCATATCCGATGGGCTTCTATCACCGCGGCGTCGAAGGTCGAATCGACGATCCGAAGGCTGGCTGGAAGGGCCGGGGACTGTGGGCGAATTATGGCAGCTACAATCCATGGCACTACGAAGGCGGGAAGGGCACCACGAGCAAAGCGGTGCACTTCCAGATTCGTCCCGATCCGCTTGCGAAGTAGCCGGGCCCTTCTCCATAGACACGTAGGCCGGGTCCTTTAGGACCCGGCGATCGACGGAGGTCAAATGGTCTCCAGGAGAACCGTGCTCTTGAGTCCGGTGGGCGCACTGGTCGGTCAAGCGGCATTCGCCGCCGCCCAAAGCGCACCTGCCGCACCGGGCAAGATGGTGCTCGCGCTCCACCAGAACACCTCGTCTGGCGCCGGCTACCGGGGATCTCTCGAAGGATGGGCTCGCGCGGGTGTCCGTCATGTAGAGATCACCGCGCCCGTTCTGGACGAGTTTCTGAAAACGGAAACGTTGGCTACTGCCAAACGAGTGCTCACGGACCAGGGGTTGACACCCGTGTCCGCTGCGTGCGGCGTGCAGAATCTCTGGGAGCCGCACCCGAGTAACGCCATGGCACTCGACGACCTCAAGCGTCGTAGTGAGATGTTCGCGACGCTCGGGTTGAACCGGATCTACGCACCTACCGGCACGATGCAGAAAGTCGCCGAAGACGACTACAAGATCGGCGTCGAGAACATGCGCAAGGCCGGAGAGGTCGCGCGTCAGTTCAAACTGACGATGATGGTCGAAGCCGTGCGCGCGTCGACGTTTATCTCGACGCTGCCGACGATGCTTCGAATGACGCGCGCGGCGGGGAACGTCGCACCGCTGCTCGATTTCTATCACTTCTGGTCCGGTCTCAGTAAGCTCGAGGATCTGGATCAGCTGCGTAACGGCGAAGTCGGCCACGTTCATTTCCAGGACATCCCGGACATGCCGCGGGAGTTGCTGGACAACACCACGCGGTACATTCCTGGCGACGGCGTAGCTCCGCTCAACGCCATTCTTCGCAAGCTCGTGGACAAGGGATATGCAGGTCCGCTTTCGGTAGAACTGTTCCTGCCGAGATTTCAGAAGGGCGATCCTTTTGAGGTGGCGCGCGAGATCAAGCAGAAGGCGGAGACCGTAATGCGTCAGGCGCGGGTGCTGTGATCGGCGCTCGCGCGGGCGCGGTCCAGAAGTAACGCGCGTTCCCTCACGTTGCGGGTCAGCTCCGCCGCCCGCTCGAATTCCTGGCGGGCTTCACCGTGGCGGCCGAGCTTTGCGAGCAGGTCGCCGCGAACACTGGGTAGCAAGTGATACGCCCGCAGCGATGGCTCCGACACGAGTGCGTCGACGAGGTCGAGGCCCGCACGGGGGCCGTATGCCATCGCCACGGCAACGGCACGATTCAACTCCACAATTGGTGAAGGCGCCACTTCCGCGAGTCGTTCGTACAACGCGGCAATCCGCCTCCAGTCCGTTCCCGCGCCCGCTGAAGCGTGCGCGCTACGGGTCGCCTGTAGCGCGGCGGCTTTAGCCGCCGCGACGTCGTCCTGCGCGCCGCTTGCTCGCGCGTGACACGCAGCAATCGCTGCCTGCAGCACGTAGGGCCCATCTGCTCCGCCAAGTTTTTCGGCTCGCTCGAGTGCGGTCAGCCCCCGGCGTATCAGCAGTCGGTCCCACAGTGCGCGGTTCTGATCGAGGAGCAGAATCGGTTCGCCCTCGGGATTGACGCGGGCTCGTGTTCGAGACGCCTGGAGCTCCATCAAGGCAGCGAGGCCGTGGACTTCGGGTTCCTGCGGCATGAGCTCGGCGAGCACCCGACCGAGCCTCAACGCGTCTTCGCAGAGCGCCGGCCGCATCCAGTCGTCTCCGGCGGTTGCTGAATAGCCCTCGTTGAAAATCAGGTAGATCACTTCGAGGACAGACGAAAGACGGGCGGTCAATTCCGTTGCGCGAGGAACTTCGAAGGGGACCTTCCTTTCCGATAGCGTTCGCTTGGCGCGGACGATGCGCTGGGCGATGGTTGGCTCGGCGACGAGGAACGCCCGCGCAATCTCTTCGGTTGTCAGGCCCCCGAGCAGCCGCAGCGTCAACGCGACACGCGCCTCGGTAGACAGAACCGGGTGACAGGCTGTGAACATCAGCCGCAACAGGTCGTCGCCCACATCCTCATCCAGCGCCGCCGCGAAGTCGGGGACGTTCTCGCTCTGGGTGAGCTCCAGCTCGTAGCCGAGTTCTTCATGCTTGCGCTCGAGCCGCTTATTGCGCCGGAACTGATCGATCGCGCGGTGTTTTGCCGTGGTCATGAGCCAGGCGGCTGGATTTCGGGGAATGCCGGCCGCGGGCCACTGCTCCAGCGCCGCGACCAGGGCATCGTGCGCGAGGTCCTCGGCGAGACCAACGTCCCGGACCATTCGCACGAGCCCGGCAATGAGCCTGGGCGATTCGATTCTCCAGACCGCGTCGATGGCGAGATGCGTATCGGCAGACGTCACGGCTACCGATCACATCACCGGGCGTTCGCGCGATGCAAGCAACCACGAAGATCACGAATTCAAAGAGATCAAGAGAACTCGGTTATTTTTCGTGTCTTCGTGGTTTCACTACGACGTCGAACAAGAAGTCGCGGGATTGGCAGGCTGACGGCCGCTTCTTGTTTCGAGAAACCGGCGCACCGAGCTCAGCGTGCGTGACACCGATTCCCGGGCTATCCGGTTGATCACTGGCTCGGCAATCGAGCGCACGAGGAAAGGCACGTCGCGGCTGAGTGAGAGCGACTCGAGTTGAATCCGCACGTCCCGACCTTCCTGGGAGTATCGCCAGTACGAGTTCAGCCGCCACAGGAACCCGCGATCGCTGCCGCCGCTCTCAACGATTTTCGTCGAGACGCTGCGGCTCTTTGCCAACACCGGGGAATGACGTTCGAAGACGACATCGTGCTCAGTGTCGTACACCACCGTGACTATCGCGCTGCGTGTCAGCTTCAGATAAACGCGAAGCGAGTTGCCGTTTCGGCCCAGCACGCGTGACTCCAGCACGTCGTCCTGGGGCGGCGGAGTACCTGGATACATGAGGAGATTTACGACGCGATCGACCGTTGTGTTGTGAACGATCGTCGCCCCCTTCCAGTGGTGAATCGTTCCTCCGGGAATGTCGATAGCCAGGCCGGACGGGGCAGATTCGCATGGATGCGTGCCGCCTTCGTGGAGTTGAGAGACCGTCGCCGTCACATGACGATTCCACGCGGCGATCGTTTCAGATGTGAGCTCAATGGCCGCCGCTGATGCGGCCGTTATGGCGATGAGCATCGGAATCAGAAACGGGAGTTTTGAGTTCTGAGTCGTGAGTTTTGAGTTATGAGTCATGGTTGTGAGTGCAGAGCGTTACTCCGGAGGCCTGAAGGCCTCCGGCTACCTCTAGCCCTCGTCCCGGCAGGCGTTCGGCGGCATAAAGGGCCCGCGTGTTTCGAACCCCCGATGTTACGAACACCAGAGCAAGACCGGCAGACGCTATCGCCCCTCCGATATCGAACAACGCCAGCGGACCCATGCTGCCGATGAAGACGACGGGGTCATAAGCGGCCTTCAATGCCCCGGCTGCCACAAGGATTCTGAGTTCAGTGGGGCCGAGCCCGAGAAACGACATCCGGAACACGCCGCGCGCGTGAGTGGCCAGATACGTTTCCGCCGAAACCAGCAGATACGCGGCCAGCAGCGCTGCGGCCAGGAGAGGACTCATCAGCCCGGACGCCGCCAGCCCTGCCACCAGGAACGTTGTGCCCGCGAGATCGATCACGTGGTCGACGTAGTATCCGTACCTCGGGCGCTGCTGATTCCGGACTCGGGCAACGGTTCCGTCGAGGCTGTCACCGAACCAGTTGATGGCCAGCGAGATGACGACCCCCGCGGCGGCCCACGGGGTGAGTCGGAACGCCGCAAACGACACTCCTGCCGCGAACATCGCAGCTAGGCCGATAGCGGACAGATGGTCGGAGTTGATTGCCAGTGGCAGGCGGTCCGCCAGCCAGATGAGCACGCGTTTCTCCGGGCCGGCCAGCAGGCTGCGGTTTTCGCGTGAATGAGTGCCGGTCGCCTGAGCTTCCCTTTGGGACATGTTTCCGCCTCCTGCCCGTAATGCGTAAGGCGCATGGAAACCGGCTCAACACGTCCAAATCAAGTTTCGTACGTAGTGTTCGCCTTCAGACGAACCGGACTGGGTCCGGCTAAAGCCGGACACTACGTCTGTCGGACACTACGTCTGTCGGGTCTCGGGCACCACGGCTGTGGGGCTATCGAATCGATGCCGACGTCGTGGACGGCTCCATAACGAGCCGTGCGAGGGCGATGCCGACGCCAAGCGCTGTGGTGAGCACTCCGGCCAACGGCCGGGTCAAGGTGAGAAGCAGGCCGTTGCCCGTCACCGCCACCGCGAGCAGCATGTCGGCGACGAGCAAAACAAGGGAGAGACGGCGGTGTTCAGAGGCGAATCGCGACGCGTTTACCCGTTCCGTGAAGAGAAGATGCCCGCGGACCACGCCTGCCACCGTCGCGGCGATACACGTGAAGACGAACACTCCCATCGTTATGCCCGGCTGCCACTCCTTGATCTGCCAGCCAAGGGCACACGCAACGAAATACATGGCTATAACAACGAGCTGATGTGCCCGCCACCAGGCGGTCAGGCGGTCAGCTTTCAACGGGTCAGTTTTCGGCTCCGTGCGGTTCGAGTTTAAGGCTCCAACGATCTCCGCCGCCGAAGAGAAGCGGCCTGCAGGCGACTTAGCCAGGCAGCGTTCGATGACCTCGACGACAACGGAAGGCAGGTCCGAACGGTAATTGCCAATCGGGTCCGGGGCGCTGTCGCGAATGCGATCAATCAGGGCATCCGGCGTCGGTGCCTTGAAGGGATGCGTGCCGGATGCGTACTCATAAAGAACAATGCCGAACACGAACACGTCGGAGCGCGAATCCGCCGGTTGCAGCTTCAGCTGCTCGGGGGACATGTACTCGAGAGTTCCGATCAATGTTCCCGGTTGAGTCATGTACGCGGTGGCTGCAGCTGTAGCCCTTTCCATTCGAGCCAATCCGAAGTCGAGGATCTTCAGCCGGCCCTCGCGGGTCCTCATGATGTTTTCAGGCTTCAAATCGCGGTGAGTGACGCCTCTCTCGTGTGCGTGGGCGAGTGCCGCCGCCAGCTCCTGCGCCAGACCGACGACCTCGCCTGCCGAAGGGCGGGGACCTCGAACCTCTTCGCGAAGCGTGTGACCATCGATGAATTCGCTGACGATGAACAGCTCGCCGTCGATCTCCTCCAGTGCGTGAATCGTGCAGATCCCTGGATGGGTGAGCGCCGCCGCAGCGTGCGCCTCGCGTTCGAATCGGTCGCGAAATGAAGGGCTGGACATGAGGTCAGGCGAGAGCGCTTTGAGCGCGACCATCCGTTTCAGTCGGCTGTCTTCTGCAAGGTAGACCCGGCCCATCCCGCCACGTCCAAGCTCGCGAACGATCGTGTACGAACCAATTCTCTGTCCTGGCTCGAGCACGCGGCTATCGTCCATGAACTGCGCGAGCCTGCGGCCGGCGTCCTCCACGAGAAACGAACCGGCCGCTTTGTGGTGGCGCACGAGTGAAAGCACCTCTTCTCTCAGCAGGGCATCGTCAATCCCTTCCCGATCGAGCCAGACCTCGACATCAGCGGGACTTTCCTCGAAAACCCGCTCGAAGAGCTCACGCACACGGGGCCAGCGGTCGCCGTTGCTCATCTGGAGTCGCTGAGCTCCCTGAACAGCCACGCGCGGGCGAGTGCGAAGCGCCGCTTCAAGGTTGCCGGTGACATTCCCAGCGCCTCGGCCGTCTCTTCAACGCCAAACCCCGCAAAGAAGCGCAGATCGATAATCCGCGCCTGCTCCGGATCGATCCGTTCCAGGCGGGCCAGCGCGTCATCGAGCGCAGGCAGCATTGCATCCTCATGCCTCGCCCCAACCAGCGATTCGTTCAATGACACCCGATCCAATCCGGCCCATCGCTTCTGTGCGCCGCGGGCGCGCGCATGCTCCACCAGAATCTGTCGCATCGAACGGGCAGCTATGGCGAGAAAGTGTTTGCGGTCGGTCCATGGTCGGCCTGCTTCGGCCAGCCTCATGTAGGCTTCGTGAACGAGGGCTGTTGCCTGCAGCGTCTGCCCGGGACGTTCGTGCCGCATGTACGCAGCGGCAAGTCGTCGAAGCTCCTTGTAGACCTCGAGCACCATGTCGTCGGCGTCGAGCGGGTCTGAGTTGGATGACAACGCAGGAATTGTAGTTGTGGGTCCGTAGTGTAGCGGCTTTGAACCGGATCTGACTCCGTCGCAATACGAGGGTGGGAGGGTGTAGTATTCGCCCGTTCAGGCCAATGACTTGGGAAAACTGCCACACGCGGCCATGCATTTTGCAGAGAAAGCGAGGACAGCTTCGATGAGATCGAGCGCATTCGGAAGGCTGCTTCTAGTCGCTGCGATTCTGATGATTCCGTCCGCCGTCCTCGCCCAGGAAGCCACGTTGAGCGGAACGGTTTCCGATTCCACCGGGGGCGTACTGCCCGGTGTTGTCGTCCGCGCGGTTCACGAGGCGAGTGGCAACAGCTTCGAGGGCGTCACCGACGGAAGCGGGGCATTCCGTCTGGAGGTGCGCGTCGGCGCCTACCGCATCATCGCGGAGTTGGCCGGATTCACGACCGTGAACAGGACGGGACTCGAACTGCTGGTGGGCCAGCAGGCCGTCGTGAACCTTCAGATGACGCCGGCAACGCTGCAGGAATCAGTCACCGTGACCGCGGAAGCGCCGCTCCTCGACACGACGCAATCGAGTCTGGGCGGCAATATTGACCCACGGCAGTTGCAGGAGCTTCCCGTGAACGGCCGCAACTGGATCGACTTGACCATGCTGGCTCCGGGCAGCCGCCTGAACTCAGTCAGCGAGGTGCCGGTCTCGGCAACCGGGAACACTGTTCAGTTCCAGCTGAATCTCGATGGTCAGTCGGTGACGAACAACATGGCCGTCGGCTTTGGCCAGCCGCGCTATAGCCGCGACGCCATCGCAGAATTCGAATTCACATCCCGGTTCGACGCCTCGCAGGGTCGCTCGAGCGGGGTGCAAGTGAATGCTGTGACGAAGTCGGGCACCAACACGCCGTCCGGTTCGTTCTCCGGGTATTTCCGCAGCGACAAGTTCAATGCCGCGGATCCGATTGCGGGTGAGGTGATTCCGTACTCAGATCAGCAACTGAGCGCCACGTACGGCGGCCCGATTTTTCGTGACAGATTCCATTATTTCGGCAGCTTCGAGTACCGAGCGCGAGCCCCAGACCTACATCTACAACACCCCGTACCCGTACTTCAACGGGACGCTGACGGGGACGCGCACCGAAAAGAAGGGCATCGCCCGGCTCGACTATCAGTTCTCGCCCCAGATGCGGCTGTCAGTGCGCGGTTCGCGGTATCAGAACATGCTGCCGTACGACCCGCGCTACACGGGCGGCGCGACGCGTACCATGGCATCCGCCATCGGCACCCATCGACGCAGCGAGCAGCTGCTGATGACATTCACCCAGGTCATCGGCAGCCGGGCGACGAACATCGTGAAGGCCGGTCACGACCTGTTCCACTGGAACCAGTTCGCCCACGTGAAGAACGCCAACAGCCTTCCTGGACAGACGGCGAGTTTGGGCGCTCCGGTCATCACGCTGCGCGGTCTCACCCTCGGACAGAGTCACCAGTTGACGCCGCAGGATATCGGCGAGCAGGAATACAGCGTCCGGGATGACTTCGCAGTCTCATATTCGAAGTGGGGACGCCACGACATCAGAACGGGGGCCGAATACGTGCACAACTTCCTCTTCGAGACGGTGTGCAACGGCTGCATGGGCCAGTACGATCTGCAGGGCGCCGCGATTCCGCCGTCGATCACGTCGAATTGGGCTGCCGTTATCCCCGATGTCAACGACGTGACGACGTGGCGGCTCGACCTCCTCTCGCCCCTCGCACGCCAGTACAGCCGCGGGATTGCGATGGATTCGTCGCCATATTCGCGACCGTCTGGCCGCTGGGGGTTCACAGAATACGCCCCCCGTCACGAGGTCTTCTTGTGGGCCCAGGACGACTGGCAGGTTTCGCCGAAGCTGACGCTGAATCTCGGGCTCCGGTACGACTTGGAAATCGATCAGTACGTGAACTGGGTCGTGTATCCGCCGTTCCTCCTCGAGCCGCGCCCGCAGGACACGAACAACTTCGGCCCCCGAGTGGGCTTCGCGTACAGCCTTGACGACAAGACAGTGCTCCGAGGAGGGGCGGGGAAGTACTACGCGGAGGTGACGAGCCAGTTGAGCTTCACCCTGCGGACGGTGCAGTCCATCAGCCCGCAGGTGCTCTACGACGGGCGCGCGGACTTCAACTCGAACCCGTTCAACGGTCCCGCGCCAACCTTCGATCAGGCTTCGCAGCGCCTTTGTGCCGTGCGCGAGGTCGCTGGCTGCCTCCGTCCGAACATCGGCAACATGGTGGCGGACGATCTCCAGCAGCCATACAGCTACCAGGCGTCGCTCGGCGTGGCCCGGCAACTGGGGACCGTCATGTCAGTCCAGGCAGACTACACGTACCAGGAAAACCGCGCGTTCACGCGGAGCAACAACGGCAACATTACCTATAACCCGGACACGGGCGCCAACTACCCGTTCACTGGTGGAGGCATAGACGTAACTAAGCGCGTCTATCCGGCCTACGGCAACGTCAGCATCACGCGGACGGACGCAAACGACAGGAACCACGCCGTGGTGTTTGCGTTCAACAAGCGCATGGCGAACAACTGGCAGGCGTCGGCGACCTATCTGCTGCAGGGTCAGTGGAACTACGACAACTACCCGTTGATGCCGGGATGCCAGTACGTCTACTCGATTCGCGGCAACGAACCGGCACGGTGCGACGTGCCGGTTACGCTGCCCGCCGACATCGCCGAGGGCGCGTACCTGCTTGCCGGCGATCAGCGGCACCGCTTTACGTTCAACGGCATCTGGCAGATGCCGTACGACTTCCAGTTGAGCGGAATCTATCTGTTTGGCGACAACGGGAAGAACACGCCGAGCTCGGGCGTGGACACGCGCGCCATCGGCAACAGCGGTGGCCGTGCTGCGGGCCAACGGCTCATTGATCGAGCGAAACAGTTTCGATCGTTCGGCGATCCATCGCGTGGACCTGCGCGTGCAGCGCCGGCTGCGGCTCGGGCGTGCCGCCATCGACGGAATCTTCGAGGTATTCAACGTATTCAATCGGGCCAACTTCAATCTCTGGACGACCAACGAAAGCAGCGCCAGCTACGGCAGGCCCGAACAGGATGCGAACGTCGCATTCGCGCCGCGAATGCTGCAGCTGGGATTCCGCGCGACGTTTTGAACGGAACCACGAAGATCACGAAGAGCATTTATAGTTTCGTGCCCTTCGCGATCTTCGTGCCCTTCGTGGTTACGTTGTCGGCTTGATGTCCCACGCGATTCTGAAGTTCTCGAACGGCACAACGCGCCCGTGAACCGGCGCGATGCGTTCCGGGTTGAGCTTCAGCTGCTGAATCTTGTCGTACATCTGCAGCGCGAAATCGGGCCCTCGCTCGGGAGTCTTGATCTCGTTGCCCGCCGGCGGATTGTAGCCGTCGCCGTACATCAGGATCCGTTCCTTCGGCAGGTAGGCGATGAGCTGCCCGGTGTGATGTTTGCTGTTGTCGAGGAAATAGAGCTCGACGGTGTGCGTCTTGTCGGTCAGAACTCGCTTGTCCGCCACACCTTCGATCACCGGGGCCTTCGGTGACTTCGCCAGCAGGTCCTGCTCGACCGTCCAGGGACGAGCCCACACCTTTTCGTAGAACGCCTTGTTGCCCTCCTGAGTGATCACGGTGATGCCCTGCGCGACGTAGGTCCGCAGTCCGCCGGCATGGTCGTAGTGCGCATGGGTGTTGACGACGTAGCGAATGGGCTTGTTGGGGACGGTCTTGAGGATGGCCTCGTTGGCGGCCAGCGATCGCGCCTCGCTCGTCGGACCCTCGAGCATCACGATGTGATCCGCGAATTCCACGGCAAGGCTGCGCGTGTTTGCCGCGTTGATCGACCACAGCCCCTCGCTCACTTTCTCCACCGTGGCCGTCACAGGTGGCGGCGGCGGCGCGGATGCGACATTGGCCGGCACGTCGAGTGCCACCGGAGCGTTCGGCGTCACGTTGTTGATGGTGACGTCAAGCGTGTCGAACCCGTCCTGCTTCTCGACGATGTGTCTCGGAAACTGGATGCCCCCGAAATCGGCGTAATCCGAATACGTAATCTCCACAGGAACGTCGCCGACGACCGAGTTCGTCGACAGGTATTCCACGCGCTCGACCAGATTCTCATCGTTGAGCGTGACCTTGACGTCGCGGTCCTCGACCTTGAATGTGACGACATTGTCCGTCGCCGTCGCGTTGGCGGCGAGAGCTGCCTTGATGACGCCGTGAGGCGTGAGCCAGAGCTGCCGCAGTCGGTCGCTCACAGCACCCGGGTTGGGGGCCGGTTGGGCACCTCCTTCGCTCCAGGCAGACTTGCCGCTGACCACCTGCGTCGTCCGCTGGTCGATGGCGAACGGCTGGGCGCCGCCTCCGGCCGGAGGGTTCTCTCCCTGTGCGCGCAGCATGTCCAGCTTCATCGCCGGCGTCTGGTAATTAATGGCAACGTCGTAGGTTTTCACCACAAAACGGGGCCAGGGTGCTCCGGGAGCTGCCGCCTGTCCGAAGGCGAAGTTGGAGCCGCTGCCCGAATACTGGATCGAGTTCAGCGTTGTTGCGCCCATGGCCTCGGCTGCTCCGGCGACTCCGGTCGCCTGTCGCGCGCAGCCTGACAACGCGATCATCACCGCGATGCCGACAACCAGCCTTGAAATGGTGTACATGATCGGGCTCCTTGTGTTGTTCCGACATTGACCCAAAGGGGGCCAGCAGGCCAGCCGCCTTGTCGCCGACCGCGGCGGCATGGTGAACCATGTCACCGAATTGGTCAATGGGCTTGATGTGAACGCGGGAAAAGAGCTGCGCCTGACCCCGCTTGTCCCCACTGCCTCAGCAGCGTGGCCACGCTGCGCCAGTTGACCTTCCTGCTGATCAACTTCGATGCAGGGACCAGCCGATCCCACCACATGAGCGGCGATTGCAGCGCCGAAATCGATAAGCGATCGGCGACTCGCGCGGTGGCATCGTAGCGGCATTGACAATGTTGGTGCCGCTAAGTAGGAGGCGGTGCGTGGCTGAAATGAATACCTACTGATCAATTGCGGCGCCCGATGAGGTTCCCATGAGCTCATTTGAATCGGTTGTTTCGCAAGGCTGGTGGACCCTCGTTCTCCGAGGAGTGATGGCGATTCTCTTCGGTGCCCTGGCGTTTCTCTTGCCGGGTGTAACGCTGGGTGCGCTGGTCCTCCTCTTTGGAGCGTTTGCGCTCGTGGACGGCATCGCAGCCGTCATCCTCGGCATCAAAGAATACGGTGATCGGCAACGATGGTGGGCGACGCTCCTCGTAGGCATCGTCAGTGCATTGGCAGGGATCGTCACGTTTCTGATGCCCGGAATCACCACTTTCGCCCTGCTTGTCGTGATCGCATATTGGGCGATCGTTCGCGGAGTATTCGAAATCGCCGCAGCGATTCGGCTTCGCGATGCAATCGAAGGCGAGTGGCTGCTGGCGCTCGCCGGAGTGCTGTCGATCGCGTTTGGCATGGTGATGCTTGCGTTCCCCGGCGCGGGCGCCCTTGCGCTCGTGTTTTGGATAGGCGCCTTTGCGTTCGTTTCGGGTGTCGTGCTCATTGCGCTGGGGTTCCGTTTGCGCGGCTTCGCCCGGGCCGTGCATGCGTAGACCGCTCGTTTGACCAGCGGCGCACCAGTCACCGCTGGTCAATCACTAAAATGGCGTATGCCCGGTCGAGAGTGCTACCACTGCAAACAATGGATCGAGGAAGGCGAGCCGCACGATTGCTGGACGACGACGGAAGCGGCGCTGACGAGAGATCTCTCCGAGGATTTGCAGGACGCCTGGCAGCGACTGCGCGAGACCGCCGTTGGTTTCGGCGATCAGCGGATCTATGCCTCACACCATTCGATCATGTTCTCGCGCACATCGTGCTATTTCTTCGTCCGTCCGAAGAGAAAATTTCTCGAGGTCTGTGTGTTCCTCGGTCGTACGCTGACAGCTCCCCAGGTAAGACGCGTCGATCAGGCGTCGAAATCCAAGGTCGTCCACTTTTTTCACATCCGGCACCGGGACGAAGTGGAGGCGCCCATGACGGATTGGCTGCGGGAAGCATACGAGCTGTCCGACGTCGTGAAGGCCACGGTCGAAGCGAGACGAACGAAATCGAAGCCGCAATCCAAGCCGCGACCGCGAAAAGCAGGAACGAAGGCAACCGCAACCCGCCGCGCTCGACAGGCACGTTAGAACCGGCTTCACACCTCACGTAGGGCGGTTATGAAACCGCACGATCCTCAACAGAGTACTGGCTTGATGTCGACGACCGGCGTGCCGTCGATCGCCTCGATGGGGCCGATGCGCAATCGGGTCCCGTCGATGGCGTGCACGGTGACCGGATGAAGGCCCAGCGGGTTTGGCCGGTCGGGTGAGCGCGTCGCAAAGACACCGGTGAGCGGATTGCGCAAGTCGGATCGCGGGTGGACCTGAAGAACGTCGCGGCGCGCCCGGTGCAGCCACGTCACGACAATGATTTCGTCGCCCGTGCGAAGGCCGCGCAGCGCGTCGGCGGCCCACGGAAGCACGTCGATCCACGCGTCGGGTGCCCCTTCCGATCCTTGTTTGGGTGCTTCGCGGCGCTCTTTGAGAACAGATTCGATCACGCCAACCGCACGCAGTTCAGCCACTGCGGCGTTCACGTCGTCGTTCATGCAGACTCCATCGCACATATATACTTCCCACCGACCGACCGCGACTTTACAAACGAGGAGCAATCATGACCGGTCCAACGCTCGTGCGCGGTTCCGCGCTGATGTTCTTTGCCTGTTCCGTCAGCATTGCCGCTGTCCTTTCCGAAAATGCGAGCTCCCAGGAGTCGACCCGTCCTCTCGTGACCGAGGCCCAGTACGAAGCCTGGCAAACAGAGCTGTCGAACTGGGGGCGCTGGGGCAAGGATGACGAGCTCGGAACGCTCAATCTGATTACGCCCGCCAAGCGTCGAGCCGCCATGGCCCTCGTGAAAGAAGGAGTGCCCATTTCGCTGGCGGCCAATGCATTGACCGAAAAGGCCGCCGACGTTCCCTGCCCGGCCGAATGGGCGATGACCTCCGCAACGCAGACAGGCGCAACCGATCGGGTGGCGTTTCCGTGTATCCACGGCGCGGCCTCCACTCACATCGATTCTCTCGCCCACACATTCTTCCGCGGCAAGATGTGGAATGGCTACGACACATCGGTGCTGGTCACCAAGGACAAGGGGGCCGCAAGGAACTCCGTGCTGACCATGAAGAACGGCATCGTCACACGTGCGGTGTTGTACGACATCGCGAGGCTCAAGGGTGTCCCGTATCTCGCGCCGGGGGATCGCATCTTTGTCGAGGACCTCGAGGCTTGGGAAAAGAAAGCGGGTGTCAGGGTGGCGGCGGGCGACGCGCTGGTGCTTCGATGGGGCCGCTACGGGCGGCGTGCCAAGCTCGGTCCCGACGACGGTGCCGCAGGGCTCGACAATTCGGTTCTGCCCTGGCTGAAACAGCGCGACATCGCGCTTCTTGTCTGGGAGACCGCCGGGTATTCACCGCAACCCACGGGGGATCTCACTCGAAACGCAGTGCACAATTTTATCCAGGCGATTCTGGGTATCCACGTGCTCGATCGCGCCGACCTGGAGGCGTTGAGTGAAGCGACCGCATCCCGCAATCGCTGGGAGTTCATGTTGACCGTCACGCCGCTGGCGCTGCCGAATGCCACGGGGTCGCCGGTCAATCCCATTGCGATGTTCTGAATTCTAGCGAGGCTGCGCCTCAGACCAGCGAGCATGTCGCCAAGGCTCCGCCTCGCTAGTGGCAGTATCTCTTGCCCGCGCTCCGCGCGGGCGGGACGTCTTGAAAGGCCGTTCGAAAGCTTGATTCATGTGAACGAATTCTGGCCTTTCAAGACGTCTCGTCTAGGTCAGCGGGAATTTGCGCCCGCGGCCGTCTTCACGTTCGGCGGGACGGGAAACACCAGATAGGGATTGTTGGTCTCCCACATCTTGATTTCTACGTCGAGGAGCGTGCGACCGCCTTGTTTCCGGACGATGCGGCCTGGGGACTTGATGTCAGTCAACACTTCGGCGCGGTCGGCGTAGTTGGAGTATTCCGTCTGCGTCGCAAGGCTGGTTAGCGCCGGATTGTCGGCTCGTGTTTCCACTCTGGTGACGAGGTTGTTCGCGTCAAGCGTCGCCTTCACCGTAATGCCGGCGAGCGCGCCGCTCAGGGGAAAGGTTACGACTGTTGCGCTCGCTTCCGTTGAGAGCGTCGTTTTGTCGCCCGCCGACAACGCTCCTTTGACAACTCCGTACGGGAGCGTCCAGAGCTGAAGGAGCCGTTCTCTGAAGGCGGCGTTCGCCGGCGTTGCGATGCCCTTTGCCGGGCACCAGACCGGCTCCCATCTCCGATTCGTCCCAGGCGTAGTTCTCACGCACGGTCTGGATCGTGCGTTGTGGGGCGCCGCCGTCAGGGCCGGTGCGCGTCATTTCCACGCGCATGGCCGGAGGGTTGTAGCCCAGAGCGACGTGATACTCGATTTTGACTGCCCGCCCCGAGATGTCGCTCGTTCCGCTCCCGTAAAGCTCCATCGTGTTGACGACGTCAATCGCGGGGAGTCGCGTGGTATTGGCGCCAATGTCGGACCACCTCGCCATGCCCAGTGCGTCTGCTGCGGCGCGCAGCACCTTGACGCGATCGGGAGCGCTCTGCGCGCCGGCCAACTGGCCCGCCAATACGGCCACGACCACCACCACGAGCAACCTTGTGAATGTCATTCTCATGGGACTACACCAATTCGTTGAGCATCACGCATTCGGCGACCGGTGTCAGGCGCGGGTTCACGCCGCACCGGCGGGCCGTAAAGGCCCGCCCTACGGTTTGAAACTCCAGGCACGCCAGGCACCTTAGGCACTCTAGAACCGGTTTCATAACCGACGTAGTGTCCGCCTTCAGGCGGACTTCAGGTCCGGCTAAAGCCGGACACTACGGTTATGAAACCGGTTCTAGTGATGCTCTTTCGTCACGATGTGGCTCAAGTCGCGTTCGCTGCAGGGCAACGACTCCGGCAGCAGGGCATTGGGTCGCGGATTGAGCAGCGCCACTCGCGGCGTGGTGGTCCACGGCTCCAGCAGCACGTCAGGATCGTTGCACGGTCGCCGTCCACGTGAGCGTGTTTCCCTCTCGGCGGAAACGCTCGATGACGTGCATGTTCTCGCTGTGGAAGTAGCCGCCGATCTGATCGAACCAGGTGTTGCTGTTGAAACCCCACGTGTCCACCACGAGCGTGTCACCATCCCAGTGCGCAATGGCTTCACCGGTGTAGCTGCCGTCCAGCTCCTGCAGCGGCGTGTGCTTGCGGCCGTCGAGCGGAATCATGCGGTACATCGTCTGGGTTGCAATCAGTCCACCCTGGCCTGGGTAGACGAACATCAAATGCGTCGGGTGGTGACTGATGTACGACGGAATGCCGCCGCGCGGAATCCCGGCTGGCATGCAGTTGTTCGAGGGGTCGTCTTCGTTGGAGTTGTGGTCGAAGTTCTTGACCGTGTCCCAGTGTTCCGGTTTATAGACCGGCCGGTTCGATCCGACGCGCCGGAGAAGAGCCGCCGCACGTTCGGCCTGCTCGTTGTTCTGCGGGCGAGTGGTGTTCCGCGGGAACGTGGCAATCAGCTGGCCGCTGAACAGATCGCGCGTGACGGAATCGCTTTCGATGGCGAGCCCGTTGTTGGCAATCTGATTCGGGATCCCGTTCAGATTGTCGCCCAGCGCGTTCCAGACGCCGGTCAGGTCCGGATGTCCGTCAGCCGTGCGCGGAGTGACACCGGATGGCTTCGGCGGAGCGTTCGTCGTGCGCCGCGCCTGCGAAGACTCCTGCGCGAGCATGGCTCCCGACAGAAGGCAGAGCACGGCGGTCGCTAGAAATCGAGGTAGGCGCATACACACCTTCCTGTGGCTTCAGTTTCCGTTTGGATCGGGTGTGAACTTGAACTCGCGGCCATCGGCCATCTTCAGTTCCTGGAGAAGGCCGCTGTTCGACCCATCCCTGGCCGCCAGCGCGACGACCGTGACCTCATCGCCCGGCTTCAGTCCGCCACGATCGGCCCGGCTCAAACCG
This sequence comes from uncultured Acidobacteriota bacterium, assembly GCA_963814955.1. Taxonomy (GTDB): domain Bacteria; phylum Acidobacteriota; class Vicinamibacteria; order Vicinamibacterales; family UBA2999; genus DATCJA01. The sequence continues at coordinate 862,014 of CAWFEX010000006.1, forward strand.
CCTCTGCGGAGCTGGGCCGCGGCTGCCATCTCGAATGCCCACCTCGTGACTTTGCCGTCGGCGTCCTTGACGCTCACCGTCAGATACGAGTGCGGATTGATGAACTCGACCTTGGCCACGGTTCCGCTGACGGTCACGTGCTTGGTGATGTCGAACTGCGCCTGGATTGAATGGTGCGCCCAGACAGGTCCCGCCAAACCCAGGCCCGCCAACGAAACTGCCAACACGGCGCTGATCGGGAAACGCATCATATTCCTCCAGAGTTGCGGCGTCGGCAGAATCCTATACCCGCTGAAGCCTCGAGACAATTCGTTTGGCGCGTGCCGACGTTTGGTATTCTCCGCGCATGAGCCGGGGTCGGCTGATTGCGCTCGTGCTGCTGGGACTGCTTGTCGCGGCCAGCGTGTCCTATACCGGCAGCTATACGCTGGAGATCGTCGACAACGACGGCCGGCCGCAAACGGCCTATGCCCTGTACAACCACCAGGGACACTGGCTGAACCCCGTCCATCCCGTGAGCTATAACGCGACGCAAACGGCCGTCATTCGCGGCGACGCCGACGGACGGCTGACGATTCCCGCTGCCCTTCACGTGCATTTGCCTTTTCCGATCCAGACGCACCCGAGCCTCTCGATCGAGATGGTGTACGTCCCGCAGTTGCACAATGCCGGGGGCCTGATTAGAGGAGGCTATGCGGGGTCCGCGGCGGACACCTGGGAGATGGATGCGACACGCCATCGCGCGGTGGTGTTCGATTTGAGCGATAGCCCGGAGCGCTGGCGAGGGACGCTATCGAATCTCTCTTTTTTCTTAGGACCGATCCTGTTGGGCCAACCGCGCGATTTCGACGCTTCAACAGCTGCAACACTGGTTGAACTGGTCGAGCACTTTCGCGACGAATACAACGGCTTCCTGGCCCGTTTCGGCGACACGCCGCGGCCGTGGCCGCCGAAGCCGGCGAGCTTCATCAACGCAGACGACGAGCGGCGTTGGATCGAAATGGTCGAAACGGACCTTGGCCAGCGGCCGACGTGGGGGATGGAGATCCAGCGCCTCCATGAGACCGAGTTGTCAGTGCTGGCCGAAGTCGAGGCCAGATTGAAACGATAGAGCCGCCGTCAGACATTCTCCACACTCACAGGCCACAGAGACACAGAGACACAGAGATACGGAAGGGCTGACGAAGCTGACGCAAAAGGAATACGAGCTCCGGCTGCTTTCCCGGCCGCAGCGCCCGCGGACGCAGCTCACCAACTCAAGGGAGCTCCGCGATCGTGGGCCATCCAGGCACCCGACGTACCCCAGGCACCTTAAGCACGTTAGGCACCCCAGACACCCCAGGCACCTTACACCTCGTTATTTCGCGCGGCCGGTGAACCCGCGAGCGATCATGGCGACTTTGTAGAGCGACCCGGCGCCGCCAACATACAAGGTGCGCTTCTCCGGTCCGCTGAACGCGAGGTTCTGGCAGTCGGCCGGCGGGCATTTCACTGGAATGGTGCCGAGGTGACGCCCCTCGGCGCTGAGCACTTCGACGCCTCCGCCGGTAGCGACGTAGAGTCGGCCCTCGTTGTCGATCGTCATGCCGTCGGCGAAGCTCCTCACCCCACCGAGACCGTTGTCACGTGTGCTGCGGCCCGTCAATGTGCCGAAGGCACGGCGGTTGCGCACCAGGCCGTCAGGCTGGATCTCCCACGCGATCACGTCCGCGCCGTTCGAGTCGCTGATGTACAGCGTCTTCTCGTCGCGGCTCAATTGGATGCCGTTCGGGCGAATCATCTTGTCTTCGATCCTGATGGCGCGCCCGCCAGGCGGGATGTAGTAGACGGCCGGCGGCAGCCGCGGTCCGAGCGGCTTGCCGAGCCGCTTCACCAGCGCTTCGGCCTGCTGGACGGTAAGGCCGGGGTCGGTGAAGTACACACCGCCCTTCCTGGTCACAATCAGGTCGTTAGGACGGCTGAACGGCTGCCCCTCGAAGTCGGCGCCGAGTACGGTCTGGCTTTGCGGCGGATGGATGACGCCGATGCGGGTCGATCCATCCCACGCCTGCGCCGAGATGAGACGCCCGTTGGCATCTTCGGTGACGCCATGGGATTCATTCGAGTCGGCGACGAGCACGGACACCGCGTTGGTAGTCGTATTCATCCTGTGGACGCGGCGTGCGCCAGGCTCGGAAAACACCAGCGTTCCATCGGTGAGCCCGATTGGATCATCGAGTCCGTCAAATCCTGTGAGGATTCGCTCGATAGGCGAACCATTCCTGACAACTCCAGGAATCTCGAGCGCCATACCGACGACCGTGGGCGTGGAGGTCTGCGTTCCGACCGCGTTAAAGGTGGTCTGGGCGCCCAGCGCGCACAACAGCAGGGCAATCGTCGCGTGGAATTTCATGCGCACACGCTACAGGAAACCACCGCAGGAGATCAAAACCCGGCGGCTGAGGGGTTCTCAAGCGCTCAACGTTGAAGGCCATAGATGAAGACCGATCCGGCCAGCAGGGTAGCTGCAACCAGCGCAAGATCGAAGTCTCTTCTCCAGAGCCGCGAGATAACCAGGGCGAATCCCAGCAGACCGAGCACGCCGCTCAGAGCGATGGAAACCATGATCAACGGAGCGGCTGCAAAAGCCCCCCATTGGTTCGTGAGCCTCACGTACGTCCACGCCGCCCACCAGACAGCGGCCGGTACCCAGCAGACCCACAGGAACGCCGTGCGCGCTCTGGTCAGCACAATCGTAGAATCGCGTTGGGCCGACCTGAAGGTCGGCCCCTACACGGTCGGCGCGGTGCACCTCCCCGCCGCCGGTGTTCCGTTATGGCTCGGAAGAGATCGTGAGCGTGAATCCGCTCGGCTCGGTGACGTCGAACGCCCGTGTGCCCCACTCGGTGTCGTGGGGTTCCGTGCCCAGAGTAACTCCTGCTTTCCTGGCATCGGCTGCGAGCTGATCGATGTTCTGCGTTGTGCCGATGTAGATGCGCATGCCGACACCCTTCTGCCGGTCGCGCCCCTTCTTCCAGTCGTCCTGACTCAGGCCGATGCGAGCTTCGCCCGCGCGCAGCATTACGCCAAGCAGCGTCCCTTTGTCTTCCCAGCGTTCCTCCACCCCGAATCCCAGACGTTCGAAAAACGCAACGCTCTGCGCGATGTCGTTCACGGTGAGGGTCGGGGAGATGGTCTTTGCCTGCAGCCGCGTGTCGAATGTGGTTGCCATGTTGGTGCCTCCTACTCGGCTTTCTTTGCGTGCAGCGAAAATGCGGCGCCCTGCGGATCCATCGCATTGACCACCCAATCTCCGCCGGGGACTTCCATCGGCCCGTTGAGGATCTTGCCGCCGTTGGCCTTGACGCGCTCGGTTGCCGCGTTGATGTCGGGCACGCGGAAATAGATCATCCAGTGCGGCGGCACGTGGGCCATCTCCGGCGGTTTGTTCATCATGCCGCCGATCATTCCGTGAGGCCGATCGAACATGTGGTACTTGCCCATCGCTCCCATGTCCATCGTTTCACTTGGCTTCCACCCGAAGATCTCGCTGTAGAACTTCATCGCGGCAGGCGCGTCGGTGGTCATCAGCTCGTGCCACGACGCTTCGCCGACTTCCGGTGCGGTCTCCGGGCGCTCTTCGGTCGATGACGGTTGAATGATGTAGAACGCGGCGCCTTGAGGGTCCTTCATCATCTGTAACTTGCCAACCTTGGGTATCTCGATCACCGGAGAGAGTTCGGTTCCGCCGCGCCGCTTGATGTGGGCCACTGCCTCATCGAGCTTCGGTACGGCCACATACATGGCCCAGAACGGCGGCATATTCATTCCTTCGGGCCGTTTCATCAGACCCGCGACCTGAACGTCGCCGCTGCGTTTGAATGTCGTGTACGGATTGGGCGCGCCCGCGAAGGGCTCTGACTTCCACCCAATAACTTTGTTGTAGAAGGTTTCAGCGGCGACCGGGTCCGTTGTCATCAGTTCGTACCAGACCGGGCGTCCGAGCAACGTTGAAACTGCCGTGGTCATTGCACGCCTCCCATACGGCACAGTGGCGTCGGAGAGCAGGCGCGAGAGTGCCGTGAACGATCAGTCTGTCACAACCGATCGCGAGACGCGCATCACGTTTCGTTGAATTGATCACCTTGACGAGACACGTCGCAAAGGATTTGGGCGATTGGTTCAGTTTGAAACTCGTCGTTGAATGCGTCAATCACTTCGTACGTCGGTAGCGGGCGGTGTAGGTTGTCGAGGTATCGGGCGTCGTAATTTGATGCGTCGCCGTCCCGCCATCCGACCACCGATTGAACTCAAAGGTGCGACTGCCCACTGTCTGGGGTGAGGGCGCGCCGATCGTCCGGATCATCCCGACGACACCGACAAAGGTGTACGGCACGGGGAACGGCTGTCCGTCGAGTGTCAGCACTATCCCGGATCCTGCTGAGAGCGTCACGGTGACGGTGCGTGGTACAACGTCACGAAATGTCGTACTCGTCAGGCCCGTCGAGTCGGTCACCGTCAGGTAGATTCGATAGAACACATTCGCCGACGTCTCGCCGATGTTCGGAATCGTGAAGCTTCCGCTCTTCGCGCCGCTCGTCGCGGGCATGAACGGATGCACGTGCGGCGTCGGATCGCTGTGATGAAAATCGACCCGCCATGTGAATGCGCTGGCCGGCAGCGTACCGTTCTCGGATCGGTGCCGGTGCCCGCATAGGCGATCGTCGTGCCCGCCGTGTAGAGGGTGCCTTGCGCGGGTTGCGTAATCGTCGCCGTGGGTGCTGAGTTCCCCGAAGTGACCGTCAGGATGGCCTCGGCGCTCGTCGCCGTGGCGGCTGCATTCGAGACGATGCACCGGAACCGTGCGTTATTGTCGCCGGTGGTTACCGAGGCTATCGTGTAGCTTGGCGACGTGGCGCCCGGGATGTTCGTTTGATTCCGCTGCCACTGGTAGCTCAGAGGCGGCGTTCCCGAAGCCGCTACGGTGAACGTGACCGGCTGCCCTGCCGGTATCGTCTGGCTTTGCGGCTGCTGGGTGATGTTCGGTGCCTGGCTGCCGGTGAAGAACACCCGGTAGACGACGCCACCCGAGCCTCTTGCCAGGTAGTACACGCTCCCGTCAGGGCCAAGCTGCAGATCGACCGGCGCCGAAATGCCTGTCGCAAAAGCGGTGATGGCGCTGGTGGACGGGTCGAATGTATTGATCCAGCCCCCACAATAATCGGCAAAAAAATATCGGCCGACAAACTCGGGTGGGAACTGGCCGACCGTGGGCTTGTAGAATACGCCGCCCGTAATCGCGCAGCCGGTATGTCCGACCGCGAAATCGCAATTGGAGTTCGCCGCGGTGGTGTGGCTGTAACAGTAAATGGGCCCGCGATGGTTCACGTTGGTGGTCGGTCCTTCAGACTCCGGCCAGCCGTAGTTCGCTCCCGCGATCCCATCGTTGATTTCTTCGTATGTGTTCTGTCCCACATCGTTGATGAACATGCGGCCGCTGAACGGATCGAACGCAAACGTGAACGGATTCCGGAGGCCTAGCGCCCAGATCGCCCGATTTTTTCCGGCAGCTTCGGTATAGAACGGGTTGTCCGGTGGAATTCCGCCGTTGGGGTTGATGCGCAAGATTTTGCCGAGCATGTTCCCCAACGTCTGCGAGTTGGCCGGATTCGCGTTTTCTCCAACCGCGATATAAAGCCTGCCGTCCGCGCCGAAATGCAGCGCACCGCCGTTGTGGTTGGTTGCCGTGCTCAGGTTGTCGAGCTCGAGAACGATTGTCTCGCTGCCCGACACGGCCACGTCCCCATTGGCCGTGAACCGGCTCACTCGGTTGTGAATCGTCGGCGATGTCGCCGTGTAATACACGTAGACCCAATTGTTCGTCGCGAAATTCGGATCGAACGCAATGCCGAGCAGCCCGCGCTCCCCGCTGGCGTTGACCGTGACCGACAGAAACGGCGTCGACAGCAGTGTCCCGTTTTTGATCACGCGAACCTGCCCGCCCTGAAGGCACACGAACAATCGCCCATCGGGCGCGAACGCCATCGCGGTCGGATTGCTCAGCCCACCCGCCACCTGTGTTTCGGTGAATCCGGCCGGTAACGTGGAGGCAGCAGCGTCGACCGCCAATAGACCACCAACGACCTGAAACATGAGGACGGCCGAGCAACACCAGTGACGCATCTCAGTAACTCCCTTTGAACGAAACGCGCCCCGCCGAGCAAGGCACGTACCGCCTCGTTTATTCCTGGCAACGTGTTCCAAAAGTCGACGCCAAGGCGAGGGAAGGCGGGCGGTGGTTGCCGTGTTAAACGCAGCCGTCCGGTGTGCTAGCATCCCGCCGGGAAAGAAGCGCCGAAACCGATCGCGGCGCGGAACCAACCTAACGAGGAGAGCCCTTATGACCGCTCGACGTGCGTTCTTGGGTGTGGCTACGGTGGTGTCGCTGGTTCTGCCGGTACTTGCTTACGGGCAGACCTCACAAAGCGCTCTGGCTGGCGTCGTCAGAGACACGACGGGCGCGGTGCTGCCTGGCGTGACGGTCGAAGCGGCAAGTCCCGCGCTCATCGAAAAGGTTCGCGCAGTCACGACCGATTCCTCCGGCGTCTATCGCATCGTCGATTTGCGGCCGGGCGATTTATACCATCACGTTCACGCTGCCGGGCTTCAACACGGTTCGCATCGCGAACTTCGAGCTGCGGGCCGATTTCACGGCCACGGTCAACGCCGACATGAACGTCGGCGAGCTGGCCGAGACAATCAGCGTCACGGGCGAGGCGCCGCTCGTTGACGTGCAGAGCACGACGCGCAGCGCCGTCTACGACAAGGAAGTGATCGAGAACCTGCCGAACAACCGGCAGATCCAGAGCCTCGCGCAGACAATTCCCGGCGTGGTCGGCGGCCTGAACATCGACGGCCCGGCCTCGCGAAGCTTGTCGGTGCACGGCAGCCGCATCTCGGAAACCAACAGCGCCATCGACGGTATGTCGGATCGGCGCGGGTCGGCGGGCGGTCAGGCGGTCACCTTCTACATGAACGAAGGGAGCGTCCAGGAAGTCAGCGTTCGCACCGACGGCGGCGATGCGGAGGCGCAGGTGCTCGGGCGTCTGGATGAACGCGATTCCGAAGGAAGGCGGCAACACCTTCAACTGGAACATCACGGCGCTGTATGCGAACGAGAACATGGCGAACAGCAACCTCTCGGACGCCTACATCCAGCAGGGGCTGACGGCGGTCAACGGCCTCAGACACACGTGGGATGTCAATCCGAACGGCGGCGGTCCGCTAATGGAGGACAAGCTGTGGTTCTACGTGGCGTATCGCAACAACGAGATCCAGAAGTACGTCGCGGACCACTTCTACAACTCGGACCCGCTCGCGTGGGTCTTTGTGCCCGACAAGACGCGCCAGGGCACGGACACGCAGGTGCACCGCAACTATGCCTGGCGCCTGACGTGGCAGGCGACGCCGCGCAACAAGTTCAACTTCAGCTACGAGAAGGATCGCCGCATCACGCCGCGGCGGCGCGCCGCAGCCACCGTGTCGCCGGAAGCGACGACGCTACACGCCCTTCTATCCGAACGCGATCTGGACGGCGGTATGGCGGGTGCCGGTGAACAACAAGCTTCTGCTCGACACCGGGTTCATGTCGTACGAGCAGGACTGGGACGAGCGGCGGCAGATCGACCCGATGGTCGGTTTCGACGTGATCTCGGTGACCGAGGATTCAACGGGCCAGATCTACCGGGCGTCGACGGTCTACGGCCACAACTTCGACAACCCGATCACGCTGCGGTCCTCGGCTACGCTATGTCACCGGCACGCACAGCTACAAGGCCGGGTTCATGATGCGCGTCCGCGGCAACGGACCGACCTACAACAACATCTCGCGTCAACGGCGACATGAACTTCAACTTCCTCAACGGACAGCCGCGCCGTGTCACGCTCTTTGCCACGCCCATCGAGCAGCGCAACGACATCAAGGCCGACCTGGGCATCTTCGCGCAGGACTCGTGGACGATGCGCCGCATGACGATCAACTACGGCGTGCGCTTCGACTACCTGAACGCCGCGGTCCCGGAGCAGCACCTCGCCGCAGGACAGGTTCGTTCCGGAGCGCAACTTCGCAGCGGTGAAGAACGTGCCGAACTGGAAGGACATCAACCCGCGCCTCGGCGTGTCCTACGACCTCTTCGGCAACGGCCGGACGGCGGTCAAGGCGACGGTTGGCCGTTACATCTCCGGCGGCAGCCTCGCGTCGAACGTCAACCCGGTGAACACGTCGGTCAACAGCGCGACGCGCTCGTGGACCGACACGAACGGCAACTTCTATCCCGACTGCGATTGGAGCAACCCGGCGCTCAATAATGAATGCGGGCCGCTGTCGAACCTCAATTTCGGCAAGGTCAACCCCACCGCGACGCAGTTCGACAAGGAAGTGCTCGAGGGCTGGGGCGTGCGGCCGTACAACTGGAGCGTCAGCGCCGGCGTCCAGCACCAGATCAGCCAACGGGCGTCGATCGACGTCGGCTACTTCCGGCGGTGGTACGGCAACTTCTCCGTCGTAGACAACCAGCTCGTGGGGCCCGAGGACTACGATCCGTTCTGCGTCACGGCGCCGCGCAACGATTCGCGGCTGCCGAACGCCGGTGAACAGATTTGCGGGTTCTACGACATCAAGCCAGCCAAGAACGGCCTGTCGCAGAATCTGGTCCGCCTGGCAAAGCACTATGGCGAGCAGACGGAGATCTATAACGGCGTCGATGCGTCGATGACCTGGCGCCTCCGGGGGCTGACGCTGTTCGGCGGACTCAGCACCGGGCGGACGACGACCAGTCAATGCTTCGTCGTGGATGTGCCGGCCCTGTACCTCTCGCGTGGCCAGCCCGGCGACGGCGACGGCGGCGAGCGCGCAGAGTCCGATGTCCAACTGCAACGTCGTGCCGCCGTTCCTGACGCAGTACAAGGCGTACGGCGTGTATCAGCTGCCGTGGGGCATGAGCCTCAGCGGCACGTACCAGGCGGTCCCGCAGCCTGCCGCGCGGGGGCGTTGACGTCGATCACCGCCGACTACGTGGCGACCAATGCCGAGATCCGACCGACGCTCAACCGCGACCTGGCTGCCGGCGCGAATGGGACGGCGACGCGTCGAACTGCTCAAGCCATTCGCCCTGCTCGGCGGACACACCAAGCAGCTCGATCTGCGCATCGGCAAGATCGCTCTCCGTCGGCCGGTGCGAGGCGCGTGCGGCTGTCGCTGGACATCTATAACGTCCTGAACTCGAACGACTGGCAGACGATTCACGACGAGGCTCAGCTCGAATGCGGCGGCCAACCGGTGGCAGCGGCCGACGCTGATCCTGCAGGCGCGGTATTTCCAGGTCGGGACGCAGATCGACTTTTAGCAGTCTGCGATGTGGGGCGGGTGCCGCGGCGCGGCCTCGCTCATGTCGGGCGACTGACGCGCCGCGGACCCGCCGAGGTCGATCGGCGTAACATTTCGAACCGCTCGTGGCTGGCACAGGAGGTATGCATGCGCAAGACAGGTCTTCTCGTCGCTGTGGTGGGGATACTCTTGACCGCGGTCGCTCCGCTCGTCGCCCATCACGCGTTTTCTGCGGAGTTCGACCAGTCCAAGCCGATCAAGATGTCCGGCGAGATTACCAAGTTGGAGTGGACGAATCCGCATGCATGGCTCCATATCAACGTGAAGGAGCCCGACGGCAAAGTCGTGCTATGGCGGTTCGAGATGGGCGCGCCCAACGCGCTCCTGCGGGCCGGTTGGTCGCGCGAGGACATCAAGCCCGGCACGGCCGTGACGATCAGCGGATTCCTTGCCGGGCGGGCGGCCCGGTCGGTAACGCATTTCAGGTCCGGCTGCCCGATGGCGAGATCTGTTTGCGGCCTCGTCGCTCAAAGACGCCCCGAAATGAACAGTCGGGATCTGTGCCTGGAGTGCCTAAAGTGCCTCAGGGTGCCTGGTGTGTCTGCAGTGCTTGGTGCGAAAGGGGTCGCACGTGAGAAAGCACGTTGTCGCCGTAGGTACGGCTGTCGCGGTCGCTGCCGCCTTGCTCATTCTGCCCGTGCGGGCCGTGGGTCAGTCATCGGCAAGCGCAGCGAAGCCAGCCCCGGCCGCTGTCAAGCGATTGCCGGATGGGACGCCTGATATCCGTGGAACCTGGACGAGAGTCGGCGGCGGCCTCAACGAGGCCAATGCGCCGGACAGCGAGCTGAAGGCGTTCGGCGTGCTGTCGGAACCGCAGGGATTCGGACAGGGTCCGGTCGCTTCCGGTCCCGGTGGAGAAGTGGCGCGTCGGCGCGCCAGCCGAAATACATGCCGAATCCGCGCCCGCCACAGGGAGTTGTCGATCCGGCGGACAGAGTGCTTCCGTATACGCCAGAGGGACGCGCCCGACGCCTGGATTACGCGAAGAACATGTGCTGCCCCGCGAAGTCGCTCGCCTATCTCGAGCTCAGCGTGCGCTGTGCGCCGCCGCAGCCGTGGGCTGGCGGTGGTGTCCACATCATGCAGCGGCCGGGACAGATCGCCCTGTTGTTCGAGGCGAATCACCACACTCGCGTGTTCTACACGGACGGCCGTCCGCACCCCAGCGCGAACATGCGGTTCTTCGGCGGTCATTCAACCGGACGATGGGAGGGCAATACGCTCGACGTCGATACGACGAATCTCGACGGCAGAGCGTACTTCGGGGTTGGAAATACCTTTCCGCCCTTCAGCCAGGAGCTGCACATTACCGAGCAATTCACGGTCGTGTCGGACAAGCTGATCACGTTCGTCCTCACCTACGACGATCCGAAGACGTTTACCCGTCCCGTCAAGTCGGCCGGGTTCTTCTATCCCACCAATGAAGAAGAGGAGCTGGCGCCGGAGTTTTCGTGCCACGAAGGCAGCTATTCGATGCAGAACATCTTCGGTTTCTAGGGGCGCGCCAGCATGCGACCATTCGGCAGGCTGACTCTCCTCACCTGCGTGGGAATTGCTCTTTTCACTGTTTTCGCCTTAGCGGGCGGTCAGACGCCGCCGCCGGCGGCGCGTCAGGCCGCGCCGGCGCGGCCGGCAGCGGGCGCGAATCAGATGCCGCGGACACGCCGACGGCAAGCCGGATTTCAGCGGGATCTGGCAGGCGTTGAATACTGCGGCGTGGGACATCCAGGATCATTCCTCATCGGCAGCGTCGTTTGTGGGCATGCCGCCTGGCCGCGGCGTCGTCGAGGGGAACGAGATTCCGTACAAGCCGGAAGCGCTCGAGCAAAAGAAGGAGAACTTCGCGAAACGGGCAACCGAGGATCCGGCGTTCGCGAAGTGCCTGCTGCCTGGCGTCCCGCGCGCGACATACATGCCCTACCCGTTCGAGATCATTCAGAACCCCAACGTGATCGGCATCCGTTACGCGTTTGCGCGGGCGGTTCGGACGATCGATCTCGCCGGCAGGTCACGCGACTGGCTGAAAGGCTGGCCGGACTTCTGGATGGGCGATTCCCGCGCCAAATGGGAAGGCGACACGCTCGTCGTCGACGTCCGGAAGCTGGACGAGCGCACATGGTTCGACCATGCGGGCAATTTCCACAGCGACGCGCTCCACGTGGTGGAACGCTATTCGCCGATCGATCGCGATCACATTCAATACGAAGCGACGATTGAGGACCCGAACGTGTTCACGCGGCCCTGGAAGATGAGCATGCCGCTCTATCGCATCATCGACAGGAACATCGAAATATTCGAGTGGGACTGCCGCTTCGATCAGGACAGCGAAAAGTACAAGGACGCCACTCCCAAATAATGATGCCCACGTAGGGCGCCCCTTTACGGGGCGCCTGTCTGGCGGGCCGTGAAGGCCCGCCCTACTGCCTGCGCGCTACGGCTGCGCCGGCAACACCGGCTCTCCGAACTCTGCCGCGTCAATCGGAAGGTTGAACTTCACGTCCGCGAACTCGAAGGTGTCGCGGCCGTCGAGCCACGTGAAGGTCCACCGGTGGGGAAACTTGATCCCCCCGACGTCCCGGTAATCTTCGTAGTCGACCTGCGTCGGCACCCTGCCAATCTGCGACGGCGTGTGGCGGATGACGCGGACGAGCAGCCCGGACTCTCGATCGAAGTAGAGACTCGCGAACGAGCCTCTCGGGCCGTTCCCCTGCACCAGATACACACCTTTATCTTGCGCCTGCGTCCTCGGGCCCACGCGCAAGCCCGTGAGAGACTGCGCGATTTGCGCAGGAAAGGTCAGTTGCGCATCCAGCCGTGCGCCGTCGAGCTCGCCTCCCGTGAGCGGGTATTTGCGGACGACCGCGAGGGGAATGGCGAACCACCCGGTGCGCCCGTCGAACGTGCGGATGCTCTCTCCGGACGGAAGATGACTGTGCATCGCGCGCTTGTCGGGCGCCTGTGCAAAGAACTCGAAATTGCCCCCGCCGCCGAAGCTCCCGAACGCCTCGACCTTCCCTGTGGCCACAATGCTGGTGATGCCGGCGACTTTCTCAGAGCCGCCAATCGCCTGCAGATATTTGTCAATCACCTCGGTAGGAGTCGGCACGCCCTCGGCTCTCGACACGACATCGTCGAGCTCGGTTATCGCCTCGCTGTATAGCTGGTCGAGCCTCGGCGATTGAACAGGAACATCGCGAAGGCGATGGCAGGTCCAGCACGTGACCACCTGCCGGCCCGAGAAGTTATCCCGGTTGATGGCCTGCATCATGAGCACCATCTTGCGGGCCGTCACTTTTCTCGGATTGCTGTCGTCTTCCCACTTGACGCTTTCCGTCCCGGCGCCCGGATGACAGTCGCTGCAGCAGAGCCCAAGTGAAGCAGACATCAGCCCCATCGTTCCCATGAACTCGTCGACGGTAATGCCCTTCAGCGCCTGCACGTTCTTGAAAACGTCTTCGACCATCACCGGCCCGCGCGGGCCGGCGCCGGGCGTCGTACCCCGCAGCGCAATCGTCTGCGAAGTCTGCAATGACGGAGCCGGCGTGCTCCGGAAGCCAAGAATCGTGAGGAGGGTGATGCCGACGAAAACACAGATGAAACTTCCCATGACCCACGGCCGCTTGAACGGCTCGCGATCCGGCCGGTGGTCGAGGAACGGCAGCAGCAACAGCAGCGTGATGACAACGCCGGGGATGACGACCGTCGCCACCGGTTCGAACCGCCCCGGGAAGTACTTCAGCAGCTCGAACAGGCTCATGAAGTACCACTCGGGTCGCGGGACGTATGCGGCGTCGGTGGGGTCGGCCACGGCGTCGAGTGGCGCGTTGAAAAGAATTGCCGCCGCCAGCAGCCCGGCGAACACCACGGCGATGGCGATGGTGTCCTTCAGTGCGTGATAGGGATAAAACGGCAGCGAAGGTCCCGGCACGGCCTTGAGAGGCCCTGAGATGCCGTGCCTGCGCATCAGATAGATGTGCGCAACCGTGAAGACGATAAGGCATGCGGGCAGCAGAAAAACATGCACTGCGTACCACCGCATCAGTGTCAGAGCGCCGAGATCGGAGCCGCCTACCAGCAATCCGCGCAGAACATCGCCGATCAGGGGAACGCTTCCCGCGATGTTGATCGTGACCGTCGTCGCCCAGTACGCCTTCTGATCCCACGGCAAGAGGTATCCGGTCAGTGCGAAGGCAAGGATGATGAGCAGCAGGACCACGCCCACCATCCAGTTCAGCTCACGTGGTTTCTTGTACGACCCTAACGCCACCACGCGCAGCATGTGGACGATTGCCGCGACGACGATGAAGCTGGCGCCGAAGAAGTGGAGACCGCGCAGGACGCGGCCGAACGTCACGCGCTCCATGATGAAGCGCACGCTGTCGTACGCGTAGTCGGGCGAAGGCGAGTAGAAGAACGCCAGCGCAATCCCGGTCAGCAGCTGCGCGGCCAGCAGAAACAGCACGATGCTGCCGGTGACGAACCACCATCCGGCACCGCTTGGCAGAGGCTCGTCGAGCAGGTGCTTCAGGAGGGCACGGAAGCCCGTTCTGGAATCCAGCCAGTCGCGCATTGTTCAGTGGAGAAGGGACATGCGGCTACGCCTGGACCATCACGCGGTCGCCGTCCACCCGCGTGGCGACTTTCGTGAGTGGCTCGGGCGGAGGCCCGTCCATCACCGCGCCGTTCCGGTTGAACACTCCGCCGTGGCACGGGCACCTGAAGACCTGTCCCTCGGCGTCCCAATCGACGTGACAGCCGAGATGTGTGCACGTTGCGTCGAACGCGGCAACCTCCGATTCGGCCGTTTTCACGAGAAAGACCGTTCGACGTTCGAGGGCCTGACGAAAGCCGTCCAGCCGCATCACGCTGAGCGTGACCGGTGTCGGTTGATTGTCGGGGAGATCGTGGAGCGCCGCGGCTGCAAGCCATTCCTCCTGGCGGCGAACCGTCGAGGAAAGGACAGCGCCGCCGCCGAGGACGCCGAGAATACCGCTGATAACGGTGAGAATACCGGTCGTAATCGAGCTGAGAAAACGCCGACGTGGTGGGTCCGTTGCGGATGTCTCGACTGGCACTCTGATCCCGAGCGCGGAAGGGATATCATATCGGCACTCGCGCGTCAAAGAAGGAGATCGCTCATGCGCCGAAGTGCCTTACTTTTTGCGTTAATCGCGGTATCGTCGTTCCGAACGCGGTGCAGGTTCAGACTGGCTGGAAGATGCGCATCGACGGAAGCCATGGCGTGTCGGCGCCCGATGCAACGCCGACGCTCAAGATTGCGCCGACGGGAAAAGGCCTCCACATAGCCGGCGGGCCGGGCGCGATCTTCTGGGACCCTGCCAAGACGGTCAAGGGCGTTTATGCCGTGGCGGCGACGTTTACGCTGCTCAAGCCGAGCAGCAAAGTCACGGACTACGGCCTCATCTTCGGCGCCAGCGACGTCGAAGGCGCCATGCCAACCTACGTGTATTTCACCATCGCCGAGGACGGCGCGTTTCAGGTTCGCCACCGTGCGGGGAATGAAATCCATGACATGGAGAGGTCGCTGCACTTCGCGATCAGAAAACCGGATGCGAATGGAAAGTCGACGAACACGCTGGAAGTGCAGGTCGCGCCAACCGCTGTCTCCTATCTGATCAACGGCGCGGTCGTTCACGCGACACCGACGCGCGCGGGAACGGGTTCCTACACGGAGACAGAGAAAACCAACGGTATCGTCGGTATCAGGATCGACAATCAGATCGAACTGCAGGTCGATGCGTTCGAGTTGAAATCGCCGTTCACACCGCCGCAGCGCGGCCAGTAGGGCGGGTCGTCTCAGACCCGTTCGACCAAACGTAGGGCGGGTCCTTTCGGACCCGCCTCGCCGCCGCCGGGTCCAAAAGGATCCGGCCTACGTCCCTACTTCGGCGGAGTGACTCCGTTAAACCACTTGTAGCCGAGCTCGCGGAGGCCCTTCAAGCTCTCGCTGTTGCCCTCGTAGCACGCCGTTTCCCACAATTCCTTCGCGTACGGGTCGGAGGTCGTCGCGGGTGGCAGCCGCGAGACCGCAGTGCTGCCACGAGGACCGCCTGGACCGGTTCCGGCACGGCGTTTCGGGAATGTCATGGTCCACGGTCTCGCATAGATCGTGGGATCCTCCACCCGGACTTCATAGTCCATCGTGTTCGCGTCGACCAGTCTCCAGCGCTCCGTCATGCGCGTGTTCTCGCCGTAGAACTGTCCGGTGCTGTCGAACCATCCCTTGCCGTTGAGACTCGTCACCTCGACCACCAGCGTATCGCCGTCCCAGCGTCCCCGCGAATTGCCCATCCACAATTTGACGTTCTGATTGACGGCCGCCCGCCCGTCGGTCGGGATGACGCGATAGTTGTCGTCGCTGAGCATGATCACGTAGCCGGGCTTCTGGACGATTTCCTGTCCGTCGAACGAAAAGACGGGCGAGACATTCAGACAGTACCGATCCGGGCGACGCGTGGAGGCGTTCCTTCGACTCGCCCGGCCATCCTCGCCCGAGCCCCGCCAGCATCTCCTGCCGCCTCGCCAGCGCCCACGGTGTGTAGGGGACCTTGCCGTCCGGAGGATCGGAGACAAAGCTTTCCTGGGCCGGCGTCGTCACGTCCACGAATTCGTGGTCTTCGAGGAAGCTGTTGTTGTCGCCGCCGGCGCCGCTCCAGACTCCTTGAAGGTCGGGCACGCCATCCGGCGTTCGCGGCGGCGTGTAGCGCGGGAGCTTTGTTTTCTGGGCCGCCCATGTTTTCGCCATTGGCAGCTTCGGCGTCTCCTTCGCCCAGAAGGCCTGTCCGGCCACGCGATCGGACGCGACCAGCAGCATCCAGAGCGCGCCCGCCAGCACGGTTACGGCAACAACGACTCCTCGGCTCACGTGATTCCCTCGCTCTCAGCCAATGTAGGGGCCGACCTTCAACTCTCACAATGTAGGGGCCGACCTTCAGGTCGGCCCTTCATAGCCGAGTTTTAACACGCCTTCGGCCGTTCCGTTCACTTTGCCTTCCCTCAACCATTCGAGCGATGCCTGAAACAGGAGCAGATGATTCTTTTCCCACATGGCGTTGTGGGATGAACATGCCAAATCGATGAAAACCTTCTGCTTCGACCCGAGATCGGCGTAGAGATCGCGAACACGTTCGGGAGGTACCTGTTTGTCGTGAGCGCCCGCGATCATCAGGAAGGGCGTCTGCATCTTGGCAACGACCGCCTGATTGAATCCCCATGTCGGTACGGACGGCGCGCGGCGCACGCCAGCGCCCCACGTGGCCCCGACGGGATCAGACGCGAGCAGCTCAGACCAGAGAGCGTCGCTGACGGCCGGTTCGTACTGGCCGGGGCAGCCGACCTGGCGGTCCCAGTTGGCGGTGAAATCCGCGTGCGATTGCGCAGTCATGGGCGCGCTGCTCGGGGGCAGCGGGTGCGGCGCTTCGGACGCTGAATCACGTACGTAGGCGGGTGCCAGCACGACCAGCCGCGTCACCTTCGTCGGGTTGCGCGCTGCATAGCCGCCCGCACGCGGCCCGCCTTGCGACCAGCCCACGAGCGACACCCTGTCCACCCGACGCAAAGTGCGCAGGTAATCGACCACCGCCCCGATGTCGTTCCAGTCCGACGCCATCGTCGTAATCGGCGTGGGATGAGACGGTGCGCACGGTGCCGGGATCACGTGCGGAACAAACTGTGTCTGCTGTTCCTTCGAGAAATTACACGGGTCGTTCATCGCCGGCGGCCGCGTGGAACGGCCGTAGCCGGTCATGTCCATTGAAAAGACATCGAAGCCCGCTCTGGCGAGGAACGCCATCCAACTGTAGTCGTGGTAGGGAACGTCGAACGCGACTTCCGCCGGCGTGCCCGCGCCATGTACGAACAGCACCACGCGGTCCGCAGCTGGACCACCGCGCAGTACCGTGCCCGCCAGCACGACTTCACGGACATAGATCTGTGCATCCTGATTCGAGAAACCCGGCGCAGTGGACTTCACCCGAACGTGGTGATCCAGTGAGATGAGACGCGCGCCATCGTCGCTGAACGCCGTGGTGGCGATCATCAGAACGAGACCGAAGAATGCGAACGCGAATGAGGACCGGCGCATATTGCTCCTTGGTGACCTGCGTTCAGTCACTTCGGCGGAGTGACCCCGGGGAACCACTTGTACCCGAGAGCACGGATGCCGTCCACGCTCTCGGCATTCCCCTCATGACAGCCCCTCTCCCACAACTCATTCGCATACGGGTCCTTGGTCGCGGCAGGAGGCAGCCTCGACACCGCGGTCGACCCTCTTGGACCGCTTGGACCGGTGCCGGCACGCCTCTTCGGGAAATTGATCTTCCAGGGTCTCGTATAGATCGTGGGGTCCTCGATTGTCACTTCGTAGTCGATTGTGTTCGCCTCCACCAGTTTCCAGCGCTCGACCATACGCGTGTTCTCGCTGAAGAACTGCCCGGCGCTGTCGAACCACACCTTGCCGTTGAGACCGGTCACCTCGACCACGAGCGTGTCGCCTTCCCATCGGCCACGCGAAATGCCGGTCCAGAACTTGGCGTTCTGCCTGACAACCGGACGCCCGTCGGTGGGGATCACGCGATAGGTGTCAAGGCTCAGCATGATCACGGCGCCCGGCATCTGAACGATCTCCTGGCCGTCAAACGCAATGCCCGGCATTCCCTCGAGACAAAATGACGAGGGTGACACGTGGAGACGTTCGCCGGACTCGCCGGGCCATCCTCGTGCCAGGCCTGCCAGAATCTCCTTCCGCTTGGCGAGCGCCCATGGTGTATAGGGAACTTTCCCGTCGGGAGGATCGGAGACGAAGCTTTCCTGGGCCGGTGTCGTCACGTCGACGTATTCATGGTCCTCGAGGATGCCGGTGCCATCACCACCGGGGCCGCTCCAGACTCCCTGGATGTCTGGCACGCCGTCCGGCGTCCGCGGCGGCGTGTAGCGCGGCAGCTTGGCTTTTGCCGCAACCCACGTCCTGGCCATTGGAAGCTTCGGCGTGTCCTTCGCCCAGAAGGCTTGCCCCGCCACGGGACCGGACGTCAGCAGCAAGACCGAAAACACAACCGTCAGCGTCGTGACGACCGCAAGAACTCGACGGCTCATGTGACACCTCGTTCTCTCGTCCCAATGTAGGGGCCGACCTTCAGGTCGGCCCGCAGGTCGGCCCTTCAGCGCTTCTCGAAGAGAGTTGAAGCGGGATTGTTCCATTCCTGCTCGAGGAGGTACGCATGGCACTGGTTATCGAGCAGCTCGACGCTCCGTTCCTGACGCCGGTAAAGAGGCATGCTGATCTTCCACGGCCGCGTGAACACGTTCGGGTCCTCGATCGTCGCTTCATACAGCATGTGATCTGGTCCGGTGGGCGTGTAACGTTCGACAACGTGCAAAGCGCTGCTGTGAAAATTGCCGGCCCGATCGAACCATGTCAGGTCGTTGAAGTGGATCACATCGACGACGAGGGTGTTCCCGTCCCACCGTCCGCGCGAATCGCCCATCCACCACTCGATGGGACCCTTCGGATGCGGGTTACCGTTCATATAGACATAGCGAATCGTGTGCAGGTACTCGTAGAGAATGCTGACCTTATCCGCCTGCTGCACGATCTGAAACGGATAGGGCATGTAGGTGATACGCGGAACGCCCGGAAGGTAGCATTTGGCTTCCGGATCGAGCGTCGCGCGTTTCTCGAAGTTCTCCCGCTTTTTCGCGAGGGCTGACGGCTGGTAGGGGATTGCGCCCCCTTCCACCACGCCATGTCCGGCGGGCACGCCAAGCGTCGCGCTGTGATCTTCGAGATCCCACGCGGCGGTGTTGAGCACCTGCCACACGCCCTGCAGGTCCGGGTGTCCATCTCGTGTGCGTGGCGGCGTGTACGGTTTCGCCCCTGTGGTTTGCCCCTCTATCGGTATCGGCGTGAGCAGGCACACCAGCGTCAGGCCGAAGAACGCGCTCACGAGCCAACACCTCACGGAGACCCTCCTTCAGTTGCCCGCACCGACCTGGGTGCACCGAAACGTCCGTAAACATAGAGACACGTTCCGGTGATGTCAAGCAGTGTAAAGGTAACTGCACGGCAGGCCCAGACGCATCGCCCGCCGCAGACCGGAAGCTGAAATGAGTGCCGATGCCGTTGTTCAGCGAAGGATCGACCCGGCGGAAATCAACGCGCTTGAGCTAATGGAATCGCCACAGCTGACGCAGCTCCGGTTGCGCCAATTGGCCGGGGGCTGCCGCATCTGAATTGCGCTTGACGCCGGGGAGCCGGCCACGGAAGATCGTAGCGCGCCCGATGTACTGGAAAACGTTCCTGGCGGTCGGATGCTGTCTCTTCATCGTTGTCAGCGCCTGGGCACCCGTTGACGCCCAGCGTTCCGGGACGTTTCGGGGATCGTCCGACGATCCAGCCATCAGGTATTCCACAACCACGACGTTGAACAACGCCGTGGTGGACGTGAACAAGCAGCTTCAGGCCGGCGGCCTTCAGTTCGCGTTCGACGAGCGAAGCGGGTTCCTGCGTTCCGCGCTCGAGGCGCTTCACATTCCCGTCGATTCCCAGTTGCTCGTGTTCTCGCGCACCAGCCTGCAGGGAAAGCGGATCGGCGAGGAGAATCCCCGCGCGCTGTTTTTCAACGATCGCGTGGCGCTCGGCTGGGTGCGTGGCGGTGACGTCCTGGAAGTGGCTGCCCACGACGAGACGGCCGGCGTCGTGTTCTACACACTCGAACAGCGGGCCGACGCGGCGAGCCCGCCGCAGTTCAAGCGCGCCTTCGAGTGCCTGGGCTGCCACCTGACGGGCAACACGCTCGGCGTTCCCGGCCTGCTGATGTTCAGCACCACACGTCCGGAGCCGGCGCAATTTTCCGGCATTCCCCGTCACATCGATCACGCCGATCCGTTCAGACAACGTTTTGGCGGCTGGTTCGTGACCGGCAGCACCGGCTCGGCAGAGCACATGGGGAATCAGGCGGCCGCGCTGGACGCGCGGACGAGTCGCGAACTCACCTCGGTGGAGGGATTGTTCGATTCGGCCGGCTACCGCGCGCTTTCGAGTGACATCGTCGCTCACTTGATGCTGACTCACCAGGCCGGCATGACGAATCTCTTGACGCGCGCCGGCTGGGAGGCGCGCGCCGTGGATCCCGCGCTGCATCCTCAGTTGACGACCGACCCGGGCATGGAGGAGCGCATCGCCCTGATGATGAACGGAATCGCGAGCGAATTCGTGGATTACCTGTTCTTCGTCGACGAAGCGAAGCTCACGAATCCGATACGCGGCGCGTCCGGGTTCGCGGAGCGGTTTTCAGGGAGCGGGCCGCGCGATCAGAAAGGCCGCTCGCTGTACCAGCTCGACCTGAGCTCGCGGCTCATGAAGTACCCGTGCAGCTATCTCATCTACTCGCCGGCCTTCGACGCGCTGCCGCCGCTTGCGAAGGATCCGATCTACCGGCGCATGTGGGAGGTGTTGTCCGGACAAGAGCAGGATCCGCGTTACCAGGCAGCGCTATCCCGCGCCGACCGCCAGGCCATCGTCGAAATCCTGCGCGACACCAAGAAAGATCTGCCGCCGTATTTTCAGAACGTCACGCGGTAAGGGCGCAAAGGCTCTCCTAATTATCAGTGCTCTGAAACCGGTCCTCTACCTCGACGTCTTCGTTGACGGTCTCCTGATTCTCGACTTCGGGTTCACGCTCTCGAGGACGCTCTGATTTGGGCTTCTGTTCATCTGCCTGTCGTTCGGGCGCCTGCCGATCCTCAGCCATTGGTTGCCTCCACAACCGAGGTTGCATTACTTATGCCGGTCAATAGGACAATCTGATTTGTGCCGGATTCCCGTCCGATTCGCATCGGCGTCTCCGCGTGTCTTCTGGGCGAGAAGGTGCGATTCGACGGAGGTCACAAGCGCGATGCGTTTCTCACCGACACATTCGGACCGTTCGTCGAATGGGTACCTGTGTGCCCCGAGGTGGAGTGCGGCCTCGGCACGCCGCGTGAACCGATCCGGCTGATGCGCGTGAACGGTGAGGTCCGTCTGCTGACGGTGAAGACCGGACACGATCTGACCGCCGTGATGGACCGGTACTCCGAAGCGCGTGTAGCACAGCTTGCATCCGACGATCTGTCAGGGTACGTGCTCAAGAAGGATTCGCCCAGTTGCGGCATGGAACGCGTGAAGGTGTACGACGGCCGCGGCGCGCCGGCAAAGTCGGGACGCGGGCGATTCGCCGCGGTCTTGCTCGAGCGGTTTCCAGACCTGCCCATAGAAGAGGAAGGTCGGCTGTCAGATCCACGGCTGCGGGATAATTTCGTCGAGCGCGTCTTCGCGTACGCGCGTGTCCGCGCTTTGTTTCGCGGCCGCTGGAACCTGGGTGCGCTGGTACGCTTTCACACGGCGCACAAGCTGGTGTTGATGGCGCATTCGCCCGCGGCGTACCGTCAGCTCGGACGGTTCGTCGCCCGCGCGCGCACGCTGCCTCGGGCCGAGGTCGAACGCCGCTACACCGGTTCGTTCATGGCGACGCTTGCCGTGCTCGCGACGCGCCGGCGCCATGTCAACGTTCTGCAGCACATGGCCGGTTATTTCAGGGATTCCCTCAATCGTGAGTCACGGGCCGAGCTGGTGGCGGCTATCGACGAGTATCGCCGCGAGCTCGTGCCGCTCGTCGTCCCGGTCACGCTGGTGCGGCATCACGTGCGGGCTCAGGGAGTGTCGTACCTGGCCGGGCAGGTGTACCTCGATCCGCACCCCAGGGAGCTCATGCTCCGCAACCACGTAGACGCCTCGCCCCGCCGGAGGCGGGGCAAAGCCAACACTGTCTAGCGAGGCGGAGCTGCACCGCACATGCTCGCCCCCCTGAGGCGAAGCCTCGCTAGAACTCGATGTGCGTCTGGGCGAGCAGCCGGCGCTGGAGCAGTTGCGACGTCACTGTCTGGTACGTCTGCTCGAGCGACACGACAACACCGAGCCGCCCCCGTCCGACCTGACTCCAGTGCGCGCCGCCGAAGATATAGCGCCGCCTCGAGTCGCTCTCGTTGGACGCGTCCGGGTCGAAGAAGTCCACGCCGCCCACTCCCGCCCAGCCGGTGGGTCCCTGCCGCCCTTCGCCGAAGAACGACATGCCGCGTCGCTCGACGTCGCGGGCGATGAACGGGTTGTCCGTGGCGGACAAGTATTGCCCGGTGGCCACGATGTGGGTGTTCTCGTAACTGCCCATCACGATGGCCACGTTGCGCGGCCGATCCTCCGCATACCAGCCGTACTGGTAGAACCCTGAGATGCTCACCTTGCCGAGCTCGCTGTCTTCGGAAAAGGGACGGAACGTCGCCCGGCCATCCACGCTCTTGTACTTGTCCACTTCGGCGCGGCCGTAGCCCTCGCCGTTGTACACGCCCACGTGGACCTCGGTGCGGGCGCCGGTGGCCTTGATGCTCGCGCCAAGGTCGGTCGCTCCGGGAATCAGTTCGAGACGTTCAGCGAACATGGGTCCGAGAACCCGGTATCGGTTGAGCGACTCCTCGAAGGTCAGCCACGGAGTCTCGTGCAAGCCGAACATCACCGAAACGCCGTCAGTGACCTGGGCATCCAGCGAGGCGTATTCCAGCCGCAGCGCCAAATTCCGGTCGAGACTGGCGTCGGTGATCGGCCGCACGTCCGGTGTAAAGCGCACGCTGACGCGGTCCGAGAGTCGCGCCCGAACGTTGAAGTAGCCGCGGGTGATGTCGAAGGCGTTGTACCCGTCGGATTCATGCAGTTCGGCGGCATACTGCAGGAAAGAGACGACACCGAAGGTCACGGCCGGAAAGTTGACGGGGGCCTGTGTGGCCGGCGCGTTCTCGACTGTCTGGGCCACCGCCGGACCAGACAGGATCACCAACATCATTGACGTCAGACAAACTCGATTCACACTCGTCATGTAAATACCTTGAAGTAGTTTTGAGTTATGAGTTGTGAGTTTTGAGTCAGGACTCATGACTCATAACTCATCACTCACAACTACGCTCACGCACTAAAAGATGGCCGGCGCACCGGCCCGAAAGTCACCGTTGAGAATGGGCACCGAGTTCACACCGAGCCACTGGTCGAGCAATCGCGCATAGACGGACCGGAAGTCGGTCTCGTGGCGTACGTCACCCGAGTTGTTCTCCAGAGTCGGATTCCCCGGCGCGAGCGAGGCCGCCGTACCGTAGAGGCCGCCACGCACCGAGCCGCCGAGCGCCATCATCAGTCCCGCCGCGCCATGATCGGTCCCTGCGCTGCCGTTCTCTGAGATGCGCCGGCCGAACTCGGAGAAGACGATCACCGTCGTGTCGGCGGCCAGACCCTGGTTGCGCACGTCGCTGTAGAACGCTGACAGGCCGTCGCCGAGCGCGCCCATGAGATTTCCGTACGCGCCACCCCCTGCGCCCTGTCCTGCGTGCGTGTCGTAGCCGCCCGTTTCCACCCAGAACACCCGCGAGCCGATGCCGCGGACGATGGCGCCCGCGACGGTTCGAAGCGCGAGACCGAACCCATTGTTCGGATAGGCGACCGTCGGCGTATACGACCTTGCCTGGGCTACGCGGTCGAGCGTCTCAATCGCGCCCCGGCTCGTGCTGTTCACGAATGCCAGATGCGGCCGCCCGGCTGCCCGGTTTGCCGCCATCGCCTGCGCAGCCGCCCGTTCCTCGAGCGCCACCGATCCGCGGTTCGGGCTCGCATACGTATACGAGGTCGCGTTTGGAATCGCAGGGACTCCGCTTTGTCCAGACAGGAGCGCACGTGGCGTCTCTCCGGTGGTGTTCCATGCGGCCAGCGCGTCGAGCGGTCGAGGGAGCGTGTCGAGATAGCGACCAAGCCAGCCCGATCCAGTTGACGACTGGGGATTGGCGGTGCCCCAGATGTCGGTGGCTTCGAAGTGCGACCGGCTCGAGTTCGTGTATCCCGTGCGTTGCACGAGAGCGAGACGCCCTTCGTTGAACACGTTCAACAGGCCGCCGAGGCGCGGATGCAGCCCGAGCGCCCGTCCACCCGCATCCGTGCCCACCTGCAGTACCTGCCCTGCGGGAATCGCAATCGTGGGCCTGCGGCTGTAATACGCCGGGTCCTGATAGGAGACCAGCGTGTTCAGCGCATCGTTGCCACCGCCAAGGTAGACAACCACGAGGCGGCGCGACGGGATGCCCTGTGCCTGTGCAATCGCGCTCAGAAACGACGGCGCGGCAAGGCCGAGCGTGACCGTCGCTACGCCGTCGCGGATGAACAGTCGTCGGGATATGCGCATGATCGTTGCTCTCTCCTAAACGAGCTGGTACTCGGAGGAGCCGACGAGGAGGCGCGCAAGGCCGGCGGCTCTGGTAGTGAGCTGCTCCCCGCTGCCGCTCCAGCTCCCGGCGCCCTGCAGGTACGACAGCAGCGCCTGCTGTGGGGCCGCGTCGAAGGGCGCAGGCGTCACGCGATCGAGCATTGCCGCCAGCAAGGCCTGCGGGGTCGGGGCGTCGGACTCGAGCGCAACCGCCAGGAACTGCTTCTGGCTCGCCGCCAGCGTGGCCGCGAAATTCGTTCGCGCCAGCATCGTTCCCGTCGAGAACCAGTCGGCGCCGAGGGGCCAGCCGCCGACGTTCGGCGGCTCGTAGAGCAGCATGCCCATGCTCGCCAGCGGAGCGCGGACCTGGTCGAGAGAGAGGTTTTGCCATCCCACCTCTCTGATTGCGCGCGCCACGTACTCTGCGGGCCATGAATAGCGCGCGTGGTGCATCGACGGATTGTTGAACCACGATGATGTGAGGATGTACCGCACGACGGGCCTGATCTCGGTGCGGTTCTGCAGATACACGGCCGCGACGCTTTCGACGAACGCCGGATCAGGCTGGTTGATTTCGCTGACGAAAAAGTTCCAGAACTTCCGGGCCAGCCGGCGGGCCGTCTCAGGGTGAATTGCCAGCGCGGTGATCAGGTCCATGCCGTCCTGAATGCCTTCGGACTCACCGCGCGCCGCGATCGTGCGGTTTCCGTTGCTGTAGATCGGGAACGTGAACGTCTTGGCGCTGGTTTCGTGCTGGTCAGGGTTGTATACGAACTCCTGATACGCGTTGACGTCGCCATACTCGTCGTCGCGGTAATCGGTCGAGCGCCGCAGATTCCAGCCGGTGAACACGCGCGCCGCGGCGTAGACATCCGCCTCGGTGTAGTGACCGACGCCGACCGTGAACAGCTCCATCACCTCACGGCCGAAGTTCTCCTGGGGTTTCGCTCTCGTGTTGGTCTTGCCGTCGAGCCACACGAGCATCGCGGGATCCTGCGCCACCTGAAGCAGGAGGTCGCGATAGTTGCCGAGCGCGTACTGGCGGAAGAGCTCGATCTGTCCCTGCGGCCCGCGCAGCACGCCGGGCTTGTGCGCGAGCATCTTGGCCGCCTGCACCTGGCCGGAGTCGGCGACCAGCTTGCTGTAGGCGGTGGCGAAGTGGTTGTGCCAGAACAGCGCCATCTTCTCCTGCAGCGGACGCCGCGTATGAATCATGCGGAACATCCAGCGCTGGCGCGCGTCGTCGATGTCGATGTCCGGCGCGAAGAGGTCTTTCGAAGCCACCTGCGCGTGATCGGGCCGTCCGATGCGGGCATCGACGTCGTCTGGTCGTCCCTCGTAGTCGACGAGATACGAGACGGCGGCGCCCGGCGTCATGTCGCGGAAGATGTCAACGTCCGCGGAACTGACGCCGAATCCGGCGCGCCGCAGCAGGTGATCGATTTCCGGGTTGATTTGCGCCATTCCGGATCAGAGCGCGATCGTGACGACGCCGTTCGTGAAAGTCGTGGTGTAGCGACGCAGCGACGCCAGTGCAGGGCCGGCCATCACCTGACCGTTGCGGTTGTAGCGCGACCCGTGACAGGGGCATACGTAGGTCGTGCCATCAATGCCGTTGATCGTGCATCCCTGGTGAGTGCAGACCGCCTCGATCGCCGAGAACGTGCTTTCGCTCGTGCGCGCAAGCAGGAACACGCCTGCCGTGGACTCGACAAGCGCCGCGCCGTCGACGTTGGCGAGCGCCGATCCCTCAACGGTCACCTGTACGTTCGAGCTGCTGAAACGGCCCGACAGCACGCCGAGCGTGGACGTCATCCCGCTTGGCGACGTCGGTGACGTTGACCCGCCGCACGCGGAGAACAGCGTCGCGATTGTGGCGCCGGAGGCCATCTGGCAGGCTCCTGCGCAGAACCGGCGTCGTGAGACAAACGCGTTCGTGTCGGACATTTTGATTCTCGAGCGAGGGTAGCCACTCGCGAATGGGGCAATATCGGGGCCGCTCGCAAATGCCCCGGTTTTTTCGGAATCCGCAGTCCGTAGCAGGCTCCCGCCGATCACAAGCTGGAGCGGGGATGGGCGATTTCGTAAGCCGCTGCTGCGAAGATCAGTTTTGTTAGCGGTTCACAGGAACGAGCGTACGTAGTGTCCGGCTTCAGCCGGACCGCTGCGCGGTTCGCGAACTGAGTCGCCACCGAGGATACATGTGAGGGAACTCGAACAGCTTCTTGGTCTCTTCGTTGTCGCGGTGATCCTCGCCGCGGGAGCCCGTCGCGTCGGAGCCCCATATCCGGTGTTCCTCGCGCTCGGCGGTGCACTGCTGGCGTTTCTGCCGGTCGCGGCGTCATTCACGCTTCCCCCCGAGCTCGCGCTGGCGCTGTTCGTCGCGCCCGTCCTGCTCGATGCGGCATACGACGCGTCGCTCAGAGATCTCAAGGACAACTGGGCGCCGGTGGCGGGCCTGGTCGTCTTCGCGGTTGGATTCACAACTGCCGCCGTGGCTGTTGTCGCCCGCATGCTCCTCCCGACGATGCCGTGGGCCCCTGCGATTGCGCTTGGCGCCGTGGTCGCGCCCCCGGATGCCGTGGCTGCCATTGCCGTACTTCGTCAGTTGCGGCCGCCGCACCGCATTTTGACGGTACTCGAAGGCGAAAGCCTGCTGAACGACGCGAGTGCTCTCCTGATCTACCGTGTTGCCGTCGGAGCCGTGGCGACGAGCGGTTTCTCTATCGCCGCCATTGCTCCGACCTTCTTACTCGCGGTCGCGGGCAGCGTCGTCGTGGGCCCCGCGTTGGGCTGGCTCACGTTGCGGATGATGGATCGCGTGCGGCACATACCGACGGCCATCATTCTTCAGTTCGTCAGCACGTTCGGCGTCTGGCTGCTTGCTGAACAGATCGGACTGTCGGGTGTGTTGACGATGGTGTGTTACGCGATCACGGTGGCGCAGACTGCACCGGAGCGCATTCCTGCACGGATACGCATTCCGTCGTATGCCGTATGGGAGACGGCGGTGTTCGCGCTGAATATCCTCGCGTTCATTTTCATCGGCCTGCAAATCCGGCCGATTCTCGAGAGCCTCGACGCGGCCGACCGAGGGCGGTACGTGGCTGTTGCCGGAGCGGTCCTGCTGACCGTCATCGTGGTCCGCTTCGCCTGGCACATGTCCTTCAATGCAATCGTCAGATGGCGGCACCGACGGTTCGGGTTCCATCCGCCACGGCCGATGCTGCGGCCGACGGTTGGCAGCGGTTTGATCATTTCGTGGGCGGGCATGCGCGGGATTGTCTCCCTCGCTGCGGCATTGGCGCTGCCACCTGCGTTTCCCTACCGTGACTTGATCGTGCTGACCGCGTTCTGTGTCGTTCTCGGCACCTTGGTGATCCAGGGGCTGACGCTCAAGCCTCTCTTACGCGCGCTGGACCTGCGAGACGACGATCCGGTCGGTCGCGAATTTCGAGCTGCGCGCGAACGCGCATTGGATGCCGGGCTGGCGAAGCTTGCTCATGACGAATCGCCGATCGCGGACGCCGTACGTCAGGAGTTCACTGCGCATCTGACGGACGAACGCGCGAATGCCGAGGCAGGAGATACTGTGCGCTCTGCACACACCGAGCTGCATCGCGGAGCGCTCCTCGCGGCCCGGCAGGCCGTTCTAGCGATGCGTGCCAACGACGAGATCGGAGACGATGCCTTCCATCAGATAGAAGAAGAATTGGACTGGCTCGACATGGCCGGTGGAAAGGCGGAGTGAAAGAGGGTTTCCCGGGTTGCGCTGACGATCACGCGACGTCGTCACTCGCAATCCTGATCTCGTTGCCCTTTGCGAGCCTCAGGATCCTTCGGCGCCGAATGCGATCGAGCGCGATTCTTGCGTCGTCGAGGGCACGAGCGAATGCGAGACCGTACAGGAACCCGGCATCGAACTCGGCGACACCAGAGTTCCCCGCGGCTTCCGGTTCATCCTGCTGGAGGAGTCCGCTCATTGCATCGATGAGAAGCTGTCGTTCGATCGCAATCAGCGTTCCGAGTTTTGCGACTTCGTCCTCCGGTAAGGACTCTTCTCCCTGATCGGCGGCTTTCAGTGTGAGGTTCACGAGCTCCGCCGCGTGACGATTGACCTTGTCTTCCCAATTAATCATCGATCTGCCCCGGGGGGTGGGCTCATTATCCTCCACGCTTCCATCGGGTCGATTCCGCATAGGGGTCTGACCCGGGGTCTGACCCCGGGTCAGACCCCTCCTCCTTGTTCGACCGCGGGGTTGTTCAAATTTGCCGTCTCCCCGGGGGTGGCGGGGTGGCCAAAGCGTCAACGTCCGGGCCAGTTACGGTGGAATTGCGCCGGAATTTACTCGGAATGCCGGTTGCCGGGTCAGATTGCCCATGGACGTGCAGGACGGATTCATAGTCGGCATCTTCAATTACTGCGACCGGTGGTGTGAGGTCTGCCAGTTCACATCGCGCTGCCGGCTGTTCGCCGACTGCGCGGAGGCGGAGGCGTCGATCGACCGAAACTTTGCCGCACTCTGCGAAGCTCCTCCGCTATGCGAAGAAGCATCACCTCCGCCGCTGCGATGGATGCAGGAAATCATCGACGACATGAAACGAGGCGGCGCGAACGGAACCAACCGTGGAGGAATTGGAAAGGTCACGGCCGAGGGTCGCGCCGGAGCACGAACCAATCGAGAAGCGGGCGGCAGATCGCCCAAAGTTCATCGTGCACTGACAGGACTGGCAGACGACGATCCCGACCTGCGCGAATGGCCGGCCGATCACGATGGATCCGCGAAAATCGCGCTGATCGGAATCGACAGGTCTCACGCGGCGTGGCTCCAGGCAGTTGAACAGGGTGTCATATCGCATGCCGACGTCCAGCCGTTCATTGCCGATCTGATCTGGCTGGGCGATGCGCTGGAGCGCGTGTTTTCCGAAGGCTCGTCCTGCGGCCGGGTCTCGATGAGCCCGACGAGATTGCCAAGCTCCTCGCCGTCGAGGAGCTTGGCACTTCCGCCGATTCGATCTGAACAACCTGCAGCTACTGGGGCAGCGCGAAGACGTACACCGCATTAGCGCCGCTGGCGATGTCGGCTTCCGGAGTCGGCTGGAGTTGCGTGGCCGCGATTGTGCCACCGCCCGCGGTGATGGCGATGTACTGGCGGCCGTTCACTGCAAATGAAATCGGTGAACCCACGACTTGTGAGGCCAGACGCGTCTGCCACAGGACCGTGCCCTTGTCCGCATCGAGCGCCCGCAGGTATCGATCCATCGAGCCGTTGAACAGCAGCCCTCCCGCCGTTGCGAGAATTGGCGAGTAGTTCGAGACCCGCGTCTCCCAGCTCCACATTGTCCGGCCGGTTTCCACCGAGATGGCATCGATCCGGCCCACGCGGTCCTTGCCGCTCGAGAACTTTCCGACGTTCGTCGTGTTGTAGACGAATTCCGGCTGCGGACCCCGATCCGAGCGCGCCGTCGAGTCGATGCAGACATTCGCCAGCTGGACGTACATCACATTCGATCGCGGGTTGTAGGCGCCGTACGGCCAGTCACGCCCGCCGTTGTACGTCGGGCAGACGTGATAGGTCTTGCCGATCTCCTTCAGCACCGCATCCTCGTTGACCGTGACAAGTCCCTTGGGATCGATCTTCGCGACGAGGTTCTGCTCGTTCGTCGCTCGTGCCCAGAGGAACTCGCCCGTGGCCGCGTCGAAGCTCCACGCGATACCGGTCTTGCACGGCACGCCGGTGAGCGTCTTGCGCGGCTTGCCCCGCGCCGCGGGATTGACCGACAGCATCACCGACGCATCCGGATTGACCGGCGTCGTCATCGTCATCATCTCGAAGGTGCATTCCTGATCCCAGTTGTCGCGCGGCAGCACCTGATGCTTCCAGACGACCTCGCCGGTCTTCGGCCGTACCGCGAAGCGCGTGTTCGTGCCGGCCATCGTGGCGCCCGGCATCTTCCGCTGCGCTTCCGACGCCGGCCCGACGCCGCTCGATCCGTAGTAGATGAGATCCAGGTCCGGGTCGTAGGTGAGATGGCCCCAGACGCCCGTCATCCACCGGCTCTCGTACGGGGAGCCGGCCCAGGTATCGTCGCCCGGCTCGCCGGGACGGGGAATCATCGTGTTGCGCCAGAGTTCCTTGCCGGTGGCGGCGTCGTGGCCGGTGACGTAGCAGCCGAAGCCGGAGTACTGGCAGGTGCTGCCGGCGACGACCACGCCATTGGCAACGATGGGACCGCTCGAGTTGCTGACATAGAGGTCGCCGCCGCGATCGGTTTCCCAGACCTTGGCGCCGGTGCGCGCATCAAGGGCGAGCACGTGATTGTCCCAGGTCACCGTATAGACGTTGTCGCCGTAGAGCGCGATCGCCCGCTTGCGCTGACCGAGCTGGTTGCGCATGTCGGTCGTTTTCAGCGGATGCCGGTACTCCCACATGAGATCGCCGCTGACCGCCTCGATTGCCTGAATCACGTCGCCGGGATTTCCCAGGTACATGACGCCGTTGTATACGAGGGGTGTCGCCTGGTTGATGCCGGGCTGCATGGCGCGCGACCAGACAAGCTGCAGGTTCTTGACGTTGCGGGTGTTGATCTGATCGAGCGCGCTCCAGCCCCACGCCTGGTAGTTGCCGCGGTAGAAGACCCAGTTCTCGGCTTTGGGCGCGCGGATCGTCTGATCCGTGACGGTGACGAAATTTTTCACGGGCCGCAGCGTCCGCAGTGGCGGGGGCGGCGTCTCCGGCGCCTGCGCATAAACGGTCAACGCGGCGGCGCACGACACGACGACAGTCACGAGAAAGCGCTGCACTCTCATCGCACTCCCCCTGGCGAAGGGCATTCCCCTCACCGTAGTGGCCGGCTTCGCCTTCGCTAAAGCTCCGGCAGACCGCCGTAGCCTGGCGGAGGCTGCAGCCGGCCATGACGTCCGCCTGAAGGCGGACACTACGTCGCTAGAAAACCGGTTCTCTTGTAAAGAACGGATCGATCGAGGACGCGCGGATGATCCGCCCGCGACGCGGGCGTGTCAAGGGTGGTTCAGGGCGAGGATCCGGCCGGCTGGACTCGGACTGCTTACGGTGCTCTAATACCCGCGTTTTATCGCGTTGCCATTCGTTCGGCGAACCCCTCGGAGTCAGGGACCGTCCTCATCGCTCTACTTTCTCTCTTGCGTTGGAGGGTGTCTATGAACCGTTTGCTCCGGGATTTCTCGTTCGTCGTGGCGTCCCTCGTCCTCAGCAGCGCCATCGCGTGGGCGCAGCTGTCTACTGCCCAGCTCAGTGGCCGCGTGGCCGACGAGAGCGGGGCAGTCCTGCCCGGCGTGACGGTCACGGTGACCCAGACCGACACGGGGCTGACGCGCACCGTTGTGACCGACGAGAACGGCGCGTACGTGCTGCCCAATCTCCCGACCGGTCCCTACCGGCTGGAGGCGATGCTCCAGGGGTTCCGGACATATTCACAGACGGGCATCGTGCTGCAGGTAGCTGCGACACCCACAATCAACGTGGTGCTCGGGATCGGCAGTCTCGAGGAAACCGTGTCGGTGGAGGCGGCGGCGCCGCTTGTCGACGTGCAGAGCGCCGGCATCGGTGACGTGATCGACAACGAGCGGATCCTTGAACTGCCACTGCAGGGCCGCCAGGTGACCGACCTGATCGTGCTCGCCGGCGCGGCAGTCCAGACGGGCGTCGTCGGCACCCGGAACTTCCCCGGTGGCGTGACTATCTCGGTTGCCGGCGGTTCGCCCATCGGCGTCGGGTACCTGCTCGACGGCGCGGTGCACAACAGCCCGCAGAGCAACGTGAACCTGCCGATGCCATTCCCCGATGCGCTCCAGGAGTTCCGCGTGCAGACGAGCGGACTGTCCGCCCAGAACGGCATGCACGCGGCGGCATCGGTGAACGCCGTCACGAAATCGGGCACCAACGCGTTCCATGGCAGCGGCTTCGAGTTCCTCCGGCACCGTGCGCTCAACGCGACGGCCCCGCTTGCCAGCATCGGCCCCGACGGCAAACGGAGCGATGACGGCTTGCTGCGCAATCAGTTCGGCGGGACGCTGGGCGGCCCGATCGCGCGCGACAAATTGTTCTTCTTCGGTGCGTACCAGGGCACGATGCTGCGGTACCGCCCCGCCGATCTGATCGCCTTCGTCCCGACGGCGCAGATGCTCGCCGGCGACTTCACCGCAATCACTGCACCTTCGTGCACGGGCGGCCGACAGATCAATCTTGGCGGCGGCTTCGTCGAGAACCGCATCAATCCCGCGCTCTTCAGCCCCGCCGCCATGAACCTGGCACGCCGCCTGCCGGCAACCACGGACCCGTGCGGCCAGGTCACGTTTCAGACGACCGATGACAGCAATGAAGGCCAGGGCGTCGGACGCATTGATTACCAGCTGACCCCGGATCACTCCGTGTTCGGGCGGTACATGGCCACCTTCATCAGGAAGCAGCCAGCGTACCAGGGCGGCTCGGACAACGTCCTCAAGGCGGGCATGACACCGCCGGGGTCGGCCCCCGGTGGCCTCGACAATCTCGCCCACGCATTGGCGATCGGCGATACGTGGGTCCTCGGGCCCACCATGGTGAACTCCGTTCGCGTGGCGTACAACCGGACGACCGTGAACCGCTTCAACGCGCCGTACTTCGACCCCGCCGACCTGGGGATCAAGCTGCACCCGTACGTCAAGGGTCAGATGGCGATACAGGTTCTGCCGTCGTTCGAGATACCTGCGGGTGCTACAAAAGCCTTGTTCCGGAACAACTTTTACCAGGTGGGCGACGACGTGACGCTCATTCGCGGCCGTCATCAGGTCGGCTTTGGCGGCAATGTCTCGTACTTCGATGGGTTCTACCAGTCTTCGTCACGAGCCGCCGGGATCTGGATCTTCGACGGCAGCGCCACCGGCCACGGCCTCGCCGATCTGCTGCTCGGCCGTGTCACCAGCGTCGAGCACGGCGCCCAGCAGAGCCTGCCGGTGCACGGCTGGTATCTCGGGTTCTACGGGCAGGACACCTGGCGGGCGGCGGAGCGGGTGACGTTCAACCTGGGCCTGCGATGGGAGCCGTATCTCGGCACGAGCGTCGACAGCGGCGCCGTGTACAACTTCAACCACGACAACTTCCTGCGCGGCGTCAAGAGCAACGTGTTCGTGAACGCGCCCGCGGGCATGCTCTATCCGGGTGACGATGGATTTCCATCCGGAATGACGGGGCTGAACAAGCAGTGGACGAACTTCTCACCGAGGATTGGTGTGGCGTGGGATGTGACCGGTAACGGACGTATGGCACTGCGCGCCTCGTACGCGCTGGCCTACGACTTCATGGCGGGCGATTATCACAACATCAACTCGTCGGCGCCGCCGTTCGGCAACCGGTCGCTCATCACCGACCCTCCGGGACGCATGGACGATCCCGCAACCGGGCTATGGGCGGCGATCCTCACCCGATCGTGATCGACCGCAACGTGACGTTCCCCGCGTTCGGCTCCTTCGGCACCATGGATCCCGACATCAACTCCCCACGCGTGCAGAACTGGAACGTCACGTTGGAGCGGCAGTTCGGCACCAACTGGGGCGCCTCGGTCAGCTATCTCGGCAGCTATTCGGATCGGGTGTGGGCGCAGACGGCCATCAACCCGGGCGTCTACATGGGTCCCAGCTCGACCAACGCCAACCTGAACCAGCGCCGCGTGCTCTTCCAGGAAAACCCTGTGGAAGGACGATTGATCGGGACGATGGATCTGAACGACGACATCGGCTGGCAGGAGTACCGCGGCCTGAAGCTGTCGGTGCAGCGCCGGTCGGCCGGGGGTCTCAGTCTGAACGCTCACTACACCTGGTCGCGCTGCATGGGCACGAAAACGCCGAACACGTTCGCCCAGATCGCATCCGGGTATACGAACCCCGACGACCCGGATTTCGACAAGGGCTACTGCGATCACGATCGCACGCACCTGGGGGGCTTCACACTCGGGGCGGAATCGCCGGACCTCGGCGGCGGAGCCCTTGGTGTGCTGGCCTCCCACTGGCGCGCCTCGGGTATCGTGACCATGCAGTCCGGCTTCCGGATCGATGTCATCAGCGGCCTTGACCGCGCGCTCAACGGGCAAAGGAACCAGCGGGTGAACAAGGTCAGCGATGACTTCTACGCGAACCCGCGAACGCTGAATCAATATTTCAATCCTGCCGCGTTTTCGCAGCCGGCTCCGGGGACGTTCGGCAACCTGATGCGGAACGCGCTGACCGGACCCAGCTTCTGGACCGTGGACCTGGCGATCTCGCGCCAGATTGAGCTCCTCTCGACGCAGAACCTGGAGCTGCGGCTCGAGGCCTTCAATCTGTTCAACACGTTCAACTGGGGCGTCCCCGGCACGGAACTGACAGCGGGTGGATGGCAGGCCAACCTCAACGCGGGAACCTTTGGCCGCGTCACGACGCAGCAAGGGTTTCCGCGCATCATTCAACTCGGGTTCAAGTACACGTTCTAAGCGCGTGACGTCCGGGGCGAGCGATTCACGCTCGCCCCGAATTCGTCGTCGGGTGGCCTCATGAAAAAAGGAGAAGCCCCATGCGACGGTTCCTACTCCCGCCGATTGGCATCCTGTCGGTTCTCCTCGCGACAACGGCCTGGGCACAGCTCTCAACAGCGCAGTTGAGCGGCCGCGTCACCGACGAAAGCGGCGCGGTGCTCCCCGGCGTCACGGTCACCGCCACGCAGACGGACACGGGCCTTACGCGCACCGTGGTCACTAATGACACCGGCAGCTACGTGCTGCCGAACCTTCCGACCGGACCCTATCGGCTCGAAGCGATGCTCCAGGGGTTCCGCACGTACGTGCAGACGGGCATCGTCCTGCAGGTAGCCGCCACACCGGAGATCAATGTGGCGCTGGCGATCGGCAGCCTCGAGGAAACAGTGTCAGTCGAGGCGGCCGCGCCCCTCGTCGACGTGCAGAGCGCCGGCATCAGCGATGTCGTGGACAATGAGCGGATCCTCGAACTGCCGCTGCAGGGCCGTCAGGTCACGGACCTGATCGTGCTCGCCGGCGCAGCGGTCCAGAGCGGCGCTCCCAGCGCTCGAACCTTCCCTGGCGGTGTGTCGATCTCGGTCGCCGGCGGTCTGCCCATCGGAGTCGGCTATATCCTCGACGGTGCGTCACATAACAGCCCGCAGAGTAACGTGAACCTGCCGATGCCCTTCCCCGACGCGCTGCAGGAGTTCCGCGTCGCGACGAGCGGCCTGACGGCGCAGAACGGGATGCACGCGGCGGCATCAGTCAACGCAATTACGAAGTCGGGCACGAATGCGTTTCATGGCAATGGCTTCGAGTTCCTGCGCCACCGCAGCCTGAACGCAACGAGCCCGTTGGCCGCCATTGGTCCCGACGGCAGACGCCAGGACGACGGGATGCTGCGAAATCAGTTCGGCGGGACACTGGGCGGGCCAATCGCGCGCGACCGCCTTTTCTTCTTCGGCGGCTATCAGGGCACGGCGCTGCGCTTCCGGCCGGCCGACCAGATCGCCTGGGTGCCCACGCCCGCGATGCTCGCCGGCGACTTCACGACGTTTGCGTCGGCGGCGTGCAACGGCGGCAGACAGGTGACGCTGCGCGCGCCGTTCGTCAACAATCGCGTCGACCCATCGCAGTTCAGCCCTGCCGCGTTGAAGCTCGCCAGGTGGCTGCCGTCCACCACCGATCCGTGCGGCCAGATCACGTATCAGACAGGAGACGACAGCAACGAGGGCCAGAGCATCGGACGAATCGACTTCCAGTGGAGCGCCGACCACACGCTGTTCGGCCGCTACATGAACGTATTCATCAAGAAGACGCCGCCCTACCAGGGCGAGGGCGACAACGTGCTCAAGGCCATCCCGGTGGGTCCGGTCGCGGGCCTCGACAACATGGCCCATATGCTGACCCTCGGCGACACGATGGTCTTCGGGCCGACCGTGGTGAACTCGATCCGCTTTGCGTACAACGACACGACGCTGCGGCGGTACAACACACCGCACTTCGATCCGGTTGACCTGGGCATCAAGATGCATCCGTACATTCGGGGTCAGATGCCGATCAACGTGACGGGCGCCTTCAACTTTCCGGCCGGTGCGACAAAGGCGACGTACCTGAACGAGTCCTATAACGTGGTCGACGACTTCACGCTCGTGCGCGGCCGCCATCAGTTCGGCATCGGCGGCAATGTCAGGTACTGGAAAGGCCACGTACTGTCCTCGTCGCGCGCCGCCGGCACCTGGATCGTCGACGGCAGCGCCACGGGCCTCGGCCTCGCCGACCTGCTGCTCGGCCGCGTCACGTCGGTGGAGCATGGTGCGCAGCAGGATCTGCCGGTGCACAGCTGGTATCTCGGGCTCTACGCGCAGGATACGTGGCGCGCGACCGACCGGCTGACATTCAACCTTGGCGCTGCGGTGGGAACCCTACCTCGGCACGAGCGTCGACAACAACGCCGTCTACATCTTCGACATCGAGCGTTTCCGCCGCGGCACCAAGAGCAGCGTGTTCGTCAACGCTCCTGCCGGTCTCATGTACCCCGGCGATGATGGTTTCCCGCCGGGACGGACCGGCCTCTACAAGCACTGGGGGGACGTCTCGCCGCGGGTGGGGGTCGCGTGGGACGTCACCGGCGACGGCCGCATGGCGGTGCGCGCGTCGTACGCGCTGGCGTACGACTTCATGGCGGGCGACTATCACCAGATCAACTCCGCGGCGCCGCCGTTCGGCAACCGGTCGCTCATCACCGATCCCCCGGGACGCATGGACGATCCGTACGGGCATCTTGGCGGCGATCCCCATCCGATCGTGACGAACCGCGACACGGCGTATCCGCCGTTCGGCGCCTTCGGCACGATGAACCCCGACATCAACTCCCCGCGCGTGCAGAACTGGAACGTCACGGTCGAGCGGCAGCTCGGCACGACCTGGGGGTTGCGGTGAGCTACCTCGGCAACTACGCGGATCGGCTGTGGTCGCAGACGGCGCTACAACCCGGGCCTCTTCATGGGGCTCGGCCCCTGCACGCTGCGGGACGGCCGGTCCTATCCGGTCTGCTCGACCAACGCCAACCTCAATGTGCGGCGCGCGCTGTACCAGGAGAATCCACGGGAAGCAGCGCTCATTGGTGCGGTCGATCTCAACGACGACGTCGGATATCAGGAGTACCACGGGCTGAAGCTGTCGGCGCAGCGGCGCGCCGTGCGGGGGATCAGCCTGAACGCGAACTACACGTTATCGCGCTGCATCGGCACGGACACGCCAAACACGTGGAACCAGATCAGCTCCGGATACACGAACCCGTACGACCCGACGTTCGACGAAGGCTACTGCGATCAGGATCGCAGGCACCTCGCGACGCTGACCGCCGGTTACGAGGTCGCGGACGTCGGCAGCGGCGTGATCGGGGCGCTGGCCTCGCGCTGGCGCGTCACGGGCATTCTCAACGCGCGGTCGGGCAACCGCCTCAACGTCACCACCGGGATCGACAACGCGTTCACCGGGCAGCGGGACCAGCGGCCGAACCAGATCAGCGACGATGTCTATCCGAATGAGCGGACGCTGACGAACTATTTCAACCGCGCGGCGTTCGCCCAGCCGGAGCCGGGGACGTACGGCAACGTGAAGCGGAACGCCCTCGTGGGCCCCCATTTCTGGAACGTGGATCTGGCGGTGTCCCGCCAGATCCACGTCGCGAGCACGCAGGCGCTGGAGCTTCGCCTCGAGACGTTCAATCTGTTCAATACATTCAACTGGGGCGACCCCGGCATGGATCAAGCCGCCGGCGGCACCATCGCCAATATCAACTCCGGAGGGTTCGGCCGCATCACCACGCAGGCCGGCTTGCCGCGTATCATCCAGCTGGGGGTGAAGTACGCGTTCTAAGCGCGGCGCGAGGTCCGGCTGAAGCTGGACACTACGTCCGACGTACCTAGTCCGACGTACGTAGTGTCCGCCTTTAGGCGGACCCGGGCCGATACCACTAACACGGAGGACGACGTGATTGTGACTGGCGCACGATGCGTGGCACGGACCGCTGCTTTCTCGCTCTGGCGCTGGTGATCGGAGCGGCGAACGCAGCCGCTCAAACCGATGAAGAATACGAAAAGATCCTGCCGGTACATCGGGTTCTGGGATTCAGACGTCGTCATTCCCGACGGCCAGGACAGGGGTAATTGCGGCGGCCGTACTGGTGACTACGGCGAAAAGCTCCTGAACTGCTCGCTTCCGGTCGATCAACTTCCGTTGAACTCGCGGGGAGAAGCTTGGCTGAAGTTCATGGATTACCGGCAGTCTCCGGTGACAGTCGAGTGCGCGCAGCTCGGCTTGCCGGCTCTGCTGACCGATGGCGCCTATATCTCAGCGTCTCCCGGCCGTGTCGAAATGCAGCATCCGACCAATGGGTACGTGGCCCGCACGGTCTGGATGAACGGAGGCGGCCCGAAGCCCGAGCCCGGACAGCTGTTTCAACACGGCTACTCGGTCGGGCGGTTCGACGGCAACGACCTGGTGATCGAAACCGACCACTTCACGTTCGATCCCGACGGCATCGACGACCATCTGCACATGGCGTCGTCGGTGCGAAAGAAGGTCACGGAGCAGTATCAGCTGATTGACGAGGAGCACGTGAGAATCGTCATCACGCTGGACGACCCGACCTTCTTGAGCCGGCCGTTCACATGGGCGATCCTCTGGTCGAAGAAACAGGGAGGATTGCCTCCCGCGTGGCGCTCGTGCGATGCGGAGTCGGCACGCCGCGAGGTGGAGTTCGCGTATCCAGGCAACAAGTATCCGGACGCGAAGTAATGAAATCGACGCGAGCAGGCCGCTAGAACAGGACAGGAGGGAAGGCGATGAGGGGACGTGTGGCAGCCGCGTGCGGCGCGGCACTGCTGTCAGGCTCGTTGGTCTGCCATCTTCATGCGCAGGCCGCCACAGCCAGGGCTCACCTGGACGCCGCGCGGGCCGCTATCGCGCCGAAAGTGGCGAATCCCAAGGCACCGACACCTCCGTTCCATGTTTTTCAGGCGCTCTTCGATCAGGCGTGCGCCGAGCCGAAGCTGCCGGATGTCATGCGCGTGCAGGATCGTTCGGCCGTCGTGCCCCGCAAGGACTGGTTTACGTGGCCGGCGAACATCTTCGACAACCTCTACTTCATCGGCACCAAGACGGCGGGAGTGTGGGCGATCAATACGCCGGAAGGCATCATCGTCGTTGATGCCAGTTTCCACTACTCGAGCAAGGAGCTGATGCTCGGTCTGCTCAATTTCGGGCTCAGTCCGAACAACATCAAGTACATCATCGTCACGCACGCTCATGACGATCGGTACTGGGGGGCAAAGGCGCTTCAGGACACGTATCCGAGTGCGCGTGTCGCCATGTCGGCTGCCGACTGGGACATCGTGGCGAAGGACAACTCACCGGCCGAATTCAAGCCGCGGCGGGACATGGTCGTCACCGATGGTCAGAGAATCACGCTCGGTGGGGTGACCGTCACTGCTTACATCACGCCTGGCCACACGCCCGGGACACTGTCACTAATCATCGGGCCGCTCACGAACAGGAAGAGTGTGGCGTCGGACGAGGCGGCGCATGTCGCCAGCATCTGGGGCGGGACGGATCCCAGCATCGGGCGGCAGGGCGTGCAGTACTACCCGGATGGCCAGACGATGATGAAGACCCACGTTGCTTCGTTGAGGCGCTTCATCGACCTCGGGACGAAGGCCGGCGTCGACGTGGTTCTCTCACCGACGCTGAGCCACGCCAATTTCTTCCAGAAGCTTCGCGGCTGGAGATACATGAATCCCGATGAATCCGGAGGAGGAAACCCGGACGGTCCGCTCGGCGAAACGCTGAAGCTCGAGGGGGCGCCGCATCCGTTCGTCAGCAAGGAGGCGGTTGAGCGGTACCACCGCGTGCTTCTGGAATGCTACGAGGCCCAGCTCGCGTGGAGGTCAGGGACGTAGCTATATAGGCTTGGCCTTCAAGACACCGATCTGCATCAACATGCCGGTGAAGTCGTAGATACGCCGCTCCCGGACAATCTTTCCGTTCCTGAGCTCGTACAGGAACACAGCGCGCAGGCGAAACCGCTTGCCGGTCGGCGCCAGGCCAAGGAATTCGCCTACGTGCGTCCCGGTCACGGTCATGGCCTGAGCCACACGATCGCCATCGATAATCAGGTCGTCGCTGGTGACCGCCATGTCGAGAAATGCGTTGAACACGGCGCGAAAGGTGGCTTCAACAGCCGAGCGGCCGGTATGGGCGCCGGCGGTCGGACTCTCGACGACGGCATCCTCGGCATAGTCGGCCGCGAGTGCGGTGGCATCCAGATCGTCGTATGCCTCCTGCCGTCGCACAAAAAGTGCGGCGACCTCATCGCGCGTCGTCGTTGCAGGCGTTTCGGACGTTTTGCTGACCAAGCCGGTATCGTCGCTGTTCATGCGCGACCTCACACTTGAAGAGCTCGATGCTGCGTCGATGTTACGGGTTGCCGGGGTTTTCCTGGTTCGGCGGCGCTCCTCGCGGCGGCGCCGGGAACGCGTGGTGATACAGCGACTGGTAGCGCAGCTCGTTGCCCTTCTCGTCGAGCCACCCGAATGACTGCTGGAAGAGCGCCGGCTCCGGATACCCTGCGGGCACGGTCCCCTCGATGATGTACAGCCTCTGATTGACCATGTAGATCGCGGCCATCGTGCGCGATCCGTCGCGGTTCGTCAGATGCATCTGATGGCCGCCGACGCCGTACGTGGTATTCCACGTCAACTGCGTCACCTTCGCATCGCGCTCCATGAACTTCCACGTCGCATGAAGGAGCGCGCCGTGATAGTCGAGGCGCCAGTGTCCAACACCTGAAAACCCGGTGCCTCCATAGCACCCTTCGGTGTGCGCCGCGCACGACTGCGCCTTCTTCGTAAGGATCTTCTCAATCTGGCTGTAATCGACGACGGTCATCGAGTACCGGCTTGATCCCTGCTCAGCGCTGTAGACGCGCGCCGGCAGGTCGGCGCCATACTGCGACTGATAGGT
Organism: uncultured Acidobacteriota bacterium; assembly: GCA_963814955.1. Taxonomy (GTDB): domain Bacteria; phylum Acidobacteriota; class Vicinamibacteria; order Vicinamibacterales; family UBA2999; genus DATCJA01. The sequence continues at coordinate 903,765 of CAWFEX010000006.1, forward strand.
GGTCTGCGTGACCTTGGGCTGGCTCGGGAAATTGCCGGTGAACTGATCCTGCCGGCTGGTGAATTCGATCCACTCCCCTCCTCCGCTTTGCGCTACGGCGAGCGTAGAACCGGAAAGGGTCAGGGTGAGTGTCGCGACGACGAGTGGAGTGAAACGCATGGCACTTCCTCACTCTCAGGTCCGACCTGAGCCGACCACTACGTACACGACGGCGTCCGTGAATGCGTGATGATACACCTCCGGCTGTAATTCCGCCGGTCTTCCGGAGATAACGCCGTTGGACAATTAGAAGCTACCGAGAAGCTGCCATTGCTCGACCTGGGTCGGTCCGGTTGGTCGATGGAGCGAGAGCACACGAACCTTTAGATATGTCGCACGTTTCGGCGGGAACTTGAACTCCTGCCACGGCGATGGAAATAAACGTACAGTTCTCGGTTTCGAACTTCCCAAGCGATTCGAAATAGCCATCGGGGGCATCGCCTCCAGCCAGGAGTTCGAACCCTTTGATGTTCCAGTTGCGGGTCTCGGTAATGAGCATCCGGAACGTATCGAAGGTGGCAGGCCGGTTGTCTTTGAACCCGTATACGGCCTCGTCGCCAGTGATATAGCCCCAGTTCTCGGAGCCGTCGATCGGCTCGTTCCAATTTTCATGCGGCGCCCGAACCAGGTGGCCGCCGTTCTTCGCGGAAAGCAAATCGACCCGGCCGGTTGTGGCAACGTCACTCGCGCCTGGCGTTGGCACCGGTGCAATCTCGGCCGATCCCGGCTGTCGCGGCTCGCCGCCTGGATCGGCGACAGGTGAGGCTGGAACATCATCGGTCGCAGCTGGCCTCAGGCTGTAGACGAGTACGGCACCTGCAAGCACGCCGGCAATCGCAACCGCTGCGAATCGCAGCGCGAGCGACTTCTCTGCCACTCGTGTTCGTCGCGTTGGAGCGGAATGCGAAGGACGTTCGGTAGCATTTCTGCTGACCAATGTCCCGACAGTAGTGAGGAGGTGCTGCAGTTCCTGGTCGTCGCGGTCGCCCCGCCAGTTCATGAGGTCGGCCGCCTGGATTCTGCGGAACTCCAGCGGCGGCGAGATGGGCTCGATTAACGCGGGGACGAGGATTCCTCTTTCGTCGGCTGTGGACGCTTCGGCGCGCACCCAACGCGACGCAACGGACGACCCCGACCAGAGCACGATCACACACCGTGCTGACGTGAGAGCTTCCTCGATGACCTCGTCGAACGTGCGGCCCGGCGGGATCTGCCGGTCCCACCATACCGTCCAACCTTTCGACTCAAGAACTGCAGCAAGGTCGGCAGCTCTAGCCCGATCTTCTTTCGCATAACTGATGAAGACATCGCTCATGTGACCGCCGGAATCATACAAAAGGGTTCAGAAACCAGGAAACTCGTGGAACTCTACCGTTGTCGTGACCTCAGTGCTGACAGCTCGGACAGTAAAACGTTGAGCGACCGGCCTGTGTAATGCGGCGGATCGTGCCGCGACAGCCAGGCCGTGGACACGGTTCACCCTCGCGCTCGTAAACCCGAAAGCGGCCCGAGTCGTCGTCGCGTTTCCTCGCCACGGCGTTGCGCAGGACGGCCCTGATTCCCGCCGCCAGCCGGACTGCCGACTCGCGCGGCGCACCGGTCGCCGTGGCAATCGTCGAGGCGCGCCGCCGCGGTGACAGCGCCGCATGGTGCATCGCTTCACTGGCGTAGATGTTGCCCAGACCGGCGACTAGCCGTTGATCGAGAAGTGCGACCTTGAGTGGCACCCGCCTTCCCCGGCACGCGCGCGCGAGAACGGCAGCGTCGAATTCGACATCGAGCGGCTCCGGTCCAATGGCCGCGAGCGCTGGATGCATATCAACCTGATCGGCGCGGACGAGGTCCATCAATCCGAATCGTCGCGGATCGTTGAAAGTGACCACCGTCCCGGATGCCAATTCGAAGACGACGTGATCGTGTGGATCGGCGACGGATGAAGCCCGACTGGTGCGCCGTTTCGTGATCGCGAACGAACCCGACATGCCGAGATGGACGAGGAGCGCCTCACCCGACGTGAGGCCGGCGATGATGTACTTTCCCCGTCTCGACACTGACGTGACTGTCTGACCGATCAGGCGCCGCGTGAAGCGCGGCGGAAACGGACGGCGCAGATCCGGCCGCCGGACATCCACGCGGACAATGCGCTGACCTCGCATCGATCGGTCGAGCGTGCGGCGCACGGCTTCGACTTCGGGCAGTTCGGGCACATCACATGATCTCATTCGCGTTCGCGCCCGCATCGTAAGTAGGATTGCTGAGTCGCACATGAGGGATTCCACCGACGTCATGGTCGCGCCCGCCGTCGCGGAAGCACTCGAGGCACGGCGGCCCGTCGTGGCGCTCGAAACCACGCTGGTGACGCATGGCTTCCCGCATCCGGAAGGTCTCGAGATTGCGGCGGAGCTCGAAGCTGCAGTTGCGGACGAAGGTGCACAGCCCGCGACCATCGGCATTGTCGACGGACGGATCCGCGTAGGCCTCGACCGGTCGGAGCTCGAGCGGCTGGCCACCTGCCGCTCCGTGGCCAAGCTGAATTTGAGTAATTTGGTTGCGCACCTTGTACCTGGATCGTTCGGATCGACGACGGTGGCCGCAACCGTGTTCGTCGCACAGCGCGCTGGCATTCGAGTGTTCGCCACCGGCGGAATTGGCGGTGTTCATCGCAACGCGACTGAAACTGGCGACATATCGGCCGACCTGAACGCCCTCGCGCGGTTTCCGGTCGCCGTCGTGTGTGCCGGCGCCAAGGCGGTGCTGGACCTGCCGCGCACGGTCGAACTGCTCGAGACGCTCGGCGTTCCAGTGTTCGGCTTCGGTACGGACGAATTTCCCGCTTTTTATTCCAGGGACAGTGGATTGCCGGTCGATCGGCGCTTCGACGAAATCGCGTTGATCGCCGAGGCGGTGCGTGCGCACTTGGCGTTGGACATGGGGACGGGTCTCATCGTCGCAAATCCGGTTGCCCGGGAGCACGAGCTGCCCCGGGCCATCTGGGAGCCGGCAATTGAGCGCGCGCTCGAAGATGCCACGCGACAGCGCGTCCGTGGCCGAGACGTGACGCCGTTCCTGCTCGAACGACTCCGCACGTTGACCGATGGCGCGAGCGTCTTTTCAAACCGGGCCCTGCTGCTCAGCAATGCCAGGCTCGCGGGGCGGCTCGCGGCCGCGTTGCATCGTGACTAGAACACTTTTCATACTGACGTGGTGTCCGGTTTCACACTGACGTAGTGTCCGGCTTTAGCCGGACCAAGAACCTTCCCGGCGCTATCGCCCTGGTCCGGCTAAAGCCGGACACTACGTACCACGTCGAGCGGCCTTAATCACCAGCAGGCTCACACAGCTGTTCGCTCCTGTACTCGCAGCCCGGCGGCGCTCGTCGACGCGCGCATTCGCGCCTGAATCGTCGCCGCAATACGCTCGGCATCCCGCGCGATGCCATGGATCATCGTCGAAGAGGCCGAGTACAGGAAGTGGAGGCCGACGAAATAAAAGCCCGGTTCGCCAGGCACAATTCCGCCGTCGTGGATGGGTTCACCGTCCGCGCCATGCAGCGGCCTCGGGAGATCGACCCACGACAAACCCGGGTGGAATCCCGTGGACCAGATCACGTTCGCGACGTCGAGGACGCGGCCATCGGCGAGAAGCGGCTTGCCGTCGCGGACGCCCGTCACGCGCGGTATGCGCAGCACGCCGGCTGCGTCGAGGTCCTGCGGCTTCACGCGAATCAAAGGGAGGCCTTTGGAAATCATGTTCGCGCGCACGCGGCGTCCCATCGGCGTCTTTACCGTCAGGATTCGATGAAAGACGATGCGAAAGATAACGGGGAGGAGCACGCGGGCGAGCCGGCTCTCGATGCGGAACGGTATGTGGCCCGGATGCCGGCCGGACAGCCACGTGCGGTGCGAGCTGGCGACATCGATCGCGATATCAGCGCCGGAATTCGCGGCCCCGACGATGAGCACGTCGCCTGGCTGGAGCTGTCCGGGATTCCGATACTCGCGGGAATGCAGCTGCCGGATCGAGGGTGCGAGTGTGCGCGCAAACTCTGGCACGCGCGGAGCCTGGTACGTCGCCATCGCGACGACAACGTGGTCCGCCTCCCAGCGACGGTCGCCGGCCTCCACGACATAGCGTGTTCCATCGCGCGAAACGCGATTCACTCTCATGCCCGTGTGCACTGGTAACTGAAACGTCCGGGCATAGGTCTCGAGGTAGTCGGCCATCTGGTTCTTGGTCGGAAAGCTGAATGCGGGCGCGGGGAACGGCAATCCGATCAGTCCGTCGTATTTCGCGGGCGTGAACAGCCGCAATGAATCCCATCGCGTGCGCCATGCGTCGCCGATCCGGGGATGAGCGTCGAATACGGACGAACGACAAGTTGTACCTCGCAAGGCAGTGCCCCACTGAAAGGCCCGCCTGTCCGCCGCCAATGACCACGACATCGACACGTTCTGCCGAATTGCTGCTGTTCATAACGCCACCTCACCGGATGCCAGGAAGCGCAGTGCTCACAGATCATCCTACCGACACCGGGCGCGCCGCCGCATCGGACGAACTGCGCAGGCCACCAGCCGAGGCCGCATGGGTATTTCTATGTAGCGGCCTATGGCGCCAGCTCGTGCTAGTAAGCCTCTGGCCTGAGCCAGGTGAAGTCTTCCTTCGTGTAGTCGATCACGTTCTGGGCGCCAAGCGGTTCATCTTCCTTCGGGGTAGGTTTTTCTACTTCCTTGAGTTCAAGCAGATCGGCGGGTCCGTATCGTGTATGCAAGACAACTTTCACCCGCCCACTTTACCGCGCTCGCCTCGTCGACATTGGCAGGTTGAACGTCGCCGACTGATCGGGGAAGCTAGACGCGACACTTCCGTCAGCCGGAGGCGCCTCTTGATTCCTTCACTCATCAGCCGTCGCGAAGCCCTCGCGGCGTTCGCCTCGACAGCCGCGCTTGCCGCTCACGTCGGGGTGCAGGAGCGACCCTGTGGCGACGAGCCATCGACATCGAGACGATGCGCGCGCATTGCTCGACGAGCTTGCCGAAAACCTCCTCCGTCTGTTGCCGGAGACCGCGACGTCCCTGGGCATCGACACCGGCGCAAGAGCGTCTCTTCGCGCCCAACTCATGGATCGGTCCGCGACGGGACAGCAGCGGATCGCGTCGCAGCTCAAGAGCGACCTCGAGCGGGCAAACGCGCTGGACACGTCCGGGCTCTCCCACGGCACGCGCACCAGCGTCGAGGTCGTTCGAAGCGCGTATGCGACGGCGCTTCAGGGATTCGCGCTTCCGTATGGCGATGTGGCCGTGGGAGGCTGGCGCAACACGCCCTATGTCGTCATCCAGAATGTCGGCGCCTATCTCGACGTGCCTCGTTTCCTCGATAGCGACCATCGGATCGAGAACGCCGATGACGCCGAGGCGTACCTCGCACGCCTGCAGTCTTACGGGAAGCAGCTCGACGGCGAGCTTGGCCGGATGCGGGCGGCGCGCGAGGCAGGCCTGGTGCCGCCTGCCTTTCTCATCGACAAGGCGCTGGGGCAAATGAGCCTGTCGGCAAAAAGTGCCCGCGAAGGCGGGGCGCTCGTCGAGTCCATCGAACGGCGGACGAAGAATATTCCCGGGAACTGGGCAGCGCGCGCGCGGACGATCGCGGTGCAGGAGGTCGCGCCGGCGCTCGAGCGGCAGATCGCCGAGTTACAGGCGCAGCGCGCGGCGGCCACCAACGATGCCGGGATGTGGGCGCGACCGCACGGCGAGGAGTATTACCGGTGGGCGCTCAAGGCCTCGACGACCACCGACATGACGCCGGACCAGGTCCACGAGATGGGCCGGCGCGAGCTGCAGCGCCTGCACGCGCAGATGGACGAAGATCCTGAAAGGGGTCGGCTACTCGCGAGGGTCGGTCGCCGAACGGATGAAGGCGCTGGCGAAGGACCCGAAATTCCAGTTTCCGGAAGGGGACAAGGGGCGCGCCGAGATCATGGCGTTCATTCAGAATCGCCTCGACTGGATCCGGTCGCAGATGCCGCGCGCGTTCAACACCGTCGTCACCCCGAACATGGAGGTCAGGCGTCTGCCGCCCGAAGAAGAGCCAGGCGCTCCAGGCGCGTACGGCGGCGCGGGGTCGATCGACGGCAAGATCCCCGGCCGCTTTTGGATCAATCTCAGGACAACGGACCTTCACAGCAAGTACAGCCTTGCCGATCTGACGTTTCACGAGTCGATTCCCGGCCACATCTGGCAGGGCGAATACACGCACGACATGCCGTTGATCAGACAGTTGCTCGCCTTCAATGCGTACTCGGAAGGGTGGGGACTATACGCCGAGCAGCTCGCCGACGAGCTCGGCGCATATGAAAGCGATCCCGTCGGGCGGCTCGGATATCTGCAGTCAATTGCCTTCCGCGCGTGCCGCCTGGTGGTCGACACCGGACTTCACGCCAAGCGCTGGACGCGCGAGCAGGGCGTGCAGTTCTTCGTCGACATGAACGGATCGAATCCGCTGGAAGTCGAGAGCGAGGTGGACCGCTATTGCTCGTGGCCCGGGCAGGCGTGCGGCTACAAGGTGGGGCACAGCGAGATCAACAGTCAGCGCGAACGGGCAAAGACGACGCTCGGCGCGAAGTTCGATCTCAAAGCGTTCAACGATACCGTCGTGCTTGGCGGCAACGTGCCGCTGGACGTGCTCGCCAAGAACGTGGACGAATACCTTCGTTCGACAGGCGAGTAAGCGATGCGTGGCTGCGCAATTGCCGCCGAAAAGGATCCAGTCCAGATGAATGTAGGGGCCGACCTTCCGCCTTCGCGTAAAGCTTCGGCGGACCACCGTAGCCTTGGCGAAGGTGGTCAGGTCGGCCCGATAAAGGCAGGCTTCCTCTCTGCCACATCCATCGGTCGCGCGGGCGAGTCGCCACCGACTTCCCGTGACGCATCGACGTTCACCCAGAGCGCGGCGCCTGCGAGCAGCAGGACCGTCATCGGGATGAACGGCGCGTCGTAGCTGCCCGTACGAGCCACGATGTAGCCGTAGAGGACCGAGCCCGCAAGTGCGCCGACCTGGGCAATCGTGTTCATCAGGCCCACCATCGCTCCGGCGCGTCGTCCGCCGATGTCCAGGCAGACGCCGAATACCCCGGACTGTTGGAAGGTAATGCCTCCGTAGGTCAGGGCGAGGAAGACCACGGTCAGTACTTGATGGTGCGTGAGCATTGCCGCAACGGTGAACGCCGCCGCGGCCGTCAGCGCCGCGGCGCCAATGACTCGCCGGCCGCGCTTCGCACCGAGCCGCCGCACCAGCGCGTCGCTCGCGGCGCCCCCGGCAAGGTTGGCGCACGCGGCGACCACGTACGGGAGCGCCGAGAGGAGCAGATTGGCCTCGCTGAATCCCCGGCCGCGGACAAGGAACGTGTGAAACCACGTCTGGAAGAAGGTGTAGACGTAGACGTAGCAGAACGCCAGTCCTAGCATCGACCACACTGTGGTGGACCGGTAGGCGAGCCGCCATGGGAACGCATCATGGCCCGCAACGGAAGCCCCCGGGGCGGCGGCGGATGGCGAGGCGCCGCCACGCTTCTCTTCGGGCGAATCGCGGAACCACGCGTACCAGACCGCCGCCCAGACCAGCCCGGCGACGCCGAAGACGTAGAACGACATCCGCCAGCCGTAGCGCATCTGGATCGGCAGCACCAGCAGTGGCGCGATGGCGCCGCCCACCTGGCTGGCCATCAGGTTCACGCCGGACATCGTGGCGCGCTGCCGCGGCGGGAACCATCGCGACACCACCACGGATGCATTCGGAAACGCGCCGGCTTCGCCCGCTCCGAACAGAAACCTGGTGAGGAGCAAGGGGTAGAAGCCCGTGACCGCCCCGGTCAAGGCGGTGAACGCCGACCACCACACTACGATGCGCGCGAGCACGCGCCGAGGGCCGATGCGGTCGCCCATCATGCCCGTCGGAATTTCGAAGAGACAGTAGGCGAGCGTGAACATGCCCGTCACCCATCCCCACCCGATGGGGTCGATCCCCAGGTCCTCCTGCATGCGCGGTCCGGCCACCGAGATGCAGACCCGATCGAGATAGGTGATCGCAAACAGCAGGACGAGCAGACCGACGACGTTGCGGCGGTCGCTCGATGCACTCGGCAAGATGGCAGATTGTGTCACGCGGGCGGCGTGACTCCTGGTCAAATCCGGTCCGCTGCCACCGCCGCAACCGTCTTGTCTACCAGCCGCTGGAACGCCTCGATCGTCGCTTCGAGATCGGGCTCCGGCGTGTCTTCTTCTTTGCAGTGCGAGAGGCCGTTGGTGGAGCGGGCGAACATCATCACCGCGGGCATCACGCGGCTCATCTCGACGGCATCGTGCAGCGGCCCCGATGGCAGACGCGGCGCGTGGCCGGTCACGTCCTGCACCGCCTCGGCGCACAGCTCGATCAGCCGCGCGTCGAACCGGCAGGGATCGATGCGCCACACGCGCCGCCACTCCACGCTGACCTTGTTGTCGGCGGCCGCACGCGCCGCCGCGGCTTGCGCGTCGGCAAGGGCCTGCCGCAGCGTCGCCTGGATCGAGCGCCCGTTGATCGAGGGCGATCTCGCACACCCCGGGCACGGCGGTGACGATCGCCGGCTCCACTGACACGGTACCCACGGTGCACACCATGCCGGTATCGGGAGTCGAGTGGCGCCTGGCAATCTCGCGGCAGGCAAGCGCCGTCTCGGCGGCGGCGAGGAACGCATCGCGGCGCATCGCGATCGGCGTCGAGCCCGCGTGTGCCGCCTGGCCGACGAAGCGCAAGACGTGACGCTCGACACCGTAGGTGCCGATGACGGCGCCGGCCGATCGCCCCATCGACTCCAGGACCGGCCCCTGTTCGATGTGCAGCTCGAGGTAGGCCCGTGGGCGCCGTTCGTCCAGCGACCGACGCGCCTCCGGCATCAGGTCCAGATCGACGCCGTTCTCGGCCAGGGTGTCCGGCAACCGCACGCCGTCACGATCCACCAGGTTGCGAACGCTGTCGGGCACGAGGCTGCCGCTGGCGCCGGACGATCCCAGCAGGCTGCGCGAGAAACGCGCGCCCTCCTCGTCGGCGAAGTCGACGACGGCCAAGGTGACCGGCGGGGTGGTGCCCTTGCGGCGACGCAACGCCTCGACACCCGCGAGGACGCCGAGCGGGCCGTCGAGCCAACCGCCGTTGGGAACGGAGTCCAGATGGCCGCCGATGACGACTGTGTCCGGCCGCGCGCCGGCAAGCGCGATCCACCGGTTGCCTGCGGCGTCGGCGTCCGCGCGCAGGCCGTCAGCGGCCAGCAGATCGTCGAGCCAGCGGCGTGCGTCGCGCCACACCGGCCCCCATGCGACCCGCTGGGCGCCGTTGGCGTCGCTGGTCCGCGCCGCCAGGGCGCGCAGGTTGGCGATCACGTCGCGTGCGCTCAAACGTCACCTCGCCTGTCTAGCCATAGCTCACGCGAAACGTGAGCGGACGCTGGTGCGGAACAGAGCCGGGTCGTCGGATGCGCAACGGTGTTCCGGGGCGGACGCCTGCTGGCCCGGCGTAGCGGCCGTGCCCGGGATTCCGGCCTGGGACACCTAGTCGGCGGCCGCTCGTGGTGACAGCAACAACACCGCGGCGGCCGCAGCTCCAGCGACGCTCACCTGAAGCGACTGCTTATCTCACGTCTCCCTTGGCAGCCCGGCAAGGAGCACCGGGGCCGCGACGCACGCGTGTGCTGGGCGTCGCATCACGCCGCTCACTGGCTCCTCGCCGGTGCCCGGGTTGAGCGCAATCACCGACCGGCGTGTGCCCCCCGTGGCGTACAGCACGCCCTTTACCATCAGCGGTGTCGTCTGGAGATTGAATTCGGGACGCGGCCCGAGGTTGTCGGTCTTGAACCGCCACGCCACCTCGAGCTGGTTGAAGTTGGACGCGTTGATCTGGTCGAGTGGGGAATACCGGGTCTGACGGAGATCGTTGCCATACGACCGCCACTCGACCATGCCGGAACCCGACTGCCCGTTCACGGGCAGCGTGGGCAACAGCAGCAGACAGCTCACGGAGCTCAGAAAGATGACAAGGCGAGCACGCGTACGCGTCATAGTTCCTCCTGCGATCAGGGCGCCAATGCCTCGGTGACCTCGATATATGTGCCCCAGGGATCCGTCAGAAACGCGACCTTGGTCCCGATATTGGGAACCTGACGCGGCGGCGCGTCGAACTTGAGGCCGTGCGCCGTGAGTTTCTTCTCGAACTCCGCGATGTTCTTCACGTCGAAGCCGAGGTGATCGATCGCGCGCCCTTTCGACGGCGCCAGCTTGCCCGCGCCGGCTGAAAAGGACAGGTTGAAGCGGTGGAAGTAGTCGGTCTGGATGACGCCAGGTCTCGCCACGCGCTGACGCGCGCCGGGAAAGCCGCCGAACACCTTCGCGTACCACGCCTGCATCGCCGGAATGTCCGCCTCGGCCGGATAGAGATGTACGTGATCCATGCTGACCGGTCCAGGCAGCGACGGATCGCCGAAGACCTCGACACGAATTGCGTCGCCGGGGGCGTAGACGTATCCCTGATTCGGATTCACGTCGCCCACGTCTGTACTTCACGCCGGCGGCCTTCCAGCGGGCGCGCATAGCCGCGATGTCCTTGTACACGAAGCCGAAATGATCGAAGACCGATCCGGCGGCCGGTTCCGCGGCGTCTGCCTGCCTGAGCATGACGAAGATGCCGGGGAACTGAATCAGAGTGAGCGGTCCGTTGGTGACGAGCGTACCGCCGAGCATCTCCGTCCAGAATCGCTTCTGCACCTCGACGTCCTTGACGACTACATGGATGTGGCCGAGCGCCACACCCAAGTCGTTGGCGGGGGCCAGCTGCGCCAGCGCCGGTGTTGCCCACGCGAGCATCGCGACCATGACGGCCGCAAGAACTTTTCGCATCGATATCCTCCGCGTGAGGGCCCATCTTCCGGGCCGTGCCGGCGCCTGTCAAGAGGAAACCCCCGGCGTCCGCACCGCCTTCGATCGCCAGCCGACATTCGTCAGCGAGACCTTGTTCATCCTGCCGAGTGGGCATGCATCGAGGAGCAATGGTCGCTCACCTGCGGGTCGGCACGGATACGCTTGGCCTGAACTATGAAGTCGACAATGTATCGAGGCGCGCCAGGCGAGACACCCTCTTTTCACCCCCCTCCGTGGAGGAGTTGCGCGAAATCGCAGGCGCGGCCGGATGGCAAGGCTACTTCTCAGATCCTGCGAGGGCATCGGCGGCGCACGGTCAAGCGGTCGAGAACGGATGGATTGAAGCGTTCACCGATGTAATCGTTCGCGCCATCCGCGGCGAAAACATGTTTGGCCACCCACGCTTTTCCGACACCGTTCCCCCGGCTGTTGTGCCGGTTACCGAAAAGGCGCTCGCCAGCGAGGCCGCGTTCGACGCGGCCTTGCAGAAGTGGCTGGCGCAACGGCGGCAACGCTAGCGATCAGCCGCGATGGTTCTATCGCGTCGCCAACGCCACGCCGTGTGCGGCCTTCGTGATGATCGCCGCGACTGCTTGCGGCTGCGAGACGTAGACGGCATGACTCCCCTTGACCTCGACAACGGTTGAACCGGCGCGCTTCGACATCGCGCGCTGTGCGTCGGGCGGAATCATCTTGTCCTCCGTCGATACGAGATACCAGCTAGGCTTCGACTTCCACGCTGGTTCGTTGACGGCGCCGTTGAGGGCTGCGAGACCCCACGGCACCTGGGAGTCCGCCATGAATGCTGCCGCGTCAGCGCTCACATCTGCAGCGAACGACTCTCGAAACTTCGCCCGGTCGAGAAACAGATAGCCGTCCTGCGGCGGCAGGATCGGAGGCACTGGCGCGCCGGGCGGAGGATTCTTGATCAGCGCGGAGACGGACTCCCCCTTGTCCGGAGCAAACGCCGCGATATAGACGAGGCCGGCGACTTTCGGATGGTTGCCGGCTTCCGTGATCACGACGCCTCCGTACGAATGGCCAACGAGAATCGCAGGGCCGTCCTGCGCGGCTAGCGTGCGTTTCGTAACCGCGACGTCATCCGCCAGCGAAGTGGTCGGATTCTGGACGATTGAGACGTTGTAGCCGTCCTTCTTGAGATGGTCGTAAACTCCTTGCCAACCGGACCCGTCCACGAACCCCCCATGTACCAGGATGACGTTCTTGATGCTCTCAACTGCTCTTGCTTGCGACATGAAGACCTCCCCATCGCCGAGCACCACTGCGGATGATCGGTATGTGATCCTTGACGCAGCATGAAACCAAACGCGCGTGGTCGAATCTATTGGACGATGGTATTAGCGACACCTTGGTATGAGCGGTCCTGTTCATCAGCTCCTGCGGCGTCACAAGGCGGTCGTGGCACAGAACAGCTAGGCGATGTCACCATGACCCACCGCTGAGGCGCAGGTGCAGAGCCGTTTGCAGGCCACCCCGCAATCGCTATATCCTGTCGCGTGCATATAGTTGTCGGGCGTCAACGGAGGAGACCTCGATGAAACGTCTCATAGTGGCCGCAATCGTCCTGTTTGTTGCTTGCGCTGGCTTTGTCGCAACTGCCTCCGCGCAGGTGCGCACGACTCCGGCCGGCAAGCTGTTCTTCGAAGGGGATATCGTCAAACACAACCTCGACAACGGGGCACCCGGTCCCTTCTGCGTGCTGCAGAGCCGGTTCATGCGCGGAGAGGCCGTCGCATGGCGCCAGCGCATACTGCAGCCCAACGGCACCCCTGCCGACGACAAAGTACTGAAAAGCGTCGTCGTCGAGCTCGGTAGCGGCCAGAAGGTGCCTCTCGATTACGGCCCGCACGGCAATCCGCCCACCGACTTCTTCTGGGCCAATTCATGGACGATCCCGCAGAACCACCCGACAGGATCGGTGGGCTACAAGATCGTCGCCACGATGCAGGATGGAACCGTGGTGACATGGGAGCCGTTCACTCGCCCGAACTCTCAGCTCTGGGTGATCGAGGGCACGCCGGTTACGAAGACCGCCACGCAAAGTAACGCGGGTCTGGACTCGGCGGTGCGCGTTCCAGCGTTCGTCCTTCTTCTCACTCTAATTTTTGCTGCGCCGGCTCCCGCTCAGGAGCCGGCGTCGCGTTTTGGCCCGCAGGTACACGTAGGCCAGCCACGCGACGGCTATGTCGGCACAATGCGTGTCGCGCCGCTGCACGGTAAAGCCGGAGACCCCTTCACGGTTACAGCGGTCGACCTACCCCCCAACGCAGAGTTCCAGATGATCTGGCGCACCGCGATCGGGCGGTGGAACGTCACCGAATCCGAGTACAAAGGCCGCGAGTTCGTGCCGGTGGCCTACGAGATGGCGCGCGTGCGCAGCGACGCCGCCGGACGCCTGCAGGCGACGTTCAAGACACCCGAGGACTTCGGCTTCAACCACGACATCGTGCTGCAGCAGGGTGATCGGCTGATGACGCAGGTTGACTATTCGATCGACATGTCGGTCGAGGTCTCTCCGCGGAGTGGACCTCTCGGCACGCCTATCACGATCGACGTCAAGGGCATCGGCTACCGCAACCTGGAAATGTCCTTCAATCTCCTGTACGACAACCGGTGGACCGGCTGGATCTCCGCGGTGACGACGCACGGGTCGGGACGGTTGACGATTCCAGCGACCGGTCACGTCGGCGACCACGTGATCGAGGTGCTGCACGGGCAGTTCGGGTTCCCCTATCGCAACCAGGAGCAGAGTCCCGAACCTGACCGGCCCCGGTTTTCGATTCCATTCACCGTCACGGCCGGTGCTCCGGTGCTGCCGCCGCCGCCAGCCGCGCAGGCGCAGACGCACGTTCGTCTGCAGGCTCCGCATGGTGAGCTGCGTTCGAATCCGCGCTTCTCCGGGGTAGGCGAGAAGGTGACCGTGACCGGTGAGAAGTTCACGCCCGGGGAGCGCTACACGCTCAACTGGACCCGTGTCATCGGCAATCGCATCGACGGCGGCGGGTGGGAGACGTCATCGGTGCCTGTAGGTGAGGCAGTGGCCGATCGCGAGGGGCGCGTGACCATCAGCTTCGCGACGCCCGACGATCTCGGCGGCACTCACGGCCTGTTCATTGACGCGGGCGGCACGCGGCGGATTGGCACCCACTTCGTGAAGACGACTGCGCTCCCGATGGAAGTGACGCGCGGGCCGGTCGGCACGAAGATCACGCTGCACCTGAAGGGTGTCGGCTGGACCGAGACGTCGAACATCATGCACCTCGTCTACGACAACGCCTACATCGGCTACGCGTGCGCGTTCAACAGTCAGGGTGACGTGACGATCTACATGGAGGCGACTGGCGCGCCGGGCTGGCATTTCATCGATCTCTATCCGGGAATCTACAAGGGCACCGAGACGCTTCCGATCAACTACCGCATGCCGCAGCTCACCTACGCGGCCGACCATCCGGGCGAAGATCTGCCGGCGTTCCGCTTCGCTTTTGAGGTGACGTCCGGGGCGCGAACGGCAACACCTTAAAACGACGACACGCCATGAGTTCCTGTTGATTCGTGGCCCAGGGAGAAAAACGCATGATCGATGGAAAGATGTCTCGCAGCTTCGCCTGCGTGCTCACGTTTGCTGCCAGCTTGCTCGCGGCCCCGGTGGCGGCGCAGCAGACCGGCACATCGTCAGCAGCACAACCGACCCGTATTCAGAACGCTCTCGCCAATGACGTCGGCACGATGGCGGACAAGTTCGTGGGACTGGCGCGGGTCATGGCCGGAAAGTACGACTGGCGTCCCGGCCAGGGGGTGCGGTCCGTCGCCGAGGTGTTCAACTTGATCGTCACCGAGAACAGAATGCTCGCTGGCCTGCTGTCGGGTACTCCGGCGGCCGGTCCGGGCGGCGGCCGCGGTGGACAGCCGGCGCCGATCACTGATCCCGCGGCGATGCAGGAGGCGTTGCGGAGCACGTACGCGACGCTGCGCCAGGCCATCGCCGGGTTGTCTGACGGCGACCTGAATGCGTCCATACGGATGTTCGGCCAGGACACGACCAAGCAGGGCGCCGTGCTCATGCTGCTCTTCGATCAGCACGAGCACCTCGGTCAATCGATTGCCTACGCGCGCACGAACACCGTAGTGCCGCCCTGGAGCAAGTAAGACGTCCGTCCCAAGCAGGGCTTTTTCCTGCTGTCTGCGAACGCCGCGTTTGCTCAGACGAAATCACCCATCGAAGGTGTGTGGGAGTTCATGATCGAACCCGCCGACGGCGCTGCGGGTCTCATCGGTGCGAGCCGGTTGTACATGCCAGACGCCGAGCGCGCGCGGGCGACGCACTGCGGAAGTGTCGAAGCCTGGGAGGCATTGCTCGCGAGATCGCGAGAGCGCCCCGACGAGTTCTGGGCCGACGTTGCGCGCGAGCTGGAGTGGATGCGGCCGTGGGACGTCGTGCAGGAAGGGCGCTTTCCGCATTTCAAGTATTTCGTGGGCGGCGTGGGCAACCCGACGGTCAACCTGCTCGATCGCCACCTGGCGCGGGGCGCCGACAACCGGCTCGCGCTCATCTGGGAGGGCGAGGACGGCCAGACGCGCTTCTTCACCTATCGGATGCTCTTCGTCGAGGTGTGCAAGTGCGCCAACGTGCTGAAGGGCCTCGGCGTCAGGAAGGGCGATGCCGTCGCCATCTTTACGCCGAACCTGTGGGAAGCCATCGTCGCCGTCCTGGCCTGCTTCCGGATTGGCGCGCTCTTCAATACCGTGTTCTCCGGCTTCTCCGCCCGCTCGCTGCGAGATCGTCTCGAGTCGTTCCAGCCGAAGGTCATCCTCACCGCCGATGAAGCCGTGCGGCGCGGCCAGCGCGTGCCGCTCAAGGCCACGGTGGACGAGGCCATCAAGGGCCTGCCCTGCGTCCAGACCGTGATCGTTGTTCGCCGCACGGGTGCGCCCGTGGCCATGCGCGAAGGGCGCGATCGCTTCTGGCACGACCTCATGCGGCCAGCGTCACCTCGCTTGCGCTCCCGAGCCGATGGAAGCCAACGAACCGGGCATCGTGTTCTACACGAGCGGGACGACGGGCAAGCCCAAAGGCATCGTCCACGCTGCCATGGCGTTCGTCGTCAACAACTACGTCTACGCGAAGTACCACCTGGACCACCATCAACACGATGTGCTCTGGTGCACGGCCGACATCGGGTGGCTGACCATGCACATCTGGGGCATCGTCGGCGCGCTCGCCAACGGCGTCACGACGGTGGTGTTCGAAGGCGCGATTGATTATCCGACGCCGGAACGCTTCTACCAGATCGTCGATCGCTACCGGGTGAACAAGATTTTCACCGCGCCCACGGCCATCCGCATGCTCATGCGGCATGGTGATGCGTTGATGGCGACGTATGACCTGTCGTGCCTGGAGGTCGTGGCGCTTGTCGGTGAGCCGCTCAATCCCGAGGCGTGGCACTGGACCTACGAGACGCTTGGCAAGGGCCGCATCTACGTGAACAACACATGGGGGCAAACCGAGCTCTCCGGCTGCCCGCTGGCCGGCGCTGCGTGGCTCACACCCATGAAGCCAGGGTCGTGCGGTCCGGCGTTTCTCGGGGCTGAGGTCGATGTGGTGGACGACCAGGGTCTACCGGTCGGCGTGAACACGACGGGGAATCTGGTCATCCGCCGGCCGTTCCCGATGATGCTGCGGACGCTCTGGCGCGAGCCGGAGCGGTTCGTGCGGAGCTACTTTTCGCAGGTGGACGGCTGCTACTTCACCAACGATGCCGCCGTGAAGGACGCCGACGGCCACTTCTGGGTTACCGGGCGCGTGGACGACGTGATCAACGTCGCGGGGCACCGGTTGAGCACCATGGAAATGGAAAGCGCGATCATGGAGTGCTCCGGCGTCGCCGAAGTCGCCGTCGTCGGTGCTCCCGATCCAATCAAGGGTCTCGTGCCGGCGGCGTTCGTGACGCTCAAGGTGGGCCAGGCCGCGTCGTCTGAAATCGAGCAGTCCATCCGCACGCAGGTCGCCGAGAGCATCAGCAAGATCGCGGTGCCGGAGCGCGTGATCTTCACCGATGTGCTGCCCAAGACGCCGAGCGGCAAGATCATGCGGCGCCTGCTCAAGGAGATCATGGCCACCGGCGAGGTCGGGTCCGACGTGACGGCGCTCGAAGACGGCACGTCCGTCGAGAAACTGAAGGCGCTCGTGAAGGCGGGGCGCTAGTCGGCCGCGCGGTTGATCGGCGAGGAACGTCGGCCATCATCGGAGCTCCTTCCGCATGACGATCGCCGAGGCCGGACACGCCGACTGGAACTCTGCCGACCGTTGAACGGACATTGGCACTTTGTCGCGGCCAATCTGCTCGAAGCCGAACCTGGGAAAGAAGCGCTCCGCCGTGGTCGTCAAGAGGAAGACGGTGCTCGCGCTGTGCGTTGTGGCCAGGCGCAGCGCCGCATCAGTCAACTGATGCCCGAGCTGCTTGCCTTGAAAAGCTGGTTCAACCGCAACGGACCGTAACAGGGCGCCGTCAGCGTATAGCTCCAACGCCGCCGTGCCGACGATTTCGTCGCCCTCTCTCGCGACGAGCATGGTCGGCAAATGCTCGTCGACGCCGGCGAGTGGCAGATGGAGTCGCTCGAGCAACGAGTGGATCTGGGGCAGGTCACGTTCCGTCGCGGCCTCGATCATGTCTGCGACTCCTGCGCCCGGGGCGCACAGCACGCTCCACCAGCGGGAGTGTCGAGGACGTACAGCTGCCCGAACGCACGTTGAAACTGCCTTCGGTCCTGCGTCGCGGCTGGCAGCTGCTGCAACGCGTCGACGGCGGCAGCGACGACGCCTTGGACCACAGGACTGAGCGCTCTCGACACCTGGTAGTGCATCCACACACCGTCGCGGCGGGCGGCGACGAGTCCGCTCTTACGCAGGTAGGCAAGATGGCGGGAGACTGTCGGTTGCGGCAGTCCGAGGCTGTCGTGGATGTGGCAGACGCACACCTCGTTGTTGCCCAGCAGGGCGAGGATGCGTAGCCGCGTCTTGTCGGCCAAGGCCTTGAACAGACTCTCGAGCTCATCGACGGCCGCCCGGTGTTTCGAGGCGGTTGCGCGCTTCATATATTCGGCTTGACAAATATATCACGGGTTAATATATTCGCCAATACGAATATACAAGGGGGAGCGACATGGACGCGATCAAGGAAGCGGTTCAGCAGAAGTACGGCGAGGCAGCCCTGCAAGCCAGAAGTGGCGCGAAGGCCGGATGTGGATGCGGAACCTGTTGTGGACCGGATCCCATCACCTCGAATCTCTATGACGAGACGCAGGCAGCGGGCGTGCCTGCGGAGGCGTTGCTGGCGTCACTCGGCTGCGGCAATCCAACTGCATTGGCGGAGCTGAAGGCCGGTGAGGTCGTCCTGGATCTCGGCTCCGGCGGTGGGATCGACGTGTTGCTGTCTGCCAGGCGCGTGGGCCCGACCGGTAAGGCGTATGGCCTGGACATGACAGACGAGATGCTGGTGCTCGCTCAGGAGAACCAGGCGAAATCCGGTCTCACGAACGTCGAGTTCCTCAAGGGCGAGATTGAGCACATTCCCCTTGCCGACAACTCGGTCGACGTGATCATCTCGAACTGCGTGATCAATCTCTCGGCTGACAAGGAACGCGTGATCGCGGAGGCGTTCAGGGTATTGAAGCCAGGGGGCCGACTCGCGGTATCTGATGTGGTCATACGAGGTGACGACGTTCCGTCTGAGGTTCGCCGCAGCATGGAGCTCTGGGTGGGCTGCGTCGCCGGCGCACTGGAGGAAGCGACGTATCGCCGCAAGTTGGCGGCAGCCGGATTCGAAGCCGTTGACGTCGAACCGACGCGGATCTATCGCGCGGCCGATGCGAAGCCGTTTCTTGAGGAAGCCGGATTGTCAGACGCTGCGACGCTGCCGCAGATCGACGGGCGGTTCATGAGCGCCTTCATCCGCGCGCGGAAGCCTGTGCGCGAGTCGAAAAGCTGCTGCGAGTCAACGTGCTGCACGTGACTGGGCACGGCTGTCGGCGGCGCACTCATTGAGTCCGCTGTCACGCGGTTGCAAAGTGCCCTGTGGCAGGTTCCTCTTCTCGACCTGCCATGGTGGGCGCCCGAGATTGAGATGTCGGCGTCTGAAGTGCAGGCGGTGACGACGTTGTGGACTTCATTTCATTTCGAATGCGCCGATGTCGTACGCCGACCACTGCGGCCGCGGCGTGCCGATGATATCTCTCGTCACACTCGCCAGCGACATGCCGCGGTCCCTGGCGGGGCTTCCCGAGCGCAACTGGAAGTCGCGAGTGGAGGCATTCACGAATTGCGGATCACTCCAGAGATTATGTGATTCGGTCGTCCCCGCTCCGGCCGAATTGCGGTAGTTTCCGCTTACGCTCTGATAGCTGATGTTGTTCCGCAAAAGCGTCCCGGACGTCCCAGCCTCGAGATAGATCCCAAAATCAGCGTTCCCGTACACCGTGTTGTTGTAGATCTGGGTGTTCGACCCCCTATAGACGTAGATGCCCCCTGACGTGGCGGACGTGTTCCGGATGTTGTAAATCAGATTGTTGTAGATTTTCGTCCCCGTCGAGCCGTTTGCGACGATGACGCCCCACCCGCGCATGCCGCTCACCGACCGGCCATCGCGAATGATTGTGTTCCGGATGGTGGTATTGCTGATCGACTGCCCGTAGCCGTTGTAGATATGCACACCGCCACCGACGAAATCGTAGATGTCGCAGGCGTCAATCAGGTTGTTCGACGACTGGATATAGAAGGCATGATGGTAGTCCGTTTGTCCGACGCGATGAATCCTCAGGTTGATGAACTCGTTCCCACCAATGACCCCCGGCGCCAGTGCAGTGAGAAGGATGCCCTGCCCGGGCGCGCCCATCAATTCCGCATTCTTCACCCGAATGTGGTGCACGTTGTATCCAGAGCCGCCTTCGATTTTTATGAGGCCGCTCTGCACGTACGAGGCGTCCATGTTGATGCGGTCGAATTCGATGTACTGCTGCGTGCTCCAAAGGTTGACGACCCACCCACCAGACGTCGGCTTCAACCAGACAGTTTCCCCTGGCGCTGCGGCAATCCGAACCTTACTGGTCCAACTTGTACCCGAGGGCACGTTGTTGATGAGCGCCTCGGCGTAGGTGCCGCTCTTGACGAGCAGCGTGTCCCCGGGCTTCAGGCAAGTGACCGCGCTCCTCAGCGTCAGTTTCGGTGTTGACGCCGATTGCGTATCCGTGCACGAACGGCCGTCGTATCCGCTTCTCGAGACGTAGTAGGTCGCAGCGGCGGCCGGCATCGCCTGCAGTACCAGCACACTCAGAACGAGAACGTCGACCAACAAACGAGTTCCAGAACAATAGAAAGGAACCACCACTGGCGCACCTCACTGTGTGACGAAATGCCGCAAGAACGCGCGGCGATGTCGCCGGTGGGGACGCCGGCGTGCCAAAGTCCGCACGCACACAGTCAATCGGCATGCCACCAGATTTGCACGTGAAGTGCTCTCAAAACGCCTTTCTGCACGCAGGACAGTGAAGTCAAAAGTACACGTTTACATCCTTCGGGCTCGCGGGGCGGCATGAGTTCACGACGGGCGTGGACTACCCGACGATTAAGAGACTGGATACTCGCGGTCCGTGGTCGCTATACATCACGGCAATGCTCTACATCCGGAAATCGCGCGCGTGGCTTGCGTGACTGATCCTGCGTACTGCTTGCACTGAAAGAGAACCTTGAAACTAACCAACGCGTTACTTGCAGAATTCCGATGCCGTCGATGCCGCCAGCGCCGGACCTGCCAGTAATGGTGACTCCTGGAAACCAGACGCACGCAACAGGCGCTGACAGAAGCGCTCAAGGATCGCCGCAGCGAGGGACTGCGCTGAATTTTTTGGGCTGACCGCCCCAAGCGACGATTGGCACGACATCTCTTTTAGATGTCAATAACAAGAACGAGAGTGTCGGAGGTTTTACTGACTCTGCGCCCCCTGATGGCTTCTTGGTCCTCTTCTCCACAGGCGCGTTGAACAACACGATCAAAACAGGGACGGCGGAGAACAGCTTCGGCGACACATGCCGCCGAAGTTGCCCGCCAACGAGTCGGTTTATCTGACCTTCAGATCTACCTCGACTCGCCGATTTTGCTGGCGTCCCTGCCCCGTCGCGTTGGTCGCCACCGGATTGTCTTCGCCGTAGCCTTCCGTGGTCATCCGCGACCTGTCGATCCCGAGATCGGCGAGTTTGTTCATGACCGCTGTCGCGCGCTCCTGCGACAGCCTCAGATTGGCCGCATCGTTACCGGCGTTGTCCGTGTATCCCGTGATTTCCGCTTTCGCCTGCGGATATCCCCTGAGGATGTCGGCGATCTCGTTGACTTGCTGTAACGATGCCGCCGTTGTAAGCGTTTGCGCGCCGGTCCCGAACTCGAACCGGTAGGAACCAAGCCCCGCGGGCAACGCCGAGGGTACTGACGACGTACCGACTGGCCTCTCTTCAGGCCTGGCGGGGACGGCCTGGCGGGCCGCAGGTCTCGACTGAACCGCTACGTCACGTCGCGGCTCGTCGTGACGTGAGAGGAAATAGCCAGCGAGCGGAATCAGCAACAGCAGCGGCAGGGCCCACAACCAGACATTTCGATTTCGCGGTGCGGTTTCGTACACCGGTGCGGCAGGGACGTGGCGTCCACGCACATGCTCGGTGTCGTCGGTCCGCACGTCACGCGTGGCGGGCGTCGTCTCGTCTCTGCCCAGTACGCGGGCGAGCCCTGCCGGCGCGTCCTGCAGGTACGCACGCTGGTCGTCCATGAGTCTCACCAGGTTCGCTGCATTCCAACCCGTGCTGCGGATCCGCTTGGCGATCAGTCCCAGGACGATAGGTAAGGCGATGCTGAGGAGCGAAGAAGACGACGAACGGTTGACGCCGCCGCGCGACGCAACCCATTCACTGATCGCTCCCGAGCGGTTGCCGAATATCGCCTCCATCAGGGGGCCGCCGACGGTCATGAGGCTGTTGATCCCGCCTGACGCTCTCACCGCAGTGGAGGGATGCGCGAACGTATCGGAGTCCAGCTTGTTTCGCGTGATCAAATCGAGAAGATTGCTGGCCTGATCAGTCGTTGTCGCTTTGTTCACGATGCCGCCGATCAATGCGGGTAGTGCAGCGGCAAACGCACTCTGCGTCATAACGGGGCTTTCTCCGAGGGCCGAGGCGATGCTGTTGAGTGAATCACCTCGGAAGCCGTTCATCAATTCGGTCATCAGATTGCTGGTCACTGTGACAACTCCTTTCCTTCCCGAGCTGCTTGTGCTCGACGCGCGTGCCCCGAACGTGTTCGTGCCTCCCTTCACGTTCGAGGCGCAAGTTCGATGCCTTCAAAACCCCGTATTTCGCGGGCATCACGTCGAACACTCCCTCAAGCCCACCGTATGTCGTGATCGCGCTGCAAAATGGCCCGGGTGTTGGAGAAAAAGCGGACCGTTCAGCAATTGCGATTATCAAGTGGTCGGGCGGAGGTGGTCGGCCCGGCTCTCGCGTCGGTCACGAAATATCGTGACCGTGAATGCACGCTGAAGTGTCTGGCCGTCTATAATCGCCGCACCAAACCATTAGTCCACTTCCGGTTCGCCCGGATTGAATGGCCCTCGAGCCCGGAACACGCCTCGGCCCTTACGAGATCCTGTCGCCGCTTGGCGCCGGTGGGATGGGCGAAGTGTATCGGGCGCGTGATACGCGCCTGGAGCGAACCGTCGCCGTTAAAGTGTTGCCCTCGCAGTTCACTACGTCGGTGGCCGCGCGCGAGCGGTTCCAGCGCGAGGCTCGCGCGGTTGCCGCGCTTCAGCACCCCAACATCTGCACGATTTACGACGTTGGCGAAACCGACGACCACCAGCACTTCATCGTCATGGAGCTGCTCGACGGCGAGACGCTTCACCAGCGGCTGTCGCGCGGGCCGATCGACATCGCACAGCTCGTCGATCTCGGCATCGCACTGGCCGACGCATTGGATGCGGCTCACGCCCATGCGCTTATTCACCGCGATATCAAACCCGCGAACATTTTTCTCACCACACGCGGTCCGAAGATTCTCGACTTCGGCCTCGCGAAGAGCGTTGCCTCCGCGCGTATGGCCTCGTTGCAGCCGACGCTGCCAGCGGGTCCGACGCTGACCGATCCTGGTAGCACGGTCGGGACCGTAGCGTACATGTCGCCGGAGCAGTTGCGCGGCGAAGAGCTCGACGGCCGAACCGATCTGTTCTCTCTCGGGCTTGTGCTCTACGAGATGGCTACCGGCCGGCCGGCATTTACGGGCGCAACGAGCGCAGTCATTTCGGCGGCCATTCTGCACCAGTCGCCGATGTCACCTCGCCAGCTCCGATCTGATCTGCCGGCGGCGCTCGAGCGGACCATCATGAAGATGCTCGAGAAAGATCGCGACATCCGGTGCCAAACGGCTTCCGAGTTGCGGGCGGATCTGAAACGGGTTAAACGAGATCTCGATCATTCGGACCGTTCGAATCGTTCAGACCGTTCTGCCGTATTCGAGCCGCTGGTTGTCGCTCCTTCGACGTCCGTTCCGGCCAACGCGGCGCCGACGTCCTCGTCCGATTCGCAGATCCTCGCAGCGCTCGTCAAACGGCATAAAGGCATCGTGGCCCTTGCGGCCGTGGTCCTGTTAGTCGTCGTTGCGGGTGTGATCTATACGGCGATGCAGCGGGTCGTGGAGCAAAAGCCCGAGATGTCGACCGTGTCGCTCGACAATCTGGAGCTCGTGCAGTTGACCGCGAGCGGCAACGCCGAGCGTCCTGCAATATCGCCGGACGGGCGATACGTCGCGTACATCCGGCGGGAAGCGAATGCCGCAAGCCTGTGGATTCGGCAAACCGCGACGGCAAGCAACGTTCAGATCGTTCCGGCAGAGCCAGGGGTAAACCTGCTCGGCGCGACGGTCACGCCCGACGGCAGCTTCGTGGATTTCGTTCGCAATCAGCCGGGACAGCCAGGGAGTTCGTTGTGGCGCGCGCCATTCCTCGGCGGCACGCCGAGACGCCTGATCGACGATGTTTCGAGTCCACCCGACTGGTCGCCGGATGGCCAGCGGCTGGTATTCGTGCGGATGGACGCCACAAATGGGACGGACTCGCTCGTTGTGACGGGCCAGGATGGCGCGGGCGAGCGCGTGGTGGCAACCCGTCGGCGCCCGGCGCTCTTCTACAACGGTAATCGCGCCGGTAATCCAAGTGTTCGGCCTGCGTGGTCTCCAGATGGCCGCACCATTGCGTTGTACGGCGCCGTGTCCGGCGGCTCGGAAGGGGTGACCCAGCAACAAATGATCTTCGTGGATGTCGCAACGGGCGCGGAACGTGTCGTATCGCTGGCGGCTGTGGGTGGCGAACCTCAGGGACTGGCTTGGCTCGACGGAGAATCGCTTCTGGCAAACCATTCGGCGCAAGGCGGCGCCCCGGAACAGCTTTGGCGGCTCTCGTTCACGGATGGACGACTGTCGCGGCTCACTAACGATCTGAACTCCTATTTCGGAGTTAGTGTGGGCCCCGACCGCACGACCCTCGTGACGATGCGCTCCGAGACACGGGCGGGTATCTGGGTTGGGGACGGTGCGGGTGCGGATGGTGCCGACGTCGTCGCACCAGCACCATTCTCCGGACGCGCAACATTGGCCACGGTGGCGTGGGTCGGCGAAGACCTCTTGTACGCCAGTACCGCAAGCGGCCGCGCCATAATCGCACGGCTCCGCGCCGGACTCGGTATGCCCGAGGAGCTTGTATCGAACGCTCTCGAGGGAAGGGGAACGCCAGACGGTCGAACCGTTGTGTACCGGGCAACCGAGGCTGACCGTGAGGGTCTCTGGAAGGTGAACGCAGATGGCCGCCAGCCAGAGCAACTGGTGCCCGGCCAAGTACGGAGTCCGGTGGTGTCTCCCAACGGCCGGTTCGTTGCCTTTCTCTCAAGTCGCCGCGGCGCACTGTCACCCTGGATCGTCTCGATCGACGGAGGCGAGCCGATGCAGGTCACGACGACGTTCGCGGGAGAGGGAACCCTCGATATATCGCCAGACAGCAAAACGATTGTATTCGGGGGGCGCGACGATCAAGGGAGGTCCATTAATGCTTTGTGCGACCTACCCGCCTGCACGTCGGGCAGAAGCTTGCCTGGTTTGGTTGGGAGACGGCGGTGGACACCTGACGGTCGTGGAATTGCCTACTATGACCTCGCGACTCGCAACATCTGGATTCAATCCCTCGACGGCTCGGCCCCTCGCCAGCTCACCCACTTTACCGACGACCGCGAGATTGCCGATTTTGCCTGGTCCCACGACGGCAAGCGACTAGCCATCTCACGAGTCTCGGTCAGTAATGACATCGTGCTGTTTCGCGGTTTGAAATAGTCAGCCTCCCTCTGCGTGTACTGGATCGTCTGAGTGGTCGAATGCGCTGGTCCCTGTGGATCATTGAGACGAGGCCTCATCGGCGATCATCAGGATCACGCGCGCGCGGCGCGCGTCCTCCGAGCGGATCTTTCGGCTGCGCAGACGCGCTTCGAGCTCCCTGCGTTCATCATGACTAAGCACCAGCGCCATTCGGCGCGGCTGCGTACCAGCACGAGTCACGCAGTACAGTCCACTACCTAGGGGCGCCCGTGTCTTGTCCAGGGCCTCTCGCCTGCCACAACGTTGGCCATGCTCCTGGTCGGATTGAGGAAGCTCCGGATCAGGATTTTGAAGGCTGTGTTGTTGATCTTCCGCTCCAGCCTCTCGATGACATAGCGGTCCAACGCGTCCTCTCCCGCCATCCAGACTGCACCCAGCGCCGGGGTGACGACGATGTCGACCCAGGCCATCTTGTAGCGATGCGGGGGCATACCGACGTTCCCAAGTGACGACTCGCTAAATGGGCCGATCTCGAAGTGAAGACTCGAGAGCGCAGATACCGTTGACGCCTTCGCGAGATGCGCGATGTATCCTCGACCAGAACTGAACACCATCGTCAGATCCGATGGGTCGTTCTGTCGATAGATGTATGCGTAGACGCTTCCAGCCATGGGATGGGCCACGTAATTGGTGAAAAGACCACCTCCATCGGACCATGTGGGCTCGACGAAGAGAGACGAAGCGGAATTGAACCAGTCTCGGAACCACGGACCGTCGAGCTCACCACGAGTCTTCCTCTCGGTTAAACGAAACCCGTGTTGGACCGCAGTGAACGACAGGATCTGCCCGACGACACGGCCCCACCGATCGCTCGCCTCCTTTGTCCGTGGAATCGCGTCACTGCCGATTCGCTGGGCTCCTTGCTCGCCCACGATGCCCGGGCGTGTCATCTCGATGTGTGGTAAATCGAGCGGCCTCTCGAGCATCGCGTGTTCAAGCGACAGAAGCTGCGGCGCCTCGGGCAGTGGATCGGTGCAAGGAGACGCGGAGTAGCTGGCATAGCACCTGAATTCGGCGTAGTGAGCGGCGTCGGTAGAGATGGGCGCTTGAGCCGACGCCAACGCGGTCTGTGACATCACGAACACGAGAGCCGCCGCGGCGCACACATGCTCTCCGGATATGGCGCCGTGGCGCCCCTGGAAAGGAGTTGCATTCATCGTCTACGCACCCACTGTCATCTGGCGATAGCGTTCTCCAGTGCCTGCGACTCATCCACGCGTGGCCCGCGGAGCTTCGACGGCGCCCACCATCGGTCGCGACATCCTGACGACCGCATGGCACCTCCCGGAGCGAGCCCCGCCTGCAAGTGGTTGCTCGCGGGACATTTGTCGCTCGGCGTCCCGAGGACGTTCGCCAAATGTGTGTGCAGATGGGCAAGACGTGTTCCCGCCAGGCTGTAACGCGGCTCGTTACAGGCGGGTCAAGCGCGTTGAGCGAGCCGCGCCCTCACCGCCTTCAGGATGAACGTAACGAGCTGGTCGTCACTGAACGGTGATGTTCTTACCGGGCGGGATTCAAGTTGAAGGCGGCGATAATTTTGAGTAGGCGCGGACGATCGAGCGCACCGAGCTGCTGCCGCAGCGTGTCCGGATTGCGGGCGCCGAGACGATACGAACTATTAACTATTAAAGGGGATTCGCGCGCTCACCGTGCGGTGGCAGCTCGGTACAAAGCCGGGGCGGAGGCCACCAAAGGCAGACAGCTGGCGCTCAGGAGCGCCCGTGTCTCTTCCACGGTTTCTGGCCCGCCATGAGGCTGGCCATGCTTCGCGTGGGATTCAGGAGCATCCGGATGAGGACCCTGCCGGCCGCGTTGTCTATCTTCCGCTCGAGCCTCTCGATGACATAGCGATCCAGCGCGTCCTCTCCCGCCATCCACGCCACGCCTAGCGTCGGGGTGATGACGACGTCGACCCAGGCCATCTTGTAGCGATCCGGAGGCTTGCCACGGTTTTCGAGAGATGCCTCACTGAATGGGCCGATCTCCCACTGGAGACTCGAGAGCGCGGCTATTCCCGACGCCTTCGCCAGGTGCGAGACGTAGCCTTTACTCCCACCGAACTCCATCCGCATGCCAGACGGATCGTTCTGTCGGTAGATGTATGCGTAGACGCTTCCGCCCATCGGATGCGCGATGTAGTTGACGAAGAAGGTACCTCCGTCCGACCAGTGCGGCTCGACGAAGGGAGAGGCCGCGGATTGGAACCAATCCCGGAACCACGGCCCCCTCAGCTCGCGACGTGCTTTCTGCTCAGTCAGAAGAAAGGCGTGTTGGATTGCCTGGAAGGACAGCGTCTGCCGGACGATACTGCCCCATCGCACGTCCGTGTCGTTCACCTGTGGGGGAATCGGGTCACTGTCGATCCTCCGGGATCCTTCCTCTCGCACAACCCCTGCGTCCGTCGTCTGAACGTCTTCGCGCTCGTGTTGCCGATCGAGGATCGCGCGTCCAATCGATAGGAGACCAGACGCGTCGTGCTCTCCGTCGATGCAGGAAGGTACGGAATGGCGGCCCTCGCAGCTGACGGCAGCGTGATGAGAGACGTCGGTGGAGGACGTCGGCTCTTGAGCCGACGTCCACGCGGTCTGTGACAGAACAAACAGCAGAGTAACCGCGAACGCGTCGCGCATGCGCCAGACGCGACTGCGATCACGCCGTTCAAACACGATCATCAACGCCTCAATGCCCACAGAGGATAGTTGTTGCCGACTGCTTGAAACACACCCAAGAGACGACGTAGCACGCACCAGTTCGAGTATCGGGGTGCCAGCGTCACGATCGCAAGGAGCGCCACGCCTCCGCGGCGCACCAGGAGATTGCTGGGCACCCAAGCCAGGGAGACTTTGGAACGCTGTGAATTGGCAGCCTCGAACGCGACGCTACTATAGGTCAGGGCTACCGGGCAACCCAGAGCGAACGGAGCCGTGAGGACATCGGCCGCGGCTTGCCCACTTCCGTCCCACAGCCGACATCGAGCACACGATCTCCGAAGGCCACCCGTGTCCTCGTGAGGGTAGCTTCTCGGGCGGAACCGAGCGTAGCTCCTTGATCGCGGGATTCCCACCGAACGCGGCGATGTTCTTCTGCACCCAGCGCAGCGCGGCGATGTGGTCGAGAATCGCGTAGTTGCCAGACGAGTGCTGCTGCGATTCGGCCGTCAGGTCCGGATGCGCCAGGAATCCCAGCGGCCCCAGCCGGTAGCTCGAAAGTAACTGGCTGGCATCCCGCAGGCTGGAGCCCACCGCAAGGGGCGATGCCAGACTCTCAGCACGGACTGCTCGCCCCCCGTACGTCGGTGTTGTATTACGATTTGGCGCAAGGAGAGAGGGACATGGCCATCTCACGACGTGACGCGATTTGCAGCATTTCGGGGGCCACGCTTGCCAGCCTGTCGTTGGATGGGCTCATTCCCGAAGCCCTGCAGGCGCACGCTGCCCAGGCGCCACAGGTGCAGGAGCCGTGGCCGGATCGGCTCGTGGAGCGACCTCTCCGTCAGGGGTTTCCGGCGCCGCTCCCGCTTAACCCGGATGGCTCGGCCCCCGAGCACCCGGAAAGCGCAGCCGGACCAATCACGGATCCGCTCATGTGGCGTACACCGAACCGTCAGGCGCCGGAAATCGAGTTCGACTACCGCAAGATGACGATCAAGGTGGATCCGCGCGGGCTGGCGAAGCTTACCGGGACATTGCGTTTCGAGGACTTGGAAAAGCTGCCGCGACTCTCCCACACCTTTCTCATGCAGTGTGGTGCCCCAAACCCCCGCGGGATCGTGAAATGGACTGGCGTCCGTTTCAGCGACTTCGCTGACCTGCTGGGCCTCGTCCCTGGCGCGCATTATTGCCGGCTGATCGCGTCCGACCGCCATTACGTGGACGAGCCGCTAACGACTTTGCGGCACCCGCAGGTAATGCTGGCGTGGCTGATGAACGACCAACCGATTCCCCCGAGGCACGGCGCGCCGCTCCGGCTTATCATCCCGTTCCGCTACGGCAACAGGAGCATCAAGGCCATTACGGAGATGATCTTCGCCACGCCTGGCCTGCCGGCGCTGCCGCTGCCGGCCTGAGCGTGGAGCACGCGCCCGGGCCGAAGTAAGCCAAACCTCGACAGTGGCGCTCTTGACCGGGTTCGGACAACGCCCTCGGAGTTGTACTCCGGCGTTGTTCGTACCCTGAAAGAGGAATGACTGTCGGAAATGCCATACAGCTTCACGAGGGAATGGAGGGGCGCGGCCCGCATCGAGAGTGAAGCCGCGCGCGGCCCTTTCGCAAAGGTCGAGGCTCGGGAAACGGCTTCGTCCCTCTGAATCAGCGCTCGATCACTTCGCTTCAGAATTCCGCGTAGCAAGACCTTAGGTCGCCGCCGACACCAACTCGTGGTTCGAGAGCGAGGGAATGACGTGCCCACTTGATCTACGCTCGGCGGCCTCCACCTGGCTGCCGCAGCGTTACCGGCCGAGGCCGATCGATAGGACGAGCGAGGGGGCGCGGCGGCGGTCGATTGTCGGCGCCACGACTCCGGTTCTTAATCTCGTCGGATAGGTTTCCGCCGTTGACTCGTAGAACGGAAGCACGGCATCGGCCTGCACGAACACTCTAAAGCTCGTAGCGCGCGCAAGCTCGTACCCCGCGCTCAACTCGCCCTGCAGACCGCTGCCGTCCCAGTTGGACGTGTAGTATCCGGTCGTAGGGTCATAGAATCCGCCGAAGCTTTGGTGCCCATAACTGAGTCCGCCGCCCAGGTATGCCGACCGATTCGCCCTGGGACTCAGGAAGTACAGCCCTGACAGCTTCAGCAGTGTCTGCGCCGACCCGCTGGAGGACGACGAGTTAGCCGTGCTGAATTGAAAATTCAGGAACGACACGTCGATCGCGAACGAATCAAGCTCCGCGCGGTAGCCAAATCCCAGGGCCGGCGTGCCGTACGCGTCATTCCCGAACAGACTCCCGTACCCCAGGCGGGCGTACCACAGCGAATCCGTATAAACGCGTCGCGCGGTCGCCTGAGACGCAGTGACATTGGTGCGATCGACGACGTTGAACCCGGTCATCGGGCGCCCGGTGACAATCGACCGCGCCATCTGACTGTACAGAGCCGGCAGATCGTTCATGCCCTGAGCGATCGCCTCCCGCTGACCCTCGCGACCAGAGATCTGCACCACGATCGTATTCCCCAGGCGGATGTGAGACAGCGCGTACGGCCTCGCG
This sequence comes from uncultured Acidobacteriota bacterium, assembly GCA_963814955.1. Classification (GTDB taxonomy): domain Bacteria; phylum Acidobacteriota; class Vicinamibacteria; order Vicinamibacterales; family UBA2999; genus DATCJA01. Next base: position 934,422 of record CAWFEX010000006.1, read on the forward strand.
CAGCCGGCCGGGACGACTCGCTCTCCGGCCTGTTCGAACTGTCTCGTCACCAAGAGCAGAGCGGCCGCCTGGTCGCTCGGCGAGAACGTGTCGTGTGCGGTGTCGATCGCAATGCAGACCTCGGCCTGCGCCGCTGCCGCGGTTGTGGCGATCACGACGCACGTGATGGTCGTCAAACGAAGAATCCGAGTGCGCATGGCATCTCCAGGGCCCGTGTGAACCAGGGGCGCGTGGCCCTCATCAGAACATGCGTGAACCGAACGGGAGTTGGCTCACACGGGATCGCGACTTCTTTCTGATGAGTTATCGGCGGTGCTCGGACGGACCACCAGGACCGTATGTTCTGTTATGGGACACCGTCCGATTGGCCGGCGCTCATGAAGAACGTGGTCGCGAAGCTGTCGGAAGACGACATCATCGCGATTTCGGCGTACCTGGGATCGCTGCCGCCCCGATAACGGATCGGAATCCTCCGCGGTACGCCCCATTGGTTTGGCGCGGTGACACGTTCATCCGTGGGCCTCTTGTCCCTCAGTGAATGGCTGGCTTCGACTGCAGAGGCGTGCGGCCTCGTTGCGGACCGGCTATAACCGCCACGCGGAGCGGATCACATCTACTACTGCCGTTTTTCGACCACGACTCGCCCTTTGGCATTCTCGTACACCCGATATTTGTTCCCGTCCTTGCAGGTCGCGGCGTAGTCGTTCTGGGCCTGGACCGTGACGGCGACGACCTCCCCGCACGGCAATCCGTGAAGTGCGATCACCGCCGTCAGGTCCTTCTTGAGCGCCGCCTCGTCCTCCTGCGCGGCAATCGACGGCGGGGCGAGGCACGCAATCAACAAGAGCGAGTGTGCCAATGCAATCGTGCGATTCCTCATGGAGTTTCCTCGTTCATGCCTGGAGGCCCGCAAACTTATTCGGGTCCGCGAGCAGGTCCCAGATTCTTTCGCGGGAGGACAAGATGTCGGATGCGAGCTTCTGGTCGTCGTCCTGCAAGAGCGAGAGCACCTTCATCAACAATAGATCGTACGAACGACGTAGCTCCGGGAGGGTCGGCGTGGCCTTTCCGGCGTGGTGCTGCCTGAACTTCTCCATCAGATCGTCGACCTGGTTCTTGAGCGTGAGCTTAGTGAAGACGCCGATCGCCTTGGTTTCTTTCAGCCGCGTCTTGAGTGCGCTCAAGTCCAACGGCCCCACGGCAGTCTGACGCGGTGGCGCGACGGGGGCGCCAGGTGTCACCTGTCCTGGCGCCTGTCCTCGCGACGGGGCGGGCGCCTTCGTCACGGGCGGGGCGGCGTTGCCCTTCGCCTTCGGCGCGGGAGCTTTTGCGACTGGCTCGGGGGCCGGGGCTGGGGCGGGTTGCGATGTCTCGGGTGTTCCGGCGACTGGTGGAGGACTCGGTGGCGATGTCTCGGGCGTCCTTGCGACTGGTGGCGGAGACGGTTGCGATGTTTCAGGCGTTCCGGCAGCGGGTGGCGGAGACGGTTGCGATGTCTCCGGCGTTCCATGAACGCACCCTGCGGTGAGCAAGCACCACACAAGGGCAGAGTACAAAGTTCGCACCATAGATGACCTGCGACTCTGTAATGGGGAAGAGCAAGATGGGCGCCGTCGATTACGCCTGATGAGGTGTCCAGGCACGAGGCATGCAGTTGTTCACTCTCGCAAATTTTGAGGAGAGGGGCCATGTGGGGAGCGAATCATTACACTGGCCGTGAGGTGTCATCAGCATTCTGAACGCACCATCGTTCGCCGGGAAATGACAACGAAGGTCGGCTTCATCCTCCGCTAGCTTCCTGCTCAGCCATAAATATCGGTGTGAGTAGCGGCGCGGGCGCCGCTATGAATGCCGCCTATCGCACTCATTGACAGGAGAGGTGAATGCCACGAACCGGATTGAGTTTTGACCAACTGCGAGAACTGGCCAAGGGCGGAGCAGACGCAGCGCTGCGACGGTTACGAGCCGAAATAATTGCAATAGAGCGGACGTTCCCTGAACTGGCGTTGACCGGACCCCGAAAAGCTCTGCGTAAGTCTGTCGCCACCGCTGGCAAGCGGACCCGGCGAATGTCAGCGGCAGCGCGGAAGGCGGTATCGCAGCGGATGAAGAAGTACTGGGCGGAGCGGCGGAAGGCACAGGCGAAGGCGAGGTGAGTTGAATCTCCACTAGGCGACCATACGGGACCTATCGAAGGCCGCGTTCCTGCGCGCGTGTGCGAATGAGGTCGTGATGGATGACCTTCATGGTGTGAGCACCGATGTGTTACGCGTTCAGCTGCGTGCGCGTCGGACGATGAAGCGCGAGGTCGTCTGGTTCTATGTCACGTTGCTCGCGGGCACCGTGGCGTACTTCGGCTTCAGCTTTCCGAGTTTCATGGGACTCATGCATACCTGGTATTCCTCATGGCGGTTCGCGCTGCGATGGTGAGGTACCAGTGGGTGCCGGACCCAGCCGTCTAACCTTTGCTTGCAGCCTTCCGGCAACCGGCGCGCGATCATGAGCGCCGCGGCTGAATCGGCACGTTGATCACGACAAACGCCGATCTGGCGGCAACCAGTCCCACGTCGACAGGTCAAGGCGTCAAAATTTCTCAGGATGAAGACCCTGCTGGTTCTCAGGCACGCGAAGTCGAGCTGGAACGATCCGGAGCTTGATGACCATGAGCGACCGCTGAATGAGCGCGGCCGGCGGGATGGGCCGCGGATGGGAGAGCTAGTGCGGGATACGGTTGATTCCCGATATTCTCATCAGCTCCGACGCCGTGCGGGCGCGGCTGACGGCTGAGGCGGTCGCCGAGGCGGCTCGCTATGCGGGAGAAATCTTGTTGGATCCGCGTCTTTATATGGCCAGCCCGGCCGACATCCTGTCGCTGCTGCGAACGGTGCGGGAGAACGCCGAGACCGTGATGATCATCGGGCACAATCCCGGGCTCGAAGAGCTGGTCGGGCAGCTGACCGGCGAGTGGCAGGACTTGCCGACGGCCGCCCTCGCGCACATCGTCCTGGAGATCGATCAGTGGCGCGATCTCAAACTGTCGACTCGCGGGACGCTCTTGGGCCACTGGCGGCCGAAGGAACTGACATAGCCGTACCGACCCGGTCGAGATGCAAGACGGCAGTATCGAACGTGTAGCGCCATTCTGCCGAGAGACCGGGAGGAGTCCATACCATCAGTGGCGACCTTCCAGCGTTCGTACGGACAAGAGAAAGCCGTTCTAGCGATCGATCTCGTGCTGACAGTCAGCCTTTGCACCGGGGTTGATACAGCTCCTCCGGACCTTACGCTACCCCACTGCCACTCTGCACCCCTGAGGGGTGGTGGCAGTGGCGGCAGTTTGTAGGGCCCGCTGCGATGTCAATGGCAGTGCCATGGCAGATGGCAGTCAAACGTGGCGCCTGACCGTGTCGCCTGGCTGTCCCAAGTGACCCATTAGTCCTATTGATTGGTCACTCAATCAATCTGCTGACATCAAAAATCTCATGCGGTTAAAACACTTAGGACACTTGGGGCAATGGGACAGTCCGTTACGGATTCGATGAACGGCAGCAGCGTGATAAACCGGCCGAGTTGGAGACATGTTGGAGACGGAAAACGGGCCAAACGGAAGTAAAGCGCGAGACAAGTTAGCTGGCTGGGAGGCAGGGAGTCTATGGGCCCAGATCAAGAAGCGCCAACAAATCCGGCCATTTTCTGATTAAGCCAATCGGGTTCAGCGATTTGTGACTTTCCACTGCTTTCGATTGTTTGCCGTTGTTCGCCGCTGTCTTCTGATTTTGCTGGCCTAATGTCACTCGAAATGTCACTCGCCGCGAGCGTCTTTCGAGCTCAGCGCGTCGGAGAATCTCCGAGAAACTCCTCCTTCTAAATACTGCGGCGTATCGCGAGTAACGTTGGCAGTAAGCTGCCAAGCGGCCCAAGAGGGGCTCAAGATAGCGAACGAATAGGGGCCGCTTCGTCAGCTTCATTGGAAAGTTCGCTGGCAAACCTGAAACGACTCATCGCGCATCGCAGCATGCGAGGACTACGCCTCACCTGCGTTCAACGGGAGGCGAATGCTGCCTGCCTCCGCAGCACGAAGCACAGCGCCGCCGCGGTCAGCGCCAGGGACGCGAGTCCGAGGAGGGCGACGGTCGTGCTACCGGTCGTGTCCGTGAGCAGCCCTACCACGTACGGCCCCACGAAGCCGCCCACGTGGCCCAGAGCACCCACGAGGGCGATGCCCGCAGCCGCGGCGGTCCCGCGCAGAAGCGCGGTGGGCACGCACCAAAACGGTATGTAAAAAGCGTGGACGCCGATCGATACGAGCGCAAGGCCCGCGACCCGCGCCAGTGGATGCGGCAGGAGCGCAGCGCTCACGCACCCGAGCGCCGCCACGACTGCGCACGCACTGGCGTGGACGACACGCTCCCCCTTGCGGTCGGAGCTCGCTCCAACTGCGAGCATCACGCCTGCGGCCACGCAGGCGATTCCCCCAGTGATGAGTCCCGTCGTCGTGTTGCTCGCCTGGAGCGCGTCACGGATCATCGTCGGTGCCCAGAAGGTGTAGCCGGTACCTGTGTCGTGACGAGAAGGAAGTACGGCAGGGACGCCAGCCAGATCATCGGGAGCACAAGAGCGCGGAGCGGCGCGACACCGTGTGGCGCGGGCGATTCATCGGCGTCCTGCCGCAAGCGTGCCGTAAGCCAGTCGCGCTGCTCCACGGAGAGCCAGCGCGAGCCAGCGGGGTGGTCGGGGAGGAAGGCGAGCACCACGAAGCCGAGAACCACCGGCGGAATGCCTTCCAGGAGGAAGAGCCACTGCCACCCCGCGAGTCCCCGAAGGCCATCGAGTCCGAGCAGCCACGCGCTCAAGGGGTTACCGATTGCGGCGGAAATCGGAATGGCGATCAGGAAGCGAGACAGGGCTCGCGCGCGCTGCGGTGCGGGGAACCACCCACTCAGGTAGTAGATGATCCCAGGAGCGAAGCCCGCCTCAGCAACCCCGAGGAGGAAGCGCAAGGTGTAGAACTGGATTGGTGTGTGCACGAACATCATCGCCGCGGCGACGAGCCCCCAAGTGATCATGATGCGAGAGATCCATAAACGCGCCCCTACGCGCGCGAGCACGAGAGTGCTCGGCACCTCGAAGAGCGCGTAGCCGAGGGAGAAGATCCCCGCACCGAAGCCGTAGGCGGTCGCGCTGAAGCCCAGGTCGCGATTCATCTGCAACGCCGCGATCGCGACGTTCGTCCGGTCAAGAAAGTTGAAGATGTAGATAAGGAAGAGGAACGGCAAGAGTCGAAGACTCACGCGTCGCATCGTTGCCCGCGCGAGGTCGGTGTCATCGCGGTCGATTCCCACGCCCGAAGAGGCCGGGATTGCAGTCGAGGAGGACATTGCGCCCATCCTATTGAGAGAGAGGATCGAAGAGTCTCCAGTTACCCCACGCCAGGAACTGACGAGTCGCAAGACGCGCCAGAGTGGTGCTGCCAGCTAACTAGTAGGAAGGCCGACCGGCATATCCAGCCGACCCTGCGTCCGCAGGAGCCGTTCGTGCAAGTAGCCTTCACCTCCTGTGTCCTTCTTCCGAGCCACCGAGAATCATCCGAGGTGAGGTCACAGAATCGTAGGGGCTCAGGCGGTAGTCGCCATGCACCTCCTCGATGCGTAGGTCGTGAGGCGCGAACATGCGCTCGAAGTCCTGCAGCGTGAACTTGGCGACGCGCTCCACGAACTCGAGCGGCTCGCCGTCGCCGTCCTCGACGACGATCCGCTTGAAGAAGTGACGGGCATCGGTCCAGCGCGTCAATCGGTAGGTGACGCCGTCGATCTCCTTGACCTCTTCGGACATGAGCGTGCATCAGCGTGGCGGACGTTCAGGTAGTCGAGCACCAGCCTGCCGCCCGGCCGCAGTGATGCTCGCCATGTTCCGAACGACGGCCACGTGCTCCCCGGCTCCTCGAAGTAGCCAAAGCTCGTGAAGAAGTTGAAAACGTAGTCGAAGGCCTTGCGGCCGAACGGCACCCGCATGTCGTGCTGGAGGAAACGGAGGCGCGGCCGCTCGAACTTCTTCGCTTCTCTGATGCTGCCGGCGGCCAGGTCCATGCCGGTGACCCGGAAACCCTTCGACGCCAGGTACTTCGAATGACGTCCGGCCCCGCATCCGAGGTCGAGCACGCGTGCTCCTCGGCGCGGCTTGAGCCGCGCGATCAGTCCGTCGAGAAAGCGCGCCGCTTCGGTGTCGTCCCGATGCGCGTAGAGCTTGTGATAGTGGAAGGAGTCAAACCAGGAGGCGAACCATTCCGCACGCTGCGTAGTGGGCTGAATCGTCGTCGTCGATCATGTGTCACCGCCTGTCCGTGAAAACGTCTTGATGACGCAACACGAACACTGGCCAGCGGCGCGACGACGGCCTCGCTGCACCCGTTCCTATGGATCACGCAGCGACATTCACGGTGCAATTCGCCGCGAGTGACTCGACCTGCGATACCGCGTACGCCGCAAAGTCAGTGAACATTCATCGCGAGATCTCGAACACGATTTGCGGACGCGTCTCCTGTCGGCTCGGCGTCCGCCGCCCTGCGCCTGCGTGGTAAGTGAAACGTCGCTATCAGTGTCGCCGCAGAGATTGTCGGAATGATGAATGCGCGCCGCTATTTAACACCCGGCCACTGAATATAAGGTTGCTTGGGCTGCTGATCCGGAGGCACGAAGGCGGGTGCAGCTATTCCCGCAGCTCCAGGCAGGGATTTCACGTACTGGTAAACGGCCCGCAGATCCGCGTCCATCATGGCGCGGACGTTAAACCACGGCATTGGAGGACGGGTCATGAGACTCTTCCCGGACTTGAGCCATTGGTCTTCCGTCATCTTGCCGATCGAGAGCCTGAGATTCGTGGGTAAGTGGTCCCCCACGGGCCTCGGAATCCGAGCGTATCGCCCTTCAACCTGTCAGCCTCTGCTGCCTTACCGCCTGCTTCGGCGTATCCGGCGGTGTGGCAGTCATTGCAACCTCCAATTTCCACGACGTACCGGCCACGTCGATCTGCTGTGCGTTTGCCGCATCGTCGCGTCGGTGCCTGTGCGCGCATTGCTTGATAACCCAGCCCCATCACCAGCACGGCGCTAATAAGCGCTCCCTGATAAAGTTTCACGGTTTGCCTCCCAGTTTGTGGAACGGTCCCCCTCTTTTACCAGTGTTTTTGCCGATGACAACAGTTCGCGCGCGATTTCTGCGATCCAACCTGAAGCGAAGTCGGTTTCCATCCACCGAAATCTGGCTCGATTCGGTGACAACCCAGGTCAGCGATCGGCGCGATCGCGAACCATCAGCGCCACTTGTTGGTTCGCCGGCACGTCCGTGCTACCGCGGCGCCCACAGCGCTAGCATAGCCAAGAGCACGAACAAAGGTGATCAGCGCTTGAGATTGATGCGTCGGTCGCCATTGCTTGCCACTGTCGATCCGTCGCACCTCCGGCGGATTTGTGCCCAGTTCAGTGTCCACTTCCGTCCAGTTCGTACCTTGCCTTGTTTAAATCGAGGCGGTTTCTCTTCTGAATTTCTGCCTTCCAGAGCGTGGTGTAGACCAAGAACGCGACGGCCAAGAGCGCGGAAGCGATCAGGGCAACCCATTGCGGAGGGAGCGTCTGCCGCTGAAACACAAAGCCGCCGAAAGCGCCCAGCGCCGCCCACAGACCGAAATTGACCTTCCATTCGATCGTCTGACGCTCGCTGTAATCTCGCCAGGACGCGTCCGCGAGCTTAAGAAGCGATTCGACTTTATCTTTGTCGGGCATCGTGTCCTCCATTCCTCCAAGGGATGAGCAAGCGGCTCAGCACTGCCCCCGCTCGATTCGAGTGGTTGGACCAGGAAGCGATCAAGGCTCTTCGACAGTGGCGTTTTCGACCTAGAACGCGTATGGGTCAACCCGTTGCGGTTCAGGTGAATGTGGAGTTCAGCTTTACGGTTCGCTGATCCGACCGCAGACGTCGCTCATGCGGGCGGGTGCTTCCGACGCATTATCACGCGCTCGTCTATCCCGATTCAGCAGCTCCTCTTTGTGGGTCGGATCGAGATCATGTAACCTTTGCCGCCATCCGGCACGGCAACCAGGCTCTTGGACGACGTAGCGTGTGCGACACCAGCAAGCCTTGCTCGTTGTTACCCTGGCGACGAATGGTTTGGAAGCGGCCGAAATCGTTGACAGTTGAGAATTGGACGCGCCATCATGCGGGCGAAAACCACCGAGGAGATACATCGTGGCCCACCATCCGCACGTGCCCGATCTCGAAGACGACGAAGACGAATCCGTTGCCGAAGCGTTCGCTGAACCGTCACCGGCCGGAGGGCGGAGAAAGTCACGCCGTTGCGGTCAACACAGCGGTCGAAGTCGTTCATCCGAATCGGTGCGGAAGTTATTCTGATTACACTAGGCGTGTTCTTTGCGCTCATGGGCGAGCAGTGGCGAGAAAATGCTCAAAACCGCGAACTTGCGGAGGACACCCTTCGGCGCTTGCGCTCGGAAATTCAGGCGAATCAGAAAGCGGTCGCGGCTGTGAAGGACTACCACGCGGTTACGCTGAAAAGCCTCCAAGCGTTCCTCGCTGCCGACGACAAGGGCGTGCGGCCCTCTCCGTGAAACTGGAAGGCATCCGACCCGCTTTTTTCGAGAACACGGCATGGGAATCGGCCTTAGCCACTCAGTCGTTGGTCCACATGGATAGAGACGTGGCGTACAGCTGTCTCTCGCATCTATGACGTGCAGCGACGATACGAAGGGCTGACCGAAGGGATTACGGACGCGATGTACCTCCGTCCTCTTTCGGAAAGACGAATCCCAGGGCGTTCTTCCCGGCAGTGGCCATGTTCTACGGCGATGCCGTGCTTTTTGAACCGGAACTGCTGCGGCCTGTACAAAGAGGTCATTCCTCAGATTGATCGCGCCCTCGGGAATTGACAACCTCTTTTCGGAACACATTACCCGGCGGGATTCCAAGCTGTGAATTAGAGACTAGGCGAGGACTGGGCCTCAGCGTACCGGTGCCGCTCGCAGGCCATGAAGGCTCTGCCGGATCACGAGATCGTCCATCCTTGCTTCAGCAGCTCGACCCTGAGCGCTTCAGCCTTCTCCTGCGCGGCTGCGGCCGACACGTGCATTTCGTCGACCTGCACCGCCACGAGCAGGCGATAGCCAGCCGGTAACCTCTCAATGGAGCACACGACTTCGCTGGGGGGGTACTCGCCTTCGGGGTCAGGATGGCCCGCAATCGCCAGAGGATCATTTCGGCTAGCCTGTCCGTCGACCAGCGTTGACGGCCGGAGAACCCAGAAAGCGAACGGGAAGGCGCGTCTCGACAACCTCGCTGCCAACACGCTCTACGCGATACACACCGGCGTTCGGCCTTGAACTCACCGCCTCCCGCAGCAGAGTGCCGGCAAAATGCAAGGCCGCACCGTCGTCCGCGGCGTACCCAGCCTCCACTCCGTCAACTACGAGGCGATGATAGGTAGGACGTCGCCCTGGCTCTCCGTCGTAGTGGGGGCAGGCTGTGCCTTCCAGGAAGCCGAGTCCGTCATCGAGCAGTTCCAGCCCACCAAACGGGGCTGGGTGACACCGCCCTGAAACCAACACAACATCCCGGCGCTCACGCCCGCGAACACCGCGCCTTCCTGCCACGCTGCCGAAAGAGTCCGTGGATCCCGTAACGCGCCAGATAGCAAGGAGATTCGCAGTATTGCCGCCGCCAACGTAGAACACATCCTGGTTTGCGACAAACTGAGCCAAGTCGGATGTTCGTGGCGGGCTTTTTACCTAGCTAATGGCCCGTCTGTCAGCGTGAGATCGCTGGGACACAACGGCCAGCAAAGGCTCGATAGAACCTGACGATATACGATGCCGAATCGGCGCTCGCCGTTGGTACGAAGCACACCCTCGCCGGCTGTCGCCGAGCCAGCGACAACACAAAGTCATCCAGCAACAGGTTGTCCGGCTCCATGGAAAAACCGCCACCACCCATTGCGACAATGTGACCGTTCGATTCAGAACTCATCGACCGATGCCAACAGTCTTCGTGATGCAATAACCAACAGTGGGCCAATCAGCATAGATCTCCCCTATTCGCTGATCTCGTCTATCGTGTCCAGGTCGACGAGCAACTCAAGTTCCTTGCGGCTTTCCCACGTGCTGCGCTTGACATCCTGATGGTACCTATCGATGTCGTGTGTCGACGCTGCGACGGCCTCTTTCGATTTCTCGAAACTCGCGGCCTTCATGATGTAAATCAGGTAGTCGCCTTCAGATGTCTGATCGAGAAATGCGGCCTCCAGTACGACGATTTCATCCCGCAACGTAGCCAGGGCCTCCGCTCGTCGTGTCTCATTGAGCGTTCGTGCCCATTCGCGGACGCGCTCAAGGCTGCCCGGCTTGAGTTTGATCTTCGTGCACTGCGTGTGATAGCGCATTGTCACTACTCAGAAGTCATTGCCGATTGATACAAGAGATGACCCGACAGACCGATGAGGCTTTCCAGCAGTTCCTCGGCAAGTCGGGCACGCGCAGCTGTTGGTAATTGTGACAGGTGCCATGCTTGGTGCTGCAGCGCGACTCAGTGCACAAGTCCGCTAGCCGGCTCTTGGTAGACCCTTGGTCATGAAGGTTGATTCACGCCCTGAAGGCCCGATTACGCGCTGCGTCGTCGACGTGCGGAAGCCGTTGCGCTCATAGAAGCTGACCGCGTCCGGCGCTGACAAATGATGCCAGCTGTGTGCACCCTCACTCGTTCGGCGAACTGTTGCGCGAGGTCCAGCAGGACACGACCGTGGCCACGGCCTTGGACGTCTGAACGGATGGCCACTCGTCGCAGAGTCGCAGACAGCGCCGTCAATGTCGATACGAATGACGCCGACAGGATCGTCGACGTAGACCAGAATCCTTCGGATAGTTATTCGGGGCTCGTTCATACGGGTGATTCTCGTCGTAGACACCAAATAGACCGCGCGCCTCAAACAGGTCCCGTCCGGCGAATGTCGTGGTAAGCCCTCCCTTCGCTCGCATTCCTGGGAGTCACGAGATCGTGGGTCGTTCATCATTTGAATCGCCCGCCTCTAAAGTGCCCCTCCAGGCCGGGGGCGGTGTGATGATTCCCATCAACAATCGACGGCTGGCACAAATTCAAGTCAGCCGGTTGTTTCCAGCACTGACAGGGTGCCGTCGTAGTCAAATGTCCCCCTTTCACGAGACGCAAAGAAAGGGGCCAGCGTTGCTCCCAGCCAGGCGCGGATCGAGTCGGCAGAATCAGCACCACCGCTGACAACAGCCGTCACGTTGGTCTGGGTCATCAGGTACGCGACCAGTTCATCGAGTGTATACGTCGGCGTGAGCAAAACGTTCGGACAGCACTTCCCGAAAGCCTGCTGCTGCCACAATCTCTCCCGATGGAGGTGATGCCCGTGACGCGTCGTAGCGCTCGGCCACGACGTTGTCCGCAAAGTGCGCCGCAATCACAGTCCCCGATCCTGCTGACGAACCGTAGGCTGACCAGCAGTGTCCGACCCGCTATCCGGTCCGTCGCGATCCATCACTTATATAGAACCCGGCTCGGTCCAGCGAAACACACGCCAACCTATTCTGCCCTGAAAGAGCCGACGGCGATCAGAATCAGGTCGATCAGCGCCCAGATGCCTAACCCTCCGATGGTCACCAGCATCAAGATACCGGTGCCAATTTTTCCGACGTAGAACCGGTGAACACCGAATACCCCCAACAAGATGCAGAAGAGCAATGCCACCAGCCGCGACCGAGGCGAGAACTCTCGTAGCGCTCATTCAAGGTGCCTTTCGATGTCGCTGATCGCGAAGGATTTGTAACCAACGCGTCCAACTCTTCTGGCTTCCGTTGCAAGCACATGCGCCGACCCTGCAGTGACTGTTAGGTGGCCGGCCGCCCAGGCGTCTGATCTCGTGGCTCAGGATTTCTTCGGA
>CAWFEX010000007.1:0-196915 GCA_963814955.1 uncultured Acidobacteriota bacterium
TCATGTAAGCAGCCGTGCCGAGCAGCATGCCGACGCCCGTCATCAACGCGGGCGACGTAATGGTGGGCGACGCGGTTGCGCGTTCGGATCCCGGGTCCCGGATCCCCGATCCCGGCTCCAGCGCCTTCGCCAATCCGAAGTCGAGCACCTTCACGGTGCCGTCCGGGCGCAACTTGATGTTCGCGGGCTTGAGGTCGCGATGAATGATGCCTTGCTCGTGCGCGGCTTCGAGCGCCTCCCCGATCTGTTTGGCGATCGGCAGCGCTTCGTCGACCGGAATCGGCCCCTGCGCGATGCGGTCGGCGAGCGTCGGCCCCTCGACCAGCTCCATGATGAGCGCCTGCACACCCGCCTGCCCTGAGCCTGCCGAAGGGTCGGACTGCTCAAGGCCGTGGACGTGGGCAATGTTGGGATGATTCAGTGACGCGAGGACTTGCGCCTCTCGCCGGAATCGAGCGAGGCGGTCAGGGTCCGACGCAAACGCATCCGGCAGCACCTTCAGGGCATCGTCTCGCTTGAGCGCGGTGTGATGCGCGCGCCAGACCTTGCCCATTCCGCCTTCGCCGAGCAGTGCGGTCACCTCGTAAGGGCCGACACGGCTTCCGACGCCAATTGTCATTTTGGGGGAATTTTACGCGTGTTGTGACCAACATGCTTGCCCCCGGAACGGGCGGCCGCAGGGTCGACCACAGACATCGGCAACAAATCGGGGCGGGATCGGCGTCGAGCGGGCCCGTGGCGGGTGGAGCCGCGCCAGGAGCTACGCCGTTCGATGACGGAATATCAACCCGCCCACTGGGGATTAACGCAGAAACAGCCCAAACCGAACAGCCGAGGGCAGAAGACTTTTCCGACCGTGCCGAAGAAGCTTCGCTGTTCGGCCTGCCAGCGGTCCAGCGTTGTTCGCGGTAGGAGCCGATGCGAATCACTTACCGAGATCAGGTCTACGTGGTGTGCACCGAGGGCGATGTCTACGCCCTGGTGCGTGCGCTCGGAAATGCCGCCGACCGCCGCCCGCCTCGCCTTGCCGATCTCTCCCGAGCGTCGAACGGGCGGACTTCTGCCGTGAGCACCGTCCACGTCGTGGCAGAACAATCGCCGTTCGACGCCCATCCATCTAAGTGAGTTCTTTCACCGGCTCGATGGCTGGGGAAGGCGGGAAAGTGGCCGCGTAACCGGCACGGGGTAAGACGGGCGTAAAATGGCGCCGTCGAAAGGGATGGATCCGGCTCGCTGGCAGGAGATCGAACGGTTGTATAACGCGGCACACGAGCGTCCGGTGCCGGAGCGCGCCGCGTTTGTGGCGCAGGCTTGCGTGGGTGACCCCGCGCTGCGACATGAAGTCGAGTTGCTGCTGGCGCAAGCCGCGTCCGCGGACGGATTCCTCGAGGCCGGGGCCCTCGCCGCCGCGGGCCGCACTCGTGGGCCGAGCGTGCTGACGGGACGGCGACTCGGCGTCTACGAGGTTCAGGACCAGATCGGCGCGGGCGGGATGGCAGAGGTCTATCGCGCGAGGGATACGACACTCGGGCGCGATGTCGCCATCAAAATTCTGCCCGACGCGTTCACTGCCGATCCCGATCGGCTGGCGCGCTTCAAGCGCGAAGCGCGCGTCCTCGCTTCGCTCAACCATCCCAATATCGCCACGATCCATGGCGTCGAAGAGAGCGGCGGTGTGCGCGGCATTGTGATGGAATTGGTCGAGGGTGAGACGTTAGCCGAGCGCATTCAGCGCGGGCGTCTGCCAATTGCTGAGGCCCTGATCAACGCCCGTCAGATCGCCGAGGCGCTCGATGCGGCACATGAGAAGGGAATCGTCCACCGTGACCTGAAGCCGGCCAACATCAAGATCACGGCCACTGGCGGCGTCAAGGTGCTCGACTTCGGTCTTGCGAAGCTGGATACGCGCGGTGCCTTCGACGCGGGGCCGTTGTCACAGTCGCCCACGGTAACGATTGGTGGCACGCGGGAAGGCGTGATCGCCGGAACGGCACCGTACATGAGCCCAGAGCAGGCGCGCGGCACGCCGGTGGACAAACGCACGGACATCTGGGCCTTCGGCGGCGTGCTTTACGAGATGCTGACGGGCCGACGGGCCTTCGTCGGCGAGACTGTCTCTGACACCATCGCGGCGATCCTCGAACGCGAACCCGATTGGAACGCGCTGCCGGACGGCACACCGATCGGCATCAGCCGGCTGTTGCAACGGTGTCTCGATAAAGATCCGAGGAGGCGTCTGCGTGACATCGGCGATGCGCGGATGGAGCTCGAGGAAACGCTGTCGGCTTCCCGGGCGTCACCGACCCCGACAACTGCTCAAGGTTCCCCACTCTGGCGCACTACGTCGTGGCACCTAACTGCCGCAGCCGTTCTATCGGCTCTGATAGCCGCGTTCGCCGCCTGGAACTTGAAACCCGCTCCTGCAACCGCTCCCGAGTCTCAGGGGCGGTTCACGCTGCCAATGCCCGCTGGCGTAGGGCTGCACTTCGGCACGTACGGTTCCGAAGTGACTGCTTCACCCGACGGCAGGTATGTCGCCTTTGTTGGGCGGCGAGTGGCTACCGCGCAGCTCTACTTGCGGACGATCGAGGATGCAGACGCAAGAGTTCTGCCCGAAACCGAGGGTGCCCAACAACCGTTCTTCTCTCCAGACAGCCGGTGGCTTGCGTTCTTTGCCGGCGGCAAGTTGAAGAAGGTTCCTGTCACTGGCGGCGTTCCAGTGGTTATATGTGATGCCCCAGGATCGCGCGGAGGTTTCTGGAGCGAGAACGGTACTATCGTCTTTTCTCAGGCTCGCGGTAGCGGCATCTCTCAAGTCTCGGCCGACGGAGGTGCAGCGACACTGATCACCGCGCTGGACGCCGGCAGAGGAGAAACGGCCCACCGGTTACCCGAGCTGTTGCCTGGCGGCGAAACTGTTCTGTTTGTCGCGTACGGGGCGACCTACCAGGACGTGTCGATTGTGGCGCAGTCGCTGAAAACAGGCGAGCGGCGGGTTTTGATCGAGGGAGCCAGCCTCCCACACTACGCGTCCACCGGCCACATGCTCTATGTGCAACCCAAACGGCCGGGCACGATCATGGCCGTCGCCTTCGACGTGGAGACTCTGGAGCTCGCGGGAACGCCCGTACCAGTCGTCGAGGGAGTCCTCACAGACAGAGGTGATCACGCGCATTGGAGCTTGTCCCGCTCGGGAATGCTTGTTTACGCCCCTGGGGGATTCAAAGAGGCCGAGAACAACTTGGTCTTTGTCGATCGACAGGGAATCGCGACGCCTGTCGGGACCCCTCTGCAACGGCCTTATCACTTTCCTCGACTGTCGCCGGATGGCCGCCGAGTGGCGGTGACTCTCGCAGGGATTCAGTCCACATTGTGGATATATGAACGGTCGGGCAGCGCATTCAACCGTCTGACGTTCGCGGGAAACAACGATTGGGCCGTGTGGACTCCCGACGGGAAGAGAGTCACGTACGCATCCAACCGGGCCGAACCCTGGCGCCTGTTCTGGAAACCGTTCGATGGAAGCGGAAAAGAAGAATTGCTCTTAGCGAGGGAAACAGGCGATCAGCAACCCTATTCCTGGTCGGCAGACGGGAAGGTGCTGGTCTATTCGGAAGCGACGCCAGCAGCCCAACAGGATATTTGGGTAATGCCAATCGGCGATCGCCAGCCTCGGCCCATCCTCCAGACGTCCGCCTCGGAGGTGGATGCGCGTCTGTCTCCCGATGGCCGCTGGCTGGCGTACGCCTCTGACGAGTCG
This sequence comes from uncultured Acidobacteriota bacterium, assembly GCA_963814955.1. Classification (GTDB taxonomy): domain Bacteria; phylum Acidobacteriota; class Vicinamibacteria; order Vicinamibacterales; family UBA2999; genus DATCJA01. The sequence continues at coordinate 3,761 of CAWFEX010000007.1, forward strand.
GGACGCTACGAGGTTTACGTGCAATCGTATTCAGGCGCCGGCGGCAAGTGGCAAATTTCCGCCGATGGCGGAAGGGAACCAGTGTGGGCACATAACGGGCGAGAGATTTTCTATCGCAGTGGAGACAAGATGATGGCGGCGGAGGTCGCGTCGCAGCCCGCGTTCCAGCCAGCCACTTCTCGACTCCTCTTTCAAGGACCTTACGAGGGGACCACCAGTATTTCACCTGACTATGATGTGACCGCTGACGACCAACGCTTTCTGATGGTTCAACGATCTGAACAGCAGTCGTCGCCGACCGATTTCAACGTCGTGTTGAACTGGCTAGAAGAGCTAAAGCGCCTCGTGCCGACCCCGTAACGCCTTAGGCATACCGGATTCACTCACCGCGCGGGTCAAGCGGCGCGTCAGTTGTAACCTGTCATAGCGAATCCAATGAATCATGAACGCCCGGCCTGACAAGAGGAGCCTCATGAGACCGATTTCCCGGCGCAGACTTTTGAAACTCGGCGCGGTGGTTGCGGCTGCTCCGGCGTTCGTTCGGCGCCTTGGCGCGGCACAGCGTGCGATGAGCAGACGGGATAACGGCGCGCTCGAGGCCGCTGCGCGCGCGGCCGTCGATCCGAATCGCCACATTTTTCTGCGCGGCGGAACCATCATTACGATGGATCCGGCACTCGGCGACTTCGTTCGGGGCGACCTCCATATCCAGGGAAAGCGCATCGTCGCCGTGGGACGCGAGCTCAGGCCGCCGGCCGGCGCCGAGATCATCAATGCCACGGACACAGTCATCATCCCGGGATTCGTTGACTGTCACCGCCACTCCTGGTCCGCAACGTTCCGTCAGATCATTCCCAATGGCGTGATCGGGGATTACATGGCGACGACTCACCAGGGCTTCGCGCAGTACTACCGACCGCACGATATGTATGTCGGGAATCTGGTGACCGCGCTCGGATGCATCGACGCCGGCATCACGTGCGTCATCGACAACTCCCACAACTCGCGTTCGTCCGACCACTCCGACGCCGCCATCGAGGCGCTCTTCGACTCGGGCATTCGAGCCGTACACGCGTCAGGACCGCCGCAGTTCGGAACATGGGACAAGCAGTGGCCACAGGACCTGGCGCGGATGCAGAAGAAGTACTTCACTGCGGCAGATCAACTGGTGACGTTGCGGGCGTTCGGGCCCGCCAATCGCGAGAACTGGGCGCTGGCTCGCAGTCTCGGACTGACCATTCACGCCGACGGCATCTCCTCCGACGTGGTGGAGGCCTTTGCGAAAGAGCAGCTGCTTGGTCCCGACTTCACGTTCAACCATGCCAGCTCCCTGACCGATGCGGCATGGCGTCTCGTGCGCGAGACGGGCTGCAACGTGAACGTGTGTACGCGCTCTGACGCGCAGTACGGGCTCGGCAGCGGTGCCTCGGCTGGCGTCGGCGGCTTTCAGAAGGCGCTCGATTTCGGCGTACAGCCAGGGTTCAGTGTGGACAACGAGACCTCGTACAGCACGGACATGTTCGGCGAGATGCGTGCGGCGTTCTTCATCCAGCGCGCGCTCGCGGCGAACCGGCGCGCCAACAAGGATCCGGACGCGCCGATGCCGGTGACCGTTCGCCAGGTCCTGCAGTGTGCCACCGTCAACGGCGCCAGGTGTGCGGCAATTCTCGACCGGGCTGGCACGCTCACACCCGGCAAGGAGGCGGACATCGTCATGATCAGGGCGGATGCGATCAACGTGTATCCGTTGAACAGCGCGCTGGGCGCGGTGGTGCAGGCGGCCGGCATACACAACGTGGACACGGTCATTATCGGCGGGGCCGTCCGCAAGCGTCGTGGAGTTCTCGTCGGCATCAACATGCCGCGATACAGACAGCTTGTCGATGAATCACGGAAGTATCTGTTCGAGCGGATGAACTACAAGCTCGACATCCTCGCGTCGTAAAGCCCTGCATCTGGTATTGTTTCCGCGCGAGGCGACGCTCTCTGAACCGCCTCGAGGATCCGTCGTCGTGATCGAGGTCACCAACGTCGTCAAACGCTATGGCGTCACGCCGGTATTGAATGGCGCCACATTCCGCATCGCCGAGGGCCAGCTCACCACCATTCTCGGGCCGTCTGGCGGCGGCAAGTCCACGATGCTGCGCTGCCTCAATCGGCTTGAACGCTTCGACGAGGGGCACATTCGAATCGGTGATGTGGAAATCCACGAGACCGCGGCGGGACGGCTGTCTACCGCCGAAGAACGCGAACTGGTCCGCCGTGTGCGTCAGCGGGTGGGCCTGGTCTTCCAGGACTTCAACCTCTTCCCGCATCTCACCGCTCTCGAGAACGTGATCGAGGCGCCGATCACGGTCAAGAACATGCGGCGTGAGCAGGCGGAGGATCTCGGAAGTGTACCTGAATCTTGTGGGACTTTCCGGCCGGGAAGACGACTACCCGGCGCGTCTCTCCGGAGGGCAGCAGCAGCGCGTGTCCATCGCGCGGGCGCTGGCCATGGAGCCCGAAGTGGTGCTGTTCGACGAACCGACATCCGCGCTCGATCCGCGGCTCATCCGCGAGCTGACGGCGCTGATGCGCCTGCTCCGCCAGCTGAAGCAGACGCTCATCGTCGTCTCGCACGACATGGACTTTGCCCAGGCGGTCTCCGACCAGGTCATCTACTTCGAGGATGGCCGCGCGGTGGAGTGGGGAACCGTGCGCGACGTGTTCAGCAATCCCCGCCGTCCCGAAACGCGCGCGTTCATTGAAAGCTTTCACGACGGACGCGCCCAGATCACGTTGTGATCCGCACGAACAGCGAAAGGACAACCTGATGCTGCGTCTGGTCGCTGCCAGCGCGTTCTGCATTCTCGCGCTCGCTCAGTCGATGTTTGCACAGTCGGCGCTCGATCGCGTGCGCGCCAGCGGCCGCCTCCGGGTGGGCATCGACGCCACCTATCCTCCGTTTGGTATTGCCGAGGGGGATCAGCTCAGCGGGTTCGACGTGGACGTCGCCCGGGCGATAGCGCGCGACCTCGGCGTCGAAGCGGAGCTCGTCAACGCGAGCTTCGACGGGGTCTTCCCTGCCCTGCAGAACGGCGTCTTCGACATCGTGATCTCGGCCGTCACGATCACGCCCGAGCGCCGCGCGACGCTGTTGTTCTCGGATCCGTATGTCGCCGACGGCCAGCAAATCGCGGTGCGTGACGACAGCGACATCACCGGACCCGGCGACCTTGGGGGCCGCACCGTCGGCGTGCAGATCAACACCACCGCGCAGTTCGCGATGGAGAAGCGGCTCGGCGTGAACATCGCGAAGTACAACACGATCGACCTTGCGCTGCTGGATCTGCAGAACGGGCGCGTGGACGCGGTGGCAAGCGACGGCTCGGTGCTGCGCTACATGCTGCGCTCGAACTTCCGCGGACTGAAGACGGCAGGCCCCCATACACCGATGAACAGTTCGGGGTCGTTCTCGCGCCGACCAGCGACGACTTGCGGCGGGCAGTCAACGCCGCGCTTTGGCGGCTGCAGGAAAGCGGCGAATACGCGACGATTTACGCCCGGTGGTTCGAGCAGGCCGCCCAGCGGATCGACACGGCCCCCTCGATGCGCGCGTTCGACACCACCATCATCGCGCGCACATGGTCGTTCTTCATTCGCGGCGTCTGGATGACGGCGGCGATGGCAGTGGCGAGCCTTCTGTTCGGCCTGCCGCTCGGGGTGTGCCTGGCCCTGGCACGAGTTCAGCCCAACCGGCTCCTGACCACAGCGGCCGCGATCTACGTGGAAGTGATGCGCGGCACGCCGCTCCTCGTGCAGATTCTTTTCGTCTACTTCGTGCTGCCGGGTCTCGGCGTCAACCTCTCGGCCTATGCAAGCGGGATTCTGGCGCTGACGCTCAACGCCGCGGCGTACATCTCCGAAGTGATCCGAGGCGGCATCCTGTCGATCGATGCCGGCCAGATGGCGGCGGCGCGCGCGCTCGGCATGAGCGACTGGCAGGCGATGCGCCGCATCATCCTGCCGCAGACCTTCCGACGCGTCGTCCCACCGCTGACCAACGAGGGGATCTCGCTGCTGAAAGACTCGTCACTGGTCTCTGTGATTGGCCTCACCGAGCTCGCGCGAACAGGCCAGGAGCTGGCCAGCCGTTATGCCTCGCCGCTCACGATCTGGCCGCTCGTCGCGCTGCTGTATCTTGCGCTTACGTTCCCGCTCGCCCGGATGGCGGAGTATCTCGAGCGCCGCTGGCGCCCCATCACGCGCGCGTGAGGAGAGGCGGGTCCAAAGGACCCGCCTCGCATGTCGAAGTCAGATGACTGGTACGGGCAGGAAAAGGCCGCCGAAGATCAGCCACGCCAGCAGCAGCGTCCACACCACGTTGAACGCCTGAGCGAGAACGAAGCCGACGAGCGGGCGTCCCTCGTCCAGCGTCAGCAGGTCTGTAAGGCGTGCTTCGAGGCCGATTGCGACGAACGCCAGCGCAAACCAGATCGTACGCAGAGATCCGATCGCGCCGCTGGTCTGCTTCACGAGCTCGGGAGTGAGCACGAACGAGAACACGAGTGATGCGGCCGCAAACCCGAGGACAAACTTCGGGAAGCGCTCCCAGATGATTCCGAGTCCCGGAGAGCTGTCCCGTTTCGTGCTCGTCCGGACGCTCCACCACATCGAGAGCGCCAGAGCGGCGACCCCGATCAGCACGTTCTGCGAGAACTTCACAATCGTGCCGACTTTCATCGTCGCGTCGCTGACGAGCGCGCCTGCAGCGGTCACCGATGCGGTGGTGTCGAGCGTACCGCCCATCCACGCACCAGCCACGGCATCAGGAATGCCGGTCAGCCGCGCGACCCACGGCATGAGGATGATCATCGGAACGGCCACGATGAGCACGAGCGATGTGACGTAACTCAGCTTGCGGCGATCGCCCTGAATCGCGCCACACGCCGCGATCGCCGCCGAGACACCGCAGATAGAGACCGCGGTCGACAGCATCACCGCGAGCTCTTCGTCCACGCGAAGACGTTTGGCCAGCCAGAACGACACATACCAGACGACGATGACGACACCGAGCGCCTGCAGAAGGCCGAGCATGCCCGCCTGGACGACGTCGGAGAACAGAATCGTCGCACCCATGAGCACCAGACCGGTCTTGATGAAGAGCTCCGACGAGGCGACGGCGCGGACGACACTGGACGTTCCACCGAGATGGCTCACGAGCAGACCCAGCGCGAGCGCGAAGATGACGTACTCGAGGCCCAGCCCGATCGATGCCGTATGCCCTGCCAGAACGAGCGAGCACCAGGCGAGCGGAAACACCAGCGCGAACCCCTGGGTGAACCGTCGGACGTCCCCACCCTGAAGCGCGACGCCTGCTGCCGACAGCACCCACAGACCAAACCCTGCCCCCAGCCACGGGACGATGACTCCCTGATTGAGCAGACTTGACAGGCCTACATCGCCGCCCCACTTCAGCGCCGGCAGCGCCGGCACAAAACCGAGCAGGACCACCAGCAACGAGGCACTGCCAAGAATGACGGCAATCCAATCCTCGTGAATTCGAGGTGACGGCGCGCGTCTTCGGGCTGCCGACACTTCACGCCGGACGGTGGCAACGCCGCGTGCAGAATCAACGGTCTCGATCATCTCGGTCTCCGCACAAAAGAAAAAGGCCCGGAAAGCGTTTCAGCCTTCCGGGCCCTTTCGTTCGCTGGATTGGTTCGCTTAGCGCGTCAAGCGTGGGCGACCCGTGACACAGCGCGGCCTTCGGAGGCTGCGGCTCCAAGGCAACAACAACACGCGCAGTTCACACGGGCGAACACGAGGCACATCCTGTCATAGGGTCTGGAAAGGTGTCAACTCGACAGCTCGCGCACGTCTCACGGGCAGCCGTTGTCGAAGATGACGCGCCACACGCCGTCGGCGTCGCGCCGCCACGTCGAGTTGTATGTCCCGATCCGCTGGCCTTTCGGGTCGAAGACCGGCCCGCTCGACAAGGCGAGGGTTCCCGACGCGAGCACTTCGACCGTTTCGGGCTTCCACGAGAACGGCGCGTCAGGACCGTCGAAGAAGCGCTTCCATGCCGCCGCGATTTCCTTCGGCCCGCGCGTCGTCCCGCCTGCGCCGACGAAGACCGCTTCGGGCGAGAGGAACGACGTGAAGGCGGCGAGATCGCGGTCCGCCATCGACCTGGCAAACGCCGTCTCGCGCGCGCGGACCTCCTGCTGCCGCTGCGCCATGTCGATCTGTTGAGCTGACAAAACCGGCAGAGCGGCGACCATGAGGGCGGCTGCGCCGACAAGGATCCGAATCCAGCGCTGCATCATCGCCCTCCGCGCGATCCAAGCGCCGATTGCCAGTTGACGACGACCGTGATTGGCGCCGAGGCTTGATCCTCGGCGGTGGTGACGAGGATGCGCTGGCCGTCGGGCGACACGTAGACCGACCGGTCCCCGCCAGACCTTGCCCATGCCGCCCTCGCCGAGCAGTGCAGTCACCTCGTAAGGGCCGACGCGGCTTCCGAGGTCAATCGCCATTTTGTGGTGAATTCTATGCGTGTTGTGGTCGCCACGCTCGTGGAAGCGGCTGGCCGCAGGTGGTCAGCGCACCGGAAAGATCTTCGCGCTTTCGTAGACCGGCGCAACCGCTGGTGACGAGAGGTAATCCAGCAGCGCTCGCGCCGCTTTGGGATCTTTCACGCTCGTGGACAGAAAACCGGTGATGTCCACGGGCGTCGATGCCTCGGGCGGCAGCGCGCCGACGACATCCAACCCGGGATTGCGCATGTCGCTGAGATAAGGGCCAAACGCTATCTCGTACTCGCCTTTCGCCACCGCGTCCTGCACGACACCGCCGGTCGGCACCCACCTGATCTTCGGTTTCAACTCCGGCGTGATCCCGAGCTTGTCGAGCGTCAGGAGCACCGCACCACCGACGCTCCCCTGTTCCGGATCTACCGAGACGATGGACTTGGCGTTCCGAAGCATGCGCCTGACCGCGTCGGGTGTCGAGATGTCTGGCTTTGGCGAGCCTTTTTTGACGCCGATGGCCAGACGCAGCCGGCCTATGACCGTCGCGCTCTTCGGATCGATGTTTCCCGTCTTGAGCGCTTCCGGAAACGGTGCAAACAGGAGCGAGACATCCAACGCCTGTCCGCTCGCCACCGTTTTCCGGGTGCTGACGCCCGTGCCGTAGGTAACCTTCACGTGGATCCCGGTCCTGGCTTCGAAATCCGCTGTGAGCTTGTTGATGGTCGCCTCGATCGGGTTAGGCGACAGCAGCGTGATCTCCGTTTGCGCGGGCGCATCGGACACAACCTGAAGCATCAGGCCCATAAGGAAGAGCGACGACACGAGATACTTCATGGTGGCTCCCCGCAAACATCTGTCAGCTGCAGACAAAGGGTTTCGCCGCGCCTTTTTACGAAGCCTCTTATATATCACTTGGGACCCTTGGTGGCGCCAATACGACCTGAGCCAATTCCTGAGGCGACACATGCGTATTTCCATTTCGCTTTGACACAGTCCACTCCGCCGCTTGACATACCACTCATCCCGGGCCGATTATGCGCGCTGTACCCGCCGTCTGACACCCTCGCCGCTTCTTTCATTCGCGCCTCGCCCACTTGCGAGGAGGAACTACAGGAGAGCATCGATGAAGAGCGCCTGTTCACGACGCGTTCTGATCGTTCTGGTAGGTGTCCTGTTGGCTGCCGGCGCCGCGTGGGCGCAGGCCACCGCCGAACTCGCCGGCCGGGTCACCGACGAAAGTGGTGCTGTGCTGCCCGGCGTCACCGTAACGGCGACGCAGACCGACACCGGTTTCACACGCACCGCTGTCAGCGACGCCACCGGCGGATGGGTGATGCCGAACCTCCCGACAGGTCCGTATCGGCTCGAAGTGTCGCTCCAGGGCTTCCGCACTTACGCGCAGACCGGCATCGTCCTGCAGGTCGGTGCATCGCCGACGGTGAACGCCGTGCTGACGGTGGGCAGCCTCGAGGAAACGGTTTCAGTCGAGGCGGCAGCGCCGATTGTCGACGTGCGCAGCGCCGGGATCAGTGCAGTGGTCGAACAGGAACGGATTGTCGAGCTTCCGCTCCAAGGGCGGCAGGTCACGGATCTCATCGTGCTGGCCGGCGCGGCCGTGGAGACGGGACGCCCGAACAGCCGGAACTTCCAGGGCGGCGTCAACATCTCGGTCGCGGGCGGGTTGCAGTTCGGCGTGGCGTACACGCTCGACGGCGCCGTCCACAACGATCCGCAGAACTCGGCGAGCCTCCCGCTGCCGTTTCCCGATGCGCTGCAGGAATTCCGCGTTGCCACGAGCGGCCTTGGCGCGCAGAGCGGCATGCGGTCGGCGGCATCGGTGGCTGCCGTGACGAAATCGGGCACGAACGTCCTCCATGGAAACCTTTTCGAGTTCCTGCGCGACAAGCGGTTCAACGCGACGAGTCCGTTCGCGGCCATCGGACCCGACGGCAAACGGTACGACGACGGGCTCAAGCGGAACCAATACGGCGGCACGGTTGGGGGCCCGGTCGTTCGTGACCGCCTCTTCTACTTTTTCGGGTATCAGGGCACCCGGACGCGGCAAACGCCTCCCGATCTCATCTCCTTCGTTCCGACGCCGGCCATGCTCGCCGGCGACTTCACGACGTTCGCCTCGGCCGCGTGCCAGGGCCGCGACGTCAGTCTCGGCGGTGGGTTCGCCGGCAATCGCATCGATCCCGCGCGGTTCAGTCCAGCCGCCCTGAAACTCGCCAGCTTCCTGCCGCAGACGACTGATCCATGCGGGCAGATTACGTACAGCCAGCCGGACGATCGCGACGAGGGACAGTATGTCGGCCGCGTCGACTATCAGCTGGGCGGCAACCGATCCCTGTTCGGCCGGTACATGGCGTCGCGCGACAGCAAGCCATCGGCCTACGGCAAGACGGGCAACGTGCTGACGACGCGGAATCCCTTGATCGACAACCTGGCGCAGTCGCTCACGATTGGCGACACTGCGGTGTTCGGCAACAGCACGGTCAATGCGATCCGGTTCGCATGGAACCGCACGGCGGTGAACCGGGACAACGATCCCTACTTCGATCCGCCCTCGCTCGGCATCAAAGCATCCACCTACATCCCGGGCACGATGATCGTGGTCGTGACCGGCGGGTTCCAGGTCGCGGCCGCGACGGCGACGAGGGGCATTGCCGACAACAACGCCTTCCTCATCACCGATGACCTGACGCTAGTGCGCGGCAATCACCAGATTGCGCTGGGAGCGAGCCTCGCCCGTTTCAACGTCTCGTTCCAGACGTGGGCGCGCGGCGGCGGCCAGTGGAACTTCACCGGCCAGGCATCGGGGCTGGGCATCGCGGACTTCCTTCTGGGGCGCGTCGGCTTCATGGATCAGTCCGGCCTCACTGGCGTGGATTACTACCAGTGGTACCACGGTTCGTACATCCAGGACACCTGGCGAGCCACCAGCCGTGTGACGGTCAACGCGGGCGTCCGGTGGGAGCCCTTCTTCAGCCAGAACCTCACCAGGGGTGCCAACACGATCTTCGACCGCGAGCGGTTCCGGAACGACGTCAAGAGCACGGCGTTCCGCAATGCACCGGCCGGGTTCATTTACCCGGGCGACCCGGGCTTTCCGCCGGGGACATCGGGCTTGAACAAGAAGTGGTGGAACCTCGCACCGCGCGTCGGTATCGCGTGGGACGTGCAGGGGGACGGCCGCCTGGCGGTCCGCTCGTCGTACGCGCTCATGTATGACTACCCGGGCGGCGAGTACTTCAACAACCTCGCGGCCGCGCCGCCGTACGGCAATCGCACACGTGTCACCGACCCGGCCGGGCTCTTCGACGATCCATATCGGGACGTCGGGAATCCGCACCCGATCATCCCCGGGCCCGACAGCATGTTCCCCGCGGGCGGAACGCTGTCGTCAATGGACCCGGACATCAATTCCCCACGTGTGCAGTCGTGGAACGTCAGCGTCGAGCGGCAGATTGGCGCCGACTGGGGCGTCTCGGCCAGCTATCTGGGCAGCTACTCGGATCGGCTATGGGGTCTGATTGCATTGAATCCCGGCGTGTACCTGGGTCTCGGGCCCTGCACGCTGCAGGACAGATCGTTTCCTGTCTGTACGACCAACGGAAACCTGAACCAGCGGCGCGTCCTCTCGTTGTCCGGTGAAAATCCGGCATCGGCGGCGCTCGTCGCCAATCTCGACAGCCACGCCGCGGTGGGCTTCCAGAAGTATCGCGGTTTGAAATTGTCCATGCAGCGCCGCTCACCGGGCGGCGTGAACATCAATGCGAATTACACTCTCTCGCGCTGCGTCGGCGTCGAGATGGTGCCGAACGCGCAGTTCGGCATCGGGTACGTGAATCCCGCCGACCCGAACTACGACTTCGGCCATTGCGAGACGGACCGAACGCACCTGGCGAACGGCACGGTGGGATATGAAACGCCGACTCTGGACGGCTCCGTGCTCGGCCGGCTCGCGTCCAACTGGCGACTCGCGGGCATCCTGAGCGTGCGTTCGGGGGACCGGCTCACGGTGGTGAGCGGGCGCGACAACGCGTTCAACGGACAGGCGCCCGAGCGCCAACGCGTCGACCAGATCTCCAAAGACGTGTACGGCCCGAAAACGCTGGAGAGCTACCTGAATCGAGCCGCATTCGCACAACCCGCGCCGGGCACCTTCGGGAATCACGAGCGCAACAGCCTCGAGGGCCCGCGATTCTGGAAAATCGACCTGGCCGTGACGCGGCTCCTGCCTGTAGCGTCTACGCACACGCTGGAGGTGCGCGTCGAAGTGTTCAACCTGCTCAACAACTTCAACTGGGGCCTTCCAGGCACTCCCGCTCAGCCCGGGAGCGCTCAGGAAACCTATGTGGACTTCGGCGCGGCCGCCTTCGGGCGGATCCTGCAAGCGGCTGGTGATCCGCGCATCATGCAGTTCGGGATCAAGTACGGGTTTTAGTGGTGTGTCCTTCCGAATTCACTTCCGGCCGCTCCGATGTCGCGGCCGGGTCCACTAGAACTACTTCTCGACTCCGTTGCCGGCCGGATCACGAAGGATTTTGTTGTAGCTCTCAACCTCGTTCATCGGCGCGCAGATGCCTTCGACGATGCCCGAGAAGAGTCCAGACCATCCGAAGAACGTCGTGTCCTCGCGCTTCACCCGCGTGAACGTTTTCACGTCGGACACCCACGGCGCCTTGTAGAACTTTGGATCGTACATGGTCATTCGAAGCTCGATCGTGTCGGGGCCAGTGCGCGTATAGCGCTCCTCGATCCGCGCCTCAGTGCTCTTCGGAAAACCAAAGATATCGATCCAGGCGCGGTCGTCGAGGCCGACCGTATTCATGACGAGCGTATTGCCGTCCCATCCCCCGGCCGTGTGGCCGTACCATGCGGGTCCGAGGTTGTCCAGGTTGTCGCCGGCAGGCACCTTCCGTCCGTCCATCCATAGCTCGCGGAGCGTGCGTTCCCACTGGAACAGCTGTAGCAGCCGCCCCTGGGTGTGAACGAACTCAACGGGTTCGGGATCGAGCAGCAGGCGTGGGAAGCCGTTGGGATTGCACTTGTGACTGGGGTCGTTTCCCATGGACGGGACACGTACTGCTCTCACAAACCCCGGATGCTGGCCGTTCAGTGGCTCGCCCAGGAAACGTCCTCGCGTGGGCTTGTTCGCGTTCAGTCGGGCCTCGCCCTCTGGCGTCATCTCCGGCACATTCGCGCTGATGCTGCGATGCCCCTTGGTAATCTGCCAGATGCCGGACAGATCCCGCGGATCGAATCGGGCTTGAGCGGTGGCGGACGCCGCCCCGAAACCAAGGGCGAGCGCCAGCGTCAAGATAGTCGCATGGGTGCGCATGCGGCGTCCTCAGTCGACGGGGTTGCCGCGTTCGCGCGACATGATTTCTTTGCCATCGGCAAGAATGACCTTCACGATGATGCCGAGCGGGGCGCCGTTGACCGCGGGATTGAGGACAGCTGTCACCGGCTGGCCAATCTTGAGCGTGTTCCTGTTGTAGCCCTGCGTGGCCAGCGTGTGCACGTTGCTGTTTTCAAACGTCCAGGTGACGACCTGGCCGGCTTCATCGGTGACGTCGATCGAAATCAGGACGTGGGGATTCTGCCACCTCACCTGCGAAACGGTCCCCTTCAGCGTGAGCTGTTTCTTCATGTCGAACGTTGCTCCCCTGCCGTGATGCGCGGCGAGCGGCAGACCGGCGATCACCGTGGCAGCCAGCAAGAGGAAAAATGCGCGCAACGTGCTCATGCGTCTCTCCAGGAAGTGAGTACACAGATTACCGCTTGTCAGCGACGCCGGATTTGTGGGGCGATCCTCCCCGGGTGGGAGTCTCGCCGGACTACTGGAATGCTCATCAGCACCGCGCGCTTTTCGCGCGGCGTGTTCGTGGCGCGCTGGTGGTGGCACCTGCGGCGTGCTTAGTGCTACTTCGCGCGACCCTTGTGTCCCTGCGCGAGCATCTCAACCTTCCACGCCGCGTTGCGGCCGACGACGTACAGCGTCTTCTTGTCTGGACCCGCAAACGCCAGGTTCTGCGGCGAGCGCGACAGCGGAATCGTGCCCAGGTGCTCGCCCTTCGGGCCGAACACTTGCTATCCCGCAGCGGTGGCCGCGTACACACGGCCGTTGCTATCGACAGCGAGGCCGTCGGCGCCGCTCACCGGACCCGTCGGTGTGTTCTCCACACCTTCGTACTTGGCGAAGTTGCGCTTGGGCCCAAGCGTGCCGTCAGCGTGGACATCCATGGCGATCAAATACTCGCCGCGAGTATTGTTGACATACAGGGTCTTTTCGTCAGGACTCAGCTGAATGCCATTGGGATTGGTGATCCCGTCAGCAGCTTTCACGGCCTTGCCGCTGCCCGGAGCGATGTAATAGACGATCGGTACGAACGGGGTGGATGGAGGGGCGCTCCCCCGCGCCACAATCGGCCCTGGCACCGTGAAGTACACGCCGCCATTCCTGGTGACGACGAGATCGTTCGGGTTACCCTCAAAGTTGTCGGCCAGCGTCGCCTCGCTGCCCTTGGGAGCGACCACGCCGATCTGGACGTGCGCAGGGCCCCTTTGAACCGTGATCAGGCGGCCCTTCGAGTCGAATGCCAGGGCGTTCGACCCGTTGGTCTTGTCGAGGTACACCGAGGCCTTGCCGTCCTTATCGATCCGCGCAATCCGGTCCGCACCCGGCTCGGTGAAGGCGAGAGTGCCGTCTGGAAGCGCGATGGGTCCTTCAGTGCCCTGAAAGTCGTCCTTGATGACGGTGACCTTTGTTCCACCCTTGACGACGCCCGGAATGTTGGGCGCGACGGTGTCGGTCGCCGGCGGCAGCGGAGCCTGGGCTTGGCCCTGACCATAAACCGGCACGGCGCTGACCGCACACAAGCACAAGATGCCAACAGCAATTTTCACGGCTCCCTCCGCTGGAGAGTATAGGCCAACGTCTTCCGATTCTCGGCTTTTCGACCACCTCCACTCTGTTTGATTCTGTCGAACGAGGCGCGAACGGGCTGAGTGGTCGGGGGTGTCGGCCCGCGGTCCGCGATGGAGCGGACCAAGCCTCTGCGCTCGCAAGAGCGGATACGGCTTAGGTCTTGCCATTTGCACGTTGAGGTACCCGGAAGGGGAACATCTGATGACACTAACGTTCTTGCGCGCATGTGGCGCTGCCGCCGTTCTCAGCCTCACTATGCCTGCGCTGGCGCAGACACCGGCACAGCAACCAGCACAGCCACAGCCGCGACCACAGACAACCACTCCGGCTCCGCAGCAGGCTGGGTCGGCAGCTCGAACGGTCACGTTGGTAGGTTGCATCCAGGGTGAAGCGGACTACCGGAAGGCGGGGAACCTCGGACGAGGCGGCACTGCAGGATCAGGGGTCGGCGTCGGCAACGAGCTCGTCCTCTTTGACGCCAAGATAACTGGCCGGCGCACCACCGGCCGCTGGCGCCGCGACAGGCACGACAGGGGCAGCCGCGCGAGACTACAAGCTCACAGGAGCGAACGAGGGCAAGGCGGTGCAGTTCCGCGGCAAGCGCGTCGAGATCATCGGCACGATCAAGCCGGCGCCTGCAAGCCCGTCGTCGGCCCGCCGGGCCACGGATGACGCACCGCAGATCGATGTTTTTGCAGGTGAGGATCTGAGACTCCCCGAGCTGGAAGTGACATCAGTGCGCGCGACGGCGGGCAGCTGCCCCGCAAAGTGACAGGAGCGTCGAGAAGGTGCCGGTCAGGAACCGCCGGTTTTAACCGGCATCGCCACGGCGGCCTCGTCTTCGTGGACCGACGCGGCTGCCTGCGGCGATGATCGCGGCGGTGAAATTGCCGCCGCGATGGTTTCGTCGAGCGGATGATCGCGGCGGATCGCGTCGAGCTGCCGTTCATCGGTCAGATCGAGCCGGAGCGGCGTGAGCGACACCCAGCCCTGCTCAACCGCCCAGCGATCGGTGCCTTCCTCGGCGCCTTCGATAGGGGTGACCGTGAACCAGAACAGCTCGCGCCCGAGCGGGTGTCTGGTCGGGACGATGTGGCCGTCGTAGCGACGGACCGAGGCGCGCGTCCAAATCATCCCGCGCGGCTCGCGCGGAAAGTTCACGTTCACAAGCCGCAATGTCGATTCTGCCAGCAGGGTCTCGAGCACGCGCCGGACCCACCGTTTCAGATGGTCGAAGTCAGGCTCAATGCCTGCCGGCGCACTGAGCGCCACGCCGCGAATGCCGAGGAGCGCGGCCTGCTTCGCCGCCGCCAGCGTGCCCGAATGCCAGACGGAATTGCCGAGATTGAGCCCAAGATTGAGCCCCGACAGCACGAGGTCGACTTTCTCCCAATGATACGTGCCGAGCGCGACGCAGTCGGCCGGCGTGCCGTTCACGCGATAGGCGGTGAGCTTGCCGACGTGCGTCGGACGATACGCAAGCGGCCGCGTGGCGGTAATCGCATGTCCCATCGACGATTGCTCGACGTCGGGTGCGACGACGTGCACCGTCCCGAACTCAGAGGCAACCTCGGCGAGCGCCGCGATTCCCGGGCTGTAAATCCCGTCGTCGTTTGAGACGAGAATGCGCATCAATACCCACGCGCGGGTGCAAGGCGCCCGCCAGCCTCGTTCGGCGTGATTCTTGGACGGTGACCGTGTGTGAGGGTTTCGCTGCTCTACAACAGAAATGCGGGTGAGGGCTTGCCGCTCGACCATATCCGCGACGCCATGACACGGCACGGCCACCAGTTGGTTCGCGTTGTCGAGAAGCACACCGATGTCGAACGCCTGCTCGAAGACCGAACGGATCTCGTGGCCGCGGCCGGCGGTGACGGGACGATCGCGTTAGCGGCACGCATAATGGCACGGCGCGGCATTCCGCTCGCCATCCTGCCGATCGGCACGGCCAACAACATTGCGAAGAGTCTCGGTCTCGAGGGGTCAATGGATCAGTTGATTGACAAGTGGGACATGGCGCGATCGCAGCCGCTCGACCTGGGCGTTGCCGACGGTGCGTGGGGCAGGCGGCATTTCGTGGAAGCGGTTGGCGGCGGCTTGATTCCAACCGGCATCGCCGAGATGCAGACAAGGTCCAATGGCGACGAGCATCCATCGGCGACGAAGGTTGAGGGAGCGGTCCGGACGTTTCGTCAGGTTCTCTCGCGGCTGCAGCCGGATCATTGGACGATCGATCTGGACGGAATCGAAGCGACGGGCGATTTTCTGCTCGTCGAGGTTCTCAACATCCGCTCAATCGGGCCGAACCTGGTGTTCTCGGCCGACGCGAATCCTTCGGATGGCTCGTTCCGTGTGGTCGTCGCCGGCGAGGAGGACCGCGACGAGCTCGCCCGCTACCTTCAGTGCCGGCTCGAGCAGCGTGAGTACCCGCTCTCGCTGGTCTCGCGGCGAGCGCGGCACGTCACGCTTCGCGGGCCGACGGACGTGCACGTGGACGACGAGGTGCTGTCCGGGTCCGGGAGCGGCGCAGTCTCGATTCACGTCGAAACGGGGGTCCTGCAGGTACTGGCGTGACGTTTCGGCACGTCATCGGATCAACCGCCGTATAATCCGCCGCAGTCCTGGAGCACGGGAGCATGAGACGAGTCACGAAGATTATCTACGCTGCAGTTGCGCTGCTGGTGCTTATGACGGCGATGCCGCCGGCTATCGGCGCGCAGACGACCGCTGTTGACTTCAGCCGCGAGCCGGCCTGCCTGAGCCGGACGCCTGCTTCGATGGGCGGCCCCGCGCCGGTCAGCCCGAACCTCGTGGTCGTGCGCTACCTCGGGTCGTCCAACCATGAGATCGCGTACGGGAACACCGTGCTGCTGCTGAACGCCCATTACGCGCGCGTCGCGCCCGCGCGACCGCTCGGGTTTACGCGCGACGAGGTGAAGAAGGCGGACGCGATTCTCATTGGCCACGGTCACGGGGATCACATGTCGGATGCGCCTTACGTCGCGAAGCGCACCGGTGCCCGTCTCGTCGGCGCGCCGATTACGGCGGAGCAGGCGCAGAAGATGGGACTCGAACAGAGACAGATTGATACCGTCACTGGCCGCGGCGGCGAGATGCTGAAGTTTGGCGCGATCGCGGTCGAGCCGATTCTCGGACGTCACGGCGCGGGCGGGGATGCGGCCGACGAGGCCGCGTCCGCGGCCTTCCGCGCCTTGCAGAAGGCGGTCGGCATCACCCGGACGCCCGAGCAGCAGGAAGCCGCACGCGCCGCTCAGGATGGGAGCCGCGACCCCCGAATCCCGCTCGAAGGCGTCATCACCTACCTGCTGACGTTTGGCAATGGGTTCCGCATCATCTTTCGCGACACGTCGGGCGTCGATGAGACCGGCGTGGGAACCGAATGGGAGCGCGTGGCGATGAAGCGCATCGGGAGCACCGATCTGGCGATCGTCTGGTACTCGGTTGCGATCCCGCAGGCGCAAACGACCACCGTGCCGCTGGTGCGCCTTTACAATCCGCGCTTCTACATGCCGACGCACCATGACGAAGTCGGTGCAGGACGTCTGGATACCCCGCTGGAACCGCTCCTGCTGCGGCTTCGGGACGAACTGAACGTGCGGGGAGTGTCGCCGCTGTACCGACAACCGGTCTGCTTCGATACCGCAGCCAAGCAGATGTTCGTCGGGTGGTAGGGCCGCAGGTCCCTACTGTCTGGGTTCTTTCAGGAGCGCCTCGACGCCCCGTTCTCCCTCGACACAGGCGTGCTCGAGGAACTCATATCCATCGCCAGCCATCCGTGTCCGCCGCAGCTCGAATCCATAGGTCCACGGCCGCGTGAACACGACCGGGTCCGTGACCGTCACCTGGTAATTGATCGTTTTCGCATCCACGACAGTAAATCGTTCTAGCAGCGTCATCCTGTCGCTGTGGAATGTGCCGGTGTAATCGAACCAGTCCCAGTCGTTGATATTCGAGGTCTCAACCACGAGCGTATTTCCGTCCCACCGTCCGCGTGAATCTCCCATGGCGAGTTTCACCGTGCCTGGAAGCGCGGGGGCGTTTCCGAGGCGGATCATCCGGTACGCGTGATTGAACTCCCACATCAAGATGATGCGATCCGGCGTCTGAACCACCTGGAAGTCGGTCGTCATGTTCCGCGGCGTCCCGTGCAGGCAGAAGGTACGCGGCCGGACATCCCGGACGGTGGCGGGCTTGCCGCGGCTCGGCTCGCCGCGACGAAAGGTTGGAATCGACACGCGCCGCTGCTGCGCCCAGGGCTGGTACGGAATCCTGCGGTCGGGCGGATCGAGGACCAGGCTCCTCTCTTTGCTTCGATCCACCTTTTGCCCCTGCAGCGTCGCAGTCTCATCGTCCGGGAGGCCGGTTTCCATGTCGGCCGCATCCGCGTCCGTCCCCCAGATCCCCTGTATGTCGGGTTGGCCGTCAGGAGTGCGCCCGACAGCCTGCGGCACTCCTCCTTGCGCGAGGATCGCCGCGTTCCCCAGGATCGCCGCCACGATGGCGGCCGCCGCATGCTGTCTGGCTTTGAACATCTTGGTGCCTTTACTCGTGTCCTCGTGCGAGGGCCTTCGATGCCCTAGAAAAGGAAACGGGCACCGAGCTGAACCTGTCGCGGATAGCCAATGCCGGCGATATAGCCGGTTGGTGTTTGGAAGGTCGCGCTGCGCCCGTTGCCGTTATAGCTGTTGCCGAAATTCACGGTATTCAGCAGGTTGAAGAACTCCGCAAACAGGCCAATCCGCCGCTCGCCACCCAGATTGACGAACTTCGTCGTGCGGAGATCCACCACGACGGTATGGTCGCCGCGAGCCGTATTGATCGACACCTGTTGGCCCGTTGCGGGGTCGATCCAGCGATCGTTATTCGTGCCATCGCCATTGAGATCGCTTCCAGCGGTCAGGTTGTACGGACGTGCGCTGGCTGCCTGGAACACCGGCGAGACCTGGATGCCCCAGGGGAAGTCGAACACGCCCATGGCGACCACGCGATGGCGTTCGTCGTTGCCGACCGGGCCCCATTCGCCGGGTGCGAGCTGATCCGACTGGTCCTGCGCAACGGCCGATCCCGACCGGGCGCCCGTGGACCCGCCGTACGCGTACGCGCGCGCCAGTGTGTAGTGCGCCTGCAGCGTCGCGCGCGCCACCCGGCGCTGCACGCGAATGGTCATCGCGTCGTACCGCGACTTGCTGATACTGGCGAGAATCATCACGTTGTTCAGAACGTTTGGAATCCCGAATGCGCTCGCAAAGTCGCGCGCCAGTACGCGCTGTCCCGACACGATCGGATTGAGATTGATCCGGCGGAACTCGTTGCGCCCTTCGAGGTGCGTGTAATCGACGGAAAGGCTGGTGTTGGGGGCCAGCTGGTGCGCGTAGCCGACGTGAACCTGGTGGTTGTATGGATCCGCAAGGTCGTGCGCCAGCCACTCGCCCGTCGAGCCGCGGGGCAGCGTGTCGGATTCGGTCGGCGTCGCCGGCAGAGGATCGATCCCGAGCCGGAACGTGGCGAGCTCGCCGACACCGATTGCGGTGTTCGTCCGCGTCGCGAGCACGTTCATCGGCCGTTTGTTCTGAGAGACCACGTCACCGTACCCGCCGGTGTTCGCCTGGTCGAAGTAGAGACCGTAACCGCCGCGCAGCACCCGGCGGCCGTCGCCGCTCAAGTCGTAGGCGAACCCGACGCGTGGCGAGACATTCTTCGTCGGCGTCTTGGGTAGGCCGGCGTACGGACTGCCAATCGCTTCGAGCACCTGCCGCGTGGCGTTGTTGGCGTAGTTCTGCTGGTCGTAGAAATTGATATCCACGTCGTAGCGCACGCCAAGATTCAGCGTCAGCTGCGGGGCGGCGCGCCAGTCATCCTGAAACCAGACCGCAAATTGCTGTGCGCCCTCGACCACGTCGTCGGAGAGCACGGTGTTGGCCTGCTGCCACTGACGAACGATGCCAGGCGTCCTGAAGCCCTGCGGATACCGGCCGTTGCTGTTGTTCAGGATGACCGACGGATCGTCGAAGAACGCCAGCGTCGCGAAGTGCTCGTTCGCGTTGGCGAGTCCGAGCCGCGGCAGATTGTTGTAGTTCACCCCGAACTTGAGCGTCTGCTGTCCTTTCAGAAGCGACACCTCATCCTTGAATTGAATCACGTAGGCGTCGGTCAGCGACCCGCCCGCGCCGCCGGCTCCCGTGTTCACCGAAGGAAAGGAGATCCGCGGAGGAAAGAGGGGGACGTTGGGAAAATCACGCCGATAGTGTTCCCCCGTGACGGAGCTGACGATGTCGCTCAGCCGGTACAGGTGGTTGACCTGCCCCGTGATCTGGTTGAGGCCGTTGTTGCTCAACACCCAGTTGTGCTGGCCGACCGCGCTCCACATGCGGATGCTGCTGTTCTCGGGTTCGCGGAGATCGTTGGAGGGACTGAACGTCACCGCGTCGCGGTCGTCGTGCTGCCCGGCATATCGGAACATCACCGCATGGTCGTTGTTGAGCTGGGCGCTCGCCTTCCCCGTGTACAGAATGAGGCTCATCGGGATTGGACCCGCCTGGGGGTGATTCGGGTTGACCAGCCCCTGCGGAATCAGTCCGGCGTTCATGGCGTTGACGAGCAATTGCTTCTCGCGGAAAAGCGCGTCGGGGACTGGAACCGAATTGTCCTCGGAGATGTTTTCGTAGGCGCCGAAGAAGAACATCCGATTCCGCAAGACGGGTCCGCCAATCGAGCCGCCCCACTGCCGCCGGGTGAACGGAATTTCCGCCGCGTTCTGGACCTCCGTGAAATAGTCCTTCGCGGTCATCGCATCGTCTCTCACGAAGGTAAACGCGGATCCACGAAGCAAGTTGGTCCCCGACTTGGTCACCATCGTCAGAGCCGCGCCACCGGTCCGGCCATCGGCAGCATTGAACTGGCTCGTCGCCAACTGGAACTGCTCGAGCGCTTCGGTTGTGAACGTCAGGAGCGCCCCGCCGTACCGGTTGTCGCGATTGTCGGCGCCATCCACTATCGGAATCACGTTGGTCCCTGACGCACCACCGAACGACACGCTGCCGACGTTCTCTTTGCTGCGGTGGACCGGCGCCATCGGCGCGGCACCCGGCAGCAGCGCAAGCATTCCGCTGACCGTCCGCGTGATCATGGGCAGGTTCTGGATTTCGGTCGCCTCGATGCTCGACGCCACCTTCGACTGCGTCACCTCGATGAGCGGGACCGAGCCGGTGACGGTGACGGCTTCCGTCACGCCGGCCAGCGTCAGCTTGAGATCGAGCGTCAGCGTCGAATTCACGCCAAGGTTGACGTCCCGCCTTGTCGCGGGAGCGAAACCGGCCAGGTCGGTGGCGACGTCGGTACACACCCGGCTCGAGCCCAGGCAGGTAATAGACGCCTTCCGCATTGGTCACCGTGGTCCTGGTGACGCCCGTTGCCTGGTTGGTGGCCGTCACGGTCACGCCAGGCAGCACTGCGTCACCCTGATCGAGAATGCGGCCGTTGAACGTGCTGGTCGCCTGAGCGCCGGCGGCCGACGCTGCGCCGATCACCAGACTGACGGTGAGGAGCGACCGTAACGAGAATATAAGAACGAATCGTACGTCCATCGTGGTCTCCTTATGTGGCGACGGGTGCGACTTTCACCTTTCCGTCCGGTCCCTTCACGTCGACGTGGAGCCAGCCGCCAGCATGCACGTCGGATTCCCTTCGCTGGATCAGCGCGGCCCTTCGCCCGGCGCGCGAACGGGTAGTTCGTCCAGAGCGAAGGCGTAACACTCGTAATCGAGCAAGCGGAAGTTCGGTTCAGTGCGCCGGTAGAGGACCATGCTCATCGTCCACGGACGCGTGAACACCTTCGGGTCTTCAATCGTTGCGGTGTACGTAATGTGATCGCGATCTGTAACCGTGAATCGTTCGATCACGTGCAGTTCCGTGCTGTGATGATTCCCGGCACGGTCGAACCATGTCTGGTCGTTGAAGTGGACGACGTCGACGACCAGCGTATCGCCTTCCCACCTGCCACGCGAATCGCCCATCCAGAACTCGAGCGGGCCGCGCGGGTGCGGCGTGTCCATGAACACGTTGCGTGTCGCGTGCAGGTATTCGAAGAAGAACATGACGGTCTTGGGCGTCTGCACGATTTGAAATGGGTGGGGCATGTACATAATCCGTGGGACGCCCGGCAGAAAGCATCGCGCTTCGGTATCGGCGGTCGCACGGCTGCGGTAATTCTCCGCCTTTCGCGCGAGCGCCGTGGGGTGGTACGGAAGCTCATCCGCCATGACGACGCCGAGTCCGGCGGGTACGTCGACGCTCGCCGAATGCGCCTGGATATCGTGGTTCGCGGTGGTCATCGCCTGCCAGATGCCCGAGAAGTCAGGTTTCCCGTCAGCGGTGCGGGGGACAGGCGAGATTTGGGCGGCCGCCAGGCCGGAGTTTCCCAACAGAAGTGCAACCGCCGATGCCGCTGCGAACAGGCACCGGCGAAGCCTCCATAACGTCGGCATGACCATCCTTCGAGAAGATTGCGCGAGGCGTGAGCGCGGACCATAGCACACCAGCCGTAGGTGCGCAACGCACGAGCGGTCGAGCTGCGTGGAGTCTTACGCGACATGTGGACCACCTGAGGCGGACCGGCATATAATCGCCGACCCTGTTGAGCACGGAGGTCACCTTGCGTTTCTATCGACTCACGATCGCTTTCGCCGTGATGCTCATGTCCGCGCCTGTCACCGCTCAGGAGTGGATGGACTACACGAGCCGGCAGGACCGGTTCACCGTGAATTTTCCGGCCGCACCGACGATTCGGGAATTCACCTTCACCTCCTGGCGCGACGCAAAGCTGCCAGCCCGTGTCTACACGGTCGAGCGCGGACCAGAACGGTATTCGGTCACCGTCGTCGACTACACGGTCGCGGAGCGCGTGCACGCTGAACGGGTCAAGAACTGCCCGCCCGGGGCGCACAGCCTCTGCTTCGGCAATGACGAGGTGTCACAGGGGGTCGGCGGGTGGAAGTACGACGTGCTCGGCGCGGTCGAGCACGCCACCGCACAGTTCCTCACCCGCAACGCGAAGGTGACCTACTTCGCATGGGCGACGATCGATCGCATCACCGGGAGACAGATTCACCTGACGAATGCCGACCAGTCGCGTACCTTCGCCCAGATCCACATGCACGAGAACCGCCTGTATATCATCGAGGCGACGGTCCCGGCGAACGCGGCTGAACCCGGGCTCTTCCAGCAGTCGCCGCGGTTTCTCGATGAGGCCGGGCGGCCCGTGCGGTACAACGGCAACTATACGAACATGTACCCGCCACCTCCACGAGCCGGACAGGGAGGCGCGCCGGCCCAGTAAGGCAGCTGCGGCCCGTTCTATGGAACACAGCCTGTCAGACACCATCGCGCTCCTCACCCGCACGCCCGCGACATTGGATACGTTACTGCGCGATCTTCCGGATGCGTGGACGTGCAGCAATGAAGGTGACAACACGTGGAGTGCCATCGATGTGATCGGCCACCTGATTCACGGCGAGCGGACCGACTGGATGCCGCGAGTCGAGCTGATCCTGGGAAGCTGGGAAGCGCGGACGTTCGAGCCATTCGACATGCAAGGTCATGTTCGAGAGACTCAAGGCAAGTCCCTCGGGCAGCTCCTGGACGAGTTCGCCCGCGTGCGGGCCGAAAGCCTCACCGCCCTTCGCGCGTTGAACCTGACCCAGGACGACCTGGACAGACGTGGCCTGCACCCTGCGCTTGGATCAGTCACACTGTCGCAGCTACTTGCGACGTGGGCGGCTCATGACCTGACGCACCTGCATCAGATCTCCAGGATGATGGCGCATCAGTATCGTGAGGCGGTCGGACCGTGGAGCAAATATCTTGGTGTGCTCCAGTGCGCCGGACACAGTTCACGCTGAGGCCTAGGAAATTTCGTGCGACCTCCGAGCTCAGCGTTACAGAATTTACATGTGTCGGCATAGTGGGTCCGCGCGTATGATTCAGCCAGTTGCCGCATCACCGCGCGCAGCCATTCCCCCGAAAGGGCCTCCCGATGTCATCACGCAAACTCGGCGAACTCGCAACCGACATCGACGACGCATCTGACACTGTGGAAGAACTCCAGCACGCGTCCGCCGCCGACGCCCCCGAGAAGCTGGACGAACTGCACAAAACACTCGAAGACGCCTCCGACACGATCGACGATCTCGTGGACGCGGGCAAATAGTCCCTAGCGCTCGAGCGTGGCGAGCGCGGACAGGAGGCGGAGCAAGTTCGCCTCCGTGAAGACCTTGTACGTGATGGCGGATAATTGCGCGATTGGCGCGAATCAGTTTGTCGGCACGCGGCGCTTCAGTTCCTCGATCCAGTTCACGACCACGTTGATCTGGGTTGGAGTTGTGGTCGGCTCGGTTGCCTTGATCATGAGAAAACGCTGCCCGTCCGCAGATACATCGTAGTTGGGCACGCGAACAGGCACCGAGGCGTACGGGGCTTCGAAAAGCATCTGGGGCGTACCGACCGAAAAACGCGGCTCCGTGAGGATGGGCACGGCCATCATCTTGTTTCCATTCCGATAAAACAGTTCGCGCCCTGTCGGACTCCAGACGGGCTCGGATCCGCCGTCAATCGATATCTGCGACTGGCCGCCGGGGCCCGGATACGGGCGCACATAAATCTCATTACGACCCGACTGGCTAGATTCGTATGCGATCCATCGACCGTCGGGAGAAAACCGCGGGTTTGTCTTTAAAAAGGGGGTCTGCAACAATCGCTGCGGCTTCCGATCACGGATGTTTAGAATCCATGTGTCGGAACCGGCCGGATCGACGTCTTGAAATGCCAGAACCTGCCCATTCGGCGACCAGGAGTGCGGCACCTGGGTATGATTCGCAGTCGTGAGTCGTTCCAAACTGCCGCTGCCATCCGCCATTTGCCAATAAAGATTTAGTGGTCCGTCTTTATCTGAGTAGAACGCGATGCGTGCGCCGTCTGGCGTCCAGACAGGTCGGCTGTTGGCATTTCCTTCAAAGGTAAAGCGAGTCAGCGTCTGTCGGGAAAGATCGTATAGCCAGATGTGCCCATTCGCCGCTATGGCAAGCCGCCGGCCGTCAGGCGAAAGGCGCGGAGACTCATAGGCGCGTAAGGGAACGGGCAGGGCCTCTTCGGCCCCATTTCGACTTACCCACATCAACCTGCGTTCCGCCGCCTGCAGGTTTCCGGGAACATAGATCAGCGATCCAGTGCGAGAAACGCTGTATTGGGCAGCGCCTGTAGGCTGAGAGAGCACGCCTGCAATGAGCGGGACCGCTGCGCCAGTCACTGCCATCCGGCCTGCGTCGAACGGGGCAACCATAAGGTTAGCGCCTTGAGCGTAGAGAAGATGGCCGGGCGGCAGGTAACGAGGGAATGTGCCGTTCTCGATCACAGTTTTTCGTTCGCCCGACGCGAGGTTCTGAACGGCAATGTTTGGAGCTTCCGAGGGGTCCGCCGGTGAAGAGAATCGCGGTTCCCCCGGGCAAGAACTCCGGCCACCGATGGTTGTTCTCGCCGCCTTGCAGAGTCGTGACCGGCTTCAAAACGCCGCCTTCGTCTGGTACTTGCCGTAGATCGGCGGCGTTCCCGTCTGCCAATACCATGGTGCCTTGGTCGCTCCAGGTCGCACCCCGCGGCACACCTCCACCGGAGATGGTGGTCGCGACGCCTCCGCTTATCCGCACTTTCTTGAAAGCGGCCGTCGCGTCGATCGCGTGGAAGCCTAACCACTGTCCGTCAGGGGAGAAAAAAATATTGGTCGCGCCCTCGGTTCCGGGCACCGGGTTGGATTCCAGCGCATCAATCGGACGGAGGTAAGCCCGTCGGATTCCGTCTCGCTCCGCGACATAGGCAAGCCGGCTGCCGTCCGGCGAAAGGGCAACTGCCGGCTGATCTAACGCGGCGAGTTGCTCGCCGGCGGGCAACGCAATTGTGAAACGCATCACCTGCGATGGTTCAACGGTCGGCCTGAGACTCCATGTCGTCAGCCCCGCGATCGCCGCCATCACGAATAACCCGCTGAGTCCGAGTGCTAACCAGGGGCGCCGCCGGGACTGTGCGCCTTGCGTAGTGGGGGGAACGGCCGGGACAGCGCCTGAGAGAACATCCTCGATCTCGAGGCGCACGGCGCCGGCGTCCGCGAGACGACGGTGCAATTCCTTGCGCAAGCACCGCCGGATGAGCGTGCGAATGGACGCAGGAGTATCGAGTGGCAGCGTGTTCCAGTCGGGCTCAGTCTTAACGACAGCCGCGAGGATCTCAGTCGTGTCCTCACCATCGAATGCGAGCCGGCCCGTGAGCATCTCGTACAGGACGCACCCGAACGCCCAGATGTCGCTCCGTTTGTCCACTGCCTTGCCCCGCGCTTGTTCAGGGCTCATGTAGGCAGCGGTGCCGAGCAACATCCCAACGCCTGTCATCATCGCGGGGCTGGTAATCGTGGGCGACTGCGACATGTTGGGCGATACACCATTCGTCTGGTTCGAGCGCCTTCGCCAACCCGAAATCGAGCACCTTCACCGTGCCATCTGGCCGCACCTTGATATTCGCGGGCTTCAGGTCGCGGTGAATGATGCCCCGCTCGTGCGCGGCTTCGAGGGCCTCTGCAATCTGTCTTGCAATCGGAAGTGCCTCGTCAACGGAATCGGTCCTTGAGCGATACGATCAGCGAGCGTCGGTCCTTCGACTAGCTCCATCACCAGCGCGCGAACACCCGCTTGCCCTGAGCTTGTCGAAGGGTCGGCCCTCTCAAATCCATAGATCTGCGCGATGTTGGGATGGTTCAGTGCAGCGAGCGTCTTGGCTTCACGTTCAAAGCGCGCGAGTCGCTCCGGATCGTTCGCAAAGGTGTCGGGCAGGACCTTGATGGCCACCTGACGAGTCAAGTTGACGTCGGTGGCGCGATAGACCTCGCCCATCCCGCCGGCACCAATCTGGCCGATGACTTCATATGGGCCGATGCGCGTGCCAGCTTGGAGGGCCATCAGTTGGTCGGCACGAGGCGCTTCAGCTCCTCGAACCAGTTGAGCACCACATTGATTTGTGCGGGTGCTGACTGTGCCGGCGCGATCGCTTTGACCATCAGAAAACGCTGCCGATCGCGCGTGACGTCGTAGGCTACACCGGTCAACGGGAAAGTGCTCGCCTCGTAGTCGCCCTCGAACAGCGCAACGGGGGTTCCTGGCGAGAAGCCGCCGCTTGTTGTCACCGGGACCGCCATCATCCGCCGTCCGTTCCGGTAGAAGATCTCGCGGCCATCACTGCTCCATGCAGGTTCAGTCCCTCCGTCCGTCGAGACCTGCCATTTCCCGCCCGGCCCAGGAAAGGGCTGCACATAGATCTCCGGCCTGCCCGATTCGTCTGAGACGTATCCGATCCAGCGTCCGTCTGGCGAGAAGGAAGGCGCACCTTCGATCGCGGGTGTCTGAACGAACGGACGCGGCTTCCGGTCTGTCATGGAAAGCACCCACACGTCGCGCCGTGTGACCGGCGAAATCTCATGAAAAGCGAGCAGCGTGCCATCGGCGGAAAAGGACTTCGGCACCTGAGTGTTCTCGCTGCTCGTCAGTCGCTCTAAACCCCCGCTTCCATCTGACATCTGCCAAAACAGGTTCTGCGGCCCTTCCTTGGTTGAGAAGAAAGCGATTCGTCGCCCGTCGGGGGTCCACGTTGGGTTGCTGTTCACGACGCCATCGAAGGTCGATCGTGTGAGCGTGGCTCTCGCGAGGTCGTACAACCAGATCTGAGCGTCCAACTCGACGGCAACCCGTCGGCCGTCCGGCGCAAGTCGAACATAGCCATAGGAGCGAGCGGGGGCTGCGATCGGCTCCTCGCGGCCCTGCCGATCAACCCAGACAAGATTGCGCGCGTCGCCATCGATCGTTCGGCCCGCTGCGTAGGTCAGGGTGCCGTCGAGCGCGACGCTGAGGTCGACGGCGCCCGTACTCGCCATCACAACATCTTCGAGCACCGTCACCGGCGTACCCACGACTTCCAGCCGATTGAGGTCGAACGGCACGGCCCGTACGGTGCCATTGACGCCGTACACAAGATGTCCCGTCGACACGTATGTGGCGTGGCTCCCGCCGCGAAGCACGACTTTCGAGGTTCCGGTCGCCAGATCGAGGACGGCGATCTGGCTTTCGCCTCTTGCCGCCGTCACGACGCTGTACAGGATCGCCCGGCCTCCAGGCAAGAACTCTGGCCAGAAGTGATCTTCCCCGCGCTGCACGTCTGGCTTTGTCAGCACAGTGGACTGCCCGCCAGCGGCGGATACGCGCTGAAGACCCGTCGCCACGGCACTAGTCGCATAGACGATCGTGCCGTCCGGACCCCACGTCCCTCCGCGCGGGTCAGAATCGACGAGGGTAATCACCACGGCGGGACCGCCGGTGACGGCCACCTTCTTCAGCTGCGTGCCATGCTCATAGAAACCAATCCACTGACTGTCGGGAGACGCGAAGACGCCGCGCGGCTGGCCGGGGCCAGGGAGAACAGACGGTTGCCCTTCATCGACGGCTCGCACGAACAGCTCGTTGGTCGGGCCACGGTAGATGATGTGCCGGCCGTCAGGCGTTATGGCAAGGTCGCGGTCGCGGCCATCAATTCCGAGCGCGGTCGGACCTGACGCAGGGATGGCCATACGGATGACCCTTGGTGCTGCCGGGTGTACTGCCCACCACGTAGCCAAGCCGGTGAGTGCCGAACAAACAATGATCGTGGCCGCAATCCACGCCAATCGTCTGCTGCGTGGAAAGGAAGCCGACGGCGTCGGGGCGATCTCCGGCTCCTTGAGTGCCTGCTCGATGTCGATACGAACATCGGACGCGCCGCTTCGTCGATTTCTGGGACTCTTTTCGAGGCAAAGTCGCAAGAGTCGTTGAATCGACAGTGGGACATTCGTCGGCAATCGCTTCCAGTCGGGCTCCGTCTTGAGCACTGCCCCGATGACTTCTGCGACATCCTCGCCCTTGAAGACCGATCGCCCGGTCGAGCATCTCGTACAGCACGCAGCCAAATGCCCAGATGTCGCTGCGCTTGTCGACGGCCTTGCCACGCGCCTGCTCCGGACTCATGTAGGCAGCAGTGCCGAGCAACATTCCGACGCCGGTCATCATCGCGGGTGACGTAATCGTGGGAGACGCCGTCGCATCAACACCTGCCGACATCGGATCAAGCGCCTTCGCCAGTCCAAAGTCGAGCACCTTCACGGTGCCGTCCGACCGCACTTTGATGTTCGCGGGCTTCAGGTCGCGGTGGATGATGCCCTGCTCGTGTGCGGCTTCGAGCGCTTCGGCAATTTGACGAGCGATCGGGAGCGCCTCATCGACGGGAATCGGCCCTTGCGCGATGCGGTCCGCAAGCGTTGGCCCTTCGACGAGCTCCATCACCAGCGCGCGAACACCCGCTTGCCCTGAGCTTGTCGAAGGGTCGGCCCTCTCAAATCCATAGATCTGCGCGATGTTGGGATGATTCAGTGATGCCAGTGTCTTCGCTTCACGTTCAAAGCGCGCGAGTCGCTCCGGATCGTTCGCGAAAGTGTCGGGCAGAACCTTGATGGCCACCTGCCGGGTCAAGTTGATGTCGGTGGCCCGATAGACCTCGCCCATCCCGCCGGCACCAATCTGGCCGATGACTTCAAATGGGCCAATGCGCGTGCCAGCTTGGAGGGCCATCAGTTGGTCGGCACGCGGCGCTTCAGCTCCTCGAACCAGCCCTGCACGACGATCATGTTTGCGGTGGCGCCGGACGTCTTGTCCGAACTCGCAGCATCTTTGATCATCAGAAACCGCTCACCGTTGGGCGCGACATCGTAAGTGCGACCGGTATTCGGCGCAACATATGGACCGTCGAAGACGAGTTGCGGGTTGCCGGCCGAGAAGCTCTCCCCGCGCTGTATGAGCACGCTCATGACGCGCCCCGGCGGCATGAGATAGAACAGCTCGCGTCCACTTCGCGCCCAGAGCGGCGTGTACCCCCGCCGGTCGAAACCTGCCAGCGTCCACCTTGCACGTCCGGGAACGGCCGCACGTAAATCTCGTCCCGTCCCGATTCGTCCGATTCGTATGCCAACCAGCGACCGTCGGGGGACGCTTCCCCGTTCCGCTCCCCAAACGTGGTCGCCAGCAGGGGCATCTCACGACCCTCCGGCTTACGTGAAACGGCGGCGACGTCGTCGTTCTCGCCCTGTGCGCCGGTGGCCCCGCCCGTGGCCACGTTGATAAGAATCTGTGAGCCGTCGGGTGAAAACGAAGTGGGGAACATATCGCGCTTACCCTCGGCCAGCCGCTCCGCAGCGCCGGTGCCATCCGCTGCCTGCCAGAACAGGTTCCCCAGACTGCCATCGCGCTGAGACGAAAACGCAATCCGGCGTCCGTCGGGCGACCACGCGGGCGCACGGTCCGCTCTGGGGTCGAACGTCAGGCGCGTGAGCGTCTCGCGGCCGAGATCCCAGATCCAGATGTCCGCAGGCCCGTCGCGCACATCGAGCGCCACGCGCGTCCCGTCCGGCGAGAGGCGCGGATAGAGATAACCCCGTGGGGGAGTCGCGATTGGCGTTTCTCGCCCCTTTCGATCCACCCAGACCAGCGTGCGAGGGGTACTGAACATCCTAATGGCGCCCGGTGGCACATAGACCAGTGACCCGTTGCCGGCCGCTACACTGAACTGAGCGGCGCTACCGAGCGTGTTCCCGACGTTCTCGACGAGCGGCACGGGTCCGCCGGTGACGCGGCGCTCCCCGAGATCGAACGGCACGGCCAACAGCACCGCATCGCGCGCGTACACCAAATGGCCGGTCGGCACATACCGCGCATCCCGCCCACCTTCGATCAAGACGATTCGCTCGCGGGTTGCCAACGACTGCATGACGACCTGCGACTCGTCCCAGGAGCTTGCGGCGGCGTGTCGAAGCGTGAAGAGCACCCATTCGCCCCCCGGCAGCATCTGCGGGCCGTGCGCCAGTTGGCCATTCTCCACCGGAATCAGCACCTCGGGTGTGCCACCAGCAGCAGGTATGCGCAGAATCCCCATCGGCCCCTGCCCAACGAGGATCGTGCCGTCGGCTCCCCACGAGCCACCGAACGGGAGACCCACCGCGCCGAGCGTCACGGGCGCCCCACCAGTCACCGACACACGTTTGAGTTGGCCCCCGGCAAAGAAGGCAATCCACTGGCCATCAGAGGAGAAGAACGGTTCAAAAGGCGCCATCCGTGCCGGGTATCGGCGTTGCCTGTAACTGATCCAACGGCCGTAGCAAGAGTTGTTGGTTGGCGGTATAGACGACGTGGGTTCCATTTGGTGAGAGCGCGACGGCGTGCCGATTCGAGGTCGTGAACGATTCATTGGTGGCGAGTGGGACGGAGAAGCGCGTGAGGGACGTGGACGGCGCAGGCTCGGGCCGCATCACAGCCAAAAGGAGAAGGCCCCCGGCGAGCACCCCGGCCAATGCCCACGGCATCGCTCCTCGCCAACCGATGCGGGGCCCGGCTACTGCGGGTGATGTGGTGGCGGTCGGCTTTGCGCCTGCCTCAAACGCGCCCTCCAGCGCCAGTCGGATGCTCTGCACGTCACCAATGCGTTGCCTCGGGTCCTTGTGCAGACAGCGTTTGATATACGTGGTGAGCGTGGGCGAGAGGTCAGGAGGCAGAAGCGTCCAGTCCGGCTCCCGCGCTAATACTGACGCCAACACCTCGTAGACCTCGCCACCGGCGAACGCTCGCCGTCCTGTGAGCATCTCAAAGAGAACGGCATCCGAACGCCCACATGTCGCTGCGCTTGTCGGCGGTTTGCCCCTTGGCTTGCTCGGGGCTCATGTAGGCCGCCGTGCCCAACAGCACACCCGCGCCCGTCATCGCCGGACTGATAATTGTCGGCGAGTGCGTCGCATCGACGGCACTCGAACTTGGGTCGAGCGCTTTCGCCAGTCCGAAGTCGAGCACCTTCACGGTGCCATCGGGCCGCAGCTTGATGTTGGCCGGCTTCAGGTCGCGGTGGATGATGCCCTGCTCGTGGGCGGCCTCCAGCGCTTCGGCAATCTGCTTCGCGATCGGCAACGCCTCGCCAATGGGAATCGGTCCCTGGGCGATGCGGTCGGCCAGCGTTGGTCCCTCGACCAGCTCCATCACGAGCGCCTGCACGCCGTCTGACTGCTCCAACCCGTAGACGTGGGCGATGTTGGGATGATTCAGTGAAGCGAGGACCTGCGCTTCACGGCGGAATCGAGCGAGTCGGTCCTGGTCCGACGCGAAGGCGTCCGGTAGCACCTTCAGGGCATCGTCCCGCTTGAGCGCCGTGTGATGCGCCCGCCAGACCTTGCCCATGCCGCCCTCGCCAAGAAGGGCGGTGATTTCGTACGGACCGAGGCGAGTGCCAGGAGTGAGCGACACGCAGGACCGGCGTGATTATACGGCGGCGACTGGGCGTCAGACGTTCTACTCGATTCAGTTGCCTTTCGCGTCGTGGGACAGAGCCGCGGGTCGGCTCAGCCAACCTTCTTCATCACGCCGACGAACGGGTCCACGACGCCGCCACACGCGGCGATGGACAACGAGACAACAAAGGTGGTCACGAGGGCGGGGCGATGCGGGGCGCGGCGTGGCATGGTGGCCTCCGGTTACGACGGCGGCTGAGCGGAGTCTATCAGGTACGCTTGAGGTCGTGTCCGCCCACGGCAAACAGAAGGTTAACGGCCTTCGCACAGCTCACGATGAGATCGCGGCCCGCGCGGCAGCATGGATCCCCCAAGCATGCGTATTGCCTCAGCCTAGCGAAACCGCTGCTCGAACAAGTACTCGCAAACGAGTCTGTTCCCAAAGGGGGTCGCGGCCCGTGAGCGCCTGCCACACGAAGGACGCGGTGTCGTTTGTTGAGGCCATCACGATCGCGGTGATTGTCTACTGGGCTCTGGGTTTCATGCTGCAGATTCCCGCTTATTGGGACCTAACCCTCGATGACCTGCCATTCATACCGACAACACTTTATTTGATCCTTTCGCCCGTAGTTAGCATTGCAGCGGGCTTTGTATTTCTGCGGTCAAGAGCGATGGCACCACGGCGGTCGCTCCTCCTGGTTTTACTGTTTGTTCCGACTTGCATCGGTATCTGGGTCGTTTGGGTTCTGGCGCGTCTTTGGATTCTTGGTGGTAAACCCTAGCCCTCGTTTTGATGAACTTGTTTCAACGACTACCTACTCTGCGGAGGTGAGAGCGAACGTCGCGAACCCCCGAGCAAAAGCAGCCGCGATCATCCGCGCTCGCCGGCGATGGCGCTGACGACCGCTGAATTGCTGTCGAGAAAAATTGTGCCGTGTGCGGCGCGATCTGATTGGCCCTGGGTGCCCTGACAAGCTCACAGCAATGCCGGGAGATAGCTCCCTTCAATCAGCGACCGTCTCAGCCACCATGGACAGCGTGTCCGCTCGTGGCCGTTGTCACACCGCTGCACATTTCAACAAATGCGCCCAGGCGCTGATTGAACGCGGCGGCGTCCTCCCAAAACGCTGCGTGGCCGACGTTGGGCATCATATGGATCTGGGCGTGGGCGAGGCTACCCTTGTGCTGATCCACGACCTCTGGCTTCACAATGGCATCTTTCGCGCCGTGCGTGATCAGCGCAGGTTTGCGGATCCGGGGCAGGAGATCGTCGTTGTCGAAGGCCCGGGAGAACAGGCCCTGCCGCACGTAAGGCGGGACTGAGACGTTGTACCCAGCATCAGGTACAGGTCGCTCGCCGACGGCTGCTGAACGAAGCACAGTCGCAACAGCGACTCGAGACTGCGTACGCTCTCTTCGGCGTCCGTCGCGCAAAGGCCCGGCACAAGACTCAGCCACTCGGGAGTGATGACGGACATCGCCGCGTCGCTGCCGAGTTTCGTGATGCCGCCGACGAAGTGGATGCCGCCGACACGGTCCTCGCCGTAGTGCCGCAGATAGTCCAGGATGACAAGCGGACCGTACGACCAGCCGCTGAGGACAGGACGATCAAGATTGAGCGCGTCGATGATCGCGGCGACATCATCGGCCCATAGTCGGGAGTCACCGTAGGCATCGCGAGGCTTATCCGAGAGGCCATGCCCGCGCAGATCCATTGCGACGAGGCGATAGTCACGCGCCAACTCGGAGTCCAGTTGTCGACTCCAGGTAAGCCACGACTGCGAACCGCCGTGGATGAACAGAATGGGCCTGCCCCCCGCGTTGCCGGTCTCAACGACGTGGAGCTGTACGCCTCCGCCACCCGCGACCTGGTGCGTCTTCATTGCGTCCTCCATTCCGTAGTCAGCGGGCTACGTTGTCAACCGTGGCGGTGCGCAGTGTAGCGCCGGTCACTGCGGCGAGCAATGAGGCAGAACGCGCGTCTGTGCTGCTGAGCTGGGTCGGCTAGAGGCGTCGGCAGCGTGCTACGTCAGGTCGGGCGCAGCGGCTTCGCCTCGCCAGATCCGAACCCCGAGTGTTCGCTCCGCAGGCCCAGAGCGTTATCCCCTAGCAGAAGGTGTGAATGTACGGCAAGCCGGAGCTATAGACGAGCTGCATGTCCAATAAAGTGCGACATGGTGCAGGCTGGGTTCGCCAAATTCGATCGGCGCCCGCCGCCGGAGCAGCCCGCGTCAGCGCGGGTGCGGCTCGAGCATGCTCGGTCCTCGCAGGGCGCGACAGCGCACGCGGGGCGTTGGATTGTGAACGATTAGAGGGACCAATGATCAAGACGTGGTTCGCGGCGGTTGCGGCCGTGCTGTTGCTCTGCGCTCCGACATTCGCGCAACAGACGACAGGGAATATCACCGGTCGGGTCATCGACCAGCAAGAAGCGGCCATGCCCGGCGTGACCGTCACGGCCACGAACCCGGCCACCGGCTTCACTCGCGTCGAGGTGAGCGACGCGGAGGGCGTGTATCGACTGTCGGCATTGCCGGTCGGCTTCTATGACCTGACTGCCGAACTGCAAGGCTTCACGACGGTTTTGAGGCAGGCCATCGAGGTCAACGTCGCACGGACCGTCTCGATTGACTTCAATCTGCCGATCGCTCAACTGGCGGAAACGGTCAACGTGACCGCCGCGGCTCCGCTCGTGAACATCGCCAATGCCTCGGTCGGGCAGGTGGTCGACATCAGGCGCATCGAGAACCTGCCACTGAACGGGCGGCAGTTCGCGAATCTCGCAGCCACCGTCCCGGGTGTCGGTCTCGGCTTCCATACCGACCCGACCAAGAGCACCCAATATGCGCCGCAGATCAACGGCGGCAACGGGCGCAACGTCAACTACACGATCGATGGCGGCGACAACAACGACGATACCGTTGGCGGCCTGCTTCAGCAGTTTCCACTCGAAGCCATCCAGGAATTCAACTTTCAGACGCAGCGCTTCAAGGCGGAGTACGGGCGAAGCAACGGCGGCGTGATGAACGTCGTCACGAAGAGTGGAACCAACACACTTCAGGCAAGCTTCTTCGAGCTGTTTCGGGACGCCGCGATGAACGTCCGGACACAGACGGAGAGACGCGCCAATGTGCCCAAGCAGGATTACCGGCGAAACCAGTTCGGCGGCAGCGCTGGAGGGCCGATCGCCAGGGATCGCGTCCACTTCTTCTTCGCGCTCGAGCGCACACAGCAGGACACCAAACAAGCGGTGAATACGCGGGGACTGTTCCCGAATCTCGATGGCATCTACCCGATCGAGTATCGGGAAAACATCGGCATCGCGAAAATGACGGCGGTGGTGAACCCCGCACAATATCTGTCGGTGCGGTACGGCCGCAACACCAACGGCCAGCCGTACGGCGCCTCGCCCGTCGTGACGCCCGAGACCTGGGGCGACAGCACGAACACGCTGAATTCCATCAACGCGAACTACAACTGGGTATTGGCGGGTTCGACGCTCAACGAGTTCATCGTCCAGTTCGCCGACTTCAGCGGCCTGATTGCGGCACGATCGTCAGCACCCAACCTGACCTTTCCCAACGGCGTGATCACCGGTGCCAACATCAACACGCCGCAATCGGTTGAACAGCAGAAGTACCAGCTGCGTGACGATTTCTCGTGGCACGTGACGGCATTCGGCGGTCTCGGCCACGACTTCAAGGCGGGCGTCAACTTCATCAACGAGCCGCGCCTCTACACGACGCTCAACACGGCCAAAGACGTGATCATCAACACGATGCTCAACAACGATCCCAATGGTCCTGTCAGGACTGTGTCGGTGAGCACTGGCGATGCGTACGCGAATATCCCCAACAAGCAATACGGCGCCTACATCCAGGACGACTGGCGCGTGAGCAATCGTCTGACGCTGAACCTCGGTCTGCGCTATGACCTGGTCACGGGCATCGTGTTCGACCAGTCATTGAACCCGAACTTCGTCAAGATCCAGGCCGCCTCGCGCGCAGGACTGCTCGAGGGCATTATCGGGCTGGAAAACTTCGGCCTCGATCCGCGGTCCGACCGCAACAACATCCAGCCGCGCGTGGGCGCCGTCTACGATCTGAGCGGGACCGGTCGTGACGTCATTCGCGCGGGTTGGGGCATCTACACCGATTTCGGCTTCACGAACTCCAACGTGCTGTTGGCCGCGCAGGACGCCAACGGCAGCAGATTCGGCAACATCTTCAACGTCGAGAACGCGAGCGGCATCCTGAACGCGGACGGCGCCTTCTACCGCGCGGGGCAGCCGCTCTCGAACATCGCCAGCCAGAATCAGGCGACGGGCGCCAGCCCGGTCCAAGGGCAGTGGGTCGATCCACGCTTGCAGCAGCCGCGCCAACTGCAGACCAATGTCGGCTGGTCGCACGAGCTGACACCCGACACCGTCATCAGCGTCGATTACGTCAATTCGCTCGGCCGGGACCTCAACGTCCGTCCCATTCTGAACACGCTCATTCCGGGAACGACCGTGCGCAGGATCTCGGCGCGCCTGCCGTCGCCGCTCAGTCCTAACACCCCCGCCAACCGCCCCGTCTTGAGCCGAGGGCGAAGTCGGTACGACGCGTTGATCCTGAGCGCGCGTCGCCGGCTCTCGAGGGGGATCGACTATTCGGCCTCGTACACGCTGTCGCGCGGTCTCAGTACCATCGGTAATTCGTCCGACGAGCTGAACGTCGCGAATATCGTGGATGCGAACGATCCGTTCGATGCTCCGGTGCAGTTTGGGCCGAATCTCACCACGGATGCGCGTCATCGCCTCAGTATGAGCGCGGTGTTCGAGCTTCCGTACGCATTTCGCGTCGCGCCGTTCTTCCTGTACCGATCGTCGCTGCCGTTGTCGCTCATCGACGGTCGCGATTTGAACGGTGACGGCATGGTGACGGACCTTCCGCCGACCGCGTACGCCGCGGGCGATTACGATGCCGATACCGGGATTGGAGAAGTGCGTGAGATCGGACCGTGCCGGACGGTCAACTGCGGCCGCACGTGGCCGCAATCGCAATTGAACCTCCGTGTCTCACGAGTGTTCGGCCTGCCCGGGCGCGTGAGGGTGGAGGCTATCGCCGAGATCTTCAATGTCTTCAATGCGCTCAATCCCAGTCAGATCACTTCGGCCGGATTGAATGCGGCGAACAACAACCGGCGCGTGACGATTCCGGCGGGTGCCACTGCGGGGCAACGCGATCCGACTCTGTTACAGCCCGTAGCGTTCTCTGGCGACTTCCAGCGGTCGGAACAACGCTCCGGCCAGATTGGATTCCGAGTCACCTTCTAACGGCGGAGAAGCGAGGTCGGGCGGCAACGGCTTCGCCTCGCCAGACCCGAACCTTGAGTGTTCGATCGGCAGGCCCGGAGCGTTT
Source organism: uncultured Acidobacteriota bacterium (assembly GCA_963814955.1). GTDB lineage: Bacteria > Acidobacteriota > Vicinamibacteria > Vicinamibacterales > UBA2999 > DATCJA01. Next base: position 41,018 of record CAWFEX010000007.1, read on the forward strand.
ATCCCTTGGCAGAAGCTGTGAATGCGGTCGCCCATCACGCGACTACGACGTAGCCCGGTTGTCGAAGTAACAACTTTAGCGCTGTCACACCTTGCGCACCGTGCACCATGCTGCCCGACGTTGTCCTTCTCGAATTCGTCTTCCGGTGGCATGGTTCGCAGGATCTCTTCAACCTCGGCGAGTAACTGTTCGTTCGTCATCGCAACCTGGCTGTCGTCGTCCCTTCTCGTAAGCTAAAGTTAAGCTAAGGTCGAAGTGCTCAGCACGCTAGTTGATCGATCGAGATCTGCCGATTTCTTAGGCAAAATTTGGAGGCGCCGTCCGGATTTGAACCGGAGATGGAGGTTTTGCAGACCTCTGCCTTACCACTTGGCGACGGCGCCGTCAGGATGTCTCGCGGGGTTCGCGCGCCCGCGGCGCGGGCACAGAAGGCCGGCTTCGCATGGCCTGCCTCGCCGAAGCTCGCATCAGCGAAACCTTCGCATGGCCTGCCAACCGTAACTCACGCAACCGTTGCAGCCGTGAGCGAAGGTTGGAGCGGGAAACGGGATTCGAACCCGCGACTTCGACCTTGGCAAGGTCGCACTCTACCACTGAGTTATTCCCGCTCGCGACGAACGTTGATCATACCGTAGGGGATCGGCACCGGCAAGGTTGCCGCGGGGACTGAAGGCCCCGGCCTATGTACTGTCTCCATTAAAAGCCCGCGGCGGCGGGTGTCTCGCGAAGCGAAACGGTCTCGGTCGCCAGAGAACCCACGTTTCGACGAACCAACCACGATACGCCTCTGGGCGGGCGTGCCGAGCCGGTGAGCGGAGCCGAGATGCCCGACGACGCGGACGTCGATATCAGTCCGGCTAAAGCCGGACACTACGTCTACGTCGCGTACAGGTCTGTGGGGGTCCGGCTAAAGCCGGACACTACGTACGGAATGACGCACGGACATCACGGGCGGATGTCGCGCAATACCTGGGCCGCTTCCTCCGGCGACGTCGGGTTCAGGTAGAACCCGGTGGCCCATTCGAACCCGGCAATCTTCGTCAGCTTCGGAATGATCTCCACGTGCCAGTGGTAATACTCCCCTGCCGGCTCCACCACCGGCGCGCTGTGAATCAGCAGGTTGTACGGCGGAAACAGCAGCGCCTTGTTCATCCGCCGGAGAATGTCGCCAAGCATGCGCGCCAGCGACGCATACTCGTGGCGCGGCGCATCCTCGAAGAGCGCCTGATGCCGCTTCGGGAGTATCCACGTCTCGAACGGAAATCGCGGCGCGTATGGGGCCACGGCCACCACATCCGCGTTCTCCGCAATCAGACGCCGGCCCTCAGTCTCCTCCTGCCGCAGAATGTCGCAGAAGACGCAGCGCTCCTTCGTCTGGTAATGCAGCCGCGACCCGTCCACCTCGTCGCGCACCTCGCGCGGCACAATCGGAAGGGCGATGAGCTGGGTGTGCGAATGATCGAGCGACGCCCCGGCGGCGGCTCCGTGGTTCTTGAAAATGATCATGTAGCGAAAGCGCCGATCGCGCTTCAGATCCTGCACGCGCTCGCGGCAGGCCCACAGCACCTGCTCGACGGCGCGCTCGTCCATCGACGCCAGCGTGTCCTCATGCCGCGGCGACTCGATGACCACTTCGTGCGCGCCGATGCCGTTCATCTTGTCGAACAGCCCTTCGCCTCGCCGATCGAGCGCACCCTCGACGCGGAGCACCGGAAACTGATTCGGGACGACGCGCAGACTCCATCCCGACGTGTTCGGCCCGCTGCCGTTGCGGCCGTACACCAGCAGCTCCTTCGGCGTCATCTCCTCGTGCCCTTCGCAGAATGGACACGAACCGTCGGGGGCAATGTGAACTGATTCGAGCCGGAAGTCGGTGGGGCGCTTGCTCCGCTCGGTCGAGATGATCACCCAGCGGCCGGTAACGGGATCTTTACGCAGTTCAGACATATCAGCAGCAATTCACCGGCGGGCCGTAAAGGCCCGCCCTACGACGGACGCAGGCGGGCCATGAAGGTCCGCCATACGAATGCGACACGCCAAATCGTCCCCGTCTCTCGGGGTCTCCGTGGCCCGTAGACGCGCGAGCGCCATCAGGCGGTAAACGCGTCGGTATATACCTCGATGCGCGGGGAGTCGCCCTGAAAGTCTATCGCGACCACGTCGAATCGGCACGGCGCCTCCAGCAGGCCCTGGCGCGCCAGGTAGTCGCTCGCCATACGCACAATCCGGCGCTGCTTCCACGACGTGACCGCAGCACCCGCACCGCCAAAGCCGTCATGCCGCCTGGCCTTCACCTCGACGAACACGATCATCGCCTTGTGGCGGGCGATGACGTCGATTTCGCCGAAGCGAGTACGGTGCCGGCGGGCAAGAATGACGTACCCCAGCCGGCACAGTTCGTCGCAGGCAAGGTCTTCGCCCAGTTTCCCGAGCGCCTGACGGGCATCCTCTGACATGCCGGTCAGCCGAGGCATGTCCGGGGCCAGAACCACGGAACCACGGAACCACGAAGATCACGAAGATCGCGAAGACACGAAGGTTAGAAAGACCGAAGGTTAGAAAGACCTGGGTCCGGCTGCCTTCGACGGGGCTCAGGCCAAGGAAGCCGGACACTACGTATGCCCACGACGACTAGTGTCGCGCAGGCTGAAGCCTGCGCTCTACGTATATCCTTCTTCGTTCCCTTCGTGCCCTTCGTGCCCTTCGTGGTTCAGATCGCCGACAGCGCCTGATCGAGGATCTCGACGGCCGTGTCGGCCTGCTGCTTTGTAAGCACCAGCGGAGGGGACAAGCGAATCGCGTTGCGGCCGGCGCCGAGTACGAGCAGGCCCCGCTTGAAGCATTCATGCACGAGTGCGTTGCGCTCGGTGGTGGCGCGCTCCTTCGTTTGCCGATCGCGCACGAATTCGACACCGATCATGAGGCCGCGACCGCGGACGTCCCCGATGATCGGATGCTTGTCCATGAGCGCCTTCAGCCCGTTCATCATGTGCGCGCCGACAGTTTCCGCGTTCCGCATCAGGGTTTCGCGAAGCAGCCGGATGGTCACGAGCGCCGCCGCGCACGATACGGGATTGCCGCCAAACGTGCTGGCGTGCGACCCCGGGGGCCACGACATGATGTCGCCCGGCGCCGTCACCACGCCGAGCGGCAGCCCCGACGCAATCCCCTTTCCGATGCTGACGATGTCGGGCTCGACCCCGGCATGCTCGATGGCGAACATCCGACCCGTGCGCCCCATGCCCGACTGCACCTCGTCGACGATGAGCAGAATTCCGTGATGTTTCGTGAGCTCGCGCAGCCGCTGCAGAAACACGTTCGGGGGAACGATGTAGCCGCCCTCACCCTGAATCGGCTCGACGATCACCGCGGCCACCTCGTCCGGCGACACGAGATGGACGAACAATTGCTGCTCGATGAAGTTGAGACATTCGGCCGCGCACGTATCCGGCGTCGCGTTGACCGGGCAGCGGTAACAGTCCGGGTATGGCGCATGGTAGGTGCCCGGCACCATCGGCGAGAACCCCTTGCGCTGGATCACCTTGCTGGCTGTCGCGGCGAGCGAGCCCATCGACCGGCCGTGGAAGGCGCCGAGAAACGCGATGACGTTCTGACGCCTGGTGTAGTACCTGGCCAGCTTGAGCGCCGCCTCGTTCGCTTCGGTGCCCGAATTCCCGAAAAACGATCGCGGCGCGCCCGCGCATAGGCGCAATCGCAGACAGTTCCTCCGCCAGCCGTACCTGCGGCTCGTAGTAAAAATCGGTGCCCGACATGTGAAGGAACTTCTGCGCCTGGTCGACGATGGCTTGTACGACTTCGGGGTGCGAATGCCCCGTCGACGTGACGGCGATGCCCGCGGTGCAATCGAGAAACACGTTGCCGTCGACATCCTCCACGACCGCGCCGGCGCCTCTCGCAATCACGAGCGGGTAGTCGCGCGTATACGACGGCGACACCACCTTGCCATCGCGGTCGATGATCGCCTTCGCGTTCGGGCCCGGCAGGCTCGTCTTCACATGTGGAACGACCGTCGGCCTCGTCGTCGTGCTCATTTCTTTTTCCAGCGCGTGCCGCCCGCATTGTCCTCGAGCAGCACGCCCCGATCCGCGAGCTGCTGCCTGATACTATCGGCCGCCGCGAAGTTGCGCTGCCGGCGCGCCGCCTGGCGCTCCTCGATCAGCCGCTCGATTTCCTCCACCGGAAGCGGCGGCTGTGCATCTTCGGCCTGACGGAGACTGACGACGCCCAGCACCCGGTCGAATTCCTCGACGGCCTGCCGCACCGCAGCCGCATCCGCGGTGGAGATCTCGCGCGCGTCTATCGCTGCATTCACATCCCGGACCAGGTCGAAGACAGCCGCCAGCGCGGCCGCAGTGTTCAGATCGTTCTCGAGAGCCGACGTGAACGCCTGACGCGCGGTTTCCACAGCCTCCCGCGCGTGCGACGACTGCGTGTCAGCGGCAGTGACCGCGTCGAGACGTGCCAGAAAATCGACAATCCGGCGAATCGCTTCCTCCGCCTGATCCATCCCCGTCCAGGTGAAGTTCAGCTGCTTCCGGTAGTGCGACGACAGGAGCAGGTAGCGAAGCGCGGACGGTCGATGCCCGCGCGCGGCAATCTCGTCCAGCGTGTAGGTGTTGCCGAGCGATTTCGACATCTTCTCGCCTTCCACGAAAAGATGCTCGACGTGCACCCAGAAGCGCGCGAACGGGTGGCTCCCGGCGCCTTCGCTCTGGGCAATCTCGTTCTCGTGATGTGGAAATATCAGATCGATGCCGCCGGCATGAATGTCGATCGGCGGTTCGCCGAGAAGCCGCAGCGCCATGGCCGAGCATTCGATGTGCCATCCCGGACGGCCGGCGCCGGTCCCGTAATCCCATGACGGCTCGCCTGGACGAGTTCCTTTCCAGAGCACGAAGTCGCGCGGGTCGTCTTTGGAGTATTCGTCGACATCCACGCTCGCTCCATCCTGCATTCCCTCGCGATCGAGCCTCGCCAGACGGCCGTACTGCGGAAAGCTCGCAATCCGGAAGTAGATCGAGCCGTCGCGCCGATACGTGTGGCCGTTGCGTTCGAGCGCTGAGAATCATGTCGCTCATGGCGCGCAGGTTCGCCTCATCGGTGGCGCGAGGTGTCTCTTCGGGCGGCTCAATCCCCAGCTGCGACACGTCTTCACGGAATGCGCGAATCCACGGCTCCGTGTACTCGCGAAGCGGCACGCCTGCCTCTTGCGCGCCGGCGATGGTCTTGTCGTCGACGTCTGTGTAGTTGACCGCCTGATGCACATCGTGCCCCGCCACGTACTTGAGCGTCCGCCTCAATACGTCGAGGCAGACGAACGTCCGGAAATTCCCGATGTGCGCGCGTGCGTAAACGGTGGGGCCGCACGCATACAGACGCACGACGTTGTCCCGGGCGGGCGCAAACGACTCTTCCTGGCGAGTCAGCGTGTTGTACAGATGAAGCATATGGATCGGAGTCGTTCACAGCGCGAACGACATATCTTTATACAGATAATCTCGTAAACAATCGCTCCGCCCTCCGGCAATCCGCATCAATCTGCGCGCGAAGCGCATCGACGTCGTCGAAGCGGCGCTCATCGCGGATGCGCTGCACGAACCCAAGCTGCACGCGCTGGCCGTAGAGCTGGCCGTCGTACCGCAGGACGTGCGTTTCAATGGACGTCGCGTTGCCGTCGCCGAAGGTGGGATTCACACCGACATTCGTGACCGCGGCCCGCACGATTCCGTCGATCGTCAGTGTGGTCGCGTAGACGCCGTGCGGAGGAATCAGTTCGTTCTCGGTGCGCAGGTTCGCGGTGGGAAAACCAAGCTCCCGGCCCCGGCGCTTCCCTTCGACGATGGTGCCTACCAGGGCGTAAGCATGTCCGAGCAGCGCACCCGCCTCGTCCACGCGTCCTTCAGCAACCAGCCGGCGAATGCGAGTACCTGCTGACGACGAACTCCTTGTAGCGAACGGGATCGATCTTTTCGGCCCGGAAGCCGTAGCGCTGGCCGAGCGTGCGCAGCAGCGAAAAGTTGCCGCTCCGATCGTGCCCGAACAGGAAATTCGCTCCCACCCACACTTCGGATACATGCAGCCAGTCCACGAGGACGGCGCGCACGAACGTCTCGGGCTCCCACTGCGACAGCTCCCGCGTGAAGGGCACGACGGCAATGGCGTGGATGCCCGCGTGGTCGAGCGCTTCGAGGCGCTGCGGGAGCGTCATCAGCAGAGGGGGAGCTTTGTCCGGGCGAACCACCCGCGGCGGATGCGGGTCGAACGTCATGGCCATCGCGGTGCCGCCGTGCTCCACCGCACCGCGCTTCACGCGCTCGATGATCTTGAGATGTCCGCGATGCAGGCCGTCGAAGTTGCCGAGAGCAAGCACCGGATGCACGAGCCAGGGCGGCCGCGCATCATCGGGAAAGTGCAGGACCTCCATGCGGGCTACGACGCGTCGACTGAGGCGTCGAGCACGAGGCCATCATATGCCAGTTCAACACCGGCGGGCAGCCGCGCGTTCGTCTGGGCGTGGCCCAGGTCGTGGGCCATGTGTGTCAGGTAGGCGCGCCGCGGCGCAATCCGGGCAATCGAGGCCAGCGCCTCGTCCACCGTGAAATGCGTCGAATGTTTCTTGTCGCGCAGCGCGTCGATGACGAGAGTGTCGACGTTTTCGACGAGCCGCCACGACTCGTCTGGAATGGCGCTGCAATCGGTGAGATAGGCAAAGCTGCCGAAACGAAACCCGAGAATCGGCATGTTGCCGTGAAGCAGCGGCACCGGCACGACCTGGACGCCGGAGATCGCAAACGGACCATCGATCTCATGCGCCTCGATCATCGGAATCCCGCCGCCCAGTCGCGGCACGCCGTCGAAGATGTAATGAAACGTCCGGCGGATGTTCGTCCATACGTCCGATGTGGCGTAACACGGGATCGCGCCGCGCTGCATGAAATTGAACCGGCGGATCTCGTCGAGCCCGAGGATGTGATCTGCGTGGCTGTGCGTGAACAGGATCGCATCGACGCGCGTGACGTCGTGAGTCAACGCCTGCTGCCGCAGATCGGGCGATGTATCAACCAGGATTGCCGCGCGGCCCGGCACGTTCACGTAGATCGACGGACGCAGCCGCTTGTCGCGCGGGTCCGTCGACCGACAGACCGCACAGGTACAGCCGATGCTCGGCACCCCGGACGAGGTGCCGGTGCCGAGAAAGGTTATGCGGGCGGGCTCAGCGGTCACCGCTCAAGGAATGATGATGCGCGACTTCGGCTCCGATGCCGGTGAGGCTGACGCGCCGGTCGACACCTCCACGTAACGCATCCGCAGCTCGAAGAGCACCTGTTCGAGGATCTGCCGCTCTTCGGCGGTGAGGTTGCCGCGCGTCTTCTCGTCGAGCAGCGACAGGATGTCGATCATCTGCTGCGCCGCCGGAAGGTTTGCCTGCCCCTTGTCGCCGCTCACAGGGTCGGGCATGTCGCCGAAGTGCACGGCCGTCGTGTGAGCGAGCGACAGCACGAAGGCGATGAAGCTGATGCCGGAGGACTCGCTGTGATCGCTGCGGGGCGTAGCGTCGTCGGTCATGTTATGAAACCGATTCTAAAGGTAGCATACGCGCCGGAGACACCATGGCTGAGACCGCCGGTTCACATTTCGACCATCTTGTGCAGATCATGCGCGCGCTGCGCGCGCCCGGCGGGTGTCCGTGGGACCGTGAGCAGACGATTGCGTCGCTCAGGCCGTTTGTGCTCGAAGAAACCTACGAAGTGCTCGAGGCGATCGAGAGCGGGTCGCCGGCCGCCCTGCGTGAGGAATTGGGCGACTACCTGTACGAAGCGGTGTTTCTGGCCCAGATCTGCGAGGAGTCGGGCGACTTCTCCATTGCCGACGCCATCGATGCCGTGTGCGACAAGCTCGTCCGCCGGCACCCCCACGTCTTCGCGCGTGAGCACGGAGACACCGCGATTACGACGGAGCAGGTCATCGAACGATGGGAAACGATGAAGGCCCGCGAGCGCGCGGCCGAAGGACGCGACCCGGTGCGGCCAAAGACGACGCTGAGCGGTGTGCCAAAGACGCTTCCCTCGCTCCTGCGGTCGTACGAAATCAGTGCAAGAGCTGCCGCGGTTGGTTTCGACTGGACCCGATCGGAAGATGTGCTCGACAAGATCGAGGAGGAAGTCGCCGAGGTGCGCCACGAAGTCGAATCGGGCGCCACCGGACATCTGTCACGCGCAGAAGAAGAGATGGGCGATCTGCTCTTCGCCATCGCGAACCTGTCGCGCAAGCTTGGGGTCGAACCGGAGTCGGCGCTGCGCCGCGCCAATGAGAAGTTCACGCGGCGCTTCGACGCGCTCGAGGAGGCATTCGCCGCTCAGGGGCGATTGCTGCAGGATGCGACGCTGCAGGAGATGGAGGATGAGTGGCAGCGACTGAAAAAACCGTAACCACGAAGACACGAAGGGTACGAAGGGCACGAACGTTTAATAAAGGTACTCATGCCATTCGGAATCTTCGTGATCTTCGTGGTTCATTAGAGGCGCAACCGGTTGTAGTTCGCGGGCTTGAGATCGCGATGGATGATGCCTTGCTCGTGGGCAGCTTCGAGCGCTTCGGCAATCTGTTTGGCGATTGGAAGCGCTTCATCGACGGGAATCGCTCCGCGGGCGATCCGATCGGCGAGCGTCTCGCCCTCGACCAGCTCCGTCACCAGCGCTTTGACACCGTTGGAATCTTCCAGACCGTGGATCGCGGCAATGTTCGAATGGTTGAGCGTCGCGAGAACTTCGGCCTCGCGCTGAAAGCGCGCCAGCCGTTCGGGATCGTTCGCGAAGGTCTCCGGCAGGATTTTCAGAGCGACGTCGCGCTTCAACCGCGAATCACGGGCGCGATACACCTCACCCATGCCGCCGCCGCCGATGAGCGCGACCACGTCATAGACGCCGAGACGACTTCCGGGCGCCAGTGCCATGAACTTGAACTGGATGCGGGATGATTATACCGTCCCGGAATGCGCTGACCGGTCCGCGCGATCCCGGAACCACGAAGACACGAAGGGTACGAAGGGCACGAACGTCTAATTAAGGTACTCATGCCATTCGAGATCTTCGTGATCTTCGTGGTTTATAAGACGACTCTCCGCAAGCCATGTCGCAGAACCGCAACCCGAAAGTTGATGAGAAGACCCCCACGCAACCCGGTCGCCCGCAAATAGGAAATGAGCTGCGCGCGATGAACTTCGTCCAGTTTCACGACAGCCTTCAACTCAGCGACAATCTGCCCTTCGACGATCAAATCGACCCGTTGCCCAGCAATCTCCACTCCTCGATATTTCACGTGTACCGGGCGCTCCGCTTCGTACGACAGCCCACTCGCCTTCAGCTCGACGCACATAGCCTTTCGATAAATCGATTCGAGAAATCCGGGGCCGAGTGTTCGATGCACCCGAATCGCACAGCCGATCGTTTCACTCATGACCTGGTCAGCTTGCGGTGTCAATGGCGACGGTAATCGCATCCGATGCTTTGGTGAAAAATTTGATTCGTGATCTTCGTGTTCTTCGTGGTTCATGTCTTTCCTCCGACATACGTCCTGACCTGCGAGCGTTTTTCCGCGATGCAAATTGGAGCCTCGCGTGACATGAGCCGCCGATGTTGGCTCGTGCCAGTCCGGCTGAAGCCGGACACTACGTACTCAAGTGAAAAAATCGATTCGTGATCTTCGTGTTCTTCGTGGTTCATGTCTTTCCTCCGGTGTCGATCGATCGTCACTTGCCCGTCCATGAGGCGTTCGTCGTCAGGCGACTGCGAGCGTTTTTCCGCGATGCAAATTGGAGCCTCGCGTGACATGAGCCGCCGATGCTGGGTCGTGCCAGTCCGGCTGAAGCCGGACGCTACGTACCTAAGTGAAAGAATTAATTCGTCATCTTCGTGCTCTTCGCGATCTTCGTGTTCTTCGTGGTTCATGTCTTTCCTCCGACATACGTCCTGACCTGTACGTGCTGTCCGTCCGTGTCGATCGTCACCTGCCCGTCCACGTCCGTCCTGTAAATCGCCGCACCGATCGCCTCGAGACGTCTGAGCGTCTCGGGTGCAGGATGGCCGAAGGTGTTGCCGCGGCCGCAGCTGATGACCGCAATCTGTGGCCGCCACTGCTCCACCAGTTCGAGAGAGGTCGACGTCCGGCTTCCGTGATGCGCCACTTTCAGAATCCGGATGCGTGCGGGGGTGAGTTGCGGAAGAATCGTCCGCTCGACCGCCGCCCCCACGTCGCCCAGAAGCAGCACGGCGGCATCGCCATACCGCACTTCCAGCACGACCGAATCGTCGTTGCGCACGCGCCGGCGCTCCCAGTCGGGCGCCGGCGGGTGCAGGACGCGAATATCGGCGCCGCCGATCGTCAGGCGGTTACCCGACAGCCACCGCTGATGGACTGCACCGTCCTGGCGGGCCTTCTGCAGAACAGCCCGCAGCCCCGCATGTGACGCCACGGGAATCCCTTCCACGAGCGCGGAAGGCGCGAAGTCGTCCACCACTGCCGGTGCGCCGCCGATGTGGTCGGGATCACCGTGCGTGAGCAGAAGCGCGTCGAGCCGGCGCAGCCCGCGGGCCCATAGCGCCGGTGACAGGACACGGCTCCCCACATCGAAGGAGCCGCTGCCGAACGGTATGCCGCCGGCATCAACCAGCATCGCTGCTTCGCCGCGAAACTGGATGAGAGTCGCGTCGCCCTGCCCAACATCGAACGCGGTCACTCGAAGCGGCGGCAAGTCGCGTGCGGACTGCAGCCAGCCCGTCGGCTGGCCCGTGACGATGGCGGCAGCCGACGCCGCAAGGAGGACGCAGCATCCGATGCGAGGCAGGCGAGGAGTACACAAAGCCCCGCCGAGGCCGATGTAGTACGCAATCACGAGCAGCGCAGGTGGAGGAGGCACCCGTGTGGTGAGCGACGGCGCAACTTCCACGAGCCGCGCACTTTCAATCAACGCGACCGCGGCGAGATGCCCGAGCCAGCCGATTGGGCCGGCGAGGCTGTCCACCCCGCTCAGGATAGACACGCCAAGGCCGCACACCTGGACGAGTCCCATCGCCGGCACGGCAATCAGATTGAGCAGAAGGCCTGCACTCGTCACGCGCGAGAACGTCCACGCGGTCACCGGCAGCAGCACGACCTCGACAGCCACAGAGGCCGCGAGCGACGCGATCAACCATCGGACCAGCTGGTGCCGTGATGTCGCCGATGCCGTTCTTCGTGCAGCCTCGAGCAGAGCGGCCGTGGCGCCGAACGTCAGAATGAAACCCACATCACGCACGTCGAGAGGACGCACGCAGATGACGAGGGCCGCGGTCACCGCGATGGCATTCCACGGCGGGCTCCGATGGTCGACCAGCCGTGCGCCGAAATACAGAACTGCCATAAGGGTGGCGCGCCATACCGACGCGCCTGCGGTCACAACCTGCGCATACGCGAGGAGCACGAATGCGGTCACCAGGGCAGCGGCGCGGCCCGTGATGCCGCACAAGAGCAGCAGGCCCGCCACGAGCCCGGCGAGTATCGCGATGTTTCCGCCCGAGATCGCAATGACGTGATAGGTGCCCGCCGCCTGCAGCCGCACCCGCACGTCCTCGGGAAGGCCGGTGCGGTCTCCAATCAGCACGGCGGTGGCAATGGCAGCAGACAGCCGGCCGTGCGGCGCCACCCATCGTTCGACGCTGCGCCGTACGTGCAGACGTAGTCGCCCCGCGAGTTCCTGCATGAAGCTGCCCTTCGAGGTCACCCGCACCAGCAGCCCGCTCTTGATCGATCCAAACAGCGTCGTCCCGTCGAGGGCGAGCTGAGTTTCGAAATCGGGCACGCCATCGTTCAAGTACCTCGACGGCCGCCGAAAGGTCGCGAACGTTTCAATCGCCCGACCGGCCCGCCATTCGACGATCTGTTCGGGCGACGACACCCCACCGACGGTCAGCGTGACGCCCCCATCCGTCGGTCGCCATTGGCCGCCCGCACGGGCCGCGCTGACCCTGACGCGCAGCGACGTGAAATCATCCTGTTGTGCGGCGTCCTCGATCAGGACGGCGCGAATGGCGATTGGATCGTGTCTGGAGGCCGCACCCGGCGCCGCCAGATCAAAACCGCCGACCTGTTGATTCAGCAGCTCGCGGAGCGGCGTGTCGAGCGAGCGGTGGCGTGCGTCGCCAGCGAGCGTTGCGGCCGCACAGAAAAAGCCGCACGTCAGCATCGGTACGGCGAAGGGTTGCCAGCGGTTCACGCACCAGGTCATCCAGGCGAGGACGACCGGCGCGATCAACCACGCCGACGCTACCGACCCAACGTTCCACCCGATTCCGCATACCGCGCCCAGAAGCAAAGCCAGCGCGGGCAACGTCGCGATCGAGGCCATCCGGAGCTCGATGCAATCGCGTCCGCGTGCTCGAACACCGGCTGCCAATCACTTGCAGTCGCGCGCGGCAGAACCGTCGTCTTTTGAGAGGAAGAGGGATCGACGTTTTTGACGATCGCTTCTGTCCGCTAACGGCGTGTACACGAACAGAGAGACATATCGTTCATCATGCAGTCAGCTTGATATATCTCGAGTCGCTATAGATTTTCTCGACGGTTGTCGGCGTTTCTCCGATCCCGCTGCGCTACACTGGCCGCGCAAAAACAGGCAAAGATTTGTTATCGCGCTCGGGTCCGGCTGAAGCCGGACAACACGAACATTCCGCTCGCGTTGCGCGAATTGACGAGCTAATGACTCAACGCCCCCCAGCCGACGAGATCAACAGTCACGATCCGCTCTTGCACGCATTTCAGAACCATCTCTCCGCCATCGTTGGCTTCTGCGATCTCCTTCTGCGCGACATTCCCGAAGGCGATCCGAAGCGCGCGGACATTCTCGAGGTGTACAAGGCGGGGCACGCCGCAATCGACCTGCTTCCGCAGCTTTCTACCAGGATGCGATGACCCCCGATGGCTGATCGGCTTCCACGTCTGCTGGTTGTCGACGACGAGCCGAGCATCCGGGCGCTGGTGCAGCGCTTTGGCGAGCGCGAGAATTTCGAAGTCATCGCCCATCCGGGCGGCCACGCGCTGATCGCGCAGCTCGAGACGCTGAAGCCCGATGTCGCGCTCCTCGACCGGCACATGCCGGAGATCGGGGGCCTCGATATTCTCCGCATCATTCGCGAGGTCGATCCCGAGTGCCAGGTCATCCTGATGACCGGCGATGCGACGGTGGAATCGGCCATCGAGGCCGTCAAGCTCGGAGCGCTCGACTATCTCAGAAAGCCGATCGATTTCGGACGGCTCGCCGAGCTCATCAACGGCGTTCGTTACAGCGTGGCTCGACGGCAGCGGCTGATGGCCGCAGACATCGAGCTTGCGAGCCGCATCGAGTTCTACGGAATGATCGGCCGCGATCCGGCGATGCAGGAGCTCTTCGATCTGATCAGACGTCTGGCTCCGCACGCCCGAACGGCGCTGGTCAGCGGCGAAACGGGCACCGGCAAGGAGCTCGTTGCCCGGGCGCTGCACAGACTCGGTCCTCGGCGCGATCGCAAGTTCCTTGCGTTCAACTGTTCGGCTGTGGTGGAAACTCTCTTCGAGAGCGAGCTGTTCGGACATACGCGCGGCGCATTTACAGGCGCGGTCGAAGCCAAGGCCGGGCTCTTTGAGCTCGCCGATGGCGGCACGCTCTTTTTCGACGAAGTGGGAGAGCTGCCACTGCCCGTGCAGGCCAAACTCCTCCGCGTCATCGAATACGGCGACGTTCAGCGCGTCGGCGCCAGCGAGTCCAAACACGTGGACGTGCGCATTATTGCAGCCACCAATCGTCTGCTCGCCAACGAGGTCGCAGCAGGGACGTTCCGGCAGGACCTCTACTACCGCCTGAATGTCGTCGAGATTCGTCTGCCGCCGCTGCGCGACCGCCGCGACGATATCCCCTACCTCACGGCGGCGTTCATCAAGGAGTTCGCTGCACGCTTTGGCAAGCCGCTCGGCGGCGTGAGCCCGAGCGCCGAGCGCCTGCTGCACGACGCCCCGTGGCCCGGAAATATTCGCGAGCTGCGCAACGTGATCGAGCGCGCCTGCATGCTGAGCGACGGGACAATTCTTCACGAGCGCGAGCTGCTTTCGGTGCTGGGCGGCGCAGCCCGGTGCCCTGCCGCGGCCGCGGCTGCCAGAACGGCGTCGGTTCCGGACCTGGAGGAAGGGCCGGAACTGAATAGAGAAGTTGTCGAGCAGGCGCTCCAGCAGGTCGGGGGCAACCGCTCCGCAGCCGCCCGCATATTACGAATCAGCCGCCGCGCGCTATACCGCCGGCTCGACTCGTTCGGACTTCGCTAGGGCCCTTTTGAGGGTACGTAGTGTCCGGCTTTAGCCGGACCAAGGACTTTCTCGGCCCATCGAGATGGTCCGGCTAAAGCCGGACACTACGTACTTGTGACTTGTGACTTGTAACCTGCCACCCTGTGCGCCCCACGTGGGCGCACACCTCCCGCCGCCCAGCGCACACCCCCGCCGCCGCACATGTAAGTCCATTAACGCTTTTTGTTTCAACGAATTACATAAATGGACGGGCCGGCATCAGATTCGCTCTATGGAGGGTGTGAGCCGTGCGGCGCGCACGGCGGATTCGAAAGGGGCTTCACATGTTTCGCATCGTTGCCGCTCTGATTCTGGCGCTGACGGTTTCAACCGTGCCCGTGTACGCCGCGGACGAATCCGCGAGTCCGGCCACTACGCCCGTCGATTTCGCGTCTGCCATCAAGTCGAGCAACACCATGTCGCGCCCCGCGGCGCTGCCGGCGCTGTATGTCAGCTACGCCGCACTCCAGGTGTTTGACGTGTACTCGACCAGGCAGGCCCTTGCGCAGGGTGCCCGCGAGGCGAATCCTCTGATGGCGCCGGTGGTGCGCAACCAGAGCGCGTTCTGGGCGGTGAAGACGTCGGCCGCGGTCGGTACGATTCTCGCCGCCGAGCACCTGTGGAAGAAGAAGAACAACAAGAAGGGGGCGATTGCCGTCCTCGTGGCCTCGAACGCCGTGGCCGCGGTCGTCGCGGCGCGCAACGCCAGCGTGCTGCGCAGCCAGCGGTAGCGAGTCACGGTCCGGCTGAAGCCGGACACTACGACTGATTACGTTGTCGCTATCGCGCCGGTTCCGCACCGCGTAATAGCCGCGTCTCGCGCGAGTAAAGTACTCGGAATTCCTCACCCGCACCCGTATCCCTCGCCAGCCATCGTCTGGCGGCCTCGACGGCACGTATCCCAGCGTGTACTGCTTGTTCAACTCGTTCGCAATTCGTTCCGTGGCCGGCCCCAGGTCGACCGAGCTTCGCACCACTTCGGTGTAGCCTCCGCTCGTGGCCGTGATTTCGCGCAACGCCTCGGGCGACACGCGGCGGCTCGCCATCGCCGTGGCCGAGTCGATCGCAATGGCGTATACGAGCGGCTCGAAGCGCCGCACGGCGTCGGTTGCCTGCCGCAGAGTCACGTCGCTTGCGGTATCCACGCCATCCGAAATCACGACGAGCGCCGCACGCGGGTTCGTGCGGCGGCCGAACAGCGACGCCGACGCCACGAGCGCGTCGTAGAGCGCCGTCGCACCAGATGGGTACAGCTCGTCGAGTGTTCCTGCCAGCAGCGAAGGCGGCTGCGTCCACGGACCGATCAGACGGGGGCGGTGATTGAACGCGGCGATGAACGCCTCATCCCCGGCGTCGATGAGCATCGACACGAACTGCTCGACGGCGGCGCGGGCATCCGCGATCCGCTGGCCTCGCATGCTGTCGCTGGAATCGAGAAGAACACCCAGGCTGATCGGCACGCGCTCGTCGGTAAACACCGTGATCGTCTGCGGCGCGCCATCCTCGAGGATCTCGAAATCGTCTTTGGAGAGACCGGTGACGAGCCGACCGGCGGCGTCGGTCACAGTGACATTCACTTGAACCGTGTCGATCGTGGCCCGGAAGGTTTGCGCGACAAGGCCCGTACCGGTACACAGACAGAGCACCAGCGCCAAAGGTCGCACGCGCCACTGTCGCATCTTGTCCATGAACCCCATGCCACAGAGGGCCGACAAAGGGCCGACCTAAAGGTCGGCCCCTACACTTCTACGCCTGCATAGTAGTCCTGCAGCGACCGCACCGTGAGCGCCTGCGCGCGGAGCGCCTTGATCGCACTTACAGCCGCCGAGGCTCCGGTCAGCGTGGTGATGCAGGGTACCTGGGCCATCGTGGCGGCGCGGCGCACCGCCCGATCGTCGAAAAACGAGTCGCGGCCGAGCGGCGTATTGATGACGAGATCGATCTTGCTGTTGACGATCTGATCGGCGACGTTCGGACGTCCTTCATTGACCTTGAAGATCACCTCGACGTTGATGCCGTGCGCCCGGAGGAACGCCGCGGTGCCGCGCGTCGCCGTCAACGCGAACCCGAGCTGCGACAGGTCCCGGGCAATCGGGAGCACCGTCTGCTTGTCGCTGTTGTTGACGCTGATGAAGACGCACCCGGTCTGCGGCAGGCGTTGACCCGCGCCCATCATCGCCTTCCCGAACGCCGCACCGAAGTTCTCGGCGCATCCCATGACTTCGCCGGTCGACTTCATTTCAGGGCCGAGAATCGTATCCACGCCGGGGAACCGCACCCAGGGGAAGACGGGACTCTTGACGAACACGCCGTGCACTTCCAGATCCTCGACAAGCCCGAGCTCGACCAGCGTTCTTCCCGCGGCGACGCGCGCCGCGATCTTGGCCAGCGGGATGCCGGTTGCCTTTGAAATATAGGGCACCGTCCGCGACGACCGGGGGTTCACTTCCAGCACGTACACCGTGTCGTCCTTGATCGCGTACTGGATGTTCATGAGACCGACAACCTTCAGCGCACGGGCGATGCGTCGGGTGTATTCGCGAATGGTCACGAGGTGCCGCTCGGCCACCATGAACGGCGGCACCACACACGAGCTGTCGCCTGAGTGAATGCCTGCCTCCTCGATATGCTCCATGATGCCGCCGATGACCACGGCGCCTGACGCGTCGGCGACGGCATCGACGTCGAACTCGAACGCATCCTCGAGGAATCGATCGATGAGTACCGGTCTGTCGTGCGACACATCGACGGCGCCGGTCATGTAGCGATCGAGCGACCCTGCGTCGAACACGATGGCCATGCCTCGGCCGCCGAGCACATACGACGGACGCACCACCACGGGATAGCCGATGCGTTCGGCCACCTCGCGCGCTTCCTCGCGCGAGATCGCGGTGCCGCTGGCCGGCTGCGGCACGCCGAGGTCCCAGAGAAGCTGCGAAAATCGGCGGCGGTCTTCGGCGAGGTCGATCGAATCGGGAGACGTGCCAAGAATGTCGACGCCGGCTTCCTGCAACGCCAGCGCGAGCTTGAGCGGCGTCTGGCCGCCGAACTGCACAACGCACGAGACGCTGCCACCCGCGCTGCGCTCGCGCTCGATGATGGCCATGACGTCCTCGAACGTCAGCGGCTCGAAATAGAGACGGTCCGCGGTGTCGTAGTCGGTGGACACCGTCTCGGGATTGCAGTTCACCATCACCGTCTCGAAGCCCTCTTCGCGGAAGCCAAAGACCGCATGGCAACAGCAGTAGTCGAACTCGATCCCCTGCCCGATGCGATTGGGACCACTGCCGAGGATGACAACCTTCTTGTGCAGCGTCGGATCGGCCTCGCAGACCTGCTCGTAGGTGCCGTACATGTACGGCGTGAACGACTCGAACTCCGCGGCGCACGTATCAATCCGCTTGTACGCCGTGACGAGTCCTTCCTCCGACCGCCGCTGCCGCACGAGCTCTTCCCCAACGCCGTGCATGGACGCGATCTCAGCGTCGCTGAAGCCGGTGCGCTTCAAGGTGCGCAGGAGGTCGGACGACATCGCGCGGAATTCGCCCATGACGGCCATGCGCCGAAGTTCCTCGATTTCGGCGAACTGCTGGAGAAACCATGGGTCGATCTTGGTGAGCTCATGGAGCGTCTCTGTGCTCCAGCCGCGCCGCAGCGCACGAAACAGCGCCCACATGCGTCGATCGTTCGGCACCAGAAGGCGCTTGCGCAGCGCCGATTCATCCTCGGCGTCGTCCGAGGTGTCGTCGGGCCCGATGGGAAAAAGGCTGCCGAATTTGCCGAGCTCGAGGGATCGAACCGCCTTGAGGAATGCCTCTTTGAAGGTCCGGCCGATCGCCATCGCCTCCCCGACCGACTTCATCTGCGTCGTCAGTGTTCTGTCCGCCTGAGGGAACTTCTCGAAGTTCCACCGCGGGAATTTGACGACGACATAGTCGATTGTCGGCTCGAAGGAGGCAGGGGTGAGACGGGTGATGTCGTTGGGGATCTCGTCGAGGTGATAGCCGAGCGCCAGCTTGGCGGCAATCTTGGCAATCGGAAAACCGGTTGCCTTGGACGCCAGCGCGGACGACCGCGAGACGCGCGGGTTCATTTCGATGGCCACAATCCGGCCGTTCTCCGGATTGATCGCGAATTGAATGTTCGACCCGCCGGTCTCGACGCCGACGCGCCGGATGATGCGCCGCGCCATGTCGCGCATGCGCTGATACTCTTTGTCCGTGAGCGTGAGCGCCGGCGCCACGGTGATGCTGTCGCCGGTGTGCACGCCCATCGGATCGATGTTCTCGATCGAGCAGATGACGACGAAGTTGTCCGCGACGTCGCGCATCACCTCGAGCTCGAACTCCTTCCAGCCGATGACCGACTCCTCGACCAGAATCTCGTGCACCGGGCTGAGGTCGAGGCCACGGCCCGCCAGCTCGCGGAACTCTTCGATGTTGTAGGCGATGCCGCCGCCAACGCCGCCAAGTGTGAACGACGGCCGGATGATGGCCGGGAAACCCGACTTCCTCGACTATCGAGAGTCCCTGATCGACCGTCTTGGCGATGCCGCTCGCCGGCACCTCGATGCCGATTTCGCGCATGGCGTCGCGAAACAGCAGCCGATCTTCCGCCACCTTGATCGCATCGATGGACGCGCCAATCAGCTGAATGCCGTGCGCGGCCAACGTGCCCCGCTCGGCAAGCGCCACCGCCAGGTTGAGCGCGGTCTGCCCTCCAACCGTGGGCAGCACGGCATCGGGCCGCTCCTTCTCGATGATCGCCTCGGCCATTTCAGGCGTCAGCGGCTCGACATACGTGCGATCCGCCATCTCCGGGTCCGTCATGATGGTGGCGGGATTGCTGTTGACGAGGATGACCTCGAGCCCTTCCGCCCGCAGCGCCTTGCAGGCCTGCGTGCCCGAGTAGTCGAATTCGCACGCCTGGCCGATGACGATCGGTCCGGACCCGATGACGAGCACCCGTTTGATGTCAGTACGCTTGGGCATCAGCGGGACACTGAACCACGAAGAACACGAACACAGTAAAGCGAGTCACTTTTTCTCCATCGAGTCGAGGAACTGCAGGAACAGGTAGTCAGCATCGTGCGGACCCGGCGACGCCTCGGGATGATACTGCACCGAGAAAATCGGCTTGGTCGTGTGGCGGAATCCTTCCACCGTGCCGTCGTACAGGTTGAGGTGCGTTACGCGCACGTCCGGGGGCAGCGAGCCGGGATCGACCGCGAAGCCGTGATTCTGCGACGTGATTTCCACCTTGCCGGAGCTCAGTTCCTTTACCGGATGGTTGGCGCCGCGATGACCGAACTTCAGCTTGAACGTGTCGCCCCCGACGGCGAGACCGAGGATCTGATGGCCCAGGCAAATCCCGAACATGGGCCGTTCTGCGTCGACGAGCTGGCGAACGTTGTCGATCGCATACGTGAGTGCCGCCGGGTCGCCAGGACCGTTACTCAGGAAAATGCCGTCCGGATCCGTCGCAAGCAAATCGGCCGCGGGCGCACTGGCGGGAAACACCTGCACGTCGCAACCGTACGCGTCGAGGCGCCGCAGGATGTTCCACTTGACGCCGAAATCGTATGCCGCAACGCGCAGCCGCCTCGATGCCCGGCGGGAAGGTGGGAGTCCAAACTCGGCATGATCCGCATCGCCTGACGCGGATGCTCGATCGCGCCACGCGTACGAACGATCGCAGGTGACGCCTCGCACGAGATCGGATCCTTCCATCTTCGGGATCGCACGTGCTTTGTCCACCAGTTCCTCGGGATCGACCTGGCCGGTTGCGATGACGCCGCGCATGACGCCCGCGGACCGCAGGACGCGCGTCAGCGCGCGCGTATCGATATCGGCCACGGCAACGATGTTATGAGCGATCAGGTAGTCGCGCAGCGTACCGTGGGCGCGCCAGTTGCTCGCCAGTGGCGACTCCTCGCGCATGACGAAACCCGCGACGCGCGGCGCCTGCGATTCGGCGTCGCCGGGAGCCACGCCGTAGTTGCCGATTTGAGGGGCGGTCATCGTGACGATCTGCCCGGCGTACGAAGGGTCCGTAAGCACTTCCTGGTAGCCGGTCATGCTCGTGTTGAAGACGACTTCGCCCGAGGTCTCCCCCTGGGCGCCGGCGGCGGTGCCGCGATACCAGGTGCCGTCTTCCAGTGCCAGCGTGGCGTTCATTCCAACGACGCTCCAATGCGCATGTGTGCGCCAACTTCCACGTCAACCGATGTCGTCCACGGCATATGTCCGGGCAATTCCATACGTACGCGGCGGATGCCGGGCGTGACGTCGTTGACCGTCACCGGAGTCACTCCCACCCGGACATCATCTACATATACCGTGGCGCCGGTTGGACGCGAAGCGAGCTCCAGCATCGCCGGTTTGGCGTCCGCAGGTGGTCGAATCGCCTCGACGCGCGGACGCTCCGGTTGATTCGCCGGTGCAGCGGGAGAGGTGGCGGGTCCGCTCGGCGAGGATTCGGCCGCGCCGCGCGGCGCCCGCTCCACATCGACTGCGGGCACCTGACCCTCAGGCACCTCGACCACTGGCGATTCGGTGATAACCGCAGGCGGCTCAGTAGCCGGAGCGGCTTGAGGAGGACGAGGTACGTCGGCCACGGACGCGGGAAGCGGCGGCGCCATGCGCTGACCTGCGAGAAAGCCGGCCACGAACCCGGCGAGCAGTCCAATCACCAGCAGCCCGGCGGCGATAGCTCGTCCCGACGATGACGAGGTGAGCGGCTCGGGTGGCTCGGGTGGCTCGACGTCGGGCTCCACTTTGGGAGCGTGCAGTGGCAGATCGATCTCGGGCGCTGGCTCGGTCGAATCACCACGCGCATCGAACTGGAAACCGTCCCGGGTCAGTGGCGGAACTCCTCGAGTGGAAAACTCACCCGGCGCGCGGGGGAAGGCGTGACAAGGTACGCGGATCGTAACATGTGAACTCGAGCCTCACCAGTCACGCGCCTCCTGCTTCGTCGTTTCCTTGACACTCCGCGCAACGCTCTGCGACAGTACCGTCCGGTGATCCCGCAAACAGCGGGTAGAGCGACCCGTCTTCCCGTCGAGATTCGCCGCTTCCCGTGGATCAAGCGCCTCGCCGCCGATTACGCGTTCGACTACGCGCGTGTCGCCGAGTTTTTTGCCGGGAACCCGGCAGACTCTCGACGCGTGGAAAGAAGCGATCGGGCGCACCCAGAGCTATCAGCGCAACCGTAACGCCATCGCCGACGTCGTTCAGGCACAGCAGCGCCACCGCAGCGCGCCGCCCGACGCGATTGCGGCCGCCGCCAAACTTCGCGACGCCAAGACCGTCGCCGTCGTCACCGGACAACAGGCGGGACTCTTCGGAGGTCCGCTGTTCACGCTGCTCAAGGCCGTCACCGCCATCCAGCTGGCTGAACGCGTGTCGAAGGACCACGGCGTGCCAGCCGTTGCGGTCTTCTGGATCGATGCAGAGGACCACGACTGGGATGAGGTCAGGTCGTGCGGCGTGCTGGACAACGACCTGACCTTCACCGACGTGACAATCGGAACACCTCCGGGAGCCGGTCACGAACCAGTGGCGCGCGTGCGGCTCGACGAGTCGGTGCCTGGCGCGATCGAGGAGCTGGCGACGGTCATGCCGCCGACCGAGTTCACGACGGGCTTGATCGAAAGCCTGCGCGGCACGTACGCACCAGGTTCCGGCATGGTGGACGCCTTTGGTCGATGGCTGGAATCGATTCTCGGTCCGCGCGGGTTGATCGTGTTCGACTCGTCTGACCCCGCGGCCAAACCACTGGCGGCGCCGGTCCTCGCCCGCGAGATCGCCCAGGCTGGCACCGCAGCGCGACTGGCAGCCGCGGCGGGGGCAAAGCTGGCGGCGCGTGGTTATCACGTGCAGGTGACACCGCAAGAGGATCACGCGGCCGTCTTCCACCTGGATGGCTCGCGGGCGCCTATCCTCGTCGCCGACGCGCCGACGTGGCTGGACCGCGTGCAGTCGCAGCCGGCTGAATTCAGTCCCAACGTGCTGCTGCGGCCGGTCGTCCAGGATGCGCTGTTTCCGACGGTCGGCTACGTGGCCGGACCGAACGAGCTTGCCTACCTGGCTCAGCTTCGTCCGGTGTACGACGCCTTCGGTGTACCGATGCCGCTCATGCATCAGCGCGCCACGGCGACGATTGTGGACGCCAACGCCATGCGGTTCCTGTCGCGCCATGACCTCCGGCTGGAGTCGCTGCGGCCGCAGGACGAGGGAGCGCTCAATCAGCTGCTCGAGGCCCAGATTCCGCCTGCCGTCACCACATCGATGGACGAAGCGGTGCGCGCGGTCAACGAGCGGATGGAGACGCTGGTCCGGTCCCTGGTTCAGCTCGACGCCACGCTCGAGGGCGCGGCGCGCTCGGCGTCGGGGCGCATGCAGGACGACCTGAAGAAGCTGCACGCCAAGATCGTTCAGGCCATGAAGCGCAAGGATGAAACGGTGCGCCGGCAGTTCAAAAGTGCGCAGGCGCAGGCATTTCCGGGCGGAAACCCGCAGGAGCGGGCGCTTGGATTCGTGTACTTTCTGAATAGTACGGTCCCGGTCTCGTCGATAGATTGATAGACGAGTTGCCGCTGGATCAGGGCACTCACTGGGTGATGGCCATTTGAAGCGCACCGCGAAGAAACGGCCCGTATGGGCCCGACATGCCCTCCTCGGTGCCGGCATCCTCTCCCTCGTTTTCGCTGCGACGCTCGCGTATTACTACATCTCGTTTTCACGGCTCATCGACGCGCGGCTTCACGGCGAGCGCGAACGCACATTGCCGCGCGTGTACGCGCGACCGGTCGTCCTCTGGCGCGGCCAGGCGCTGTCGCGCCAGGATCTGATCGCGCGACTCAACGACCTTGGTTACGCTCAGCGGACCCGGTCGGTGGCGCCCGGGGAGTTCGCACTCGAGCGCGACGCCATTACGGTCAAGCCGCGTTCGAGCGACATTGGCGATGCGGTCGTCCGGGTCTCGTTCGGAAGCGGCATCAGGCGCATCGAGGTCGGGCGCAACCAGCGCAACTCCGTTCAGCTCGACGCCCCGCTGCTGACGGCGCTGATGAGCAGCGGCGGGCGGGAGAAGAGCCGGAACGTGCCGCTGTCCGCCATCCCGATGAACGTGCAGCAGGCAGTGCTCGCCATCGAAGACCAGGGCTTCTACTCGCATCCCGGCATCAATCCAATCCGCATTGCCGCAGCCGCCGTCGCCAACGTGTTTGGCGACAATCCCAACCTGGTCGGATACAGCACGATTACGCAGCAGCTCTCGCGCATGTTTTTCCTGTCCAACGAATTCAATGCGGAGCTGTCGGCTGGCGAGCGGTCATACGGCCGCAAGCTGCGCGAGGCGCTCATGTCGCTTGTCCTCGAGCGGCATGCGTCCAAGGACGAAATCCTCGAGCTGTATCTGAACGACATCTACCTCGGCCAGCGAGGATCGTTCGCTATTCACGGCGTCGCCGAGGCGGCGCGCCTGTTTTTCGGCAAGGACATCGCAAATATCTCGCTGAGCGAATCAGCGCTCATTGCCGGCGTCATCCAGAGTCCGGCAACGCGGTCGCCGTTTGCGCGTCCTGAACGGGCGATCGAACGCCGCAACGTCGTGCTGCAGGCGATGGCCGACGAGGGATACATCACGCGCGAGACAGCGGATCGTGCGTCGAGTGAAAAACTGCAGGTGGTGGCGCGCGCCGTCGACAACGAAGCGCCCTACTTCGTCGACATGGTGAGCGAGCAGGTCGCCCAGGCATTTCCCGGACTCACCGCCGAGACGGGTCAGGTCGACGTCTTCACCACGCTCGACCTCAACCTTCAGCGCACCGCGCTCGAGGCCGTTCGCGGCGGGCTGGCCAACGTCGACCGTCTGCTCGCCCGACGAAATCCTCCACAACCTGTGCAGGCGGCGCTCATCGCCGTGGATCCGCGCACCGGCGAGATCCTCGCGATGGTCGGCGGCCGCTCGTACAACGAGTCACAGTTCAACCGGGCGTCCACCGCACGCCGTCAGCCCGGATCGGTCTTCAAGCCGTTCGTGTACCTCGCGGCGTTCGAGCGCGCCGCCGAGGAAGGCCGCACCGATTTCACGCCGGCCGCAATGACCATCGACGAACCGTCCACATTCGCATTCGACGATCAGGTCTGGGAACCGCGCAACTACGACGAATACGACGGCGAGATCACCTGGCGGCGGGCGCTCGCGATGTCGCGGAATCTGGGCACGATTCACGTTGGCGAAGCGGTCGGATTCGATCGCGTGGCCGCGCTGTGGCGCCGGGTCGGCGTCGGCACGGCCCCCAAGGCGGTGCCGGCCATCACGCTGGGCGTCTTCGAGCTGACGCCGCTTGAAGTGGCGGAGGCCTACACGATGTTTGTCAACGAGGGCAATGTCCGTCCCCTCGTCACCATCCAGCATGTCCGGTCTGCCAGAGGGGACATACGTCCGAAAGCGCCTGAACTGCGACGGGCGGCGCGTGCCGATACGACATTTCTCGTCACCAGCATGCTGCGCAGCGTGCTCAACGAGGGAACGGCCGCGAGCGCGCGCGCGGCCGGATTCGCGCTCGACGCCGCTGGCAAGACCGGCACGACCAACGATCAGCGCGATGCGTGGTTCGTCGGCTTCACGCCGGAGCTGCTGGCGGTCATCTGGGTGGGGTTCGACAACAATAAGCCGATGTCGCTGACGGGCACCCAGGCCGCGCTCCCGATCTGGACGCAGTTCATGAAGACGGCGCTGGCAGGGCGGGCGAGCGTTGCCTTCGAAGCCCCGGGCGGCATCACGTTCGCCGACATCGATCGCGACACCGGCAAGCTGGCCCTCCCCGGTTGCCCGCGCGTGTACAACGAATCGTTCCTGTCGGGCACCGAGCCCACCGAATACTGCGAATTGCATCGCTGGTAACAAGCACCCAGTCGTTCACACTTCTTGGTTCCCCGCCTTTGCGAGGCGGATTTCGATCGTCGCTACGGCGAGGCCGCGCCGTAGCTCGCCGGAACGATGTGCGAGCGGAGGCGGGTCCGTTCTCGGTTCCGCGACGCAGCCGACCAACAGGTTTTCATTCAATGTCTAACCCGGCTTGCTTAAGATTCGCGCGGAGTTGTCGCAATTCAGCGGATACAGTCCGCAGTTCAGTAAAAAGGCTATTGATCTGATCCGCCGTCGGGTAAGGCTGTACAGCGGCGAGATCGTCTCTGCTTGAGTACTCGCCTCGTCTGGTATCCCCATCAAAGAACGCCTGGACGGGATACACAGTTTCCAACCCGCGCCCGATGCTGGTTAATCTCTTCCCGATTCCTTCGGCTTCAGACATCAACGCGACGCGACGTTTCTTTGCTTCAGAGAAGCGCGTTATCAAGCGCCCGAGCGCGGCATTCTGATCTTCTTCGGTCATGAAATATGGTCCGGCAACAAACCCCGGTAATTATGCTCCCCACTCGCGACAAACGCGATGCCAGAAGCCCGAAGGGCCAAAATCAAACTTGACCACTACCTTAGAAGGGTGAACGCCAGAGTCTATAATCGAGCCATGAACCAGGAGGTCTTCTCCGCCCTCAACGACGCCCTGCAGAAAGGCGACGAAGTGGCGCTCGTCACCATCGTCGCCTCGACCGGGTCCACGCCGCAGCGCGTCGGCGCCAAAATGCTCGTGTACGCTGATGGGCGCACCGTGGGGACGATCGGCGGAGGCTGCTACGAAAACGAGGCGTTCTGGAAGGCGCGCGAAGCCATCAAGAGCCGCAAGCCGATCAAGCTGAAATTCGACCTCAACGACGATTTCGCGCAGGAAACCGGTCTCGTGTGCGGAGGCCAGATGGAGGTGTTCGTGGAACCCGTCGAGCCGTCGCCGGAGCTGTATGTGTTGGGCGCCGGTCACGTCGGCTACTTCGTCGCCAGGCTGGCGCACGAGGTCGGCTTCCACGTGCACGTCATCGACGACCGCGAGAAGTTCGCAAACACCGAGCGGTTCGGTGAAGACATCGAGGTCGTCGTCGACGACATCCCGACGTGGCTCGAGAAAACCCAGCTTCCGCCCACCGCGTACACCGTCATTGTGACCCGGGGTCATACCCACGACCTCGACGCCATGCGGGGGATTGCAACGCGGCCGCTGCGCTATCGCGGCCTCATAGGCAGCAAGGCGAAGGTCAAACGCATCTTCGACGCACTCATCGAGGACGGAGTCGCTGCCGAAGCGCTCCAGGGCATCCACGCGCCGATCGGTCTCGACATCGGCGCTATCACTCCTCAGGAAATCGCCGTCAGCATCGTCGCCGAGCTCATTGCCGTCAAGCACGGCAGGATCAGTGAACCGAACGTCGCCGCCGTCAGCATGCGTTGGGACGGCGCACTCGCGAAGCATTAAGTTGAAGCGCCTCGCCCTCGCGCTGGCGATCCTCACTGCCATTCTCGGAATACGTTTCGGCACCTTTACCGCCGGCGGCGCCGACTCGTACGGCTACGTGAGTCAGGCCGACCTGTGGCTGCAGCGGACCCTGATCATCGACGAGCCGCTTGCCGACGAAGCACCGTGGCAGAACGCCAACTGGACCCTGACGCCGTTTGGCTACCGCCCCGGCGACCGCCGCGGAACGATGGTGCCGACGTATTCGCCGGGGCTTCCCATGGTGATGGCGGTGTTCAAAGCTGTGGCGGGGCCGAGCGCCGTCTTTTATGTCGTGCCCCTGCTTGGTGCGCTGACCGTGTGGCTCACGTTCGTGATCGGCGCGCGCCTCGGCGGACCCGCCGCTGGTGTCGTGGCAGCCGCGGCGCTTCTCGTCAGCCCGCCGTTCCTGTTCCAGCTGATGTGGCCGATGAGCGACGTGCCTGCAACCGCCTGGTGGCTGGTGTCGGTTGTCCTTGTCCTTCGCGGGAGCACGGGCCACCTCGTTGCGGCCGGTCTGACGGCCGCGCTTGCGATTCTCACGCGGCCGAACCTCGCCCTTCTTGTGCTGCCTCTTCTGGCGTTCGTGATCAGCCGCCCCAGCCCGTTCCGCGAACGATTCTGGAAAGGCGCCGCGTTCACGCTGGCGATGCTGCCGGGACCGATTACGGTTGCCTTAATCAACCGGCACTTGTACGAATCAGCGTTTTATTCGGGGTACGGCACATTCTCGACGATTTACGCAGCCCAACACCTGCTGCCGAACCTCGTGAATTTTGCCGCCTGGGTTCTGGTGCAGACGCCGTTCATTGTTCTCAGTCTCGCTGCACCCGTTCTGTTGCGCCGACGCAGTGACGAGAGCACTCGAGCCGTTACGGAGCTCGCGCTCGGAATGGCAGCAGTTGTGTTGATCTCGTATCTCTGGTACACGCCGTTCAACGACTGGACTTATCTTCGTTTCCTGCTGCCAGCTTTTCCAGCGATGCTCGCGCTCGCAGCAAGTGTGGTTGTGTTGATGGTACCCGCCGCGCCTCGACCGCGCGCCCTCGCTCTGACGACGTTGGTCGCGACGCTTGCGATCTGGGGCGCATGGGCCGGCCGGATCGCGTTTCAAGTGCAGACGGACGAGGCCCGCTACGTCGTCGCGGGCCGCTTTGCCGCCGCGCTGCCCGACAATGCGGTGATTCTGACCAATCAGCACAGCGGGAGCCTTCGCTACTATGCCAACCGGATTACGATGCGGTTCGAATGGCTCGAGCCCGACGTGTACGTGACGGCGCTCGAGTACCTGCAGCAGCTCGGGCGGCCGGTGTATGTGGTGCTCGACGACTGGGAGAGAGACGTCTTCAGAGCCCGGTATACGCCGGTTGCCGACCTGTCGTGGCTCGATCGGCCGCCGCTGCTGCTGGCGGACCGCCGCGTGTACTTCTACGCCGTTCCTCCGCTCCAGAACCGCTGAGTACCCTGGGCTATAATGAAAAACCGCTCTAAGCGGCTGACAGGCAATGGGTTCCTACGAACTCTCCGAACGCACACGCCGGCTCCTGACGACGCTCGTCCGCGAACATATTGAGACCGGAGAGCCCGTCGCCTCCCAGTCGGTGGCCCGACGCAGCGGACTGGGTGTGTCGTCGGCGACCGTCCGGAACATTCTGGTGCAGCTGGAAGAGGCCGATTACCTTCACCAGCCTCATCCGTCGGCCGGCCGTGTGCCCACCGACCGCGCCTATCGCGTGTTCGTCGACGGGCTGCTGGAGAGCCCCAAGCAGATTCGGCGCTCGGCGGAGGTTGAAACGCGCCTTCGAAAGCAGGTTGAAGGGTCGGCGATGATCGACGATCTGTTCGCCAGCGCGTCGCATCTGGTCTCGCGCGCTGCGCGTCATGTCGGGTTCGCACTCTGCGGAAATCCGGCAGCGGTTCTTCAGCGGATCGAATTCGTGGCGCTTGGCGGATCGCGCGTCCTTGTTGTCGTGATTTCGCGCGGAAACCAGATCACGCAGAAGGTCGTCGATACGGGCGAAGAGCTTCGTCCCGACGATCTCGTGCACGCGGGAAACTACCTCAACACCGAGTTCGCAGGTCTGCCGCTCAACGAGGTCCGCGAGGCGGTGCTGGGACGGCTGCAGCAGGAACGCACCTTGTATGACGCGCTCCTGGCGCGCGCGCTCCGTCTGGCGCGCTCGACGCTCGCCGACATGCCCCGCCAGCATACGTTTTTCGTGGAAGGCGCTGCGTCGCTGCTCGGTGGCGACGCGCAGCCGGCGGTGTCGCTTGCCACGCTGCGCGCCCTGATCGAGCTGATGGAAGAGAAAGAGCGGATGGTTCATCTGCTCAACCAGTACATCGACGGCCCGGGGCTTACAGTCGTGATCGGCGAAGAGCATGCCGCACCGCACCTCCGGCCGTTCAGCCTGATCGCCTCCACCGCAATCGACGGCACCAGCATCCGTACGGTTGGGGTAATTGGGCCCACGCGTATGAATTATTCGCGCGCGATTGCCGTGGTGGACGGCACCACTCAGGCCGTCTCGCGTGTCTTGAGCAAAACCGATTAGCAATGGCCAATCCCGAGGACGACGACGACATCAGGAACAGATCGACTAGCGCCGAAGCGGTGGATGACTCGGCGGACGGCGTCCGCCGAGGCGCAAGAGGGTTCGACCGCGACAGCGGATGCGGTCGCGGAACTCAGGCGGGAGAGAGACGGCCTCCAGGACAGGATGCTGCGCCTTGCCGCCGAGTTCGACAACTACCGCAAGCGAGTGGACCGCGATCGGCGCGACCAGGCCGACGCCGCGGTCGCAGCGGCGGTCGAAGATCTGCTCCCGGTCATCGACAACCTGGAGCGCGCACTCGAAGCGCCAGCCACGGGCGATGCGGACTCGTATCGTCAGGGTGTCGAGTTGATCTATCGCCAGATGCTCGAGCTGCTTCGCCGGCGCGGCGTCACGGCGATCGAATCAGTCGGCACTGATTTCGATCCGCAGGTTCACCAGGCGGTGGCCCACGAAGCCAGCTCCGACCACCGCGAAGGCGAGGTCATGGAAGAACTTCGCCGCGGCTACAAGCTGGGCGATCGGCTGCTGAGGCCGGCAATGGTGAAGGTAGCGAAGGCGTGAGCAAACGCGACTACTACGAAGTGCTTGGCGTGACGCGGCAGGCGACCGAGCAGGAAATCAAGAGCTCGTATCGCAAGCTGGCCTTCAAGCACCACCCCGACCGCAATCCAGGAAGCAAGGAAGCCGAAGAGAAATTCAAGGAAGCGGCCGAGGCGTACGCCGTGCTCGCCGACACCGACAAGCGGCACGTCTACGACCGGTTCGGACACGCCGGCCTCGGCTCCGCCGCGACCGGCGGATTCGATCCCACCGTGTTCAACGGCTTCGAGGACATCCTGGGCGGCCTCGGAGACATGTTCGGCTTCGGCGACCTGTTCGGAGGCGCACGCCGGCGCGGGCCGCAGCGCGGAGCGGACCTTCGATACGACCTGGAGATTTCGTTCGACGAGGCCGCCAAAGGGACCGAGACGACCGTTCAGATCCCGCGACACGAAACGTGCGGCGCGTGCCACGGCAACGGCGCGGCGCCCGGATCGAAGCCGTCGACGTGTCCGCAGTGCCAGGGCCGCGGGCAGATTCGGCTGCAACAGGGACCGTTCACGTTCGCGCGCACCTGCGGGGCGTGCCGCGGAACCGGCTCGATCGTCACCAAGCCCTGCACGACCTGCCGGGGCACCGGTCGGATCCAGAAGGAGCGCAAGCTCACGGTGAGGGTTCCCGCGGGCATTGCCACGGGCCAGCGCCTCCGCCTGAGCGGCGAAGGCGAGTCAGGGCCGTCCGGCGGGCCGTCGGGAGATCTCTACGTCGTCGTTCACGTGCAGGAGCATCCGTACTTTCAGCGCGACGGCAACGACCTGTACTCCGAGGTTCCGCTGAATTTCACGACGCTCGCCCTTGGCGGCGAAATCAGAATTCCGACGCTCGAGGGCGAAGAGATTTTTCAGGTGCCCGAGGGCACACGCACGGGCACGACCTTCAGCCTGCGCGGCCGTGGCATGCCCGATGTCAGCGGCCGCGGGCGCGGCAACCTGCTCATAACGGTCACGGTGGTCACGCCCAAGAAGCTCACACGCGAGCAGAAGAAGCTGCTCGAGCAGCTCGCCGCGTCGCTGCCTGCCGAGCAGTTCGAACCGACACCGGTTGGCGAGCAGGGAGAAAAGGGTCTCTTCGATCGCGTCAAAGACATCTTTGGTTAGCGCATGCGGACGTGGCCCGCGCTCGAAGTAGGTCCGCTTCAGCACCCCGATCTGTTTCAGGCCGCACTCCTCGATTACGACGTTTCCGCGATCGACGAAACAACGCAGCCCGACGCCTGGCGGGTGTTCTTCGGCAGCGACGCCGACCGCACCGCCGCGGCGGAACAGCTCTCACGCCAGTTTCCGGAGACGTCCATACGCGTCCTCGATGTGGCGGACGAAGACTGGGTCACGAGATCGCAGGCAAGCCTGCGCGCGGTGACAATTGGCAGCACCATCGTGGCGCCTCCCTGGGACGTACCGGACGCGCCGCTGGTCATCGTCATTCGACCGTCGATGGGCTTCGGTACCGGGCATCATGCAACAACCAGGTTGTGCCTCGCGGCGCTGCAGCACATCGACGTTCAGGGTCGCCGCGTCATGGACGTCGGCACCGGCTCGGGGCTTCTGGCCATTGCAGCCAGTCTTTTCGGCGCCGCCTATGTAGAGGGAATCGACGAGGATGCCGACGCGCTTCGCGCCGCGCACGACAACGTCCTGCTCAACCCCGGCGCCAACGTTACGCTGCGTCACGCCGACGTGCGTCGAGCGGCGGCCGATTCATTCGATGTCGTTGTCGCCAATCTCACAGGAGCGCTGCTCTGCGACGCCGCCCCGCAGATTCTCCAGCTGACGACCCCCGGCGGGCACGTCATTCTCAGTGGGTTCTTGCGCGGTGAAGAAGCCGACGTGCTCGGCGCGTATTCGACGTTCTCGGTCACGGCGCGGACGGAGGAAGAGGAATGGCTCTGCGTGACGTTGCGGCGATGAACACAATCCGGCTGCGGCTGACGTGCGCCGTTGTCCTGACCTCGGCCATCTGGGCAACAACACCGAGCGCCGAGCGGATGGGTTACCCGCCCGAGGAGTTTGCGGCGCGACGGCAGCGGCTTGCCAGCGCGCTCAAGCAGGGCACGCTCGTCATGTTTGGCGCGACGGCATCAACGACGGGCGTCCGATTCCGGCAGGACAACGATTTCTTCTACCTCACCGGCAACGAAGCGCTGAACGCGGCGCTCGTCATGGACGCGGCGAGCGGCGACGCGCATCTCTTCATGCCCAAGTTGAGCGCGACGGAAATCAGGTACGAGGGCCCTAACTGGCTCGAGGAGCCGGACGCCGCGCGAAAGTACGGGTACGCGTCCATTCAACCGCTGTCGGCGATGCACGAATTCCTGGCCCGGCGGCGCGGCATTCCGGGCGCCGAGACGCTCTGGACCCGGCTCTCCGAGCGCGACACCGTGAACCAGGGACGGGTGGATATTGCGAT
Source organism: uncultured Acidobacteriota bacterium (assembly GCA_963814955.1). Lineage (GTDB taxonomy): Bacteria > Acidobacteriota > Vicinamibacteria > Vicinamibacterales > UBA2999 > DATCJA01. Next base: position 73,346 of record CAWFEX010000007.1, read on the forward strand.
CAGCACGGCGCGGCGCCTCGGCAATCCGTTTGCCCAGCATCCCACCGAGGACGCGCTGCGCGTGACGGCGCTGCGCGAGCGGTTTCCGTTCTACACGGTCGAGGACGTGATACCGCATCTCGACCGGCTGCGACTGATCAAGACGCCCCGCGAGATCGAAATCCTGAAGTACAACGGCCGGATCAGCGCGGAAGCTGTCCGTCGCGCGATCGAGATCACCGCGCCCGGGCGATTCGAATACGAGCTCGAGGCCGAAGCGACGCACTGGATGGTGAAACACGGTCTCCAGAGCGCTGCGTATCCGGCGATCGTTGCGTCCGGTCCCATGGGCAACCGCTGGCACTACGAGGACAGCGGCCGCCGGTTGAACGCGGGTGAGCTCGTCGTGATGGATTACGGCGGCTCGCTCGATTACCTGACGATCGACATCACCCGCACGTGGCCGGTGTCGGGACGCTTCAGCGACGCACAACTCAAGGCGTACCAGACGGCGCTCGAAGCGGAGAAGGCGATTATTGCCGCCATCCGGCCTGGGGTGACACGTGACGTGGTACGCAAGATCGCCGAAGACATCTTCCGCAAGCAGGGCTTCGACCCGCGCTACGCATACATCGGGCACTACGTAGGTCTGTCGGTGCACGATGTCGGCGACTGGTCGCTGCCCTTCGAAGCCGGGATGGTGATGGCGATCGAGCCGATCATCGACGTGCCCGATCAGCAGCTGCACATCCGCGTGGAGGACACAATCCTGGTCACACCGACGGGCGCGGAGATTCTGAGCGCGGGATTGCCGAAGGAAGTCAACGAACTGCTCGCGCTGGTCAAAGCGCCCGTAGGGCGGGCCTTTACGGCCCGCCTGACGCACACGTAGTGTCCGGCTTCAGCCGGACCGTAGGTATTCAGCGTGCCCGATACGTCTTGCTGAACCCGTTGCGCCCGTTCGTGATCGTGAACCGGCCATCTGGCGCGACTGATGCCTTGATCCAATGCCCCTTGCAGTCCGCCGTGTCCTCGAAGTTCGCAATGAGGTTGTCGGCAGTGTTGTGCGCCCTTTCGGTCAACAGCGACAGGTGCCCCTGCCAGACGTCTTCGACGCCCGGCAGCTTCGCGATCCTCTGGTAGGACTCCGACGCCAGGAGGTCCCTTCCCGGGTTGGTGATCGAGCGGGCGTTCTTGTCGACCTGACCCAGCCCCTTCCGCGGACCGTTGTTGACGACGATGATCTGCGGCTTGATGGCGCCAAGCAGCGCAGGCGCGCCCGCGCCGTGGAGGGATCCATGTCGATCTGCCTGCCAGATGGTCACTGTCCCCAATTTGTTGACCGGACATGTCAGCGCCATTTCGTTGGCCCAGTCGAGATCCGTCAGATTGACGAACTTGAACCGGCCGTAGGTGAGCATGGCGCCGATGGTGCGGGCATTCTCTGGCCCGGCCGGCTCCTTTCGCTCCGCCGTCGCGCACAGCGGGTTCGGACCGCCGCCGCTGAGCGGTTTCGCGATGAACTGGGCGTTGGACGCGACGACGTCCACGCGGACGTCCTTCATGGGAATGACGTCACCAGCCTTGAGAATCGTCCGCTTGTTTCCAGCGACTTTCCGGTAGATCTCCAGCCTCTCACGATCCACATCTTCCACTTCGTCGCCGTGATCGAAATACCGGTCGATCGGCATCATCTTGGCCAGTGCGGGCAGTCCACCCACGTGGTCGCCGTGGTAGTGGCTGAGCACGAATGAGTCGATCTTTTTCAGGCCCGCCTGCTGCGCCGCCGCATGGATGCGCTTGGCGTCGCGGTCGTCCACCGCGTAGCCGGCATCGACGAGCAGCGATTCCCCTGAAGGCGCCACGATGAGCGTGGCGGCGCCGCCTTCGACATCAATCCAGTAGATCTCGAGATTCCGGGACTGCGCGTTGAGGCTCCCCACGAGCACGATAAGGAACATTCCAGAACGTAGAAGCACACGCAGCATGACTTTCCTCCTCTCAGGCAGAAACCAGGACCGCACCGCCACAGTCAGCCGCCGCTGACCCGGGATACTACCGCACCCGGAACGGCGCCAACCGCGCGTGCAATGGCCCGCGCAATTTTTCTGCCCCCGGTTCCTGAAGGTTCGATTGGATTGGCATAATCTGCGGATTCCACGCAAACCTGGCGAAGATCGATGACGTTGACTCCAAGTTCGAACGCCACTCGCAGGATCACATCGTTGAAGGTCATGAGGGCGACTCTGGCGAGACGTGCGTAGTCATGCTCCAGAGCACCGTCATATATGGTGCAGATCGTCAGGTCTGTACCCGCCTGACACCAAAGAGGTAAGCGCCCGCCGGTACGCAGACTCGAACGGCTCGAGCCTGGCCGCAAACATCAGGAGCGCGTCGGAGGACGAGCGTAAAGGCGTGCTCAGCAGATCGCTGTTGAGAAGCGCATCGTTCCCACCGAGTGAGAGTACAAGGTGGGTTGCGTCCTTCGGAATCACGTCGAACTGTTTGGCTACGTCTGTCGTCGTCGTGCCGTCCACAGCTAAAAGCGTCGCTCGCCACGTGGACGGAAGCGCCGCCCGCAAATGCGCGACGACGTCGGGCTCACCACGCGTATACGACTTATTGTCGAAGATGGAATCGCCTAGCAGAACGATGTGACCTGACACGAGAATCTCAGAAACCGTTGCCGTTCGAGCTCAGTCCAGGCTCCACAGCGCCAGAGACGTGACGTCTTTGATGAAGATCCGCTTTCCCGATATCGCCGGCTGCGCCCACGTCGCGCTGTCCGCGACGCGGTAACTCTTGAGCAGCTCGAAGGCCGTCCGGCTGCTCCTGGCGACGATCAACTCGGCGTCGTCGTTCAGGAAGAAAACCAGATCATCCGCTTTGACCAGAGCGCTGTTCGTGGCCCGCCGCGGCCGGTCGAGCCACAGAACCTGGCCGGTCGATGCGTCAAGGGCGAAGAACTGGCCGCTGTTCCAATGGGACAAACCGAACAGCGTGTCGCCGACGATCACCGGATTGCTCAGGAACATGGAGACTTCTTTGGTCTGCCAGACAACATCCACAACCCACTGGTCCGCCCGTCGAACCGGCCAGATCGCCGTCACGCCCCTGTTGTGGCCACTGACGATGACCGTGTCACGGTAGAGAACCGGCGTAATGGCTTGAACGTCCGGTCCCTTCCAGGGATGTTCCCAGAGAACACGGCCATCGGCCACCGAGATACCGAGGATCGATTCTTGAGCGACGGCGACGAGCTGGCGTGTTCCACCTAAGTCGGCAATGATCGGCGAGGCGTACCTGAACTGGTTCTTCACCGTCCATTTAACCTCGCCCATGTCCGCCCCGAAGGCAGTCAGCGCGTCATAGCCATCGGAATGAACAATGACGAGGTCGCGATCTCCAATCGGCGAGGCGGCGGCGCCCACGTCCGGTTCTGTCAGTGTCGCCGGCTTTTGCCACACGAGCTTTCCGCTGGACGCATCGAATGAGGAAATGGTCCCGCTGATCCCGAGCGTCACCAGCTTCCCGTTGTGAAACAGCGGTGTTGCTTTGGGACCTTCGCCGTGGTCAACAGCTCCCTCATACGGCTCGTACGCAACCGTATAATCCGTGCGCCACAGTATTTTGCCGGTGTCTGCATCGAGTGCGGTGATCCCCTCCTTGCCGTTGACGCGGGTGAAGGCATAGACAGCATCGCCTACGACGATTGGCGTCGCGTAGCCCTCACCGACTTCGGTCTTCCATCTGAGCTTGAGATGTTCGGGCCATGATTCCGGTTTCGAGAACGCGCTGGCGGCGCCGTCACGATGCAGGCCGCGCCATTGCGGATAATCCTGCGGCGAGTCCTGGCCGGCTACCAGCGCCGCCGCGTATACGACCAGCACAGCGACGGCAACGGATGAAATGAGCCGCATCGACCGAACTCCGTCGGATGTCACATCAAGCAGCTCGCGAAGACGCGTGCCCGGCTGGCCGCGCCGCCACCCCATCCCCCGATCTCTCATCGTGCATGCCGCATGAGATGTTCGGCGACCGCGCGGTAAGCGGGCAGCGACATTGGATCGAGATTGACGTTTCCGGCCAGCGGGTGCGAGGCGAAACGTGCGATGACCATCTCGGCTTTCGGATCGACGTAGATGGCCTGCCCATGAATGCCCCGCGCCATGAACACGCCATGATCGTCGTGCGATACCCACCAGAAATTGTGGTAGCTCCAGCCCGGAAGCGTGGCGTAGCCGGCCGGCGCGAACGCTTCGCGGCTGGCGCCGCGGCGGATGCCATCGACAACCGCCGCGGACACGATTTGCTGCCCGTTGAGGGTGCCGCCGAGGCGAATGAGCTCACCAAACCGAGCGATGTCGCGCAGGCGGGCATTCAGGCTGCTCCCGAACAAAGGCACGCCGGTCTCGTCCACCTGCAGGAACGCATCGTCCTCTGCGCCGATGCGGCTCCAGATGCGCTCGCTCAGCAAAGCGGTGGTGGACTTGCCCGTGGCGCGCGCGATCAACCAGCCCATGACGTCCACGTTGGGAGTGCGATACGTAAACCGTTCGCCGTGCGCACCATTCCTGCGAACGGTCGGCAGGAATGCGTAGATGGACCGTGGGCCCTGATCGGCCGCCGCCCGCGGGCCGAAGCCGGTGGCCTTCCGGTATACCTCCATGGTCGCCGACTGACCTTCGTAGTTCTCGACGAAGTCGATGGCGGTGGTCATGTCCAGCACTTCTGCGACCGTGGCATCCCCAAATCCGCTGTTCGCGAGCTCGGGAAGATATCTGCCGACCTTCGCGCCGGCGTCGAGCGCCCCCTCCGCGATCAGCATCCCGGCGAGCGTGCCGATGAAGGACTTCGTGACCGAGAAGGCGATGTGCGGTCGCTCGCTCGTCAACGCGCCGAAATAGCGCTCATAAACAATGCGGCCGCGATGCAGAACAACGATGCCATCCGTGTAGTTTGCGACGAGCGAGTCCGCCCACGTCACGGGCGCGATACCGCCCGTAGGTACGAACTCGACTGCGTCGATGTCCGCGCGCTCCGCACGCGGGATCGGCGGCACCGATCCGGGACCTCGGGCAACGGTGATCGTGGGCCTGAGCTCTCGCCAATGAGAGAACGTCCAGCGCCACTGGGGAAAGCGGTAAAAGCTGCCGTCCTCGAAGCGAATCACCTTGTCGGGAGGCGGCGGCGATCCCACCATCCATCCGAGCGTCACAGGGTCTGTTGCGCGTGCCTTCGCAAGCTCCGCCTGCCTATCGCCTTGAGCGATCACTGTCCCGGACACCAGCAACGAGGCCAGATACACTAAAAACGTTGCGCTTGGGATTCCGACTGCGTATGCCGCGAGTCTCGTCACGACTCACCTCGAATAAAGAGCAGCGCCCGGACCCGTAAGAAACCGGAGGTCCCCGCTGAGCGGTTAAGAATGGATCAAGTCTGCGAAGCGGCACCGCCCATCTGCGGACGACGCTTGTGCCAGTCCGTGGCCTGTTCGAATGCATGCGCCACCTGCAACACGGCTGTTTCGCCCCCGGGCGGACCGCTGATCTGCAGCCCGATGGGCAAGCCGTTCGCGGTGAATCCGCACGGAACTGAAATCGACGGCAAGCCGTTGATGTTGAACGGCGCCGTGTTCCGCAGATCAGGTGGTCTCGGAACCTTCACTGGATCATCGGTGAGTGCCTCCGCGATCGCGCGAGGCGGGATCGGGGCCGTTGGCGTGACCAGAACGTCGACGGACGCAAACGCCTTTCGGGCGTCATGCCGCAGTTGAAGAAGTTCGCGTCTCCCCTGGATGTATGCCGCCGCTGTCACCTCGCCGGACGCGCGGAGCCGCTCCCGGGTAAATGGCTGGTACAGCTCCGGCATCTTCGCAAGCCACTCGGCGTGGTAGGCATGCGCCTCCGCATCCGTCACTGACCTGTTCGTGCTCACCGGAATGGCGAGATCTCGAACGCCCGCTGTGAGCTTGCCCAGCATCGTCAAGGCACCTTCAACTGCTGTCTGGACGTCAGGATGAAGACCCTCATAGAAGAACGCGCGGGGCGCACCAACCCGCAACGTCGAAGTCTTCGTCCGCAGTACCGCGCTGTAACGCTGGATTTCGATTCGTTGACTGGTCGCCTCGTCCGCATCGAAACCGGCGATTGCCTCGAGCATGATTGCAGCATCGGCAACCGTGCGCGTTATCGGGCCGACGTGGTCGCGCGACCAGGAAAGAGGAATCACACCGCGAGTGCTGACCAGGCCATACGTCGGCTTTAGTCCCACGAGGCTGCAGCAGGCCGCCGGACCTCGAACGGATCCACCCGTGTCCGACCCGAGAGCGCCGTAGCAGAGATCGGCTGCCACGGCAGCAGCTGACCCGCCCGAGGACCCACCAGCCATGTAGTTCAGGTTCCACGGATTGTGTACCGCACCAAAGTGGGTGACCACTGAGGTAGCGCCGAACGCGAACTCGTGCATGTTCTGTTTGCCAAGAAACACGGCACCCGCCGCCTTGAGCCGCCGCACGACCTCCGCGTCCTGTTCGGGAACGCGATCCTTGAACAGCGCGCTGCCGGCAGTTGTCCTGACGCCCGCGGTGTCGAACAGGTCCTTCAGCCCGATTGGAATGCCGTGAAGAGGACCGCGCCACCTGCCCCGCTGCACTTCCGCTTCGGCCTGACGCGCCTGTTCGAGTGCCGCTTCGGCCGTAACCGTAATAAAGGCGTTCAATGCCGGATTCAGCTCGGTAATCCGCGCGAGGCACGCCTGTGTCAACTCGACTGGCGACACCCTCTTCCTGCGTACGAGCTCCGCGGCCTCGCTGAGGCTCAGCCTGGCGAGCTCGGACCCTCGTGGGCTCGATAAGCGTTCTCCAGGACGAACCTGCGCCGACGCGCCACCGGTCGTGAACGCGCTGACCAACGCCCCGCCAGCGCCGGCCACGGTGGTCTTGAGAAATGACCTGCGCGAGAAGTCGTGTGGGCTTTCAAGCATCGGAATTTCCTCGTCGCTGACACTCAGGTCTGGGCCACCAAACGTGCATATCTGCCGTGGGTCAGGACTTATCGCCGCGCCCTCTCCCGTTACCCAGCACCCTCGCTATCGCGGTGATGGTATTCCAGTTGCGCGTGGTAGCGGGAACCCCAAAGAGCCGATCCAGCGTGCCGAGGTACCCGATCGCCTTCATGTGGCGCCGGTAGAGGCCCAAGACGAACCGGTTCTCCCTGGAGAGGATTTTCAACAGCCATCTGCCACTTGCAGGAAAGCTCACCGGCGTCGATAGCGCCGAGCGGGGACGTCGGGACAGGACGCTTACGAACGGAACGATGTCTGGTCGCACCGGCTGATCCGCGAAATGATTCTGAGATATCAGCCTGACAATCTCCCGGCCGGGGCAGATGATGATCTCGGTGTCAAAGGGAAGCCTGCGCGCCAATTCGGCGCGGAGCTGCGCCCGGGTGATTGGCTGCCTGACCACGAAGGTGCCCGCCGCGCCGATGTTGACGGCACCGAGGTGCTTCAGTTCTTCGGCGAGCGTAGTGGGGCGGAAGGTCCTGTGACCGCCGACGTTCACTCCTTTCAGAAGAACCACCAGTGCCACCAGTTTCCTCACATTACGAGCAGGGCGGCCATCAGCTCGATTCCATCCCACAGATTCTGGATCCTGAGGTTTTCGTCGAAGCTGTGCTGGTTGTTATCGTGATTGCCAATCGGTATGACAATGGTCCGCGTCCCCAACGGACGCTCCACCTCCTGAAGAGGCAGCCCACCGCCCATCGTCGGCAGCTTGACGGTGCGACCCCGAGCGCTCTCGACGACTCGAACGATCTCCTCAGAAATCGGCAAATCCATGGGCGTGCGGGAGCCGGTTCCCAGCGATCCGACGACGACCTTTGCCACCTTGGCATGCGATCGACGCTCGTCGGCCGTCGGCTCCCGCTCTACGACGAAAAAGCCCTGCTTGCGGATGTGATCCACGACCTGCTGGGCGGTCTTACGGGCGTTCATACCCTTCACCATCCGAACATCGATCGTCACTTCCGCCGAGGACGGAATCACATTCGACGCCTGGGCACCAACACGCGAGCTGGCCATGCCGCGGATGTTGAGTGACGGAGTCGTGATCAGCTCGTTGATCGTCTGGGGGCGGCCGTCTGTTGAACCAAGCCAGAGCTGTTCCATCAGGGAGGCGTCGATGGCCGGCGCGTCGGCCAGTGCGCGCTTCTCGATTGCCCCGAGTGGTTCGACATCGTCATAGAAGTGGTCAATCAAGACGCGACCGGTGTCGTCCTTCATGGAGGCGAGCAACCGGGCAAGCGACATCGCGGGATTCGGCGCCCAGTTGCCGTAATGCCCGCTGTGCAGCTCCACGCGGGGCCCATACACCGTGATATCGAGGCGTGTTACGCCGCGCGCACCGAAGACCACGGACTGTTCCCGGGTCTGGTATACCGGTCCATCGCACATCAACCAGAGATCTGCGGCAAAGAGAGTCTTGTTGGCCGCCAGAGTCGCTTCCAGATTCGGCGATCCCGCCTCCTCTTCCCCTTCGAACGCAAACTTGATGTTGCTCTTGAACGCAAGGCCGGCCGCGCGAATGCCGTCAATGGCGGTCATGAGCGCAACGATCGGCGCCTTGTCATCAGCGGCTCCGCGAGCGTAGAGCCTCCACTCGGGATCAAAGCGCTCGCCAGCCGGCGGACGTGCGATCGCACGGCCGCCCTCGTCTATTCGTTTGTCGCGAAGCGTCGGCTCGAATGGAGGCGAGGTCCACTCCTTCGGGTCGAGCGGTTGCCCGTCATAGTGGGCGTAGAAGCCGATTGTTCGAGTGGCGCCCGGCGTGCGGATTTCGCCGAACACAACAGGATTGCCACCAGGGACTGAGACCAGCCTTGCCGCAACGCCCCGTCTCTCCATCATGGCCACAATGGCCGCCGCATTGCGCTGTATGTTCTCGCGATCGCTCGCGATGTTCGGAATTGAGAGAAGCGTGATGAATTCCTCGACAATGGCTCGTTCGTGCTGCGTGCGCCAGGTTCGTGCCGCCTGCGCCGCGGGGTTCGTCTGGGCGACCGACACCGCAGGCACGACGCTAATCAACAACACGAGGAGATACGGTCTCATCGGTGTACCTCAGCGGAAGAGTTTACGCCCAACCCATGGCGCGGAACACGTCAACGTCTCTAGAACCGGTCGCTTTCGGCTCCGACGTGAGCGCCACGTATATTCGGGTATGCCATTCGCTGCCAACGACCGAAGGTCTCATTCGCGATAAAGAGCGCCGCGCCGGCCACGAGCGCGGCCAGGCCACCGAGCAATTGTTGCCGCGTGGCTCCCGCGAACATCGCCAGCGACACGCCGATAGCGAGCAGCGGCACGAGCGCTCCCATCGGAATGGTGAAGGTTGCCGGCTTGACGGCACCTTGCAACGATGCGTGACGAAGCCGGATGGTCGCCGCACAAACGGCGACGTAGGTTACAAGCCGGGCAATCGCGCTCGCGAGGGCGAGCATGGCGAACGATCCCGCCAGCGCGAGAGCAAAAGACACCATTGTTGTCACGAGAATGCCAATCGCCGGCGTGCGGTAGCGGGGATGGATTGTCCCGAAGGACCGCGGCAAGGCGTGGTGCTCCGCGAGTGCAAACAGAATGCGCGAGCCGGCGAGCACGCTGCCCATTTGATTGCCGAGCATCGAGCACACGGCACCTGCGCTGATCAGCGCGGCCCCGGCCGGCCCCATGAACAGCAGTGAGGCATCGGCGAGCGGTGTACTCGCGGCTGCCAGGTCAGGCAGCGTCCCCAACGCCACGAGCTGCACCAGCGCGATAACGGCTGTGACCGCGACAATCGTGGCAATGAAAGCGAATGGCAAATGCTGGCGAGGACGTGTTGCCTCTCCGGCAGGCACACCGATCGCGTCGTAACCACCGAAAGCGAAGATCAACAACAGGCCACCTGTGAGCAACTGGGTTGGGGATACTGTGCCAGCTGGTGTGAGGCGGCTCGGGTCGATGAACCATAGGCCCACGACGATGAACGTCGCGAGCGGCACGAGTTTGGCGATGGTGAATAGATTGACGGCGACCGCGCTTTGTTTGATGCCTCTCAGGTTGATCCAACCGAGAGCCAGCATGACGCACGTGATGATCGAGGTCCGGCGAAGGCCGGTTGTCACAGCCGGCCAGAAGAACCCGAGAGCGAGCACGAGCGCATTGACCCCGGTCGCGTAACTCGTCACCCGCGCAATCCACTGCATCCACCCCACCTCGAAACCGACGAATCGACCAAACGCGGCGCGGGCGTAGAGGTAGGGGCCACCCGTTCCTTCGAAGCGGCTGCTGACCTCCGCGAAACACAGTGCAACAAGCAGCGACGCAACTCCGATGGCGAGAGCGGCAAGAGGGCTCCACGCCCCCATCTGCGCCGCCAGCAGCGACGGAAGAATGAATACGCCACTGCCGATCACCTGGTTGATGCCGATCGCAGTGAGATTCCACTTGCCGAGCTCGCGCCGCAGCGCCGGCGCCGCTTCAGGGGCCACTTTGAATTGTTCTTTGGTCAGGAGCCGTCAAGGCTGCTTCGCGGTACTGATAAGGGCCCGAGACGTGAATCTCCACGACGGCGGTCGCGACACCCTTGTCGTCGACAATGAACCGGTAGCCCAGGGTGTTTTCGAACAGCGTCTGGGTTCGGGGCACCAGTGGTTGCCTGTTGGCTCCAGTGCCGGTGAACAGCTGGCCGTCCGAAAGCGATATCACGACCGACCGCGGGTTCCCCTGGTAGATCCCCTTGTAGACGCCGACATAACGGGCCAGCACTTCGGGGGCCACGCGTACCGCGGCATCCGTCGCGTCCGAGCGGGTTCCGATCCAGTCATCGCTGTTACGCTCGCAGACCTCGTCGAGCATTTCTGTATCGACCGCCAGCTCCATGCTCGCGGTAAAGCCCCAGGGCTTTGCGTATGCGCCCGGATCCGTGACGGTCACGTCCACCTCCAGGTGGCCGACGTCCGAGCGCCGGTATCGCTCCGTCAACCGCAGCGCCTCGGTATGTGACAGCCCGCGCCGGCTCGCCCACGTCTTGTCGTTGAATCCGTTGCTGTCGACGACGAGCGTATCGCCCTCCCAGCGCCCCACCGAATATCCCATCCAGCTTGGCGCGGGGTTGGCCTCCAGCTCGCGCCCGTCCATGTGAATCACGCGATAGGTGAGATCCTCATTCAGGATCGCGATGGCGGTGGGGCTCTGGATGATCCGCTTCCAGCCTCCAAACCGCTGCTCAGCCTCGGGCCCGCTGGGCAGGCACAGGTAAAGCAGGACGCGTCCTGAAAAACTGTTCCTCGCGCTCGCGGACGAGATCTCTCACCCACGGCTTCATATCGGCAGGATCAGGGCGTGGCGCGGGATCCTCCCCGCTCCACACTCCTGACAAATCCGGCTTACCGTCGGGCCCGCGCGGGGCCGGCGCGGCGAGGTTCGGCTTGCCATCGGGCGTGCGCGGAATTCCGGGAGTGGGACGATCCACCCACTGCGCTCCGGCCAGTGTTGGACCCGACATCAACATGAGCAGCGCGAGAGACAGCCTCATACATCCCTCCGAGTGTGTCGTGGAACGCCGCCGCCGCTGGCCCGGATGGTAACACGCCGCACTCAGCGGCGACTGCTCGCGCGCAGCCCTTGAATCTGCTTGACGGCATCCTCAACTTGCATCTGTAGAATCTGCCTGCCAAACAACGCAGTGGCTTTGGCAGGGTTACCGATGTGACCTTGCCCATCTCCTGACTTGCCCGGCCCCATCTTGTCGAATCGCAACATTGAAGGGTTGAGGTACATCAGGCTCGACGTGTCATGTGTGCCTGCATGTGAGCCGACGTCCTCGGCGCTGACGCCCTGGCTCACAACCCAATCGTCGCCTCGTCCAGGATAGAAGGCGGTGATGTGATGAACGCGCACGTTGGTGGCAGCCCATTCCTTGTTCAGCGCCTCGGCGACCAGTTGCTGTCCGGCCTGGTTGCCTCCGCTGTCGCCGATGAAGGCAATGTCGAGGAATCCGTGCTGCTTGAAGCTTCGTGCAGCGTATTCGAGTACCTTGGCGAATACGTCTTGCGGTGTGGTGATCGTTCCCGCGAAGCGCATATGGCTGGTGGGCGGGTCGATGTCACCTTCAGGGACGTAGGCAACCACCGGAGCCACCAGTGCATTCCCGAGCTGCTTCGCGATTTCTCCGGCCTTGTACTTCACCAGGTAGTTATGTTTCCCGAGGACGATGTGAGGACCGTTCTGCTCGGTGCCGCCAGTCGGGACGATGACGGTGGTCTTGCCGCCGGCAATCGCGTCGCGCGCCTCCATCCAGGTGAGCTCTTCGAGAAAGACGCTGTCGGGCTGAGGGACCGACGGGGCTTGCGCCGATGCGTGCGACATCAAACAGACGAAGCCAACACATGTCATCAGATAAACAGGTCGCATATGGCCCCCGGTGATCGTTTACTGAGTTTGGTGGCGACGTCCGACGTCTGGGAATGCGCCGCGCGCCATTGCCGCACACTGAAAAACGCAATGGCGCGACGGCTCCATTCGCGGGTCAGGTTGTTCCGCAAGCCGAATTCGCTGAAGTTACCGTTTTTCGTAGACGACGGTGTTGTTGATCGTCCGACCCTGGGCGTCCGTTCCTGTGACCGTGTTCGTTCGCGTCTTACCGTCACGGGATACGACAACACGTGTTGTAGTAAGCGCCTTTCCTTTCAGCATGGCGACGTTCTCGTACGTGTAGTCGTCGACCTTCTTCCATGAGACGGCGTCCTGGTTCCCACTCGGCTTGCCGTCGAGCGTGCTTTTCACCGGATAGGGTTTGCCGTCGAATCTCGCCGTGTACTCGATCCGAGTCGCACGACCCTGCGCATCGACGCCCTCATTGACCAACGTGACGCTATCCTGGGCGACTTCGAACCGCGATGTGCTGCTCTTGACAGCGAGGTTCGCCGGACTGTACTTGGACTTGGCCAGATTGATCGTCCACGTCCCGCTCAGTGGCCCGCCCGTCTGTGCCACTACGGTTGCGAACGCGGCTGCAACGGCAACGAAGAACACGATTAGTGAGGTGCACCGGGTTGAGAACATGGTGACTCCTCCTTTGCTGTGATTCAGCTGTACCTGTCGTGGCCCACGCGCTAAGACGGAAACCTTCTCCGAGCGGTTACGTCTCTGGACGGGAAGACGCAATCCTATTACAGCTGCCGCGCGGCCGCTAACTGCCCGAACTTCGTCGGTCAGGCGTTTTCAGGAGCCAACTCTGGCGGAAGCTGGCCTTGGCTGCCCGCGATAAGGAGATGCCACATAATCGCGGGCGTGACCCCCAGGTTCCATGCGCCTGCCGCAGATCGGACGGGCGAGGTGATCGAGCTGCCACCCGAAGAGGCGGAGCATCTCGCCCGTGTACTGCGCTTGAAAGCGGGCGCACCCGTACGTGTCTTCAACGGACGCGGAAGCGAATTCGAGGCCGTCGTTGACACGATCGCCAGAGGCCGCGTCCGTGTTCGCATCGGCGCCGCGCGTGACGCGGTTCCAGAACCGCGCGTCGCAATCACACTCGCGCAGGCGGCGCTCAAGGGCGACAAAATGGACGAGGTGATCAGGGATGCCGTGATGATGGGCGTGGCGGCCATTCAGCCCATCGTGACGACGCGGGCTGAGGTGACGCTTGCCGCGCTCGCGCGCGGCCGCCGGCGCCAACGATGGGAGCGCATCGCCATCGCCTCGGCAAAGCAGAGCGGCCGCGCCACGGTGCCGGCGATCCTCGAACCGCGGACGTTCGCGGAAGCAACCGAGGCATTGGCGCAGATGACACTACCAGGCCCTGGCATCATGCTCGTCGAGCCCTCAGCCGCAGTCGGGACGCTGACGCTTGGGGAGCTCGCCACTTCTGCACCACGCGAAGCCACCGTTCTTGTGGGTCCAGAGGGAGGGTGGACGGCTGAGGAGGTCGACAGCGGATCCGCGACGTGCCGGCTCGTCACACTCGGGCGTCGAACGCTTCGCGCCGACGCGGTACCGATCATTGCGTTGGCGGCGCTGTTCGCGGTCTGGAAGGAATTCTGAGCGGGAACGCACCTGTATAATCCGAGCGGTGTTCTTCCGCGATCAGCTCATCGGGAAGTACCGCATCCTCTCATCCCTCGGGAGCGGTGGCTTCGGATCCGTTTACCTTGCGGAAGATACCTGGATCGACAAGAAGGTCGCCCTCAAGGTCCCGCACAAGCAGAATCTCGATTTCACCGAGATGCTGAAGGAGCCGCGGCTCCTGGCGTCCATGAGCCATCCGAACATCGTGACGGTTCTCACCGCGGAAAAGCAGCAGGACGTCTTTTTCATCGTGATGGAGTACGTGGCTGGCGAGACCCTGGAGCAGATCATCGTGCGGGACGGCGCGCTCGACGTGAATCGCGCGCTCGATTTCACCTGTCAGATCTGCAACGCCGTCGATCACGCGCACAAGGCGCGGAGTCCTGCACCGCGACCTGCGACCCGGCAACATGCTGGTGTCGGAGAAGGGACTTCTCAAGGTCACCGATTTCGGCACGTCGCGTGTGCTCGAGATCGCGGCGCACGGGACGACAGTGATCGGCAGCCCTCCGTACATGGCACCCGAGCAGTTTCAGGGGAAGGCGGTTTTCGCCAGCGACGTGTATTCGATCGGCATCACCATGTACCAGATGCTCACCGGCGCACTGCCCTACGGCACGCCTGCACCCGGTGACGTCGAGCGCCTGATGACCGGGGAGCTCGTGACGCCTCCGAAGCTGAAGAACCGCCGCATTCCGCGCGTGGTCAACGACATCGTGTTGAAGACCCTTCACCCCGACCTGACGAAGAGATATCAGCGGGCATCGGACGTCTGGAACGACGTGCGCGCCGCCCGCGCCCCGAGGCCGCGCAAGGCGACGCGAACCCGCAGCGTCGCTCCGCCTCCGCCGGCGCAGGAAAACGTCGCCGACATCCAGTCGCGTCTCCGCGCTCGAGAGGTTCCCCAGCCCAGATTCTGCTGGCACTGCCGCAAGCCGCTGGCGCGCGCGCACGGACTCCTGTCCGTTCTGCGGGGAAGCTCAGTAGGGCGGGTCCTTTGGGACCCGGCCTGCACGTCCGAAAGATCAATAGACAGGGGCGAAAAGGGACCGGGCCGGGTTTGTGTATTACGATCAGAAGAACTCCCAACGCCTAACTTCCAGGTCCCAGTGTCGGACTCAGCCGGCCTGGGAGGTGGAGCTTGGGTGTTGGGGGTTCATGTAAGGAGCGAGGATCATGGCTTTTCCGGGCACGGGCAGAATCTGGATGAATGGGTCCTTTGTGGACTGGGCCGACGCGAAAATTCACATTGCGTCACATGTCATCCACTACGCGAGCGGCGTGTTCGAAGGCGCCCGCTGCTACGACACGAAGCAGGGGCCTGCCTGCTTCCGCCTGGACGCTCACATGCGCCGGCTCCTCGAGTCGGCCAGGATCTACCGGATGGACGTGCCGTTCGACCAGCCGACACTGATCGATGCGGTCATGGACACGATTCAGGTCAACGGGTTTCGCGCCTGCTACATCCGTCCGATTGTGTATCGCGGGTATGACTCGCTGGGGGTGCATCCCGGGAACTGCCCGATTGACGTGGCCATCATGGTGTGGGAGTGGGGCGCGTATTTCACCAAGGAAGCCATTGAGGAAGGGCTCGACGTCAAGGTCAGCACGTGGGCGCGAAACGCCTCGAACACGACGCCCGCCATGGCCAAGAGCGTCGCGAACTACGCGAACGCACAGCTCATCAAGATGGAAGCCGTCGTCGATGGGTATGCTGAAGGGATCGCACTCGACACCGACGGCAATCTCAGCGAAGGCAGCGGTCAGAACGTGTTCATCGTGCGCGAAGGAATCATCTACACGCCGCCGATCGCCTCGTCGGTGCTCTGGGGTATCACTCGTGATTCGGTCATGACGATTGCGCGCGATCTGGGCTTCGAGGTGCGCGAGCAGGTACTCCCGCGCGAAACGCTGTATCTGGCGGACGAGGTCTTCTTCGTGGGCACTGCGGTCGAGGTGACGCCGATCCGGTCGGTCGACCGCATAAAGGTGGGCCGCGGCCGGCGGGGACCGGTCACCGAAGCCGTGCAGCAGCGATTCTTCGAAATCGTGCGGGGCGACGCGCCCGACACGTATGGCTGGCTGCAGCCCGTGCGCACAGCCGCCGCCACTGCATCCGGAACCGGAAGAAGCCGATAAGTCGAACAGGGTCTCCCGGTACGCAATGCATGTAAACGATCTGCTCAAGATTGCCGTCGAGAAGGGTGCTTCCGACCTCCACTTGAAGGCCGGCAGCTACCCGATGATGCGGATTCGCGGCGGGCTGATGCCCGTCTCGCAGGACCGCCGTCTCGATCATGAGGACATGATCGCGATCACCTCAGCGGTTCTGCCCACCGCGCTCCGGGAGAAATTCAAGGACAGCCACGAGGTGGACCTCGCCTACAGTCTCCCTGGCCTCGGCAGGTTCCGCTGCAACGCATTCCAGCAGCGCGGCACCATCGGCATGACGTTCCGGGTGATTCCGTTCCGCGTGGCAACGGTGGCGGAGCTGACGTTGCCGCCGATTCTCAAGAAGATTACGACCGAGGAGCGGGGACTGGTGCTCGTCACCGGGACCACCGGATCGGGCAAAAGCACGACGCTTGCGGCGATGATCGACGAGATCAACTCGAACCGCACCAGCAACGTGATGACGATCGAGGACCCGATTGAGTACCTGCACCGCGACAAGCGGTCGATCGTCTGTCAGCGGGAAGTCGGCATCGACACGAAATCGTTTGCCCAGGCGCTGCGGAGCGCGCTGAGGCAGGATCCGGATGTCATTCTCGTCGGGGAGATGCGGGATCACGAAACGATTGAAACCGCGCTGCTCGCGGCGGAGACCGGGCACCTGGTCTTTTCCACGCTTCACACACTGGATGCCGCAGAAACCATCAACCGCATCGTTTCATCGTTTCCGCCGCACCAGCAGCAGCAGATTCGCCTGCAGCTGGCCAGCGTGCTGCGCGCTGTCGTCTCGCAACGGCTCATCCCGAGAGCCGACGGCAAGGGACGTGTGCCGGCCGTCGAGGTCATGATCGTCACGCCGTTCATCCGGGACTGCATCATCGACAAGGACAAGGCGCACCTCATTCGAGGTGCCATCGCCCAGGGCACTTCTCAGTACGGCATGCAGACCTTCGATCAGTCGATCTATTTCCTGTTCGAGCAGCGGCTGATCTCCAAGGAAGAGGCGCTGCGCTGGGCGAGCAATCCGGACGAGTTCAAGCTTCGGCTTCAAGGCATCACCACCACCACGGAGGCGGCACGCGACGAGATGGCGCGGTCCGCCGCGGCCAGCGCCGCGACGATTACGAGGTTCGGGGGGAACTAGGTCAGGGCAAAGGTCAAAAGTCAAAGGTCAAAGGCAAAAGGCAAAGGTAGCGGCCGCAACAATCCGTTGCGGCTTTTTTGTTGTACCTTTGCCCTTTGCCCTTTGACCTTTGCCCTGACGGTACAATGAAAGCCGTGCCCGACGCCTACGTTACGGGCTTGCGGATGCTTGCCCGGCGTGAGTTGAGCGAGGCGCAGATCCGCGTCCGTCTCGAGCGCCGGCAGTTCGAGCGAGATGAGATCGACCAGGCCGTCGACCGGCTGCGTCAGGAGGGCGCGCTGGACGATCGCCGCACCGCTCTTGCGTGCGCGCGAACCGAAGCACATGTCAAGCGGCACGGCCGGCTCCGCGTGCTGCGGCAGCTCGAAGCACTCGGCATCGAACGCGGCGTCGCAAAAGCGGCCGTGGCCGAGGTGTTTGCCGACGTTGACGAGGGCTCCCTGCTCGTTCAGACGCTAGACAGGCGCCTCCGTGGAGGCGAGCTGCGCGGCCGGGCGATGGTGCAGCGCGTTCAGCGATATCTCCTCGCGCAGGGCTTCGAGGCGGCGCAGGTCAATGCCGCGATTAGAAGCCGGGTCAGAAACATTCAACATGACGATTAGCGCCAACGATATTCGCCGTTCGTTTCTGACGTACTTCGAGCGCCATCAGCACCGCACCGTTCCCAGCGCACCCCTCGTCCCGCACGACGATCCCACGCTGCTGTTCACCAATGCGGGGATGAATCAGTTCAAGGATGTCTTCCTGGGACGCGAGAAACGAAGCTACGCGCGCGCAGCAACCGCCCAGAAATGCATGCGTGTCAGCGGCAAGCACAACGATCTGGAGAATGTCGGGCCGTCGCTGCGGCATCACACGTTCTTCGAGATGCTCGGCAATTTCTCCTTCGGCGACTACTTCAAAGAGGACGCGATCCGTTTTGCCTGGGAGCTGCTGACCACGGAATGGAAGCTGCCGCCGGATCGGCTGTTCGCAACTGTTTTCAAGGGGGAACACGGTATTCCGAGAGACTCTGAGGCGTATGGCCTCTGGGCCACATTCCTGCCGGCCGAACGCATCGGCGAGCTCGGCACCTCAGACAACTTCTGGCAGATGGGAGACACGGGGCCGTGCGGCCGCTGCTCGGAGATCTATTACTTCCGGGGTTCGGAGATTTCGTGCGACGAGGAGCGGTCCGGCGGGTGCCGGGGCCTCGAGTGCAGCTGCGACCGTTACATCGAAATCTGGAACAACGTGTTCATGGAGTTCGACAGACAGGCCGATGGAACGCTGCGGCCGCTGCCGGCGCCGTCGATAGACACCGGCATGGGCCTGGAGCGGATCACCGCGGTGCTCCAGGGCCACCTGTCGAACTACGACACCGATCTGTTCACGCCGCTGCTGTCGGCCATCGGCGACCTTGCGGGGACCCGATATGGCGGCTCGATGTCGGCTTCGGACATCTCGATGCGCGTGGTGGCCGACCACACGAGGGCGATGACGTTTCTCATCGCGGACGGGGTCGTCCCCTCGAACGAGTGGCGCGGCTACGTGCTCCGCAAGATCATGCGCCGCGCCATGCGGCACGGAAAGCGCCTCGGCATCAACGAGCCTTTCCTCTATCGCCTCGTTGACGTCCTGGTGCGCGATTTCGGCGACGCCTATCCCGAATTGAAAACGGGTCGCGACGCGGTCGTCCGAGTCATCCGCAGCGAAGAGGAACGGTTCGACGCGGTGCTGGCCAGTGGCCTCCCGAGACTCGAGGAGATGCTGGACGAAGCCGCGTCGCACGGTCGCGTCGTATCGGGCGAAGCGGCGTTCCGGCTGTACGACACGTATGGAATACCGCGCGATTTCATCGAAGACATGATCGAGGAACGGAAGCTCCAGCTGGATCGCGAGGGATTCGAGCGTGCGATGGAGGGCCAGCGGGACAAGGCGCGTGCGAGCAGCAAGTTCGGGACGGCAACAGTCGGCGACACACAGTGGCACACGCGCACCGACCTGGCCAGAACGCCCGACTCGTTTCGGGGGTACGACGCAACGTCGCTCGACACACGGGTCGTCGAGCTATTGAACGCGCAGCGGCACACGGTTGACCAGCTGCAAGAAGGCCAGGAAGGCTTCGTTGCGCTGGGGGAAACCCCCTTCTACCTCCAAGCCGGTGGACAGGTGTCCGACATGGGGCGACTCAAGGCGCCGCGTGGAATCGCGCTCGTCACCGACGTGATCAAAGGTCCCGGCGAGCTGCCACGTTTTCACGCCATTAAGGTCACGGAGGGCATGTTGGGCCATGGCGACTCGGTCACCGCCGAAGTCGACATGGCCGCTCGCGACGCCACGCGGCGGAACCACACCGCCACGCATCTCCTCCACGCCGCGCTCCGCCAGATTCTTGGACCGCACGTCAAGCAGGCCGGATCGCTCGTCGCTCCCGATCGGCTCAGATTTGATTTCGTGCACTTCAGTGCTCTCAGTCACGAACAAGTCGTGGAGATCGAGCGAACGGTCAACGAGCAGATCGTGCGGAACACACCTGTTCAGACCGAGGTCCAAGACACACAGGCCGCAATCGCCGCCGGGGCGATGGCGCTGTTCGGCGAAAAGTACGGCGATCGCGTGCGCGTGGTCTCGGTCGATGGCTTCAGCACCGAGCTCTGCGGCGGCACGCACGTGCGCGCCACCGGCGATATCGGCCTGTTCGCCATTACGTCCGAAAGCGGCGTGGCCGCGGGTGTACGCCGCATCGAAGCCATCACAGGCCTCGACTCGCTGGCCACCTTTCAGCGGAACCGTGACGAGATCGCGTCAGTCGTCGCGGCGCTCAACGCACGGCCCGGAGAGCTGACCGCCAGGCTGTCTGCCTTGCAGGACGAGAACAAGCGGCTGGCCCGTGAGCTGCAGCAGGCCAAAATGCGCGCCGCCATGGGCGCCGGGACACCCGGCGCCGCCGACGATGTGGTCGAGGTGGCCGGGGTGAAGCTGGTTGCGCGCGAGGTGACCGGACTCGACAAGGACGGTCTCCGGACGCTCGTCGATCAGCATCGCTCCCGCATCAAGAGCGGGGTCGTCATCCTCGCGTCGCCGTCGGACGGCAAGGTGGTGATCGTCGTCGGCGTGACGCCTGACTTGACGAAGAGGATTCCCGCAGGACAGGTGGTCAAACAGATCGCCCCAATCGTGGGCGGCGGTGGCGGCGGCCGCCCCGACTTTGCCGAGGCGGGCGGCAAGGATCCGTCGAAGATTCAGGAAATGCTGTCGGCGAGCCGCGGCATCGTCGAGAGATTGTTACAGTGACGAACCACGAAGACACGAAGGTTATTTCTATTTTTCTCTGTGTCTCTGTGACTCTGTGGCCCGTTGACGAGCGCGCTGCTACAGATTCACGAGGCCGAGCAGCTCGCTGGGGTATTGGCTTTTCGCCTCGCCGTAAATCGGCTTCACGGCATCGACAAACGCCTTGTGCTGCTCGGGCGTCAGTTCGACAATGTCGCCCCCCACCTTCCGAATCGCAGCGGCTGATTCCTCTTCCTCCTTGATGTGGAGCTCGCGCTGAAACGCCACTGAATCCTTGATGGCCGCCCTCATCTCATCCTGGATCTCGCGCGGCCACGCGTCGAACGTCGGCCGGTGGAGGAAGATTGGACGCGACAGGTAGAAGTGGTTGGTGGCAGTGTGGAACTTGTGGAAGTTGTGCACCCCGTAGGTGACGGTGTTGAGGAACGGGTTCTCCTGCGCATCGAGCGTTCCCGCTTTGACCGCCGGAATCACTTCCGACAGATCCATGATCTTCGGGATCGCGCCGAGCAGCTCGAATGTGCGAGCCTGCACCTTGCTGGGCAGGACACGAATCGTCAACCCTTTCATGTCGGCCGGAAGACGAATGGGTCTCACCCGATTCGACACGTGTCGGAAGCCGTTTTCGTACCAGCCCAGAATCCGGAAGTCCATTCCCTTTTCGATCCGTTCGGCGAGCACCCGGCCGAAACGGCCGTCCATCGCCGCACGCGCCGACGACTGGTCCTGGAAGAGAAACGGCAGATCCGCGATGCCAAGATCGGGCACGCGCTCGGTCAGGTAGCTGCTGGATTGGTAGCCAAGCGTGAGCACGCCGCTTTCGACCAGCCAGAGGATGTCCTCGCCGCGATAACCAAGATCGAGGATGTTGTAGACGTACTTGACGTCGACGTCGCCTTTGAATTTCGACGAGAGGCGATCGCCGATCCGCTTCAGGGCCAGACTGAACCCGTTGTTGGCGGGACTGTATCCACCCATCAGGATGCGAAACGGCCTGCGCGTCGCAATCGCCGGCGCGTGCTGTTGTGCCGCCCGGGCCTCCAGCATGTCGACGCCGCTCGCGACCGCCCCCGCGCCAATGACCGTTGAGGTCTTCAGAAAGTCTCGCCTCCGCATCTGCTCCTCCGAATCACTCTGCCGGCTGCGCTTCGGCAGCGAAGCTGACGATTTGCCGCTGCGCCTTCGCAGCCGCGCGTCGTTTGTAGACGACGCGGTGCCACCACATCGCGGTCCCGGTCACGAACATCGCCGCCGGAACAAGACCCATGATGACCCACACGGCCTTCAGAACGTGGCTGTTCCGCCATCGTCCGAAGTGCAAGCGGACCATCCATTCGAGCACGACGTCCCCCGTACGCGGTTCGAGCGCCGGGTTGGGACCCCAAATCCGGTCGACCGTCGCGACAAAGGGATCGGGAAAACACAGGTATATGCCTGACACGGCCCAAATAAAGATTATCGCGAAGAACCAGAGGCCCATGGCGCTGTGCAGGTCGAAATTGAACCGCGGCCATGACGTTCCCCGCTTGACCAGCAGCCCCCGCCGCCAGCCTTTGATGCCGGGCCACCAGATGAAGGCGCCAGTAATGCACAGCACCGTCACCAGCACGCTGCCAACACCGTTCCAGAAGCGGCCGCGGCGGTCCTCCAGCATCAACAGGTCATCGTGCAAATCTGCAAGCGTGAGGATCGCCCCCGCCTTCCAGGGCCAGGGATCGCCGAGATCTTCGCCCGTCAATGCATTGAAGTCTCGATCGAAGGATTCACCGTTGCGCTTCAAAACGATGCGCACCAGAGCAGTGCCCCGCTGGGGTCCGCCGACCCGTTCCACCAATGCGCCCGGATATGCCTCGAGCGCCGCCTGAGCCAATTGCCCTTTCGACCACAACTTCGAGGATGCATTGATTGGCGGCGCCTGGGGACGAACCGCGGCATCCATTTCGCGCCGGAAGACGAGCGCGCTGCCGGTGATGCTGAGCAGCACGATATACAGACCGAGTGCGATCCCAATCCACAGATGCACCTGAAAACAGGCCTTCCGGAAGAAGACCGTTCGAGGGCGTCGCAACCATTTCTGCCACAGGCTCATGTGTCGTGAATCCTAGCAGGAGCTAATGCTTTTGTCCTTTCGTGCCGATAAAACTCATGACCCCGCGGCGTTACGGCCGTAAAGCAAATTCTTACGGAACAGCAGTTTACACGGAATGCCCACTTTTGTGCTCCTCGCGCTCGCCGTGCTCGTCGTCTGGCCGGACCAGGCGTCGGCGCAGATCTATGCGTGGCGCGACAGCAGCGGCACCCTCGTCCTTTCCGACCGTCGTCTCGACCCGAGTGCCAGCACCTACTCCGTCCCCGAAGCGCCGTCCTTCAGGACCACGCGCCCCGTCGCACCAAGTGGCGGGTACGACCGTTTCGCGCCGCTCGTGCAGGAACACTCGAAGCGAACAGGTCTTCGTCCGGACCTCGTACGGGCCGTCATACAGGTGGAATCGGGGTTCAACCCGCGCGCCACGTCGCCGAAAGGGGCCATGGGACTCATGCAGCTGATGCCCGCGACCGCCCGCGAGCTCGGTGTGATCAATCCCTACGACCCCGAAGACAACATCCGCGGAGGCACGAGCTACCTGCGCCAGCTTCTCGATCGTTACGACGGAAACGAAGAACTGGCGCTGGCGGCGTACAACGCGGGGTTCAAGAACGTCGACCGCCACGGTCAGGTCCCGCCATACCAGGAGACACAGGCTTACGTCCGCAAGGTGGGCGCAGCCGCCGACATAGAGCACACGCCGAGCTCAACTTCTCGTGGCAAGCGAGTCATCTACAAGGTAGTGCAGATAATCGACGGCAGGTCGGTAGTGCGATATACGAGCGAGCGGCCATCGGCAGGCGCGTACGAGATAGTCCAGCGGTAAGATAGAATTGACGATACGTAAATCGTCAATTCCACGAGGTCTCCTTGGCCAAGCGTACGAAATCAGCCCTCAAGGCGAACCGGCAGAACATCAAGCGGCGCGAACACAACCGGCAGATGCGCGCCCGCCTTCGGACCGCCCTCAAGTCCATCCGCACGTCGCTCGACTCGAAAGATCTGGACGGCGCCCGAGCGGCGCTCAGCCGCACCGTGTCGATTGTGGACAAGATGGCGACGAAGGGGATCATTCACCGGAACACCGCCGGCCGCTACAAGTCCCGGCTCAACGCGCGAGTTACCAGGACCGTCGCGTAGCGCCTGATTTACGCGGCTCGCACATTTCCACAACGAGCCGTTCCAGCAACGCTCGAGGGTCTCCTCCTGAGGATTTGAGGGCCAGATCGGTGCGGAGCACCGCATCGATGGCGCTCCGCAGACGCGCCGCCGGCATCCGCTCGGCCGCCACCCGCAGCTGCCCCATGACGATGACCGGCAACCATCCCGCGTCGAGCGCGAGATGCAATTCGTGGAGCGCATCGGCTGCGTCGTTTCTCGAGATCGCCTTGGCGATGCCAAAGTCGGTTTGCGCGTCCGGCGCGGCGGGCACTGCCTGTCGAACGTCATCTGCCGTAACCGCCGGCTGCCCCATCGCATAAAGCGCGAGCCGTTCGAGGCCCGCCCGCAACCGGACGATATCGAGACCGGCGCGTTGTACGAGCGCGCGCACGGCGCCCGCATCGAGCGGCGCGCCCAATTTCGCCGCGCGCGCCTTGACCCAGCGTTCCGCATCGGCCTCGTCGCCGATCGTGCCGCAGTCGACCATGTGCGCTTCTTTCATCAACAGCTTGACGGCACGGCGCCTCTGGTCGAGTGGCCCGCACACGAACACGATCGTGGCGTGGGACGGAGGCTTCTCGATGAATCGCTCGAGGCGCTCCTGCTCTTCGTCCGCAGCCTTGGATTCGCGCTTGGGAATCAGCAGCTTGTCGGCCTCGACCACGATCACCACGCGCCTGGGCGCCATCATTGGGAACATGGCGGCCGCATTGACCAGGTCGTCCACTTTCATGTCGCCGCCGAACAGACGCTCGACGTTGAAGGCGCGCAATCCTTCGTCCACCATCTCGACGAATTCACCGGCAACCGCGGATTTCTCGGTGTCGTCGTCCCCGACCAGCATGTAGAGGGCGTCGGTGGCTCCGGTGGCGATTTGCTTGCGGAGGGCGGCCGGTGTCAGCTGAGGCACAGTCCTAATCTGTACGTGGGGCGGGTTCCGCGGCGAGTGTCCGTCGCATCGAGCCGCGGACCCGCCATCAGAACGCTTCCAGGATCGCCGTTGCGACCGTGCGCGCCACGTCGTCGGCGATGCGGTCGAAGGAGCTGCGCTCCTGACTCAGGAACGTCGCGCCTTCGAGCGCCGTATTGCCGCGGGTGCTGAGCTCGTACTCCTCGCGAAAGATCAGCGCGTTGTTCGTCCAGAGGGCCTGGTTGGTCCGCGCGTCGGAAAACGTCACGCTCATCGTGAGCGTGAACTGATACCGTGACGCGAGCTGGTTCTCGGTGAATCCGACCGGCTGAACCGAAATGGACGTGACCGTGCCCGTGACGACCGCGTCTGCGCCCGCCGCGTCAGGAATCACGTTATAGCGGCCGCGGCCGATGAATTCGGTCCGAAGCTTCTCCGTGAGAATCTGCTCCACCTGAAAAAACGGGGTGCTGTTGATCAGCGGGGGAATGCCGACCACGCGAATGTAGTCGGGCAGAAACGAGCCGCGTCCGGCCAACGAATAGCCGCAGCCGGAGGATGCCATCGCCACACACAGCAGGACCAGAATCGCTTTCTTCATCGTACGTGGGCCGGGTTCCACGGCGCGTCCGCGATCTCGCGCCGTGGACCCGGCGATCCTCATTGAACCACGACCGACACGAGCCGGCCGCGCGCGACGACCACTTTCTTGACCGTCTTGCCGCTCGTATACGTCCGGACAACCGGGTCGGCCAGCGCCATCTGTTCCAGTTCCTGCTCCGAGGCTTCAGCCGGCACGGTCAACCGACTGCGCACTTTTCCGTTCACCTGGACCGGAACCACGATCTCGTCGGCCTTGGCGACATCGGCGTCGTAGGCTGGCCAGGTCGCGGCGGCGAGGGACGTTGGATGCCCCAGCATCTCCCACAGCTCCTCGGCCATGTGCGGTGCGAACGGCGACAGGATGCAGAACGAGCGACTCGATCGCCTCGCGGACCACGCAGATTGTTTCCCGCCGCTCAACGGCGCCGGCATGCTGCACGTCTTCGTCGACACGGCGTGACGGCCCACCGGTCACCGTCTGCTCGCTGAAGCTGTAGAGCTCGTTGACCAGCTCCATCATCGCCGAGACGGCGGTATTGAGCTGCTGACGCTCCTCGATATCGACCGTGACGCGGCGAATCGTGTCGTGTGTCTTGCGGCGAAGTGCCCGCTCGGCGGTGTTCAGCGAGTCGCACTCACCGGCACTCCCGAGGCCTTCGCCACCGATCGTCTCGCACCAGTGATCAGCCAGGCGCCAGACTCGCGCCAGAAAACGGAAGCTTCCCTCGATACCGGCGTCGGTCCATTCGACTTCTTTTTCCGGCGGCGCGACGAATATCACATACAGTCGCAGCGCATCCGCGCCGTACTTCTGCATCATGTCGTCGGGATCGACGACATTGCCCCTCGACTTCGACATGACCGCGCCGTCTTTGAGCACCATGCCCTGCGTGAGCAGATGAGTGAACGGCTCGTCGTGATCGACCATGCCAAGGTCGCGAAATACCCGCGCGAAAAAGCGGGAGTAGATGAGGTGCAGAATGGCGTGCTCCACGCCGCCAACGTAGAAGTCCACTGGCAGCCAGTGCCTGACCGCCGCCGGGTCGAACGCCATCTTGTCGTTGCGCGGATCGGCGAATCGATAGAAGTACCAGGACGAGTCGACGAACGTATCCATCGTGTCGGTCTCGCGCCTGGCCGGCCCGCCGCACTTCGGACACGACACGTTGACGAATTCCGACAGATGCGAGAGCGGCGAATCCCCGCGGCCGGTGAATTGCGCCACCTGCGGCAACAACACCGGCAGCTGATCGTCGGGCACCGGAACGATTCCGTCGCGGTCGCAGTAGATCATCGGAATCGGCGTGCCCCAGTACCGCTGCCGCGAAATGCCCCAGTCCTTGAGGCGGAACTGGATAGTTGACTCACCGATGCCGCGCTCGCGCGCGTCGGCGGTCATCCGAGTCTGGGCTTCGCCGGAGGGTAAGCCGGAGTACGGTCCTGAATCGACGAGCGTGCCGTATGCGACGGCCGCTTCGGACAGGTCCTCCGCGCGCACCGGCCGGCCGTCTGGCGTCACGACGACGCGAATCGGCAGTTTGAACTTGCGGGCGAAACTCGAAATCGCGTTCGTCGTGCGCCGGCACGGCCATGACCGCGCCCGTGCCGTACTCGCCAAGCACGAAATTCGCAATCCAGACAGGGACGGGCTGATTCGTGAACGGATTGATGGCCCGGAACCCCGTGTCGAATCCCTGTTTCTCGATGGCGCCGCTGATTCGGGCCGCGCGATCCTGGGCGCGAAACGTCTGCGCCTGCTTCTTGAAAGCCGCGGGATCCGCGGAGCGCTCTGCAAGCCTCGCCACAAGCGGGTGTTCAGGACCCAGCAGCACGAACGTGGCGCCGAATATCGTGTCGATCCGTGTGGTGAAGACCTCAATCGGGCGTTGATGGATCACCCTCGAGGGCGAACTTCACGCGCGCCCCTTCCGACCGCCCGATCCAGTTCTGCTGCATCGTCAGGACCTTCTCGGGCCATGCGGTGAGCTGCGCGGTGTGCGTCGAGCAGCTCGTCGGCATACGCCGTGATCCTGAAGAACCATTGCTCGAGCTCGCGGCTCTCGACCTGCGAGCCGCAGCGCCAGCAACCGCCATCGACCACCTGCTCATTGGCGAGTACGGTCAGGTCTATCGGGCACCAGTTCACCGGCGCCAGCCGGCGGTATGCCAGGCCGCGCTCGAACATCCTGATGAACAGCCACTGATTCCACTTGTAGTACTCGGGGTCGCACGTCGCCAGCTCGCGCTCCCAGGCGTAGCTGACGCCAAGGCGCTGGAGCTGTCCCTTCATGTGCGCGATGTTGCCGCGCGTGGACGCCTCCGGATGGACGCCGTTCTTGATCGCCGCGTTTTCAGCCGGGAGGCCGAACGCATCCCACCCGAAGGGATGCAGCACGTTGAAGCCGCGCATCCGCTTCATCCGGGCCAGGACGTCGCCGATGCTGTAGTTGCGGACGTGCCCCATGTGTGCGTGCCCCGAGGGGTACGCGAACATCTCGAGGCAATAAAACTTCGGACGCGACGGGTCCTCGGTGACCTCGAACACGCGAGATGAGGCCCATCGCTGCTGCCATTTGCGGTCGAGGTCGTGTGGATGGTAGTCCATCGGGAAGTCGCGCAGGCTGTAGCGCGCACGCTTTAGCGTGCGCGTCCTTCGATTATATCGTCCAGAACTTGCCTAAACAGGCGCGGGCGGCCGCGATCGTGGCGTCGGCTCGGGGCGTTGAACCGCCCGGTGCAGGCAGAATGGCAAGCGTGGCGCTGCCGTTCAACACGTCGATGACCGTCCGCAGCGACCCGGCGATAGCGGCCAGATCGTAGCCGCCCTCGGTCACCACAACGACCCGACCGTCACAACATTCATCGGCAGCCGCAACGATGTGAGCTGTCAGTCGTCCGAATTGTGGCGTCGTCACACGCATCGCGCCCAGTGGATCGTCGACATGCGCGTCGAAACCGGCTGACACCAGAACAAGTTGAGGCCGGAACTGCTGCAGAATCGCCGCGGTGGCGAGATAGATGCGCTCGTAATCGGCATCGGTCGCACCGGCAGCGAGAGGCCAGTTGATCGTGAAGCCGGCACCGCTTCCCGATCCAATCTCGTCTGCGGCACCCGTACCGGGATAGAACGGATACTGGTGCGACGATACGAACAGCACAGACGAATCGTCATAGAACGCCCACTGCGTGCCGTTGCCATGATGGACGTCGTAGTCGACGACCGCGACGCGCGCGAGGCCGCGCGCTCTTGCATGCGCCGCGCCTATGGCGACGTTGTTGAACAAACAGAACCCCATGGCGCGGCTGCGCTCGGCGTGGTGGCCCGGCGGCCGCGACATCACGAGCGCCCGGGCAGCGGGGCCGTGGTCGAGCACGTGATCGACGGCCGACACCGCCGCTCCTGCGGAAAGCGTTGCGACGTCGTAGGTCTCCGGGGACGTGAATGTATCGGGATCGAGCGCGACGGCGCGCCCGGCCGTCTCCCTGATCAGGCCGATATAGTCGCGGTCGTGGATGCGCGCGATCTCGTCCTCGGTGGCCACGCGCGGTTCGACCACGGCGCCGCCGGCCCGGCGGAATTCGGCAGCGACGACCTGCATCACTTCCGCGCGTTCGACGCGCTCGGGATGCCCGGGCGGGTTCAAATGATCCGCAAATCGATCCGACGTAAAGACCGTCAACATAGGGTCGGTCGCGGACGCCCGCGATTGACCGCGATCACTCGGAGAGGGCGGCGGTCAGATCCTGAAGATCGTCTGCTGCAACGACGAGCCGGTTGCGCGTCGCCAGATAGCTGAATCGGATATTCACTTTGGCGTCGGCAATTCGCCGAAAGATGCTCGCCGCGGAACCGGGACGATCCTCGACCGGCACCAGTACCACCTGCTGCTCCTTGACCACTCTGAAGCCGGCCGCCTCGAGCGCAGCCCTTGTTCTTTCAGCGTCGGTGGTGAGCACATGGACCACGCCTTCCATTTCGGCATGGCCTTCGAGGTTTATCCCCGCGGCGCTCACTGCAGTGACCGCCTTCGACAGCATTCCCGGGCGGTCTTCCGGCAGAGTGACTGCAAGGTCCGTTGCAACGTGAGCCATGTGGTCAGGTCTCCAGTCGGCCGTTTGTGACTTGTGCCTTGTGACTTGTGACTTGTGATTGTAGTCCCCACGATGGCTCCGAGGATCGTGTGTCCGGCTTCAGCCCCTGTCGTAGTGTCCGGCTTCAGCCGGACCGTCCGTTGCAACGTCGGTATGTGCTTTGGCTTCGACTTACCCGTTTCTTGTAGAATTCGCCAACCGTCCAAATCATGACGCTGCCATCGGGCGCTCGCCTCGGCCCGTACGTAATCGTTTCGCCCCTCGGCGCAGGCGGCATGGGCGAAGTCTACAAGGGGCGTGACACCAGGCTCGATCGAACCGTCGCAATCAAGGTGCTGTCGGAACAACTTGCTTCTGACCCCCAGTTTCGCGAGCGGTTCGAGCGCGAGGCCCGGTCAGTCGGTTCGCTGAATCATCCGCACATCTGCACCCTTCACGACGTCGGCCGCCACGAGGACGTCGATTTTCTGGTCATGGAGTATCTCGAGGGCGAGACGCTGCAGGAGCGATTAAAAGAAGGGCCGATTCCGATCGCTGAGGCGCTCCAGATCGGCATTCAGATAGCCGACGCGCTTTCGGCCGCGCACCGTGCTGGCGTCATCCATCGCGATCTCAAGCCTGGCAACATCGTTCTCACCAAATCCGGCGCGGCTCGACAAGGCTCGCCGCAAGCGAAGCTCCTCGACTTCGGTCTCGCAAAGGCCGACGCTCCGGCGATCGCCGGCTCTGTGTCGATGCTGCCAACGACACCTCCAAGTCTCACCGTTCAGGGCACGATTCTCGGCACGTTTCAGTACATGGCCCCTGAGCAGCTCGAAGGCAGGGAAGCCGACGCGCGAACGGACATCTTCGCTTTCGGTAGCACGTTGTACGAGATGTTCACCGGCCGGAAGGCGTTCGAGGGACGGAGCCAGGCGAGCCTTATCGGCGCGATCCTGAAAGATACACCGCCTCCTCTATCAGCAACGGAGCCGGCCGCGCCCGCTTCGCTCGATCGGCTCGTTGCCTGCTGCCTGGCCAAGCACCCCGACGACCGCTGGCAGGCAGCACACGATGTGATGCTGCAGTTGAAAGCCATCGCCGAAGGCGTGGCAGATTTCAGAGCGGCCGCATCCAGCGAGGTGCGTCGACGGCGTCGCGAGACACTTGCGTGGGCGACGGCAGTCCTCGGCCTGTTCGTCGGAATAGCGGCGTTTGCAAGCAGCTACTTCGAGTCGCCCGACCCCGATCCTGGCGTTATTCAGTTTCCCGTCGACGTGCTTTCAGCGGGAGGGCTTCCGGGATCTTTCGCGGTATCACCAGACGGACGGCGAGTGGTGTTCTCGGCTCCGTCGCCCCAATCCAATTCCACACGTTCGCTCTGGATACGTTCGTTCGAATCGCCGGTTGCGCAACTACTGCCAGGCACGGAGAGCACGACCGGTTTGGCTACTTGAATCCGTTTTGGTCGCCTGACGGCCGCTCCATCGGGTTCTTCGCTGACGGCAAGCTTAAGACCATCAGTGTCGTCGGGTGGACCTCCTCGCATCCTGTGCGATGCTCCACCTCTGGCGGGGGCACGTGGAGCCGCGAAGGCGGCATTCTGTTCGCATTGGGAGGCGGTAGCTCGCCGGGCCGATTTATCGCGTGCCGGAGACGGCGGTACGCCCGTCGCGGTGACGACGCTTGACAAATCGCGCATGGAGACCGGGCCCATGCCGCCCGCGATTCATGCCTGACGGGCGCCATTTTATTTTTTCGCTAGGGGCAGTCGAACGTCGAAGGGAACGCGGCATACATACGGTACGCTGGATTCGCCAGAACGCCGGCCTCTCGATGCGCGTCGTCTTCGTCTGCGGCGTATTCGTCTCACCCGGATATCTGTCTTCGCGCGCAGCGGCACGTTGATGGCACGGCCGTTCGACAAGAGACGGCTGGAGGCGGTCGGCGAGCCGATGCCGCTCGGGGAGGTTCGACAAGCTCGAGACGGCACGGCGGCCTTCTCAGTGTCGCAGACCGGCAGGTTGGCGTACCAGGCACGTGTCGCGTCCGAAACGCAGCTAGTCTGGGTAACGCGCGACGGCAAAGTCGTCGGCAGTTTTCCCCCGCGGCGACGATTCACACCTTCTCGCCTGCCCCAGACCATGAGCGCGCATAGTCGAGAACATGGCGATCTCTGGCTGCTCGACGCCACGCGAGGAACGGCGTCACGCTTCACTACCGATCCACTGACGGAGGGACATCCTGTGTGGTCCCCGACGGTCGTCGCGTCGCGTTCGCCAGCGGAGAACTGGGGTCCGAACCGCGCTGATGATCAAAGTCGCGAGCGGCACGTCGGAAGCGGAACCGTCCTGCCAACGCCTACCTTGAAGTGGCCTACTGACTGGTCGGCAGACGGGCGGACACTGGTCTTCGAAGAACGGAAAACCGAGACCGGCTGGAACGTCGGCGTCGTCAGCAGTTCAAGGCGACCGTGCCGGACGAATGGTCGTTCGGAGCCGATTTCAGGAGCGGATGGGCACGCTGTCGCCGGACGGCCGATATCTCGCGTATCACGTCGGATGAAACGGGCCGCGCGGAGGTTTACGTCGTCACCTTCCCGGACGTGACTGACAAGTGGACGATTTCCACGGATGGGTGGCACGGCGCCGCGATGGCGCAGCGACGGAAACGAGCTCTTCTTCGTCAACCCGGCGGGCATGCTGATGAGTGCCCCGATTATCGCGTGGGCCCAGGTTCAAGCCGGTATTCCAAGGCCTGTTCGATCTTCAGGCGATTCCAAGCGACGGATGGAATTACGCCGCCCGCAAGCGACGGTCAGCGGTTCCTCGTGCGCGAGACTGACGGAGCCGCGCCCGACGCCGATTACAGTTGTCGTCAACTGGCCGGCGCTGTTGAACAAGCCCGGCGCGCCTTAACGTATGAGTGCGGAAAACCGGTCCGGCTGAAGCCGGACACTACGTACGGAGCGGGTAGTACGGAGCGGGTGGAAAAATCGCCGGCGCGATTGTAGACTTCGCTGGAAGAAGGACAAGCCATGGCCAAGACCGGACGGAACGATCTGTGTCACTGCGGCAGCGGCCGGAAATACAAGAAATGCCACGGCGTCAAAGAGACCCCGGCCGCGCGCGGCAGGATCTTGCTCCTTGCCGTTGGTGGCGCGGTGCTCGCCGCCATCCTCGTCGGCATCTCGTCGTTTACAGGCCAGGGTTCGGGACCGACGCGCGTCTGGTCCACCGAGCACGGCCATTATCACGACGCGAGCGGAGTGGAGATTCCGTAGGTCGCTCGATCGTTTTGGTTCTCACTCAGACATGTGAGGGCTCCGAACGTCCGACCATGGCGAGCGCCCGGCGTTCGAGTTCGCGCAGGCGTGTTTCCAGCTCCATCCTCCAGCGCTCCAGCTCGTCGTCTCGGGCATCGGATGGCACTGCGATCGGTTCGCCGATGACGAGCGCCACGGTGCT
The DNA here is from genome assembly GCA_963814955.1 of uncultured Acidobacteriota bacterium. Classification (GTDB taxonomy): domain Bacteria; phylum Acidobacteriota; class Vicinamibacteria; order Vicinamibacterales; family UBA2999; genus DATCJA01. Next base: position 106,324 of record CAWFEX010000007.1, read on the forward strand.
GAACGGCTTCGGCACCTGCGTGCGATCCCAGCTTCGCATCGACCAGTGGCGCGACGCCTCGAGGTGAAATGGCAGCATCGGATTTCCCGTGGTCCGCGCCAGCCAGACGGCCCCGGGCTGAGCCACCATGGCGGGGCCTCGCGGGCCGTCGAGCGTGAAGCCGGCGGGTTTACCTTTCCGCATGGCGCGCACCAACTGCAGCATCGCCTTCCGGGCCCCGGACGAGGTCGATCCGCGTGCCGTCCCGTAGCCGAAGCGCTCGATGATCCGTGCGATCCACTCGCCATCGAAGTTTTCGCTCGTAATGACGACGATGCCGAGGCCGCGGAAGTAGTAGGTGGCCGACAGAATACGGCCATGCCAGAACGCCATGACCGGCTGCTGGCCGGCCGCGCGGATCGCCTCGAAGTGATGGAGGCCTTCGACCTGCCAGCGAAGCGTTCGCCCGAGAACGTCGATCACGGGATACCCGAGCGACGCGATCGCCGCCGCCTTGAAGCGCTTCAGCGGAGATGCGCGCCAATCGTCAGCCATGAACCACGAAGATCACGAAGGTTGAATTGGCCATGAAGGTCGTCAACGTCATGAAAGCCATCTTGAATTTCGTGGTCTTCGTGGTTCCCGGTTACATGCCATTGTATTGAGGCCCCCCACCACCTTCGGGCGGCACCCACGTGATTACCGCGTACGGGTCCATGATGTCGCACGTCTTGCAGTGCACGCAGTTCGAGGCGTTGATCTGCAGCCGCGGACCGGTCGTTTCCTGCACGATCTCGTAGACGTTTGCCGGACAAAAGCGAGTGCAGGGGTGACCGTACTCCTGACCGCAGATCGATCCGCACACTTCCGTATGAACCAGCAGATGCGACGGCTGGTCCTCGTCGTGGCTGGTGCCTGAGTAATGCACGTTGGTCAGCTTGTCGAACGTAAGACGCCGATCGACCGCCAACGCATCCCTCGATTCGGGCGACGTCGAAGCGCCCGCTGACGCATTTGCGGAAACGGACGCGCCGTAAAAGCGCTCGAGCGTCATCATGCGCGCATGGCCGGGGTGACCGTGCATCTCGCCCGGCCAGCGTCCCCTCGTCAACAGATTCACGCCTGCGAACGCAAGTCCCGCCAGCAGGCCGTATCCGAAGGCCTGATGCACGTTGCGCACGGGATACAGCTCCGCCTTGACCGCGCTCGCCTCGATTCGTTCCTGATATTGAGCGAGCCCTGCCGCGGATGTGTCACCCGACCGCACGGCATTGAACGCCGCCTCCGCTGCCAGCATCCCCGTCCGCATGGCGAGGTGAATACCTTTGAGCCGCATCGAATTGAGGAATCCGCCGGCATCGCCGGCGATGAGCGCGCCGTCCATGTGCACCCGGGGAATCGTGTTCCAGCCACCTTCTGGAAGCGCCTTCGCTCCGTACCGGATCATCTGGCCGCCATCGAGCAGCTTCGTCACGAACGGATGCTTCTTGAACCGGTTGAACGCGAGGTGCGGATCGAACAACGGATCCTTGTAGTCGAGCCCCACGACGAATCCGACGGAAACGCGTCCTTCGGGCATCGCGTAGATGAAGCCGCCGCCGAACTCGTCGTGGCGGAGCGGATACCCCATCGAATGAATCACTGTGCCGGCGTCGATGCGATCGCGGGGAACCTCCCACAACTCCTTGATGCCGAGGGCGAACTGCTCTGGCTGCCGGCCGCGGCCAAGCTGGAAGCGTCGCAGAAGCTCTTTCGTCAGATTGCCGCGGACGCCGTCGCACAGAATGGTGACCTTTGCGCGAATGTCCACTCCCGGCTCGAAGGCGGTCTTTCGTTCGCCGTGCTTGCCAAGACCACGATCGCCCGTGCGCACGCCGACGACGCGGTCGCCCTCTGTGAGCACATCCTGACCGGCGAAACCGGCGAACATGTCCACGCCCTCGGCTTCGACCTGGGCGGCGAGCCACCCCACGAACGCGTTGAGGGAGATGATGAAGTTGCCATGGTTCCGCAGTGGAGGCGGGATGATCGGAAACGGCAGACTGCTCTTCTGTGTGAAGAAGTAGACACGATCGCGGCGCACCTCGGCGGCAAGAGGTGCGCCTTTCTGGAGAAAGTCGGGAATCAGCTCGCGCAGCGCCGACGGGTCCAGAACGGCGCCGGACAGAACATGCGCACCGGCGTCGCGCGCTTTTTCGAGCACCGCGATCGAAATGGGCTCACCGCCCTGCTGTTTCTGCAGTTGTGCGAGTCGAAGCGCCGCCGACAGGCCGGCGGGACCGCCGCCGACGATCAGGACATCGACGTCGAGGGTGTCACGCTCCATAGCCGATCAACCACGAAGGCACGAAGATCACCAACTGTACCTAATTCTATTGTGAGGTTCGTGAGCTTCGTGGCGTCCGTGGTTTCGTCGTTACCTCTGGAGCTCCGCGACGATGGCGGGCACGATCTCGAACAGATCGCCGACAATGCCGTAGTCGGCCACCTCGAAGATGGGTGCGTCGCGGTCCTTGTTGATGGCCACGATCGTCCGCGATCCCTTCATGCCGACGAGATGCTGAATCGCGCCTGAAATCCCGATCGCCACATACAGCTTGGGCGCGACCGTCTGACCCGAGCTTCCGATCTGACGTTCCATCGGAAGCCATCCGCTGTCGCAGATGGGTCGTGACGCGGCCAGCTCGGCGCCGAGCGCGGCTGCAAGCGCCTCTGCAACCGGGAGCTGCTCCTTCGACTTGATGCCACGTCCGACGGCGACAATGCGCGCCGCCTGACTCAGGTCGACCGCGCGCTGCGCCTCCTGGAAAGGCGCCTCGGGCACCTGGCGAATCGCCGCGCGATCGATCGTGACCGCCAGGGCGCTCACCGCCGACGGGCTCGAACCTTTCCGCACCTGGTCGGCGCGGAAGGCACCGATCTGAAACGTCACGAAACAGGGATCGCCTCCCGCCGGACGAACTTCGGCGGCGAGTTTTCCCTGGAACATGGGTCGAAGAAACGTCGGGGCATCAGCCGTTCCGGCAACGGCTGTGACGTCGGTCACGAGCGGCTTGTTGAGACGGGCGGCAAGCGCCGGCACGAAATCGCGTGCCTGGTACGTGTGCGGCACAACGACGAACCTGGGCGACAGCGCCGCGACAGCGCCCACCAATGCCATCACGTAACCGTCGGGGGTGTAGTGTTCGAGCGCCGGATCGTCAATGGTGACGACGTCGCCGACCCCGGCCGCCGCAAGCTCCTGAACGGCGCCGCCAGCGGGACCAGGTATGACGATTTTGAGCGGAAGCGCGCCCAGCCGCTCCGACAGCAGCTGCGCGGCCGCGACCGTTTCCCATGTGGCGCGGTTGAGCGCGCCCTGTCGATGCTCCGCGACGACGAGAATCACAGCGCTCTCGCCTCGTCGCGCAACCGCTGCACGAGCTGTTTGGCCACCTCCGCCGGCGGCCCCTCAATCATCTGGGTCTGTTTCGCGCGCGACGGCATGGCCAGCGTCACGATCTGCTGTGACGGCTGCAGGCCAGGCGCGAGCGGAACCTGCCGAATCTCCTTCTTCTTGGCCGCCATGATCCCCTTGAGTGTGGCGTAGCGCAGCTGGTTGATGCCGCTCTGAATGGTGAGCAGTGCCGGCAGCGGCATTGCGATCCACTGAAACCAGCCGCCCTCGAGCTCGCGCTTGACGCGAAGCCGCTCGCCCTCGATCTGCACTTCCATGATGATCGTGGAATGCGGAATGCCGAGGCGTTCCGCCAGCACCACGCCCGTTTGTGCATGTCCCTGATCGTCAGACTGAAGACCGGTGAGCACCAGATCGAACTTCTCCTCCGCCATCGCCCCAGCCAGCGCTCCGGCCGTGATGGCTGCGTCGGCCGCGGCGAGCGAATCGTCTTGGACGTGCAGCGCACGGTCGGCGCCGCGTGCGAGCGCCTCGCGAAGGACCTGCTGCACCCGCGCCGGACCGGCGGAACAGACGACCACCTCGCCGCCATGCTTCTCGCGAAGGCGCAGGCCTTCCTCGAGCGCATAGGCGTCGGGTTCATTCATCTCGTAGGCGACGTCCTGCTCTCGAATCCAGGTCTTGTCGTCGCGAAGCCGCGGCTGCCACTCGCGGGTGGGCACCTGCTTGATGCAGATGGCGATCTTCATGGGCGAGTTCGGGCCGACCTGAAGGTCGGCCCCTACATTGAGAGGCCGGCGACGACACGTGTCGGGGCCGACCTTGAGAGGCCGGCAACGACGCCTGTAGGGGCCGACCTTCAGGTCGGCCCGGCGCCTATCCCTCATATCTCCTGAACAGCAATGCGGCGTTGGTCCCGCCGAACCCGAAGGAGTTCGACAGCGCATGCCGGATCGCCATCCGCCGGCTGGTGTGGGGCACGTAGTCGAGATCGCACTCCTCATCAGGATGATCCAGGTTGATCGTCGGCGGCACCGCCTGGTGGTGGACGGCCAGCGCGGCAATGCCGGCCTCGAGCCCGCCTGCCGCGCCCAGCAGATGACCGGTCATCGATTTGGTGGACGAAACCGCAAGCTTCCACGCCTGCTCGCCGAAGCATCGCTTGATGGCGAGCGTCTCGAGCCGATCGTTATGGGGAGTCGACGTGCCGTGGGCGTTGATGTAATCGACGTCCTCCGGACGCACTCCCGCATTCTTCAGCGCAAGACCCATCACGCGAACGGCTCCATCTCCGTCCTCGGAGGGCGCCGTGATGTGGAACGCGTCGGCCGTCATGCCGTAGCCGACCAGCTCCGCATAAATCGGCGCGCTGCGGCGCCGGGCCTGTTCGAGCTCTTCGAGGATGAGAATGCCGGCCCCTTCGCCGATGATGAAGCCGTCGCGATCGCGGTCGAAGGGTCGGCTGGCGCGGTGCGGCTCGTCGTTGCGCGTTGACAAGGCGCGAAGCGCCCCGAAGCCACCCACGCCCATCGGCGTGATCGCCGCCTCGGAGCCGCCGGCGATCATCGCATCCGCGTCGCCGCGGCGGATGATCTCGAACGCGTCGCCGATGGCGTGCGCCGACGCTGAACACGCCGTGCACGTCGCCGAGTTCGGGCCCTTGGCGCCGAAGCGGATCGACACCTGCCCCGCGGCGAGATTGATGATGGCCGATGGAATGAAGAACGGTGAGATTTTCCGCGGTCCCCCTTCGAGCAGCGCGCGGTGCTCGCGCTCGATGGTGGTGAACCCGCCGATGCCCGAGGCGATGAAGACCCCGATGCGCGGCGCGTTCTCCGGCGTGACGCACAGCTTCGAGTCATCCATCGCGAACTGGGACGCCGCAATCGCGTACTGGATGAAGACGTCCATCTTCTTGACGTCTTTCTTCTCGATGAACTGCAGCGCGTCGAACCCGAGGATCTCCGCCGCAATCTGAGTGGCGAAACCGGTGGCGTCGAACTTCGAGATTCGCCGCACGCCGCTCGTTCCCGCCAGCAGCGCATCCCAGTTTGCGCTGGTACCGATCCCGAGCGACGACACCAGGCCGATGCCCGTGATAACGACCCGCCTGCTCAAACCTGGTTACTTCTTTCCTTTGGCGTGGGCGTCGATATACTCGATCGCTTCCTTCACGCGGGTAATCTTCTCGGCGTCCTCGTCGGGAATCTCGATCCCGAACTCCTCTTCGAACGCCATGACGAGCTCCACCGTGTCCAGCGAGTCGGCGCCGAGATCGTCGACAAACGACGCGTCCGCGGTGACCTCCTCCTCATCGACGCCAAGCTGTTCCACGATGATGCTCTTCACCTTGTCTGAAACGGCCATCACTCCTCCAGTCGGTAGTCGCCAGTCGGTAGTTGGTAGCTGGTAGCTGGTAGTTGGCAGTCGGTCGCTCGAACCGGGCGTCCGCTACCAGCTACCGACTACCGGCTAGTAGCTCACATGTACATGCCGCCGTTTACGGCGAGTACTTGCCCTGTAATATACGACGCCTCATCCGAGACGAGAAAGCAGACCGCGGACGCAACGTCGGTGGTGGTGCCCAGGCGTCCGAGCGGAATCTGCGCGGCCCAGTCGCCCTGGGCTCTGATCGGCAATCGCCCGGATCATATCGGTGTCGATCAGCCCGGGCGCAACGATATTCACGGTAATGTTCCGCGACGCCACCTCTCGCGCGAGCGCCTTTGTGAACCCGATCAGACCGGCTTTCGACGCCGCGTAGTTCGCCTGTCCGGCATTGCCCGCCTGACCGACGACCGAGCTGACGCTGACGATGCGGCCGCGCCGCTGCCTGACCATGGGCTTGAGCACCGCCTGCGCGCAGACGAAGGCGGCTGTCAGGTTCGTCGCGATTACCTGATCCCAGTCTTCGCGCTTCATCCGGAGAAGGAGTTGATCCCGGGTGATGCCCGCGTTGTTGACGAGAATGTCGATGCGTCCGTGGCGTTCGACCGTCGCCGCGATCATCGCCTCGATGGCGGCGGCGTCGGTGACGTCCACCGAGGCGACGTCGGCCTTGCCGCCTTTCTCGTGGATCGCCGTGACCGTCTCACACGCGTGGTCGCCCCGTGCGGCCGCCACCACGTGCGCGCCTCGCGCCGCAAGAAGCGCCGCGATCTCACGGCCAATGCCGCGCGACGCACCGGTGACGATCGCCACTCTATCCGACAGATCGAACATGGAGTATGGATTCGAGGTCCTCGGGTGCGGCAAAGGCGAACACCTGCGCCTGCCTGTGAACCTTCTTGACGAGGCCGCCAAGCACACGCCCCGGCCCCACCTCAACATACGTGGTGACGCCCGCGGACGCAAGATGATTGGACGATCCCCTCCCACAGCACCGGAGCCGACACCTGACGAACCAGCGCGTCGATCGCGGCAGGACCATCCTGCCGCGGCCGGGCATCGACGTTGGCGACGATCGGCACTTGCGGATCACCAACCGCGAGCGCCCGCAGCTCGGGCTCGAGACGTTGCTCGGCCGGCTTCATCAGCGCGCAATGGAACGGTGCACTGACCGGCAGCGGCACTGCCCTTTTCGCGCCGAGCGCCTTCGCGCGTTCGGACGCACGCTGCACAGCAGCGGCTGCGCCGGAAATCACAACCTGGTCGGGGCTGTTGATGTTGGCCGGGCTGACGACTTCCCCCTGCGCGGCCTCGTCGCAGGCGCGTTTCACGGCGCCGGGATCGAGACCGAGAATGGCGGCCATCGCTCCGTGACCAACTGGCACGGCTTCCTGCATGTATCGACCCCGCCGGCGGACAATCTGTACCGCATCGTTGAAGCGAAGCACGCCGGAAACGACGTTTGCTGGTACTCGCCAAGGCTGTGTCCCGCGACCACGTCCGGTGCGATGCCATGCGACGCCAGCACACGGGCCGCGGCCACACTCACAGTGAGGATTGCCGGCTGCGTATGTTCGGTGAGCATGAGCTGGTCGTCCGGCCCTTCGAAACACAGCGAGCTCAACCGCGGGGACCCGGCGACGCCCGCGGCAAAAGCGGCGTCCGCTTCGTCGAAGACAGCACGCGCTTCCGGAAACGACTCCGCCAGCGCTTTACCCATTCCAACTTTCTGCGATCCCTGGCCCGGAAAGATGAAGGCAATCATCGAGGGCTCGACGTGGATACGGCGGCGATTTGCTGTTCGACGCGCTGGAGGAAGTCGCTCGTCGCAAACCGAGACGTGGTGGCAATCGCGTTCCGCACTGCCTTCGCCGACGACCGCCCGTGGCCGACGAACGTCAGCCCGGAAACACCGAGCAATGGGGCAGCGCCATATTCCGAATAGTCGACACGACGAAGGAACCGCCGGAACGCGCGCCGTGAAAGGAGATACCCCACATGGCTCGAAAACGTCCCCCTGAGCTCGTCCCCGAGCAGTGATCCGACGGTCTCCATCAGTCCCTCGCTGGTCTTCAGCACGACGTTGCCGGTAAAACCGTCGCACACGATCACGTCGGCAACCCCGCTGTAAATTTCGCGCCCCTCCACGTTGCCGATGAAATTCACTGGAGCCGCTTTCAGAAGCCTGTGCGCCTCCCGAGTCAGCTCGTTTCCCTTGTTCTCCTCTTCGCCGATTGAGAGCAGGCCAACGCGGGGCCGTTCCACGCCGAGTGCCACGCACGCGTAAACGCTGCCCATGACTCCGAATTGAAGGAGATGCTGCGGCCGACATTCGACGTTGGCGCCGGCATCCAGCAGCACGGCGGGTGTGCCGCGCGTGGGCACCGTCGTCGCAAGCGCGGGGCGATCGACGCCGGCGATCGGTCCGAACGCCGCGTGGGCCGCCATGACCGTGGCGCCGGTGTGACCAGCACTGAACAGGGCTGCCGCTTCCCCTCGTGCGACCAGCTCTGCGGCCACCCGAATGGAGGCACGCGGCTTCCGGCGGAGGACGGACGTCGGTGCGTCGCTCATCTCGATGACATCCGGCGCGTCCACCACCTCGATTCCCAGGCCCCGCCAGTCAGCGTGCGCAGCCAACTCCGCCTCGACGGCGGCCGAGCGACCGACCAGCACCAGCTGTACGGACAGGTGCCGGGCCGCGGACACCGCGCCTTCGACAACAGCCGAAGGCGCATGATCGCCACCCATCGCATCTACTGCGATGCGGACCATAGGGAACTGCGATTCGAATGATGAAAGGACTACTCTTCGTCCACCGGCCGGACCGGACGCTGCCGGTAGTAGCCGCAGTGCGGGCACACGCGATGAGGCGCCTTCGGCTCATGGCACTGCGGACAAAGGCCTGTCGCGGGCGACCGCAGCGCATCGTGAGTGCGGCGCTTGGCCGTTCGTGTTTTGGAGTGTCGGCGTTTTGGATTAGGCATTTTCTCTTCGCTGATTCATGACTCGCGGATCTTGCCGAGTTCTTTGAGCGCCGCGAGCCGGGGGTCATCCCACACCGGTGCGCAGCCGCAAGAACTGGTGTTCAAGTTGGTACCGCATTGCGAGCAGAGCCCGCGACAGTCCTCACGGCACAGCGGTTTCATCGGCAGAGCCAGATAGAACTGCTCGCGCATCAACTCGTCCAGGTCGATCTGATTGTCGCGGTAAAAACTGGTTCCGAAGTCCTCGTCCTCCATCTCGTGCTCGGTTTCGGCAGAGACGGCAGACGCTGGTAGATACAGCAGGTCGAATGGAGCCGACAGCGGGAAGCGGTATGGCTCGAGACACCGGCTGCATGTCAGTTCGAGCTCGGTATCGACATTGCCCACGAGCCGGAACTTGTCCTTGTCCTTGTGGATATCGAAGGCGAGGTGGACGGGCGCGACAATCCGGTATGTGTCGCCCTCGTCTCCAACTTCCTGAGCGGGAAAGGTGCGCTCGAACCGGTCCAGCGGCTGGCGATAGCGCGTCAGATCGAGCTGCATTAAACCGCTGATTATAACTGATTCCATGAGATAGGCCCGACCCACGGCTTTGGAATGAAGAGCCGTTCGTAGAGCGCCACCGCGAACCGATCGGTCATGCCCGCAAGAAAATCCTTCGCGGCAACGTCGACCCCGTCCTTGTCGATGATCTGTCGATCGAGAAATTCGTCTGGGCGATCCCGGACCTTTTCCCACAGGCCGCTCAGGATGCCGTGGGCTTTCTTGAACTCGACGGTCGCCATGTTGTTTTCGTAGACCGTTTCAAACAGGAAGCGGCGCATGGCCAGGGTCGCGTCCAGAACGGTGCCGCTCATCCGAATCTCGCTCAGACCGCTGCTCTGTGTCTCGGTCACGACGTCCTTGACCATCTTCGCAATGCGCGCTGATGAGGTGGCGCCAAGCGTCTCCACCTGCTCGTGCGGCAGATCCGACGGCTTCAGCATGCCCGCTCTCACGGCATCGTCGATATCGTGGTTCACGTATGCAATGAGATCGGCGACCCGCATGATCTGACCTTCGAGCGTTTTCGCCCGTTTGGCAGGGTCAACCCCTACCGGCGCGCCTTCCTTGCCCTTCGAGTGGTGCGCGATCCCGTCGCGCACCTCCCATGTGAGGTTGAGGCCGCGACCGTCGTTTTCCAGCACGTCGACAATGCGAAGACTCTGCTCGTAGTGATTGAAGCCGCCTGGAATCAGGCCGTCGAGTACGCGCTCGCCCGTGTGGCCAAACGGCGTGTGGCCGAGGTCGTGACCGAGGGCGATCGCTTCGGTCAGCTCCTCATGGAGCTGCAGCACCTTGGCGATTGTCCGCGCAATCTGTGACACCTCGAGTGTGTGCGTCAGCCGCGTCCGATAGTGGTCGCCAGCCGGCGCAAAGAACACCTGAGTCTTGTGCTTCAGCCGCCGGAACGCTTTGCTGTGGATGATGCGATCGCGATCGTGCTGAAAAGCCGGGCGAACGTCGTCCTCAGGCTCCGGTCTGAGGCGGCCGCGGGAGTCAGCGCTCTTGGCGGCCTGGGGCGCCAGCCTTTCACGTTCCCGCTGCTCCAGTCCTTCACGGATGCTCGACAAAGCCCTCCTCCACAATCTGCTCGAGAAAACTCGACCCGTGCGCCAGTCGATCCACGCCGAAGTTCGCGGCAAGCGTCTGCCCGAGGTCGGCAAACGTACCGCGCGTGCCGATGTCAACGCCGGCGCGAACCCTGTTGCCCGTCAGCAGAATCGGAACGTATTCACGGGAGTGGTCGGTACTTGGAGTTGCCGGATCGTTTCCGTGGTCGGCTGTCACCACCAGCAGATCGGGTGGGCGAAGCGCGGCGAGAATGCTTCGCAGACGCTCGTCGAATCGCTGGAGATTTGCAGCGTAGCCGACGATGTCGTTGCGGTGACCATAGAGACTGTCGAAATCAACCAGGTTCATGAAGATGAACCCCGAACCGGTATCCATCATGGCGGCTTCGAGCTTGTCCATGCCATCAGCGTCGCTCGTCGTGGGCATCGTCCGCGAAATGCCCCGTCCGGCAAACAGGTCATTGATCTTGCCGATGGCCACCACCGGAATATTCCGTTCGGTCAGCCGGTCCAGAAGCGTCGGACCCGTGGGCTCGAGTGCATAGTCGTGTCGATTCGCCGTTCGGGTGAACGCTCCTGGTGTGCCCAGGAATGGCCGTGCGATGACCCTGCCGACGCCCAGTCCCCGGGCGAACAGCTCAAACGCCACGCCACAGATTCGATAGAGCTCGGAAATCGGAATCACGTCCTCGTGCGCCGCAATCTGGAACACGCTGTCGGCCGACGTATAGACGATAGGCCTGCCGGTGCGGACATGGTCCGGTCCGAGCCGCTCGATAATCTCCGTCCCCGAAGCGACTACGTTTCCGAGGGTGGCGCGTCCGATACGCCGCTCGAATTCCGCGATCAGGTCTGCCGGAAATCCTGTCGGAAACGTGGGAAAGGGGCGGTCGAGCACGATTCCCATCATTTCCCAGTGTCCAGTGACGGAATCCTTGCCGGCCGACGCCTCGGCCATCCGGCCGTACGCGCCTGCCGGGGCCCCGACAGCGTCTTTGCCCAACGGAATGAGCCGGTCGAGGCCCAGAGATCGCAGCAAGGGAATGTGCAGCGGCACACGCTCCGCGATGTGGCCGAGCGTATTGCTGCCCTGATCGCCGTATGCGATTGCGTCCGGAAGGGCACCAATGCCGACGCTGTCGAGCACGATCACGACGACTCTGGAGAAGGCAGGCACAGCTCGTAGTGTCCGGCTTCAGCCGGACCAGTGATGGCACCGAACAATCCTTGGTCCGGCTAGCCGGTCGGCTAATCGGTGCGGCTAAAGCCGGAGACTACGTATAACTGGAAGAACCGGCATCAGGAGTGCTGCGAAGACGGATAGGACGCGACCGACCGCTGAGTCGCGATGGTGGAGATGGCGTGCTTGAACACCAGTTGGTCAGCGCCGTTGACGTCGACGATGACGGCGAACCGGTCGAAGTTCTTGATACGAGCGTCGAACTGGCGTCCATCCATCAGATGGATACTCACCGGGATCCGCTCGCGCCGCGCGTAATTGAGGAACGCGTCCTGAATGTTTTGCGGGGCTGAGGAGGTACGGGGTTCAGAAACCTGGGCCATCAAGTGGCATCTCCTCGCGGTCGGAGACCGCGCGCAGCGAGCGCATCTTTGACACCATCGAGCGTGTCGGATCGCTCGCCTGGGCCTTCGAACCACATAAGATTAGGCTCTTTGCGGAACCAGATCAACTGGCGTCGCGCGTAGCGACGGTTCTCCTGCGCGATCAGTGCGCGCGTCGCCGCTTCATCTCTCACGCCGTGGAGCATGTCCATCACCTGTCGATAGACGAGTCCACCGAACGGACGCGCGTCGCCGGGCACGCCTTGCGCGAGCAAACCTTTCACCTCGTCTACGATGCCTCGGGCGAACTGATCGTCGACTCTCCGGGCGACCCGTTCGGCCGTCAGCGGGGCTGGAAGCCGCAGGCCAACTGCCATCACCTCGCAGTCGGCAATGAGCGAAGCCGTATTCCCGAAGTGTTCCGTCAGAGGCCGGCCGCTCGAGAAGTAGACCTCTAGAGCGCGCACGAGGCGCTTGCGGTCTCGCGGCATGATTCGGACAGCCGAGTCCGGATCGATGCGCTGCAGCATCCTGTACAGGCGCTCTAGCCCCCGCCGGTTCGCGACGCGCTCGAGACGAAGCCGCAACGCGTCGTCGGCACCCGGGCCCGGGAACAGGCCGCGCGTCAGGGCCCGATAGTAGAACCCGGTGCCCCCGACCAGAATCGGAACCTTGCCACGAGCATGAATCTCACGGATGACGCGTGCAGCATCCCGGGCATACTGGGCGGCCGTATAAACCTCTGTCGGCTCAGCAATGTCGATCAGATGGTGCGGAATACCCCGCCGCGCCGCGTCTGGCAATTTGTCGGTGCCGATGTCGAAGCCGCGATACACCGCGGTAGAGTCGCAGTTGATGATTTCCCCGCCATAACGGTCCGCCAGTGCCAGTCCCAACGCGCTCTTGCCCGACGCGGTAGGGCCCAGAACTGCTATGACCACGGGACTTACGCTGGTTGAACCGGAGGTTTCCGGCAGACCCTGCTCCGGAGAAACGGGAGCCTGCCGCGCTACCATCCGACGCGAATCAACACGTACACCACCAGCGCTGTGAGCAGAATCAGGAGGCCAAGTTGCTGGACTCTCGTTGGCATTTCCTTCTCAGGCTCAACGGAATCCCGATCCCTGATCCCTGAGCCCTGATTCCTGATTCCTCTAGTTAGGCGGCTCTTCGTTGTAATAGAACGTGACCGTGAACAGTGCCTTGTCCAGCGGGTATCTGGCGGGAGCGGAGCCGTCGGGTTCGACGAAAAGATGGCCCCGTAGGCCGCGTGCGTGAACGCCTCAATCGAGGAAGGCTGCACGATGGCGATGTCAGTGATTTCGCCGCTGCGATGGATGTTGAATTGAAGCACCACGTGGCCGCGCATCACCATCGCCGCCTGCGGGATGAACCAGTTGCGCCGCACCTGCGCCACGAAGCGTCTCAGCCATGGTCCGAACTCGACACCCCTCGTGTCGAACTGGATCGTCGCACCTGGACGGTCGTTGCCGCCCTGCGGGTTGTTGAATGTTTCATTCTGGACGTACTGCTGCAAATTCCGAAGCGCCTCTCCGAGCGATCCTCCGACGCGCGGCACTGGCGTTTCGAGAGGTCGCCGGACGCCGGTCTCCGCAGGAGGCAGCACGCGCGCGACCTGACTTTCGGGTTCCGGTTGCGGCGGCGAGGCCGGGTCATCGGCGCCGCGCGCGCGCTCGGCTTCGGCCGGCTCCACGCGCTCGGTGGAATTGCCGCGGGCGAAAGGAAGTGGATTCTCGGGCTCACGCACGACGACTGGATCCTGCGCTTTGCGGTCCAGGTCTGACAGTTCGGCACGATCGGGCGGCTGCAAGGCTGGAATGTCGGCGCGAGGCTGGACAAACACCAACCGGCGTGACGCCTCCTCGCGTTGCCGCTCGAGCTCCGCCTGTCTGCGCTGCAGCTCTTCCGGACTCGGCTGGAATATCGAGAGTTGCGGACCAACGATGAACGCCGCGGCGACGAGGCCATGAAAGATGATCGACAGCAGCACGCCCTCGCGTCGCGAGATGGCGGTACCGACGACGGCCTCGTCCTCGTAGCGCTCGTCGAAGTTGAAATGAATCACACCGGTAGAGACTGAATTATAACATTCGGTGATGCAACGACTTACGGCTACGGCGCCCTCGTTCCCGTATATAGATAGACGATACCAAGGCTCAACGGGACAGCCCGAGCGCCGACGAAGCCACTCCGCTCCAGCATAGCGAGAAACTGAGCGGGCGGCGGAAAGCTGCTGACCGATGCGGGCAAGTACGAGTACGCCACGCGATCGCCGGAAACCGCACGGCCGATCCTGGGCAGCAAGTACTCTGAAGTACCAGAGGTATAGCGTGCTTATCCCCGGCAGCCGCGGCACGCCGAACTCCAGAATCGCGAGCCGGCTTCCAGGCCGCATCGCCCGCGCCAGCTCGGCGCAGGCCAATTCCGGACGTTCGACGTTGCGAATACCGAAAGCAATCGTGACCGCATCGACCGAACCATCCCGGACTGGAAGCTGCGTCGCATCGCCTCGCACCAGCAGGATTCGCCGCGCTGCCCCCGCAGCGCGGACTTTTTGCCTTCCGACGGCCAGCATTGCACCAGCAAAATCGACACCGATCACGTGCGCCGCGGCCTCTGCCTGAAGCGCGACGTCGGCAGTCCCGGTGCAGACGTCGAGCAGGACTTCGCGACCGGTCAGCCGCAGCGACTGGATGGCCCGCGCGCGCCAGCGCCTGTCAATTCCCGCGCTGAGGACGCGATTGAGAAGGTCGTATCGCGGGGCGATCGCATCGAACATTCCGGCGATGCGATCGGGGGCCTTGTCGGTGGAAACCGTTGCCACGTCTAAACCACGAAGGACACGATGGCTACGATGAGCACGAAAGTATTGTTAGGAAACCTTGTTCGTGACCTTCGTGCCTTCGTGGTTCCGTTCATCACCCGATCACGAGAGAAAGGGCCGTGGCGGCAAAGTAAATAATCCCCACGTAACCATTCAAATCAAACGCCCGCTTCACCTGCGAAAGGTCGCGCTCGCTCACGAGCGACTGCTCGTAGGCAAGAAGGCAGGCCACAATCGCAACCCCGCCGAGATACATCGGTGGAAGATCCGCGACGCGCCATAGCGCTGCCATGGCAACGACCGTCGCTGCGTGCATCATGCGTGAAAGCTGAATAGCCATTCCGACGCCAAACCGCACAGGTATCGATCGAAGGCCGTGGGCGCGGTCGAATTCGAGGTCCTGACAGGCGTACAGAATGTCGAACCCGCCCACCCACAGGCCGATCGCCAGACCAAGGAGCCATGGCGCGGCACCGCCCTGACCTCCGGCCGCTATCCACCCACCGACCGGTGCGACCGCCATGGCAAGTCCGAGGAACAGCTGCGTGTAGGAGGTGTATCGCTTCGCGAGCGAGTACCAGAACACGATGACCAACGCCACCGGCGACAGCAGCAGACAAAGCGGACCGAGCTGTGCGGCGCCGGCCACGAAAACGACCGACGACACCACCACAAAGAGAACCGCCTCCATCGTCGTGAGGGCGCCGCGGGGCAGCTCACGCATTGCCGTCCGTGGATTCAGCGCATCGAATCGCGCGTCCACCAGCCGATTGAATCCCATTGCGGCACTGCGGGCGCTGACCATGCACACCGTAATCCACGCCACCTGCCGCCATGAAAACGGCTGGACGCGCCAGGCGAGCAGCGCTCCCGTGAGCGCGAACGGCAGCGCGAACACCGAATGGCTGAACCGGACGAACGAGAGATACGTCAGAACCTTGCGCATTCAACGCTCACGAACCGGCGGGTCCAAAAGGACCCGCCCTACACTCCTGTCGCGTCGAGCCAACTGATCGCATCGGGCTCGAGGCCCGAGACGAGGTATTCTTCCACATCGCCGACGTGGTCCGGCACGCGCACGGCAATGAGCGACGCACGCTTGCCCGCGTCAATGCTTCCAAACGCGTCACCAAACCCAAGCGCTTTCGCACCGCACAACGTCGCGCTCTCGAGCAGATCGCGCGCCGGAACCCTGGGAGCCAGCTTCCGTGCCGCTGCAAGTTCTCGAAACATGTTCAGGTCGTCTACGCTGGCCAGGCTGTCGGTGCCCAGGGCCACCGAAAGACCCATCGCGTAGAACGCTTCGAGCGGCGGATCACCCACACCCACATGCCGGTTGCTTCGCGGACACGATACGACGGGAGTCCCTAGTGCTTTGAGTCGCATGAGATCGTCTCCAGAACACTGCACGGCATGCACGGCGATCACGTGCGAGTCCAGAAACCCCATTTCCGCCAGGTACGTCACCGGCGAGGTCCCGGGCGCGTGCCACGAGTCGGTCCACACGCCCAGCTCCTGCAACAGGTCGCGCCACCCACCGCGGCCGTGCTCCAGAAATTCAATTTCCTCCGTCGATTCGCCAAGGTGCACGGTCGACACGTCTCCGGCGTGCGCGTCGAGATCCACGCGAATTGCCGCAAACAAGCCGGGCGAGACCGAATACGGCGCGTGCGCCGCCAGACTGAGGCGAACTGCGGGCGCTGCGCGCTGTGCCTCATCGGCGCTGGCTCGGGCCTTGCCCACATCAGAGGAAGGGTCGGACGCATTGAACCCGAGCAGCTCGTAGAAAAGCCGGCCAGGCATTCCCGACTGCTGCAATAAAGGTGCTGTGACGAGCGTGTTGCTGACGTCTCCAATCAGTCCTGTGCCGGTGGCCCGCGCTTCGTGAATGGCACCTTGTGCCGCCGCCAGAATCGTGCTGTCGCGCGGGTCGGCGTATCGGCGTCTGGCGGCAATCAGTGCGCGAATCCAGTCAAGGAACCGGTCGGCGGGCTCGACCATCCCTCGAAGGTACGAGAGTTCGAGATGGGTGTGCGCATTGACGAGTGACGGAAGCACGGCGGTACGTCCGAGATCGAGCGACCCGGGCGGCGTGCCTTGCCCCACATCGCTGATGACACCGTTGTCGACCGCCACCCAGCCGTCGCGGATCGGAGACGCGGTAATCGGGAGGACCCAGCCGGCGCGGTAGATCCTCATCGGCAAGCCCGGAGGTCGCTCTTCGGATGTGGTCTCAATGAGCCAGGCGCAGCCGCTTTCCAGCCTGGCTCCGCGCCGGATACCGCTGAAGTTCTTCAGGCACCGACGTATCTCCGTCCGCCCGGGCGGTATCGAGTGTCAACATCCGCGGAATGCTGCGCTCACGGAAGATGGGGTCGCCGAGAATCTCATAGTGCATGTTCCGCCGCTTCGGAATGAAGCCGGCGTCTTCAATGTTGGTGACGATCTCGACCTCGTCCATGCAGTAACTGGCGCCGGCGGCGCGGACGACATTCTCCTCGATCATCACGCTGCCCATGTCGTTGGCGCCGTATGCAAGACTCAGCTGGCCGACCTTTCCACCCTGCGTGACCCAGGACGCCTGCAGGTTGTCGAAGTTGTCAAGCACGATCCTGGCAATCGCCAGCGTTCTGAGATAGTCAACCCCCGTCGCTTCCACGCCGCCCCGTTCGGTATGTTCGGGTTGATAGCTCCAGGTGATGAACGCGGTGAACCCGCCGGTTTCATCCTGCAGGTCCCGAAGCCGCATCAAGTGCTCGACGCGTTCTTCGTGGGTCTCCACCGTTCCGTACATCATGGTTGCCGTAGATCGAAGGCCGGCATGATGTGCGGCGCGCATCACGTCGAGCCATTCGTCAGCCGACGCCTTGCCGTAACAGTTCAGGAGTTTGCGAACACGGTCGACGAGGATTTCAGCGCCACCTCCGGGAATGCTATCGAGCCCGGCGGTCACCAGACGCGCTATCACCTCCGGAACCGGCAACTGATTGAGCCGCGAAATGTGCAGGACTTCAGGTGGTGACAGCGCGTGGAGCTTGAACTCCGGGTAGCGTTCCTTCACGGCGCGAAACAAGTCCTCGTACCACGCAATCGGGAGATCGGGGTTGTGCCCGCCCTGCAGGAGGAGCTGATTCCCACCCACCGCAATGGTTTCGTCGATCTTGCGGAAAATCTCGTCGAAGCCCAGGACGTAGCCTTCTTCGGAACCAACCGGCCGGTAGAACGCGCAGAAATTGCACCGCGCCACACACACATTCGTGTAGTTCACGTTGCGGTCGATGATGTAGGTGACGAGCCGATCGGGATGCTTGCGCGCACGAATCGCGTCGGCCAGCCTGCCGAGCAGATGCGTGGGAGCCTCGCGATAGAGCTGGACTGCTTCGTCGCTGTCGACGCGTCCGCCGTCCATCACCCTTGCTGCAAGCTGGTCCAGCATCAGAAGAATTCCAACGTGCGTTTGCGCGGGGCGAGCCCGAGCTCCGCCGCGTAATCGAGAAACGCCTGCAGGCCGCGTTCTTCGTCGGGGCCCAGGCCGTACCGGACATTATGTCTTAGGTATACCGCGGCCCGCGCCGTCGCGGCGGCGTTTCCGCGGCCGTATTCCTGCGCAATCGCGTCGACGGCGCCAACGCCTTCTTCCTGTGCCTGCTGCAGCGCGTGCACCTCAGCATCGCCGACCGCGCCGGAGCGACCGGTCCACGCAGCATACACGAAGGGCAGTCCCGTCATCGCCGTCCATGCCTCCCCGAGATCGATCTTATGCAGCCCGAGCGCCGAATGGTCCGCGTCGAGAGCTGGATCGCCAATGAGCAGCGCGGCGTCTGAACCACGTGTCATCGCATCGAGGTCTGGCCCGTGCGGAGCGAATTCAGGCTCGATGCGGAACCGATGCCGGCACAGCACCTTCACGAGCGCCACCGAGGTGCGCGAGCTGGTGTCGAGCGCAATGCGCCGTATGGACTCGACCGGCTGCCGCGTGAACAGGGCGACGGAGGCAACTGGACCGCGCGATCCGATGCCCACCTGCGGCACCAGTCTGTAGTCGGACGATTGCAGATATTCGACGGACGGAATGAGACCCAAATCGACTTCGCCCGCATGCAGCAGCGCCGAGCAGATGGAGGGCACGTCGTACCGCACCTGCCACAGCTCCGGCGAACGGTCGAGTGCCCATGTCAGCGGGCGGGCGTTCAGGTACCCGACCGCTCCAATGCGGACCCGTCGGTTCACGAAATAACCTGGAAACGGCCGTCGCGCTCGACCGGCGAGAATCCGGCGGCTTCGATACCGCGGCGCACTTCCTCGAGCGGCGCACGCCGGCGCCCATCCGGTGCGTCATCGGATGCGGTGACGCCGTCGAAGTCGTCGGCGCCAAAGGTCAGCGCAACCTGGGCGAGTTTTGGACCATACCGCAGCCAGTCAACCTGGACGCTGGCGATGTTCGGCGCCGCCAGCCGCGCAATCGCCACTGCCTTCACATCGTCGTAGCCCGTGGTCGGCTGCAGCGGGCTCACAACGGTGGGCAGAGGATTGATTGTGTGGATGCTGCCATGGCGCCGCTGCAACGCCGACGCCTGCAGCAGCAGCGGCGTCCGCTCGATGGCCGGCGCCTTCTCGACGGTCAGACGCAACTGCTGAAATCCCGCGCGCGAGAGTTCATCAACAGCTGCGTCGATATCGGCAACCGTATCCAGCGGCAGGTCTGCCAGCGCATCAAGGCCACTCGCACGGAGAGGCGCGAGCACGTGAAAGGAGGTTGTTCCCGCATTGGACGCCAGGCGCTCGACGTCGGCCCAGGAAAACCCCGAGACCGTCCGGGACCCCGCCACGGTCCTCGCGGCTTCCGTCACGGCGACGGCCTCCGTGAGGGTGTCAGGAGCACCGGTGATCCGAATTTCTCCCGCGGCCGCCGGCACCGCGTCGACGAAGGAGCGATCGTGCGCGCATCTGGCGACGCGCACGTAAGTAGTCTGCGTTCCGTGCAAACGGCGGCGCGTCGCGTCGCCAAGGATGCCAAGCGACAGGATGTCGTGCGCTGCGGCGAGCTCGGTCAGCTCGTCGGCTCCGAGAGCCTCACCCGCGCTCACGCGCTCGAGCAGGCGATCGAAGGTCACATTCGCTCTGCGATTCTGGTGGCCAGAGCCAGCGCCGCTCTGCCGTCGTGTCCCGTCACGGTTGGTTGCCGTCGATTTCGGACGGCTCCGACGAAGTCGTCCAGTTCGCGCCGAAGGGGTTCGTCGTTCTGGATGTCTACGCGACCGCCCGTTATCGCCGGTCGCCCTCCGTTCTGCGACACCAGGCGATAGACCTCGAGCTCCTGTGCGGCGTAATCAATCGAAATGTAGGCGTCGTGCTGAAAGAAACGCGCCTTTCGTACGCGATCGCGGCTGATTCGGCTTGCCGTGACGTTGGCCACGCAGCCGGACGCAAATCGAAGACGCGCATTGGCGATGTCAATGCGGGGCGTGAGCACGTTGACGCCGACGGCCTCGACCGATTCGATGTCCGAGCCCACCGTTGCCAGGAGCAGATCGAGATCGTGAATCATCAGATCGAAAATGACATCGATGTCGAGGCTCCGCTCGGGAAACGTCCCGAGCCTGTGAATCTCGACGAATCGCGGGCTGGATACCATGGGCAGCGCCGCCGCCACGGCGGGATTGAAGCGCTCCGTGTGTCCAGCCGCGAGGATCGCTCCGCGCGCGGCTGCAGCGGTCACCAGACGATCGGCGTCCGCCAAGGACGCCGCCAGCGGCTTTTCGACGAGGACGGCGATCCCCGATTCGACAAACGGAAGCGCGACATCGACATGCGACACGGTCGGTGTCGCAATAGAGACGGCATCCACGCGTCCCAGAAGATCGGACGCGCTCGTAAATGCGGCGGTGTTGTGATTTGCGGCCACTTCCTGCGCGCGTTCGGGCTTGATATCGGCCACTCCGACGAGATCGACGTCGGGCATCGCCGCAAGAATTCGCGCGTGATGGCGACCGACGGAACCGACGCCGACGACCGCCAGCCGCAGACGGCTCACCGGGGGCGTCCCACGATCGTGATGTCCGACTCGTCGGCCGCCGCGATGACGGCGTCGCCGTCGATCATCAGCGTCTTGCCGGCGTCAACGGAGAGCGCTTCCGCACCCGCGACCCGCATCGCCTGGATCGTGGCAAAGCCGATGACGGGAACGTCGAACCGCATGTCCTGATTGGGCTTTGCGACCTTGACGATGCGGACGCCGGGTCCCGCGAGATGACCGGCTCGAGCAATCACCTCGTCAGTGCCCTCCATTGCCTCCACGGCCACCACCGCCTGGTGCTTGACCGCCACGGTCTGGCCGACGTCCAGACCGGCGATGGCGTCGGCCATTCGATATCCGAATTCGAAGTCTTTCTGCTCGTCGTCCGTCGGTGCGCGTCTGGTCAACACGCCGGCCCTGGCGAGCAGCGGGTGCAACAGCGCCGTTGAATCGATGAGC
Source organism: uncultured Acidobacteriota bacterium (assembly GCA_963814955.1). Lineage (GTDB taxonomy): Bacteria > Acidobacteriota > Vicinamibacteria > Vicinamibacterales > UBA2999 > DATCJA01. The sequence continues at coordinate 127,571 of CAWFEX010000007.1, forward strand.
TCGATTCCACGCTGCTTGAGCACGTTGGCGACTGCGCCGATCAGACCATCGGTGTTCTTCGATGTGAGCTGACGGAGCACGCTCAGGAAAGTCAGATCCGGAATGATGCCGCCGGCAAAAATCTTGTTGTGTTTGACCTGACCCGCCATCACGGCATGCGTCACGCCAGCCTGCTGGAGCAGGTCGATGCACTTGCCGAGCTGGCCGAGGGAGATCCAGTGAATCGGCGAGGAATGCCGTTGTGCCGCGTCGTTCAACTCGGAAAAGGTCTCTTCCTTTGCCGCGATGACCGTCACGTCGTGCCCTTGCGCGCGGGCGGCATCGAGGACGAGAAACGGAAACCGGCCGTTGCCGGCGATCAGGCCGATATGCATTCACTCATCCACCACCAGCTCCTCGACCCTGCGCGACGGACGCCGAAGGATGACGCCTCGCGTCGAGCTGCGGATGAAATCCACGAGATACCGCACTTCCGGCGACGTCAGCGTCGGATCCTTCTCAATCTGGACGAGCGCACGCGAGGCATTGAGCTTTGACTGCAACAGATAGCGGTAGGCGCGCTTGAGCTGCGCGATCACCTCGCGTGTGAAACCGCGGCGTGCGAGGCCGATCGTATTGAGGCCGTAAATCCGCGCCCGGTTTCCAACCGACTTCCCGAACGGCAGCGCGTCTTTGGTCACCACGGTATATCCGCCGATATAGGCGTGCTGGCCCACGCGGCAGAACTGATGCACACCTGAGTAGGCGCTGATTGTGGCGAAATCCTCGACGGTCACATGGCCACCGAGCGTAGCGCCATTTCCGAAAATCGTGAAATTGCCAATATGACAGTCGTGCGCCACGTGCACGTAGGCCATGAAGAGGTTCTGGTCGCCGATCGTCGTATGCCCGCCCCCGCCCATCGTCCCGCGGTTGATCGTGACGAACTCTCGAAAGGTGTTGCCCCGACCAATGGTCAGGCGCGTTCGCTCCCCCTTGTATTTGAGGTCCTGAGGCGCCAGTCCGATCGATGCCATCGGGTAAATACTCGTGTCGTCACCGATCTCGGTCCAGCCGTCAACCACGACCGATGTGCCGATACGACACCGAGCCCCGATGACGACCTCGGGACCGATTGTGCAGTACGGCCCGACCTTGGTACCCGCACCCAGACGCGCCGCCGGATGAACCAGAGCCGTCGGATCGATGTACGCGGCGCCGTGCTCGACCGCGAGCAGCAGTTCGGCCTCGGCCACCATCTGATCTGCGACATACGCAATGGCGCGCGCCCTGGCGAGGCCTGTCCGAGCGCGTCCGAGGGACACCTCGAGCCGCAGCCGATCGCCGGGCACGACCTGGCGCCGGAACTTCGCGTTGTCCACTCCCCGAAGCCACACGCGTGCGGTTCGCGGGGTATCGGATTGTTCGAGCAGGAGCACCGCGGCCACCTGCACGAGCGCTTCGATCATCAGCACGCCCGGCATCAGCGGCGAGCCGGGAAAATGCCCCTGGAAGAACTCTTCGTTGACGGTGACGTTCTTGATGGCCACGAGACGGTGACCCGGCTCGTGCTCGGCGATGGTGTCGATGAGGAACGACGGATAGCGATAGTAGACGCGGTCGAGGAGAGCGGGAAGGTCGAGGGAAAAGGGCACGGGTGAATTAAGCATACTGAACCACCCGTGCCCGTGCGAACGGCTTATGGATTGGCAGGCTTCGGTGCCGGGGGAGCCGGCTTCGGCGCCGGCGCCGCAGGTTTCGGTGCTGGAGCCGCAGCGGGAGGCGTTGCCGGAGCCGCAGCGGGAGGCGCTGCTGACGCCGGCTTCGGCGCCGCGGCTGCAGGAGCCGTCTTCGCCGCCGCGTCGAACCTCTGGATCACCTCGGTTGTAATGTCCAGCGAGAGATCCGCCCAGACAATGCCAGCATCGGCCGCGCTGAACAGCAGATGCAGACCCTTTTCGGTTGCCACCTGCTGGACCACAGGCGACAGCTTCTGCTGGAATTCGTCCTGCAGCTGCGTCTGGAGGGTGTTCACCTCTTGCTGGGCGTCTTCCGTGAAGCGCTGGATATCCACCTGCAAGCGCTCGACCTCTTTTTGCAGCTGGCCCGCCGCTACCGGACTCAGCACCGACGCGCCCGCCTCGAGTTTCTGTTGTGCCGCCTGGAGCTGCTTGTTCTTTTCGTTGAGCTCGGTGACCTTCTGCTGGTTCAGCGTCTGAACCCTGCTCGCCAGCGCCTTTCCTTCGGCAGATTCAGCGGCGATTCGCTGAATGTTGATGAAGGCGTATTTAGCTCCGGCAGGAAACGGCCGTTGTGCCGGGGGCGCGGGAGCCGGTGCCGTCTGTGCCGGAGGCGCCGGGGCCGCCGGCGCTGAAGGTGCCTGCGCAAAGCCCGGAGCGGCCGCCAGCATTACGCAGAGCGCCGCAGCACCAATCCACACTCTCATACAGTCGCTGTCCTTTCGTTAGAACGTCGATCCGACGGCGAAGCGGAAGGTGAAATTCTTCGCCGGACGGAGGCTGTTGTCGAGCACGCCCTCGCGCTGGGGGTTCGCGGCGAAAATCAGCCGGAACGGAACGTTCAGGACGGGCATGAAGAAGCGGACCTCCGCGCCGGTCGACGTGCGGAACTTGTCGAGGGCGAAAGGCTGGTTGTCGTCGGCGACCTGACCGGCGTCGTAGAAGGCGATCACCCGGACCTGCGACACGATCGTGAACAGGTACTCGCCATTGAACAACAGGCTTTTGTTGCCGCCGAGCACCAGACCGGTGAACGGATCGGATGGGCCAATCGAGCGGATGTCGTACCCGCGTACGCTGTACTCGCCGCCGAGGTACAGCTTCTCGAAGATGGGGAGCGTCTTTGTGTCGCCCACCGGCGCAATGAACTGGTACTGGCCACGGATGCCGAACGAGGTGCGCGACGTATGTCGCCAGAACCTGATCCCCTCGATGCGGGGCTTGTAATACTGCGTATTCCCGCCGAGCATCGCCAGATCGATCGACGTCGTCAGCCGCTGGCCGGTGTTCGGAAAGATCGGGTTGTCGACCGTATTGTGAACGAAACTCGGAACGATCTTGCTGACCGTTCGACGGCCACCGGCGCCGAGCAGCAGCGAGTCGAACACGAACGGATTGCGACGGATATTCTCCAGCGCCTCCGGACTCACCTGTGACAGGTCGGTCAACGAAATCGTCGAACACCCTTCTGGCTTCTCGAAGCAGAAGGGGTCGATGAACAGCTCGTTGAGGTCGGTCATCTTGGTCGCCTCGTAGGCGTAGCTGATGAACATGCGGCTGAAATCGGCGACCGGGAACCCCATCATCAGGTTGCCGCCCGTTGATTTCTGGGTGTAGTAGCCGATGTACTGCAGCGCGCGCTTGTAGACGTCGAACCCGGCCGTGATGTTGCGCTCGAACAGGAACGGCTCGGTGAACGCAAGCTGGTAGTTCTGCATGCGATCGCCGGCCATCAGCGACATCGTCAGGCTTTCCCCGCGGCCCAGGAAGTTTGCGGTCTGGAAGGCCAGCTGGCCGAAGACACCTTCGTACTGCGATACACCGGCTCCGAAGGTCAACTGGTTCCGGTTCTGTTCCTTGAGCGTGAGCGTGACATCCATCTGGTTCTCACGCCCGGCCGTCTTCTCCGTCTTGATCGCCTGTTGATCCTGCTCGTTGATCTGTTCGAAGTAGCCGAGCTGGTTCAGACGACGGATGCTGTATTTCAGCGCTTCGGTGTTGAACACGGCGCCTTCGACCAGTCGCATTTCGCGTCGAATCACGTTGTCGCGGGTCGTCGTGTTGCCCACGAACGTGATGCGGTTGACGAAGTACCTGCGGGCCCTCCTGCAGCCGCATCGTCACGTCGGCAGTTGGCGGCCCGGGAGGTGGTGGCGCGGCCAGGGCGGCCGGTACGTTGTCCTCCGGCTCGTCGCTCAACTTGAGCTCGGGAAAACCGGTGAACTCCATATATCCACCGGCGCCGTAAATCTCCCGCGCCTTGACGAGCCCGTCGCGAATTTGCTTCTCGTTGTACCATTCGCCCTTCGCGACCTTGAACAGCGGCGTCAGCGCTTCGCTCTTGACGACGGTGTTGCCCGCGACCGAAAAATCGCCCAGGCGGTAGCGCTCCCCTTCCGTGACCGGGATGCGCAGCTGAATCCACCGCGTCTTGCCATCGCCAGAGTTTTGAAGGGTCCTAATCTCTGGCTGGCCGACCTGGGCCCGCACGTATCCCTCGTTCCGGTAATAAGCGAGGATCAGATCGGCGTCGGCTTCGAACTTGTCGGCTTTATAAGTGCCGCCCCTGGTGATCCATCCCCAGAATGGATTCGGCGTCTTGTTGTCCTTCATCTTGCGCCGCAGAGTACCGTCACCCTTTGCGCTGTTGCCGATGAATTCGATGTTGCGGACTTTGAGCTTCGGACCGTCATTGATCTGAAACGTCACGTTGATCAACTTCGGCCCTCCGGCCACGGCCATGCGGGTGTGGGAGACTTCAGCGTTCGTAAATCCCTTTTCGGCCATCATCTCGCGCAGGACCGTTTCCACGCGGCGGATGACGTTCTGATCGAGGAACGAGTCGAGGCGCAGCTCGATGTTGCGCGCGCGGAGCTGCTCGTCGATCTTCGTGCGATCGATCTCCTTGGTCCCCTCGTAATTGACAATCTTGACCCGCTCGCGCTCCTCCATGTTGTAGGTCACGAGCTTGCCAGTCACGCCGTTAGAAAACGGGTAGTCCTTGACCTCGACCGAGAGATCGGTGAGGAAGTTCGTCGCCCACAGCCGCTTGAAATCCTCGAGCATGGTCTGCTCCGCCTTTTCGTCGTACGGAACCCACATGTTCTGCGACGGCTGGCTGGGGCGAAGCTGGATGTAAAACAGGTAGGTCTGGGGGTCAACGGTTGACACGTTGCCCTGGGCCTGAAAGCACGGTGCCATCTGATAGATGACGGGACCGGAACCCGCCGGAGGCAGATTCGCGGGTGGCGGCACGGAAACACCGCATATCGTGGGGGCTGACGTGCCGGTTGTCGCCGGCGCCGGTGTCTGCGCCCAGGAGGGCGAGGCGAGAGCGGCCACGAAACCGGTTATGGCGAACGCGCGGACTGTGAACATGCGCATGCCTCAGATCCTGTCGAAACGCTTAAGTTTACAGGATTTTAGACGTATGGAACCAGCAGATGGACGGGCTGGGTGCGCCATAGGTCAAAGGTCTAGGGCAAAGGTCAAAGGCAGGAAATCAAGCAAATCATGTGCTGGACACGATGTGCGGCTCGACGCTCGCCTTTTGACGTTTAACCTTTGACTTTTGACTTTTGACCTACAGGACTCTCAACTTAGCCGCCGGCCGGCCGTCAGCTCGCCCGCGGGCCGGTAGGCAAGCTGCCCGCTGTCGAGATACACCTCGACCTCGCCGTCGCGCAGGTTGCCGCGAATGAGCTCCTCGGAGAGTGGATCTTCCACGTAGCGCTGAATCGCCCGGCGAAGCGGACGGGCGCCGTACGACCGGTCCTTGCACGTGATGTCGATGATCCAGTCGATGACCTCGGGGGTCAGCAGAATCTTCATCCGGCGATCGGCGAGATTGGCGTTCAACTGTTCCACCAGCAGCGCCATAATCCGGCGCAGGTCGTCGTCGGTCAACGCCTCGAAGACGATGATCTCGTCGATGCGGTTGATGAACTCGGGATTGAACGTGCGCTTGACTTCGCCGAGCACCATATCCGTGACGTTCTTGTCGATCGTCGTCGAATCACTCGCCTGGAACCCGAGCGACGCCTTCTTCTGGATGAAGCGGGCGCCGATGTTCGACGTCATGATGATGATGGTGTTCTTGAAGTTCACCCGGTTGCCGAGGCCGTCGGTGAGATGGCCGTCCTCGAAGACCTGCAGCAGGATGTTGAAGATATCCGGATGCGCCTTCTCGATCTCGTCCAGCAGCACGACGGAGTACGGGTTGCGCTTCACCTTTTCCGTAAGCTGACCGCCCTCCTCGTGCCCGACGTAGCCGGGAGGTGACCCAATCAGCTTCGACACCGAGTGCTTTTCCATGTACTCGGACATGTCGAAGCGGATCAGCGCGTTGTCGCTGCCGAACAGGAAGTTGGCGAGCGCCCGTGCGAGCTCCGTTTTGCCGACGCCGGTCGGGCCCAGGAAGATGAAGCTGCCGACGGGCCGGTTCGGATTCTTCAGCCCCGCGCGCGAACGCCGGATGGCGCGCGAGACGGCGGAGATCGCCTTCTCCTGGCTGATGACGCGTCTGTGCAGGTCGCTCTCCATCCGCAGGAGCTTGTCGCTCTCGTCCTGATTGATGGATGCGATCGGCACGCCCGTCCACTTCGAGACCACTTCGTCGATGTCGGACTTGTTGACCACGATCCGACGCGAGCTCGACTTGACGTCGAACTTTTCGCGAACGAACTGCAGGTTTTCGCGCGCCGACACTTCCTGTTCGCGGTAGTACTGTGCGCGCTCGAAGTCCTTTTGCGACACCGCGTTCTCCATCTGCTCGACGGCGACGCGGATGCTCTTGTTGATTTCTCCGAACTCCTCGCTGTAGCCCGCCTCTTTCAGCTTGGCCCTGGCACCGGCTTCATCCACGAGGTCGATGGCCTTGTCCGGAAGGAACCGGTCGGTAATGTAACGGCTCGACTGGTACACCGCCGCCTCGATGGCCTCTGTTGTGTATTCGACGTGATGGAACTGCTCGTATCGGTCCTTGACGCCCATCAGGATCTCGATGGTGTCCTTTTCCACGGGCGGATCGACTTTGATGGCCTGAAAACGGCGTTCGAGCGAGCGGTCCTTTTCGATGTACTTGCGATACTCGGCCGGCGTCGTGGCGCCGATGCACCGGATCTCGCCGCGCGACAGTGCCGGCTTGAGGATGTTTGCCGCGTCGAGCGACCCTTCGGCGGAGCCGGCGCCCACCAGCGTGTGGAGCTCGTCGATGAACACGATGATGTTCGGGTTCTCGGTGAGCTCCTTCATAATCGCCTTCAGGCGCTCTTCGAACTGCCCGCGGTACTTCGTGCCGGCGACGATCAACGAGATGTCGAGCGCCAGAATCCGTTTGTCGGCAAGGAAATGCGGCACGTCGCCGTAAACGACCTTCTGCGCCAGCCCTTCCACGATGGCCGTCTTGCCAACGCCGGGCTCGCCGATGAGCACCGCATTGTTCTTGGTGCGGCGGCAGAGCACCTGCTGCACCCGCTCGAGCTGGTACTCACGCCCGACCAGCGGGTCGAGCTGATTCTTCATCGCCGCTTCCGTCAAATCGCGGCTGAATTCGGCGAGAAGCGGCGTCTCCTTGACGCGGGTCAGCGTCGTCTTCTCGTTCAGGAGCTGGACGATGTCCTCGCGAACCGTGTGAAGCCGCATCCCCTTCTCCATGAGGATGGAGGCAGCCACGGACCGTTCCTCGCGCAGGATGCCGAGCAGGAGGTGTTCGGTGCCGATGTAGTTGTGCAGGAGCCGATCGGCTTCCTCCGCGGCAAACTGCAGCACCCGCTTCGTTTCGGCGCTGAACGGGATCTCGACCGACGTCGACACCTTGTCGCGGAAGACCGTCCGGCCCTCGATTTCCTTGCGGATGTTTTCCAGCGACAGATGCGACCGAGCGAAGATCCGGCTGGTAAGTCCCTTGCCTTCGCGAATTAGGCCGAGAAGGAGATGCTCCGTCTCAATAGAGATGCTGCCGAGCTGGCTGGCTTCGTACCGAGCGAAGAAGAGAACTCGTCGTGCTCGTTCCGTGTAGCGTTCGAACATCCAGCCCGCCCTAAGAGGTTAGACGTGGTAAAGAGGAGAAACCTCTTGCTCGCCATTATAAGGCAAAGCTCTGGCGTCACCAATGTCGGGTCCCCTCTAAATGGCTCGTCTCATTAGGGTTCGGCGGCCGTCTGGGGCAGATGCCTGGTTCTCTGGCCTATCGCCTATCGCCTACCGCCTACCAACTGCCAGCCACCAGCTACCAGCTGGCAACGACGCACATATACTCTGGACCCATGTCGCACACCATTGGATTCATCGGACTCGGTGTCATGGGTCGGCCCATGGCCAAGAATCTGCTCAAGGCCGGTCTTCCCGTTGTCGTTCACAGCCGGAGCCAGGGGCCTGTCGATGATGTCGTCGCTGCTGGTGCCGCTCGGGCATCGTCGCCCGCCGATGTCGCCCGGCGCGCAACGCGCATCATCACGATGCTGCCCGACTCCCCCGATGTCGAGCTCGTCATGGAGGGCGCGAACGGAATCTTCAGCGCACTACAGCCCGGCACTATCCTGATCGACACCAGCACCATTGCACCGGCGACGGCCCGCCGACTCGCCGCGCGTGCGGCCTCGCTCGGCGCCACGATGCTGGACGCGCCCGTCAGCGGCGGCGAAATCGGCGCCATCAATGCGTCGTTGTCGATCATGGTGGGCGGCGATGCGCGGGCATTCGCGGAAGTAAAGCCAGTGCTCGACGCGATGGGAAATCCCGAACGCGTCATTCTCATCGGCGACTCGGGTGCGGGACAGCTCTGCAAGGTATGCAATCAGATGGTGATCGGTGGCGCCCTTGCCGTGGTGAGCGAGGCGTTCGCGCTGGCGCGGAAGGCCGGCGTCGACGCGGTAAAAGTGCGGCAGGCATTGCTGGGCGGATTTGCCGCGAGCCGAGTGCTCGAAGTCCACGGCGAACGCATCCTCACTGGCAATTACAAGCCGGGGTTCCGCACAGCGCTCTATGCAAAGGATTTCCGGATTGTTGCCGCGACGCTGGCCGAGAACCACAGCCCCGCACCCGTCACCGCCGTCATCCAGCAGCTCGTGGAGGCGCTCATGGCTGCCGGGCGCGCGGAAGACGACTATGCGGCGCTGGCTACCGTGCTCTTCGACATGGCTGGCGTGAGCGCCGAACCGGCAACCGCCGGGTCTGCGACTCGATGAAATGGCGCCTCGTCGCAAGACCCGGCCCACTTCCGAGGTCCGTGGGGCGGGTCCCGCGAGCGTATTCGGGAGTCATCGCGAGCGGACCCGCCGGCCACCATTCAGCAAGGAGTCACCGATGTCACGGTACGTATCCGTTCTCACTCTCGTGACGGTATGTATCGCGCAGGCAGCGCTCGCGCAGTCGTCTAACGCGCCCCCCAATGATCTGCCGCAGCCGTACAGGACCACACGCGACTGGGGTGCGCTGCCGGCCGGAATGAAGTGGCCTGCGGTGACCGCCGTCGAGTCTGCGCCGGACGGCACGATTTACGTCGTCGCCCGGTGTTTTGAAAATGCATGTACCGGTCGGAAAGAGCCGGCGATTCTCAAGTACGACGCGCAGGGCACGCTGCTCAAAGCGTGGGGCGAAGGCATGTTCAACTTCCCGCACGGAGCAACGGTCGACCGCGACGGCAACCTGTGGGTGACCGATGCACGAGGTGCGAACGGCACCGGGCACCAGGTGTTCAAGTTCGATCCGAACGGGAAGGTGCTGATGACGCTGGGAAAAGCGGGCATCAGCGGATCGGGGCCCGACGTCTTCGATCAGCCGACCGACGTCGTCGTCGCACCGAGCGGTGACATCTTCGTTACCGACAGCCACCGTAACGGCAAGAACAATCGCATCGTCAAGTTCACCAAAGACGGCAAGTTCGTCAAGGAGTGGGGAAAGAAGGGATCCGGGCCCGGTGAGATCAGCGAGCCCCATACGATCGCGATGGACTCGCGCGGGCGCCTGTTCGTCGGCGATCGCGAGAACAACCGGATCCAGATCTTCGATCAGGACGGGAAGTACATCACCGAGTGGCGTCAGTTCGGCCGGCCGAGCGGCATCTACATCACGAGGGACGACACCATTTACGTGGCCGACTCGGAGTCGGGTCCCGATACGGGCGCACACGAGCTCACCGGCATCAAGAAAGGGATCCGCATCGGCAGCGCCCGCGACGGAAGTGTCACGGCGTTCATCGAAGACATGGAATCGACGACCGCGGAGCACTCGGGCGCCGAAGGGGTCGGCGTTGACGCCAGCGGCAACGTGTACGGGGCCGTGGTGCGCCGCCAGATGCTCGAGCGGCACGTCCGGAAGTAACACACCCGTGGGGCGGGTTCCGCGGCGAGCACCGCTCGGATCGAGCCGCGGACCCGCCGGACGCCGGGTCTACGACTCGATGAAAATAGCCTCGTCGCAGGACCCGGCCTACCTATCCCCCCAGACTTCGCGCGCCACCTCGAGAATCCGTGTCATCTTGGCCCACTGATCCGCCTCTGTAAGCTGATTGCCCTCAACCGTGCTGGCGAATCCGCATTGCGGGCTCAGGCACAGACGATCGAGCGGCACGTACCTGGCCGCTTCGTCGATGCGGCGCGAGATGCTGGCAACCGGTTCCAGCGCGGGCACCTTGCTGCTCACCAGGCCGAGGACGATGGTCTTGCCTCGAGGAACGAACCGCAGCGGCTCAAATCCCCCCGATCGCGCGTCGTCGTATTCAAGGAAGTACGCATCGACGTGCAACTCGTTGAACAACGCCTCGGCCACAGGCTCATAGCCGCCTTCAGCCACCCAGGCGCTTTGCATGTTTCCGCGACAAAGGTGGATCACCACGGTGAGATCCTTCGGCCGGTTGTCGATGACGGCGTTGATCAGTGACGCGTACGCGTGTGGCAACTCGTTCGGATCGTCGCCACGCTGCCGCGCCTCTGCTCGGAGCTGCGGATCGCACAAATACGCGAGGTTCGTGTCGTCGAATTGGAGGTACCGGCAACCCGCGTTGTACAACGACGTCACCTCGTCGCGGTATGCCTGGGCCAGGTCCTCGAAAAACTCGTCGAGGTCGGGATACGCGGTAATGTCGATCGCCTTCCGGCCGCCGCGGAAGTGAACCATCGTCGGCGAAGGAATGGTGACCTTCGGCGTCTTCGTGGTTTCCGACCGCAGGAATCGGAAGTCTTCGGTCTGAATGTCCTGAACGTGCCGAAGCTTGCCGGTGACTGTCAGGCGCGGCGGCGCAAAGTCGATCTCACCGTCCTGCGTGCGGAACTTCGTGGCAATGCCGCCCGAGATGGCGACGCCCTGGAGGCGTTGCAGAAAGTCGATGTGAAAGAAGGTTCGGCGGAATTCCCCGTCGGTGACGCTCTGCAGTCCGATCGATTCCTGCTTCCTGACAACTTCACGGATCGCGTCGTCTTCGATCGCCCTCAGTTCATCCTTCGTGATCTCGTTCTTCTTAAAGCGGTCGCGCGCATCCTTCAGTCGTTGAGGCCTGAGCCAGCTGCCGACGAAGTCCGCCCGGAACGGTGGGTTCAACGCTGCTACGGTCATCGGTACGTTCACGATTTCCGGTTCGTGTTCTGGTTTATTCCAACGACACCATGCCCATCCAGAACAGGCTTCGTCCGCCGTCGGGATCCGACTCGACGGGATAGTCCCGGACGAACGCAAGCTTGCCATCCGCGCCGATCCTGAAAACCGTGAGACTCGCGGGGACTGTCCGAATACTGCTGCCGTCGCGCACGGCGAGAGGAATCTGATTACCAACGATCAAGACGCGCCCGCTTCCGTCCAGCGCAAAAGTGCGTGGTTGAAACCCTCGTGTGTCGGCGGTCTGAATCAGTGTGGGCTCACCCGTGTCCTGATTGATGGCAAACACCGCAATGGTGTTTTCGCCGCCAACCGCCACAGGTTTCCCCTGGACGTCCGCCGTGGCGCTGGCGCGATTGCCGACATACACGAACCGCCCGTTCGGATGCACGTGGATAGAGCTGGTCGTCTGCCCGGGGCGGACATTGCCTGGCTCCGCAAGCGTTGTCTTCGAAAAGAGCGCAGGAGAGCCGAGCGCATCCTCGAGGACGCGATACACCTCGATTCTGTTCTGTCGCTCGAGCGTCAAGAACGCAAACGGCCGCGAGGGGTGAAAGTCGATGTGTCGCGCCTGAAAGCCGTATCCGCCGGCCGGCGCAATCGACGATTTATTCTTCAACACACCGTCCTGATACGTGAACACCTTCAGGGCGCCAGGATCTTCAGGCGTGGCGGCCGTCGGAGCGTTCCCGCGCGTGACGAGCACGGTGGCCAGGTTCGACGGCATGACCCTCACATGGTGGGCGTAAATCCCAGCGTCCAACGGCGAGGGCTGCGGGATCTCGTCACCAATCGTGCCACCCGGCTGAAGGCGATGCACCGAAACGCCGCTCGGGTCGTTGTAGGCGACCAGCACGTGGGTGCCCTTCATGTCGGTGATCAGGTGGATTGGCCGTGCTCGCAGGGGCACAGGCGATCCGTCGGGCGTCAGGGCGCCTGAAGTCGCATCGATCTGAAACGCGGTCAAGCCGTGATTGGGCCGCTGTCCTTCGGCGGCAGCAGGCGTCCCGTAACTTGCGCCCCTGTTACTCCAGCCGACGTAGAGCCCGCGCCGCGACGGATGGAGCGCCGCCTCCTGCACGTTCGAGGGAAGGCGGACTGAAGCACGTCGTGCGAGGGTGCCTCGTTCGACGTCGACATGGTACTGGGTCAATTCCGACCCGACGGCGGCGTACAAGAAAGTTTTCACTGACGCGACGGATGTGGGGCGGGTGGCGCGAGCGTCTTGAGAGCCTTCGCGCCTGTCCGCCGTAGCCCCAGCGGAGGCGGAAGCAGATCCGCCAGGCGCGTCGGCGACGCCCATCACGGCCGCCGCAAGCAGCATTACGGCACCTCGATAAGGGCTCATAGCTTGTTGGCGCGAGTGTAGTCGAAATCGGGGTCGACTGCCGGGTCTGCGGCTCGATGAAAGACAAGAACGTAGGGCGGGTCCTTTTGGACCCGCCAGAAATTCATCGAACCTCGAGCAACTCGTCAATCGACCAAACGTCCGATCCCAGATACGGATACTCGACAGGCGTCTGCGAAAGGCCCGCTCGCACCGGATTCCACAAAATGTATCGCGCAACCTCTCGTGCGTCGGTTTCAAGTCTGAGCACTCGTTCGTAATATCCCTCTTGCCAAAGGCGCTGCCCGCGTTGAAGCGCGTGGGCTGCGCCGGAATGCTGCTTTGCGTGCTTTACAAAGCTACGGAAATTGGACTGGTGGTCCTTGCCTTCCACCAGCAGATGAACGTGGTCCGGCATCAGGCAGTACGCAAGAATTGCAAACTTTTCATCGTAGGCAGCCTGACGGAATTGCAACAGGGTTGTCGTGGCGACAGCGTTATCGCGAAAGGACTGGCGTTTACCGTATGTGCAAATCGTGACGAAATATCGCGCCAGTCCGGTGTACGAGAACCCGTGAAGCCGTCGCGGCCGTGCCATCGACGATCGATGTCGCAAGACGGACGCCGGGTCCAAAAGGACCCGGCCTACGTCGCCGTTCGCATCGAGCCGCCGACCCGCCGGCTCAGACCTGATGCAATTTTCCCAGCTCGAGGCGAAGCACGCGATCGCAGGCGGCCGAAAGCCGAGGGTTGTGGGTGGCGATGATCGATGTGAGGTTGTGCTCCGCGTGCATCTCACGAAGCAACTGATGCAACGATTCCGCGGTGTTCTCGTCGAGATCACCGGTCGGCTCGTCGGCCAGGAGCAGCGTCGGTCTCATGACGAGCGCTCGAGCCACCGCGACGCGCTGCTGCTCCCCGCCGGAAAGCATGCCGGGCCTGTGCGCGAGCCGCTCGCCAAGCCCCACGCGCCCCAGCAGGTCGGCCGCCCGCCGTTCTGCTTCCTCGAGCGGCGTCCGGGCAATGCGCATCGGCATCGCCACATTCTCGGCGGCATTGAACTCCGGCAGCAGGTGATGGAACTGAAACACGAACCCGACGTTCCGGTTGCGAAACTCCACGAGCGATACGTCCGGCATGGCGGTGACATCGGACCCTGCCACGTAGACGATGCCCGAGTCGGACCGATCGAGGCCGCCGAGCAGGTGCAGCAGCGTGCTCTTGCCAACGCCCGACGCACCGACGATGGCGACCATCTCGCCCGCATCGACGTCAAGGCCCAGGTCGCGCAGCACGTGAATGCGCTGGTCACCCACCACGTACGACTTGTTGAGTCCGCTTACGCTGACAAACGCCATGTCAACGCCCGATACTCATTCGAACCTGAGTGCCTGCACGGGATCGAGGCGCGACGCCTGACGTGAAGGATAAATGGTGGCGAGAAAGCAAATCAGGATCGCGGAAACGACCACCATTATGAAGTCGAACGGCCGGACGACGAACGGCACGTAGGACACCTGGTAGACGTCCATCGGAATCTGAATCAGTCGATAGCGATCCAGTACCCAGCACAGCGCGAGCCCGCATGTCGCGCCCACGGATGTGCCGACGAACCCGATCACCAGACCCTGCAGCATGAAGATCGTCATGACTCGCTGCGACGACGTCCCCATCGTCTTCAGGATGGCGATGTCCCGGCTCTTCTCCATGACGAGCAGGATGAGGGACGCAACGATATTGAGGGCGGCAACCATGACGATCAGGCCGATGGTGATGGAAATCGCCATCTTTTCGAGCCACAGCGCCGAGAACAGCGCCTGATTCATGTCGGCCCAGTCCTGGCTGACGTAGTCGCCGCCAAGCTCCCGAACCACTGCGTCCGAAATGCTCGGAGCGTTGTCGATGTCGGCCACGCGCAGCTCAATCAAATCGGGCGCGGCCTTCCCGAGCAGCCGCTCGGCGAACTCGAGCGACACGAATCCATACGCGGCATCGAACTCGTACAAACCGAGCGCATAGATGCCGGCCACGCGTACGCTGCGCGTCCGCGGAATCATTCCCATCGGCGATAACGTGCCCTGCGGCACGAGCAGCGTTGCAGTCTCTCCAACGTCGAGGCCGAGCTGGTTCGCGAGATTGCGGCCGAGCAGGATGCCGGGAAGCGATTCCTCGTCTGGCGGATTCAGCGCGTCGATCTTGCCGCGCAACATCGCTCGCTGGATGTCCGTGACCTTCGGCTCGAGAGCCGGGTCCACTCCCTTGAGACTGATGAAGGCGTCGGCCTGGGGGCTCGAGATGAGAGCCCGACCAAGTATCGCGGGGCCGGCGCCGGTAACGCCGTCGACCCGCTGGAGCTTGCCAACCTCGGTTCGATAATCCTCGATGCCGCCGGTTTTCCAGACGTATACATGTGCGGTGGAGCCGAGAATACGGTCGCGCAGCTCGCCCTGCAGTCCCGTCATCAAGGCCATGGCAATGACGAGCGCCATCACGCCTACTGCGACGCCGATCGTGGAAATCAGCGAAATCAGCGAAATGAACGCCTGCTTGCGCCGTGCCAGCAGGTAACGAAGAGCGACGAAGAGCTCAAAACGCATGGTTGGCGGTCGGTGGACCAACTATCAGCTATTTGGGCCTCATCAGCGGAAACAAAATCACGTCCCGAATCGAATGGCTGTTCGTGAGCAGCATGACGAGACGATCGATGCCAATGCCCTCGCCCGCCGCCGGAGGCATCCCGAATTCGAGAGCACGCACGTAGTCCTCATCCATCGCGTGCGCTTCCTCGTCGCCGCCGGCGCGCTGTTGAAGCTGCTCTTCAAACCTCCGCTGCTGCTCTGCGGGATCGTTCAGCTCGCTGAACGCGTTGGCCACCTCGAACCCGGCGACGTACAGCTCGAAGCGCTCCACTGTTTCCGGATCGTCGGCTTTCTGTTTGGCGAGTGGAGACACTTCGGTTGGGAAGTCGTACACGAACGTCGGCTGAATGAGATCGTCCTCGCACAGCGCCTCGAAGATGGCCGCGGTAATCTGTCCCGCCCCGCCGGCGGACGTCACCGGCAGGCCCAGATCGCGCGCCAGTGCTGCCGCCTGTTCGCGCGACCGCAGCTCAGCGGGTGCTACCTCGCGTCCGAGACGCTTCGACGCGGCCTCGCCGGCCGCTTCGCGGAGCGAGACGCGACGAAACGGCCCCTTGAACGAGATGGCGCGCTCACCATATTGCATCTCGTCGGAACCCACAGCTGTCCGGGCCACCTCTGCGAGCAATGCCTCGGTAAACGGCATCAGATCGGTGTAGTCGGCGTACGCCCAGTAGAACTCGAGCATCGTGAACTCGGGGTTGTGCTGTGCCGACATCCCCTCGTTCCTGAAGTTTCGGTTGATTTCAAAGACGCGCTCGATGCCACCCACGGTGAGGCGCTTCAAATACAGCTCGGGCGCCACGCGCATATACAACGGCATGTCGAGCGCGTTGTGATGCGTGACGAAAGGCCGCGCCAGCGCGCCGCCGGGGATCGACTGCATCATCGGCGTCTCGACTTCCAGAAAGCCGCGTGCAATCAGAAACTCGCGGACCGCCGCGACCACGCGGCTGCGTACTTCGAACGCGCGCCGCACGTCGGGATTCACGATCAGGTCGAGATAGCGCTGCCGGTATCGCGTTTCCACGTCGGTGAGGCCGTGCCACTTTTCAGGCAGCGGCAGAAGGCACTTCGCGAGGAATTCCAGCTTCGACGCCCAGATCGTGAACTCCCTGGTCTTGGTGCGGAACAGCCGGCCTTCCGCGCCAACCCAGTCGCCGACGTCGAGGAGCTTGAAGATCTGAAAGTCACGCGCAGGAAGCGAATCCTCGCGGAGGTAAACCTGGATCCGCGACTTGCCATCCGAGAGCACCAGGAAGTTGGCCTTGCCGAAGCTGCGAATCGCCAGGACGCGGCCAGCCGTGCGGGTCGTAATCTGTTCGGCGTCGAGCGCTTCGGCCGTCTTGCTTCCGTGCGCCCGCACCACGTCGTCAATGGACGTGTCCAGATTGAAACGATGTGGGTAGGCGGCCACGCCAAGCTTGCGCAGCTCGTCGAGGTTGGCCCTCCGCTGCAGAACTTGATCCGATTCGCCGGTTGCCGTCATTCGCGTCCGAGGCGGCGGCGAATCGCGTCGAGAATGCCGTTGATGAAACGCACGGAGTCGTCTCCACTGAAGGTGCGCGCCAGCTCGAGGGCCTCGTTGATGATGACCCGTGCCGGTGTGTCGACCTCGTGAAGAAATTCGTAGATCGCCAACCGGAGAATCAGCCGGTCCAGCACGTTCATCCGCTCGATCCGCCAGTGTTCTGCCGACTCGACGATCACGGGATCGATGCCGCCGACGGCGTCGGTCACGCCCGTCAGCAACCGTACGGCGAAGCGGCGAAGATCTTCGGACAGACCGCCATCGTCCGCCTCCTGCTCGTAGAGCCAGAACGTGCGCAGTACCTCGGATACCGACGTTCGTCCGACCTCCCATTGATACAGCATCTGCAACGCGGTTTCGCGCGCTCGATGCCTCGAGTCCTTTCCGAGCCGGGCCGATGACCGTCGTTCAGTTTCGATCGTCACTCGATCCTTTCGGGAGCTGCCGTAACAAGGTCGCCATTTCCACCGCGGCGCGCGCCGCCTCGTGCCCCTTGTTCGCCGGACCGACGGCCGCCCGCTCCTGCGCCTGTTCCTCGGTGAGAGTGGTGATCACACCGAGTGCCATCGGCACTCCGGTCGACGTTGCCGCTTCCGCAATTGCGTTGCAGGCCGCGCTGGCAATGAATTCGAAGTGCATCGTATCGCCCTTGATCAGGCAGCCGATACAAATGACCGCGTCGAACCGGCCGCTCTTCGCCGCCCGCAGGGCGGCCACAGGTATCTCGAATGCGCCGGGGACTCTCACAATCAAGACGTCTTCCTCGCGCACCGAAGCTTCCGCAAGTGCGCGGCGCGCCCCCTCGAGCAGCCCCTCCGTAATCTCCTCATTGAAGCGCGACGCGACGATTGCAAAGCGAAATCCGGATGCGGTCTGCGATCCCTTTAGTTCCATGCGCCACCGGCCTAGCGGCCTTTGAAGTCGGCTTTGCGCTTCTCCAGAAACGCGGCGGTGCCTTCGCGCATGTCGTCGGTCGACGCGACGAGACCGAACAGCGTGGCTTCGAGAAACTGTCCCTTGTCGAACGACACTTCGAGACCGCGGTTCACGGCTTCGATGATGTACTGCACCGCAATCGGCGCCTTTCCCGAGAGCTCAGCGGCCAGCTCCTTGGCCGCCCGCATCAGGTCCGCCGGCGCAACAACCCGATTCACGAGCCCGATCCGCAGCGCTTCGTCTGCTGTAACGTGCCGGCCGGACAGCAGAAGGTCGAGAGCAACACCTTTGCCGACGAGCCGCGACAGGCGCTGCGTCCCGCCGTAACCCGGAATAATCCCGAGGTTTACTTCAGGTTGGCCGAGTCGCGCGGTATCGGCGGCCACGCGAAGGCTGCATGCGAGCGCCAGCTCGCATCCGCCGCCGAGCGCGTAGCCGTTGATCGCCGCAATGACGGGCTTGCCCAGGTTCTCGATCAGATCGAAGACATGCTGGCCACGAAGCGCGTGCTCCTTGCCTTGTACGGGCCGCTGCACTGCCAGCTCGTTGATGTCGGCACCTGCCACGAACGCTTTCTCACCCGCGCCGGTAATGATGAGGCAGCGTGCGTTCGCATCGCGCTTCAGTTCGAGGACGGCGCGCCTCAGGTCGTCGATTGTGGCGGAGTTGAGGGCGTTCAGGACCTGCGGACGATTGATCGTGAGGACGGCGATCGCGCCATCTCGCTCGAGAAGGAGGTTGTCAAAGCTCATCGCGCGAGGTCGAACGAGAATTATATCAAGTCACAAGGCACAAGGCTCAAGTCACAAACGCGGCCTTGTGACTTGTGCCTTGTGCCTTCCGCCTTGTGACTTGCGAGGAACGAGCCCCCACGCCCAGCAGATGCTCGTACCAAGGACGACGCCGATGGCATCTGCAAGCAGGTCCGTAAGCTCCGCCGATCGTCCCGGAACATACATCTGATGCAACTCGTCAGTCGCGGCATAACCTACCGCGATTGCTGTTGCGATCGCCGCGACGCGCCATTGAATCGAAGCGGGCAGTCCTCCCGCAACGGCGCGAATGGTCAGGACACCCAGACCAAAGTACGCGAGCAGATGCCATGGCTTGTCGCCCCCTGGCGGAACCGTAGGTTGAGGGAGTGACGAGACGTAGAAGATGGCCGCCATGTAAACCGCTACAGGCGCCCACAACAGCAGCGCGCGACGCATCATCTTGTCACGAGACCTCAGTGGCTGGGCGCGAATCAAAAAGGCAGTGGATACAGCAGCCAGCCCGCCAGGACGCCGCCTCCGACGAGACCGGCGAACAGACGAGCGCCGAGTCGCAACTGCTCCTTCGGGTCGTCACGCATCAAGGCGGCAAACACAACGGAAACAAAAAGAGCGAACACCACCATGACGCCCAAATGAGTTGTCATTTGCGACCCTGTGCCACGTCGAAGGCATCCAGCACTACGAGCATGTTGAGCAGGCCGGCAACGATCAGAAACGCGTTGCCGTATTCGAATGTCTGTGCGGTCACAATTCCGCCCCCCGCACCCATCGTCTTGGCAACAAAGTACGGGATACCAACGCCTATGTCGGCGAATGCGGCGAGGGCGACGAGCGGTTGTGTCAGCTCGAACGGGAATAGCCGCCCTTCCAGCCAGAGACCAACGACGAACATGAGTGGCAAAGCGATGAGGAAGACCAGACCCTTCTGGGTGCGACCAAGCCACAGATGGCCTGCGCCCGGGACCGCCCAGGCGGCGGCGCAAATCAGGTAAGTGGTGCTGGCGGGACGAACAGGCGCGACCGTATCGGATGGCATCGTCCGCGTAGTTTATTTTACGCAGAGCGATCCATAAAGGCGTTGGATTACGGCGGTGCAATGCCGCCGTGATCTATTCGAGATTAACGAGTGCTGGCGGACGACTGCGTCGTCGCCTTGTAACCAGAGCGCGTACGGGCCCGGACCTCGGCGCGGTCGATACGGACGTCGACGCGCCGATAGGATCCGTCGCGCCGCACGTTCTTGGGAACGTAGCCCACCAGATACTGGTTCGCCAGCTCCTGGGCAATCATGTCGTACACGCCGGCGAGCTCCTGGATTGCCGCAGGAAAGAATGCCCTCGCACCAGTCTCCGACGACAGCGCCTTCATGGCATACAACGCTTCGGCCTGCGCCGGACCGCCGCTCGTGACAAGGCTTCGTTGATGGAGGGTCGTCTGCAGTGTGATTGTGTAGATCGCCACGCCCGCGTTCTTCGCCAGATCCATCAAATCGTCCAGCGCCACGAGGCTCGATGTGTCGGCGCCGTCCGACAGCACGACGAGCGCTTGCCGTCTGATACCACTATCCTCAGCACGCTGCCGCACCAGTCCCGTCAGCGTCGTGTAGATGCCGTTGTAAAGAGCCGTGTTGCCGCGGGCATACGTCGATTTAATTGCCTGCCGGGCGCTTGCAAAATCCTCGTTCAAGGGATGGATCACCTTGACTGTATCCTTCACGTCGACGATGGAGATCCTGTCTCCTTGACGCACGACAGAAGTGAAGCCGATCGCGGCCTGCTGCACCGTGCCGATCTTGTCGGCCATGCTGGAGGACGTGTCGAGCAGCAGTGCGAGATCGATAGGGGCAGGGACGACCTCAAACACGGAGATGTCCTGCGGCTGACCGTCCTCGAACACCAAAAATTCAGGGCTCGAGAGACCGCTGACGAACCGGCCCTGTGGGTCGGTGACAACGACGTTGAGCGCCACGAGATCGACGCCGCTCTGGAAACGGGTTTCAGGGCTCTGGGCTACCGCAGTCGATGCAGCCAGAACAGCAGCAAACATAAACCCAGCGATCGTACGCATACCTGACCAACCCTTCTGTCCCCCTCCAATGTCCGGCGGCTGCCGAGTCTTGACTAGACAGCGCAACCGCGCAGGCGAACGGGCCAGGTGCAAGTCGTGTTCCTGCTAGACTCGCAGGAAACGGACATGAAAGTGAGGATTCTTGAAGACGGGTGACAGGTTGACGCTCGCTGGTATCGGTGCAGTGTCAGCGGCGATTTTGATGACTGAACTGGCGCTGACGAGAATCTTCTCGGTCACGATGTACTACCACTTCGCGTTCCTCGCCATTTCAATCGCCCTGTTCGGCCTGAGCGCGAGCGGGGTGTTCGTATACGTGATGCGCTCGCGTCTTGCGCGGGCAGGCACGCGCGAGCTGTTGATGAGTGCCGCGCTGCTTCACGCCGTCGTAACGGTTGTCGCGCTCGCCTGTCTTGTCCGGATTCGTGTCGGCCTCAACTACTCGGCCTCCAATCTCGCACTCATGCTCGCCATCTACCTCCTCGCGGCGCTCCCGTTCTTCGCTGGAGGTACGGTGATTTCAGTCGCGTTTGCGAGGCTCACCGATCGCGTCAATCTCGTGTACAGCGCCGACCTGCTGGGGGCGGCAGCTGGTTGCCTTGCGCTGATTCCGCTTCTGGATCGGCTTGGTGCGCCCGGGGTGGTACTCACCGCTGCCGGCCTCGCGCTTGGCGCGGCGGTCTGCTTCGCGCCCGCAGCCAGTCGTGGACGAATGACGACGGCTGTCATCGTGCTTTTCTCCTTGCCCGCGGCGGCACAAGCCACAGGCGCTGCGCCGTTCGACGTCGTCGACACGAAGGGCCATGAGGGCGACCGGATTCTTTTCAACAAGTGGAACTCGTTTTCGCGTGTCGCTGTATACGACCGCAATCATGGCGACTGGTCGCTCAGTCCGCGGTTCAAGGGCCTGCGAGGCGACTCGCTTTTCATGGACATCGACTCGGCAGCTTCCACGCCGATCCTCAAGGGCACGGGCAATCCGGGTGACGCTGCATATCTTCGCTATGAGCTCACAGCCTTTGCGTATCATCTCGTCGAGCGTCCCGGTGGATTCACGTCGCTCGTCATCGGGCCGGGTGGCGGGCGCGATCTGCTCTCGGCGCTCGTTTTCGGAGCCCAACACGTCGACGCCGTTGAAATCAATCCAATCATCGCGCGCGATGTCATGCTCGATCGCTTTCGCGCGTACTCCGGCGCCGTTTATGCCCACCCCCGCGTGGCGGTGCACGTCGACGATGGCCGCAGTTTCATTCGGCGGAGCACCGCGCGATACGACGTGATTCAGGCATCGCTGGTGGATACGTGGGCGGCGACGGCAGCTGGCGCGTATACCTTGACTGAAAACTCCCTGTACACAACCGAGGCGTTCGGCGAGTACCTCGACCACCTGAGCGACGACGGTCTGCTGACGATCACACGGTGGGCGTTTGACGGCCTCCGGCTCGTGTCGCTGGCCCAGCAGGCGTGCGAGGCACGCGGCCTGGACGCCACGCAGCACCTGGCGATCGTCCGTCACGATCGCGTCGCCACATTCATCTTGAAGCGTCGGCCGTTCACGCCCGATGAAACAGCGCGCGTTCAACGGCTGGCCGACGAGCTCGACTTCGAAGTCCTCTATGCGCCTGGAGCAGCAGCAAGGCCTTCGTCGGGTGCGAATCCAACGGAGATGGCACGCACCGGGACGACCACGTCCGACTATCGACGGCTCATCCTGGCGCCCGACCGTGAACGGTTCCTCGCGAGCTATCCGCTGGACGTCACCGCAACCACGGACGACAGGCCGTTCTTTTTCCACACGACCCGACTGCGCGACCAGCTGGACGTGGCGTTCGGCCGTTCGATGTTGTTTGGAAACGGGCTGAGCGCACTGCTGACGCTGATGGGGATCTCAGCGCTCCTCGTCGCGCTGTTCGTCGGCGGCCCATTGCTGATCTCAGGCGCTCGTCCGAAGTCGGGTTGGGGACCGTGGCTCCTCTATTTCAGCGCGCTCGGGGCCGGGTTCATGCTGCTCGAGGTTGCGCTGTTGCAGCGGTTCGTGCTGCTGCTGGGGCACCCCGTGTATTCGCTGACAGTCACATTGTTTTCACTACTGATCGGAACCGGCCTCGGCAGCTTCGCAAGCCGGCGTGTCGAAACGCAGCGCATCCAGGGCGTCGCCGTGCGCGCCCTCTGCGCTGTGGTGGTAATCGCCGTCGTCAGTGCGGTGGCGTTGACAGCCGTCATCGATCGCGCGATAGCCTGGCCGTTGGCGGTTCGAGCGGCCGTCGCGATGGCCCTCCTCGTTCCCGCGGGAGTACTGATGGGCATTCCGTTGCCAGCGGGCATGCGCCTGGTCGCGGCGACGCGACCGCAAATCATTCCTTGGGGATGGGGCATGAACGGCGCCCTGTCGGTGGTGGGCGCCACGGGCGCCGTGTTCATCGCGATGAACTGGGGCTTTTCCATCACTCTGTCGATTGGGGCACTCACCTATGGGGTGGCTGCTCTGACGCTGCTCGCTGTAAAACCATCACAGTCAATAGGTTAGCCTTCTCCATCCAGCCGCTGAGGTGATGGCGAGCGGCTTGCGACACCGTTGTGTCTAACGCCATTAGAAATCTGAACAGTGTTCGGACTATGATTGCTGTTCATGGGCACTAAAGAGAGGCAGCAACGCGACCGCGATCGCCTGCAGCAGTCGATTCTGACCGCTGCGCGCGAGCTCTTTGTCGCGGAGGGGTATCGCAACGTCTCGATGCGGAAGATCGCCGATCGCATTGAGTACAGTCCCGCAGCGATCTACAGCTACTTTCCGAGCAAGGACGACATCTTCTTCGCGCTCGCGGAAGAAGGCTTCCGACTTCTCGCGCAGCATCTGCTCGCCGCCATCCAGAACGTAGACGATCCGCTCGAACGTCTCCGGCGCGGTCTGTGGGCGTTCTACGAGTTCTCGAAGACGAACCCTGAGTACTTCGATCTGATGTTCATCGACCGTTCGGTGCCGAGCCTCACTCAGGACTTCCAGCGGTTCGAGTTCTTCCAGGAGACGACCGCACGCGCCGAGGCCGACCTTCACGCCTGCATCGACCGCGGGCAATTCTCACGGGGCCTCAACCCTGCGGCGGCGCTCCATGTTCTGTGGGTTGGCATGCTGGGCGCTGCAACCATTGCCCTTGCTCAACGCCTCGCGCCGGGTGAAGACCCCGACGCGCTGGCCCGGGACCTCCTGGATTCGCTGATCGCCGGATTCACGACGGGCATCCGCACCACCTTTGTGGCTTCAGAGTGTGCGTTTCACACGCACCATCCCGTTACCGTCAAGAGTGCACACAGTCATGGGTAATCACATGTTGCGTTTTCTTATGTCGTTTCATGGACCAGAAACGTTCAACCGGTCCCGGAGACCTAAAGGTCTCCGGCTACCGATCATCGGTGTGGGGCTCGCACTCACGGTGATGGTGTCGGGGTGCCGGGAAACCGAACAGACGGCCGCTGCGGCAACCACCCCTGCAGAACAGCGGGTCGATGTTGCAGCTATCAAGGTCGGCGTATCAGACGTCGAATCCGTGCTGCAGATTTCCGGGAACTTGATGCCACAAACGCGAGTCGCGGTGACCTCGAAGCTGCCTGGCACCCTGTCGCGCATCGCGGTCGATCTCGGCGATCGCGTATCGGTGGGACAGGTGGTCGCCGCAATCGACCGGCGCGAAATCGACGCTCAGGTCGATGCCGCGGTCGCCGCGGTGGCCGTCGCGCAGGCAGGTCTGGACGCGGCCGAGGCGGCGCTTGCGAATGCCCTGCTCGAGCACGAGCGCGCACAGAACCTGTTCGACCGTGGCGCGGTGCCGCGTCAGCGGCTCGACGCCGCAGAAACGTCGAGACGGGCTGCAGCCGCGCAGCGCGATCTTGGGAAAGCGAATGTCGCTCAGGCCGAGGCAGCGCTGCGGCGGTCGCGTGAAGTACAGCGCGATGCCACTCTCACATCCCCGATCAACGGCGTCGTCGTCGAGCGCCATTACGACGTCGGGAGCCTGGTGAGCCCTGGTGACGATCCGGTCGTCGTGGTGGCCGATTTGAGTGTGATGAAGCTCGAAGCCGGAGTCTCGGAGCTCGAAGCGGGGCGCCTGCGCGTCGGCCTGCCGGCCCGCGTCACCGCTCAGGCCCGATCGGGCGACATGTTCGAGGGGCGTGTTGCGGCAATCGCCCCTGAAGTCGATGCAAAAAATCGCCATTTCAAGATCGAGATCCGTGTCGGGAACCCACGCGCCACTCTGCTCTCTGGCATGTACGGCGCGGCTGTGATTCCGCTCGAACGCGCCTCGCAGGTGCTGACGGTTCCGCGCGAAGCGGTGACGACCAGGGACGGCAAACGGGTCGCGCTCCGGATCGAGAGCGAGACGGTTCGCGAAGTCCCCGTCAGCGAAGGAGTCAGTGACGGGCGTTTCGTTCAGATCGCCGACGGTCTCCAACCAGGTGACGTGATTCTTTCCGACGCGCGCCAGGACGTGGCCGTTGGAACGAAAGTGAACGCCGTAGTGGCCAACAAGGAGTAGCACCGGTTCGGGGGCACCAGGAACGAGGTATTTCGCATGTGGATTTCAGACATCTCCATCCGCCGTCCGGTCTTCGCGACGATGGTCATCATGAGCTTCATGGTGCTCGGCATCGTGTCGTTGACGAGACTCGGAATCGACCTGTTCCCCGAAGTGAACTTCCCGTTCGTGAACATCAGCGTTGTGTATCCGGGCGCATCGCCCGAAGAGGTCGAAACGCTGGTCACCAGGCCGATCGAGGATTCGGTTGCGGGCATCAACGGCGTCAAGCGCGTCGTGTCGAGCTCGACCGAGTCATTCTCTCGTGTCGGCCTCGAGCTGCGGCTCGAAGTGGATCCGCAGGCAGCCGCCGCAGAGGTCCGCGAAAAAGTCGCGGCCATCCGCAGCCGCCTTCCCGAGCAGATTGAAGACCCGACGATCGTTCGTTTCGACGTCGCGGCCCTGCCGATCATGGCCTTCGCGGTCGGCTCGTCACAGCGCTCGGACATCACGCGGCGCCAGGTCGAAGACGATCTCAAGCCGCTTCTCGAACAGATCGATGGCGTTGCGGCTGTGGAAGTCAACGGTGGCGAGGTGCGCGAGATCCAGGTGGAGCTCGATCCCGGCCGCCTTGAAGCGCTGGGCCTGCCGGTTGCGGTCGTCGCCGAGAAGCTCGCCGCGGAGAACCTCGACCTTCCCGGGGGGCAGATGCGTCGCGCCGGTCAGACGATTTCGCTGCGCACAAAGGGAGAGTTTGCAACCATCGACGAAATCGAGAACGTGATTCTCCGATCCGACGGCGGTTCCACCGTCCGTATCCGCGACATCGGGCGCGTTGTGGATGGTTTCGAAGAGCGGACGTCGACCACCAGGCTGGATGGCGTGGACGCAGTCTCGTTCTCGGTGAAGAAGCAGTCTGGCGCGAATACGGCGGCGATCGCCGAACGGGTGCATGCGGCGCTCGCCCGCGTGGCCCCGAGCTTTCCGCAACTGCAGATTCGCACCGTACATGACGACTCCGAGTTCATCAGGGAAAACGTCGCGCAAGTGCGGGAAGCGATCATCTTCGGCGCGGCGATGGCCGTGCTCATCATCTTCATCTTCATGCGCGACTGGCGGTCCACGCTGATCACCGCGCTCGCGCTGCCGACCTCGGTCATCTCCACGTTCTTCTTCATGTGGATCGCCGGCTTCACCATCAACATGATGACGCTCATGGCGCTGTCGCTCGTGATCGGCATCCTCATCGACGACGCCGTCGTCGTGCGCGAAAACATCTACCGGCATATGGAACACGGCGAGGATCCGGTGACGGCGGCTCATCGCGGCACCGCCGAGATCGGCGTTGCCGTGATGGCGACCACGTTCACGATTCTCGCCGTATTCCTTCCCGTCGGCTTCATGACCGGCATCGTCGGACAGTTCTTCAAGTCGTTCGCGCTGACCATTGCGTTTGCCGTCGCCATGTCGCTCTTCGTGGCATTCACCCTTGACCCGATGCTGTCGTCCCGATTTGTCCGGTATGTGCCTCGTGAAGAGCGTATGAGGACGCGGACCGGACGCATGTTCGAAAGCATGGGCCGTGCCTATGACAGCCTCGATCGGGGGTATCACCGCGTGCTCCGCGTTGCGCTGAACAACCCGTGGAAGTCACTTGGTCTTGCCGCCGTGGTGTTCCTTGTCAGCCTGAGCAGCGTCACGATCATGGGCACCGAGTTCGTCCCCGCTGAAGACCGCGGCGAGTTCCAGGTCATCGTGGAGCTGCCACCCGGCACGTCATTCGAAGAGAGCGTCGAGAACGTCGCGCGCGTCGAGCAGGCGGTTCGCAAGATCCCGGAAGTCACCCAGATATTCAGCACGGTCGGCACCGACGGCCAGGCGCGCGCATCGACACTACGGGTCAAGGTAACCAAGAAAGACGAGCGCGAACGCGGTATCGGCGAGATCAAGGATCAGGTTCGTACCCTGCTCGCCGGCATGGCGTTCGTCGACGGCAAAGTGGCCGATCCGGAATTCATGCAAGGGGCGCCGTACGAGCCGCCAATCAACGTCTTCGTACGCGGCGACGACCTCGCAACGCTTCAGCGCGTGGCGCGTGAAATCGAGACGAAGGTCCGGCAGATCCCGGGCGCTGTTGACATCAGCAGCAACCTGGAAAGCGGACAGCCCGAGGTTGTTGCCCGCGTCAACCGCTCGCTTGCCGCCGACCTCGGTTTCAGCGTCGCTGCGATCGCCGCGCAGCTTCGAGGAATGGTCGAGGGTATCGTCCCCAGCCGCCTGCGTGACGGGGACCGCGAACACGATATTCGGGTCCGGCTCGCGCCGGAATATCGAAACGATCCGGTCGCCGTGCTGCGCACGCCGTTGTACTCGCCTGCCGGCGCGGCGGTCCGGACGAGTGACATTGTGGCGTTCGCGCCCGAGGTCGGGCCCAGCAACATCGACCGCGAGCAGCGCCGCAGGCAGGCCAGGATTGGCATCGACCTCGCCCCCGGCTATGCACTCGGCGATGTGACCGCCGAAGTGACAAAAGCGGTGGAGACGGTCTCAATGCCGGCGACGTTCGAGTGGGGATTTGCGGGGGACGTCGAGCTGATGCAGGAGTCGGCTGCGGCCATGGCGCTCGCGCTGATCCTGGCGGTGGCCTTCATCTATATCGTCCTCGCGTCACAGTTCGAGTCGTTCCTGCAGCCGATGATCATCATGCTGTCGCTGCCGCTCGCGCTCGTCGGGGCGCTTCTGCTGCTCCTCTTCACAGGCAAGAACCTCGGCATGCCGGCCATGATCGGCGTCGTGATGCTGATGGGTCTCGTCACGAAGAACGCGATCCTGCTCGTCGACTACACCAATCAACTGCGCCGGGAAGGGCTGCCGCTGAAGAATGCGTTGCTGTCGGCGGGACCTGTGCGTCTGCGTCCGATCGTCATGACGACGGTTGCGATGATTCTTGGCATGCTGCCATCCGCAGTGGGCACCGGCGACGGCAGCGAGTTCCGCGCGCCGATCGCGATTGCGACGATCGGTGGGCTGCTGACGTCCACGCTGCTGACGCTCGTTGTCGTGCCCGTGGCGTACCTGATTCTCGAAGGCGCCGTCGAACGGGTGAAGGCCTGGCGCAAGGAGCCGATGCCGGCGGGCCTGCGCGCCGCCGCGCGCGTCACCGGCGTGCTTCTGTTACTGGCCCTGGTCGGCGCGTTCCTGAGCGTCGCCTCGGCATTCGCTCAGACGGGGCCCGGGGCCGACGTGGCGCGGGCCGACCTGAAAGGTCGGCCCGATCAGTCAGGTCGGCCCGATTGGTCAGGCCGCCCTTATTCCCGGATCCGGGCCCTTGACGATCGATCGCGCGCTCGAGCTTGCGGCGACTCGTAATGAAGATCTCAAAGTCGCGAGCGAACGGTTGCGCGAGAGTCAGGCGAACGTCGCCCAGGCGCGTGCCGCGTTCCTGCCGTCGCTGGATCTGAATTTCCTGTACACGCCGTCCCAGGCCTCGCCGCTCCTGCGCATTCCCGGCGGCATCTTCGGACCAAACGAGCAGACATTTCGCGCGAATCTGATTCGTGAAAACGTTGTTCGCTTCGACATCGCACAACCGATCTACACAGGCGGCCGGCTGGCGCACGCGTATGGCGCCGAGGCGGCGACACAGGAAGGCAGCCGTCTGGAGCTCGAACGCGCGCGGCACACGCTGAGGCTGCGCGTATACGAAACGTTCTATGCCGCCTTGATGGCGGACCAGGGCGTTCAAACCGCGGACGAAGGCGTTCGCATTGCCGAGCGGCATCTCGAACTGGCACAGGTGCGCTATCAGGCCGGGTCGGCAGCCCGTCTCGACGGGCTCCGGGCCGAAGTGGAGCTCGCGAATGCGCGGGCGCGGCTGATCCGCGCCCGCAGCAACGCGGAAGTGTCGTATCAGGCACTCCGCACCGTACTCTCACTGCCGCAGAACGAGCCGTTGCAGCTCTCCGGAACGCTCGACGAGGTCCCGGCGCTCCCACCTGTCGCGGAACTCCAGAAGGCGGTCACGGCGCGGCCGGATATTCGCGCCATCGGCCAGCAGCGCGAAGCCGCTGAGCAGCTGGTCTCGCTCGCAAACGCTGAACTGAAGCCGACCGTCGCCTTCATGGGAAATCTGCAGTATCAGGAAGACGGCGTCAATCGCCTGTTCGACGGAGGGAATCGGAGCTTCCAGTTCGGTCTCGCCGTCCGAGTGCCGCTGTTCAGCGCACCGGCGGTCGCGGCAAAGAAAGCCGCCGCTTCCGCGCGGGTACTGCAGGCCGAACACCGCGCCAACTCCGTATTCGACAACGCGCGGCTCGAGCTGGCGTCTGCCACGACCGAGCTCGAGGCGGCTCGCGAAATCGTGACGACGCAGGAGAAGGCGGTGGAACTGGCCCGCGAGACCATCGGGATCGCCGAGGTGTCATACGAGAACGGCGTCATCACCGCCACCGAGTTGAACGACGCAAGGCTGTCGCTTCTCGAAACCGAGTGGGAGTTGATGCAGGCCAAGTACAACCAGATTGTCGCCGCCGCGCGGACCCGCTACGCCGCGGGGTTGTGATTGAACGCCGCGAGTCCGATCACGAGCCACAGAGTCACAGAGACACAGAGGTTCAAAAGAAGTAATTTATTCTCCGTGACTCCGTCTCTCCGTCCTTCGACTTCCGCTCAGGACGCCCCGAGCATCGTCGAGGGGCGTGGCTCGTCTCATGAATGATCTGCTCTGCCTCGTCCGCGGCTGCACCTTCGACGATTTCCTCTTCACACCTCAGTACAGCGTGGTCGAGCGCCGCGATCCGGCGCTCATCGATCTGACGTCGCGCCTGTCGCGCCGCCTCACCCTCAAGCGACCGATCGTGTCCGCGAACATGGATACGGTCACACGGTCGGAGATGGCGATCGCGGTGGCCGAAGAAGGCGGCATCGGCATCATCGACCGCGGTTTTCGCAGCGGCGAAATCGAGCCGCAGGTGCGCGAGGTCCAGATCGTCAAGCGCAAGCAGCACGGCGTCATCGGCGACCCCTACACCATCGACGAAAGCGCCGCATTGCAGGACGCGGCCGCGCGGATGCGAGATACGGGCGTCGGAACGCTCGTGGTGGTGGATGGCCAGCGGCATGTGAAGGGGCTGGTGACGACGCGCGACCTCCGTTTTGTCGATGAGCGCGGTACGGTTCGCTCGAGAATGACGCCGCGCGAGCGTCTGGTCGTGCACACCGGCGACATGGATGCGGCGAGCGCTGAAGAGCTGATGCGGACCCACAAGGTGAAGAAGCTGCCGCTCATCAATGAAGACGGCACGCTGCGCGGCCTCGTCACCGCCAAGGATCTGGTCGTGCAGCGCGAGCTTCCGTTCGCGACGCGCGACGCGCAAGGCCGGCTTCGGGTGGGGGCCGCGATCGGCGCGAAAGGCGACTACCTCGAACGCGCCGCCGAGCTGCTGCGCGCCGAAGTCGACGTCATCGTCATCGACATCGCCCATGGGCACTCCGCCGTCATGGCCCGTGCCATCGAAGCGTTTCGAAAGCGGTTCGGCGACGTCGAGCTCATCGCCGGGAACGTGGCGACCGCGGAAGGCGTCAGATTTCTGCTGGAGCGTGGCGTCGACGGCATCAAGATCGGCATCGGACCGGGCGGCGGCTGCACCACCCGTCTCAATACCAACTACGGCGTTCCGCAGGCGCAGGCACTGGTCGAATCGCGCACCGAGGCCGGCGGGCGCGTGCCTCTCATCGCCGACGGCGGCGTCAAACGTCACGGCGCATTCGTGCAGGCGCTGACGTTTGGGGGCGATTCCGTCATGCTGGGCGGCATGCTCGCGGGCACGACGGAAACACCCGGAGAGGTGGTGCAGAAGCCGGTGGTCGTGCCCGACTCCAACAAGACGGTGAACGTGCCGTTCAAAGTGTTCCGCGGCATGGCGTCGCTCGAGGCGATTGTGGATCGCCTCGACGTGGAGGACGCAGAGGCCGCCGATGTCGAAGCGCTCGGAGCGGAGGGGATGGAAGTGAGCGTACCGGCACGAGGCTCGGTGCGTCCGCTGCTGCGCGACATCATCAAGCACCTGTGCTCGGCGATCAGCTACAGCGGCGCGAGAAGCCTGGCCGAGATGCAGGAGATGTTCCGGAAGGATCCGGAGCGCTACGTGATCAGACTCACCGAGTCGAGCCGGCGCGAATCGTTCGACCGGTAACCCACCGCGAACGAATGTCCGGGCCGACCTGACGATGACAGGGCCGACTTGAAAGTCGGCCCCTACATTGATGCCGCCGTCGAACCTGACCGCGGATGTAGGGGCCGACTTTAGGTCGGCCCGGCGACGTTCTGGTCGGCCCTTCACGTCGGCCCCTGTCGATCGTGGCACCGCTGCAGCAAATCTTCCAGAGTGGTCACGAACGAACCGACCCACGGATAATCGGCCGGCGACTCGACCAGGCCGGCCCTGACGGGGTTCTCGAGCACATAACGGACCTTCTGTTCAAGCGACTCGTCGCTGAGAAGAATGTGTCCGTAATATCCCCGCTGCCACAGCGCCGTTCCATGGCTGCGTTTCGCCGCGAACGAAGTCTGTTGCTTCCAGACACGCACGAATTCCTGCAAGTCCGAATCATCGCTCGTGCCTTCAACGAGCAGGTTCACGTGATCCGGCATGAAGCAGTACGCAATTACGGCAAATCGATATGAAGCACCGCATGTTCGTAATTGATCGATCGCCGCTGAGATCACATTCGCCTCGGAGAACCAGGGACAGCGATGGTGCGCGCAAATCGTGAGGAAATATCTGCGCAGACCGATGTAGTTCGGCGGGGACAAGCGCGGCACGGCCTTTCGACGCATGCCATCGCGCAGGGCAAGATGCCTTCCCAAGTACCGGCGGGCCGACCTGAAGGTCGGCCCCTACATGGGTGGCCTGCCTACATGGCGAGGGGCCCGAAATGCTCTTCGTATCGGGCCTTGAACTCCTCGACGGTGTAAGCGTGGCTCTGGCCACCGAGGTGTTCGAGCGCGTATGTCGCGGCGACGCTGCCGAACTGCGCGCATGTTGGCAGCGGGGCGCCCGACGCCATGCCCTTCATCAGCCCCCCGCGGAACGCATCGCCAACGCCGGTTGGATCGACGATTCGAGCGGGCGGAACGGCTTTGACGTCCACGCGGCTGCCATTCTCGTACACCGTACAACCATGCTCGCCGCGAGTGACGATCAGCGCGTCGGCCACTTGCAGCACGTCGTCCTCGTTCATGGCCGTCTTCTGGCGAATGAGCTCGAGCTCGTAATCGTTGCAGATCACGATCCGCGCACCGCGGATACCTTCCTTCAACTCCGATCCGGACATGCGCGCGCACTGCTGACCGGGATCGAATATGACGGGAATGCGCAGCGTTCGACATTCTTCCGCGTACTGCACCATCGCCGCGGGATCGTTGGGGGAGATCACGACCAGCCCGGGATCCTGGACGGTGCGAAACGACAGCTCCGACGCGTGCGCCATCGCGCCGGTATAGAACGACGCAATCTGGTTGTTTGCAGTGTCAGTGCTGCAAAAAAACGAGGCGGTGAACTTGTCGGGCACCTGACGTACGAGTGACGTATCAACCCCAGCCGCCTCGAGCCACTGGCGGTACTCTCCGAAGTCCTGGCCGGCCGTTCCCATGAGGTACGGCCGCTCGCCGAGCAGCGCCAGCGTGTAGGCGATGTTCGGCGCGCATCCTCCCCGCCGCTTGTCCATGGAATCGACGAGGAAGCTCAGACTGACACGCTGCATGTGGTCGGCGAGGAAGTGTTCCGTGAACTTCCCCGGGAACGACATCAGGTAGTCGTAGGCGATTGAACCGGTAACGATAAGCTTCATGGGCGTTGAACCACGAAGGACACGAAACGCATGAGGATCGTATACATTCTTCACGACCTTCGTGAGTTTCGTGGTTCAGAATCAGGGCGTGACAGCCAGGTATTTCCCCACCAGCGGCGCCAGTTCCTTCTTGACGTGATCGGGTATGGCGTCGGGACGCGTCACGAGAGCGTATTTCAGCGCCGACGCACACTCGCACGTCCGTGCGTACGGCAGCATGCCAACCGCTCCGGCGATGATCTCCTGCGCCATCTTCGCGTTCTGCGTCAGATTGGCGATCACCATTTCCACGGTGACGGAGTCGTGGTCGGGATGCCAGCAATCGTAGTCGGTCACGAGCGCGATCGTCGCGTAACAGATTTCCGCTTCGCGCGCGAGCTTCGCCTCCTGCAGGTTGGTCATGCCGATAATGTCCATGCCCCACGAGCGATACAGCTTCGATTCGGCCAGCGTCGAGAACTGCGGCCCTTCCATGCAGACGTAGGTGCCGCCCTTGTGCACGGTCGCGCCGGCCGACCGGGCGCTCTCGTACGCCAGTCCGCTCAGAATGCGGCAGAACGGATGGGCGAAGGCGACGTGGGCCGCGAGACCGCGGCCGAAGAACGTGCTCGGCCGCCCTTTCGTCCGATCGAAGAATTGATCGGGAATGACAATGTCGAGCGGTTTGTACTCCTCCTTCAGGCTGCCGACAGCGCTTGCCGAAAGAACGTGCTCGACACCGAGCAGCTTCATGCCGAAGACGTTCGCACGGAAGTTGATTTCCGTCGGCAGCACGCGGTGTCCGGCCCCGTGACGGGCAAGAAACGCCACCCGGCGCCCGCGGAGCGTGCCGAGCACGTACGGGCCCGACGGATCACCAAACGGGGTCGTCAACGTCACTTCCTCGCGATCGGTGACGCCAGGCATGTCGTACAAACCGCTGCCGCCGATGATGCCGATTTGGGCTTTTTCCATAGTTGGTCGTTGGTAGTTGGTGGTTGGCCCGTAGAGCGCACGCTTTAGCGTGCGCGATCACCCCACGCAGGCTGAAGCCTGCGTTCTACGAAACCACGTACCAGCTAGTTTATAGAACCTGCTCGACGTAGCGCACGCCGTCCTTTTCCCGGATGTACCCCGCCGCGACAACGGGATCGTGCTCGAAGATGATCAGATATTCGCGTTCGATGGCTTCGCGGATGAATCGGCGTTTGAATGTCAGCGTCTCCATCGGAAAAAGGTCGTAACCCATGATCCATGGGTCACGGATGTGCGCGATGGTTGGCAGCAGATCGGCTGTGAAAACAGCCGTGTTCCCCGCCGACTCGATGAAGACGATCTGATGCTGGCCGGTGTGACCGCCGGTGCGCACCACGCGGACCCCTGGCTTGATCTCCTGATCCCCCTCAAAGAAGTCGACCACCCCGGCTTCCTTCAGCGGGACGAAGTCGTCCTGAAGGTAGCTGGCCCGGTTTCGCTCGTGTGGGTGCGTCGCGTCGTCGTACTCGGCCGATCGAATCACGTACCGCGCTCGCCCGAATCTCGGGACGATCGCGCCGTTTTCGCGCCGTGTCGCGCCGCCAAAGTGGTCGAAGTGCAGGTGGGTCGCCAGCACGATGTCAATGTCATCTGCGGTGAGGCCCGCATCCGAGAGCCAGTGGTCGAGATGACGGCTGCGGTCGAGGGCATAGATGTCGCGCTGCTTCGCGCTCATCTTGTCGCCGGCACCGCAATCGATGATCATCCGGCCCCAGTCCGCCTCGACAACGAGCGGCCGCATGCTGAGCACAATGCGGTTGCGGTCGTCCGGCGGAGCGGCGACCTCCCATAGAGGACGCGGGATCACACCGAACATGGCGCCGCCGTCGAGTCGAAACAACCCGTCGGGCACGCTCGCCAGATTCATGCTGCCCCACGAAATCCGCTTCACGTCGAGCGCATGCCGAGCCGTTGCTGCCTGCTTCAGTTCCACGAGCACACCGTGTGCGGCCGACGGATGAAGGAACGCAACCAGCGCACCTTCGGCACCAGGACGTGGACGTTCGTCGACCAGTGTCACACCGCGGGCGCGCAATTCTGCAAGCGCGGCGTCGATGTCCTCCACGCGCAGGGTAATGTGGTGCAGCCCTGGTCCTCGCCGTTCGAGAAATTTCGCGATTGGAGAATTGCTGCGGGTCGCCTCGAGCAACTCCAGCGCGGACTGGCCAGCCGGGATCACGTGCGCCCGCACGCCCTGCGACGCGACATCCTCGGGCGAGCCAATCGCCAGCCCGAGCGCATCGCGATAGAACGCAACGGCTTCGTCTATGTTCCGAACGGCGATGCCGACGTGATCCAGAATGGCCTTCATCGTTGTTTCCGTGGCGGGTCCGATTGCGCTTGTTCCCCAACCGGTTTCGGCGGGTCCGCTTGCGCTCGATGAATCCGCCCCACATACTTCTCGATCAGTTCGGCAGCGGCTGAGTACGGATCGATATCGCCCGATACGATCCGATCAGTAGTACGGCTCAGCTGGCCCTCAGGCAGCGCACGTTCGAGGTCCTTCAGGAACTGGTGCGACAGCCGTTCGCGCAACCGGTGCTCGTGCCGGGCACGCCGGCGGTCAGTCGCCTTCGCAGACCGCGTCCGAAATTCCGCGATCGCCGTCCACAGTTCAGAAATCCCTTCTCCCGTCGTCGCCACGGTCTTCAGAATGGGCGGCTTCCATTCGTCCGGCCCGTACGCCTTCAGCGCCAGATTCGCCGCAACCGCCTGAACCAGCCTGTCCGCTCCGTCCCGATCGGCCTTGTTGACGACGAAGATGTCGGCAATTTCCATGACTCCCGCCTTGAGCGCCTGGATCTCGTCGCCCGCACCTGGAACGAGCACCACGATTGAAATGTCAGCGGTTCGCGTGATCTCGACTTCGTCCTGGCCCACGCCAACGGTCTCGATGATCACGACGTCCTTGCCCGCGGCATCCAGCAGCATGGCGACGTCGCCGGTTGCACGCGCGACCCCACCGAGCTGGCCCCGCGTCGCCATACTTCGGATGAACACCGCACTGTCTGACGCGTGCCGGCCCATGCGCACCCGATCGCCGAGCA
Source organism: uncultured Acidobacteriota bacterium (assembly GCA_963814955.1). Classification (GTDB taxonomy): domain Bacteria; phylum Acidobacteriota; class Vicinamibacteria; order Vicinamibacterales; family UBA2999; genus DATCJA01. The sequence goes on from CAWFEX010000007.1 coordinate 163,580, forward strand.
CCGCTCCGCCGGTGAAGGGACTTGTCGGATCGACGGCGATCACACCGACCTGCCGGCCTTCACGGCGCGCCTCGATAGTCAATCGATCGACCAGTGTGCTCTTGCCGGCGCCTGGCGGCCCGGTCACTCCGACGAGATACGCGCGCCCCGTCCTCGCGTGAACCACCTGCAGCAGTTCGATTCCGGCTGGCGCTTCGTCCTCGACGAGCGAGATTGCACGAGCGAGGGCCCGGCCGTCGCCGTCGAGGACGCCAGCGACGAGTTTTGAATCAGGCGGCAAGGAGCTGACGGGCGATGACCAGCCGCTGAATCTCGCTGGTTCCCTCGCCAATGGTGGTGAGCTTCACGTCTCGAAAGTATTTCTCGGCAGGGTAATCCTTCACGAACCCGTAGCCGCCAAAAATCTGCACGCCGTCTTCGGCAACCCGCGCGGCGGTTTCGCTCGAGTACAGCTTGGCCATCGCCGCCTCCAGTGTCGTCCGCCGACCCGCTTCCCGCATTGACGCTGCCCGATAGGTCAGCAACCGCGCAGCGTCGATGCGGCCGGCATTCTCGACGAGCTTGGCCCTGATGCTCTGAAACGTTCCAATGGGCTGGCCAAACTGCTTTCGCACGAACGCATAGTCGCGCGCCGCCTCGTACGCGCCCTGGGCGAGCCCCACCGCCAGCGCGGCAATGCCGATCCGGCCCGCATCGAGCACCTGCATGGCGTTGATGAATCCCTGTCCCTCGGCGCCGAGCAACTGAGCACGGCCGACGCGACAGTTCTCGAATATCACTTCGCTGGTCTCGCTGGCGCGCATCCCCAGCTTGTCTTCTTTCTTCCCGGCGCGAAACCCCGGCGTGCCCCGTTCGACGATGAACGCTGAAACGCCGCGACTGCCTTTGCCCGGCGTCGTCACGGCCATGACGACGATGAGATCACCGGTCTGTCCATGGGTGATGAATTGCTTCGAGCCGTTGATGACCCAGCAGTCCCCTTCGCGCAGGGCGGTCGTCCGGATTGCCGCCGCATCGCTGCCCGCCGACGCCTCCGTGAGCGCCCACGCGGCCAGCTTTTCGCCGCGGGCAAGCGGAACAAGATATTTGAGCTTCTGTTCCCGCGTCCCGAATGCCGCGATATGCGCGGTGCCCAGCCCGTTGTGAGCGGCAACCGACAGACAGATCGACGGATCGACCCGCGCGAGCTCTTCGATGCAGATGCAGTAGTCGACGGCCGACATCGCCGCGCCGCCGAATTCCTCAGGAAACTGGATGCCCATGAGACCGAGCGCGGCGAGCTTCGGGCGCAGTTCGGACGGAAAGTGTTGCGATTCGTCCCACTCCATCACATGAGGACGAATCTCCGTCTCTGCAAACTCGCGGATGCTGCGGCGCAGCAGATCCTGGTCCGGTGTCAGGCGCAGGTCCATGGTTGCTAGCTGGTAGGGATCGTATCATTCGGTATGCATCACATTTTGCAGCGGCGCTCGGAGCGTCACTCTCAACGTTTAGTTCTGCTGCTGGTTGTCCTCCTGCTCGGTGCCGCAACCCCCGCCTTCGCCGACGCGACCGTATTCCTGGGCAGTACCATGACGCCTGCAAACCGCGTCGCCAAAGGGGTCGCAATCGGTGTTGGCCTCGTTGTGATCGGGTTCGAGTTCGAATTTTCAGATACCGGCGAATCCGATGACGAACCTGCCCCATCGCTCCGCACCGGAATGGGGAACGTCCTGCTGCAGACTCCCTTTCCTATCGCGGGCATTCAGCTGTACTTCACCACTGGAACAGGGATCTACCGGGAACGGCTCGAGGCGCAGCAGGAAACGCACATCGGATTCAACACGGGAGGCGGTGCGAAGATTTCGCTGCTCGGACCGATCCGCGCCAGGCTGGATTATCGCGTCTTCAACTTGCGCGGTGAGCCGCTGCATTCGACCGTGCACCGCATCTATGCAGGGCTGAATCTGGCGTTCTGACCATTGACGGATTGACGAATTTGCGAATTGACGGATTGCACCGAAGCGATTTGTAAATTCGTCAATTGTTGCTCGGTCCCCCTGGCGGCCCGGGACGCGTCTCGGGTGCTGGCGCCGCCGCAGGGGACGCGCCCGGGGGCGGCAACGGCGGCGGCTTCACCGGCGTGAGATTCAACAAGCTCCCTCCGCCCGCCAGCGCTCCCTGATACAGCTTCCAGATCTGCTCGATCTGTTCCGGAAAGGCATCGCTGAGAATCGGGCCGAGCGCGTAGTCGGCATCCGGAACGGCGGGATCCATCAGGAACACATACAACACCGTGCCATTCGGACCGGGCTCCCCGGCCTTGAACATGCGCCACCCGCGCGCCTGTTCGCGCACTTTTGCGTCGGTCGATTTTTCGAGCGCAGCCTGCAGATATCCAATCACCAGTTCGAAGTCGACGACGCGCTCGGGACGCACGACGTTGAATATCACGCCGGTCGGCGCAGTGAACGTCCGGGCGCCAACGGGAGCTGGCGGCACGACAGGCGCGGGCACGACTCGCCGGCGTCGTTGGCTGAGGTGCCGCGGGCGGCGCTGGCTGTTGCGGAGCCGGGGCCACCTGCGCCGACGCGCTCCCACCCATGAAGACCGCCGCAACCAGAGCGAAACCCGCGCAGCAGTGCCTGTATCGCCGTGCAACCATTCGCATGAACGCTACTCTATACAAAAAAAGCCACGAGCGGCGGCGTGCCACTCGTGGCTGATGCGATCTCGAATGCGACGCGGAAGCCCGAAGGCTCCCGGCTACCAACGCTATGGCTTCGAGAGGTCGACGACGGTGGTAAACGCACCGCCGCCCAGGGCCGCTGCGAATGCTTCCTTGTACCTCTCGAAGATCGCCCTCTGCGCAGCCGGGTCGGCGTTCCCCTCGTACAGGATCGTGAGGATCGTATAGTCGGCGCCTTTGACGACCGGAGAGATCACGTGCATGTAGACGATGTTCCCGTCCTTCATCGGCGTGGGACTCTTGACGACCTTCCAGCCCGCCGCTTGCTGCTTGCGCTCAGGTTTCTCCGACTTCATGAGCGCAGCGCGGACATCCGCCATAATCTGTTCGAACTCGGCGGTTTTGTCCGGCTTGATGGCGATCGTCATGATCGCAGTATCGCCATCGAATGTCAGCGCCGGCGCCGCCTGTGCGCGGACGCCGTGGCCCTGCGAAAACGCCGGCAGCAACATGATCGCGCCAGCGAGTACTAACCCGGACAGTCGTCGCATCGTCAAGCCTCCTGGGAGCACCGCCCGCGCGTTTCACGCTTCGGCGAGGTCTCGCCGGAGCCCTGGCGAAGGCGGAAAGGCGGATAATCTACCGTACAGTCGAGCGGATGAAAACGGTCATTACTTCATGAGCAAGAAGCATTCCTGACCGTGGCATCCGTAGCGACCGGCCATCATAAACCAAAAGCCCCGCATCTACGAAGGATTGAAGTTCGCCGCCATATTCGTCCCAGACGTCCACCCCGTAACGATTTTTCATTACCTGTAAATCAAAACCGGCCGTCAGGCGGAGACCCATGAACAGCGCTTCCTCACGCCGTTCCTCGCCGGTCAGCAGCCGGCGGTCGGTCGTCACGTGTCCTCCGGCCGTCACAGCCGAGATGTACTCTTCCGTGGCGGCGACATTCTTCCACCGCATACCGTTCCGCGTGGAGTGGGCGCCACACCCAAAGCCTAGCCACTCGCCGTCGGTCCAGTATTTCAGGTTGTGCCGCGACTCGCGGCCAGGAAGAGCCGCGTTGGAAATTTCGTACTGCCCGTAACCGGCTCTCTCCATCCGTTCGAAACCCGACAGATACATCTCTGCGGCGTCGTCGTCAGGGGCGACTGACCATTGTCCACGCGCCATGGCGTCGCGCAGCGGAGCGTTCGGATAGATTTCGAGCAGGTACATCGAAGCGTGCTCGGGACGGAGCGCGATGAGTGCATCCACCGACTCGAGCCATTGCGCGACCGACTGCTGGGGCAGCCACATCATGAGGTCGAGAGAAATGTTGTCGAAACCCTCACGTCTGGCGATTTGAAAGGCCTCGACGGCCTTGTTGGCCGAATGGAGGCGGCTCAAACGCTGGAGCTCGACGTCTCTGAACGACTGCACGCCAAAGCTCAGACGGTTTACGCCAGCAGCACGCAGACCGGCGACGCGTTCGGGGGTGACTGTTTCCGGGTTCGCCTCGAGCGTGATTTCGGCATCCGCCGCCACGGTCCACGACCGGCGACAGCCGTCTATGATCGCCTTCACCTCGGCGGGCTCCAGCAGCGACGGAGTACCGCCGCCGAAATAGATCGTGTCGGCGTCAGAGCCGTCACCGGACGTTTCGATTTCAGTCAGGAGCGCGGCAACGTACCGGTCTTTCAGCGCGGCATCGAACAGGCCGCGGTTGAAATTGCAGTAGTTGCAGATGGCTGAACAGAAGGGGATGTGGACGTACAGACCCAGGCTCATTGCCGATTGATGATCGCAGATCGCGGCGGGCCCGAAAGGGCCCGCCCTACACTTGTGACTTTCCTAGGATCCCGCCCTGCCGCCGGGCCATTTCAGCTCGGGCGCGGGCTCGGTACTCCGAAAACGGGATTTTATCTGCGACTTCGCGCTCGGACTGGGCAGCTGCTTGTGTGTCCGGCTTCCGCGCTGGCTGAGATGCGCCAGCTGCTCGGCGGAGGGGTTCGGCCCGGCTTCCCGGTAATCGACCCCTTCAAGGTGCACAAAGTCCGACATCTCCTGCAGCCGCGAGTACATGCGGAAGCCGACCCGCTCGAGCAGCGTTTCCGCGTGCTTGGCTTCCGACGGCGTCTCGATGGGATAGTTCGTCGTGAAAATCGTCGGCCGCCGGCCGTTGTAGCGGGCATTGACGATGAGGTGAAGCATCTCTTCGACCCACTCGGTCGCCCGCTCTGCCCCGATGTCGTCGAGGACCAGCAAGTCGGCGTTCACAACGGCGTTCACGACGTCGCGTTCCGATTCGGTTGTTCTCGAGACCGGATCGTACGACTGTCGGATTCGCCGAAGCAGTTCCCGCGTGTCGTAGAAAATGCCGCGCAGGCCGCGGCTGTGGGCCGCGAGCTTCAGGCATGCAATCGCCAGATGTGTCTTGCCAAGACCGGGCCGCCCCACGAACATCAGCCCACGATCGACTGCCGGAAACTCGTCGACGAAACGCCGGGCGCGTCCGACGGCCTTGCTCAATGAATCGTTGTAGTCGTGAAAGTTATCCAGGTCGCACTTCTCGTAGCGCGGTGGGATGTCAGCATCGCGTGCGAGCCGCTCCGCTGATGTGTGCTTCCAGCAGTCGCACCGCACGACACGCGAGACACCGCCTTCTTCAACCGGCTTCCAACCGGTGCCGTCGCAGATGGTGCAGAGCACGAGTGATCGTAACGCCGAAATGCAGAAACCAAAATGCCTAATGCAAAATTATTTTTGAATCTTGGTTTTTGAATTCTGCATTTCCGCGTCAGCGGTCTGGGGCGTGTGCCTTACGAGATCGGTGGGCGTCGACTTGACGAGCGCGGTGCCAAGGCGCTGCTCCCAGTCATCGATGCCGCGAGCCAATTCCCGTTTCACGTATTCCATGAACTCATTGACCTCGCGTTGCATCTGCTCCATCTTGCGGCGCATGTTCAAGATGATTTCGACACCGGCGAGGTTGACGCCGAGATCGCGGGTCAGCGCGAGAATAGTCTCCAGCTGCTCGAGGTCTTCTTCCGAGTACAGGCGCGTGTTGCCCTCGGTGCGCGAAGGCTTCAACAACCCCTCACGCTCGTACAGACGCAGCGTCTGTGGATGGATGTTGTACTTCTGCGACACCGCGCTGATCATGTAGTACGCCTTCCCGCGCTCGCGGTCAGCACGCTTCGCCATCAGTTACTCCCACAGGCCACGCCCCTCGACTGTGCTCGGGGCGTCCTGAGCCAAAGTCGAAGGACGGAGGCTCGGAGACACGAAGACATTGAATTACGTATCTCCGTGAGTGCGCGTTTCCGTGACACCGTCTCGGCGTGGCTCCGTCTCGCCGGGCAGCTCCCTGACGCTTTCGCCATTGATCCGGCCGAATTCGCGCAACAGCTCCTTGGAACGCTCGTCCAGGACCTTCGGCAGCATCAGGCGCACTTCGATGACGAGATCGCCCCGCAACCCGTTGCGCGCAGACGGCGCGCCGCGGTCGCGCAGACGGAACCTCTGGCCCGATTGCGTGCCAGGTGGCACACGCAGGCGCACCGATCCGCCGTCGGGCGTCGGCACCTCGATCCGGGCTCCAAGCGCGGCCTCGTGCACCGCAATCGGGAGCACGAAATAGAAATCGTCGCCCTCGCGTCTGAACGATGGGTTGGGATCCACACGCACCAAGATGTAGAGATCGCCGGCGGGACCGCCGTAAAGACCCGCATTCCCTTTCGCCGGCACGCGCACACGGTCCCCATCGTTGATGCCTGCTGGAATGCGTACCTGCACCGTCTCCGTTCGCGTTTCCTGCCCGGCCCCGGCGCAGCGTTCGCATGGCCGCGACGGCCGCTGACCGGTTCCGCTGCATGCAGGACAACTGCGTGAAAAAACCATGTGGCCGCGAACCGACCGAACGCTGCCGGCGCCATCGCATGCCGGGCACGGGCCCGCGCTGCCGCGGGTACGGCCGTTCCCCACACAGGCACGGCACATTTCGCGGCGCGTGATCGTCACGGCACGAAGCGTCGAAGACAACGCCTCGTCGAAGCGCAGCTCGATTGTCTGGTGCAGGTCTGCGCCGCGCGCCGGCGCCTGGCGCCGCGCGCCACGCTCGCTGAGCACCTCGGCAAATAGATCGCCGAACGTGGCGGAATGGTCGACGCCTCGCGTGGAAAAATCGAACCCTTCGAACCCGCTCGTCCGACGCGCGTCGTCATTGTCGCTCGCCAGACCAGAGTCGTATCTCGATCGGCGCTGTGGATCGACCAGCGTCTCGTATGCCTCTACGATCTGGCGAAAGCGCACGGCGGCCGTGCGATCCCCGGGATTCACATCCGGATGGAATCGACGCGCCAGACGGCGGTACGCGCGCTTGATGTCCGCCTCGGTGGCGCCGTGCGCCAGGCCGAGCACGATGTACAGATCCATGAAATTTGCTAATCGATGTCGTCCATCATCGATGACTCACTTCTTCTCCTCGTCTACGACTTCCGCGTCGATCACGTCGCCTTCCGAACCAGCCGCAGCCTCCGAACTCGCGCCGCCGGTACCCGCTGAAGACGAGGCATCCGATCCACTGGACGCGCCACCAGTCGTACCAGCCTGCTTGTAGAGCGCTTCCGCAGCCCTGTGCTGTGCCTGGGTGAGCTGCTCCATCGCGCGGTTCATCGCCCCAACGTCGTTCGAGGACATGGCGCTCTTGAGCGATTCGAGGGCGGACTCGACCGCGGATTTGTCCGCCGGCGCCAGTTTCGCGCCCATGTCCTGCAGCATCTTCTCGCCCGCGTACAAGGCCTGGTCGGCGCGATTCCGGACCTCGATTTCCTCGCGACGCTTCTTGTCTTCCTCGGCGTGCGAGTCGGCATCCTTCATCATCCGCTCGACTTCGTCCTTGCTCAGCCCACTCGACGCGGTGATGGTGATCTTCTGCTCCTTGCCGGTGCCCATGTCCCTGGCCGACACGTTGACAATGCCGTTGGCGTCGATGTCGAACGTGACCTCGATCTGCGGAACGCCCCGCGGCGCCGGAGGAATGCCCACCAGCTGAAAACGACCGAGCGTGCGGTTGTCACGCGCCAGTGGCCGTTCGCCCTGCAGGACATGCACTTCCACACTCGTCTGACTGTCGGCGGCGGTCGAGAACACCTCGCTCTTGCGCGTCGGGATCGTGGTGTTGCGAGGAATCAGGGTCGTCATCACGCCGCCAAGCGTTTCGATACCGAGCGACAGCGGCGTGACGTCGAGGAGCAGAAGATCCTTGACCTCTCCCGCCAGCACGCCCGCCTGAACACCGGCGCCGATGGCAACGACCTCGTCGGGGTTGACGCCCTTGTGGGGCTCCTTGCCGAACAGATCCTTGACGATTTGCTGCACGCGCGGAATGCGCGTGGAGCCGCCGACGAGTACCACTTCGTCGATCTTCGACGGGTCGACGCCCGCGTCGCTGAGCGCCTGCTTCGTCGGCCCCACCGTCTTCTGCAGCAGATCGTCCACGAGCTGCTCGAACTTCGCCCGCGTGAGCTTCATCTGCAGGTGCTTCGGTCCGGTCTGATCCGCAGTGATGAATGGCAGGTTGATATCGGTTTCCATCACCGTGGAGAGCTCCATCTTGGCCTTCTCGCCGGCTTCCTTCAGGCGCTGAAGCGCCATCCGGTCCTTGCCGAGGTCGATGCCGTCGCTCTTCTTGAACTCGGTGATGATCCACTCGATGATGCGTTGATCGAGGTTGTCGCCCCCGAGGTGCGTATCACCGTTGGTGGCTTTCACCTCGACGACGCCTTCGCCAACCTCCAGGATCGAAATGTCGAACGTGCCTCCGCCGAAGTCGTAGACGGCAATCGTCTCGTCCTTCTTCTTGTCGAGCCCGTAGGCAAGCGCCGCCGCCGTCGGCTCATTGACGATGCGCATCACTTCCAGGCCGGCAATCTGGCCGGCCTCTTTGGTCGCCTGCCGCTGCGCGTCGTTGAAATAGGCGGGAACCGTAATGACGGCCTTCGTGACCGGCTGACCGAGATAGTCCTCGGCGGCCTGCTTCAGCTTCTGAAGCACCATCGCCGAGATCTGAGGGGGCGCGTAATCCTGATCGCTGATCTTGATGCGAACGTCACCATTCGACACCGCAGCGACGCGGTACGGCACCATCCTCATCTCTTCGGTGACCTCGTCGAAGCGCCGCCCCATGAAACGCTTGATCGAGAACACGGTGTTCTCGGGATTCGTGACCGCCTGGCGCTTCGCGACCTGACCGACGAGCCGCTCGCCCGTCTTCGTAAACGCCACAACAGAAGGCGTGAGCCGGCTGCCCTCGGCGTTGGTAATGACGATGGGTTCGCCGCCTTCCATCACCGCCACCACGGAGTTGGTCGTGCCGAGATCGATACCGATGATTTTGCTCATTTCGTCGCGTTCCTTCCCGCAGTCCCGAGGCCGGAAAAGCCCGGTTGTTTAGCTGACTTCCATTATTAAAAGTGAGTGTAAGATAGTCAATGTTTGACTGCTATCCTCTGCGCGACGTGGCCATAAGGCTCTGGATTTCAAAAGGTTATACTGAACTGCCAGACATCGATGACTGATTCCGACCAGTCCCACGCGCAGGGCCGGCGCGTCGTCGTTCGCGTGGCGCGACAGGCGGTCGTTGTCGCGCTGTTCCTGATGGCCGCGCTGCTTGGCACTGTCAGCGGCGTGCTGTTCGCGTATACCGACGACCTTCCGCAAATCAGTGCGCTCGACTCGTATCAGCCCAACACGATTACGCGGATCCTCGCGCGGGACGGCCAGGAGATTGGTGAATTCGCCATCGAGCGCCGCGTCGTCATCGGCTACGACGGCATCGCACCCGTCCTCCGGCAGGCCATCATGGCCAGCGAGGACGCCGACTTCGAGCAGCACTTCGGCCTCAGCATCTCGCGCATCATCATCACGGCCGCCAAGGATCTGATCTACGGACAGCGCGCCGGCGCCAGCACCATCACGCAGCAGGTTGCGCGGATGCTCTTCCTCCAGGACTACATGCAGGGAGGCGTCTTCCAGCGGAGCGGCGTTCGTGGCTTCGAGCGGAAGATCAAGGAAGCCATCGTCGCCGTCCAGCTCGAAAAGCGGTACACGAAGCGCGAGATTTTCACGTTCTACGCCAATCACGTGACGATGGGGCACGGCGCGTACGGCGTTGAATCGGGGGCACGGCTCTATTTCAACAAAGCGGCGAAAGACGTGACGCTCGATGAGGCCGCCACTCTTGCGGCAATCGTGCAGACCCCCGCGCGCCTCAGTCCATTCGTGAATCCGGACCAGGCGCTGGCACGGCGGAACAACTACGTGCTGGTGCGGATGGTCGAAGAAGGGTTCGTCTCGGAGGAGGACGCCAGGAACGCCGCGGCACGTCCGCTGGAGCCGCAGGGACAGCCAACGCCGGCTCAATCCATCGCACCCTACTTCGTCGAAGACGTTCGCAAGATGCTCGAGCAGAAATACGGGGCCGATGCTCTCTATCAGGCCGGGCTGCGCGTGCAAACGACGCTCGACGCGGAGCTGCAGAATGTGGCGAACCTCGCGGTCGATCGCGGCTTGCGCCGGGTGGACAAGCGGCGCAGCGGGTATCGCGGGGCACCTCGTAACATCGTGGCGGAGGGACACCAGATTGACCGCTTCACGATGCCGCGCTGGTCGCAGCCCCTCCGCACGGGCGACATTGTTCCGGCAATCGTGACGGCGGTCCCGGCGCGCGGCAGGCCCGCGCCTGCGCAAATCCGCGTCGGCCCCCACGCGCTGAACCTCCCGCCCAGTGCATGGGCGTGGCAGCGAAGGCCGGGAGCGGATCTCTTCAAAGTCGGCGATCTCATCGACGTCGAACTGCGCGACGTCAAGAACGGGGTACCGCAGGCGGCGATGCTGGAACAAACCCCCCAGCTCGAGGGGGGGCTCGTCGCCATCGACAACCGCACCGGCGAGATCCTCGCGATGGTCGGGGGATTCAGCTTCGAGCGGAGCAAATTCAACCGCGCGACGCAGGCCCGCCGGCAGCTCGGCTCGATATTCAAGCCCATCGTCTACACGACGGCGATCGATCGCGGATTCACGCCGGTTTCCATCTTTGTGGACGAGCCCGTGGCGCTCGAACCGGGGCCCAACCAGCCTCTGTACGAACCGATGAACTACGACCGCAAGTTCGAAGGGCCCGTGACACTGCGTCATGCGCTGGAGCAGTCGCGCAACGTCCCAGCCGTGAAGGCGATGCTCGAAGTGGGGCCGCAGCAGGTTGCCAGCTACGCGACGCGGTTCGGCTTCCCCGGCAGCTTCCCACCGGTCCTGTCACTCGCGCTGGGCTCTGCAGAAGCGACGCTGGTGGATGCCACCGCGGCGTACTCGGTATTCCCGAACCAGGGCGTGCGCATGACGCCGTTCGGCGTGACGATGATCGCGGATCGCGAGGGGAACGTTCTCGAACAGAATCGTCCGGAAGCGCACGAAGCCATCCGGGCCGATACGTCGTTCGTCATGACGAACCTGCTGCGCGGCGTCGTTCAGCGCGGCACCGCCGCCGCCGCCGCGTCGCTCGACTGGCCGCTTGCCGGCAAGACCGGTACGGTGGACGACTACACCGACACCTGGTTCATTGGGTTCGATCCGCAGATCACCGTGGGTGTGTGGGTGGGCTACGACGAGAAGAAACCGATCGGCGGCACCAGCAACGGCGAGACTGGAGCGACGGCGGCCTTGCCCATCTGGATCGATTTCATGCGCACGTACATCGAACGACGAGGCGACCGCGGCAACCCGCCACAGTTCGACGCGCCCGGCAACATCGTGTACGTGACGGTCGATTCCGGCGTGACCGAGGCGTTCATCAACGGCACGCAGCCCCAGGGCGTTGACGCCATTCCGGCGTCGACGTCCGAGTAATCCCCACAATTATCTGTAGGGGCCGACCCTTAGGTCGGCCCGGTCGGCCCGCGGAGACTCTTCAGGGAAACAACCCAGGCGGCACGCGCGCCCGCGTGGCCTGCTCGAACGCATACGCCAGAGCGATCAAACGCGGCTCGCTGCAGGCCGTGCCGGTGAAGCTGACGCCGAATGGCGCCTGCCGCGCCTCGAACGCGTCTGGAAACGGGGGGGTGGGCGCGTTCGCCACCAGCGCGAACGGGACAATCACGGTGGGATAGCCGGGTCGCGCGGCTATCGCTGCACCGGCAGCGCCGGGAAAGAGCAGCGCGTCGAGCTGATGCGCTTTCAGCGCCGCGTCAATGCCCAGCGTGGCGCTCAACAGGATGTCCTTCTTCCGATCCGCCTCGTACCGGGCGCGGTCGCGCTCGACATCCATCTCGTCGGACACATCGAGATTTTCCTGCGCATACTTGAGCGCGCCGGCCGCGCTGTGGTCCAGATTCCAGCGGCGCAGCGCGCCCAGTGATTTCACCGGCGCTGCAGGCCCGAGCGAGGCAAGCCATGCGTTGAAATCGCGCTTCATTCCGTACTTGAAGGCAACCGAGCAGCCGGAGTCGCGCCCTTTGCGGTTTTCAAAGCCTCGACAGACATCCCAGGCCAGAAAGTTCCGGTCGCGGTCGGCATCGACGACGCTGGGAATGTCGGAGGGATCGACGACAACGGCGCCTTCCCGCTTCAATACCGCGATCGCGTCCTGCATCGCCGCCTGCTGATCGGGGCTCAGCCCTCCACGGAGCGCCGTGGTGCCTGGCAGCGCGACGCGATCGTAGTAGAACGCGCGCGGCACGCCGATGCGCGCGCCCTTGAGGGCGCCGCGATCCAGAAAGCGGCTGTAGTCGCGCTGCGGTGGAGGCGCGCACCGGCCGGTAGCCGGATCGTTCGGATCGCGCGAGTCGCTCTCGATGGCGCCGAGGAGCAGCGCCGCGTCCGACACGGTGCGCGCCATCGGTCCTGCGGTGTCCTGGTCGGCGGTGATCGGGATGATGCCGTAGCGGCTCACTCGCCCCACCGTCGGCTTGATACCGACGAGCATCGTCTGGTTTGCAGGATTGAGGATCGAGCCGGATGTTTCAGTACCGATATTGGCTGCCCAGAAGCTCGCGGCGTGCCGACGCCCGAACTGGATCCGCCAGTGCCGAGGGCCGGACGCCCGTCGGCGGTCGGATGACGGGGATCGCGGCGCGGATCGTACGGGTTGAATCCGTAGCCCGTAAGGCTGTTGTAGTTGCCGGGCATCCCGACCGTCACCCAATTGGCCAGTTCGGTCATCTGCGTCTTGGCGATGATGACGGCGCCTGCTTCGCGCAGCTGCCTGGTGATGGTCGCCTCATACGGGGGCATCAGACCGGCGAACGCCAGCGCTCCTCCCGTCGTCGGCATGTCGAGCGTGTGGATGTTGTCCTTGAGCGCGATCGGGATGCCGTGAAGCGGGCCGCGTACTTTTCCCGCCGCACGCTCGCGGTCGCGCTCCGCCTGCTTCCTCCAGCGCCCGCCGGTTGACGGCGATCACCGCATTGAGCTGATCCTCGTAGAGGGCGATGCGGATGAGCGACTGCTGAACGAGATCGCGCGAGGTGACGCGCCCGTCCGCCATCGCCTTCTGCATCTCGCCGATCGTCGCGTCGACGACGCGTGAACGAATGCGGCGCCTGGCTCGAGATACCGAATGATGCGACGAGAAGCGCGGTGAGCACGTAGGGCGCGGCTTTACGCCGGGTCCCCCCCGGACCCTGAGGCGTAGGGCCTGAGCCCTGAGTGCGTCTGCTGTCGGGGCCGTCCTTCAGCCCGTCGGGGCCGACCTTCAGCCCGATGTAGCGGCCGACCTTTAGGTCGGCCCTACCCCTAGTAAGCCATCGCATAGCAATCGCGACGAGGATCGGCGCCCGCGATGCGGTTGTGTGTCGAAGGATCGACGATGACAGCCGTCGCGCAGCCGGACATTCCGTACGCGGGCAACCGGCCCACGTCGTGACCGCGGCGCTTCAGCTCATCGTACACGGCATCCGGGATGGTCGCTTCGACATTCAGCTTGTTGAATCCCGCATCATGCGGCCAGAACGACCCGTAAAAGTGGAGCGTCTGCACGCGCGGCCACTCGAATGCCTCGTGCAGGTTCGGGTACCACTCGGGCCAGAACTCGACGACGTTGAGGAACGCCTGCAGGATCGTCTGGTCCTGGTTGTCGCCGCCCGGCGTGCCAAGCGCCATGAACGGTTCCCCGTCTTTCAGGACGATGCTTGGCGTGAGCGTGTACCGCGGCCTCGACCGCGGCCTCAGCTGCGCGGCGCGTGTCTTGTCGAGCCAGAACTGCTCCCCGCGCACGCTCATGCCGATGCCGGTCTCGCCGAGAATGACTGCCCCGCCAATCCATCCGCCACTGGGCGTGCTGTCGAACACGTTCCCGTCCTTGTCGATGACGGCGATGTGCGTCGTGTCCTTGAAGGTGCCGCGAATAGGTTCGGCATCCGGCCCCTTCGCACCAGGCTGCACCGCATCGGCCATGTTGGCTACCCAGAACGGCCACGTCTTCACTTTCGAATCGAAGAGCAGCGGATTACCGGCGATGAAGCCTCGGGATGCGTGTGATGGCGCAATCAGCTTCGCGCGATCGCGCGCGTAAACCTTCGACAGCAACCCTTCGCCCGGCACCTGCACGAACGCGGGATCCGCGTAGTAAGTGTCGCGATCCGCATACGCCAGTTTCAACGCCTCTACCACGGTGTGGAGGTAGTCGGCGCTGTTGTGCTTCATCGAGCGGAGATCGAACTGCTCCAGGATGTTGAGTGTCTGCAGCAGAACAGGACCCTGGCTGCCGAACGGATGTTTGTATACGTCGTAGCCGCGGTAGCTCGTGACGGATGGCTCGTCGACCTTCGCAAAGAACTCGGCGAAGTCGGACAGCTCGAACGGCGCCTTGTGCTGCTGGAGAAACGCCACCATCTCGGCAGCGATGTCGCCTTTATAGAAGCGGTCGCGGGCCGCAATGATGCCCGCCGAGCGCCCCTTTGATTTATTCGCACGCTCGGCTTCGACCATGCGACGCAGCGTCCGGGCCAGCGTCGGCAACTTGATGGTGTCGCCAGGCGAATACATCGAACCGTCCGGTTTCAGCCAGTATTTCTGGTTCTGCGGCCAGCTCTTGAAGAACTCGAGATTGCCCTTGATCGCCTGCGCGGTGAGCGGGCGCAGTGCAAACCCTTCACCGGCGTACTCGATTGCGCGCGCGGACACCTGCTCGAAGCTCATCGTGCCCCAGCGTTCCAGTACCGTCAGCGACGCGTGAAGTGCCCCGGGTACGACAGCCGGATTCAGGCCCGCACCGTCCAACGTTTTCCCTTGAGCCACGTACAGACTCGATCGTGGCACCCTTCGGTGCCCAGCCTTGCCCGACGACGGCCTGCACCTTGCGCGTCTGTCTCGGGTACACGAGTACCGAGGGCCTCGCCTCCCAGGCTGTAAAGATCCTGTTCGACGACGCCGCCGACGAGCAGTGCCGCAACGCCCGCATCGAATGCGTTGCCGCCTTTCTGCAAGATGTCGATGGCCGCCGCCGTCGTCAACGGATGACCCGCCGACGCGCCGGCGGTACGACCGATCACCGGAGGACGCTGGGCGGCTCGACCGGTGGCTGTGAAGCAGATCGTGATTCCCATCGCGGCAAGCAGCGCGACGACCGAGCACGTGTAGGCGCGCGACCTGAAAACTCTCATCGGCCTACCTCGCGCTGGCTGAGGTGGTAGTGGTTCGCGTAAGGAGCTCCCAATGCTCGTTGGCGCGCGCGACAGCTGTGTCCACGTCTTCCGCCAGCATGTAGCGATCGCGGACGAGCGCTTCGGTCACCTTGCGCACCCTGGCGAGATAGTCGCCGCGGCTCGGATAGCGCTCGTCGATCGACAACCGCGGATCGCGCCGCGCCTCGCGCTCCGCCTGAGTACGCGCGAAGGGAATATAGGAACCCGTATTTCCCACCAGACGGCTCGTTCCGCCGATCTCCGCGTTGCGGAAATTCCAGCCGGTATAGGTCGCAAGCGGTACGGCGACTTCCGGCAGGCGAATCCCGCCCATCTCGTTGCCGTCGGCGTCAACCTGCGAGACGAGGAGCGGCTGAACCGCGCCTGCGCCGCCCGAGGACGGCAGCAGCGCGTTGGCCGCGCGTCGGCCCGGCGCCACGGTGCGTGGGGACTGCACGCCCGGTATGGCCGGGAACGCGAGGTCCTGGGCGCGCACGAGGGTGCGATCGGCAAACCGTGGGTGGCGGCTGGGCGGCGGCGCCACGCCCTCCCTCACCCACCGGTCGAGGGCGACGAGGAGCGCGCGCAGCGACAGCGTGTAGTCGAGCGGATTCGCGCGCTGCTGGCCGCGGCTTCCGGCCGCCGGCGGAAACGCCCCCGGTGTGTGCTGCGCCCCCGTGAACAGATAAGCGCGGACGTTGTCGCCCAGCGCGGCGTCGCGCGTGCCGTCGGGTGTGGTGTGGACGAGCGCTGCGGCACGGCCGGTGTCGATCCAGTATTCGACGCTGCTGTTGGTCAGAAAGAGCTTCGGCTGATGGCGCCTGGCGCGATCGTTCTCGAGGAGACCTTCGGTCGCCCCCGTTACTGGATCGCGCTGGGCGCGATCCGAAAACGGAAATGTCCCGACCAAGGCATTGCCGGCGGTCGGAGTCGATCCGCGCCGGTTGATATCGATCCTGGCTCCACCCGCGATGTGCGCGATCACGCCATCGAACACCAGCCGCTCCCGCTCATCGGCGTTGAACCCCAGATACAGGAACTCGCGCATGAACCGCCCCGTCTGCGATTGCCCGTGCGCGTACACATACTTTGCCGGCGTCACGGCGTCGGCCGCGTGCTTGGCCCAGCTGGCAATGTCGCGCACGGCGGCCAGGCCGAGACCAGCGACCGGCGGATTGGCGACTCGATACGCGATTTCGTAGACCCGTCCGGGCTCGAACCCGCCCTCCAGTGTCACGACGTCGCCGGAGAGCTGCCACTGACCGCGCGCAATTGCCTGGGGCGCGTCGGCGAGCCGATCGCGCACTGTGAGCGCAGTGTCGGAACCGGCAGGATCGGCCGCCGGATATGCCGGCACATCCTCGTTCAAGCGGTAGGTCGGTGTGCGACGGTCGACTTCGATCAGCGTGCGGACGATACCGGTTGTGCCCTCCGCCGCCGGAACGCGGATGCGCAGCATGTCGCCGCCCGCCGGCAGGTCGAACTCCCAGCCGACGGCAATGACGGTGAAGCCGCGACGAAGCAGGAACCCGTCGCCCACGTCGGGATCGCTCCCGGCCGCCACGCGATTGAACATGCGGGTGACCCGGTTGCCGCGGTTCACCACGTCCACGATCGCAACGCCGTTACCGCCCGTCTTCGGCCGGACCGCGTAGAAATCGGCGGAGAACTCGACGCGGCCGTTCCCGTTGCGCGGCGCCTTGTCGATGTCGGCGATGACGGCGTTGCGCAGATTAGCCGGATCCACGGCGAAGAAGACGCGGCCCACGATCTTTTCGTATCCCGCATACGACAGATCTGCACGATTCGTGATCTCGACGCGCGTCACCTCCGCGCGCGCCAAGGTGGCCATGGGCAGCAGGAGCGCTGCGAGCGCTGCGAGCATGTTCTTCTTCATGTTCTTTATCTCCTGGTCGCCAGTTCCGTCACCACATCCCATGTAAACCGCACGAACCGGTGCAGCTCACTTTCGAGGATTCGCTCCTGATCGCTGTGCGGACCAAAGCCCTTCGGCGCATCCTCGATGTCGACGGCGGGCCCGATGCCATAGCACTGCACGCCCTTCGCCCGCAGGAACGCCATGTCGCTGGCCGCCGTGAACATCATTGGCAGCGTGCCGGTATCGTAGTGCCGCCGGACCGCCTGCTCAATAGTCCGGAACGCCTCACTGTCGAGCCGGGACGAGGCCCCCGCTGGCCGCGTACCGCGTGGCACATACTCCGCCCGAACGGCCGGATTGTCGATCGCTTTACGCAGGGTCTCGAGCACCGCCACCGGGTCGTCATCCGGAAGTATCCGGACATCGAGCTGTGCCTTTGCTTCTGAAGGAATCACGTTCAGGCGGTACCCCGCGTTGACCATGGTCGGCGACGCCGTTGCGTGCAGAAGCGCAGCCTTTGACGGTTCATGAACGTGAAAATACCGGTCGATCTCCGCGACTTTCTGAGGGTCGAGAACGTCCCGGTAGCGCTGAGCCGCCTCACCCGATGTTGTTTCCGCAAGCCGGGCGAAGTAGGTGCGGGTGGTCTCATTGAGCCGGATGATGGCGTGCCAGTTGCTGGCGCGCTCGAGCGCCGCACCCAGGCGGACGATCGGATTGTCGACGAGCGGCACCGAGCCATGTCCTGCCACCCCGGTCGCCGTAAGCTGGATGGCCCGCGGCAGCTTCTCCGTTGTCTGCACGGCGGCGTAACGAACGCGGCCGCCCTCGCGCACGACAAAGTCGAAGGTCTCTGCGAGGCAATACTCGGCGTCGATCTGGTCGAAGTGCTGATTGACCATGAAGTCGATGCCGACGTCCGTCGAACCTTCCTCCCCGGATTCCGCAAGAAGGATGACGTCGCGATCGAGCGGCACGTTGAGCCGCTTGAGCATCAGCATCACCATCAGCGACGCAACCACGTTGTCCTTGTCGTCGAGCGTCCCACGCCCGTAGACGTATCCATCCGCGCGGGTAGCACTGAATGGCGGATGCGTCCACTTGGCGGCATCGACACTGACGACGTCGGTATGCGCCATCAGGAGGATCGGGCGCTTGCTGCCGTTTCCTTTCAGACGCGCCACGACATTGGGACGATGCGCCTCGTTCGCGAACACCTGGACCGGAATCCCGTTGTCCTCGAGCACCTCGCGCAGGTAGTCGGCCGCAGGCTTTTCGTTGCCTGGCGGGTCGCTCGAGTCGAACCGAATCAGCGCCTGAAAATGGCGCATCGTTTCTTCCTCGAGCGCGGTCCAGTCGGGAGATTTGGACTGCTGGCCGGACACCCCGCTCAGCAGAAGCACGACCGCAAGGCACGTCGCCAGGGTCCGCCCGCGAAGCTCCCACCTCATCGGCTCGGAGTATAGCGCGGTCAATTGTGTACGTAGTGTCCGGCTTTAGCCGGACCCATACCGGACGTTTCGTGGCAGAATCTGCACCGAGCCGGAGGTGCTGCATGAGCTCGGAACGAAAGTGGGTTCTGTGGGTGACATCGCTCGCGACTCTCGCGTTTATGGCGGCTCTTCCTGCCGCGCAAACACCGTCGCCGGCGCGGTTGCTCGTGTTGCTGCGCGACGCGAGCGCACTGGCGATCGTCGATCCGGTAAGTCGGAAGGAGCTGGGCCGTGTGCCCACCGTCAAGGATCCGCATGAAGTAACCGCGTCGGCCGACGGCAACACCGCGTTCGTGGCCAGCCCGAGCGAAGGCATCGCCGTGATCGATCTGGCTGCGCAGAAAGAGCTGCGACGCTTCAGTCCGGGGGAGCGCAGTGCGCCGCACGACGTTCTCTTCGCCGATGGAAAGGTGTACTTCACCGCCGAGGGCTTCAAGTCGATCGGCCGCTACGACCCAACCGCCAACAAGATTGAGTGGATGCTCGGCATCGGCCAGGATGGAACCCACATGCTGGTGCTCAGCAAGGACCGAAGCACGATGTACGTGCCGAACAGAGGATCCAACAGCGTGTCGGTGATCGAGGCCATAGCAACGGGGCCACCGAAGTGGAGGGTCAGCGCGATCCCAGTGCCGGGCAAGACACCCGAAGGGATCGACCTCTCGCCGGATGGCCGCGAGCTGTGGACGGCCACGAGGGGCGACGGCGGCATCTCCATCATCGATGTCGCCAGCAGAAAGGTGACGCAGACATTGAGCCTCGGGTTGACCGACGCCAACCGTCTGAAGCTCACACCCGACGGCCGGCTCGCGCTCGTCCTGGACGGCGGCACCGGCTCGCTGATCGTCGTGGACGCACCGGGTCGCAAGGAGATCAAGCGGATCAAGCTGGCGCCCGGCGACACCGGCGATGGCGGCATGATGGTGATGCGTGACAGCTCGCGCGTATACCTCGGGCTGCGGGATGCTCACAAAGTGTCAGTGGTCGATTTGAAGACCCTGGAGGTGAGTAACGAAATCTCGATGGGGCCAGGCTCCGGTCCAGGCTGCATCGCGTGGGTGCCTTAGCTAGGCGGTAGGTGGTAGTCGGTAGTCGGTAGCGCTAGTCGGTAGCGTAGGGCGCGGCTTCACGCCGCGCCGAAGAGATTCAGGAAGGTTGCAGACGTGCGACCTGCAGGGCTACACCGAGCAGTCCCAGAAGGAGCGCGACGAACATCCCGACGAGCCACGTGAACTTTTGATCCATCCGGTCGAAGCGGAGGTTCATTTCCGACCGGAGATCCCGGACCTCGGTGCGCACTTCGCCGATCTCGCCGCGCACTTCGGCTCGCATACCGCGCATTTCCGCGCGAATGTCCGCCATCAGCGCAGCGTGATCCTCCATTCGACCTTCCATATACGCGACCCGTTCGTCGAGGCTCCGCATCGAGCTGCGCCCTCTGTCGGGCCGCCTTGGCCCGATTGTACATCGTCGTCACGAGCACAACGGATGCCGGAAGACCTGCGGAGGAACGTCGCCATTTCCCGCGTAAAACCCAGGCTGATCGACGCGAACGCGCGCGAGGTGTTCATTTCTGCCGCCCGATGATCACAGAGTCCGTGGCAGAATCTGCACGTTCAATCCACCATCATGGCTCTTGGTGCGGGGACACGGGTCGGCCCCTACGAGATCATCGCACCGCTGGGCGCCGGCGGGATGGGCGAGGTCTACCGCGCGCGGGACCTGCGACTCGGACGTGATGTCGCTCTCAAGGTATTACCCGACGCCTTCGCGCGTGATCCGGATCGCCTCGCCCGCTTCCGGCGCGAAGCGCAGGTCGTTGCTTCCCTCAACCATCCGCACATTGCCGCGATCCATGGATTCGAGGAATCGGATGGTGTGCAGGCGCTCGTGCTCGAGCTCGTCGAAGGCCCGACGCTGGCGGATCGCATCGCCGCGGGCCCCATTGCCTTGGACGATGCGCTGCCAATCGCGCGACAGATTGCCGAAGCGCTCGAAGCCGCGCACGAACAGGGAATCATTCATCGCGATCTCAAGCCGGCAAATATCAAGCTGAGAGCCGACGGCGCGGTGAAAGTGCTCGACTTCGGCCTGGCCAAGGCAATCGATCCAACGGCGACGGCGACCGATGTGTCGCAGTCACCCACGATCACCAGCCCGGCGATGGTCAGCGCCGCGGGGTTGATTCTCGGTACGGCCGCTTACATGTCGCCGGAACAGGCGGCCGGAAAAGCAGTCGACAAGCGGGCCGACATCTGGGCGTTCGGCGTGATTCTTTGGGAGATGCTGACTGGGAAGCGCCTGTTCGACAGCGAGACCGTTCCACACACGCTTGCTGACGTGCTGCGAGCCGAGATTGATTTCGGCAAGCTGCCTCCCGGGACACCGCGTCGAATTTCGGAAACGTTGCAGCGCTGTCTCGATCGCAACATCAAGAGCAGGTTGCGCGATATTGGCGAGGCGCGCGTGACGATCGAGAACTACCTGGCGAACCCTGTGAGCGCGCGAGACGCGAGCCTCACCGTCACGTCTTCGTCAGGTACGCGGTCACCGATGACGGTTGCGGCCCTCGCTGTTGCCGCGGTGGCAGTCATCGTCGCCGCGGCCGTATCGTTCGTGCACTTCCGCGAGCAGGCGCCCGCGGTCGAGCCCGTGCGTTTTCAGGTTCTGCCTCCCGATGACACCGCCTTCACGAATGCCGTCGTTTTGTCGCCAGATGGACGTCAATTGGCGTTCCCAGCGCCGGGGCCCAATGGCCAAACCGTGTTGTGGGTGCGCCCGCTCGATTCGCTCGACGCGCGGTACCTGACCGGCACTGAGGGTGCGGCCCGCCCCGTCTGGTCCCCCGACAGCCGCCATCTTGCCTTCGGGGCCGGCGGGGTCCTGAAGACGATCGACGTGTCAGGTGGACCGCCGCGAACTCTCTGCGAGTACACCGGGGGATGGCGTGAAGGTGGGTGGAGTACGCAGGGCGTCATCCTTTTCGGAGCCGGACCAAGCGGATTGTGGCAGGTTGCTGCACGCGGTGGCACGCCGATGCAGGTGACGACCGTTGATCGATCGAGAGGGGAAGTTCAGCACTCCGGGCCCACCTTCTTGCCAGATGGTCGTCGATTCCTGTACCACCGGGCCTCATCTGTGCCGGAAAACAACGGAATTTACCTTGGGTCGCTGGATACGAAGCCTGAGGAACAGACCACCGTACAGCTCGTGGCCGCCGCCTCAGAGCCCGTATATGTGCCTTCACCAACATCGGACGGGGGCTCCCTCTTCTTTTTACGCGGGGGCACACTCCTGGTTCAGTCGTTTGACGGCCAATCGGAATTGACGGGGAATCCAATTACCATCGCCGAGGATGTCGGCAGCACCGGTACCCAGGGATGGTTCTCTGCGTCGGCCACAGGAGCTCTCGCATTCCGTACCGGTCGTGATGCGGTGGCAAGAAGTGAACTCCTATGGTTCGATCGCCAGGGCAAGCGTCTTGGTCAAGTCGGGCCGACCGGGGACTACGGGAACGTCGGACCTCTCGCCTGACGGGAAGAGGGTGTTCGTTGAGAGAAGGGAGGCTGCGACAAACGTTCCCGGCGGCGTCCTGGTGTGGCGTCTATGGAGCGCCGAGATCTCACGTGGCATTTTCAGCCGTCTGAATCCGGCCGAAGGGGCGGAAGTGTCACTCGCCCCGTCATCTGATGGCCGGGTGGCGTTCAGCTCGACGCTCAACGGAGCCGTCGGCGATCTCTATTGGATATCGTCCAGCGGCGTGGGCTCACCGGAACCGCTGCTCGTCAAGTCGCCGACGACCAAGCATCCCAATGACATCTCGCCGGATGGGCGTTTTCTGATTTACGACGATCACACGGCGCAGCGGCAGGACTTGTGGATCCTGCCGCTCCAGCCACCGCCGGGGGACGAGCGCAAGCCGATTCCGTTCCTCGTCACACAGGCCGACGAATGGTTCGCGCAGTTCTCGCCAGATGGCAGGTGGATCGCGTACACCTCCGATGAATCTGGACGTCGCGAGGTGTACGTGCAGGGCTTTGCGCCGGACCGCATTCCCGCCGCCGGCGTCGGCAAATGGCAGATCTCCACGGCAGGCGGCGAAAAGCCCCGCTGGCGGCCCGATGGCACCGAACTGTACTACCTCGCACCCGACCGCAAGTTGATGGCCGTGCCGGTGAAGATCGGACCTGCGTTCGAGCCTGGCGTGGCCGTCCCGCTGTTCGACACGTACGTGACTGGTGTCATTCCCTATGACGTCGGCGCCGACGGACGATTTCTGATAAACACCATCAGCGAAGCCGCGTCGCCGACAGCGTCACCCGTGACGATCGTGTTGAACTGGCAGGCCGGGTTGCGACGATAGAAGCTCCCCCAGAATGCAAAAGGTCCGGCTAAAGCCGGACACGACGTACGCTTGCGGAAGCCGGACACTACGTACGATGAGCCGATCCTCGCGATTCGATTGGAGACGCACGATGAAAGCAATCGCCACAGCCCTCTGCATGTTGTGGTGTTCGGCGCCGGTGTTCGCGGAGGTGACCAAGGTCACCATTGCGAGCCGTTCGACTGTCGCCAATGGGCAGCCCTTCGGGACGACGGGGCCGTACGAAAAGCTCACCGGATCCATCGAGTTTGCTCTCGATCCAGGCAACCCTCAGAACACGCGCATCGTCGATCTCGATCGTGCCGATCGGGCTCAAGACGGCCGCGTCCATTTCACCGCGGACCTCGTGGTCCTGCGGCCGGCGGATCCGGCGAAAGGCAACGGCGTCCTGCTCTTCGAGGTGGTCAACCGCGGCCGCATCGGACTCCTCAGCCGATTCAATAGCGCTCCGGGCACGGTGGACCCCGCGGCGCCGGCCGATTTCGGCAACGGATATCTGATGCGCGAGGGATACACGCTGGTGATGGTCGGATGGGAGTTCGATATTCCTTCCGGAACGATCCGCCTGGAAGCGCCCCGAGTGGACGCGATCGTCGACTCCCTCCGCGTTAACTTCATTCTGGACCGCAAGGCAGCCGAGGCCTCTCTCGACGATGCACCGATGTATCGCCCGGAGAATCCCACCGACCCGGCAAGCACGCTCACCGTTCGCGATCACTATTGGGACATGCCGACCCCGATTGCGCGCACCCGCTGGAGGTTCGTGACCGACACCACAGGACCTCCGCGCGTGGCCCTGGACGGAGGCTTCGAGCCGGGGCGCATGTACGAAGTCACGTTCAAAGCGCGCGGCGCGCGCGTCGTCGGGACCGGCCTGGCCGCGATTCGTGACGCCGCTTCGGCCTTCCGCTATCGCACCGACCTGCCGATCCAGGGGAAGGCTGCTTATGCGTTCGGAGTCTCGCAAGTGGGCCGGTTCCTGCGGCAGTTCCTGTACGAAGGCTTCAACGCGGACGAACGTGGCCGCCGGGTATTCGACGCGGTCTGGTCGCACATCGCCGGATCAGCGCGTGGCATGTTCAACGAGCGATTCGGAATGCCCGTCGCCGGGTCGGTTCTGCTGACGCCGACGCGCTTCCCGTTTACCACTGACGAACAGAGCTTCGACGGCGAACGCGGATCCCTGCTTCAGCTCTACAAGCCCGAACAGCGCCCGAAGCTCTTCTTCACGAACACGCCTGTCGAGTATTGGGGTGGCGGTCGAGCGGCGGCGCTCATTCACACGAGTGCGGACGGAAAGCGAGATCTGCCCGTTCCGGACAACGTCCGGATCTATCTGCTGGCCGGCACTCAGCACGGCGAGGCGTCGTTTCCACCAGCGCGCGCACGCGGACAACAGATCGACAACCCGGTGCCCCAGCGCGAGGTGATGCGCGCCCTGCTTCGCGGTCTGCACGAATGGACGAGCCGAGGCGTCGCGGCTCCGGAGAGCCGCTATCCGAAACTCGCCGACGGGACATTGACGCCGGTGGCCTCTATTCGCTTTCCGACGATCCCCGGAGTGGCCGATCCGCGCGTTATTCCGGGACCAGGTCAGGTACGGAACGGACGCGTGCAGATGCTGCCGTACCTCGTTCCGCAGGTCGATGTCGATGGCAACGACATCGCCGGCATCCGTGTACCCGATGTCGCGGTGCCCGTCGCCACCAACACCGGCTGGAATTTTCGTTCGCCGTCGGTTGGCGGGCCAACCGAGATCTACAACCTGCTTGGCTCGTATGTTCCGTTTGCCCTGACGAAAGCCGAGCGGGAGGCACGGCGCGACCCGCGGCCCTCGATTGCGGAGCGATATCGAAACCGGGAAGACTACATCGCGAAGCTGCGCGCCGCCGCGGAGGATCTCGTCACCCGTCGATATCTGCTGGCCGAAGACGTGGACAACGTCGTCGAGCGAGGTGTCGCGCAGTGGCAGTTCCTGACTTCGCGGCCGGCGACCTCGTCGCGGTGACGCGTAACGCCGGACGTGAATGAAACAGGATCACTGATCATCGATCGCACATGACTACGACGCCGGACGTCCCTCGTCGTCTGTTTCTGATCGCGATTGGCGGAGCCGTCGTTGGCGCTCGCCGTTCGCTGGCACAGTCCGCGGCGGAAGTGCTTGTCGCGGCGATGCAGGACGGCAACAAGGTCATCTACCTCCGCCATGCAACGACGGACCAGCGCCAGATTGACACCGGGCGTCTGGGCGACCGGAGCGGACAACGGAATCTGACTCCGGAGGGAATCCGTCAAGCGGAGAATCTCGGCCGCGCGCTCCGTGCGCTGCGCGTTCCCCTCAACGAGATTCTGGCGAGTCCGGTGTTCCGCGCCCGCGATTCCGCCGAACGCGCGTTCGGCGAAGATCAGGTCAAGGTGACGATGGATCTTGTCGCGGATGACTACGCCGGCAATCAGTTGAACCGAATGATTGAAGCACGAAGAGGCTTCTCCGGACGGTACCGGGGCCAGGCATGAATCGCATACTCGTCGGCCACCGCACGCCGCTCGAAATGGTCATCGGACGCATGTTTCCCGACAGCGTGCTGCCCGAAGGCGCCATGGCCGTGTTTCTTCCCGGAGCGCCGCCGCAACTTCTCGGCACGATCACCACCGAACGCGTCGTCCAGGCAGCAGAATCACGCGGTGCATTGAAACCGTAAGATTTCAATCGTACGGGTCCGGCTGAAGCCGGACACTACGTACCACCTAGCAACTCAGCGATCTCGGCCTCCTGAAAACCTGCTTCGCGTAGCACCTGCTCCGTGTGCTCGCCCAGTTGCGGTGCGCGGCGACGGACCGCGGGCGGTGTGGCGCTCAATTTGATGGGTGATCCGAGCGCGCGCGTGCGCCCGAGTGCGGGATGGCTGACGTCCACCACCATTTCGCGCGCGACGATCTGCTCGTCGGCGAACACGTCGGCATAGCTGTTGATCGGACCGCACGGAATGTTGCGCGCCTCGAACGCATCGAGCCAGTGCCGTTTCGACTGCTGCCGGGTGACCGACTCGATCCGCCCGGCAAGCGCGGAGCGGTTTTGAACGCGACTCGGGTTGTCGGCGAATTCGGGCAGGTCCGCCCACTCCGGGTGGCCGAGCGCCTCGCACAACTGCCTGAACAAACGGTCGTTGGACGCGCCAATGGTGACGTAGCCATCCGCGCACTCAACAGCCTGATACGGCGCCACCATCCGGTGGGCGGACCCAAGCGGGCCTGGCACTCCGACACCTGCGAAATATTCGGTCGCCTCCCACACCGACAGCGCCACACCGGCTTCGACGAGCGACGTCTCGACATGCTGCCCGACGCCCGTTCGGTTCCGGTGCGCCAGCGCCGCGAGAATGCCAACGACGGCGAAAAGCGCTGCGCCAAGGTCGGTCAGCGGCACGCCTGATTTCACCGGGCGGCCCCCTATCTCACCCGTCACTGACATGATGCCCGACACACCTTGCGCGACGAGATCCAGCCCACCTTTCGACCGATGGGGACCGGTTTGGCCGTAGCCCGAGATCGACGCGTAAATGAGCCCGGGATTTCTGGCAGCGAGCGCCGAATAGCCGAGGCCGAGATCGGTCATGACGCCAGGGCGGCTGTTCTCCGCGAAGATATCCGCCGACGCAGCCAGCCTCGCAACTGCATCGCGTCCCGCCTGTGACTTCAGGTCGAGCACCACACTGCGCTTGCCGCGGTTCACCGCGTTGTACGCGGGCGTGTCCGATCCAACGCCGCCGGGCATCCGCCTCGTCATGTCACCGGCCGGCGGTTCAATCTTGATGACGTCGGCGCCGAGATCGGCCAGGAGCATCGTGCAGAACGGACCGGCCATCACCTGCGTCACGTCGACGACGCGCACGCCGTGGAGAGCGCCGCCTCCATCAGGATTCATAGTCGTATTCAATCATGAAGCTCACGCGGTGGGGCGAAGCGTGGTAAGACTTACGCGTGACAGCCGCTGAAACGATTTTCCAGATCGAACCGCCGCTCGCTTTCCTGACCTTCAATCGCCCTCAAGCGCGCAACGCGATGACGTGGAGCATGTACGACGCGCTCGTCGAGGCCTGCGAACGCGTCGATCGCGACGACAGCGTGCACGTGCTCATTCTCCGCGGCGCGGGAGGACAGGCGTTCGTCGCCGGCACGGACATTTCGCAGTTTCAGAAGTTCCAGTCGCCCGCCGACGGCGTGAAGTACGAGCGACACATCACCGATGTGCTCGACAGGCTGGAGCGCGTGACGAAGCCAACGATTGCACAGATCCAGGGCTTTGCGGTCGGCGGCGGCTGCGCCATTGCCGTTGCCTGCGATGTCCGCGTCGCGACGCCGGAATCGCAATTTGGCCTTCCGATCGCCCGTACGCTTGGCAACTGCGTCACCGGTGCGGCGTTCAGCCGGCTCGTCGAGCTGGTGGGGCCGGGTCACGCCAAGGAAATGCTGTTCACCGGTCGTCTCGTGCCGGCCGCCGAGGCGTACGGCATGGGCATGCTCAATCGCGTGGTGCCCGCGACCGCCATCGACAGCGAGGTGCGTCAGCTCGCAACGGCCATCGCGTCGAACGCGCCGCTGACGGTGCGCGCCACAAAGGAAATGACGCGCCGGCTGATGGCGCTTCGCCGCATCGGCTCCGATGATGCGCGGGATCTGATTGAGATGTGCTACGGCAGCGCAGACTTTCAGGAAGGCGTCGCGTCGTTCCTGGCCAAGCGGGCTCCGCGCTGGACGGGCCGGTGAGGCTACGTAGTGTCCGGCTTCAGCCGGACCCGCACGGTCCGCCTGAAGGCGGACACTACGTACTTTTCAAAACATCAATTCGTCGCGAAGCAGTAGAAGAGCCCTGCGCCGCCGGTCTTGACCAGCGCTTCCTGGCTGCACGCCGCGGAACTGTGAGTCGCGTTCCACGAGGCATTGGCGCCGCCAAGACGATCGTGGTGACCGAGCATCACGCTGCCCATATCGCTGCTCGTATAGTTGCCGCACGTTGTGTTGGCAGCGTTGCCGAGGAGCGCGCGCCCCGTCGAGTCGGAGCCCGTTACCATGTCGTGCTGATTCGGCATGTCGCCGACACCATTGACCATCCCGCCCTTTTCGTTGAGCGCCGTCGGCTTGCGGATGTTGTTGCGATCGCGCTGCTGATCGCCGTGCAGGTCGGCGACGTTCGACGCGATGAGCTGTCCTTTCGCGTTATACCAGGGGCCGGTCCCGATTCGATCGCGCGCGTTGATGGCCGGCTGATCGCCCGCCTGCGTCTGGCTCAGATACGCTCGCCAGGTTTTGCCGGTGGAGCCGGCCCCCGCCGCCAGCTTCGTACAATGGGCATCGGCGCCGGTGAGGCCACCGAAATTGGCGCCCATACCGATAGGCACACTCGTGATGAAAAAACTCATGGGCTGCGTCGGCTTCTGCGTCTGCGCCGCCTGTCCCTGAACAGCGGGCGTCATCAGCACGGCAGACAGCACGATTACAGCGGACAGTACTAGTGTCTTTCGCATCGCTCTCCCCTTGAAGTGTGTGAAAGGTTCCTGAATGTAAGAAAAATCCCTGGCGCTCGCGCGGCTCGCGGCGGTCACTATAGACCGCGGCGAGGGTAAAGCTCAAGGGTAGATGTACGCCAGGTCAGCGAGGACCACCCTCGGCGGGCGGGGCGCCGGCGAACAGCCGCCGGCCATCCGACAGCACAATCGTGTTGGTGTTGGCGGTGGGATTTCCGCTGCGCGACGCCCATCCCTCGATGGTGACCATCGTACCCGCGGCCACATCAGCCGGGCGCCAACCGCGCCGGTACAAAGCGTTTGCCGGCTGCATCTCGAACGCCCAGTTCACCACTTTGCCGGTGTCGTCCTTGACGTCGATGTAGATCCAGGAGTGCGGGTTCGACCATCGCACCTCGGTAATCGTCCCCACGAGCTTGATGGGCTTGTTGATGTCGAATTCCGCCGAAAAGGAGTGATGCGCCAGGGCCGAAGGCCCGACAACCGTGAACATCGCCAGACTGACCGTGGCCTCCGCGATTGCTCGGTTCCATCTTCCCCACCCGGTGCCCGCTCGTCGTCTCACCGTCATCACCGCCCCCCGCTCGCGGCTCGCTGCGCCCGTGCCGCGTCCCGGACCTCCTTCAGATGCTTCAGGTCCTGATTGTCTTCCAGACATGCCACCTCGAGCAGCTCACCCTTCGGGTCGCGTCGCAGCGGCATGCCAATCGTCCACGGACGCGTGTACACGACAGGATCGGTCACGGTTGCCTGGTACGCCACCGTGTTGGGCTCCGTCGGCGTGAACCGCTCCACGACCGTCGCGGCATGGCTGATCACGTCGCCCACCTCGTTCAGCCACGACTTCCCGTTCAGGTTCCTCGTCTCCACCACGAGCGTGTTGCCGTCCCATCGGCCGACCGAATCGCCCATCCACAGGCGCATCGTATCCGGCAGAGGCGTGTGGTTGCCTACCGGGATAATCCGCCATGACATCCGTTCGTGCAGAATGACGATGTGCGTTGGCGTCTGCAGAATATGGAACGGCGACGGCACGTAAATCGCGCGCGGCACGCCTCCCACGAAGCAGTGCGCCGTCGGATCGTCATACCCGCGCTCGGGGAGATTCCGGGTTCGCTTCTCCTCGACGGCCCAGGGTTGATACGGCAGCGTCGGCACATCCACCAGGACACCGCGGCCGCCCGGCGTGAACGGCTCGTTGTGCTTCTCGAAGCCCCAGTTGGCGCCGCCAGCGTCGGCCTGATAGAACCCGTTGAGATCGGGCACGGCGGTCCTCGGGCCCGGCGCGGCGGCAGCCGGCTTGGCCTGAGCCGCAGGAGGCGTCGCCTGCACCGCCTTGCGCCGCTGCAGCCGCCTGGTGCCAGGTACGCGGCTCGGGCTCGAAATCACCTCGCGCTTCTTCGAGCTCCGCGCGGCATTGATACTCGAGCACGCGCGCCATCCCCTTCTGCCGATGGAGCGGCATGCGGATCTTCCACGGCCGCGTGAAGACCTTCGCATCCTCGATCGTCGCCTCGTAATCGATGGTGTCGGCGTCCGACCATCGTGTAACGCTCGGTGACATGCAGCGCGTCGCTGTGGAAGTTGCCGGCCATGTCGAACCACGTGCGATCGTTGTGGTTCGTCACGTCGACGACCAGCGTGTCGCCTTCCCAGCGCCCGCGCGAGTCGCCCATCCAGAAGGTGATGCCCTCGGGCGGCCGGCTGCCGTTCGTGTAAATCAGGCGGTAGACCTGCTGCCACTCGAACAGCATGGCGACGTGATCGCGCGTCTGAAAAATCTGGAACGGAAACTCCATGTACATGATCCGCGGCACACCCGGCATGTAGCACTCGGCGAGCGGATCGGCCGTCGCGCGGTTCGCGAAGTTCTCGCGCTTTTTCGCGGCGGCCCACGGCTGATACGGAATGGTGCCTCCCTCGACGACGCTGCGTCCCGGCGGGCATGCCGTGACGCGCCGCGTGATCCTCGAGATCGTACGGCGGCACGGTTGCGCACCTGCCAGATGCCCTGCAGGTCGGGCCTGCCGTCGGCGGTGCGCGGCAACGCCGGACGCACCTGCGCGGCAGCGTCGGCGTGACGCGTGACGACGCCATTCCGAGCGACCAGGAAGCGCGGCGGCACGTTTTTGAGATATCCAGATCATCGAGCGGCAGTCGACTCCAGCTCGGGATTTCAACATGGCCATCTGCGCAAGAATCAAGCGCGCAGGCTGCCTTACGTGTGCCGCTTGCCCTTTGACCTGTCATCGCGTCTGACCTGGTTCAGCATCGATCGCGTACAATGAAGGAGTTGCGTCTGAGCCGGCCTTTGGGGGCGAATTTGGCTTCGACGGGGGTACAGAATCGCGGGATGCATGCCGAGCTCCATTGACTCGTTAATCCGATGGAACATCCGTTAACTGCGGATTCTCAGTACGCTCTCGCAGCTTAATAAGCTGTGACGTCTGCCCTGACCTCGCCTGGTGGTTGGGGGTCAGACGCCATTAAACAGGCTGGCGGCCACGTGGCGGCTCGGCGCGTGGCCGTGAGATTTACCGGGTCTGGTGTCCGGCGGTTTTTCGCCGCTTCCTCACGCCGGGCATGAGATTTCAGAAGCGGACACGCATGTAGAGTCCTGCGGGGACGTGCTTTCGGACGCGGGTTCGACTCCCGCCGCCTCCACCACTTTTCTTCAATACATTCGCGAGTTTTGGCCTCCAGTTCCCGCCGCCTCCCCGTGGGCTCCACGGGTGGCGGGCGCTGTGCCCGCTTCGAGCAGCCGGATCGCAGCATCCAGCGCGGCTGGACTGAGGTGCATATACCGCTGCGTCGTCATCAAGTCCTGATGGCCGGCCAGTTCCTGAATCGCTCTGGCGGGCGCCCCGCGCATTGCCAGATGGGAACAAAAGGTGTGTCGCAGGATATGCACGCCTGGTTTCACGTTGGCGCGACGTGCCACCCGACGCATCAATGACCTGCACCTCCTTTTGCGTGAGCGGCTGTCCCTTCGAATCGGACAGCACCCGTTGACTCCGCAGATGCCGCCCTTGACTCAGCGCGGTAGCGAGGCGCGTGGTCAGTGGGACATACCGGACGCGGCCGCCTTTCGTGTCGGTAACGTGGCCCTTCCAGTCGGACCGGGCCACGCAGAGTTGCCGTTTGCCGAGATCCACGTCGCCCCACTCAAGTGCCATCATTTCCCCACAGCGCAACCCTGCCTCGCCGCCCAATAGCACGACGATAGAGGCAACGTGATCGGTCTGCTCGAGCCGAGTGAACGAGACGCTCGAACGCGTCGAAGTCATGAAACTCGCCTCTGACTTCGTGGTCCGCACGCAGTTTTATCGTGCAGGCACGGGTGATCGATGACGTTCCATTCCACCGCCGTTCGCAACATCACGTTCAGTACCGTCAGTACGTTGTTCACCGTCTTTGGCGACTTTCTTGTCAGCGCGGCCTTCAACTGCTGCACGTCCTCTGTTGTGATCTCGTTCAGTCGTTTGCTTCCAAGCCGACGAACAAGGTGACGGCGAATGATCGACTCATTCCCGGCCACGCCACTCGGCTTATGACGATTGGCCCTGACATGCCCGTCGATGAATCGCGGGGCGAAATCTTTCAGTGTCGGCACCTCCTTGTGGACTTGCTCACGTTTTGGTTTTCCGTCCCGCACCAGCACTCGTTCTCGATCCTGCGCCCATCGCAACGCCGCAGATTTTCCAGGCACCGGCGCCTCTCTGCGTTCTCGGAGCTTCGTGCCGTCTGGGAGGAGGACTCGAATGTCCACCTCCCAGATGTTGTCTTTTCCTACGACACTGGTCGGATCGTCACGCTCATCACCTAATCTCCTGTGATGACGGCGTGCAGTTGTGATCGAGCCAGTCTAGCAGTTCGCGTGCGCCGCACGAGGATTCGACGGCCGATGCGGGTAACACCAGGCAGCTGGCCTCGCTCAATCATTGTGTAGACAGCCTTGGGGGTGAGTGACGAAGAATCCCCGCAACTTCAACGACGGTGAGGAGCATCACCGGGAGCTCAGCGGCCAACATCGCCATCTCCGGTGTGTGAAACTGGCACCTGCACGTGTAGGCGTCGTGCTCGGGGTCATACCCCGTCACACGTACGGCTTGTGTGACTGACCGAATACCGCGCCGTCGCTCCAGATGCAACACCAGGTCGATGGATTCGCTGATCAACCGACAAATCGCCGAGTAAGGCAACTCGACACCGCTTTGCAGCACGCAGACGCAAACCGCGCGAGGGCGTGCTCGGCGGAATTCGCGTGGATCGTGGAGAAGCTGCCCGAGTGACCGGTGTTCAAGGCCTGGAGAAGTCGAAGGCTTCGCCACCGCGCACCTCGCCGACGACGATGCGGTCCGGACGGTGGCGCAACGTCGCTTTCAGGAGGTCACGAATCGTGACGGCTTTGGCGTC
The DNA here is from genome assembly GCA_963814955.1 of uncultured Acidobacteriota bacterium. Taxonomy (GTDB): domain Bacteria; phylum Acidobacteriota; class Vicinamibacteria; order Vicinamibacterales; family UBA2999; genus DATCJA01. The sequence continues at coordinate 196,610 of CAWFEX010000007.1, forward strand.
CGGCTGTTCGCGTCGCGCCTCGAATCTTACGAGGTTTGGGTGCACGAATTGCGAGTTCCGCCGTTTCTTCAATCAGTACGACACGGTCGGAGTCGCGGCAGCAATCTGGCGAGCGCATTGAGCAGCGTCGTCTTGCGCGTCCCAGTCCCACCGCTAATCAGGACGTTGCCGCGGTTCGCCAGCGCGCCGCGCACAAGATCGACGAGATCGTCGTAATCATCCCGACGCGGACGAGTTCTTCGCACGTCCAGAAGCGCGAGTGAAATTTGCGGATCGTCAGCGTCGTGCCCCCGAGACTGCAGGGCG
>CAWFEX010000008.1:0-1319276 GCA_963814955.1 uncultured Acidobacteriota bacterium
GGTTTTATCGAGTGCGACGCGGACCGCAGTGGCAAGAGGCGTTCTTTGATCTGTTGCAGCGGAGCAAGAACTTGACGCCGACGTTTCGACACGGTATTTGAAGACCTGCACGCGCGAACCGGGCGGTACCAGGCGTCCTTCGCGAGCAAGCTGCTAGCTACTGTGGCACCGGAGTATCCCGTGATCGACTCGGTCGTTCTTCGGAAGTGGGCTTGTCCCTGCCGAGGCACGGTGCGCCTGATCGCATTGATGCGGTGTGCCATGTGCATGATCGGTTGGCTTCGTCCTCGATGGTCAGCAGCCGGTTCCGTGCTTTGTCCGCAACACCTTTGATGCCCTTCCACGGATTCTTGCCGATTACGTCGTTCTCGACCGCCCGCTCGAATATGGCTTGTAGCAGCCGTCGCTCCCGCTGCACGGTGGCCTCGCTCAGGGTAGTCCTTACCTGACGCTTCGGGTTGGCGGTCGTGGCCTTCCGCCGTGTGTTCAGTCCCGTCAAGCAGTGCATCTGGCGTATCTCAGTCATCCTCATCGAACCGAGGATAGGCAGCCAGTGCTTCATCACTTCCCGGTCACGGCGCTGGGTGGTCGTTGACTTTTGCGGCAGGTAAGTCTTTTCGTATTCGGTCCACCAACCCGCGAATGTCCTCTCACCATTCAGGACCTTCGGTGGTTCGAGGCCGAAGCGCCGAAGTGCTTTTGTCGCTGCGTGTGCTTGGTCGAGTTGCGTGGCCATTTTCTCTGCCGCCTTCGCAGCCTTCTTCCGGTTGGCTTCCCCTCCATATACGCCGACCGGAACTTCGTGCCGTTTCCCGCCAACTACCTTCCGTAGATACCAGCTATCGCCCCGCAATCGCAGACCCATGGAGTGCCCTCCGCCCTTACCGCAGAGCTTTGCACCCACACTACCACAAGTCGCTACCTTCGATGCACCCACGCCTGCACCCACCTGCCATGCCTTTCAGTGCCCAATCGAGCCCAATAAGGCCCAAGGCGGCCGGTCTTGCAATTCTGTAAATTTTGGTTATAACTAGAGGATTTCTGAACGTTTGCGGTGAAAAGTGGTCGGGGCGACTGGATTCGAACCAGCGACCCCCTGCGCCCAAGGCAGGTGCGCTACCAGGCTGCGCTACGCCCCGACTGGAATTCTCTAAGCATCTTACTCCGCTTGTGAATTTGGAACTGCTGACGGTCGCAAAACTGGCCGCAAAGCGACAACTGTCGCAAAATTCGAGTCAGCAGAAAGCAGCGGATTCCTTCGAGATTCCAACAGTGTCGCACCCGCGACCTGCGTTGAAACTGGCTGACCACCTCCCCGAAAAGCGGTGCGTTAAGGCATGCGGTGTTTTGCGGCCGAGTGACCTTCGCCGCTATCGTGTTCGCTGAAGGCCAGCCTTCGAAGACATCGACATCGACCGACGCGGCCACATCTCGCCAGCAGTAAACCGGCGATCGTCGAGGGTACAACAGCGCGACGCAATGATGCGCGTCTCGTGCCGTCAATTGCGCCTCTGCGTCTAACAGGGCGTTGAAAAAGTGACCTCGAAATCGATATTTCGTGTCCTGCGACCTGTCGGTGGTCGACCTCCGCTCGCGGCAGCGGAGCCGGCGCACGAGTAGCCGTCATGCGCTCGCATACACGAGATTTCGGATCCGGATCAGGTTGTACGCCGCCGCCGTGAATCGGAAAATCCACTCGACCTTCGGCCGACCGCGATGCCGCAGCTTCCGCAGCATGCCGATCGTCTTCATCCAGCCGAAGGCTTCCTCGACGCGCTTCCGCCGTCGTTGACTGATCGCGTACCCGGGATGTCGCGTGGTGCGGCGCATCGATCGCACTGCGTCGATTCGTCGTGTTCTGCGCCACATGCGGCGTCACCGCGATCTGCCGTAGGTCGGCGACAAAGTCGGGATAGTCGTAGCCCTTGTCGCCGCCGAGCGTCACACGGCCGCCGGCCGGCCCGCGATCATCATCAACGCGGCATCGCGTTCGCCCGTACCCGTCCGCGGCCGTGACACGGGTATTGACGACCAGGCCCGAGCGATTCTCCATCAGCACGTGCCCCAAATAGGCCAGCTGCGCGGGCGGCCCACGCCCTTCTTGTAGAGCCGCGCATCGGGATCGGTCGTCGATTGATGCGTGTCATTCTTCCGACGCTCCCCGCGGAAATTCACCGTCGGATTGCCGGGATCATCCGGTGGCCGATCGGCCGTGTCCTTCGGCCGAAAACTCTTGTGACTGGCCCAGGCCTCGAGCAGCGTGCCATCGACGGTAAAGTGCTCATCCGACAGCAACCGGTGCGTCCGCGCCTCGGCCAAGACGGCCTCAAAGAATGCCGTCGCGACATCGCCGGCCAACAGCCGGTCGCGATTCTTCGAAAACGTCGAGTGATCCCACATCGGTTCGTCCATGCCCCACACCGACGAACCAGCGAAACAACAGGTTGTAATCCAGCTGCTCGATCAGCAATCGCTCGCTGCGCACGCTGTACAGGTACTGCAGCAGCAACGCGCGCAGTAGTTGTTCCGGCGGAATCGACGGCCGACCCCTCTCCGAGTACATCGTCGCAAACCGGTCCGACAACCGCTCCAAGGCCGCGTCCGTCATCTTTCGAATCGGCCGCAGTGGGTGGTCGGCGGGAATCCGATGTTCCGGCGAGACATAGCTAAACAGGAAATCGGAGCGTTCGTCATGACCTCGCATCGTCAGCGCGCCCTCCTCACACGAGTTGCGCGCAGTGTAGTACGCCCGGATCGATCTGTCGATCCCCTCGAAAGGACTTTTTCAACGCCCTGCTAAAGGGGTGAGCTATGGATGCGCGAGCGGTCGCGTTTCGGACATGCGCGCGGCGGCAACCAAGCCTGAAAGAAATGTCAAAGCTGCCACAATCTGCATCGCGATCGACAGGCCAAAGGCATCTGCCGCCACGCCCGCGACGAGCGCACCTGCAGCGTATCCCGCATCGCGCCAGAAACGATAGGCACCAAGCGAGGTCGCACGCCAATCGGGATGTGCGACATCGCCGATGACAGCAATGAGTGTGGGATACACCATCGCGGTGCCGATACCGAGCAGCGTCGCGCCTGCAGCACATCCGCCGAAGGTCTCTGCCATCGTGACGATGACAATGCCTGCCGCCTGCGTCCACATTCCAGACGCGATCAGCCACTTGCGGCCCACGCGATCAGACAAAGCACCCGTTGCTAGTTGCGCGATCCCCCATGTCGCCGGGTAAATCGCAGCGAGCAGACCAATCGCCGCGAGGTCCATGCCTGACGTTGCAAAGAGCAACGGGAACAAGCCCCAGGCCATGCCGTCGTTGAGGTTGTTCACGAACCCAGCCTGGCTCGCACTCGATAGATTACGGTCGTGTAGCGTGGTCTGCCAGAAGACCGCGCGTGACGTCACTGAGGCCGCCGGGGTTTGTCCCGGGCGTTCTCGGGATTCCAACGCCGAATGACCCCGCGTCTCGTGTACTAGCAAGGAGAGGGCGATACCAGCGGTGACAAATCCAATACCTAGATAAAAGGGCTCTGGGCGCAGGCCCGTTCGTGCGGCAATCCACGCGGTCGCATACGCGGCCGCCGCAACCGCTACATACCCCGCGAACTCGTTCAGTCCCATCGCCAGGCCGCGCCGCTTCGGACCCACCAGATCGATCTTCATGATGACGGTCGTTGACCAGCTCAGCCCCTGGCTTATCCCAAGCAGTCCGTTTGCCGCGATGACCCACGCCCAACTCGGCGCCCAGATCAGCATAAGCGGCACCGGTGTCGCCAGGATCCAACCGGCAAGCAGGAGTGGCTTGCGACCAAGGCGGTCGGCGAATCGACCCGCCGCATAGTTCGTGAGCGCTTTTGCGAGTCCGAACACCGCAATGAAGGAGAGCATCGCCGTTCGGCCATCGATGTCGAATTCCCGGTCGGCGAGGGCCGGCAGAATGCTGCGCTCGAGTCCGACCATTGCGCCGACGAACGCGTTGATGACGACGAGGAGGGCGAATTGTCCGAGATTCTCGCGGAGCCCAAGGCGGACGGCCGGGGCAACGCGCGGACCCGCAGCAGGTTCCGTCACGCCGAGGTTTTGATCAGTCGGCCACGCCGGTTGGCAACGAGGATTCGCTCCATCTCCTCCGGTTTTGGCGGAACGTCCGCGAGCGCCGCCACAAATGCGTCGCGTGGCAGCGAAAGCATGGGATTCCATCGCCGTTCGAAGGCAATGGTGCTCGACGGCTTTCCGCTGAGTCCGGCACCGCAGAGCGAACCGGAAAAGTGGCCCGGATAGATCTCGAGATCGTCCGGCAAGGTGAGCAGCTTGGTGTGGATGCTCGAATAGAGCTGCAAGGCGTTCTCTCGGGCGTGGCCCGGCAGATCGGGCCGGCCAACGGCACCAACGAAGAGAGTATCGCCCGTCAGGACGAACCAGGGTTCGGTTCCGCGCTTTAAATCGGTGACCAGCAGCGACACGCTCTCCGGCGAATGTCCCGGCGTGTGAAGCACGCGCATTCGCGTGTTGCCGAGGCCGATCTCCTCGTCGTCACGCATGGTCGTAAACGGCACGTCCACATCCGCGGATTCATGGAGCCGATACGGCGCGCCTGTCCGCTTCGCCAGCTCCAGGCCACCGGAATAGTGATCTGCATGCACGTGCGTATCGATGACCTGCGTAATCTGCATCTTTTTGGAATGGGCAAAGGCGATGTACGTGTCGATATCCTCGGCGCGCGGATCGACGACGCCACACTGACCGATCGTGCCGCAGCCGAGCAGGTACGAGGCGCACCCCAGGTCGTAGTAGTAGAAGGGTCTGAAAATCATAATTTCCTCGCCAGGATGGAGACACTCTTCACGCCCCACTTTGCCGTCGCCTTCCGGGCGCTGTCGGAGATGAAGCGGTATTCCGGGTTTTCTTCGACCCGTTCAATCTGGAAGCCGGATGTCTCGATTGCGCTCCGGTACGACTTCGCGTTGGGCGGCGCCGCCGATGCACGCGGCCCATAGGTCAGCGTTGCACACCACGTTCTCAGGCAGCGGCAACTCGGTCACGATGTCCGCAATCGCCAGCCGGCCGCCTTTCGTCAGGAGGCGCGAGGCTTCCCTGAACACGCGTGACTTGTCGGCCGCAAGATTGATGACGCCGTTGGAAATGACACAATCGAATGCTGCGGCAGCAAGTCCGGTATCCTCGATGTACGCCTTGCGGTATGTGACGGTTCGTACGCCGTGCGCATCCGCAAGCCGCGTCGCCTTCGCAAGCTGCGCGTCGGTCATGTCGACGCCAACGACCTGTCCCGTCGCGCCGACCTTCAGGGCGGCGATGAAGCTGTCCATCCCGGATCCGCTGCCAAGGTCGACGACGTGTTCTCCTGGCTGCAGATCCGCGAGGTGGAAAGAAGTGTCCGACGCCAGCGAACGACTCGATCGCGTCCTGCGGGATGCGATCCAGATCCGCAGCGGCGTAGCCGAGTCGCTCCGCCATGACGCGGCCCATCTCGAAATGAAACTCGCCCTGTGGATTCGCGGCGACCGCCGAATACATGTTTTTGACCTTGCTCTCGAGCGCCGTGCGATCAACGCTGACGACAGTCATGAGTGTGCTCCTCGTCAAACCGGTCGCGTGGACGCGCCGGTTTCGACAGGTAATCCGGCCGCGCGCCACTCGGGGAATCCTTCAAGCAGACGGCGGGCACGCCGGCCTTTGGACTGCAACAACTCAACAGCCTGGTCCGCATACACGCAATACGGACCGCGGCAATAGGCAACGTATTCCTTGTTCTTCGGCAGCTCCCGTAAGCGACGACGAAGCTCGTCGATCGGAACCGAGATCGCGCCCGCTATGTGACCCGCTTCGTACTCACCGGGTGGACGGGTATCAAGAATCACCACATCGGCCGCTCGGACCCGCTTGAGCAATTCCCGCATCGAGACCAGCTCTGAACTGGACCGATTGCCGAAGTGATGCCGAACGACTCGATCTAGATCCGCCAGGCGGCGCTCTGCGACCGTGCGCAGCGCTCGGCACAGATCGATGATCGCGGGGTCCGCTATCCGGTAGTGCACGAAGAGACCCTGCTTGCGGCTCTCGACCAGCGCGGCCTGCCGCAGCGCCTGCAGATGCTGCGACACATTGGCAATCGAAACCCCGAGCTCCCGCGCCAGGGAGTCGACCGTTCGTTCACCCTGTCCAAGAAGCTCCAGCAGCTCGAGGCGATGCGCGCTCGCGAGCGCTTTTCCCACCCTGGCGAACTGCGCATAGAGGCGGTTCTTGAATTCACGATGATCGTCATGCATTACTGGACTACTATTCAATATAACACTTGAATATTACGCGTCAACCGGTTTCTTACGGTTACTGGCGCAGGCGGGCGCGAAGGCACCCGATGAGGATGGGGCATGACGACACCACGGGGCCGTGGCGCGTGCCGGTCGGTCTGTCAGTTCGTCGCCGCCGCACGTGCGGCGGCGCGCTTCAGGTCCTCAATCCAGTTCAGCACCACCACGATTCTCGTCGCGCTGATGTCGTCGTCATCGCGGACCATCAGGAAACGCTGGCCGTCGGCCGTGACGTCGTAGTTCGACGAGCCCACTCCCGGCATACCGCACGACGACCCGAGGCCGCGGGAATACGTGCCTTCCCACAACGGTCTCGGCGCGGAGGCGCTGAAGGCAGGCGAGGTACTCACAGAAACCACCATCATCCTGTTGAGGCTACGGAAATAGAGCTCGCCTCCGGAACGACGCCAAACCGGATCGATGCCGCCGTCGTTGGAGATCTGAATCTTCGGACCAGGACCCGGGAATGCCTGCACGTAGACCTGCGGCCGACCCGACTCGTTCGACGAATACGCTACCCACTTCCCGTCCGGCGAGAACTTCGCGGAACCTTCTTGAAATCTCGTGTCCGCAATGGCCTGCACACTGCCATCCTGCACGGAGACCACGCGCACATCGTCGCTCGTATTCGGATTTTTCTCGTCGAAGGCGACAAACCGGCCGTCGGGCGAAAACGACACAGGACTGTGCCGCGTTCCTGACGTCAACCGGGCGGCTGCCGCGCTCCGATCCGCCGGCATCCACCACATCGTCATGCCGCCGTGCAGCCACGATCGGAAGGCAAGCTGCTTACCGTCTGGCGACCATACCGGATCGTGACTCTCGCCGTCCGTCGTCATTTTCGTCATCACGGCGCGGTCGAAGTCGTACACGTGAAAATCGTGGTTTGGGCCCTCGACCTCGACTGCGAACTGCCGCCCGTCGGGTGAGAGACGTGGATACAAGTAGGAGGCAGGCGGCAGCGGAAGCGGATCCGCTTTGCCCGACCGATCGACCCACACGAGCGTACGGCGCCCGCCCTCGGCCCGGCCCGGCACGTACGCGAGGTCGCCGCGATCCGAGAGCGTGAACAAGGCGGCGCCGGTGTTGGCGCTCATCATCACGCCATCCAGCACCAGGAACGGCGAACCGGTCACCTCGAGGCGCTGAACGTCGAACGGTACGGCGAGGAGCTTCCCGACGCGCGCGTAGACGATATGCCCGGAGGGGGAATAGGTAGCCGATGTACCACCGGTGATAACGGTCTTCCGCGCTCCTGTGCGGAGATCCGAGACATCGATTCGCGCCTCATCGTAGCTCGACATTCCGTCGGCCGCGACCGTGTACATCAAGGCTTGCCCGCCCGGCAGGACCTGTGCGAAACGATGGCTTCGCTCACCGCGCGCGAGATCCAGCGTGGTGACCGTCTCGATCGGTCCGCCCGAATCCGGAATGCGGACGATGCCGCCCGGATACTGCGCCGTCCAGTAGATCTGGCCATCGGCCCAGTCACCCTGGTGAAACATGTCGTATTCGACGAGCGTTACCGGAGGGCCTCCCGACAGCGCTGCCTTGAGAAACGGGCGCTTCGCCGAGAAGATCGCATTGCCCTCGATGAACGCCACGAATCTGCCGTCGGGCGAGAACAACGGCGCACCGCGAAAACCGGGACTGTCGGTTGTTTCGATGGGCCGCGCGTCGAGGCCGTCTACTCGACGAATCCATACCGGCCCTGGCAACGGCGTATATGCGAGGTGCGACCCGTCTGGCGACAGAGCGATTGTCGAGTTGAAACCTGGCCCCATCGTTTGACCCTGCGGCAGGTCGACCACAAACCGCGCCACCCGGTCGGTCACCATGGTCTCTTCGCGAAAACCCATAAACGACCAGGCGCCCGCGAGTCCGATGAGCGCAACGACCGCGGCACTCGATGCAGCGACCACCGGACGCCTCACCGACGACAGCGCACCACCTGACGGTTGACGCGCGAAGGTCGTCCCGCTCGCCGGCGTCGGAATCCAGCGACCCGATTCCAGCATCCGTGAAAGATCCTCGAGCTGATTCCGCAAGTCCGCGGCCGTCTGCACCCTCCGCGCGGGATCCTTGACCAGGCAGCGACCGATCACGCGCGCGAGATCCTCGGGAAAATCGGGACGAAGCTGGTTCGCTGATGGCGGCGCGTCGCGGAGGATCGCCGTCAATGTGGCCATCGGCGTCTCGCCGCTGAACGGCCGCCGCCCCGTCGCCATCTCGAACAGGATGATCCCGAGCGAGAAGATGTCAGCGCGGGCGTCAGAGGCTTTGCCCTCGATCTGCTCGGGCGCCATGTACGGCACGGTGCCGATGAGCCGGCCGTCACCGGTAAGGGATTCTGTCGTCACCGGACCAGCGCTGTGCTCGATCGCAATCTTGGAAAGGCCGAAATCGAGCACCTTGAGCACGCCGTCGCGGGTGACCATGATGTTCGCCGGTTTCAGATCGCGGTGGATGACGCCGCGGCCATGTGCCGCCTGCAGCGCGTCGGCGAGCTGAATCGCAAGTGTCAGGAAACGGTCGAGCGGCAGACCTTCCGCGGGAATTGCATCGGTGAGCGTTGCGCCGTCTACCAGCTCCATCGTGAGGAACAGGACGTCGCCATCCTCCTCGATCGAGTGCAGCGTGACGATGTGGGGATGGTTGATCGTGGCCACCGCGCTGGCCTCACGCTCGAGCCGCTGGCGCCGGACCGCGTCGTCGGCTACCTCACGCCTGACGACCTTCAGCGCGACCGATCGGTTCAAGCGGCTGTCATGCGCTTCGTACACTTCGCCCATCCCGCCTGTGCCCAAGAGGCTACGAACGACGTAGCGCCCGAGTGCGGTACCGCTTGCGATGGGTTGCGGAGTTTCAGCGATCATCTGAGGCCACTCGAACGAGCCGCGTCCCACGTTTGCGTCGACGCGGCATCGGGTAACGCACAGAACTGTACAGGGACCGGACCAAGGCGAATCTCTGTGTCGCCCAACAGGGGCACCGACCCGGTAATCCGGCTGCCATTTGCAAACGTGCCGTTCTTGCTCGACAGGTCCATGAGAGTGGCCTGTCCGCCGGCAACGATGATCATGGCGTGGCGTCTGGAGACGCCCACGGCATCGATACACACGTCGGCGGCGGAATCGCGCCCCACGACGTTCTCTCCCATCGCAAGCGCCACACGTCGAGTCCCCCACGCGAGCCAGCATGGAGCGGGTTCCCGGCTCGAACTCGCCTGCGCCGAAGGCTCCTCCACTCCCGTACAAAACGCGTAGCCAAAGCGCTGGACTGTCCGGACATACCTGGATTCCTGCGCGCTATCGCCGAGCACGGTCCGAATCTCCGCGATGAGGACCGCGACGTTACCGTCCGACACGAACGTGTCGGGCCAAAGGTATTGGTGAAACTCGGCTTTTGCGATCGCGTCCGGACGACGACGCACAAGAAGCGTGAGGAGGTCGAAGGCCTTGGGTGAAAGGTGCAGCGCCCCGGTTCGACGGTGAAGCGTGCGCGCCCCGTCGTCGAGAGTGAACGGCCCGAAGCGGACGACCATGGCCGGCCTCCCAGTAATTGAAAACCTAATCGAATCGCAATCTGTTCTTAAAGACTTCCGCCGAGCCGGACCCGATGATAGCGCAATGCCTCGTCGCAATCCACGGGAGGGCGTTATGCGAACTATTGGAAACCTCACGGCCACCGCGCTGTCTTTGTGCCTGCTGCCAGCAGCAATGGCCAGCGCGCAGAACCTCGTCTTCACGCCAATCGACTTCCCCGGGGCTGTCCTCACCAACGCCCAGGGAATCAACGGTCAAGGTGAGATTGTGGGCTTTTATACGGACACGGCGGGCCGTACGCACGGCTTCGTGCAGAGCGGCGGGCACTTTCGGTCGATTGATTTTCCCAATGCCGACCAAACGCAGGTGCGCGGTATCGGGCCAACCGGGGACATCGTCGGGAGCTATCAACGGCAAGGGGAGTCAGGGGGCGTACCGAACCACGGTTTCCTCATGACGAGACGCGGCGGGTTCTTCAGGGTGGATCTTCCGGGTCACCAGAACACCATCGCGCAGCGCATTCTGGCGGACGGGACCGTACTCGGGTGCTATCACGACAACGACACGATGATGTCGATGTTCGGCATGGCGGTGTCGCGCCGTGGATTCGAGCAGATCACCGAACCCATGAGCATGCACAACGGCGCCACGCCCGATGGCCAGACGATCGTCGGCTTGTATACCGACATGGTGGATAACCGTGGCAAGGCATACATCATTCGGCGCGGTGCTTTCTCTCCATTGGAAGTCCCCGGAGCGACGCAGACGGCCGCCTGGGACGTCAACGCGACGGGACTGGTGGTGGGCGTCTACCGTGACGCGGCCGGAGCATTTCACGGTTTTCACTACGACGGACAGGCATTCGGGCGAGTCGACGTCCCGGGTGCAACCGCGACGCGTGCTTTCGGTGTCAACGCACAGGGCGACATCGTTGGCGCCTTCGTCGACATATCAGGACGAACCCACGGATTTGTGGCTCAATCGGTGTCGCGGTAACCACCAAACACGGAGGACCATCATGGCCAACCGTCGCACCACGAGACACGCAGCGCGGGGCGTGATCATCCTGGCGAGCCTCACGCTGATGGCAACGTCGGCGGCAGCGCAGGAACCGGCAAACTCTCAAGCCGGCCGAGTGATGGTTGCAGGAAGGATCGACTTTCTGAACGCGTACACCTTCCGTGGCCTCAAGCAGGATGACACCGGCCTCATCGTCTGGCCGAGCGTGAATCTCGGCGTGCGCGTCTATCAGGGCAGCGGCGCGCTGAGAGCTCTCACTCTCAATGTGGGCACGTGGAACAGCCTGCACACGGGCGCCGCTGGATCGGACGGACCGAGCGGCGACCGATGGTACGAGTCGGACATCCACGCCACGCTGAACTTCACCGTGGCTGGAGGCGTCGCGGTCGGTACCGCATACCGAGCGTACACGAGTCCAAACGACCTGTTCACCACCGTGAAGGAGATCGTGTTAAGACTCGCGGTCGACGATCGCGTGACACTCGGCAGCATTCCCGTCCGACCGTACGCACTCGCGGCATTCGAGCTGGATACAAAGGCCGGCGTCGGACAGGCGGACGGTGGATTCGAAGCCGGCAAGTACCTCGAGGTCGGTGCATCGCCGCGGTTCGCTCTCAGCGCACTCGAGATTGCCGCTCCTGTGAAGGTTGGGCTGAGCCTCGGCGGGTATTACGAGCTGGCAGGCCGTGATCACACGTTTGGCTATTTCAGTACCGCGGGCGTCGTGACAGTCCCCGTAGGCAGGCGCACAAAGTTCGGCGCCTGGAACGTGCACGGCGCGGTGGAGTACCAGTTGCTCGGAGAGATGACGAAGGCAATCAACAACGGCGACAGCTCGGGGGTCATCGGATCGATCGGCATCGGGTGGTCGCGGTAGCGGCACAGTAGGGGGAAGGGGGAACGTCGTTAGGTCCGGATGCGCGGCTATACTGCCGGTGTGACCAGCGTGATCGACGATTCGTTGCCCGGAGCGGACCTGATTCGAACAGGATTGGAAGACGTCCGGCAGGGACGCGAATCGGTCGAGGCGCTGCTGGTGCTGGTCGGAGCTCCCAGGCTGCGGCGACTCGGCATCGACGTCCCGGAGCGCGGCGTCGCGCGGCCTGAACACCGCCTCTACGAGCTCCTCGCCCGCTCCGAGAGCGACACGGCACATAGCCGCTACAACGCGCTCATTCGGCGTCTGGTGAGCTTCGAGCGGGCCGCCGAATGCGTGCGCCGGTAGACGCGGCGCGGCTTGATGCGCTCATGCAACAGCTTGCGGCTGCCGCGCGCCATCCTGGTCGCGTATATCTGACCGGCGGCGCCACTGCGGTACTCGAAGGCTGGCGCGCGTCCACCATCGACGTCGATCTGAAGATGGTTCCGGAACAGGATGAAATATTCCGAGCGATACCCCGCCTCAAGGAGGAACTGTCAATCAACGTCGAGCTGGCCTCACCCGCCGATTTCATCCCCGAGCTGCCTGGTTGGGATCGCCGGAGCCGCGCTATCCAGACGGAAGGCAGCCTGACATTCTTTCACTACGATTTCTATGCCCAGGGTACTTGCCAAGATCGAACGCGGCCACGCAACCGATCTGGAGGACATCGAGCAGATGATCCGACGCGGGCTCGTCGACCCCGGTCGCCTGCTCGAGCTCTTTCGTGCGATCGAGCCTGAGCTCGTGCGCTATCCCGCGCTCGACCCGACGTCTTTCAAAGCAGCCGTCGAGGCGACGGTTGCGAGATGGTCCGGCTGAAGCCGCCCCTTCGACTGGGCTCAGGGCTGCGTTCGGCGGTACCCATCCACGGCTTCCTCATAACCCGACGTGTTGTCCGTCGTGAACGTGCTGCTGAAGGCGTCCATCCACGCAATAAGGAGTTCTGTGATTCCAATTGTGTCGGGAGCGTGGTCATTCGTCGCGGCCTTGGGCGAAGTCGCCGGGGTCTCGGCATGAAGGTCATCCCTGAGGGAATTCAACCCGGTTTTGCGCGTTTATGGGTGAAGGGGATCCAATGTCATGCCCAAACGCGCCTGTTTCCTCTGTGCCTTGACTCTTACGTGCATGCTCGGACCGCGAGAGGCATTTCCACAGGAACTTACTAGAACGCTGATTGGAACGATCGCAGACGAGCAAGACCGCACCTTACAAAGACCGATCACCAAGGTTCGTAGCAAAGACTTGGCAATCGCTGCTGCGATCCAGGAGGCCGCGGCGCGATCGGCCACATTCCGCGGTCTCCTCGACGCGATCAACGCGAGCGACGGAATCGTGTATGTCGAGGAAGGCGACTGCGGCCGTGCCGGCCGTGCCTGCCTTGTCGGCGTGACCGTCGCAGGGCCGTACCGTCTCATTTGGGTCAAGGTCGACACGCGGAGAGCAGATTGGGATCTTATGGGCTCAATCGGCCACGAGCTCCGTCACGCCGTCGAAGTGCTCGGCAACCCGAAGATCACCAGCACCAGTTCCATGTACTTCTTCTACGAGCGCGAAGGGCACCGCGCTCCGGTCGGATTCGAGACGAAAGCCGCAATCCAGGCTGGCAACAGGGTGCGCGCCGAGGTCCGCCGCGTCGAGATTCGCCACTCGGCCCCAGCCGTTCGCCGAGGTGATTTGGCGTCGTTTTGCGCGTACACGGAATAGGAGTTGTACGCGCCAAAAGGAGGGCCGCATGACACCCGAGCGCTGGGAACGAGTCAGAGAGTTGTTTCACACGGCGCGCGCGCTGCCGGAAAACGAACGTTCCGCGTTACTTGTAGAAGCATGCGACGGGGACCACGCACTGCGTCGCGAGGTGGAAGCGCTCCTCGATCAGCCTGTGTCCACGGGGAGCTTTGTCGAGTTCCTCGGCGGAACACCGCCCGCGCATCTCAGACGCGATCATGATTCGGATCTCACGGGCCGGCATATCGGCAGCTATCAAGTGCAGACGCTCATCGGCCGGGGCGGCATGGGCGAGGTGTACCGTGCGCATGACACCAGGCTCGGACGGGATGTGGCGATTAAGACGTTGCCGCCGATGTTCACTACCGATCCCGAGCGGTTGGCACGATTTCGCGGTGAGGCGCGCATGCTCGCGGCGCTCAACCACCCGCACATCGGCGCCATTTACGGCCTGGAAGACGTGGATCAGGTGCCGGCGCTGGTGCTCGAACTCGTTGAGGGTGAGACGCTGGCCGATCGGTTGCGCCGCGGGCCGCTCGCGTCGCGAGACGCGCTCGCGATCGCGCAGCAGATAGCCGCTGCGCTGCAGGCAGCGCACGAGAAAGGCATCATTCACCGCGACCTGAAACCGGCCAACATCAAGATCACACCAGCAGGCGTCGTCAAAGTTCTTGATTTCGGCCTTGCCAAGGCGGCGGCCGGTGCGCCCCTCGACACGGCGACGATGGCCCAGGCGCCCACGGCGGACATCGGCGCTACACGTGCCGGCATGATTCTGGGGACAGCGGCGTACATGAGCCCGGAGCAGACGCGCGGCCTGCCTGTGGACAAGCGCGCCGACATCTGGGCGTTCGGCTGTGTGCTGTACGAAATGCTGACCGGGCGGCCGCCCTTTGTCGCGCCCACAGTCGCCGAGACCTTTGCCGCCATTGTCGAGCGCGAGCCCGACTGGAATGCGTTGCCGACCGCCACGGCCCAAAGCGTGCGAGAACTTTTGCGAGGGTGCCTGCACAAGGATCGGATGTATCGGGTGCAGGAGATCGCAGAGGCACGGGCAACAATCGAACACGCCCAGGGTGGTTGGAACCGATGGCGCGTCGCGGCCATCGCGGCCGCCGCAGTCGCCGCGCTGGCGATCGGCGCCGGTGTGTGGCTGCGGCCGCCGGCTCGACCCGCGGACAGGTCCGAGTGGGTGCAGCTGACGCAATTTCCAGACTCGGTAGTTCATCCTGCGATGTCGCCGGATGGCCGGATGGTTGCCTTCATTCGCGGCGCCGCTAACGCCGTTGTGCCGTTTTCGCGCGGGCAGATGTACGTCAAGATGCTTCCCGACGGTGAGCCGATACAACTGACGAACGACTCGCTCGCAAAGATGAGCCCCGTGTTCTCACCGGACGGCGGGCAAATCGCGTATACGACCGTCAACCAGCAGTTCGGCTGGGACACGTGGGTGGTTCCGGTCACGGGCGGCGAACCCAAGCAATGGCTTGACAATGCCTCCGGTCTCATCTGGACCAGTCCCGGCCAGCTGCTCTTCGCCGAGATGCGAAAGGATCCCCATATGGGGATTGTCGCGGCCGACGAGCGGCGAACGGCGCAGCGTGACGTCTACCTGCCGTCGCACGTGCAGGGAATGGCCCACCTTTCCTATCCGTCACCCGATCAGCGATCGGTGCTGCTGGTCGAAATGGACCAGAACCACGCATGGACGCCTTGTCGCGTCGTGCCGATGGATGGTTCTTCAGAAGGCCGTCTCGTGGGACCGCCAGGCGCCGGCTGCACCTCCGGCGCGTGGTCGCCGAACGGCGCGTGGGTGTACCTCACCTCGAACGCTGGCGGTGCGAATCACATCTGGCGCCAGCGGTTTCCCGACGGACAGCCGGAGCAGGTGACGTCGGGGCCGACGGAGGAGGAAGGCGTGGCGATGGCGGGAGACGGCCGGTCCTTCGTGACCGCTGTGGCGCTCCGGAACACGTCGCTTTGGTTGCATAGAGCCGGCGAAGAGCGCCAGATATCACTCGAAGGCAACGCGGTTGGCGCGAAATTCACGCCGGACGGCAAGCGTCTTCTGTACAGAGTGGTCAGTTCGCTCGGTGGCTACCCGTCGCCGGGCATACTTCGCATCGCTAATCTGGATACAGGACGTGATGAGGTGCTCACGCCCGGCTTCCAGACGATCGACTACGACATCTCCGGCGACGGTCAGCAGGTAGTCATGGAGGCTACCGATGCCGCGGGGGTCTCACGCATGTGGCTGGCGCGCCTCGACGGCGGTCTGCCACCGCGGCAGATTCCGAACGTGGAAGGCAGGCAGCCTCGATTTGCTCCCGACGGCGACATCTATTTTCGTCGTCCCGAAGGTCCGGCAACGCTCGTATACCGCGTGCGCGCCGATGGAAGCGGTATGCAGAAGGTGATGGATCAGCCAATTGCGCTGATGGGTGATGTGACGCGGGATGGGCGCTGGATCACCGGATGGAACTCCGTGTGGTATGCGTTTCCGCTGGACGGCCAGGCGCCCATGACACTTGGAAGCACCCAGGTGTTTGAGTGGTCGCTCAATGGGGCGTGGACTTCGATCGCCGGAGGTCCGCTCCCCGAGGGACGCAGCTATCTCGTACCGGTGCCCGTCGGCGAGGGGCTGCCAGCAGTCCCAGTAGGCGGGTTTCGCGATGAGAAGGAAATCGCCTCGTTGCCGGGCGCACGCCGCATCGACTTTCGGACGGTGCCGGGGCCGTCGGCTGACGTCTACGCCTTCTACCGAACGACAACGCAGCGCAACCTGTATCGCATTCCGGTACGTTGATATCCGGCCAGGACGGTCCGCCCTAGACGGACCGCGACAGATCTGCACGTAGCCACGCCTTGGCCATGGTCCAGTCACGCGCGACGGTCGCCGGTGACGCGCCGACGACCTCGGCGGTCTCCTCGATCGTCAGCCCTCCGAAGTAGCGCAGCTCGACGATCCGCTCCTGTCTCGGATCGAATGCTGCCAGCCGCTCGAGCGCCTCGTGCAGCGACAGGACATCGACCTCGTTGGCGCCGTCGGGACCTACCGGAACTCCAGTCAGCGTGACGCGTTCCCATCCGCCGCCTCGTCTCTCGGCGCGGCGTCGCCGCGCATAATCGACGAGGATTCGCCGCATCATCTGGGCTGCCACGCCGAAGAAGTGCGCCCGATTGCGCCATTGCACCTGTCGCTGGTCGATCAGCCGAAGGTAGGCCTCGTGCACGAGCGCCGTCGACTGCAGGGCATGCCCGGCCGGCTCGCGGCGCATGTAGCGGGCCGCCAGACGCCGCAGGTCCTCGTAGACGAGCGGCGCCAGGCGGTCGAGCGCTTCGCGCTGGCCGTCGCTCCACGCGATGAGCAACTCGGTAATCGCCGTCGAATCCGCGGTTTCATCCGGCATCGCGCCCTACCCCTGCATCACTGTACGTGGGCTTTGTAACACGAAACATCTGTCGCTGAGCGACCCTGGCGGAGTTGGCCCTGAGTGAATCCGTCACGCTTTTGCGCGTTTATGGGATGGAGGGTGAACGCCATGCCGAAGCTGATGACGGCGCTGCTTCTTACGGGTTTGGTCACTGTCAGCGCTCCACTGCCTGCCTTTACACAGCAACTCACGGGAACGCTGATCGGGACAGTGAGGGATGAGCAGGGCGGCGCCCTGGCCGGCGCCGCGGTCACCGTCAGCTCTTCGGCTCTCATCGGGGGGTCGCTGACCGCGAGAACCAACGAGCAAGGGCAACTCCGGTTTCAGGCGCTTCCTCCTGGCAGATACTTGCTCGCAATCGAGGCGGACGGGTTCGCTCCGTATCGCGAAGACGGAATCTCAATCGGAGCCGGGTCGACGATTGATCGGCCTGCGGTGATGGTTCTGGCGGGAGTGACGCAGGCGATCGTGGTGGAGGCGCCAGGGTCGTGGCTCGATGCGCGAAACAGTGGGGTCGAAACGCGCTTCGGCCAGGAGTACATCCGTGCGATTCCGGGACGGCGGCTGAGTATGTTCGATTTCATTCGGGCGGCCCCTGGTGTATCGCCCACGCTGCCATCGGGCACGGGCGGCCCGTTCAGTGCCGGGACCGCATTGTCGGCCTTCGGCTCGAACGTGAACGAAAACGCCTTCCTGCTCGACGGCACGAACTTCACCTGTCCGTGCACCGGCGGCTCCATCGCCGAACCAGGGATCGACGTCATCGAGGAGGTGCAGGTCCAGTCGGTCGGCGCGTCCGCCGAATTCGGGAACGTCATGGGTGCGGTCTTCAACGTGGTGACGAAACAGGGCAGTAACGCGTTCCAACACGACGCGTCGTACTACGCCCAACCAGACAGTCTTACCAGCCAACCCGTGCGCGTTCCCGTGCCAAACGGCAGCCGGCCCGAGAGCGGATACGAGCGGGTCCGGTATCACGATTTCACGGCAAACAGTGGTGGTCGCCTGGTGCGCGAACGGCTCTGGTTCTTTGCCGGCTACCAGTACCTGCGCGACTCCGACAGTCAGCCCGGCACCGATCCAGCGTTTCCACGAGTCTACGAGCAGGACAAGGTCCACACGAAGCTGACATGGCAGGTCACACCGGGCCTCCGCGTGTTCTCGAGCTTTCACAAGGAGTTCTGGGTCAGCCCCGAGCGGCCGACGCTCGTGACGCCGTTTGAAACGACTTCACGAGTTACGGGCTCAGTGCCGACAACCACATTCGCCCACGTCACGCACAGCTTATCGAGCAACACGCTCTGGGATGCGCGCGTGGGACGCTTCGCGCTCTCACAGGAAACGTCGCCAAGTTCCGGGAATCGCACCATATCGAACCGGTTCGATCGTGTGACGGGCGTCTCGAGCGGTGGTCCTCAGGGATTCGGCGACCTGACCCTCATTCGCACGACGGCCAAAGCGACACTGACACACTACCGGCCGGCGCTGTTGGCGGCGGACCACGAGTGGAAAATGGGCGTGCAGATCGAGAAGGGCGAGCATCACGCGTACACCGTAATTCCTGGTGGGACGAGGTTCATCGACAGCAGCGGACAGCCGTTCCAGGCCGTGTCGCGCGCGCCGTCGACGCTCGGCGGCCAGTTCATCACCGCCGGTGTGTTCCTGAGCGAGTCCATCACGCTGGGGAATCGACTGACCCTGAATGCGGGCATCCGCTTCGACCATACCCGAGCGGTGAGTCAGGACGTCCCGCGTCGCGATTTGGAGGGACGGGAGGTCGGAGAAACGGTCAAGGGCCTCGGGACGGCGTACACCTGGGACGTGTGGTCGCCGCGATTGGGAGTCACGACGAGGCTGACAGGTGACGGCCGCACGATGCTTCGCGCGAGCTACGGCAGATTCCATTCGGGGGTGTTGACTGCGGAGCTCGCGTCGGTGCATCCGGCGCAAACGCCAAGCACCACGATGGCCTTCGATACAGCATCAGGCAGCTACACCCGATTGGTGTCCGTTGTCGATCCGACCATCAATCTGCGCCTGGATGGTGCGACGCGTACGCCACGGACGGACGAGTACTCGATTGGCATCGACCGGGAGATCTGGCGCCAGCTCAGGGGCGCCGTCGCCTATGTTCGGAAGAACGGCAGCAACTTCATTGGATGGACGGATACCGGCGGCCTGTATCGCGAGGTGACACACATGCTGCCAGACGGGCGCGTCGTGCCGATCTTCGTGATTGCCAATTCAGCCGCGGACCGTCGTTTCCTGCTGACGAATCCCGAGGGGTACTCGTTGACGTACGATGGCGTGGTCATGGCCGTCGAAAAACGGCAGTCCGATCGATGGCAAGCGTTTGCGTCGTACACCATTTCGAACACTCGAGGGCTGATCCCATCGAGCGGAGGCACGGCGGCCGATCCCCAGGGCGGTAGCACGTTTGGCGGCAGGTTTACCCTCGGCCGCGACCCGAACAGCCTGACGAATGCCCGCGGACGATTGCCGAACGACCGGCCACACATGATACGCCTCGCCGGTTCGTCCCAGCTGCCGAAAACGGGCTTCGTCGTCGCCGCCAACCTGCAGCACTTCACCGGCAAGCCATGGGCGGCCGGCGCGCAGGTTGCCCTCCCTCAAGGTGATCAGCGAATTCTGCTCGAGCCGCGAGGCACGCGCCGGCTTTCTTCGCAGACGCTCTTGGACCTACGCGTGTCTCGAACGCTGTCGGTCGGGGGTCAGACCCGGATTGAACTCCTGCTGGACGTCTTGAACGCGCTGGGCGACACGGCAGAAGAGGCGCTCGCAACAGACAATCTGTTCAGTCCGAACTTCAGTCAGCCTACCGTCTTTGTCGATCCGCGGCGCGTGATGATCGGCGCGCGGCTGAACCTGGGCCGATGAGGTCTGCGCCCAGCGCTCGTAATGACCGCCGCCGATCCGAGCTGAAGTAATCCCCAACCGGTTTTGCGCGTTACAGAGCGTCAACCAGTTTAGCCAGAAGGAGTTTTCTATGGCGATAGGAATGCCGCACTTCGGTTACGTGTCAGGATTGGTGTTGCTCGTGGTCTTGACGGGTCTTGGGTGTCAGGGCAATCCAGAAACCCCGGCCTCTCCGAGCTTGCTTGGTGGGTCGTGGTCGGCGGCGGGTGCACGAGCTTTGGCATCCGGTGCCAATGCACAGCCGTTAATAGAGGTGCCGGGGAGCATGCCCGCTGGAGGCGGTGGGATGGCGAATTCCGTGCCGACAGCCACTCCGAATACCAACGTCATAGAAACCACGATCGACGTGCACGGCGCGCCTCCAAATACCGACTTGTACTTTCAAATTGCCCACGACGCTTACCTTGGCGCAGTGCCGGCCCGCGGGAACGGTGTCTGCGACCGCGTTGCAGAATTCGGCTTCGCCAATCCGCCGTTACACGCAGGTGGCGATGCAGGCGTTATCCACACATCACCGGGAGGCGCCGGCAGTACCCACATCAGGTTTGAGCTTCCCGAGGGATTCCAAAACGGCGCGTACGAACCCGGAGCGACGGTGGACCAGATGTTCCGCGTCGTGAATCTGACGAAGACGTTCGAACTTCGTACGCCGTGTATGACCTTGTTGATGAAGTAGGGACAGACCGCCGCCGCGCGTCAGGGGTTCCGCCTCACCGCCGTGCGACGGAACCCGTCAGCTAGAGGAATGGTCGTTCTCTTCAGAATTCGGCTTACCGGCCGGCTGCGACACTTTCAGTACAATGCCTTCCATGAGACGGAAGGTCGCCGTCATCCCTGCGCTCCTGTTGGCCGCAGGGGTCGCCCTCGCGCAGGGCGGCCGTCAGGGCGGGGGCGATCGTCAGCCTGAGTCACCGCTTCCGAACATTCGCGAGTACAAACCGAGGTCGACCCTCGTCGTTCCCGAGCACTCGGTCCCGCGCGCCAAGTTCCCCGCGATTGACCTGCACGGCCATCCGCCGCCACTGACATCTCGCGAGGCGGTCGAGCGAGTCGTCAGCGCAATGGACCCGCTCAATCTGCGAATCATGGTCGTCACCGGCAATCCTGGACGGATTTCCCGCGAGCAGATGCGTCAGGTCCTGCAAGTGGTCGGCGCTTCGGAGCACAAGGATCGCTTCGCGATCTTCGCGAATATCGACTTCCGCAACGTTGGCCCCGGCTTCGGCCAGATGGCGGCGGAACAGCTCGAAGCCGATGTGAAGGCGGGCGCCGTCGGCCTTGGCGAAATCATGAAGGACTTCGGCCTGACCGCGCGCCGAGCGGATGGAACCAGGCTGAAGCTGGACGACCCTGATCTCGATCCGATCTGGGCCGCGGCAGCGCACCTGAACATTCCGGTGATGATGCACATCGGCGATCCGGCGCCGTTCTGGAGCGCATTCGATTATTCGAACGAGCGCTATCTCGAGATGGCGCTGTTCCCCAATCGCCGCTGTCCAGCCGAGCGATGCCCGCCCTTCGAGGAGCTGATGGGCGAGCGGGATCGCCTGTTCAAGAAGCACCCGAAGACGAAGTTCGTGGCCGCGCACTTCGGGTGGCACGCCAACGACCTGGGTCGCTTGGCCAGGATGTTCGACGATATGCCGAACCTCTACGTCGAGACCGGTGCGATCCTCTACGAGCTCGGCCGGCAGCCCCGATTCGCCCACGACTTCTTCGTGAAGTACCAGGACCGTGTCATGTTCGGCAAAGACACGTTTGCCCCTGAGGAGTACCCGTACTTCTGGCGCACCTTCGAGACCGCCGATGAGTACTTCGACTACTACCGCGACTACCACGCGTTCTGGAAGCTCAATGGTCTGGCGCTTCCCGATGCGGTCCTGCGTAAGCTGTACTTCGAAAACGCGCTCAAACTGATTCCTGGACTGCCGCGGGCGGCTTTTCCGAAGTAGGACGTCGAACATCGACGTGCTCGCGCGATGCAAACCGACGAGGCCATCGAAGAGCTCTCTGGTCGATCGACTGCAGGCGGCTGGCGTGTGCGCGAGAGGTTCTCTCGCGCGAGTCAGGCTATGGCGCGACGTCCATCACCCAGATGTCGGCAAGGTCGTCTTGCCACGGAAAGTAGATGAACCTTCCGTCCGTGCTCGGTTGCATTTGACCAATCGTGCCTCGCTTCCCCACGAGATTTGTCACGGGCCGTTCGCTCTGGTCCTTCAAGGACACCTTCCAGAGGTTTCCCTCCCTCTCCTCTTCGCCTCTGAAGTAGATCTCGTTGCCATCCCGCGACCAGCTCGGCGACTGTCCCGCCCCACGCGTCAGGAGCTGGTCCTCGCCGCCCTGCAACGAGGCCCGCCACAGTTGAAACCGCCCCCCGCGATTTGAGTGGAAAGCCAGCCATCGTCCGTCGGGCGACCACGTGGGGTTGGAGTCCAACGCCAGGTGTCGCGTAATCTGCCGCGACTCCTTGCCGTCGGCGGAGACCACCCAAATGTCCGAGTTGCCGGTACGGTTCGAAGTAAACGCGATCTCGCGTCCGTCGGGCGACCAGTGCGGTATGAAATCGACTCCGCGGCTACGCGTCAATTGCATCGCCGGACCGTCCGTGGCGGGCATGACCCAGAGTTCACGGTCGCCGGTCCGGTACGAATAGAACACGAGACGGCGCCCGTCGGGCGTCCAGTCTGGGGCCCAGTCCGGGGCAGGGTCGGCGGTCAACTGGACCGCGGTGCCACCAATCGGCATGACATAGAGATCCTGGTTGCCTGTCCGATCGGAGCTGTACGCGACGTGCTGTCCGTCCGGCGACACATTCAATTGTTCGATATACGCCTGGTCGAACGTGATCTGCTCGGCATCCGCCCATGTGGCCGGTCGGTTCTCGAGAATCGGCACGCGCCAGAAGTTCGACACCCAGCGTCCCTTGGAGTACAGCAGCCGCGAACCGTCCCGTGAAAACCTGAAATCGCGAATCTCGAGGCCGGTGGTCACGCGTTCCGGATTGCCGGCTCCGGCTCCATCGACGATTCGCCGGCGCCAGAGATCCGTTGGTCCCACGCAGTTGCAGACGTAAAAGAGATACCGTCCGTCCGGAGACCATTGCGGACGACGAACGTTCGCGCCGGTGTTGATGATGATGAAGGATGCGCCATCCGCCAGTCGCAGCACTCGCAAGTGAGCGATCTCTGAGACCTGCTGAACCCCCTCGACGTACGCGAGGTATCGGGTGTCAGGCGACCAGCTCAAGTCGAGTCGGCTGTTTTCGGAGCCCGGCAGGCTCAGCCGGATCGATTCGCGAGTGACGATGGAGACGATGTCGACGAAATGCTCGGCTCGAGCCGAAACGGTGTATGTCGTCACCGCCAGCCGGGTTCCGTCGGCCGACCACTCGGGTGCGCTGTGACGGCCGTAGTCCGTTCCGGGCGTGGCGATCAATAAGGAGGGCGCGCCGCCGAGCGCCGGCATCAGGTAATAGCCGCCGCCATCGCGATCGGACCAGAACGCAATGGAGCGCCCATCCTGTGACCAGCTCGGATACCGATCGATTCCCGAGTGGTCGTTTGTACGATTGACCGCTTGTCCGCCAGGTGCCGGGGCGACCCAGATGTCCCAGTCACCGGTCTCGTTCGATTCGTACGCGATGGTTCGGTTGTCGGGCGACCAGGTCGCATAGTCTTCAACACCCACAGCGCTCGTCACTTGCGTCGGATTCATCAGCGCTGGCACCGGTGTGTCGGGGTCGCTCACTCGCAACACGATCAGAGCAGCCACCGCTGCGCCCACACTGGCCAACGTCAGCCACGACACCGGCCGCGATAACGCGCGAAGTGCGGCCTGGACTACGGCGCGGCCGGCCTGCGTCGGCGGCGTCAGGGCGGCTTCGATCTCCATCCGCGCTTTGGCGAGGTTGACCAGACGCTGCTCGGGATCTCTCTGCAAGCAGCGACTCAGCAAGTCGCGCATCTTTGAAGGTAACGACCGTGGAAGTCGCTCCCAGTCAGGCGCGCGCTCGAAAATGGCGGCAAACGTCGCCGCGACCGTCTCGCCCGTAAACGGTGGCCGCCCCGTGAGCATTTCGTACAGCACGCAGCCGAAGGCCCAGATGTCGGAGCGCGCGTCCACGGGCAAACCGCGGGCTTGCTCCGGGCTCATATAGGCCGCTGTCCCTAGAATCAGGCCGACTCGCGTGGCGCCGATGGCGCCCGTCGCGGGCTGCGACGCGTTGTGTGTCGATGCGATCTCATTCGCCGCCGCCTTCGCCAACCCAAAATCCAGCACCTTGACCGCCCCATCGGGCGTGATCTTGATATTGGCCGGCTTCAAGTCCCGATGGATGATTCCCTTTCGATGCGCGGCATCAAGCGCGTCGGCGATCTGTCGCGCGATGACCAACGCCTCGCGCGGCGGGATCGGCCCGCCGTGCAGCCGATCGGCCAGCGTCTCGCCTTCGACGAGCTCCAGTACGAGCGCGGGCATGCCGTGCGCGTCCTCGAACCCGTAGATGGCGCCAATATGAGGATGATTGAGCGCCGCGAGCATGCGGGCTTCGCTCTCGAACCGTGCCAGGCGGTCGGCGTCCGCGGTAAATCTTGCGGGCAGGACCTTGATGGCCACATCGCGTCGCAGTCGTGAATCGTTCGCGCGATACACTTCGCCCATGCCGCCTCGTCCGAGGAGCGACAGCACTCGATAACAACCAAGCTGCTGGCCGGTCAGATCGTTGGCGACGACGTCACCGAGCTGCGTACTGGGTGACCCGCCCACAAAGTCCATGAAGCTGCCCGTGGAGGCCGGCTGATTGAGCAGCAGGTGCACCTCGCGCTGCAACAAGGCGTCGCCTTCACACGCGTCTGCCAGGAACTGAGCGCGATCGCGATCGGCATGGGTTCGAGCCGCGTGATACAGCCCTTTAATGCGTTCCCAACGCTCAGGTGTCATCGATTCCACGGACAGCCCTCGCCAGCGTAGCCGGAATGCTCGCGCGAAGAAATCCCAAACCAGTCAGCAATTGAACGAGCGAAAGATTCAAGACCACAGACGCCCTTGTCCCGGCGAATGTCCCTTGGCTCTATACGTTACTGGCGAAAGCGCGAATCGCAGTGATCTGTCCGATCGAAGTCGGCTGGGCCGGACCGTCATGGATTGACGCGACGCAGCATCGAGAATTCCCACGCGAACCGCGTGCCGGTAGTGCTGACTCTGAATCCTTCGATTTCCGCAGCTCCGTACAAAGAGGCTTTCGGATGGACGAATGACCGAAACGAACGACCCATGAGCCGAAGCGTTCCGTTGATCATGCAAACGACGAATCGTACCCAGAAGCGATCCCGTGGGAAGCTCAAAACAAGCGTCCGGAGTGCGTGGCGAGCGGCTTCGCGAGTGAGACGGATGCCATCGGGCGAACAGCACACGACGCGGTTGAGCACGACAATGTGAGCAGGCGCAACGGACGTCGGGTCTTCCAGAACGTCCGCCACGCGGAACGCGCTTCGAATATCGATGCCCTTTTGTCGTGCGAGTTCGCGTGCATAAGGCTCATAAGCGGCCACGAGCTCGATGATCTCCCCCTCCTGTGCGCCGGCCGATAGCAGCTCGGCCTGCATCGTGCCGATTCCGCCACCAATCTCGAGGACTCGAGCGCCGTCTAGGTCACCGGCTGGGATGCTCGCAAGCATCTTGCGTTCGAGCGGGTCAGGCCCTTTCTTGCAGTACTGATTGAGTTGCTTCTGTGCAGTCTTGGGCTTGAATATCTCCTCGCACACCTCAGCACGGCAGCAGGCTGGCACGAGTGCCATGATACGCGCCACGTTGGCGGCTTTTCGAGTGGCACTATGGACGATCCGTCGGCTTTCCGCTCATATATCTGAACTGCCGATCTGATTTCAATTGCAGTCGGCAACATCGTACGGGTGAACAGCGCCATTTTCATGGCCAACGTCCCACGGCACGCGAACAACGTGCTCGCCGTTGGGGGCGCTGTACTCCTGGCAGGAATTGCTTATGTGATCTACCGAATGCACC
Organism: uncultured Acidobacteriota bacterium; assembly: GCA_963814955.1. Taxonomy (GTDB): domain Bacteria; phylum Acidobacteriota; class Vicinamibacteria; order Vicinamibacterales; family UBA2999; genus DATCJA01. Next base: position 25,938 of record CAWFEX010000008.1, read on the forward strand.
GCCGGCTCGGCGGCTGAAGGTGGAGCACGTCGGACGACGCGGGGAGACGACTCGGTTGGAGCTGATGGCTTAGGGGTGGGTGCAGATCTGGGCGCAGCACTTTTCGCTCGTCACAACTCGTTCATTCACCAGTCGTTACGGAGACTGCCCGCGCCCAGGGCAGGTGCGTTACCAGGCTGCGCTACGCCCCGACTCGAAATCTCTAAGGATTTTACTCCCCTTGTGACACGGGCGCTCGTGACCGTCGCAAAACTCGTCGCAAACGACAACTGTCGCAAAACTCGAGTCGCCAGAGAGCAGCGGATTCCTTCGAGATTCCAAGAGTGTCGCCCCGTAACCTGCGTTGATCACTGGTCGACCACCCGCCTCCAAAGCAGGGTCCCTGGTATCGAACCTTGCCGAGCACGCGCTCGTCCAGCCGAGGCTGCGCACAGTTCACGAGTCGACAGCGTTTGCACACTGTCAGCCCACGCGACCGGCGAGTGGGTTGGCGTTCAATCAGCCAGGTCCTTCGGTTGTGCATCGCGTGCGCGTCGGCACGGCGATTGTGTGGGTGGGCTTGCTGACTTGCGCCGTCCTCCCTTCAGAGATGCCCAGGCGTTGCATCCTGGAGATGAGCGTCGTCCTGGATAGTCCTGGCCTCGCCGCCGCACCGCGGTTGGCCGCCGCCCGCTGAAATCTGTACTGACACTTGGATTGGCTGCGACTTGGTTAATCAGAACTGCAGCCGCGCCGCGCGTGTCCGCAGTTCCGACTTTCCAGTCGAGCTTTGCGGTCACACGACGGCGTCTTCGAAGGCCGGATCGCGCACCGCCGGCTACAAACGAAACGTGGTACCTTACGCTGGCGATCAATGTGATTGCTTCCAGGAAGGAGACGCTGATATGGCCAGGGTGATAACCGTTCTTGCCATCATGGTACTTTCGGCACTGCCGTTGATCGGGCAAGGGGGAGGTGGGCAAGGCGGCCAACCCGCTCAGCCCATGGGCTTCTTCATCACGAGCATGCCGATGAGCGGCGCCAATCTCGGCGGGCTGGCCGGAGCCGACAAGCACTGTCAGACGCTGGCGGCCGCGTCGGGCATGGCGGGCGCCGGCAATCGCGAATGGCGGGCCTACCTGAGCACGCAGGGCCCGGGCGCCGTCAATGCCCGTGATCGAATCGGCACGGGTCCGTGGGCGAATGCGAAGGGGCAGATCGTTGCGAAGGACCTCGCGCACCTGCACGGAGATAGCGTCGAGCTGGCACAGCTCGGGAACAACATCTCACGCAACACAGCCTTGACCGAGAAGGGTGAGCTCGTACCTGGTCAGGGTGCGCAGCCGGCGAACCAGCACGACATCCTGACTGGCTCGACGACGGCCGGCCGTGCGTTCACTGACGCGATGGATCATACGTGCAACAACTACACGAGCAACGCAGAAGGAAAGGGGAGCGTGCAGCTCGGCCATCACGATCGAGGGGGCGGCGGCAACACGTCGTGGAACTCGGCGCACCCCAGCAAGGGCTGCAGCCAGCCGAACCTCGTGAGCACCGGCGGCAACGGCTACATCTACTGCTTCGCGGCGAAATAAAGCGCACGCGCAGGGCCGGCTAAAGCCGGCCCTACGCTACGACCCATTGACTACCTAACCAAAGCTCACGCTTCGACAAGGGCCCGTGAAGTGTAAGTTCTCAGGACGTCGGTGACGCTCCGGCTCTCGCCTTTGCCAGGAGCCGTTCGTACGGGGTCTGGCCCGCCAACGCCCCGTGCGGCCGGTGGTAATTGTAATAGTCCTCCCACTCTTTCAGCGTCGCGTTGAACAAGTGAATGTCGTCCGTAATGCCATCCTTGTCGAGGAGCTGGTAAAACTCCTGGTCATCGACGCGGTGGGAGCGCTCGACCTTGCCGTTCAGGTGTGGTGTGCGCGGCCGGATGTAGACGTGGCGGATGTCGAGCGATTCGAGATGCCAATGAAAGTGCGATTGAAACTCGGCACCATTGTCGGTTTGAATGACATGGACACGGAAGGGTAACCGCCGGAGGACGTCATCGATGAATGCGATGGCCGTGCGTTGCGTGCAGGTGTCAAACACTTTCAGCACGCGAATGCGGGTGCAATCGTCGATCGCCGTGAATTGGTAGAAACGCCGGCGCGTGCCGGCAATGCGCTCGAGAAATTTGACGTCGACCTGCAACCGGTGGCTTGGCTGCGCCTTCTCGTACCGCGTCCAGCGGTGCGCGTGCCGCCGGTACTTTTGGTTGGCGGGCAGGCGGTTCATCCCGTGCCTGCGCAGAATGCGATGCACGGAGGCACAGGCCACCGACACACCGTGAAACCGCTGCAGATAATCGGCAATCTTGCCAGGGCCGAAGTGGTAGTGCTGCCGGAGGTAGAGGATCTTGCTTACGACGTCCGGCGGCGTGGCCCGCGGGGAGCGGTGCGGTGCCCGGGCGCGGTCCGCCAACCCCGCATCACCGTGCTGGAGATACCGCTGTCGCCACTTGTAGAACGTCTTTCGGGAAATGCCGACGTGCCGACAGGTCCGCGCCACATTGCCAACCGCCTTGGCTGCTTGGAGCACCTTCAAGCGCCAGTTGGTCAACCGCCGTTACTCTGAATTCGTCATCAGATCTCCAATCCAAGGTCTTAAGCTTAGAAGGAGAGCTGGGTGTCACCTCTGTCCCGTGATTTCACACTGTCGCGGGTGTGGAATGGGTGATCACGATGGTGTGACGCGCGCACCCCAGGGGCTGAACTTCGTATCCCCACAGCGACTTGACCGAAGGACTGGTGCTTCCTTCGGCGAAGGTGCAGACTATCAACCCGTTATGGCACGTGGCTGACACGAAATTGTCGAATGACGAGAGCGACACCGGACATCTTTGTGCCGACGTTCACTCCGCATAACTCCGCATGGACGTAGGGGGGAAAGTCGATGCGTTTCGTGATACTGAGTTCTGTCGTTGTGGCCCTGCTCCTTTCCGGGTCGGCCCATGCACAGGAATGGATCAATTACGAGGATCGCGCTTGGGGGTTCTCTATCAATTTCCCGCACGAACCGAAGATGGAACAGATCGACTATACGACGTTCTTCGGCCAGACGGTGCCGGCGCGTGTCTACTCGGCCGAACGGGGATCCGGTCGCTATTCCCTGACCGTTGTCTATTTTGCGGGCGCGCCAACGGATTCGCACACCGCCGTCTCGCACGCGGCCGAAGCGATCCGCGACAAGGGCAAGGTGACCTATTTCGCCTTCGACAGTCTTGACGGCATCCCCGGCCAGATGATCACCACGACTCAATCGGACGGGCGGCTCATTCAGGCGGGCGTCTATTTCGTCGACCAGCGCCTGTACATCGCCGAAGGAAGCGTAGCGGCTGGTAGCGCAGCAGCACCGTCACAATTCCACCAATCGATCAGAATCGTAGACCCTGAAGGCAACCCGATCGTTCTCGAACCCAACTGAGGATCCCAACAGGAAAGACAAAGGAGGGCAAACAGGCGCGCCGCAACGTTTTGGGATAGCCGCCGCTGATGCTTTGGGGTGGGTGCAAATCTGGGCGCAGCACGTTTCACTCGCGACAACTGCTTCGTTCACTAGTTGTTACGGGAACTGCTCGCGCCCAAGGCAGGTGCGCTACCAGGCTGCGCTACGCCCCGACATTCAAGAGCCTTAAGTTTACTGCCCCTTCCAGCGGCATCCTAATCGCGTTCACGTGCTCGGAGGCGAGAATGCGCTGCGAGGACAATCGCGGATGATACGGTCGCCGATGACGAGCAGGTCTGCGACGTGCCCCGCAGGGCCGACCTTAAGGCCGGCCCCTCATCACCGCGCACGACGCCCGAACCGAGTTCTTCGCGACCGTATCTCGCGAATACCGCGAAGCGGCCGGTCAATTCGCCTGGACGAACCATACATTTGCCTGCGCGTGATGTGTCCTGGACTTCAATGACCGAACGCCTGTCTGTCCCTCGGTTCATCGGCTCACTGCGCGATTACGGAGTGTCGTCATGGAGCCGCCTCGAAATGCTCTCGCGCTCTTCATCGGTCGGCACCCGATAGGTGTTACAGCGCTCACAGTAGAATGCGAACGTTCCGGCTGAGACGCTGTCTTGCAGCTCTCGTCGGCTGTATGTGACGGCGATGTCGTGATGGGCGGAGCACTTGGCCTGCACGAGCACTTTTGCGGAGATATCGGCCCAGCGTGGGCAATCACAGTCGTGGGCGGGGACGAGTGCATCCGCCGCCTTCTGTGCTGTTTTGAGGTCTGCAGACTTGTCGTGCGCGGTGGTCACGACCTCCTCCACGGCTGTATCGCGTGCGAGGTAATGATACGTGCCGTCGGTGTCGACGGAGACTGCCGCAACCCAGCCATTTGCGTGTGTTCGCTGCCATTCTCCGGACGCTCCTATAAGCATAGGCCCCCCTTCGTCCCTTTCTTGTGCAGGTAACATTCCCTTTAGCAAAGGTCACAAGGTTCAGCTTCAACGGCTCAGGCCACTAACACGTCTCAGCGGTAGCGGCGCGAGAAGGCCGACGTTCAGGGCGAAGTTGTTGAAGCAGGGATGGACGCCGCATGAACGTCAAGCTCTCGTCTCTCGGTATCTCCAACGTTTTCCCACAAAAGGCACGCAGGTCCGACGTACTCTGACGTAGGGAGAACAGTTATGTCTGGCGCGTGGCGGCTGGTTAATGCGGCACTGCTGCTGCTTTTGTTCCTGATGCCGCTGATGATTCTGCTCGGCGCGGCTGAGAGAACCGCAGGGCGACCGACCGTACTCTTCTGGTTGTTCCTGCTCCTTCCCTTCCTGATTCTTCCCTGGTTATGGCGGCGATCCGATCCAGAGGAAGGTCCAGGTGCATACGTTGCTGCCGCGCGGCGTGTCCAGCCCGAGGGTGGGGGCGCCGGCGAGGAGCTCGGCGTTCTGGTTGCGCCAGTCGTCGACGTTCGGCGCGCATACACCGAAGCGGGCGTTCCAATCGTTGAAGGACGCCTCCGCGACCATTCGTCGGCTGCATTCGCATCGCTCGAGCGGCTTCTGTCGCCGCGACGGCTGACGCCGCTTCTCGAGGATCGCGGCCGCGACGGCGTGCGGGTGATCGCGTTACCGCAGGCCGTCGCAGGGCAATTGCGACGGCGCGGAGCGATCACCACAAATGTGGTGCTCTTCCTGGCGACCGTCGCCACGACAGTATGGGCGGGAGCGCTCCATCAAGGCGTGAATCTGCTGGCCGACCCGGGCCAGTTCATGGCCGGCGTGCCGTATGCCGCGGCGCTGCTGGGGATTCTTGGCGTGCACGAACTCGGTCACTACTTCACCGCGCGGCGGTACGGCGTCGACGTGACGCTCCCCTATTTCATTCCGGTTCCGATGGGCCTCGGGACCTTCGGTGCGTTCATCCAGATGAAGTCGTTGATCAAAAGCCGGCAGGCTGTGTTCGACATCGGCATTGCCGGCCCGCTCGCAGGCCTGGTTGTGGCGCTCCCGGCTTTGTATTTCGGCCTTCGTGGAACGCCTCCACTCGACGAGGCGTCAGACACGACGGGCCTCTACGCCGGCTCGTCGTTCCTCCTGGCCGTCATTTACCAGTTTGCCAACGGTGGCGAGTTGGGCACCGCCGTCATCAGCCTGTCGCCGGTGGCGTTCGCCGGGTGGATCGGCTTGTTCATCACCGCGCTCAATCTGATGCCTGTCGGGCAGCTGGATGGCGGCCACATCGCATATGGGCTATTCGGTCAGCGCTGGGCGCGCCACATCGGAATGGCCGCTTTTCTCGTGATGGTGGGACTGGGACTCACGGTATGGCCCGGGCTGCTCACCTGGGCGCTGATGATTGCCTTGATTGCCGGTTTTTCACACACGCCGGCGCTGGACGACGTGACGCCGCTCGACGGGAAGCGGTTCGCGTTGGGTGCTGTGGCGTTGGCCGTTCTGGTTCTGACGATTGTGCCGCTACCGGCGGGCATGCGTGGATTGATGCTCGATTGTCCGTACCTGTGAGCGCGTATCGCGGCGCTGAGTCAGCGACAGCGGGATGGGGAGAATGACAGGCGGTAGGTTATGCACGGTCGTAACGCCCACGTTCACGAGGCTTCCAGGCGGCTTCCCGCTAGTCGAACTCTGCTGTTCCGAGTCCTGGGGCGCGAAGGTTCCGCACCCCGTCTGTTCACGTCGTCGTTCCTGCAGAGTCAAGGAGTGTCGTCGTTCTTGCAGAGTCAAGGAGTATGGAGCGGCGGACCACTCGGCGGCCGCAACGCATACTCATCGCCGATGACTCAGCGGATATTCGCGAGTTGTGGCGTCTCTGGCTGACCTTCTGGGGATTCACGGTGGAGGAAGCGCGCAATGGTTGCGAAGCGGTCGAAAAAGCCCAGAGAAACACGCCCGACCTCATTTTGATGGATCTATGGATGCCGGTCCTTGATGGACTCGAGGCGATTAAGCGTCTTAAGAGTGATTTCGCCACAGCACAAGTGCCAGTCCTCGCGCTCAGCGCACAGGTCGAGTGTCCGAGCCCAGCGACAGTCCGGGCGGCAGGCGCCGAGACCTTCATCTCCAAACCCTGCGATCCCGATGTGCTGCTCGAACACATTCGAGCGGCCATGGCCCGCCTGCGACCGTCTTTAGCGTGACCACCTCGTTACTGGCCGAATTCACCGGCATTGCGCAAATCGCCGAGCGGAGCGGTACTCACTGGGTTCGGCAACGAATCGACGTCCGCGTGCATTGCGTGGGGCCCTCTGGCAACGCCACTATGCGCTGCGTGGCAGCACCGTATAAACGCGCGCGATGAAACCGCTGAACTCCACCATGTAGTTTTGGAGGAACCCCCGTGTCGCTTCGTTGGTGACCTGACCGTCCTCGGTAATCAGGCCCGCGCTCGAACTGGATGTACGCCTCGATCGAATTCATCTGTGGCGAATTGCAGAACGCCAGAATGCTCCGCAGGTGTTGTTGCGCGATCGCCGTTCCAATCTTCCCTGGCGACGCCCCGATGAAGGCAGACGGTTTTCGTGCGAATGCATTCTTGCCGTAGGGCCGACTCGCCCAATCGATCGCATTCTTCAGGCCGCCGGGAATCGAGCGGTTGTACTCGGGCGTGACGAAGAGCACGGCATCAACCGCCGCTATGGCGTTCTTGAACTCGGTCGCGACCGGAGGGTAGTTCGCGTCGTAGTCGTAGCTGTATAGCGGCAAATCCTTGAACGAGATCTCCGTCATTTGGAGTTCCGGCGGAGCGAGTCTCACAAGGGCCTTAGCGAGCAACCGGTTGATCGATTTGGTCGCCAGACTGCCGATCAAATAGCCGACCTTGTAGCCTGCCATCGGTCCTCCTCTTGTGAAGCTATCACCCTGTGCCGAGCGATCCGATGATCATGTCCTCGGAGCCAGATGAGCCGCCGTCGTCCATTGCCAACATTCAGCTGCATCACAGCAACCGCGTCAGGGAGTTCGCGGCCCGCTCGGCAATGCGCTCAAGCCACGAGCGACTCCGGAAGGCCTCCATCGTGATCTCCTCAGCATGACGCAAATCATCGAGAAAGATTCGGTTCATGTTCTGACCACCCGTTCGATCGAGCACCATCAAGGTGGCTTCGTCGTTGAGCGCCATGGAACGATTGTCGAAGTTCATCGACCCCACGGTGAACCACTCGGCGTCAACGACGAACGTCTTGGCGTGCAGCGTGGTCGGTTGCCATTCGTATACGCGCACGCCGGCCGCGAGCAGCGTGTCGTACCACGCTCGACCGGCGAGTCGAACGATGTTGACATCGGTGCGCGGCCCGGCCGTCAGGATCCGCACGTCGACTCCACGTTGTGCGGCGGCCGCAAGCAGGTCGATGAAGTTGCGGTCGGGCGCGAAGTACGAGTTCGTTATGTACAGGGTCTTCCGCGCCCCGGCGATAGACAACGCGAAGAAGCGCTCGGCGGCAGTGCTTCCCAACGTCGGCGCCGTGTACAGCAGGCCCGCCGCCGTCGCGCCGTTCGGCTCCGACTCGAGAGTCGCCCGCCCCGTGAACATCACTCCGGTCGCCTCGACCCATGCCGCAGCGAATGCCGCCTGAAGTTGTCGAACCGCCGGGCCTTCGAAACGCACGTTCGTTTCGCGCCAGGAGCCGTTGCTGCGTCCGTCGCCGAACCACTTGTCGTCGATGCCGAACCCGCCCGTCCAGCCCACCTTGCTGTCGATGACAATGCCGCGGACGTGTGAACGGTTCTGGGCGAGATGCAGCGTGGAGAGACGGATCGGGCGAAAAGGTTCAACGACGATGCCAGCAGCCCGCAGTTCGTCGCGATGATTAGCGGGAATGTCTACAGGTACCCGAAAGCGTCGTAGAGGACAAGCACGCGGACGCCCGCCTTAGCGCGTTCACGCAGTATCTGCCCGAGCATGTCGGCCATACGACCTGGGGCGCCGTAATACAACTGCAAGGTGATCGACCGCTGTGCCGACCGCAGGTCTTCCCACAGGCGCGGATAGGTGCCGTCACCGTTCAGCATCACCTCGACATGGTTGCCGGGGGTGAGCCATGCGCCGGTGGCCATCGTTGCCATGAGCGGAAACTCTGCCTCGCTGACGCCGATTGGTGCACCGTCTGCGGCCACGCCGCGGACGTGGCGAACAGCCGTGCCGCGGGTGAGATGAAGGAACCCAATGAGGGCGAGGCAGAGGACGGTAACGAGAAGCGTCCACCGACCGACTCTGCCGAGTGTGGCGAGGATGCGGCTCTTCCAGAGGGAGACGAGGGTGTCCGATGCCTTCTTCAGCATGCTTCATCCCTTCGGCTGTAATAGCACCGGCGATAACATCGTTGGGCGTGTGCCGGCTCGCGCGGGCAGATCACGGGAACGTGAGGTGCCTTATCCGACGATGCGGCGCAATCCAGACGAATTACGTGGGGCGTTGGCCTGCCGCCGCAGCTTTTCAGGCACGTGGCATCTCGCTTTCGGCTCGACGCGAACGGGCCGGACGCGCCCCACCTCGCTCGCGCGGATTCAGGCGAGCTCGGCGTGATGGCGCACGAGTGCTGTTGGCGCGCCGAAGTTCCACACGATGTTGCGAACGGAGGCGCACGCGTTTCGCCCGCCACCAGGCATGATCTGACATTACCCAACACAGCGACGAACAGATCTTGCAGTGCTGCGTACCATGACTGCGCCCCTGGGCCACATAACCGACGATGTTCGTCCGCCGACTCAGCGCCGTGTGGCCATCGTCATCAATCATCGGTCCGGAACGCTGGGCAAAGATGAGATCGCCCGACGCGTGGAGGAATCGTTTTCCGCCAGAGGCATGCAAGTCCATGTTGAGCTTGCGCACACCGGCACCGAGCTCATCGCCGCGTGCGGACGCGCCGCCACAGGACGTGCGGACACCGTTGTCGCCGCTGGGGGAGATGGGACGATCGCCGCCGTCGCCGCAACGCTTGTGGACACCGATAAGCTGCTGGGGGTGCTTCCTCTAGGAACGTTCAATTACTTCGCGCGCGCCTTAGGCGTGCCGCTCGAGCTCGAGGAAGCGGTCGACGTGGTAGCCGCGGGCGTGCCAAAACCCACCGATGTCGGCGAGGTCAATGGGCGCATATTCCTGAACAATTCCAGCCTGGGCTTATACCCCACGGTTCTCCACCACCGTGAAGCGGCATACAGACAGTTGGGACGCAGTCGGTGGGCATCGTACCTCTCAGTCGCCTTCGCGCTGGCCCAACCGCCCTCGCTGATGAACGTCCAGCTCGCGGTGGACGGCGTCCCATTTCCACGCAGGACGCCGCTGGTGTTCGTGGGGATGAACGCGGATCAGATGGACAGTTTTTCGATCCCGGGAAAGACCTGTCTCGACAGCCATCGATTGGCCGTGTGTGTGATTCGTCCTCTGCAGATGCTCGAGCTGTGGCGCCTGGGCGTCCGCGCGTTCGTTCGTGGTCTGGACGGCAGTTCCGCGCTGGAAGTCGTGTGTGCGCGCGAGCTTCGGATCAGTATGCGACCAAAACGGGTCAGGGTCGCCCTTGACGGAGAGATTGTCATACTGCAGACGCCACTTCACTACCGGCTCAGAGCGGCTGCGTTGCGGGTGCTTGTTCGCGGAGCGCATCCAGACGGGCGCCAACGGTAGTGCGAACGGTCGCTCACCTGTCCGATCTGCACTTCGGAGCCGACGACCCAGTCGTTGTCGACGCACTGATCCACTGCGTGCGAGACCTCCAGCCGCACGTCGTTGCCGTGTCGGGCGACCTTACGCAACGGGCGCGGGCGTCGCAATTCCGACGCGCCAGGGCTTTCCTTGATGCCCTGCCCTTCGCGCGAGTGGTTGTACCGGGTAATCACGACGTCCCGCTCTACAATCTGTTCTCGCGATTCGGCGATCCTTTGAGGGGATTTCGACGGCACATCAGCCCAGAGCGCAATCCGTTGTTCGTCGATTCAGAGGTCGCCCTTATCGGCGCAGACACAACGCGGTCCTTCACCGTCAAAGACGGTGGCCTCACGTCCCGTGATGTCGCCGGTCTGGTCACTCTTCTCGAGGACCTGCCGACTGATCTCGTGAAAATCATCGTGTGTCATCACCCCTTCGATGCGCCAGTGACGCGCACCGCGCGTCTGACGGTTCCGGCGGCCGACCGGGAGGCGTTGAGCACACTCGTCGCGGCGGGCGCAGATATCTTTCTTACGGGTCATTTGCACCTGAGCCATGTCTGCCATACCGCGATCCGCTACTTAGCACAGGACCATGCGGCCATTGCCGTTGAGGCCGGAAGTGCAACATCCATAAGGCGCAGAGGTGAAAGCAACTCATTCAACCTTCTTCGCATCGAGGGGATGCGCGTTGTCGTGCAGCGGCTCACGTGGAATGGCGACACCCGTCGTTTCAGCATCTCCCAGGCTGACGTCTTCGTACGCAGCGGAAACGGCTGGACCGCAGCGCTTGGGAACAGCTGAAGGTGACCCGACGATACGCCTCCGGAACGGGATCGTGGCCGATGAACTGCTTTTTGCAATCGAGCCGAAATGCTCTTTGAGCGGCTGGCGCGTCTCGGGTATGCATCCAAGGCGGTGATATATGGAATCGTCGGTCGCCCTGTTGCGGAACGATAATTCGTCAGGTGACGACTGTCGTTGCAGCGAAAGGGATCATTCTCGAGCGAGTTCGAGAGGCGATGTACCTACTCTTACCCGGAGGGCTGAGTCGCCAAGCCTACTCGAAGTTTGACACCGCGCTGATAAGACGGCGTGGGGGCGCCGCCATCAGCGACGATTGCGCTGGTGGATGGTGCCGACTTGCTCGCCAGCGCCACGTCACTCGGATCGATGGTGGAGCCGCGGCTTTCCGTCGATGACGTGCTCTACTGGCGGAGTGACCTCTTCTGAGTCGGCATCCACCAGCGGTTCCGGGCTCGTCATGACAGAGACGCGCTTTCGCCAAGCCTTTCTTCTCTTGCTGGTCACGGCGATCTCCGCCGCGTTCGTCGCGATGATCCGCGCGTTCCTGCTGACGATCCTGCTGGCGGCCATCTTTGCTGGCCTGAGCTATCCCGTATATGAGTGGATCCTCGGCCGGATCCGTGGCCGCAAGGCGCTCGCCGCAATCGCGACGCTCCTGCTGTTGCTGGTGCTGGTGATGGCGCCCCTCCTGGCAGTGCTCGGGGCCGGGGCCAATGAAGCGTTGCGCGTCACCGAGACCATCAGGCCGCGTCTCCAGCAACTCGTCGATCAGCCTGGCGAATTCGACCGCCGATTGCGCGCTCTCCCCGGCTACGATCGCATCGAGCCCTACCGAGCGCAGATCCTCACCAAGGCCGGCGAACTCGTCGGCAGCACGAGCGCTTTCCTCTTCGCCGCGCTCTCCGCCACCACACGGGCGACGGCGCTCTTCATCTTTCATTTCTTTGTCCTGCTCTACACGATGTTTTTCTTCCTGACCGGCGGTCCGGGCCTGCTCGGAGGCGTGCTCGCGTACCTGCCCCTCACAGAAGCCGACAAGCAACGCATGGTCGGGAAGTTTGTGTCCGTCACCCGCGCGACGCTCAAGGGCACGATTCTGATCGGCGTGGCTCAGGGCGTTCTTGGAGGGTTGGCGTTCTGGGCCGTGGGTATTGACGGGGCGATCTTCTGGGGGACGGTGATGACCGTGCTGTCGATCATCCCCGGTGTCGGCGGCGCGCTCGTGTGGGTACCAGCGGCGATCATCCTGATGACAACCGGAGAGGTCTGGCGAGGGATCGCCCTCGCTCTGTTCTGCGCGCTCGTCGTCGGCAGCGTGGACAACGTGCTGCGACCGCGGCTCGTGGGGCAGGACACCAAGATGCACGAGCTGCTCATCTTCTTCTCGACACTCGGCGGACTCATGTTCTTCGGCGCGATGGGCTTCATCCTGGGCCCGATCCTGGCGGCGCTCTTCGTCACCGCGTGGGAAATGTTCGGCACGACGTTCCGCAGCGCGCTCGCGGAACCGGGGACAGCCGCTGCAAGCCCTGACGACCCTCCGCCAGCCTGACGCGTCGCTACGCGCCGAGATGCTCAGTTATTCTCGCTCGCGCGGTCTGCACCAGATCCTTCGAAGCTCGACCCGACGTGGTCGTCGAAGTGGGAGTAACCCCTTTCCGACTCGCCGTCTTCATTCCATCAAATCCCGCCGATGTGTTCATTTTGGGACAGTCCGGCCGGCACGTATTGTCTAGAGTGGACTGCGTGGTGTTGTTTCCGCGACCGGCGGCTCGGTGTCCTCGGCATCGTCGCTGCGATCCGGACGCAGGCGGACTTCCGTCCAGCGGTGCCAGGGAGATCGCGATGGCAGTTACGGGACGCTCGTGAATGCTGCCTGGATCGCCCTGGGCGTCGGCATCGCCGTCGCGGTTGCCGCGTTCGCGACATCCTGGGTTCGACCCTATCAAGGTGTCGACCTCGGGACCGTCAGCCGTCACTGGATGGCACAACAGCGGCTCGGCCGAAGAGAATGATCCGCAGCACTGAGAGGTAAGCCGCGTGTACACCCAACCTTCTGAAGCACCCGTCGCGCCAAAAGCCTGCCCTTTCTGCACCTCACTTAAGGTCACGACGACCAGCAAGGCACTAAGCGTCTCGACATACTGGCGGTGCACAGACTGCGGCCAGATCTGGAACGCCGACCGACTGCACCTCGGACAGCGTCCGCCGTCCGGCCGGTTCGCATAGCGAGCGTACCCGTTCCAGCCGTGCACGAGGCGCCTCGCCAATTGCTGCCCTGTAACTTGACGAACTCCCCAAAAAAGGAACATCAATGACTACGACGAACGGAACGATCAAACGTCTTACCGACAAAGGCTTCGGCTTCATTACGACCACTGAGGGCACTGAGTATTTCTTCCATCACTCGGCCTGTAACGGCACGCCGTTCGACGGTCTGCGGGAAGGCCAGGAGGTGTCGTTCACCGTGGGACAGGGTCCGAAAGGCCCGCGTGCCGAAAACGTCGGCGTGCGCTAGGGAGCCATTCGCGTATCGGAAGCTGCTCGGCCCCCGTTCTCCTTCAGCGGTCACGTTGTCACCGCGTGACAAACGTGAGTGTTGTCATGAGTATCGATCGTGACGCTCCAGCTGATTGCCGTACTCGAGCGCCGCGTGCCCTTCCGGAGAGGACGTTGAGGATGTTGGAAAATGGCCCCGGCGCGACCGAAGCGTGCCTTCCACATACGGCCGCCGTTCCGGGGGTCGCGGCGGTCAGAGACGACACGAAGTCGTGAAGTGGCCTTTCCAACCCCAGACGTACACGCGTCATCCTCTGGCCGGTGACTACATCCTCGACCGCACCGGCGTCTCATGGAGCGTTAACCGGAGTCTGGGAGACGGTGCCGTCGCGCGGTTGACCGAAGGCGGCGCTTACAAAGAAGCCGCACGTGACGCAGTCGTCAAGTCAGCTCGCACCGATGCCACCGATGCGTGGGAAGCGGCCGGTGCAGGCGAATTTCGCCTCCTCGAGGCCTGTCGGACACGATGATCCGCGTACCGTTGACATGGAAGTGTCCAGCTGCTCTGCCAGTGTTGCGCCGGGCCGGCTCACTGCGATTCTCGAAAAGGCCGCGCTGCCGTCGCCGATACCGCTCAGCGGAATTCGCGGCCGAGCGGCGGCCGATTCGCGTACACTGGCAACAGCTTTCCTGACGTTCCTGCCCACACGGACAGCCGCCATCAAAGCGTCGATTCACTCGACGGAGGCTGTCTCGTGCCACGCATCACACCGGATTACAACGTCGACCTGCGGTGCCCCTGCTGCTCTGTCCACCCGGTGATGAAAGTCCACGAGAACACTACCGTGAGCGTGCTGTTCTGCAGCTCATGTGAGCATGCGTGGGTAATGGATTCGTCAAATGTTCCGCGCGGCAACCAGTCGATCCGACCAGCGCGTGCGCATCGCGCATCAGTCCGAACGAGTGAGGTGCGCGGAGCCCCGCCAATCTCGTCGCCCTGCTTCGCTGACGGAGCGCTCAAATGTGCCCCCTCGACGCAGCGATATTCACCGCGCGTCAGGACGAAGACGGCGACGCGCGGCACTCGGCGCCGAGCCGACTCAGCCGAGCCGACTCAAGAGAGTGGTGCACTACGTGATGGCCACGAGAAGGATTGCGCACTACACCTCCCATGGTGCTGTCGCAACCTGCTCCCAGTACGTGACGGCGTCCTTGTGCCAGCGGACGAATCGCAGGCCGCCATCTTGTGACACAACGATAGCGACCGCATTGCGAAGCACCTGACACAATCGGTATGCAGCGCGGTGGCGAGTGCCGACGCGGTCCGTTCGTACCCATTCACGGTCCTCTCCAGCCAGATCCCGCGCCCGCATCACGCGGGGAACCTCCGGCAAATCGCCCGCAATCTCTCCGCCGAACCCAAGCAAGTCGAGTCCTGAGGTCATAACGACCGCGCCATCCACGTGCGTGAGGTCCGCGACAAGATGCGCGGCCTCGAATAATGCCGCGTCGCCCTCAATCACCCACTTGACATCGCTCATTTCGTATTCGCTCCAGCCGACGTGGGCCTTGGAAGCTTTCGCGTACGCTGCGACCAGTTCGGTGATGATCGTGGCCATGAGGGTGGGAAGGCGTCGCCGAGGTTCTTCGCTGACGAAGGGGTATTTCAGTCGTATATGACTTCCATCGGTCAGGAACTCGTACGCATCGCCCTCCGGCACGATAACCAGCATGCCGCCGTGCTGGGCGCTACGGACGGTAGCGAGCACTCGACGAAGAACGTGGCAGGCCAGCACAGCGCCGAATCTGGGATCAACGGCCGCCGGCAGCGTGACGGCTCGCCCTTCCTTTGGTTGCGGCAGTTCGATCCTGCCGATGGCCGCAAACACGTCCTCGAGCCAGGCTGCTTGGAACACGTCCATCCCGCGGCTGATCAGCGTGCCGTTCGTCAGCTCCGCGAGCGTGATCGCCCCTGCGCTCACGAGCACGCGCCCGGGGCCAGAGACCGCGACGATCAAGACAGGAGGGATCGCCTGCTGAGTTTCTCGACCGCCTCTCACCGATTGCAGCCAGTGTGCGCCGGAATGAATGATTCCCCAGATCCGCGGCCCAAGGTCTGGGTCCGTGATCACGCCGATCAGGGTTCGAGAGAACACGACAGCGGGCGCCAATCGCCGCAGTTCGTGCTGATCAAAGGGCCGCGGCTCGGCAAAGACAAGACGGTGCAGGCCGGCCGGTGGTCCCTCGGCTGCGCGGAACAGGTCGGGGCCGGCCCACGCGACACGAAAGGTCACTGGGCGCCCTTCTTCGCGCAGCAAACTGGCCTGGTAGCACACCGAAAGAACCGCTTCAAGGTGCGCCCGTTCGGGAAGCATCAAGTCGATGCCTGTACCGACCAATGCCTCCGGAAAGCGGCGGTGCACCGCGTCGGCCAAGTCGCGTGGATAGGCGTGAACGCTGCGTTCGGACCCTGCATCCACAGCGGGGGATGAATTCCGCGCGCCCCAATGCGGCGTCGATTCACCAGGAGACATCGTCAATCAATACTCAGAAGAGCTTCTCCAACGAGCTCCCTTGACACCCGACCCCGGCGGAGGCCGAAGCCCGATCTCCTGATCTGTCGTGGCCATAGCCGATGGTATCGCGGACCGCGCCTTGCACGTCATTCGGACCAATGAAAGGGGAACCCAGTTGCGGAAATCGTCCCGAACTCGCAGCAACACCAATCCTGTTTCCTGGAGTGCAGGGTTGTGTTCTATGGCATCCGATGATGGCCGGGCGTGGAACCCACTTCTGAAGACGATGGCTTGGTTGAACGTTCCTTTGATGCTTCTCGGATCAACGGCCAGTGGCGGACGCAAACCCAGGGTAGCGTCCGTGGGTCGTGATGATATTCTCCGACGACTTTTCACCTTCATAGCATTCTTCTATCCACAATTCGCCATCGCCTGGAGCATTGCGGAGAAGCGCCGCAGCGATCGTCCAGGATCGCGTGTACACCTTGGGATCGGTGAGCGTGGCCTGGTAATGGAGCGTGTTGTTGTCAACGAGCGTCAATCGCTCAACGACATGCAGCGACTCGCTGGAGAAATTTCCGGCGATGTCGAACCATGTCTTCCCATTCTGGTTGGTCACGTCGATCACGAGCGTATTGCCCTCCCATCGTCCGCGCGCGTCGCCGTTCCACAGTCGGATACTGTCTCCCACATGGGGACGCCCATCCATCGATACAATCCGGTAACCATGATCGTCGGAGAGGAACAGGATGTGGTCAGGCGTTTGATGAACCAGCATCCGGTCCGATGAATACGCCGTTGTACGTGGCACGCCGGACAATCGGCACAACGCGTTCCCGTCCACGTACATGGCCGCGTTCTTCTTCTTTTGCTCGACGGCCCACGACTGATACGGAAGCAGCCCGTCCGCCGGATCCACGATCAGGCTCTTCTGCGCCCGGATCATGAAGCTGGCAGGGTGATCTTCGAGATCGTACGAGTTCAATGTGCGCCCCCAGAACCCTCGCAGATCAGGCCGCCCATCCGGCGTGCGCGGCGGATTAAAGGTGCCGGCTCTGGTGAGCGCACACTTGTGAAACTGCGCCGGGTCGGCTCTGAGTTCCGCGCAACTCCTTTCCGGTCCTCCCGATTGACCGGATACCGAAGACGCGGTCAACCAGAGAACCGGCACAATCACCGCAACCGTCAGTCTCAGTTTCATGTCGTGCGTCCTCTGGCGCTAGAAAGCGAGCCGGAAACCAAACTGAAGTGCACGAGGCTGGTACGCCACATTCGTGTCCTGAGATGGCAGGCCGTAATTTCTGTTGCTCTCCTGCGTCGTATAAGCTCCGAAGTTCCGGTGGTTCGCCAGATTGAAGACTTCGACAATGCCGTCGAGGGATCGGCTGCCACCCAGCGCGAACCGTTTTTGCGCGCGGAGATCCACGCGGTGAATCGGACTCCCTACCAGGTTGTTACGAGGAACGATCGTTCCGTCCGGGCGCAGGCGGGCCGAGCCGATCGACGAAATCCGTACGTCGCCGCCCCAGCTCGTACTGAAGCGCTGCCCGGATCCGAAGAAGTAGAGCCCGCTCAACTGAAAACCGTACCCCAGCTGCCAGATGCCATTGAAGACAGCCCGGTGACGCTGACCTGTGGCGGCACGCGTGTACTCTCCCCCGATGTCGGGCGCGGGCGTGATGGCATTAGACCCTGCAAATGGGTTCTGATCGGCAAAGACCACCGGAAGAGCGCTCGCGTCCTTGTAATCCTCGAGCGTGTAGGTCCCCGAGGCTTGCCAGCCGTGACTCAGGCGCTTCGTAAAGCTCGTCTGCAGGCCATGGTAATTGGACCACCCGCCGGGTGCTCTCATGCTGACGGAGCCCCAATCCGGATACGGCCGGCGGCTGATATCGGTGAACGGGTAATTGGCCCCTGTCAGCGGATTGTAGGCGAGGTTTGCATTGAACGTGGCCTGCTCGTTGCGACCGCCAGTGAAAACGTAGTCCGCCTCGACTGCCACCGACTCGCCAATCTGGCGCTGCACACCCACGGAACTTTGATAACTGAATCGTTCCACAGCCTCCGGACTCGGGATATTCGTCGTGATATCTCGCCGCAATCCAGAAGCGATGACCTGTTCATAGGTCGGCGCGGGCCCGTTCCACGGATCTGACGCAAAGTTCGGCCGGCCGTCGTTCAATCGTTCGGGAATCGCCGCCTGATTGAAAGCTTTTACAGGATGCGGGTTCTGCTCTTCGCCGTAGAACGTGCCGGCGCCCCCGCGGAGAACCGTGCGCTCGTTGAGCCTGTAGGCAAAGCCGAGCCGCGGGGCGATATTGTCGATGTCGTCGGAACGTCCGGCTGGCAGGAACGCGCCGAGGCCTATGCCATTCTCGTACGCGTTGAGCGCAAAGTCATAGCGCATTCCCAAATTCAACGTCAGCCGAGATGTAAGGGACCAGTCATCTTGTATCCAAAAGCCATAGGTATGTCGCGGATTGACGAAATCGAAGTCCCCTACGCCTTGCCGCCATCCCCGGGAAATTGGCGACAATGCGGTCAGGTTCCAGGTCGACACGTCAAACTGATTCGGAAACAGTTCCTCGATATTGCCGGGAACCGGCCCGAGATTCGCAGTCAAAACGCCGACGCATGTACGACACACATAGTAAAAGACGTGCTGATAGATATACTCGCCGCCGAGTCGCAGATCGTGACGGCCACCCCGTGTGTACGAGTAGGTGAAGTCGTCGCGCACGGAGTAGGTTGCCTGGTCGGCGTCCTGTGGCGTGGATTGCCCGTTCCCAAGGGTCAAGCCAGTTAGTTGCACGCCGGGCGCGCCCCATCCAGCGCCCTTCGAACCCAGGGCCGGGGAATTGGGATTTCTGATCTGGGAGTACTGAGCCCACCGAAAGCTCGCATACCCGGCTTTGATCTCGTTGACCGCGCGATTGCCGAATACCTGCATGGCGGTGACGAGCACCTGATCCTGAAACCTGTCGACACCCTCCGCAGTGGATGGCGTGGTCGTGGAACCGCCCGCAGTGCGATACGGGACCACCTGGTTCCATTTGCTGTATCGTGCCGTCAGACGCGTCTGTGAGGACAACTCAGCGTCGACGCGTACGCCACCCTTGTGCTCCCGGCGAGTTCCGTTGAGATCGATATTGAAGGTCGGGTAAGGAGTCGTATAGGTGATCGTCTGCGGTTCCCGCTCGTATTCGTAGTTGCCGAAATAGTGAATCCGGTCACGACGGATGGGACCGCCAAAGGTGGTGCTGACCTGTGTATTCGAGTACGGGAGGACACGATCGACGATGAAATCGGCGGCATTGAAGCGATCGTTGCGGTAATACGACGAGAGAGTACCCCTGCGCACGTTGGTGCCTGACTTGGTGATCGCATTCACCTGTACGCCGGCCGAGCGGCCCTGGGTCGCGTCGAAACGATTCGCCACGAACTCGAACTCGGCGATGGCGTCTCGGCTGTAGCGCGCATTGCCAAAGGAGGCGCCTACGACATTCTGCGTGACCTGCTGGCCGTCCAGATTGAGCTGGTAGGTTCCTGCGACGCCGGCCGTGGTCGGAGCATCGGAGACCGCGTTCGTGCGGTTGCCAGTCGACAGCATCGCCAGATCCATCCAGTTGCGGCCATTCAGAGGCAGTTCCTGCATCTGACGCGGATCGATGTTCCCGCTCGGTCGTGACTGCGTCACGTCAATCAAGCCGGGCTGTCCCGTCACCACAACGGACTCCTGCAGCGAGGATGGCTGCATCTGCACATTGATAACGGCCTGCTGGCTGAGGAGAAGCTCCACCCCCGCCCGCGTGATCGTCGCGAACCCATCCAGCTCCGCGGTCAGTCGGTAGACTCCGGTGCGAACCGCCATGCGATATCGACCCGTCTCATCCGTGACTGACGTGTAACTGTTTCCGGTGGCTTCGTGCACGGCGACCACCGTGGCCCCAGGCAGCACACCGCCGGTAATGTCGGTCACCGTCCCGCTCAGCGTGGCTTCTTGTGCGGAGGCATTTGCGGACATCATGAGCAATAAAAGGACAACGACACAACGAATCGTCCAGCGCAGCCTGACCGTCATGAACAGCCTCCTTCGGACCATGTTCTGGCGTGAGGTCCCCAAACTTTCCGAGACACTACAGGGGTCACAATAGCCACGTCAAGGCAGTCACGCAGCGATGTCAAAGCGCAGCGATCGCGCCGAGCCTTGACATCGCCGATGGCGTCGACTACCGTCGCCCGCGAAGGGGGCACGACGTGAGAAGTCGGTTTATGAGCTTCACAGCGGCCGGCGCGGTCTTGACCGTTCTGTCGCTCGCGACGATGCCGGCATCGAGTCAGGTCCCTGCGGGCGGCGCGATCCCCAGGACGGCTGACGGCAGGCCGGACTTTTCCGGGATCTGGCAGGCACTCACGCCGGCATCGTGGAACATTCAGGACCACGGCGCGGAAAAGGGCGTCCCTGGAGGGCAGGGCGTGGTGGAAGGCAACGAGATCCCGTATCTGCCTGCGGCGCTCGCGAAGAAAAACGAGAACTACAAGAACCGCGCGACGGCCGACCCGGTATCGAAATGTTACCTTCCGGGTATCCCGCGCATCATGTACATGCCGTTTCCGTTTCAGATTTTCCAGGCCCCGAACTACATCGCCATCGTCTTCGAGTACATCCATGCGTCGCGCCACATCACCATCAACAGCGAGCATCCGAAAGGGCCCATCGAATGGTGGATGGGGGACTCGCGCGCGAAGTGGGATGGCGATACTCTGGTCGTCAGTGTCATGCACTTCAATGCGCAGACCTGGTTCGATGCGGCCGGCAACCACCACAGCGAGCAATTGCGCCTGGTGGAGCGCTATTCATTCATCGACCGTAACGCCATCAACTACGAGGTAACGGTCGAGGATCCGAAGGTCTTTTCGAGGCCCTGGAAGATGCGCATGCCGCTCTACCGCCGCCTCGAGCCGAACGTGCAGATTCTGGATTACGAATGCTACTCATTCGACTAACCGGCCTCACTTCGGTCCGCGGCCCGGGATAACGAGATCGCCGCCAATCTCCACGGTAGCTTCCGGCGGAACGCGAATGATGCCGATATTGTTCTCGATACTTATTTTTGTCCCGAACGGCTCTGAGTATTTCTGAATCTTCCCAAGAATTTCGCGCGCCTTTTCCGGCGAGGGCGTGAGCGGAATGTTGGCCCTCGACAACGGCCGCCGTGGTTCACCGACGAGCCCGAGATCCGCGGGGTAGATGCGAATTTCTACGAGCCGGCCATCCTGATATCGCGAGTGCGCGAGAAAGGCGATGGAATTTTCGTCGCCCTGAATCCACGCCCAATTCCGCTCCAGCCGCTCGGTGTTGGTGAGATTACCGGGGTTGGGTGGTGAATCCTCCGGACCAAATCTGTCGTCTCCCAGATTCCCGTGGTTGTAGAAGATCGGACGGCCTTTGTAGATTTCGATCCCCTGCATGGTGTGGCTGCCGTGGCCGACGTACATATCCAGGCCGTTGTCGATCAGCTTGTGGATGAACGGTCGCATGAAATCTGCCGGATAGCTGTCGTGCGAGTAGGCCTGAAACGCGTACCGGTTCGTATGGTTGTGCATCGTAAAGATGACGAAGTCAGACAGCTCCTTCGCATTTCGCACAGCCAGGATTTGTGCCTGCTCGTCGTTCGGATCGATCTCGTAGCGGAACTCGCCAGGCTTGTCGCCGATCACAAACCTCTCGTCCAGCAGCGTCAGATGCCCGGGGCGATCGCGCGGCATGCCGGTGGGAATCAGCACATCGGGTTCGTGCCGCCGCGCAAGGATCGACTCGCGTATCGCCTTGAGCTGCTCGAATTGTGTCGCGGTCACCGTCGTCCACACCGTGAGGCGGAGCGGATTCACGCCGGGCCTCTCGGTGCCGCGCATCCCTTCGTCGTTGGCCGCCGCTGGCCCGCAGTAAATTCCGGGACAAGCGGTGAGCATCGCCACCCTTCCCTGCGGGAGCTCCTGGAACACGGGCTGGCGCGCGAGGGTGAGGTTGCGACCGGCGCCGCTCATCTTGATCCCGACCTCCTCCAGGAACTGCTGAGAAGACAAGTGGCCAGACAAGCCGCCGTTGAACTCGCCGGGCGCGAGGAAGTCGACCCCGAGGTCCGCGTACGCCTGAGCCGCTTCCTTCGGCAACCAGCTGCCTGACAGCGTGCATGGGCTGACGCAATTCCGCGGATCGATGATCTGGGACTCCAGATTTCCGACGGTGGTGTCGGCATTGCGCATGAGGTCGCGGAGCTCAGGGCTGATGCGCTTGTTGATCGGATTCCGCCACAGAAAGTCGCCGCCCGACGTCACGGTATAGACGCCAGTCATCTTGTTTCGCAGCTCGTTCCTCAGATCGCGCCACTCGAATGTTGCAGGATCTGGCAGCTCGCGAAATGGCTGCGCTTCGCTCGGTGCGACGAACACGGTGGCGTAGACGGCGAAGACGGATATGAAACCGCACCAACGAGCGAGTGTGCCTCGCCGCGTCGAATACGTCTGATGTGAGTGCTTGCCCATGATGCCCTCGTTTAGAAGGTCAGACGCGCCTGGAACTGCACTTTCCTCGGCGTGCCGGCGGTACTGAAGACTTGCCCGAAGTTCGCGACGCTTAGATTCGTGCGAACGCCTCCATAATTCGTGCGATTGAGCGCGTTCAGGATATCTGCTCGCACACTGAGGTTCGCCGTTGTCCCCGGGAGCGACACGGACTTCCCAATCGACATGTCGAGCACCGCATAGCCAGGACCGCGCAGCGCGTTATGGCCGATCGTGCCGGGGCGAACGCCAGCGCCGGACAGGGCATTGATTGGCACCAGGCGGAATGCCGCCGCGTCGAGATACTGCAGGTTTCCAGGGCTGCAGCACTCGTCGTTGATTGCCTCGCTCAATGTCCCGACGAGATCAGGTCGAGTCGGGCGCGACGACGTCTGCGTAATCTCGATGGGTGCCCCGCTGCGAGCGCGAACGATTGCCGCGACGTCCCAGCCGCCGAGAAAATGCCGGGCCACGCGGGACGCGAACCGCTCTGGCGCAATGTGATAGGTCGCATTCGCGAGGAAGTTATGCCGGACGTCGCCCGTCGCGGGTCCCCACTCCGCATCGATATCGAAGAAATCCTGGACGTTGGCCGTCGAGTCACCGATGAACCCGGGGGATATGTCACCGCCGGTGTGCGCCATGGCGCTCCCCCACGTGTAATTGACATTCGCACTGAAGTCGCGCGTGAGCCGTTGGTAGAACGAGCTTTGCCACGAATGGAACGTCGTCCGCTGCGAGCCGTCCCAATAAATGCCCTGCGAGAGGTTGGGGTTGGGCCTGAGACCGGTGAGCCGGTCCACCTCGTTGTACTGGCGTGCCATTGAAAAGTTGTACCCACGTGTCCCGAGGTACCCCGTCTGGACGACCGTCGATTCGCCCAGGGCTCTCTGCACGTCGAAGGTCATTGTCAATGCGGACGGGCTTTTCATCCTTGGATCGAACAAGCCTCCCACAAAGACCCGGCCGGAGGATTGCGCCTCGAACAGACGAAGCACGTCCTCGTTGTAGACGGGCCAATTGAGCCCGAGCGTCCGTGCCTCGAGCCGCGTATACGTCGTGCGATTGGGAACGGTCGCTGTATTGCCTGTCTGGTTTTCGAAGATCTGCTGGTCGAGCGGCTGCGTCATGAGACCGATGCCCCCGCGAAACACGGTCGTACCTTGGCGGTCCGGATTGTACGCAAACCCGATCCGGGGCCCGAAATTTACGGGGTTACTGTCAAGGGGCTCGAGAGGATCGCGAAGCGGTCCAAAGTTGAAATTCTCGTCGTGGTGCCGATTCCCGTCCAGTCGATCCAGATTGTAGAGTCCTGCGGGATTCGCTGGATCGGCTGGCTTGGCCACATAGTGACCGTAGTAGTCGTAGCGAAGACCAAGGTTGATCACGAGCGCCGGGGTGACGCGCCAGTCATCCTGGATGAAGAATCCAAAGTTCTGGGCGTGGTATCTGAAATCGTTCAGCGTGAACGTCACGGCGATTTGACTCGGATCGTTGGCCAGCAGGTCGACGAGCGAATTGAAACTGACGGTTGGCGACTCTTCACCGGGGCGGCTGCCAGCCGGGCGGAAGTAGATGCCGCCAAACTTCATCGCGTGCGGGCCTTTGACGAGCGCAAGTTGCTGCTCGAACGACAGCGTCGGCGCCGCTCCGCGACTCTGGATCTCGCGGGCCAACGCTGGAATGCCAGGGAACGAGATGAACGGGACGCGGCGGCCGTAGGGTGTCGTCTCCGGACGGTTGGGATCCTTGACGTTATTGAATGAGTCGATGCGAAACAGCTCGTTCTTGTTGTAGCCGAAGCGCGTCTCGGCGGTCCACGCTCCCCGCCCGACAACGTAGGTCGTGGCGATGCGGCGCGTGGTGCTCTCGTACGTTCGAAGGTTGTCGGGCTGCTGGTTCGGGGTCGCGAGGTGCGGGTGAGCGAGCGTGATGATCGTCGACAGGTTCCCGCCCCCGACGTTCAGGCTCAACCTCGAATTGAAATGATCATCTGTGGCCCTCTTCTTTCCGGTGCCGATGAATCCGCCCAGAAGGGCGCCCGGCGCATACGGCTGGTTTGGCAACGGATAGGGTTCGAGGAACAACTCCGTTTCCTTCACGGGCAATGCCGTCAGCATTTGCCGCCGGAACTCCGGAGTTGGGACCTGCAGGTTGTGCGATGTAAATGTGTCCTGCCGGTACGACTCGATCGCGGCAAAAAAGAAGGCACGGTTGGTTTTCAGCGGACCACCGAGCGATCCTCCGAACTGGTGCCACGTGGACTTGGGACTGGTGCCAAGAAACGGATCCTTGGCTGTCATGGAGGAGTCATCGAAGCGATAAACGGCGCTCCCGCGGAACTGATTTGTCCCCGACTTGGTCATGACATTGAGAAACCCCGCCATGGCGAGGCCATACTCGGCCGGCAGCACACCTTTCACGATCTGCGACTCACCGACCGCTTCCATCCCCATCACGTCGATCTTGTTGAAGCCTTGGTAATTCGACAGCGACGGCGAGCCGGCGTTTCCGCTCGCATCGGTGCCGTCGGCGGCGACTCGCAGGCTGCTGCCGCCGAGGCCGTTCAGTCTCAGACGGGTAGCATTCGAGCCTTCATTGGCCTCCTGCTTGGTCACGCCAGGGGCCATGTCGAGGATCCCGGAGATATTGCGGTTCGCCAGCGGCATCGCTTCGATGACGGTCGCCTCGAGTTGCTGGCGGTGCTCGGGAGACACCGTGTTGACGAGATTGATCCCGCCAGTTACGGTGACCGTCTCCTCAACCGCACTGACGCCGAGGCTGTAGGTTCGCCTCAGGTTCTGACCCGCGCCGATCGCGATGTTGGTCGCCTCGGTGGTACTGAAGCCCGGAAGACTGATTCGCAGGGTATAGGAGCCGACCGGAATGAAGTTGAAGAGGAATTCGCCGCGCTCGTCCGACACCTGGGTCGCAACGGCTCCAGTGCCTTCGTTCGTGAGCTCCGCAAGGGCTCCTGGCAAGACACCGCCCGCCGTGTCAGTAACGACGCCACCCAGGGTTGCAGTCGTCCGTTGAGCCAACGCGACATCGGCCGCCGAAAGGGATAGCACAACAGCGACCAACACCCGCACGACCATTCGCATCTGTCCCACCCTCCCATGTCGGCGCTTGGACACTGGGCGACATCACTGCTACACCCAGTCCCGCCGCTGCGGGCGAGGGGAGCATAATCGCTCCCATAGGGATCAGCAAGCGGATCACCGAATCTCTTGGCTCAGAGAAGCACGGAAAATCGATGCCGCAAAAGTGGCTGAGTTAGTCGCGGAGCGGCCGTAACTTCCGTCGGCAGGGTTGGAAGTTTCATGTGCCCGTATGGCTCGGGGCGAAGTTCGCTTCACCCACGACAGCCTCTCGACTCCCGATTCCGAAGATAGCTTCGCGGCATCCATCGCACGACAGATCGTGCGCGAGCGACAGGCATCGCACCAACTGATGACCGCATTAGCACTTACGAGCTGACCTCACGATGCGGCGCGCGCCCGGCGCGCAACCTGCACACTCGCTAGCGTCGCTCAGGAAGCACTCCTTTCCTGAACCCACGCAGGAGGCGAGCATGTCGATGAATTCCGGATGGGGAGCTGGCGAGATGGAAGGCAGCTTCGAAGCGTTTGACCAGCAGGAAGCTTACGGCGCCAACGGAGAAGCCTCCTACGAGATGGAAGGCAACGGTCTTCACGTCAATCCGTACGGAGAGGCCGAGAGCCCGTACGGGGAAGCGGAACAGGAGGCCGAAGGCGTCTTCGACGAGACCGAGGAAATGGAGCTCGCGAGCGACCTGCTCAGCCTCGGCAGCGAGGCGGAGCTCAATCAGGCGATTGGAGAGTTAATGCACCGCGCCGCGCACGCGGTCGGCGGATCCATCAATCGCGATGTCGGCATGGCGCTCGGCAACGCCCTCAAGACCGCCGCGCAGCAGACGGTGGCCGCCGCGGGAGCGCCCGGCGCGGGAGTGTCCGCCGCGGGAGGGCCCGGCGCGGGAGTGCTCCGCCGCGGGAGGGCCCGCCGCGGGAGGGCCCGCCGCCGGTGAAGTCTTCGGCATCGAGACGGAAGGT
Source organism: uncultured Acidobacteriota bacterium (assembly GCA_963814955.1). Taxonomy (GTDB): domain Bacteria; phylum Acidobacteriota; class Vicinamibacteria; order Vicinamibacterales; family UBA2999; genus DATCJA01. The sequence goes on from CAWFEX010000008.1 coordinate 52,518, forward strand.
CTCAGCGGCGAGGACCAGGAATTCGAAGTCACGCGGCGCTTCGTGCGTTTCGCCGGAGCAGCCGCAGGCCGTGCGGCGAGAGCACCGCGCGGGATCAATCCGCGCGCCATCGTCCGATCGGCGCTCGTCAGAGCAGCACGGCGATGGGCGCCCGGGATGCTGCGACGCTGGGGCCGGCCGTTTCGAGGTCCCGATCGGTATCGACGACGCTGGCCCGGCTTCCGATCTCGATGGGGCGCACCGGGTCTCGGATACGGGGCCGGATACCCCTATCCGCCGCAACCCTATCCGCCGCAACCCTATCCGCCGCAATACCCGGGCGCGCCTGGAATGGAAGGTGCGCAACAGCCCGCGCCATCCTTCGGGCATGGGTGGCGGCCCCGCAGGTGTCGGCGGCACGCCTGAACCATCCATGGGTCAGGGCATGCCGGACTCAGCCGGAGGACCGGAGTCGGGAGGCGGCGGCGAAGGTCCGGTGCCCCCGGCCGGACGTTGGACGCGCCAAGGCGGGCAACTCATCATTCACCTGTAGCAGCGGAGTTCGCAACGCCTGGCGCGGCTAACGCCGCGCCCCACGCGAGCCGCACTCACGACGGAGGAGATCGCACATGCATGACCTCGAAGGCGCGTCGTTCGAGATGAACGGCGAAGGCTATCAGTACCGAGGATCCCGAGTCCGAATGGGAACTGCCTGGCGGAACCTTCGACAGGCCGTTCAGCGAGGCAGAGCTCGACGAGCTGGCACTGGAGCTCCTGCAGGTCCGCGACGAACAGGAGCTCGATCAGTTCCTCCCCGCGCTCTTGCTCAAGGCCGTTCCCGCCCTGCTCAAAGCGGCGCCCACCATCGGACGATTCCTGGGCAGTCCGGCAGGGGGTGCCCTGAAAGGCATCGTGAAAAATGCGATCACGTCGGCGCATACCTCCTTTTTCGGTCGGGGCGTTCGGCTCGCCGGCCGGAGGCGTCGGCAATGAAGTGGGCACGGCCATCAAAAACGGGCTCGAGTGGGAAGGTGTACCCGGCGGAAAACCGCGCTATCGAGGCCGCAAAGAAAATAATCGAGGTAGGCGGCACGGCCGCGCAGCAAGTGGCATCGATGCCGCCGAATGCGCCGCCGCAGGCCGCGATCGAGGCGGTGCGGTCATCCGCCGAGCAGCAAGGCATATCCCCGGAGGCGAGCAACCTGGTCCGAACGGCGGCACGGGCAGCGCCACTCCCGCTGTCAGCGGTCAGGTGGTACCGGCAAGGCCGCAAATCCATCGTGATCGTCGGACTCTGAACATGGATGCAGCCGCACTAGCCGCATGCCTGCTCGAGCAGGAAGCTCGCGCCCTGCTGACGCGGCTCTATCGGGTGCGTCCGTTCGTGCTGTACGAATCGATGGTGCCCGCGGCAGCACCGAAGCGGCAGGCTAGCGACGGCAATCCACGAGTATCTGGCGCAAGCCAGGAGATGCGGCAAATGGTCTTTAAGATTCCTGCGTCGTGGCTTAGAAGACAGCGCCAGCGCGGCGCATCGCCGGAGTTAATGCAACGGCGCTTCACGTTAGTGCGCCTGCGATTCAACGTGATGATCTCGCATTTCGACATCTTCGCCGACGTGATGACGCAGCGCAGCGAGTACGAAACCGGCGTATGGCTGGCCGGGCTCGACTGCGTCGCCGCCGACGCGCTGAAACTTCCCGGCGGCTACTACGACGCACCGCCGGTCGTCTGCTACCTCGATCGCGGACATGGCGCTGCGATCCGTCGTGCCCGAACGCAGCTACCCGGCGGCGGTGACAACCCGGTCGCGGTCGTTCGCATGCCGCGCGAGCGAATGGTCGGCAGCGGCATCGCATCCTCGCTCGTGCACGAAGTCGGACATCAGGGCGCGGCGCTACTGGATCTGGTCGACATCGCTGCGCGCCGCGCTGCGTCAACGGCATGCGGCGCGGCGAGGCGCGAGGCGTGGCGTGGCGGCTGTACGAGCGGTGGATCTCCGAGATCATCGCCGATTTCTGGTCGGTCGCGCGGGTCGGCATCGCATCGACGATGGGCCTGATCGGCGTGGTGAGCCTGCCGCGCGCGTTCGTCTTTCGCACTCCTGGACGATCCGCATCCGGTTCCGTGGATCCGCGTGATGCTCAGCGCGCGTATCGGCTCGGCGCTCTATCCGCATCCGCAATGGGAGCGGCTCGCCGCATGTGGACGTCACTGTATCCGATCGAGGAACGTGGAAGGGGAGAAGTCGGATGCTGATCGACGTCAGCTTCTCTCGACGATGGATGCATTTGTATCTTTCTTCATGAATCACCGGCCGAAATCGCTGCGCGGAAATTCGCTGCGGCGAGGCGATACAAACGGACGATCGGACGCCGAGAAAGCTGACCGCGGGATATTGGAACGCATGGCAGAACAACCGGCGCTGACGCGTTCGGCGGGGCCGACGATCTTGTTCGCTGCGGTCGGACAGGCAAGGGCGAATGGCGAGATCACTCCGGAGAGGGAGAGCCGATGCTGTTGAGCCAGCATCTCTCGCACTGGGCTGTGCAGGACGCGCTGCGCACCTCGTCGGCGCGCGCCGGATGACGTCACATCCAGTTTCTTCGTCCCGATCTGAAACGCCACGATATCGCTGTTGAAAGAGGAGAACGCACATGCCAGCCGACAAAACCCCGAAGAACGCCGCAGCAGCAACGCTCCGAAGACGAGCCGCACAGCCACCCGCCGGGACCCAACGGCACGCTGAAGGTCCGCGTTTTCCAAAGCACACACAAGGGCGAACACGATGTGGTCCGCCGGGCCAGGGTGACCGTCACGGGCCCTCAGGACGCCCGCGAAAAGCGACGATCACCGGCGTAACGGATGAACGCGGGCGAGTTCGTGGCTGAAGTGCCTCCAGGAAAATGGCAGGCGACAGCCACGGCCTTCGGCGAGTCGGCAACGACGTCGGAGTGGATGCCGGTTCACCCGAGGTGCGAGACATGCGTCGATCTCGTCCTGGAGATCAACCTCGAGGTAAAACCGCTACCTCGCACTGATGTCGCCGCGCGCGATGATTTTCCACCGGGCCGGACAAATCATCCGCGTCGGCATCCGAGTGCTCGCTGGACGAGTCACAGCTCGCTAAGGCCAGGTTCGAGTGGCGCACGGACACGGCGGTACCATTGTGGAAGACCCTGAGCACGCGGGCGGCAAGAGGTCCATATCGTCGTCGGCGCGGCGGCCCACTCCCGCTTCGGCGCCACGATGATCGGTATCGGCGAAGATGACGCCCGCGTATCGAGTCGCGCATCGCTGATGGTCGCGCCGGCGGCCACGGTACCAGTCACCGGAACCTTCAACGTGGGGTTGCGGCGCTCCGCGTCGGTGATCACGCCAGACCTGCCCCTGTGGGTCGTCATCCGCAACAGCACAGAGAGCCTCTCGTTCAAGAACTACCAGCGCTACATCGACATCGTGCTGTGCGACGCACCCGCGGACAAGTCTGGCCGATGGCGTCCTGACGAGAATGACGTGCTCGCCCCACGCCGAATTCCAGGATCTCAAGAAGCGCCGCTTCCTGCCGTTCACCGACGCCGACGCGTACCGGCTGCTCAAGGTCGCAACCGAAGCGTTCCTGATGGTCAACTGCGGCGTCGCCCTCACCAGTTATCCCCCGTTCGATCGAGGACGATCTCGACGATCCTGATCAGCCGAACCGGTGTGGATCGGTCTCGAGCATGGATCGCTTCGAAGAGGCTGTGGAAGAGTTACCTGGAGCGCGTCAACGGTACGCAGCTGACGTCACGCTGCCCTACCTGGCGCTCATCGCGCAGCAAGTTCCCGGACGCCCGCATCAAGAACAGGATCTTCGCTGCGATTCCGGGACGATGTCGACATCGCCGAGCCGTGCTATGGGCATCCTGCGGACAGAAACTCACCGAGCCGTGCCTGCTCGAGCTGATCTGGTCCTACTGGCACGAAGAAGGGATGCTGGTCCAGACCATGAACGCGATCAGCCTCCGCTTCCAGAACCGCCGCGGCGCGCAACGGCGATCCGCTGGCCAACATGGAAATCGATCCCGCTGCGGCCACTGAACAACCTGCTGTGGGGCTACATCCAGGACGAACAGCACCGGCTGACCGTGCGTCCGCCGCGCGGACGAATACGACCATCACTACGGACTGCGTCTCGACGGCCGCGCGGTGCCGACACTGCAGCACCGCCGACAGCCGCGTCGCAGTTCCTCCAGGCGTTCCACCACCTGCTGCACCTGTGCTCGATCTTCTACCAGCAGGACGACGACACCACGGTCATCTCCGACGCGTTCCCGGTGCTCAACGCGCTGAAGGAAGTGCACCTGATCCTGTCGCAGGGCGCGCACAACCAGTTCGGCGATCTGCCGTCGACGGCGCGCGTCGAAATGCTGATGCAGCAGTGGCTGCTCGCGCGGCCGGAGTTCCGCGAGTTCCTGCCGACGCGCTCATGGTGGCCTATCCGGAACCGTGGATGGACCGCGTCGACGCCATGAAGAAGCTGCAGGGCTGGACCGACGTGAACGTGCTGCACTTCCGCGATCTCGGCGTGTTCGGCGAGCAGCTGCTGCTGTCGATCCGCTACGGCGCTGGGTGCGACATCCACGATCCGGACCAGGCGAAGAACTGGGCGCGGTTCTGGCGGGCGGAGATCCAGGGCTACATCCATGCCTATCGCGCGGTCACGGGTGTCGACGTCACGATCGAGGTGAATGCGACGCTGCCGTCGGTGCTGCTGCAACAGCGACTGGCACAGCAACCGAGGGCACGCGCGTACCTCGACCGCTGATGCGAGGGAGTCATGCGACTGGAAGAGGCACGATTCGTCGTTCAGCCCGAGGTCTCTCGCGGGGGCAACTTCCAGTGGGACGCTCCCGGAGCCGGAGAGTGGGAGCACGAAGGCGCCGGCGTCCAGCCGGCCGGTCCGTTTGGAAGATTGGTTCTGCGAATAGACGGCGGCATCAGATACCAGTACCCGTTGACGGCCGACGATGTTCTCTGGCTCGCCAGGTTCATCAAGGGTGAAGCCGGCGGCAGGGACGACCCCGACAGCCGCGCCGTGGCGTGGGCGATGTTCAACAGGTACGCGCTGTACGCTCACAAGCGGTGGCGCACATTTGCAGCCTTCCTGCGAGCCTATTCCACGACGCTCCAGCCGCATCTGGTCAATCCGGCCGCGGTGGAACGCGCCATCCAGGTACAGCCGCGAAAACCCCAGGAAGTTCAAGTGGGTTCAGTGGGGCACCTTTCCTTACCGCGGTGACGTGCGCAGGTACCAGGGCCAGCAGATTCCCAAAGGGCAACTGCAGCATCACCTCGATCTCCAGCGGGTGCGATGGAATGAATTGCCGCAGACTCTGCGATCGCTTGCCGAACGGCTTGCGAAAGGAGAGATTCCGAACCCGGTTGGGCTCGCGAGCGAGTTCGCGAACACGCTGACGTTCCTGCGCGGCGCGGTCAGGAAGGCCGGGCGCGATCCGAAGACGATTACGCCCGAAGAATGGCGGACCTACACGCTCCAATACGCGCGCCGCCAGAAGCGGGTCTGGATCGGCGACCGCCCCGGTCTCGACCAGATGCGCAAGAACGCATTCTTCGTCGACGCCGCGTCGGCCAACCTGCCCGGGGATGCGGTACAAGTCGCCGCTCCCGGAGGTGGTCCATCGCCTTCAGCCGGCCGAAGTCCTGTCGAGGCGTCGGAGGGCGAGTCGCTCGAAACGAACCCGCTGGCGGCAAAGCTCGACGCGCTGCGCGACTGGACGAAGCTGCTCCTCCTGAAAGTGTCCGACGACGTTCAGAGAACGCTCAGCGCGCGAAAGATGCGGATCCAGTACGCGCACAACGAGTCGTACAGCAACGACCTGAACATCGATTTGTATCCGGTGCGCATCGACAGGTTCCCGACCCACCGCGGCACCCCCATGACGCCGGCGATGCTGATCAAGCACATCCGCCTGAACATCAACAGTCTGCTCGATACGTCACTCAGCAAGTTCGCGCCCTACAGCGCCGCCGACGCGGCTCAATGGGTCACCGACAATCCGGTCGGCGCGGTGATCCGCATCGACATCCCGGTGGACAACGGGGCGGTGGTGGTCAGCTCGGCGACACCCACCGGCTGGACGTTCACCACCGTGGACGCGCCGGCAACCGGCACTCACCCGGTCAGCGGCCATCGAACGTTCTTCATAGGCAACCGCGGGGGTGTTCACTACTTTGTCGTCAAAGGCCTCGACATGACGTCCAGCGGGATCGCAGGCCTCGGGCTGCCCGTCGGTGGTGAGTATGGGTACAGCCAGGCGCACAAGCTCTGGTCGAGCCTGCAGAAGGGCGTAACGGATTTCATCAACTCAAGCGGCGGCGCCGCGAAGGCGGAGAAGCGTTACTCCCAGCGAATTGAGTGGCGATTCGTCTACCGCCGGTACAAGGAGCCGCTCGAGCGGGTGTTCGGCAAGGGCGCAGGCAGCGCGAGAAACAGCCCGTTCTTCGACATTTTCAATTGACCTGACCCGCGGATCGGCGCGGAGGTACGGTCCGCGGTACGGAGCTCCGGGATTAATGGAGGAAGCGATGCGATTCGAAGAGGCACGGTTCAATGGTCAGGACCAGGTCCTTCCGCAAGGCAGGCTCCTCGAGCCTGCTCCCTCTGGGCGAATGGCGCCGGCGCAATCGAAGTTCGCGCTGCTTCGGGCGATTCCCGATGATCCGGACTACCGGAAACACATTCCACTCAACTATCGGTTGAATGCGAAGTCGATCGTCGGCGAGACGGCACAGGACATCAGCCAAAAAGGACCCAAAGGCTCACATCTGGGTTGAGCTCGCCCACTGGGGCATAGTTGCCGCAGAGATCTTTGCCGAAGCATCTCTCCTGGTGGCGGGCCTCGCCATTGCCACTCCTCTGCTGGCCCTGGCCGGCAGCTTCCTCGCCTTAGGAGCGCCGTACGCTGAAGCCGCGGAGAAGATTGCCGCGCAGTGGGCGGCCACGGGTTTCTCCCGAGGCGTCGTGATGGGTGCCGACAGGCGCAAGGCGCGTCTGCTCAAGGATTACTTGGGGAATCTGTACTTTCCCCCCAACGCAGCGTTCCCGCGCGGCCGCGATGTGGCGATGGCGAACTATAAAGTTGGTCTGCTCGTCGGTTACGTCCAGGGCCGGCTGTTGACGAAGAATCAGCACGCAATCTTCTGGCGCGATCTCGGCCATCGCATGGGAGACCAGTCCTATCGCGGCCCGCGGCAACAGTGGCAGCAACGTCAGTGGGTCGACTGGTACACCGAGATTGCCGCGGTGTTCCGACGCCACCATCTCGTCTGACGAGCCGAAGGAGAGCGCGATGCGATTCGACGAGGAGGACTTTTCGCCGGCCGGCGAGGTTACAGGTGCAGCACGGCCCGCGTCGCGCCCCGTCATGGCCAGAATTCTGTGGCCCGCGCTCGGATTTCCCGCCGCCATCGCACCGCGACCCGGCGCGCCGCAAGCGCCCGCGGACAGCGATGCGACGAAGACGATCTGCGTGCTGCTGCTGTCGAACACGCCGACGCTGACCAGCCAGGACGCAGCGCGCTATCTTCGCTGCGTGCCGTGGGCCGACCGCACGCGCCGCATCATCAACGCGGGAGACATCGGTTCCTTCTCGCCTGCGGAGCTCACGGTGCGGAATGGCCTCGTCGAGCAAGGCGCAGAGGACCCGCGGGGGAAGGCGTTGAGCTTCGGCGCCAATCGCCAGCAGCAGAACGGCATCACGGTGAGCCTTTCGAATTATGTCTGCTGCTTCTACGCCAATCCTGCTATCGGCCTGAAGTTCCTGCACGAGATCCGCGTCTCCGAAGCCGCGGCGGCGCGCCTGACGGGCGATCAGTACCACTTGTTCTGGAACAAGGAACAGCCGGATCGAACGCCGCATTCGAGCGAAATGAATCTGCTGCTGGATCGGTTCGTGCCAGGACGCCTCAAAGCCGTCGGGCCGGGATCCAAGGACCGTTCATTTCTAATGAACGGCTACAAGTACGAATACGGCCTGCTGCACCACCCTTACAGCCAGAACGACCGCGAGGAGAAGTTCACCGACGTGCTGCATCCCGTGTTCGTCCGGCGCAATCTGAAAACGACACTGACGATTGGCCATGTCACCGATACGCATGTTGACATTCGCAACGACGCCTACGCGAGGAATCTTCAGCGCAGGGCGGCGGACGTCCGAAAGGCCACCAACAATCGACCCGTCGAGTTCAACAACTGGAACAGAGCGTTCGAGGCCGTCTACAACGACTCGCGAAAGAAGTCGGACCTGATCCTCCTTACGGGCGACCTGATCGACTACGGGAGAGGTCATCTTGGGAAACGCCATCACAGACCATCAGCTCGGCACCGACAGCCAGGACCACTTCGATCGGAACTGGTTCCTCTTCTACTACCTGCTCGCGACCAACAAGAACTACGGCACGCCGGTTTACACGAGTCTTGGAAACCATGACTGGCGTCTGAACCCTTATCCCCCGTTCGCACCCAGCACGCCGGCACCCGAGGAGTTCGTTCACAACAACGCGGACTTTCCGCCGGCGCAGCGTGAGCAGGCGCTGAAGAAGGTGCTGGAGATTGCGCATGGCCCCGGGTATGACCGCCCGCTCGCCTACGCCGAGCTGGCTCGCGATGTCGTGGAGATCGTGAAGAGCGCATGGAAGGCCGCGCACCTGATCCCTTCAGTTCTGTTTGGGTCACGCGCGAATTTGGACTTCCGAAAGCTGCCGACGCACACGACGGAGGAATCGGTCGCGCGGTACCTGTTGCTGATCAACCCGTTCCTCGACTATCAGTTCGCTCTGCCAACCGGACACCAGTTCCTGATGCTCGATTTCGGCGAGAACGAGGAGCTCAAGAACACCGAAGGAGGCAAAGGACAAGGCCCCCGCGCCTTGAGCTGTCTGACGGCGCTTCAACAGTCACAAGTCGAGCTGTTCATCAGGACTCCCGGAAAGGCAAAAACAATCGGCATTCATATTCCGCCGATTGGTCCGCGGCCGGACTGGTCCGTGAACGACCTTCAGGCGGGAGTAAAGACTTACAAGTTCCCGGATACGCCGAGGTACAAGAACGCGAACTGGGAGTGGAGGGAGTTCCGCAATCAACCAGTGCCGCTGATGGCGGTGGCTCCAGAGAGCTTCTCGCCCTGGCTCGCGGCCGCGTACGGATCGTTCGTCAACGGCAACACTCGGCAGTGGTTCATCCAGAAGCTCGTCGGCTCGCCATCCGTCCGTCTCGTGCTCTCGGGTCACATTCACCGCCAGGGACTGCTGACCGCTCACTGGCGAACGATGACGCTTGCGGCGGAGGGACAGAAGGTGGCGGCACGGATCCTACAAGGTGCTTGCCGTCCGCAGCGTACCTCCGCAGGCCGTGAGAGGCGCCAAGGCTCCATTCGCGACGGCCAGCCGTCAGAACGGACTCGCCGGCCCCTTGTACGTGAACACAACCAGCGCTGGTCCGACGCGGCTACCAGTAATTCGACAACGGCCGGTATCGAAGCGAACAGCCCGGATACAGCCTCATTCAGTTGGCGAACGACGGCACCATCGCCGGCGTTACGGCTGTCCCCATATATCCTGGCGCCACGGCAGCCGCCAGCGCGCAGGCGCGCTGAAGAGGCCGGCGAGGATCGAGTGATCATCGACTGCCACTGCCATGCCGGCAAAGGCGACGGACTCACCGGGCCATGGGACACGGCGGCGCCCCTCGGCAGCTACCTGCGAGTGGGCGGACTGCGTGCTGGGATCGACACGCACTGTTCTTTTCGCCGCCTTTCATTCGGACTATGCGGTGGCGAATCGCCAGGTCGCGGCCGGATTGTCACCGCGCGACCGGACCGTTCTACCGGCTTCGCGTTCGTCCATCCGGAGCGCGACCGCGGGCCGCGTGCGACCGCCTGGTGCGCGACGGCGGTCGAACAGTACGGCTTCCGCGGCATCAAGGTCCACCGCCACGACGGGCGCATCACGCGCGAGATCTGCGACGGCGCGCGGCTTCGGCGTGCCGGTGCTCTACGACGTCATGGGCGAGGTGTCGGTGGTACGAGCTGCTGGCGACCGAGTATCCCGACGTCGCCTTCATCATTCCGCACCTCGGCAGCTTCGCCGACGACTGGCGGGCGCAGGTGGCCTTGATTCCGATACTGGCACGCATACCCCAACGTGTACACCGACACGTCCGGCGTGCGCCGTTTCGAACTACTGCAGGAGGCGCTCCAACGCGCCGGGCCTGGCAAAGTTCTCTTTGGCTCCGACGGGCCGTGGCTGCATCCCGGCGTCGAGCTCGAAAAGGTCCGCGCGCTTCAACTATCCGCCGAGGGCGAACGGTTGGTGTTGGGCGGCAACATCCTGCGCCTGATCAGCAACGTAAAACAGAAGCCGCAGTTCCATCCTCCCATGCCGTGGCCGCGCGCTTCGCCGCCCCGTGCCGAAGATCCGTGGCAGCGGTTTCATGACTCGACGTAGGGCGCGGCTATACGCCGCGCCAGGCGGGCCGTGAAGGCCCGCCATATGTTGTGAAACCGTTCCGGGGTCACGCTGACTTCTGCGTCTGAGGGCGGCGCTCGTGGCGTTCGCGCCGGATAGCGCGGCGCATCTGCAGCGCGCGATCGGTCACTCCAAGGCGAGCGGCGGCAGCGGCCACGCTGCCCATCTGTTCGACCGCGATCTGCTCGGCGATGTCCTCTGCCGCGCGGCCGATCTCCTTGAGGCCTGCTCCTGCCGCCACCGCGCCGCGTGATCCCCGCCTCGAATGCGCCCATCCGCCAATCGCCGGAGAGCGCTGTCGTCGAAGGGCGTTCGTCGAGGGGAATGTCGCCAACGGTGATCGGGCCCGCGCCTGCGTGACGATGGAGCAAACGGGCGATCACCAGCCTGAGCTCACGGACGTTGTTCGGGTATCGCGCTGAAGCAGCCACGAGCGTACGGCTGCATCGACTGATCGAACCGCTCCGTCATCGCTCAGCTCTTTCAGGAAATGCTCGGTCAACACCGGCACATCCTCGATGCGCTCGCGGAGAGGCGGAAGATGACAGCAGACTCCCGCGATGCGGTAATACAGATCCGCGCGAAAACGTCCGGCGGCAACCTCAGCGCGCAAATCGCGGTTGGTGGCGCACACCAGGCGAAAATCAGTCCGCTTCCAGACATTCCCGCCGACGCGCTTGTAGGTGCGTTCCTGCACCGCACGCAGGAGCTGCGTCTGCAGCTCCAGCGGCAGCTCGCCGATTTCATCGAGGAACAGGGTGCCTCCTGCGGCGAGGGCAAATGCGCCGTCGCGTGCATTGACGGCTCCAGTGAACGCACCACGCTCGTGGCCGAAGAACTCACTGCCGGAAAGGCTCGGCACGAGCGTGCTGCAATCCAGCACAATCAGGTCACGCTTGGCTGGACGTTCGTCCAGGGCGTGCACCAGACGGGCAGCCAGCTCCTTGCCGGTTCCGCTCTCGCCGGTAATGAGAACCGGCGCCTGCGTGAAGCGTGCGGCCTCGACCAGCTGGTTGCGAACGGCCAGCCACTTCGGACTCCGCCCGATCAGCGCCATCCGCACGGCGTCGGATTCGGCGATGGCATCGACCTGCGCCCATCGCTCGAGCCGTGCCGTCACGCTTTGGCCTGACGAGATGTCGTACCACCTGAAAACGTCGGACGCGCCCGAGCCAAGCAGCGCCCACGCCGCCTCGGGCGTGCAACTCGCCGTCGTCAGGCCAATCGCAAGAACTCTGCGGCGCCCGCCTGCAGCGAGTTCTTGTAGCCGCTCGCATAACGCGGCGTCGAAGCGGTCGAAGAAGACAATGCCGGGAAAGGACGGACTCGACTGTTCGAGCTGTTGGGGTTCCAGCCCGGCCGTTCGGAGCGCACCGATGATTGGGGGCGCGATCGCCTCAACCGACTCGCATGCGAAGTGATACCAGACTCGCATGGAACTCCGAAGAACCGGGCAACCCGCTCGTACACCCGCACGCCAGCCGACCGTGGCGATTCCGCTGGCAGCCGCTTTTGGGCAAGCGTACGGCTGCATGAGGGAGTTGGACATCGGGTCCTGAAAGTCGTGCCGATTGCAATCACAATCACCGGTCGTTGCACGCGAAGGTGCAATCGACCTCTGCCCTTACGACCTCCGCGGAGTGGCATAATCACATTCCACCTTCACAGGAGTCGCCATGAAGCTCACGACCGTTGCCGTCCTCGTCACGCTCGGCCTCGCCGCTGCTGCCTCCGACGCCGCCGCCCAGAGCAGCCCGATGCGTCCGGGACGCTGGGAAGTCACCATCCAGATGGAGATGCCGGGCATGCCCGTGCAGATGCCGCCTATCAAAGACGCCCGGTGCATCACGCAGCAGCAGCTCGATAGTTCGGCACACGGACTGCCCAGCGGGGCGAAGAATCCGAACGACTGCAAGGTGTCGAACTACATGGCGGCCGGCAGCACGGTGACATGGAGCATGGCGTGCTCGGGTCCGCCCGCCTCAACCGGCACCGGCGAGCTGCGCTTCGACGGCGACACGTACAACGGCACGATGAAGATGACGATGGAGCAGATGCCGATGACGATGAAGCTGTCAGGAAAGCGCGTGGGGGATTGCACGCAGTAAGACTTTAGCCTTTGGTCTCTAGTCTTTGGTCTTTGGTCTCTGGGCTTTCCGCCCTGGGTCCCTTTTGACCTTTGACCTTTGACTTTTGACCTTCAAAGTTCTCTCGTCATCTCGACCATCGTTCTGCGGAAGCCGAGACGATCGAACAGCCGCTGCGCAGCGTCGTTCTTGTCGGCCGTCCACAGCATCACGCGAGGCGCGCCGCGGCTCCGCAGCCAGTCGATGGCCGCCTCGATGAGAGCATTTGCGATGCCCAGGCGGCGGCCAACTTCTTCCACCGCGACGTCTTCGATGAAGCCGCACGCGTCGCGCAGCTCCCTCCACGACATCGGCTCGAGACCGGCAAAGACGTACCCGATCACGGCCCCGTCCTTTTCCGCCACGAACACGGCCGAATCGTCCTCGTCCAGCTGAGACCCCAGAAACCGCCCGTATCCGGCTTCGGCGCCTGCGCCAGGCGCCAGGAACCGCTGCGGGTCGAAGGAGTAATGCGTTCGCATGAGCAGGGCGCCGAGGCGTCCAAGCGCGGGCACGTCCTTTTCGGTGGCGCGGCGAATCACGAACGGTGCAGCGTCCGGCATCGATCAGACATATCTTATGGGAATGCTGCCAAAAGCCCGGCTCCCGCGGTCCGGGAAAGAGAAAGATACGGCGACCGTGATCGCGTGCGCGGCCATCGTCGGCATTGCCGTGCATGTAGCGATGTCGGCACAGCGGCTGCCCACACTGTCGCCGCTCGACAGCACCGGACGGGTGACCTACTTCATCGGCGAAGGCGTGCCTGGATCCCAGTTTCGTCCCGAGGATCGAGAGCTGGCGGGGTGGGCCCTGAAGGCATGGGAACGGACCACTGGCGGCGCACTCCGGTTCGAACCGTCTCGCGAACAGGACGCGCTCATCCGCGTGCGCTGGGTGAACGAGCAGGACGGACTGTACGGCGAGATGCGGCCCCTCTCCGTCAACGGCCAGCGCGGCGCGGAAGTATTCGTGCGACCGGATACCGACGGTCTCGGCGGAGAAATCGCACGCCTGGCGCGAACCGATCCGCTGATGCGCGACACCATCGTCTACCTGACATGCGTCCACGAGCTCGGACATGCGCTGGGTCTCGATCACACGAGCGACTTCGCCGACATCATGTATTTCTTCGGGTTCGGCGGGGATATTCCGGGGTTCTTCAGGCGCTACCGCGATCAGCTGAAGCAGCGCGGAGACATCGCCGGCGTGTCGGGGCTCTCCGCGGGCGATATCGAGCGAGTGGCGGCGTTGTACGCGCGCAGTCGGTAGGCACGCGCAGTCACGCGCAGTCCGCTGTCACGCGCACGCTAAAAGCGTGCGCTCTACGGGTGTGCGTGCATCGCGGAACGTGCGGCGTGATCGGGCCGGGTGTAGCGCGCACGCTTCAGCGTGCGCGGTCGGAGATTGCGGAGACCACGATTGAGGCGGGCCGTGAAGGCCCGCCCTACGGCCAAAATTCGGCGGGTCCGGAAGGACCCGCCCTACATTAACGAGAGCTGGACGTCGTCGCGGCGGGATACGCCGGCAGCGTCACGTGCTCGCCGAACGTGGCCTTGAGGCCCTCGATCGCGCAGTTCTCGTCGCCGCCGCCACCCGCACCGCCGCCCACGCCAATCGCGCCGATCATCTGGCCGTCGACGACGATGGGCAGGCCGCCCGAGTTCGTGAAGAAGTCGTACTGCGTGATGGTGCGGTTCTGGCTCGCGGGGTTGTTGCGTCCCTGCGCGGTATACACGGACGTCGGCACGCGGGTCCTCAGCGACGTCTGCGCCTTCAGCAGCGCCGTGCGGATGTTGTTGAAGACCTGCCCGTCCATCCGCTCCATGTGCACGAGCTCGCCGGCGTTGTCGATGATGTAGAGCGACATGCTCGCCGCCCTTCGCCGCCGCGAAGTCGCGGCAGACGCGTGCGACCTTCTTCGCCGCTGCGAGAGAAATCTGGTTGCCGTCGAACACGTTCGACGCGCCTCGTCCGCCAACAACCCACTCGGAGTTCGAGACACCGGTCTTCGGCGTGGTCGTGGTGGTGAACCGCGGAACCGGGGCCGCGTTGGCGGGCGCCGCATTCTGCGGCCGCGGCAAATCCTCAATCAGCGGCGCGACATTCGAGGCGCCCAGCACCTCCTGCATCGCCTTGTGGCCGCAGATCTCGTCGCTCCACACCGGCACGCGCGGCGCCGATCCGCCGATGCCAATCGCGCCAATGATCTGCTTGTTGACGATCACGGGCAGACCGCCGGAGTTCGCGAACAAGCCAAGCTGAATCCGCTGCAGCTCCGTGTTCGGATTCTGGGTCACCTGATTCATCACGACCTTGCTGGGCGCGCGCTGCGCGAGCGCCGTCCGCGCCTTCATCTCGGCCGTGATGATGTTCAGGTAGCCCTGGCCGTCCATGCGATCGACGTAGACGTGATTGCCGTCGTTGTCGAGCACGTACATGGTGATGGCCACTTTCTCGGCAGCCGCGAGCTTCTGGCACGCCTCGGCGATGCGCTCAGCAGTGGCGAGATTGATGGTGGTGAAATCCTGTATCTGTTCGGCAGCCTTGCCGCTGACGACGAACTGCGAGGGCACGGTCTGCGCGAGCACCCCGCTCCCCAACGCGATAGCGGCGGCGGCAAGCACGCCCGAAGTCATGTTGCGCACGTTCATGCGGTCCTCCCTGATAGCAACCGTCGCATTGTGCTCCTATGGGACGTCAGGGTCAATCGGGAGCTCGCGTGGGTTGGTGATCTGCGTTCGCGTAAGCCAGGCCGACCGCACCGCGAAGCCGGAAAGCAGTCGGAGCGATTACTCGCGTCGACTTCCGACAACGCGTTTTCGTTGCCGCGAGTTATCCCCGCCATTTCGAGCCGCGTGATGGACCCCGCTCCGAGACAGCAAGTAGTCGACGCGGCGGCAAACGATTACGAGCTCCGGCTGATTTCCCGGCCGCAGCGTCCGCGGACGCGGATCACTAACCCACGCGAACTCTGGTCAGGCTGTGGCCAATCGACAGGCGGGCCGTAAAGGCCCGCCCTACGCAGTACTCCGTCGCCCGTCGCGGGGGTGGTCGGGTCCGGCTGAAGCCGGACACTACGTACGCGACGCACAGGCGGGCCGTAAGAGGCCCGCCCTACGTACACTGGTCCGGCTCAAGCCGGACACTACGTCGACTGGTGGCGTCGACTGGTGGTCACTCGCCCAGCATGAAGGGATAGCCGTAACTCGTCGGCGGAACCAGGGTCTCCTTGATGGTGCGCGCGCTCACCCACCGGAGCAGGTTCAACATCGATCCCGCTTTGTCGTTGGTGCCGCTTGCCCTGGCGCCGCCAAACGGCTGCTGACCGACGACTGCCCCCGTCGGCTTGTCGTTGATGTAGAAGTTGCCGGCCGCATCGCGAAGCGCGCGCTCGGCTTCGGCCAGCGCCCGGCGCTCGGTCGCGAACACGGCGCCGGTCAGCGCGTACGGCGACGTCGTGTCGACGAGCTCGAGACACTGCCGCCACTCGCCGTCCGGATACACGTAGAGGGTCACGACCGGGCCGAACAGCTCCGTCTGCAGCGTCTCGTAATCGGGAACATGGGCCTGAATCAGTGTCGGCTCGATGAAGTACCCCTCGTTGGCGTTCGTGCCTCCGCCGGTCAGGATCTTCGCGTCGGGCGACGAGCGTGCCCGTTCGATCGCGCCCGACAGGCGGTTGAAGGCGGCGCGATCGATCACCGCGCCAATGAAGTTCCGGAAATCCGCCACGTCCCCCATGCGCAGACTCCGGATCTGCTCTATGAGTTCCTCACGGATGCGCCGCCAGAGCGCATCGGGAACATAGATTCTCGACGCCGCACTGCACTTCTGCCCCTGGAATTCGTAGCCGCCTCGAACGATCGCGGTGATCAGCGCGTCCGGGTCCGCACTCTCGTGAGCGAGGATGAAATCCTTGCCGCCGGTTTCTCCGACGAGGCGCGGATAGCTCGCGTATCGAGCGATGTTCTCGCCAACGGTGCGCCACATCCCCTGGAACACGTCCGTCGATCCCGTAAAGTGGATCCCAGCGAGCGCCGGGTGGTTCAGCACCACGTCGCTCACGAGCCGCGCGTCGCCAGGGACGAAGTTGATGACACCGGGCGGCAGGCCAGCCTCCTCGAACAGCCGCGCGAGGAAGTGGTTGCTGAAGACCGTGGAGCTGGCGCACTTCCATACGACGGTGTTGCCGAGGATGGCCGGCGCGGCGGGCAGGTTCCCGGCGATCGACGTGAAGTTGAACGGCGTAACGGCGTAGACGAATCCCTCGAGCGGCCGGTAGTCGATCCGATTCCACGCGCCTGGGGAGGAGAGCGGCTGTTCCTGGTAGATTCGCTCCGCGAAGTGCGCGTTGAAACGCAGGAAGTCGATCATCTCGCACGCCGCATCGATTTCCGCCTGATGCGCGGTCTTGCTCTGATTGAGCATCGTCGCCGCGTTGAGCGTGTCGCGCCACGAGGTGGCGAGCAGCTCGGCGGCGCGCAGGAAAACGGCGGCGCGCTGCTGCAGCGTCCACGATGCCCACTCTTCTCTCGCGTCCAGGGCGGCCTGGATTCGCGCGCTTCACTTCGTTCTCGCCCGCCTTGTGCCACGTGGCCAGCACGTGCTGATGCCGGTGCGGCATGTGGACGCAGCCGATCTGTCCCGTGCGCACCTCTTCCCCGCCGATCAGGACGGGGATGTCAATTGGTGCGCGCGACATATCGGCCAGCTTCAGCTTCAGCGACGCCCGCTCCGGCGAACCAGGGGCATATGGCCTGATCGCCTCGTTCACGGGCGTCGGAATTCGTGCGAACTCGCTCAAAATCCTCTCCTCACAGGAACCACGAAGACACGAAGGCAATTACAAACACCGCCCTCTATCGGGCTTCGCAGAAGTCTTCCTGCAACTCGCTGGCGGACCTCTGAAAGTAGCGCTCGAGATGCCCCACGATCAGATACAGCTCGCGGGCATCGTCTCGGGTCAGCGGGGCGACGATGATGCGCGCCTTCCGGGCCCCTTTGTGCTCGACCACGTAGCCCTCACGGTGCAGCCACTGGAGGGCGCCGCGAATCGGCGTCCGGCTCAGGCTCAAACGCTCGGCGATTTTGGCCTCGATGATCCAGGCGCCCGGGGGCAGATTGCCGCGAACGATCAGCTCGCGCAGGGCCTGGAACGCACGGGTGACACTGCTGCCGTTGTCGGCTTTGACTGTCGTTCTTGGCGCAGCGGCCGCCTTGCGGCGGGATTTCTGCTTGGCAGGCACGTTCGCGGCTGACGGCCATTATGGCATCTTCGCGCACTGTCGCGCACCGTCGCGCACGCTAAAGCGTGCGCTCTACGAGAGCCTTGTAGCCGCGTCCGCGCACGCTAAAGCGTGCGCTCTACAAGCGTGCGCGCTACGAGAGCCTTGTAGTACGTAGTGTCCGGCTTCAGCCGGACTGACGCGAGGTCCGGACACGCTAAAGCGTGCGCTCTACAAGCGTGCGCGCTACGGGATCGGGGCGGGTTTATACGAGCATGTCGCCGCGGCCGACGAGCACCGCCGTGCCGCCCACTTTCACGGCGGGGATCTCTCCTCCGCTGCTCTCGATGTCGATGTGGATGCGGCTCGGGCGTCCCATCGCCACCCCCTGCAGGCTCACCATCCGCCGCGCGTTGTCGCCCGTCACCAGCCGATGGCGCACGAGATAGCAGCCAAGCGCGCCACTCGCACTGCCGGTCGCGGGATCCTCGACCATGCCGAATGTCGGAGCGAACATGCGGCTGTACGCGGTTTCGGGTGACCCCGGCGGCAGCACGGCGAACAGAAATACGGGTAGATCGATTCCGGCAGACGACTTGAGGCGGCGGAGCGCGGACACGTCACTGGTGGCGCGATCGACGGCGTCGCGGCTGCGAAGCGGCACGAAGAGGAACCGCAACCCGGTCGACACTTCCTGGATCGGGGTGGGCGCGAGATCGGCGCTTCCAAGACCAATCGCCGCGGCGACGGCCTCACGTGCATCGACGTGGGGGCCGAATGCGGGCTTCAGCTGCGTCATCCACGCAAAGTGGAGGCGCGACCCGTCCCACTCGAGATCAACCGGGACGGGTCCGACGCCAAGACCGAACACAAACCTCGAGGAGCCCGGCCGAATCACTCCTGTATGGGCGAGCCCGAACGCGCTGCCGATTGTCGGATGACCCGCCATCGGTAGCTCGTTGACGGGAGTGAAAATGCGCATCCGCACGTCGGTGCCCGGAGTTTCCGGAGGGAGGATGAAAGTGCTCTCGCAGAAGTTCATCTCACGCGCGAGGGCCTGCATTTTTTCGGTTGAGAGGCCGCGCCCGTCTAGGAACACCGCGAGCTGATTGCCGGCCAGTGGTTCGTCGGTGAAGACGTCGTAGTGTAAGAACGAGAGTGACAAGAACGCTCTCCAACGGGCCACGGAGATCTTCAACAGGCCACGGAGACACGGAGGCACGGAGTTTATTTTGTTTTTCTCTGTGTCTCAGCCAGGCGGGCCGTGAAGGCCCGCCCTACGGTTCAGTGTACGTAGGACTGTGGCCCGTCGTCGATAATTACGGTTCACGCCGCAGTCGAAGCCGGCGCCCCACCGCCACGCCAACATGGTATGCGCCTTCCTGCTGCATCCAGACGTGGCGCACGTGGTTGTCGGCCAGCTCGATGATGAGCGTCCGCTTGTCCTCGGGCAGCGCGGCCGCAATCTGCTCCACCAGCTCCTCCTGCCGGCTGATATCCACGAGGGCAAACAGTTCGTCTTCGTGGATCGCCTGCAGAAGCTCCTCGTATTCCTCTTCGCACACGTCTTCGATGTCGGAGAACGAGGGCATGTGGCGAAGCGAGCCGTCCAGATCCAGCTTCGACGCACACTGGTTCGCCAGCTCGAGCAGTTCGTCAGAGGTAGGCATTTGGGGATCTTACGCTGTTCGTAGTTGGCAGGCGGTAGGTGGTAGGCGGTAGTCCGGCTGAAGCCGGACACTACGGACGTCGGTAACATCCCGTGAACACGAACCGAGTAACGCCAATCGATATAGCATTGAGACCGGAAGGACACGAACATGTCACTGCATACACTCGTTCAGACCTTCGTGCTCTCCGTCACTTTCCCGGCGCTCGTGCAGGCACAGACGCCTGCGGCAGCGCCCGCGAAGCCCGATTCCCCGCAAGTGCAGGCGCTCGTCGAAAAAGCAAAGAAGACCGCGGGCACACAGTGGGCAGAAGAGGCGCATTTCTTCTGCGAAGCGCCGCGCGCCAACAGCGTCACCGACCCGGTCATCGCGCCGACCAGGATCTTCGACAACGTCTACGTCATCGGCAATGCCGGCACTGTGGTCTATGTCGTCCAGACGTCGAACGGTCTCGTGATGTTCGATTCGCTGGGCACGGCGCAGTTGGAAACACAATTACTGCCGGGATTCCAGAAGCTTGGCCTCGATCCCGCAAACGTCCGCGCCGTGATCATGGGACACGGTCATGCCGATCACTTCGGCGGCTCGCCGTACTTTCAGGAGAAGTTCGGCGCCAGGATCTACATCTCGGAAGCGGACTGGAATCTGATGGACAATCCGCCGCCCGGTCGAGGTGGTCAACCGGCCACGCCGCAGGTGCGGCCGAAGCGCGATCAGGTGGTTGCCGATGGACAGCCAATCGTGATTGGTGATTTCCGCGTGATGCCGGTGGCCATTCCGGGCCACACGCCTGGATCGATGGGCTACATCTTTCCTGTG
This sequence comes from uncultured Acidobacteriota bacterium, assembly GCA_963814955.1. Classification (GTDB taxonomy): domain Bacteria; phylum Acidobacteriota; class Vicinamibacteria; order Vicinamibacterales; family UBA2999; genus DATCJA01. Next base: position 72,864 of record CAWFEX010000008.1, read on the forward strand.
AAAGACAACGGCCGCACGAGAATGGCCGCTATGTACGGTGGCACGATCCTGATGCCCGGACCGATCTCCGACGAAGGACTGCAAACCTATGCGAAGTCCGTCGCGCGGTTCAAAGCAGAAACCGGCAAGGCAAAGGTCGAGATCGTGATGCAGAACCATCCCCTCATGGATCCGGTGCAGCCGAAGCTGGAAAAAATGCAGGCGCGAAGGAGCGGCGACCCCAACCCGTGGGTCGTCGGCGAATCGAACTATCAGAAGTTTCTCGACGTGATGTATCAGTGCTCCGAGGTGAACATCGCACGCCGGAAGTCTTGAACGCGCGCCACCGGAATGCGGGTCCGGCTGAAGGGTCCGGCTGAAGCCGGACACTACGTACGCCACGTGCGCGTTGATGCGGTACGAGTCATCGCGCGGGCGCCGTCACCTTGATTGCCGTGATGATGGAGCGACCTGCGTCGATCGTGAACTCGATGCGGTCTCCGGGGTTGACGCCGCTCAGAAGCGACGGCGTTGCCACCGGGTAGCTCATCTCCATCGCCGCCATGAACCCGGTAATGGCTTCGTGGTTGACGATGAGCCGTCCCTCGCGCTGGAGCGATCCAATCACCGATCCGACACCCACGAACACCGCGCCTGCTCCCGGCGGCGTCGCGGCTGGCGCGGTCGTCCGGATCTCGCCGCCGCGCCCGACGACGAGCCGGCCGACCATGCCGACCTTGTCGTGCGCCGGCAGGTGGCAGTGCATGAAGAGCGTGACGTCCTCGTCCGGCGTCACGAAGCGTCCCGAGATCGTCTTCGGACCGACGACGTTCAACGCGAAAATCGGGTTCAGGCCGGGGATCATCAGGTCGTGCCGGATCTCGTCGGTGTTCTCGAGCACGATCTCGACCTCCTCGCAGCGCCCGACGCGAACGTCGCGCGGTTCGAAGCCGAACACCTCCCCCTCTCTCGCGAACTGCCGGCCCGCCTTGACTACGATCCGCCGCGTGCCGCGCGGCTTCTCCAGGCAAGACGAGGCAACGGGCCGATGGCGTTCGGCATCGATCAGATCGAGGCGCGGCAACGCGCCGCTCTCCTGCCGCTGCGGGTAGGTGAAGGCGCCGCCGGCGGGCGGCGTGGTGGGAAACCCGCGCTCGTAGTTCTGCGGCGTGGTCCCGAAGATCGACGGGTCGAACACCGGGATCTTGCCCTTGTAGTAGTCGGGCTTGAAGAACGCGCGCGTGGCTGCCGGGGTGCCCGTCGGGATCGCACGGGCAGCCCATCCTCGCCCATGAAGCCGTCGTAGACGATGGCGGTGTGATCGCCGCCAGGGTTGATGCCCTTGTTGGTGGCCGCGGGCTGCGCGTGATCGTGCATCAGCCAGACACCGGGACCGGACGAATAGAACCCGTCGTTGCCGGTGCGCAGCGCGAGATCGGCGCGCTGCGCCGGGCCGATGTCGAACACGTCGCGGGTGATGCGCGCGTCCTTCGGCACCGGATAGCCGTCGAGATCGGTGAGCGTCGGATGGTGGCCGTGCGTGTGCAGGTAAACGGTGCGCGGGCCGACGTTCAGCACCCGGAGCTTGGTCCGCTGGTCGGGCTTCACCAGAATCGGGCTGTCGCGCAGCGTAAACGGAAACGAGCGGCCATTGACGAGAAAGATGTTGGAGGCGCGCTGCGTGACGTCGTAGTCGCGGTGCATGCGCTTCTCGATCTCGCGCGGGTCGCTGTAGGCGGCCGGGATGCGGTTCAGCCGGTCGTCGATATCCATGTACACCAGCGAATACTCGTTGTCGTACTCCTCACGGGTGGCCTTCGACATCGACGCGATGCGTCCGGCACCGGGCACGAGATGCGCGAAGTTGTTGTAGGGCCGCTCCGGCTCGATGACCAGCATGCCGGCCAGTCCCATGCTCGGATGAATCTGGTCCTGCACGTGACAGTGGTACCAGAACGTCCCCGGCTGACCGGCCGTGAAGCGATAGGTGAACTGCCCGCCGGGCGGCACTTCGTCCTGCGTCATGTGGGGCACGCCGTCCATGTTGTTGGCCTGACTCGTGCCGTGCAGGTGAATCGTGTGCGGCAGGTAATGGGTGTTGTACAGCGTGATCTCGACGATGTCGCCGGTCTCGACGCGCAGCGTGGGGCTCGGCAGCCGCGCCGGCGACGTCATCGCGGTGCCCATCGGCGCGAACACCCAGAACGTCACGAACTCGCCTGGATAGACTTCCTCCTGAATCTCGACGACCTCGAGGAAGAAGTGCAGCTCGTCGGGATCGCCGTCGCCGTCGATGTCGCGAATCAGCTGCACCGCATTCTGGTCGGCGCCGGGAATCGGCAGCAGCTCGGCTTCCAGGTTGGCGCGTTCAACCTCCCCGCCGCGCCGGTAGGCCGCGGAGAGTGCGAAGCGATCCAGGTTCGGAACGAACTCGAGATCGGCGATATCGTGCGCGAAGACGGTACGCGCCGCCCAGCAGCAACCCGAGGAACGTGGTCGCGGCGCGACCGCGCTTCGTCATCGCGCGCCCGGGATCGGCAGGCGCGTAGGAATGGGCCCCGTGTACCGCAGGACCATCAATCCCCCTCCGTTGCCGTCCGTCAGGTACAGCAGGTTGGTGTCCGGGTCCTGAAAGATCTCGCGCGTGTGGCGGACCTTGTGCAGGGCCGCGGCGCCGGTCACGCCCGTCGCCGGAGGCGGGAAGACGGGCGAGAGGAAGTAGCGCGACGAACACGGGCGCAAACGGATTGGAGATGTCCAGCACGTGCAGGCCTTCGTCGTACCAGTTGATGTACACGAGGCTCGGCGAGCGGCGGTCGAGCACCGGCAGATGCGTCGACGCGCCCGCGCGCGCGCCGGGACCGTCCGGACACACGAACGTCGGCTTGCCCGGTTCGAACCGGTCGGCCACGAAATCGAGCCGGAACGTGGAGAGCAGGACGACGTTGGCCGGGCGCTCGCCTTTCACGACGTCGGGCGCCTTCAGGTCGGAGACGTCCAGAATGCGCCCGAACCCTGGCGGGCAGTCGAAGATCTCATCGGTGTGGACGACGAGATCCGGATGCTCGCCTTGCTTGACGACGACCGGCAGCGACGTATGCGCGGCGCCGAGGTTGCCGCCGTGAAACGGCGGCACGTAGTCGAAGGTGGCGAGCAGCGCCGGCTTCGTCCGATCCTTGACGTCGAGGATGACCATGCCCGTGTCGCGCCACGCCGCATAGAGGCGATCGTTGTAGTACACGATCTCGTGGCACTGGATGATCTGCGGCTTGCCGTCGGGACCGAGCCGGTCGAGCGGCCCGAACTGCTCCCCCTTCAGCATCCCCGGCACGTGCCACGTCGCCACCTGCCGGATGTTCGCGGGATCGGAGTAATCGATGATCGACAACGCTTCGCGCTGCAGGTCGGTCGAGAACTGGCCGCAGCTGTAGGCGTAGCGATCGTCGGCATCGAGGCCGTGCGCCGCGCCGTTCGGCACGAAACGGACGAACGCGATTTCGCGCGGCCGCGCGGGGTTGGAGACGTCGTGGAACGATACGCCGGCCTCCGCCATCTGCCCGGCGGGCGGCCGCGTCGGATTGCTGTTGTCCCCATCGTGATTCAGGATCAGGATTTTCTTCTCGCGGTTGACGCGCAGGTAGTTGCAGCGCGTGCCGGCGCGGCAGGGCACGAAGCTGAGCGGCTTCATGTTGCGCGGATCGCGCACGTCGGCAATGAGCACACCGAACAGCGTCTGCGGACTGTTGTAGCCCGCGAGGTAGGCGATCCCGTCGTAGACGCGCACCGTGTTGAAGCCCGATCCGACCTCGGGGCCGGGGCGTCCCTGGGCCTTCGCCCAGGGCGCACGTTCGGGCACCTTGAAATAGCTGTGGCCGACGAGCTCGAACCCCTTCGCTGCCGAATACTTCCTGATCTCGTCGAAGGAGAGATTGAACGGATCGACGCCCGCCGGGATCGGCGACGCTTCGATCTTCGGACCAAGCACTTGGGCGGAGCCGACGCACACCCACGCTGACACCACCATCGCGCTGACCACCAGCCCTCGTCCTCGCGCCATGAATCCTCCGCTTTCTTCGCTGTGAGTCGACAGTCGGCGAGATCCTACACCGCTCTCAGAACAGGAGCTTCAAGGAGAACTGAACCTGTCGCGACGGTGTCGCAGTCCTCAAAATCCTGCCGACTGTCGACAGTCGCCGCTGCGCGATGATGTTACCTGCCACATCGCGCTCGTCTGGACTGCCTGGAAAGATGACCGCTGCCGACGGCCAGTCGGCCACGCCGACTTCGGGCGTCGCAAAGTTCGCATGGTTCAATAGATTGAAAACCTCGGCTCGGAACTCGACGCGGCCATCAGCGCCAAGCCAGCCAGCCGGCGTGTCCTTGGCTAGCGACATATCCACGTTGATCAGGCCCGGTCCTCTCAACATGTTTCGCCCCGCCGTCCCAAGGAACCCTTCGGGGGGCAGTGCGAACGCGCAGGGGTCGAACCAGAGGTCCGGGGTTCCCACCGGCGTGCCTGCCGCGATGTGATCGCAGCCGCGTGAGACACCGCTCGTGATGTCACTCGCCTTGATGCCCGGTACCACATCCGGCCGATCGAGACCGGCAACGTTGCCGTACACCTGCGATCGGGAGCGGTTGCCGCCCAGCACCGGCGTGAACGGATAACCGCTCCGCATCCGGAAAATCCCGCTGATCCACCAACCTCGCGCCAGCGCTCCGACGACACCACCCGCATTGCTCAGTTCCGGAAGGCGGTAAATGGTGTTCATCGACCAGTTGTGCCGGACGTCGTACGCACTCGGTCCGCGGTCGCGGACGAACGGATCGGCGCTCGCGAGATGGCTGGTCGTGTTCTCGGCATCCGTGATCCCCTGCGTTTCATCCTCGGCCTTCGACAACGTATACGAGCTCTGGAACTGGATGCCGTCGCTCAGCCGCTTGCGGACCTGGAGCTGCAGACCGTGGTACCAGGAGTTGGAGTCGCTCACGAGGAAATTCGAATTGCCCCAGTTGCGGTTGATACGCGGCTCGTTGCCGAGCCAGCACTTGTCGCCCGTGGGATCGAACGCAGGCGCCGTTCCCGTGTTGAGACACACGCGGTTGCCGCGTGCATCGACTGATGGCGTGCCGGCTGGAATCGTTGGATTCGCCTCGGTGCGGCGGTACAGGTTGATGCCCCGCGTATACGTGTACGCCGCCGTCGCTGCGATGTTCCACGGCAGCTCGCGCTCCACCGACAGATTCGCCTGAACGCTGTGCGGTTGATCGATGTGGAAATCGACACCGCCTGCCGACCGCCCGCCGGGGCCCTCGGGGAACACGAGCGGGAGCTGGAAGTTGCCGCTCGCGCGGCTCGTCGACGAGTACGGCCAGTTGATCCCGATGATGGCGTTGCCGAACGTGGCGACGTCGTACAGGATTGCGGCCCCGCCTCGTACCGCAGTCTTGCCATCGCCGCGCACATCCCAGGCAAAGCCGGCGCGCGGGCTGAAATTGCGGTGCGACGGGTTTTCGAACAGCTGCTCCGGATTATCGGCCTGCAGGCAGTACCGCGCGTCGGCACACGTCGGGTTGGCATCGACGCGGATGTCGCGAACGGAACTGATGTGTCCGTTCAGCTCTGCCGGGTCGGTGAGGAATTCGTACCGCAGGCCGAGATTCAACGTTACCGTTTTCACCCGCCAGTCGTCCTGCACGTAGAAGCCGATCGTGTTGAACCGCCAGTCGCTCTCGAGAATCGATCCGGGCGCGCGCGCGACGTAGGCTGAAGGCGTGCCGCGCAGGAAGTGGGTGACGCTCGGAAAAACGATCTGCCCGAGGGTGTTGGCACCCGAGAGGAAATGCGGGGCGAAATGATTGATCAACGTGCCGAACTTCAGCGCGTGCGCGCCCCTCGAGTACGTCAGGTCGCTGCTGAACGACAGAAGATCCTGGTTCTGCACGATCGGCGCGCTCGGCCGCGGCCCGAACTCGCCAATGCCGGAGATATTCACGAGACCCATACCGAGTCCGGGCACGAAGTCGTATTGCGGACCGCTGACGAGCGCCGGTGACGTGAGATTGAGCTTTGTCGAGCTGTACGACATGCGTGCCGTATTCAGCAAAGTCGGCGTAAAGATGTGCGTCTCGGAGACCGTCAGGTACTGATTCCTGCTCAATCGATCGGTGATGAACCCCGGGAAGCCGAGCGGCCGGACCTGCGTCGTCTCGTCCTGTGTCAGCCGGCCGAATGCCGTGTCGGATGCGGAGATGTTCCAATCGAGCCGTCCCTGGTAGAAGTTCTCCGCCGTCGGCTGCGTGAATGGGAAGGTGACACGGTTGTCAGACAGATTCGGCAGCGGGAACTGCGCAAGCAGCGGCTTGATGAGCGGCGCAATCGTCCGATCCCCATCGAATCGGCACGTACCGTCGACGGGCAATGGCTCCTGCCGGCACTGCGCCGGAATCGTGTTGGCGATCGACGTGATGCCAAGCCGTTCGCGGAGCCCCTCATAGGTGAAGAAGAAGAACAGGTTGTCGCGCTTCAGTGGGCCGCCGACCGAGCCGCCATAGTTGTTGCGCTTGAATGGCGGAAGCCGATCCGGCGTGACGGCGGTACGAACGTCGAAAAAGTTGCGCGCGTCGAAAGCGCTGTTCCGAAGGTATTCGAACAGCGACCCGTGGAAGCGGTTCGTGCCGCTCTTGGTCACGATGGTCATCTGACTGCCCATCGTCATCCCGTACTCGGCGCTCAACGTGTTGGTGATGACGCGCCACTCCTGAATACCTTCGATGCCGAGCGTGGTGTTGGCCATCGAACCGGAGCTGCCACCGAGCACGTTGACCATCGCGGTCCCATCGATCATGTAGGAGTTCGATCGCACGGGCGCACCGTTGCTGCTGTACCAGCTCCCTACGAACGTGCCACCCGATGTCATGTTCTCCTGGCGAGCGATGCCGGGCTGCAGGAAGGTCAGATCGATGAAGTTGCGGCCGTTGAGCGGAAGGTCGGACACCGCTTGCGCATCGACGAGCGCACCGAGCGATGCGCTGGTGGTGTTCACGAGCGGCGCCTCGGCCGTCACCGACACGGTTTCGGCGAGCGCGCCAATTTCGAGGGTGAAATTGATGACCGCCTCCTGACCGACGGTCAGCGTCAGCCCGTCGCGGACGGCGGTGCGAAAGCCATCGATCGCCGCACGTACTTCGTAACGGCCCACGGGCAGCGCCGGAAACCGGTACGAACCGTCAGGGTCCGACACCGTCGAGCGCGACAGTGCGGTGTCGGCATTAGTGACCGTGAGCGTCACGCCGGGAACGACGCCGGTGGCCGAATCCCGGACGGTGCCAAGAATCGTCGCCGTCGGAAGCTGCGCCGACGCGGAAGAAGCGGTCGCGAACAGCACCAGGATTAATGCAATCGATTTCATGGTCGTCCCCATCGCAGCCCTCCTTGGCCATCGCCAGATCTCAGGTCGCCCCACTTATTTCGACGGTCGAGCCAGGTCGTACGTGGTGGTGTCGAAGCACATGCCTTCGCCGATCTTTCCGAAGGGCTGCCGCTTCACCGTGTGCAATGGCGACGTCCATGGACCCGTCAGCGTCTTCGGGTCCTCGACGATGGCCTGGTACTGCAGCGTGTCGGCGTCAATCATCCGCCAGCGCTCCGTGACGTGCAGCGCGTCGGAGTGCAGCCAGATGCCGCGGCTCGTCGGCGTCGGTCTGTCGCGGGCGTCGGCAAGCCATGTCTTGCCGTTGAAGCCGATGATGTCCACCACCAACGTGTCACCGTCCCAGCGGCCAACCGAATCCCCGAAGTAGCTCGGCAGCACGTCGGGGGGATGCGAACTTCCGTCCGTCGGGATGAGACGGAACGCGTGGTAGTACTCCGTCAGCACCACCATCATTCCGGACCTGTGCACGATCTGGAACGGCCACGGCGAACTGAGAATGCTTCGGGGCACGCCATACGGCAGGCACCGGAACAGCGGGTCGTCGGTTTCTTCCAGCTTCTGCTGCTGCGCGCGTGCGGCAGTCGTATACAGCTTTTCGAGCTCCGCCAGGCCGTCGTTGTTGCCAAACCCCATCGGCCCCCAGACACCCGTCATGTCGGGTTTGCCATCGGGGAGTCGGGGGATTGGGCCAGCCGGCTTTGCGGCAGGTTTTGCCGCGGGCGCATTCTGCTGGCCGGCCTCCAACGGACGGACGGCGCAAAGAACAGTCACCAGCGCCGCGCACGCCAGCGCGGCAACGGCATTCACGAAAGCATTCCTCATCGCCAACCTCGCAGCCTGTTACACAGATCTAGGCAGAAGTACGGTCAAAACATTAGAAATCGAACTGCATGCTGATCTTCGCGAAGCGCGGCAGCAGGATCGACTGCGGTCGTCGCCAAATCGTATACACCGGGCTTTCGGCCGTGACTGGATTGACGTTCATCACGTTGTTGACGTCGAGGTTCACGGTCGTCCTCGTGGTGCCAAGGCGGAACAGCTTCGAAACGCGCACGTCGAGCTGGTTCAATCGGTCGCCGTACACCGTTCCGGGGTCGATGATGTTGACCGTCACGTTTGCGGCGTCTCCCGCCAGCGGACGGCCGAGCGAACGCGCGGCGACGACGGTCGGCACGACGAGTTGCGCCTGGATGGGCGGCCCCGGAATGCTCTGGAGCGATCCCGCCACCCGTACATCAATCACGGGAATCGTGTACGACCCGAGCAGCTTCACCTGCGTGAGGAACGCCGTGTCGACGTGGCAATGGTCGCGCGGAGTCAATACGGCGCCGAGGAGCATTTCCGGCACCTTCTCCACGATCTCGCAATTGTCCGTGCTCGTCCGCCCGGTACTCACGCCCCCCTGCACGAGGATGCCCTGGGGAAGGCGCACGTTCACGCTGAAGTCGATCCCATTGAAGTGCTGAATCTGCTTACCGTAGTTGTCCGAGAACGTCACGAGATTGTCAGCGGCGAGCCCGAACCTCTCTGGCTTCAAGTCGTACAGACCACATACCTCGTACCCTCCGCCGCGCGGCAGCCGGGGATCGCTCGGGGCGTTGATGCAGAACGTGTCGAAGTCGGACGCCGACAGCGTCCGATCGTCCATCGTCACCAGTGACACTCCGCCGCTGCCGCCGGTTGGCGTCCCGAGTCCGAGGTTCCCGTACCAGCGCCTGAAGTAGCCGAGCTCCGCGGACACGCGCGGGAACAACTCGTGCTGCACAGCAGTAGAAAACTCCCAGTTGTTCTCGCGCACGCCCCACCCGCGGAGAACCTCCTGGTCGTACGTCGTGCCCCGGCGCGTACCGCCGAAGTTCGGGTCCGCCATCGCACGGCACTCGCCATTTGCCTGGGGATTGATCACGTCGCAATCGACGACGAAGTTCTGGTTCGTGTCGGTCCATGTGCGCACGGTGGTGTGAACGAGGTCGAGAACGGGGTTGCCGAGCTCGTCGAGCTGACGTCCGCTCAGGTACTTGTTCAGCGTGACCTTGAGCGCCGTGCGTCCCGTGCCGAACAGGTCGTAGGCGGCGCCGATCTTGGGCGTCAGGTCCTTCCACGAGAGCTGAGGCGTGTCGGGCATCGTGATATTGCGATTCGGCGCGATCGCCGTCGGCCCGAGGTGCTGGCCCGGGAAGTGCGTCTTCTTGTAATCGAATCGCACGCCACCGGTCAGCGTCAGACGATCGATCGTCCAGCGATCCTGCGCAAACAGACCGATGTCGGCGTCCATTTCCCACAGCGTATGGAACGGTCTCGCACGCAGCGTGATCTGATTCGGGATACCGCCGTTCAGCCGGTACGCGATCGGCTGATGCACGAAGTTGAAGTAGTCGCTGGAGCCGATGGAGTTATTGAAGCCCACCTTGAAGGAGTGCGCGCCCGTGATGTATGAGAGCGTGGCGCGGTAACGCAGGATCCGATTCTGTCGATCGCTCCACCCGCTGGCGCGCCCCTTGAAGGTGACCCCTGTCGTCTGTTCGGTAAGCCCGATGGCATTGGGGTTTGTGTCCGCGTATGGAAGGAAGCCCCAGTTGAAGTGGTGATAGAGCACCGAGGCCTCTACCAGGATGCGGTTGGTGAGCGGCGCCGACCAGTCGCCGGTCGTGATGAAGAGCGGGTACCCGTGATCGTTGTCGGCTCCAGACTCGGGCGCCGTCGTTGCTGTAATGAGCGACGGGCATTTGCACGACTTCTGCTGGCTCCACAGCCAGGCAATCTTGTGCTTCGGCGTCGCCTGCCACGTCAGGCGCGCCTGTCCATCCAGCCAGTAACTCTCGTTTACTGCAGGCTGGCTCAGATCCGGGTCGAACGTAAAAACGCGCGGATCGTTCACCGTGCGGTTGATGAACATGTCACCGACATACGCGTCTGCCTTCATGTAACGCATTGCCGAGTAGAACCACAGGCGGTCCTGGCGAATCGGCCCGCCGAAACCCGGATTGAAATCCCCGTTCACCTTGATCGCGTTGGGGGTCCGCATGCCGCGCGTCCGCAGCTCGTCGTCGAAGTTGTTCCCGGCTATCCCGTCGTTGGCGAAGCTCCCAAAAATGATGCCGCTGAACGCGTTGCCACCATCGCGCGGAATGAGATTCGTCCGCACGCCTCCCTCGGCTCCCTCGGCCGAGACCGCTGTGGCGTCGATGACCACTTCCTGGACCGCACTCGTGTTCACGATCCACAGGGTCTCGAACGCTTCGTTCGCCCAACCAGTCGACAACCCGTTCAGGTTCTGCCGGTAATCGGTGCTCTGGCCGCCATGGATGGCCAGAATAGTCGTCGTGTCGCCACCGGCGCCGCCAATTTCCTGCGCGCCAAGGCCCGAGTAATTGACGGCGCCAAGGGCAGTCGTCATGCCCGGAATCAGCACACCGAGACTCGACGGGAGGCGGCCCGTGGGCAGCGCATCGGTCACCTCCTGATCGAAGACGCGCTGCTGTGTGGTGTTTTGCACGTCGACGGTCGGCGCATCACCCGTAACGGTGACGGTCTCTTCCACCGCTCCGACACGGAGATCGGCGCTCACGTTGGCAGTGAACGAGCCGGTCAACTCGATGCCCTCCCGCCGGGCGGTTGCAAATCCGCCCAAGGAGAAAACCACGGTGTAGATGCCGGGCCGCAGATTCTCGATGCGGTACTGCCCGGTCGCATCGGTCGTCGCGGAGCGCACCTTTTCGATCAGCGCCGGACTCGACGCTTCAACTGTTACGCCGGGCAGAATTGCGCCGGAGGTATCGCGCACGACTCCGGTAATCGACGCCTGCGCGAGGGCGAGCTGGGGAAGCAGGACGACGAACGTCAGAACACCAAGTGCCTTGACCAACACGCGCATGGTCGCGCCTCCAATCGGGGCCGGCCAGAACCGGTCCTAACCGCTGCTGGTCCGGCTGAAGCCGGACACTACGTACTCCGCCTGAAGCCGGACACCACGTACCGTGACACAGGGACGGGTAGGCCGACCTGGCGGCGGCCATCGTTCAGCGCAATCCCGCGTGAATCGGCTTGCCGTCGGGACCCAGGACCTCCGTCATCTCGCCGGCATTGCGGGACCCGTCCCGGGCGGGGTGGGCCTTGATGGTGACCTGCACGCCGGGCTTCAACACCGCCGGAGTCACGCCGCGGCGGTAGAGCTGATTGGGAACTGCGCCTTCAAAGCTCCACTTGACGACCTTCCCGTCTGCGTCTTTCGCATCGACATACACCCACGTGTGCGGGTTTTCCCATTTGACCTCGGTCACGACACCCTCGACGGTGATGGTTTTGTCGACGTGATACGCCACCGATGCGGCGTGATGTGCGAAGGCGGGCCCCACAAAGAGCGCGACGCCGAGCGCTGCGCTTGCTACATGTCGATATGTCATCACTCCCTCACTGATCGAAGCAGCGACGCGCAGGCTGAAGCCTGCGCGCTACTGGTGCCTGTAGCGCGTTGACGCCAGACTCGGGCCTGCGCGCTACTGGTGCCTGTAGCGCATTGACGCCAGGCTCGGGCCTGCGCGCTACTTTGCCTCTTTCGTGTCCTTCGTGGTTGATCTCCCCTAAAAGTCGTACTGCGCGCTCATCTTGACCGCGCGCCCCACCAGGATGCCCTGCGGCTGCTGCCAGTTTCCAAAGGTGTTGCTCTGCTGGAGCACCGCGTTGCCGTTGAGCGCGTTGTACAGATCGACGTTCAGCGAGGCTCGCCGCATGCCGAACCGCAGAATCTTCGCGAAGCGCAGATCCAGCTGATTCAGCCGCTCGCCGTACATCGTGCCCGGCTCGACGAGGTTCACGGTGACATTGGCGGTGCCGCCCGACAGCGTCCGGTTGAGCGACGGCATGACGGCGGCATTGTTGGCAACGTAATTGGCTTGGATTTCAGGGCCGGGGATGCTCTGCAGCGACCCGCTGATCTGGACCTCGATGCGTGGAATCGTGTACGCGCCGAGGAACTTCACTTGCGTCAGGAAATTGGTGTCGACATGGCAGTAGCCAACTGGCGACAGCACACCGGCGGGCACCGCCGCCTCGGGTCGTGCCACGACGCCGGCAATCGTCATGGCCAGCTCCGGCAACTTGTCCAGCAGCTCACAGTTGTCGGTCGACGTGCGTCCTGCGCTCAAGCCACCCTGCAGCAGCACACCGCCTCGCACACGTGCGTTCACCGTGAAGTCGATGCCGTTCCAGTGGTGGATCAGGCGGCCGTACTCCTTGGCGAAGGTCACGAGGTTGTCCGACGGGCGACCGAAGCTCGTCGTCTTCAGATCGCGAAGGCCGGCAATCGTATAGCCGCCGCCACCAGGCAGGCGGGAATCAACCGGCGCGGTGATGCTGAAGGTATCGAAATCGGCGGGCGACAGCGCGCGGTCGTCGGTCGTCGTCAGGTTGCCGTACCAGCGGCGGAAATAGCCGAAATCCACCGAGACCTGCGGCAGCACCTCGCGCTGGACGCTCGTCGAGAACTCCCAATTGAAGCCGCGAACGCCCCACCCGCTCAACAGTCGCGGGTCCCACTGTCCCGCGCCACCGGTCACCTTGCCGAAGTTCGGATTGGCCAGCGGCCCGCACTCGTCGTTCGCCTCGAGCGCGAGCAGGTTGCAATCAGGCGTGAAGTCTCTGTCGTCATCCCTCCACGAGCGGAATGTCTCGAGCACCAGATTGCCCGCCACCGGATTGCCGATTCCATCCACCTGCCTGCCATCCAGATACTTGTTCAGGCTGACCTTCAACGCGGTCTTCCCGTCGCCGAACACATCGTAGGCGGCGGCCATCTTCGGTGTGACATCGTGCAATCGAAGCTGCGGCGTTTCGGGGATCGTGAACGGCACCGGGACGAACCGTGCGGTTCCGTACGGGTTGTCCGGGTCGCTGATGATCTGCTCGGGAAAGTGGCTGCGCTTGTAGTCGTATCGCACGCCGAGGTTGAGCGTCAGCCGGTCGATCGTCCAGCGATCCTGTGCGTACACGCCGGGCTCGGCATCGAGCGTCCAGAGATCGTGGTACGGCCGCACGCGGAGAATCACGCGGTTCGGAATGCCGTTGTTGAGCTGGTATCGAATCGGCTGAAGCGCGAACTGGTTGTAGTCGGCGGTCGCCCACGAATTGGCGACGCCGGTCTTGAACGCGTGGGCTCCGGTCACGTAGGAGAGCGAGAACCGGTAGCGAAGCGTCTCGTTCCTTGCATTGCGGAAATCGCCGGGCCGTGTCTTGAGGTTCATCCCGTTTGACTGCTCGAGGAACCCGATGAGCGTATGCGGCGCGCTGTCGCGGGGAAAGAAGCCCCACTTGTTGATCTGATGGAGCACGCTCGCGTCGACGAGCAGCCTGCTCGTAATCGGAGCGGTCCAGTCCGCCGTCACCACGCGCTGCGGGCGACCCCAGCGGTTCTCCGTGCCGCCAATCTGCGTTCCGACTGCAGTGACGGGCACTTGCACGACGTCTGCTGCGTGTACGAAAACGCAAGCTTGTGGAGCGGCGTCGCCTGCCACGTCAACCGCGTCTGCGCGTCCTTCCAGATCCCGCTGTTCACTGCCTTCCGGTTGAGGTCAGGCGTGTACGCCCAGACGTTCGGATCGTCCTGCGTGGTGTCGACGAACACGCCCGCGACGTAGTTGTCCGCTTTGAGATAGCGCACCGAGCTGTAGAACCACACCTTGTCGCGTTTCAGCGGCCCGCCGAAGCCGGGATTGAAGTCGCCGCTCACCTTGACGGAATTGGCATGCGGCAAGCTGCGCGCGCGCAAATCGTCGTCGATGTTGTTCGTCGTCAGATTCTCGTTGGTGAAGCTGCCGAAAATAGTGCCGGCAAACACATTGCCGCCATCGCGGGGAATGATGTTGGTGCGAACGCCGCCCACCTCGTTCTCGGCGGAAGCCGCGGTATCGACGACCACTTCCTGGATGGCGCTCATGTTGGGGGTGTAGCCGGTCTCGAACGCCTCATTCCCCCACCCGGTCGAGACGCCGTTGATCATCATGCGCGAGTCCTGGAACTGGCCGCCATGGATCGCGTAGATGCCGGCGATGTCGCCGATGGATCCGCCGACGTCCTGCGCGCCCAGGCCGTACCAGTTGCCCGCGCCCTGAGTGACGCTGATGCCGGGAATGAGCACAACGAAGCTCGACGGCATCCGTCCAGAAGGAATCGCATCGGCGACCTCCGAATCGATGACCCGCTGTTGGGTGGCACTCTGCACGTCCACCACGGGGGCCTCGCCGGTGACGGTCACCGTCTCTTCCACTGAGCCGACGCGCATATCCGTGTCGACTGTAGCCGTAAACGTGCCGGTCAGCTCGACGCCCTCGCGGCGCACGGTCGAGAACCCCGACAACGTGAACGTGATGGTGTAATTGCCCGGCGGCAGCGTGACGATCCGGTACTGACCGCTCCCATCGGTGACGACCGACCGCGCCTTCTCAATCAGCGCGGAGCTCGTCGCCTCGACGGTGACGCCCGGCAGGACGGCGCCAGACGAGTCGCGCACCACGCCGGTGATGGATGCCTGTGCGAACGCCGCCGCTGGCAAGACGAGGAGACCCACGCACGAAACGACGACCCTGAGGAGTCCACGCATAAGCGCCTCCGTGCCTTCACATGCTCGAGGCCTTTTTGCCCTGTACCGCGCGAGCAGGAGATTGTCGAGTCGAAGGTTGCGAGTCCAGATGAAATTGCGCGTCGCCGAACCGTTGGACCGATCGAGAAGAGAAGGAGACGCCGATGACGCACGGGGCACCTCCGCGGCGAGAGCCTAGCGCGCGCGCCGACAGGTGTCAACGTTTACACGAGTTGGTAGAGGCCGCGCAGGCTGAAGCCTGCGCGCTACTTTGCCTCCTTCGTGTCCTTCGTGGTTCGCCTCGCGCGCAGCAGGTCGGGAGCGCGTTCGGCCGCTTCGCGCACGAGGAACCCCATCTTGGGATGAGTCGCCTCCAGATCCACGGCCAGCCCGTGATTCCGCAGCGCTTCGGTGCACGTGGGCCCGATGGAGGCGACGACCATCCGGCGCAATCCGTCGCGAACCGCATCTGCCCGTCCCATCGTCTCGGCGATCTGCATGAGGTGGACGATCTGGACGCTCGTGGTGAAGATGGCGACGTCGAGATCACCGTGAGCGATCCCGGCAACGGCTTTCTGCAGCGGCTCCGTGTCTTCGGGCAGGGCCCAGCGATACACCGGCACCCGGGTAACGTCGGCGCCGCGCGCTTCCAGGGCGTGGATCAGATCGTCGTTCGTAACGCCGTATCCTGGACCGCGATGTGTCTTCCCTTGAGCGATTCGCCGGTGGCGTCGAGGGCGGCGAGCAGCTCGAGCCAGGTGTTCGGCTCGGGCACGGTAATCCACGGAGTGATCTTCAGCTCGCGCAGCACCGCGAGCGGCTTGGGGCCGCGCGGGATCACCTTTGTTCTGGCCAGCGCCGCCACGAACTCGTCTCTCGCACCTGTCGCCTGGACCACGTCGAGCAACGCACGCGTGCCGACGCCGGTCAGCAGGATGACGATGTCGAAGGCGTCGCGGCGGAGGCCTTCGGCAAACGCCAGCGGCTCGGGATTGGATTCGAGCGGAACCTCGCGAAGGGCAGGCGCGACAACAGGATTCCCGCCGTAGGTTGAGACGAGCGACGCCATCTCATTGCGGCGCCGGCTCTCGAGGAGCAGGACGCGAAGTCCGTGGAAATCGGGTGTGGACACAGGACTAGAAACCACGAAGGTCACGAAGGAATCTTTAGGTTAAGACTCCTTCGTACGCTTCGTGTCTTCGCGATCTTCGTGGCCTCCGTGGTTACGCCCAGCGGAACCCGCTCTTGGCGAGCGGCAGCGTGCGGATCCTCTTGCCGGTGACGGCCGCAATGGCGTTGCTGAGCGCGCCGACGGTAGGCGGCAGCGCCGGTTCGCCGAGGCCGGTCGGTGAATTGTTGGTCTGCAGGAAGTGCACTTCGATCTGCGGCGGTGCCTGGACCAGCCGCGTTGGCTGATACACGTCGAAGTTCCCCTGCACGGCCCTGCCGCCCTTGTAGGTGATTTCCCAGTGCATCAGGTGGCTCATGCCTTCGATGACCGCCCCCTGCGCCTGATTTATCGCCGCGCTTGGATTGACGATCTGGCTGCCGACGTCGCCTCCCACCCACACTTTGTTCACTTTCACGCGGTTGTTGGAGTCGACGCTGACTTCCGCGACGTGCGCGAAGTAGCCACGGTGGCTGTACTGGAACGCCACGCCCATCGCTGTGCCCGACGGCAGCCGGCGCGTGCCCCATCCGGACTTCTCGCGCACCAGCTCCAGCACGCCGCGCATGCGCGCCGCGTTGAAGCCGTCGGCGCCCTCCTGCGGCTCGGGCATCGCCTCGCCCGAGAGCAGATCGAGCCGGAACTGCAGCGGATCCTTGCCGGCGGCAAGGGCCAGCTCGTCGAGGAACGACTGAAACACCCAGGAGAACGCGTTGCTGCGCGGCGCGCGGAGCGCACCGGTCGGCACGCCAAGCGGCATGAGCGTCGCCTGAAAGTCGAAGTTCGGGACGAAGCGCGCCGGGAACTCGACGCCGTTGATGTTCGCCGAGTTCGAGAACCCCTGGACGCCGCGCGCGTTGTCGCCGTAGCTGACGAAGTGGTTGCGCCACGCGACGAGACGGCCCGATGCGTCGACGCCCGCCTTCAGGAAATGGAAGCCGCCGGGCCGATAGTGGTCGTGCTGCATGTCGTCTTCGCGCGTCCACAGCACTTTCACCGGCACGCCGATTTCCTTGGCGATGGCCGCCGCTTCGCCCATGTAGTCGTTCGTCAACCGCCGGCCGAAGCCGCCGCCTGCCCGCTGGAGGTGAATGGTGATGCTCTCCTGCGGAATGTTGAGCGCGCTCGCGACGAGCTGCCGTCCGTTCTGAGGCGTCTGAGTGGGCGCCCAGATCTCCATCTTTCCGTTGGCGTAATGGGCCGTGCAGTTCTGCGGTTCGAGCGGCGCATGTGAAATGAACGGATACGCGTATGCGGCCTCGACAACCTTGGTCGCGCCCTGGAGCGCTTGATCGACGTTGCCGTCGACGCGAAGCGGAAACCCTGGCTTCTGCGTCGCCAGCTCCGCGGCCTGGCGCGCGAACCCCTCGCTGCTCTGCTGGGCAGTCGTGCCTTCGTTCCACGTCACGCGCAGTCTGCGCCGCGCCGTCTGCGCCTGCCACCAGCTGTCGGCGACGATCGCCACACCCGGCATCAGGCCGCGCGTATCGGTGGTGCCGGTCACGACAAACGCGTGTCTGACTCCCGGAAGCGTCTTGATCTCGTCGAGATTGGCGCTGACGACGGTGCCGCCGTAGACGGGACATTTTTCGTATACCGCGAACAGCATTCCCGGCAGCGTGAAGTCGATGCCGAACGTCGGCTGGCCGGTGACGATGGCGCGGTTGTCCACGCCGGTTTTTGCCTTGCCGATGATGGTGAAGCTGGCGGCCGGCTTGAGCGGAACCGACGCCATGTCGGGCGCGGTCATCTTCGCCGCGGTCGCTGCAAGCTGGCCGTACGTCATCGACCGATTGCTCGCCCGGTGGAGAACCGAGCCCGACGCGGCAGAGCACTCGTTCGCTGGTACTCCCCACGTTTGCGCGGCAGCGGCGACGAACATCAGGCGGACCGACGCACCAACCCGCCTCAGCGGATCGTAGTTGTTCGGGGTGGCCGTGCTTCCGCCGGCATTCTGCTGGCCGTACTTCGACTGATCGAGGTCGGCCTGCTCGATGCGCACCTTGGCCCAATCGACCTCGAGCTCCTCCGCGATGAGCATCGGCAGCGACGTCTTGACGCCCTGGCCGATCTCCGGATTCTTCGCGATGATCGTGACGACGTTGTCCGGCGTGACCTTGACGAACGCATTGGGAACAAACGTGACGGGCGGCGCCTGCTGCCCCTGCCCGAGCACGCGCGCCACCGGATCCAGATAAGCGGTGATCAGCACTCCGCCACCGGCGAGTGCGGTAATGCGGAGGAACGAGCGGCGATCGAGGGTCATTGTCTTCATGGCGCCCTCCTTATCGCCCGGAGGCCTGAGGGCCTCCGGCTGCCGGTGCGGTAACGGGCTCCGCGGACGCACGGGCCGTCTGCGGTGCACGGCTCGACAACATCGCGGCTGCCTTGTGAATGCCTTCGCGAATGCGCAGGTAGGTGCCGCAGCGGCACAGATTCCCGTTCATGGCGCGGTCGATGTCTTCGTTCGACGGCCGCGGGGTCGTTGCCAGCAGCGCCGCGGCCGACATGATCTGGCCGGCCTGGCAGTAGCCGCACTGCGGCACGTCGATCTCCTGCCACACCACCTGGAGCGGATGCGTCCCGTCGGCGGACAACCCTTCGATGGTCGTAATCGGCGTGTTCGCCGCCGCGGAGACGGGGGTCTGGCACGCGCGGACGGCGCGGCCGCGAATGTGGACGGTGCAGGCTCCGCACTGACCGATGCCGCACCCGTATTTCGTCCCCTTGAGGTTCATGACGTCCCGGAGTACCCACAGCAGCGGCATATCAGCCGGCACATCGACCGAAGTCGATCTTCCGTTCACGTTCAAGGCGTAGGGCATGGTGTAGCTCCAAGACGCGCAGGCTGAAGCCGGCGCGCTACGTAGGAAAACCTGATACGCGATCCTTGGGCATTAAACCGGACCACCGCCTAAAATGCAAGCGCGTCTCGACCGATACCTTCATAATCAAGTTGTGCGCATCATTGCACTTGCGCTCGCGGCGGCGTCCTTCATCGCGCTCCAGCAGCCCGCCGCCATAGCCCGGCAGAACGCCACGCCAGCGGCGGTCGAAGAGCCCCCGCCATTCGATCAGTGGCTCCACGATCTGATAGACGAGGCGCAGAACCGCGGATACAGCGAAAACGCTCATCGACCAGACGCTGGCCGGTCTGACGCCGCTGACCCGGGTCATCCAGAACGATCGCGCACAGGCGGAGCTCGTCGTCGGCTTCGATCGGTACTACCGCGGACGAGTCAACTCTCGGTTTGTCCAGCAGGGACGCGAACTGGCACGCCGCCACGGCACTCTTCTTTCCCGGCTGGAAAACTCGTACGACGTTCAGCGCCGATTCGTGCTCGCCATCTGGGGTATCGAGACGCGGTATGGCCGCGTCACGGGCAATACACCGGTGTTCCAGGCGCTCGCCACGCTGGCCTGGGAGCCGCGGCGCGCGCAGTTCTTCCGCGGCGAGCTGTTCGATGCCCTCACGATGGTCTCGAGCGGACACATCGATGCCGCGAGCATGACGGGATCGTGGGCGGGGGCGATGGGGCATCCCCAGTTCATGCCGTCGAGCTATCTCGAAGTACGCGAAGGACTTCGACGGTGACGGCCGTACCGACATCTGGCGATCGACTCCCGACGCACTTGCCTCGATCGCGAACTACCTGAAGGAATCCGGATGGAACGACGAGTTCACCTGGGGACGCGAAGTCCGAGTCGAACCCGCGGTCCGCGAGCGTATCGCGCGAGAGACGAGCCGGCGCAGCGAAGGGTGCTACGCGATGCGCAACATGACCGAACGCATCCCGCTCACCGAGTGGGATCGGCTTGGCGTGCGGCGGACAAACGGCGCCAGGCTGCCGAAGGTGGATCTCAAGGCCGGTCTGGTCAGCACCGATACGCGCAGCTTCCTCGTCTACGAAAACTACGACGCCATCCTGAGATACAACTGCGCGCACTATTACGCGCTGACGGTGGCGCTCCTCGCCGATCAAATTCGATAGGGCCGGCGGGGCCCGGTCTGAAGGCCGGGGGCCTTGTAGGGGCCGACCTTTAGGTCGGCCCGTGCGTCTCGTGCGGCGTTTTCAGAATCTCATCAATCAGAAACAGGTCCGTCAGCAACGCGCGCAGATGGATCGACGCGTTCAGGTTGTCCACCACCTGTGAGCTGATCGACGGCTGGGCGAGCACGAGCTCGACGGCCGCCAGACTGTCGCGGGCATCGCGATCGAGGACTGCGGCGTACCGAGCGATAGCGGTCGGCCGGCTCGAGCCGCTCCCGATCGATGACGGCGTACAGCACATCGCCCAGTCCGGCGAGCGCCGCGGCCGCGCGCGTGAGAAATTCGCGCAGCTGCCCGCCGGACCCGCTGCCCTCGTCGCCGGTCAGTCCCTGCGCCGCGTACGCCAGCATGAATTCGTACGCTTCTTCGATGGTGTCGCAGCGGCGGAGGAAGGTGGAACGCGGATCGCTCGAATCGTTCATTCGTTCGACGCGTTCGTGCGCTGACTTATTGCGCGTTCCGGACGGTTTGAACGTCCGAACGATCGATGGCCCATCGTTCCGGGTCGTGGTGCTCGAGATACTGCCGGCGGGTGATCCAGCCAAGCAGCATCGACTTCGTGATCCACCACTTTTCGGGCCGCACGGCGAAATAGACGTGGGCGATGACGAGGCCAACGAGCGCCACGCCGCCGATGCCGTGCAGGACGTAGGTCAGACCCCACGTTCGATCGCTGAAGAGATACGGGTTCCGTTCGAAGAACGGCGTGCGGACGCGCACCATCATGACGAGCCCGCTCACCACCACGGTCAGAGCGGCAATCACGATGGTGAGGTGATACAGGCGATTGCCAAGCGGATACTTGCCAGGCCGTGGGCCGGGCACGTCGTGTCCGAGCTCACGAAGCACTTCCGCTTTCAGCTCCGGCACATCGCGCGGTCCCACCCAGATCGACCAGAAATCAAGAAACACCGTCGCATGAACGATGTGAAACAGGATCGATCCGGTGAGAACGAGACCCGCAGCCCAGTGCCAGGTGACCCATGGAAAACGCACGCCCGCGATCGGCAGAAACGCCGTGAAGAGGAGCGTGAACATCGCGGCCGCCATCACCCAGTGAAACAACCGCGCCGCGAGCGAATGGCGGACGATGCGCTTGGGGAGATCGGCGTGGGCGGCCTCCATCGCGTCGGTCTCGTGCTCCTGACGCTTGCGATGCGCGGAGAACACCATGTAGCTGGCGTGCGCCACGAAAAAGGCGACACCCGCGAACAGGGACGCCCACAACAGGTCCCAGGAAATATGCGTGAGGATCGGCTGGTCCCAGGGATTGCGACCCCAGGTCAGGATGTCCACGTCGTCGCCTCGACGCCGCGGATGGCGCGTTTCACGAGGTTCCGCATCAGCGGCACTTTGTAGGCGTTGAAGCGGAGCGGCCTTGCGCCCTCGATGGCCAGGTTGGAGGCCACGACAGCAGTGGCTTCGTTGGCCGGCCGGCCGCTGACGAGCGCCTCGACAGCCTGCAGGCGCAGCGGCCGGGCCGCGACGCCATTGACCACAAGCCGCATACGCTCGATTGAGCTGCCGTCGCCGCTCATCACCATCGCCGATGCGACGCTGACGAGCGCAAAGTCCCACACCTGCCGGTCGCGGATCTTTTCGAAATAGAACCGCGCACCGCTCCACGTCGCGGGGAGCCGGATGGCGGTGAGCAGGTCGCCCGGCTGAAGGATCGTCATCCGCATGATGTCGATGCCAGGACCGACGAAGTAATCCTCAGCGGCCACAATCTGTTCGTCGCCATCGGCCGTTCGAATCACCATCTGCGCGTCGAGCGCAATCAGCGCGGGCGCCGTGTCGGAGGGATTCACGGCGACGCAGCGGTCGGCGTCCAGAATCGCGTGCTCGCGGTTGATCGAATCAGGTGTGTCGGCGTAGCAGATGTTGCCGCCCGCACGGTAGCAGGGCCATCCGGCGCGGTAGTACCAGCAGCGCGTGTCCTGCGACACGTTTCCACCGATCGTGCCCTGATTGCGAATCTGCGGCGACGCGGCGGCCTCCGCCGCCTCGAGCAGAATCGAATACTGTTCGCGAATCATCGGATGGCGGACGACCTCGGTCAGCGTCGTCATCGCGCCGATCTCGACACCGTCGGCGCTCGCCCGAACACCCCTCAGCTCCGGAATTCCGCCGAGGTCCACGACAGCCTGCGGCCGCTTGATGCGATCCTTGAGCCAGTCGAAGGTGTCGAGCCCGCCAGCCAGCACCCATGCGTTCGAGCCGTAGCGACGAAGCACCGCCTGTGCGTCCGCGACGGAGCCTGGCTGGAACAGCTCGAATGCGGGCATCGGGTCGCGAATGACGGCCATCTCGTTTCCTTGCGCTTGAAATTCAACTACACATGCGCGCGCAACGGCTCGTGCATCCGCCGGCCGTTTTCCAGTGACATCAAGATGACGTCGGCTGTCACGGGTGCCCGCCGGAACACGTCTTCGCCGACCGCGTTCGCAATCGCGTTCATCACCGCCCCATAACCCGCACCGACCGGTGGCTCGCCGACGCCGCGCGCGCCCACCGGCGTTTCGGGGTCCGGAAGATCCAGCGCGTCGGCCCTCATGGTCGAGGGGATGTCGAGAATCGAGAGCGGCTTGCTGTAGTGGAAGCGGTCGCCGAGCGAAACGCCGTATCGCGGATCGACCACCGATTTCTGGAACAGCGCATGCGCGATGCCAAGGCAGGCGCCGCCCTTGATCTGCGCGAGCAGGCTCCGCGGATTGATGACCGTGCCGACGTCGCCGACCGCGAGAAAGTCAACGAGCGTGGTCTGACCCGTTTCGACGTCGACTTCCACTTCCGCAAAACCAATTACGAACGAGTAGGTGACGCCGTCGCGCGGGTGATTGTCCTTGGCCACGCCCATCAGACCCAGACCGGTCAAACTCGTCGCCGACTCCCGCGTCATGGGATTGATGTCTTCCGGAAGCGCGTGGCCGTCGTACTTGCCGCCAAGCTCGATCGCACGGCGGGCCGCCTGTGCGTAGCTCATTCCGCGAGCCGGAGCGCCGCGCCGATAAACTCGCTCGCCGCCGATCTCGTACTCGTCCGGCGCGCCGCCAAGATCCCGCGCGGCAATTTCCTGCAGCTTCCGCCGCGCATCCATTGCGCCCGCGTAGTTGGCGCGGGTCATCCCGTGAGTGGTCTGACTGCCAACCGACGGGCATGTCCAGGGCAGATGCTTTCCCGTATCGCCCCAGATGACCTCCACTTTCTCCCAGGGCACGTCGAGCACTTCAGCCGCAACCCGCGCGAGATCGATCAACGAGTGAGTGCCGAGATTGCCAACGCCCGACTGCACGTACAGCCTGCCATCCGGACGGATGGTCATGATGCTGTCCCAGCCAATCGAGCCGGCCCCGTGCGGTCCTACCGCCACGCCGACACCGCGGATCTTCGAGCCCTGACGCTGACCGGTGCGCGCCTTTCGCTCTTCCCACCCGAACTGTTCGGCGCCGCGATCCAGCGCCTGCTTCACGAACGCGCTGGTCACGTGATTGCGCCGCCCGTTTGGCTGCACCGGTCCGAAGTCCGCTTTTCCTTCCGGCGAGTTCATACGCCGGATCTGAACCTGATCGATCCCGAGCTGCTTGGCCGCCTTGGTGATGATCGGCTCGATGATCCCGTTGGCCTGCATCGGCCCCGGCGATCGCTGCTGGGATCGCGGCGGCGTGTTCGTCATCACGTTCACCGCGCGCCAGCGCATGGCAGGGGGCTGATAAATGAGCGACGCGGCCAGCCCTGCGGAACGGTGATCGCCAAGCGGCCCGTAGGCGCCGGTATCCTGAACGATGAAGAAGTCGAGCGCCGTAATACGGCCATCTTTCGCAAAGCCGACGCGCGCACGACCTGTCATGTTCGTGCGAGCGCGGCCGATGTAGCTCTCCTCTTCGCGCGTAATCCGCATCATCACGGGCGTGTTCGTCTTTTTCGACAGGAGTGCGGGAATCGAAGACGAAACCGCGCCGCCGCCCTTGCTGCCGAATCCACCGCCTGTGTACTCACAGATCAGCATTACATCTGACGCGTTGATGCCCACCCAGCGCGCGATGTTGCCGCGTGTCTGTGAGACGCTTTGCGTGGACGCGTGAATGAACAGCTTGCCGTTCTGCCAGTACGCCATCGCGCTGCGCGTTTCCATCGGGTGATGACCCGTGGACTGCACGACAAAGGTTTCGTCGAGCACCAGCGAGGCGGCGGCAAAGCCCGCGTCCAGATCGCCGTACAGACCACTCTTCGAGCGGCTTGCCTGTGGGCAGGCGCCCTTCTCCGGCCGCAGCAAAATCCTGCGCGGTCCACTTCACGGTTTCGCGTGGCGGCGGACCAGGCGGCCCCTGCGCGCCGGGCATCGGGGCGCCCCACGCATTGCTGTCGAGACGCGCGTTCGGGCCATCGGGCCGGAGGCTTTCCAGCGGATCGGTCACAAACGGCAGCGGCTCGAGGTCGACCTCGATGCGTTCCACCGCTTCTGCCGCGGTCAGCTCGTCAACAGCGGCAACCGCGAGGATAGGCTCGCCGGCGTACAGCGGCTCGTTCGTCAGCGGCTTCTCGATGCCTTCGAATTCGGGCAGGTCGTCTGCGGTGAGGATCGCCTTCACGCCAGGCATGGCGAGCGCGGCGCTCGCATCGATGCTGCGGACGCGTGCATGCGGCATCGGGCTGAGCAGCAGCTTCGTGAACAGCATGCCGTCGGCGCGAAAGTCCTCCGCGTAGCGCGCACGTCCGGTGACCTTCGCCACGTGATCGGGAGGAATATAGTTGCGGCCGACAAGTTTTCCGGCCATTACGTCAGTGCCTTTCGCGAATACTCGGCGCCGCGCATCAGTGCCGTCAGAATCTTGTCGTAATCCTGACAGCGACAGAGGTTGCCGGAGACGCCGTGCGCCAGTTCTTCACGCGTGGGCGTGGGATTCGTTTTCAAAAATCCCACCGTCGCCATCACGAAACCGGGCAGACAGAACGCGCACTGGAAGCCCTGTTCGTCCACCACCGCGCGCTGCACTGGATGCAGCTCGCCGCTCGGAGTGGCAAGGCCCTCGATCGTGACGACGTTTCGACCGCGCACCGTGTGGGTCAGCACCGAACACGAATAGTGCGGCACATCGTCGATGAGGACGGAGCACGCGCCGCATTCCGCGCGATCGCAGCCAAGCTTGGTTCCGGTGAGACCCAGCTTGTACCGAAGCGTCATGGCCAGCGTCTCCTGCTTCAAGACGTCGACGCGACGCATCTGCCCGTTCACATTGAGCGTGATGAGCCGATCGACCGATCCTGGAGCTGACGTCTGACCGAGGAGCGCACCGGAGCTGCGAAAGAGGTATCCGGCGGATGAAGCGACCGCGCCGCCCGCGATCACACTCTTGATGAAGTTGCGTCGTGAGAACGACATGCGCAATACCCCGCTGATGGGCGGGTTGAGTCTACACCCACTGGGTGGTGGTTGGTAGGTGGTAGGTGGTAGGGGCCCTGATCACCTATCCCCTGTAACCTGTACCTGATGATTCTCAAGCAGTTCTACCTCAACTGCCTCGCGCACGCGTCGTATCTGGTTGGCGACGAAGAAGCGAAAACGGCGGCCGTCGTCGACCCGCAGCGGGATGTCGATGGCTATCTGTCGTTTGCGGCCCAGCACGGGCTGAAGATCGCCCACGTCTTTCTGACCCATTTCCATGCGGATTTTCTGGCGGGACACCTCGAGCTGCGCGACAGAACGGGCGCGACGATATACCTGGGCGCGGCGGCCAAAGCGGAATACAAATTCCAGCCCATGCGGGATGGGGATGCCATCGAATTCGGACAAGTCCGACTGCAGGTGCTGGAAACACCGGGCCACACACCGGAATCCATTTCCATCCTCGTGTACGACCTGGCAGAGGATGCCACCACGCCGCACGCGGTCCTTACGGGCGACACGCTGTTCGTCGGTGATGTCGGGCGGCCCGATCTTCGCGCCGCGCTCGGCTGGTCGGCGGCAGACCTTGGCAATCTCCTTTATTCATCGTTGCGGGAGAAGCTGCTGCCGCTACCCGACTCGAGCCTCGTCTACCCGGCGCATGGCGCGGGCTCACTCTGCGGGAAAGCGATCAGCAAGGAAACCGTCTCGACGATAGGCGAACAGCGGCGATCGAATTACGCGCTGCAGCCGATGACCAGGGAAGCGTTTCTCGAGCTCGTCACCGCCGATCAGCCGGACGCACCGCCGTACTTCACATACGACGCGGTGCTCAACAGTCGAGAGCACCAGACGCTCGATCAGGCGCTCGCTCGCGAGCTGCGGCCGCTGACGATCGACGAGCTGCTCGCCGAACAGAAGCAGGGCGTGCAGGTGCTCGACACGCGCGACGCTGCGGAGTTTGCCGCGGCCCATCTCGAAGGGAGCATCAACATCGGGCTGATCGGCCAGTACGCGACGTGGGCGGGAACGATCCTTACCCGCGATCAACCGATTGTGATCATCGCGGACCCGGGACGTGAGGGTGAATCGGCGTTGCGTCTCGGGCGGATCGGCTTCGATCACGTGATTGGGTATCTCAAAGGCGGACTCCGAAGCGCTGACAGATCGGCGGCGCGCATCGTGACGACGGAGCGCATCGCAGCAGACGTCGCGGCCCAGCGGCTGTCGTCCTCGGCGGCGCCGCTTGCCGTCGACGTGCGCGCTCCTTCGGAGCGCGCGCAGAAACAGATCGAGGGCAGCGTGCATATTCCGCTGGGCCATCTCGTCGAGCGCATGTCCGAGATTCCAAGCGACCGGAACGTGCTCGTCTTCTGCGCGGGCGGGTATCGCTCGTCGATTGCCGCAAGCCTCTTACAGCGCAGCGGCCGTACAAACGTCAGCGAGCTGGCCGGGGGTATTACCGCGTGGGAGGCCGCGGGGTTGCCGGTCAAGTCCGGCTAATCCGTACGTAGTGTCCGGCTTCAGCCGGACCTGAAACCGAGCGCAGTGATTCCGCGACGCGAGTTCGTGCCGCGCGATCCACCAAGTCCAAATCAGCTTTGTCGATGCATGCCGCGATGGATGACGACGGAGTTGGCAATTACTCGCGGCGAGTGCGGGAGGGTATGAACGGAGCGAGGTTTCCGGCATGCGGAGCCGGGAGGCGGCTAGACGGCACAATTGCGGCGCTCGGCGACTTGAAGGTCCGGCTGAAGCCTCGGCGACTTGAAGGTCCGGCTGAAGCCGGACACTACGTACGATCAGACAGCGCGGGCGCGACGCGCGCGGACGACGCCAGGAAGTTCAATCCGGAACGTGCTGCCCGCGGCACCGGACGCGGCGAGAGTAAGACGGCCGCCCGTTGCCTCAACCGCACCCTTCGCGATCGACAGGCCAAGTCCGGCACCTGCCGTGGCGGAGTCAGCCGCGCGATAGAAACGGTCGAAGATTCGCTCGCGTGACGAGGGCTCAATGCCCGATCCGCTGTCGATGACGTCGACAACGGCTTCATCCGCCATTTCGGTAACCAGTATCCGGATACGTGCGCCAGAGGGACTGAATTTGATCGCGTTGTCCACCAGGTTGATCAGCGCCTGGCGCACCACGAACCTGTCGGCGTACGCATGCGGGGATCCGACGTGTTCCACCTCGATTGACTGCCCTTGTTCCTCGGCCAGCACCTCGAGATGGCTCGCCACCTCATCGGCAAGCTCCCGGACGTCGAACTCGTCGGTCGAGAGCTTGGCCTGCCGCGTCTCGGCGCGCGAGAGCGTCAGCAGACGATCCACCAGACTGGCCAGGCGATCCGCTTCCTCGAGCATGCTCCCGATGATCGTCCTGTACGCCGCATCGTCTCTGTGCTCTCGAAGACCGACCTCGCCGACGCTCCGTATCGCGGTAAGCGGTGTTCGCAGTTGATGGGAGACGTCAGCGGTGAAGCGGCGCATCTGTTCGAACGAGGCTTCCAGGCGTCCCAGCGTTTCGTTGAAGACGACGGCGAGCCGCCCCATCTCATCGTCCGGGTTCTCGACGGGCAGGCGATCGCTCAGACGCTCTGCGGTAATCAACCGCGCGCGATCCGCCATCCGTTCAACCGGCAGCAATGCGCGCCGCGCCAGCGTGTAGCCGCCAAGTCCGGCGATGGCGACCGCCAGCGGCAATCCGAAGGCAAGGATGAGCGCGAGCTGCCTCAGTTCCGCGCGCATGGCGGCCTCGGATCGCCCCACCTGGATAATGACCGGCCTCCCTCCAATCTGTCCGCGCCGTGTGAGCACTCGGTACTGGCGCCAGCGGGTGATCCACTGAAGCAATGCTTTCGTCCGACGTGAGGGCAAGCTCGCGACTTTCAGGGACGGGACTGCGTGTCGCCTCGAAATTCTGGTACAGCAACTCGCCTTCGG
Organism: uncultured Acidobacteriota bacterium; assembly: GCA_963814955.1. Lineage (GTDB taxonomy): Bacteria > Acidobacteriota > Vicinamibacteria > Vicinamibacterales > UBA2999 > DATCJA01. The sequence continues at coordinate 101,400 of CAWFEX010000008.1, forward strand.
CGCTCCAGACGCGCAGCCAGAATCCCTCGTCGGTGATGTCCTCGTACCACGTGATGCCGCCTTCCGGCGTCTGTTCCACCATGGCCGAAGCCCATTGGAAATCTCCACCCAGGCGGCTCGTGAGCGTTTGGGAAACGCTGCGATCGACGAAGGCAAAGACGACGACGGCGTAGACCGTGAGCACCACGACCATCGCCGCGACGTACCAGAGCGTGAGCCGCACGCGCAGGTTGTGCGAGCGCCACCAGCGGTTCACGGCTCTCCCTCGTGCAGCATGAATCCGACTCCGCGCACGGTATGAATCAGCTTCGGTCCCTGATCCGCGTCGATCTTGCGTCGCAATCGTGCGATATGCACGTCGATCACGTTGTCGAGCGGCGTCGTGCGCGCGGTTTCTTTCCAGACGTCGCGTGCCAGGCTTTCGCGCGATACCACCTGTCCCTGGTGTCGCAGCAGATACTCGAGCAGCTCGAATTCGCGCGCCGTCAGCTCGACCAGATTTCCGCCGCGCACGACCTTTCGCGTAATGAGATCGACCTCCAGATCGGCCACCGCCAATCGGGGCATCTCCGCCGCCCGTCCGCGCCGCACCAGCGCGCGGATTCGCGCCACGAGCTCCGCGAACGCGAAGGGCTTGATCATGTAGTCGTCGGCGCCCGTGTCAAGCCCCAGCACTCTGTCCTGAAGGGTATCCCGCGCCGTCAGCACCAGCACGGGCGTCTTGATGCCGCGGTCCCTCATCGTCTTGAGGATCTCGAGACCGTCACGGCCCGGCAGCGTGAGATCGAGCAGGATGGCGTCGAACTGCTCGGTCGTCACCCTGAAGAAGGCGCTTTCCCCGGTACGTTCGACCACGACGTCGTAGCGCTCGCCCTGGAGTCCCTCCCGCAGAGCGTTAGCCACCTTCAGCTCGTCTTCGACGACGAGAATTCGCACAAATCAAAGGATATCTATGACAGACCGAGCAAATCCAGAAGCCGCACGTAGCGGGCATCCGAGCGTATGGGCTCGAAACGGGGCTCCACAGCGAGGTACACAAGCGCCGGATCGGAGTCGACGACGGCCTGCTCGAGAGCCGCGAACGCGGAATCCCGATCGCCAACGCCAACGTGTGCGAGCGCCAGATGGTAGCGAGAGACGTATCTCTTAGGAACCCGTCGCAACGAGGCGAGCACTTCCGCCGCGCCGGCCGTATCACCTGCCAGCGCCCTGGCATTCGACAATGAGGCGGCGTACACCGGGTCATGAGGGGCCTCGGCGTATGCCGCGTCGAGCACGGCTACGGCCCTGTCGATCCGTCCCATCTGCAGATAGGTCACGCCAACGAGACGCCGTGCCGGGAGGTACTGCGGATCCATATCGTTGGTGCGGCGGCACTGCGCCAACGCGCCCTCGTAGTCACCGGCCAGATACCGGACGAACGCCGCGCTCGTACCGACGACCAGGCAGAGGGGATCGAGCTCCACGGCGCTTTCGATCTCCCGAACGGCTTCGACGTGCCGTCCGAGCGCCGCGAGCATCGTCGCGTATCCGCGATGCGCATTTTCCTGGCTTGGATTGAGCGCAATCGCCTCTTTATATTCGACCTCGGCGCCTCGCCAGTCCCATTCCAGCATGCGACGCACGTCGGCCAGCGCAAGCCGTCCCTCTGAGAGCCTTGGATCGAGCTCCAGCGATCGCTTCGCGGCGGCGCGAGCAGTTTCAAGAGCGCCGCGCGGTCGCTCCCGATAGTTGACGGCATGCGCGATCTGTGCGCGCGCCACTCCGGCGTGCGCCGGCGCGAAATCAGGATCGATGCGCGTCGCTTCGGTATAGCGCGACAGTGCCTGATCGAGGCCTTCGTCGTCGGTGCCTAGCCAGTTGTTCCAGAAGTAGCGGCCCTGCAAGTACTCCTGGTACGCGCTCACGGAGGTGACGGGACCCTGCTGTGCCGTCGCATCGCCCGGCGCAAGCTCCATGGTGAGCGACTCGGCAATGCGAGACGCCACGTCGGCCTGCACCGACAGAAAGTCGGTGAGGTGGCGCTCGTAGGTTTGTGCCCAGAGATGCGTTTCGCCGGACGTTTCAACGAGCCGTGCCGTGATGCGCACGCGTTCTCCATGACGCCGCACGCTGCCTTCGAGCAGATAGCCGGCCCCGAGCGCTTTCCCAATCTCGCAGGCGCGGTCGGTCGTGCCCTTGAACACCATGGACGACCATCGCCCCACGACGCCGATGCGGCCGCGGCACCGCTCGCCGAGCTGCGTGATCATCTCTTCCGTCAATCCGTCAGTGAAATACTCCTGGCCTGCGGCGTCGCTGAGGCAGGTGAACGGGAGGACCGCAAGTCGGACCGGCGGAGTGCCCGCTGCCGGCTCATCCCCGTCGGCCGCCGGCGCCGCAATGAAGCGATAACCGCGACGAGGCAGCGTTTCGACGAAGCGCGGGTTGTCTGCTGCGTCGCCAAGCGCGGACCGCAGCCGTTTCACAGCGGCGTTGAGACTGTGTTCGAAGTCGACGAAGGTGCCGTCGGGCCACAGCCGCTGACGCAGCTCGTCTCTGGTGACAACGTCGCCGGGACGTTCGAGCATCATCCGCAGAATCTCGAAAGGCTGCTCCTGCAACCGGATGCAGACGCCGTCCTTGCGCAGTTCACGCGATCGAATGTCGAGCTCGAACGATTCAAAGCGCAGCCGTTGACCGCTTTCCGTTGGCGCACTCATGCCGGTACAGATCACGATGCCCCAAAAATCAGTGGTTTGCAAAGCGTCGAATCGGGCGATTGGCGTGTAGGGCGGGTCCTTTGGGACCCGCCGGCACCGTGTGGACGAGGGGGCGGGATCGCGTTACGATGACGACGCGCGAAAGGAAAACCCAACATGAGCGTCATCAACCTGACCGTCAACGGCCAGTCCCATACGGTAGACGTCGATCCCACAACGCCCTTGCTGTATGTGCTCAGCGATGACCTTGCCATGCGCGGTCCGAAATTCGGGTGCGGGCTCGGCCAGTGCGGCGCCTGCACCGTTATCGTCAAAGGCGAGGCGGTCCGCTCCTGCTCGGTACCGGTTCAGTCGGTAGCGGGCGCGCAAATCACCACGCTGGAAGGGCTGGGGTCGCCCGAAAATCTTCATCCCATTCAGAAGGCATTCGTCGACGAACAGGCGATGCAGTGCGGGTTCTGTATCAATGGCGTCATCATGACCGCGAAAGCCCTCGTCGATCGCACGCCGACCCCGAGCGATGCGCAGATACGCCAGGCGCTCTCCACTGTGCTGTGCCGCTGTGGCGCGCACCTTCGCATGGTGGCGGCCATCAAGCGCTACGCGCAGGAGCAGCAGGCAAGGAGGACGGCATGAAGCGCAATCTGACATCCGATGCCAAAGCCGCCCTGGCGAAAGCGGGAATCACCCGCCGCGACTTCGTCAAACGCTCCGGCGTACTGATTGTCGCCTTCAGCGCGGCCCGCGTCGCGAGCGAACTGGGTATTGCACCGGATGGGCTTTCGGCGCAGGGCATCAACGGCCCGGGCAATCCGCAGCTCGACTCATGGATCGCCATCGGCGCAGATGGCCGAGTCACCGCGTACACGGGCAAGTGCGAGCTCGGGCAGGGGCTGTTCACCGCCCAGACGCAGCTCGTGGCCGAGGAGCTCTGCGTTCCGCTCAACCGCGTGACGCTCATTCAGTGCGACACGTCGATGACGCCGGATCAGGGCACCACATCGGGCGCGCAGTCGCATCCGACGAACTTCAATCAAGGCAACCTGGCGCTGGCGGGAGCCACAGCGCGGGAGGCACTGCTTCAGCTTGGCGCAAAGCGTCTTGCCGTGCCGGTTGACACTCTCGTTGCCGTCGACGGAACGATCCGCGTCAGAAACGATGCGTCGAAGAGCGTTACATACGGCGAGCTGATTGGCGGCCAGAAGTTCAACCTCGCGCTGAATCGCGAGGCAAAGCGCAAACCGGCCAGCGAATGGACCGTGCTTGGCAAGCCCGTGCCCCGGCTCGACTTCCCTGCCATTGCGACCGGCCGCTTCGAGTACGCGCACAACGTTCGCGTACCCGGCATGCTGCACGGCCGCGTCGTACGGCCGCCGGCACATGGCGCCACGCTCATGTCCGTGGACGAGCAGTCCGTCCAGAAGCTTCCGGGCGTCGTGAAGGTCGTCGTCCGAAAGAACTTCGTGGGCGTCGTTGCCGACAAGCCATGGCAGGCGGAGCAGGCGGCTCGCCAGCTGAAGGCTGTCTGGACGGCGGGCACCCCGCTGCCAGATCAGAAAACGTTCTATCAGCATCTTCGAAGTCAGACAGCGACGCGCGACACGTTGTCCGTGGACTCAGGCGACGTGGACGCCAAGCTCAAGGAAGCCGCAAAAGTCGTTCGAGCCACCTACATGCACCCGTACCACATGCATGCGTCGATCGCGACCGCATGCGCGGTCGCGGATGTGAAGGGCGACGGCGCGATGATCTGGTCGTCCACGCAGGCGGTGTATCCGCTGCGAAGCACCATGGCGACGATGCTCGGCTTGAAGCCCGAGACCGTCCGCATCATGTTCCGGATGGGGCCCGGGTGCTACGGAGTGAATGGCGCGGACACCGTGTCGTACGACGCCGCGCTGATGTCTCAGGCAGTCGGCCGCCCGGTTCGCGTGCAGCTTTCGCGGCAGGACGAAATGGCGTGGGAGAACTACGGACCTGCCTACGTCGTCGATCAGCGGGTGGGCCTCGACGCAAACGGAACGATCACCACGTGGGACTACGAGGGCTGGTCGCTGTCGCGCGGCGGACGCCCTGGCAACAACGCCCCTGGCAACGTCGTGACAGGTATGCTCGCCGGCTTCCAGCCGGCAGGCGTCCAACCCCGGTCGCCGGCGCCGAAGCCCATGGAGTACGACAACGGCAACAACACCGTGCCGTCGTACACCACCGGCACTGTCGGCGACAACAGCGGCGGCACCGGCAACGTCCGCAGCGAACGGGTGCTCTCGCATGTGATCGAATCGCCGTTCTTCACGGGCCCGCTGCGCTCGCCCGCGCGCCTGCAGAACACGTTCTCGCACGAATCGTTCATGGACGAAATTGCCGCGTCCGTGAAAGCCGATCCGGTTGAGTATCGACTGCGGCACCTGAGAGATCCGCGGCTGCGAGAGGTGCTCAACGCCGCATCGAAGAAGGCTGGCTGGGATCCGCGGCCTTCACCACGCGCGAATATCCGGCGTTCAGGGGTGGTGACCGGACGCGGCGTCGCGTGCGTGTTGTATGAAGGCGACAACGGCTACTGTGCGGTGGTCGCCGAAGTCGATGTCAATCAGGACACCGGGCTCGTCACCGTGAAGCGATGCGTGGTCGGCATGGATGCCGGCCCGATTTCCAATCCGAACGGATTGACCAACCAGGTCGAAGGCGGACTCATACACGGCATGAGCCGCGCACTCCGGGAAGAGGTGACGTGGAGTGGCGACAAGGTGACGTCGATCGACTGGAAGACGTATCGTCCCTGGTTCGTCGGCGAGCAGGTGCCGGTCATCGAGACCGTGTTGATCAACCGGCCCGATGCTGCGGCGATGGGCGCAGGCGAAACATCGATCACGGTAACGGCGGCCGCCATCGGGAACGCAATCTTCGACGCCACCGGCGCCCGGCTGCGGCAGCTGCCGTTCACGCCTGAACGGGTGAAGGCCGCGCTCAGCGCACGAGCGTAACGATTTGCGCCCCCCTCGTGTACGTAGTGTCCGGCTTTAGCCGGACCAGGGCGACGTGCGGCAAATGTTTGGTCCGGCTGAAGCCGGACACTACGTAAATGGGTGCACACGCCATTCTCGCCACCGTCGCCGATCGGCCCGGAATCCTGAACGGCCTCACGAAAGTCCTCGCCGATCACCGCGCCAACATCACCTACGTCGACATCCACAACGGCGACCCGAACTCGACGACGTATTTCGAGTTGACGCTCGACAACAGCTCGCTCGAGACCGTGCTGGCCGATCTTCGGCAGGTGTCCGGCGTTGAGTCCGTCGTCGAGACCCCATCGTTCGCCAAGATTTACGGCAAGCGCATCATCGTCATGGGCGGAGGCGCCCAGGTCGGGCTCGTCGCGATGGGTGCCATCTCGGAGGCGGATCGCCACAACATCCGCGGTGAGCGCATTTCGGTGGACACCATTCCGCTGGTTGGCGAACAGGAACTGGCCGCGGCCGTGCGATCGGTCGTGCGGCTGCCCCGCGTTCGAATTCTGGTGCTCGCCGGCGCCCTCATGGGCGGCGAGATCACCGAGGCGGTCGAAGAAGTGAGGAAAAAGGGACTCTACGTGATTTCGCTGAATATGGCCGGCAGTGTGCCCGACGCCGCCGATCTGGTGGTCAGCGATCCGGTCCAGGCGGGCGTGATGGCTGTCATGGCGGTCGCCGATACCGCCCGGTTCGACCTGATGCGGCAGCTAAAGAAGAGGTACTAACCGTAGCGCGAAGGTTTGTTCACGAGGTACTCGTAAAACCCGCGGCCGCTCTTCCTGCCCAGACGTCCGGCGAGCACCATCCGCTTCAACAGCGGCGGCGGAGCGTAGGTCGCCTCGCGGAACTCCTCGAACATGATGTTGGCGATGTAGTACGTGGTGTCGAGGCCCACGAAGTCCAGCAGCGTGAACGGCCCCATCGGATGGCCGCATCCCAGCCGCATCCCCTTGTCGATGTCCTCGAGCGTTCCGAGCCCGCGCTCGTAGGCACGAATGGCATCGAGCAGATACGGCACCAGCAGCCGATTGACGATGAAGCCCGGGCGGTCGGGAGCCGTGATCGGCTCCTTGCCGAGCGACTGCGCGAATCGAAACACCTTGTCGTAGGTATCGTCGCTCGTCGAAAGTGCGCGCACCACTTCGACCAGCTTCATCAGCGGTACGGGGTTGAAGAAGTGCAGGCCTGCGAACCGGTCCGGCCGCTTGGTGCCCGCCGCCAGTTCGGTGATGCACAGAGAGGACGTGTTCGAGCAGAACACGACGTGGTCGTCGACGAGCGCGTCGAGCATGCCGTACGCCGCCCGCTTCTGATCGAGATCTTCAACGATCGCCTCGACAATGAGATCGCACGACACCAGGCCGGAGAACACGGTGGTCCCGGAGAGGTTCGCCAGCGTCTGTTCTCTGGTTTCGGCGGAGACCTTTCCCTTGGCGACGCCCTCCTCCAGGAACCGTTTGACCCGGGCGAGGCCGTCATGAAGCCTGCGTTCGTCCACTTCATAGACGATCGTCCGGTAGCCGCACTGCGCACTCACCTGCGCGATACCCGATCCCATGAGCCCGCAGCCCAGGACGCCGACCGTCCGAACGGATAGCTTGTCGGTCACAGCCCTACCCTTCGCCGTTCTGCCCACAAAAACCTTCGAAGCTCAGCGGGCATCGGTGTTGCTCTAATCCCGCAGGATCTACCACCCGAAAAGGGGAATATCACAGTTCTGCACGGTCCGACCGGGGTGGACTGGCGGGATTCCGACAGCCGCCCGCCGTCGCGCCGACGGTCGTCCGTTTGGAGGGGACCGATTTTATGCCGCGTTCGCTTCTGGTTGGATTGTTCGTTGCCGCGACCATCATCTGGCCGCCACTCGTGCACGCACAAGGTGTGCAAACCGGTACGGTCACCGGAATCGTAGATTCGGCGGACCGACTTCCGCTGCCGGGCGTGACCGTGACGGCCACATCGCCGGCGCTGCAGGGCGAGCGTTCGACGGTTACCGACACCAATGGCGTCTATTACCTGAGAGCGCTGCCGCCCGGCACCTACACCATTGGTTTCGACCTGTCGAATTTCCAGCCATCCACGCGCACCGTTGTCGTCAACGTTGGCGGAGTGATCGCGGTCGATGCGACCCTGGCACTGGCGACGCTGAGCGAAACGGTCACCGTGACGGGAGAAGCGACATCAACGCTCGCAACCGTCTCGACCGGACAGACATACGTCAAGAGCGAGGTGGATGCGCTTCCGGTCGGGCGGCGGCCTGTCGACATCGCCGAGCTCGCACCCGGGTTGACGAGCAACACGTTCGCGGCCGGACAGCTCATTGTCGGCGGCGCGTTCGGCTTCGACAACATTTTCATGATGAACGGCGTCGACGTGAACGACAACCTGTTCGGGTCGGCAAATGACCTGTTCATCGAAGACGCGGTTCTGGAAACCAGCGTGCTCGCGCACGGGATCTCCGCCGCATACGGGCGGTTCTCGGGCGGGGTCGTCAACGTGGTGACCAAGAGCGGCGGCAACACGTTCGGTGGAAGCTTCCGTCAGAACCTGAGCAATCCCGCGTGGATTGTCGAAACCCCACGGCAGAAGCAGAGCGGCATCGTGAACCCGAGCATCGTGAGCAAGAACTACGAAGCCACAATGGGAGGTCCGATTGTCCGCGACCGCCTGTGGTTCTTCACGCGCGGGACGTTATGAAAACGCCGACGCGGCGAACACGTTCACACAGACCGGTGGCTCGTTCCTTCGTACCGTCAACAACAAGCGCGGCGAGCTGAAGCTGACGGGGCTGGTGGCGCCGGCCCACACGCTGCAAGGGACGTTCATCAACAACGCCACCGAGCAGCGAAACACCTCCGGAGCGCCCCTGACGGCGCTCGTGGATGCCAGCACCTTGTATACGCGACAACTGCCCAACCACCTGTTTGCTGTCAATTACAACGGGGTTCTCGGGGCAACAACGCTGGCGACGCTGCAGTATTCGCACAAGAAGGACGGCCGGCGAAACAACGGCGGTCGCAGCACCAATATCCAGGATTCTCCGTTCGTCACGGCGGGAGCGACGCCAGGCGTGCCGGGGTTCCTCTTCTATCACGCGCCCTTCTTCGATGCGACGGACCCGGAAGATCGGAACAACCGCCAGCTGACCGGCAACCTTTCGCATCTGCTCTCAACCGAGCGTTTCGGAAGCCACGACCTGAAGGGCGGCGCCGAATATTTCGTCAACACCGGCATCGGCGGAAACTCCCAATCGTCAACCGGCTACGTGTTCAACACGGACTACGTGGTTCAGAACGGCCGCCCCGTGCTGGACGCCAGCGGCAGGCCGATTCCGCGTTTCACACCGGGCGTTTCTCTGGTGTGGAACACGCTGGCCACGCGCGGCGCCCAGATCGACATCAAGACGACCTCGCTCTATTTCGAGGATCGATGGACGGCGACGTCCCGACTGGCGCTCAATCTCGGTGCCCGGTTCGAAGCGGCGCGAAGCAACGCCACCGGCGATATCACGTCGGTCGATACGACGTCGCTGGTTCCACGTCTCGGAGCAACGTACGACCTCCTGGGCGACGGCTCGACGGCGCTCCAGGCCACGTACGGCCACTATTCAGGCAAATACAACCAGGTCCAGTTCTCGGCGAACACGAGCGTCATCAATCCAAGCGAAGTGGACTACGTGTACTCCGGTCCGGCGGGTGAAGGCAGCGATTTCGCGCCCGGCTTCGACATCGCGAATTATCGCCAGGCCGTGTCCGCGACCTTCCCCACTGCCAACGTCACGATGAGCGACGGGATTCAGTCGCCGATCGTGCGGGAGCTCACGCTGGCCATCGACAGACAGCTCGGACAACGCGGCCACGCGAAGGGAACCTACGTGTGGCGGTCGACGTCGAACTTCATCGACGACTTCATCGATCCGTCGACGGGCGTGACGAACATCCCGGTCATTGGTACTGTCGCCAACCGCGTGTATGACAACACCGATGAACCGGTCCGCGACTACCAGGGGCTGATTTTCCAGAGCGATTACCGCCTGCGGCCGACCGTGAGCGTGGGCGGCCACTACACGCTTCAGCTCCGCAATCACGGCAACTTCGCGGGTGAATCGGCCGGCCGGCCGATTCCCGACTCTGTTTACGGAAACTATCCCGAGATATTCGGCCCGTCGCTCGACCGGCTGCTGCCCGAAGGGCGTCTCGACAACTATCAACAGCACAAGCTGCGCGTCTACGGCATCTACACCACGCCGTTCGGCCGTTTCGGGTCGCTCGATGTGGCGCCAATCTGGCGCGTGAATTCAGGAACGGTCTACAGCCACACGGCGTCGCTGCCGCTTACCGCCGTGCAGCTCGCCCGCAACCCGGGCTATCCGACGGTCAATATCAACCCCGCCGTCCGCCAGACGGTTTTCTTCGGCGAGCGAGGCGAGAACAGCTTCAAGGGTTACGGCGTCCTCGATTTCGCGGCTACCTACACGGTTCCCGTATGGCGAGCGGTGGCGCCGTGGCTGAAGCTCGAGATCTACAACGCGCTGAACAACCAGAAGCAGATTGCGTGGGATCGTACGGTCAGCGTCGATCAGAACAGCGCTCGCGATGCCAACGGCATTCCGACCGGCTTCGTCCAGGGCCCGCGATACGGGACCGCGACGAGCGACAACCAGTTCCCGCAGCCGTATCTCGGCCAGAACGGGGGGCGCGCGTTGCGTCTCGCGTTTGGAATGCGGTTCTGAAGCGACCTGTTTTCAGAACTCACGTAGGGCGCGGCTTCCGCCTCCGCTAAAGCTTCGGCGAGACTCGCCGTAGCACGAAGTGCGAGGCGGTTACACGGCGCCAGGCGGGCCGTGAAGGCCCGCCCTACCGCGCCTACCTACACCCCCCACCACCTACCACCTAGAAGGCCTCGTGCCCACAGCAGAGGTGTGGTATGGTGCGCGTTACTGAATGTGGAGAATCCATGATTTTGGTTCTCGAAATCAGTCTCCATGGATTTTGGCGCCCGTCGAGCTCAGGGCTTTTCCTATAAGCCGTTGAGCTGACAGCGCTTCGCAGCTGATCAGGGCTGGTACGTGTTTTTCGTAGCGTCGCCACCACACGCATGAGGAAGCCTGGTTTCAGGCTTTGCGATGTACAGTCTTACCAAGGAGAGCGTCATGAGCACGGCGTCTTTACGCCTCGTCTTCGGCTGCCTCGTCGTCAGTTAGTGTGCAGCGCCGCACCGCTCGCGGCCCAATCGATTACCGGCACTATTCAAGGCGTGGTTCGTGATGCCCAGAGCCTGGGTGTCCCGGGAGCCACGGTCACCGCTCGAAATATCGACACGAACGTCAGCCGCGACGTCGTTACCGACGGCGAAGGCATATACCGCTTTCTGAACATGCCTGTCGGTAATTACGAGCTCACCGTCGAACTATCCGGCTTCTCGCGATACGTCCGGTCCGGTCTCACACTGGCGTTGAACCAGACGGCCGTTGTCGATGTCGAGATCAGGCCGGCGGCCGTCACCGAAACGGTCGAAGTGCGCGCGGATGCGCCGATCATCAACACTCTGAACGCGGAAGTCGGCGTCCGGTTCGATACGAACCGTGTTGCCGAATTGCCGGTCATCGGCAGCCGCAACATCTTTGCTCTGGCGCGATCGGCTCCGGGGGTGAGCGAAATTGCCAGCGGCCAGAACAGTTTCGCCTCGGGTAACGCGGAGGCGAACTTTGCGTCGAACGGGGCACGGTTGCGCTCCAACAACATCATGATCGACGGTCAGGACGTCAACGATCCGAGCGTCACCGGCCGCCAGCAACCCATCAACAATACGGACATCGTTCAGGAGATTCGCCTCGTCACCAATCAGTTCGCGGCGGAATTCGGCCGCGCGGCCGGTTCGGTGATGAACGTCGTCACCAAGAGCGGGACCAACAGCTTCGATGGCAGTCTGTTCTGGTTTCACAACGACAACAGCCTCAACACGCGCAGCAATCTCGACAAGGCCGCGGGCAGCGGCAATGCTCCCTTCCGCGTGGAAAATCAGGAGGGCGGCGTCGTCGGCGGTCCGGTCGTCCGCGGGCGGACCTTCTTCTTCGGCTCCTACCAGCGCTGGACCGATCGGCGCCTGGGCTCGGGGTTTACGTTGACTGGAGCGCCCACTGAAGCCGGGCGTCAAGTGCTCCAGACGGCCGCCGGCAACCGGCCGCAGGTTCAGGCGCTCCTGAAGCATCTGCCCGCCGGCACGCCAAACGGCCGTTCGGCGAACTTCACCGTCGGTGGCCAAACCTACGCTGTGCCGCTCAGCTCGTTGACCGGATCGGCCAGCCAGGTTCTGAACAACAACCAGGGAACCGCGCGTATCGATCATCAGCTGTCGCAGAACCACACGCTGACCGGCCGGTATCTCTTCGACGACACGCCAATCGACAACCGGAGCTCTACGGTGCAAGTGACGCCGCCAGGCTTGACTCACAACCAGCCATCGAACAGCCATGCCGTCAACATTTGGACGAACAGCGTCTTTGGAGCCAGCACGTCGAACGAGTTCCGCGTGGCGCTGTCGCACCTGGGCACGGTGACCGAGGGTGACAACCCGGCGGCGATGGAAATCCCGTCCATCGAGATTACCGAGCTGGGGATGAACGGCTTCAATGCCGCGTCGAACCGCACGGCGATCGGCCTTGCCGTCAACTTCCCTCAGTTCCGCTACGTCGACACGTATCAGGTGCAGAACAACGTCACGATGGTGCGTGGCAACCATCTGATAAAGGCCGGCCTTGACCTGCGGCGTGAGTACGTCAAGAGCTTCTTCTTCCCGACCATTCGCGGGCTGATACGGTACGCAACGCTCGATGCTTTCGTCAACGACGTTGCGGAGGCCACCAATATCAACAAACCGCTGCCGGGGGGCGCGGATGTCGTCTACTACCGCTGGTGGGATCGGTACTACTTTGCCCAGGACGACTGGCGAATCGGCTCGAACTTCACGGTCAACCTCGGCGTCCGGTACGAGCTGCCTGGCAACAACATTCAGAGCTTGGTCGACCTGAACGAAAGCATCCTCAGCGCCAACAACAGCAACGAGCTTTTCAGGTTGAGCCAGACGCCGAAGACGGATCGGAACAACTTCCAGCCGCGTGTTGGTTTCAACTGGCAGCCGACGACGAGCACTGACGGACTGCTGGGAATGATCACCGGAGGCGACCGGTTCGTCGTACGCGGCGGGTACGCGCGAACCAACGATTACGCCTTCCTCAATATTGCGTTGAACATCGCCAGCTCGTTCCCGTTCGTGGCGGCCATCGCGGGCAACAACGTGTCGAACGCCTTTACGGTGTTGCAGAACACGCCCGCGGGGGTCCCGCAGGGTGTTAACCCGAATCTGTTGAACCGCACCGTCGTGGCAGAGGATTTCGGTTCGCCCACCTACGACCAGGTCAGTATCGGGATCGAGCGGCAGCTCAGCGAGAACCTGGCGATGCGAGCCGGTTACGTCGGCACGTTCGGTAACGGCCTGTACCAGACGCTCGACGGCAACCCGCGGCAGCCTTTCGCCGGCGCCGCCGGGCCGCGCGTGGATCCAACCCGCGGAGTGATTCGCCTGCGCGCCAACACCGCGGAATCCTGGTATCACTCCATCCAGACTGGCGTCGAGAAGCGGTTCAGCAATGGATTGAGCGCCGGAGTCCACTACACGTGGAGCCGTTTTACTGATACAGCATCGGAAGTCTTCAACACGTCCCAGGGTGAAGTGGCCGTAGCGCAGGACTCGTTCAACATCGCCGCCGACAAGGGACGCGCATCGTACGACCGGCCGCAGCGACTGACAGGCAACTTCGTGTGGGAGCTGCCGTGGATGCGTGAGCAGCAGGGCGTGCGTCGCCAAAGTGCTGGGCGGCTGGCAGTTCAGCTCGTTCTTCACGTTCCAAAGCGGCGCGCCATTCACGCCGCTCAACGGCTCGGATCCCACCGGAGCGCTGGCTGGCATCGACGGCCTCGTCGGCAACGCGATTCGTCCGAATTGAACACTGACCGTGACCTCGCGACGATGACGATCGAGGAGCTTCGTGAAGCGGGCGGCGGGAGCTTGTTCAGGCCGCTGTGCGGCATGCCGAGCCCGACCTGCGCCGGCGAGCGCGTCGGCAATGCGCCACGCAACCTGCTGCGCTCGGATGGAATCGGCAACGTCGATATCGGCATCATGAAGAACACGCGATTCGTCAATGGTCACAACTTTCAAATCCGCATCGAGATGTTCAACGCGACGAACACGCGAAACTTCGGAATCCCGGATAGCCGCGTCACCTCGACGAACTTCCTGAATCAGTGGGCGACCGACGGCGGGTCCCGGCGGATCTGGGTCGCGGTGCGCTACACGTTCTAGTTTCACACCGCATCCTTTAGGCGGGTCTAAAAAGACCCGCCCTACGCGCGTAGAAGGATTCGCGATCGGGTCACGGCCCGATCGCGAATCCTCCCGATCGTCATCAAGCTTCTGTCGTTCCCTATTTTTTGATCCTGATCAAACTTTGTCGTTCGTAAACTGCAGAGCCATCGAGACTTAGCTCGACGGCGATCCATGATCTTGGTTCCAGACATCGGCCTGCATGGATTCGATACTGCGTCCACCGAGTGCTTTCGCAGAAATCCCTGAATAACTACGCATCCCCGCCTGCGAAACAACTGGTACGCATCGGTATACCGCCCTACGTCGCAAATACGCGACAGCTGAACCGTTTTGCTAAGGGAGAGGAATCCATGTACGCACGAATGAGTGCGTTTCTCGTGGCGTTCGCGCTGGCTCGCTACCGGCGTGGTCACCGCACAGGAACGCTTCGGAACGCTGAGAGGTACGGTCACAGACCAGCAGGGACAGCCGATACCCGCTGTTACGGTCACCATCACGAATGCCGTCTCGGGCGAGCCCAGGGTCGTATGTCACCGACGCCAATGGCCGAGTACCTGGCGCCCGATTTGAGTCCGGGGCGATACAACGTCGCGTTTGAACTGAGTGGTTTCGCCAAAGTCGAACGTTCGGACACTCAGCGTCCTGCTGGGACGGATCGTTCGACATCAACGCGCAGATGCGAGTGGGAGCGTTGAGCGAAACCGTCCAGGTCACCGGCGAAGGCACCACTGGTGGATACGCGCAGCACGCTCGTCGGCCACAACGTGAGCGGCCGAGGAGTTCGATCGTCTGCCGAAGAGCCGCTCAGCTTCCAGTCAATCGCCATGACGGCACCGTCCGTCAACTCGGGCGAAGTCGAAGGCGGCTTTCAGGTGGCGGGCGCCAGCGGCGCAGAGAACTCGTTCACTGTCGATGGCGATCGTCACCAACAGTCTCATCAACGGTCAATCGCGCCAGAACACGGTCTTCGAATACCTGCAGGAGGTGCAGGTGAAGACGAGCGGCATCTCCGCGGAGTACGGCGGCGCACTCGGCGGTGTGGTCAGTGCCGTGACGAAGAGCGGCGGCAACGTGTTCCGGGGTGAGGTCGCACTATTACTTCGAGGGCAGCGCGCTGATCGGCCAATCCCGTCAAGCGCCTGGTGCTCGACCCGGTGGGCGACAAGACCGCCTTCTATCGTGCAGGATGCGGAACGCCGAGGAAGCACAACGAGTTCGGCGGATCGGTCGGCGGCCCAATCGTCCGCGACCGGTCTCTTCTTCTTCGGCTCCTACTCGCCGCGAAACGAGCGGCAGACGAGCCCATACAACTTCGATGACGGCTCCAAGCCTGGACACTCAAGCGCGAACGAGATCTGGCGCCAGCAGGCATTCGGCAAGTTGACGTACGCGCAGCAGTCGCGTGATCGGCCAGCTGGTCGACGCTGTGGACGCCCGACAGTCCAAGGGCTACGCTCGCCGGCGTACCAGGGATCGGGCAACAAATTCGTATACGAGGTCGCGGGTCGTCGCTCGACGTTCGAAGGGCAACGCGGCTATGAGATCGAACCAGCTGAACACGAGCGGCAACGTGGATCTGTCGCTGACGAACAGCGTCACTCCTGCAGCTTCCGCGGCGGTTACTTCCACGATGGCTATGCAAGGATACGGGAATGCCCGAAACAACGTGAGCCATACGTATCAGACGCACAACCACGCCGCTGGATGCCGTGTATCCCCGCGATCTCTTCAGGGCCGGAACGAATACGGCGAATCTCCGGCGCATGCACAGATCACGGAGTTCGACACGACGACAGCGCAGCTTCGACCTCAACACCGATTACAACCACGTGTTCACGGGTGTCGGTGTCGCACACGTTGAAGGCCGGCTGACGGCTTCCAGCGCACGACGAACGACATCAACAAGTCGTTCTACCGGCGGCGCTACGTGTACATCTTCTGGGGCCAGCCCTTTACGTTCGGCAGGACAGAACCTCGGCAGAGGAACGTACGGGTACTACGAGGTAAACGACTCGGCGACTCAGAGCAGAGCGGGAAGCAACATTCACCTCGCTGTACGTGCAGGATCAGTGGAGCGTCGGCCTGATCGGCTGACGCTGGACGTCGGGCTTCGCACGGAAAACGGAGGCGGTGCCGACGTTCCGTCCCGACATCCTGAAGAACGCCATCGAGTTTGGCTTCGCCGACAAACTGGCACCGCGGCTCGGCGCGGCAGCTACGACGTGTGGGGCGACGGTCGCATGAAGGTCTTCGGCAGCTGGGGCCTCTATTACGACTGGACGAAGTACGAGCTCCCACGCGGCTCGTTACGGCGCTGAAACGTGGTGCAGTCTACTACCGGGGGCTGGATACGCTCGATCTGGGCAGCCTGAATCCGCACAACATGCCAGGGCGGGATCTGTGGGTCAACCAGGGCGGCTGCCGCGATCGCCGCGTGCCGAACGTTCGACGAAATCGATCCCGGACCTGAAGCCGATGCGGCAGGACAGCACCAGCGTTGGCGCCGAGTATCAGCTCGAACGACAGCGTCTTTATCGGCGTGCATTACATCCACAACGATCTGTTCGAGACGATCGAGGACATTGGATTCACTCAATGCCCAGCGGCGACGAGGCATATATCATCGGAAATCCCGGTGAAGCGCAGGCGACCATCCAGTTCCCGACGGGTGCGACGCCACTCGGCCAGCCGACTTCCACAAACCCAAGAGGCTGTACGACGCGCTGGAGCTTGACCTACAGCCGCAGCTTCGCGAACAACTGGTTCCGAAGCGCCAGCTACGACGTTGAGCCGGCTTGTACGGCAACTACTCCGGGCATCGCTTCATCCGACGAGATCACAACGCCGACGAGGGGCGTTAGGGTCGCACGCACGGCACAGCAGTCGGGCACGATCAGCATTGCCCGCCCTGGCGGCAACGTGAATCGCGAATGGGACCTCGACGAACAGCTGTGGGATGCACACGGCAATCGCGATGTGCGCGGGAGTCTTGCGACAGATCGTCCGCACGTCGTGAAGTTGTATGGGGGGTACATAATGCCGTTCGGCACGACGCTGGCGGCCAATCTTCTACGGCGGCAGCGGTACGCCCTCTGACGACCGTACGTCACGACCACCAACGGCACGCGCGTGTTCGTCAACGGCAGGCGGCGATATGGGGCGCACGCCGGCTCTTATGAGAACCGATCTGCTGGTGGCCCACGACTGTCAACATGGGCGGCAACAAGCGGCTGCGCGCCGAGCTCAACGTGCTGAACCTCTTCAACCGGAAGAGTCGCGCGCTACACAGTGGGTGTGGCTGAACCGCACGAGCCCCGACGTGCGCGCGCGTCCGCCGCGGCACTCGATCTGAGCCGCGTCGGATCTGAGCGAAAGGATACGACTACAACGCGATGCTGGCGGCCACGTCCGGATGGCCGCGTCAACAATGTCCGTGACCCGAAGCTACGGGATGGAAGACATCTTCGATGACGGGCACGCAGGCGTACTTCACGATCAAGTACCTCTTCTAGTTCGCTTGGTGCGCGGCGTGCCGCGTTCCACTTGGGGAGCCTTCAACAGGCTCCCCTTTTTTGTTTGAAGGCCGACATCGACCGGCTATGGCTCCTGCGTATCGATCTGCGCGCGCTGCAGGCGGCCGCTGAAGTCGACGTAAATTGACTTCCACTCGGAAAACACGTCGAGGGCCGCCGTGCCTGCCTCGCGATGTCCGTTTCCGGTGGCCTTGGTCCCGCCAAACGGCAGATGCACCTCGGCGCCGATAGTCGGCGCGTTCACGTAGAAAATCCCGGTGTACATGTCGCGCATGGCCGCGAAGGCCTTGTTCACGTCGCGCGTATAGATGGACGCCGACAGCCCGTACGACACACCGTTTCCTATGGCGATGGCCTCTTCGAGCGACCGGCTCCGCATGACGGCGACGACCGGGCCGAAAATTTCCTCCTGCGCAATCCGCATCGTCGGGCTGACGTCTCCGAAGATGGTCGGTTCGTGGAAGAAACCGTTCGCACACGCGCCGTCGCCAAGCCGATGCCCCCCGGTCAGAAGCGTCGCACCTTCGCGGCGTCCGATTTCCACGTAGTTCGCCACGGTTGCCAGCTGGCTTTCGCTGACGAGGGGTCCCATGTGAATCGAGGGATCGAGACCGTTGCCGATGCGAAGCGCCTTCGCGCGACGTGTGAGCTCCTGGATGAACGCGTCGTACACCTGCTCATGGACGACAACCCGGCTCGCCGCCGTACAGCGTTGACCCGTCGTGCCGAATCCACCCCACAAACAGCCTTCCACGGCGAGCTCGAGCTGCGCGTCATCCATGATCATGATGACGTTTTTGCCGCCCATCTCCAGGTGCACTTTCTTGAACGCGCTGGCGGCCGCCTGATTGACAAGTCGGCCCACAGCCGTGGATCCGGTGAACGAAACTACCGAGACGTCGTTGTGCGTCGACAGCAACGTCCCGACATCCGCGCCCCCCGTCACGAGGTTGACGACCCCCGGAGGCACACCGGCTTCTTCGAGCACCTTGACAAAATTCACCGCCGAGAGCGGCGTCAACGTCGCCGGTTTGAACACCACCGTATTGCCGCAGATGAGCGCCGGGATGATCTTCCAGGACGGAATCGCCATCGGAAAGTTCCATGGCGTGATGACCGAGCAGACGCCGATCGGCTGCCGAATCGACATGGCGAACTTGTTGGGCAATTCCGAGGGCACCGTCTGGCCGTACAGACGACGGCCCTCGCCCGCCATGAAATACGTCATGTCGATGGCTTCCTGAACGTCGCCCCTTGTTTCGTCCAGGACCTTTCCCATCTCCCGCGTCATGTCGCGGGCGAACTGCTCTTTGCGCTCGGAAATGACTTGCGCTGCGCGGAACAAAATCTCCGCCCGCCGCGGCGCAGGAACGAGCCGCCACGATGTGTAAGCACGTGCAGCAGCGGCAATGGCGTCAGCAGCGTCCTCCGGAGTCGACTCCTGGAACATGCCGATGAGATCCGTCTGATCCGCAGGATTCCGGTTTTCGAGCGATTTGCCGCCTCTGGAGGCGACCCACCGGCCGTCGATGTAGTTCCTGAATGTCATGCGTACTATTCTGCACATTGCCGATACAGGCGCCTTCCACAACGGGCGCAGCTATATGGCGTGAACAAAAGGGTTATGGGATCGCTGCCCTGAGTTTGTGCAGAGGACAGCCGATCGTGCCCAACGAAGGGAATGGAAAGAGTGCGCAAAAACAGAGGTTTTATGCGTGGCACGGATCCTGAATTAACCTCCGGCGAAGGGCGGATCATCCTATGGCTGACACGAACCGTCTTGCCGTCACTTCGGTGCAAAAAGTCGTCGTCGTCGACGGCAACGCAGAAGTTCTCGGCATGCTCGAAGCTGTTCTTGACGCCGGTCGGTACGACATGGTGTTCGTGGAGTCCAGCGATCACGCCTATTCACAGATCAAGAAGGTGCTGCCGGACCTGGTCATCGTCTGCGCACGGATCGAGCAGCTCGCATCGTTCCAGCTGCTCACAATGCTGAAGCTCGACCTTGACACTCGCGACATTCCCGTGTTGACCTACACCACGGAATACGAGGGTCAGGACGTGGATTCCCCTGCCTCGCGAATGGCCGAGGAGGAGGAGGAGTTCCTGCCGCCCCGCCGAACGCTGGCGCTTCGCATGAACTGAATTCGCGAAGTGTTATAGTCGAGGTTCGTGGACGCGGAAAAACGCGACGCCGAACGTCTGGCTATCCTCGGCGACCTTCACGCCGAGATCATGGTGTTCCAGCCGATACACGTTACCGAAATCAGCCGCATCGGTGTGACCGTCGACACGCACTTCCCGATGCATCTCGATTCGCTTCACGACCTCCGGTTGAAGCTGGGTGACACGTCAATCGTGCTGAAGGCACGGGTCGCCCATTCACACATCCGCGACGTCGATCAGATCAAGGTGGTTTACCGCACGGGATTGGAATTCGTGGCGCCGTCGCCTGCCGCATTGGCGGTGATTGTCGAGTTTCTCGACACTCTCAAAGCCAGCATGAGGACGTAAACCGCCTGCGTCCGGCCTATCTGATTTTCAGGTATTCCAGGTAATCGCCGGAGTTGATGCGCTCGGCGCGGCCGAGCGGCGCGTTGTAGAAATACACCCACGCACCGACAATCGAGCCGTCGTCCAGGGTTACGGTCGTGAGCTCCCGCGTATAGAGGCTGGCTTCGGGTTCCTCCGTGCGGCACCCTTCGAACTCGTCGAGCACCTGCAGAACGATCGCCGGGTGAGTCATTTTGTACACCTCACCAAGCGCCCTCGCGTCTGACGCCGGCACGGCCGCCGGGTAGATACCGAGGTCGAACAACGCGGCAGAAATGGTCCCGCGCCCCAGGAAAATCAGGTGGTCGGCGACTCGGAGCCGCCCGGCCTTGTTGAAGGGCCTCATCAGGGTTCCGTAGAAAAACACCAGATCGACCATGAGCGAAGTAGGGCGTTCTGAGCGAGTTACGCCCCGGAAGGGGTGGGCGTTTACGCGGGACCGCCCTATTGAGGGCCAGCGGGGACCCGTTTTTCGACTATCCGGCGCGGACGGGAGGGCGGAAAGATGAAGGACGAAACGCGGAGGGAGCAGAAACTGAGGTCGTTACAACGAGCCGCGGAGACCCAGCCTGTCGACGCTCTCGCGCATGTAATGGATCACATTTGCGACGTGCTCTTCGAGCGGCAGCCCCAGCTCGTCCGCGCCGCGGCGCAGGTCGTCGCGTGACACGGCGCGGGCGAACGCCTTGTCCTTCATCCGTTTCAGCACAGAGGGAGCCTCGAGATCGAGAATGCTCTTGCTGGGGCGCACGAGCGCGGCCGCCGTCACGAAGCCGGCCATTTCGTCGCATGCGTACAACGTCTTCTCGAGAAGACTTTCGCGGGCAATCCCACTGTAATCGGCATGCGACAGGATGGCGCGGGTGACCCACTCCGGGTACCCTCGCCGCTGCAGCTCCTCGCATCCCCGAAACGGATGATCGGTGGGCGTCGGGTACCGTTCATAGTCGAGATCGTGCAGCAGCGCGACCGATGCCCAGGATTCTTCATCCTCATCGAACTTGCGCGCATACCCGCGCACGGCAGCCTCGACGGCGAGCGCATGTTTTCGAAGACTTTCGCTCAACGTCCATTCCGTAAGCAGCTGCCAGGCGGCGTCGCGGGTCGGGAGCCCGCTCACAGCCGCACGTCCCCGAGCGATTCACGCGCCAGCTCGATGCCGCGTTCGATGACGCCCCGCGCCTTTTCCGTGAGATCGTACGGGTCAAGGCCCTCTGGATCCGCGAAAATGGCCTCGGCCACGTCGGACCCGGCGCACAATTCGCCGCCGACTGGCCAGCAGAGATAGTCCACGAGCACGAAGTGGTATCGAATGCGCTGCTGCTCGTCGAGCATGATGCGATCGAACACTTCGATCACCGGGCCCACATCCACTTCCAGGCCGGTCTCCTCCCGCATTTCGCGCATGACGCCGGCCTCGAGCGTTTCACCGAGCTCCAGCGTACCGCCGGGAAGACTCCATCGCCCCGCCAGCGGCTCATACCGCCGCTTGACGATGACCACCTGGTTGGCGCGCACGATCACGGCGCCAACGCCAATCACGGGACGCTCGGGATACTGACGTGAATCGGTACGAGTGTCGTTCACCCTTCTATCTTCTCCCTATTCACCCATCACCTTGACCACCACACGCTTACGGCGCTGGCCGTCGAACTCGGCATAGAAGAGCTGTTCCCACGGGCCGAGATCGAGCTTGCCTTTCGTAATCGGCAGAATCACCTGATGTCCCATCAGCGTGCGCTTCAGATGAGCGTCCGCATTGTCCTCGCCCGTCTGATGATGCCGATAATCGAGGCCGGCAGGCGCGAGCTTCTCGAGCCAGACCTGGAAGTCGTGAATGAGGCCGTCTTCCCAGTCGTTCACGTAGACCGCAGCGGTGATGTGCATCGCTGACACGAGAACCATTCCCTCGGCAACGCCGCTCTTGCGCACGATATCGGACACCTGATCGGTGATGCGGATGAATTCCCGCCGCTCTTTCGTCTCGAACCAGAGATACTCCGTCGTTGTCTTCATCAGGATTATCGATCCAGTCGCAACGACGCGTCGGCATTGAGTGAGAAGTCGCCGACGATCCCCGCCCGGTACAGGCGCAGGCCGGCAGCGGCAATCATTGCCGCATTGTCGGTCGAGAGCGCCATGCCTGGAAGATACAGCGGAATCGAACGTCCACGAGCGCGGTTTGCGGCTTCTTCTCGGAGCAGGCTGTTCGCCGCCACACCGCCGGCGATGCCGACGCTGCGAGCGCCGTACCATCGAGCCGCCTCGAAGAGCCGATCGAGCAGCGTTTCGACGACGACGCGCTGAAAGCTCGCCGCCGTATCCGCAACCTCCGTGGCCGGCAGCGTCTGGTGTTCGGAAAGGCCGAGGTCGCGGCGGCGCGCCGCAACGTAACGCAGAACGGCCGTCTTCAATCCGCTGAAGCTGAAGTCACGGTGGCCGGGCAGGTGCGGCGCATTGCGATCGGCATGCGTCACACGCATCTTCGGGAATGGCACAGCGCGATCGTTGCCGTGCCGCGCGACGAGATCGATCGCGGGCCCGCCCGGATAGCCGAGCCCCAGCATCTTGGCTACCTTGTCGAACGCTTCGCCGGCCGCATCGTCACGGGTTCGGCCGAGAAGCTCGTAGTTGCCGGGCACCTCAATTCGGTAAAGGCTGGTGTGTCCCCCCGACACCACGAGGACGATCGCCGGCAAAGGCATTTCGCCGTTTTGCAGGACCAGCGACTCGATGTGTCCCGCCAGATGATGGACGGGCACGAGAGGAACCGATCTCGCCCACGCGAGTGATTTAGCGAACGACAGACCCACGAGCAACGATCCGACGAGACCGGGTCCCTGCGTGACGGCAATGACATCGAAGGTACTTCGGCCGGCCTCGGCGACGGCCTGCTCGACCACCCCGCAGATGTCGCGCACGTGCTGGCGCGCCGAGAGCTCCGGCACCACACCTCCCCACTCACGATGAACGGCTACCTGGGACGCAACGACGTTGGATTGTACGTGCCACGGACGCTGCGACTCGCTCGTCTCCTCGACGATGGCGGCCGCCGTTTCGTCGCAGGAGGTTTCGATGCCGAGCGCGATCATGGAAGGGACGCTAAGAAGACTGCACGGGCAAAGACATGGGGGCGGACAG
This sequence comes from uncultured Acidobacteriota bacterium, assembly GCA_963814955.1. Taxonomy (GTDB): domain Bacteria; phylum Acidobacteriota; class Vicinamibacteria; order Vicinamibacterales; family UBA2999; genus DATCJA01. The sequence continues at coordinate 124,728 of CAWFEX010000008.1, forward strand.
GAGCCGTGCCAGCGACTCGTCGTACGGCGGCCGTGCGATGCCGCGCTCGGTGACAATCGCCGTGACGTACTCTGCAGGCGTCACGTCGAACGCGGGGTTGCGAATGCGCACGCCTCCCGGTGTCAGGCGCGCCGAACCGACATGCGTCACTTCCCGTTCGTTGCGTTCCTCGATTGGAATTTGATCGCCGTCTGGGGTGTTCAAGTCAACTGTCGAGACAGGCGCAGCGACATAAAAGGGAATCTGGTGCACCTTCGCCAGGACAGCCACCGCGTAGGTTCCCACCTTGTTCGCCACGTCGCCGTTTGCTGCGATCCGATCGGCGCCCACCACGACCAGATCGACATGACCTTGCCGCATCATCGTGCCAGCCATGTTGTCGGTGATAACGGTCGTGTCGATTCCGTCCTTGACCAGCTCCCACGCGGTAAGGCGAGCGCCCTGCAGAAAAGGACGCGTTTCGTCAGCGAGGACAGACACGGCCTTGCCTTGCTCAACGGCGGCCCGTATGACGCCCAACGCCGTGCCATAGCCTGCGGTCGCAAGCGCGCCGGCATTGCAGTGCGTGAGGATTCTGGCCGAATCGGGAACGAGGGCCGCGCCATGCGCGCCCATCGATCGGCAGCTCGCGACATCTTCGTCGTGAATGCGATGAGCCTCGGCTTCGAGACGCTGCTTGATTTCCGAGACCGAATCGCCGGCTTGGGCGGCGTCGGCAAAGGCGCGCTTCATCCGATCGATCGCCCAGAACAGATTGACGGCCGTGGGCCGGGTCGCCGCCATCAGGTCGCACGTCTTCTGGAATTCGGTGACGAACTGTTTGGTGCCGGAGGCCTTGCTCTTCCGCATCCCCAGTGCGATGCCCATCGCCGCGGCGACGCCGATTGCCGGCGCGCCACGTATCACCATCGTCTTGATGGCCTTCGCCATCTCGGTAGCCGTTTTGCACGTGACGTAGACCTCGGCGGACGGCAGCTTCCGCTGGTCGATCATCACGATGGAATCGTCCTTCCACTCGATTGTGGGCAGCATCTCAGTTCACACCGTAACCGGTTTAATAACGTAGCGGGGCCTTACCCCTCGACGATGCTCGGGGTAACCCTGAGCCTGTCGAAGGGTTCATGGCCCGCCTGGCCGCGGGTAAAGCCGCGCGCCCTACACGAGTCATGAACCGGCTCCCGCCAGCATAACGTGAGTTTCAGGCCCTGACCGGTTCTACAAAAGCCTGCGATCAAACGGAACCGGCAGCAGTTCGCTGAGCTGGTGACGTCCGGTTTCACGCCGGAGGTTTGCGAGGATGACCTCGAGGTCGCCGCCAAACTCCCACAGTATCTGCCGGCATGCGCCGCATGGGGGCGTCGGCGCTTCGGTGTCGGCGACGACGACAATGCGGCGGAATCGTTTGTGCCCCTCGGAGAGCGCCTTGAACATCGCCACACGTTCGGCGCACAACGTGAGCCCATATGTGGCGTTCTCGATGTTGCACCCCGTAATGATCGAACCCGCGGCGGTTTCCAGCGCAGCTCCCACCTTGAAGTGCGAGTACCCGGCTCGGGCGTTCCGCCTGGCGCGGCGGGCGGCCCGGATCAGCTCAGAGTCTTTCAATGACGCCTCCAAGCACCGTAATGAACGCGCCCCGGACCCTGCGCGCGGTTTCCAGCACTTCTTCGTGACTGAGGAGACCGGGCAGCACGCCGGCGGCCATGTTGGTGATGCACGAGATACCGAGCACCTCCATACCCATGTGACGCGCGGCGATGGCCTCGGGGACCGTCGACATGCCAACCGCGTCTGCCCCGATCGCCCGCAGATAGCGAATTTCGGCGGGCGTCTCGTAACTTGGCCCGTGGACCGCTGCGTATACCCCGTGCGTCACGTGCACCTTCGCAGCGGCAGCCGCCGCATCGGCAATATCACGGAGACGCCGCGAGTACACCTCGCTCATATCGGGAAATCGTGGCCCGAGCCGGTCGTCGTTAGGCCCGATCAACGGGTTGCTGCCGAGGAGGTTGATGTGATCGTCGATGATCATCAGGGCGCCCTGCACGAATCCGGTATTGATGCCACCGGCCGCATTCGTGAGGATCATCTGCTTGACACCAAGTCGGCCCATCACGCGCGTCGCGAACACGACGGTCTCGAGATCGTGTCGCTCGTAGAAGTGCGCGCGCCCTGCCAAGGCAGCGACCCGCTTGCCCGCCACATTGCCAATGACGAGCCGCCCCGCGTGGCCAACCACCTGCGGGCCTGGCCAGTGAGGGATCTCGCCGTATGGCATGACTATGGAGTCGAGCAGTGTATCGGCGAAATCGCCGAGCCCGGAGCCGAGGACGATCGCCACATGCGGCGGGTGTATGCCGCACCGTTGCCGGATCGCCTCGGTGGCGCGATTGATTCTGTCGTACGCGTCGGGATTCATGCGGTCTGCGAGGCCGTCACAAGAGCATCGAGGCTACGCAGGCGTTGATGAGCGTGGCAACGAAACCGGCAAGTAACGCACGTGTTCCGAGTCGCGCAAGATCGCCGCGCCGGTTCGGCGCCATCCCGCCAATGCCGCCAAGCTGGATCCCCACCGAGGCAATGTTTGCGAAGCCGGTCAGCGCGAATGTCGCCAGCACGTAGGACCGCTCGCTGATCACGCCCTTGTACTCGCCGGTGAGCTTGACGAAGGCCACGAACTCGTTGGCGACGAGCTTGGTGCCCAGCAGGTCGGCAAGCGGCCCGATATCGGCGGGAGGGACCCCCATGAGGAAGGCCACAGGTGCAAAGATCACTGCAAAAACGCTGGCGAGCGTCAGACCAGGACGAATCGTGCCCAGCACGAAATCAAACATGGCAATGAACGCGAGAAACGCGATCAGCATCGCCGCGACATTGACCGCGAGGATCATGCCGTCGGACGCACCGCCGGCGGCCGCGTCGATGACGTTCACGTGCAGTTTCTCAACGTGGACGGGCGCCGTTCCGGCGGTCTCTGGGTGGTCCAACTCGGGAAGCAGAAGTTTGGAAAGATAGAGCCCGCACGGCGCGGCCATCACGCTTGTGGTGAGAATCGCCACCGGATCGGCGCCGAGCGCGATGTAGACGGCCATCACGCCGCCGGAGATTGTCGCCATGCCCCCAACCATCATGGCGAGCAGCTCCGACTGCGTCATTCGCGGCACGAACGGCTTCACGATGATCGGGGCTTCGGTCTGACCCATGAAAACGTTGGCCGCTGCCGAGAGCGTTTCGGCACCGCTCGTGCGCATGAGACCCATCATGGCGCGCGCCATCAGGCGCACCACGAACTGCAGAATGCCAAAGTAGTAGAGGACCGTGAAAAACGACGAGACGAAGATGATCGTGGGAAGCGCAACGAACGCAAACACGAAGCCGTTCTCGGGTCCCAGCGCCTTGCCGAGCACCTCGGGGTTCGCCAGCGCGCCAAACACAAATCGCGATCCCGCGTCCGTGAACATCAGGAATCGGCTGACGCCGGCGCCCACGGTTCTAAAGAACTCGTAGCCCGGTCGCGTCCCGGCGATCTCGAGCTTCAAAATGACCAGCGCCAGGCCAAGCTGCAACCCCATGCCCCACAGGACCGTCCGCCAGTTGACGAGGCGCAGATTCGGCGAGAACGCGGCAACGAGCGCCACGAAGCACAAAGCCCCCGCAGCAGCCTGAGCCCGATAGCCGACCATCGCGCCGAGGAGCCACGCCGCTCCCGCGAGAATCAGTACCAGTACCGATGCCGCGACTCTCAGCTGACGGCCGGAGTCAGCGACCGCCGGCTCGACCTGCGTCTCCATGCTGTCTACGCTACTCTGCCAAGCACGAGTGGCCTCGGCGCAACGGGCGAAGCTACGACACCAATTGCGCTCTCAGCGAGCGCAGAAGCTTCGGCCAATCCACGATCCTCGTTGTACAGCAACTCCACGACTGTTTCCCCGACGCGTACTGCATCACCAGGCTGCTTCGCGACCAACACGCCAGCTCCGTGATCGATCGAATCCCCGATCCGCTGCCGTCCCGCGCCGAGCGCCATGGACGCACGCCCCAGGAGGTCCGCGCGAAGTGACTCGATATACCCATCCTGCTTCGCTGGAATCGGATGACGCCTGGCCGCTGACGGAAGTCTGCCTGTATCGTCGACGACCCGGGCATCGCCGCCATGCGCCTCGATCATGGCTCGCAGCTTTTCCAACGCCGCTCCCGACGTCAGGGCACGTCGAACGGCTGGTTCGGCATCAGAATCGATAAACCGGCCGGAGAGGACGAGGACTCTCGATGCCAGCGCCACTACGACGGCGGTGAGATCGTCAGGGCCCTGGTCCCTCAGCGTTTGTACGCACTCGATCACTTCAACGGCATTCCCGATGGCGCGCCCGAGCGGGGCGTTCATATTGGTTATCAACGCCTCCGTGCGCACGCCCGCCTGCGAACCAAGCACGACCATCAGCCGCGCCAACTGCGTCGCGTCCTGTTCGGACTGCACGAAGGCGCCGGAGCCGCATTTCACGTCGAGGACCAGCCCATTTGCGCCTTCAGCCAGCTTCTTGCTCATGACGGACGCCGCAATGAGCGGAATGCTCGGGACCGTTGCCGTCACATCTCTCAGGGCGTACAGCCGTTTATCCGCCGGGGCGAGCGAGGCCGACTGGCCGATGATGCTCGCTCCGACCTTTCGCAGCACACCCTTGAACTCGTCGATGGTGAGATCCGTGCGGTAACCGGGAATCGATTCCAGCTTGTCCAGCGTGCCTCCCGTATGGCCCAGCCCGCGCCCCGACATTTTCGGAACGACCACACCACATGCGGCAGCCACGGGCGCAAGGATGATCGACACCTTGTCGCCCACCCCTCCCGTGCTGTGCTTGCCGACTTTGATACCGGGAATGTCGGACAGGTCGACGCGCTCGCCCGATTGAACCATTGCGTCGGTGAGCCAGAAGGTCTCTTGCTCGGACATCCCTCGAAGCACAATCGCCATCAGGAGCGCCGACGCTTGATAATCGGGAATCGCTGACGATGTGACTCCTTGGACAAACTGATCGATGTCGCCGCGCGAGAGCGCCTGTCCGTCGCGCTTCTTCGCGATGACGTCGACGAAACTCATGGAAGAGCGCCCAGTATAATCAACAATCCGATGGCGCCCACACCGGCGGTGAATCCGATGTCGGAAGACCAGAGCGTCGCGCTCTCGGAGTTCGCGCGGGCATGCCGCGCCGCTGCGCGCTCGGTGTCCCTCTATCCGCGCACGCATCCGTCGATCCAGGCCTCGCTTTCCCGCGTCACTGCAGCCGCGGGCCGGTTAATCCCGGCGGACGCCGTCCTGATCAGCGTGCACCCCGACACGCTCACGATCGAGGGACGGCCGCCACTGCGGCCCGACTCCGCCATCGGCGAGCTCGCGGCACTCATGCACGAGCGACTCATTGGCGAGATTCGCATCGAGCGGACAGCCGGGCTCGAGGACTGGCATGCCTTGCTCATGCTCCTGGCCCGCCAGCCGGACGAACTGATGACCGACGGCGGCATCGGCAAGGCCTGGGTGGCCACCGGACGGGACCATTTCGAGATACGCGAAATCGACTACGCAGAGGTCCTGCGCGAGCGGACGGGCGACAACATCAAGGACTGGGACGCGATCATCCGATTCTGCCTGGAAGGTGGCACGCTGGGCGAGCGTGAGTTGGCCGCGCTGCTCGATGTACTGAAGGACTCGTCGCAGTTTGGTGCGTTGCTGGAACGTCTCCAGAGCGAAGAGACGGGGGGAGGTGCATCCGTCAACGTTCGGGCGGCTGCACTGATCACCCTCGTTCAGAAGATGCTCGAAGCGACCGCTCAGTTGCCGAAGGCACAGGGTGAAGACGTTGTCCTCCAGATGGCGGCGGATGGCGTCGCGCGCCTGACACCGGAAATGGTGCTGGCGCTCGTCCGCCACACACAGGCGCCGGATCGCGAGCAGGCGCAAATCGCATCGGCGGTCATCGACCGCGTCAAGGACGAGACGGTAGCCACTTTCGTGGCCAACTCGATCGTCAAGGAACGCGGCGCATCCGAACGTCTGGCGCAGGCGCTCGAAGCGCTGGTGCTCGACGACGATCACAAGGACCGCCTTCTCGGTCTCGCAAAGGCGGAGGCCGCCAGGACTCCATTCGGTCGCGATGCGAGCTTCGAGGAGCTCTGGCAGTCCGCAACCGAAATGCTGGCGTCGTATTCGGACGAGCGGTACGTGTCCGACGACTATGCCCGGGAGCTGTCCGGCGCCCGTAAGCAGGCCATTGACGTCGAACGCGTCTCGGATGACCCCGCCGATCGCATTCAAGCCTGGCTTGGGACGATTTCCGACGCGGCCGTCCAAGGCCTCGACTTTCAGCTCCTGCTCGACCTGCTCAAGGTGGAAAACGACCCGGCATGGTGGGCCGAAATCGCCGGCATCGTGGGTTCGGAAGTCGAGCGCCGGTCTGTCGCCGGCGACATACAGGCCGCTCAGCAGGGGGTGCAGGCCATCGTGCGCGAGGCTACGCCGGGCGGACGCGAACTTCTGCGGGCCGCAGCGGAATCGGCCATCGACAAGCTCGCCTCCGGCCGCCTGGCCCGGAGTCTCGTCGTCCAGCTCCGCAAAGTAGAAGACGACGGCGTCGAGTCCATTACCCGCCTGTGCCATACCATCGGTCCGCGAATCATCAAGGGGCTCACCGAGGCGCTGATAGCCGAGGAGAATGCCCGCGCGATTCGGCGTCTTCGCGATCTGCTGTTCGGCTTCGGTCGGGCGGGCCGCGACACCATCGAACAGTTGAAGCTCTCAGCCAACCCGGCTGCCCGTCGAACGGCCATCGATCTGCTGCGCATGTTCGGCGGCCAGGAAGCGCTGACAGACCTTGCGGCCATGCTTGAAGACAACGACCCGCAGGTGCAGCGCGAGGCGGTACGGGCTCTCATCCACATCGGATCGCCGGAAGCGATCACGATTCTGCAGCGTGCGCTCGATGCCGGCGCGTCGACGACAATCCTGCATGAGTTGATGGGACTGCGCGACGAAAGAGTCGTACCGCTGCTCTGCTCGGTCTTGTCGCGCTCGAAACCGCGCCGGCCCCTCGTCGAGACCCATACGCAAATCATGGAGGCGCTCGCAACGCTTGGCGGCCATCCCGCGTCGATGCAGGCGCTTCGCACCGCGCTGTATCGCGGAGAATGGTGGGCCCCGAAGCGTACAGCTGCGTTGCGCCGCACTGCCGCCTCGGCGCTCCGTCGAATCGGAACTCCGGACGCAATGGCGATCCTCGAAGAAGCGGCGACCAAAGGTTCACGCGGCGTTCGGAGCATGGCACGCATGCACATGCGGATGCCTTCTCAGCGCGAGCGTCAGCACACATGAGCGCGACGCAGAAGGCCAAGGTCGCCGAAGAGCTTCTCCGCCGGTTCGCCGCGGCCATGCGAGCCGTCCAGTTGTATGCGCCGGCACACCCGCTCGTGGCGCGCAGCATCGACGCCTTCGGCGAAACGCTCGCGCTGGTCCATGCAGGCGCGCCGTCCATCACAATCGGCGTCGTCGGCGAGGACATCGTCGTCGGCGATATCCCCGTGCCGCGGGCTGCCGAGAGCATGGGCAAGCTGATCCGTCAGTTCGAGAGCGCGGGGATCGAGCGGGTCGTCATCGACCGCGGAGTGCACGCAAGTGAACTGTCGCAGCTCGTGCAGACGCTCGCCGGCAGCGACGCCAAGGAAGCCACGCGGGCGCTGGGAGGGCTGACGCACATTCGCGTGGGCCGCCTGCAGGCAGAGCAGGGCACTGACGCACCGACGGGAGACGTCGCGACATATCGACGCCTCTACGAGGATGCCGTCAGCGTCGCGGAGACGTTGTGGGACAGCGCCAAGTCGGAGGGGAAACCCGATGCGGATGCGGGCCGGACCATCGTCGACACGCTCGCCCAGGAAGTCTCGCAGAACCGTACCGCATTGCTGGCCTTGACCGCGCTCAAGAAATACGACAGCTACACGTTCACGCATATGGTGAACGTGTCGATTCTCACGATGGGACAGGCACGCGGCCTCGGTATCGACGGTCCACTGCTTCGCGAGCTTGGCCTCGCGGCCCTGATGCATGACCTCGGCAAGGTCAAGACGCCGGCAGAAATTCTGAACAAAACCGAGAAGCTGACGGATGGCGAGTTCGACATCCTGCGCCGTCACACTATCGACGGCGCCGAGATTCTGAGGCGCACGCCGGAAATACCCGCGCTGGCGCCGGTGGTCGCATTCGAGCATCATCTGCGCCTTGACGGATCCGGCTATCCAGCGGGCGTCTCGCGCGCGTCGCTGAACCTGGCCACGATGCTCACCGGCATCGCGGATGTTTACGACGCCATGCGATCGCAGCGTGTTTACCAGGACGCTTCTCCAACGGATCGCATTCTGGCGGTGCTGCAGCGGAACGACGGAAAGCAGTTCGATCAGAACCTCGTTCGGCGGTTCGTGCAGCTTGTCGGCATTTACCCGGTCGGGAATCTGGTCCGCCTGAACACCAAAGATGTTGCGGTGGTGCTCAAGACGTACGCCCCTGATCCGTATCGGCCGCGGGTGCGCGTGCTGATCGACCGAACGGGCAGGAAAATAGATCATCCACTCGAGCTGAACCTGTGGGAAACGCGCGAAGACGAGCCGCAATCAATCGAAGCCCCTCTGGATCCCGCTGACTACGATTTCGACCCGCTCACGTATCTCTAGTTGGTGAAACCCTTTGCTTTGGTCGTCGCGATCGCCTGGCTTGCGGCTGTCGTCACCCAGCACGCCCAGCTGATATCACTCCCGGTGCTCGTGTCCGAGACCGCCCCCGCGGGGATCGACCGCGGCGTGCACGACCTGGATCAGCCTCGGAGCCCTGGTACGGACGCCAGCTCGCGAAGCACGGTCAACCGTGAAACGTTCCTGCGCGGCAGCATCATCGTCAAGTTCCGGCGCGGGTTGTCCACCGACGTGCGGCGCAGGCTGCTCGCGCAGGTGAGCGGCGACGCTGAGGCGCCGCTCAGTTACGCGCCCTTCGACATTGTCTCCATCGATCCGGCTGCAGACCCGGAAGCCATCGCGCGACGGCTGGATGCACAACCAGAGGTCGAGTACGCGCAGGCGCGCTACCGGGTTTATCCACGGTTCACTCCCAACGATCCGCAGTACTCGCGGCAGTGGAACTACCCGGTTATCGACATGGAGCGCGCATGGGACATCAACCCCGGCGCAACACCATCGATCACGGTCGCCGTTCTCGATAGCGGCGTGGCGTTTCGGTCGGGAGTCATGCGATACGAGGCGCGCGCGTTCAACTTCGAGGATGACGAACTGGCTTTTCCGGCCCTGGGCACCATCGACGTTCCGTTTGCCGCCGCCCCTGATCTCGCGGGGCCAGATCGATTCGTATCGCCCCGCGATTTCATCTGGGACACGAACAACCCGTTCGATCTCGACGGTCATGGTACGCACGTGTCCGGTACGGTCGGCCAGTTGACGAACAACGGTGTCGGCGTCGCCGGCATGGCGTTCAACGTGCGCATCATGCCGGTAAAGGTGATTGCATCCGCGTGGGACGACATCTTCGGCAGTCCGCACGTTGGCACGGACGACGTGGTGGCCAGAGCCATACGGTACGCGGTCGACAACGGCGCCAAGGTCATCAATCTGAGCATTGGCCGATCGGGGCGTCCAGCGCCGGCCGTGCATGAAGCTGTTTCATACGCGGTTGCGAACGGAGCCTTCGTCGTCGTGGCCGGCGGAAACGCATTCGAAGACGGCAACCAGATCGAACGCTACGCCGAGTTCGCTCCCGATATCGACGGAATGGTTTCAGTTGGGGCGATCGGCCGGGACAGGCGGCGGGCGTTTTATTCGAACACGGGCCCGTACATCGAACTCGTTGCCCCCGGCGGCAACTCCCGCATTAGTGGAAGCAGCGGGGCCATTCTTCAGCAGACGTTCGACTTCGATCTGGTCGACACGTTTGCCCGCGGGCCTGCGCTGTACGGCGCGCCCCGGTTCGATGTGTTCGCCTATGAATTTCTGCAGGGAACGTCGATGGCGGCTCCTCACGTGGCTGGCTTCGCCGCCCTGCTCATGCAGCAGGGAATCACGAGCCCGGCGGCGATTGAGGCTGCCATGAAGAGGTACGCAACCGATCTCGGACCGTCGGGGCGCGATGACGACTACGGGTACGGATTGATCAACCCGCGCGGGTCACTGCGTGGACTGGGGCTGGCGCGTTGAAAGCCTTCGTCGCTGCCGCAGTGCTCCTCCTCGCCGGTCCCGCCGAGGCCCAAACCGGCTTCACGCTGCGCGGCTTCGCCGACGTCGGATCCTCGTCATTTGCAGCGGAACGCAGCTTCAGAGCGGTGCTCGGAAGCAACCGTGGGCTGGTATTTGGCGGCGGGGTCGAAGCACTGGTGGCGCGGCGGATCTTCGTGAGCTTGCGCGCATCGCGCCTCCGCCGGACCGGCGAGCGCGTGTTCGTGTTCAACGATCGGCAGTTCAACCTTGGAATTCCCGTAACGGTCACGATCGCGCCGCTGGAAATCACCGGCGGATATCGATTCGCGCCGCGAGCGCGGCTGGTGCCCTATGCCGGCGCCGGCATCGGGTGGCATCGTTACGAAGAGTCGTCGGCGTTCGCAGACCCCGGAGAAAACATCGAGGACCGATTTACCGGATTCCACCTTGCGGGTGGAGCTGAACTGCGACTGACACGGTGGGTCGGCGCTGCCTTCGACGCGGAGTGGTCGACAGTGCCAAACGCCCTCGGAGAGGGCCCAAACAGCGTATCGCGCGAGTTCCAGGAGTCGAACCTGGGCGGCGTCACGTATCGAATCAAAATAGTGGTAGGACAGTGAGCGATTTTCGCGGGCGGGTGCTGGCAGTGGTGCGGCGGATTCCGGCCGGCAGGGTCGCCACTTATGGCGACGTCGCTGAGTTGGCCGGACGCCCGCGAGCGTGGCGAGCCGTCGGCAACATCATGCGCAACTGCCACGATCCCGCGACGCCCTGTCATCGCGTCATTGCCGCAGCGGGCGCGCTGGGCGGCTACGGCGGTCATCTGCAGCTGAAGCGCGAGCTTCTCCGGGCCGAAGGCGTGGACGTCGGAATGACCCGGGTTCGACGATTTCACGTCATCCGTTGGAGCGCCAAGAGTAGGACGACGGCCAAGAGTACGACACCGGCCAGGCGGCGCTGACCCTTACCTCATCTGTTGTCTCACTGGAATCGTGGTCTGAGAGACTGTATTTTCACTGTGCAATTGTCGGGCGATGTCCCATAGTGCGAGTCGGCCAGTTTGCTGTAATTCGATTCGCCGATCGCAAAGTCCATAAAGGCCTGCGGGATGTCTTAACGCGTACACGAGAATCTCGGGATATGCATGAATGACGGCCTCGGCCGGCGGCCGCGCGTCTCGCGCGAAACGAGACTGCTTCTTATCACGGCGCTGCTGTCTGTCGTCGCACTGTGGATACTGGCGCGGATTCGGTTTCCGGATCAGCCCGCCGGTACACCGGTTCAACCTCTTCTGACTCAGCTGGCATCCCGGCCGGCCCTCGACAGCCTCGCCCTCGAAATAGCTCAGCTTAGACCACGCCTCGAACCGCTGATGGCTGGTTCCGCTCTTCGAATCCGAGAGAATGCGGCACTGACGCTGCTCGACAACAACTGGCGGCAGCGGGACGACGTCCTGAGCTTCGATCCCGTGTCGCGGCTTGCCGTCATCGAAGCGCCATTCCTCCCCGCACCTCCGCCTGTTCCGTGGACTCCACGCGCTCCAGAGGAACCTCGCTACCTGATCGTCATTAATGATTCGGGTGGTGCGTTCGCGCTACGGCCCGTTTTCGTCGGGTCGCTGGCAGTCACGCGAAGTCCGCTCTGGCCTCAGCCAATCTGGGTGATACCGCCGAACACCGATCTGACGCCGGGCTCGTTTGTGTTTACGACCGACGCCCTGCTCGCCGGCATCGTGGTGGCCGAGGAGCGTCGGCTGGCGATTGTTCCCGGCACGGTCGTGTTGGCGGAGGCGGATCGCCTTGTCAATCAACCACCGAGCGCGTTTGGAGAGCTTGGCATCGAGGTCCAGGGACTCACAGCGCCCATCGCGAGAGCCACGGGCGCGATGACCGGCGTGATCGTGACCCAGGTCGATCCGAACGGTCCGTCTGCGGACGCAGTAGCGGTAGGCGACGTGCTGGAAGCTGTGAACGGGAGCGCGGTCGAGACGCCTCTGCACTGGAGAGCGCGGGCGTCGAGGCTGATGGCCGACGAATCCGTGAAACTCCGCGTGCGGCGGAACGGAGAGACTCATGAGCTCGATCTCGTCGCCGCGCCGCACGCGCCCAACGAAGAACGCTCGCTCGGCCTGGAACTGCGCAGTGTGCCGGGAGTCGGTTCGGCCATTACGCAGGTGGAGACGGGATCGCTCGCCGATCACGCCGGGCTGCGTGCCGGTGACGTGATTACGCTCGTCGGAACCGCGAAGGCGCCTTCAGCGGCGGCGGTAATGCGAGCCATCCGACAGGCGCCGGCCGGTCAAGCCGTTCTGGTCGCATACGTGCGGAACGGCGCTCACGCAGTCACGGCGCTGGAGAAGTAATGCGGCGGCTGTCTGACGGCATGCTGCTGTTGATTGTCGGCACGGCCCTGGGGCCGCTCGGTCTGAACATCCTTTCCACAGCGACGCTTTCGATCCTCGACCCGGCGATGCCCGTGGCCCTCGTTGCGCTCGGCATACTCGTGGGACTCGGGATAGGCGCACACCGGTCCGGCAGCAAACGCGTGGTTGTCGCGGCAGTTGTGGAAACGGCGCTGACGGTCGCGGCCGTTTCGGCCGCCGTGCTGTTCATTGGTCCTGCGTGGGGCCTCTCCACTGCCTTGCCGTTCTGGATGGTAGCGCTGGTGCTCGGCATCTGCGCCGCGCCATCCGCTGCTGCATCGCTGCACACTCCGCTCGATTCTCGTTCTGCGGCGAGAAGAGTCGGAGACATGGACGGGCTCCTCTCGATCGCTCTCGGCGGAGTGGCTCTCGCGCTGTTGCGCGAGCAATCGACTGCCGCCGCACTGCCGGTCCTGGCCCAGGCATGCGGAGTAGCACTCGTGATCGTGCTCGGCGCGTGGCTTCTGATCCGTACGTCATCATCTGAAACCGAGCAGCGTGTGTTCACCGCGGCTCTTTTGTTGCTGCTTGGGGGAGCCGCCGACTATCTGTCGCTGTCGGCGCTGCTCAGCGGGCTCATCGCCGGCGTTTTCCTGCAGGTCGTTGGCGGAACGGTACGCGACTCCGTCCGCCGTGACGTTCTGCACTTCGAGCGTCCACTTCTCGTGCTGGTCCTGGTCGTCAGCGGCGCTCGACTCGAGCTTCAGACGCCGTGGCTCGGCCTCGGTGTGATCTACCTGCTGGTTCGCACCGCCGCCAAGCTCGCGGGCGGATGGGCCGCCGGCGCGGTCGTCGTCCCGCGCCCGGCGGGCAATCTGGGCATCTCGCTGCTCGCACCCGGGATCCTCGGCATTGCGTTCGCGCTCAACGTCGTGAGGGCCGGAGGAGCGAGTGCGGAACCCATGCTGGCGGTGGCGGCGGTTGGCGCCATCGGTTCGGACGTCATTTCCAGTTTCATCCGGTCCAGCGGAGACAGCGAATGAAGCGGCTTGCGGCGCTTCTCCTCGCGATCGGCGCCGTGGTCTGGGTGCGCCGCATCGGCGGCACCGCGACGCTGGGATCGGCGGGCACCGCCCTGGCCCTTGGATTTACGCTCGTCGGCGCGTGGATTGCGGGCGATGCTCTCCGCCGGTTTCAACTTCCGCGGCTGACCGGCTACCTGCTGTTTGGAGTCCTTGCCGGACCCTACCTCGGCAACCTGATCAACGAGCTGATGGCCAGCCAGCTCCAGGTGATTACGGGAGTTGCCACAACCCTGATCGCCTTGATCGCCGGCCTTTCGCTGAATTTCGAGCGGCTTGGCCGCCGGCTGACATCAATCGCCCACATGACCATCGTGACGATCGCTGTCGCGATTGTGGGACTCGTTGCGTTCGCATGGATCGCGTGGCCGTGGCTTGGACTGGCGCCCGACGCAGTGGGCCTGCAGCGGCTCGCCATGATCCTGCTGCTCGTCACCATCGTCGTGAGCTTCTCGCCGACCATGACCGCGGCGGTCACGGCGGAAACCGGCGCCCGCGGCAAGCTGAGCGAGCTCGTGCTCACGATGGTGCTCGTGGCCGACCTCGTGCTGCTGGTGGTGTTCTCGGTGGCGATGCAGCTGGCGCGCGTGGTGTTCGGCACGGAAGGCGCGGAAGTCAACGCAGCAGCCAGGTTCGCGTGGGAGATCGGCGGCGCCATCGCCTTCGGTGCCCTGGTCGGGGCGATGTTTGCTTTGTACGTGCGGTACGTGGAGCGCGAAGTCACGCTGGTGCTCATCGCCGCGTGCGCCCTGCTCAGCCAGGTGGGCACCACGCAGAACTTCGAGCCACTGCTGGCGGCCGTCACCGCGGGGCTGGTCATCGAAAATCTCTCCGCGCCGCAAGGCGACGCGCTGAGGGCTGCGGTTCAACGCGGCGCACCGCCGATTCTCGTGGTGTTTTTCGCTGCGGTCGGCGCATCGCTGCGGCTGGACGCGCTCGCGGCGGTTGGAGCAGCAGCCATCGCGCTTTCGGTCATCCGCCTCGCCCTGATCCGGATCGGCCTCCGCGTCGGATTGCGCGCCTCCGGGATCGACCGCGATTCGGCGGCCTATGCCTGGACCGGGCTGATTTCACAGGCAGGCATCACGCTTGGATTCGGATCGATTGTCGCCGCCGAGTTTCCGGAATGGGGCTCCAATGTTCAGACGCTGCTCGTGGCGTTGATTGCCATTCACGAGCTCGTCGGCCCGATTGTCTTCCGGCAGGGACTCGCGCGCGCCGGGGAGCTCGACGCGACCGCGCCGAGGCCGCTCGTCGTGGTGTCCAACCGGGAACCGTACCTCCATAACCAGAACGGCAACGGTTCCATCGTGGCCACACCAGCGACGGGTGGAGTTGCCGTTGCCCTCGATGCTCTGATGCGTGAACGGGGTGGAGTGTGGATCGCCCACGGCGCCGGGTCTGCGGATCGTCTGGTCGCCGACTCGTCCGGCAGAGTGATGGTTCCGCCCGACAATCCCTCGTACCAGCTGCGGCGGCTGTGGATTGACGAGCCGGCATTCTCCGCCTACTACCGCGGATTCTCGAACGAGGGGCTCTGGCCTTTGTGCCACATGGTTGACGTGAGGCCGCAGTTTCGGAGCGAGGACTGGGCCGCGTACCAGGAGGTGAACGTCCAGTTTGCCGCGGCAATCGACGCAGAGCTCGTGTCGCCGAACACGCCCATCTTCATAAACGACTACCATCTGGCGATGGTGGCCCCGGCGCTCCGCGCCCGGCGCCCCGACGCGCGTACCGCATTGTTCTGGCACATCCCCTGGCCGTATCCCGACCGTTTGCGCATCTGTCCATGGCGCCGCGAGATTCTCGAGGGTCTGCTGGCCAACGACCTGCTCGCGTTTCAACTCGAGCGCGATCGCCGCAACTTCCTGCTTGCGGCCGAAGACGAGCTCGGGGCGGAGATTGACGCGGAAGCCTCGGGAGTGCGACTGAACGGCCGCCATACGACGGTGGTGTCGGTGCCAATCGGCGTGGATTTCGATCGGATTCAGCGGATTGCCGCCGACGCGGCGCTGAAGGAGGAACAGCAGCGTCTCATCAAGTTGTTCGGCCTTCGCGCACGGATCGTCGGGATCGGCGTGGATCGTCTGGATTACACGAAAGGCATTCCGGAACGAATCGCAGCCCTGGACGTCGTGCTCACGCGGAGACCCGAGCTGCGGGGACAGGTGACGTTCGTGCAGATCGGCGTTCCGTCCCGTTCGGAGCTGGCGAGTTACAGTGCGATCGAAAGCGAGATCAGTCAGGCAATCGAGGCGGTGAACAAGCGCCACACCGTGGATGGCGGCCCGCCGGCGGTGATCTATCATCGAACGCCGCTTACAATTGTCAGCCTGGTCGCACTGTATCGACTCGCGCACTTCTGCATCGTCAGCTCCCTGCACGATGGAATGAATCTGGTGGCCAAGGAATTCGTCGCCTCGCGCGACGACGAAGACGGCGTGCTCGTGCTGAGCGCGCTGGCGGGCGCCGCCCAGGAGCTGCAGGATGCGCTCATCATCAACCCATACGACGTCGATGGCTTCGGCGATGCCCTCATTCGCGCGATCGAAATGCCGCGTGACGAGCGCATGGCACGCATGCGCGCAATGCGGCGCGCCGTCGCCGGTCGGAACGTGTTCAGCTGGGCCTCGGACGTGCTCGAAGGGCTCGAGAGTCTGTGGTCGAAACCGCTGCACTATATCGCTCGCGGCGCGGAGGATGCACCCGTCTGATGCGGAGGATTACTGCCGAAAAGATGATTCTGAGCCAGCGCCACATGCCCGTGCTGGCTCACTTTGCAACGTCGAACGTTCTGGTGGCGTTCGACTACGACGGCACGCTGGCGCCAATCGTCGCCACGCCGGCGGCCGCACGGATGCGCCTGACCACGCGGCGTCTGCTTACGAACGTTGCCCGACGCTATCCATGCGTGGTCATTTCGGGCCGTCGCCTCGACGACCTCACGAAACGGCTGAAGCGTGTTCCCGTGTGGCACGTGATCGGTGAACACGGCTTCCACTCCCGGGACACAACGGATACCGTCGCGGCGCACGTCCGGGAATGGGTCGCTCAGCTGCGCAGCCGGTTGCCGGAACAAAAGGGGCTCGTCATCGAACCGAAGCGGCATTCGGTCACCGTGCATTACCGGCACGTCCGCGACAAGCCGCGCGTGCTCGAACTGCTTGCCGAAGCGACACACGAACTGCGCGACGCGCGCGCGATTTACAGCCCTGAAGCGATCAACTTCCTTCCCAATCGCGGCGCGCACAAAGGCCTCGCGCTCCAGCAGGCATGCCGTGCATTCGCATGCGACACCGCCATTTATATTGGCGACGACGACACCGATGAGGACGCGTTCGCGTCGGCCGGACCGGAACGTCTCCTGTCCATTCGGGTAGGAATGAAGCGGCCGTCAATCGCGCAATACCGTTTGAAGCGTCAGGGCGAGATCGACGACTTGCTGAAAGTGCTGATCGAGCTGCGGAAACGGCCGAATCTGATTCATTGACGGATTGACGGATTAGCGATCCGACGTCGCAATTCGTAAATTCGCAAATCCGTCAATGCGTCAATGTGTCATTCGGTCGTTCATCAGGCGGAGATATTCGCGGTCCCACGCGGCAGAGACGCTCTCTCGCGGCGAATACGGGCCCGGTTCGTAGCGTCGCGACGCGATACCCAGCTGGCTTCGCTCCACGATGTCCCAGTCCTGACGGTTGACCAGATCCCAGAATGACACCGCATCATCGGGCCGCATTCCCGATGCGCTCTCGGCGGTGGAGTTGAAGAGCCATTCCGAATCAACCCGCGTACGATCGACGCCAAGCGGGGTCAACAGGTAGTAGTTCACGTAGTCGGGATGAATGCTCAGAAGCAGGTTCGGCATCACCGAGTAGTAATACGCGCGCCGGCGATCATCGTCTTTCATCCTGGCGCTGATTGGCGGTGCGCACGAGCGTCCGCTCACCGTGACGCTCTCGTGGTCCGCGGCAAGCTCGAGATAACCACCCAGAAACGGACCATCGGTGAGATCGTTGGCGGCGCTCTGATACGGGATGCGGCTCGAGAGTTCCGGATGTATGACGGGGCAGTGCAGGCATTCCGAGTAGTTCTGGAACACCAGCTTCCAGTTTGCGCGCACGTCGTAGGTGGCGCGGTGGACGGTCCGAAGAGCGGCGAGAGAGAATCGATCGAGGCGTTCCTCGAAGGGCGCAAACCATCCGGCAAACGGCTGTGGCGACCGGGCCACGTTTACGAACAGAAAACCGCTCGACTCGGCAACCGACGCCCTGTGCAACGGATAGTCGTTCTGGTTGAACCCCTCAACATCCTGCATATGAGGCGCGCCGATCAGGCGGCCGTCGATGGCATAGGTCCACGCGTGGTACGGACACCTGATGGCGTCGCCAAATCGGCCGGCCTCGTCGGAACAGAGGCGGGTGCCGCGGTGCCGGCACACGTTGAAAAACGCACGGATGACCTCGTCCCGTCCGCGAACGACGATGATCGATTCATCCGCGACGGTGCGGACAACATAGTCGCCGGGCCGCGCGAGGTCACTTGTGCGCCCGACACCGTTCCAGAGGCATCCGAAAATCGTCTCCTGCTCGGCAGCAAAAATATCGTGGGAGGTGTAGTACTCGCGGCGCAGCGTCCGCGCACCCTGCCGAAACGACGCAGCCGTTCTGATGAACACCGGCGGACCCACCGATATTATAAGCAGCGGTATTTATGCGCATTTGTGTCGTCGGCCTCGGGAAATTGGGTGCACCGCTCGCCGCCCTTCTGGCGGATCGCGGTCATGACGTCATTGGCGTCGACACCAGAACAGAAATCGTCGATCTGCTGAACCAGGGCTGTACCCCAATCCGGGAGCCTGGACTTGCTGAGCTGATCCACCGCAACCGGTCGCGCCTCCAGGCGACAACGGATCTGGCTGGCGCCGCCGGCAACACCGACGCCTCGTTCATCGTCGTCCCGACTCCGAGCACTGCCAACGGCACCTTCTCCATGCGCTTCGTCATGGACGCCATCAACGGCATCGGCCGGGGCCTCCGTCGATCGAAGAACTACCATGTCGCTACCGTCACGAGCACGATGATGCCGTTGTCGACAGACCTCGACGTCAAGCCCGCGCTCGAGGCAGCGTCCGGCCGCGTCGTCGGCGACTCGGTGGGGCTGTGTTACAACCCCGAATTCATTGCGCTCGGCAGTGTCATCCGCGACATGACGCACCCGGATCTCGTGCTCATCGGTGAATCGGATCCGCAGGCCGGCGACGTCGTCGAAGCGATCCATCGCACTTTCATCGCCAACAATGCGCAGGTGCGCCGGATGACATGGGTCAACGCGGAGATTACGAAGATTGCGGTCAACACGTTCGTGACGACCAAGATCTCGTACGCGAACATGCTCGCGGAGATCTGCGAGCAGCTGCCTGGCGGTGACGTGGACGTCGTGACCGGCGCGCTTGGCGTCGACCGCCGGATCGGCCACGCATATCTGCGGGGAGCGGTTGGATATGGCGGGCCATGCTTTCCGCGTGACAACGCGGCGCTCGTGGCCGTGGCTGCGCAGGCAGGCGCCCGCGCTGAAATTGCCGTCGCCACCGATGCCCTGAACAGAAGGCAGACCGAGCGTGTTGCCCGGATCGTCGAGGCGCACGCGGTGCCGAGGCAACATCGAATCGCGGTTCTGGGTCTTTCCTACAAGCCGGACACGCCCGTGGTCGAAGAGAGCCAGGGCGTGATGCTCGCGAACCGTCTTGCTTCCGACGGGTTCGCCACCATGGTGTTCGATCCAGCGGCGGTGGTTGATGCGCCGATGACGCTTGCAGCATCGATTGTGCGAGCGTCGTCGCTCGCCGAGTGCGTGGCAGAGGCCGATGTGCTCGTGCTGATGGTGCCCTGGCCCGAATTCCGTCAGGTACCGGCGCTGCTGCAGGCGCGATTGCGGAAGCCACCGACCGTCATCGATTGCTGGCGGCTGCTTACTGCCGAAGATCTCAAAGGACTGGCTGAACCGATCTATCTGGGAAAATCACGGGCAGCCGACACCTCGCGGGAACTGGCGGGTGTGAAGAGCATGTAAGTCAAAGGTCAAAGGCAAAAGTCAAAAGGAAGTTCAGAGGTACCTTTGACTTTTGCCTTTTACCTTTTGCCCTTACAAAGTTCACGTCTATCCCACCGCCATCAAGTCAAACTGCTCGTGATGAAGCTGCACGTCCGGCCGGACCGTGACCTCGCGGCCGAGCGACTGCTTCAAGTCCTTGAACACCGCCCGCTCTTCCTCCCGCAGCGCACGAGCGATGTCGGGATTGACTCGCAGTACGAGCGTCTGACCGTCGAGATCGGAGCTGATTTTCTTTACTTCCGAAAGAATCTCGTAGCAGATCGTCGAGCTCGACTTGATGACGGCGCTGCCGGCACAGTAAGGGCACGGCTCGGTGAGCACGCGCTCGAGGCTCTGCTTGACGCGCTTCCGCGTGATGATCACCAGACCGAAGTCCGACACCTGCAGCGTCTTGGACGGAGCGCGATCCTTCCGCAGCTCCTGTTCGACAGCCTGAAACACTTTCTGCCGGTTCTTCTTCTCCTCCATGTCGATGAAATCGAGCACGATGATCCCGCCGAGGTCGCGGAGTCGAATCTGGCGTACGATTTCTTTCACGGCCTCGAGGTTGGTCTTCAAAATCGTGTCCTCGAGCCTCCCGGCCGTCTTCTTGCCGACGTACCGGCCTGTGTTCACGTCGATGGCGACGAGCGCTTCCGTCTGGTTGATCACGATCGACCCGCCTGACTTCAACCACACCTTGCTGCGCAGCGCTCGATCGATCTCCGCCTGAACGCCATACTCCTCGAGAATCGGGTACTCCTTCTCATAGAGCCTCACGCGCGGCGCAAGCGCGGGCATGATCCGCTCGACGAGCTCGCACACGCGGCGGTACTCGAGGTCGTTGTCGATGCGAATGGCGGAGAATTCTTCGGTGAGCAGGTCGCGCAGGAGCTTCGCGACCAGGCTCTGCTCCTGATACACCACCGCCGGCGCACGCGACGACTCGGATTTCTGGCGGATGTCGGTCCACACCCGGTGGAAGTAGCTCAGGTCG
Source organism: uncultured Acidobacteriota bacterium (assembly GCA_963814955.1). Taxonomy (GTDB): domain Bacteria; phylum Acidobacteriota; class Vicinamibacteria; order Vicinamibacterales; family UBA2999; genus DATCJA01. Next base: position 145,504 of record CAWFEX010000008.1, read on the forward strand.
GACACGATGTCTTCCTTGGGCCGCCCGGCTGCCGCGGTGCGTATGATGACGCCGCCAGTGAATCCGTGCTGTTCGCGGAATTCGCGGACAATCCCCCGCAACCGGCCGCGCTCGTCGCGCGAATCAATCTTCCGTGAAACGCCGACGTGATCCACCGTCGGCATGAACACCAGGAATCGGCCTGGCATGGTGGCGTGGCAGGTGAGACGGGCACCCTTGGTGCCAATCGGCTCTTTGGCCACCTGAACGATGATTTCCTGGCCTTCCTTGAGAAGCTCTTCGATCTTGGGTTCGGGGCCTTTGTCGCGGTCGCGATCCCGATCGCGCCGGCCGCCGCGCCCTGGGCCGCCAGGACCCGGACCAGGGCCGCGTTCCGGTCCGCGGCCACCAGCTTTTCTGGTTTCGTTGACGGTACCCCGAGCGTCGTCGGCCGATTGCACGTGCGGCGAGCCGTTGCCTGTCGCCGGCGAGGATGGCTCGTCGTCTTCCGTCTCGAGACGATCGAACTCTTCGGTGGACGCGGTTACGTCGGAGACGTAAAGGAACCCGTCGCGCTCGAGCCCGAGATCAACGAACGCCGATTGCATGCCGGGCAGGACTTTCGATACCCGGCCTTTGTACAGATTGCCAGCGACGCCGCGCTGTCGTTCGCGCTCGATGAAAATTTCGGCGATCTGGTCGTCCTCGAGGATTGCAACCCGTGTCTCGTGGGGGCTCGAGGAGATGATCATCTCCTTGGTCATGCCCGTTACTCTCCGCGGGCGACACGGCAGGAGCCAGGCGTACCGCGGCCGACCGCACCAGCAGGTACGTCAGCACGAACGCCAGCAACGCAATCATCGTGTGCCCTTTCGTCTGTGGATTGCACACGCCGAAGCGTGCGCTCTACGGGTGCTCATGCACCGGTAGCGCGGGGACGTCCCCGCGACCGCGTTAATTCGTAAATCTCCGCATCCGCACGTTGAGGATGAGGCCGAACCCCGCCAGTGTGGCAATCATGGAGGAGCCGCCGTAACTCATGAGCGGAAGCGTGAGACCCTTGACCGGCGCCAAGCCGGCCGACATCGTAATGTTGTAAATCACCTGGAACGTGAAGCTGGCCAGCACTCCCAGCACCAGGTATGCACCGAGTCGGTCCTTGGCTAACCGGGCTGACTCGATCGACCGCAGAATGACGAACAAATACAAACCGAGCACCACAATGACTCCGGCAAATCCCTGCTCTTCGGCGAGCACCGAGAAGATGAAGTCGTTGTGCGCAACCGGGAGAAACCGCAGCTGACCCTGCGTACCTTCTGTAAAGCCCTTGCCCCACGGCCCGCCCGATCCAACGGTGATGCGGGCCTGAATCTGCTGATAGCCGGCACCTCGCGCGTCCTGTGACGGATCCAGGAAGGTCGAGATGCGCTCTTTCTGATAATCCTGCAGCGCAAACTTCCATGCCACCGGCGCCGCAAGCAAGCCGACAAGCGCCAGTACGCCGAGGATTCGCATCGGCATGCCGGCCATGTAAACCACCGCGAACGCCACCGGAACAAGCGTTGCCGCGGTGCCCAGATCGGGCTGCTGAGCGATCAGCAGGAGCGGAATAGCCGTAAGACCTCCCGCCACGAGCAGATCGACGCGCGTGATGATGCCCCGGCGGCTTTCGCCAAAAAACTTCGCCAGCACCAGCGCCAGCGCGGCCTTGGCGAACTCCGACGGCTGAATGTTGAAGGACCCCAAATCGATCCAGCGCCGCGAACCACCCCTGACGGCGCCGAACAGCAGTACGTAGAGAAGGAGACCCGCGATCGCTACATAAATCAGATGCGACTTGTCGGCCAGCGATCGGTAATCGATGCCCAGCGTGACCAGCAGGGCGACGAGACCGATCAGGACGCCGTAAATCTGCGTCTCGACGGTACTGTTCCACCCCCCGGTGGCGCTGTAAATCTGCGTGAGGCCAACGCCGCAGAGCGTCAGCACCGCAAACAGCAACCCCCAGTCGACGTGATGATAAAGGCGTCTCTCGAACACGCTAATCCACCACTAGTTTGTTCCTTGTGCAGGGTTCGGGCTGGCCGTGGCTGCAACTGGCGTCTGTTCGTCGATGGGCGTCACGTCGGGATCGGGTTCAGGCGGCGGCAGCGGGACCGGCGGTGGCGCCAATGAGGGCAGCGGTTGTCCTTCCTTCTTCGCGAAGTAGGTCTCGATGACGTGCTTGGCAATCGGGGCGCCGAGGTAGCCGTGCTGGTTGTGTTCGCCGAAAATGACCCCGGCGATCTCGGGGTTGTCTTTCGGAGCGAAGAATACGAAGAAGCCGTGATCGCGCAGGTCGCGGTCGCTCCCGCGTGCCCGCGCGCGGCCCTCGTTCGAGATTACCTGGGCCGTACCAGTCTTGCCCGCCACGTCGCGTCCGGGAATGCGCGCACGGCCGCCGGTGCCGGCGGCGTTCACCACCATCCAGAGACCGTCGTGCAGCGCTGCCAGCGTTTCGGGCTTGAATGCCACGCGATCGGCCACCACGGGCGGCGCCGCCATCTTCCAGCCACCGCCCTCGTCAACGGCTCGCACGATGTGGGGTGTGACCCTCGTGCCGCCGTTGGCGACGGTGCTGATCATCAAGGCGAGCGACGCCGGCGTCACGGACACCTGCCCCTGACCGATCGCCACAGAGATGGTTTCGCCCGGGTACCAGCGCTCGTTGAAGCGCCGCATCTTCCACTCGGAGTTCGGAACGAGACTCTCCTGCTCGTTGGGCAGGTCGATGCCGGTCTTCCCTGTCACGCCCAGCTTCTCGGCCCACTCGTAGATACGATCGACACCAAGCATGTTCCCAACGGTGTAGAAGAACACATTGCAGGACTTCTCGAGGGCGTGCCGTATGTCCATGGTGCCGTGGCCGCGTGCGAGATGGCAGCGGTAATAGCGACCGTAGAAGTACGCACCGCCCGAACAGTTCACTCGGAAGTTCGGATCGATAATGCCCTCTTCGAGACCTGCGGTCGCGATGACGATTTTGAACGTCGAGCCGGGCATGTACCGACCCTGGATCGGGCGGTTCTGCAGCGGCCGAAGCTTGTCTGCGTTGAGTGACACCCACGTAGCACGGTCGATCCCGGAGGCAAAATCGTTCGGGTCGTACGCAGGGAGGCTCACGTAGGTGAGTACTTCGCCATTGCGGGGATCCATGATCAGGGCGGCGCCGTTGAAACCGGCCTGCCTGAACCCTTCTTCCGCCGCCTTCTGGAGGTCGTAGTCGATCGTGAGCTGAACCCGACGCCCTTCGATGGGCTGAATCTCCTCGATCTCACGCATCTCCCGGCCGACGCTGTTCACGACCACGCGGCGGGCGCCGTCCTGACCCATCAGCAGCTTGTTGTAGACGCGTTCGATGCCCGATTGGCCGACAATGGCCCCGCTCGTAATGCCTTCACCGATTTGATTGTCGCTGGCTTCGCCGACGTACCCGAACAAATGCGCCGCAAGCGCCTCCGACGGGTACTGCCGCATCGGCACTTGCTCTACGAGAACGTCAGGCAACTCGAAATCGAGACGCCTGGCCAGGATGGCGGCCACCTGCGCCAGCGACGCGTCCTCGATGACGACGATCGGACGGTACGTCGGTTCGCCGCGGTGGCGGTCGACAATCTGACGGACGGCCGCGACGTCCATTCCTGCGACGCCCGCAAGCAGGCGAATGGTGCGGTCGAGGTCCTTTGTATGCTCCCGGACAATCGACACGCTGAACGAAAGACGGTTCTCGACCAGAACCTGCCCATTCCGATCGAACAACACGCCGCGCGGGGCTCGCAATGCGAGCGTCCGCTGGTGATTGTTCGCGGCCATTTCCTCGAACCGTGAGTGCTGGACGATCTGCAGGAACCAGAAGCTGATGGCGAGCGCGGCGAACAGGACGACCACGCCCACCTGGAGTACCGTCAGGCGGGCGGAAATTCGTCGGCGATCTTCTGTCTGCGCCATGTCTCGTTCGATTTGCCTGGGCCGACCTGAAGGTCGGCCCCCATCAATCTTGCCTGGGCCGACCTGAAGGTCGGCCCCTACACGTTCCTCAATGCCGTGCCCGCCGGCCGCGGCGCCGTTCCACTGCCCCAGGCAGTGATTCGACGATGGCGAACGCCACCAATCCCACAGCCGCATTGCCGAGCGCCTGGCTCATCACCGCCGCCCAGGGCGAGGGAAACGATCGCAAACCAAGCAGCACGTAAAACCCCATGAACACCGCCGCGTGCACGGCCGTCGCGGCCAGAAACATCAATAACCGCGGCAGTGCGGCCGTGATGATGAACTGCTGCCCGATGACACCGGCCAGGAAACCGACGAGCGACTTGGCGAGCCCTCCGACGCCGATGACGCCGCTCGACAAGGCGTCCTGGATGATTCCTGCAATACTCCCCGCAAACATTCCCGTAACGGGCCCGCTCGTCAACGCCACGTAAACGACGACCACGAGCACCAGATCGAGCGCCGCCGTTCCGCCCACGAGGAAACGTGCCAGGGTTGTCTGCAACGCGAGCGCAAGCGCTATCGCAATCAGAACCCCGATAGCCTTCACTCGCGTGCCTGACCCGCATTCGGGGGGGCGTCCTCTTCAGCCGCAACCGGCGGCGTCACCACGACGAGCACGGCCTCCACCGACGAAAAGTCAACAACCGGCCGCACCACAATGGCACCAAAATCGCCACTGCCCCGCTCTAATGATTCTATCTGACCTATGACCAATCCTTTAGGGTAAATGCCATCAATGCCCGACGTCACCACGGCGTCCCCAATCTTGACGTCGGCGGTGCCAGACACGTAATTCATCCGGAGGCCTCCGCCAGTCCCTTCCACGACCCCGTGCGCCCTGGTACGCTCAACCAGCGCGCCGGCCGCAGCGTTCCGGTCGATGAGCAGCTGCACCTTGGAGGCGCGGCCGCTCGGCGTGACAATCCGGCCAACCACCCCCCCGGGCGCGATCACGGCCATGTCGGGTCGCAACCCTTCCGCCGTGCCCTTATCGATCGTGATCGTCCGGAAATCGGGGCTGGCCCCCCCCGCAATCACGGTCGCCGCCACGGTTGACAGTTCTACGTTCTTGCGGAGCTCGAGGATCTCCTCGAGCGAACGGGCACGTTGCGCGAGCGCCCGCTCCTGCTGCAGCCGCACCTCGAGGCGTCCCACCTCCTCGCGCAAACGTTCGTTTTCACCGCGGACCTCCTGCAGCGCGACGTAGTCTCCCCAGGACGTGCGCATACCGCCGATGGCCGACGATGCAATGCGCTGAACCTCTGCGAAGGCGCCAAAGGTGACGGCCTCGAGCAAGGGTATCCCGCGAACCGTATTGACTTGCGCAGAAACGAGCACAATGTGGCCGACGGTGAGTGCGATGAAGAGGTAACCAGTGCGTTGGCGGATATCGAGCAGGGCCATGTCATTTACGAATTTACGAATTTACGAATCGACGAATTGCCGCTCGAGCCCACGACGTTCCACCAGAATCCGTAATTTCGTAAATTCGTAAATCCGTCAATTCAGTCGATAGAAATTTTCCGCAGCAGATTGAAGTCCGAAAGCATTTTCCCGGCGCCCAGCACGACCGACGACAACGGATCTTCGGCCATCGCCAGCGGCAGACCGGTTTCCTCGCGAAGCCGCTTGTCGAGGTTCTTGAGCAGCGAACCGCCTCCGGTCAGCACGATGCCGCGGTCGACGATATCCGCGGACAGTTCGGGTGGCGTTCGTTCGAGGGCCACTCGTACCGCGTCGACGATGACGTTGACGGTCTCGGCAAGCGCCTCGCGGATCTCTGCGTCGGTGATGGTGATCGTTTTCGGCACGCCTTCTATCAAGTGGCGCCCCTTGATCTCCATGGTCATCCGCTCTTCGAGCGGAAACGCAGATCCGATTTCCATCTTGATCTGCTCTGCCGTGCGCTCGCCGATGAGCAGGTTGTACGTTTTCTTGATGTACTGGATGATGGCTTCATCCATCTCGTTGCCCGCCACACGCACCGCTTTGCTATAGACGATTCCGGCGAGCGAGATGACGGCGATGTCGGTGGTCCCGCCACCGATGTCGACGATCATGTTTCCCGAGGGTTCGGTGATCGGCATGCCAGCGCCGATCGCCGCGGCCATCGCTTCCTCGACCAGGTGTACTTCGCTTGCCTTGGCCCGATAGGCGCTGTCCTTCACCGCACGCTTCTCGACCTGCGTGATTTCAGACGGCACGCCGATGACGATGCGCGGACGCACCCAGACGTTGCGGTTGTGCGCCTTCTTGATGAAGTACGTCAGCATCTTTTCGGTGACTTCGAAATCGGCGATGACGCCGTCCTTCATCGGCTTGATGGCGACGATGTTTCCCGGCGTTCGGCCGAGCATCTCTTTGGCGTCTCTGCCAACCGCTTCGACTCGTCCGTTGATCTTGTTGATGGCGACAATGGACGGCTCGTTGACCACGATGCCCTTGCCGCGCGCGTAAACACAGGTATTCGCCGTACCGAGGTCAATCGCCAGGTCGTTTGAAAACAGGGAGAAAAACGAGCCGAGGCCCAATTCAGTACTTTCCTTTCTCCGCGACGTGAATACCGTTCTTTCCGGCATCTTTCACCCGGTACATGGCGCGATCAGCCGCTCGTAACAATTCTTCGGACGATGAGGTCACATCCGGCAGGGTGGCGACGCCAACCGACGCCGTCAGGGAGACGGACAGGCCGTCGGCCTCGAGGAACTTGAATGCCCGAATGCGGTCGCGGACGCGTTCGGCGACGAACACCGCCCCCTCCTGACCCGTATCCGGCAGCACGACCGCAAATTCATCGCCGCCAAACCTCGCCACAATGTCGGTTTCGCGGGCGCAGCTGCGGATCACGCTGGCTGCTTCGACGAGCGCCTTGCTGCCTGCCTGGTGCCCGTGCTGCGTATTCACGTTCTTGAAACCGTCCATGTCGATGAACAGAAGCGACATCGGGCGACCGCTTCTGGAGGATCGCTTCTCTTCGCGGCGGAGGACGATGTTCAGGTAGCGGGAGTTCGACAGCTGCGTCAGGTCGTCGGTGACCGACAGCGCGTCGGCCCTTTGCAGTTCCAGGGAGCTATCGAGGGCAATTCCCACCGGCTCGAGCAGCATTCGCAGCATTGCCAGAACGGAGACGCCCAGGCCCGGCGCGGCGGATGAGGGGACAGGATCGAGCCCGACAAGGACTCCAACCGTGCGGTTCTGTGAAAGAAGCGGGAACGCCATGACGGTCCCGAACACTTCTCCCCGGATGCGCCGATCCTTGGCGAGGTTTGCTGACATCAACTCCACACCCTGCCCAGCCACCCAGGCGGCCACGTTCAACACCGATGGCTGGAGCGCGGGCACCAGCCCCTTGTCGGCCATCACCCCGTGCTCCCCGCCAGCGCGAGTCGCCACCACCGCCCAGCACGGGGCGTGTATCCAGTCATCAGCCTGTCGCACAAGCCATGCCGCCACCTTCTGGGGATCACGTGTCGCGTTGGCGTCGCGCACGATTTCGATCAGCGCGTGACGACGCTGGAGTCGCGACTTCAGAGTACGGAGCTGGGCCTTGACGTTGCTGGCGAAATCAAGGCGACTGGCACCTCGGGCCATCTGGTGCGCGACGTCAGACTGGGTGGAGATCGGTGTCACCGCTCGCGGGGGCGGGACGCATTCGGGCATGGCATGCGGCTGCGTGCCGCTCAGTCCCTCTCGTGGACCGTCTCAACTGAATGGATCGAATATATCACGGTATAGGCTTTGGACTCTGGGCTTTAGGGCGGTAAGATGAGGGTTTCGAGGGCAGGCTGAAACCGGGCACCGGGCGCGCCAGCAGCCTGTAGGATCTCAACTATGACAATGCTCGACCGGATGCGTCGGCACAAGGGCTGGCTCAAGTGGAGCCTTGCCCTGGTCGTACTCGCATTCATCGTCTTTTACATTCCCAGTTTCCTCGACGACCCGACGGCCATCGGCGCGGGTGCGGCCCCGTCTGAAGTTATTGCCGACGTGGAAGGGCGTTCCGTCACCGCGGGACAGTTCCAGCAGCGATACAACGCCCAGATCCAAACCTACCGGCAGGCCTACGGCGCCGGCCTCAGTGATTCGCTGCTTCGCCAGCTCGGTATCGAGCAGCAGATCCTGCAGCAGATGGTCGACGAGCAGGCGGCGCTGGTCGAAGCAGAACGACACGGGCTTGGGGTCAGCGACGAGGAGCTCGCGCAGCAGATATTTGCGATTCCGGGCCTTCAGGAAAATGGCCGCTTCGTCGGCGAGCAGCGGTACGAGCAGATCCTGCGCAGCCAGATTCCGCCGTTGACGAAGGCGACGTTCGAGGAAACGCTGCGCCGAAGTCTGATGATCGACAAGCTGCGCGCGGCGCTCACCGACTGGATGACGGTGTCGGATGCCGATGTCGAACGTGAATTCACGCAGCGGAACGAAAAAGTCAAGCTTCAGGTCGTGGCACTGACGGCCGATTCGTTTCGCAATCAGGTAACCGTATCCGACGCCGACGTGTCGTCGCACTTCGAGGCGCACAAGGCCGAGTATCGCGTTGGCGAGCAGCGGAAAGTCAGGATGCTGCTGCTGGATCGCGAGCAGGCTTATGCCAGGGCGACCGTTACGCCGACCGAGGTGCAGCAGTATTACAACGGCAATATCTCGCATGACCAGACGCCCGAGCAGGTTCGTGCCAGTCATATTCTGCTGAACACGGCTGGCAAGGATGAAGCCGCCGTGCGCAAGCAGGCCGAGGGCATCCTCGAGCAGGCAAAAGCGGGCGCGGACTTCGCCGAGCTGGCGACGAAGTTCTCCGAAGATGAGGGGAGCAAGGTAAACGGCGGCGACCTGGATTACTTCACTCGCGGCCGCATGGTGCCCCAGTTCGAGACCGCCGCCTTTGCACTCGAGCCCGGACAGATCAGCGACATCGTCCAGAGCCAGTACGGCTTTCACATCATCAAAGTCGTGGACAAGAAGGCCGCAGTCACCCGTCCACTGGACGAAGTCCGTCCGCAAATCGAGGAGCAGCTGAAGCGGCAGCGCGCCGACCAGCAGGTCTCGACGCGCGCGACGGACCTGGCCGCGGGCATCGATGACCCCACCGATCTCGATCGGGTCGCCCGCGAAAACGGTCTAATGGTGACTGAGAGCGAATTCTTCGGCCGCGATGATCCGGTTCCGGGGCTCGGCCCCGCGCCGCAAGTCGCCGCCGCGGCCTTCCAGTTGACCACCGAGATGGTCAACGGGCCGATCACGACGCCGCGCGGGCCGGTATTCATTGCACTTGCAGGCACCCGCGATCCCTATGTCCCGACGCTCGAACAGGTGAAGGATCGTGTGCGCGAAGATGTCGTCCGCGCGCGGGCCGCGGAATTGAGCCGGCAGCGTGCGGCGCAGATCGCGGCGACGCTCCGAAACGCCGGGAATTTCGCGGCGGCGGCAAAGGCCCAGGGCCTCGAGGCCAAGGATACGCAGCTCATCGCACGCGACTCACCGCTGCCGGATGTCGGCGTGAGCGCGGCTGTGGACAAGGTGGCCTTCAGTCTTCCTGTAGGGGCGGTCAGCGAACCCATCACAGCCAACGACGCCACAGTGATCGTCCGCGTCGCGGAACGTGACGAGGTAACGCCGGCAGAACTGCAGAACGGCAAGGAGGCGTTTCGGGATCAGCTTCTTTCCGAGCGCCGTGGACGCTTCTTCAGCTCCTATATGGCAAAGGCCAAGGAGCGGATGCGCATCGAGATCCGAAACGACGTCGTGCGCCGGATGCTGGCCGCAACGGCGACGATCTAGTCAAGAGACGTGTAAGGTCAAAGGTAAAAGTCAAAAGTCAAAAGTAAGTTCGAAGTTCACAAGTACCTTTGACCTTTGACCTTTGCCTTTTGACTTACACGCGCCTTCTACTCATCTCACAAACACATACGGCATCAGAGCGAGCGGCTCGCCGCGACGAAACAGGCGGACCGGCGCAGTCAGCACACCGAGCGCCGGTCGATCAGCGCCAGCCGCCAGCTGTCCCCAGATATTGAAACTCGACGACTGGAATCGGTCCGTCAGCGCCTCGTAGAGACTGCGCCGCGGCGGGTACAGCACCAGTTCCACATCTTCGTCGGCCGGAATGCCCGCCCGCTGCTTGGCCAGCGATACGGCGGTATCGAGGCCTCCAATGGCATCCACCAGCCCATGCTGCCGGGCCTGCTGACCGGTCCAGACACGCCCCTGCGCCACCGCATCAATGTTGCCCGCCGAGGTGCGGCGCGACATTGCAGCCTTTTCAACGAAGTCGTCGTAGAAAACCCGCATGTAGTCGAACACCTTGTCGCGTTGTTCGGGTGTGAACGGTGAAAAGGGCGAATATATGTCCGCATTCCTGCCGGACTTGACGGTTCCCCGGCCGACGCCGATCTTGTCCATCGTGCCGCCCAGCGCGATCTTGCCGCCGAAGATGCCTATCGAGCCTGTCAGCGTCCCCGGCTCCGCGACGATCGCGTGCGCCGGCATTGAAATGTAGTAGCCGCCAGAGGCGGCGAGGTCCGACATCGACACGATGAGCGGGCGCGACGGATTCGCATCACGCGTGATCATCAGCTCACGCCAGATGACATCCGAGGCCACGGATGAACCGCCCGGGCTGTCCACGCGCAGGACGATCGCCCGAATCGATTCGTCCTCCCGGATGCGCTGGATCTGCTCGATCATCGTGTCGGAACCGACGATCGGGCCATTGACTGGATCGTAGGCGCTTCTTCCCGACGTAATGATGCCTGCAGCATGGAGCACTGCGACGCGCGACTCGGGACGAATACCGACGTCGCGCGGCCTGACGCGCTGATACAACGAGCCCTCGACGACCCGGTCGTCGCCGTCCGCCGACTTCAGATCGGGAATGCGATCATCGAGCTGATCGAAGTACGCAAGACCGTCGACGAGTCCTACACGATGGGCGGTCTCGGGCGTGAACGGGCCTTCGTCCAGCAGCGCCCGCACGTCATCGACGCTTTTGCGCCTCGCATCCGCAATCCCGCGCACGAGCTGCTCGTACAAGTCGCGGTTGAGCCCTTCGAGCATCTCGCGGTGCTCCGGGGTGAAACCGTGCTGCGTGATCTGATTGGCAGCCGTCTTGTACGGCCCGATCTGCAGGAAGTCGGGATACGCACCAATCTTGTCGAGCGCCCCGCGCAGGAACACCTCGTATGACGCGACGCCGGTGAGATCGAGCGGACTGGTCGGAAGCAGAAAGACCTGGTTCGCAGCGCTCGCGAGGTAGTACTCGCGATCGCCTCCATACTCGAGATACGCGATCACCGGCTTACCCGACTGCCGGAAATCCGTTATAGCGTCGCGGAGTTCCTGCACTTTGCCCCATAACGGCTGTTCGAGCGTCGACGGACGCAGCAGGACCGCCGCGATACGCGTGTCGCGTTTGGCTTTTCGCAGGCTCTCGATCAGACCGCGGAGGGTGGTGACGTCACGGCCGACCAGCTGGCCGACGATGTCGTCGGGAGTCGTATCGAGGAGCTGGCCGCCAGGCCGCAACACGAGCGTCGCGCGGTCGGGCACCGATGGGCCGCGAGTCGCGACCACAAAGAGAAATACGATGCCCGCGACGAACAGGAGCACGGGCAAGCCAATCAGCGTGAGAATCACTGCAGCGATGCGGCGACGTAGTGCCACGAGGTACCTCCTTCGGCCAGACTGCCTACTGCCATATAATCGCGCGATGCGACGCTATTCGGTGATTTTCCCCATCGCGGCGGTCCTGCTGGTCGCCGCCTGCGGCGGCAATACGGAGACAAACAGCGTGACAGAACTCATCAGGCAGGACGACCAGGTGGGAGCCGGGGCCGAGGCTCAGAGCGGCCGGGTCGTCGTCGTGCATTACACCGGCTGGCTGTACGATGTGTCGCGCCCCGACCGAAAAGGGGCGAAGTTCGACAGTTCGCGCGACCGGAACGAGCCTTTCTCGTTCAACCTCGGCGCCGGCGAGGTGATTCCCGGCTGGGATGAGGGCGTGGCTGGCATGAAGGTTGGCGGCCGCCGCATACTGACCATTCCGCCCGACAAGGGCTACGGTGCGCGCGGCGCGGGAGGCGTCATCCCGCCGAACGCCACTCTGCTTTTCGACGTCGAACTGCTGGACGTCAAGTAGTTCCCCGCCTACCACAGCGGTTTTTGCGCCTCGGGCCGATACAAGAAGTAGCACTCGGTCGGCGGTGCGCAAATGTGCGCAATCTGGTCTCGTTTCTCCCCCGAAACTGAGCGTCAGGGTCCGCCACTACTGCGACACGTATGACCCGAACCGGCTGTGCGCGATCGCCGCGCAAAAGGGATCGAGACCCCGCGAAGAGAACGTCTGTCTGATGAGCGCACAGTTCCCAACGGAGTTCGATCACCACGGTACGCTGGGCGGAATAGCCGCAAATTCCAGCGGTCCCGGCTCGTTGTCTGCGTCCGGAGCCGGCGCGGCCGGATACGGCTACGGCGGCCACGGCGACAATGGCAGCGGCGAATCGGAGCTGAACGTCGTCCATTACCTGCAGGTTCTCTATCGACGTCGCCATGTCGCGACCAGCATATTTCTGGCGGTGTTCCTTGGCGCCGCTCTTTATACGTTCACGGCCGTTCGTATCTACGAGAGCACCGTCCGCATCCTGATCGAGCGCGACAACCCGAAAGTGGTGTCGTTCCAGGAAGTCCTTGATCCCGGTGAAATCACCGACGATTACTACGAGACGCAGTACCGGATTCTGCAAAGCCGCGTGCTCGCGCGTCGGACAATCGAGATGATGGACCTCTGGGCGCATCCGGAATTCAACCAGCCGCCGCGGCTGACGATCCGGGGCCTCATCATGAGGCCCGTCAACATGGTTGCGGCATGGTTCGAACCGCCGCGACCTTCAGAGTCATCCGACGCCGCCGAAACGCGGGCGCAGTCGCGCATCATCGATCTCTTCCTGGGCAATCTCCGGATTTCGGCGGTGCGATACAGCCGGCTGGTCGACGTCACCTATCGCTCGTCCGATCCGGGTCTATCCGCGAGAGTTGCCAACGCCCTCGCCGAGGCGTACATCCGGCAGACTCTCGAGCTGCGGTCGACGACGACGAAGGAAGCTTCCGATTTCCTCACCCAGCAGCTCGGTCAGCAGCGCACGAAGCTCGAAGCGAGCGAGCAGGCGCTGCAAACGTACCGCGAACGCACCGGCTCCGTTTCGCTCGAAGAGCGCCAGAACGTCGTCGTGCAGCGGCTGGCCGATCTGAACGCGGCGCTGACGAGAGCGGCGACGGCGCGGATCCAGAAAGAAGCCGCGTACAACCAGGTCAAGGACGTACTGCAGGACCCGGACGTCATCGACTCGCTGCCAGCCGTGCTTTCGAATCAGTTCGTCCAGCAGCAGAAGGCGGAGCTCGCGCTGCTGCAGCGGCAGCGTGCGCAGCTGTCTGAGAAGCTCGGACCGAACCATCCTGAAATGGTGAAGATCGGCCTTGCGATCCAGACCGCGGAAGCGAAGATCCAGGCGGAAGTTGCCCAGGTCGCAAACGCGATGCGCAGCGAGTACCAGGCGGCCCTGGCCGAAGAACGAACCCTGGCGGCAGAGCTCAACGCGCAGAAGCAGGAAGCGCAGGTTCTCAATCGCGCCGGCATCGAATACGGAGTGCTGCAGCGCGATGCGACGGCGAACCGCCAGATGTTCGAAGGGCTGTTGCAGCGCACCCAGGAAACAGGCGTGTCCGAGGAGATTCGCACCGGCAACATCCGTGTGGTGGACCATGCCGAAGTGCCTGCGACTCCCGTGTCGCCGAATATCTTCAACAACCTGCTGATGGCACTGCTCGGGGGGCTGACGCTCGCCATCGGTCTCGCGTTTACGTTCGAGTTCACCGACGACCGCATCAAGAACCCCGACGAGATGAAGAAACATCTCGGGCTGCCGTACCTCGGACTCGTTCCGGCGCTGTTTGACAAGACGATTGCGACGCCCCTTATCGACAGGGGCGTGCCGAACATGTTTTCCGAAAGTTTCCGGTCGATCCGGACCAACGTCCTCTTCTCATCGACGGACCATGGCGGCCGGCTGGTCGTAGTCACCAGCTCGACACCAGGAGAAGGCAAGACCGTGGTGTCGACCAACGTTGCGGTTGCGCTCGCCCAGGCAGGCCACCGTGTTCTGCTGATCGACGCCGATATGCGGAAGCCCCGTGTCCACGAGGTTTTCCAGATTGCATCGTCACCGGGGCTTTCCAACGTTCTCGTCGGCGACGCGAATGCGTCGGCAGTCATCCAGGAATCGTCCGCGAACGGCCTCTGGGTCATGCCCGCGGGAACGCACCCTCCGAACCCCGCCGAGCTGCTCGGATCGAAGAAATTCAAGGACTTTGCCGCTTTTCTGATGCAGTACTTCGACTGGGTGATCGTCGATACACCGCCCGTCATGGCGGTCACTGACGCATCACTCGCCGCGAACATGGCGCACGGAGTGGTGTTCGTGGTTGGCTCGGAAATGACGAGCCGCCGCATCGCTCAGAGAGCAGTCGAGCAGCTCGAGATGGGTCAGGCGAAATTCCTCGGCGCGGTTCTGAACCGCGTCGATCTCGAACACAATTCGTATTACTACTCCAAGTATTACCGCGCGGACTACGGCGGTTACTACGGTCCGCCGAACGGCACTCCAACCGGCGGAGGCCGATCGATTGACGTGGGTCGCGCAGCCGCGGGCCTCAGATCCATCGGCGGAAGGGCCGCGCGCATTGCCGCGAACACGTTCGGAACGGCGGGGATGGCCGCGGTCGCAGCAGGTGTGAAGCTCGCCGACATGTTTCGAATCGGCAAGGAGTCGTAGTCGAACGGATCGTGCCGCGTCTTGACCGTCTCATCACCACGGAGGTAGGCTACGCGCCATGTCATTCATAGACAACGCGATGGAGGTTCTCGACCAGGCGGAAGCGTCACTGCATTCGGTGATCGCCGACGCGCTCGCCGCGAAATCGTATAAGGAAATCGCAACCATCGCAGCCATGGCGGAGGCGGTAGCCGCGATTAACGCGGGACGTCCGCGTGACGAACGACGGATTGGCCTGTCCGTACCGGAAGTCAGTCTGGGCGCTGCCTTGTCGAACGCTGAACCCGCGAGGACGATTGAACCGTCCTGGATGCGGCCCAAGACCTAGCGAGGCGCCGCCTCGGACCAGCGGCCCGTCCAGCACCCGGATTTCACCGGTGCGTCCCGTCCGGGCATGATTCGCGCTCAATCAGCCGAAAAACTGTTAGTTGACTTCGGTTCTTGTGCCCCGGGCACCATGCCGTCCGGATCGCGCGCGGTCCGGATGTGACTTACGGAGCGAAGCTGTGCCTGACTTTCCATTGCGTCGCGTGCTCGCCGGGCTCCTTGCATCGATCGCAAGCCTCGGCGGCGGCTGTGGCATACCCGGCCGCGAAACCACGCGCATTGAGCCCACCTACGACCGTGATACCGGACGACTGGAGCTTCTCAAGTACGACGCCAACGGTGATGGCAATGTCGACACCTGGAGCTACATGAACGGTGCCGACGTCGTTCGCATCGAAATCGACACGAACCAGGACGGGACGCTGGACCGATGGGAGTACTACGATGCGGGCGGGAAAATCGAAAAGGTAGGATCGTCACGCGTGCAGGACGGAGAACCCGATTCCTGGGCGTATTACGGCCCCGATGGATCGATCGCCCGGGTCGAACTGTCGACGCGCCGGGACGGCAACATCGATCGGATCGAGCACTACGCGGAAGGTGCGATGGTCCGCGCGGAAGAAGACACGAGCCAGGACGGGATCGTCGACAAGTGGGAAGTCTACGAGGGGTCTCGGCTGCAATCGGTCGCCTTCGACACGACCCGGAGCGGTTACCCGGATCGCCGCCTCATCTACGGCCCTGACGGCAGCGCCCGCGCGGAAGCACTTGGGCCGCCTCCGGCGCAGCCGTAGCCGACATTTCGCCGGGTGAATCCCGGGTGGGGCCGGAACCCGCCGGCCACCGGGGCTCCCTTACAGCAACCAGGCGATTCCGCCGAAATTAAAGAGGTACAAGAGATTACGTCCGTTTCAGTGCCCGGCTGAAAACGAGAGGCGTTAAATCCTTATCGCTGAGGTAGTTACATGTACCAGTCGACTGCGGTCATCGTTGTAGCCGCTTTGGTGGCTGCGGTGCCCGTTGGGGCCGCCGCCCAGGTTGCGGGCCCGGCACCGCGGGTTACGTCCGCCGGCGTCCGAGCGGCCGCTCCTGCCCAGGCCTCGATCGGCGGCCGCGTGGTGACGCCGAACGGCCAGGTGCTCGTAAATACCGGCGTCCGGGCCCGAGACCTGCTGACTGGCACGATCGCCGGTTCGACGTCTACGGCGGCAGGCGGCCAGTTTTCAATCGTCGGTCTCAATCCTGGCAACTACGTGCTGGAGATCGTCGATGCGGGCGGTCAGGTCATTGGCACCAGTTCGTTCATCTTCGCCTCGGCCGGGGCGAGCGTCGCGACGACTGTGACGGCAACGAGTGCAGCGGCGAGCGCCGTGAACACGGTGACGGGTCTGGCTGCAAGCTCTCACGTCAACCGCCGCGGAGAGCGTCAAGTATGCGGCGGCCGCAGCCGGCGTCGCCGGCATGGTCACACCCGCAAACGTGGCGACGGCCAGTCCGTCCCGGTAAGCCGGAGCGACACCACCGGTCTGCGGGAGGGATCTTCGCCGTGATGAAAGGCTCCGATTGCGTCAGGCAGCGCGTCCAGTGGTTGGGACGCCGCGTTCGCGGGACAGCCTTCCTCATGGTGATGCTTTGTGCGTGGCAGGCGCCGGCTCAGGTGCCGCCGGAATCCACATCCACACCGGAGCCCGACGCGGAAGCGACGATGCGGTTCGGTCCTCTATCGCTCAAGTCCGCGATCGCGCTGACCAACATCGGCGTCGATACGAATGTCTTCAATGCCGCCAGCAGCGACGATCCCCAGAGCGACTTCACGATGACATTCACCCCCGTCACCGACCTCTGGCTGCGGATGGGTCGCACGTGGATCAGCGGACGCATTGACGTCGACTGGGTGTATTACCAGACGTTTTCGTCGGAGCGTTCGGCCAATGCGGATTACCAGATCAGCGTGTCCCGGACATTGAACCGGCTGGCGCTGAAGGGGACCGCGCGACATCTCAGCACGCGCGAGCGTCCAGGGTTCGAGATCGATGCGCGATCGGATCGGACGGAGACGGAATTCGACGCAACCGTCGACATGCGCGCGTCGGCACAAACCTACGTCGGCGGACGCGCCTGGCGCCGCCGCGTCGAGTTCGACAAGGACGAGATATTCAGGGGTGCGAATCTGGCTGAAGAGCTGAATCGAACCGTCGACGGCCACGCGCTAACCGTTCGCCGCGTGCTGACGCCGTTGACGAGCGTGTCGCTCCAGATCGGACGCGAGCAGGATCGTTTCGTGTTGTCGCCTCTTCGCGATGCAGATTCGAGCCGCATTATCGCAGCGGCGACGTTTCAGCCGCTGGCGCTGATTAGTGGGAATGCCGCTCTTGGATACCGTCACTTCATGCCGCGGTCGGCCGACGTACCCGCGTACCGCGGAACCACGACCGCCGTGAACCTGTCGTACAGCCTGCTGGGCATGACGCGCTTTGGCGTTGACGTGTCTCGCGATGTGCAACCGTCGCTCGAGTTCGACCAGCCGTACTATCTGGAGACCGGCGTCAGCGGATCGGTGCAGCAGCAGATCGTCGGCCCGTTCGATGTTCTTGCCAGAATCGGTACGCGGCGGTTGGCGTACCGCGATCGAATCGGCGCCGCTCCGGCGCTCTCCCACCGCACGGATCGCGTTCAGGCGTTCAGTATCGGCGCAGGCTACCGCCTCGGAACCGACAAGCGGCTTGGATTCACGATCGAACGCCAGAATCGGACTTCCAGCATCGATGCGCAGGCCTATCGAGGCCTGCGCTTCGGGATGTCGTTGACGTATGAGACATAACAGACGAATCATCATTGGACTCGTTCCGGTGTTCTACGCCACGCTGCTTGTGTCGGCGCAGGCTCCGCCGCCGGCCGCGCCTTCTCTCCAACCGGCGGAGGCTCAACCCGCGCAGGGGGCCGCGAGCTACATTGTTGGCGCCCAGGACGTTCTCATCATCACGTCGTACGACCAGCCCGAGCTGACCGGAAAGTTCACCATCGAATCGGACGGCAGCTTCACCTATCCATACATCGGGCGGGTCAACGTTGGCGGGATGACGCTTCGGGCCGTGGAAGGTGCTCTGAAGAAGAATCTGGCGAACCAGGGCTTTTTCAAAGACGCTCAGATCACCGTCGCGATCGAGCAATACCGGAGCCAGAAGATCTACATCGTCGGCGAAGTCCGGACGCCTGGCGCGTATCCGATGTCAGGTAACATGCGGCTGGTCGAAGCCCTCGCGCTTGCCGGATCGACGCTGCCAACCGCGAGCGGCGAAGCGGTTGTCGTGCACCCGTCCAACGATTCAGTGGTCGTCGAGCCCGCACGCGCAACGGACATCAACGACCCCGCGAACGGCAGTGCCGACCGGCTCGCTCGCGTGGATCTTCGCGAGCTTGAAAACGGAGATCTGAACCAGAACGTCGCGCTGCGGAACGGCGACACCATCTTCGTCCTGCGCGCGGAGAACGTTTACGTGTTTGGTCAGGTGAGGAATCCCGGCGCGTATCCGCTGCGTCAGAAGAACACGACCGTACTACAGGCGTTGTCGCTGGCGGGGGGAGTGACCGACCGGGGGGCCACGGGCCGCATTCAGATCGTCCGTATCGTCAAGGGGAAGAAAATGGAGCTTCGAGGCACGCTCACCGACTTCGTAGAGCCACGCGACACCGTCGTCGTCCCTGAAAGGTTCTTCTGATCGGACGCCGGCGCGGCCGCGATGCACATGAACAAGATCGCGCACCCGGTCGAGGCAATTCGAGGCGGCGTCGTCGCCACTCCCCGTGTTGACCCTACTCCCGTAGCCGGATTTTCAGCGCCCCGTGCGGTACCCTGGGGCGGCAGCGATCGAATCCCGCGCCTGTTCCTCTGCGCAGGAGATCTGATCGTCCTTGGACTCGCGTTCCTCGTCGCGAATCTGTACGCACCGTCGGTGCAGCGGCTGCTGCTGCCCGGTGGCCCGCTGAGCGGAGTACTTCCGTCGGTGTTTCCGACACCGAGCGTGGCCACGCCGGAGTTGTTTCCGCCGCTGCCCGAAGTCATCTGGCTTCTTGCGGTCGCGCCTCCAGCCACGCTGGTCGCGATGGAACTGTTTGGAGGCTACCATCGACTCGTCCACCAGTCGGCCTTTCGCGTGGCGATGACGGCCGTCGGGTCGCAGTTCGTCGCGGTCAGCTTCAGCGCACTTGTCGTCTTCGCGCTCAAGTTGTCGAGCTCGAGTCGCGTGGTCATCTTCGCCTACGCACTGTTTTCCGCCGCGGGCCTGCTCGGCTATCGAGCCATCATCTGGGGTTATCAACGGCGCCGGCTGGCAACCGGGGTGTATGCGAAGAACGTCCTTCTCATGGGGCAGCCGCGCGGCGTGGAATGGCTCGTCGAGCATTTCAAAAAGAACATTCCCGAAACTGAATACAGGCTTGCCGGGTGGCTAAGTGTGCCGCCACCGCTCGACACCCATCAGCCAGAACGCCGCCGCGATGATTCGCTGCGGCGTATTCCGATCGAGCGGCTCGGAGATGTGGAGAGTCTCGGCGAGCTGCTGGTGCACCACCCGATCCATGAAGTGATTGCCGTTCAATCGGCAGTGGATCGCGACTGGCTCCGACCGGCGATCGAGTTCTGCCACTATTTTCGAGTCAGGCTGCGCATCGTGCCGGGAACTCTGCTCGCCGGCAACCTGAAGGATATCCACGTCGCCTTTCATGCCGACCCCCTGCGCCTGCCCGAAGTCGTGCTGGCGCCGGCCAACCTCGACGAATCGGCACTGTTCCTGAAGCGCGTGATCGATGTAGTGGTGTCCACTGTCCTGCTCGTGGCCGCGGCGCCGTTGTTCGTGCTCGTTGCAATCGCCATCAAGCTCACGACGCCGCAACTGCCGGTCTTCTATCCATGGCGCGTCATCGGTCTGAACGGACGTCCATTCACCGGATACAAGTTCACGACGATGGTGGCCGACGCGGATGAGCAGAAACAGCATCTGCTCTGGCGGAACGAGATGCAGGGACCGGTGTTCAAGCTGAAGGACGACCCTCGCGTCACACGACTGGGTGGATTCCTGCGCAAGTACAGCCTCAACGAGCTGCCGCAGTTGTGGAGTGTGTTGAAGGGCGATATGAGCCTCGTTGGACCGCGCCCCGCCTTCCGCCACGAGCTCGCACGCTACGAGCTGTGGCACAAGCGCAAGTTGTGCTTCAAGCCTGGCCTCACCTGCCTCTGGCAGGTCAGCGGGCGCAACCGCATCAGCGATTTCGACGAGTGGGTGCGGCTCGATCTCGAATACATCGATCGCTGGAGCCTCTGGCTCGACGCGCGCATCCTGGCGCGGACCGTATGGGCGGTCGTATCAGGGTCGGGATCCTAGTGGATGTGATTCGGAAGGAACACCACTAGATGATGCACCGCTCGCAGGTCACTTTCGGTACCCCGATGACTCCAGGCGTCAATCGCCGACGCCGTGTCGCCGCGCCGCGCCTGGCCACGCCGCGGACACTCGCGGGCGCCGGGGCGGCGCTCGTGCTCGCTCTCGTCTTCCTCATGCCGTTTGCGGTGCGGCCAATCGACACGCCGGCGTACTACCTGGGCCTGGCATTGTTTCTTCTCACACTCGTGCCTGTCGTGACGCGTCTCATGGCGGGCGACCTCGATGTATTCGAGCCAATCGTTCCCATCTCTCTCCTGACCGGCCTCGCCTTCGGGATACGAGCGATGTACCTCGTCTACGACCCCACGTCGTTTTCGACGTGGCTGGCGCGCGTGTCGTTCGACGATTTCATCGGCCGCGCCCTGATGATGGCCCTGGCGGCGTATTGCGCACTGCTGGTTGGCTACTACTTCGTGGCGGCCCCCGTGGTTCGCTTGCTGCGGGACAAACCGTACGTTCCAAGAAGGACATGGCCGCTCAAGCCCAACGCAGCGAAGATTCTGGCTCTGATCGCGCTTGGAGTCGTGGCGACGGGGGTCAGACTCCGGATGGGAGAAACCGCCGCGGCCACCGGATCCAACGAAGTCACCAGCGCAACCTTTGTCGTAGGGGTTCTGTCAACGCTCGCTCAGTACGTTGCGTGCGCGCTCGCGCTGCACATTGCCGCGGGCGATGACCGGCGTTGGCTCCGTTCCGTATTGTGGCTGGGGGTGCTGCCGCTGGCGGCGCTGCAGGCACTCGTATTCGGCGGAAAGACGCCGATCCTGATGGCCTTGTACGCAGTCATGGCGGCAAGGCACTACGCGAAGCGCAGACTCTCGGTGCCGCTCCTTGCCGCCGGTGTCGTTCTCGCCGTACTCGTGGTGTTCCCGACGGTCAACGCCTTTCGGGTGCCCACCGATCGCGCCCTGGCGGCGGGCTCCGCGGAACCAACGATTGACGAGTTTGCATCGAGAGTGGCAGAGATTCCTTCTCTCTTTGCCGGAATGGGCGTGTCCGAATATGCCCGATTCGCGGCCGAGAGCGTCCTCGGGCGCGCCAACGGCGTCGATGCGCTGGCCGTCATCATGAAGTACGGCGATGCTGTCCAACTGGGTAACCCGACGGCGTATTGGCAGATACCCTTGTACGCGTTTGTTCCCCGCGCACTTTGGCCGGACAAGCCCGTCATTCTCACGGGTACCGAATTCGCCCGCCTGTTCGTGACGCCGACCGAAGAAGGGTTGCGGGAATTTCCGTCGATCGGTGTGTTTCATGTCGGCGACCTCTATGCGAGCTTCGGAGGCAGTGGAGTTCTGATCGGCATGTGTGTGTTCGGATTGCTCTTGCGCGTCGTCTATCAGGTTTTCGATCCCGTGCGGTCTCCGGACCTCGGCATGAAGTTCGTCTACATCGTTCTTCTGTGGAGCATCGTGAATGGGTTCGAGTCGGACATTCCGACGATCTACGGCAACCTGCTCAAGAGTCTTCTGATCTGGATTCTGATCAAGATGTGGCTCAACGGGCGCGCGCCCGGGAGGGCAACAGGGTTCAGCCCGTCCGGCTTGCGCCGTTCGGTCGTCATGTCACCGCCTCGCACGGGGTATGCGACTGCGACCGCTCCACGATGAGCGACCGTCCTTTGCGAAAGGGATCGCTCACGTTTGCCGTGGTGGTCCCCGCATACAACGAAGCATCGGATATCAGCGCCACCTGTGAGGCGCTGCTCGCGCTTACGCCCGCGCCCGACGAAATCGTTTTCGTCGACGATGCGTCGACGGATGAAACTGCAACCATCATCGGCCGGCATACGGTGCGGCCATCGATCCGGCTCATCGTGCAGCCCGCGAACCGCGGCCCCGCCGCCGCACGCAATGTTGGCGTGAACGCCACGACGAGCGACATCATCGTTTTTGTCGACGCCGACGTGCTCCTCCCGCCGGACTTCCTGGCGCGCCTGTCGCATCACTACGAACAGGGCGCCGACTCAGTCGCCGTCGAGGCTGCGGTTCCGGCGACAAATGCGGCGTACGAGAGGTTCTTTCAGGCGCAGCACCACTACCTGTACGGAGACGATCGCGAAGTCGGGTGGAGCCAGGGGTTCTCCTGCCGCCGGTCGCTGGCGCTGAAAGCCGGGTTGTTCCCCGAGGCGCTCCCGGTGCCCGGCGGCGAAGATGGCGAATTCGTGGAGCGTCTTTCGGCCTGCACGAGCAGACGCATCACCGACAAGACAATCGTCGTCCGTCACATCAGCCCGAACACGATAGGCGACTTCTGGCGCCAGTGGCAGGGCCGAGGCGTGGCCGTCCCTTTCGTGCGTCACCGAATTCATCACCTGAAGTGGCCACGATTGTTCGCGGAGCGATTCGCAGCCGCCGTGTGGTCCGCTCTGCTGGTGGTCACCGTCGTTCCGATGATCCGGCGCGCCGCGCTGCTGACGCCGCTCAGTACGCGTGGGTGGTCGGACCTCCCGCCATTCCTTGGCTTGTCCATCCTGCAGCTGGTCGCGCAGCGTATCGGCGAGTGGAAAGGAATGCTCCGGCTCTACGCGTCACGTCCCTCCAATGCGCGTTAGCATCGCGAGCTTCATCGGCGGCATGCATCTCTTCGAGCTGGCGCGGGAGCTCGACGGGCTCGGAGCGCTCGACAGGTACTACACCGCCCTGCCGTCCTTCAAGGTGACCGGCGTCACTCACAGCCGCGTCGCGACACATCCGTCCGTCCTGCTGCCCCATTTCGCCCTGCAGGTTGCCCGCCTCCAGCGTTTCCAGCCGAAACTCAACTGGGTCACGACTGAAGCGTTCGACCGATGGCTCACGCGTCGCCAGGCGCCATGTGATGTGTTTCACGTCGCATCGAGCTACGGCCTTCGGGCGATGCGGCGCGCGAAGGCCTGCCACGGCTCGTGGACGGTGTGCGATCGAGGTTCGTCGCACATCCGGGTGCAGGACGAGTTGCTCCGCGATGAAGTGGCGCGCACGCGGGTGGATGCGCCGGCGACCGATCCCCGCTTCATCGCAAAAGAGGAGGCGGAGTACGACGAAGCGGACGCAATTTTCGTCCCGTCGACTTTTGCGCGTCAGTCATTCCTTCAGGCCGGAATCAGGCCCGACAAAGTCGTGTCTATCCCGATTGGGATTCGACTGGAGGAGTTCTTCGCTGTCCCCAAGCGCGACGATACGTTTCGCGTCCTTTCTGTCGCGATGCTGTCCGTGAGAAAGGGCATCGGATACCTGCTCGAGGCGATGTCGCGACTCGCGCTGCCGAACAGCGAAGTGGTCCTGCGCGGGACACTCTTGCCCGAATCGCGCGGCATTCTGTCGCGCTACGAGGGCCAGTTCATCCTTCAGCCACCGCTGCCGAGAGCGCGGATGCGGGATTTGTACTCGCAGGCGTCTGTTTTTGTACTCCCGTCGATAGAAGACGGATTCGGTCAGGTCATCGTCCAGGCAATGGCGTGTGGGGTTCCAGTGATTGCAACCACCAACACCGGCGGCCCGGATGTGATCACCGACGGCAAGGACGGCTTCATCGTTCCAATTCGAGACGCCCGCGCCATCGCCGAACGGCTCGAGTACCTCTACCGCAACCCGGACGCGCGCGCGGCCATGGGTCGTGCCGCGCTCGAAACGGTTCGCACGTGGAATGGATGGGAGCGTTACACGAAACAGGTACTCGACACTTATCGCGAACGTATGCCCCATCGAGATGGGACGCCTGTCCCCCTGATCGCGACGTGATGACGCTTCGCACTGCCTCGCTTTCGTCGCCGCGACACAATCGGCTGATTAATACGGCTCCACGGAGCACCGCACAGTCGGCTCATCCCGTCGCCAGCCAGGCAATTCTGGGATTCGCGTGGACTGCGGTTTCGCTGTTCCTTGGATTCGCCACGAAGGTGCTGCTCACGCGCAAGCTGTCGGCGGCGGATCTGGGCATCATTCTCGCGGCGCAGGCTTTTGCGAGCCTCGTGCTTGTTGTTGCAGAGCTCGGCTTACCGGACGCCGTCGTTCGGTATGTCGGCGCCGAGGCCTCGACGGAGGCGGCTCCGCGGCGGACGGTTTACACGGCGGTACGAATCGTCTCGGTGTCGTCTCTCCTGACTGCCGCGCTCGTACTGGTGGCGCTGTTCGTGTGGTCGGACGTCCTCATGGCGCCTGGGGCGTTGACCGCGACCGCCATTCTCATCCTTGGCTTGCCGCTTTTCGCCGTTGGCAATGTTCTAGGCGCTGCCTATCGGGGGATCAATCGCCTCGCCACGAAGCTCGTTGCGATCGATGTGCTGCGCCCAGGAATCGTGGCGGTCGTGCTGCTCGCGTCCCCGGCGGCACTCTTTGGCGATGCGACGTACGTCGCGGGAGTGTACGTTGCGGGAGCGCTGATCGTGCTGGCGGGCTTATGGGTCCTGTTCAATCGCGACAGCCAATGGCGGAACATCGGCGCCAGCTCTTCGTCCGACCTGCTGCAGTTCGGTGTGCCGATGGCAGGTACGGCCATTCTTTCGGGACCGCTGGTGAACGGGCTTCTGCCGATGATGCTGGCCGCGTGGACGGGCTCCTCTGCCGTCGCCTTCTACGGCATTGCCCTGGCGCTGCAGGGCCTGGCAGGACTTCCGCTTGGCATTTTCGAACAGGTCCTCGTGCCTCTGTGGGCCCGCATGGCCGCGCGCGACACGGCAGACAACCTTGCCCGGTCGTACCAGCAGTACACGAACATCTGTTTCGCCTTCGCCACGGGTGTTGGGGTTGTGCTCATCGCAAACGACCGCGCCATCCTGTCAGCGTTGTTTGGCGAGGGGTACGCCGCGGCCGGCACGCCGTTGCGGTACGCGGTCGTTGCCACGCTGTTTGCCGCGTGGGCCGGGCCGAACGAGGCGATGCTTCGATCCGTCGGCGCACCGCGTTCGATTTTCGTTGCCAGGCTCATCACGGCAGCGCTCGGGACCGCCAGCGCGCTCGCGCTCATCCCGCGATACGGGCTGACCGGCGGCGTCCTGTCGTTTGCTTTCGCCGTCGTTGTTTTGAACGTCGCGTACGGGATCGCACTCTACCGGACTCGGCGGATTCATCCGTTCACGTGGCGGCACACAATCACGACTATCGCGGCTTCAGCCGCGGTGCTGGCGGCGACTGCGCTTCAAGGCAGCTACCCGGTGGGCGGCTGGTTCACGGCACATCTTCTTGCGCTGATGATCGTCG
Organism: uncultured Acidobacteriota bacterium; assembly: GCA_963814955.1. GTDB lineage: Bacteria > Acidobacteriota > Vicinamibacteria > Vicinamibacterales > UBA2999 > DATCJA01. Next base: position 171,280 of record CAWFEX010000008.1, read on the forward strand.
CGGCGAACGCGGATCTCCGATCGACGTTCGGCGCGGTTCGCAGCATGGTCGTGGCACTACGGTGAAAACAGGCGCACCGTACCGACTGGCGGCCGTCACGTCACATCCTGTTCAGTATCAGGCACCGCTTTTTCAGCGGCTGGCGGCACATCCATCCGTCGAGCTCACGGTGTTCTATGGCGACGACCGAAGCGTCGCCGGCGAAGTCGATGAGGGGTTCGGGATTAATGTGCAATGGGATCGTCCGCTCCTGGACGGTTATCGTTCCATCTTCCTCACACGCACCGCAGGTGCGCCCGGCCGCCTGGAGAAGCTCGCGGCCGCCGCGAGAATCATCCAGCTTCTGTGGCGGGAACAGTTTGATGGAGTCTTCATTCACAGTTACGCCACACCTCTTTCGCTCTTCGCCTACCTGGGAGCACTCGCCAGCGGCACACCGGTTCTGCTCCGGACCGAGTCTGAGCGGCTGCGACCCAGGCGGAGCTGGACGCACGCGCTGAAAGAGCTCGTGCTGAGACCGCTTCTCGCGCTGACGTCTGCCGTGCTCGTCATTGGCAGCGCGAACAGGCGGTTCTACGAGCACTACGGCGTGCCGCGCGTCCGGCAGTTCTTTACGCCTTATTCAGTCGACAACCAGTACTTCCTCGCACAGCGCGAACTCATCGAGCCCTTGAGACCGCACAACCGGGGAGCGCGCGGCTGGACTGATGACGTCGCCGTCATTGGATTCAGCGGCAAGCTCATTCCGCTGAAACGAGTGGAAGACTTGATTGACGCCGTCGCCAGACTGCAGCGTGAAGGATTGCGCGCCGGGCTGGCCATCGTCGGCGACGGGCCAAGCCGTACGGCGCTCGAAGAGCGCGTGCGCTCTAGTCAGCTCAAGTGGACCGTTTTCGCCGGATTCATGAATCAGTCCGAGCTGGCCGGATGGTACAGCTGCATGGATGCATTCGTGCTTCCCTCGCGTTCGGAGACGTGGGGCCTCGTTCTCAACGAAGCCATGCTGTTCGGACTCCCCGTTGTCGCTTCCAGTATGGTGGGAGCTGCGCAAGACCTCATCGAGGAGGGTCAGAACGGGTACGTCTTTGAAGTCGGCGATGTCGAGGGCCTGACGGCCGCGCTGCGGCGCCTGGTGAGCTCGAGGGAAACACGACACGCCTTCGGCCGGCGTTCTCGCGAGATCGTGCAGCGGTATTCGCACGACGCATGCGTTCGGGGAATTGTCGAGGGTCTTCACAGCGTCAATGGACGGCTCCGTGTAAATCAGCTTGGGCAGGAAACCGGCGGGACGACACCGTAAATGGAAACCTGGAAAGAGCGCGTGTACGCCTCGTACGCCGACACCGCACCGAACGGTCACTCCGCTCGCTCGTCGATTCAGCGCGATCGGCGGCTGTATCTCCGCCGATACGGACGCTTCCTTTCGCGCGATACCGCGGCACCTGTGCTGGATATCGGCTGCGGATCCGGCGGATTTCTCGACGCCCTGCGATCGGCCGGGTACTCGTGCCTCGAAGGCGTTGACCTGAGTCCAGGTCAGGTTCGCGCGGCTGCCGCACGCGGAGTGACGGGCGTTACGCAAGCGCCGGCGCTCGATTACCTCCGAACACGACCGAACCGATACGCAACCATCACCGCGTTCAGCGTTTTCGAGCATCAGACACGGGAGGAGCTGTTCGAGCTGCTCGATGCCATCAGAGATGCGTTGAGACCAGGAGGGTGCCTGATTGCCGTCGTGCCGAACGCAAAGGGATTGTTCGGCGCGCACGTGCGATTCGCCGACATCACGCACGAAATGAGCTTTACGCCGATGAGCGTCTCGCAGATCTGTGCTGTCGTCGGGCTCGAGGCGCCGGCTTTCTTCGAGCACGGGCCCATCGTTCATGGCGCGTTCAGCGCCATCCGCTGGACATGCTGGCAGGGCATCCGTGCCGGCCTCCTGCTGGCGCGTCTCGCCGAGGGTGCGGACTGGCGATGGCCTGTCTTCACGCAGGATCTCGTGTTCGTCGCGCGCAAGCCGCCGAACCTCACCGCATGACGTCAAGCGTACTGATGCTCGGCGGTCCTGTGTCGACCGAGCATCTGAGCATGAACCGATACGCGCAGGAGCTGTTCCGGGCCCTAGGTCGAGCCACGAACAACACGTACGCCGTCACGCTCGAACAGCCCGTCGAGGAACGGTATCTCTCCAGAATCTGCGATCACCCACAGACGCGGCGGATCGACAGCGCCTGGTCACGTTATGTCGCGTACCCGCGCGCGCTGCACGAGCGAACCGCTGGCGTCTTTCACATTCTCGATCATGGCTACGCTCAGCTGATTCGCTCGCTGGACGCGAAGCGTACTGTCGTGACCTGCCACGATGTCATCCCGCTTCTGGCGTCGGAGCGGGTGATTCCAGTTGACGTGTCGCCGACGGTCGCGCGCACGTTCAAGCTGAGGATGTCGCAGCTCGCGAAAGCGCGGACCGTGATTGCGATTTCCCAGGCCACAAAGAATACGCTCGAGCGCTACACGTCCGTCGATCCCGATCGCATCGTTGTCGTCCCGTATGGGGTCAATCCGACGTTCGCGCCGCTGCCCCACGCCAGAAAAGTGCGTCGGGCTTTGGCGGGATTGGACCACACCACGAAGGTTGTGCTCCAGGTCGCCACGAAGGGTCGATACAAGAACACACCGGTTGTCCTGGAAGCGTTTGCGCAGCTCAGCTGGCGCATGGCGGACGTCGCACTCGTCAGAATCGGCAGTCCGCTCCACGCCGACGAAGAAGCGCTTGCGGAACGCCTTGGCGTTGGCAGTTCGATCACTCAGATCGGCACGGTGGAAGACGACGACACGCTTGCCGAGTGGTACAACGCTGCCGACCTGCTGATGTTTCCATCGTTCTGGGAGGGATTCGGCTGGCCTCCTCTCGAGTCGATGGCCTGCGGAACACCGGTCGTCGCATCGAATATTCCGGCCATCACCGAAGTCGTCGGTCATGCGGGCATCCTTGTTCCACCCGATGATGCATCGGCGGTGGCTGTTGCCGCGGAGCGAGTGCTGACTGACTCCGCTCTGAGCCTTTCATTGCGCGAGAGAGGCCTCGAGCGCGCCGCCTGCTTTACCTGGGCGAACGCGGCCGAGAAAACGCTCGCGGTCTACACCAGCGTCCTGCAGTAAAGCCTGGAACCAGTGCGAATCCTTCATGTCATCCCTGGCGTCGCGCTGACATCCGGCGGACCACGAAATCTGGTCGGCCTGGTCGACGGTCTTGCGCGACATGGTGTCGATACAACCCTGCTGACCACGAACCTGGGCGCGGTCTCAGCAGCGGATCTGCCGGACGAACCGAGCACGGGCGCCGGCGCAACCCGAGACGTCCACAAGGTGTGGGCGATTGGCGGTCGTTACGGGCTCGCGCCGTCGATGGCGCGCACGCTTCGAAGCACGCTGGCGACCTACGACCTCGTCCACATTCACTGGCTCTACAACTATTCGTGCATCGCAGCTGCCAGGGCTGCACTGGCGACCGGTGTCCCGTTCGTGATTCAGCCGCATGGCAGTCTGGATCCGCATCTTCGAAAGAAGAACTGGTTCGTCAAGCATGTCTACATGGCGACGATCGGCCGGCCGCTTTTCCGCGATGCGTCGGCAGTCGTGTTCGACACTCCCGAGGAAGCACGATTGGCGTCATACGAGCCCAGACGTCCGGAGTGGACGGTGCCGACAGGACTCGTTCGCGAAGAGTTTGATTGTCTCCCGCCGAGCGGCACTTTCCGCGCCGCGTTCCCGATGGTCGACGGACCGTTCCTGCTGTTCGTCGGGCGACTCAGCGCACAAAAAGGTCTCGACCTCCTTCTAGGCGCCTTCGGGCGGCTGAGGGCCACGCGCCCCGATCTCCAGCTTGTGATCGCCGGCCCGGATTTCCGTGGTTACGAGGGGAACGTACGAGCAGTCGCGACCGAGCTCGGGGTCGCCGATCGAGTGCTATTTACGGGGATTCTGAGCCACCAGTTGAAGTTGGCCGCTTTTGTGGACGCAGAGCTGTTTGTCCTGCCCTCTTACGCCGAAAACTTCGGTACGGTGATTATGGAGGCTCTCATCTGCGGCCTGCCTGCGGTGATCTCGGACGGCGTGAACACGCACAGAGAGCTCCAGTCGGCAGGCATCGCCACGGTCGTCAAGTGTTCGGTCGACAGCGTCGCTGCCGGCGTCGAGTCGGCTCTTGCCGACGCCTCGATGCGCGGACGCATCGCCGTCGACGGCCCTGCGTTCGTGAACGCCCGCTACACCTGGGACGCCATCGTTCCCAACGTGATTGCGGCGTACGACGAAGTCATCGCTCGCGCCGGCCGTCACCGCGCCCACCAGGCATGAAGATTCTCGTCACCGGTTCGGCCGGCTTCATTGGATCTGCGTTCGTTCGCAGCATGGCCGACGTGCCTGGCGCGCAGACCGTGGGTGTCGACAACCTTTCGCGACGAGGCTCGAAGAACAACCTGCACTGGATCCAGGAGCACGTCCGCAACCATGTGTTCGAGCGATTGGATGTCACGTCGGCCGACGACATGGACGCTCTCGTCTACCGCCACCGGAACGCCGACGCGCTGATCCACCTGGCCGCTCAGACGGCTGTCACCACATCGGTAGACGACCCGAGGCGCGACTTCGAAGCCAACGCCCTCGGTACGCTGAATGTGCTCGAAGCAGTCCGTCGTAACGCACCATCGATGCCGGTGTTGTACGCCTCGACGAACAAGGTGTATGGCAACCTCGAGCAGGAGCCTCTGACGCGCACCGCGCGACGATATGAATTTGCACGCGCGCCGCGGGGCATCAGCGAAGCGTGCCCGGTGGATTTCCATTCACCGTACGGATGCTCGAAGGGTGCGGCCGATCAATACGTGCGCGACTACGCCCGAATCTATGGCCTGCGCACCGTCGTGTTCCGGCAATCGTGCATTTACGGTCCGCGACAGTACGGTTTCGAGGAGCAGGGCTGGGTAGCGTGGTTCGCCATTGCCGCCGCGACCGACGCGCCCATCACGGTGTACGGCGATGGCTTGCAGGTGCGGGATCTTTTGTGGGTCGAGGATCTGTGTGAGCTTTATCGGCTTGCAATCGCCGGGATCGACGGCATCAGCGGCAACGTCTACAACATTGGAGGGGGTCCGGCCAACGCCTTATCTGTCAGAGAAGTGTTGGACAGGCTGGAACTGCTGTATGCCAGACCGATACGTGCAACGCACGGGCCGTGGCGTGCTGGCGACCAGCGCATTTTCATCGCCGATACGGCCAGCATTACTCGCGATCTCGGCTGGCAACCGCGAACGCCGGTAGAGACGGGAATTCCACTCCTCGTGCAGTGGGTGCAAGAATCAACTCGCGAAATCGAGCACGTCGTTGCCGACGCGGGACAGCTGACGTGGGTCTGAATGCCAGACAATCGGGCCGAGCTTCTGCAGCGCGCCTATTACGCGTCAACCGCCGTCACGTATGACGATGCTCACATACAAGCATCTGAGCACAGGCTGGGACTGCAGCTCATGCTGGCGACGATCCGCCACTACGAGTTCGGCTCCGTCCTCGACGTCGGCTCCGGCACCGGCCGCGCGCTGACCTTCATCAAGCGCGAGCTGCCGACAGTCACAGTCGTCGGTATCGAACCGTCGGCAGAATTGCGCGCCATCGGCCACCAGAAGGGCCTCACCGCCGACGAACTCCGGGAAGGCGACGCGCTCCGGCTTCCGTTCGACGACCAGTCGTTCGATCTGGTGTGCGAATTTTCCGCTCTGCATCACATCGCCCAACCCGCGCGAGCCATATCTGAGATGTTGCGCGTTGCCAAACGCGGCATTTTCATCTCGGATACGAACAACTTCGGTCAGGGCGGACCCGTCGTGCGGTCGATCAAGCAGGCCATCAACGCAGCCGGGCTGTGGTCGATCGCGGACTGGATTAAAACCGGAGGTCGCGGCTATTCCGTGTCGGAAGGCGACGGTGTGGCGTATTCGTATTCCGTGTTCAACGACTGGCCGCAGATCAGGCAGCATTGTCGAATCGTTCACGTGGTCAACACTGATGGTGCGGGTATCAATCCATACCGCACCGCCGCGCATGTCGCGGTGGTGGGGTTGAAGGGCTAGGGAGTGCATGGCACTTTCACGAAGATTCGACTGGAGATGAGCGCCAAAGCGCGCTCGTCAGGGCGCTCCAGCGACAATACGCGCGTGAAACAGAAGCTCGGATGGGCACCAGCGATAAAACTTCGTGACAGCATGGAGCGTACTTACCGCTGGATCGACGACCAGTTGATGGTGCCCGCAGAGGCAAGGCGCGCGTACTCGTAGGCCTGTTGATGAAAGCGCTGGTTCGTCCACTCCTCCCACGGGGCGTTCGACCCCGACGCATCAAGGGCGGTCCGCTTCGCGGCGTCTGGCTGGTGGCGTCATGGCACGACTATCCAGCCGGCATCCTCGGGCGCACCGAGCGCCCGCTGCTCGATTGGTTCTCGAAGCAGGTTTGTCCAGGCGACACCTGGATCGACGTCGGAGCGCATTACGGCTACACCGCGTTCGCTCTGGCCAGGTTCGTGGGCACGGAAGGACGTGTGTTCGCCTTCGAGCCGGTTGCCATGACTGCTGGATGTGTCGACCAGGGACGGTCACTGAATGGCTTCGCGCAGCTCACGGTTCTGCCGCTGGGGCTCGGCGCGGCGCCGACGCTCGAAATGCGCCGCCTGCCACTCACCCGGGGAATGGCGGATGCGACAATCGCCGAAGCCGGCGGGCAAGAGTCTGTAGAAGTACCGTTTGTCGGGTTTGACTGGCTATGGCCGCGCGTGCACCGCGGCAATGCCGCCATTCACGGCATCAAGATCGACGTGCAAGGCATGGAGCTCGATGTTCTGAGCGGCATGCGGGACACCCTCAGACAATGGCGACCGCTACTCGTCCTCGAGCTGCATACGGGCGTGAGTCGACAGCGCATTCTGGATCTATTGAACGAGGCGGGTTATTCCGGCCAGGCGATTGCGATCGACCCGGCGGATGGCGGCGGACCTGCGCGTCTCCTCGACGACCGCAGCTACGCATTCAATCCGGCCTGAACGTCGAGCCGTGGCACGTTTCTTCATCATCACGATCAACTATGCCCCGGAGCCGAGCGGATTCGCTCCGCACGTGACGGCGCTTGCGGAACATCTCGGGCGCCATGGACATCGCGTCTCGGTTTTTACGGGATTTCCGTTCGCACCCGAGTGGCGCAGGCGTGAGGAGGATCGGGGACGCGGGTTCGCCATTGAGCGCGACGGCAACCTCGTCGTTCATCGCCTCACTCATTTCATACCGCGCCGTCCATCGAGCGCCTGGCAGCGGATTCTCATGGAAGGCTCGTTCAGCGCCGCCGGCTTCGTCGCCGTCGCCGCCGCCATGCTCAAAAGCGGCCGACCCGACGTGTTTATCTACGTGGGTGCCCAGCCCGCTCTTGCCATGCTGGTCAGGGTGGTGGCCGCATTGGCCAGGCGTCCGTATGTCGTTCGGATTACCGATCTCGCGGCAAGGGCCGCGGTGGACGTCGGCATTATAGGCGGCAGGTTCTCGCGCATTCTCGATGCGTTCGAGTTCGCTGCTTACACGAAGGCAGCCGGCGCCGCGGTGCTCTGCCAGAGCTTCGAGCAGACACTCGCCGAATACGGCTACCCGGCGGATCGCGTCCGCGTGATTGCGAACCCGATCGACGTGCAGAAGATCCGCCCGGTTTCGCGAAACGGGCGCTTTCGAGCCCGATACGGAATTCCGGCAGACGCGTTCGTCGTCATGCACGCCGGCAGCATGGGACTCAAACAAGGTCTGCTGAACGTGATTGCCGGAGCAGATCTGACGCGAGAATCCACCATTCACTGGGTCTTCGTCGGCGATGGCGAGGTCCGGCCGCAGCTCGTCGAAGCCACCCGCGCCAGAGGACTCCAGAACAACGTGCACTTCGTCCCGTTTCAACCGGACGCCGCCATGTCCGAGACGTTTGCCGACGCCGACCTGCTGCTGGTGAATCAGGTCCGGGCGGTCAAGGACACGTTGATTCCAGGCAAGCTGCTGACGTACATGGCGGCCGGCCGGCCCGTGCTCGTTGCGGCAAATCCCGAAAGCCAGGCCGCTCGGCTCCTGCGCGATGCCGGTGGCGGCGTGCTCATCGAGCCTGAGGATCCTTCGGCGCTGGCGGTTGCGGCACGTCAGTTCTCGAGCTCCGATTCCGCGACGCTGCGCTCGCTCGGTGAGCGGAACCGGGCGTACGCGGAGCAGCACTTCGATCAGGAGAAGGTGCTCTCGGAACAAGAGCAATTTCTCCTGCGGCAGATTCACTGATGGAAACGCTGATCGTGTCGCTCATCGCACTTGGCACGCTGGCGTTTGGCGCAGTGTATCCCTGGGCATACATACCGTTGCTGGGAGCGGCGGCGTTGATTGGTCTGATCGGTCTGTTGCAGCACGGAGTCGTGCTCGCGCTCCGTCCCGTGGCCGCAGGGCTGCTGGCGATAACGGCTGCTGTCACCATCCAGCTGATTCCACTGCCGCCGGACTTCGTTCAGGCCATCAGCCCCTCGACCGTCCACATGCTCAGCCGTTACGACCTCGCATTCGTGAACGATGACGGGTGGCATCGCTTGTCGATTGATCCGGCGCGTACGCGCATGGCGCTTTTCGCGCTCGTCGCTCTGGGTCTTTATGTCGTCGGCTTGCCAGGTTTGCTCGACGGACGCCGGTTGCGGCTGCTTCCAGCGGCTCTTGCCTTCGTCGCGGTACCGCTCGCGCTGTTTGCGATCTATACCCGTCAGCACAATAACGGCCTCATCTACGGGTTCTGGCAGCCATTGGACGGCGGAGGCGCCGATCAGGCTGGGCCGTTCATCAATCGAAACCACTTCGGCGGCTGGATCGTGATGTCGCTGAGTCTGATGATCGGATGGCTGCTGGGCAGGATTGAACGGGCTCTGCCGTCTACCGGCGCCGTACACCGACGCAAACCGATCGTCGTTGACGACGATATGGGCGCCGTGCTGCTGATGGGGACGGCGATCGTGCTCGGCACCATTTCGGTCTTCTGGGTCATGTCTCGATCAGCGATTACCAGTCTCGGCCTGGCCATGGTCCTTTTCATGTCGCTCGTTCTGAAACGCCGCTCCATGGGCAACACGCTGCGCGCGTTCGTGCTGCTCTCACTCGGAATCATCCTTGTCGCCGGCATTTCGTGGCGAGGCATCGATGTTCTTGCGCGGTGGTTCCTCGATGAGCGCAGTCTTCTCAGCCGCATCGACGCATGGCGGGACGGATGGGACGTCGTCGGCAGCTTCCCGGTATTCGGGACGGGTTTGAACACGTACTCACCGGCCATGCTGATCTACCAGTTGCGCAATCCACAATTTCACATGGCCCAGGCGCACAACGATTACTTGCAGCTGCTCGCCGAGGGCGGTGTTGTCGTCGCAGCCGCAGCCGCCGTCACAGTCATGCTGCTGATGATCGCAGTACAGACGTACCCTGCGCGCGGCGCGTGTCGAAGTGAGGGGTTACTGGGTCCGCGCGGGCGCCGCCGTAGGCTTGATAGCGATCGCCTTTCAGGAGCTCGTCGAATTCAGTCTTCAGATTCCTGCAAACGCGCTCCTGTTCTGTACGCTCGCGACAATCACACTGACGCCGGTTCATCGACGCACGCCAGCCGGCGCAGAGCTGCGTGATAACATCGACGTGCGAAAGGACACCATCGGTGTCGTATTGTCCTAAGTGTCACTCAACGAAGCTGCGGCCGTCACCCACACGAAGCTGGTGGGAACGATGGCGGAAAGAGATCACCGGGAAGCGACCGTATCGATGCCGTACCTGCAATTGGCGTGGGTGGAAGTCTTTCGGCCTCGTCGACGGCGAACCGAGTTCGCCGCCGGCAGTGGTCGTTCAAGACCCACCCAATCTCAGGGGAACCGCCTTTGCACGTTCCACGTCACGTGTCGCCCTGGACTTGAAGGAGCTCGACCGGTTCCACAACACGACCAAGGACGACGGCTGAAACATCGATGGCGCTGCGCATAGGATTCGATCTGGACGGTGTGCTTGCGGATATGGAGGAAGCCATCATCCGCGAGGCGACCATGCTTTTCGGGCCGGCCCCGTCGCAAGAGCCGCAACAGCCCGCATCGCAGTCAATGGCGGATGTGATGCCGCGGGAAACGGCGGACGATGCGCCCCTTCGCCACGAGCTGCAACTGACGGGGCGCCAGCGCCGGCAGTTGTGGCGCCACATCCGTTCGATCGACGGCTTCTGGGAATCCCTCAATGAAATCGAACCGGGATCCGTCGCGCGCCTCGCCGGCATGGCCGAGAACCGCCGCTGGGAAGTGATCTTTCTCACGCGTCGCCCGACCACCGCGGGGCAGACGGCCCAACTGCAATCGCAACGATGGCTGGAAAAGAAGGGGTTCCGTCTGCCGAGCGTCTACGTCGTCACCGCCTCGCGCGGTCTCATCGCGAACGGACTCACGCTCGACATCGTCGTCGACGACACCCCGGAAAACTGCATCGATGTGGCCTCCGATTCAAAGGCCCGCACGATTGCGATCTTCCGCAATCAGGAGAAGCTCCCGCCCCCCATACTCAAACGGATGGGCATCGACATCGTGAACTCGACGGCGCAATGTCTCGACCTGCTGGCTGAGATCGACGCGAGTCTTGCCCAGCCTCCCCCAAGCCGCATGGAACGGGTGATGCGGACACTCGGGTTCAAAGAGCCTACGAGCGTCTAGGCTGGAAAGCCGCTTCATCCCGTCATGATTGTCCGCAGCTCCAACGAATGGGGCCGGCTCCGCTCTGTGATCGTCGGACGGGCAGACAACGCCCGCGTGCCGATGCAGGACATCAGTCTGCGCGCCGTCAACTACGCCGGCAGCCCGCGTACTATCAAGACCGGGCCCTATCCGCAGCGGGTGATCGAGGAAGCCAACGAAGATTTGGAACACCTGTGCGGTGTGTTCGCCACGGCGGGTGTGACCGTCTACCGCCCGGAGATGCCCCGTACTGACGTGCGGCATGGCGCCGACGGGTGGTGTTCGGACGGGTATTACGCGTTGTGTCCGCGGGACGGCCTGCTGGTCGTCGGCGACACGATCGTGGAAACGCCAATGGTTTTGCGTGCGCGCTACACCGACGCGTTTCCGTATCGCCGTATCCTGCAGGAGGCGATGCTGGATGGCGCGCGATGGATTGCCGCGCCGAAACCGCAATTGCCGGATGAGGGATACGACGAGCACGCGGATCGCGATCGAAAGAGCCTTCGCAATCTCGAGCCGGCGTTCGACGCGGCGAACGTGCTCCGAGCCAACGAAGATCTCTTTTTCCTGGAGAGCAACAGCGGAAACGCGCTCGGCGCACAGTGGCTGCAGCGTGCGCTCGGCTCCGAGTACCACGTCCACGTCCTGCGGGGCATCTACAGCTACATGCACCTGGACAGCACAATCAGCCTTCTGCGTCCGGGGGTCGCTCTTCTGAATCCGGATCGCCTGAACAACAGGAATATGCCGCCAGCGCTCGAAAAATGGCGCGTTATGTGGTGTCCGCCTCCCGTCGATATCGGGTATGTCGAACCGTATGCGCACGCAAGTCAGTGGATCGGGATGAACCTGCTGATGCTGGACGAACAAACGGCGGTCGTGGAACGGTCGCAGATTCCTCTGATTCGCGTTCTCGAGCGAGAGGGCTTTACCGTCGTACCAGTGCCGATGCGTCACGCCCGTACGCTGGGCGGAGCCGCGCACTGCGTCACGCTCGACCTGCTGCGGGATTAACGAGTCGACGTAGTGTCCGGCTTCCACCTTCGCGTAAAGCTACGGTGAACCGCCGTAGGCTTGGCGGAGGCGATCAGCCGAACCAATGGGATGGCACCGGACAATCGCGGTCGCAGCGTCGTCCGCATCAGGCCCCGCACGCACGTCGATGCTCCCGAGAGATAAGTCTTCACCAGGCGCCAGCGCGAGACGAAATGCGCCGGAACGGCCTCTGTATGAAAGCGCCACGTGCGCTTGGTGCCGAGTACGGCTTGTGCGACGTACTTGGCGACTCTGCCTCGGTGCTGCGTTGTGCAGAACAGAAACACCGCGTAAGCCGCGAGATCGGATCTCGACCGAAGAAACTGCTCGCGCCGGTCGTTCACCGTGCTGGGGACCGGATGGCGCACGACGGCTTCAGGCGTGTAAATCACCGCGTGGCCGTCCTCGATGAGCTGCGCGAACGCTCGATGTTCTTCGCAGCTCGGCAAGAACGCCCCTCTACCCAATCTTTCGTCGAATCCGCTCCAGCCATCGAATACGCGGCGGCGAACCGCCATATTGTTGCCGTTCCCGATGCCGCCGAACGACGCCATCTCGAACCAGAGCGGCTGACTCCGATCCAGCCGAATTGTCGCCGGACCCAGATCACTTGCGTCCAGGGGGATCTCGGCGGCTCCGTCGAACAGCATTAACGTCCGGCCGGTCACTGCGGCCACGCTCGGATCCCGAAATTGGGCGGCGAGATGCGATAGCCACGTACGCTCTGGAACAGCGTCGTCATCGGTGAAGGCAATCACGTCCGACGCGCAGGCGCGCGCTCCGGTGTTGCGTGCACGGCTGAGACCGGCGACCGGTTCGACGAGATAGCGCGCACCCCGACGTCGTGCAACGTCCATCGCGCGCGTGTCACTCGGCGCATTGTCTACGACCAGCACCTCGAACCGAGGATAAACGAGCCGCTCCAGCGCCATCAGGCAACGGTCCAGCGCGTCGGGCCGATTCCGTGTGCAGATGACGACCGAGCACGTTGGCAGGAAAGTCGTCGAGCTGATCATGAACCCGGTTCAATCGTAACGTGGTTCAGCAGTCGCTCGTTCTGTCAGAACCGAGCAGCTGGTCGTAAATCTGCGTCAGGCTCCGAGTCATTCGCTCGACGGAAAAATGCTCACGCGCGCGCGCCTGACCTGCGATTCCCATCGTACGCCTGCGGTCGGCGTTCTGCACCAGATCGCGCAGCCGTGCGGCGAGGGCCTCGGGCTCAGCTGGCCGCACGACGTATCCCGTGCGGCCGTGTTCGATGAGCTCGGGTAAACCCCCGACAGACGTCCCCAACACAGGTAAACCCGCCGCCATTGCTTCCAATGAAGCCATACCGAAGCCTTCGGCAAGCGATGGCTGGACGAAGATGTCCAACTGCGCCAGCCACCGCCAGATGTCAGGTTGCCATCCGGCGAAGACGACCGCGTCTCCTAATCCGAGTGCCTGCACTTCCTGTTGGAGGGGTCCGCGTTCGGGGCCGCTTCCGGCTATTTCGACGCGCACGTCTGGAAACTCCGGGCGCAACAGAGCTACGGCTCGTATGAGATGAACGATGCCCTTGATAGGTACGAGACGGCTCGCGGCCCCAACCACGATCGAGTGGTCGCTCCCACACCGTCCTGTCGATGCGGGACGAGGCTTGATCCCGTAATAGACGACGCGTGGTTTCACGCCGACGACGGTTGACGCAACCGCTTCCGATAGAGCCACGACGTCGTCAGTCATCCAGGGGCGAACGCGAATCGGGCCGGAGCTGCCAGCTTCAGCGCCGTTGTAGTGCAGGTGAAGCACGATCTTGCCATTACGGGTGGCCCGAATGAGAAACGGCACCGCGCGACCGCCGACGTGGAGATGGACGATGGCAAACTGCTCGCGGCGGAGGCTCCGCCAGAAGCGCAGCGCACCGGAGATGTCATCCCGACGCGCGTTCCAGTCGAACGTGCGCACCGCCACACCCGCGCCGGCCAGCTCACCGGCCAGAGGACCATCGCCGCCCAGAAACCAAGCATCGATACGGTAACGCTGAGGATCGATGCCCTGCGCAAACGTCTGCACCATCCGGCAGATGCTCGCACCATGCTCATGCGCAGTTGCCAGGACGTGCAGCACGCGCGGGACCGGCATCATCGGTCTCACCAGCGCGGCAGTCTCGCTGCCGCCGCTCCGAGGCGGGAGCGAATCCGCAGGCGCGCGCGCCATTCCTGTACTGGATAGCGGCCGAACCGCGTGCGGCACGCAACGGCGAATGCGGAATCACCGGGATGCACCATGTTCCGGCACAGTCCGTGAGGATCGGTTGTATCCGTATTCACGCCTTCCTCGCACGAAAAGGCGCAATCGAACACCGCGCGCGCGCATTCATAAACGGCCTCATTCACGCGGCCGAAGGGGTACGCAAATGACGTAACAGGTAAACCCGTGACGGCAGCCAGATCGTCCCGGCTGCCCCGAATTTCCTCGTTCAACTGAGGCTGTGAGAGCGTGGTCAGATCCGCATGCGTACGGCTGTGCGCCCCGAACTCGATGCCATATCCGGCCCATTCTCGTATCTGTCTGGCGGTCATCAAACGATGCCGCTGCGAACCCCTGACCTGATCCCATCGGTTTTCGTCGCCGATTCGTCCGGTGACGACGAAGACCGCGCCTCCGAAGTGGTACTGCCGCAGCAGCGGCAGCGCGTGCTCAGCCAGGTCGGCATATGCGTCATCGAATGTCAGCAGCACAGGTCGCCGGGGAAGCGATCCCGCTTTGCGGCTCCAGTCAAGCCAGTCTGCGGGACGAATGCCAACGTAGCCCCGACGCACCAGCCAACGGAGGTGCCGCTCGAACCGCTCGGCCGACACCGTCAGCTCGGGAAACGTTCCAGGGCGCGAAGGACCCACGTGGTGGTACAGCAGAACCGGCAGTCGCACTCACAACCTCTCGAGACGCCAGCGATCCACTCTGGACCGGAGGCGGGCGAGCAACCGGCGCCAGCCCTCTTCGCGCGACCGGCGGACACGCGCGCCGAGACGAGCCGCGGCTCGCGGATACGCGACTTCAGCCGCATTCTGTTCCGCCTGAATGTCCCACTCAGGTCCCCACGCCGGATGCAGAACCGACAGGTCCAGGTTCGGGTAGTCGGCCAGGAATGACTCCTCCCCCTGTCGCGCGTACGCGACAAGTTGATCCACAACCGGACTGTTCGAGGGCTGTGTATCGGCGAACCGTGTTCGATAAGAACCGTACCACTGGTGCCACAGCACCGCCGCGTCACCATCCTTGAGAACCGTTCCTATTCCGTACCTTGCGGTGTGGAACGGCAGGAGGTACTTGTGGCGTGTCAGCTTCTGGCCAATGCCGTAGTCGTACTCGTTACTCCCACGCGCCGTAGCTGCGCTCCCCGCGCACGCCTGACAGACCCCACCGGCGCCTGAACTCGAACCAGTCGAACATCATCAGGGGACCGGCCACCTGACCGGGAGCAAACCGCCACCACCCGTGTGTCGAAGGCATGCGGTCGGCCGACCAGGGGCTATCGCGCACCCGTTCCTCCATGCCGACGAGGTCCCAGCGATCTTCCTGGATACCGGCAAGCAACGAGTCCAAGCTGGACAACAGGGCTGTGTCGTGCTCGACGATGCAGACGTGTCTCGTTTCACATCGCGCCAGCAGCCGCAGGAGCGCGTCCACGTACTCGCACTCTTCGAGCCAGTATCGGATGCCGAATTCACGGCGATGTGCCTCCATCTCATCCGACCCTCCTCCCCGCTTCGAAACAAGAATCGGAGAGGCTGGATAAAAGGTTCGAATCGAGCTGAGGTGAACCCTCATCATGCCGCGGCCCGACCAGTACCGGAGTCAGAAACGAAAGCGTGGCGCTTTCCTGATCGCCGGCTGAAGGTCGCAGCGCGGTCATGGTCTGAAGAAGCCGCGAATGGCCTCACAAATCCGCGCCACGTCATTGCGGTCCAGACGCAGCGACGAAGGAAGCCAGAGCATGCGCCCAGAGATCGCTTCCGCGACCGGAAACGACGCACTCACGCAGAACGCGGGTTCGGCGTGCAGCGCCGGATAGGACTGTCGTGTGCCGATACCGGCCCGCCGCAGATGCTCGGCAAGTCGGCCGCGCGCTTCGGGTTCGACCAGTACGTCCACGAACCAGGGGGTAACCTGCGCAAGGTCGGTCTGCGGCATGACGACCTCGTCCAATCCAGCAAGAAACTCCCGATACCATGCGTACAGCCGCCGCTTCTGTTCAATGAGCGCGGGAAGCCGCCGCAGCTGTTCAAGTCCCACAACGGCCTGCAGGTCGGTGAACTTGAGGTTCCAGCCGACCCGGAGATAGCGATCGGTTCCTCCTTCTTTCCGGCCGAAGTCGCGCTGCATCCGCATGATCTCGTGAAGCTGCGCATCATTGGTCAGCACTGCCCCGCCCTGTCCGGTCGTGACGATTTTCTGGGAGCTGAATGACAGGCAGCCGCAGTCGCCCAACGTGCCCAGATGCCGCCCGTCGGTGTACGACCCGAGCGCCTGCGCCGCATCTTCAATGACACGAATCCCCCGCCGCTGCCATCCCCGTATGACCTCGGGAAGGCCGGCCGGCGAGCGGCCGTTGAGCGGCACGAACACGATGGCTTTCGTCCGCGAGGTGATGAGCTGTTCGGCCTGGTGCGGGTCGAGACACAGCGTCTGCGGCTCGATGTCTGCGAAGACAACCTTCCCGCCCGCCAACAGCACGGCCGTCGCGGTCGCGGCCATCGTCAGATCGGGAACGACGACCTCATCGTCTCGACCGACGCCACACGCGACCAGCGCGAGAAACAACGCGAGCGTTCCGCTTGGAGCTACGGCGCAATAATTCGCGCCCGTGAAGCTGGCGAGCTGCTGTTCAAAGCGGCGTGTCTGCTCGAATTCCGTGAGCCAGCCGCCCGATCGCATGTAGTCGCAGACCGCGCTGACGTCGGCGTCGGTGATAACCGGTTCCATCTGCGGGATGAAGCCCGTCATTGTGCGACCGTTTGCTGCCGGTACCACGCGATGGTCCGACGCAGCCCTTCTTCGAGTGACACCTGCGGCGAAAAACCAAGCAGACGCGTCGAACGTTCGGTGGACGCGACGCGACGCGGGTCGCCTCCTCCCTTTGAAGGATCGAACGTAATCGGACCTGTAAACCCGGCCAGCCTCGCGATCAGTTCGACCAGATTGCCGATCGAGATCTCGGTTCCGGATGCCAGGTTAACGACGGCAGGTGGATCCAGACGTTCGGCTGCCAACAGCAAACCTTCAGCGAGGTCGTCTACGTACAGGAAATCCCGAGTGGGCGAGCCGTCGCCCCAGACCACGAGCCGATCGTCGCGGAAGCACTTGCCGATGGTGGCCGGGATGACGTGCGGGTGCGGTGAGTCGAAGTGGTCTCCCGGCCCGTAGGCGTTGGCCGACAGGATGCTGACCACCGGCAGCCCGAACTCGCGGTGATACATCTCAGCGAGCGAGACGAGGTCGCGCTTGGCGAGACCGATACCAAGGTGGGTATCGGCGATTGGCCCGTCGTACAGCGTCTCTTCGCGAAGGGGCGATCGCGCTGCGATCGGGTACGCGAGCAGGTTGCCCAATGTCACGAACTTTCGTATGCCCGCCTCGCGCGCGGCGTCGAACATGTGGAGGTTGATGAGCGCGCAGTCACGGTACTGTGAGGCGGGATGCGAGCGGCTGAACGAGATGCCACCTGTCGGCGCCGCCAGGTGGAAGACAACATCGCATCCTTGCACGATCTCGCGGCAGCGCTCCGCCACGCGCAGGTCGCAGGTCCGCGAGCGGGGAACGACGATGCTGTCGTCAGGTACGCCCCGCCGGCGCAGCGCCTGTACGAGACGCGCTCCGATGAACCCGGCTCCGCCCGTCACGAGTACACGGCCACCCGTTATGGGCTCGGGAGTCATTTTTCGAAGACACTCCGCATGGTGGTTCCCTCGATGTGCTGCCAGCGTCCTCGAAAAATGACTCCCGACCTCATATGCTGTCAACGATGGGCAGACCGCCGGCCATTGTCAAATCCATATACCGCGCCCTGGTGCCGGCCTCGATTCGTGCGTCGCACGCCGTGGCGCGGCTGAAGTCACGGCTGCTCGCGCACGACTCGATTTACGACGCCGAGTTTTACCAGGACAGCGTGGAACGTCCTGCGCTCCGAAGTGCTGCGCGAGTGGCTGCCACGATCGTCAGCGACCTTAACGTGGCGAACGTGATCGACGTCGGCTGCGGAACCGGTGCGCTCCTCGAGGCGCTGCGCGACAAAGGATGTCGCGTCAGCGGCCTCGAATATTCTGAGGCGGCACTCAGGTGCTGCCGCGCACGGGACCTCGATGTCGCGAAGTTCGACCTGGAGCGGGATGTATACAGTCACGAACGTTCTTTCGACGCGGCAATCAGCATGGAGGTGGCCGAACACCTGCCCATCAGCGCCGCTGATCGATACGTCGATCTGCTGACACGCTTATCCGGCATCGTGATATTCACAGCGGCCGCACCTGGTCAGGGAGGGAAAGACCACGTCAACGAGCAGCCGCCCTCTTATTGGATACGCAAATTCGTGGAGCGGCACTTCGAGCACGCTCACGAACAATCACAGCGCTGGCGTGAAAGCTGGAAGGCCGCCGGCGACGTCGAGAGCTGGTATCACGACAATCTCATGATCTTCCGGCGCCGGCCGCCGAACTGACCTGCATCTTCTCGTAAACCCCGATCACGTGAGCGGCGTGCGCCTCCTGGTGCACCAGACACAATCCGTGTCGGCCGTCCAGGAACTTCACCAACTCGAGACCGCCTTCAACGAGTGCACGAGCCCACCATGAACGTTCCACGCGCGGATCATGAAATCGCAGTTCGTTAAGTATCAGCAGACCGCCCGGGCGCAGCGCGCCAGCGAGGTTCGCGCTGACGCGCGTAAGCGTACGGCGCCCATGCAGCGAACCAAGGACGCACATCACGAATACAAGGTCGAAGAGTCCGTCCACCGATCCACGATCGATATCGACGCAGCGCACGCGAACGTTTGGCAGCGCGGCGGCTGTTCGCTCGCAGGCGACAGGCGAAACGTCGTACGCTGTGACCGACGCGGACCGCCCGGCAAGCTCCCTCGTGAACAGTCCCTCGGCGCACCCAATCTCGAGCACGTCGCCCCACGACGCGTGACCGCGAAAACGCGCAACCGCAGCCAGGACACAACCGTAGCGATGTTGTTCGGCAGCGGTCTCGAAGTGCCACTCCCCGTCCAGGATGGCGCGGTTGTTTTGCTCCCGCGGATCAACACACCACCGCTCGTATGCAACCGTCGCGAGAAGCTGCGCGTGCCGATAGGTCGTCACCAATCCAGGAACAGGCCGCAGCAACGTTTTGAGGCGAGCGGTAATCGAAGACACTTGCGCCCATTATCCGCAACCACATGCCTTTTGTCTGGCGACTTGGCGCGAAAGGATGCTATGTACCCCGCGCATTCCCAGAAGGGCCCGACTGCAAAGGAGGCGCACGTGCTCAGTTTGTCGAAAGCGCTCGTGGGGTTGTCCGCGCTGGCGTTCGTGCTTGCTGTCATCACGAATTTCATAGGTGTCATTCTTACGACCTCTGAAGGGTATTCGAGGGCTTCGGCCAATCTCGCACTGCTTGCGGTTGCGCTCGTCTTTTGTTTTGGCAGAGATCGGTCGTAGTGCACCGGCGGGGGCACAGGGCCGATATGTAGGATGGCCATGAGAACCCGCCACGCAGGACCGTCACGGTGATGCGCCTGTGAAGTACCTCGTAACGGGCGCCGCCGGGTTCGTGGGCAGCCACTTGACCGACGCGTTGCTGGCCCGCGGGCACGAGGTCGTGGGTCTCGATAATCTGTCCTCCGGGCAGGAATCCTTTCTCGACAGCGCGTGTCGATCGAGCGGTTTTACCTTCGTGCGCGGGGACATCCTGGACGTGACGGTCCTTCGCCGGGCAATCGAAGGGGTAGATGCCGTCTACCATCTGGCCGCCAACGCGGACGTTCGCGGCAGTTTTGCGACGCCGCGCACCGATCTCGAACAGAACACACTCGGAACGTTCGAGGTCCTCGAGGGAATGCGGCTCGCCGGCATCAAGAGAATCATTTTTGCCTCTTCAGCGGCCGCGCTCGGCGAACCCGAAATCTTCCCTACTCCTGAGAACTGTCCGATTCCAGCGCAAACGTCTCTGTACGGCGCATCGAAGATGGCCGGCGAGGGTCTGGTCGCGGCGTACTGTGAGGGATACGGTTTCGAGGGCTACAGCTTCCGCTTCGTGTCGCTGCTCGGCCCACGGTATCCGCACGGCCACGTCTTCGACTTCGTGAAGCAACTGCTCGCCGACCCAACACGCCTGCAGATTCTCGGCGACGGAACGCAGCGCAAAAGCTACCTTCACGTGGAGGACTGCGTCGGTGCCATCATGCATATTTGCAACGATGCGCCATCGGCGGACAGCAATCGCCAGCGCTACGAGGTCTATCATCTCGGCGTGCCCGCGTTTTGTCTGGTGCGGGAGTCCGCGCAATGGATCTGTGACGAGATGCGCGTCGCCCCGCAATTGCAGTTCGGGAGCGGAAGCCGCGGCTGGATTGGCGACAGTCCGTTCGTCTTTCTGGACGTGCGCAAGGCGATGAATACCGGCTGGTCGCCGACATATTCAATTGAGGCGTCAGTACGTCAGACCGTCCGGTGGCTCCTCGACAACCAGTGGATCTTCACTCGCCGGCAGTGACACCGTACGACGTGGCCATCCTTGCCGGAGGGCAAGGCTCGCGACTCAAGGCGCGTACCGGCGCTCTGCCGAAGCCGATGGTCCCGATCCTGGGTACGCCGCTGCTCGAGCACCAGATCGCGCTCTGCCGCACTCATGGGTTCACCCGGATTCTCCTGCTGGTTCACCATGCCCACGAGGTGATCCATGCACATTTCGGAGACGGGTCACCGTACGGCGTGTCTCTGGGCTATGCGATCGAGCAGACGCCTCGAGGAACCGCCGGGGCGCTGCACGATGCGCTGCCGCAGTTGCTCGACACATTTCTGGTGCTGTACGGCGACACCTACCTCGATGTGGACTTACGCCGGCTTGCGGACATTCACCGGCAACGACGAGCGGACGCCACGCTGCTGGCGCACCCGAACGACCACCCTTTTGATTCCGATCTCGTCGAGCTCGACCATCACGGATTCGTCACCGCATTGCACTCGTATCCACACCCCAAGGAGCGCGATAACCACAATCTCGCCAGCGCGGCGCTGTTCGTCGTGGAGAAGCACGCACTCGCAGGGATGGCACCCGGAAACATACCGACGGACCTCGCCAAGCACGCGTTCCCTGCCATGCTGCAAGCGGGCCGGCGACTCTACGGCTATGTGTCGCCCGAATACATCAAGGACATCGGGACGCCCGAAAGACTCGATCGGGTGGAACAGGACATCAGGGCAGGAATACCGGAACGGCTTTCTGGACGCACGCTCCGTACAACGGTGTTTCTCGATCGCGACGGCACGCTCAACCGAGACGTCCACCACCTCGACAGGCCCGAGCGGCTCGAGCTGCTCGAAGGCACTGCCGACGCAGTCCGCCGCCTGAACCGGTCAGGGCGTCTCGCCGTTGTCATTACCAACCAGGCCGCAATTGCGCGTGGCGCCGTCACACCGGACGGACTCGAGCGCATTCATGCACGGCTCGAACACGCGCTCGGCAGCGAAGGCGCCTACCTCGACGCCATCTACGTGTGTCCGCACCACCCGGACAGCGGGTTTCCGGGGGAAGTCCGTGAGCTGAAGATCGAGTGCGGGTGCCGCAAACCTCGCACCGGGCTCATCGACGCGGCTTGCCGCGACCTCGCTATCGATCGGACGACGTCATGGATGGTGGGCGATACGACGTCTGATATCGAGACCGGGCGACGCGCCGGGCTCAAAACCATCCTCGTTCGCACCGGCTACGCCGGGCAGGACGGGAAATATCTCTTTTGTCCTGACTACGTGGTCACCAACCTTGCCGACGCGGTCGCGTGGATTCTGGACGGACACAGCCTGATTTCGCGCCGGACGGCGCCGATTGCCGTCGCGGCCCTGGACGCGCGACTCCTGTTGATTGGCGGGCTCGCGCGTTCCGGCAAGAGTTTCGTTGCCCAGGTGCTGAAGGAGGCCATGCAGGCGTTCGGCCGCACCACGCATGTGCTGCCTCTTGACTCATGGCTGAAGCCGCAGGCCGAAAGAGCCGAAGGAAAAGGTGTGAAGACCCGTTTCGATGTCGACCGTCTGATGGCCGCCATCCAACCGATCCTCGGGTCCGACCGCCGCCATACGCTGGAACTGCCTATTTACGATCGGGCACGGAGAGCCATGTACGACCGCGCGATGCGGCTTTCGATTGGGCCTGAGGATCTGATCATTGTCGAGGGTGTGCCCGCGCTGATTCACGACGATCTGGTCGCGTCGGCTGATTTACGCGTACACGTGGACATGCCGGAAGCGAAACGGATCGCCAATCTGCGCGCGGACTACCGCTGGCGGGGCGAGGCTGACGAGTCGGTCGATGCCGTGATTGCATCGCGCGCAATCGACGAATCCGAGCCGGTACTGGGCGCACGCGGCCGCGCAGACTTTACCGTCACCGCCTGGACGAGCGCATGATCGTCAGCAAGACTCCTTTCCGCATGAGCTTTGTCGGCGGAGGGAGCGACCTTCCCGCGTTCTACCGCGAAGAGACCGGCGCCGTCGTGTCGACCTCAATCGACAAGTACATGTACATCGCCGTGAACAAGAAATTCGACGAGCGGCTCCGCATCAGCTACTCCCGAACCGAGGAAGTGGAGACGCCGGAGCAAGTGGCCCATCCACTGGTGCGTCATGCGCTCGACATCGCTGGTATCGATGGGGGTATCGAGATCGCGTCGATGGCGGACATCCCGTCACGCGGAACGGGCCTCGGGTCCTCAAGTGCGTACACTGTGGGTCTGCTGAACGCGCTGTTCGCGTACCGAAACGAATACGCGTCGAAAGAGCGGCTCGCCCGCCTCGCGTGCAAGATCGAAATCGACCGCTGCAGCGAACCCATCGGTAAACAGGACCAGTACGCGGCGTCGTACGGAGGCCTGAATCTCATCCGATTTCATCCGGACGAATCGGTGTCCGTCGATCCAGTGATCTGCGAGCCGGAGCTGCTGGCAGAACTGGAGGCGTCCACCCTCGTCTTCTACACGGGCCGCGCGCGGAAGGCGTCGACGGTCCTGGCCGAACAGCGCGAAAATATCGCAGCGCACCGTCCGCTGATGCGGCGAATGGTGCAGCTTGCCTTCGAGCTGAAGAAAGAGCTGGAATCCGGTCAGCTCGACAGCGTCGGGTCGATTCTCCACGAGAACTGGTGCCTGAAGCGCCAGATGGGCGGGGTATCGGATGAGAGCATCGACGAGTGGTACGCGACCGGCGTGGCGAACGGCGCGCGTGGCGGCAAACTGCTTGGCGCCGGCAACGGCGGTTTTCTCATGTTTCTCGCCGCGCCAGACCTCCATGTGCGCATTTGCCGCACGTTGCCAGACCTCAAGCCGATGAAATTCCGGTTCGATCGTACCGGCGCCCAGATCGTCTTCTACCAGCCGCCGGATTCGGTATGAGCACGACGTTTTCGGTCGCCCGCTACCTCGCCGCGCACGGCGATCTCCTCCGGACACTCGACGTCGGTGCTTTCGAAGCCGGCATCTTGATGGTGAAGGCGGCCTTCGAGTCGGGCCGACAGATCATTACCTGCGGCAACGGCGGCAGCGCGCACGCCGCGTCCCACTACATCACCGACTGGAACAAGATGGTGAATCTGGCGACCGGCAGAAAGTTTCGCGGGATTTCGCTCTGCGACAACATCGGCACGATCACGGCGTTCGCCAACGACATCGCGTTCGAAGAGATATTCGCCGGTCAGCTCAAGTCAATCCTCGAGCCTGGAGATCTGGTCATTGCCCTCAGCGGCAGCGGCAATTCTGCCAACGTCGTCCGGGCTGTCGAGTATGCGAACGGGGCGGGAGCGGAAACGCTGGCCGTTGTCGGCTACGACGGCGGCAGGCTGAAGCAGATCGCCAAGCACTCGGTCTGGGTGCCTTCTTTCGACATGCAGCTCTGCGAGGACGTGCACCTGATGTTCGGCCACATGGTGATGAAGACTCTCTGCGGCACGGCGATGGCCGAGTGATCGGGCCGACCTAATCCGGGCCGACCTAAAGGTCGGCCCCTACATTTTGGACAATTTCACGGAGGGCGCCGCAGACCCGATCCTGCTCTTCATTCGTCAGCGACGGATACATCGGCAGCGAAAAGATTTCCCGGGCCGCGCGTTCCGTCGACGGCAAGGCGCCTTCCCGATAGCCGAGATGCGCATATCCACGCATCAGATGAATCGGCCACGGATAGTGGATGCCCGTGGATATCCCGCGCGAGGCCAGCTCAGTCACGAGCGTGTCGCGTGCAGGGTGGCGCACCACGTACAGGTGATGCACATGCTTGTTGTGCGATGTCGTCGTCGGTAGCGACAGGCCGGATTCACCGAGTTGGTCGTCATACCGGCGCGCCAGCTCGCGGCGACGCGCGATGTACGCGTCGACGCGACGCAGCTTGCGGCGGAGAATCTCGGCGTGAAGCTCATCGAGCCGCGAGTTGTAGCCGTGCTCTTCCGAGTAATAGCTGCCTTCCGTGCCGTACACGCGGAGACGACGCATGCGCGCCGCCAGCGCCGCATCTGAGGTGACGGCCATGCCCGCATCGCCATATGCGCCAAGCACCTTCGTCGGATAGAAGGAAAACGCTGCCACGTGCGACATCGAGCCCGCCCGCCGGCCGCAGTGCTCCGCGCCGGCGCTCTGTGCGCAATCTTCGAGAATGGCGATGCCGTGTCGAGTCGCTACCGCGTGCAGCGCATCCATGTCTACGCACTGCCCGAACAGGTGCACCGGAAGGATGCAGCGGGTACGCGCGGTGACATTGGATGCGAGCTGTGTCACGTCCATCAGGTACGTATCTGGCTCGATGTCGACGAAGCGAGGCGTGCCGCCGGCCGACACGATTGCGGCCACGGTCGGAATCGCCGTATTGGATGTGGTGATGACTTCGTCGCCCGGCCGGATATCGAGCGCCCGCAGGGCCAGCATGAGGGCGTCCGTGCCGCTGTTGACGCCAACCCCGTGACCAGCGCCGCAATAGGCGGCAAACTCCTGTTCGAACGCGCGAACGCTTTCGCCAAGGATCAGCCGCCCCGACCGCATGACCTGGTCGACCGCCGCCAGAATGTCGTCACGCTCCGCCTCGTACTCCGCGCGGTAGTCCCAAACCGGAATGGTCATGAATGGCGAGAGTCGAAGAATATCCGATTGGGACATGCAGCGGCTCCGCACCGCGCCGATAATGGAGGCGTGGCCGTCCAGGCGTCATTCCTCTCCTCGGGACGCCCGCTGCTCAAGTGGGCCGGTGGCAAGCGGCAGCTCCTTCCGGCCTTGCGGCAGTACTACCCCACCGAGTTCGAGCGCTACTTCGAGCCGTTCGTCGGCAGCGGCGCCGTTTTTTTCGACCTCCACGCCGCAGGCCGGCTCGAAGGCCGCCGCGCCCGGCTGTGCGACGTCAACCCCGACTTGATCGGTTGCTACCGGACGGTGCGTGATGACGCCGATCGTGTGATCGCGATCCTGTCGGCGCTCGATGCAGAACACCAGGCACGCGGCAGCGCCTGTTACTACGACGTGCGCGATTCCCGGTTCAACCCCGCACGCGCGGCCCTCGGGCGCAACGAGAAAGCCACGGTACACACCTGCTCTCGCCGCCATGTTGATTTATCTCAACCGGACCGGCTACAACGGCCTGTTTCGACTGAACCGGAGAGGCCAGTTCAACGTTCCAGTGGGACGTTATACGGACCCCTGCATCTGCGATCCCGAGCACATTCGCGGCGTCGCCCGCGCCCTTGCTACGAAAAACGTCGTGCTGGAGTGCCGCCGCTTCGACGAGACGCTCGCTGACGCACGGGCTCGAGACTTCGTGTACTGCGATCCGCCCTACGCGCCGCTCAGCCGGACAGCCAGCTTCGCCCACTATACGGCCGCCGGCTTCCACGCCCTCGACCATCGTCGCCTGCAGATCGCCATCTTTGCCGCCGCTCGACGCGGTGCCGTCGTGCTCGTGTCAAATTCGAGCGCTCCTGAGATCGAGGCCGGGTATTCCACACCCGCGGCAAGGACGGCCGGCCTGACGATTCAACGGGTTCCCGCGCGCCGCGCAATCAATTCACGTGCAGCGCGGCGCGGCCCTGTCGACGAGCTCATCATCACCAACGCGCGCGCTCGACGGCTGGACGAGGTATCAGTACCGGATGCTGCCGGGCAGGAAGGCGGGGCGCTCAGTCGCCGGCTATCCACACGAGCTTCTGGCAGCTCGGGCAGGCAAACGCCGGGCGTAGATCCCCGACAAACGAGACGTAACCGCCCGCACCGAGCTGCGTGCAGGCCGGGCGCCACTCAAACAGGCCATGAAATAGGGCATTCGCCGGACTGCTGTTCATAGACGGCGCCAGTAGAGCTCCCGAACCCTCGAATCCGAACCCGGACCCGGATCCGGGATGCCTGGACCCGGCCCCTAGCCGCTGGCCCCCGCTCCCTGTTAGTCTCAAGGCCGAGCGAAAGTGGCGGAACTGGCAGACGCGCCAGACTTAGGATCTGGTACCCGAAAGGGTATGGGGGTTCGAGTCCCTCCTTTCGCACCACTCGATTCGGCTTCACCTCGTGGCAAGCCGAATCGAGTGGTGCCCTGAGCGAGCGTAGCGAGTCGAAGGGCCAACCGTAGCGCGGGCTTTAGCGCCCGCGACGTTTCTCGATGAAAACCGAATTCACCGACGTCAGCGAAACGCAGAAAACCATTGCGATCGAGATTCCCACCGACATCGTCGATGCGGAATTCGACCGCATTGCCCGCAGCTATACGAAGCAGGCCCGCATCCCCGGCTTCCGTCCGGGCAAGGTGCCGGCCACCCTCATCAAGCAGCGCTTCCGCGAGCAGATCCTTCACGACGTGATGCACGGCCTCATTCCACGCGCCGTCGAGGAAGCACTGCAGGAGCGCGGCATCGAACCCGTCGACACACCCAACGTGCGCGACGTGGACCTCGCCGAGGGGCGCCCGCTCAAGTTCACGGCTGCGTTCGAAACAGTTCCGGCGTTCGATCCCGGTGACCTCTCGTCGATTACGCTTCGGGAACCGTCGGTGCAGGTCACCGACGAAGCAGTCGACGAGACGCTTCGGCGGCTTCGGGATCGCGCGGCAAAGTACGAAACCATCGAGGGCCGGGCAGTCGCTGACGATGACGCGGTGGTAATCGACCTGGATCGCACGGATCCTGATGGTCGCGTCGATCACCGTGAAGGGGTCACCGTCCAGCTCGGCGCGCCGAGTAATCCTCCAGGGTTCGACGCGCAGCTGATCGGCCTCAACGAAGGCGAGGCCAAAACGTTCTCGATCCGTTTGCCCGAGAGTTATCCCGTTTCAGACCTCGCCAATACGGAGCAGAGCTACTCGGTGAAAGTGAAAGGCATCCGGCGGCGCGTGCTCCCCGATCTCGACGACGAGTTCGCAAAAGACGTAGGGCCCTTCGAAACTCTGAGCGCGCTGCGCGACCACGTTCGTCAAGACCTGGAGGAGGAGGCGCGGGACAACGCGAAGCGCGAGGTCCGGTCCGAGCTGTTCCGGCAACTGTCGCAGCGGATTCCGTTCGAGCTTCCGGCGTCGCTCATCGAGCGCGAAATGGATCGGCGGCTCGAGGAATTTGCGCGGCAGCTGGCCACCCAGAACGTCGATCCTCGTCATGCGGGAATCGACTGGGGGCAGTTCCGCGAGGCGCAACGAGAGCCCGCACGCAATGCGGTGGCAAGCGCCCTCGCGCTCGACGAAATCGCCAGGCGTGAAGAGATTACGGTTACACCAGAAGATGTCGATAAGGAGGTTGAACGGTTTGCAACGCGGGCGGGCCGGACACCGGCGGCGCTGCGGGCGCAGCTCGAGAAGGAAGGCGGCATCTCCCGTCTTTACGCGGGTTTGCGACGGGAGAAGGCGGTTGACTTGACACTGTCGCGTGCTAAGATGACCGGGTAGCCGGAAACCGTCAGGTTTCCGGGGAGCACCGGAGACCTAAAGGTCTCCCGCTACCAGACCTGTCCACCAAATCACACGACAATCCGACGTCGACCAGCCGAACCAGTATGCGTCACGTGATCGAGCCGCGCGCTCAGTTGGTACCGATGGTGGTCGAACAGACCAACCGCGGCGAACGGGCTTATGACATTTTTTCGCGGCTGCTCAAGGACAGCATCATTTTCATCGGGACGCCGATCGACGACACGATTGCCAACCTCGTCATCGCCCAGATGCTGTTCCTGGAAGCGGAAGACCCGGACAAGGACATTTTTCTCTACATCAACAGTCCGGGAGGGTCGATAACTGCTGGGCTGGCGATTTACGACACGATGCAATTCATCAAGCCGGACGTGCAGACGATGTGCATCGGACAGGCGGCGTCGATGGCGGCGGTGCTGCTCGCGGCTGGAACGAAGGGGAAGCGCTTTTCGTTGCCCAATTCCAGAATCGTGATCCACCAGCCCTTGATGCAGGGCTTGCAGGGACAGGCGACCGACATCGACATTGCGGCACGCGAAATTCTGCGCATGCGCGAGCGGCTCAACGAAATTCTCGTGCACCATACGGGACAGCCGCTGAAGCGCATCCAGGAAGATACGGAGCGCGATTACATCATGTCGGCCGACCAGGGAAAGGAATACGGGATAATCGATGACGTCATTCGAAAACGGGTGTAACATCGGAAAGGCTTTAGGCTCTGGGCTTTAGGCTCTGGCCATAGCCAAAGTCCAAGGCTCAAGCCCGACAAGTCATGGTCAAGAAAAACGGCGAGACCGAGATTCTCCGCTGCTCGTTCTGCAACAAGGACCAGAACGACGTCCGCAAGCTGATTGCCGGCCCGACGGTCTTCATCTGCGACGAATGCGTCGAGGTCTGCAACGACATCATCGCGGACGACAACCGGTTCGAGAATCGCGGCGTCCGCTCGTCACTGCCCTCGCCACCCGAGATCAAGAAATTCCTCGACGAGTACGTCATCGGCCAGGAACGCACCAAGAAAAAGCTCGCTGTCGCCGTCTACAACCACTACAAACGGATCGAGATTCAGAAGCAGCCGCGCAGCCGGAACGATGTCGAGCTGACGAAGTCGAACATCATGCTCATCGGGCCGACGGGGACGGGCAAGACGCTCCTCGCACAGACCCTTGCCAAGCTGCTTTCGGTGCCCTTCACGATCGTCGATGCCACCACGCTGACCGAGGCGGGCTACGTCGGCGAGGACGTCGAAAACATCATCCTCAAGCTGCTGCAGGCGGCCGGCGGCGACATCGAAAAGTGCCAGCAGGGGATCATCTACATCGACGAAGTCGACAAGATCTGCCGCAAGGACGAGAATCCGTCGATTACGCGGGACGTCTCGGGTGAAGGAGTTCAGCAGGCGTTGCTCAAAATTCTCGAGGGCACGGTCGCGAACGTTCCACCTCAGGGCGGCCGCAAGCACCCGCATCAGGAGTTCTTCCAGATCGACACGACGAACATCCTGTTCATCTGCGGCGGCGCGTTCGTCGGCCTCGAGAAACTCATCGATCGCCGCGTCGGCAAGAAGACGCTTGGCTTCAAGGCCGACGTCAAGTCGGTGCAGAAGCGCGAGGTCGGCACGACGCTGGAATCGGTGGAGCCGGAAGACCTCATCAAGTACGGGCTTATTCCCGAGTTCGTCGGCCGGCTGCCTGTCGTGGGCACGCTGCACGAGCTCGACAAACCGGCGCTCATCCAGATCCTCACGCAGCCCCGCAACGCGATTACACGCCAGTACCAGAAGCTCTTCGAGTACGAGAACGTCAAGCTGCGATTCACCGATGACGCACTCGAGGCAATCGCGGAGTCGGCGCTCACGCGCAAGATCGGCGCGCGGGGCCTCCGCATGATCATCGAAGACCTGATGCTTGATCTGATGTATTCGGTGCCGGGCCAGAAGAAGCTCCGCGAGGTGGTCGTCACCCGCGAGATCGTGGAAGCCAAGGACAAATCCATTACACTGATTGAAAAGGCCGGATAGGCTGGTTGCCGGGCCGACCTGAAGGTCGGCCCCTACACGAGCCGGCGTGCGCACCGGATGTAGGGGCCGACCTTCAGGTCGGCCCGAGCGGACCTACAAGGAACCGAATGGAAGTCTACGAAACCCTTCCGATCGTCCCGCTGCGGGACGTCGTCGTTTTTCCACACATGATGATGCCGTTCGTAATCGGACGGCCGTCGTCCATCCGCGCGCTCGAGCACGCCTTGATGAAGGACAAGCGGATCTTTCTGGCCGCGCAGCACGATGCGTCCATCGACGATCCCAAGGCCGACGACATCTACACGATGGGCTGCGTGGCCAACGTGGTGCAGAGCCTCAAGCTGCCGGACGGCAACATCAAGGTGCTCGTCGAGGGTGTCGACCGGGCCCGGGCGGTCGAATGGAAGGAAGACAAGGGCTTCTATCGCGTGGTCGTCAAAGTGCTGCCCAAGACGAAAGAGGCGGCGGCCGGCGACGTGGAAACGACGATGGGGCGCGTTGTGTCGCTGTTCGAGCAGTATGTAAAGCTGTCGAACAACCTGCATTACGACGCGATGATTGCGGCCGTCCGCGTCGACGACCCCGGCAAGCTCGCCGATACGATTGCCGCGCACCTGGTCGTCGGCGTCGACGAAAAGCAGAATCTTCTCGAAATCATTTCTCCATTCGAGCGCCTGAACAGGATCGCCGGCATCCTCGAGATCGAAGTCGACAAGCTTCAGGTCGATCGCCGCATCCAGTCGCGCGTCAAGAAGCAGATGGAGAAGGCCCAGAAGGAGTACTACCTCAACGAGAAGATGAAGGCGATCCAGAAGGAACTGGGCCGCAAGGACGACAAGGGCAACGAGATCGAAGAGCTGCAGAAGAAGATCAAGGACGCGCGGATGCCGAAAGAGGTGGAGGAAAAAGCCACCCAGGAGCTGAAGCGCCTCGAGGCGATGCCGCCGATGTCGGCCGAAGCCACCGTCTCCCGCAACTATCTGGACTGGCTCATCGCGGTGCCCTGGTTCAAGAAGACGCGCGAAAACCGCGACCTGAAGCACGCCGAAGCGGTGCTCAACGAAGATCATTACGGGCTCGAGAAGATCAAGGACCGCATTCTCGAGTTCCTGGCCGTTCGCTCGCTCGTCAAGAAGCCGAAAGCCACCATCCTCACGTTCTCGGGACCTCCCGGCGTCGGCAAAACATCGCTCGCCAAGTCGATCGCCCGCGCGATGAACCGGAAGTTCGTCCGGCTGTCGCTCGGCGGCGTCCGCGACGAGGCGGAGATTCGGG
This sequence comes from uncultured Acidobacteriota bacterium, assembly GCA_963814955.1. Lineage (GTDB taxonomy): Bacteria > Acidobacteriota > Vicinamibacteria > Vicinamibacterales > UBA2999 > DATCJA01. The sequence continues at coordinate 202,562 of CAWFEX010000008.1, forward strand.
GACATCGGCGGACGTACATCGGCGCGTTCCCCGGCCAGATCATCCAGATGATGAAGAAGGCCGGCACGCAGAATCCGGTGTTCCTGCTCGACGAAGTCGACAAGATGTCGATGGACTTCCGCGGCGATCCGTCCGCGGCGCTCCTCGAGGTGCTCGATCCGGAGCAGAACAACTCGTTCCTCGACCACTATCTGGACGTCGAGTTCGACCTTTCGCACGTCATGTTCATCTGCACGGCGAACGTGCTGCACACGGTCCCCCAGGCGCTCCGGGATCGCATGGAGGTGCTGCAGCTGGCCGGCTACACGGAGCATGAAAAAATCGAGATCGCGAAGCGGTTCCTCGCGCCGAAGGCGATTGAGGGCGCAGGCTTGACGAACAGCAACATCGTCATTCACGATGAGGCGATTCAGACGATCATCCAGCGCTACACCCGGGAAGCCGGCGTTCGTAACCTCGAGCGCGAGATCTCGTCGATCTGCCGCAAAGTCGCCCGCAAAGTCGTCGTCGAGGGGAGAACATTCAAGGAAGACATCAACGCCGAGAAGGTGACCGAGTACCTCGGTGTGCCGAGGTTCCGACCGAGCGTCGCCGAGGAACAGAACGAAGTGGGCATCGCCACGGGCCTCGCGTGGACCGAAGTTGGCGGCGAGCTGCTCGTCAGCGAAGCGACGCTGATGCCGGGCAAGGGCAAGCTGACGCTCACCGGCAAGCTTGGCGACGTCATGCAGGAGTCGGCACAGGCGGCGCTCAGCTACATCCGCTCGAAAGCCCCGGAGTTCAATCTGCCCGAGGACTTCCACTCGAAGATCGACATTCACGTGCACGTGCCTGAAGGCGCGATTCCGAAGGATGGTCCGTCAGCGGGCATCACGATGGCGACGGCGCTGGCCTCGGCCGTCACGAAGATCCCAGCCCGCCGCGACGTGGCGATGACGGGCGAAATCACGCTGCGGGGCAAGGTCCTTCCGATCGGCGGCGTCAAGGAGAAGGTGCTGGCGGCGCACCGCGCCGGCGTCACGAACATCGTGCTGCCGCGCGACAACGAAAAGGACCTGGCGGACATCCCGAAAAACGTCCTCGACTCCTTGAACCTGCACCTGGTGTCGACGATGGACGAAGTGCTGAAGATTGCGCTGGCCGAGCCGCTGCCTGCGCGCTTGCCCGTGGCACCGGTGGTACGCGAGGTAACCGACGCGGGAGAGACGCCGACCACGCACTAACGACTTGACGAATTGACGGATTGTCGAATTGCATTCCACCGCGTAAATGTGTAGATCCGCAAATTCGTAAATGTGATTGTTTCGGCCGAATTCGTTGCGAGCGCCGCTGGCGCACGTGACTTTCCGCGTGATCGGCTGCCGGAAGTGGCTCTGGTCGGCCGGTCCAATGTGGGCAAATCGACCCTGATCAACGCGCTGGCGAGACGCAAAGTGGCGCGCACGAGCGCGGCGCCGGGCAAGACGCGCCTGGCAAATTTCTATCGCGTGCAGCGCGGATCGGCTCCGGCGGTATATCTGGTCGACTTGCCGGGCTACGGCTATGCACGGGGCGGTGATGCCTCCGCCCGTGAATTCAATCGCCTGACAGACGCCTATTTTGGACGTGAAGGCGGGGCGAAGGGCGTACTGCTCCTCGTGGATGCGCGCCACCCAGGGCTCGAGACCGACCTCGATGCGTGGACGTGGTTGAAATCGCAGCCAGGTGCGAAAGCGATCATCGGGACCAAGGCCGACAAGCTGACGCGCGCCGAACGGGCGCGCCATACGCGGGAACTTGAATCGTTATTTGATGCCTCCGTTACGCTGGTGTCAGCGCAGACGGGGGAAGGACTGGATGAACTGTGGAAGACGATCGCCCGACTAACAAGTCAAAGAACGGCGCCGTAGGCACTGCCACCGCGACGCCCGCCGCCACCGAGGCCCCCGCCTCCACGCGCAGCGCCACGGCGGACGCGCCCGCGGCCAAGGGTGCCGCCAATGCCCAGGCGCCGGCAGCAGCGCCACCCGCTGCTCCCGCGCAGTCGATCTCTCTGTCAGCGCTCAAGGAGATGAGCATCACGGCGCTGACGAAAATCGCGAAAGAGCTCGACATCGCCGGCGCAACGGGGATGCGCAAGCAGGAGCTGATTTTCGAGATCCTGCGCGTGCGCGCCGAGAAGAGCGGAAACATCTTCTCCGAAGGCGTGCTCGAGACGCTGCCCGATGGATTCGGCTTCCTGCGTGCCCCCGACTACAACTATCTGCCGGGGCCCGATGACATTTACGTGTCGCCATCCCAGATCCGCAAGTTCGACCTGCATACCGGAGATACGGTATCGGGGGTGATTAGGCCGCCAAAGGATGGCGAACGGTACTTTGCGTTGATCAAGGTCGAAGCCATCAACTTCGAGCCGCCAGAGAAGACGAAGGAAAAGGTCTTTTTCGAGAACCTGACGCCTCTCTACCCTCAGCAGAAGCTGACACTCGAGACCCAACCCGAGAGTCTGTCCGGCCGTGTGATGGATCTCCTGACCCCCATCGGCAAGGGTCAGCGAGGCCTCATCGTCGCGCCGCCCCGCACCGGCAAGACGATGCTCCTGCAAAGCATCGCGAACAGCATCACGTCGAATCACCCCGAGGTCTATCTCATCGTCCTGCTCATCGACGAGCGGCCGGAGGAAGTCACGGACATGCAGCGATCGGTTCGCGGCGAGGTGATTTCGTCGACGTTCGACGAGCCGGCGCAGCGCCACGTGCAGGTGGCGGAGATGGTGATCGAAAAGGCCAAGCGGCTCGTCGAGCACAAGAAGGACGTCGTCATCCTGCTCGACTCGATCACGCGGCTGGCGCGCGCCTACAACACCATCGTGCCGGCGTCGGGCAAAGTGCTGTCGGGCGGCGTCGACAGCAACGCCCTGCAGAGGCCGAAGCGCTTTTTCGGCGCGGCGCGCAACATCGAGGAGGGGGGCTCGTTGACGATCGTGGCGACCGCGCTGGTCGACACGGGCTCGCGAATGGACGAGGTCATCTTCGAAGAGTTCAAGGGCACCGGCAACATGGAGATCCATCTCGACCGGAAGCTGACGGATCGGCGCGTGTTCCCGTCCATCGACATCACCAAGAGCGGAACACGAAAAGAGGAGCTGCTGCTGCCAAAAGAGGAGCTGAACCGCGTTTTCGTGCTTCGCCGGGTCTTGACGCCACTCTCGCCCACCGAGGCCATGGAGCTGCTGCTGTCGAAGATGGGCAAAACAAAGACGAACAGCGAGTTCCTGGCGGCGATGGCCGCTGGAAAATCGTAGGCTGCTACGGTGGCCTGAAGGCCCCGTAGAGCGTGCTGATATAATCGAGGTTTCGGCAACACCCTGAGGAGCCTGCTGTGAAAGAAGGGATTCATCCCAAGTATCACGACGTCGAGGCGCGTTGTGCGTGCGGCAACACGTTCAAGACGCGGTCGACCAAACCCGAGCTGCACCTCGAGATCTGCTCCATGTGCCATCCTTTCTTCACTGGTCGGCAGAAGCTGATCGACACGGAAGGCCGCGTGGAGCGGTTCACCAAGAAGTTCGGCACCCAGACGTCCGAGCAGCGACGCACCGCGGCCAAGGCCGCCAAGGCGAAGACCGCCGGCGCCGCCAAGCGGACGCGCAAGACCGCGACGGCATAGCGCACCGGACGTCCCAAAACGCCAAAAGGCGGACCCGCGGGTCCGCCTTCGTTGTGTACAGGCCCGTCAGCGCTGCGGTTGCGGTGGACTCGGCTTGGGGGCCGCCGGCGCCGGCTTCGCAGGACCGGTTTCCGCTCCTGGCCCAGGCTTGCCGCTCGTTCCTATCACACGGTTGTCGGTCGTGGCCTTTCGCACGACGCCGCTGTCTACGGCTTGCCCGCGTTCGTTCAGCGCGACGAAGTACATGTTGTCGCCGTCGATCTCGACGAGCATGAAGCCGTACCCCTCGTCGTAGCCGACGGCCGTGAGCCCCGTGGGATTGATGTCGCCCTTGCGCAGCTTCGCCGAATTCCCCATGACGAAATACTGCACGCCCTTCTGGGGCTTGATGCGCTCATAGAAGTGCTCGTGGCCGGTCAGGACGACGTTGACGCCGTGCTTCATGAACAGTGGCTCGAGGTGACCTCGCAGGATCTCGTCCGAGCCGTGCTGGCCTGATGCGTACGGCGGATGGTGGAAGAACGCGATCTTCCAGTCCGATCCGCTGCCCGCCAGCTCCTTCTCGAACCACTGCAGCTGCTTCGGGTCCATGTAGTTGCTGTCGAGCGCGAAAAAGCGGACGCTCGACGTCAGCGACGGCTTGAACGTGTAGTAGCGCTCGCCGTTCATGTTGAACAGCTTGTAGTTTCGCTGGTTGGGGTCGTCATGGTTCCCGAGCGCGGCGTAGAACTTCACCTTGGCGTCGAGGAGCTCCTTGTACGGCGTCTCGAACTTCCGTTTGTAATCGCCGGGACTTTCGCTTCCGTACAGGTTGTCGCCGAGCAACAGCACGAACTCGAATGGAAACTTGGCGCGGAAACTATTGAGCTGCCGCCCGACGGCCACTTGGTCGCTTCCTCCGGTGCCGGTGTCGCCCAAGACTGCAAACTTGATCGTTCCATCCTTGTTCGGCAGCTTCAGTTCCTGCGCGGCCAGCGGCCCCGCAAGGACGAACAGCACAATGGCGACGATGAGCCGATGCATGGCACTCCCCCGTTAGCGAATCGCGTTATAGATGAAATCGACGATGATGTTCGCGTCGACGTCGCGCAGCACGAGATGCCGCTTGTTCGCGATACGGTACTCGACGTCCTTCGGCAGTTGCGGCAGGTTTCCCAGGATGTTTGCCGGCATTGTCGTCAGCGGCTCGCTGTCCGGCCACGTCCCGTTTACTTTGAGCCACACTTCCGCGACCTCGCCGTCTTCCTCCTCCAGCGCCTCCCTGGTCTCCTTGCGTTCAGCCCCTTTCACCTCGGGGTACATGAGCCGCTTGAACAGCGCGGCGACCGGCGGCGTGAAGATGTCTCCATGTTTCGCGTTCTTGCGGATGTCGCGCAACTGTGCCGCCAGCATCTCCTGCCGTGACTTTATCTGGGCCGGCGTCGCGTCTTCCGAGAGTGGGGCCTGCTTCAGCAGCGCGCGCTGGGTCTTGACGAAGCGATCGAGCCGGGCATTGAAATCCGCCAGGATCGCCGAATCGGGATTCTCCGGCGAGGCCACGGCCTTCTGCTCGGGCGTAATCGGTTCGGGCACGGTGGCCTCCCGATCGCCCTTCAGCATTCCGCAGCCGCCGATTCCGGCAACCAGCGTCAATGCCACGACTGTCCGCCAGAGCTGAACCATCTGTGTCCTCCGGTCTTCGGGGTCCATAATTCGTGCCGTCGAGTGCCGTTATCCGGCGATGAGCCCAACCATTAGGGTGACTAGCTCATGCGGACTGTGCGTTGTGGTGCCCGCCTTCAGGCGGACCAGACGTTGGTCCGGCTAAAGGCGGACAACGCGCGCAGTTAATAGTCGGAGTGTCCGCTTTTTATGCGGACCCGCCATTGGCTAGAACAGCAGCGCCGAATTTGCTGCACAGGCTCGATCGCGGCGTGGCGCGGCAAGCTTGCGATCGAGCCGCGCCAGCCGGTGGTGGACGGCTTGCGCACGTGAGGCGGTCCTGGCGAATTGAAGTGACTGACGAGCCAGGTCGCGCGCGAGATCAAGGTTCTGATCCCGATGTTCGTGATGAATCGCCAGAGCCTCGCTCGCCTCATGAATCAGGCGGGCCTCGCATTCGCGGAGCTCGAGAATGCGTCGCCAGGCGCCGGCCGCTTCATCGTGTTGACGCGCGCGGCGCGCGAGAACCGCGCAGGCGCGCAACGCCTCCGCGGAGGTGCAGGGGTCGGATTCGGACATGACCGACGCCCGCGCAAAGCACGCGCGGGCCTGATCGAGGAGGCCGGCACGCTGATACAGGCTACCGAGACCGTACGCCTCGCGCGGTGTGCGCGCCGCGGCGGCCCCGTCCTCGAGCAACTGCGCGGCCCTCGCCGTCAAGAGCGCCAGCGAAAGCAGATCCAGGCGATTGTGTTCCAGCACCGCCACGAGCGGCCGGCTGTCGCCGCTGCGGACGTATTGAAAGTAGCGCGACGGAATGCCGTAGCCGGGCACATCGTGCTCACGAAAATGTCCAAGGACCGACTGCTCGAGCGCTCCCAGACGGCATTTGACTCGTGCCGATCCGCCATCCAGGTAGTTGCCTTCCACCGCACGCCACAAGCGCCTGGCCGTATGCAACAGATCGACATGCGGCATATCGGGAAACGGAGCCGTCATGCGGTGAAAGAGAAAGCGCGTTTCAAGCAGCGGCAGGTCGAACGTCTTTCCGTTGTACGTGACGAGCGTGCCGGCTGCGGCAATGGCATCGGCCACGTCCCCGAGCAGACCGCGTTCGGCCCCGTACGAGGGCAGCAGGAACTGGCGGACCCTGAACGTCGCGTTGTCGAACCATCCACAGCCCACCAGAAACGCGTACGTTCCGGCGCCGCCCGCAAGACCCGTTGTTTCGAGATCGATGAACAGCAGGCGCGCCTTCGTGATCGAGGGTTCGAGCAGCGAAAGCACGGGCCAACCGCCGTCCTGTCCCGGCGCACTGTCGGCAACGGCCACGTAACCATGACGATGACCGGGAGAATAGCTGCGGTCGATGACGAGGTACCGCTGCCCGGACGACCCCCGCCATTCCCCGCCGAGCATGTCAGTTGCATCGTCTATTGCCGGGTCCACGGACGTTGGATCGCGTCCGTCCGTGGAACCCGGCCCACGTACATGCGCAGCCGACCCGCCATCAGACGTCCCCACGACGCTCCGAAGACGTTCCAGAAGGTTCATGCGACGTCCAGTGCTGGCGCAGCGGACTCCATGAGGAGCTGCAGAATCCTCACGGCCACGGTTTTCGCGAGCGGACCCGTATTGCCAATGGGCCCGACACAGGTCGGGCAGCCGTGCTCGCATTCGCAGCCGGCGATGAGGTCCCGCGTGCGGGCAAGCAGATCGGCGTGCATTGCGAAGAGCGGCTCGCTGAAGCCGATGCCTCCCGGATAGTTGTCGTAAATGAACACCAGAGGCTCTTCCGCGATGGTGGCCGGATGTCCGGTGCGAGTGAGACCCGTGTCCCCGGACTCGTCTCCGCTGCCAATCGAGATTCCGATGTCCTGCCGATCGCACATCAGCAGAAGCTGCGCGACCTGCCTCATCGCAAACGACAGGCCGACGACACCGTCTCGCCGGTCGTCAACCGCGTACGGCAGCGCTGCCATGACACTGCGCGGGACGGTCAGCCAGTAAGCCGACGTGTGCAGCTCCTGCTCGGGTAAATCGAGCTCACCCGAGCCGATGTTCTCGTTGGTGTAGAACTTGATTTTCTTGAAACCCACCACACGCGACGACACATGCACTTCGCCGTGTGACGCTGCTCCACGCTCGTCGAACTGCTCCAGAGTCCTGACCTTTGTGTAGGTGATCGCGTCGGTGTAGTAATCGCAGTCGATCGAGCGCACGTACGCTTTTCGTCCGTCGAAATCGAGCCGCTCAACCTGGAACAGCGCGCCTTCGAGAAGGTAGATGGCCTTTTCGTGCAGCGTGGCAGGTCCGCTCGTAAAGCTCGTCTCGCCTATCACGTCGGAGCCGCGCGTGATATCGACAACCACGAAGTTATCCGAGGAAATCGACCGCAGGCTGACAGCATCCGCCGGGTATGACTCGCTCGTCCACTGCCATCGGCCCTCGGAACCGGAGACCTGCAGATCTCCGGCTGCCGGCGGGCTGTCAGTTACCGGTGGGCCGTCAACACGATGCACCAGGCCACTTTCCGCCAGCACACCCAGGACTTCCTGGACGTCGTGGCGTCCGTACTGCTCCGAAGTGGTGAAAGGCATCTCGAAAGCCGCGCACTTCACATGTTCGACGAGGATGTGCAGATTGTCGGGATTGATCAGCGCGTGTTCCGGCGACGCGTCGAAGAAATACGACGGGTGGCGCACGACGAACTGATCGATAGGCGCGCTGTTGGCTACGAGCACCGCCGCTGAGCGGCCGCTCCTGCGGCCCGCGCGTCCCGCTCGCTGCCACGTTGCGGCAATCGTTCCCGGATACCCAGCCATCACGCACACATCGAGCGCGCCGATGTCGATGCCGAGTTCCAGCGCATTTGTCGAAACAATGGCCTGCACCGATCCGTCCCTCAGCTCCTTTTCAATCTGGCGGCGTCGCTGCGGAAGGTACCCTCCCCGGTAGCCCCGGATTCGTTCGCGGGTGCCCACCGGACCATCGAAATCGTCCTTGAGATACGTCGTGAGGATCTCGGTCGCAAGCCGGCTCTGCGCGAAGACAATCAGCTGCATCCCACGCCTGAGAAACTCGCCGGCGATTCGCCGCGTCTCTGCCAGACACGAGCGCCGAATCCCGAGCTGCCGATTCACGACGGGAGGGTTCACGAAGAGGAACACCTTTTCGCCGCGAGGCGCACCGTGCTCCGAGACCAGCTCGAATGGCTGCTCCACGAGACCTTCCGCAAGCTGGCACGGGTTTGCGATGGTGGCTGAGGAGCAGATGAACGTGGGATTGGAACCATAGTGGCGGCAAATCCGCCGCAGGCGCCGCAAGACATTCGTCAGATGGCTGCCGAACACCCCCCGATAGGTGTGCAGCTCGTCGACGACCACGAAGCGGAGGTTTTCAAACAGCTTGGCCCAGCGGGGATGATGCGGCAGCACACCGGAATGGAGCATGTCCGGGTTGCTGAGCACGACGTGCGCGCGGGTACGAATGGCTTTGCGGGCGTCCTGGGGCGTATCTCCGTCGTAAGTAAACACGCCGACTTCGCCGCCGGGGCCTGAGGCAATCAGCTCGGCGAGTCCATGGAGCTCCGCCAGCTGATCCTGGGCAAGTGCCTTTGTGGGAAAGAGATAGAGCGCCCGAGCCGAGGGGTCCCGCAGAATCGTGTTCAGGACAGGGGCGTTGTAACAGAGGGTTTTTCCGGATGCCGTCGGCGTCGTAATGACCACGTTCCGGTGCGCAAGGGCATGCTCGATCGCCGTGGCCTGATGGGAATACAGCTGAACGATGCCCCGTGCCCGCAGCACTTCACGGAGTGGTTCGATGACGCCGTCGGGGAACGCGGCGTAGCGAGCAGAAACCGCCGGGGCCACGCGAACGGCGGTGATCCAGCCGTCAGGGTCGTCTCGATTTGCCTGCGATCCGCCAGTCAGGCGTGCGAGGACCGTCTGCAGCGCGCCTTCGCGTGCGGGGTCGGTATGCCGAACCGCTTCTCGATGGAAGTCGAGGCGCCCTGACCCTCCGACAAGCTCAGGGTCATTCCGAGCGTCGTCCAGGGGCGAGCGCCCATCGAAGGGCGGCAGCATGGCCCACGATGATAAACGTAAAAAAGGCGAAGGTCCAGTCGGCCTGGTGCCTTTTCCCAGCTCAATGCGGCTTCAGCACCACCTTGACGCAGCCGTCCCGCTTGTCTCTGAACGTCCGGTACATCGTCGGCGCGTTTTCCAGCGGTTCGCGGTGCGTAATGACAAACGAGGGATCGATGTCGCCGCTCTCGATGTGACGAAGCAGGCGTCCCAGATACCTGTGAACGTGAGTCTGACCCATCTTCAGCGTGAGTCCTTTGCTGAATGCGGCACCCATCGGAACCTTGTCGATGAATCCGCCGTACACGCCCGGTATCGAGACGGTCCCGCCTTTCCGGCAGCAGTGAATGGCCTGGCGCACCGCCGCGGCGCGATCCGTTGCCAGGTAGACCGATGTTTTCGCCTTGTCGAACCAGTGATCGATGTGCGCACCGTGGGCTTCCATTCCCACCGCATCGATGCACGCGTCCGGCCCAAGCCCTCCGGTCATCGTCTGCAGCCGGTCGAAGAGATCGTCGTCCAGCGAATCCAACGTATCGGCGCCCGCCTCGGCGGCCATATGCAGCCGCTCGGGGACCGTGTCGATGGCAATCACCCGCGAGGCGCCCAGGAGGAATGCGCTGCGGATGGCAAACTGCCCCACCGGCCCGCAGCCCCAGACCGCAATCGTGTCGCCACGGCGGATGTTGCAGTTCTCCGCGGCCATGTATCCGGTGGGAAAGATGTCGGTCAGGAACAGGACCTGTTCATCGCGCAGATGCTGCGGGACCTTGAACGGACCAACATCCGCGTAAGGAACTCGGACGAACTCGGCTTGCCCGCCGGCGTAGCCGCCCATCATGTGCGAGTAGCCGAACAGCGCACTGGCAGGATAACCGTACAGCGTTTCGGTGACCGAACCATTCGGATTGGAATTGTCGCAGCACGCCCACAGCTCATTCCGGCAGAAGTAACACTGGCCGCACGATATTGGAAACGGAACGATTACTCGATCGCCTTTCCGCAGGTTGCTCACCGACCGGCCAACGTCCACCACCTCGCCCATGAATTCGTGGCCGAGGATGTCGCCAGGCTTCATCGTAGGAATGAACCCGTCCAACAGGTGCAGGTCCGAACCGCAAATGGCCGTCGATGTGACGCGGACGATCGCATCGCGCGGGTTGAGAATCGACGGCTCGGCCACATCTTCCACGGTGATCCGGTCGGTACCCTGCCAGCACACGGCTTTCATTGTCGCCCTCCGACCGGCTGTCCCTCGATGGTTGGAATTTCTCCGGTCTCAATCAATTGCTTGAAACGCCGCAGGTCGTCGCGTATCTGACTGCTGGGCTCCCGGCCAAAGAGCCACGCGAACGCAGCGCCAATCTTTCCGGCAGGCGGCTTGTATTGCAGATTGACCCGCACCTCGCATCCACGCGGCGTCTCCCGGAAGTTGACCGAACCCGCCGTTGAGACGGTGGAACCTTCGAGCGACTGCCACGCAATGAGTCTGCCGTCGATCTCGTTGATGATTCGCGCGTCCCATTCGACATCGAGCCCGGCCGGCCCCCGTGCGACCCAGTGGGAAATTCCGGCTTCCCTCTGTGACACGGAATGCAGATGCTTCATGAACGTCGGAAAATTCTCGAAGTTCCGCCAGAAGCGGAAGACTTCCGCCAGAGGCCTGTTGACTGTGGTGGCCTGCTCGACGTGAATACCCGAGGCGCCCCCAAGCTGCTGCCGGGTATCAGAGTCGCGATCCGCTATGGCCGCCGTTCCCCGGCGGCCCGCCCGGTATGCCGGACGCCTCGATACGCGTATGCCGCCACAGCCCCGGCCGCCACCATCGGCAGCCACGTCGCCCACTTCACTGTTCCTGCCGTCATGATGTCCCTCCATCTTTTGGCTTCCAAGGTCGACCTTATGTAAGACCCCTTGGCCCTCATGTAACCTAGGCGCGCATGCAAACAGCCGCGCACACGGCGCCAACTCAACTTGAGCGCCGTCTAGGATTCTGGAGCGTCGTTGCGATCACCATCGGCGTGACTATCGGGTCTGGCATTTTCCGCACACCGGCCGCCATCGCGACGCGGGTGACCGGACCCGCTCCTGATGCTTGCAGTGTGGGTGCTGGGGGGATTAATTGCGTTATGCGGCGCGCTTTCATTTGCGGAGCTGGCGGCCGCGCTCCCCTATACGGGTGGGCTGTACGTGTACCTGCGCGAAAGCTGGGGTCGCCTTGTCGCCTTCCTGTTCGGCTGGTCGCAGCTCGTCCTCATTCGCGCCTCGGCGACAGGAGCAATCAGCACTGTATTCAGCGAATATCTGCTCCGCTCGCTGGGCTACGACCCGGCGGCGCATGGAAACGTGACGGATTCCCTCGCTGCCGCGGCCATCATCGGCACGGCTGCCGCGAACATCCGTGGCATCCGCCTCGGCGCAGCGATTGTCGGCGTTTCCACCACGATGAAGTTCGGGGCACTGGCGCTCATGGTGCTCATGTCACTGGCACTCGGAGGGGGCGCCGGCGGATCGGTGACCCACTTCATCGAGAACGGCAGTGAGGTAGACGCGGGCCTTTTTGGCCTTGCACTCATATCGGTGCTGTGGGCGTACGACGGATTCGCGGATGCATCCTACGTTTCTGGCGAAGTCGTCGATACGCGGCGCGCCTTGCCACGAGCAATCATCGCGGCGACCATCGCCATCGTTGCCATCTATGTCGCGACGAACACGGCCTATCTGTACGTCAATCCGATCGAACGGCTGGCTCAGTCGCCACTGATTGCCGCCGACACGATGGCAACGATTTTCGGATCTCTCGGCGTGGCCACAGTGTCCGTGGTCGTCACGATCTCGACGTTCGGCGCGCTGATGTCCACCATGCTGACGGCCCCTCGAACCTTCTTCGCCATGGCCGACGATCGCTTGTTATTCCGCCGGTTAGCCAGCGTTCATCCACGGTTCGGCACGCCGCACATGGCAATTTCGCTCGCGGCCGCCCTCGGCGTGGCATTCGTGTTCGCACGCACGTTCGAGCAGCTGACAGATGTCTTCGTGTTGTCGATCTGGCCCTTCTACGCGCTCGCTGTGGGCGGTCTCTACCAGCTCCGCCGCACGAAGCCGGAGCTGCCGCGTCCTTACCGCGTACCTGGTTATCCGGTAGTGCCGGGCGTGTTTGTGGCGGCGGGACTCTACCTGGTCGGGAATGCGCTCGTCGCGGACCCGCTGTTGACGATTGTGCCTTTCGTCATCATCCTGGCGGGCGTGCCGGTCTATTACCTTGCCTTCAGGAACAGTCTTTCCTCAGGGCCGACCTGAAGGTCGGCCCCTACATGCGATTGCACGCTACATTGGATTGCACGCGCGTTCTTTGTACGGCCGCGTCAACGGACCGTCGCCACTCGCGGTCCCGCCGTTCCGCCGAAGGTCTGCCAGCTATCGCTCGGCTGTTGCTGCTCGATTCCAGGCTTCGACCAGTCGCACACGCCGTCCGGGAAAATCCGTCTGAGCCGAGCCATCTCGTCGGCCGTGAACGTCGCTTTGTAATCTGACGTGCTGATGGCCTTGAGCTGGCATTTCGCCACGTCAGAGCTGACCGGTGCTCCGGCAACTCCGCGCGGAACCGAGTTGGCCGGATAGAGTTCCTCGCAGCGCCCGGAGCCATAGGTGGCAGGTTCGACGATTTTCTGAGGCTTGTCATCGCGTGTCCAGCACGCGTCGACCAAATCCGCCGGCTTCGCACGACGAACCTTGTCGATCTTCGGATCGGCTGACGTGTCTTCTACCAGGCTGGTGAGCCAGCGATCCATCTGATTGAGTGCGTCGGCCAGCACCGGCGCGCGAGTCGAATCGCCCCATCGCCGGTCGTCGGTCAACATGACATGGTTGTCCGTATATCCGTTGGCCTTGCGCAGACGTTCACGCGTCGAGAACGACGTGTAACGAATGTGGATGTCGCCGTCGGGCAGATCATCGCGGTAGGCGCGATAGTCGATGATTGGCGTGGTGGCGAGGCCGCCGGCACCGTTGAGCATCAGCCCCGATCGATAGGCCGCGCGGATTGCCGCCGGATCCCCAACCGTGCGACGGGACACCATGTTCCCGTCGTTGTCGTATCCGCCAATCTTCTCGTTCAAATCGAGGAACTGCGCGGTCGTAATGGCACCGATGTTCAGTGCTCCCAGACCATATTGAACGCCAACGTTATCGAGCGGTCGTCGCGCAAATCCGGTAGCGGCGTCATTCCCGTACACGTTGACGGCATGGTCGTAGACGGTGCATCGCGCACCGCGAGGGTTTTTCGCCGGATCGTACACGAGGTTCTTCGCGAGCGCCGGAGGACAATGCTCGGTGACGTGAATCCGGCCCGCTCCTTCGTCCACTGACGCCATCGTCGCGAGATTACCGAAGCCGGTGATCTGTCGCTTCTGCTCGGCTGTGTACGGAAGCGTCGCCAGCGTATCGAAATACTGCTTCAGGAGGCGCGCGTCGGTGATGAAGGGGACGGTGCCGAACGCGACGTCCGGGAAACTGCGGGCCGGCATGATTCCGTCGAGAAGCCCCGGGTACGATTCGGCGATGTGATGCTGCTGGTAGGAGCCACCCGAACCTCCCCAGCCGATCGTGAACTTCGGCGGGCCGTACGTTTCGATGAAGTGCTCCTTCACCATCATCATCGTTTCGGCAGCAAGCGTCTCGGCGCAGTTGTTGCCGAACGTATTCAACGTCGCCGACGCAACGGCATAGCCGCGCTGCAGCATGACATCGTCGAGCACTCCTCCCGTCGATGTGCCCTGCCGATACCAGCCGCCAGTGCAGCCGCCGCCAAACGTATAAATCAGTCGGCCGTTCCATCCGGCAGATCGCGTGAAGATGTCAGGTGCGGCTTCTGCGGCTGGATTGTGGAGCATGGCGATCTGATAGATCGCCCGGTTGATCGTCCCTGTTTCGATCCGAACGACGTAAGGCACCCTGTGGCCGGTCAGCGTCGTCACCATCACGACATCCGCCGGCAGGGGCGTTCCTGCGGCGAGCGGTTTCAGTTCAGCGGCGCCCGTCGCGCGATACAGATAGTCAACGCGGGTGGCAATCGAGCAATTCTCGTCGAGCGCTGCCCCCAGCGTTCCGCCGGATGCAAGCTTGAAGCTGCGCGTCTCGCAGACGAATGGTTGCTCGTGAGGACCGGAAAAAACCGGACCGGCATTGGGATGATTGACAATCGTCGCGCGCGCTTCTGGACCGCCGCGCAGCTGCGCGCCTACCGTGTTCGTTCCGATCACGAGACCGGTAAGAAGACCTGTCATCGTCAGCCCGCCGGCGTCGGGTCGGAAGTTCGAGGTGACGTCCGCGCCGTTCAGCGAAACACGCACGTCGCTGCCGCTCGTGCCCGCTGGCATGCCGACGTGGATCAATACGTCGCCACCACTGACCCTGTCCGGGCGTGGATTGGACAGCACACGTATCTGAGCGGCGTCCTGCGCCGACACAAAGACGGAGGATATTCCGGCAACAGCTGTCGCCGCGACAACAACGCACGCGGCACCAGTCCGGAAACGTCTGTAAGTCGTCACGCCGAATCGTCTGTCCATCTGCCGTTCCTCCCTCGGGATGCGGCTTCCGCCACCCCTATCCCTGCAACCCTCAGCGCTCCGCTGGCGGGTTCTGGAATGCGTCATCGAACGCCGAGCACTCGTACTCCAGGATCTGCATGTTCCGGTCGAGCCTGCGATACAACGGCATGGTCATCTTCCAGGGCCGCGTGAACACCTTTGGATCCTCGATCGTCACTTCATAGTTGATGTGATTGCGATCCACCGGCGTATAGCGCTCGACGACGTGCAGCTGCTCGCTATGATGATTGCCGGCTCGATCGAACCATGTCTGATCGTTGAAGTGCACGACGTCCACCACGAGGGTGTCGCCCTCCCAGGTCGCACGCGAGTCACCCATCCAGAATTCGATGGGGCCTCTGGGGTGCGCGGAGTTCATGTAGACGTTCCGCAACGCGTGACCGTACTGGTACAGGATTGACACCTGAGTCGGCGTCTGGACGATCTGAAACGGAAACCCCATGTAGGTGGCGCGGGGAACTCCCGGCAACCAGCATTTGGCTTCTGGATCGAGCTTCGCTCGATTCGCATAGTTTTCACGCTGCTTCGCCGCCGCCTCGGGACGGTACGGAATTTCGTTCCCGTCGACCACGCCAAGACCGGCGGGTACACCTTGCTCGGCGGCATGAGGCAGGATGTTCCACGCCGCGCTGTTCACCGCCTGCCAGATACCGGAGAGGTCTGGCTTGCCATCGGGCGTACGCTGCAGATTCTGCGCCGCGGAGTCCGATGCGAGAGCGACGACGAAGATCGTTCCGATGATTGAGCGAACGGCTGTTTTCAGCATGACGACCTCTACGGCTCGCTGTGGCTGTGGACCTTCTGTCTACCCGCTTTCGCGGCGATTCGGCCTGCCTCGAGGCGGTTGACGACGCTGACGCCTTCCCAGCACGCTTCTTCGATCAGCTCGAAATTCTTCTCATTCATCCGAATAATCTGGTACGCGATCTTCCACGGCTGCGTGAATACTTTCGGATCTTCGATGGTCGCTTCGTACTCGATCGTATTGGCGTTGGTGAACTTCCAGCGTTCCACGACCCGAAGGGCATCGCTGTAAAAGGTTCCGTGAGAGTCGATCCACGGCTGCTTGTTGTAGCCGACCGGGTCGACACGGAAGTTCGTTGCCTCGACGACAAGGGTGTTCCCCTCCCACCGGCCGCGGGAGTCTCCCTGCCAGAGGGCCGCGCCCTTGGGCGAATGGGGACGGCCGTCCACGGGAATCACCCTGAAGGCGTGCACCCATTCGAAGAGCATGACGATCTGTCCCGGAGTCTGCACGATCTGAATGGGCCCCCGGAGATTGCTTCGCGGAACGCCCTGGAGCGAACAACGGTCTTCGGGCTCGATGTGCTGCAGCTCGGTTGGCGCCTCGAGGTTGATGAGATGCTCCCGTCGCTTCGCGGCGGCCCACGGCTGGAACGGAATTTTTCCGTTCGCTGGATCGATGATGACCTGCTGCCGCAGTCCGATGTTGTTCGCCGCCCTCCGCTGCATCCTGTTGTGCTCCGGATCGCAGCAGCCCTCTTCGAGGCTGTGTCCGGCGTTTGCGGAATCAGGGCCGCCTTCCCACATACCCTGGATGTCCGGCTGGCCGTCAGGCAGTCGCGACGGACTCCAGCCCTGTGCCGCGGCGGAGCTTGGTGCAGCCCACCAGAGAACCAGCACGAGTGCGAATGCCCTGAGGGAGTGCCGGAGTCGCGTGCTCATTTACTGATCCTCCTCAACGAATCTAGTTTCTCCCCGGCCGTGTCAGGAGCTCCATGTTCCTGTCGTTCACCTCGACGCAGGCTTCCTCGTAGAGCTCGGTGCCGTAGTCCTTGGCCCGATTGAAGGCGATCGCGAACGTCCAGGGTCGCGTGTACACCTTCGGATCGGTGATGACGGCCTGGTACTCGATCCGGTCCGCGCTAACCAGCGTCATGCGCTCCGTCACGCGCATCGCGTCGCTGTGAAAGCTGGCCATGACGTCGAACCACGTCTGATCGTTGTTGTTTGTGACATCAACGATCAGCGTGTTCCCTTCCCAGCGGCCTCGGGAGTCGCCCAGCCACAGCTTGACGTTCTCGGGGATGTGGGGGCTGCCGTCGACCGGGATCACCCGGTACGTGTGATGAGCCATGTTGAAGATGACCACGTGGCCCGGCGGCTGGAAGATCTCGAACTCGCGGTTGTTCACGTGGCGCGGCACTCCCTGAGGCCAGCACTGTGCGTTCGGGTCGACATATTCGGGCGGCGGATCGCCGTGGAGCTGATAGATTGGCTTTCTCTTTTCGGCCGCCCACGCCTGATACGGAATCTTCCCGTCGGGCGGATCGATAATGAGGCTCTTGCCCCGCGCGGACGGGTTCGGCTTGAAGTTCTGGTAGAGGGACTGATACTCCAGGTCTTCGATGTTGTAGAACGTGCCGACCGGGTTATAGATTCCCTGAATGTCTGGCTGCCCGTCCGGAGTGCGCGGCGGCGCATAGGGTTTTGCCGGCTCCTGCTGGCGTGCATCGACGACAGTGCCGGCGATCAGCGCCGCGATGGCAAGGACAGGCAGCAACATCTGACAGCGATATCTCATGGCGTTACTCCGGCGGTCTATACCATGTGCGCTCGAGGCCGAAGGCGTAGCATTCGTAGTCGAGCACGCGGATATTCTTCTCAATCCGACGATACAGCGGCAGACTTATCTTCCACGGCCGTGTGAACACCTTCGGATCTTCGATGGTCGCCTCATAGTTGATGTGGTACGGGGTGATCGGCGTATAGCGCTCGACGACGTGCAGCGCCTCGCTGTGAAAGTTGCCTGCGCGATCGAACCACGTCTGGTTGGTGAAGTAGACCACATCAACGACGAGCGTGTCCCCCTCCCAGTGTCCCCGTGAGTCACCCATCCAAAATTCAAGCGGGCCTCTGGGGTGAGGGGAGTTCATGAAAATGCGGCGAACGGCGTGCACGTACTCGTAGGTGATGGCGATGTGGTTCGGAGTCTGGAAGATCTGGAATGGGAACGGCAGATAGGTGGCGCGCGGAACTCCAGGGAGAAAACACCTCGCATCGGGATCTGCCGTCGTCCGATTGGCAAAATTCTCACGTTTCTTTGTGGCGGCCCACGGCTGATACGGGATTTCATCACCGTCGACAATGCCGAGTCCCGCGGGCACATCTTTCTCCGCAGAATGTGCCTGAATGTTCCAGTTGGCGGTCGTCACGGCCTGCCAGATCCCCGACAAATCCGGCTTGCCGTCGGCTGTTCGCGGCAACGCTCCAGCGACTTGAGCCGCGGCGGGCCCTGACGTCACTGCCGAAAAAGCCAGCGTCGCAACTACCCAGCCCAGGAAGCGCGCTTTCATGCTCGTTCCTTCCGCATGGCCTACGTGAGGTGGCTGACGGTACCACTCCAAAACCGGCAGCGTCAAACCTGTTCCTTGATGGTGTCAAAGCGAAATAGAAATGTCCCCATTCTTAACGAAATAGAAATGTCCCCTGTGTGATGCCTTGTGGTCGCTGTGGAAAACCGTTCTGTGGTTTTCCAAGGAGCGGTGGGCGCGTGCCCTTCGCGTCCACGGCTCCGGCAGCGTCCACAGGCGGTTGTTTCACGGCTGCCCGGCCATCCAGGCCCGTCTGGCCGCCGCCACCTGCAGCCTGGTCCGGTAGTCTTCGACCCTGTGGTGCCACGGATGATCGGCCGACGGGCCGCGCCGTCGCGCGGGTGCACGCGCCGGCGCCGGGATGGCCGGGCGCGTCTCCGTCGGGACCGCCGGTTTCGGCGGCGGCGCCGGGATCTCGGTCCACCGCATCAGGCGGCCTCGATAGCGAAGCTCAATCGCGCCGGTGACCGACTCACGCACCAGCACCGTGCTCCGGGCGGGCGCCAGGTGACTCTGCCGCGCCACTTGCAAGTACCGCGTGTCGTAGCGAATCACCCAGTCATTGGACAGGACGCGCGTCTCCTCGAGCTGCAACACCCGATCGAGCGTGAGGCGACTCGGCGTCCGTCGATGAAAGTCGTCGGCCGACGCCGGGGCCTGCGCGAAGCGGGCGTTGTGCTCGGGCAGATAGGTCGTCTCCAAGAACGCATTCGCTGCGGCATCGTCGGCGATCCCGAGGCGGCGCAGCTTCTTCACCAGGCGATCCTGATGGGTGCCGTGATTCCGTTCGACGCGCCCCGTCGCCTGCGGCGAGTTCGCGGCGATGATCTGCATCCCCAATGCCGCGCACATGCGGCCAAACTGCGTCAGGGGCACGGCCCCCGTGGCCTGCTCCTCCGCATTCGGCTCTCGCACATAGACATTCTTCCAGTCGGTATAGAGCGCCAGCGGGACCCCGTACGCCTCGATCCACCGGCGCAGCACATCGACCGCCGCCCAGATCGTTTCTTGGGCGCCCAGCCGCGCGAGCGTCCGGCCGGTCGCGTCGTCCACCAGGTTCATCAAGCAGCCGCGCGGCGCGCGGGCCTCGTACCGCAGGTGAAAACTGCCATCGAGCTGCACCAGCTCGCCGAAATGCGCCCTGCGCTCCCGCCGCGCGCGAGGGGGCGACCGTTTCCGGGCGCAACTCCACAACCCCGCGGTCAGCATCCACCGGCGCAACGTGTCGTGATGCACCGTGATCCCGTCTTCACTGGCCAAATGCTCGGCGGCCAGCGTCGGGCCAAACCGCTCGTCGATCGGCCCGCTGTACTTCTCCCGCACGAGCGCCAACACCCGCTCGCGCTCGGCCGTGGGCCACGCATGATTCGACGCGCCCCCCGCGCTCCGGTGCCGCAGTCCCTTCGCCCCTTCCGCCTTATACCGCCGTGCCAGACGCTTCGTCTGGCGATAGCTCACCGCCATCAATGTCGCTGCCGACCCCAGACTCAGCGTCCCCGCCTTCACGCGGCTCAACACCTCCACCCGCGTCAGCTCCCGCCCGCTCATGCCTGTCCTCCCCAACCGTGACCCCCTTCGAGGTCATCAGCTTAGAGGGGACATTTCTATTTCGCTGGCGAGGGGACATTATCAATTCGCGTCAACAACCTGTTCCTTGATGGTTGCTGGCGCGAAAGATGGTCTTACTGCCACTTGATGGGTGAGCCGGTCTCGGAAACAATATTCAACCGAAATCGAGCGAGGTTCAATGATCCGCCAACGTGAATCGACCGTTCTGAGTCGCCGCCAGGCCATGGAGCGTCTGGCGGCTGCCATAGCCGTGCCGTCCGTGTTCGGGACACGCGGGCTCGCCGACGGGCAGCGTTCCTCCCAGAGCGCCGCTCCCGGGCGGCGCACGATACAAACCGTGACGGGTGCGATCGACGCGGCCAGGCTGGGTTTTACGCTGTCGCACGAACATGTCGCGGCAAGTTCTGCGGGCGTGTGGCAGTCGTGGCCGGAGCTTTTCGGGGGCCGGGCGCAATTCGTCAGATCGGCCGTCGATCAGCTCAAACGGGCCAGGGACGAAGGCGTCGATTCGTTGATTGATGTCACCACCATCGACCTGGGGCGGGACATCCGCCTGCTGGAAGAGGTTTCGCGCAAGTCCGGAATGCAAATCGTTGTCTGCACCGGACACTGGCTCGATCCCTCCAGGTCGACGAACGCCCGCACCGTTGAAGAGCTCACCGAACTGTTCGTCCGGGAAATTGAACGCGGCATCGAAGGGACGGATATCAAGGCGGGCGTCATCAAAGTCGCGAACGGCAACACCATCGACCCGTTCGGCGAGAAGCTCCTCCGGGCGGCGGCGAGGGCCAGCAAGGCGACGGGTGTGCCGATTACCACGCACTCACCCGGCGCCAGTCGCGTCGGCGACAAGCAGGCCGATATCTTCGAGAACGAGGGGCTCCCTCCTTCGAAGGTCTGCATCGGCCACACCGACAACAGTCCTGCTGACTACCAGTTGGGGCTGATCAAACGCGGGTACTACCTCGGCATGGACCAGTTGCCGCGCGGCGGTCCCGCGCCGCCCGGAACGCCGCTGCAGCAACCCGGCGCGCTCCCGTGGGATCAACGGTACGCGCAGATCAAAAGTCTCGTCGACGGGGGATTCGCGGATCGGATCATGCTCGGCAACGACCACTCAATCGGCATGTCGCTTCAACCGACCGCGGCCGACGCGGCACGGCTGGCGCAGAACCCCGACGGAGTGCTCTTCGTGAGCCGCAAGGCCGTGCCGGCGCTCAAGAAAATTGGCGTGACGGACCAGGCTATCCGCACGATGACGATCGATGCACCTCGAAGGTTTCTGGTGGGGGCATAAACACTAAGTCAAAAGTAAAAAGGCAAAAGTCAAAAGTGAAGACTTTGCCCTTACCTTTGCCTTTTGACTTTTGACTTTTGACTTTTGCCTTAGAAGTCAGAACGCCCTGCTCTGACAGCCGTCCACCACGATCGACGTCCCGCTAATCCAGCTGGCGCGTGGTGAGCAGAGGAACGCCACGACGTCGCCGACCTCTTCGGGACGCCCGAAGCGTGCGAATGGAAGCTCGTGCCTGACAAACTCAGCAATCGCGGCCGGCTCTGCCTGCTGGCGACGCCACCATGAGCCGCCTTCAAAGAGAATCGAGCCCGGCGAGACGCTGTTCACGCGAATGTTCGAAGACGCCAGCTGCTGCGCGAGAGACTTGCCGAGGCTGATCTCGGCGGCCTTGACGGCGTTGTAGGTCATTCGTCCGCCCGCCTCGCGTCCGAAAATCGACGCGATGATCACAACCGCTCCCCCACCGCGGCGCTGCATATGCGGCACTACCAGACGCGTCGCCCGGATTGCAGGAAACAATGTCTGGTCGATCGCCTCGCGCCACTGGTCGTCTGTGGTCTCCAGCAGCCCGCTGCCGCCCGCTAAACCCACGTTGTTGACGAGGATATCGATGCTTCCGAACCTGGCCGCCGTCCGCTCGACGACCAGCTGCACGCCTTCGGACCGGCTGACATCGGCGGTCACGGCCAGAACGGCCGACTCGTCACCGGCGGCGTCGGCCACTTCGTTCGCTGCGTCGCGCAGACGAGCCTCACCGCGCGCGCAAAGGCACACGCGACAACCTTCGGCCGCCAGCGACTTTGCACTGGCCAGACCAAGTCCGCGGCTCGAGCCGGTCACGATCGCAACTTTGTTTTTCGAGATGCAGGTCCATCGCTGAGCGATTGTATCTGAGCAGTTCGACGCGGCATGGCCCTCCGCGTGCATTTGTCTGGTGGCTACTGATGTCCGGCGCTGCTGAGAAATGTCGGGGCACGCGAAACAATGCACACTTCCCAGACGCAGTGTCGATTACATTAAGCTCGCCGAGGAGGGCTTTCGGATGAGATGGCAGGGACGAGCACGCAGCGGCAATATCCAGGACCGTCGGGGCATGGGCATGGCGCTCCCGGTCGGCGGTGGCATTGGCGGCCTCGTGCTGCTTCTGCTGTTTTCTGCGCTGACGGGTCAGAGCCCTATCGACATCATCAACAGCTCGAATCCCGACAATACCACCGCGACCAGCGGCGTTCGAGACGACGATCCGCAGGCCGAGTTCGTGTCGGTCGTGCTTGCCGACACCGAAGAAACCTGGACCGAGATCTTCGCGCGGCAGGGGGCTACGTACCCGCCGCCAACGCTGGTCCTCTTCACGGATGCGACACAGTCCGCGTGCGGAGTCGGCCAGTCAGCGATGGGCCCGTTCTACTGCCCCAGCGACCGGCAGGTGTATCTCGATCTGTCGTTTTTCCGCGACTTGGAAGCACGATTCGGCGCGCCGGGCGATTTCGCCCAGGCGTACGTCGTCGCGCACGAAGTGGGCCACCATGTGCAAACGGCGACCGGCGTGTCGTCTCGCGTGGCCAGCAGCCGGCAGTCCGGCAGCGAGCGCGAAGCAAACGCACTTTCGGTGAGGCAGGAGCTGCAGGCTGACTGTTACGCGGGCGTGTGGGGGCATTACGCGGCGAGGCGGGGGCTGCTCGAACCCGGCGACGCGGAAGAAGGGCTCCAGGCGGCCGCTGCCATCGGAGACGATCGTCTGCAGCAGCAGTCGCAGGGGCGCGTGGCTCCCGAATCATTCACCCACGGCTCCTCCGAACAGCGCGTTTTCTGGCTCAGGCGAGGTCTCGATTCGGGCCAGGTCGAGGCATGCGACACGTTCGCGCAGGGCAGCCGGTAAACTCACGCCTCAGCAGCAATCAGCTGATTTGTCGCGCAGGCTGAAGCCTGCGCGATACATGATCCGTAACGCGCACTCTTTAGCGTGCGCGACCGTCCCGCGCGATTTGCATAGACGCCGACATGAGGTCAGAATCTTAGTTCGCAGGGCATCGCGCTCTAGCGGGCCTCGACCTGACCCTCATCCATATGCGCATCGGCGTACCAGCCGAAATCAGGCCCGGCGAAACGCGGATAGCCGCAACACCAGAAACCGTCGGCAAGTTCGTCCAGAAAGGCCATCACACCTGCGTGGTCCAGGCGAATGCGGGAGTCGCCGCGAGCGTCCCCGACGCCAGCTTCGAGGCAGCCGGGGCGGTCGTCGTACCGCACGCGGCCGACGTCTATTCGCAGTCCGACATCATCCTTAAAGTGCGAGCGCCGGAAGCGAGTGAGCTCTCTTTCCTGCGCCGCGGGTCGATTCTGATTGGACTTCTCAATCCTATCGACGACGCCGGCATCGAAAGACTGGCGGACACCGGCGTCACAGGCTTCGCGCTGGAAGCGGTGCCGCGCATCACCAGAGCACAAACAATGGACGTGCTCTCCTCGCAGGCCAATATCGCAGGTTACAAAGCGGTGCTGATTGCGGCGAACGAATATCGCCGCTTCCTGCCGCTGCTGATGACGGCGGCAGGAACGGTGAAGGCGGCGCGCGTGCTCGTGCTTGGTGCCGGCGTCGCCGGACTGCAGGCAATCGCTACCGCCAAACGGCTGGGAGCCGTCGTCGAGGCTTTTGATGTGCGGCCCGCCGTCAAGGAGCAGGTGGAATCGCTGGGCGCCAAGTTCATTGAGGTGCCTGTTTCAGAGGCCGAGCGTGATCCGACGGAGACAGCCGGAGGCTACGCGCGCGAGATGAGCGATGAGTACAAGCGCCGTCAGGGGGCTCTGGTCGCCGAGCGTGCACGCGCGGCGGACATCATCATCACCACGGCGCTCGTGCCCGGCCGGCCCGCGCCGCTGCTGGTCTCTGAGGAAACCGTCAAATCGATGAAACCAGGATCAGTCATCGTCGATCTTGCCGTCGAACAGGGCGGCAACTGCGCGCTCACCGAGCGCGACCGCGTGATCGTCGCGCACGGCGTCCGAATCGTGGGCTACTCGAACCTGCCCGCGCTGCTCGCCGCCGACGCCAGCGCCCTGTACGCGCGAAATCTCCTGAACTTCGTCAATCTGCTGGTAGATCCGGCGACGGGGATGCTCAACGTCGACCGGAACGACGAGATCATCGCGGCGACGCTGGTCTGCATCGATGGGAGGCCGGCCCGCAAGCGCGAGACGTCACTGGCATGACTGAAGCCGTCGATCCCACAATCGTCAACATCACCGTCTTCGTCCTCGCCGTGTTCGTCGGGTATCACGTGGTCTGGAACGTCACGCCCGCGCTGCACACTCCACTCATGAGCGTCACCAATGCCATCAGCTCGGTGGTGGTGGTGGGCGCCATTCTGGCGGCCGGGTCGAGCACAGTGGGATTCGGGCCGCTGATTGGAGCAGTCGCCGTTGCCCTGGTCGCGGTCAACACGTTCGGCGGCTTCCTCGTGACCCAGCGGATGCTGGGCATGTTCAAGAAGAAAGAACGGAAGACGGAGCGCGAGTAGGCGCGATGTCCGCGAATTTCATCGCCATTTCCTACCTCGTCGCCAGTGTCCTGTTCATCCTTTCTCTGAAGGGCCTCTCGCACCCGTTGACCGCGCGGCGCGGCAACGTCTTCGGCATCGTCGGAATGTCCATTGCCGTGGTGACCACGCTGGCCGTGACGCGGCGAATCGATACCGCGCTGGCGATGCTCGCGGCGGGAGGCGTGGTGGGCGTCTTCATTGCCAGACGCGTGCAGATGACGCAGATGCCCGAGCTCGTCGCCGCGATGCACTCGCTCGTCGGCCTGGCGGCGGTGCTGATTGCGATTGCTGTGCTGAACGATCCGCTCGCATTCAGCGTGGACTACCCGATCCCGGTCGTAAACCGCGTCGAGCTGTTCATCGGCACGTTGGTGGGAGCCATCACGTTTTCCGGATCGGTGATCGCGTTCGGCAAGCTTGCGGGGCTCGGGAAATATGGGCGACTGTTCTCCAGCGCTCCGGTCACGTTCAAGGGACAGCACCTGGTCAATCTGGCGCTGACGCTGCTCATGATCGGAGCCGGCGTCGACTTCGTGAACGAGATCCCCGGCGAGCAGTGGCGGGCATTTCTCGCCATGACCGCGATCGCGTTCCTGCTGGGTGTCCTTATCATCATTCCCATTGGCGGCGCCGACATGCCCGTCGTGATTTCGATGCTGAACAGCTATTCAGGGTGGGCAGCGGCTGGCATCGGATTCTCCCTCAACAACTCGATGCTGATCATTGCCGGATCTCTTGTTGGATCGTCGGGCGCGATCCTCTCGTACATCATGTGCCGGGCCATGAACCGGTCGTTCTTCAGCGTCATCCTGGGTGGATTCGGAGGTGCCGAGGGCACGAATGCCGCGGACGATCGACGGCAGTCCGTGAAAGCGGGCTCAGCGGAGGATGCTGCGTTCCTTCTGGCCAACGCGGACAGCGTCGTCATCGTGCCGGGATATGGCCTGGCCGTCGGCCGCGCACAGCACGCCGTCAAAGAAATGGCCGACAAGCTCACCGCACGGGGCGTGAACGTCCGTTATGCGATTCACCCCGTTGCGGGCAGGATGCCGGGCCATATGAACGTCCTGCTCGCCGAAGCCGAAGTGCCGTACGAGCAGGTGGTCGAAATGGAAGACATCAACAGCGATTTCGGATCCACCGACGTTGCATTCGTGCTCGGCGCCAACGACGTCGTCAATCCGCTGGCGGCGCAGCCGGGCAGTCCCATATACGGCATGCCTATTCTCGAAGCGCACAAGGCGAGAACGGTCATCGTCAACAAACGTTCGATGGCCGCCGGTTATGCAGGCGTCGATAACCCGCTCTTCTATATGGACAGAACGATGATGGTGTTCGGCGATGCGAAAAAAATCGTCGAGGACATCGTCAAGGCACTGGAGTGACAAAATGGCTGTAAGACCTGTTCCTGAGGGCTATCACACCGTCGTTCCGTACATCATCGCTGCGGATGCAGAAAAGCTGCTCACGTTCCTGAAGGCCGGATTGAACGCAAGGGAGACCGAGGTGATGCGGTATCCGGACGGCAGAATCTGGCATGGGGATGTTGTCATTGGCGACTCCCACGTGATGCTGTCTCAGGCCACCGAGCAACACCCGGCCATGGCGTCTACGCTCTACCTGTATGTGCCCGACACCGACGCCGCGTATCGCGCCGCAATTGCCGCCGGCGCAACGTCGATCATGGAACCGGCCAATCAGTTCTATGGCGACCGCAACGCGGGCGTCAAGGATTCAAACGGTAATTGCTGGTATTTCGGCACGCACGTCGAAGACGTCGCTCCCGAGGAGATGAAGCGCCGCCAGGCCGAAGAGGCGAAGAAGCGCCAGCGGTAGCCGCGTCAGTCATGTAGGGCCGACCTTAAGGTCGGCCCTGCTACATCAACACGCGAATGACGTCCGACCGCGTGATGATGAACGTCTTGTCGGTCTTGAAATCGCGGAGGAGGACAGCCGGGTTCTCTGGCGTAATCATCGTCGACAGAAGCTCCACTGGCGTGGAAATGTCGACGAACGGAAACGCCGGCTGCATGATCGATTCGATCGGCTTCTTCTTGATTGCCGGATTGCGGACGAATTCGTTATACAGGTGCGCTTCATTGAGAGAGCCGACGACGCGTCCGTTGCGAGTGACCGAGAGCTGCGAGAAGTCGTGGTCGCTCATGATCCGGATGGCTTCCTCAACGGGCCGGGACGCCTCAATCGCGTAAAGCTCGCCAGATACGCCGAGCGCCACGAGATCGCGCGCGGTCATGCCGGTGATCTCGAGGAACCCTTTCGACCGCATCCACTCGTCGTTGTACATCTTCGCGAGATAGCGCGAACCATGGTCGTGAAAAATCACGACTACCACATCAGCCTTGCTGAAGTTGTCGCGCAGCTGAAGCAGCCCCGCCATCGCCGAGCCGGCTGAATTGCCGGCAAAGATGCCCTCTTCGCGCGTGATGCGCCGCGTCATGATCGCGGCATCCTTGTCGGTGACCTTTTCAAAATGGTCGATGACGTCGAAATCGACGTTCGCCGGCAGGAAGTCCTCGCCAATCCCTTCGGTGATGTAGGGGTAGATCTCGTTCTTGTCGAAAATGCCGGTCTCTTTGTACTTCTTGAACACCGAACCGTAGGTGTCGATTCCCCATACCTTGACGCGCGGATTGCGTTCCTTCAGGTACCTGCCAACACCGCTGATCGTCCCGCCCGTGCCGACTCCGC
Organism: uncultured Acidobacteriota bacterium; assembly: GCA_963814955.1. Lineage (GTDB taxonomy): Bacteria > Acidobacteriota > Vicinamibacteria > Vicinamibacterales > UBA2999 > DATCJA01. The sequence goes on from CAWFEX010000008.1 coordinate 229,997, forward strand.
ACACGAGATGGGTTACGCGGCCTTCGGTCTGCTGCCAGATTTCGGGTCCGGTCTGCTCGTAATGTGCGCGGGTATTCGACAGGTTGTCGTATTGATTCGCCTTCCATGAGTTCGGTATCTCACGCGCCAGCCGTGAAGACACCGAGTAGTAGGAACGCGGATCTTCGGGATCGACGTTGGTCGGGCAGACGATCACTTCGGCGCCGAATGCCCTGAGCGCGTCGATTTTTTCCTTCGACTGCTTGTCGGTGGTCGTGAAGACGCACTTGTAGCCCTTGACCACGGCGGCGATGGCCAGCCCCATTCCGGTATTGCCGGACGTGCCTTCGATGATCGTGCCGCCCGGCTTGAGCAGACCCGCCTTCTCCGCGTCTTCGATCATGGCCACCGCCATGCGGTCTTTGATCGAGTTTCCTGGATTGAACGTTTCGATCTTCGCGAACACGTCGGCGTCGATCAGCCCGCGGGTAATCGCATGGATGCGAACGAGCGGTGTGTTGCCGATGGCGTCGAGAATCGTGTCGCAGACCTTGCTGCCTGAAGGATTGGCCACGCGACGATCATTACAGGGGGAAGGGGGAAGGGGGAAGGGGGAAGGGGTCGGGCGGATCCTCTCGGACCCGCCAGACACGTCGAGGGAGCCAGAAAAAGGGGCGGCAGAGCCGCCCTCAAGCTGGTTTATCCACCAACGCGGAGGTTGTTGACCACGCGCGTCACGCCCTCGGTACCGCGCGCCATCGTGACCGCACGATCCGCCTCGGCCTTGGACGCCACGTTGCCGGTCAGCGTGACAACCCCGTCGCTCGTGTCGACGTCGATCTTCAGACCACTCACGCTGGAATCCGCCAGGAACTTGGCCTTGACCGCCGAGGTGATGGCGGCGTCGCCGACCGCGGTCCCGGCTCGCTCCGCTGCACTCTCGACCTCGTTTGTGGCTTCGCGCCCTTCCCGCTCGATATCGTCACGGAGTCCCCCTGTCGGCGCGGTCGCGGTTACGGTGATGTTGTCCACCACATCGCGCACCCCATCGGTATTGCGCGCGATCTGCTCAGCCCGCTCCTTCGCAAGCGACGAATCGACGTCACCGCTGAGCGTCACCACACCGTTGCTCGTATCGACGTCAATCTGATAGGCCTTGACGTTGTCGTCCGCGGCCATCTTCGACTTCACGTTCGTCGTAATACCCGCATCGGTCTGCGCGCACGCCACGGTTAGGGCGGCCGCTCCGATGAGGGCGGCGAATTTCTGCAGCATCACAACCTCCTGAAAGTTCAGCAGTACTCACACGTTCCGTGAGCATCCGCCGTACCAAACGGGAAACAGCAGAGCGCAGAACTCGTCAGAAAAGCTGTTAGGGCGGTGAAGTTGAACCTGGACCTTGAACCTGAACCTGAACCGAACGTTGCTGCCTTTAGTGCGTCATCGCATAGACGATGTAGTTCACGCCCAGGCGATAGGCATCATTGGTGGGATCGCTGCCGTACAGCCCCTCGGCCGACCATTCCCAGTAATCGCCGAGATCGTTGTTCCAGTTGGCCAGCGCCAGCATGCGCCCCGTCGGGTCGTTGTTGTCGAACAACCCCCAGAACGAAGGCGGCACATTCACCGTCGGATGCGGCACATCAAGATGCTTGATGTTGAAAAACGACTGAAACACCGGATGCGAAACGTCCAGCCTGATGAAATGATGATCGGGAAGCGCGCGCTTCATTTGAGCCACCATGTTCCGCCAGTGGCCGTCGCCCTCGAAGTCATCAAAGATAATCAGGCCGCCTTTGAGAAGGTATTCGCGCAGGTTCTTCGCCTCGGCATCGTTGCTCGCCCAGTAGCCGGGCTCCGACATGTAGATGACCGGGTTCTCGAAGATGCGCGAATCGTCAAGATCGAGAATGTTGCTGCCATCCTTCCGCACGCGCATGTTCGTGATGTAGTCGAGAATCTCTGCGAAGTTCCGTTCTGCCGTCGGATAGTCGTGCTCCCAGCCGCCACCGCCGAAGCTTCCGAGGTTCGCCCCGTAGCGGATGCGCGTGAACACGAAGTGGCTGTCGTAGTCCACAGTAGGCGTCTGCCGCGACCGTCTGAACCCGCTCTGGCCGGTGGCCACGACCGGGAGCAGAAGCGCGACGATCAGCAACGATGCGAGCGCAAAGGAACGAGACATGAGCCGCGATCAGTGGGTCATTGCGTACACGATGTAGTTCACACCCAGCCGGTACGCGTCGTTCGTGGGATCAGGGTTGAACAGACCCTCCGCAGACCATTCCCAGTACTCCGCCAGGTCGTTGTTCCAATTGGCCAGCGCGATCATCCGGCGCGACGGATCGTTCTGCTCGAACATCGCCATGTAGCGGGGCACCACGCGAACCGACGGGTGCGGCACATCCAGCGTGCGGATGTCGAAGAACGCGTGGAATATCGGGTGGTCCACCGTGATCGGCATGAAGCGGTGGTCGGGCAGCGCCTGTGCCATCTGCGCCGTCATGTTCTGCCAGTGTCCATCGCCCTCGAAATCGTCAAAGATGATGAACCCGCCTTTGAGCAGATGCGCCCGCAGGTTTACGGCCTCGCTGGCGGTGATCCTCCAGTACCCTGGCTCCGACACATAGATGATCGGGTTCTCGAAGATGCCTGCATCGTCGAGATCGAAGACGTTCGTGCCGTCGAGCCGGACCCGCATGTTGGTGATGTACTCGAGGATGGCAGCGAGGTTTCGATCGGCCATCGGATAATCATGCGCCCAGCTGCCCCCGCCAAATCGGCCGAAACCCGACCCGTAACTGATGCGGGTAAACACGAAATTGCTGTCGTAGTCGACCGTCGCCTCGGTCTGACGCGAAGACCGCCTCAGCGCGCCTTGTCCGGCGGCCAGAATCGGCAGGAGAAGGGCCACAACAAGCAGCGATGCGGGCAGCACCTTCGTTCGCATGACGTCAGTGGGTCATCGCGTACAGGATGACGTTGATGCCGACTGCGTAGCCATTGGGCGAAAACTTGTAAAAGAACCGGGGATCCTCGCCTTCGCGCTCCCACGCATCCGAGATGTCCGTGTTGTGCGTCATCAGCACCATCAGGTTGCCGTGACGATCCGACACACCGCGCACGGCCGGAATGGCGCTGTCAGAGCCGCGTTCCGACGTGCCCCCGCCGCTCGTCCGCCAGAACTGAATCGAAGGAATCTGAGGCAGCTCATGGACCTCGAACATCATCCTGAACACGGGATGATCGAACGAAAGGTCCTGAACCGGGTATTCCGACGGCGGCAGCACCCGGGCGAGCTGCGAGGCCCAGTTCTGCCACGCGTAGGTGCCCCAGTAGTCGTCCACCCACAGAAAGCCGCCCTTCAGCAGGTACGACTGGAGCCCGCGCACCTCAGCTTCCGTGAATGCGGCGGTGCCGACGTCCTCCATGTGGAGATACGGGCACTGATAAAGCGCGTCTTCGGTGAGTCGAACGACGAGATGATCGGGTGAGCCGTGAGAGTCCTTGCTGACGCGGGTCTTCGTCAGCTCCGAGAGGCGGAGCGAAAAGTTGAGCTCGGCATCGGGATAATCGGTCGACCACCCTTGGCCGCCCGCTTCGCGGCGGCCACTGGTATAGACGGCGCGGCAGAAGTTGAACCCGCGCCCGAAGCTGTCAGCGCGGGCAAACTTTGCAGGATACCCGCGCGGACCGAACCCGCCGAACTGCCGCCCGAACTGGGCCAGGGCCGTCGTCCCGACGCCCATCACCAGCAGGAGCGTCAGAGAGACAGCTTTCACCTCGGCGTCCTGGCAAGCGATCGGTAGTATTCCTGAACGAGCCTGCGGAATTCCTCCGGCACTTCGTCCGAGCCCGTCAGGACGATGCTGTCCTCGTTCGCGTCGACACGCCGGCGGAGTCCGAATTCGAATCGCTTCAACCCTTCGGAAATCGTCGACTGCAGCCGCTGAAGCTCGGACACGTTCTGATACACACGCGGGTCGTCCAGGCGACGAAGGGCGCGAAGAATTTCATCGAGCTCGCGCGGGTCGATGTTCTCCGCCGCCAGGTCGCGCCGCAGCTGCTGTGCCTCGCCCGTCCACTGGCGAACCTCGCCGCGCAGCTGGCGGATGTCCTTCTTCCGTCAGACGCCCGTTGCGCCACCACTCGCCATACCCGTAGCCGTACCCGCCGCCCCAGTCAGGGCCGCCCCAGGCTCCACCGCCGAAAGCGCCGTCCGCATCCCCGCGGCCGCCAGCCTGCGCACCGTCGGCGCCGCCCTGCGAACCACCTTGCGAACCCTCCGAACCCTGGGACCCCTGCGACCCTTGAGAACCCTGCTGGCCCTGTTGAGCCCTGGCCCTGCTGACCTTGGCCCTGCTGGCCCTGCTGACCCTGACTTGTTGACCCTGTTGGCCTTGGCGAGCCTGCTGGCCGTCCTGTCCCTGCTGACCCTGCTGTCCCTGCCGGGCGCTCTGCTCGGCGCGCTCGCGGGTGCGCTCCTGCAACGACTCCGCTGCACGCGCCAGACGTCGGGCGCGGTCGAGCGCGGTTTCCATCCGGTTCGCGTTTTCGTTCTGGCCGAGCGCACCCTGCGGCCTCGCCAAGTCGATCCCTCAGATCCTGGATTCCGCTGGCGATGTCATTTTCTGCAGCGTCGACGGCTTGTTCCGCCGCGGCACGGTTCACGAGGTTTTGGGAATATCGCAGCTTGTCGGCAAGGCGATTGTCGCGAATTGCGCTCGCGGCTTCTGCCATCTTTCGGGACGCCGCCCGCTCGTTGGCACTGGCATCCCTCGCCGCACGGTCGAGCTGCTGCTCGAGCGAGTTCACGCGCGATTCGAGATCTGTCTTCTTGTCGTTGACCTGCCGCGCGCGGTCGCGACGCGCCTGCGAGTTCGGGACGCCCGCCAGCTCCCGCGCTTCTGCACCGGCTTCCTGCTGCCGCCGCGCGAGCTCGTCGGCCTGCCGGATTGCGTCGTTGATATCGCGCTCGGCGCGAGCGGCCTGGTTCTGGTTCAGCCGACGCTCGGTTTCGCGCAGGCGCTCGAGCGCCGAGGCAGCCTGACCCGCCGCGTTGGCGTCACCGCCGGCTGCCGCACGGCGCATGGCGTCGGCGGCCTGCTGCATCTGGCGTGCAGCCTCCATCAGATCCGGGCGGTTCTCTTCGCGCGCCAGGCGCTCGAGGCGTCGGGCGGCCTCTTCGGCCTGCTCCGCCAGGGCCCGCTGCTGCGCGGCACCGCCTGACGAAGAGCCTCCCTGTTCCAGAGCCCGCAGCCGCTGCCGGGCCGCTTCCTGTTCCTGCCGCCGCGCCAGCTCCTTCAGCTTCTCGAGCAACTCGTCGAGCTCGCGATCCCCGCTCTGCTGCTGCGCCTGGTTGGCGGTCTCATAGCGGCTCGCCATCTTTTCGAGTTCCTGGTCGAAGATTTCAGAGAGCTCCTGCTGCTGCGCGCTTCCACCTCCGCCACCGCCGCCTCCTCCACCCTGCTGAACGCTGATCTGATACTCGTATTCCTCTTCTGCCTTCTGCAGAACCTGCAGCGCCTTGTGTTCGGGTGGAAGCGCACCGTCGGGGCTGACCGCCGCAAGCTTGGTCTCGGCCTCCTTCATGGCCTCAATCGCCTCGGGCAGGAACCCGATGATTTTTTCAAACGCGGGATCGCGCTGGACGAGCTGACTGTTGAGACGGGTGACCAGTCCCTCGACCTGCTCCCGCAACCGCGACTGCGACAACGCCACGACCGTTGTACTTTCACGCAGCTTGGCTGGCGTGTAGTTCCGCCGGTCGCGCTGCACGTTGAACGTCGCCGAGATGATCTGGCGCTGCTGCTCCGAAAGCGCCTCGACCTGGCCGCCCGCGCCGCCGCCACCGCCGCCGCCACCGCCCATCGACGGCGCCTGGCGGAAGTCACGCCGGAACGGCCGAACGCGCAGGAAATACAGGTCGCTTGTCGCCTGCCGGCCCTGCCCCGCCGAATTGTCCATGGCGCGCGCAAAATACGAGACCGAATCACCGGGCTGTACGTTGAGCTCCTCCAGATAGAACGTATGCCCCGCCGTCACTTCAGGCAGGCGGTTGCGGCCGGCGAACAGCTTCACTGTCTTTTCCGCGCCGCCGTTGACCGAGTACACGAGCTCCAGGTCCCGGACGCCGAAATCATCTTCTGCCTGCGCCTCGACGTAGACTTCTTCGATCGCGGACGCCGACGTGTCACGACCCGGCTTTGCAAACGACACCGTCGGCGGCTGATCGGTCAGTACGTCAATGGTGTACTGCGGTGATGCCGCCGCGCGCTCGCCGTTCGGCGAATCGAGCTCGATACGATAGAAGCCGTCGGCCTTAACCGTGAACGCGCCCGTCAACGACCCGTCAGCCTGGGGTGTCAGTGCAGCCGATTCCTTGTCGTTCAGCGCCGCGCGGCCACCCGGCGCTTTCATGGTCGGGAACACACGCATCCTCACTTCGGTACCCGCGATGACCGCTATATCGCCGCCCTCGTCAATCTTTTGAGGCTCCAGCCCGGTGTATGCAGGGAAGTGATACTCGAGCTCGATTCTCTGAACGTAGGGCACGTCTACGACGGTCAACTTGAACATCGGTGACCGGACGCCTTCTGCCTCGACGAAATACTCGAGAGAAGCGCCGACGTCGAACAGCATGCCTTCGTAGCCACCGTTGTCGGCACGCACCAGCGGAACGTTCTCGAACTTCGCGTCCGGCGTTCTCCGCACCATCACAGCGGCGTCGTCGGCAACGAAACCTGTCAGTCGGGCAGTGATCGTTTGATCCGCGCCCTTCGGCACGGTTGCGTTGCCGGGCGCGACCTCAATGCGGTAGGGCGCTGCCGCCTCCACGCTTCGCTGGACCAGAAGAATGGCTGACAACGCGCTTCGAAGGAACGCGGGGCCGACAAGGACAATCAGGACGGTCGCGGCTGAAACGCCAGCCAGGAGAAGTCCCCAGCGGCGCAGCGGCACTTGCTCGACGCGCCGCACCGCATTGGTCGTCGTGCAGGCGTCGAGCGCCTGCTCGACCAGCCGACGTACGAGCGCTGCGGACGTCGATTCGCCGCCGCGTCCGCTCGCCTCCACGGCACTGATGAGGGTGGCCTGCAGCGACGGCTCGTGTTCCTCGAGATAGAGCGCGACCTGTTCGTCGCTGACGCGTCGCCTGAGCGGCCGGACAAGGAAGTAAAAGATCGAGCCCACGACCGCGGCCGCGAGCACAACGCGCGCGAGAATAATGGACGACGCGCTGAAACGTGCCCACTCGAGGGCGTAGGCGGCCACGAAAAAGAGGGCGACGGCGACTCCGACGCTGCGCACCGCTCCACGAAGTGCGAGTTTCATCCGCCAGCGCGAACGTACGTCGCGGATGATCTCTGTCAGGTTGGACGGTGGAGCGGATTGACGCTTCGCGCCAGTGATGTGCTCGAGCATGACGCCCTCTCTGGAATCCGCCGGATCCGCAGCCCCTCGAGTTCTGGCCCGGTACCCGGCCTTGGTAGTCCTCTCAGAATACGCCTAAGCTGCCGTCTTCGTTCAGGTTTTCGACATCCGGTTGGAGATCAACGTGTCGGCCCCCAGCAAAAGGATGCCCAGAAACAGGACGTACCACCACAGCCGCTGCGATCGCTCCTGGACCTCGGGAGTCGGCGGCAGCCCCGTTGCGCCAGCCTGCCGTCCCGCCTCGCCGCCACTGGTGGCAGCAGCGACGATTTCCTTGGGATCCATCGCCGTCAGGTCCGATTCCGCGGTATCGACGTTGCTCGCGACCACGGCGCTGACCGCGTCACCCGACTGGGCGCGCAACTCGTAGAAGCCCTGTTCCGTGAGCTCGAGCGCCTCGGCGCCCTCCTCATCCATAGCCACTCGACGGCCCGATGGCGTCAGGACCACGCCGCCTGTCGGCTGCGGCTGGGTCGCACCGAGCGTGGTATCCAGCACCTGGCCGACCGTCAGCCAGGGTGCCGGCTCCGAATAGGACGCCAGGTGCCGGGTCGCGCGGTGCACGAACGGCAGATACACCGGCTTGAGCGGGAAATCGCTCCAGGAGAGATCAAGCGTGGACGTCCACAGCAGCACTCGCCCCGCGCCAATCCGCCGCTCGACCAATGCGGGCGCGCCGCCGTCGAACCTCGCCAGCACCTGTGCATCGGCCGCCGGCGTCACCGTGCGATAGCCGTAAATTCTGGCGGTCGCGAAATCGCCGCTGCGGGGAGCGCGAAACGGCTCGAACACCGGATGGCCGTACTCGAGCGCACCGATACGGGCGGCGTCGCCCCTCGTGCGATCCACGGGCGCCTCGAGGGCAGCCGGCAGCACATCCACGTCCGGGCTCCAGGTGGCGCGCGATCCCACGGCAACAAAAAGACCACCGCCGCCCTCGACGAATCGCTGCAGCCGCCGCGCCAGGGCCGCCGGTACCACGATGTCATTCAGCAGGATCACCGACGTGCGGCGAAGATCGTCGTCTGAGAGCGTGTCGGGCTGCCGCGCGACGGTTTCAAATCGCGGGGCATCGCCAATCGCGAGCGCACGGGTCAGGTACAACGCACCGCCACCGGTTCCGCCGCGGTCGATGACGATGACGCGCACGGGCTGTGCTGGCGATACGACGAAATGAAATGCGTTGTCGGTCGCGAGGGCGTCATCGCCGGCGCGCACGCTGCCGCGCATGAAGGTTCCTGCAACGGTGACCGGGCTCGAAGGTCACCGACGTCGAGCTGTTCGCCTCGACGTCGAGTGGCTTGCTCTGAATCGCGCGGCCGCCGAACTCGAGCGCGATCTGGCCGCCCCGCAGCGAACGCATGCTCCGATTGACGGCGACGGCGGTCACCGCGACACGCTCCTGGTTGGAGAAGGTCGAGCGTGCGAGCGACACGCCGGTTACCGCCACATTCGACGCGTCGGCATTGCCGGCAATCACGACCGGCGTGACCTTGGTGCCATCCGGAAGCCGCGCGCCTTCCTCGCCGCGCCATCCATTGCGTTGAAAGTCGCTGATGAGGATGACCTCACGCCGCGGCAGCGACGAATCAGCCAGAATGCTGCCGGCCACCTTGAGCGCCGGCGCGTACCGCGTGGCACCTGCCCCGGGCCTGGCAGCTGCGACGGCGGCCCTCAGCTGCGGGCGTTCTCCCTGCGCTGCTGATCGCAGCGCGATTTCCGCGCCCGATGAAAACAACACCACAGACGCGCGGTCGTCGGGGCCAAGGCCATTGATCGCGTCCTGCGCCGCCGCCTGAGCGCGCTGCCAGTGATCGCCATACGTGATGCTGTAGCTCTGATCGAGGAGCACGACGACTTCACGGGCACCAGTGCCGACGGCGGCATCCAGATCGTCGCGCTGCAGGAACGGACGCGCGAACGCGAACACGAGGAGCGCCAATGCCGTCAGCCGCACCATCAGCAACAACCAGTTGTGAATCCGCCTCCGACGCACGGACTTGTAGGGAACGCGCTGCACGAACATCAGCGACGGGAACCGCACCACCTGCTTCTTCTCGCGCTGAATCAGATGGATCAGTACCGGTATAGCGAGGGCCGCGAGCCCGACGAAGAATAGGGGAGCAAGAAATGACATCACCGTAATCGCAGCTTCTTTTCACGCCCCGAGAGAAATCTAAACAGCGCGTGATCCAGTGGTTTGGACGTATCGAGAAGAGTGTAATCGACCCGGACTTCCGAGAACCGCTGCTGGAGCGCGTCCACGTGCGCACGCACGAGCGAGATGTACTCCTTCCGCATCGCCTCCGGGACGACTGGAATCTGATCGCCGCTCTCGAGATCCTCGAACGCAGAAGCGTTCGAGAAGCCGAAATCGAGCTCCGCGGGATCGAGCACGTGAAAGACGATCAGATCGTTGCCGCGAAATCGCAGCGGCGTCACCGCGTCCACCACCGTCTCCGGGTCTTCGTAGAAATCCGAAATCACAACGAGCACACCGCGGCGGCCGAAGTGCTCGGCGAGCTTATGGAGCGGCTCACGGAGGCGGCCCGGCCGTCCGGGCTTGATTCGGTCGAGTACGTGCAGCACGGTCTCCATGTGCTTCGCAGACGGAGGTACGTGCTCGACGATATCCTCGTCGAACGCGACGAAGCCGACGCGATCGCGCTGGTGATGCACCAGGTTGGTGAGACACGCGGTAAGCATCCGCGCGTAATCCAGCTTGGTGATTCCGATGCTGCCGTAGTCCATTGACTTGGACACGTCCAGCAACACCGAAAAATTCATGTTCGACTCGGCTTCGTACTCTTTGACGTAATACCGGTCGGTGCGCGCCCAGAGCCGCCAGTCGACACGACGAATGTCGTCGCCCGGCACGTATCCGCGGTGCTCGGCGAAGTCGACGGACGCGCCGAAGTAGGGCGCCTTGTGCAACCCGTTGATGAAGCCGTCAACGACGGCGCGCGCAACGAGCGACAGGTTGCCGATGCGCGCCAGCACGACCGGATCCATGAACCGGGCGCCCGGAATCGCGGTGGGATTGTGACTGGCCATCAAACTCATACTGAATTGCCTAATTTACAGGTTTACGAATTGACGTATTGCAATTCGTCAATGTCTACATTCCGCTCCGAGGCAACGGAACCGCCTCGAGCAGCCGATCCGTGAGCATGTCGGTGGTAATCCCTTCCGACTGCGCGTGGAAGTTCGTGATGATCCGATGGCGCAGCACCGGATGCGTCAACGCACGGACATCCTCGAAGCTCACGTGATAGCGACCGTTCGTGAGCGCGCGGGCCTTGCCGCCGAGCACGAGATACTGGGCGGCACGGACGCTGGCGCCGAATGCCACCCACTTCTTCACGTTGTCCGGACACGTCTCGGACTTCGGCCGGGTCGCCCGGACGATGTCGAGCGCGTGGCGCATGACGGGCTCCGCCACGGGCACCTTCCGCACCAGTCTCTGGAAGGCAATCAGATCATCACCGCTCACCGGACGTTCCAGCTTCGGATCCTGCAGCGCGGTTGTCGTTCGCACGACGTCGTACTCCTCGCCGTACGGCGGGTGGTCGACGATGATGTGGAACATGAAGCGGTCGAGCTGGGCTTCGGGCAACGGGTACGTGCCTTCCAGCTCGATCGGGTTCTGCGTCGCGAACACGTAGAACGGCTCGTCGAGCTTGTAGGTGCGCCCCTGAATCGTCACCCGATGCTCCTGCATCGCCTCGAGCAGGGCCGACTGCGTCTTCGGCGGTGTGCGGTTGATTTCGTCCGCCAGGACGATGTTGGCGAAGATCGGTCCCGGCGCGAACACCATCTGGCGTCGGCCCGTAGTGGGATCTTCCTGGACCAGGTCCGTGCCGGTAATGTCGGACGGCATCAGGTCGGGTGTGAACTGAATGCGGGAAAACTTCAGATCGAGCACGCGCGCCATCGTATGAATCAGCAGCGTCTTCGCCAGACCCGGCGCGCCGACGATGAGGCTGTTGCCGCCCACGAACAGCGTGTGCAGAACCTGAGAGATGACGTCCGCCTGGCCGACGATGATCTTGCCCAGCTCGGACAGAATCTGCTCGCGGCCGACCTTCATCCTGTCGGCCAGCGCCAGATCGTCCGGCGACTCGAGGTCGACGACATCACTTGTGTAGGTGTTCGTGAGCAGTTGGTCAGTCATGGTTTCGGGTCTCCCTCGAGTCTACGGATTTCCCGCGTCTTGAGCGCGAGGTCGGTCACCAGCTGTTCGAGCTCGCTAGCATATTTCGCCGGCGGCATGCTGTCCTTCAACAACCGCAGCGACTCCACGCGGCGTTCGAGATCCCGCCGCTCGAGATACAACGCGCGCAGCTTCGGATCCTCGGGCAGCGGGGCGGCGTCGGCCGCGGAGCCGAGCGAAAGCGCGGCGGCGAGCTTCCCGTCGGCGCCGGTCGGCGCCGGCGTCTGACTGCCGTTCTTGTCGCCGTTGTCGTCGAGCATCGCATGTTCGGTTGCGAGAAGCCCTTCGCGCTCGTAGGCGCGTGCCACTTCAGCCTTTGCGTACTGAAACGCCTCGAGCATGCTGATGCGCTTGTTCTTGTCCGCATCGGCCGCATCGCTGGAGAACGCCTCAACGAAAGTAGCCGCCGAAAAGCGTCGTGAACTGCTCCGCTCCGCTCCGCGTGGCGGTAATGATTGTGCGTCCCGGCGCCGACAACGCTTCCACGAACGGCCCGCTGGAACTCGACGTGTTGACGAACACCACGTTGCGCGCCGGCAGTCGCCGCAGCATCGTGTTGAAGTCGGCGGCAGTGATGTCGGGGCCCGGCAGATTGAATCGCGCCGACTGACCATCGGAGCTACCGTGTCCGAAAAGGACAACGTACACCACGTCCTCGGGAGCCGCGGCCTTCGCAAACGCCGCAAGCGCCTTTTCGATTTCCTCACGCGTCGCGCGGCCGCTGACACGGCCGGCCTCGTCTTTCATATCGGCAAGGTAGACAAGCTGATCGCGCGTCACGCCGACCTTCGTGGAGGCCTCGGCAAACGTCGAGCCCCACTTGTGGAACAGTTCGCCGTGTTCCGGATCACCTGACAGCCCAACGACGATGAGCAGGAAGGCGCGGAGCACCTAGGAGCCTCCCTCCAAGTGGAAAAGTGGAAAGTGGAAAGTGGAAAAGTAAGTGGAAAGTGCAACCAGCCGTTCTAAGCGCGGGGCGGCAGCGTGAAAGCATGGAGCCCCCGCTCCCATACGCAGCCCGGTCCCTGAGCCGGCTGGTTCTACTTCAAACTTACTTTCTACCTTCCACTTTTCCACTTTTCACTTTCTCAGTATTTATGACAAGCCTACTGCCCGCCTGTAGCCCCACTCCGCGCACACCAGTCCCAACAGCGCGAAGAGGATCACCGGCATGTTCCAGAGCTCGCGCTCTTCCACCGACGTGACGCCGCGACCGCCGTAGCGGACGTCTTCGGCCAGCCCGGCGGCTGCGTCCACATTGTAAAAACGCCCGCCCGTCTCGTCTGCAATCCGCCGCAGCGGACCTTCGTGCATGGTGGGATCGAAGTACTCGGCGTCGCTTGGCCCCGCGCGCAGATACGTGACGCCGCTTCCGATGATGTCCGATCCCCGGGACGAATCGACGGCCACCTCGTAAGTACCGCTATCGTTACTGACGAAAGTGCCGCGATAAAGGCCGTCGCGTTCTCCGGTCCACTCGAGCGGAACATCGACCGTGGTGCCATCAGGCTTCGTCACGCGTGCGTTGACGCTGGCGTCGTTGAGCTCCACGAACGTCTTGTCGACGACCGTCGCTTCAATGGTTGCCGCCTCGCCCGGCTCGACACGGTCGACCGTCGTCCGCGCCTCGACAACACCGGGTACGCCGTCGACGAGCCATCGCAACATCTGCCGCCAGAAATTTTCGTGGGTCTGATCCTCGAGCGAGATGCTCGCGTGCATCTGCCACTGCCACGTGTCCTGCAGCGTGAGGGCAACGGCCTTGCCCCGCCCGTACTGGTGCCATGTCAGCACCGGCTGGGAGCGGCCCCGCTCGTCGGTCCCCGTCAGCAGCACCGTTGCGGCCGGTTTCGGAGTCAGGGTGGCGTTGACGCTCGTCGCCTGCGGCAGGTCGCGCCAGCGCGCGGCGGACGCCGCCTCCGTAGTGCCGATCTGCGTGGCCGCATGCGACTGGCCTGCGCGGGTGGGCTGTATCAGCAAACGCGCGAGATCCGACGGCTCCGATGCCCTCGTGCGCGGGTCGATGACCAGCGGCAGCGCGTCAGCGACCGGCGTGCCACCGTACCCTCCCTCTGCAAACGCACGCGCGCCGCCGAGCATCAGCAAGTTGCCGCCGCGTCTGTCGACGAAGTCCGCGATCATTTGCAGCTGATCGCCGGTGAACGCACCCGCTTCAATGCTCCCCAGAATCAACCCGCGATACGAGAACAGCTCTTCCCGCGTCTTCGGGAACCCACCGACCAGCTCGTCCGGACCGTCTACGCCCAGTCGAAGAAATTTGTTGTCGGCCGTCCTCTGCAAAACAACGAGTTGCAGGTTCTTGTCGTCGGTGACCGCACGCCGGACGAACTTCATCTCGAAGCGGGGCTCGCCTTCGAAATACAGAATCTTTTCCTGCACGTCCCGCACCTGGATGAGCGCTTCGCGGACGTTGTTTTGCGCCACCACTTCGTCGGCCTGCGGTGCCACACGGAACTTGAACAGCCGCGGCCCTGCCTCGGAGGCTGTCGCGCGGACGCGGACGGTCGCCGGGCTGTTGTCGCCGGGCAGCCGTACCTGCTCGGAACCGACGATCCGGCCTTCGTCCTCGACATCCACGGTCACGTTTCGTCCGCCGTATCCGGTTTGCGTCACGACGACGTCGACGAGGAGCGAGGCGCCTTTCAGCACGCTGCGTGGCGTGCTGACGCGGTCGATCTGAATATCGCGAGGCAGCTGAGGACTTCCGACACCCACGGTATAGACGGGCAGCTTCTCGGCTTTCATCCCGAGAAGCGCGTTGGCAAGCGACGCATCGCTCGTGTCGGCGCCATCGGACACGAGCACCACGCCCGAAACGGGAAGACCGGCCAGCTCTTCACGCGCACCGTCGAGCGCCGGACCGAGTCGAGTTTGCGATCCTCCGAATGTGAGGTCGTTCACCGAGTCGAGCCGGCCGGCGGTCGATGAGAACCTCAATACGCGCACGAGAAATCGGTCGGACAGCGCCTTCAGCAACGGGCTTTCAGGGGAGCCGAACTGTTGCTTGAGGAACTCGCCCCGCGGCTTTCCTTCCCAGTCGGGAATCTGCATGCTGCGCGAGTCGTCCAGGAGAACAGCGACGACGTTCTGCTGCGGCACGGCAGCCCGCACGATCAGCGTTGGACGGAAAAGACAGAACAACAGAAGCGCGAGGGCCGCCATCCGCAGCACGGTCAGGACAATGCGATCGCGAAGGCGGCCCTTCGAGCGAACGCCCCGATACGTGACGACCGCGGCCACCATGACCGTTCCAGCCAGCGCGGCGGCGACGAGAGACCCAGTCCCGAAATCGAAACGGAACTCGCCCTGCTGGAAAACAACGGGCCGATAGCTGAAGAGTGCCTGAAAAATGGCCTCCAACACGGCAAACTCCCCTTCTCGAAAGACGGCAGGCCTCAGAACTCGACCTTCGAGCCTCAGCCATTTCCGGGCCCGAGGCCTGAAACCTGAGGCCTATAGAGCGCCGATCATACCTTCTGAAAGGTGCCGGAGAAACCCCCGATTACGTGTGTCTCCCCAACCGGACCGGTGGCCCGTGCCTCTCCCAGCGTCATCATCGCGCAGCGATCCGGGTTTCACAACGGCCGATCACGGGGGCGACCTGCATGGCCGCACTGAATCAACCGAAATTGTGCGTTAAATGAGGAGACCAATCAGCACGAAGCCGGCCGCCAGCGAAACCCAGCGTGCCGCGCGTGGACGCACATGCTTGAAGCGGTTCCACTGCCAGGCCAGGCCGATCATCGAGGCCACGACCGCCAGGACAGCTAGGAGCGTCGCGAGCGGCGTCAACTTCGCGCCGTAGAACAGCGCCAGCCCCGGGTTCCAGATCGACCCGTACACGATGCACAGGTGGACGAAGTACACGAGCAGTGACTCCTGTGCCACAGCGCCGAACACGTGTGGAAGCTGGGAGACATGGCGACTGACAATCGCGATGAGCCCGAGGATGAGGCCGCAGACGCCGGTGCGTATGGCGACGTCGCCGGGAATGTCACCCACCACCGTCAAGCCGGCAACGATGAGCGCAAGTCCAGGCGCCAGCATTCCCCAACGCGCGAACGCGACGAGATTCGCGGCTCCCCAACGCGCATACAGCTGTCCGGCGGCCGCGCCGACAAACACGAACGCCGCCCACGGCAGTAGCGGAAACAGCGAGCCGGTAGCCGGCGACAAGTACGCGGCGAGCGGCAACGGCATCACTTGCGTCCAGTCGGTGCGCCAGGCAGCGGGCGACGCAACGACGAGCGCGGTGCCAACGACGAACCCTACGACCATGAACGCCCGTCTCGTGCGCGACACCAGCACGAGCACCTGCAACACGATCAGCGTAACGCCGATGAGCTGCAGCACATCGACAGCCAGAAACGATCGCCACTGGGATTGAGTGGTCGCCGCCAGCTCGGAGAAGTGCAGCACGGGAAAATGCAATCCGTATCCGAGGACGACGAACAGCGCGAAGCGGCGGAGGCGCTTCACGACGGCATCCGATACACGCAGATGGGACGACCAATGCCGTGTGGTCGCCACGGTGAAGGCAAACCCGGCGAGCAGCAGAAACAGCGCCGACGTCAATCCGCGCTGAAACATCCAGACGTCGAACCACGGTCCGCCTCGATACCGATCTGCGAGCAGCGCGCTCGACGTATGGCCCGCGACCATCAGGACAACGGCCAGGGCGCGCGCAAGGTCGATGAAGATGACGCGGTGGGCGTGTACAGCTCGGTCTTTCACGAGAACGGAGCACCTGGAAGCGTGAACGACGAGTTCACGTTCAGTGCGTCATCGCGTACAGAAGCACATTGATACCGAGCGCGTAGCCATTCGGCGAGAACTGATAGAAGAAGGCTGCGTCCTCGCCTTCTCGCTCCCAGGAATCCGCCACGTCGGTGTTGTGGGTCATGACAACCATGATCCGGCCGTGGGAATCGCGAATGGCCCGGAAGTGCGCATCGCGGCTGTCGTCGCCGCGTTCGGAGGTCTCGCGCCCACGCGTTCGGCGCCAGAAACCGATATTCGTAATCTGCGGGACCTGGGATACGACGAACTGGCTGCTGAAAATTGGATCGGTGAGCGGGACGTCCTCAATCGGGTACTCCGACGGCGGCAGCACCTTGCCAAGCTCGCGCGTCCACTGTTGCCATGCCGCCGTTCCCCAGAAATCGTCCACCCACAGGAATCCGCCCTTGAGCAGGTACAGCCGCAGCTGGTCCGCCTCGGCGGGGCTCAACCCGATGGTGCCGACGTCGGACGCCATGGTGAACGGACACTCGAAAAGCGCCTCATCGGTCATTCGAACCACATAGTGGATTGGCTCGCGCGCGCTTTGGAAGGGAACAGGCGTTTTCGTCAGCTCCGACAGACGGATCATCAGGTTGATTTCGCCGTACGGATAATCGGTGCGCCAGCCTCCTCCCGACGGCTCGCGTCGCACGCTCGTGTAGAGCAGGCGGCAGAACGAGAACGCGCGATCCTTGCGGAGTGCGGGTGGCCGCATCGGCGGCAGATTGCCGTCACCACGGAACCCGAAGTCGAACTGGGCGTACACAGCGGCAGCCGACAGCAGCAACCCGGCAACGATCACCCATACCCGAAGCTTCGGCACCCGCTTCACCCCGCTACCCCAGCAACCCAAACGTTAACCCAATTAGCGTAAACCGTACAGCATGATACCCGCCGTTGATGACGATGAGCACCAGCGGCTTCCGCTCGAACAGGTAGTTCGTCGCCAGCGCCGTTGCAACCAGGCAGAGACCTGCCGCTGCCCCGGCTGCGACCGAGAACGCGCGTCCCGGGTCGGGCCCCAGGTAGAGCCCGAACATGTACGACGCAATCAACCCGAGCACGAACGTCGCGCCGTAGGTCCCCGCGGGATTGAAATCTCGCTGAAGGGCTTCCGCCGTCGTGCCGACAGCGCGCATCCAGGTTTTGCCGAACAAGGGACCGTACCAGACAGCGCCGAGAGCGAACCCGGCAAGTGTAGCGACCAGCGTCGCAAGCAGTGAAACGTCCGGCATTCCGTTTCCTTCCTTACGCCCCCGCGGACCCCGCCGGGAGCGTGACCGTGAGGAGTGCGCCGCGATTTCAACCAAGGGCAAGATGACCTGGCTCGACCGACGCGCAGCTGCCACGGCGAATCTTAGGCTAAATTGAGCGCATGGCCTTTCGAAGATTCGCTCTCGTACTCCTTGTGACCTTAGCCGCGGCGGGGTGTTCGGGTTCCTCCGGTGATGAAGCAGCTCCGGCCAACGCCAGTGCCGCCGCTTCCCGGCCCGCGGGCGGCGGCGAACGGAAATATCTGCTCGAACGAGTGGACGACGCCGCAGTGGTGCAGCTGTATGCCGATGGCTTCGCCGCGCTGCCGCTGCGCGAGAAGACCCTGATCTGGCACCTCTACCAGGCCGCACTCGCCGGCCGCGACATCTTCATCGATCAGAAACACCGCGACGCACTCGAGATGCGCGGCGTGATCGAGCAAATCGTCGCCCACCCACAAGGGATCGAACCGGCGGCACTCCAGGAGATTCAGCGTTACACCAAGCTGTTCTGGATCAACAACGGCCCCTATAACAATCTGACTGCCCGCAAGTTTGTTCTCGAGCTCACGCCGCAGGCGCTGGCAACGGCGGCGAAGACCGCAGCCACGGCAGGCGCGGTGTTCGCCACGCGGCCGGGCGAATCAGTCGATCAAATGCTGACGCGTCTCGGCCCCATGTTCTTCGATCCGAACATCGACGCCATCGTCACGAACAAGACACCGGGCGCGGGCAAAGACATCCTGACCGCCAGCGCGAACAACTTGTACTCCGGCGTCAGCATGGCGGACCTCAAGAACATCAACGAACGCCATGGGTTGAATTCGCGACTCGTGAAGAGGGACGGCCGGCTGGTCGAAGAGGTTTACAAGATCGATGGCCGATACGCGTCGCTCATCGCCAACGTCGTCAAACATCTCGAAGCCGCGATTCCCTTTGCGCCGGAGTCGATGGCCAAGGCGCTGCGTGCGCTGGTCCAGTGGTACCGCACAGGAGAAGATGCCGACCGCGCCGCGTACGACATCGCCTGGGTGGAGGACAAGAATTCGCCCGTCGACACCATCAACGGTTTCATCGAGGTCTACATGGACCCTCGCGGTATCAAGGGTTCGTGGGAGAGTCTGGTCTTTTACGTGAACCAGGAAAAAACGGGACGGATTCGAACGCTCGCCAGCAACGCCCAGTGGTTCGAGGACCGTATGCCGTGGAACCCGGCCTATCGCAAGCCGAAAGCGACCGGTATCGTCGCGAATGCCATCGATGTCGTGGTCGAGACCGGCGACTCAGGCCCGGTCACGCCGGTAGGGATCAACCTGCCGAACGATCAGAAGATCCGCGAGCAGTACGGCAGCAAGTCGATCTCGCTGACCAACGTCCGGGACGCGTATGACAACTCGACGCCCAGCTCGATGACGAGCGAGTTCGCCTGGTCGGCCGAGGAAAGCGCCCGCGGCGAGAAATTCGGCGCATTGTCGGGCGAGCTGCTCACGGACATGCACGAGGTGATCGGCCACGCGTCAGGCCGCCAGAAGGAGGGCCTGGCGGGCACACCCCAGGCGCTGATCAAGGAGCATTTTTCCGCCCTCGAGGAAGGGCGCGCCGATCTGATTGCGCTCTACTTCCTGCCCGACCCCAGACTCGCAGAGCTGGGCATTCTCCCTGCTGCGGATCAGAGCGACATCGTGCGCGCGCAGTACCAGGCATACACGCGTAACGCGCTCGTCCAGCTCCGGCGAGTGCGGGAGGGGACGCAGATTGAGGAAGATCACATGCGCAACCGGCAGATGGTCATCCGTTGGCTCATGGCGAACACCAAGGCGATTGAGCCAAGGACGCGCGATGACAAGCAGTATCTCGTCGTGGTCGATCCGGTTGCGTTCCGAGAGGGCGTCGGGCGGCTGCTGGCCGAAGTGCAACGGATCAAGTCCGAGGGTGACGCGGCCGCGGCGGCAAAGCTGTTCGACAGTTACGGCATTCATTTCGACCCGAAAGTGCGCGACGAAGTCGTCAAGCGCGTGGACGCGCTCAACCTGCCGTCCTACACGGGCTTTGTGATGCCAAAGCTGACACCAGTAACCGGAGCGGACGGGAAGATCACCGACGTCACGATCTCCTACCCGATGGACCTGACTAGGCAGATGCTGGAGTATTCGGGGGTAGCTGGTAGTCGGTAGCTGGTAGCCGGAGGCCTTTAGGCCTCCGGAGCCTCCGGAGTGATCGTGGCACTTACAGAGTTTCCGGCAGCGGGACTTCGGAATCCTTTCCCACAACGGTGGTCCATTCCCGCACGTGCCACCTCGTCACCAAACCGTTTTGGACGTACGGATCGTTCTTCGCAAACGATTCTGCCGCGGCCGACGAGGATCCACGGAACACGAACAGCGCGCCATCCACGGGATTGGCCAGCGCCCCGGCCAGCACGAGCTCCCCACGCGCGACGGCCTGCCGCGCCAATGCTATATGTGCGGCGCGATACGGCGTCCGCTTGTTCACGTAGTCATCGACGACGTCATAGAACAGGAGGTAATGCATGTCGGGATTCGGTATCCTGGACCCGATTTGTGACTTGTGACTTGCTCGACGCTACGGCCACAGCCAGCCGAACGCCCCTCCAGTCAGCAGGCCATACATGAGCGCGTCGATGTTCGACCGGATCGTTGTCGACCATTTGCGGCGGTACCAGATCGAGTGCTGCCAGAGCGCCATCCCGTACCCGAGGAACGCGACGGTGGATGAAAACCGGAACACCTCGAGGTATGGCGCGCCCGCCGGCAGCGCCCGGCTGGTGAGGTACGCGGCAAAGACGCCGATCGCGACACAGTAGGCGAACCACATCCCAAGCTGTTTCCCCATCCCCAGGTCGCCGGCCGGAAAGACCGTCATCATCAGCACCGGTCCCTCCTTGTGCTTTGCCACGAACTGAGGGTCCCTCGCGCCCATCCTGCCCGGACAGGGCACCAAGTAGTCGCCTGGCGGAATCGAGAACCCGCGCAGCGCACCCCTCACGGCATCCTCGGACGGCACACGGCCGTAGTCGGCCGCGTGGTAACCGATGAACATGTGAATGAGGAAGCTTGCGAAAAACACCAGGACCGCTGAAATGAGAATGGGAAGCCACAGAGCCGTCAGCGAAACCACTCGTGCCTCCTTCGTAGGGTGCCTAAGGTGCCTGGCGGGCCGTAAAGGCCCGCCCTACGGTTATGCAGCGCGCCTAGTGCGACGCGAATACCTTCAACTGCCCCTGCTTGTCGAACGCGACAACGTCGTATGCCTGCGGCTTTACGTTTGGTACCTCCATACCGGGCGATCCGATCGGCATACCGGGAACCGCAAGTCCAACGACCGCCGGCCGTTCCTTGAGCAGCCGCTGCACATCAGCGGCAGGTACATGGCCTTCAATCACGTATCCGTCGACAATGGCCGTGTGGCATGACTGCGCGCGCGCCGGAATCCTGTGCTGGGCCTTGATATCGGCCACGTTGTCCATCTCGGTGACCTGCGTCTTGAAACCATGCTGCTGCAGATGCTTGACCCAGTTGGCGCAGCAGCCGCAAGTGGGTGACTTGTATACCTGTACGGTCGGCGCGGGACGCTGTGCCGACGTCGAACCAGTTGTCAGGACCAGCGCCGCGACGAGCGCCGATGCAAATGCATAACGTGACATGTCTTTCCCCCCTTATGGATTCGTAGCGCCCGTTTGCACCGGCGCCGGTGGCGCCGGTTGCGGCTGCTGTTGCTGCTGCTGCCGACGCGGCATCGTCTCGGTCGTGAAACGTGGCAGCTGCTCCTCGCGCGTGGCAAGGTGATACACGGCCGCCGCGATGGCTATGGCCGACTTCTTCACGTCGTCCTCGACAATCCGCTCGTAGGTGTCGAGGTTCGTGTGCCAGGTGTACGACTGATATTCAATTGGATCCTGCAAGACGTTGATGCCCGGCAGTCCCGCTTCGTTGAACGACGTGGAATCGGTGCCGCCGCGCTGCCGGCTGCGCGTTGTCGTGGCGCCGAGTATGCCCAGATCGCTCAGCGGTGCCAGCGTCTCGCGAAGGATTGCACCCGCCTCCGGCGGTCCGAAAACAGTCATTGCCCGGGCGCGCCCCGTGCCTGTGTCGATATTGATGTAACCCGCAAACTTCGCGTGCTCAGGCTTCGGCTCTTCGACCATGCCGAAATGTTCGCGGACGTACGCCTGGGATCCGAAGAGTCCCTGTTCTTCGCCGCTCCAGAGCGCCACACGCACGGTTCTCCGCGGCTTGGCGCCGATTGCCATCAGGATTCGCGCCGCCTCCATCGTCACCGCACATCCGATGGCATTGTCAGTGGCGCCCGTACCCGAATGCCATGAGTCGAGATGACCGCCAAGCATGACAACCTCGTCGGCCTTGTCGGTGCCGGGGATTTCCGCGATCACGTTGTACGCGGTCCGGCCCTCCGGGTGTATCCGGTTGACGATGTCGAACTCGAGCTCGACGACGCGGCCGTCGGAAAGCAATCGCCAGATACGGCCGTAATCCTCGTTTCGCATCACGACCGTGGGCGGGGCCTTTGCCAAGTCGAAGTTGGTTTCCTGCGCGACACCGGGACGGCCGAATGCCCGAATCTGACCGTGATCGCGGCCGGCGTCATTGACGCGAACGAGCGCACCATTGGCGACGAGAAACTGATTGAGCTGCTCCTGGATTTGATTGTTCGTGAGCGGCTGCGGCTGCCCGTCGCTCGGCCCCTGTTGTTGCTGCTGTTGTTGCTGCGGGCCTTGCGCCGGCGCCTGATTCAACTGGTTCAGCACGTCGGCGTCCTCCCGGCGCAGCGCCGGCGGATTGAACGTCACGAGCACCCGCTGCGGAGCGCCGACCAGGACGATCTTCCCTTGACGGCCGCTTTGAATCGATCGAGGTAATCGTTGAGCACGTCACGAGTGGGCCGCTCCGGCAGCGTCATTTGCAGCGCCTGTCCGCGGGCGACGCCGTTGGTGCCCGGCGTCCACGCCTGCGCTTCCAGGACGAGCGCGTCCTTGACGGGTGAAACGATGTGAGCAGCGAGCCGTTCATTCGTCCAGCCCGGTCGGCCCCAGTCCCACGGTTCCAGGTGCCCGTTTTTCATCCCCCAGGTGTGCATCTGCTCGATGGCCCATTCACCCGCCGCCTTGAGATTTGGCGAGCCGGTCAGACGAGGCCCGTACACGTCGGTAAGGGCGTGGAGGGTCGCGAGAATCTTCGAGTTACCGGTCGCCTCCTGCCGGATCTTCCAGTAGACGTCCTGGTCGATTCGTTCCTCGGCCGCCACGGACACAACTGCCGCCACCGCGATGCCTGCGAGCGACACATACAGCACTCTTCTCATGTCGTGCCTCAACTGGCGTGAATGCTAACACGCCAAGTACCCTAAGCCCTTTTGCCTCTTGCCTTTTGCCTTTTGACTTACAAGTTCTCAATGCTCACCGGCTCTATTGGATCTGCCGGCGTGAACCCGAACACCTTGCCGTAGAAATACAGCTCCGACTCGAGGCAGCGCACGATCGTTTCCGCCCTGCGGAACCCGTGCTGTTCGCCTTCAAAAGCGAGATAGGCCACCGGTAATCCTTTACGGGCTACCGCGTCGGCCATCATCTGCGACTGATTGGGCGGAACGACCTTGTCTTCGAGGCCCTGGAAAAGAATCAACGGACACGCCAGCCTGTCGATCGCATGAATCGGTGACCGTGCGCGATACACGTCACGCGCTTCGGGATACGGTCCGATCAGACTGTGAGAGTAGCGGGATTCGAACTTATGTGTGTCGAGCTCGAGAACCTCGAGGTCGCTGATGCCGTAGTAGCTAGCCCCTGCCTTGAAGACGCCGGAATGAAACGTCAACGCCGCAAGCGTCGTGTAGCCGCCGGCGCTCCCCCCTCGAATAATCAATCGCTGCGCGTCGGCACGTCCTGTTTTGCACAAGTATCGCGCCGCGTTGATGACGTCAACCACATCGACGATTCCCCACTCTCCGTTGAGTCGTTCGCGATATGGGCGTCCGTAGCCTGAGCTGCCGCCATAGTTCACATCCACCAGGGCGAAGCCTCGACTTGTCCAGTATTGAATTTCCAGATCGAGTGTCGCCTCGGTCGCCGCGGTCGGTCCTCCGTGGCTGATTGCGATTAGAGGAGGAAGCTCGCTCTCAGGAGCAGTGAAATCCCTGTTGCGAGGTGCGTAATAGAACGCGTGGGCAGTACGACCGTCGGCTGTGGGAAATTCAATCGACTCGGGGACGGAGAGATACGCCGAATCGATCTGTTGTCGCGAGGCGAGGCGAATGGTGGCGGTCTCGCCGCCGGCTAGATCGATGCGGACAATGCAGTCGGGTTTGGTTTCGGATCCCGCCACGACGACGGCACTGGTGGCATTGGCGGCAATCCAATCGTGCGGCTGCAGCTCTGGCACGATCGGGGTCAGTGTGCCGGTCTCGACGTCGACAACAGCGAGATGCCAGCGGCCTCGTTGCGTGTACGACACGAGCATCCGTGATGGTCCAGCGAATGCCCACGTCGAAGTGCCGAAGATCCATTCAGGCCTGGCGAACTCGGCATCCTCAGGGGGATTCCGAAGAACAGCCTGCTGCGAGCGACCCGAACGATCGGAACGATAAAGTCGCCACCAGCCCGTCCGGTCGCTGGCAAAGTGCAGTGAGCCGTCAGGTGACCATCCGGGTTGATATATCGACACGTCACTGCCGCCCCCTACGCGCCTCTGGTTCTCGAGAGCGCCGGATTCATCGACGTCCGCGAGCCACAGCTCATTACCGTCCCACGGCATGTTCGGATGCCGCCAGCAGAGCCACGCCAGCGTGGACCCATCGGGACTCAGTCGAGGTGTGGAATAGAAGTCGTAGCCGGATGCCATGACGGTGACGTTGTACTCGTAGTGTCCGGCTTTAGCCGGACCTTCGTCGTAGTGTCCGACTTTAGCCGGACCAATGGGAATGCTCACGAGAGCGTTGATTGGCTCGCGTCCCTCCTGCGTGTGATCCTCGCGAACGCAGATCAACCGCTGACGAGGAATATCAACGTTGAAGTCGGCGTATCTCCAGGCACCCTCAGGCGTCAACGGTGCGGGCTTCTGGTTCGCCGCAATCCGGTAGACACGCTGATCGGCAAAGTTGACGCAATAGACGACGCCGTCACGAACTACGTACGCTCCCCCGCCGTACTCATGCACTCGCGTTCGGACGTTGAAGTCGGGTGGAACAACTTCGATGACTGAACCGTCGCGACGCCATCGCAGAAGCGCGTAGCGGCCACCCTCCTGTGGGCGTCCTTCCGACCAGTAGATGTCATCACCGTCGACCTGCACGGCACCGAGCCGCAAATTGCCTGCAGCGACGGCGGCGCCCGTCAGCGGAGAGGTCCAGGTTCCGAAGGGGGCTGCTTTCACAAGTCACAAGTCACAAGTCACAAGGCACAAAGCACGAATCGCTATCGAACCGGTTTCATAATCGTCGGCCTTGACGGCCCGCCTGGCGCGGCGGTAAAGCCGCGCCCTTCTAGCTGCCGTCCCTGATCACTCGACACGACTCGATGTCGAATGTCACCTCGCCAATCGTCATTCGCGTCTGGTCGCGCAGTTCTTCGGCGAACTGGACGAACCGATGGACGTCAGCAAAGTTGCTTGCGAGCCCCAGCGATACGCGAATGGCACCGGCGCTCTTCCCTTCCAGATGGGTGATGATCTGCAGAAACCGGGGCAGCGTGAGATCGGCACTCTGCTCCAGCGCCGCTGATATGTCCCGCTCCGTGAGCCCTTCCGCTGCTTCGACGGCTCCCGGGTTGCAGAAACACCCGGTCCGCAGCGAAATGCGACTCCGGCTTGCCAGTTCCTCCACCCGCCGGTAGTCCAGAAGATGTCCCGCAGGGTCGTAGAAGTTCATCGTCACGATTCCCCCGCGCGCCAATGTCGTCACCGGTCCGTAGATGCGTACCATCGGACGGCCGTTGGTGTGGCGGAGCGCGAGGAGCGACTGGAGCAGCCAATCGGTGAGGCAGCGGACACGCGTCTGAATCTGGTCGATTCCAATCGACGCGAGGTGGCGCAACCCAATCTCGACGGCGGGTATCGCGAGGTAGTTGAGCGTGCCGTCTTCGAATCCCGCCTCGCGCGGCGCAAGAAGGTGATGGCATCCCTGAACGGTTGCAAAGTTAACGGTCCCGCCCGCGAACCAGGGCCGCTGCAGTTTTGGAAGAGTACCGTTACGCACCAGCAGGCAGCCCACGCCGGTCGGGTAGCCGAACATCTTGTAGAACGACACGCTGACGAAGTCAGCCCGCACCAGCTTCAGGTCCAGGCGATTGGTCGGAACGAACGCGGCCGCATCGAGCAGCACATCCCACCCGCTGGCGTGCGCCTCTTCCACGATGTCGAGCGGATGTTTCACTCCTGAAAAATTCGATTGCGCCGGAAAGGCAAACAAATTGTTGCCGGTCGCCCGCTCGTCCAGCAGCGAACGCAACACTTCTCGATCGATGCGGAGCTCCGGCGTCGTCAGCGGCACATACGCAACGCTGATCCCGTCGGCCGCGGCGAACTCGCGGATGCCGTTCACCGAGTTGTGATTGTCGAAGCTCAAAAGGAGAGAGTCGCCAGGCGCAAACGGATACGACTCGCCCACGTGCTTCAGGGCCGCAGTGGCGTTCTGCGTAAAAATGGCGGTGTATTCGTCTTCCCCGTTGAACCACTTCAGGACCGAGCGCCGCGCGCGCTCGACCAGGTCGGTCATGCCGGCTGACGTGAGACTGGCGGAGTGGGGGTTGCCGAGGACGCTGCTGTTCAACAGCGCCATGTGCTCGCGGACCTGCGACTCGGCATGGAGGCTGCCGCCGGTATAGTCGAGATACACGTGGCGCTGCTCGTCCAGCCGCGAATATTCGGTAGACCGCAGCACATCGAGACGGGACGTGCGTTCGTACTCAGGAAACGCCTTCAGAAACTCATCGAACGCGGAACTCACTCCCTGATTATCGACGCGTCGAGCAGCCACCGGCGGAGTTCCTGCTTTATGTGATCTGATCGCAACTGCTGCGCTTGAATACGCAGCCGCGAGCCCTTAAAATTTTTCTTTCAACTCCCGTTTTCTTAAGAGGTTACCAGGTTGAGAGTGACGCTCATCCGCGCCGCAGCAGTCCTGCTGTGTCTCACAGCTCTGCCATGGAACGCTCATTCAAAGGCGGCCGGCGCCGCCGCGGCGGCGATTACACCGTCCGGGGCACGAATCTCGGCCGCATCCGCCGGTATTGCTCCGGAGGTGCTACAGCTCGCTC
Source organism: uncultured Acidobacteriota bacterium (assembly GCA_963814955.1). Taxonomy (GTDB): domain Bacteria; phylum Acidobacteriota; class Vicinamibacteria; order Vicinamibacterales; family UBA2999; genus DATCJA01. The sequence goes on from CAWFEX010000008.1 coordinate 256,959, forward strand.
TCGGTGCGGTGAACTGCGCAACACGGCTTGGAGACATCAAAGCGCCTACGACGCTGACCGTCATCGACTACTCGCGCCCGTCGGTCGAGCAGCGGCTGTGGGTGTTCGACATGCGTGATGGGAGCCTGCTGCACAGAGAGCTCGTCGCCCATGGCCGGAACACCGGGGAGAACATGGCGACGCAGTTCTCCGATGCCATGAACAGCCGGCAGTCCAGCATCGGATTGTTCGTCACCGACGATACGTACGTCGGTGCGAACGGCTACTCGCTGCGCCTTGATGGCCTCGAGCGCGGCTTCAACGCCCACGCGCGCGAGCGGGCCATCGTCATGCACGGCGCGCCCTACGTGGATGCGAGTCTCGCGACGACGCAGGGACGGATCGGTCGGAGCTGGGGCTGTCCTGCGCTTCGCGAAGCCGTCGCACGGCAGGTCATTGACACCATCCGCGACGGCGGAGTGATCTTTTCGTACTATCCGGACTCGAACTGGCTGAACAGCTCCCGCTTCCTGAACGCCTGCGCCTGACATCGCCAGAAGCGCTGGTTCGTGGCGCGGCACGTTGGCGCATCGGCACTTCGTCTGCGCTGATATGATCGATCAGCTCCGCACGTCAGTACCCCTGGACGCTTATGTCCCTCTCTGGTTTTCATCCCATCGTTTCGGAATGGTTCCGTCAAACACTTGGCGAGCCGACGTCCGCGCAGCGGCTCGGCTGGTCGGCCATTCGGGACGGCCGCCACACCCTTATCGCGGCCCCGACTGGTTCGGGAAAGACGCTCGCGGCGTTTCTGACCGCGATTGACGATCTCGTCCGCGAAGGTGCCGCCGGGCCGTTGCCGGATGAGGTCCGAGTCGTGTATGTCTCGCCGCTGAAAGCACTCAGCGCGGATATTCACAAGAACCTTGCAGAACCGCGGCGGGGCATCCGTCTGCTGGCTGAATCACAGGGGACGGAGGCGGCGCGCATTACGGCCGCGGTCCGGACAGGCGACACGACGCAGACCGAACGAGCCGCCATCATCCGGCAGCCGCCCCACATCCTGGTCACGACTCCCGAGTCGCTGTATCTACTGCTTACCGCGGAGCGAAGCCGCAATCTGCTCCGCACTACCCGAACCGTCATCATCGACGAGATCCATGCCGTCATCGGGACGCGGCGCGGCGCCCATCTCGCGCTGTCGCTCGAACGGCTGCAGCAGATTGCGGAACGTCCGCTTCAGCGGATCGGTCTGTCGGCCACACAGCGACCGGTAGAAACAGTCGCCCGATTTCTGGTCGGTGCGGACGCCAGCCGCGGCGACTGCGTCATCGTCGACGAAGGTCATCGGCGCGCCATCGATCTCGAGCTGGAGATCCCCCGGTCGCCGCTCAGCGCGGTGATGGCTCACGAAGTGTGGGAGGAGTACTACGACCGGCTGGCGGAGCTGATCCAGACGCACAAGACGACGCTCGTCTTCGTGAACACGCGGCGCATGGCAGAGCGTGTCGCCCGACATCTGAGCGACCGGCTCGGCGACGACCAGGTTACGGCGCATCACGGAAGCTTGTCCAAAGAAACCCGTCTCGACGCGGAGCATCGCCTCAAGAGCGGAACTATCAAGGCTCTCGTGGCCACTGCGTCGCTCGAGCTCGGCATCGACATCGGTCACGTCGATCTCGTCTGTCAGATTGGCTCACCGAATCGAATCTCGACACTGCTCCAACGCGTGGGGCGATCAGGACACACGATTTCGGGAACCCCCAAGGGGCGCCTGTTGCCCGTGTCACGAGACGACCTGGTTGAGTGCGCCGCGCTGCTTCGTTCGGTTCGCCGCGGCGAGCTCGATGCCATCGTCATCCACGATGCGCCGCTTGACGTGCTGGCACAACAGCTCACCGCCGAACTCGCCTGCGGCAACTACTCCGAGGACGACCTGTTCACCGTCACGCGACGTGCGTGGCCGTATCGCGCGCTCGAACGATCCCACTTCGACGCGGTCGTCGCAATGCTGGCAGAGGGGTTCGCGACGCGTCGGGGCCGCCGAGCGGCGCTCGTGCACCGCGACGAGGTCCATCGGGTGCTGCACGCTCGACGAGGGTCCCGAATGCTGGCGCTCACATCGGGCGGCGCGATACCGGAAGTCGCGGACTACCGGGTGGTCGTCGAGCCGGAAGAGACATTCGTCGGCACGTTGAATGAGGATTTCGCCATCGAGAGTCAGGCCGGGGATATCTTCCAGCTTGGAAATGCCTCGTGGCAGATCGCGCGCGTAACCGCAGGCACCGTCCGTGTGGTTGATGCACACGGGGCGCCGCCGACCATCCCCTTCTGGCTCGGCGAGGCACCCGCGCGAAGCGACGAGCTGTCGCGAGCCGTCAGCGACCTGCGGGGCGAAGTGGAAGAGCGTCTTGCGGCGAGAGCACAGGCCACGGAGACACGGAGACCCGGAGACGAATCATCAGATTCGATCTCGATTATCGGCTGGCTGATTTCGGAGATTGGGCTTCCGCAGGGGGCGGCCCAGCAGCTGTTCGAATACTTTGCTGCCGGGCGCTCGGCACTCGGCGTGATTCCAACGCAGCGAACGCTCGTGCTCGAGCGGTTCTTTGACGAGTCTGGTGGCATGCAGCTGATCGTGCACGCGCCCTTTGGCAGCCGGATCAACAAAGCGTGGGCGTTCGCGTTGCGGAAACGTTTCTGCCGGCAGTTTAATTTCGAGCTGCAGTCGGTGGCCACGGAGGATGCGCTGCTGCTCTCGCTTGGACCACAGCACTCTTTCCCCCTGGCCGACGTGTTTCGCTACGTGCACCCAGCCACCCTGCGCGACACGTTGATTCAAGCCGTACTTGACGCGCCTCTCTTCGAGACGCGATGGCGCTGGAACGCCACCATCTCTTTGGCAGTACCACGGAGCCGCGGCGGCTCGAAGGTGCCGGCCCCACTGCAGCGCATGCGGGCGGACGACCTGCTGGCCGCCGCCTTTCCGGATGCCGCCGCGTGTCTCGATAACATTCCCGGCGACCGGCAGATCCCCGATCACCCGCTCGTCAATCAGGCGCTGCGCGACTGCCTGGAAGAGGCCATGGACATCGATGGCTTGACGAAGGTGCTTGGCGCCGTCCATGCCGGCCAGCTGCAGCTCGTCTCGCGCGACACGCCCGAACCATCGGCGTTTGCCGACGAAGTGCTCAACGCGGCGCCGTACGCATTCGTGGACGATGCGCCTCTCGAGGAGAGGCGCACACATGCCGTGCATATGCGTCGGCCTGTCAACCCGGACGGCGCAGAGCCGGGATTGCTCGACGCGGCCGCCATCGAACGCGTTGTGGACGAAATGCGGCCCGATCCAAGGGATGCCGAAGAGCTGCACGATGCTCTCGTCACGACCGGTTTTCTGATGGCCGGCGAAACGGATGCCGAGATGGTCGGGGAACTCGCCGGTCGCGGTCGTGCCACGCGCATCCGCATGATTCCGGAGCGCTCTGTCTGGGTTGCGGCGGAGCGACTGCCCGAATTTCTGACCGTTCATCCAGCTGCCGCCATCGATCCTCCAATTGCCGCGCCGGAGTCTCGTGCCGCGCGCGTGTGGAGTCGGGACGAAGCTCTGGTGTCGCTGTTCCGCGGACGGATGGCGATCCTGGGACCCGTGAGTGCTGCGGCACTCGCCGAATCGATCGGCGTGTCAACCGAGGATGCGAATGCGGCGCTCCTCGCGCTCGAGTCAGACGGTGTCGTACTGCGCGGCGTGTTCACACCGGAAGCGCGCATCATGGAATGGTGCGACCGCGCGCTGCTGGCTCGCATCCACCGCTACACTCTGAACCGGCTGCGAGCCGAGATTGCGCCGGTGACGCCCGCCGAGTTCATGCGCTTCCTGTTCGCGTGGCAGCACGTGGATCCATCGACCGCGCTGACAGGACCGGACGGTCTAAGGGCGATCATCGCGCAGCTGGATGGCGTCGAAGTGCCCGCCCGCGCCTGGGAACGCGAGGTGTTGCCGTCGCGGGTCGAGGGGTACGAGCCGGCACTGCTCGACATGTTATGCCTCACCGGTGAGGTGAGCTGGGCCCGATTGTCCAGCGGCCCAACGCAGGTCGTCGGCGCCACGCCAATTGCTCTGTATCTTCGCGAACACGCCGAGGCATGGCTTACGCTTCGACAGCCGGAGCTGCTCGCCGTGGAAGCCGAGTCGCTTGCTAACCACGCGGTCCGGATCCTGGATCGTCTCCGTTCACATGGTGCGGCCTTCGCGCACGATCTCGGATCGGCGTGCGCGGTGCCGCTCGAGGATGTACACCGCGCACTTGCGGAGCTGGTGGCTTCCGGCTGCGCGAGCTCGGATGGCGCAGCCGGACTGCGAAGAGTCATTGGCGCCACGCCATGGACAACGGGAGCGCACCGGGCGGGCCCCGACGGCCGCTGGTTCGCACTGCAGGAATCTGGCGAAGTGCCGCGCGAGGCCGCCGTGGAGACCCTGGCCTGGACGCTGCTGCAGCGTTACGGAGTCGTGTTCCGCCGTGTGCTTGCGCGCGAGGCCGCGGGGGTGCCATGGCGTGAGCTTGCCCACCTCTATCGCAGGCTCGAGGCGCGAGGTGACATTCGCGGAGGCCGATTCGTTTCAGGAATGGCGGGCGAACAATTCGCCCTGCCGGATGCTGTCGATCGGCTGCGTGAAATACGCCGGTCGGGCAGGGACGATCGGCTGTTGACGATCAGTGCGGCCGATCCGCTGAATCTCACCGGGATCATCACTCCGGGCGATCGGATCCGCACGACACAGGGCAGCCGCATCGTGTATCGCAATGGCGTCCCCATCGCTGCGATGGAAGGGGACATGCTGAAGCGGCTGGCGGATGTCGATCCCGTAACCGAAGCCGAAGCCGCTGCTGCGGCTGCCGGCCGCCGTGTAACCGTAGTGAGTGGATACGTGGGCAGACGGCTCCATCGAAACTCGGTTCGGCCAACACACGTCGCCAATTGACAAATCAGTTGCCCAATGGACCTGGGACCCGAAGGGTATTTGCCTGCGGCTGTGCTTGCCCGAGTCAGGTCCACGTTAGACTGACGTCGTGCCCTGGCGCGGATGGGCTTGTTCCTCGCGCTTGCGCGTCTGACGCACGGAGGTTCGCATGCTGAATGACGTCTCGGACTACGAACTGCAGAAGGATGACCAGCCGTCAAGGTTCGAAACGAGTTCCCCGTTACCCTGGATTCTTGCGGTCGTCGTGCTCGCCATCGGTATCGGCACGGGCTGGTTCTACTTCAAAACCCGGCTGGGGCAGTCAGACCCATCACAGACGAATACGGAGACGGCCGCGCCTGCCGCGCCGGCTCGTCCTCTCGGAGGTCAGGCCGACGCAATCGAGCTTCCTCCGCTCGACCAAACTGACGCACTTGTCCGGCAGCTTGTCGGCGCGCTGTCGTCTCACCCGACAGTCGCCGCGTGGCTCGCGACCGACGGCCTTCTTCGAAGCTTCACGGTTGCGGTGGAGAACGTTGCGGACGGCAATACGCCCGCCCGGCGGCTCCCCGCGCTCCGGCCGGCCGGCCAGTTCCGCGTCACAGAAGACGACGACGATGTGCTGATCGACGCGCGAAGTTACGAGCGATATGCGCCGCTTGCCGCCGCGATCGACTCACTGAACGCAGAAGGAACGGCGCGTCTGTATTCCACGCTCAAGCCGCGCTTGGAGGAAGCGTACGCCGAGCTTGGACGTCAGCGGTCGTTCGATGTTGCGCTCGAGCAGGCATTTGTCGAGATGCTTCGAACGCCCGCGCTCGATGGCCAGGTGCGGGTCGTTCCGAAAGGTGCGGCGTTGTATGCCTTCGAAGATCCGCGCTTCGAACGGCTGACGGCGGCGCAGAAGCAGCTGGCGCGCATGGGGCCGCGCAACGTGCGAGTGATTCAGGACAAGCTTCGACAGATCGCGCTGGCTCTGGGGATTCCACCGGAGCGGCTGCCTGGTTAATCTGCGCGCGTCCTGGTCCGGCTGGCCGGACACTACTGTGCAGACGTAGGGTGTCAGGCTTTAGCCGGACTACTTTGCGTCAGTAGATCGATTGGCGAGTCCGCTCGATCCACGTTCCCCAGAGCGGAAAGAGCCACATCGCGAGCCCAACCCAGGCGATGGCGCGCTCGTTCGGCGGTGGTGGCGACCACGGCCCACTGACCCAGATCATCACGGTGAGCATGATGAGAGCCCAGAGCGACCACGTGCCCGCCTTTTGTCGCGGCCGCGTGCTGCGCACGTACGCAAACACCGCCGCTGAAAAGAAGATGCCTTCCACCACGAGCGTACCGGGGATTGAGTTCCACAAGCCGAGGCCTACCTCCGGACCTCCCGGCCATAGCGGCAGGTCCGCAATATGCGTCACGTAATCCAGCAGCCAGTGGCTCACAACGGCAAGGCCTATCACGAGTCCGGCGGCTGAACGCTTCAGCAAGACGACTGAAAGACGTCCGACGGCCACCGCCCAGACGAGGGCCATGCTCAGACTGTGGCTCCACGGATAGTGATCGAATGCGAGCGGCGTGAACGCGGTGTGGCCGGGATCGACGCGCACGTGTTCGATTCCGGCCAGCAGAAGGATCGGCCACATGAGGTCCAGACCAAATGCGGCTGCGATGAGCGCGGCGAGCGGCGTGCGAGGCGAGACACGTTTGGCGCCGAGCGCCACGGCAAGATGACCAACGAACATGGCGCGCTTATTCTGTCCGATTCGCCCTCATCCGCAACGGGACGCAGTGTCCGGCTTCCGCCTTCGCGCGCGTTGCGACTTGCCGCGCTTCGGCGGACCGCCGTAGTCTTGGCGGAAACTTGTCAGCCGGGCCGGCATAGAATTGCGAGCGAAGGGCTATCCATGAGCAAGACGCGGCTCGAGGCATTCAGCGATGCGGTTATCGCCATCATCATCACCATCATGGTGCTGGAGTTTCAGACGCCTGAAGGTGCCGACTGGCACGCGCTCAACACCCTGACGCCGGTGTTCCTCGCGTACGTGCTCAGTTTCTTCTACCTGGCGATTTACTGGAACAACCACCATCATCTCCTCCACGCAATGCAGCAGGTGAGCGGATCGGTGCTGTGGGCCAATATGCACCTGCTCTTCTGGCTGTCTCTGATCCCGTTCGCGACAGCATGGACCGGCGAACATAATCTCGAACCCCTGCCGACGGCGGTGTACGGCGTGATTCTCCTGCTGTGCGCGATCGCGTACTGGATCCTGGTGCACACCATCATGGCGTGCGAAGGACCGCATTCGAGGCTTCGCAAGGCGGTCGGCAGCGATGCGAAGGGAAAGATCTCAATCCTGATCTATGCGGCCGCAATTCCGCTCGCGTACGTGAATCCCTGGATCGCTGACGCGATGTACCTTGCCGTCGCGCTGAGCTGGCTCGTGCCCGATCGGCGCATCGAAAGAACGCTGGGCTTGAAAAGCGCGTCGTAACGGCAGCTTATCGGCGACCGTCGTACCACTGATAACATTCCTTTGCGCTTCTGAGCGTCCGGCCGCGCTGCACGATGGTTTTGATCATGAACGTGAATGCTTCGCGCGGCGTGTAGAGACGCGCCTTCCGGCCGCTCGTGACGATCGGGTGCCGGCGGAGAATCAGGATCGCCCGTCCGGTTCGCCGTGCGAGGCGCTTCAATCGCCGGAACAGATCAATCTCCTCCGCGGCGTACAACTCCAGACTGAATCCTCCCAGCTCACGAAATGCTGCCGTCTCGCAGAAGACAAAGGATCCGGCCGCCCATCGTGTGAGGCGGCTGACGGCATTCCAGATCCCTACGGCAAACGTCGCCGCGGGCGGAGAAACATCGAGGCGGACGGTGCTTCCGCCAGCCACGTATCTGCCGCGGGCGATGGCCCGCGCCATATCGACAAACAACTCCCGGCTGGGATGCGAGTCGGCGTCGACGAACACGAGCCAGTCACCGCTCGCGTGGTCCGCGCCGGTATTCCGCGCCCGTGAGATCTGGTTGACGGGCTCGAACACCACTTCCGCGCCCTGCTCCCTGGCGATGGCGGCGGTGCGATCCGTGGAGTTGTTGTCGCAGACGATGAGCTCCGACGACCAGCCGAGATCATCGAAGGCGGTCATCGCCCGCCTGATGCTGTTCAACGCAGACGCAAGGCCGCGCTCTTCATTGAAGGCGGGAACGACGACCGACACTTTCATCGAGACGTCTTCGGGACCGTCACTTCAAGGCTAATCGTCGCCCTGCGGTTGGCGCTTGTTCGAGGCCACGAACAGCGACAGCACGAAACTGACGACGCTGACAACAACCGCGCCGAGAAACGCCGCACCGAAGCCCTCGACCTGAAACCCGAGGCCCAGCCAGTCCGAGACCGCGCCGGTGAGCCACAGCATCAGCGCATTCAGCACGAACGTGAACAGGCCGAGCGTCACGATCAACAGCGGCAGCGTCATGAACCACAGCAGAGGACGCACCGACGCGTTGAGCACGCCGAAGATGAGAGCAACGACGATCAACGTGCTCCACTCGCCGTTGAAAGAGATGCCTGGGATGATGCGGGTTGCGGCCCACAGGGCGGCGGCATTGATCAACAGGCGCCAGACGATCATCATCGTGCGGACCTACCACTCCGTCGGCTGATAGTCCTTCAGGAACTGCCCCCACGCGTGCGTACCTGTATTGAACCCGCTGATGATGGGATCGACGATGCGCGCGCCGCCGTCGATGGAGTCGAGCGGCGGATGAAACCGCTGCTCTACGGCTTTGCGCGCTGAAATCTCCGCGGGATCTTCGTCCGTGATCCATCCGGTGTCCACGCTGTTCATATGGATCCCGTCGTTGTGGTAGTCGGTCGCGGACGTGCGGGTCATCATGTTGAGCGCCGCCTTCGCCATGTTCGTGTGCGGATGCCTCGTCGTCTTGAATTTCCGGTAGAACTGCCCTTCCACGGCCGACACGTTGACGATGTGCTTGTCACGGTCGCGTGTTCGCAGCATGAGCGGCTTCAGGCGTGCGTTGAGCACGAACGGCGCAACCGCGTTGACGAGATGCACTTCCAGCAGCTCGACTGACGAGACCTCCGCCAGCAACAGACGCCATGAGTTGCGGTCGCGCAGGTCAATCTGCTGCAAATCGCGGTCGAGCTGTCCTTCCGGAAACAGATCCTTCTGGGCTGCCATTTCTTCGGGCAGCAGCCGCAGCTGCGACAGTTCGGCAGCGCGCATGATGCCTTGCTGCTGCGCACTCAGAGCCTGCGTGGCCGACACAGAGGCTGAAACCTGCGCGCTACCTGGGTGAGCCTCTGGCAGCATGTGATACCCGCGCAAGCCTTCGTACGATCCCACGAGTCTGCGGACGTACGCGGGCATCGTGGCGAGCGCCGCGGTTTCCTCCGCCATCATGTGCCCGTAGAAATCCGGCGGCCTCCGGACCGTCTGACATGCGTTGTTGACGATGAAGTCGAGGCGATCGCGCGTGGCGCGCAGCTCGCGGCAGAATGCTTCGACACTGGGCGTGTGGCGCAGGTCGAGACCGAAAATTTCCAGCCGGTCTCCCCACTCGCTGAAATCCGTCTCCTGCGCGTACCGCTTCGCCGCATCGCGTGGAAACCTCGTCGTCACGATCAGATGCGCCCCCGAGCGCAGGAGTTTGAGGCCCGCCTGGTATCCAATCTTGACGCGCCCACCCGTGAGCAGCGCCGTTCGTCCCCGCAGGTCGGCCAGCTCCGTACGTTTGCCGAAGTTGAAGGCCGCGCATGCCGGACAGAGTTGATCGTAGAAGTGATGAATGAGCGAATACTTCTGCTTGCAGATGTAACAGTGCTGCAGTTCGCGCGTGGTCTGCGCACGATCCTCGCCGTGAACATCCTCGGGCTCGAATGCCTCGGGCGCAAACACATTCGGGGTATGGAACAGCGGTTTGCGTCTGAGCGTCTGGATGCCCGTCGCGGCGCGCGCGACCTGATCGAGCCCCACGCGCGCCGCCTTGCGCCCGCGTGCCACGATTTTCGCCATGCGCCGGCGCTCGGCCCGATCGGGATGGTACACAGCGGCGACCGCTCGAAGCAGACGTCTGCGTTCGTCGAGCGGTGCTGCCTCGAGCACGCGTCGATCGGCGGCAATCGATTCGAGCAGCTCGACGGTATCGCGAAGACGGTCCGCGAGCGTCGTGGTCGACGATTCAGTTGTGGGCATCGATTCAGAGTAACCCGACTTTGCTGGCTGGTAGTTGGTACCCGGTAGGTGGTAGCGGCACGCCGAAATCAAAATCGACATAGGGGGGCGGTCACCCGCCCTCCCTGTCACACCACCGTGCATGCGGGTCCGCACACGGCGGTTCGGTAAAGTTAAGCACACGCACGAGCAGCCAGGCGAGGTAGCCCAAGCGAGAGGAAATAGGCACCAGGCAGCGCGTAGTTGAGCGCCGGGCTACGGCTGATGTGCCACGGGCCGTGAGGACTGCCGGCGGTTTGGGCCGCCAGATCTCTGACCGATCCCGAGGCGTCGTAGTTCCGCAAACCGGCGCCGTCCACGCTTCCACTGTTTCCAGACGACGCACCGGAGGCGCCGGTGGACCCACGAGTCGAGGTCCCGGAGGACGACTCGGTGTTTCGCAAAAGGCAAAGTAACCGCGCCAGCCTCGCAGGTAGGTCGCCAGTTCCGTCACCATCTGCGGGAGACTAATCCCGCGCGTCCGTTGCGTGAGCGTCCGGACTCTGGCCTTGAACCGGGTGATCGCCTTCGGCGCGATGCGGCGCTTCGGTGTCGATCCCGAGGTAAAGCTGAAGCCCAGAAACTTCCGCGCCGCTGGCCGTGCAACCGCGCTCTTCTCCTGGTTGACGCGCAGCTTCAGCCGTCGCGTGAGGAAGGTCGTCACGCCCTCCAGCACGCGCTGCCCCGCCCGTTCGCTGCGGACATAGATGTTGCAGTCGTCCGCATAGCGCACGAAATGGTGGCCCCGGCGTTGAAGCTCGCGATCCAGGTCGTCGAGCAGCAGGTTCGACAACAGCGGTGACAAGGGGCCGCCTTGGGGGGTCCCTTCATCCGTCGGACTCACCAGCCCGTGCTCCATTACGCCCGCATTCAGGAATGCTCGAATGAGGGTGAGCACGCGCGTATCGGCCACCCGCTTCGCCACCCGTCCCATCAGCATGTCGTGATTGACTCGATCAAAGAATTTCTCCAAATCGAGATCGACCACCCAGTCGTAGCCCTCCGCAATGTATTGCTGCGCGCGGGCCACGGCCTGATGGGCCGAGCGGTTCGGCCGAAAGCCGTAGCTGTGCTCGGAGAAGGTCGCGTCCCAGCGGCACTGCAAGACCTGCAGCAGCGCCTGCTGAACGAGGCGGTCGAGCGCCGTCGGAATGCCGAGTGCGCGCACCCCGCCGTCCGGTTTGGGAATCTCGACACGCCGCACCGGCTGCGGGCGATAGCGTCCCGCCAGCAGTCGGTCGCGAATCTCGGGCCAGTGCGCTTTCAGGTAGGCCGGCAGGTGCTCGACGGCCATCCCGTCGATCCCGGCGCTGCCTTTATTCGCGCGGACTCGATGCAGTGCCTGCTTCAGATTCTCTCGCGCGCACACCTCCTCCATCAGCCGCTCGGCTGATGCCGGGCTTTCGGATTCACGCGTCGTCGCGAGCGATTCGCTCCCTTCGGGCGCGTCCGCACGGGGTTCACCCGTGTCCCTCGCATCGAAGGCCAGGCTCGGCTGGATGTTCTGTCGCGTGTCGCTCATGAGATCACGTGGCCTACTGACCACTCTTCACCGTTCGGACCTTCGGTCGCCCGTTCCCGGTCCGGCGAGCCCCGGCCGTTTCTGCCCTTTCAGGCGAGTGTCCCGCTCGAGTGGACCGACTGCCACGCCTACTACGTCCTCGGCTGACTTCTGCGCCCGCGGTCCGCGCGCCTCGCGACGCGCTCAGTCCGGTACGACGGACACGGCACAGACCTCCCGCGATAAGTTCGACCGCTGTCCGCACGCAACCGCCGAATTTACGCTCCGCGCCCTTGATGGAGATGGGCTTCGCGGTCCTTTGCCCGCTCGCCCGGCGCTCACGCCTCGTATCCGGTTCTTGTCCATCGGCTCGTGCCTTTGCTCCCCGCTTCCTTCAGACCTCCCCTCGCGGTGACGCCCTTGCGGTTTGCTACCCTTCACCTCCATCAGGTTGGGGGAGGACTTTCACCTCCAAGCTATCGAACATGCGCGGCGTACAAAGAAAAGGGCGGACCTTTTCGGCCCGCCCTCAGTCTGAGAACCGGAGGCGACCGGAGCCCTGAAGGCCTCCGGCTACCACCTATCGCCTACGACCTACCACCTAGCTCGTGGCCCTCACATACTTGTTGAACCACGCAACCGTCCGCTGCCACGCCTGATCGGCCGCGGCCTTGTTATAGCGCTGCGGTGTCGCGTCGTTGTTGAACCCGTGGACGGCGCCCGGGTAGATGTAGCCCTCATGCGTGACCCCTGCCGCCTTGAGCGCCGCTTGGTATTCGGGCCACGCGTCAACGAGCCGCTTGTCCTCCCCACCGTGGTGCACGAGGATGGCCGCCTTGATCTTCGGAACGTCTGCGGCCGGAGGGGCACCACCATAGTACGGCGCGGCGGCCTGGAGATCGGCGCCCATACGCACCGCCAGCGAATTGGCGATGCCGCCGCCGAAGCAGAACCCCGTAACGCCCAGGCGACCGGTGCTGTCCGGACGCTTCTTTACCCAGACCGCTGCCGCGTAAAGATCCTCCGCCATCTTCGCCCGGTCGATCTTTCCAAACAGCTCGCCGCCCTTCTCGTCGTCGCCGGGATAGCCGCCGACCGACGTGAGACCGTCCGGCGCAAATGCCATGAAGTTTTCGAGTGCCAGGCGACGCGCGACGTCCTCGATGTGCGGGTTGAGACCACGGTTCTCGTGGACAACAAGGATCGCGGGCAACCGGTTCGTACCCGCGTTTGCGGGACGAACGAGATAGCCGCGGATACTGCCATTGCCCTGCGGTGACTGGACGGTGGCGTACTCGGCTTTGATGCGCGAATCGGTCGGCGCCACCTGCTGCGCCGCCGCATAGTTCGGCATCAGCTGGTCAACGATGGCCGCCGCCGCTGCACTGGAGACAGCGACCTTCTTCACACGATCCATGAAGGAACGACGATCGATGTGGCCGTGGATGTATAGGTTGTACGCGTCAATCGCCTCGCGTGGCACAGGCGTTTTCGTCGGCTCCATAACAGCTCCTCTTGAAGATGTTCGGGGGATGAAGGCGTGTGGCGGAGGATACCACACTGACCGCCGGGTGCCAGGTGTCTGACGCGCAGAGGTATCATGGGCAGCAACAGGAGTGCGCTCATGAAAGCAGCTTATCGAGTTACCGCCGTGCTTGGTCTAGGGGTCCTGTTGTTCTGCAGCGTCGTTGTCGCTCAGCGGTCGTCAGGCCCGCCACAGCCGCAGGCTGGCCGGCTGCCGGCCATCGGCCCCGCAAGGCCGAACCGCGGGACTCTCGTGGACAAACCGGCGAGCGCTTTGCCGATGGTCCCCGCAGGTTTCACGGTGAGCGTGTATGCCGAGCTGCAGGCTCCGCGCATGATGGTGTACGCGCCGAACGGCGACCTCTTCGTCAGCTCGCCGGCAGCAAACAACATCACGGTGCTGCGCGACACCAACAACGATGGCACATTCGAAATGCGCAGCGTTTACGCGCAGGGCACGCCGCCTGCCGGCCGCGCCGGTGGCGGTGGCGGCGCGGCGGCGCCCGCCGGAGGCCAGCGCGGAGCCGGAGCCGCCGCTCCAGCAGCGCCGGCCCCGCCACCAGCTGTCAATCCCGCGATCAACGGCGCCATCCTCGGCGCATCGGCGCCCGCATGCGCACCGCCGCCGGAGTTCAACAATCGGGGGCCGGGCATGGTCGCCGCGCCATTCGGCATGGCGTTCCACGACGGCTATCTGTATGTGGGCAACACCGGATCGCTCGTACGCTTCAAATATGCAAACGGCGACCTGAAGGCGCAGGGTGAGCCGGAGAAGCTGCTCGACCTGCCCGTCGGCGGGCACTCGACTCGCAACATCATCTTCAATCGCGCCGGCACGAAGATCTACGTCGCTGTCGGCTCGCAATCGAACAACAACGCGGGAGAGGATTGCCGGCGCGCCGCGATCCTCGAGTTCAATCCCGACGGCTCGGGCTATCGGGTGTATGCGTCAGGGATTCGCAATCCGGTCGGACTCGCGCTGCAACCCGGCACCGACATCATCTGGACGGCCGTCAACGAGCGCGACAATCTGGGTGATGACCTCGTCCCTGACTACGCCACATCGGTCAAGGACGGCGGGTTCTATGGATGGCCGTATTCCTACATCGGCCAGAACTACGATCCGCGGTACGTCGGCGCCTTTCCGGATCTGGTCAAGCGCGCAACCGTGCCCGATGTGCTGGTTCCCGCGCATTCAGCGGCCCTCGGCATCACCTTCTATACCGGCACGCAGTTCCCGCAGCGCTACCGCAACGGTGGCTTCGTCGCCCTGCACGGCTCGTGGAACCGTTCGGTGGCGTCCGGCTACAGGGTGGCGTTCTTCCCGATGAACAACGGACGGCCCGGGCCGCTGGAAGACTTCATGACGGGGTTCATCGTCAGCGACGGCGAAGGCGGCACGGCCATCGAACGCTGGGGACGTCCCGTCGGTGTGGCGGTGGCGGCTGATGGCAGTCTGCTCGTGTCCGATGACGGAGGGAACCGTATCTGGAAGATCAGCGCTGCGCGGGGCGGAACGCGGTAGGCGACGGATAAGGCCGACCTGAAACGAACAGGGCCGACCTGAAACGAATAGGGCCGACCTGAAGGTCGGCCCCTACATACCAGTCCAAAAGGACCCGGCCCACGAATCTCAGGCGCGGGTTACCTATGCGCAGCCGCTCGTCGTCCCACAGTTGACGCACTTGTAGCAAGACCCGCTGCGGATCATCAGCGAGCCGCACGTCGAGCAGGGGGGCGCGTCCTCCTGCGGCTGGATTGCGGCGAATTCGACCGGCTTGGACTGGACCTTCGGGCCCGCCACCTTCGTCGGGCCGACCTTGAGGTCGGCCCCTACAGAACTCGACGAAACCTCGGATCCTGAATCGCCGGTCCCCGATCCTTCGGGCTCTTCGCGAAGATTCACTCCAGCTCGGAACTGAGCCTCCTGGGACAGGAACTTCGTCGCCATCCATCGGAAGATGTAGTCGACGATCGATTTGGCGAAGCGCACTTCCGGGTTCTTGGTCATGCCGGACGGTTCGAAGCGCGCATGGCTGAACTTGTCGACGAGCACCTGCAGAGGCACGCCGTACTGGAGCGCGTACGAAATCGCTTGCGCGAAAGCATCGGCGAATCCGGAAATCGTCGACCCTTCCTTTGCCATCGTCAGGAAGATTTCGCCAGGCTGGCCATCCTCGAAGAGCCCTACTGTGATGTAGCCTTCGTGACCCGCGATGTCGAATTTGTGTGTAATCGACGGACGCTCGTCGGGAAGCTTGCGGCGCGTCGGACGCTCCACGATCTTGACCACTTCCTTGACGACCTCGCGGACGTCCGGACCGGGGCCGACCCCCGCACTGCGTGTGTCGGCAACGCTCGCCTTCGAGGTGTTGAGCGGCTGAGTCCGTTTGCTGCCGTCACGATAAATGGAGATGGCCTTGGCGCCCAGGCGCCATGATTCGACGTAGGCCTTCTCAATCTCCTCTACGGACGCTTCGCGAGGCACGTTGACCGTCTTGCTGATGGCGCCCGAGATGAACGGTTGCGTGGCGCCCATCATCCGGATGTGCCCCATGTACTGGATCGATCGCTCGCCTTTCGAGGGTTTGAAGGCGCAGTCGAACACGGCCAGGTGCTCTTCCTTGAGGAAGGGCGCCCCCTCGATGGTTTCGTGCTCGTCGATGTAATGAACGATCGCCTCGATTTCCGGCCCCGTATAACCGAGCCGCTTGAGCGCTACAGGAACAGTGCCGTTGACGATCTTCATCAGACCGCCGCCCACCAGCTTCTTGTATTTCACCAGCGCGATATCGGGCTCCACGCCGGTGGTGTCGCAGTCCATCATGAAGCCGATGGTGCCGGTCGGCGCAAGCACGGTGGCCTGCGCGTTGCGGTAGCCGAAGTCTTCCCCGAGCTCAACCGCTTCCTCCCACGCCTGCTTCGCCGCGCCATACAGATCGGCCGGCAGTAGTTTTGGATTGATTTCGCCCACGGCGTCGCGGTGTTTGCGCATGACGCGGAGAAACGCGTCGCGGTTGTTGTCGTAACCGGAAAACGGCCCGCCGTGATCGCGCGCAATCCGCGCCGACTGCCCGTACGCTTCACCTGTCATCACGGCCGTAATGGCGGCCGCATGGGCGCGTCCCTCGTCGCTGTCGTACGGCAAACCGCGCGACATCAGGAGGGCGCCGAGATTCGCGTATCCGAGGCCGAGGGGCCGGTAGTCGTGGCTGTTTTTTTCAATCGCCTTTGTCGGGTAGCTCGAATTCGGGACGATGATCTCCTGAGCGGTGATCATCACGCGGCACGCGGCTTTGAACGCCGTCACGTCGAACTCGCCGTCTTCTTTGACGAACTTCATCAAGTTGATCGACGCCAGGTTGCAGGCAGAGTCGTCCAGGAACATGTACTCGGAGCACGGGTTGCTGGCATTGATGCGGTCGGTTTCAGGGCAGGTGTGCCACTCGTTGACCGTGGTGTCGAACTGCATCCCCGGATCACCGCAAATCCACGTCCCCTCGGCAATCTTCCGCATGAGTTCGCGCGCCTTATAGGAGCCCATCACGCGGCCATCAGTCACCGCGCGGGTTTCCCATTCGTCGTCATCCAGCACCGCGCGCATGAAGTCGTCTGTCACACGAACGCTGTTGTTCGAGTTCTGGAAGAAGATCGAGTTGTAGGCCACGCCGGTGAACGAGCCGTCGTATCCGGCGTCGATGAGCGCCCACGCCTTTTTCTCCTCCTCGACCTTGCAGTTGATGAAATCGAGGATGTCGGGATGGTCGGCGTTGAGGATTACCATCTTGGCCGCGCGGCGCGTTTTCCCACCCGACTTGATGACGCCCGCGAATGCGTCGTACCCCTTCATGAACGACACCGGGCCGCTCGCTGTACCGCCCCCGGCCAGGTGCTCCTGCGATGAGCGGATGGAGGACAGGTTGCTGCCGGTGCCTGATCCGAATTTGAAGAGCATTCCCTCGGTTCTCGCCAGCGTCAGAATCGAGTCCATGGTGTCCTGGACCGAATTGATGAAGCAGGCCGAGCACTGGGGGGCTTTTTCGAAGCCGCAATTGAACCAGACGGGGCTGTTGAACGCCGCCTTCTGATACACGAGCAGATGCTTCAGCTCAGCAGAGAACGCCAGCAGTGCATCTTCACTCGCGAAGTACTTGTCCTCACGCGCCCACTGCGTGATTGTGTCGACGACACGGCCAATCAGCTGCTTGACGCTTCGCTCGCGATCGGGCGTGCCGAGCTGACCGCGGAAATACTTCGAGACCACGATGTTGGTGGCCTGCTGCGACCAGGCCCGCGGAAACTCGACATCACGCTGCTCGAAAACGACCTTCCCCTGTTCGTTGCCGATCACGGCTGACCGGACTTCCCATTCCACCTCGTCGAACGGATCGACCGCCGGCCGCGTGAAGTAGCGCGGAAATTCCAATCCGGGGACGATCCGCGCTTTCGTCTCGGCGTTCTTGCGCGCACGAACGGACGAATCACCATGCACTGCCGGTGTCCCCACCGACTCAACTGGTTGACCCGATGGGGCTGCTTCACGCGCAGGGCCTCGTTCGTCCATCGCTCTCCCTCCAAACCCAAACAAATGCACCTACCCCGGACGGTGCGTTGAAAGTCTTGGTTGTGATTGCACTCGAGACGTTCTGCGGACTTACGCGGCAGCCGGAACGCTGGGAGCTTCCCGCCAATTCATTCGTTCTGAGCGCCCGGCAATATTGCGCTCAGCTTACGGGGTTGTCAAGCGCAAAAACCACAACATCTTGCGACTTTCTTGTAGGGCAATCGCAATATCTTGCCCTCATTGTCGCATCCGCCTTTGCGCCGTTGCAACGATGGCGGCGCCTCAGCCGAACAGGCATGCCCGGGAGCGGGTTTGCGTGCCCCGAAGCTCTCAGCAAGGCGAAGCTGGTGCGAGGAGCGTTGGTGGGAGGGAGTCGCTTTTCAGCGCCTCCCCCGAGTGCACAGGCAGGATAACTCGCGGGGTGTGCCCCACCACTTTCGCTATGGGGCGAGGAAACTTTCTATCTGCCACCCGTATAGAGCAGGCGGCATGCCAAGGCGCGCACGCAGCGGTGCCTGGCGCGAATACGCACAAATTTCGGTTAGATCCGGGCCCAACTGGATAATGTCGGGCTGAAGGCTCAACAGGCGAACGGCATGAAAGCCCGCTAAAGTGGTCGCCGCCTACACACCGGGCTATTACTTGCCCAGGAGCTCGGCCGCCAGCGTCGCCGCTTTATCGGCGAGCGTCGCAGCAAAGATGAGGTTGCGCTCCTTAAGCGCCTGCTCCGCCTGCTCGCTGAACCGCTTGGACTGTTCGTATTGCGCACGGCTGTCGGTGCTCAACCGCGCATAGTCGACGCGGCTCAAGTCGCGCGAGGCGCGGGTCAGCAGGTCGCGCACACCTTTCTCATTTGCGCCACTGGCCGGCGAAGGTGCTGTAAGCTCGCGCGGCTCAACGGGCGGCTGAGGGGGCGGTGCTGCAGCGACCGGCGGCGTTGTTTGCGGCTTCGCGGGTGGTGATGGACGAGCTGCGGGCGCGCGCGGCGTGGCGGCGGCCGGAGGCGGCGTTGGTTCGGGCTCCGGCGTGGACGCCGTCTCGACGGGCGGCTCCACTGGAACCAGCACGTGTTCAGGCGGAAGCGGAATCTGCAGCGGTGGACCGTCCGGCGCGCTCTCGGCTCGTGCCTTTGCGCACGCGCCAGCCAACAGCGCCAGAAGCAAAATGCACAGTGCTGCTACTGCCGGGCGCAGCATTCGACTTTCGAAGCGTGAATTCTGCATAACTCAGATCTCGCTGGCCCGTGGCAACAGGATGCGGAACGTGGTGCCTCTGCCGGGTGTCGACTGAACCTCGAGCTCGCCGTCGTGCATCTGGATGGTGCGGTACACCATTGAGAGACCAATCCCCGTTCCACGATCCTTCGTAGTGTAGTACAGATCGAAAATCCTTCCGAGACGATCCGGCGGTATCCCGATGCCGGTGTCCTCGACGTGGACGTCGACCTTGTCCCGAGGCGCTGGCGTCGCTACCAGGCGAAGGGTACCACCATGCGGCATTGCCTGGCAGCCGTTGATAGCCAGGTTCAGAAATGCCTGCCGGAGCATCGCGGCATCTCCGTTGACGCTCGGCAGCGTCATCGGCGCGTCGACGACGACTTTTACGTGGTTCGCTTTTGCCTCGGACTCCACTAACGCAAGAATTTCCTGGAAAAGCGACCCAATGCTGACCGGCTGGAGGTGCAGATCTTCGGGCCTCGTAAATTTCAGAAAACCCTGCACCACCTCATCCAGACGACGGACGGCGTTTTCAATCACTTCGACGTGCTGGAGCGTGCTTTGGACTGCCGGATCTGGCGCGTGTTCCGCCGCTGCGAGTCCGAGCCCGACGCCGGTGGTCACTGGCTGAGGCGCCGACGCCAGGGCGCCACTCCTGATCTTGGTGCGCAACAGCTCGAGGTGAATCATCATCGCATTGAGCGGGTTCTTCACCTCGTGCGCGATGCCCGCGGTCAGCCTCCCAAGCGCAACCAGCTTGCGGGAATACGCGATGGTTGACTGGACGCGCGAGAGATAGGCGAGGTTCCGCGAGACGAGAAGAATGCCGACGAGCCGCTGTCGGTGCCCTCAATCGCGTGGGTCATGACAAGGAACTCGTCGTTCGCCTCCTCGTTCACGCTACCGGACGGACGGAGACGCGCCTGAACGGGACCGCGAGACTGTCGCGTAGCGAGCGTCTCCTCCACGAGACCGCGGTAGGGATGATCGAGCGGAAACAGATCCTGAACCGCGCATCCGACAGAGGCGGGCAGCGCAAGCTGCATCGCGCGGTTGCTGAAGAGCAGCTCGCCCAATGGGTTGAACAGCGCAACCGCGTCCTCGAGATGCTCGACGGCCGACTGAAGGTTCGCTTTCTGATCGGCGAGCTGAGAGCGGTCAGCCGACAACTGCTGGCTGACGGAATTGAAGAACGTGCCCAGCTCGCCAAACTCGTCATCCTGAGGCAGGTCGAGCTTCACGCCAAACTCGCCCTTGCCGAGACGTGTCAATCCGCTCCGAATGACGTGAATCGGCCGCAACAGCAGCTGTGCGAGGAGCGCCGCCACGAACACAGCGACGCCGAGCGCAACGGCCGCCGTGATGAGTGCCGGGCGAAGCGTGGCGTTCAGCTCCTGACGCATCAGCACCGTCGACAGGCCGATGCGAATCGAACCGAACGCCTCGTCGCCGAGCAACATCGCCTGTCGCACCTCGAGCGTCTGACCGTCTTCCGAATAGATCACGCGGATCTGGTCGAACGGGCGCTGGTCGAGGAGTACGGCAAGGTCGGGACGGTTGGCTTGACGCAATCCCTCGCGGGTGGGATCGCTGCTCGCGATGATGGTGCCGCCTGTATCGAGGATGACCGCGCCGGTCACGCTTTCGCTGTATATGCTGGACTCGAGAATGGCGCGCAGCCCCGGGTCCGCCCGCAGCGCGTCGTACGGCTGCGCGCTGCCGGTGACCACTTCGCGCGCCCGGTGAAAGATGGCGTTCGAGAGCAACTGGCCTCGGGCGTGACTCTCCTGCAGCACGACGCCGGCGACGCGTGTCACGTACAAGGCGCTCAGCGTCATCATCGCGACGCCAACGATCGCTGTGACGCCGGCGATCTGCTTGCCCTTGATGCCCAGGCGCATAGAAAAACTCTGTCAGTGCCTATTGCCGGAGGTCACTTGTGTTACGCAGCGACGTGTATCTTGGCCTATGCACTAGGTAGTTCCTGCTTCCCTGCCGTTCGCCCCCTCAGTCGATTCAGCTTGTTGTGCAGCGTTTTCAGGCTGATGCCGAGAATCTCCGCGGCCCGTGTCTTGTTGTCGTGGGTGTGTTCGAGCGTCAACAGAATCAGTCGCCGCTCGGCCTCCTCCACCGTCACGCCGGGCTCGAGCGAGATGGCCGGCGTGGCCGCGACCGCGGAACCCGTGGCAAGGGGCGGCAGATGCTTCGTTTCGATGAACTCCCCAGTGCTGAGAATCACCGCCCGCTCGATGACGTTGCGAAGCTCGCGGACGTTGCCAGGCCAGTTGTACTGCTCCAGCACGCGCATGGCGGCAGGATCGACAGCCGATACGGCTTTGTTATTGCGTGAGTTGAATTCCGCCAGGAACGCCTGAATCAGCAGCGGCAGATCTTCCTTGCGCTGCCGCAGCGGCGGAAGCTCGATCGCAAATACGTTGAGACGGTAGTACAGGTCCTCACGAAGCCTGCCATTCTTCACGGCATCGAGCGGCGTTGAATTGGTCGCCGCGATGACACGCACGTCGACGGTCTGTTCCGAGCGGCCGCCGACTCGTCTGAAGGTCCGCTCCTGGAGCACGCGCAGCAGCTTCACCTGCGTCGCGGGAGTCATCTCGGCAACTTCGTCGAGAAACAGCGTGCCCCGGTCGGCCAGCTCGAAGCACCCCTCCCGCCGATCCAGCGCGCCCGTGAATGCACCGCGTTCATGGCCGAAGATCTCGCTCTCCAGCAGAGTCTCGGGGATCGCCGCGCAGTTGATCGGAACAAATGGTGCTTGCGCTCGCGGCGAGAGCTGATGAACGGTTTGCGCCACGAGCTCTTTGCCGGTGCCCGACTCGCCCCAGATCAGAACAGACGCGCCGGTCGGCGCCGCCTGCTCGATGATCTGATACACCTTGCGCATCTGCGGGCTGGCGCCAATCATCCGGCCGAAACTGCCCGAATCGCGCAGCTGCCGCCTGAGTACCTTGACTTCGCGGATCGTTTCCTGCCGCTCCACGATCTTGTCGAGCAGGATCTTGAGCCGTTGGGGTTCGATTGGCTTCGTCAGGTAGTCGTAGGCGCCTTCCTTGATGGCCTCGACGGCGGTCTCGACGGTACCCTGCGCCGTCAGGATGACCATCGTGACGTCGCCCGCCTCTTCTTTCACGGAATGCAGCAGCTCCAGCCCGCCCATCCGGGGCATCACCAAGTCACTGATGATGATGGAAGGACGGAACGCGGTGATACGCTGAAGCGCTTCCTGGCCATCGGCGGCACCTTCAGTGGAGAACCCCCACGTGCGGACGAGCTCAGTCAGCCCGAAGCGCGTGGTCGGGTCGTCTTCGACAATCAGAACGCGGTCGCGGGTAATGGATGTCATACGTGTCCGGCCGCGAGGGGGTCGCGCGACGTAGGCCTGATGTTAGCCTGTCATTTTTACACGGTCTAGCTGAACAATGGCCTCCTCCGTCCCCACTGCCCCGCTCGGCCGATTCGGCAAGGCAGGGCCGCGCTCTATAGCGGTCAGCGAAATCCTCCTGTGCTCGAGCGTCCCCACCCAGGTGCTGATCGGCACGTTCCTTCGGCTCATAGGGTTCGCGCCGGTCGACGCGGATGGACGTTTTTCGCTGATTTTTGTGCTCATCCTGTCGGTTGCCGACACCTGTCTGCTGATCGCCCTGATGGTGATGCTCACGCGGGCGCATGGCGAAAGCGTCGCCGCGCTGTGGCTTGGGGGACGACCGGTAGGGCGCGAAGCAGCGGTCGGCGCGTTGCTGGTTCCGGTCGTATTTTTCATGGTGGTCATCCTGTTGAACGTTCTGCGGCTCGTCGCTCCCTGGCTTCACAACGTGCCTACGAATCCACTCGAGGAGCTCGCTGCGACGCCCGGCCAGGCCACCATCTTTGCCATCGTCGCAATCCTCGCCGGAGGTGTGCGCGAAGAGCTGCAGCGGGCATTTCTCCTTCAACGATTTACACGCCACCTTGGCGGACCCGCTGTAGGGGTGATCGTGCTCAGCGTCGCCTTCGGCGTCGGTCACATCGTCCAGGGCTGGGACGCGGTGATCACCACGGGACTCCTTGGCGCATTCTGGGCCGTCATCTACCTGCGGCGCGGGAGCAGCGTGGCGCCGCTCGTCAGTCACTCCGGCTTCAATGCCCTCGAAGTGCTCCGCGTCGCGATTGTTGGAGCGTGACGGAGTTCAGGTCGGCTGATTGCAACGTCACCGTTTGACGATGGTGATCTCGGCTCGACTTCGCAGATCGCGCAACCACCGCGTCATGGTGGACGTTCGCCGTTCTGTCCCCGCACGTTGACGGGCTGCCGGTTCGGCTTCGCCAAACGGCATCAAACGGCCCTCGCGGGTGAATTCTTCGGGATGGATGCGGTAGTAATCCAGCACTTCTTCTGCAGTCAGCTGGGTCGCTGTACCGAACCGCTGATTCAGGTAACCCTGGATCCGCAAGGTGTCGCGCGCCATATCGCGGATACGGGCGTCGTCCACACCTGTTTCTTCCGTCACCGCAGCAAGACGATCTCCGACACGGGCGGTCATCGCCGCTACCTCACGAGCGACATCGGCCGCCGCTGGTTCCGGCGGCACAAAACGTTCGACTTCCGCGAGCATCAGCTGACGGTCGATGAGTGGCTCGATTGCCGCCGTCTCATCGGCACCGGGAGGGACGTCGGCGATGCCGAGCGCGACGCTGGCCTTCACATCGGTGAGCGTAATCGCGTTGCCGTCTACGCGAGCGACGATGCGATCCAGCAGTTGCTGAGCGTTCAGAGCCGAGACCCAGACGACACAAAGGGCCGCTACGAGTGAACGTCGTCGCGCCACGATCAGAACGCCTGGCCAAGTGAAATGTGCAGCACGTTGCTCCGCTCGAGCCGCCCCGGGGCGAGCTCGCGCCGATCCAGCTTGAAGCCCATGTCGATGCGGATTGGGCCGACCGGCGACCGATACCGTATCCCGAATCCCGCGGCACCGCGCAGCTGTCCCAGGTCCAGATCCCTCGCCCGAAGAAAGACGTTGCCGGCATCGAGGAACCCGACAGCACCGAGACCGCCCACGAGCGCCACACGCATCTCGGCGTTCAGGACCACCAAGCCGTTCCCGCCTGTGGGAAAGCCGGTCGAGCTGATTGTCGCCGGGGTGCCGAGCCGATCCAGCGAGAACCCGCGGACCGTCGTATCGCCGCCGGCAAAGAATCGCTCACTTGCGGGGAGAAGATCTTCCACGACGTCAACGACGGGAGTGCCGCCGGCATCTGTTATGGGCTGACCGTCCGGGCCGACGCGCGGCACCGTACGGCGAAACCCGTGCGCGATACCGACTCGCGAGCCCAATGCCAGCACGAGCCGGCGTTCGGCGGGCAACCGATAGAAGGCGAAGCCCTCGACGAATGTCCTGGTGAACCCGACCTCGGACCCGATCATGCGCGCCGCGAGCTGGCTGTCGAGAATCGCGAGGGTGCCCGAGTCGGGGTCGAGCACGTCGTTTCTGGTGTCGCGGATCAGGGACGCCGAGAATTTCGAGATGCGGACCTGCGGGAAGACGCGATCGATGAGCGGCTTTTCCGCCTCGGTGAAACGCTCGTCGAACAGGCGGGTGTGCTCGTACGAATACCGGCCGGCCAGGTTGTAGAGCGGTCCGACGCGCACGCCGGCTTCCGCTCGCGCTTCACGCGTGATGAAGTTGAAGCTCGATCGAATGGCCTGGTCCAGAATGCCGGTAACGAGCACGTCGGCTGGTGTGTTCAGCACCTTGGGCTCGCGAAACGTGGCCAGTACACGATATTCGTTGAACCCGTAACCACTCCCCTCCGCCGGCTGGTCGAAACGAATGCCGCTCTCCGACAATACGATGTCGCGCGAACGCAGACTGACCCGCCCGAAGAGATTGACCGCCCTGTTTTTTCCCCACAGATTCCGCCGGCCGATTTCAAAGAAGCCGCGCGGCGCGAACTCGAACCGCTCCTCAGCCTGACCTCCTTCGCCGGTCGGCCGCAGCCGCGTGCCTCCTTCGACGCCGCCGCCGTAGCCAATCGTGGTCGGCGGGGCCTCCTCCACTTGGATCAAAACGTCACGCCTTGGTTCGCCGGCATGCCGCAGCTCCTCGATCGCGACACGGCGGAACAGCCCGAGCGCGGCGAGCCGTTGCTGGCTTTCGATGCGGGCGGAGTAACCAAGCGGCTGACCCGGCCTCAGCAGCAACTCCCGCTCGATTGTCTCGGTGCTTGTGCGCCGATTGCCAACGATGATCACGTGATCGACGACCACCTGCTGGCCTTCGTTGATCGCGAACCGGACATCGGCCCTGGTACCGTCGTCGGCAAGCGACACCTCGGGCTCGACGACCACGCTTTCGTACCCGCGATTGCGATACTCGATGTCAATGCGGTCGCGCGCGGCGACGATATCGGCCTCCGAATAGGGCCGGCCGGGCGCTGTCGGCATCAGCTGATCGAGCTGGGCGTCTGACATTACGGTATTGCCCTGAAAGACGATGGACGACAGCAGCGTTCGAGCGCCTTCGATGACGTTGAAACGGAGCGTGACGCGGCGCTCCCCCGCACCGCCTCCATCTTTTGGCGGAAGCTCACTGGCCGTGATTTGCACCGTCACGCGTGTGAACCCACGCGAACGATACAGGTCGCGAATCGCGAGGGCGGCACGGCCTGCGGCAGTCTGCACGAGCGGCTGTCCTGCCTCGATCGGCACCAGCTTCACAAGGTCTGCCGTCGGCACCGCGCTGTTCCCCGAAATCGCGATCCCGTCCACGACGAAGCGCGCGCCGCGGCGGACTGTGAACGTGATCGTCAACATGCCGTCACGCTCGTCGCGAGCGTGCTCCGCCTCCGCATCGCGGTAGCCGCGCGCCCGCAGGTAATCCTCAATCGCCAGCGTGGCGTCCTCGAGCAGGTCCTCGTCCGCCGATCCTTCGGCACGAACCGGCACCAGACGCTCACGGTCGGCCTCGGGAAGGGGATCGCCGGCAAACGCCACCGTGACGAGCGGGCCTCGATCGACGGTGACCCGGACTGTCGCCTTTCCGTTTCCATCGAACGTGGCGGTATGCAACCCACGGGCTTCGTAAAAACCGAGAGTGCGCAATGACGCCACGTAACGGTCCAGCGCCTGAAGGATCGCCGGATTGTCGTAGGGGTCGCCGACGCGGACCCCGATATCGGCAGGTGGCAGATGACGATCGGTGGCATCGACCTCGTCGATATCGAGGCGGCCGATCGTGGCGCGAGCCCCGACCTCGATGTCGAACGCCAAGGTGGCCCGATCGGGCGCGTGCGTTTCCTCGACTCGAGGAGTCACCCGCGCAGTCGGATACCCGCGCTCGCTGTACCAGACACGGAGCGCCTCGGCAATCTCCTCCGCTCTGGCCGCCGGAGGCGCGGCGCCAAACCGTTCGGTGATCACCGGTCTGATCTGGTCCTCGGGAAGTCCCAGCATCCCGCGGAACTCCATCCGGTCTACGGGGTGAAGCGGAACGAGCACGTAGCGCAGCCGCACACCGCCCGAGGCCGACTCCCGCAGTACCTGGACGTCTTCGTATCGGTTCAGGCTGGTCAAGTGGGTCAGCGTCTCGCGCACGTCGCGCATCGACAGCGGCTCGCCGACCGTGGTTTCTATCAGGCCGGTGACCAGACGATCGTCAACGAGCCGACCTTCCTGCTCGATCCGAACCTCAGTGATGAGCGGAGCCGTCTGGGCGAAGGCCGCAGACTCGCAATAGAGAATCCAACATGCAAGATGCACACGAAACAGCACGCCAAGAGCTCTGCTGGCATCTTGCATCTGGATTGTGAATTACACGATACCAGAAGACTTACAGGGGATCAGAAGGCGTGTCTCACCCGCACGTCGAGCGCATAGGTCCGGTCCTCGTTGCGCGACAGGATCCACGAGAATCGATCGGTCTGGTCGTATTCGAGCAGGATGATCTGATCTCGAGTCGAGGACGAGAGACTCCGCGAGTAGGTCAGGTAGATCCGCTCCGACAATCGCTTGCCAATCGTGAGGCGCGCCGCCGGGTCGAGTCGGGACGACTGGGCATTCGGATCGACGAGCGAGGGAGTCAATTGGAATGTGTCGACGCCGAATGTCTGCTCGGCGAGGCGCCCGACTTCGGAGGACAGGGCACCGGTCAGCGCACGCGTCGCGCGCTCGCGGAGGAGCTGCTGCTGGGGCGTGATGTTGGTGCTGTACCTGGCGGAACTCGACGTCCTGTCCGGGCGCCACGTCTCCAAACAGCAGGCTCAGCACCTCCACTTCCGGCAGTGGCGGATCGGCTTCAAACGTCGGCGTCAGGCGATCGAGCGTGCCGGCGGCACGCGCGACCACGCGGTAGGTCTGCCCCGGCACACGAACGCGTGTCTCGGTTTCGATGTCGAAGAACGGTTGGATGCGCGCGGGGTTGTTGAAATCAATCGTGCCCCGCGTGATCTGGTACCGACGACCCTCGAACGTGAACTCGCCGCGCTCGACCTCGGCGCGGCCGAACAGCAGCGGCCGGTCGTAGGTGCCGCGGAGCTGCAGGTCGGCACTCGCAAAAATCCTGGCGACGCTGTTCCTGATCTCGAGAGTTGACGGGGCAACAATCTGCACGTCGTAGCGCAGCGGCAGTCGCGTCGCCGCGAGCGATGCCGGCGACCGGTGATCCAGCAGCATTCACCGATACCGTATCGGGAGCCGTCACATCGAACAGACCTCCCTGCTCGTCGAAGCCGCGCGTGTAGATCGCGTTTCGCACTGTGACCGTGCCCGAGAGCGCCAGCGCATCAACCATCCCCTGTACGCTGAGGTCGGCGTCGACGAGCGACCGCATTCCCTCGGGGAACCGCAGCCGCATGCCGTCACCGATCATCGTGACGTCGACGCGTGTGGGGCGATACTCTTCCATGTCGATGCGGCCGCCGAACTGAACAAGTCCTCCGCCGAGCCGAGCGGTGACCTCGTCGAGACGAATGCTCCGGGTGTCGAACCGGACCGGACCGGAGATGTTCTCGAGCGCGTGCGGCAGGCCGAAATGCCGCACGCGACCGTTCTCCACGGTCATCGTGCCGGTGACGACCGGATCCCGCATCGGACCGTCAAACGTCGCTGTCAGCGACGCGCGCCCTGAACTTCGAATGTTCGAATCGAATCCCTGAAGCAGGCCGAGGCCGGCGTCTCCAGTGACGCGTACGGCGATTCGCTCGTCATGAAGGTTGACCGTGCCGTTGAGATCGAGCTGGGTCTCCTCGCCGACGAGCCGCATTTCGTCGACGCGCACAGTGTGGCGATCGAGCGCGATGCGAATGGGGGCGGCGTTCCTGAGCCGATAGTCAAAGAGCCTGAGATCGAGGCGATCGACCGTCGCATCCACAAGCAGCTCGTCGATGTTGGACAGTTGACCGATAAGGCGGATGTTGCCGCTCGCGATTGCGGTCGTGAACGGAGAGAGATTCGGGTTGACCGCGCGGACGTACGGGTCGAGCGAAGTGTCGGCCACGCTGAACGACAGATCGGCCTCCATGCCGGGCGTGAGGGCTATTCGGCCCGAGCCCGACACCGCAAGACGCGGCGAGGCAGCCTCGAGCTTGAGCGTCATCGAGTCGACGTTGACGCTGATTTCTCCCACCACCTGGCCGATCCCCTCGTCGCCGACGAACAGATCGTTGATCGTCCCGCGGACGTCGTAGCGCGGCCGGTCGAACGTACCGCTGCCGCCGGCATTGAAGGTGAACCGCCCCGAGAATGGCGGCGTGCCGCTCGAGCTCGCCATCGCCACACTGTCAATCGGTATCCCGCGTCCCTCCAGGTTGAAGGAATACGTACCGTTGTATCCGACATAGGCGGCACCGGTGGCCCGCCCCCCGGCTTTGACGATCTGCAACGAGTCGAGCCTTACGCCACCATCCTCGAGCCGCACCGCGGATGTCGCCGTCTCGAACGGCTGGCGGTAGGCGACACCGTCCACGATGGCCATCTGACCGAAGCCATAAGGGCCGCGATAGGCGCCGAATACATGGAACTCTCCCGAGAACAATCCGTCCAGGTCGTACTCGTCGAGGTCAAAGGCGTGACGAAGATCCGCGATGGGGCGCCGGATCACGCGAATACGCCCGTTGATCTCTTCGCCGCCGTCACGGCGCGGAAAGCCGAGGGAAAATCGGCCGTCAACGTGGATCGCCGAGGCGTCACTGAGCACGGCGACGCTCGATACATCCGCGTAGGCGTTTTCAATGATCGCGCGCCCGGTCGTCGAGCCCCACACGACGTCGAACGCGCGAATGCGCTCGCCGCGGAACGTGCCCTCGATGCGCGGCCGGCGGAAGCTGTTCACCATCACGCCGTCGAATGTGCCGTAACCGCCTATTGAAATGACGCCCGTGCGCGCCCCGAACGCGGTCAATGCAGCGGCAAAGACACGATCGCTTTCCTGCCAGTCGGCACTGGTGACATGGAATTCAATCCTCGAACGATCGCCGTACGCGCTGCGGCCGCTGAGCTCGACATACGTCTGCGGCGTCGCGAGGTGGCTGACGCCAACGTCCACCCATTCGGGTCCGTAGGCGTAAATCATGTTGCCGGCAATCGGCACCGGCTCACTCAAAGGCTGGGCATCGAACGGGCCCCATTCGCGGCCGCGCTGCTCGGCGGCCTCAATCTGCGCCGCCGTCATGAAGCGTGTCATCGTGCCGACGCCCGCCGGCGGTTCGAGCCGGATCTCCCCGTCGCCACGATGGTCGGAGAAGCGGCCCAGCGGCCACTCGAGGAGGTTGCGCCCGCTGGCGCGGCCTGCGAGCCTGATTCCGTCCAGTTCGAGAACGTCGGTGAATGCAGAGAGATCGACGTTTTCGTATGTCGCGTCGAAGCTCGCCACCACTGGAACGCCTCGCTGGCCGAGAGTCGCAAGCCGGTAGCTGAATCGCGCCGACCCGCCGTACAGAGTGGCTTCAGCACCGGTAACTTCGAACCGCTCGGGTACCCACAGCACAGCGCCGCGCACGTTGTTGAACTTGTACCTGTTGACGCCCGTGCTCGTGCTCGAAAACACGCCTTTCAACTCTCGGCCAGTGCGCGATCGGCCATTTACTGTTTCCCGGAAGAGGTGGAAGGTTCCCGTGAAGTCACCAACGCCTTGAACCGTGAAATCGCGGTCAGCGAAGAAGATGTCGCGCATCTTCACGAAATCGACATCCGAACGAACCTGATACACCTGTTCGGGCCAGCGGGCGAGATCCACTTCACCGGTCAGCTCCGATCTGGAGCCGTCGGTAGTCAGATCGATTCGATCGAGCACCACCTTGCCATCGACGATGCGGAAGGTCGTGCTCACGTCCGCACGCATCGGCACATAGTTCTGGATCGTCACGGTGCCGTTTGAAAAACGCGCCTGCCCGCGATACTCCGATGTGGGCCGCGCGACGATCACGTCGAGATTCCGGCTCACGACGCTCCATGGAGTTCCATGATCGGCGTAGGTGAACTCGCCGCGATGGGCCCTCACATACTGAAGCGTCGTCGTCCAGGTTCTGGCACCTCCGGCCGAGCGGGTAAACCGCGGAAAGTTATGGCGGCCATCTGCAAACGTCTCGACGTACATCCGCCAGTCCGTCATCTCGATGGCATCGAACACGACGCGACGGTCGAACAGGGTGCTCCAGGGCATCGAGACATTGATTCGCTGCGCCATCAGGAACGGGCGCGACTGGGGCGTCAGGCCCTCGATGAGGACGTCCTCCACCACAAAACGTCCGAGCCAGAGATGCACCGACAACCGGCCGATGTGCATCGGCCGGCCCATGTACTGCGACGCGGCGGCTTCGGCGCGTGCTTTCAGCGACGGGCCGAGATCGATGGACACGGTGGTGACGAGTGTCACCGCAATGATGACGGCACACGTCACCACGATCCGGCGAACCACTCGCCTCGTGGCTTGAGCGACGGGGTGGCTAAAAACTTTGAAAGTCAACGCTACTCGACAACCATCAGGACCGCTCGTGCCTCGACCAGCGCGCCCTGCGTGACGCGGATCTCCTTCACGGTGCCCGAGCGCGGCGATCGGACCTCGTTCTCCATCTTCATGGCTTCGACCACTGCGACTCCCTGCCTGACAGCGACGCGGTCGCCGACATTCACGAGCACTTTAACGATTCGTCCCGGCATCGGCGCCGTGATGTTGAGCGCACCGGACCGTGCTTCCGTGCCCTGAACGCCGGAGTCCAAAGCTCGCCTCGGGATTCGCCGCCCGGCAACGTCGCTCGACGGTGCCTTCAGCCTGACCGGAACGGCGCGTCGGTTGACGTAGACGACGAACTCGTCCCCGTTCTGGTCGCCGAACGCCACCTCGTAGCTCCGACCGGATCTGGTACTACGCGCGTCTGGCGATCCACTCTGAGCCGCATTCACCAGTAACGACCACAGGCCGTTTATCTGCGCGGCGTCCACGGCGAGGACCTGTCCGTCGAGAATCGCGTTATACATGCCGTTACTGCCACTGACCTCGACAATCCGTTTTCGGCCCCCAGCATCGACCTCGAACGTCATGGCCGCAGACCCTCGAGTCGAGCCAGGCGCTTCCACCCAACCTTGCCGACCGGCAGGTGCTCGAACCCTCTCACATCCGGACGTCCGCTTGCCGGAGGCATCGCCACGTCAGCCCGGCCTTCGCGCCCGGCGAATGCGCGCAGCGCCGCGGCGGCGGCCGCAATGTCCCACTCGTCATCACCTGGAATCTCGAACGGAGCGCCCTGACGCTGCTGCAAGAGCTCGTCCAGATAGGCCGTGTGGAATTTCGCCGCCTCGAACGCCGGCTGGGCAAGCATCCATCGGAAAAAGGGGACGGTTGTCCGGATTCCGAAGACCTCGTACTCGCTCAGTGCCCGCTTCATTCGCGCAATCGCCTGAGATCGATCGGCACCCCAGGCCGAAAGCTTCGAAATAAGCGGATCGTAGAAAATCGGGACGTCCATACCGGCTTCTGCACCGCCGTCGTCGCGGATCCATGGGCCGCCCGGCGCACGGAACGCGGTGATCCGTCCCGGCGACGGCATGAACCCGGTGTCGGGATCTTCAGCGTATACCCGGCATTCAATCGCGTGGCCGTTGGGCGTCAGCGCGACCCGTGAACCAATATCGAGACGCTCCCCCCGTGCGATTCGAATCTGCCACTGTACCAGGTCGACGCCGGTCACCAACTCCGTAATCGGATGTTCAACCTGGAGACGGGTGTTCATCTCGAGAAAAAAGAAGTGCCCGTCCTCATCGAGCAGAAATTCGATCGTACCGGCGTTCGTATAGCCAACCGAGCGCGCCACGCGCGCCGCGGCGGCCGTGATTTGGGTGCGAAGCGCCGAAGACACGACCGGCGAGGGCGTTTCTTCAATCACCTTCTGGTGGCGCCGTTGAATCGAGCATTCGCGTTCGACGAAAGGCACCACATTCCCGTGCAGATCGCCAAGCAACTGCACTTCGATATGTCGCGGTCGCAGAAGCCGGCGCTCCAAATAGATAGCGGCATCACCGAACGCTGCCTTCGCTTCGGAGCGGGCTGCGCGGATTGCGCTCGACAGTTCACCCGGCCCGTCCACCAGGCGCATGCCTTTGCCACCGCCACCCGCAACGGCCTTTATCAGCACCGGATAACCGATACGAGTGGCCGCAGCCTCGACGGCCGACTCAGGTTCATCGCCGCCGATCGGCTCGTCTGTGCCTGGAACTACTGGCACTCCCGCCGTGACAGCAGCCTTCCGTGCCGCAGTTTTGCTGCCCATCAACGAAATCGCGTCCGGGCTCGGCCCGATGAACGTCAACCCCGCGGTCGTACACGCGGCGGAGAATGCGTGGTTCTCGGCAAGGAATCCGTAGCCGGGATGGACAGCGTCGGCGCCGGTTGCCCGCGCGGCATCGACCAGCCGATCGATCCGGAGATAACTGTCAAGCGGAGCGCTCGCTCCGATTGCGCACGCCTCGTCGGCCATCCGCACGTGACGAGCGGTCCGATCACATTCCGAATACACCGCAACCGACGCCAGTCCCATGTCGCGGCATGCACGGATGACACGTACGGCGATCTCACCACGGTTCGCGACCAGAATTTTGCGCAAAACCTGCTAAGTCTAGCACTTAGCGATGAGCTCGACGGGTACCGCGCGCCGTCACAACAGCGCGTGGGGGACGACTTGAGAATGGTTGCGGTTACCTCGACTCATCTTGCGATCGGAAACTGCCGACGAGGTTTGCGAGACGACCAGCGGTTTCCCACTCTCGAGCAGCGGCTCGACCTTCTGTTCACCCTCACGCGGAAAGTGCGGCGACGACAAGTACCTCATCGTCACGAGCGTGCGGATTCTGCCATCTCGCTCGAGCCAGGGAAGCCTTGGCGGGCCAGCAACACCAGCTCGTCGTCAGTCACACATCGTATAGACCCGGTGAGCAGCCTGGGGGTTGGGTCTTCGGCGACGAGCACGCTAAATCTACCTTTGCCCTTTGCCCTTGGATCTTCTCTATCGCAACTGCGGCAAGCGATACACCCGGACGTCATCGAGATCGAAGACGTGTTCTGCACCTGGACGGGTCGCCACCCAGCGTGCGCCTATGGCTGAAACACCAGGACGAACAATGACGAAGAGATCGCTCCGGCGGCGATATTGATCGAGCGCGTCGGGGATCAGATCTCCGATCGCGCGCCGAAGCGGCGTGAAATGCGGCGGAAGATGCCCGCTGTATCCGTTGATCGTCCGATAGCCGCCCATGACGGCACGATACTGGGGCGTTGCGTTGTAAAACCCTTCGTCAATCGGCAGATCCAGGACAACGGCGCCCGCCGGAATCGCGCCGGGCCGCATCGGCCGTGGCGCTTCGACGATGCGGTCCGCAAACCACCCTTCAAAAGCCACAAGCACGGCAAGGGCCGTCACCATAATGCGCGGGCGCAATGGATACTGCTGAAGGAGACTAACGGTGCCGAACGCCGCCAACACAGCAAGAGAGAGCGTTGCGGGGAACCACGCACGAGCGGGGACACGGATACTCTGCATCCCCGGCAGGGCGTAAAACACGTAGTAGGGTCCGTACATCAATGCGCGCCATGGCGTTGACCATTCGGGCTCAGGTCCGAGTGCCATGAGCCATAGCACCACCACTGCCACTGCATAGAAGACCACGACGTCGCGCCGCGACCACGCGCGCCGAAACGAATCGGTCATCAACGTACCCACGATAAGCATCAGCGCGGCCAGCGTGAAGAGTCTGTAAGGGCTGAAGGGAGGAAGCGGCAACGGACCCACGTGCCAGCCAAAGGGACCCGTCCATACGCGCGCGAGGACAACGAAGGTGAGAAGCGCGGATGCGCCGAACATCCGGCCCGGCCACCGTCCGACACCTTGTCCCTTCACGACCGAGACAAGCGCCACTACAGCGAGCGCGAGGACAGCGAAACCTGGAAAAAGCGCCCCTTCCTCGAAGTCGTGCGGGAGAAGCCCCTGCCATGGCACCGCGCGGTGATACATGCCAAGCAGGCCGACGATGTCGGCGCTGAAGCTCTTGACTTCGTTGTACGAGCGGACGAAGCCAGATGCCACGTGACGGACGTGATACCCCCACAACAGCGGAAGAAGCGGCAGGGTCGCAATCCCGGCCGCCACGCAGACGCCCACCAGTCGCCTCCACTCCTGCGGCCGCACGAACCACAGGCCCCAGAGCAGTAACAGGAGGGGGAAGAAAGCAAGCAGGGCGGAATTGGCCAGCGCAGTCAGCAGCCACCCGACCCCGAACCACACGAGCGCCGTACGACGACCTGTCCGGTGATACCGATGCAGCCACATCAGCGCAAACGGCATTCCAAACGAGGTCATGTGCTGCAGGTGTGAGAGGTGCACCGCCTGGTAAGGGGCAAATGCGTACGCGAGTCCCGCGACCAATGCACCTGCGTTTGATCCGGTCAGCTCGCGTGCGAGCGCGTAAGCGGCAATGCCGTTCAGCGGCACTGCAATGAGAAACACGAGGTTGTAGGCCAGCACCGGATTTCCGGTGAGCCAAATCACGGGCGATGCAAGCGGGTAAGTGAGAAGCAGGTGTTCGGTGAACGCCGTGACGCCCGAAAGCGGCCAGAAGGAGGGAAAGTTCCACCACTCGGCCGTGAGCGGCAGATGCGTCGCGTTCCACGCCAGGATGGATGCATTGAGAAGCGGATCGCCGAGGTCCGAGAAGAGGTGCGTTCCGATATTCGGGAGCAGATCCCGGAAGAAGAACGCCGTCAGGAATACGTAGACGGCGGCAGCCGCCGACGTGACTCGAGAAATCTTCACGCAGGAGGCATCGGCGCTACAACGGAATGTTGCCGTGCTTCTTTGGTGGGTTCCGATCGCGCTTGGTGTCCAGGGCTTCGAGGGCGGCAATCAGCTTGGCGCGGGTGTGCCGCGGCTGAATGACCTCGTCGATGAACCCTCGCTGGGCCGCGACGTACGGGTTTGCGAACTTTTGCCGGTATTCGCTGATCTTCGCGGCGCGCATCGCCACCGCATCATCGGCTGCCTCGAGCTCTCGCCTGTAGAGGATATTGACGGCGCCCTCGGCTCCCATCACCGCGATTTCCGCGGTCGGCCACGCATAGTTGGCATCCGTGCGAATGTGCTTGCTCGACATGACGCAGTAGGCCCCGCCGTAAGCCTTACGCGTGATGACCGTCAACTTCGGCACCGTCGCCTCGGCAAACGCAAACAACAGCTTCGCTCCGTGACGAATGATGCCGCCGTATTCCTGAACCGTGCCTGGCAGAAACCCGGGGACGTCTTCGAACGTGACCAGCGGAATATTGAACGCGTCGCAGAACCGTACGAAGCGCGCACCCTTGACCGAGGCGTCGATGTCGAGCGTCCCCGCCAGGTGCGCCGGCTGATTGGCAACGATACCGACCGGACGACCGCCCAGTCGTGCGAAGCCAACCAGAATATTCCGCGCGAAATGCTCGTGCACCTCGAGCAGGTAGCCTTCGTCGACAACGGCGCGGATTACGTCGGCCATGTCGTACGGCTGATTCGGCGACGCCGGCACCATCGTGTCGAGCGTCTCATCGGCTCGATCCGCAGGATCGGCCGGGGCGGCGCGCGGAGGGTCGTCTACGTTGTTGTTCGGCAGAAACGACAGCAGCTCCCGGATGAGGAGCAGGCATTCCTGATCGTTCTCGACGGCGAAGTGCGCGACACCGCTTCGTTCGTTGTGCGTGATCGCGCCGCCGAGCTCCTCTTTCGTCACCTGCTCGTGGGTGACGGTGCGGATCACGTCGGGACCCGTCACGAACATATAGCTCGTGTTCTTGACCATGATCGTGAAGTCGGTAATCGCCGGGGAGTAGACTGCGCCCCCTGCGCACGGTCCCATGATCGCGGAGATCTGCGGCACCACGCCGGACGCCAGAGTATTGCGGAGGAAGATGTCCGCGTACCCGGCCAGCGACTGGACGCCCTCCTGAATCCGCGCGCCGCCGGAATCATTGAGGCCGATGACCGGCGCTCCCATCTTCATCGCCAGATCCATGATCTTGACGATCTTGGCGGCGTTCGTCTCCGACAGCGACCCCCCAAATACGGTAAAGTCCTGCGCGAACGCGTAGCCGAGACGGCCATTGATCCGCCCGTGGCCGCACACGACCCCGTCGCCGGGCACGACCTGGTCCGCCATGCCGAAGTCGCGGCAACGGTGGGTGACGAACTTGTCGATCTCTTCGAAGGTGCCAGGGTCGAACAGCAGGTCGATCCGTTCGCGGGCGGTGAGCTTGCCGGCCTCCCGCTGCCGGCGCAAGCGTTCCTCGCCGCCGCCCAGTTCGGCTCGCCGCTCGAGCTCCTGAAGAAAATCCTTGTCCGTCACACGCGCGCGGCCTGCGCCTTCTCCCAGTCCTTGAGGAATCGCTCGAGGCCGATGTCGGTGAGCGGATGCTTGAAGCACTGCTCGATCACGGCCGCCGGAGCCGTCGCGACGTCGGCGCCCATCCGCGCAGCTTCAATCATGTGAATCGGATTGCGCACGCTGGCGACGAGCACCTGGGTTTTCAGGTCCGAGTTGTCGAAAATGTCGACGATTTCCCGAACCAGATTCATCCCCGTGGCGCCGATATCGTCGAGTCGTCCGACGAACGGGCTGACGTAGGTCGCGCCCACCTTGGCCGCCAGCCATGCCTGCGTGGCCGAAAACACCAACGTGACGTTGACACGTTGGCCCTCCGATGCGAGGGTCTTGCACGCGCGTACACCGTCCTTGGTGAATGGCACCTTGATGACGATGTGCTCGTCGATCGAAGCGAGGTCCCGTCCTTCCCGCAGCATCCCGGCGGTATCGGTGGCCGTCACTTCAGCGCTGACAGGGCCCTTCACCGTCTGGCAAATCTGTCGGAGGATCTGCCGATAGTCGCCCGGTTCCTTTGCCAGCAGCGACGGGTTGGTCGTAACTCCGTCGAGGATGCCCAGCTGCGCGAGTGCCTCCACTTCCTTCAGATTGCCCGTATCGACAAACAGCTTCATGACTGACTCCTGCTAGCGACCAATTACCGATCCTATCGAGCCGTTTCCTCCACCAGCTCCGATTCCGCGCTGACGTTGGGCAAGGGAACCTGAGTGTCGACCGCCACGACCGAATATACGTATCGCTTCCCGGGCTGCACGGCGGTGTCGCGATAACGCGCTTCAGCGACTGGAGTGGTTGTAAGCTGCCGCAGTGTGGCATCGCCGGCCTCCCGGCGCAAGACCAGATACCCGTCGAGATCAAGCTCGCCGTTCGGTTCCCATATCAGACTGATGCCGCCTTCAGAGGGAACGGCGGCGAGCCCTGTCGGACGGGACGGCGGAAAAATGTCGACGGGGGTGATGCACATCCTCGGAGAAGACTCGCTCATGATCGTACCGCGCTGCGACCGAACCGCATAACAGTGGCGGCGTCCCAGCAGCAGTTCGTCGGTGGTGGATGTTCCGGACAGAGCCGTGGAATTGATGGGCGTCGGGAGTGCAGTCGTCCAGGTGGGGGTTGCACGCGAGGACCGGAGCTCCGCGGGGTCCGGCGCCACTTCCCGGTACACGTTGTATGTCGTAGGTCCCGGGGGAACACCGGCATCCGGTGCGGGTTGCGAATTGGCGGTCGCCGATCCCTGAGCTGACGCCACAAACGGCGTCGATTCGGCGGGAAGTACTCGATCCAGCAGGAAGCCCAGCAATCCTCCCGAGGGCTCCCACGTCAACGAAATCGTTGACGCGTCGTAACGTGCCCGCAGATCGAGCGGCGCATCAGGGAGTGCCGTCAGCACGAGCTCCGCCTGCATCCCCGGCGGTCCGGGCCGTCCCCGCACGCTGAAAGGAATCGCCACATAGAACCGACGTAGAGCGGACGGCGGCTCAACTGTCGTAACGGGGGCCGGGGTTGATACCGCCGGGCGGGGATCGATGTAGACCTTTCCTTGAATGCTCTCGTCTTCGTCGAGCCTGTCGACAATGGTCACCGTCGCGCCAGGCAGCGCTCCAGCCAGCGGGTCGGGTGGAGGTGGCGGCGCCGCGTCTTCGTCAACCTTGGGGGGCGCGACGACGGGTACGGTGGCCACGACGCTGCCCAGCTCAGGAAAGCGCGCCATCGGTGGCGGCGTGACTCCCGTGTAGCCATAAATGTCGATGCGCTGGATATCGATGGGCATCGACTCGTCGATGTTGGTGGAAGGGACCGTGAGCGTGACGTAGATGTCGTTTCCCAGCCGCGTGGCGTCAATCTTCGCCACTGCCGCTGGGATCCTGATGTTCGGGGGAATTGGCGGTCCCTTTTTTCCGCACGCCGTTCCGCCCACGCATGCGATCAGTGCGAGCATGCCGACGGCCCGGACCCCCATCCTCATGCTTCAGATGGTACCGCGACTCGCTTGCCCAGCTCGGGCGACCTGAATCGGCGCGGGTCGATGCCGTA
Source organism: uncultured Acidobacteriota bacterium (assembly GCA_963814955.1). Lineage (GTDB taxonomy): Bacteria > Acidobacteriota > Vicinamibacteria > Vicinamibacterales > UBA2999 > DATCJA01. The sequence goes on from CAWFEX010000008.1 coordinate 295,860, forward strand.
TCCACGCACTTTGTAGTTGAGGATTCGTTCAGTCGTGTCCAGCAGACGGGCTGCCTTCGCACGGTTACCACGGGTGGTCTTCAGCGCGTCCTGGATCAAATCCCGTTCGTAGGCAGCGACGGCGTCGCTGAGCGATACCCGCGTCACCGTACCCGACGCATCCGCGGTTTGCAGCGACGGCGGAAGGTGATGGCCGTGGATCACCGCGCCATCGCACACGAGAATCGATCGCTCGATCACGTTCTCGAGCTCACGTACGTTGCCCGGCCAGTGATATGCCATCAGCATGTCGATGGCCGGCGTCGAGATCCGCTTGATCACCTTGCCATGTTCGCGCGAGAACTTTTCGAGGAAGTGATCGGCGAGGAGCAGCAGGTCCGCCTTCCGCTCCCGCAGGGACGGCACGAAGATCGTGAACACGTTCAGCCGATAGTAGAGGTCCTCACGGAACTTCCCTTCCGCAAGGGCGTTCTCCATGTCCTTGTTCGTCGCCGCGATCAACCGCACGTTGACCCGCACGGTATCGGTGCCTCCCAGCCGCTCGAACTCGCGCTCCTGCAGCACGCGAAGCAGCTTGACCTGCGTGCTGAGGTTGATGTCCCCAATCTCGTCGAGGAAGAGCGTCCCCCCTTCCGCCATTTCGAAGCGGCCCTTCTTACGCGCGGCGGCCCCGGTGAACGCGCCCTTTTCGTAGCCGAACAGCTCCGATTCAATAAGCGTGTCGGGCAGCGCCGCGCAGCTGACCTTCACCAACGGCTTCTTCGCCCTCAGCGAGTTGTAGTGGATGGCCTGGGCGATCAACTCCTTGCCCGTGCCGGACTCACCCCGAATCAGCACCGTGGTATTCGTCTTTGCGACCTGCGCCACCTGCTCGTACATCTGCCGCGTGGGTCCGCTGGTGCCGATGATGTTCGAGAAGTCGTAGCGTTCCCGCAGTTCCTGGCGCAAGTGGGTATTTTCATCGACCAGGCGGCGCCGCTCTTCCTCCACGAGGCGCTGCACGTTGAGCGCCTGAGCGATCATCGAGCTCACGATCCCGAGGAACTGGAGGCTGCTGTCGAAATCGCGCTCCGGTTTGAACCGCAAGTCGACGGCCAGCGCACCAATCGACACGCGGCTCTGAAGTACCGGAACGCAGATGAAGCTGAGCTCCTGTCTGGCCGCGTCGCCGCGCCGCGCCGCACGATTCAAGAGGGCGGGCTCACGGCTCACGCGCGGCACGACGATGGGCTTTCCGCTCTCGACCACCTTGCCGGTAATGCCTTCGCCGACCCGGTAGCGGACGGAGCGCACACGATCGTCGAATCCCTCCGCCGCCTCGACGTGCAGCTCGCCGTCGCGCAGCAGCGTCAGCATGCCGCGCACGACGCCGTGGTGCCGCACGAGGATGGTGAGCACGCGCTGCATCGAGGCCTTGAGATTGAGGGTGCCGGAGAGCGCCTGGCTCACTTCCAGCAGGGTGGACAGGCGCCGCGCGTCGCGTGCGGCAGTGGTGGTATCGGCGGCAATTCTCACGGCAGGCATACTTCCCTACATTTCCGAAAGATCAGGAGATCGTCGCCACAACGATGTGGCGGGCACGTTCCAACGTCCCGGCGCCCGGTGTCGGAGTCGCCACCCGCAATGAGACGTCTTTGTAGTAATTCAAAAATCAGCCAACAAAATTGTCGCAAATTCTGTTAACCGCGTAGAGGGCATTTTACAGGATTCATGCGAAATTGCGACCCATTTGACGAAGTGCAACCAACGCGCCGATGGCGCGTGTCTTGCGATGCCGCCGGGCATCGTGACGACGAACATTCAGCGTCTGATGCCAGTCGTCGTGTGCCTCATCGGCGCCTTGTCCGCCGGAGCGCACGCGAAAAACTCCACCAACACACGCGTGCGGCCCCTCGACCCGTCGCTCGAAAGCGGTCGTCGAAGCCGGCCGCCATCTCTCCCCACATTTCACGCGCTGATCCACCGACTCGAAGGCGGCGACGTCATCGTGTATCTGCAGTACGCACACCTGCGGAGCGGCATTCACGGCAGGCTGACTTTCTGTCCGCCGCGGCCGGCCTGCGGTACGTCCTCGTGGAACTGGCCGCGAGCTCGATGCGCCACGGCTGATCGCGATCGCCGGCCACGAGCTCCAGCATGCCGTCGAGATCCTCGAGCAGCCGGAGATCGTCGACCGCGCGACATTCGGGATCGCCTATGAGCGATCCGGATTCAAGCGGCGGGACTTCGCCGACGGAGGGATGCGGATTCGACACCGCGGCCGCCATCGTGACGGGACGGCAGGTATGGCGGGAGATTGCCGGGTCGACGGTGACGCTCGCGACCCGCTAACTCCCGGTGGGGCGCCAGTCGCAGTAATCGGTGAACGCGCTAGAGAATGTAGCGCGAGAGATCTTCGTTGCGGACGATGTCGGCCAGCATGCGCTCGACGTAGGCTTCGTCAATCGAGAGCGACTGGCGACCGAGATCAGGCGCTTCGAACGACACCTCGTCCAGCAGCCGCTCCATGACGGTGTGCAGGCGACGGGCGCCGATGTTCTCGTTGACTTCATTCACGCGCGCGGCGAAATCGGCGATGCGCTCGATCGCGCCCGGGGTAAACATGAGCGTCACGTCCTCGGTGCCCAGTAGCGCCGTGTACTGCTTGACGAGTGCGCTCCGCGGCTCGGTGAGGATGCGCACGAAGTCGTCGCGCGTGAGCGGCTCGAGCTCGACGCGAATCGGGAAAGCGGCCCTGCAGCTCGGGGATCAGGTCCGACGGCTTCGACACGTGAAACGCGCCCGCCGCGATGAACAGGATGTGATCGGTCTTCACCATTCCGTGCTTGGTGTTCACGGTGGTGCCTTCCACGATCGGCAGGATGTCGCGCTGAACGCCTTCGCGGCTCACATCGGGACCATGGCCGCCGCCGCCGCTCATCGCGTCGCGGCTGGCAATCTTGTCGATTTCGTCGATGAAGATGATCCCTGACTGTTCGACGCGCTGAATGGCGCTCCGGCTCACCGATTCCATGTCCACGAGCTTCCCCTGTTCCTCGGCGACCAGATGCTCGAGCGCTTCCGGAACCCGCAGCCGGCGCGTCTTCGTCCGCCCCTGGAACATGTTTCCCATCATGTCCTTGAGGTTGATGCCGATCTCCTCGACCGACGTCCCGGCAATCACCTCGAACGACGGCATGGCGGTGTCGCGGACGTCGATTTCAACGACGCGATCGTCGAGACGCCCTTCTCGGCAGCTGATCGCGCATCCGCTCGCGCGTGCGATTCGTCTGCTCACGCGCCCCTCGACTTCCGCTCGGGGCGCCCTGAGCCGAGTCGAAGGGCGCCATCGCCTCGTCGCCGGGAACCACGGGGCGCGCCGGCGGCAGCAGCAGATCCAGCAGCCGCTCCTCGGCGGCATGCCGCGCCTTGTCGCGTACCTCCTCGGCCTTCTCGGCACGCACCATGTCGACCGCCAGCTCCACGAGGTCGCGCACCATCGACTCGACATCGCGCCCCACATAGCCGACTTCGGTGAACTTGGACGCTTCGACCTTGATGAAGGGCGACTGCGCCAACCGGGCAAGCCGGCGCGCGATCTCCGTCTTGCCCACGCCGGTCGGACCAATCATCAGAATGTTCTTCGGCGTGACCTCCTCGGCGATATCCGACGGGAGCCGCTGCCGGCGGATGCGATTCCGGATGGCAATCGCGACCGCCCGCTTCGCCTTCGACTGACCCACGACATGCTTGTCGAGCTCGGCGACGATTTGACGCGGCGTCAGTGTATCGATGGCAGTTGCCGTGCGTTCTGGTAGGAAGATAGCCATGAATCCCGTATCACAATTCTTCAATCGTCAGGTGCGTGTTGGTGTAAATGCAGATACCCGCGGCAATCGTCATGGCCTCTTCGGCAATTTGGCGGGCCGTCAGCTGGCTGTGGCGGCTGAGGGCTCGTGCCGCAGCCATTGCAAACGGGCCGCCCGATCCAACTGCGACGATGCCGTCGTCGGGCTCGATCAGATCACCGGTGCCGGAGAGCAGAAACATCGACTTTTTGTCGGCGACGATCATCATCGCTTCGAGCCTGCGCAGCAGGCGATCCGTGCGCCAGTCACGCGCCAGTTCGACCGCAGCGCGCTCGAGGTTGCCGCGATACTGTTCCAGCTTGGACTCGAACCGTGAGAACAGCGCAAATGAGTCGGCCGCCGATCCGGCGAAGCCGGCCAGGATCGTATTGTTGTACAGCCGGCGAATCTTCCGGGCGCCGTGTTTGACGACCGTCGCGCCGAGCGTGACTTGCCCGTCACCAGCCAGACACGTCTGTTCTCCGTGGCGTACGGCCAGAATCGTTGTCGCGTGCATGACGCGGTCGGCCTGAGCAGAGCGCTGGGCGACGTCGTCTGGTCTTGGTGCCTGGGACAGCTTTCGGTATCTCGAAGGGTCGGAGGGCATCAGACGCCAGTATGCCTCAACCTGTCGCGGCACGACCTGACCAGATGACATCGCGTCCGAACACTCAGGGCGGCGGCGAGGCGCGATGTCGTTTCGCTGAGGAAATCTGCGACTTCGTCGTGGCAGCACTGTTGCTGAGATACTAAATAGACTTGCACCAAGGAGAGGACATGCTCCCTCTATATCTGTTCCTGGCTGCCATGCTCGCGCTTCCGTCCGTGACACGCGCACAAGAGGGTGACGGGACGCAAGGAGAGTCCGCCACCCCCGCGGCGGAGCGGCACGCCATTCCGCGTGGCAGTCGGCCGCAGGGCGCCAATCCGCAAATCGGCACCGCGATGCCGCGAGCGGTGAGGCCGTCGGAGCCCCGCGCACCAACGCCTTCGGTGGCACGCGCTCCTGTTGCGGCCGCGCGAGAGACCGCGGCGCAGGAGCAGTCCGCGCCAGAGCCGGAGCGTCAAGCCGTGCCGCGAGGCAGCCGGCCACAGGGCGATAATCCGCGAATCGGCACCGCTGTTCCGCGATCGGCACCGCCTCCGCGGTCCGTTCCTCCTGATGGCGGCCGAGTCACCACGAACCGGGGACGCACAGTGGTTGGGGCCGATCGCGGGCGCACCATCATCGTCCGGCCACCGAGCGTTTACAACTATTACTATCCTCGCCGTTACTACTATCCGTACGGATACGGTGCGTTCGGGCTTGGCTATTTCTATTACAACCCCTATCGCTGGTATCCCGGTTATGCAACGCCCGGATACAGCTCGTACGGGTATTACGACGGGTATGACCGGCGTGCCTTCAGCAGCTTCGATATCGGCGAGCTGCGGCTCGACGTATCGCCGCGCGATGCCCAGGTCTACGTCGATGGCTACTACGCGGGTGTCGTGGACGATTACGATGGCGCGTTCCAGGCACTGAAGCTGGAATCGGGCGCCTATCGTATCGAGATCCGTGCGCCGGGTTATGAAACGCTGGCCTTCGACGTTCGCATCACTCCGGGCCAGAAGATCAGATACCAGGGCGATCTGCGGCGCGTACCATAGGCCGCCGCCCGGAAACCTGAAGGTTTGCGGCTACCGACCGCGTCTGGACCGATATGGTAGCCGGAGACCTTTCCGCCTCCGCCAAGGCTACGGCGGACCCGCCGAAGCGTACCGCGAAGGCGGGCAGGTGTCCGGTCCGCCACCCGCCCCTTACCCCGCCGGCTGCCGGCGGAACCACAGGTACACGGGAATACCGGCCAGTATGATTGCCGCTCCAATGAGCGTCCGCCGAGGGTCGGAGTAGAACGCGTTGATCACGATCGCCAGACTCGCGAGCGTGAAAATCGCCGGCGTCACTGGATAGCCAAGTGCGCGAAACGGGCGCGGCGCATCGGGATCTTTTGCGCGCAAAACGAAAACGGCAGCTACCGCGAGGCCCAGGAACAACGTGATTGCAAAGCCCACGTAGTTGGCCAGCGCATCGAGGCTGCCGGTGAACACCAGCAGAATTGCGAATATCGCCTGCGCCGCGATTGATACCGCAGGAGTCTTGAAGTGCGGGTGAATGTGTGCGGCCGAACGGAAGAACGCGCCGTCGCGAGCCATTGCGAAATAGACGCGGGGACCGGCAAACGTAAACGCATTGATGCCGGCGGCCAGGCTCACAATCGAGACAATCCCCATGATGTCGCCCGCGCGGACACCTAGCAGCCGGTCAGCCACCACGTCGAGCACGCTTCCCTGAACGGCCGCGAGGCCACCAATCGACATCACGTAAATGAAGAGGACGTTCATCAGCAGGTAAATCACGGTGACGGCAACTGTTCCGATCAGCAGAGCGAGTGGAACGTTGCGGCCGGGATTGCGGATCTCCTCAGCCATGTACGCCGCCGCATTCCAGCCCGAATACGTGAACATGATTGGAATCAGGGCAAACAGCCAACCGGCCCCGGTAACGGGACCGGACTGCCCCAGATTCGACGCTGAACCAGTCCCAAGCGTAAGACCGAACGCGATGAATCCTACGAATGCCAACACTTTCAGCGCAGCAAGAATGTTGGTAACAGTTCGGCCCGGCCCTACTCCAACGATGTGCACGAGGGCCGCAACGACGATTGCCGTGCTGGCGACCAGTGTCTGAACAGAAAACGTCAGTGGAATATACGGAATCGGGATGACGAACAGCGCAGTGCTGTTCGCCGCTCCGGGAATGAAGCGATCGAGGTACAACGTCAGCACGATGGCACTGGCCGCCATCGCACCCGAGAATCCCGCAACGAATGACGTCCATCCGGTGAGGAAGCCCGCCACGGGGCCGTACGCGTCGCGCAGGTAGACGTACTCACCGCCGGCGCGCGGACGCAGCGCGGCCAGCTCCGCGTACGCCATCGCACCTGCGAAGGCGAGCAGACCTCCGGCAAGCCATGTGGACAGGAACACCAACGCGCTCGGGACGGATGCGGCAATTTGCGGCGGCAGGAACAGAATGCCGCCGCCTATGACATTCGAGACGATGATCGCAGCGCCGTCGAACGGCCCGAGGCGGCGTTCGAGAGAAGCAGAGGCCTGAGTGGTCGTTGTCACCCGGGGATTATCAGCTCCCACCTACCAAATTCCAACTCCCAAAAACAGAGCCGGCGTAGTGTGGGATGTGGGGGAATTATTCGGTGAGAAGCTGGCGATCGATCTGATACTCCCCCATCTTTACCCAGGTGCGCCTGCCGTGTTTGCCCAGAATGGTGACGTTGGCGTCGACGAACTCGCGATTCTGGAGCATCTTGAGGCGCGAATCGCCGCCGGTGTATCCAAGCGGTGACCTGAGGATGATTGGCTTCGTCGTGGAGCCGGAGGGCAGACCGTTGGTGTCGATGGCGCGCACGAAATGGTCCCCCCACGCTTGCTGTTCCCCGGCCCGCCGGAATACGGCCTGCATCTGCACGCTCTCGATATCGCGGTCAGAGACGTTCTGAAGCTCCAACGAGATGCTGGGGACGAGCTTGTTCTGTCCGCCCTCGAGAATGCCTGCGTCGAACCAGCCGGTATGAACGTTGACGATCTTGAGGTCCTTCTCGACTTCCCGCGTTTCACAGGCCGTCAGAAGCATCGCCGAGCACAGCGCTACAGCCAGCTGTCGTCCCATACCCGAATTGTACTCAAGAGACACCGGGAACCGCTTCAGGGTTCCCGGGCGACCTCTGGCCTTTGACCTTCTTACTAGAACTCGCCGACCTGGACGCGTTCCCGCACCTGTTCCAGCGTCAGTCGGCCGGCGCGAAACGCGCTCAAATCATCGCCCTTGATCCGGATCACCAGCGTCGTCGCATCCTGACCACCCGGCATGAACGGATCGCCTGGAGCGTTGTCGCGGGCGGCAACAACCAGCCATTCATTCGCGTCAATGACCAGCGTTCCGCTGTTCTCGATCATCGCCTCGATGAGGGACGCCTTGACCTCCTCGGTGTAGGCCTCGCTCGGATCAATCAATGTCGCATCCACGGTGGACGGCTGGGGCTCCTCCTGAGGCGGCGCGACCGTCGAAACGGCCAACGACGACGCAGCGACCGGCGGGCCGCCCTGCCGGGCCACTCGCTCCGGTGCGCCTGCTGTGGGCGCCATCTGCCGCTGGACGCGCTGCAGGATTCGATCGAACTCGGCGCGAGCGCGCGGATCCGCAATTGCCTGGACAAACGCCTTCATTGCGGCAAGATCGCGCGCCATCATCGCTGCACTCTCGTTCATCGTGCGCAGTGACCATGCCAGGCTGCGCCGCAGCGACGGCACCTCGACATCGAAGAACACGCCGTAGCCGTCGAGACGGAAACCGCGCACCTGCGGCGCGCTCCCCTGCAGAAGCGCATCGTCCGGCATGACCGCCCGAATCTTGCGACGGAGGTTTTCGACACCGAGCTGGACGGCACGCTCGAGCACCCCCTCCATCATGAAGATCTTCTGGCGCGCCCGCACTTGATCCGTATTAGGAGCCGCCGGCGTCTGTGCCCAAGCGTCACCGATTGCACCCATAACGACCGCGAGGCCAACGATCCACACTCGCACCACGGAAATCTCCTTCTTCACCACTAACTACCCAACCACCGAACGACCAGCTACCGCCTACCATCGACTACCTACTGCCTAACCACCTACTGCCTATCTCTGCTGCGATACCCGCATCAGGTAATTCAGCATTTCACGCTGTTCGCGCACCTCGGCGCCGGTCAGCCCTTCAATCTGGCCGAAGTTGCGCTGAATCTGGGCGAGATCGACACGGCGCTGCGAATCGAAGTCATTGACGAGTTCTGCCGTGCGCAGAGCAAGCAGCCGCTGCTGGCGCTGTTCACTCTCGTCGATGAGCGCTCGCACCCGGACCATCAACTGCGCGTCCGATCCCTGCACTCCTGAGGAAGGAGCTGAGGCGTTGCCTTCGCGGTTCACCGTTCGAATCGACGCAATCTCATCCCGCAGCCGGCTTTCGAGTGCCGTCAAGTCCGCAGACGAAACACTTGCCGAATCGATCGCCGGCCCGCCCGGAGCCGTAACGGCGGCTGGTGTGACAGGGCCAGACGTGCCGCGTACGATGCCCAGCGAAAGCCCGACGCCGAAAACCAGACATGCCGCCGCGAGCTGTGCCCACCCGGGAAGCGGACGAGCAAACCAGTGCATCCGAGGCCTGTCGACGCCGGATCGGAACCTCGAGGGCTCAACCGCCTCGCGTTGGGTGATGACAAAACCCAGCTTGGCGTCGGGCGGAGTCCAGGCCGCAAGCTGGACGCGCGCCGATCCGAGCGCCTCCAGTTCAGCCGTGCAGGCCCCACATACGGCAACATGCGCCGCGATCACCGCACGCTCGACGGCTTCGCACTCGTCGTAGAGATAGCCAACGAGCGCGGCGTTGTCTCCGCACTGGAATGTCTCACTCATGCGCGTTTCACCCTCTACTGACTCAACGTTTCTCACGCTCGGGGTGACCCTGAGCATGTCGAAGGGTCACCATTTGCGGCGCCATCTGGCCGCTCTTCTCGAGATTTCGTCTCAGCACGGAAAGACCCTGATAGAGCCGTGTCTTCACCGTGCTGAGCGGACAACCCTGCAGATCTGCGATTTCCTGAAACGTCATGCCGTGGTACTCCTTCAGGATGATCGCGGTGCGTTGCTCCTCCGGCAGCAGGCTCATCGCCTGCGCTACCGCCTCGCTGAGCTCTTTTCTCGACGCGAGATCCTCGACCGTCTCAACGGGCCCTCGCTCGGTCGCCAGCTCGACCGGATCGACGCCCTCCGGCAACTCGACGAGGGGCGAACGGCGCCGGCGGCGAATCCAGTCGCGGCACAGGTTCAGGGCAATTCGATACAGCCATGACGAAAACTTCGCCTGTCCTTTGAATCCTGGCAGCGCCCGGAAGGCCCGAAGAAACGTCTCCTGGACGACGTCACGCGCGTCCTCTTCTCGCCCGATGACCCGATACGCGAGGGCATAAATCGGCCGTTCCCATCGAAGGATGAGCTGATTGAAACTCTCCAAATCGCCGCCCCTCGAGCGAGCGACGAGATCCTCGTCGGTCCAGGTCATCAACGGCGCCCTTGATCGCGACCAGTAAATAAGACGGCGGTCACGTCGTAGTGGCTTTCCCTGTCGATCATACGCCTCAAGTGCTTACACCCGAGTTCTTTAGGCGGATCTTCCCAAAGGCGTTAGAATAGCGACCGCCGTGGCACTGAATCTGCCCACAGACGAAGTCTTCCTCACAACTGAAGAGGTCCTCGCCTACCTTCAGGTAAACCTGCGGACGGTGTATCGACTTATCAAGGCGGGAAAGATTCCCGCCGTACGGGTAGGCCGGCAATGGCGGTTCCGCAAGCGCGACATCGATGCATGGCTCGATAGTCAGCGGACGCAGGGCGGGGGGACGACCCCGGCAGCCCTCGGGCGACACGGCCGTGCGCGCGTACTCGTGGTCGACGACGAAGCAAGCATCCGCGACCTGCTTGCGAAGACGCTGGCCCTGGCGGAATACGACGTCGAGACGGCCGCGGACGCAACGACGGCACTCAATCGCGTGCGCGCGTCCGAGTACGACCTGCTCATCGCCGATTTGCGGATGCCCGGAATGGACGGACTCACACTGGTCAGGCAGGTGAAGGGCATACGCGCCGAACTTCCCGTGATCATCATCACTGGTTTCTCGAGTGAGACGAGCGCGATAGAAGCCGTCAATCTTGGCGTGGCTGGTTACCTGAGGAAACCGTTCCGTGTTCCAGAGGTTCTGGCCGCCGCCGCGAAAGCGCTTGGAGCTCCCGCCGCCTGAACGGTGTCGCATAAGGCAAACCGCGCGCGCGCGGTCATTTCTGGCTGATTCGTTCAGCTGTTCGATTGATCCAGCTTTCTGAGCTTACGAAGTCGTTCGGCGACCGTGTCCTGCTCGATCGTGTCACATGGCAGATCGGAGACGGGGATCGTGTCGGCCTTTGTGGCCCGAATGGCTCCGGTAAAACCACATTGCTCAAGATGCTGGCCCGCTTCGAGGAACCCGACGCGGGTGCCATCGTCAGGCCGGCAAATCTCACGATCGGCTATCTCCCGCAGGACGGTCTCACCCATTCGGGCCGGACCGTGTTCGAGGAAGCGGCCAGCGCGTTTCAGCCTCTCCTCGACCTCAAGACCGAGATGCACCACATCGAGGATCGATTGGGCGACGCATCGGTGGCGTCCACCGATCACGATGCGATGCTGGCGCGGTACAGCGATTTGCAGGACCAGTTCAGGCTCGCTGACGGCTACAACATGGACCTCCGAATCGCAACCGTGCTGCGCGGGCTCGGGTTCGACCAGGACGATGCCCAGCGACGAACGGAGACGTTTTCCGGCGGCTGGCAGATGCGAATTGCGCTCGCCAAACTGCTGCTCGGCCGGCCGAACCTCCTCCTCCTCGACGAACCCACGAACCATCTCGATCTCGAAGCCCGGAACTGGCTCGAAGAGTATCTGGCCTCCTATCCCTACGCGGTCATCCTCGTGTCGCACGACCGCTATTTCCTTGACGCCGTCGTCACACGCATCACGGACATCAACCTGCGCACGCTCACGGACTACGTCGGCAACTACAGCAAGTACGTCGAGCAGCGCGACAACATGCTCGAGCGGCTCCGCCAGGCCAAACGGGAACAGGACGAGGAAGTCGCCCGCGTCAAATTGTTCATCGATCGCTTCAGATACCAGGCAACCAAAGCTGCGCAGGTGCAGAGCCGAATCAAGCTCCTCGAAAAGGTGGTGCCAATCGAGGTTCCGCCCGAGCGAAAGCGGATCCACTTCAAGTTCCCTCCCTGCGCGAAGAGCGGCCGCACCGTTCTGGAGATCAAGCACGCACGGAAGGCGTACGGGGAACTCGTGGTCTTCCGCGATCTGACACTCCACATCGAGCGCGGCGATCGCATCGCGCTCGTCGGTCCGAACGGCGCCGGCAAGTCGACATTGATGCGACTGCTGTCGGGCGAAGAGGTACCGAGCGCGGGAACGTGCACCATTGGTCACCAGGTGGTGACGGAGTACTTCGCTCAGGACGAAGCGACGCGTCTCGATCCGGCGCTGACGGTCTACGAAACGCTGGCGGCCGGTTCGCCGCACAACATGGTGCCCGCCATTCGAAACATCCTCGGTGGCTTTCTGTTTTCAGGCGACGACATCTACAAAAAGGTCGCCGTGCTGTCGGGCGGCGAGCGGACGCGTCTGGCGGTTGCGCGGATGCTGCTACGGCCCTCCAACACGCTGCTGCTCGATGAGCCGACCAACCACCTCGACCTGGATTCGAAGGACGTTCTCCTCGACGCGCTCGAGGACTACGGCGGGACGATGATCTTCGTATCGCACGACCGCTACTTCGTGGAGAAGCTAGCGACGAAGATCATCGAGATCGGTCACGGGGAGGCAATCGTGTATCCCGGTACCTACGCCGAGTTCCTGTGGCACAAGGCTTCGGGATCCGGAGTTCGGGAACCGGGATCCGGGGCTCGGCAATCCGGACCTGCACGTGTGCAGGTGCGAATGCCGGATGCCGGACAGCAACCGGCGGCGAAGGCCAGGAATACCGGAACCAAGAACCTTGGAACCAGGAACTCCGGCACCAAGACCGCCGGACTCCGGATCGCGAATCCCGAATCCCGTCAACCGGCATCCCCTCTCTCGACGTCCCGTGAGGAGCGCAAGCGTCTCGAGGCGGCGCGCCGCGAGAAACAGCGCGCCCTCGACGCTTTACGCAAGCGGATAGCTGATCTGGAGTCGCGGATTGCCGATCGCGAGGCTCAGGTCAAAGAGATCGAAGCCGCCATGAGCGCTGCCGATTTCTATGAGGATCGGGCGGCTGCCACCGCGCTCATCAACCGCCATCAGGCGTTGATGTGGGAGGTCGGCGATCTGATGGCGCAATGGGAGGCGTTGCACGAGCACGCATCCGAATCGTAAGTCCCGGCATCCGCCTCCCACCAAAATTGCGTTAGACTTACAATCCTGTAATCGAAAATCCCCAGCTGAAACCCGTAAGACGTGGATTATGAGGGAATTGCAGGGCTTCCTGACCTCTGTACTCCGGGCACATCCTTTGCCACCTCGACCATTTCGTCCGAAGTCCCCCCGACGCATGTTGCGTTCTGGTGCGGCCCGGCGAAGGTCATCGCTCCGTGGAGCACAGTTCAATGACTAAACCGCGGCACGGTCCGGAACGCCTGACGTCTGTCGTCCGGGCGCGACGGATGGCGGAGACCGACGGTCCAGACAGTATCGCTGCGAAAGGCGCGGCCGAAATAGATGACATGTTCCTCCGGCACATGGTTGCCGGCATGCGAAATGGCGTGCTCGCGCTTACGCGGGACGGCAAGCTGGCGCTGATCAACCGCGAGGCGTACAACATTTTCGACATCGCGCCCCAGGATGACGATCTCGGCCGACCCATCGCGGAAGTACTGCAGGCGCACGCCGAAGTGGTGCGCGTGCTGAACACTGTGTTCGACGTGCACCTTCTCGCCAACCGTGCCGAGCTCCGGCTGCGGCCGTCAGGGAAGGTAATTGGCTACACGCTGGCGCGCGTGCAGGACGAGGGCGGGCGTGTGATCGGGGCGTCGATGTTCTTCAAGGACCTGACGCGCGTCGAGCAGCTCGAGGAACGTGAACGGCTCCGCGACCGACTGGCGGCCGTGGGCGAGATGGCGGCCGCCATTGCGCACGAAGTGAAGAACCCGCTTGCCGGCATCGAAGTGATGGCGGGGCTTCTCCGGCGCAAGATCAGCGCTGCCCCGGAGGCGCAGAAGGTACTGACCGACATCATCAACGAAGCCAAGATGGCCAACAAGATTGTCCAGGAGGTGCTCGAATTCGTCCGCCCGATCCGGCTCCAGGTCGATCGTACGGCCGTGGCCGACGCCGTGCAGTCGGCGATACAGCTCGCAGACACGAAGGTCCCGCGCGGCGCCATCAGCGTCGACATTTGCGTCCCGAACGAGCTGCCGTTGATTCACGGCGACAAGCATCAGTTGACCCAGTTGTTCACGAACCTGCTCACGAATGCGTACGAAGCGATGGATGGCCGCGGGCACGTCACGATAACCGCAAGCCCGACACGCATTGTCGACGGCGACGCGGGCCGCGAGGGCGTGCTCGTCGAATTGACCGACGAAGGTCCGGGCATGGCGCCGGAAATCGCCGATCGGGTATTCAGTCCGTTTTTCACCACCAAGCCGCAGGGATCCGGCCTCGGGCTCGCCATCGTTCGCAAGATTGTCGATGCGCATGATGGGAGCATCGACCTTCAGACCGCGCCCGGGCAGGGAACGAAGATCCGCGTCATGCTGCCTATGAAGGTCGCGGACGAATTCGTAAATTGACACTGTTGAGGACATATGGGCCGGATTCTCATTGCTGACGATCACGACTCCCTTCGCCGCGGAGTGGCGCAGGCGCTGGCAGAGGCAGGACACGACGTCGAAGAGGCACCCAACGGAAACGCCGCCATCGAAAAGCTGCACGAGGGTTTCTTCGATGTCGTCGTGAGTGACCTCAAGATGGGAGGCAGCAGCGGCCTCGACGTCCTCAAGACCGCCAAGACCCTGCATCCGTCGTGCGGCGTCATCCTCATGACCGCGTTCGGCTCGGTCTCAACGGCCGTCGAAGCCATGAAAGCGGGCGCCTTCGATTACGTCCAGAAGCCGTTCGAAGTCGAGGAGATGGAGGTCAAGATCGAAAAGGCGCTCGAGATGCGCCGGATGCAGCATCAGATCGATTACCTCCGGCACGCCCAGGGAGATATTTACGACTTCGATCGCATCATCGGGTCGAGTGGCGCCCTCGACAAGGTCCTCAGCGTCGTCCGCAAGGTGGCCAGGAGCAACACGACCGTGCTGGTTCGCGGCGAGACCGGGACCGGCAAGGAACTGATCGCGGGAGCGATCCATCACAACTCGCATCGGGCCGCGCGCAACTTCATCAAGGTCAACTGCGCCGCCCTGCAGGAGAATCTGCTCGAGTCGGAGCTGTTCGGTCACGAGAAAGGCGCGTTCACCGGCGCCGACAAACAGCGGATCGGCCGCTTCGAGCAGGCCGACGGCGGCACGCTCTTCCTCGACGAAATCGGCGACATGAGCGCAAATACGCAGGCGAAGATCCTGCGCGTGCTTCAGGAGCACGAGTTCGAACGGCTGGGCGGTACCCGCACGATCAAGGTCGACGTGCGGCTCATTGCGGCCACCAACCGCGACCTGACATCGATGGTGGAATCCGCCTCGTTTCGCGAAGACCTCTATTACCGCCTCAACGTCGTCACGATCGAAATGCCGCCGCTGCGCGAACGCAAAGACGACGTCGCCGCGCTCGCCAATTTCTTCATCCGGCGGTTCTCCGGGGAATTGAAGAAGAAGATCGATGGTCTCGAGTCCGAGGCGCTGAAGCTGCTCATGCGATATCACTGGCCCGGCAACATCCGCGAGCTGGAAAACGCGGTGGAGCGAGCGATGCTGCTCGCCGAAGGGCCGCAGATTGCCGTAGAGGACCTGCGGCTCGGCGATACTGGCAGCTTCAGCTCACCACGCGAGGCGGCTTCGATCATCAAGATTCCGCCAACGGGCATTCCCCTCGAGGATATCGAGCGGCTTGCGGTTGTCGAGGCGCTCAAGATGTCGAACTGGGTGCAGAAGGACGCCGCGG
Organism: uncultured Acidobacteriota bacterium; assembly: GCA_963814955.1. Taxonomy (GTDB): domain Bacteria; phylum Acidobacteriota; class Vicinamibacteria; order Vicinamibacterales; family UBA2999; genus DATCJA01. Next base: position 311,457 of record CAWFEX010000008.1, read on the forward strand.
AGCTGCTGTCAATCAGCCCCCGCGTGATGAACTACAAGATCAAAGTGCTGGGCATCGAGTTTCCGCGCGGGCGGCGGGCCGCCGCTCATCAGGACGAGATACGTAATGCGCAGGCAACCGTGGCCGTATAAGTCAACCTCGCGGACTCGTGCCGCCTAGAGACTTACGGAAGCAGCGAATCTGCGCCGTTTCGGAAAAGCCCAGCGCGCGATGCGCCGCAGCGCTCGCCTCGTTCTCGATCAGGGCATCCGAGCCGAATTCAGTACAACCCTGAGCAACGCCCCATCGTTCAGCGGCAGAAATCAGCGCTCGGCCGACACCCTGCCGTCGCGCTTCGGGAACGACGTACCAGCCTTCGAGATACGCCACTCGATCCGTTTCGCACCCTTCGGCGTATGAACGAATCGACAGCTCCACAAAGCCAACACACACGCCGGAACCACTGACAGCGAGCAGCACTTCGAGCGGCGGCCGAAGCGTCCCGGCAAAGTGCTGCTGAATCTCCGTCGCATGCGACGTCCCGTTCTCGTCGGGCCAGAGCGCATTCCGCATGGCGAGCCAGCTTGCCGTATCGTTCAGACTTGCGGGTCGAACCTCCATCACGAAGCGGTCTAGCTCCGGGTCGCGCGGGGGTGCGCCTTTCTGTACACCTCGAGCAGCTGCGCGGCGTTGACGTGCGTGTACCGCTGCGTTGTCGACAGCTGGACGTGGCCAAGCAGTTCCTGTATCGCGCGCAGATCGGCGCCATGCTGCAACAGATGCGTCGCGAACGAGTGCCTCAGCGCGTGGGGACTGATGCCGAAGCGCGTGCTGCAACCTGTCACGTAGCGCGCAACCAGCCGCTGAACGCTCCGTCCGCTCAGGCGCGTGCCACGGGCGTTGACGAACAACGGGTCGTCGCTGACGCCAGGCTTTCGGCTCCGGCCACCGGACTTCCCCGTCGCTCGCAGCAGCGCCCGGTCCGGATACCACGCGCGTAATGCTTTCTGCGTGCTCGTGTTGAACGGCACCAGGCGTTCCTTCCTCCCCTTGCCGGCAACCCTGACGATGCGCGACGTCAGATTCAGGTCCTCCAGGTTGAGACCGACCAGCTCCGCCAGGCGAAGTCCGGAGGCATAGAACAGCTCGAGAATCGCCCGATCGCGGCGGCCGAGAGGACTCGAGACGTCCGGCGCTTCGAGCAGTCGCGACATTTCGTCGACGGACAGGTGCGCCGGGACCTTCTGCTCGCGCCTCGGCGAGGCCGCCAAAGCCACCGGATCGGAGTCGATTAACCCTTCCCTGCGGAGGAATCGCGCGAAGCTGCGGAGCGCCGACAGCTTGCGGGCCACGGACGCCCGTGACTGCCCTTGGCGATACAGCTCCGCCATGAACCCCCGGATCACGCTCAGTTCGATGTCGGAGGGTCGAAGCCGCTTCCTGTCCTTGTCCAGGCTGGCGGCGGCAAAGCCGAGAAACTGCGACAGATCGCTGCCATAGGCGGCAACGGTGTGAACGGAGGTATTGCGGTTTAGGCGAAGGTAGTCGAGGAACTCGTCGAGCTGGCCGGTCATGCGAGCTGGTGAGACGCCCGTTCGCCCATCCATTCGTCCAGAACCTGCAGCGCCCGGTGTGAAATGGCGAGCTTGCGGTCCTTGGCGCGTCGCGACCCGCCCTCCGGGGCTGCGATGATCCCGAATGTAATGTTGGTCGGCTGGTAGTTCCGTGGATCGGCGTGGGACACGTAGTACGCAAGCGCGCCGATTGCGGTAGTCCGAGGTGGAACACGCGGCTCTTCGCCTCGAACGATCGCCGCGGCGTTGCACCCGGCAATCAGTCCCGACGCAGCAGACTCGACGTAGCCTTCGACGCCCGAGATCTGTCCGGCAAAAAACAGGTCGGGACGCGCCTTTGTCTGCCACGTCTCGCGCAGCACCTTGGGACCATTGATGTAGGTGTTCCGATGCACCATCCCGTAGCGGACGAACTCGGCCTGCTCGAGGCCGGGAATCATCTTCAACACGCGCGCCTGTTCGCCCCACTTCAACTGCGTCTGGAAGCCGACAAGGCTGTAGTGGTCGCCAGCCAGGTTGTCCTGGCGGAGCTGGACAACGGCGTACGGCGGGCGGCCGATGCGCGGCTCGATCAGTCCGACGGGTTTCATCGGGTCCAAATCGAAGCGTCTCGCGGCCCCGATGCGCCATCACCTCGATTGGAAGACACCCCTCGAAAAATTTCTCTTTGTCGAAGTCATGGACAGTTGCCGATTCTGCGGTAACCAACGCATCGTAGAACCGGTCGTACTCGTCCTTCGTGAGCGGGCAATTCAGGTAGTCGCCCTGGCCATCGTCAGTCCCGCAAGCCTGGCCGGATGCGTCGCCGGCGCCTCGGATGCTCCGATCCCATCGTGATGCGCGGAACACCTTTGTCCGGTCAATCGTTTCAGCAAGCACGATCGGGCTGATCGCGTCGTAGAAATACAGGTCGTCGTCCCCGACGAGCGTCGCGAGATCGGCCGACAGTGAATCCGACGTCAATGGGCCTGTTGCGACGACCATCGGAAACATCGAAGCGTCGTGGGGAAGCCGCGCGACTTCTTCGCGTACCACCTCAATAAGAGGATGCGAACGCACGGCGTCCGTGACAGCCTGCGAAAACAGGTCACGATCCACGGCGAGCGCCGCGCCGGCGGGCACACGATGCGCATCGGCGGCGCGCATGACGATGGATCCCAGGCGCCGCATTTCTTCCTTGAGCAGGCCAACCGCGTTGTCCAGTTTGTCGCCGCGAAAGGAGTTCGAGCAGACGAGCTCGGCGAGTCGATCCGTCTTGTGAACAGCGGTGGGACGGACGGGGCGCATCTCGTGCACGATCACGCGGACGCCTAGCGAGGCCGCTTGCCACGCGGCTTCGGAACCCGCGAGGCCGCCGCCCACTACGTGAATCATGTCAGGCGTCGAGGATCAGGCCTCGGTGGCCTGCGTGCCCGTCGATTTGCTTCGCGCCCCGCGCGCGGCGCGCGACCCTGCAGCCCGCCGCCTGGGCGCACCCCGGCGAGACGACGGTGCAGCGTTGCGGCGCGCTTCGAGCAGATCAACGGCCTGCTCGTAGGTCACCGCGTCGGGATTCGTTCCTCGAGGAATCGATGCGTTGGTGGTGCCGTCGGTCACGTACGGGCCGTACCGTCCAGCGAGCATGCGAAGCGTGGTCCCATCCCTGGTGAGCTCACGAAGCACTTTCTTCTGCGCCGCCTGACGCCGCCGCGACTGCTTCGGTGCGCGCAGCAGCGCGAGCGCCGCGTCGAACGAAATATCGAAGACGTCTTCGTCGGATTCGAGCGATCGAAACTCGTCGCCGTGCTTCACGTATGGACCGAATCGCCCGAAGTTGGTGGTCATCGGCTCGTTGTCGTCGGGATGAAGGCCCACCACTCGCGGCAGCGAGAGCAGCTTGAGCGCTTCATTGAGCGTCACCGTGGATTCGGTTGCTCCACCCTGCAGCGACGCTCGTTTCGGCTTTGCAGCCTTCTCCGCCTTCGGACCCTTCCGCGTCCTTTCGGCGCAGGTTCCGGCGTCTCGCCCAACTGAACGTAAGCGCCGTAGCGGCCTGTCATCACGTACACGTTCTGGCCGGTTGCGGAATCGACACCGAGAACCCGCGGCCCCTCGGCCTTGGCGCGTACGAGCTCGAGCGCTTTCTCAGCAGTCAGATCCGCCGGCGCTACGTCCTCGGGCAGCGACGCCGTGCGTCCAGGGCCGCCTTCACCAAGCTGCACGAAGGGTCCGAAGCGACCTATCCGTATGCGCAACGACTCGCCGCTGTCCGGGTCGGCTCCGAGATCGAGCACGGGATAATCCGCACGCTCTTCGCCGCGCGTGACCGCCGGCAGCAGCCCGCGGTGCTTCTTGTCGCCGAAGTAGAACTGCCTCAGAAACGCGACCGATTCCCGCTCGCCGCGCGAGATCTCATCGAGGTCGTCCTCCATTTCCGCCGTGAAGTCGGTCTCGACGAAATCGCCAAAATGGTCGCGCAGCAGCTTCGTCACCGCGAACGCCGTAAAGCTGGGCACGAGCGCCTTTCCCTGCCGGAACACGTAGCCGCGCCGAACAATCGTGGCAATCGTCGGCGCGTATGTGGAGGGGCGTCCGATACCGAGACGTTCCAATTCCTTGATGAGAGAGGCCTCTGTATACCGGGCGGGCGGTGTCGTTTCGTGCCGCTTCGGCTCGGTGCCGAGCAACGAGATCGGAGTGCTGCCGTCGCTGTGCACGCGATCGCCGACCGCAGCCTGCGGCAGAATCGTTTCCTGATCTTCCAGCTCCGCGGCCGGATCGTCGCTGCCTTCGACGTAGGCGCGTCGAAATCCCGCAAATTCGATTGCCTTGCCGCTCGACGTGAGCACTGCTTGTTCTCGATCGTGGCCTTTGGCTGAGAACTCGATCGTCGTGCGAAGGACGCGAGCATCCACCATCTGCGACGCCGTCGTGCGCTTCCAGATCAGGTCGTAGATTTTCAGGTCGTCCGAATCAAGCACGCCATCGAGCTGCGATGGCGCCTGTCGAAAGTCGGTGGGCCTGATCGCTTCGTGCGCTTCCTGCGCATTCTTGACCTTGGTTTGATAGCGGCGCGGAGCGTCGTCATACTCCGCTCCGAACATCTCGCGGATCACGCGCGCCGATTCCTGCAACGCCTTTTCCGACAGCGTCGTCGAGTCGGTGCGGTGATACGTGATCAGCCCTTCCATGTCGCCGTTGCCGACATCGACACCTTGAAACAGCCGCTGCGCGGCCTGCATCGTCCGTTCGGTTGAGAATCCAAGCTTGCGGCTCGCCTCTTGTGTCAGCGTCGATGTCGTAAAGGGAGGCGCCGGCCGCTCGATGCCGGGCTTCTGCTCAACGGCGGTGACGGCCCACGGCACGTTTGAACGGATTGCTTCCGCCAACCGGTGCGTCGTTGCCTCATCGAGCAACCGCACGTTCTCGCTTCGCAGGCCGCCCGTGTGCGCGTCGAAGTCCTTGCCGACTGCCACGCGCTGTTCGCCGACGCGCACGAGCGTTGCCGTGAACTCCCGGCCCTCGCTCTGGAGCTTCGCCTCGAGGTCCCAATACACCGCTGGACGAAACAGCGCGCGCTCCTCCTCGCGCTCGACAAGGAGACGCACCGCCACACTCTGTACGCGTCCGGCGCTCAGTCCCGTTTGAACTTTCTTCCAGAGCAGCGGTGAGAGTGTGTATCCGTAGAGGCGATCGAGAATGCGACGGCTCTCCTGCGCCCGTACCAGGTTCTCGTCGAGGTCGCTCGGGTTCTGGAGCGCTTCCTTGACCGCATCCTCGGTAATCTCGTGAAAAACGATGCGGCGGACGGGGACTCGCGGCCTGAGCACTTGTGTCAGATGCCAGCTGATCGACTCGCCTTCGCGATCCGGGTCGGTCGCGAGGAGCACCTCTGACGCCTCCTTCAGCGCTGTCTTGAGGTGCGTCACCTGCTTCTTCTTGTCGCCCGGAACGACGTAATACGGCTTGAACTCCTGGTCGACATCGACGCCAAGACGACCCCAGTTCTTGTCCTTTATTTCCTTGGGGACTTCTGCGGCCGATTCAGGCAGGTCGCGGATGTGGCCGTAACTCGCTTCGACACGGTACTTCGAGCCGAGAAAGCGGCCGAGAGTCTTCGCCTTGGCAGGCGATTCGACGATGACCAGAGGCTTCGCAGCCATACGAACTTGAAATCACACTAACACGTTCGTGCGGACCGCATGAAACGGCCACCCTCAACGCGTTCGACATGTCCCTGCAATTCGAGCTCGAGCAGACGCGGCAGCAGTCGGACGCCATCGACGCCCGCAGAGGCAGCCAGCGCATCGAGATCGTACGGCTCGCCTGCGCGCATCAGCTGGAGGAGGGAATCGCCAGAAGTCATTGTGGCCTCGCCACTTGTCGTGGCCCGTGACGCGTTCGGCGCGGCCGCGTACCAGCCAAGTTCTTCTACGATATCGTCCGCACACTCGACAATCTTTGCCCCATCACGAATCAGCGCGTGGGAGCCGCGATTTCGCCCGCTGAGCACATTGCCTGGAACGGCCAACACCTCCCGCCCCTGCTCCAACGCGCATCCGGCGGTAATCAGCGACCCTGACTTCTCCGATGCCTCCACAATCACGACCGCGCGCGACATTCCGCTGATCAAACGGTTGCGCATCGGAAAGTGAAACTGGAGAGGTGCGGTACCTGGCGGGAACTCGCTGACCACGAGGCCATTTGCAGCGATATCACGGGCGAGCGGCGCATGTTCGGGGGGATAGATGCGATCGACGCCAGAACCAAGTACCGCGATCGTGCAACCGGTGCCGAGCGCGCCGCGATGAGCGGCGGAATCAACCCCGCGTGCAAGACCGCTGACGACGGCGATGCCTCGGGCGGCCACGTCGCGCGCGAGCTGCTCGGCGATCTCGAGCGCGGCAAGGGAGGCGCTGCGCGAACCGACAATCGCGACAGCGGGCCGGCGCAATACCTCGAGGCTGCCGCGATACCACAGGACCGGCGGCGCGTCTGAGATTGCAAGTAACGCCGACGGAAAGCGGGGGTCATTCCACGGTAATACGCCGATGCCATCCGCTTCGGCGCGCCGACGAACGGCACAGGCGTCGTTCAGACGCTCGCGGGCCTGCTCGAGCAATACGGGATCGGCGTTGCGGAGGCGTTCGGTCAGGCAAACGCGGGGGAGAGTCGGGATCAGCGATAGTGCGACAGCCTCGTTGTCCGTCATACGCGATGTGCTCCTGAGCAGGCGCCCGGCGCTCGCGTCCGGAAGAGGCAAAAACAGAAAAGGCCGGGCCCCGCCGTGACATTGCACCGGGGCGCCCGACCTCGCTGTCCAGATTATAGGCAGCCAATCTCAAGTTCGCAACGCCACTGTCACGGAACTTGAAAACGAACCGACGCTGAGGAGACTCGATCGACCCGCTTTGGGCCCAATTCACTGCGAGCTGAGCTGGTACACGGATTGCTCGGGCGTAGTAAGCTATTGAATTGTAAAGCTCTTGTCTGTCGGCTAGCCGACGACTATAGTGAGGCCTTCCCGATGCGCCTATTTTCGGTATTCGCGCTGTTGTTGACGCTGACTGCGGCCCCGCTGGCTGCTGACGCGCGCGGCGACGCGAAGAAACAGGTGGAATTCGGGATCGCCGTAGCGCAGCGCGGATTGTGGCGGGAGGCCATCTACAGGTGGGAGCGTGCGGTTCAAATCGATCCGACATACGCGGCGGCCCATAACAATCTGGCCATCGCGTACGAGCACGAGGGTGAGTTGGACAAGGCACGCGCGGCGTACGAGAAAGCCGTCGAACTTGAACCGGGCAACTCGTTCATCAAACAAAATTACGAACTCTTCAAGGAAATCAATGACCGCACGTCTCGCCAGGACAGCCAGTAGCTTGGCAGCGGTCGTGTTGACCGCGGCCTGCACGAGCTACTTCGAGATCCCCATTGAGACGCCGATTCGACCGAAGCTCGACGTCTCTGCATTCCAGCGCGTGTTCGTCGCCGGTTTCGTCGCCGGCGGAACCGAAGACGTCGATGGCAACCTCGAGACCACACGCCTACTGCGCAGCCAGCTCCGCACCAAATCCGAGCTGCGCGTCATCGACGCGGACGCCCTGCCATTGGTGGACGTCGCACTCGACGGGCGTGAAACAAACGGCGGCACGACCGAGGAAAAGCCATCTGGTCCCGCCGCAATCAAAGACGATGCGGACCTCGAGGAGTACGAACACGTATTCGCCAACGTGGAGTACTGGAAGCGGATTGGCGAGGAGTATCAGCAGCCGCTCATCGTCACCGGTACGGTGATGTTCGCCCCTCAGGCGCGCTCGGGCATCGTGCAGCGCGATCAGGAGGTCTACGATTCGTTCGGCCGCCGGCGGGTCGTTCCGGTGCGCACCTACATGGAACGCAAGGGATTCGTGCTGAAACCAAAGTTCATCTTTATCGATGGCCGCACAGGAACCGTCCTGCACTCCGAGAACTATCGTGAGGAGATCCTGTACAACGCCAACCAGACGTCGCCGGCGTTGTCCTCGTACTTCGAGCTGATGGACCGTTTGATTCCGAGCTTCCTCAGCACGCTCAGCAGCCAGCGAATCAAAGGGACACGCATCCTCCTGCAGTAGGGGTGGACCCGTGCGTCCGCCTCTGCTAAGCTAAGTCTTTTATGCGGGCCCACTTGGGCCCAACCTACGCCTCTCGCTTCGTCCTGTAACCGCCGGGCGACGACAGGCTCTTCACGTTCAGATCGAGGGAGCGCCCGTGTACGCGATCATTCAGACGCGCGGCCATCAGGTCAGAGTCACACCCGGTGCTGTTGTCGAGATTGACGGTCCGCCGGGAGAACGCGGATCGGAAGTCACGTTCGACCAGGTGTTGCTGGTTGAAAAAGATGCCGGGGACGTTCTGGCGGGCGCGCCATTTGTCGCAAACGCGCGCGTGGTCGGTGTAGTGGATGGCGAAGCGCGCGGTCCGAAGCTGCGCGTGTTCAAGAAGAAACGGCGCAAGGGTTTCCGCAAGACCCGCGGACACCGCAGCGTGTTTACCCGAGTGCGCATTACGGATATTCAGGTTTGATCAGGAACACATCATGGCTCATAAAAAGGGGCAAGGCAGCTCACGCAACGGCCGCGACAGCAATTCACAGCGTCTCGGCGTCAAGCGCCATGACGGCAACCTCGTGACCGGCGGGTCGATCCTCGTGCGTCAGAAGGGGCGCCGGTTCGAGCCTGGCCTGAACGTGGGTCTGGGGAAAGACCACACGCTGTTCGCAAAAGTCGACGGCAAGGTGCGCTTCGAGGATCACGGCAAGCACGGCCGCCGCATCTCGATCATTCCTGTGCAGTAGGCTCCTGACGTCGACTTTTGGGCACGCCCGCACCCCAATCCAGAGCTTGCGCCGCCAGCCGGCGCCCAAGGCCCAGAGCCTAAAGCCCAAAGCCATATACTGATCTCGATGTTCGTCGATGAGGTCGACATCCATGTAGTCGCGGGCGACGGCGGACGCGGTTGCATCAGCTTCCGCCGCGAGAAGTTCGTCCCGCGCGGCGGCCCCAACGGGGGCGACGGCGGAGGCGGCGGCTCCGTCTACGTCGTCGCATCCTCTCGAAAAAACACGCTTATCGACTTCCGCTATCATCCCGAGTTCGAAGCGCGCCGCGGCCGGCACGGGCAGGGTTCCAATAAGACCGGACAAACATCTGAGGATCTCGAAGTCGACGTCCCGATCGGGACGCTCGTGTTCGAGAGGACGCCGGACGCTGCAGGCGACGCGGGTGACGCGGTGTTTCAGCTCCTCGCCGACCTCACAGAGGAGGGACAGCGCGTGCTTGTCGCGAAGGGCGGCCACGGTGGACGCGGGAACGCACATTTCGTCTCCTCCACCAATCGGGCCCCGCGCCGCGCGGAACCCGGCGGCGCCCGGAGAGGAACGGTTTCTGCGGCTGCAGCTGAAACTGCTCGCTGACGTCGGACTCGTGGGCTTTCCAAACGTCGGCAAGTCAACGTTGATCTCCCGCATTTCTGCGGCCCGGCCCAAGATTGCCGACTACCCGTTCACCACCCTCACGCCAAACCTGGGCGTCGTCAGACTGAGCGACGATCGCAGTTTCGTCGTCGCCGATGTACCGGGACTCATTGAGGGAGCCCATGCCGGCCATGGGCTCGGCGACCGGTTTCTGCGGCACATCGAGCGCACAAAGGTACTGATTCACGTCGTGGACGTCTCCAGCGCTTCCGGCCGCGATCCCGTGAACGACTTCAAGGTCATCGTTGACGAGCTGCGTCTGTTCGATCCGCAGGTTGCGTTGAAGCCTCAGATCGTCGCGGCTAACAAGATCGATGCCCTTGACGATGCGTCGCGCCTCGAGCGACTCGAGCGGTACATCAAAAAACAGGGCCTGCCTCTGATTCGCATCTCGGGAGTAACAGGCGAGGGCGTCGACGAGCTGCTCGCGTTAGCGTGGCGGCAGATCGTCATGGTTCGCTCGGCGGCCGATTCGGGAGGATCCAGCAACACTCCGGGTCGCAGCCGCGAGGAGCTCGCAACCCGGAACGCATGACGCGGCGTCTCGGTGTCCTCGGCGGCACTTTCGATCCCGTTCATTTCGGTCATCTTGACGCAGCCGGTGCCGCTCGGTCTGCGCTGGCGCTGACGGAAGTGGTGTTCGTTCCGTCGTACGATCCGCCGCATCGATCGATCGATCCGCACGCGACGGCGTTTCATCGGTTCGCGATGGTGGCGCTGGCCACGAACGGCTGTCCGTCGTACCGGCTGTCGGATGCGGAACTGCGCCGTGGGGGCAATTCCTATACTTCGGACACGCTGCGGAGTCTGCACGCGGCTGGGTGGCAGCCGTGGCAACTTTTCTTCATCATCGGGACGGATGCGTTTGCAGAAATTGCCACGTGGCACGAATTTCCCGCCGTGCTCGACGCGGCGCACTTCGTAGTCGTGGCGCGACCGGGCACGAGCGTCCACGATGCCGCCACTCGCACTCCGGAGCTCCAGGGGCGTGCGCGACAGGCCAGCGCGTACGTCGAAGACCGAGGCTCCACTGGTCTTTTCCTGATTGAAGCGGATACTCGCGACATCTCATCGACTGCAATCCGTCAACGGCTCGTAGCGCGACAGCCGATCGAAGGTCTTGTGCCCCCCGCGGTGGCGCAGCACATTACCGCACATCATTTGTACGAAGTGGAAAACGACTTGCATGGCAGCGACACGAATCACCACAGCACGTAAGACAGTTGGCGCAAAGAAACGCGCACCACGCAAAGCAAGGCTGCCGAAATCTGTGGCAGGAGCCGTCCGAGCCGCGCAAAGCAAGAAGGCATTCGACGTCGTCGTGCTGGACTTGCGGAAGACCGGCGGCTTTACCGACTATTTCGTGATTTGTTCCGGAGGCAGTGGACGACAGATTCAGGCTATTGCGGACGCGGTCAAGGACACGCTGAAAGAGGAGTTCGGCGAGCGGCCTCTGCTCGCTGAAGGGATCGACAAATCGGAATGGATTCTGCTCGACTACTTCGATTTCATCGTGCACGTCTTCAGCGTCGAGTGCCGCGCGTTCTATGGTCTGGAAAGGCTGTGGGGCAATGCCGAGCGGCACGAATTTGTCGAACCGGCCTAGACGCTCTTCTCGCAGTTACGCTGGCTCCGCGCTGCGCCGCGTGCGCGGCCGTGCTCGACACGCCACTCGATGGCCCGGTCTGCGAGCTGTGCTGGGGGCGCGTCGAATCCTTGCTTCCTCCGTTCTGTCGTACCTGCGGTGATCCGTTGCCGTCATGGCGCGTTGTCAGCGTCGCGCTGGAGCGATGCCCACGATGCCGGCGCGGCTCGAATCTGCTCAGTGCCGCTCGGGCGGCTGGCAACTATGACGGAGCCCTGCGCGACATTCTGCAGGCATTTAAATACGACGGCCGGCGCACACTTGCGCGCCGGCTCGCTGGAATGATGCGTGCCGCAGGATCAGAGGTACTTCGGGACGCACATTACGTCGTCCCCGTGCCGCTTCACCCCTGGCGACGGCTGCACCGTGGATTCAATCAGGCACGAGAGCTCGCCATCCACCTCGACGTGCCGGTGTTGCACGCGCTGTGGCGCCGGCGGGCGACGGCACCGCAAACCGGGCTTCATGCCGCAGCGCGCCGGAGGAACGTTGGTGGCGCGTTCACACTGTCACCGTTCATGCGGCGACGCTCACGGCAGGCGTGCTTCGTGAATCGGGTGGTGGTTCTCGTGGACGACGTGCGCACGACTGGCGCGACACTTAACGCCTGCGCCGCCGTTCTGCTGACCGCTGGCGCACGCGAAGTGAGGGCGTTAACGGTAGCGAGGGCCGCCGCGCCAGGAACACGATCGTGACTCCGTGATCGACGGCATGTTGAGTCCTGGGATTCGCGCGCTCAATCCATGCGGGGCGCGATAGCTGCGTAAATGTCCGCTGCGACGACGTCACGATCCCGGTCGGCGTCCAGACGCAGCCACCGCTGTTCTTCCGCCTGGCGGAGATAGCTCCGGCGCACCCGACCGAGCAACGCGAGGTCTCGTTCGTACTTGTCGCGGTCGCTCTGTTTGCGTCTCGCCGACACTTCAGGGGGCATGTCGAGCAGAATGGTGACATCAGGTTGCGGGAGGTACTCCTGAATGCTTCGCAGCCATCGGGCGTCGAGCCCCTGCGCCTCGCCGTACGCGACACTCGAAGCGAGATACCGGTCGCAAACGACCATGGTTCCCTGATCTCGTGCGTTGGCGATCTCTTCTTTCCGCTCGTAGCGGTTGGCCACATATAAGAGCTGCATCACGTCGGCGCCGTAGTGGCGTTCCCCCCGCAGAGCCCGTCGAATCTCCGCACCAATCGGCGTGTCGTAGTCGGGAAACGACATCAACTTCACCTCTCGACGGCGACTGGTGAGCCATTCGCGCAGGAGCTCGCCCTGGGTCTGCTTACCGCTCTGGTCGAGCCCCTCGAATGCAATCAGCAGCCCCTTCACGTCAGTGCCTCATCGCGGATGCCTACTGCCTGATGTCTACAGCTCGAGTGCGAGCACATCGTCGATGGTCTGCCGACGACGAATCAGCGTCCACCGTCCGTCGTCAACGAGCACTTCCGGCGGAAGCGGATGCCGGTTGTAATTCGACGCCATGACGGAACCGTAGGCGCCCACGTCGAGGATGGCCATGAGGTCGTCGACTTCGATGGCCGGCAGCATTCGGCCGCGCGCAAAAACGTCGCTGCTCTCGCAAATTGGCCCGACGATGTCCCACGCAGCGTCCGGCGACAGACGCGGGTGAACGGGCACGATCTGGTGATGAGACCCGTACAACGCCGGCCGAATCAGCTCGCCCATCCCCGCATCGAGGACGGCAAACTGCCTTCCGTCCGGGTAGCGCTTCGTGTCGACGACACGGGATACGAGGGCGGCTGCTCGTCCGACGACGGCCCGGCCCGGCTCGAGCAGCAAAGGCAACCCTGCGCGACGCACTTCGGCGATAACGGCCGAGGCATATTCGGCCGGACCGATTATCGGCCGCCTCTCATAGTCAATGCCGAGTCCTCCTCCGACATCCAGGTGCTCCAGCGCAATGCCGTCCTCGCCGAGCTCCAGGGCAAGACCGGTCAGCGCCCGCGCCGCCCGGCGCAAAGGCTCCACGCTCGTGATCTGCGATCCGATGTGCACATGGACGCCGACGAAACGGAGACCTGGCCGGTCGCGGCGCTCGCGGTAGATGGATCGCGCGTCCTGCAGCGGCACGCCGAACTTGTTGATTCTCAAGCCGGTTGAAATGTTCGGATGGCTTTCGGCGTCGATGTCGGGATTGACGCGCAGCGCCACTCGGGCCTCGCGACCCTGGGCGGCGGCCAGGCTCGCAATGCGATCGAGCTCACCGGCCGATTCTGCGTTGATAGCGCTTACGCCAATGGCAATGGCCCGCTCGATTTCCGTGCGCGTCTTCCCCACCCCGGTGAAGACGATATCGGCAGGCGTGCATCCGGCGCGCAGTGCCACATCAATCTCGCCGCCGGAGTTCGCGTCCACGGCGCTGCCGATCGATCTGAGCAGCCGGACAATCGCGAGCGTCGAATTGGCCTTGAGCGCGTAATGGATACGGTGCGGATGCGCCGCAAACGCGTCATCGATGGCGCGGTAGGCGTCGCGAATCGCGCGTGCGCTGTAGATGTAGACGGGCGTGTCGACTCGTTCGACGATCGATTCGATGCTCACCCCGTCGCACACGAGACCAGTATCGGTGTGCGTGAACGATTGGTACACGAACGGTCGCATGTTATCATGCGCACATTGATGGCTCACCGCGCATACGTGCGCGTCACGCCTGCAATGTCCGTCGCGCGAGCATGAATCTGACCACCGATCGCTCGCAAGGCGTCTCCATCGTTCGCGTCAACGAAACCCGGCTCCTGTACCCCCTGCTTTCGGAATTCGCGAATACCATTTCCTCGCTGATCGGATCCGGCGAGCACAAGCTGTTGCTCGACCTCTCGAGCGTCACGTACGTCGACAGCGCCACGATCGGGTGCCTGATGGACCTTTATCGTGAGGCGGCTGCCGCCGGCGGCGCGTTGAAGCTCGCCGGGGTACAGAAACGCGTCGAGACGATGTTGACGATGACCGGTGCCGAGGGCGTGTTCGAGATCCACGCCGACGAGCCGTCGGCGATCAAGAGTTTCGGAACCAACGGCAAATAAGACAGGCGGGCCCGTAGGGCCCGCCTTCGTCTCCGCGGTCGCGGAGCAGCGGCCGTCGGCTGGCGTCAGTTGATGGCGCGAGCGACGTCGGTGACGGGCATCGTCGCCGGCGCCGCCATTGCGGGCTGCGCCGGCGCCTCGACGAGCGCCCAGGCCTCGGCTTCCTCCAGGACATGCGCGGCAAATTCCGTGTGAAGCGCGTGTCCTCCACGATGGGCGACGAGATGGCCGATGATCGGATGCCCGACGAGGGCCATATCGCCAATCACGTCCAGAATCTTGTGTCGAACGAACTCGTCGTCGAACCGCAGCGAGTTGTTGAGCACGCCGGTGTCGCCGATGACAATGGCATTCTCGAGAGAGCCACCAAGCGCCAGGCCCTGCTGGCGCATCTTCTCGATTTGCTCGAGGAACCCGAAGGTCCGGGCCGGCGCGATGTCGTCGACAAACGACTCTTCCGTCAAACGGATCGTTCGTGACTGGTGGCGCAGCAACGGGTGGTCGAACGCAATGCTGTACGTGATCTTGAAATGATCCGACGGATACAGCGCGATGCGCTTGTCGCCACGCGAGAGCGAAATTGGCCTGAGCACCTTCATGTAGTGCCGAGGCGCAGCCAGCTGCTTCAAACCGGCTTCCTGGATCAGATAGATGAACGGCGCCGCGCTGCCGTCCATGATGGGCACTTCCGGAGAATTCAGCTCGACAATCGCGTTGTCCACACCGAGGCTGACGAAAGCGGCCAGCAGATGTTCGACGGTGTCGACGCGAACGGTGTCGTGGCTCAGGCCGGTGGCGTGATTGATGCCGCCGACGTGCCTGACCGTCGCAGGCACCTCGAGCCCGCCGAGATCGGAACGGCGGAATCGGATACCCGAATCAGCGGAAGCAGGCTTGAGAGAAAGAGTGACCTTGTTGCCTGAGTGAAGGCCGATCCCTGCGCAGCTGATCGATCGGCGAAGTGTCCGTTGTGCGTGCATCAGGCTCCCTGGCTTTTAGTGGAGGGTTTACACAAGAAAGCAATCACAGTGCCGAGCTCTGCAATTTTCTTGAAATCCCCTAACTGCTTGCCAGTGAGACCGTTGCGGCGTGTCGACACGAAGTGGACCAATTTCGTGGCGGATTGTGTTGCATGTTCGCAACAACATTCGTTTGGATTATTGTGGCGAGTTTACCACACCTCTACGACCCTCCGAGGATAGAACGAAGGAAGGCGCCGGTCGCGGAGTCTGGATTTGCCGCTACTTCCTCAGGGGTCCCCGCGGCGACAACGTGGCCGCCAGCGCCGCCCCCTTCCGGCCCGAGATCGATTAGATGATCCGCCGAGCGAATGACGTCGAGGTTGTGCTCGATCACGACGACCGTATTGCCTTGTTCGACGAGCTTGTTCAGCACGTCGAGCAGCTTCCGCGTGTCTTCAAAGTGCAGTCCGGTCGTCGGCTCGTCGAGTATGTAAAGCGTACGGCCGGTACTGCGTCGCGACAGCTCGCGCGCCAGCTTGACCCGCTGCGCTTCGCCCCCGCTCAGCGTGGTCGCCGACTGTCCCAATTCGATGTAGCCAAGACCGACGTCCTGCAACGTGCGAAGCTTGTTCGCGATCGGAGGAATATTCTCGAGCAGCGGCAGAGCCTGATCCACGGTGAGTTCCAGCACTTCCGCGATCGACTTGCCGCGGTAATGCACCTCGAGCGTCTCCCGGTTGTACCGGCGTCCCTTGCAGTGCTCGCATGTCACGTAGACGTCCGGTAGAAAGTGCATCTCGATGGCAATGACGCCGTCGCCCTGACATGTCTCGCACCGGCCGCCCTTGACGTTGAATGAAAAGCGACCCGGCTTGAACCCGCGGGTCTTGGCCTCCGGCATCATCGCAAACAGCTCGCGGATGAACGTGAACATGCCCGTGTAGGTGGCGGGATTCGACCGCGGCGTACGACCGATGGGCGACTGGTCGATTTCGATCACCTTGTCGATCAACTGCGTTCCGTCGATCCGATCGTGCGGCCCCGGCTCCGCAGATGCCTTGTAAATCATCTGCGCCAGGGCGCGATACAGGATGTCGTTGACGAGCGTCGACTTGCCGGACCCGCTCACGCCGGTGACCGCCGTCAGCATGCCGAGCGGAATGGTGACGTCGATGTTCTTGAGATTGTTCGCGCGTGCTCCGCGGATGACGATCTGGCCCTTGAGCGCGGGACGCCGCACACGTGGCGTGGGAATCGAACGTTCACCCCGGAGATATGCGCCGGTGAGCGAACCGTGGCCGTTGCTCAGCAGTTCGTGGGCCGCACCCTGGAAGATGACATGCCCGCCGTGCTCGCCCGCGCCCGGCCCCAGATCGATGACGTAGTCGGCAGTACGAATGGTCTCCTCATCGTGCTCGACGACGATGACCGTGTTTCCGAGATCGCGAAGGCGCGATAGTGTCGCCAGGAGCTTGCGGTTATCGCGCTGATGCAGGCCGATGGACGGCTCGTCCAGCACATACAGCACACCGGAGAGATTGGCGCCGATTTGCGTGGCGAGTCTGATGCGCTGTCCTTCTCCCCCGGAGAGGGTCGCCGCACTGCGATTCAGGGTGAGGTATCCCACACCAACGTCGTGCAGAAACCGAAGCCGGTCGCGAATCTCACGGAGGACACGACCCGCAATCAACTCTTCACGTTCGGTCAGTTCGAAACGTTCGAACACGTCGAGCGCATCGCTCACAGGGAGACTCACGTACTCGGCAATGCCTCTGCCTTTCACGCGGACCGCGAGGCTCTGCGGTTTCAGCCGCCACCCGTCACATGATGCACACTCGCGCAGAGTGCGATAGGGTTCAAGATCTTCCTGGGCCACCCACGATGCCTCGTCGTAACGGCGCCGCAGGTTTGGCACGATACCCTCGAAGTCCTTGCCGAATGGGTCGACGTCCGCATCACGGCTTCGGCCCCTGGCGCCCAAAGGCTTACCGGCAGGGCTCTCAGCGAATTCACGGTCGTCGCCAGGATCTGTCTCTTCGTCGACATCGGCGTCACGCGCGTTCGCGACGGTCTTCGCGCTCGCCCGCGCGGTGCGCAGCGCGCTGCCGGCAGGCCCGAACAGCAGCAGATCTCGATGCTTCCTGGGCAGCTTCGCGAACGGAACGTCGGGGTCGACCCCGAACGTACGCGCGAGCGTCACGATGGCCTCGCGCACCAGCTTGCGATCGCCGCGCGCCCATGGCGCGACAGCACCACCGAGCAGCGACTTCGATTCGTCGGGCACGATGAGACGAGGGTCGAAATCATAGGTTGCCCCGAGGCCTTGACAGTCGGCGCACGCGCCGTGTGGCGAGTTGAACGAAAACGCCCGCGGCGTCATCTCGGGCATCGAAATGCCGCAGTGGACGCACGCCAGCCGGCGAGAGAAGAGCTGGTCGCCGCCCTCGTAGGTGTTGATGACCACGATGTCTTCGGCGAGGTTGAGCGCCAGCTCGAGAGAACTGGCCAGGCGGCGCTCGATGCCGGACCTGACAATCAGCCGATCGACCACGACATCGATCGCATGGTTGCGTCGACGATCCAGCTTGATGTCCTCGTCGAGCGAGCGGAACTGACCGTCGATGCGGGCTTTCGTGAACCCGCGTTGCCGCAGCGCCTGCAGCTCCTTCTTGAACTCGCCCTTCCGTCCGCGCACGACTGGCGCCAGCACGTTGATCCTGGCGTCCTGCGGCTGCAGCATCACCAGGTCGAGGATGCGCTCGAGCGATTGCGAGGCAATCTCGCGTCCGCAGTTGTAACAGTGCGGGACGCCGATATTGGCGAACAGCAGGCGCAGGTAGTCGTAAATCTCGGTAACCGTGCCGACCGTAGAACGCGGGTTGGACCCGGTGGTCTTCTGCTCGATCGAGATAGCCGGTGACAGACCTTCAATCAGGTCGACGTCCGGCTTCTCCATCTGCTCGAGGAACTGTCGGGCGTAGGCCGAGAGCGACTCAACGTAGCGGCGCTGGCCCTCGGCATAGATGGTGTCGAACGCCAGCGATGACTTGCCGGACCCAGACAGGCCGGTGATCACGACCAGCCGGTCGCGCGGCAGATCAACGTCGATGTTCTTGAGGTTGTGAACGCGGGCGCCGCGTACTGCAATCCAATCGTGCGCCATACCTACTGCCGGGAATTCCGTGGTTGTCTGAAACCCCCATCTTACCGCAGTCGTGAATGGCGATATCCGTAAAAGGCGTACACGAAGGCGCCAATGACCAGCCACACCGCGAACCTCTCCCACGCCTGACGCGGCAAGCCAGCCATCACGAAGAGGCACGCGGCGATGCCGAGCGGCGCCACCACCCAGACGAGCGGGACTCGGAACGGTCGCGGCCGCGCCGGCTCATTCACACGAAGCACCAGCACCCCCGCGCAAACCAGCGCGAACGCGAACAGCGTTCCGATGTTCGTCAGGTCATAAGTCTCGGCCGCGTCGCCAACCAGCGACGCGATCGCCACGACGATCCCTGTGGTCAGGGTGGTCATGTAAGGAATGCGGGTTCTCCGATCGACGCGGGCCGCCCAGGCCGGCAGCAGCCCATCGCGCGCCATGGCAAAGAAGATGCGCGGCTGGCCGTACTGAAACACCAGCAGTACGGCCGACATGGAGACCACGGCGCCAAGCGCCACCAACCACCCCACGCCGCTGTACCCAGCGAGCTCCAGGGCGCGAGCCAGCGGGTCGGCAACCGCCAACTGGTCATAGTGCACCATGCCGGTAAGAACGGCGCCGACGAGGACATAAATGACAGTGCAGATCGCAAGACCGCCCAGAATACCAATCGGGAGGTTGCGCTGCGGATCACGGGTTTCTTCTGCAGCCGTCGACACAGCGTCAAAGCCGATATACGCAAAGAAGACGATCGCGGCGCCCTGGTGGATGCCGACGAAGCCGTTCGGCGCGAATGGCGTGTAGTTCGCCGTGTCGATGTTCATCAGACCGACAGCCACGAACAGTCCCAGCGCGAGCAGCTTGACGACGACCATCACGTTGTTGGCGGTGGAGCTCTCGCGCGCCCCTCGCAGCAGCAGCCACGTGACGAACATCACGATTGCAAAAGCAGGCACGTTCACGAGCAGCGGGATACCCGCGATACGAGGAGCCGTGTCGATCAGAGACTGAACGTCAGGGTTCGAGCTCAGGAGGGCCGTGCGGTAACCGGTGGTCAACCAGGCGGGCAGATCAATGCCAACCCCTCGCGTCAACGTGGTGAAGTAGTCGCCCCAGGAAATCGCCACCGCAACGTTTCCGACGGCGTATTCGAGAATGAGATCCCATCCGATGATCCAGGCAACGATCTCACCGAGAGTGGCATACGCGTACGCGTAGGCGCTGCCCGCCTGAGGAATCATCGCGGCGAGCTCCGCATAGCACAGTGCGGCCAGCGCACACGCGCCGCCAAGCAGCAGGAACGAAAAAACCAGGGCCGGACCGGCGCCGTATCGAACGATTTCGCCGCTAGGCCCCGTCTGACCCGCGGCCGCCGTGCCTATCGCGCCGAAGATCCCGGCCCCTATGACGGCGCCAATCGCGAGCATGACGAGGTCGCCCGCCCCGAGCACACGCTTCAGCGATCGCGTTTCATCGTCTGGAGGATGCAGCGCGGAAATCGGTTTTCGAGCGAACAGCTGTGACACGGTCGTCTTTTTTCGATCTTCGTTCGCTTCGTGGTCTAGTCGAGCCGATACGCGGTTTCGTTCGATACCACGGCCATTTCACCCTGAGGTCCGAACGCGACGCCAACCAGCGCGGCTCCTGACAACACCAGTTCGGGTGGGGCCTCGAGATCGCGAAACCGATACACGCCGCTGCTGCCGGCCAATGCATCGACCACGTGGAGCGTGCCATCCGGCGCAAAGGCCAACCCCTGCGGTCTCCCGAGCGGGCACGGAAGTGTATGAACCTCGCCGCTCCGATCGATGCGGTAGACATAGTCGTATGCATTCAGCGTCGGCGCTGTGACGAAAAGCTCCTGTCCATCGCTCATCGCCAGGTGAAATGCAGCAACGCTGGGAGGAATCGTTGCGAACGGCGCGGCGCGTCCGTCGCGCACTCGAAATACCGTTCCCGAGCGATCGCCAACGTACATCGATCCCTCGGCGTCAAAGGCGATTCCGCACGCAACACCCAGATCGCTCGCCACCTGCTCGTGGGTCCCGTCATCCTTGATTCGATAGACCGAGCCTTCGAAACGGCTCGACACGTACAGCTGTCCCGAGGGACCAAACGCCAGCGAAGTGGCATTGACAATGCCCGACGAAAACGGTTCGCGCGTCCCGCCACGCGTGACCCGGAACACGGACACGGGCGCCTCCTGACCTCGCGGCCCGCTGTAGGTCACAAACAGGTTCCCGAGCGCATCGAACACCGGGTTGTCGACCTGATGCAGTCCAGTGGCCCACCGCGCACCGACGCTGACATAGGCCGTTTCGAGCGGCGCTCCCCGAATCTTCATAGGGAGGCGGCCGCCTTCCAGTTCGC
This sequence comes from uncultured Acidobacteriota bacterium, assembly GCA_963814955.1. GTDB lineage: Bacteria > Acidobacteriota > Vicinamibacteria > Vicinamibacterales > UBA2999 > DATCJA01. The sequence goes on from CAWFEX010000008.1 coordinate 332,176, forward strand.
CAGGGATCGTGACGACGAGGCGGTTCGACGAAGCGAACGCAATACGCGCCTCCACGTCGCCAATCAAAACCGTAGAGAGTTCGTCGACGGGAAAGTCAGAACCGAGGATCGTGATCCGCCCTCCCTCAACCGCGCGAAGCGGATGAACGGAGGCGATGGTGGGCACGGAGAGATCCTACCCGACCTTACTTTTGCCTCTGACCTTTGACTTTTGACTTTTGACCTTTGACCTTTGCCTTTGACCTTGCCGCCAGCCCGTCAGGTCTCGTCCAGCTCGACGTTCCAGTACAAGTAGTCGCGCCAGCTTTCGGGGGCGTTACGGAGACCGATCGTGATGCGGATGGCCGGAGCCGAATCGGGACGCCGAGGCGTGCGCAGCAGCTTCATCCCGGCCTCGCCTGGCGTGCGACCGCCCTTCTTACGGTTGCACGAGATACAGCAGGTCACGATGTTTTCCCAGTCTTTGCGGCCGCCGTGAGCGACCGGCACCACATGATCGAACGTCAGGTCCCCGGTGGGTAATGCGTGGTCGCAGTACTGACAGATGTAGTTGTCGCGGGCGTAGATGTTGGCCCGCGAGAACGGAACGTAGTCGAATCGACGTTTGATCTTGACAAACCGGAGGAGGCGAACGACCGAAGGGAGCTTGAAACTGAACGACACGGCACGTACCTCGCGGTCGTGGACCGCGATCACCTCCACCTTCCCCTGACACCAGAGTGTTACCGCCTTCTGCCAGTGAACGACTTTGAGAGGCTCGTACGAGGCGTTTAGAAGGAGGGCCTGCTCCATCAGATCGGATTAATGATAACCGGCGGCCACCTGAGCTGTCTAGAACGGGCGCGGCAAAAGGCTAGACATCTCAGCGAGTTACGTCGATATTACAGGTGTGCGGATCCTCATGGTGCTGCTGGTAAGCGCCTTTATCACAGCCGCGTGCGGAGCTCGCGGTGGCGTCCCTCGGCCATTTCCCGGAGCCGCCGATCCGCCTGGCGCGCGAAACATACCCCCTGCTGACGGTCCGGCACACGAACCTGAAACTGTCCCGGCACCGCCAACGGTCACGACCGAACCAGGCACCGTCACGGGCATCATCCAGACGGCGCTCGACTTTCTTGGAGTGCCTTACCGGGACGGCGGCAGCGATCCCTCAGGGTTCGACTGCAGCGGACTGATGCAGTGGGTATTCGCCCGCCACGGCACGGAGCTCCCGCGGGAGGCGCGCGATCAGTTCAGAGTGGGACGACCGGTCAATCTGAAGGACGTTCTGCCGGGCGATCTGATCTTCTTCGAGACGGTGAGCCGCGGCGCGTCGCACGTGGGGATGGTGATCGGCGAGGGTCGCTTCGTCCACGCGCCGAGCTCAAATGGCGTGGTTCGCGTGGAACCCTACACCGCCAATTACTGGATACGCCGTTTCGTCGGCGTCCGGCGGGTGGTCGACGTCGATCGCTCAGCGGAAGTCGTGGGCCTTCCAGGAGCGGTACGTCTGAGCAAATAGGCTTATGCGGCTGTCGCCGATCCAAGCGTATCATCGTCGCCTCAGGCCGAACTGAAGCGACACGTCTGCGATCGCGGTTCCTTGGCAAATCGCTCGTCTCACGCGTCAACGTGGCGGAAAACAGGCTATGACAAAACGTGACCTGTTGAAGCTCCCGGACGACTGGAGGGCAATCTACGGGCGTTGCTACATACGCCCCCGCCGCCCCACGACATACCGGGGAGCCGGAAGGCCGCCCCTAAACCGCCAGCGAAACCGAAGAAGAAGCAACGCAGGCGTTACGCGAAGCCAGCGGCGACGGGTACCTACGCGTACCAGATGGTTCCGGTGACGACGAAGAAGCGGAAGGCGGCGAAGAAGCGCTAGACGGACACAGCATCAACCTCAGATAGCATGAGCAGCGCCCCAATCGCGGCGTCAAAATTAGGAGTGTTGCCAATGCGGTTCGCGCTGATGACCGTCGTGACCCTCACCCTTCTTGGCTGCTCCGGCCAACCGTTGCCGACTGCTCCCAGTACACCCCCGCAGCCACCCCGGTTGGTGAACCTTTCGATGATGGTATTGGACAACTCTGGGTGTATTTACGGTGCGACTGTTGAGATCGTGCGAGGGCAAGGCTTAGGACGGAGTGCTACGCAGTATGAGTGCGGTGACTGGTGGTACATCCCTTACGGCGTCGCCTTAACCGGACTGAATGACGGTGAATGGTTGACGATTCGAGTCTCTGCTCCTGGCTACGCTTCCCAGGAGATAAGTTTGCTTCCAAACGATGGGACATGGGCAACCACGGCACCACCTGGGGCCATAGGCGGGCATGCCGGGAATCTGCTCATCACGCTGTCCAAAATCCAATGAGCGTCAATAAGCCTAAAGGCCTAGGCCTGCTCAATTGCTCAGTAAACCGTCTATATGCGTGGGTTTGTGAAAGGCATAATTACCCATATTCGGCCCGTCGATTGACGCGTGAACGTGGCAGTTCTTCCCGGTCCGATCTTCGTGATTCTGAGTTTTGGCTCGAGGAACTCAGAAGGCTGGCGCCGGCAGGCCCTGTACAAACCGCCGTCGTCAGGCGGCGCGGAACTCGCCTTTCCGAATGAGGCGGCGCGAGGTGTTCGGCAGAAATTGCCGCGTGATGAGGTCGTCTTCGGTATAGGAGGTGATCACGCGCGGCAGCTTGAGGGGTTCCACGCGGCAGTTCACTTCCGGGGGCGCGGCGGGCTGCGGTTCCAGCACCTCGGTATACCGCTGCGGATAGGACGGGAAAGCGCGAAACGTCGTGCCGACGATGCCGCCGTAGCTGTTTGTCAGCTCATCGAAGCTGTGACGCAGGAAGTCGGACACCTCCGGATCGGGGTTCGATTCGAGATATTGCTTGACCATCGCGACCACGTCGGCGAAGAAGCGATCGCCATGGCAATTCGCGGAGTAAGTGCCGTCAGCGCGTTCCATCCGGCGAATACCCGGACGCTCGGGATCGATGTGATACAGCTCATGAACGATCGTGTCGAGTTTCGCGATCCAGTTCGGCTGCCCTTCGTAATGCAGCTGCTTGCGACTGCGGGCGAGCTGCTGGTCGCAGAAGCGCGGCAGCGCAAACGACAACATGTAATCGATCGGGTCCGTACCGACTCGGACGCGAGGCGATTTCGTAACGAACCATTCTGAGCGCCGCGTGAGCCGTCCGGTGTCGCGATCGCGCCAATAGTAGTACCCAGGTTCACTCGGTGGAAGACAGATGCAGTGACACGTCGCGTAGGCACCTTCGGCGGTCGTGCGTCCAGCTCGCGCGAATACCAGCACACGCCGCATGTCGATGAATGACAACGTCGGCACGCGAGCCACGATGTCTTTCATCAGCAGGTAGAGACGATCCGTGTAATTGATCATCCAGTTCGCCCGCCGTACAAACACAGGTCACCAAGTCCTCGCCGTCGAGGAGATGTACGTCCTCAGCGCGGTGTCCCAGCGCCTTGCAGTTTTTGTTGAAAACGAGCCGTCGTTGATTATAAACGTTATCGGCCTTACTTCGGCGTGACCCCACTCAACAGTTGCGAACTTTTTTGTGCACTTGTAATGCGCAACTAGGGTGTCCTGGAAGGCTCTGCAATTCCGGGCAACTGTGTGGAAGGTGTCGATGATTGTTCGGGCTCCGGTGGAGACGGAGGCGGCGGTGGTGAGGGCTCGGCTGGAAAACCTTCCTCGGTCGATTCGGTTGAGAACGGAGTTGTGGCATCTGCCGGAGTTGTTCCTAGCTCGTCTGTCTCAGCTTCTGCGGGTGCCGCTACGACAGTTGGCGCGGGCGTGGGCGGCGTCACCTCTCCCATGCGGCTCAGGATGAGCCGCTGACGACTATACAGCCGCGCGTTCGGACGAGCCGGGTTGAGAATGCGGGGATTGATGATCGCGCCGGCAAGCAAGGCCGCCTGCTCTGCATTGAGGTCCGAGGCAGGAACGCCAAAGTACGCCCGGGCGGCTGCCTCCGCTCCCCAGATCCCGTCGCCCCATTCGATGACGTTCAGATAGATCTCGAAGATTCGGGCCTTCGGCAGGGCGGCCTCGAGGCGGCGAGCGATGATGAGCTCGCGCAGCTTGCGCAGTGGATCCCGCGACGGTGTGAGATACAAATTCTTGGCGAGCTGCTGCGTGATGGTGCTCGCTCCTCGCATCGCGCGCCCCTGCTCCCAGTTGACGCGCATTGATTCGCGGATTTGCTCCAGATCGATTCCCTCGTGGTCCCAGAACGCCGCGTCCTCAGCCACGAGGACGGCGCGCTTCAGCGGCTGGGACACGCGCCGGTAGGGAACCCATCGCTGAACATGCCGCACCCGGCGCCCTTCTCGGGCGGCTTCGGCGGCCCGCAGCTCCATGAAAGCGGTGGTGGTGGGATTGACCCTGGCCAGGGCGCGCACATCGGGCAGCGTCACATAGACGTACGCCACGATCGCGAAGGCGACTGCGGCAGTCACCACGATGATCCGACCGAAGGAAATGCGACGCTTAGCCACTGACGACGATCTTGATGCGGCTGCCTGGCTGCGGCGTCGAGCCGGGCGTTGAGTTGTTCATGACCGCCAGCGTCGCGGGCGTGATGACACCATCGGAACGCTCGGCGATCGATTGCCAGGTATCCCCGGCCCGCACGACATAGAAATCGACGCGATTCGGGCGGATGTTCTCTGCTTCGGCCGCCGACATCGAACGGAAGGAACGAATGCTCTTGAGAAACGCGCCGTCTGCCTGCTGGAACGAGTCCGGCGCCACCAGGCCCGCCACCACGTAAACCTTGCCGTCGTAGGCGATGTGAGCGGCGCGCATCGTGACCGAACCCAGATCCTGGATCTGCCCCTGGTAAACGCCGATGAACGCATCGAGCCCGTTAATCATCGTGCGCTCGCCCTGGACGGGCCGGAAACCGGCGCTGCTCATCCCGTTCTGGGCGATCTCCTGGATATTGCGGCCATTGGGCTTCTCCACGAGCTGCAGGAGCATGAACACGTCCGCGCCGGGCGCCTTGGCCACAACCTGCTGCGGACTGTTGGCAATGTCCCACTTTTCGGGAAAGTCGATTCGGAACCTCAGGACAGGGTGCAGAAATGCGCTGCCTCGCGCGATGCCCTGCTCCGGATTGTCGCCGTAAATGATGCCGTCGATGCGCTGCACGAACGCTTCGCGGTTGGTCGAGAACGAGGTTCCCGCCGCCTTCAACTCCTGAACGATCGGCTGTATTTCGCTTACTCGGGAGAGCGGATCGGGGTGCGTTGACAGCCAGTTCGGTACGCCGCGGCGATCGCCGGCTGCTTCATCGAGCCGTCCGAGCGTGGACAGAAATGCCGGGACGCCGGCCGGATCCCAGCCGAGCTTCGACTCGTACCCCGCGCCCAACCGATCGGACTGCAGCTCATCGTCGCGGCCATACCTGAGGAACAAAACGCCGAGGGCCTGCGCCGACACGTCACCAAAGGGCCGCGCCGCCGGCACGAAGATTCCCAGCGCAATCAGGCCAGCCTGACCGCTGATCTGCCGCGTGTACTGCTGGGCCGAGTGACGCGCCGTGACGTGGCCGATCTCATGACCGATTACGCCTGCCAGCTCGGCCTCATTGTCCAGAAACGGCAGGATCCCGCGCGTGACGTAAATCGCTCCGCCGGGAACCGCGAAGGCGTTTACGGCAGGAACGTCGACCACCGTAAAGCGCCACGGTAGGTGCGCTCGCTCGGAGATCTTTGCCATGCGCCAGCCGATTTCGCTGACGTACTTCTGCAGTTCGGGGTCGTTATAGACCCCCATCTCCTCCTTGATCTGCGGCTCGGATTCATTGGCGATCGCAATTTCCTGCGCTTCGCTCATGAAAGAGAACTCACGGCGGCCGGTGACCGGATTGGTGGCACAGGCGGCAACCAGCGCCAGGAGCAGGACCGATGTCGGGAGCCGGAAACCGTCAGGCCTCCGGACGATTGGAGACAACATCATCGCTCCCCGGCCGGGGTTCTAGACCACCCGACCTACAGACGCCTCCTCTAGCAATCCCAACGCCTCTAACTGCGATCGAAGTGTGTCCACGACCTGCTCCGGTACCGCCCGGAGAGGTGGTCGGGGAATACCTCCTGTGTAGCCCATGAGGTTGAGCGCAGCTTTCAGCGCCGGAACGCCGTGCTGTCCTCCGATCGTGCGAGCCAGCGGAATCAGCCGACGTTGAAGTGCACGCGCCTCGTCGATCCGCCCTGCCTGCACCAGTGCTTGCAACTGTACGCACGCTTCGGGCGCGAGCTGGGCCAACGCAAGGATCGCACCGTCGCATCCGACGCACAAAGCCGCAAAAACCGTCGCCGCCGAGCCGGCGAGCACTGTGAAATGGTCGGGCGTACGCGCGACGTATTCCGCTATCTGCGCGAGGTCGCTCCCGGATTCCTTCATGCCAACGATGTTGGGGTGTGTTCCCAGGCGCGCCACTGCATCGGGCAGCAGGTTCACACCCGTATACATCGTCACGTTGTAGAGCAGCACGGGAACCGGCGACGCATCGGCCACTTCGAGGTAATGACGCACGAAAACATCCGTGGTCATCTGTCCCTTGAAGAAGGCAGGCGTTCTGACGAGCGCGGCGTCGGCCCCGGCAGAAGCGGCCCGTCTGGTGGCGGCGATCGTCGCGCGTGTCGATTCACGCCCGGTCCCCACAATCATCGGCCGGTTCCGCGGCATCGCCGCCCGCGCGATCTCGATCACGCGATCCGCCTCATCGTCGTCCAGTTGAGGCGCTTCACCGTTCGAGCCCAGCACCACGAGACCGGCGAGGGGTGTCGCCATCCAACGCGCGATGTTCGAGCGAAGCCCCTGTTCATCGACGGTGTCGTCCTGGCGGAACGGCGTGCTGATGGGCGTGAAAATGCCGGTGAACTGTTTCATGGTTCCAATTGTACAGGCGCGCGCCCCGTCCCCTGCACCACAAGGTTCACCGCGAGAACGACCACGAAGATTGCCGCCGCGGGCGCCAGCATCCACGGCGCCTCGGTGACGAGCGAGATGTTCGCTGCCTCCTGCAACATCGTTCCCCACGTTGGTACGGTGTCGGGAAACCCGAGACCTACGTACGACAACGTCGCTTCCGCCATGATGAAGGCCGGCAGCAGCAGCGTGGCCTGCGCCGCGAGGTAACCGGCCGTCGCGGGAAGCAGATGCCGCGCGAGCAGACGCCACGGCGTGGCTCCGAGCGCGCGGGCGGCGACAACGTACTCGCGTTCCCGCTCCGACACGACGATGGCGCGCACGCCGCGTGCGACGATCGGCCACCCGAGCAGCGCGAATATTGCGGCGAGCAAAAGAAACACTGTCGCTGGCGGAAGCACGAGCGGCAGCGCGGCACGAAGCGCCAGCGCCACGTAGATCGCAGGGAGTACCAGAACGAAGTCCGTGAATCGTGAGAGCGCGTGATCGATCAACCCGCCCGCATAACCAGCCGCGCCTCCGACCACCGCGCCGATCAGGAGTGCCGCAACGGTTGAAATCACGGCCAGCGCCAGTGATGTGCGCGCGCTGTAGACCAGGCGCGAAAAGGTGTCACGGCCGAGGCTGTCGGCGCCGAGCAACAGAAGTGGCCCGCCAGCGTTCTCGGGTACGGTGACGAGATGCCCATCGCTGAGCCACCGCAGCGACGCTCGACGAGAAGTGTCCTGTTCGAATCGACGCTCGAGCGCACTCACGAGACGTTGCGGATGGATGAAGGGTGTCCGCAGTCCTTCATGGAACACCTGAATGCGGGTGGGTGGCGCGTACTGCGAGCCCGGGTATCGGCGGTCGGGCGGATTCGGCGCGAGCCACGGCGCGGCGATCGCCACGAGAACGACGGTCGCGAAAAGCCATTGACCGGCGCGCCTCATGCTGCCTGTCCCTCACGCACACGAGGATCCGCGGCAGCCAGCAGAAGATCGCCTATGACGCTGCCGATCGCCAGGAACAAACCGCCCATCGCCGCGCATCCGGCTACGAGATAGATGTCGCGCGCACGCAATGCCTCGTACATCAACCGGCCGAGGCCGGGCCACGCGGTCACGAATTCCACGACGAAGGATCCCGACAGGAGCGCGCCGATGACCAGCCCGTACACGCCGCAAACTGGCCGGAGCGACACACGCCACGCGTGCCGCCACACGACGCCGCGCGGCGAAACGCCGCGAGCCGTGGCCGCCATCGTGAACGGCTGGTGCAGCGTTTCGGTGATCGATTGTGACTGGAGCCGTTCGAATGTTGCGGCAATCGGCAGTGCAAGGGCCAGCACCGGCAGCGGCAGATGCTGCGCCACGTCCGCAAACCATGCAGCACCAGCGAGGTCGATGGCTCCGGCCGACGTCATTCCGCCGGTCGGAAGCCATCGCGTCGACGCCGCGATGAAGACCAGGAGCAGCGACGTGAGAAGCGGCGGCACCGAGAGACACACGAGCGACACAGCGCGAATCAGCGCGGCGCCGGCGCCCTGCCGGCTTCCCGAGACGATGCCGAACGGGATGCCGAGCAACGTCGCAACGGCGAGCGCGGCAACCGCCAGCACGGCGGTGTTGGCAGCCGCCCGTACCACCAGACCGCGGACAGGCCGGTTGTAGAGAAAGGAATCGCCGAAATCAAAGCGACTGGCGCGGGTGAACCATCCGATCCACTGGGCCGCGGGGCTTCGATCGAGACCGAAGCGCGCGCGCACGTCGGCAACTTCGGTGGAGCTGGCAAAGGGTCCGAGTTGCGCTGTCACGTCGCCGGGGGCCAGCCGCGCAAGCAGAAGCGACGTGGACGACACAACGAGGACCAGCAGCAGCGCGAACATCAGCCGCTGCGCGAGGAAGCTAATCAACGGGCGCTACGCTCAGGCTGTCGGCATTCCAGAGCACAGGGGGCCTCTGCACTGACGGAACGACACCGCGCAGCCGTACGCTGTGACCGTAGTAGAGCCGCGGCGCCGCGAAGTGGAGTACCGGAAGGTTCTCGCCGAAGATGCGCTGAACGACGTTGAACTGCTGGTGGCGCCGCTCGGCATCGATGGTGGCGGCCTGTTCGAGCATCAGCGTATCGATGCGCCGCTCCCAGTCCGTTGCCGCCGCGCGCTGCTCCAGGTTCCAGAAGTGCGCCGAACCAGTACTGAGCCAGAAGTCGAGGTTGCCTGCAGGATCGAGATCAGTGGTAATGGGCCGGTAATACATCGCGTCGTAATCGCACGCAAGCATCCGCTGGATCATCGCACCAAATTCGAGCGGCGCCGGGTCGAGCGCAATGCCAATTTGCGCCAGCTCGTCGCGAAGGACGGCTATACCTCGCTCGTACCAGCCGATGCCACGCTGCGTGATGACGGTGAACCGTGCCTCGGTGCCTCGTTGATCCTCTACCACTCCGTTCTTGTTGCGATCTTCGAGGCCGATGCCGCGGAGCAGTGCGCGTGCCCGGTCGTCGTCGTGCGGATAACGAGGCACATCGGCCCAGAACCATTGTGTGTTCCCCGGCGTGATCGGACCCCAGACAGGAACGGCCGCCCCGAGAAAAACGGTCTGGACGAATTCCTCGCGATTGACGGCATGCGAGATGGCCTGTCGAAACTCCGGACGCTGCACGAACGCGAAGCGAGGATCCTTGCTCCGTGCGTCGGGCTTCAGGCAAAACCAAAGGGCATCGGCGTCGGGGCCGACGCCCAGCTCGATCAGACGCAGCTGACCCTGCTCCTCCGCGCGCCGGACCGACACGTAGTCCTCCGGTCTCAGCTCACTGGATGTCAGATCCGTGGCTCCTGACTGCAGCCGCAGCAGTTCGGCATTCTGTTCCGGGACAATTTCCAGAACGATGCGATCGAGGTAGGGAAGCGCACTGCCATCTGCAGCGCGGCGCCAGTAGCGCGGATTTCGATCGAGGACCACGCGCTGTCCCGGCATGTACTCGCGCAGCAGGAACGGACCTGTACCAACGATTTCCTGAGGTGGAGTCGTGCTGCTCCACGCGGACGCAAACATGCCCGCGGCCAGCGAGTCTTCGAGCTTGTGCTTCGGCAGAATCGGGAGCTGGTCGAGAAGCCGCAGCCCCGGACCCGACGCCGCCGGAAACGTGAGAACGACGGTCTGAGAATCGGGGGCAGCGGCGCTGATAGGCTGTCCGCCCGCAACCAGCACGCTGGCAATGACACTTTTCGCTTTCGGGTTGAACACCGCCCCGATTGAGAAGAGGACGTCGGCGGACGTGAACGGCGTGCCGTCGGACCAGGTGAGTCCCTGCCTCAGGTGCAGGGTGTGCATCCGGCCGTCGGCGCTCGATTCCCAGCTCTCGGCCAGCCACGGCTGCAGCTCGAAGGTGGCCCGATTCACACGCACCAGCGTCCCCTGCGTGAGGATGTTGAGCAGGTCGGTCGTTTGATCCCGTGCGACCAGACGGTTGAACGACCGGGGCTCCGCACGAATGGAGGCGACAATCTGACCGCCCCGCGTTGGCGCCTCCGCCGGCGGTGGACCACCGGTCCGGTTCCGAAGGACCAGGCCGAGCACGCCGGCGAGAACCGCCCCGGCAGCAACGGTCGCAACGAGAGAAGTTTTTACGCGCAGTTTCTTGTTACTCCGGTCAACTTTTTGGCCGCTCCGAAAACCGTGCAAATGTCCACGACTTGGCGTGCAGCGCCCAGTATTGCACCAGCAGCTGGCTGGACCGGCCAACGTCCTAGCCTCGCGCTGGACTGGATGTCGCGGCGCCCATCGCGCTTCGGAATCATCAAGTCGTTCCACATCATCTAGTTACAACCAGCCAGCGCGACGCCGCCGAGCTTGGCACTGCCTCTGCCATACCAACACGCCGGAGGCTCCTACAAGTGCCAACTCAATTTCACGAATCGTTCTCCGCTCTGCGTCTCGGACGAAGCGTCTCAATCGATCAGGCCGCGCAACTCCTGAACGTGTCCCGCCGGACTGTTTATTACAGGATTCGCGACGGCCGGCTCCAGACAATCCGCACGATTGGCGGCTCACAGCGTGTGCTCGTCGAGTCGCTCGAGGAGATGGGGTTTCGACCCCAACCCTTTCCAACGTCAGCCCTAGCGTCCAGCTTCGCTATCCGCTACGCGAGAGGGTGACGCGTTATTTCGTCCGGGAGGTTTCATGACAGCTCCGCAGCGCACAGCCGCATCGACCCGACGCTCCATCCGTGGTGGCATGCTGCTTTGCCCTGCGGTGTTTTTTCTACTGATCCCGGCCGACGCGTCGGCCCAGGGCCGGCGGGCCCGCATATCCAAGGATGTCATCCAGCAGCTCGATGCCGGCGCCACTGAAGCGACTTGCGTGATCGTTCCGGGCACCCAGGCGCAGTTGAACGCACTGGCCGCACGGCATGGACTCACGGTTCGCAAGCGGCTGAAGACCGGTGGCGGTCATGGAGGTGCCGGCCGGTGCGCTGGACGCCCTGGCAAACGATGCCGGACTCGATTCGTTGAGCGGCAATTATCAACTGCGTCCACAAATGGCGGTGACCACTGCCGCGACTGGTGCCGACCAGGTGTGGGCGGACGGCTGGGCACCCGGCGCCGCCGGCGTCACGGGCAACGGTATCGGCGTCGCAGTGATCGATTCCGGCGTTGCCGACGTTCCCGAGCTGCGAGACCGCATCGTCGTGAGCGTCGACTTCACGACGGCGCCGGGTCGCTCCGGCCAGGCTCCCGGCCGCAATAACTGCGGCGGCGCGGGAGTGGCTATGCACGGCCCCGCTCGCGACGAGAACGGCCACGGCACACACGTGGCTGGAATCATCGCATCGGCGGGCGCCAAGGCGAAGGACGACACGCGCGGCGTGGCGCCCGGCGCGCACATCATCAACCTGAAGGTGCTCGACGCCAACGGCGCCGGCTACGTCGCCGACGTGGCGGATGCGATTGACTGGGCCATCGACAATCGCGCCCGGTATCGCATCAAAGTCATCAACCTGTCGCTGGGTGGACCGGTCGTGCAGCGCTGCGCCGACGACCCCTTGTGCCAGGCCGTCGAGCGCGCCTATCGCAACGGTATCGTCGTGGTGGCGTCCGCCGGCAATCGCGGCAAGGACGCGAACGGCCAGGAGCTTTTTGGCCGCATCACGATGCCTGGCGTGTCGCCGTTTGCGATTACGGTTGGCGCGCTCAATACCAAAGGGACGGCGCAGCGGTCTGACGATGTGATCGCGACGTATCAGCTCGCGGGGGCCGACGTGGTTCGACGGGTTGGTCAAGCCGGACCTCGTGGCACCGGGCAACAAGATCGTGGGGCTGCTGGCGCCGGGATCCACGCTCGCGCACGAGCATCCGGAGCTCGTGATCGACACGACTGAGGGCAAGCGGCTGCAGCTGTCGGGGACCAGCATGAGTGCTGCGGTGGTGTCAGGTGCTGTCGCGCTGCTTCTTGAGTGGCACGCTGCGCAGCTGCACCCTGCAAGTCCGTACGCCATTTACTTCAGGTCAGCGCCGAAAAGATGCCGAACGTAGCGCCTGGTTCGTCGCTGGCACAGGAAGCCTTAACATCGTAGAGCAGCTGACTTACGATCGTTGCAGGACAGAACCGACCTGACTCCTGATCGCTGGCGAAACGATTCCGGCGATCGGACGCGTTTCGGAGCGAAGCTACTTTGGCCGCAAGCCGGTTCTTGGGGCGAAGCGGATCCTTGGTCTGACGGGATTGCTTTGGTCGGCGATGCCGTCCTTTGGGGCGATGCCGTTCTCTGGGGCGATGCCGTTCTCTGGGTCTGACGGTATCGCCTGGTGGCGATGGCATCGCCTGGTGCGACGGCGTCGCTCTGGTCTGACGGCATCGCCTGGTCTGACGGCGATGCCGTCCTGGTCGATGGCGTCGCCTGGTCCGATGGCATCGCCTGGGGCGATGCCGGTCCTGGGCATCGCCTGGTCCTGACGGCATGCCGTCCTTGGGCCGACGGCGTTGCCTGGTCCGACGGCATTGCCTGGTCCGACGGCATTGCTCTGGTCGGCGATTGACTTATCGGGCAACAGCGATTGCGGTGAACTCGCAGCTCTCATTTATGGAGACAAAATGCGCACTCTAATCATCTGGGGCGAATAGCCGATAACGTGGTCGGCCGGACTTGGGCTCGATGACAAGGCAATTCATCCGAACTGCCTCCCGGTCGGACGAATTTATCTCGGCGCCATCATTGGTTCAGGCGCTTAACGGTCGCGTCTTTTCTGTCGGGGCTCTTGTTCGATGCCACCGGTCGGCTGGGATGGCTCTTCTTGCGGCGCTAACCCCCTCACCGGGTACCTTCAGCATCCGGCTGCCATCGGTCAGCGCTCGATCTCTCAGTATCAGAGGCTTTGTATTTGCCGCCGTGCTCCTCTTCGGATGCACGTCAGCGACCGTGATCGTCGCGCTGGACTCCCTGGTCCTGACAAGTTGGTTACGTCAGCCGAGTCGATCAGCTTTGCCGTCATGTTCAATCTGGCCGCGGCACGCTGGCGATATCGGTGGCGGGTCGACGTTCTCGACTGGATGGTTCCGGCTCAGCCAAGCCAGGTTTCAGCACCGCTCGAGCCTGCTCGTGCTCTCTGTTCTGTTGCTGGCGGTGGTCTATTTCGTCAATTAACAGTTGGCTCGTTGCATTCGCCGTTGCGATTCGAGCGCCAGTGCAAGCGTCTGCGGTCACTATGGCGTCGAAATTTCCTGTGGTTTGGACTTAACTACTTCGGCGGCGCTTCGGTCGCCGCTCTGTTGGTCGTCGGCTACACACGATACGTCAACGTTGCGGCCCTCGGCGTCAATCATCCCGCTCGTCGTAATTTCTTATCTTACGTTTCGAGCATCATTGGGCACGAGTCGAGGATGCTCAACCGACATGTTGAACAAGTTAATGAACTCTATCTGTCCACGATCGAAGCACTCGCGATGGCCGTGGACGCAAGGATCAGATCACACATGGTCACATTCGACGTGTTCAGGTATTCGCACTCGAACTCGCCAAACGCCTCGGCGTAAATGATGAGGGCCAACTGAAAGCAATTGCCACGGCCGCCTTGCTGCACGACATGGGAAAACTGGCGATCCCCGAACATATTCTTAACAAGCCTGGCAAGCTCACACCGGCAGAGTTCGAAAAGATGAAGCGTCACGCTGACATCGGGGCGGACCTTCTCTCATCGGTGAAATTTCCGTATCCGGTGGTGCCGATTGTTCGCCATCACCACGAGCACTGGGACGGCAATGGATACCCGACTGGCATTTCAGGTACCGATATTCCCCTCGGTGCTCGCATTCTTTCGGTCGTCGACTGTTTCGATGCATTGACATCAGATCGTCCGTATCGACCGAGGTTGAGCACCGACGAAGCTTTCGGGATAATTCGAGCGGCACGGGGCAAGCTGTACGATCCACTCGTTGTCGACGCCTTCATTCGTGCGTACGCGGAAATCGCGCCACTTGCCTTTAGGGCAGGTCAAGGATGCACGAAGCGTAACGGCGTCCCTCGCCCTGTCGGATGAAGAAACACCAAGACCGCTTCGTCAGATCCGGGCAAACGCATCCGAAGCCACTCTTCTTGACACGTGCTCGACGGAAATCGCAAAAGCGAACTCGATCGGCTCAGCGCTGAATGTTGCAGCTCAATACATGCGCCAGCTGACGCCGGCAACCGTGTATGCGTTATTTCTATACGATAGTGCGACCGATGTCCGTTAAATGTGTCTCGGCGCAGCGGCGACGAGCAACGACTGCTCGAGGGGTCGTCCATTAAGCAAGGCGAGAGAGTAACTGGATGGACAGCGGCAAATCTCCGCACCTCCGTTAATTCAAACGCCTCACTGGATCTAGCAGAGATCGCGGGTTTTTTCGTTCCTCGTTTACGCAGCACCATTAGTACTCCGCTCGCGCGGGAAGGCGTATTGGTCGGAGTGCTTACCGCCTACTCTGGCAAACAGGACGCGTTTGACGAGAGCCATCGTTACGCTATCGAAAAGGTTGCCTCAACACTGGTAAACAGGGTCGCATCCCACCCATTTAGTGTTTCGTCGAACGTTTTGTCGTTCCCAAGCCAAAAGATTTAGAACGTATCCCGGCCCGATACCCACCACATGTGGAAGAGGTGCGCATGGGGATCAGCTACGAAGCAGCATCGAAGTTATTTGGTGAAGGCGATCTTCTCCAGTTAGTGGCGTCTGCTGGCCGTAACGAAGAAGAACGATTTGTCCTTGAACCACGAGTCCGCGTGATTGTCGCGAATGCATTGGGGTTGGTGGGTGAACTTGCCGAAGCGAAGCGTCTCGCCGAGGTCGATCGTCATCCACCAATGCCTCCAGCTATTCGCTCCCAAGCCGAATGGACGCTCGGACTCGTGAGCTGGCGCGCTGGAGATATCGTCTCGGCACTTGAACGAGCTCGATCTGCAGTCCGCTTGGCTAATGACTCGAAGGAACCCGAGAGGATCGCGTGGGCCTATCTCCACTTACTTCGGCTGTTGATTGATAGCGGCCCTATTGACGCGATTACGGCCGCGCTGCCTGACGTCAGAAGGGTCGTCGCCCGTTCAGGAATCCCACAAGCGACTGCATATCTACATACTTGTGTTGCCGTACTCGAGGGCCAAACTGGTCGACTTGATGAGGCGCGGCGGCACCTTGACATTGCCGATTCGTTGCTCCGGCTTTCGCCAAATGCGTGGCTGACCGGATCCCTCCATGCTCATCGAGGTTCTCTCGCGTGTGCGAGTGGGGATTTCGACGCAGGGGCGACCCACTTTCGCTCTGCAAAGGAGATTTCAAAGAAGAGCGGGTACAGGCAAATCGCCGCGGCCGCCGAAACCAGCTTGTGTTTCGTTGAATTCTTGCTTGGGCAATTTGAGCAAGCAAAAGAGACCGCCGCTGCTCTTATCGCTGATTCGCATATGGCGGTCTTCATGAGGCTCGCAGCAGCAGATACTCTCGCAAGAGTGCATTTGGCATTGGGTGAACTTGATCGCTGCGAACATGCCCTTCACATGATCGAAGATCAAGTTCGAGAGCGACCTGAGCTTACACTGCTGTATCACGTCCGCTGGGCCGTCATCCCTCGGGCTCGATTGTTGTTAAAGCGGCGCAAGTACCAAGAAGCATTGGAATTGTTATCGACTACCGCAGAACAATCCGCACAGCTTCGAGACGGCCCGCTTGAAGTGGCCAGGAATCTCGCAGCGGCTCACGTTCTTAGCAGAGTCGGGCGTCTACGTGACTCATCAGCGCACTTGCTGATTGCCGACGTGTCCAGAGGCACGACGATACGCGATCTTCACGCCCAGTATTCTTATGCGTCTGCTCTTGTGTTGAGTGCCCACGACACGCCATTAACGTCCCAGCTAAGACGCCGTGCTATCCGGCTGTGGGAGGATCAAGCAATCGTTTCGGCTCGTCTTGAAATGGATGACAATACGAATCCTTCCGACGACAATCTCCCGTCAGATGCGGCGCATCAGAAGAACACGGTCGAATGCATTACCGACTCGTTGGCCGCATTCACCGACCTCGCCCATCGGCCTCGCCTGCTCGGGGAAGAGATGTTGTCGGCCATCGAGGGATTGGCTTGTTGCCCGGACGCCAGAATCATCGAACGGCGCCCGAACGCCGAGCCGCCCGAAGCGTCGAGCGACACGATCGTCATGCCACTGGGGCTGGACCGAAAGAAACATCTGACACTCGTTTGCAAGGTGCCCGACGATCCGATCAAGGCCATCCTGCTCGCCGACGTGCTTCGAATGGGCCGCGCCGCCCTTGCGCTCGAACGCGCGCGTGACGAGGAACGCAGCCGCGCGGCATTGTGGCCCGCCCCGCCCATTGAGGAACAGGCCGGCGTGCTGTTTCTTGCCGAAGAGATGCAAACGGTGCTCGCGACGGTGCGACGCGTCGCCCCCACGACCGCACCCGTCCTCATTACCGGCGAGACCGGCACCGGCAAGGAAGTGGTCGCCCGCACCATTCACGCGTAC
Organism: uncultured Acidobacteriota bacterium; assembly: GCA_963814955.1. Taxonomy (GTDB): domain Bacteria; phylum Acidobacteriota; class Vicinamibacteria; order Vicinamibacterales; family UBA2999; genus DATCJA01. The sequence goes on from CAWFEX010000008.1 coordinate 349,109, forward strand.
TCACCCCGCGGGTCGGCGACGTTCCGCCCGTTCAACTGCAGCAGCGTTCCAAAGGACATGCTCGATTCGCAGCTGTTCGGCCACCGCCGCGGCTCGTTTACCGGCGCGACCGACCACTTTCCAGGTGTGATCCGCGCCGCAGCCGGCGGCACGTTGTTCCTCGATGAGATTGGCGAAGCCACTCCCGACGTGCAGCCAAAGCTGCTCCGGTTCCTCGAATCGAACGAGGTGCACCCGATAGGCGAAGTCCAGCCGGTGCGCGCAGACGTTCGCGTGATCGCCGCGACGAACACCGACCTCGACGCCCTGATCGCCCAAGGCCGCTTCCGTGAAGACCTCTTTTACCGGCTCAACATCGTTCGCCTCCACTTGCCGCCGCTGCGCGAGCGTCGCGTCGAGATTCCTCCGCTCGCACACCACTACCTCCAGAAGCACGCACAGGAATACGCCAAGGGCACCCTCCGCCTCGCTGAAGAAACCATGGAGTATTTGGTGCTTTACCGGTGGCCGGGAAACATCAGGCAACTGGCGAATGAAATGCGTCGTATGGCGGCTCTGGCGGAAACGGATGCGGTGCTCATGCCTGAACACCTGTCACCCGAGATTGCGGCTTCTCGCCGCACGGTTCCTGCGTCCGAGCGCGTCCTCGATCCGACCGAACTCGTCGTTCGGATCGACCAGCCGATGTCCGCCGCCGTGCATCATCTGGAGTCCACGATGATTCAGCGCGCGATGCGGCTGACCGGCGGCCGGATGGACGAGGCCGCGGCGATGCTGGGGCTGTCGCGAAAGGGACTCTACCTGAAACGGTCGCGCTACCGCCTCGAGACACCGGAGAGGGAAGCATCAGCCGACGTGGCATGACCCGGTAGCAGCTGACCCACAATCGCCTCGGCAATCGCCGAGGCCAGCTCCACCTGCGCGGGTAGCGGATCGCTCACGCACAGGTCGTACAGCTCGCGCCACGTTTGCACCTCGTCGCGCGCATCCACCAGCCACACCGCAATCCGCGCCCGCTCGGCGTGGCGCCGCACGCTCCCCTCGAGCAGATAGTCCGCCGCGAGCAACTGCGCGATTTCCGAGGCGCGTTGTGCGGCCGCCGTGCATGCCATCGCGGACATCCGGGAAATGACCCCAAGCCGGCCGCCGCCCTGCCGTCCGAGCTGCGCGATGACCTCGTCGCCAAGCCCTCCCGCGAAGTCGTCTTCGCTCCCTCGCCTCGTGAACGGCAGCACGGCGAGCCGGAGACAGGCTGGCGCGCTCTGCGTGGCGCGCCACCGGTACCCGCGGCCCGGCACGGTCTCGATGAACGTCGACTCCCCCGCCGTATCGCCGATGACGCCGCGGAGGCGCTTGATGGCCGCATTGAGGCTGTGGTCGAAATCGACGTAGGTCCCCGCCGGCCAGAGCTCGCGCCGCAGCTCCTCCCGCGACACCACGGCGCCCGGCCTGGCCAGCAGCAGGCGGAGAATCCGGCACGGCTGCTCCTGCAGCCGGGTCCGGGTACCGCCGCGCTGGAGCTCGCGGGCCGCCACGTCCAGCACGAAGGGACCGTACGAGAGAAGACTGCATCCGTCCACGTCGACACCTGCCCTACGAAGCTACAGCGCCATATCGTATGCAGTCAATCGTGATATTGTATGCATCCAATGTGGGTCCCCGATCTGAGCCGCCGCAGCGGGCCGATCGCCGTTGCCGTTGCCGATGCCATCGCCGACGCGGTGCAGGCCGGGCGCCTCGCGGCCGGCGATCGACTTCCCCCTCAGCGCGATCTCGCGGACGCGCTCGGCATCGCCGTCACCACCATCACCCGCGGCTATGCCGAGGCCGAGCGCCGCGGACTCGTGAGCGGCGAGGTCGGACGCGGGACGTTCGTCCGCGCGCCGGCGTTCAGCTCGAAGCCCGAGCGCGAGCCGCACGCGATCGATCTCTCCGTCAACGCCCTGCTGCCTCACGCTCACGCGGCGGAACTCATCGAGAGGTTCGCCGCAATCACACGCGGACTCCCGGCGTCGCGTTTGCTCGACTACCAGTCGCACTTCGGCCGTCCCGAATTGAGGGCCGCGGCGGCCGACTGGGTTCGCCGCTGGGGCGTCGACGCGCCGGCCGATGAACTGCTGCTGACGGTCGGCGCGCAACACGGCCTCGCCGCCGTGTTCGGCGCGCTGTGCGCGCCGGGCGACGAAGTGCTGGTCGACCCGTTGACCTACCCGGGCATGAAGGCCGTGGCCAACTACCTGCGCATCCGGCTCAAACCAGTGCCGGTGGATCGCGACGGAATGCTGCCCGATGCGCTCGCCGCCGCGGCGGTGCGCGGCCGCGCCCGGCTGCTGTACTGCATGCCGAGCGTGCACAACCCTACGGGCACGAGCATGTCGGCGCGGCGGCGGAAAGAGCTGATTGCCGCAGTCGATCGTGCCGGGATCACGGTCGTCGAGGACGATTCCTACGGCTTTCTGGCCGAGAAGCTGACGCCGTTGACGGCAGCGATGCCCGAACGGGCCATCTATGTGAGCGGTCTCTCGAAGAGCGTTGTACCGGCGCTCCGGGTCGGGTTCGTGCGCGCGCCGCGTCAGCTCGTGGGACGTATTGCCGATTTCATCTACGCCACTACCGTCATGGTCGCCGCCCCGACCGCAGAAGTGGCCGCCACGTGGATTGCCGACGGCACCGCGGATCGCATCGTCCGGTGGAAACGCGCCGAAGTGAAGGCGAGAGCGGAGCTGGCCCGTCGTCAGATCAAGACGCTGCGCGGATCCAGTCCGGCAAACTCACCGCATCTCTGGCTGGAGCTGCCGCCGCCATGGACGGCCGACGACTTTGCCCGCGAAGCGCGCTCGCGCGGCATCATCATTACTCCTGCCCGCGCGTTTGCCGTGGGATCGGACCTGCCGGAGGCAATACGGGTCTGCATCGGCGCGGCGTCCGACCGCCAGGTCATGGTCAAAGCGCTGCGCGCGCTCGACGCGCTCGCCCGCGATCCGCGCGTCGCGTTCAGCGCGGTCGTCTGAGCTCGCCCGCGAGATCCTCGATCCACGCGGTCATGAGATCGAGCGCCTCGCGGTCGTGCAGCACGGTTCCGAGCGGCGGCATCTGCGACGACGGTCGTCGCGAGCGCATCCGCACGAGCAGCGCGCTCAGATCGGGCGCGCCCGGCGTGACGAACGCGCTGGCGCCATCCGGCGCCTGCGGAATCTGCCACTTCGTGGTGGGCCGGAACAGCGCCTCCACGGGATTGTGGCGCGAAGGATGCGCAGGCTGGAGACGCGCTTTCAGCAGCAGACCGAGCGAGGCAAGCGAGCTTTCCGGGTTGTGGCAGGCACCGCAGTTGGTTGAGAGATATCCGAGCACCGCGCGTGTGCGCGCGTCCGGCGCGGCAATCCGCGGCGGCGAATTTACCAGTTCGGGCCGGGCCGGAGCGAGCAGGCGCTCCTGCGTCAGCGTCCCCAGCGTCACCATCCCGGACTCGAGTGGTTCGGCGTGCGGCGCGTGTGGATCGCGATCGGTGGACAGCTGCAGCGCGGAAAAGCCGAGGATTTCGGTGCGGGCGCTGTCGTGGCAGGCACGGCAGTCTTCCACCGATGGAATGCTGTGGCGACGCCCCGGCGCGATCTCGGCCACGTTTGGCAGCCCGTCTGCGGGGACGAGCTCGGCATCGGTCTGCGCGTCGTTCCACACGTAGCTCGCAAACGTCCAGCTCGTGGGTCCGTCCTTGAGGAGGAACCGCGTCTCAACCCTGCGGCCACCGAAGGTGAACTCCTTCCAGAAGCGTGTGCCCACGGGAAAGTCCCACCGGTCGATGTCGCGCGCGTCGATCGTCGATCCGGCCGGCAGACGTATCCAGCGCGACTTGCGCGCACCGTCGCTCCAAAGCGGATATTGAGGCGAGAAGGGCCGGTTCTGCGGATCGACCTGCAGTCCTTCGCCATTGCCGGCGTATAGACCGGTTTGCGATAGAAGAGGCGGCGGCGCCGGGCGGCCGGTCGCGGCTGCCGGATACTGTGCTGCGGACGTCAGCGCCAGCACGGTTCCGGCTGCCAGCGCACCCCAACGCATCATCCAACGCCTCGTCTGCCCGCTCGCCGTCAGGGTCACCGCGTCTCCGGCGGATCGATCGGCTGCGGCACGCGGTTGTGCACGGGCGGCAGCGACTGAAGGTACGCGAACACCGCCTTGATGTCCTCGTCAGACAATGCGGCCACGCTGAAGTACGGCATCGGCGGCAGAAGGGCGCGTCCCTTTCCCTGATGCCGGCCGGTCCGCATCGTCGCGATGAACATCTCCTCGGTCCAGTCGCCGAGTCCGGTCTCCTTGTCCGGCGTGAGATTCGCCGGAAAGCTCACACCCCAGGGGCCGGTCCACGCAGTCATCGTGGCCGACGCGGCGAGGCCCCATGAGCCCTCGAGCGTTGGAGCGGGCGATACCTTGACGTCGGCCGGATGTCCGGTGAGCGCGCGCGTCATGTCAGGCTCGGGGCCCTTCGGGCCCAGCTTCCACGGTGTGTGGCAGTCGTTGCAGCTGCCGAACGCCACCAGATACTTGCCGCGAGCAATCGCGTCGGCCTTCGATGGTGCGGCTGCGGGCTCAGCGGGGCTACCCGCGCGCACGAAGATGCCTGAAATCAGCGTGAGGGTGAGAACGAGAAACGGAATTGCCAGGTGCTGTCGAGTCATGTGCGTCACCTCCATGTGTTGCGACGCCTACTCTAGCGAGCCGCTGGCGGGACGAACCCTAAACCTTCCCTACTGATATCCTAAAAGAACACTAACCACAGTCTTGGGACCCTTAACTCCATGATCGACAAGGAGCTGGCGGCCTTTCTCCAGGAAGGCATCGCCATTCAGATCGGCACGCGCAACGCCCGTCTCGAGCCGAACGGCGCCCGTATCGTCGCCGTCAAGGTCGAAGACGACGGGCAGCATGTCGTCGCATACGTGCCGAAGCTGGCCGCACCGCAGGTGGTGTCCGATCTGGAGGCCAACGGACAGGCGGCGCTCGTGTTCGCGCGCCCGCCCGACGAGCGGGCATGCCAGGTGAAAGGCGTGTTCATCGACGCACGCGCGGCCCGTGCGTCCGAGCGGCCGTTCGTCATCGGCCAGTGGGATCGGTGGCTGACGCGCCTCGAGGGAATCGGATATCCACGTGCCGCCGTCGAGAACTGGCAGACGTGGCCGTGCGTGGCGATCCGCGTGCGGGTGACGGCGCTCTTCAACCAGACACCCGGACCGGGTGCAGGAGCGGCGCTGAAATGACGTCACCACAGTCGGCCGTCGGCGTGCACGGCTACAACCTGGAATCGATGGCGTCGTGCTTCCAGGGACTCATTCCTGCGACGTTTCTTACCTGCGCCCGGGATGGAACGCCGAACGCGGCGATTCTCAGTCACGTCGACTATGTCGATTCGACGCACGTGGCGCTCTCGTTTCAGTTTTTCAACAAGAGCCACCGGAATATCGCAGAAAACCCTCACGCCCTGGTCCGTCTGCTCGACCCGGACACGAGCCAGGGGTGGCGGCTGCGTCTGCGGTACATCCGATCGGAAACCTCGGGCCCGGTATTCGACCGGATGAACCTGAGGATAGAAGCCATCGCGTCGTACTCCGGCCTCAAGGGCATCTTCAAACTGCTGGCAGCCGATATCTACGAGGTGCTGTCGGTCGAAAAGGCCGAAGACGAGAGCGCGCGGTCGGCAGCGGCGGAGGGCCGGCGGCCGGCCGCTGCCGATCCGGTCTTCACGATGAAGGCCCTCCAGAATCTGTCCGACCGCATCCACCGGGCCGAGTCGCTCGAAGGGCTGCTCGACTCAATCCTCGAAGGGCTCGAGGAAAGCTTCGGCTTCGGTCACTCGATGATCCTTCTTCCTTCCTATGACGAAGGCGTGTTCGTCACCATCGCCAGCCGCGGATATGCGGAGACAGGCGTCGGTGCGGAGGCAAGGCTCGGAGAAGGCATCATCGGCATGGTCGCGGAGGCACGCAAGCCGATTCGCATCGCGGGGCTGATTCGCCAGCTGCTCTACGCGTACGCGGTCCACAAGCGTGCGCAGGAAGCGGGACTGTGCCCGCCCGATCGCCAGATTCCACTGCCTGGACTTCACAATCCGGAGAGCCAGTTAGGGGTACCGCTTCTCGTGCGCGGCGAGCTGGTGGGCGTGCTGTGCATCGAAAGCGAAATGCCGTACCGCTTTCACGAGGAAGACAAGACGACCATCGAGCTCCTGGGCAGCTATCTGGCCATTGCGATTCAGAACATGCAGTTGCATGAGCGGTCGGAGGGGTCGCCCGACAGCGCGGTGTCACCGGCACCAAAGACCGCCTCGGTGGCCGTTCCGCGGTCGTCGCCCAAACGGGAAGTTGCGTACTACACGCGCGACGAATGCATCCTGATTGATGGTGAGTACCTGATCCGCAGTCTGCCTGCTAACATTCTGTGGAAGCTGCTGCGCCGGCGCGACGCCGAAGGACGTGTGGAGTTCACCAATCGCGAGCTTCGCCTCGACAAATCATTGAATCTGCCCGAGTGGAAGGACAACCTCGAGACGCGGCTGCTGCTGCTGCGGCGACGACTCGAAGAGAAGTGCGCCGACATCCGCATCGTCCCGCGCGGCCGTGGCCGGTTCGCGCTCGAGCTCGGCTGCAACGTCACGCTCGTCGAGCGGCCATAAGCAAATCAGGTACGTAGTGTCCGGCTTTAGCCGGACCCTCAAAGTCCGCCTGCCCCGACTTACGCTAGGGCACCCCGGGATCAGGGGTGAAGGCGGATACTACGTCGTCAGCGGCCGGGATAAAACGACGGCAGCCGCAGGTCGCGCATCGTCCGCAACCCTGGCGGCGCATCGACGACCGCCGGAATCGAATTCACCACCATCGACGCGGTGGCAATGTCACCGTGCACGCCCCCGTCGATCTTCGAATGAATCCTCGGAGATCCCTCAATGAGTACCGAGTCGAACGACTGGGGAGCGCCCAGATACGCCTCGAGATGCAGCCGGATGCGCTCCTCCCCTTTGACATATCCGATGCCGTCCTGGACGATGCCGCATACGTAACCGGCATCGACGGCGAGGAGCTCACTCTCGACGGTACGGGAAGCGATCTTCGGGACGACCTCATCGGTGACGCGCTCGAGCTTCCATCCCACCGCGTCGGCAATCATCTGAATCGACTCTGAGAAACCGACATGCCGCAGTTGACCCGTATCGACGCCGCGCTGGAACTGCTCGGTCGTCAGCCCCGCGCCGATCTTGCGCTGAAACGGGAGCCGGCGGACGCGTGCATCCTGCACCCGCTGCACCTCGATCCGGTCGACACGCTCGCACACAGCGGTGAGCGCAATAGGAAACGCGTCCATGATGAAGCCCGGGTTGACGCCGGTGCTCAGGTACCGCGACCTTCGCCTTACGGGCCACCTGGTCCAGCCGTCTGGCGAAGCGTCTGTTTCGCGTCGCCGGGTACGCTGCCTCTTCGGTCGTGGTGACGATCGGCACGCGACGGCTGAGCACCTCCTCGAACTGCGGCAGTACCTGTTTGAGCCGTGAGCCGGTGCACATCACGGCCACGTCAGGTCTGGTCGCCCGGAGTGTCGGGCCGATGTCATCGCGCACCTTTACGCGCATCCGGCGGCCAAGTTCCAGAACCTCGCCGGCGTCCCTCCCCGTCATCGACGGGTCGATATCAACGGCCCCGACGATCTGAAACGCCTTACGGCGATCGAGCTGGCCAGCCACGGCGGCGCCAATAGGTCCCAGGCCGACGAGCACGACACGAATTGGCATTCCGCCTCCTGCACAAGAAACCGATTATAGAATGCACGCAATGATGAGCAGGCTTCTCGCGGCCGCCTCCGCTGTCGTGGCGCTGCATCTCATCGGTGTCGAGGCACAACAGCCGAGCGTTCAACGCTTCGATCGGGCCCAGGCGGGAGCACGGTCACCGCGAAATGCCAATTACGACATCGACGTCACGCTCGATCACTCTGCGCGCCGCCTGACCGGCCGCGAAACGATTCGCTGGCGCAACATCAGCGCCAACCCCACATCCGAACTGCAGTTTCATCTGTACTGGAATGCATGGCGAAATCTCGATTCGACATGGCTGCGCGAAAGACAACTTGCCGGCAACTTCACCACGCCACGCGAGGACGCATGGGGCTCGATGGACGTGAGCCGGGTTCGCGTACGCCGCCCTGTGCGCGTCGATGGAAGTCCGGCGGGACGGTTCGGCGCGCAGATCTGACAACGAATCGAACGGCTGGACCGACCTGACTTCCGAACAGCGGTATCTGGCGCCCGACGACGGCAACGCCGCCGATCGCACGGTGATGGCGGTGACGCTGCCGTTCGCGGTGCAGCCGGAGGAAACGCTCGATATCGAGGTGGAATGGACGGGCAAGATTCCCCGTCCGTTTGCGCGCACCGGCTACGTGGACGACTACTACTTCATCGCCCAGTGGTTCCCGAAGATTGGCGTGCTGGAGGATGCGGGCTGGAACACACACCAGTTCCACTCCCACACCGAGTTCTACTCCGACTACGGCGTCTACGACGTGCGGATTACCGCGCCGCGCGAATTCGTCGTCGGCGCGACCGGCTGCCGTCCGCCGCGTGACGCTCAGATCCGTCGCCCACCTGCGGCGACGGCGACAGCGGCGGCAACGGCGATGGACTATCCGAGAACACACACCGGTATTGGGCCGCCGATGTCCACGACTTCGCGTGGACGGCGAGTCCGCAGTTCATCGACGTGAAGCGTACCTTCGAGCACCCGGGACTTCCGCGCGTCGAAATGCGGCTGCTGCTCCAGCCCGAGCACGCCGGCCAGGAGGCGCGCCACTTCGACGCTACCGCGGCCACGCTGCGTTACTACGGCGAGTGGTTTGGACCCTATCCCTTCAACCACATCACCATCGTCGACCCCGCATATCAGAGCGGCAGCGGCGGCATGGAGTACCCGACGCTGTTCACGGCCGGTTCGCGATTCATTGCACCATCGCGCGTTCTGCAGCCCGAAGGCGTGACGATTCACGAGGCAGGGCACCAGTTCTGGTACGCGATTGTCGGCAGCAACGAATTCGAGCATGCCTGGATGGACGAAGGACTCAACACGTTCTCCACTGCACGCGTCATCGACGAGGCGGCGTTTCCCAATCAGCTCGCCCTGCGCTTTTTTGGTGGGTTCATTCCCTGGGTCATCGACGACATCCGCCTTTCGCGCGCGACGGACGGCAACCGCCTGTCGGGTTATCGCGAGAACGCAGAAGCCGACGCCCAGGCGACTCCGACGTTCCGCTACTGGCCGGGCACCGCCACATTCATCACCTATAACAAGACGGCGCTCTGGCTGCACACACTGGAACGGCATCTTGGCTGGCCCGTGCTGCAGCGCGTGATGTCCACATATTTCGCCCGGTGGAAGTTCCGCCACCCGCAGCCGGACGACTTCTTTGCGGTGGTGAACGAGATCACCGGTCGCGACATGAAATGGTTTTTCGACGAGGCGTACCGCGGCTCGAATGTGTTCGACTACGGTGTTCAGAGTTTCACGAGCAGGTCGGTCCGGCTGAAGCCGGACACTGCGGGTGAGCAAGAGCCGAAGCCGGACACGACGACGGAGCGGACCGGTGGCGAAGCGAGCGGATACCGCACGACGGTCGTCGTCCGGAGATTCGGCGAAGCTGTGTTTCCCGTTGACGTCGTTACGAAGTTCCGCGATGGCCAGCGCATCACGGAGCGCTGGGACGGACGCGATCGGCGCGTGATTTACACGTACGATCGGCCGTCAGAGGGTCTTTCCGTCGAAGTCGATCCCGAGCGTGTGCTGCTTCTCGACGTGAACTACACCAACAACAGCGCCACGCTCGCGCCACGGGCGGCCGATGCCAGCCTCAAGTGGAGCCTGAAGTGGCTCGTCTGGCTGCAGGACCTGATGCTCACCTACGCCTTCTTCGTATGACGATCGCAGCGTGGCGCGACGGATTTGTGCGCGTGCTCCGCGCGCCGGCGATCATCGCGGGCATGTTCGCGCTGACCATCGTCATCGCGCTTCCGCTCGCCGTCGCGGTGCGCGGGACGATCGCCGCTCACCTGGGCCGCAGCCTGATGGCCGATGCCGCAGCCGACGGCGCGAACTTCGACTGGTGGGAGGAATTCGGCTCTCAGGCATCAGGACTGACGACGACGTTTTCCCCCGCGATCATCGGCTTTGCCGCCACACTCGACAACCTGAGCAGCATTCTCGACGCGCAACCGGAGGTCATGCCAATCACCCTGGCGTTGGCGGGTTACCTGCTGGCGTGGAGCTTCGTGTCTGCCGGCATTTTCGATCGCTACGCACGGCAGCGCCCCACGCGCGCGTTCGGGTTCTTTGGAGCTTCCGGGGTTTTCTTCGGGCGCTTCCTGCGCCTGGCGATCATGGCGGGCCTGGTGCACTGGGCGCTGTTTTCTCGCGTCCATACGTGGCTTCTCGACGATGGTTACAGATGGTTGACGCGAGACATCGCCGTCGAGCGCAATGCGTTTCTCTGGCGAGTCGCCCTTTACGTCCTGTTCGGAGCGTGTCTCATCGCCGTCAATATCGTGTTCGACTACGCGCGAATCCGTCTTGTCGTCGAGGATCGGCGCAGCGTGTTCGGTGCCCTCCGAGCCGCGATCACATTCCTTGGACGCCATCCGGCCGCCGCATTCGGTCTCTATTCCTTGAATGCCCTGGCATTTCTCGTACTGATTGCTGTCTGGTCGCTGGCAGCGCCTGGCGTTACCGGCGCCGGCGGAGTCATGTGGGTCGCGTTCATCGCCGCGCAGTTTTATGTGCTTGCGCGAATCGTTTTGAAGCTGCAATTCATCGCGTCACAAACCGCGCTGTTCCAGGCGAGCCTGGCGCATGCCAGATACACGGCGGCGCCCGCGCCCCGGTGGCCGGAGTCGCCGGCTGCGGAAACGATCGCGGCGGTCAGTTCAGCGCCGCTTCGCTAGCTGTAGGTGAGACGGTTGGAGGCACGACGGCGGGCGTCACCGCCCCCGCGAGCAATTCCTTCAAACGACTGCTGTCGATCGATTCGACGTCGAGCAGCTCCACGGCGACAGCCTTCACGGCGTCCCGCTGCTGTTCGACGATCTGCCGGGCCGTTTCGTAGCCGCGCATCACGATCGCGCGGATCTCGTCGTCCACCCGGCGGGCGGTTTCCTCGCTGAAGCCTGCCGCTCTGCTGTCCGAATCCCAGGCGCTCGCCGGACGGCGGTAATGAAGCGGTCCGAGCGGCGACATCCCGAGATCGCAGACCATCTGGCGGGCCAGCTCGGTCGCACGCTCGATGTCGTTGGCGGCACCGCTGGTCATCTGACGGAGAAAGGATTCCTCGGCCACGCGGCCGCCCATCAGAATCGCGATCTGCGCCTCGATAAACTGCTTCGAGTGCGTATACCGGTCGGCTTCAGGCAGCTGCATGGTCACGCCCAGCGCGCGACCGCGCGGAATGATTGTGACCTTGTGAAGCGGATCGGCGTCGGGCAGCATGGCGGCCACCACGGCGTGCCCGGCTTCATGGTAGGCGCACGTCACCCGCTCGTGTTCGCTCATCGCCACCGATCTGCGCTCCACTCCCATCAGCACCTTGTCACGCGCGGCATCGAGGTCGCGAGTGCCAACGGCGGTCCGACCGTTGCGGGCAGCGGTGAGCGCCGCCTCGTTGACGAGGTTTGCCAGATCCGCACCGGAGAAACCCGGCGTGCCGCGCGCGATTGAGCGGAGGTCCACATCGGGCTCGAGCGCCACCTTCCGTGAATGGACGCGCAGAATCTGTTCGCGGCCGCGTAAGTCCGGATTGCCGACGGTGACTTGACGATCGAAGCGGCCCGGACGCAACAGCGCGGGATCCAGGATGTCCGGACGGTTCGTCGCCGCGACAACGATGATGCTCTCCGACTGCGTGAAGCCATCCATCTCGACGAGCAGCTGATTGAGCGTCTGCTCGCGCTCTTCGTGGCTCAACGACGTGCCCCCACGATTACGCCCGACGGCATCGAGCTCGTCGACGAAGATGATGCACGACTTGTGACGGCGCGCGTCGCGGAAGAGGCGACGAACGCGGGCCGCGCCCACACCGGCATACATCTCGACGAAATCCGAGCCGCTGACAGAGATGAACGGTACGGCGGCCTCACCCGCCATCGATCGGGCGAGCAGCGTCTTACCGGTTCCTGGCGGTCCGACCAGCAGGATGCCGCGCGGGATGCGGCCACCGATGGTGGCGAAACGCGCCGGATCCCTGAGGAACTCCACAATCTCGCGAACCTCGTCTTTCGCCTCGTCGACACCGGCGACGTCGGCAAAGGTGACGGGAACCTTTTCGGTATCGATGGTGCGGGTCCGTTCGAGAGTCGGCACGCGCCCCGTCATCATTCGAATGAGAACCAGAGCGGCAATGCCGAAGAATCAGAAATCCCAGAACGATCGCACCGTAGCGGCCGGCATTGGACGGCTGCGGCTGGTGAACGTCGAGACGAATGCCGCGCTCGGCAAGTCCCGTCACGAACGTCGGATTGGAGGCGATGAAGCCCTGCGGTGCGACCGTGCGGAATGACCTGCCGTCCTTCCGCTCGAACAACACGCCGTCTGTGGTCACGGTTACGGTGGCAAGACGGCCTGCCTGTGCATCGCGAAGGAAATCGCTGAACGCAACAGACTCTGGTTGTACGGCGCTGGTCGTGCGAACAACCAGAAAGGCGATTGTCAGGAGCGCGACGATGCCGAGGATGGAGCCTGTCCAGAACAGGCCGTTGCGAGAAAGTCTGCCTCCGAACACGCGGATCTCCCTACCTGGTCGCAGATGAGCCGACCACAACCGGAGATTCCGGGTGCAACACGGCCCGATTTTTGTGGGAAAGCATGGTCGGGGACGAGCCGCGACGCATGCGCCACTCAATTCTAGTCAACCCCGTATCCCGTGTAAACAGCGATCCTTCATGGAGTTACAGAGCTCAACGGTAATGCGAGACCCAGGAACGGTTCGAATCGGCTGCTCGGGCTGGCAATACCGACACTGGCGCGACAACTTTTACCCCGCAGGGCTGCCTCAGGCGCGCTGGTTCGCTCACTACGCGCTTCATTTCGATACGGTTGAGATCAACAACACCTTTTATCGGCTGCCTGACGCCGGTACTTTTGCCAAGTGGCGTGAACAGGCACCGCCCCGTTTTGTCTACGCGGTCAAGGCGAGCCGATTCCTCACCCACATGAAAAAGCTGAAGGACCCGCAGGATCCGCTCGCCCGTTTCTTCGCCAACGCCCGGCATCTGGGCGCCTGTCTGGGGCCGGTCCTTTATCAGCTGCCGCCGCGCTGGCCGCTTGACCTCGAGCGTTTCGAGATCTTTCTTCGCACCCTCCACGCGGCGCGGCCGTCTCCCCTTCATGCCGTCGAATTTCGTGAACCGAGCTGGTACGACGAACGGGTCTACGCGCTCTTGAACCGGTATCGCGTAGCGCTATGTCTTCACGACATGGCGGGATCGGCCAGCGGAAAACTCGTCGTCGGCCCGTTTGTTTATGTTCGTTTTCACTTTGGCGAAGGGAAATATGGCGGCGCATACGATGATCAGCGGCTGGACGACTGGAGTGACTGGCTGACACAACGTGCCGCAAGCGGACTCGATGTCTATGCGTACTTCAACAACGACACGGGCGGGCATGCGCCGCGCGATGCAATGCGTCTGCGCCGGCGTGTACAACGTCGACTTGCGGCGTAAGATGGTCTGCCCATGGACGCCCGGAGCCCGCTGGCGCTGGCCCCTGAGATAGACGACTTCCGACGCCAGTTCGAGGAGCTTGCAACCGACGTCGATGCCCTCGTGGCGCCGCTCACCGACTCGGAATTCGTATGGCAGCCCGCGCCCGACCGATGGTCCGTCGGACAGTGCATCGATCACCTCAACGCCACCGCCCGCGAGTATCTGCCGGTGCTGGACGCGGGAATCGCGGATGCCATGCGCCGCGGTCTGTACGGCCCCGGCCCGTACCGGTACAACTGGGTGGGCCGCCTGCATGTGCTGCTGATGCAGCCGAATTCGTGGTTTCGCGCCAACGCGCCGCGATCGTTCTACCCGCCGCCGAGCCGTTCCAGGCAGGAAATCATGGCGGCGTTCCGCGCGTATCAGGTGCAGTACGTCGATCGACTGCGGCAGGCGAACGGACTTGATCTGGCACGTGCGCGGGCCGCATCGCCGGTGGTGCACTGGATGCCGATGCCTCTCGGATCGGCGTTCGCGTTACTGATTACGCATGAGAGGCGGCATATCGCGCAGGCGCAGCGCGTGCTGCAGGCACAACGCCTTCCGCGCCGATAGCGTTCGGTCACGCGGACCTGCGCTTCCTACGATTTTCCGACAGCGGCGATGATGTGACGGGCAGAGATGCCGTATCGATCGACGAGCTCGTTCGGCGAGCCGCTGCGCGGAATGTCTGGTACGGCCAGTCGATGAACGGTGAATCCCTCAGAGGCGATCGCACTCGCCACGGCGTCGCCGATGCCGCCCGCCGCGTAATGATCTTCGACGGTGATGACCCGCCCCTTCGTTTCGCGCGCGCAACGGACGAGGGTGGCTGCATCGACCGGCTGCACTGAATAGAGGTCGACGACACGGACGCGGATACCCTGTTTGCTCAGTTCGTCGTATGCATGGAGCGCTTCGAAGAGCGTTATCCCGGCACCAACGACTGTCGCGACATCAGAATCGCTCTCGCGCACGATTTTGAGGCCACCAACTTCGAACGTTTCATCGGGACCGTAAATCACCGTCGTCTTCGGACGCGTCGTTCGCATGTAGACGGGGCCGGGATGGTAGGCCATGCGTTCGATCAGCCGTTCCGTGCTCACCGCGTCCGATGGGTACAGCACTGCGATATTCGGCTGCGCGCGCATCATGGCAAGATCTTCCAGCGCCATCTGCGACGGGCCGTCCTCTCCTATCGAGACTCCCGCGTGTGAACCAGCGATTTTGATATTCAGGCGGCTGATTGCGGCCATACGTACAAAATCGGCGGCACGCGTCAGGAATGCGGCAAATGTCGACGGGAACGGAATTGCGCCGCGGCTTGCCAGTCCCATCGCCACGCCGATCATTGCTTGCTCGGCGATGAATGTCTGATAGAAGCGGTCGGGAAACTGCTGTTCGAACTTCTCGCTGAACGTCGAATTCTTGACGTCGCCGTCGAGCGCGACAATCCGTTCATCGCCGGCGCCGAGGCGCGCAATAGCCGCACCGTAAGCCTCACGCGTGGCGACGCTGTCTCCAAGCTTGTAGAGCGAGGGACCCACAGTCGCTTGTCTGAACGCCGGGCGACTAACACCGCGCGGCGGCTGCGGCCTGGGCGGCGGACCGTCGTCGCGTACGAACTGTGCGTGAAGCTCGGCGAGCGCCTTTTCCAGCTCCTCACCCTTCTTGAGCGTCTTGCCGTGCCAGCCGCCCTTGCCTTCCATGATCGAGATGCCCTTGCCCTTGATCGTGCGGGCGACGATCATGGTTGGCCGACCGCGCGTCCGCCGTGCTTCGTCCAACGCGTCAAGAAGCGCCGGCACATCATGGCCGTCCACGGCGAGTGTGTGCCAGCCGAATGCCCGCCATCGTGCGGCCAGGGCCTCGACGTCGTGTGCCCACTGCGTCGGGCCGCTCTGCCCCAGCGCGTTCATGTCGGTAACGCCGCACAACGAGTCGACCTTGTCCGCGGCGGCGACACTGGCTGCTTCCCACACGGCCCCTTCGGCCGTCTCACCATCGCCAAGCAGCACATACGTGCGGTAGTCCGAGCCTATGCGGCGGGAGTTGAGCGCGATGCCGACTCCCGCGCACAGCCCCTGGCCCAGAGAGCCGGTTGCGACGTCCACGAACGGAAGACGCGGTGTCGGGTGTCCCTCGAGGTCGGAATCGATTCGTCGCAGCGACAAAGATCCTCTCGCTTCAACAGTCCAGCTTCGGCCCATGCCGCATAAAGGATTGGTGCTGCGTGACCCTTCGACAGGACGAAACGGTCGTTGTCGGGATTCTGGGGATCGTGCGGGTCGTATCGCATTTCCGCGAAAAACAGCGCCGCCATGATCTCGGCTGCCGAGCAGCACGTACTGGGGTGGCCGCTGCCAGCCTCCGACGTCGAACGCACTGAATCGATACGCAGGCGCGTTGCGATATTAATCAGCGCCGGAACGCGCACAGATGTCTGCACTGACAAGAAATTCCCTCCGCGTCGGAGAATTATAATCTCGTGGTGCTCGCGCTGCGGTACGTGTACGTTTTGACGCTCGTCGTCTGGCTCGGAGGGATGTTCGCGCTTGGTGCACTCGTCGCGCCCACCATCTTCCAGGTGCTGCAGGCACACGAACCGGTTACAGGCCGCGCGCTCGGCGGCGAAGTATTCGGGGCCATTCTTGCGCGGTTCCATTACGTTGCGTACGCGGCGGGTGGCCTGCTGCTCGTCACGCTCTTCCTGATGCGGCTCCTCGGTCCACCGCCGCCGGCCTTCGGCGTGCGTGTTGCCATCGTGACTGCGATGCTCGCGACGTCGCTCTATTCCGGAGTGATTGTGTCAGCACAGATTGACGCCGTACAACTCGAATCCGGGGTCGCTCCCTCCGCACTGCCCGTGAGCGACGCGCGCCGCGTGAGGTTCGACGAGCTGCACGTGCTTTCGACGCGTCTCATGCTGCTGACGATGGCGGGAGCGCTTGCCTTGCTTTACTGGGAAGCGAGGGAGGGATAGGCGCTGAAGCACGTCATCACACTGATTCCGGGTGACGGCATCGGCCCGGAGGTCACACAAGCCGTCGTCGCAATCCTCGAACGGGCAGGACTCGACGTCGAGTGGGAGCGCCATCTCGCCGGCTCGGCCGCGCTCGATCGGTTCGGGGTGACCCTGCCCGACCCGCTGCTCGAATCAATTCGTCGCAACAAAGTCGCGCTGAAAGGTCCGGTCGCCACGCCGGTAGGAGGCGGGTTCACCAGCGTCAACGTCGGTCTGCGCAAGGCCCTCGATTTATTCGCGAATCTCAGGCCGGTCAAGAGCCTCCCAGGCGTGCAGTCCCGATATCAGGGCGTCGACTTGATCATCGTCCGGGAAAACACGGAAGACCTGTACGCAGGACTCGAGCACGAGGTGGTACCCGGCGTGGTTGAAAGCCTGAAAATCATTACGGAAGCCGCTTCGGTCCGGATTGCACGGTTCGCGCTCGATTACGCGAAGAGACATCGCCGCAAGCGGGTGACAGCAGTGCACAAGGCGAACATCATGAAGATGGCGGACGGTCTGTTTCTGAAGAGCTTCCGCAGCACGGCGGCCGACTATCCTGACATCACATGCGACGATCGCATCGTCGACGCCGCGTGCATGCACCTTGTCATGAACCCGTCGCAGTTCGACGTGCTCGTGTTGCCGAATCTGTACGGCGACATCGTGTCCGACTTGTGCGCGGGGCTCGTCGGGGGTCTTGGCGTCGTGCCCGGGGCGAACCTGGGAGCCGACATCGGGGTCTTCGAGGCGGTACACGGCAGCGCACCCGATATTGCGGGAAAGAACGTGGCCAACCCGACCGCGTTGCTGCTCTCGGCGGTGCTGATGTTGCGGTACCTGAACGAAGGCACGATTGCCGACCGAATCATGACCGCGCTTCGGAGGGTCCTCACCGAGGATCGTGTCCGAACCGCCGATCTCGGGGGAAACGCGAGCACCACGCGGTTCGCCAATGCCGTCGCGGCACGGCTGACGGATGTTTAGTGCCTGGAATCGGTCTTACAACTCGTAAGGCGGGTCCCGTGGACCAGACGAACCATATCGGGCGCGAAAGCGTTGCACGTTTCGTGGTACAGACCGGGACCAAGCACGAAGCACTGACAGCGCCAGGATGGTATAGTCCCAGTGCCGATGATCGACGAGATCACCGAGGCTGTGCTTGCGCGCGAAGAGGTGGCCCGATACATCGAGGGCAACCACGGCCTGAGCGGACGGGCTGCCCGCGAAAAAATCGAGGCCTACCTCGAGGAATTACGCACAACGCAGCGCTACTCCATTTACCGCGCGCTGAAACATCCGCTCTATCCGATTCTTCGCAAAATCGAGCGTATTCCCGAGCACATCGAGCGGGCTCGGGCTGCGACCCGTGCGGGCCGCGTCGTCTACGCGTCCAACCACAAGAGTCACACCGATTACCTCGTCGAGCTGCTGGTACTGGACGAGAACGGGGTGCGTCCTCCGATTATTGCCGCCGGCATCAACCTGTTCGGCGGACCGCTGGGGCTGCTCCATCGTCACGTCACGGGCGCGATTCCAATCCGCCGCAACATGAAGGACCCGGCCTACCTGATCACGTTGAAAGCGTACGTGGCCGAGCTTCTCCGCAAACACGACCTGTTCTTCTATCCCGAGGGAGGCAGAAGCTACAGCGGTGAGATCAAGAGCCCGAAGACGGGACTCATTCATGCCGCCCTGCAGACCGACGCCTCGGACCTGATGGTCGTGCCGGCGGCGGTGGCCTACGACCTGGTGCTCGAGGATCATGTGCTGGCGCGGCAACGGGTGAAACGCACGCAGCGTCCGTTCAGCCGCGAGCTGGCCGAGATGGTTCGTCATGCCGTCGGATACAAGTCGAGAGCGTTCGTCACGTTCGGCAAGCCGATCAGTATCGACATCGACCCCTCGTCCCGGCGCGATGTGCTGAACTTCGCGCACACCGTGATGGACGCCGTCGGTCGGCTGTACAAGGTGCTGCCGACGGCTGTGGTTGCCAACGCCATGCGGCCATCCATTTCACTGCGCGATCTCGAGGCGCGCGCCGACGCTGTGATTGAAACGCTGCGGTCGAAGGGCGCCAACCTTGGCGTGAACAGCGGCGAGGAAGCGATCGACGCCGGTCTCGAGCTTCTCGAAACGCGCGGGATCGTGGTCGTGGAACAGAATCGCGTCCGCGTTCGCGAACGGAACGTCTTGCGCTATTACGGCCGAACACTCGACCATCTTCTCGCCTCGCCGTCGCGTCGTACGCACTGATGTACGCCGGTTCGAAGGCGTTCTTCTACACGCTTTCGCGTAGCGCGCTTCTCAAACGACTTGCTTCGCGGTACGGGCTCGCGACGAGCGAAAGCTTCGCCAGCCGTTTCATCGCCGGGGAAACGATCGAGACCGCGATTGCGGCATCGAGACGACTTCAGGCCCAGGGATTCCTCATCACGCTCGACCACCTCGGCGAGGGAGTGAAGACGCTCGACGGGGCCGCGGCCGCGACACGGGAATATGTCAGGTTGATGGACGTCATCGTGGCGTCCGGCATCGAACGAAACATCTCGCTGAAGCTCACCCAACTGGGCATTGACGTCGATCGCGCGACGTGCGTGGACAACCTGCGCCGAATTCTCGAGCCCGCCTCCCGGAACGACTTCTTCGTCCGCATCGACATGGAGAATTCCGCGTATACGGAGCGGACGCTGGAGATTTTCGAAACGCTCTGGCAGCACGAATATCGCAATGTTGGCGTGGCGCTGCAGGCCTATCTGTATCGCACCGAACAGGACGTGCAGCGCATGAACGAAATCGGAGCGCGCGTGCGGCTGGTCAAGGGCGCGTACAAGGAGCCAGCATCGGTCGCGCATCAGCGCAAGGAAGACGTGAATTCGGCATTTGTACGGCTGGCTCGACAACTGCTGGACCACGGCACCAGTCCCGCTATTGCCACCCATGATGAGCAGGTCATCGACCAGGTGCGCGCGTACACTGCCGATCGCGGAATCAGGAGCGACCGGTTCGAGTTCCAGATGCTCTACGGAATTCGCCGCGATCTGCAGGCCGCTCTGGTACAGAGCGGTTATCGAATGCGTGTCTACGTGCCGTTCGGCCGCGAGTGGTTTCCTTATTTCATGCGGCGCCTTGGCGAACGGCCCGCCAATCTTGCGTTCGTCCTCAAGGCGTTATTCCGCGAGCGCTGAACGAGGTCGCGATCCGCGCACGCGGACATTTAGCTCTGATTCGGCGACCATTTCTTGGCCGCTGACCTTTCTGTAATCACAATCTTGTATTCCGGCGCGTGGGACGGCCGGAAATGCATCTCGTCGAGTGGCATTGCTCTTGTAAATACAGACATGTCACGCCGTGCGACGACGGAAACTGGGTCGTCCGATCGGTATGAAAGAGGATCGCGGAAATGTATCTGGATTCGGCGCACAAACGAACCATCGCTCTCGCACAGCCTCCGGAAGGATTCATGGGCCGCCTGTCAATGCACGTACGACAGTTCTTTTGCGGCCTGGGCGGCCACGACTCGCTGCGGCATTTTGAGCGCGGACGTATGTCCCTGAAATGCGTGCAGTGCGGCCACGAAACGCCTGGCTGGGACGTGGGGCCCGCCACGACGCGTCGGGTCGGCAAACAACCCGCCGTGTCCGTTGGCCTCGTCGGCCAGCGTCGAGCGGCCTGACAAGAGGCGGTTTCGATCGCTTTCGGTCGCTACTTCAAGAACGCGCGGGCAAGGGCGACGAGCGCGTCGCGGCACACGCACACGTCGTCAATCCGAACGTATTCTTCCGCGCTGTGAAGGCCGGCACCACCTGGTCCAAACAGCACCGTCGGAACGCCCGCCGCACTCAGGATCGCGGCGTCACTCCAGAAGCTCATGCCGACGCGCCGCGGCCGACATCCCGCGGACTGGGCGGCGCGTACGAGCATCTCGGGCAGCGGATGCGACAGTTCGAGCTCGTAGGCCGCACGGCTGAACACGAGGCTCGCGTCGCCGACAAAGTCGCCGTCCGCCCGGCGTAACCGCTCGAGAATCGCACGAACCTCGCGCAACCCTGCGCCAACGGGCTCTCCCGGCAGCGTCCGCCGCTCAATCTGCAGACTGCACCGCTCGGGATAACTGCTCAGCTCGCGGCCTCCGTCGATGATCGACGCATGCAGCGATCCCGTACCGAGTAGCGCGTGAGGACGCTGCGCCTGCAACCGGCGATCGAGCGATTCGAGCCGACTCAGCACACGGCCCATGCGCAGTATCGCGTCGCGGCCGTCGCGCGGTCGACTGCCGTGCGCGGCGCGGCCGTGCGTCTCGACCCGAATCCACTCGAATCCCTTGTGCGCGACCGCAATGTCGAGATCGGTCGGTTCAGTGACAACAGCGGCGTCGGCCCGCCACGCTTCTGCCAGCGCCTCGGCGCCGATGCTCGCGTGCTCTTCGTCCACGACGGCAGCAACGATGAGGCGTCCGTGTCTGCAGAGGTCCTCTTCGATGATTTGACGCGCCGCGCCGAGCATGGCGGCAATGCCACCCTTCATGTCCTGGGCGCCGCGTCCGTATAAACGGCCGTCGCGCTGGATGGGGCGAAACGGCTGCTCCATTCCTGCAACTCCGACCGTGTCGACGTGCCCGCAGAACATCAGCGTGGGGCCCGGCTCGCGACCGTCGAAGATGGCGACGACATTGGGCCGGCCTGGCGTGATCTCGGTGACCGTGACAGCAAGACCGGCTGCCGAGCATTCGGCGGCGATACGCCCGGCAATCTCTGCCTCGCCGGCCGCTCCGGACACGAGTGAGGGGTTGACCGAATCGATGGCAACGAGATCCTCGAGCAGTGCGATGGTCGGGTCGGCGTGGGCCACGCGGAATTTTCCTTTTACGCTGTCGATCGAAGCACAATCACTAGCGAGATGTCACTCACTCTCGCCGCGGACATAGCCGCCGCGGTGCGCGACGCAGGCGGGCGCGCCCTCATCGTAGGCGGGTGGGTCCGCGATCGGTTGAGAGGCCGCCCGTCAAAGGATCTCGACCTGGAGGTGTTCGGCGTCCCCGAAGATCAGCTGGCGATTCTACTGCAGCGATTTGGGCGCGTTGAGGCGGTGGGACAGAGCTTTCCCGTCTACAAGGTGATCTCGACAAGGGAGGCGGGTCAAGCGCATGGGCAAGTCGAGAAACGGGACGGCACCGATGCTCTCGATGTGGCACTCCCGCGCCACGAATCCAAGTCGGGGCGTGGACACAAAGGGTTTCGGGTCGTGGGCGATCCGTTCATGACGATCGAGGAGGCTGCACGGCGGCGTGACTTCACGATCAACGCCGTTTCGTGGGATCCGCTGGCCGACGTGTACGAAGACCCGTTCGGCGGCCGCGAGGACCTCAATCGACGCGTGCTGCGCGCTGTCGATCCTGAGACCTTTGGCGACGACAGCCTGCGCGTCCTTCGAGCCACTCAGTTCGCTGCCCGCTTCGAATTCAGCCTCGATGACCGCACAGCCGAATTGTGCCGCAGCATTACGTTGGACGACTTGCCGGCCGAGCGAATATGGACGGAGCTGGAAAAACTGCTGCTTGCCGCACAGCGGCCGTCCATTGGACTCGCGCTGGCGCTCGAGCTCGGCGTCGTTGACGCAATCCTGCCCGAACTGAGGCCTCTCGTCGGATGCGAGCAGGAGCCGGACTGGCATCCGGAGGGCGATGTCTGGACACACACGCTGATGGTGGTCGATAAGGCGCGGGAGTTGAACGCGGACCTCGATCGACCGCAACTGATCGCGGTGCTCCTTGGCGCCGTATGCCACGACCTCGGCAAGCCGTCAACGACAGCAGTCATTGACGGCCGGATCCGATCCATGAACCACGAAGAGGCTGGCGTCGCGCCCACGCTCAGCCTCCTCGATCGTCTCAACATCCACGCTATCGAAGGCTTCGACGTGCGGCAGCAGGTGGTGGGACTCGTCGCCCATCATCTGAAGCCCGGCATGTTCTACAAAGCTCCGCAGGTCGGCGATGGCGCGTTCAGGCGGCTCGCACAGAAGGTCGACCTCGAACTGTTGGCGCGCCTCGCGCGCGCGGATTGCCTCGGCCGTACGGGTAATTTCGACTGCTCGGCGATGGACTGGTTTATCGAGCGGGCGCGCACGCTCGGCGTGGAGCATCGGCCGCCACCGCCGCTGCTTCTCGGCAGGCACCTGCTTGGTCTTGGTTTGTCACCGGGACCAACCGTCGGCGCGATCCTGAAGGACGTGTACGAAAAGCAGCTCGACGGTCAGATTACGACGGTTGAAGAGGCTATAAAGGAAGCGAAACGCCAACTGCCGCTAACGGAGAAAGAGTCGTAGAACGACAGCTACCAGATCACGCGCACCGGGTACTGAGAAATCAGGGGATCAGGCGTGACGATCGCAAGGCCGTGCGCGATCGCCTGGGAAATCAGCATCAGATCGAACGGGTCGCGGTGCAGCGCAGGCAATCGCAGCACTTGATACGCCGACTCCTCGTCAAACGCCAGGGCACTGACACCTCGCAGTCGGCGCTCGGTCGGAATCAACCGATCCGGCGGCTCGGGCAGCGGCAACCGGCCAGCCCGATGCTTGGAGGTAATCTCCCAGGCTGATACTGCGCTGAGCAGGACCTCGTTCGACGCATCGCGCACGGCGGCCGCGGCGGCTGGCGATAAATCGCTGCCGCCAGCCAGCCACAGGAAGGTGCACGTGTCGAGCAGCAGCCTCACCGGTGTTTGCGGGCCCTGTTGGCACCGGCGCGACGGTACGACGCTTTGTGTTCGGCGACTTTCGGAGGCCGATTATTGTCGTGTGTCCTCCTGCCAGCTCGCATCAGTGGCGTACCGCGTTCCCATAAGTCGAGTTCCTGATCCGTCAGTGGCTCGAAGAATGTCGCAGGTACAGCAAACGTCGGGCGTCCAGGCAGTGGTCCGATTGGACGTGCCTCGGAACGGACCTCCTGGATCGCTCGAAGCTCGGCGACGGGCCTGTTGTGGCGGCAAATCACGATCCGCTCCCCTTTGACGGCACGGTCGATGTACTCAGAGAGTTTTGCCTTTATCTCGAAAACATTGACCTTTAACATGACTATATTTTTGACCATTTAAAGCCGCAACGCAAGCGTCCTGCATCCTGAGTTGGCGTCGCGTGGCGCGTGGAACGCGCGGATGTGTGAAACGGATCTGGGCTGCCCGGTTATGTTTCGCGCTCTGCTCTATGCGATGTAGCGGCCGTAGTCCTCGGGCGACACGTTGCCGCCCGAGATCACGGCGACCGTTCCATCCGCGACGGAGGCGGACGTGAACACGCCCGCGAACGTCGCCGCGCCGCTCGGCTCCGCGACGATTCGCGCCTCGCGAAAAAGCCAGCGCACTGCCGCCGCAATCGCCTCGTCGTCAACGGTGACGATGTCGTCCACGAAGCTCTCGACGTGAGCAAAAGTCAGATCTCCGGGCCGCAGCGGCAGCAAGCCGTCCGCAATGCTCGACGTGTGGTCCAATTTCACCGGACGGCCCGCCGCGCGCGACGCCGACATCTTGGCAGCCCCCGTCGGCTCTACACCGATAATGCGCGCCGACGAGCCGCGTCCTTTGATGGCGGCGGCAATACCTGAAATGAGTCCACCGCCCCCGACGGGTACGTAGACCGCGGGCACATCGGGCCTTTGCTCGAGAATCTCGAGCCCGCACGTCCCAGCTCCTTCAATGATCCAGGGATGGTCAAATGGCGGAATGATGGTCAACCCGCGCGCTGCCGCTTCGGCTTCGGCCCTCTGCCGGCGATCCACGGACGTCGTGCCCGCAAAAATCACTTCACCTTTATAGCGGCGCACGCCATCGACTTTTACGCGCGGGGCGGTTTCCGGCATGACCACGACGGCGGGGATGCGGAAGCGTTCCGCCGCGAGCGCGACCGCCTGCCCGTGGTTGCCCGACGAGTACGTAATCACACCGGCAGCGCGGAGGTCGGGTGACAGCCGCGCGATCATGTTGTACGCACCGCGGATCTTGAAGGCGCCCATCGGCTGGAAGTTCTCGCATTTCAGACCGATCGAACAAGGTGACCCCGACTGCCCGCTTCGAACGACATCGACGTCGAGGATCGGCGTCCGGACCGCCACGCTGCGGATACGCTCAGCGGCCGCCTCGATGTCTGCGGCGGCCACCAACGTCATCGTCATTTCGAGGAATTGAGGCGCGGACGCGCGAACTGCTCGTCTGGCAGATAGCTGGGCATCTCGGGCGCGTTCGCAATGCGCCATCCGAGCTCGGCGAGGAACCGCATGTCGTTGACTGCGCCTGTGTAGTCCCACGACGGCAGAATCTCGTCTTCCGGCTGATGGTAGCGCTTTGCGTCGTAGTCCTCCTGCAGCTTCTTGCCCGCACTCGGATCGCTGCCTATGAACTCCACAGGATCGCTCAGCGACACTGCTGGCACACCAATCTTCGCCAGAGGAAAGTGGTCCGACCTGAAGAAGTAGCCACGCTGCGGCTCGGGGTCGGGCCCGATAACACGCGATCGCTCGCCGGCGAGCCGAGACGCAACTGTGCCAAGGGTCGAACGCTCTGCGCCGAGCAGCACGATGTCACGGCTCGGTCCGCCCATGTTCAGTTCGTCGATATTGATATTGCCGGCCCACGCGCCGGCCGGGAGCACAGGGTGGGCAGCGAAGTACTCCGCGCCCAGCAGGCCCGATTCCTCGGCGGTGGTAAACAGCACATAGATCGAGCGTGCGGGACGTGTGCGTGCGCGAGCCAGCGCCTGGGCCACTTCGAGCGTGCCGGACAGGCCCGATGCATTGTCGGTAGCTCCGTTGTATATGCGGTCGGCATCCGGCGCGTCGCCGGGTTGGGGATCGCGCATGCCCAAGTGATCGTAATGGGCCGTGTAGATGATGCCTTCAGAAGGGTTCGTCCCGCGAAGGACGCCGATGACGTTGGGCGACGTTCTTTTCTGCACGGTCTGGTCGATCGTCGCGGAGACCCGGATCCCGAACGGCACGGAACTGGCGCCCCGGCTCGCCGCCGCCTTCCGGAGGGCGTCGAGATCCTTGCCGGCGCGCTTGGAGATTTCCCTCGCCGCCCGGTCGGTCACCCAGGCCTTCAGCGCCAGCCGGGAAACACCCGGAACGGCGGGAATCGAATACTGCGTCCCGCTCCATGACGACTGAACGACCTGCCATGGATAAGTCGCGGATTCATCGGTATGAATCAGGATTGCGCCTGCGGCGCCCTGACGCGCCGCCTCTTCGAATTTATAAGTCCATCGTCCGTAGTACGTGAGAGCCCGGCCCCCAAAAAGCTGAGGCTCTACTGACGTCGCGGGTGGATCGTTGACCATGACCAGCACGATCTTTCCCGCCACGTCGGCGCCGGCGTAGTCGTTCCAGTTGTATTCCGGCGCGACGATGCCGTGACCGACAAACACGAGGTCTCCGGACGCCTTGACCTGTGATTCCTGCACATCGCTGAATGCGACGACGTCCTCCAAGTACCTTGAAAGGCGCGCCATTACCCGCCGCAAGAGTGAACGAGGGGTTTACCACCGATTCGACGATTGCGACTTCCTGGAAGAATGTGCCGTCCTGGGCAGCCGGCTCGTAGCCGAGAAGCGCCAGTTGAGCAGCAAGATACATGGCGGTCAGCTGCCCTCCTCGCGTTGAAGGTGCACGCCCTTCGAGGAGGTCGTCGGAAAGAAAACGCAGATGGGCGGCAATATTGTTAGCCCGAATCTCGTCCAGTGCTGGTCCCGACGAAGCGACGCCGATGACGGGACGGGGCGAGCCGGGTCGATCCTGCGCCACGAGAACACTGGCGACGACAACGGCAGCCACGCCAATCAGCCAGAAAAGCGGTCGCATGCGGCCAGTATATGAGGTCAGACTCTGCAACGCGTCGACTCAAGCCCTTGAGTCGACTGATCACCAGGGTCAGACCCGGGGTCAGACCCCGGGTCTGACCCTGTGCGCCGTGTGGGGAACCTCGTTTGCACACATCTGAGTGTGCCCAACTCATCAGTTTCGAACGATCCGAAGGCCCCTGCCCAAACCGGCGCGGACGGGCAGCGATCGCCCGAGGGGCCCCCGACGCCGTCGCCGGCCGATCCGCCTTCAGAGCCGAACACGCCGCCGCGCCCGCCTGTGGAACACCGCGCACCGACGACCTCTTATGCGGTGAATCGCGATCTGAATGACCGGCTCGTATGGGATCTGATAGAGGCCGTCAAAAGCGTCATTCGCAGGGAAGCGTCAGATCGACTGCGGGACGTCTACCTGATAGGTGATATCGAGAAGGATCCGGCGAGAGGCGTCATCGAGCGGCTGCGCGAGCTCGCCAACGACGACGAACGGCCGATCACGCTGTACATCAACAGCGCTGGCGGCAATGTGACCGATGGACTTGCGCTCCACGATTCCATAAGTCAGATCGTCCGGCGCGGCGTGGAGGTGACAATCGTCGTCCAGGGGATGGCTTACTCGATGGCGTCAGTGGTACTGCAGGCCGCGAGCCCCGGCCGGCGGCTGGCGCAACCGCATTCATGGATCATGATCCACGAACCGGCGAAGTGGGCCGGCTGGCAATCAACGTCCGCTGCCGCGCAGCACCTCGACCGGCTCAAGCAGATGCAGACGCAGATTTACGAGATCCTGTCGAAGCGCTCGGGCCGCCCCCTCAACAAGATCATCCGCGACACCAAACGCACCGATCTCTATCTCGACGCGACCAAGGCGGTGGAGTACGGGCTGATCGACGGCATCGTCGACGCATAACGAGCTGTGAATTATGAGTGGTGAGTTATATGAGCGGCGAACTCCCGATCAGTTCAGAATGTCGAATTGCTGCACGTACTTCACGATGAACGCACGGTTCACGGGGCCGAGTCCGTTTAACGCCTCGGTGTTGTTATAGACGACGAAGAGACCCGTGCCGGCGGTCTGGAGCCAGTGAAACCGAAGGTTGGTTGACCATCGGTCGGTGCGATCGTTGTACTGAACGAGACTCTGAACGAAGACCGATGGCGTGAAGTTGTAGGTCACGCGCATGTTGCCGAGGTTGGTGTGGAATCTCCCCTGCGGAAGGTCGATGCTGCGGTAGTTCCACGTCGTATCGAGCGTGAACCGGCCTGAATCCCGGAGGATCATCTGGACGGTCGGGCTGCTCTGCCGGCCGCTGAGAAATGTGCCGATGTCCCACTGCAGACGGCCGTAAACCGGCTGCCGGCGATCGCTGTTGTATCGAAACGTCGTGCGAAGGCCGCCGTGCTCGCCTGCCGGAACAACGATGCCCGGATACACCTCGAATGGCTCGCGCAACCCATCCCACGTTCCGTTGACTCCCACCGTGATGAACTGCCCGTTCTCCCAGTCCCAGTGGTTGTCGACGTGGAGCTCGGCATTGAGCAGCCCGCCATCCTGGTAATCGAATCGGGTGTAATTGAAGTGCGGGTTCAACTCGCGAAAGCCCGCATTCCTGATCCCCTCCTGCCGCCACACTTCTCCGTAGCCGACGCGGTACCTTCGGTAGCCGCCTGGGGTTTCCAGGAAGCCAACTTCGGGATTGAAGTTCTCGCCGGTCTCGCCATACTCGAGTTGGCCGTCATGGCGGCCGTCATCCCACCGCATGTTGGCGTTATAGGCAAAGTCGCGCCCAAGCCTGCCGGGCGTCTCTGTACGCGCACCGTAGCCTGACAAGGTGAAATACTCGCCGAGACCCAGCCGCGCGTCGGTTCCCCACGTGCGGTTCCAGTTGTTCGCACCGGCGCGGTCTCCTGTCCCCGAGCGGTTGATGAACATCACCCCGACGCCCGAGCGGTTGCGCAGCTCGCGGCTCGCACGAAGCACCGAGAAGTTGTTGGCAGCCGTCGAGGCCGTGTCGTCGGTCTGCATGTTCAGTAAGCCGACGTTGAAGCCGTTGACCTTGCCCGTGAGGCGGCCGCCGCCACGGATCGGGACGAGCCCGCCATTGTCATCGAGGCCGATGCGGCGGCTGAAGAACAGATCGACTTCCTGTCCCTGGCCGATGCGGAAAAGCCCCGAGTTTTCCTGGAAGAAGGGCCGCTTCTCGGGGAAGCGCAGGTTGAAGCGCGTGAGATTGATCTGCTGGTTGTCGACCTCGACCTGTGCGAAGTCGGTGTTGTACGAGGCATCGAGGTTCAGGCTGGGTGTCACGCCGAACTTCGCGTCGAACCCGAAATCGCCGTTCGTGTCGTCGACGATGCCCCCGCGGGTGTAGTCGCGATTCGCTGAGCCGATGACGTATGGCAGCACTTTGAGATTTCGCGGTGTCTGCAGCTGCAGGCCGCGCAAATCACCCGCCGACGACAAACGCCCGATGTTGTAGACCCGCTCGAGCGGCGCCCAGTAGGTGCGCTCGCGGGTGCGCTGGATGTTGCGGTAGGCGTTGATCCCCCAGGTCTGGGGTGCGGGACCGTAGCGCAGCGTGCGCAGCGGAATCCGGAACTCCGCGGTCCAGCCAGATTCAGTGACGTTCGTCTTCACGTCCCAGCTGCCGTCCCAGGTGTTGGTCGCGTTCCCCTGGTCTCGAACCTGCGCATCGTACTGGACGCCCTGGGCGTTGGTGCCGAATACAAACCCGTTCTGCTGATCGCGGAACGTGTCGAAGATGATCTGGAACGAGTCCATTTCGTTCAGATCCGCGTCGCGGCGGGTGTCCGTGGTTACGATCTGCGAAGGGTCGCTGTCGTGTAGCGTAACGCCCACATAAATCGCGTCGTTGTCGTAGAGAATCCGGACTTCGGTGGCTTCCGACGCCGGCTGGCCTTCGAGCGGTTCCGCCTGCGTAAACCCGTTCAGCACCGGCGCCTTCTGCCAGGCTTGCTCGTTGAGGATGCCGTCAATCATCGGCGCTTCCTGAATAGCGAGCGCCGCCGCGGCAACCCGGGAACCGGCATCGGCTTCCGGCCCGGCGGGAGCGGCCTGTCCCTGCTGGGCCCAGGCGCGCTGCGGTTGGCTGCCAACGACCAATACAGCCACCGTACAGAGAAGGAGCGGACGCGCGAACGAACGACGAATCGGCATAAGTTTGTGGAGCCCTAGAAGAAATGCGCTTTGACCGAGCCAGGCACGCCGCGCCTGACGAGTTCGAAGATCATAGCCAACCGATTGTAAATACGTCAATTACGGGTGACGTGTTTAACGTTCCGGCTCAGCCTGGCTGAACAGCCATTCGGCGGGAGAATGCAGGAAATGCAATCTCAGTCCCTGACTGCACTTGCGTTCGACGCTTACGGCACGCTGTTCGATGTCTTTTCTGTCGCGGCGCTCTGCGAGGAACTCTTCCCCACGCGCGGAACCATGCTGGCGCAGCGTTGGCGTGAAAAACAGCTCCAGTACAGCCTGCTGCGTAGCCTGATGGAAAGACATCGCAATTTCTGGCAATTAACCGAAGACGGCCTCGTCTACGCCTGTAAGAGCTTGAACCTGGATCTGCCTCTGAACCATCGGCAGCGGCTGATGGAGGCGTATTTCACACTCAATGCATTCCCCGATGTGCGGCCCGGTTTGGAGATGCTGAAGAAGCAGGGATTGCGGCTCGCTATCCTGTCGAACGGAGAGCCGAAAATGCTGCAGGCCGCCACCAATCATGCCGGCATCGCCCCGCTGCTCGACGCCATCATCAGTGTCGAAGATGTCGGAACCTTCAAACCGAGTCCCCGTGTCTACAACCTCGCATCCGCACGCATGTCCGTTGCTGCGCCAAACATCGGTTTCGTCTCGTCAAATTCGTGGGACATTGCCGGAGCAGGATCGGCTGGGCTCACGACGTTCTGGATTCAGCGCGCCGCGGTAGAACTACCTGAGGAGCTTGGATTTCCGGCCCGCCGGGTGGTCCACGCGATTACGGATCTACCTGTGCTGCTCGCGGCCGGCAACCCGCCTTCCTGACGAGGCAGCGGGCGGGGTCAGCCCACGCGCCCGGCTGTCACCTGCTGAACGCGTGCGCTACACACAAAGTAAAAACGCGTCACAGCGCCAGCATGTACGTGAGCTTGGCGATGAGGGCCCGATCCAGGCGCGAATTCGTGCGTTCGTCGCGCCGCTCGTTATAGACGAAGAAGAAATCGCTCAGCGGCCGGTGGATGATGTTGAACCGCACGTTTGAGCTGAGCTGGTTCGTGTCGGTGTTGTACTGCACCAGCGCGTTCAGGAAGACGCTCGTGCTGAAGCTGTAGTTGACGCGCGCGGTCGCCAGCTTCGATACGTAGGAGACGCCGGGCAGATCGATGTCGTTGATCTGCAGGTTCAGTGACACGTTCAGCTTCTCGTTCGGCCTCGTGGACGGCCCGATCGAATACGATCGCTTGTACCCGTTATAAAACGTGCCGAAGGAGTACCGCACAGCCGGCGTGACCGGCGCGGCCGGATTTCCGTTGAAAAGCGCGAAATACTCCGTGAATTCGTGGCGGCCCGTCGAGACCACTGCGCTCCTGGCGCCGTTCAGCGTAAACGGCACCCGGATGACCTCCGCGAAGGTGTTCACGCCAATCTCCGCAAAGCCACCGTTTGAGAACTCCAGCGGCAGGTGGTAGCCGCTGAACCGCTGATCGAGCGAGCCGTCCTCCTGCCGCGTGTACAGCTCGAATTCCCAGTGCGGCCGGATCTCGCGAGCCCAGCCCGGAAGCCCGGACGATCGGAACGCCCGGGCAACATTAGCCGACTGGCCGTTGACACCGCGCTGCGGCACGAAGCCGAGCTCGTTCTCGAACTGGCCGCCAATGGCGTCTAAACCCCAGCGGAACTGCCACGTCCGGTCCTGATACTGCGCAAAGCCGCGTCCCGCGTACTCGTTGCCCGCGCCTGGGACGACCCGCTCGGCCGACATGGATCGGGCGACGACGCCATTCAGGGTCAGGAATCCAAACCGGAAGTTCGCATCGACGCCTGCCATCCGGTTGTACGACGGCCCGGCGTCGTCCTTGTTCAGCAACACGGCGCCAATGTCGGAGTTCGTCAGAATGTCTCGACGGACCCTGATGGCCGTCACATTGGCGGATTCCACTCCGGGAGCGTCGCCCTGCTGGATGTTCAGCGCACCAACTGAGTAGGCGCCGGCGCGACCAGACAAGCGCGTCCCCGCTACAATCGGAATCACCTGTCCGTCGTCGGAAAGCCCGATGCGCCTGGTGAAGAACAGCCGCATCTGCGGCACCCGCGAGAGACGACTCCCGTAAAAGATCGGCGCCGGACGAGTTGTCCGCCACCACCGCCACCGGTCGACCCGAAATCGAACATCCCGACGTTCTCGAGAAAGAAATCGCGCTTTTCCGGGAAGAACAGGCTGAACCGCGTCAGGTTCACCTGCTGCTCATCGGCTTCGACCTGCGAGAAGTCGGTATTGACGGTGAAATCCCAGACGAGGCCGGTCGTGACGCCGTACTTGACGTCCACGCCGCCGTCGAAGTCGCCCTCGGTCGGAAGCCGGCCCACGGTGCTGCCGCTCGTCGACATGTACGGCTTGATGCGAAGGTTCCGGCCCGCGCGAATGCCGCGCAGGCCGTCGAGCGTGCCCGCCATCGAGACGCGCTCGAGACCGTAGATGCGCGGCAACGGCGACCAGAAGCTGTCTTCGTTGAGGCGCCGCACTTTTCGCCGGAAATTGATGCCCCACGTCTGCGGGTCGCGATCGGCGAACTTGAGCGTGCGGAAGGGAATCATGATTTCCGCCGTCCACCCGGTCTCGCCGATCCGCGCCTCCACGGCCCAGATGCCGTCCCAGTTCACGTTGAAGTCGCGGCCTTCGTTGGCCAGCTGCGCGTCCCACTTGGCCCCAGCGGGATTGGTGGCGAACTGATAGCCGTTCCGCCCGTCGTGAAAGGTGTCCAGCAGGATGACGAAGGCGTCGCTTCCGTCGACCGCATAGTCCTTCTTGAGGTCCGTGACGATGATTCTGCGACGGCTCGGGGTCGGCCGCGACAACGCCGAAATAGATCGCCTCATCGTCGTAGACGACGCGTACTTCGGTGTCGAATGTGGCCGGCTCGCCTTCCCGGGGCTCGTTCTGGATGAACTCGCGTGCTACCGGCGCCACCTGCCATGCGGCCTCGTCGAGCCGGCCGTCTAGCGCAATCGGACTTGCCGCACGGGCAGCAACTGCCGTCCGTTCCTCGGAGGACGCTCCTTGAGGGGCCTGCGCCAGCGCGGCGCCGCCGCTCCACGTCAAACACACAACTATTACGGTCAAATAAAAGCGCATCAGTGATCCCGTCCAGCTCCATCTCGTTCAGGTCGCGACAGAGAATCTATCAGATGATGGCGGATACGCCGCGCACACCCGCGGACGGACCCGAATGGTTCGGCGGCGAAGGGTCCGGGAAGAGCTGGACCTCCAAGTGAATGGGTCTGGCGACGTTTGATGGTAATTTCGTCGGCTGCCGCATGAAAGCTGTCGTGCTCCGCGCACTTGGCGACCCGGACGTCCTGCAGCTCGAGGACGTCCCTGACCCTCAGCCCGATCCCGGGGAAGTCGTGGTGCGGCTGCGCGCCGCGGCGTTGAATCACCGGGACATCTGGATTCGCAAGGGCAGGTACGCCGGGATCAAGCTGCCCGTGATCCTCGGATCCGACGGTGCCGGCGAAGTCGCGCGAACAGGCTCCGCCGTTGACCCGGACTGGAGGGGGCGCGAGGTTGTCATCGACCCCGCGTTCAACTGGGGCGACGACGAGCGGGCCCAGGGACCGGCCTTCCAGCTCCTCGGACTGCCGCGGGACGGCACCTATGCGGAGTTCGTCAAGGTGCCGGCTGAACACCTTCACGACAAACCACGGCACCTGTCGTTCGAAGAAGCCGCAGCGGTCCCGCTGGCATCCGTCACAGCCTACAGAGCGCTCGCAGTCCGCGCCCAGGTCAGGGCGGGGGAAACCCTCGTCATCACCGGTATCGGAGGTGGAGTCGCAACCTGTGCCCTGAAGATTGCGACCCATCTAGGTGTCCGCGTGTACGTGACATCAGGGAGCGATTCGAAGGTGGATGCGGCAAGAACCCATGGCGCTGCCGGCGGCGTCAATCACAACGACCCCGAATGGCCCAAGGCGCTCACGAGTCTCATCGGCGGTCGCCCTGACGTCATTATCGATGGCGCCGGTGGTGAGACGTTCAACAGGTCGCTCGACCTGGTGGCGCCCGGGGGCCGCGTTGTTTCGTACGGCGCCACGCTTGGACCGGCCAAAAACGTCGAGGTGCGCCGAATCTTCTGGAAGCAGCTGAACGTGATGGGAAGCACGATGGGCACCAGGCGCGACTTCGCCGCGATGATGCGGTTGTATGCGGAGGGCGGCCTGCGGCCTGTCGTCGATGGAATATTCCCCCTCGGTGAGGCGGCCGAAGCGCATCGCCGCATGGAGAAGGGGCAGCAGTTCGGGAAGATCGTGTTGAGGATCTGAACCGGGCCACAGAGTCACAGAGGCACAGAGAAAAATCCAATCTCCGTGTCTCTGTGTCTCCGTGGCCTGTCTCGACCGTCAGAACGACGTGCGGAACCCCAGCTGCAGCACTCGCGGCGCGTATGCGATGTTTGCATACGTGTTCGGCTGACCAAACCGGGCATTTCGCTCGTTGATCTCGTACGACTCGTAGTTCGCCCGGTTGAACGCGTTGAACACCTCGAAGATGCCATCGATGCTGACACGCGGGCCGAGCCGGAACCGCCGCTGCACGCGCATGTCGACACGGTGCATCGACTTGCGATCGAAGCTGTTGCGCTCGATCAGCGTCCCGTTGGCGCGCAGCCGCGTGCCCGCGCCACCCGTCGCACGAACGTCCACGCCAGCCGCCGGCGTCTCCCATCCCTCGTCCCCGAAGATGTACAGACCGCTCAGCTGGAAACCGTACCCCGCGTCCCAGATGCCGTTGAACGTAGCCCGATGCCGCTGGTCGCTCCCCAGGTACCAGTCGTTCTCCGCGATGTCGGGCGCGAGCGTGACAGGAACGTCACACGTGAAATCCCGTCGCGGCAGTATAGGTGACCGGGTGTTCGCAGCCCGGGTTCAGCGGCAACTGATCGAAATTCCACTGCGCGCCAAGCGAATAGGTGGCCGACGCCTGCCAGCGGTTGCTCATACGCTTCGTGAGTCCCACCTGCAGCGCGTGAAAGCTGTTGTCGGTGTCCGGCCGGTTGATGCTCAGATTGCCCCAGGCGCCGTACGGACGCCGTGTCACATCGCTGAACGGATAGTTGGCGCCGGTGGCTGGGTTGTAGGCGATGTTGACGTTCCTCGCGGTCAGGATGTCCCGGCTCCCCGCGTAGACCCAATCGGCTTCGACCGCGATGGTTTCGGCGAGCTGGCGCTGGAACCCCAGCGAGGCCTGATGGCTGAAGGGCGATTTCAGATCCGGCGCTACGAAATTCCCGACGTTCCCCCGCAGGCAGGTGGCCGAAGCGTTCACCGTGCAGAGGAGACGCGCCGCCTGTTCATAGTTAGGCGCCGGACCATTGAACGGGTTCGATGCAAAGTCCGGCCGTCCATCGTTCAGAATCTGCGGCGTGATCTGCTGCACGTTGCGCAGGGTGAAGACCGCTGGCTGGCCAGTGACCTCCGCGTAGTAGACGCCGTAGCCGCCACGGACGACTGTCCTAGGGGTCAGTGAATAGGCGAATCCAACTCGCGGACCGAAATTGTCGGTGTCGTTCGGCCGATCCGCTTCGATGAGCGGCGAGAACGCGACCCAGTTGACGAACTCGCCAATCGACAGGTCGTAACGCAGTCCAAGATTCAGCGTCAGTTTCGGCGACACCGACCAGTTGTCCTGGAACCATGCCGCGTAGACGTGACGGGGTGCGTACTCGGTGAACCCCGAATTGCCAGAGGGCCGCGAAAATGGCGAGCTATCCATCCCGATCGCGCGCTGATAGAACCGCGCGATGTTCGAGAGCGGAGCCAGGTTCCACGTGGACACATCGTTGACGTCGACGATGAGCGACTCGATGTTCGCCGGCACGGGGCCGCCGCGGAGGTCGAGCTGTCCCATGCACTGGTTGCACACGGTCTCGAACGTGAAGTGATACATGTACTCCCCGCCAATCCGGAGATCGTGGCGGCCGCGGCGGTTGAACGACAGGCTCAGATCGTCGCGAATCGTATAGAAATCCTCACCGATGTCCTGCGGTGTGATCGCGTGGCTCTGGCCGAGCGTGAAGCCGTTCATCAGGATGTTCGGCGCGCCAAGACCCGCCGTCATGCCGGGCAGTGAGTTGGGGTTTTTCACGTGGGGGAACTGGTTCCAGTGGAACATGCTGTGTCCCCCCTTCACCTCGTTCACACTGGTGTTGCCAAGCACCTGCGTCCACGTGCCGAGCGCCTGTTCGCTCCGCCGGTTCGTCCCGATGGCCGACGCCATGGTCCGGTCCGACCCGCCCGTGTAGCGTGAGTCGTACGGTATGCGATTGTCGTAGCGCGACAAGCGCACCGACAGCCGGTTTCGCGGTGAAAACTGATAGTCGATCCGGCCCAGCTGCTTGTACTCCGTGCGCGTGCCCGTCAGACTGCCGTTGAACTTTGGATACGGTGTGTTGTAGACGAAGGTCTGCGGCTCGCGCTCGTACTCAAAGCTGCCGAAGAAGTGGAACCGGTCTCTCTTTATAGGGCCTCCAAATGTCGTACTGATCTGCTGGTTCGAATATGGCAGCACTTGTCCTGTAACCGGATCGGCCGCGTTGAAACGGTCGTTTCGGAAGTAGCCGGAGAACGAGCCTGCATATTGATTGGTGCCGGATTTCGTAATGGCATTGACCTGCACGCCCATCGAGCGCCCCTGGCTGGCATCGACCCGACCCGTGAACTCGAATTCGGCAATCGCGTCACGGCTGTAGCGAGGCTGCCCGAAGCCAAGCGCCACCATGTTGGTCACCTGCTGGCCATCCAGGTTCATCTGCACGCCGACGCTGGAGGCCTCGGACGTAATCGGTATTTCGCGCACTGCGTTCACGCGGCTGCCGGGCGCGAGCATCGTCAGATTCATCCAGTTACGGCCCTGGACGGGCAGCTCCTGCATCTGACGCGGATCGATATTGCCCGAGGCGCGCGACCGGGTCACATCGACCAGCGGCGCTTCAGCCGTGACGGTGACGGACTCCTGCAGTGTGGCCGGCTGCAACTGGATGTCGAGGTTCACCTCCTGGCCGACAAGCACCTGGAACCCCGTTCGCGTCACGCTTGTGAATCCGGACAGTTCAGCGACGACTCGATACGCGCCAACGCGGACGGGAATGCGGTACCCACCCTGACCGTCCGTGACGGTTTCAAAGGTGTTTCCCGTCGCCTCGTGGACGGCGCGAACGACGACACCGGGTAGTACGCCACCTGTGGTGTCGGTGACTGTGCCGCTCAGCACGGCCTCCTGCTGCGCGACGACCAGAGTAGGAATCGCAAGGATTGCAGCGATGCCGATGAACAACCGAAGAATGCGCTGTCTCATATTCGAGTCTCTCCAACGCCCGATGGTGTAAGGGTTCTGCCGACACAAGGGCGACAATTCGGTGTGGAAGGCTAATTCCTGCAACAGGACTGTGTCAATTCGCGAGGAAAGGGCGCGAGGAAAGGGCCGGAACACGGGAAAAATGGGGCGATCCAGCATGTGCAGACCGCCCCTGCAGAGGCGCTACTCCTGCTCGCCGAACCGTTTCAAATCCTCGGGACCTTCCTGGAGCTCCACCGGTCCTTCTCCCTGCACTTGCTTCCGGATTTGCTCGACGATCTCCGGATTCGCCAGCGTGGTGACGTCGCCGGTATCCATGCGGTTTGAAATGGCCGCCAGAATACGGCGCATGATCTTGCCGGATCGCGTCTTCGGCAGGTCGGGCACGATGTGCACCGTTTTCGGGCGCGCGATCTTGCCGATGATTGTTTCGACCGCGGTGACCAGCTGTTCCGACACCTGCTTGGAATCGGTCGCGCCTGGCTTCAGCGACGCGTAGATCGCCGGCATCCGCCCTTTGATTTCGTCAACGACTGGCACCACCGCGGCCTCCGCAACCTGCGGGACGGTGAGGCATGCGGACTCAACCTCTTTCGTGCCGAGCCGATGACCTGCGACGTTGATGACATCGTCCACACGTCCCAGGATCCGGTAGTAGTTGTCAGCCGCGAGCACCGCACCGTCGGCCGCAAAATACGGCCAGTCGCGCCAGTCTTTGCTGTTGGGGTTCTTGCAGAACTTCGAATAGTACTGCTGGACGAACCGCTTATCGTCATTGAGA
Organism: uncultured Acidobacteriota bacterium; assembly: GCA_963814955.1. Taxonomy (GTDB): domain Bacteria; phylum Acidobacteriota; class Vicinamibacteria; order Vicinamibacterales; family UBA2999; genus DATCJA01. The sequence goes on from CAWFEX010000008.1 coordinate 387,076, forward strand.
ATCGTCTGCATGATGCCGGGCCACGGGTTACGGATCCCGAGATTGCCCGCGCGATTGGTACCCGCCGGGATTTCATTACCGTGCTCGTCGAAGATCACCGGGAAAATCCCAAGCGCCGCCGGGCCCGCGCTGCCTGCCTTCATGGGATCGAGCGCCGGCTTCGTCGTGATCAGGAATCCGCCGGTCTCCGTCTGCCACCAGGTGTCGACGATCACGGCTTCCCGTTTGCCCACCACTTCGTGGTACCACCGCCACGCTTCCGGCTCAATCGGCTCACCGACTGTGGTCATGTGCTTGAACTGGTAGTTGTATTTCATCGGCTCGGTCGGTCCCGTCTTGCGGAGCATGCGAATCGCGGTAGGGGACGTGTGGAAGATGTTCACGTCGAGCTGTTCCGCAATCCGCCAGGGCCGACCGGCATCGGGATAATTCGGCACACCCTCATACAAGACACTTGTGGCGGCCAGCGCCAGCGGGCCGTAGACGATGTACGAGTGGCCGGTGATCCAGCCGATATCAGCCATACACCAGTACACGTCCTCCGGATGAATGTCCTGGTAGTACTTGGCGGTGCCCGTCACATAGGCGAGATAGCCACCCGTCCGGTGCTGGCACCCTTTGGGCTTCCCAGTTGAACCGCTCGTGTACATGAGGAAGAGCGGGTGCTCCGCATCGAGCGAGACCGGCGCTACCTTCACGCGCTTGAACCCCTTGAGAAGCTCCTCCATGTAGTAATCGCGCCCCGGCACCATCGCCGTGTTCGATAGGTCCTCGCCGTCTTTGCGGCGCCACACGAGCACTTTGTCGACTGTCTGCCCCTCCGCCTTCGCGGTCTTCACGGCGATGTCCGCACTGGCCTTGTGATCGATCGAGCTTGCCGTTCCTGTAATACGCGTCCGCGTAAATCATCACGCGACTGCCCGAATCCGCCGCCCGCAACCCGGCGGCTTCACCGCTGAAACCGCCGAACACCACGGAGTGGATGACGCCGAGCCGCGCGCATGCGAGCATCGTGATCGGCAGCTCGGGGATCATCGGCATGTGAATTGTCACGCGATCGCCCGCCTTGAGCCCGCAGAAATCCCGCAGAACCGCGGCGGTTTCGTTCACCCGCGATGTACAGCTCCTGGTACGTGAGGGTGTAGGTCGGTTCGGTTTCCGCCTCAGGGACGAAGATGAAAGCAGCCTTGTTCTTGTACTTGGCCAAGTGCCTGTCGACGCAGTTGAAACAGGCGTTGAGTTTGCCGCCCACGAACCACTTCCAGAACGGCGGGTTGCTCGCATCGAGGATCGTGTGCCAGCGCGCGTCCCACGTCACCAGATCCGCATACTCGGTGAAGTACTCCGGAAAACGCTCCTCTGTGAACTTATCGACGATCGCACGGTCGGTGAGGTTCGCCTGCGCAATGAACTTCGCGGACGGCTGAACGTAATCCTCCTCTTTCCAGTGAACGGCAATCTCGTTCGCGTCTGTTCTAGCTACGGTAGACATGATTCCGGGTCTCCTTATGGCTTAGCGTGCACTGCCCATCGAGGGCGCACCGGCGGCCGATGCTGGCACCGGGGCAGGAGTTGCCAGATGCGGCGGGCGTGCCATCGCCAGCGATCCGAACGACACCAGCGCAAGTGCTCCGGCCGCATAGAACGCGTACCGATAATCACCGAACAGGTCGTACACACGGGCTCCAAGCATCGGCCCGATGATGCCGGCGACGCCCCACGCGCTGAACAGCAGTCCGTAGTTCATGCCGAGGTTGCGCGTTCCATAAAAATCCGCGGTGGTGGAAGCGAAGACCGAGAGTTGGGTTCCGTAGCACCAGTACACAACGGCGGCGAGCACATAGAAGAGCACAAGCTCTTCGCGCACGCCAAACCAGACGGGCATCGCGATCGCGGATAGCAGCACCATCACGCGGAGCGTCGTCAACCGGCCGAGGGTGTCTGACATCCACCCGGAGAAGATCCTGCCACCAGCGTTCCCAACCGCCCCGATCGTGATCGCGAACGTCGCGGCGGCCGCCGTCAAACCTGCCGCCCGCGCAAATGGCACGAGCTGGCTGATAACCATCAGCCCCGCCGTCGCGCCGAGACAATACGCTACCCACAGTGTGAAGAATGTCGACGTGCGCAGCATTTCGGCTGGAGTGTAGTCACGCATGCTCCGGTGAGCCGCGGCCCCGGTCGTCGGCGGCATCCATCCGGGTGGCTGGTAGCCTGCCGGCGGGTTTTTCAGCAGCGCGGCACCCAACATTCCCATCGCGAAAAACAGCACACCGAGAATCTGGAAGGTCAGCCGCCAACCAACGCTCCCGATCAAGGACGTCGCCACAGGCCCGAAGATCGCCGACCCCGCACCGTAGCCGCCAACCATCAGGCCCACGACCAGACCGCGCTTGTCGGGAAACCACTTCGACGCAACCGGCACGGGCGTGGCATAACCGAAGCCGTTGCCCAGGCCGACAACGACGCCGAATATCAAATACAGATAGAGGAGCGATGTGGTGAAGCTCGACAGGATGAAGCCAAGACCCACGAGCGTGCCGCCGATGGCCGCACAAATCCGCGGTCCGCGTTTGTCCTGAATGCGGCCGCCAAGGATGAAGGATGCCGCAAAGCGTGACGACGGCGATCGTGAACGTCCATGACGTCTGCGCCCGCGTCCATCCGAACTCCTGTTCGAGCGGCAGTACGAAAACGCTCCACGCGTACAGGGTTCCGAGCGCGAGGTTCATGCACACGCCGCCGACAACGGGCAGCCATCGATTCATGTCACGCTCCTGAGGAACCAGCCAAGGAGCTCCGCCGCTCATGCCCGCGCAGCACTCCTTGGCTGGTTGCCTGTATCTCTTGGCGCGCTTCGCGCGCGGGGCCCCGGCAAAGGGAAAGGGATAATAGTAGACTTCCGCCAGTGACAGCAACCTTGGATGAGCGGTTCATTCGCGAGCTGGAGCGCGTGTGTGGCAGCGACAGCATCGTGCGCGAGCCGCTGGAGCTGCTGACCTACGAATGCGACGCGCTCCCCTACCTACGCGAGGAGCCGGCCGTAGTCGTGCTACCGGACTCAGCGGATCAGGTACAGCAGGTTGTGCGCTTGTGCGCCCGCGAGCGCATTCCTTTTGTGGCGCGCGGTCACGGGACGGGGCTCTCAGGCGGTGCGGTGCCAGTCCCGGGCGGCGTCGTCATCGCACTCTCTCGACTGAATCGTGTGCTCGAGGTCGATATTCCGAATCGCCGCGTTACGGTTGAACCCGGTGTGACGAATCTCGAGATCACGCGGCAAGTGGCGCCTCACGGGTATTACTACGCGCCCGACCCCTCGAGCCAGCAGGTGTGCTCGATCGGCGGCAATGTGGCGGAGAATTCCGGTGGCGCGCATTGCTTGAAGTATGGCTTTACGGTGCACCACGTGCTGGCGGTCGATGCCGTCATGCCCGACGGCGAGCTCGTTCATCTCGAGAGCGCCATTTCCGACGCGCCAGGCCCTGATCTGGTCGGCCTGATCGTCGGTTCAGAGGGTACGCTCGCCGTCGTTACTCGCGTGGTCGTGCGGATTTTGCGCAAACCCGAAAGTGTGCGGACGTTGCTCGCCGCTTTCGAGAGCATCGGCGCGGCGGGCGCGGCCGTGTCGGAAATCATCGCCGCAGGCATCATTCCGGCCGCCGTCGAGATGATGGATGCACTGGCCATCAAGGCGGCGGAAGCCGCCGTGCAACCTGGATTTCCCGCGGCTGACGCCGTGTTGATCGTCGAGCTGGACGGCCCTGAGGCCGAGCTCCAGGAGCGGTTTCCGCTGGTCGAACAGATTTGCAGGCGCACGGGCGCGATCAGCATCGAAATTGCCAAAGACGACTCGCAGCGCGCGCGAATCTGGAGAGGCCGGAAGGCAGCATTCGCGGCGATGGGGCGAGTGTCGCCCAGTTATTACGTACAGGACGGCGTCGTGCCGCGCACGAAGCTGCCAGACGTGCTCAACCGAATCCGCGCGCTCGAGGTGCGCTGCGGCCTTCGGATCGCCAATGTCTTCCACGCGGGCGACGGCAACCTGCATCCACTGATTTGCTACGACGACAAAGTGCCGGGACAGGCGGAGAAGGCCGTGGAGGCGGCGGGCGAGATCCTTTCATATTGCGTGGAAGCCGGCGGCTCCATTACCGGCGAGCATGGCGTCGGGATGGACAAGCGCGAGTTCATGCAGAAGATGTTCACCGACGACACTCTCGACGTCATGGAGTGTGTGCGGGACGCCATCGACCCGCAGCACCTCTGCAACCCGGGAAAGGTCTTTCCTACTCCGCGGCTATGCGGTGAAGTCCCCGGCCCGTATCGGGAACATCCAATCGAGAAGGCCGGCCTCGCCGAACGGTTCTGATGGCGAGCTCCACAGAAACACTTCTGCAGGCGCCGGTTCTTGCGGGCGCCATGGCGCGCTCGGGCAAGGACGCCGACCGGATTGACGGCGTGAAGCCGCGCCTCGTCGTGGAACCGGGGAACCCGGATGAAGTCGCGGCGCTCCTCGCGTGGGCCTCGCGCGAACGGCTGTCAGTGGTGTTCCGGGGCGGCGGCAGCAAGCTTGCCTGGGGACGGCCTCCGGCCGCCATCGATCTCCTGATCGGCATGCGCGGCCTCAGCCGGGTGCTGGCCCACGCCGACGCCGACCTCACAGCGACCGTCGAGGCGGGGGCGACGCTCGAGGAGTTCAATGCGGAATTGGGCCGATCGCGACAGTGGCTGCCGATCGACGGCCCCGATGGCGCCACAGTGGGCGGCGCGATCGCCACGAACGACAGCGGTCCGCTGCGGCACCGCTACGGTACACCGCGAGATCTTCTGATTGGCGTCCAACTCGCGATGGCGGATGGTCGACTTGTGAAGGCCGGCGGCAACGTCGTCAAGAACGTGGCCGGATACGACCTCGGCAAGCTGCTGAGCGGATCATTCGGGAGTCTCGCGGCGATCGTCAGCGCAACATTCAAGCTGCTGCCCGTTCCTGTTTCGTTTCAGACGCTCATTGCCACCTTTCGAGCCCGTGATGCCGTTGCGCGTGCAGTCACGTTGCTGAGTGACAGCCAGCTCGAACCGATTGCCGTGGAAGTGCATGCGGCGCACACGCGCGACGACACGGCACCGTACAGATTGATGGCGCGTTTCGCAGGTGCACCCGCCGCAACCGCATCGCAAGCCACCCAGGCGCTTGCGCTCGTGGGAGCCGGTGAGGTGATCACGGGCCAGGCCGAATCCGCCGCGTGGCGGCGCTACGTCGCCCGTTCCAGTGACTCGGCCGACACTGTGGTCAGACTCAACTGGCTGCCCTCCCGGCTGGCGGAGATACTCGAGGCGGTTGAGGATCTCGGCCGTCCGATCGAGCTGATTGGCCGGGCCGCGGTTGGCGCCGGCGTGGTTCGCATCGAGGGCGATATCGAGCGCCAGGCGTCGGTGGTCGAGCAACTCCGCGCACGATCGGATCTGGTGAGCCATGTGACGGTGCGGGATGCGCCGCTCACCGTCAAGCAGCGTGTCGATGCGTGGGGACCGCTCGGTGCCGCCGGCACGGTGGCAAACGCGGTGAAACGCGCGCTCGATCCGCTCGGCATCCTCAATGCCGGCCGCGGACCGATCTAGCGAGCACGCGTCGGGCAAAGGGTTTCAACCACATCACCATCAATGAACAGCACTTCGTCACCGGCACCCTCGGCGTTCGACAGCACCGATACACCTTCAGCGAAGTTGATCGGTGCGTGCGTCCATTGCGGCTTCTGCCTGCCGACGTGTCCCACCTACGTGTTGTGGGGCGAGGAGATGGACTCGCCTCGGGGACGCATTTATCTGATGAAGGCGGCGCTCGAGGGACGCGTCACGATGTCCCCCACGTTCGTACGGCATTTCGACACCTGCCTCGGCTGCATGGCCTGCGTCACGGCCTGTCCGTCAGGAGTCCAGTACGGGCCGCTGATCGAGCGGACGCGCGCCCAGATCGAACGGCACTATCCGCGGTCGCTCGCCGATCGGATGTTTCGCGCGTTTTTGTTCGCGCTTCTGCCGTACCCGGCCAGAATGCGTTTCGCGCTCGCCCCTCTGGCGCTTCTCTCCGGACTCGTGACCGGTCTCGAGCGTTCGGGACTGCTGAGGCTGTTGCCGCGCCGACTTCGTGCCATGGTGACGCTTGCCCCGCGCACACGGTTGCGCGCGCTATTCACGAAGATACCGGAACGGACGCCAGCTGTTGGACCAGCACGGCTGAAAGTCGGACTGCTCACTGGATGCGTGCAACGCCTGACGTTTCCCCAGGTGAACCGCGCCACGATCAACGTGCTGGCTGCCGAGGGATGCGCCGTTGCAGCGCCTGCCGCCCAAGGGTGCTGTGGAGCGCTGCCGCTTCACGCCGGCCGCATCGAGCAGGCGCGTGACCTCGCACGACGCACCATCGCTGCCTTCGAAGACGCTGGAGTCGACCGCGTGGTTGTCAACGCCGCTGGATGCGGCTCCTGCATGAAGGAATACGGGGAACTTTTTGCGGACGATCCGGAGTGGGCGCGGCGGGCGCGCACTTTCAGCGAGCGCGTGCGTGACGTGTGCGAACTGCTGGTCGAACTTGGTGCGCCACGAGCTGTGCGCCAGCCGATTGCCGCACGGGTGGTGTACCACGACGCGTGCCATCTTGCGCATGCGCAGCAGATTCGATCGCAGCCGCGCGCGCTGCTCGCTTCCATACCCGGCGTCGAGGTGCTCACGCCTGCTGAATCAGAGATTTGCTGCGGGAGCGCCGGGGTCTACAACCTCATAGAAACAGAAGCGGCCGAGGATCTCGGCACGCGCAAGGCGCAACACATCGCCTCGCTCAACCCTGACATCATTGCAACGGCCAATCCGGGCTGCATGCTGCAGATTGCGGCTTCCGGCCGGCGCCTCGGTTTCAGATGGAATATCGTGCATCCGATCGAGCTGGTGGACGCGTCGATCCGCGGCGCAAACTCATAACCACGAAGACACGAAGACCACGAACTTCGAAGCCTTCGTGTCCTTCGTGGTTCCGTTCAGCCGCGCTCGCGCGTGACCATGTGCTGGAGGTCGCGCTCGACGCACGGCAGCGCCTCTTCAATCTCCGCCCGCGGGTCGGTGTTCACCTGGCGTGTCTGCGGCCCGGTCCGCCACGGCTGCAACAGAATCGAATCGGTGACCTCGGCTTCCCACGTCAGCGTATTACCGACACGCCGCATTCGTTCGACCACCCGCTTATCAGGGCTGGTGACCCAACCCGGCCAGCCGAGCCACTCCAATCCGTTGAAGTCGACAGTCGTAATCACCAGGGTGTCACCCTCCCATCGACCGACGGAATAGCCAAGCCACGTGCCAATCCAGTTGTCCTGAGGCGGATGGGACCGACCATCGAGGTAAATCCGCCGGCTCCGCAGCGGATACAGGAAGATCATGTGCTTGTCGGTCTGCACAATCTCCTCGGGCATGCCGATGCGCGGCACGCCTTCGGGCATGCATTGAAACTCCGGATCCGGTGCCTGGACGCTGTGTCCGTGGACGTCGTTGAACCGGACGCGTTCCCAGTGCCTGGGCGAATACCAGGGGCGGCGCTCGCGCGGGAACACGCGCAAGGCAACGCCCGCGTCGCGCTCGAAGTCGACTGGATTGCTCGTACGGCTCGGCAGCGTCAATGCGCCTGTTTTCGGGTCGAAGCGAGCGAAGCCGCCCGGGTTAGTCGCCCCCCATGCGCGCGTCGCTACCCACACACCGCTGAAATCCGGAACGCCGTTGGATCGACGTGGCGTTTGCACCGCTTGGGTCTCGACCGCACCCCCGGGCGGCGCCGGCGGTGTCTGTGCCATCACATCGACAACCATCGCCCAAATCGCGGCAGCACAGACCGTGAGGCTGACCGTGACGTATCGCTGCCTTGACCCGTTCATGTCGGTGCTCCTGCGATGGCGGAGGCCTAAAGGGCCTCCGCCTACCGGCCGCAACTTCCCTAAAAAGCTACCAGCTCCGCTACACCTCAAAACGCGAGACGAACGCCCAGCTGCAACACTCGCGGCCAGTACGCGATGTTCGCGTTGAACGACGGCTGACCGAAGAGCGCGTTGCTCTCGTTGGTCGTGTACGAACCGTAGTTCGCGTGGTTGAACAGGTTGAACACCTCGAACATGCCGTCCACCCTCAGCGCCCCGGCGATCGGAATCCGCTGCTGGAGCCGCATGTCCACTCGGTGAATCGGATCGCTGACGAAATTGTTGCGCGGGACAATCGACCCGTCGACGCGCAGCCGCTGCTCGGCCGCTGCGGCCCCGCCGCCGGCGCCGCTTGCCTCATCGCGGCGATCCACGCCCGTATTCACGCTGCGGCGCTCGCCCGAGCCAAAGAAGTAGACCCCGCTCACCTGGAACCCCCGGCCCACATCCCAGATCCCGTTGGCCGTGAAGCGGTGGCGCTGATCGCTTGCCGCATACGTGTACTCGCCGCCCATGTCGGGAGCCAGCGGAAAACCGAGCGGCTGGTGATCGACGATCCCGTCGGACGCCGATGAGCCACTGCTCCCGGAGCGGCGACGCGTCCTTGAAATAGGCGAGCGTGTAGCTGCCCGAGAGCTGCCAGTTGTCGCTGTACCGCTTGGTCAGCGTGAAGTCGGTACCGTAGTAGTTGGACCACCCCGCGAGCCACTCGAAATTCACGATCCCCCAATCGGGGAACGGGCGCAGGCTGACGTTGGTAAAGGGATTGTTGGCGCCGGTCGCGGGGTTGTACGACATGTTTCCGTTGACCCCGACCTCCTCGCGCCGTCCCGCCGGTGTAATTGAAATTCACCTCGAGCGCCGTGACAGTGCGTCAGCTGCCGCTGCACGCCCACTCCCGCCTGATGGCTGTACTGCGGCGGGCGGCCGTCGTAATTGATCTCCTGCGTCAGCGACCGGTACACGCAACCCGGCGCCGATTTGTTCACGTCGCACGCGCGCGCCACCGCCTCCAGACCGGTCGGCTTCGGCCCGCCGACCTGGCCGTCGGCGCTCGGACCGGGGCCGAACCAGTTCGGCAGGAAGTCGGCCCGGCCGTCCGGGAAGATCTGGTTCTCGAACCTGGCGCAGTAGTTCACCTCGACCGAGCAGAGATAGCCCTGCGACTGCTGCACGCCGTCGTTTGGCTGGAATGCGAAGAAGAGCCCGTAGCCGCCCCGCAGGACGGTCCGGTCATTGACGCGAAGGTTCGCCCCAATCCGCGGCGCGAAGTTGTAATTGGCGCGGGAGCCGTTGCCGGACAGCCACGGCCGGAACTCCAGCCGCTCGTTGTTCCCGTTGCTGTCCCAATCCCAGCGCACCCCGAGATTCATCGTCAGCCGGTCGTTCATGCGCCAGTCGTCCTGCACCCAGCCCGTGAGGAGGTGGCGGGTGACATCGTAGGTGTGCTCGGTGTTCGTCAGCGAGTGCTGGACGAACCGCGTGATCGGGGTCAGGGGCTGAAGATTCCACGTGGAGGAGTCGTTCCACACCGGGAAGAGCGACGCGACATTGGCCGGCGCGTGCCCCACCGAGGGCGTCAATCGTGCCCGTGCACCGCAGGCACCAGCGGAAGTCGTTCAGGAACCACATGTACTCGCCGCCGATCTTCATATCGTGACGACCGCGCCATTCGTACGACGTCGTGAAGTCGTCGCGCACGTTGGCGGTGTTCTGAATGATGTTCAGCGGGTTCGCGCCGATCGTGAAGCCGCGCAGGGCGACCACGACCGACCCGCCCTCGAGCACCGGGTGGTACGGACTGATGCTCTGCCCTTGCCAGGTGTGGACGGCCGAGCTGTCGCGCCGCTCGTAGAAGGTCGCGCCCGCCTTGATCTCGTTCACCGACCGGTTGCTGAGCACCTGCGTCAGGCTGCCGGTGTACTGGCTCGAGATTCGTCCACGCTGCCCCATGTTTGACCGGGTGTGTGGTCGAACCACCGCCCTCATGGAACCAGGCGTAGTACCAGGACCCGCGCGCCGACAATCGCGTCTGCGGCGTGATCTGGTAGTCGACGCGCCCCAGCGGCTTGTGCACGCGGTCGGTGAACGCGAGGTCCATGTTGAACGCCGGGTACGGCGTGGTCGTAGACGAATGTCTTCGGCTCGCGCTCGTACTCGTAGGCGCCGAAGAAGTGCAGCTTGTCCCGGATGATCGGGCCGCCCAGCGTGCCGCTCGTCTGCTGGTTCGAGTAGGGAAGCACGCGCTTGGCGACGAAGTCCTCCGAGTTGAACTTGTCGTTCCGGAAGTAGCCCGCAGACCGTGCCGGCGAAGGTGTTGGTCCCGGACTTGGTGATCGCGTTCACGACCATGCCCGTGGAGCGCCCCTGCGTCGCGTCAAATCGGTTGGCGACGACCTGGAACTCCGCGATCGCGTCGCGGCTCCAGTTCGGCTGCTCGTTGTCGCCGCCGGAGTGGTAGATGGTCGTGACCTGCTGGCCGTCGACGTTGGTCTGCGAATAGCCCTGCCGGTTCTGCACGTAGCCGCCCGATTCGTTGCGGCGGGCCCCCGGCGTCAGCAGCGCAAGGTCCATCCAGTTGCGGCCGTTGATGGGCAGTTCCTCCATCTGCCGCGGGTCGATGTTGGCGCCCACGGTGGACTCAGTCGTATCGATGAGCGGCGCCTCACCGGTGACGGTCACTGTTTCCTGAAGCGCGGCAGGGGCGAGCTCGATGTTCAGACTGAGCTGCTGGCCAAGCAGCAGCTGCACGTTCGTGCGGGTAACGGTCTGGAAGCCCTGCAGCTGTGCCGTCAACCGATAAGCGCCAACGCGCACGGGCAGTCTGAAGTTTCCGGCGCCGTCGGTCACCGTCTCGAACGTGTTGCCGGTGGCCTCGTGGACTGCCGTGACCGTGACGCCAGGCAGCACAGCGCCCGTCGCGTCGGTCACAGTGCCGATCAAAACCGCTTCCTGTGCGAGGCCCGCCGCAGGCCACCCGGCGATCACCGCGATCGCGAGCACCAAGCGGCCAATACTCGATCTCGTCATAGCGCCTCCTCAGTCCCAAACCCAAACGGCCATTGAAACAACGAATGAAGGCGACGAAAGGAAGACCCGGGAAAAAGGTAGCGTATTCTAGGGACCCGGCCGCTGAACCGTCAAGGATTCTTCGAACAAGAAAGGCGCCCCGAGCTGTGACTCGAGGCGCCTGATACCGGGTTGCTCTACGGAGCGTGAAGCTCTACTTGCCTGCCTTCTGCACAGCTGGCGGCACCGGCATGATGACGTACGGATTGTAGGTATTGGTCTTGTCGATCGTCAGATCGAACACCGTTTGACCATCCACCGACATCACGGCGCGCCGTGGCATGAAGATGTCAGCTTTGTAGTCCGATTCGTTCAGGTCGGCATACTCGGAATAGTTTGTAACGTAGGCACGCCCCGCGAACGTCAGTTCCACTCGCGCCGGACGGTACATCGCATCGAGCGTGACTTTCATCGGCGTGCCATTGAGTTCACCCACGACCATGTTCACCGTCTGCTCGGGCTTGCGATTGGCGAGCGGGAACGTGACCACCGTACGACCGCCCTCGACGGTAACCTTCGCCTGGTCGCCTGCGGCGCGCGCGGCCTTTACCGCGCCCATCGGCGACATCCACAGGCGCAGGAGCCGCTGAGTGACGGTGTCCATCGCAGGAACCGCGCTGCCCCAGCCCTCCTCGAGACCCCCGCCGATCTTGTCGATTTCGTTCCAGGCATACGTGCCGCTGACCACCTGGATTTGACGATCGCCACTTGCGGTCACCAACTCGGCGCGCATGCCGGGAAAGTCGTATGCAAACTGCACGTAGAAGCTCTTGAGCTGCACCTCCGGCCCGACACCTTTCGCGGTGACCTCACGGCTCGTGCCGCGTCCCCATACTTCGAGCGTCATCGCCGAATCGAGCTCGTTGACCGTGCGAAGCATGCCGAGACTATTCGCCATGCTGTAGAAAACCTTGGTGCGGTCCGTCTCCTGCGCATTGGCCGCTGACGCTGTCAGGGTCACTGCCATTACGACGACGCCGCATCCTGCTACGTACGTTCGCATCCGCGCCTCCAGGAAACTGGCGAAAACTAATCCGTCAATCGAACAATTCCGCGACGCTGTTATCCGCGCTCGCGCGTGACGATGTGCTGCAAATCGCGCTCGACGCACGGCAGCGGCTCTTCGACCTCGCCCATCGGGTCGGGGTTGAGCAACCGGGTCTGCGGCCCCATCTTCCACGGCTGCAGCAGCAGCGAGTCGGTCACCTCACCCTCCCACGTGAGCATGTTGCCGACACGGCGCATCCGCTCGACGACCTTTTTGTCCGGACTCGTGTACCAACCCGGCCATCCGAGCCATTCAAGGCCGTTGAAGTCGACCGACGAGATCACCAGCGTATCGCCTTCCCAGCGCCCCACGGAGTGACCGAACCACGTGCCAAGCCACTGCTCTTCGGGAGGATGCTCGCGCCCATCGATGTAAATCCGTCGAATGTGCAGCGGGTAGATGAAAATCATCTGGCGGTCCGTCTGAACGATCTCCTGCGGCGCACCTATGCGGGGCACGCCTGCCGGCATGCAGAGGAAGTCCGGATCCGGCGCCTGCAGCGAATGCCCGTGGACGTCATTGAACTGCACCTGCTGCCAATGCGAAGGCTTGTACCAAGGACGCTGCTCGCGAGGGAACACACGCTGACGGACACCGGCGTCGCGCTCGAAGTCCACTGCGGTTCCGGTACGGCTGCGCAGCACGTTCGTGTAGTTGCCGCTCGCCTGGTCGAGCGCGGCTGGCGGATTGGCGTTCCGCGCACGAGTCGCCACCCAGAGACCGGTGAAATCAGGAACGCCGTTGGCCCGCTTCGGTGTCGGCTTCGACTGCGCTTCCTTGATTGCAGCCGGTGTCATGCCGCCGCCACCGCCTCCAAACTGCGCAGTCACGCTTGTGGAGGCGAGCGAGATGGCCGCAACCAGGGCACCGATGCCGCCGATCAGAAACCGCTGCTTCATGACGCAAACGCTCCTCGCAACAAAGAATGTCATTTGCCGGCCGCCTTCTGCACGCTCTCCGGAACCGGCATGAGAACGTACGGATTGTAGGTGTTGGTCTTCTGAATCGTGAGGTCCAGCACGGATTGCCCGTCAACCGTTTGAACGATCCGTGCCGGCGTGTAGACGTCGGATTTGTAGTCTGCCTCGTTCAGGTCGCCGTACTCGGCATAAGTGGTCACGTAGACGCGATCGCGGTACCGAACCTCGGTACGCGCCGGCCGGTAGAGAGAATCGAGCGTGAGTTTCACTGGCGTGCCTTCGAGCTGCCCGACGACCAGGTTCGCGGTTGTCATCGGTTTGCCGGCCGTGAACGGGAATGTCACCACGACGGCGCCGTTTTCCATGGTGACCTGCGCCTTCCCACTCGCGGTCGCGGCAGCCTTGTAAAGACCGATCGGCGTCGTCCAGAGACGCAACAGCCGCTCCGTCACCATATCCATCGCCGGAACGGCACTTCCCCATCCCGGCTGGAGCCCGCCCCCAATCTTGTCGATCTCGTTCCACGCGAAGGTACCGCTGACGACCTGAATCTCCCGCTGTCCGTCGGCACGCACGATATCGAGGCGCATGCCGGGAAAGTCGTAGCCGATCTGACCGTGTACGCTCTTGAGCTGAACTTGCGGGCCGATGCCCTTTGGAGTGACCTCACGCATCGTACCCGTGGCCCAGAACTCAATGGCGAGGACCGAGTCTTCGTTCTGAGTGCCACGGAGAAGGCCGAGACCCAGCGGGTTGCGGAATCCGCCGCCGCCACCAGCCATCCTGAAGAGGACCTGCTTCAGGTCGGTCGCCTGCTGCGCACCGACCGCCGGCGATGCCATGACCATGGCCGTCGCAATGGCTGCTGCGTACCCTCGCATCCGCCCCTCCTCAGTCCTGACCGCGTTCCGGAATGACGTGTGCCAGCCTGCGAGCGTACGTCGCGGTCAGGCGCCTGTCAGCGTGGTGCACAGCCGGAGGAGCAACCCTTCTTCACAAGGAGCTGCTCGCCGGCGCGCGATCCCGCCTGACCGTCTTACCTGTTCCCCTGCGCATCCCCAAACCACAACTGGATCTTGCGACCGTCGGGGAAGTGGATGGCCGTCGTGAAGATTCGCTCGCCGCCGTCGCGGGCCGCGAAGCCCTCAAACGTATAGATGTCCCCGATCCTCAGAGATGCGGGACCGCGGAGGAACCCTGCCTGCCTGAGCGCGGCTGGACCAACCGTCTCGGCGCCCCACTGTTTCGTCTGGCCCTTCTCATCAGTGACATTGAACCAGAAATAGGCGTGGGGGTTGATCCACTCCATTCGGGCGAGACTGCCTTTCAGCGTCAACGATTTTTCCGTATCGAACTGCGCCTGCAGCGCGTGATGCGCCGACACTGATCCGGTCCACAGCAATAGTCCGCACAGGACCACCGCTCCGCCAAGCGTGTACTTCATCGCCACAGCCTCCTGGAAATCACGGGCAAATCCATCAAATCCCGCGCGAACGTACAGTAAGGTTACCCCTGAGTCAAGGTTCCGACAACCCCGTGGACCGGGGTTAGTGCAGCGTCACCGGAGCCGGCCTCGCGAACCGCGACGCCTCAACCGGTGCGTTGATCCGCACGTCTTTCAGCTTGAAGACGACGCGGTTGTTCGTCCAGGCCCGCACCCATTCAAATGGCTTCCTGACGCCGCCAACTTCGCGATAGTCGGAGAAATCGAACTGGGTCGGCACCGGTCCAACCGTCGTGTCGTTCCATCGCACGAGACGCACCAGCAGGCCCGCGTCATTGAAGTACAGGTTCAGTGGTGTTTCGCCCTGGTTTGTCCCCTGCAGCACGGTCACTGGCTCGTCGTTGACCAGGTCTTCGCTCACTTCCCAGCGCGAATACGCTTTCTGGATGGTGTGAGGCGCCAGCTGGACCATGGCATCGATCCGGGCGCCGGTGAGGTTGCCGCCCGTGTAATTCAGCGTGAAGTTGTCGACGGCCGCATCGATGCCGGCGAACCATGCATTCGTGCCGTTGAACACCCAGATGTTGTTGCCTTCCTTGCGGTGCACGATCGTCGTGAACTGGTTCGGGGCCTGCCCGTAGAAATCGACCGGCACTTCGACGTGCGACGTGTCCCAGCCTGCGTAAGTGCCAGCCGCCGTCAGACTCTTCACAGCCGCCCACCGCTGCGCGCCGCCGATCGCCTGCAGGTACTTGGTGAACAAGGCATCGACTTCCTTGGCGCGCTCGGGCAATGCAATGAACTCGAGACGATCAGGATTCTCGAGTGGCGGAGTGCCGTACTGGATCGACAGATTTGGAACTCTCTGCGGGGACGACGTCGCGCTGTGGCAGGTATAACAGGTGACGCGCTTCTGGTTCCCGAAGAAGTTCCGGTTGATGGTGTTCATCATCACAGTCATCTGACGCGCACGCTGGATCATCGGCGTCGGCTTGGCGAACGCATCGCGGCTGCCGCTGAGGATCTCGGGCGCATGACAGCCCGTGCAATCCTTCGTCGTCGCGGCCGCGAACATCCCCATGGTGTCCATGAACTCATCGACGGTGATGCCCTTCAGCACCTGGATGTCCTTGAATACCTGCTCCGCCATCTGCGGCGGCTGTCCGCCCGGCGCCTGTGCCGGCGGCGCCTGGCTACCGGTCACCACTGCGCCCGTCACACACGCCATCACCGCTGCGGCTCCTCCCAGGATTACTCGTCGGACTGCGCCCTGCATGCTGACTCCCCTCCAACTGCAATATACAACCACGCCGCCTGTAGAGCGCACGCTTGAGCGTGCGCGATTCCCGAACGTCACGCTTCAGCGCGCGCGATTGCCAGAACGTCACGCGTCAGCGTGCGCATCTCCTGGAACGCTTCGCGCAGGCGGATCCTGCGCGCTACTGGTCGGGAAATTACTCCGTCCTCGCGAGACGCTCGGCATTTCCGCCGCGAGGATATGACAGCCACGTCTGTGGCGCTCTCTTCCCGACACCCGGACGGTTGTAGTCGCAGACGCCGCCCGGAAATACTTCGCGCAGGCTCGCGAGCTGCGCATCGGTGAGAGGCGCTTTGTAGTCTGCTCGATCGACGGGCTTCAGCTCGCATTTCAGCCGGTCTTGCGTGAGCGGCGATCCCGCAGCGAGCCGCGGGTTGCTGGCAACCGGAAACAGCGCCTGGCAGCGCGACGGATCCGTCACCGGTTCCAGGCTGGCAAGATAGCAGGTATCGACCAGGTGGCTCGGCTTGTTGCGCACGACTTTTTCCAGCGCGCTTCGTGACTGGGCTGTGTCCCGCGTGATGTTGTTGAGCCATTCGTCCATCGCGTCGAGCACGTAGCGCTGCGCGAGCTGAATCGGCGTTCCCGGCGCATAGGTGCGAAACACCTGATTTCCGGCATGGCCGTTCGCGGCAATCAGCCGCGCGCGCGTGATGTGGTTCGCCACGATATCGTGCACGTCGTCGTCGCCGTCAGTATAGGGACGGACATCGATGATCGGAATCATGCTCAGGCCGCGGCTCGCATCGTTGAGGCGACCGGTTTCGTAGGCGATCCGCAGCGCCTCGGGATCCGCGACCGTTCGCGTCGAGACGACATTGCCGTCTATATCGTGACCGCCGACGCGCCGATTCAGATCGACGAACTGTTCGAAGTTTATCTTTCCGTCATTGAGAGCGCGCAACCCGTACTGAAGACCGACATTGTCAAACGGCCGGCGGGCGAACCCGGTTCTCGGATCGCGGCCGTACACGTTCACCATGTTGTCCTGATAGGTACACCGCGCACCGGTCCGATTGGTCTTGGGGTCGTAAATGGCTGTGACCGGGAGCGCATCCGGATCGCAATTGGTCGCCCGGAGATTCGGATATTGCGTGCCGTTCCGTTTGCAATACGCGTAACTGGCGTGTCCGGTGACTGCGGCCTTTTGTGCATCGGTCCACGTCAGGGATGACGCGCTGAACGCGGCGTCCAGCAGCTCGCAATCGAACAGCGGATCGAGAAAGGTCATGTTGTCCGCGAAGCTGGCGGTCGGGATGATTCCATCGAGCAGGCCGGGATAGTTGTTGCCGATCAGGTGCTGCTGCATCGACCCGCCGGAACGGCCGCTGCCAATCGTGTAGCGGGGAGCGCCGAACCGCTCGATGAAGTGTTCCTTCACCATCATCATCGTTTCAGCAGAAATCAGGTCGGCGCATGACGTGCCGAACACATTCAACGATCCGCCTGCGAGAGCGTAGCCTCGCGCGAGCGCATAATCGCCAACCTGCGATTCTTCGAGATAGCTGCGGTTGGCGGTCAGCCCTCCAATCGAGCGCCCCTGGTGATAGCCGGCCCGGCAGCCGCCGCCGAAGCTGTAAAGCAGCCGACCGTTCCAGCCGGGAGACGAGGTCCACGGATCCGGCAACGGCGTACCCGGTTCGTGGAGGAATGCAATCACGTATACCGCGCGATTGATCGTGCCCATTTCGCGCCGGACGATATATGGAACCGTACGACCGTCGCTCGTCGTGGTCTGCGCGAGATCGGCCGGTCGTGGCGCATTTGGATCGAGTGGCTTGAATGGATTCGGAGCGGCCCCGCCGCCCCCGCCGCCCGGGCGAGGCGCAGCGGCGTCAACAGCCGCTAGCGCGGCAGCGCTGTTGGCTGCGGGTGATTCGAGCTGTGGTGTGGCGGCCGTGCGAACGCGGTAGAAGTAATCGACACGCGTTTTTGCGGTGCAGTTGCTGTCGAGCGCCGGCCCAAGTCCGAACGCCTCGGTTTCACACACAAACGGCGTCTGGTGAGGACCCGCAATCACGGGACCCGTAATCGAATGGTTGATGACGGTGACCTGCACGCGGCGCTGACCAGGTGCGCTGGCTTCAATCTGGTTGGAACCGTCGTTCAGGCCGCCGACAAGGCCCGCGAGCGTCTGCGGCTGGAGTCCCGGACGAAACGCCGACCGCACATCGCGGCCGTTCAGGGTCACCGCAACTCGGTCGGCTGCGACATTTCGAGGCAGGACGATCTGCACGAGCACCTCGCCCCCGCTGACCGTGTCGGGCCGCGTGGACACTGTGCGGACCTCGAGCGACGCGGATCCGATGGTCTGCGCCGCCAGCGGGCGGCCCATCACGACAATCATCGCCGCAACGCTCAAGCGCGAGCATCGTCCTTCTCATCCGTCCTCCGTACTGCTTACAGTGGCGTGACCCCGCAACGAGCGCTGCCCGACTTGCGAGCGTTCTTCGAAATGCTCAACCGCGCTCCCGCGTCACCATGTGCTGCAGGTCACGCTCGACGCACGGCAGCGGCTCTTCGAGTTCCGCAACCGGGTCGGTATTGAGTTGACGCGTCTGCGGATTCGGTTTCCATGGCCGCATGAGCACGGAGTCGGTCACTTCGGCTTCCCAGCTCAAGGTATTGCCGACGCGGCGCATCCGCTCGATCACCCGCTTGTCAGGTGTGCTGAACCATCCAGGCCACCCAAGCCACTCGAGGCCATTGAAGTCGACGGTGGAGATCACCAGCGTGTCGCCCTCCCAGCTTCCGATTGAATGGCCGAACCAGGTGCCGAGCCAATGCTCTTCGGGCGGATGCGGGCGGCCGTCGATGTAAATCCGGCGCTGGTGCAAGGGATACAAGAAGACCATCTGCTTATCGGTTTGCAGGATCTCCTGCGGCATGCCGATCCTGGGCACGCCGGCGGGCAGGCACTGAAACGTCGGGTCGGGCGCGAGCTGTGAGTGTCCGTGGACGTCGTTGAACTGCACGCGATCCCAGTACTCGGGCTTGTACCAAGGCTTGTTCTCGCGCGCGAACATGCGCATGCGGATTCCGGGGTCGCGCTCGAAGTCCACCGGGTTGCCGGTTCGCGTGTTGTCCGACGTCGTGCGGTAGTTGCCCGTCTTGGGATCGAAAGCGTCAGGCAACTCGCCGCGCCGCTGCGTGGGCACCCAGAGCCCGGTGAAGTCCGGAACTCCGTTCGCGCCGTCGTGGCGTCTGAGCGGTTCCCTCGCCCTGCCGGCCGCCGCAGCCTGCGCCTGAGCCGCGACATCGGCGGAGCCAGCCACAAAGCCGCGAGAACGGCTCCGATACTGCCGATCACAAGACCGCTGCTTCATGACGAAATGCTCCCTTTCGCCGTTGGCGAAAGCCTTATCAGGGCAGCGCCGCACCGATCTGCCGATCCGGAGATGCGCGCGCGGATGCCTCGAGAAGGCATGGCACCACAGATTACGGCCGAACCGTAACGCAAACGTGATCGCGGGGTCAAGCGGGCGATCGGGGTGGCGAAGGCGTTGTTTAACGGCTCGATGTCACGGCCCCTGGCGGTGCCGGATATTCCTTCACGAATTTGTTCCGACCGTTCGTCACGGTGAAACTGCCGTCGGTTCGGGCGGACAGCTTGATGTAATGTCCTCCGTCCCCCGCGTCGGTGAAATTGGCGATGAACTGTTCGGCGGAGTTCACATCCTTGCCCACGTTGTCGGAGTAGTGAAGCTGCCAGAAGTCCTCCAGCCCCGGCGAGCTCTTGACGATCTGGAACGTACCGGGCACGCCACCCTTGGTGGGGTTGTTGTTCATGACCGCCACTCTCGGTCGTACGGAATGCACTAACGCCTGCGCGCCGGACCATTCGGTGCCGTGGCGGCGTCGTGCGGTACACGGAGACCGTGCCGAGCAGATTGGCCGGACACACGAGCTCCATCTCCTGATTCCAGGTCAAGTCCGCGAGATCGAGATATCTGAAGCGTCCGTATTCGAGGACCACGCCGATGCTTTCGGCATTGTTCGGCGTCGGATCCTGCGCCCTCCGCTGGGCATTCGCGCACTGCGGGTTGTTGGCGCGGCGGACGCCGGGCAGTGGAGTGGTCAGGAGATCTCCGGCAGACGACACCACGTGAACGTCGAGACCGGCCACCGGAATCTTCATTCCGGGTTTCGGAATGACGACATGAGCGTGCTGTCGAATCGGGACATACGAGAGATAGCCGGCTTCGCGGTTGGCGTTCTGCTCAGGGATGAATGGTCCGGGATCCAGAACGCGTCGAACCGGCACCTTGTCGAACAGCGCCGCGACTCCTCCCACATGGTCGCCGTGATAGTGCGAGACGACGAGCGTGTCGACCCATTCGACGCCTGCATCCTTCATCGCCGCCACGATGCGCTCGGCATCACGGCCCGGCGGATTCAGATTGCCCGCATCCAGCAGCAGGGTCTCCTTGGTCCCGAGTATGCCGTTGGAGGGTGAAATGATGAGCGTGGCCTGGCCGCCTTCGGTATCGATGAAATAGATGCTCGTGGTGCTCTGCCCCTGCGTCTGGGCAACAGCCGACGCCAGAAGCGCCAGCGCCACGACCGGGAGCCACATCCTGCGCATGTCTGCCTCCTATTAGTCGGTCGCTACCGTAGCTACCAACTACCAACTACCAACTAGCGAGCCGCCCTCGTCTGCTGATTCGCGGTCGCCCGGAACTGGATGCGGACCACCTTGTTCGTGCGGTTGTACGGCGCCCAGATGGTCGGCGGGTTCGTGCTGTTGTCCACCTGCACATGGCGGATCTCGGTGCCGCGCGTGGGCAAGCGTGTATTCGGTGAACCGCTCCGTCTTCGGATCGAACTTCGTGAGCACGTCGTGGTTCATCGTGTTGATCCAGACCACGCCGTTCTTGTCCACGGCCGCCGCATACGGTGAGCTGTACGGCGTGGGAAGCGGATATTCCTTGACCTGATTGGTTTTCGTGTCGATCCTGGCGAGCCGGTCACTGGTGTACAGCGCCACCCAGACCACGTCAGCATTCGGATCGGCTGCAAGGCGACGAGGCGCTTTGTGTCCCGGCGGCGCGCTGTTCTGGCTCGCTCGCACGGTCCGTCGGCGCTGCCGATCGACATCGGTGACCTCCGGCATCGCCAGCGGCGCGAGATTGACTGCCGTGACTTGCCCGGTTCGACCGTCGATCTTCAGGAGGCGATCGAGTCCGGGATTGGTCGCCCACACGTTGTCGTTCCTATCGACGGTGTTGCCGTAGGTTCCCCAGCCACCACAATCGGCGCCACACAGTCCCTCTGGCGCCGGAGGTCCTTCGTAGTGCGTGTACTGGCCGGTGGCTGCATCCAACTTGATCACGCCATTCAAGGATGTCGCCCACGGGTTCCCCTTCGAGTCGACGTCGAGTGTCCCACCAACCGTCGCCCTCATACCCGGCGGGCCGGCGGAACTCCTTGAAGTCACCGTTCCGCGTGTCGTACATGACGAAATTGCCGTCTCCAGTCGCCCAGACTCTGTCCACACTATCGACAACGACACTGTGCGTGGCAATGGTCTTTCCGTCCTCACCTTTGAGGGCGTAGTCGGTGACCTTGCCGGTGCGCGGGTCGAGCTTGGCAAGCGTCCGGTTGGGTACCAGGTCGTCCGCCATCCAGACATTGCCGGCGGAATCGAGCCAGACGTCGTGCGCGGCCCGGCCGACAAAGCGCGACGGCGTCCCCATCGACCAGTCGCTGCCATCGTCAAAGTGGTTGCGTCTGTCGGTGCGGGGCAGGTCATACTCCGTAATCACGACTTGCGTGGCCTCGCCGGTCGGCCTCGGCAAGAGCTTGAGATCACTCAGCTCCGTGGCGCCGCGAGCACGGCCCAGATATTCGGCTAACTCGTCGCGATAGGCGGCGATCATGGGACTGCCGCGTCGATCAGGTGTCGGTCGCATGGCGGGAACGGGTTCGCCGGTGCTCGGGAACACCGTCATCAAATCGACGAGCACGCCCCACCCTCGCGCGTCCCACCGATTGCCGAGTGCATGGCTCGCCGTGTGACACCCCGTGCAGTTGTTCTTGTACGCGTGCACCATGCGACGGTCCGCAGCCGTGCTCTGCGGCAGGCTCCTCAGAAACTCGACGCCCGACATCTGCTTCACGATCTTGCTGACGTCTTTGATCGGCGTCAGCGTGAGATTGCGGTCGACGCGGGCGCCCGACAGAGCAAACTCCGACCGCGCAGCCTCGAAGCCTACCGCCTGGGCCCACAGCCTGGTACTGGCCGGCGTCAAGCGAGGGGAACACGTAGTTTCCCTGCCGGTCGGTGAACACTGAGGTGGTAAAGCTCTTGTCCGACGCGCGTGCCGACACGACGACGCCTTCCATCGGCGCGCCGTCGGCAGACTTGACGTTGCCCTGGATGACGCCGGGGCCCCTGGCCGACTGGGCCGCCGGTGTGGTCCAGACGCCTGCTGCGAATCAGGACCGTACCGAGTGTGAACGACATCCATTTCCAGGTGGACATTGGACCTCCCAATCGTCAGAGCGCCTTGATATACGCCATCAATTCTTCGAATTCCGCCGGCGTGAAGGTGTACTGGAAGCCCGGCATCCTCGGGGAGCCTCGTTGAATCTGCTCTCGAATCGCCTTTTCCCGATCAGGTGAAGCACCCTTGAGCAGACCGTTCAGACCAGGACCCATCGGTTGATACACGTCGTCCTTGACGATGCGTCCCATGTGGCACAGCGAACAGCGCTGGTAGAACCACGCCTCGCCGCGACTGGTAGCTTCTCTGTTTGCGGTCCCAATGGCGGGACCGGACTGCGTTGACACGCTTTGCTGCGCGACAAGGCAGAAGGTGGCAGCCAACGTCAGCACCGCGAAGCATCGGTGCCAGGGTCGTGTGCTCATCGCGAGTCCTCTGTTCTGCGGCCGAGCGCCATGAGCGTGCCGAGCCATTCATACGCTCTACCTCACCTAGTAAGTAAACCGGAAACCCAACTGCAGCATACGCGGCTGATACGCAACATTCGGGTTGAACGACGGCATGCCCATAGTTGCGGTTGCTTTCGACCGTCGTGTACGACCCATAGTTTGCGTGGTTGAACAGCGTTGAACACTTCCGCGATGCCGTCGATCCCCGTGCGCCCGAGCAGTGCAAACCGCTTCTGGAGTCGCAGGTCGACTCGATGGATCGGCTTCCCCTCGATTCCGTTTCGCGAGCGTCGCGCCGCCCCCGGCGCTCGCCGGGCGCGCCCGAGTCGCTGCCGACCGTGCCGCCGGTGCCAGCGCGTCGCCGCCGTAGGTGGTGGCGAAGCGCTGCCCCGATCCGAAGAAGTACAGGCCGCTCAACTGGAACCCATAGCCCATCTGCCAGATGCCGTTGAACACCGCTCGGTGCCGCTGGTCGGTGGCCGCCAATCCGTATTCCGCTCCGAGCGGTCGCTTGCACGGTGAACGGCACCGGGTTCATGACGCCGCTCCACGGGTTCGGAATCCCGTCCCTGAGGGCCGAGAGCGTGTAGGTCGCCGAGCCCTGCCAGCTGTTGCTCAATCGTTTGGTGAGCGACGACCTCGCAGGCCGTGGGAGTTGCTGCGGCCGTCGAAGATGTCCATCGGTACCTGCGGCCCAGTCGTGATACGGCCGCCGGCTGATGTCGGTGAACGGGTAGTTCAGGCCGGTCGCCGGATTGAAGCTCAGGTTGATGTTGTAGTTCGACCACGCGGTCCTTGCGCTGCCCGGTGAAGGAATAGTCGACGTCGACACCCATCGTGTCGCCGAACTGCCGCTGCACGCCAATCGATGCCTGATAGCTGTAGGGCGTTCTCGCGCGTCCGGCGGGGCGATCGTCTGCCCCAAGGCCCGCCGGATGCAGCCGGGGACGAAGTTGACGTTGCAGAACACCTGCTCCAGATCCTCGGCTCTCGGCAGCGGCCCGTTCCATGGGTTGACCGCGAAGTCTGCGCGTCCGTCATACAGCGTCGAGAGCACGCGCTGGACGTTGGCGAAACGAATGGGATGCGCCACCTGGTTGATGAGCCACGCGTAGTACTTTCCGGCTCCGCCACGAATCACGGTCCGGTCGTTGAGGCTGTAGGCAAATCCAACCCGCGGGACGACGTTGTCGGTGTCGAGCGGGCCGATCGGCCGGCAGGAACGGCTCGCACCGCCAGGTCGTTCGCAAAGGTATCGGTCTCGACGTCGTAGCGCACGCCTAGGTTCAGCGTCAGGCGCGATGTCGGGTGCCAGTCGTCCTGGAACCAGACGGCAAAGATGTCGCGCGGGACTCTGGATGTTGCAGCTCCCGAACGAGGTCCGGTATTCGCGCGAGATCGGTGACAGCGCCGCGATGTTCCAGGTGCTGGGGTCGTTCCAGACCGGAAACAACTGCTCGATGTTGGCCGGCACCGGGCCGTTGTCCGCGATCAGGTTCCCGCGCAGGAAATTGCACCAGTCGTGCCACATCAGGTACTTCAGATATTCACCGCCGACCCGGACGTCGTGCCGGCCCGCCATGTTCGCGGAGATGGTGAAGTCGTCGCGCAGCGTGTAGACGTCCTGGCCGATGATACTGCGGAAAGTTGGTCCCGCCCCCGATGTTGAAGCCTCGAAGCGTGATGACCGGGGGAAGCTGCCGCTCTGGTTGGCCACCGGATTGCGCGCATTCGCGAGACCGGTCGGTGCTCGTCCATTTGACATTCGGCTCGAGGAGCCACCGGTTCGCCGCCCAGCCCACCTTGGTCTCGTTGAACGCTCGATTGCTGAGCACGCGCGTCAGCGTGCGCCTGAATCGCCTCGGCGTACTTGTCGAACTTCACCTGGTTGGCCGGATGATTGGTCGCGCCGCCGACCGTCGCCTGGCTGCCGTCGATCGGCTGATAGTCGCGCCACAGGTAGCTGGATACGGACAGGCGCGTCTGGCCGAAAAGCTGCCCGTCCACGCGCAGGCTGGGCTTGTGCTGCTTGCGAATGTTCGTCAAATCGATGTTGAAGCTCGGATAGGGCGTGTTGTGCGTGACGGTCGACGGCTCGCGCTCGAATTCGTACGTTGAAGAAGTAATGCAGGCGGTCGCGCCGAAACGGCCCGCCGGACGTCATGCTGACCTGCTGATTCGAGTACGGCAGCACTCGGTGCTGGATGAAATCCGCCGCGTTGAGGTCGTCGTGCCGGAAATAGCCCGACACCGAGCCCGACAGCGTGTTGGTGCCCGATTTCGTGATGACGTTCACTTGCGCGCCCGACGAGCGGCCCTGGGTCGCGTCGAAGCGGCCCGAGAACTGGAACTCGGCAATGGCGTCCCGGCCGAAGCTCGGCTGCCGGTTGGAGCCTCCACAGCAGTTGTTGGTGACCTGCATGCCGTCGACGTTGAGCTGCACGGTCCCAAGCGTCCCCGGCAAGCCGCCGGGATCGATGTGGTTCGCGCGGGAGCCGGGCGCCAGCATCGCCAGATCCAGGAAGTTCCGCCCGTTCACCGGAAGCTCCGACATCTGTCGCGAATCGATGTTCCCGCCCAGCTGAGAGGAGGCGACGTTGACGAGCGGCGCTTCCCCGGTCACCGTCACGGTCTCCGCCACCGCAGAGGGCTTCAACTCGAGGTTCGACGATGAGCTGCTGGCCGACGAGGACTTCCAGCCCGGTCCGCTCCAGGATCGCGAAGCCGGACAACTCCGCGATGATCCGATACACGCCGATGCGCACGGGAATTCGAAACACCCCGCGGTCATCGGTGAACGTCTCGAACTGAGTCCCCGTCGCCTCGTGCACCGCTCGCACGGCGACTCCGGGAAGCACGCCCGACGTGGAATCGGTGACCGTGCCGCCGATTGTCGCTTCCTGGGCAAGCCCGACACCGGGCAGGATCAGAATCGCGACAACAGCCAACGCCAACAAGGCTGCGCGTCCCATCGGTGCTCTCCTCTCTGCAAGGGCTCAACCGCAAGACCTGGGTTCAACGCCTCCGCCGGACGAATGAGACCGACGACAACCGTGGATGTATCAGCCGACCCGTAATGTGCTCGACACCTCCGACGAAAAATACGACGAGATGATGACGTGATGCGCGTGGAGACGAATGTCAGCGGGCGCAAGGCCTCACCAGGGCAGACCGAAGGCATTGTGCACGGCCTTGTTCCCCTCGCATATCGCGCTTTCCCACTGCTCCTCTGGCTTGTTGCGCCCCATCTGCACCGCGCAGCTTCCACGGCTGGGTGAAGACCTTCGGATCGTCGATGGTCGCCACGTAGTCGATTCGATCCGGACCCGTGAACGTCCATCGCTCAGTCACCCGCATGGCGTCGCTGTGGAAGCTGCCGACAATGTCGAACCACGTCTTGTCGTTGTGATTGGTCACGTCGACCACGAGCGTATTGCCCTCCCACCGCCCGCGCGAGTCGCCCATCCACAACTTGAGCGAATCGCCGACGTGCGGACGCCCATCGAGATAGATGACGCGATAGTGATGTCCGAACTCGTGAAGGATCACGATGTGGCTCGGGGACTGGAGGATCCGCATGTTCCCCTGATAGTTGATGCGGGGCACGCCCTCTTCGAAGCAACGTGAGACCGGATCGAGGTATTCAGGCTTTGACGGCCGCGTGTGCTGCGCGTGGTGGAACTGCGCCTTTTCCGCCGCCCACGGCTGGTACGGAATCATTCCGCTGGGCGGATCGATCACCGGCCGGCCTTTTTGTGGCGCCTGGCCGCCGATTCTCGTGTGCTCGTCGCGATCGACGAAGCCGGCCTGGATGCTGTATGTCGTGATATCGCTTCGCTGACTCCAGTAGCCCTGGATATCCGGCTGACCATCCGCGTGTCCGTGGAGGGTCCCATGGCTTTTCAGCCGGCGGTCGACGTCTGGCCCGCCGACGTACTGGGGCGCCAGCAGCATTCCCGCGATGACGACCGCGATTGACTGAACCGAACCATCGATGCGCCACGCGACTCCCTCCTTCTGCCCGAGTGATACGCGTTGCCCGTTTCAGTTCAAGGTGCGATTCTCGACCGCCCTTATTCTCTTCGTCGACTCCTATCGGCCTGCTGGGAGCTTGTCGCCGGGCCTCGTCCCCACCGCGACGCCATCAAACGAGTAGCAGGGGTATCCAGCAGTTGGAGGTTTGGTTCCTTGCGACGGTACAGCAGCATGCTCATCTTCCACGGCCTGGTGAACACCTTCGGGTCTTCGACCGTCACTTCGTAGTTGATCGTGTCGCGGTCGACGAGTGAGTAACGCTCCGTCAGATGCATCTCCTCACTGTGGAAGTTCCCGGCCCGATCGAACCACGTGTCGGCATTGAAATGCCTCACGCTGACAACGCAGCGTGTCTCCTTCCCACCGTCCTCGCGAATCGCCCATCCACCATTCGATCGGTCCCTCCGGGTGCGTGCTCCCGTCGACGTAAATATGGCGAATCGCGTGCACGTACTCGTACAGAATCGCAATGTAGGTTGGCGTCTGGACAATCTGGAAGGGAAACGGCATGTAGGTGATGCGCGGCACGCCGGGCAGGTAACAATTGACCTCGGGGTCGAGCGTCATTCGATTCTTGTAGTTCTCCTCCTTCTTGGCTCGAGCCCACGCCTGGTATGGAATCTCGTTGCCCTCGACCACGCCGCGGCTCGCGGGAATGCCAAGCCACGGCGCCGGCTGCGGACCAGGTGCGGCATTCTGATCCTGGATGTTCCAGGCCGCGCTGTTCATCACCTGCCAGATGCCGGACAAATCGGGCCGGCTGTCCGGCGTGCGCGAAACCGCCTGGCTACTCCGCCCTGGGCGCCAGCCGGCACTGGAGCAAGCGATCCGATCGTCGCGGTCATGACGAGTGCCCACCGAGCAAGCCAACCTGTCATTGAACTCTCCGGGCGCTGCCGCTCGAAGCCGGACGTTGCGGGCGTGCTGGACGACGAAAGAGCGGCACGCGATCCGATGTGATCGGCGCGAATCCTAGAGGGACACTCAGGCCTTGTCAAGCAAGGGTCGGCCTGTTTTCCGAAGCATGGAATCGTGTTTCAGGCGGCCATCCGAGCCGTGCGGAACTCCTCGAGCAACCGGGGTACGTTGCCGGCCACCGAATGAAGCGCCGGGGTCCAGCCAAGTTCCTTGGAGCGGGGACTGCGCACGATCTGGTTCAGTGCGAGGGCGTCGGCGTATGGGCCCATTTTGGCGCGGGCTTCATCGATGGGCACATGTCGCACTTCTGGCTGCACCTTGGCGTACCGGGCGAGTGCCTCAACAATATCGCTGACACGTTCGTCCGCCTCGTCATTGGCATGGTAGATCCCGCAGGCGTCTGGCAGCGTGGCCACACGTACATATAGGTCGGCCAGATCGCGGTCGTATACACACGCCCAGCGATTTCGACCGTCACCCACCACACGCAACAGTCCGTTGGCGGCATTTTTCACCATGTCGCCAATGATTCCGCGGGCGCCTCCATACACAATGCCGGGTCGCACGATGGCGGTGCGAAGCAGTCTCCCGCGTCCGGCGTCGAGGACGAGCTTCTCATGATCGGGCAGCCACCCGACATGCGGCGTGGGACGCACCGGAGCATCCTCGCCCGCCGCGCCGGTGGTGTTTCCCAGAACCCACATACCAGAGGTATAGACGAAGCTCACTGGCTCGCCCTTGGCCGCATGACGAACTGCAGCACCCAGCAGCGAATCGATGGCCTGCCGATCGAGGTCCGGGGCGCGCCTCATCGGCTCGAGCGCCGTGTGAATAATGCTGTCGCATGCTTCGACCGCCGCAACGTAGTACTTCGGCATCGACAAGTCGCCCACGATCGGTTGCACGCCGATGAGCCTCATGCGCTCGGCCTTTTCCGGATCGCGAACGAGTGCGGTTACTGTGTGTCCGCCGCGCCGTAACGCATCGAGCACGGCCGATCCTACATACCCGGTGGCCCCTGTCAGGAAGATGCGCATTGTTGAGGCACACATTGTAGTCGCTGTTGGGTCGGCGCCCCACGATGAAGTGATTCAACGGCGCGAGAGCAAACCATTCATGCCATTACGTAGGTCTTGCCGTATATCGGTGAAATGCCCAACTTCACTGGTCACGCGTCATAATCCCTCATGCAGCGCAACACGCTGATTGATTTTTTTCGAGATCTGTCCGCGTCGCGCGACGAATTCCTCGCATACGACGATGGTTATCGACGAAAGAGCTATACGTACCAGCAGGTTGCGTCAGCCGCGCGTGGATTTGCGGCCAGACTGACGGCGGCAGGACTGCAGAAGGGCGATAAAGTCGTCTTCTGGGGCGAGAACAGGCCCGAATGGATCGCCTGTTATTGGGGATGCCTCCTTGCCGGCGCCATTGTCGTTCCGATTGACTATCGCTCGTCGGCCGAATTCGTTCGGACAGTGAGCCGTCTGGTCCAGGCGCGAATAATTCTGCTTGGCACCGACGTTCCTGAACTGGCAAACCACGCCGATTTCGGCGGCACGGCACAGTGGCGTTTCGCCGATTTCGACTGGCACGCCGACGCCCCGATTCCCGGCGTCGTGATTTCGCGCGACGACATCATCCAGATCATTTTCACGTCCGGGGCGACCGGAGATCCGAAAGGAGTCGTCATCCGTCACCGCAACGTCCTGGCCAATATCGTCCCGGTTGAGCGGGAGATCCTCAAATATCGCAGGTACGGACGGCCGTTCCACCCGATCCGGTTCCTGAATCTGCTTCCGCTCAGTCACATGTTCGGCCAGGCGATGGCCACGAACGTTCCGCCGATGATCCACGGGACGGTACTTTTCACGCGCAGCCTCAATCCGAACGACATCATGCGGCTGATTCACGCGCGGCGTGTTTCGGTATTGGTGTGTGTGCCCAAAATTCTCGACGTCCTGCGCGACTACGTCGTCCGCGCAATGCCTGAATCCACCGAATCGCCCCGCGCCGGCATATCAATTCCCGGCCGCTGGTGGAAATACCGGCGGGTGCATTCGGCGTTTGGCATGAAGTTCTGGGCGTTTGTTGTCGGCGCGGCCCCGCTGTCTTCCGAGCTCGAAGAGTTCTGGCGTCGAATGGGGTTCGTCGTCCTTCAAGGCTATGGGCTGACAGAAACGGCCCCAATCGTGACCCTCAATCATCCGTTCAAGACGCGCAAAGAAGGCTCGGTCGGCGAACCGATTGCCGGCGTCGAGCTGCGGATCGCCGAGGACGGAGAGATTCTCGTACGGGGAGAGAACGTCACCAGCGGCTACTACGGCTCGGAATCCGGTGCTGACCCCAATTCACCAATCGACGCCGAGGGATGGCTCCATACGGGCGACATCGGCGAACAAGATGCGCAGGGTCGGCTGTTCATCAAGGGGCGAAAGAAAGAGATGATTGTGACGCCCGAGGGGTTGAACGTGTTCCCCGAAGACGTCGAGCGCACGCTCAACGATTTGCCCGGCGTGCGCGATTCGGCGGTGGTGGGCGTTGCCAGCGGCGGCGAGGAACGCGTTCACGCGGTCGTGAGGCTCGAAGCGAACAGCGATGTCAACGACATCGTGCGCCGCGCGAACGCCGCACTACAGGATCACCAGCGCATCCGCGGCATATCGGTGTGGCCCGGGGACGAGCTGCCGCGCACGGAAGGGACCCGGAAGCTTCGGCGCGGGATGATTCGCGACTGGGTAGTTTCCGGTGAAAAGCAGGTCGTCCCCACGGGACAAGACACGCTCGAGGATCTGATTACGCGGTTTGCGCGTGGCCGCCACGTCGGAGGAGCGACAACTCTCGAGGAGCTTGGCTTGACTTCGCTTGATCGGGTCGAGCTGATGGTCGCGCTCGAAGATCGATTCCAGACACCTGTCGACGAAGCGAGCTTTGCGGAAGCCCGAAGCGTCGATGATTTGAAACAGCTTCTCGCACGCGACGCTGCACGCGAAGAAACCTCGCATGCGATTGACTTCCCCACGTGGAACCGCACGCGGCCTGTCGATCTGATTCGGCGTCTGTCCCTTGCGACCTGGATTCTGCCGCTGACACGGATGGTCGCGTACACGCGCGTCGAAGGCCTCGAGCACCTCGAAACAATCCATGGGCCCGTCCTGTTCGCCTCCAACCACCTCAGTCACATGGACGTCCCTGTCATCCTCGCCGCGCTGCCGGGACGCTGGCGCGCGCGCGTCGCACCGGCGATGCTCAAGGAATTCTTCGAAGCACACTTTCATCCCGGCGAGCACAGCTGGCGGCAATGGTTCACCAACTCGCTCAACTATTACCTGGCATGTTTCTATTTCAACGGGTTCCCGATTCCCCAGCGGGAGGTGGGCACGCGCCAC
The DNA here is from genome assembly GCA_963814955.1 of uncultured Acidobacteriota bacterium. GTDB lineage: Bacteria > Acidobacteriota > Vicinamibacteria > Vicinamibacterales > UBA2999 > DATCJA01. The sequence continues at coordinate 418,067 of CAWFEX010000008.1, forward strand.
ACGCTGCGTTACATGGGGGACCTGGTGAGCGAGGGGCGCTCGATTCTGATCTTTCCGGAAGGCGTCAGGGGTGAGACCGGGATCATCCGGCCGTTTCGCGGCGGCGTCGGCATGATCGCCTCGCGTCTTGACGTGCCCGTCGTTCCCGTTCGTCTGGATGGGATCGATCGCGTGCTCCACACAACGTGGATGCTCATCAGACCCGGCAGGGTTCGAGTGGCGTTCGGCGCGCCGATCCGGTTGAAGGGCGACGATTACGCAGCTCTGGCGAGACAAGTGGAAGAGACAGTGCGATCACTCGCTCCAAACAACAGGATCCGTTGAAGTTGCGCCGCGAGACTGCCTGTGGCACACTCATTGCTATGTTTTGCGTGAAAGGATGAGCTATTGAGCAAAGACGATCTCATTGATATGCAGGGGACGGTCGTGGCGGTGCACTCAGGAGGGCTGTACCGCGTGCAGTGCGATGCCGGTCATGAAGTGCTCGCCCAGTTGAGCGGCCGAATGCGCCGATTCCGCATCAAGGTCGTACCCGGGGATCGAGTCACCGTCGGCGTCTCACCTTACGATCCAGTCCGCGGCATCATCACCTTCCGCGCACGTTAAGTCAGCAGTCTTGAAACCGAATTCAGCACATTCAACACAGAAAACTGCCAGCCGCCGCCGACCGCGCGGCCGGGCTCGAGGTTCATCCACGCGCCGGCATCCGATCGAACGTCACGTCGCGCGCGAAGCTCCGGCGCTTCCCTACGAACCAGTCCTGTTCGATTCGGCGCCTCTGCCCTTCGAACGGCTCTCGCTGGATGACCGCCTCCTGAGCGGCATCAAGGATCTGGGATGGCGCGAGACCAAGCCGGTTCAGAGCGGCGTCATTCCGTTCGCCATGGAGGGTCTCGACGTCATTGCATGTGCCGAGACGGGCACTGGAAAAACCGCAGCCTTCCTCGTTCCGATACTTCAGCGCTTTCTGCGCCGCGAAACGCCGGAACGCTCAATCACCAGAGCCCTCATACTCGCTCCGACGCGCGAGCTCGTCGTGCAGATTGAGGACCAGGTTCAGGGACTGACCTATCACACGGCACTCTCGAGTATCGCCGTTTACGGCGGCGTGCCGATGGATCCGCAGGAGCGCGCGCTCCGCGCGGGTGTCGACATGGTCGTGGCAACGCCAGGCCGTCTCATGGACCACATGCGGCACGACGTGACGAATTTCACGGGCATCGAAGTGCTCGTGCTGGACGAGGCCGATCGCATGCTCGACATGGGATTCTGGCCCGATGTCCAGCGTATCCTGGCCGCTCTTCCGCCGGTGCGCCAGACGTTGCTGTTCTCCGCCACAATTCCCGCCGAAGTGCTGCAGCTGACGCGCGAGTTTCTGCATCAGCCGAAACTCGTGCAGGTGGGCCGGCATGGCGGGCCCGCTCGCACGATCTCTCACGCGATTCAGACCGTGACCAAGGCCGAAAAAGTCGAGTGGCTCGCACGCTGGCTGCGGCATGAGGCCGAAGGACCGGTGCTGATTTTCTGTCGGACGAAGATTGGCGCCGATCGAGTGGCGTCAAGGTTGATCGGCCTCGGTATTCGTGCCGCGGTCGTTCACGCAGACCGCACGCAGCAGCAGCGGATGGCTGCTGTTGAGGGATTCCGCGCAGGAACCTATCCGGTACTGGTCGCAACGGACGTGGCCGCAAGAGGGCTCGACATCGACGGCATCGCACACGTCGTGAATTTCGAGGTGCCCGATACACCCGAAGCGTATGTGCACCGCGTCGGTCGCACCGGCCGCTCTGATGCAACCGGAACCGCTCTCACGCTCGTCGCTCCTGAAGAACTGCGCGCACTCCGCGCGCTGGAGAAAGCCGTTGGGGTCCAACTTCAATAACGACGCGCCGGGGCTCTCGCACGATCCGCAGCCGGAGACGCCTGTGGAGCCAGCACCCGTCAGCCCGGCGCCCGTGACATCCGACAGTCCGGAGTCTGCGGCGCTGGTTCGTTTCCGTTCGTGCCGGTGGATGCAGCCCGCCGAAGAGGGGAATGCCGCGTTCTGCACGCATCGAGAGGTCAAGCCGTACGCAGGGACGGCAGGATTCGATGCGGATGCGTGGTGTCCCGAGTGCCAGTACTACAAGCTGCGCCGCGCTCCCAGGAAGCGAACGGAAGACACATACAGCTATTGACGAATTGACGGATTGACGAATTCATTGACGCTTGAAATTCGTCATTCGTAAATTCGTCAATTCGTCAATTTCTTAGTCCGAGAATTCCTTCGCCAGATCCACCCATTCACCCTTCGGCGCGAGCTGCTGATACGCCCGCCAATGCGGGCGCGCTTCGCGCGACAGTCCGCCCTTTTCGAGCGTCACCGCCAGATAGAAATGGGCATCCGCGTAGGTCGGGTTCAGCCTCAGCGCGTCGCGGTAGCAGATCTGCGCTTCGACGTAACGTCCGAGGTCGTGAAAGATGTTGCCCAGGTTGAAGTGCGCCTCGAACACATCGGGCTCGAGGGCGATTGCGCGTTCGTAGAGCGCCTGCGCTTCGGCAATCTCGTCGCGCGAGTAGTGAATGTTCGCCAGGTTGATGATCGCGGGAACGAGGTACGGGTCAATTTCGAGCGCACGCCGGTATGCCCCGGCAGCATCGTCGAATTGGACCGGGTCCCCGCTGTCGAGGCGTGCACCGGTCAAAAAATACTGTTCTGCATCGACAGACGACCCACGTGGCGCCGGAACCGGCTCCATGAAGGCGGCGAGCGGAGGTGGTTCGCGCCGCCTGAGCTGCAGCACTTTTGCGGGCTGGGCTTCAATGCGAAAGTCCAGGCTCAACTGCCCCGACCTGGACGCGAGCAGATTGCGCAGCACCGCCCGGAACTGAGCGCCGTCCCCCAGCGCTTCGTCGGTCTGCCGAATCGTGGCGAGATCGGTAAACGAGAAGAACTCTTCCCCGCTGGCGCGGCGTTCGGGCCGGATAAGCCCCCACTTCTGCATGTAACGCAGATGATCCTCGCGCACGTTCGTGCAGCGATCGATCAATTGCCGGCGGGAAGCGAAGACGGAACCCGTGGTCGTCACGCGGCGTTCACTATAATCTACGGCACGTCTGTACGAAATGATTCGGAGCGGCGAGGATCGGTGCCGGCGATAGTGCTGGCCGGTGACGTTGGCGGCACGAAGACGCTTGTCGGACTCTTCGAGTGCAACGACCGTCGCCCGCAGCCGCTCGGCGTCTTCACCTATCGGACCACGGCCTTCAACAGTTTCACCGACATTCTGAGGATGTTTGCACGCGATGTCGGTCGACCGTTGGCGATCGACGCCGTTGGCGTCGGTGTGGCGGGTCCCGTTGTTGGCGACCGCGCGCGCTTGACCAATATCGAGTGGGACGTCAGCGCGCATGAAATCGCCGAGTTCACGAACGCGAGGCGAGTGCGACTGATCAATGACCTCGAGGCAATGGCGGGCAGCGCCGAACTGCTCACGGCGGACGAGATTCTGCTGCTTCAACCAGGAGTCGCGCGCTCCGACGGCAACGCCGCCGTCATCGCCGCGGGCACCGGGCTCGGCCAGGCCTACTTGCACCGTATTGCCGGCCGGTTGCGCCCGTTCCCTTCCGAAGCCGGCCATGCGGACTTTGCACCCAGGACCGACCGCGAAATCGAGTTATTGAGGATGCTTCGTGCCGAATACGGCCGCGTGGAAGTCGAGCACGTGCTCAGCGGACCCGGCCTCGTGAACCTCCACCGGTTTACGCACGGGGGGGACGTCTGTCCTGGGGTCAGCGAAAGCGCCCCTGAAGGACGAGCGGCGGCGATTTCAGAGTCAGCCATCGCAGCGCGGTGCCCCTCGTGTGCCGATGCACTCTCGATGTTCGTGAGCGTGTATGGGGCAGAGGCGGGAAATCTGGCGCTTCGCGGCGTTGCCTCGTCTGGCCTTTACGTAGGGGGTGGCATTGCTCCGAAAATCCTTCCCGCCCTTCGACGTCCGACCTTCATCGAAGCATTTCGCGCAAAGGGCGACATGTCACAGTTCCTTGCGCAAGTGCCTGTCAAGGTGATCCTGAATCCCGAGGCGGGCCTGCTGGGCGCCGCGGCGCAGGCTCAGGAACTCCTCGCCGGCCAGACGCCTTGAAGGCGGGAATTCCTGCATTTGAGTCAAGGTTTGCAGTGGCCTTCAAGACGTCTCGCCCCGCCGGAGGCGGGGCAAAGCCAACACTGTCTAGCGAGGCGGAGCCGCACCGCACATGCTCGCCGGTCTCAGGCGAAGCTTCGCTAGTGCTTCATTCGCTCGAGTGCATTCACCCCTGAGCGCATCGCCCACCATGACGTTGCCACGCTCAGCGCCACGGCACATGCGAAGCTCGCCGCCATCGCCGTTTCCCGCAGCGACGAGATGCGCATGCCGCGCAAACGGCTGAACAGCCACACAGACGAGGGCCAGCCGAGCAGAATGACCATCATGATGATGTACAGGACGGCCAGTACCATGAATGCGACTCCGCCGTACGATCCCGCTGCCTGCGTCGCATCGGCGCCGAATCGCGGATAGCGGGCGCCAAAACCGACGGCGAGCCCCACGAGCGCGATGGTCATGAAGGCGATGGCCACGGCCGCAACGATTTTGAGAAAGGGATCGACGCCCATCAGCTCATTGGCCGCGATCGTCAACCCTTCGATGAACACCAGCATCGGCACGAGACCCGTCCAGAACTTCGACCAGAGAAAGTCGCGCAGCGAGATCGGCGACGTGCGCACAATCCAGAACGCCGCGCCCTCTGCCGAGACTGCGGGGAACACGAAACGAACGGCGACGGTTGCCAGAACGAATCCGGCCATGGCCAGATTGACCAGCGCATAGACGTTCTTCAGGAAGCCGCTCATGTAGGGAATGCGTTCCAAATCCAGGGTCCGGAAGTTGTAAAGGTACAGAAGGACGAGCGCGCAAAGCGGCAGCAGCTGAAGCCACTGGCTCACGTCCCTGAGAAACACCTTGACGTCCTTCACGACAAGCTGTCGGCGCACGGTCGAAAGTGGAAGCAGGCCCGCTATCGCATCAACGAGTCGCAGCTGACTGACTCGTGCTTTCTGCGCTTCCTGAGACCGGCTGTAGCCGGCAAAATGCCAGCGGCGATCCGCGGCCCCGAGCAACACCGCGCACGCAAGAGCGGTAGTCCAGAGCGCGGCCCCGTGCAGTAAATCTGTCCCTCCCTGCAACGCGGCGAAGAGCGACTCTCCAGCCCAGAATGACGGCATGAGTGGCATCACCGGCGACTGCAGATTCGCAAAAAAACCGGCGACATCGGGCAGCGATTCGACGCGCAGCAGCCGCTCCGGCTCGATGAAGCGCAGCAGGAGGACGAGCGCCACCGCAAAGAGCAGGCTGACCAGCATCAGCACGTCGCGTGCACGCCGCGCCGGCAGCACGTTCACGAGCAGCAATGTCGTGCCCGCTCCCAATGCAACCGGAATCATTGCAAACGGCACAACGGTCAGATACGGCTGCTGCATAAAACGCCAAAGGCGCACATCGCGCCGCACCGACGCCGAGCAGCACGGGCGTCAGAAACATCGTCACCATCCACGATGCCTGGGCTACGGTCCGGGTAAACCGCGCGAGAAACAGCCGCTCTCTCGGTATTGGTGCAGTGAGCAGGAGACGCAGATCGTCGGACAGGAAAAACGTCGACAGCGATGTCACGACCCCGCTGAAAGCGAGGAAGCCGAGGAACGTCAAGAACAGCCAGGACAGGCCGAGGCGGAGCAGGAAGTCGCCAAATTCCTCGAATCCGGACAGCTGCGTCGTCAGCCAGTACGCGCCAGCGAACAAGGCGCCGCATACCCCGAGGCCGATGCTGCCGAAGACGCCTGCCCGCAACAGGTCGCCACGCTCCCGGCGGCGCGCTCGATTGCGCATGGACCACAGCTGCGGCGTCAGCAGGAACGTAAACGGCGCGTTCGTCATACGAGCTCGTCGATCTCCTGCAGCGCACTCCCGCCGGTCAACTTCAAGAAGACCGACGTGAGGTGATCCTGGCCGCCCGCGAGACCGCGAACCTGATCGACCGTGCCCTGGGCAATGAGCCGCCCATGGTTGATGATGCTGATTCGGTGGCTCATCTCTTCGGCCACCTCCAGGGTATGCGTGCTCATGAGGATGGCCACTCCGCGCTCGCTCATGCGGCGGAACACGTCTTTGATCAGCCGCGCGCCCCTTGGATCCAGCCCCACCATCGGCTCGTCCACGACCACCGCGCGCGGCCGATGCAGAAATGCCGCGCACATCACCAGCCGCTGTTTCATTCCGTGGGAAAAGCTCTCGATGAGCCCGTCTTCCCGGCGCCGCAGCTCGAACAGGTCGAGCATCTCGAGCACCCGGTCATGGATATCCGTGCCGTCGACGCCGTACAGGCCGCCATGAAACCGGAGAAACTCGGCCGCCGTGAGCTTTTCGTACAAATAGGGCCGGTCTGGAATGAAGCCGAGGGATGCCTTGGCGGCTTCAGGGTTGGCGGCCATGTCGTGGCCGTTGACGGCGACGCGGCCCGACGTCGGCTGCAGCAGCCCCGCGATCATCTTGATCGTGGTGGTCTTTCCCGCGCCGTTCGGTCCGAGAAACCCGTGAATTTCGCCCGGCTCGACCGTCAGGCTTACGTCGTCGACGGCCGTGAGCGCCCCGTATCTCTTTACAAGGTTCGTGATGACGATCATTGGTCACCGCACCGGCAGCTGCCGCTCGGCCGGGAACGAGGTAGATCGGTCATGGAGGGAAGCGGCGCCTGTTCGCCACCAACGAGAATCGGAGTGGAACCAGGAGCAAGGTCCATGTCGACCACGGTCATTCGAAGGCGACCGATAAGCGGCAGAATCGCCGCCTGGCGTTCGAGCCCGCCACGCACGAGGCGAAGATGGGTCCCATCGGCAGGAAACTGATTGAACGTCGGGTCGACCGGCAGCCACAGGCCCCGGCCATCGCCCTCATCCAGATAGACCTCGGGCCACGCGTGGTAATAGAACGCGCCCTGTGCGCCCCGGACATAAACGAGACCGACGACGATGCGCGCTGGGACACCGGCGGCACGCGCCATGGCGACGTAAAGCGTCGTGTGCTCGTTGCAGTCACCGACCTTCGTTCGCAGCACGTCGAGCGCTGACGGAATACCCACCGTCGGCTTCTTGTCGAGCAGGGCGTTGACGTAGCGAGTAAGGCGTTCGGCCTTGTCGCGGGCGCGCGTGGCAGCCCCGACGGCGCGAACGGCTTCGGCGGCGATCTCTGGGGCGTCACTTTCAATGAGCTGTTCCGGCGACAGAAAACGCCCTGCTTCGGGATCGGCTGGCCCGGGTTGCAGGGTCCGCGGATCGTGTATCTCGATGAACCGGCCGTCAACGATTTGCCCGAGGCCATCGAGATCGCCCGCCGGAAGCTCGGCGCCGTCGATGCGAAGCCGGAGGCGTCGGACGTCGCGGGGCTCGTCGATTCGCTGCTGCATCACCGGCACCACCGCTGAAGCGCGCAGCAGGTCGCGTTGCACGGCACCGGGTATCGCAAGTCCCTGCGCCTGCTCCGGCGACTCCTGCACCGTCATCAGTCCCAGCGGACTCTCTTCACGCACGATGTCGCCGGTATCGGTCACCCATGACGTCGTCTGGAGCCCGTGATAGGCCATGTCGACGCGGAAGGCGGGAATGACCCCGTCACGCGTGCGAACCACCTCACGATTTCCAATCCGGACCTCGACCGGAGCGCTTCTCATCGTCGCAGGGTCGAGAATGGTCAACTGATGCCGCGAGCCAGCGACAATGCCCTCGCTCGCGAGTTTCCGCGGGAAATTGAGACTCATGACGGGCGGCTCGGCCAGCTCGTACTCCTCGGTGCGTGTGGCGCCTGCGGACGTCACCGCGACGGCTAGCCGATGGACGCGCCCCGAACCCTGATTGTCGATAGTGCCGTTCACGTGAATCGGCCCCGTGCCCGGATCCAGCGAGAACGAGAACGACTGCAGGACGAACGCCGCGTCGACGAATGCGGTGGTGCGGATCGTGGTTGTCGACGTCGACCCGAGAAGCGTCATCTGCAGCCGGGCGTCCTCCTGCAGCTCGAAACCATCGGGCGTTCGAATCGTCTGGCTGACGGTGAACCCGATCTTTTCTCCGCGGTAGTAGACGCCCCGCCACGTTGCCGTCGGTCCGTAACGGGCAAGATCCGTCGCAAGATTTGCGGGAGAGGCTTGCAGATACGACCGGTGAACCAGCAGCGCCATGCAGACCACCCACGAAACGACGATCAGCACGGAGACGGGCCGCGTGATGGTGCGGGGAATGGGACGTAACAGCTTCATCGAGGTGAGGTGCCTTCCGCTCTATCGGACCCAGGCCGGGTCGTCTGCAGGCGTGCACCACCGCCGCAACTCGCGGCGAATCAAGGGCTTACCTTGACTTGTCGCAATACAGCGCGGTACGCTGAGGCGGTTTCGGCCACGTTCCTTGTTAATCACGCTCAACGGCGAACCGCACACGCTCGACGGGCCGCTGTCAGTGGCTGACTTGTTGACGAGGCTGTCGATTGATCCGCGCCGCGTAGCCGTGGAGTACAACTTTTCGATTCTCAAACGACAGCTGTTCGCGGTGACGCTCGTCAACGAGGGCGATCGCATCGAGATCGTCAATTTCGTGGGCGGCGGATAGCCAGTGCACGCGGGGATTCTATGAACGACACGCCACTCGTCATTGCCGGGCGCACCTTCAAGTCGAGATTGATTGTCGGCAGCGGGAAATACCCTTCCCACGCGGTGATGGCGCAGTCAATCGCCGCGTCGGGCGCCGACATGGTGACGGTCGCGGTCAGGCGCGTGAACATTTCGGACCGATCGCGGGAGTCCCTGCTCGATTACATCGACACGGACCGGATCGCGATCCTCCCCAACACGGCGGGCTGTTACACGGCAGACGAGGCCATCCGCACGGCGCAGCTCGCGCGAGAGGCAGGTTTGTCGGATTGGATCAAGCTCGAGGTCATCGGCGACGAGCGCACGCTGTTTCCCGACAATGAAGCACTCGTGGCGGCGACTCGCGTCCTCGTCCGGGATGGATTCATCGTGCTTCCGTACACCAGCGACGACCTTGTCGTCTGCCGCAAGCTGGAGGACGCCGGTGCCTCCGCTGTCATGCCGCTCGGCGCGCCAATCGGTTCGGGGCTGGGCATCCAGAACGTGAACAACCTCCGCATCATTCGCGAGTTCGTCCGCGTGCCGATGATCGTGGACGCTGGCGTCGGAACGGCGTCGGATGCGGCACTCGCCATGGAACTGGGCGCCGACGGAGTCCTCATGCAGACGGCGATTGCCGGCGCGGAGAAGCCGGTCGCAATGGCCGAGGCGATGAAGTACGCGGTGCTGGCCGGACGATTGGCATACGCGTCGGGTCGGATTCCGCAGAAGATGTACGCCACCGCCAGCAGCCCTGTCGAGGGAATGGTCGGCCGCTGATCCGATGACCGATCAGCTGCCGCCGAGTCCGGCGCCGATCCCCGCTCCCGATCGCCATCAGATCGAACGCCTCAACGACCTTTACAACCTCTCTGCTCCGCGCTCGCGCGATAACTGGAGCGCTCGGCTGGTCGACACAGTTCAACGGCTCGTCGCGCGCCTGCTGCCGCGGCAGCGGGCATTCAACGCCGTCCTCGTCGATCACATCAACCGGAACGATCTTGTCGGCATCGAAGCGCATCGCGCCAGCGTCCGCACGACGGAGTGGGTGCGCGATACGGTGCAGTTGGCGCTCGACGAGCTCAGGCGACACCAGCAGGCCCTGGCCGCGTGGGAACGCAGGAGCAACGCCGCAGTCGCGTCACTTGCGGGAACACATGAAGAGCTGCGGGCGTCGATCGGCGTGCTCCAGCAGGCGACACAAACGTTGAAGCGCGAGGTCATGCGTCTCGGCGCCGGCAGTTCCGCGGCAGGCGTGGGTGCGACTGCAGCGACCGTCACCGGGTCGAGTGCCGTTCAGCTGGATGGTCTCGACAGCCACAAGTACCTCGGTTTTGAGGATCACTTCCGCGGCTCGCAGGAAGACATCCGAAGCCGTGTCGCGGAGTACGTTCCCATCTTTGATGGCGCACGAAACGTGCTGGACGTCGGATGCGGACGCGGCGAGTTCCTCGCGCTCCTTCGCGAGAAGGGCGTCGACGCGCGGGGGATCGACATCAACGCCGCAATGGTCGAGGTCTGCCGTCAACAGGGGCTCGACGTCGTCGAAGCCGACGCAGTGCGGTACCTCGAGGCGCAGCCTGATGGCTCGCTCGGCGGGATTTTTTCGGCTCAGGTCGTCGAACACCTCGAACCGCGGTACTTGAGCGCGCTGCTCGATGCAGCGTTCACGAAGCTGCGCCCGGGTGCGCCGATCGTGCTCGAAACGATCAATCCCGCCTGCTGGTTCGCGTTCTTCGAGAGCTATATCCGGGACATCACCCACGTGCGGCCCCTGCACCCCGACACGTTGAAGTTCCTCCTCGTTGCGAGCGGATTTCAGCAGGTCGACATCCGGTACCGGTCGCCGTATCCCGAGCATGAAAAGCTGCAGTCAATCGGCCCGAATGCGTCCCTGGGCGACGCCGTCGAAACGCTGAACGCCAACGTCGAACGAATCAACCAGCTGCTCTTTACCTGGCTCGACTACGCGGCGATCGGACGACGCGCGTGACCGCGGCCGCGAGGGCGCTTCGAGTCCTCGTGGGCGTCGTGCTCGCCTGGCTCGTGATCATTGCCGCCGTCGCACCGGAGGTCCCGTGGCCCGCTGTCGGCGCCTCTGCCGCCATCGCAGCGGCAACGCTGTGGAGCGCGCCCGCAGGGCTGGCGCTCACGGCGGCGCTCGCGCCTGCAGCGCAGCTTCTTGCCGGGGCGCCGGTGCGAACCGTCGAGATGTTCGCGTGGTCGTTTCTTGCCGCGTGGCTGCTGGCCGTGTGGCGACCGCTGTCCCGAAGCAGGTTGCCGCGTGCGGTGATGATTCCCGCAGCCCTCTACGGCGCCGCGGTGATTGCCTCGTGGTTCATGCTGACGATGAGCACCGCTGCGGGCGTAGCGGCGCTCGCGCTACCGGAATTTCTGTTTCATTCCATTCCGCTCGACCATCTCGTTTTCTCGAGCCCGGAACCGGAAACGTGGACGCTGCTCCAGACGACAACCGGTATCGCAATGCTGGTGGCATCGATGGCGACGATGGCTGCAAGGCCCCACGTCGTTCGGGCTGTGGCATGGGCCCTCGTGTTCTCGGTGGGCTTCCTCGCCGCCGCCACACTGTTCGACGTGGCCAGACAGTGGTCCGGAGTGAACTACGAAGGCTGGTTCCTCATGCGGTATGTCCGGGGTGAGCGTTTCGCGCTCCATCTCGCCGACCTCAATGCCGCCGGGTCGCTGTACCTGCTGGGGGGGATTGTTGCAGCCGCGGCAGCTGCGCTCGATGCACGCCGTCGAGGTCTTGCGATCGCGATGCTCATCCTCATCGCTCCCGCGTTCTGGCTGACTGGCTCGCGCAGCTCGGACGTCGCCGCGGTCGTCGGCGTTCTGTTACTCGCTGTCGCGCAGCAGCAGCGGCCGCTCACACGCACTCAGTTGACGACGGCGTTAGTGTCCATCCTTCTGCTGACGCTTGCTGCCGCATCCATCGTCGACTGGCAGTCCGACGCTCAGGGAAGCGCGGCGAGATCGGCTGGGCTCCGATTCCAGTTCACGCAGACCAGCACGCGGATGTTCGCGTCGGCGCCGGCGTTTGGCGTCGGCGTCGGCCGCTACTTCGATCGATCGGCGGAATTCATGCCCGCCGACCTTCGGTCGATTTACGGTAATGAAAATGCCCACAACTATTTCCTGCAGCAGTTCGCCGAGCTCGGCGTCGTCGGTGGCGCGCTGTTCGTCTGGCTTGCCTGTTCGCTCGTTGCCGTCGGGTGGCGCGCGGCGCGGACAGCTGGAGACGTGTCCGCGCTGGGCTTGTTTGGAGGCGTCACCGCGTATCTGTTGACCTGCGTGACCGGGCATCCACTTCTCGTACCTGAAACGGCGGTGCCTTTGTGGATCGCCGCTGGCGCCTTGACGGGCGGCGTCGAGCACGACCGAGCGAAGTGGAGTACCGCTGAGCGCGCTCTTGCAGCGGTCGCATGTGTCGCGCTTGTCGCCGGCGGCGGCCGTGGGATGCTCTTCTACGCGCGCGCCACCGCCATGCCACCGGAGTACGGCTTTCACGGCCAGGAAACGGGGCCGGACGGCAGCACGTTCCGCTGGATGACCCGGCACGCAGTTACCTACATCCCGAATGAAATAGGGTTCGTGCGGTTGCGGCTTCGCGTCCCCGAGTTCCAGACAGCGCGGCCGCTCGTCGTTGAAACAGCCATCGCAGGGGAGGTCGCCGATCGACGCGAATTGCCAGCCGGCAGGTGGGTGAGCTACGACATTCCCAGCCGTCGATCGGCGGCCGCGCCGTTTCGCCGCGTCGATCTTCGCGCCAATCAATGGTGGACGCAGGAAGTCCCGCTCGGCGCCCGACAGGCACGCCGGCCCGTGACGGTCATGGTGGCCGGGATCGAGTGGATACCGCTCGACGCCGGCCGCTAAAGCCGGGAGATGTGTTTCGCGTCGAAACCCTTCAACGCGTTACGCGTATCGACGATCAGCGGGAACGTCTGGACGATGCGCTTGTAGTCGAACGCTCGGTGATTGGTACAGATGACAGCGCAATCGATACTGTCGCCCGCCTTGTCCTCGGGAACCGAGCACAGGTTGATATCGCCGTGGCGCAGCGTCGGAACGTAGGGATCCGAGTAGCTGAGCACACCGCCGCGACGATGGAGCAGCTCCAGGACGTCGAGCGCGGGCGATTCGCGCATGTCACTCACGTCCTTCTTGTAGGCAACGCCGAAGATGTGGACCTTTGAACCGTTGATTGCTTTCTTGACGGTATTCAGGGCCTCGCCAACGCGCTCCACCACGAAGGACGGCATCGATCCGTTCACGTGACCAGCGAGCTCGATGAACCGGCACTCGAACCCGTTCTGTCGGGCTTTCCACGAAAGGTAGAACGGATCGATTGGGATGCAGTGGCCACCCAGTCCCGGACCGGGGTAGAAAGGCATGAACCCGAACGGCTTGGTGCTGGCCGCGTCGATGACTTCCCATACATCGATGTTCATTCGATGCGACATCAACGCAATCTCATTGACCAGTCCGATGTTGACAGCGCGGAACGTGTTCTCGAGGAGCTTCACCATTTCGGCGACTTGAGTCGAGCTGACAGGGACTACCTGTTCGATGATCGCGCCGTATAGGTCTCCCGCCAGTTCGGTGCTCACGGCGTTGACGCCGCCCACGACCTTCGGAATCGTTTTCGTGCTGTAAGACTGGTTACCCGGGTCGACCCGTTCGGGTGAGAACGCCAGATGGAAATCGACGCCCGCTTTCAGCCCTTTCTCTTCCAGCGCGGGCTGCACCACTTCATCAGTTGTTCCCGGGTACGTGGTCGATTCGAGGATGATCAGCTGGCCCCGCTTGAGGTGCGCCTTCGCCGCATCGACCGCCTGGACGACGTAGGACAGATCCGGATCCTTGGTCTTGCGCAGCGGTGTAGGCACGCAGATATCGATCACGTCCATCTCGCTGAGGTGCGACATGTCCGTGGTTGCGTGCAGCCGCCCGGCAGCGACGTTCGCCTTCACGTCGTCGGTCGTGACGTCGAGGATGTAGCTCCTGCCGGCGTTGATCTCGTCGACCTTGGACTCGTCGACGTCGAATCCGGTCACGTCGAATCCACTCTTGGCAAACTCGACAGCCAGAGGGAGGCCGACATAGCCGAGGCCGATGACACCGACACGCGCACTTCGGTTGCGAATCTTGTCTTTGAGGCTCACCATCTGGTCCTGGGTTGTCCTAACGTGCCGCGCCGACGCCGAGGGACTTGCCTGACAATCGCGCGATATCGGCCTCGACCATCATTCCGATCAGCCGGCCGAAGTCGACCTGCGGTTCCCATTCGAGCACCCGGCGGGCCTTGCTCGCATCGCCTACGAGGTGATCCACTTCCGCAGGCCTGAGGAATGCAGGATCGACACTGACGTATTTCTTCCAGTCGAGCCCGGCAAACCCGAATGCCGCCTCGACGAGCTGTCTCACCGAGTGGGACACGCCGGTCGCAATAACGTAATCATCGGCTTTTTGCTGCTGCAACATCAGCCACATCGCCCGGACATAGTCGCCGGCATACCCCCAGTCGCGGCAGGCATCGAGGTTGCCGAGGCCCAGGTGGTCGGCCAGTCCAAGCTTGATTCGCGCGACACCGTCGCTCACCTTCCGGGTGACGAATTCAATGCCGCGACGGGGTGATTCGTGATTGAAGAGAATGCCTGAGACGGCGAATATCCCGTAACTCTCGCGATAGTTGACGGTGATGTAGTGTCCGAAGACCTTGGAGACACCGTACGGGCTCCGCGGATAGAACGGCGTCGTCTCCGTCTGTGGCACCTCGCGCACCCTTCCGTACATTTCACTCGATGACGCCTGATACAAGCGAATCGTCGTGTCCACCTGCCGGATGGCCTCTAGCACGCGGGTCACACCCTGGGCGTTGAACTCGCCCGTCAGCATCGGCTGATCCCACGATGCCGGCACGAATGACATCGCGGCCAGGTTGTAGAACTCCTGCGGACGGACATCCTGGATGACGCGAACCAGCGAGAGCTGATCGAGCAGATCCGCGGGCCGAAGCGTGAGGCGATCCAGCAGATGATCGATCCGCCACATGTTCGAGGCGCTCAGGCGCCGCACGATGCCGGTGACTTCGTAACCCTTTTCCAGGAGCAGCTCTGCGAGGTAGGAGCCGTCCTGTCCCGTAATGCCGCTGATGATTGCGCGTTTAGCCATGAACCCCGCCAATTGTACCTTGTCGTACGTCACTCTCGCGCGATGCGAGCCACCGGCTCAACGCATCGTTCCATGACGGCATCGCGAAGCCCGCCGCCGCCAGCTTGCGATTTGCCAGCGCGCAGAACCGCGGGCGCGGCGCCTTCAGCTGGCACGAATCCAGCGTGATCGGATCGAGGCGAGGAACGACGCCGAGTATGCGAGCCGCCTCTTCGGCGACGTCGTGCCACGTTGCCTGTCCCGAGTTCACGCAATGGTACAGGCCGGGGACCGCATCGGCGTCGATCAGATGTTTCGTTGCACGGGCGATGTCTTCAACGTAGGACGGCGAAACGACGCGATCGGTGAATACCTTCGCCGTTCGGCCTGCTTCAAGAGCCTGGACTATTTCGTCAAGCGATCCGCGGCGCCCCCGCCAGCCGCGCGCCGCACCGAAGAGGCTTTCCACGCGAAGGACAAAGCCGCGCGGGGCGTCGAGCGCCAGCCAGTCACCGAGCAGCTTGCTCAACCCGTACGTACTACGGGGTGATGGCCGCGCATCTTCGTCATACGGGTGCGGCGAATCGCCATCGAACACGAAGTCCGAGCCGTAATGGACGAAAACGGCATCAGCCGCTTCTGCAGCTCGCGCCAGCGTGCGAACCGCAAGAGCATTGACGGCAAACGCGTCGGCGGGACGATCTTCTGCATCGTCAACACGATTGAACGCCGCACAATTGATGATGACAGCAGGGGCTGCAGCCTGGACCGCGTTCATAACCGCAGCACTGTCAGTGATGTCGAGCGTGTTGTGCGTGTGCGCAATCACCCGTCTATCAGCAAACTCCTGGACGATGGCGGAGCCCAGACGCCCACCAGCGCCGACCACGAAAACACAACCGCTCATCTAGTGGACCGTTCCCACTGATCGATTACGCAAAAGACCGCGTTTCTGGAAGACAACTCGCTAGGCTCGCTCTTCACAGCGGCCCGTAAACCCCGTATCGTACCACCAGTCCCTTCCTTCTCCGATGGACACGTCACGCATAGATGCTGCCGTAATCGGCGGCGGTGTCGTAGGCCTCGCTGCAGCGTGGTCGATTGCCCGACGGGGCCACAGCGTCTGCGTACTGGAGCGGGAGCCGCGACCTGGCATGGCTACGAGCACTCACAACAGCCAGGTGATTCATGCCGGCATCTACTACCCGACCGGAACACAGAAGGCACGATTCTGCGTCGAAGGTGCCCGATCGTTGTACGAGTTCTGTCGCACGCATGGCGTGCCTCACACACGCTGCGGAAAGCTGATCGTCATCCAGGACGACCAGGACCTCGGCGCCCTCGAAGCGCTCCGGGCACGCGGTGAAGCCAACGGTGTACAAGGCCTTCGAATCGTCGACAACGCTTTTATTCGGGCGCGGGAGCCGTACATCAACGCACGCGTCGCCTTGTACTCGCCCGACACCGGGATCATCGAGGCGGAAGCGCTCGTGCGCACGCTCGCTCAGTTGTGCGCCGGACACGATGTCGCCGTCCTGCCGGGCACGCCTCTGATTGCCGCAGATCATCGGGCTTCGGAAGTGGAGCTGCGCACTCCCGCCGAAGCAATCGCGGCGCGGGCCGTGGTCAATGCCGCCGGTCTGTACGCAGACGAAGTGTCGTCGCTTCTGGGCGGCGAGACGTTCAGGATCTACCCGTGCCGTGGGGAGTACGCTGAGCTCGTCCCGTCGAAACGCTACCTCGTCAACTTCCCCGTTTACCCGTTGCCGCATGCGTCGGGCCATTCCCTTGGCGTTCATCTCACGAAAACGACGCATGGCAACGTGACGCTTGGTCCTACGTTCCACTTTCAGGCAGGAAAGGACGATTACGAAGACAACCGCCTCCCGGTCGAACGGTTCCTCGAGCCAGCACGCACGTTGCTGCCACAGCTCCGCCTCGAAGACCTGCGACTCGGAGGCAGCGGCATCCGGCCGAAGCTTCACCCCCCTGAACAACCGTTTGCCGATTTTTTCGTGGCGCCAGACCGGGAGTGTCCCCGGCTGGTTCAGGCGGCAGGAATCGAGTCGCCGGGCTTGACGGCGTGTCTGGCGATTGGCGAGGAGGTGGCGAACCTGGTGGAGAAAGTATTGTGAGAAGTGGGCGGCTGGTGCGGGTGCCGACTACCGCCTACTTAGTGGCTACTCTGGCTTGGTGTGCTTTGTGTCCCTGTCACCGTAGGTGGTGACGTGCCCGCGCCGAATGCGGTGCGCCGGTGTTTGAAGACGAGGCCATGGCTTCGCGGCCGCTCGTCAGCGGCTGCCTTGTTCGCCTTCGATCAACGAGTGCCCCTCCGCCTGTGGGAGCCGCACACCCGCCAGCGATCCAAGCGTCGGCGCGATGTCAGCCGGCGTCACGTTCGCGGAGGATCGCGCGCTTTTGACGGCACCGCCAAACAGGATCACCGGCACGTGCGTATCGTAGTCATGGGGCGTCCCGTGAGTGGTCCCGGCGGCGACGTTGCGCCCGCCGAGGAACCAGTATTCCTTGGGTACGACCATGAGGTCGCCGCTGCGGCCGCTCATGTAGCTCAGCGCAGCCATGCGAATCATTGGATCCTTGCTCGTCTCCGACAACTGATCGGTTCGAAGGACGCGGGCCACCCCGGGAATTCCCTCGAGGCTTCGTATCACCATGGACAGCAGCTGTGTATCCGCCCGAAGTCTGTCGAACACACCTCCGGCGAAGTACACGTCGGTGAAGTTCACCGATTCCACGTACGTGCCCTTCTGCAACGGGCCCCATGCGGACACCAGTGCGTCCTCGATCCGCTCACGCAGATCCTCGGTCACGAGGCGCCCGCCCTTCGGAGGGATCGGGATCGGCGCGACACCGTGGTCGGCCGAGAGTGCCAGCACGTAGTTCGCACGTCCGACCTTCGCATCGAGGTGCCCGATGAGCGTGCCCAGCGTGACATCAAGCTGTCGCAGGACGTCCTCGACTTCACGGCTTTCGGGACCGAAGGCATGGCCCACGTCGTCGAGGACCGAAAAGCTCACCCCGAGGTAGTCGGTGGTCTGTCGCTGCCCGAGGGAAAAGCTGTCAACGAGCGATGCGGCCAGACGCCCGAGGTACGCATCAGCAAGGGGTGAGGCCTGCCAGAGATTGAAGAACTGTGTATCGATACCGCCCGCCCGTCCGTTAATCGGATGTGGAAACAGACCGTTCCATCCCGCCGGAGGCCGCTCGCCCACGCCGGCGTCCGGCTTGAGATACGAGCCCGGCGAACCGGACAACGTCCAGACGCGTCCCAGGTCCTTTTCATACGGATTTCGCTCGACGAATTCCTTGACCGCGTTGACGGGGCCGGATGCGAACGCGCTGGACGTCGCCCACGACCCGGACGGATCGTCGAACCACACCACGGCATCGCCCGCGTGCCCGGCCAGGGAGATCGCGCTGCGTGCCTTCATCGAGACGGAGACGACGCGCGCACCGGGTTTCTGAGAGCGGAGTTCGTCGGCAAGCGTCGGGATCAGCAGGTTGACCGCGCTGTTGCCGAAACGAATCGGGCGACCGTAGGTGATCTCGGTCGTGGACGGATCGGAGGAGCAACCGGTGAGCGTGCGCTCCTTCCGCTGCCACCACGTGTTGTTGATCATGCCGTGGCGATGCGGCAGCGCCCCGGTCGCAATCGTCGCGTGACCGGCGCAGGTCACGGTCACGAAATACGGATAGCGCGCGTTCTCGAACACCAGACCCTGATCGAGCAGCGTGCGGAATCCGTTTCGCCAATGACGGCTGAACTGCTGGAGATAGTCCGCTCGCATCTGATCCACGACCACCGTCACGAGGAGCCGGGGCGGGTCCGCGGCGCGCACACCGTGAACACCAAGAGCGGCGGCAAAGAGACCTGCGGCAAGAATCAGGCTACCCAATCGCTGCATGAAGATGCCCTACGCGTGGTTGGTGGTTCGTGGTTCACCAATTACGACTAACAATTAGCCTACTGCCTACTGCTCACAAACCGCAGTTGCAGCCAGCATCTCACCGACAGCAGGTTACGGGCGAGCAGGCGTCTGAGTCCTGAGTGAGGCGCAACATGCGTTCCGTAATACAGATACGCGCTGTCGTGAAATGCCCGAATGGCGGAGGCCTTGAGGCTTTTGCTCGATTGGCCGACCTGGTGAATAGCCGTTGCGACCGGTACGTATCGCACCTCATAGCCGATCGCGCGCAACCTGCGGCACAGGTCCGCGTCTTCCCAGTACAGAAAATACCGCTCGTCGAACCCATGGACCTTTTCGAGCGCGTCGCGACGGGCGAGCATACACGCTCCAGACAGCCAATCGACCTTGACGCTGGTATCACCAGACTGATTCGCATCAGTGATCACATTGCGTCGGGAGACACTGAGCGTCGGAAAAATCCGGCGCAGAACCGTCGATCGCCCGAAGAAACCTGTGAGCATATCGGGATCGCCTCGAGCACTGCCCTGAAACGAGCCGTCCGGGTTGAGAATCCGAGGGCCGACAATCGCGCAGCCTGATGAACGTTCGAGTTCCGCGCGCATCGCATCGAACGCGCCCGCCATCAGGTGACAGTCGGGATTCATGATGAGCACCAGAGGGCCCGTCGTCGCCGCCATTCCCTGATTCATCCCTCGGGCAAAGCCAACGTTGTCGTCGTTTCGGAGGAGACGTGCGGACGGCGCGAACTCCGCGACGGTGCCTCCGCTTCCATCAGTGGAGGCGTTGTCCACGACTACGGCCTCCCAGTGACGGCCCGGCAGCTCGTCGGCAATGGATTGAAGCGCACGGCGCAGCTCCAATCCAGCGTTGAAGTTGACCAAAACCGCGCTTATCTCCGGAGTCGTCATCGGACTTCTGCGAGGCCGATATCGAAATGCTTTTCGCGGACTTTGGCAAAGAGCCACCGTTTTTCGAGGTGTTCCTCGATAGCGCGCGCATCGACAGTTCGGGTGCGCTGGATTGCCGCCCGCTTCTGCAGCACCTTCGGCAGGCCCCGAACGGCCGCAAGCTTTGCCCGCAGGAACGCGCCGAGAAGACCGACGCGCGCAAAATAGGCTGCACTGGCGGCGTTGTAAACCAGGTGCCCGGCCAGGGTCCGCGCCAGAAGCGAAGCCGGCGTGTTTTTCAGATACATCCACTCCAGATTCCGCTGTCCATGAAACACCGCAAAGGCGCTGACGCGACCGACGGTCGCGCTTCCATGGTGCTTGACGATGGCGTCAGCCACGTACCGGCAGCGGTATCCGCGCAGTCTGGCGCGGTAAGACAAGTCGACGTCTTCGTGCGAGGCGAAGAAATCTTCATCGAACCCGCCGAGCTCCTCGAACACCTGCCTCGAGATCAAACATGCCGCACCGCACATGCCAAACACTTCACGCGAGGAGGCCGCAGCGTCAGCCGCTGTTCCGTGATGGCGCTTGAACGCGCCTCCGGCGCGGAACAGCCCGTCGCCAGCACTGTCGATGATCGAGGGGTCGTGCATGTAGACGATGCGCGACGTCGCAAGCAGAAAAGCGGACTGTGCGTCGACGCCGTCACGCAGGGAACGAAGCCAGGCAGAGTCCGGTATCGCGTCGTTGTTGAGAAATGCCAGAAAGTCGCCGCGCGCCGCCTTCGCGCCGGCATTGCTGCCGCCGGCAAATCCGTGATTGTCACTGAGCTCGATGAGACGCACTTGTGGAAATGTGGTGCGAACGAAGTCCGCTGTCCCGTCGGATGAGCCGTTGTCGACCAGAATAATCTCTGCGGTCACGCCGGACTGTGCGAGGGCGGCACGCAGGCAATCCTCGAGATACATCCTGCCGTTCCACGTCACGATGACCACGGATATCTCAGGCGGCACGGCGATAGGCATCGAGCGTCAGCAACGCCGTACGGCGCCAGGTGAATTCCGAGGCTCGGCGCAGCCCGGCCGCGCGCATCCGGGCACGCTTCTGCTCGTCGTTCACGATGTCGACGATGGCATTGGTCCACGCCGCCTGATCCAAGGGATCGAGCAGCAACCCCGCGTCTCCAACAACCTCCGGAACCGATCCGGCCGTCGAGGCGATGACCGGCGTTCCGCTCTTCATCGCTTCGAGCAAGGGCAATCCAAAGCCTTCGTACAGAGATGGATAGACAAACGCAATGGCGCCACGATACAGCGTCCTCAGCTGTGGTTCTTCAATTCCGCTGAGGCAGATAACGGCATCCGCGGCGTCGTTATGCTCCGCCATGACCTGCAGATCTTTGCCGCTGCCAAGATCGAGTCCGACAAGTACAAGCGACAACGCGGGAAGGGCCCCGAAATGGCGCCTGGCGCCGAGCAACGCCTCGAGGAGCATGGTGAGATTGCGTCGTTCGTGCATATCGCCGACATGCAGCACGTACGGAGCCGTCACAGCCGGCGGAAGTTCGACCACGGCTTCCGGATCGCCGGGAGAAAACGCCTCGTCCACGCCGAGTGGTGTCACGGTGATGCGTTCGGGCGCAATGTGGTAGGCCGCCGAGATTTCCGCCGCCGAGAACCGCGACACGGTGAGTACATGCCGGGCGCCCTGGGCGCTGCGACGGTAGAAGGCACGGCGCAGCCAGTCGCGACGATATGGATACCACTCGGGGTGCAGCTCGTAACTCACATCGTGCACCGTGACCACCACAGGAACCGGCGACCACCACGGCGCGGTATACGCTGGCGCATGGATGATATCCACAGCTGCGCGCCGCGCCGCCCGCGGCAACCCTATCAGCGTCCAGCCCAGATTAGTTGGCGGATGCGGTGGCTCGGCGACGTAGCCGACGCCAGGCGGGATGGCGCTTGAATCACGGCCTCCCAGCGCCACGATTTCGAGCGGTTCGCCGAGCGACAGCAGCGCGCGGGTGAGGCCGGCAACATATCTGCGAATGCCCGCCGCCGGTGAGGCAAACGCGCGGCCATCAATACCGATGCGCAGCGTCCTCAACTCTTCTGCATCTTGAATTCACTGTATCGCCAAGTGCAGGCGCCGAACCGGCCGCTCGAGGGTTGCGCAGATCTCCCGGATCCGGTACTCGACGTTGCCATTGATCGACGGAGTGCTCAAAATCACCTCGTCGATCGCATACCGACGCATCGTCGATTCGAGATGGTGGAGGCTGCCACGCACGGGAACGCCCATGATCCAGCGTCGCGCCTTCATCGGGTCGTCATCGATGAACGCAATAGGGTTCATGTTCCACTTCCGGTTGGCGCGCATCTCGCGCACGAGCGTTTGACCGAAGGCGCCGGCTCCGTAAACGAGCACGCGACGGCTTCGCTTGCTCCTCGTTGCGGCGACGAGGTTCATCGCGCGGAAGGAGGCCCGTGTGGCGATCACAGCGATGCTTAACAGCAGCGCATCCAGAACGAAGACGGCGCGTGAAAACCCGACGAGCCGGTAGAAATAGACAACTGTGAGCACCGAGACCAGCGATCCAAGGCCGACGCCTCGCAGTACGGCGGTCACGTCGCGAAGGCCAAACGTGTCCCAGGAGCGCTGATACAACCCGGACGCGTAGAGGGCGGCGAGTTTGCAGCCCAGGACGACGGGCAGCGACGCCGTAAAGTACGGAAGAAAATTGTCGAGCCCCTCGCCCTCGAAGCGAAGCCGGTACGCCACGTAATAGCACACGGTGATGAGCACCAGGTCGAGCAGCACTTCCGCCGCGTGCCACCGGAAAGCCAGGTCTTTCAAGAACGGCGCGAACGACGACTTCTGCAGCGCGATGAAATCTTCCGCGTTGTAGGCCGGCACCCGTGCGAGGTAGATGCCGACGAGAACGAGCAGCACGCCGAACGCCGCGACGAGCGGCAGCATCGGCTCGGCGCCGCGGCTGCTCATCAGCACCCATGCGGTCGTGCCGCCGGCAATACCAAGCAGATAAAGAATCCGGACGGCGCTGCGTTCCGAAAATCCAAGCGACACAAGGCGGTGCGACACGTGGTCGGTCCCACCCTTGGTAGCCTTCCTGCCGGCAAGGCGTCTCAAAGCAAGAACGAACCCGGTGTCGAACAGCGGAACGATCAGCACAAGCACGACGATGACCGCCGGATTGATGAACGCGACCGGTGCGTTGTAAATGGGCACCAGCGAGGTCGCACCAAGAACGCCGCCGATAAAGAGACTGCCGCAGTCGCCCATGAACAGGCGCGCCCGGCTGCGGTTCCAATAGAGAAATCCAAGCAGCGACCCAGCGAGGGCCGTAAGCAGCACCACATGCGTGAATCCCAGAGAATTCGCCAGGAGGACCGCGAGAAAAACGGCAGCGATCAGGCTGACACCGGCTGCCAGTCCATCCATGTTGTCCAGAAGATTCACCGCGTGGCAGATGCCCGCGAACCAGATCACGGCGATCAGCGTGTAAGCGGACGGGAGCGCTCCTTCGACGTCGGAGCCGGCCAGCGCGAACACCAGAAATGCTCCGATCGCCAGCGACGCCACGAGCTTTGCCACAGGCGAGAGCTGCAGCCGGTCATCGAGAACGCCGACGACAAACATCGCAAGCGCACCCATCGGTACAGGCATCCATTCGACCGGTGGACCCACGAGGTCAGCCCGAAAGACAATGCCGGCAAACCCGACAATGGTGCCCGCCGCAATGGCAATGCCTCCCATCGTGGGTGTCGGCGCCGTATGCCAGCGATCTGCACGGGGAGGCACGACCGCTCCGCCTGAGGAAGCAAGCCGGCGGACGACCGCTCCACTCGCGACGGTGCACGCCGTCGCGAGGACGAATATGGCCGTCAGGAAGATCAGCACTGGGGTTTAGTGGACCGTATACGCGGAAGAACTACCAGTTACAACCAGTCTTCGACGCCGATTCGCGGCCGCGACAACGGAGCGGCGGTAGTCACTCACGAAGGACATACCAGTAATGGTTTCGACTAACCGCCTGCTGCACGCGCCAGCCGCGCGGTCTTCTCACCCGCATGCATGACGAACGGCCGTCGCGCAAGAATTCCCTCGCAGATTGTATCCAGTCCGTCCGATGCACCGGGAAGCAGCTGTTGCAGTCGGTCGAGCTTGAGCCGGTAAATGGGATACCCGGCCTTCGGATCGATGAAACCAAGAGGGATCATGCGATTGAAGAAGAAGTGGTAGGCGTACTGCCGGGCTCGAGCGAGCTGCCTGGATGCCAGGCGCTCCTTGAACGGCAATTCCGACAGAATCCGGAAATACTCAGCGCGGGAGCTGGCATCCCGTGTCAGCCCCTTGTTCCGAATCCATGCCTCGCCCGCAACGATCACAGGCAGGCCCGCGCTCGTCAGCTCCACGCCCATCTTCGTTCCGTAGATGACCGCAGCATTGCAAAACGACATCAATGCGTACGTGCTCATATCGCTTTCAGGGGGAACGATGGTGATGTTCGGTGCAAGCCGTGGCAGCGCCTTGCGCAGCTCGCCAAGAATCGGCTGCCGCGAAGGCGGAAACCCGCTTATCTCGGCGGGATGCACGCGGATGAGGAGATTCAGATCAGCTCTCGTGGCGAAATACTGGCACGTTTCAATCAGCCACTCGAGCATGTTCGGAAAGGCATTCGCGGGATAGTGAAGCTGGGCGTCCCAGGCGACGTTCGTGAGCAGCCCGATGATTGGTTTCGAGCGATCCAATCCGAGTCGACGGACGATGTCGTCTGGATCCTGTTTACGCGGTCGGTGAAACACAATCCAGTCGAAAAGACCCTCGCGCCGGCTCGCCAGATACTTCGTGAGCTCGCGGTCCTGCGTCGGCGTCAACGGCGTATCGTCCCAGAGATCGCTGGGCTCGCTCATCAAGGTGTGGTGATACGTGTCATCGTGGCTGAAGATGAACCTGCGCTTCCGATACGCGACGTTCCATGTCACGACGTGAACGCCTTCCGCACGTGCGACCTCGCCGACGATGCCCCACGGCACGTAGATTCCATGTGTAAACACCGCCGAGGAGAAGCCGACCGCACGAATCAATCGACGCGACGCATAAGCCGTGAGCAGGGCCGATTCGAAGTATCTGCGCAACACCGGCTCCGCCGACGGTTCTTTGTCGAGCGAGCCGGTCGCGAAGAAGCGCAGCGCTCCCGCATAGGCGTGCTCGCCGATCGCCAGGCCGTCGAGCGTGAATGCGTTGATCTGCTCGAACGGCAGCGTACTGGCAACGCGGCGGGCCTCGGCGCGATCCTCCGGCGTCAGCCACTCGGAGTAGCGGTGAATCTTCAGCCCCAGCCGCGCGTACACGCGCTCGGCCGGCCAGGCGCAGTCGCGGCACAGATCCCGACTCGGTCCGTGCGCGACAAACTTCGCAATACGGGGATATAGAGAAGCTTCGCACTCGGCGCACGCAGTCATGGCGCCGTCGCACAGAAGCGCGTGGACTTCCGCACCTCTGAAGGTCAGCGCCGCCGCTAATGCGCTTTCAAGAGAAATCGCGTGCGCATAAGAGCCGATCGACGTCGCAAGCAGGACACGCGGACCTCCGTCGGCCGAGCTTTTCGCGGACTGCCATAAAGACGCATCGGCCGACAGCGCCTGCTCCCAATCCGGATACGCGTCGAACCTGGCGTGGTACCACCTCCTGGCGAGGCGTGTCGCACGCCACAACGCCGGCAGCTTTCGGATAACGTGTTTCATGCGGACGCCGGCCGTTCGCTCATGTCTTTCGAAGCCGGATGGGTGCCTTCAATCAGCTCCATGAATTCCGCGGCCGGCGGCAGCTCGCTGAACATCCGCCACGGACCATGGGGCTGCAATTCCTCGAGCGTGTAGCCGCCTGTGGCGACCGCAATGGTGCGCGCGCCGATTGCGGTCGCGCACGCGATATCGTGGGGCGTATCGCCCACGACGAAGATGCCGTTTTCGGCCACGGATCCCGCACGCTTTGCCAGTTCCAGGGCTCGCCGCGCAATCACCGATCGGTCGGCGGCATCCTCGGCGAAGGCGCCGTCTGAAAAAAACTCCATTAAACCGTAGTAGGTCAGTTTCGCCCGAGCGCCACCGCGCGTATTGCCGGTCAACAGGTACGACCGGATGTCAGGCCGCTGACGCAGATGTTCCAGGATGTCACGCACGTTCGGAAACACATAACCGTTCCTGCGCGGAAGGCTGGCCGGCAGCAGCTCCTCGTAGCGGCGCACCAGACGTTCGATCAAGCCCGGCTCGGGATTCAGGCCCATAATCTCGAAAGTCTGCACGGCAATCTGAAAGTCAGTCAGCCCCGCAGTACGCAATTCTGTCTTGAGATCGAACTCCCGTCCTGTCAGCTCCCGTACCGACTCGTTCCACGCAATCATTCCGGCGCGGCCCGTGTTGAGGAGCGTGCCGTCGATGTCCCAGAACAGAACCATCATGCAGTCTGAGAGACCACGTCGCGTCGGCGGTTCTCAGCGACAGTCCGTATGATTCGGACAAGCGACGCGACATCGAGGCCGTGGTACGCAAGCACTTCATCGTTAGTACCACACTCCGGCAGCTCTGAAACTCCGATGGTCGATACGGTGACGGATGGTTGCAATCCGAGAGACGCGACGGCGGCCGCGACCATCTCTCCCTGCCCACCGTGGACGTAGTGGTTGTCGAGCGTCACGACGGCCCGCGTGGTGCCGATTGCGTCGCGAAGCCAGGCCGGATCGACTCGATTCAGCCACGGCAGGTTGACGACGCGCGTACTCACCCCTGCGCTTCGCTCGACTTCCTCAGCGGCGTGCCACGCATTCGACAGGAGCCACGGCCCGTATCCGATGACGACGACGTCTTTTCCGTCTCGAACGACCCAGCCGGTGCCTTCGCGGACCACTTGTCCCGCGGGGTAGCTGAACGGCACCGGCCACTTCACCGAAACGAGGCGCAAGTAAGCGCTCGCTCGACACGTGTTCACGAAGTGATCGAGCAGCGCTCGAACCTCGGCTTCCAGCGCGGGCTCCGCCATCACAAGGTTCGGAACGGATCCAAGCGCGCCGATGTCGCGAACCGACTGATGTGAATGGCCCGGTCCGCCAGGAAGCAGTCCCGCGAGCGAGCCGACGTAAATCACCTTCGACCCCTCACTGCACTGGTTGTATATCTGCTCGTTTGGCCGCGACGACAGAAAACAGGCGAACGAATGCGCCACGGGCAGCAACCGGCGATGTGCGATACCGCAGGCCATTGACACCATGTCCTGCTCGGCGATGCCGCATTCGACGAACCGTTGCGGATATCTGGCGGCGAATGGAACCAGTCCGCAATCCTTGACGAGGTCGGCGTCGAGAACTACCAGATCCGGACGGCGATCCGCCTGTTCGAGGAGCGCATCCCGATAGGCGCCGATCAGATTCTCGGTGACCCGTGGTTCCCGCCGTGAGGGCCGGCGTCCGGTCCTGGTGACAAGCCCGCCCAGTCCCGCCGCATCGAGCAGCTGCGCCGCACGGGAGAGAAGCTCCGTGGAACCGCGAGCGTACTCGTCCTCGGTCGGCGCACCAGAATGATAGGCGTACAGCTCACCCTTCTTCATGGCCGGGCCTTCCATGAACGACACGCCCTTCCCTTTCACCGTGTCCGCGATCAGCGCCTTTGGCCGATCTGTCACCGCATCGAAAGCGCGCATGGCCGAATCGAGAGCGGCGACGTCGTGTCCGTCGCACCGGGCAACGTGCCAGCCGAACGCACGCAGTTTGGCTTCGAGATCGCCCAGATCGTTCACCTCGGTGACCCAGGTATCCGACTGAACCTTATTGTGGTCGATGATCGCCACGATCTCGCTCAACCGCGCATGCGATGCGGACGCAAGCGACTCCCAGAACTGCCCTTCCTGCAGTTCGCCGTCGCCGGTGAGCACGAAAATACGGCGCGGCGTTCCCGTAAGTCGATTGGCGAGCGCCATCCCTTTGGCCTTGGAGATGCCCATTCCGAGCGATCCGGTGTTGGCCTGCACGTACGGTGTCTCAACGTGCGGATGGCCCGGCAGCCCGTCTAAACGCCTCAGACTATCCAGCTTTTCTTCAGGCAGGAGGCCTAGACCAATCAGCACGGCATACAGCGCAGGCGCGTCGTGCCCCTTTGACGAAAAGAAGATGTCACAGGCCGAAGGGCCCCTGTCGAGATCGCGGATCTCGTTCAGGAACAGCCAGCTCATGATCTCGATTGAACTGAAGCTGGTACCGATGTGACCGGACCACGCGCGCGCGATCATGTAAAGAACGTTGATTCGCGCAAGGGCAGCGAACAGTTCGGTCCTCGTGCGAGCCGGGAGTCCGGCTTCGAGCACGCGTTCAAACTCTGACACCGGCACACAAACGAGCTCGTCGCTGGCTACCTGATCGAGTTGCTGTTCGCCCATTGTGCCTCGTACGGGAGTTGCGGAACCGCAGGGAGTGTCGCCTCGCCATCGGCAATGAGCCGCTCGGCAACCATCCAGTCGATCCGGTCGTTGATGTCGAACCCCTCGTGCGCTTCGGTAAGAAAGGGGACGAGCACGTCACCGGCTATGGTCCGACGCTCGAACACGACGCGCGTCCACGCGATTTCAAGCGATGCGTTCTGAACGTACACCGGCGGAAGCGCCTGATACGGAGTGCTGTGCCACGGCCGGCCGGCGGGTGCACCTGAGAGCAGCGGCGACATGCGATCGCCATTGACCACCCACATCTTGCCCGGGTGCTGCCCGCACGGTTCCACGGCACGTAGTGAATCGACACTGTCCTGCGCCACGAACCGCGCCCAGGCGCGCCGGATGGTGTCAGCCGTACGGAAGGGACTGGTGGGCCGCAGCAGGCTGAAACATTCCCAGGTCCGGCCGCGGCGCCGCAGCTCCGTCAATGTGTGCTCGACCCATTCGATATCCGCCGAGGTGTCACCCGCAAACTCCGGTGGCCGCAAGAACGGAACCTCGGCGCCATAGTGTCGAGCGATTGCCGCCGTTTCCTCCGAGTCCGTCGAGACGATGATCGACTCGAAAATCCCGCTTTCGACCGCGGTCGCAATCGTGTACGCGATCACTGGGTGCCCCCCGAGCCGGCGGATGTTCTTGGCCGGAACCCGCTTCGAACCCTGTCGAGCGGGAATCAGCGCGACGGCATCAGGAGATCCTGTCGTTCGCACTTCTAGGTTCGCCGTGCTCGGTTCCTGTTCACGTTCGGTTCTGGGTTCGCCCGGCCTCAGACCTGATTGGGATTGTGGTTGATGTAGACCGTTTTCAGATCTGAGTAGACGTCGAGCGCCTGCGTTCCGGCCTCGCGCCAGCCATTCCCCGATTGACGCAGACCACCGAACGGCATGTGCGGCTCGCTGCCGTAGGTACCGCCGTTGACCACCGCCACACCTGACTGAATGCGTCCGATAAACGCCATCGCACGGTTGAGACTTTGCGTATGAATCGATGCCGTGAGCCCGAACGGCGAATCGTTGGCCAGCTCCACGGCTTCCTCGAAATCCTTGACGCGGTAGAGACAGGTAATCGGCCCGAACAGCTCGGTCCTCGAAATCTCATCGACCCGTCCGACACGCTCCATGAGTGTCGGCGCGACGAAGTACCCATCGCCGTACTTCGCTCCCGTAAGTCGATGACCGCCGGTAAGCACGACGGCTCCGCTGGACTTTGCACGCTCGACGGATGCGAGCATGGTGGTCATCTGGCTCTCGTTGATCACGGGACCGAAATCATCGCCGTCGCCGGTTCCTACTTTCAGTTTCTGCGTCGCTTCGACCAACATCTGCTTGAAGGTGTCGTACACCTGGTCGAACACGATGATGCGGCTGCCGGCAGCACATCGCTGCCCGGCGTTGCTGAACGCCGAACCGAGCGTCCACGTCACGGCGTTCTGCAGATCGGCATCATCGCAGACGATGAGCGGATTCTTGCCCCCGAGCTCGAGACAGGTTTTGGCGAGACGACGCCCGGCGGTCTGCGCAATCCACCGGCCAACTTCACAGGAGCCTGTGAAGCTGACGATCGCAACGTCAGGATGCTCGACGAGTGGCGCCCCCGCTTCCTCGCCGAAGCCGTGCAGCGTCGAGTACACGCCATCGGGCACGCCTGCCTCACGCGCGAGGACTCCGAATGCCCACGCCGAGAGTGGAGTATCCTCGGCGGCCTTCAAGATCGCGGCATTGCCGCACAGCAGCGCTGGAAAGGCTTTCCAGGCCACGTTCGCGATAGGCGTGTTGGCCGCAATGATGAGACCCGCCACACCGAGCGGCTGCCGTATGACCATGGCCGCCTTGTTCGGCACCGCGCTCGTCGTCGTCTGACCGTAGAAGCGGCGTCCTTCGCCTGCCACGAAAAAGCCCATTTCGATGGCGGCGTCCGTCTCGCCGAGCGCGTCCTTGCGCGACTTTCCTGTTTCGCGGGCAACGAGATCCGCGATGTGCGCCTTGTTCTCACGCATGAGAAGGGCGAGCTGACGCAGAATATCGCCGCGCTTGACGACCGTCGTCGCCGCCCAGGCTGGTTGTGCCCGCAGCCCCAACTGCACGGCGGCACCGACGTCGGCAGCGCTCGACCTTGCCACTTCGCAGACGAGACGGCCCGTCGCCGGATCCAGCTTCTGAAACGTACGGCGGTCCTGGGCTGGCACTGCCTGACCGCCAAGGTGGTTCGGAATGACGGACGGAATCGACGTGAGATCGATCCGCGACGCGCCTGTTGCAAGAGATACGCTCATATCACCACACCGGTGCGCCGCTTTTGAACGAGCTTCGAACCATCAATTGAAGCGCTGTCGATCGAGCGGGCCAGTCGTGCACGCAAACACATGTCACCAGGCAGTAAAACCGCCGTCGACCCTCAGCTCGTGTCCGGTAACGTATGACGAGGCAGGCGAAGCCAGGAACAGGAGGGGGCCTCTCAAGTCTTCAGGCTGGGCCATCCGTCCCACAGGAACGCGGGCCGAGTACTTGGCCCTGAACTGGTCATCCTGTCCTGCGAGAACACCGCCCGGCGACAACGCGTTGACGCGTACTCCGCGATTGCCCCACAGAGTCGCGAAGTACTTCGTCATGTTCACGACTGCTGCTTTCGACGCACCGTAGGCGGGCGACTTCAAAAACGGAATTTCGCCCGGCAGGTGGTCGTAGAAGCGCTGATCCGGCGATACCTCGGCATAGAGCGAACCGATGTTGATGACGGAGCCATCGCCGCGCGCGGCCATCGCGCCCCCGATTACCTGCGTCACCTGAAACGTCCCGAGGAGATTCACCTCGACCATGCGCCGAAACTGGTCGATAGGCAGGTCGTCAATGCGCGACCGGGTGCCGCTGGAATCGGGTGGCTGATCGACACCGGCATTGTTCACAAGAATTCCCGCGTCTCCCATCTCGCGAGCGATGCGATCCGCCGCTGTCTCAATCGACCGGCGGTTGGTAACGTCGCAGTCGAAGCGACGCAATCGGTCACCTTCCCGGAGCGCTAGAGACTGATATGCGGCGGATGCGGGGGCATCGGCAAGCTCCAGCGCAGCCACGCGTGCGCCCGCAGCAAGGAGCGCGTCGGCCCAGATTGGCCCCAGCTTGCCGCATGCGCCGGTGACAACGGCGATCTGGTTGTCGAGTCGGAAAAGTCCGTCGTTCACGAGCGCGCGAGCTCGGCGCTCGGCTTGCCCAGCATCGCGAACGAGAGAAAATCGTCCTCGTAGAGCGCTTTGAGCGTAACGCGGCCGATGACGTTCGCGAGCTCGTACGGTGGAATCCCGCCGCCCGGCGACTTCATCACGATGTCCTCGAGCCCGAGCACGTGCCCCGCGGGAAGGTCACGAGCGACGATGAGGCTCTTGCCCATCTTGACGATCGGCGCCTTCTCACTGTCGTAGATCTTCTTGCATCCATCGCCCATTGCTTTGTGCGTGCGCTGAAGGTCGCGAACCATCTTGCGCAGACCGACAGGCTCGAGCGAGAACGCGTGGTCGGTTCCCTTCATAGCCCGATTCAGAGTGAAATGCTTCTCGACAATCCGGGCGCCCAGCACATACGCCGCCACCGGCATTGCAATGCCGTTGTCGTGACCGGAATATCCGATGACGGCCCCTGGAAAACGCTCGCGGTATTGTTCGATCACTCGCAAATCCAGCTCGTCGAACGATGCCGGATAACCGGCAGTGCATTGCAGAATTCCCACCTGCGGATGGATCGCCATCAGCGTGTCGTAAGCGCGCTGTACGTCGTCGATGAGGGCACCACCCGTGGAAATCACTACCGGCTTTCCAAATCGCGCCACGTGCTCGAGCAGCGGCGTGCTCTTGACGTCGCCGGACGCAATCTTGAAGGCCGGCACGTCGAGAGCCGCGAGAAAATCCGCGCTCGCAATGTCGAACGCCGTGGCGAAGAAATCGATATCGAGCTCCCGCGCGTAGCGCTGAAGCTCTCGGTACTCGTTCGAGCCGAACTCGAGGAATTCCCGATGCTCGCCGTAAGTGGACCCGAAACTGTTTTCGTTGTCGTACGGCTTGTTGTACGCCGCGCGGGTGTAGAGACCTTGATTGTCTCGTTTCTGCAGCTTGACGGCATCGGCGCCGGCGAGTTTGGCTTCGCGGAAGAGTTCGCGCGCCTTGTCGAGACTGCCCTGGTGGTTATGTCCGATCTCCGCGATCACATAACAGGGCGTGTGATCGCCAACCTCGTGGGCCCCAATCTTCAATGTGCCTGGCACTCGAATGCTCCTAGGTCCGCACCACGGGCCGCAGTTGCGCGACCAGCTGGTCCCATCCGTAATCGGCATGTGCCACTTCGCGCGCCGCCCGGCCAATCCGTGCCGCTTCCTCGAAATCGGGCAGTCGATCGCAAAGATTGATGTCGATCACGTTGGACATGTGAACGAGCCCGTCAGGTGAGTCTTCGTCGAGGTTTGTGATGACAGCGCACCCGCATTCCATCGCAGCGTTCACACTGGTGTTGTTCGCGCGCAACCCCTTTTCGAAGAACGCCGCAAGGAACGTGCAGTCGACGAGCTGATTGAACACCGCGGTGTCGGACAGATACCCCATGAAGTAAACCTGCCCGTTGAAAATTTCCTGCAGCTCTCTGAACCGCACCACGAACGAGTCGTCGAAGCTCGTGTTCTCGTGCAGCGCAGTCGACACATACACCGAGTAGGTGTGTCCCGTAGCTTCGAGCAGATCGCGGAGCCGGCGGTAGAGCGGAACGCGAATCTTGTGAGCCATCCCGAAGGTGAACACGGACAGCTCGGTCCGCTGGAAACGCTGGGGATTCAGCAGCGTCCCGGGACAGAACAGCTCGACGATATCCGGACGAACGGGCGAGAGCGTCCGCGAGAGCTCGCGATTACCGCAGTAAACGCGCGAGGCCGCCAGCAGCAACCGCGACTCGACGGCAGTGCCGTCGAACGCGTGCAGGAACAGCTCGAACTGTCCCACGTGGACGGCAACCCAGGCATCGAGGGACTGGGCGTCGGTCGGCGTGAACTCAGAGAGCTTGACGGAAAGCAGCGGCGTCTGATGTGTCGCGAGATCTTCGGACCCGATCCCCACAACCGGCAGGCCCAGATGGCGGGCCAAAAGCATGTTGAATTTCGCGATACCGCACGTCCACGGGTTGAGGTGGTATCCGGCGATACAGTCGATCATCGGGCCTCAGGGTTCCGGCCTCGGGCCACACGGACTCGAGGGCACTCGAAATTCAGGGAGCGCCTATTGTACCGCTGTACCGCACGTTTCTCAGCGAACCGGTGCATCAACAGCCGCGAGACTATGCTCCAGAGACTGCGCCTGCGGGCAAGCCGGCTCTTAGCGTGCCCGCAACCGCTTCGATCTGGTCGGAAGTCATTGCGGGGAAAATGGGGAGCGACAGGATCTCTTCGGCCACCGCTTCCGACACCGGGAAATCGCCGACGTTATGGCCCAGGTCGCGATAGGCGGGCTGCAGATGGATGGGAATCGGGTAGTGGACCGCCGTCTGAATCTGGTTGTCGCTCAAACGGGCACGCCAACTCTCACGCTGCGGCACGCGGACGGAGTACGTCTGATACACATGTCGAACGCCGGGGCGTTCGCGAGGAATGACGACGGACGTATCAGTCAGAAGCTGACCGTACGATCGGGCGTGGCTTCGTCGTGCGTCGATCCAGCGGTCCAGATACTTCAGCTTCACGCCGAGAATCGCACCCTGGATGCCGTCCATTCGATAGTTGAATCCCCTCATCGAATGTTCGTACCTCCGCCGTTCTCCCCATGAACGAAGGAGCCTCATCGTGTCGGCATATGTCACGTTGCTCGTCACGGCGGCGCCACCCTCGCCGAATGCCCCCAGATTCTTCGTTGGGTAGAAACTGAAGCAGCCGATGTCACCGAGCGAACCGGCTCGACGACCGTTGTACTCGGCGCCATGCGCCTGGCACGCATCCTCGATCACCACCAGGCCATGCCGTCGGGCGATATCGATAACCGCCGGCATGTCAGCGGGCTGACCAAAGAGGTGTACGGGAACGATGGCCCTTGTTCGAGCTGTAACCGCCCGCTCGACCGCCGATGGATCCATCGTGTAGTAGCTGGCGTCGATGTCCACGAACACAGGTTTCGCGCCCGCGTACTCGATGGCAGCCACGGTCGCGACAAATGTGAACGGCACAGTGATCACTTCATCGCCGGGGCGAACGCCCGCCGCGAGTAGTGCGACGTGCAGCGCGCTCGTTCCTGAATTGGTCCCGACAGCGTGCGCGGTGCCGCAGTATTCCGCAAAATCGCGCTCGAACGATTCGACGGCTGGTCCAAGCACGTACTTTCCGTCGCGAAGAACAGCTTCAATCGCAGTGTCGATCTCCGGCTTCAACAGGCGATACTCCGACGCCAGATCGACGAGCGGAATCATGTTACGGAAACCGCTTTCTCGAGGACGAGCACACGCCCCTTGTTGCCCCAGTCCATACGCGCTTCCAGATCGGGACGCGACCGGCACCCTTCGAGCACGAACATCAGCCGCAGCATGTCCTTGTTCAGCAACGTGATGTGCGAGGGATCGACGTCGAACTGAGTCGTGAAATCGAGCAGGCTGGATGGACTCGGGTGAAATCTGGTGGTCACGTAGACGTACTTCGACGTGAGCCGCGCCATGTTCGCTACCGCCTGCTTCACCTGCAGAACAGTGAGGTGCTCGAGCACTTCACGACACACCACCAGGTCGTAGTCGCCCGCGGACTTCAGCGCCGGATCGGTCACGGCGCCGACGGTAATTCGATCTCGTACTTGCGGCGTGGCCAGCTGCCTGCTGCTCGGCGCGAAATCGATCCCTTCGACATCAACGCCAAGTTCCCACAGCAGATGCATCAAGGCGCCGGGACCGCAGCCCAGATCGAGCACCTTTCGCGGCTGAAAGACCTCCTTGATGAGAAAGGGGTTCTTCGCTTCGATCGTCCGCCGGGTTTCCAGGCTGTAGTTGTTTCCGGCATCCCGCCAGTCGCCGGTGAAGTACTCCTGATCATAATGAGCCGCGGCGACCGCACGCTGCGCGATGACGCGCTCCTCGAAATCCGTAATGTTCATCGTGTGTTTTGTTTCTGAGTCAGGAACTGCTCGAGAATCCGGCTCGACGAGTCGAGCACCGTATCGAGGTAGACGACGCCGATACCGTGCTCGGCACAGATGCGCACCTGCTCGGCGGGAAGCCGTCCCTCCCAGTCCTTCCCTTTGACGTAATACTTCGGCCGCAACTCCCGAAGGATGGTTTCCGTATCGAAGCGGTTTACGTGGGTGTATGTGATGTACCGAATCGCATCGACGATCGCGGCGCGCTGATCCTCGGGAAGGAGCGGCGGATGCTTCGTGCTGACATATTCGTCGGAGGCCACATTGCACAACAGCGGCACGTCCACCGCGGCAGCCGCGGCGCGGAAATACTCGATGTGTCCCCGGTGCAGCGGATCAAACGCACCGTCGACCATCGCCACGCTCTGCCGATAATTCCGAAGCTGATGAAAGCCGACGATCATAGACCTACTGGGCGCCAGCCCGGTTCGGCGACGCAAAGCACGGAAGGCCGAGAGGCTCGTACTGTCCACTCGGCGTGAGCTCGGTACGCGCGAACGCCGTGAGCGACGCCCCGCCGACGTCGATTTCGCCAACGTCTCTGTACTCGGCTCGCAAATATTCGTCTACCTGCTCGAACACAGCCCGGTAATTCTCCGCGTATGCGGAACGGCCTTCGGTGAAGACGATGGGTACCCGTGCCTGCTTGAGTCGGGCGACGATCCGGGCTTCATCAGCGGCTTCGCTGTAATAGAAAGGCAACAACCAGGCGTGGCCGCCTGCAAACGGCCTATCGGCAAAGTAATACAGCTCGGGATAGACGCCGAGAACAAACAGCCGATCGTCGGGCGCGGTGCAGGCTCGTATGTAGTCCGCCACTTGGAGCAGGCTCGGTCGTTCGTCCGCCTCGCCGAAAACGCTCGGATGCACCCCCAGTCCGTCCCACACCTCGCCCGCCCGCTCCGCAATCGCAAACGGCCCGTCGGTGAACCCCGTGCTCTGCAGTGTGCGCGAGGCCTTCGCCAGTCCGTTGACACTCAGCACCGTCAAGCCGAGCGCGATGACGGCGAGTGCCTGGACACACGTACGAGCGATGCGGCGTGGAACGAGCGCTCGCCCGTTACGGCCGAGAACCGTGGCGACCAGCCATGCCAGCAGGATTGCTGAGGTGACGCCGACGTCCGGTATCCGAATGTTCGTGCTCCCCCGGCTCAGGAACCCGAGGTTCAACATCACCGCAACCACAATGAGTGGAACAAGATGTGCCGCCGACACCGTCGCGCCACTCGAGGCCAGCGCCTTTCGCAGCTTCAAGAGGACGCCCGCGGCGATGAAAGGCAGGCTGAAGAATGCGTAGTACAGAAAGGCGGTCGCGTTCTCGACCGTGCCCAGTTGCGTTTCGAGTCGCAGCCGATTCGCAGGTGTCACCGCAAACGTCGTTCGATCGATACCCGACGTATCCTCGACCAACGGGTCACGAACGAGTGATTCGACGTTGGTGTGAGATGTATCGTAAAGGCGGTACTTCCAGGTCGTCGCATCCAGTGCAGCGCCTTCGGCCAGCTTGTATTTACCTTCGCGATCGCGCCTCTCGACGTCTGAAGCCACCCGCCAGCGCACGTTGATTTCGGCGCCACTGTCGTCTGTGCCACGGTTCAACGCCAGCAGGGGCGTGGCAGGATTGCGGGAAAAGCCTGGAAGTGAAAACGTGGTCCGTTGAGCATCGCGTTGCGCATACACCAGCGCCAGCCGGAAGTACTCTCCGACACCGCCAGTCAGGGCGAGAAACATCAGAAACGGTAGGACGAACACAGCAGCGGCTGCGCACAGCCACGCCGCGGCCGGAACAACGTCACGAATCGAGGGACCCTGCACGATTGCGAGAGTCATGACTGCGAGCGCCCCGAGATAGATCAAATGGTCGTGCCTGAACAGGAATCCGACTCCGATAATCGCACCGAGACTGGTGAGGCGGGCACGGTTCGGCCTGTCGATATACGCCCACGCCGCCGCAATGCCGACCGCGTAGAGCACGAGCTTTGGGTAGTTGTAATGCCGTGGTGCCAGTGCGACATGGATCGCGACGGACAAGAGCGCCGCGATGAGTGACCCTGCTGCCCGCCGCGACAACCAGAACGTGAGGGCAGCGGCGGCGGACAGCATGCCGATGGTCAGAAGCGCCTCCGAACGGAGGTTGTAACCGGCCAGCCACTGCGCCGCCGCAGCGAGGTAGTCGGTCAGGAACCAGCCTGGATCGTTGAAGTCGCGGAATGGCAGCTCGCCTGCCTGAATCTGGCGGGCACGAGCGAGATAACCGAACTCGTCGTTGCTGAACCCGCCTAACGAGCCGCCGAGCGAATTGAAGCGATAAAAAAAGGCGATCAGGAAGACCGCGCCGCACAACACTGCGTCAACCGCGGCGCGACGACGCATCCAGTTCACCGCGTGGCAGTCCCCTGCACCAGAAGTCCTTTGTCACGCAGCTCTTCGAGCGCCCGATCGAAAAAGTCTTCGGCAACCCCGGGGTCTGCCTTCGCCCAATCGATGAGCTCGGTGAAGCCGTGCTCGAGCGTCACTCTTGGGCGGAAGCCCAGCATGTCACGGGCGCGAGTGATGTCCGCGGTGTTGTGACGGATATCGAATTTGCGTCCTGTCAAAGTCACTTGAGGCTCGATGGACTTACCCAGGAGTCGAGCGAGCAGGCGTGCGATCTCGAGAATCGTAATCGCCTGTCCCGATCCAACGTTGACCGGAAGGTAGTCGGCGCCGGACGTTTCAATCATCAGCGTCAGGCAATCGACGACGTCGTGGATCGAGACAAAGTCGCGCAGCTGGCCGCCGTCCTCGAACACGACAGGCTGCCGATCGTTCAACAGACGACTCAACCAGATCGCGGCCACGCCCGCGTACGGATTGCTCAGACTCTGGCGCGGGCCGTACACGTTGAAGAACCGCGGTGCGACCGCCGGAATCCCATACGTCCTGCCGATGAGCAGCACCATTTCTTCCTGGTGATACTTCGTCATCGAATAGATATTGTCGCGATACAGCGGCTTGTCTTCCGGCGTGGGAATAGATGCGACATACTGCCCGCAACGAGGGCAATGCTGCTCCCAATCACGTTCCGAAAGTCGTTCGGCCGATCGGATGCCTGGCGCCACGGGTCCGCAGCTCGGACAGCGATAAGCGCCTTCTCCGTACACGCCGATAGACGAGGCCACCAGTACTTTTTCAACGTGGTGCCGCGCGTTGACGAGAATGTCGAGGAGCAGCGCCGTACCGCGGGTGTTGACGTCCACGTACCGGTCAATCTGATACATGCTCTGACCGACACTGACGGCCGCTCCAAAGTGCACGACCGCGTCTGACCCCAGCACCAACGGTTCGAACACGGCGCGATCCCGCACGTCGCCGAGGACGTAGCGCGCGCGGGGGTTCGCGTACGACGGCCAGGTGCCAGTTCGATGCACCTGCTGCTCGAGATTGTCGAGCACGGCGACCTCGTACCTCTCGACACGAGCCGATCCACAAGATGCGAACCGATGTAGCCGGCTCCTCCCGTCACAAGAATCGATCGAATGGCCATTCCTGTTTGTCCTACGATGCCGTGGCGAGCACGGCGCTCACGTCGCGCAGCGCCGTGATATTCAGCGTGGAGAAGGGGGCCGCACCACTCTTCCGGTACGCATACCTTGCCGCATACAAATGCGCCGTCAGGTAGCGATCGTCCTCGTAAATCGCCAGCGTGTTGACGCCAAGAAACGGCGCCAGCCACGCCAGCCCGCCGCATGTCCCGACGAACCCTCTGGCGCCAGCGATCACCTGCGTCTGCACCCCGAGATTCGTTCGCGGATCCAGCGAC
Organism: uncultured Acidobacteriota bacterium; assembly: GCA_963814955.1. Lineage (GTDB taxonomy): Bacteria > Acidobacteriota > Vicinamibacteria > Vicinamibacterales > UBA2999 > DATCJA01. The sequence goes on from CAWFEX010000008.1 coordinate 457,223, forward strand.
GGGCGAAGAGTGGTCACGCCGCGGATTCCGTCGAACGCATAGTCGCGATGTTCGTCAGTGCTCCACGCCGTGTCGAGCATCACCACGGGCGCGTGCCCGGCGATTCGCTCGACAACGTCGCGGAGGAGTGACCTGTTGCTCGCGGTGTCCGGAAGAGCCGGACCCGTGTAGAACTTCACCGCGACGTACTCGGGCGGCAGCGATATGTTCTCCCCGGCCTTGCCAATCGACCCGTACCGGAAGTCCGTGTGACGAAAGAAGAAATCGAGCGAACGATCGCCGTACCAGAACGACCGGAACAGCTGATACATGAGGCCAGGATGCCAGACAGCAGGATTGGAAATGCCGACACTCTGGCACGCAAGCCGAATCAGCTTTTGGTCGAATTCTGACGCTTCAGCCTGCTTTTGATCACCGCCGACGCGTCGAGCCGCAACCTCCGCCGCGTACTCGCTCGGGTCGACGAGGTCGAAGATCTCGACGTAGGTGCCGGCGATGCCCTCGTACCACGCCGCGGTGCCGCCGCGGGAGAGCGCGATGACACGATCTGGACTTGCCCCATGCCGGTCGACAGCCCAGCGAAGAAACGGAAGCCAGTACAACGCCTCGTAGCCGACCTCCGACGTCCAGGGACCAACGACAATCGGTCTGCGCCCGGCCGCGCCGCGCGCAAGCATCCGCTTGATGCGGCGCTCGGTCCGGTAGGGGGTGACCACGTGATCATCGAACCGTTCGATTCGCTTTTCCGCGCGCTCGATCGCCGCCCGGCCCCTTTGCACCTTCACGCGTGCCAACGAAGGCGCGTGTGAAATCATCTCTTTGTAGCGGCTTGTCTTCTTACTCGCGTGCTGGAGGAGATGGCCCACGGTCCGGCCGTGCCTCTGCAGACGACGAACCCTCACACCAACAAGATTCACCACTGCGTGCAAGATGTTTGGAACCCGCATCAGGACGACCGGCCACCCGCAACCGACAGACTCGTCGGCCCGATGGCCATGCCCGCGTCAATGATTCCCGTCAGGTCTATGGGCGAGAACGGCGCGGCGTCGGTTCGTCCATACACACGACGGGCGACATGAAGATGGGCATGCAGGAACGACGCATCAGTGAAGACCGGAACCGTTGGCACCCCTACGAGCGGTGCAAGCCACGCGAGGCTGCCACACGTCCCGACGAAGAGCCGCGCGCCGGCGACGATCCGTGTCTGAACGGCAAGATTTGTCCGCGCGTCCAAACGACCCGTCAGACTGATAACACGATCGTTGCGCTCGAGCGAGTAATCGGCATGATCGTCGATGCCGAGTCCGGTGTCGAGGTGCACGATTGGCAATCGCTCGCTGATGCCGTCGACGATGGCGCGCAATTGGGCGCGGACGGCAGGCCGATCGGGAAGCGAACGCGCTGCGTAGAACTTCACCGCGGCGTATTCCGCGGGCAATGGCACTGGCGACTCCACGTCCGGTGGCGTCATGCGCGCGAAGCGGGTGTGGCGTTCCACGAAACCGAGCGTTTCGTGGCCCGACCAGAACGGCGCGAACCAGCGAAACATGAACGACGGGTGAAGAATCTTGGTGGATGACGACAGCCCGAGCGTTCGCGTCACGCCGTCAACAATCCTGCGGTCGAGGTCGGAGACCTCACGCTGCTTCAAGACGCCGGCCGCGGCGCGGGCACTCAGCTCGGACGGTTGTACGTGATCGAATACCTCGACGTAGTTCGCGGCGATTCCGGCGTACCAACTCGACGTGCCTCCGCGTGATACAGCCACGATCCGCTCGGGAGGCAGCCGGTACGCTGCCATCACCCACCTGAGAAACGGAATCCAATAGAGGACCTCGTAACCGACCTCGGAACACCATGGTCCGGCGATGATCGGTCCTGCCGAATCGGCGACACGCTCGAGATCCCGCTCGACGTCCCACTGCCGTCGCCAGGTCTTCCACTGTTCACCAGCCTGATGAGCGTGCAAGCGCCAACGGGCGAACAATCGCCTCAACGGCCGCCGTCCTGCCGTACCGGGACGAGTTCGAGGGACGCGGCCTCCGTGCTCGATTGCAGGACGTCGCGCATCAGGTCGAGGTGGCGGACCGAAAAGGAGCCTGGCTCACTGTAGTAACTCACGGCCGGAACGCCGCATAACGGCGCCAGATAGGCAAATCCACCGTAGGTGCCCACGAATCGTCGTGCTCCCGCGACGACAGCCGACTGCACGGCGAGGTTGTTTTGGGGCGCCAGGAGGTGGTGGATCTCGTGGATCGCGGCAACATCCGGCTCGCACGGAACGTGGTCATCGACGGCCACGCCGGTGGAGAGCGAGATGACCGGACCTTCGTTCATGAGCAGTCGGATCGTACGGTCGACAAACGCACGGTTCTCCGGGGTGTCTCTGAAGCAGTCGTTGAAATAGAACTTGACCGCCGTATAGCCGGCGGGAAGCTGTACGTCGATCGACGGAGGCCGCATCGGTGCGAAGCGCGCATACCGGTGGATCCAGGCCATCGGTCGATGTCCCCACCAGTACGGCGCGAACAGGCGGTACATCGTGGAGGGATGAAGCACCGCCATGTCGTGGTGTTCGCGCCGGCGAACGAGATCGACGATCTCCGCTTCGAGCGGTGTCGATGCAATCTGCTTCTGCTCCCCGAGATATCCAGAACGAGCCATGTTCTTGCGGCGAAATTCATCCTGCGACATGAAGGCGAGCGCATCGTGTGACCGACCGGCAAACGTCGTGTACCAGGCCGATGCGCCGCCGCGCGATACGGCAATCAGACGCTCGCGGGGTATTTCATGTCGCTCGACAAACCATCGCAGGAATGGAATCCAGTAGAGCAGCTCGAACCCAACCTCACCAAGCCATGGACCGAGCAGAATCGGACGCCGATCGTGTGCCAGCGATTCGAGGTCGCGCTCCACTCGCGATGCCCTGTGCGCTGCAACCATGTACGCCCCGGCACGGCGGAAGGGAGCCGGAACCAGGCGGCGAAGACGCACAGCCACAGGCCGATGCTGTCCGTTTCGTGTCATCGGAAGCAGGGAAAGCCGGACACGGGGTCGGTTCGAACGGGCTGGCGATCCTTGGACACGAACACCCGGAAGCGCGGCTCGTCGTCGATCTTCATCGTGCCTGCGTCGCGGTACCGTTCGGCGACGTACTGCGCCACCAGGGGGTAATCAGAAGCAAAACCCTCCTCGAATTCGCCATCTTCCGCAAGAACGATCGGTACCGACTGCTGCCCGAGGCGTTCCACGGCCCGTCGCTGATCGAGCTCGGACGTAAACAGCGACAGCTCGAACAGCGGCTGGCCAGCCGCAAACTGACGCCGGGCAAACACCGGAATCTCATGAAGACGGCCGATGACGAGCAGACGATCGCCCGGGCTCGTGCACTCGGCTACGTACCGCGCTGCCCGTAGCGTCCCTTTCGATTCGGCATCGGACCACACAACAGGTGGCAGTCTTCCGAGCTCGTCACGAACCTCGTGGTACCGGCGTGCGGTTTTTTCGCGCGAGTCCGAAAGCCCGCTGGTATCGAGCTCGCGCGCGACGTCTGAGTAGACATACCCAGCAGCCAGAATGGCGACGAGCAGCGCGCCCTGTGCGCCGATCACTGAAAAACGCATTGCCACGGATGTCCAGCATGCCGCGATGCCGACCATGCAGCACGCCAGGAGCACGACCGGCACGGCTGCGTCGCCAAACCTCGCCGCAAGGTTCGCGCGGAGGAAAAAGTAGTTCACCACGAGCGTCATCGCGAGAAGACCGACCGCCGTGCCCACCTCGTCGGGCTGCAGGCGCCGCCTGCTCGCGGAACTGAAGCACGCCACCAGGGCTGCGCCCGCCAGGATCGGCAGCGCCCAGAACGCGTAATACGTGATCGCCTCGGGACCACCGCCGGTGAGGGGCGCGCGAATGTCGACCTGCGACAGCTCCAACGGCGTGCGCGTCCGTTCTGCTGCTACGGTCGTCAACGCATTTCTCAGGTACAGGGGAATGCCGCCGTATACCTGCACCCAGATTGCCGAAGGGAGCAACCAGAGCGCCGTCAAGGCCGCGTAAATGGCAACGCTGCGCGCTGCACCGCTCAACTGTCCAGCATCGCGCGCCACGAGCGCCACGACGATGCCGGTCGCCACGTACACGCCGTAGTCGTGGCGAAACAGCACTGCCACCGCGGTGGCGAGCGCTGCCGCACCAAGCCGCAGGACGGTCGGCCTCGAGACGACCGCGCGGAGGGCCCAGATGCCAAGTGTGAGCGCGAGCACCTTCGGATAGTTGTGCACCTTGGGCATCGTCGCGATCGCGGCGACCGTGGCGAGCACTGCGACCGACCAGCGTTTCGACAGATCGAGCGCCAGGAGGAACACGATGACGAACGCCAGCGTCAGGAGCCCGACTGTGAGGTACGCCTCCGGCAGGAGCGTCCGCCCTCCAATCTGCTGCGCCCACGCGGACATGGCGTACGTCAGGGCGGGCCACGCACCGCGCAATTCGGAGTCCGCGAAATCGCGAAGCGGCTGCTGGCCTTGCAGCAGCACGTCCGCCCGGATCAGTCGCGTGAAGTGGTCGTTGTCGAACCCGCCTAGCGTCCCTCCGAGCGCGTTGAAGCGAAACAGAAACGCACCCACGCCGACAACGACGGCGACTACCGCGGCGATCGCAATTCGACGTCGGGACCACCATATCGGCGCGGAACGGCTGCCAGCGGAGCTCACGAGACAGGGCGGGTAACCCGCGCCGACACTTCTTCGCCCGTGACCAGGTCCAGCTGCATCGCCGCACGGAGATCGAGCGTGTCGAACCGGGCGGCGCCGGCCTGGCGGTACACGTGAGTGGCAAAAAAGATGTGCGACAGAAGAAATCGTTCGTCGGCATAGACCGCAACGGTATCCACGCCCAGCATGGGCGCCAGCCAGGCGAGACTGCCGCACGTCCCGATAAACGCCTGCGCTCCGGCGATGACTGCCGTCTGCATCCCGAGATTCGTGCTGGGAGTCATGTGCTTGCGAATGCTGACCACATTGCTGAGATCCCGGAACAAATAGTCTTCGTGTTCGTCTGTCGTCATGCCGGTGTCCAGTACCGACAACCGGCACGCGCCGGGAGATGCTGCCCACCAGCTCGCAGACCGCACGGCGATGCTCCGGGGTGTCGGGCAGTGCAGCACCCGTGTAGAACTTTGCGGCGACGTAACGCTCGGGCAGCGCCATGTTCTGTGGACGCGCCATCGTCAAGGGAAGGTGACGCGTATGCGAGATGACGAGATCGAGCGCTCTGTTTCCGAACCAGAACTGATTGAAGAGGCGATACATCAGCGAAGGATGACAGACGGCTGGCTTGTCGAGCCCGAGAGCACGCTCGACCGTCGTGAGAATCTCGCGGTCGAAGGCGGCGACCTGCGTCTGTTTCTGTCCGCCCGATTCTCCCGACGAACGCCGCTCCGCATTACGGCGGCTGAACGTATCGGGATCGACGCAGTCGAAGATATCGACGTATCGGTCCGCGACATCTCCGTACCACCCGGCGACACCTCCCCGTGAAACCGCTATCACTCTCTCGCGATCGATGCGGTGCCGGTCTTCGAGCCAGCGTAAAAATGGAATCCAATAAAGAACCTCGAATCCGACTTCCGACAGCCATGGACCGGCGAGGATTGGCTGACGACCACGCGCGAGAGCTGTGAGCTGACGTTCGATACGCCACTCCTCCTGGAACATGTCGAACTGTTCGCGGAGGCGGCGGCCTCGACGCGCGAGACGGACAGACTTCTTTGGTGCGACCAAACCACGCCGCCACGCCTTGGCAGCGAGATTTCGTGTCGCGGTGAGAGGATCGGTCACTGGTGCAGCTTCACGGCCGACGCAATCCGTCGTTCGGCTTCGTCCCAGTCCTCTGGTGTGTCGATGGTGAGCGACTCGCGAGCAGGCAGAATGAGAGGGCGGCAGTCAAGCCCGTAAATGGTGCGCGTCTCACGAAGCGTCCGCCGCCAGAACGCATACACCGTTCCGTCGCGGACGCACGCCGGCCGCGCGTCCTGTCTCCGCGTCACGCCCGCACCCTGCGGCAGAAACGGAACCAGACGCCCTTCGTCCACTCGCATCACGTAGTCGGGAGACAGAGTGTCTCGGAAGCTCGACCACGCTGACGACGGAATCGGCACCAGAGTCACGAAGCTGGCGAACGGCGTTCCGTATGTGATCGGGCTGTCGCAAGGGAGAGGTGGGTTGCAGCAGCACGATGATGTCCGGCAGCCATCCCCGCTGCTCCAGAAAATCGACTGCGTGTTCGATGACCGGCAACATCGGCGTATCGTCCTTCGCCAGGTCTGCTGGGCGCATGAAGGGAACCTCGATGCCGATGCGACGGCCGTCCGCTGCGATGCGCTCCGAATCCGTGGAGAGAACCGTGCGGTCGACCACGCCCGACTCCGCGGCCGCCTGCGCCGCATACTCCACAAGCGTGCGACCGTGAAGAGGGCGTATGTTCTTGTCGTGGATGCCTTTCGATCCGCCGCGGGCGGGAATCAGCGCCAGAACGCTGCTGGCTGTCACGGATGCGGTGCGTTTTGCACGAACCGCACCTCACGCAGCAGGTCGCGCACGGATTCCTGCGGTTGGAAGAGCCGTCGCGTCTGGCTGCGACGGTCGCGCCACGTAACTGACATGCAGGTGATCGGCGGCATAGTCAGCTCGGATGACTTCAAATCCCGCCCGCCGCAGGTACGCGGTGGCGGTCGCCTCGGTCAGATAGTACGGGTGGTCGATCTTTACGGCCTCCTCGATCGACCAGTTGCGCAGATATGCCGCACGGACGTCGACGATGTCGACGAACAGGACGCCTTGCTCGTTCAGGAGCTGGCGAATGCGCCTGAGCGTTCCGGCCACGTCGAGGAGGTGATCGACGGTCTGGCACAAGGCAACGATGTCGAAGCGTCTGTCACCCAGTTCGACGTTTTCAACCAATCCTTCGATCGTCTCGAGCCCGAGCGCCTGGGCCTGAGCGGTTTCGAGCGGCGCCGGGTCGATGACTGTGGCGCGCACGTTGAAGCGCTGCGCAAAGGCATGTGCCACAACACCGGTAGACCCGCCGATGTCGAGGAGCGTCGTGTAGCCACGCCCGGTAATGACAGGCGCCAACAGAGAGGCGCGTTCGACGGCGTAATCCTTCTGCTCCTGCTGAATCGTGCGCGCGTCGATGAGGCGCCCGTGATGCGCGCTGACGAGCGGACGGTAAATGCCCTCATAGAACCGGCCGTACGCGTCGGCGGTCATCACAGGATTGATGAAGATCAGGCCGCACCTGGTGCAGCAGACCGCCTCTGCCCGGTATCCGTACCGATCGCGGTGCGTCACTCCGACAAACTGCCCGGAGCCACAGAGGTTGCATTGCTCGACACGCGTTTTCGGCTGGGCGTCGTAATCGTACGCCAGCGCCGCAATCCGCTCGGCGCGCGTGCCCGAGGCGATGATGGACATCAGTAGGTGAGCTGTTTATCGACCCGCAACTCCGCCCGCGCGAGCGCGTCTGCGATGCGCTCGCCGGCGTGCCCGTCGCCGTAAAGGTGATCGGCAGCGGGCCGGCCACGCCGCCCGTGCTCACGAATTGCGCCGGCAATCGCCGAGCGATCGTGGCCGACGTCAATCACGTTACGACCGCGTTCCCTGCCTCGCTGGCGACTGCCAATGTTCACGGCAGGCACGCCGAGGAACGAGCACTCCCGAATCGCAACGCTCGAATTGCCGACGATCACGGACGCACCGCACAGCAGGCGGAGGAAGTCTTCGGGAAACATGTTCCGGAAGAAGTGAAAGTTCGCCGCTTTTTCCTTTTCACGAAAGACCCGGATCCCTTTGGACGTGCCGTCGGAGCCGGCATCCACATTGGGCCAGAACCACAGCACGGGCAATCCGATGTCCTTTGCCGCGTACAGGGTTTCGTCCACTTGCTGACGCGACTCGTCGTACTCAGTGGTGACCGGATGCTGCATGACCACCAGATAGCCCTTTGACAGGTCTTCGCGCGGCCCGACGCCGCCGTACCGCCCAAACGGATCGAAGTCCAGCTCAGGCTTTGCAGCCACATCGGCCGCGATGTCGATTGATGGACACCCGGTCAACACCACGCTGTTGGGATCCTCGCCCAGCTTGATGACGCGTTCTCGTGCGAGTGCCGTCGACACCAGATGGAGATTTGCGAGCTTCGTGACAGCGTGCCGTACCTTTTCATCGATGGAACCGGTAACCTCACCGCCCTGAACGTGCACGACCGGGATGTTCATGTACGACGCAGCGACCGCGGTTGCCAGTGTCTCGTAGCGATCGGCCACAGTGACCACGGCATCCGGCTGCAGGTTGTCGAACACGGTGGCAAGCTCGACGAGCCCGAGGCCTGTCGACTTTGCGGACGTCACGAGGTTTTCTCCCTCGAGCACCATGTAGACGCGCGCCGCCGGCTTGAACCCGTCGTGTTCGATGGCCTGAATGGCGCTGCCGTAACGTTCGAGCAGTGCCGACGCGGCGACGACGAGCTGGAGCTCGAGGTCGGGATGATCCTGAATGGCGCGAAGTGCGGACCGGATCCGTGAATAACTCGGCCTCGCCGTAACGAGCACACAAACGCGACGTTTTGCCATCGAACCTTCAGCCCCGGTCGAGGTCCTCGAGGCGCAGCTGTTCGTCGGCCTCGAGGTTCCGTCGAAGACGACGGCCTACCACTTCGGCAATGCGACCGGCGGGAATGCCAGTCCCCGGCTTCTTCATCGCCAGATGCGCTTCTGTCAACACCGTTCCAGCCACAAGAGGCGCTCGCGCCACCAGACTCTTGCGTAAAAATGTCGCGAAGCGGCGCCATCTCCACCGCCATCTTGTCCTTGTCGACCGGATGCGCTCGCATGCGCTCTACGAAGCGGATACCCTCGACGAGCTGGCGGAGCTGCTCGATGGTGATCGACGCGCGCACGTCGGGCCCGAACATGCCACGGCTCATCGTCACGTGCACTTCGACAACATCGGCCCCCATCGTCACTGCGGCGATTCCTGGATAGATGGTGCCGGAGTGATCCGATAAACCAACGAAGCACTCATACCGCTCGCGAAATTGCGGAATCATGTTCAGGCCGACACGCTCGGGCGGACATGGATACGCGGTTGTGCATTGCAGCACTGCCAGAGGCAGACGCGCGCGGCGGACGCGGTGCGCAGCGGCATCCAGCTCTCGGATGTCGCTCATGCCACTGGACAGCAGGATTGGACGTCCGGTCGCGATCATCGCGTCGAGCAGCGCGACGCTGCCAATCTCGCCGGACGGTACTTTCCACATCGACATTCCAACCCGCGTCAGCAGCTCCACGGCCTCGATTGAAAAAGGCGAACTGAGGAACAAGATCCCCAGCTCTGTCGCGTGGTCCGCAAGTCCCTGCCACTGCGCTTTCCGTGAATTCCATCCGCTTCCAGTAGTCGTATCGGGAAGCGTCCTGCTTGCTGAAATTGATTCGGAACGGTTCGCCGGAGGTACTCTCCGCGCTGGCAATGTGCGTTTGAAATTTCACGGCGTCGGCGCCGGCCCGCGCTACTTCATCGATGAAGGCATGCGCGTAGCCGACACTGCCGTCGTGCGCCAGTCCCACCTCGCCGATGATGAGACAACGACCGCCTTCGAGCTTGGGCAGCGCCAATCGATCACACCTCCACGTTGGCTTCTGGTGCGGTGGCGTCTTCGTGCAGCAGCCGATCCACCCGGCCGAGCGCCAGCCGCACGACGTCGAGATCCTTGACCTCGATCGGGACGAACGAACCAGTCTTCAGGCTCGAGAAAACGCGCTTCGATACTTCGAGATGATCGAATCGGAACGCGGTAGGGTTGGAATAGAACGCGACGGTGTTCGTGCCGCAGAACGGCGCGAGGTAGGAGAATCCGCCGTAGGTGCCGATAAATGCCTTCGCATTGCTGATGACGCGTGTCTGCACCTCCAGATTCGCTTCCGGCGTCATCAGGTGGTCGATCGCATGGAGCCTCTCGCGCAGCGGTGGGGCGAAGTCCGAATGGTCGTCGTACCGCTGCCCGGTATTCAACAGCACCACATCGGTGGTAGCCGTCAAATCGGCAAGCACTCGGGCGATCAACGCGCGGTTGGCCGCCGTGTCGGGCAACGCGGAGTTGGCATAGAACTTCACCGCGACATATTCACGCGGAAGGTGTGATGCCAGTTCGCCAAGCGGCAGCTTCGGCAGCGCCCGAAACACGCTGAACGCCTCGACCAGCGTAATCGGGGCCTGTTGTCGCCAGAACACGTTGAACAGGTTGTACATGAGCGACGGGTGCAGAATCTTTGCTTTGCCCAGCCCGCGAGCGCCGCGAACTCTGTCGAGGATCTCGCGATCGAACTCACCAACGTCGATGTGCTTCAGTCGTCCCTTCTGCTCGTGCACTCGCGCGTCGTTTCTCTGGCGAAATTCATCAGCGCTGAACAACGAGAGAATGTCGTGATAGTTGGGCGAAATGTGGCGGTACCAGGGCGCTGCGCCGCCACGCGAGACGACGACGAGCTGATCGTCGTGGAAGCTTCCATATGCCTTGGCCCAGGCGAGAAACGGAATCCAGTACAGCAGCTCGAAGCCGGCTTCCGTCAGCCAGGGGCCCGCGATGATCGGCTGATTCTGCCGCCCGAGCATCGTGATCATCTCTTTGGTCTCGCCGACCTCCGGGATACCTGGAAACACGAGGCTCTTTGCGGGATCGCGATGCTTGTTGAGCTTCGGCGTGAGGATGGCGCCGGATTCCTGTCGCAAGGGCGGCGGCTCCTCGCCGACGATCTGCTTCAACCGCGTCACCGCGAAATGACGGATCTTCAGAAAGACCTGCTTCCTGAAGTGGCGTCGAAACTGTCGGTACTTGTAGCGTGTCTCCTTGCGCCATGGCTGCGTCGCGGTCTGGACTTGGGCAAACGCAAGCCACGGCAGCAGGAGCAGGCGGGCGAGCATCGCGGCGGCTGGCGTTCGCACCGGCGCAGGAGCACTGCGTTGTGCGACGCCTTCAATGGCCGCTGCGAATCGTGGAGTTGACGGCTGGTCCAAACCCTGCGGCCGGATGAATCCTTCAGTAAACCGACGCGCGCGTTCGATGCCGGGTCGCGGATCCGCAAGGATCGCGGCGAGCTGCGCCGCGTGCTCCTCGAGACTGCGCGCGAGGATCAGCAACCCGCCGCCGACATCGAGCAGATAGTGAAAGTGAATCGTCCCTTCCTGATTGTCGCGGGAGATTTCCGGCAGCACGACCGATAGCACGGGCCGTCCGACGACCGCCGCCTCCAGCATGGCGCTGGTGTTGAGCCCTACGACCGCCGCTGAGTAGAACAGCGAATCGAAGTAGTCGTTCTTCGTGGCTGGATCGACCGGATGGTCGCCGAACATGGTCACGTTCTTGAATCCAGTCAGGTCCGCCTGCTGCCATTCCTCGAGCCGCCGCGGATGCGGGCGAACGAGGACGCCAGTCTCGCGAAGCACCGGATCGGCGCTGCTGCGAATCTGCTGGATCCATCGCTCGACGAACTCCGCCTCGTTTGCGGTGTGCTTGAAGAGCGACGAGCAGACATACAGGATGAACGGCTTCGCCGGATCGAGGCCCACGCGCTCGCAGAACTCCTCCCGCGATCGTGACGGACGACGGTTGAACCACTGGTCGTAACACTGCGCGCCCGTGACGACGATCCGCTCGTCGGGGACGGCGTGGAGCTCGATCGCTTCGCGCCGTTGCGTTTCGTTCCATACGGTGACCAGATCCGGCACCGCTCGCAGCACGGATTTGCTCGACAGATGATCCCAGCTGCCAACGCAGAGCACGGTGCGCAGACCGAGCGCGCGGGCGCTCATGTAATGCTCGATTTGGGGAGATCCCAGATCGACGAGCGGTGTGATGAGCACCACGTCGGGTGCCTGTTCGCGATAGAAGGCGTTGAGTTCATGACTTCGCGGCACTGCCTGCTCGAGCTGCCTGAGCAGCCAGGCCAGTCCCTTTCGTCCCCGCGCGCCTTGAAAGATGGGCAACCGCGCGAGCCAGCGCACGGCGTGCGGCGTTCTCTCTTCTGAGCGGACCCTGAGTCGGGGCGCCGTGTCGTAGCGAGGATCGAGAAACCGCAGGTAGTCGATGCCCAACCGCAGCTTTCGGGCGAGGTCGGCCCACGCGCCCGACTGCCGGCTGGGAGTCCACCCAACGGTCACATTCGGGTAACGCGCCGCCAGGCGCTCGACGAGCCCCGCACCCCCGAGCGACTCTTCGCGGTCGGCCGAAAGGTGGACCACGTGACCCCGCTCGCCGAGCTCCGCGATTGCGGACTCGAACAACCGGAGATACGAGAAATGCCGCGCCAGGAACAGAATCTTCATGAGGCGATGCCGATTCGTTTCTTGATGCGCTGTTTCAGCTTGTGCATCGTCTTCGTCCGCCGCCATTCGGCAGCGCGCTCGGCCTTGTGGCGCTGACGCCGGGCAAGCCGCTCTTCTTTCTGGCGCTGCTCCACAGCCTTCAACGCGTCCTTCACGCGCCAGGCATCCCTGACGCGGTTTCTGTGCGCACGGTCCCTGGCCGCAATCGCGCGTTCGTGAGCACTGAGTACGAGTGGTGCAGCGGCCTGGACACGTGTCAGTGCCGCCACCGGCGCCAACGCCGCGCGCAACACCGAGATACCGAGAGGATCCCGGACAGGGGGCGTTGTCGCCGAAACGAGCCGTTCTACTTCCCTGGCGAACACAGGTGTTGCTGCGACACCGACGCCGTGGGGACGGATGAACGCTTCGACAAACCGGCGACTGCGCAAACAATCCTGCTCGCTGTCCGTGAGCACGACGTTCATCTGATGGAAATGTTCGGAGAGCGTGGCTGACGTATTGAGCAAACCACCCGCGACCTTCATCAGATAGTGAAAGTGAATGGTGCCTTCCTGATTTTCGTGATGCTCCGGCAGCAGCGTCGCGAATACAGGTCGCCCGACGATCGCCGCCTCGAGAAATGCGCTCGTGTTGAGGCCGACGACGGCCGCGCTGTAATAGAGCGAGTTGTAGTACCCGGCTTTCGCATCGGCGTCGATCGGATTGCCACCCCAGACGGCCACGTCCGACTCGGCGGAAAGATCCACGTCCGCCCATTCTTTCATCCGCGCTGGATGCGGACGTACGAGAACCGGCATCGAAGCAAGCGGCTCGTGTCCGCTCGTCCGCAACTCTCGTATCCAGCGCCGCACGAAATGCGCTTCGTTCACGGTGCCCTGGAAGAGCGCCGAGCATACGTAGAGCAGGTACGGACGATCAGGCAACCCGACGGCTGCGCAGAAGGACGCGCGGTCCAGCGACGGCTGTCGATCGAACCATTGATCGAAGCACTGCGCGCCGGTAACTACGACTCGCTCTGCCGGAACGTCGTGCATGGTCACGGCTTCGTCCCGCTGTACATCGTTCCAGACGAAGACGCGGTCCGGCACGTTGCGGAGAATTGCCTTGCTCGACAGGTGATCCCAGCTCCAGACGCACAAGGCGGTCGGGAGCCCAAGCGCTTTTGCCGAGTGCAGGTAGTCGAGCTGCGGCGAGACGACAACGCCGATGAGCGGCGTAAACAGCACCAGGTCGGGGCGTTGATCGGAAAGGTAGGCGTCGATTCTACGGCTGCGCGGCACGGCCCGTTCACAGACCTCGAGCACTGTTCTCAGCAGCCGGCGCCCTATGTTCGTATGGACGGCCGTCACCGCGAGAAGCCAGAGCCCAAGCCGCGGGACGCGTTCCTGCGCGCGCTCGCGCAGCCTCGGTGTCGACGAGTAGGCCGGCTCGAGATAACGAAGGTAATCGAGCGTCATCCGAAGCTTGGTCACGAATGTCGCCCAAATGTCGTCGCGATCTGGAATCCATCCGAACGAGACCAGTGCCGGATGGTCGGCGGCGAGACGCTCCACCAGCGCCCGGCCACCAAGATACTCGTCACGCTCTGCCGCCAGGTGTATCTGATGACCGCTCGCAGCGAGGGCGGCAACGACCGACTCGTAATTCCGGAAATAGGTGAAGTGCCGAGCGATGAAGAGGATCTTCACGCGTGCCCCCGCCAGGGACGCGGCCGTCCTGTCAACCGCTCGCAGATACGCTCGATAAGCGGCGTGACCCCGATTTGCCTCAGCGCGAGAAGCAAGCCGTACACACCGAGGAGCACGGCGTGCTTGACCCGCTTATAAATCCATCGCGGCCACCCGAGCACCGCGAGGATGCCCCGCTGCACGCTGGACTTGGCATAGTGCCGCCACGCGTACGCAGCCGCATATCGGACGATCAGGCGCGCGATCGTGCCGCGCGGCAGCACGACGCGCGGATGTGACGCGCGGCCGTAAGTGTCCCACAGCGAGCGCGCGTGCATGTACCAAGGCGGCGTGAATCGCGACGGCGGTTGTGTCCCCGGGGCAAACAATGTGAGGCGCTGCCGCTCGATGCTTCCGGCAGCAAATTGACGGCGATACCAAAGCACTTCCGGAATCTGCCGGATCTCGCCTTGCAGCGTCAGCTCTGCGATCAGCAGCCGATCCGGGCAGAGGACGGAACGAAAGATACCCGCGGCCCGTGCGGCTTCGGTTCGCATGAGCCCGTAGACGATGTCGCCGGCAGCCACGGTGTCACTGCGATTGAAGCGAGTCCAGCGCGCGTCGAGATCCGCAACACCGAAGGTCTCAAACTGACGGGCAGGCTTCGCGAGAGACGCGCCGCCCGGATCGATGCGCTGCGTCAGCGGATACGTCAGCACCACCGTGGGCGACTCTTGGAGCACGCTCAGCAGTACTTCGAGCCATCGCGGATGCCATCTGTCGTGGTCGCTCGCCCACGCGAAGTACAGGGCGCCATTCGAAGTTGCCAGTTCGAATGCGGTCCGCCACGCCGACACCATCCCACGCCGCTCGGGCAGCCGGATGTACTCCACGCGTTCATCGCTCCGCTCGCACGATCGCGCGATCGTCTCCGTTTCGTCGGTCGACCCGTCGTCGACCAGCACGAGTTTGAAGTTGGCGTACGACTGGGCGAGTAAGGAGTCAACGGCTTCCCGGAGATGGCCGGCACGATTATGAAGGGTCATTCCGATGCCGACCGGAACCGCTTTTCGCGTGTCTGGACTCACGATGAGGAACCGACGAGCCCCTTCAACCGGCCCTTGATTCTCGCCAGCTGCTTCCGACGCGCGCCAACCCAGTGCTCGCGCTGACGTTCGCGGCGGCGGGTTGCCAGCAACTGCCGCTTTTCGGCGACGCGGCGCTCGCGATCCTCGGCGGCGGCATGTTTGTGGGCCGCCTTGCGCGCGCGCGCGTGATCGATCGTCATCTCCGATGCGTCGCGCAGCACCGGCCGCAGCCATCCGCTCTCAGACGACTCCGCAACCATGCGAACCACCGGCTGGAGCATTCCATGCGTCAGACTTGGCGCTTCGGCAGCTAGAGGAACGCCGGATGCAATCTGCTCGACCGCGTCGACGAACGCGGGAGTAGCGGCCACATCCAGTCCGGCAGGTCGCACGAACGCGCGTACGAACCTGACGTTCTGTTCGTCGCGCTCAACGGGCCTGGCGAGCGCCGAGCTCAGTTCGCCAAGATGATCCTGAAAGGTGCGAGTGACCTTCAGAAGACCGCCTTCGACTTCCATCAGATAGCGAAAGTGCTGAACCCCTTCCTGATACATCTCGAATTCGGGCAGCAGCAGTGTGTGCACGGGCCGGCCGACGATTGCGGCTTCAAGGAATGCGCTCGTGACCAGCCCCACCACTGCATGGCTGTGATAGAGCGAGTCAAAATAGTCGTCCTGGGCTTGCGGGTTGACCGGATTCCGTCCGTACAACACCGCATCGCCAAAATGCTCGAGCGACACGCCCTCCCATTCCTCCATCCGTTCAGGATGAGGCCGTACGAGGATCCCCGCGCTTCGAAGCCGCGGATCGGGACTGCGGCGGATCTCCTCGATCCAACGTTGCACGAAACGCGATTCGTACGGATTGGGCGTCATGACGGAACATACATACAGGAGCAACGGCCGATCGGCGGGAAGTCCGACCGCCTGACAGAAAGACGCGCGGTCGCGCGAGGGCGGCCGATCGAACCACTGGTCGTAGCACTGCGCACCGGTAACGGTTATGCGTTCCGCGGGCATCCCGTGCCACCGGATTGCTTCCTGCTTCTGTGTCTCATTCCACAACAGGACGCGGTCGGGCACTTGCCGCAGGAGCGCCTTGCTCGACAGGTGGTCCCAACTGAAGATGCAGACGCCGGTCCGCCTCCCAAGCGCACGCGCCGCGCGCAGATGATCGATCTGTGGCAGCCGCCACGCCGTCATCGACGTTATCAGGACGACGTCGGGATCCTGCTGTGTGATGAAGTCGCGACTGGCAGCGCTGATCGGCGCGAGGGCTTCGCTGGCACGGAGCACCGCACCGACCGCACGGCGGGCGAAGCGGCTCTTGTCAACGCCTGCATCCATGAGCCACAGGACGGCCCTCGGAATCCGATCGCGCAGTGTCAGTCGGGTTTTTCGGAAGGCGGCAAATGCCTCGTCGTGAAAACGGATGTAATCGCTGGCCGTTCGCAACTTGCGCGCGAGAAGAAACCACGCGTCATCGTCAAGAGACGGCGCGAATCCGAACGTGATGCCCCGATGCTGCGCGGCGAGCCGCTCCACGAGCGCCTGCCCTCCGAGCGCCTCGCGCTCGTCGGCGGCGAGGTGGATCTGATGTCCGCGTTCGGCAAGCGACACGATCGCCGATTCGAAGTTGCGGTAATAGGCGTGATGCGCCGCGAAAAAGAGGATCTTCATGCGGGGCGTGCCGCCATGAGCAGCTCTGCCACTTTGAGGTCGAAGGCCTCGTCGATGTCAAAGGAGTCTTCGCGCGACATGACGAATGCGCGGGTGTCCGCCCCGTAAAGCAAGTGGTCTGTCAGGATCACACGCGATTGAGTGGCAACGACGGCCGGTCCATTGCGCGCAAAGAGAACGGGCTTGTCCTGCCGTCTCATGGGTGCTGCTCCATCTGTCCACGAATCGAGCCGATCACCACGAAGCTCCATCAGAGACGTCGGCGTGAACTGATGCGGCACCTGCATCACGGTCACGACCGAATCGGCGCCGGAGGAAATCAGAAGGTCGACTGCCGTGTCGATGTGATCGGCACGCCGAAACGGTGACGTCGGCTGCAGCAGCACGAGGACGTCCGGCCGGTAGTCCTGTCCTGCAAGCGTCGCCAGCACATCCGCGACGACATCGATCATCGGCGTATGGTCCGACGCCAGATGAGCGGGCCGCATGAACGGCACGTCGGCGCCCAACCGTTTCGAAACCGCGGCGATCTCGGGGTCCTCCGTGCTGACGATGATCCGGGAGAGCGATCGGCTCAGCCGAGCCGCATCGATCGTGTACGCGATGAGCGGACGACCCGCGAGCGGCGCGAGGTTCTTGCGCGGAATTCCTTTCGAGCCTCCGCGAGCCGGAATCAACCCGAGAACGTTCAGTACTGAATCCGCTTCTGGACGTGTAACGCCGCACGGGACAGCACATCCGCGATGCGTTCACCGGCGCGTCCGTCTCCATACAGGTGCGCAGGAGCATGGGGGCCACGCTTCACTTGCCGCCGAATGGCATCGGCAATCGCGCCGCGATCGTGACCAACGTCGATCACGTTGGGCCCGCGCTCGCGGCCGTCCTGGCGCGTGCCGATGTTGACGGCAGGCGCGCCCATGAACGCGCCTTCCCGGAGCGGCGCGCTGGAGTTGCCGACAAGACACGCGGCGCTCTGCATGAGCCGCAGGTAGGTCTCCACCGGGAAGTTCTTGTAGAACCGGATGTACTCGGGCTTGTGCTTTTCGCGAAACTTCCGCATTCCTCGCGAAATGTCTTCCGAACCTGCGTCGACGTTCGGCCACAACATCACGGTAGGCATTCGAACGTCGTGAAGCGCCATCAATGTCTCAGTGATCTGGTGCTCCGCCTGGCCATACTCCGTTGTGACCGGGTGCTGGCTCACCAGCAGAAACGGCTCCTCTGTCGCGATGTGACCGCCAACGCCTTCACGCTCCAGCCATTCCGCGTCCAGGGGCGCGCTCCCGTTGGCGACGACTTCGGCGACGAGATCGATTCGAGGACATCCAACGACATGAACCGTGTCCGGATCCTCTCCGAGGCGGACGATGCGGTCGGCGGCGGCGCGGTTCGCAGGAAAATGAAGGTGTGCCAGCTTCGTAATGGCGTGGCGGATGCTTTCGTCGATCGTGCCCGTGACCTCTCCACCCATGGTGTGCGCGAGCGGAATATTCATGTAGGCGCTTGCCACAGCCGTGGCCATGGTCTCGAAGCGATCGCCAACGGTTACCACGACATCGGGCTTCAGCAGCTCGAACAGGGTTGGAAGCTCCAGCAACCCAAGACCGGTAGACTTCGCCATCGTCACCGGTGTCTCCCCTTCGACAATCATGTTCACACGCGCGTCCGGGACGAATCCGTCGCGCTCGATGACTTCGACCACCGATCCGAACCGATCCAGAAGAGCCGAGGCGCCCACGATGATTTGAAGATGCAGTTCGGAATGCGCGCGCACGGCGCGCATAACGGATTTGATGCTGCCGTAGTTGGCGCGAGAGCCGATGACCACGCAGACCTTACGCACCAGCAGGCACCTCGTGCAGGCGCGCGACGTCGCGGGTATCGAACCGCGGCAGCTCGAAGCGCGGCTCGCGCCCGACCATCGCTTCGCGGCGGACGGTGTTGAATGCCATCGAGTATCCGAACTCTTCGAGCGCTTCCAGCGTATCGGCGTTGTATGTGTGCGGGAATCCGTATGGGTAGCAAAACGACACGGTCTGCTGACCTGTCAGCTCGCGGATACTCCGCGTACCGTTTTGCAGCTCGTTTCGCTGTTGCTCGCGAGTCAGCCTCGACAACACAGGATGTGATTCAGTGTGAAACCCGAACGTCATTCGCGCATGAGCCATCTCTCGAATCTGATCGGCTGACAGATACAGCCCGCGGGCGAACGCCTCGCTGTTGCCGATGTGGCGCTCGAACAGTGTCGAGAGAACTCGATCTGCAGCGGGATAGGGTGCTTCGTAATTCAGGATTCGCTTGATACGGACATCCGGCGCCTCGTCATAACGGTAAACGCCTTCGCGGCCGCCGGTGCCTCCATCGATCGATACTCCCTCCGCGGTCAGCGCACGTCCCACTTCCTCGGCAAAGCGATCCGCACCGAGTTGGCTCAACAGGAAGTGTGTCTTATGGACGTTGGCCAGCGTCGGCCGATCGCTGAGCGTCGAGCCGACCACAAAGAAAATGCCCGACAGCCCCCGCGAACGCAGCGCTGGAAATACCTGTTCGTAATGGTCGATAAAGCCGTCGTCGAACGTGAGCAACGCCGTGGGGCGTTCGAAATCATCACCGGCAAGAACGGCGCGTTCGAATGTCGGGCCGTCGATCATGTCGAATCGCGCTTGCAGCCAATCGAGCTGCGCGGCAAACCCCGATACCGACATCGCCCTGATGTCGGGAAACGCGGTCCGCTCGACGTCGCGCACGTAATGGTAGAAAACAATCGTGCAGCCGGCGCCACTCATGCGACACGCTCCAGCTCGATCAGCCGCAGCGCCGCATCCCGCGAGGCTCGTGCCGTCAGGTATTCGCCAATCATCCCGGTGTCGAAATTGCGGTAGAGAGCACGAACCGCATCCGCATTGAAGTCCTTGCGCTGATACAACCGTCCGCCCGCCCATTGCGCGACGGGATGCGCAACGCCCGCGGCGTGCGCCGACGCCGCGCGCAACAAGGCCTGCGCCGCTGCGACGATCGTCTTGTTGCCAATGTCGTGCGGCCCGTCGCCACGTTCGATGCGCGGCCGCACATGGGCCAGTATGGGCCCCGTATCGATCCCGGCGTCGAGGTAATGGATTGTGGCGCCGACGTATTCCGGTTCGCGGTTGACCAGCGGCCAGAAGTTCGTCCCGGCGCCGCGGTAGTACGGCGACAGTCCGAGATGAATATTGATGATGCGCCCCTCGAATGCCGACAGAAACGGCTCACGAAGAATGCCAGTGCCGAAGACGAGCACCACATCGGGACGCGCGGCGGCCATTAGCGCGACCTCGGTCGGGTCGCTGCATGCACCCGCCGACACCACTCGATGAAGCACCCCTCGCTCGACCTTCACTTCAGCGGCTGCCGAAAAATACTGCTCCTCCGAGCTGTCGCGCGCAGCGAAGTGCCGTTGAATGACTGCTTCGTCTTCGGCATCGCGCGCGTATCGCTCGGGCTGAAATGTCTTGTGTTCCTGCCACACACCAGCCAGATCGCAGCTCGCCGCCACCGTGTTCGCGACGAACACATGCCGCCGGAACGTGCTGGTCAGCAGTATGGCTCTCACGCGGTGACGAGCGCCCCCAACGCAAGCTGGACGACGCCCGACTGCGCGACATCAACGGGCATGAGCGCACCGGCTCCGATCTGATCGAACGCCCGCTGCGCCGCATAGAGGTGATGCAGCTTGAACGACGGCTTGGAAAAAAACGCCAGAGCCGGTACACGGTAGAGCGGCGCGAGGTATGAGTAACCTCCGTACAGTCCCGACATACGCACGAGCGCCCGCGATCACGGCGCTTTGAAGCGCGAGGTTGCTCTCCGGCTTTGTGCCGTCTGCGATCGTGATGATCCTGTCCGAGGTGTCAGGTTTCCAGTCGTGATGGTCGTCGACGCTGAAGCCTGGATTGAGCATGACAATCGTCGATCGTTCGGCCAGTGACCCGACTGTCTGGCGGGCAAATGCCCGGTTTTCGGCAGTGGGCGGAAAACACTCGTTGAAATAAAAGCGGACCGCGACGTACTCGGCAGGCAGACCTGCCGGCCGCACGCCGGCTGGCGGGTCGATGAGCTGATGACGGGTGAACTGATCGATCAGTGCATAGCCGGCTTCGTCGCTCCAGTACGGCGCGAACAACCGGTACATCAAGCCCGGATGCAGCACGTCGACGGGACCAGCATCACGGCGCCCGGCGACTGCTTCGACAATGCGATCGTCGAAAGCGCCGGGCTTGCGATGTTTGCGCTTCTCTTCGGCGACCGCGCTGCGAAAGTCGTCGGGGGTAAACAACTCGAGAATGTCGACGTAACGAGGCGCATCCTGCGTGTACCACGACGCGACTCCGCCGCGCGACACGATGACTTCGCGTTCCGGCGCCAGGTTCCAATGCGCGCGTACCCACCGAACGAAAGGAATCCAATACAGCAGCTCGAACCCGACCTCTCCGGTCCACGGCCCGATCAGAACCGGGCGCCCCGACGCCGCGATCTGATCGATGGCGTCGAACAGCCACTGGACAGGTTGTTCCCTGGTGAGGCTGCGCAGCGCCTGACGTACCTCGCGAAGGTCTTTCGCCGTTGGCTGTTCGTCGACTGCACGCGCCAGATCCATCAGTCGTCGGTCCAGTGCGGCCAGTGAACGGCGGTCCGACTCCTCGAGCTTCTGAAGCACCTTTTCGAGCGCCGCCAGGCGCTCATTCACGGACCCTCCGCCAAATGCACCAGTGAGGCGGCGCAGCATGTTCATCGACGAGCGCGCAACGGCCGGAGAACGGTCTTACGCCAGTGCTTCGCCTGCTTGGCCCCGCGATGCACGGTCAGTCGGGCAGTTCGGCCAACCCGTTTCGTCGTACTCCACGTGACCTTTTGACTCTTTCGCAGCAGCCATCGAATCGGATGTGGCCGTTGGAGCCATATGCCGATGGCCGCGACCAGGGCTCCGGCGAGTACCGCCGGACGGACGACATAGGCCCAGACCGGTGTCGGCTGTGGCGCGGGGGCAGGAGCCCCTGCGAATCGCTCGACAACGTCGACGAAGATGGGCGTGGCTGGCCGCTGGAGCCCATGCGGGCGGACGAAATGTGAAATGAATCGCTGGGTCTCCGCATGCGCTTCGGCCGGATCGCGAAGACGCTCTCCCAGTTGCCTGATATGGTCTTCGATCGTCGACGCAATCCGGACACAGCCACCGTTCTCCGGCACCAGATGATGGAAGTGAATCAACCCGTCCTGAGTACCGGCGAACTCCTCCGCGAGCAAGGAGAAAACAGGCCGCCCGATGATCGCTGCTTCGATCATCGCACTCGTGTTGATTCCGACGACCGCCGCCGAGTGATAGATCGAGTCGAAAAAGTCGACCCGGTTCTCGGCGTCCATCGGGTCGTAGCTCGCGCGCGGAAAGAACACGGCGCCGGGCAGGTCGGTCAACGGATCTGGATCCCACGCGTGGCAGTTGTACGGGTGCGGGCGGACGAGCACGTTGATCGACTGGAGCGCCGGATTTCCACTCGACCGAAGTGCCGTAATCCACCTTCGCACGAACGCCACCTCGGCACGCGATTCAGAAATGAAGCTCGAGGAGCCTGTGAACAGGAGAAACGGGCCCGTGTTCGGCAGGCCGACGCGCGCGCAAAAGGCGGCGCGATCGCGGGTGACCTGCCTGACGAACCATTTGTCGAACAACTGGGCGCCGGTCGTCGCGATCTTTCTGGCCGGAATGTAGTGGTAGTCCTCCGCCTCGCGCTTCTGCGCGTCGTTCCAGAGAATGACGAGATCGGGTTCGATGCGCATTACACCCTTGTTGGTGAGATTGTCCCAGCTGGCCACGCAGAGCGCCGTTCGCACGCCGCACACACGCGCCGCCTTGATGACGTCGACCTGATCGGACGCGCCGTCGACCAGTGGCGACACCAGCAGAACGTCCGGTGCCTCCCGCCGCAAAAAGTCGACGATCGGCTGGTGAACTGGAACAGCCTGCTCGGCCGCCGCGAGGCAACGCTGAAGGATGCGCACCCCTGCGGGAGGAAGCCGCGGGATCCGGTCAAGCCAGTGGTAGGCCACCGGCAACACCTTCCGCTTCATGCGTGCGCGGGCCGACGTTGCCGCCGCAAACCGGGGATGGAAGTAGCGGACGAAATCCATGATGCCCCGCAGGCCGTACGCGATTCCGCCCCACATGCCTTCGTCTTTTGGAACCAGCCCGAGTACGCGCACGCGGCTCTCGATGGCAGTCAGTCCCCGCAGCCCTCCCTGCTTCTTGATGTTCGTGTTGTTGTAGGCGATCGCCACGTCGTGTCCACGACCGACGCATTCTTCGACGGCCGAGTCGTAGAACCGCAGATATTCCGCTGAGTCCCAGACAAACAACACTTTCATCGGGCGTTCACCAGGCCGCCGGGCAGCGCCATGCGCAAGGCCGGTGCTGCTGCCACGTCCAGCGGCGTCAGAGACGCCGTGCCGAGCCGTTCGAGAATGTGTTGCGCCACCTGCAGATGATGCGTTTTGAACGAACGCTGCGAATAGAACGCCAGGGCGCTGACGCCGCAGAGCGGCGCCAGGTACGAATAGCCGCCGTAGGTGCCGACAAAGGCGCGTGCGCCGGCAATCACGGCCGTCTGCACGGCGAGATTTCGGGACGGCGCCATATGACTCGCGCCAATGGCCAGAACACGGCTGCCGCGCGAGTCGAAGTCGTGGTGATCATCGACACTGAACGGGGTATTCAGCAGAACAACCGGTATCTGGCGACTGATGCCGTCGATCGTGGCCGCGACGAATTCACGATTGGTCGGCGTGTCGGGGAAGCAGTCGCTGAAATAGAACCGGGCCGCGATATATTCGGCGGGAAGCTCACGCACCACCGCAAGGTCTGGCGCCTCGAGCAGCGTGTGGACGGCGTACCGGTCGATCCGGGCGATCGACGCCTGATCCTTCCAGAACGGCATGAACAGCCGGTACATCAATCCGGGATGCAGCAGCGCGACGCGACCGAGGCGGTGTGCGTCGACGATGCGCTTCAAGACTGTCGCGTCGAACGCGCCCACTCGCCGCTGTTTCCGGGCCTCGGCGGTTGCCACGCGGAACTCGTCGGGAGAGAAATGGTCGAACACGTCGACATAGCGGGCAGCAGCGCCATACCACGAAGCGGTTCCGCCGCGTGAAACCACAATCAGCCGCTCAACGGGAATCGCGTACGTTCTTGTGACCCACCGCACGAACGGCACCCAGTAAATCAGCTCGAATCCCACCTCGCCGGTCCATGGACCGACGATCACAGGACGGTTGTGCTGGAGTAGTTCCTCGATGCGTCGCAGAAAGCGGCGGTCGCCGGCCGCCTGATCGTCGAGAATGCCCGCTCGTTCAAGCGCATCGGAATACAGGCGATCCTGGTTCTCCAGCAGACGTTCGACGCGCTCCAACCGCCGCTCGAGGCTGAGCACGGTGTCGGCACTAGCACGGGTCGGAAGGACGGTCCCCAGGTCGTCGAGCTGATGCCGCTGTGCGGCAAGCGCTTCGCGCTGCGCTCTCCCGAACGATCCGACTTTTTCCTCGATGGACGCGAGACGTTCCAGATGCACACTGCCGGTGAGGCGCCTCAGGACACGGCTAAGGACAGTGCGATCCTTCACGTTGCCTGTCCCTGGCGCCCGATGCCACACCGGCTAAGCCAGGCCTTTGCGCCCTGTTTCAGGCGCGCGCGCATCGCCGCCCATTCGCGTCGCTTCAGACGCTGCGCGGTTTCCCGTGCCTTGCGCGCGACCCGCCGCGCCTTCTCCGCCTCTCGCCGGCGTCGCGCGGCAGCGCCGGCCTGTATCGCGGCGTCGCGCGCGGCCGCTTTTTCAGTCCGGCGCCGCTCGCGCTGACGTTTGGCTTCTTCGGCGGCCACCCGCCGTGCCCGCCGTTGACGTTCCCGTTCTTCGAGCCAGCGCTGATGCTCGCGGTCATCGCGCCGCCAGTCGTCGCGAAACAGTTCGGCCCCGTAGATCGCACGCAGCACGAGAAAGGCCGGATACGACATCCATCGCACGGCGACAAGTCCGATCGACGGACGGTCGGGCACTGGCGCAGAGATTGCGGCCGCGCGCTCGAGGCTGTCGCAGAAGATGTCAGTCGCCCGGGAAGTCAGACCGTTAGGCCGGATGAATTCACTGACGAACTGCTCCGCGATGCTCGCGCGAGCCTGAGGACTGCGCAGCGACGCCGCGAGTTGCGCGTGATGCTCCGAGAAGGTACGGCTCGTCTGCAGCACACCCCCGGCGACCTTGAGCAGGTAGTGAAAGTGCAGAGTACCTTCCTGGTTGTCGGTGTACTCCGGGGCCAGAATTGTGTGAACCGGCCGGCCAGCGATCGCCGCCTCCAGAAACGCGCTCGTATTCAGTCCGACCACCGCGCTGCTGTAATAGAGCGATGCGAAGTAGTCTTCCTTGGACTCGCCGTCCATCGGATTCGATCCATACAAGACGACCTGGTCGTCGCCGGACAGATCGATGGCCTTCCACTCATCCATGCGAGCCGGATGCGGCCTGACCAGGATGCTCGCGCCGCGCAGTTCCGGCTCCGCGCTCTCACGCAAACTCTGGATCCAGCGGCGGACGAAATCCGCTTCGACCGGACTACCCCAGAACAACGCCGAACAGACGTAGAGAATGAACGGACGGTCAGGGTGCAGACCGACGCGACGACAGAATTCTTCGCGCGTACATGCGGGAGTGCGGCCAAACCACTGGTCGTAGCATTGCGCGCCCGTGACGACGATGCGATCGGCAGGCACCCGGTGAAGCGTGACCGCTTCATTCTTTTGCGTCTCGTTCCACACGAAAACGCGGTGTGGTACGTCGCGGACGAGCGCCTTGCTCGACAGGTGGTCCCAGCTCCCCACGGCAAATACGGTGCGCAACCCTTCGGCAAGTGCCGCGCGAAGCACTTCAAACTGCCACGACCCGAGGTACACGAGTGGCGTAACGACGACAACATCGGGCTTCTGCTCCCGGAGTTGCTCGCGGATTTCCGCCACGGTGGGCATTGCGCGCTCGATTGTCCGCAGCGCATTGAGCAGACGCTGCCGGTTGCGCGGCCGCTGAAAGAGCGGCCACTGGCTGACGCGCACCAGCCGCGGTGGGACCCGCTCCTCCGCTCTCGCGCGCAGCCTCGGCGCGGACGCGTAATGCGACTCGAAATACCGCAGGTAATCGGCCCACAGTCGGATGGTCCTTGCGAGTTCGAACCAGAACGCCGACGTGGACGGCGACGGCGACAGCCAGCTCCGCGTGATGGTCGGGTGATCGGCCAGCACGCGCTCGAGCGCTGCTTCCCACCCGAGCGACTCGGAGCGGCTGATCGCAAGGTGCAACTGATGGCCTCGTGCCGCAAGTTCACGGACGACCGACTCGTACACCAGAAACGAGCCGAGATGCTGCATCGAGAAAAAGACCCGCATGATCGGGTTACGGGACCTGGCCGGGTTCGCCTTTACGCCACACCAGGAAGGCGTGCACGCCCATCTTGCTGCGATGTAACAGCCATCGCGACGGGAGGATCACGACACGCCGAAACACAAGGATGCCGAGCCGAATCAGCGCGCGGGGAATCCGTCGAACGAATCGTCCGGCGTAGATGAGCCGGGCCACACCGGCACGGAGTGTCAACCGCGCGGGCCGCGTCCAGTGCAGGACGATTGAGCGAAGCTTTGCACGCTCCATCGTGGCGACCGTCGCAATGATCGCCGCCGGAACGAGGAGCGCCCGCAGCACACGAGCCGTGAGCGGATCGGACTGCGGAACGAGCGCGGGGGCGGCGGCCAGGTGCTCGATCTGCTCGACCACCAGCGGCGTGGCAGCGATCTCGAGGCCATGCGGACGAATGAACGCCTGAATGAATTGCCGCGCAACCTGTCGCTGAAGGCCGTCGCCCGCCACCAGCTCCGAGAGCTGAGCCACGTGTACCTGCAGATCGGCCGCGAGGTGCAGGAGGCCGCCCTCCACGTTTTTCAGGTGCTGAAAATGCAGCGTCCCTTCCTGCGTGTCCGCGAATTCGTCTGACGTCACCGAGTACACCGGCCTGCCGATGATTCCCGATTCGATCATGGCGCTCGTGTTCACTCCGACAACGGCTTCGGCGTGATACATCGAATCGAAATAATCTTCGCGAGCGGCGCCGCCAATCGGGTTCACCCCGGTTCTGGGCCACAAGCCCACGTTCTCGAACTCGCGCGACACGTCCACGCCTTCCCACTGGCGTGCGTTCTGCGGATGTGGGCGTATCAGGAGTCCAAGCTCGCGCACCCGGGGGTCAACGCTGTTCCGGATTGCTGCGATCCACCGCCGAACGAATGCGACTTCATGCGGCGCAATGAACGGCGATGAGCAGAGATAGAGGAGGAAGGGTCGTCCAGGAGTGACACCCACGCGTCGGCAAAACGCATCCCGATCGAGCGACGGCCTGGCGGTAAACCAGTGGTCGTACGCCTGGGAACCGGTAACCAGGACGCGATCCGCGGGCACGCCGTGCAGCTCCATCGCTTCGCGCTTTTGCGCCTCGTTCCACACGAGCACACGATCGGGAACTTCATGAATCAACCCCTTCGTCGTGAGGTGATCCCAGCTGCCGACACCGAGAATCGACTTGATGCCCAGTTGACGCGCGCATCTGATGTGATCCACCTGGTGCGAGCGGAAGTACAGAAGCGGAGTCAATAACAACAGGTCGGGCTGGATCCTGCGGAACAGATCGGCCACTTCCCCTGGCGGCGGCAAAACGCGATCGATTGCGTGAAAGATGCGTTGCAACAGCGCCAGCCCCGCGTGCGTGCCGACGATCGGCATCCGTGCAACGGCAAGTGCAAACGCCGGCGCCTGTTCCGCCGCACGCCGGCGCAGCTTCGGCGAGTGATCCCACTTCGGGTCCAGATACCGCCAGTAATCGAGCGACGCGCGAACACCGGTTCCGAGCGCATACCACAGGCGATGGCGGCTCGAGGGAACGAACTCGGATTGGATCGTGGGATGGTCCGCCTTCAAACCGTCGACCATCTTTTCCCCGTCGATTGCGTCCGTTCGCTCCGCAATCAGATGGAGCTGATGCCCGTTTTCGGCGAGGAGCCGAATGGTCGACTGAAAGTTACGAAGAAACCCGAAGCTGGAGGCAGAGAACAGGATCTTCATCGAGGGACGGCGGCACGGGCGGTACGAGCTACCGCCCTCTCACCTACAGAAAAGGTGTGCACAAGTCTGAAAAGGCACGCACACCTCCCCCCTACGCTAAACGACGGATCTGAGTCCCGGACGCTGAATCCGCAGCCAGACTGGTCTCGCGATATGCCGTGTGGAGGAAGGTGATACGCGCCTGCTAACTCGTAGATAATATGAGATTTGAACAAAGTGGGTCAACATTTTCGACCGCTCCGGATTCTCTTTTCCGTTCAAAATCCGACCTACGTCCGCCATTACGATTCGGTGCTCCGAGCGCTTGCCGCGCGGGGCCATGAGGTCCAGCTGGTCATGCGGCCCCGGAAGAAGGGATGGCCGTCATCGGTGCTAGCTCTGGCGGACGAATGTCCGGCGATCCGCCTGTCGACCACCCCCGATCCGTCATACGACCCCTGGTGGGAACTTGCCACGCGCCTTCGACAGGCGCGTTTCTATCTGCGCTTTCTCGGACCGCGATCTGACTCCACGCCGGCGTTGCTTCGACGGGCGCGCTCCCGCGCCCCTCAGTTGGCAGTGCGTCTCGGTGAATACGCCGGCGGCAGTCGACTCGCCCGCCGGCTCCTGGTCAACAGCATCGACGTACTGGAACAGTCAACGCGAAGCGCCGACCTGTTTCATGACTACTTGCGCGAGTGCGGCCCGGATCTCATCGTCTCTACTCCGCTCGTCGTGCTCAAAACGGCCCAGATTGATCTCGCGCGTGCAGCTGTAGAGCTCGGAATTCGCAACGTGTTCGCCGTTGCCAGCTGGGACCATCTATCGAGCAAGGGCGAGCTCAACTTCATGCCGCAGTGCGTCCTGCTCTGGAACGAGATTCAGAAACGTGAGGCGATGGAGCTGCACCACATCGGCTCCCAACGGATCGTGGTGACAGGTGCGCAGGTGTTCGACGACTGGTTCGAGAAACGGCCTTCAACAACACGCGAGCAATTCTGCGCGCGTGTAGGACTGCCCGCTGATCGGCCAATTCTGCTGTACGTCTGCTCCGGACTCCTGGAAGGAAGCCCACCCGAAGTGGACTTCGTGCTACGGTGGGCGCGACACATGCGCCAGAGCGGGCATCCCGTTCTGCGCGACTGCAGTATCCTGATTCGGCCGCACTTCAAACGCGGAGACGGGTGGCGTACTTGTGATCTGTCCGGGCTCGGTCACATTGTCTGCTGGCCGCCCGCGGGTGATGTTCCAGTGGATGCCCGATCCAAGGCCGACTATTTCGATTCGATGTACCACGCCACCGCCGTAGTGGGGATCAACACGAGCGCCATGATCGAATCGGCGATCGTGGGTCGGCCCGTATTCACGGTGCTGCTGCCCGAGTTCCACGACAATCAGGAAGGAACCGTGCATTTTCATTACCTGCTCAGCGGTCCTGATGCGCTGCTCCGCGCAAGCAGAACCCTCGACGATCATGCGCGCGACATCGCTCAGGTCATTGCCGGGCACGATCCCGACCCGGATCGCAGTGCACGGTTCGTTCAGCGATTTGTACGGCCGTGCGGTGTTGACGTTGCTGCGACGGCACAGGTCGTTGACGCTCTTGAAACGATCGCTGCGCGTCCGGCCCCGGCAGCCCTGCCCATTCCCGCGTGGACGCGCATGATTCGGCCGTTCCTGGGGCCTTTCGCGCGCGGCGCCGCCGCGCGGGCTCGCCGAATCCACGAAGATTTCCGAAACGAGAAGGAGCGGCTGCTTCTCGAGCATCGTCAACGCAAGGCGCTCCTCAGCCGAGACAGCTAGCGTTTGCGCATCCTCTTCTCTGTTCGTACGCCGGCGAACGTCCGTCAGTACCAGAGCGTGCTGCGAGGTCTTGCTGCGCGCGGACACGAAGTAGACCTGGTCAGGGAGCCATTTGGATCCTACAAGTGGCCGCGGTTCGTGCTGGCGCTGGCCGAGGGCTGCCCAGCCATTCGCCTCCACACGATGCCGGCGACCAAGCAAAGCGAATGGTGGGAGCTGGCGACGCACTTCCGTCGTGCTCGTTTTTATCTGCGATTCTTTGGACCTGCGTACCGGCGAACCCCCGCGCTGCTCGCCCGGGCGCGCAAGCGTGCGCCAGGATGGACCGTCCGGTTGGCGGAAACACTCGGCGCGCCAGGCCGTTGGCTCCTCGTGCGGCTCCTCGACCTCCTCGAACAGTCGACACGGTCCGCGGCGCTTTTTCATCAGTACCTGCGCGAGCGCAACCCCGATCTCATCGTCGTTACGCCACTCGTGGTTCTCAAGACCGCGCAGCTCGACCTTGCGCGCGCAGCGATAGAGCTCGGCTTCCGCAATGTTTTTGCAGCTGCCAGCTGGGATCACTTGTCCAGCAAAGGCGAGCTGAACTTCTCTCCACAGCAGGCAATTGTGTGGAACGACGTCCAGAAGAGAGAGGCGATCGAACTCCACCATCTGGACGCGGGCCGCATTGCCGTGACGGGCGCTCAAGTGTTCGACGAGTGGTTCGACAGGGACGCCTCAAGCACACGGGAGGTTTTCTGCGCGCGCGTGGGTCTCCGTGCGGACAGGCCCATACTGCTGTATGTCTGTTCGTCGCTGCTCGAGGCAAGCCCTGCCGAGCCTGCCTTCATCCTCCGATGGGTTCAGCACCTGCGCGAAAGCGGGCATGCGATTCTCCGGGACTGCGGAATTTTGATCCGGCGCCATCCTGAACGCGATGAAGGCTGGGACCAGGTGACCTTCGGGGGATTGGACAACGTCGTGTGCTGGCCGCCTCTGGGCGACGCTCCCGTCGACCATCGATCGAAAGACGATTACTTCGATTCGATGTATCACGCAGCAGCGGTCGTCGGCCTCAATACCAGCGCGATGATCGAAGCCGCCATCGTCGGCCGGCCGGTGCACACCGTGCTGTTGCCCGAGTTCTGGGACAACCAGGAGGGTACGGTGCATTTCCGGGACTTACTCGAAGGCCAGACTCCCCTGCTCCGGGCCACGAGATCGCTGGAGGATCACGCGCGTGATTTGGCGGTCATTCTCGATGGTGGCGATCCCGATCCGCTGCGCAGCGCCCGGTTCGTGCGCGAATTCGTTCGACCGGCTGGTATTGAGGTCCCGTCGACGACGCGCGTGATCGAGGCGATCGAAGCGCTGGGCTCGCTGCCCGCGCCGGCTCCCGTGCCAGTTCCGTCTCGGGTGCGATGGCTGCGGCCGCTTGTCCGGCCAATCCTCCAGCCGTTCGCAAATGTGGTCGCCGAACAGGTTCGCGTCGCTCAGGAGGAATCCCGTCGCCGAAGCGAACAGCGGCTGCTCGAGCACCGTCAGGCGAAGCAACCCGAACCTACTCGAACATCGGCGCCGACGCATAGAGGAGCACAGGCGCCGGAAGCAAGAGGCAACGCAGGTACCCGGTGGCGCCGCGGATCAGACCACTTGAAAAACGGAGCTATAGTTCCGCGGTGAGGATCCTTTTTCTCACCCATAACCTCGGGAAGACGCGGCATTTTGAGAGCGTTCTCCACGAGCTGACCGCACGCGGTCATTCCGTTGTCATCACCGCGGCCCATAAACGTAACAAGCCACTGAAGCTCGGTGGCGAATTTCGGGGCAACCCGCGTATCGATGTCGTCACTAACCCGGTTCGGAGAGTTGACGAGTGGGAGCCCTTCGTCCGTCCGCTGCGGCAGGCACGTGACTACGTTCGATTTCTCCACCCGAATTACGCGAATGCTCACAAACTCGGAGACCGTGCGGGCTCGTACGCGCCGGCAGGCTGGCCGGCCCGGATGCAGCGTCTGCGCAGTCGCCGTAGTCTCGTCAAGCGGGCACTCGAGCTGGCGGAGCGCCTCGTACCGAGCGAACGCTACTACGAACTGTTTATTCGGTCGCATGCCCCGGACGTTATTCTGATTACGCCGCTGATCGACTTCGGTTCCTATCAGACCGATTACGTCAAGAGCGCTCACGCGCTCGGTATCCCGATAGCCTTCTTACCATTCAGCTGGGACAATCTCACGAACCGCGGCCTGGTCCGCATCCCACCTGATCGCGTCCTCGTGTGGAACGAACACCAGAAGCGCGAAGCCGTCACTTACCACGACGTCCCGTCCGAGTCCATCGTCGTAACCGGAGCACCGAGGTTCGACGATTTCTTCGCGATGCAGCCCACTCTCAGCCGCGAGGAGTTCTGCGCGCGGGCTGGCCTGGATCCGTCGCACCCGTTCATCCTCTACCTGTGCTCGTCGTACTTTGTGGCGCCGAATGAGCCGGGATTCGTCCGCGAGTGGACGCGAACCCTGCGCCAGGACGCCCGACTCAGCCACTGCGGGATTCTCGTTCGTCCGCATCCCGCCAACGGGGAACCGTGGGCCGGAAGCGATGCTGCGAACACAGACGGACTCGCTGTCTGGCGGGAACCGCCGAAGGTGCAAGCGGATCCGGCGCTGCTACCACTCGTTGCACTACGCGACGGCCGTTGTTGGTCTCAATACAAGTGCAATGATCGAAGCCGCGATCGTTGGCAAGTCGATTTACACAATCCGGACGAGCGAGTTCGCAGGCGGGCAGGAGCAGACGCTCCACTTCCACTACCTGCTGGCCGAGAATGGCGGACCGGTGCAGGTTGCCGACACCCTGGCGCAGCATGTCGAACAGCTCGCCGGCGGGCTCCTCGATTCGCAGACCGGCGCGTGCCGCAGCCGCCAGTTTGTGGAATCGTTCGTCCGGCCGCGCGGCATCGATCGTCCGGTGGCGCCGATCGTGGCCGACGAGATCGAACGCGTGGCGACGCTGAGAAAACGCCGGCGGCGAGCGCCGTTGTGGCATCGGCCGGCCCGGCGGCTGCTGCTTGCCGCGCTCAGACGCCGAAGCGGTCACGCGGATTGACGTGCGTCCGGCCTGCGCGAACGTTTCGTACGCTGCCGCGAACGGGCCATCATCGCCGCCCGAAATCGTACAGGCAACACGCTACTGAGCACTCGGGCAAGATGGCCGTGCTGTCGCCGTTGATAATCGCGCAACGCCCGTACGGCCGCATCCAACGGTGCGGCGGGCGGCGAAGGGGGCACCGCGGTACGAACAGCAACGAGTCTGAGGCGCCGCGGTTCTCCCTTCGTTAAAGCGTCGTCCAGTTCCTGCTGGTCCAGCCGGTGCAGCCCGATTCATCGCGCGGCAATGGTGCGCGCCTCAGACCGGCTGAAATAGACGAGGCCGGCAATCAGCAACGCTCCAACAGCCAAAGCCGTGCCGCCGAACGCCTGCGGATAAAGATTGCCGACGCCAAAGAGTCCCCACTTGAACGTCTCGACGATGATCGCGAGCGGATTGAGAAGCATCCAACCGCGATATTCCTCGGGTACCTGCGACAGCGGATAGAGAATCGGCGTGAGCAGGTACCAAATCGACAGGACCTGGCCGAGGGCGAAACGGATGTCGCGCGCAGTCTCACCCCAGATCGAGGTGAAGAACGAGATCGCAAGCGCAAAGAGAAACGCCAGCACAAGTGCGGCGAGTGCCCACACGAGCTCGACATCGAACCGAATGTAGAGTCGCTGGTCACGGAATGCATAGATTACCAGCGCCAGCAGCAGCACCCCGATTTTCAATCCGACGTTCAGCAGTGCCGGTGTCATGTTGCCGAACGGCAGGATCGCCCGCGGATGGTAGATCTGATCGGAAAGGTCCCGGTGCATCTCGAGCGAGCGCGTCCCCCACATCAAGCTGGCGGCGAAGACGTCCCAGACGACCGTTCCCGCCAGCAGAAACACGAAGTACGGAATGCCATCCGACCCAACACCGAGAAGCCCACCGAAGATGACGGCGCGCAGAGCGACCGGAAACAGCGGATTGATGAACAGCCACAGCCACCCGAGCACGGTGCGCCGGTACATCTTCCGCAGCGCGCGGTCACCAATGAAGCCAAGCAGCCTCTTGTATCGCCACACTTCACCTATCGTGGCGATTGGACCTGGATACCGCGGCGTGGCCTCCCACCGTTCGGTCATATTTTGTCCATCGTCTCGCTTTCGGCGTGCGCGAAATACCAGACACCCGAAGCAAACGTTCCGAGCGCGACGGCGAACGAATACGCAAACCACGGCCAGGAATGCTCATCTGTCGGGAGCGTTCCCCATCGGAACATCTCGACTGGCGCCGTGAGCGGATTCAGATACATCAGCCACCGAATGTTCTGCGGCACCACTGACATCGGATAGATCACGGGAGTGAAATACAGCCAGAAGCTGACCGCGAACCGCAGGGCGAAACGCGCGTCCCGCGCGCGTGCCTGCCACACGGAAGTCCAGAGCGTCAACGAGAACGCCAAGAAGAGAATGAGCGCGATCGACGCGAGTGACGCGAACAGGCGCGGGCTGATCTGCAGGTACAGGATGCCGTCCGTCGTACGGTAATAGATCAATGCGCCAGCGAAAACGAGCGTGATGATCGCCGGTTCGAGAATCCCGGCCGTCATCTGACCGAGTGGCAGAATGATGCGCGGGATGTAGAGCTTGGTCAGCAGCATCCGGTTGACCTCGAGACCACGGCTGCCGCGAATCAACGGGCCATCGAAACAGTTCCAGGGGATCTGTCCAGCCAGGAAGAACACGAAATACGGCACGCCTCCCGACGCAACGTTCATAATCGAGCCGAACACAAAACTGCCGACGAAGAGCGGTATCAGGGCACGGATGAAGATCCACGACACCCCGAGGCGGGTTTTCGCGTAGAGACCCTGAACGGCTTTAAGAGAGAAGAACCCGAGGATGCGGCGGTACTGCCATACCTCACGGGCTTTCGCGACAAACCCTTCCCGGGTGTCAGCCGCAATGACCCAGGGAGTGGCGTCAGACAACGGATTTCCGCCGCTTGCGCAACCTCACGGGAACCTGAGCGGTCCAGTCGAGGCGAGGCGCAACGACACCTTTCTTGATTCTTGCTGCGTCCCCAGGCCCGTAGGCCATGAAGGTCAATGCGTTGTCGAGCACAACTTTCGTTTCCTTGCCCAGGAACGTGTACACCGTCACATTCACCGTGTACGTCGTCTCGGCCAGCAGATGCGCGGGAATTCTCACGACCAGGTCGAGCAGACCGCGCCGATCTGCGACAACACCCTCCTGCTGCGCAGTCCTGAAGACAGCGACGCGCTTTGCGTAGATATCGGCGAAGGCGCGGACCATCCCGCCTGGCTTTCTTACTTTGAGCCGTATTCGTATAGAGACCTCTTCGGCGGTCGGGGCAGCGCCAATTTCCTCACCCGCCGAGTTCAGCAGGCGCACCGACGCGATCTCGGCGACGACGTTCAAGTGACGCCCTGGCCGGTCGCCAGACGCAAAATCGCGGCTCCTTGCCCGCAGGGCCGAATCCTCGTATTCCGCGATGACGCCCTCAGGTTCGCCGTCCTGCACCACCTCGCCCCTGTCGAGCCAGATCACGCGATGACACAAACGCGAGACCGCCGACATGTCGTGAGAGACGAACAACACCGTCAGCCCTCGCTCGGATTCTTCGGCCACACGTTGAAGACAGCGTTCCTGAAACGCAATATCTCCGACCGCAAGGATTTCGTCGGCCAGGAGAATATCGGGCTGCATGTTGATCGCCACCGAGAACGCAAGCCTCAGGTACATGCCGCTCGAGTACTGCCGCAGTGGATTATCGAGAAAGTCGTCCAGCTCGGCGAACTGGATGATGTCAGCCATGCGATCGAGCACCTCGCGGCGCGAAATGCCATGCATCGCAGCGTTCATCAAAATGTTGTCGTGGGCCGAAAAGTCAGGATTGAATCCGGCTCCGAGCTCCAGCAGCGAGACCACGCGACCGATGCCCGTCACACGGCCTTCCGTCGGCCGCGTGACGCGGGCAATCACTTTCAACAGGGTCGACTTGCCGGCGCCATTGGCGCCGATGATGCCGAGGATGGCTTTTGGAGACACTCCGAACGAGACGTGTCTGAGCGCCCAGAGATCCCGTCCCTGTGTGACCCGCCCGGGCCAATGCCATCGCGGAACCCGGACACGTGCGATACCCAGATTCACATGTCTGGGTGGTTCGACGACCCGCTTCGACGCCAGAAAATATTTCTTGCCAAGGTCTTCGACGACGAGACTCTGTGGTGCCCGCGGTTGGTCGTCAGGGAGCGATGAAAGAGGACTCGTATTCAATGTAGCTCGCGCTTACCGGTCTTGGTGATGATCGGGATGTCACGCATCCAGAGCTGCTTCTCCCACCAGGCGCGGTTCGCGACATACCATTCGATCGTCCGTTCGAGCCCTTCCTCGAAGGATACTTGCGGCCGCCACCCCAGGAGCCGTTCTGCCTTGCTTGCGTCGGCGGTATGGCGAAACACCTGGCCGGGTCGATCGCCCACATACGTGATCACAGCATCAGGGTTCTTCATTTTCCGTGCGACCAGCGGTGCCATCGCTGCAAGCGAGATTGACGAGCCCGATCCGAGATTGATCACTTCGCCGCGGACGCGGTTCAGGTCGCAATGCGTCAGACAGTCGAGAGCCCGGCAGGTATCGTCCACGTAGGTGAAGTCGCGCTCCGCCGAGCCGTCTCCGTGCACACGCAGCGGCTCATCGAGGATACAGCTCGTAATGAAGCGCGGGATCACCTTCTCGAGGTGCTGGCGTGGCCCGAACTGATTGAAAGGTCGCACGATGATGGCGGGCAGGTTGTAGGTCGCGAAGTACGAGTAGACCAGCCGGTCGGCGCCGGCTTTTGCGCTCGCATACGGGCTCATCGGCATCAACGGGGCGTCTTCGTCCATCTTGGGCGTCCTCGCCGTCCCATACACTTCGGAAGTGGAAATGTGGATGAACCGATCGATGCGACTGGCATGTTTCAGGACCGAGTTCGCGACCACCTGGGTGCCGAGGACGTCGGTCTCGAAGAAATGGTGGTTGTCGTAAATCGAGCGCGTGACGTGTGTCTCGGCCGCGAAGTGAACGACAACATCGGACTGCGCGACGAGCGCATCGACGAGCTGCCCGTTCCGTACGTCTCCATACCAGAATTGAAGTCGGCCGTTGTTCCCGCCTTGGCTCAAAACGCCCGGCAGATTCTCGAGACTGCCTGCGTAGGTCAGCCGGTCCAGGATCAGGATGCGATAGTCCGGATACTTCTCGTACAGGTAGTGAACGAAGTTGCTGCCGATGAAGCCGGCGCCACCAGTGATCAGAAGCGTCTTCACGCGTAGTCTCACTCTATTGCATGCCGCCGAAGGCAATCAATGGCGCCTCGTCTCCGCAATTTAGCAGCAGATCCAAGGCGGACAGATACGGAACGAACTCGCCGTGCAGCTGCGGATACGATGGATGGACGTACTGCTGCCACTGCACCTGGATACCGTTGCGCTCGAAGAGCCCCACGTCGAGATAGTCCTTCGCGGAGTCACCGCTCACGTACCTGGTCGCGCCCAGGCGCCGGCAAATGTTGACCAGGCGCCCGCTGCGATCGCCCTCGACACCGAGTGCCGACGAGCGCTCGACCCGCCGCCGCAGTCCGAACCAATCCGCCATTGTCGCTGCGCACTGGAGGTCGAGATCTACCAATCGCTCCCATTTCTGATGGAGCAACTCCTCCAGTGGTGACAAATACCTGGCAAGAAAAGGAGCCCTCGCGTAGGCCTGTCGGATGCTCGCCACATGCTTCCTTGCCCAGGGTGTCCGTGCATCGATTTCGACGTCCAGAATGCGTGGACAATCTCGCCCGGCATGGCGGACTGGGACGGTGAGCCACAAAGGCCCGCTCTGCGTCTTGATCCGGTTCCGGTTCCGCCAGCCGTGCTTGTCGGTACTGGACGTCGTCGTAATAGACGAAGATATCGGCCCGCCGCAACTGGTCGAAGAACCCCAGCCACGGCAGGTATCCGGGCTGGAGGACGACGACGGTTGTGTCGGAGAGACCGGTCACCAGCGCGGCGGTTTCGCGGCAGACGCCAGCCTGACACTCGACACGACGAATGAAGAAATCCAGAAGGCCACGAACCAGTCAAACAAAGACGAATGGATCCAGCTGGCCGCGCCAGGTCGATCGAGCCGGGTTGTCCCGCGAGGCGCGTCAGCGGCAATCGCTCCGACGCCTCGATCGATGTAGTGAGTGTCGACAACAGCTGGATGGTTGATGAGTATCTGGATCGTCGAGTGCGAGGGATCGGCAAGGTCGTATTCCCACGTCGTGCCTTCGCGCCTCTGGCCCGCGACCAGCGTGAAGTCCCGCTCGAGCACGGCCCGCCTGGCATCGGAGATACTCTCAATCCATCGAACGTGTACGCGCGGGGCAAGCGGCGACGGCGTCGTGGCGCGGACGATCACACTGGCGGCCAGCATGAGCGTACTCACACCCGCGAACACGATAATCGGCCGACGACGATCTCGAGTGGCCTGCTCGGCATCGTTCACCATCGCGTGTCGCGAGGATAACATGCGTCGAATCGGCGGAATTTCACCATTCATACGATGAACCTGCCAGACACTGCAGGTCTTGCCGTGCGGCTCGCCGGAGCGAGTGCGGCGCTTCTGCTGGCGCCGGGCATCGTGTTCGCGGCTTTGTTGGGCGTGCGGGCACGGTGGGACGAGCGAATCGTGCTCGGTTTCGCCCTGAGCTATTCATGGATATTCGTTCTGTCCGTTGCAGTGCCTCTCTTTGGATGGAATGTGCACCACGCCTCCGGACTCACCGTGACACTTGGCGTTGCCTTGTTGATTGCATGGATCCGAGGACGGTTACAACAACGGGCGGTTCCTGCGCTGCCGACGGAGCCGATGGACATGCTGCTGGTGGCGGTTGCCGCGGTTGCCGCTGGCCTCGCCGGCTGGGTGATCGAGCCGCCGTTCACGGGTGAAGAAGCGCTCGACTTCACCGCGATCTCGCGCTTTGCCGACGGTGGAGCGATCACACTGCGGAACGCATCGCTATTGCCTGACGCGGTTCCCGTCTATCTCTTCCAGCCCTATCAGCTGGCGATTGCCATCATCTCGGGCTGGTCCGGAGTCGATCCGCTGGTCGCGTACATCAAACTCAGATCGTTTCTCGCACCACTGACGCTCGTCTTCGTTTACAGCCTCATCAGGCATCTGTCGCCATCGCGCATCGAGGCTCGTGCCGCCTTCATCGTCGTACTCATGTTCGTCGTGCTGGACGTCGACACCTGGCAATCGAACTCCCTGTTTCCACTGGTCCGCCGTGGGGGTGTTGGTGCAGGCATCTGCATGCCGGTATTGATGACCTTGTGTCTGATGGCCACCCGTCACTCAGACGACGAGCCGGCGCAGCGTGTTCACATGGCGGCGCTTGCCGTCGCGCCTGTGATGCTCGTTGCGTCGCTGTCGACACATCCGCTGGAAATGTTTCCGGTGTTGTGGTTCGTCGCAGCATTGGCCGTCGCCGTCGTCTGCGGTCTCGACCCGCTTCGCACACGACAGCAAACGGTCGCGCTCGCGCTCCTGCTCGCAGCGACGACGGCAGTCTATGTCGACGTGCACTCGCGATTGGTTCCGTACGTTGCCGAATATGAGCGCGCCGACAAGGCAGCCGTGCGCGACCGCTTCGTCCAGATCCTCAGAACGCCCGGAGATGCGATTGCTGGAGAACCGACGGAGGCGCGCGACGTCCTCACCCGGACCATTCCAGCCACAACCGCGGTCTTTGTCGGTGTTCCCGCGATGGCGCTCGCCGCGCTACGTGCGCCGGCGGCCGCCAGTGTGCTCGCCCTGGCCGTCGTGCCGCTCGTGCTGGTGTACTCGAGTCCGGCAGGTTATATGGCGCTGTCGCTGCTCACATCGGTCGAGACCGTCAGAGATGTCAACGCATATTTCTCGCTGATGGGAATCATCGCCCTCGCCATGGGGTTGAGCGCGCTGGCCCAAGTTGCACTTCGCGCCGCGGCATGGCGTCAAAACGGATTGAGCCGCGTCA
Organism: uncultured Acidobacteriota bacterium; assembly: GCA_963814955.1. Taxonomy (GTDB): domain Bacteria; phylum Acidobacteriota; class Vicinamibacteria; order Vicinamibacterales; family UBA2999; genus DATCJA01. The sequence continues at coordinate 497,124 of CAWFEX010000008.1, forward strand.
TCGCCACATCGGCTGCCGGTTCCTTCGTCATATGGGCTGCATCAACGTGGGGGTCGCGAATTGTTGAGTCGTTCGCCGTCCGCGCGATGATGCAGCCGGAGTTCCTGCTGCTCATCGGGGTCGTCACGTTGGTTGCCGTTGTCGGCGCCGCGTTGCGGAGCCGACCGATCGTTGCGGCGGCGCCCGTTCCGGTCGCCGTCGTGCTCGCGACGATTTGTCTGGCGCTGCCGTTCGCGGTGCCGGAACACGCATTTGGAGGTGTCTTCGCCAAACGGACTCCTGTGACCCTGCTCGACCGGTTCGCGCGCGCGTATGAGTTGCCGTCGGTCGTCGATTGGCCCGCCTACTACGAGACCTTGAAAGGGTCCATCGCTCCACGCCTGCCGGTGCCGAGAAGCGTCGTCGACGAGCTTCGAAGGCGGATCCCGCCCCGTCAGGTCGTGCTCGCGGATCCGCGCTACAGTTGCGCCGTCGTGGTTTTGATCGACGCGTACTGCATCAACCCCGAACATATTTACGGTCACTATTTCCAGCCTGCCGCCCGATATCACGCTGATTACGTCATGCCGCAAGGGAATGGCGACGGGGCTCACCCGTTCTTCAATTTCAGCGGGTCGCTTACAGAAGGTGAACGACGGCTGCTGAAGGAATACGGTGTTTCATACGTGCTCACCGATCCGGTGTACACAGAGCAGATTGCTGCGAAGCTGCGCGATCTGCCCACCGCCACGCTTGAAATGGATCTCTCCGGATACCGCCTGTACCGTATTGGCGCAACGTAGACACCGCTCGGAGGTGAGCGCGGTTACGGTCGGCCTGTCTCGCCACCCAAAGGAGTGGGCTGCATCAGCCACAGGATCAGGCCAACGAAACTGGCAACGATCAAGTGGGCGTACAAAAGAAGGGAAATGGCCACGGCCGGTTCCGGCGCAATGCCGAGCGGGGCAAGCAGCGACGCATGCAACTGCTCGCGCAGTCCAAGCCCATTCAGCGAGATAGGTATGTTGCTCAGCACGGTTGTCGCCGTCACGGCCGCAAGCATCGCGACAAACGGTGGGACCGATGCCTGCTGCACCGCGAAGAAGCGTAAGTAGAGCGCCGTCACGGCCGTCGTGTACGCAACGACGACGAGCGCCGCCTGCGCGACGATTACCGGCCTCCGCAGCGGAGCAGCCATGTCGAGGCGCAGCCGTTGCAGCCGTTCGGCAAGCCGGACGGCTGGTTTACCGAATCGACTGACGCGAGCTGCGAGCCCTCCCGTACCAAAGCCCGTCAGCAGCAGCAGCAGTATCGAAACGACGGCGATCAACGCCGCCGCGACGTTGGCAGCGGCGAAGCGCGGCGCCGAAATGGGGCTGAACCAGAGCGCGATAGTCGCGAGCAGGGCCTGCAGCCCGACACCGAGCAGCCGGTCGACGACAACCGAGGCTGTCACAGTCCGATACCCGTGCCCCGGGCCAAGGTAGGCGACCTTGGCGATGTCGCCGCCGACCGTTGAAGGCAGAAAGTTGTTGACGAAAATGCCGACGAAGTACTGCCGTACGGCGGTCGTAAATGGAATCGACACGCCGGCCGCTTTCAACAGCAACCTCCAGCGCCAGGCATAGGACACCTGTCCCGCGAGCACTACGGCGAGCGAAAGCAGGTAGAAAGACACAGGCAGCCGCGCGAACAACATGCGAAGTGCGGCAACATCGATCGATCTCAGCAGCAGCACCAGCAGCAGGATCGTCACCAGTGCCTGAACCGCGAGCCACCATCGCGACCGCATCACAGTGCGGCTCACACCGAACGCGGGCTCGCACCGAACACACGACCCCTGCCATGGTCAGCGCGGCGACGAAGGACGACCCACCGCAGCCACCACTTCAGAATGTCGCGAATCGCCGCCGCGATGGCGAGCGGCCGTGTTCCCTTTCCGTGCCCCTGGCGGCGCTTCAGGAACGGGACCGGCACTTCCTTGAAGGTTGCACCGCGCCACCATGTCTTGAGCAGACATTCCGGATTGGTGAATGCGCTTTCCGTCTCGAGCGTCACCGACTGAATCAGCGCGCGCGGGTAGACCGTGACGTTCTGATAATCCTGCAACGGCAGACGGAACAGCAGTCGAATCAGGCGGTAATTGACGATCGACACAAGGCCCTTGTACGCGGTGTCGGAACGCCGGTCGACCATTCCCCGCGCCGAAATCGTTCCTTCGCGAACGCCCTGGAGCACGTCGACAGACTGGAGCTCATTGAGCGACTGCGCGAGGTAGCGAATGTCGTACGACCAGTCAACCGTCTGCCAGAACAGATAGTCCTTGGTCGCCAGCGAGATGGCCCGCTTTGTGTTGTAACCCGAGCCACGGTTCCGATCGTTCTTGTACGGCCTCAGCCACGGTCGCGTCCGGGCGCACCCCTCCGCAATGTCCCACGTCCTGTCGGTGCTGCCATCGTCGACGACGATCAGCTCGAAGTCGTCTGTGAGCGCGGCAAGAAATGCGCCGGCGCGATCGATGTAGGCCGCGATGCTCTCTTCCTCGTTCAGCGCCCACCCGAGCATCGAGAGACTGAACGGCACTCGCGGTGTTCCGGGCAAGATGTCGGTGGACTCGGGCATCAGGACAGATATTGCTCGTACCATTCCTGAAACGTCACGAGCACCATCGCTTTGTTGACCGCACGGTAATCGACGCCGGGCGCGCGCAACTGGTCGACAATCTCGTTCACGCGTTGCTGGTCGAAGAGGCCGTGCAGCGCCAGCCGCTCCGCCGACAGTGTCTGCCGCACCCATGGCTGAAGATCGGCCAGCACCCACTCGGTGACCGGCATCAAAAACCCTTCCTTTGGCCTGCGAATCATCTCGTCCGGGAAGTATCGTGCGGCGGCACGCTTCAACACGTACTTCGTCTCGCCGTTATGAATCTTCATCGAGCCGGGAAGGGCGGCCACGTATTCGACGACATCGGTATCGAGAAAGGCGCTGCGCACCTCGAGCGAATGCGCCATGGACAGACGATCGATGAACGTCAGCACCTGATCCGGAAAGATTCCACGAAACTCGGCCTCGAGCATTCGATTCAGGGGATCGGCGGCCGTCGCCGATGCGAATGCGTCCCTCAGATGTTCGCGCGTTGAAACGCCGTTCAGCGCCGATCGCACATCCGGTGAATACAGCGCGGTCTTTTCTTCGTCGCTCATGACGAACAGCCGGGCGCGCCACTGCCAATCTGGCTCACTACAGTCCGACGGTCTTGGCTCCGCGCCGGCCGCGATGCGGTGGGAGCGGTAGCTGCCGAACAGCTCGTCGGCGCCGTCGCCCGCAACTGCGACCTTGACGTGTTGCGCAATGCGCTGTGACAGGAAGTAGGTTGACACAACGCCAGCGAACGGCTCGTCGAATGCGCGCAGGATCCGTCGCAGACTCGCCGGATAATCGTCGACGGAAATCGTCTCCTCGTGGTGCTCAGTTCCATAGCGGGTCGCCACCCATCGCGCCCAACGACGGTCCTCTTCTTTACCTGCCGTCGTCGACTGACCGCCATACGTCAGGGTAAACGTCTTCACGGGCGTCGGCGCAACTTCGGCGGCGAGCGCCGTCGTCAGTGACGAGTCAATCCCTCCGCTCAGGAAGAACCCCACCGGCACGTCCGACATGAACCGGCGACGGACGGCGCGACGCAGCAGCGTGAGCAGTTCGTCGACGACCTCGTGCTCGTCGCGCGATGAGTCGTCTGCGGGCGCGAACGAAAGACCCCAGTACCGCGAGATTGCTGGCTCGGTCCCCGGCCGGTATACGAGCTGATGCGCGGGCGGCAGCATCCACACGTCGCTGAAGATCGTGAACGGGTGTGGGACGTGCTTGTAGCTGAGGTAATGATGAAGCGCTTCCAGGTTCAACCGGCGTTCGAAGCCAGGGATTGCGAGAAGGGCTTTCAATTCAGAGGCGAAGTACAGCGCGCCGGCGTGCCGCCAGTAGTCCAGCGGCTTCTTTCCCATCCGGTCGCGCGCGAGCAGCCCGACGCGCCGGTTGCTGTCCCAGACGGCCACCGCAAACATGCCGTCTATCTGCTTCGGCAGACCCTCTCCGTACTCCTCCCACAGATGGGGCACGATCTCCGTGTCGGCCCTCGTGGTGAGCTGGTGACCTCGTTCGAGCAGTGCCGCGCGGACGTCGGGAAAATTGTAAAGCTCCCCGTTCTGGGCAGCGATGATCGTGCCGTCTTCGTTCGTGAGTGGCTGACGCCCGCCTGCCACGTCGACGATGCTCAGGCGGCGAGCGCCGATGGCAAAGTCGGACCCGGAAAGGATATGGCTGTCGTCGGGACCGCGGTGCCGCAGCGTGTCGAGCATCGTGTCGACAACGGCGCGATCGCCCGCACCAAACACGCCGCAAATACCGCACATGCCTCAGGGTCTCAGCGGAGCGTAGCTGCCCGGCCGTGCCCCTTCATGAATCGGCGACGTCGAGGCCGGCGCATGAACCGACGCCGATTCGTCGAGGATGTGTTCGGACACAGAGCTCCGGCCGACATCAACGAGGTATTCGGCGATCGGGTGAAAATCGAATCGATCCTGCCTCTTGCGGATGCTGATGTAGCGAAACACGAGCAGACTTCCGGAATCGTATGGCACCGTACGCGCGTACCGCACGAGCCGCGCGACGAACAGGTCGCGATTGGTCGGGTAGTACTTCAACGTCGTAAACACACTCGTCACCGTAATTGACTCGGCGACCTGCCGATACCTCAACGACTGTCCCCAGTTCGAGACGTGTCGGCGGATACCATCAGTGCGCTGCTCGTAGATCTCCACGAAAAAGTTGATGAGATCCACCGAAAACACGCGCCAGACGATCAGTCCGAACGCGTTGGTGTACGCATCGAGAGCCCTCTGGATCCCGTTCGGCAACCCCTTCTTCGCATACAAGTTGTAGGCGAGCCCGGTGCGCGCAAACGGAAGCACCAGCAGATATGTCCACAGGCCGACACCGATTAACGTGCTGCCCGCAATCGGAGACGCCACCGGGTCCACACCTTCAGCTGGAAACGCGGCGGCTACCCAGGTGTCGACAAAGCTGCCGGAGTGCGCGAACAGGAGGCAGCACACCATTACCATTTCACACAGGAAGCCAAGCCTGATCTGTGTTGCGATAAAAACGAAGCTCACGAGTATCAAGAGACCGCCGATCATTCGCGTCATCGGCACTAACATGAGCAGCGCTCCGACGACTTCGGTTCCCCACGCCATCTCGTTGAAGAGGCGAAACCACGGACTGCCGGGCGGGAATTGACGCCAGAAGCCTGACCAGTACCCCCACTCGGGGTTCACCATGCCAAGCTCCATCCCCTCGTTCCGGCGGTAGCCGGCGAGGAACTTGTACACGCCGGCCGACAGCATGATGAGCGCGAAATCAACCTGGAGCACGAGCAGCGCGAGACCATGGTGGTCGGGCGCGAATTGGCGTGTGGATTCGAGCAACAGAACCGCAACGCCGAGCCAGTAAGCGATGAATCCCGGGGCGCCCATCCCGCGCAGAACCCCTCGCCACCGCATCTGGATGAAGAAGTAGCGGCAGAGCAAGACGTTGGCGAAGGCTGCGAGCACAACCGTGCGGCCGAGAAGCAACGCTGCGGCAGCGGCGAACCACGCCAGCATGACCGCCGGCATGGCGATTGGATTCTGCAACCATTCGACCCAATGTCCGCGCTCGGCGTATCCGCCCCATCTTTCGCTCACGAAATATCGGCGTGCGTGAGGAATCGCGGCGGCGAGCGTCGCCATCAGCAGCAGCGCGTATGCGCACCGTATGAAGTCGAGAACCGTGGGCGTGAGGGTGGGATAGAACAGCGGGTCAGTACCGAAAAGCGCCGTCATCGTGCGCTGGTTCCGCGATCGGGACGCGGCGCCGGCAATTCACATGATTCGGCGGCGCACCCGAATCGCCGCCGGTTCCGTGCAACCCAGGCGTATGCGCGTGGCCCGACCCGGCCAGACCCGGGAAAGTAGATCAGTGGTATCAGCGGCCACATCAGCGGGCTCTGCCGCACGATGCGCCGAAACGCGAAGAAGCCGCGTGTGACACTCCGGTCCGGTCCGACGGCAAAGATCGCATTTTCGAAATCCGCCTGCGTCAACTCGGGAAACGCAGCGAGCACCTGCGGCCGCGCGTTGGCGTCATGAAATCGAAGAGCCCCGCGGACATCCAGAGCGCGGCACACTTTCAGCGACCGGATGCAGAAGCCGCATTGGCCGTCGTAAATCACGTCCAGCATCAGGTTCGGCTCACCCTCGCCAGGAGATGTGCGTCAACGAAACTGCCATCACTCCACCGATCATCTCGAAGAGTGCCTTCGAGCGCAAACCCGGCGCGCTCGAACGCCCGCCGCGCCGCGGGATTGATCGCAAGCACGTACGCATAAATCCGGTGCAGACCGAGCTCGTTGAACCCGTGACGACATAGTCGATCGATCGCTTCCGCCCCGTATCCTTGGCCGCGCGCAGCCGGCTCACCAATTACCACGCGCAACTCGGCCTTCCGGTGACGACGATCGATGGCGAAGAACCAGACGTTGCCGACGTGCAGCTCCGGTTCGCCGGTTTCAATGGCGAAATACACACAATCGTCCCGTCCTGCCAGCGCCAGGAACCACGCTTCGTGCTCGGCGGTCGAGACGGCACCCGCCCGATCCATGAGACGCATGATCGCCGGATCGTTGGCCCACACACGGGTCCGCTCCAGATGCCGGCGCTCGAGCGGTACGAGGCGCACACGTTCCGCCTGCACGTTTCAGCGATGCGCCTCAGGCTCGTAAATCTGCACCTCGACGCCGAGGTCCTTCCGCATGACTTCCTTCAGGTGATCGCCCGACGTTTTCAACACCTTCAGCCAGCCGTGTTCCCAGTCTCGAATTCCCGCAAACCAGGCCGAACATCCGTGGCACGGGAACGCTTCTGCGCCACGCCCTTCGAGGTGCATGCGCCGGTACCAGTTGAACCGCTCGCCCTGCCAGATGGCCTTGATGGATACGTCGTTCGCGTTTGGAAAGAGCTCCGCCGTGCGAAACGAGATGTCCTGCCCGCAGAGTGCGATGCGGCCCAACGTGTCCACGTTCAGTCGCTCGAAGGGCCACACGCAAGGCTCCTTCTTCTCGGATGGAACCGATCGGTAGAGGTGTGCATCCAGGGCGCGGCCCGTTTCGATGTGCGTATTGTCGTCCCAGGTCAGGAACTTGCGCGTAATCACCTCGTCGACGCCTATCTCCTTGATCCAGAAGTCGATCGCCTGATCGAGCTTTCCCTCGATTTGCTGCTGGCGGATCACCGAGACGACGATTCGCGTTGGCGCCTGCAGTTCCTGACGCAGGGCGAGCGCGGCACGCACGTTGTCAACAGCGTTCGCCCACCATTTCGCCGGATCGCGGGGCGGTCCGCCACGGTGCGGCGGGCGGACGACCGCGTACGTCTCTGCGTCGCCCGCATCCATCGAAAATTCAATCAGGTCGATGCCGGCGGCGAGAACGCGTCGCAGCTTGGTGCGGAGCACTGCGGTTGGTCCGAACATGCTGCCATTGGTGTTCAGCCAGACGCGCGCACCTTTCGATTTGGCGAACTCAATCATGTCCACCATGCGCGGGTGCAGCATCGGCTCGCCGCCGCCGGTGCAGCGCATCCAGGCGCCGAACTCACCGCACTCTTCCGCAAGCCGGTTCCACAACGGCTCCGGAAACAGGTCGCCGCCCCGGCTGTGGTAGAAGCGTCGGATGTCGGAATTCGCGTCGGTATATGGACAGTTGGGGCAGCCGAAGTTGCAGGGATAGATGAGGGAGATCACCACCATCAACGGAAACTCTTCCGCGCCCCGACGCAATCCGTAGGACGGCTGCTGGTTGACGTCCGCGAGATGGTTCTCTGTCACGGGCGGTAGTGCGCGATGACTTTCCGTACCGCCGCCACGACATCGTCTGCATCCGCGTCGGTCATCCTCGGATACAGCGGCAGCGAAATCGTGCGGTCCGAGAAATACTCCGCATTCGGGAACATGCCGCGTTCGAAACCAAACGTCTCGGCATAGTACGGATGCAGATGTACCGCACGGAAATGAATGCCGATGCCGATGTTTTCCGCCTGAATCGCGTTCATGATCGTGTCACGATCCGCGGTGAGCTTCTCCGTCGCCACCACGATCGGATAGAGGTGGTAGGCGTGCTTGACCCATGACCGTTCGGCCGGCAACCGGATTTCGGGCAGATCCGCGAGCCCCGCGTCGAGCCGCAACTTGAGCGCGAGGCGCCGCGCGTAGAAACGCTCCATCTTCTGAAATTGGGATCTCCCGAGCGCCGCCTGTAAGTCGAACATGTTGTATTTGTAGCCAGGGGCGATGATGTCCCAATGCCGGTATCCGTCGGTTCCGTACCGCTTCCACGCATCGCGGCTGATGCCGTGCAGCGCCATGATCCCGATTCGATCCGCTCTTTCTTGATGATTGGTCGTGAGCGCGCCTCCCTCGCCGCTGGTGATGTTCTTCGTCGCGTAGAACGAAAAACATGTCATGTCGGCAAGGCCGCCGACTCGCCGCCCCTTGTACTCCGCGCCAATGGCGTGCGCCGCGTCTTCGATCACGGTAATGCCCCGCCGCGCACCGAGCGACATGATGGTGTCGAGCTCGCAGGGGTGCCCCGCGAAATCGACGGGGATCACGGCTTTCGTCCGTGGCGTGATGGAGGCTTCGATCGCCGTCGCATCGATGTTCAGCGTATCTGGCTCGACATCGACGAATACCGGACGTGCGCCCCGGTGCACGATGACGTTGGCGGTCGACGCGAACGTGATGGGAGCGGTGATGACCTCGTCGCCGGGGCCGACACCGGAAGCCTCCAGGGCCAGATGCAGCGCAGCGGTGCACGAATTTACTGCGACGCAGCGTTTGCTTCCCGTGTAGGCGGCCAGCTCCTGCTCGAAGCTCTTGGTGCGCGGGCCGGTCGTGAGCCACCCGGATCGCAATGTCTCGACGACTGCGCGCTCGTCGTCACTGTCGAGGAGCGGCTGATGGAATGGCAGGAACGAGCCGCGCACCGGGGGGCCACCCCGGAGCGCCAGCAGCTCACTCGTCTGGATTGTCACGGTATGTTGTTCATCGTAGGCGACTTGCAGTCAGACGGTCAACTTCAACGGGACGCGGCGACTCGCGACTTGCGGGTGACTTCGTAGACCGCCCAGCCGTTCTGATCGTACCTGCGCGCGAACTGATCGGGTAACGCGTCCAGCGCCGCACGCAGGTCGGCGTAATAGGGAGGATTGACCAGCACATGTGTCACGCCGAGCGACTGGACGAACGCCGCGCGCTCGGCGGGCGTCTCGATCGAGTTGAAGAACGGCTGGACCCGATCGCGTTCCATCCGGTCATCAAAAAAGCGGTAGTACTCGCCGAACAGTTCACCCTCGTCGATGAAAGTCGCATCGAAGGCCGGAAACACGACCGCCTGCTGAGGCATGAATACTTGTGGCGCGTACGCGGTAAATCGATCGACGGCGAATACCGCGTCAACGGGTACGTGGCCGCGAACCCACTCCACGAGGCTGCGATCCGGTGGACACATTGTCCGCTCGGGCAGAACTACGTCACCGCTCTGGATCCGGAAAGCGGTACTCGGCGTTGTTACGCACGGCACCCGCCCAATCAGGGCAGCTGGCGTGTCCGGGCCGGCCGGGAGCGTTGGTGCAGCCATCAGCGGCGAGAGCGTTGGACGCGCGGTCAGGATTGCAAACGGAAGGACGAATAGCGCATATGGAACGATATGCCTGTAAAAGGGCTCGTCGATCGCCGACTGGAACCGAGCAACAGCGCCGAGACCGCGTGCCGATGTGAGTAGGATCGGCACACCAAATCCCAGCGCCCATACAAACGCCGCCGTCAGGAGAGAGAGCGCGAAGCCCGGATACTGAAGCCAGCCGAGGTGCGCGATGCCGAGGTACGGATGATCTTGTTCGGGAGGCTGTAAAGGTACGGTGAAGTTGGTGCGATCGATATCGTTGGTATCCATTACCTGCGGATGGTTCACCAGCGCTCGGATGTTTGCCTGTGAAACATCGGCGAGGGCGTAGTTCCACACATTCACGTCGGCCGAGTAGTTCGAATTCGGCTCACCCGCAGTAAGCGAGAACCTCTGTTCGAGCGCGGTGCGGTCCGCTTCCGGCAGCGCGGCAGTCCATCTGACGCTCACATGATGGACGAGTGCCGCCGGCGCACGTTCCGGAACCAACGCGACCAGACCCAGCACCGGCAGGAGTATCGCCGCCGCACCACGAATCCGCATGGCAGTCGTGGTCGGAGGCCTCCATAGCAACACGAACGCGCAGCCATATGCGGCGATCAGCGGCGCGACGAACCCGCCGGCGCTCTGATTGAGACACAGACTCACCAGAAGGGCACAGACGCCGGCAACGACTCCCCCGAGCATCGCGGAGACCCGGGTGCGATCGATTTGTGCCAGCGCCATGACGCTGGCATATATCGCCGCACCGGCAACCAGATAGACGAACAGGATGACGTTGCGAACAGGCGTGTACAGAATTTCGAAATACGTCAGATAGATGTACGGTATCGCCAACAGCGGCAGCGTCATCACGGCCAGGTACACGAGAGTGCTCGAAGACATCAACCACACGAGCGGCCGCCGCGAGAGCAACAACACGACTGAGGGTCCGGCGAACAGGAGCAGCGGAATGAGGCCGCTCGTTGTCTGTTCGCTGTTTACGAGAAAGCCGGTGAGCAGTGCCGGAGCCGCGGTAAAAAGCAGCGTTTGAACAGAGGACGTGGTCACGATGGACATCAACCGCGTACGCTGTGTCCGCACGATGTCGCTGACCAGCCCGACGACCTCTGCCTGCCACAGGGAGTAAATCACCACCAGGCCTGCGCCGACGGCCAGCAGCGTCATCGCTGAACGCAGGTAGGGACGGAACCTGGGCATGACCATCGCGACGGCCGCGAAGCAACTCAGGTAAGCAATGAACTGAACCATTTCCCGGACGTGGACCATCGTCAGGGTCAGCGCGAGCATCACCGTCGCTGCCAGGAAGAAGAGCCGCTCGCGTTGCGATTCCACCGCTAAGAGGTACCCGAATGCGGTGACCAACAGAGCGGGAAACAGAACAGTCATCGCGACGTCGGATGCGTGGCTGTATGGAACGAGCTGGCCCCACCCCGAGTCGAAACCCGGTACCATCGCGAATGCGCCGCTGCAGATGAGCATCACGGCCGTTACGGTCACCGCTGGAGCGATGCCGCCGGTGCCGAACATCGCCCGGGCGACCAGGTGGAGCATCACGAGCGCGGCGGGTCCCCAGAAAAATCGAAGCTTGTGATAGACGAACAGGGCGTCAATGTCACTGAGCTTCGCGACCAGCGCCATGAAGTAGTGTGTGCCCGGGAAGGGATATGTGTAGACCGTGTCCGGCGAGACGTAGATATTGTCGATGCGCGGCGACCCGACCTCACTCAATCGCCGGACGATCGCAACGTGCACCTGATCCTCGTACCAGCTCACTGGAGATCCGAGGTTGTAGAGGAACACGCTCAGCGCGACAAGCAACGACAGCACAATCAGCTCGTCCAACGTCAGCACGATGCTGAGTCGTCGGCTGGGGCTGGCAACGACGCAGCCGGCCATCAGGATCGAAGCAACCGTGATGACGCCGACAGTGGCCGCCGGACTCGAGTGAAGTGACAGCGCCGTGATCGTCGCCAACTGAACGAATCCGAAGCTGATCGCGATCCCGAAGCCGATCGTCTCGAGTCCCGTGAGCTGCGGGCGCGGACGGCACAACATCGTTGCCAGCGCCCCTGGGACGACGCCGACGGCGAGCGTCGCCGACAGAAGCCTGACGGCTGACATTCCCGCCTGTTCATCACCGAAGAACCGGCATGCGATGGCCGCGGCACTGATTGCCGCCGCAGCGATCGCGGCCGTTCGCGCGGAAATCGTGATACTCACGCCGCACGCTCGGACGTCGTCAATTTCCGATGGCTTCGTAGACAGCCCACTGCGCATGCTGATACCTGAGGGCGAACTGCTCAGGAAGTCCGTCAAGCACCGGGCGAAGCTCGCTGTAATCAGCGGGACTGACAAGCACGTGCGTCACACCCAGCGCTTTCACAAATGCCGTTCGTTCGGCGGGCGTTTCAAGAGTATTGAAGAACGGCTGGGCGCGATAGCGGCGCACTCTTTCCTGGAACACCCGGTAGTAGTCCCCGAACAGGCTGTCTTCGCGAATGAAGGATGCATCGAGCGTGGGAAACACGACCGCCTGCTGCGCCATGAAAACCTGGGGCGGGTATGCGGTCCATCGATCGACGGCAAATACCGTGTCGACCGGCAGCTGACGCTGCACCCATTCGACCACGGCGCGATCCGGCGGACACGTCGTACGCTCGGGCAGCACAACCTCTTCTTCGGCAAACCGGGCCGGCATGGGTGGGGTTGTGACACACGGAATCTGCGCAAAAAGTGATTCCGGTGTCTGAGCGAGTCCCGCCGGCGCCATTGGCGTCAGACTCAACGGCGACAGCGTCGGGCGCGCCGACCACAACGCGAACGGGATAATGAACACCGCATACGGGAGCGCCCATTTGTAGAAAGGCTGGCTCAACGCGCGATCGAGCGGCCCCGCGCTACCGCCTTTGCCGGCGACGAGCATTGGCGGCACGACAATCGCCGTCACCCAGATAAGAAAGGCCGTCACGATCAGCAGCAGGCTTCCTGGATACTGTAGCCAGGCCACGTGCTCCACTCCGAGGAACTGGTGGTCCGTCCGCGGCGGCTGCAGCGGCACCGTGAACCGCACGCGATCGATGTCGTTGGTGTCCACCACGTCGGGATGCGTCACGAGAGCCTTCACGTTCTCCGATGACAGATCGCTCAGCCGGTATCCCCAGACGTTCACCTCGTCACTCGCGCCGCCGCCGCGTTCGCCGTTCGTCAACCCGAACTGACGCTCCAGCTCCGTGCGGCGCGCTTCCGGCAGTCCGGCCGTCCATCGCACGTTGACGGCCGCCGTTCGCGGCGTCGGCTGGTGGTGCGGCCATAGCGCGACCAGCACCGCAAGCGCCGCAAGCAGCCACGCAGCACCGCGCGCACTGAATCGGCGCGGCAGCGGAGTGCCTGTGATGAACAGCAACGTCAGCGCGTATGCGGCAATCAGGGGCACGGAGAATCCCGCATGGCTCCGGTTGAGGGAAAGAGTGGCGAGCAGGGCGAGCATGCCGGCGGCCGTACCAGCCGCGAATGCGGATAGACAGGTACGATCGATGCGAGCGATCGCCACCACGGCGACGTAAACGAGTGCCCCCGCAAGCAAATAGACGAAAAAGATGACGTTGCGAATCGGGATATGAAGAATCTCGAAGTACGTCAGGTACACATAAGGAATGGCGAGCAGGGGAATGCTCATCACCGCCAGGTAGGCCAGCGTGCTCGACGAAATCAGCCAGACGAGCGGTCGCTGATGGAACCAGAGCACTACTACGGGCCCTGCAAACAGGAAGAACGGAAGCAGACCGCCAAAGACCTGATCGAAGTCCTGAATGAAATCGCCAAGCGTATCCTGGGCAGACGCAAAGACCAGTGCCTGAGGGGAAAGGCCCGCCGCCCTCGCAAGCAGCTCGCCGCGATAACCCTCGACGATATCGCTGACGTCGGACGTCATCGTGGCCTGCCATTGGGTGTAAATAGCGGCGACGACAAGTGTGAGCAGGAGCAGAACAACCGCGCGGGCGAGAAGGGGCCGGAACCGCCTGGCAAGGGCGGCCACGACGACGAAGCATCCAAGATATGCTGCGAACTGAACGACTTCCCGGATGTGAATCATCGTCAACATCAAGACGAGCAGGGCGGCGGCCATGAAAAAGAACCAACGCTCCCGCATTGCACCGGCCTGCAGATAGCCGAATGCGCAAACCAGGAGCCCCGGCAGCAGAACCGTCATAGCCACGTCGGGCACGTAGCTGTACGGCACGAGCTGTCCCCACCATGACGGGAATCCGGCGACCATTGCGAACGCGCCGCTGAACACGAGCACAACTGCCGTGACAGCTACCGCGCATGCCACGGATGAGCGGCCAAAAACAGCCCGTGCGGCGAGATACAGCATGACCAGCGCAGCCGGTCCCCAGAAGAATCGCAGCTTGGTATACAGAAAGAGGGGGTCGATATCGCCAAGCCGCGCCGCGAGTGCCATGAAGTACAGCGCCCCGGGAAACGGGTACGTGTAAACGATTCCTGGCGCCACATACACATTGTCGAGACGAGGGGCGCTCAGCTCGCTGAGGCGTCGCGTGATCGCGACCAGAACCTGGTCTTCGTACGCGTCGAAGGGCGAACCTTGCAGATACAACGGCACTGCCACCCCGAGCAGCAGTGCCAACACAATGAGCTCGTCAACCGTGAGAAGAACCGTCATCGATGGTCCGCGGACTGCGCGCCAGGCCATCACGATCGACGCGAGGCCGAGACCGGTCAGCATGACAGTCGGACCGGTATGAACGGAGACGGCGAAAATCGTGAGTAGTTGAACGACGCCGAAGCTGACGGCAATGCCTAGACCGAGGACCTCCAGCGCGGACAAACGCGGGCGCGGGCGCCAGAGCAGGATCGTGAGTACGCCCGGGACAAGAGCCAGCGCCAACGTGGGGGCAACCACCTTGAGCGCTGCGGTTGCCGGCGTCCGGTCGCCGATGAAATGGCACGCCAGCGCGGCTGAGACCGGCAAGAGCATCAACGCGGCAACGGCCCGCGTCGAAAATCGCCAGCCGGCGCCCGCCGTCACCTCGACCGCTTCAGTCGCGTTGTCCGTCAGTTGATTCATGGCGCTCGTCGCGCGGGTCGGCGAGCGCCTGTTCGAGCATTGACTGCATCGCGTTGGCGCGTCCTCTGAAATGAGCTGCGACGGCGGTGAGATCTTCCAGAAGGATGCGTGAGGCCAGATTGACCGTCTGGCTTGGCTCCGCATCCCGAAGCATGTCGGTCAGCGCTGCAATTCGCGCCGCCAGGGTCTGGACCTGCGCATCGGCGACCTCCTCGAACGTTCGATCGCCCGTGCGCTCCAGCGGAAAGCGCTCGAGCAGTCGGGCAAGATCCGCCGCCGTGAACTCGGGCGCGGGCACGCCGTAATGATACTGTTCCCGGCATTCGCATGAACGGCAGCCGGGCCCCTCATTCACAGGAACTCGGCCGGACGTCTATGGGACAATCCCGCCCATGAACGCGGTGACGAGAAGGCTCTTCGCAGCCGTCAGGCTCGCGCCGATTTCCCAGATCGAGCGATTGAATGCTGAAGCGGAGCGAGCGGAAACCAAGATCGCTCAACTCGAGCGGCAACTCGAACAGGCCCGCGCTGATGCTCAAGGCTGGAAAAGACGGCACGAAGACACCACCGAAGCGGTCGCTGGATGGAAGCAGGCGGCCCATCGCGGCCAGGCGGAGACGGAACGCGCAAAGGAAGACGCAGATCGGATCAAGGCGGACCTCGACCGGGCAAAGGCCGACCTCGAGCGCGAGCAGCCGCGAACCGACGAGTGGAAGCGCCGCGCTGAGGCCCTGAAGCTGGAGCTTCAGGAAATGCGCGCCCGTCTGGAGGTTGCGCACCACGCGGCGGACTCGGCCAATGAACAACTGATGGCGATGGAGGTCAAGCTCGATCTGATTGAGGCCGCCATTCAGGTCCTCGATATTCGAACGCGAGAGCAGGCTGTGTCGAGCGCCTCATGAGCGAATCAGGATCCCCGTTTCTGAGCTTCGTCATCACAGCCCGTCACGACAATTACGGCGGCGATTTTCGTGAGCGCATCGCGACGCCGCTGCGATTCAACCACGAACAGCTGCGCAGCCGCGACGTCGCGTACGAAGTCATTCTCGTGGAATGGGATCCGGTCGCGGGACGCCCGCTGCTCTGCGAGATGCTGGCGAAGGAGCTGCCCGACATTGCGGCAATGGTCCTTCGAACCGTTGTCGTCGCGCCGCAGTACCAGGTGGCGATGACTCAGAATCCGCGCGTCCCGTACCTTGAGTACGTGGCGAAAAATGTCGGTATTCGCCGCGCGACGGCGCCGTTCGTGCTCGTTACGAACGCCGACATTCTGTTGGGGCGGGAAGTTGTCGACGCCATCGCCGCTCGGCGGCCGCGGCCGGGCACGATGTACAGAGCCCCTCGCTACGACATCAAGCTCGGGGTTGACCAGGCCGGCCTGCGCTGGGCGGCGCTCGAAGATCCCGCCAACCAGGTTCGCCGCCCCGTGCTCGAACCACCCCTGTTCGGCAGTGCCGCCGGCGATTTCCTGCTGGCCGATCGCGAGACCTTCCACAGGCTGCGAGGCTTCAACGAAGTCTACCGGGCGGCGCGCGCCGGCATCGACCTGAATTTCATGGTGAAGGTTCACGGCGCAGGGATCCCGATCGAAGAAATCGGCGGTCCGGTATATCACGTCAACCATATCGGCAGCATGCGCATCTCGAAGTCTCTGCACCGGGACAGACGCGCGGAGTCGCCGTGGGGCGATCTCGACTGGCACTCGGCCAGCGTGACGTATCACAACCCGGACGGGTGGGGCCTCGGCGCCGCTCCTGTGCGTACGCGGTCGGACGGCGTCATCTTCCTGGACTTCGACTGGCGGGCGGTGCCGCCGCTCGTGGAGCTGCGGCGGGTGGTGTTGCCGGCCCGTACCCGTGGAAACGCCGTTACCGTCTGATCGTCACTGTCAGCCGCGGTCACGCGGCCGTTGGTCGTTGCGCTGTAGCTTCTTCTGCCTCTTCGCCTCCTGACGACGCAGCGTTCCCTGTGCTGCTTCGGCTTCACGCAGCGCGCTGGCATCGTGTCGAAGCCGTTCAGCCCAGCGCCTCAGAAACGGCTGCAACAATCCCGCGAACACCGGCGTCGATTTCGTCCGCACTCTCGTTCGCGCCCCGGCCCCTTCAATCGACGCAACCAGCTTCGGCGTCGCCGGCACGTCCACGCCGTGAGGACGAACGAACACTTCCACGAACCGGCGGCATCGACCACTGTCACCGCTGCCATCCCGGAGCGCAGCCTCGAGTTGCGCGAAGTGATCCGCGAAATTGACGGCCTCGCGAACGAGGCCTCCGCCCGCATGGCGCAGGTGGTGAAAGTGCAAGGTGCCTTCCTGCGTGTCGCGGAACTCCGGGTCGAGAACCGTGTATACCTGGCGTCCGACAATCGCGCTCTCGATCTCCGCGGTGGTATTCACGGCGACCACCGCCGCGCTGTGATAAATCGAATCGAAGTAGTCGGCCCTGCTCGTGGCGTCGACCGGCGGCGCGCCTGCCGGCGGGTATATCGCAAAATTCGTGAACTCCCGGTCATCGAACCGAAGCCAGCGGTCCTCGCTGTCCGGATGCGGGCGCACGAGCACCCCGGCATCGCGGAGCACAGACGATGGCGATTCACGGAGTTGCCGGGTCCATTTGCGAACGAAGGACGGCTCGTCAGGCGCAATCGTTCCCGAAGAACAGAGGTACAGAATGTACGGCTGACTGGCCGTCAGGCCGACGCGCGCACAGAACGTGTCGCGTGGAGTGCTGGGCCGCCAGTCGAACCAATGGTCGAACAGTTGTGCACCCGTGACCGCCACGCGCTCGGCGGGCACGCCATGGAGCTCGACGGCTTCACGCTTCATCGCGTCGTTCCAGACCGTGACGAGATCCAGCGGGCCGTGAATCAGGCCCTTGTTCGTGAGGTTGTCCCAACTCGCCACGCAGAGGACAACGCGAATGCCGCGGGCGCGCGCCGCCCGTACGTATTCCATCTGCGGCGTGCCCGGCTCGATGAGCGGTGAGCACAACAGCAGGTCGGGCCGCTGCTCCATGAGGAACCGGTCGATCTCCGCGCTCACTGGAATACATCGATCCAGGAATCGACACCACGCTTTGACGAGAGCGCGCCCGGGCCCGGTGCCGAACGGCCCTTGTCGCGTCAGGGTGATGACACGTGGCAGCACGTTTGCGGCCGCGCGTTCGCGTAACATCCGGGCATTGCGGTAGGGCGGCGTCAGGTAACGCAGGTAATCGCTCGATGCACGAAGCGTCGCGCCGAGCACCCCCCAGGCATCCTCGCGGATGGGCGCCGTCCCGCACGAGCAATTCGGGTAATCAGCCACCAGCTGCTGCACGAGGTCTGTCGGGGCCGCCGTCCCGTGCCCTGCTTTCTTTCGGCTGACGAAGCCGACATGGACGTGGTGGCCACGCTCGCACAGCAGTCGCAGCGTTGATTCGAAAATCCGGACGAACTGTGTCCGCCGCCACAGCGGCATGATGAAGACGATCTTCATTCGTTCGACGCCTCGAGATGCGGTCGATGCACCGCATCGTAACAGCGGCGCAACGCTCAACGCGAGACGTTGGGGCTCCGTTGTACACACGTCACCCGTGACATGGGCAAGGCTGAGGCCGCGGCTATAATGTGACGGGTTCGTTGCCCTGAGGCTTCTTCACGCTCCTGACATCCATGCTGGACAAGCTCCCCGTTTTTCAGACTCGTGCCGCCCTTCGGAAAAAAGCCGAGGAGCTCGAGGTCATGTCGACGGAGATGCGGCAGCTTCGTGATCAGCTTTCCGAAATGGCCGCCCTCAAAAAGGCGCTCGAGCAGAAATCCAAGCTGCTCGAAACGCACAACCAACCTGTCGTGTCGGCCAAGGACCTCAAGCGGATCGTGAAGCGGGAGCAACAGCAATATCGGGAGGCATCCCCGTTTCCGCATCTGGTCATGGACGATTTCGTCGACACCGGCATCCTTCGACGTGTCGCCGGCGAGGTCGCGGCGATGGATCGCTCAGGTTGGCATCGGACGACGACGCCGCGCGAACGGAAGCTGTCGATCGAGGACGAATCCGCGTTCGGACCAGTCACGCGGCGCCTGTTCACGACCCTGAACTCCAGCCTCTTCGTGACGTTCCTCGAAGAGCTTACAGGCATCGATGGCCTGATCGCCGACCCGCACCTGCGGGGCGGCGGCCTGCACGAGATCGAGAGAGGCGGACTGCTGGGCGTCCACGCCGACTTCAACTTCTACAAGCGGCTCCATGTGTGGAGACGGCTCAATTTTCTGATCTACTTGAACAACGAGTGGGACGAAGCCTGGGGCGGTCACCTGGAACTCTGGGACGCGGAAGGAAAGGCCTGTGTCAAGCGCATCGCACCGACCTTCAACCGCGCGGTGATCTTCGACACATCAAGCCGGAGCTATCATGGCCATCCGCATCCGCTGAATTGCCCTGAGGGACACTCGCGAAGGTCGCTCGCGTTGTATTACTACACCGTCGATTATCCGTACCCCGAGGACCAGATTCCTCACAGTACCGTCTTCATTTCCGATCCGCCTCAATAGCAGCGCCGGCCGGGGCCTGACGGACACTCGCACCTGCTGCGATCCCGCCGCGACGACCGCACCGGGCTCCCGACGTCGAAGGTTATAATCGGTCGAAAGTGGCTCATTTCAATCCTGATTCGAATCTGGTCGACTCTGGCGACAGCGTGGCGTCACTGGCTCGCGCCGTCGCGCTCATTCAGCGTCAATGTGAAGAGATCCTGAGTCGGATCAATGAAATGAGCCAGCAGTTGTCGCAACTGAGCGCACGTGAGTCGGAGCTACGGGTCGTTCTCGAGCGCAATGCCGAGTTCGAACCGCATCTCGAGCGATTGGCGCGGGTGCTTCGCAAGAAGATTACGCCGGACCGGGTAGCCGCTGCGATCGACCGCGCCGAACTTCATCTCGAGCCGTTTCCGTACATGGTCGTCGATGGCTTGCTGCCCGAGTACCTGTATGACTGTTTGGTGCGCGGCATCCCGCCTGTCGAGCTGTTCCCGGACAAAGCGGGCAAGCAGCAGCTTGCCGTCCCGTTTCCGTTGGCGCCAACCTACTCGCAGCGGGTGTGGATGTACCTCGCGATTGATGTCATTCCCAACATCATCGCGCCCCGCCTGATGGAGAGGTTTCGCGCACCGACCGATGAGTGGATCCGGCGCAATTGGCCGGAGCTTGACCCACGCTCGGTCGAGCTGCGCGTGAGCGATGGACGCATCATGATGCGTCGACGGGGTTATCGCATCCGGCCGCACCGCGATCCAAAGTGGTCGTTCATCACTTGCATTTTCTATCTCGCCCGACCCGGCGACGACGAGGCGTGGGGGACCCAGCTGTATGCGGTGGACGCTGACGAAGAAGCCAACAGCGCCGCGCCGTACTGGATCAGCGACAGCCGGTGCCGGCTCGTCGAAGACGTGAGGTTTCGCCCGAATCGGCTGCTCGTATTCCTGAATTCGGCGGGCGCTCATGGCGCGCACATTCCCGAAAACGCCGAACCGGCGGACCTCGAACGTTACATCTATCAATTTCGGGTCGGCCCGACTACCGACGCGGTTTCGAGGCTGAAGTCGATGCTGCCCGAGGAGCGGCAGCCAATGTGGGAAGGCAAGGCGCTGGTGGACTACTGACGATCGGCCGGGTTCGCCCTCCTACCCACGACGTGCTTTCACGGCCGCCCTCGTTTCCCTGTCGACTTCCCGGCGTCTGATCGTTTCCCGCTTGTCGTGCGCCTGCTTGCCCTTGGCCAACGCCAGCACGACCTTGACGCGCCCTCGAGTCCAGTGCAGCTCGAGGGGCACCAGAGTGAGCCCTTTTTCAGACGTTCGTCCCGCGAGTTTCCGAATCTCGTGACGATGGAGCAACAGCTTGCGTTCGCGCAACTCCGCGTGTTGGGCGTATCCACGATGGCTGTACGGGCTGATGTGCACGTTCAGCAGCCATATCTGGCCGTGGTCCACACGGGCATAGCTGTCGCGGAGGTTTACGCGCCCCTCGCGAATCGCTTTGACCTCGGTCCCGAGTAGAGCGATCCCGGCCTCCCACGTCTCGAGGACGTGATAGTCGTGCCGCGCCTTTCGATTCTCTGCGATCAGACGCTTGGCCTGCTCCCGTTCGGTCTTCTCGGCCACCTGAGGATCGTACCCGATCAGGTATCCTTCGGCCGTGGGCCTCACCATCGCGTTCGCACAGATCAATCCGACGGTCGGCGACCTTTCCGGCAATGCCGGTCTCGTGCGCCGCGCCCGCGACGCCGCATCTGTGTCCGGCGCGGATCTGGTCGTCTTCTCGGAACTGGCCCTCGTCGGCTATCCGCCGGAGGATCTGGTTCTTCGACCTGCGTTCGTCGAAGCAGCCGCAAGGGTCCTCAGCGAGCTGGAACGCGAAAGCACGAGCGCAGTACCCGGTCTCGTCGTCGGGCTGCCTTGGGCAAGGGATGGTCACGTGTACAACGCGGTCGCTCTGGTTGCCGGCGGCCGTACCGAGCTGCGCTTCAAACACGAACTGCCGAATTACGGTGTCTTCGACGAAAAGCGGGTCTTCACCCCCGGGCCACTGCCCGACCCCGTTGTCTTCCGCGACGTGCCGCTGGGTATTCCTATTTGCGAAGACGTCTGGTACCCGGCGTGCGCTGCGCATCTGCGCCGCGCCGGCGCGCGGTTGCTGCTGGTTCCAAATGGTTCGCCCTTCGAAGTGGAAAAGTTTCACCAGCGGCTCGAACTGGCACGGAGTCGGGTTTCTGAATCAGGGCTGCCGCTGGCATATGTCAACCAGGTTGGGGGTCAGGACGAGCTGGTTTTTGACGGCGGCTCGTTCGTCATGAACAACGACGGCTCACTCGCCCATCTGCTTCCTTTCTGGCGTGAGGCACTTCTGGTGTCCCGCTGGAGCTGCGCTGACGGCACCTTCTTCTGCGAGGGTGACGCCGGGTGGACGGAGGAGCCGCGGCTCGCCGCCATCTACAGCGCAATGATTCTTGGATTGCGCGACTACGTCCGCAAGAACCGCTTTCCCGGCGTGGTCCTCGGACTGTCCGGGGGAATCGATTCTGCCCTGACCGCGGCGGTCGCGGTGGACGCACTGGGGGCGGACCGCGTACGGGGAGTCCGTCTTCCTTCCAGATTTACCAGCCAGGCGAGTTTGGACGACGCGCTGGAAACGGCGAGACTCCTGGGAATGGCGCTCGACACCGTGCCGATAGAAGCGCCGGTCAGTGCGCTCGAATCGGTCCTCGAACCGATGTTCGCCGGGCGGCATCGCGACACCACTGAGGAGAACCTTCAAGCACGCGTGCGCGGCGTTCTACTGATGGCGCTCTCCAACAAATTTGGCGAGCTGCTGGTCACGACGGGCAACAAATCGGAAATGTCGGTCGGTTACGCCACGCTCTATGGAGACATGTGCGGCGGCTACTCGGTACTCAAGGACATCTACAAAACGGATGTGTACGCGCTCGCGCGATGGCGGAACGACCACGTTCCGGAAGGTGGACTCGGACCCGCAGGACCCGTCACCCCGGAGTCGTCTCTGACCAAAGCACCCACCGCGGAGCTCCGGCCGAACCAGACGGACCAGGACACGCTGCCGCCGTACGATGTGCTCGACACCATACTCAGAGCTCTCATCGAGGACGAACGGAACATCGATGAGATAGTGGCGCGCGGGTTCGCGCGCGACCTTATCGCACGCGTCCAGCATCTTCTCTATTCCGCCGAGTACAAGCGGCGACAGGCACCGCCGGGCGTTAAGATAACGCGCAAGAGCTTCGGACGCGACCGGCGGTATCCGTTGACCAACTCCTTCCGAGAACACTGACCGGCCCATGAGTACCGTGTTCCACTTGCGCGCGAGGTGGCGACTGGCGGTGCTCGTGTCCGCGCTGCTGATCCTGGGGCTCCCCCTGGCAGCTCGGATAGTCGCCGGCGATCCTGGAGCACGAATAAACCTCAGGTGGCAGCCATCGACCCGGGCGGAGGTCCGCCACGCGCTTGAAGCGCAATTCCGGCTCGAAGCGCTCGACCAGCTCGACGGCCTCACGTGGCGCTACGACCTGACTGATACCTCGGTCGAGAACATCCGCCAGATCGTCCGTCATCCCGAGGTCGCCGACACACACGAGATCGATCGTCCGAACTACACCGTCGCCTCAACCGCGGTGAGAACGGCGCGTCGCGGACGCTTTGCATACGGCAGCGGCATCGTGAGCGCCGCCGACATGCTGGCCATGGCTCTCGCAGCGTTCGCAACGCTGCTCGGGTTGGCGGCATTGATCGATGCCGTTCCCGTGTTGCGAAGGCTGGCGTTTCGCTTCGGTCGCTTTGCTTTGCTGATATCGGAACAGGTGCGACGCATCCCAGATGTGGCGAGGCAGCTTACATACGCCCTTGGTGGACTCGCGGCATCGAGCGTGCGCGTCGCCCTGCGCGCCGTGCCGGAAATCGATGCCCGTACTGCAGGTCTGTTTCGAATCGTGTTCGGCGCCGTCACTCTGGCTTACTTTGTCTACCCAAGCCATCGCGTCGACTCCTCATGGCTGTCGAATACGTTCGATCCTGAAATCGAAGGGCCGGTTCATGCCTGGGTGATGGAATGGCTTCGCGCGCACCCGTCCGTCGTCGATCTCATCACACCCTGGGTAATCACAACCGGCGTGGCCTTTGTCGCAGGAGTCCTCACAAGGTTTACGTACACGTTGTTCGTCGCCGGCGTGATCGTCTGGGCCTACGTGGCGATGTCCATCCAAAGCACTCATCCCCACAGCACACTCGTGCTGACGCTTGCCGCGCTGATTCCCGCACGGTGGGGAGATGCCTTCAGCGTCGACGCGTGGTGGCGTCGCCATCGCGGCGGAGAACGTTCAGGAGTCGAGGCGACCAAGCAATACGGTTACACCGTCTGGGTTCCTGTGTTGACGTTCGGCGTCTGCTTCGCCGCGGCGGCGTGGGCAAAGCTGACCGTACCCGCTGGATGGACCACCTGGATTCTGAACGGAACAATCAAGTACCACATCGTCAGCGACTCTCCGAGCGCACCTGTTGCCTGGGGGCTGCAGCTGGCTCACCATCCATTTCTGGCGGTTCTGGCGTCGTTTGGCACCATCGCGATCGAGGCGCTCATCGTCACGGCCGCCTTCGTCCGCAGCGAACGATACCGGCTGGTGATCGGCGCGGCCGCGGGCGTCCTTTTCTGCGGGATCGGATTGTTCATGGGCATTGTCTGGCCAGGCTGGTGGATTCCGCTCCTGGCGTTTCTCCCGTGGCAGCACTGGTCGCGCTATCTGCCCGTGGTGCACGAGCGCGCTGCCGCAACTTCGTCACGGCGAATGACGTGGCACGCGCTGACCAGCGCGCAGTTGATTGTCGTCGCCTGCGTCATCGCGCAGCAGGTAGCCGTATCAGCTCTGAAGCTCGAGCGGGCCCCAATGTTCTCCTGGTACGACATGTACGCGCGAGCCTATGCGAGTCCTGCCGATTACAACAGGTCGATACCGCCTTCGTATCATGTCGTAGTTGTGACCGATCGCGGCGGGGTGCAGTTAGCGTGCAATCCGCACGGGGAATTCGTGAGGGACTTTCAAGCCGCGGTCGCGGGCGCATCGGAGCCTCGGGCACGTGTGATGCGCGCTATCCGTGCGTGCGGCGCCGATCTTTCCAACGCGCGCTACGTGACCCTCGAAGGGACCGCGCGAACCTTCGACTGGGATCGTCTGCAGTTCATCGCCACATACCCGCTCAGGTTTGGCCCCCTGCCGGCCGACCCCTAGCGAGGGATAGATCCGTACATGGAACTGGAAACCGCACTGGGTAGCATCGGCTACTGATTGGCCGCGTGCGATCGTGGAACAGACGATCGGGCAGGCGCTTTCAGAGCAATAAACGCCGCGATCACAGGTTGCAGCGCAGCAGCCACGTCCGACTCCAGGACCGGCGGCGTGGCGGCCTTGCGCGCAAGTAGCTGGAGCCGCACCGGCAGACCTTTCGAGCGCGAGCTGTCGAGCATGTGAAACGACTCGACGACCTCCAGACCGGCGCGTGCGAGCAGACCTCGCAGGCACGCCTCGGTGTATCCGACGATGTGATGACGGGGGTGGAGACAGTAGTCAACCTGCCGATGAACGGCGAGAGTATCGAGGCGCGGGACGCTGACCAGCAAATGTCCTCCCTCCACGAGGGCGCCGGCCAGCTCCCGAACCGCATGGAGTGGACGAGGCAGGTGCTCGAGCACGTGATAGGCGATCACGAGGTCGAATTGCGGCTGAGGAGGAACGGTCAAAAGCCGTTTGTGTCGCTGGAAGGGAGCATCGGTAGACGGCTCGAGACCATAGGTATCCCAGCCGCGATCCTGAAACGCATCGAGCCAGGCGCCCGCACCGCACCCGAAGTCGAACACGCGCGCGCCCGCGATCGGCTTGGTGGCGGGAAAGAACCGGTCGAGCGCGGGCAAGATCGTGGTTACCGCACCCTCAGCCCCGGTTTTCAATCCTTCAGCCCCGACCTGGCGGTTCGCGCGCGAGCTGTACCACGCGCCGTCGCGCGCATAGTACGCGTCGAGCGCCTCTTGCGAGGGCAATGGGTGCACGAACAGCAGCCCGCAGTCGTCACACATCGCCGCGCAGGCCTGGTTGCCGGGCAAATACCACTCGTCGACTAGCTGAACATTGGCGCCCTCGCAGGCCGGGCACGCGCTCGGAACGGACGCGGTGGACCCCATTGCGGCCGGAATCGGCCCGCTGTCGAGCGTTTCCAGCGCCTGTAACACCGGCTCCAGTGCAGCAACCGGGTTGCGCACCGGTGTGACGGCATCCACCTTTCGTGCAAGCACGCGCAGGACAAGGGAATTGGATTCGCCTTGCGCGGAGTCGCGGTCGAGATCGCGCAGAGTCGACACGACGTCAAGGCCCGCCCTCGCAAGAAGTCCGCGGAGACACGATTCTGTGAAAGCGGAAGCATGCTTGCCGGCCCGAAGGCAATAGCGGACGTCACGGTGCGCGGCGAGCGTGTCGAGCCGTGGGACGCTCACGAAGCAGTGCCCGCCCTCCTTGATCGTCCGAGCGAGCGCGTGAAGCGCATCGAGGGGACGCGGCGCGCGCTCGAGCATGCGATATGCGATCACCAGATCGAACCGGGAATCAACCGGCAGATCGCTGAGCAACGAATGACGTGTCCCGGCTACGCGGGCCGCACGTCCGATGCCAAAAGTTTCCCACCCGCGATCCCTGAAAGTGTCGAGCCACACGCCTGCCCCGGAGCCAACTCCAAGCACACGACGGGTAGCAGGCAGCCTCGCGACGTCACCGTCGACTGCCGCCATCAATGCCAACGCCGCAGTTTTCTTGGTGGCGGCCGTGCTCGTTTCGTTGAGCGACCAGATCGATTCGGCGACGTCTATCGTGCGCGGATCGTTGACCGTATCCCGTCTGGACGACGCGTGGAGAAACAACAAACCGCAGTCCCGGCATGCCATGGCTCGCGCCCGTTTTCCGGCGGGCCATCGCTCCACCGCGAAAACGCTGCGACTCGAACAGGCGGCGCACTCAATGGCTTCAGTCATGCGTGCCCGTCACGGATGGGACGTCAGGTTGACTCCGTCGCAGCCAGAGGGCGCCGCATCCGGCCGGTACTCATCGAGCACCTCGGAGACACTCGGACTCGCTTCCATGCACCGCAAGCGGGTCCAGAGGGCGGCATCCATCGTGGCGCCCTTCGCGAGCAGTTGCCGCAAGATTGCGGGATCATCTCGCGCCGCCGCAACCTCGAGCGGCGTCAGTCGCGTCGGATGGCTGAACATCAACGACGGCCGGATGACATAGCTCGCGTTGGGGTCGTGCCCCTGCTCGATGAGGCGTATCACCTCTGCCTCATCGCGAACCCCCGCCGCCTCACCGAGATTGTAGGGCTCGTGCGGCCACACGGGATTCTGAGCGAATGCGGCCAGGGTCGGGACAATCAGCGAGACTGCCGCGAGCAGACAGCCTGGCGCGCCGAGCGCGAGCGCCGCCCATTTCGACCGGTTCAATGCGTCACTCCCCCCACCATCTGTCGGCCCAACCTGGCAGCCGGCTCGGATTGGCGATGCGCATGTCCAAGGCTTCCTGACGCAACTGGCTAGCCAGTGCGCGGGCGGAAGCGTCAGACCGATAAGTCCTGTCCGCCAGCCTGTCAGGATCGAGCCGGGCCCACTCCAAACGTTCGCGGAAGGCCTGCGTCTGAATCATGTGGTGGACGCCAGCGCTGCGGACCGCCCATGCGACAGCAACCCCGCACAGAACCACGCACATTGCTGTCTGGACCAGGCCTCGCCCAGGCTGGCGAAAGCGGTCGATTGTGTGCTGCGCCGCTGCGAACGCCGCAAGCGCATAAAAGGCGCCCGCCACTGTGATGATCTCGCGCTTCGCATACGGGTAGGCCATGACGCAGTTGGCGATCAGGATTACGGGAAAGATCATCAAGAACTGGGTACTGCCGGCGGGCAGGTTGCGCGTGCGTCCTCGCACGAGACCGACCGCGACCCAGGCGATCATGCCGGTGGTAATGACCGAGGACAGAGTAGATAAATACAGCCGCGGCAACATTGCATCCCGGGTCCATGCGCGAGCGGCCTGGAAGACGCCGCGATCCGGTTCTGAAAACAGAACGGAAAGTACCGACGTAGCTACGTTGTACACGTAAAACCATGTCGGATCGGCGCCAAATCGCCGCTCGATCTCATCGGACAGGAGCATCGTGGTCCACCACCCCGAGTCACGGCCCTCGAGCTCCGGCGAGCCCATGGAGAGGTAAACCAATCGGAACCAGAGGTACGCACCCATGAGCATCGTCATGGCGACGATGCCGCGGCGCGAAACGCCGCGCATTCCGCACGCCCACGCGGCAACCGCAATAACCCACACGAGCACCCCTGATTCCAGAGTCAGGCTCGCGATGACGAACGTCACTGCTGCCGCCGCGTCGATCCACCACCCCCCGCGTGATTGCGCGAGATTCAGCGCGATCAGACAGAAGACGACGATTTCCAGGAAGTGATTGATCGGAAACGCCTCCTGGACGGTTCCCCGGAACGTATGGAGACCAGTGAGCACGGTGAGCGCAAAGACGGCGGCCGCGAAGTCGGCCCAGGTCCCCACTCGAAGGGCGCGTACGAACAGAAACAGCGCGGCAGTCAGCAAGAGGCCGTGAAATCCTCTGAAGACCAGCCAGTAGTGACCGTCGGCGGCGTCGAACAACGCCTTGATCTGGACCTGTCGAAGCGGACGCAGGAAGGGCCCGCGCGGCGAATGAGCGACAAACGTTGCGTAGAGCGACGGCGACTGCTGGACGTCGAGAAGCTCGATGAGGCTGTCAGATATCTGAACCGGCTTCCGCATCAAGTCGTACGAAAACCAGAGCGAAATCGCTGCCGCGACAAGATAGGCCGCAATGCGAGGACTACGAGGAAGCATGCCGGTTGTCACGCGGAGAGGCCGGCTGCGCCGATGCGACGTGTCGATACCGGCCTCTAAGATGCCTCAGATTGATTCTCGCGACGTCGGCAAAAGCGGCGGCGCCGCGCCCCACACGCACGCGGCTGTCCCGTCTGCAGACCCATACGACCCCGACTTCGAGGATCTCGAAACCGGCGCGGCGCGCAAGCCACAGCAGCTCGACATCGAAGGCAAATCCCTCGATTGTCAAGTGCGGGAACAGCGCCGCCGCCGCGTCGCCTCGGAACAACTTGAAGCCGCACTGTGTGTCGTTGATGCCTCGAAGCGCGAGAAGCTGAACGACCGCGTTGAAAACCCGACCGATCAGGTGCCGCACGAGTGGCTCGCCGACGCGACGAGAGCCAGGGGCTTCTCGCGATCCAATGATCACGGCGGCGGCCTGCGGCTGTGCCGCCGCATCGAAAAACGCGTACCACTCCTCGGGTGCCACTGAGAGGTCGGCGTCAGCCATCATTCGCCAGTCGCCGTGCGCCGCCAGCATGCCTTGCCGGATCGCCGTGCCCTTCCCACGATGTGGCTGTTTCACAAGCCGGATACGCGGTTCCCTCTGGATCCACCGCTCCACTCGCGACACGGTCTCGTCGACGCTGCCATCGTCAACGACGATGATTTCCCACGACGCGGTCCTGGACTGGAGCACGCGCGACACGCGCTCGAGGAACTCGTCGATGATCGCTTGCTCGTTCAAAACAGGGACGACTACGGATAGCGCGCGAGCGGTCATCTGGCGTCGTTAATATTAGCGAAATCGAGACGATGTTCGGGACACGCAGTCGCAGACTCGTAAGCCTGTGTCGCGCCAGCGCCCGATGCACACGCAGCCGCGCCCGGAGATCGCGCGCTGCGCGTGCGGGCCGTCTCAGTGGTTGCCATGGGTATAATCGGCAGTCGGATGACGAACGTCTCGCGTCCAGCTTGAAGCGATTCATGAAGTTGAAGACGTGCTGCGCACGCCAACCCGCAGCATGAATGGCCACAGGGCGCTGGTGAACTATTAAGAAGAACGCAGGCACCTTCCTCTCGTTGCGGTACACCGACGAAGCCACGAAGTGCCCCGCCTGCGCGTCGGCGCACATAGTCGTTCTCGACGTGTTCCCGATCGTGCGTGATTTCAAGGGTCGACGCCTCTCATTTCTGACCGGTTGCGAAGATTGCGGTCTCCTGTTTGCCAATCCCCTGCGGACGCAGGAAGAAGCAGAGCGTTACTACGCTGAGGACGGCCCGTGGGCCGCGTCACGGGCTGAGCGCATCAGCCAACTCAAGGCACGGCAGCTCAAACAGCTTCATCGAGGATCGACGAAGTCGAAGCCGCCCAGACTTGGTGCGGAGGCCCAACTGCTACTCGATGCGCTCGCTCCTTACGTCCCGGTGTTTCAACCGCCCCAGGCTGCAAAGGTCCTGGATTACGGATGCGGCCGCGGTGTGCACCTCAACTGGCTCCAGGACCTGGGCTGGGATACGTATGGCCTCGAGCCCTCGACGGATGTGGCGTTCGTCCGCCACCATCGCGTC
Source organism: uncultured Acidobacteriota bacterium (assembly GCA_963814955.1). Lineage (GTDB taxonomy): Bacteria > Acidobacteriota > Vicinamibacteria > Vicinamibacterales > UBA2999 > DATCJA01. The sequence continues at coordinate 526,968 of CAWFEX010000008.1, forward strand.
AACTCGGCGCCGCAAGACCACAGCTTTGACTTCGGCCTCCTCCATCATGTGCTCGAGCACGTGACCGATCCGGTCGGAATCCTCGAGCAGCTCGGCGGTGCCCTGCGCGAAGGCGGTGTGCTCTACATCAGCGTGCCGGCGCTCGATACTCTCCCTCGGCACGGGCGCATCAAATACTGTCTGGACGGTAGCAAGCACGTCATGTGTTTCTCCGAAACCTGTCTGACGGGACTGCTTGCACGCGCAGGCTTTGCGGCGCTCGGTCGCATCGAAATCAAGGAACTGGACGATCGCACTCTTGCACAGGGGAGGCCTCTTCGGCTGCGACTCGTCGCAAAGCGCACATCGACGCCGCCCGCGCTGCCAGCCCGTCCCCTTCTGCCGGCGCTGAGGGCGCTGGCCGCCTACAGCCGGGGCCATGAAAGCTCGGCGGCGCGCGCGCAGCGACTCCTTCCGCTGCGGTTCCGTGCGGCCCTCATGGATCGCGCGCGTGTACGTGAAACCTTGCGGCGGCGCAAATCGCAATGACAGCCCTCCACGGCGAACGCATTTGCCGGACAGGCTCAGCCAGGGCGCAATGACTCCGACGACGGTCGCCGAAAAACGTGGCGCGCCGTGGTGGCACATTGCGTCGCTCGCGTGCGTGCTGAGCGCAGTGTTGCTGCCATTCGCGGTGCGCGCGCTCGTCGGACTGCCCGGCGCCAGGGTCCACGTGCGGTGGCAACCGTCGATCGATGCGGACACGCGCCGGACGCTCGAAACGAGGTTCAGGCTATCTGACGGGACCCCGCTCGGTGACACCACGTGGGGCTACGATTTGCTCGATCCCTCAACCGACAACATACGCGCGCTTGTGACTCATCCTGAGGTCGCCGATACACACGACATCGAGAGGTCGCAATACGCAATTGGACCAGCCGCTGTAACGTACTGACCGGCGGCAACGATTTTCCGCAGGCGGCAGTGCCACTGTCGCCGCCGCAGATGGCCTCGCCGTCCTCCTCGCCGTCGCGGCTGCCCTCCTTGTTGCGCTGGGCGTCACAGGACGGGCCGACACGTCTCGCGCGGCTCGGCTCCTACTGACCGGATGGTTCGTTCTCGTTCGCCGGCCGATGCAGCAGGGTGCAACGGTCGTGGCTCGAGGGCTGTCGCGCGGAATTCCGGCGCTCGAACCATCGACCGCCGGCATCTTTCGCATCATCTTTGGCATCGCCCTTGTCGTGTTTTTCGCCACTCGTCCCATCGACTCGGCGCGCTTGAACAACATGTTCGACGCACAGATCGACGGCCAGTTGCACGCCCTGGTTTTGCAATGGCTTCAGGGACATCCGTCAGTGATGGATCTCCTTACGCCGTGGCTGCTGACGATGGCTGTGGCTGTTACCGCGGGCATCTACACTCGGCTGACGTATGCGTTGCTCGTCGCCGCTGCAGTGGTCTGGGCATTCGGAGCCGTCGCCGTCGACAACACGCACCCGCACAGCACTCTGATTCTGACGATGATCGCCTTGCTGCCGTCGCACTGGGGCGACGCGATCAGTGTTGATGCGTGGCTCCGACGTCGAACGGGGCGCAATCGCATCCATCCGGCTTCGAAGCGATACGGCTACACCGCCTGGGTGCCTGGGTTGGTGTTTGGCGTTGCCTTCGCCGCTGCCGCCTGGGCGAAGCTGGCGCCGAATGGGATCACCTGGGTATTGAACGGAAGTGTCAAATATCACTTCATAACTGATTCAGCGAACGCGTCAGTCGATTGGGGACTTCGGCTCGCGGCTCACCCTCTGCTCGCGATTCTTGCGTCGCTCATGGCCGTCGCTATCGAGGCGGCGGTCATCACGGCGGCTTTCACGCAAAGCCAGTGGTATCGGCTGGCGATGGGTCTCGGCGGGTTAACGCTGATGGTGGGCTTTCAGTTGTTCATGGGAGTCTTCTGGCCCGGATGGTGGATATTGCTGCTGGGATTTCTTCCGTGGCAGCAGCTGGAACGTCTGCCGATGCGCGGCACTTCCGGTGATGCCCGCTCCGGTCCGCTTGCCGCGGCGAGCATCACCCCGGCGCAGGTTGCCCTGATTGTGTTCATCATCTCCCAGCAGGTGATCACGTCGCTGCTCGCGGTGGAGCGTGCACCCATGTTCAGCAACTACCCGATGTACTCGACAACGTATGCGAGTCCCGCCGCATTCAATGCGTCGAGAGGCTTGTCATACCGCATCATCGTCGTGACAGACGGGGACCGTGTCGCGCTGAGCTGCAATCCAACCGGAGAGATCGTGGACGAATTCCGTGCTGCGCTGCAGGGGTCGGCCGTCGCGGCTGCCGGCGTCTGGCGCGCGGTTCTGGCATGCCGGCCCGACCTCGCCGGTGCGCGTCAAGTCACTTTCGAACAAACCCGGCCGGTGTTCGATTGGAATACGCTGAAGTTCACCAGCGAAATGCCAACCATCATCGGCACGCTCGAACGTACTGGCAACAACCGCGGTGAATGAGACACGCGGTCGCGTGTATCAGTCGCGCGCGTCCCGGCCAACAGCGTTAATTGGCGCTGCCTGTGTCCCGGCTCGGCGTCGCCGAGTCGTACGACGCATCGTGAACAGCAGTTGCAGAAGACCCCTGACGGGGTAATGCCACAACGCCACGCCCTGCGGTCGTTTCGCCATGCGCGAGGCTCGTTCGATTTCGTCCACCATGATCGGAGTGACATCCACCTCGAGACCACGAGGTCGCACGAAGTTCTGAACAAACCGCCTGGCCTGGGTTCTGCTGTCACCGGCGCGGAGAGCGTGTCCGAGCTGCTCCACGTGCTCGGCAAGGCTGCGCGCCTCGATCAGCAAACCACCGTTCGATGCGCGCAAGTAGTGGAAGTGCAGCGTTTCTTCCTGACCGCCGGCAAACTCGTCGCTGACGATCGTCAGGACGGGCTTCTCGAGGATACCGGCTTCAATCATCGCGCTGGTATTCAATCCAACGCACGCGGCTGCATGGTAGAGCGAATCGTACAGGCTCTGATCCGCGTTCATCGTTTCCTTTTCACTCCACAGTGCCGCGTTTCCGAACGCTGACAGATCGACATTCTTCCACTGCTTCGGGTGAGCCGGATGGGGACGCACGAGGATCCCGCAGGTCCGCGTGACCGGATCTTCACTGGCGCGCAGGCCCGCGGCCCACCGCTTCACGAATTCGACCTCGCGAGGGGCGACGAATTCCGAGGAACAGACGTAAAGAACGAATGCAGCCGAGGGATCGAGGCCCACACGCGCGCAGAGCGCTTCGCGGCTGTCCGACGGTCGCATCGCAAAGAACGCATCGAAGCGAGGCGCTCCGGTGACGATCACACGATCGGGCGAGACCTCGTGAAGGTCCACCGCCTCCTGCTTCTGAATTTCGTTCCAGACGAGCACCCTATCCGGCTCCACTCGCACGAGCCCCCGGTTCGTCAGGTTGTCCCAGCTGAAGGGAACGAAGACGACCGGCACACCGACGCGATGAGCGCTCTTGACGTAGTCGGTCTGGTACGAACCGTAATCAACGAGAGGGGTGACCAGGACGACATCGGGCCGCTCGTACTTGATGAACAGATCGAACAGCTTTTCGCTTGGAATTGCCTGTTCAATCAGAGCCAGCACCCTCGACACTTGTTTCCAGTTTCGCGTGATCCAGCCGTGCCGTCTCAGGAACTGGGGCCAACCCGTCGGGGCATGCGCGGCCGACCGGCGCTCGAGCTTGTCCCTGTCCGCGTAGCCCGGGTCGAGAAAGCGCAGATAGTCTCGCGCCAGCCGCACGGCGGGCGCTGCCTGTTGCCAGCGGTCGATCCGATGCGCCGGGCAGGCCGTCATTTCGACGCGACCCGGCAGCCCGCGAGCGCGCAGGCTGCGATTGGCAAGCGTGAGGTTCTTTGGCAGCCACAGCGGCCGGTTGCGTTGGCGCTCCGCGGCGAGGACCACGGTATGCCCGCGTTCGGCCAGCATCTGAATCACACCATCGAAGTGGCGTGATTTGGATACGTTGTTGAGAAAGAAAAGGATGCGCAGGGAGCTATCTTATAATCGGCGGGTTCCACGTGCAGCACATCGACACGTCGCTGCGTCACGCGGCTGGCGTGCGGCTTTTGGCATCCCGGCCTGATCTCCAAGGATGCTGATTCAGGTCTTCGCTAACCCGGTGTCGGACTGGCGACACGCCACGTCGCTCGTTTTGATTCTGCTCGCAATCGCGCTGCCGGTTGCGACGCGTCTGTTCCTGGGTCCTCCCGGCGCGATCGTGCATGTCCGATGGCAGCCAGGCCTGGACGCGACGCCGCGCGGTAACCTCGAACGGCAGTTCCGGCTCACCGACGGACTTCAGCTGGACGGACGCACGTGGCGCTACAACCTGGCGGACGTCTCTTCCGACAACATTCGAGCAATCGTCGATCATCCCGCTGTTGAAGATACCCAGGATATAGACCGCCCGAACTACACAATAACCGAGTCTGCCACGAGGACAGCTCGCGCACAGCGCTTCTCGGCCAACGGTGACCTCGTGATCCGCATCATCGACGCTGCCTCGATCGCGCTGGCCGGGACCGCAGTCCTGCTGTTTGTCACGAGCGCAGTGACGTTGCGGACCAGGCAGCGACTTGGCGCCTTTTTTCGGCCTTTTTCGCGCGTCGCATCAATGGCCGCCGGTGCCGTATCGTTGCTTTCGCGCGGCATTCCCGAAATCACGGCGACCACCGCCGGGGCGTTTCGAATCGTCTTTGGCGTTGCGGTTGTCTGGTTCTTTTATTGGCGCCCCGAGAGCGCGAGCAGGCTTGAGACCGCCTTCAATCCGCTGATTGAAGGTGAGCTCCATGCGATCGTCCTCGAATGGATGCGGGGCCATCCCTACGTCGTCGATGCCCTTGCACCCTGGCTGCTGATCACCGGCATCGCATTCACGGTCGGAGCTCTCACGCGACTGACGTATCCGCTTTTCGTGGCCGGTGTAGTGGCGTGGCTCTTCGTAGCCACAACACACGACAGCACGCACCCAAACAGTACTCTCGGGCTGACGCTGGTCGCGCTGCTTCCGTCACGGTGGGGCGACGCCCTGAGCGTTGACAGTTGGTACCGTCGCGGTGAAAACGATGATGGCGCAGCTGGCAAGCGGTACGGCTACTCGGTGTGGGTACCGGGCGTCGTCTTCGGCGTGGCGTTTGCCGCCGCGGCATGGGCAAAGCTGAGCGGCTCGCCCGGCTGGGGCGACTGGATTCTCAGCGGATCTGTCAAATATCACTTCATTACCGATGCACACAACGCGCCTCTGGACTGGGGGCTGCAACTCGCCGCCCATCCACGGCTTGCCGTATTGGCATCGTTTGTCGCCGTCGCAGTGGAAGCACTCGTCATCACCGCAGCCTTCTCGCGCAGTGAGTGGTATCGAGTCTCAATGGGCGCGGCGGCAGTCGCCCTGCTTGCGGGCTTCCGGCTGTTCATGGGTATCTACTGGCCGGCCTGGTGGATCCCGCTTCTGGGCTTTCTTCCCTGGCGCCAGCTGTCGCGATTGACAACCCCGGCGGCCCCCTCGGTTCGACTCACCAATTCTCCGACGTGGGCTCAGTACGCGATGCTTCTGATCGTCATCGGACAGCAGGTTGTCGTCTCCGCACTGCGCATCGAGCGATCGCCGATGTTTACGCACTACCCCATGTACTCTGCCACGTACGCGAGCAGCGCTCAGTTCGACGCGGCAATCTCCCCGCGTTATCGGATCGTCGTTTCGACAGACCGCGGCAATGTCGAACTTCCCTGCGACGCGCCAGAGAACCTCGTCGAGGATTTTCGCGTTGCCCTTCAAGGCTCCAGCGACGCCACGGATCGAGTATGGCGCGCGGTGTTTCGATGCAGCCGGGAGATTGGAACCGCGCGACAGGTCACGCTCGAAGGCGATCGACGCGTGTTCGACTGGGAGCATCTGACGTTCACGACAATACGTGCGGCCGACGTGCTGGGGCCGCTCGCGAGCACGCCGCGAACTGAAGCGAAACGCGACTGACCACGCCCTATAATCAAGACTTCTCATGCGGCACATCGGCCCGCGAGGCGCCGTCTATGTCCTGAGTAGCCTCTTCGCCTTGGCGCTCGCGTGCGATCTGTTCTGGATGCCGGTGCAGGTGGGCGACAGTCTCGGCGAGATCCTCGATGCGCGCCATTCGCCATCGATCTGGGCATCGTTCACCGGTGCATTCGGGTCGGACGCCTACCTCAGGCCGCTTCGCATCGCTCAGATCAAAACGCTGTTCGACCTGGCGAACGGCCAGTATTACTGGCTCGTGTATCGCGGCTTCCATGCGCTTCTCGCAATCGCGGGAATCCTGTTGTTTACGCGCGCGATTGGCGCACGAACCAGAATTGATTTCGCGGCCGGAGCGTTTGCACTCGTGGTGCTCGTCGGCATCCACACGTTCCGGGGAACGGTCCAGGAAGCATTCCCGATCAACCACTTTCTCGAAATCGTCGTGCTGTGTCTCGTGGTCCTGAACCTCGCGCAATCCCGCGGCGGAATCTGGGTGGATGCAGCGGCGGCATTGACCTTTCTGGCCGCTGCGTTGACGCTCGAATCGGGACTCCTGGTGTGGGTCGTCGCCGTTGCGGCGTGGGGTGTCGGGTGGCGCGGGATTTCGATGCGCGGCTTAACGGTCATGACCGCGCTCTTCTTCGGTTATGCCTATCTGAGGTTCGTTCACCTCGCGACCGGCGTGCCCTCCCTTACCGAGCGCAGCTCGGGCTACCTGCTGGAAGTTCTCGAGGTTCAGGAAATCGAGCAGCGCTTTGGCGAGCAGCCTCTGTGGTTTTACGGCTACAACGTCATGGCTTCTGTTGGGTCGGTGCTGTTCTCGGAACCGCGCAGCGGCGTTTTCGAGGCTGTCCGAGCCTGGCTCGATGAGGATCCGTTGTCGCGCGTGTGGCCTCTGTTGGCAACGTCGATCGTCACGACTGCACTTATCGCCTGGGCGGCCATCCGGCGCTGGTCGCAGTCGCGGATGGACGACACCGGGCGATTCATTGCCGTATTCGTCGTCGTGCTGATCTGTAATGCTGCGATGTCTTTCGCCTACACGAAGGACGAGATCATGAGCGTCGCGGGTGTGTTTTACGCGCTCGCGGCGTTTGGCTCGGCACGTGAGGCGATGCTGGCGAGCTCCAGCGTGCGCCCAATGGCTGCAGCAGCCTGCATCCTGTTTCTCGGCGTGCTGGCCGCAGGATGGTCCGTCCGCACGATGGGTGTCCATTACGTTCTGCGTTCGCAGGCGGTCAAGCACCAGATTGACTGGGTCGAATTGCCGGGACGGTGGCGCCGTGACAACAACTGGCCTGACGATCCTGCCGAGGCGGCTCTGATCCGACTGCTTTACTCAGACGCGGTGCGCGTCGCGCTGCCAAACACACGTGTCGGCAAACCGGAGTGGCCGGATCGCGTATGGATCGAGTAACCGCCGCCGATCGCCCGTGGGTTCTCGTTGCGGTACCTCCCGTCTGCGCGGCGCTGGCGTGGCTCGCCGTGCTGGCCGCAAGCTTTGTGACCGGAACACATCCGATCTGGACGCTGAAGCCCCGGAATCTCGCCGAGGCCGCCGCCTTCCGCGACGGTGGCGCCGTTGTGCGATTCGTGAACGCGGGACAGGACATCAACAAAGCGGGCGAAGTTCGGGGCGGGGTGGTGCGTTCTGACACGGCGACGCTGACGCCCATCGAAGCCGCCGCGGCAGCGCGTGAGCGTGCAATGGTCCAACTGCTGCTCGACTTTGGTGCCTCGCCCGACGCCACGGTCTGGCAGCGCGCGTACTGCATTTCCGACGCGGACAGCGTGCGCGAGCTCCTCGAGTCGCACCGGCCGGCAGGCACGGCAGAGGATTGTGCCGAACAGTGAAAGCCGCACCGCCGCTGCGGCAGCTCTGTCCGTCGGGGTGTTCGTCGCCGCTTTCGTGTGGCGGTTTCTGACGTTTACGGGCTTCTCCAACGATCACTACGCACATCTCGCGCTGGCGCAGCAGATGCTGCTCGGAGAGCGTCCGATTCGGGACTTTTCGGACCCGGGGTGGCCACTGACGTATGTGATCTCCGCGGCAGGGTGGCGTCTGGCCGGAAACACGATGGCAGTCGAGTGGTTCATCGTGACCGTCGGGTTTGCGCTGGGCGCGGCGTTTACGGTGATTGCGGCGTACCGGCTCTCGGCGTCGCTGCTCATCGCATTCGTTGTTGCCGTTCTCGAGCTTTTGATCTTTCCGAGGACTTATTCCTCGCCCAAGATGCTGGCCTACGGAGGGGCTGGCCTCGCCATGCTCGCGCTCGCCGCCCGGCCGTCCAGAGGCCGGGTGATTGTTATGGCCGCCGTTGTCGCCGTCGCATTCCTGCTGCGCCACGACCACGGCGCCTACATCGGAGTGGCGTCCGTTGTGTGCGTTGGACTGGCAAGCGGCCGCGACTGGCGGCGCGCGATCAGCCGAATGGCACTGCTTGCTGTGGCCACGGCGGTGTTCGTTGCACCATGGGCGTTATTCGTGGCGCTCAATGGCGGCCTGGTGAACTATTTCGACCGCGCATTGGAGTACGCGCGCATCGAAGCCAACGCCACGACGCTCAAGACATGGCCCCGCTTCACTCTCGTCCCGGGCCAGGCGCTGATCGGGCTGGCTCGCCCCAACCGTCCGCTCGCACAGGTGAGCTGGAAAGCCGGCACGACGGACACCGAGCGACAGTCACTGGAACGGCGATATGGCCTGGAGTACGTGACTGAAGGAGACGAGGCGCGTTTCTATTACGTTCATGACACGACTCCCGGGAACATCGAAGCGCTGGCCGACGATCCAAATGTTGCCGGGACGGTTGGACTCGGACGCGTCCAGCGGCCGGCGTGGCGTGAGCTCCTCGCATACCTCTCTCCCCTTCGCGTCGCGCCAGCGCTGCACAGCGTGGCGAACGCGCAGACCTGGTTGTACTGGCTGTACTGGCTGCTGCCGGCGCTGTCAGCGGCGGTCGTTGGCTACCAGTTGTTCCACCGCCGGGAGCGCTGGCCGGGCGAGCTTGCCGCCGTCGCCGGGTTGTCTGCGTTGACCTTGCTGGTGAACTCGGGGTTCCTGCGCGATCCTCTATCCGACCGCCTTGCAGATGCGATTGTCCCCCCGGCTCTGCTTGGCGCATGGCTCCTTGGAGTCGCGTGGACGCGGCGTTGGGAGATGCCGAGCGTGCGGATGCTGACGCGTGCCGTTTCGCTGGCAATGTTGTTGATCACGACCGCTGCGGTCAGCACGATTGCCGCGTTACCGGAACGGATCGACTACACAGGAGTTCGCGAGGGCATGCAGGGCTTGCGCGCCCGCGCAGCGGCGGTCAGGCAGTTGCTTGCAAGCTCCCACCGGCAGACCCTGGCGCCACCGAGCCGTGTTTCCGCCGCACTCATGCCGTTCTTCAACTATCTCGACCGGTGCACGTCCTCAGGTGATCAGTTGATCGTCACGGGCGATTACGCAGACATCCTCGTCATGGCCGGACGCGGCTTCGCGAGCGATGGCGTTACGTTTGGCGTGTGGTATTCGTCGGTCGCACATCAGGACCAGACCATCCGCGATATGCAAGCCAGGCCCGCCCTGTTCACCGTGCTCGTCGACGAAAAACAGTTTCAGGCCCGCTACCCGCAGGTTGCCGACTACGTCGCGCGTGAGTTCGACCCGATGGCCGACGTCGATGTCGAGGGGGCCGGCCGTGCACGAATTCTCGTCCGCCGGCAGCGTCTCGCCGCCGCCAAGGTCGATCGTGAGACCGGATGGCCCTGCTTCAGGTGAACACGCGCTCTTCGGAACAGCCTCAGTTCTGGCGACGGCATTTCGAACGGGCAACGATCTATGGCGCGGCCGCATTCGCGGTGCTCGCATCAATCCCGTTCATTTTCGGTACCCCTCTACCGCAGATCCATATCGAGTGGCGTGATATCAGCGACGGTGACCGCACCATCGTCGAGCGACGGTTCGCACTGACCGAACCGACACGTCTCGGCGGCAACGTCTGGAGCTATGTGCCGACCGACACCTCGCGCGAGCGCCTTTTCGCGATTGTTTCCGAGCCCGCCGTGGCGGACACCAACGGCATCAACCGGCGCACGTTCAGCATCTCCGACACGCCACCGCTCACAGACCGTCGCGGCGGTTTGCTCCGGGCGCCGGCCTGGGCGGCGCGAGCGACGCGTCTTCTTGGATACGCGCTGGCGCTGATTTCGGCTCTGTTCCTGATTCGCGCCGCGGTGGCGCTGCCAGCGTTGCGGCAATCGCTCCATGCGCAGGGATCCATCGGTCGCTCATTAGCAGGACTGTTCGCGTTCCTTCGCTCGAAGGCGCGAGAAGCGCAGGTTCCGCCATCCGTCGTGGCAGCCGCCGTCGTCGGCTTTGCCGCCACGCTCGCATGGCGCTTCATGACGTTTACCGGATTTACGAACGACCACTACGTCCACCTTGCGCTGGCGCAGCAGATGCTGATGGGGGATCGCCCGATCCGGGATTTCGCCGATTCCGGTTGGCCGCTGATGTACCTGCTATCGGCAGCAGCCTGGCGCCTGGCGGGCGACGCGCTCGTCACCGAATGGGCTATCGCCGCGCTCGGGTTTGCAGTTGGAGCAGCGTGCACGATCGTGGCCGCATACCAGCTGTCCGGATCCTTGATCATTGCTGTGACAGTCACACTCCTCGAAGTGCTGATTTACCCGCGCACATATTCATATCCGAAAGTGTTGGTCTATGCGGTCGCCGCGTGCGCGATGGTCGCACTGGCACGACGCCCTTCGCACCCTCGTATCGTGCTGATGTCGTTGATCGTGGCTATCTCATTTCTATTTCGTCACGACCATGGGCTGTTCGTCGGCGTTGGCGCCGCCGTAACCCTTGCGACGGCAAGTCGCGCGGACGGATGGCGATCGGCATTCACGCGAACAGCGCTGCTCACCGCAGCCACAGCGGTCTTTTTGCTGCCGTGGATCGTGTTCGTATCTCTGAATGGAGGCCTCGTCGCCTACTTCCAGGGAGGGCTGGAGTACCTCCGCGCTGAAGCCGGCGCGACGTCGCTTGCGGCGCTGCCCATGCTCGATGTGTCGTCGCCGGTCTCGACCGTCGCCAACGCTGAAGCCTGGCTGTTCTGGCTGTTCTGGGGCGTCGTTGCCGCGTGTACCGCGGTCCTGCTCGCACGCGTACTGCAACGACGCGAGCGATGGACCGGCGAATCTGCCGCCGTAGCGGGCCTTGTCACGGTTGCGGTGCTCGTCAATGCCAGCTTCCTCCGGCAAGCGCTGCAGGTCAGACTGCCCGATGCAATCGTCCCCAGTGCGGTTCTCGCCGCATGGGCATTGGGGCTGTGCTGGATGGGACGATGGTCTCGTCGCGGCGTTCAGGTGGCGGTCCAGCTCGCCACGATCATCGTGTTGAGTGTTTCGATTGCCGCCATCAGCCGAATCACTGACCTGCCTGGCCAGTACGATGAATCCGACATCGGCCGCGGCCCTGCTCGTCTTGTCGAGCACGGAAGAGAAGTGGCTGGTCTCCTCGGAAGCCACCATCGCGACAATCTTTCTCCTCCCAGCCGTGTATCCCGGGCGCTGATGCCATTCGTCGCCTATCTGGACAGGTGCACGTCCACATCGGATCGCTTGATCGTGACCGGCGAGTTTCCGGAAGTGCTCGTGATCGCCGGCCGGCGATTCGCCGGCGACGGCGTCGTCTTTGGCTCATGGTACGCCTCGGAAACGCGTCAGGACCGGACGGTCGATCAACTGCGAGCGGACCCTCCGCTGTTTGTGCTCCACGCGGGCGACTACGATGGCTTTCGGGGCCGGTTCGGCCTCGTTGAGGCATTCGTGAGCGGCGCCTACGAGCCGATGACCGAGATTGCCGTAGAAGGGACCGACAGCGTCCGCATTCTCGTTCACCGCGACCGGAAGGCCGACTCGAACGGATTCGGAGACGGATTGGCCGTGCTTCAGGTGATCTCGGAGTTGCCCTTGTGCTGAGTAACGTGCGCCGTCTTTGAGCGAGCCTCCACAAGCCGCGCAGCAAGGAGCGTTGCCTCGATCATGCTCGACGGATCGGCCACTCCTTTCCCGGCGATGTCGAACGCGGTTCCGTGATCGACAGACGTCCGGATGATCGGCAGACCGAGCGTGACGTTGACGGCGTGGCCAAACGCGAGCAGCTTCACCGGAATGAGGCCCTGGTCGTGATAGCTTGCGATCACGGCATCGAACTCACCCCGCACGGCGCGGACGAACACGGTGTCGCCGGGAATCGGACCGTCTATGGCGATTCCGCGTGCGCGCGCCGCCTCGACCGCCGGACGGAATACGCGCTGCTCCTCGTCTCCGATGATGCCCTCCTCCCCTGCGTGCGGATTCAAACCGGCGAGGGCAAGCCGTGGAGCGGCAATGCCAAATAGAGGTAACTCGCGACTGGCCAGCTCGATGATGTCATCGAGCACCGCACGCGTGATCGTTGTGGCCACCTCGCGAAGCGGAATGTGCACGGACGCGAGCACGACTTTGAGCGGCTCGGACCAGAACATCATCGCGTGCCGTGGTGCGCCCGTGAGGCTCGCGAGCAGATCGGTGTGGCCCTTCCAGGGCAGCCCCGCGCGTGAAAAGGCCAGCTTGTTGACGGGGGCAGTTGCGACGCCGTCGATCGAACCTCTGAGTGCGTCCTGGACGGCGCGGGAAATCGCTTCATATGCGGCGCGACCCGCATCGGCGGACAACACGCCGGGCTCGAACGCGACCTCTGGTCCGGGCCCATATAACACCGGCTCACACGCGTTGCGGACCTGCGCGTCATCTGCGGCCTTTCGCGCGATCTCCGGACCGATGCCCGCGGGATCTCCAACCGTAATCGCTATACGTGGCTTTCGTGCCATCACCGACGATAGTAGATTACAGAATTACACCATGCCCCTTTTCAGATCCGACGAAACCGCCGGCCGCCTCGCTGCTCTCGAACGTCAGTGCGCCGAGATTGCCAGCCAACTGAAGGCCTTGAACGATCACCTTTCAAGCCTGACGCGGCGCGAATCGCAGGTCCGCGCGGTGCTCGAACGCGACGCAGAGCTCGACAGATATCAGTCGAAGCTCGACGACACGCTGGCCAAGTCTGGAACCGCGGCACACATCGAGCGCGCCATCCAAAAAGCAGAGCTCCATGGAGACCCTTTTCCCTACACAGTGATCGACAGTGTGTTTCCGGACGATCTCTACACGTGCTTGTTGAGAGGCCTGCCACCGCTGGAACTCTTTGCCGATCGGCCTACAAACAAGCAGCAGCTGCAGGTGCCCTTCCGGTTGGCGCCCGACTATTCGCGACGGGTCTGGCGTCATCTGACATCGGTTGTCGTGCCCGAATACGTCGTTCCGGCCGTGATCGCGATGTTCCGCGAGCCGCTGGACCGCTGGCTCAGGCTGAACTGGCCCGAAGTTTCGCCGGACGCGGTGGAGTTTCAGAGTTCAGACGGCCGCATCCTTTTGCGCCGGCGCGGCTATCGGATTCCTCCACACCGCGATCCGAAATGGGGATTTTTGACGTGCATCCTGTATCTTGCCCGCCGCGACGACAGCGAAAGGTGGGGCACGCAGATCTATCGCGTCGAAGGAGACGAGGAAGCGCGAGGCGCGGCGCCCCACTGGATCGACCCGGCGCGATGCCACCAAGTCGGCGAAGTCGCCTTCATGCCGAACCGGATGCTGGTGTTCCTCAACTCCGTCGGCGCGCACGGCGCCCACATCCCGGACGACGCTGAACCCCCGTCGCTGGAGCGGTACATCTTCCAGTTTCGAATCGCCCCAACCGTCGAATCAATGGGTGTGCTGAAATCGACGCTACCCGAAGAGCGTCGGGCGTTCTGGGCAGGTAAGGCCGGGGACTATTGATATCCCTAGTGCCTTAACCGTCCCACAGTGCTCTATTCGTCGTGGACGCAACGCGCGGCACACTCGACGTCCCGGATCGCGGCCGCCGGCGCGGCGCGCCGGAAATCGGTCTTCGCTCGGTGCCCTTCTGCCTGCGCGGCGAGTAGCCGCTACCTCGACGCGACATGTGTCAGGCGGCACAAAACGTCCGAGCTGATTCGCCACCACTCGAACGCACTGCGGGGAACTCGCCGCGCGGAAGCCTCGCTGCGCCCGATTTCCCGCTGCGCCTCAGTGGCGCTTGCGCAGGCGGCCGCGCTCCGGCACGTCGGTGCGCCGCCCCCCCGGGACGCCCGTTGCGGTTGCGGGGATGCCGGCCTGCGGCGGCCGTTCGGAGCACGCCGCCGCACTGCGCAGCCGGAAGTGGAGCGGAGCGATTCAGCGCCGCGAGTTCGTGCCCCGCGATCCGTGGCGGACGAATCAGCACCGGCGGTGCATGCCGCGACGGACGTCGGGTGACTCACCCCTTACTCGCGGCGGGTGCGGCAGGGTTTGAGCCGAAGCGACACTTCCCGGCGTGCGGAGCCGGACGCCGCGGGCCGACATGCACGCGGCCGAACGGTGGCCCTCAGGGCGATCAAAACCGCGCGGTCGAAGTACTAGCCGGTTAGAGCTGCAGCACGAGCCAGTCGGCAACGGTCTTCGGGCTCGCGTTGCGTCCCAGGGCGGCAAGCGCCTCGTCAACGGCCGCGAATGCCCGGCGGCTGCGGCGGTCGTCGAACGCGGCTGCCTGGCGCCTGAGCTCGCCTTCAAGGTCGGCATTTGCCAGCAGCTGCGTGTCCGCCTGGCTGGCGATGATGCATACGTCCCTGAAGAGCGACGAGAGAGCCCGCAGGCACGCGGCAAGCTGATTCCGTTCCTCGGCGCTGGTGGCCGACTTTCCTTTCAGGATCTCAGCGGTCGCGATTCGGCGTGCCGGATCCTCCGCGCGCGCCACCTGGTCGAGCAGCCGGTTGGCGACTGAGCGCGCTTCCATGACATCGACTGAGCGCATCTCCAGCGCTTGTGCGACGCTGCCGCCGCCCTCTCCAGCTGCCGCCCGCGCATCCGCTGGCGTATATCCATGACTATCGACCAGCAGCTTCGCGATTTCTGTGGCCGTCAGCGCGCCGAACCGAAGCAGCGAGCATCGGGAACGCACTGTCGCCAGCAACGAATCCGCTACAGCCGACACGAGAATGAATATGGATCCGGAAGGAGGTTCCTCCAGAGTCTTGAGCAACGCATTTTGCGCCGCCGGCACCATCGCATCCGCATCGTCGACGATCACCACGCGCTTGCGACCCTCGAAAGGTCGGAACGCAGTCCGATCGATCATCTCGCGTACCTGGTCGACCTTGATGGTGCCGCTCTCGCCTGGCTGGACCACGAAAATGTCCGCGTGAACCCGCCGCGCAATGCGTCGGCACGACGCACAGGCCCCGCATCCGTCGATCGCAAACAGATGTGACGTCGCGGGCTGGAGGCAATTGAGCGCCTCGGCGACGGCTGTCGCCGTACGGCTCTTACCCACGCCACGCCGACCCGCAAACAGCATCGACGGCGGCAGCGTGCCGTGTGCGGCTGCGCGAGCGATGAGGGGAAGCAGCCGCTGGTGGCCCGCAATCTCCCGAAACGGCATTCTTCCAGCTTAGCAAGATCCGTCCGCGACAGGTAACCGAGCCGGGCTGATAAACTCGCACACGGACGTGGCCAGAGAGATCACTTGCCCCGCATGCACTGCGTCGCGGGTGGAAATCATCAAGCCGTGGCGCCTTGGCCGCGGGCACCATGCCGTCGCATGCGGCGAATGCGGGTTGCTCTTCGTGCATCCGCAGCCGCCGCAGGAGGTGCTGGACGCGTATTACGCGCCCGACGGAGGATGGCAGGCTTCTCGCGAGAACAGTTCTCCACATTCACCCCAGACCAGAACCAAGAAAGGTGGAGCGCCAGCGCTGTTTGCGGCGCTCGACCAGTTCTTTGCTGCGAGCGCACCAACGCCCGACGCACGGGTTTTCGATTTCGGATGCGGCCCCGGCACGTGGCTCAACTCATTCCACGACCACGGGTGGGATACCTACGGTCTGGAGCCCGCCAATAACGTGGCATTCGCGAGGCACAAGGAGCTTCGAGCTATACCCACGCAGCCACAGTTCGATCTCGTGATCGTGTACCACGTACTCGAACACCTGCCCCGGCCCCTCGAGACGCTGCGTCAGCTCGCCGGCGCAATTCTTCCCGGTGGTTACTGCTTCGTGGGGGTCCCGCGCCTCGATACGTTGGCCGTTCACGGAGATTTCAAATACTGCCTGCACCGGCGCAACCACATCGTGGCCTTTACCGAGGCGTGCCTGCGCGGATTGCTCGCGCGGGCCGGTCTCGAAACCGTGGCCGCCTTCCATCACCTGGATGAGAAGTTCTCGAAGGGAGTGACCGATCCGCCTGCGACTTCTGGCCAGAAAGGCTACGGCGCCTCCATCGCTCGAACCCGACCCCGCTGCGGCGCTCAGGCCGGTGATCTCGGCGTTCGTCGAGCTCAAGAAGATACGGGACGCGACCGAGGCGGACGTCACGCCGGGTTGAACAGAATGATGTCGGTCTGCGAATGATCGGCGCCCACGTATTCGAGCGCCGAGCTTAGATCCGTGGTCCGTCGCGCCCGCGGCCCTTCAGCCGCCTTCCCAAGGTCGATGAAGTGGCTGAAGAGACCGGCGCACATCCGATACAGGTCTGCCGCAGACGTATCCGCTGAACTCAGATGGGCGGGACTGATCTCCAGTTGCCACGCGACGTGACGGCGAGCCAGAAGGCGCGGCGCACCTTGCATCACGTCCATCTCCCAGCCTTGCGTGTCCACCTTCACGTAGGCAACGAGATCGGGATCGATTGACAGCCGGTCGCACCAGTCATCCAGGCTGCAACAGGGAACCTCGATGGCGTCGCTGGTTTCGCCGCGACGCACAAGGTGATGTCCGCCGGAGTACTTGGCATGACGAAGAAACGCCGACCCTGTCGCCGCACCGATGGCGACCCGGTCCGGCAGCACCAGACCACGCAGTCCGTTGTCGAGCACGTTGCGCACGAGAGCTGCATAGTTGAGCGGGTCGGGCTCTGCGCAGTATGCCTGAACAAAGTCGCCCAAAATCACGCGGGGAATCGACATCCGTCCTGTGTTGGCGCCGACGTCGAGCATGACGGGACCGACCGCGAATTCCCGGGCTTGAGTGATGTTGCGATATGGAAAGCGCTGTTTGGCCACGAAGCGATCACGCGCGGCTCCAGTGACCTCCGACCCGAGCGGAACCCACCATGTGAGTCCGTCGAGATCCGTCCGCATCAGACCGTCCATGGACTCCTGAACACGCTCGCTCGCCTCTCGATAGGCGGCCGACACCGCCTCCAGTTGCGCTGCCGCGGCGCGGGCGTCGGCGCGTGCCGCCCTGGCTGAAACCGTCGCGACCCGCGACGGTAGAAGACTGCGAACGATCTCGGGGCTGAGAACTCTGCGGTGGTGCATCTCGCTCCTGCGCTTGAGCCCGGCGTGCACCACTTCCCACTTCGCGCGACCCTCCTTCGACTGCACTTCAAGCTTGTGCACCCGTCGGATGAGGCGACGAAGTTCCGGGCCGCGTCGAAATGCGTCCCACAGTCGAGCGGTCGATTGACGTATCAGACGAAGCACGCCGACGTTCGACTATACAACCTTGGTCGCTTCGCAGGGCTCCGTCTTCTGTCGCCACCGTCGCGCGTCCTCGACGGCAGACGACAGGTAAGGACGCATGATGAACAGGCCGATGAGCGGTGGCACCAGACCTCGCGTCGAGATCAGCACGCCCATCGCCGCCGCAGATTCCGGTGCCATGTAACCTGCCAGCAGGACTACGAGGACCACGTCACGCACACCAAGACCGGCAAACGTGAACGGGACCTGACCGGCCATCAACGCGACGGCTGACAGGCTCGCGCTGACCGTGAACGGGACGTCAACCGAAAGAGCGAACGTGAAAAGCCAGATCTGGATCAGATGCGTCAGCCATAACGCCAGCGAATACGACACGACCCAACGACGACGACCGCGAAGGACGCGCAGCAGTCCTGGCCAACCGTCGGCGAGCGCATGGAGCTTCCTGAGTCGCCCGCCGGCCAACACTCGTGTCGCAATGGCGCGCACGACATCGGCGGCACCTTCAGAGGAAATCAACACAAGACAGATCGCCCCAACGCTTCCGAGGACGAACCAGAACGCACCAGGAAGGCCGGGAATCTGCGGCCGCCCGACAACCCATCCAACGAGACACCACGCAAGCAGCGCGAAGAGATCGCACAGCCGCTCGTAGACCACGATTGCCACCGCGATACCGGCGGACGTGGAACTCCGCGTCGCCACGAAGTACCCCTTGACGAGATCACCAGCCTTTGCCGGAAGCACCACGTTCAGGGCGGAGGCGACCAGTGTCAGCCGGAACGCTTCACCGGTTCCCGGGAGCGCACCCGCCGGTGCAACCCAGTAGAAGCGCACGGCCCGCAGGTAGGTGATGGGCAGGATCATGCCGACGGAAATCACGAGCCAGAGCCTGTCGACTCGCAGCAGTGCCTGGGCAACGAGGCTGAAATCAAGGCTGCGGTACAAGATCACCAGCAACGTACCGCTCACCGCCAGACTCAGGAGCGTGGCAACCAGCCTCGTCCAGCCACGTGGCACGGGCGTCGCGTCGCCGCTTCTGATTTCGCTTTCGTGGCGCGTCACGCCAGCATCTTTTCCCGTGGGGCCTCGATCAGCCGCCAGATTGCGCGTCGGACTTCGGCACCGATTTCGGCCTGCGAACGCATATACGAAGCGTCGTACTGTCGAAACCGCGCAGCCCAGCCGTCTTCAAAGAACGCCTTCAACGCAGGCGCCCGGACCTCTCGAATCGAGGCCACCGGAGGAAACACGATACCCGCGGCGGCAAAACCATACATGTCCGAACGACTGGCGGGATACAGTCCCAGTCCCTTGACGACAATCGTCGGAATCCCGAGCTTGAGTACGGGCAGGTGGACGTTGCTGTTCTCGTCGGCAATCACCCAGTCGCATCGACGTGCCACATCCGGTAACGCTGCCGTCATCGGCGACTCCTCGATTCCGGACAGGTCGCCAAGCGAGTGGAGATGCCGGGCCTGGTCGAGCCGGCTCGGATGCCAGCGAATCACAATTTGCCGCGCGTCGAATGCGTGGCGGCAGTCCTCTATGACCGCAGCCAGCGTCGGCCACGACACAGCCTTCGGGGCAAAGATGCCAATTACGGGCCCTTTCCGCTCGAATCGTGCGACATCCAGTGGCGCGGAGTCGCCCTCGACACCAGCCAGGACGATTTCACCCTTGATAGGGCTTCTTCGGGTGCGGGAGCGCACCGCCCCTTCGCCTTCGAGAATCGACAGACTGAAGTTCAGGGCCGGAGAAAAAGGCGTCGGGTATGCGTGCGAGACAAAGACTCGCGGTATAGCCAGCTCCGACGCCGCGGCCGTGAAGCCAACCTCCTCAGGATTGGAATCGCTGGAGACGAGCACCGCACCGGGTCGGCACTCGACCAGGATGGCCTTCGTGCGCGCATACCACGCGATCGCAGCCACCGATCGACACGCCACGAGAAACCCATACTTGCGGTCGAGCGCGCGGATGATGCGAAGCGATCGAAGAAGGATAGCCGGCGAGTCCCGGTCAACAAGGCTCGTGAGCCCCGCCAAGGCGCCACTGAACTCGAGCGTCGTCCGAATCTGACCACAATGCTCCTGCCCCACCCAGCCACACACGCGCGCGATCTGACGGCGAGCGTTGGCATGCTTGGCAGCGGTCAGGATCGATGCACGTGACTTGGGCGGAAAAGAGATCCGCAGAAAGTACGCGAGGCCGAAGCCCGAAATCAGGAGAGCAGACGCCCACGTGCCGGCCAGTTGCGCGTGGACGCGGTATGCCCACCTCACCGAGCGTCGTGCCTGCACCAGGTTCGCGAAGAGCACCTGCCGTACTGGATCGGAGTCCGCATTGATCACGATCCGTAGGGCTCGCAGAAGGGAAACGTTCACTTGACGGGAGTGGCCGCCGGCACCGAGCGTCCTTGATAATACGTCGAAGCGCGTCCCGATGGGAGGCGTTAGAATAGCCGCGCCGTGCGGGCCTCGAACTCCGGTGCGGGCCTTCGCCATTCAGTGGCGCGCGTGGTCATCTCCATGGGCCCGGTCTTCGTGCTGCTCGCGTGGTTCGTGGCGGGACAGTGGAGCTCAGCAGGGCCCGAGCCGCGCGCGTGGCTCCAATTCGTGGGTGTCTTGTCCATCGCCTCGTTGATGCCGCTACCAGACCGCTCATTTTCCCTCGCGCACTTTCGTGCGCAGGTGAGCCGGTGGGCGTGGGTTGCCGTCGTGGGTCTCCTGGTGACTTTGTGAGCGCCAGACTGGCGCAGGCGAGCCCCGGTCAAGTGATGCTCGTCGGCATCACGAGCCTTCTGCTGCTACTTCACGGTGCCGGATGGTTTACTGCCGCGATCGTCGTGTGGCAGAACGCCGCCCTCCACATCCCCCGCGCGCCGTCTTCCATTTCTTTGGGCCTTGCATTCCTGGTGCTGCGTGCCGCCTCCGCTCGACGGCGAAACCGGCGGCTCGTTGTGATCGGCGCGATTACGGTCGCCGCTGCGGCCTTCGTGGCCGTCCCGCTGCCCCGGGAATTCCAAGGGCACGACCTGATGCCCGACGGCGGTGACACCGCCAGTTCTCGTGATGAGTTCACCACCCGCTTTCGCGTCAGGGAACAGGTCGTCAACTTCCACTCACACCTCGGCGACGTAGTCATGGCGATGCTCGACGATGCGTTCGGTGGGTCGGATACGTCGCCCCCCCGCACGTTTGACACCATTTCGAGGCTCGCGGGCCTGTTGTTCCTGCTCGAACTGGGCGTTGCCGCAGCCTGGCATAAATGGTCGCGTCAGAGCTGTCGCTATGTGGGCCTGGCAATGGCTACACCGCTTTGCCTTCTGTACTTCGGATATTGGGAGCTCGGTTACCTCTCCATGGCCGCAGGGGTCGTACCGCTCCTGGCCCTGGGCAGAAGCCGCAGCACCGTACAGGCCGACGCCTCGACACTGGCGGCGGGATCGCTTCAGGGGTTGCACACAGCGCTACACGGCTTCGGCATGCTCGGAATCGCCGGGGGCGCACTTGCGTGCCTCAGCGGACGGGGAGACGCGCTCCGTCGCCTGCTACGCACAGCGACGTTTACGTCGTCGGCCGTTGCACTCTATCTCGGGTGGATCTTCCTGTACATGACGTTTGCCGGTATGTCGATCGTCTGGGCGAGGCAGCTCGGGCACCGGCCCATATTGGAGCCGATGGTCTTCGAGGGTCGAATCGCTAATCCGCTGCTGTCTCAAGCAGGTCTCGGCGAATTTGGCCTGTTCAGCGCGCTGTCTGGCGTTCCGATCCTGGCTTTGGCCGTTCTGACGTCCCGTCGGATCACACTCGTGCCAGCCATCCTCTACGCGCTGCCCGGATTAATTTTTCTGGTCCGCTGGTGGTCGGAAACCTCGCCGTACAACCTCGACCTCCTCTTATCGGTTTTCCCTGGCGTGTTCGCCGCCTGCTGGATGGTGGCATCTTCTCGCCGGAATTCGATGAGCGCTCTGGTCATCTTCGCGGGTCTCCACGCGCTCCTCTGGACCATGTTGGGCAACGGACTCTTTTCGCGTGTCTCGGTGGGCGGAGCACAATGACGCCCGCGACACGAGAGCTGATCCGCAAGACCGCCGTCGGCGGTCAGTGTGTGCTCATCCTACTGGGTGTGGCGTGGGCAATCTTCGAGCGGCCGGCACCGCTTGTAAATGTTCGGTGGCGCGACGGTCTGTCGACGGAGGCTCGTCGGCGGACCGAGATCGAGCTCTATCTCCAGAACGGCGAACCTGTCGGCGAGGCGTGGCGGTACGAGCTCGCGTCTCCGAGAACAGCGGACATCAGAGCCATCATTGCGCATCCGGATGTGGCAGATACTCATCACATCGAGCGTTATAACGCGACGCTCAGTGCGGATGCGAGCCGCGGCACGTTGCGCGTATGGTGGGCCGGACCATTCAAGGGAGTAAGAGGCCGGCTCGCGTTTCGAGCCTTGTTTGGACTGATTGGTATCGTGAGCCTGCTGTGTACGACGATCTCTGCGCTCTCAACCACACAACCGTCAACGTTCTTCCGGCGTTTTGTGCTCACTTCCCGATCGCAATCGTGAACGATGCGCGCGCTGGCGCTGCGTAGTGCAGGAATCAGTGTGACGGCCGCGGTCGCAGCGTTGGTGACAAAGCGGCCGTTACGGGCCACAGCGAATACACGTCTATGTGCCAGTCGCAATCCTCGACGGGCTCCGTGCCACGCGTGAAATATTCGGTGTAGACGGCCGGACGCTCCGTCGGCGATGCATCGCTGTCGAAGACCGCGGCATCCCGGCAAGCATCGGTGGCACGCTTGCCGGAAAGGCGACAAATCGTCACGGACGTCACATTCGCTGGTAATGGAAACGGCCTGGGCGGGTCTCTTCGAGTTGCGATCGACATGAACCGGCCCCACAAGGGAACGGCGAGCGTGGCGGCGTACTCGCGCGCGGCGATTGCACGCGGATAGTCATGGCCGACCCACACGCCCGTTGCCAGATGAGGCGTGTAGCCAACGAACCACGCGTCGTGATAGCCGTTGGTCGTGCCGGTCTTCCCGGCCGCCGGATGCTTGAACCCGACTCGCCGAGCCTGCCATCCGGTACCACTATTCAGCACATCCGAAAGCATGGCTGTCATCAGGAAGGCGGTTGCCTCGCTTACAGCACGTTCGGCACGAGGCCGCGCCGAGAACAGCACCTCGCCGCTGGTTGCTTCGACGCGGCGGATCAGCAAAGGCTGTGAGCGCATGCCGGCATTGGCAAATGCCGCGTACGCGGCGGTCATGGCGAGCAGAGTCACTTCGCCCGACCCAAGCGCCAGCGACGGAACCCCTGGGACCGATTCGATGCCGAATCGTTCGGCCGCACGCAACGCTGCCGGTATGCCGATGTCCTGCAACGTGTTCACGGCGGCCCAGTTGCTGGATAGTCGGAGCGCCGTCCTCATCGTCATGGCACCGCCGCCAGAGTGATCGTCAGGGGTCCAGGCACCCTGGAGCGTCATCACGGGAATGCCGAACGCGTCAATCAGCGTCCCCGGCGTGTAACCACGCTCGAGGGCTGCCGCGTAGACGAACGGCTTGAACGCGGAACCTGCCTGACGCCTGCTCTGGGTGGCGCGATTGAAGGGGCTCTCGTCAAAGCTGCGACCGCCGACGATGGCTCGCACTTCGCCCGTTGTCGCGTCAAGCGCGACGAGCGCGGCTTGCAGAGGCGCGTCGCTGGAGAGGGGTTGACGCCGGCGTAACTGACGCTGCTCTATCTCGCCTACTGCGCGCGTCACCTCGGCCTCGGCAAGTTTCTGAAGGTCAGGATCCATTGTCGTGTACACGTTGAGGCCGCCCTCGTCGACGCGCTCCGCCCCGAACAGCCCAATGAGCTGCTTTCGAACCTCTTCCTTGAAGTACTGACCGTAGGTTTCCGGAGTATGCAGACGGTCCTGAAGGTGCACCTCGCGAGACGACGCCTGCCGAAACGTGGACTCGTTGATCGTTCCGGTCTCACGCATCGCGTTGAGGGTCGTCTGGCGGCGCGCGAGTGCGCGGCGCATGCTGACCGTCGGAGCGTAGCTCGATGGCGCCTTTACGAGGCCTGCCAGCAGCGCCGCTTCGGCCACATCGAGCTCCGCAGCATGTTTTCCAAAGTAACCCAGGGATGCGGCCTCAACACCGTAGAGGCCGTTGCCGAAGTACACCTTGTTGAGATACCACTCGAGAATCTGCCGCTTGCTGAACTGGCTTTCGAGCCGTGCGGCTACAACCACTTCCCTCAACTTGCGTTGCAGCGTCTTCTCGCGGCTCAGAAAACTCTGACGTGCCACCTGCTGCGTGATCGTGCTGGCACCCTCGCTTCCCCATCCGTTGCGCAGATTGCCCCACATGGCGCCGGCGACACGGATGAAATCGACGCCGCCGTGTTCGAAGAAACGTTGATCTTCGACTGCCACGATGGCATCGATCAGGTGCGGCGAGACGCGCGAGAGCGGGACCTCGATGCGGTATTCCGTGAAAAACGTGAAGACGGGGTCATCGTGTGCGTCGAATATTCTGGTGGCCTGCGCCATCCCTCGCAGCGCCTTCTCGTCCGGAAGGCTGGTCACCACACCGGCAAGAATCCACGCCGCGAAACCGGCCGAGGTCCACAGCACCAATACGAGCGCGATGACGATCGTGATGAAGACACGATGATGAGCTTTGGCAGAC
The DNA here is from genome assembly GCA_963814955.1 of uncultured Acidobacteriota bacterium. Taxonomy (GTDB): domain Bacteria; phylum Acidobacteriota; class Vicinamibacteria; order Vicinamibacterales; family UBA2999; genus DATCJA01. The sequence continues at coordinate 551,262 of CAWFEX010000008.1, forward strand.
GTCGTCACCGCATTGCTCAGCACAGGCCGACATTCCTCGTAAGAAGATGTCGCAACCGCCATGCCACACGGAATTTGGTCAACTCTCGAGGCATTCCGCGATTGGATAAGCTCGAACCCATGACCTTCCGCATGCGATCATGAGATCTCATTTCATCCAGGGTGCTTCATGTCTATTCGCGCGACAAAACGGATTGTCCAGTCCAGGCCCACGCTCGAGGGCGCTGGCGTTCGCCTGCGGCGGGCGTTCGGATTCGGCAATACCAGCGAGTTCGACCCATTCCTGCTGCTCGATGACTTTCGAAACGACAATCCGAGTGATTACCTCGCGGGCTTTCCGTGGCATCCGCATCGTGGAATCGAAACGATCACCTACGTGCTCGCGGGCAACGTTGAACACGGGGACAGCCTCGGCAATCGGGGCAGTCTTGGAGCGGGCGACATTCAGTGGATGACGGCGGGCAGCGGCATCCTGCACCAGGAAATGCCGCGGGGCGACACGCAGGGCAGGATGCACGGCTTCCAGCTCTGGGCCAACTTGCCCTCGTCACTCAAAATGACCGCGCCGCGCTACCAGGACGTGAAAGCCGCCGACATCCCGGAGGTGATCGACGACGATGGCACGCGGGTTCGCGTCGTATGCGGCAGCTTTCTAGGGAAGACCGGGCCCGTGGACGGCGTCGCTGCCGATCCGCGGTATCTCGACATCGTCATTCCGCCTGGCGTGAAAAAGCACCTCCGCGTCGAAACACGACGGAACGCATTCGCGTACATCTTCGAGGGATCCGGCAGATTCCGCGATGCATCGCAACCACGTGAGGTACAGACCGATCGCGTCGGTTCGGGTGCTGATACCGAGTCTTCAGACGTCGCCGACCGATCTCTGGTGCTCTTCGACAACGGAGACGAAGTGGTTGTGCAGGCCGGGGAACAGGGAATCCGGTTCCTGCTCGTATCCGGTGAGCCGCTCGAGGAGCCGGTAGCGTGGCACGGACCGATCGTGATGAACACCGAGGAACAGCTACGGCAGGCTTATGCCGAGCTGCGAGCAGGCACCTTCATCAAGTAACGAAGGCGGTCTCACGCCCGGGTTGCAAGCGCCCTGACGCGGATTTCACATATCAGCGGAACTGTCCCATGGTTGCGCGGAGCGCGCTGCCGAACCGGACCTTGTAGTGTTCGGGTTGGTGAATTCGACGCACGGACTCCGGAAGCGCTGCAAGAGCGGTTCGACTTCGAGCGCGAAGATCGCTCACGGACAGCGCCGGATGCTCTCGCTTGCCTGCCGACATGACGCGGGTCAGGAGCGGTTGTCCGGGGGGCATCTCGGCGGCGTCGCGGACCTGCTCGATGACGTCTTCCTTTGCCACGCCATCATTGAACATCCGCCAGATCTGCTTTCTGCCGGGATATGTGTGCTTGCCGACCGAGCGCTTCATCACCGGCACCGCGGCTCCTCGACGTTCCAGCTCGACGAGCTTGTACACAGCACCAAGCGAGGGGACGTCGCTGACAGTGCTCAGAGCCGCGCCGACGCCAAATCCGTCGACAGGCGCACCTGCTCTGACAATTTCGTCGATACGCCATTCGTCGAGGTCGCCGCTTGCGAAGACTTTGGTTTCGTGAAGACCTCCGTCGTCCAGAATGGCGCGCACGAGCGAGCTCAGCGCAATCAGATCGCCGCTGTCGAGCCTCACCGCCGACGGTTTCAGACCCGCGGCAACAACAGCCCGGGCGGCCTCGACGGTGTCGTATGTATCCAGCAGCAGCACCGCGTGCTCGCCAAACAGCCGAGCATACTGTCGAAATGCGGTGACCTCATCCTCGAACGACATGACCCAGGAATGAGCCATCGTTCCAGACACCGGAATGCCAAACCGTCGGCCCGCTTCGACGTTAGACGTTGAAACGCAGCCACCGATGAACGCCGCACGCGCGGCCAGCACTCCCGCTTCGATTCCATGCGCGCGCCGCGCACCGAATTCCACCACCGCGCGTCCGGACGCCGCGTGCGCAATCCGCGCAGCGCGGCTTGCAACGGAAGTCTGGAATCCGACGTACGTGAGAAGCGCGGTCTCCACGAGCTGCGCCTCCGGCAACGGTGCGGTGACGGTCAGAATCGGTGCAGGCGGAAATATTGGGGTCCCTTCCTCGACCGCCCGGACTTCACCGGTAAAACGAAAGCGCGGCAGGTAGTCGTCGAAGAAATCACGCGGCACACCGTGAAGAGCGGGAACGCCGCGCAGGTAGTCGATGTCCGCCTGGGTAAAGCGAAGCTGTTCCAGATAGTCGAGGACCTGATCGACTCCGGCCGCAACGAGGTACGCACGATTGGGCGGCAGCTCGCGCACGAACAGCTCGAACGTCGCCTGCGGCAGATAACCGGCCGACCAGTAGCCGGCGACCATGGTGAGCTCGTACAAATCCGTCGACAGAGACAGGCTCATGGAGCTGCTATGCTCAACATGATGACAGGAAGCCGTTCAGCTTTGCTGATCGTCGACGTGCAGAAGGACTTCTGTCGTGGAGGCGCGCTCGAGGTTCCGAATGGCGACGGCGTGGTCGCCCCGCTCAACCGCTATGCCGCTGAAGCAGTTGCGCGCGGATGGCCCGTGTACGCATCCCGTGACTGGCATCCTCGCGTCACTTCGCACTTTCAGCAGTATGGCGGAGAGTGGCCGCCGCACTGCGTGCAGGGCACGGAGGGGGCGGCGTTTCACGACGACCTGCGGCTGCCTGAATCCGCGATCGTGATCACCACGGGAGAGGGGCCCGACGAACCGGGCTACTCGGCGCTCGAGGGCCACAACCCGAACGGTACGAACTTTCTCGACGATCTCAAAGCACGCGGCATTGACCATTTGTACGTAGGCGGACTCGCCACTGATTACTGTGTGAAGCACTCAGTGCTCGACGCGCGACGCGCGGGCCTGGAAGTCACGGTGCTGACGGATGCAATTGCCGGCGTGGAGGTCAACGTCGGCGATTCCGCACGAGCATTAGAAGAAATGCGGGCAGCGGGCGCATGCTTCGCGGGTCAAATCTCAGAAGATCAAGCGCCGACTCACAAGTTGTGACTTGTGCTTGAATCGACGCCCCTACCAGAGACCGAGCTGTAGCTTCGCCGCCTCTGACATCCGGTCGCGGTCCCAGGGGGGCTCCCACACGACATCGACCTTCACATCGGACACACCAGGAACCCCGGCAACGGTTGTCTTCACCTTGTCGGGAAGAAACTGCGCCGCCGGACACGCCGGCGCGGTCAGCGTCATGCGGATGCCGACAGCGCTGGATGCATCGACGATGATGTCGTAAATCAGACCCAGGTCGTAAATATTGACCGGAATCTCAGGGTCGTAGACGGTGGAAATGGCCTTGACAATGTGCGGTGTCAACGCGGAGCTTCGTTCGGGGTCATTCACGATGCCCGTCGTCTGCTGGTCGGCGCCCCCGGCTGATGACTGAACGGCCGACGGCTGGATAACAGGAAGTTCCTTCGTCATTCTGTTGATACGACGTCGGCGCGCGCGTCCATCGCCGAGCGCATCGTATGCCATGCGAGGCTCGCGCACTTCACGCGAACCGGGAACTGACGCACCCCGGCCAGCACCGTCAGCTTGCCGAGATTGTCGATAGGCGTCTCCGCCGGTGCCGTGATCATCTGTTGAAAGCGCTCGAACAGCGCCTTGGCCTCCTCGACGGTCTTCCCCTTGACGCTTTCGGTCATCAACGACGCCGACGCCTTCGAAATGGCACAACCGGAACCTTGAAAACTGACGTCCGTGATCACTCCGCTGTCGTCGACTTTCAGGTAGACGGTGACTCGATCGCCGCAGAGCGGATTGAAACCCTCGGCGCTGCGTCCTTCGTCGATGGCGCGGAAATTCCTCGGCCGACGATTATGGTCGAGGATCACTTCCTGATACAGATCCTGGAGCTCGGTGTTCACCCGAATACCTCCCGCACGGTGCGCAGCGCGGCGACCAGCGCGTCGACATCCTCACGCGTGTTGTACAAAGCAAGCGACGCGCGCGCCGTCGCCGGCACGCCAAGGCGGGCCATCAACGGCTGGCAGCAGTGGTGTCCGGCGCGGACGGCGACGCCCTCGCGGTCGAGAATCGTGCCCACGTCGTGCGGATGCACATCGCCGAGAACAAATGACAGCACCGAAGCCTTGGCCGGCGCCGTGCCGGTCAGCCGCAAGCCGGGCACTTCCGTCAGGGCGCGGGTCGCGTACTTCAGGAGCTCGTCCTCGTAAGCGGCCACGCGCTCGATGCCGATGGCCGTCAGGTAGTCGAGCGCCGCCGCAAGACCAATCGCGCCCGCAATGTGCGGCGTGCCTGCCTCGAACTTGTACGGAAGGTCGGCAAACGTCGTCCGCTCGAACGTGACCCTCCCGATCATGCCGCCGCCGCCCTGATACACGGGCATCGACTCGAGCAGTGCCTTGCGGCCGTAAAGAACACCCACGCCGGTAGGGCCGAAGATCTTGTGGCCCGAGAACGCGTAAAAATCGCAGCCCAGCGCCTGAACATCCACGGGCATGTGCGCCACCGCCTGCGCCCCGTCGACCACCACGGTGATTCCCCGCGCCTTGGCCAGCCGGACGACCTCCGCGATTGGATTGATCGTGCCGAGCACGTTCGACACATGCGCAATCGCCACAACCTTCGTACGGTCGTTCAGCAGCCGCTCGAACTCGTCCAGCAGCAGCTCACCCGTGTCGCTCACCGGGATGACGCGCAGCTTCGCACCTTTCTGCTCGCACAGGATCTGCCACGGGACGATGTTCGAATGGTGCTCCATCTCGGAAATGACGATCTCGTCGCCGACGCCGACCAGCGTGCGGCCGAGGGTCTGGGCCACGAGATTGATGCCCTCGGTCGTGCCGCGCACGAAGACGATCTCGTTCGCGTCGGCGGCATTGAGGAAGCGACGAGCGGTCTCGCGCGCCGCCTCGTAAGAGTCGGTGGCACGCCCGCTCAGGGAATGCACGCCACGATGGACGTTGGAATTCTCTTCGACGTAGTAGTGCACCAGGGCGTCGAGCACTGCCTGCGGCTTCTGCGTCGTCGCGGCGTTGTCGAGGTAAACCAGTGGCTTGCCGTGAATACGCTGCCGCAGAAGTGGGAAATCCCGCCGGATCGCCCTGACGTCCAGGGCCTCTCGATGTGCGGATACTACAGATGCCATAGTGTTCAACCCTCAGCGTGCCGAAGGGTTACGGCCTGTCACGTCCTGCCTACGCTGCGGCGGCGAGCACCTCCGCCAGCTGTCGCTGCAAGACTTCCTCGACAGCGTGTCGAACGGGCGCAAGCGGCATCCGATTCAACACGTCGCCCGCAAAAGCGTGAATCAGCAGATGCCGTGCCTCGGCCAGGCCCAGTCCTCGCGATCGCAGGTAAAACACCGCGTCCTCGTCGAGCTGCCCTACCGCGGCGCCGTGCGTGCACTTGACGTCGTTGGCGAAGATCTCGAGCTCGGGCTTCGAGTTGATCTGCGCGTCTTCCGACAGCAACAGCGCGCGATTGGTCTGCTTCGCGTCGGTCTTCTGCGCATCGGGCCTGACGATGATCTTGCCGTTGAAGACGCCGCGGGCACGATCGGCGAGAATCCCCTTGTAGATTTCCCTGCTTCCGCAGTGCGGCATCGCGTGATCGATGGTGGTGTGGTTGTCGATCAGCCGATGGCCGTCCGCCAGATACAGCCCGTTCAGCGTGCACTCGCCGCCCTCGCCGTCCAGGACTGCGAGCACGTCGTTGCGGACGAGCGCCCCGCCCAGGCTCATCGAATGCGAGGCGCAATTCGCGCTGCGTCCGGCTTTGAGGAAAATCGCGCCGACATGGTACGCCTCAGTGCTCTCGTGCTGCAGCTTGTAATGATCGAGTACCGCGTTGTTGCCGAGCACGATTTCTGTCACGACGTTCGTGAGATACAGGGCGCCATCCGGCCCGGCATAGCTCTCGACAATTGCTGCCTGGCTGTTGTCGCCGAGCACTGCAAGCACACGCGGATGCGACATCGCCGTGCGACGCTGGTCGCTGTCACCGGACGACACGAACAGCACGTGAATCGGCTTCTCCATCACCGTGTGAGCCGGGATGTGAATGTAGGCGCCGTCGCGAAAGAACGCCGTGTTGAACGCGACGAATGCCCTCTGATCGAACGACGCGACGCGCGTCAGATGAGGCACGGTCCCGTTGGCGACACTCCCCGCATAGTCGGCAAGACTTTCGAGTCGGGCCCCGCGCGGAAGGTCTTCGATGCTCGACAGCGCCGGCGCAAAGCGGCCGTCCACGAAGACCAGCTCGGCCCCAGCGACACCTGAAAGGCGCAGAGGAGCGAGACTGCGGTGACCTGCATTGGCGGACGCGTGGGCCTGGGCAAACGAGTGGCCCGCGATCGGCGCAACGCTGGTGAATCGCCATTCTTCGTCGCGCGTGGTCGGAAACCCGAGCGCCAGGAACCGGCTGAGCGCGGCCTCGCGCGTCCGTGCGAGCTCGACGGGCTCTGCATGCGGGCGCCTGTCGCGCGTATCCATGAAGTCCTGTTTGTAATGGTCCAATGTGCCAGTCATGTCATTCGCGGAGACCTAAAGGTCTCCGGCTACCAAGTCACCCATTCATCCGGTAGCCGGAGGCCTTTAGGTCTCCGATCCTTCAGGCCTCCGGACTGCCCACCGGCTCCTCGAGCCAGCCGTATCCCTTGTCCTCGAGCTCGAGGGCGAGCTCCTTGCCGCCAGACCGGATGATGCGGCCGTCGGTCAGCACATGCACCACGTCCGGGACGATGTAGTTGAGAAGCCGCTGGTAGTGCGTCACGACCAGGAACGACCGATCCGCGACGCGCATCGCATTGACGCCATGCGCTACGACCTTCAGGGCGTCGATGTCCAGCCCGGAATCTGTTTCATCGAGAACGCCCAGCTTCGGTTCGAGCACCGCCATCTGGAAGATTTCGTTGCGCTTTTTTTCGCCGCCCGAAAAGCCCTCGTTGACTGGCCGGTTGAGAAACGCCTCGTCCATGTCGAGCTGCTTCATGCGGTCGCGGACGAGCGTCATGAACTCCATCGCGTCGAGCTCTTCTTCGCCGCGGTGCTTCCGCATCGTGTTCAGTGCCGCTTTGAGAAAGTACGCGTTGTTGACGCCAGGAATCTCGACGGGGTACTGAAAGGCCATGAAAACGCCCGCACGCGCTCTTTCTTCGGGAGCCATCTCGAGCAGGTTCTCGCCTTCGAACAGAATTTCGCCGTCGGTCACTTCATATTCGGGATGTCCCGACAATACGCGCGCCAGCGTGCTTTTGCCGGAGCCATTCGGGCCCATGATGGCGTGGACCTCTCCGTGATTCATTGACAGATCGATGCCTCGAAGAATTTCTCGGCCTGCCACTCGCGCGTGAAGGTTTCGAACTTTGAGCATCAGTACCTTTGACCTTTGACCTTTGACCTTTGACTTTGACCTTTACCTTTGACCTTATCCAACACTGCCTTCGAGACTGACGCTCAACAGCTTCTGCGCCTCAACGGCGAATTCCATCGGCAGTTGCCGGAAGACTTCCCTGCAGAAACCACTGACGATCAGGTTCACGGCATCCTCGGTCGACAGACCGCGCTGGCGGCAGTAGAAAATCTGGTCCTCGCCAATCTTCGACGTCGACGCTTCGTGCTCGACTTTCGCCGTGCTGTTCTTGATCTCCAGGTACGGGAACGTGTGCGCGCCGCACTTGTCGCCGATCAGCAGCGAGTCGCACTGCGAGTAGTTGTGCGCGCCTCTGGCCCCCTTGGAAATCTTCACGAGACCACGGTACGTGTTCTGGCCGTGGCCGGCTGAAATCCCCTTCGACACGATCGTGCTCTTCGTATTCTTCCCAAGGTGGATCATCTTCGTGCCGGTGTCCGCCTGCTGCCAATTGTTGGTGGTCGCGACGGAATAGAACTCACCGATTGAGTTGTCGCCCTGGAGGATGCACCCGGGATACTTCCACGTGATGGCGGACCCCGTCTCGACCTGCGTCCACGTGATTTTCGAATTGACGCCCTGGCACTTGCCGCGCTTGGTCACGAAGTTATAGATGCCGCCCTTCCCGTCCTTGTCGCCGGGATACCAGTTCTGCACCGTGGAGTACTTGATCGTCGCGTTGTCGAGCGCGACGAGCTCGACAACCGCCGCGTGAAGCTGGTTTTCGTCACGCATCGGCGCCGTGCAGCCTTCGAGATAGCTGACGTGCGCACCCTCTTCGGCAATGATGAGCGTCCGCTCGAACTGACCGGTCTCTTTCGCGTTGATGCGGAAGTAGGTCGACAGCTCCATAGGACAACGCACACCTTTTGGGATGTACGCAAAGGAGCCGTCGCTGAAGACTGCCGAGTTCAGCGTCGCAAAGAAGTTGTCCGAGTAAGGCACCACCGTACCCAGGTACTTCCGCACGAGGGCAGGGTGGTTGCGCACGGCATCCGAGAACGAGCAGAAGATGATGCCCAGCTCCCCGAGCTTCTCCTTGAAAGTGGTTGCCACGGAGACGCTGTCGAAGACGGCGTCGACGGCGACGCCCGAAAGCATCTTTTGTTCGTCCAGCGGAATGCCAAGCTTCTCGAACGTGCGGCGGATTTCAGGGTCCACCTCATCGAGGCTGCTGAGTGTTTTCTTCGGTTTGGGCGCAGCGTAATAGATGATGTTCTGGTAATCGATGGGGCCGTACTTGACATTGCCCCAGCTCGGCTCCTTCATCGTCAACCACACGCGATACGCGTGCAGCCGCCACTCGAGCAGCCACTCCGGCTCGTCTTTCTTGGCCGAGATCATCCGGACGACGTCCTCGCTCAAACCGCGCGGAATCGTCTCCTGCTCGACGTCGGTATAGAAGCCGTGCTGGTACTCGCGGCTGGCAAGCTGTTCGATGGTTTCTGTTGACGTCGTCATCGCTAACCCCTAACCCCTTCCTCCTGCTCGATGCTGAAGGACACACCACAGCCGCATGTGCTCTTGGCGTGAGGGTTGTTCAGAAGGAATCCCTTGCTCAACAAGCTCGTGTCGTAATCGAGTACGGTGCCGTCCAGTACCCGCAGGCTTCTTGCGTCCACGAAGACCCTTGCACCGTCCGCCGACTCGAAAACCGCGTCGTCCTGACGTGGAGTCGCCTCCCAGCCGAACACGTATTCGAAGCCCGAACAGCCGCCGGCCTTTACCGCCAGACGAAGCCCACTTTCGCCAAGCTGGCGCTTTGACAGCATCTTGTGAATCTGTCGCGCTGCGTTCTCACTTATCTCAATCATGTCGCTTCGACCGGAACGCCTCCGGGTTTCCCTTTGCTTACCGTCACCGGCACCCGGCCATCCCCTTCGCCCATCTCAGCAAGGGTCGTCGTCTGGAGCACGGTGAGAATCCGATCCTTCACGCGCCAGAGCGGATCGCGAACCGTGCAGGCGCCGTACTGATCGCACTGCTCGTCCCCGCGCCCGCAGGCCGTGATTGCCAGCGGCCCGTCAATCGCCTCGACGATGTCGGCCAGCGAGATCGACGCGGCGGGACGCGCCAGCTGGTAACCGCCGTGGGCGCCTTTCTGAGCGACCACGAATCCAAGCCGCGCGAGATGCTGGAGCACCTTGGCGAGCAGTTCGACGGGAATCTCGTATCGTTCTGCGATGGCGCGCGCGCTCGCCGCACCTGACGGCGCCTCGTTGGCCAGATACGATAGTGCCAGCAACCCGTAGTCGGTTTTCTTCGAAAGCCTCAGCATGGCCGATAACTCCGACCCATTTGGTCCTATATTAACGCGATTCACGCCGAATGGCTACCTGTTCGGTCGGATATCCGTCCAGCCGAGCTGACGAGCCGCACGGCCTCAAACCATCACGCCCTTCTTCAGATGCTCGAGGCCCTGATCGGTGAGGGCAACCATGCTGACCCGATTGAAGTCCGCGGCCGCCGATGAGGTTTTCAAGGTGGACCATGCTCAGACCGCCGGCTCCGATCTCATCGTCATGGCCGCACGGCATCTCGCACGCGTTCGTGGGAAGCGTCGCGGAAAGCCGTATTACGAAGAGCGCCGTGTCCGGTACTAATCGTGAAGGATGTGGTCGCTCCAGCGAAAGAGGACCGCCCAAAGGCGGCAAAAGCAAGTGGCGTAGCGATCAGCGTGCCGGCGGACCGAGTGCCCGCAGTGGAATATCTGCGACTGATTGCGGTGGTATTCCGCTTCGGACATGATGGTTGCCGACGTGGAAGACGAGGCCGAGATCCACTCGGAAGATGCATCTCTGCGCGTGGATTGGAAGACGAAGTATGCCCAGGCGAGAGTACAGCGTGACAAGATGCTGGGTGAGATTGCCGATGCACGCCGGGCAACCAGCTTTGCCAAGCATGAAATTCTGGAGCCTGCGACGCTTCAGCGACTGTTCCCCCACCGCTTCCGAACGCTGCACTCGCGGGCTCGCGCGCAGGATTCCGCAGCTCGCGAACGTGCATTCAGAGCCACGTGCGTAGCCTACGGTAGAAATGAGGAACCCACTTCACGCATCGAACGACGCGAAGTCGATGGGCTGCACTGGCATGTGCCGGCTCTGACCACGCACGTCGACGAATTACCTGGATGGTTCGAGAAGGAACAACGATTTCCATACGCCGCGATTCTTCAGACCCGCGATGTCAGCATCGGCGGGGTGATGCTCGACATCGGCGCCAACGTCGGTCGTCTGTCGATTCCACGCGTCGTTCTTGGTGATGTGACGGCCGCGTATTGCGCCGAGCCGGATTCCCTCAACTACGATTGTCTTCGCCGCAATGTTCTCGATAATGGGCTCGCCGGGCTGGTTATGCCCGACTGCGTGGCCATCAGCGACCGTGATGGAGCGGTGACGCTGCGGCAGGGCAAGAAATACACCGGCCACCGTGTGGTGACCGACCCGAACCCGGCCGGCGATGTCATTGATGTTCCGGCGTGTACGCTCGACACCTGGGTCCGGCAACACAATATCGACCTCGATGCGGTCACCTTCATCAAGGTGGATGTGGAGGGGCACGAGCAGCGAGTGCTGGACGGCGCTGCAGGAGTGCTAACCAGGGCGCACATCGCCTGGCAACTTGAAGTCTGGTCGACCCAGCTCTCGGCGGTGGGGAACAGCGCGATGCAATTGGCTGCATCGCTGGCGCGGCATTTCACGCATTTCGTCGATCTACGCCGCGAGATTCCCGCTCCGCGCGTCCGACCGATTGCTGAGCTCCACGATATGGCGAGTGAACTCGACAAAGTCGGCGGCAAGACCGACATTGTTGTGTTCACGTCGGGTGAATAGCATTCCCGGACGGTCCCGTTTCGGATGCCGGGCGCCGGTAGGGTTCGTGCAGCCGTACGCGTAACTACTGTGGGACACGGCGCCGCCCTATATGAGGATCAATCGATAGCGAAACAGTAGAAAAGGCCGGCGCCGCCGGTGCTGGCGAGATCCTGTTGACCGCAGCCGCGCGAGGCGTGGGCCGAGTTCCACGACGTGACAGCGTCTCCCTGGCCACGGCGGTCGTGATGGCCAACCTGTGCGCGGCCGCTGCCGCTCGACGTCCAGCCACCACAGGTGAGATCGTCGCCCGCCGGGAACGCCGTCCCGTCGGGCCGCGACCCGGTGAGAATGTCATGGACGTTGGGCGTATCACCGACGCCATTCACCTGATCGAGCCGTTCGGTCACGGCCAGCTGTTTGTTGAACTTGTTACTGCGATGCAGATCGTCGAGGTTTGCGGCGACAAGGGTTCCCTCGGAGTTGTACCAAGGCCCTTTTCCAATTCGATCGCGGGCATTCACCGCAGGACGCCCTGCATTTGCTGGAGTGCTCAGGTACGCGCGCCACGCGTGATCACCCGAACCTTCGGCGTTTGCGAGCGCCTGACAGTGGGCGTCGGCGCCGGCAATCCCTCCCAAGTCGCCGCCCCTTCCGGTTCCTTTGCTGGTCACGAAGAACGTCGTTACCGACTTCTTGCCCCCCATCTCGCGCGATTCTGGGGCGCGCTGCTGGCCTGCGGCGACCACCGCACCGGACCCGACGCAGGCAACTATCAGCCAACTCCAATGCTTCATTTGATTTTCACCAGCAGCGTACGAGCTTTCTCCTTGAACTCGCGATCCTCGGGGGCCCATTCCGTGTCGAGCGGCGCATCCAGCACCTTCTGGAGCTCCGTTCTCGCCTCCGCCGCGCGGTCCATGTCGAGAAGCGTCTCGGCGAGGAAGTAATGCGAAACGGTGCTGTTGGGATTGTATGTGAGCGACCGCTGCAGGTGCTCGACCGACTTCCGGTTGCTGCCGCCAAACAGCCCGGGAATTTTGAAGTACCAGCGGCCGAGCGCACGATCGGCTGACCCTTGTTGATAGGTGGGATCGATTCGCAGCACGGTCTCGAGGGCGTCCTTGATCGGGCCGCGGTATTTCAGCCCCTGCCGCAACCCGAACGATTCAGCCAGCATGCCCATGTTGGCGGCCATCCAGAAGTGCCCGTCGGGCCGCCTGGGATCGATAGCGATAGCGCGTCTGCCCGCTTCGATGCCGCGTTCGTACTGTCGCCTCTGATCTGCGCGCGGCACATGCTCGCCCAACCAGTAACACACGCGCGCAAGCTTCCACGCGGCTTCGAAATCATTGCCGTCGCGCATCAGCCGATCGTCCCATATGGCAGCGGCACGCTCGGCGCTGGCGGGGTTTGTACCGATCTGCGTAAAGGCGGTCGGCGTCTTCGGTGGCCGGCGCTTGCGCGACGTAGCCTGCAAGCGCCAGCACCAGCAGCAGCATTTTCCCTCCCCTGTCGGGTGGGGCACCCTACTGAAGATTAACAGTTACGCACTTCCGCTGCGTGTAGCTGTCGAGCATGCCCTCGAGTGAATACTCGCGGCCGATGCCGCTTTGCTTGTAACCGCCATACGCCTGCCCCGGAGACTGTCCCAATCCCTGATTCACCTGGACCCAGCCAGATTCGATCGCGTGCGCGGTGCGAAGTGCCTTCGACAGATCGTGGGTCCAGACGTATGCGGCAAGCCCGTAATGGCTGTCGTTGGCCATGCGTATGGCGTCAGCTTCGTCCTCCCAGGGGATCGCCACGAGCACCGGCCCGAATATCTCCTCGCGGGCAATTCGCCAATCGTTGTGGACACCGGCAAAAACGGTCGGCTCGACGAAGTATCCCTGGGCGAGCGGCCCATCGGAGGGCGGCAATCCGCCCAGTACCACGCGCACCTTGGCCTGCCGCAGGCCGTCGTCGATGTACGAGCAGACGCGTTCGAACTGCTTGCGGTTGATGATGGCGCCCATGTCCGTTGCTTCGTCGAGGGGATTCCCAATCTTCAGCTTCGTCAGCTTCGACGAGAGCGTCGCGAGGAACGAATCAAAGATCGAACGGTGAAGAAACAGCCGCGACCCCGCCGTGCATGACTGACCTTGCCGGGTAAACCGCATGCCGGCGATAACGCCGTCAACCGTGCGGTCGTCGTTGGCGTCGGCAAAGACAATTGCCGGACTTTTCCCACCCAGCTCGAGCGACACCGGCACGATGCGATCGGCCGCGGCGTGCATGATCAGCTTCCCGACCTCCGTCGAACCGGTAAACGACAGTTTCCGGACCACGGGATGACGGGCCAGTGCCGCGCCTGCCTCTTCGCCGTAACCGGTCAGCAGATTCAGGACGCCCGCCGGCAAATGTTCTCCACAGATCTGTGCGATGCGCAGCAGTCCCAGTGGGGCATCCTCGGCGGCCTTCAGCACCAGGGTGTTCCCTGCGGCAATGGACATGGCGATTTTCAGCGTCCCCAGGACGACCGGCGCGTTCCAGGGCACGATGCCGCCCACTACACCGATCGGCTCGCGGCGCGTGTAGCAGAGAACGTGCTCGTTGAGCGGTATGGTTTCTCCCTTTGCTTCGCTGGCGACGCCGCCGTAATACCGAAACACATCAATTGCGCCCTTCACCTCTGGGCGCGCCTGGGTGCGAATGGCATTTCCAGTTTCCAGCGCCACGATACGGGCGATCGGTTCGAGTTCGTTCTCAACGGCATCGGCTATTCGTAACAGCAGGCGTCCACGCTCGCGAGCGGGCACCCGGCGCCACGATTCGAACGCCCGGGCGGCTGCAGCCACAGCGCGGTCCACGTCGGCCTCTCCGCCGCGAGGCACCTGGGCAACAACCGTGCGAGTCGCGGGATTTTCGACGTCGATCGTGCGTCCGTCGGCTGCTTCGACGGACTGACCGTCAATCAGCATCAACGAACGCGTCACATCGCTCTTGCCGGAATGGATTTGCTGTGTCGCCGTGGTCATGAGCACTCCAGGAGCGCGATCTTAGCGCACGACGTTGCTCGGGCGAGCTGGCGGTATTGGCTTTGCAACGTCGCGTGTTCCGGCGAAGGTTCCTCGAGCGATGGGGCTCCGCATGCGCATGGAGGACCGCGATGACGAATTCCCGCACGATCCCTCAGGCAGAATGGCGAACTTTTTTCGACGCGATGTCAACGGCTCTGGAAGGAAAACGGGTTCAGATTGAGGCGGCATCGCTCGAGCTTGGGGATCAGATAGTCGCTGAGTGGCTGCCGTTGCTCGGGGTGACCTACGATTCGCGCGATGACCTGTTCGACGTCGCGCTAGGCGGTCTCGAGCTCGACCATTTGATTCGGCATCCTCGTCAGGTGTTGGTTCAGGAAGGGCCCAGCGGCGTCGAGATGATTGCCCTGGTAACAGAGGACGGCACGAAAGAGTTGCTGCGACTCCAGGATCCCCTGATGCTGCCGGCACAGGGGAAACAGCCCGCCGGTTCCACCGCCCGATAGGTCCTCGGATATCGCGTCGCTTTTCTGTCACCAGGAGGGATACGTGTATGCAGATCCTTCAGTTGCGCGTGGTGGCGCCACTCCTCGTTTTCGGGCTTCTAACGACCGTCGGTTGTGAGGACAACGGTTCGACGACACGCCTGTTCAACGGTGGCACCGGTCCGTCACCGCGCTCTGACCCGCAGTTCGTTTCGCGTGGTGTGATGGTGCAACCAACATCGATCGAGGCACACCGCGTTGGCGACCCCTTGTGTCCAGCTCATCCGCCCTTCCTTGCCCCGTTCAACGTGGTCTTCCAGGGAGACGGAAGGTCTGACGTGTTCCTGAGCAGTGTACAGATGCAGTTCGTGGATCTCGCGGAAATGCGCGCCGGCGTGACGACACTTGGCCGGCCGGAGCTGGACGTCCGCTTCGGGTCGACGACGCTTCCCGCGTTCGGCACACGAGTGTTTCCGTTCTCGTTCCCATTTGGGTGTGCCGGTCTGCCCGGCGGCACGTTGACGGTGATTGTGGTCGCCGGCGATTCCAACGGCCACGAACGGCGGACGGTCCGCCGCATCCCTGTCCGGTAGACCGTTCTCGTAATGCAGAGCCGGTTGGTGCCGCTCTTGCAGAGCCAGGCGGCACTATGCAAACACGTTTGCAATCCGTCGTTTTGTGTACGGCGCTTGTCGTTCTTACTCTGGGATTACCTCGGACCGGCCACGCGCAGGGATTTGTGAGTCCCCTCATTGGCTACGACTTTGGCGGCGATTCCGGGTGTCCGGAAATCACAGGATGCGAGGACAAGAAGCTCAATGTGGGGGTCGGCCTCGGAACTCTCGGCGCGGTCTTTGGTTTTGAACTCGATATCTCGTACGCGCGGGATTTTTTCGGCGCCGGGCCCGGCTACTCGTCAAGCGTCCTCACGATGATGGGCAACGTGCTTCTTGGGCCGGAGATCGGACCGGTGCGTCCTGTACGGAACCGCCGGCCTGGGCCTGATCAAGAGCCACATCGATCTGGACGCCGCCGCGTTGATCGACTCCAGCAACAATCATTTCGGCTGGAACCTTGGTGGCGGGCTGATGATCTTCCCGGCGGAGCACGTTGGCGTGCGCGGGGACATCCGGTACTTTCATGCGTTCCAGGACCTGGACGTGCTCGGGATACCGCTCGGAAACACGAAGCTTGATTTCAGCCGGGCGAGCGCGGCGGTCGTCTTCAGGTTCTGAGCGAACGCAGCACCTGACGCGCGGCGCGCTCGCCGGTGGCGATGGCACCGTCCACCGTCCCGGTCCCACCTTCCGAATCAGTGGCTTCGCCCGCGAAAAACAGCGTGCGCTGGATTGAACGGGCGAGCACCGTCGGCGCGTCGGTGCCGCCCACTTTCTGATAGCTGTAGGCGCCGCGCGCAAATGGATCGTGTTCCCAGTCGTGCATCCACGCACCCTCGACCATGCGCCGCAGCCGCGCCGCGGGGACACCAAGTTGTCGGCTGAGAGAGGCGACCGCGGTCGCTTCGACTTTATCCGGCGGCAATTGCGCGAGCTGGTGCGCACGCGGTCCGCCGCGCCATCCGACGATCACCGGCGCCCGAAGTGGATATGCCGTCCACCACACCGGAAAGTCGTCGTCAGAGGTGTGCAGAAAGCTGAGCGTATCGAGCGCGTCGTTCTCCACTTGCCTGGCGAACCAGTCCGACGCCCAGAACGGCTCGCTCAGTCGCAGCGTGACCCGCAGTACGAACCCAACCGCAAGGCGATCGAGCGCTGCCTGTTTCTGTCGGAGCTCGGGAATGAACCGAATGGCGCCCGGTTGCGCAGGTGCGGCCTTCAGAACACCGAGTGGGACCGCAACGATCGCAGCTGTCGCCGTGAGCGGCGCACGCGGACGGCCGTCCGCATGACGCGCATCGATCGTGACTCGCCCGCGCTTCCACTGGATGGTCGTGACGATGGTCGACGCCTGAATCGCATCGGCAATCGGTGCGGAGAGCGAATTAATCACTCGATCGTAACCGCCGACGACGCGGCCGATGCGCTGCTCCCGAACATCTCCCCGTGGCGAGCCGTTGCTCGCGAGCGCCTGCGCGCTGATGACGCGAGGATCGGCGGCATGAAACCCTTCGACAAACTGGCGCGCGAGCGCGCGTTCCGGAGCCAGGCGTCTGCCGCCCGGCCGAGCCCTGAGGAAGTCGTGAAAGCTGTGGTCGCGTTTCGCTCGAGGGAGATGGCGCATGACGCGATCCAGGCGCTCCCAGAAATCGTCGAGCGGTCGCAGCCCGCCCCGCATTGTCGTCCATCGCTGACCGCCAACGTCGATCGTCGGGATCGACGCGTCACGCAATACGCGCTCGAGGTCTCTTGCGGTCCCGTGGATGAACTCGGCGCCCAGCTCGATCGGCACCGGAGTCGCGCTGTCGCGTCGCGTGAAGATCCGGCCGCCAATCCTGTCGCGCGCCTCGAGCACCACCACATCGATGTCCGCATCGTGCAGTCCACGGGCTGCGGCAATTCCAGCGGCACCCGCGCCGATCACAACGACGTTCGCACGTGCGCCTGGCATCGCGCGGGAAAGTAGGCAGAACCTGTGCCGCTTCAGGGTTATGAGCGACGACTCTGGTGGGACGGTCCGCCTGAAGCCGGACACTACGCACGAGGCCGGTCCGGCTGAAGCCGGACATGACGTACGACCGCTTTACAAGACGTAGTGTCCGCCTTCAGGCGGACCGTGTAAGTCCGGCTAAGCCAGACACTACGTCTGCGTGATTTCCGATGCACCACGGAGGCACAGGTTGAGAACAAATCCTCCGTGCCTCCGTGTCTCCGTGGCCGTAATTCGAAGAGCTCAGAACTGCAGCCGGAACCCGAACTGCGCCGAACGATACTGCGCGTTGATGTGCTGCAGATACTGCGCGCGCTGGCTCTCCTCGGTGCCGATGGTCCAGTTCGGCCGGTCGAAGACGTTGAAGACCTCCGCGATGGCATCGATCGACAGGCGACCGGGCAGCGGGATCCGTTGCTGCGCCCGCAGGCTCGTCACGTTCTGCGGCGGGGAGATGATCGAATTGCGCGGCACGATCGTCCCGTCCGGCCGCAGGCGGCCGCTGAAGGTCCCGCCGGTGTTCCGCACGTCGCCGCCGTAGTTGCTCGCTTCCCGGTTGCCGGTGCCCAGGTAATGGAAGCCGCTCACCTGGAATCCGCGCCCCACCTGCCAGATGCCGCTGAAGACGGCTCGGTGGCGTTGATCTTCCTCCGCCAGTCCCCATTCCCCGCCCAGATCCGGAGCCGTGGGGAAGGGGACCATGAAGAGCCCGCTGAATGGTCTCGAGTCGGCGCTGTAGAAGCGCGACAGCGTGTAGGTGGCTGACGCCTGCCAGCGGTTGCTGAACCGCTTGGTGAAGCCCGTGACCAAGCCGTGATAGGACGACTTGGCGGTGTGGGTGTTCATCGAGACGACGCCCCAGTCCGGGTAGGGGCGGTTGCTCCTGACGTTGAAATTGAGGTTGGCGCCGGTCGCCGGGTCGAAGAGCAGATTCATGTTGTCGAGCACGTCCTTCTCGAACCGGCCCTGGGTGTACACGTAGTCGGCCTCCACCGCCATCGTTGTGCCGAACTGCCGCTGGAAGCCGATCGTCGTCTGCCAGGTCCGTGGCAGCTCGATGTACTCAGGCAGTGCCGTGAATTCACGGACGTCACGAAGGAGGCATCCGGGCCTATTATTGTTGTTGTAGCAGTACAGCGGGTTCGCTTCCTCATAGGTGGGCAACGGCCTGCCGCCGGTCGGGTTCGCGGCGAAATCCGGCCGGCCGTCGTTCTCGTACCGAATCGTGGCGATCTGGGTATTGCCAACCGCGGACCCCGCGTCGGCGAACGCATCGCCGTAGTAGATCCCCGACCCGCCGCGGATGACTGTTCGATCGTTCAGCCGGTATGCAAACCCGAGCCGTGGCTGCACGTTGTTCCAGTCGTTGGGACGACCGGGCTCCTGGAACGGCGGGAAGCTGATGTCGTTGGCAAAGAGGTCCGTCCCCGCGTCGTAGCGCACACCGAGGTTCAGCGTCAGGCGATCCATGATCTGCCAGTCGTCTTGCGCCCAGAGGCCGAACTTCTTGTTGGGGTTTTCGACCGCGAAGTTTCCGACACCGATGGTATAGCTCCGCGTGATGGAGGAGAGCGCCGCCAGGTTCCAGGTGTCGACGTTCCACGCGTCCGGGAACCACGCCTGGAGCTGTGCCGGCGACGGCAGCGGGCCACCCCGGGCGTCGATCTGACCCATGTTCTGCCGCCGATTCAGCGTAATGACGTCACGGAGCAGTAACTCGCCGCCGGTCCGCAGGTCGTGACGCCCCCTCGCGCTGAACGAATAGGTGAAGTCGTCGCGTACGCTGTAGATATCCTGGTCCAGGGTACGTGGGATGTTCTGGTTGAGGTTGAACGAGAAGCCGGTAAACATGATGCGCGGCGCCCCGTTCGTGATGCCGTTCGCGCGCTGCCAATGGTTCGACCAGTTAGCGAGACTCGTTTGGGCGATCCCGAACGCGGTCTTCCCGGCTTTGACCTCGTTCAACATCCGATTGCTCAGCACCTGTGTCATCTGTCCGAGGATCTCGTCGTTGTATTCCTGGGTCGTACTCGTGGACGTCGGGTGGGTGGTGGCGGAGGGTAGACCGAACGGCTCCGACAGCCGGCCCCCGGACATCTTGAACATCACGCGCGTCCGCGGCGAGAGTTGATAGTCCAGGCGGCCGCCAGCCATCTTCCGGTTGTTCGTCCCCTCCAGCGAGACGTTGAAGACCGGGTACGGCGTGCGCCAGATGCTGACCCTCGGCTCGCGCTCGTATTCATAGTTGGCGAAGAAGTGCAGCCGGTCCCGCAGGATCGGGCCGCCGAGGGCCCCGCTGTACTGGTCGTTGTTGATCGGCTCGACGAGGCCGAGAACCCGATTCTCCGAGTTGAAGCGGTCTTTTCGAAAGTTGGTCCGAAACACCCCTGAGAGCTGATTCGTGCCACCCTTGCTGATCACGTTGACTTGTACGCCCGCCGACCGGCCCTGCGTCGCGTCGAACCGGTTGGTGATGTACTGGAATTCCGCGATCGAATCCGCGCTGTACCGCGGCTGGCCGCCGGTGCCGAACTCCGAGGTCACCTGCTGACCGTCGACGTTGAGATGGAACTCGCGCGTCTCGTTGTTGTTTCTGTCCGGGAGCGCTCTCTCCGAGTTTTCTCTGGTAGTGGCGACGGGGACCGCTCGGCTGCCCGGCGCGAGCATCGCCAGCGAGATCCAGTTGCGCCCGTTCGCCGGCAGCTCTCCCACCTGGCGCGGATCGATGTTGGATCCCAGCGCCGAGGTCGTGGTTTCAATCAGCGGCGCCTCACCCGTGACAGTGATCGACTCGGCGACGCCCGTGGGAGACATCTGGAGATTCACAACGGCGGTCTGGCCCACCAGCAGCTCGACGTTGCGCGTCGGGGCGTTGAAGCCCTGGAGCACCGCCGTGATGCGCAGCACGCCGGTGCGGACGGGCAGCCGATACGGCGCCGCGGTCATCGGTGACCGTTTCAAAGGAATTTCCGGTGGCCTCGTGGACGGCGCGTAGCGTGGCGCCGGGCAACACGCCACCCGTGGAATCGGTGACCGTGCCACTCACCACGGCGCTGACCGTGATGTCCTGCGCGTGAACCAGCAATGGGACGACCAGAACCGTGGAAGCGACCATCAACCCAACGACCAGGCTCGATCTCATTACGACCTCCTCTCGGTTACGAGTGCGGTCAACGATCGGCTCTGTCAGCCCCGGCGCGGCTGACCAGGGTCGGTATCAACGGGCGAGGATTAAGTGGGGGCGATTCTAGGGGCGACAGGGACGCCTGTCAAATTGAAGAAAATCTCCGTTTCTCCGTGTCTCTGTGGTCCGTCGTCGAAGCTCCTTATCGCGTTTGCACGGCATCCATTTTTCCCTGAAGCGAGAACATCCACACGCTGTCGCCGCGAGGAGCGTTCGCGAAGAGGCTGCCGGCGGACAACACGACGACATACTGCTGTCCGCGATGCTCGAACACGGCGGCGGGTGCGTTGACGCCGGCGCCCGTCTGAAATTGCCAGAGCATCGCGCCGGTTCGAGAATCGAGCGCGGTGAAGCGTCCGTCTCCGCGGCCGATGAACAACAGGCCTCCCGCCGTTACCACCGATCCGCTGTAGCAGCGCTCGGGCCACTGCTGCTGCCAGACCAGCTTGTTCGTGCGCATGTCGAGAGCCGACAGGACACCGCTGATGCCCCACGCGACGGCGCCGAACACGCCACCGATATAGCGCTGGCCGTCCATCGGAATTTCAAAGTCGCTGTCGCCGCCCTTGAAAACGCCGGTGCGGTCTGACGCGCAGACGTACAAGTGACCGCTCCGGGGATCGTAGGAGCTGGGCGGCCAATTGGCCCCACCGCCCTGCCCCGGCTTGGCAACAATCGGCTCGGTCCAGAACGGCGTGAAGATGCGTCCCTGGTTGACGAGCCGGAACCCTTCAGGCGCAATCGCCATCGACTGCGGTACGAACGCGTCGCCGGCGGGAAACGGCTGCGTACGTGCCGTCGCCTGTCGCGGCTCCTGCGGCACCGGCCGCTCTTCGATGCCGATGAGCGGCCGGCCGTTGGTGCGATCCAGGATGTATACCCATCCGGTCTTGCTCGGTTGCGCGAGCCCCTTGCGCATCCGGCCGCCAATCTCGATGTCAAAGAGGACAACCGGACTCGGCGCGTCGAAGTCCCAGATGTCGTGGTGCACCTGTTGGAAGTGCCAGCGGTATCGACCGGTCTTTGCGTCGACGGCGACGATGGACGCGGAAAACAGGTTGTCGCCGGCGCGAACGGCGCCGTTGAAGTCGGGACCGGGATTGCCCGTCGAAAAATAGAGCAGCCCGAGCTCCGGATCGACGGCAGGCGTCTGCCATACCGATGCGCCGCCGTGTTGCCACACGTCGTTGTCCTTCGGCCACGTGTCGTGGCCGACCTCGCCCGGGCCGGGAATCGTGTAGAACGTCCACGCGAGCGATCCGTTCGCTGCGTTGAACGCCTTCACACGTCCGCGAATACCGTATTCGGCCCCGGCGAAACCGGTGACGACGAGGCCGTCGTAGTACAGCGGCGCGCTCGTGATGCTGAATCCTTCCTCCCAGCGTTCCGCCTGTACCGACCAGACGACAGTGCCCGTCTGTTGATTGAGGGCCACGAGCTTTCCGTCCAACTGCCCGACGTACACCTTGCCGTCGCCGAGACCGACGCCGCGGCTCGTCCACCCGCAGCAGACCACGTTGATCGACGCGGCGAGATTGGCTTTGTAGGTCCAGAGAATTTCCCCTGACTCGGCGCTGATGGCAAACACATCGTCGGCGCCGGTGATCACGTAGATGACGCCGTCGTGGACGAGCGGCTGGGCCTCGCCGGAATACTTCAGATCCAGTCCGGAGCCGAGTCGCGTTCGCCAGACGGCTTTCAGCCCTGCGACGTTGTCATGATTGATCTGAGTCAGCGGCGAATACCGGCGGTTGTAGAGATCGCCACCGTTGGTGGGCCACGCCGCGGCCGGAAATTGCGTCAGCTCTCGCGCGGCAAACGCGGGCGCGGGCGTAATCTTCTGCTGCCCCTGAACGAAGACGCCGGCGGCGCACGCCACAGCCACGACGATCATCGGATGACGCATGCGCAAGATCCTACAGCGAAGTGGGGCGGCGCGCAGAGGGCGGCGGTAAGATCCCGAATCATGAGGCCGATCGTGGCCCTGGCTGCCTCGTCCGTCGCCGCGTTAGTGGCCGTCGCGTGTGCATCTGCGCCTCCACAGATGCAGCCGCGCGCCATCGTGCTCGAACAGATTCGTGCACGGCCCCAGAGTCAGGCGGCGTTCGTCGACAGCTACGACGAGGCACTCGCCTCGATCGCGGCGATCACCGAGCGCGATCTCGGTCTACCGAAGCTGGCGGGGGTGCTGCATCTTCTCCCAGACCGCCAGGCGCTCTACGACGTGCTCCAGGCGAATGGAGCCGACTCCGTTACGGCGGGTGCTGCCGCCGATCGGATGATTGCCGTGGGCGCCTACCGTGCGGTGTATGTGAACCAGGAGCGGTTTGCGCGGCTCAACTGGAACGCACGGCTCGCGGTGCTCGCCCACGAGGTGGCGCATGCGGGGCAGTACACAACTGTCCGGGGGACGCCGCGGCACGTCCGATCAGTGGCTGCGGGAAGGCTTCGCCGACTGGGTGCAGGCCCACGTGCTCGATGCGCTCGGTGTCTTGACGCGCGAAGGCATCCTGACCCGCAACAGCCGTTTTATCAGCACGCCTGGCAGACGCGAACAGCTGCCGCCGTTGTCGGACATGGCGAACTTTCCCCAGTGGGTTGAACTGTCGACGAGCGGCGCCAGCGACCTTCTGTATCCGTACGCGTACGTCGCGACAGATTTTCTCATTCAGCGGCACAACCAGGACGACGTGATCACATACTTTCGTCTCTTTGCCGCGTCAGACGATCGCCTCACCAATTTCAAGCAGGCGTTTGGTGAAGAATGGAGCGCGTTCGACGCCGCGCTCCGTGAACATGTCGCGCAGCTGCGTCCCTATTGAGGGAATCGCGGTGCGTATCGGACGTAGGGCGCGGCTTTACGCGAAAGCGGAAAGGCCCGCCCTACTTCGTGTCCCAGCGAAACAGCAGGAACTCCACCGCGCCGTTGACCGCTGTGATTTGATGCGGCACGCCCGGCGGAATGAAGATCACGTCGCCCGTTCTGACGGTCCGCGACTTTCCGTTGCGAATGCCGCTGCCATCGACGTCGCCCTCCGCGCCGCCGGCGGGCTTCGCGTCGGTCAGCGCACCGTCGGTCGTCAACGTCGCCTCGCCCGATCGAATCAGATAGAGGTCCGCCTTCTTTCCGTGCGTGCCAGCGCCCTCTTCAGCGGCGGTCTCACGCCGCACGTTGAAGTTGAACGCGCCACCCTCGAGGATGCGGTAGGTCTCGAGCTTCTTCTGAGACATCTCCTTGAAGCCGGCGTTGATCGTTGCCGCCTGCCAGTCGACGGTCTTGTCGGTGGGCGCCGGCAGCCGGAGCGGCAGGCCCGTGAGTGAAGGCGCTGGCGGCGCGCCGCGGCCTGCCTGCTGTCCCGTCGCAACGATGGCGCCGAGCACGAACATCACGACCCCATAGAGTCCGATCCGAATCGCCCGCATCTGAACCTCCTTCCCGTCAGCGCCGGACGGCGCTCAGGGTCTTGTATATGTTGGCAATGTTGATGTCGTTGTCCTCGTCGTACTCGATCCAGTTCTTGTACTCAGCCATGATGCCCGCCGCCTGCAGCTGCTCCAGCGTCCTGCCGGCGGCGATGCCCGCAGCCACGCGGGCGGCAATGTTTTCGTAGTACTGCCGATGCGCGATGACGTCGGCCTTCTTGCCAATCGGCCCGTGTCCGGGAACGGCGAGATCGAAATCGATCGCCTCCACGGTCTTGAGAGCCGCGACATATTCCGCTGCCGGCGCGCCGTTCGCCAAGGTATTCGAGCCTGGCACCGTATTGACCGCCATGAAGTCGACGCCGAAGACAACCCGCTCGGCCGGAAAGTGCAGCACGGTGAAGTCGGGGGCGTGGGCCATGCGCCCCGGGTGAATCATTTCCACGGTCTTCCCACCCAGCGTGACCGTGCGCCGCGTGCCGTACGTCGATTCAGGAGGAACAACCGCCGCAAAGCGCTTCGCGGCCGCCTCGTTCTGTCCTGCCGCTGCTTTCAGCGCCGCCGCGAAGTTCTCGTGCGCCACGAGCATTGCCATGTCGTTGAAGACCGCGGCGCCTGAAGCGTGATCCTGATGATGATGGCTATAAAGAACGTAGCGCACCGGTCTGTTCGGGAATCGCTCCGCGAGCTGTCCGGCGAGCCAGGTGGAGAAGTCCGTGCTGATCGGATCGGCCAGGATGATGCCGGCCGGAGTCACCAGAAACACGGTGTAGTGGTCGTTGTTCTGAGCGCGATAGAGGTCGCCGGTGACGCGGACGATGCTGCGCATCGCCGGACCCTGCGGCTGTTGTGCGTACGCTGCGGTCACAACGCACGCGAGAAGCCCGGAGGCAAGCAGGCGTGTATTCATAAGAGCATCTCAGGTGAATGGTCGTACTTTGCGCACGTGAGCATACGCCAAGCGCGCCCGCGCAACGCACGCTGCGGCAATTTGCGACAAACGAGATGGGTGGCCGGCGGCCGGCCTCACAGGTCTACGCGATCGTCACCTTGCGCGGATACTGCGAGTTGTCTTCGAGGAACGTCTTCTTGTTTTCCAGCTCCTTCTCTGTGGGCTGCACCAGGCCGTTGGCATCGGTCACGCGCGACACGAGCGTGTGCTCGCCGGGCATGGCGCCGCTCCAGGCGTAGGTGAAGAACTTCCACGAGAACTTCTCTTTCGTGGACGGATCGAGCTTCGCGGGCTGCCAGGGTCCGCCGTCGATGCTGACTTCGACACTTCGAATCGGCGTCCCGTCGTTGAGGATGACGCCGAACACGTCGTGCCGGTCTCCGTTCTTCGTGACGCGCGCGATGAACGACTTCGGACGCATGTGCGTGACGGCGTTCTCGGTCCACTTCATCTCGCCGTTGACCATCTCGCCGCGCAGCGTGCGATACCAGCGCGCCTGCCATTTGCCGACAAACGGATCGATCTGCACGTGAATCTCTGACAGCCACTTGAGGTTGGCAACGCCATACCATCCCGGCACGAGGAGCCGTACCGGAAAGCCCTGGTGCTTGGTGAGCGGCTCGCCGTTGAGCGCGTACGCCAGCATCGGCTCGCCCGAGAGTGCTTTTTCGCGCGAGAGGCTGCGTCCGAACTGCTGATCCACCTTATGGACCGTGCCGCGGAAGTCCACCTCCTCTGGTCCGTGGTCCGCACCAAAGAACACGAACTCGCGAGCTTCCGATTTCACGCCGGCCCGATCGAGCACGGTGCGCAGCGGCACGCCGGTCCAGCGGCCGTTACTCGAGAGCCCCTGAAGGGGACGCCGGTTGCCCGAGCACTCGAAGCCGAAAACGAGCTCGCTGTTTCCCATCTTCTTGAGCTCGTCGAGTGAGAGCGTGAGCGGCCGATCGACAAGTCCTGAGACTTTGAGACGGTAGGCGGCTGGATCGACATCAGGATGCCCGTAATGCTGTGTGGTGAAAAACTGATCGCGCGGCGTGAACTGACCGCCGATCTTGCTGATGTCGATGATCCGCCGATCGGCGGCCGGCGTGAGGTTGATGTTTGCCGGCAGGTCGGTGAAAGGCACCACCGTCTCGCCCTGCGCAAGGGCGGGCAGCGCCCATTCCGGAAAGCCAAGAATCCCGAGGCCCGCAACTGCGAGGCCGCCTTTGAGAATGTCGCGACGAGTGTTCTGTGTCGTCATGGGGGCAATGGTATACCCGTAAGCCGTTCTTCCGCACCCCCGGAAATTGGCGGCGTGCTGGGCTTCGAATCGCACGAAAAATGCTGCGTAGGCCTGCGACAAGCGCGCGGTTGCGGTCGCCCGCCCTGGCAGCTGACCTTGAGCCGGAGCAGCGTTTTCTCGGTCCGCCGAGCCACTTTTCGCAGGAAATACACGTCCTCGCTTCGGAAGAGAGCAGCTTGACTCTGTGCGGCGAGGGGAGATAATCGCCGCATGGCTAACGTGACTTTGAACGTGAACGGCCGGATGCAGACGGTGGATGTCGAGCCGTCCACTCCCCTGCTCTACGTCCTGCGCAACGACCTCGACCTGCAGGGTCCTCGATTCGGCTGTGGCCTCGGTCAGTGCGGCGCCTGCACGGTGCTGATCAACGGTACCGCCACGCGCTCGTGCGTGACGCCGGTCTCATCCGTCAAAGGACCCATCACCACGCTCGAGGGCCTGTCCAGTGGGGGCGCTCTCCATCCGATTCAGCAGGCATGGATCGACGAGCAAGTGCCCGCGTGCGGCTACTGCCAGAACGGACAGATGCTCACTGCAGTGGCGCTCCTCCAACGGAATCCCCGCCCGAGCGACGCGCAGATTCGCGAGGCGATGGCACCCGTCCTCTGCCGCTGCTTTACGTATTACCGGATCCAGGCGGCTATCAAACGACTTGTACGGGGGCGAGTCCCACGGCGAGCCTCAATGAACCGGCCGTAGGAGAGATAGCATGAACACCATCGACGCTCTTCTCGACAGGTTCGCGACGCCCAGCCGACGCCAGTTCCTGAAGACGTCTGGCCGCCTCGTCGTCTCGCTCAGTGCGGTGTCGCAGCTTGCGCCGCTGGTCGCCTTCGCACAGGAGCCCGCTGGCGGGCCTCCTTCGAGCGCATCGAGCGGCGGACCGTATCCCGATCCCGACTTCCGCCAGCTCGATTCGTGGATCGTCATTCATCAGGACAACACCGCCACCTTCTTCGTCGGCAAGACGGATCTGGGCCAGGGCACCGGCACGGCGTTCCGCCAGATCATGTCCGACGAGCTCGACATGGCGTTCGACCGTACCGACGTGCATCATGGGCAACACCGATGTCACGGTCGATCAGGGCGGGTCGGGCGGGTCGGATGCGCTGCAGACCGACGGTTATCCGATGCGCCGCGTGGCGGCCGAGGCGAGACGTGTGCTCCTCGACATGGCGTCGAAGCGTTTTGGACTTCCCGTCGATCAGCTCGCCGTCAGCGACGGCGTCGTCTCAGTCAGAGCCGACTCGGCCCGCCGTGTCACGTACGGCGAACTGATTGGCGGCAATCGCTTCAACGTAGCGCTGACTGGCAACGACATCAATGCCACCACCGGCATCGCCAAGATCAAGCCGGTGCAGGACATGAAAAACGTCGGCCTCTCTCCGCGTCGAGATGACATTCCGGCCAAAGTGAACGCGTCGCCCATCTGGGCGGTGGGCGCGAAGGCGCCCGGAATGGTGCACGCAAGAAATATCAAGCCGCCGTTGGCAGGCGCTGAAATCGTCAGCGTCGATGAGTCCTCTGTGAGCGGGATGCCGGGATTTGTCCGGGTCGTACGAGAACGCAACTACGTGGCAGTGGTATGCGAGCGCGAAGAGCAGGCGATTGCTGCGGCGCGCCGGCTGAAGGTGAACTGGCGTAAGCCGGTGACGGCACCGTTCCCCGCATCCGAAGACCTGTTCGCTTACATGCGCCGCGCCAAGCCAACGTCGAGCCCGAATCCAAACGTCACCGGCAACATCGACTCGGGACTGGCGGGCGCAGCCACACGTATCGAAGCCGAATACGAAGTGCCGTTCCAGGGGCACACCTCCATCGGTCCCGCCCACGCTATGGCCGATCCGTCAAATGGCCAGATGACGATCTACTCCAACGACATGAAGTCGTATGGGCTGCGGAACGGCGTCGCCGAGTTCCTGGATATCCCGCGCGACCGTGTCCGCGTCGTGTGGATGCAGGGACCGCAGGCATACGGCCGCACCGCTGCCGACGACGCCGGGTTTGAAGCGGCGTATCTGGCACAGAAGATTGGCAGGCCGGTGCGGATGCAGTGGTCGAGGGATGAAGAGACCGCATGGGACACGAAGGGTCCTGCGTATGTGATGAAGATGCGCGGCGGCCTCGATGCGCAGGGAAATCTCGTCGCACTCGACTACGAGGCCCGTGCGGCCGACTACTGTCATCTGGGCTACAACGAGCACGACACCGTACTCATCGCACAGCTCACGGGACGCCGTCGCGCCATGCCTGCCGCTGGTGGCGCGGCCTCACCAAGCGACATGTACGCAGTGCCCAACCGCCGTTCGGCCATGCACGTCGTCTCGTTGCCGCTGGTATGGGAGACCCCGCTGCGCACCGGAAACCTGCGGGATCCGAACGGCCCGCAGGTAACGTTTGCCGGCGAGTCGTTCATCGACGAGCTCGCTGGCGCAGCGAAAGCCGACCCTGTGGAATTTCGACTGAAGCTCCTGTCCGCAGGTACTGGTGACGATGGCGGCTTCAAGCGCGCTCGCTCGATTGCGGTGGTCAAGGCGGCGGCGGAAACGTTCCGGTGGCAGCCGCGGCCATCGCCGGGGCCCCGCGCCACCGGCGACATCCTGACGGGCCGCGGTTTCGCGTACGCCTATCGCAATCAGACCGTCGTCGCCGACATCGCGGAAGTCGAGGTGAACCGGCGGACCGGACGGGTGTGGGTGAAGCGGCTCGTCTGCGCGCACGACTGCGGGTTGGTGATCAACCCTGAGGCACTGCGGCGCACCGTCGAAGGTGCGATGCTCCACTCACTGAGCCGCGCGCTCTACGAAGAGGTGACGTTCGACACCGAAAAGGTGACGAGCGTCGACTGGCGAACGTCGCCGACACTGACGCACCTCGATACACCGGCCACGATCGACGTCGTGCTCGTCAACGGCGATCCGAACCCGAAACGACCCGACTTACCGCACTACGGCGCCGGCGAGGCCGCATGCAAGCCGATGATTGCGGCGGTCGCCAACGCGATCTACGACGCAACCGGTGTGCGACTGCGGCGCGTTCCGTTCAGGCCCGAACGCGTCCTGGCTGCGCTCAAGACCGCCCGGGTCTGACGCGCAGGCCCTCGTGTAACGCGCAGGTTCAGAGCCTGCGCGAATGCGCCATCTTCGGCGGCGTCAAACCGATACACTGTACACACGCGCAGGCTGAAGCCTGCGCGCTACGACAATGATCCAGGCTGAAGCCTGCGCGCTACGACGAATGGGACACGCCGAGGCCTGCGCGCTACGACAAATCGGACACGCCGAAGCCTGCGCGCTACGACGGGGATGGCGACGCAGATAAACCGCGCGTTGGTCGATCAGCTCTACCACCGGGCAAACGCCGGTCGGTGGCAGCTGGCCCCAGACGATTTCGCTCGAACGCTTGAAGCAGGCATCGCGAAGGCGTTTCCCGGTGCCTCGCCATCCTTCCGTGACGTCGAGCGACACTTGCGGTCGCTGCGCCTCGAAGATCTTGCCCTTGCGTGCGCCTGCGCAGCCGGGCATGAAGCGGCGTGGGAGCATTTCATCCTGCAGTTCAGGCCCATCCTGTATCGCGCGGCCGATGCGCTGGACCCTTCGGGCGGCGCGAGAGAGCTGGCTGACTCGCTGTATGCGGATCTGTTCGGCCTCGAGGTTGCGGGCGGTGAACGACGGTCGTTGTTCCGGTACTTTCACGGCAGGAGCAGCCTCGCCACGTGGCTGAGAGCCGTCCTCGCGCAGCGGCTGGTCGATCGCGCGCGCGCCGACGTTCGAATTGCACCTCTGCCGGACGAAGAACCTGCAGCGCCCGAGCGCCACGGGCTCGATACGGAACGCGATCGCTACGTCGCGCTCCTGGACACCACGTTCCGCGAATCGATGGCGGAGCTCGACCCGCGCGACCGTCTGCGCCTCCGCTATTACTATGTGCAGGGGCTGACGCTCGCGGAGACCGGCCGGCTGCTTCATGAGCACGAAGCGAGCGTCTCGCGTCACCTGTCGGCCGCCAGGAAGGCCATCCGCCGCAGTGTGGAGCGGCGACTGAAGGAGGAGGGCCTCAACCCCGATCAGATCGCCCTCTGTTTCGAGTCGGTGACTGAGGATGCCGGTTCGCTCGACCTCGACAGGGTGCTGGGTGCGGCGGTGGGTGCAAGAGATCCCGACGCCGGCGTTCACAGTAAAGAGAGGTCCGCAACGCGCGGGAAGGCCATGTTTGTCGAGAACGTGATCCGGAGGGTGAAGCGGTGACGAACGATCGCGACAAATCGATCGAGCTGATGCTTCGCCGTGCGCGTTCAATCGACGCGGAGTCGAACAACCATTGCCTCGACGCCGAGACACTGGCGGCGCTGGCCGACGGCATGTTGACGTCAGCTGCACGCCGCGAGGCTGAAGCGCATCTCGCCGATTGCGACCGTTGTCAGGCGCTTTCAGCGGTGATGGTCCGGGCCGAAGTCGCAGCCGGCCCGCTGCACGGGGAAGCGGCAAGGAAACGCATGCTCGGCTGGCTCGTGCCGGCCGCAGCGGCAGCCACCGCGGTCGCGTTGTGGGTGTTGGTGCCTGGTCAGGGCCCGCCGGGGCCAGAACAGCCCTTATCAGATCGTGAAATCGCTGCGACGGGCAGTGCTATTCCGCCCCAGACAGCCCCGACCGGGCAGCCTGGGTACTCGATACGAGAAGCGGCCCCGCAGGAACCTGCCGACGCGCGCTTGGGCGCTTTAGCCCGCCGACGTGACCCAGAGTTGGGATCCACAAGCTCACCGCCGGCGTCGGCAAGCGCGCCGCCGGTCGAACAGTCGCTGAAAGCTGAAGAGTCGGTGGAGAGAACGGCGCGCGCCGACAGCGCTTTCAGACAGGAACAGACGTCAGCGGCCGAGGTCCGTCAACAGGAATCACCGGCAGCGGGAGGCCGCGATACGCCGGTAGCCGGAGGCCTTCAGGCCTCCGGATCGGCCCCTCCCCCTTCGCGTGAAGCTCGAGCGGCCGAGTCACCGGCCGTGAGTGCGGCAGCTCCTCGAGGTGCGGACCAGGACCGAGCCAACGACTCAACGAAGCCTCTGGCAGGCGCCTCCGACGCGCTGTCCT
The DNA here is from genome assembly GCA_963814955.1 of uncultured Acidobacteriota bacterium. Taxonomy (GTDB): domain Bacteria; phylum Acidobacteriota; class Vicinamibacteria; order Vicinamibacterales; family UBA2999; genus DATCJA01. The sequence goes on from CAWFEX010000008.1 coordinate 582,576, forward strand.
CCGTGTCGCGCGCGGCAACAGTTGCCGAGATTGTCTCGCCGAACCCGCGCGTCCGTTGGCGTGTCGGGCCGGGTTCGGCGGTCCAGCGCTCGACCGACGGAGGCGCATCGTGGGCCGCGCAGCAGACTGGCATCTCTGCGGCGCTCACTGCGGGCAGCGCGCCCTCCCCTGAAATCTGCTGGTTCGTCGGGCGCGGCGGCATCGTGCTGCGCACCAGCGATGGGGGTCGCGAGTGGCAGCGAACTCCTTTCCCCGAATCCGCCGACTTATTAGCCATCACGGCATCGACGGCGCTCGATGCCACCGTTACGCTGGCCGACGGTCGTCGTCTTTCCACGATGGACGGCGGCCGAACCTGGACCCCCACCCCGTAGTCCCGTAGTGTCCGGCTTTAGCCGGACCTCGAGATTCTGGCTGCCGGACCTCTCACGGTCCGCCTGAAGGCGGACACTACGTCACTACATCCTCAAGGAAGCGCCTGCAAGAAATCTCCACGGCTCCGTTCTAGGGATAGTTGGCCGTTTCTGAAAGGAGCCGCCCATGTCCGTTCGCTTGTGGATTGCCCCGTTCGTCCTTGGTGCGGGGGTTGTGGCATCGCCGGTCGTCGCGCCGCCCGCCGCCAGTCGCGCCGATGCGGCAGCGCAGGATCCAGCGCCCCGTACGATTCAGGATCAGACGACGATCGACGATCAGGTCGATCTGGCGGTCACCGTGTACAACTCCGACATTGCGCTCGTGCGCGATGTCCGCGAGCTGCGCCTTGCTCGCGGCGTCCGTGGGCTCCGCTTCATGGACATCGCAGCAACCGTCAACCCGGCGACGGTGCACTTCCGATCCGTCAGTCAGCCGTCTCAGCTCGACGTCCTCGAACAGAACTACGAATACGACCTCCTCGAACCAGACAAGCTGCTTCGCAAGTACGTCGGCCGCAGCGTGACGCTGGTACGCATGCGGCAGCAGGACGGAACGACGGTCCCCGAGGAGGTCACGGCACAGTTGCTGAGCTACAACACCGCGCCGATCTGGCAGATCGGCGGCGAAATCGTCACCGGCATGAACGCGGATCACGTGAGATTTCCCGAGCTGCCCAATAACCTCTTCGCGCGGCCGACACTGATCTGGACGCTGCAGAACAACGGCACTGAGCGGCACCGCGTCGAAGCCGCCTATCTCGCCGGAAAGCTGTCATGGGCTGCTGACTACGTGCTGAACGTCGCCCGCGACGACAAGGCGGCGGATCTCGACGGCTGGGTCACGCTGAACAACGGCAGCGGCACGGCGTTCCCGAACACGCGGCTCCAGCTCGTCGCCGGAGACTTGAACCGCGTTCGCCGGGAGCTCGGGAGAATGGTGATGGAGGAGCTACGCTCCGATGTGGCGGCGGCCGCCCCCATGGCGCAGGAAGCATTCTCGGAGTACCACCTGTATACGCTTGCCCGCCGGACCACCATCAACAACAACCAGACCAAGCAGGTGAGCCTGCTCGGCGGTACGGGGATTCCCGTCCGGAAGCGCTACGTCGTGGAGGGTCAGAGCTTCTACTACCGCAACGTGCAGCACCCTGGCGCGCCCATCAAGGACAACGTGGAGGTGTACTACCAGTTCAAGAACGAGGAGCGGACGGGGCTCGGCATCCCGATGCCTGCAGGTACGGTGCGCGTGTATCAGTCCGACAGCGCCGGCGGCGTACAGTTCGTCGGCGAGGATCGGATCGGCCACACGCCGAAGGACGAGACGTTGAACCTCAAGATCGGCCATGCGTTCGACGTCGTCGCCGAACGCAATCAGATCGACTTCCAGAAGATCTCGACGAACACATACGAAGTGGAGTTCGAGATTACGCTGCGGAACCACAAAGGCGTTCCGATCACCGTCGAAGTGAACGAGCCCGTGGGCGGCACGTGGCGCATGGTCCGCTCGAGCCACGAGTGGACGAAGACCGCGGCGTGGGCCACCCAGTTCGTGGTGCCGGTCGCGGCGGACGGCACTTCCGTCCTGAAGTATCGCGTCAGGGTGACGTATTGATTAGCTGGTAGGTGGTAGTAGGGCGGGTCCTTTCGGACCCGCCTTGTTACGTCCTGCTACTTCGCAAGCGGGTTGGGACGAAGCTGGAACTTCACCGCCTTGCTGTGCGTCCCTTTTCCGCCTTCGATGTGCGTGAGTGCGCGCGTGGCGTACGTGGACCACACCGCCTTGCCCTTCCATCCAGCACGCGGGTCGTCGATGCGGCCGTCGAGCCCCTTGGCGTGGAACCCGAGCGGATACGGGACGCGCATCACCGCGAACTTCCCGTCAACCAGGGCAAGGAGCGAGCCCGAGCCGTTGCCGGTCGCAATGGGCACGTTGTTGCCGGCGCCCAGCGTGCCGAACTGGTCGACCCATGTGTAGTAGCTCGAGTCCGCGCTGCCCGCGACCTCGGCGCCCTTGAAATGCGGGCCTGGCTGCTGGTGAAGCGTCCAGCCCTCGGGGCAATGCTGGCCCGTCGCCGTCGGCCCGTTGAGCGGACCCTTGCACTTGCGGCGATCGAAGCTGGCGAGATGTCCGCTCGCCAGCGACGCCCACACGACGCCGTTGCGATCGATGTCACCGCCCCGCGGAGAAAATCCTTCGATGGTCGCCTTCGGATTGTTCCAGGGCACTTCGTAGATTTCCGCCAGCGCGGTCGCGGGTGGGCTGGCGCCAGGATCGAGGCGGATGAGGGCGCCCGGGAAGCCCGTGACAGTGCCCCAGATGGAGTTGTCGGCCGGGCTCGGGATCGCCGAGTAGAACGCCTGCGGCAACCGCTTGTCCTTGGTTGGGTCGAGCGGCTGGTCCGGCTCGACATAGGCGTCGCGCTTGCCGTTGCCGTTGGCATCGAGCACGAGCGCCGTCCAGCCCTGCGACTTCGCCGCGTCGCCGGTCTCGTCGAACATCTTCGTGTTCAGCCATCCGACGACCTGTCCGCCGCCGCAGAACCAGAGCGTGTCGTTCGCGTCTTCGTCGAACATCAGGTGATGCGTGCCGAAGCAGGTGTCAACGAACGTGAACCTTCCGGTCTTCGGGTCGTAGTACGACACCTGCCGGCCGCTCCGTTCGATCGGGAACAGCTTCGCAGACGGGTGATCGGATCCCGCCCTGCAGTACTCGGGCGTCTCGGGCGGACGGACGACGGACGCCAGCCACAGGCGTCCCTTCTTGTCCATCATGCCGCTGTGGACGTTCGCCTTGCTGTTCCAGATCACTTCCTCTCCCCAATACGGCGAGGGGGCCGTCACCTTGCGCGGCGTCGAGAACGGCGTCCGGGGATCGCGGACCGGAATCGGCACCTGCGTCGCCGTGTTGCGGACAGGATCGACAACGCTCATGAAATCCGACCCGTTCTCGTGAACGCCGTAAATCGGCCCATTCGCGTTGACGGTGGGATTCGCGCTTGTCGGACGAGATCTCGTCGTGGAAATACGTCTGCGGCGTCGCCCAGTCCCACATGCTCACCACCAGGTTCCGTTCGATGCCCTGAGGACGAGGCGGAGCCGGCGGCAACTCACCGGCCGCGATGCGATCGGTCCAGTTGGCGAAGCCCGCCGAGCGAGCGTTCCTTGCCCATCGTCGTGATGCGAGCCACCATCACGCCGCCGTCCTGTCCCGACTGCAGCCGGCGCTCCCAGGCGGCCACCGATGAGTCGAACACGCCGAGGCTCTTCGGAATCTCGCGGGATGCCTTGTCGCCGATCTGGTGACAGCCGTGGCAGCCGTCGGTCTTCAACATGTCGATCCATTCGCCCTGGCTGCTGATCTCGGTCGAGATCCCGTTACCCTTCGGGCCCGTGCCCGGGAACTCGTTCTTCGCCGGGATCTGCAGCAGCGAGTACCAGTAGCTGGCGGGGTAGTACTCCGCCGCGGCCCTGGCATTCGGTGCGGTCGTCGCGGTCAAGTTGACGATCCTGCCCGGAGCGCTCTTCACCATCGGCGAGTCCACGAGCCCGTACCCGCGCACCCAGACGTTGTAGTTGCCCTTCGGGAGGTCGGGAACGACGTAGCGTCCGCGGTCGTCGGTCACGACCATCCGCACGAACTTCGTGGGCAGGTCGGTGGTCTCTGCGATGACCCAAACGCCTGCTTCGGGTCCGCGCGGGCCGGTCACCACGCCGCCGAGATCGTCGGCGTCGATGGCAACGGTGTCAGCTGGCTGCTGGACGTGCGCTCACGCCGGACTGTCCCGCCGCCGCGAATGCGGCGAGACATACACCGACGATACTTCCATAGAAGAACCTCGTCGCTCTCATGTCGGCTCCTCCGCTTTTCTGAAAGATTGCGGTCTACGGTCTGCGGACAGGTTCCCCTTCTCGACGCCGCGCGAGCCGGGAATCCGAGGACCGAAGACTCGAAAACATCTCAATGCGTCGCGCACATTCTAGTCGACTTGCCCGACGGGGAACGAGGTACGGCGGGGTCGCGACTTTCTGCTACACTCCGCGCCGGCGCTGCGCCAAGGAGGTCGGATGCGGAAGTCTCTCGTGTCGCTGGCTGCGTTCGTCGGCGTTGCGGCGCTCTTTTCTTCCTCTGCGTCGCTCCAGCAGCCCTCGACTGCTGCTCGGGCTGCCCTGAGCGCCGCCGAAGGGCAGCAGAGGCCGTACGTCGAGGAGCGAGGCGGTTTCGACATCAGCGGTCCCTACCAGGTTGATCCGAACTGGCCGAAGAAGACGTGGCCGGCACCGGGCTACATCTGGGGCTCGCAGGCCGGCGTCTATCCCGAGTCGCCCGACAAGGTGTTTCTCGTCAGCCGCGGCGAGATCGAGCTGCCCAAGGACCTGAAGATCGCACCAAACTTTCCGGGCAACTGGGGCGCGCTGAATCGCGGCGGCGCCACCGGCGAGGTGCCCGTCTTCCGCAACACCATCCTCATCGTCAATCGCCAGGGCGAGTTGATCGATTCGTGGAAGCAGTGGGATTCCCTGTTCGAGGGGGGCCGCGGCCCACATCAAATCTACGTGGAGCCGTACGACCCGGAGCGCCACGTCTGGGTCGTGGACGATATGAACCACGTCATCCACAAGTTCACGAACGACGGCAAGACGAAGGTCTTCACGCTCGGCGAGATGGGCGTGTTCGGACCCAACGACGATCTGCAGCACTTCAATCGTCCGACCATGATTGACTGGCTGCCGGACGGCACCTTCTTCGTCAGTGATGGGTACGCGAACAGCCGCGTGGTCAAGTTCAACAAGAATGGTACGCCGCTGCTCTGGTGGGGCTCGATGCAGCCGGGCAAGGGCGACGGCGAGTTCACCGTGCCGCACGGAATCGCGGTGGGCGACGACCGCCGCGTATACGTGTCGGACCGGTTCAACCGCCGCATCCAGGTGTTCGACGAGAACGGCGTCTTCCTCGACAAGTGGCCGAGCGGCTATTGCCATTCGCTGTCGATGAGCCGCGATCAGCACCTCTGGTGCTACGACGGCGATCATGAGCAGTTCGTCAAGTTCGACCTCCGCGGGCACATCGAAACCGTCTTCGGCCGTTACGGCACGTATCCCGGTGCCACGTGGGGCGTGCATCAGATCTCGGCCGATGCTGAAGGCAACATGTACGCCGCGGAAGTCTTCGGCGGCCGCACTCAGAAGTTTGTGCCGAAGCCGAATGCGAACGCGCGCGACTTGTTCTTCGGCCGCGAGCTCACGCCGAGGACGCCGGTCACGCGGCTCACGACAGCCCGTCCCGCGGTCCCCGCCTCGAGCACTCTGTCAAAGCCGAATCCGAACACGCCGATTCCGAATTTCGGCGGCACCTGGAGCTTCGACAAGGGGCGCAGCCAAATGGCGGCCAGCGGCGGGATGGGATCGGGTGTGGCGGAGCCGCCGATTGCGATGACCGTGAAGCAGAGCGCGGGCGAGATCACCATTGCCATGAAGTACGAGTCAGGTAGCGACCGCGCTCGGACGACGACCGCCGTGTTCACACTCGACGGCAAGATGACCCAGGTGCCCGATCCGGAGGACGCGCGGCCGCAGTACAGCTACAAGCGGATCGCCACCTGGGACGGCGCTCGGCTGGTGCTTCGCACGATCCACGGATTGAACAACATCCGCGAAGTCTGGGTGCTCGACGGCAGCGATCTGCGCATGCAGCGCGCGGCGCAGACCCCCGGCGGCGCCGATTCGGCAACGCGCAACTTGATCTACGTCAAGGGTTCCTAGGAAGGACGGACCGCGTAGTCAGCAACACCGGGCGACGTACAAAAAGAAAAGGTCAAAGATGGGAAAACCCACCTTTGACCTTTGACCTTTAACCTTTGCCCTTCGTCCTACCGCGAGCTGCTCGTCGTTGTCGGCGCGGCCGCCGGCTTGATCGACGCCAGGTACGCCACGATGTTCAGCATGTCGTCCTGCGTCAGGTTGGCGACGATCGGCTTCATCAACTGCGTCATCGGGCCTTTGCGCGTGCCCATCTTCATGTCCCACATCTGACGCATCATGTAGCTGGGCGAGCGGCTGGCGATCGCTGGAATGTTGACGATGCCCTGGAGCGTTGGTCCATGGCAGAGGCCGCACGCAACCGTCTTTCCGCCGCCGTTCGACACGAGCTGCCTGCCCTTCTCGAGACTCCCTACCGGCACGTATGCGACGAACCCCGATCGCGGATTGCGAACGGTATTGGCCTGATAGTCGTCTTCGGGCGCCTCGACGATGCGATTGCCGAGCGGCTCGACCGGTTGCTTCCCCTTGATGATGTACATGCCGCCCTGGCCTTCCAGGTGCGCCTCTGGAATCCTGTCGGCCTCGACCACACGGATCCACGGCCCAGCCGGCATCGCGGCGAAATACTCTGCCGCCTGCTTCATCTCTTCCGGCGTCATCGCCTTCGCCAGCGCGGACATCGTGTGCGTGTTGGGCTTGCGCGGATCGGCGCTCATCCGCAGGCCGGCAGCGAAGTCCTGGAGGGTCTGAATCGTGTACGCAACCGGCTGTCCGGCGGGTGGCGCGTTTTCCGGCCGTCCCTTCGCGTTCGGCAAGTGACAGGAGCCGCAGCCGCGGCCGCGCTCCGCCATCAGACTTGCGGGACCGTTCTTGATGACCGGCAGCATCGTCGGGTGATCGCCGGGAAACCAGTCGATGACTTCGTGGCCGTCGCGCACGTCCACGAGCGAGTACTTCGCAGTGCTTCCGGGAACGGTTAGAGGCTCCGTCTGCGCCTTTGGGTCTTCGTTTGGACGGAGATTCCTGTTCGGAGGCGCCTGAGGATTGGCCTTGTCGCCCGCCTTGGGCTGCTCGCTATACGCGTATGCCCACAACGGTTCCGGCTGTCCCTGGGCCTGAATGGATGCCACCCACGCTGCGACACACGCAGCACCAACCACACCGAGGACGACGCGCTTCATATGCCCTCCCAGGTCCGCCTGAAGGCGAACACTACGTGCCTCCTGAGGTCCGGCTAAAGCCGGACACTACGTACTGCGTACTGCATCGCAGATTTTACGCCCGCGAGACGGTCGGTACCCACGGATTTTCAGTCCACCCCGGCCCGTGGCGCGCCACCTCTACGTCAATCAAATACGGCTTTCCGTCCGCCGTATGCCGCCTCGCCCGGCCAAGCGCAGCCTTGAGTTCGGCGGGCGTTCTCGCCTTCTCGCCCTCGACTCCGAAGCCCCTGGCGATCGACGACATGTCCATGTCGGGCTTGCCAAGATAATCGTGGACGAACTTGTTTACATCGATCGAGCGGCCGGCACCGCCGAGGTTGGCGAGCGCACGATTGTGCGGGCCCCCGTACGCGTGATTGTTGTATACGACCACCGTTACAGGCAGTTCCAGCCGCGCCATGTTCCAAAGGGCGGTCGGACCAAAGATGAACGAGCCGTCGCCCATGAGGCAGATCACCTGCTTGCCGGGGCGCGCGAGCGAAACGCCGGCGGCTGTTCCGACACCCGAACCCAGATGCGCGGCGTAATAGAAAAAGAGCTCGCGCCCGCCACGCGGATCGAACTCGAAGCTGTGGGCAATGTCGACCGAACCCGCCTCGTGAACGACGATGGCGTCGCGGTCGGCCCACTGCGCGACTTCCCAGGTCACCCGATCCGCCTCGAGCGGACTGCTGTCCCAGTTTGGATTCTTCGACACGAGGGCCCGCATCTGCCGCGCTCTCGCGCTGAACGCCCGCACCTCCTCGTGGCGTTCCGCAATGCGCGTCTTGAGCGCCGGCGTCAACAGGTCGCGCACCGCCGCAAGCAGGTCGTCGGTCCCATACGCCACATCCGCTACCAGCGGCGCGGCCGTCGTCATGACGTTGCCGATGCTCGCCGCGTCGTTCCGCATGTCGATGAACGGCGTCCTGCGCGAGACGATTGGCGTGGCCGAGTTGTGCTGAAGCTTGTTGCCGATGTTGATGACGAGATCCAGGTCCGTTGGATACGCAAGCGACTCGACGCGCCCGCCTGGGACGTTGCCCACCCACAGCGGATGCTGCTGCGGAAAGTTCGCGTGCACCTGGCGGGCCTGTGTCACAGGCAGCGCCAGGAGCTCTGCAAGCTCCACCACCTTGTCGAACGCCTTCGCCTTGTAAATCTCGTCGCCGACGATGAGGTACCGGCCGCCGTGCTTCCACGAGGAGCTTGGCCGCACGCTGCACCTCGACGGGGTTCGGCCTGACGCGCATCCGCGGGTCAACCTGATCGTGCCGGATGATCTCGGCGCTGAACTTCTCCGAGGTGAAGTCGGAGTGCCAATTCATGTACGTCGGCCCGTACGGCGGCGTCCATGCGACGCGGAACGCGCGTCGAACGGTCTCAGGAATCTGGCCCGCCGCGCGGGCCGACCATGTGAGCTTCGTCATCGGCTCGGTGAGCTGCTCCTGCCCCGGGAGCTCCTCGAAGCCGTCGCGCCCCGCCGCCAGCGACTCTTCCGTGCGATAGGAGTAGAAAACGAGCGGCGTCTGTTCCTTCCACGCGTTGAACATCTGTCCGAGCGCGTTGGTCAGGCCGACCACTGCGGCCTCCATGACAATGGCCGGCTGGCCGGAGGCTTTGACGTAGCCGGCGGCCATCGCGGCCCCGGGACCCTCGTGCGGCGTGAGGATGTACTGGAGCTGGGGACGATCGACGAGCGCCTCGTAGAAGTGCGCATCCTCGCTGGCGGAGTTACCGAAGATGTACTTGACGCCCGAGGCAATCAGCTGCTCGGCGAAGTGCTCGCCGCCTGTGCCCATGAAGACGCGAATGGCCTCGGGCGAGACCGGCGGCCCGCCTGGCGCCTGCGCCGCCGTGACCGACTCGAGAATCGAGTTTGCCGCAGCCGTTGTGACGCCGGTGGCGACAAGACGGCGCACGAAATCCCGCCGCGAGATGCCGTTGGTCAGCAGTTGGGCGACAAGTTGTCTCATAACATTCTCTCAGGCGCGTAGGGCGCGGCTTTACGCCGCGCCAGGCGGGCCGTGAAGGCCCGCCCTACGTGTTCATTGCCTACTTAAGTCCTCGCGTTTCGCCGAGGAACGAAGCCATCGCATTGATCTCGGCCTCGGTCCAGAGCGCGCCGCGCCCCACCATCCGGTAGAGCGTGCTCTCCCAGGCCCTCCGGTCCTGCCGGAGCGAGCTCCACATGCTCGCCTGATGGCACTGGAAGCACTTGCGGCCCAGGATTTCTTTCCCGTCCGCGGGGCCGGCCGTTGCCTGCGCCGGTTTCGGAGCCTGCGCCGGCAGGGACACCGAGTACATGGACACGCACAGGACCAGAGCGGCGGCGCGGATGAGCAGCGACATGCGGGAAAGGGTATACCAAACCGAGGCCTCTGGGCTCAGGGATCAGGATTCGGGGATTTGGTAGGCTATGCCTCGGTTTTCGACCCAGCCCGTACGTAGTGTCCGGCTTCAGCCGGACCGTCGGAAGACGGTCAGCCGGACCCTCGGCACGCCGTTAACGAGGAGAAACAACCCATGGGAGCAGTGCAGGAAGCCACCAGGCGCAAAACGAAGGTTGCCGTCATGAACGCGGTCCACGACCTGCCGGTGCTGGTCGCACGCGACAAGGGCTACTTCAGGGACGAGGGGCTCGACATCGAGTTCGTGACGACGCCGGGCATGGCGCAGGTCACCACGTCCCACACGGTGAAGTTCGACACCGTGTTCGATCGGCCGCTGGATTCGGTCTACAACGAAGGCGGCATCGACCAGTACCGCATGTGCGAATGGGGAATCATGAAGCGCGCCGTCGAGGCCGACACCGAAGGGCGTCGCCGCCGGAAGATTGTGGCCCTCGGCGCCTCCATGTCGAAGTTCGCCATCGTCGTGGACAAGGGATCCAGCATCTACGAGCCCGAGATGCTCAAGGACAAGCTGATTTCCGTGACGCCGAACAACGGATCGCATTTCACGATGCTGAAGATGGTCGAAGGCTTTCTCGAACCGCAGCACGTGAAAACGATCAACGCCGGCTCGATGCCGAAGCGGATGGAGGCGTTGCGGCGTGGCGAAGTGGCGGCGGTCGTCCTGATGGAGCCATGGATCAGCGTCGCGCAGAAGGAAGGGCTGCGCATCCTCATCGAGTCGCATTCAACCCGCAGCGAGGCGGCATCGGACGACGTCGACGGTGCGACGCTGGCGGCGATGTTCAGGGCACAGGCGCGCGCAGTCGCGGACATCGAGCAAGACCCGACACCGTACGTGAATTACCTGATCGCCGAGACTGGCGGCCGTCTCGAGGCGAAAGACTTTCAGACGTGGCGACTGCTGCATGCGCCCGCCGCAGCCGTACACGCGCGAGCGGTTCGACGATACGTACAACTGGACCGTCAAATGGAACATGACCGTGCCGGGAGCGACGTACGAGAACACGGTCGACAACAGAGCCTGGACGTAACCACGAAGGCACGAAGGATACGATGCCTGTTGACGCGCAGAATGTAGAGCGCAGGCTTAACCTGCGCCCCTACGCTGCGACCGCAGCTACGGTCAACTCCGTGTCTCTGTGGCCCGTGATCGATCAGGAGAAACCTTCGTGCGCTTCGTGGTTAATTTCGTTTGACGAACGTCTCCTCGAAGAGTCCCGTCCACTTTTGTGATTCGTCGAGCACGCGGACGGGATCAACCTGAAGGATCCTGACTCCAGCCAGCGGTGAGATGACCTTCGTGTTGCTGGGCACGTAGTCCATGTTGACGAACGACTGCTGCGCCTCTTCGCTCAAGAGGTACTCGTAGAAGAGGAGCGCCGCCTTCGGATGCGGCGCGCGCCGCGCCACGCCAACAGCATTCGAGCGTGCGATGGCCGGCTCGAGCGCGAACCAGTCGATCGGCGCGCCTTTCTTCTTCGCCTGCTCGGGCATGTAGTTGTAGACCGTCAGCGCGATGGGGATTTCGCCGGAAATGACCAGGTTGTTCAGGAGCGTGTGACCGAGGCGCACCGAGACGCCGTTGTGCGATGCCAGGTCGCGGAAGAATCCGAGGCCCTTGTCGCCGCCGCCCATCACATCCACGACGGACGCGAACCAGTCCTGATCCTTGGCTTCAATTCCCAGCCTTCCCTTCCATTTCTGGTCGAGCAGGTCACCGTAGCTTCGGGGAAGCTCTTCGCGCTTCAAGAGCTTCGTGTTGTACGCCTGCACCCAAACTGACAGCAACGTCGCCGCCCACTGTTTGTGCGGGGGCACGGACCCGGGCTGCAGATCGCGGTGCACCGGGGAGTCGATCGGCAGCAGAATCTCCTCGCGCGCGAGCGCTTCCATTTCAGGTGAGCCGAAGTGAATCACGTCGACATCGTGCCGCCCGGCGGCGGCCTCGGCCATCGTGCGCTGCAGGACTCGATCGGTTCCCGCCCGCCAGACCGTGACCTTGACGCCGTGCTTCGATTCGAAGGGCTGAAGGAGAGTGGGAAGATCCTTCTCGGCGATCGTGGTGTAGAGCGTCAGCGCCCTTTCATGCGAGGCTGCGGGCGGTGCTGAGTTTTGGGTGCTGCAGGCGGTGGCGAAGACCGCCAGAACGATCAACCACGAAGAACACGAAGAATACGAATGTTTACCTGTGCTTCGTGACCTTCGCGTCCTTCGTGCCCTTCGTGGTTCAGAATCCCGCACCGAAGAGGTCCGTGTACAGATTCTTCCACTTGTCGTACTCGTCGATGGAGACGCGCGCATCGACGAACGTCATCGGCACCTTGTTGAGCGGCGTATCGACCTTCCTGCTCGTCGGCACGAACTCGCGATCGGCGATGATCTTCTGCCCTTCCTCGCTCAACTCGAAGTCGTAGAAAAGCAGCGCTGCGTGCGGGTGGGGCGCCTGCTTCGCCACACCGACCCCGTTCGGCCTGGCGATTGCGTTGCCGATCGTGAACCAGTCGATTGGCGCGCCTTCTCTACGCAACTGCTCGGCCTTGTAGTTGTAGACGGTGAGCGCCAGCGGTACCTCCCCCGACGCGACGAGCTGCGTGAGCAGCGTATGGCCCTTCCGAACCGAGACGCCGTTGGCTGCCGTAATCTGCCGGAACACTTTACTCGCCCGCTCCTCGCCGATCTCGCCATAGATGCCGGCCAGCCAGTCCGAATCTTCCTGTTCGATGCCCAGCCGGCCCTTCCACCTTGGATCGGTGAGATCGTCCCACGTCTTCGGCAGCTCCTCTTTCTTCACGAGCTTCGTGTTGTACGCCTGCACGAACACGTTCAGTCGCGTGCCCACCCATTCGCCGTGCGGACGGATGGCCGGCGCGATCAAGTCGGCGTGATACGGACTCTTGACGAGCTGCAGAATCTGTTCGCGCGACAGCGACTCCAGCTCCGGTCCGTTCGTCTCGACGACATCGACAGTATGGCGACCGGCGCGCGCTTCCTGCAGGGCGCGATTGAGAACGGCCTCGGAACCGGCGCGCCAGATGCTGGCCTTTATGCCGTATTTCTTCTCGTAGGCTTCGACGACGGGACCGAGGTCGGTTGTTTGTGCGGACGTATAAATCGTGATCTCGCCTTCGCGCTTCGCGCCCTCGATGAGCCGCTGCGTGCGGTCCTGGCCCTCATATAGAGCGAGATCGGCAGCAGTCGCCCTGCTTGCGGATGGCGTGGACGTCGATCCGCAGCCGGCGATCACCAGGGTGGAGACAACGACGAGAAGAGCCGCCTGAAGGTGTCTGCTTTTCATCACGCAACCTTCGTCCGGCTGCGCCGGACACTACGTAATCCCGCTGAAGCGTGCGCTCTACATCCGCCGTTCTATGACACCGCCTGCGGCACGGGCGGCGGCGGGAGGTCCGCCAGCTCGGCCTTGTACGCTTCTTCCATCCGCGACGTCAAGCCGCGGCTGGCCAACGCCTCCTCGAACCACTTGCGCACGCGCGGCGACTCGTCAGCATAGTCGATCTGGTCGCCGCCCAGGCGCCTCGAGATCCACGCCTTCGGCACCCCCTGGGCGTTTCTGATGGCCACACCCTCGGCCTTGAACGCCAGGTAGCGCGCCGGCGTGGTGCCGGTGTTGAAATGCTGATGCACCCAGGCGTTGGGGGGGACGATCATCGAGCCTTCCTGCCACTCGAAACGCTGCGGTTCCCCGCCCTCGGGCCACATCAGGCTGTAGCCCTCTCCGCTCATGATGATGACGTGCGCGCCGGGGCCATGGGCGTGCGCCTTCTTGTAGGTGCCCACCGGGAACTGCGAGATGTGGCTGTTCATGTGCCCCCGCGCCATGCTGAAGCGGATGTGTCCGCCGCCGGCGCCGCGCTCCTTCACCAAGATGAGCGGCAGATTGATCGCGTCGGCCACGAAGTTGGTGTCGAGCAGCAGCCCTTTCTGCTCGCCGCGGCTGGCGAAGTAGTCGGGCTCGCCGTTGAAACGGTCTTTGAAGTCGTAGCGCGTGTTGAAGATAAAGTCGAGATCGCCGAAGGTATTGACAACGACAGGCGCATTCGTCACCGCCACATAGCGGACTCGTTCGAGGCCCGAGCCGTTGAAGTGCTGGTGCCACGTGTTGAGCGGAATCGCAAACATCGCGCCCGCCTTCCACTCGAACGTCATGCGCTTCCCGACGTCGTTCCACACCGAGGTCGAGCCGCGGCCGTCGAGGACATAGATCATCTCTTCGTAGAGCTGCCGCTGCGGTGCGAGCTCCCTGCCGGGCGGAATCTCGCAGACGTAGCAGTCATTGGACGTCCGTGACGCGTCGTGGTTCAGGAAGACACCTCGGCCGCCGCGGCGTGCCCACGGTTTGAGATCGACCGTGTGGAGATTCGGCACGTAGAAGGAGCTGATGATGTCGAGCCCCTCCGCGCGCACCCAGCGGGTGTACGGCGTGTCTTTCTCCGTGGCGAATTTCCGGGCCAGTTCGTCGGAGACCAGTGCGTCCTGTTTCATAAACTTTGATGGTGTCGTTCGGTTATTCCCCGTGATTGAAGTTCGTTTCTTCCTCGCGTGCGCGGAAGCCCTCCGCCCCAGGCGCTGGCTCCTTCGGGCGCGGTTCCACCTGCTTCTGAAACAGCATGTTCATGAACATGAACATCGGTTTGGTCTTCATCACGAGCGCCCGCGCCGGTTTCGTGGCGCTGGCGTTGAAGTGCTGGTGCACGCAGTTGTTGTGCACCACTATCGCGTCGCCGGCCTTCCAGTCGTACCTGATGCCGTCGTGAATCTCGTACCCTTCGCCATCGAGGATGTAGAACGCTGCCTCGTTCACATGCCCGTGTTTCTGATTGCGTCCGCCCGGCGCGTACTCCTCGAGATGAAGGTGCAGCGTCTGCGTCACGCCGTCGACCGGCTCGATGTAGTGCCTGCTGAACGTCTGCGGGCCATCGTTGAACTTCAGCTCACGCCCTCTGACCACGCGCGGCATCGAACGTAACCGGGCGAGCTCTTCCTTCAGGTTGTAATGACCCTCGATGCCGCGCAGGAAGGAGCGCGGCTTCTTGCTGAAATGCGATTCCTTACCCATTGGTTCCTGCTCTCCGATGTCCGGAGGCCTGAAGGCCTCCGGCTATTACCTCATACCACCTACCACCTAGCTTCAGTCCACTTCTCTGACGACCCGCTGTCCTTTGAGGAACAGATCCGACCACAGCTTCGACCACTTCTGGGACTCGTCGAGCGTAATCGCTGGATCGAGCATTTCGAAGGGAAAGTCGTTCAACGGCGAATTCACGGCGTGGCTGGCGGGGACACGATTCAGGTCCTTCAGGATCGTCTGTCCCTCGCGTGACAGCATGAAATCGGCAAACAGCAGCGCCGCGTGCGGATGCTGCGCGCGCCGCGCGACGCCGATCGCGTTGGGCCGCCCGAATGTCGGCGCAAGCGCCTTCCACCGGATGGGTGCACCTCTCATGACGAGGCGTTCGGCATTGTGGTTGTAGATGTTTGCGGCAACCGGTATCTCCCCCGACGCCACCAGCTGCCCGATCAGCGTATGCCCGCTGCGAACCTGTGGCTTGGCGGCTGCCAGCTTGCGGAAGAATGCGAGGCCCCGCGCCTCGCCCATCTGCTTCACCGTCGCGCCGAACCAGTCGATGTCGCCCGCCTCGATCCCGACCTTGCCCGCGAACCGGGGATGCAGCAGATCGTCATACGAGGCGGGCACCTCGCCCGGCTTCACCAGGCGCGTGTTGTAAGCAATGGTGAAGAAGTTGAACCGGTCTGCGACGTAATGGCGGTGCTTCGGAAAGGCGGCGGGCGGCAGCTCGGTGAACGACGGGCTCTGGAACTGCTCGAGCAGCCCTTCCCGGTAAATCGCCTCCATCTCCGAGCCGTTCGTCTCGATGATGTCGCAGGCGAATCGCCCGGCGCGGGCTTCCGCGACCGCACGCTGCACGACCCTCTCACTGGCCGAACGCCACAGTTGGGTCTTGACGCCGTACTTCTTCTCGAAGGCGTTGGTAAGCGGTATCGAGTCCTGTGTGTTGAGGGACGTGTAGATGACGACGATGCCTTCCTTGCGCGCACCCGCAAGGACGCGGTTCTGTCGATCCGCTGACTGCAGCATGTACAAGGCACGGTGCGGTGAAGCCCCGGGACGCTGCCCGAGCGCCGCCGACGGCGCGACGAGCAGGCCAAGCAAGGCGCGATAGAACGTGCGACGATCGATGGGCTCGTTTCGCATGTGCTCCTGGTCCGGCTAACCACCTCCGCCAAGGCTACGGTGGTCCGCCGTAGCTTCAGCGAAGGCGGAAGCCGACACTACGACTTATCGGGTTGTCAGCGCGTTGCGGCAACCCGTCCGCGCAGGTAGCTTTCGACGATCTCCGCGTTCAATACCACCGCCGGGTCGTACTCCGGTGCGTTCTCGAGCTGTTCCAGATCGTTCAGCCCGCAGGCCTTGAAAATACGGTTGATCACCGAGATGAGCCGCACAGGCTTGTCAGGACTGGCGTTGAAGTGCTGGTGAATGGTGTTCGGCGGGACATAGACGACATCGCCCGCTTCCCACTCGAACCGTTTCACTTCATCCTGCGGCGTCCAATGGTAGGTGTCCGTAATCTCCACGTCACAATCCTGGTGCAGGTCGTAGCCGTGCCCCTCGAGAACATAGAGACACTCCTCGGCGAGGTGCCGGTGCCTCCCCGAACGGCTGCCGGGAGGAATGATCTGCATGTACGCGTCTACCGTCTCCATGCGCGTGTTCATCGCCTCGTTGATCAGGTGCTTGAGGAGGCCCTGCCGGGACATTTCCCACGGCATGTCCTCCGGGTGAATCACCTTCCGCCGCTTTGCATTCCTCGCCGGCGCCGTCGAGGCATCGTCCAGCAATGCCTGGTAAAACTTTTCGTTGGCACTGCCTTTCCGCCACGCTTTCGATTCACTCCAGGCCATCGTCCTGCTCCCGGTGGGTCCGAAAGGACCCGCCCTATTCGTGGTTGTAGTCCTGCTCTTCTTCGCGCACTTGAAAATTCTCGGCTCCCGGCGCCGCCACCGTCGGACGCGGCTCTACGAGCTGCTGAAACAGCATGTTCATGAACATGAACATCGGTTTCGTTTTCATCACCAGCGCGCGGGCCGGTTTCGTCGGGTTCCCGTTGAAATGCTGGTGCACGCAGTTGTTGTGCACGACCGCCACATCGCCCGCCTTCCAGTCGTAGCGGACACCGTCGTGAATCTCGTAGCCTTCCCCGTCCAGGATGTAGAAGGCCGCTTCGTTCACGTGTCCGTGCTTCTGCGACTTCGCTCCCGGGCCCCACTCTTCCAGATGGAGATGAAACATCTGTGTGATGCCGTCTTTCGGCTCGACGTAGTGGCGGCTGAACGTCTGCGGCCCATCCACGAATTTGATAAGGCGGCCCTTTCGTACGCGGGGCATCGAGCGGAGCCTGGCGAGCTCCTCCTTCAGGTTGTAGTCTCCCTGGATCGCGCGGACGAACACGCGATTCTTGTTGCTGTGGTAATGCGACTCGCTGGCGATCGGCGCCGCGGTCACAGTATCTCTGTCATCTTTCGCCATATGTGTTCCGGGTCCGGCTGAAGCCGGACACTACGTCTTAAGCTCCGTGTCTCCCTGTCTCCCGTGGAGATATTTACACTCCATACTCGTCCAGCTTGAACCGCTTCGGCTTGAGTGTCCGGCACAACTCGCGGTTCATGTCGGTTTGCGGCAGCTGGATGCCGACGTCACGAGCCATCGACTGAATAATCTCCAGATCGTCGTCGGCCCATGCCATCGTGTTCGCGCCCCAGTTACGCAGCGCGTAGTTGTCTGCGCTGCTCATCAGGAGCGACTTCCGCAACTGATCCACATCCACGCCGAAACGTTTTGCGAGCGCGAGCGCCTCGTGGTTTGCGACGACACACGACCACATGATGAGGTTGTTCGCCGCCTTGGCCACCTGTGCGGCGCCGACCGCGCCCGCGTGCACCACGTCGCTCGAAAAAGAGGCGAACACCGGCTCGAGGCGTTCGACGACTTCGGCGGGGCCGCCGATAAACGCCAGCAGCGTGCCGGCATCGGCCGCCCGGCCACCTCGCGCAACCGTCGAGTCGACGACGTGGATGCCGAGCGGTGCGGCGACCTGCGCCAGCTCCTGCACCGTTCGCGGGTTGACGGTGGAGAGTACCGCGACGATTGTGCCCCGCCGAAGATCGCCGAGCAAGCCGCCCTCCGACATCAACTCGCGCAGTTCCCTGTCGTAGCCGACGCACACGAGAATCGCATCGCTGTGCCGGGCCAAGTTCGCAAGGCTGCCGGCCCAGCGTCCGCCGACCTTCGCCACTGCCTGCTCTTTGGTGGCATCGATGTCGTAGGCGACCACGTCGTAGCGATTACGCACCATGTGGCCGATGAGCGGCTGACCCATGCGGCCGGCGCCAATCACGCCGACGGTCTTGATAGCGGTGGCTGTTGTCATGGCTTGGTCGACACCCAATCCTGGGCCCTGAGGCCTGATCTGGTCTTTTATCGCTTCTGGGTGATGGTGTCGAGTAGCGCGGGTTGGCCTTCTTTGACCTTGGCAATCGCCCGGCTCAGGGCTGCAGCGAGGCCATCAGGCGACTCGAACGGGCCTTCGGCGTACCACCCCATCGATTTCGCCATCGCGGCGAAATCGGGGGCCGGGCCCTCGAGGTCCATGCCGATGTGCGCGCGCTCCACGGGAGTGCCGCGGAGCATCGCCATCCGGATCTGGTGTTCCCAATCGTTGTAGTAGGACCGGTTGTTGTACATCACCACCAGCATGGGGATGCGATGCTTGGCGACCGTCCACAGCGCACCGGCATCGAACATGAGGTCGCCGTCAGGCTGCATGTCGACCACAAGGCGCTTCTCGTCCCGGTGCGCGAGCGCCACGCCAATGGAGATGCCGAACTGGGTCGCAGTTCCGAGCGATCGGCCTGGATGCCGGTACGGCTTGTCGAAATCCCACAATTTGCGCGTCCACTGTTCGAGCGTGCCGGCGCTGAGCACCCAGTCTTCGTTCTTGATGGCATCCCACACCTCGGACGCGAGCCGGGGCAGCGCGATCGGCGAGCCGTCCCAGTTTTCCTTCGCGTCGGCGGCCCACTTCGCGCGGCGACTCTCGCTCTTCACCGTCGTCCCGGCGATGCGCGCGCTGATACGGTCGCGCAATCCTGCGTCGTTCGCAATGCGGCCCTTCAGCAGCTGCGTCAGAGCGGGAATCGCCAGCGTCGTGTCGGCGAGAATGCGAATGTCGGCGTGATGCAGACGCTGATAGTCGAGCGCCCAGCTCGAGAGCTCGAGATCGCCGAATCCAATGTCGATCCACTTCGCTCCGGCCGGGACGATCGACGAGATCTGCCTGGTTGCGCTCACCAGCTCCGTGGTCGGCCGCTCCCAGTCGCGCGTGTCGAGAGAGAGAACGAGATCGGCATCACGAAAGACGTCTTTCGCGTAGCTCATGTTGAGCTGGTGACGGGATGGAAAGTTCAGGCGGCTGTCGACGTCGTAGACCGGGATTCCGGCGGTCTCCGCGAGGTCGACCAGCGCGTAAAACCCCTCGGGCTCCCGACCTACGTATTCCGCAATGATCACCGGCCTGTCTGCCGCCGCGATCAGATCCGCGGCCCGGTCGAGCGCGCTTGGATCGGGCGCGATTCGCGTCGGGACCTTCGCTGCACCGGCCGGCGGCATCGGTATGTCGTGGTCCAGCTTCTGCTCCTGCAGCCAGGCGTCGTAGCACATGTAAATCGGACCGCGAGGTTCCGTCATCATCACCGAATAGGCGCGCGAAAACGCTTCCGGAACGCCGTCTATCGTGTGCGGCTGGTAATCCCATTTCGTATAGGCGCGCACCTGCTCGCCCTGGTTCTGCGCCGTGTGGATCCAGTCGATGCGCGGACGACGCCTCGTCTCGTCCATCGGCCCGGTCGCACCCACGATGAACACGGGCACGCGATCGATGTAGGCGTAGTAGATGGCCATGTTCGAATGCAGCAGGCCGACGAGATTGTGCAGGATCGCCACCATCGGCTTGCCTGTGGCCTTCGCATAGCCATGGGCGATCTGCACCGCAGTCTCCTCGTGCTGGCACAGCAGCATGGTCGGACGGTTGCCGCCGTAGTTGACGATGGAGTCGTGGAGACCGCGATAGCTCGCGCCGGGATTGATCGCAGCGTGTGGCAGGTCGTAGGCGTGCAGCAGATCGACGATGACGTCCGAGGCCCATCGGCCTGCCCTGAGCCCCGTCGAAGGGCCTGTCCCGAGCTCTGTCGAAGGGTCGTTCGCCATCACGCGACCCGGAGCGCGATGCACTTTTCCGGATTGAGCTGGACGTATATCGCGTCGCCCACCTTGGTGCGGAGAGTTGGATGGCGGCGCGAGAGCAGCGTCCGCGCGCCGACCTTCACCTGAAAATCGACCGCCTCACCAAGAAACACCTTCTGATCCACGCGTCCTTCCCACACGTTGTCGCCGAATGGCCTCGTTTCACTCAGCTCGACGTCTTCGGGGCGGATCGACAGCGCCACGCGCTCGTCGGGGCGCAGATCCAGGACGGTCTGCACCGTCAGTTCGCCGATTTCAGTGCTTATACAGACGTAGTGTCCGGCTTCAGCCGGACCTGGGGTCGGGCTAACGGACCCTACGTTCGAGGAGTTCGCGGCGCGCACGGTTCCCTCCAGAAAATTCGTATTGCCGACGAAATCGGCCACGAACTGGCTCGACGGACGCTCGTAGATGTCGCGCGGCGTGCCGATCTGCAGGATGTGCCCTTCATTCATGACGGCGATCTGGCGCGACAGCGCGAGCGCCTCGCTCTGATCGTGCGTAACGTAGACAGTGGTGATCTTGAGCTCGCGCTGAAGACGCTTCAGCTCGAAACGCATCTTTTCGCGCAGCTTGGCATCGAGATTCGACAGCGGTTCGTCGAGCAGGAGAAGCGCCGGTTCCATCACCAGCGCGCGCGCAAGGGCGAGCCGTTGCTGTTGCCCGCCGGACAGCTTGGTCGAGTGCCGCTCGGCGAGGTCGCCAAGCTGCACGGCCTCGAGAACGCGCATCACCTTGTCGCGGATTTCTGTGCGTGAGAGGCGGGTCCGATGCTCCACGTGACCAGACGTCGCATCGGGACCCGCCCCACGTACTCCCCGGCGCACCCGCAAGGGGAACGCGGCATTCTCGAATACGGTCATGTGCGGCCAGATGGCGTACGACTGGAACACCATGCCGAAACCGCGTTGATTCGGGGCGACGAAGACGCGTTTCGCTGACGAATAGACGATGTAGTCGTTGACCGAAATTTCACCGGCGCGGGGCCGCTCGAGGCCTGCGATCGAGCGCAAGGTCGTCGTCTTGCCGCAGCCGCTCGGGCCGAGCAACGTGAAGAGCTGCCCTTCAGCGACGGTGAAGCTGACGTCCTGGGCCGCCTTGACGATCTCTCCCCGCTCGTTCGGGTATTCAGTGAAGAGGCCTTCTACGCGCAGCACTCAACGGCCTCTGGACAGATCAATGGAACCTGCTCTACGAGCGTTCATCGTCTCTATTCCTGTACTCCGTACTTCCGCCCCAGCCACTGCGCAATCATCACCAGCATGAAGAGGGAAAGGATGAAGAGCACGCCGAGCGCCGACAGCTCGACGTACTGGCCATTCTCCCACAGCTCCCAGATCACGATGGACATCACCTGTGTGTCAGGACTGTAGAGAAGTATCGACGTCGAGAGCTCGCGGATCGAGACAATCATCACGTAGATCCAGCCGGCCAGAAGTCCAGGCTTCAGGAGCGGCAGAATCACTCTGCCGAACGTCGTCGTCCACGACGCGCCGCACATCGCCGCTGATTCCTCGAGCTCTCTGTGAATCTGCAGCATCGACGTCGTGCTGTAGCGGAGTCCGTACGGCATGAACCGCGTGATGTAGGCAATCAGCATGATCCAGATGGTGCCGTAGATGCCGATGTCGACATTCAAATAGAAGATCATGATCGACAGGCCCAGCACGAGTCCGGGAAACACGATCGGCAGCGATGCCACGTTATCGAGAAGCCATCGGCCACGATATTTGGTTTTCACCACGATCCAGCAGACCACCGAAGCCACGAGCATGACGATCGTCGCCGCTCCGAACGAGAGCATGACGCTGTTGAGGACCGTGCGCGGCAGGTTCGGGTAAGCAAGGATGAACCGATACGGATCGAGCGTCAGATTCTGCAGTGCCTCCATCGATGGCACCGCGTAAAAGCGCTGAAACGACGACCAGAGCAGCACGAAGAACGGCAGCACCACGATCAGCGCGAAGTACACGATGAAAATCGCGGCAGTGACCCACCGCCATCGCCCAAGATCGATGAGACGGGGGCGAAAGCCTTTACCGGTCATCGTGGCGTACTTCGATCCCTGGCCGGACAGTCGCGATACGAAATACACACCGACGGTCGTAATGACGAGCAGCGACATTGCATACGCCGATGCGAGGCCGACCTGGCTGGGATAGCGATGCACGGCCTGGTAGATCGCGGCGGTGAACACCACGATCCCCGACGGCAGACCGAGCAGAGCCGGCACCTCGAACGACTCGATCGCGCGAACGAACAGAATCAGGATCGTCGCGACAATGGCCGGCCATGTCAGTCGAAGTGTGACGCGCCGCAATACCTGGAACAGGCCGGCGCCGCTCATGGTTGCCGATTCCTCGAGCGACGGGTCCATGGCGCGAAACGCCGCGCTCATCAGCAGAAACGCCATGGGCGAATAGTGGAGCCCGTCCACCCAGATCATTCCAGGCAGCGTATAGACGTCGAACAAAGGCTCCTCGAGACCGAGCCATCCCTGAATCACGAGATTGACGATGCCTATCTGCGGGCTGGCGAGGAGAATCCACGCCACGGTGAACAGGATGGAAGGGATGACGAGCGGAATGAGCGAGAGCGCGAAAAAGACGGTCTTGAAAGGCGTATTCGTCCGTTCGTTCATCCATGCGAGCGTGGCGCCGATGGCGAATGCAAACACGGCGGTGCCCGACGCAAACTGAATCGAGGTCAGAAAGAGCGACAACGTGTCGGTGCTGCCATAGGCGGTCGTGTAGTTCCCCAGCGTGAAGACAGCATCCACGGCGGCCGTTTGCGGCGTGCGGAAGCTTTGCCACAACAGAAACGCCAGCGGGATCACGCCGATGTAGACCGTGAAGGCAACGCACGCGCCAATGACCACCCACTTCCATTCGAAGCGGCTGACGTGCGCGCGACGACTCAGCGCGTCATCCCTCGACGGTGCTCGGGATGACCCTGAGCTCGTCGAAGGGTCACTTGTCGTGGTGGTGGCCGTGGTCATGCCCGTCGTGATGGTGGTGGTGATGTCCGTGGTGGTGATGGTGCCCGTGGTGATGAGCGTGCGTGGCGCTCGAGTGACGATGTGGCATTCGCGGGTCGGCGCTGAACACCAGCGACTTGATCGTCACGGGCACGGTGAACGACGGCATCCGCACGCGCCCCAAATCGATGTAGTCGAAGTCCCAGAGGGCGATGCCATCGAGCACCAGAACTTCGGAATCGACACGCATTTCGTCTTTGAGAATCGCACCGAGCGTCTGCGCAATATCAGCATCCAGGATCAGGAACAGCGGTTTGCCGGCCTCGATCGTGCGCGGCAGCGCGTCGACGATCCCGCGGGCGAGGGCGGCGATGCGCGGATGCGCCGGCGTGCCTCGCCAGCGAAACGCGAGCGCCACGTCCGACTCTCCCTCGACCAGATCGAAGCTGCGCAAATGCTCGCGGATGCCTGACGCCACGACAGACGACTCGACCGTGTCGTCCAGCTTCACACGCGGCTGAATGACCTGCAGGTTCTTTCGCGGCAGGAGCTCGCCGGGGCGCGATATGTAGATGGTGTTTCCCGACAGCTGAACGCTGTATTCAGACGCGCCGAGCGCAGTGGCGCGGATACACTCGCCGGGGGGGAGCAGCGGAAATGGAAACCGTCCGGCCTCCAGACGCTCGCGAATCGCACGGCCGAAGCGGCGGCCAAGGTCTCCGAAGTCGCGCCCTTCCCGGTCGTAGACGTATTCGCCCACGCCTCCCGAGAACATCGCGCCTTCGATACCACCGAGCACCCCAAGCGGCTCGGTCAGCCACAAGCCTTCGATTTCGGGCGGGGCCGGATCCTGCGTGAGCGCCGCGATCAGTGCATCCGCCATCCACGATCCAACGCGATCGAGTTCCTCGTCGCTCACTGTGCCGCCGACGTTCCAGTCGAACCCGGCCAGCGCTGCGAGCCGCTTGCCGGCAGGATCCAGACGCGTCAAACGCCGCTCGCTGTCGACGACAGCCAGACGGCCCCCGAGATGAACGGCGGCCGTATGGACGACGTGCCCTCTTTCAACCAGGGCGAGCTTCGTCGTCCCGCCGCCGATGTCGATGTTCAGAATGGCCGAACCGCGCGCATGTGCCACCTCGGCTGCGCCAGAGCCATAGGCCGCAAGCATCGACTCCATGTGGTGGCCGGCGGCCGCGCACACGAACTCGCCGCCGACCTCCGCGAGCACCTCGGCAATTGCTTTGGCGTTCTCGCGCCGCAACGCCTCGCCGGTCAGAATCACGGCTCCGGTGTCTATGTTGTCCGGGTGCACGCCGGCGGTCTCGTACGCCTCATCGACGATGCGGCCGATCGCCTCGCCGTCGATGCGCTCCTCGTTGACATATGGCGTGAGCGCCACGGGCGACTGATGCAGCGTTTCGCGTTCGACAACGAAATACCGGCTCGTCAGCTCTTCCGACATCCGGCGCAGCCGCACACGCGAAAAAATGACCTGCGTGCCGGCCGATCCGATATCGATCCCCACCGACAACAACGTGATGTTGTCCTGGAGCCACAAACTTGTCGCCGTCGGGATCGTACTCGCCGTCGACATCGTCATGGTCGTGATCGTGATCCGCCTCGCCGTCCTCGTGCCAATGCGTGGGATCCATGCCGAGGAGATGGTCGTCGAGCGTGTGCCGGGGTTTCTTATCCTGTTCGTCAGTCACACGAGCCCCGCCATCATGAGATGGATTGTGGCCACGATGGCGATGAACATGACGGTCGCGACAATGCCGATCCTGATCATCCTGTCCATGCTGATGTCACCAGCAGCAAAGGCCGTGGCGGCGGTGGCACCGGCCCACGGGAAGATAATGCCGACGGCGATGTTGCCGATGAGGATGGCCATCGATGCCGGATTGAATCCCAACTGCGCAGCCGCGGGAATGAAGATCGTGCAATAGAGAGCGGTACCCGAAATGAAATTCGTCGACACGCCGGCCACCGTGGCGGCGATGTAAGGCAGCGCGGTTGCACTAATCCCCAGGTTCTTGACCATTTCCCCGACCAGGTCAGCAAACCCGAACTGCGTCAGCGCGTCGGTCATCGCCACTGCTCCGCCGACGAGGAACATCGTGCCCCAGGGGGCATGGTGCTGCGCATCTTTCCAGGTCAACAGCGCGCTTCCGGGATCCTCTTTGGAGCGCAGCGTGAACAGCAGGAACATCACTGCGGGAGGCACTACCCATACTGGCAGTGCGCGGTTGACTCCCTCGGTGATCGGATGGTTTCCGCCGAGCGCCAGACCTGCCAGTGTCGGCAGCGTGAACAGCGTCACCATCACCACGAACACAAACACGACGCGCCGTTCGTCGGCCCGCAGCGCACCAAGCTTTGCGCGCTCGGCGCGGAGAAATGCCTCGCCGCTCGGGATCTCGCGCATTTCTGGCCGCACGAGCGTCCACAGAAGCACGTAGAACGCGCAGAGCAGCGCCAGAAAGACCGGCACACCGGCGAGCATCCACTCAAAGAATCCGAGCTGCCGTCCGGTGAATTGCTCGAGCAGCGACACAGAGATGGCGTTGTGCGGGACGCCCATGATCGTCGCGGTGCCACCGGCGACCGATGCGTACAACGTGCCGAGCGTGATGAATGCGGCGAAGTTCGTATTCGCGGCGGGCTCCTGGCCAGCCATCGTCCACGTGTGCCGGACGACGGACATGCCGATGGGAATCGTCATCGCGATGGTCGCCGCATCCGACACGAACATCGAAATGATGCCGACCATAGCCATGTAGGCGAACGTCAATCGGCTTGTCTTGCCGCCGACGCCGCGCAGCACGAGAAACGCCAGCGCAAAGCGATGGGCGAGGCCGTGCTTCTCGATCGCGTACCCCATGAGCACCGTGCCCATGATCCAGAAGAAGATTGGCTGTCCGTACAGGCGCATGGTGTCGGCGATGTCCATCACGCCGGACGCAGGGAATACGAGGAACGGGAGCATGGCCGCCACGGCCCATGGCATCGGCTCCGTCATCCACCAGAAGATGACGCAGACGAATGTCGCAAGCGCGACGCGCCCTTCGTATGACAGCGCAAGCGGAAGCGCCAGAATGACTGCGAACGCGATGGGGCCCGCGAGCAGCTTGAGCAAGTACGTGGCCGTACCCGACGAGCGCACTGCAGCGGGTTCCGTGGGGTTCTCGGTGATCATCAAAAGAGCGAAAATCGTACAGCAGTTCGCACCTCGAAACCTCACCTTCGTACGTAGTGTCCGGCTTCAGCCGGACTGCGGCGTGGGCACGTCGGCTTCAGCCGGATTGCCGAGGCCAAACACCCGCACGCCGACGGCCGCGGGCCCACCCTCGGGTCCGACGTCCGGCTCCGCCCGGCGGGAAATCGGCCGGCGCTCATCCTCTTCCGCTGCCGTCGGCGAGTAGTACCTGATCCGCATGCCCGCCGGCGTGGCAAGCACCTTCCGGCTGATTCGAAATAATCCGATCGTGAGATCACGCAGAGCGAACTCGCGACGTGGAATCGCGCCGCCCGATTTCCGGCTTCGCAGAGCGGTCGCCGGGCTCCGAACGGCCGTCGGCCCGAGGGCAGGCCCGCGGCTCATGGTTCATGCGGGGCTGGAACATCACGTCCGCATGGGTAAGGTAAGCGATGTAGAGCGCGATGGTGTGTTCCATGGCAGAATCGCCGTGCTCCAAGAATCGATGGCAATAGTTCCCGGCGCGCGTCTCGGGCCGTACGAGATCCAGTCCGCCCTCGGCGCCGGCGGCATGGGCGAAGGCTACAGGGCGCGCGGACTCGCGGGTGGATCGCACGGTCGCGATCAAGGTGCTGCCGAGCGACTTGGCCGCCGACGCCGACCTGCGTGCGCATGCCGTCGATCCCGATTACCGTCGCGCTCAACTGGATGGCGGCGTTGCAGAAATGAGTCTGAGACCAAGAGGCGAATCCGGCTCAGTATGAAGATTGTCTCGCCGCTTCGTAGCTGGGCGACCATTGGGTGACAAGGAGGCCAACGTCGATGCTCGTTCACCGACGCACGTTCATCGCGGGACTGACAGCCGGTCTCGCCAGCGCGCGGCGCGCGTTCGGACAGATACCAGCAACGCCGACTGTTGACGCCGTCGCGCTTCGTCAGCGCATCGAGGCGCTGAGCGTCTTCGGGCGCCCGGCGGGTGGAACATTCGCGGAGGGCGTGAGCCGCGTCGCATATACGGACGCTGACGTCGCAGGACGCGAGTACATGATGAGCGTGATGCGCAGGGCCGGTCTCGCGCCACACATCGATCCAGCCGGGAACATCTTCGCCCGCCGCGAGGGAACGGAACGGTCGCTCGCGCCCGTGCTTTTTGGCTCGCATATCGACTCGGTCCCCAGCGGTGGCAACTTCGACGGCGACCTCGGATCGCTGGCCGCGATTGGCGTGATTGAAGCACTCAATCACGCAAAGATCCGCACCCGTCGGCCACTCGAAATTGTGGTCTGGGCCGCCGAGGAGGGCATTACGTTCAATCGCGGTGTGGCGGCCAGCCGCATCGTGGCAGGCGATGTCATGCCGTCGGACATGGAGGAGGTGTGGAATGGCATGCGTCGAGGCGATGCCGTGAAGAAGATCGGAGGCGACCCCGAACGCATCATGGAAGCGCGCCGCGAAAAAGGCACGTGGCACGGCTACCTTGAACTGCACATCGAACAGGGCGGCACCCTGGAGCGGTCCGGTACCGACATCGGTGTGGTGCAGGGGATCGTCGGAATCGAACGATATGAGGCGAAGATCATCGGCGTCGCCAACCACGCAGGCACCACGCCGATGGCCGAGCGGCAGGACGCTCTGATCGCGCTGTCGCACCTGGTGCTCGGGGTGCGCGAGATCGTCACGAGCAGCCCGGGCCGACAGGTGGGCACGGTGGGGAGGGTTGAAATCACGCCTAACTCGCCGAATGTCGTTCCCGGCACGGCCACGGCCGTCATCGAGCTGCGCGACCTGTCGCAAGAAAAGCTCCGTTCGATTGCCGACGAAATCCGCGCCCGCGCCCAAACGATTGCCAGGGACACGCAGACGACGATCCAACTGACACCAGCCAGCAGCAACGCACCGGCGTTCGCCGATACCGGGATGCAGGACGTTGTCGAACGTTCAGCCTCGACATTACACCTCTCGTCGGTGCGGATGCCGTCGGGCGCTGGCCACGACGCGCAGATGGTGGCGCGGCTCGCGCCGATGGGCATGATCTTCGTCCCTAGCGTTGGAGGGATCAGCCATTCGCCACAGGAGCTGACGAGATGGGAGGAGTGCGCGAACGGGGCGAACGTACTGCTGCATGCGGTGCTCGCGCTCGATGCGACATAACCCCTCGAAGACTCGGCGTATAATCCGCCCACTCCCACAGAACCGATGGGTTTAGCGGCCGGCACCCGCCTCGGCCCGTACAAAATCGTCAGCTCGCTCGGAGCCGGCGGCATGGGAGAAGTCTACGAGCGCGCGACACGCGGCTCGACCGCACCGTCGCGATCAAGGTGCTGCCGAGCACCTTGGCCGCCGATCCCGAGCTGCGAGCGCGGTTCGAACGCGAAGCGCGCGCGATCGCGGCGCTGACCATCCGCACATCTGCGCCGTGTACGACGTCGGCAGCCGAGCGGGCATCGCATTTCCTCGTGATGCAGTACCTGGAGGGCGAGACGCTCGCGGCAGCGGCTGACGAAGGGCGCGCTGCCGCTGGACCAGGCGCTGAAGATCGGAATCGAGGTGGCGGACGCGCTCGACAAGGCCCACCGCGCGGGTATCATCCATCGCGATCTGAAGCCGGCCAACATCATGCTGACGAAGTCGGGCGCGAAGCTGCTCGACTTCGGCTTGGCGAAGCTGCGGGTCCGGCGGCGCCGCATCTCGATGTCTGGCATGACGCCGCTGGCGACGACACGCCAGGCACGGCGCGGGCACGATCCTCGGCACACTGCACTACATGGCGCCCGAGCAGGTGGAAGGGCACGAGGCCGACGCGCGCGCCGACATCTGGGCGCTCGGCGCGGTCATCTACGAGATGGTCACCGGCACGCGGCCGTTCAACGGCGACTCACCCGCAGCGTGATCGGTGCCATT
The DNA here is from genome assembly GCA_963814955.1 of uncultured Acidobacteriota bacterium. Taxonomy (GTDB): domain Bacteria; phylum Acidobacteriota; class Vicinamibacteria; order Vicinamibacterales; family UBA2999; genus DATCJA01. Next base: position 611,784 of record CAWFEX010000008.1, read on the forward strand.
CTCAAGGACGATCCGCCACCCATCTCGTCGCGTCAGCCGCTTGCGCCTGCCGCGTTGGATCATGTCGTCACGCGGTGCCTCGCAAAGGATCCCGATGACCGTTGGCAGAGCGCGGCCGAGTCGGCATCCAGCTCGAATGGATCAGGATCACTCCGCGTCGGTCCGGCGGCGAGCGGGCCTGCACGTCAACATCGCAGCAGACTCATCTGGAGCGGGACGATCGGCAGCGGCGATTCTCCTTGCCGTCGCTGCTGTCGGTTGGATGACGCGCGCGTCCTCGACGATTGCCGCTGACCCCGTCGTCGCGACCGTCGCCAGGGTGACGCATGAAGCGGGATTCTCCGAGTGGCCGACATGGTCGCCGGACGGCAGCCTGTTCGCATTTACCTCGAACCGCGACGGCAATTTCGACCTGTACGTAGGTCGGGCCGAGGGAGGCCGGGAGGTCGTCAACGTCACGAGCAACCCCGCCGATGATGTGCAGCCGGCGTTTTCGCCAGACGGCAAGTCGATTGCCTTCGTGTCAACACGCTCGTCCCAGACGGGACTCATCAAGATCGGCACGTTCATCGGCTTCGACACCCGGACGTACGGCGGCGATGTCTGGGTAACGCCTGCGCTCGGCGGACAGGCGCGGCGTCTGGCGGAAGGCGGGAACTTTCCGGTCTGGCATCCGAATGGTCGCAGCGTTGTCTATGTGGCTGGTCCGGAGAACCAGCGCGCAATCATGGCGGTTTCGGTCGATGGGGGAGCTCCGGCAGCGGTTCTCCCCTCGAGTGAGTCGACGTGGGAAATCATCCGGCTCGGCTTCTCGCCAGATGCACGCTGGATCACGTTTGAAACGCAGGAGCGTCAGATCCTGGCGATGCCGGCCGCCGGCGGCCGCCCCATGACGCTCGTGGAGGGCAGCAGCCACGTGTGGGACCGGTCCGCACGCCGGTTCTATTACGTCAACCAGCAGAGCACGGGCGGCACTCGGATCGAAGCGGCGGAAATCCAGCCGGGGACGGAACTGCCAGTTGTGGTGCGGGTCTGGGTGGGCGGTGTGAGCACGGGGACGCTCCGCGACCTTGCACTGGCGCCGGACGGGACACGCCTGCTCGCCGCCGGAGCTGACGAATCACTCAATCTGACGCGTATCCGCCTGTCGCCAGACGGCGGTGACGTTGCCGGATCTGAAGAATCACTGAGCACTGGTCATGTGCGCGATCGGTTTCCTGCCTTTTCACCCGATGGAGAGCGCATCGTCGTCAGCACCAACAGAATCGGTGACAACGATTTGTGGCTCTTCGTTCCCGCGTCAGGCCGCTGGACCCGTGTTGAGATGCCCCAGGTGCCCGAGGAACGGGTGGTCATCGCGTGCTGGGCGCCGAACGGACGCGATCTGGGCGTGAGGCGAGTTCCTCCGAGATGGAACGGCGGCGCATTGGCGCGTCGCTGTCGATGGCAGCGCAGCGGAACCAATTGTCCAGCCAGCGCCGGCGCTGGTCGGCACCTTTGCGTGCGCATTCTCACCTGACGGTCAGCAGTTGCTGTACTCGCGTATCGTCGAAGGATTCAACCAGCTGTTCGTGCTCGATCTGACAACCCGCCGTGACCGGGCGCTGACGCACTCGCGTTCGCACAAGTACCAGGGTGCATGGTCGCCGGACGGCCGCTGGATCGCCTTTTCCGCGAACACGGGTGCGACCGTGCACGTGTGGCGAATTCCCGCGGCTGGCGGCCAGGAGGAGCAGTTGACGAACGGGGCCGAGCGTTACATGCACATGTTCTACTCGCCCGATGGGCGGTGGCTGTACGTGCAGCCGAGCCATCGGAACATCTACCGGATGCCGGCGAATGGCGGACCACTGCGGCCCGTCACCCGCTTTCCGGAGTCGGGCCTCTTCCTCGAAGAACCAACAATCGCGCCAGACGGACAGTATCTCGCGTACAACCGCGGGAGCGGCGGGTCATCGCTCTGGATGCTGACGTTCACCGGCGCGCCTTCCGATGCCGGGCCGTAGCATGGCGCTGGCTCCCGGCACGCGACTCGGCCCGTACGAATCCAGTACCGCCTCATCGGTGCCGGCGGCATGGGCGAGGTCTACAAGGCCACTCGACACGCGCCTTGACCGCACCGTCGCGATCAAGGTCCTGCCCGAGCATGTTGCGTCGGATCCAGAGCTGAAGCAGCGTTTCGAACGAGAAGCCAAGACCCTCGCGGCGCTGAGTCATCCGCACATCTGTCCCGTGTTCGATGTTGGCAGCCAGAACCCTTCGACAGGCTCAGGGCAGGCGGTTGACTTCCTGGTAATGGAGTGCCTGGAAGGCGAGACGTTGGAGCAGCGGCTCAAGAAAGGAGCGTTGCCGCTCGATCAGGCGCTGCAAATGGGGATTCAGATTGCCGACGCGCTCGCGGTGGCCCACCGCGCTGGCATCGTCCATCGTGATTTGAAGCCCGGCAACATCATGCTGACGAAATCGGGCGCGAAGCTGCTCGATTTCGGCCTCGCAAAGGTCGGCGCGTCGGCGGTGGCTGGCGGCTTGTCGATGTTGCCGACCACGCCCCCGGACAGACGCAGCCGGGCGCGATTCTCGGCACGTTCCAGTACATGGCGCCGGAGCAGCTCGAAGGCCACGAGGCGGACGCGCGGGCAGACATCTTCGCGCTCGGGGCCGTCATGTACAAAATGGTCACGGGCAAGAAGGCGTTCGAGGGTAAGAGTCAGGCGAGCTTGATCGCCGCGATTCTGGCGAGCGAGCCGCCTGCAATGGCAGCACTGCAGCCATTGACGCCGCCACTGCTCGATCACGTCGTCCATCGCTGCCTTGCGAAGGACCCGGATGACCGATGGCAGAGCGCCGAGCGATGTGATGCGGGAGTTGAAATGGATCGCCGGAGCGGGCTCTCAGGATAGGCGTCGCAAGCTCTGTCACGTCCCGAACTCGACACCGCGAGCGCGTGGCGTGGCTGATTGCTGCGTTCTCCGTTGTCGTTGCGATAGTTGCTCTGCCGACGCTGCTGTATGTCCGCCGCGCGGTGCCCGAGCCGGTGATCACGCGCTTTGACGTCGTTACGCCTCCAACTAGCGATCCCAGCTCGTTTGCGCTCTCGCCTGACGGTCGGCAGTTGGCGTTTGTTGCGACCACGGAGGGTGTTTCGCGGATTTGGGTGCGGTCGCTCGACCGGGTCGCGGCGGAGCCGCTCGCGGGCACCGAAGAAGCGAGCCATCCTTTCTGGGCACCCGATGGCGATGCGATCGGTTTTTTTGCCGGGCGCAAACTGAAGCGCGTCAATCTGACAGGCGGAGCAACGCAGACACTGGCTGACGCGCCCGCGGAACGTGGCGGCACGTGGAGCAGCGACGGCGTCATCATCTTTGCACCGACGACCTTCGGTCCGCTGATGCGTGTGTCGGCCACAGGCGGCACGGCAATGCCGGTAACGCAGCTCGATCCAGGCCAAGGGCAGCCATCGTTGGCCGCAATTTCTGCCCGATGGGCGCCGCTTCCTCTTCTTCATGGGATTCTCAAGCTCAGAAGTCACGCGGGGCGTCTACGTCGGAACGCTCGATGGCGAGGAGTCAAGACGCGCGTCCTGGAGACCGAGACCGCGGCCATGTATGCACCCGCCGCGGCCGCTCTCCTTTTGGTGCGACAGAACGTGCTCTTCGCCCTGCGTTTCGACCAAACGCGTGCCGTAGTTACCGGCGAGCCGGTTCCCGTGGCGCAAGCAGTTGGATCGGAACCCGGAGTCGCGCGCGGCACGTTTGCAGTCTCGGCGACCGGCGTGCTCGCGCATCGCCCCTCCGGCGGAGAGCGCCGGCAACTCGTTTGGGTTGACCGTACAGGAACGGTACTGCGGCACACTCGGCGCCGCGGACGAAAACGCACTTGGCAATCCCGAGCTTGACACTCGATGGCCGACATGTGGCCGTGCAGCGTGCGGTGCAGGGCAATGTCGATGTGTGGCTGATCGACATTGGCCGGGGCGTGCCAAACCGATTCACGTTCGACGCGGGGTCAGATGGCGATCCGGTATGGGCACCCGACGGAACCCGTGTGGCGTTTCGGTCCTCTCGTGGCGATAAGGCCGTGCTGAACCTGTATGAAAAGGCGGCGAGCGGCATTACGGACGAACAACGAATGCTGGCGACGAGTGAATCCAAAACGCCGCTTGCGTGGTCACCTGACGGCCGCTTCTTGCTCTATGTCACCCAGGACGCGGTAACTGGGGCTGACCTCTGGGCACTGCCCGTCACGAATGGGCGCTCCACAACCCGCTCGGCCACTTCGGACGCCACGGTCAGCGCGGTTCAACAACCGCAAGGCGGGCTGAGCGGGTCGAGCACGTCGCCGCGCGCTGCGCCTGCCAACGGGAGTCCGGCCTTTCCAATCGTGCAGACACGCTTCGACGAGACGGGGGGCCAATTTTCCCCCGACGGGCGATGGATCACATATGAGTCCAACGAATCGGGGTCGGTCGAGGTGTACGTTCAGGCGTTTCCCGGACCAGGCCGCAAGTCACAGGTATCCGTCGCTGGTGGATATGAGCCGCGGTGGCGGCCGGATGGGAAGGAGCTGTTCTACATAGCGCCCGATGGTCGACTGATGGCAGTTGCGATTGGCGTTGGGGCGGACGATCAGACGCTGGAAACGAGTGCGCCGGTGGCCCTTTTCGCAACGCGCCTCGCCAGCGGGTCGGGCATCACCGGTGTGGCAAGGAAGCCGCAATATGCGGTCGCCCGCGACGGGCGGTTTCTGATGAACGTCGCCGTCGAGGGAACGACTGCGTCGCCCATCACCATCGTCCTCAATTGGATGACGGACTGAAGCAATGAGCCTTGCCGCTGGCACGCGACTCGGACCGTACGCAATCCAGTCCGCCCTCGGTGCCGGCGGCATGGGGGAAGTGTATCGCGCCACGGACACGATCCTGCATCGCCAAGTCGCGATCAAGGTCCTGCCCGGATGCGTTCGCGCATGATCCGGAGCGGCTGGCGCGCTTCCAGCGAGAAGCCAAGACGCTCGCCTCACTGCAACCATCCGAACATCGCGCAGATCTACGGCCTCGAGAAAGCTGACTCGGCAGGTCAGGGCGTGCCCTCGTCGATGGAGCTGGTCGAGGGACCGACGCTCGCGGACCGCATCGCGCAGGGACCGATCCCGATCGCCGAGGCACTGCCCATCGCCAAGCAGATTGCCGAGGCGCTCGAAGCCGCACACGAGCAGGGCATCATCCACCGCGATTTGAAGCCCGCGAACATCAAGGTGCGGCCGGACGGCACCGTGAAGGTGCTCGGACTTCGGACTGGCAAAGGCGCTGGAGCCGGCAGGCGCGATGTCGCCGACGTAGATCGCAGTCGCCGACCATCACGTCGCCCGCGATGATGACCGGTGTCGGCGTGCATTCTCGGCACGGCGGCGTACATGAGCCCGGAGCAGGCGCAGGGTAAGGCGGTGGACAAGCGCAGCGACATCTGGGCGTTCGGGTGCGTGCTGTACGAGATGCTGACGGGCAAGCCGGGCTTCGACGGCGAGGATGTCGCCGACACGCTGGCCTTCGTTCTGACGAGAGAGCCTGACTGGGGTGCACTTCCGCCCGATACGCCGCCGTCGATCGGCGAACCTGCTTCGTCGCTGTCTCGAAAAGGATCGCCGGAAGCGCATCGGAGATATCTCGGCGGCGCTGTTCGCCATCGACGAAGCGGCGCGCATCGGCAACGTCCCGCTGCCTCGTCTTCGGCCATCGCCGCACGCGGTCCCGCTCTGGCGACGGCTCGCGACCTACAGCGCGCCTGCCCTCGCTGCGGCCGCGGTCGCCGGTGGCGCCGTCTGGGTCGCGACGCGCCCGCTGCCGCCTCGTGTCTCGCGGCTCGCGATCACGACGACACCCGTGACCGCGCTGGCGATCAACGGCGTCGATCGCGATCTGGCGATCACGCCCGACGGCTCCCGCGTGGTCTACGTGGGCAACAACGGCCGCGAGCTGTTCGTCCGACCGCTCGACGCTCTGGAGTCCGTGAGCCTCTTCACCGGCGCGCCGCGCGGCCCGTTCGTGTCGCCGGACGGCCAGTGGGTTGGTTTCGCCGATGGCACAAGCGTCCTGAAGAAGGTGGCGATCACGGGTGGTCCACCGGTCACGATCGCGACGCTTGACGGCAACTCCCGGGGCGCGACCTGGACGCCGGATGACACGATCGTGTTTGCGACGAGCGCGACCGCGACGGGCCTGCAACAGGTGGCGGCAGCAGGCGGGCCGACGACGGTCCTGACGCGACCCGACCGTGCACGCGGCGACGCCGATCACCTGTGGCCGGAGCTGCTGCCGGGCGGTCGGGCGGTGCTCTTCACCATTTTGCCCGTCACGGGCGGTGTCGACGCCGCGCAGGTCGCGGTCCTCGACCGGCAGACGGGGATGCAAACGGTGGTAGTGCGCGGGGGCAGCCACGCGCACTATGTCGGCAGCGGCCACCTCGTCTACGCCGCGGCCAACACGCTCCGCGCGGTGCGCCTTCGATCCCGTCACACTCGAAACGCGGGGACTCCGGTCCCAGTCGTCCCAGATGTGGTGACGATGGGAGTGCCGCCCGGCGGCGGCGTGGATGCCGTGGTCGCTGCCGACGGCACGCTGGCGTACGTGCGCGGGGTCGGCGGGGGTGCCGGACAGCGGACGCTCGTCTGGGTCGATCGGCAGGGACGGGAGACGCCGATCGCCGCGCCGCCGCGCGCGTATACCTACCCGCGGGTCAGTCCCGAGGAGGCCAGGAGTGGTCATGCGGGTCGCCGACCAGGAGGACGACCTCTGGCTCTGGGACGTGACGCGCCTGACGCTGACGCGCCTGACGTTCAACCCGGGTGGGGACGCCTATCCAGTGTGGACCCCGGACGGTCGGCGGCTGATCTTCTCCTCGCAGCGGGAGGGCGCACAGAATCTCTTCTGGCAGGCGGCCGACGGCACCGGCGCGGTCGAGCGGCTGACGAGAGAGTCCCAACATTCAGCAGTCCACCGGCGTGTCGCCCGACGGCACCCGGCTGCTCTTCACCGAGACGGCGCCGGCAACCAGCGAGGACGTGATGCAGGTGGAGATGACCGGCACACGCACGGTCACCCCGCTCGTCCAGTCGCCGTTCGCCGAGCGCAACGGCATCGTCTCGCCAGACGGGCGTTGGCTGGCCTACGAGGCGAACGACTCGGGGCAGTTCGAGATTTACGTGCGGCCGTATCCGGCCGTGAACAGCGGGCGCTGGCAGGTATCGACCGGCGGCGGCACGCGACCACTCTGGTCGCGCACCGGGGAGGAGCTGTTCTACGTGTCGCCGGCCGGCGCCATCCTGCGGGTCGGCGTGGAGCGCGGCGCGTCGTGGGCGGCGACGACGCCGGCGACGGTCGTCAAGGAGGGATACGTGGTTCCTTCCGGCTTTCCCGGTCGAAGCTACGACGTCTCACCGGACGGGCAGCGGTTCCTCATGCTCAAGCCGGCGAGCGACCCGAATGCGCCGCCGCCACAGATCATCGTCGTGCAGCACTTCGACGAGGAGCTGAAGCGCCTCGTGCCCGTGAATTGATATCCGGCGCGAACGACCACTCTACAGCCTGTTCCCTGGCATAGTCCTGTGTTTCGACGTCACGCTCTCACGAACGTGCGTCCAACCGCCGCAGGCCTGTCCTCGAGCCGCGGCCGTTCGAAGCCCGGCGACGACATGCGAAAGCTGGAAATGGGCGGTGCGATTTCGCGTCGCCACGATTTCGAGCGTGAACGGTACCGACAATTCGTAGCGACGCTTTAGCGTGCGCGATCACCACTGGGCGAGTCGATTAGAATCGACCGCTAATGGATCGCATCAAACTCAAGACCGCGCTCGCGACTCGCGGGCATACTCGCGCGTTGAAGGACGGCACCGTCCGGCCGCGCACGTTCGACTTCGACTTCGAGGAGGTGCCCACCATCGTCCAGGCCTTCCGGCGGATGGTGCGCGGGCTCGAGTTCGACATCTCCGAGATGGCCATCACCACCTATCTCTGCGCGCGGGCACACGGAAAGCGGTTCATCGCCCTGCCGATCTTTCCGATGCGCGCCTTTCACCACGGCGCCATCGTCTGCAACACGAACGCGGGCATTCGAACGCCAAAGGACCTCGAAGGCAGGAAAGTGGGCGTGAATCGTGGCTACACCGTCACGACAGGCGTCTGGGCGCGGGCCATTCTTCAGCATCAGTACGGCGTCGACCTGAATCGAATCACGTGGGTGCTTTCCGGCGACGAGCACGTTGCGGAATGGAAGGCCCCGTCGAATGTCGTACCGCTCGAGAGCGGCAAAAAGATGGAGGAGTTGGTCGTCACAGGCGAGATTCCAGCGGCCATCGGCGTCCAGATTGATTCGCCCGATGTGAAGCCGCTCATTGCGAATGCACCAGAGGTGGGCTTCGAAGCGCTGCGTGAGCGCGGTCTCTACCCAATCAACCACACCGTTGTTCTGAAAGACGATCTCGCGGCGGCCAGCCCCGATCTGTCCTCAGACATCTTCGACGCGTTTGCTGAAGCCAAACGACTCTACGTGAATCGTCTCGCCGCGGGGGACATTCAGCAGCCATCATCGGACGACGCGTTTTTCAAGCGGGTGATGGCGGTGACGGGCGATCCGCTTCCCTACGGGATTGAGCCGAACCGGCGGATGCTCGAAGCAATCGTGCAGCACGCCACCGAGCAGGGAATCATTTCGCGGCCCGTGGCGATCGAAGAGCTGTTCGCCGCAAACACACACATGCTGACAGCGTGAGGACGCGCACGCGCGCACGCTGAAGCGCGACGCCGCGCACGCTAAAGCGTGCGCTCTACTACTTTCCACGAACCTGGCGCGCCGCTCGCACGTCTCCGGCATATGTCTGAATGGCGTCGAACGTGACGCGTGCGACATTCGCGTAACGGTCGGTTGTGTCGTCGAGCGCCGCTGCCAGATAGCCCACGGCGTTCACGACTGCGCGAATGCGTCCGTCAAGCCATGGTCCCCCGCCAAGCCCCCCCATCACCGGAATGGAAACGGCGCTGGTCACGGCGGGACCCGCCACTGGTCCTGAGTTCGTGAAATCGAGGAGCGCCGCTCCCGCCTTTTCAAGCAGCGCGGCCTCCGCGACGAACTGCTCCTTCAGCGCCCCGGCCAGATCCGGCGCGGCTTTCGACATCCCTCCGTAGCGCTTCGCTGTATGAGGCGTGATGCCGAACTGTGCCCATACAGGAATCCCGGCAGCGGCGATCGCGCGAACCGCCTCGGGATGGTCCGCGGCCGCATCCAGCTTCAGCATGTCCGCGCCGCCCTTTTCGACGAGCGCTCTCGCCGCCCGTAACGCGGCCTCCGTATCCTCCTGCAGCGGACCGTACGGAAAATCACAACTGACCAGCGCGCGCGTCACGCCCCGTCGAACGGCTTTGCAGGCAAGCAGCATCTCGTCGAGCGTCACGTCGAGCTCGCTTTGCTGCCCCCACATATTGACTCCGACGGAGTCGCCAACCGACACGATATCGACGCCGGCGCGGTCGACGATCTGCGCCATCTGATAGTCGTAGACCACCACGCCGACGATCTTCCGTCCCTCGCGCTTCATCTGCTGAAGCGAGGCAACCGTCATTCCCTCTTCACCTCTCGACGTCCCGTCGCCAATACTATGCAGCATGCCTGAGCTGCCGCGCCTCAACAACGTCATCCGCCTGCTCGAAGAGGGCAAGGTTCCCATCACCACGTTTTCGCCTCCGTCGATCGACAGCGCCATTGCGCTCGCGACCACTGCGTACGACGGCATTACATTCGAGCTGGAGCACAACCCGTACGACCCTCTGACGCTTCGCGACTGTCTTCAGTACATGCTGAATCGCCGCCAGATTTTCGAACGCGATTCTCTCGCGCCCGCGGTCACGCCGATGGTTCGAATCCCCGCAAACGGCGGCGACATGAACCAGTGGCTCGCGAAGCAGGTGCTGGATATAGGCGTCTTCGGGGTCGTCTGGCCGCGCGTGAGCACGGTCGAGCAGGCGTATAACGCCGTGGCGGCGTGCCGGTACCCTCGGCCGAAGTCGGCAGCCAATTACGAGCCCGAGGGACAGCGGGGGGACAATCCAGTTCACGCGGCGCGCTATTGGGGAATTTCACAGCAGGACTATTACGAGAAAGCCGACGTATGGCCGCTGGCGCCGCACGGCGAGATTCTGGTCGTCATCCAGTGCGAACAGGTCCAGGCGATTGACAACCTCCCGCGAATTCTCAAAGAGGTTCCGGGCATCGGCGTCGTACTGATTGGTGAGGGCGACCTTTCGCAGAACCTCGGGTACCCCCGACAATACAGCCATCCCGCCGTTGTCGAAGCGATGACGGCTATCCGCCGTATCTGTGCCGAGCACGGTGTCGCGTGCGGACACCCGCACGTGGATGCAAGTAACGCGCAGAAAGTTGTCGACGAGGGCTATCGGTTCGTGATGGCTGCGCCAACGCGCTCACTGGCCGGGCTCGAAGGGTGCAGGAAGGTTATCGGAAGGACCTGAGAATGTCGCCGACGTAGTTGTCATCGCCGACGATCACCACCATCAACGACCAGGGGCGCACCCGCGCCAGTGTCTTCGACAGTGCTTCATCGCTCGCCGAATCTGCGCCGACGATCAGCGTGGCCGTATGGACGCGACTGTCGCTGCAAGCCTTCCCGATTAGCGGAGCGGCCGACGGCTCGGTGCCCGCGGCGGCCACCATGACCACCAGGTCGCCGGTACTGATTTCCCTGAGCACCCGATCGGCGTGATCCGCGACTGAGGATGCGGGGAAAAACGTGACGCCGCTCCACGATTCCTCCGCCACGCGCGCAAGGACGTCATCACAGACCGGGTCGAGCGCGACGACTTTGACGATACGCGCTACGGAAGCCGGCGCCGGCACCCGGAAACGTGCCTCCGCCGCGGAACTCATGCGCCTTGACTCGCTTGGCATCGGCTAGTCGTTGCTCTCTACCTTTGACTTTTGACTTTTGCCTTTTAACTTTTAACCTTTGCCCTTTGACCTTTGCCCTTTGACCTCTTATCTGTCTCGGTCAAACCGACGCGGGCGCCACGCCAGGCTGCGCGATCATCACTTCGCGGGCCCCATCCTTGTACGGTTGATCGGGAGGCAGCACGATGGCAGCTGAGCGGACCCGCTGGTGCACGGGGTCCACACCCGGAGGTGTCACTTCGTCCTCGACCAGCGCCTTCACCGCCCGCAGCAGCCGCTGCCGCGCCATGATGATGCCGCTGTCAGTGGCGACCAGCGTTTCCTTCGTGCGGTCGACAATCGGACCCATGCTCTCCTGGAGCGACTGATCCTGCATGGCGAACCCTTCGATGCCGCTGTAGGTTCTGCCCGCTTTCTGCGCGGCGCGGTCCATCAGGTAGTCGTTGTCCTTGTTCGCAGCGGGGCGAAAAGTGCCAGGGATGACCTTTGCGTGGATCCCTTTCCCCGCGCGCATCGCTGCCACTTCGGCATCGGTCAGCGCGCGCGTGGGGTGGTAATCGAAACTCCACGTCCAGCAGTTCTCGTCGTCAATGGGGATCCAGAAATGTCCGTGCACCGAGTGGGTGCCGCGGGGCGCGATCATCGTGAACGAAGGCATCACCCACTGCGTGATGCGCCAGTAGTAATGACCGTTCTCGGCGTTCCGGCGCGCGCCGATATGAAGCCCGCCTGCACTCTCCACAACCTCGAACACCGGGCGCATGTCGCCCAGGTTGTACTGGTTGCCGCGCGCACCCTTGAAGAGGGGGTCGGAATTCAGGTCGCTGCGATGCAGAAACGAGACGTGACTCGAGTCGATACCGCCTTCCATCGCCTGCAGCCAGTTGCATTCCTGGAGCCGTTTCGACATGAACGACTGCGCCGCCGGCACGGTGGCGAATTCCCACTCGGGCAGCGGCGGCTGGCGTGTCGGGCGGACCCATGTAGGTCCACAGCACGCCGCCCCGCTCGACGAGCGGATACGACTTCAGCTTGACCTTCTTCGCGAAACCCGAATCCTCGGGTTCCGATGGCATGTCCATGCACTGCCCGGTCACGTCGTACTTCCAGCCATGGTAGGGACAGCGCAGCCCGCATTCTTCGTTGCGGCCGAACCACAGCGAAATGCCGCGGTGAGCGCAGAACTCGTCGATGAGTCCCAGCCGTCCGTCCGTGTCGCGGAATGCGATCAGCCGCTCCGAAAGGAGCTTTACCCGGACGGGCGGACAGTCGTTCTGCGGAAGCTCCTCCGGCAGCAGCGCCGGCAGCCAATAGCTGCGGAACAACCGGCCCATCGGTGTTCCGGGGCCGGTTTGTGTCAGGAGATCGTTCTGTTCCTGCCTGAGCATTTTGGTGAACCGTCCGAATCGCGTGGACGGCGATCGTCTGAATTATCCTGTAACCTCGAGCTTCCGCGATAGAGCGACATGTCCGGCCCCGATCGTTTCCTGCTCGCCGGCGTCATGGGCTGGCCGGTGATGCATTCGCGCTCACCAATCCTGCACAACTATCTGTTCGCCCGATACGGCCTGACCGGCACCTACGTACCGCTCGCGATCGCGCCCGAACATCTCGAGGGAGCTCTGCGGGGGCTGGCGCCGCTGGGCTTTTCGGGCTGCAACATCACGATCCCGCACAAGGAACGAGCGCTGGCCATCGCCGATCACGTCGATGACGTCGCGCGGCGCATTGGCGCGATCAGTTGTGTCATCGTGCGGGCGGACGGATCGCTGGCGGCCACGAATAATGACGCGTTCGGCTTCGTCCAGAACATCCTGCAGAAACAGCCGGGATGGCGCGCCGACGCCGGTCCGATCGTCGTGATTGGGGCCGGAGGGGGCGCGAGGGCGGTCATCTACAGCCTGAGCGACCGTGGAGCGCGCGAGATTCGCGTCGTGAATCGAACGTTCGCGCGTGCGGAGGCGCTCGCACGGGAGTTCGGTCCACCAGTCTCTGCGTGCCAATGGGAGGACCGGCACCTGGCCCTGAACGGCGCCGCCATGCTGGTCAACACGACGAGCCAGGGCATGGTCGGCCAGCCTTCGCTCGATATCGTTCTCGACAAGCTTCCAGCGTCCGCGCTCGTCTGCGACATCGTCTATGTGCCAATAGAGACTCCACTGCTGACAGCGGCACGCCGTCGCGGCAATCCCACGGTGGACGGATTGGGGATGCTGCTGCACCAGGTGCGCCCGGCGTGGAAGGCATGGTTCGGTCTCGACCCGGAAGTCACACCCGAACTCCGCGCGCAGGTTGAGGCGACGATTCCGAAGACAACCGACGTCGCGGGATAGCGGGATCGCAGACGATAGCAGACGTAGTGTCCGGCTTCAGCCGGACTGCAGGCGTAGTGTCCGGCTTCAGCCGGACTGCAGACGTAGTGTCCGGCTTTAGCCGGACCAAGCTGCAACGAACGCGACACCGTTTTTGCTCTTAACCACCTGGCGTCTGGTTTGCCGCGCCTTCGTCATGCTCACAGGCAAACCCGACCATCTCAAGACATTCGACTACATCGGCGTTCACCAGTATTTCCTGACGTTTTGCACATACCAGCGACGCGCCCTATTCGTCTCGCGCGACCGTACCGACGTCGTCCATGGGCAATTTCTGCGCGCTGCAGCGGATGAGAGCTTCGCCGTTCTTGCCTACTGCTTCATGCCAGACCATGTACATCTTCTGGTCGAAGGGCAGCACGTCGATTCGGATTGCCGGAGATTCATCGCGCGAGCGAAGCAGTTTTCGGGCTTTCACTATCAGAAAACGTTCGGAGAAAGGCTATGGCAACGCTACGGATTTGAGCGAGCGTTGCGCGCGGAGGAGTCGGCGTTGGCCGTAGCTAGGTACATTCTTGAAAACCCTATCAGAGCGAGGCTTGTCGCACGGGTCGAGGACTACCCATTCCTCGGATCGAGTGTCTATACCGTTGACGAGATTCTTGAGGCAATTCAGATGCGCGTTGAGTGGTACCGCCGGTCCGGCTGAAGCCGGACACTACGTGTATCCACGGTCCGGCTGAAGTCGGACACTACGTACTATCTGGTGCTATCTGATCTTCGAGTAATAGTGGTCCCACGTCTTCTTGAAGAGACTCGCTGACCAGAGCTTCTCGCGACTGGCCTGCTGCTCCGCCTCGCTGAACACATACGGCTCGCCGATCTGCATCGCCATGTACTGCCGGTAGGCGTTCTCCTCCACATATGCCGCGAGAGCGAAGCATTCGACAATGTCGGCACCGACGACGACCACCCCGTGCGCCTTGAGGAGAACGGCCGGTCCGCCGCCCAGTATGGCCGCGAGCTTTTCGCCCATCGGCTTCGTATTGATCGACAGAGGCGAATCCATCAGCGGAATGTCGCCGAGCAACACCCCCTGCGCGTAGACCGGCTGATACTTGACGCCAGCCATCGACAGAAACGTCGACCATTGCGGGTGGGTGTGCATCACGGCGTTGACGTCGGGCCGCGCGCGATACACCTCGGAGTGGATGTGGTACTCCAGCGGCTGCCGCGCGGTGCCTTCGACCAGATTGCCTTCGAGATCGACGGCAACGATGTCATCCCCCGTCAGCGCGCCGCGAACCGACGCCCCCGAGTTGATATAGAACGAGCTTGCGTCGCGCCGGGCGCTGCAGTGGCCGTTGTGATCGATGTATCCGGCGCGTTCCAGCATGCGGATGGCATCCACAAGCTGCTGCTTCATGACATTACCCGCCTTTTCCAGAGCTCCCACGACCGGCCCACCGTTGCGAGATTAATCGCGTCGGCCTTCTCTCCCTCTTCGCGATCGAGCGCAGCGATGGGCCCACCCAGCGTCGCGGCCTGCAACTGCACGCGCGCGCTTATCTCCGTGAAGATCGCGCGGAACACGGCCGTCGGCAGGCTCGGCCCCACGGCGACGAAGCCATGCGCGCGCAACAGTACGACCGGTTTGTCACCGAGCGACTCGGCGAGAGCCGCTCCCCGCGCGGCGCTGTTGATGACGATGTCCGTCGTTCCGAACGTCGCGCGAATGTCGAAGACCGGCACTCCGTACGCCAGAAATGCGGCGTTGTGATACGTCGCGCGCATCGGCGTCGAGACGAGCCCGAAGGGGATGACAGAGGGTGAGTGGCCGTGCGCCACCGCCATGACGTCGGCGCGAGCGCGATAGATTTCACCGTGCAGGTAGCGTTCGATGAACCCGGTGCGACCGCGCGCGTCGCACGGATCGGAGTCGAGCGTGAATTCCATGATGTCGTCGGGGGTCACGAGGGCAGGGGCGAGCGACCGTGACATCAGGAACCGTCCTGGCGCCGCGGGGTGCCGCATCGAGACGTGGCCCGCCGCGTCGAACACGCCCTGATCGACCAGGATGCGGCTTGCCGCCGCAAGATCTTCGAGCGTCGACGCGTCTACTTCCACGGCATTACGGAGACGTGAATGGCGCCCGGCGCTCCCTCACCTCCGACCGACTTGATTGCGAAGTCAACCTCGGCAAGGCCGAAGCGATGCGTCATTACAAGTTCGAGCGGGAATCGTCGTGACGCCAGCGTCTGCAGCCCAAGCTCCACCGCACGATACGAATGGCCGCGGGCGCTCTTAAGGGTCATCCCTTTCCTCGTAAGGCGACCGATCGGGAAATCGGGAAACGTGGCGTTGCCTTCCCCTTGCACAACCATCGTGCCGCCCCGCCGCTTGGTGGCCTCGATGCCGAGCATCACGGCGGCGCTGCCGGCGCCCGCTGTGCAATCAACAACCACGTCGACGCCCCGCCCCCCTGTGATCTCCAGCGTCCGCTGGAGCGCATCGTCCTTCTGCACGTCAATGACCGCGTCGGCGCCCAGTGCCTTTGCAACCTCGAGACGACGAGCGTCTCTCGACGTGCCGGTGACAATGATTCGATCGGCGCCCGCCTGTTTCGCGGCCATCACGCAGCACATACCCTGCTGTCCCGGCCCCTGAATCAGCACCGTAGATGCGTAACCGACGCCGCCGTCGAGCAAGGTCCACTGGATGCCGTTCGACATCGGTGTCGCGAGTCCCGCCTCCTCGGGTGACAGACCGGCGGGAACCCGGTGAAGCACCGCGTTGAGCGGGAGATACACGTAATGACTGAAGCCGCCCCATAGCCCGGGCGGAATGTCGAGTGACGTGTAACCGTAGCGGATGGCGTTCGGGTCGTAGAACCACTCCGTCGCCGCGCAGTGGCGGTACTCGCCCATATGGTCCCACTCGCAGTGGCCGCACGGGAGGTAATGCTCGAGAAACACCTGGTCGCCTTCCTTGAATCCCTTGTGCTTCGCAAACAGGCGGCCCACCTTCGCAAGGGTGCCGACGTTCTCGTGACCCATGATCAGCGGACCGCGGCGCAGTGGCAGCTTGTATTGGCTGACGTCGGTGCCGCAGACGCCGGCCACCTCTACTTTCATGAGCGCCGCGTCCCCCGGAACGTCCGGCAAATCGAATTCGCGCAGCTCCGTCGTTGCTGGTCCAACCTTCAGCGCGGCCAGCAGTTTCTCTGACACGTAGAGACCTCCAGGTCCGGCTAAAGCCGGACACTACGACTGTGCTCGTCCAGGTCCGGCTAAAGCCGGACACTACGATTTTGCTCTTAGCCTCGGACCGCGACCAGACGGGGATACGCCTTGCGAACGTTCTCCTCGAAAATCTTCGTCCGGTCCTGGCCGGAGAGCCATGGTACGGCATCGACCAGCCTCTTGTTCTCGTCGAACGAGCGGCCGGTCGCCGGATCGATGGCGTTCACGCCGCCCAGCATCTCCGACGCATAAATGATGTGGTCGACACCGACCACTTTGATGAGCAGCTCCATCGCCTCCTGGCTGTAAACCGTCGTATCCCAGTAGAAATGTTTGATGAAGTCATCAAACGGCTCCCATTCATGAATGATCGAGAGCGCTTTGTACCTGGCCGCCTGATACGGAACATTGCCGCCGCCGTGCGCGAGAATGAAGCGCAGCGTCGGAAAGTCGCGAAACACGCGCGCGTCCATCAGCTGCAGGAACGCCGTGCTGTCGACGTTCAGATAATGTGAGCCGACGGTGTGAAACGCCGGATTGCACGTCGCCGACGCATGAATCATGGCGGGCACGTCGAGTGCCTGCAGCTTCTCGTAGAGCGGATACCACCATTCATCGCCCAGAGGCGGGTCGGTCCAGTAGCCGCCAGAGGGATCGGGATTCAGGTTGCACCCGACGAAGCCGAACTCCCTGACACACCGCTCCAGCTCGTCGGCACACTCGCGAGGACTGACGCCAGGGGACTGAGGCAACGAACACACACCGATGAAGCGGGTCGGGAACAACCGGCACACCCGGTCGATGAGATCGTTGTTGACTTCGGTCCAGTGGCGGCTGATGAGCGCGCTGCCGAAATGATGGCCCATCGCGGACGCCATCGGCGAGATCAGCATCTCGTCGATCCCCCGCTCGTCCATCAGCTTCAGCTGACCTTTCTCGAGCGATGCGCGTATTTCGTCGTCGCTGATGTTCACCCCGCGCTTCGACGGCTTTCCCATCTGCGAAATCTGCAGCGCGCGAAATACACGAAGGCCGGCGGGCACCGTCGTGTAATGGCCGTGGGCATCGATCAACATCGGAGCATTCTAGTGGACCGTGGGCCGGGTCCCGCGAGCGCGAACCAAGCGACGCGAGCGGACCCGGCGAAACCTGACGCACCCACGCTTGCACTCAACCCTCGCCGGGGCCATCATAGGCGCCTGGAAAACCAGTGTCTTTCGGCGACCTGAAGCGGTCCAGGAGGTGAGCCGTGCTTCGCAAGAGCATCGTTGCCGTCGCCTTGTTTGTCCTCGCAGCCGTCGTGACTCGCGGCGATCGCTCGAACCGCCGCCCAATCCTCTCCGGCGGCACTGACGGGCGTCGTCAGTTCCCCGGACGAGGGAGTGATGGAAGGCGTGCTCGTCAGCGCAAGACGCGCCGGGTCCACGCTCACCGTCACCGTGGTGAGCGACGCGAGCGGCCGCTACAGCTTTCCTCGAAATCGCCTGGAACCAGGCTCTCACGCGATTCGTATCCGGGCCGCGGGATATGAGCTCGAAGGTCCGGCGACGGTAACCGTTGCCGCGCAGGAGCCGACGCAGTTCGACCTGAAGCTCCGGAAGGCACAGGACCTTGCCTCTCAGCTCTCGAACGGCGAATGGTTGATCAGCTGGCCCGGCAGCAACGACGTGAAGAACGGCCTGCTGAATTGCACGCAGTGCCACGGACTTCAGCCGATCGTTCGTTCGCGCTACACCGCTGCCGAGTTTGCGCCAATCATCGAACGCATGGGGCGCTACTCTCAGGGGAGCACGATGGCGCGTCCACAGTTGCGTCCCAACGAGCATGGAGGCGGATTCGCAAATCCGATTCGCGACGCCATGAGCGGGGCCGGTCGCGAAGGCGAACGGCCCGTGCAGTCGGCCCGCGTCACGGCGACGGCCGAATTCCTCGCCTCGGTGAACCTCAGTTCAGGCCACTATCGATATCCGCTCAAGACGCTGCCCCGGCCCTCGGGTAAGGCCACGCGCGTCGTCATTACCGAGTACGACCTGCCTCGCCCGGAGACGCTGCCGCACGACGCGCAGGCCGATGCGGAGGGCATGGTCTGGTACGCCGACTTCGGCACGCACGTCCTCGGCATGCTCGATCCAAGCAACGGCAAGGTGACCGAGTATCCAATGCCCGTCACCAAGCCCGGCGCGCCCGTCGGCTCGCTCGATCTGGTCTTCGACAAGCAGGGCGACATCTGGATGGGCACGATGTATCAGGGAAACCTCGCCAGGTTCGATCGGAAGACCAGAACGTTCCAGACGTGGGGATCACCGACGTTCCGCGACCGTGACGAAGCGCGCATCGCGATGGTGATGCCCGCCAACCATCATGTCGACGGCCAGGTGTGGATTGGCGGCGACAGCGAGTACCAGGTGGACGTGAAGACGGGAGAGTGGAAAGCGATCGACTACTCGGTGGGTCTTGGGAAGGACTCGCCCGTCGCTCGACAGCTCAGCTCCTATGGCGTGTCGTCGGACTCGAAGAACAACTTCTATGGGATGAACCTGAACGGCACCTACATCATCAGAGTCGACGCCAAGACGAAGAAGGTAACGCCGTTTGCGACGCCGACACCCGATTCAGGCCCGCGTCGCGGTCACATGGACGCGCAGGATCGGCTCTGGTTCGCCGAATTTCGCGGCAACAAGATTGGGATGTTCGACACGAGAACCGAGAAGTTCCAGGAGTGGGCGGTCCCCACGCCGTGGACGAACGTCTACGACGCCATTCTCGACAACGCCGGGTACGCTTGGGCCGGCGGCATGAACAACGACCACATCGTCCGAGTGAACACGAATACCGGCGAGGTCGTCGAATACCTGCTTCCGAAGGCCACGAATATCCGTCGCGTGAACGTCGACAACTCCACGGCTCGACCGACGTTCTGGGTCGGAAACAATCTCGGAGCGTCGCTCATCAAGGTGGAGCCGCTCGACTGACAGTCGGGCACATCACATCCGTTGCGAGGTAACGTCACCATCCTTTACATCAGCACGGAAGGAGCGCGGACATGATCATGGGGCTGACGCACGTGTTTCGTTGTGCGATTCTGTTCGGTCTTCTCGCCACGGCTGTCTCCGCGCAGGACACCACCGCGACTCTTCTCGGTACACTGTCCGATTCTTCCGGAGCGGTGCTCCCGGGTGTCACGATCAGCGTGAAGAACGTCGACACGACGCAGACGCGCACTGTGACCTCTGATGATGCCGGCCGCTACCGCGTGCCGCTGCTGCCGCCGGGGCGCTACGAAGTCACTGCGCAGCTTTCAGGATTCCAGACCGTCGTACGGTCCGGAGTGACGCTTACCGTCGGCCAGGAAGCCCTCGTCAATATTCAGATGGCGCTCGGCAACGTGGCGGAGTCGATTACCGTCGAAGCCGCCGCGCCGCTTGTCGAAACGACGACCGGCACGATTTCCCACGTGGTGAGCGAGCAGCAGCTGGGATCGCTGCCGCTCAACGGCCGCGACTTTTCGCAGCTTGCGCTTCTGCAGCCGGGCGTGGTGATGAGCCGCAGCAGCGTCCAGGGCTCGAATGTGGGACAGGGCATCAAAATCTCCGTGGCCGGGTCGCGCCCGAGTCAGAACCTGTTCACGCTCGATGGCACCGCATACAACGACGCCCTGAACAACACTCCGTCGAGCGCCAACGGCGTCATGACGGGGGTCGAAACGATCAAGGAGTTTCGCGTCGTCACCAACGCGATGAGCGCGGAATACGGACGCGCCGGCGGCGGCGTATTCAACGTCGTCACCAAGTCGGGCACGAATCAGATGACGGGATCGATCTTCGAGTTCTTCAGGGACGACCGCCTCGATGCGAAGAATTTCTTTGACGACGAAAAGCCCGATTTTCGACGACATCAGTTCGGCGGCTCGATTGGCGGTCCGATGGTGCGGAACCGGACGTTCTTCTTCTCCAGCTACGAGGGCCTGCGCGAGCACAAAGGCATTACGCAGCTCGCCACCGTCCTCGACGACAACGCCCGCCGAGGCATTTTGCCGGGCCGGGCGCCGGTTGCGATTCCAGAAACCATTCAGCCGTACGTTTCGCTGTTTCCACGAGCGAACGGCGAGCTGATTCGCGACGCGAGCGGCAACGCCACCGGAGTGGCGGAGTATCGCAGTGTGCTCAACAGACACTCGAACCAGGATTTCGCGATGGCTCGACTTGACCACACCATCACCGACAACAGCTCCATCTTCGGGCGATATCTCTTCGACGACTCCGAGCGCGACGAACCGGTCAACTTCGCTGAATGGCCGAACCAAACCTCGAACAGAAAGCACGTGCTCACCGTCGAGCAGCGGCAGATTCTCACGCCGACGGTCGTGAACGAGCTTCGCGTGGGCTTCAACCGGTCGAGCCCCCGCGAAGACGTCAATCCACTGGATCCCCGCACCGACCTCGCGTTCGTACCCGGCCAGAGCTTTGGTGAGCTGGCTGTGACGGGACTGACCGAAATCGGTACGGACCGGACGAACCCGAAGAAATTCGCGCAGGACCTGTACCAGTTCACGAACCAGTTGTTCATCGTGACGGGTCGTCATGCGCTGAAGTCGGGTGTTGACTGGCAGCATTTCCGGTATGACGGCGACTCGCAGAGCCGCACGCGCGGCCGTCTGCGGTTCCGCAGCGTGTCGGACTTTCTGACAGGTGTCACGCAGCAGTTCGAGATCGCCAAACCAGGCTCTGATTTCGAACGGCACTATCGGCAGCACCTGTTCGGCGCGTGGCTGCAGGACGACATCAAGGTCTCGGACCAGCTCACGCTCAACGCGGGCGTCCGCTACGAATTCGTCACCACGCCCACGGAGCGCGACGGAAAGGTTTCGAACATGAGGAGCATCATGGATCCCGCCGTTACCGTCGGCGATCCACTCTTCCTCAACCCCACCAAGACGCAATTCGCACCGAGGCTGGGATTTGCATGGAACGTCGGCGGCGAGGGTCGGACGGCGATTCGAGGCGGCTACGGGATCTTCTACGAAGAACCGCTCTTCTATCAGTACCGTTCGCCGATTTTCCGTTCTCTGCCGTTTGTCGATCGCGCGGTCATCACCCGGCCTGTGCTTCCGATCAACATGTCGGCACTGGCCAGCGGCGGGGTGCCGGAGAACGAGCTCATTCAGTACCGACCTCGAATCCACGTACATGACGCAGTACAACGTCAGCGTCCAGCACCAGCTGCCGTGGGACAGCGCCGCGACCGTCGCGTACATCGGATCGCGCGGCACCGATCTAATGGGGTCCGCCGACGTCAACCTCGCGATTCCGCAAATCATCAACGGGCGCGAGTTCTTTCCAGCGGGCGGCGCGCGCCGGAATCCAAACTTCGGCACGCTGCGCATGAACATCCAGGGATTCCGCTCCGAGTACAACGGCGTCAGCATCGGCTGGTCGAAGCGGCAGACTCAGGGCTTGCAGTTCCAGACGTCCTATACCTACGGGCGCTCCACCGATAACCGGTCTGGCTCCGGTGGCCGCCAGGAGTTCAGGAACGGACAGGCGCGAGCGTTCGATCCCTACAACATCGATCTCGATTGGGGGCGATCGGACTTCGACATCCGCCACAACGCAGTGGTCAACGTATCTTACGACCTGCCGTTCAGCGGCTCGCGCCTCGCGGAAGGCTGGCAGATCAGCACTATTGCGACGTTTGCCAGTGGCGTCCCCTTCTCGCCAATCATTCCGGGCGACTCCGACCGCGACGGAAGCACCGACAACGTCAACCGGCCCGACGTCGTCTCCGGTGCGTCCACGAAACCAAGCGGCGGCCGCACGCCTGAACAGTGGTACAACCCGGAAGCCTTCGTCTTCCCGGGAGCGGGCTTCCGTGGCAACGCGGGCCGCAACATCCTCGAGGGACCCGGGCTGGCCGTGGTCGATTTCTCACTCGTGAAGCTGACGCGATTGGCCAACGGTACGAACCTGCAGCTGCGGTTCGAGGTATTCAATCTGCTCAACCGCGCGAACTTCGACATGCCGTTCAACGATCCCGACGGTCAGGCAGTATTCGACGAGACCGGCGCACGGATCCCGACGGCGGGACGGATCTTCGAAACATCGACGGACGCGCGTGAAGTGCAGATCGCGCTTCGGTTTCTTTTCTGAGGTAGGAGGACGTCATGCGACCCAGTCGCTCCCAAGAGTTGCAGCAGTTGGAGGTCGTCGCCGGCAACGGACTGCTCCATCGTCGCGCTTTTTTGACCGGTGGAGCCGCGTTTGCCGCGGCGGTCACCGGCTACACCCTGAGCGACACCGCGGCCGCTCAACAGCTCGTGGATCAGCCCTGGAGCAAGGGGCGCGGATCGGCCGTGCAGGATTACGGCACGCCCTCGTCTTTCGAAAAAGGCGTGGTGCGCACGCTCTCCAATCCTCGAAATGAGCCGCGCACGCAGCACGGACGCACTCCGCACCACTTGATCAACGGGACGTTCACCCCCAACGGTCTGCACTTCGTGATTTCCCATTCCGGCAACCCCGACATCGACCCGAGCCAGCATCGTCTGGTCATTCACGGACTCGTGAGACAGCCGCTGACGTTCTCGCTCGACACGCTCGGCCGCTATCCGTTGGTCTCGCGCATGACGTTCCTCGAGTGCGGCGGCAACAGCGCGCCGCTGTTCTCGAACGAGCCGATACAGGCCGACATCCAGGCGATCCACGGGCTCGTTTCGTGCTCCGAATGGACAGGCGTCATGCTCTCGACCCTGCTGGACGAGGCGGGGATCGACCCGAAGGCGAAGTGGCTCATCGCCGAAGGCGCCGACTCGCTCGCACTCAGCCGCAGCGTACCGATCACCAAGGCATTGGACGACGCGATGATTGCGCTGTACCAGAATGGCGAGCGGCTGATGCCCGGCAATGGGTACCCCATGCGCCTGCTGCTGCCCGGGTGGGAAGGCAACATGAACGTCAAGTATCTGCGCCGCATCAAGCTCGTCGACCAGCCCGCGATGAGTTACTACGAGGCGCGAACGTACGCGCCGATCCTGCCGGGCGGCAAGGCGTACCAGTTCTATTTCCTTCAGGAGGTGAAGTCGTTCATCACTCACCCCTCGCCCGGTCTGAGGTTGAGTGGTCCAGGGTTCTACGAGGTCTCTGGCGTGGCCTACTCAGCCAACGGACGCATCGCCAAGGTGATGGTGTCGGCCGATGGCGGCAGAACCTGGGCACAGGCGGCGCTGCAGGCGCCGGTGCTGCCGAAGGCATTCACGCGGTTCCGCGTGCCCTGGCGTTGGGAGGGTGGACCGGTCGTCCTGCAGAGTCGCGCATGGGACGAGGCCGGCAACGTGCAGCCGACGCGCGCCGAAGTCGTCGCGCGCCGCGGACAAACCGCCAAGCCGGTGACGAATCCATTGGGGTTCCCCAGTCAGCACTACAACGGACCTACCAGCTGGCGCGTGGAATCGACTGGCGAGGTGAAGAATGTGTACGCGTAGGTCCACGTGTGCCGTTCTCGCCGCGTCTGCGATCTACGCGAGCGGAGTGTTTGCACAATCGCCGAACCTTGGACAGCGGACCTCCGAGGCCGACGTCGCCGCGTGGGACATCAGCATTCTTCCCGACGGTACGGGACTGCCACCGGGCAGCGGCACTCCCGAACAGGGGGCAAAGATCTTTGCCGCCAAGTGCGCGCTGTGTCATGGACCGGAAGCCAAGGGTGGGACCAATGCCGGACTCGTTGGGGGCGCGCCGCTGACGAACGGCATTGACACCGCGAAGACCATCGCCAACTTCTGGCCGTACGCGACGACGCTGTTCGACTTCACGCGGCGCGCGATGCCGTGGCAGCAGCCACGAAGCCTGACCAACGACGAGGTCTACGCGCTGACCGCATACATCCTGTCGCTCAACAAGATCATCGGTCCAACCGACGTGATGAACGCGCAGAGCCTCCCGAAAGTCCGTATGCCCAATCGTGACGGATTCATCGTGCGGTTTCCGGAAAAGATGCCGTAGACTGCCAACCATCCGTTCCATCCACAACAGGCCTCATAACCCCACGTTGCAGGGCGGGTCCATCGGACCGCCTGGTTCGCCGGGTCAAAAGCACCCGGCCCACGGAGATACAGGTGACACAGATCCTGGTGGTGCTCTTTGTCCTCGCCATGGCCGGCAGCGCACGCGGCCAGGAAGTGCTCGACGGCGTTTCGTTCAGCGTGGACCTGCTGAACCTGGCGACCGCCGGCACCGACATCGATCAGGTGCAGGTATTCACAGTGCGCCAGACGGTCACAGACAGTGGCACCTTTGCACAACGCACGTCGAGAGTTGACTACGGGACCGATTTCCGGCGGATCGACATGAGAACCGACACGGACCGTGCTCTCTCGTGGCGTGCCGGTTATCGCCGCGGCGAATGGGGGATCAGTTTACGGCGCTGGAGCACAGGGGGAGATGCGTCGTACTCCGAGCGGGTCAGCAGCTCGCCCCCGAGGGTGACATTGGCCGCCGGATCGGCTACCGCATCCCAGACGATTCTGGGTTGCCGGATGTGGGACAACACGCAG
Organism: uncultured Acidobacteriota bacterium; assembly: GCA_963814955.1. Classification (GTDB taxonomy): domain Bacteria; phylum Acidobacteriota; class Vicinamibacteria; order Vicinamibacterales; family UBA2999; genus DATCJA01. The sequence continues at coordinate 636,838 of CAWFEX010000008.1, forward strand.
GTTCCCGTCGTCGACCTGCGCGACGCATCGGGATTCTCACCCCTCGATTGCCATGCGCGCAACGAGCTTCGAGCATCGAAGATGGACGTCATGGTGGAACGCGCATGGATCGATACTCCGCGATTTCAAACGACGATCAGGATCGGAGCCGCCATTGGACGTGTCGAACATCGACGAGAGGAAGGTCAGGAACAGAACTCGTTCATCGAAGTCCCGGCAGGTTTGAGCCCATTCGTCATGCCGTTCGAGCGCCTGACGAACCGGATCACTCTCGACAGCACAGGGCAGGCAACAGGCCGTTTTGTGGGACCGAACGTCGAGCTGGCGGGGAGCTTTGGCTTCGGACGATTCCAGGCGGATTGGCGGTTGAATCAGTCCGTACTCATCGGCGACGCCGAGCTCACAAGCGAGTGGATCGACATCGACCGCATCACCATCACTGGACGGGTCGCCAATGTTTCGTTCACCGAGTCGGATCTCCTCGAAGGGCGCTACCCGGTTTCCGAGGAGACGCGCGTGGCGATCCCCGTGCTCGACAGCGAAGTCAAAGTGGGATACCGGATCGTCGGCACGGTCCGCGCCGGCCTCGGTTTTTTCATCTCCTCCTGGCACTCGGTTCCGATGGCATCATCCTGGTCCGTTCCGGGTGAGTGGACCGATGCCGCGGGAACGCACTGGAAGCGAAACGAATCGGATCTCGTCTTCCACGGAATATCAGTGTTCGGCCAGATGGCCTTTTGAGTGTCGGCCGGTGGCTTCGGACCTGGCGACTCGGCGGGTCCAACAGGACCCGCCCCACACGTGCGGGTTTGAAAATGCGTTCTAGTTTGCGGTGTTCGGAGGCAGCCAGCCGCGCGTGACGAACACGTGAAACGCCTCGAGACTGCGCGCGACTGCCTGCTGCGGAGTGCTGCACCGTTCATCGAGAATGCGGCGACCTTCGTGGCGAAGACGCAGCACGTAGGTGCCGGACGGCCTCTGGATCAGCATGCACGTGAGTGTACGGCCGCTTCGTCCCAGCGTCCACGAGGTCAGTAGCTCCGGAGACGGCTCGCTAAATGCTGTCATGATCATCCTCTCCAACGTCCTGCGCCGAGTCGTGCACGCGGGGAGCCTGTGCACGACGGACATCTCACGTCGCAATCGAAATACCAGCGCCACGCGGACTGCCACGCGCCGCACAACTCTTCTGGATGTCTCGACTTACCGTGCAGTGTCGGAAAAGCGGCCAGGCGGGAAGTCGCCGCCTCCGGTGCATTTCGTCGGCCGGAAGCAGGGCTGAACAAGGAAAGCACAGGGAGCATGGTTGCGATGATCGCTGTGATCGTCCTGGCGCTGGTCGTCGCGGGAATGTACTGGCTCATGCGCCGCCAGCCAGACCGGCGCAGCCTCTGGCGTATGGCGCTCTACGTCGGGGCCGGCACGGGTCTCGTGCGGGCCGCGCTGAGTTCGCTCGGATGGTACATGTTCGAACGCACCGGAGGACCACTCCAGATTCCAGCGTTCGCCCTTGTCATGATGGCGTGGCCTGAAGCGGCAATCCTGGTGGAACGACGGGTCACACCTGCGCCGCCCACGTTTTACGTTCAGTTGTCGCTGCTGCTGGTGACGACCACTCTGGTCGCAGCGAGCGTCATCGCGTTCGTGGCGAGCAAGCGCCGTTTCCAGCACATTCGATAGAACTCACGTAGGGCGGGTCCTTTCGGACCCGCCTGACCTTTCGGATCCGCCTAATCCCGCCGGGTCCACAGGCACCCGCCCTACACGGAGATGCGGTCGGCGCCGATATGCACGGTATGGCAACTACCGTTGATGGCAGCCGGGCCGGCAGCACCGAACCGCCCTTTGTCACGTACGACCGCCGAAAATCGCCGGATCGCAGAGCGACGTGGCGAGGCGGGCGCAGGGATTCGGACTGGACGAGTCGTCCGCCGGACGCGCTGCGGCGGTTCGACAGTCTCCAGCGGCGCGTCGTGCAATTTGGTAAGTGGCGGGTTCCCGTACCCTTCACCAGCACCACTCGGCGTGTGCATCCGCTGCTCGGCCTGTGGGCGCTGGCCCTCGTCGCCGTCATGACGTTTGCGGCCGCGAAGACCAATTACGTGTTGCTCGAAGTTTTGTACGACACCGTAACCCGTCCGGCCACTCCGCACCTTCCGTCCGCAGACGATTACATAGTCGTCGACGCCTGATCGCCGCCCAACTGTCCGGCGCCCGGGAGACTACGGACCCGCCCGAGGAAGCATTTTCCGGCCGGAGGCATGAATTTGCTCAGGCCCGCCGCAGCCGCAGGTTGGCCGCTCCTTTGCCCCACCTGCCGGCAAGATGCTGTCGAACACCATCCATTCCCACAACCGCGGTGAGGTTCTGGTCGGTCGCACGATGGCCGCATGCGTCCATCCATTGGCTGCCTGGCACAGCCGCATTCGCTCGTTTCGAGTGCTTCTGCTCGCTGGCTACTTCGCGGCGGGCTACATTGCGGGGCTCGTCGCAATCGTGCTGATGAATTAATCCGATCGTCGGTTTTGCGTCCTGAGTGATTTCCTTAAAAGATTTCCCGCAGGAGCCTCAACGCAATCAGCAGGACGATTGGAGAGAAGTCGAGTCCCGCCGTTGGCGGCAGCACTCTTCGTATCGGCGCAAGGACCGGCTCGGTGACATTGAACACTGCTTGCACGAGTGGATGCCGTCGATCCGCGTGTACCCAGGACATTACAACCGCCGCCAGCACGACGAGTGAGTAGAGGTCAATGAGAGTGAGAACGAGGCGCATCGACGCTGTGAACGTTTATTATGCGCCCGCTGGACCAGCACCGCTCCGTCTTCCACCGATCCTCGGAACGAAGCGCCCCGTCCGATCGACGTAGGCTCGATACAGGTCTCCGAATCGCGCCAGCAGGTGCGCCTCCTCGGTCTCCGTGCGAATCGTGAGCAGGCCAATGACCAGCGCGCCGCTCAGGAACACGAACCAGTTCGCCGCGGCCATGGAGTTCGCCAGGATCATCAGACCCACAGCGACATAAAACGGATGACGAACCCAGCGATAGGGGCCAGTCGTGACCAGCGTGTGTTTGTTTCTGGTCACCACGGTGTCGGTAAGATTCGGTCCGAGACTGCGAAGCGTCCAGACCAGCAGCCCGCCGGCAACCGCGCCCAGGCCAACGCCGACCCATCGAAGCCAGACCGGGAGCGGCACCGACGCCCACGCCATCCATGTCGGGTCGATCATGAATGCCAGAAGTCCCAACATGGCCGAGACACCGATTGGCCGCAGGGTGAAAAGGATGAAGGGTCCCTCCTGCCATCGATCGAGTCTCTCACCGGTCGACTGGGATTTGACGCGGTGGTAGAACATGATCGGAAAAATCAGAACAGCGCCCACAATCAGCGCGATTCGGAATGTCTCATCCTGAGTCATCGACGTGACACGGCTTCCCTTGTGACTTGTGACTTGTGACTTGTGACTTGTGACTTGCAACAGATCATCGCCCATCAGGGCGATTTCGTGGGGTTCGCCATTCGACCCGAAAGGGACTAAGAGTACGGGTATGAGCGCCAGGTGGTGGTTAGGGATCGTCGCGGCGGCGCTGCTGCTGTTTGGCGGCTTTCGCGTAGCTGAGGCTCAGGCGAGATTTAGATCCCGTGGCGAATCGACGGCGCCCCCCAGCCACATCCGGCAGACTCAGCCTGCGGCAGATGCACCGGCGACGCCCCAGCCGACTTCTCGCATCCGATTCGAGCCGGCGCCGGACGCCAATCACCCCCGCCCGAATCTCCGCGGCGGACGGTCTGTCGAACCGTTCGCGTTGTGGCCGTTCGTCCAGGTCATTTCACCACTGGTGCCTGTTGTCGTTGTCCCGGCGCTCCAAGCTGAACCCGGCCTTCTTGGCGGCGTACAGCTCGACGTCCAGCCATGGCGCGCGCAGGTATACGCCGATGGGACTTACGTCGGGGTCGTCGAAGACTTCAGCGGTTACTATCGTCACCTCGAGCTGGCGGCCGGACCGCACGTGATCACGATCGTCGCGCCCGATCACGATCCGCTCATTTTCGACGTGATGGTGTCTCCAGGCCGCACGATCACCCATCGAGCGACGCTCAATCGGGCGTCAGGTCGCTGATCTTCGATCAGTTCTTACATCGACAGCAGCCGATCAAAAAACGATCGGTACCGTTTCAGCACGATTCTGAGATCCTCGGTCGAAACGCCGTCGCCCCGATCCCAGTGGCGCTCCAGCTTCATTCGTTCCTCGCCGAAGACTTCGGATAATCGCGCCACCACTTGTCCGACGAGGGCATCAGCCTGTTCGACCGCGGCGCGCGGTTCGTCGACAAATCCCGTTTGAATGGCTTCCCATCGACTTCGGAATCCGTTGGACTCTTCGTCGTGGAAAAGCGCGGCCGGTCGAGACTCGTCGAGCGTACCGGCGGTCTCCCTCGCGGCCTGCCGTGAGACCGACGGCGAAGGAGGCGGCGGGGCATCGTGCTGGCGCTGTGCACGCTGATTCTCGGCAGCGGCCGGGTCGGGCTCGGACGCAGATCGACGGGTTTCTTCGTTCATGACGCCCTCCTGCGCTCGCTCGGCTCGGCCTTCAGCAGATCATCGAACAGCGCTCGATAGTTGACGACAGCCTTTCGAAAATCCTCAGTGGTCGCTTCGCCGCGATCCCGTCGCGCCATCAGCGCGCGCGCGCTCCTGTAGTTCTCCACCACGTGGGGGTGATCCACTGAAACGTCCTCGGCGCGCTTGTCGAAATCCTCGGGCGGATATCCGCCCGCGACCATTACTCGATTCACGAGCACATCGGCCTCGGCCGCGGCACCGTTCGGGTCGTCGACGAACCTGCCTTGCACCAGGCGCCACTCGCGGGCGAATTCGTCGGCTTGAACGGACGTCAGTGGGTGAAGCTTGAACCGATCGACACGGTCAGCACGTTGTTTGAGAATCGCTTCGGCCTTAGCGGTCCTGCCGACCGACTCGACGGTTCTGTCGTACTCGGGACCGAAACGGGCGCGCAGCCGGGCTCGGCGCTCGCGCACAACATAAGCCCACGGCGGCCATCACGACCGCCACCACACGACTGCCGCGATGATCGTCAGGGTTAGAATCCACGGTCTTGCCTCCATATCTGACGACAGTGCAATGATCGTTCCACGCCGCATGGCGAGCAGCTTGCTGTGCTTACTGTCGAGGAAGCCTGTCGTCCATGAGTCGCCAGACACCACGTCCTTACAGCAACGGCACGGAGACGGAGCATCGTCCCGGTTCGGATCCTGCGGAACGAAACATTCGGGCGATCGCCGATCTTGAACGGGAAGCACTGCACGAGCGCACCACGGCGGACCGCATCGGCGACGTGATCAGCGCAATCACCGGGAGCGTGCCGTTCGGCATCGTGCATGCGCTCTGGTTTCTGGCCTGGGGACTCGTCAACACGGGCATGATTCCCGGCATCGAGCCATTTGACCCGTTCCCGTTCGGGTTCCTGACGCTTGTCGTATCCCTCGAGGCCATCTTCCTGTCGGTGTTCGTTCTGATGTCGCAGAACCGGATGACCCGCCAGGCCGACAAGCGCGCACATCTCGACCTCCAGATCGATCTCCTCGCCGAGCAGGAACTGACGACCATCCTTCACATGCTGCGGGCGCTCTGCAAAAAGCAGGGCGTGGACGTCGATGTGCCGAGCGAGCGCATGCGCCAGCAGCTCGAGGACACGGACATTCACTCGCTGGCGTCAAACCTCGACAAGCGCCTGCCCGAGCAGTGACGGTCAGTCTCCGAGCATGGTGCCAAATGGCTGCAGCTCTTCGACCCGATCGAAGACGGCCTTGGCGACCATCATCATCGGAACGGCGAGCAGCATGCCCGGCACGCCCCATAGCCAGCTCCAGAAGAGCAGCCCCGCGAAGATCGCGACCCGGTTGATTTGTGAAACCTTGCCCATGAGCGCCGGAGTCAGCCAGTAGCCCTCAATCGTGGTGATCACGAAAGCGGCGCCCGCCACATAGGCGGCTTCGGAGACGCTTTCGAACTGCACGAATCCGACGACGCCAAGTCCTGCAGTGACGATGAGCGGGCCCAGATACGGGATCGTGTTGAAGAGTCCGGCCGCAAGCCCCCATATCCATGGATGGTCGAGCCCCATCCACGAGAGCGTCATCGCCGTCGCGACGGCTACTACCACGCTGACGAAGATCTGAACGAGCAGGAACCTCTCGACTTGCGCGCTGATGTCGTTGAGAATTCCAACCGTGAGTTTCTTGCGACTGAGCGTCGGCCCGATGCTCTCGATGAGCTTGCGTTTCAGGAGCTCGTCGTTGACGAGCAGAAAGTACGTCAAGAGCAGAATCAACGCGCCCTGGCCGAGCATTGTAAGCATGCCCATCGATCCCCACCGGAGGTAGGCGGACGCTCGAAACAGTGGCTCTTCGATCACCACCCGGTCGACGCCCCGGGGAGTCTGCGTGATGCCGGATGCGGCGGCGGCCGCCTTTTCGAGCTCCGCCGCCGCATCCTGGACTTTTTCGATGGCTGACGGCTCTTCTGTCTGGTCGCCCCTCGCCCACATCTCCTGGAGCTTCCGCGCCGCCGATGGCAACTCCTCGACCACTTCCAGCGCTTCGTCCCGCAGACTGTAGGCCGTGGCTCCAGTTACAGCAACGACGAACACCAAGGCTACTCCGGCACCGATCGGACGAGGCACGCGGAGGCGCTGCAGGAGAGACACCAGCGGATCGAGCGCGTAGAAGACGAGACCCGCCAGCACGAACGGAATCAGGACTTCCTGCATGTAACGCGCAAGAGCGATTGCCGCAGCGACTGCAATCACCGTCAGGGCGATCCCTTTCGCGTCTACAACGGTGCGCTCCGATTCTGATGGTAACGGTTCAGCTGATCGGCTCGGTACCCGTTCTGGCAACCGACCACCGGGGTTTGCCCGCATGCAATGAGCTGTAGCGTTAACCGTGCCATGTCATCTGCTGACGGGCCCTCTGTCGATCTCTGCGGTAAAAATCGCCGCTGCGGTCCTCGCGGTGACGCGACCGATGGTCGCGCGTTTGCAGCACGCCCGCGCCAAGGAGAAATCTATGGCCAGTATCGCCTCGTTCAACGAGCTGCTCGTGGCGCAGATGCGCGATCTGTACGACGCCGAGAAGCGGCTCACCAAGGCCATCCCGAAACTCAGGAAGGCCGCGACCAACGACGAATTACGCTCCGCACTCGAGAATCACCTCGAGGAAACAGAAGGACAAGTCACGCGTCTCGAGCAGGCGTTCGAACATCTCGGCGAAACGCCGAAAGCGAAGCCTTGCGCCGGCATGCGCGGCATCATCGAAGAGGGCGACGAACACGTCAAGGAAGACTACGACGATGACGCATTGCGCGACGCGGTAATCATCGGGTCGGCCCAGCGCGTCGAGCATTACGAGATTGCCGCATACGGAACGGCCATCGCCCACGCCCGGCTGCTCGGGCAGGACGAGGTAGCAGGGCTGCTGGAAGAATCGCTGGAAGAAGAAAAGGCAGCCGACCAAAAGCTCAGCGAGATCGCTGAGGGAGCCGTCAACCTCGTCGCCGCCGAAGACGACGAGGAATCAGAGGCATCGCGGAGCACGTCGCGGATGGCGCGCGGCCGCTCCACGTCCACGGAGCGCGCGATGGCCCACTCGAAGTCCCGTCGCGGCAGAAAAACATCACGCTGAACGGTCGAAGCCGTCGCAATCGCTGATCACCGTGTGAAGGAGGACGAACATGGCTAATGTCGGAGCACGTACGGACTGGAAGACCGAGGACGCTTACTGGCGCGAGAACTACAAGCGAAGGCCCTATTGCGAGCCGGGAAGCACCTACGACTTCTACAGCCCGGCTTATCGCTTCGGCTACGACGCTACGGATCGGTATTCCGGCAAACAGTGGAAAGACGTCGAGAGCGACCTCAGCCGCGATTGGGACCGCTACGAGCATCGCGGTCAATCCACCTGGGAGCAAATGAAGAACGCGGTCAAGGACGCCTGGGACCGCATCGTCGGTAACCGATAACGCCGCTTACGTATGCCGCGGTTCTGCAACGAACCGCGGCGCAATCTTCCCTACCGCGGGACTCGCCAGCTTTTTCCCTGGACAACTTCGTCGACGAGGTCGTACGCGCACTGCGACCCTTCGCCCCGGCAGACGTGCTGCGGTTTCTGGAGGAGCAGCTGAGGCGAATCTCGAACACCGACAGCGGCGGGATTCTCACAATTGGCATCGTCGGCGCTATCTGGAGCCGCGCTGCCGCCGCCGCGTTATGGACGATTGGAGAAGGAAGAAGTTGAAGGCCTGAGGAAGGAAGAGCGGGCACGGGCCACACGGCCCGTGCCCCAAACGCCTGCGGATTAGAATTCTCGAGTCACATCGCGAGGCGCCCAACTGTCAAGCTGACGTTTCGCCTCATCGCGGGCAACGCCGTACCGTTCCTGAATCCGGCCGAGGAGCTGTTCGCTTTCGCCCTGGATCCGGTCCAGATCGTCATCAGTGAGCTTGCCCCACTGCTCGCGTACTTTCCCCTTCAGCTGCGTCCATTGCCCCTTCAGAGTATGCTCGTTCATGTTTCCTCCACACAGACTGCGATATCGTGATCGTCAGCATGGCGCGTGCCGATGTGATCGCTGTGCTCCGCCGGCCTCATCAGTAGCCTGACGGCCTCAGCCGCTCATTTCTTACGGGCGGCCGCGCGCTTCGTCTTCGGACGTTTCGGCACCTTTGCACCCTTCTCGCGCGCTTCGCTGAGGCCGATGGCGATCGCCTGTTTGCGGCTTGTCACCTTTCCGCCTGAGCCTGACCGAAGCGTGCCTCGCTTCCGTCGCCGCATCGCGCTTTCGACGGTCGACGATGCCTTCTTGGAGTAGCGCCTGCGAGTTTTCGCCATTCATCCCTCCTCTGTCACGGTCGTTCGCACGGTCGCGTTCATCAGCAGCAGCCTCATCGCAAACATCGTTGCCGACGCGACGACGAACTGCGACAACGGCACATCACCCAACATCGCATCGTCGGTCAGATCCGCGAATGCAAAAGCAAGCACGAATTCGATGGTGCTGCCCTGCTTGACCATCTTCTTGCCGGAGATGCGGACCATCAGCAGAAGGTATGCATACGCGAACACGACCCGTGCGACGATGCGAATCGGATCCATCACACTTCGCCAAGCGCGCTGGGTGAGTCGGTGCGCCTCGAATGCGCGGCGGCGGCGGCGCGCCGTTCGCCGGCAGTTCGATCGACATCGGCCCTCGTGGCGGGCTCTGCCCACTCCTGCTTCAACACGCTCAGCTCGCCGTCCGTTTCGACGGTGGCGAGTCTGACTTCGCGCACATCCTGCACGCCCTGAAGACGCAGCATGGCCATCACATCCTGCTCGTTCACGCGCTCCGCGCGCATGCCCTCTCGAATCAGCTCGCCGTCGCGAACAACCACCGTCGGCGTCCCCTCGACGAGTGTTCGCAAACGGCGGCTGGCATAGCTGCCGTATTCGTCGACGGCAGCGAGGCCGGCAAGAGTGCCAATTGCCGCCGTCCCGACGATCAGACGCACGTCGCCGTAGATGATTTCATCGACGAGATCGCCAAGCATCAGGGCGATCAACAGATCGAAGGCCGAGAAATTGCCCACCGTGCGCTTGCCCAGTGCACGGATGACCACCAGCATCAGCACGTAGACGGCTGCGGCCCGAGCGGAGGTCAGCGCCAGTTCCTGCAGTTCCATTGGCTAACGGGCTCACCCGCTTACAGCACCGCCAGCGGCGCGTCAGCGAGGTTTGTGTCGCAATGTGCGGCCATACAAGCACAGCGTGAGGATGCCACTCGATCGCGACGAACGCCCGCATATTGGGAGCCAAATGCGTGCCAGGCCGCGTTGTAGGGCGGGTCCTTTTGGACCCGCCTCCGCCCGCCGGGTCCGACGGACCCGGCCTGCGTGTGACGCCAGTACGGCCTGCGTCATGAAACCAGATCCAGCGGTCAGGCTGATGGAGGAGAGCTCATGCGAGTCACGCGATCGTACGAACAGGCACTTGCTGTCGGGGCAGCGGGCGCTGCGCTATTGCTGGCGCGCTCGGTGTGGAACAGGCAGCGCTACGACTTCAGCGGCAAGTCGGTCCTCATTACGGGAGGGTCCCGCGGCCTCGGGTTGATACTTGCGCGACAGCTCGTGCGCAACGGCGCTCGCGTCACCTTGATCGCGCGCGATCCCGACGAGCTTGAGCGTGCTGCCGACAATATTCATTCAGTGCACCCGCGCGCCAGCGTGCTGACCATTCAGGCTGACGTCCGACAGCGCGTCGATGTGGAACGGGCCGTCGCTCAGTCAGCTGACCGGTACGGCCGTGTGGACGTCGTTGTCAACAATGCGGGAATCATCCAGGTCGGGCCACTCGATCACATGACGCTGGCCGACTACGAAGATGCGATGGACACCCACTTCTGGGGCCCCTGGACACGGTGCTGGCCGTGCTTCCGTATATGCGCAGTCAGGGAGAGGGAAGGATTGTGAACATTTCCTCGATTGGCGGCAGAGTGGCGGTGCCGCACATGCTCCCGTATTCGGCGAGCAAATTTGCGCTTGTCGGCCTGAGTGACGGCCTGCGCGCGGAGCTCGCGGGCGACAACATCACCGTCACTACGGTATGCCCCGGGCTGATGCGAACCGGATCGGCTGTCAACGCACTGTTCAAGGGAAAGCATGCGCTGGAGTACGCCGCGTTCGCCATCGCAGGTTCGCTCCCGGTTTCGAGCATCAACGCGGAACGCGCAGCGAGACAGATTCTTGCCGCCTGTCAGCGCGGCGATGCGGAGCTGATCATTACTGTGCAGGCGAAGGCTGCCGTGCTCGCCAGGACGCTCGCGCCGGAGCTGGTTGCTGATGCGATGGCGCTCGTCAGCCGCCTCCTGCCGTCGGCAACCGGACCGGCCGGGAATGCGGCTCGGCCGGGCAGGGTCAGCGAGTCGGGGTGGGCGCCGTCTGTGCTGACGGCACCGACGTACGCGGCCGCACGTCGGAACAATGAACTTTAGCGACCTATCCAGTACGCGATCTTCACGAGAAAGACGTCGTTCCCCGGCGCGGCGAACAGCCTCCCGGTGTCGCGGCCGAGCACGAACTGGCCCGTGTCGCGCTCGTCTTCCTGCTGGCGCGTCCAAACGGCATACAAGGTCGAGCCAGATTTGATCTCCCATCGGAAGACAGTGTTCAGCTTGAGGGATTTCAGGTTGAAGTCTGGATTGTCGAAGGAGAACGTTGGTGCCGCTCCAGCCGCGCCGTCCGGATCGACCGCGAAGGTGTTTGCGGCTGCGTCGAATTCCAGCGAGCGTCCCGCGCGGCCTGTACTCCAGAAAGTCGAACGTCCGTGGTCGTGCCAGTTCCTTGAAATTGACGTAATCGCCGTTTGCGAGCAGCGGCTGTGCGAACACCTGAACGGATACGGTCGGCGTCAGGACCACGTTGATCCGCGTCGTCATCGACATCTGCGTCTGATCGAGCGTCCCGAACACGTATCGCTCGCCGTAGGTGGCGAGGGCGGTGGCGTCGCTCTCCGTGGTGACGTATTGCGCGACCGTTCGTGACCGTTCCCATTCCGGGCCGGTCGAGATCGTCACCATCGGCGAGGGCTTGATGCTGAGGAGAACGCCTGCCTTGATGCTCGAGCCGCCCTCTTCTCCGACCGAACGCTCGATGCTGGTCCGAAGTGAGAATCGTTGCCGTGCGTCAGTCTCGCCCTCAATGCTCCACGCCGAACCACCAGGGGCGACGGCCGAAGGTCCACCGCGCGTGAGTCGATCGTCCAGCGCGCGGCGCCACACGTGGCCTCCTCCGTTGAGACTCCAGTAGTTCAGGAACGTGATCGCTCCGCGCGCGTGCCAGCCGTCGTACTGGCGCTCCCGGTTGTAGTTCCAGGTCCACGCCTTTGCGACCCACATCGATCGCGAACGGCTGATTCTATTTGGTGTCTCGCCGCGGCCAATGACGACGGCGTGCGCGCCCGCGCGGTCGCCGGTTCCCTGAAATCCAAGATCGTTCGCCTCAAACCCGGGGCTGACGCCCCACAGCGCCGCATTGACCTGCCACACGCCGCTGTTCCGGTTGAGGTTGACACGCCCTGCCCACCCGGCCAGTGACGTGCGCGTTGGATCGAGTCTGATGTGAGGCGCGTCCGGACGCTGGTAGTAGCGCTGTTCCGTGCGCTGAACGGTGTCGACAGCCTCGGATGTGCCACTGACGTGGCTGCCGGAAATTTTTCCTGTAACGACCCAGTCGCGATCTCTGTCGAGAAACACATACGCGTCGGTGCCGAATACGTACGCCTCGCCCACCAGCGAATCTTTGAGCAACGGCGTGTCGAGTCGTCTGTTGACCGCAGTGGTCATGAAACCGGCGCCTCCTCGCCGGCCGAGCTCGCGCTGGACGCGCGCGACGGCGTAATTGGTGAACGGCTCCACGTCGGTGGCTTCCGACACCTCACCCAGTGTGGTGCGGGCCGTTTCACGACCTGTGACCGCTTCCAGCAGCCCGATGTTCCATCCTCCACTCGTCTTACCCGTGAGCTTGGCCGCCCCGATAATCGTCGTCGCCGCCGGCTGATCGATGAAATCCGTGTCCAGGCTCACCTGCGGCGAACGGCCGATGCGGCGCGAATAAAAGATGGATGGGTCGGACACGTTGAATCCCCAGAAGCTGTTCGAGCCTCCCTGGCCGAAGCTGTTGAAAATGTGCGCGCCCTCGAGAAAGAACGCGCGCTTCTCCGGAAAGAATGTCTCGAAGGCCGTGAGGTTGACGACGGCCGGATCGACTTCGACCTGACCGAAATCCGGATTCACGGTCGCGTCCACGGTCAGGTTGCTCGAAAGGCCAACTTTCAGGTCCATGCCGAGCGCGCCGAATGCCCGCGCGCCGTCATTGAATGGATCGGCCGCTTCTTCCGGCTCGATGAATTCGGCACGCGCCGCGGCATAAGGCAACAACTCCATCCGTCGTCGCGGGCTCAGGCCATTCAAACCGGTGAGATTCCCCATCCGTGACGCCAGACCGGCCTCGTTCTTCGGCACCCGTTCGAGCCAGACGGTTTCGTTCTTTCGCCGGATGAAGCGTTCGACATTGATACCCCAGGTTTGCTGTTCCCCAAGCGGAAATCGCAGCTGCGACAGTGGTACGCGCATTTCCACCGACCATCCCGTCTCATCCACCGAGACCCGCGACTGCCAGACCGCATCCCAGGATGGATCCTTGAAAGTGTCGTTGAAGATGATCATGTCTTCCTGAACGTTGGACGCACTGACGCCGAACGCCGCACCGGTCAGACGGTCGTACATCGAATCGAGGTAGATGATGACGCGATCGGCATCCTTGTCGCCGTCGCGATTCGACAACCCGTCGCGACTCGACAACCGCCGTCCGATCAGCTCGGGCTCGCGATCGAAGAGACGCGCCGCGACATACAGCGCATCGTTGTCATACAGGATTCGGATTTCCGTCCGTTCACTGGCCGGCTGCCCCTCGTCCGGGTCGCGCTGTGTGAAATCCGATACCGGTTCGGCATGTGACCAGGGCTCATCGATCAGCCGTCCGTCGATGACCGGCGGTTCTGCGGCCCGGGTAGCAGTGACCTGTTTTCGTACTGACGACGACTGTCCATAGGCGGACGCCACGCTGATGAGGAGCGCAACCGTTGCGCACCATCCCACCGGCCGCCGGCCTGTGACAAACGGCACTTTCGTGGCCCTGTGTTCGAGTGTCGAATTCGAAGCGACAGTCTATTCCCTGACGTAGTGTTCGGCTGTAGCCACCTGATGTGCGACGTAGTATCCAGCTTCAGCCGGACGAGCTGGCGCGCTCGTCAGCATATCCGTTGCATAACGACGCCGCGGATGAAAATCGCCCAAATCGCACCCCTGATCGAGCGCGTCCCACCTCTGCTGTATGGCGGTACGGAGCGTGTCGTTGCATTTCTGACCGACGAACTGGTGAGGCTCGGTCACGACGTGACGTTGTTCGCGAGCGGAGATTCCCAGACGGCAGCTCGGCTGATCTCAGTATGGCCGCGTGCCCTGCGGCTCGAAGGAGACTGCCGGGATGCGCTGGCCCCGCACGTGCTCATGCTCGAAGAGGTCGCCAAACGCGCCGACGAGTTCGACATTCTTCATTTCCACATCTCGCAATTCCACTTCCCCCTTGTGCGTCGTCTTTCCGTCGCACACGTCACCACTCTGCACGGACGCCTCGATTTTCCCGAGCTGGTCCCGCTGTATCGTGAATTCACCGACGTGCCTCTGGTCTCGATTTCAGACGCACAGCGGCAGCCGCTGCCGGTTGCCGGGTGGACACGCACCATCTATCACGGGCTGCCGTCGACGCTCCTCCCGTTTCATCCGGGACCCGGGCGATATCTGGCTTTTCTCGGACGCATCGCTCGCGAAAAGCGCGTCGATCGCGCCATCGAGATCGCCACCGCGTGTGGCCTGCCGCTGCGCATCGCGGCGAAAGTTGATCCCGCCGATCGTGAATACTTTGAACGAGAGATCCGGCACCTGCTCGACAATCCGCTCGTCGACTTCATCGGCGAGATTGGTGAACATCAGAAAGGCGAGTTTCTGGGCGGCGCCAGCGCGCTGTTATTTCCCATCGACTGGCCAGAACCCTTCGGCCTGGTCATGATTGAAGCGCTTGCCTGCGGCGTGCCTGTCGTGGCGTTTCGTGGAGGATCCGTGGACGAGGTCATCGATCACGGTGTCACGGGCTTCGTCGTCGACACGCTCGAGGAAGCGATTGATGCCACCCGCAAGGTGCATCGGCTGGATCGACGCTGCTGCCGTGCGGTGTTCGAGCAGCGCTTCAGCGTGAGGCGAATGACGCACGATTACATCAATCTCTACCAAGAGCTCGCCGCGAAAGCAGCGGCAGGAAAAGTTCTCACCGGAGCCATTTGATGACCGAAGTCGTCAAGCTCGAGGAACAATTCTCGATCCTCAGCGAAGGCGAGCGGCCGGAGACACCGGTCCGTGTTCTGAAATCCGGGGACAGCTTCGCGGTGTTCGACGCCCATGGCGATATCGTGCCTGCGCCGACGAGCGAACACGGCCTGTATCACGCCGGGACTCGATTCCTCTCGCACTTCGAGCTGCTGCTGGGACGCCGCCAGCCGTTGCTTCTCAGTTCGACCATCAGCGAGGACAACACGGTCTTCACGGCCGACCTGACCAACCCCGATGTGGTCAAGGACGGCCGAAAAATGCTCGCCCGTGGCGTGCTTCACCTCTTTCGATCGCGAGTGCTGTGCGATGGCAGCTGGATTGAGTGCCTTCGTATCTCGAATCACGGGCTGCATCCAATCGAAGCGCCGCTCTCCTTCCGGTTCGATGCAGATTTTGCCGACGTCTTCGAAGTGCGCGGGATGCGGCGCACCGCGCGCGGCCACCGCCTGACGGACGTCACTGGCGCCGATTCACTGCTCCGCTATCGCGGACTGGACGGGGTGGAACGTCGCACGCGGATTCGATCGATTCACACTCCGCACCGCAGCGACGCGACCTCCTTCTCGTTCCACATCATCGTCGAGCCACGTGGCTCCGTGGACCTTGAAATCGCGATCGCCTGCGAGCTTGACGACGAGGCGCGTCCCGTTCAGCGCTACAGCGAAGCCGTGACCGAGCGCCGCCAGCAGGTCTCTGCAACGCAGGCCACGGCGTGCAGCATCGTCAGCTCGAATGCGGCTTTCAACCGTTGGATGCAGCGCTCCTCGGCCGATCTGCAGATGATGGTGACGGCCACGCCCCACGGTCCCTATCCCTATGCGGGGATTCCGTGGTTCAGCACGCCGTTCGGCCGCGACGGGATCATCACCGCGCTCGAGCTGTTGTGGGTCGACCCGCAGATCGCGCGTGGTGTCCTGGCATTTCTCGCCGACACGCAGGCGACAACGATGAGCGATGCTCAGGACGCACAACCCGGCAAGATTCTGCATGAGATGCGCGCCGGCGAGATGGCGGCGCTCGGCGAGATCCCGTTCGGCCGGTATTACGGATCGGCGGACGCGACGCCGCTGTTCGTGATGCTGGCCCATGCGTACTTCGATCGCACCGGCGACCTGCCCTTCATCGAGCGTCTGTGGCCGCATATTCTGGCCGCGCTCGATTGGATGGACCGCTATGGCGATGCCGACGGGGACGGCTTCATCGAGTACGCCAGGCGCAAAGAATCGGGGTTGATCCAGCAGGGGTGGAAGGATTCATGGGACTCTATCTTTCACGCTGACGGCACGCTCGCCGAACCCCCGATCGCGCTCTGCGAGATCCAGGGTTACGCGTATGCCGCGTGGAATGGCGCCGCGGAATTAGCCGCCGCGCGCGGCGACCGCGGTCAAGCCGAGCGGTGGCGTGATCGCGCAACCGCGCTGCAGGCACACTTCGAACAGGCCTTCTGGTGCGAGTCGATCGGCACCTATGCATTGGCGCTCGACGCGCGCAAGCAGCCGTGTGAAGTCTGCACGTCGAATCCCGGGCACTGCCTGTTTACCGGAATCGCCACTCGTACGCATGCGCGGCAGGTTGCAGACACGCTGATGGCGGCGCCGTCGTTTGGCGGGTGGGGCATTCGAACCGTCGCCTCGGGGTCGGCGCGCTACAACCCGATGTCCTATCACAATGGCTCTGTCTGGCCTCACGACAACGCCATTGCCGCCGCCGGCCTGGCACGATATGGACTCACCGCGCAGGCGTCGCACATTTTCGCCGCGATCTTCGACTTGAGTCAGACGGTCGATCTGCAGCGCCTGCCCGAACTGATCTGCGGTTTTCATCGCCGCTCCGGAGATTCGCCGACCCTCTACCCGGTTGCCTGTGCCCCACAGGCGTGGGCCGCGGGAGCCGTGCACCTGCTGCTCCAATCGTGCCTCGGCGTGCGCGTCGATGCGAATGCTCGGCGCGTGTCGCTTGCCCATGCCGTTCTTCCGGAAGAAATCGACTGGGTGCGCATTGTCAATCTGACGATCCCCTCGGCGAGGGTCGATCTGCTGCTCACCCGCCATGCCTACGGCGTCGGCGTAACGGTGCTTCGCCGCGAGGGTGAATTCGAGATTCTGACGGTGGAGTGACCGCTCTGAAATTTCGCTCGGGCGAATCGGGCGCCGGTTGTACGATTCGACCCGATGCGAATCATCGAAGACATTCGAGCTGCCACGAGCCTGCTTGCCACGACGTTGCCTCTGGTGGAGCGAGCCTATCAGGTGCTCCCTGTCAGCCAGCGCGTCCGCGAAACCGCGCTGCCGGCGGCAATGCTCGCGACGGTGTTGTGCGTGATTGCGGGCTTTGTCACGTCCCGACATTCGACACAGGGATTACAAGTCGGCTGGACGTCGCTGGTCCTTTTTCTGACAGCCGTCGTTGCGCTGTTCGGATTCATCGATCTTTACCCTCGCGCAGAGCGAGGTCTGTACATCCTGTCCTTCGCGCTGTTCGGACTGAGCGCCGCATCCTTTCTTTCGCTGAGGCGCGAAGACACCGCGCGCTGGTGATCGACGTCGTTGCGCGTCTAGTCGCCTCGCCGCCACTCCGCCTCAATGACATCGTCCGTCGACGCCATCGGCCGGTAAGATCGATGTTCGGCAATCGCGGTACGATGAAACGCCACAGCCGCCGCGGGGCACAGCCGCAGGAACAGGGCGAGTGACATCAGCAGCAGGCTCAGGTCATCGATCTGTCCAAGCAGTGGGAGGAAGTCCGGAACGGCATCGAGCGGCGAAATGACGTACAGCGCCGCAAGCACTGGCAGCGCCTTCGCGGTCACCGGCACGCGCGGCTCCCGCAGAAGGCGGAAGGCGACCCTGGCCTGCAGCAACAGCGCGCGGAGCAGCCACGGCCGCCGGAACCAGGACAACACGCGAACGACCATGAAGGAATTGTCGCACCAATGAAGACGCGCGACGCGAGACGCTCCGTATCAGATTTGGGGGACGAATCTCGAACCGGACGCGGTGCAGCAGCTGAAGAACGCCTGCAAACTGCCGGTTGCCATCTCAGGCGCGCTCATGCCCGACGCGCACGTCGGCTACGGACTGCCGATCGGCGGCGTCCTCGCCACGCATGAAGCGGTCATCCCCTATGCCGTGGGCGTGGACATCGCGTGTCGGATGAAGATGACCGTGCTGGATCTACCCGTGAGCGTGCTCGCCGACGAACAGCCGCGTTTGACCAACGCCCTCGAGCGCGAGACGAAGTTCGGCATGGGCGCAGCGTTTCGATCGCGGCGCCAGCATGACGTCATGGACCGCGAATGGGGCGTCACACCCGTGACGTCCCGCATGAAGGATCGCGCATGGGCACAGCTCGGAACCAGCGGGAGCGGCAACCACTTCGTGGAGTTCGGAGAGCTCACAGTCCTCGACGAGACCGTTGGCCTTTCACGCGGTACATACCTCGCGCTACTCAGTCACTCGGGGAGTCGAGGCACCGGTGCGCAAGTGGCGCAGCACTACAGTCGGCTCGCGCGAAACCTGCATCCTGAGCTGCCGCGGGAGCTTGCGCAGCTCGCGTGGCTCGACCTGTCGACCGAAGCCGGTCAGGAGTACTGGTCGGCAATGGAGCTCATGGGACGGTATGCCGCGGCGAATCACGAGCTGATTCACCGATACATTGCCCGGGCGCTCGGCGTCGAAGTGATGCTCGACCTCGAGAATCATCACAATTTCGCGTGGCGCGAGCGGCATCGCCTTCCAGACGGGTCTTACGCGGAAGTCATCGTCCACCGGAAGGGTGCAACACCCGCCGGCGCCGGCGTGCTGGGCATCATCCCCGGCTCAATGGGCACGCCCGGCTACGTCGTCCGCGGAAAGGGCGTTGCGCGCTCGTTGAACTCCGCGGCGCACGGTGCCGGCCGCCGCATGAGTCGCACAAAGGCGAAGCAGATGTTCAGGTGGGAAACCGCACAGAAGTTCCTGCGCGAACGCGGCGTGACGCTGCTGTCTGCCGGTCTCGACGAAGTCCCGATGGCTTACAAGGACATTGACGAGGTGATGGCAGCGCAGAGCGACCTCGTGGAGCCGATCGCGCGGTTCGAACCTCGTCTGGTGAAGATGGCACCGGGCGGCGAACCTCCCGAGGATTGAAATCGCTAATCGAGGAACCGGCGAACCTCATCGATCTTCGCCGCTGCATCCGCCTCTCCAAGCTCGATCAGGCGGCGCACGTAGTCGCTCTGAAACATGACCAGGCTGAGCATGTCGTTCGACCGCGTCTCGCGCGTGCCG
Organism: uncultured Acidobacteriota bacterium; assembly: GCA_963814955.1. GTDB lineage: Bacteria > Acidobacteriota > Vicinamibacteria > Vicinamibacterales > UBA2999 > DATCJA01. The sequence goes on from CAWFEX010000008.1 coordinate 656,103, forward strand.
AACCCGCGGGTCAGGAATCGAAAGGGACGCGGCAGTGCGGGTTCGTGCTGGTTGGCGAGCCGTCCAAGATCGACCGACGGCCGCAGCATGAGGAGATCGATGTGCCGCAGGCCGTTGCGGTCCGAGTCGGGCAGCCGGGCAACGAGGTCGTTGATGCGCCGCATCTCGAGGGCATCGCCGTCGAGCTGATCGAGAAAAATCGCGTTGTAGAGCACGCCCGCGACCTGGGCAGGCGGCGGGTAGCTGCTAATCGCGGGGCGGTCGGCCTCCTCGCGCGTGCGCGCGTAGCGAGTCGACACCGCGATGATGCGCCTCGCCCCGAGGTGGACGGCGGGGGAAAGCGGTGCGGTCAGCCGGATGCCGCCATCGCCATACCAGCCGCCTTCGATTTCCACCGCCGGAAAGAAAAACGGGAGCGATGCGGAGGCCAACACGTGGTCGATCGTCAGCGTGCAACCGTGGCTTTTACGCTGTGGCCGTTCCCAGGTCTCGATGCCGCAGTCTTCGCGCGTCTGCACCCAGGTGACCGACTGGCCCGTGGTGTAGCTCGACGCAGTGAGCGCCACCGCGCGGAGCCAGCCGGCCTGCAGACTCTGGCTGATGCCTGGAATCCCGGCGCCGTTCGCGGACAGAAGGCGCCCGAGCAGCTCGCGCAACGGCGCCGTGTCCACCATGCTTCGCGCCGGCGGCAGCGGGTACTTGCCGCCTGCCAGCAGGCGCCCGCCCCATCGCAGCGTGCGTGACGCGAGGTCGCGCAGATCGACCCTGAACACGTCTTCGATCGACAGGCCGGTCCAGACGTCTGCGAGTTCCTCGACCTTCACCATGAACGGCGCCTGGCGTGCGGCCAGGTACGCGGCATTGATCCCGCCGGCGGACACGCCGGTCAGGATGCTGGGGACCACGCCGGGGAACTCGCGCGCGAGCAGGCGGAGAAAGCCGACCTGATACGCTGCGCGCGCACCCCCGCCGCTCAGCACGAGCGCGAGATCCGAGTACGGATTGGAAAAACTCATTTGGGAGACGTTTATGCCATCTTACAGAACGGCTGCAGCACGGCCGGCAGTAACTTGGTTATCGGCTTTTCGTCCGCAGGCGTTGATACCCGGCCGGGGTCGAAATACCGAGCGCCGACTGCTGCGGGACTGACCACGTCCGAATGGCTGCGCTGGTTGTAGATAGTTGAATTCGAGTGCACGGACCGCCTGTTGGTAACGACGTTGACGAACGTTTATGCCTAGAAGGCCAGACACCGACCTTGCGCGGCAGGTCTGAGTGCGGCGAGGATAAGGTCAGGCTGCGGTGCCAGTGTAACCACTCATGCGGTTGAACAGAGTCACATGCGGAGGCGTCGCTGGCATAGTTGGACTGTTGGCCGCCCTTCTGGTCGGCGAGGTGGAAGTTCGTCTCTTCGGTACGTCAACACGTCGATCCTCTGGGTCGTCTTTCTGGGCGTGGGCGGAGTGCTGATGTGGGTGGCCGACCGGTTTGGTCTGCTCTCGTCTCCGGACAGTCCGCCGACGATGGACATCTATGAAAAGCACGACGCCAAGAACGACGGCAACGGCCCGATGGGAAGAGTTGTCGACTTGATTGATTTCGACGAGTTCTAACCCTAGTGGCGCCAGCGCGACCGCGGAAGACTCCGCAATCGTCGATCCGGGTGACCGGCAATGAGGGCGATGATTGTAGGTAGGGGGCTCGTGAACCTCGTTCCGCTGACCCGGCCGTTTCGCAGGACCGGCAGGCGATTTCGTCAAGCCCGCATGCTGACGAAAGCTTTCCGATTTCCCTACCGGCCTGTTGCCGCGCACCTGGTTCCGGTCAGGCGTTGCAACCTGTCGTGCGCCTACTGTAACGAGTACCGACGACCACTCGTCCCCGGTGCCGACCCCGGACGTTCTTCGCCGGATCGATCGACTTGCCAGTCTGGGCACCGGGATCATCACGCTCAGTGGAGGCGAGCCACTGCTGCATCCCGATCTCGATCTGGTTATCCGGCGTATTCGCGAGCATGGCGCGATTGCGACGCTGATCACCAACGGCTACCTCCTCAACCGCGATCGCATCAGACAACTGAATTGGGCTGGACTGGACCATCTTCAAATCAGCATCGACAACGTCGTCCCCGACGAGGTCTCGAAAAAGAGCTTGAAGGTGCTCGATCAGAAGTTGCGGTGGCTCGCTGAAGAAAGCGAGTTCGACGTGACGGTCAATTCGGTCGTCGGGGGCGAGATCCGGAATCCGGACGATGCGGTGGCAATCGCGCAACGCGCGCGGACCTTGGGTTTCTCTACCACCGTGGGGATCATTCACGACGGCAGCGGTCAGCTCGTGCCGCTCGACGAGCGGCAGCGCACCATCCTGGAAGCCGTGGTGGCCATCGGCAAATCGGTGTTCGACTTCGCGAACTACAACAGGTTTCAGAAGAACCTCGCCAGTGGCCAAGCCAATGACTGGCATTGCCGTGCGGGCTGCCGGTATCTGTACATTTGCGAAGATGGCCTCGTGCACTGGTGTTCCCAGCAGCGCGGTCAACCCGGCATCCCGCTCGAACGCTACGGTGATGACGATCTGCGACGGGAGTTCCACCGTGTCAAGCACTGTGCGCCGCACTGCACCGTGGGCTGCGTACATCGCGTCGCACAACTCGATGAGCTGCGGCGCGACCCGCAGGCGGCGCTGGCACAATGGTTCGCGTCCCCGGTGCAGGGCTCGCACCTGCCGACGGCCGTCAAGGTTCTGTTGTGGGCGTTCGTCACCAGCTCGCGGCGTGAGTTGTTTCGCAGCGCCGCGCTGCGCGTCCTCAACGTGAAATAGCACATTGCCCCCACTGCTGATCTGATACCATGCGGGCGTTTTGGGTGAGGTTGTCGTGACAGGATTCATTCGACGCGCCGTCGGTTGCTCGAGCGTGCTGCTCCTGTTCGCTTTTCTCATTCCGTCCGGCCGCTCGGTCGCAGGTCAGTCAGCGGCGACGCCGACGTCGGCCGGAGCCGCCGATCCGCAGCTGATCGAAGACCTCGTGGCGGCCAATCGCATTCTTGCCGACCAGGGCGTGCTCGACGGATATGGCCACGTCAGCGTCCGTCACAACGGCGCCCCGGACCGGTATCTCATGTCGCGCTCGCTCGCGCCCGAGCTGGTGACCGCGGCCGACATCCTCGAGTACGACCTCGACTCGAATCCTATCGATCCGCGCGGACGGACAACGTATCTCGAGCGCTTCGTCCACGGCGAGATCTACCGCGCGAGGCCAGACGTGAGAGCTGTGGTGCACCACCATTCGCCGTCGGTGATTCCCTTCAGCGTGAGCATGGTCCCGCTGCGCCCCATCTACCACATGGCCGCGTTCCTCGGCAGCGGTGTTCCTGTCTTCGAGATCCGCAAGGCCGGCGGCCAGACAGACCTGCTCGTTCGCAACGGCGCGCTCGGCCGCGCGCTCGCCCAGACTCTCGGCACCCAGCCCACCGCTCTGCTGCGCGGCCACGGCGCCGTCGTCGTCGGACCCACCATCGTCCATGCCGTGGCGCGAAGCGTCTACATGGAGGTGAATGCGAGGCTTCAGGCCCAGGCAATCGCGCTGGGCCAGGTCACGTACCTCGATGCCGAGGAAGCGCGGAAGGCTGATGCGTCGGTCTCCGAAACCTACGCCCGCCCCTGGGAACTCTGGAAGCGCAAGGCGCTCGAGCGCTAGAACTTCACGCCCGTATCAGACCACCCTGTCAGTTATTTGGGAGTTGGAAACCTGGGCACCTCGGGCAATCGGAGTGTACGATCGGTCCGCGCATCATAGACGGTCGTCGTCAGCTGAAGTGGCAACGCGGCGACTTCTTCAGCGGTGAGATGTCCGCCGGTCATGAGATCAGTGAGCGCGCGACTGTATTGATCGGCGATCTTCTGCTGTTCCTCGCGCACGCGTTCGCGAAAGGTATCGACGTCACTCCACGCAAGGTGCAGATAAAAACGGCTCTTGAGGTCGATCTGAGGGCGTCCCGGAGTCGCGGACAGGTACGTGAGTCGGTCGTCGGCATCAGGCAACGGTCCTGATGGGTGCGACACCGGAAATTGGCGCGCGGAGCTGACGCTGCGCGAGTAGTAGAGGGTCCGAGGCCCCGTGGAGAGAATCACATCGCCCGTCATCGCCGATCCCCACCGATACAACGCGTGGGGCGGAAATCCGTCGGGCTTTTCGCCGGTCCCGTCCGCGACCCCGCTGGATGCCCATCCGACACCCGTCCCGCTGTTCCCGTCGTCAGACACAGTCACGAGCAAATCCAGCCGGAGACCCCGCAGAACCAGCGCCGCGAAACCCGATGGTGGTCGGGGCGCGAGCAGATTGGCGAGAGCAAACCACATCTGTCCCGGAGAAAACGCGGCAGCCCCTTGTTTTCGGGGCAGAGAGCGGAAGAAGTCCATCACAACCGGATCCCGCTCCGGACCTGTGCGACCGAGCAGGACCAGCGTTTGGATGGGCCATCGATCAAGATAGCGGGCGACGGTTTGTGGAGGCACCGCTGGTAATCCAGGCGACTCGCCAGGAACCGGATGAATCTGGATGAGCGCATCGAGCACTGCCGCAGCGATATAGTCGCGTTCGCTTTGGCTTCCTGCTGGAAGTGCCTCGAGCGTGGAGATCAGCGCGGGCACTGCCTCCCTGACCTGCAGCGTTCCCGCCTGAAAGGCGGCCCACGCAACGGTCACAGGTGACGGAGACCGCAAGCGTGTCACCAGCTCGGTCGAACTCGGCGGCTCCTGTGCCAGCGCGACAACTGGCGCCATGAGGCCTACGGTGGCCAGTTTCCATGCCGGGACCATATCCAGCTTAGACACCATCGAAGCCCGAACGGTTTAGACGCGCGTGCGATTCACGCTCTTGACGCCGGACCCGCAACTGCGGTTACGCTGGACCGAGAGGTTGCTTCCCTTGGCACGCTGGATCGGACCGTTTGCGTTCGTGTTGGGAATGGCCGCAGTCGCATACGGCCATCATTCGATCGCCGGCGTCTACGACTCCCGCCAGGAGATCACGGTCGAAGGCGTCGTGACGGATTTCCAGTTCGTCTCCCCGCATCCGTTTCTGTCTGTCAACGTGGCCCGTGACGGTAATGCCGAGGCATGGCGCTTCGACATGGACGACCGCAACGAAATGCGGGAGATTGGAATGGCGGCCGATACGTTCCGGCCGGGTGACCGGCTCGTTGTGACCGGCAGCCTGGCCCGCCGCGAACCGCGCCGTTTGTACATTCAGCGTTTAGCACGGCCATCGGACGGATTCAGCTACGAGCAGGTGCGCTCACGACCGCGTCTCAGGCAGGCCTCCCGCTAGGGCACGCAAGGGCCAGCCAGGTCCATGGCAATTGATCCCTTGCAACTCGAGTGGCTGACGAAGTCATTCGATCGACTCACGGTGAATGAGCTGTACGACGTCATGCAGCTGCGGCTGGCTGTGTTCGTCGTCGAGCAGCAATGCTGGTATCAGGATGCGGACGGCCTCGACCAGAGCTGCCTGCACGTCATGGGCAGGGTTTCGTCCGGGCAGCTAGCCTGCTATCTGAGAATCGTGCCGCCCGGCCACAAATATGACGAGCCCTCCATTGGCCGCGTCGTGGTCGGCAACAGTTTTCGTGGCAATGGAATCGGTAGATCGCTGATGACTCGCGGCATCGAGATAACCAGCGACAAATATCCGGCCGCCGGGATACGCCTCTCAGCGCAAAAGTACCTGGAACGCTTCTATCAAAGTCTCGGCTTTGACAGCACGGGCCACGAATACCTGGACGACGGTATTCCGCACGTCGAGATGTACCTCGCGAAATCGTCGCACTGAACGGCATCCTCACCGACCCGCGGCCTGATCGCAGCAACGATGTGGAAACCGCGAGCCATTCCGGCGCTACAAGCACGCGGCATCCAGTTCGGAACGATTTGTCCGTGAGAGTCCCTGAACTGCCCCTACTGCTAGAAAACTTGACCCCGTGAATTCCAACGAATTGGGTCAAGTTTTCTCGCCCCGCGAAGCGGGCAAGAAGATACTGCACTAGCGAGGCGGAGCCGTGTGCTCGGCGGTGTGAGGCGCAACCTCGCTAGGGTTTATGCCACGACTGACTCAAAGCTGCCGATCGCGGCCGCTTCGTCCTGGTACGCCTCGATGATCGTCAAGAGCCGCGTAACCGTCAGCACCGTTCGAACGCGTGGAGTCAGGTGCAGCAGTTTCAGCGACCCGCCTTGCCTTCTCGTGGCGACATATGCTCCGACGAGGTCCGAAATTCCCGTGGTGTCGAGGTATGGTACGCCGTCCAGGTTCACGAGGATGTGCGCGCGGCCGTCTTGCAGCAACCGGCGCACCTTAACCGTGAGCGGCATGTTCTGCAGCACCTCGATCGTCATCCGTCCGGCGACGTCCAGGATCGTGACACTGCTTGAGGTCCGTTCTTCAAGGGTCATGGCGACACTCCCCCCTTGTTACTGCTTCCAGCTCCTTATGAGAGTAACGCTCTGGAAGTGCACACCGAACAGTGTCCAGAATCGGTCGATAACAGAAGCGTGGCCAGCTCGTCCGTAATTGACCCGTTTGGCAAGGCCAGGCCGTTACAACGTCGTTGATCGCACGCCGACTCTTGAAATCAGTTCACAAGCCGTCTCGCCGGACAGTTCGGCCGGTGTTGGTGCTCAGTGTGGTACGGGTATTGACCTTTCTCTCGCTGCGACAGGGTCATGGGCATCGTCATTCTCCTGCTGGCTGTGTTTGTGATTGCGCACCGCGCCATGACGCCCGAGGACCGGGCCCGATTCGATCGAGCGGGCGTCCGCCTGTTGCAACGAGTGAGGGAAGCGGTCACGCTGCGGCATCGGGAGCTCGAGTCGTTCCATCAGATGCTGGACGCTCGTACACGTCTGGCGCCGGTCACGCCGGTTCTGACTGCCGCAAACATCGTCGTGTTCGTGTTGATTCTGGTCGGTTCCCACCCGCTCAGTGATCCGAACACCCTCGTGGCGTGGGGTGGCATCTTCGGCCCGCGCACGGCGAACGGCGAGTGGTGGCGACTCACCGCGGCGCTGTTCGTACACGCAGGCTGGCTTCACCTATTGGCCAATGTCATAGGCCTGGTGCAGCTTGGCCTCGGTACCGAGCGTCTCGTCGGGCCGCTGGCGTTCACGGCCGTGTACTTCGCGACCGGCCTACTCTCCGGCGTCGCACACGTTTCCACATCACCTGTGACCGTGTACGTCGGGGCGTCCGGTGCGATCTTCGGGATCTACGGCCTCATGCTCGCATCGTTGCTGATGGGCGGACTCGTCCGGGGAACCCGTGCAGGGATTCCTCTTGCCCTTCTCAAAAGGCTTGCGCCAGCGACTGCGGTGTTCGTCATCTATCACCTGGCGACCGACACAGTGACGAGTGCGACTCAACTCAGCGGATTGCTTTCAGGATTTGCATGCGGGCTCGTCATCGCCTGGCGTGTCAGCGAGCAACGTGCCTCTGTGCCGCGAATCGCGGCTGCAACGGCCGCGGTGGTCGCAGGCGCAGTGATCGTGGCGGCACCGCTTCGAGGCATGGTGGACGTGAAATCTGAACTCCAACGACTCGTCATGGTCGAGGAACGGACGGCGACCACGTTTCGAACAGCGCTCGATCAGTTTGATCACGGACGGATGACGGCCGAGGCGTTGGCGGAGGTGATCGAAGGTGCCATCCTTTCCGACGTGAACGCCGCCCGCGCTCGTGTGGAGTCGCTCGACAGCATCCCTCTGCAACAGCAGCCGCTTGTCGCTGCCTGCAAAGAGTATCTGCGGTTACGGGGCGAGAGCTGGCGCGTCCGTTCTGCGGCCCTCCGCCGTGCCAGCATGCCAATGCTCCGCGAGGCCGATACCCTCGAGAGAGCGTCACGGGACATCCTTCGCCAGATCAGCCCCAGCTGACATTCCGAGCCCGCGAGGCCAATGGCAGGTATCCATAGGCGGGGGTAGCGGAGCCAGAAGACGCGGGATTATTCGACAGCCTAGACAGAATGGCTGTTAGTAGTGCGTCCGTCGCTCAGTCACCGGCCGCCGGCGCGGGCCCCGCATTTGTGGGGGGCCTGCTGGGCAGCGGGTGAATGATCGATGGAGGCTGAGACCGACCACGCACACATTCAGTGACCTGCCTCTCGTTGTTGTCGTGGATTATGCGGAGGAGTTCGACACCTTCGCACAGCGCCACCAACAAAGGAGGCAGGTCATGGCGAAACGTAGCACGTTCGTGGGGCTCGATGTCCACAAGGAATCGATCGCGGTGGCCCTCGCGGAGAGCGGCCGGTTTGGAGAGGTCCGCCCGTATGGGACCGTGGGGGGCGAGATCGAGGCGCTCGACAAAGTGATCCGGGCGTTGCGGGCTCCGGGACGCACCCTCCACTTCGTGTACGAAGCGGGTCCGTGTGGGTTCACGATCTTCCGGCATCTGACGCGGCTGGGCGAGGACTGCGCCGTGGTGAGTCCGTCGATGACGCCGAAGCGCGCAGGGGACCGCGTGAAGACGGATCGTCGCGACGCGCTGACGCTGGCGCGCTTACATCGAGCGGGCGAGCTGCGGGCGATCTATGTGCCGAATGAGAGCGATGAGGCGTTGCGCGACCTGGTGCGGGCTCGCGAGGATGCGGTCGAAGTGACGCGTGAGGCCAAGCAACGGCTGAAAGCGTTTGTCTTACGTCACGGACTTCGCTATCGCGGCCAGGCCGGGTGGACGATCCCCTACCGACGGTGGCTGGCCGGCCTGACGATGCCCGAGCCCGCCCCACAGATCGCGCTGCAGGAGTATCTCGCGACCGTCGAGGAAGCAGAGCAACGCGTGACGCGACTGACCGAGCAACTGCAGCAACTCGTCCCCGGCTGGCGATGGGCGCCCGTGGTAGACGCGCTGCAAGCGCTTCGCGGCGTCTCGTTCATCACCGCCACCGGCCTGGTCGCCGAGATCGGTGACGTCCGCCGCTTCGCGCGCGCGCCCGAATTGATGTCGTATCTGGGCCTCGTGCCCTCGGAACGCTCGAGCGGTCCGCTGACCCGACGGGGGCACATCACGAAAGCGGGTAATCCGCACGCGCGCCGCTGCTCGCCGAAGCCGCGTGGGCGTATCGCAGCATCCCTCGCATCGGGCGCGCGATGCAGCAACGCCAGGAGCAACTGCCCGCCGCCGTGCGGGCCGTGGCGTGGAAGGCCCAGCTCCGCCTCTGCGGACGCTTTCGACGCTTGAGCGCCCGCGGCAAGCCGCGGGTCGTGATCGCGACCGCGATCGCGCGTGAACTCACCGGCTTTGTGTGGGCCGTAGCCCGGGAGGTGCCGGCACCGTAACGACACCAACGCACGACCCGATCCGACGCGCGCGCGGCATCGCCATTCGGTGGAGAATCCTCGATTGCGTTAAGGACAGCGGCCCTCCGGGGCCGACGACGTCCGTACCTAGAGCGAGGACGCTCCGCGATGTACAGGAGTCTGGCGGTATCCAACCCGCGTATATCAGCAGATCAACCATCGCTCGCACGCGGTGTCGCGCGCTCGTCGGATCAGGACGACTCGAGGTCAGGAGATCACGAAAGACGGTGAGGCAGGAGACGTGTGCTCACTTGACAACTGACAGCCATATCAACGCAGGCACCGACAACGCCAGCAGCGCTCACGCGGCATGCAGTTCGGAACGATTTGTCCGTGACGCGTATCGTTGAGGAAAACTCAGTCCGTTACTTGAGCTGGTCGGCCACCTTCGCGATTCCGGCAGTCGCGCACGCCTCTTCCTTCGCCTGACCGCCGGGAGCACCGCTCAGGCCCACTCCGCCAATCGTTTCCTCGCCGACATTAATGGGCATCCCGCCCCCGAGCGGAATCACCTCGGCGAGCATGCGCTGGCCGGCATTGGTCGTTTCCGTCCGCATCGCCCAGGCGGACGATGGCTGTCGAAACGTGCGCGCCGTATACGCCTTGCGACGGGCAAGTTCCATGTTGTGAGGACTCGATTTGTCCCCCTGCAGGAGCACGCGCACGCGCCCGGCATAATCAACGACCGCAACCGATGCATTCACGCCACATTCGGCCATGGCCGTCTGCGCAATCGTCAACGCCATGCGCAGCGATACGTCACGTTGCACCAGAAGTTGCGCTCCAACGAGATTCGGCATCAGCAGGATGGCGGCTGCCGCAAGTGCAGCCAGTTTGAGCGACATGAGACCTCCTCTCAACTACGCGGCGGCCGATTATGGCACGCTTCATCGCCCGCGGACGTGGGCGCTGCTTTCCGTGCAGCCATGACGCTCTGTGCCGGGGTTCGAGTCGGACCTTGTGAGATCAAGTCCGCCATTGGCGCTGGCGGCAGGGGCGAGGCGTATCGCGCGGCTCGATAGAAAACTCGGACGTCTGCACAGGCGTGCCCAAACACGTGGCAAGCCGGAACCGTCGGAGGCGCGAGAGATCCCGGCAGCGACGCCCGCGTGGACAGCTTATACGCTGGGAGGGAGGCGCCGCGCCGCGGTGATCTCTCGCGCGAGTGCTCGAAGCCAAGTTGGTACCGGGTAAACCGCTCAGAAGTATCCGGAAATTCCATCGCTGGATTAAAGAAGTCGGCGTACGCACAGGCTTTTGTCCGAACACGGCCCGAATCCCGGCGAACGATCATGAATCGACGATAATTGCCGCTACGACCGACTCGCCGTCGGCCGAAGGCGGACAGACACCTGCGAACGCGTCGATGTATCCGGATGGCGGCCTGCCTGACCATGCTGATCGCATGCGCCGGCTACGCGTACGCCCAGTTCCGGCAGGACCCCTTATCAGGCTTCGGTACGCTGCGCGGCGAGCAAGGCGATCCGGCGGAGTTACCGCCGCCGGAATGGCCCGATCGGAACGTTGCCGGATGCCACATGCTCTACAGAAGCGTCCGGCGCGAAGCCAACGGGTCCGGCTGGCGTACTGACTATCCCTGGGCGCAGCGGAACCTCCTCATCCGATTGTCCGAACTGACAAAGACGCGCGTCAGTCGGCAGGCCTCAGGTGTGCCGCATGTGTGGCTCGTCCGGTTGACCGACCCGGCGCTCTTCGGATGCGCATACCTGATGGCCTCCGATGTCGGCACCATCGGCCTGTCGCAGGAAGAAGTCGATGGTCTGCGTCTCTACCTGAAGAAAGGCGGCTTTCTGTGGGTCGATGACTTCTGGGGAGAAGCGGCCTGGGAACAATGGTCGCGCGAGCTCGCGCGTGCGATGCCACCCAGCGAGTACGTGATTGAAGACGTGCCCCTCACCGACCCGATCTTCCGCTCGATGCTCGAAGTCAAGAGGATCCCGCAAATCACCGGCATCGGCTTCTGGCGTGCCGTCGGCGGACAGACGACCTCGGAGCGCGGCGAGGAGACTGCGGTGCCGCATCTCCGGGCGATTCGCGACACGCATGGACGCATCATCGCCGTGATGACCCACAACACCGACGTATCGAATTCATGGGAGCGCGAAGGGGAGGATCCAGCGTATTTCTACCAGTTCTCCGTCGAGGGCTATGCGCTGGGCATCAACATCCTTCTCTATGCGATGACGCATTGAGGGTCGATATCACCGCACGCGGACGTGAACGGGGCGTCGATCACACTTTCGTTTGTCGCTGACCATTCAGCGCGGGATCGGCCGGGATTTCCATGGCTTGAACGCGTTATCGTCCTCGAGGCCTTCCATCGCGAACGCGACTGACGGAACGTGGCGCGCGATCACCGTCTTCATCGTGTTGTCCTCGACCCACTCGATCCCCTCTTTCGTGTAGATCTCCGGCCGATAGTCGCGTGAGAGGAATCGATCGCTTTTCAGCCGACGGGACGCCATCAGCAGGAAGATTCGAAAGGCCGTCTCGCTGAAGCCGAGGCCTTCGGGCAGAGGCTCGGCCATGAGGCCGACCATGGTGTCGACGAGCTCGATGTCGTTGTCGTAGACCTGCTTCATCTCGTCCGCCCACGCGGGCACGTCGGTCAGCTCCTCGAAGCTCCTGACTGGTGACTTGTGCAGCAGCCGGCGGAACCGGTTGTAGCGAGGTACGCCGCGTTCGCGATCGCGCAGAATGTCGATGGTACCGAGGTCGAAACGCTCGCCGCTGTCCTGCACCAGGTTCTGCAGGAACTTCGGATAGTTGTGGAGCCGGACGGCACCGGGATTGTGGATCCCGAACGAGTAGAACAGGTCCGCCAGGTTGAAGCGGGCGAGGAACTCGACGCCGCTACGGCCCGACAGCTCCGGCAACGTCGCATTGGCCAGTCCCGCGCCGGTGTCGGCGGATCGGATCGTGAAGTGATCGGGCATCAGCGTGTGCATGCGGTAGACGGAGACGAATTCCTCGGTCAGGGTGAACGGCACGCCGTGATGCTCGGTTGGCGATCCGGGAATCCCGGAGAAGATGTCGTTGTCGGCGAGCTTCGGGAACACGTTCTGGAGCCTGCTGAACCGTCCGTACCAGTTGGTCCTGAGCCCGGTGGTGAGGACTTCGTTCGGAAGAATGGCGGTGGACCATTCCACGGTATGGATCTTCGCGAGCAGCGCCGAGTTGACGAGGCGGGCCTGCTGAAACAACCGCTCGTCGTCCCAGAGCGGATTGTGCTTCTTCAGCGCGTCGCAGATGGCGTTGTGCTCCAGAGCGAACAGCGCATGTAGCAGGCTGAGACCCACCCAGCCGTTCTCGGTGAAGCCGGTGATTTCCTTGCCGGTGACGGGATCGACGCCCAGCCGTCCGCTCGGGCTGACCAGCACCTTGCCCTCTCGGCCGGCGCGGAGCGACGCCTGTGCGGCCGGGCTGCTGCCGTACACGTGCGAACCGTCCCACCAATGGGTGTTCTCGTTGATGTACGCGGGCGGCCTGGCCGAGCCCTGGACTTTCGGGGGATCGGCTGGCGTCTTCGGCACGCGCATCGGCCGTTCGTGCCAGCCGTCCCCCTCGCCCAGTGGGATCTCGTGGGTCAGGCTCCACGTGCCCTTCTTGTGGACGAACCAGTCATGCACCATGAACTGGATCCACGCGGCGGCGAGCACGTTGAGGATCGTGGCTGGCTGGAACGTCGTCCGCGTCAGCAGCTCGAGGCTGACCCGCCGCGGGCTCGGTTTCATCAGGTTGGCGATATCCGGAAAGGCTTCCTCGAGAGGAACGTTGCGTCCGAAACGTATGCCGGCGCTGCCCATCCGCGGGCACGCGAGGTCGTTGTATGTGCCATCGCTCGTACGCACGTTGTAGGCGTCACCTGACGGCGGATTCGTGGAGGTCTCGAGCGGCGGCTCTTCAGTATCGACCAGGTTCTCTGACCGCATTCGCTCGCGGATCTGGTACAGCTTGATGCCCCTGGCGGCACGCGGAAGGTTGTACCAATCGGAACCGTGGCTCATGGTCGCACTCCCGGGCGAAGATGGTTGAGGTGACCAGGGGGAAGAGTGACACCGTAATGCGGTGGTGCAGCCGGTGTCAAACCCACACCGCGGATTAACGTGAGACGTGTCCGGTATCGCGAGACACTTCTCGAACGAGATCACCCACCTCTTCCTTCGGACCGTTCCACGCCACGTCGGCCTGCGAGATGATGCCGATACAGATACCCCGTCCATTTACGACCGGTACCCGCCGGATCTGATGCTTCTCCATGGTCGCGACGATTTCGTCCAGCTGCGCATCTTCATTGACGGTGACAACCGGCTGCGACATACACGTCTCGGCCGTGTAGGCGAGAGGATTCTTGCCTTCGGCGACGACACGACACACGATGTCCCGGTCCGTCACGACACCGACGATGCAGTCGTTGGTATCGACGACGGGAATTTCACCGCAGTCGTTCTGGATCATCATCTTTGCAACCTGATCGAGCGTAGTTGTCGTTGTGCAACACGCCGGATCAGGGGTCATCATGTCTTGCGCGCGTTTATGCATGGCAATCTCCTGGCAATCTCCCGTGCGAATCCGGTTTATCCCTGGCGGAGTACTCCGCGACCACAGACGGCAAAACTGACTGAATGCTTACATCAGGCCATTTGCTCGTTACGTCGTCGCTTCGCGTTCGCTACGCTTGAGCACTCGCAAGCAATACGTGCGCGCGCCTTGCAAGCTCGTCTGTGCGATGGCATCGGACGAGGTTGCTCTCGCCGGGTTCGTCGAAGAGGTTGACTGTCTTTAGGGCAGACGAGGTTGGGGTCGCTTGGGGAACGAGTGGGCATTCATGGCGCGTACAGTCACCACGTCACTCATCGGCCGGCGGGGCGAGCGCGGTGCTGCGCGCCGCGCATATCCGAGCCTGAACACGAACGTCGGTTCCCAGCCTGGTGCGCGCGCCAGCGCCGCAAGGGCAGGGCGCAAGTCGTCATTTCGTCCCAGCATCTGATAGCGGTCGATCATCTCGACGGGCTGATTGAGCGGCTGAGCCGCCAGCCCCTGTGCTGTGAGCGTGAGATGCAGCCGTTGCCATGCGCGGCCGGCCGAAATCGCTGACGACATGTCCAATCGGTCGCGCACGAGGATCATGCCGAAGGCGGGCGGCGTCGCTGTATGCACGTCTCGCGTCATCTTGAGCCAGATCCGATCGGTTGTCGCGGCGCCGAGATCGGGTGCCATCTTGCCGGCGATCGTCATCAGCGTGCCGGTGCCGGATGTATCAATCGTCACCCCGTCGCGATGCGCCAGGACATCGCGGCGGCCCGTGCGTATCCAACGAAAGCTGTCCATCGACATCTCCGGATCGGCAATGATCCGTTCGGTCGCGGCGACGATCACGGCGCCGAGCTCGCGGCGAGCACTGCGGTCTGAGATGAACACGACCCGGACGTCCGGCCCAGCGACCAGATCGACCAATGCATCCAGCCGTTCGCGCGCAATCGCAGCCTGTCGATAGGGGCCGCGGTTCGTGTGCCGGTGTGGAATGGCGTCGAAGAGCACATCGGGCGTCGGCCGTCCAGCGCCGAGCGCGATCCGCGCCGCCAGCGCAGGCTCTGGCGCTGGCGACAGGTCCAGCCGGCCGTTGGCTGGCTGCACATCGGTGGTGATCCCGAACGCGTTCGCCGCACACACGAAGTTTTCAATGGCGCAGCCGAATCCCAGATGCATCTCCCGGCGAAACGGATCGAATGCACCGAGATGCCGCGAACGATCGGCATGAACGGCAACTTCGCTGCCGGCGACCGCAAACAGCCAGGGTTGCGTATCGTGCGGACTGGCGGCAAGGATAGCGGCGCGTATGGGTCTGCGTGTTGCCATCGGCATCAATGCCGCGCCATTCATCCCAGGGGACATATGGCGGACCGGTTGTCCCGGCAAGAACACCGCGCTCCCAGGCGCGATAGCCCAGCGCCGCGGCGGCAACGCCAGCGCTACCTGCGATGACCGCTTTTCGGCTTGGCATGGAATGGCCGTCCGCGCTGCTGCACGTGTCGTTCTCATATTGATAATGCCACTGCCTGGGAATCAGGAATCGTGCTCTGAGCGGCGGGTGAACATGCTTCGAGCCAGACCGGCGCATTAAGGTCGCTACTAGGCGTTTGTTGCTGCTAAAGTCGCACTGCGTACCGCGGCGGAATCACAAGGTCATTGACCGTCGCCAGGCCGTATCAACTTGTCCGGCGCGGAGTACTGCTGTCGTGCCGTTTCAAGGAGAGTTTCAATCTCGGGACCACTCGCGCCGAACGTTTGCGCGAGTTCCGCCCGGATGCCCTGCTCGTCGAATGTTATCCACGACTCTCTCGCAATGTACGTCTGGTCCTGCTCTCGTTCCGGCACCTGCACAGAAGAGAGGTACTGCTCATGATTGATTTGAAATGTTTCACGATCTGGGTCGTCGGCGATTTTGATCACGACCGGCAAGTCAGGCATGTAAACCTCTGTAGCATCCGGCGTCATCTCGCCGAAGCGCCCTGAATCGGTCCTTGATGACGGTCTGAAGGCGTGGGAAGAGCGCCCGTTTGGGCGCTCTTCGCAGAAAGAGCTACGGGCGATAGTCGGGAGTGGCCTCCGAGGTGTTGACTACGTCCCGACCACCCGTGGCTTCCAGAATTTCCTCCGCGCGGTGCGCCCATGTCTTGTCGTCGCAGTGGACGGAGATGAGATAGCCGCCCTCGCGAATGCGACCGGCGTATCTTTTCGCTTCGACCTCGGGAATGCCGGCGCCAATCAGCCCGCCGACGAGCCCCGCGGTCGCGCCACCCGCGCCCGCGCCGGCGAGCGCCGCGACGATCGGTCCGGCCGCGACGAGCGGCCCGATGCCGGGGATCGCCAGTGCCCCGATACCGACGAGCCAGCCCAATACGCCGCCGACCGCCGCGCCGGCGCCAGCGCCGGTGGCGATTCCTTCAGGCGCCTTCGAATGAATCTCATGGGCCAGGTCTCGCGTGGTCTGATCTCGCTCTGGGAGAACCGCTGAGATATCACTGTTGCGAAATCCGGCGGCGCGTAGCGCCTCGAGCGCGCGATCAAACGAGGCCCGATCCGGGTAAATGCCATACGCAACAAGGTCGGTAGTCATGATTTGCTCCTCCAAAACATGCTGGATAGCGGACTCAAACGGGGTTTATCCCGCCGTCTCGCGTGAGTTGACAAAAGCACAGGGGGCCGGGTATGTGGGCAGCACCTCTCTCCAAGGCGCCGGTAAATCGAGGGGTCAGAACGAAAGAGAGGCGCGGTTGCGAGTTCTCCCCGTGGAAGGAACTCGAACCACGCATCCCAGCTTCTCAGGATCGTCTCTACGCGATCCAAATTCGGCATCAGACGCGTGTGCGGCATTGCGACGCAACTTCGTCCGTCAGCAGGTGCCTGACCTGTCTCGCCCTTTATATGACGGTTCGCCGCCCGCTCATCAGTCCGAGGACGAAGAGGACAAGCGCAATCACCAGCAGCACATGCACGAACGCGCCGATGGTGTAAGTGCCGACGACGCCAAGCAGCCACAATACAAGCAGGATCACCGCGAACGTATACAGCATACGTGCGTCCCCCCTTTCTGCGGTTTCAGGGTGCAAGCCACGTGACGTCATCCATTCGAAAACGTTTCGGTTTCGGCGGTATCGAAGATTGACGTTGCGGTTCAGTAGCGGCATGAATCGTGCGGCGTTTCCGACAGGAGGCTGACCATGATGCGTGCAGCTGTTTTCTTCGGCATACTCAGCGTGTTTCCGGCCGTCGCATTCGCCCAGCAGCCGTGCACCACCGATGCGCGCGTCGTCGTCAACGAGATCTATCGGCATATGCTCGAGCGCGCCCCCGACCGGGGAAGCGCGGCATGGGTCGAACAATTGACCAGCGGCGGCTCGACTGTGCGAGAGGTCGTTCGCGCAGTGGCCAAGTCGCCGGAGCATCTCCAACGCTTCGGGAACGATGGGACTGCTCAGGGCATCGCGACGTTGTATGACCATATTCTCGGCCGCCAGCCCGACCCGACCGGCCAACGTGAATTCGCTAATCTGGCGAGAAGCCAGGGCCTCAGTGCGGTCGTGGATGGAATCGTGGAATCGCGTGAGTATCAGCAATCGTTCGGCGACTGGGGCGTTCCCGGGTCCAGCGGTGTGCGGGTACTGCGGAACGGGCGCGCTAGGCGAACAGAACAGCAGTCAGCGGATTGAAGGCATGCGTTACCGCCGGATGGACACCAATCGCGATGGCGTGATTTCGCGCAACGAGTGGCGCGGCAGCGGGTCGTTCGACGAGCTCGACTGGAACAAGGACGGCGTGCTCTCAGGGGATGAGGTGCGCATAGGCGGCGTACCACCCTCGACCAGAGCCAGGGCGCGGGATGACTACTATGGGGAAGATGCCGACCGATTCGACTACCTCGACGTCAACGGCAACGGGATGATCGAACGGGGAGAATGGGACGGCGGGTTGGCCGCTTTCACCCGTCTCGATACAGACCGCAACGGCAGCCTCTCAATCAGGGAACTCGCCGCGGGCAATAATTCGAGAACCGGGGGCTTTGACACTGTCGACCAGAACCGCGACGGCCGCTTGACGCTCAATGAATGGCCCTGGTCGCACCGCGCCTTCGATGACCAGGATGCGAATGGGGATGGCGTTCTGACGCGGTCGGAGTTCCGCGGCGGCCCCACGGGCACATCGGGTAGATAGTTACAGAGATTTTGATCAAACGCCGATCACGTTTTTGTTGGTGGCTGACGGTCTTGTCGCCGTGTGACCTCGTCCGCTCGTCCGTCGTCGTTAGTCAAGGATGGCTGATCCGATGTGGACGTTGCTATCGGTGCTCACCGGCGGCGTATTTCTGGGCGCTCTCGCGATCGGCGTCTTCCTCGCGGCCCGATCTCGTTCGCAAGGCGATTTCGATATGGGCAGCGTGAGCCAGCGGTGGCTGATAGAGCATGGGAGCCACCGCTGATAGAGCAGCCAGCGCGCCAAAGCCGCGAGCGTAAAAGGCGGACGAATCTGTGACGGAGAGACACAGGCTCGTGCCATTTCGCTCGCGCCGAGGGCAATGAACCCGGATCGCCTGTCGGGACTCGTGCCAGCTCGCCGCGACCGAAGGTCGCGGCGGCTGGCCTGAGTACGTCCACGCCGCCATAGACTGAGCATTGCAAGGGATGTGGCCGACGTGCAGAACGAGTCTCGCAGCTGACTGATCGAGGCTGCGTGACCCACATGAGAATGAATTCACTGTTGCGTGGCCGTCCTTCTACGCAGCATCGCTGGAAGCTCGGCGATGGATCGAATACGTTTGCAATCCACGTTCGCCCTGAGGCCCGCTTCGTCCACCAGTACGGCCGCCAGTCCGGCACTACGGGCTCCTACGACATCAACGTAGTACATATCGCCCACGTGGATCGCCCGGTCGCTCGTCACGCCAAGCCGCTGGAGTGCCAACTCAAATAGTCGCGGATCGGGCTTCTCCAACCCTTCCTCGGCGGAATCCAGTATGACGTCGAAGAACGAAGCCAACCCGATTCGCTCAAAGGCGACGCGAAGTGTCCCATTGGCATTTGACACCACGCCGAGTCGAAGACCCTGCCCTCGCAACGCCTTCAGCGTGGGGCAAACGAATTCCGGCACGTGCTCCCACAGGTTCGTCACCCGCTGATACTCACGCACTTCCGCCAAGGCCCTGTCCGTTCGGTCTGACAGCGGCACGCCCGCATGCGTGAGCACAAGGTTGAAGTATTCCAGCGCCCGGCGCAGATCAGTGGACGTGTTGACAATCTCGGCGACGTCCAGGGCGTATCGGGCGTGCGGATCGGCTGCTGCCAGACTTGCTGGATCGGCGGAGATCCCCTGCCGTGCCAACGCTTCGGCGATGCGTGTCCAGTTGGGCCAGACCAATACGCCGCCGGCATCAAGCAGAATCGCTTGAGCCCCATTCCTGATAGGTCGCTTCCTCTTCAAGGTTGTTCGCTTTCGCACGGCTGCGCGTTTACCACTGTACAGGGAGCCTCAAGACCGGATTCGCGCTGGGTTGACAAAGATCATCACTCAGAAAAGAAGAAACATGTGGATTAGACGGTTGGCTTTGCCGTCGTCAACTTCTTCGACCTTTCGACAAACGAGTTCAGACAGTGCGTGAACGCCGGTTTCAACCTCACGGTCCTTAGCAACGGTCGTGCGGCGCTCTCGTTTGTTACCGAAGGTGGGTTTAACTGCCCGATCGCACTCATCGAGCCGGAGCGAGCCTTCCGAGGGATCGATGAAACGATGTCGGCGCGGTTCCGGGTGGGCTGAATTCGCGCCAGGGCTTACTTACCCAGTCGTGGTTGCACTGAGCACTTCACGGCACTAGACTCGCTGCCTTCAGCTCGAGCCCCCGTACAGCTCGCACTGGCGACCCTGAGCCCTGCATCGGTAAAGGAGAGCACTATGGCAGCTACGAGTGAACTGTTGGACCGTTTCGTCGATTTGTTCAACACCGACCGATTTGAAGAAGCGGAGCAGGATTTTGCCCCTGGCGGGTACCAGGAAGAGATCGGCACGAATCGTCGCCTCACACCCAAAGAGGGTACGGCCAACGCGCGTACCTGGAGAGAGGCGTTCCCCGATGCGCGGGGCACCATCACAACCAAAGTCGTCGAGGGGAACCGGGGCGCAGCGGAAATCGTGTGGCGCGGGACGAATAGCGGTGTGTTGATGGGACGGCCGGCGACCGGAAAGCCGGTCACGGTCAGGGCGGTCGTCGTCCTTGAGACGAACGGCAGCAAGATCACCCGCGCGACGCACTACATCGACGTGGCCGGCATGATGGCGCAACTCGGGGTTGCGTCCAGCGTGACATCTGCTGCATGACGTTCCCTTCCGGGCCTCTGCAAAGAGGCCCTTTCTCACTAGCCGGCTCGTGCTGTTCGCCGCGCTCGGCACGAGCCCCCTCCAGCCCGCCAACTTCGCGCTCGATCACACGCGAAGGTTGCCCGCCGTAGCGGCTGCGACAGCGGGTGCCGGCCGCTGCAATTCCGCATCGGCTTTCTGTATGCATTCACGGACGCGAGCGGCCGCTGTCTCAACGTGATCTCGAATGTAGGTCAGGTGAGTTCCGGGAACGGAATGCAGTTCGATTTCCTGCATCGCATAATCTTCCCATCCCAGTGTCGGGCGTTTGTCGCTGTGGTCCTGCTCCGTGTGGACGATCATCGTGAGCCGACCCGGATATCGTTTGGGCCGATACGCGTAAATGGCCCGTGAGTAGCTCCGTTGAACGTGGACAATATTCCGGTCAATCGAGGTGTCTGCCATCGAGCGCACATCTGTCAGCGACAGCCGTCTGACCATCTTGCCACTCTTCGCCGCGACGTAGCGAACCTTGCCCCACATCGTCCGTTGCCGCAGTTGCTCCAGCACGGCGGTGATCGCGATCGCGACTGGATGTGTGCGACCCAACCGGGTCAAACGACGGCGAACCTCCAGTGACGAGTCGGGGCGCGGCGTGTCCATGAGGATCAGCAGCGCAAGGTGTTCCCCTCGGGCATGTAACTGCTGCGCCATCTCGTAGGCGACAATCCCTCCGGCACATTCTCCGATCAGGTAATACGGACCGTGAGGCTGCACAGATCGCATCGCCGTGATGTAATCGGCGGCGATCTGTTCGACACTCGATTGCGACGATTCGGTTCCCTCGGCACTACGTGCCCTGAAGCCGTAAAACGGATAGCGGGTTCCGGCATGACGAGCGAGCCTTGTGTATACGAAAAACTCGCTATCGCCGCCGATGCCTCCCGGCACGAAGAAAACGGGTGTTCGCGCGACGCCCCGCTGCAGTTGAATGAGATAACCGTCGCGACGGTACTTCTTGTCCCGTTCGGTGGCAATGTACCGGGCGAGCTTCTCGACCGTCGGGGCGTGCACCAGGAAGCCGGGCGGCAGCTCGATGGCGAATTCCGTTTCCAGCGCAGCGATTAACTCGACTGCGCTCAGCGAATCGCCTCCCAGATCGAAAAAGTCATCGGCAGTGCCAATCGGATGAGTACCGAGAATCTTCGTCCACGTCGCGAGGAGCTTTGCTTCGGTGGCGTCGTGAGGCGCCACGTTCCGCCTTTCAGGATTCGGTGTTGAACGATCCGGAACAGGCAATGCGGCCCGGTTGATCTTGCCGTTTGGGGTTAGCGGCAACGCCTGGAGCGGGATGTAATGCGACGGGAGCATGTACGGTGCCAGACGACTGTTCAAAAAATGTCTGAGCGTCCTCACGTCAGGCGGCGGTTGAATCGGGGACGTGAAATAGGCGACCACACTCAGCTCCCCGTTGTGGTTCTTCAGCGGCACCACGACCGCGTCGTCAATGTCCGGGTGCAACAAGAGTTGTTGTTGCACTTCGACGAGGTCAACCCCATAACCGCGAATCTTCACTCGAAAATCCTTGCGGCCCTTGTGGACGAGGCGGCCGTCGGGCAGCATCACACCAACGTCACCGGTGTGATAGACCACCTCGTCGCCACCTGCCGGATCCGGCTTGAACCTCGACGCCGTGAACTCTGGGTTCCGCCAGTAGCCCCGACTCAGATACCGGCTTCGCACCACAATCTCGCCAGGCGTATGAGGAGCTGCCTGCTGACCGGCGTCGTCCACAACGAAGACGTTTTTGCCGGGCAGCGCATGTCCCACGGGCACGTCCGCTTCCACGCGAGCGGTGTGGTGATTCATCCTGTACTGGCAGATCAGTCCCGTTTCCGTTGCGTTCAAGCTATTGACAAACGCACAACCAGCGGAGAAATGCCGCTTGTACAGGTCGAGGTCGGACTTGTAGACCCTGTCACTCGTGAGCCGCAGTAAGCGGACATCCGGAAAATGCGCGTCGTTCCGCAAACTGGCGCAGAACCGGCGGAACAACGGTGCGGCGATGAGCGCAATGGAAATCCGCTCGCGCGAAAGCCAGTCAGCCATCCGCGACACGCCCTCTTTTGCGACATCGAACGGGAAAAGAGTCGCTCCAGCGAGTAGCGAGAAGACGGTCGTCGAAATTGCGTTTGCGGTGCCGGCCGTGAGCAGCGTCACCCGATCGTCCACGTGGACAGTCGCGATGATGCCGTGCAGCATGGCGTTGTGCAGCAGCGCGCGATGGTCCAGGATCACGCCTTTAGGCTGGCCGGTGGATCCGGACGTGTAGACGATACACGCCATTGCAGAGGCGCCAATCGGCAGTCGAAGATTGTCGTCTGGCGCGTCCACATCAACCAACTCCAACTCGATCAGTCTGCTGCGACCCCGCGACGCTTCGCGGGCCAACGTAACGTTCTGACGATCGGAAATGACCAACTTCGCTCCCGCATCGTCGATGATCTCTGCAATCCTCGACTCGGGAAACGACGGATCGATTGGCACGAGATATTTGCCGCTCTTCAACACCGCGAGCATCGCGGCCGCGGGCTGGGTTCCTCGTGTCACGAGGATGGCCACGGCTTCAGATTGCGTCGACGTCTGCGCCAGAATGGCTCGCGCAAGGCGGTTCGCCGTCGCGTTGAGCTGCGCATACGTGACAACGGTTTCGTCCGACTTGAGCGCGACCTGATTCGGCAGTTCCGCGGCGATTTGTTCGAACCGATCGGGAAGGCTCCGCTGGAGCACATCCTCCGTGAAGGGAATCGACTGGCCGACCGAACCAATACCGTGATCAGTCATATCCGGGCTGAAAATCAGTCTTCCGCAACGTGACCTCGTTCCAAAGCCGCACATTGCCGGCTGGCGACTGCGCTGCTCCGCCGCACTGCGCGGAATGACTCAGCGTCAGGCATCGACATCCGGCGACTGTGATCGTCCCGACCAACGTCAGAACCTCACTGCGGCAACCGTCAAGTTTCGCACGACAGACGCAGAGGAATGGCTGTTCCCGTCATTTTGTGCTGGCTGAGCTCGTCGTGAACATCCGACAACTCAAATCCGTTCTGAACTGGCTACAACAGTCCCTCGATATACTTCACCATCCAGGGCGGGTTCAGTGACTCGCCGCGCTGGCTGCAAATGCGTCCAACGGTGCTGGCGCCGCGTTTGGAAATGGGAACGCATCCCGCGTACCGCGTCATGAGGTCAAGATGACCCGAGCGCGACCGAATCGTTGTATCGATATTCATCATCACTTTCTGCCACCAACGTGGCGTTCCGCGATGGAGTCGGCTGGTGTCCTTCCACAGAAGCGTCGTGATTGGTCCGCGGAAGCGTCTCTGGAGGTCATGGATCGAGCTGGCGTAACGACGTCGATTTTGTCCACCGGTCAGGCGATTTGGCGACTCGGGCCCGAGAAACGCGACGCCGTTCTTATCAAGAGCGTTCGGGAAGCGAATGAGTACGGAGCGAAAATCGCCGATGAATATCGAGGCCGGTTCGGACTATGGGCATCTCTGCCTCTTTCCGATGTCGACTCAGCACTCGATGAGATCACCTACGCAGTCGATGCGTTGGAGGTGTGCGGATTCGGACTGCCAAGCAGTTGGGAAGGCAAATACCTCGGTGATCCGGTGTTCAAACCGATAGTCGAGGAGCTGAACCGCCGCAATGCGATTGTGTTCATACACCCCACCGAATCGTCGCGCTGCGCAAACCTTCTCCCCGACGTGGTTCCGAATGTCATTGAATACGCGGCCGATACGACGCGCAGCATCATCAGCCTTGTGGTCAACGACGTGCCGAATCGCTACCCTGATATTCGATTCATATTTTCACACGCGGGTGGCGTGATGCCGTTCTTGATCGAGCGTATCGTCGTCTACCTGGGGACGACGAACGAGCGACGAGAGGGTCGCGGTAATCTCAGGCGGTTTCTTGATCATCCTGAGCCTGGATCGCCGGTGAACGCATTACGGCGCTTCTACTACGACACCGCCCAAGCAGCAAATCATGTGAATATGGCAACCCTGAAACAGATCGTCGGCGCATCGCAGATCGTGTTTGGTTCCGATTATCCCTACACCACCCTGATCGATCATGTCGACGGTATGGAGGGCTGCGGTGTGTTTGACGCCAACGAACTCCGTTCAATCTATGCTGCTAACTGGGAGAACGTGATCGGCCAACAGCCATCCGCTATGTCGCCGCAGCGGCATTGAATCTATGCGGCTTGCGACTTCTCCCCCTCGAAGAGAGTCCTTCAGCGTTTCGGACTTCGATCGCGTGATTCCGGGTGCGCGACCAACTGCGGGTCCTCGATCACAGCCGGCGTCGACTGATGGTGCGACCACTCGTGATCGAGGTAAACCAGGCTGCCATCACGGCGATCAGCGGCGTGGACCTTTCGCGGTGAATCTCGCCAGCACGAGGTCGTCGAGGCGGATGTTGTGCGTCCAGATGAACTCCGCGTCGCCAAAATACTTCGTGTAATTCACGTAACCGGGCACGTTCGTCACCTCGATGGGCCTCCAGATGACGGCCCGCGGCCACGCCGAATCGTTGAAGCCCGGCGCCGTCCAGTTATCGGGAACGGGGAAATGCAGCGCCCGGCATTTCATCGGGTCGCTCTGCGCGCATGCCGGCCGCACCGCCTGCGAGCAGAAGCTCGAATCGCGGCCGCCTGCGGTCCGTACACAGAAAGGATCGTCGAGCGGCGCAATGTAGAACGTCTCAGCCCGCCAGTCAGCGTGCGTGCCGTTGCCGTCGCTGAAATACGCGATGAACCCTCCGTCGCCGATGTTGAACGGCTGATATTCCATGCCCAGCCCGTGCTTCGTTTCCCAGTCGATCCCCTTGATGGCATACGTCATCGGATATCTGGCGCGAAACCGCACGACCGTGGAGTTGAACGGTGTCATGCCGAGGCTGTCGCGCGCGACAATCTGCCCGTTCACGTACAGCTCGTAGTAGTTGTCGGCGAAGATGAAGCCCGTAATCTCCACGCCGTCCTTGTCGATGACGACGGTCTTCAACTGTTTTTCCCAATCTGGGTTGTCGCCGGTGCCCAGGCAATCGTTGAAGAGGTCGACTGCCAGCGGCGCGTTGTCCTGCACCGGACCCGGCACGACCCATTTCTTTCCGTCCGTGGACGTGCTGACGCCGGTGCTGACGGGAAAGACATCCGGCTCGATTTTCATGGACGTCGGTTCGTGCGTGCACTTGGGCGCGAGCGAAATCGGCATCACATTGGACGCCGGCCCCATCGAGAGCGAGGCGCCGGGCGGCGCCGCGTTTGGATCGGGCTTCGAACCGGGCCCCTGTTGCGCGGCAGGCACCGCGAGCATCGCCGCCGTCACGAGCCC
Source organism: uncultured Acidobacteriota bacterium (assembly GCA_963814955.1). Lineage (GTDB taxonomy): Bacteria > Acidobacteriota > Vicinamibacteria > Vicinamibacterales > UBA2999 > DATCJA01. The sequence continues at coordinate 681,728 of CAWFEX010000008.1, forward strand.
CACTGCCGCAGAGATCCGCAGCCCGAATGTGCTGATGGTCACTGATGGCCTCCTTCGAATGCACAGCCAGGCGGCTCCGGAAGGACCGCCCTACGTGTCAACTCACGCGAGAACACCTGATTTGAAGATCACCAACCACCGAGGCAGTGAGACACCAAGGCGAATTCATTGGCCCTTCTCGGTGTCTCGGTCGTACGTATTCACTGTCAACACAACTGAACTCGGGATCAGCGAAATCCGAGACAACGACGCGAATCAGGCGGTCGCCTCCGCACCGACGACGCTCTTTTCGGGATCGATGAGGAAGATCCAGATCAGCGCTCCGAGCAGCATGACCACCGCACTCACCGCGAATGGCGCCACCCAGTATCCGCGACCGAACAGGGTCCCGTAGACGATCGGCGTCAGCGACGCGGCCAGCGCGCCCGCCATGTTCATCACACCGGTGACCGTGCCGCTGAACCGTCCGCCTACGTCCATCGGCACGGCCCACGCGGGGCCAATCACCCACTCGAGGAAGAAAAACGATGTGGCCAGGCAGAGGATCGACGTCGTCGCATCGCCCACCATGGCCGCGGGGAGCACGAAGGCGCCGGCGAGCAGAAATCCCGCGGCCGCCACACCGCGGCGGGCGAGCTTTGCGTTGCCGGTGCGCTTCAGCGTGATGTCGGACAGCCAGCCCCCGACGACATCGCCGGCCATCCCTGCAAGCAGCGGGATCGAGCCCCAGAAGCCGAGCGCGAGAATCGACAATCCGCGGTACTCGCGAAGGTAGGTGGGATACCAGGTCAGATAGAAGTTCGTGCCGAAGAAGAAGCAGCAGTAGCCGAGCGCGATCCACCACATGTTCGGCGCGGACAGGATCTGCTTCCACGGTGTGGCGGGTCGGGACGTGGACACGGTCTTCGATGTGCCGTCCGCGTTGACGCCGCGGATCTGGGCGAGCTCCGCACGGTTGACTTGCGGATGGTCCTCCGGCCGCTCACGGTAGAACCACCAGAAGGCCGCGACCCAAAAGAACCCGATTGCGCCGAACACGTAAAACATCACGCGCCAGCCGTAGGCGAGCACCAGACCTCCTGCGGTGAGTGGAGTGATGGCGACAGCAAAGCGGCTGAAGAAATGCGTGATGCCCTGAATGCGTCCGCGCTCTGAAGGGGCGAACCAGAGCTGCATGCCGCGGCTCGCCACAGGGAATGCGCCAGCCTCACCAATGCCGAGCAACAGACGCGCGGTGAGCAGCGTGCCGAATCCGGTTGCGGCGCCGGTGAGCATCGCCGTCGTCGAGGTCCAGGCGAGAAGGACGTTGAGGACCTTCTTGGGTCCGAAGCGATCGCCAAGCCAGCCGACCGGCACCTGTCCGAGCGCGTACGCCCATGTAAAGGCCGCCAGCACGAGTCCCATCTGCGCGAGTGTGAGGCCGAACGTTTCGCGGATTTCTGGCTGCGCGACGGAGATGATGCCCCGATCGAGGTAGCAGATCAGGTACATCAGGCTGAACAACACCAGCATCCACCAGCGCACGCGCGTCGCCGTGATGCTTTTCTCGAGCACCGCCTGATGCAAGAGCGGATCGGAAACAGCTGCGGTCCGGTTCACATCAGCCACGAGTGTTCCTCCGGCCCCTCGGTGTCAGAGGTCAGGCAACCGCGCCTGCGAGCGTCGGGGAGTCCTCCACAACCAGGGCGACCGGCTGGTTGGTCTCAACCGACAGGTCCGCCGCCTTGTACAACTGCATGACCAGACGGGCGTGTTCCGCGGTGACGAGCGGCTGTTTGCCCGTGGCCACGCACTCGAGGAAGTGCAGCGTTTCGGCCTCCATCGGTCCGGCGTAGACGTGGTTCACCTTCTCGCCCGGCATCGACGAAATGGGGAAGCGGATGCCGTCCTTCATCGTGGTGACGTAGACGTCGCGATGCGTGTCGTCCACCATCACCGCCCCTTCGGTGCCCACGACCTCAATCCAGGTCGAGGCGAAATTCGGGTACGCCGGCGGCAGCACCCAGCCGCCGCCAATCGTAAACACGGTGCCGTCATCCATCGTGACGATCATCCAGACGCAGTCTGGCGCGTTGTACTGCGCTTTCATGATCTTGGCGGCCTCCTGCGCATAGATCCGGATCGGCTTGCGGGGCGCCAGGCACCAGAGCACGAAGTCGATATCGTGCGTGGATTCCATGGCCGCCGGAGACAGCTTCACGCGGCCGCTGATCTTCTTGCCGAGGTTGCGGGTGATATGGCGGCTGACCAGCGCGCTGACCGGCTCGCCAATCGTGCCGTCCTGGATCGATCGCTTGACGTAGGCGAACTTCGGGTTGAATCGCTGGGAGTATGCAATCGTGAAGAGCCGCTCCTTCTCTTTCGAGAGCGCGATTAATTCGTCCGCTTCCGACAGTTCGATCGCGATGGGTTTCTCGAGGAGCACGTGCTTTCCCGCGAGCATGCTCTCCTTGGCGATCGGAAAGTGCGTGCCCTCCGGCGTCGTGGAGATCATCACGGCGTCGATGGACGGGTTCTCGAGCAGACGGCGGTAGTCGCTGGTTGCCGTGGCAGGCTTTGTCTGCGCCGCAACTTCCGCCAGCCGCTCCTCCTTGATCTCTGCGATGTGCAGCTCGTTCACCCAAGGGCTTGCCGCCGATGCCACCGCACGGATGCCACCGCACCATCCCGTGCCGATCACTGCCACATTGATTCGTTTGATGTCCTTCATCTGCCGCAGCCCTTCGGATTGGAAGCGGTCAACGGAGCTCCTGCATCATGCCGGCGAGATTGCCCGCCGCCCGTCCGGTGCCCCAGTTGAACTCCTTCGTGAGTATCTGCCCGATTTCTTCCTGCGTCTTTCGCTCGCGATTGAGCGCCCGGAACCGCTCGCGGATGGCCGCCGTCTTGTCACGGAACTTCAGGAACTCGGCCTTCGTGAGAGGGTCGGTCCATTCTGCCCGATTTTCGCAATTGTATTGTTCACGTTCTGGATGACGTAGAGATCGTCGGTCATCTTCACGAGCTTCGGGACGGGAGCCGGCGCCTGAGGCGGTTGCGGCGCCTGCACGAAGACGCCAAGGGCATACACCGCCACCAGTCCGCCGAGAAGACGTGCCCGCGTCACCTACCGAGTCATCGAGGCTCCATGATTAGAAAACCGCAATTGCGCGGCCCGCCCACGCGACGCTAAACCAGTTACCGCCGGTTTCTGACGCTGAAACCGAGTTGAGAGGCAGTCCGGAATTGGTTGGTTTGGAGTAGGTGTAGGTTGTTGATGTTGTTTGGTTTGATTTGTGTTTGGTGTTTGAGCTTGTTGTTGTGTTTTTGGGACTGCCCGTCGATTATCGGAGCCCGCAGCCGGGGCTGTTAAGACGAGCGAAATTCCCGACACCCTCTGCAGATCCGCTGAATGAGGAAACGGCTGATCCGCCGAGGTGATGTGCGCTGACTCAAGGCATATTGCCCTTATCGCCCCACGTCACTGGACCTGGCCCGGACCGATTCGCGCAACGGCTTCCCGCAGCGGGGCTGCGAGGGGTAGGAGATCAGGCATTCGGTTCGACTTGGCCACAATGACCAGCACACCGAAAGGTAACTTGGAGAGGTCGTGCTGCTTTTCCAGTTTGCGATCCATCGTGACGAACACGTCGATCGCGTCGCGAGCACGCTCCAGCAGTTCGCCGTTCTTGATGCCAGCCCAACCGAGGTCCTGAACGGTCGACACGTCGTGGCCCGCGAGTTGAAGAATCAGATCGTGTGGGACGTTCTCGTCAAGCAGGACGCGCACTGGTCAGCACGCTCTCGCGCGCGAGCTCCAGAGCGGCAATGGCCTGCTCACGTCGGACCGACGGGAACTGCTTCAGGAACTCATCGAGCGTGTCACCACCCTCGAGGTAGTCGAATAACGACTGAACAGGCACGCGAGTCCCGACGAACACGGGCGTGCCGCTGAGGATCTCCGGGTCGCTGTGAATCACCGGGGGCTTGGTGGGCATGATCCTTTCCGCTTCCAGTATATCGCCGCGCATTGCACGGCCGGCGCCCAAAAAGCCTAACCTTGTGCTCACTCGGGTCAAGGCTCTCGCTGCGCTCGACCCCTCGGGGCTTCGGCCCTGACCGGGGCTCCGCGCAGGGCTGATCTAGCAATTGCGCCGGCCCAGCTCTCGAACCTGACTTCTCAACGTACCGCTTCAGCCGCGGCGGCCATCATGACTCCGGTCGCGTCGGCTCCATATATGGTGTTAGACGGCCACATGAACGTTCTGGCGCCATAACCGATGTGAGAGTGTTGGTGTCGTCGAACTGTCGTCGGGACTCGTGCCAAGCGCGGTGAGCAATTCGAACCGCGCGACGCCTGAGGACGTTCCGCCCGCCACCGACCGAAGGTAGTGAGGGATGTGGGTCGACTGATTGCCCTTCGACTCGCTCCGCTCGCTCAGGGCATTCTCCTTTGCGATGGCTCGCCATGAGCGAGCCTTCGGCTCGCCGCCAGGCGAGACGAAGTGAGTCGAATGGCGGGGTGGACGGGACTCGAACCCGCGGCCTCCGGCGTGACAGGCCGGCGTTCTAACCAACTGAACTACCACCCCAAATCGAAGTTCAAAGTTCAAAGTGCAAAGTTCAAAGTAAGTTCAAAGTAAGTGCCGACCGCACTTGTCACTTACTTTGCAGTTTACACTTTGCACTTTCTACTTGCTGAATGGCACTTTCTACTTGCTGAATGGGCGGTACAGGATTCGAACCTGTGACAGCCGGCGTGTAAAGCCGGTGCTCTACCACTGAGCTAACCGCCCGCTAGACCCTACGATTCTAAACGGCCAGCTCGGTACACCCAATCGTCAGTTGCCTGCTCAATCCACACCGCGGCCCATCGCGGCCTGGGCAAAAACTCCATGGTACCACGGTGTGGCCACTCGGTACCCGTCTTGCTGACTGTTGAATCCTGGAGAGAGGGGAGTATGACCAATCAGAGTCCAACAGGAAGCGAACGCGACCGAAACCTTGAAGACCGACGCGACAAGAACGTGGAAGACAAGGGTTTTCAGCCGGATGAACGGCCTGACGATCAGAGTCCGAATAAAGGGCACGGCCCGCTCAAGGGAACCGACACTCCCGCTACGACCAACGCTGAAGATCTGGACAAGGCACATCGGACCACAATGTGAGGTCCCCATTGCTGACCACCGCATGCCGGCTATGAATCCGGAGACTTCTGAACCCGCACCTCGTCAGCCCACACCAAAGCCAGCTGAACCGCCATCAACAGAGCATGAGGGTGCCACAGAGGATCAGGTAACAGAAACACCTGCGCCAGCAGGACCGCTCTACGACGACGAACCCAGACAGGGTTAGGGATTCACCGCCACGCGACCATCTTGATCGCAAGCAGCGCGAATCCGCCCAGCAACCCGACGACGGCGCGATGCTCGCGATTGCTCAGCGCGCGGCTCAGGCTGAAGCGCCGCGACATCGGCGCGGCGCGCGACGCCTGGTAATCGTCGTAGGTCGATCCAAACGCCTGCCGGAGCTCCTGTTCCTCGGTGCGGATCGCCGCAGCAATCGTCGCCGCCATGTAGCAGGCAATGACGATGGCGGCGGCGAGGCTGCGCGCCGCCATGGCGATGCCGCCGGCAATGACAGTCGAGCCGACATACAGCGGATGACTCGCGAACCGATACGGCCCCGACCGCGTCACTTCACGGCCCTTTTCAAGATGGCCGGCCGCCCAGATGCGGAGGCACTCGCCAATCAGCGCAACCAGGAGTCCGGCGCTCCAGGTAATCCAGGTCGGTCGCGCGAGCACGAGCGTCACGACCGCGGCGATGAAGCCGAGGGGAACGCGCTTTCGCGCGAGACGGCGCGTGAAGCGGCCCGGCGCGTCAACCATGCGCGCCGAGACGCCTGCGAATTGCGTCGCACACCTCGGCAACGCTGATGTCGTTGATGCAGGCGATTGGCTTGCGACACCGCCGCTCGTAGAAGCACGAGCACTGCCCGACGCGCGAGACGACCTCGTCGCGCGCCGACCACGGGCCGTTGCGCTCCGGAAATGTCGGTCCGAACAGAGCAACGACCGGCGTTCCCACCGCTGCGGCGATGTGCAGCGGCCCGGTATCGCCCGACAGCACGAGGCGGGCGCCGCGGACGACACCAACCAGATCGGGAATCGTCGTCGGCGGAGCGGCGGCTGCTGCTCCCTGCGACGCCGAAACCACCGCACGCGCCAGCGACTCCTCTCCGGGTCCCCACAAGACGAGCGCGCGGAGCCCGAACTCGTCACGCATCGACGCGGCGACGGCGCCGAACCTTTCCGGGAGCCAGCGCTTGTTGGGCCACGCAGCACCTGGATTGACCAGCACGTAATCACCGCCAACACGCTCCCGGGCCACGGTCGCCGCCGCCGTCCGTGGAATCGCAATTGGAAAGCGCACCGACCGATCGACCACGCCGAGTATCCCGAGCAGCGCGAGGTTCTTGTCGATGACATGCACGGCGGTACCCGGATCCGGGGTGTCGGTGTAGAACAGCCGCGCCAACGGTTCACGGAGGTGGCGCCGCGGAAATCCAATCGTCCGCCAGCCGTTGATCAAACGCGACAGCACTGCCGACTTGAGCAGTCCCTGGAAGTCGATCACCGCGTCGTACCTCGTCCGCCGGAGCGTTCTCACCGTCGCCCACGCGCCCATCCGGCCTTCCATCAGGTCGCGCGGATCGAACGGTATGCGATAGTCGAGGCACTCGACGAGATCCAGAAGGTCGGCGTAGCGCGGATCCACGAGCCAGTCGATGCGTGCGTGCGGATGCGTGCGGCGGAGGGCGGCCGCGGCCGGAATTCCGTGAATGACGTCGCCGAGCGAGCCAAGCCGCACGATCAGGAAGTGATGGTCGGCCGATTCGGTGCGGCCGACGGGAGTGCGGGTATCAGGGGTCCGGCTATCAGAGGTCCGGCTGAAGCCGGACACTACGTGCTCCTCACCTTCAGGGGTCCGGCTGAAGCCGGACACTACGTACTCCTCTCGATTCGGGCCAGCAAGTCGCGCGTGGAGTGATCTTTCGGATCGCCGACAATCGCAATGCGGCCGCCGTACGCCGTTGACGATGTCTCGCTCCGGAACCGTATCGACGCGTGTAGTCGGTTCCCTTGCAGTGCACGTCGGGCCTGATCGCTTCGAGCAGCGGACCGACTGTAGGCTCCGAAAAGATCGTGACGTAGTCGACCCAGCGCAACGCCGCAACGAGCTCGGCACGGTCGGCGGCGACAAGAACGGGACGACCCTCGCCCTTCAGTCGTCGCACCGAGTCGTCATCGTTGATCGCGACGATCAGCCGATCGGCTTCGTGGGCGGCGGCTTCGAGATAACGGATGTGGCCGACGTGCAGCAGATCGAAACACCCGTTTGCAAAAGCAATAGTGTGTCCCGCGGCGCGTTCTGCGGCGACGCGACGCAACAGTTCGTCGCGCTGGAGCGTCTCACCCACGGGCTCTCGCGCCCGGGCGCGACGGCCGCCCGTCGCCGCGAACCGACAGCGCGGCCCGCAGCTCGTCACCACTCACGGTGGCCGTGCCGCGCTTCATCACGACAAGGCCTCCCGCGTAGTTCGCCAGGTGCGCAGCCGCCTCGAAGCTGCCGCCGGCGGCAAGCGTCAGCGCAACGGTCGACACAACCGTATCGCCGGCGCCGGTCACGTCCACAATCGAGTCGGTCCCGAAAATCGGGACGTGCACGGTGGGCGCATCGGGAACGAAGAGGGACATCCCACGGCTGCCGCGCGTGACGAGCACTGCCTGCATCTTCGTGCGCTCGACGATCTCGCGTCCTGCGCGCTCGAGCGCCGCGAGGTTGTCGCCGATGCGGACGCCGAGCGCCTGCTCCACCTCCGACTGATTCGGTGTGCTGATGGTCAGGCCCGTGTACTCCAGCAGTCGATACCGACTATCGATGAGCACCGGAATCGGCGCCCCTGCACGGCGCAGCTCCGCCCGAATCTTTCGTCCGAGCGACGGTGTCACCAGACCCGATCCGTAATCGGACAGCAGACCGCGTCCGCCTGTCTAATCGCCTTGAAGACTTCGCGTTCGAATGTCTTCCGCTCGCTTGAGGTCAATCGTGCGCCGTTTGACGGCGCGATCGATTCGCACGACCTGCTGCTTGGCGGAGTGGACTCCGCCGGCAAGAATCCGCGTCTTGATGGGCGTGGGCGCCCCGTTCATGCGTAACAGGTGCCTCGGATCGACGCGCCGATGAAGTGCGTCCACCACACGGCGCGCCGACTCGTCGCGGCCGACAATCGCCACCAGTGCCGCGCTGCCGCCGAGCGCCGCTACATTGTTCGCGGCATTGCCCGCGCCGCCGGGCACGATTTCGGTCGAGTCGTACTCGAGGATCAGCACCGGAGCTTCGCGCGACACCCGCGCCACCCGCCCGTACACGAACTCGTCGGCAACAACATCGCCGATGACCGCGACCCGTTTGCCACGGAACGCACCGGTCAGCGAGAGCAGGTGCGCAGAATCCAACCTACGGCCTCCATCAGATTGTTGAGAATAGCATCGGCCTCAATGCCGGCCGGCCGGCGTTCTTCCTCGTGTGCGCCGTGACCGGTGCGCACCAGGATCGCCCGCGTGCCGGCGGCCTTGCCACAGGCCACATCCAGCCACCGATCGCCCACCATCACCGACCGGGCCGGATCGAGGCGCAAGTCACGGCAGGCCCGCTCGATCATGCCGGGTCCCGGTTTGCGGCAGCGACATCTCTGACGATACGGCTCGAGCTCCGCGTCGGGATGGTGGGGACAGAAATAGTAGGCTTCCATGCGGGCGCCGCCCGCGCCCAGGCGCGCATCAATCGTGGCGTGAACGTGATTGAGAAACGACTCCTCGATGACGCCACGGCCGATTGCCGACTGATTCGTCACCACCACTGGCGCAAAACCCGCGCGGTTCAGCAGACGGATCGCATCGACCGTCCACGGAAACAGCTCGAGCAGATCGAGGCGATCGAGGTAGCCTCGCTCCTCGATCAGCGTGCCGTCACGGTCCAGGAAGACTGCCGGGCGCATGCAGGCGAGTCGAGGGTCAAACCCTGCTACGAGTCGACTCAATGACTTGAGTCGGCTCATCACGAGGGTCAGACCCGGGGTCTGACCCGGGTCTGACCCCAAGATCCGGATCAGTGCGTCGAAAACCCGCTCGGGCGTAATCCCTTTCATGCAGCGGTGATCGATCGGGCATTCGCGCAGCATGCACGGCCGGCACCAGACAGGGTGAGTCAGCACGAGCGCTTTGCCGTCCGTGGCGCGTGAGCGGCGCCGTCTCGAATTCGTTGGTGGGCCCGAACAGCGCGACGATCGGCGTGCCGACCGCCGCCGCCAGGTGCATCGCCCCGGAGTCGTTGGACACACAGGCTCTGCGCGAGGCTGAGAACTCCAGCCAGCGTCGCGATTGTGGTGCTGCCGGTGACGTCGATAACGTGTGACGTCACCCCCGGCTGAAGCAGCGAGAGTATCTGCTCACTGGTCGCCGCGTCTCCACGGCTTCCGACGACGACGCACGCTGCGTTGCGTTGCTGCACCAGCGTCGTGACGAGTCTGGCAACGTATTGCGGGAGCCACCGCTTCGCCGTCCCATAGGCGGCACCGGGCGCGAAGGCGACGAGAGGTCTCGATGCAGCCCACCCTCGCTCGACAAGAAAATCGCGTGCGGAGAGCGCACACCCTCACGAACCGTGACGGCCGGCTCGAGCGGACCGCTGTCGATACCAAGCTCGCCGAGTGAGGTGCTGGTAGTAAGCCGCCTGATGCATGCTGCCAGACGGCCGCGGCACGGCCCGCGAAAGAAGCCGTGTTCGCACGTCAGCAGCGTAGCCCCACCGGTCGGCCACGCCGGCGCGTGTCGCCAGCCAGGCACTGGCGAACGAGTTCGGCAGCAGGATCGCCAAATCCGACCCCAGCCCTCGCAATCGAGCGGCATCGCTCTCGAAAGAGCTTCGGTGGAACCAGCGCCCGTTCCAGCCAAGGGTGACGGTGTCGTTGATGAACGGAACGCAGCGCAAAGATGTCGGCCACGCTGCTTCGAGCGGCCACCGTCAGTCGCGCAGATGGAAATGCGTTTCTGATATCCGAAATCGCTGGCAGCGCCATCACGGCATCACCGAGCCAGTTTGGCGCAACCACGAGCACTCCCGCCGGATCAGCCATCGGAACGTTCCCGACGGGATCGAGATCCGGTGTCCGGGATCCCGGGCTCGACAGGATCCGGACTGTCTGAGTCCAAATCTTCAATCCCGGATCCGGAATCCCGAATGCCGGATCCCGGATCGTCGCGCCACCGCCGGTGCATCCAGAGCCAGAGTTCCGGATGACGCCGCACGTACATCTCGAGCACATCGGTACATCGCTGGGTGAACTCGCGGACGGCGTCGGGCGAGTCCGTGAGCGGCGGGTCGACGGGACGCTCGTAAATCAGCCGGTACCGGCCATGCGGCAGCGGCAGTGCGAAGACGGGCATCACCGGCGCACCCGTCCGCAGCGCGAGCGCCGCCAGCGCCGACGTGGTCGCCGCAGGACGCTGAAAGAATCCGACGTACACCGCGTCGGACTCGTGGAGGTGCTGATCGATGAGGATGGCGACGCTGCGCCCCGCGGCGAGATCCTTCAGGATGCGCCGCACGGCGCCGCGACGCTGAATCACGCGGTTGCCGGTGCGACGTGCGGATATTTTCGAGCATCGCGTCGAGGAAGGGGATTGTCGAGTGGACGGGCAAGGAGCGACGTCGGCTCGATTCGCAGCGCGAACGCGAGGGCGTGAATTTCCCAGTATCCGAAGTGCCCGGTGAAGAACAGGACCCCCCTGCCCCTGCGCAAGTGCCTGGCGGGCGCGGTCCTCACCCTCGCCCTCGATGGCCGCCAGCATCTGCGCGCGCGACAGCGTGCCGAACTTCAGCAGCTCGAACAGAAGCGCGCCGAAGTGCGCGAACATGCTCCGCGCAAGTGCGCGCCGTTCGGATGCGGGCCGCCCGGGGAATGACGTGGCGAGATTCTCGAGAGCGATCCGTCTGTGCGGCCAGTCAACGAGATATGCAAACCTGCCGATGGCGTGGCCGAGCGCGCGCACGACGCTCATCGGCAACAGCCTCACGATCGATCGGGTCGTCTCGGCGGCCAGCGCCTCCAATCGATGGCGGAATCTCAAGCCGCCTCTCCCAGAAGGCGTCGGCGCGCCGCCGCCAGCCGGCCCGCAAGCCAGAGACTGAAACGGTCTGTCGGCTCTATGGCCACTTCGAGGGGCAGCAGCACGCCCATGGAATGCCTGCGTGCGCGGGAAGCCGCACGGCATCTTTCCCGGTGGTCATCACCACATCGGCGTCGGTCTCGAGAACCGCCCGACGGATAGCCTCGATGTCGCGCGCCGTGAACCAGTGATGATCGCGAAATACCAGCTCGCGGGCGACGTCCCAACCGAGCCCGCGCAGCGCGGCGAAAAAGCGCTCGGGGCGCGCGATGCCCGCCACCGCCACAACCGTCCGGGCACCTGCGGCAGCGTTCTCATGGGCGGCGGCGCCAATCATGCGCGGCGCGTCGTACGTCGCCACCAGTCGAAACGCGGTGTCGATGCCGACGCGGCCGACAACGGCTTCAACATCGGCGTCGGTACCCGCCACGAGCAGCGCATCAGCGGCGCGGGCAGCGGTGAGCGGCTCGCGCAGCCTGCCAACGGGCAGCAGCCGTTCGTACGAGATCCGCCCTCGCCATCACCAGCAGCTCGATGTCGCGCCGCAACCGCACGTGCTGAAACCCATCGTCCAGGAGATGTACGGTGCAGCCGAATCGACGCTCCGCCAGTCGCCCGGAGAGGTACCGATCTGCACAAACAAATACCGGCACGCTCGGCAGCGCCTGCGCCAGCATGTACGGTTCATCACCCGACTGCGGCGCCGTGGACAGCACGCGCTGCCCGTCACTGACCACGGTTACTCCGTCGGCCGCTTCGCGGCGTCCGTAGCCGCGGCTGAGAATTGCCGGCCGCTCCCCCGCGTCTGCCAGAAGCTTCGCGATGGCCGCAACGACCGGCGTTTTGCCGCTTCCACCAACAACCAGATTGCCCACGCTGATGACGGGACGTTCGAGCTGTCGAACGCGATGAGGTCGCCGGCCGTACCACGCGCGCCGAAACTGTGTGGCGCGGCCGTACAACTCGCTGAGCACGTTCAATGGACTACGCGGAAGGAACGGACCACGCCACCCTGATCGCGGTCCAGCGGCGGGACCAGGCTGGTGATGACGGTCATGGTCTTGTCCTTCGCGCCTCGATTGGCGTCGATGAGGGCACGTGCCGCCGCACCGAGACGCGCACGACGAACCGGATCGCCCATCAGCCCGACGATGACCTCGTCCAGATCACGTTCGGACTGCACCTGAATTGCCGCGTCGTTGGCGAGGAAGGCTTCGACGATTTCGGCGAAGTTCTCCATGTGCGGGCCAAAGGCAATCGGCTTGCCGAAAAGCGCCGGTTCGAGAATGTTGTGACCGCCCGCCGGCACCAGACTGCCGCCGACGAAGACAACCGTCGCGATCTGATAGACCTCCGCCAGCTCGCCAATCGTGTCGAGAACAACCGCATCGGCGCGCGGCTCGGAATCGATTGGAAGCTCGGTGCGCCGGATGGTTGACAGGCCCTCCTGCCGGCAGAGTCGCTCGACCTCCGAGAAACGCTCTGGGTGCCGCGGCGCGATCACGAGCAGCGGATTGTTCGCGCGCCCCCGCAGACGGTTGAACGTCCGTATTACAGGCGTCTCCTCTCCCTTGAGGGTGCTGCCCGCGACAAGCACCGGACGTGCCGGCGACATCCGGAAGAAGCGAAGCACCCGCTCCCGGGCACGGCCTGGAGGCACGACTCCCAGCGAATCGAACTTCAGGCTGCCGGTCACCGTGATGCGACTGCCATCGGCGCCAAGCTCCACCAGTCTGCGCGCGGCCTCTTCACCCTGCACGCAGAAACGATCGATGTCGCCAAGCACGCGGCGGAAGAACGGGCGGATGACCCGGTACCGTGGAAAAGAACGGTACGAGATGCGTCCGTTGACCAGCACCGTGCTGATGCCACGACGGCGGCACTCGCGGAGGAGGTTCGGCCAGATCTCGGTTTCGATCATCACGAACAGGCGCGGCTTGACGACGTCGAGGGTGCGGCGCGTACTGAATGCCCAGTCGAACGGAAAGTAGAACACCCCGTCGACTTCGCCGACGTTGCGGCGCGCGAGCTCCTGTCCGGCTCTGGTCGTCGTGGAAAGGAAGAGACGGAGCCGCGGATAGCGCGTGCGGAGCTCAGCGATCACCTGCCTTGCCGCGAGCACTTCGCCAACCGATACCGCGTGAACCCAGATCGAATCGTCGCCGTCGAGGTTGAACGACACCGGAAGGTAGCCGAGCCGCTGTTTCAGGCTGCCCACGTACTTCTTGTGGCGGAGCGCTTCATACAGGAAATATGGCGAGAACGCTACCAGAGCGAGCAGCGTCAGCAGGCTGTAGAAGGAGTACACCGTAGATAGTTTACCGCTGTGCCATTGACCCTCTTCAAGACGCGTCAGTACAATGAATGATTTGTGAGGCACGCGTTCAGGGTAGAGGGAGGACACGGATGGCCGTTCGGGTCGGCATAAACGGATTCGGACGAATCGGGCGCAATATCATGCGCGCCGCTCTCGGCAACGGCGAACTTGATTTCGTCGCCGTCAACGACCTCACGGACGCGGCTACGCTCGCGCATCTGCTCAAGTACGACTCCGTGCTCGGCAATCTGGACGCCGTCGTCAAAGCTACCGCCGACGGCATCAGCGTCGACGGCGAGGAGTTCAAGGTGCTGTCGGTCAAGGATCCCGCACAGCTCCCCTGGAAAGATCTGGGCGTTGATGTCGTTTTCGAGTCGACCGGCCTGTTCACGAAGCGCGACGACGCGGCAAAACACCTTGCGGCCGGCGCGCGAAAGGTGATCATCACGGCTCCCGCGAAGGGACCGGATATCACCGTCGTGCTCGGTGTGAACGAAAACAGTTACGACGCCTCGAAGCACCACATCATCTCGAACGCGTCGTGCACGACGAACTGTCTGGCGCCTGTCGCCAAGGTCGTGCACGAATGTTTTGGCCTGCGAAAGGGCTGGATGACGACGGTGCATTCGTACACCAACGACCAGCAGCTGCTCGATCTGCCGCACAAGGATCTGCGTCGCGCCCGCGCCGCTGCCCTGTCGATCATTCCGACCACCACCGGCGCCGCCACCGCGGTCGGCGGAGGTCCTGCCCGAGTTGAAGGGCCGGCTCGACGGCTTCGCGATGCGCGTGCCGACGCCGAACGTCTCGGTCGTCGATCTCGAACGCGCTCGTCGACCGGAAGACGACGGCGGAGGACGTGAACAAGGCGTTGAAAGAGGCTGCCGAACGGCCGGATGCGAGGGATCCTCGCGTATTCCGAGGAGGAGCTCGTCTCGATCGACTTCCGGCGGAACCCCCACTCGTCCATCGTCGACGCACCCTACACGAAAGTCATGGACGGCGACTTCGTCAAAGTCGTCTCGTGGTACGACAACGAGTGGGGCTACTCGATCGCGGTGTGTCGATCTGCTGGTCAAGGTCATCGCGAAAGGGCTTGTAGGGCGGGCCTTTACGGTCCTCTGGTCCGCCATCCGCATGAAAAAAACGATTCGCGACCTCAATCTCAAAAGGTCGTCGCGTGTTCGTGCGGGTCGACTTCAACGTCCCGCTGAAAAACGGCGTCATCGGCGACGACACACGGATTCGAGAGTCGCTGCCTACGATCCGCTACGCGCTCGAGAACGGAGCTGCGCTGCGTGATTCTCGCCTCGCATCTCGGGCGGCCGAAGGGCAAGCCGAATCCGGACATGAGCCTGAGACCGGTAGCCGCCCGTCTTGGCGAGCTGCTCGGCACGTCGGTCGGGTTTGCGAGCGACTGCGTGGGGGCCGAGGCCGAGCAAGCCGTGCAACGCGCGCCATCCGGGGGAGTGGTTCTTCTCGAGAATCTGCGTTTTCATCCAGAAGAAGAGAAGAACGACGCTCGGATTTGCAAAAGCGCTGGCGGCGCTTGCCGACGTGTACGTGAACGACGCGTTCGGTGCGGCGCATCGCGCTCACGCCTCAGTCGAGGCCATCGTGCGGTTCGTGCCTCAGGCGGCTGCCGGCCTGTTGATGGAGAAAGAGCTGCGCTATCTCGGCGGGGTGCTGAGAAGTCCTGAACGGCCGTTCGCAGCCATGCTGGGCGGCGCGAAGGTGTCGGACAAGATCGAGGTGATCGAAAATCTGATACCACGCGTCGACGAGCTGCTGATTGGCGGCGCCATGGCGTACACGTTTTTCAAGGCGATGGGACGGCCAACGGGTCGATCGCTCGTCGAGGACGACAAACTCGACGCCGCGCGCGACATCATGAAACGCGCACAGGATCGCGGACTGCAGCTGCTGCTCCCCGCCGATCATGTCGTTGCGCAGCGGCCGGAAGCCGGGCGTGGCCGACAGAGACGCTGAGCGTGGACAGCGATGCGATCGGCGACAGCATGGGGCTCGACATCGGACCGCTCACCGTGGCCGCGTACGCCGACGCGCTGCACGACGCGAAGACCGTGGTGTGGAATGGTCCGATGGGCGTGTTCGAGATCGACGAGTTCGCGAAGGGAACGATCGGCGTGGCGAAGGCGGTGGCTGCGGTCCGGGGTACGACGATCGTCGGCGGCGGCGACTCGATTGCGGCGATAAAGAAGGCCGGCGTGGCCGATCGGATCACACATATTTCCACCGGCGGCGGAGCATCGCTCGAGTTTTTGGGAGGGCGGACGCTGCCAGGTGTGGCAGCATTGCCCGACGCGAATCTCAAGTAGTGCACACAGCTTCAGCCGTACGTAGTGTCCGGCTTCAGCCGGACCAAACCATATGCGCACTCCATTCATCTGCGCCAACTGGAAGATGTACAAGACGGTGGACGAGGCCGTGAAGTACGTCAAAGAATTTCGCGCGCTGGCGAAGGATCTGGATGGCGTTGAGATCGTCGTGGCTCCTCCGTTCACGGCTCTCTATTCCGCCGTCGAGGCCGCGCGCAACAGCAACGTCGGCATCGGTGCGCAGGATCTCTTCTGGGAGCGCGAAGGCGCTTACACAGGAGAGGTCAGCGGCCCGATGCTGCGGGAAGCGGGCGTGGCATACGTGATCGTCGGTCACTCTGAGCGTCGGACGCTGTTCGGCGAGACCGACGTGACGGTGTGTCGCAAGATTGCCGCGGCGTTTACCGCAGGACTCTGCCCCATCGCATGCATTGGCGAGACACTCGAGCAGCGCGAGCGGCAGGAAACATTCGACGTGCTCGATCGTCAGATCAAGACTGGTTTCGATGGGCTGAGCTCCGAGCGCGTCGCGCAGCTCGTGGTCGCATACGAGCCCGTGTGGGCGATCGGCACCGGCCGGAACGCGACACCGGCGCAGGCGGCCGAGGCGCACGGGCATATCCGGAAGCGGCTGCGCGAGTGGTTCGGTGGGGAGCCGGCCGAGCTGTGCCACGTCATCTACGGCGGCAGCGTGAAACCCGACAACATCGCAGATCTCATGTCGCAGGCGGACGTGGACGGGGCGCTCGTCGGGGGAGCCAGCCTGGACGTGCGAAGCTTTCAGGAGATAGTGAGTCGGGGTCGCCAGGCCGCGCGGGTGCGCCAGTCCCGGTCGGGCGCGGGCGGCCAGGCCGGGGCTGTATAATAGGGTTTTTTCGCAACAGGTTTATTGAATGCTGTACTACCTCGCCGCAGTGCTCTACGTGCTCGTCTGCTTCGTGCTGATGATGGTGATCCTTCTCCAGCAGGGAAAGGGCGGCGATCTGGCCAGTGCGTTCGGCGGCGGCAGCAGTCAGGCCGCGTTCGGGGCCCGCAGCGGCGCGACGGTGCTGACGCGCGCGACGACGGTGCTGGCGGTGTTGTTCCTGGTGGGGGCGCTGATGCTGAACATACTCGCGCAGCGCGGACCGGGATCGGTCGTGGGCGGGCGCGCGACGGAACCGGCGCCGGCGTCTGGTGCAGTGCCGACGTTGCCGACAACGCCGACGGCACCGGCACCGAAACCGGCGGCTCCGGCCTCGGCGGCTCCAGCTCCTGCGGCTCCGGCACCGGCGAACTCGGCACCGGCGGCACCCGCAAAGCCGGCGCCCTAGAAGAAGCTATCGTCAAGAGTCCGCTATCGTGTTCGTAGCGCGCACGCTTTAGCGTGCGCGTCCCTCCGCACGCGGAAGTGGCGGAATTGGCAGACGCACCAGCTTGAGGGGCTGGCGGTCGCAAGATCGTGGGGGTTCGAGTCCCCCCTTCCGCATATCACTCGCTCACGCTCGTTCTATGCGGCAAGGCCGGCGTCAGGCGCGCGTCTCCGCCTTCGGCGGAGCCAGCGGGCACGAGTCCCCCCTTCCGCACCACACTCAACCGGATTGCCTTCGATCAGATAAAGGGCCGTCGCTCCTTCCCGCGTTTACGTTGATAGCGAGCCGGCGTGAGGAGCACCGCACGCCGGCCGGGGGAACATTGAGACCCCAAGCCTGGGAGCCTCAAAGTTTCAGCAGCTTGGCCAGGTTGCCGCCGAGAATCATCTCCTTCTGGGCGTCGGGAATCTCTGCCTTCAGGATGTTGTCGATCGCGTCTGGCCAGTTGTAGATCGGAATATCCGTTCCGTACACCACCTGGGTCGGGCCGGACTTCGCCACCAAATGCCGTATGTCCTCGGGCGAAAAGACCATCGAGTCTACGAACAACTGGTCCTTGAAGTATTCCGATGGTCTTTTCTTGTTGAGGCAATTGGCGCCGGCGCGGACATCACAGGCGACGTCGGTACGCCCGAGGTACGACGGTAGATAGCCGCCTCCATGCGCGCCGATGACCCGTAGATTAGGGAACTTGTCCAGGGTCCCACCGTGAATCAGGTGGGAGAAAAACACTGTCGTCTCGAGTGGATTGCCGATGATGTTGCCGAGAGCGCCCCTGGTTCCCTCCCAGGCATTCGGTTTCAGGACGTTGTCGGCGCCGCCGGGATGTTCAAAGACCGGCACCTGAAGCTCATTGGCCTTCGCCCAGAACGGATCAAACTTCGGGTCCGCCAGGGATTCAAGATTGACATGTCCGCCAAGCGATGCGCCGCGGAAGCCGAGGGTTTTGACCGCGTAGTCAAGCTGCGCGGCCGCGAGGTCAGGAAACTGCATCGAGGGCGAAGTCAGGCCGACGAAGCGATCCGAGTGAGCTTTGCACCACGCCGCTATCCCGGTGTCGTGCGCACGGACAATCTTGTCGGCCAAGGCGCGATCTTTCACCGCGTACCACCAGTAGCCATTGACGCTTATCGCCTGCACGTCAATTCCGCGCCTGTCCATTTCCCAAATGCGTTCGGGTCCCATGGCCCGTCCGCCGCCCTCGTTCGCAAATTCAGTCCCGACGAGAAGTGGCTCGACCTCGGGGACGGTGACGTGCGCGTGAACATCCACCACGCGGACGCGACGCCCTCCCACCTGCACGATACGGCGTTGCACCGGGCCGGTGGGCGGCTCTACCACCAGTCGTGGTCCCTGCCCGCCGCCCCGCCCTTGTGCGCTGGCATCCAGCACGCCACGGCGTATGGCGAACATCCCGGCCGCCGCACCCGCCATCGTTCTGATAAACGTCCTCCGATGCGACATAGTCTCCTCCGATATTTTCGATTTACGTGATCACTTGAGCTCGCACTCGTAGGGCCGGATCACGGTGCCCGGCACCCAGCTCCAGTGCGCATCCCAGACGGCCGGCTTGACGAGGTTGGGCGGGTCGGTGACCGAGACCGTGTAATCGAGACGGCTGCCGTCCTGGTTCACGGTGTAGCGCTCGACGACGCGCGCCTGAGCACTCATCGGTGTGCCCTCATCATCAAGGTACGGGGAGTCGATACGCGCGGTCTCGATCACGAGCGTGCCGCCTTCCCACCGGCCGATCGAGTAGCCGAGCCGACTGGCGGGCGCGCCCGCGGGAATCTGCTTCGCGACCATGTCGATTGTGCGCGTGGCTTCCCACTCTTCAATTCGCAATCGGATGCGCTTGCCTTCGTCGATGAACTGGATGGGGTACGGGTTCAAATTCGCGTTCGGCATGCCTGGTGGAATGCATTTGAGCGCGGGCATGTCCCTCAGCGGATCCCACTTCGCCCGTGCGGCTTGCGCCGCGGCGGTATACGTGAACGGCCCTCGTGCCACGTAAAGCGCACCCGGGGCCCAGACGCGGAAGATGCTGCGTCCAAGCTTCGCATCGGCCGCGACAACCCGCGGTGCCGCCGCTCCACGCGTCCATCGCAGCGGGGCGTTGACGTCGGTCAGAACCGTCTCAACACCGTTCGGAGCCAGGATGTTGATCACGAACAGCTCCTGGCGTCCGCGGTTCGATGGCCAGCCCGCAACTTTTACCCGATCGCCGATCCTGATCGAATCGCGCGTGAAGCCCTTCCGTGCCGCGGCGTTTGCGGAGTCCCCCTCGAGCTCCCACTCGCTCGTGCGCTTCGCCTCGTCGGTGACGCTCAACGTCAACCGAACGTGCGGATTGCGCCAGTTGATCCCCGAGATGACGCCTTCGAGCTCACGGATGCTGCCGCGGTCGTACGGCGCGACCGAGTGATGCGCGGCGACGATGCTGCTACCGAGAGCGCCGAAGAAGATCGCTGAGAGAGTGAGCCGAAATACCTGGGCTCTGAGCATGGCCGTCTCCTCTGAGAAACCGGAACCCAGCCGGATTATAGGGGACTGGCCGGCCGGGAAGACGCGACGGTCGTTGATTCACCTTTGTGCGAGTGTGTGCGAATAAAGTTGTCGCAGGCGTGCGCGCCAGCACACTCCCGCCCCACATCCGTCTGCAGGATTTGTGTTAGTTCACATCAGCGCAGCATTTTCACCAGCCTGAGGGGCTGGCGGTCGCAAGACCGTGGCGCGTCTCCGCCTTCGGCGGAGCCAGCGGGCACGAGTCCCCCCTTCCGCACCAAGCTTTTAATTCAATCGGTTACGGGGATTTTCGATCCTTGCGGCGGGGGCCCCAACCGGGGCCTTCGAGAGGGTCGTGTGCGCATCGTGTGCGCAACCGTCAGACGCAGCGGCGTTCGACGCTGCGCTGTCGTCGGTCGTCGCCGTGATTGATTCGTCGGCCGAATCGAGCCGCTCGATCGCACGTGCAAGGCGCGTCGGCGTGCTCTGTAGGTAGCGGCTTGTGGGATACAGATCCGAACCAGACCCAAACTCCGCTCGCCGCGGCGTTCGCAGCGGCTCAGGCCCTTGGTTGTCAGGTAACAACCAAATCTATCTTTGAGGTTCTACGAAGACCGTTTTAGCCGGGAGAATTGCGGAACGCGTGTCTTGAGAATCAGCTAAACAAGACTGAATTGTCCGACACGCGGGCTTGGCTCGCTCGTCGGCAGTCACGGATCTGTCGAGCACATCGAAGAAGCGGTCGGCAAGATTCGGCGCCGCGCGACGGGCGCTCCTAATCGGCGTTACCAACGATCGCGGCACGGGAGTCACCGGCTGCCGGCGCGCTGATCGCCATGCTGCCGTTCGCCGATCCGGCGGTTTCACGCGGCC
This sequence comes from uncultured Acidobacteriota bacterium, assembly GCA_963814955.1. GTDB lineage: Bacteria > Acidobacteriota > Vicinamibacteria > Vicinamibacterales > UBA2999 > DATCJA01. The sequence continues at coordinate 702,326 of CAWFEX010000008.1, forward strand.
GCAGGAGTCATAATGGTGGCGCACATGCCCACGCGCATCTCACTGCTGTGGACGGTCGTGCTCCTGACACTACCCTGCCCGCTCTTTCTCGTGTACTGCCTCGCGGTAGTTCCGCCCGTTGCCGTGCTGGTCCTGAGCGCCAACCTGATCGAGCAGGAGGGCCCACTGGGACTGGCGGCCGCGACGCTCATGATCGGCGAGGTCGCGATCATTCTCGTCGCTGGGCGCTTGGTAGTTTGGTTCCTGGCGCGCCGACTCCCGCCGCAGTCCCGCGCCATCGGCATCGCGGCGCTCGTCGTCCTGTCGCTGCTGCCGATCTATTTCCTCGACTGCATGGACGGTCACGGGCTCACGCGCTGTAGCCTTCCCATGATCGTCCGCGCCGGGTTCACCGCGGGGCGACAGTGCGGCGACCTCGATTGGTAGCCGCAGCGGGCACGCGAGAGGATCGCTCGCGTCACTCCGGATCGCGGTGCACCGTGTCCATCGAGAAGGCGGGCACGCAGACCGCGCTGGTGATCCCGTGGCCCTGGGTTACAGGTTCTTCAGCACCGAAGCCTCAGGCCGCCATCGGGCACGAATCTGCCTTCCGCATCACGGCATGCGTCCTCAGACGTGATCCAGCTTGTCCTCGCGTGACGGCCCGCGCAACTGACGCTCCAGCGACCGGCTGACCATGTCCTTCGCTCCCAACCCGACCGCCAGCGCAGCGGCCAGCACGATCCCTCCGAAGACGATGCCAAATGCCAGCAGCAGAGCGGTCCGTCCGATGCCAATGTGATCGAGCGCCATTGCGGCCGCCACTATGAGCACCATCCACTTCACCGCAAGACTGAAGAGCCGTGCGGACTGGATGCCCATGTTCACGGCCTCAATCAGGACAGCCCTGGCGAGAAAGCGCGCGATCAAACCGCCAAGCACCAGAATCACGATCGCGGCGACGAGATGCGGTACGTACTCGAGCACTGACGTCGCAAACCGCGACGGCAACGCGGCATCGAGCGCCGCCAGACCCAGCATCAGCCCGATCAGCAGGATCGCCCAGTACGTCACGGAGGCGACGAGTTTCGAGGCGCTGCGCGAGGGCACCCACTCGGCCACCGAGACCCCGAGCAGTTCAGCACGTCGATCGAAGTCGAGCCCGTTCAACGCACGGAACACGGCATAGCGAACGATCACCGCCACGATCAGCGAGGCAACGAGCAGCAGCAGCAACACCAGTGCGCCCGGCAGAAAGTTCGCGATACCGTCGACGATCCGCGTTCCTGCGAGCGTAAGCGCCCGCTGAATCCCTTCCACCATCGTCGTGGTCCTCCATGTGTGGCAGGCCTGCAGAGCGTCACGTCACGCGCGCAACCGCTCGGGCCACCGCCATTTCGAGATCAGATATGGCTTTTGCGCCTCGAAGGCCGCACAGAGCCGTTCGAGCCGCCGTTCGACTTCGTCTTCGTCGCGATCGCGCACCTCGACAATGAACGATGCGAACCACGCGAGGTATAAAGGGACGAGCGAACGCAGGATATGTTCACGTGCGAGCACTCTCAGGCGGTATCCGAGTGCAAAGTCGTACACGATTCTCGCCCACAGCTCATCGTCGAGCTTGAAGTTCGCCGCGGGGCCGTCCATCAGGCGACGAAGGTCGATGATGGTTCGTGGCGGGAGCACCCAGGTCCAGATGTCGCGCAGCTCGCGGTATCCCAGACGGTACGATTCGATCAGCTTCTCATGATCGACGGAGACAGCCTGGAACGATGTTCCCGCCGGCAGCTCTCCGAACTGCTGCACTGGCACGGAGCCGCGCACTCGCTGCCACCTCTCGACGCGGTTCTCCAGATCGGCAAACAGGGATCCGACGACCTGCGTCACCGTTGTGCCGAGGTCGACCGTCTCGTCGGTGTGCGAGTGGTGACGTCGAATGCCCAGCGCCGCTTCGCCAATTCGCAAGTCGTCCGACACCGCAGCGCCAGCCAGCCACAGATCGATGCCGACCTGCGCGCCGTCGCGATCCCAGACATCCTCGTCGAGGAAGCGATCGAGCAAGCGCGACGAGCATGCGAATTCGCCCGCCGCCGGCTGCCGAAGGCGAACGCCGTAGAGCGCGCGAAACATCGGATACACGATCCCTTTGGTTAACGCCCCCTCGTACGGGTGGCGTCGGTACAAAGGCGCCATGAGGTCGAAGCCGTGCGTGAGCACGGGGCCGGCCAGCCACTGGAGCCATTGAGGCGTCGCCGTCTCGATGCCCGCATCGAGGACTACACAGGCTCGCGCGCCAAGTTCTTTCGCAGCGGTCAAGATGGCGTGCAGCGCGCGAGCCTTTCCCGGAATCCCGTGATAGGGCCGGTCCAGCACATCAGTCGTGGTCGGAGCGGACGCCACCTTCAGGATGTCGTGCATGCCGTTGAGCGAGTCGCGCGCGCGCACGGGTGTGTCATCGGTAGAACCACAATCGGCGAGCACGAAACGGCTCGCGGCGCCGGCAAAATACCTGGCCAAGGCGTCGTGCATTGCTGCTGCAACGGCACCGATAGTGCCCGCGTCGTTGTAGCTCGTGAGGCCCACAACGATTTCGACCTGGGCCGACGCGGTCTCAGAGGTCACGACGCTGGAGCTCGAACCAGTAGAAGCCATAGGGGCCGAGTGTGAGGAAATACGATTGCTCTCGAATGATTGGAAACTCCGTGTAACCAAGTACCTCGATCGGAGTAAGTCCAGCAAATTGCGCAAGGTCCAGCTCCACCGGCTGGACGGATCGAGACAAGTTGGCTACACAGAGAATCGCGTCGGTCCCATGTTCGCGGAGGTAGGCAAGGACCTTCCGGTTGTCGGGCTCGAGAAACCGCAGGCTGCCGATGCCGAGCACCGGAAACAGCTTGCGCAACCCAATGAGGTTCTTCATCCACTGGAGCAACGACGAACCGTCTCGTTCCTGTGCCTCGACGTTGATGCCCTGATATCCGTAGATGGGATCCATGATGACGGGGCTATACAGGCGCGCCGGATCGGCGCGTGAGAACCGGGCGTTCCGATCGCTCGTCCACTGCATCGGGGTCCGGACACCGTTTCTGTCGCCGAGGTACACGTTGTCGCCCATTCCGATCTCGTCGCCGTAGTACACGATCGGAGTGCCTGGAAACGAGAACAGCAGGCTGTTGAGCAGCTCGATGCGCCGGCGGTTGTTTCCCATAAGCGGCGCAAGGCGCCTCCGGATGCCGAGATTAATGCGCGCCTGCGGGTCGACGCTGTACGCCAGATGCATGTAGTCCCGCTCCTCGTCGGTGACCATTTCGAGCGTCAGCTCATCGTGGTTCCGCAGAAACAGCGCCCACTGACACACGTCGGGAATGGCCGGCGTCTGCTGCATGATCTCGACAATCGGATGCCGGTCTTCAAGGTGCAGACCCATGAACATGCGAGGCATGAGCGGAAAGTGATACGCCATGTGGCATTCGTCGCCGTCCGCAAAGTATGCGCGGACGTCGGCCGGAAACTGGTTGGCCTCGGCGAGCAGCATCCGGTGCGGCCACCGCTCATCGATGTGGCGCCGAATCTCTTTGAGCACGGCATGAGTCTGGGGAAGGTTCTCGCAGCTCGTGCCCTCGCGCTCGACCAGGTACGGCACGGCATCGAGACGGAACCCATCGACGCCGAGATCGAGCCAGAAATCGATAACTCTGAGAACCTCGTCGAGAACCGCCGGATTGTCGTAGTTCAGATCCGGTTGGTGATGAAAAAAGCGATGCCAGTAGTAAGCACCGGCGACTGGATCCCACGTCCAGTTCGATCGTTCGCCGTCGACGAAAATCACCCTTGCATCGGGGTATCTGTCGTCCGTGTCGCTCCATACATAAAAGTTCCGCTCGGGTGATCGCGGAGGTGCTTCGCGCGCGCGGCGAAACCACGGATGCTGGTCGGACGTGTGGTTGAGCACCAGCTCGATGACGACGTGCATTCGTTTCTCGTGTGCCGCATCAAGAAAGCGCCTGAAGTCGTCGAGGGTCCCGTAGGTCGGGTGGATGTCGCAGTAGTCAGCGATGTCGTATCCGTCGTCGCGAAGCGGAGATGGAAAGAAGGGCAGGAGCCAGAGGCAGGTAACGCCAAGTCCCTCGAGATAGTCGAGTTTGTCGATGAGGCCCGGAAAGTCGCCGACGCCGTCCGCGTTCCCATCGTAAAACGACTTGACGGGCAACTCGTAGATGACCGCTCGCTTGTACCACAGGACATCGCTTTCGCTACTCTTGCGGGCCATATCGCGTCGCTCGACTACGCCAGTCTGGCACCGGTTCGTCCGTCGAACAGGTGTCGGCGGTCGGGTGGAAGCGTGAGAAAGACTTGCGCTCCAGCCGGCGGCGCTGCCCCGGCGATGACCGCAAGGACGGGGTCGGCACCTGGCGAATCGAGGACGAAGGGTGGGCCCAACTTAACTCATCCGCGCCCAATCGAACCGGAAGAAATCTAGCCGAACGTAGGGGTGCGAGTCGTCCTGCCAGACGGTGTCATCACGGTCGTCACCACTCGGTGGGTTAGCTCCGAGGCGCTATCAGAGACTTCTGCTTTATCCCGGAAGCGCAATCGCACCCTCACCCGAGTGAGCGTCTGATAGGCAAGCGGCAAACGCAACCATTTTCGTTTCTGCCAGCGAAAAGCTAACGGACTAACGGGCTGCTGGCGCCGGGAGCGCGAGGACGGGTACCGGTGCAGGGGACCGGTGCAATACCACGAACGCGGAGTTCTTGAGCTCGGCAAGCACGCCTTGAAATGGGGCAATGGGTGTACCTTCCAAGGGCACGTGTTTTCTCATAGAGTTTCGTTTGTGCCAGTCAGCAAATTGTCGAGGCCTGCTCGAAACACGAAGACTTCGTGGAAGAAGTGGGGACCCTAGCTGAGCAAGCGCCAATGGGGCACCGTTCGCAAGGACTGCAGCGACAAGGCGCGGTTCTTCCAACAAGGGATTGCCATTCTGATCCTCTTGATCGTGTCCGCTTCGGTCGGCACCCGGGCACAGTCAGCCGGTGCCGGCGCGACTCAGGATTCAGGAGCCGTGGACCAGGAGCCACCCTGGTCGCTGCGCGCGTCCGCCGCCACGTACTTTTTTCCGCACGATGAAAACTACGTCCAGCCGACTGTGGCCGTTGACCGCGGGTCGCTGCACATCGAAGGACGCTACAACTACGAGGACCGCCGATCGGTTTCGGGTTTCGTCGGATGGAACCTCCACCTCGGAAAAACGGTCACGCTTCAGCTGACGCCGATGTTCGGCGCCGTCATCGGAGACACTGACGGAATCATCCCAGCGTTGGAGTTGGATCTTGCGTGGAGACGCCTCGAGTTGTATTCGGAGGGAGAGTACGTCATCGACGTCGACCACCTCAGTGACCGCTTCCTCTACAACTGGTCGGAAGTGAGCATCTGGGCCACAGAGTGGCTCCGGGCCGGTCTCGTGACACAGCGGACGCGCGCCCACCGCGCGCCGCTTGACATCCAGCGCGGCCTCCTCGTGGGTGTGACGGTGTCGAAGGTCGAGCCGGTGTTTTACTTCTTCAATCCCGGATCGCACGGCCACTTCTTTGTCGCGTCGATCGGTGTCGAGTTCTAAGGGGTTCCATCCCCAGCGCGATCGTGGCTCCTGAGCGCTCCAAGCCGTAGATCGCGGCGATGTTCGGATGATTGAGCGAGGCGAGGACTTCTGCTTCGCGCTGGAATCGCGCCAGCCGCTCGGCATCTGAGGCCACCGAGGTCGGCAACACCATGATGGCCACGGCCCGTTTCAGATTGGTGTCGGTGGCTTTCCATACCTCGCTCATGCCGCCCACGCCGAACTGCGCGGTGACTTCGTACGGGCCGAGGCGCGTGCCAGGAGGTAGGGCCATCTGGTGCGGGGTGGCCTCGTCTATTTCGCGCCGGAAGAAGGCGCCGAAGATGTGCATGAAGGGCATCTTCGACGGCTTGAAAGAGGAGGGCATAGAGGAGCGTGTCAACCTGGAGGTCCGCCGGTCGCACGCCCAGGGGGAGATCGCCAACATCCCGCTGCTGATTCAGAATTACGACGGTTCCGACGTCGACGTGATCGTCGCGATGACAACGCCGGTGCTCACAGCCGCGGCGTCCCTGCCCGGTCCAAGCCAGTCGTGTTCACTTACGTATACGACCCGATTGCGGCCGGCGCCGGCAAGAGCCGGACGGATCACATGCCGCACGTCACCGGTGTGGGTTCGTTCCCGCCGGTCCAGGACACGGTCGACACCATCCAGCGGCTCGTGCCCGGCGTCCGCGCGGTCGGAACGCTTTACAACAGCTCCGAAGCCAATTCGGTCAAGGTAGTGGGCGTGGCGCGCGGCATCTTCGAGCAGCGGGGCATCAAGCTGCAGGAGATACCCATCACCGGGCTGGCGACGACTCCCATCGTGCGGCGGTCGTCCCGACGACCGCCTGACGTGCTATGCTGCGCCCTCCCCGGCTGCTCACGTGGAGGATGCCATGCGTTTCCGCTCGCTTGTCGTCCTGATCGTCATCCTTGGCGCCAGTCCCGCCGCCGCCTGGCAGGAATACATCTATCTCGATCGTGGCGTCGCCATTCAGTTCCCCGTCGCCCCGCAGGTCCGGACCGGCACACAACAGTCGACGCTGCTCAAAGGGCTGCCGACCACGATTTATTCCGCTGAGGACGATCGCGTCCTGTATCGGCTCACGGTGGTGGACCTTGCCGGCAACACGGATGCGGCGACGAACCTGCTCAATGAAGCCGCGTACTTCCTAATGCGGGAAGGCGAGGTGCTGTTCACGGATTTCCCGCGCGTCTACAACGACGAACGGGCGATTTACGGGCTCACGCTGGTCGTTGACCGTACCGACGGCAGCCGCGCCCGCACGTCGCTCTATGTCAGTAAGGGAAGGCTATATATCGCGGACGCGATCGTCCAACCGGCACGCGGTGACAAGGACATGACCGTGCCGTCGCGGTTCGACCAGACGATCCGGTTCCCGCCCGACGGCCGGTTCGACTAGCGTCAACTCCCAATTCCCAAGAAGCCAACTCCCAAACCGTTACGCGCACGGCCTGGCAGTTGGAAGTTGCGAGTTGGGGTTTGTTGTTATTCGCAACCGCGGTTCGAGCAGACCTTCTGGCCGCCGCTCGGTGTCACGTTCATCAGCTGGCCGCCGCGGGAGCCGTCCTTCATCGGCCGGAAGCCGACCTCGATCGTGCCGCCGGGGCGGAAGCTTTCCGCCTTCCAGCCAAGCTGCTGCAGCTGCAGCGGCGATCCCGCTTCGAACGACCAGACCGCCTCGCGGCCGCTCTGATCGGTCAGCGTCACGTGCAACCAGACGTGCGGATTCACCCACTCGAGCTGTTTGATCGTCCCCGTGCGGGAGACCACTTTCGACTGGTCGAACATCGCAGTCGAGTGATGCGCGAGCGCGGGTGCGACGGCGATTGATGCGGCAACGACGGCAAGGACGAGAGTTCTAGGGAACATGGCCCTCCTTATCGACGTCCGGGGCACGACGAAGCGACGTACCTCGCGGCTCGCGACTGAATCGAAACAGTTACGGCTGCGCTGGCTGGACGATCTCCAGCAGCGAGTCGTGAATCCAGCCGTTGTCTTCGTTCTTGTACCAGCGCATGACCATGCCGGTTTTTCGAAGCGCCGGCGAGATGCCGACATGGATCCACTCGCCCCGCCGTCCGAGCACGGACAGGACCGTGCCTTTCGGCGCGAGCACGATCACTTCGTTCACGGTGGTCGGGCCCATGTGAACGTTGGCATGCCCGACCTTCACGCGCACGCGCTCACCGGTCGGCGGCGGCGCCTTGGCGGCCGCGGGCTGTCCCTGACCGCCGCGCTGCTGCGCGTCTGCGGCACACGGCAGCGTGAGCGCGAGGACGATGATGCACAGGCACGCTCGAGCGCGGGCGATTGCCGTCGGCATGCCGCATAGTCAACACCCCGCCGCGCACGCTGTCAAGGATGCTAGGATTACCAGCCAACCGAGGAGTGCAGCTTATGCGCGCCATGCCGCATCTCGTCGCGACGTCGCTGCTGCTGGGTGCGCTCGCGCTCGTTCCAGGCATGCTCGGGATCGACGCGAGTCAGGCGCCGCAGGCGATCAGGAAGGTCGACCTGGGCGACTACGAGCCGGTCGTCCCGTGGCCGAAGGCGCTGCCCGATACCGACCAGCCGCATGCCGGCTGGACGTGGGGATCGGGCGCGGGCGTGTGGGCCGAGAGTCCCAACAAGGTCTGGGTGGCACAGCGCGGCGAGATCGCCCTGCCACCGGGCGCCGACCCCTGGATCTGCGCGTGTCTCCTGACCCCGCCCCGCACGAACACCGGCCGGCGCGCGTACGCCGACAAGCCCTACCCCTACGAGATGCGGCGGCACCATCTCGTCTTCACCGTCGATCGCGACGGCACCACCATTGGCGAATGGCTGCAGCACGATCGGTATCTGGCGCCGCCGCGCGGCAGCGGGCTCGGGGAAATGGGCCGCGGACCGCACAAGATCCTGATGAATCCGTACGATCCACAGAAGCATCTCTGGATCGTCGATGACGACATGCACGAGATCAACATCTTCACCAACGACGGCAAACTGGTACGGACGATGGGCGAGCGCGGCGTGCCCGGGCGGGGACCGAACAACTTCAACCGGCCCACCGACATCGCGTGGCTTCCCGATGGCACCTTCTTCGTCGCCGACGGGTACGCGGGCACGCGCGTCGCGAAGTTCGATCGCAACGGGAACTTCCTGATGGACTGGGGGCGGCCGCCGGTCGATCCGGACAACCCGAAGGCGTACGAATTCTGGTCGGTGCACAGCATCGGCATCAGCCGCGACCGCCGCATGTTCGTCGCCGACCGCGAGCATCACCGGATGCAGGTGTTCGACGAGAACGGGAAGTTCCTCTACATGTTTCCCACCGGCTACAACTCGTCGGTACTGTCGCACTTCGTCACACAGGACGATCACGTCTGGGTGGCCGACTGGACGACGGATCGGCTGGTGAAGTACGACCTCGAGGGGCACTACATCCTCGACATCGGCAGCCACGGCCCGCTGCCGGGCCAGTTCGACGGCGTCCATCAGATCCACGTCGACGCCGACCGCAACCTCTACGTCACCGAGGTCCAGAACGATCGCTCGCAGAAATTCCGCGCCGAAGCCGAACGCCGATCCGAACAGGATCGTCGGGCCGATGGCGATCGTGAACCCGAAGCCGTCGCGCTAGAGGCTCGAGACTTTTCAGCGCGCTCACGCGCTCGAACACGGCGGTCACTTTCGCGAAGTCGACCCGAGTCGGGCTCGGACTGCGAGCCAATCGATTCGCGCACGATCCCGACATGCGCCCAAAGACCTACCCGGCGATGCTCGACAGCAACGGCTTGAAGGGCGCCCGGAGCGCGCCGACGTGTCCTACGTGGCTGCTCCGAAGCTCCGCAACGCATCGGCTTCCTCGTCGAAGATCTCGAACACCGTCGCCAGCCGCGTGATGCCCATCAGGTGATTGCTGCGGCGCGTGAGGTGGAGCAGCTTGATCGTGCCGTCGCGATTCCGCGTCGAGACATACTTGCTTACGAGCATCCCGAGGCCGGCGCTGTCGATATGCGTGACGTCCTTCAGATCGAGCACGATCTTCACCCGCCCCTCGGCGACCAGCCTGTTCACGTAGTCGCGAAACACGAGATCGCCCTCCTCCAGCTCGAGACGGCCGGTCAGCCGGAGGATGGTGACGTCGCCGACCGGCGTTTCCGCGATTTTCATGCGCGAGGTCACGGCGTGCTCCGCTCATTCCAGATATTTGACGAAGATGACTTCATTCCGCGCTTCGTTGTAAATCAACTCATCGACGAGCGACTGTGTCATGGCCAGACCGAAGCCGCCCGGTCGAAGGCCTCTCTCCTCGCGGACGACAGAATGACGGATCGGATCATCTTCCGGGTTCGAGATCGCCGCATGCCGCAGGCCGTCGATATCGAATCCCTCGCCAGGATCGGCGATCCGATAGAGCAGCATCTTCTTCGCCCTCACGCATGAGATGCGAACCTTCCGGTTCGGATCGAGCTTGCCTCCCCACTCGACGGCGTTCATCAGCAGCTCGCGAAACGCCTGCGCGACTGCCTCCCGCACGTCCTCCGGCAGCGTGGCCTCGAGGTGCAGAACGAAGGACTGGATACGCTCGGCGGTCTGCAGCGTGCACGGCGCGACGAGTTCGAGCCACTCGGGTCGCGCCGAGATGACGTCGATCGACAGCGCCGCCGACGGCGCGACGGCGTCGTTGACCACGTCGACGATCGTGTTCGGTGGAAACGGCTTGCGGATGTACCGGTAGGCCTGGCGCTTGACCGCCTGTAGCAGCGACTGCGGCGTGTCGTCGGCGGTCATCATGATGACGAGAGGCGGCGTGGCGAGCTCACACGCGCGTGCCAGGACGTCGAGTCCGCTCATGCTCGGCAGGCCGATATCCAGCAGGACGATGTCGAACGGGCGATCCTGCAGGAGCGCCAGCGCCTCTAGTCCATCGCTGGCGGACTCGATGCTATGGCCGGCTCCGGCCAGCAGCGCGGACAGCGCGTGACGCAGCCCTCGGTCGTCATCGACGATCAGGATGCGACGGCTTCGAGCAGATTCGGCACCCATCTCACACTCCCATGACGTCAGAATAGGTCTCGGGGACTGCGCCGTGGCAACGGTAGTGTAATGCGTGGAGTCCGTGAAGGTGACCCATGGATCAGCCAACGTTTTCCCAGCCAGACACCAGCGGACGTTTCAGCCCGCATCAGCTGGTGCTCTACGAAACCGCCCGGGCGCTGGTGGAATGCACGACTCTCGAAGAGGCAGCGCCCCGCATGGTCGCAGCGGTCTGCCGCGCACTGGGGTGGCAGTGCGGCGCCATCTGGGAAGCCGACCGCGCCCGACAGGTGATGCACTGCGTCGGCACATGGCACGCGCCGGGCCTGCTGATTGACGAGTTCACGACGGTGACCAAGGCGTCCACGTTCGAGCGGGGGATTGGTCTGCCGGGCAGGGTCTGGGCCACGCGCGAGCCGGCGTGGATTCCCGACGTGACCCGGGACGACAACTTCCCGCGTGCCCGCGTCGCTCAACGCGTCGGACTTCACGCCGCATTCGCAATCCCGATCATGCAGGGCCGACAGGTGCAGGGTGTCATGGAGTTCTTCAGCCGGGACATCCTCCAGCCCTCGGCGGACCTGTTGGCGACGATGACGACGATTTGTAACCAGATCGCGCTCTACCTCGAGCGGCTGTGGACAAGCGAGGACTTCGATCGCTTCTTCAAGCTGTCACTCGACCTTTTCTGCGTCGCCACGTTCCAGGGGTACTTCGTACGCCTCAATCCGGCGTGGCAGACGGTCCTGGGCTTCTCGGAGGACGAGCTGCGCGCGTCGCCGTTCATCGACTTCGTGCACCCCGACGACCGCGAGGTGACGCTGCGCGAGCTGTCCAGGGTGACGACGGGCGAGCACGTGATCAACTTCGAGAACCGGTATCGCACCAGGGACGGGTCGTACAAGTGGCTGCAATGGTTCGCCTCGCCGTTCATCGCGCAGGGACTCATCTACGCGGCGGCGCGCGATGTGACAGAGCGGAATGCCGCCGAGGACACTCTGCGTCGATACGCGCAGGAGATGGAGATCGCCAAACGCGAGCAGGAGCAGAACGCGGAGCGGCTGGCACAGCTCGTCGGGGAGCTCGAGGTGGCACGTAGGCGGGCGGAGGCCGCCACCGTCGCCAAGGGCGAGTTCCTGGCGAACATGAGCCACGAGATCCGGACGCCGATGAACGCGATCATCGGCATGACCGACCTGACGCTGCAAACGAAGCTGACGCCGCAACAGCGTGGCTACCTGAAGACGGCCAGTGAGTCGGCTGAAGCGTTGCTGACGATTATCAACGACATCCTCGACGTTTCGAAGATCGAGGCGCGCCGCCTGACGCTCGACCGCGTGCCGTTCATCGTCCGCGACACGATCGAGGATAGCGTCAAGCTGTTTGGGCCGCGCGCCGACCAGAAGGGGCTCGAGCTGTCCTGCCGCATCGCCCCGGATGTGCCCACCGCCCTCATCGGCGATCCCGGACGCCTGCGACAGATCCTGCTGAATCTGGTCAGCAACGCCGTGAAGTTCACCGACGCCGGCGAAGTTGGTGTCGAAATTGTCGTGGCAGAGCGAACCACCGACGAGGTCGTGCTGCGTTGCACCGTCCGCGATACCGGCATCGGCGTTCCCGAAGACAAGCGCCGGGAGATCTTCGACGCGTTCGTGCAGGCCGATGCGTCGACGACACGACGGTACGGCGGGACCGGTCTGGGCCTCACGATCTCGGCTCAACTCGTCGAGATGATGGGCGGCCGGCTGTCACTCGAAAGCGAGCCGGACAAGGGCAGCCGATTCCACTTCGTCGCGCGGTTCGACCTTCACACGGGTGCCGCCGACACGGTCCCGGTCCCGTCGTTCGATATGCGATCGCTGCGGGCGCTCGTCGTCGACGACAACGCCACCAACCGGATGATCCTGACTGAAATTCTCGAAAGCTGGCAGATGACGGCTGCCGCCGCCGACGGCGCTTCCACCGCGCTGGAGATGCTGCTCGACGCCGCGGAGCGCGCTCGGCCGTTTCAGGTCGTGCTGACCGATGCGGCGATGCCTGACGTCGATGGGTTCACACTGGCCGAGCGGATCGCAGCGGTGCACGGGCTGGGCACGCCGAAGGTCATACTCCTGACGTCGGCTGGAGCGCCGGCGCTGCGCGGCCGCCGAGCGAAGCTCTTCGCCGCTACGCTGGCCAAGCCGGTCAAGCAGTCCGATCTGCTTGATGCGATCGTCACCGCGTTCACGACACCCGCCGCTTCGCGGCGCTCGCGCGCGAAAGAACCGCGCCGCCCGACGCAAGCCGTGAAGACCAGGTTGCGCGTGCTCGTGGCGGAGGACAACCCGACGAATCAAAAGCTCCTGTCGGCCATGCTCGATCAGAAAGGTCACCAGGTGACTGTCGTGGGCAACGGCCGGCTGGCGGTCGAGCGTGTGGCGCACGAGGCCTTCGACCTGATCCTGATGGATGTGCAGATGCCGGAGATGAGCGGGCTCGAGGCGACAGCAGCCATCCGCAGACGGGAAGAGGGCTCGGGACGGCACCTGCCGATCGTGGCGCTCACCGCGCGCGCGATGGCCGGCGATCGCGAGCAGTGCCTGGCCGCGGGGATGGATGCCTATGTATCGAAGCCGGTCCGAGCACCGGAATTGTTCTCCGCAATCGATGCGCTCGTAGCCGTGGCTCCCTCAGTGCAGCCCCCAGAGTCATCTTCGGAAACGGCGACGCGATCGGTCGACCTGTCAGCGCTGCTTGCCGGCTTGGGCGGACGATCGGATCTCGTCACCGAGGTCATCGACATGTTCCTGGTCGATGCGCCCGTGATGCTGACCCGCCTGCGGAACGCGGCCAACGGCGCCGATGTCCCCGAGCTGGTAGCTGCGGCGCATGCGCTTAAGGGCTCGGCCGGCCTCTTCTCGCAGGGCGACGTGTACCAGCACGCGCTCGCGCTGGAGATGCGTGCGCGATCGGGCGACGGCAGCGCCGCCCTCGCTGCTTGCGAAGAGATCGAGGCGAGCGTCCCGCGGCTTGTGGCCGAGCTCCGCCGCATTCGCGATACGTTGGCACCCAGCGTCCGTCAACGCGGGGGGCGCGTGTAGGGGCACGGGTACAATCTGCGTGATGTCGGTCGCCTCGCACCTCGCTGTATCGCCTGCACAATATGACGCTCGCATCCGCTCGCTGATTCCGCTCTACGACGAGCTGATTGCGGAAGTCGCTCGCGCGCTCGGTCATGCGGCGCGCCCGGTGCGGAGGGTGGTCGAGCTCGGAATCGGCACGGGTGCGCTCGCGCGGGCATGCCTGGAGTCCGCGTCGGGCGCACGCGTCTGGGGCATCGATGCCGACCCGGACATGATGGCGATCGCGCGTACGCGCCTGGGCCGCCTCTCACGCCGTGTGATGATGACAACGGGCAGTTTCCTGGACGAGGCGCTGCCGTCCTGCGATGCCATCGTCGCGAGCTACTCGCTGCATCACATCCGAACGCCCCGCGCGAAGCTGGCGTTCTATCGGCGCTGTTACCGCGCCCTTCGACCCGGCGGCGTCCTGATCAACGGCGACTGCGCACCGGCCTCGACCCCGCGCGGATTCGCGCGCGATCTCGACCTCTGGTTCGCGCATCTCGGAAAGACGTTCGGCAGCCGCGCGCGGGGACGGCGCGTCTACGAATCGTGGGCCGACGAGGACGTGTACGTGCCGCTCGCCGAAGAGGTCCGCCTGCTGGAGCGCGCCGGCTTCGCCGTGGACGTGCCGTGGCGCCGCTCGCCGTTCGCGGTCATCGTCGGCTGTCGGCAGGTATAGAACCCCGCCCTTCCGTTCCGCGGTTGTCGATCGACACGGCAGTCACTGATGCGAAGTGCCACATTTGGGCAGAAGACCGGGGTGGGCGTTTTATTCGTCGCTGCGAGACCGCCTCCTCCACCGTCTGTAGTAGAGCTGCGACATTCGCAGGCGTATCGCAGCGCACCTCGCTTTCCGCAATGCCCTTCATCGGCGTCTAATACCGGTAGAATCCACGGGCCTCCCCCGAGGCGGCGCGCCAATGGGATCGCGCAGAACAGGAGCGGAGCGATGGGTGTAGACGTCTTCCTGAAGGTGGGCGAAATCCAGGGGGAATCAACCGACGCGAAGCATGCAGGGGAAATCGAGGTCGTCTCGTGGGCGTGGGGAATCTTACAAACGGGCAGCATAGCCCCCGCTGGCGGAGGCGGCGCCGGGAGAGTAACGTTCACGGATCTCAGCTTCACGCACACGACAGACAGGGCGTCGCCATTGCTGATGAAGGCCTGCGCAACGGGGCAACACATCAAGGACGCCACGCTCGTCGTGCGAAAGGCTGGGAAAGGCCAGCACGAGTATCTGGTCATCAAGATGTCCGATGTCACCATCACCAGCGTCCAGGCGGCCGGGGCACGCGAGCAACTGACGGAAAACGTTTCGATGAAGTTTGCACTCGTCGATGTGGAGTACCGCCACCAAAGAGCCGACGGTTCGCCGGATGATGGCGTGCGTTTCACCTACGACATCGAGAACAACCGGGAAGCGTGAGCGGAGCGCCAACCACTCCGCGGCGTGCGGGACTTGAGGCGTTCCGGGGCCGCCTGTGGACCTTGGGAACGTCCGTAGCCTTCACGACGGCGACGCGATTGGCACCATCTAGGGCCATGCAGCGCCATTCCCGCGCAGCCCAGAACCCAAACCCTTCAAGCCGCGACCGGAGGCGGTGCGCAATTGCGGAGGCGTACGCCGCTGAGGACGACTCAGCTCCTATGCAATGTGCGCGAGGGTTGACCGTATGAATCCCGCCCGTATCCGTGTGCGACATCGCAATTTGTGACACTTCATCGAAAATCAAAACGTCACACGTAACAAACTCAATAACGACGGCTCTCTTTGTTCCTTTTCGAGAGAAAAAGACAGAGTGAGTGTGACGGTTGGAAATCGCGAGTTGAGGCCGGTGTCTATTGCACTTGTTACGGTGTGACGGCTAGAGGGGACCAGAGAGGACGCCACCGGTTCTCGTCGACTACAGGTAAGCCGCGCCACCCGGTCATCGGCCCACGGCCAGCCCTGTTCGCTTCTGCGGCCTTGAACGTTGATAGGTACACGGGCCGGTGCGATCCAAGCCCCGCCGCCCGCCAAAGGGGGTGACATGACGAACGCGGGCGCCCGGACGGTCCTGACCCTTCTCATCGGTGCCGGCGGTCTCCTGTTCCCAGAACCGGCGGTTGCGCAGCCTGCAGCCGCCTCAGCTGCTGCCGCTCCGCAGATTCCGAACGGGCCGTTAGACACGAAGTTCTTCCGCGATCTTCCATGGTACGACCCGCTGCGCGCGGAACCGCACGAGGGCAAGGTCCAGCTGTTGATTCCGGCGTGGGCCAAGGAGTTTCCGCAGTCCATTGAGCCCGGCACTCGGTTCTCGTGGCAGATCACGCTCGGGCGCGAGATTCCGATTTTCGCCGTGTCCACGCAGATCGCGGACGGCGAGATGGACCCGAAGGAATGGGGCCTGGGCGTCTGGACGCCCGTGCACTTCCACGTGATCGAAGACTTCAAGGATCCGTCGGCGCCGATCGTCGACACCGACTACCGGTTCGGAGCGATGGTGAAGTTCCAATATGGGATCTCCGAGACGCTGCGGCTCGGCGTGCGCTACGTTCCGTGGGCGCACGAGAGCACCCACCTCGGCGACGAGTACACCATCTTCGCGATGAGCCACATCCCAGGCTTCGAGCGGATCAACGTCAGCTACGAGTATCAGGAGTACGGGATCTCGTTCGAGGGCAGCGACGTCTTCACGGAGGGCGACGACTGGAAGGCGCGGCACGGAGGCATCATTCCGTGGGGCCCCGATGGCTACTACTCGGATCATCTGCTCGAACGCGACGAGCCGACGTTGACGCCGTCGCTGAAGAACTACGAGCCGTCGTTCGGTGTCGAGTACCTGATGAGCGAGTGGCGCGGCCGGCAGACCTACGTCTCGTTCGATCTCAGGGACAAGCTGATTTACAACTACCATCAGACGCCCCAGAACCCCGAGCAACGGCAGTGGTCGTTCGCGCTGCAGATCGGGCGCGCGGCCGAAGCGGGAGACCGTACTGCGCTCAAAGACTACTTCATCCAGTTCTACCGGGGCGTGAACCCGTACGGCCAGCTCCGCTCGCAGAAGAGCTGGTGGTCAATCGGGTTCGGCTGGACGTTCGGGCTGCTGTAGGAAACCGCCATGCCTGTCACCGACTATCCTTCCAAGATCGTGCTCGTCGGCTACTTCGTGCAGGAGCAGGAGGCCGGAACGGTTGCGGAACGCGAGAAGTTCAGCCAGGAGATCTTCGACCGATATAACGCGCACATCGTCGCAGCCTGTGCGGCCGCCGAGCCGCCGCTACCCGATCCATCGGCGGAAGCGAGGGCGCTGATGGCGCTCATGGCCGAGCACGCGAAGGGCGGGACGGCCAAGCGCCGCGCGGAGAACGCCGTCGAGGCCTACCTGATTCACCGGGGGTGGTAGAGTCCCCCCTTCCGCACCACATCACGAATAGGTCCGGTTTTCAGGGCCCCTTTTCCTTATCGTCTGACCGAAGCTGACGGATAGCTCATGGCGGTGTCGTCTTCGGTCCTCCAGTCTCGTATCGGGTCGTTCTCGTCGCAGATCCCATTCGACGATCTAGTTAGTCCCTGAGCTCCGTCCGTAATTCATTTCAATGAAAAGAACGTGTGATAGAAAAGGCCGTCAGGCATTTCGATCACCAGCTCGTAAGTGCCTGGCATGAACCCGTTCGTCGCCAGGTTGTAAATCCAATTGGTGTTCTCCGAGCGGAAGAATCCCGACCCGTCGTTTGTGTTAGTTGATGGCGCTATCGCGGCAGCCGCGGCAATGTAATTGCCGATCCAAGATACGGAGGCGACTCGCGGTGGTGAGACGTCGCTGCTCGTGAGCCTCTGCGTCCCGCAGATGAGACCCAGTTTCAACGGGAGCGTTCGTCCCGCCTGGAACGAGGCGGTCGGCAGTGGTGCCTCAGCACTCAAAGGGACCAGCGGCGCGAGCGGACTCTCGAGCCCATTTACCGTCAGGGCGACCCTTACCGTGGTGGATGCTGCTGCGGTCAGGTCACCGTCGCTCACCGTCAACGTGACTGAACTTGGCCCGATTCGGAGTCCGACAACAGGCGTCGGTCCCGATGCCGTGCCGAACGGTCCATTCCATTGATAGATCAGCGGCTGATGATCGGGATCGGTACGATTGGCTGCCGTCGAGTCTGACCGGTGTCGAGGCCGGCGCCGCGCAGAAGACTGTCCCGCCGCCAGGCGGGCCAATCACCGCGACAGGAGCCTTGTTGAAGAGCTGGGGTAGGGTTCCCCATGCCCACGTGCCATTTACCAAACCGAATTTGAAGCCGCCAAACGAAAGAACGCCGTCGTAATAAGGAATCTCGGCGAGCGAAAACCCGTCGTCAACGAATGGACCGCCCGATTCGTCGCTGGCTCGAACCAACGACCAGTTCTCGCCGTCCCAGCCCCAGACGGCTGGGCTCGCGGACTGTGAACAATATGGATAGGGACACCCCACGGCGATGAGACGTTGATTGAGAAGATCGTTCGCCATTTGATATCCGATCCAGCTACCCGGTGGCGAACTGACCGGAAGCCGCTGCTCCCACCCGGCCGCTTGTCCGGCCCATACCCACGTATCGGTCAACGCATCATTGAGTTGAGGATCCGACCTCCGTGCAGGACGACCTCCTGGCGACTGCGATCGGTACGCCATCGCGCCGTACCCGCGCGCCGGCGGTGACGGCGGTGCCGGGCCTGTGAACGAGTCGGGCGGATCGCTGCCGGCCGCCGACGCCCACTGAGCACCGTCAAATATCCACGTGCTATCTAACGCCGCTCCTGACGTGATATCGAAGCCACCGTGAAGCACGATGTCGCCGGAGCGCTCATCGAACGCCAGCGAAAAGCCAATGTACGCGCCAAGTCCGTGAGGACCGTTGACCGGCAATCGCGACCAGTTATCGCCATTCCAGAACCAGGTCTGGGCACCGTAATTGGGATCGAAGCGATCGTTGTTCCAGCCGACCAGCACGATTCGGTGCCGCCACGAGTCGTACACCATTTCCGACCAGACCATGGGAGGTGGGCTGGTTTGGGGCAGCTGCCGTTCCCAGCCTGCGCTGCTCCATACCCATGTATCGTTGAGCGGCGTGACGCCTCCGTCGATACCACCGAACAGCACCACTTCGCCGGTTGAATAGTTCGGCGCCATCGCTGCATCGCGCCGCGGCGACGGCCGGTCGCCGCCGAGGGAATTAAGATCCCACCACGTCGGCGCGGTTTGCGCTTCGACAGCCTCCAACCCGAGAACAGCAATCAGCAGCATCGCCGCGCGCAAGCGCATAGGTGATCTCCTCGTGCAGGTGGACGCAATCGCGTGAATTCGCACTCACGTGAATTTTCTGAGCAGGCGGTGTCGGGGGGATGCAAACCCTTGGCCCCTGTGCCGCGCCCGATAGGCCCTGCGGAAGCGAACGCGCTTGGGGTCTTGTGGAAGTGCGACAAAAGACCCGGTGAGATTAGCTAATGAACATTCTCCCAGTTCGTTTATGCGGGGTTCACCTCGTTTTCGAAATGCCGCATCTTCCTCCAGCCATCGACGGAAGAGGATCACCAAAAATGAAAGCGACCAGACGGGACCGTCCTTTCGAGTTCGTTCCCCTTCCGCACCAGACTTCGCTCGCGAGACACGCGAGCGAGCTCCGTCCAGGCAAGCCAAGCAAAGAACGAGACCGAGCTCGTAGAAACCGCGGAACAGTGCCAGAGAGACGCGCCTCACGTCAAAGAAGTTGCGGGGTACGATCAAGGACTTGAGGGGACGCGCTCGAGGTGACGACGACTAACGCGTCCACGAGCTCCGCAGGCGGACGCCGTACCCGCTAGAAGCTAAACCCGCGACCCACCGCGCAAGGCACAAGAACATCGTCTTCGAAAATTCTGGACAACGCGGAAACGGCGCGCCAGCCGGTGCAGTGCCCTGGGACAATCTTCTTCAGCCCGAAGGCCTGAAGATCATTGACGGTTTCCGGAATGACCGCTTCGGGACCTGATCCTGAGAGATGGAACCCCCCCATTACGGCGTACAGCGGGACGTCCGCAAAAGCGCTGCTTGCGTCCTTCAGGACGTTGATGACGCCGGAATGCGAGCATGCAGTGAACACGATGATTCCCTTGTTCTTGATGTGCGCAGCCACGTAGCGCTCATCCATGATCCAAGGATCCGGTTCCCAAGAGCTGCCGTCTCCCGAGCGCCGCATGTGACTGAGCAATCCGCGCTCGTAGGGTGTGACGCGCGGGATCTCTCCACTGAGGTAAAACAAATCCTCCAACAGCAAACGAGGCTCTGGCGAATTAACGACGGCAGCTCCGGCGCCACTGAGTGCCTGGACGCTCGGAATGTCTTTGAACGGAATGTAGCCTCCGTCGGGGAGTCGGATCGCTCGGCTCACAAACATGCCCGGGTTGACGTGACAGGACACTGGCTCGCCGCCATTCGAGGCAACGATCTTGTTGATCGCCTCGACCAGACCACCAGCATGGTCCCAGTGACCGTGGGAAAGCACGATTGCACCGACGTTTGCAAAAGCGATCTTGAGGCGATCGCCGTTACGACTAACCGCGTAAGCCTCCGGGCCTGCGTCAAAGAGGAGAACATGGTGTGCGTTTCCCAATCGGGCTGTAATGACCAAAGACAGCCCAAAGGCTGCGCAGCAGAGTGCCTCTCCCGACAACACCAGATTTCCATTCGCGTTTAGATGTCCCCATTCCTGCATAACGCCTTGAGGAACCGTCGACAGGCTATCGGTGACGTTGTCCACCAGCACGCGCACGTTGAGGGCATCGACAGGGCGCAGAGCGTTAGCGATCGCAGCGGTCATCTCTTACTCCTCCCCGCCGCACGCGGACCTTTCGAAGCCCGTTTCCACGGGCTCTTTTCGGTACGGATTTATCGCAGCGGCTGCACTGAGGCGTGGCCCATAGAAGCCGGCTGGCAAAGGCGGGCGCTATACGATCTGGTACTCAGGTGTACTCATCACCAGATGCACCGTCATGCGCAGCGCATCTTCCATGTAGGTCTTTGCGCGATCGATGTTGTCCGTCCCCAGCTCTTTCGTCAGAAACGCCACGAAGGCGTCGCGCGCTGCCTTCGCGGGTGGTACGCGGAGCATCCGCCATATCAGGTAATCGACTGCTTCGGCGGTCGTCCTGGCGCCACTCTCCAGCACCATCTGAGTGAGGTCGAACTGGGCCGCTTGGCGCGGCGTGGGAATGAGCCTGCGGGCAGCCTGCTGCCACCCCACGTAGCCAGAGATCCGGGTATTGAACCGCTCGTCGCGCTCGAGGGCGACCCGGTCGAACTCGTTCATGCTGGAGGGATCGTTGACCGCCGTGGCCGCGCCGATGTCGAACCCGTCCCGCAGCCGGCGACCAAGCATGTCGTCGCTGCCAGCGGTGAAGTTCCAGTCCTTGAAGCCGGTCATGTCGGGAATCAGTATCTCGCGTGCAACGTTGCCGCGGGCAATGAGCAGCCCCGGCGTGATCCACGCCCTACCGCCGGCCCAGCCTGCCACCGACGGCGGATTCAGCAGGTGCTGGCCCATCGACATGGTCGACTGATTGAAATCGGGCACCCCGGGAACGGCTTCGACACCGAGGTGCTTCATCATCGCGACCATCTGCTCGACCGGCCCCTTGATGTGGCCGCCGTAGCTCGCCTGGCTGTAGAAGTCCTTCGAGGAGAAGATGACCGTGAGTAGCGGCTTGACTTCGTAATCGTGTTCTCGCAGAACCGCACCGAGCTTCGTGCGCAGTTCTGGGGACACCTCATCCCGGACCAGGAAGCGAAAGATCTTGCCGGCCAGATACTCCGCGGTCACCGGCTGCTCGAAGATGATTTTCAGAAGATCCACGCCGTCAAAGTTTCCCGTACGGCCCAGAAACGTTTTCTCGCCGGCGTCGTGCTTGTCCGGGTCCACCTTGAACGTAAGGTTGTCGAAGTACCACCCGGTGAACGCGCGCGCGCATTCGCGCACGTCCTGCTCTGAGTAGTTCCCGACGCCCATGGTGAAGAGTTCCATGACCTCGCGGGCGAAGTTCTCGTTCGGCGCGCCCTTGACGTTGTATTGCGCGTCCAGGAAGTACAGCATCGCGGGGTTCTGCGCGACCTGGATGGTCAGGTCCCGCAGGTTGCCCGTCGCGCCCCGCTCGAACAGGTCGATCTGCTGCATCATCTTTCGGTAGTCGCGCACCTTGTTCTCATGGGTGGCGAAGTGGCCGTGCCACAGGAGCGCCATCTTCTGTTCCACGGGATGCGTGGTCTGCAGCATCCGGTTGGCCCACCAGTAGCCCAGCCGGCGCGTTTCGAGCATCGTCGCCCGCAGCCAGTAGAAGAAGCGGTCGGAGATCGGCTGCCCCGGACGGTTGCCTGATGGCTTGGTCTCGACCCCCATCGAGGTGCCGAACTTCTCCGCCCGGTCGGTTGCTTCGGGTCGGCTTTCCGGGAACCCGTTCAGCGTGGGATCCCACAGCCCTGACTCGACGAACGGCTGCAGCGTCGGATTCGGGATGCTCTCGTAGTAGACGAGCGAGCGGACTGCGCGCTCGAGGCCCGCATCAGCCAGCTTCTGGATCTCGGCCGGTGTGCCGCCGAAGCCGGCGTGCGCCAGCAGATGCGCGGCGCGGTCGTAGTTCCACTCGGCCGCGGTCAGGGGCGACAGGTCGTCCTTCCAAGCCGCCGGCCCCGGAGACCAGCCCACGCGAGCGACCATCGACTCCTCCACTACGGACTGCTAAGCCCGGAACATGTCCAGCGTCGTGAAGTTCTGCCCCAGCACCGTCGCGGCGTCCGCGCCCATCCATTGCTGAATCAAGGTGGCGTACACCTGACGGAAGTCGGTCGTGTTCTCGAGATTGTCGCCGAGCACCAGGTTCGTCAAACTCGGCGGCTTCCCGTAGAGACCGCCTTTCACGGCATTGCCGATCACGAAGTTCACCTGCGCCGTGCCGTGATCCGTCCCCAGGCTGGTGTTCTCCGGCACACGGCGGCCGAACTCGCTGTGCACGTACATGACGACATCGTCGGCTCTGCCGATCCGCTTCATTTCCTGGAAGAAGCCTGCGATGGCGTCCGAGCAGTACCTGGAGCTGCCGATCGTGGGGCGACGCCTGGTTCACGTGGGTGTCGAACAGGCTGTTGCGCAGCGGCACGTAATACAGCGTCGTGGGGAAGTCCGCCTCAATCAGCGCCGCCACCTTGTCCAGGTCGAGCAGCCGCAGGTCCGGGTTGTCCTTACCTTTGTATCTCTCCCATGCGGCCCGCACCACCTCGGAGGCCTGCGCCGCGCTCCTGGTGACCTCCAGCACGTACTTGTGCGCGTCGCCCACAGGAGCGTGCGGCGCGCTCAACGTATCGAGGACCGCCTTCTCCTGCGCGAAGACGCCGCGCTGGAACTTCGTCGGGTCGACGAACACCAGCGGCACATGCTTCTCCGCCTTCACGGCCAGCGTCTGGCTATCGGAAATGTTCACGATCATGTTCGGGCGCGCGCCGGCAGGATCCATCGCCGACGCCGTCCTTCCGATCCAGCCTGTACTCGTTTCCACTGTTGGGAGCTGCCGTGTGCCAGAACGAAATCGACGAGAAGTGTGAGAACGACGGCCGGTCGTAGCCAACGCCCTGGATGATGGCCACCTTGCCTTCGTCGTACAGATGTTTCATCCCGCTCATCGACTTGTGCCAGCCGAGGTGCGCGTCGATCGCGAGCAGGTCTTTCTCCTTGATACCGATCGTCGGCCGATGCTTGTAGTACATCGGGTCGCCGTACGGCACGATGGTGTTCAGTCCGTCGTTACCGCCGAACCACTCGAAGATGACGAGAATCCTGCCCGGCTGTGCAGCCGCTGCCGCCCGGCTCGCCTGCCTCAGAATAGGTGGCACGGGGCCGATACCGCCAAAGAGACCGAATCCCAGGCCGCCTGCGCCAAGCCGAATAATGTCGCGACGCGACACGCCAGAGTCGCTCAATCGATTCCTAGTTGCCACTCTGATCCGCCTCGGGGCCAAGGATACCCCCGCTTCACGTGAGACTCAACGGGAACGCCACGTGTCGACCGGGCGTTGAGCGCGAGCGGTTCGACGGCTCTTCCGATACAAGCCGTGTGCGAATCTGTGCGAATACAGTCGGCGCTGGCGTGCGCTGCAGCACGCTCGTGCCCACCATCCGTCCCGTCAATTCGCGTCAGTTCACATCAGCAGAGCAAATCAACCAGTTTGAGGGGCTGGCGGTAGCAATACCGTGGGGGGTTCGAGTCCCCCCTTCCGCACCAACTCACCTCCGTTGGCTTCGGCCACGAACGTCTCGACAGCGACTTGAACTTTTTAGTCGAGATGGTCCGCCGCTCTCTTTAGCCGTTATGAGCGTGGCTTATGCCGCCACATGAAAATGTGGATCGGTCTTCATGGGACGCGCGCTGGGCAAATACCCCAAGAGCCAGGCGGGATTACTCCACGTGTGCGTCGAACGCCCCCGTCTGAACGGCGCCACCCCTCTTGACTTGAACAAAAATCCGATAGTCGCCGGCACGCGGAAATCCAAACGGAAACGACACGGTGGACGGTAGTGCGGCGACGTGCTGAGAATGATCGGCACTCTCGGCACGCACATCGGTAGAAGTCGTCAGCGATCGCCGGCCGATCTCCATCGCGGCCATCGATACCGATCCTGCTGGGTGCACGTGCGCGAAGACCTGGCGGTCCTTGCTCATGAAAATCGCGTGACCCGGCATCCCCATATAGAGCTCTAGATCGGTGACCGGAGCGCCGTGTGCGTCCTCGATACGAAAGGTGAACAGCGTCAATTGCCCGGGCCTTGGTGTCTGGTCACGCACCCATACCATCCGGCTGCCATCTTCCAGCACCGAAACGCTCGCATCGGATTGCAACGCCTGAATGCCGGCAAACCAGCGGCTATCGTCCCCTAGAAGTGCGCCCGCGGTCGCAGGAACCTCCAGCCGACCGGTCACTGTCTCGGCGATACCGCTCTCGTGCACAAGATCCGCAAAGAACTCGTATCGTCCCTGCGGGAACGCCGGCATCGGATGCTCGAATGTCCCGAGGCCCATCTGTTTCGGATGAAGGTGCCAGAGCCGATCGAGCGTTGGGGACACCACGAACAAATGCATCACATGCCCGTGGTCGGTTACGAAATCGTCGAGGCGGCGCGCCCGAATCCAGCCCGGATCGCGGAGCAACAGCGTCAGGGTTCCGTCCGTCGATACTGCCGTCGTCGCCTCGAGCGGCTTGTAGACATAGCGCGCGTAGCTTGATGCCTCGGCGCTCCACCACCAGTTGCCGAGAACCAGAACGACGATTACCAGCGCGGTGGCGACTCCGCCGGCAATTCGACCGCGGATGCGCGCACGCCGGCTCGGCACCTCGCCACCTTCGAGCGTTCCCTCTCGAACCGCCGCTGTGACGATACTGATGAAGCCGAGCGAGATCATCGCCATGAAAGCGACGAGCATTAGGCGAAGTGCCCTGCTCATTTCCAAAGTCGTCTGCGGCAGCGTCGGCACGGGTACGACCAACACACCGCGCCCGCGATCACCGTCCACAGTGACGCGGATTTGCCAGGCTCCAGCCGTCATCATCCACAAATCGCTCGTAAACAATCGCAAGTCGTCTGGCGATCGGACGGCCAGATCGGGGATCGGAGCAAACTGCGCCCCGGGACCAGTGAGCGGCATCGGCACGACCCGAACCTGTCGAACATCCGATGCCGTCGTCAGAATCTCAACGCCCGCCACACCAGGGATGACTTTCGGGGCCCGCACGGTCACGAACAACCGATAAGGTCCCGCATGCGCGTCGACAAAGACGTCACTTGTACCGACGTGGGCAGCCACTCCCAGCGGATCCAGAATCAGCGTAAGGAATGCGGCGACGCCCACGACACGCCGACGTATCTTTACCGTCGGACCCTCTCCATCGCGCGACCGGCGCGGAGGCCGACCCACATCATCGCCCACAGCGTGACGCCTGCCAGGAGCATCCTGCGCCAGAATTCCCCGGCCGTAGCTTCCGCGGGTATGAACTGGAAGTTCGCATACGGTGACCACGGCGGCATGTTGTAGTCCAAGTAGGCCGTGCCAAACACCCAGTTACGCGCCTGCGGTGACATGAGGAAATTGGCAAATGGCCACTGCACGGCGATGAACACACCGAAGAACGCGACCCCTATCACGAGCGCGCGCGCTATCGGCCTCCAGGCAGCCGTTCGCTGAAAAATGAGATCGGCGACAAGCGCAGGCACCACGAGCAGCAAGGGAAATTCCCAGGGGATCAAGTGCGTCACCTGCCTGTAGACGGGTCCGAGCTTCGGCTCAGCAGGGACGAGGGGCAGAATCCACAGAAGCGCCAGACCGTAGACTGTGTAGACACCGGTGACCGCGGTACACGTCCAACGGTAACGAGACGCGGTGGCGACCGCCATGAGCAGAGCCGGCGTACCTATGAAGGCGACGACGTAGAATGACGCCGAGTGCATGTCGGACCGGCTGATGTACTCGAGTTTCACGAGGAACGATTCGCAAATGGCAACGCCTGCGACGTACAGAAACAGACGCCGCAGCGCGATGCGGGCGGATCCGCTCGCGCGATTCATGAACGCGAGCGCGAGCAAGATCGTGCCCACCTCAATGCCAAAAAAGCCAGCAGCGAGCACCATGTGGGGGGGACTGATGATCCGGACGTCTAAACCGTAGGCGTTGTGCCACCAGTTGTCGAATGGCGCCGAGACCAGCATCATCAAACCGCCCCACGCCGACGCGAACGCACCGAGCGGCCCCGAGAGGCCCCAGATTCGAACGCTGACATGACGAAACGCTGAACCGGGCAGGAATGTCGTCGAGAGAATGAGGTACGCCGACGAAAGGCCCGCGAGCACACCGCACGCATAGATCGCGACGTGTGGCGGAGACCAAAACGAGTCGCGTCCGATCGAACGGTGCCACGCGATGTCCCAGTAACCACCGACGTACGCCGAGGTCACGGCGAGCGCGGAGCACCACAAGTACCACGGAATGCGAGTGGCGGGGCCGACGGCGGCCGCTGTCGTTTCCTTTTCCACGGGTTCCATTATCCAAGACATCCAACAGTACGCCGCGTCCGGCCGCGATGCCCTCATGACGAAACCTTATGCAGGATGCGGTCATTCGCAGACTCGTGCGCGAACTTGTGCGAAAAAAGTTGTCGCACGCGTTCACTCGCGCGCACTCCTGCGAGTCGTTCGTCTAGCGGAACGTCGTGAAGTCGAGTGGGTCGTCCAGGCCGTGGCCGGTGTCGCCCCGTGCGCATCTCCGCCCACAGGTGACCGTGTTTATGCTCGCGAGCTCGCGCCTTACGCTCAGCTTTGCTCACCGCGTCCACGTGTCACAATCAACGCGGGAGCGTGCGAATGACGGTGTGGACTCGCATCAAGCTGGCGTTCGCGGCATTTTTCACCATTCTCTTCAAAGGCCGCCTGCCCACTGCGCTCCAGCCTGCCGCTCGCGCCGAGGCGCCGTCTCAGCCCGTCGCTGCCGACACCCACGATCGTGCCGTCCAGATGCTCGCCCTGCTGCAACGGGAAGGGCGCCTCATCGACTTCGTCCTCGAGGACCTCACCGCGTACTCCGACGCACAGATCGGCGCGGCTGCACGTGACGTCCACGCAGGCTGCCACCGCGTGCTCGAACGCTATGTGACGCTCGAGGCGATCCTTCCCGGCCGGGAAGGCGAGGCTGTCACGGTCGGACAGGATCGGCAGATCGATCCAGCGGCCTTCCACCTCGTCGGGAACGTGGCCGGGCAACCGCCGTTCCGTGGCACGCTTCTCCATCCTGGTTGGCGCGCGTCCCGCGTTCATCTTCCTCCTCTGGGCACGACAGGTCGCGCCATCGTCGCGCCGGCCGAAATCGAGCTGACATAAAGCACGTATGGCTGGTGAAGCACGGTACAGCGTCGGGATCGATCTCGGTACCACCAACTCCGCGATGGCGTGCGCGGATCTGACGGGCGAAGACGCCACCGCGATCGAGGTCCTGGCGATCCCGCAGCTCGTGAACGCGGGAGAAGTCTCCGAGGGTTCGCTGCTGCCGTCTTTTCTGTACGTCGCCGGCGAGTTCGATTTTCCGGCTGACAGTCTCCGCCTTCCCTGGCCGTACGACGCCGCTCGGCGGTGGGTCGTCGGAGAACTGGCGCGGAAGCGCGGATCCGAGAACCCGTCGCGCCTCGTGGCGTCGGCCAAATCGTGGCTGTCGTACGCCGGCGCGAGCCGCACGGCGCCGATCCTGCCGTGGGGCGCACCGGAGGAGGTGCCGAAGATCTCGCCGGTGGCGGCGTCGGCGCACTACCTGCAGCATCTCAGGCACGCATGGGATGCCCGCCTCGCTGCGGGACAGCCGGCGCTCGCGCTCGATCGCCAGGACGTGCTCATCACCGTGCCGGCATCGTTTGACGAAGAGGCTCGCGAGCTGACGCTTCGCGCTGCGGCCGACGCCGGCCTCCCGCGCGTGACGCTGCTCGAGGAGCCGCAGGCCGCCTGCTATGCGTGGATCGACAGCGCTGGCGAGCTCTGGCGTCGGAAGCTTCGCGTCGGCGATCTGCTGCTCGTGTGCGACATCGGCGGCGGCACGACCGATTTCAGCCTAATCCTTGTCGGCGAGCACGACGGCGACCTTGCGCTCGAGCGCGTCGCCATCGGCGATCACATCCTGCTGGGCGGTGACAACATGGACCTCGCCCTCGCACGCATCGTGCAGCAGCGCCTCGAGGGGGAAGGCCATCGCATCGACACGTGGCAGCTGCAGACGTTGTGGCACCAGTGCCGCGTGGCGAAAGAGACGCTGTTCGCGCGGCCCGACCAGGACGCACACGTCGTCACCGTGCTCGGCAAGGGAACGCGGCTGATCGGCGGCACGATAAGAGACGAGCTTCGCCGCGACGATCTGGACGCCGTGCTCGTCGACGGCTTCTTCCCCGCCGTCTCGGCCAACGAGATGCCGGCGCGCCGCCGGCTGGTGGGCCTCCAGGAACTCGGGCTACCCTATGCGCCGGATCCTGCCGTGACGCGGCACCTGGCGCGGTTTCTCTCCCGGCAGGCAGCCGGTAGCCCGGCGTCGTCTGCCGTCCGCCGCGGGCCGAGCGGACTCGTCTGTCCGACGCATCTTCTGTTCAACGGCGGCGTCATGAAAGCCGAGGCACTGCGCACGCGGATGGTCGACGTGCTCAACGGCTGGCTGACGCGCGAGGGATTCGCCCCGCTCGACATGGCGCACGTGCTCGACGCGCCGGACCTCGATCACGCTGTCGCGCGCGGCGCGGCGTACTACGGGCGGGCACGGGCGAGCGGACGCGGCGTCCGCATTCGGAGCGGCGCCTCGCGCAGTTACTACATCGGCATCGAGAGCGCGCTGCCAGCGGTCCCGGGATTTCAGGCGCCGCTGAAAGCGCTCTGCGTCGTGCCGTTCGGGATGGAGGAGGGCACGAGCGCGCCGATCGCGGGACGCGAATTCGGACTGTCGGTCGGCGAGCCAGCGGAGTTCCGGTTTCTCACGTCAACGATCCGCAAGGGCGATCCGCCGGGGACAATCATCGAAGACTGGGGCGACGATCTCGAAGAACTCGGTCCGCTCGAGGTGACGCTGGAGGCCGACTCGAGCCTGGCCTCCTCGGCAGACGATGGGGTCGTCCCCGTGACGCTCGAGAGCCGCGTCACTGAGATCGGGACGCTCGAGCTCTGGTGCAATGCGAGAGACGGCGCAGATCGCTGGAAGCTGGAGCTGAACATCCGCGAGGGCAGACCCCTGTGAAATGCCTCCCACTCCGTTCCTGATCGGTGTCGATCTCGGTACCACCAATTCCGCCGTCGCCGCCGTGGACACACGGCGGCGCGATCCACGGACTGAGGTGTTCCGCATCCCCCAGCTGATCGCGCCGGGCGTTGTCGAGCAATGGCCCGTGCTGCCGTCGTTCCTTTACTTCCCTGAACCGGACGAAATCGCCGCCGGCGGCATCGCGCTGCCGTGGGAGCCCAGTCCCAGCGCTATCGTCGGCGTGCTGGCGCGCGATCGCGGTGCGCTGGCGCCTGCGCGGCAGGTGGCCTCGGCGAAATCCTGGCTCGCGCATCCTGGCGTGGACCGCCACGGGGCCTTCCTTCCCTGGGGCAGCACCGGCGCTGCCCCGCGCATCTCTCCGGTCGATGCGTCGGCGCGGTATCTGATGCACCTGCGCGACGCGTGGAACGCGACGATAGCGTCCGGAGACGAGGCGGCAGCGTTCGAGCGACAGTCGATCGTGCTCACCGTGCCGGCGTCATTCGACGAAGAGGCACGCGAGCTGACCGTCGAAGCGGCAAGGGAGGCGCACTTGTTGACGCTGACGCTGCTGGAGGAACCGATCGCCGCGTTCTACGCATGGATGGCCGAACAGCGGCGGGCGATCGCGCTCGAAGACGAAGAGATTGCACTCGTCTGCGATGTCGGAGGCGGCACAACCGACTTCAGCCTGATCCGGGTCCGAGTCGAAGCAGGTGCGCCGTCGTTCGAACGCGTGGCGATCGGCGATCACCTGCTCCTCGGCGGCGACAACCTCGATCTCGCGCTCGCCACGATCGTCGAGCGCAGGATCGCCGAGGTCCGCCCCACCATGCGGCTGACGATTACGCAGCGGTCGTCGCTCCGCCGACTGTGCAGCGCGGCCAAGGAACGGATGCTCGGCGAGGCGATGGCAGACCGCGTGCCGATTACCGTCCTCGGCGCCGGCCGGTCGCTCATCGGCGACTCGATTACCGTCGATCTGACGCGCGATGAAGTGGAGGCAGCCCTCAACGAATTCCTGCCGCTGACGCGGGCGGACGAAGAGAGCCGCGGCCGCGATCGGCGCGCCGGCTTGCGCGAGCTCGGGCTGCCGGTACGAAACCGATCCGGCGATCACGCGCCACCTGGCCGCCTTTCTCGCGCGCTCCGCGGCGGTCTTCGCGTCCGATCACCGCGCTTTGGTTGTGACGGCCGGACGGCGGATGATCCGTCCCGATCTGGTGCTGTTCAACGGTGGCTTCTTCACCCCGCCGGTCGCACGCGAGCGGATTGCGCAGACGCTGGCCGGTTGGTTCGAGGATACCCCGCGGTTGCTCGTAACCGGGAACCTCGAGGCGGCGGTTGCCATCGGCGCGGCGACCTACGCTCGGCTCCGGGCCGGCATCGGCCGCACAGAGTCCCTCGTGAAGGCGGGGAGCGGACGCGCGTACTACATCGCTCTCGGCGCTCCGCGCGGAGCGGGATTGACCGCGGCGGTCTGCGTGCTCGCGCGGGGGACGGAGGAAGGGACGGAACGGACCTTCGATCATCTGTTCACCGTCGTGACGAATCGTCCCGTGTCCTTCTCGCTCTTCAGCTCGACGACGCGCCCGGATCGCACTGGCGATATCGTCTCTCTCGATCCGGACGTGGACGCGCGGGAACATGCGCCGCTCGTCACCGTATTCCGCTTCGGGCGGAAGTCGCGTCACGTCGAGCTGCCGGTCCGACTATCGGTCGCGTTCACGGAAGTCGGAACGCTGGACGTATGGTGCCGATCGGAGACGACCGAACATCGCTGGCGGCTGCAGTTTCAGGTGCGGAGCGCTGCGGAGGAGATGGACGGAACGGAGGGCGCGACGTCGAAGGATGAGTCGAGCGAAGTCGTGATCGCGGAAGAGGCGATCGGTGCGGCAGGAGCACTGATCCGCTCGCTGTTCGAACGGCCATCAGGCGACGTCACGCCAGAGGACATCGTCGCCCAGATCGAGAAGCACTTCGGATACGCGAAGAGCGCGTGGCCGCTCGGCGTCATCCGGCAACTCGCCGATGCGCTGCTCGAGGTCGGTGAAGGACGCCGGCGATCCGCGCCGCTTGAAGCGCGATGGCTCAACCTGTTCGGATTCTGCATCCGTCCGGGGTTCGGCGCGGCCAAAGACCCGTGGCGGATCGCCGAGGCACGGAAGGTCTACGCCGCGGGCGTCAGCTTTGTGAGCTCGATCCAGAATCGGGTCGAGTGGCTTGTCCTGTGGCAGCGGGCGTCCGGCGGCTTCGCCGCTGGACAGCAGCGCGAGCTCGCGCAGCGCGTGATGGCCGATCTCGGCCTCGCCAGCGCCAAGGCGAAGAAGCCGAACCCGCAGGTCGAGCGTGAGAGCTGGCGTCTGCTCGCGAGCCTCGAGCGTCTCGACCTCGCGACGCGGGTGAAGATTGGCGACGAAGTGGTGCGGCGTCTGCGCCGTGACGAAGGCAACGCAAGCCTGCTCTGGTCGATCGGGCGGCTCGGCGCGCGCACGCCGATCTATGGACCGTTGACCAGCGTCGTGGCGGCGTCCGACGCCGGCCGCTGGCTCGAGGAGCTGGTCGCGAACGGACGGAGTACCCCCGAGGTCTTCGCGGCGATCGTTCAGATCGGCGCATTGACCGGCGACCCGCTGCGGGATCTGGACGAGCTCGTGTTAGATGCCGCACGGCAGCGGCTGCGGGACACTGGCGTCGAACCGGACCAGGCGCGGCCGCTGTACGAGGTAGTGGCGGCGACGTTTGCCGACACGAGCCGTGCGTTCGGCGAGCCGCTGCCGAATGGGTTGCGGCTAAGCGATGACGCCGGCAGCGGACCGTCTGCGTCGTGAACGTCATGGAAGTGACTGAGCCCACTGAGTACGGGCGGCGCGAGGCGGGTTCAGGAACGGATGGTCTGTGCGAATTTGTGCGAATAAAGTCGTCGCTGGCGTGCGCTACAGCACGCTACTGCCCGAGATCCGTCCGCAGGATACGCGTCAGTTCGCATCAGCACAGCAAATCAACCAGCTTGTGGGGCTGACGGTCGCAAGATCGTGGGGGTTCGAGTCCCCCCTTCCGCATATCACTCGCTCACGCTCGTTCTATGCGGCAAGGCCGGCGTCAGGCGCGCGTCTCCGCCTTCGGCGGAGCCAGCGGGCACGAGTCCCCCCTTCCGCACCAACTCACACCTACGGGGCCCCCGACATCCTACGTTCGCAGCTCGGCTATCCTGAATCCCATTACTTCGCGTCCAACTTCACGTCGCTGGCAACGTGCTGAGCAGGCCCGCTGAATGGGGCGACCCGACTTTCTGCGCCGATCATCGCGGCAGACTGGAACCTTCGATGGAAAGCGCGGCGAACAACCCCCCTCTCGAATCAGCGGAGGTCTCGGCTACCATCTTCGCCGTGTCCGTTGGCTCAAACCAACCGGTCAACCACCGCCAAGCGCGGCTCGAGCAGGTCCGCGACCTGTGGCAGATGCATCCCCCTCGGCATCGTTCAGACCGTCTGTCCCCTAAGCAAGAGAGCAATGCTCAGCGGTCCCATCGCCCGTGCCGCTGGAACGAAGGGTGCATTCTGGCCGTGTCCCGCGATGGGTACGCAGAGGCGCACATCCCATGACCGATAGGTATCCGTCAAAGCCCGACTTTCAGACGTTGTTCGAGGCTGCGCCGGGGCTCTATCTTGTCCTTCTGCCGGATGCGCCCCGATACACGATCGTCGCCGTGAGCGATGCGTATGCCCGTGCCACCATGACCAAGCGCGAAGAGATCCTGGGGCGAGGGCTCTTCGACGTGTTTCCCGATCCGGCAGATCCATCCGCTACGGACCGGAATGGAGTCGGCGCCTCTTTGGGGCGAGTTCTCACGAAGCGCGTTCCTGATGCGATGGCGGTCCAGAAGTATGCCATTCGACGGCCGGCGGAATCGGGGGAGAGTTTGAGGAACGATGGTGGAGCCCGAGGAACTCCCCCGTATTCGGGCCCGGTGGTGAGGTGGCGTACATCATTCACGCAGTCGAGGATGTGACGGAGAAGCACCGCCTCGAACTGGCGAAGGAACTCTTCGATCAAGCTTCCGATAGTATCTTCATCGCCGACTTGAACGGCCGATACACCGAGGTCAACGCGACCGCATGCAAGATGCTCGGCTATGCTCGAGAGGAGCTGATCGGCAAGACCATCGTCGACATCATCCCGCCCGAAGACGTTCCCAGGCTGGCCGCGGCCCTCGAATACCTGCTCTCACCAGAGAGGGTCCAGGTAGCCGAATGGACGCTGCTGAGGAACGACGGCATCCGGATTCCCGTCGAGGTGAGCGCCAAGATCCTGCCGGACGGACGCTGGCAGGCGTTCGTGCGCGACATCAGCGATCGCAAGCGCATCGAACGGGCGCTGCACGAATCGGAGGAACGATTTCGGCTCACGATCGATGACGCGCCCATTGGGATGGCACTGGTTGCGCTCGATGGGCGCTTCGTCCGTGTCAATCGTGCGCTCTGCGAGATCGTCGGCTACAGTTCCGACGAGTTGACAGCACTCACTTTCCAGGCCATCACCCATCCCGACGATCTCGACGCCGATCTCGCGCTGGCACGATCAACTCGCGCGTGGGGAAATCCCCCGATACCAGCTCGGCAAGCGCTACATCCGCAAGGACGGGACGATCGTCGATGTCCTGATCAGTAGGTCGATACTTCGTGGTCGAGATGGAGCCCCCCGTTACTACATCACCCAGATCGAGGACGTCACGGAGCGCAAGCGGGCGGAGGAAACGCTGCGCCGGTCAGAGTCCCAGTATCGGGGGCTGATCGAGCACATGCCCGACGGTGTGTTCGCCTATAGGAGCGGCGTCATCGTCTACGCGAACGACGCATTCGCACGCCTGCTGGGACATGACGACCGGGCGGCGTTGGTTGGCAAGCCGATTGTCGAGCTGCTCCACCCCGACGATCATGCCGCCGTTCGGGAACGGATGCGAACCCTGCTGCAAACCGGGCTCCCCACCCCGCCGAGGGAGTTCCGAATGATCGGTCGCGACGGCTCGTTTCGGAGCGTCGAGACAGTCGGGCTTCGGGCGCAATTCGAAGGTCAGTCGAGCCTCGTCGTCATCGTACGAGATCTCAGCGAGCGCAAGCGCATCGAGGAAGAACTCAAGGCTGCCAACGCATTCCTCGACGCAATCATCGAAAACATTCCTCTCATGTTGTTCATCAAGGAGAGCCAGTCGTTGCGGTTCATGCGGTTCAATCGCGCAGGTGAAGACTTGCTCGGCTGGCCGAAGGCAGACGTTCATCGGCAAGAACGACTACGATTTTTGGCCACAGGAACAGGCCGAGTTTTTCGTCGAGAAAGATCGCGAGACCCTGAAACGCGGCAGCGATCGTCGACATACCGGAAGAACCGATACAAACGCGCCATCAAGGCGTTCGCATCCTGCATACGAAAAAAGTTCCGATCCTCGACACGGCGGGTAACCCGATTTATCTTCTCGGTATCTCGGAGGACATCACAGAGCGAAAGCGGATCGAAAAGGAACAGCAGTTTTTGGCTGAGGTCAGCGTCGCGCTGTCTACTTCGCTCGACTACGAGCAGACGCTGGCGACCGTGGCTCGGCTGGTCGTTCAGAATGTCGCCGACTGGTGTGCCGTTGACGTGATGGACGAGCAAGGGCAACTCAGCCGACTGAAAGTCGCGAGCGCGGACCCTGCCAAGGCGGCGCTGTGCGCGGTTCTCGAGCAGATGCCGCCCGATCGAGATCTCCCTCACCTCATGCGGTCTGTGATTGAGAGCAAACGGCCCATCGCTCGTCGAGCAGGTCACGTCACAGTACATCGAGTCGCTTGCGCAGGGGCCGGAACACCTGCAAGCGCTCCTGGCCACTGGTATCACTGTCGTTCGTCGCGGTGCCGCTCTTGATGCGGGGACAGCCCCTCGGCGCGATGTTTCTCGGTTCCTCGACCCCGTCTCGCGTTTTCGGACAGGGCGATCTTCGTTTGGCCGAAGCGCTGGCGGACCGAGCGGCTATGGCGATCGAGAATGCACGTCTCTACCGCGCTTCGGTCCACGCCACCCAACTCCGTGATCAAGTGCTCGGCGTCGTGGCTCATGACCTGCGGAATCCGCTTTCCGCGATCCTGATGCAGGCATCGGCACATAAAGCGTCACGGCCCAGAGCCCGAACGGCGATCGCAGAAGCCGATGGAGGTTATCCACCGCGCAGCCACGCGCATGAACCGCCTGATTCAGGATCTCCTGGATGTCGCACTCATGGAGGCAGGGCAGTTGACCATCGAACGAGCGCGACTGTCTGCAGGTGGGCTGATCGTCGCGGCGGTGGATATGCAGAGACCGCTCGCATCGTCGTCTTCTCTCGAGCTTCGAGTCGAAGTGGACCCTGATGTTCCCGAGGTCTGGGGTGATCGGGACCGGCTCCTTCAGGTGTTCGAGAACCTCATCGGCAACGCAATCAAATTCACGAAGGCTGGCGGTCGTATCACGGCGGGCGCGGCCTCGAGAGATCACGAGGTCGTCTTCCGGGTTGCGGATACGGGCGGTGGCATCGCGTCCGAGAACCTGCCCCATGTCTTTGACCGATTTTGGCAAGCAACCAGGACTGGGCGTCAAGGCGCCGGGCTCGGGCTCCCCATCACCAAAGGCATCGTCGAGGCTCACGGCGGTCGCATCTGGGTCGAGAGCACGCAGGGCCAGGGCACTACCTTCTCTTTTACGATTCCACGGCATCAAAGTGCTGATGGCAAGGAACTACATCGATAATCTGTCGCAAGACACCGGAAAGGGGATGTTGGAAATCTAGTTCATTGCGTTGTCGCGCACAGGGCGACGCGCCGTCGGAGTTGATCAAGTAGATCACCGGGCCGGTATTCGGGTGGCCCGCTAAGAAGTGTTTGCGGGCAGTCCTCCGACCGTTCGCTTTCCGTTTGTTGCCCTTTGGTCTGATAGCAACGCTGCTGAGCTAGGTAGATACTTCGCTCGGGTTACTTAGTCCGTCAGCTATTCGACGGGAGGGACGCCCACAGGAGAAGGGACGCGGAGACGGCGTCCCTTCTTCTGTCTGAGAACCCCCGCTCCATCGATGCCCAATACCAACAGGCCACTGCCGATTCCGTGTCCCAAGTGTCAACACGCGGGGTGCGCGCTGGTTGCGAAAGGCGTCACCATCATCACCGTCACCTGCATGGGTTGCGCCTATACGTGGGCCACCAGACTCGACGTCTTGCCTGACGACCTCCAACCGACGGTGCTCGCGATTCTTAGCCAGCGTTAGCCTGTTCTCTGGTACGGGTGTCTCCCTACGCCCGAGCATGTGTAGGGAATCTGGAGCGGTCTTCCTTGCCAAGTGCTACGTAGCGCCTCGGGCGTATGCGACGTGCGCGGCCGATGACTCCCTGCGCACACCCGGGTAGGGTCACAGCCTTCGGGATACCGCCGATGAATTGAACCGGAAGCGGACTTATGACGTGCGCCCGGCCGGTCTTGGCGGTTCGAGTACGTGCGGTCCGTGATGCGCACGCTCGAGCGTCAGCCGGACCTCTTGCTGTCCGAAATTGCAATGAACGAGGCGCCGGTCCACACTGCGCAGCTCTGGGGAGGTTTGCCAGAGCGATCGCCTCGGTGGCCGGCGCTCTGTGGAGGGTATCGGCCGACCTCGTGCTGAGAGCAGGGGCGCCGCAACTCGACGGCCAAACGAACGTGCGCCCTACCTTGGCCAAGGACCACACCGATTGCGCCAGAATCCCCGGAGCATACCTGCGTAGACGTTCCGGAATCAGTTGATTGTGAAACGACCTAGCCGACACGGCCGCGTCAATTCGCGAATCACAGACACGCCTCATTGACGCGTTGCACTCCAACTCCAACGGCGCCTGATCGTGTCTCCCGACTCCAGCCGAAATAGGGCCACTTCTTCACCCGTCAGTGCCTGCCCGTCCTCCGAGAACCGCCCTGACACGTGCCCCTCATGACGAAAATGGAGCCTTCGGTCGCCACATTGCCACGTCGATCCGACGTCGTCGATCTCCGTTGCGAGGAACTCACCATGCTTCACGGTGCCGACGTAGTGGTCGTGCTCGGTCCAGAAGTCAATCGATTCGCCAGCGCGTTGGATCACCAGCACTGAATTTCCCGGCTCTCTGGAGTGCCCATCGAACGGTGCAAGGCACGCCTCTGGCCCAGTGTGACCCGTGTACGTTCCGGCCAGACGCCAACGCTCGCCGTCTACGGGGCCGTACGCGATCGGCGGAGGCGTTGCTGCTGGCGACGGTGATGTCGGAGTCGGAATCGTCGAAGGCGCCGACGACGGACTACCGCAGCCCGCGAAACAGCAGGCCAGCACAAGGACGCCTAATGACACTCGCATGCCACCTCCTGCGGATAGGCTGCGCCGATTCTAGCCGACTCCAGAATCGGTACCACCAGCGACATTGTCAATGCAAACGGAAAGCTGCGTGTCGCAGAGACATTTCGGACTGATGGGATACCGACTCCCGGTACTCTGAATCCCGGAATCGTGCTCATGGCGAGGTGGGTTGGTTCGCACGTTCTGGCATCTATCGCAGAGAAAAATGGTCAGATCGTCGCTCTCGTCACCTACGAGGTTTCAGCTGACGGCAAGACACTGACGTCGAGAAGCTCGGGCTTGCTCGAGCAAGTGATCGTGTTTGATCGCAAGTAGTCGCCTGCGGGCGAACGGCTCAAAGCGCCGGGATCCTTCCGCCGTGAGTGGTAATGAGTGGCCGCAGCCGTTGTCCACCAGTTGTCCACCAACCACTCAGTACTGGCCGGTACTCAACGGCACGAAGGCGGGGCGAATCGCTCAAGATCACGCCAGAAACCGGACTAGTCAGTACTCGCCCATACCATCCGGACAGCGGTTGGTAGATTCCCCCCTTCCGCACCACTCGACTCGCCCGCTACGCGGGCTCGTTCGTAGCAGGCCCGTTGACGCGGGCCACACGGAGGATGCGCGGTAACTTACCTCACGGCGAGACCTGACGTCCGTTCCGCTGAGACGATGACCGGGTGATCGCGTCATTGCGGACGAACATGGCCAGCGCCACTCCCGACCAGCGCTTGTCGTCTCGCGGGCTGCTCGCCGCGTCCTCACCCATCGGCATGATGTCGGTGATTGCCGTTTGACGCCGAAAGCGACTGAGCAAGTAGTCGCGTACCGACAGGGCGCGATCGACCGACAGCAGATAGGGGGCGTCGCCCTCCCGGGCTTCAGCGTATCCTTCAACCACCAGCGGACTTTCTCGAGGGAATCGCACGAGATCCGCCATGGCGGCATCAATGCGGCGGCGGCCCGCGTCGGTCAGCCGCTCCGATCCGTCGGGATCGCGGGTGAACAGGACACTCGCGTCGAGCCAGATTCGAATCGCCGTGCGGTCCTTACCTTCGAGCGCACCCGACTGATACTCCTCACGCGAAACCGAGTCGAGGTCGAAAAATCCCCGCTGCCGGAAAAAGCCTCGAAAGAAGAAGTTGCGTTTGAGCGCCTCGGTCCCCTCGGCGAGGTCCGATGTCACTTCCTGGACCTCGACGAGCGTGTTCCGCAGGGTCTGCGTGATTTGTTGCGCCGTTCCGTCCGGCGACGCGAAGCTGGCGAGCGCCGTCCGCATGCCGTCGGTCGCTTCACGCAGGTTGCGGATGGTCCCCTCGGTCTCTCGGCTGATGCCGGTCATCCTGTCGTAGAGGGTCCGATCGGTGAGCAACTGGCCAATCGTTCCTTGCCCCTGCTTCACGTTGTTGACGAGGCCCCGCGCATCCGCCACCGTTCCCTGCACGTCCGCCATGGCTTGCGCACTCGTGGCTGTCAGCGCTTCGACCTCCCGGCCCACGTTGTCGATCACGCCGTTGGTGGTGTTGACGGTCTGTGTCAACGCGACGACCGCCACAGAGACGTCTTCCCTGAGATCGACCACTTCCCGGGTGACGGTCCGAAACGTCTCGCGCCCTTCCTGGATCAGATCGGCGAATTCGATGGGATCGGTGCCGGCAATCGTGTCGCCCGGCATGACCGGAGGAGCGCCATCTGTGCCGACGCTGACCTGGATGAAGGCATTGCCCACGATGCCGTCGGTCTGCACGGCACAAACCGAATCGGAGCGCACGAGCGGCCGCACGTCGTCGCGCAAACGCATGCGAACCCGGAATGGCTCGGAAGGCCGCACCGGCAACGCGATCTCGACGACTTCCCCTGCATCGAGTCCGGCCACTCGGACGCGAGTGCCCACCTGCAGGCCGGTCACCTTGCCGAACGTGGAGTTGAGCTCGAACTGCGGGGTGAAGAGCAGTCGACGGTCGCCGATGAGAAACAGGCCCCCGCCGAACAGGAGCAGCCCTCCAAGGACGAACGCTCCTACGAGCGCGCCGCGGAATCGGTTCATTGGACTATGCCTCCGGTCATGAACTGCTGGGCGGTCCCGCGCCTACCCAGCCCCCTCGGACGTCATGAACTGGCGCACCAGGGGTATCTCGCTTCCATCGAGCGCGTCGGGTGTGCCTTGAGCGATCACGCGACCCTCATGGAGGAAGACGAACTCATCGCCCACCGCCCTCGCGCTCGGTATGTTATGCGTGACGACCACGAGCGTCGTCTTCGATCGATTCTTCAGCCCGACCAGCAGCGCATCGATCTCCGCGGCTGTGACGGGGTCGAGCCCGGCGCCGGGTTCGTCGGCCAGCAATACCGGCGGCTCGAGCGCC
Source organism: uncultured Acidobacteriota bacterium (assembly GCA_963814955.1). Taxonomy (GTDB): domain Bacteria; phylum Acidobacteriota; class Vicinamibacteria; order Vicinamibacterales; family UBA2999; genus DATCJA01. The sequence continues at coordinate 742,549 of CAWFEX010000008.1, forward strand.
AGGGCGCGCGCCAGCCCGGCCCGCTTCTTCATACCGCCCGACAGATCGGCCGGCATCTTGTCGTACTCGCGCTCGAGCCCGACCTGGGCGAGCAAACGGCGCGCTCGCTCGCGGATCTCGCCGCTCGAATGCCGGGTGTGCCGGCGCATCGGGAACTCCACGTTGACGCCGACACTGATCGAGTCGAAGAGCGCGGCGTTCTGGAAGAGGAATCCGATCCCCTTCCGGACGCGAGAGAGATCGCGGCTGGACATCCGAGTGACGTCCTCGCCCTCGACGAGGACCGCCCCGGAATCTGGGCGAACGAGCCCGACGATATGCTTGAGCGCGACACTCTTGCCAGTGCCGCTGCGGCCAAGGATACAGACGCTTCGGCCAGCAGCGACCGTCAAGCACACATCGTCGAGTACGTTCCGGCCGTCGAAGGACTTGGTCACGTGACGAAACTCAATGGCTGGAGGATCGACGGCCATGCCTATGCTGGGTAGAAGAAGAAAATGATGCGGACCAGCAGCACGTTAGCCAGGATGAGAAGCATGGACGAGAGCACCACGCTTCGAGTGGACGCCTGGCCGACGCCTTCAGTCCCGCGCGTCGTATTGACGCCCAGGTACGACGCCGCGGTCGCGATGATGAATCCAAACACCATGGTCTTGAGCGTTGCCGGAATCAGATCGGAGAACTGGATCGGGGAGAAGGCCTGCCGGAAATACGTGCGCATCGGCACGCCCGTAATCGCTGTCTCCGCTGCGAATCCTCCCAGAATGCCCATCACGTTCATCACCGTCGTCAGGAGTGGGAGCGCAATGACGCAGGCAATGACGCGCGTCACGACGAGGTAGCGGAACGAATCGACGGCCGTCGCTTCGAGCGCATCGATCTGCTCGGTCACCTTCATCGCACCCAACTCGGCGCCGATGCCCGCCCCAATGCGACCGGACAGCAGAAGACCGGTCGTCAGAGGCCCCGTCTCACGTACCAGCGCCATCGCGAGCCCGGCCGGGATGAGCGCCTCTGCGCCAAACCGTGCCAGCGACGCTCGCGTATGCATAGACAGCACGACCCCGACCGCAAAGCCGCTGGCCGCAATCAGCGGCACGGACCGGCAGCCCAACTCGAACAGCTGACGAACGGTCTCTCGAAACTCGTAGGGTGGCCGGAATGCTTCCGCGATCACGCGTCCCGCGAACCGGGAGAGTTCGCCCACCATGACCAGGAACCGCATCCTCACTCCCCTCTCAGAACAGTCTGTAGGCGAGACCTACATGCGCGATGGCCGTATCACCCCGCTGGTTCTGCTTCACGAGACTGGAGTCCTCGAGCACTGTCAGCCGCAGCCGCGTTATGAGATAGCCGCCAGACACGTTGAGTGCGAACCGGCGGCTCACGTCGAACCATGTCGACGCGCCAATTCGCCAGGCCAAGCTGTTGTCGACCTCTACCGGCAGACTAGCCACGGCACCTCTATCGGTCACGCTGAGACTGTTGAAGGCGTAGCCGGCGACGATCGACGGCGAGAGGGACACACGATCCGAGTCCAGCGTGTAGCTGAGGCCCACCATGATCGGTTTGACGTGAATTCGAGTCATGGCCGCTGGACCACTCGTTGCGAGTTGGACTTCGGCCTGAAACCAGTCGAATCCCACCGCAACGCCGAGCCCCTCTCCAGACCCGAGCTTGATCACCGGGCTGATGGCCACACGGGTCTCGAGTGCCGGCGATCGAGGATGACTCAGGCCGACCGACACACCCACCGCGAGCAGATCCGGATCCCCCTCTATCTCGGGGACGTTGTCGGTGGGAGCCGCACGCGAGCGCGCGCGCGCGTCGGGCAATACGGTCGGCGCTTCGACGCTGACCTGCAAGGCCAGCTCAACGCCCTGCACACCCGGTACCGACCGAGCCACGGCCGCGGCCCGGTCAGCCTCGGTTTGCGTTTGCACGCGGCCCGCCAAGTGTACGATGCCGTACTCGACGCGCACCTCGATAGCGCTCGCGCCCAGTTCCGGATCGTTGACGAGCGCCGTCTTGACACGGGCGGCTGTCTGCGCATCTTCGATGGCGACGCGATCCACAGCCGCACTGCACCCGCTCACGATCGCACAGATCACGAGGCCCGCTGTACACGCGGTGACAACTCGGCTCAAACAGCAAGTCGATCGGACGGCTCCATGCATGGCGTCTGCGACCTACCATACACGGCTCCTTCCTGCGCGTGTGACCCCTATTGAACAGACGTGCGAGCCGTGCGCTGATACGGTTGCGCTACGTCGTACTGCAGGTGTCCTTTTCATTGAAAATCGAGGCCAACCGTTCATGACGGAGGCGCGGGTACGGTCATCGTCCAGGGGCGGGACCGGCTGGACCTGCCGCCCGGCACCGAGCTGACCATCACGTCGGGCACGTTCTAAGCCAGGGCCCATAAGTCTTTCATCCCGTGGGCGCGTGCCTGTGCCCGGCCCGTCTGTCGCGGGTGGCGACTGAACACCGCAGAAATGGGAGTTCGCATGGCGAAGCGCGATAACGGAACGAAACGAGCGAAAGGCGGCGCGACGACGACCAACGCGCCAGGGGCGACGACGGCCGACGCGATGGAGGAGCGAGTGGTGGCGTTTGCCGAGCAGCTCGGACGGATCGCCGGGACCATTCAAGCGAAGGCCGAAGGCTGGATGGACCGCGAGACACTGAACAAGCAGATCGCCAGTGTGCGTGACGGCGCGGCGCACCTGCTCGAGCAACTCGCGGGCGGCGCGACGAAGGCCCCGAAGAAAGCGGCCGTCGCGGCGGCGCGCCAGGGCAACAAAGGGCGTAGCGGCGGCGTGGTCGATGCGCCCGGTAAGAAACATCGTAAGGCGGCGCCGACTGATCCCGACGCACGCATTGCCGACAGTCAAGCGGACAAAATGCGGATGGCAAAGACGATGGTGAAGACGTACCGGCGGCGCGGGCGCGGCTAGCCGTTGATATCCACGCCTGCAGGCGATGCGAGGCCACCTCGCCAGGCTCATACCGGTGCCGGCCGAGTGCGACGAAATCCGCAAACCACGGGATCCCGATGGCAACCCGATCGAGCTCTTCGAGCCGGCTCGATAAACCGACATCAACGGCGCATCACTGAACGCATCATCACAGGGTCGGCCGCCGGGGGATCGGCAAGCCCGTGCGGCTGGGCTCGAAGGCCCTGACGTCGTGAGCCGATCGGCCGCCGCGTTGCACATTAGTCTGTAGAGGGACTAACTGTGCGAGTCATACCTGGTCTGTTCGTACTGATGTTATTCGTTGGGCCGAGCGCTGCGCATGCGCAGTCGTTCAGCATCCACGGCTCCGGCGGCCCTACCATCACTGATAGCGGCTACAGCGTCGCGGCTGGAGTGGGCGTAGCCGCCACGTCACATCTCACATTCGACGTCAACGTCGAGCGCACGCATCTCTCAACTGAGATCACCCGTGATGCACCGGGCGTGATCTCCAGCTTCCGCGGTGGAACACTGACGCTCGGCACTGCGCAACTGCGCGTGTCGTTATTCGACAGCAATCGCGTCGGTCCGTATGGCGTCGTCGGCTTCGCCGCCGGTGTCTCGCGTCCGAACGTCAACGAGATTTTCCCCAACCCGATAACCAACGACGTGCGCGCGATGTTCTTTGGCGGTGGTCTCCACGCGCCACTCACCGACCGCGTGAGCGCGTTCGCTGATCTGCGGATGATGTTTGGCGCGGAGGGGATCGAAGGCATCGTTGCCGTCGCGCCGCTCCGCGCGGGTTTGGCGTTACGGTTCTGAGGTCGTGACGCCTAACCTCCTCACACAGCTGATCAGAACCGGTAGCGGATGCCGACCGTCGCGACCTGCGTCTCGAGGAAGTTCTGATACAACGCGGTGAAGCCGCGGCCCTGAATCTCGTGCTGCAGGGCGAAGTCGTTGAAGATGTCGGTGAACGTGAACACCAACTCCGCCCGCTCGTTCATGAGCGCTTTCTTTGCCGAGAAGTCGACGGACGAACGTGCCCGCTCCCGTCCCTGTGGCACGTTCCGCGATGCGTACCGTAAGTAATTGGCCTGCAGCTCCACCGATCCCGGGAGCAGGAACCGGTTGTTGATCGTCAGGTCCCACGTGTGGTCAGTGGAGCCCGGCAGCGAGAACGGGCGCCGCGTCGGGAAAAACAGAATCGTCTCGAGCGCGTCGATGTCGTTGTGGAACCAGTTGGCGCTCCCGGTCGTCCGCCACGCCCGCACGATGTCCTGCGAGACCATGATCTGGACCCCGGTCTGCCGGAAGTTGCCCGCGTTCTCAAAGATGCGGTTGACGATGTCGTAGTTCGGGTTCGAGTCGTCTATCGAGAAGATCCGCAGGAACGCATCGCTGACGTGGCGACGGTACACGGTGGCGCTCCCTGAACCGGCAGGCCAGGAGCGCGAGACGCCCACTTCGTACACGTTGGTGAACTGCGGCCGCAGGAACGGGTTTCCAACCTTCAGAATTTCGGGATCGTCATACTTCGGGAAAATCCGGAGTTCCGGTTCGCCGGGACGGTCCACGCGCCGGTTGTAGGCCGCGGTGACGCGATTGCTTGTGGTCAGGTTCAGCGTCAGCTTCGCGTTCGGGAACACGCCGAAGTAGTCGGTACTGGTCGCTGCCCGGATAGTAGATGTTCTCCTGCGGGATGTGGTAGGAGACCTGGGTCTCTTCCAGGCGTACGCCGGTTTCAAGCGTGTACCGCGGCGTGATCCGAACCAGGTTCACGTAGCCGGCAAAGATGTTCTCGTCCCAGTCGGAGAAGTCGCCGAGCCCCGGGTAGATCACGCTCTGCACACCGCGCCGCACCGTGTAGGTGACCGGAATCCAGCGACGCTGCAGCTTCGTCCCCAGCTCCAGACGCCCGGTCGGTAGCGGACGCGTGTAATCGATGCTGAGCGGCAGGGTGTTCTCGATGGCGACGATGTGCGTGTCGTCCGTGCCGAAGCGGATGCGCGACTCCTCGTTCAGGAAGTACGCCTCGTCTTCCTTTCCGCGCGTGAATTGCAGATTGAAGCCCAGTTCGTGGCCCGGCGCGGCAAATCTGTGCGTGAAGTCAAAGTTGGCGTTGGTGAAACCGGTCCCCTCATCCTCCCGCCAGAACCAGAACCGCTCGCGCTGCCCCGTCTGCTGCAGGATGAACGGCACCTGCGCGACGTCGATGTGATGCTCGTAGTTGTGCACACCCGACACGGTGATGGTGTTGGCGGGGCTGATGGCGAAATCCGACCCGAGCCGAACGGTGTAGATGTACTGCTCGCGGTTCTCCGGCACCTGCGACTCGATCACGCGCCCATCGTCATAGAAGCGGGTCGTGAACTCGTTGTTCGGCAGATCGTCCTGCAGCATCAGCTCACCCTGCATGAACGTGCGCGTCCGCGGCGTCCGGTAATTGAGGTTAACGCTTGGCGTGATCTTCTCGTTGTTCATGAAGCTACCCAGATCGGTCGGCAGGTCGCGGCGCTGCCTCGTGAATTGGCCGACGCCCAGGCTGAACCCGACGTCGCCCGACCATCCGAGTTGCTGTTCCTTCTTGTAGATGATGTTGATGATGCCGGCCATGCCTGCTGCGTCGAACCGCGCCGAGGGGTTGTTGATGATTTCGATCGCTTCGACGTTCGCGGCCGACACGGCATCAAGGCCGCGCTGGCTGCCGAAACCGGTCAGGCTCGACTGCCTCCCGTCGATGAGAATGGCGACCTTGTCGCTGCCCCGCAGCGAGACGTGCCCTTCCTCGTCGATGGTGACGCCCGGCAGATTCTTCATCGCGTCGAGGATCGTCCCGGTCGACTGCGACGGACCGTCGTCCATCCTGAAGATCTGTGTATCGATGCCGGCGAGCCTGATGGTTTCCGCCGTCACCGTCACGTCTTCCTTGTAACCCTCGATCCGCGGCAGCCGGATGTCGCCGAGGTCATAGGTGTTGTTGAGCGGGCTCACCACGACATCCGTTTCGGCTTCGAGGAAACCGGGGAACGTCACTCGGAATTTGTAGGTGCCCGGCGTCAGCCCCTGGGCGACGAAGCGGCCGTCTTCACCCGCGAGTGTACCGGACAGGCTCGTGCCGGTCGCCGCGTTTTCGATGACCACGGTGGCGTAGCCAACGGGCGTCGCGCTCGCCATATCTAGCACGCGGCCGGCGACCGTCGCGTTGCCCTGAGCAAATGCCTCCGCTGGCAACGATGCGAGTACGAACAGAAGGAAAAAGGCAAGGTAAAACATATTCCTCACGCTACAGGCCGGCTCCGTTGTGGTCAACTGTCAAACGTTCAGATTACGCGACCGCGAGGCCGAAACGTCGCCCGTAGTCTGCGATTACGTCAAGCACGGACCGCGCGCATAATTCCAAATCCTCCCGAGTCGTGACTTCGCTCGGGGATGAGAGTAGGCTTGCGTCACCTTTCCTGAGACCTCCATCGCTGGACGGCCCTCCAGCTCTGCGCGCCTCATCAAAGCCGAGGACCCTCATGAACCGCCTGTCTATGGTGGTAACGCTTGCGGTGACGCTGGCGGCGTGTGGCGACAGCCACAGGTCGCTGAACCCAAGTTCCCCGAGCGTTGCGCTCCCGGATCCCACGTTCACAGTGTCTGGCACGGTCTTCGGACAAGGGGGTGCGCCTCTCGAAGGCGTGAAGGTACAGGTGGCCGGCCGACAGGGGACCACTGATGGCAACGGCAATTACACCCTTCTGGAAGTGCCCCGGTCGTACGGCGGCACGTTGGCCCTGAAGGCAGGCTACGCAGCCGCACGAGAAATCCTGACGGTCAATGGCGATACGCGATTCGATATCCAACTTGGGCCGCGCGTCGCGATATACACGCTTTCGGGTGTGGTGTCGGAGGTGACACCGACCGGACTGATACCGCTGGAAGGTGCGAGCGTCCATGAATACTCCTGCGAGGAACTCTTGCCCGCCCCGCCTTTCTTCCCCGGCAAAGGATGCCTCGTTGTGATTTTTCAGACCGCGAGAACTGACAAGCAGGGCCGTTACAGCTTTTCGGGGCTGTATCCCGGCAAGGAAAACTCGATCGGGGTGGGCAAAGAAGGCTTCGAGGATCCGTTCGGGAGCTCAGATGGGCCAGAGGGCCCAGGCCCAAACAATCAGGCTGTGACGATCGACGGCGACACGCGGCTCGACGTGCAACTCGTCCGGCGCTGAGTGTGCCCGCATATTGTAGCCGAATGAGCCGCGCCCGTTCAGTCGAACTCCTTGTCCATGGCCGTGCCGTTGATGTTCGTCACGAAGCCGAGCAGGCAGCCTTCCGACCCGTCGCGCAGGCGATGGCAGCGCACGCTCACCTTGTCACCCGGCTTCATGCTGTCGCGTTGCCAGCCACCGCGCATCAGCGAGGTGACGCTCCCGCCCTCCAGGGCCCACATTTGCGGACGGCCCTGCGCGTCGGCCACGTCCATGTAGATCCAGACATGGGGGTTCGTCCACGCCACTTCGGTGAGGGTGCCGGACAGGGTTATGAACTCATTGGTGTTGTAATTCGTGTGTGAATGATGGGCCCACGCCGGAATGGACAGCAGTGCCGCCGCTGCGGCCGCAAAAGCGATGGATGTGAAGCGCATGGACCAAACCTCCCCAAAAGTTCAGTGCACAGAACAGTTCACCCAGATGTGTCCAGGTCCTATTTCGGCGGCGCGACCTTCTCCGTCTTCCGCGCCGCCAGGTCCGACATGCTGCAGCTCCAGACCCCGGCGGTGGTCTTGTAGCAATGGCCGGAGGCGTTCGCCTCGAGAAAGGTGACGCAGTTGGCGCCCGGATCGGCGCGGCCCCAAGCCACGTTGCGGCCCTCGCGGTCGCAGTTGTAGCGCAGCAGGCTGCCCCGGATCGGATACACCGGCTGTCGGGTGTCGATGTCGGGGAAGAAGCTCGCGTCAAACTGTCCGGCGTCGCCGATCTCGCGCACCTGGATATCCTCGATGAGGAAAAGCGCGCCGTCGGCGATGCCTTCGAGCGTGCACTTGATGTACTGCGCGACCTGAGCTGCCGTCGGCTTGCCTTCGGCCTGATCGGCGGCCGTGCATGTCGCCGGCTCGCGTGCCCCGTAGGGCCCGCTGACGCTGGCCTGCTGGGTGCGAACGTTCCGGACCCTCTGCCCGGCTGCGTTGGTCACGTAGTCCAGGCGGTTGGCGTTCTCGTCCATCAAGAAAAAGGATTGCGGGAACTGTATCGCCGGCGCCGCCCCCGCCGGCACATGGCCCTCGAGGATATAAAGGCGCCCGGGCCCGCCATGGCCGGTGTCCCTCGGATGCAGGATGACGCCAGCCGCGATGCGGCTCTGGTCGGGATTCAAGAGGTAGATCATGTGGGCCGGAAGGCCCTCGATCTGCTGCTCTCGGTCGTAGGTGACTTGTGCCGGACGATTGCGGAAGTTTCGCACCGCATGTTCGATGGCGGCGGCCTCGTCTGCCGCGCTGGCATTCATGTAATGCACGACCGTGACCGTATAACGCCGCTGCCCTTCGGTCGCGACGAACTGTTTCGCCGGCAGGATTGCGCCCGATGCGGCGCGATAGGTGGTTGACGTGATTTGCGGCGCTGACGGCATGCCGACCAGAAAGAACTCGTCTCGGCTGATATACTCGTGCCAGCCCTGCGCTAAGGCGGCGCTTGTGCTCAGCACGGCCACTGCGACCGCAAGGGTCACCGACTTGACGCGCATGTCGTCCTCCCCGGAAAGCAACAATCTATATCAGTCCCGAGCTGAAGCAAAAACGCTTCGCGTCGACTTCACCTCACTGGCAACCTGCTGAGGAGGCCCGCTGAATGGGGCGAACCGACTTTCTGCTGGAGTTGATCCGTACGCGGAACGCCGCCGCGATCGCAGCGCTCGTTGCGCTCGTCATCGTCGGCGGCATTCTGGGGAACCGAAGGTCCACATGGATCGTGGTACTGCTCGGTCTTCTCGCCGTGACGGTCGGCTATATCCTCAGCGGCCACACCACCTGAAGGTTGCCGACGCGCATCGAAGGACACGCCGTCATGTTCCCGCGTAACCGCCGATGATCCCCGACACTCCCCGCGGCACCTGGGTCACCACTGACGTGCCGGGCCGGCTCGACGCGCTCGGCTGGTCGCGCTGGCACCAGCGCCTGATCCTGGCGCTTGGGATTACCTGGATCCTCGACGGGCTCGAGGCGAGTCTGGTCGCGAACGTCGCGCCTACGCTGCGCCACCCCGATACGCTGGGACTCTCAGCAACCCAGGTCGGGATGGCCAACTCGGTGTACCTGGTCGGCCAGGTCGTCGGCGCGTTGGTCTTCGGCCACCTCACGGATCGGCTCGGCCGCAAGCGGCTGTTCCTGGTCACGCTCGCGATCTACCTCGGAGCGACCGCGCTCAGCGGCCTGGCGCCGGATTACGCAGTGTTCCTTGGCTTCCGGCTCCTGGCCGGGGCCGGCATCGGCGGCGAATACTCCGCGATCAACTCCGCTATCGACGAGATGGTCCCTGCCCGCGTGCGCGGCGCCATCGCCCTGGCGGTCAACGGCAGTTACTGGGTGGGCGTTGCGCTCGGCGCAGGCGTGACCCTCATCGTGCTGAACCCCTCGATATTTCCGGTCGCGATCGGCTGGCGCGTGGCGTTCGGATTCGGCGCGCTGCTCGGACTGGCGATCTTGCTGGTCCGGCGCCACATGCCCGAAAGCCCGCGCTGGCTGCTCATGCACGGCCATGTCCAAGCCGCGATCGCGACGATCGAGCGGATCGAGGCCCAGGTCCGCGGCCCCGGATGGAAAGCTGGAACCGAGACGACATCGATCACCGTGGTCACCGTTAAGGTCTCGGGCACGGTTGGACTACGCCATCTCGCGCATACTCTCATTCGGCGCTACCCCAGACGCACCGTCTATGGCCTGTCGCTGATGCTCGCGCAGGCGTTCCTCTACAACTCGATCTTCTTCAGCTATGGACTGATTCTCGAGAGGTTCCACGGCGTGCCGGCCGACCACGTGGGGCTCTATATCGTGCCGTTCGCGATCGGCAATTTCCTCGGCCCGCTGGTGCTCGGCCCCCTCTTCGACCGCTGGGGGCGACGCGTCATGATCCCGTTGACCTACGCGCTGTCGGGAGTGCTGCTGCTCGCGACCGGCGGGCTGTTTGTCGCAGGCGTGCTGAACGCGCTCACCCAGACCCTGGCGTGGATGGTGGTGTTTTTCGTCGCCTCCGCTGCGGCGAGCTCCGCGTATCTGACGGTGAGCGAGTTGTTCCCCGTCGAGCTCCGCGGGATGGCGATCGCCGTGTTCTACGCGTTTGGCACCCTGGTCGGCGCCGGCGCGCCAATCCTGTTTGGAGCGATCGTGGACGCGGGCGATCCCCGCGGGCTGCTCGCGGGCTACGCGTTGGCCTCTGCCATGATGATCGCCGCCGCCGGCGTCGGGCGCGTGTTCGGCGTCGACGCCGAGCGCCGCTCTCTGGAGGAGATCACGAGCGAGACTCCTCCGTCCGGGGTGTGACGCGTCTTCTTCCCGTTGCGTCAAGAAGACGAGGGCAATTCCCTTATCGGCTCCCGTGACGCTCCACACATCGTCGAACAGCCGCAACCAGTTCGCCCGCGCTGAACGGTTTGCGAAGGACACAGGCAAAGTCGTCCAGGTTGGTCCGGCTGGTCTCGTCCCCAGTTACAACAATGATGGGAATACGTCGGGTCTCCGGACGGGCGTGGAGTTCTTGCTGCACATCTCGCCCGCTTACGCGAGGGAGGTTCAGGTTTAGTACCACTGCGTCGGCCGCGGCTGACTCAAGATGTCGCAACGCGTCAAGTCCATCACTCACCGCCACCGCGCCAAACCCAGCGGCGCGTAGTGCGGAGCGGTACAACTCTCGGACTACTGGGTCGCCCTCAACGATCAATACGGAGCCCTTCCAAACGCTCGTTTGGGGCATGCGAACTTCACACGCACAAAAGATTCCACGAAGAAGAATTGGAGATCAGTTGTCCGTGTCCCACGACTTCGCAGTAACGGCACCGAACGGCGATCGACTCAACAGTCGTGGTAGTATTACCACCACCTTCGAAACAAGACGCAAATCTCCCGCCACATGCTTCGACATTAGCTGATGCCGCGCATTCGAAAAGTACGGTCCGACTCTGCAATCGTGCCCCCTGAAGCGGAGCGCGACTCACGAACCCGTCTGCTCACGGCTGGCAGAGTGTTGTTCGCGCGCCTCGGCTACGAGCAAACCTCGACTGCGGCGATCACCCGCCAGGCGGAAACCTCGGAATCGCAATTGACAAGGCATTTCGAGGGGAAACGCGGGCTCTTGGCCGCCATTTTTGACGAGAGCTGGCGAGGGGTAAATCAACATGTCCGGGCAGTCGCCGCTGAGGCCGGCAGCGCGAACAGTGCAATCGAAGCCGTGCTTGCAACCGTGATTGCGGGTTTCGACCGCGATCCAGACCTGGCTGCCCTTTTCCTATTTGAAGGTCGAAGAGTTCACACAGGTGAACAAAATGTCGTGCTCTCGCAGGGCTACCTGGAGTTCGTCGATTTTTTACACGGCCTAATTCGGCGGGCGCAGGCGGAAAAAATGGTTGCCTCAGCCGTCGATGTCCGCGCCCTCTGTTCGGCGCTCATCGGTGCGGCCGAGGGCATGATGCGCGACAGGCTGATCGCTCAACGCGCCGGCCGACGAGCGCCATTTTCACAACAGGACGTTCGTCGTGTGTTCGCCACACTGCTGCATGCCGCGCAGCCACATCAACCTGGCGCGAAAGTCCATCAGGGATCACGGCGTTCAGCACGAGCGTCTTCCGTTTAGCGCCGGGGCGCAATGTCTGCGTACGTGACATATACCGATGAGTGGTGTCTTGTATCTATGCAAGGCGGTAGTGCCACTACCACCACCTAACTCTGCCAAATAAGGGCGCGTCAGCGTCGCCTGGCAAGTGCCGCGCGGCGCGCCGACAAAGACCAGCCGCTTCCTCTGTGCCAGCAGCTGTGCGACGCAACATCGCGGTGATAACCGTCGCGACAAGCAACGATGATCAGTAAGCGGTTCCTGCAATTGGTGCATGTCCTCGTGCATCCGTTCAAGGTGACGCAGACGGATCGCGCGGCTACAAGCGCGGTTGGCGTGATCGGGTCGCGTCGCCAAGATTAGGCCGCCAGAATCCATCCGAACGCACGTCTCCCCGAACGCGCAACGCAAACCGCAAGTAGCTCGCTACCGTTTCTTCGCCGCATTCATGTCGCCAACGTTTCAAGGGTCGCAAGCGCGGCATCGCGGGAGCAGGTCCGCCTCGTGAAGGCGGCGCGAACGGTGACTGTTCGGCGATCGTCTTCGCCACATCGGGGACGAGTGGGCTCCTCCCAAATGAGGAACGTCGCGAGGCCTTTCGTCGCTGTACACGGCGTTGTCGTCTCCACCGGGAACGAAATTTGATTACGGCGAACGCGCGTCGTCGGGTTCAGCAAGAAAGGCGACGGCGAGGAACGTGGGACGAGCGCGGCGAACGCGAACGAAGGAGCAGCGCATGAGGACGAACAAGAAGAAGACGTGTTTGGTGGCTGCGGGCATGATCCTGGCGGCCGTCACTGTGGCCTTCGCCGCGTTCTTCCAGGGCTTCGAGACGGATACGGCCGGGTGGACCGGTGCGACGAGGGTTGTCATCGGGTACGCACGGCGTGCCGTCGAAGACCGGGGCGTTCCACGCCGAAGATCGAACGGCAACGCGCTGACGTTTACCCGCTGGGGCGGCTACGGCAAGACGTTCCCGCCCGGCGGATACACGACGTCGGTGGACATCTATCTCGACATTTCGCCTCCGTACATGACTGGCAGCCTGACGCCATACGCCAACGACACGCGGTTCGACTGGACGTCAGCAGTCAACACGCCTGACTGCGTCCATCGACGCGACTTCGTCTTCAACGCCGGCTTCTACACAGACACGGACACAACGGGCGCCGGTCCCCGGTTCGTGATCAGCGCCAGCAATAACGCCGGTCCGAGGTAGCTCCTTTCCGAAGAATCCAGGACGGGATGCCGTTCACGATCAACGTGGAGGGCTGGTACACCTTCGAGCACCGCTTCCGGCGATACCGGCGCCGGCGGTGTTGGCCGTTGACCTGACGATCAAGAATGCCGCAGGCGTCCCACTGCATGACGTGGACGCTGAGCGATCCGTCCGACATCATCGGCACGACGGTCGGCGGCAATCGGTACGGCTGGTTCGTGACCGATGAGTTTCCGTTCCTCGCCTTCGACACCTCGGCGCTTATCGGCTTCCAGGACTACTGCACAGTGCCCCCGAGCACGGCCGGCGCCAAAGTCACGGCGGGCGGCTGGATCACCAGTTGCAGGCGGCAAGGGGACGTTCGGCCTGACTGCGAAGGCGAACGCGAGTGGGACGCCGAGCGGAAACCTCACGTATCAGGACCACGGGGTTCTGGCCAGGACCGTCAAGAGTACCGCTGTCACGTCCGTGACCGTCACGGGCAACTGCGCCCAGATTCTGGGCACGGCGACGGTCAACGGTACGCCGGATCGTTCGGATTCCAGGTGGACGTATGCGACAACGGCGAGCCCGGCAAGGATGCCGACACGTTCTCGATCGTCCATGAGTGACGGCTACACCGCCGGTGGCACGTTAGGCGGCGGCAACGTTCAGATTCACAAATAGACAGGGGAACGCCATGAAGCAACTAACTTGTGTGTGTGCGATTGTCGTTCTCGGGCTGGTTGCCATCACGACGGTCCACGTCAGTGCCGCCGACGGCGAGCATTCGGTCACCGGTGCCGCGAAAGGCCTCTTCGGCGCCGGGGCGGAGCTGGGCCCTGTCGCGCTCGAGGGAATCGATGATGGGCACAGGCGTGTTCATCGAGGCCGACGGCTCAGCGTCGGGAACATTCCACGCCGTGCTGCAGGGAAGCTCGCTGGGGTCACTCGCGGGAGGTCACGGTGGAGGGGAACGTCAGCGAGGGCTCGGTCGCGGCCGACGGTCGCGCGACCTTCAGCGGCACCGCCTCGCTCGACTTGGGGGACGGAGCGCCGCCTCTGCCGAGCGTCGCGTTCAGCGTCACTGCGGCAGCGGACGGTGTGGTACTGAAGATCGACTCAATAACGTTGCCGGCCGCCAGACTCACCGCCGGTGCCGTCACCATCGAGTAGAAGGGACCGTGGCGTGGTTGCTCGTCACCGTCGGTATGGGAGGCAGGGGCCAGGCTGTAAGTAGGACGACGCGACAGCGGTAGTCTGGAGGCTCTTCGTTCAGGGACTATCGTCTATCTAGACAGAATGAGCGGTCACCGAGCATTCAGCCCACGCCCCTCGAATGGCGTTGATCAGTTCATTCACACTCTGCTTTGGGACGAAGCTTGATGCCCCGGCGGCCAGCGCTTCAGTCCTGATCCGATCGTCGAACAGGGCGGTGATCAGGATCACTTTGGCGCGCGAATTCGTCTGCAGGATCCGACGGCACACTTCCAGCCCGTTGACGTGCGGCAGGTGCACGTCGACAACGGCCACGACCGGCTGAAGCCGCGCGGCGGCCTCGGCTACCTCCCTGCCGTCGACGGCGACTCCGACGACGTCGCAGTCGAGCGAAAGAACACGCTTCAGCGCCTTCAGGACACCGGGATGATCATCCGCGAGCAGGACGCGGGGCCGGGTCGGCATTACGGCTTCGCGGGATTGAAGGCGCCGTGCGACGCGTGGACGACCAGCAGGTGCTCGATCATCTGCCGCATGTCTTCGATGTCCTTGACGAAGAAGCCCGCCGCCCCCGCCTGCTCCATCGCATGGGCGGCCGCGCTGCGAGGCTGCATCGACAACCCGAGAACCTGAATGTCCGGGAGCTCGGCGCGAATGCGCACCGTCGCATCGATGCCGTCCATGTGCGGCATCACGATGTCCATGAGGATGACGTCAGGCCGCAGCGAGTGCGCAAGCGCGATCGCCTCAAAGCCGTTGGACGCCTCGCCGACGACCGAGAGCTGCGGCCGCGCGTTGAGAATGTTGCGGAGCGCGCTGCGCACCGGCGCGTGATCGTCGACGATGAGAATCCTGAGGGCGTCAGGAAGCGCTCGGCCGTTGTCGCCCGCCCACGCCGCGCCGATCAGTGGGAAGGCCGACGCTGCCGGGCCGGCGACGGCGGGTTGCGCGTGGCCGCGCGGCGCGACGAGCCGCACGCGCGTCCCCTTGCCGGGCGCGCTGTCAATCTCGAAGCGGCCGCCGAGCAGCGTCAGCCGCTCGCGGATACTGAACAGCCCCCAACCCACCTGGCCGGCCTTCGATCGCTGGTCGAGTTCTGCCGGTTCGAACCCAATGCCCTGATCCGACACGGTGATGCACAGCTGATCGTCGGGGTCGAGCCCCAGCTCCAGCGTGACGCGATCCGCGTGCGCGTGTTTGACCGCATTGAACAGGAGTTCTCGCACCGACTCGAAGAGCAGGGTGCGGACGTCCTTCCGCCCGGAGTCGGCGCGCGGGTCGCCGATGACCCGGACGTCGAGTTTGTACTTGTCGTGTGTCCAGTCTGCCAGCCACGTCAGTGCCGCGGGCAGTCCGGACTCCTGCAGCACGGGAGGAAAGAGCTCGACGTTCAGGGACCGGGCGGCGGCGATCGCTTCCTCGAGCTGGTGCTTTGCCTCTGAAAGCAGCTCGCTTGGCGCGGCGCCGCTCTCGCTGTCCTGCCTCAGCTGCTGCTCGAGATTCAATGCAACGATGACCAGCAGCTGTTGAAGGCCGTCGTGCAGCGTTCTGGCAATCTGTTCGCGCGCATGCTGTTCGGCCAGCGTCAGATCCGAGGCCATCTGGCTCAGTTGCGTCGTCCGATATTCCAATTCCGCCGTGCGCTCCTGCAGCGCCGACGCGGCGCGCTGGCGATCGGTGATGTCGGTCACGAACGCGAATGCGCGTGTGCCGGCGGGCGTCGGAACGTGATTCATGCTGACTTCGATCGGAAACGTGGAACCGTCGCTGCGCACCCCGACGAGCTGCAGGCCGCCGCGCCGTTCATACCCGTCGCGAAACGCTGACGGCATCAGCCGCTCGATTCGCTGGCCGATCAGGTCACCGGACGCCCAGCCGAACATGGCGTCGAACGCGTGGTTCGCGGTCACGATCAGGCCCTGCGCGTCCACCGACACGATCCCTTGCGTGGCGGTCTCGAGCAGCGTCCGCAGCGCGCGATCGTGTTCCTCCTCGCGGCGCGCCTGCCGCGCCTCCTCCGTCCGGCGCTGCTGGCTGAAGTCGAGATCGAGCCCGGTGAGCCGCGTGACATTGCCGTCGGCGTCGCGGTCGACGCGCCCCCGGCTCTGGATCCACGACATCGTTCCGTCTGGCCGCACGATCCGGAACGTGCTCTCCCACGAATCCTTCGTTCTCGACGTCCACATTTCATGGCGCAAGGCGAGCAACCGCGGGCGATCGTCTTCGTGCACGCGCGTGACCCACGCGTCTGGCGTTGCGGGTTCATCGGGCGCGAACCCGTACAGGGAACGGAATTGTTCGTCCCAGTCAACCTGATTGGTCGCCGCGGCCCACGTCCAGGAGCCGCCGGTCGACGCTTCGAGCGCGATGCGGAGCCGCTGTTTCTGCTCGCGGAGCGCCGCCTCGCCCCGGGTGCGCTCGATGGCGTCCCAGGTCCGTTCGCCGACGTCGCGAACGAGCTCGACCTCTGACGCCGTCCAGACGCGCGGCGCGACGTGATTGGCGCCGAAGGCGGCGACCATCCGTCCGCCCTTGAACAGCGCCGTTCCGATGAACGCTGCTATTTGCCGCGGCTGCCAGTGTCGCCCGGTCGGCGGCGTTCAACCGCGGATCCGTCTGCGCGTCGTCGATGACGATGGTCTCGCCGCGCCGGAGCGCCTCGCGCAGCTCGTCGCCCACCGAGATGCCCGGTGGCTGTCCGGCGAGCGGCGGGACCCCATGCGTGTACTCACGGCGAATGGTGTACTCGCCGCCGCCGAATTCCGCGTAGCCGACGCGGGTGACGCCAAGGTGTTGTCCGAGAAGTCGTGCGGCGGTCTCCTGAACGTCACCGGGATCGCTCAGCGGCCGAAGCGCGTCGTTGAGCCGAAGGAGAAACCCCAGCCGCTCTTCCTTTGTACGCAGCTCGGCTTCGGCCTTGCGGTGCTCGAGCGTCGCCCAGATCCGGTCGGCGACGTCCTGCACCAGCGCGATCTCCTCCGGGGTCCACACGCGCGGCTCGCGGCTGTGAACCGCGAACGCCCCGACGAACCGGCCGTCCTTGACGAGCAGTGGACAGATGTAGGCGCCGATGGCCGCCGCCTGCAGCACCTTGCGCTCGGCCGCCGAATGCGGCTCGGTCGACGTGTCGTGGACGAACAACGTGCCGCCTTTCAGGATTTCGTCGGTGCGGGTGCCGCCCATGTCGGTCCAGCGAAAGCGGCCGGCCAGCGAGGGAACGCCATCCACGTAGTCGTTGACGACGGTGCAGTCGTCGCCCTCGATCTCGCCGTAGATCACGCGGTTGACGTGGAGGTGCGTGCCCAGCAGTCGGCATGCCTCCTCGAGTACGCGCGCAGGGTCGGCAAACTCCCGGATCGTCTCGTTCAGTTTGCGCAGGAACGCCTGCCGATCATTGATCCGACTCAGCGCCTCCTCCGCGCGCGCGCGCTCGCCCGCCGCCCATGTGCGCTCGGCGGTCACCTCGACCAGCGCGATCTGATCGCGTGTCCAGGTGCGCGGCGTCGAGCTGTGGACGCCGAATACTGCGACCCATCGACCTTCTTTAATCAGCGGCACGCCGACGAACGACGCAATCTCGCTCGCGAGGAGCTGCTCACGCTCGGCGTCCGTGAACCGTGTGTCGGTGCGGGTGTCGCTGACCACGACCGCCTCGCCGCGGCGGCAGGCATCGACGACGGTCTTGCCGAAGCGCGCCACGTGACCTCGACCGGCGAATGGCGGGACGCTGCGTGCATACGACCGACTGACGACGAACTCGTTGCCCTCGATCTGTGCGTAATTGACTCGGCTCGCCTGGAGATACTCGCCGATCAGCCGGACGGCGGCCTCCTGGATTTCGACCGGATCCTTGAGGGGGCGCAGTCGCTCGTTCAGCGTGAGGAGAAAGTGCCACTCGGCCGACATGCGTCGAGTCAGCATTCTAAAGTAGTGGTCGCACGATCAGAACTCAGCCGTTACATAAACTGGTCGCACCGCCGGGCTCTTCTATGAAACAAGGCCTCGAGTTTAATCAGTCTTTGTAACCTTGATGACAATTTCGTCCATACTGTCCAGCACTCCTTCACAGACTGCGCGCAAACCAGGAGGACTGGCCACAGACTGCGTGCCCCTTTCGCGCTCGCCGGCCGCTGGGCTTGCACTCCCCCATCGTGTCGGAGTGCCCTCCGACGTCATGGCCCGACTTCGGCCTGGTCGAACAGGACGATGTCGCTGGATGCCCGCTGCTGCCCGACGATCACCGAGCGCCCATCGGCCGTCCACGTCATCCCGCGAATCAATGCATCGTCCGGAAACTTGAACACCTGCCGAACCGCGCGATGTGGTTCCAGCTCGGCGATCCACAACGACGCCGCCGCTGTACCCGGTATTCGCGCTGCCGCGATGGCGCGCCCGTCCGGAGACCATGTCAGAAACCCGTTCGGGAACGGCAAAGTCTGTCCGATGTCCCGAGCCACCGACTGTCCAGCCCCGGTCGTGAACCTGACGAACGCTGTTGCTTGTTGACCCGGGGTATTTGGCGTTACTTCGAGGTAGGCGATGACGTCGGCGGTGGGCGACCATGCGGGAGACGTAGCGCCGCCCGGTGTGAGCAGCCGGCGCGTACGCCCGTCTGCAACTGTCACAACCGATAACCCGGGAAGCTCACCCACGGGCGTCGAGTAAACAATCTCGTGGCCATCAGGCGACCACGAGAAATATGGAAGGATGGGTGCATTCAGCAGACGGCGCGGAACGCCGCCGTCTGTCGCCACGATCCACAGACCGCGTTCGCCGCCACGGTTGGAAATGAAGGCGACCTGCTGTCCGTCCGGAGCGAACTGCGGGTACTCGTCGACTGACGTCGCCGATGTCAAAGGGCGCGCGTCAACACCGTCTCCAAGAGCGATCCACAAGTTTCGCTGACCCGAGCGAGTCGAGCTGAACACCATGCGATCGCCACGGCGCGACAGGTTCGGATCCAGGTCACCGCCGTAGCCGTTGGTAAGCGCGGTCGGCATCGGCAACGGCGCAGCGCGAAAATCGACACGTACGAGTGAATCACGCCTTTCGAACAGCGTTGACACCATCGTGCGACCGTCAGTGGAGATTCGCGGTTGTCCGTATTCACCCACTCCCGTCGTCAGGCGCACCGGGGCGCCCCCAGCAACCGGACGCCACCAGAGGTTCAGGTCCGCCTTGGTTGGATGGGCGGTGAGCATTTCGTAGAGCACACAGCCAAACGCCCAGATGTCGGTCCGCTTGTCGACGTGCTTGCCGCGGGCCTGCTCAGGGCTCATGTAGTGGGCGGTCCCAAGGATGGCACCCTCGTGCGTACCGCCCACGGTTATGGTTGGCGAGTGCGTCAGGTCAAGAGCCGCGGCGTCGCCACCAGCCTTTGCCAGACCGAAGTCGAGTACCTTGACGACACTCTCTGACGTGATCTGGATGTTGGCCGGCTTCAAGTCGCGGTGTACGATTCCTTTGTCGTGCGCGGCGTCGAGCGCATTAGCGACCTGATGCGCGATAGCAAGCGCCTCGGCAATCGGAATCCCGCTTGGTGACCCCCTGCGATTAGATGTGCGAGCACGCGTAATCCGGTCGGCGAGCGTCTCGCCCTCTATCAGTTCCATCACGAGCGCACGGACGCCGTCGCTGTCCTCGACTCCGTGAATGGTCGCGATGTTCGGGTGATTGAACGATGCAAGAATACGGGCTTCCCGTTCGAATCGCGCCAACCGATCCGGATCTGTGGTAAACGCGCGGGGCAGGATCTTGATAGCGACGTCCCGCCCGAGCTTCGTGTCGCGCGCGCGGTAGACCTCGCCCATGCCGCCAGTCCCGATTCGGGACTGCACCTGATACACACCGAGGCGACGACCCGTCAGCACGGAAGCGCCGACGTCACCGACCAACTGTGTCGCGATCGCGACCGCGGGTTTGTCGAGGAAGCCGTCAGCCGATGCGCTTTGCTCGAGCAGCGACTCGACCTCCTGCCGTAACGACACGTCACCGGCACAGATCTCGGCCAGAAACGCTCCACGCGAAAATTCATCGCGTGCCAGAGCCGCGTGATAGAGCTCCTCGACCCGCCTCCAACGTTCGGCTGTCATCGGTGATTGAGTGAAGTGCTCCGGATTATACGTATCCTGAACCGGACCGCCACGGTTTCACCTTCCGCCGGTGTCTGCGCACGGCTGTCTTCATTCGGCCAGATGCATCCGGAGCCCAACCTCGGTATGATTCACCGCCTCTGCGTCCTCCAATCCCGGAAGGTGACTGAATGACTTGCCAAACCTTGATGAGCCGGCCGGCGCTGGCGCTTGTCGCAGGCGCATTTCTCGCAGCGTGTTCTTCGCAACCGGCAGAATCCCCGGCGGGCGCCACACCAGACGCAGATTCGAAGGCCGCAGAGCCCGCTCCGGAACAGGCTCTCCTCGAAGACCTGGTCGTGGCGAACCGGATTCTCACGCGCGAGGTAGGCATCCTCGACATCCAGGCGCACGTGAGCGCGCGCAGCCAGACGAATCCAAACCACTGGTACATGGCGCGCTTTGTCGCCCCAGGCGGCGCGAGCCTCAGCGACATGGTCGAGTACCGACCTCGAGAGCACGCCGGTCAAAGGCCCGCGCAACGACAATGCACGTGAAACGTTCCTGCATGGCCAGATCTTCAAGGCCAGACCCGACGTCATGGCTGTCGTGCATGCGCACACGCCGGAGTTCGTGGCGTTCGGCGTGAGTTCCGTGCCGCTCTACTGGGGTCCAAACCGGCCGGTCCCGGTCTGGGATATTCGTCCAGTCAACAACGGCCGCAACGGCATCGTCAGCAGCAACCCGCTCGGCCAGTCGATGACGGAGAAGCTCGGCAACAATGAGGCAGTGTTGCTCTGGGGGCACGGAATCTCTCTCACGGCCAAGTCGCTGCCGGAAGCGATTCATCGGGTGGTTGCCCTCCGCACGAATGCCCGGTTGCAGCAAGCCGCCATATCGATTGGCAATCCGGCAACGCCCGAAGCGATTGTCGACGACGCGGCCGCGGACCAGACGGCGTGGGATCACTACAAGCGCATCGATTTGAAAGCGGAGAACGGGAAAGTACCGGCGAATCCGGCGCCGATGCCGTCGAAGCCGACCGATCCCATCGCCGCTTCGAGGCACGACCTGATGATCGCCAATCGCATCCTCGCGGACGACTCCGTCGGGCTCCTCGATACCTCGGGTCACGTCAGCCTGCGCAATCCCAACAACCCGAACAGCTACTTCGTGGCCACCGCTGCGCCCGGCAGCGTTACCGGCAACGACATCGTCGAACGCGATATCACCAAGCCGGGCCCCGACACGATGGGACTGTCGATTGACGACGAGATCTACAAGGCGAATCCGAATGTGATGGCCGTGCTGTACTCGCGGGCGCCGGACATTGTTGCCTTCACACAGGGCGTGCAGCTGCGTCCCGTAGTCAACGGCGCCGCGTTCGTTGGTGACGGACTGCCGATGTTCAACATGTCGACGCTGGATCCGAAGCAGCCGTTGCTGTCGAATCCGGCGTTCGGAAAAGGCGTTGCCGCCGCGCTCGGCACGAAGCAGGGGGTGCTGTTGTCCGGGCACGGTCTGGTGATGACGGGGCGATCCATTTACAACCTGGTCGGCACCTCGTATCAGCTGCGACAGAACGCCAGAATCCAGCAGCAGGCGATGGCGCTGCGGGGCAAGGTCACGCCGCTCAACGACATTACGGTGCCGCCGGAACCGCCAGGCGAAGGGAACGCCAATGCTGGTGCCGGTCCGCAGGGCGGGCGCGGAGGCCGCGGGGGACAACAGCTCGGTCCGCCTGAAGGGCGCGACTGGGTCTACTGGGCACAGACCATCCCGCTCGACTAAGGGGCGGTCGCCGGCACGGACTCCCATGCCGGCCAGGTTCCGAGCTCCCGCGCGCGACGGCGCAATTGCCACTAATGAAATTTCGCTTCGTCGAGGTGTGCGACGGACCGGCCGCTGGCCGCGCAGTGCTGACACTGGTACCGCGAGCCGCGGAAACGACCAGACGAGGTAGGAATCGGCTGCCAGCCTTCGACGTCCCAGCGCTCATCGTCTGACTCTGGCGCGTGCGTCTCGCACGCAACCTCGCCATAGACGGACCAATACAAACCGGTGGGAGTGGGGGGACGCATGACCAACTCCTTACTTTGATGAGGAGCGCGCCCCAATCGCTGCCGCGAAGCGCGTGCGGCTCAGGAAAGCATGCTGATCCTACTCTTCGGGGAACCCGGAGGCAAATACCTGTTCCATAGTCGGGTTAGAGGTCGCGCAGTACCGATCGCGTATCGTTGCCAGCTGCGATACAGTCCGCGGGGTGAGGCTTGCGCAATATTCCGCCCTGTCCCGCCTGCGATGACGGCATCACGCCAGCACCTTTCGATGCTGCGGTCATTCACCGTGGCAGACGCTTTCACGATTGCCAACGCGAGCTGCGGCACCATCGCGATCTTCCTGTGCCTCGACTACGTGGCCACCGCCAGCGCCCGCTTCCTGTGGGTCGCCTTCCTCCTGCTGCCATTGGCGCTCGTATGCGACGTGCTTGACGGCTACGTTGCCCGCGCGCAGTCGCAGCGCCGGTCGGTGCTCGGGGGAGATCTCGATTCGCTAGCCGACGTCATTTCGTTCGGCGTGGCGCCGGCAGTGCTTGGCTTCACGTTGGGCTTGCGCGGCGGCTGGGACATGGTGTGCCTGACGTATTTCGTCGTATGTGGCGTCAGCCGTCTGGCGCGCTTCAACGTCACTGCCGAAAGCCTGGCCGACAGCCGCACCGGCAAGGTGAAGTACTTCGAAGGCACGCCCATTCCGACGAGCGTCGCGATCGTCGCGCTGCTGGCCCTGGCGTTCCAGCGCGGGAGAATCGACACGGCGCTGTGGTTCGGGGCCTGGCAGATCGGGCCCGCCGTGCTGCACCCCCTTGCGTTTGTCTACGTGGCAAGCGGAAGCGCCATGATCAGCGCCACGCTGCGGATTCCGAAGCCGTAAGAGGAAAGCGCGCGCAGCATCGCGCGAACCTGTCAGCGGTATGATCGCCCTCATGGCAACTCGTCCTGCTTTTGCGGCTGCAGTGTTGGCAATGAGCGTTCTCGGAGTCGCGCTACCGGCCGCCGCCCAGACAGCGCAGCCGCGCTCGTTGTACGACCGCTACACTGAACCGATTCAGCTCTTTACGACCGGGCTGGGCACGTTTACGAAGCCGATCTCCTCGACCAGCAAGGAGGCACAAGCCTTCTTCGACCAGGGCTTTCAGATGATGTACACCTTCGCCAAACAGGACGCCGTCCGATCCTTCCGTGAGGCGTGGAAACGCGATCCGGGCTGCGCGATCTGTTACTGGGGCGAAGCGTGGGCGTGGGGGTCGTATCTCAATGCGCCAATGAACGCCGAGGAAGCGCCGCACGCCTACGCGGCTGCGCAGAAGGCGCAGATGCTGAAAACCCGCGCCACGGCAAAGGAGCGTGAGCTCATCGATGCGATGGCGCTGCGATATGTCGAGAAATTCGACCCCGCAGGGCGGGTCGAGCAGGATCGCGCCTATGCGGACGCCATGCAGACGGTGTCGGCGCATTATCCCGACGACCTCGAGATCGCCACGCTCTATGCCGACGCCCTCTTCTTGCTCGAGCCTCGCCGCGGCACGCGCGATGCGAACGACCCGAACGTCCGTCGGCTGCACCAACTGCTGGAGAGTATCCTGGCGCGGGACGTGCGGCATCCGGGCGCCTGCCACCTCTACGTGCACGCCACCGAATCGACCATCGTCCCGGGCCGGGCAGAGGCGTGCGCCGAGTTCCTGGGCCAATCGATTCCCGGCGCCAGCCACATCAATCACATGCCGTCCCACACCTGGAACGAAGTGGGCCGCTGGGGCGACTCGGTGCGCGCTAACCTGGCGGCGTGGCATTCGGATCAGAAAGCCGCGGTAGGGCAGGGCTTCGCCATCTATCCCGAGCACAATCTGCACATGCTGCTCTACGCGGCGTCGTACGACGGTCAAGGCGCCATCGCGATGCGGGCCGGCAAGGATTACACGAAGCTCACCGGAGAGTCGTTCTATGAAGTGCTGACACTCATTCGCTTCGGCCGCTTCGACGAGGTGCTCGAGGTAACGAACCGGCCGAAGGCCGATATCCAGGGTGGGCTGTGGGACTTCGCCCAGGGCTATGCGCACCTCAAGCAGGGCAATACCGACTTTGCGGCACTCTATCTCGCGCGCGTCACGAAGGCCGCCGAGACGTCAACGGCCACATTCCGCGTCCATCCGGCGAAGAACCTGCTCAGCATCGTCGCGGGCATCCTGGACGGAGAGATTCGGCGGATGGCCGGAGACCTCGACAGCGCCATTGCCGCATTCCAGCGCGCCGCTGATCTGCAGGCGGCGCTCGTCTACGACGAACCGGAACCGCTCCCCTTCTCGGCGTTCCATTGGCTCGGCGCTGCCCTTCTTCAAAGCACCCGGTTCAGCGAGGCAGAGAAGGCCTACCGGACCGAACTGAAGGACCACCCGCACAACGGCTGGTCGCTGCTTGGTCTGCAGCAGGCTCTCGCGGGTCAAGGGATCGCGGCGGCCGATGTGGACGGCGACCTCGCATCGAGTTGGTCGCGCGCGGACACCTGGATCCAGTCATCCCGCTTCTGAACGCTCTGAGGAAGCCGCGTCGCGTAGACGAAGTCAATTGCCCGCGTACTACTCAGTGTCGAGCGCAAATGCTACGAGTGCATCGCTCAACGGTTCCTCGCTGATCTTCGGGTGACCACCGGCGGCGATCACGACGTACTGCTTCCCATTCGGGGCTCTGTAGGTCATCGGCGTCGCATGACCACCTGCGGGCAGCGCGCCCTTCCAGAGTTCCTTGCCGTTCTCGACATCGAACGCGCGAAGATACCGATCGACTGCGCCGCCGATAAATGCCAACCCGCCGGCCGTGATAATTGGTCCGCCGAGGTTGACTGAACCGGGCGGCACAGAAACGGTCGCGCCACCGAATCCCTGCATCGAGCCAAGTGGCACCTGCCAGAGGATCGATTCTGTATTGACGTCCAACGCGACGAGCTGTCCCCACGGCGGCGGGCTGCATGGGAACCCGGATGGGGAGACCAGAAATTGCCGGAACATTCCATACGGCGCGTCCCCCTGCGGGCCATACTCGCCGTCCTCGCGCCGACGTCGAGGATCATCAAACTCTTTACGGGGGAGAAGACGCGCTCTGGTCGGCAGATTGTTGGTGTTGACGACAAGCAGGCCGCGACCAGGGTCGAAGGCGTACCCGCTCCACGTCAGGCCTCCAGTGTTCCCCGGGTACAGCAGGCTGCCGCGCACGCTTGGCGGTGTGAAAAGGCCGTCGTTTCGCAGCCCGCTGATGGCTGCTCGGCAGGCTTCGCGATCGGCCGGCGTTGGCCCCCAGGCTTGGTCGGCTGATAGGCGTTGCGGGGTGAGAGCCGGCAGGGTCACAGGGAACGGCTGTGTTGGTGAGGCCGTTTCGTCTGGCACATCGCTCGAGGGAACAGGCCGTTCCTGGATCGGCGACGCGGGGTCGCCCGAGTCTCGATGTAAGACGTAAATGAATCCGGTCTTGTTTCCTTGAATGACGACCGGTAGTCGCTGTGCGCCTCGAGTCAGGGTCGCCAGCAGTGGTGGCGACGCCGTGTCGTAATCCCAGAGATCGTGATGCACGAGCTGGAAGCCCCAGGCCACCTCTCCGGTTGCGGCACGTAGCGCGACAACCGAATTCGCCCACCTGTTATCGCCGGGTCGGAAGCCTCCGAAATAGTCAGGGCTTGCACTGCCTGTCGGCACGAACACGAGATGACGCTCGGGATCGGCCGCCATAATCGACCAGGCATTGGCCGCTCCACTCCTCCATCCGTAGCCGGGGGCGGTATTGGTCGCCGGAATCGGGTCCCATTTCCAACGGAGGTCGCCTGAGCGCGCATCGAAAGCCCGAACCACACCGCCCGGCATATCCACCCGGTCGTTATCGTTGATGGACGAGCCCACGACAACCAGGTCGTCGATGATGGCCGGCGGCGAGGTCATGTGATAGACGCCGGGGCGATACGCGCTGACGTCGGCCAAACTCACTTGTCCGGCTTTTCCGAAGTCAGCGCACGGACTGCCGGTGGCTGCGTCGAGCGCGATCAGACGCGCGTCAAGAGTGGCCTCGTAGATGCGCCGGCGGCATGGCCGTCCAGCCGTTCCCCGCGGGTCAAGCCAGGTGGCCACTCCTCGGTTGATCAATCCGTCGCCGTAGTTCCACGTCGGATCGACCTTCGGGTCGTGCCTCCAGCGCTCTGTGCCGCGCTCGGGATCGAGCGCGATGACCTGGTTGGTCGGCGTCGTCAGGTACAGCGTGCCGTCTACGAAGATTGGTGTTGTCTGGAAGCCCGAGCGTCGACGGCCGCCGCCGCCATCGGACACATCGCCGGTACGAAATGTCCATGCCGCCGTGAGTCGCGCGACATTGTCGCGACCGATGTCGGCCAGAGGCGAGTAGCGCATTCCGCCCGGGTCACGCCCATAAGCCGGCCACTCACCGTCACCCATCGACAGAGTCGGGGAGGGCGCGTCAGCCACACAACTGTTAAACAGAAACAGAACGATGATGAGGCAGAGCCATTTCACCACGATGCCGACTATAGGCGCGTCCATATCGAGGCCAGACGAAAAGTCCCCGGTCTGCGTACAGGCCGTGTACCAGCTTCAGCTGAACCAGTGATCTGGTTCGCAAGGTCAACGGAACCCGGCTCGGCAGGGCTCACGGGCATATGCATTGCTCCATTTGTCTATTGCAATGAAGGTCCGCTTGACCAAAAAGCACGCCGAGTGCATCGACGGTGTTGATCTGACCGGACGGCAGGTGGGCGATGTCATGGACCTTGAACCACATGACGCCACACTGCTGGTTGCCGAACGGTGGGCAATGCCTGAGCGTCGTAAACGGTCGTCACCGACCGAGGATCGACGCAGAGCTGAGGACCGTCCACGGCGCGACTCTGACGCACGATAACAAGACGTCGCGAAGGAGATCTCATGAAGCTCGACCATCGCGGCGTCCTCGTCCTCTGCCCGTCGTGCGGCACGACCAACCGGCTCCAGTATCGATCACTCGAGCGCACGACGCGGTGTGGTAAGTGCCGTACAACGTTGCCCGCGCCTTCGGCGCCGATCGAGGTGAGCGATCAGACGGCCTTCGACGCGCTGGTGTCCGACTCGTCAGTCCCGGTCATTGTCGACTTCTGGGCCCAATGGTGCGGCCCCTGCCACATGATGGCGCCAGAGCTCGAGAAGGTCGCGCGCCACGTGGCGCGTGAGGCTCTCGTGGTGAAAGTGAACACGGAGACACAGCCGGAGCTGGCAGAGCGCTTCGGTATCCGGTCACTCCCGACGATAGCGGTCTTCCGCGACGGCCACGAAGCGACTCGCGTCGCAGGTGCACGGCCGGCCTCGGAGATCGAGGCGCTCGTGTCCCGGCCGACGCAGTCGTCGTCCACAAAAGCTGTCTGACCAGACTTCGCTCGCCTGTTACGCGTGCTCGAAAACCTCGGCAAATTGCTGCCGTTGGTCGTCGTTACCGAGCATCAGAAGCGTGCCGCCCTGCGGAAGCACGGTCTCGGCCGTGAGCTGTGTCGTGACGATCTCCCGCTCTTCGATGGCCACGACGCTCAATCCCGTGAGTGAACCGATGCCGGTGTTCGAAAGCGGCTGCCCCGCCAGTGAGGGCGGCACCCGCACCTGGAACAGCCTGACCCCCTCGCCCAGCATCACCGTGGAGTCGCCGTTGACGAGCGACATGACGCTGTCGATTCCCAGCGACGTGTAGCTGAGCACGAAATCGGCGCCGGCGCGGTGAATGGCCTCGACGTTGCGCTCGTGCGTGATGCGGCTCACGATCCGGAGGCCGGGATTGAGCTTGCGGCAGTAGACCGCCAGGTAGATGTTCATGGCATCGTCGTTGGTGGTCAACAGCACCGAAGCGGCGCGTCCGACGCCCGCCCGTTCGATCGTCTCGCGGTCCGAGGCATCGCCCGCGTACACCGCATCCACGGTCGGCCCGAGGGTCGCAAGTGCCTTTTCATCGCGATCGAGCGCATAGACGACCAGCGCCTTTTGCTTCAGCGCCCGTGCGGCGGCCTGCCCGACCTTGCCCGCGCCAATCACCAGCACCGGCGCCGTCGTGCCCTCCCGCGCAATCAGCGCATTGAGCGCGCCAATCTGCGGGGCCGATCCAGCCACGACTGCGACGGCATCGGCAGGAATTCTCGTGTGCGGGAAGGCGGGCTGCAACCGACCGCGCTCCCACAGCCCGACGACGCTCAAGCCGGTGAGCTCGCGCAGGTGCGTATCGCGCACGAGCGCGCCCGCAAGGACCGTATCGCGCACCGGCAGCTCGGCGACATGCACGTTGCGGAAGGACCCGATCACGTGTGCCTCCGCGCGGCCGGTATCAACCCGGTTGGCCA
Source organism: uncultured Acidobacteriota bacterium (assembly GCA_963814955.1). Classification (GTDB taxonomy): domain Bacteria; phylum Acidobacteriota; class Vicinamibacteria; order Vicinamibacterales; family UBA2999; genus DATCJA01. The sequence goes on from CAWFEX010000008.1 coordinate 771,203, forward strand.
GCGACTCTCCGAGCTGGCGCTTCAGCGGCAGTACCGTGGTGGCACCACTGAGCTGAAGGATGTCAACCGAGTCCTCCTCCTCGACGACGGCCGCGATGTGCACCTGCGGGGCGACTTCGCGAACGGTCAACGTGATGTTCGTGTTGGCCGTATCCTCGCAGTTGGCGACGACAAGCCGTGCAGCAGGAGTGCGCAAGCGCTCATAGGTTGCGCGGCTGTCGTTCTCGCCGGCAATCACGGACAGATCGTCGCTGACAAACCCCGCCGCCTTCGCGGCGTCCGGCTCGACGATGAAGAACGGTATGCGGGCCGCATTCAGCCGCTCGACCAGACCGGCCGCCACCGCGTCGTATTCGGTGATGATCACGTGTCCTCTCGTTCCGGCTCGGACCTCGCGCGGGGCGCGCAGCCGCACCCGCGACTCGAGCCAGGGCGCATAAAAGAGCCGGATGAACAGAAATGGCAGCATCACGAGAAGGAACACCACGCCCGACACGAGGACGACCATACTGAACAGGCGGCCGATGTCGCTCGTGAAGGTGATGTCGCCAAATCCCAGCGTCGTCATCACCACGAGCGTCCAGTAGAAGCCTGTAATCCAAGAGTGCTGCTGACCCTCGACGCGGCCCATGATTACGTGGAAGAGCACGGCGTATACCGTGACCATGAGGACGAGAAAGGCGAAGTACTTCAGGAGAGCGGTGAGATTGGCTCGCGTCTCGCCGGCGGCAAAGAGGAAGCCGAACTGGCTGGACACATACTTCATGGCGCGCGACGTATGTTAGTGCGCGCCCTGCGTTCGCGGGATGCGGACTTCAGGTCCGCCTGAAGGCAGACACTACGTTGTCGGTTGGATGAAGCGCTGAGCGCGCGGTATTTATACGGCGGCTCTTCTGGGGATCCCGGCGCCGACGCCGACACCGACACCGCCGCGTTTGATCAGCGCCTCGAAGCCAGCCTTGTCGACCGCCTTGCTCATCGCTTCATCCGGCTCGACGAGCTTCTTCGTCACCAGGTCCATGAGCGCGTCGTTCAGGGTAACCATCCCGACGTTCTTGCCAACCTGCATCATCGACGGAATCTGGAACGTCTTGCCCTCTCTGATCAGATTGCTGATCCCTTGCGTCACCATCAGCACCTCGAGCGCCGCGACGCGGCCGCCGCCAATCTTGCGGCAGAGGTTCTGTGCGATGACCCCGCGAAGCGACTCCGACAACATGATGCGGATCTGCGCCTGGCGATCGGGTGGGAACTGGTCGATCACCCGGTCCACCGTCGACGCCGCGGTCGTGGTATGCAGGGTGCCAAATACCAGGTGACCCGTTTCGGCGGTCTCAATTGCGATGGCCACCGTCTCCAGGTCTCGCAGTTCACCGACGAGCACGATGTCCGGATCTTCTCTGAGCGCGGCGCGCAAGGCGTCCTTGAACGAGTCCGTGTGCGTGCGCACTTCGCGCTGATTGATGAGGCACTTCTGGTTCCGATGCACGAACTCGATCGGATCCTCGATCGTAATGATGTGGTCGTGGCGATTCCGGTTGATGTAGTCGATCAGGGCGCACAGCGTCGTCGACTTTCCAGAACCAGTCGGCCCGGTCACCAGGATGAGCCCCTTGTTCAGATGACACAACTGCAGCACGTGTTGAGAGAGCCCCAGCTGCTCCGCAGTCAGGATGTTCGTGGGGATGACGCGGAACACGGCCCCGGGACCCTTGCGGTCGACGAACGCGTTCGCGCGAAAGCGCGCCAGGTCCGGAATCTCGTACGCGAAGTCTGTATCGTGCCGCTCTGCGAATTCCTTCCGGTTGCGTTCGGGCATGATCGGCTCGAGCAGCGCGCCGATATCTGCGATGGTGAGCGCAGGCGCCGACGGATCCAGCGCTTCCATGCGGCCGTCTTTGCGGACAATTGGCGGCGACCCGACACATAGATGCAGATCGGACGCGCCCTTTGCGCACATCGCGTGAAAGAGCTGATCGATAGCTGCCGCTGAACTCACGATATTGCCTCTTTGGCGTAGACGATGTGATCGGCGTTGATGATGAAGGTCGCGTGCGCGGTCTCGATGTACCAGAACCGCGGGCCGTGTCGGGCCCAGTCGCTCAGTCGATCGCGGCCCTCCGGCCGATACACCCGCACCGTCCCCTGGATGTGCAGGCCGTTGGACAGCAGAACCGATACGGTTCGCGCCGTCGCTACTCCGTAGCCTGGATCGCGGCTGGCCTCATCGTCCGAGACCTCGACGCACACGACGTGATCCCGGTTATAGAGCATCATCTGACCGTTCTGGTTTTCAAACGGGAAGAAGCCGGATTCCGAGTTGAGCAGCTCGGCGACGCGTTCTCGACCCGTCGACGTCGGGCTGGCCTTGGCAAGAAAAAAGTGCCCGATGACCGCAGCGCCATTCGTCAGCCTGACGACGGCGTCGGAACGGTATTTTTCGACCCGGAACGCAGACGGCTCGGCGAGATTCATCCCAAGGTTTATCGGCGGCTCCTCGAAATCTCAACAGAATCGGCCCGTCGCGCGTCCCCTGGGGCGGGTCGGCTATAGTTCGCACGGCACGCAGGAATTCCGCGCCGGAGCGCGGGCGAGCGAATGGAGGCACGCAATGACGAAGTGGAAGAGTCTGGCTGTCCTCGGCCTGGTGTTCGGGATGAGTGGCGTGACGTGGGGACTGGCGCAGCAGCGGCAGGCCAACCGATTCTTCGAGTTGAGGGTGTACACCGCCGCTCCCGACAGAATGGACAAGCTCGTGGGACGTTTCCGCGACCACACCACGCGGATCTTCGCGAAGCACGGGATGACCAGCGTGGGGTACTGGACGGCGGCATCGGGCGACAACGCCGAACGGACGCTCGTGTACATCCTGGCGTATCCGTCGAGAGAAGCGCGCGAAGCGTCCTGGAAGGCGTTCCAGGCCGATCCCGAATGGCAGAAGGTCGCCGCCGAAAGCCAGGCGGACGGCGTCAGGCTTGCCGAGAGAATCGACTCGCGTTACATGGTGCCGACTGATTTTTCACCGTTGAAGTAAGCGCCTGGAGAGCATCATGCTGCAATTCAAATCCATCGTTGTGGCCGGGGTACTCGGCGCCGTCGCATTGGTGAACATGTCCTGTGCCGCAGGGTCTGAGCCGCGGACCGGCGATGGCGAATCCGACGGCGTCACCGTGATCGACACGGCCGGCGTCGTCGAACGCATGCTCGAGCGGACCGCCCCGCACGTTCCTGCAACCGCCACGGCTCCGAGCTTTGTCGTCGATCCGGGGTGGCCCAAGCCGCTGCCCAACAACTGGCGCCTCGGCCAGATCGGCGGGCTGTTCGTCGATCGCCACGACAACATCTGGGTGTACCACCGTCCGCGATCGCTCAGCACTACCGAGGCCGGCGCGCTCGATGCGGTCGCGAAGGACGCAAAGGGCAATCCCGTCAGCGCGCTGGGACACCCCAGAGCGTACGGCCAGCATTCGGCGTGCTGCGTGCCGGCGCCCTCCGTGCTGCAGTTCGACAGGGCCGGGAATCTCCTTCAGGCCTGGGGAGGTCCATCCGATCCCGGCTTTCTGGAAAAGAAGTGCCGGCACGAGGACGGGTGCGACTGGCCGGCGCGCGAGCATGGCATCTATGTCGACCACAACGACTTCGTGTACATCTCCGGCAACGGCGAAGATTTCACGGGCCAGTTCCCGTGGGCCGCGACATTCGGCGACGACTCACACGTGCTGAAGTTCAAGACGGACGGCACATTCGTGCTGCAGATTGGATATGCGGGTACGAAACGTCCGAACAGTGACGACACCAAAGGCGGGCTCAACGCCACGCCGCAGCCCTACCTGCCGGCCGACATGACGGTGGATCCGAAGACCAACTATCTCTATATCGCCGACGGCTACGGCAACCGCCGCGTCCTCATCGTCGACGCGGCGACCGGCAAGTACGTGGGACATTTCGGCGCCTACGGACAGAACCCGGTTGACGCGGAGAACACCGTTATTGGAGACGCCGGCTACGAGGTCGGTCTGTGGGCGGCCGAGTTCGACAAGGGCCAGACGCGGCCCAAATTCTTCCGAAGCCCGCTGCACTGCGCGAAGCTGTCCAATGACGGTTTGCTTTACGCGTGCGACCGCAACAACAACCGTATCCAGGTGTTCAAGACGGCCGAAGTCGGCAAGGTGTGCAGCAACCCTGATGGCGAGGTCGGGAAGTGCGGGTTCGTCGGCGAAGTACACGTCGCTCCGCAGAGCGCAGGCGGTACCGCCGGCTCGGTGAATTTCTCGCCAGACCCGGCGCAGAGCTGCATGTATGTGGCGGACCTCTCGAACAACACGATTTACACGCTCAAGCGCGACAACCTTCAGGAACTCGACCGCCTCGGTCGCGCGGGGCGCCAGATCGGCGAGTTCCACTGGGTGCACGTTGTCAGCGTCGATTCAGAAGGCAACCTGTATACGGGCGAAGTCGACAACGCGAATCGCGTTCAGAAGTTTTTGCGCTACGGAGCGACAAGCTGCAGCGGCACCGGCGCCAGCGACGTCGGGAAGTATCACTAGACCGCTTTCGTATTGGCATTGGCGTAGTGTCCGGCTTTAGCCGGACCAAGAACTTTCCCGGCCCCATCGGGCTGGTCCGGCTAAAGCCGGACGCTACGATTACTCCGTGCTAAAGCCGGACACTACTACGATTACGCCGGAACCGTGAGCGTCGACCCCTTCTTCGCGAAGATCATCGCAAGCAGCCGTGCCGGCTGTGTCTGACTCGCGTTCTTCGACACCTCGTGCGTCGCGCCGGGCTGCTCGTAAAACATCTGTCCAACGGTATACGTCCTTTCCTCACCCTGTCCCGAAATCCTGGCGACGACGGTCCCCTCGAGCACATACACGAGCACGAACCCGGCGTGGCGATGCGGCACCCCGACGTGTCCAGGCGCGTAGTCGACAAAGTTGACCGTCACTTCCCAATCGTCCAGCACCACGTTCGGGAGATCGTGCTGGAATACCGGCGGGCGAGGGCTCGTCGATCCTCCGGCGGAGGCGGTCTGTGTCTGCCCGGCGGCGGATTGACCCACCGCGAGCGACTGGGCCAGCAGCGCGAGCGAGGCGACGGCGTCGCGACGATTCATGAACATGCCGGGATTATAGGGCGTCACGGCTGCGCGGTGGCGAGCGCCCACGCGGCGGGATTTATGTCATGCTCTCGCCGCACTCTATGCCTGATTACGTCTTTTCCCCACCTCCGGTGCCGTCGGTTGCAGTTGAAGGCGAGCGGGGACGGTTCCCCGTCCGCCGGATCTTCTGCGTCGGTCGCAACTATGCTGCGCACGCCCGGGAGATGGGGCACGATCCGATCCGCGAGGCGCCATTCTTCTTCCTCAAACCTGCGGATGCGATTGTCGAGAGCGGCGCTGTCATTTCATATCCTCCCGAGACAGCGAATTTGCAATACGAAATCGAGCTCGTCGTCGCGATCGGCACGGCCGGTTTCCAGGTGCCCGTCGATCGAGCCCTGGATCTCGTCTATGGCTATACAGTCGGCATCGACCTTACCCGGCGCGACCTGCAGTTCGCCGCGCGCGACGCCGGTCGGCCATGGGATTGGGGCAAGGGGTTCGATCGCTCCGCACCATGCGGCGCGATCCGGAAGGCGGCGGCGATCGGACATCCCGTGCGCGGTCGAATCTCGTTGTCGGTGAACGGCGCGATCAGGCAGGAGGGAGACATCTCCGACCTGATCTGGTCGGTTCCCGAAGTAATTTCAGCAATTACGCGGTCGATGGAGCTCAGGCCCGGCGATTTGATCTTCACGGGAACCCCCGCCGGCGTCGGCCCCATCGGGGCCGGCGACGTCGTCACCGGAGATGTTCAGGGCGTCGGTGAGATCGTGCTGACGATCGTATGACCGCGACGATTAGAGGAATTCTCATCGCCAGATCAGACCGGCGAGTCCGCGCCACTACTGTGAGGGTCCGGCCTGGAGGTGGCTCCTGACGATTTCTCAGGCGCCCGCCGGGCTAACAATTGATCGAGCCGCGCGGTCAGTTGATGCACGTCGACTGGCTTGACGATATGGGCTTCGAAGCCGGCCGCGCGCGACCGCTCGTGATCGGACGCCTGGCCGTACCCGGTTACTGCCACGAGCACTGGTGGCACGCCGTCCGATGATCCCACCAGCTGTCGAGCCAGCTCATATCCGTCCATCAGCGGCAGTCCAAGATCCAGCAATGCGGCGTCCGGTTTGAACTCTTCTGCCACTGCGAGCGCGGCGGGGCCATCGAATGCCACCCGCGTATCGTGCCCGACGGCCTCGAGCGCTTCAGCAATGAGACGGGCACCGTCCACGTTGTCGTCGACGATGAGCACCCGGTAGCCAGTGCGTACAGTCTCATCTGGCACGCGAGCCACCCTGGGTGCCGTCGGTCTTGCTTGTTCGCCTGCGTACGACGGAAGCCGGATGATGAACTCACTGCCCTTCCCGACGCCGGGGCTCCGCGCCTCTACCGTGCCGTCATGAAGCGCGACCAGGCTTTTGACGATCGTCAAACCGATGCCGAGACCGCCCAACGATCGATCAGACGCCTGATGGCTTTGCGTGAACATCTCGAACACGTGCGGAAGCATGTCCGCAGAGATCCCTATGCCGGTGTCTTTGATGCTCAGTTCCACGGCATCTCCGACACGCTGGCCGGTCACTGAAATACGGCCTTTGGGCTCGGTGTACTTGGCCGCGTTGGTCAGCAGGTTCATCACAACCTGCGTCAATCGCGTGACATCGCCGCTGACCACCAAGCCGGTGCTCGGAACCTTGAGTTCGAGCTGGTGGTGCCGTTCCTCCAGCAACGGACTGGCCGACTCGACCGCCGATGCAACGATCTCGGCCATCTCCAGCGGCTGCCGGCGAAGCGCGATCTTGCCGCGAGCAATACGCGACACGTCCAGCAGGTCGTCGACGAGGCGGCCGAGGTGCCGGACCTGGCGCTCGATCACGACTCGCTCGCGTGCCGAGGAGGTATCGCCTCGAAGCGTCATCAACTGCAACGCGGTCAGGATGGGCGCGAGAGGATTTCGCAGCTCGTGGCCGAGCATCGCCAGGAACTCGTCCTTCGTCCGATTAGCGCTCTCGGCTGCGGTGCGCAGGTGCTGCATCTCGTTGCGGGCGTTCACCTCGTCCGTGATGTCAAACGCAAGAACGAGAACACCTTCGATTTGCCCGTCCAGTCCGCGGAGGGGCGAATACACGAAGTTGAAGTAGATCGTGTCGACTGATCCGTCGCCGCGACGCTCGGCGCGGGCCGGTCGTTCTTTTCCGAGATACGGAACTCCGGTCCGAAACACATCATCGAGAAGACTGATGAATGGCTGGCCCCTCAGCTCGGGCAGCGCCTCGACAAGCGGCTTGTTCAGCACGTCCTGCTCTGTCCGACCCCATACCTGGCAGGTCATGGGATTGGCGAGTTCCACGACGTGCTCTGGTCCCCGGAGGATCAGCATCGGCGTCGGGGCCTGCATGAACAGCGACCGGAGATGCTGCTTCTGCAGCTCGGCATCGCGTCGAGCGCGCGCCAGAGCCAGCAGCGAGCGGACGCGCGCGACCAGCTCGCGCGCGCTGAATGGCTTGGTGACGTAGTCGTCGGCACCGGCCGCCAGCCCCGAAACTCGCGCCTCTTCACCCGCTCTGGCGGAGAGCATCAGCACCGGCACCGATTCGGTCAGAGGATCGGACCTCAGAGTGTGGAGCAGCTCGAACCCATCGAGCTCCGGCATCATCACGTCGGTGACGACGAGGGCCGGCGGCACGGTGCGTATGCGCTCGAGCGCGACGGCACCGTTGATCGCGGTCTCAACATCCCATCCTCTCAGCAGGTGAGTGAGGTACTCGCGCATGTCCGCGTTGTCGTCGACGACGAGAATCCGCTCGCGAGCGCCTGAACGCACGCCCTCGGCATCCCTGTCCCGGGCCGCATCACGTTCCAACCCAGCGCCCGCGGCTTCATCGTCTTGTGGCAGCCATCTCATGGCTTCCGCGACGTACGGTGCGGCGCCGATGGCGGTGGATGACAGCCCGGGCTCGGCATCCACGCGATCCTGAGGCAAATGCGCACTGCCGGTCGGGATCTGAACCGTGAACGTGGAACCCTCGCCGACGCGGCTCGACACCGTGATGCTGCCCTGATGCAGGCGCACGAGCTCCGAGGTCAGCGCCAAGCCGATTCCCGAACCCTCGTGCGTGCGGGATCGCGCACCTGCTACCCGATGAAACCGCTCGAACACGAGCGGCACCTCGTCCTCGGGAATACCGGTGCCGCTGTCCCTGACACTGAACTCAATCCGGCCATCGTGTTCCGTCAGCGTGACGTGAATCGAGCCTTCGAAGGTGAACTTGAAAGCATTCGACAACAGGTTCAGCACCACTTTTTCCCACATGTCACGATCGACGTAGACGGGTGCGGCGACATCCTGGCAGGTAACCACAAAATCAAGGCCGGCGTGCTCAATGGTGGATTGGAATGCCGCCGCCAGCTCCCGAGTCAGCTTCGCGATGTCCGTCAAACGATAGACGGCCTGCGTTCTGCCTGCCTCAATCCGGGAGAAGTCGAGCAGCGTATTCACCAGCTTCAAGAGGCGAAGCTGATTGCGATGAACCATCTCCAGGTCGTCGGCGTTCAGCGTCCTGTCCGGTCCTGCGAGGGCCGCTTCGGTGGGACCGAGCATCAGGGTCAGCGGGGTCCGGAACTCGTGGCTGACGTTGCTGAAAAACGCCGTTTTCGCGCGGTCGATCTCCGCCAGCGCCTCGGCGCGCTTCCTCTCTTCTTCGTACGCTCGCGCGTTCGTGAGCGCGGTTCCAAGCTGGTCGGCGACCAGCTCCAGAAACGCGCGGTACTGGTCGTCGAACGGGCGACGTGGATTCAGGCCGACCACCAGGCGACCGGCTCGCGCCCCTGCGATTGAGATCGGCAGCTCTTTGACCAGCTCACCCCGCGAGGACGCGAGCTTCTCTTCGGCTCCGGGCGTCCAGCTCTGGAGCTCGGTGCCGAGATAGGCCAGAGCGAACGTCACGTCGTGCGGCTTCGCGGCGAGAGTCTCTGTGGCGATGATGCAGGCTTCGCGCGGGTTACGCGCGGTGGCATTGTGCTCCGCGAGGTCCTTCAACAGAGCCATGCGTCGCACGCCCACCACACGCTCCGTCGTCTCGGCGACGATGCAGTTCACGCCTCCGACTTCGCCTGACTCCACGCGGACCGGATCGTATGAAACGTCGAAGTACGTTTCCTCCAGGAACCCGTAGCGCTCGACCTCGAACAACAGATCCTTCGCCCAGAACGCCTCTCCAGTGCGGACGACGTTGGCCAGCAGCTCGTGGAGCATGCTGTCCCAGATCTCGCTCCATGCCTCACGTCCTGGGAGACCGAGGGCGTACGGATGTTTGGCTCCGAAGACAGCGCGGTAGGCGTCGTTATAGAGGACTGTGAACTCAGGACCCCAAAAGAGGATGATCTGCGCTTTGGACGGGAGCAGCATGCTCACGGTGCTGCGAAGGCTCTGTGGCCACGCGTCCACTGGTCCAAGTGGCGTCTTCAACCAATCCATGGCGCGCATGCGCGCGCCCATTTCGCCGCCACCCTGGAGGAAAGCCAGGCTCGAGGCGGCTTCAGGAGAGCGATGAGGCATCGGTCGCATTATTGCCCAGCGATGCGATCGACTCCGAGTGTCACAGTCACAGCTGAGCTAGTGATGATTGAGACTTCGTTCACCGGCTGCGTGCGCATATGAGGCGTCCTTCGCGTCGCCTCGGGTTGCAATTATCATTCACCCACGCCAGTCCAGGACCGGAGGATACGATGACGAGTATCACGCGTCGGGACCTTCTCAAGAGTGCAACGGCAGTCGCGGCGGCCGACGCTTTTGTTGCGGGCGCGGCTTTCGCTCCGACGGAAGTCCTGGCGCAGCCGAAACCGGGCGCGAGGGTGGATGGCGTCAAGGCGCTCGTCTACGATGTGTTCGGCACCTGCGTCGACTGGCGGAACGGGGTCGCGCGCGACGCCGAACGTATTTTGAAGCCGCTTGGCTACACGATCGATTGGCTCGCGTTTGCCGATGCCTGGCGCGCGCTCTATCAACCGAGCATGGAAGAAGTCCGATCCGGCCGCCAGCCGTTCGTCAAGCTCGACGTGCTGCACCGGCGCATGCTCGACCAGATCAGACCGAAGTTTGGTCTGGAGAAGCTCGACAACAAGGTCGCCGACGATCTCAATCTGGCCTGGCATCGCCTCGATGCGTGGCCCGACATCGTGCCCGGCTTCGTGCGGCTGAAGCGCAAATTCATGTTGGCGCCGTGCTCGAACGGCAACATTGCGCTGATGGTCGACATCGCGCGGCGGAACAATATCCCGTGGGACGCCATTCTGGGCTCCGAAATCGCGCGCGACTTCAAGCCGAAGCCGGCCGTCTATCTGATGACCGCGGCCGCGCTGAACTTGCAGCCAAACGAGGTGATGATGGTCGCCGCTCACAGCGACGATTTGCGCAGTGCTGCATCGAATGGGCTTCGCACGGCCCATGTCGCAAGGCCCGGAGAGAATGGACCGGGAACCGGAGAATCAGCTCCGCGGGTACCCGTCGATTTCGCCGCAAAGAGCATGGAGGACCTGGCCAGCCAGCTTGGAGTGTGAGCGACCAATCATTCCTCTTGTTCATACTCACCGGTTGCGTAGTCATATGACGCACGAACCAGGTTCCAGATCACTTCCAGCTCCTCTTCATTTCTTGGTCCCCATACCATCATCGTGCGGCTGATCGGATGGGGTTCGCCCCACCCCTTCACCAGAACTTCCTCGGTACAACGCCCGTGGAAGGGTCATGTGCAGACTGCCGTCGTGCGCGGGATGCAGGTGCGCAAATTCCCGACCCCGTTGGAAAGCGCCATCGGGCCCGCGCGCCAACGCCTCGTCGAGGTGAAAGGCGCGCGCGCCTGGAACCGACACCAGGCTCTTGCCCACGCTCACGCCAGGAAGCGACTGGGCGCGCATGAACAACTGCTCTTGCATGTGCGGCGGGGCGATCTGAGAGACCTGCTTGTGTGGCTCGGGATGTTCTCGAGACGGACGGGTCGTGTCGGGTTTTGGCCCCAACCGCTGCGGGATCTCAAAGCGTATCCGCTGTTTCATTTGCTTCTCGTGCGTTTCGGCAGCCTCTTCGGGGAAGAAGAAAAAAGCTGGAGGCGGTGTCGCAGCGGTTTTACGGCTGCGCGGCTGCCGCCTTGACCTGCGCCAGGATCTTATCGAGCTCCGCCCGCTCCAACAGCCGACCATCAGTGACCACCGCCCGAATGCGGCGAACGTTCGCGATGTCGTCGAGAGGATTCCCGTCCAGCAGCACGAGGTCGGCCAGCTTCCCTGCTGCGACGACGCCAAGCGAGTTCTCGCGCCCGAGGTAGCGTGCCGGATTGAGTGTGGCCGTCTGCAAAGCGGCCAGCGGCGTCATTCCGCCCCGCACCATGGCCGCGAGCTCGTCGTGTACGCAGAAGCCGGCAATGAGCGCGTCGCAGCCAGCGAGAATGCCGACACCCGCTGAAGCCATGTCGCGCGCCACAACCAAACCGACCTCTGCCAGGCTGTTCAGAGCGGCAAGCACTTCAGGCTTCGTGACGAAATAGCCCTGGTTCGCGGCCCACATCTCGCGCAGCGCCTTGTTGGCGTACGCGAAATGCTCGGCGCTCACACTCGAAGCTGGCGTCCCGATCACCGCCAGCTCGAACAGCGTGACCAGGGTCGGCGTCTGCCAGATCCGCCTGCGCGCCAGCATCTCGAAGAAGGGGCGACATGCCTCAGGCCGATACTGGGCGCCTCCCGAACACGCCTTCCACACCTTCCCGTCTTCCGAGAAGTGCTCGATGTTGGCCATGCCCGCGTCGATACCTTCCTCCACCGTCACCTTCAGCGGCACATGGCCGGCGAGCGGAAGGCTCTGACGGCGGGCTTCGTCGGCAATGGCAAAGAAGACGTCGCGAGGCGTGAAGTTGTGAACCTTGATCAGATCGACGCCGCGCTGTTTGAGCAGTCGCACGGCCGCTCGTCCCTCCTCTGCGTTTCGCACTCGTATTCGCAGCGGCCAGTCTCCAGGCGCATCATCGAGAATCGGTCCAGCGGCGACGATCCGAGGTCCGAGGATGCGGCCCGACGATGTGGCCTGCCGCATGTCGAGGATGTAGTCGAGGTCCGCGCCCATGTCGCGAATGCCCGTGACCCCATTCGCCACATAGAGCTGGAGCCAGGGCGCACCGCTGAACTGAACATGCGCATGCATATCCCAGAGGCCTGGAATGAGGAACTTGCCTTGACCATCCACAATCTGCGCACCGGCGGGCGGATCGCCGTTCGGGGTAACAGCGGTGATCGTGCCGCCGTTGATCGTCACCGTGGTGTTCGGCCGGATCTGTCCAGTGGCAACGTCAACGACGTTGACGTGTGCAATGGCCACCGCTGGCGTCTGTGACCTGACGATAACAGCGCCCGTCAATATGGCTGCAATGGCGACACCGCATGCGACTCTTTGATCGACCATAAAACGCCCCATTCGGCGTCCGACGCCCGCTATCGCCTGATCTGCGTTCGGTGCATCACGCGACGCGCGGTGGCGTCGAAGGCGTCGCGGCGATGCATCGTGCAGCGGTTGTCCCACAGCACGAGATCGCCAACCTCCCAGTGGTGTGTCCACGTGTGAGACGTGTGCGTGGCCTCGGCCCAGATTTCGTCGAGTAGTGCCTCGGAATCGTCGAGCGGCAGCCCTTCGATGTAGGCATTGCGCCGGCGGCCAAGGTAAAGGCCCGGCCGGCCCGTCTCGGGATGTGCCAACAGGAGAGGGTGCAGCGTGCCCGGCGACGTACGCGGATCGCCGGTCGGTATCACACCCTGGCGGACATAGCCGCCGCTGTTGTAGGTGCCGTCGTGCTTCACGCGGAGCCCTGCGACACGCTGTCGCAGCCGGTCCGGGAGCTTATCCCACGCGGCAGACATCGAGCAGAAGCCGGTATCGCCACCGTGATCCGGCACTTCCAGCGCATAGAGAACGCTCGCCTTCGGCGGATCCGGCAGGTACGACATGTCCGTGTGCCACACCGCTTCACCCGCCCCGAGGCTGCCGATCGGCACGCCATGCTCGACCACGTTGGAGACCACGTAGATCTCCGGGTGCCCCTCCACGAAACGCCGCCCGCTTTCCTGGACCGGCGCCTCGTCCAGGTGGCCGAAGCGACGGCTGAAAGCCAGAAGATCCTCGTCGGTGAGCGACTGGTCCCTGAAGAGCAGGACCTGATGATCGAGCCAGGCCTGGTAAACCAGCGCGAAGGTTTCCGTATCGAGCGACCGCACGTCAACGCCCTCGACGCGCGCACCAAGCGCCGCGCCCGTCGGCAGGATACGGGGAACACCGCGATCGACATTCGACTGCTGCACCACGGTATGTACTGTATCGCTCACGGCATCTTCCACACCACCCTCAGAACCCGAGCGACTGTCCAATCGACACCGCCACGGTGACGCAGGCAGCCGCAGCCAGCGTCATCCAGAGTCCGGCCCGCGCCATGTCCTTGATCGAAAAGTAGCCGGACGCGTACGGAATCACCGTTGTCGGACCCTCGCTCACCAGAATGAACGCGAGCGATGAGGTGAAGGCGGCCGGCGCCACCGTCGCCCAGACGTCGAGGCGCAGGTCGTTGGCGAGCGCCACGAGAATCGGCACGATGATGCTGGCAGTCACCGTATTGCTCGAGAAGAGCAGATGCAGGCCCGCCACCGCGATCACGATCACGAACGGCCGGATCAGTTCGGGAACAATCGTGATTTGTCCAAGGAGCACCCAGGCGAGCCAGCGGGCGGCGCCGCTTTCGAACACCGCAAGACCGAGCGACAGCCCGGCGACGATGAGCATGATGCCGCCCCACTCGATGTCCGTTTCGGCCTGCTTCCATGTCAGTACCCTGACGCCCGGTAAGAACAGCGCCAGCCCTCCGGCCAGCGCCACAGCTTCAACCGGCGGCTCGAAGCGTCCGCCGCTCCACGCAGCGAGCAGAGGCGTCGCCAGCCAGATGACGATCACCGTGCCGAAGATCAGCATCGTGTTGCGTTCGATCGGCCGGAGCGGTCCCAGGTCCGCGAGCTTGGCGCGGATGTCCGCAACGGTGAACGGCAGACGTTCGATTTCGGGCGGAAAGACCCACAGCAGCAGACGCCACGCCAGCGGCACCATCAGAATCGAGGCCGGCACGCCGTAGAGCATCCACCGGGTGAACGAGACGTCCACGGCCGCCAGCTGCTTGAGTTGCGCGATCGCGACGAGGTTGGCCGCCGTGCCCGCGGGTGTCGCAATGCCGCCGATGAGCGGACCGAATGCCGTCGAGATCATGATGGCGCGCCCGAAGTTGCTGCGCCCCGGCGACAGCGACGCGTCGCGCAGGAGGCCGACGCCAAGCGGAAAGAGCATGGCCGCGGCGGCCATGTCCGTGACCCACCACGACACCGCCGTGCCGACCACGAGGATGCCGAGCAGCACGTGGTCCGTCTTCGTGCCCACCCGCAGCAGAATCTGATACACGAGACGCGTGCCGAGCCCGGAGCGCGTGAAGCCAGACGACATCATCAGCACGCCGAGAAAGAACGTGATGATGGGATCGCCGAAGCCGGCCCTGACGACCGTGCGATAGTCCGCAAGGCCGAACACGGGAATCAACACGACAATCAGCAGGGACGTGACCGCAAAGGGGAGTGTCTCGGTAACCCACAGGACAACGGCGAACGCCAGGATCGCCAGGCATGCCTGCCCCTGCGGCGTTAGCACGATCGGCTCTCCGTCGCGCACGAGCGGTGGCGGCGAGGGCAGCAGAGAGATCGTCAGCAGGAGTCCCACCGCGGCGAACAGGACGTAGAGTCTGCGGTCTGGCGCGGCGGGAGGCGAGGTGCCAGGCGAAGCTGACGGCTGGACCGTGGTCTTCACATCCGCGGACGATTCTACAGAAGGCAGGACGCCAAGCCTACACCCCGTCAGCGAGCCTTCTTGAAGAACGCGCTGAAAAGGTCCGTCGTGACGCGATAGCACTCACACGAAGGCGGGGTCGCGTCACGACGACGAGCAGTGGATTTCGAATTTACAACCCGCGCAGAGCAGCGTTGAGTTCGCGTCCGAGCCGCGCGATGTTCTGACGGAGTTCCCGCATCGCCCCGCGTTGGTGACTGGTGCAGGTTTCCACCTCGATAGCGTGTTGCGTCAATGATCGGGCGAGATCACCGTTCGGCGTTCCATTCATCGCCGCTGTGTCTCGACGGATGCCATCTGCGGCACGGCAGCCTCCCTCGACACCCGATTGCAAGTCGTCGAGATTTGCCTGAATACTCGCAAGCCGTTCTCTCCAGTCCATCCGCCCAAGACCCCCGAATACAGCATACGCCCAATCATGTCTGTCGAGTGGGACACCATGTGGATAAGGTGGATAGGCACAGCCTTATCGACTCAACCGATGGCTCTTGAAGAACTGCCACATGACACCTGTCGTGTCGACTTCCTTGCTCGTCCACGTATGACCGAGGCCATCGATGCGAATCATGCGGACCTCGGCGCCATCGGCGCAGCTGGAGTAGCGCATGGTGGAAATCGAACCCGGAGGGTCATCGAGGATCGCGTCTCCCCTGCACGAGTTGTGGCGCGCCCAGCCTGCGAGCGCTTCGGGAACGCTCTCCAGCCATTCGGTGCCACGGCCTGGTGCATGTCCGTCATAGGGGTTCTGCGAATCGGCCAGTCCATGGAAGGTCAGCACCGGAACCGGACGGCCGTCGCACTGTCCGGGCAGTCGAAGTCCGGAAACCGGAGCGATAGCCGCAATGAGGGAACCGAGCTGGCACCCTGCCAACGATGTCATGCGTCCACCACCCGAGAACCCGGTCATATATATCCGCGTGTCGTCGGTACACACGCGCGCCGCAACATGCGCGATCACATCACGGACGTAGGCAACGTCGTCGGCGCGGTTGTTCTGGACAGGAACATTCCATCGTGCGTCCTCGGCTTCAAGCGTTGCGACGATGAAGCGTTCGCTGGCGCTCAGCGTTTCGAGGCCGCTGTTTCTGGCCTGGCCTGCAGACGTTCCGCCACTGCCGTGCAGGTCGAGAACCAGAGGCAGGCGCAGATGACCATCGTATCCGGGCGGGACGAACAATCTGTAAACGCGCGGCCGCTGCCCCGACACGAGCTGCTGCAATGACACTCCCGATTCATGAGTCAAGTCGCAGGAGGAAACCGGGACACGATTCTGCCCATGCGCAGCCGTCGCGCTGAGCAGGACAAATCCGGTCGTAATAATGAGCGGCACGCGCATTTCAGTTCTCCTTGACGTGCGCAGTCTGCAGCTGAAACCGAACTCCAACCGGTAGACAGCGCGTCGCGAATTCTAGCGTCATTCCAGACTCGTCCATCCACCAGGACGGCTGTGGCGCAGGAGGCTGGCATGTTCAGGCGAGCAAGGATCGATCTTTTCGTGCGCCATCCGCTGTTGTGCTTGACGCTGGCCGACGTTTCGGCGCACAGTTCCAACGTTCACGGCAGCGCGACGACCAGCAAGTGGCCGCCAGCAATTCGATCCAGGGGAAAGGTGAAAGTCGCTATGCCCGCAAGCACGCAGTTTCCGAATCCCGAACCCGTCTGGCATTCACGCAATCCATTGAAAACGTGCCCCGATTGCCACAGCGAGGTCATCGTGTGGCTCGTGCAAATGCGCCAGCACGACGAATCACGCGATTACTACCGCTGCAAAGAATGCGGGAACGAGTTCGCACTCGAACGTCCGGCGTGAGGCTGGGTCCTCGGACCCCGCGGCGTCTCGGACGTGAACGTCGGGCGGCATAATGTATGAAATGTCTGCGAACCCGTGAGCCTTCTGCGCGGCTGGCGTGTTTTCGGAAATCCGTTTCGTTCGTCGCTTCGACCTTCCGCGCTTGAACGGCCCGTTCGAGAAGAGCGTCACGAAGCTCAACCACGCCCCGCCGGACTTCAAGCTGAAGCTGTTCAGTTTCGATTTTCATCACGAGTATTGAAACCACGCGCACGTGCGCGTTGTAGGATCCGTGCGATGCCTCTGATGCTGTCGAAATGGGGTGAATCAACGCAGCCGCAGCATTAGCTCATGCGTGGGTCCCGCTTCACGCCGTCCCGCGTTCTTGGGATAGGCGAGGAACTCCTCAGTATCGAGCTGCTGGAAGAGCACGCGAGACGATTGGCCGCGTTGCTCTCTATTGCGCCTGGCCGTAGCCGGGGCAGCGGCCACGCGCACCTGCGCCGGCTCAGGCTGCACGTTCGCGCACTGCGCGAGGTCTACATTGCGCTCGCCGACGACGCGCGGCAGGAGGCGATGTCCCCCGCGGCCGAGTGGCTGCTCGACAACTTCCACATCATCTCGGCAGCCGCGCACGACATCCATCACGATCTGCCGGCGTCGTTCTTCAAGCGGCTGCCGCGTGTTGCCGCCGACGAGTTCGCCGGTCTCCCCAGGATTTACGCCCTCGCACTCGAGCTGATCGGATCGAGCGCGGGCCGTCTCGACGCGCAGCGGCTTCAACGGTTCATCAGCGCCTTCCAATCGGTGACGCCTCTCACGATGGGCGAGCTCTGGGCATGGCCCAGCGCACTGAAGCTGGCGCTGATCGACCATCTGCGCGTGAGAGGGGACGCGCTCGCCGCCATCCGCGTTCACCGATCGGCCGCGGATCGTCTGGCCGCGGCGGTCGAGGCCGGCGCATCCAGGCTCGACGAGTTCCCGACGCACGTCCATCACGCGTTCGTCGTCAGGCTGCTTCAACGTACTCGCGCGCTCGGCGCGCTCGCGTCGGGACTGCATCGGCAACTTGAACTCGCGCTCGCCGCGCGAAGGCAGACGATCGAGGATGCAATTCGAGCGGAGGGACAGCACCAGGCCGCCGAGCAGGCCGGCATGGCCAACCTGATCGGCAGTCTACGTCTGATTTCAACCTTCGACTGGAGCGAGTTCTTCGAAAGCGTGAGCCTCGTGGAGCAGGTGCTGCAACGCGACCCTGCCGGCGTGTACGGGCGGATGGACTTTCGTACCCGCGATCGATATCGACACGCCGTCGAGGAGCTGGCGGTGCCCACCGGTGAAGGACAGCTTCTGCTCGCGCTGAAGAGCGTCGAGCGGGCGCGGCAGGTTCACGTGCATACTCCGGACGCGCGCGCGGCCCATGTCGGCTTCCACCTGATTGGCGGAGGACGGCGGGAATTCGAGAAAAGCGTCGCATGGCAGCCCGACTTCAGGAACCGCGTACGGCGGATCTTCTTTGCTTGCGCAACGCCTGTGTACCTGGGAATCATCGCGGCGGGGACGGCCCTGCTCGTCGCTCTGGCGGTCATCTACGCATGGTCGTACGGCTGGCGCGGTGCTGCCCTGGCCCTTGTGGCGCTGCTGACGGTCGTCCCCGCAAGTGAGCTGACCATCCAGCTGCTGCAGCGGATGATCAGCTACGTAATCCCGCCGCGCCGGCTCTCGCGACTCGAGCTCGACGCGGTCCCCTCGGCGGCGAGGACGATGGTCATCGTACCGACCATCCTCGACAGCATAGAGCGTGTCGACGATTTGATCGCGCAGCTGGAAGTGCAGGCGCTCGGCAATCTCGACCCGCACGTCCACTTCGCCATTCTCAGCGACTTCCCGGACGCGCCCACTGAAACGCTACCCGACGATACGAAGATTCTCGAGGCCGCCTGCGCCGGAATCGCCGCGCTCAACGCGAAGCACGCGGATGCAGGCGCGGATCGGTTCTTCCTGTTTCACCGCCTGCGTCAGTGGAACCGGCGCGAAGGGCTGTGGATGGGATGGGAGCGCAAGCGGGGCAAGATCGAAGAGTTCAACCGCCTGCTGCGCGGCGCCACCGATACGAGTTTCTCCGTGACGGTGGGCGATCTCGACATACTGGCGCAGATCAAGTACTGCATCACGCTCGACAGCGACACGCGACTGCCGCGAGGCGTGGCCCGCGAGCTGCTCGGAATCATCACGCACCCGCTCAACCGGCCGTCGTTCAACCCGCAAGTGGGGCGCGTCACCGAGGGGTACGGCATCCTGCAGCCCCGCGTCAGCGTCACGTTCACGAGCGCGGCCGGGTCACTTTTTGCCCGGCTGTATTCGGGACATACCGGCGTCGATCCCTACACCACCGCGGTCTCTGACACCTACCAGGACCTGTTCGGCGAGGGCATCTTCACCGGCAAGGGTCTCTACGACGTCGATGCGTTCACAGCGGCGCTCGAAGGATCCGTGCCGGAGAACGCGCTCCTGTCCCACGATCTCTTCGAGGGCCTCCATGCGCGGGTGGCGCTGGTCTCCGACGTGGAGCTCGTTGACGAGTACCCGTCCAGCGTACTGTCCCACGCGCGGCGGCAGCACCGGTGGATCCGTGGCGACTGGCAGATTCTCTGGTGGCTGTTTCCGTTCGTCCCGTCGCAGCGCGGCCTGAAGCGCAATACGCTGCCGATCATCGGGCGCTGGAAGATTCTCGACAACCTTCGCCGCAGCGCTGTCGCGCCAACGCTGCTGGCGCTGCTCATTGCCGGATGGATGTTACTGCCCGGCTCACCCTGGTTCTGGAGTCTCACGGTCGTTGGCGTCGCGGCGTCGCAGCTTCTTCCCGTGCTCGCGCGTCTGCTGGTCGGGCCCCGCCTGGCGCAGTCGATTCCGGTCTTCCTCCGCAATCTGCGCCGCGACGCGGCGACCGCGCTGGCGCAGATTCTTCTCAGCCTGACCTTCCTCGCCTTTCACGCTCTCGATACCGCGCACGCCATCGGCGTGACCCTCGTGCGGCTGGTGATCACCAAGCGCCGGCTGCTGGAGTGGGAAACGGCGGCGATGACGGCGGCGAAGTCGGCGGGAGCGGTCGGCCTGCGGCTGCGCCGTTTCGTCGCCGAGATGGCCGGCAGTCCGATTGTCGCCTTTGCTGTCGCCCTCGCCATCGTCGCACGGCAACGGGACGCGATGTTTGCGGCGGCTCCGTTCCTGTTCCTCTGGACGATCGCGCCCGTCGTCGCCTACTGGCTGAGTGTGCCGGTGGGCGCGCGCGTCCGGCCACTCAGCGATCGTGAGCGAACGGTGCTGCGGAAAACGGCACGGCGGACCTGGCGCTACTTCGATACGTTTGCGACCGCAGCGGACGCCTGGCTCGCCCCCGATAACTATCAGGACAACGACACGCCGAAGCTGGCGCGCCGGACCTCGCCCACCAACATCGGCATGGGCCTGCTGTCCGTGCTGGCCGCTCACGATCTCGGCTATCTCTCGACTCATCGTCTCGTGCGCCGCTTGACTGCAACACTCCGCACGCTGGAGAGTCTCGAACGGTATCGAGGACATTTTCTCAACTGGTACAGCACCGCGACGCTGGCGCCGCTCCACCCGCGCTACGTCTCGACCGTCGACAGCGGTAATCTCGCCGGAGCGCTGATCGCAGTTACCCAAGGGTTGCTCCAGCTCGAAGAGCATCCTCAACAGGAAGCGCAGCGGTTCGCCGGACTGGCCGACACGGCGGATCTGCTCGCGGAAGTATCTTCTTCAAGCGACAGGAGCACCGGGAATCGGCAGACCCTCAGCGAGATCAATCATCTGGCGCGCGACATCGCCGGCGCGGCGCGCAGCCCAGAGCCGGATGCAATCGCGGCGATCCAGACGCTGGCGACGCAGCTCACCGACGCGGCCGCCCGACTCAATGCGCCAGCGCCATCCGATCCGACGGACGATCTCAGCTACTGGTGCCGGGCCGTGCTCGAGTCGGTCAATGAATTGATCGACGAGCCACCGGTGCCGACGGAGTCGTTCCGAGCGCTCGCGAGCCGGTTGTCCGCGCTCGCCGACGGCATGCGATTCGATTTCCTGTACGACCGGCGGCGCCGCATTTTCTCTGTTGGGTACCGCCTCGCTGACACTGAGGGACCAGGACGGCTGGACGCCGCTTTCTACGACCTGCTGGCGTCGGAGGCGCGGCTGGCCAGCTTCGTGGCGATCGCAAAGGGCGACGTGCCTCAGCACCACTGGTTTCATCTCGGACGTCTCGTCACCAACGTGGACGGCCGCGCCACATTGATGTCGTGGGGCGGCACGATGTTCGAGTACCTGATGCCGCAGCTCCTGATGCGCAATTTCCCGGGCACGCTGCTCGACCAGAGCTGCCGCTCCAGCGTACGACGGCAGGTCGAGTACGGTCGCCAGCGCAGCGTGCCGTGGGGGATCTCGGAGTCGGCGTATGCCTTTACGGATCGCGACGGCAACTATCAGTACCCGAGCGTTCGGGGTCCCGGGCCTTGGGCTCAAGCGTGGTCTGGCCACCGAGCTGGTCGTCGCACCGTATGCCACGGCGCTGGCGAGCCTGGTCACGCCTGCGGCTGCGGCCGAAAACTTCGAGCGCCTCGCCGGTCTCGGCCTCGAGAGCCGGTTCGGCTTCTACGAAGCGATCGATTACAACCCCCGCAATCGCGGCCTCGATACTCTGCCAGCATCCGTGTCGGCTCCTGCCGTCGTCCGTGCCTTTTTTGCGCACCACCAGGGCATGTCGCTCGTGGCGCTGACCAATGTCATCTGCCACGACACATTCGTGTCTCGGTTCCACTCCGATCCGAGGATTCAGGCGACCGAATTGCTGCTCCAGGAGCGCGTCCCCCGCGAGGCCATTCTGTCGGAGCCGCGCCCCGCCGAAACTACGACCGCGCCGCCGTCGCTGCCTGTCTTTGCATCGAGGCGCTTCCGATCCCCGCATACGACGACCGTACACACCCATTTCCTCTCGAACGGGCGCTATACCACGGCGGTCACCAGCGCCGGCGGTGGCTTCAGCATGTGGCGTGATATCGCCGTGACGCGGCGGCGCGACGACCCCACCTCCGACGCCGGCTCCCACTACATTTACCTGCGCGATCCCTGGTCGGACCGCGTCTGGTCGGCAACGTATCTGCCGGTCTGTCGAGAGCCCGATCGGTTCGAGGCGACCTTTGATCTGGACAAGATCACGTTCCGTCGCCGCGACGCCGACATCGAAACGCAGCTGGAGATCACCATCTCTTCTGAGGATGACGTCGAGGTGCGGCGCCTGACGATTATCAATCGCGGCACGCAGACGCGCGAGATTGAGGTCACCAGCTACGCCGAAATCGGTACTCGGCCGTCTTGAAGACGACCTCGTGCATCCGGCGTTCGGCAAGCTCTTCATCGAAACGGAGTTCGATCCGCATAGCGCCGGCCTGCTGTTCAGCCGTCGGGCGCGCTCCGCCGACGAATCGCCAATCGTGGGCTTCCATGTGCTCGGCGTCGATACCCCTCGCCTCGGCGGCGCCGTGGAATGGGAGACGGACCGCGCGCGTTTCGTGGGCCGCGGACGCTCTCCGGTCAGCCCGATCGCCCTTGACGGACCGGCGCTGTCGGGTACGACAGGTGCGGTGCTCGATCCGATTGCCGCGCTGCGCGAGCGCATCCGTCTCGCGCACGGCGCGTCGGTCCGCGTGATTTTCGCGACCGGCGTTGCACCGGATCGCGCCGGCGCGCTGGCGCTGGCGCGAAAGTATCGCGACGGGAGCGCTGCCGCCCGCGCCTTCTCGATGGCGTTCACCCACGTGCACATCACCCTCCAGCATCTCGGCCTCAGCGACGAGCAGGCGATTCTCTTCGACCGACTCGCCTCGCGTGTGTTCGGCTCCGACACGTCGTGCCTCAGCCCCGCGGATCTGGGGCGCAACACGCTCAATCAGCAGAACCTGTGGGGCTACGGCATTTCAGGCGACCTGCCGATCGTGCTGCTGCGCGTCGCCGACGTGGCGTCGTTGCCGCTCGCACGTCAGCTGCTCAGTGCACAGGAATACTGGCGCGTCAAGGGATTGAAGGCCGACGTCGTCATCCTCAACGAGCACCCGGCCGACTACCTCGACGAGATGCAGAACCTGTTGTCCCAACTCGTGCAGGAGCCATTGTGGGCAGGGTGGCTCGGAAAACCGGGAGGGATGTTTCTCCTGCGCGCCGACGGGATGTCCGAGCCGGACCTCCGTCTCCTCTCGGCCGCGGCCGGCGTCGTCCTCCCAGGCGACCTCGGCGATCTGGTGTCTCAGCTGGAAAGCCCCGCACCCTGGGTGTTCCCAGGCCATGACATCTCGCGCTCGGCCGAGATTCCGGCGCCGGAACCCGCGTCAACGCCAGTGCCTGTCCCGCCACTTGTGATGGAAAACGGACTGGGCGGTTTCGCGCGAGACGGCCGCGAGTACGTCGTCGTGCTCGACGACGACCGCGAGACACCGCTGCCCTGGGCGAACGTGCTCGCGAATCCTGCGTTCGGGACGATCGTGAGCAGCTCCGGATCCGCGTTCACCTGGGCTGGAAACAGCCGCGAGAACCGGCTCACGCCCTTCGCCAATGATCCCGTGACGGATCCGACGGGCGAAGCCGTGTACGTGCGGGACGAGGAGTCGGGCGCAGTGTGGGGCGCCACGCCGGGCCCACTGCCGCGTCGCGCCAATGGCGGCCGGTGGGTCATCCGTCATGCCGCGGGAGTCACGCGGTATCAACATGCAGTCGCCGGCCTTCAGCAGGAACTTGCCATTTGTGTGGCGCCGGACGATCCCGTGAAGCTGGCGGCGCTTACGCTGACCAACACGAGCAATGTGACAAGGCAGATCAGCGTGTTCGGGTACGTCGACTGGTGGCTGGGTCCGCCGCGCGCGGGTCATCAACGCTTCGTAGTCACCGAGATGGACGACGAACGTCACGTCATGTTGGCGCGCAATGCGTTCAATCCCGAGTTCGGCGAGGCCGTGGCGTTCTGGCGCGCGACGGCTGTGCCGCGATCTCATACCGCGGATCGCAGTGAATTCATCGGACGCAACCGCACGCTGAGCGAGCCGGCGGCGCTGTTCCGCGAGCGACTCGGCGAGCGCACTGGCGCCGGTCTCGACCCGTGCGGAGCGCTGCAGGTGGTGCTCGAGATCGGGCCGGGCGAATCATGCAGCGTGGCATTTGCTCTGGGCCAGGGACGCGACCGGGCCCACGCAATGGAGCTCGCCGCACGCTACGGCTCCCTCACGCAGGCGATGGAAACGTTCGCGGCGACCGAGCGCCGGTGGGATGAGACGCTCGACGTCCTGAAGGTTCGCACGCCGGACGATTCGTTCGACCTCATCGTGAATCGGTGGCTGGTCTATCAGACGTTGAGTTGCCGCGTATGGGCGCGAACCGGCCTTTACCAGCCCGGCGGCGCCTTCGGCTTCCGCGATCAGCTCCAGGATGTGCTTGCGCTGCTTTACACGCGGCCGGATCTTTGTCGCGCACATTTGCTGCATGCCGCCTCTCGGCAGTTCGTCGAGGGTGACGTGCAGCACTGGTGGCATCCGCCCAGTGGACGTGGAACGAGAACACGGTGTTCGGACGATCTGCTCTGGCTGCCATACGCCGTCGCCACCTACGTGTCGCAGACGGGCGACGAGGCAGTGCTCGACGAAGTGATCCCATTCCTTCAGGCGCCACCGCTGGAGCCCGATCAGTCGGAAGTGTATTTGCAGCCGCATACGTCCTCGGAGACCGCGTCTCTCTTCGAGCACTCGGTGCGCGCCATCGCGCGCGCCATGAAATATGGCGCGCACGGACTTCCGCTCATCGGCTCGGGCGACTGGAACGACGGACTGAACCGCGTGGGACATGGTGGCCGGGGGGAGAGCGTCTGGCTCGGATGGTTCCTTGTCAGTGTGCTGAACGAGTTTGCCCCCATCTGCGATCGCCGCGGACGAAACGAGCTTGGAAAGGCCTACCGGGACGAGGTGCGCTGGCTCACCGGCATGCTGGAACTTTCGTGGGACGGCGACTGGTATCGGCGCGCGTACTTCGATGATGGGACCCCCCTCGGCTCCGTGCAGAACGAGGAGTGCAAGCTCGATTCGCTTACACAGTCCTGGGCCGTGCTCGCGGGCACGGCGCAGCCTCGCCGCACCGAGCGCGCCATGAACGCCGTTCGCGCCCATCTGGTGCGGCGCGACGCACAACTCGTGCTGCTGCTGACACCGCCGTTCGACCGGATGACGCACGATCCCGGCTACATCAAGGGATACCTGCCCGGCGTCCGGGAGAACGGCGGTCAGTATACGCACGCTGCGATCTGGACCATCATCGCGCTGTCGCGACTCGGCCAAGGCGACGAGGCGATGGAACTCTTCCACATGATCAATCCAATCAACCATATGCGGACGCACGACAGCGTTGCGCGCTACCGCGTCGAGCCTTACGCTGTGGCGGCCGACGTCTATGCGCATCCGATGCACCTCGGTCGCGGCGGTTGGACCTGGTATACGGGTTCGGCGGGGTGGATGTACCGGGCTGCCATACAAGAGCTTCTCGGACTCCGGCGACACGGCGCGACGATCAGCGTGAACCCGTGCATTCCAGCGGTGTGGCCACATTACTCGCTGGACTGGAGAGTGGGTCGCACGCGTTATCGCTTCACCGTATCGAATCCGGATCACCGGTCTCAGGGTATTGCGAGCGCAGAATTCGATGGAGTCGTCGTCGATGCGCGCGCCATCCCGCTGCAGGACGATGGCGGGGATCACGAGGTGACGATCGTCCTCGGCGCCGGACCGAGGGTCGATATGCCCATTGCAGCTGTGGGCGCTGTGGAGCGTCGCGATTCACACTGACGTAGCGATTCACACTTACGTAGTGTCCGGCTTCAGCCGGACGACGGAACAACCGGCGAACGCACTAGAGCCAGCTCGGCACGGCCGTACCATCGTGGCCGACGGCGTAAGGCGCCCAGACGAGGGCCACCAGCAGCACCCTGATCGTGCTTTTCTTCGGCTTGCAGGCAAGCCTTGTCGAGCGGCTCGGATGCGGCATCGAACCGTGCCTCGATCGACGCGATCTCTGCGCGCAACTCTTCGTCCAGCTGCTGCAGCTGCTCTTCGACCGCCCCGACGGTCTCCTTCGCACGGCCGATGTCCTGCGTCTCCTTGAGGGTGCGACCCACGCCTCGCGCTGCGGTGGTGGCGCGCCCGAGCGTCGACGCGGTGATGGTCTTGCGGCCGAGAAACGCACCTATCAGCGTCGTACCGAAGGAGATGGCCGTCTGCAGCGTCTGCGCCTTGGCCTGCTCCGCCTCCCGATCCACCGCCTGCTGCGTTCGCCGCAGCCGCTCCTGCGCCGCCGCGATCTTCGGCGCGTATTTCCGCCGCAGCTGTTCGACCATGGCATCGCGCGCCTCGCGCGAGGACTGCTGCAGCCGGATTCTGAAATCACGCTCGCTCTCGCCCGGGTTCGATACCTGGCCCGACTGAGCAGCCCGCAGCAGCTCGAGCGCATGGCTGCTGTACACCCAGGCCTCGAAGTCTTTCGTCCACGCACCCACGCTCTTGGCCGTAACCGTGTTCGCCGGAAGTTCAGCGAAGCCGACGCCGGCGGCGGGCGTTTGTTCCAGATCTGACGGATCAACATCGACGAGTGTCCCGGCGTTCCAGTCGACAGGGACAGGTCCACCAGCCAACGGCGTCATCACCGCGACGTCGAACGGCGCATCGATTTTTGCCGAGGTGTGCACGCATTGCCCTCGTGCGGATCCATAGATCATCGGGCGGTACGTCACGTCGATGGCGCCGGCTTTCCTCGATGCAAGGAAGTACTGGGACACGCCGGCTGGGAGCATGGGCTGCTTGGCTGTCGTCACCACGGACTGACGGGCGGACGGACGCGCGGATTCAGGCGCGGCCTGCCTGCCAGCCATCAGCCGTCGAATCTCGTTGCGGCCGAGTGGACCACGCAGGTATGAAAGTGCCCATCGCGATTCGAAGATGACGGGCGCATCTTCGTGCACATTGTTCATGACGAATATCCGATTCGCCAACCCGGCGAGAGTCTGTTCCATCGCCTGCCGATCGAAGGGCTGGCCCGCTGTGGTGGCCGACCCCTCCAGCCCGTCCAGCACGCGCGCCTGGTCGCGTGCCGTCTGCAGCCGGCCGAGAAACCATGTGCCGCAGTTCGCGAGCCCCTTGTAATCGAGATCGACGGGATTCTGCGTTGAAAGCACGATGCCGGTGCCGAACGCGCGCGCCTGCTTGAGCAGCGTCAGCAGCGGCGCTTTCGACGGCGGATTCGCCACCGGCGGAAAGTAGCCGGCGATTTCGTCCATGTACACGATGGCTCTGAGACTGGTCGTACCGGACTGACTCCGCATCCATCCCACGACGTTGTTGAGAAGCAGGGAAACGAAGAACATCCGCTCGGCGTCTCCGAGATGGGCGATCGAGAAAATCGTGACGCGCGGCTTCCCGTCCGCGGTATGGAGAAACTGCCCGACATCGAGCGCGTCCCCCTGCATCCACACGTCGAACCCGGGAGCGGCGAGCAGATTGTTGAGAGACATCGCCAGCGCGAACCGATCTTTCTGGCGGAAAGAACGTGTCGACATCCATGACGCCGATGCGCTGCACGGGCGGCGTCTGAATCTGCTGGATGATGCCCGGAAGGTCGAGGTCGCGTCCCTGCGCCCAGGCGGACTGGAAGATCGTCGAGAGCAGGATGTGCTCGCGGCTCTTGATCGGGTCGGCATCCGCCCCTACCAGACCGAGCAGGCTTGTGGCCGTTGTCTGAATCCGATCGCGGAACAACTCGGCGTCGCCGGCCACGGACGCGCCTGGCGCGGCAAACGACTTGAGAATGGAGATCGGTATGCCAGCCGTAGAGCCGGGCGTGTAGATGGTGAACTCCGCCGCGTTCTTCAGGCGCGCGATGCGCGCCCCGTCCTGTCCCCAGGACGCCAGGCCGGCCTGCCACTTTGCTGCCTGATCGGCGGCAAGGTCAGCGACGCTCTTGCCCTTCCGGCGGGCCTCCTCTTCGTCCACCCACGGTGCGAAGTCTTCCGGCGCGAGACCAGGAAACGTCAGCAGAAGATTGCCGAGGTCACCCTTGGGATCGATGATCAGTGCCGGAACGCCGTCGATGGCCGCTTCCTCGATGAGCGCCAGGCAGAGACCCGTCTTGCCGCTGCCGGTCATGCCAACGCAGAAGGCGTGCGTCACGAGATCCTTGGAGTCATAGAGCAGCAGGTCATCGGCTGCCCGGTTGGCCGTGAGGTCGTAACGTCTGCCTAAATAGAACTGCCCGAGCTTTTCGAAATCCTGCATCTCCGCGATGCTATCGCGGCACGACCGGCCAATCCAATCGCAGCGAACGCGGGGGCATTCCGGCTGAAGCCGGACACTACGTACTACAGAAACACTTCGCTAATCGATAGCGAAGCAGTAGAACAACCCGACACCGCCCCAACTGACCAGATCCCGCTGACTGCAGCCGGTTGTGGCGTGCGAGGAGTTCCACGACTGGTTCCCGTTGCCCACGCGATCGGAATGACCGACTTGCGCGGAACCTGCGCCGTTGCTCGTCCAGTTGTTGCACGTGTGATCCGCCGCCTCGGTGAACGCGCGTCCATCGGGTTGTGAGCCAGTCAGAATGTCATGGCGGGTCGGCATCGGGTCGCCGATGCCATTCACGAGCTCCCCTTTTTCGGTGAGCGCGAATTCCTTCGTCAGGTTGCTGCCGCGGCGCGCTTCATCCAGCGTGTCGCCGTGTATCTCGGACTGAATGATCGGGCGGCTGAGCCGGCGCTTGAGATAATCCGGAACTCTCTCCTTCGCGCTGAACCACGGGCCTTTGCCAATACGATCTCGAGCGTTCACGGCCGGCTGGCCGGGCCGGGCCTGCGTGCTGAGATACGCGCGCCACGTCTTGCTCCCTGCGCCAACGGCGCTGGCAAGTTTCTGACAGTGCGCGTCGGCACCCGCCAGACCACCAAGGTTGGCTCCGTCTCCGATCGGCTCGCTGGTCACGAAGAACGTCATGAGGCTCGAGGGAATGCGATCCGGGAGCGGAGCTTTCGCTTGCTCTTGCGCGAACGCGGTGCCGGACACCACACAACCGACGAATGCTGACAGCAATAAGCTCTTCATGGCGGGGTCAATTCGTCGCGAAGCAGTAAAACATGCCGACGCCATGGGTCCGGTTCAACGCGGTCTGGCTGCAGCCGGTCGTGCCATGCGATGAATTCCACGAGCCGTTGCCGCCGCCATTGCGATCGGGAAAACCGATTTGCGCATTCGGCCGGCCCGGGCCGGCTTCCAACGCGCCTTGCGCCTGTCCGGGAGCCGGGTCTCTGTTGCTCGTCCAGTTGTTACACGTGTAGTCGAGGTCCGGCGGATAAGCCCGGCCGTCGAGCTGTGACCCCGTCAGCATCTCGTGCCGGTTGGTATACGGCGTTGTCTTCGTGTATTCCCAATCGCTGTCCCGCGGTACCTGATAGTCGTTGAGCCCCGGCACGATCTGGCCCTTTTCGGTCAGTCCCGTTCGTTTGGTGAGGTTGTTGCCCATTCGCGCCAGCTCGATGGTGTCTCCATGCAGGTGGGCGAGGTCGCGGGCGATCATCACGCCCTCGAAGTTGTACCAAGGCCCCGTTCCGATTCGATCGCGCGCATTCACGGCAGGCTGACCCGGGCGGGCTTGCGTGCTGACGTAGGCGCGCCACGTCCGATTGCCCACACCGACCGCGGTGGCGAGTTTCTGACAGTGCGCATCCGCGCCGGCCAGGCCACCGAGATTCCCACCATCGCCGATTGGCTCGCTGGTCACGAAGAAGGTCATCGGCGTGCCGCCCGGCATACCGTGTTGCGCGACCGTGATCGACGGCGCAGCCGCCGAAAGCATCAGAATTGCCGTCAAAAGCAGGACTGATTTCATGCGCGACTCCATTGATTGTCGTGGGATCCAGACGAAGTCTAGCCCGACTTCGCTGCCGCTGCGGGTGCCCGTCGAGCGTTAATGAACGCTCAAGCTGATCCCACCGCCGCCGGACGCGGCGACAGGAGAGATGCCGAGCCGATGTCCGCGAAGGCTCATCGTGACCGTACGACCGGCCACGATTCCAAGCGCCGCTCCAAATGCGACATCGCTCAGGTAGTGGCGGTTCTGTTGAATACGTGATGCGCCTACGTACGTCGCGACAGCGTAAGCGGGTACGCCAGCCTTCCATCCAAAGTGGCGCTGGAGCACTGTCGCGGCCGCGAAGCTTGATGACGTGTGTCCCGACGGGAACGAAAAGGCCGTTCCATCGGGCCTCGAACGTTGCGTCGACACCTTGATCGTGTGCGTCAGCGCTTGAACCACAAGCCCCGCGCGCACGAGGTCGGCGCCGGCCGCTGCAGTTTGGGAACTACCAGTCGCGCGACCGATCACGTACGTCGCCAACGCGCCGCCAAGCTGGAAATAAGGTCCGCCGACGTGGCGCCCCGGACCGAGTAAGTCCGCCATCTCGTCCGAACCTGACATGGCGGCAGATACCCTGCCGTCGGCGCTGTGTCCGATCAGGGCGGTCACACCTCCCAATGCGAGGATCGTGGCGGTTTCAGACGTCGGCAAGTGCCGGAAGTCGATCAGCGTTTCTTTGAACACGCCGCTAAACGCACGTGGTCGTGGTTCTGCAGGTTGGACGACCGGGACCGTTTGTACCTGGGACGCAGCGACCGTTTGTACCTGGGACGCAGCGGGATCAGGTATCTGTGTTTGAGCAGAGACGGGTACAGCGACGGCGACAAGCGCACCCACGATCAACACGCTGGTCGCCGACCTCGAGGCCAGACCGATACCGATGGGATTCGTACGGATGGGCTATCATACGCCTCCTTTATGCCGCGGATGAAGTACTTACACGCTTCGACACACTTTCTCGCAGCCATCGCGCTCGCCATTACGTGGTCTGCTCCCGTCGTAGCTCAGGGCCGCACGGACGAGATCGCGAAGCAGCAGGAACAGAAGGCGCAGACGACGACGCCATACAGCCCGAATCGAGTGGAAGTCTTCCTGGACCAGGTTGAACAGGGCAAATGGATTCTTGGAGTTCCGCGAGGGTGGTACTTCGCAATGGGGTCGGTCTATCCCGGTGGCGGTCTGGCAGGCGGCGCCGGATACCGCCATTACATTGGCTATGACTCGTATGTCGACTCGAGCGCCGTCCTTTCATTGAAGGGCTACAAGAGACTTCGATTGACGGGCTACACGCCCAACCACGTGAATGGCCGCGTGGATCTCGAAGGGTCGATCGTCTGGCTCGACGCGACACAAATTGCGTTCTACGGACTCGGCAACGCGTCCCAGGTGGACAACAGAACGAACTTCCGTATCAATCGGTCCTACGTAGAGGGGGCCGCAATCGTGCGCCCGGTGAAATGGCTCGGCCTGCGGCTGGATGGCGGGATAGACGACTATACGCAGAAGCGGGGCACCGGTGCGTCTCCTTCGATCGAACAGGTCTTCTCGCCCGAGACGGCGCCTCTACTGGGCGACAACCCACTGTACCTGCGCGGTGAGGCAACCGCCACGGCCTACTGGCTCCAGTCGCCGGGTTACAGCCGTAGCGGGGGCCTTTATAGCGTGGCGTACGAAGAGTTCAACCCTATCCGAGGCAGCGGCAGAACGTTCGGGTTCCTGCGGACGCAGGTCGTGCAACACGTGCCCGTACAACGCGAGACATGGGTGATCTCACTCCGTGCCGGTACTGAATCGATCGTTCGCAAATCAGACGTCGTGCCGTACTTTCTCATGCCCACGCTGGGGAGCGGCGACACGTTGCGCGGTTACGCGAACCAGCGGTTTCGCGACCGGCACAGCCTGCTGATCTCGAGCGAGCTGCGATGGTTTCCGAATCGCGTCGGGTTCGACATGGCGCTCTTCGTTGACATGGGAAAAGTTGCTCCGTTCCGGAGCGGTCTGACGCTGAACGACCTGAAGACGGACTACGGCATCGGCGTCCGGTTTCATACACCTGCTGCGACGGTGCTGCGGCTCGATCTGGCGAAGGGCGACGAAGGCATGCGTCTCGTCATTGCGGGTGGACCCGCTTTCTAGGAGGGAGCGAGCTGTGTCCTGTGATCAGCGTGCGGCCGTGGTCGGTGTCATTGTCGCCGCGTGTGCCGCTGCCGTCGTGGCGGTCTCCGCCGGCGATCAGAAGTTCTACGACGACGATCCGATCCTGCGGGAGCCCGAGACTCAGGACGCTTCGAAAGTACAGGCCTGGAAAAACGTTCTCAGTTACGACCTGATCCACAACCTTTTCGCCTCGCCCGCTGATAAACAACCGATTCGAGCGCAGGACATCAACACCATCGACGAGCTGCCCGACTCGGGTTGGTTTACGAACCGGATTCTCGCGAGGGAGGTCTCGCTCGAGGAGGCCGTGCGTGGGCCCGTCACCGGGCCGGGCCCCGCGGCCGGACCCATGACGGTGACCCGTGCCAAACCCGAAGGCGTCAGTCCCGGGTTCGTGTTGCAGGACTCCGCCGGCGTGACGTGGTTTGTTCAATTCGACGCGGCGAAGTATCCGGAGGCGGCCACGGGTGCGGCGATCGTTGCCAACAGGATCTTTCACCTGCTCGGGTACTGGCAGGCGGAATATCACCTTGCCGAGCTGCGGCCCGAAACGCTGTCAATCGGTCCGAAGGCGACCACCGAGACGCCGTCGGGCAAGATCCGGGCGCTCGATCGCGCCGACCTCGACAAGCTGCTCGGGCGGGCTGCGCGGCAACCGGACGGCACGTATCGGATGCTGGCCAGCCGTGCGATTGCCGGCCGGGTTCTCGGTGGTTTCCGTTATCAGGGTACGCGGCCCGATGATCCGAACGACGTGATTCCTCACGAGCATCGGCGCGAGCTGCGCGCGCTGAAAGTGTTTGGCGCGTGGACCAATCTCGTGGACATGAAAGCCGGAAACACCCTCGATACGCTCATCCAGGAAAACGGACGGGGCGTCGTTCGTCATTATCTGCAGGATGTCGGATCGACGTTTGGCACCGGAGCGTTGGCGCCGCGCGAATGGGACGAGGGATACGAATATCTGTACGAAGGCGACGCCGTCTGGAAGCGCCTCGTCACCCTCGGTCTTTACAGACGACCCTGGCAGAGCGTTCCGTACACCGAGTACCGCTCGATCGGCCGTTTCGAGGGGGATGAATTCGACCCTGTCGCATGGAAGCCTCGCGTACCGACCACGGCGTTTCTCCATGCGCGGTCGGATGACAATTTCTGGGCGGCGCGACGCGTCATGGCATTTTCGGACCAGTTGATTCGTTCCGCCGTTTCCGCCGGCCGGTTCAGCGACGATGCCGCGGGGCGCTACCTTGCCGATGTTCTGATCAAGCGCCGCGACCGAATCGGCCGCGCCTATCTGACAGCCATCAACCCCGTTGTCGACGTGGCATTGGACCAATCCGGCGTGCTGACGTTCAGTAACGCCGCGGTCGACGCCGAGGTGGCCGCAGCGCCGGCAGGCGGTTATCGCGCGCACTGGTATGTGTTCGAGAACGCCACCAGAGAGTCTCAGCCGCTGGGCACCCCGACGGCCGCGCCAACGGGCCGCATGAAAGCGCCCCCGGAGCTGCCCGACAAGGCGGGCGTGTTCGTACGGATCGATATCGAAGCAGTCGATCCGCCGCATCCCTCGTGGACCGTTCCGGTCCGCGCCTACTTCAGGCGTACCACCGACGCATGGAAACTCGTCGGGTTCGAACGAACACCGGAAGATTCAGACGTTCAGTAGCAGTGTAGTTTTGAGTCTAGGTTCCCGCGGCCTCGGGAAGGTGGGCCTCCCACCATTTCTGTGCCCGCTCGTTCGTCCACGATCTGTCGCAGGGCACGCGCGACAGCTCGACATCAAGCTGAAGTGCCGAAGCAGGTCGCTTCGCCGGATCTTTTTCGAGACACTGCATCAGGATCGCGTCGAGCTGCCGGGGAATGAAGAGCTCCGACCGCTTCGACGGAGGTTCAGGTCGCGCCTGCACGTGTTGCACGAGCATCCGTGCCGCGCTGGTTGCTTCAAAAACCGTCTGCGCGGTAAGCGCCCAATAGGCCGTGCACGCGAGTGAGTACACATCTGCACGACCGTCGATGGAGCTCTCGCCCAGCACGATCTCAGGGGGCATGAAAGCGGGCGTCCCCTGCACGATGTTCTGGTTCGAAAGCATCGTGGCGTCATGTCCCGACTGATCCTTGACGACGCCAAAATCGAGGATTTTCACGTAATCGTATTCCGTTCCTAAACGCGTCACGAACAGGTTGGCCGGCTTGATGTCTCGATGCACGAGTCCTCGCTCGTGAGCCTCGGCGAGCGACCGGCACGCCTGGCGCAGGAGCACGATTACGCGCTCGGCCGGCTGGGGACCGAAACGAGTGACGATGTGGTGCAGATCGAGTCCATCCAGGAACTCCATCACGTAGTAGAAGCTGCCGGTCTCGTTGACGCCGAAATCGTAGAGCTGCACGGTGTGCGGCGACCTCAGTCCCGCGGTCACCTGTGCTTCGCGCTCGAACCGTCGAACGAGCTGCTCGCGCGCCGCTCCAGGCGGGACGTCGTGACGAATGAGCTTTACCGCCGCAGGACGGACGAGAAACCGGTGCCTTGCGAGCCAGACCTCGCCCATCCCTCCGGCACCGAGCTGCGACACCAGGCGATAGCTGCCGACAGCCAGGTCCTCGTTCAACTGCTCCTCTTCGACTTCGAGTAGGGTGCTCTTGCAGAGGAGGACGGCGCGTTCGAGCACGGTCCGCAGCTCGCGGATGTTTCCAGGCCAGGCGTAGGCCTCGAGCCGTCGCATCGAGTCGGGTGACACCCCGTCGATCACCTTCCCCAGACGGCGTGCGTGCCGACGCACGAAGTGATCGACGAGCGCCGGCAAGTCCTCCCGCCGGTCGATGAGCGGCGGTACATGGATGCGGTTGGCGTTGAGCACGTGAAAGAGAGGCAGGAACGCGCCTGCCGGCGGCTGCCGGACATCATGCGTCATCGAGGCGATCAGCCGTACGTCAGGCACCTCCGATTCGCCGCGAGGTGGAGCGCCCCGATTTTTTTCCAGGGCCGCATGAAGCGCCTGCTGGAGGTCGACCGGCAGCTCATGAACCGCGTCGAGAAACACCGTACCGCCCGAGGCAAGTTCGAATCGGCTCGCGATGAAGGACCTTTCCGCCTTGTGTGAAGTGGCAGCGTCGGAGATCGCGTGTCGATGCTGAGTGTTCAGCTCGGGACAGCTCACGAATATGAACGCGCCCGCGCGCCCGGACGCGTCGTGCACCGCGCGAGCCACGGCCTCCTTGCCAGACCCGGCAGGACCTGTCAGCAGAAGAGGCTCGTTCGAACTGGCCTGGCGCGCGATGGCATCGCGCAGCGCTCGAACAACGGGACTGCCACCGAGCAAGGGCCCTTCCACGCGATGGCGCGCCTCGTTGAGCAGCGCTTGCGCCACGCGCAGTTCGCGCTCGAGCGCCGCGGTTCGCTCCGCGACCCTGGCCTCGAGCGACATGTTGGCCTCCTGAAGCGCGGCAGAGGCGAGCCGTTCCTGCGCATAGAGTTTGGCATTGTGGATCGCGCTCGCAATCTGGTTGGCGACGATTGACACCAGATCGCGTTCATGCTGGCCAAACGAGCGCAGCACGGGACTTTCAATCGAGAACACGCCGATGAGGTCGTCGCGCATTAAAAGCGGAATGGCGATTTGACTTTCCGCGTTGGGCAGCCCGGGCACCGGGATCGTCTGGCCAAGCTGCGATTGTCGGCCCGAACGTTCCATTTCGCGCCGCTGGGCCGCCGCGTACGCACGCTGCTGCCCCAGGTTGTTGACGTGCATCATTCGACGCTTCTGCGCCACCATTCCGATCACGCCCGTTCCCACCTGCGCGCACCCGCCGATCGCCTGGTTCTCGTAGCCCCTGCTGGCGATGACTCTCAGCGTTCTGTTATCCGGCTCGAGCAGGAGAATGCTGGCGTGGTGAAACTCGAACAACTCGTCCATCGTGCGCAACACCGCATCGCAGATTTCGTCGAGATCGAGCGTGGAATTGATATCGGCGGACACGCGCTGCAGGATCTGGACCTCGGCGGTCTTCCGGGCAAGGTCCGCGGCTTCTTTGCTCGAATCCTGGTTCACCATTCGGTGCGCGATCTCCCGAGGCGTAGTACAAACGTGAATCACCCACGCCGCGCCGGCCGGCCTTCAATCGTTCGCCGAGGCTCTGGTATCGGCTGGCGATGGGGCCCATGCAGGGTACTGCACCCGCTCCACTGAGAGCACCCGGTAGATATCGGCGGCACGGAGCTTGAAAATGCCGGACATCCCGGTCATCGACGCGATGGCCTCAATCTGCATGTCCATCGCATCGAAGATCGGGCCTTCGGTCTCGGACCGCTGAAATTCGAGCTGCAGCTCCCAGTGTGCGCTTCCTGGCATATCGAAGACACATACAAAGGCCCGAGGATTCTCGCGAACGTTGCGGATCGTTTTGGAGAAGAACTGAAACGAGAGCGCCGCATGCGTCTCGTCCACGTAGTAGACCTGTGAGATGACCGTGGTGTTCGGTTTCCCGTCCGCGGAGCAGGTCACCATGACTCCTGGTGTCCCGCTCTCGAGCACAGGACGTATCTCGGGTGGAAGGCGGGTCAGCGGCGTCACTGCTCCACCGGCGGAATGAGTCGCGTCCCCGCACCCGGACCCGGCGTCTGCAAATAGACTTCCGACACCTCGAAATCGACAGCCAATGCCGGTGGCGAGACGAACGCATTTATGAGGTCGTCCGCTTGAATGTGGAAGATCGGTTTCACGCTCTTCACAAAACGTCGGCGAATGCGATTCACCGTCTCGACGTCGTCTGGAAGCGTCTGACGATGGCGTAGGTAGCGCCCCTTGAACTGATAGGTCTCGTGCGACGGGAACGCCTCGACGGTAACGGCCACTTCGCCATTGTGCTGGAGCGATTCGACGAGCCGATGCGTGAACTCGGCTGGAATGAAGACCGTCATCGTCCGTTGATCCGAGTCGAGGCGCCACCCTGACACGCGATTGCCGAAAGGGACAAGATTGCGATCGCGGGTGCCGGCAAACGCCAGGTTGGCGTGCTGTTCCAAGAAGCGGACGATTTTTCCGGGAATCAAGATGTCTCAGGCTATGAAATCTGTTCGTCGAGGGTCAAGCGGAGCCCATGGACGCGAGGGAACCGTTGTCGCCCTGCCTGAGTTTGCATCTACCGATCTTTCGGAAAGAGAATCGACACCCATGACGCAGTCACTTCCCAGAGTGCTAGGGCCGAAGGAAGGCGTGGCCGGGTTCCTCGGCAGCATCGGCGTGAGGTTTCTCATTAACGGAGAGGATTCCGGCGGTGGATTCTCGCTCGTTGAACATCCGATGTCCGCGCACGCGCTCGGCGCTCCGCTGCATCGGCACTCCCGGGAAGATGAGTACAGCTACGTCGTGGAAGGGCGCGTCGGGGCGCTGCTGGGTGACCAGGTCGTCGTCGGCAGTCCAGGCGATCTGATTTTCAAACCACGAAACCAATGGCATACGTTCTGGAACGCCGGCGACGAGCCTGCGCGTCTCCTCGAAATCATTTCACCCGCAGGCTTCGAGCAGTATTTTGCCGAACTGGTCGCGTTGGGCGGATCCACCAAGGCAGAACGCGCGACGTTAGCCGCACTCGCGCAACGTTACGGCCTCGAGGTGGATGCGGCCAGCATCCCTGAACTGACGAAGCGGTTTGGCTTGAGGTTTCCCGGCGAGCCTGTGTAGCGCGGCCGTCGATTCCCTTCACGAGACGACGTGGCACGTCGTCTCGTGAAGGGTGTGTGTTGCGTTACTATCTCTCCGGTCGAAGGGTCTCGACCCGCCCGTTCGTTCCGATCGGCTCGCCCGACACGACCAGTTCGACGCGACGATTCTGCTGTCGCCCTTCCGGCGTTCCGTTCGTGGCCACGGGACGGCTTTCCCCGAATCCGGCGGTGCCGACGGTCTCTGGAGCAATACCCTGCTCGATGAGGAACGCACGAACGGATGCCGCCCGCTGTTCGGACAACCGCTGGTTGTAATTGTCAGTACCGATGCTGTCGGCGTGTCCCTCGGCCTCCATCTCCAGTCCCGGATGCGACTGGATGATGCCGGCGATCCTGGCGAGCTTCTCGCGCGCACCCGGCCTGAGCGTGGCTTTGTTGAAATCAAAGAGTACGTCCGACAGGTTCACGATGAGGCCGCGGGCCGTTTCGCGGGTCTCGAGGATCACGTTGAGCTGTTCGCGCAGCTGCTCGCGAAGTTCGGCCTTCTCACGCTCGGCGCGCAATGCCTCATCTCGTGCCGCCTGGGCCTGAGCTTCTGCAGAGGCGCGTGCCGCTTCTGCAGAGGCGCGTGCCGCTTCAGCGGCGGCGCGCTCGCGCTCCGCATCGAGCGTGGCCCGCTCCGCGTCGGCTTTAGCGCGGTCGGCGGCCATCCTGGCGGCGTCGGCATCCAGCCGTTGACGCTCTGCCGCGAGCCTTGCGGCGTCAGCGCGCGTCCGCTCGGCCTCGGCCCGCTCGCGCGCGTCTTCTTCCGCACGCGCTCGCGCAAGCGCGTCCGCTTCCCGCTGGGCCGCCAGCGCGCGCTCGCGCGCCTGAAGCTCCTCTTCCCGCCGCTGCAAGGCGATGATGCGCGCGTCCTCTGCCGTCTGAACCGCCTGCCGCGCGGGCTGCTGCACGGTATTCCCGCCTTTGCGCCGCTCGCGCGCCAGTTCCGCTTCGCGCAACAGCGCCGCGGCCTTCGCATACGTGTCGGCCGCGTACTCATTGGCGCCGGCCACGCCCGCGAGCGCCACGGCGTTGCGCGCTTGCGCGAGATCGAGCTGGGTACCAGGTTCCGGCGCCTTCACCTTCAGCGCCGCGTAGTCCTGATTCATGACGTAGGTGCCGCGTTTGAGCAGCTCGTACTTGGCGTCGATCGTCTCGACCCGGCCGTCGGTTCCGCGCTTCACGGCGTTTTCCATGATGACGACGTCGCTCGGCTGGGTGACCGCAAAGTACGGCTCCGCCGTCACGATCAAGCCAAAGGCCTGCAGTTCGGTGGTGACGCGCACGCGCCGCTCGTCTTCAATCTGCAGTTCGCCGAGGTTCGTGGCGCGACCCTCGGGAGTAATGGCCCACATGACATACGTCAGGTACTCGGGTCCGAACTGCGTCGGCGGACCGATCCGATCGAACTCGCCGGTGATCTCGATGTACCCCTTCTTTCCGCTGACGTCGATTTCGCCGCGGGCCCGCGGCATCAACGAGGTGCCGACCATGTCGAGCTCGGTGTCGCCGCGACGCGGCCGGTAGTTCACAGCCGCAACGGTGCGACCGACGATCGTCACACGAAAGACGGGCCGTCCTTCTGCATCAGTTGTCACGTTCTGCTGAACGGGATTCGGCGCCGTCTGCGCGAGTGCGGTTCCGCCGAACAATCCACCTGACACCAACACAGCAGCAACGATTCGGCTGAGCATAAGAACCTCCGGCACTTTCCCGAGCAAATGTCCCGCCATTGCCGACCTAAATCCACGTTGTTCGGATGCCTTTTCGTCACACCACTTGTTGACTACAAACGCACAGAATCTCCTCTCTATTACCCGTTTGCGGGAACCGGCTTCCATCCGCCCGTTTGCGGGAACCAGCTTCCTTCGCCCCGCGGCCTGCACGATTCCCATCACGGATCGGAATGGGCCTTGCACCCACTTATGCCGACCGATATGGCCGAGGCGCGCCATCGTTCACGACGCCTGGAGGTAGAACGATGAAGAGGTACTTGATTGCAGCGGCGCTCGCGGTAGCGCTTGTACCGACGCCGGCTCGAGCCGATTGGCTCTTCACGCCGAGCCTGGGGACTACATTCGGCGCCGACGCAAACGGGAGCGAGCACTTCACGTACGGCGCCGCGCTCGGTTGGATGGGCGAAGGCATCTTCGGGTGGGAAGCAGACCTGTCGTTTACGCCGGAGTTCTTCGAAGGCAACGATGACGACTTCGATTTCGACGGCGGGTCGAACGTCGTGACGGCGATGGGGAACGCGATAATCGGGTTGCCGTTCGGCGGGCAGCGTGATGCAGGATTCCGACCGTATGTAACGGCCGGACTCGGCATGCTTCAGACCGAAGCGCGCAACAGCACCGATCTGGTCCGAGTCGACAACAGCGAGTTCGGCTTCAACGTTGGGGCTGGCGCGCTTGGTTTCTTCAGCGACCACGTCGGCCTCCGCGGCGACGTGCGGTACTTTCGTTCGTTCGTCGATCCGCAGGAAGACAACGAATTCGATTTCGACGTGGGCAGATTCGACTATTGGCGCGCCGCGGGTGGCATTACGTTCCGCTGGTGACCGCCTAGATACTTACCTTCCTCAGTACCGGCGGGTCCTTCGGGACCCGCCGGCTCGGCGGATCCAGACGACCAGAACCTGGGGTACTTACCTGGCGGCTAGGCTGGAACCGTGACGAGGCGCCTCAGCGACCTCGCACAGAGCGGTCGACGGCGGGCTCGTCTTCGTCGGTATTCGGAGCAGATGGCAGAGATGCAAGCAGCTTCATGATGACTTCGTCATCCACAGGCTTGACGAGGTGTGCGTCGAAGCCAACGTCCTTCGACTTCTGACGATCCTCGTCCTGCCCCCACCCCGTCAGCGCCACGAGCAGAAGATCCCGGCCCCACGGCTGTTCCCGAATCCGACGGCACACCTCGTAGCCGTCCACGACCGGCAGCCCGATGTCGAGCAGAACCGCATCGGGCCGGATCCGTTCGGCAACACTGATTGCCTCGATGCCGTCGTGAGCGACGTGCGTCTCATGGCCGTTCAGATTCAACAACGTCGCGAGCCATTCCGCGGCGTCCTCGTTGTCGTCGACGATCAGGATGCGACGCTGCGTCGTGGACGGAGGTCCGGCGGCGGCCTCCCGTGAGATGGACTCGGGCAGTTCGGCCACACTGGGCAGGCGAACAACGAATTCGCTCCCGCGGCCAAGTCCCTCACTGTGGCCTTCGACCGTACCTCCGTGCATCTCCACCAGCGTCTTCACCAGCGTAAGACCGATGCCCAACCCGTCCCGTGAACGCTCCAGCGACGTATCGACCTGCGTGAACATCGCGAACAGCCGGGGAAGCTGGTCGGCAGCGATGCCGATGCCGTTGTCTCTCACTCTGACAACGGCGTGCGCGGCGTCCTGCTCGACAGTCAGCCACACGTGGCCACCTTTGTCGGTGAACTTGCACGCGTTGTTCAGGAGGTTCCCGAGGACCTGAGTGAGTCGCATCGGGTCGGCATCGACGTAGAAGGGCTTGAGCGGCAACGTCACCGTCAGTTCATGGTTCATGGTCTTGTAAAGAGCACGAGTGGCCTCGACCGCATGGTTGATGATGGGGGCCAGTTCGACCCGCTCTTTGCGGAGTTCAATCTTGCCGCGCGTGATGCGGCTCATGTCGAGCAGGTCGTCCACCAGCCGGACCATCTGGCCGACCTGGCGCTCCAGCATTTCGGACGCCGCGTGGATGGCTTTTCCGTCGCCGCTCAGGCGTAGCGCTCGAACCGCGTTGCTGATGGGCGCAAGGGGATTGCGCAGCTCGTGCGCCAGCATCGCCACAAACTCGTTCTTGCGGCGGTCCGCTTCGGACAGATCGGTCGCCACACGCCGCAAGTCGTCCTCAAGCCGCTTCCGCTGCGTCACCTCCTGGCTTACGGTCGCAAGCGCCACCGGACGTCCGTCGGCGCCCGGCAATGTCAGCACCTTGTACGCCATCCAGCGAGCCTCGCCGGTCTTGAAGTGTCGAAACCGAATCTCGATCTCGCCGTGACCCTTTTCAAGGACGGACGGAAAGAACTCGTCCATCATGCGTTGCTGGTCTTCGGGGAAGAAGAACGAAAGCAGCGGTGTGCGTCGGGCTTCCTCGACGCTGTCGAGCCCGACCATCTCCAATCCCGCCCGGTTGACGAAGAACGGGATGCCGTTCAGATCGCACATGCCGATGAAGTCGGTGCTGTTTTCAACGAGCGTGACGAATTTCTCGCGATCCGCCTCGGCCCGCCGCTGCAACGTGACATCGCGCGCGATCTTTGACGCCCCGACCACGGTACCGGCGGCGTCCTTGATCGGCGAAATCGTGAGTGAAACGAGGATGCGCTGACCGTCCGATCGTGCACGCTCGGTTTCAAAATGTTCGATCCGTTCGCCCGCCTTCAAGCGGGCAACAATCTCGTCTTCTTCCGCGATCCGTTCGGGAGGGATGATCAGAGAGATATGGCGGCCAACAGCCTGATCGGAGGTATACCCGAATACATGCTCCGCACCGGCATTCCAGCTCTGAATGACACCGTCGAGCGACTTGCTGATGATGGCGTCGTCCGAGGATTCGACGATGGATGCGAGCAGACGCGCCGTCAGAAGCTGGTTTGCCTTGTCCTTCTCCAGACCGCGCTGCACCGTAATGTCTCGGAAGATCAGCACGCATCCGGCAACCTGACCTCTTTCGTCGGTGATCGGGGCGGCGCTGTCATCGATCGGACACTCGCGCGCCGTCCTTCTGAATCAGCACAGTGTGGTTCGCGAGGCCGACGACGACTCCTTCACGAAGGGCTTTGGTTGCCGGATTTTCGACCGGCCGATGAGTCTCCTCGTTGACGATTCGAAAAACCGCATCCAGCGGTTGACCGAGGGCATTCCCCAGTGTCCAGCCGGTCAACGACTCGGCAACGGAATTCAGATTGGTGATGTGGCCTTGCACGTCGGTGGTGATGACGGCGTCGCCAATGCTGCGAAGCGTTACCTGCAACAATTCGTGCCGGTCGTCTGCCCGAGCCCGGGCTCGGCGCATGGCCTCGCCAAATCCGATGATCAGTGCACATGTGAAAAGATACGCAACCAACCCGACGACATTTGCGATGTTGTCCAGGCGAAGACTGCCTCGAGGTGGAATGAACAGATACGCACACGCCACGTAGCCGAGGATCGTCACGATCACGGCCAGACGATACCCGCCCACCCACGCTGCAGCGGCAACAGCCCCGAACAGCGTGACGAGCGGCAGCGTGTCACCCATCAGGGGATCGAGCGCCCAGCGGAGCAGGACGGCCGCCACAACGGCGGCGATGGCTAATGCGTAAGAAATAGCCGAGCTTCGCAATTCGGTCTCACAGCCGGCATGCTAGCGCAGCCAGCGCCGGTAACTCCAACACCACGGGCGTCGAGTCGTGAATATCAACGTCATCGCTTCTCAGGGCTCAGTGGGCATGGCTTGTCCTCGTTGCGAGAGGACAGGTTAATCGGACACGGGGCCGGTGCGGCAATTACTCGCGGCCATGCGCATCATATCCACTGGCAGGGGGGTTGCTCAACGAAGGTATATGAGGGTTTTCCGCCTGGTGAGCGCCGCCGCGATGGTGATGGTGCTCGTTCTACCGCCGACAGCGGTCAGTGCCCAGCGCGAGAGCGGCCGAGACCGCGACCGGCACCGGGACGGCAACTCAACCGATCGGGCCGGAGTGAAACAACCCCGTGCCGTAAAACCCACAGCCGTCAGGGAGGTCGTCATAGGACCGCCGGTAGTCGTGCAACAGCCTATCGTCGCCGGCTGGGCAACACAGGGGGTGCCCGGCGCCACTGGTTTTGGTTCCGTGCCAGTCCGCACGGGCTTTGGAACGCAGCCAATAAGGACCGGTTTCGAAACGGGATTCGTCCGCACCGGATTCGGGGCTCAGACTCTCACCCAGATTCCCCCGTCGAACCCGCGACGGGAAAGCTTCCGATCAAAGGGCTTCCACCACGCGAAACAGCGGACCGGAGTGCTCGTTATTGCTTATCCGGTGCCTTACCCGTACGCGTACCTCCCTGAGTCGGGCTTCACGACATCATCGACCGCGACGTATCTCCCGCCGTTCCCGCAACGACGCAGCGTTCATGGTGTTACGGGCGTGTCAGCAGGGCCGTCGACTTACTGGATGGATCTGACGAGCGAGACGGGGCCGGCCAGCGGGTTGAGCTTCAACGTGAAGCCCGCTGCGACCCAGGTTTACGTGGACGGCAATTATCTCGGCACTGTTCAGGACTTCTCCATCGACAGCGGACCACTCATCGTCGTCCCCGGACACTATCGGTTGGAGTTGCGTTTGCGCGGATATCGAACGATCGCGCTCGATGTATCCCTTGCGGCCGGTCAGGTCATTCCGTACGAGGGAGAACTGGAACAGCTGCGACCTTTTTAGCGAGCACCGCTCGCGTGGCGTTGCAGGCGCTCGAAAACCAGAGGGAATGGGAGGGGCCGCCCGGCGGACGGCCCCGACACCGTTACTTGGCGGTGATGATCGGGTGGCCGCGACGGTTCTGCTGCCAGCAACCCTCGTTTGTATCGAAACAGACAGGCGTTTCTTCGCCTTTGGTGACCACCAGCACGCGATCCGGCGTGACGCCGAGGCTGGCCATGTAATCTTTGACCGCGTTCGCGCGGCGCTCGCCCAACGCCAGGTTGTACTCACCGGTGCCACGGTCGTCGCAATGACCCTCGATCGTGACCCGCGTCGATTTCCACCGCATCAGCCACTCGGCATTCCGCTGCAGAACGACCCGCGCGTCTTCACGAAGCGTCGAATCGTCCAGATTGAACAGGACGTCGGCCAGCGGCCGTTCGGCGTTGAGCTGGTCCAGCGTCTTTTGCGCGAAGAGCTCCTCTTCACTCAGCGCC
The DNA here is from genome assembly GCA_963814955.1 of uncultured Acidobacteriota bacterium. Classification (GTDB taxonomy): domain Bacteria; phylum Acidobacteriota; class Vicinamibacteria; order Vicinamibacterales; family UBA2999; genus DATCJA01. The sequence continues at coordinate 815,772 of CAWFEX010000008.1, forward strand.
GTGGAGGCCGTTGCCGGTGCGGGCGCAGCCGTCCGCGAAGGGGGAGGGGGAGGCGCATCGACGACGGGCGACGGAGGGGCATTGCTGGCCGTTGCCGGCGGTACCTTCTTGCCGCATCCCATCGACACGATCGCCGTACACAGAATCGTCAGCCCTACGAAATACAGGCGTCTCATACTTTCGTTCCTCCTTGTCCCACCGATGTCATCAATAACGGTGATTTCGGCTGATGGAGGCGAAGTCTTGAGACACGTACTCGACGGTAGGCGGCGGTTTTTGGACGGCGCCGAATCAAGGATGCAGTGCTGTGAACTAACGGGTCGAATCCTCTGGCTCCAGAGACGTTTTCGCGACGGCCGCCGCATCAGCCGTGCGGTGTTCCAGCGCCGCCTCGAACAAATGCTGAATCTTCTCGCTCTCCCGGTATTCCGCGAGAATCGCGCGGCGGCCGCTCGTCTGGGCGTCGTCAATCGCATACGCGAGCACGGTGGCCATCACGGTGCCTTCTTCCGTGTTGGTCTGTGCAAAACGTGTCTCGAATGCGCGCAACACAGGCTCGAACGACGCGTCGTCCCACTGTTCCTGCCCTGCATCGAGACGGACGAACTCGCTCAGGACCGAGGCAAACGATTCGCTCGGGGGCCGATGCCAAAACGACACGTCGGGACCGAACTCCTCGACATACATGGGGAGATAGACCGTTCCTCGGGCGGGCACGCGTGTCTGGAGTGCGGGATTGAACCGGCGGACCTCGTCGGCCGACAGCCCCGTCCGCCGCGTTATCTCCGCCAGCGGAATCGGTCGAAGCGCTCGCATTGCATAGATCCGGGTCTGGGGAGTTTCGGCCGTCAGCACGTTGACGGTGAACGTGTTTCCAAAAACCATCTCCGAATACAGATACGAGCGCGGCCCATATGTCCGGTAAATATCGCGGTAGCGGTAAAGCGAGATCTTCCGAACGTCTCTGGCGAACTGCGATCCAAGGAAATACTGATCGCGAACACTCGTGCCGCCGAGGCGTTCGCCGCTGATCAGTGTCCGCCCTACGTTGGTTCCGCCGCTGTGGTGTTCGGACAGCGCAGGGATGAACGATCCGTACTTCGTGGCGAGGATCGTCAGGTACGCTGCACAATATGGCGCTTGCGTCGTCTGGCTGTAGCCCTCGATTTCATGCGGCGAAAGACGGTTCAATCGCCTCCAGTTCGTCAGGAGCCACTGACAGAATCCAACGGCCCGCGCGGCTGAACGCCGTGTGGGATGGAAGCCTGATTCGATGGCGGCCTGCGCCAGGCCAATCTCCCCCGGGACGCCGAATCGCTCATAAATCGCCGCCCACTCCTTCAGGAAGCTGCCGTATCGGCGCGCCTGCGGGAGGACGAACTGACCGCGCGTCGGGTTGTGGACGACCGGACCCACCAGCGGTTCGAGCAGCGCGGCAACCTGCTCGCGGCGGTCGTCCAGTCTTCTCGCGAGCTGTCGGCCTGCCAGGAGTCCCTTGGCGCGATCGTCGTACCAGACCGCCTCGCGCGCCCAATCCCCTTTCGTGGGAAACACTGCCAGGAGCCGTCCATCGACGGCGCTGCCAAAAGCGATGAAGTTGTCGGGAATCGTGAAGATGTGTTGCCAGAACGCGTACCCGGGCCGGAACGACACCATCGCGGCAAGGTCGTCACTCCAGCGGCTTTTCGATACACGTGTACGCCCCCTCCGCGTCCCCCGGCGTGCCGAGGCTCGACCCGGAGCTCGAGGACAGACCGACTCCCGGCGCCTGCGCGCCGACGGAGGGCACAGTGAGGTCGAGACTTGCAATCGCCGCAACGGCAGCCACTGCCAGCCCGATCGTTTTTCTCATTTGCGAATGGCGGAATGATAGCCGAAGCAGCGGCGTTGCCATTCGCCTGCCATCGATAAACTGCACAACGAATGACGTAGTTGGCGCTCACTACGTCGGTTTTATCGAAATCTGTAAGCAGAATTACGAATAACGGGAGCGTGGTGTACTATCCGCTCGTGCCGGACGGCCGGTTCCGAAATCCGGCGATACGGGAGGCTCGATCATGCGCCTGATTCCACTCACTGCGGCAGCGTTGATCCTGTTCACGTGCGAACCCGCCACGGCCCAGAACTGGCGCGAGTTTACCAGTCAAAAGGACTTCTTCATCGTCAACTTCCCCGGTGAACCCACGGTGAAAGACGTCACTTATCCGACCGAATTTGGCATCAACTTGCCGGGGCGCGTGTATAGCGTCGAGGATGGGTCGAACCGCTACTCGATCACCGTCGTGGATTACGCGCCCGGGGAACGGATCCATGCGGACCGCGCCAGGAATTGCCAGGGATATCCCGATACGTGCACGAACCGCTGGATGAATGACCTGCGAGGCGCGCTCGACTACGCCGTGTCGAAGTACATTCAACAGAAAGGCACGGTGACGTACTACGCGTTCGCCGACTCGGACCGGGTTGAAGGACGCCGGGTACAACTGACCAACGCCAACGAGTCGCGTACCTTCGTCGCCATCTACATGCACCGGAATCGCCTCTATATTCTGGATGGCACCGTTTCTCCGAGTGCGCCGCCGCCGGCGCTGTTTCAGCAGAATTTTGGATTCTTCGACGAGGAGGGCGTCAGGGTTCGCTATCGGACGCTGTACTCGAACCTGTACCCGGCCCCTCCGCGGGAGGAGACCCGGGGCCGGCTGCAGGGTTGCTAGCGACGGTGGGCTCGCCACAATTCTGGAACTTCGACTCCACGCACACGGCAACGCGCGCCTTCGCGTCCTGAAGTTGATCCGGCCCTAACATCGCGGCTACCTTGTCGCGGCTCCCCGCGGCCCCGATGTCCGCCCGCGTCTGCGCCACTGCTAACCAGACGTACGCTTGAACGAAGTCGCGCGTTCCGCTGCGGCCGGTGGCGTACATCAGGCCGAGCTCGGCTTGAGCTGGCGGATATCCTTGTGAAGCGGCAACGCGATACAGCCGCATCGCCTCGGCGTTGTCCACGGGCATGCCGTCGCCGCGCACGTACATCTCGGCCAGGTAAAAGGACGCGGGTGGGAATCCCGCCTTTGCCGCGCGCTCGAACCATCCTCGTGCTTCGGCAGGATTTCTCGACACGCCGGCGCCGCGGAGGTACATCAGCCCGACGCCAATCTGCGCCGGCGCATAGTTCTTTTCGGCCGCGAGTCGGAGCCATCGCAACGCCTCGGCCTGGTTCCGGGTCACGCCGCGGCCGTCCAGAAGCGCTCTGCCGATTTCGAACTGCCCCCTCACATCGCCCTGATCGGCGGCACGCCGATACCATCGTGCCGCCTCCCTCTCGTCGCGGCGCACGCCCCGGCCCATCGCATGGAGAGTGCCGAGCACGTACGCTGCGTCTGGATTTTCGCCGTCAGCGGCAAGTTGAAACCATCGAATCGCTTCCGTCTCGTCTTTCGCGACACCCTGGCCCTCGAGGTACATCACCCCGAGCGCGTACTGTGCCCCCGTGTGCTTCTGCTCGGCGGCAAGGCGATACCAGCGGCTCGCCTCCGCGTCATCTTTCGGAACGCCACGACCCGCGCCGTACATGAACCCAAGCGCGAACTGCGCGACTGCCTCCTTCTGATCCGCGGCGAGCCGATACCACCGCAGCGCCTCGCGATCGTCCTTGACGACACCGCGACCCTCCGCATACATCCTTCCCAGACCGTATTGCGCGCCGGCATGCTGTTGCCCGGCAGCGCGGCGTACCATTCGAGGGCTTCCGAGTCGCTTTGCTCAACGCCACGGCCAGTGGCAAATCGGTTGCCCAGATCGTATTCAGCGCTCGCGAATTGTTGATCCGCCGCGAGCCGAATCCAACGAACCGCTTCGGCGTCGTCGGCAGGAACACCGCGGCCGCTCGCGTACATGGCTCCCAGCGCGAATTGCGCAGCGGCATGTTTCTGGTTCGCGGCGGTCCGGTACCAGCGCACGGCCTCGACATCGTTCTGGGCGACACCCTCGCCTTCTGCAAGAAGAACCCCGAGTACTGTACTGAGCGTCTGCGTATCCGTTCTCCGCTGCCAGAGCAAACCATCGACTGGCCTCTGCCGGAGCCTTCGTCACGCCTCGACCGGCCTCGTACCAACCGCGCGAGCTCGAATTGCGCGGGCGCGAAGCGCTGCTCAGCGGCGCGGCGATACCACGCCGCGGCCCTGGCGTCATCGTGTGGCAAGAGCACGCCTCGTCGATAGAAGGAGGCGAGAGCGTACTGGTCCTCGGCGGCCGACACCTCTCGCGGCAGGACCGAGAGCAGGAGAATCACCGCGCTCGCACCGCCCACCGCCACCCAGACCGCGCGTTTTGCGCGTCCTTGAAGAGCCGCAGCGGTCAATGGCTGGCTCAACACGAGACCACTGGCAAATCCAGCTATGAGGCCCCCGACGTGAGCGGCCACGTCGATGCCTTCCGCTGTCATGCCACCCACGAGGTTGTAGAAGACGAGCAGGGCGGCGTTGACCCACATCTTCCGCAGCATCGGCATCGACACTGAATCGGCGCGCCGTCGCACGAGGAATCCTATGAGCGCGCCGTAAACGCCGAAGACCGCTCCGGAAGCGCCAACACCAACTGCCAGCGGGTGCCACCAAAGACTCACCGCGCTGCCGAATATTCCCGCAAACAGGTAGAGAACCAGGTAGCTCGTGCTGCCCACCATCCGCTCGACGAGGTCTCCCACCATCCACAGCGCGTACATGTTCAGGGCGATGTGCAGAACGCCACTGTGAACGAACGCGCAGCTCAGCATGCGCCACCACTCGCCACCGAAAGTCATCGGGCCGAAATTGGCGCCCCAGGCAAGCAGGCTGTCGGCGGTGGGTCTCAGTGGATGCACACCGCTTGCGATCATGACGACGAACACAGCGACGTTGAGGCCGATGAGCAGACGTGTGACCGGAGCGCCGTCGGGCAGCTCGCGAAGGATGTATTCGAGGTCGTTTACCTCGTGGTCATGGCGTTCCCCTGTGACCGGGTTCGCCGTCTGGTCCTCAGAAGTCACGTAGAAACTTGCGGGCCACGCCGAGATCGCACTTCTCGTTGGAGTGGGGCATGCCTGGCCTGTACTCCCACTTGCCCGACCATTCGACAGGTCGAGTGAGGTAGACAGGGTCTTCGATGATGCCGGAGTAGTTCAGAGTCTTTCGATCGTCACCAAGGCGGAAACGTTCGACGAGCTTCTTCCGACTGCTGCTCGGAAACGTGGTGGTCAGGCCCATGGGATGATCCCTGAAATTCGTCGTCTCGACGACCAGCGTATCGCCCTCCCATCGTCCTACCGAGTGGCCGTGCAGCGATGTTTCGGTCGCCGGAGGATGCCGACGGCCGTCAAGGAAAATGACGCGTTCTGCTTCCATCCAGTCAACCTTCATCACGACGCGATCACGGGCAACGGTCACTGTGTTCGCGACCGGATAGAACATCAGTGTGGGCGCTCCAACCGGGATGCAATCCTTTTGCGTGGTTGCACGGGGATCCACGTTCGAAAGAGCGGCCTTTCCCTTGTCGGTGAGCGGCCAGGTTTTCACGCCACCGATGAACCCGTAAAACTCCGTTTGCGGCGGAAACCAGGTGCCTGCGATGCTGCTGGCGACTTCGTTCTTCGCGGCGTAGACGCTGCGCGAGGTGATGTTGAGCGGATAGTAAGTTCCATCTTGCTTGTAGAGCTCTCGTCCCAACATCAGCGTGTCGGGGTTGCGCCGCCCGGGATTTCCGACGACCGTCACGACCTCCCCGACAGCGATAGAGTCTCTGTTGAAACCAAGTCCGTTCAACACAGACGCCGCGCCCAACTCGACTTCCAGCGCGACGGTCGATCCGTCGGCCTTCTTCACCTGCAGGGTGATGTATATGTGCGGGTTTCTGTAGCTGTATTCCGTTATGGTGCCGGTCGTCTTGACTTGCTGCTGAGTGTCGAACGCAGCGGCGCTGTGGTGCGCCAGAGCGGAAGGCGCGGCGGTCGGCGACAGCGTGCAGACCAGGACGAACGTGCCGATCTTGTTCATGGTGCCTCCACGTTCAGCGGTGTCGCATCGACGCTGAGCCGGTCGTCTGCCTCGGATTTTCCCACCGGAGGGCGGCCGAGCGCAAACCTCGGCCCGACGCCGTTCCGCCAGGTACGAACGGTGTAAGATTGGCCCCGCCGCAGGGCCGGTCAGCAATCGTGCGACGGCCGCTCGCGAATGACGAAGCGATGGCGATGAACGTGCTGGGACGCGCGCTGTTGACGCTGTCCGGGCTGCGCGACTACGGCTCCCATAAAATCGAGCCGCGACAACGGGATCGTGATGCCGTCGCAGAACTGCAACGGCAACTCCGCCGACTCCAGGAGTCCGGTGCCGGCGCCGAGAAGCAGCTCACCGCGCTGACCCGCCGCTACGAAAAGGTGGTTGAGAAACACGCGCGGCTAATCGAGCAGCAGAAGGCGCGCTTGTGGGAACTCAGGGAACGCATCGAAGCTCTCGAGAGTAACCGAGTTGACGGGCGCGTCACGGCTCTCGAGCGCGCGCGGCAGGACGATCAGGCCGAACGGGTGCGCGCTGCCATCTCCGATCTGGAGATCTTGTTTCCGCTGCCTTCGCTCGCGGCTCACGTCGCCGCGGTGATCGAACGATCGCCCCTCATACAGGAGCCGTTTCCGCACGTCGTGCTCGACGACATCCTGCCCGAACGGCTCCACGCGATACTGTACGAGGCCCGACCTCCTCGAGAGTGCTGGCGGGCGGTGCAGGTGGGACGGGAAAACTGGACGATCGGCGCCGACGTCGGCCCCGTACGCACCGAGGTCGCGTGGAGGTTCATGGACGCGGTGATTGCGCCGCGCATCCTGATACCGGCGCTAACGACCCTGTTCCAGGATTACCTGGATGCGATGGACCCGCGATTCACCAAGGGGGGAATCAAGAAGCGGCGCCGGGCGACGATCTATGAGCAGTCGGGGGGTCGACTGATGCTACGGCGTCCCGGCTACGAGTTCGAGCCGCACCTGGATCCGCTTCGAGCACTTCTGACTGGGTTGCTGTATTTCGGAACGCCGGACAACGGTCATGAACATGGAACGAAGCTGTTCAGAATCAACGGCGCAATTCCGGAGACGCACGAGGGCATCTACTACCCGCTGCGAGAGGGAGCATCCTGCGAGCTCGTGAAAACAATTCCCCCGCGCCCGAATTCAATGCTCGTTTTCGCAAGTCGCGTCGGAATCCATGGGGCTGACATCCCTGTGGATGCCCAGCCGCCGACGCTGGAGCGATACACCTACCAGTTCTACATCGGCAAAGTCCCTCACCCAAAGCAGTAGACTGCGCGTCGGCGCCGTCACGCTGGCTGCCAGGGCATCCGAGTGTTGTTACGTTTGGCAACTTCTGCGGCTGGCACGAGCAGTCCCCGTCCCGCAAATCCAACCATCCGATCCAGCCGCGCCAGATAATCGCGCCGCAGATGCGGCGCCACACGGAGGTGCCATACGACCTCGCCGTTCGTCCAGGCGGTCTCTCGCGCGTTCCGCACCTTCCACATCGCGAGAATGGTGTCGAGATCTCCGAGGGCGACGTCGACGGCGTTGATGACGCCTGTCGAAAGTATGGGCCGCAGCTCAGCTTCCACACCCTCGAGCACGTCGTTGACGCGACGGAAGTCGCGGTAACGCTCGCTCCCCCTCGTCGGATACTGCTCCTCAGAGTGTGCCAGGCGATCGAGAGCGATCACGAGATCGTTGTTGATGTGGGCGTTCATGCCCGCCAGCGCGAACTGCAGCGGCATGACCTTCTCGTCGTTCCGCGCCTGAAACAGTGGACGCCACGCCCGCGGCGTCGCAGCCGGATCGGCTTCCCAACCGACAACGGCCTCGAAGTACAGTTTCGCGAACTCCACGTCGAGGCGTTGGAGGAACGCACCGTCCTCCCAGTGACCGGTATCGGCCTGGACCGATTCGGTCACTCGCCGGTACAGCAGGTTGAACCACCTGACACCGTCCTGCTCGGGTAATACCGCCTCGATGGCGCGCATTGCGGCCACGACGTCCTCGATTGTGTTTACCCGCCCGATGAGGCTCGCCAGCAATTTCACGCTTTCTGCAGGAGTGGTCGGAGCGTCCGGATGTCCTTTATGGCTTCAACAGCAAGCAGCGCGTCGATCAGCTTCCCGGTCGATGCAGCGCCGAGCACAGGGGCCAGGAGGTCCCTTGCCTTGTCGACAACCTCCGTCCGCGGCATTGGATTACGCACGGTTCCACGCACCGCTTCCACACGATCTGACATCCGGGTGCCGTCGTTGAGCGTGACCTCGACGATGGCAACGCGGGCCGGCAGCAACTGCGTGAGTGTGGCGTCGGGGACGTAGCTCACCTTTCGGCGCTGGCGGAGCACCGTGGCATCCTGCATGCGGGCCTTGTCGTGGGCGGCGTGAAACGAGGCCGTCTTGTCGATCAACATCACGGCCATCATGTGCTGAAGACAGATGTCGGGAATATCGCGGTTGTCGACGACGGCGCCGACGCTCGGCGCGAGACGAACGACGACACTTTTCACATCGTCGGCGTTGAAAGGCCGCTTCTTCAGAAGGTTGTCCATCGCATCGAGTGGCGCCTGGATGGGAGTACCGACCGTCCATTTCTTGATGTCGGTGTTGACCACTTCGTATCGTTCGCCCAGCTTGTCCACCAGCACGGCAGGATTGCCTTTGGGGGCATTCACCTGGAAGAAGTTGTCGTCGCCGGAAAACACATCGTCGACGCCATTCCATCCGGCGTGAACCAGCAGAGCGGCGGTGACGCCATTGCGTGCCGGCATGCCCCCGAACACGAATCCCTTTTCGATGTGGTCCGTGTCTCGAGCCCATATCGCATATCCGCCAGCCTGCTGCGAGGCGTAATCGAGCAGCCAGCGCATCTGCTGGGCGTTCAACCCCGCCACGCATGCCGCCGCGGCAGACGATCCAAAGTTCCCCGCGAACGCGTGAGTGCTGCGGCGGCTCTCGTCTCTGAAGGTCATGCCGCCGAGCGCCATCGTGAGTCGAGTGCCCACATCGTAGCCAAGCGTCACGGCGCGAACGTAGTGTTCGCCGCTCACGCCCAGCTCTTCGCCGACTGCAAGCGCAGCAGGGACGATCGACGCGCCCGGATGCGACTGCGACGGCCCGTGCGAGTCGTCGGTTTCATCCGAATGCGCAAGCACGCCGTTGACGAGCGCCGCGTCGATCGGTCCCGTTACGACGTTCGATCCAACGACGGTGGCAACGGGCCGGCCAGCCTGGGCCCTGGCCAGCGCCAAGGCGGCCCGACCCGGCGGCAGCTCTGAGCCGGACACCATGGCGGCGATAGTGTCGAGGATGTGATGTTTTGCCTTTTCCAGGACGTCCGGCGGAAGCGGGCGGTCTTTCGCGGCCGCCATGTAAGTGCTGAGAGTTGCCATGACAGCGCCGACCGGCGCCTTCGCCGCACCTTGCGCGTCGAGGCTGATCGCGGGCAACGCGGCCGCTCCAAGCGCGAGCGCTCCGCGATGAAGCAGGTCTCGCCGGGACATCGAGTCGTGACGACACTGCGTCATATATGGACGTGAAAGTTATGCCACCTGCGAGTTCTCTCGCGGCCCTCAGGCGTCTGGTCCTGACCAATCGAATCCGATGTGCTTGCTCGATTTACCGGTGCGATCCCACTTGAAACCGAAAGCGTCCGCCTTGTCTGCCGTCGCCTTCCCGTAGGTGGCCACGCCACCTGGACCGGTTTCGCAGCCACCGGCGTTGTGCACTTGCACGCGCTTGCCTGGGGGGGTCGTCGGCCCGCCGAGCGCATCGGCGCTCGACTTCAGCTTGCCTGGAATCTCCGCACGCCATGATCCCAGGTCATCGTCGACGTGAAAGTCGATGCGTGCGAACTCCATCCCGCGCACTTCGCCGATGAAGTTCGCAAATGTGCCGGGCCAGCCGCCGACTCGTCCGCCGAAAATCATCTGCAACGCCTCGCGCTGGCGATCGTCCGCGCGTTCGTCGATGAACATCGCCATCGACGCTTTCGACTGCCCTTCCCAGATATTTCCCTTGAAGGTGCCGAGCGCCATCACGCTGAGCCCATCCAGACGAACATCGCCGTAATTCCCGGTGCGGATATGCCACGCCAGAATGCCGCTGCAGTCGCCGGTGGTTGGTGGCTGTGCAAAGGTGCATGGACAGGGAATGCTGCAGTTACAGGTGTCAAACCAATCGCCCCGTACGTGCCATGTCGGGATATTCGCCATGTCGCCTCCGATCGCCCGTTTGGAAAGCGAATCGATTATAGGCCTCTCAGCGCACGAGCATCCAGATCGCCGCGGCTATCAAGATGACGCCGCTGGCTCGAGCGCCTTCCGCGCCCAAGGATGTGAGCTTTTCGAATGCAATCAGCGCCGTCAACGCAGCGATGACGGTCAGATTCATGACGCCGCCGGCGAACAACAACAGCATCAGCGCCCAGCAGCAGCCCACACAGAGCGCGCCATGCTCGATGCCCATGCGAAACGCGCCGGCCGATCCGCGGCGCCAGCGACTCATAAGGAAACCAAGAGGCGACTGACATGCTCGGAGACAGGCGTGCTTGATCGGTGTCAGTTGATACACGCCCGCAATCAACAGCAATACCCCACCGGCAACTGCGCTCGTGACCTCCATCATTGCCGAAACCACGCGGAGCGTTGCCAGGAGACGCTGAAGCACAGTGGCTGCCAGGCTGAACAGGCCCCATACCACCAGGTAACCGGCCGCGAACGCATAAATCTGCCGCGCCGCCGTCGTTGCCGCCTCCGACCGTCGCGCAACGGCGCCATAGAACAGCAGCATAGGAGAGGCGGACGGCATCATCATCGCCGCCATCATGACGGCCCACATGGCCCAGAGCAGCGCGAGGTGCCCGGGGTCCCACACTGCCGTCATCATCCAGGCACTGGCGCCGGTCATCGACCCGTACATGTCGCGCGCCATGACCACAATCCATATCCAACAGAGCACCGGGAGTACCGATCAACAGCGCCACGGCAGGCGCTCGGTCGTATCGCAGTGCTGACTCGAGAATCGTTGGAGGCGGCTCGTTCGGTCCCGTCGCGGACGCCATCGACGGATCGTTATGCGAAGTCGGCAGACGACGCAAGCCGGCTGCCGGCGAGGTCTTGACGGACGCCGCCGGTCTTAGTACAACGCCATCACTCAAAGGAGCTCCCCGTGAGTCTTGTCCTGTCGATGACTCGACGCCGCGCCACCGCCGCGATTCTGGTTGTCTTCGGCCTGCTCGCCGATGTGCTGTTGTCCGCGCAGGCGCCGCCGAGAGACCCGACCCGCTGGGAACCGGACGTCGCCGCGTTCGAGAGTCAGGATCGAAGCGCTCCGCCGCAGACGGGCGGCATCGTCTTCGTCGGCGCATCGAGCATCGTGCGGTGGAAAGTGTCGGAATTCTTTCCCGACCTGCCGGTGCTCAACCGCGGATTCGGCGGTTCGGAAATGGCGGACACGGCGCACTTCACGGCGCGCACCGTCCTCCCTTATGAGCCACGGATCGTGGTTCTCTACCCGGGCGAGAACGACATCGCGCGCGGTGTTTCGCCGGAGACGGTGGCCGCCGGCTTCGAACGATTCGTGGCCACGGTCCACGGCGCGCTTCCGAAAACCAGAATTCTCGTCATAGGTCTCAAGCCGACACCCGCAAGGTGGCGCTTCAACGCCCAGATGATCGAAACCAACCGGTTGCTGCGCGGTATCGCGTCGCGCAACGAGCAGATTACGTACATCAGTGTCGAGAAGGCGATGCTGGGGCCTGACAAGCTGCCGCGCCCGGACTTGTTCATCGGGGACGGCCAGCACATGACGCAGGCCGGCTACGAAATCTGGACCGATATCGTCCGCCCGCATCTCAAGTAAGGGTCAGACCCGGGGTCAGACCCGGGGTCTGACCCCTTGATACACGACGACTTAAGGCAAGGCATTGAGTCGACCTGTCACCGGGGTCAGACCCGGGGTCTGACCCCGGGTCTGACCCCCGGGTACAAGTTGTTGCAGGAGTAACGATGCAATCTGGTGCGTGTGTGCGCGGGGTGGTGTTCCTGGCGGCCATCCTCGCGGCATTGCCTCTCGAAGCGGCGACCGTTGGTGGCCGGGTATCGGATTCAACCGGCGCGGCGCTTCCCGGGGCGCGGGTAGTGCTGCGTGGCGTCGCCACGGGTCAGGAAACTGTCGTCGAAACCGATGGCGAGGGAAGGTTCATCCTTGAAGCGCCGGCGACCGGCACGTATCTCCTGATTGCAACCCGACCTGGATTCTCCGAAGTGGCCCGAACAGTAGTGGTGACGGCGACCGAGGAAACGCTCGACGTGCCTGTACAGCTGAACCTGGGCGGGCTGACCGCAGAAGTCACCGTGACCGCCGCCCGCGCGGAACGTGAATCCCGTCAGATCCCACTCCACGTGGAAAGCCTCACCGGCGAATCGACCCGTCAGACCAATCCGGTCTCTACCGGCGATGTGCTGTCGAATCTCGCCAACATTACCCCCGTCGGCAACGGACCGTTCGGCATACGACCACGGGTTCGCGGCCTCGATTCCACACGGCTGCTCGTGCTCGTCGACGGCGAACGACTGAACACCGCGCGACAAGCGACCGACCGCACGGGCGCTGAAGTTGGATTGATTTCGCCGGATGCGATCAGCAGAGTGGAAATCGTCAACGGCGCCGGTACGGTGCTCTACGGCTCTGACGCGCTCGCGGGCACGATCAATGTCATTACCAACGAGCCGACATTCTCGGATCGCGTGCTGGCGCTTTATGGTGTCAACGGCTTTTACAGCTCCAACGAAAATGGGCGGCGCGCCACGGCGACTCTAGGCATCACATCGCCGCGTTATGCCGTTCGCCTGCAGACGGGTACCGAACGCTTCGACAACTACAAGGCCGGCGCGTTGACCGTGGAAGACACGCGCCCGATGTTCGCCGACGGTCGGCTCCGCCGTGGCGACACCGTCGACGATGCGTTCGGCTTCGCGTTTGCGTCGTTCCCCGATCCGTTCAATGCCCCCTACGTGCGGACCGACCGCGAGATTGCAAGCTCGGGCGCCACAGGGCACTTCGTCAATTTGTCCGGACTCGTGCGCGTGGGCGATCGACGCACGCTGCGTCTGCGCTATCAGGCCCGGCGCATGGACGACATCGGGTTCCCTGACTTTGCCCAGCCGTACTTCTTCAATGCGACATCGCTGCCTCAAAGCGACCTCGACCGCGCGTCGGCGCGATACGAAGCACAGGCGGTGACGCCGTGGCTCGCCAACCTTTCGGTCACGGCTCACTATCAGCGAACGGATCGCGTGCTGCAAAACCTGCTGCCCGTGCAGTTCCCGGCGCCCACCCCCGTCGCCTTCTTTCCCATCACGGTATTCCGCCTCGACATCCTGTCGCAGACGGAGCAGCGCGTGTGGTCGCCTGGTGTCGACGTGCAAGCTGTGCTGACTCCCGTGGATCGGCACGTCCTCACAACGGGCCTGACCTTCTATCGCGATCGCAGCAGCGATGTGCGGACGACGTCGACGACGACATCGATGGCGGGACAGGTGGCGCTCGGCGCACGCGGTCCTGCGCCAGTGATATTTCCGTCCTTGATTCAGCTCGGCCTTCCAGCGGTGGCCCATCCCGTGCGCGTACCGGACGCGAGACTGCGCGACATCGCGCTGTTTGCGCAGGACGAGTGGCGTGTTCTCCCGCGCGTATCTCTGGTAGCCGGAATGCGCGGCGACTTCTACCGCGTGACGAGCGAGGCGACGCCGGGCTATGACGTGTCAGCCGTGGTGGCGGGCGCCAGGCCCGCAATCGATCCAACCACGCTGCCGAGCGCGGAAGGCACGACGCTGTCGCGGAACGCGCTCACCGGCGATGTCGGCCTCGTCTTTAATGCCGGAGGCCGCGTAAGCCCGTTTGCGCGGTTCGGCCGCAGCTACCGGCATCCGAATCTTGAAGAGCTGTTCTACGCCGGTCCGGCGACTGCCGGGAACATTGCGCCGAACATCAGAGTGAAGCCCGAGACCGGGAACAATGTCGACCTCGGTGCAACCGTCGACGTGGGTCGCTTCACGGGCGGCGCGTACTTCTTCGTGAATCAGTACCGAGAACTTCGTGGCGCAGGACCTCGTCGTCGCGACCACGCCGGCCGGACCGCTGGCCCAGGCCACCAACTACGCGGACGTGCGCATCCACGGCCTCGAACTCAGCGGCGCGGCGCCGATCGTGCTCACCCGCGGCATCGTGACGCTGAACGCGTCGGCGGCGCTCACGCGCGGGACGATTACCGACGGAATCGATCCGCTGACCGGCCGGCCGCTCGATGGGGCGCCGGCGGACAACATCACGCCGGTCAAGGTTCTCGCGGCGGCACGCTTCACGGCTCCGCGCGGCCGATGGTGGGCAGAGTATGGAGTGCACGCCCAGACCGATGTCACACGGGTCACCCCTACCCTGCTCGAGTCGCCGTTCCGCATCGCGCAGGATTTCCTGTCGCTCGATGGCTTTGCCGTGCAGCGTCTGGGCTGGGGCGTGGATATCTCGCGCGGGCGCAACAGGCTTGCGCTGGTCTTTGCGATAGAGAATCTCGCAAACCGCTACTACCGCGAACACTTTCAATTCGCGCCGGCGCGAGGGCGCAGCTTCACGATGGGGATCAGCGCCGGCGCGATGGAGAGCCGCTAGTTCAGCGCTTCAGCGATTCGTCTTTCGGCGGCTCGCGCGCGCGAGCATCGCGAGCCCGGCGCCGAACAGCAGCAGGCTGGCCGGCTCTGGCACCTCTGTAACGTCACCGGTCGTATCGGATGAATCTCCTATGCGAACGTACGCACTCATGTGCGAGATGTCGGCGGCGCCGCCACGCCCGGTCGGTGTTCTGAATGGAGTGACATAAGAACCGGACGTGGCACCCGTGCCGATCAGATAACCGACGAAATTCCCCGGGTCTTTCGGCACACCTCCTTTGAATACGAGCATCAGGTCCGAGATGCCCTGCGATGTCCAGACGTCATCGATCGACCACGTTCCGGAAATTGGTCCGCCGGTCACCGACAGTCCGATGTCGAGTCCTGACTCAGCTTCGAAAGCCTTGCCCGCGAATTGCCAGTCATCGAATCCGAACATGGCATCCACGTTCACCTGAAAGAGCGTTGGATCGGATCCGAGAAAATCGTTGTTCGTGCCTCCAATCTCGCAACCGGTGCTCGGCGTGACGTTGTCCGCAATATGTGGGCTGTTGCCGATGAGAGCAGGACACGTGATACTTGCGGCACCCGCCGACTCAGTACCGACAAAAACGCTGCTCGCGGCAATGAAGAAAACGACGATCGAGTCACGCCAGCATCCACTACCTCTCACGTTTCATCCCTTTCGAATGTCCATAGGCTGCTCGACGAGCAGCGACGTTGTCTGGCAGCTGAACCACCAATAATCGCGCTCAGGACGACGTCCCGTTATCGGCAGCCGAAACAAGGACTTACAGTTTTGCCTGGACGAATTCGATCCGCGGGGGGCGACTATTGGCCAGCGGACGTGAGTACTTTGCTGCCGTGGTCTGGATCGCGGAGGACTTCTTCCCGTTCACGCGGATGCACGCGCTCGCAACGAGCGAGCGCAGCCACGTCACCTGCCGGTCACCGGACGTTGCGATGAGGAACGCGGTCGGGAGGACGCAGAAAATCGCGGAGCGCCCGGCGCACTGCACAGCTCGGGACGGATCGTCGTCGGTAAGAAGGCGGTTCCTCACTTAGCACCGGCGGGTTGACAACATAAACCGCGTACGCCAATCTCAGCCCGGTCGCTCTTGGAGGATTCGTAATGAAATCGACGATCGGCATTGCCCTCTTCTTGCTCATGATGGTGGCATCGGCGCCCGCGTCGGCCCACCATGCCTTTGCTGCCGAATTCGACGCGAAGAACTGCTCCGATGTCACCGGCATCCTGACCAAGGTGAACTATGAGAACCCGCACGCCTACCTCTTCGTTGACGTGAAGAACGCCGGCGGCCAGGCCGAGGAGGCGACGTTCCAGCTTTCATCGACATCGAACCTGAGACGGGGCGGCGCAACATATCCCGTCCTGAATGCCAGCGTCGGAAAGGAAGTGCTGGTCAGGGGCTGCGCGTCGAAGAACGGTGAAAAGAACCGCTACGCGGGTTCGTTCGTCAAGCTGGCCGACGGTACCGTGCAGCGGGTCGGGCAGGACGTCGAGGGAATTTTCGGCACGAAGATCTGGAGATGAACGTGAGAATCAGCTTTGCCGTGCTGTTTTCCGCGGTCTGCCTCGTATCGGTGACAGCCGCGACTGCCCAGGAGCAGGACAAAACCTACGTCGAGGCGAGGGGGAACGTGCGACCGGTACCGCTGCCGCCCGGCGGTCCTCCGCCACGGATGTCGGACGGGCACGTGGACCTGTCGGGCGTCTGGT
Source organism: uncultured Acidobacteriota bacterium (assembly GCA_963814955.1). Classification (GTDB taxonomy): domain Bacteria; phylum Acidobacteriota; class Vicinamibacteria; order Vicinamibacterales; family UBA2999; genus DATCJA01. The sequence continues at coordinate 832,221 of CAWFEX010000008.1, forward strand.
TTGCCGGTCCGACAGGCCGGGCCAACGCATGGAGCGTCGTTCCCGACGCGCCGGTCAAGCAGGACCCGATTCCGTTTCGCCCCGAGGCCCTCGCGAAGATCAAGGCGTTGAGCCGCACCGAGCTCGAGCTCGGCAACGCGCAGGTCGCCTGCCGGCCGCTCGGAGTCCCCGGGATGTGGACCACCAATCCGTATCCGCACCAGATCATCATGAAGCCCGATCTGTTCGTCCACCTGATTGAAAGCAACAACAACTGGCGCACCGTTCGTATCGGCCGCCCGCACCGGCCGAAGGACGAGCTGGAGCCCCTCTACATGGGGGATACGGCTGCGAAGTGGGAAGGCGATACGCTCGTCCTCGACACGATCTCGATCGACGAGCGCACCTGGATCCAGGGCAACGGCTGGTACCACAGCGACCAGCTGCGGGTGATCGAGCGACTGCGGCGCCCGAACAGGAACTATCTCGAGTATCAGTACACGATTGAGGATCCGGTCGTGCTTACCAAGCCGTGGACCTCAGCGTGGCGCACGTTCTCGCTCTCGGCCGCCGACGAAAGCCTGACCGAAAACTTCTGCACCAACAATGAAAACTTCGAGCAGTTTCAGAAGTTGAACGAGATCGAATCGAAGCCGCGGTAAGGGCTCACGTAGGGCGCGGTTTTACGCTGCGCCAGGCGGGCCGTAAAGGCCCGCCCTACGGTCCGGTCTAATCAGGCGGGTCCGAAAGGATCCGCCCTACGTGTGAGCTTCACTCCCCGCTGACGCGGTACGCCGGCCGCGGATACACACCCAGACCGTGATACGAGTTGGAGTAAATAGTCTCGGTGTATCGGATGCGCTTTCCGTTCTCGTCGAGGTATCCCAGCGACTGCTGGAAAAGACCGGGCTCGGCATGCTCTTCGGGCGCGGAGGCCTCGAGGATGTACAGCTTGCGCATGTGCATGGCCGCATACACCAGCGTCCGCCTGCCGTCGGCGCCGTTCAGCTGCAAGGCATGCCCTTCGACCATGTCCTGCCAGTCCCACGCATAATCGGTGACCTTGTAGATCGGGTTCTTCAGATACCGGGCGAGCGCAAACGCGGGGGCGCCGCGTTCGTCCTGCTTCCAGTAGCCAGGGCCGATCGTCGCGCCTCCGTCGCGGCACTGCGCGTTGCCTGGAGGGCACGCCTTCCAGCGCGCGATTCCCTGCTGTTCGAGCGACGAATAGTCGACGACGGTAATCGAGAAGCGCTCCACGCCTCGTTCGGCGCTGTACACACGCGCCGGTAGCTTGTAGTTGAACTGCGACTGCCACGTGATCTCACTTATTCGTGGCTGGCCCGGAAAGTTGATGCTGAAGCCATCCTTCGGGCTGACGTATTCCTGCCACTCCGGGAGCTGCGATGAAGTCGACTGGGCGGCGACACCAGCCGCCGACAGCAGAAGCACGATGAGCGCTCCGACGATACGCATTAGGTAGTCCTCCGATTCATGCGAAACAAGACGTCTGTATTCAATCAAAGAATCCCGAATCGATATAGCGAAACCAGGTCGACCCCACGATCTTGATGCTGTCCTGCGTGAAAAGATAGTGGTGCAGGCCCTCGATGCGCCCGATCCTGAATTTTTTCGCGTAGGGCTCCATCACCGCCCGGTTGGCATCAACGGTCGCCGGGGGCAGCGTTTCGTCCTTGGTGCCGTTGAGATCCAGGACCGCGACTTTCTTCAGTTCCGCAGGCGGAAAGCTCGTCTCGAAGATCGAGTGCATGAACGCAGCGAATCCGGCAGAGCGATCCGCGGCCGTAAGGAGGTCCGACTGCCAGAGGCGCATTCCGTGCTCGGTGAGCGCGCCGCCGGCGAAATACATCGCCGCGTCCTCCGTGCTCTTGAAACGCGGTGACCGCAGCGCCGCCTGCCACCAGCGCTCGCGGATCGCCGGATCGATCGTCCTGGTGTAGAACTCGAAATCGTCCAACCCCCGCTCGCGTACTCGAAGGGCCATGCGGTCGTAGATGTTGTTGAAGTTGCCGCCGAGCGTCGTGTTGTTGAGGTGCGCGAGGCCCGTGGAGCTCGTTCCCCAGCCAAGGTATCCATCCGGCAGGTAGTACTTCGCGAGCGGGTACAGGCTCGCCCCGCCCGTTGACATACCCCAGAACAGCACGAACGCCTGCGTCCGATCGGGAATCGCCTTCTCGAGTGCGAGCCGGTAGCCGTCAACGAAGACGCGCGGAGTTGCCGCCAGCATCTGCTTCTCCAACTCCGTGCCCCTTTTTGGGAACCGGTACACCGCGCTCGCGCTGGCCGACGTCACCGCGGAAACCCCGGACCGCCGGATTTCGAAGTCGCTTTCAGTCCAGTGACTCTTCTGACTACGACTGAAGATGGGCATGCGGCGTTCGATTGGAACCGTTGCCCACGATCCATCTCCCGACGGCGCGAGAAAGTTCCAGCGCCCGACACGCGTGAGCGCGACAAAGGTGACTCCCCGCTTCGCCAGCCAGACGCCGGGGCCCTCACCTTTTTCGACGGTGGAAACGAAATCCATCCCGTATTCGCTTCCTGGCTCGCCTCCCACTACGACGAGCTTCCGTCCACGGTGCAGACGCGGCGTATCCGGCGTCAGAATTACCGCGACCTGTGTAAACGGCCGCCCGTTGCGTACGAAATCGATGAACTCGATGCGCTGTGTATAGCCGGTTGTAACCGGGTATCGTCTGCCGCCAGGATCTCGCGGACCGCCGCCGCCGGGAGCGTTCCGTTATCGGGCGGGATATCCCATGCCGATACCGGCAAGCTCGACAGGAGCGCCCAGACAGTCAAGAGCCCGGTCACTGCGAGCGGCCGCACAATCGAGGGCGCAGACATGGCTGGATGATATCGCCTTCAGCGGGAACCGGCCGAGTGTTCCCGGGGTATGGGTGTGCCGAAAAGAGAAACGCAGGTAAGTGCGCAGCGACTTGGGCGGGCAGACCGCCAGGGTCGTTATAATCTCCCGTCATCGCCTCATTGAACCGCGCGCATGGCGCAGATTTTCATCAGCTATCGTCGGGAGGATTCGGCAGGCTACGCGGGACGCCTCTCCGAAGCATTGGAGCGCCGCCTGGGCCACGGAGCGGTATTCCGCGACGTCGATGCCCTTCAGCCTGGCCAGGACTTCGTCGACACGATAGCGATACGGCTCCGTGATGCCCGCGCGTGTCTCGTCCTGATCGGCCGCGAGTGGCTCGACGCGAAGGACAAGTCGGGCCGGCGCCGCCTCGAAGAGCCCAACGACTACGTTCTTCACGAAATCGCTACCGCGCTGCGCGGACCCGACATGCTCGTGATCCCTGTACTGGTCGAGGGCACGCGCATGCCCGCGCCCGACGAACTGCCCGAATCGATTCAGGCGCTCGCCCGCCGCCACGCCGCGGCGTTGCATGATGAGTCGTGGGACGGCGACGTCGACCGCCTCGTGACGGTCGTCCGGAAAGCAACCGGAGGCGGACTGCCATTCGGCGACGTGCGGACATGGCTGCAGCGCCATCGTCTTCGCCTTGCGGGAGCCGTGGCAGCGGCGCTCGTTGCACTGCTCCTCGTTCAGAATCGGAACCCGCAGCCTCCTGCTCAAAGCGACACGGCGGCCCCGGTTGTGCCGGCATCCACTTCCGCACCAGACGCGGCGTCCGCCGCCGTCGTCGCCCCGACAGAGAAACCGACGGATCCTGGGCCGTCGCGAGGAACCGTTCCAGATTCACCAACGTCAGGGAGATCGGCACCTCCTCCGGGCGCGAAGGTTCCGTCGCGAACGCCATCGATGGTGGCGACGAATCAGTCGCGCACGGTTCCGGTTCCGGAGGCGCCGATCGCCAGCGCTCCCGTCGCCCGTCGGCCCCCCGTCGATATTCCGGCCGGAGTATCCGGTGCATCGGGTGAGGCCGAGCGCCCCCCGACTGCATCCTCGGGCGGGGCAGCCGCCGCGCCACCTTCGGCAAACCTGGCCCCGCCTGTTACTGCGGCCGCACCCACAGTGACAGTGACTGCCGCGTCACTGGTGAAGAAGACGATTGCCGACTACAAGCGGGCTGTCGAAGCGCTCGATGACGCGGGGGTCAGGCGCATCTGGCCAAGCGCGCCGGATGCCCTCCGCAACAGCTACCGGAACCTTGTGTCGCAGACGGTTGATCTCGATTGCGCCGAGCCGGATGTCAGCAGCGATACCGCGACGGTCTCCTGCCGGGAACAAATCCGCTCTGTCGGCGCGGGCCGCATCGCCCTCCCCGTAGCGACGAATACTGCGACGTTCTCGCTGCGCCGCAACGGAGACGCGTGGGAAATCTCGCGCATCTCCCGTCAATCAGCGCGTTAGAGTGCGTTTTCTGGTCGTACGTAGTGTCCGGCTTTAGCCGGACCGTGATGGCGGCGCGCGAAATTCTCGGTCCGGATAAAGCCGGACACTAGGCACGAATTGACTGTCGGCGCGCTGATCACCGGCCGAAGGTGTAGTCCACGCCGATGCTGGCTGTCGTGCGGTTGTGGAGACCGTTTTCGGTAAGCGGGAACAGCACGGCGGCATTGAGCAGCAGCGTGCGTGTCAGGTTTACTTTCAACCCCGTCGCCCCAAGCACGAGGCTCATGTCGCCTTGGCGGATTCCCAGTCCGGGCAGGGTGCTCGTTTGTACCACGGTCGGAGTGGTCAACGTCGTAAACCGCACGTTCAATGACTCAGTGACGACGCGCTCGACATCCGCCAGCCGCCGCCCGGCGACTTCAAACACTGCGGTTACGCGAGGATGGACGACGACGTCTGTGCCGATCGCGTAATTGATCTCGTCGGCGGGAGCTGGAACGAAATCGGCCGCGGCATCTTCGGATGCGGATCCAGACTTCGTGTACCCGATGTTTGCGTGAAGCGACGCCGCGCCCATCATGGTGGTCGCGAGCAGCGCAATCCTGCCTTGCACGGTGCCGGTTCCAAGCAGCTCGGTCTCGTCACCGGTGGGCAGCCGCACCTCACCACCGAGGGCGAGCGCACCGCGCGCACTGCCGAAGAACTGATACTTGGTGCGTAGAAGCACGTCGCCCACGCCGATTGACTCGCCGGAAGCACTCGTCGTCTGCGTATCGAGCCCTTGATTGTCGAAGCTGTGAACCAGCGGGTTCGTTTCAGTCGCGAACCGGATGACTCGCCGGCGGACGGCGGCGTCGAGCTTTACCTGGATGATGGGCACCGCCACACCGATATCGAGCGAGTTGGTCACGCCCGCTGTCGCGAAGAAGGCGAATGTCTCGGTGCGCAGATCGAGCGTGAGCGCGTTCTCGAGGACGTCGCCCTCAAATGCGGGATTCAAGAGTGAATCGTCTCCACCCGGTACACCGACTGCCGTTTGGCCGGGGCAGCAGTCATTGTGCGGGTAGTAGAAGATGATTTCGGGGTTTTTCAGGCTGAAATCCTCGTACCGGTCGTAGCTCGTGTGCTGGTACACCGTGCCGAAGCTGAACTGTCCCTGTCCGAGCGTCAGCGCGCGTTCGGTCAGAAGCGCGCCGAAACTCTCGCTGCTGCGCGAGAACGTGCCGAGGTCGGGGTTGAACCGGTAGGTGAAGCCACCGGACGACGAGCCGACAGGAAACGTCGCGAGCTGCGAGTTCGCCTGCTGGATCAGCACTGGTACCTGTCGAAGCTGGTTGTCGAGAATCGCCTGTGTCGGGGCGTCCATCCCGAACAGAGGGTTGAACGGCGAGAAGTGCGCCGTGTGGGGAGTACCAGGAACGGGCGGCGTTGTCGTGGGTCCCGGCGCGAGCGTTACCTCCGCGAATACGAGGTTCGGCACCAGCCGCGACAGCGACTGAGCCGACGCCGTCGAAAGAGGGAAACAAACGATCAGGAGGGACAGAAATCCAACGCGGATGCCCATGATGCACCTCTGTACAAGAGTGGGGGGATCAAACGCTGGGAGGGTGCCCGCAGTCTAGGTCTGTTCACCGGGAACCGTCTATCGCAAATGCGCCAGACATGCACACTTCTGCACGAAACAACGATCAGATCCCGCGCGCCTACTGCGTTGATAACGATTGAAGCGCAAGGAACGAACGAACTGACAGAACGAGGGGTCAGACCCGGGGTCTGACCCCGTCCGTCTGATCACGTTCGCCTCGACCCTCAGCTCAGCAGGAGCTGCCGCATAATGGCGCATGGCCTGGGAGACCGTGCTGACATTTCCGATCGCCGTTGTGCGGCGGTACGGCCGTTTTGTCGTCGCGGATCTCGAACACCGGTGTCTCGTGCTGAGCACCTCGGCGCGCAACGGCGGTCAGGTCGAGCACGTGGGACATCTGGTGAATCACCAGAGTTGCGAAGGTTCAGGGCACGAGGAACGCGCGCACCTCTTCGCCAATCAGGGGCAGGACGCGTATCACGACGTGGTGTGCGACGAGCTCGGGCTCCCGCGCGATGCCACGGTGGTGATGGGCACGGCCGCGAACATGCAATACGCCGCCGTCTCTGTTCATCAGGATGACGACGTCGCTGTCGCAGCGGTGGTGACGGCGGGCGTGCAGACCAATGCGACGTGCGCGGGCGATCCGGCGAAATGGCGCGAAAGCTCCGATGGTGTCGCGAAAGTGGCCGTGACGGCCGGCACTATCAACACCATCCTCCTCGTCAGCAGGCCCCTTACACCAGCGGCGCTCGCTCGCACCGTCGTAACGATGACGGAAGCAAAGAGCGCAGCTCTCCAGCGCCTGGCTGTGCCTAGCTGCTATTCATCCGACCTGGCAACGGGGACGGGCACGGACCAGTACTGCATCGCGGCACCAACCCAGGGCACGACGCCCCTGAAATCAGCGAGTCCCCACATGAAGTTCGGAGAAATCGTTGGTGTGGCGGTCCGCGACGCGACCGTTGAAGCACTCCGCTGGCAGAACGGTCTCGAGCCGAGCTACACGCGCGGGATCTTCCACGCCCTCGGCCGCTACGGGCTCAAGGAGCAGACGATCTTCGACGAGCTTGGCGGACGCCTCACGCAGGGAGATCTCGATCTTCTTCGAAAGAACGCCAAAGCGGTCTTTTACGATCCGCTCGTCGGAGCCGCCGCTCACGCCGTGGCCGCTGTGCTCGATCGTGTGCGACACGGCACATTGCCTCAATCGATAGCGCGAGACGCGGTGATTCAACAGGCTGCCACGCTCGCCGCCAGCCTCTCGGCACAACCTGATCGGTGGGTGGAGTTTCGCGCGCGACTTCACGCGGCCGGTGAATCGGATCCGAAAACGCTCGTCCTCGACGCGCTTGCGCTGGGATGGAGCGAAAAGTGGCGGCCACGCTAATCCCCATATTCGGCGATCCCACGATCCTGGCGATCGCCGTCTTGCTGGACCTCGTCATAGGCGATCCGGCGTACCGGGCCCATCCGGTTCGCCTCATCGGCGGAACGCTCTCCGTGGTTGAGAACGGGCTCCGCCGACTTGGAATGGATGGTTATGTCGGCGGCACTCTTCTGTTCGTGATCCTGACGTTCACGTGGGGTGTTGGGCTAACGGCGCTCGTTCTGATGGCGGCAGTGGTATCGCCATGGATCGGATGGGTTCTTCATGTATTCCTGTTGTACAGTCTGCTCGCCCTGGGCGACTTGCTGCGTCATGTCTGGAGTGTCGAGCGAGCGCTCGTGCGTGCAGACGTCGATGCGGCCCGCCATGCGATCTCGCGGCTCGTCGGTCGCGATACTGAGCCGATGGATGCAGCCGCATGCCGCAGGGCGGCCATCGAGAGCCTGAGCGAGAACCTGACCGACGGCTTCACGAGTCCATTGTTCTGGTACGTGCTCGCGGGACTTCCGGGGCTCGTGCTCTTCAAGATCGCGAGCACGATGGATTCGATGGTCGGTTACAAGACGCCACAGTATTTACGCTTCGGCTGGTTCGGCGCCAGGCTCGACGACGTGATGAACTACGTGCCGGCGAGGCTGACGTGGCTGCTGATCGCGGTCGTGGCCTCCGTGCTGCCGCGTTGTTCGGGTCGAAAGGCGTTCGTCACTGGCTTCTTGCAGCACGCAGTGCTTCCAGGGCCGAACGCGGGCTGGAGCGAGGCCGCCGCGGCTGGAGCGATCGAGAGACGACTCGTCGGGCCGATCTGGCTGAGCGGGCGCCTCGTCACGGAAACGTGGCTCGGCCACGCCGACGATCCGCCTGCGCAATCGCACGACGACATCGTCCGCGCGATGACGCTCGTCACGACAACGGGCGGCGTCGCCACTGCGTTGTCGTGCGCGGTTCTCGCGATCGTTCATTGACCTCGCCGCCCACAGGTGATACAAAGTTCGTCTGCTTTGGGTGCCCATCAGGGGCATAACAGGGAAGTCCGGTACGAATCCGGCGCGGTCCCGCCACTGTGAGTACGGTGCGTCGCTTTGGAAGCCACTCGGCTCGAGCCGCCGGGGAAGGCAAAGCGGCCAGCAGGCATCTCGCCTGCTCCGTGCGAGCCAGGAGACCTACCCAAGGTTTCATGCGGCTGACTTTCTGCGGAGAACAGAGAGCATGCGTTGGAAGCCAGGTCTTCACCCCACCTCGATTCCACTCACGCGTCTGATGCTGCCGTCGTTGGTTCGCCGCTTCGCGGAGGGCGAACATGGGCAGCATCTCGACGATGAAAGGCGATAGCGGAGAGACGGGCCTCGCGGGCGGCATCCGCGTCTCGAAGAGCTCTCTACGGGTCGATGCCTACGGCACGGTCGATGAGCTGAACTCGACGCTCGGCTTCGCGCGCTCGATCTGCGACGACGCCCAGATCGTGGACCTCACGAGCGGTATCCAGAAGGAGCTGTTCAAGGTCGGTTCTGCGCTCGCCACACCGCCCGAGAGCCCCAAGCCACAAATACCCATCGGTACCGAGATGGTGGAGCGCCTGACGATCGAAGTGCATCGGCTCGAAGCGATCGAGGGCATCCTGTCCGACTGGTCGGTGCCGGGCGCACTCAGCGTCGCGGCTGCCTTCGACATCGCGCGGACCGTATGCCGCCGCGCGGAACGCGGTGTTGTTCGTCTCGTCGAATCAGGCGAGCCGGTTCAACCGACGATCGTTGCGTATCTGAATCGCCTGTCCGATCTGTTGTGGCTGATCGGACGCAAGCTCGAACACGCGGCGGGCGTCAGCGGTTCGCTGCGCGCCGAAACCGGCAAGACGGGCAACCGCTGGTCGCGGGCCTGGTAACGCCAATGACAACCGCTCACCGCGTATGGCGTCACGGTGCTCTGGCTGCGCTCGTCGTGGTTGTGGCCTGTGCCAGCGTGATCGTGCACCGTGCCGCACCGGGCGCGATGGTGCGAACGGCGGAACGTCCCTTTGCCGGTTATGGCGACGCACGCATTCGCACAGAGGCGTTGTCGTATCCGCGACAGGCGATCGGCGCAGACGGCGTGGGCGTGACCATCGATGCTCCGGCGAGACGCATCGTTTCGCAGTCGTGGTCGTCGGACGAGTTCCTTTACGCCGTGGTGGCGCCCGAGCGAATCGTCGGCGTCAGCGAGAGCGCTTACCAGGAGCGCTTCAGCAACGTGTACGAAACCGCACGGCGTTACCGCCCCGTCGTGGCGACCGATCCCGAGCGCGTCCTGAGAGCAGATCCCGATCTCGTCGTAACTCCGGTCGATGCGCGCTCGGACATCCCTGGCCTCCTGCGCGCGGCTGGCGTTCCGGTCTACCGGATGTACACGATGTTTCAAACGCTCCGATCGATCGAAGAGCACATCCGTCTCGTCGGATATCTGACCGGTGAAGAGGCACACGCGGAAACCGAGGCCGTGCGCTTCAGGAGCATCGTCGAACGTGCCGCTGCGCGAAAGCCAGCCGGCACAACGCCGCCGCGCGTTCTGGGTCTTGGGGGTACCTACAGCTACGGTTCAGAGACGCTTTTCACCGACATCATGCAGGTGCTCGGCGCCGAGAACGTTGCCGCAACGCACGGCCTCGTGGGATACGACCGGGTGACCGACGAGCACATCGTTCGGTGGAATCCCGACTGGATCGTCGCCGGCGCAGATCGCGGCCAGGTGAGCGCCGTTCGCGAACGCCTGTTAGCGAACCCCGGAATCGCAGCCACAGAGGCCGCGCGGCGCGGTCAGATCGTCGTGCTCGAGAATCACGTGTTCCTGCCGCTCTCGCCGTTTACGGCAGCGCTCGTAGACGCCCTGTCCCTTGCTTTGTACGGTGGAGCGCGATTGTGACGGTCGCGTCTACAGGTTCGCTCCCCATGACACGCGACACTCGGGACGCGGCCGTTCACGGACGGCTGCCTCCGGCCCTCTTTTACGCCGTCGTCACTCCCCTTCTCACCGGCGTCGCGATTGCGGGCGTGGTGGTCGGGAGCACACAGCTCGACGTGTCCGTTGTCATCGACGTACTTGCGGTGAAGCTGCTGCCTGCGAGCTGGACCGCCAGCATCACGGTAACTCGAGCTGATGAAGCAATCGTCTGGCTCATTCGTCTCCCCCGTGTGCTCGTTGCCGCGTGCGTCGGCGCGGGCCTCGCCACGGCGGGCGCGATGATGCAGAGCCTGTTCAGGAATCCGTTGGGCGAGCCGAGCCTCATGGGTGTCGGACCCGGGGCCGTGTTTGGAGCCGTGGCGGTTTTCGTCTCCGGCTGGAGCGCGACGTCGCTCGTCGCGTTACCGATTGCGTCTATCGGTTGTGCGTTTCTCGCCTTGCTGCTCGTTTACGGTATTGCGACCCGCGGCGGCGCAACCCCGGTGGCGACGCTGCTCCTGGCTGGCGTAGCGGTGGGGTCGTTCCTGACCGCGCTCTCGAGCCTGCTCCTCTCGATCAATATCGTCACCTGGCAGGTCACTCAGGAAATCGTGTTCTGGATGATGGGCGGGCTCGATTCGCGCACGTGGGCGCACGTGTGGCTGTCGGCGCCGTTCATCGCCGTTGGTCTCGGGGCGGCGCTGCTGCAATCGCGAGTCCTCGATCTACTGCTGCTCGGCGAAGAGCAGGCGGCCGCTCTTGGCGTGGACGTCGAAGCATCCAAGCGAGTGCTCGTGGCAACGTCGGCGCTGCTGACCGGAGCATCTGTCGCCGTCGCCGGTCTGATTGGTTTCGTCGGACTCGTCGTTCCCCACGCCGTGCGGCTGATGCTCGGACCGGCGCATCGCACATTGCTTCCCGCGAGCGCGGTCGGTGGCGCCGCGTTCCTGATGCTCTGCGATCTCGCCGCTCGTACGGTTCGGCCTCCGGCAGAAGTCCGGCTCGGCGTAGTGACGGCACTCTGTGGCGCGCCATTTTTCTTGTGGCTGCTCGTCCGGCAGCTCAGGGAGCCGCACCAGTGAGCGGTGATGCTGGCCGGACACGACCTCGTCCTGGTGCGGAGTGGGCGGCGGATCCTCGACGCAGTCTCGGCAACGATGACGCCTGGAGCGCTCACCGCCGTCATCGGCCCGAACGGAAGCGGCAAGAGCACATTGCTCCGCGTACTTGCGGGATTGTGGACACCGACGAGCGGCGCGGTGACGCTCGACGGAGAGCCACTCGAACGAATGCCACGGCGCGATGTTGCTCGCCGCCTGTCGTTCCTGCCCCAGGACACCCGATGCGATTTTGCGTTCACGGTAGAGGAGATCGTCGCCATGGGACGACATCCCCATCGAGGACGATTCGCGCCAGAGGCCGCTCGCGATCGAGAGGCCATCGAGGATGCGGTGGAAATGTGCGATCTCGCTCACCTGAGGACTCGAACGATCACGCGCCTGTCGGGCGGTGAGCGCCAGCGCGTCGCAATCGCACGTTGCCTCGCCGCTGAGCCGGACATTCTGCTGCTGGACGAGCCGACCGCGCACCTGGATCTCGAGCACGCTCTTTCGGTGCTCGCGTTGTGCTGCAGTCTCGCCGCCAAGGGCACGGCAGTCGTGGTCGCCACCCACGACCTCGGAACGGTCGCGAGATTCGCGACCGACACCGTTCTCTTGCGCGACGGCCAGGTGGTTGCGACGGGACCACCCGCCGCCGTCTTGACCGCGGCGCGGCTGAAAGAGGTATTCGGCGTCGACACGCAGATTGCTACGACCGCCGACGGCCGTTCTGCATTTGTGTTCGAAATGCCCACCACGCCACAGCGCGCATTCCCGCAAGGAGCTCATCGATGATCCGCTTCGTATCAGGTCCGGCTAAAGAAGGACACTACGTGGTGACCGGCCGCTTCGTCACCGGCCTCGTCCTGCTGTTGACCTTCGCCGCGTCGCCGGGGTTTGCCCAGGGAACGGCCCTCACCGGCCGGATCCGCGACGCCCAGGGCGCCGCCGTGCCGGCCGCGGCCGTGCGCCTGGCGCGTGACGACGGCGCGTTCGTCAGGACAACGACGACGAACGGCGCCGGAGAGTACCGCATCGAAGGGCTGCCATCCGGGCTGTTTCTCATCGAGATCGCGAAGGACGGATTCAGGCGCCGCACCGCAGTGGTGACCATCGACCCCGGCACGCCGGTGACGCTCGACGTCGACCTCGAAGTGGCGGGCATAGACGACTCCGTTGTGGTGACGGCGGCAGGCGTTCCACAAGTCACGCAGGAGACGTCCAAAGCGGTTTCGATCATCGAGGCGCAAGACATCCGCGCGCGAAACGAAACCACGCTGAGCGAGATCGTGCGGTTCACGCCTGGCGTCCAGGTGCGGAACAGCGGCGGTCCCGGACAGACGACCTCCATGCGCATCCGGGGCCTTCGCCCGGACGGATCGGCCGTGCTGGTGGACGGCATGCGCTTTCGGGATGCCTCGACGATCCAGGCTGACGCGACTTCGTTCCTGGCCACGCTGAATTTCGTCGCCGCCGATCGCGTCGAAGTGCTGCGCGGATCGGGCTCTTCCCTGTATGGCACCAACGCGGTGGGCGGTGTCGTGAACATCGTGACGCGCTCCGGCGGAGGCGCGCTTCGACCCGAGGCACAGATCGAGGGCGGATCGCTCGGGCACTTCCGCACCCGCGGGTCGGTCAGCGGCGGCGCCCTCGGCGACAGGCTGCGATACTCCGCCGGGGCATTGCAATTCAATCTGTTCGACGGGCTCGACGGCGACGACGCGACGCGCAGCACCGGCGGGCAGGGAATGGTGCAGTACGACGTCTCGCCAACCACGAACCTGATGGTGCGGGTCCTCGGATCCGACGACCGCGTGGAGCTCAACACCAGCCCGACCGCGACGGGGATTCCTGCCGCGAATATTCCGCAGGCGATCGTTGTCGACGCGATCCCGGTGTCGCCCGATCAGATCGAACTGTCCAACCGCGGCCTGCCGTTCCAGATCGGCGACGCCACTTACATTCCCGGCCGCAACGATCCCGACAATCTTCGCACCTCGAGCTTTCTGACTACGGCGGTGCGGTTCCGGCACAGCGGTTGGTCGGGCGTGAGCTGGCAGGCAAGCTACCAGCGCGTCCACACGCAGCGCACGTTCGCCAACGGCGTGCTTGGCGCCGGGTTCCAGCCGGCGGCAGTGAGCTTTTCAGACATCTTCGGCGACATCCACACTGCCGACGTGCGCGCGTACATGTCGCCGCGCTCGTGGATCAATGTGTCCTTCGGCTATGAGTTCGAACAGGAGCGCTTCCACGACGTGCAGGACAACAACCTGCCGGCGCCGCGGCGGATCCAGACCGAGACGCGCATCAGCCAGAACGCGCATGCGGGATTCGCGTCCGCGCAGTTCCCGCTGGTGGATCGGCGCCTCCAGTTGTCGATTTCGGGACGGGCGCAGGGCTTCAGCGTGTCGACGCCCGAGTTGACGGCGGTCGGCATCACGAGTCCGTACGATGGCGTCGCTCTCGTCGCGCCGCCGCGCGCGCTCACCGGCGACTTTTCTGTGGCGTATTTCGTCCCGGCGTCGGAGACGAAACTGCGCGTCCACACGGGCAACGCATTTCGCGCGCCCGCGTTGTACGAACGGTATGGCGGCGGATTCTCCACCGATCCAATCACCGGTCGGCTGCTGTTCACCGCGTTTGGCGACCCGCGGCTCGAGCCCGACCGCTACCAGACGATAGATGCGGGTATCGATCAGTATTTGTTTGGCGGTCCGGTGCTGGCGTCGGCGACTGTCTTCTACAACAACGTCTCGTCGCTGACCGCGTTCAACTCGTCGGGTGGCATCCGGCCCGAGACCGACCCGTTCGGGCGCACCCAGGGATATCTCAATAGTTCCGGCGGCTTCTCGCGTGGCGTCGAGATCGCGGTCGAAGCGCGGCCCGGAAGCCGGCTGCGGTTATCCGCAGGCTACACCTACACACGGTCCGAAACCGAAGAGGACATCACGGTACCGGGGTTTTTCCTGGTGCCGGCGGTGTTGGGTCATATGGCGACATTCGTCGCGACGGCTCGCTGGACCGAGCGTATCGACACGACGTTCGACGTGTTCCACGGTTCAGCAACATACGGATCGTTCTTCGCCGCCGGGCGGTCGCGCGCATATCGCTATCCGGGCTTCACGAAAGCGGCGCTCGTCGCCGGTTACCGGGTGGTGAACCACGCGCGGCTGCCGCTGCGCGCATACGTCAAGCTCGACAACCTGTTCGATCAGACCTACTACGAGAGCGGGTGGCGAAACCTCGGCCGCACCGCGGTCGCGGGTCTGAGCGTGGGGTTTTGACTGCGACTATGTAAGTCAAAGGGCAAAAGTCAAAGGGCAAAGGGCAAAGTGCAAAGGGTCATGCGGTCTCCGGAAATTCGCGTTCTCGGTCGTTGTGTTGCGGCCGTTCTCGTGTGGTGGTTGGGAATCGAGGGAAGCGCCGCGCAGGCGCCGGCGCGCATTGTCTCGACGTCACCGAGCATTACGGAAACGCTCTTTGCGCTTGGGCTCGGCGAGCGCGTGGTGGGAGTGTCCAACTACTGCAGGTTTCCTCCGGAAGCACGCGCGCTGCCGAAAGTCGGAACGTTTTTGCGCCCGGATCCTGAGCTGATCGCGCGTCTCTCGCCCAGCCTCGTCGTCGTGCACGCAGGTCCGAACACCACCAGGCAGCAGCTCTCGAAGCTCCGCATCCCATTCATCACGGTCGACCGCGGCACGTTGCGCAGCGTGTTTTCGACCATCGGAGCCATCGGCACGTCGGCTGGCGTACCGGAGCGCGCGGCAGCCCTTGTCGCCTCCCTCGAAGCGCGGCTAAGTCGCATCCGGGCGGATGTTTCCGCACGGAAGCCCCAGAAGGTGTTGATCATCATGGGCCGTCGGGCCGGGACGCTGACCGACCTCATTGCGGTAGGTCCCGGGTCGTATCTGCACGATCTCATCGGCATCGCGGGCGGCGTCAACGTGCTGGCGGAAAGCGGTTTGGACTATCCCCGACTCTCCATGGAGTCGATCATCCGCCTCGACGCGGACGTGATCATCGACGCGGGCGACATGGGCGACACGCCCGGGGAACGAGAGCGCCGGCGCATCACGACCGAAGGCCTGTGGAAGACGCAAACAAACGTGCGCGCCGCTCGGACGAATCGGGTGCACGCGGTCACCAGCGATGTGTTCGTCGTGCCGGGCCCGCGCGTCGTCGAGGCGGCAGAAACGATGGCGCGGTGGCTCCATGGTGTACCAACGCCATGACCTCTCTTCTGCACGTGCGCAACGTAGGCTGGCGGACCGGGAGTGTTTCCGTCCTGGACGACGTGACGTTCCAGGTGCGACCGGGCGAGCTCGTCGCTCTGATGGGGCGCAACGGTGCGGGCAAGAGCACACTGCTCGATCTCGTCGCCGGACTGCGCGAGGCCAGCGCGGGCGACATCGTCCTGGACGGCAGGCGGCTTGACGAGTGGTCCCGCCACGAAGTCGCCCGCGTCGTGAGCCATCTTCCGCAATTGGTCCGAGACGACGTGACCTGTTCCGCGCGACAGCTCGTGATGATGGGTCGCTATCCGCACGTCGAAGGCTGGTGGGAATCGCAGTCCGATTGCGACGCGGTCGTGCAGGCGATGTCGAAATGCGAATGTCTGCAGTTTCAGGATCGCCGGGTCTCGACCCTGAGCGGCGGTGAACGCCAGCGGGTTCTTTTGGCCGCGTGTTTCGCGCAGCAGCCGCGACTGCTGCTGCTCGACGAACCGGCGACGTTCCTGGATGTCGATCAGCAAATCCAGTGCTTCAGCCTGCTCCGCGAGGAAGCCCGGCGGGGCGTGACGTGCATCGCGGTGACGCATGACATCAACCTCGCGTTGACGTTCTGCACGCGAATCCTGGTTCTCGCCGACCGTGTGGTCGCCGTCGACCTTCCGACCACGGATGCACTGAAAGTACCGGACTGGCTTCGGTTGTTTTCGCCGCGGCTCGACGTGGCAGTCACGCCCGCTGGGCGTCCCTGGGTATGGTACCAATGACGGACGTTGCCAGGGCTCGCACCTGGATCGGCAGCTGTGCCATCGTCTTCGCAATCGCAGCGGTCACACTTCCGCTCGTTGGACCGGCGCCGATCGATCTCGGACGCGTCTGGGCGGGCGAGGAGCCCGACTGGTCGATCCTGGTCCACCTGCGATTGTCGCGCACGCTGCTCGGTCTTTTCGGAGGCGCCGCCCTGGCGCTTGCTGGAAGCCTCTTTCAATCGATGCTGCGCGAAGCATTGGCGACGCCGTATACGCTGGGCGTGTCGACGGGCGCTTCGCTCGGCGCGGTTGTCGCGCTCGCAATGGGCTGGCATCTGGTTGCCGGGGCTTCGGGCGTATGGGTGGGTGCGCTGGCCGGCGCCGCGCTCGTGCTCGTCCTCGTCGTGGGTGTATCGACGCGTCATCGCGGCGTGTCGGTTTTTGGATTGCTGCTGGCCGGCATTGCGTGCAACAGCGTCTGCTCGGCGCTCATCCTGCTGATTCATGGCCTGGCGGGCATGTCGGAGTCGTTCGCGATCACGAGATGGCTCATCGGCAGTCTCGACGCCGTGGACTACCTGCCGTTGACGATCTACATCGCCGCGGTCATCGTGCTGACCTTTGTGATCGTCCGCCAGGCGCGCCAGTGGAACCTGCTCGCGATCAGCGACGCATGGGCGGCCACACGCGGAGCGCGCGTGACGCGACTGCTCTTCGGCGGCTATGCATCAGCGTCAATCCTCGCGGCAACAACCGTCGCGCTGACCGGTCCGATCGGCTTCGTCGGACTCGTGGTACCGCATCTTGTCCGCGCGCGCGTCGGAGTCGACGACAGGGTGGTGATGCCGTGCGCGTTCCTCATGGGCGGCGTTCTGCTGGCTACGTGCGACGCTCTGGGCCGCGTGCTGCTGGCGCCAGCGGAGATCCCGGCGGGCGCCATCACCGCTTTCATCGGTGGACCGTACCTCGTCTGGCTGATCCGGCACCGCGCGGCATGACTAACTGGTACGTCTTTCCCCTATCGGGGCCGGCCGCTCCGTTGTCGCGGCCGGCAGAATCGCGGTCGAAAGGCTGCGGCGGGCGGTAGGTACATCTGTTGATACACGCCACCAGAACGCTGTTCGTAGGCGGGACCTCGTCCAACGCGGGCAAGAGCTGGATGGCAACGGCCATCTGCGCATGGCTCCGGCGGCGCGGTATTTCGGTTGCTCCGTTCAAGGCGCAGAACATGTCGAACAACTCGTATCCGTGCCGCGACGGAGGCGAGATCGGACGCGCCCAGGTGGCGCAGGCCGAAGCGTGCGGCCTCGAACCTGAACGGGCAATGAATCCAATCCTGCTCAAGCCGAATGGCGACGGCACCAGCCAGGTGATCGTCAATGGCGTCGTCTGGAAGACGCTGCCTGCACGTGGGTATTACGAATACGTCGATTACCTGCAGAGCGAAGTGCTGGCGGCGTACGACAACCTGGCCCGGCGCTTCGATTTCGTGGTGGTCGAAGGGGCCGGCAGTGTGAGCGAGCTCAACCTGCGCCGGTACGATCTCGTCAACCTCGGTCTTGCCACACGCATTCGGGCGCCGTGGATTCTTGTCGCCGACATCGAACGCGGAGGGGTGTTCGCTTCGATTCTCGGTACCGCATCGCTGCTCACCGATGACGAGCGTGCCCTGTTTCGCGGCTTTCTCATCAACAGGTTCCGCGGCGACGTCTCTCTGTTCGACGAAGGCGTTGACATTCTCGAGTCCCGGACGGGAGCGCCTTGTCTCGGGGTGTTTCCTCACGCGAACGACATCACAATCGATCCCGAAGACGGCCTTGCTCTGCAAGTGGCGGCTGCTCGTCCTGCCCCGCCCAACGCCCGCATCGCGATTCTGCGGTTCCCCTGCCTGTCGAACGCGACCGACTTTCGACTGCTCACATGGGCCGACTGGCTCACTGCTCCAGTCGATGACGACTACGACTTCGTGATCCTGCCTGGTTCGAAACACACAAGGTCCGATCTCCACTGGATGCGCGCGCAGGGACTGGACGCATGGGTTCTCCGGCAGCATCAGCGCGGTGCCACCATCATCGGCATTTGCGGTGGCTATCAGATGCTGGGGCAAGCCGTTCATGATCCCGGCGGGGCCGAGTCGTCTCCGGGATCAACGAATGGGTTGGGTCTGTTTCAGATTGAAACCGTGCTCGTGCGCGACAAGATTACGAGAACCGTTCAAGGGAAGACTGCCGGGGGAACTTCGTTCTCCGCGTACGAGATTCACCTCGGCACCACGTCAGCGCACGATTCGCTCGAGCCGTTCGCTCGACTGCACGACGGCAGCATTGATGGCGCTCGCGCAGGGCGAGTAGTGGGCACCTACCTGCACGGAGCGCTGGAGGACGCGGCGGTCTGCTCCGAGCTCTTCGGGGTGTCGGTCGCGGCCGCGCCGAAGGCCGAACAGTACGAACGCCTGGCCGAATGGTTCGATCGCCACGCCAGGCATCCGGAAGACTGGTTGCTTTCCTAGTGTGTTTCCTGGTCGGACGTAGTGTCCGGCTCTAGCCGGACTGACGCCTGATGTACGTAGTGTCCGGCTTCAGCCGGACCGACGCCTGATGTTCTATCGGCTCGCCGTTGCTGACCCGGTCGAATCCGGCACGAGCATCCGGATCGTGCCGTCCTGCCTCGAGGTGATGAACAACTCACCGTCGCGGCTCCTGCTGATATGAAGATCGGCGCGTGTGACCGTTGCGCCCATTGTCTTCTCAATCAGCTCTCGCAGTGTCACGTAGGTGCGGTTTCCATTCGCCCCGCGCACGTAAAGCTGAATCTCCTCGACCGGCGCCACGGTTTGCGGAATGCCGTCGTCAGCCTTCTTCATGGCAGCGATGTCGGAGGCGAACAGGCGTCCGCGGGCGATGTCGCCGAAGATGAACTTGCCGCGGAGCGCGCGATGCGGCCGTAGTACGCGAAGCCGCCGGTGATGGCCTGTCCTTCGCTGTGGTCGTAGACGGCCACCGGGTAAGTGAATCCGTCCTTCGTCTTCCCGTTGAGAACGTCCGCCGGCAGCGGGTACAGCTGGTTGAGCGCGCCGCCGGGTCTCGTCATGCCGTTCTCGAAGTAGCCTTCCCGCTTCATCCATCCGTAGTTCTCGCCATTGCGCACGATATTGACCTCCTCGATGTGGTTCATGCCAATATCCGAGGCAAACAGCGTCCCGTCGGTCATGTCCCACGAGAGCCTGTGCGCGTTGCGGAACCCGTACGCATATATCTCGCCGAAGGTCTTCGGATCGCCGTCGGCGGCAAACTTGTTCGTCGGCGGGAGCGTGTAATCGCCGATGCCTTTCATCCCCTTCGATACGGAGGGGCTGCGCGGATCGATGCGCAGAATCGCGCTGATCAACGTGTCGAGCCGCTGCGTCTGGGCGGGGTTGTTCGCGTGCGGTCCTCCACCGTTGCTGAATCCGGTGTCGCTGCCGCTCGTATAGAGAAGCCCGTAGTCCTCTGAACCGGGCTTCGCGGTTGGATTGAACTCAACATGGCCGAACGGGTGGGTCAGGTTCATGACGACGTGGGCGATACGCAGCAGTTCGCGTCGCGTACCCTCGAACGTATTCGCGGCCGGGTTGTTCGCGCGCCACTCCGTGATCACGTTGTGATACGTCACGTCGGCCGGTGTGAACCCGGGAGGGATGAAGTCAGGTTTTGCGGGGTTGCCCATCACCCGCTCGCTGTGCACCGTATAGATCAAGCCGTTCTTGGCGAACTCGGGGTGGAAGTCGAAGCCGATGAACCCGCTTTCCAGGCGGTTGTAGACGCCGTACGGGATACCGGCGTGAAAGTTCCAGTACACGGAGGGCTGGCCGTTGGGGCCGAGCAGATAGAGCACGCCGCGCGAGTCGTTCGCGAATCTCCGGCCATCCGGCAGGTCACGAACGTAGCTCACCCGCGCGTACCCCGACTGCGCGACGTCCTGATCGGCAGGACGCAGTGCCGCGCGAATCCGGCAGGCGCGCGAAGTCTCTGATCTCGACCATCAGGCCGCGCTTCTCGACAGGGGCGGGGAGCGGGTTGCTCGTGATCTGCGCGTAGATCGCGACCACGTTCCGAATGCGAGAACGAACACGACGACGAGCGGCATCCGTGTACGCATGAAGCCTCCAAGTAATTCGGGTTTCAGGATGCTTATATCAAATACGTGAACGGTCACATAGGCTTTGCCTTCAGCACTCTAATCTCATCAACCGATTGCGACGGTTCGTTGTCGAATGTTTGCACGCCGGTCGCAGCACAGTCGCGATCAAAGTCCTTCGCGAACACGTTGCCGCAGAGCCAGCCGGGTGCCCCGAGCGTGGACTGAATTTCACATAAGCGCCGAGCCGTGTACCTGCGCGCAGCGACATGAGGTCGGCAAACCGGTAGTCGTCGCGGATTGTAGCGGGATCCACACCACCGGCCAAGGAGGAACGGTCGTCGGAACTGCGCACATGCAGGGCTCATAGCCTGCTCGTTTCTGCGATCCTCGCGCACACACGCAGGCTTATTGGCCGAAATCAGCGCGGCACGAGGAATGCCGGCGACGATGTAGAATCGGGCGGGAACCAGCCAAGGGCTCGCCTTGATTTCCGTGTTCGTGAGCTGCGCCCTTGGCTGGTTGGCAGTATTTGCTTGGCGCGCTTCGCGCGCCTAGGAAGGCACGCCCGCTCTTCGAGAACCTGAATGCCGACGGTCGACGAGCGGCTCGCGTCGCTGGAAGCCAGAATGGACGCGCTGCCGGAGCTGCGAAACTTGATCACGGAGCTGCGCGGCGACATGAATGCGCAGTTTGCCGACGTGCGCGGCAACATGAACGCGCGCTTCACCGACCTGCGCACCGAGATGAACGCGCGCTTCATTGAACTGCGCGCCGACATCCGCGGCGAGATGAACGCGGGCGTCATTGAACTGCGCGCCGACATGAGCGTGCGGTCTGCCGACGTGAACACGCGTTTCGTCGATGTCAACGCACGGCTCACTGACTGGCGGGAGGACATGAATCGGCGGTTCGACGAGGTGAGCCGGCGCTTTGCCGCACTCGACCAGAAGGGCGACCGGCACTTTCACTGGATGGTCAGCACGCAGGTGGCCCTGCTGCTGGCCGTGGTCGGTGCCCTCGTGGGCGCCTATTATCGCTAGCCGAACGACCTACCGGCGAACCATCTACTTTCCCTTCAACTGCGCCGCTAGCGCGCCGAGCACGCTCCGCTCCTCCGACGAGATGCGGTTCAGGCCGAAAATGCCACCCGACGCTTCGGCGATGCTCTCGCAATACTTCACCAGGTCGTCTGCCGTCATCGTTCCCTGTTCGCCTGACGACTCGAGCACCGCCCGGACCAGCCGGGTCGCCCGCGCGACGACGTCGTCGGAAGGCCGGTTCTTGAGCCAGTCGTTCAGCTTTATGTCGGCGGCGCTGCCTTCGGTGATTCCGCGTGCGCGCGCCAGCCGAATGATCAGCTTCCGCTCGGCGTCGTTGACGTCGCGGTCGGCCCACGCCACCTGAATCAGCGGGACGAACGGCAGCAGGCCTACCGTATCAGGGGTGAAACCAAGTGACTCGAGCTCCTCGAGCAGCTCGGGATCCTGCAATCCGCTCCTGGCGCGCAGCTGTTGCCGAGCTTCTTCGGCAACGGCGGCCCGCCGCATTTTCTCGATGAGCTCCCGATCCCTTGCGCGAAAGTATTCCTCTTCCAGTGAACGCCCGCGGTCTGCGAGCGGATTATCGTCCGGCATGAAAACCTCTCGGATATATGAATTGGTGTTCTTGTGTCGTCAACAGATTACAACGCGCCGCGCGCGAGTGGCAGCGAGCGAAGGTGCCGGATCGTTGACCTGGTCCTCGCTACGGCTCCTCGCCCGCCTCTTTCGGTTTTGGGACTTCTCGAGGCGGCTTCTGCGCTTCTTCGGGCGCCTTGCCCGCGCCGCGAACGGCGACGATTCGGTTCAAGATGTCGAACCAGAAAGGTGCGCCAAGCGAGACCGCCAGCATGGTCAGCACCCAGCCGACAAAGTGCTGATTCAGCGCCTGCATCCACCGCGAAGCGGCGCCCGGTTCCCAGATCGCGCCGGGCCAATCGTCGGTCGCTGTGTCGGTGACCAGCCGAATCGAGGTGTCACCTTCGACTGCCGTCGAGGGTGCTTCCCATCCGATCGGCAGCTGCAGCTCCGCCAGATCCGCGACGGCGGCGTCGTACTGGGCTGAAGCCTCCTGAAAGTCAACTTCGGCCTGCTGATCTGGCGGAAGTGGAGGTGGGGGCGGTGCACCGTCGTTGACCACGACAATCGGGGTGGTGCCGGGAGCCGGCTGTTCGGCGGCGTAACGTTCCGCGCGCGCAACGAGGGTCTGTCGCAGCGCCGGGTCGCGCCAAAGGGCCTTCGAGATCACCAGGGTGTCGGAATTGGTTGAAATCGTGACAACCGTGGCCCATATGAGCAGCAGCGCCTGCGTGCGCCGCTTGTACCACCCCGAGACTCTCTCCATTGAATCGTTGAACCACGTCTCGATGTTGGCCCTGAAATGGTCGGGGTCGTTACCTGCTTCTCTCTGCAGCAGCGCGAGCGTGCGCCGAACGGTCGACGTTTCGGCCTGATCTCCTCCCTCGGACCGCAGCACGTCGAGCAGGGCGATTGCAAACGTTCGCGACCGCACGTACGAAGGACCGCGACCAACGAGATGCTGAAGGAACGGGACCCGCGATAGCAGACCTGGACCCGAGGACAGGCTTCTGATCAGCGGATGCTCGTACAACTTGGCGGCGAGCGCCTCGTCATCGAGAAGGTTCGCAATGCCTTTCCGCAGCATCCACGCACGGCGCCGGAACCACGCGGCCGACATTTCATTGGCGGCGGTCACCACGAGACTGAGAACGAGATAGCCGAAAAACAGCCCGACCGCGACCTCAAGAATGTCCATGCCCAGCATCGATGCTGACCGCCATTATTTCTGCAGCGTCGCCACGCGGCGCCACTGCTTACGCCCGGTCGGGCCAACGGCGCTGAATACGCGCAGCGTCTCCCCGTCCGAGTACATGTAGACGTCATCGCCGTCCTGATCGTTGGTCGTATCGCGCCGTTCGCGGCTGTCACCTTCGTCGGTGCGTACCACGACGAGCCGTGAATTCTCGCGGCGATACCTGGTAAGCACGGAGCGATCGGGAAGAAACGTGCCGCTGTAAGGCTTGCGGCCGGACATGATCACGACGATGTCGGGCCGTACCGCCCGGATGAACTCGAGCGTAGAGCCGGTCTCGCTGCCATGGTGCCCGACCTTCAGAACGTCTGCGCGAACAAGATCCGGCTCGCTTTTGGCGCGATCCAGCAGCAGACGTTCGACAAACTGCGTGTGATCCGCGGCGTCCCCCCGCTCCTTTCCTTCTGCGTCGCCCATGAACAGGAACGTGAACGCGCCGAACTTGAGCTGGATCACCGTGGACGCGTTGTTCTCGCGTGTGTTGCCGGAGCCCATGTCTTTGAGGTCTGCGGAATCGGCGTGGATGATCCGCGCCTGGAGGTTTCCGCATTGCAGCTGCCGGTCGGTGCTCCGCCTCAGCTCGACAAAGCTGCTCGGCCGCCCGCCTGCTTGTTCCTTGAGCGCCGCCTGGCGAAACAGCTCGAATTGCGAGGCTTGTCCCGAGGGCGTGGTGCGCTCCTTCGGGTAGCCGGAATCGACAATCTGCGCGACCTGGTATTGCTCGAGGACATCGAGGAGACCGGGATAGTGATCGTCGTGAGGATGCGTTGCGACGATGCAGTCTATGACGCCACCCGGCGCCATGCCGTAGGTCTGTGTCTGGAGATACTTGATCAGCCGGTTGCGATTCCGGCGGTCGGGACCGCCGTCGATGATGATGTTGCCCCCCGGCGTGCCTCCGCTTCCGGTCGGGCCCTTAATCCAGATGGCGTCGCCTTGGCCGACGTCGATGAAACTGACGCGGAGGAACGGATCATCTGATTGAGTCGCGACCGGGACGGTGCAGAGCGCGAACACCGCAACGACGACGGTGAAAAGAGCGCCGCCCCAGGGCAAATGCCGACCCGACATGCTTCGAAAATCCAAGGACCCTGTTTCCGTTCCCGGGGGGAACGACTGGGCGGCATCGTACGCGTTCATACGATCCTGTGCAATTGCTTTGCACGATGATCGTAGGTGCGGCGGCGGCGGACCGGCGGCCTACTGGCGGCGGTGCGGCAAGGACGCGAGGTAGAGATTGAGCGCCTCGAGGTGGGCACGAAGGCGCTTGATGTGTGCGGCATGCTCGATATGGTGGAACGGCTGCCGCGCGAGTGACTCGTGTCGACGCCTCAGGTCGGCGCCAATCGTGCTCAATCGCTGATGTTCACGGCGGATCGGATCGACCAGATCGTCAGGCACGCTTCATCGTACATCGGCCACAACTTGACACTCCTTTAGCGCGTTGAAAAAATGCCGCTCTTCCGATGGACATTTTTATCTGGCTCCAGGAGAGTGCGCTCGCACAATGGGTGGGGGCTGCTCCCACCCTGCTCGCGTACCCCACTATTCTGACGCTGCACACCGCTGGCATGTCTGTTGTCGTCGGCACCTGCGCGGTCATCGACCTGCGTCTGCTCGGCGTTGCCAGCGACGTGCCGCTCACCGGATTCCGGCGCGCGCCCCTGCTCGTATGGAGCGGTTTTGGCGTCAACGCGATCACGGGCGCGCTGCTGTTTCTTCCTGCTGCAGAGCAAAAAGCCACGCAGACGATTTTCTTCGTGAAACTCGCACTAATCGGACTCGCATTGCTTACATACGGGCGCATACGACGCCTCGTCTTCCGCGACATTGCCACGACTGCACCGCCAATTTCGGCCGAAGCCAAGGTCCTTGCGATGCTCTCGCTCCTGTTGTGGACGGGGGCGACGGTGACCGGGCGTCTCATGGCCTACCTGCAGTAAGGCCGGCGTATGGATGCTTTCGCCGATTGGCTTCGAGTGACACAACTCTCTCTGCTGTTCCAGGCAGAGGTGGGCTGGCTGTGGCCGCTGTGCGAGAGCCTTCACTTTCTCGGCATCTGCATGCTCATTGGAACCGCCGGCTTCTTCGACTTACGGCTCCTCGGCCTGTTGCGCGGCGTACCCTTGCAGGCAGCCTGGAAACTGATCCCGTGGGCGAAGGCGGCCTTGTTCGTGAACTTCGTCACCGGCCTCATATTCCTGATCTCGCAACCGGAACAGTACGCGACGAACGTGTCGATGTGGTTCAAGATGCTGTTCCTGCTGGTGGCGGGGATCAATGCGCTCGTGTTCGAGCGGCTGTACGCCCGCCGACTTTTTGCACTCGCGCCGCATGCCGACACGCCGCTGGCCGCCAAGGTGATCGGCGGCGTGTCGCTGGTCTCGTGGTTCGCGGTGCTCTACTTCGGGCGGATGATTCCGTATCTCATTCCGAACCCGCAATCAGGCGTGTGAGCGTCGGCGCGCCTTGACAAAACTGCGTGTAAATTCAAGAATTTACGCCCGATCACGTCAGGAGGGAAATCGATTGATGTCATCCAAAATCTGCGGCGCTATCGCTCTAGTGGCGATGCTCGCACTGTCGGCCCCGGTCGTCGCCCATCACGCCATGCAGGCGGAGTTCGACCAAAACAACGTGGTCGTCATTACCGGCGTGCTGAAGAAGATCAATTGGGTCAATCCCCACGTGAACTTCCTGGTGGACGTGAAGGAGCCGGACGGCGCCATGACGACCTGGACGCTGGTCCACGCCGGTCCGAATCAGATGCGCGCCGCAGGTTTGAGCGACCGCGATTTCTGGCAGCTTGGCAAAACCTATACGGCCAGCCTGGCGCTGGCGCGCAACGGCTCGCCACGCGGATACGTGTTCACGATCAAGACGCCCGACGAGAAGTTCATCTACCTGACGTTCGGCAACGTGGGCGTCGATCCGCTGAACAAGGACGGCAAGGGCGGTCTCGGCAACGGTCGGCCGACGAAGTTCCAATAACGAGGTCTCTGATGCGCTCTCGAACACTCCGTTTCGGTCTGACGGTCGCATTCGCCGCGGCAACCTCCTGGGTTGCTGCCGTTCCAGTGGCGGCGCAGGAAGGTGAAGGAGGAGGCGCGCGGCCGTCCGCCACCGAGCTCAACGCCCCGACACCGCGAATGTCCGACGGCAAACCCGATCTCAGCGGACGCTGGGGCAATGGCGGAGGCAACTTCGGTGGAGGCGCGGCAAGAAATCGCTTCGACGCGACCGGGAACTACCACAACCTGCGCAACGATCGGAAGGCGAGCCCGGTGAACCAGGAGCGCGATGCCGGCATGTCACAGCGCTTCTTCGCCAACGTGCCCATGTACAAGCCCGAGTTCTGGGACCGCGTCGACTACCTCGACGTGAACGGCAACGCGGAAGACAGCAACTTCCGGTGCTTTCCCGCTGGAGTACCGCGGATGGGCGCCCCGATGAAGATCATGGCGACGGCGACCGAGGTAGTGCTGCTCTACCAGGCCAAGAACACGTGGCGATACGTCCCGCTGAATCGCGAGCACGATCCGATCAACTCGCGAGACCAGACCTATATGGGCGATTCTATCGGCCGCTGGGATGGCGATACCCTCGTCATCGATGTCGAGGGGTTCAACGAAGAAACGTGGATCGGCTGGCCGGGGTACTTCCACACGAACAAGATGCGTGTCGAGGAGCGGTTCCGGCGGCAGGGTGACGTGCTGTTCTACAACGTCACGGTCCACGACCCCGACGTGCTGGCGCAGCCCTGGAAGATGGATGAACGCGCCCTGCGCCTCAATAAGAACCCGCTCGTACAGGTCGAAGATCCGCCGTGCGTCGAGAGCGACGGCGCCAACATGTATACCAAGGAACGCGGCTAGCGTTCCGGCTGCATAGCTCACCCCGGTCTCATCAATTCGTCGTACGGACTAGGAGGTCCGAATGAAGACGTTCAATCTGCGACTGGTCAGAGTTGTCGCTTTCGCGGCCATCGCTGTTGGCGCCAGCGCCGGTGCCGCCTGGGCACAGGGACTCGCCGAAGGAAGCATCATCGGGCGGGTTGTCGATCAGACGAAGGCCGTGCTGCCCGGCGTCACGGTGACCGCCACGAATGTCGCCACCGGATTCCAGCGAACCAGCGTGACCGAGGCCGACGGCGTATTCCGCCTCGTGGCGCTTCCGCCGGCCGAATACGAAGTGAGCGCCGAGCTCTCGGGCTTTGCGACCGTCCGCAACCGCGTCGTCGTGACCGTGGCCTCGGAAGCAAATATCGAGCTGGCGATGTCGGTGGCCACGCTCAGCGAATCGATCACCGTGACGGGCGAAGCGCCCTTGATCGAGGTGACTCAGACGCAACAGGCGGTGACGATCAACCAGCGGGAAATCGAGGGACTGCCAACCAACAGCCGCAACTTTCTGGAGTTTGCTCTCCTGAGCCCGGGGGTCGTCCGCGGCCGGTCGGGCGGCGCGGGGTTCGGCGGCGAGAACGGCTTCTCCACGTCCGGTAACCGGGGCGATCAGAACGGCATCAACATCGACGGCGTGTCGAACAAGAGCCTCGACAACGGCCTTGAGCAGAATACGTTCAGCTCGGAAGGCGTGCAGGAGTTCAACGTCGTGACGCAGGGCTACCCGGCGGAATTCGGCGGCGCGGCCGGCGGCGTCATCAACGCGGTCTCGAAGTCGGGCACGAACAACTTCAACGGTTACGGCTACGGGTTCATCAGATCGGACGCGTTCGACAAGCCGGTGTTCAACACCGTCACCGGCACCGACGGGGTCGTCACGGCGGTGCCGGCGCCGCAGGCGGCGGAATTCAACCGCAGCGTCACCGGTCTGACCATCGGCGGTCCGATCCGTCAGGATCAGATGTTCTTCTTCGGCCTTGCGGAAATCACACGGTCGAATACGCCCCGCCTGCAGAACATCGTGCAGCCGACGCTCGACTCGGTCAGGCAAATCGCGATCCCGGATCTGCCGGACCGCGAGGCGAACGTCATCCGCCAGTTCAAGCCGCGCAACAACAAAGGCAACGTGAAGGTCGACTGGAACCTCTCGAACACACAGAACGTCTCCGCTCGCGGCAGCTACAACAGCAACTTCAGCCCGGCGGGGGCGCCCAATGGCCGCAACTCGGTGACGACGACGAATGAATCGAAGGATCGAACGTTCGTGATTGCCGGATCGCTCAATTCGGTGCCGTCGAACCGGTTCCTCAACACCGTGCGCTTCATGGTCAATCGCGAGGACTCATGGGTGGAGTTCCCGATGCAGGGTGGCCGCGAGAACATGCGCAACTTCTCGCCGCGCATCCAGATCGGCGGCAACACCGGCGGCATGTTCGGCCGCGGCAACGGCGGCGGCGGCGAGCACAACTTCGAGACGAAGTGGGAGTTCAACGACACGGTCACGATGTACCGCGACAGCCACACGCTCAAGGTCGGGGGCGACTACCTCTTCTCCCAGTTCCAGCAGATCAACAACTACGGCCCGGACGGCGTGTGGGACTTCAGCGACATCAATGCGTTCCGCGCCGGCCTGCCGACGGCGTTCTTCCAGACCTGGGGCCACGGCGGCGTCTACCTGAAAGTGCACTACTTCAGCGGCTTCGCCCAGGATCAGTGGCAGCCGCGTCCGGGTCTGACGATCGATTACGGCGTGCGCTATCAGTACGACCACCATCCGAATGACATCGCGTCATACACGTTGCCCGAGATGATCTTCAATCCGATGACGCTGGAACGGACCGACCAGGCGGGCTCTCCAGGGATGAAGGGCTTCAACAACGACAACAACAACGTCATGCCGCGCCTTGGCGTCGCCTGGACGCCAGACGAGGGAAAAACGTTGTTCCACGGGGCGGCTGGTTCCTTCTACGGCATTCAGTATCTCGGCGAGATCGCGAACCCGATGGGATGGAACGGTCCCCCATCGAGCTACCGCTTCACGTTCAGCCAGGTTGAAGCACGCGAGATCTGGGCGGGCACCGTCAACCCGGCGAGCCCGTTCTACAACCCGCTCGGCATCCGCCGCCTGCCGTACTACTACTACGACCGCGTGCTCGTGCCGCAGAGCATTCCACCGACCAACAATGTGTTCGACACCGACCTGAAGACGCCGATGTCGTGGCAGGCGAACTTCGGCGTCGATCGACAGCTCACGCAGCGCGTGGCGGTCTCAGGCTCGATCCTCTGGTCACGCGGCTACAACAACATCCGCAACGTGAACAAGAACGCCCAGGGTGGAGTCGCCTACGCGCAGGGCGCGCTGCTGCCGAGCGGCCGTATCACCCCGTTCGATGTCATCTACCGGCAGGGCGCGCGCCCGGATCCAAACTTCAGCGAGGTCTGGACGTACGGCAACTACGGGACGATGAGGTTCAAGGGCGCCACGGGATCGATCTCGAGTCGCTTTACGAACCTTCAGCTGCGCGCGTCGGTCACCTGGAACGACTCCTGGGACGACTCAGTCGCGATCAGCTTCCGGCAGGGACCGTCAAACCCGGACTGCGTGTCGTGCGAGTGGTCGCGCTCGGTCACGAACTCGACCCGCTTCGTCGGCTCGGCGGTCTACATGACGCCGCAGACGTGGGGCATCTTCGGGCGCGACTGGCAGGTAGCGACGATCTTCGAGTACGAGGGCGGGCACCCGTACCAGGTGCTGTCGGGCTTCGACACCAACAACGACACGATCGCGGCCGATCGTCCACTCGGCGTACCGCGGAACTCGCTCATCACGGACCCGTACAAGAACGTCGACTTCCGCTTCTCCCGCACGCTGCCGATCCGCGGCGACGTGAAGCTTGAAGTGCTGTTCGAGCTGTTCAACGCGTTCAACTGGGCGAACTACACCACCTACGTGGATTCGCTCTATGTGCTGCAGGGCCCTCAGTACGTGCCGCGTCCGGACTTCGCGGCGTTCCAGGCGAGCTCGAACCTCAACGTGCTCGACACCAAGCGCGATGCGGACGAAATCGGGCTGGATCCCAAGCAGCGGCGCAACGGCGTGGGCGATCCGCTGCGAGGTCAGCTCGGGTTCAGGTTCAGGTTCTGAGCAGATAGGGCGCGCCTTTACGGCGCGCCACGATCCACGGGCCACAGAGACACGGAGACACAGAGATGTTTTGGGTTTTCTCTGTGCCTCTGTGACTCTGTGGCCCGTTTTTCGTTAATTGATCGCGAAACAGTAGAACAATCCTTCGCCGCCGGTGGCGCGCAGCTCTTCCTGACTGCAACCCTGCGTGTCGTGCGCGGAGTTCCACGAGCTCCCGGTCTTGGGATCGTTGCCCTGACGATCGTGATGACCGACGCGCGCCTTCCCCGAGTTCGGAAAGTAGCGCACCCAGTTGCCGCAAGTGGTATTGGCGGAGTCGGTGCCGGGGAAGGCGGTGCCGTCGGGCTGCGAACCGGTCAGAACGTCGTGGCGATTGGGATTGTCGCCGCGGCCGTTGATCGCTTCTCCCTTTTCGGTGAGGGCGGTCTCCTTGGTGACGTTGACCTTATCGCCGTGCAGCTCGTCGACGGTTCTGGCAATGAGAACGCCTTTGGCGTTGTACCAGGGGCCGGTGCCGATCCGTTCACGCGCGTGCCGCGTGGGATGACCCGCGGATCCGTTCTCACTGAGATACGCGTGCCAGGTCTTGCTGCCGGCGCCCACCGCAGTTGCCAGCTTCTGGCAGTGCTGATCGGCGCCGTTCAGGCCTCCAAGATTGGCGCCGCGTCCCGGTCCGGCGCTCGTCAGGAAAAAGCTCATGGCAGTGGCGGATGAAGCCTGTCCCTGGGCGGGGGCCGGCGCGGAGGTGAAAACCGCTGAGAGCAGCAGGATGGCAGCAGCAGGATAGCGTGCGTTCATCTCGTTCTCCTTGGTATCAAACGGCCCCATTTATACACCAGAGGCTATAATCTCGGGACGATTTGCGATTCGTGATTGGTGATTGGCGATTTGCGATTGGTGATTCGTGATTCACAATTTGCGGTTTCACGCGACGACCAATCATCAATCAATCACCCGATCTCAAATCGTCAATCATCAGTAACGAGAGGGGTTGCAATGCTCCAGTTGATATCGCGCGTTGCCATAATCGCCGCAGTGGCGTTTGTACATGACGTGGTCGACGTCACGCCGGCGCAGGCCCAGGATCGTGGAATCAGGCTGAGCGCCGTGTCGAGCCGTCCGGAATTCGTCACCGGCGGCGACGTGCTGGTTCGTGTCGACGTGCCTGCCGGAACCGCGGCGGGAAGCGTCCGCGTATCGCTGAACGGCGCCGACGTCACCGGGAAGTTCCGCGCCGATGCCGCAGGACGCTCTCTGACGGGGCTGATCGACGGCCTCACGCTCGGACCGAATCAGATGAGCGCAACGGGCGGAAACGCTTCGGTCCGGCTGAACCTGGTCAACTATCCCATTACCGGTCCGGTGCTCTCGTCGCCCCAGGAGCAGCCCTTCGTCTGCATGACCGATCGCTTCAAGCTGCTGACGGGCGGGACGCTGGGGCGGCCGCTCGACGCCAACTGCTCGATCGCCACGCGCGTCGACTACGTCTACCGTCCCGCGACGGGAACCGATTTCAAGCCGCTGTCGGATTCGAAAACCGTTCCGGCGGATGCCGCCATGGTCACGGTCAATGCCAAACAGGTCCCTTTCCTCGTCCGAATCGAGACCGGCACGATCAACCGCGCGATCTACCAGATTGCCATGCTGCACAACCCGGCGAGCGATCCGGCGCCCGATTTTGCATCGCGCAGCGCGGGCTGGAACGGCCGGCTCATTTACACCTTCGGCGGCGGTTGCGAACCCGGCTGGTACCAGCAGGGCGCTTCGACCGGCGGCGTCATGGACGAAGCGCAGCTGCGGCAGGGATACGCTGTCGCATCCGCGTCGCTCGACGTGGCGGGAAACAACTGTAACGACCTGATTTCCGCTGAAACGATGATGATGGTGAAGGAGCGGTTCATCGAGGCATATGGCGCGCCGCTCTTCACGATTGGATGGGGATCGTCGGGTGGCGCCATCCAGCAGTATCAGATTGGCGACAACTATCCGGGACTGCTGGATGGTCTGATCACCGGCCGCAGCTTCATGGATACACCGTTTGCGAGCTCGACGAGCAGCGGAGACGGTCGCCTTCTCTTGAGCTACTTCGACAAGAACGCTGGTGTCCAGTACACGGACGAGCAGAAGCGGGCGATCGCGGGATTCCGGACGGTCGAGACCATCAGCAATCTGTCGCGCGTCCGGGCACCCCGTTTCAGTGCGACCGAGCGATGCCCTGAAGCGCTGACGCCCGAGCAGCGCTACCACCCGGTGAACAATCCGAAAGGCGCCCGCTGCACGATCTGGGATCACGGCGCTGTCGTCTACGGGCGCGACCCGAAGACCGGATTCGCGCGCCGGCCGCTCGACAACGTCGGCATCCAGTACGGCCTTGAAGCGCTGAATGCAGCAGTCATCACCAAGGAACAGTTCCTCGATCTGAACGAGAAGATCGGCGGCTTCGACATCGACGGCAACGTCGTCGCCCAGCGGATGACGGCCGACGCCGAGGCTGTGCGCGCCGCGTATCGTACCGGCCGTCTGGCGAGCGGCGGCGGCGGCCTCGCCGCGACGCCGATCATCGACTACCGCACGTACTACGACGATCAACCGGGCGGCGACGTGCACCTCCGTTTCCACTCCTTCTCGACGCGTGCGCGGCTGGAAAAAGCCAACGGCCACTCGGACAACATGATCATGCTCGTCCAGGACAAGCGGTACGGCGACTTCGACACCGCGAGTCCCGTGCTGCTGCAGGCGCTCGCGCAGATGGACCAGTGGCTGACGAACCTGTCGAAGGACAGCTCAGGCGAGGCGCCAATTGCGAAACTGCGTCGCGCAAAGCCCGCGGATCTCGTCGACGCCTGCTGGAACACGGATGAGACGCCCAGGCGAATCGTCGAGAAGCAGCAGTATCGCGCCGGTCAGTGCAACGAGCTGTATCCGGCGTTTTCATACCCCCGCGGGATCGCAGGTGCGCCAATCGCCAACGATGTCATCAAGTGCCAGCTGAAGTCGTTGAGCGCGGCCGACTACAAAGTGACGTTCACGGCGGATGAAATGACGCGGCTGCGAAGGATTTTCCCGTCCGGCGTGTGCGACTGGACGAAGCCCGGCATGGATCAGCAGCGGCTCACCGGCACCTGGCAGGTGTTCAAGGCGGGAAACACGGCGGGAACGCAGTAGGCACGTTGGGCACGTTCGGATCGAGGGACCCTGATGCATCTCAAATATGTCGTCGTCGTCATTGGTTTCGTGGCAGCCGCCGTTGTTGCGGCTGGCGCGCAGGCGCCAAAGCCGCAGGGCGGGACTCCAACGGTGAAGGACGTGTTGTACAGCGCCGCCGACTCCATCGGGATGCTCAGGACCGCGGCCGAGGTCGATCGCATCGCAACGATGAACTACTGGGCGACCGGGACGATGACCACAGATGGCAAGGCGTGCACGCTGAAAGAGTACAAGGCCAGCGTCAACTGGCTGCACAAGGCGATGCGGATCGACTACACGTGCGACGGGCAGCCCCGCCGCGTCGAGGTAGTCAACGGCGCTGCGTCGTGGAATGAGGCGGAGCCTGGCGTGAAACCGTCCGCCGCTCCCGGAACGGCCGCCGAGCGGCAGCTCATGATCTGGACGCTTCCTGCCGGAGTCATCAAGGCGGCAACAGCGGCGGCGAGCAACGCGAAGGTAAGCGTCGAAGGCGGCCACACCGTGGTGTCGTTTCCGGTAGCAGATGTCGCCGGCGCGACTATTCGCGCCGCCTACAGCCAGGAAACATATCTGCTCGAACGAGTGGAAGCGCGCCTCGGCCCGACGGCGATCGACATTACCTATGCCGAGCACGGCGACTGGAACGGTGACGACTATCTCAGCGACGTGCAGTTTCCAAAACGCATTACCCAGAAGCGCGGCAACGCGACGGTGCTCGACCTCACCGTCACCAAAACGAACACGTACAACCCGTACGTGGTAATGCCAGTGCCGCCGGGGATCCAAGCTACACCGTAATTACCTCCTTTCACACCTGGGCTGCGGTCCGCTCGTTGGAACCTGAACACGAACCGGGAATCGACCCGCCTCGGCTGCGCATGGTTTAGACGAGCTGCGGCGAGGCCGCGCCGAAGAAGCGAGTGAAGATCGCGCCGTGAAGGCGGGAACTGAGAAGCGTGAACGACGCGTCTCGGCAGGCACTCGCCTTGCACCAAGTCGAGGTGATTGAACTCCTGACCTTGGAGGCATACGCATGAGATCGGACCACGATGCGCCCGTCAGACGGCTCGAACGGCTGTCTCGGATGCGGGGGTACGACTTGGCGCCGCACAAGCCGGATCCGCGCGGGTGGAAAGTCATCAATCGCGAGAGACGCCACGTCGGCGAGGTCAAGGATCTGATCGTCGACACCGACCGGATGGTTACGACGTATCTCGACGTCGAGCTCGACCGGAAAGTGTTCGATCTATCCGGCGACGATCCTCACGTGCTGGTGCCGATGGCCCACGCCCACATGGAGGGACGCCACCTCGTCGTCGATGAAATCGCTCCTGGCTGGTTCGGCGAGCTCAAAGCGGCGCGCGAAGCCCACAACCACGAATTCTGGGATCGCTGGTGGCATTCGGACGAGACGAACCCCTCACGACGCGGTCCCCAGATCTCTCGTCGCGGCAGTTCCGACGCGCTCGATCGCGTCATCGACGACGTACGCCCCGGTGAGACCGTTCGCATTCCGGTGGTCGAAGAGGAAATCATCGTGGAACGACGACCGGTTCCCACCGACGAACCTCGACGAGACGACTACGTCGTGAACCGGTCGGCCGACGAACCGGCTTTGCGGGAGAGGTGACGCATGGAGGAAATCTCGATCGTCAGACGACGCGCGCGCATCTGGCCGGCAGTTCTGCTCCTGATCCTGGTCGCGGTGATCGTGCTCGCCGCGTTGTGGGTGATGGGCTACTTCGGCCCGACGGAAATCAACGTACTGATGGCGCCCTCCTCGAGTCTCTTTACGGGTAGCGCCTGATCACGTCGCGCCGTCACGCCAGTTCTGCCGTGCAGTTGGGGCACCGCCTGGCGCGCAGTGAAATCGTCGAGACACAAAACGGGCATTCCTTGGTCGTTGGCGCGGCTGCGGCCGCCGGCTGGTCGAACGCACTCTTGATGCGGTTGACCTGTTTGATGACGAGGAACACCGCAAAAGCCACGATCAGGAACGAAATCACGTCGTTGATGAACTGGCCGTAGGCAATCACCGGGACGCCCTGCGTCTTCGCTTCGGCAAGCGAGGCCGGAACTCCCTTCGACGTGTCCAGCACCTGGAAGAGGCTGGAGAAATCCACCCGCCCGATCAGCACGCCGAGCGGCGGCATCAGAATGCCCTCCACCAGGCTCGTGACGATGCGTCCGAAGGCGGCGCCGATGATCACACCGACGGCGAGATCCATCACATTGCCTCGCGCAATGAACTCACGAAATTCCTTGAGCATCGGACTCTCCGCTGGTTGAACAACGACGCAGTGTCCGGCGTTTGCGGCACCAACCTTCGGTGCCGCCATCGGTCCGGCTGAAGCCGGACGTAATGTGAAGCCGGACACTACGCACGTTGAAGCGTTCAGTTGCTAATTCGTGCCGGCCTTCCCTACGAACCTCAGGAAATCGCTCCACGGTACGGCGCGCCCATGGAGCGCCGCAACCGTCGCGACGTCCAGCTTGTACGCCATCACGTTGTTGTACAGGTTCACCGCGGCAGGCGGTGGCGTTGCCGGCATCTGAGCGTCGGGCGCAGGCGGCGTGTAGATGTCCGCTTCGACGAGGATCCGCTCCCGCGGCAGATACGCCATCAGCATCCCCTCTGCGTGCGGGCTTCCCTGGACGTAGTAGACGTCAAGGTTCCGCGTCCCGTCACTGATAGTGCTTTTCATCTCTACGGTCTCGAGCTGGTACCCTTCGGCGAATTCCGTCGGCGGATAGAGCGACAGGCGATCCGGCTCGAGCGTCCGCGCTGCGTACGTCAGCACTTCCTGCTTGTAGAAGTCGCGATTGCTCCGGTGCGTCACGACCGTCGCGCCTTCATGAAATGCCGTCCGCACGCCGCCCAGGTGATCGAAGTGGTGGTGCGAGTTGACGAGGTAGCGAATCGGCTTGTTCGGAATCGCCTTGTAGACCGCTTCGATGACGGCCAGCGTGCGCCGCTCGTCCTGCGGGGCCTCGATCAGCGCCGTGAAGTCGCGAAACTCGACTGCTACGCTGTGATGCGAGCCGCCGGTCAGATAGTAGACGCCGTCGGCGAGCTTGTTCGTCTCCACGCGGACCGGCGGAATCGTGGCCGTCCTCGCGGCCTCCGGCACGGGCGTCGCCGCGCACTGATTGACCGTGATGTCCTTGACGGCAAACGTGATCCGATTGTGCCCGCCGTTGTAGTTCGGCGGCTGCGTCTCGTCGTCCCAGTCCTGATGGTGATGGAAGTTACCGGGAAACTTGACGCCGCTGACGTCGCGCCACTGTGTGAACTCGCCCTCGTAGTTCATGTCGCCGCGCACGGGATTCGGCACCCACGTCTGCACCCGTTCGACCAGATTCTGATCGTTGATGGTCGCGTTCACACGGTACTTGCCGAGGACGGTAATCGAGATGACGTTGAGCCTGCGCATCGGGATCGAGCTCAAGCCGCCGAGCGCGCCGCTCTCATACCGTGTGATGAGCACCGGGTTGGCTCCCGGCATCATGGCAGCCTTTACGAAGCCGTGCGGATTGAGCCACATGTCGAGCTGCCGCATCTCGGCGGCCGCCGGCGCGGGCACGGGCATCGCCGCGGGCTGGTTCCATGCGACCTTGTCGACGACGAACTCGACCGCTCGCTGTTGACCCTGGATGGGGATGCCGCCGCCGCCGCGAGCCGGATACGTTACCCTGCTGAATGACGCGCTCTTCACGAGAGGATCGCTCCTCGTAGTTGATCGTGCGCGAGTAGCTGGCCAGCTCGACACGCGCCCAATCGTCGCGGATGTCGTAGTTCTGTCCCACAATCCCGAAGTAGCCGGCGCCGGTATACGTCACGCACTTCAAATTGTTGGTGCCCATCGCCTGTCCAACCGCCTGCAGCACGGCCTGCGCCGTCTGTCCCTGAGCCGCGGGTCGTGGCGCCGCCGTCGCCACCAGCACCAACGCGCCGATGAGGGCCGTCATGTGTCTGAACATATAGCCTCCGTTGTCCCGTCTTTAGAAAATCGCCAACGGGTTGACCGGCGATCCTGTGCCGCCTTCGACTGGCAGCGGCGCAAACGTCATGAGGAACTCGTAACGATTGAGCTTTCTCGCCGTCGCGACCGCCTGCTCCAGGTCGAGGCATTCGACGATGTTGATGCCCATCCAGTTGAGGACCGCGACATGAATCGGGTTCCGCATGCCCTCCCATCCCGGCCTCGGGTTCCAGTCGATGTTGAAATCGTGGCCGATGAAGGCGGGCATCCGCTCGTGCATCCACGGGATCGTGTCCGGGTAATATCCGGCCACCTGGCCGGTCCACGGACCGACCGCCGCACGGCGCTTCCAGCGGCCAATGTAGAGGAGAACGACGTCGCCAGGTCCGGCTTTCACGCCGGCCTTCTTTTCCCACGCCTCGAGATCGGCGCGTCGAATCGGCGTCGTGGGGTCAACCCAGTCGGCGCCTTTGAGCTGTGCGATGTCGTAGAGAACGGCGCGGGTCGCAATGCCATCCTTCCAGTTCATCACGCTGCCCTTCTTGCAGCCTTCCTCAGGTGTGATGTTGTCCTTGACGGGCACCCCGTTGTACATGAGCCCGTTCTCGAAGAAGTGACACCACGTGTCCATGTGGGCCACCGTCTGGCCGTGATAGCTGACCTGGTAGTTGTCCGTCGTACCACCATCCGTAATGTTGTTGGTGGTTCGGCGGAACAGGCCGTTCGCATTGACGTCGGCAGCCGCGACCGTGGGCATCGGAGGCGCCAGCGACACGACCAGGCCGCTTCTCACGAGGCCGACGGCGCTGCGCACTTTCTGCGGCGTGATCAGGTTCGACGCACCTTTGTTGTCGTCGGTACCCCACTTTCCCCACGTCTTGAACTCTTTCCGCCATTGTTCGTACTGGGCTCGCAGCGCTGCCGTGTCGGCAGGCGGCGCCGGAGCTGGCGCCTGGGCCTGAGCGGCCCCTGCGGGCGCCTGTGCCGCCAGTTGAAATCCACCGGCTACGCCGGCCAGCACCAAAGCAATTCCGAGCGCGATCGATTTCATGCGACGTGGCATACGCTCCTCCGTGAGGTTTGCGGGGGTCAATTTCAGCGAGGCTCCGCTCCAGACGCGCGAGCATATGCGATGTGGCTCCACCTCGCTAGTAGCAGTTTGGTCGTCTACTGCATGGCTGCCGCGTTGCGCTCTCGATAAAACGAGATCAGGTCCATGCTTTTGGGTGGTGCCTGCTCCAGCTGACGCATCATCGTTGTCACCTGTCCGCGGTGATATGAGCCGTGGTTCACCACATGCTGCAACATCTGCCAGAACGGCTGCGCCTGGGGCTGACCGGTGAGCATCCGGTACTCGATTGGCGCTCCAACTCCTTGCTCACCAAGCCTTTCGAGAACAGCACGAACCCTGCCCTCCTGATCGGTCCACGCGCGGCGAATGCTGGCCACATCGGGAAATCCCGCTGCATCCGGCATCGACTGTGGCGATTCGCCCTCCCACCGTGCGCACCAGATTCGATCCGCCCCGTACAGATGTACGAGCGTGTCGCGAATCGAGCGAAAACTGTTCCCGAGATCTTTGGTGAACTGGTCCGGTGTGAGACGTTCGACCGCTTCGAGCAGCCTGTCGCGGGCCCAATAGTGATAGTCGACGAGCGTCCGCAACTCCTGCAGGTTCATGGCACCCTCCCGTGCTGATTTATGATCGACCTCGATGCGACGACCTTTCTTTGCCGGCCTGATGCTGCTCAGCGTTTTTGGAGTCGAACCCGCCGCGGTCCGTGGCCAGACCACAACCGCTCAGGCGGCCATCGATGCACTCTACCCGGAAATGGCGGCGTTGTACCAGGACCTGCACCGTAATCCCGAGCTCGCCTTTCAGGAAACACGCACCGCGGCCACGCTGGCCGCGCGTCTTCGATCGCTCGGGTACGAAGTGACGGCGGGTGTCGGCGGCACCGGGATTGTCGCGCTGCTGCGCAACGGACAGGGCCCGACCGCCATGCTGCGGACGGAGCTCGACGCGCTGCCGGTGGAGGAGAAAACCGGAGTGCCGTTTGCGAGCCGGACCACCACCAAGAATGCCGCCGGCGCGGTCGTCCCCGTGATGCACGCCTGCGGCCACGACCTCCACATGGCCGCGTGGATCGGCACGGCCGCATGGATGGCAAGCCATCGCCCGATGTGGAAGGGAACGCTGATGCTCGTGGGACAGCCGGCTGAAGAAACAGTCAGCGGCGCGGCCGCCATGCTCAAAGACGGGCTGTTCATGCGCTTCCCGAAGCCCGATTTCGTACTGGGCCTGCACGACGATGACACTCTGCCCGCGGGAACCGTGGGTTACCACGCTGGCTTCTTTCGAGCGTCGATGACCGCACCGGTGATCACGATCGTCGGACGCGGCGGCCACGGAGCGGTGCCCCACAACACGGTCGATCCGATCGTGATTGCCGCCCGCACGATCATGGGGCTGCAGACGATCGTCTCGCGCGAAAACAATCCGCTCGAGCCGCTCGTCGTCACCGTCGGATCCATTCATGGCGGCACCCAGGGCAATATCATTCCCGACCAGGTCAGGATGGAGCTGAGCGTCCGGACGTTCAGCGAGGAGGTACGCAAGCGGGTCGTGTCGTCCATCGAGCGCATGGCCAGAGCCGAAGCGATGGCGGCGGGGGCGCCGCGGGAGCCGACGATCGAGTTTGCGAACGCTGGCATCGGACCGGTTTTCAACGATCCGGCATTGACTGCCCGTCTCGCGACCGCGCTGCGAACCGCGATGGGCGCGGAGCGCGTTGTTGAAATGTCCGCCAAGATGACGTCCGAGGATTTCGCCGAATACGGCCGCGCAGGCGTTCCCGCAGTGCTCCTGCACATAGGAGCCGTCAATGCAGGACGGCTCGCGGAAGCACGCCGTACGGGTGTCCCGGTTCCCGCTCCGCACTCTCCGGAGTGGCTGCCCGAGCTCGAGCCAACGCTCAAGGGAGCGATACAGGCGGAAACCGCCGCGTTGGTCGAGCTGATGCGCTGAAAGGTCCGGCTAAAGCCGGACACGACTGACGGTCCGGCTGAAGCCGGACACTACGTCTTCTTCCTCAGCGTTTTGTGTCTCTGTGGCCCGTCGTGGTGAATCAGGCGTTATTTTTTCAGCGAATGCTTCTGGAAGAAATCGGCGATCCGCTCGGACGTGCCGCGCGGATATTCGTGGCCACCTGGATGTATCCATGTCACCACCGGCGATGGTGTGCTGCCTCCGTAGATCGTGCAGCCGCTGCCGCAACGTTCGCTCTGGCTGCGAACGTCGTTCAGGGCAATCGCTGTGACGATCGCCGCGCGTTGGTCGGCATATGCGATTTGCGGATCGGACACGCCGGCAATGTGCAGCATCGGCCGCGGCTGCTTCGGCTGCACAGACGGCCGAAGCCGGCCTGCCACGACCGCATATGCAGCAAAGACGTTCGGCCGCTCCGCCCACAGCAGAAAAGTGAATGCCGCGCCATTCGAGAATCCGGTCGCATAAATGCGGCTGTCGTCGATGCTGTACTTCTTGCGGAGTGAAT
Organism: uncultured Acidobacteriota bacterium; assembly: GCA_963814955.1. GTDB lineage: Bacteria > Acidobacteriota > Vicinamibacteria > Vicinamibacterales > UBA2999 > DATCJA01. The sequence continues at coordinate 873,259 of CAWFEX010000008.1, forward strand.
CGAGCGCAGCGTCCACCAGCTTCAAGTCGCGGTCAGCGTCCTGTCCGCGCTCTACCTGCCACCCGGAAAGGCCTCGGTTATCGAGTCCCTGGAAGTAGACGACGACAGCGCCCGGCCAGGCACGATGAAGGCCGATGAATTCGAAATTCTGGATATCGTCGCCGCGTCCATGGAACGCGAACACGACCGGAAGCTTCGCCCCTGGCGTGGGAGACGACGGTACGTACACGAATCCGCTCCGAGTGTCGCCATCGACTTTCCACGTCACGAGCTCGGCCGACCCAGGACGCACCCCTAACGTCAGCAACATCACGAGGGCAAAAAGAGAAGTTTTCATCGTCGCGCGGGAGCTGCGATCGGCGGCTGCGGTCCCAGCACTTTCGTCAGCGCCACCCAGCCGCATTCTTCGTCGCCCGTTGCTCCACCGACGCCGATGGCGCCGATCAACAAATCCTCCACGATGATCGGATAGCCACCTTCGACCAGATACAAATCAAGAGGAGCGCGGGCAAGATACGGTTCCGGCGCGCCCCAGCGGTTCGACACAACGCGCGACGGCTGCCGCATGTAGAGAGCCGTCTTCGCCTTGTTGTATGCGGAATCGAAATTGTTGGGAATCTGCCCGTCAGTTCGCATCGATGCGACGATGTTGCCCGAGATGCCGAGCACGACGACTGTCGCCCCGCCGTTCGGATTGAGCGAGCGGGAGAATGCGATGCACTCGTTCACGAGCTGCATCGCCGTCTCCGCGTTTATCTCGATCACCCTCGAGCGCCTGGTGGCCTCGGAAGAGATCGCGGCCTTCGCAAGCGTGGCCGCCGGGGCCGGCTTCGCGGCCGCCGCCGCCGCCGCCGGCGACGTCTGCGCCCATCCGTGACCGCCGACCAGGAGCAGCGAAACGGTCAGTGCGAGTATTCGAATCACTGTTCTTCGTCCGGATCCAGCAGCGGACCGACGTCGTCAGCGTCGTCAGTGAGGTAATCGTGTTCTGGATCCCATCCTGTCTCGGGCGAATGCACATCGGCTGTTGAGCTGGCGGGCATCGTCGCGGCTAGAGCGGGCATGGCGACTGCTGGAGTTGGTCGCCGCGGCGAGGTCTTCCTGGTCGCCCTCTTGCGGGCGCCGGCCGTTCTCTTGGTGGCTACCCTTTTCCTGGCGCCGGCCGTTTTCTTGGCGGCTGCTGGCCTTTTCCTGGCACCGGCCGACTTCCGCGCCCGCGTCGGCTTTCGTGCGGCACGAGCCCGCGCACGGCTGGAGCGGGCCGTCTTCTTCGACTTTCTCGACGACGCACGCTTCGATGCCGCGCGTTTGGATCCGGCGCGTTTCTTCGGGCTCATGATCGTGTCCTCCAGGGTAGAGCGGTAGATCGCGTGACAGGGGCCGACCTGAGTCGGCCCCTACATATTCTCCCTACATGTGTCTCCCGTTCGAAAGACAGGAGACCGTAGACGAGTCTACCGTCAATTGGTCGCGCTCGGGGTCGTCCACTTCGATCGCAGACCTGCTCGGTCCACCGCAGCGCCACGGATGTACACAGCATTGATACGTCGTGTATTGGTAATGTCGTCCAGCGGATTGGCGTCGAGCACAATGAAGTCGGCGCTCTTGCCCGCGGCGACCGTTCCAAGGTCCGTCAGCCGCATCACTTCCGCTGAATTCCGCGTGGCTGACACGATGACGTCCGCCGGCGTCATGCCGGCCGCCACCATGTCCGCCATCTCGAGATGGGGCCCGTACGGCGTGTTGCCGTCAGTGCCCATGGCAATCTTGACACCCGCGGCGCTCAGCTTCGCCAGGTTGCGCGCCTGAATGCCGAACAGCTTCTGCGCCTCAGGGTCCGGCTTCGAGGCGGCGGCCTGGAGCTTCTGCAGCTCGGCCGGCGCGACGGTGTCGGACACCCAGCTCAGATCGATGGGGACGCCAGGATTCGGAAGGTTCGGAACCAGTATGACCTCCGGCCTCGCCTTGTACATCGCAACGAATTCCTCGTCGATGTCGCGATCGCGGACACCGTGTGCGAACGCGTCGAGACCGGCCTTGAGCAGCCCCTTCGCATCCGTCAGCTCATAAATGTGCGCGGTCACGCGGAGACCGTTCTTGTGCGCCTCGTCGATGACGGCGCCGTACAGCTCGGGCGTGAGCTTCTTGTATTTGTTGTCGCGATCGTCAACCCAGATCTTGATGATGTCCACCTTCCGCTTCGCGTTGTCCTGCACGGCCGCGCGGGCTTCGGCGTCGGTTGCCACCCAGAAGGGGACTTCGGTCCGGCCCGGCTCCGGCGCCGTAATGCCGCGTCCCGCGGTCTGGAAGCGCGCCGTGTTCGGCATGCTCTGACTCTCCTCACGGACCTGGTACGGGATATCGCCCTGATCCTGTCCCATGCTGACAGCGGCAACGACGCCGTAATAGGCGCGGCGCTGCAGGTCCTCGATCAGCGTCTCGCGCATCTGTGAGCGCAGATGCACGTGGGCATCGAGAATGGCTGGCATCACCGTCTTGCCGGCCAGGTTGACTCGGGTCGCGCCTTCGGGCACCTGCACCTGGCCCGCCGGACCCACCTGGACGATTTGTGATTCGCGAACGACGATCGTGCCATTCTCAATCGGGGCACTCCCGTCGCCGACGATGACCCGTGCCCCTTCGAATACCGTAGCCGTGGGGGCCGCGGGTGTCTGTGTCTGCTGGGTGCTTTCCGTTTGACCGCAGGCGGCCACAAACGCAGCGATGAACATCGCCCCTGTAAGGGCCGCGAAGCGGGATTTCAGTTGTGCTGAGCGCATTGCAACCTCCAAAAGTGGCGAAAGGCTACGCAGTGTCCGGCCGGCAGCCGGACCGTGCCCGGCCGGCCCGATCAGCGTGTCGCATTCGAATCGGGTATCAGCAGGCGGATCGTACCGTCGTGCTTGTTGAGCAGAAAGACCTGACCATCAGGGCCCGAGCCAAAGCGAAGGTCCGCGCGAGTGACCGGGGTCTTACCCTGCCGCGCGTTCTTTTCCCGAATCACCTGCAGCAGCGTTTTCGGTTCGCTGCCGTCGTTGAGCAAAACGCGCCGAATGGCGTCCTGTCCGCCGGAGGGCAGCTTGTCTGCCTGAATGTAGAAAATCTCCCCGCTCGGAAAATCACCGAAGAGCACGAGATTGGCAAGCTGTGGGATGGCGTTGCTTCGGTAGACGTGGACACCGGTGACGGCAGACTGCGTTTGCAGCAGGGGATCGAGTTGTCCGTATTCGGCGACCGGATACGTCACTGCGGGGTCACTGCGGCGATTCGTGAGACTCACGGCCTGCCGGCTGATGAATCCGAAGCTCCCCTCCCATTTGTTCCAACCGAGATTGGCGCCGGCCGGCGCTACGCTGAGCTCCTCGACGATGTCCTGTCCGATGTCGGCAATAAAGAGATTGCCATTCCGGGGGTCCCAGCCAAAACGCTGAGGGTTTCGCACGCCGTAGGCGTAGATCTCGCCCAGAACACCGGTCTTGCCCACGAAAGGATTCCGCGAGGGAATTCCGTACTTTCCATTTGCGCTGTTCGATCCAAGTGGATCGATCCGCAGGATCTTCCCGAACGGCGACCCGAGATTCTGCGCGAGATTGAGGGGATCACCACCGCTTCCGCCATCGGCCACAGCGACATACAGCAGCCCGAAATCGGCGCTGCCTGCGGCGGCGTTCGGGTTGAAGCTCATATGGCCGGCGTTGTGGTTGGCAAATGGCTGCTCCAGCCGCAGCAACTCTCGCGGCGGCCCGCCGTCGTACGTGGCCGCGCTCGGGGTCTTGGCCGTCCATTCGAACAGGACCGTGTGATGAGTGCGGTTGCCTCCGCCAGGAGCGAAGTCGGGGCTCGGCATCGTATTGGTGCTGTCGGTCCAGGTATACAGTTTGCCGAACCCTGGTGTTCCGGCGCGACCGAACTGCGGATGCACCGCGAAGCTCTGGAAACCGCGCTCGCGGCCCATGGACTGAACACTCACGCCCCACTTCTCGTCGTTGATATTCAAGTACTGGGTTACGGTCCGGCCGTCGTAGCTCACCGCATAGAGCGGGCCGCGCATGTCGTTGACGAACATGCGGCGCGTGCCGGGCTCGTCCACCAGCAACATCATCCGCGCCGCTTCGCCGCCAACGTCCGGTATCGACGCGAACTCGCTGAACCGGACGCGAATAACGCCTTCCGACGTCGGAATCGGCGCGGGAAATGGATCAGTTGGCGCCTGGGCCGCGACAACGGCCATCAGCAGCAGCGCAATGAGGAGTGTCCGCGAGGTGCGCATGCGCGCCCTTATACCACTAGAGCGCATGGCGGCGCACCATTTCGTCGTTCCACGTAAGGCCGACGCCCGGTTCGTCCGACGGGATCGCGAAGCCGTTGACAATCTTCAAAGGCGAGGCGAGCAGTGGATTCATCCAGTCAACATACTCCAGCCAGTGGGCGGTCGGGGTCACCGCCAGCAACTGCGCACTGATTTCCGGGTAGAGATGAGAGGACATTGGTAAACCCGCACCCGCGGCGAGCGCGCTGGCACGCTGCCAGCCGGTAACGCCACCAATGCGCTCGAGGTCGGGCATCACGTAGTCGCTCGCGCGGGCGTCGATCGCCTTCTCCATGTCGTGAACCTGCGAGAAGTTCTCGCCAATCTGCACCGGCGTGACGGCCGCGGCGGCAATTGCCGCGCATCCCTTGAAGTCGTCATGCCGGATCGGTTCTTCGATCCAGTACGCGCCTTCGCCGTCGAGCGCCTGGGAGCGACGGAGTGCTTCGCCAACCGTGAGAGCCTGGTTGTAATCGACCATCACTGCAAACCCGTCCGGAATCCGTTTCCGCACCGCGCGAATCGACAGCAGGTCTTCGTCGAGCGTCGGGTAACCCAATCGGAGCTTCATACCCTGGAAACCGCCCGCGAGTAGGCGCTCCGCCTCATCGGCGAGCGCAGGGGGCGACATCAGGCCAAGTCCGTTGCTGTTGTATGCGCGCATTGGCCTCGTATCCCCTCCGAGAAACCGCGCCAGGGGCAGCCCAGCCGCCTTCGCAAGCGCATCCCACCCGGCGACGTCTACCAATGACATCGCCATGCGAACGATGCCTTGTACGCCAATCAAGGTGTACCGCTTCGCCAGCGACGACCACAGATCGGCTGGAACAACGGGCTGGTTGCGAACGGCCTCCACCATGTCATCGAGAAATTGGACGATCGCGGCCGCTGCGGCGGGGCGATAACAGAACTGATAGGCATGCCCGATCACTCCTTCCTGCGTCTCGAGATCGACGAGGAGAAGCGGTGCGTCGCGCACCGTGCCAGCGCTGGTGCCGAGCGTGTATGTCATCGGAACCGACACCGGAATGGCACGAATCGAGTGAATGGTCAGGCGAGGCAATGCCACGAACTAATCCGGGCGGCCGTTGGCATGCAAGGCAAGGACGTCCCACACTGCACGATTCATCGGAGTTGGCACCTGCACCGCGCGCCCCAGCTCCACGACACCACCGGAAAGCCAGGCGACTTCCAGCTTGTTGCCCTTCTCGAGGTCGTGGTGCATCGACGAGGTCATCGTGGACGGGACCGTGTCGATGAAGGCCAGTCGTTCGTCCGCATAGTTTTCGGGCAGGCGAACTCCGTGGGCGCGGCCGACCGCGACGGTCTCCTTGAACAACTCGTGCAGGAAGCCGCGACTCCGTGCGTTCTCGCGAATCGGACCAATTGTCGAGCGCATGGTCGCGGTGGTGCCCGACAGTCCGACAAGGAACACGTATTTTTCCCAAATCGTCCTGCGGATGTCGTCGGAGATTTCCGCCTGGATACCCGCTTGCAGCAGCGCATCGAGCAGCCGTTCAGCCCGGTCCGACCGGCGGCCGTCGTACTCCCCGAACAGGAACCGCTGCATCGGGCCGGTTTGGCGAATGACACCCGGACGCGCGAGATTCGTCGCCACGTACGCGACCGCCCCAATCACGGCATCCTCACCGAACGCGCCGCGCAGGATGTCGTCCTTGATCACGCCATTCTGGAGCGATATCACGGCCGTCTGCGGTCCTACCATCGGGCGGATTGCCGCGACCGCACCCTCCGTATCCCACAGCTTTACAGATATCAGCACGTAATCGACGGTACCAACTGTCGCGGGATCGTCGGTTGCGTGCACGCGGGGCAGGTGCACATTCCCGCGAGCTTCGCTCTCGAGGAGCAACCCCTGATCGTTCATCGCGGCGAGATGTGCGCCGCGCGCGATGAATGTCACGTCGAAACCCGCGTGCGCGAGGCGTCCACCGTAGAGTCCACCAAGCCCGCCCGAACCCATGACTGCAATGCGCATCCTGTTCCTCGCCCGCCAACCCACTGCAAGCTACGTCGACCACCCACCCCTACCACCTACCGCCTACCACCTAGCAAAAGACCCCGAGCATAGCTCACGTAGAATGCCTTGATCATGACCGACCAGGATCTGGTGACTCGGCTGGCACAACACCGCACGATTGGCGGCGCACCGCGCAGCGAGCTCGAATGGCTGGCCTCCCACGGATATGTCCGGCGTTTCGAACCCGGCGAGATGGTACGCAAAGGGGAACCGGTTGAAGCGATGTGGGTGTTTCTATCCGGCCACTTCGCCTTCTATCAGGACCGTGGCCTCGGCCGGCGCAAGGTGGTCGAATGGCGTGACGGGGACGTCAGCGGCCTCTTGCCCTATTCGCGCACGACGACGTCTCCTGGACAAGGAGTGATTCTCGAGACCGCCGACGTCTTCATGATTGACCGCGAGCACATGGCGGCGTTGGCCCGTGAGTGTCCCACAGTCACCGAAACGCTCGTGCACAAGATGCTCGACCGCACGCGCACCTTCACATCCAGCGCCTTGCAAGACGAAAAAATGACCTCACTCGGGCGCATGTCTGCCGGATTGGCGCACGAGCTGAACAACCCGGCCTCGGCCGTCGCGCGCAGCGCGAAGCTGCTGAGGCAGACATTGACGGACGCCGAAGACACCTCACGCGACATCGGTGCAGCCCGCTTGACCGATGCGCAGTTCGAGGCGATCGATCGGGTGCGCGTGGGGTGCGCTACCGCAGCGCCGTCCGCACTGACGCCGATCGAACGCGCCGACCGGGAGGAGGCACTCACGGAATGGCTCGACGCGCATGACGCGGATTCCGGTGCAGCCGCGGCCCTGGTCGATACCGGGACGACCATCAACGCGCTCGATACGCTTGCCTCCGCCGTGCAGGGGCCGCAGCTCGACGTTGCCGTGCGCTGGATTGCCACTGGATGCACCATCAGGACGCTGGCCTCCGATATCGAAACGGCAGCGTCACGCATGCACGGTCTGGTAAGCGCAATGAAGCGCTACACCTTCATGGATCGCCATCAGGCGCCAGAGGCGACCGATCTGTCCCAGGGGCTGAATGACTCAGTCGCTCTGCTCGTCCACAAGGCGCGCAAGAAGTCGGTCGGCATCGTCATCAACATCGACAACCCCCCGCGAGTCTGGGCGATCGGCAGCGACCTCAATACGGTGTGGATCAACCTGATCGACAACGCCATCGACGCCGCGCCCGAATCCGGGCACGTGGAGATCACCGCAGGGCGCGAACTGACATTCGTCGTCGTGCGAATCGTCGACGACGGCGCGGGAATTCCGGCCGACATTCGCGACCGCATCTTCGATGAGTTCTTTACGACGAAGCCGGTCGGACAGGGAACGGGCCTCGGACTCGAAATGGCCCGCACGCTGGTGCGCAGAAACGGAGGAGATATCGACTTCGAATCAAGGCCAGGACGAACAGAGTTTCGAGTCAGTCTGCCGGTCGCAACCGAGGCCACGACGTAACGACAGCGCAGGTAGCGAGCCCAAACACGACCCATATGCCCAAACCAGTCATTCTGGCGATTGACGACGAACCCGAGGTGCTGAACGCGGTGGAGCGCGACCTTCGCCATCATTTCCACACCGAATACCGTGTCATGAAAGCCGGCTCCGGCGCACAGGGACTCGAAACCATACGGCATCTGAAGCAGCGCGGCGCGGCTGTCTCACTGTTCCTCGTTGATGAACGGATGCCCGGGATGACCGGGACACAGTTCCTCATCGAGGCGCTGAAGCTTTATCCGGATGCACGGCGCGTGCTGCTGACGGCGTACGCAGACACGGAAACGGCCATCACCGCAATCAACAAGATCGGGCTGGATCATTACCTGCTCAAGCCGTGGGAACCGCCGGAACAGCGGTTGTACCCGGTACTCGACGATCTGCTGGCCGAATGGGTCGCACGGACGCGACCGGCGTTCGACGGAATCCGGGTTGCCGGCACTGCGCTGTCGGCCTCGAGCTACGCGGTCAAGGACTTCCTGTCGCGCAACCTGGTTCCCTACCAGTGGGTGGATCTGGACATCGATGCGCCTGCGCGCGAGCTCGTGGCATCGACGCCAGACGGCATGTCCCGGCTGCCGGTGGTGATGTTTCCCGACGGCACGACGATGGTGCAGCCGACGGCGCGCCAGCTCGCTGAAAAGATCGGGATGCAGACGCGGCCACAACGCCCCTTCTACGACGTCGTCGTCGTGGGAGGCGGCCCGGCGGGACTGGCGGCATCGGTTTACGCGGCGTCCGAGGGTCTGCGGACCATTCTGGTGGAGCGCGACGCCACGGGAGGTCAGGCCGGCACCAGCTCGCAGATTGAGAACTATCTCGGGTTCCCGAGTGGGATTTCCGGCGCCGATCTGGCGCGCAGGGCGACGGCCCAGGCCAGGCGTTTCGGAGCCGAAATTATTTCCGCCCAGGATGTCACCTGCGTTCGCCGGAACGACCCGTACCGTGTGATCACGCTCTCCGACGGATCGGAACTGAATTGCTTTACGCGTGCTTCTGGCGTCCAGGCATGGAAGTGCGGCGGCTCGAAGCGCCGGGGGTGGCGGAGCTGACCGGCGTCGGCGTCTACTACGGCGCCGCGCTCAGCGAGGCGGCGATGTACCGCGACAAGCACGTCTACGTCATCGGGGGCGGGAACTCGGCGGGGCAGGGCGCAATGTTCTTTTCGCGTTATGCGCGGCAGGTCACGATTGTCGTTCGGGCGCCAAAGCTCGACGCCATGTCGCAATACCTCATCGACCGCATCTCGGAGACCAGCAACATCAATGTCCTGACCCGCACGGCGATGTCGTCGGTACGCGGCAACGGCCGATTGACGGGGATCACTTTAATGGAGGCCGAAAGCCACGCCACGCGCGATGTCGACTGCGATGCGATGTTCGTGTTCATCGGCTCGGCACCGCGAACGCAGATGGTGGCGGATGTCGTCGAACGCGACGCTCAGGGGTTCATCCTCACCGGCCGCGATCTGCTCGCGGACGGGCGGTGGCCGAAGTCGTGGCCCCTCGAGCGCGACCCGTTCCTGTTCGAAACGAGCGTGCCGGGATCTTTGCCGCCGGCGACGCACGCCGCGGGTCGAGCAAGCGCGTGGCAGCCGCGGTCGGCGAAGGATCGGCGACCGTCAGCATGATTCATCAGTATCTCGAGACGGTTTGAAATTCTGGAGTGCCTGGAGTGCGTAGGGTGTGTGAGGTTCATAACCGCAGGGCGGGCCTTAACGGCCCGCCTGGCGCGGCGTAAAGCCGCGCCCTACGTCCCCAGGCGCACCTTAGGCACCCTAGTTCTTGGGCAACTGTGACTCGCGCCACCCTCGCTGCTTGAGAGACTCGCGCAGCGACTGAGTGCGGGCGAGCATGCGGGGTTGCAGCTCGAACGGCTCTGACAGAATTACCGCCGTTTCCGACTCGAGGCGCAGCTCAAAATCCGCACCGTCGCGGTAAATGGTGCACGACACCTGGTCGCCGTTCCATGTGAGCTGCCACAGCGTCGCTACGGGGCGCATGTCAGTGCCATCATCGGAAAGTCGCCGTCATTCCATCCGTCAACGAAATGTCACCAGCACGCGTTTCCGTGCCGGTCACCGCCGCTCTGCCCGACGCGTGTTCCGCATGTTGTGAATCACCAGATAGGCGCGGAACGCGGTCATCGCCCACAGTCCAGCAGCCGCCACGCGCTCGTTCTTCCGGCCGACGGTCACATTCCACACGCTGAATGCGCCCACGTCTAGAAGACCGCCCACGGTGACCAGCGACACCGGAGATCCGTCCAGCGGGCGAAGCAGGGGGTTGGTCTCGCGAACGTTGTAGTGCTTCAGGACATGGTAGGTGGAGGCCCAGTCGGCAGCGGCGGCGGCACTGGCGGCGATCGTCGGAATCCTCAGCCCGTTGTCCTGCGCAGACGCGATGGCAGGAACCAGACAGATGACACACGAGGCCGCAACCAGCCGTCTAGCGGTCTGACCGAATCGAAGCATATGGGCGGTGTCGGCAGATGATATCCGAAACGGGGCGGCGGTCAATAATGGGATGCATGTCCGGCATCCGCGCCGAGGCCGTGCGCCTCGGCTCCGACATGCTCCTCGCATCCGGCCGTCTCCGTGGAACGCACGTCGGCATCGTCTGCAACCACGCGTCGGTTGACGGTGCGTTCGCCCACATCGTCGACAGACTCGCGGAGGCGGATGGCGTCACGCTCGGCGCCATCTTCGGACCACAGCACGGTTTCAGATCGGACGTTCAGGACAACATGGTTGAAACGCCGCATCGCCAGGATGCGGCCCGGCGCGTTCCGGTGTATTCGCTGTACAGCGAAACACGCGAGCCGACGGCCGAAATGCTCCAGGAAATCGACGTTCTGGTCGTCGATCTGCAGGACATCGGGGCCCGCATTTACACCTTCATCTACACGATGGCGAACTGCCTGCGCGCGGCTGCGCGCCACGGTGTTCCGGTGATCGTGTGCGACCGGCCGAACCCGATTGGCGGCGTCGACGTCGAGGGCGCGTGTCTCGTCGGTGGTTTCGAATCGTTCGTCGGCCAGTTCCCGATACCGATGCGCCACGGGATGACCATCGGTGAGCTCGCGGCGCTCTTCAACGAGCGCTTCGCGATAGGCGCCTCACTTGAAATCGCGAGAATGGAACGGTGGCAACGTTCGATGTATGCCGACGACACCGGACAACCGTGGGTCATGCCGTCGCCCAACATGCCCACGCTCGACACCGCGATTGTCTATCCAGGTACCGTGCTGTTCGAGGGGACACTGCTCTCCGAGGGACGAGGCACCACACGGCCCTTCGAGCTGGTAGGCGCACCGGGGATCGACGCCGAAGCATTTGCCGACGCGATGAACGCGCTCGAACTGCCCGGCTCGTACTTCAGACCCGCGGTTTTCGAACCCACTTTTCAAAAGCACGCCCAGCGACCGTGCGGCGGCTGCCAGATTCACGTCACCGACCGCAACCGCTTTCGGCCGGTATTGACCGGGGTGGCGCTCATCCAGACGTTTCGCCGCCTCGGTCCGTCGAGCTTCGCCTGGCGTCCCCCGCCCTACGAGTACGAGCACGAGAAGCTGCCCATCGACATCCTCGCGGGCTCCGATCGCCTGCGGCAGCAGGTGGAGTCGAATGTCGCGCTCGACGAGATTGCCGCAAGCTGGCGGGAGGACGAACAGGCGTTCGAGCAGGTGAGAAGGAAGTATCTGCTGTACTAGCTAGTCCGGTAGGTGCTAGTCGGTAGTCGCTCGGCGGTAGCCGGTAGTCTGGTAGCCCTCCGCTTCAGGATCGCGTTTTGGCGATGCCGGGCGCCTTCATCTCCTGCGCCATTGCGGGCGCAAGGTGATGGGTCGTCAGGTGGTCTTTGAGCAGAGTGAACGCCTCCTGCGGCGTGTTGGCGCGCTGAAGCAGTTCGATGTCCTCGGGGCTGATGGCGCCCCACTCGACCAGCGGTTCGAGACTGAGAATCGGGTCCCGGTACTCGTTTCCGTAAAGAATGATCTGGATCTGCTTCGCCAGCTTGTCTGTCTGCATCAGTGTGAGGATCTCGAACATCTCGTCGAGCGTGCCAAATCCGCCCGGGAAGATCACGAGCGCCTTGGCCAGATATGCAAACCAGAACTTCCGCATGAAGAAGTAATGGAACTCGAAGTGAAGCCCGTCGGTGATGTACCGGTTCGCGCCCTGCTCGAACGGCAGCTTGATATTCAAGCCCATCGTCTTGCCACCGGCTTCCATGGCGCCGCGGTTCGCCGCTTCCATGATGCCGGGACCGCCGCCGGATGTGACGACAAACCGATGGTGTGTTGATTTCAGCGAGATCGACCACTCGGTCAGTAGTTTCGCGAGTTCGCGCGCTTCTTCATAGTAGCGAGACCACTCCAGCGCTTTGACGGCGGGGACCAGCCGTTCGTCGGGAGAGGTCCTGCTCGTCACGCGGTGCATCAAACGCTCGAGCACCTGCTCGGCCTTCTCGCGGCTGTGAATCCGCGCTGAGCCAAAGAACACCACCGTGTCTTGAATGTTCTGCGCGCGGAACCGCCGGAGCGGTTCCAGATATTCCGCGAGAATCCTCAGCGGGCGCGCTTCTTCACTTTCGAGAAAGTCGGGATTGAGGTACGCGAGCGGCTGCTGCATCCCGCGATTATCGAGGGACAATGACCATATCGCCAAGTTGTCGACCATGAGAGAGTGCGGACATCGCCTCACGATCAATGCTCCACCGGCGGCTGTGCTCGACGCATTCTTCGACCCGGATGCGCTGAAAGCCTGGTGGCAGGTGGCGCGTTCGGTCTGTCTGCCCAGGCCTCTGGGCAGCTTCGCCGTCGAATGGGAATCGACCAGGTCGCGGGATGAGCTCCTCGGACGCCTTGGCGGCGCTCTCCATGGGACGGTAGTGGAGTTCGTTCCAGGCCGTGAGTTCTTCATCGCCGATCTGTATTGGCATCCGCCCGAAGGCGATCCGATAGGCCCGATGGCGCTCGAAGCCACGTGCAAGATCGACGGAAATGCGACTGTGCTGCAGGTCCGCCAATCGGGGTACGACAAGGCCAGCGAACGATGGGCGCGGTATTACGACATCATGTCGAACGGCTGGGTACTCGCGCTCGGATCGTTGAAGGAGTATCTCGAGGCACGGTGGGCGTAAGCAAAAGGCAAAAGGCAAAAGGTAAAGGGCAAAGGTCAAAAGGCAAAGGTGAACGGTCACACTCCCTGTAGCTTGAGAAAGTTCGAAGGGCCGGGCGCGAGGTCTGGCGTGATGCTGACGAGCACAATGACCGAACCGTGCGGAATGGCGCCCCGGTCCACGAGCATCTGACCGAGCCGGCTGGCGGCATCGGTCACGTCTCCGGTCAGATCGGCCAGCACCGGCACGACTCCCCAAGCCAGCGTCAATCGGCGGATGACCTCCAGGTTGTCTGATGCGCCGAAGATTGGCGCGCGGGGACGAAGGGAGGACAACACGCGCGCCGTTTTCCCGCCCCGCGTAACGGCAACGATCGCCGTGGCATCGCCACGCGCCGCCAGCGTGACCGCCGCCTCACAGATGGCTCGGCCGTGGCCGCTGAGGAGTCGCGTGTCTTCGAGAGTGACGGCATCGGCCGCGGGCATCGTTTCAGCATCACGGATGATTGCGTCGAGCGTCTGGACGGCGCGAACCGGATGCAGACCGATCGCGGTCTCACCTGCAAGCATGATCGCGTCGACACCTTCGTCCACGGCATTGGCGGCGTCGCTCACTTCGGCCCGTGTCGGCCTCGGTTCGGTGCGCATCGACTCGAGAACCTGCGTGGCGACAATCACCGGAATTCCGCGGGCGCGCGCGCGCCGGGTCACGTCTTTCTGCACGCGCGGCACATGTTCGAGCGGCAGCTCCAGGCCGAGGTCCCCACGCGCCACCATCACGGCATCGGATTCCTTCAGGATGTCGTCTATCTGCGCCACCGCGTCGGGGCGTTCCAGCTTCGCGACAAGCGGGGTGTCCGGCGCGCCGGCGGCCCGCAGTTGATCGCGCGCCTGACGCACGTCCGCTGCCGATTGCACGAAGCTGAGCGCGATGTAGTCGACGCCCGCGGAAACGCCGAACCGGAGATCGTCGATGTCCTTGGAGGTGAGCGCGGCCGACGGCAGACGCACACCCGGAACGTTGATGCCCTTGTGCTCGCCCAATGAACCGCCGTCGACCACCGTGGTGCGAATATCGCCTCCGCGTACGTCTTCCACGCGCAGCTGAATCCGCCCGTCATCGAGCAGAAGTGTGTCGCCCGCCTTGACGACATTTGGAAGGTCCGCGTACCCAGTCGAAATACGGCCAGGCTCGCCAGCCATGTCTCCAACCACAATGTGAAGCTCGTCGCCCGCCTTCAAAGTAAGCGGCGTACCCGCCCGCAGCGGCCCCGTGCGTATCTTCGGGCCCGACAGGTCCTGAAGCACCCCGACGCTCCGAGCATGCTGGTCCGACGCGGCACGGATGCGCGCAATCGACTGCGCGTGACCCTCACGAGTGCCGTGAGAAAAATTCAGGCGGAATACGTCCACCCCAGCCCGAACCAATTCACTGATTGCTGCCTCGGTGCTCGTCGAGGGTCCGACCGTCGCTACGATCTTCGTACGGCGCATCCACTCATTGTGACTTGTGACTTGTGATTTGTGACTTGTGACTTGTACGCTGTAGGGTCCTTGATGCCCGCGGAGCCGCGCACGATCTCGGAGCTGGCCCAGGCGCTCGCATCGCGCCGGCTCACCGCTGAGGCAGCGACGACACACTGTCTCGAGGCAATTGCCGACCGTAATTCATCGGTGAACGCGTTCATCGCGGTGTTCGCCGATGAAGCGCGGGCGCAGGCGCGCCAGGCTGACGCGGACATCGCCGCAGGCCGCTACCGCGGCCCGCTCCACGGCGTTCCTGTTTCGCTCAAAGATCTGTTCGACGTCGAGGGCGTCCGCACGACAGCCGCTTCGCGTGTTCGCTCGAACCATGTCGCGAATGCGGACTCCACCGTGATCCAGCGCCTTCGGGCGGCCGGCGCCGTCCTCATCGGCAAGAACAACCTGCACGAATTCGCCCTCGGCACGACGAACGAGGATTCGGCGTTCGGGCCGGCCCGGCATCCGTTGGATCTCAGCCGGTCGCCTGGCGGATCGTCGGGTGGATCGGCAGCGGCCGTGCTCGCGGGCATGGCGTACGCGTCGATTGGCACCGACACGGGCGGTTCGGTACGGATACCAGCCGGTGTATGCGGGTTGGTCGGGTTGAAGCCGGCACTCGGCGAAATCCCGACTGACGGCGTTGTTCCCCTCAGCCCGACACTTGACCACGTCGGACCCATTTGCCGCTCGGCGGGTGACGCGACGATTCTGTACCACGTGCTGCGCGGTCAACACGCAGCCGCCGCTCCGAAGCCGGTTCGTGAACGCGGAATTCGACTTGGAGTGCTGCGCGGCTACTTCATGGCTCTGCTCGACGCGGGCGTCGCGTCAACCTTCGAGCAAGCCTGCACGCGCCTGCAAGGCGCGGGAGTCGAGCTTCGCGATGCGATAATTCCGCACGCCGACGACATCTCCGCCATCTACGTGCACATCGCCCTGACCGAAGCTGCCGCCTATCATGCCGCCACCCTCGAGCGGCGTCCGGACGACTACACGCCGAACGTGCGCCTGCGACTCGAGATGGGTCGCTACATTCTCGGCGAAGACTACGTGCGGGCCATGCGCGGGCGTGAGGTGTTGCGAACAGAAGTCGACCAGGCATTGAAGGACTGTGATGCTCTCCTCTTGCCCACCCTGCCCGTGCCCGCCACCAGACTGGGTGCCGAGACTGTGCATATCGGTGGCTCAGATCAGTCCGTTCGCACCGTGATGCTGCGATTGACTCAGCTCTTCAACATCACAGGGCATCCGGCTATTACCATGCCGTGCGGGAGTACTGCCGAGGGTCTGCCCGTGGGCGCCCAGCTCGTTGGAGCGAGGGACGGCACCAGGGGACTCCTCGACGTGGCTGAGGCGCTCGAGCCCTACCTGGGCCCGGGAGTGTCCCGCTGAGGCTCCGGATGTTCGGGCAACGGCTGCGGCGGAATATCCGGCGGCGGTGCCGGACTGATATCAGGCGGCGGTGCGTCGATGATGTCAGGCGCACCGGCGGGCCGCGGCACGTCAGGCTTTCGCGGATGCTCGATCATGACGAATCGACTTGCAACCCGCGCGCCGCAGGACTGTTGAGCTCGTGATTTCTCACCTGTTTCACGCATGGGAGCGGCGTCTGGTCTCGAAGACGACCAACAGGGTCGTCCGGCCCTTCGAGTGGGGTCTCGACTGGATTCCACCGAACGGCCGCCTGGCGCCGGTCGATCATCTCCGCCATTTCGTCGATGAGGCGATGCGCGATACGACCGCCTTCTTCGACCCATCTTCAACGCGGGATTACGTGTTCACGATGGCTGCACCGGATCTCAGGGCGCGAGGCGAAGCTGGAACGCTGCGCTTTCCGAGCGCGCTGACCACACCCCACTCAGACAACAACGTGGTTCACGCGCGATGGTTCCCGTCGGCGAACGAGCCACCGGTCGATGCTTCCGGTACGCGAGGGCGCGCCGTGGTGGTCCTGCCGCAATGGAACTCCGACGCCGAAGGCCACGTTGGCCTGTCTCGAGCACTCGCACGCTTCGGCGTATCCGCACTGCGGTTGAGCCTGCCGTATCACGACCTGCGCATGCCACCGGAGCTGACTCGCGCCGATTACATCGTCAGCTCCAACATCGCACGGACCCTCCAGGTGTGCCGGCAGGCGGTGCTCGACGCGCGGCGGGCGATTGCCTGGCTTGCCGACCAGGGATTCGAGCGTATCGGCATTCTTGGCACGAGCCTCGGTTCGTGCCTCGCCATGCTGACCACGGCGCACGAACCGCGCATTCGCGTCCAGGCACTCAATCACGTGTCACCGAGATTTGCGGATGTGGTCTGGCGCGGAATCTCGACCCTGCATGTCCGACAGGGTCTCGATGGCTACATGGATTTGGAGGTGCTCCGCGATTTGTGGCGGCCCATCAGTCCTTCGTCGGTACTTCGATCGGGTCCACCACGCGCGGACACTGCTCGTTTACGCGCGGTACGACCTCACGTTTCCGGTTGACCTGTCGCGCGAGCTCGTTGAGGAATTCAGGCGGCGTCAGCTGCCGCATGCGGTAACCGTGCTTCCCTGCGGGCACTACAGCACCGGGTCGGCGCCCTTCAAGTTTCTTGATGGGTATGCGCTGACGCAGTTCCTTCGCAGGAACTTGTAGGCCAATCGTCCGCCTGAAGGCGGACAGTCCGTAGTGTCCGGCTTCAGCCTGACCGTCCGTAGTGTCCGGCTTCAGCCGGACCGTCGCTCAGATTTCCGCCGGCAGGAGCCGCGGCTCGCCCAGACCGAGCGCGTGGAGCGAATCGCCAACCGCCTGATGATCGCCGACGACGAGCGTCACCGTTCGCAGTGGATCGACGTACTGGTTCGCGGCGCGAACGACGTCGGACGCGTGAACCGCATTGACCTTGGGCACGAACTCTTCGAAGTACGTATCTGGCAGGTTGTACAGCGCGAGCTGAGTCAGCGATCGTGCCACCTGCTGCGTCGTCTCGAAATTGCGGGGATAGCCGCGGGTCAACGATGCCTTCGCCAGCGTCATCTCGACGTCCGACGGCGGCCTCGACTCTCGGAGTGCGGCAAATTCGTCGAGCGAATCGCGAATGGCATCGGCGGTGGCGGCCGTGTGGACGCTCGCCTGCAGAGAAAAGGGCGAGAGTCCGCGCCGCCAATCGAACCCCGTTCGCGCGCCGTAAGTGTATCCCTTCTCCTCGCGCAGCTTCAGATTGATACGGCTGACGAACTGCCCGCCAAGCAGCGCGTTCAATACAAGCAGCGCGGGATAGTCCGGCGTGTTTCGCCGCGCCGACAGATGACCCATCCGCAGTTCCGACTGCGCGGCGGCGTCGCGAGCCACAATCGCCAGCTGGCGGGGCGAGGCAGCGGGCTCGATGTCGGCCGCGGCCTGCATTTCGACTGCCGGAGAATCTTCTCCCCAATTGGCGAACGCTGCGTCCGCAATCGCCCTCAGCTTCTCGTGCGGCATGGGACCGGCGATCGCAAGCGTGGCGCGAGTCGGCCGAAACGTGCGCGCGTGAAATTCGGTCGACGTGCTCGAGATCGATCTGTGCGCAGCGTCGACTCGGTACCGATCGCAAGATGGCCGTATGGGTGGTCGCCGTACAACAACGTCAGGAACGCGCGCTCGGCGACCGCCGGCGGAAGGTCCCTGAGCTGCCGCAGGCGATCGAGCCGGAGTCCCTGCACACGAGCGAAATCCGTCTCGCGAAAACTCGGGCGGAGAAGCGTGGCAGCCATGAGCGCTGCTCCCCGCTCGGCAAACCGCGCCAGCGTCGTCAGAGTAAAGACCGTCGCGTCGGCGCCGACGTCCACGTCGTACTCTCCCCCGATCGACGCCAATGCTTCCGCCACTTCAATCGCGCTGAGCGGGCCGGTGCCCTCGTCCGTCATGTCGGCGGTAATCGCGGCAAGACCCAGGCGACCTGGCGGATCGGCCCCCAGCCCTCCTGTGATTTGCATCACGAACGTCACGACCGGGACGGTGTGGTGCTCGACGGTTCGCACGTCGAGACCGTTGCCCAGGGTGTGCCGGACGATGCGCGGGAAATTTGAAGGCTGGGTCAGGGCCGATATCGGGAAGACGCGACCGGTCGACGCCCATCAGTTGACGGTGACCGGCTGTGAGCCTGGAAGCGCAAGCGACTGCTGGCCTCGCGGCACAACGCTGAGAACGATGCGTCGATCGAAGCCAAGATAGCGCCGCGCAGTGCCGCTCACTCCGTCGGAGGTCGCGTTGCGGTAACGATTGAGATCCGCAGCAAAGAACGCCGGATCGCCGCAGAAGACGTTGTATGCGTTCAACTGATCAGACTTGCCTCCGAACCCTCCCACGGTCTGAATGCGATACATGAAGTGCGCTTCAGTCTGCGCCCTGGCGCGTTCCATTTCGGCATCCGACGGTCCTTTGTCGATGACGCGCTGCAGCTCGACGTCGATGAGTGCCGCAATCTCCGTGAGGGAGCGGCCCGGAGCCGCGGTCGCGATCAGCAGAAAGAACCCACCGAGCTCTCGTGAGTTCTGATAGGCAGACACGTCGAGCGCCACCCGCTGCTCGTACACGAGCGTTCGATAGAGTCTCGACGTCTTGCCGTTGGCGAGCAGGTCCGCCAGCAGATCCATTTCTGCGTCGCCGTCGCGAAACATGGCGGGCGAGTGCCACGCCATATACACGCGCGGCATTTCCACGCGGTCCTCCAGAAGGAGCCGCAGTTCGCGTTCGAGCTCGGCTGCAGCGAGTGACCGGGTGTGGTCTGACACCGGCGGGCAGCTCGCCGAAGTAGTGCTCCGCGAGATCGAACCCGCGCTCCGCCTCGATATCACCGGCCAGGGTGAGCGACGCGTTCGACGGGTGATAGTAGGTGCGAAAAAAATCGCGGACCTCGTCGAGCTGCATCGCGCGAATATCCTCTGCGCTGCCGATCGTCATCCAGTGGTACGGATGATCGTGAGGGAACATGGCTGCGGTGATCGCCATGAGCGCAAGGCCGTACGGCCGGTTTTCGTAGTTCTGCCGCCGTTCGTTCAGGACCACATCGCGCTGAGTCTCGAACCGCTGCTGCGTAAGGGCGGGCAGCAGATATCCCATGCGGTCGGATTCCATCCAGAGCGCCAGGTCGATCGCGCTCTTGGGAACAACTTCCCAGTAATTGGTGCGGTCGGCGTTCGTGGATCCGTTGAGGAGTGCGCCCGCCTGCTGCAGCGGCGGGAAGTATCCCGAATCGTGGTGCTGCGATCCTTCGAACATCAGGTGCTCGAAGAGATGCGCAAAACCGGTGCGGCCCGGACGCTCGTTCTTGGACCCGACGTGATACCAGATGTTGAGGGCGACGATCGGGACGTGGTGATCCTCATGAACGATGACGTCGAGCCCGTTGGAAAGGGTCCGTTTGATGAAGGGAAGCGCCGCGGCAACCACTTTAGCGCATCCTATCGCGAGCCTGGTATTTCGCGCTCCGGCGCGTGACTTCTGCTTGACCGACCAAAGCGGTCGGATATAGACTCCTGAGTTGAAAGTGAGACTCAGTCTCACTTATGTCCCTCACGACAACTTCAGGAGCTTTCATCAGATGACTGGCCGCGCGCTTTTTCTTCTCGTGCTCCGCTGTCTTGCCTGTTACTGTTTTCCCCAGACCCGGCTTTTCACAAGTCGGATCGGCTTCGTTGATCGGGCAGGTCGTCGATGAAACGGGCGCTGTCATTCCCCGCGCTCTGGTTGCGGTTCGCAGGACCGTCGACCGCGATTCGAGCGCCGCATCGAAGCCAACGATGAGGGTGCGTTCTCGATTACCGAGCTCGCGGCAGGCGATTACGAGGTAACAGCGACGAGTGACCGGGTTCGCCATCGCCGTTCAGCGCGTGTCGCTGCGTCCAGGCGAAACCCGCCGCGTTCCGCTGCAACTGCGCGTGGGCGGTCTGACCGAGGACGTCGTCGTCGTCGCCGGCGAAATCGCGGGCAGTCACGAACGGCTGCGCCGTCTGCCGGGATCGGTGGAAATCGTCGGACGCGAGACGCTCGAAAAAAGCCGCGTGATGACGACGAACGAGGCGCTCAGGAAGGTAGCAGGCGTGCACGTCCGCGACGAGGAGGGGTTCGGGCTGCGGCCGAATATCGGCATTCGCGGACTGAATCCGACGCGTGCGAACAAGGTGCTGCTCCTCGAAGACGGGATCCTGCTGACCTACGCGCCGTACGGAGACAACGCGACGCTATTACCACCCGCCAATCGACCGCTTCGAGCGCATCGAGGTGCTCAAGGGAGGCGCGCAGATCGCCTATGGTCCCCAAACGATCGCGGGAGCGATCAATTACGTAACGCCGAAACCACCGGCGCAGTCCTCCGGCTCGTTGATCCTGACCGGCGGAAACCGCGAATACTTCAATGGCCACGGCTCGTACGGCGCGACAGTCGGCCGCACAGGGTTCCTGTTCGATTACATGCGCAAGCAGGGGGACGGTTCGCGCGAGAACCTGAACTTCAAGCTCAACGACGTGAACGGCAAGGTCGTGCAGGGAGTGGGCGCCAGCCAGACGCTGACTGTTCGCGGCAATTACTACAGCGAGGATTCGAACGTCACCTACTCGGGGCTGCGGCAGGACGAATACGTCGCCAATCCTCGCGGCAATCCGTTCAGGAACGACTTCTTCTACGCGGATCGCTACGGCGCCTCGGCGACGCATGCGATGCGCAGTAAGCGGCGACGTTGCGATGACGACCAATCTGTACTGGAACTCGTTCCGCCGCCACTGGTGGCGGCAGTCGAGCAACTCGGCCCAGCGGCCGAACGACGCGGCGGATCCCCACTGCGGCGGCATGGCAAATCTCAATACGACCTGCGGCAACGAAGGACGCCTGCGCGAGTATTACTGTCTGGGGCATCGAGCCGCGCTTCAGCGTGCACCACCGTGCATTCGGGATCGCGAGCGAGACCGACTTCGGCGTACGCGCGCACTTCGAACACCAGGATCGGCTGCAGGAAAACGGACCAACGCCCACGGCGCGGTCCGGCGTGCTCGTCGAGAGCAACGTGCGGGACAACACGGCCTACGCGAGCTTCGTTCAGAACACGCTTTCTGTTCGGCGGGTGGACCGTCACCCCAGGTGTTCGGCTCGAGCACGTCCGCTTCGAGCGGACCAACCGGCTGGCCAATGCCGGCGCCGGCGTCGCAGGCAACACCGATCTGACCCGCATCATTCCCGGCATCGGCGTGTCCCACACCACCGGAGAACAGGTGACGGTATTCGGCGGCGTCCATCGCGGCTTCGCGCCGCCACGCACCGAGGACATCATCTCCAACACGGGTGGCGATCATCGATCTCGATCCGGAGCTGAGCTGGAACTACGAAGTCGGAGTTCGAAGCGACGATGCGGCCTGGCGTGAGCGTCGATGCCACGTTCTTCCGCATGGACTACGAGAATCAGATCATCCCGGCGAGCCTTGCAGGCGGCGTCGGAGCCACGCTGACGAACGGCGGCGCAACGCTGCACCAGGGCCTCGAACTGAGAGCGCAGATCGACACCGCGCCGATCACTGGTTCGGCGCACGACGTCTACTTCCGATTTGCCTACACGTATCTGCCCGTTGCGGAGTTCACCGGCATCCGACTTCAGCAACATCGCCGGTTTTGGCAACGTCAGCGTGAGCGGGAATCGACTGCCGTACGCCCCAGAACAGGTGGCGGTAATCGGCATCGGGTATGCCAAGCGGCACGGTTCGACCTGCTGCTCGAAGCAGTGCGCACGAGCGACCAGTTCGGCGATGACCTCAACACGGTTGACTCCGACGCCAGACGGCCAGCGGGGACTGATTCCCGGATACACCGTGTGGAACACAGCCGTGAATTACACGATCGGGCGGGCGACGTTGTTCCTGACAGTGAAGAACCTGATGGACGAGCTGTTCATCGTGGATCGCACGCGCGGGATCCTGCCCGGCAGTCCTCGTCTGGTCCAGGCGGGTGTCAGGGTCGCATTTTGATGTCGGAGGCGAGACATGAATCGGTTGACGCTCTTTGCTGCGATCGTCGTGGTGATACTCGCAGCCGCCGGCCTGCAAGGCCAGGCCGGGCGGCGAGGCGAAGTCCTGGACGCGAACACCGCGACCGAAAAGGATCTGCTCTCGGTACCCGGAATCACGCCCGCGCTCGCGAAGGCCATCGTCGGTCGTCGTCCATTTCTAACGATGACTGAGTTCGACGGTCTGCTCGGGGCATCACTGTCGCGGGAGCAGCGGGCAGACGTTTATCGGCGCGTGTTCGTGCAGATCAACCTGAATACGGCGTCGGACGCAGAAATCCTGATGATTCCGGGATTGGGCAATCGCATGCTCGAGGAATTCAAGGAATACCGTCCCTATAAAGCGCTTTCGCAGTTCCGTCGCGAAATTGGCAAATATGTCGACGACAAGGAGGTGGCGCGGCTCGAGCAATACGTGTTCGTTCCGATCAATCTCAACTCGGCGAGCGATGCGGACATCCTGAGCATCCCAGGTATGGGACAACGCATGCTGAGGGAGTTCAAGGAGTATCGGCCGTACAAAGCGATGGCGCAATTCCGGCGGGAGATCGGGAAATACGTCGACGACAAGGAAGTCGCCCGACTGGAACGGTACGTCACCTTGAACTGAGCGGCGCCATCGCTCCATACGGACTCACTGAAGCGGTCATGAAAACGGGCGGGGAACACCGACTCGCCACGATTCGGCGGATGCTCGCGATGATGTTCCTCTTCGGATCGCTTGGCACAGCCGCAGAGCTCGTGCTGATGGAGCACACGGAAGGCGTGTGGCAGAACGTTCCACTGGTTCTCATAGCCATCGCATGCTGCGGCCTCGGACTGCTAGCGAGCAGGCGCGGTACGCCACAGTTGCGAGTCTTCCAGGTCGTGATGCTGCTGTTCGTTGTCAGCGGCGCCGCAGGGGTTCTCCTGCACTACAAGGGGAACGTCGAATTCGAGCGGGAACTCAATCCAGAGGCTTCAGGATTGGAGCTGTTCCGGGAATCAATGAAGGGCGCAACGCCGGCACTGGCGCCGGGGACGATGATGCTGCTCGGCGCCCTCGGATTCGGATACGTCTACCTCATCGAACAGGAATGAGTGGAATCTTTCCTTTGTTGGCCTCAGCCACCTTGTGCGCCGCTATCGACAGCTGCGCGGCGGTGCGCTCGGCCAGCGTCAGGAACGCGCGGCCGGCGGGCGAGCCGGGCTCACTGACGATCAACGGCACTCCCGTGTCGCTCCCCTCGCGAATCGGCTGATACACCGGCAGTCGGCCGAGGAAGGGTATTTCCATCGCTTTCGCAAGTTCTTCCCCACCGCCGTACCCGAAGATGTCGGCTTCGTGGTGACAATTGCGGCAGGCGTAGTAGCTCATGTTTTCCACGACACCGATCGGCTGGATGTTCAACTTCTGATACATCCGAACCGCGCGCCGCGTGTCTGCCAGCGACACCTGCTGGGGCGTGGTCACCAGAATGGCTCCCGCCACCGGCACCGTCTGACTCAGACTGAGCGCCACGTCACCGGTTCCAGGCGGCATGTCCACGACCAGATAGTCGAGGTCCCTCCAGGCCACGTCGCGGAAGAACTGCTGGATGGCTCCGTGCAGCATCGGACCCCGCCAGATCACCGCGGCATCCTGATCGGTGAGAAAACCCATCGAGACCACCTGAACACCGTACTTTTCAGCGGGAACGATGCGCTGCCCATCCGTCGTGAGCTGCGTCTGCAGGCCCAGCATGATGGGGACGTTCGGCCCGTAAATGTCACCGTCGAGGATGCCGACCCGGCTTCCGAACTTCGCGAGCGCCAGCGCAAGGTTCACGGCCACCGTGGTCTTCCCGACCCCGCCCTTTCCCGCGCCGACGGCAAGAACATTCTTGACGCCGGGCAGCGGTGTCCGGCCCGTTTCCGGCGCCGATACCGAGCGGACGTTAGCGGTCATTCGAACGTCGACGTCGGTGACGCCGGCCAACGCGCGCACCGCGGCTACGGCCTGATCTCGCAACTGGTCCTTCACCGGACACGCGGGCGTCGTCAGCTCGATTGTGAACGCGACGCGCCCTTTGTCGATCGTCAGGTCCTTGACGAAGTTGAGCGAGACGATATCGCGGCGCAAGTCGGGGTCGATCACGACTTTCAACGCGCCGAGAACTGATTCGCGATCCAAGGCGGGGGACATCCTGTCTATCTTATCGCGCGACATGCACCTGGTCCGGCTAAAGCCGGACACTACGTACCGTGGGCCGAGACTACTGTACCGTGGGCCGAGACGTGCTGAGGGAGCGGCGGCTCGAACAATCGACGCCCTTCGTTCGTCAGCAGCACCCAGAGCGCGTAGGCTCCGAGCGCTGTACCGAACGGAAATACGAGCAGATTGACGACGGCCAGACCCAGCATGATGGCGCGGCCGAGCCCGCTTCGCCGTCGCAGCAGGGAGGCCACCCAGATATGCGCCATCCCCCACGCGAGCGAAAAGGCACCGATCGAGGCAAACACAGCGGCGGTCAAACCCGCGGCAAATGACACGGTTTCGGCGCCGGGGCCGGCAACAAGAGCGAGCGCACCGGCCGCCAGCAACAGCATCGACAAACCCACCAGCGTTGCCAGTGCTCCCCAAAGATTCGCCAGGATGCCGAGAAGCCTGACGTGCCGGTCCACTAGGACGCGCTTTGCCCTTTCAACAACGTCTAGGCAACGAGGACGCAGAGCTCGATACGCGTTGGCGGGTCGTGACGAGGGATGAGCGTGAAGTTGAAGCGGGCGCCGTCGGAGACTCCGGCCGGCACCGTGACATGCAACTGGTGACGCCGCAGCTCGGCTCCGCTGCCATTGCAGCAGCTGCACTGCTCCGTCCACGTCTCTCCGCGGCCGCCGCAGTGGCGACAGGTCGCAGACACGGGAACCTCGAGCGGGATCAATGCACCTTCCCGGGCTTCGTGTGCGGTCAGTTGAATGGTGGCGCTCAGCGCAGCCGTTCGTTCGTCGTTCAGGAACGATCTGCGCATTCGCTCGATCGCAGGCGCCATCGACGGGAAGTCAACCACGACTTCATCCGCAAAGCAGCTGCTGTCGACACGACATTCCTCGCCCGAGACGACGACAGAGTTGCGTCCGAATGGCCGAAAGGTACGACCGCTCATGAACTGTAGGTACCTTAGGGATCGTAAGGCGAGAAGTCAACCTTACCTGCGGGTCGAGGGTGGGCGTGCAGGCGCGAGATGCTTACCTGGCGCCGAGCGTCAGCAGCAGTTCCTTGCGAAGGCTCTCTTCCATTTCCTCGAGGTTCAGCGCGGTCTCACATTCGTCGCACAGCACCTCGAGTACCGCCGGACGACCCTCTTCGGAAACCTCAACCCGCGAATCGTCCAGATGCACGACGTGCATCTGCAGCGTCTTCACGAGGAAGTTCTGGTCGTTCCCACAATTGGGACAGGTCAGCGACACGCGGGTCTCCTCTTTTGTCGTCAACGGTAATACTCCTACCGAACGCTGTAAGCGTCCTTCTGTTTCGATTGTAGGAGATGGGATCCGGCAGCGCAATGCAAATTGCCGCCTGCTGGGCTGTTTGTGGCGATCTTTGGCGCTTCAGATGGAAATGATGGGCAATTTGGGCCTTTTCAGAGGAGCGCCGGGTACGACACTGCACCGCCTGCAACCCTTGCGAACGGCGTCAGATCGTGGAGAGGCACCTCCCGAGGGGACAGGATGTGCCGGACTTCGATCTGGCGAGCAACCAGTGCATCCGCGATCAACTGGCGATGGCATTGCCACCATTTCGCCTCGGCGCACATGACGGTCGCCTGGCGCTCGGAAGCGAAAGCCACCAGCGCATCGAGCGCGACAGCGAACTCCATTGTCTGCATATGGTCGGCATAGCCGCGCAATCCGGCGTTGAGAAAGCCGCCGTTTTGCGAATCGGGCCTCGGCTTGCGGAGCCCGCCAAGTCCCGGCAGATGGAGGTACTTGATGCCATGCACGGGCAAGAAGGTCGCGAGCGCGTCCGCGGAAAAGTGAGGATGCCGCCGCGAGCGCGGTACCGTGCGCACGTCGGCAAGGCCGGTGACGCGGTGCGCGTCGAGCAGGACAAGAAATTCGTCAGCGGTGCGAGTGGAATGGCCGATCGTGAAGATCATGCCGACCTAAGACGCATACACGAGCCGTGCCTCGACAGTCACACCGGGAAAAAGGCGTTCGGCCGCCCGCCGGTATAAGTCGAGCTGGAGCCGATCCTCCTCGCAAGGTCCGCCGGTCTTGAACTCGAGCAGGGCCATGCGATTCGGCGCGGTTCGAACGAGGCAATCGATCGTGCCGCGGACGATGTCGTCATCGACACGCATCGTAAACGGCACTTCATGCAGGCGTTCGCCCGCGTTGTAGAGGTCGCGGACATCAGAACGCCCGCAAATCCCCCGGTACGCGCCAAGCGCCTGGAGTGCGAGGTCCGCCGCCGAGTAATCCGTCGCGCACGAAGGGAGATCGCTTGCCTGCAGCATCCGCGAGACGGTGCGCTCGTCGATCTCCACAGGATTCAACGCAATACCGAACCGCTGCAGCAGGCGATGCACGAGAGTGCCCACCAGACGATCCGACTCTCTTGGGTCGCGTAATTGCTCGTTCCGAGCGGCCCTGACATGAGCCTCTCGAATTGAGGCGACCGTTTGCGGGCCTGGCGAGGCTACCAATGGAGTGAAGTCCGATTCCTGTGCCTCTGCCTCTACCCGGCTCGCCTCGACTGTTGTGGCAGGTTGGTCTACGGTGCCATCCCGCGAACACATCTCAAGGCAATGCACAGCACCTGAAGACGCGTGCCACTCCAACCGTTCGCCCGCGCCGGAGCCGAGCTGCTGGAGCAATGAAGCGGGCAGAACCTCGGCAAGACTACCCTTCGACGGTGCGACGTGGCCCTCTTTCAGAGTGGTCGCCAGGTAGAGTCGATCGCGCGCTCGTGTCAGAGCCACGTAAACAAGGCGCTTCGTCTCCTCACGCTCACGAGCGGTCAGGGCGTCGTCCGTCTCTGCTTGAAAGTCCCCTACCGCAACCGCCGCCTCGCCCGCCGAGTCCGACGACCACCGAACGGGGTTGCGGCGGTTTCCAGTGCCTCGGGCAAGGTTGACGAGGAACACAATCGGAAATTCCAGTCCCTTGGAGGCATGAACCGTCATCAGGTTGACCGCGTCGAATGCATCGATGACGGCATTGGCCTCATCCCCGACGGCCGCGCGATCGAGATGCTCAGCCACGCGCGCGAGCGTCGCGTACCCGCGGTTTTGCAGTCGCCTCAGAAGAGCGCGGAGCTTCTTGAGGTTCTCCCGTGCCAGCTGGAACCGCGAACCTCGCATTTCGACCGCGTACGCAGATTCATTGAGAATCACATCGATCAGCTCGGCCGGGCCCATCCGGTCAACGAGACGATGCCAGCGCGCGAGCGAGCCGCGGGCCTCTGTCAACGCTGCGATGTCCGGGGCATCGAGAGTCCCAAGCACCGAAGGAGCCTCCATCCCCATGAGAGCGTGAGCCAGGCGGGGCGCGAGGCGCCGAAGCGCCTCGTCCGACACGCCGAAAAACCGCGATCGCATCAACGCGGCGGCGCGCAGATCCGAGGCCGGATCCGCCAGATATTGGATGAGCGCCAGGACATCCTTGATCTCGTCGGCGTCGAAGAAACCCAGACCTTTGTAGACGTAGGACGGAATGCCGCGCCCTGCCAGTGCGGCCTCGAATTCGCGGTGGCTCTCGCGCGAGCGAAAGAGAATGGCGATGTCCCCGGGTCTGACGGGGCGGGAAAGACCGGTACTGCGGTCTCGAATGTCGGTCCTTGCGTCCAGCAGGCGCGCGATCTCACTGGCAGCGATCTCCGCGCATTCGTCGGAATCCGCACCGAGCACGAGACCAAGCCGGCCGGGTTGGCGATCGGGTCCATCGGGCTCTATCGGGAAGCGATCCGACTCCTCGGTACTGGAACGCGCTATCGCCGACGGCCTTGTCCATGTCGCGGCAGATATCGTTCACGAATGCGAGCAGCTGCGGCACTGCCCGGAAGCTGCGCGAAATCGAGCGCCTGACATCCCGATCGGGCCGCAGCAGCCCGATATGGCGCGCGGCCTCGCGCAACACCGCGACGTCCGCGTCGCGAAACCCGTAAATCGACTGTTTTCGATCGCCGACGATGAAAATTGACGGAAGGAGTGGACCACTGGCGGTCAGACCAGAGCCTTCTCCCCATGATTGAACCAGCAGCGACACCAGTTCCCACTGCGTCCGGCTGGTGTCCTGGAACTCGTCTACGAGTACGTGGTGATACCGCGACTCCAGCCGATAGCGGCTGCGCGAAAACTCTTCCATGCGGCGCAGCAAATCGAGCGTGCGCTGCACCAGATCGGAAAAATCAAGCAACGCGTTCGCTTCGAGGGTTCGCCGATATTCCGTTTCGGCGATGCGGAACATGCGCCATATCCCGCGGGACAGCAACACGTTGAGGTCCCTCCGATAGGCTGAGTCCACTCGAGAGAATGCCTCCGCGTGCTCTGTGACAAGGGCTGTATGGACGCGCCAATCAGCGGCGTTCGCGAATGCCTTCTGCGGGTAAGGCGACCTGCTCCGCGGGCTCCCCTCCTGCGTCAGGAAATGCTCACCGGCACGGGTGAAGACAGTGCGAACTTTCTGAGGGTCGACCTGACCAGCGTGCAGCGTCTCAAGCACCGACCTGAGGTTTCGCGAGAACAGCTGAAAGGCAGGCTCAAGCGGACCGGAGTCCATGAATCGATCCATGCCACCGCGCATCGACTCGAACAGCGCGATCAGGGCGGCCGCTGAGCGCTGGCTGACCGTAGCAGCATCGATATGCCGATCACCTTGCTTCAAATACCGCCGCAATACGTCGGGCGCGACCAGTCGTCTATCGAGCAGTGTTGCCAGCCCGGTGCGCGCGCGCCGTTCCCCGAGCTGCGCAAACACCAGCGCCACATCGCCATCGTCCCGGGCGGCGGCACGGCAAATACGCAGGGTACGGTCGAGCGATTCCTCGACCAGCCCCGGCAACTCGGTCTCGTCGGCAACGGAAAACCCTGGGTCGATGTCGGCTTCGAGCGGAAATTCGCTCAGCAGCGACAGGCAGAACGCGTCGATCGTGCTGATGGCAATGTCCGCGGTGCGATCGCGCAGATCGCGCCACCGCGCGGGTGGGAGCTCGCCCCGGGCGGCGGCTGTCCGCAGCGTCGACAGAATGCGATCCCGCATCTCTCCCGCGGCCTTGCGGGTAAACGTAATAGCCAGGATGTTGGAAGGGTCCACGCCAGCCCGAAGGAGATTGATGTAGCGGTCAACGAGGACGCTGGTCTTCCCCGTGCCGGCGGATGCCTCCAATGCCATGTTGAATCGCGGGTCGACGGCGCGTTCGCGGGCCGCACGATCGCGCTCTGCCAGCAGTGCATCGACGGAACCCTCGTCGTCGCCAAACGGCAGCCGCGCGTTACTCGTCGCCAACGTAGTCCTTCCGGCATACCGACGGATATGCGCAATAGGTGCAGATGTGCAGGTCGTGGGGCTTTGGCGGAAATTCACCCCGTTCGATCCGGTCGACAATGTCCAGCACGCGAGCGCGCGCGGCGGTCAGTACCGGCGTCCGCGTCGGATCCGCCGGCACGCACGACGGGGACCAGCGTCCGTTTGCCCGAGAACGCCACGTATGCCGCCTCGTCCACCCTCCACGGTCCGCGGCCTTGCTGATCGAGACGCTCCCTGGCGCATAGCGCATAGGTTGCCGCCTGTAACGCACGTTTAGGGTTAGGCCCGGAGCCCGATTTGTAGTCGATGACACGTATACGGTTGCCTTCGAGCAGATCGATACGATCGGCCACCCCTTTGAGTGCCACGCGCCGTCCCCCTGGCGTGCCGAGCACGAACTCTCCGTCGAGACGGGTACTCGAGCCATCGTTCGCGCACGTCCACGAGGCGCGATGCTTCGAGCCCAAGCACGACATCGACGACGCCCATCGAAGCGGCGGACCCGAAAAGTCGTGCACGTTCGAGGAACGCCTCTGCTTCGGACAGCCGTCGAAGCATCGGTTCGGCAATCTCTTCGAAAAGCGCGCGCGCCTCGTCTATCCGTTCGGGCGTGATCGTGCTGTCGCCCCGCCGATCCCACGCCTCGAAAAAGCGCTGAAACAGCTCGTGCATGAACTTGCCCCGTTCCCTGGGCGATAACGTCGGCTCGTCCTCGGGCGGCTCCTCGAGCCTGAGCACGTCCGCCGCGAAAAACTTGAACGGGCAATCCTGGTATCGTTCGAGCGCGCTGACCGAGTACCCGCTCATGGAGTGACCGCCCGTCGTTGTGCGTCGATCTCCTCGAGCGTCGAGGCGACGCGCGGCAGCGGCGCGTGTCACATCACTGACGCAGCGGAGCTCGATGGGATGCAACGCGAGCGCTTCGTATTCGAAGATTCGTACGGCAGAGGGCGTGTATTCGACGGGCTCGAGACCCGACTCTCCAAGCGCGTCGACCAGCGGGGATGCCGCGACCACGACGTCGTCTTCGAGCGCGAACGTCGAGATGACGAGCCGCGATGCCGGCAATCGAAGAAGATCGCTGAACACCGCGCGCGTCCGATCGAGGCGCTGCGTTTCCGACGGCCATCCAAGCTCGCGCAGAAGCGCCGGCGGATAGAAGATGTTGCGTCGCGGACGCTCGGGCCACTCCCCGTCCACGAGCCCGGCGAGCTGAACGTTGTCGAAATCCCCAAAAAGAGCGCTGTCTGCATCGATGACGTGCACCCCGCCTTCCCCTATGTACGGCGCAAAGGTGCGCGCGTCGATCCATCGGCGGATGATGGGAATCAACGTCTCGATGTCGACTGGAGTGGAGTCGAGTCGGGCGTAGACGTCACGAAGGCTGGTCAGTACCTCCATGATGGCTCCGCGTCCGCGGAGGAGCCGTGGCCGCAGCGGATCGTCGAGAGCCGGCAGGCGCTCGTGCGCACGCAGAAAGGCAAGCAGGCGCTCGAGATGTTCTGCGCAGGCCGCAGGCGCGCGCAGCGCCGCAAGCGTCTGCGTGGCGTCGAGAAGAACGCGGCCCATTCTGCGTAGTGCGGTCGTCGAGTCCGAAACGGAATCGGTCGCGTCCCACTTCGCGACGAGATGCTCGAGCACGTCGACGTCGCCGAGATAGCCCGCCTCGCTGAGCGCACGGTCGAGCGCTGCGATAGCGTACAGGGCTTGGTGACCCTTCGCTTGATCGAAGGCGTCGTCAGTTTCCGGGACAAAACTCAAATGTGGTGAGCGCAGGAGCGCTATCAGATTGCGGCGGGCGAAGTTGCTCGTAACGCATTTGAAAACCACATCCAGTGCTGCCGCGAGCGGTTCGGCCGCAAGCGGCAGGGCATCGAACATCTGCGAAGGGATGCCTGCGGACCTCATAACCTCGCGCGCGATGTAGACGTACGGGAGCGGGCGACGCACGACCAGTGCCGTGCGATCGAGCGTGTGTGCTTCTCGCCGCACCCAGCGGGCAAACCCGGCCACCTCCTCTTCGCGATCACGCGCAGTATGCACGTGCGCGCCACCCCCGGGCACGACGAGCACAGGCGCGGCCCGACGCTCATCGCTCTCGTGACGGACCTCCTCGATTCCCGGCAGCAGCTGATGTATTCGCTCGTGAAAGGCCCCGGCAAGGACAGCGTCCGTGACCACCACATCGAGGCGTTCAAGGCGAGGAATGCGCGCGAGCAGGTCCCAGTCGGCCGGGAACAGCCCGTGATCATCGGACGATCGATCGCCTATGGTGACCACGATGTGCCGCAGCGGACGGTCCGCCGCGTCAGTCAGCAGTCGCTGGCGCAGCACATGTTCGTCAACCCCGGCCATTTCCTGGCGGAGGTGCTCGAACCGGCGAAACGCCGCAAGCAGGAACCGCGTTTGCCGCACCAGGCGTGCGGCGCCACGATCGTCGGCAGCGCCGGGTTCGAGCATGCCAAGAGCGAGGCGCTCGAACGTATCCAGCTGTTTCAGATTGCGCTGAAGAGTGTCGTAGAACTCGACGATGGCGGCGATCAGCCCGGGACGAAAGCGGAAAGGCGGCTCAAGGCCCTCCTGTTTCACCATTCGGCAGGCAACCCCCATCAGAACTTCGCGCTCCGCTGCCGTGAGCGGCAACGGCGCCTGGGGCAACCGCTGCGCCAGCGTCGCGTGCAACTCCGCACGGGTCGCAAAGTCTGGAAGGATGAGGGCGCCGTCGACCCCGAGCATGCGGCGCTCGATGGAGGCGATAAGGTACACAGCGGCCGCTCGCGTGGGAACCAGCACGAGGCGATCGCGGGCCTCTAACGGCAATCCTTCGCAGGCCAGATCGACCACCGCGCGGCGGAGTTCGTGGAGATCGGGCGACCGCACGAGCCTCGTTGCGCGCGCGGTCACGGACATTTGTGATTGTTGATTCGCGATTGCTGGTTGGGGATTGGAAATCAATACGTGCTAACCGCTCATGGCAACGAGGCCCAACTCATTGCAGCCGGGGCGGTTCGATCAGCGTTTTCAGTTCCTGCTGCGCGCGTGACAGCAGCAGCAGCGCACCTGCGGCCGAGGAGGAGGCTTCCCAGGCGGCCGTGACATTTGCGTTCCGCGCCGCCGCGTAGCGACCGTTCACGGCAGTTTCGGCGAATCGCCACGCGCCGAGCAGCAGCTCATGCGTCGTGCGAAGGTCAGCCGGCGCCTGAATCCGCTCCAGGCGCTCGGCGCCACCCTTGAGCCGCGCCTGCAGCGTGACCAGCGTTTCCGGGCCCGGTCCGTCGAGACGACGGATCGATTCGAGAGCGGGCTGCAATTTCACGAGCTGCAATAGCTGCGTCCCCACCGACCGCTGGTACGCGAGGTAGAGCGACCGGCGAATCATCCACTGGTCGCGCAGGAGCCTGAGGTGCCGCGCCGCCTCGAGCTGGCCCTGAACGGACGCGTGCAGCGCCTGCACCACCTCGGGACGCCGACGTCCCAGCCGCGCATCTTCCCGTGGAATTCGATCGAGCACGCGCTGCACGTCGGCCACGCGGGCGGCCGTCGCACCGCGCGTGGATTCGTTCATCAGCCGGCGAGCCATCGCGCCGTACCGAAAATCGATGAGCTGTTCGGCGCGGATCCGCGTTTCAGCGAGGCGCCGCAGGCTCAACGCCTCTGACCTTGGTATGACCGTACCCGCGCCGGAGATGAGCTGCAGCGCGGCCTGCAGAATAGCGACGCGCTCGGCAGGGTCCGTCAGCATCGCCACCCGGAATGCCTGGTCGATCTGCTCCTGTACCGAGGGCATCCGAGCGAGCGGTTCGAGCAGCAGGTCTCGCGGTGTTGTCGTGACCAGCGCGACTTCGAAGGCACCGGGGCCGGCAGCGGCCCGAAGACCGGAAATCGCTTCGTCGAGGATGGCCACGATCTCGCTGACGTCCTGCTGGCGATACCCGTAATGGGTACGGGACCACTCCGCCAAAGTGGCGCGCGCTCTCTGGGCCATT
This sequence comes from uncultured Acidobacteriota bacterium, assembly GCA_963814955.1. GTDB lineage: Bacteria > Acidobacteriota > Vicinamibacteria > Vicinamibacterales > UBA2999 > DATCJA01. The sequence goes on from CAWFEX010000008.1 coordinate 907,237, forward strand.
TCGAGCGCGCGCGCGCGGTCGCGGCTCTGGACAACCGCATTGAGGACCGCGGCGACCTCGTTACTGAGTCGTGTGAAATCTTCGTCGCCTCTGACCTGCGCGTACCACTGATATCGCGTGGATGCCGCATGGAGGTCGGTTCGAGCCCAGTCGACGGCGCTGACCGGCAGCGTCGTGGCGTGCAGACGTGGCTGATCGGTGCCGCCCATCACCATCGAAAACACGACGCGGTCGCCGGCACGCGCGAACTCGCCGTAGCTCACGATGCTCGTTCCGTCTGCGAGATACAGCAGAAACAGCATCGCTTCGGCTGCGGCGGCTGCACCTGGCACAGCAAGCGACAAAACCGCGAAAAGAACGAGCCTGGCAATCACGAAGTTTGGGCGGGGTCCCTTATTGTACCCTCGTGTCCTCCCGTCACATCCATCCGAATCCGAGCGCCTTGTGGAAAACATGTGGACGAGGCGTGCAAAACTTGTGGAGAACCTGCGCACGTAAATCTTTTTTTCGCGCGGCGTTTCGGTAATCGGTGCCGGCACCCCCTGTGGAGACCGCCTTCGCGTCGCGCTTCGCTTGATCCTTCGAACGGGTTGCATAAGATCAACCGCCATCCCCCTCGCGCATGCGGGCTTCACTGCGAACCTTCAACGGGACACATGCGCGGCGGCGGGAGATTCTGGTTTTCAGCGCAGACATCACCAAGTGACTGTTCATCGTTTTCAAGAAACCATCGGCGGGCGCGCATTCCTCATCGAGGTAATGCCCGCCAGCAATCGGTGGCGCGCCCAGTTGATGCGCGCGCCTGGCGTCCCGACGGCAACGATGCCGTTTTACGGACCGACTCCTGACGAAGCAGCAAAGCAGCTCACTCAGTGGCTGTCGCTGGCGCATCGGCGAGCGGCGCCCCCCACAGTCAAAGCCGCCTCCACCTGACGTTACCTGCGGGGTGTGACAACCGAGGTCACGGTTCCGGACGGGAATCCTTCTCCGTGCATTGGCGCGCGGACGTAGCCCGGGCGGGGCGATATATATATCGGGAATGGACGGACGCGCCTTCACCGCCTGCGGCAGGCAGGCCGCGAATCGTGCCGGGGCGGGGATCACGTGAGCGGCTGAGCAACCTCGACAATTGCCTGAATCATCTCGTCCCCGGCGAGCAATTCGTAGTCGTTGTGATCCGCGCCGGGAAGGACGAGGAGCGTCTTGGGGGCCACCGCGGCATCGTACAGGCGCCGACTGTTTTCGAGGGGCACGATTCGATCCTGCGCGCCGGCGATAACAAGCAGCGGCACCTGGATGCGCTGGATTCCATCGATAGCCGCGAACCGGTCGCGAAGAAGAAGGCGCACCGGCAGAAACGGGTAATGGTGTCGTCCCAGGTCGGTCATCGATGTGAACGGCGATCGCAGGATCATCGCCGCCGGCGGATGTTCGACGGCAAGGCGGACAGCCACCGCCGTTCCGAGCGATTCGCCAAAGTACACGAGCCGTGACTGTTCAACGTCGGGACGGCCGACCAGGTACTCGCGCGCTGCCCGGCCATCTGCAGCGAGCCCGTCCTCCGATGGAGCTCCGGGATTTCCGCCGTAGCCTCGATAGTCGACGAGCAGCACCTGCAATCCGTGCCGTTGAAGCGCGTCCGCCAGAGGACCCCGGTGCGCTCGATTGCCGGCGTTGCCTTGAAACACCAGCACGGTCACGCGCGGCGATGGTCCGTCGACCGCGAAGAACCAACCACTTAGCCAGAGCCCGTCCATCGTCTCGAACCTCACCGGCTCGACGTTCGTCAGACCGATTGCCCTTGGCGCCGGCACGTCAGCAGACGGAAAGTACATGAGCCTGCGTTGCATGGTCCAGATGAATGCGAGAAACGCAGCCGTCACTGCAACGAATCCGGCTGCAAGGATCACCAGGCGGGACATCGCTTATTTCAGGCCGAGCCGCTGCTTGACGTTCGGCCAGTCGCGCTTGAGCGCGATGAAAGCGTTCACATCCGAACATCGCAGGAACGGGTTCGTGGCCCGCTCCAGGCCGATCGTCGAGCTGGGGCGTACACCGTAATCATGCCCGGGCCATACGGTTGCCTCGTCTGGGACACGGTCGAAAAGCGTTCGAAGGCTCGCCCACTCGATGCGCGCATCATCGTCGGTTGCAGTACCTCCGACTTTGCCGACGAACAGCAAATCGCCAGTGATCAAGATTCGCCAGGACGGTTCGTAGATCACCAGGTGGTCGGCACAATGCCCCGGCAGGTGAAAGAACTGAAGCCGCAGGCTTCCGACTTCGAGTTCCTGTCCGTCGCGAAGGCCAAGATCAGGCGTGAACAGGGATGAATCCGCGAACGCCGCCACTGGCGCCGCGGTGAGTTCCGACGCCTTCGCATTGCCGTTGATGTGGTCCGGATGTCCATGGGTGTTGATAACGTGCGTGACGGTCAGTCCCTGATCCCGACAGCGTTGGACGAACGCGTCCGGGGAGTACGACGGGTCGATCAGCACGCCCTGCTTCGCGTCGCGGTCGCCGAGTATGTAGCCGAAGTTGCGATCGCCGCCGGCGCGAATCTGTTCGAAGATGAGCTGCATCTTGGCGCTCCTCAGTTGCCTCAGTTTTTCCTTCCTTGAACAGATCTCCTAGAGAAAAAGCGGAGGTCGAAGAAATAAGCAAAGAGCGCATTGTGGTAGAGAATGAACGCGGCGGCGACCGGGGTGACCGATCGAAAGAACCGCACACGATAGCTCACACTCACCGGATTCTTCATCAAAATGAATCGGCGACGCGTTGCGATTGCGCTCGACGTTCTTGCCATCGCCCTGACGGTCCTCGCCATCGGGATCGGCCTCTACGGCGGGTTCATCCTGGAGGTCCCGGATCTTCGGCTCTCGTTTCGCACACCGTCCCGAACGTTGCAGTGGTTGGTGCTCATCGTCGGGATTCGGGTCTGGCTCGATCGCCGAACGGGACCACTTGGCATCAGCCGCGCTCCGGGACGCCAGCCGCTCATTCGTCCGGACGCTGATCCGTTTCATCTCGAGACGACTCCCGGAATCGTACGCCGCGCGGCGCTCGCGTCTGTCGGTATCGCGGCAGCTCTGGCGCTCCTTCTGCATAACCAGTTGTTGCAGCCACATTCGGTGCCTGATCTCGGCGATCCACTGTTCTCGATCTGGCGCATCGGGTGGGTGCTGCACCAGCTCGGCGTCGATCCCGGTCACCTGTTCGATGCGAACATCTTCTATCCCCAGCGGCTGACGCTCACGTTCTCGGACCCGATGATCCTGCCGGCCCTGGCGGCAGCGCCCATGCTCGCCGTCGGGGCACATCCCCTCCTCGTCTATAACGTTCTGCTGATCGCGGGCTTCTGGCTGTCGGGGGTGGCGACCTATCTGCTCGTGGAGCGGTTGACCGCGTCGCCGCGGGCCGCGTTTATCGCGGCGCTGATCTATGCCTGTTACTCGTTCCGCTTCGAACATTACAGTCATCTCGAACTGCAGATGACACACTGGATGCCGCTCGGGCTGTTGGCACTTCACCTGTTCGTCTCGACTGGCCGCTGGCCGTACGCAATCGCGCTTGCCCTTGTCGGCGTGGCGCAGCTCTACTCCTCGATGTACTTCGCGGTGTTCTTTGCCGTGTACGTGGCGGCGGTCGGAGCCGGTCTGCTGAGGGTGCACCGCCAGTCTGTACGGCCGCTGGTGATGCCGAGCGTCGCCGCTGCGGTCGTCGCGGCGCTGCTCGCGGCCCCCATCGTTCGATCGTTTGTGGCGGCGCAACCGGTCAAAGGTGAACGGGAGGGGTTCGAAATCCAACTCTATAGCGCGACACCGCTCGACTACCTCCGGCCCAACACGCGCAGCGCGGTCTGGAGCGGCCGTTTGCCGTCTGCCTTACCCGAGCGGGCGCTGTTTCCCGGCCTCGCGCCGCTCGGTCTCGCGGCGGCTGCGCTGGTGCCTCCGCTCGGCGGCCTCCGGCTCGCTTACGTTGGCGGTCTCCTGATATCGCTCGACGGTTCGTTTGGGTTGAATGGGGTGGTCTATCCGCTGCTGCGGAGCTGGTTCGTGCCGTTTCGAGGGATTCGTTCGCCAGCCCGCTTTGCCGCGCTCGTGGGGCTCACGCTGGCGATTCTCGCCGGATTCGGCGTGCGTCGTGTCCTGCGCCAATTCCGATCCCGATGGAGCGGGCGCGCAGTGCTGGCCGCCCTCACAGTGGGGGTGGTGATCGACGCGTGGCCAGCGCTGTCGCTGCAACCCGTCTGGAAGGAGCCGCCGTCGATCTACGAGCAGTTGAAGGGAAGGCCGGATGTCGTCCTCGCGGAATTTCCATTACGATCGAACGCCCCCGAAAATCTTCCGTTCATGTACTTCTCACTGTGGCATTGGACGCCAATGGTGAATGGCTACAGCGGTTTTATTCCCGAGTCATACGACCGCCTGGCAGAGGATCTCGTCGAGTTTCCAAGGGGCGATTGGGCTGCGAGGCTGCGTAGCCTGGGCGTGACGCATGTCAGCGTCAACTGCGGCCTGTGGGACGCCACCTGTGAGGACGTCGTGAGCTATATCCGTGCGTCGCGCGACCTTCGGCTCGTGAGCGAGGCGCGCTGGCAGGGAAGACCGGTGCAGCTCTACGAGCTGACACGCGAGTGACGTGGTGGAGTGGGCGGCGCGCTGCCGCTGGACATTCTGTGATTAGGCCGACGATGAGCTCCCGCGCAGCCATCGACCGACGCGGCGATAGAGAAGGACCCACGAACGCAGTATCGCTTCGACAATGACGCGGTTCCCCATCTTCGACTGCCCAACGCGGCGTTCCGTATAGCAGATAGGCACCTCCTCGACACGGATATGGCCCATCGCAAAGAGGAGCTCCGGCAGAAATGCGTACCCCGTGCTCGAAATCCTGTCGAACGCGACCTTTTTCAGCGCGTCGACCCTGTAAGCCCGGAATCCGCTGGTGCAGTCCACCGACGTGAGCCCACTCAGGAGTCGCACGTATCTGTTCGCCGCAAGACTGAGGAGCAGCCGGCGAACTTCCCAGTTGAGCACCCTGATGCCACCGACGTATCGGGAGCCAATCGACACCTCGGCGCGCGACAGCGCATCGACCAGACGCGGCAGGTCGGCCGGATCATGCGAAAAATCGGCGTCGAGTGTGACGATTGCGTCAAAGCCATTGTGGATGCCGTACTGCATGCCGGCAATGGCGGCGGAGCCGTAGCCCCGCTTGGCTGGTCTGGTCATCAGCTCTATCCGCGGGTCACTCGCCTGTAACCCGCGCACGATGTCGGCCGTGCCGTCAGGAGAGCTGTCGTCGACGACCAGGACGGATGACGCCGGAAGATGTTGTCGGATTGCGGGAATGAGCCTCTCGATGTTCGAGGCCTCGTTATAGGTGACAACGATGGTGAGAATTCTCATTCCCTGAGGAGGGCAGTATCTCTTCAGCTGAATCATCACCTGATATGCTCCGCGAGTAAAAGGGGGGAAATCATGGCAGCCGTTCACCATGCGTAATCGGGATACGAGCCGACGGCGCTTCTGGCGTGTCGCAGCGGCAGTCGTCCTCGTCGCGATCGTTGGCGCGGTCGTGCGAAATCAGGTCAGGGTGTACCGAAACCGTCAGGCCAGAGTGGCGGCGGCAGCGGAGCAGGAGTACCGCGCGTCGCTGGAGAGGCCGCTGCGCCAGACCCTGTTCGAGATGCTGCAGCCGGTTGCGGTCACCAACTGCGACCTGGAGCGATTTGGCGAGGCGCACGACGGGGGTTATCTCATGTGTGCCAACCTGCTTCGGGACGTCCGGTCTGCGTGACTCGTACGGGATTGCCGGTTATGACCAGTGGGGATGCGACATCTCAACCGCATTGAAGATACCCGTTCACCAATACGACTGCTTCGACACGACCCGGCCGGCATGTGCTGGCGGCACGGCGCTCTTTCACCCGGAATGCGTCGGCGACGCAGCGAAGACGGAACAGGGGCACACGTTCGACACGCTGACGAACCATGTCGCCGGAAATGGCGACACGACGAAACAGATCGTGCTCAAAATCGACGTGGAAGGTGCCGAGTGGAATACCTTGCTATCCGCTCCTGACGAGATGTTGGAGCGCATCGACCAGATGGCGGTGGAGTTCCACTGGTTGCAGGATGGAAGCACCGGCTGGCTCCACGACGAGAAGTACCTCAGCGTCGTCAAGCGATTGAAGGAGTTCTTCGAGATCGCGCATGTCCACTTCAACAACGCAAGCTGCATCGACGGTCTGGAGCCGTTCCCCACGTGGGCGTACGAGCTGCTCCTGGTGAGCAAGCGCCTGGCCGTTGTCGACCGGTCGCGCAGCGTCGTTGGACTGCACCCGCTCGACGCGCCGAACAACCCCACGTTTCCGGATTGCCAGCCAAACGCTCGCTAGAATCAGATACCCGACGTGCCGTTCAGTTGGGGATTGGTTCGGGCGGTTGCACAATCCCCGTTGCGCGTCAGTTGCCTTGCGGAACTGGGCGCAAAAAGCGTCGGTGGCCCCGAGAGCGTCTACCCGGTGCAACCAGCTGGCGGCGCGCTGTTCTCATCAACAGCGACATCATTCAGCCGATGGCGCGATATGCTGGGGCGGTACTGGAGGGTTTCGCATGAAGCGGACGGTTCCGATGCTTGCGCTGGCGGCCGTAATCGTGGCCAGCGGCGCGGCGCACGCGATTACGGGCAATCAGCCAGAGTTCCGCAAGCTCGCTGACGGCGTCTATGCCTGGGTCGGCAAGCTGAACGACTCGAACGCAATGGCCATCGTGACCGCCGAAGGCGTGGTTCTGGTCGACACCGGCAACAACACGACCGACACGCGCGAACTGCTCAAGCAGGTGCAGTCCGTGACGAGCCTGCCGGTGCGTTATGTCGTCATCACGCAGAACCACAACGATCATTCCGGGGGCGCCGCGCTCTTCTCGCCTCCGGCGACCACCATCGTCCACGAGCGGGTGGCGAAGCAGTGGGCCGTCCTGCGGCCGCATCAGATCACGGCGTGGCGCAGGCGCTTTCCCGAGCGGACCGCGGTGCTCGAACGTCTCAGTCCCACTGACACGATCCAGAGCTTCAGCGACCGATACACGCTCCGTCTCGGCGGCAGGGAAATCCAGTTGATCTACGTCGACGATCCGTACAATCCCGGCGACATTGCCGTCTGGCTGCCGAAGGAGCGCATCCTTCATGCGTCGATGGCCGGCTACAAGGATCGCCACCCCGACATCCGCCCCGACTACAGCCACGGCACGACCGAAGGCCTGCTGAAGCAGTTGAAGATGTACCTCAGTCTGGGCCCGGCGACCGTCGTGCCGGCGCACGGACCGGTGGGCGGCGGGTGGCTGCTGGAAGGGATGATCGAGTACATGCTCCTCGCGCGCGATCAGGTGCAGGAGATGATGAAGAAGGGGCTGCCGCTCGCCACGATCGAAAAAGAGTTCCAGATGAAGTCGTTCAGCGAGTGGGATCGGACCGAGCACCTTCCCTGGATCGCGGCGACGATTCATCGCGAGCTGCAGGGTCTCGGACCGCAGATTATCGAGACGACTGAGCGGCGGATCAGCGGTGTCGTTGCAAGTGCCGTTCAGGACGGCCGGAGGGTAACAGTCACTGCCGGCGACGGGACGCAGGTGCAGCTGCGCGTGACCGGCGACACTGTGTTCGAGGGAATCACGGATCGGACCGAAGTGCGGCCCGGAATGAAAGTGTCAGCTGTGTACGAGGTACCCAATGGCATCGCGGCCACGCTGGGCTACGACACGCTCGAGCTCACCGTGACACAGTAAATGCCATCGGCCTCATGGCCGCGCGCGACGGGACGGCGCACGCGGCCGTTAGATTCAACTACTCACCATGCCGACACTTTTCCAGGGCATCCAGGGATTTGCAGGTGCGTCCGGCGTCGGGATTTTGTGTCTCGTTGGCCTTTTCTTTATCGTGAGCGTCTTCGCCTCGAATCTTCCATATCTGGCGACTCTCCTGACTAGTAGCTCCAACTGGGCGGCAATTGCCGCAGTTCCGATCCTTGTGGTGGCCTATGTTGTGGGTTTGTTGGCGATCGCACTGGTTGATAACGCGAACCAATTAACCGTTTCCACCTTCGCCGGGCTTATCGAAGGCCCAATCGCGATGAGGTACGGTCAGCTTGAGCAAGAAGCGGAAATCCTGAGCGGAAGCGTCGTCGGTTTTCTGCTCCTGAGTATCGCCGCCCTTGCCAACACGATGGCATTCCCTGGCTGGACCCGCACGCTGGTCTTTTCGGCGATCTTGTCCGGCGCAATTGCCGGTAGCGCGTGGGTTATGAGTCGCTCCAAACATAGAGCCGCGGCAGCCCTTCTCAACACCTGCTCGGCGGCCCGGGCGGCGGCGGCTCAACGGAGCGGTTCCTGAGCGAGACGAGACTCCAACCGACTCACAAACGAGTTTGATCATTACCGCCGGCTACAACGTGTATCCCGCTGAGATCGAGCGCGTGCTTGCCGGGCATCCCGCGGTCGCAGTGTCGGCGGTTGGACCGATCGCCGACGAGGTCAAAGGAGAGCTGGCCCGGGCCTATGTCGTGTTGAGGCGCGAGGCTTCAGCCACCGACATCGAGCTAATCGACTTCTGTCGACGGCAGCTGGCCGCTTACAAACTTCTGCGTTCGGTCCGGTTCGTCGCCGATCTTCCCAAGACGTCCACCGGCACAATCATGCGACGTCAGCTACGCACGTTGGAATGACGTTTCTGCGGCACTTTGGGAATCACTGCTGCGCACTTGCGAGGAACAGTTGATCTACCTCTGTCAGGGTCGTGGTGGCGTCGGCTATCTCGGCTCCATGCGGGCGGGATGCGGCCAGGAGCATCGAGCGGATGGCGATACTTTGTTCCGTCGTGAAGTCGCGGTTGGTTTTCGAGCGAACGACGACGTTCGCGCGCATGATGCCCTGGTCAGAGTGGCTGTTGACGGGCAGCACGAGATGTCCCACTTCGTGCGCTATGACCCGTCCGAGAACCCGTCTGAAGTCGTCGCCATGTCGCAGCGCCAGGTTGGCGATCCTGTGGGTGAGGATGTACGCGCGCCCCGCCCCGCGCGACGCCAGGCCGAGCACGCTGCCGGGCACGGCTTCAGACCGGATCTTCTCCTCCGCCAGGTCGCGGGAGAACAGAATCACGCGCACATGCAGCCCAGGGGCGTCGGCGTGTTCGTTCCCGGTGGCCCAGACGGTATGAACACCGGCGGTCGCGTAAATCCGGGTCACCTCCGCCTCAGCCAGCGACCGATCCGCGGCAGGGATGCGGGCATGGTCCTCGACATGGAGGACGAGCGTCACCTGTCGGTTCTCAGCGGCGAGCGGCTGAATGGCGGTGAGCAGAGTGACCGTGAAAGCAAGTCCGGCCGTGAGGTTTCGTGCCTTGTTCGCCATGTCCGTTTTCCCCTCCTGTATCGAGAGGCGGAAAACGACGGTGGAAAAGGTGAACCGGCCCGAAAACGGCCTAGAATTGGCGGCATGCCGACCCATCCCGCCGGGATCACCCAACTGTTGGTGGCCTGGGGAGACGGCGATGAGACAGCCCTCAACCGGATGATTCCCCTCGTGCACCTGGAGCTGCAGCAGATCGCCCGGCGATGCATGCGTGAGGAACGTGGTGGCCACAGCCTGCAGCCCACCGCGCTCGTCAACGAAGCGTACCTGCGACTCGTCGACGTTCAGCAGATGAACTGGCAGAACCGCGCGCACTTTCTCGCGATGGCCGCACGGCTGATGCGACGTATCCTCGTGGACCACGCGCGATCGAAAGGTTGCGACAAGCGCGGTGGCGACGCTGCCAGGATCACGCTGGACGACGCGCTCGTCGCCCCGAATGAACCTGGCCGCGACCTGGTGGCGCTCGACGATGCACTAGAGGCGCTGGCGCGTGTGGACGAGCGTAAGAGCCGCATGATCGAGCTCAGATTCTTCGGCGGTCTGAGTGTGGAGGAGACCGCTGCGGTGTTCGACGTGTCGCCCGACACCGTGAAGCGCGACTGGCGGCTGGCGAAAGCATGGCTGTTGCGCGAGCTGCGTGACGGCACAGGCACCAGGCAAGAAGCACACGAAAAGTAGAAAGCAGGACACCACCGCGAGGGACCACGATGCATGGTGAACGCTGGCGTCGTGTGGAAGAGCTGTATCAGGCGGCGTACGAGCGGCCGGAACACGAGCGCAGCGCGTTTCTGGACGAGGCATGCGCCGGCGACGCGACGTTGCGCGAAGAGGTCGAGTCACTGTTGGCGCAGCCGGTGTCGACCGACGGGTCTCTCGAGCGTGCGGCACGAGGAGTGACATCGCCGACCACGCCGAGGCCATTCCCCGCGGGGACGCGGCTCGGGCCGTACGAGATCATCGGCCCCTGGGGGCCGGCGGGATGGGCGAGGTCTATCGCGCGCGCGACAGTCAGCTGAACCGCGACGTCGCGCTCAAAGTCCTTCCCGAACTCTCCGCGCTCGATCCCGATCGCCTGGCGCGATTCAGACGTGAGGCCCAGGTCCTCGCCTCGCTCAACCATCCCAACATCGGCGCCATCTACGGCTTCGAACACGCCGACGGGATTCATGCGTTGGTGCTGGAGCTGGTCGACGGGCCGACGCTCGCGGATCGCCTCGCGCAAGGCCCCATACCGTTGCACTGAGGCTCTCGCGATCGCGCGACAGATGTGCGAGGCGCTCGCAGCCGCGCACGAGCAGGGGGTCATTCATCGCGACCTCAAGCCGGCCAACATCAAACTGCGCCGGATGGGACGGTAAAAGTGCTCGACTTCGGGCTCGCCAAGGTCTTCGTCGGCGACGCGTCGGAGGCGGATCGGTCGCGCTCACCCACGGTCACGCTGGGCGGGACGCGGGAAGGGGTGATCCTCGGGACGGCCGCCTACATGAGCCCGGAGCAGGCGCGCGGTCTGGCGGTCGACAAGCGGACTGACATCTGGGCGTTCGGCTGTGTGCTTCATGAAATGCTCACTGGTCGCGCCCTGTTTCTCGGTCCGACCGTGACCGACACGCTCGCCGCCATCCTCGAGCGCGAGCCGGCGTGGGACACGCTGCCGGGTGCGACACCGCCGCGTCATTCGCCGTCTGCTCCAGCGCTGCCTCGAGAAGGATCCGACGCGGCGGCTGCGCGACATCGCGGACGCGGGGATGGAAATCGAGGACGCGCTCCGCGGTGGTGTTCGCACGGCTGCGGACACCGCGGCTGTCGATCCACCGCGACCACGTGCCCGTCTGGCAGTGGGCCATGGCGGCCGTCACGTCTCTCGCCGCGCTCATCGCCGTCGGCGCGCTGATGTGGTACGTGCGCACGGCGCCGCAGGTCGGGGACCGCGACCCCGCGGTCGTCCGCGACGTCTGACCTCCCATCAGTCGCGGTGCTTCCATTCACGACGATCGGCGAGGGCGAGCGATATTTCGCCGATGGCATTACAGAGGCGGTCACGACCGAGCTTGGGCGAGTCGCAGGCCTGCGGGTGATCGCGTCGAGCAGCACCTTCGCCTATCGGGACAAGACGGGCTTCCGCGACATCGCGCGCGACCTTGGTGTCGGGCTCGTCGTCAGAGGTGCTGTGCAGCGCGCGGCCGGGATGGTGCGGATTGACGTAAGCCTCGTCGACACGCGCGATGACACGGCGCTGTGGAGCGAACGCTACAGCAGGGAGCTGACCGACGTCCTGGCCGTGCAGGATGATATCTCGCGGCAGATTGCGACCACGCTCGCCAAGACGTTCGGCGCCGAAACCACCGGCGACGTCGCCGTCGCTCGCCACGACGAATCCCGACGCCTACGACGCCTATCTGCGCGGTATCTGGCACCTCAAGGGACGCTCATCCGCCACGCCGAACGTGGCCGATTGGAGCGAAGAGCGAGTGGCGGCAATCGAGGAGCTCGAACGGGCGGTGGCTCAGGATGGCAACTTCGCGCTGGCGCGCGCGGCCCTCGCCAGCGCGTACACGCAGCGGTTTTTCTACGAGTCCACTGACCCTGTCCTTGAACAAAAGGCGTTCCTCGAAATCCAGCGGGCGCTTGCGATCAACCCAAACCAGGCCGAGGCGTATCTCGCGCGCGCGCAACTCACCTGGAACCTGCGCAACCGTTTTCCCCACGAGCGAGCCATCACCGACCTTCGGCGCGCCCTGTCGATCAATCCCAACCTGGCCGAAGCGTACATAGAACTGGGAAAGGTGTACCTCCATATAGGACTCACGGACAAGGCGGTGGATGCGAACGAGCAGGCACAACGGCTGGACCCCGGGGCAGCGGCGCCGACGAACCGAAGGGTCAACGCGCTGATTGACGCCGGCCGGCTGGAGGAGGTGCGCCACGAACTGGATCGCAATGGCACCCGTCTCTTGCGCCTCTACCGCGCTGACGCGCTGCTGGCGATCGGGCAACCGGTGGACGCTGTGCAGGTGCTCTCGCCCTTGAGATCGCCGAAGAGTGGCGACCCGGAATCCGATACTGGCACGACGTGGCCTTGCTGGCAGTCGTGTACGCCAGACTCGGCCGTCGCGAGGAGGCTGAGCGCACCATGGCCGCAGCTATCCCTGCGGCGGAGAACCCGACCGGGCTTTCCCATATGCATCACGCGCAGTTTCACATTGGGAGCACGCTTGCCGTTCTCGGCCGTCAGGACGAGGCCGTGCGCTGGCTCACGAAGGCCGTCGACGAGGGTTACCCGTCGTATCCGCGGTTCTCAACGGATCAAAGCCTCGCGAGTTTGAAAGGTCACGCGGGTTTCACTGCGCTGCTTGCGCGGTTGCGGCAGGATCGGGATCGCTGGCAAAAAACGCTGTGACGCAGGAGCGACGCGGTGATCGGCGCCTTCGCCTGTGGTCGAGAGCGGCACGTTTGCCGTGTTCGTTCCCGACCCGACGACCAGCGAACTTGGCGAACCGATGCTAACTGGCTGCTTCGCCAGCACGGCGCACCGCATGACGTTCTAGGAACATTCGCATGCACGTCGCGCCGGCTGGGCGAGCTGAAGGCCAGCCTGTACACCGTCAAGGTCCACTGTCTACCGGACGAAAGGAAGGCGACGTGGACCACGAATCGCGTGTCACGCACGCGAATCCGCGCGCAATCAGGAAGGTGCGAATCAGAGGGCAACGATGAGCAGAATCAACACGAGAAGGCCGATGATGATGACCGTCGTGGAGATCGTCACGGTGGACTGGCCGCCCGCCAACGCGTCGTTGACGGCCTGCGCCTGAGCTGCGATGAGACGTACGTCCGCGTCGTCAAGCGTCGCCACTGCCGCTTCCGCACGTTTCAGATCGAGACCGACTCCTCCCGCGAGCTTGCGCACCTGCTCGTTTTCCAGCGCTCGCAGTATTGCCTGACGGTCGTCAGCTGTTTGCTGGACGTGATCGGCAACCGCCTGATCAAGGGTTGCTTGGTCCGCGACGTGCGCTTGCTGGGCGGATATTGGAAGCGATACCGCTGAAGCGAACAGCAGGACGATCAAGATCGTGCGGCGTCTGTCCATGGTCCCCTCCGTGTGGGTTGGTCTGCGCGTCGGTCGCGTAACGAGCGACTGTCTGGGCCTGATCCTGTCGCCGGCTGTATCGGTCAGATAGCGTCGGCGCTACACATCCGAGCCGCAATCCCCGAAGGCTTGCGAAAGCAGGTCCGCAGCGCGGTACCATTCTTGAAGACCTCTCGTCGCGAATCCGCAGCATGCAGTCCTCAGCGAACCTGCCGCCCGCAGCCTTGAGTCAGCGGCCCTCAGTGATGCTCATGGTTCGTCGCCATTCAGCAGCCGCGACATTCGTGGCGGGATTTCTGTTCGACTTTGTCACGATGCAGCGCATCGACGCGTGGACGGATCTGGCGTTTCAGCTCGGATATCTGGCCTGCCTGACAGGTCTGCTTGTCTACCAACAACGGGAAGAAGCCGGCAGCTGGGTTCCCGGGTTCACAGCGCGTGTGTGGCGGTACAACGTCGAGGCGCTCCATTTCTTATACGGTGGTCTTCTGAGCGCTTACGTCGTCCTTTACTTCAGGAGCAGCACCAGCGCTCGACCGGCAGTGTTCCTGGCGGTGCTCGTCGCCGTGATGGTGGTGAACGAGGTCCCGCGAGTCCGGCAGGCCGGGTACCGTCTCCGACTGGGCCTTTACAGCTTCTGCGTACTCTCGTTCCTGACGTACTTCATTCCGATCCTGCTGGGACGTATGGGTACGTGGGTATTCCTGCTGTCGCTGCTGTCGTGCGCGGCAATAGTGTGGCGGGTGACCGCCTGGCTCACGCCGCCCGGCCCCGAGCGAACGCTCGCACGGAGGCGCCTGTTTGCCCCTGCTGGCGGTGTCCTGATGGTCATTTGTGCTCTGTACCTGCTCCATTTGATCCCGCCCGTCCCCCTGTCGGTCCAGTTCCAGGGCATCTACCACGACGTCCGTCGCGACAGCAGCGGCTACACGCTCTTCTACGAGGCGCCAGCGCTTCACGAATTCTGGCGGCGCGACTCACGGACATTCAAGCAGCGCAACGGCGACCGACTCCACTACTTCGTGCGCGTGTTCGCGCCGTCCGGGTTTCGTCACCGCGTCGTGATTCGGTGGGAAGTGTTCGACACGGCGCGCGACGCCTGGATGACGACCGACCGCATTCCGCTCGACATCGTCGGCGGCCGCACGGAGGGGTTCCGGGGAACAGCAGTGAAGTCGATCTTCAGGCCTGGACGATGGCGTGTCACCGCCGAGACGGAGGACGGCCGCACAATAGCGACGCTCTCGTTCTCCGTCGTGCAAGACATTGGCACGGGCGACCGGAACTGGAAGACACTCCGCGCCTAACGCAGTTTTCAGTTGAGTAGTGAGTGCCGAGTTTCGGACGGCTCAGAACCCTGACACGGCTCAAAACTACGCCACGCGGAAATCGAAACCGCGATATTCCGTCGCTTGCGGTCTGCCCCTCGAAAGGCCGGTACCGTTTACCTACCGAGGATATCGGCCCCTGCACGAATCTCGTGCGACGAGCCCTTGAAGTCGTCGCCGATGGACTCGGCTCGGCCGCCGAGATGGCGGGCCAAGAACGCCTCCGCGATGGCATGAAACGCGATGTTGTTCTCCGGCCTGTAGAAGCCGTGGCCTTCGTCGGGAAATACAACATAGGTGACGGGAATGCCCTTGGCCTTCATGGCCGCCACGATCAAATCGCTCTGCGCGAGCGTGCAGCGGACATCGTTGGCACCGTGCCCGATCAGCATCGGCTGCTTGATGTTGTCGACTTCGTAGAGCGGGGAGCGCGAGCGCAAGAAGGAGCGGCCCTCCTCGGTGGTGTGGTCGGCATAGCGCTTGGCGAACTGGTCGATATAGTCGGCCCAATAGGGCGGCGAGTTTTCCATCAGTGTCACGAGGTCGGTTATGCCGACAACGGGGATCGAGCAGCAGAACACGTCTGGCGTGAAGGTGGCTCCGACAAAGGATGAATAGCCGCCGTATGACCAGCCCATGATCGCGACCTTGTCGCGGCGCGCGATGCCTTCGCGGATCGCCCACTCAACGCCATCGATCAGATCGTCGTGGATCTTGGCGGCGTGCTGCTGGTTGCCGGCGTTTAGGAAGACTTTGCCGAAGCCCGAGGACGCGCGGTAATTCACTGAGAGCACGGCATAGCCGCGGTTGGCGAGCCACTGGTGATCGCGGTTGTAGCCGTAGGCGTCGCGGGCCCAGGGTCCACCGTGCACGTAAAGGACCATTGGCAGCGGCGCGCGCGGGCGCGGCTTCTCGTCGGGCGGCAGTGAGAGGTAGGAGACGAGATCAAGCCCGTCCCGCGACTTGATGCTGACGGCCTGCATGCCGGCGAGCCGATAGGGCTTGAGGTCGGGCCTGGCGCTGAACAACTCGGTGATCGCGCCCTTGGTGCGGTCGACAAGATAGTAGGTCGCGGGCTTCTCGGGTCCCCAGACGGTGACAAGCCATCGCGTGTGGTCTCGACTGGTGCTGGTGACCATGTAATCGACGTCGGGAAAGTTAGCCTTGATCTGCTCGTGCGTCGCGCGAACCGCCGGGTCGACGACAATCCATTTCCGGCGGCCCGGGTCGACCTCCACCGCAGTGACCTCGAACGTGTCCGGGTCCAACTGGAACATCGTGACGTCGGCCTGGGGGTGCTCCGCGAGCACGGTTTCGGCTCCCGTCTCGGCATCGACGCGCAGAATCGCCGCGGTGTTGCGGCCGACCGACGAGGACATCAAGAAGTGCGTGCCGGTCCTGTTGAAATGGGCAAGGTAGGTTGTGAGCGAATCCTCGAACGGAATGATTCGCCACAGCACCAGCCGGCCCCCTACAAAGCGTAGGAGCTCATCAGTGCCTTTTTCGACACCCGAGCGCCGCCCGAACCGGAGCTTGCCCTGCCAATCGCAATGGATTGCGCCGAGCCGGTCGGTATTCTCGTAGACGAGCGTGCGCGCGCCCGTAGCGATATCCACCTTCCAGACGTCATGCCAATGCGCATCGCGATCGTTCAGATGGACCAGAACCTTGTCGGGCATGTCCGGCGACGGCTGCACGAGCCGGGCGGCCACCTTGGGAAACGGGGTGAGATTGCGCACTTCCCGCGTAACCGGATCGACGATGTGGATGTTGTAGTTCTCGTCTCCGTTGAGGTCCTTCATGAAAAGGATCCAACGGCAGTCCGGCGTCCAATCGTGCGAAACGATCGGCCGGCCCGGGAGACTGGTGATCGGGGTCGCCTCGCCGAGCGCGTCAACCGGCGCTACCCAGAGGTTCATGACACCGTCGACGTCGGCACGCCATGCCAACATCCGGCCGTCCGGCGACAGCTCCGGAGCGAACCGGGTCGGGTTGCCGAGCAGGAGCTTTCTGGGAATGAGGGGAATTGCGGACAACGTTGGTGAAGTCATGGAACCCGCCGTCTTTTGAGAACGGCGTCACGCGAGGTCGCAAGAAGTTTTGCAGCGGTAACGGACGGCTCAGAACCCATGACTCACGGCTCAAAACTACGCCACGCGGAACTCGAAACCGCAATATTCCATGGCTTGCGGTCTGCCCCTCGAAAGGCCGGTACCGTTTACCTATTTGGCCTGAGCGTTTCTCTCAAGAGTAACGAGCTTCTTCCGCATTGTCGCGAAGGATTAATCGATCTTGTGCGGCGGACGCACGTAAATCTCTTTAAACCGCAACCGACTCCAGGATCGAAGTCGACATCCCGACATCAATCACTCGATCCAGACGGAAGCCGGCGGTTCGAAGCATGTCCGAATACTCTTTCTCAGTTCGCTCTTTTCCCGACAGCAGCGTCAGCATTTGCAGATCGAGCATCTTCGTCCAGCTCGGCTTCGAATCCTCCTCAACAATGCACTCGATCAGCAGGAGCTTCGCACCTGGCGCCGCCGCCTTTCGAATGGCGGCTAGAATCTGAGCGGCTTTGTGATCGTTCCAGTCGTGGATTACCTGCATGATGAGATAGCAATCGGCGGAAGGCAGCGCATCCATGAAGAAATCTCCGGGATGCACCCGCAGCCGTTCCGATTCCACTCCCGCAGCCTGAGCCGCAGCCGTCACATGCGGTTGATCGAACAGCACTCCGTAAGCCAGGGGCGTGGCGTGCAGCACGGCCGCCAGTAAATGACCGCGGCCGCCCCCGATGTCGGCGATTGTTTCAAAGGCGGAAAAGTCGTAAGACCTCAAAACGCCGGCGATTTGTCCCGCCGCTTTCCCCATCATCGCTTCGTCGAAAAGACGGGCGGCCTCCGGATTCTCGCTGAGGTACTTCCAATAGCCGCCTGGGACGACTTTCTCTTCAATGGACTGTCCGGTCTTCAAGGCATCGGCGAAGTATTCAAATCCTCGCCAGTAGACGGGCAACCCGATCATCCGGACAAACGATCTCATCGATTGCGGATGATCCGATCGCAGCAAACGCGACGCCGGCGTGTGGCCCCATGCGCCATCACGAGCCTCAAAGATCCCCTCAGCCGAAAGAACGCGCAGCGTGCGCGCCAGCGCTCCCGCATGTGTTCCGGTGTCCCTCGCCAGTTCCTCGGCGCTTCGCGGCGATTCCCCCAAGGCATCCGCAACACCGAGTTCTGCCACAACATGAAGACACCGGGGGAGGCCGTGACTCATCGAAATTCGTAACAAGTCGTCGGCAGGATCGTTCATAGTGGAGGGAGTATAACGACCTTCGACTTCTCCTGCACCAGCGCCATGGTCCGATCGTCCAATTCAGACTCAATGGGGATCGGCAGATTCGGGCTCGGACGAGGCTTCCTTATCGTTGGCGAAGATCCGGTCGGTCAGCGATTTCATCGACCGCTTTCTTCGCGGTCTTCAGATCGGTACGGTGGATCCGACGATAGAGCTTAATCGCATCGATTTTTCGACCCAGAGCTATGAGACGTTCCACATCGTGTGCGCCACCTTGACCGGGTGGAGGGTACACGCCAGATTGTTGGAGGTTACGAATCCGGCGGCGGTTGAACGCATCGACGGCGAAGGCAACTGCAACCGCCGCGAGAACGAAGTAAAGAAACGTCATTGTTATCCCCGCCAGATTAACCCGCGCGGTCGCCGAAACGGCTGGCCACGTCGAGATATTTTGGAGACGCGTGGAGGCGAAATCGGCAAGTTGTTGTAGTGGAAAAGGATGGGTGGTGGACCTGACCGGGATCGAACCGGTGACCTCCTGAATGCCATTCAGGCGCGCTCCCAACTGCGCTACAGGCCCACTTCAAAAGCGCGGGATCATCATGCTAACACGCGGGTCGCACCGACGACAGACGAACGCGTACGAGGCACAGAGTCAGAAGCTGACCGAAACGCTCAGCCCTGCGGCTCCACGAGCGGCGATGGGGACGGCATGCAGCCGCGTTGACTTCGGTGCTTCGTAGATCGTTCTTCTTCCGCGGATCAGCGCATCGATTCCGATGCCCGCGCCGGCGCCGATCGCCGCAATCCTGAGTATCGGTCCGACATCGTCGCGGCAGTTCTCCCACGGCTCCGTTCGGGTGCAAAGGACGAGTCCAGACGCCACCGCAGCACCGGCCCCAATCAACGCGCCATTGATCACCGAATCAGAATGCCGCGCCCTGACACGAACGATGTCGGTGGTGCGAAAGCGCCGGACGTCCTCGTTCGCACTGGTCGTCACGATGCCGTCGGACATGCTGACGATGAGTCGCTTTTCTTCCCGCCCTGCGGAATCGGTGATCCAGACTGTTGTGCCTGGCGATAACGCTGACTCAACGCGCGGTGCAGGGTCCTGCGATGTCTGCGCGAACGCAGAAACGGTCGAGAGACAGAACATGATGAGTGGAGCGATACGCTTCAGCCGGATAGATGTGTGAATCGGGCGCATGTCTGCGAGTCCTCCCAGCATGTAATGCGCCAGACGCCGGAGATCGGGCTCACGGGGTCCATCGTTTTCTTGACGAGGTCGGTACCGCGCGCCTTGCGGCGCAGGAATTGCGTGCTTTTCCAGACTCAGCGCGCGGCCCTGAATCCTGCACAATCGCGAAAGGAGAAAACAATGGAAAGCGCACCAGCGCAGACAGAAGCGCCAATCATGAATGCGAAGCCACAGAAGGAGCATGAATGGCTCCACAAGCTTGTCGGCGACTGGACGTACGAAACCGTCGCGCCGCCAGAGCCGGGAAAGCCCGCAACGAAAGCGACCGGCGCAGAGAGCGTCCGCTCCCTCGGCGGTCTATGGGTGCTGGCCGAGGGACGAGGCGAAATGCCCGGAGGCGCTCCGGCGAAGACGCTGATGACACTCGGCTACGACACCGACAAGAAGCGCTACGTCGGCACGTGGATTGGCTCGATGATGACCTACTTGTGGGTCTACGACGGCGAGCTCGACGCGACCGGCCGCATCCTGACGCTGAACTCCGACGGTCCCACTTTGGCTGGCGACGGAAAAATGACGAAATACAAAGACATCATCGAATTCAAGAGTGACGACCATCGTGTCCTGACCGCGCGCATGCTTGCGCCCGATGGGACCTGGCAACAGTTGATGAGCGTCGACTACCAGCGGAGGAACAAATAGAAGAGTGGTCGATGGAGACGCCCGCAACGTGGCGAGGACAGCCGGCGCAGAGCAGGGACTTTGTGCGTCCTGCGCTCATGCGCGGATCGTCGAATCGTCGAAAGGCGCGTTGTTCGTACTCTGCCGCCTGTCGTATACCGATCCGGCTTTCGATCGTTACCCGAGGCTGCCCGTTATTGCGTGTGACGGATACGTATCGACCGAGGGGAAGGAGTAGTGGCCTGATAATATTCCTGGACTTCAAAAAAGACACCGACGCACCTGCCACCAATGTCTTTCAGTTCAAGCGACCCGCTCTTCATCGCGACGGTCACAATCCTCTCCCTCATCTTTCTCTTGTGGACGGGGCGGATCTGGGCGCGGTGGCGCGTTACGCGCTGGTGCGAGCGAGAGGGATACCAGCTCGTGACGTTCCGGGGTGCATGGTTCTACGAAGGTCCGCGAAAGTGGCTCCGCACCGAGAACGAAGACGCCTATCACGTCGAAGTGCACGGACCGCGATGGCCTCACGCGGTCCGGCTACGTGGTGTTCGGCACCTGGTGGCACCCATTCAGTTGGAAGGTCCGAGTCGAATGGGACTGACGGCGCTTACTTGCCCGCCGATGCTTTCGCTCGTTCCGCGGCCAGCGTTTTCGCCGCGCCCTCCTGCGCCGCCTTCGCCCGCTGATTCCAGGTCGCGGGATCTACGAAGGGATGCGGCTCGCCCGGCTTTCGATTCTTGAGTCGGGCCGCACGTTCAAGGACGCCGCCTCCGGGATAGCCGTCCGGTTCCGCCCAGCTGTGAATCTGCAGGTTCACCTGCACTCCCTGCATGGCCGCGAGCTTGTTGGCGTTCTTGACGCCCTGCTCAGCCCCGGCCAGTCCGTCGCCGCCGGCGGCTCCAGCGGGCACGACCGCTTTGTACGAGGTTTTCCCGTCGTAGACGGTGATGCCTTCGGTCATCAACACACCGGGCGTGTGACCGGGCAGCTGGTGGAACTTCAGCGTCTGGTTGCCCAAGGTCAGTGTTTCGCCGTCCTTCACCACCATGTCGCGCTTTGGCGTGCGATTCGGCTTCGGATCGCGCCTGCTTGTCCTTCCGTTCAGCTCCTCAATCATCTTCCAGTCCTCTGCTACCGCGACGACGCGCGCTCCGGTGAGCTCCTGCAATCGGGCGGCGCCGCCGACGTGGTCCAGATGACCGTGACTCAGGATGATGTATTTGATGTCTCTGAGATTGATGCCGACCTTCTTGATGTTGGCAATGACGTGATCGACGAAGGGCTCCTGCGCCGAATCGAAGAGGATGTGGCCCTGGGGCGTCGTCACCAGCCAGACAGACACATAGCACGGGCCCACGTAGTAGAGGTTGTCGAAGACCTTGAACGGCTCAATCTTTTGAAGTTCGACGTCGTCCGCGCGGGTCACACGGCAGGTCTTGCTCAACGGCTCCGCGGCCGTTTGCGCGGCGGCCGCCGCGCCCGGACCATCTCCGGCGAGCGCACTCGCCAACACGAAGAGGGCGACGAACATCATGACGCGTCCTGTGGGTCTCATGTGTCCTCCTTCGGCTCGCGAGCGCATAGTCCTACGCGCGCGGCATCCACTTGCCGGCGAGCACCGTTCCACTCGGGAACAGTCGTTGACGTCCGGTGATGGTGTTTTTGTAGTTGTCGAGAAACTCGAAGTTGCCGTCCCGCAGCTCCAGCAGCGCCACGTCCGCCGGCGCGCCCACATTGAGCGTCCCCCGATCGTTGAACAGCGGGAATGTGCGCGCGGCATTGAGAGTGGCGCACGCAATCGCGTCGCTGATGGTCATGCCGTAGCCCAAGAGCTTCGACATGCAATTGGGAAAATCGATCACTCCTGTGGTGGGGCTGTTCGTATTCCAGTCGGTCGAGAACGTGTCGGGCCAGAACCCGGCTTTCATGATCAGGGCGACGGTGTCCCACCTGATATGTCCGTTCTGACCATTGCCGATGTCGAACCAGACGCCGCGGCGCCTCGCGGCAAGCACTGCGGGGAGGATGCGGCCGCTGTCGTCGACGATGCTGTTGGGCGGCGGGGCAAACATGTGGGTCACGATGTCGCCGCGCTTCAGGAGATCGAAAAGCCTCGGAAGCGGAGACATTGTTTGTCCCATGTGGATCATCACGGGGAGGTTGAACGACGTCGCCACCTCCTGCGCGCGCCGGAGCACCTCGTAATCGTTCGCGCCCGCGACATTCTGCGACAGCCGCGCCTTCACACCGACGATGAACTCGCGGTTCTTCGCGATGGCGTCGCGCGCCGCGCCTACGTCGGCGCGGGCGAGGTCCATGGTGTCGCCGTCGGGCAGAATACCGGCCCGTCCGATGTTGATGAGCACACGACCCTGCTGCGGCGACGACCGCGCGACGGCGACCGTGTCGGCAATGTGATCGGCGCCTTGCGATCCCGCATCGACCCATCCCGTGACCCCGTCTCGCAGCACGAGCGCCGGTCCCTCTGCAGTACGCGCGGTATGGGTATGGATGTCGATGAGGCCTGGAACGACGAGCTTGCCGCGCGCATCAACCGTGGCAGCGGCATTGGCGCTGATGCTGGCCTCGACGGCGGCGATGCGGCCGCCCGCGATTGCCACGTCGCGGATTGCGTCGAGCCGTACCGAAGGGTCGATGACACGACCGCCTCTGATAATCAGGTCGTATTTCGCCGATTGCACCGCAAACGTCCGTCGGGCAGCGGCAAACGCCGCCGCGCCGCTGGCCGCTGCTGCGAAAAACTGGCGCCGGCTCAACTGCTTCACGGCTGTTGTTCCGGGGAGATGTTCGGCGTCTTGCACCTGCGTGTCAATAGGCTGTTGTCGCTCGCAAGAGACGGTCGTGGACTTGAATCCGATCGGCCGGCGTGCCCTATCCGGAGGCGATTTGCGCCGTAATCCGCATCATTTCGTTCCCGCCGCGCTGAAACTCATACGCCACGGTCTCGATGACCACGCGGTGGCCCTGATCGAACAGTTCGCGCGCGCATGCGTCCACAAAGGGGGATCGCTGACCACCCAGCGTCAGCAGCGGAAAGATGCGCACCTCGCCGGCCACACGGCACATTTCCCGAATTGCCGCACGATGAAACGGCTCCCCGAGCTGATCCGAGTACAGAAAGAGTAAATGCGAACACAGGGCGACATCGAATGCACGATCGGCAAACGGCAGCGCCGGGAGCTCCGCGTCAGCGTATCTGCGCGCTGTTTTTCCTGCCTCGTAGTCGTCGAGGAATGCGCGCATCGAGTTCATCCGCACCTCGCGCAGCTCTTCGACGGTGCGTATTCGATCTCGCCATACGAACTCATGGGCATTGCGATGCGTCTGCTCGATGATCTGATCACAGGTCGCCGCGATTCGCTGCTCAATCTGCGACCTGGCAAGACGATAGATTGGATCGCAGGAAACAACACGTGTGCCTCGGCGTGTTGCCTCGGCGTTGAAGCTGGCGGGGCCGTCGCCGCAACCCACAATCGCGCGGCGCAGGTCATCGTCGGTCAGAGAAAACATCCGTCGATACTCGTCGAACGATCGACCCCATGGCACGACGTGCTCGAGCGTGAACATCGAGAACCGATATTACTCTTCGGTCGACGCGTGCGGAGCACCGCCGGATTCGATGGTTTCCAGCCCCACGAACCAGCGTGTGCCGGGGCGATGCCGCGCGCACGAGGAGCTCTGGCGGTCGATCAAGACGCGGTAGACGAACATGATGGGAATGCGCCACAGAACGTGCGCGTCGCACCCGCACATCAACATCACCCGTACGCCGCGCTGTGGTGGTGGCCAGAGCACGGAAACATAGAGTTCTACAAAAGACGCACCTTGACGTTAGGTGCGCGGAACGC
The DNA here is from genome assembly GCA_963814955.1 of uncultured Acidobacteriota bacterium. GTDB lineage: Bacteria > Acidobacteriota > Vicinamibacteria > Vicinamibacterales > UBA2999 > DATCJA01. The sequence continues at coordinate 931,119 of CAWFEX010000008.1, forward strand.
GCCGCTGCTGCACACATCATCACGAGGTTCCGGAGTGCCGTTGGTCCTGAACTGGAACACGCAAAGTGCAGGTTTGTCCTTCGTCTCGGTCGCGGAGGCGAGCCGCCAGATGCGGGCGCCGAGTCAAATTGAGAAGCGGTGTGACAACCGCGGCGCCGCTGCAACCGCCTCCAGGGGCCCGCTTTTGTCGACCTATGGCCGTGCGGTTGAACGCGCCGCAGCGATGATGTGTTCGACGATGGCTGTTTTTGCCTGCGCGTAAGCGTCCATGCTGGGCCAGGATCGCCCAGCCAGCCTGCGCTTCGTTTCTTCATACAACTGCCGATCGCTCGGACTGTTCCGCAGTCGTTCTCGAAATATCAGATACCGCTCGATTTCAGGACATCCGTCCGAAAGGACATGGACGTGGACATCTCGTGCTCGCGTCCTGAACATGCGATGTTCATGGAAGTCCGGTTCGCGAACGCGCAGCGAATAGCCCGTTGCCTCCAGCATCGGAAGATACGACGTTTCGTCCGCTGAGTCCTTCACCACCACAAGCATGTCGATTATTGGTTTCGCCGCCAAACCGGGCACCGACGTCGATCCGATATGCTCGATTCGCAGTGCGGCTCTTCCCAAGGCCGCGGCGATGATTGCCGCATGAACCTGAAAGTTTTCGGGCCAGACTGGCTGGTAATCTGCGATGACGATGGCGGCGCTCTCGGGGTCGCCGATCACGCCTGTTTCAATCCGGCGATCGTCCATTGCAGGAATCAGATGGTCCCGGCCTCGCTAACTGCTAACGGCTCGACGGACGAGGCAACAGCTCTACGTCAGGGAGATTCCGGGAAAGTGCATCCGTCGTCTGGTGAGCACGCAGCGCCTCCACGACGATTGGGAGCGGTTCGGCCCAGATTTCGGGAAGGTCGGCCTCGCCCGGTGCGCTGACAGAGAATGCCAGCCGCTCGAAAGGCGGCAGGTATTGCGCGTCAATACCATTCCGATTGCCGCGTGGATCGACGCGGTACCAGCCAACATCCGGGAGCCACACGGCATTCAGTCCGTGCAGACAGTAGGGCGGGGCGCCGCCACTGAGGCTCAGACGCTGATAGCACAGTCCCGCCGGCAGGCCATTGGCACGCAGCAGCGCAGCCAGCAGGTGACTTTTCGCGTAACAGAAACCGCTGCCCTCCCGGAGGACATCGGACGCGGCGCAGGTTACGGGCGTGAGTCCGTAGTCCACAGAGTGCTTGATCTCGTCCCGCACCCACTCGAAGCAGCGGCGAGCAATCTCGATACGATCGGTCAACCCGCCACGCAGGGTTCGCGCTCGAGCAGACACGTCGGCGTGGCGCCAGTTGAGGATGTCTGTTGATTCGAGAAATCGCGACATACGCTCAGCGGCCATGAGGGTGTGAACGGATTTTATTACGCGCAGTCAGAACCGCGTCAGATACGAGGCCTTGAAGAACAGCGCCCTGGCGGTCGACAGGTAACTTTCGCCAACTGCCCCTTCGAGAATCGACCCCGTAGCCCGGGTGCACGACCGTGCCCGGCACCAGCTCGTACGAAGCGAGCGCGTCTTTGAGAATCGGACGTCTCGCGGTTTCAGTGGCGCTCCGTGTGATCGGACCTGCTCGATGCGGATCGAACCCGATGCAGTGGACACGTCTACTCTGGGGCGTCGATGCCTCCGCTCCCAGCCCGGGCGCGCACCAATATGGTGGCGCGCATGGATGATAAGCCGGGTGTTTCGAGGGCGGGGTTTCAAAAAACCGTCTCTCGTTCCGCCTGCTAGGCTAACCCTATGACTGACGCCGACATCTCCAGGCTGTTTCTCGAATTCTCACGCTCGAAGCTCGTTGAGCAGGACTGGCCGCGGATTCGCAGTTCGGTGGAACTGCTGACGGACGAGCAGGTCTGGTGGCGGCCAAACGAGGCAAGCAACAGCATCGGCAATCTGATTCTGCATCTGAACGGCAACGTCCATCAGTGGCTGGTGGCGTCTTTCGAACGGGTGGACGACGCACGGAACCGTCCGGCCGAATTCGCCGAGCGCGAGTCAATTCCTCGCGCCGTTCTCCTTGAAAGGCTGGACTCGACGATACGACGTGCCTCAGACGTGTTGTCGCGCCTGACCCCTGCCGACTTGCTCGCCACGCTTCATATCCAGGGCTACACGGTGACCGGGTTATACGCTGTGTATCACGTGGTGGAACATTTCGGCATGCACTACGGCCAGATCCTGTACATCACGAAGCTGCTGCGCGGAGAGGATCTTGGCTTTTACCGAGAGCTGGACAAGACCGGAAGACCTGCGTGAGCAGGTCGCGGGCGCGAACAGGGACTGGGGTAGACTTGCGCCGTGATGACCGTCTTTCTGACGCTGACCAGCGGCAACGACCTGGTGCTCCGTCTGGTGAGCGAGTTCGCGCGTGGCCTCGGGTGCGCCGTTGACACGGCGTCCACGACGGCCAATCATCGAATCCGCATCGAGGTGCCGGACACCGGTCACACCCTCGTCGAGCTGCTGACGCACGTGGCGCTCAGTGCCACGAAGGCCGGCATCGACCTCACCGAGCCGCTCTGCGAGGTCGCGTCCCGGCACGTGGGCGCTTCCTCCGAGGTGAAGCTCGCGTTTCGCGTCGCCGAGTTCAGCATCGACACTACCGCGCCCAATTCCTGATCCACTCGATGACGTTCTGTGCGTCGCGATCGGGCGGGAAAACCGGATAGAACACGTGCTGGACGACCCCCGCGTCGATGATAAGGGTGAGTCGCTTGAGCAGCCGCATCGATTGCACCTCGAACGTCGGGAGACGCATCGCGGAAGCAAACTCGAGCCCGGCGTCGCTGAGCAGCGGAAACGGCAGATGAAGCCGCGTTGCCGCTTCGCGCTGATACTCCGTGTCCTGGGTGCTGAGGCCGAAGACGCGAGCACCGAGCGCTTCAAGCTCGCGGTGACGATCGCGAAACGCGCACGACTGCGGCGTGCACCCTCGAGCACCCGGAATCAGATCCCATCCGTCCGGCGGGTCCTGATCGGGGAGTCCCGTTCGCGGGTAGCAATAGACAACGGTACGGCCGGGAAGCAGCGAGAGGTCGACCCACTGCCCGGTCGTGGCGAGCAGCGACTGTGACGCGACGCGGAGTCCCGGCAGGTGTCGCGCCAGGCCATCGTCGACAGGAACCGGGAGGCCTGGCGGAAGGGTGAAGAGATTGTCTGTCCGCGGCACGTTTGCAACCGTTCAAATGGAATCGGAAAACCAGCAATGCGACATGATTGCACGAACGGCGGGCGGTGCAGGCAGCGGCCTCCAGCCGGCGGTTGGCTTGACAGCTTGCCATGCGCACCCGATGATCCGCGCTGAGCGTTCACAGCGACGCGCGCAAGTCGCTGTCGCGAAGGGAGGATGCAGGATGAAGGCGTTGAAATCAACGTGGATGCTGTCGGCAATGACCTTCGCGGCCGCCGGGATCCTGACCTCCGAACCTGTGCGTGCCGAAGTCCTCGACAACACAAAACAAATCGGGGGCGTCACCGTGCACTACAAGGTCGTTCTGCCCGCGGGCTACGACCGTTCGAAGGAATATCCGGCGATCCTTGCCTTCGGCGGCGGCCCGCAGACGATGAACACCGTCGATAACATCCTGAACCGCAACTTCCGGGCGGAGGCTGAAAAGCGCGGATACATCGTGGTGGCGCCCGCCGCGCCAAACGGCGAGCTCTTTTTCGACGACGGGGCTCGCATCTTCCCGGAATTTCTGAAAGTCATCCTGGCGGAATACCGGATTCAGGGCGGAAAGTTCCACATCGGGGGCCCGTCCAACGGCGGCATTGCCGCATTCCACGTCGCCGCGGCCAACCCGCAGTACTTCCTCTCCGTGACCGCGTTTCCCGGATACATGTGGCAACCGAGCCGCGGCAAGCTCGAGGCAATTTCGCAGATGTGCGTGTTCATGTACGTCGGGGAGACCGACAAGTACAGATGGCACGACGAAATGGAGCGTGAAGCCGAGTTCCTTCGATCGAAGGGCACACTGGCGCGATACACGGTTGAGAGGGGGCAACCCCACCGCCTCGACACGCTTGCGGGGACGTATGCCAGCCGGCTGTTCGAGAACTTCGAAGAAGCCAGGAAGGGTTGCGCTAGCCGGCCGGCCACGTCAGGCAGGCCGTGAACCTGAGCCACTCGAACGCTGCCCTCTCGCCCTGCCGCGGCGGCGTCAGGCGAAATTCATCGAGATGCAGCCAGCCCCGCCCGAACGCTTCAACTTTTGCGACATCCTCGGGAGTGGTTGCGCTGCCGTTGTACTCGATTCCCCGTCCGACGACGGGCGAGAAGATGAACTCGCGCAGTTCCTGAGGCGCATTCACGCTGCCGTCGTTCGGGCCGGAATTGTCGGCGTTGCGAAAATGCCAGCCCTCGAGCTCGCGCGCGTTCGGCACAAAGTGCCAGGGCGGAGTGAGGCGCGACAGATCGTCCATCTCGCGCCCTTTTTGAGTGACCTCGAGGAACCAGCCTTGCTGTCCGGGCACGAGGCGAAGCATCCATCCCGCGGGCGTAATTGTGTTGAACCTCGCACCGCGGACGACTTCACCTTGAATCCGCTCCGCTCTCCGCCCCGGCAGCGCCGCGCATACGGGTGCCGGGGCGAGCTGGGCATTCAACGTGCCGAGAATTACTGCCAGCAACACGACGTGAATCATCGAATCCGCCTATTCAAGGCTGTTCGTCCGCACGAGCACCATCAGTGTCACCGGCGCGCGATTCCCTTCTTCGAACTCTTGTCCAAAACAAGCGTCATGCGTTTGAGCGCGACGAGGCGATAACTGCGTCGAAGCAGACGCTCGACCAGACGCCAATCTACCGCGCCATCCACCCACGCACTGACCCATTGTCCGCGGCCATAGGGTGTGAGGAAAAACCGCTTGCGAGCGCGGAGCAGCTCGATGTCAGTGGCGTTGAGCCTGAACGCAATCGAGGGCCGGCCGTCGAACCACTCGAAGGCGGCAAATGTTCGCTTGCCGGCCCGAAAGTTTGGATGCCCCCATGACCCGGCTTCAGTAACCTCCGGGAGCGAGAGACACAGCCTGCGAAGCCGCCGCAGCGCCGGGGCGCCGGGTCGCACCGTGTCGCGTGTCGCGTTCGACACTCTATTCACCGCGTCACGCTTGTCTCTCGATGAACCAGCAGGAATCGTGTCGTTTCATTCCGATGTAGGGATAGTACGACTGCGCCATCGGTGCGGCCAGCAGGATCAGCGTGGTATGGAGGCCGGCCCGCTCGTGCGTCTGGCGAATGAGCTCGCGCCCAACGCCACGCCCCTGAAACGCCACATCCACCGCGAGATCGGAAAGATACGTACAGTAACTAAAGTCGGTGATCGACCGCGCGATCCCGATCAGCAGCCCGCCGGCTCGCGCAGTCACGACCAGGTCGGCATGAGTGAGCATTCCGGCCACCGTCTCCAAATCGTCGACGGGCCGCCGCTCGGCCAGCGTTGAACGACGCAGAACGTCCACGAACTCGCCGACAGCGAGCGAAGGTTCAGTGTTGTACGCGATGTCATTGAGCATGAATCAGCTACCCTAGTGCGCATGACTGAGGCGTCGCCGGTCGCGTTGGGCGCCGTGCGCCGGTCGCTCAACGAGAAGGAAAGGCGCGCGATTCGCGCGAAGATCGCTCGACTGACCGCCAGCCAACGTCGTGCATTGACGACGTACCTCCCGATCGCGGCAGGCGTGATGTTCGTCCTCTGGCTCTGGACCATTCTCGCATCCGACGCGCCGTGGCTCATCGTCACCGCATTCTGGCTCGTCGTTGGCGCCGGAATCACATTATGGGTTCGGCGCGACATGCGGAGTCACGCCGGGCAGCTGGCCGCCATGGTTCGAAGCCTGCAATCAGCGATCAGGCGGGACGAAGCGGACGTGTACGACATACGCGCCAGGTCCTTTGCGGTGCTGGAAGAGATCGAGGATGAAGGCGCCTGTTACGCGTTCGAGCTCGAGGGCGATCGACTCGTGTTCATAAGCGGGCAGGAGTTCTACGAAGCCGCGCGTTTTCCGAGCCTGGACTTTTCCCTCGTATACGCCCTCGATGAGTCGGGAGCAGCGGTCGATATGTTCATCGAGAAGCGGGCCGACAAGGCCACGCCGTCCAGGGTGATCGCTGCCGCGGTCAAACACCATCTCGAGGTGCCGGACCATCTCGAAGTCAGAGCCGGCCGAATCGCGAACCTCGAAGCAGCCCTCAGCTAAACCGCCGTCCCGCTGAGATGCGCCTGGGACGATTCATGCATCGACTGCACAAACTGCATATGAAGGCTGAGCTCGGACCGTCAGGGTGCGGGAACAGCGGAGTAAGTGAGGTCAAGATGCTGAACGACAGTGATGCCGTGGCGACGGTCGCAGTCAAGGATCTCGACGTCGCGGGAAAATTTTACCGGGACACTCTCGGCCTCGACCAGGTGGACGCTGAGGAGGAGGAAGTGATCACCTTGCGGAGTGGGAACACGACGATCAACGTCTACCGTTCTCAGTATGCCGGGACCAACAAGGCCACTGCTGTTACCTGGCCGGTCGGCGACGACCTGGAAGCCATCGTCCGGGACCTGAAGGCCAGGGGTGTCGTTTTCGAGCATTACGACATGCCGAATTCGACACGCAAGGGGGATATCCACGTATTCGGCGATTTGAAAGTCGCCTGGTTCAAGGATCCGGACGGAAACATTCTCAACCTCGTCAATCGATAATTCGTCGTGGCTCGCTCTGGGAGAAGCGGGCTCGAGTGATCCACAATAGGGCGCTGCTTTTCACCCGTTCCTCTTGGAGGCATGTCATGAGACGAGAGCTTATTCTCGGGGCAGTAATTGCCACAGGAGTCGTGTCGTTCGCCATTGCCGCGACCCAGCAACCGGCGGGCGGCGCGCAACAGCCCGCCCCGATGGTGATCGAAGTCGAAAAGCTCAAGGACAACCTGTTCATGCTGCGCGGAGGCGGAGGAAACACCGCGGTGTTCGTGCAGGCAAATGGCGTCACCGTGGTGGACACCAAGAACCCCGGGTGGGGACAGCCGCTCCTCAACAAGATCAAGGAGCTCACCAACAAACCCGTGACGATGATCATCAATACCCACACACACGGGGACCATGTGAGCGGCAACGTCGATTTCCCGGCGAGCGTCGACGTCGTGACGCATGAGAACACAGCCGCCAACATGAAGAAGATGGCGACCCCGACCGGCATTCCAAATCCTACGGTCAACGTCTTTGCACAGCACGGTGGCCACGGTCTTCCCAAGCGAACCTTCAAGGACACCATGACGCTCGGCAGCGGCAATGACCGGATCGATCTTCATTACTTCGGCAGGGGCCACACCAACGGCGACGCATGGGTTGTATTTCCCGTGCTGCGCGTGATGCATGCCGGAGACATTTTCTCGGGCAAGAACCTTCCCCTGCTCGACTACAACAACGGCGGCAGCGGCGTGGAGATCCCGGAGACGCTCATGAAGGCGTACAACACCGCGTCCAAGAGCGTCGATTCGATCATCACCGGCCACAGCACAGTAATGACGCCAAACGATCTTCGCGAGTACTCGGAGTTCAATCGCGATTTTCTCAACGCGGTGCGCGAGGCCAAAAAGGCAGGCAAGAGCGCGGCCGAGATCGCAAAGACGTGGACGATGCCCGAGAAGTACAAGGGTTACGGGGCGCCGCAGCCGGCTCGGGTGCAATCCAACGTCGAGAACATCTACAACGAAGCGCGCTGAAGCAGCGCTGCGAAACTACGTCGTACGTTCCATCAGCCGGGCATAATCGCCAGGGGTATCCACGTCGACGAGGCAACCCTCGTCATCCACCGGCACGTTCACCACGTCGCTGGCATGCGCGTGAACAACGGCTCGTGCGCCCTCGGTGATTGGCGCTTGCCGCAGCTCGTCGAACACCGCGCGATCGAAAAGGACAGGATGGCCGTGACGAGTCCCGACGACGGGTCTCACAATAACGGCGCGCGTTTCCTTCCACCGCTCGATCACGCGCCGGATCGTCGACGGACGGATCATTGGAATGTCGACGGGCGTCACGAGCATCGACTCGAGCTCGGGGCGACGCACGGCATCGAGGGCAATCCATAACGACGAAATCTGACCGCGAGCCGGATTGGGATTCGTAAGAAACGTCGGATGCACAGGCGGCTTGTCTGACGCGACCGCCGTCACAATCGCATCGTGCTGACTGCCGGTCACGACCACGATGTCGGCAATCCCTGCGGCCGCAAATGTCCTCACGAGCCTTGCAGCGAACGTCCGGCCGTCACGATCGTGCAGAAGGGCCTTCGGCGAGCCCATTCGCGTGGATTCTCCGGCCGCCAGAACGATGGCCACGGTCATCCCGGACATCGTAGCGGCAGCGCCCGATTAGCGCAATTTGCAGACCGGCAACGACTTCGGTCACTCCTTGACTTCCCTGTCCGGACTTCCTACACTGGCCGCGCTTTCGGGCGCCGGTGCGCGCTGGGGACCGCTACTTTCGTCGTGGCTTCATACTTCGCTCACCAGCGGTTCATGGAGCGCCTGGGATTTGCCCCAGGATGACGCGCATCGGAGGAACACGTCATGCCAACCGGGACTATCGCACGCCTTCTCATCGACAAGGGCTTCGGTTTCATTCGCGATGAGGGCGGTATCGAGCATTTCTTCCATCGCAGTGCCGTGCGTGGCGCGGTTTTTGAGTTGCTACGAGAAGGGCAGCGTGTGGAATTTCAGTCGGAAGATTCCACCAAGGGACCGCGCGCGGGTGACGTACGGTTGATAGAGAGCTGAAACATCACACCCGGCCCCGGGGGGGCCGGGAGACCCGCCTTATTCCACTCGTAAAGTCTTCCCGAGCCGATAGCGTGCGTACTGGGGCCTCGTCGCCGTAAGGCTCCGCCGCCGCTCAGTTCTCGCAGACCGGGGGGACGTTCAAGCAGCCGTCGAGTTGGTGTCTGATCGGATGTTGCCCGCCCGGGGTCCCTTTGCCGAGGGCTCCTCGTCAAAGCTGACCCGCTGCCCTTCATTGAGTTGCTCGAAGGTTCCGCTCGTCACCGAACTTCGGTGGAAGAACCACTCCTGCCCACCGTCATCCCGAATGAATCCAAACCCTCGATCGCGCACCAATCGTTTAATCGTACCGTTCGCCACGTCGACTAACCTCCGCGGTCGTCCCCTGTCGACCAATCCGAACAGTTCCAAGTTCTGTTCCAGACTGGCTCCACGGATGGGGTTAGCCCGTCCACAACCTGTGAAAACGGCTACTCAGCGCACCTGACGCGTGAACCAGCGGGTCCATGACGAGGCCGGCGACAGCTCGCCGGTCGCCGGCCGCAGACTCAGCACTCGATTGCATACGGCCGCGGCAAATCCGGTGTCCGTGGTTAGTACGAGCATTGCGAGGCGCCGGCTGGCGGCCACCGCCGCCAGGTCCCTGCCCAAGCGCGCGACCTCGCCGGACGGCACGGCGGCGTTCGGATGTTCGGCCAGCAGAATCCGAGGCGTGAGCACCAGCGCTTTGCCAATGCGCACTCGAGTCCGCGTATCGGCGTCGGCGGTCGCCATTGACCGCTCGAGTTCAGTCGCCGAGATCCCCATCTCGCCCGCGATTTGCCTCACCTGACTGCGAACGTCGGCAGGCAGGTTGTCGACCTCGAATGACAGTGGCAACGCGAGGTTCTGCTCCACCGACAGCTCGTCGAGAAGCGGTACTCGTTCGCTGACGATGCCGAATTGATCCAACGAACGAAACCACGCGTCCGAATCTGTAACGAGCCGTGTTGGTGAACCGAACACTTCCACGTCGCCCGAATCGGGTAATGTGGCGGCTGTGATCAAATTGACCAGCACTTCGGCTGCGGCGCGGTCGAAGCCAACGAGGGCGGCGGTCTCGTTCTCTCGAAGGGCGAAGTGAGCGATGCGGAGCGGCCTCAGCCCCCCGTAGTTTTTCGTGACGTTCCTAAGCTCGATGGCAACATCGGCCGCCTTCACGTCACTCGCCTCCGACCGTACGCGGCGTGCCGCGGCAGATCACTTGGACAATGATGCGTTCAGGAAAGGATGACGCGAAGCTTCGCGAGGATCGCGTTCTGGGGGTAAGAAGGGAGAGTCGAAGACTCACCGCGCGGCGCGCGCCGCCGATGAGCTTGGTCTGGCCGGCCGCCGCCGACGCCCCTGCCGTTTCACGAGGGCGCGGTATTCCCGGATCAACAATTCCAGATGCTGTCGTTCCTCGTCTGCGAATTCGAGAAAAACCTGTTTGCCTTCGGAGTCCTCGAACCGTTCCCCGTACTTCTTGAAGAAGCGGTGGGAGCCGCGCTCGCAGCGGATGCCGATGAGGAGCGCCTGCTGATCGTTGGCACCGCGCGACAGTCGATCGGCGCCTTCGGCGAACAGTCCGTTGGCTGCCCCTTTGAAGAACAGAAACGTCGGCTGCGATTCGAGCTGCGGATCGCGCTGGAGCAGCTCGTTGTAGCGCCCTTCGAGCTTGCTGAGATGCTCCTTTTCTTCCTTTGCCAGGTCCTCGAATACCTTTCGTCCGCGCGAATCGCGGGTGAGGCGGGCCGCGCGGCTGTAAAACTCGAGACCGCTGCGCTCGGTCGCGATGGCAATGCGCAGGGCGTCGCGCGCGAACAACAGATCCTTGTGTCCGTCGGATAGCGTCGACTGGCGGCCCGTTCGACACTCCTCGCACGTCCCGTAAATCTGAACGACGCTCTGGGACGCGGAAAAGCTTCGCGCGGCGGCGACATCCTCAATCAGCGCTTCGATGTCGGAGCTGAGGAATTCAAACGACCGGTGACACGACTTGCATATCAGGTGGAAGTGACGTGGCTGGCGGTACGAATGCTCGAAGCGGAAACGTCCTTCGCCGAAATCGACTTTGCGCGCGATACCTGCGTCCATCATCCACTGCAAGGTCCGGTAGACCGTAGCGCGGCTGATTCGCTGATCTTCGCGGCGGATGAGATCGACGAGATCGTCCGCGCTGAGATGGCCTTCCTGGCGCAGAAAGACGTTGACGATTTGTTCGCGCTTGCTCGACCGTTTGCCCCCCGCGGGCTTGAGGCGGGTGAGATCTTGAAGGGTGGTCACATCAGGTCAAAGGGCAAAGGTCAAAGGGCAAAGGTTTAAGGTCAAAAGTCAAAGGTCAAAGGGACCTCGAAAACTTACTTTTGACTTTTGACTTTTCGCTTTTGACTTACATGTCACTAGACGTTGAACGACTGACCGCAGCCGCAGGTCGACACCGCGTTCGGGTTCTTGATCGTGAACCCGCCGCCTGTAACCGTCTCGACGAAATCCACCTCGGCGCCCTTCAGATAGCTGATGCTGACGGGGTCGACATACAGCTTGACGCCATTCGATTCGAACACCTGATCGGCGTCGCCGCCGTTTTCCTCAATCATGAGGCCGTACTGAAACCCCGAGCATCCGCCACCCTGCACGAACACACGCAGCCCACTTCCCGCCTTACCCTCTTCGGTAAGGAGCTCGTTGATTTTGGACGCCGCTGTCGAAGACACATTGATCATTGTGTGGAAGCTCCTGGAAACACTGCTTCAATTATAAGCTCCGCCGTCGTCGGCAGCCACAAGCGCGGCAGGAAGAGCTTAACTTCTTGTCTGGCTTTGATTTAGTCGTCGCCTCGAAGCTCTACACGGCCGTAGCGCCGATGAGGGAAAGCTCCCTGGCCGACTCCTGCTCGACGTCCTTGTGCAGACTGTTGCCTCCCGCATCCATCGTCACGATCGCCGGAAAGTCGGTGACGTGCAGGTGCCACATCGCTTCAGGGGTGCCGAACTCCATCAGCGACACACCTTCGACGCGATCGATGGCTCGTGCATAAAACTGCGCAGCCCCGCCGATAGCGTTCAAATACACCGCGCCTGCCTCTTTCAGCGCCCCGAGCGTTTTTGCGCCCATGCCCCCCTTCCCCATCACCGCGCGCACGCCGTAGCGGCGGATGATGTCCGCCTGATACGGTTCTTCGCGAATGCTCGTGGTGGGCCCGGCGGCGGTCACCTTCCAGCCGTCACCGTCCTTCGCCACAACGGGGCCGCAGTGATACAACACCGAGCCGTTGAGATCGACAGGCGGCTGGTGCTTCATGAGGTGCGCATGCACGGCGTCTCGACCTGTATAGACGCGCCCCGTGACCAGTACGACGTCTCCCACTTTCAATGCGCGAACCTGCTCTTCCGTCAGCGGCGTTCGCAGCGCGACCTCGCGACCCGTCCGTTGGAACCCCGCCTGGTCGGCCATGGCGGCCACCGGCGTCGCGGGGTCTCGATAGAGCCACTCCTTGATCTCGCCAGTGCGCCCATCAAGCACCACGCCCAGACGCCGGAACGCCCAGCAGTCGTATGCCACGGATACGAAGAAGCTGGCGGGAAGACGATTGAGCACGCCGACCTTGCAGCCGATCAAAGACGTGCGTCCCCCGAACCCCATCGTCCCGATGCCGAGCTTGTTCACTTCACCCATGATTGACGCTTCGAGCTGCGCCAGGCGCGGATCATCATTCACGTCGTCAAGCGTGCGAAAGAGCTGCTCCTTCGCGTGCACGTAGCCGGAGGTGCGATCGCCGCCAATGCAGACGCCGACGGCACCGGGTGCACATCCCTTGCCCTGTGCCTGCCATACCGCGTGAAGAATGCATTTGCGGACACCTTCCAGCGTCCGATCGGCCCGACCCAGGCCGGTGAGCTCTGTTGGCAATGAGTACTGCGCATTCATGTTCTCGCAGCCGCCGCCCTTCAATATCAACTTGACCTCGATGTCATCCCGTTCCCACTGCTCGAAGTGGATAATCGGAGTGCCGGGTCCGAGATTGCTGCCTGAGTTCTCGCCGGTGACGGAATCCACCGAGTTCGGGCGCAGCTTTCCGCGACGCGTTGCTTCAGCGATGGCCTCGCGGATCTGTTTCTTCATCGCGATCTGATTCGCACCGACCGGTGTCTTCACCTCGAAGGTGGGCATGCCGGTGTCCTGGCAGATGGCGCCTTCACAGTCGGCTGCCTGGTCGATGTTCTGCGCGATGATCGACAGTGCCTGCGCAGACTGGGTGTCTGCAGTCTCCGCGGCCATTGCCACTTTCATCGCTGCGCGCACGTCGGGTGGCAGATCGGTCGAGGTGCGGACGATCAGCGTCAGGACGCTCTCGAAGAATGCTGGTGCCATCCGAGCAGTATAATTTAGGCTGCGTCAGCCTCCGTGAGCAGCATGCAAGTGAGAACGGAGCGCGATCCGCTTGGTGAATTCCCAGTCCCCGCGGACGCGTATTACGGCATTCAAACCGCCCGGGCCGTAGCCAACTTTCCAATCAGTGGATTGCGCGCGCCGACCGATCTGATCGTCGCGACCGTTCTCGTGAAGAAGGCGGCGGCTCAGGCCAACGCCGCGCTCAACCGTCTGGAAGGCACAGTGGCCGACGCCATCGTTCAGGCGGCCGACGAGGTGCTCGGTGGCGCTCTTCGCGATCAATTCGTGGTCGATGTGTATCAAGCGGGCGCGGGGACCTCGCACAACATGAATGCGAACGAAGTGCTCGCGAATCGCGCCGCCGAGCTCCTTGGCGGTACACGAGGCGAGTACCGGCTCGTGCACCCAAACGACCACGTCAACATGAGCCAGTCCACCAACGACGTCTATCCGACGGCAACACGCCTGGCGCTCCTGATGATGCACGCGGCCCTGGTGATGTCGGCGCGTGCGCTGTCGGCATCGTTGGCCAAGAAGGCGGATGCGTTTGATTCCATCTTGAAGGTGGGACGCACGCATCTTCAGGACGCGGTTCCAATGACGCTCGGGCAGGAGTTCACGGGCTACGCGGACTGTGTCGCCCGTGCCGCAGACGAGGTCGAACACGCGGCAAAGGGACTTCAGGAGCTCAACCTGGGCGCAACGGCCGTTGGCACCGGCCTCAACGCAGGCGAAGAGTACGTATCGCTTGCGCTCCGCAACTTGAGCCGCGACACAGGCCTTGCGCTGAAGCCGGCAGCGAACCGGTTTCGCGTGACGCAAAGCATGGGCGACGTCGTCGGCTATTCGGGTGCCATGAGGCGCCTTTCAGTGGAACTTGGCAAAGTCGCAAGCGATCTGCGCCTTTTGAGCATGGGCCCGCGTGCCGGCATCACCGAGATCGTGCTGCCGGCTGTACAGCCGGGTTCGTCGATCATGCCGGGCAAAGTGAATCCGTCAGTAGCGGAGATGGTGAACCAGGTGTGCTATCAGGTGATGGGGTGCGATCTGACAGTGGCGATGGCGGCCGAAGCCGGGCAGCTCGAACTCAACGTCATGATGCCCGTCATCGCCTGGAATACCATTCACATGTCGACTATTCTTCGGGAATCCATGAATGCACTGCGTATGCGCTGTGTGGACGGGATTGAAGCGGACCCGGCACGCTGCCGCGAGCTTCTCGATCGCAGCACCGCCACCGCAACAGCCCTGAGTCCGTACATCGGCTACGCAAGAACCGCGGAAATCGCGAAAGAATCGGTGAGGACAGGCAAGTCCGTCCGCGAGATTGTGCTGGAGCGCGGTTTGATGGACGAACGGCAGCTCTCGCGTGTTCTGTCAGTTGAAAGCATGACGCGCCCTGGTATCGTTGGAGAGGGAAAACAGTGAGCGCGAAGGGCCATGGTTGTCGCGGCTGTTCTGCTGGGGGTCGCCGCCGCCGCGGCCGGTGCACAGACACCGCCGGCCGAGCGGCATGGAAGCCTGTTTCCTCCTCAGGACCTCGGGCTGCTCGAGGGCCCCGACCGGGAGGCATGGCAAAAGCCGGACGCGATCATGGACGCTCTCGGCATCGCCGACGGTGCGCGCGTGGCGGACGTCGGCCCCGGGGCCGGCTGGTTCACCATTCGCCTTGCCCGCCGTGTTGGTCCGAACGGCGTGGTATTCGCCACCGACGTGCAACGGCAGATGCTGGAGGCGGTGCGCCGCCGTGTCGCGCGCGAAGGGCTCGTCAACGTCGAGACGAGGCTCGGATCGGACAGTAATCCGAACCTGCCTTCGAGGTCGCTGGATGCTGTCCTGGTCGTTGACACGTATCCGGAAGTCGAGGATCGCGTTACATTCCTCCGCAATCTCGCCGCTGCCCTCAAGCCTGGCGGCCGCATCGGCATCGTGAACTACAAACCCGGAAGAGGTGGACCGGGGCCGTCGCCGCAAGAAGGTGTCCGCGTGGAAAGCACGGCGGTCGAGCGCGACGCCGAGGCAGCCGGCTTGCGCGTCGTGGGGCGTCAGACGCTCCTTTATCAGTATCTGCTCGTCCTCGGAAACTGAAAGTTGAGTCGCTCCGTTGAGGGGTCTGACCCGGGGTCTGACCCCGGGTCAGACCCCCTGCGATACAATCCGCGAAGATGAATCGCACCGCTTCTGCAACGTTTATCGATACGCTGGCGGCACGCACCGACACTCACCACTGGGCGATCAAGGGCGCCGCGATGCTTTTCGTTGCGGTGCTCACCGCGGCCGCCGCGCAACTGAGCGTTCAGCTGCCGTTCACAGAAGTCCCGTTCACGCTGCAGCCCATGGTCGTCTTGTTAGGTGGGCTGGCCCTTGGATCAAGGCTCGGCCTGGGAAGTCAGGTGCTCTATCTGTTTGCGGGCATCGCCGGCTTGCCGGTGTTCGCACCGTCGCCAGTGCTTCCTCCGGGCGCACTGCGCCTGATCGGACCGACAGGGGGCTACCTGCTGGCTTATCCGATTGCCGCCTGGCTCGTTGGCGCACTTGCCGAGCGGGGACTAGATAGACGGTACGTCAGTTCTGTCGCGGCGATGCTGGCAGGACTTGCCGTCATTTACGCATGCGGCACGTTCTGGTTGGCGTTCGTCGCGCGAACTGCTGCCCAGACGCCGATGGGATTGCAGGCGGCGCTCGCGGCGGGTGTGTACCCGTTTGTCATCGCAGACGTGCTCAAGCTGCTCGCAGCCGCGGGCATCTCTCCCACGCTCTGGCGGCTGGTTGGGCCCGCAAAACGGTAAGCGTCGAACGGTGCGTCAGCACCGCCAGACACCAGTGCGACGCACTGCATGCGCACCGCGCTCACCATCGCCGGCAGTGACCCCAGCGGGGGCGCTGGAATCCAGGCCGACCTCAAGACCTTTGCCGCACACGACGTATACGGGCTGAGCGTCGTCACCGCGGTCACGGCGCAGAACACGAACGGAGTCATGGGTTTCGAGGTTCTGTCGTCGGATTTCGTGACCTTGCAAATCGAGACGGTCGTCTCGGACATCCGGCCCGACGCGGCCAAAACAGGAATGCTGCCCACGGCCGCCATCGTCGAAGCAGTTGCGGCGGCCGTCGTCGATCTCGAAATTCCACTGCTGGTCGTTGATCCGGTGATGATCGCCAAGAGCGGTGACGCGTTGATCGACGACGAGGCGGTGGCGGCCCTCAAAACTGAGCTGCTGCGGCGCGCGTTGGTGGTCACGCCGAACATTCCGGAAGCAGAAACGCTGTCCGGTCTGAAAATCCGTACCGACGCCGATCGTCGCGAGGCGGCGAAGCAGATCAGCGGGTTCGGCCCTCGTGCCGTGATCATCAAGGGCGGTCACCTCGGCGCCACGGAAATCGTCGATCTCCTCTATGACGGTCATCGGTTTGTGGAGTTTCGTGTCGAGCGCGTGGCGGGGCGCAGCACGCACGGCACGGGCTGCACATTTTCCGCCGCGCTGGCTGCGCAGCTGGCTCATGGCAGGTCGCTCGACGAGGCGGTGCCGCAGGCGCAACAGTACGTCGCCGGCGCCATCGGGCGGGCGCCCAACCTTGGACACGGACACGGCCCGATGAACCACTTCTGGAGGGCTCCAAAATCCCGATAACCGCCTCCGATCGAACGGGCACGGCGGAGTCAGCCGCGGGATGTTGACCCTTATACTGATCGTATGGCCCAGGTGGCGGTGACATCCGAGCCGCTCGATGCGCAAGCACTGATTCGCGAAGTGGTCCGGCTAAAGCCGGACACTACGTACAACTTAGCGGCAGACACGACGCATGACAGCGCCGCCCAGTTTGGTTCGGGCAGTGGCGCCATCGCGACGTTCACCGGGCTGGTGCGAGACCACAATCAAGGGCGTCGTGTGCGCTTTCTCGAATACGAGGCGTACGAGCCGCTGGCGCTGCGCGCTCTCGCGCTGATCGTGGACGAGGCGCATGCTGCGTGGCCATCCGTACGGCTCGCGATCCATCACCGGATCGGACGTCTCGGAATCGGAGAGGCCAGCATCATCATCGCGGCCATATCGCCGCACCGCGCCGACGCGTTCGCAGCGTGCCGATATGCAATCGAGCGCGTGAAGCAGATCGTGCCGATCTGGAAACGGGAACACTTCGAGGGCGGCGACGTCTGGCTGGAAGGGGCGACAGCCGATCCCGATGACGAGACGGCGAAACGGACGGCGTACCGAATTGCATGCGCGTGACTGTTCGACTTTTTGCTCGGCTTCGCGATCTCGCTGGAACCGGCGAGCTCGTTCGTGAAGTGCCGGATTCGGCAACGGTCCATACAGTGTGGAGTGCGCTGACGGCCGAGATGCCATCGCTCGCACAATACGAACGGACGATGTCAGTGGCTGTGAATGCCGAATACGCGCGGATGGCAGCTGCCTTACACGACGGCGATGAAGTCGCGTTCATGCCGCCGGTCTCTGGAGGATGATGTTCGACAAGCTGAGCACCGTTGAATCACAGTACCAGGAACTGGCTACGCGCCTCGGCACGGCCGAGGTCCAGTCAGATCAGGGCGAATACCGGAAAGCCGCCAAGAAGCTGTCAGACCTCGAACCTCTCGTTCAGAAGTACCGGCACTACAAAGCGGTGCAAGCAGACATCGAGGGCACCGAGGAGCTCATTCGCGAAGCCGATGTCGAAATGCGCGAACTGGCGGAGGAGGAGCTGAAGGGCCTCGTGGACAAACGCGAGGCACTGCTTGCCGAGCTTCGCATCCTGCTCGTTCCCAAGGATCCAAATGACGAGAAGAACGTCATTCTCGAAATCCGTGCCGGCACGGGCGGCGAGGAAGCTGCGCTTTTTGCCGGCGAATTGTTCCGGATGTACAACCGGTTTGCTGAACGTCAGGGCTGGAAGCTCGAGGTGATGTCGACGAGCGAGAGCGCCACGGGAGGGCTCAAGGAGATCATCGCGTCGATCGACGGACGCGGCGTCTACAGTCGTCTCAAGTACGAAAGCGGCGTTCATCGTGTGCAGCGCGTTCCGGCGACCGAGGCCAGCGGCCGGATCCACACGTCGACCGCGACGGTGGCCGTCCTGCCGGAGGCTGAAGAAGTCGATATCCAGATCAACGAAAAGGACCTGCGCATCGACACGTTCTGCTCGAGCGGACCCGGAGGACAGAGTGTCAACACCACCTATTCAGCCGTTCGGGTTACACACATTCCAACCGGCATGGTCGTATCCCAGCAGGACGAAAAATCGCAGATCAAGAATCGCGCGAAAGCGATGAAGGTGCTGCGGGCGCGTCTCTACGAAATGGAGATGAGGCGCCAGCACGAAGCCATCGCCAAGGAGAGGCGCGGCCAGGTGGGAACCGGAGAACGCTCCGAGAAAATCCGGACCTACAACTTTCCTCAGAGCCGCATCACCGATCATCGCATCAACTTCACAACCCATCGGCTGCACGACGTGCTCGAAGGAGATCCCGCCGAAATCCTGGACCAGGTGATCGCGTTCTATACCTCAGAGAAGCTCAAGGAAGCGACCGCGGTCAGTTGACGCTACAGGAAAAACTGGCAGAAGCGCGCGCGCGCCTCGTGGCGGCTGGTATTGCCCACCACGAAGCGTCCATTGACGTCGACTTGTACGCGCGCACCATTCTCGGCTGGGACCGGGCGCGGCTTCTCGCGGAGCGATCGACGGCGATGCCCAGCCGACTGGAACCGACGTTGTCGGAATGGGTCGCGCGCCGCGAACGCCGCGAACCGACAGCCTACATCGTTGGCGGGCGCGAATTCTGGGGACTCGATTTTCGTGTCACGCCCGCCGTGCTCATTCCGCGCCCGGAAACCGAGTTCATCGTCGAGGAGGCCGTGCGAATTCTGTCGCCGTCCGGAGACCCGAAGGTCTCCGGCAACTGGGCGTCGAAGAACATACGGGTTGCGGATATCGGGACTGGCAGCGGCTGCGTCGCGGTGGCGTTGGCGTGCGAATGCTCCCGCTGCCGGATTACGGCGACCGACGTCTCTCACGCCGCGCTCGACGTCGCGCGCTCCAACGCTGCGCGCCATGGTGTGAGCGATCGGATTGAATTCGTGGCCACGTCGTACCTCGACGGTATTCCAGGCGTGTTCGATCTCATCACGGCAAACCCGCCTTATGTGAAAGACCGCGACAAGCCTGCGTTGGCCCTGGATGTCCGCCACGAGCCCGATGTAGCGCTGTTCGGTGGCGCCGAAGGGCTCCGCGATATCGCCGGCGTCCTCCAAGCCGCAGCCACAAAACTGACTGCAGGAGGATGGCTCGTGATGGAATTCGGTTTCGGGCAGGAAGATGACGTGCGAACGCTGGTGGCTGCGCACGCGCCATTGCGGCTTCGCAGCGTACGAAGCGACCTGCAGGGAATTCCCCGAACGGCTATCATTCAGCGCGAATGAGTGACTGCCTGTTCTGCAAAATCATCGCGGGTCAGATTCCCGCGGCCATGGTCCACCAGGACGACACGCTGGTGGCGTTCAAGGACATCAACCCTCAGGCGCCGCTGCATCTTCTGATCGTTCCAAAGAAGCACATTGCTTCCTTGAACGAACTGTCGACCGACGACGACGCGTTGATTGGTGTGATGATGAGGCGGGCCGCCGCATTGGCGAAGGTGCATGGGTACCACGAACGCGGATACAGGACGGTCTTCAACACGAACCGCGAAGCCGGCCAGACCGTGTTTCACATCCACCTTCACCTGTTGGCGGGACGCGGTCTGACGTGGCCTCCCGGGTGATTTGATGCGCAGGGCTGAAGCCCGCGCTCTGCGGGCTGTGCGGCGGCCGCGGCCGGCTAATTCTGCGACTTCACGTACGCGCTGACGACCGCGACAGCTTCCGCATCGGTGGCGGGCCGCTGGCGTGCCATCACCGTGATCCACTCGCTGGGCTTGAGGCCTTTCACCGCTCCCATGGAGGCATCGGGAACACGAATCCTGACGGTGATCAGGTCGCCATTCACGTCACGCGACGCGAGCTCGGCTGGCAGCGCAAAGAAATCCACGATCCGTTGCGCCGCATCGTACTTGGCGACTCGACGCACCGCTCCTGCATGAATGTCCTGACCTGACCACGTCAGCACGACACGGTCGCCCACCGCCAGGCGCTCCACGTCGGTTGCCGCCTGACGCAGCAGTCGCGCCTTCACTGTCATCGTGCGCATGGCCGCGTCGACCGACACGAGCTCGCCGTGCCACAGATACGTTTCGCCGCTGCGCAGCTGCGGCGGCGCAGCCCCGCCCTGACGTCCTGGTCCGGCGCCACCCTGCCGCCCCGGTGCGGTCCCGCCCTGTCGTCCTTGCGCAGACGCGATCCCCGCAGCGATGATGACGAGGCAAACAGCTATCGCGACCAGTCGACTGAACATAGATCCTCCGTTGACTCCAGCGGCAGGTATTTATACATCACCAACTACCAACTACCAACCGGCAGCGTCAGGCGATCAACGATGGCAGCTCCGACAGGTCCCGGATGACCGGCACGTCGGATGGCACCGGCCGCGACAGACGTGACGAGCGCTGCACGAGAATGCCGCGCATGCCCGCCTGCCTGGCCCCTTCGACATCGTGCTGGTAACTGTCCCCGACCATTACGGATTCCGCAGCTGCAACCCCCACAAGCTGCAGAGCAGACTCAAAAATGCTCGGATGCGGCTTCAGGTAGCCGTGCTCTGACGACGAGATTGCCCCCGCAATCAGTCCGTGAAGCGCAAAATGCTGCTGG
Source organism: uncultured Acidobacteriota bacterium (assembly GCA_963814955.1). Lineage (GTDB taxonomy): Bacteria > Acidobacteriota > Vicinamibacteria > Vicinamibacterales > UBA2999 > DATCJA01. The sequence continues at coordinate 952,090 of CAWFEX010000008.1, forward strand.
AACGATATGAGACAGCGATGCGAATTCGAGATCAGGCCGATCTTGATGCCGCGCGCCGACAACTCGCGCAGTGCCGGCTCCACGTCGTCATATAGAAAGAAGTGCTGGCAGGCGGCCCATTCCGAGTAGATCTCCTGTGCACAGGCGTCGAGCCGCTCTCCAGTTCCGCCCATCTCCTCGATAATGCGACGCGTGTATCGAACAAAGATTCCCGCGTCATAAACGTGCTCGTGATCGTCGTCCAGAATTGACGACGCGGCGAGAACTGCGTCAAGGAAGCGCGCTGGATTGATCTCTATGCCGTGGCGCCGACAGAACACCGCATACCCTTCGCCCTGAAATGTCGGACCGGGGTAGATCAGGGTGAAATCCACATCGAAGAACACGGCCTTCACCGCTGCGGGGTTCATCCCGGGGGGCCTGTATACGGACCTGCGATAACGACCGTGGCGCTGGCAGGAACGAGCGCCCGGCGAGCCGCCTCGTGAACCGCATCGCGCGTCACTGCCATCAACAGGTCGGGCACGCGAACGTCATAGTCCAGACCCAGCCCGAAGAATTCCTCCGTCTGCAGGAACGCGGCAATGCCCGCGTTCGTCTCGAGAGTACGCGGCATTGAACCGATCAAATACTGCTTCGATTCGACCGTCTCGGTATCGGTCGGCCCGTCGGTGGCAAACCGTGCGAGCTCGTGATCTATCGCGTCGATCGCGCGATCGACATTCGCGGGGCTGACGCCCGCCCGGATGGTCAACGGACCGGGAATGATGTTCGCATCGAGCGAACTGAACACGTAATACGCCATCCCCTCGCGCTCGCGGATTCGGTCGCCGAGCCGCCCGCCAATCGAATACTGACCGAGGATGTTGTTCATCAGCCAGTACGCGTAGTAGTCGGGATCGTCGCGGCGGATGCTCGTGAACCCGTAGGCGATGTCGGCCTGTGCCTTGTTCATCATCGGAAGCACACGAACACGACGGCTCGATGCGCGTGGCACTCCCTCGAGGTCTGGCGGTGAAGGCGCTGCGGCGTGCCACTGTGAAAAAGACGCGCGCGCCGCCTCGATCGCACGAGACGGCTCGATATCACCAACCATCACGAGTGACATGGCGGATGGGGCGAATCGCGCGGCGTGAAAGCCCTGGAGCGCGGCGCGATCAATTGCGTCCACGCTCTCAACCGTACCGCGCGGCCGACGGCCGTACCCGTGAGAAGGGCCGTACAGATCCGTCAGTAGTCCTTCCACCGCCGCCACGGCTGGATTGTCGTCGTCCTGGCGGATCAGTGTGATGACCTCATTGCGACGCGTGGTGATTTCGTCCTGCGGAAAGACGGGACGCATGGCGATGTCGGCAACCAGGGCGAGGATGGCTTCGAGGTCGTCAACGAGGCATGTACACACGATCGACAGAACATGGCGGTTGATGTTGGTAGAAAGCGACACCCCGCGCTGGTCGAGCTCCTCCGCGATCGTCTCAGCCGAACGGCCTACCGTTCCACGATCGATGGTCCGCGACACAAAATGCGCGAGGCCAGGCCGGTGCAACGGATCGAATACGCTTCCCGCAGCAAACGCCGCGTTGATGGTGACGGCCGGAGTGGCGTGGGACTGTTTGGCAATGACCACCGCTCCGTTGTCGAGCACCGCGCGAACGGGCGCCAGCCCGCGATGGAGGGCGATGGCCATTAGTTCGGCGTGACTTCCCTGCCGTCGGACACCGGTCCCGCGCCCGCACCTTCGCCGACGGGCGCGGCCGTTTCGGCACCTATCGGCAGCGGCTCGAACCACGCGACCGTTCGATTGATGGACTTGAGTCTCTCCGATGCGGCGGCTGCGACCTGATCGACGGTTACCGACTCAATCTGCGTCTGCAGCGACGAGAGGGCGCGCCAGCTCGCGATCGTCTCGAAGTACCCGAGCTGATGAGCAATGTTGCTGATGCTGTCGTTTTCGAAGACCAGGCGCGCGCGCAGCTGGTGAACGGCTTTCGCGAGCTCCGCCGCAGAGATCCCTCCCGCGCGCACGGTTTCGAGCTCGGCGAGCACGACTTCCTCCACTCGCTCGAGAGACGTGCCTGTCGTCGCCGTCAATGAAAGCGTGTAAAGAAAGGGCTCCGCGGTGGGCACGAGACCCCCGTTCACCGACGATGCGAGACCTGTGTTGACGAGCGCACGATACAATCGCGCGCTCCGCTGCGGCGGCGGTGTGCGGAAACTCGCCCAGAGATTGATGCCCTTCGCTCCAGTGAGCACCGCGTCGAGCACGAGCATCGGGAAAAAGTCGGGCTCGTCGATCGCGGGCGCGCGATATCCGAGCTTCAGATACGCCGTCGTCCCCTCGCGCGACAACGTCAGCCGGCGCTCGCCGAGCTGGTCCGGCTCCTTGGTCCTCACGCGCCGCTGCAATTCACCGGGCTTGATGTCACCGAAGTGGCGCCGAACGCCGCGCATCGCCTCGTCCGTGTCGATATCTCCGACGATGACCAGCGTCGCGTTGTTCGGCACGTAGAATCGCCGGTAGTACGAATAGAGGTCGTCGCGCGTCATCGTCTGCAGATCCGACAGCCATCCAATGGTCGGATGGCGGTATGGATGCGCCTTGAACGCAACGGCCGTAAGCTCCTGGTCGAGCAGCGTGTCGGGATCGTTTTCCCCGCCCTGCAACTCCGAGATGATGACCGTCCGCTCCGATTCACAGTCCGCGGGATCGTAGAGGCAATTCGTCATCCGCTCGGATTCGATGAACAGCATGCGATCGAGCGCGTCGCGGGTGGCCGTTTCCGTATATGTGGTCTGATCGATCCACGTGTATCCATTCCAGTAGCCGCCAAACTGCTCGATGATGCCTTTGACCTTGTCGCGTGGAATGTTGGTGGTGCCCTTGAAGTTCATGTGCTCCACCCAGTGCGACACGCCCGTCTGCCCGGTCGTCTCGTCTTTCGACCCGACCCGGTACCAGCACCACACCGTGGCCAGCGGCGCCGTGTGCATTTCCTGAATGAGCACGCGCAGGCCATTGTCGAGAACCTCTTCGCGCACCTGCGGTGCCGCTACTGCGGCCCGTTCGAGAGTGGCCATCCCCGCATTATAGAATTCGAGGGTAGCCGCCTACTTCCCTATGCCCGAGTGGAAAGACACGGTAAACCTGCCCCGTACAGGTTTCCCAATGAAAGCCAACCTGCAAACAGCCGAGCCAGAGGCGCTCGCCCGCTGGAAGGCTATGGATCTGTACGGCCAGATTCGCGCGCGACGGAAGGGCGCACCGAAGTTCGTGCTTCACGACGGGCCGCCATACGCGAACGCCCAGATTCACCTTGGGACGGCCCTCAACAAGATTCTCAAGGACATCGTCGTCAAGTCGCGGACGATGGCGGGTTACGACGCGCCGTTCGTGCCGGGGTACGACTGTCACGGATTGCCCATCGAGCTGCGCGTCGATCGCGAGCTTGGACCGAAGAAGCGCGAGATGTCGCGCGCCGACCTTCGTCGGGCCTGCCGTGCTTACGCCGAGCGCTTCATCGGCGTCATGACGCAGGAGTTCGAGCGCCTGATGGTGTTCGGCCAGTGGGATCACCCGTACGTGACGATGGATACCGGTATCAGGCGGACATCGCCAGGGCGCTCGGCAAGTTCGTCGAGCGCGGCCTCGTCTACAAAGGAAAGAAACCGGTCCACTGGTGCATCCACTGCCGGACAGCGCTGGCCGAAGCAGAAGTGGAGTACCAGGATCACTCGTCTCCATCCATCTACGTCGAATTTCAACTGAATCCCGCCGCGGCTGGCGACCTCGCGGCCCGCGTACCGGCGCTGGCGGAACGAGAGGTCTCGGTTCTCATCTGGACGACGACGCCGTGGACGATTCCATCCAACCTGGCAATCGCCTTCCATCCGGAGTTCGATTACGGGGCGTACGAGATCGATGGCCGCGCGGTGATCGTGGCCGAAGCACTCGCCGAGCGAGTGAGTGGCGCGGTCGGCCGCCGATTCGACCGCCCGATCGCACGTATGAAAGGGACGCAGCTCGAGGGAATCCGTTTCCGTCATCCGCTGTACGAGCGCGACTCCGTGGGGGTATTGGGCGAATACGTGACGCTCGAGCAAGGCACGGGAGCCGTGCACACCGCTCCGGGTCATGGTGCAGATGACTTCCTGACCGGCGTGAAGTACGGGCTCGACATCTACGCGCCCGTGGGTCCCGGGGGCCATTTCCTCGAAACTGTGGAGCTGTTCGGTGGGGAGCGAGTGTTCGATGCCAACCCCCATGTCGAACAGGCCCTGTCCACACGCGGCCGGCTGTGGCACAGGGAAACGCTGGTTCATCAATATCCGCACTGCTGGCGCTGTCATAACCCCGTGATCTTCCTGGCCACGTCGCAGTGGTTCGTGCGCATGGACGGCGAGCCCGTGATCACGTGCGAGGATGGACAGCCGCGTGCGTTGCGAGAGGCGGCACGCTACGCAATCGACAATCAGGTGCGGTGGATCCCCGCCTGGGGACGCGACCGGATCTACAACATGGTGTCGAACCGCCCGGACTGGTGCATCTCACGCCAGCGGGTATGGGGTGTCCCGATTCCGGCTGTGTCGTGCACCGCATGCGGCAATGCGGTGATCACGGCTGAACTCGTCGATCGGTCCGCGGCTGTCTTCGAACAGTACAGCGCCGATGCATGGTACGAACGCCCGATTGAGGAGTTTCTGCCGCCTGGGTTCGTGTGCCCGTCATGCAAGGGAACGAGCTTCGAACGTGAGACGGACATTCTCGACGTCTGGTTCGACTCCGGGTCCAGTCATGAGGCGGTCCTCCCGCGGTACGCCGATCTGACGTGGCCCTCAGACATGTATCTCGAGGGCAGCGATCAACACCGCGGCTGGTTTCAGAGCTCACTGCTGGTAGCGCTCGCCACCAGAGGCCGGCCGCCGTTCCGCGAGGTGCTCACGCACGGCTTCCTCATCGACCTCGAAGGCCGAAAGATGTCGAAGTCACTTGGGAACGCCATCGTCCCGCAGGAGGTCATCAAGGAGAGCGGCGCCGAAATCATCCGATTGTGGGTCGCGATGACGGAGTTCACGGAGGAGCTCCGAGTCAGCAAGGAGATTCTCACCCGGGTGGTCGATGTCTATCGCAAGCTGAGGAACACATGCCGGATTCTCGTGGCCAACCTCTACGATTTCGACCCGGCGGCCGATATGGTTCCCTTGGACCGGCTCGATGTCGTTGATCGTTATGCCCTGGCCCGGTACGCCGAAGCGACGGCCCGGATACGTCGCGCGTACGATGAGTACGACTTCTCGACGGTCGCCCAAACGCTGAACGCGCTGACCACCGTCCACCTCAGTGCGTTCTACGTGGATGTGACAAAAGACCGCATGTACACGTTCGCGGCCAGGTCGCAGGAACGGCGGTCCACACAGACGGCGATGTATCGCATCTGCGACGGCCTCGCCCGGTTGCTGGCGCCTGTTCTTCCTGTCACCGCTGACGATCTGTGGCGCCACATGCCGGGCGAACGATCGGCCTCAGTCCATCTGGAGGATTTTCCCGGCGTCGCCGATGTGCGAAATACTGCGCTCCTCGAGAGCTGGGATCGGCTGCTGGAGGTGCGCGAAACGGTGAACGCCGCGCTCGAGCAGAAGCGAAAAGACAAGGTCATTGGAAACTCCCTCGGCGCCCAGGTGACGATTTCGGCGAACGGACCGATCGGCGCTCTGCTCGAACAGCATCGTGCTTACCTGCCGATGCTGTTCATCGTGTCGAACGTCACTCTCGTGGTCGGGTCGCGTGAAGGCGCTGATGAACTGCGGATCGAAGTTGAAAAGGCGCCGGGCGTCAAATGCGACCGGTGCTGGCGCTATGTGCCACGTACTCGAACGGAACCGGACTGGGCCGGTCTTTGCGACCGGTGCGTTGACGCACTGGCTGAGCCGGTCAATCGTTGATGGCCGTCGCACGGCTCCAGCTGGAGTTTTGGATTGCGGTCGCCGTCGTCGTCGTCGATCAAGTCGTGAAGGCCGTGGTGCGATCGACGTTCGAACTGCATGAAAGCCTCGAGGTGATTCCGTCGTTCTTCAATCTCACTCGAGTGCACAACTACGGCGCGGCGTTTGGGCTCATGAACGCGGTAGAGTTTCCGTTCAAAACCGTGACGCTCTCGGCCGTCGCCGCATTTGCGCTTGGCGCCCTCGCCTGGTATGGGGCAACACTCCCAGCCGGGCAGCGACTCGCGCGGCTCGGCCTTGCTCTCATTGTGGGTGGAGCGGCCGGGAACCTGATCGACCGCATAGGCTCGGGCTACGTCGTTGATTTCGTCGATCTCTACTGGCGCGAGTGGCATTTCTGGGCGTTCAATGTCGCGGACGCTGCCATTACCATCGGCGTTTCGCTTATGATTCTCGACCTGTTGCAGATAGGAAGACATCGTGTATCCAGAACTGTTTAGCGTCGGGCCGGTCACTATTTACTCGTACGGGGTACTGCTCGCTATCTCGTATCTGCTCGGCCTGTGGCTTGCGATGCGCCGCGCAAAGAAATGGGGGCTGGATGCCAATCGCATCCTCGATCTCGGGATTTACATCATCATCGCGGCCCTGGTCGGCGCGAAGCTCCTTCTGCTGGTCGTAGATTTCGATCAGTTCAGCCGTTCTACGGCTGACCTGTTGTCACTGGCCCGGTCGGGCGGGGTTTTCTACGGCGGGCTCATTCTGGCTGTCGTCGTCGGCTTCTGGTACATCTGGAGACATCGATTGCCCTTCTGGACGACGTGCGACGTGTTTGCACCGGGCATCGCCCTCGGACATGTGACCGGCCGTCTGGGCTGTCTTGCAGCCGGCTGCTGCTACGGACGCCCGGCGGATGTTCCATGGGCGATCACGTTCACAAATCCGCTGGCGGCCGCGAACGTCGGTACGCCGCTCGGAATTCCGCTTCATCCGACGCAGGTGTATGAAGCCGGCGCCGAGCTCCTGATCCTCGGCCTGCTCCTGGCGACAGAGCGACGGGGCCGTCCTTTCGCCGGTCGCACGTTCTGGGCGTACATGTTCCTGTACGCGGTTTCCCGCTTCATCGTGGAAATCTATCGCGGCGATCCTCGCGGCGAAGTGCTGGGATTCTCGACGTCGCAGTTCATTTCACTCGTGCTGGCCCCGCTGAGCCTCATCATGCTCGTGTGGCTGTCGAGACAGTCGCCGGAGCACCCGCGGGAAATGGAGAGGCGCCCGACGCTCGCGGCTTGATGTGGAACATGTAAGTCAAAAGTCAAAGGTCAAGGGTCGAAGTCAAGGGTCAAAGGTCAAAGGTATCTGCGAGAAACTGGTGGACGTGCCCATCGAGCTCACCGTTCCATCTGACTTCGATGGCCACAGGCTCGATCGGTTCCTCGTCGCCGTTCTGGAAAATCACTCCCGATCGCAGATTCAAAAGCTGATTGCCGACGGGCACGTCAAGGTCGAACGTCGCGACGCCCGCGCCAACCTGACGATGCATGATGGCGATCGGGTAACGATCGATCTACCAGAGATCGCGCAACCCAGTCTGGCCGGCGAATCGATCCCGCTCGAGATCCTTTACCAGGACAGCGACATTGCCGTGTTGAACAAGCCCGCAGGCATGGTGGTCCATCCTGGCGCCGGCCATGCGTCCGGCACCCTCGTGAACGCTCTGCTGCACCATATTCAGGACCTAAGCGGGATTGGCGGCGAGGCGAGGCCCGGAATCGTCCATCGGCTCGATCGCGGGACGTCCGGCGTGATGGTGATTGCCAAGAATGACGCGGCACACCAGGAGCTGGCGCGGCAATTTCACGATCGCGAGGTCGAAAAGGAATACGTCGCCCTCGTGTGGGGGGTGGTGCAGGCCGGCAAGCGCATCGATGCGGCAATTGGCCGCGACCCCGCCAATCGACAGAAGATGTCTTCGCGTGCCCGACGATCCCGCCACGCCGTTACCAGGATTACGCGGGCGCGTCACTATCCCGGCGTGACCTTGTGCCAGGTGGCCATCCACACCGGCCGCACTCATCAGATCCGCGTGCACCTGAGCGCAATCGGACACCCGATCGTCGGTGATTCGCTCTACGGGGGGTTACACCGGCGCGTACCAGGAGATCTTCGAGCGGTCCAGCGCCTGGAACGCCCTTTTCTGCACGCGGAACGTCTTGCCTTCACACATCCGCGTGATGGGCACCGGATGGAATTCACAGCCCCGCTGCCCGACGACCTGGTCAGTATTCTGCGAGAGCTGCCGGGCTCGAACGAGGAAGAGGCTCGTTGAAGATGCCCATGGAACGGCCGATTGTCCCGTCGCGAATCCGAAAGGTGTTCGACGGGACGGGTGTTCAGCGTCAACGTGGAATCGATCGCCCTGCCGCGTGGTGGTCAGCTGGAAGCCGAAATCGTACGCCACCCGGGTTCCGTCGTGCTGATCCCGATGACGGACAAAAGCGAGATCATGCTGGTGCGACAGTACCGCCACGCCATCGGCCGGTGGGCGTGGGAACTTCCGGCCGGCAGCCTCAAGCGCGGGGAGGATCCGGCGTCGGCGGCCGCCCGCGAATGCCACGAGGAAATCGGGTTGATCCCTTCGTCGCTGGAACCCCTGGGCAGTTTTTTTCCGACACCGGGGTACTGCGACGAGGAAATGCATTTCTACCGCGCGAGCGGCCTGCGCCCACCTGCCGAAGGCGACCCGGAGGCACATAAGGACGAAGACGAGGACATTGAAGCCGCGCCGTTTTCAGTCGCAGCCATCCGTACGATGATCCGGCAGCGCGAGATTGTCGACTTGAAAACGCTGGCGGGGCTGGCGTTGCTACAAGGTTAAAGGTGACTTCTACCTTTGACCTTTGACCTTTGACCTTCGACCTAGTTATTACTGGACCCTCGGCGGCATTCGCCGATCGCTCGTCCGCTCCCTCGTGCCTTTCGCATCGGGAAGAAGCGCGAGCAGCAACACTTCGTCGACGCTCTGGACGAGGTGAATCGTCAGCTCCTTTCGCAGATCGGCGGTGAGGTCCTCATTGATGTTCTTTTCGTTCTGCCGCGGAAGAATGATCTCCCGAATGCCCGCGCGCCTGGCTGCCAGCACCTTTTCCTTGATGCCGCCTACAGGAAGAACGCGACCGGAGAGCGTGATTTCACCGGTCATCGCAATGTCTCCACGCACAGGGCGGCGGGTGATTTCCGACGCCAGCGCGGTGGCAATCGTCACACCGGCCGAGGGTCCGTCCTTGGGGATCGCGCCAGACGGGACGTGAAGGTGAATCTCGGCGTTCTTGAAAAAGTCGGGATCGGCAGCGTACGCCGTTGCGTGGGCGCGAAACCACGAGAGCGCCGCGCGCGCTGATTCCTTCATCACCTCGCCAAGCTGTCCGGTCAGCGTCAACGAACCGGTGCCCGGCATGCGCGAGGCTTCAATGAAGAGCACGTCGCCGCCCGCGGGCGTCCACGCCAAGCCGATCGCAACCCCCGGGTCCTTGGTGCGCTCGTGAATCTCTTCGTCGAGAAACCTCGGCGCCCCGAGCAGTTCCACAACGATATCGGGCGTCACGGTCAATGGTTCGAGGTTGCCCTCGGCGCGGCGACGTGCGGCCTTCCGGCAGACCGCCGCGATCTCACGTTCGAGGTTGCGGACACCGGCTTCGCGGGTGTACCCGCGGATGATCGCGCTGATCGCTGGATCCGTGATGATGAGCTGGTCGGCGGCCAGCCCGTGGTTCTGCACCTGTTTGGCAACCAGATGCTCGCGCGCAATGGCGAGCTTCTCTTCTTCGGTGTAGCCCGGTATCTCCAGCACTTCCATGCGATCGCGGAGTGCAGCGGGAATCGGATCGAGCACGTTCGCGGTCGTGATGAACAGTACCTCGGAGAGATCGAAGGGCACGTCGAGGTAGTGATCTCTGAACGTCGAGTTCTGCTCGGGATCCAGCACCTCCAGCAGCGCCGATGCCGGGTCGCCGCGAAAATCCGCCCCAAGCTTGTCGATTTCGTCGAGGATGAACACCGGGTTCTTGGACTCGGCACGCCGCAGACCCTGAATGATCTGTCCCGGCAGCGCTCCGATGTACGTGCGCCGGTGTCCGCGGATCTCCGCCTCGTCCCGCATGCCGCCGAGCGACACTCTCACGAATTTGCGTGAGAGCGACTGCGCGATGGAACGCGCGAGCGATGTCTTGCCGACGCCAGGCGGACCGGCAAAGCACAGAATGGGACCCTTGACCTCCGGATTCAGCTTTCGCACCGCGAGGTACTCGAGGATGCGATCTTTGGCCTTTTCGAGGGCGGTATGGTCGGCGTCGAGGACGTCCTTGGTTCTGCGGAGGTCGATCACTTCCTCGGTTCGCTTCTGCCATGGCAGCATGACGAGCCAGTCGAGGTAGGTGCGGGACACGGTGTACTCCGCCGCGGCGACCGGCATTTTCGCGAGCCGCTCGAGCTCGCGTTGCGCCTCCTTCTTTACCGCTTCCGGCATGCCGGCGGCGTCGATCTTCTGCTGCAGCTCCTCGATTTCCTTGGCCTGATCGTCGCTCTCGCCGAGCTCCTTCTGAATGGCCTTCATCTGCTCGCGCAGGAAATATTCGCGCTGGTTCTTGCCGACCTCCGACTGCACCTGCGACTGAATCTTCGATCCGAGCTCGAGAACCTCCAGCTCCTTGATCAGCACGCGATTGAGATTGTCCATGCGGGCGCGGACGTCGAGTGTTTCGAGAACCTCCTGCTTGACGGAGGTATCGAGAGTGGTGAGGCTCGAGGCGATGAAATCGGCGAGCCGACCCGGGTCGGTGATGTTCGCAGCCAGCGACTGCAGGTCATCGGACAGCAACGGCGACAACGACACCACACGCTGAAAGTTCGTCTTGATGTTGCGGAGCAGCGCATCGATTTCGAGCCGGTCCGTCTCGTAGATGGTTTCCGGCACGGTGTGGGCGCGCGCGCGCAGGTAGGGCCGGGTCGCAGTCACCTCGTCCAGCGTCAACCGCTCCAGCCCCTGGACGATCAGCCGCAGGCTTCCATCGGGAAGCTTGAACATCTTGTGAATGTGGCTCGCCGTGCCGACGCCGTACAGATCGCCTTGCTGCGGTTCCTCGACCGACGCATCCCGCTGGGTGAACACGCCAATCACCTTCCCGGTCGAGATGGCTTCGTCAATCAGACGGACCGAGCTCTCGCGTGCAACCGCCAGCGGCATGAACGAATTCGGAAAGAGCACCGTGTCCCTCAGCGGAAGGATCGGGAGCTCATCGGGAATCGTCAGCACTCGATTGGCGCCTGGCAGTTCCTGCAAATCCGGAGTGTCGTCGTGTTCATTCATTCATCGCCCCGAAACAGAAAGGGCGGCCTGTCGGGCCGCCCTTGGTCTTCCGTCGAGCCGAAACGGGTCAGTTCGACATATCGAAGAAGAGTGTAGCCCCGCCACGCTTCTGCGCCTGCATGCGTTCCCGCTGTTCCGCCGTTTCCCGCGCCTCTTCGCAATCCTTGCAGCGAACGGCGAACGGCAGGGCCCGCAAACGCGCTTCGGCGATTTCCTCGCCGCACTCGAAGCAGTTGCCGTAGGTGCCCTCTTCGAGCCGCCGGAGCGCTTCGTTGATCTTGTTGAGCGTCTCCGACTTCATCTGAATAAGGGCAAATTCGATGTCTTCCTGAATGTCGACTTCCGAGCTCTCGCCCTGGTCGAAGACTTCGCGATCCTTGCTGCCGTCGGTGCGGACATCGCGAATCTTGCCCTGGACCTCGTTCATAAGCTCGCGACGGCGCTCCTCGAGCATCTGTCTCAGCTCGTTATACCGGTTTTTCCTTCCCGGCCCCTTCGCACCCTTCGTCGTCGCCATGATCCCTGCCGCTCCTTCCCTTTGCGTGCGCCGTATGTGCAATTATGATGCCTTCTACGAGTTCGTCTGTTTGTATTGAAGGGGTTGGCCCGCCAGCCAGCCATTTACCTCATGTCAAACAGTCGGGATTCAGAAGTAACATCCTATTCTGGTATGAGTTACGGTCTAAGAGCCCGTGGTGTTTCATGTCCTTCACGCGATTAGACGTCAGAACGGGACGCAGAGTCTTGAAGTGCGGTTGTCCCTCTCCACGGACACCCCGGCTCACGTTTGTGTGGCCAGCCAGCCTCACACCGTGTGCGCGCGGAACATTGGGTCCGCGCTCGCACCCTCTGATCGACATATGTCGTAATTGTCAGTGAAATAACAATTTAGTCTAATGGGACCGCGAACAGGGAACACCTGATGGACGCGCTTGAAGACTCCACCAGCCTGCACCGGCGGGCGCCGCAGGCCATGATTGTCCAAAAATCTACAATATGCTCATTTTCCACCGGTCGTTACTGAGGTTCGTGAGGCAGTGGCATCCCGCCGCCGGCTTCTTCAGCTGTCATTGAACGAACCGGCTGCCGACTGAGGCATTTGGAACGATCCCGCGAGTGACGAGCAACTCACCGCTTCGCCGGCTCTTCGTACGAAGCCATCGCTCGTACAGCCTCAGAAGATCTGAATTGCTCGAAAGCGCGCTGCGCTCGCTGACCTCGCCGAGCACGTCGACGAATGCCGGAAATTTCCCTGAGAGCTCATCGAAGACGTCGCCAAACACCGTGCTGCCGTGGCGCGCGAGCGACCCGTAGGCGTGCTCGCCCAGACGAATGTAATAGTCGACGTCCACAAGACTGCGGTTCAAGCTGTCAGAGAAAAACCCCGAAATGAACAGCGACAGATCCCCTATCTGACGGAGTTCGTCGCGTTGCTTCGATCCCTCGGCGCCGAGCGCCTTCACGAAACGAACGCCGAGAGGCTCGTCACCGCCCGCGCTCGCCGAGCGATCGAAGTGCATGAAGCCGGTCAGCAGGTTGACCACATAGAACGAGGTGAGTTCGTTGGCAGCGACGCGCTGGCGCTGCATGGCGGAGTCAACGAGCTCCCGAAAGTATTCGGCCGGCGATTCACTGCGGACAAGTGTTTCGGCCATGGTCCTCCACCAACATGTGGACACTGGACGACTATCGCAACAGCAACGGTGCAAAGCGTATTCCGACGGAAATGTGAAGATTTGCGCCGAATCATGCGGGAACAGGGTACTCGCTTCGCGAGTCCCGTTTGCCCGCAATCGACGGCTGTGCGAAGCTGGGGAATGCTGTGTCCGAGCTGCGGTCAGCGGAAAGCGAGGCGCGAGTGTCCCGCGCTCGGTCGGACGATCTGTCCGACGTGCTGCGGAACCAAGAGGCTCGTTGAAATCCAGTGTCCCAGCACGTGCGTGTATCTGGCCGCCGCACGTGAGCATCCGGCGGCCGCGGTGCGACGGCGTCAGGAGCAGGATGCCGCGCGTCTGGTTCCAACGATTCGTCACCTCACGGAGCGGCAGTACGAACTCTACTTTCTCTTTCAATCCGTCATCGCGCGGCACCGGCCCGAGGGGCTCGCACGACTGGTCGACGCCGACGTCGCGGAGGCCGCCGGTGCGGTGGCAGCGACGCTCGAAACGGCGGCGCGCGGCGTGATCTACGAGCACACACCCCAGTCACACACAGCGCAGTCGCTCGCGAGGGCGATGCGGGTGCTGCTCGACCAGGTTCGAGAACAGGGTGCCAAGGTCTACGACGGAGAGGCGGCCATCGCACTGAGGGCCATCGAGCAGGGAGCGCGAACACTGCGCGCACCCGACGAGAGCGAGACGACATATCTCGAGCTCATGTGCCGGCTGCTGCAGGTCGGTCCAAGCGAGCCGACCGGCGCCGAGGCGACCCAGACCAGTTCGCTGATTTTGCCGTGAACTGCTAGAATTTCGGTTTCGGCATTCTTCGAAAGGCTATTCATGGCGAAGCGGTGCGAAATCTGTGGTCGGGGACCTGTAGTCGGTCGGACGGTTTCCCACGCCCATAACGTCGGGCCCCGGCGGTTCGAACCGAACCTTCAGAGCGTAAGGGCCATCGTCAAGGGCGCAACCCGGCGGCTCCGGGTCTGCACGCGCTGCCTTCGGAACGGCAAGGTCAACAAGGCAGCTTGACGTGCGGCAGGCCGTCGCCTCCTCTGACGCTCCGCGTCCGCTCGGCCCTTATTCTCCGGCGATTCGCGCGGGCAACTTACTCTTCATCTCCGGTCAGGTACCTGTTGACCCCGCAACCGGCGCGGTTGTCGGCACCGACATTCGCGCGCAAACCGAGCAGGTCATGCGCAATATCGGCGCACTGCTGAAGTCAGCGGGTGCCGGCTTCGAGCACGTCGTCAGAACGACGGTGTTCCTCGCCGATCTGAATGAATTCGCCGAAATGAACAACTGCTATGCGGGGTTTGTGACCGACCCGCCGCCCGCGCGCGCCACTGTGCAGGTGGCGCGGCTGCCGCGAGACGTGAAGATCGAAGTCGACGCGATTGCGGTGATTCCCTAGGTCAAAGGTCAAAGGGCAAAGGGCAGGCAAAGGTCAAAGGCCGCTTAGGCGCGCGCGGCTCGTTCCACCCCCAGCACGCCATCCACGGCCTTGATCGATTTGATCACTCGTTCGAGATGTTTCACGTCTCTGATCTCGACGGTCATATCGATCCGCGCCTGCTGCTCGCCGCCGGTGCTCGTGCGCGCTTCCATGTTGGTGATATTCGTGTTGATGTCCGAAACCCTGGCGCTTATCTCGGCCAGCATGCCCCTCCGGTCCTCCACCTGCATCGTCAGGCGGACTGAATAGGGAGCGTGGTCGGCGCCCGCGGTATCCCATTCGACATCGATTCGGCGGTCGGGATCGAACATCAGGTTCAGAACATTCGGACAGCTGGCGGAATGGACCGACACGCCTTTGCCGCGGGTGATGTAGCCGACGATCCGCTCGCCTCGAATCGGGTTGCAGCACTTGGCGCGAAAGACGAGCACTTCGTCGGTGCCGCGCACTTTGATGCGGTTCTCGGCGGCTCCCGAACGCAGCACCCGCTTCACAGCCGACACGACGCCTGATTCCGGCGGCTTCTCCTTGAGCAGCGCCGGCGGCACGGCCTTCTGCAGGACGGTGCGGGCCGAAAGCTTTCCGTAGCCGATGTGCGTCAGCAGATCGTCGACCCGATGCGCTCCGTATTCCGTCGCGAATTTCGCCAGCTCCTCGCTTTCCAGAATGTTCTTGGGATTCAGCCCGAAGCGACGCACTTCCTTTTCAAACAGGCGGCGTCCGAGATCGATGCTTCGCGCGCGTTCCTCTGACTGGAGCACATGCCGGACTTTGCTGCGTGCGCGCGAGGTTGCAACGAAACTCAGCCAGTCGCGGCTCGGCTTGTGGCCGGCCTGCCTGATGATTTCGACGATGTCACCGTTCTGCAGCCGCGTGCGGAGCGGGACCATCCTGCCGTTGATGCGCGCGCCGACGCACTGGTGTCCGACATCGGTGTGCACCGCGTATGCGAAATCGACCGCCGTAGCGCCACGCGGGAGCGATTTCACTTCGCCCTTCGGCGTGAAGATATAGACCTCTTCGGGATACAGATCGATTTTGAGGTTCCGCAGAAATTCCTGCGGATCCCGCACTTCCTGCTGAACCTCGAGCAGCTGACGCATCCAGTGGAAATAGCGTTCGTCGCGGTGGTCGCCGACCCGCCCTTCCTTGTACTTCCAGTGGGCCGCAATGCCCTCTTCCGCGTGGCGGTGCATTTCCTCGGTTCTGATCTGAACTTCGAAGGGGACGCCGTGCTCGCTGATGACCGAGGTATGCAGCGACTGGTACCCATTCGGACGCGGCATCGCGATGAAGTCCTTGATGCGACCCGGCACCGGCGACCATGTCTGGTGAATGATGCCGAGCGCCGCGTAGCAATCCTTCATCGACTGGGTCACGACGCGAAGCGCCACGAAATCATAGACACGTTCGAGATCGATGTTCTGGCGCTTGAGTTTCTGATGAATGCTGTAGAGCCGCTTGAGTCGCCCGTCGAGCTGAATGATGGGAACCTGCGCTTCCTCCAGCTTCGCGCGGAGGGTGCGCGTGAGATCCAGGATGACGCTGTCAGCGTGTTTACGTTTGCCCTCGACCTTCGACCGCAGCGTGTCGTAGGCTTTCGGCTCGAGGTAGCGGAACGCGAGCTCCTCGAGCTCGTTCTTGACCTTGCTCATGCCAAGCCGGTTGGCGATTGGCGCGTAGATGTCGATCGTCTCCTGCGCGATCTTGGTGCGCCGATCGTCAGGCAGATGGTGAAGCGTCCGCATGTTGTGAAGCCGGTCGGCCAGCTTGACGAGAACGACGCGAATGTCGTCGACCATCGCCAGCAGCATCTTGCGGAAGTTTTCGGCCTGGCGTTCTTCGCTCGAGGAAAAGGGAATGGCGCCGATCTTCGTGACGCCTTCCACCACATGGGCAACCTCGGGACCGAACAGCTCGGCTATTCGCGCGGGTGTCGTCAGCGTGTCTTCGACGACGTCGTGGAGAAGGCCGGCGGCCACGGCCACCACGTCGAGCTTCATATCCGCAAGCAGCCCCGCGACCTCCAGTGGATGCACGAGATACGGCTCACCCGAATGACGCAGCTGCCCCTTGTGCTCAGCCGCCGAAAAGGCATAGGCCTGACGCAACAGCTCGAGATCCGCCTCCGGGCTGTAGCTTCGAACCTTTTCGAGGAGCGTCTCGAAACGAATCATTCAGGATGGTGTCTAAGGCCTTTAGGACGCGCCGGGGCCGGGCCTTGCCTGCCGCCATCTTCATGATAGAAGTGGGGTTGAAGGGGGGTCAAGAAAACGGTCGGGCAGGTTCTTGACTCGCCAGAAACGGCATCACTATACTGGCGCGCTTGCAGGACTTGCGGCAGGCTCCACTTGCCCGCCCGGCCGTGGGAAACGTCAACGCAGGAAATTCGGCCGCAATGCGGCCATTGGTGTGCTCCAAGAGGTGTAAGGGGGAGAGGATGCGAAAGTACTCGTTTCAAGGGCTGATCGGCGCACGAGGCGCGTTCGTGCTGGTCGCTGGCCTCGCCGTGACCGCTGCCGGGTGCGGCCAGATCAACATGTTGAAGGCCCGGATGGCGTTGAAGGACGCCCACACGGCCTATCAGCAGCAGGATTACCGTGGCGCGGTTACGCGGTACGAAGAGGCCATTGAGGCGGATCCAACACAGACCGAGGCGTACTTCTACCTGGGAAACAGCTACGACAATATGTACCGGCCGACGCGCAAGGGCGAAGCGGCCAACGACGCGCTGATCGACAATGCGGTCGCCAATTACAAGAAGGCGGTCGAAAGGGAGCAGCGGCCTGAGCTCAAGAAACTCGCGCTCCAGTACCTGGCGAACGCCTATGGCGCGGACAAACTGAACGACCCGGCCCAGTCGGAACCTGTCGTCCAGCAACTGATCGATATGGATCCCAGCGATCATGTGAACTATTTCGCCCTGGCTCGCATCTACGAGGACAGCGGCGACTACGAGAGGGCCGAACAGACTCTCGTCAAAGCGCGCGACGCGAGGCCGACGGAACCCGCCGTCTACACCACGCTGGCCGCTTTCTACAACCGGCAGGGGAACTTCGACGGGGCGATCGAGGCACTTCAGTCGCGCGCCGAACGTGAACCGAACAACCCCGAATCGTTCTACACCATCGCAACCTACTACTGGGAGAAGGCGTACCGCGACTTCAGTCTGAGCGATCCCGAGAAGCTGAAGCACGTCCAGGCCGGATTGACGTCGATCGACAAGGCGATCTCCTTGAACAATATGTACATGGAAGCGCTGGTCTACAAGAACCTGCTGCTGCGCGTGCAGGCAAACCTGGAGCGGAATCCCGCACGACAGCAGGCGCTGCTCAGGGAAGCCGAACAGCTCAGCAACCGCGCCGAGGAAATCCGCAAGGCGAACGCATCCGGCGGCTCGCAACCGGCGGGCGCTGCCGCCAAGAGCGGCGCGTAATCACTCACGCATTTTCGGAGGCTTTCCGAGGGCCGCGCTCTTTAGAGGCGGCCCTTTTCATGTACAATTCGGTTCGTACGTCCCGGGCCTGTACACCCCATAAATTTCAGTTCATACCGCTGTAATGCAGTATTGATACGCTTCGCGATTGCTTATCCGAATCACCCGTAAATTGTTGGAGAGAAATACGTGATGTACATCAGACGTTGGCCGGTCGTTCTCGCGTTCTGCGCGGTCGCGGCCTGGCCGTTCGGCAATCTCTACGCCCAAGGCGTCACGACCGGCGCCATCAGCGGCATCGTGACCGACGCGCAGCAACAGCCCGTTGCAGGCGCCAGCGTCATTGCGATCCATGAACCGTCGGGAACCACATACGAAGGCGTTACGCGCGCGGATGGACGATTTTCTATTCCGGGCATGCGCGTCGGCGGCCCGTACAGCGTGACGGTCGCGTTCGTCGGCGGCAGCGGGACGGCCTTCCAGCCTGAAACCCAGAGCGATATCGCCGTGAACCTTGGCATCGCGACCGACCTGATATTTACCGTTCAGCCCATTGCCGTGACCGAAGAAGTGACCGTGACCGCTACCGTTGACCCGGTGTTCAGTTCCAGTCGAACGGGGGCCGCGACCGCGATAATGCGGGAGGAAATCCAGCTGCTGCCTACGTTGTCTGGACGCATTGGAGACGTGACGCGTCTCACTCCCCAGGCGAGCGGCGGCAGTGGTTTCGTAGGCCAGGACGGCAGGATGAACAACATGACCGTCGACGGCTCATCGTTCAATGCGACGTTTGGCGTCTCAAGCAGTCAGCCGGGTGACCGGACAGGGGTCGCGCCGATCTCGCTGGAAGCCATCGAGCAGATACAGGTCAGCGTCGCGCCCTTCGACGTTCGTCAGGGCAGTTTCGTGGGAGCCGGCGTGAATACCGTGACGCGGAGCGGAACGAACCAGTTGAGCGGATCGTTCTTTCACCGCTTCCGCAACCAGGACTGGGTAGGCACGGACGCCGCTGGACAGGTTGTGAGTCCCGGCACTTTCACGTTCCGGAACACCGGTGGATGGGCGTCGGGACCGATCCTCAGGAACAAGTGGTTCGCGTTCGGCAACTATGAAGACGAGCGGGACGTACGGCCGTTGTCGACGTTCAGGGCGAACCAGGGTGGTGAACCGGTCCTAGGCAACGTGACCCGTGTGCTCAACTCCGATATGTCCGCGCTGAGTTCGTTCCTGCAGTCACGCTTCAATTACGAGGCGGGACCATACGAGAACCTCGACGATGAGACACCTGCGAAGCGGTTCCTGCTGCGCAGCGACTTCAATATTAACAATTCCAACAAGTTGAACGTCCGCTATAACTACCTCGATTCCTTCACGGACACCAACCTGTCCAGCTCGACGTCGGCATTGCGAGGGCGCAGCAACGGCACCACCGCGTTTCTGACCTTTCAGAACTCGACCTACCAGATCCTGGAGAACATCAAATCCGGCATCGGGGAATGGAACGCTGTCATCGGCAGCACGATGGCGAACTCACTCCAAACCGGGTACACATACCAAGACGAGAGCCGCGCGGCGCGCGGGACCACCTTCCCGTTCGTCGACGTCTTCGAGGGCGGGACGTCCTACGTCTCGTTCGGATTCGAGCCGTTCACGCCGAACAACGAGCTCCGCTACGGCACGTTCCAGCTCCAGGACAACTTCACCAAGTTCAGCAACCAGCACTCGTGGACCTTCGGCGTATACGCGGAAAAGTTCGATGCAGAGAACATCTTCTACGGAGGCTGCTGCCCGCAGAGCGCATACGGCTACAACTCCCTCGCCGACTTCTACGCCGATGCGAACGGCTTCTTAGCGAACCCAAATCGCACAACCGCACCCGTGACTCTCTCACGCTTTCAGGTGCGCTGGATCAATATCCCCAATCTGAACAAGCCCGAGCAGCTCGTCAATGTCTGGTACACAGCGGGGTATGCGCAGGACGAGTGGCGGCTGCGATCGAACCTGACCGTCACCGGAGGCGTGCGCTTCGACGTGTCGCGGTTCAAGAACACGGCGTACAGGAACACCGCCGCCGATGCGCTGACGTTCCGCGACGAGGACGGCAATCCTATCAAGTACGACACCGGCAGCCTGCCGGATCCGACAATTCTGTGGTCACCACGGTTGGGCATCAACTGGGACCTCAACGGCGACCAGATGATCCAGGTGCGCGGCGGCACCGGCGTCTTCAGCGGCCGACCCGCGTATGCGTGGATCTCCAATCAGCTTGGCAATACGGGGACGCTGGTCGGCGAGCGGATCATCGACAACACCACGGCGTTTCCGTTCAATCCAAACCCCGATACATACAAACCGGCGCCGACCGGGAGCGGGGCCGCGAGCTATCAGCTGAACGTTGTCGATGCCGATTTCCAGTTCCCCCAGGTGTGGCGGAGCAATATCGCGGTCGACCGTAGACTCCCATTCGGCCTGGTCAGCACGAGCGAGTTGATCTTCGCTCGCGACGTCAACAGCGTCCGCTATATCAACGCGAACCTGCCTCCCGCGCAATCAACATTTGTGGGCGGCGACAACCGTCCCCGCTGGGTCGGCACGACGTGCGCGGCCAACGGCCAGCCCGGGGGGTGCGTGAATCGAATCAACAACGACGCGGGCAACCAGGTGACCTTCAACTACGTCCTGCTGAATGGTGGCGAAGGGAGCTCGTGGAACTTCTCGCAGACGCTCGCCAAAACGACGGCATTCGGACTGTCGCTCCGCAGCGCCTACAGCTACGGCATCTCGAAGTCCCACGTCGATCCGGAATCGACGGCCGCCACGAGCTATGCCCGGATCGCGGCATCAGGAGATCCCAACAACGCAGGGATCGCGCACTCACTGTGGTCGCCCGGGCACCGCGTGTATGCACTCGTTAACTATACCCGCGAGTACTTCAGCTTCGGCTCGACGTCGGTCTCACTCTTCTGGGAAGCGCGCCACAACATCGCGTCGAGCACTCCGTCGTCGCGAATCAGCTATGTCTTCGCGGGCGACATGAACAACGACGGCGTCAGCGCCAACGACCTGATTTACGTCCCGCGTGACGCGTCGGAGATGAACTTCGCGCCGTTCACGGTGGGAACGCGAACATTTACCGCCGAGGAACAGGCTGCGGCCTTCGATCAGTTCATCCGCCAGGATCCGTACCTAAGTAAGCGGCGGGGCCAGTACGCCGAGCGCTTCGGTGCAGTTATGCCCATGCTCCGCCGGACGGACTTGAGCATCATGCAGGATGTCTTCCGCAATGTCGGCGGCAAGCGGAATGCCTTCCAGATTCGCGCCGACATCACCAACCTCGGGAATCTACTCAACAGCAACTGGGGCGTCGGCCGCCGGCCGGTCGCCGCAGCCACGACCAACAATGCTGTGCAGATTCTCACGAACCCCGGGGTTGACGCACAGGGGCGCGCGAATTACCGCCTGTCCCTGGCGAACAACGAGCTGATCACCGAGTCGTTCCAGAAAACAGCGTTTACTGGCGATGTCTATCAGTTGATGCTCAGCCTGCGGTACAGTTTCAACTAGGTCGCGCTTTCGGTTCGGGCTTCAAGGCGGCCGGCGCTTCCGAGTGGCGCCGGCCGTTGCTGTTGCGGCCGCCACCAGTCATACAATACCTTCCCGCCATGGCCCCAGTCGTCCTGCTGATCGCCGCGATCGTCCTCGGCGGTCTCAGCACGGTATTCAATCCCCGCGAGTTCGCCCGCAATCACGGCGGGATCACCCGCCTGTCGATTGCCACGGGCAATACCGGCGGCGTCTACTACCCGTACGGCGGCGGACTGGCCAAAGTCATCGGCGAGTCGCTGCCACGCGTCGAGGCGACCGCGGAAGTGACGGCGGCTTCGGTTGACAACCTCAAGCTGCTGCAGCTCGGGAAGGTCGATCTCGCGTTCGTGCTCGCCGACACGCTGGACGAGGCGGTCAAGGGACGCGGTCTTTTCGAGAGAACCGGCGCGGTCGGGGCACGGACGCTTGCGGTGCTCTATCCGAACTACACGCACGTCGTCACGGTCGACGGCAAGGGGATCGAGCGGCTGTCGGACCTCCGAGGCAAAGTGGTGTCTACGGGGTCTCCTGGCAGCGGGACCGAGGTTATCGCGCTTCGCGTGCTGCGGGCGGCCGGACTCGACCCCTCGCGCGACATCCGCCGGCAGGCCTTGTCGGTCAATGCGTCGGCAGACGCGCTGAAAGACGACAAGATCGACGCATTCTTCTGGAGCGGAGGACTTCCCACGGCATCGGTCCTCGACGTCGCGAGCACCGTAGGCATCACGGCACGACTCGTGCGGAACGATGATGTCCTCGCCACGCTGCAGGCCGCCCACGGACCGGAGCTTTACAAAAGACTGGTGATCCCGAGCGGCACTTATCCTGGCCAGGATGCCGATGTCGGGGTGATTGGCGTGGAAAACGCGCTCATCGTCGACGAGACGATGGACGAGAAGATGGCGTACGACCTCACGCGAACCCTTTTCGAAAAGCGGTCCGAGCTCGCCGCGATTCACCCCGAGGCGCGCCACCTCGACCCCGCACGGGCGATCGTCGGCTCACCCGCCAGGTTCCATCCCGGCGCAATCCGCTACTACCAGGGCCGCGGTGTGTGGAACCCGTAGCCGCGGTTACCACGGCACCTGACGATCTCGGGGCCGAATCTCCCACGCGTGCTCTCGGCGGCAACGCGGGACGTCTTGGGGCCATTCTGGCCGCTGTGCTGTCGCTCTACGCGCTCTATTGGGTGGTGGGTATCGTTCAGCCGTTCGTATACCGCGTCACCTTCCTGCTTGTGACACTGGTGCTCAGCTTTCTCTTCTATCCGTCAGGCGCCGAGGACCGCACCCGTGTGACTCGTATGGACTGGGCGCTCATCGCCGTCACCTGCGTGGCGCTCGCATGGCCCATCATCGACTTCGAGAATTTTATCTACCGATCCGCCGATCCCAACGCCATCGATGTCGCGCTGGGAACGATCACCATCGTTGCGGTGCTCGAAGCCACACGCCGGACCACTGGCCTCATCCTGCCGGTGACCGCAGGTGTGTTTCTGGCCTACGCGTTCTATGGCCCGCTGCTCGACCTCGTCGGCCTCGGCCTGCTGGGTCACCGCGGCTACGATCCGCAGCGAATCGTCGGTACTTTGTACATGACGCTCGAAGGCATTTTCGGAGTGCCTCTCGATGTCGCTGCCACGTACATCATCCTGTTTTCCCTGTATGGCGCCGTTCTGACGATGTCGGGCGCCGGCAAGTTCTTTCTCGACTGGTCGATGGCTGCGGTCGGAAAGTCCGGGGGAGGCGCAGGCCCTGGTCGCGCCGTGACCGTCGCAGGGTTGCTGCTTGGAACCATCTCCGGGAGCGGCGTAGCGAACACCGTGACACTTGGCTCCGTCGCCTGGCCGCTCCTGAAACGCGCACAGTATCCGCCGGCCATGGGCGGCGCCATCCTTTCGGCCGCTGGAATCGGCGCGATCATCTGCCCGCCCGCGCTTGGCGCAGCGGCGTTCATCATCGCGGAGTTCCTTCGCATCACCTACCTGAAGGTGATCGTGATGGCCGTCATCCCCGCGCTGCTGTACTTCTTTTCAATCTTCCTGATGATTGAAGCGGACACACGGCGTGCCGGGGCGAAACCGGTTGACGTCGCGTCACCATCGCTGTGGGAAATCACCCGGCAGTCCGGCTACCACTTCATAGCCCTGATCGGCGTGCCGGCGATGCTTCTGATGGGTATGACCGCGTTCCGCTCGGTCTTCTACTCAATGATCCTGGCCGTCGCCCTCAGCTTCATCGATCGGCGGAATGCGCTGTGGCCGCGCCGGCTCCTTCAGGCCTTGTCCACAGGCGGACGCAGCGTGTTACCGGTGGCAGCGACTACGGCGACAGCAGGGATCATCGTCGGGACCGTCACGTTGACTGGTCTCGGACTGAAGATCGCCGGCCTCATTGTGGCGCTGGCGGGTGGCCAGCTCTTTCTAACCGTGCTTTATTCGGCGCTGGCAGTCTGGATGCTCGGTCTGGCTGTCCCGGTGACCGCTTCCTACATCATTGCCGCGGTTATGGTGGCTCCAGCAATGGTGCAGGTTGGCGTTCCCGACCTCGCCGCGCACATGTTCATCTTCTATTACGCGGTGCTGTCAGAGGTAAGCCCTCCAACGGCGTTGTCACCGTTCGCTGCGGCGGCTATTACCGGCGCCCGTCCGTTCCCAACAATGATGCTGACGTGGAAGTACACGCTTCCCGCCTTCGTGTTCCCGTTCGCCTTCACATTGAGCGAGCAGGGTCTGGGGCTGCTCATGCAGGGACCACCAGCGCAAATCGTTCTCTCGACGGGAACAGCGGTCGCCGGCGTTCTGGCGCTGGCGGCAGGGCTGGGCGGCTGGATTCGCGGACCCGCTAATGCCGTCGAGCGAATCGTCGCGACCGTCGGCGGCGTGCTCCTGTTCTACGCGGGGACGCTTTCGGACGTGGCAGGCCTGGTGCTCCTCGCCACGGCGATTGTGGGTCACCTCGTGCGCATTCGAGCGACGGCGAACGAGCGAACGGCGTCAGCGTACCCGCAAGGCGTCGATCCGGCTGAATGAAGGCCCACAAAAAGAAAGGGCCGCGGTGTTCCAGCGGCCCTTGGTTTTGTCCGGCTGAAGCCGGCAATACGTGTTGCCTGACTGCTAGCCGCCTGCTCCACCACCCGCGGCGCGGCGCATGCCTTCAGTCACGATGCCCACCTTCTCGACACCGGCTCCCTTTGCCGCGTCGATGACGCTGATGATTTCACCGTAGCGGAGAGTGCCGGCGCCCATGATGAACATGGTCTTTTCCCGGCGCTCCTCGAAGATGGTGCGCAGGCGATCCTGGAGCTCCTGGATGGTCACCGCCTCGTTATTGATCGAGATGCGCCGGTCGGCCGAGTAGTTGAGCACGATCTGGCCGACGGGAGGTGGCTGGTCCGCTTTGGCCTCGGTCTCCGGTGGCAGGTTGATGTCGAGGCCGCGCTGCGACAGGGGAAGGGCCGCCATGAAGATGACGAGCAGCACGAGCAGCACGTCGATCATCGGCGTGACGTTCATGTCGCACGACGCTGCCAGCTTCTTGCCCTTGTATACTCGATCGGCGCCGTGATGCTTATGTGCGTGGGCCATTATTCGCCTCCGCCCTGACCCTGACCGCGACGCTCGGTGATGAGGCCGATGTCCTCCAGGCCAGCCGCCCGCAGCTCATCCATCGCCTGCATCACGGAGCTGTATTCCGCGTCCTCGTCCGCTCGGATGATCAGGATCCGCTGTTTCTTCTGTTCGAGCGCTTCCTCGACACGGCGACGGAGGTCGCCCTCCTGCACCGCCTGTCCGTTGACGTGAAAACGCCCGTCCGCAGTGATGGCAACGACGGTGTCTTCCTGCGTCTCGGGCTTCTCGGAGCTGTTATTGGCGATCGGCAGCGTCAACGCAACGCCCTGCTGCAGCAGCGGCGCCACGATCATCATGATGATGAGGAGCACGAGCATGACGTCGACGAGCGGTGTGACGTTGATATCCGCTTTTGGCCCTCCACCGCTGTCACCAACCTGCATTGACATAGCGATAACTCCCTAATGTGATGATTCGTGATTGGTGATCTGCGATTGCGAGGACGAACCACAATCACAAATCACTAATCAGAAATCGCAAAATTCTCTAGGCCGCTGCGGTCTTCTTGATGAAGTAATCAACGAGCTCCGACGAGGAGTTGTCCATTTCCACGTTGAAGTACTCGAGACGGTTGCTGAGGTAGTTGTAGAACCACACCGCGGGAATCGCGACGAACAGCCCGAGCGCCGTTTCGATGAGCGCTTCCGCGATACCGACCGACACCGCGCCGATGCTGCCCGTTCCGGTGGCGCCGATGCCGACGAACGCGTTGATAACGCCGATGACCGTTCCGAGCAGTCCGACGAACGGTGCGGTCGAACCGATGGTGGCCAGCGCCGTGACGCCCTTCTTCAGGTCGGAAGCTGTCAGTGCCGTGGCGCGCTGAATCGACCGACGCACGGTGTCGAGCACGTCTTCGCGACCTAGGTTTCCGCCGCTCTCCTGCTGAAACTGATATTCCTGCAGACCGGCGAGAACAACCTTGGCCAGGTGGCTGTAACGGAAGTCCTTCGAGCCCGACAACGCGATTGCCTCCTTCAGACGGCCGTCCTTCAGATGCTTCGCCACCTGGGGCGCGTACAGCTTCGACTGCTTGCGCGCCTGGTTGAAGGTGTAGAAGCGCTCGATCGCTACGCCAATCGACCAGAACGACATGACGAAGAGGATGATCGCGACCGCCCACGCGTAAATGGTCATCTGGCGGAACATTTCGACAATATCCATTACAGCCTCCGTGAAGTGGTGAACAAACTCGCGTTAACTCAGTGTGAACTGGACCGTGACCGTCATGATGACCGGCACCGGAACTCCGTTCAGCAACGTCGGCGTGAACTCCCACTGCCGGACCGCGTCGAGTGCCGACGCATCGAGGAGCGGAATCGAGCGCAACACGCGCGCGTCCTGCACCTTGCCGGTGGGTCCGATGGTCGCTTCAATGATCACGACACCCTGAACGCGAGCCGACTGCGCGATGGGCGGATACTGCGGCCGCACGTCCTTGGTTTTGACCGGCGGCTTGATCGAGCCGCCAACGCGCACCGGCGCTGGTGGCGGCGGAGGCGGCGGCGGCGCCTCGGGTAAGCCACCCACGACACCTCCGACGACACCGCCGGGCACACCGCCGGCAACGGCGGGACCGCGGTCGAAACTCGTGTCAGGCGGTGGTTCGGGTGCAATCTCCTTCGGCTCCTCGATGGGGGCCGCAGCCGGATTCACTTCGACGACCGGCTTGGGAGGGGCTGCTTCTGGAGGCGGCGGCGGCGGCGGGGGCGGCGGTGGGGGCGGTGGTGCGGCCACGAACGCGCTCATCATCGACGGTGGCGTCGGAAGGACGTCGTACGCCATCAGCGGGATGATGATGATCGACAGGACGACCACCGTGTGGACCGCAATCGACAGTGGAATCGTGTACCACTGTTTCGTCCCGACCTTGACGGACGGATCGACGATGTCCCCGAACATCTTTTCTACGCGTGGCACCGGTCTTACCTCCTGAAATCGCGGCGCGAACCCTTCCGGTTCGCAGGCGACCTCTAGGTCTGCCTTGTTTGCTCAACCCAAAGGCTGCCGATTATATCGACCCCGAAAAAAACGTGTCAACGAACCCGCCAAAGGCACCGATCTCTCAGTCAGTGAGGCCCCCTGGCTGGTCAGCCGTGTCTTGCTAGTCCGCTCCGCGCTTGGGCGAGCGGCGGATGCATGACCGACCCGTCATGCTTAGACACCGTAATACGGCAAAGTGCTCCGAAAAATACAGCCGAGCAGATCGGGGATTCTAACCCGGTTTCGACAAAGCGCAAGCGCAAAAACCGTCCCTGTGACCCGCCTCGACGGCACACGTCACTCAGCCGTGCCGATCCGCATGCTGTAAAACGAGCGATACACGAACACCAGCGCGAATGCCAGAAAGACTGCGGCCAGAACGTGAGTGACGGCGGTTCCCATATCGGCGGACAGCTCCACGGCGAGCTCGACCGCCAGAAGCCCGAACAGCGTCGTGAACTTGATGACGGGGTTCAAAGCAACCGACGAGGTGTCCTTGAAGGGGTCGCCCACGGTGTCGCCGACGACCGTCGCCGCGTGAAGCGGCGTGTTCTTCATCTTCAGCTCAGTTTCGACGATCTTCTTTGCATTGTCCCACGCGCCGCCGGCGTTTGCCATGAACACAGCCTGGTAAAGGCCGAAGATTGCGATCGAGATGAGGTAGCCGACGAAGAAATACGGCTCCACGAACGCAAATGCGAGCGTCGCGAAGAAAACCGTCAGAAAGATGTTGAACATTCCACGCTGCGCATACTGCGTGCAGATCTCGACAACCTTCTTGCTGTCGGCTACCGACGCCCTCTCTACGCCCTCGAGCCGGATGTTCGCCTTGATGAACTCGACAGCGCGGTACGCGCCCGTCGTCACCGCCTGCGTCGACGCACCGGTGAACCAGTAGATCACGGATCCGCCCGTGATCAGACCCAGCAGGAAGGGTGGATGCAGGAGCGACAAGAGCTCGGTGTTCTGCGTCAGACCCTCAGTCAGCAGCACAATCGTCGAAAAAATCATCGTCGTCGCGCCGACGACCGCAGTCCCGATGAGTACGGGTTTCGCCGTGGCCTTGAAGGTATTTCCGGCGCCGTCGTTTTCCTCGAGCGCCGCCTTTGCCTGCTCGAACTTCACATCGATGTTGAAGTCGCGCTTCAGCTCCTGCTGAATACCTGGTATGCCTTCAATCACCGACAGCTCGTACACGGACTGGGCATTGTCCGTGACCGGGCCGTAGGAGTCGACGGCGATCGTGACGGGGCCCATGCCAAGGAATCCGAACGCCACCAGCCCGAATGCGAACACGGCGGGGGCGAGCATCAGATCCGACATCGAGGTGCTCGCGGCGCTGACGAAGTAGGCGATCGTCATCAGCGCGACGATGCTCAAGCCAATCCAGAAAGCGCTGAAATTGCCGGCCACGAATCCAGAAAGAATGTTGAGCGATGCGCCTCCTTCGCGAGAGGACGTGACTACTTCCTTGACATGGCTGGACTCCACCGACGTGAACACCTTGACCAGCTCGGGAATAATCGCCCCGGCAAGCGTGCCGCACGTGATGATCGTCGACAGCTTCCACCAGAGCGTCCCGTCACCAAGCTCCCCGATCAGCAGTCTCGATACGATGTACGTAAGGACGACCGAGACGATGGACGTCAGCCAGACGAGCTGCGTCAGCGGCGCTTCGAAGTTCATCCGTGTCGCGTTGGCATAGCGCCCCGCCGCGAGTGCGTGATTCAGCAGGTACGAGCCGCCACTGGCGATGACCATCATGATGCGCATGACGAAAATCCAGACGAGCAGCTGAACCTGCGTGGCCGCCTCGGGTACCGCCGTCATGATGAACACGATCAGCGCGACTCCCGTGACGCCATACGTTTCGAAGCCGTCCGCGCTTGGTCCGACCGAATCGCCTGCGTTGTCCCCGGTGCAGTCCGCGATCACACCTGGGTTCCGTGCATCGTCCTCTTTGATGTTGAACACGATCTTCATCAGATCGGATCCGATGTCCGCGATCTTGGTGAAAATGCCACCCGCGATGCGCAGTGCGGCTGCGCCGAGCGATTCGCCAATCGCAAACCCGATGAAACAGGGTCCTGCATAGTCACCAGGGATGAACAGCAGAATGAACAGCATGATGAGCAGCTCGACGCTGATGAGAAGCATGCCCACGCTCATCCCCGCCCGGAGCGGAATCTCGTGCAAGGGATACGGCTTGCCGCCGAGGCTGGCAAATGCCGTCCGGGAGTTCGCGTAAGTGTTTACGCGAATGCCGAACCACGCCACGCTGTAGCTGCCCAGGATGCCGACGACGCTGAACAACAGGACGATCACGACGCGGAGCGCGTCCATTCCCGAGAGCACACCGAAATACAGGACGATAATGACGGCGATGAACACCTCGAGGATGGCGAGAAACTTACCCTGCTGTGTGAGGTACGTTTTGCAGGTCTCGTAAATAAGCTCCGAAATCTCCCGCATCGATCGGTGCACGGGAAGGTTCTTGAGCTGCGTGAGAATCACCAGACCGAACACCATCCCGAGCAGCGATACGCCGAGCCCCACCATGAGCAGCGTGCGGCCGTTGTAGCCGCCAACGTCCACGAGATCCAGGGGTGGCAGCACCAGGGCGGCTTCGCCGCCCGCAGGTTCAGCCTGTGCCGCCTGGCCAAGCGGCTCCGGCTGCGCCATCGCGGGCACCGCGCCTGCGGCCAGCACCATTGCACAGGCGGCTGCCACCACTATCCATCGTTTGAACGACGCGATCATCAGCTGACTACTCCTCTTGTTTGAGTGACACTCATCGAGTTCGGGACGGGCCGGAATGGTCCACATCGGGCGACCCGACCGCGTCCGACGCAGACTCGATCCCCTTGCCTCGTATGAGGTCGGGAATCGACATCCCTCCCGTAAGAAATATGCGGATACCTTCCTCGACCGTGACATCGGGAAAGAAAATGCTGCTCCGCGGGTACACGATCACATCCCCGAGGTACAGATGGTTCGTGGGCACATATATGGCCACGAGCGACTCCCCTCCATGTCCGCGATCGACGACGAACTCTTTCGTCATGAAACCGAGCACGACGCCCCGACGGGGGTCCTCCACCATCACGACGCGTTTGAACCCGTACTCGTTGTCGGGCGAAAAAGCAGCCACGAGCTGTTTCACGGGCGCATAAATCGTCCGGAACACGGGCACGCGCATCAGCCACTCCTCACCGCGCGCCAGGATGCGACGGCCGATCACGTTCGTCGCCAGCGCGCCGACCGCGAGGACTACCAGCAGCGTGATAAGAATGCCGAGTCCCGGCACCTCCCGGCCCAAGACGCGCGACGCCAAGGGTGCGGTAAAACGGTCAATGATACCGAAGATCCACACGAACGCGAACACGCTGACCACCAACGGGATGGTGATGAAGAAGCCGGTGATGAGCCTGCGGCGCAGCCACTGCATGGACTATCCCGCCGGGAACGCCATCAACAGCGCGATGCCGCACGCAATTCGGTACCACGCGAATGGAGCAAAACCCGACCGCCTGACGAACGACAGGAACGGCCTTACCACGAAGGCCGCCGCGACGAACGCGGCGACAAACCCTATCGCGATCTCGGCGGCCCGGTCTGGCGCCAGCGACGCGCGCACCTCCAGCAGCTGATACACAAAGGCGGCAAGTATCGTCGGCATCGCCAGAAAAAAGGAGAATTCGGCAGCTGCCGCCCGGTCCAGGCGCATCAGCATGCCGCCGACGATCGTCGCCCCCGATCGCGACACGCCAGGAATGAGCGCAACCGCCTGGCACATTCCCACAGCGAATGCGCGCGAGAGGGGGGTCCGTTCGGCATCGAATACGGCAGGCGCAGGTCCGAATCTCTCCACGACCAGCATGACCACGCCGCCGGCAATGAAGGCGACGGCGATGACGCGCACGCTTTCGAACAGCACCGACTGCACGTAGTCGGCGCCGAATGCCCCCACAATCGCCGCTGGAATGAACGCCACGAGGATCATCGCGGCGAAGCGTTGTGCCTCGCGCTCGGTTGGCAGCCCGCGCAGGACAGCGAGAATCTTCGCGCGATAGAGCCACATGATGGCGAGGACCGACCCGAGCTGAATCATGACCGTGAACGCTGGATCTTCGTAGCCGAGAATCCGACCTGCGACCAGCAGGTGCGCCGTTGACGAAACTGGCAGGAACTCCGTCAGGCCCTGGATGATCCCGAGCAGCGCGGCAATTAGGTAAGTCACGAAGCAGTAGGCTGTAGGCAGTAGGCGTTGTACCGCGCAGGCTTCAGCCTGCGCGCCGCGTGGGCTGAAGCCCACGCGCTACACCCTGGGTCAAGAGGCCCGTGCGCCGCGCGTCTTCCGCCCGGGACGTGCCTCGGGCCGCCCTGGTGCCGCAGTAGCCGCCGTTGCCGCACGCCGCCGCTGACTCAGGATGATCGCAATCGCCGAAGCGATGAAAATAGTGGAATAGGTGCCGCTGACGATGCCGACGAGCATCGTGAACGCGAACCCGCGGAGCACCTCGCCTCCAAATAGATAGAGCGACAGCACCGCCAGGAAGGTCGTGCCGGCGGTAATCACCGTCCGCGCCAGCGTCTGGTTGACGCTCGTATTGACGACCTGCTCGAGCGAGTCGCGCCGCATCGAGCGCAGATTTTCGCGGACACGATCGAACACGACGATCGTGTCGTTGACCGAGTAGCCAGTGATGGTCAGGATCGCGGCCACGACGTTGAGCGACATCTCGTACCCGAAGAACATCAGGAACGCCAGCGTTACGAAGATGTCGTGAAACGTCGCGGCAATCGCGCCGACGGCAAATGAGAACCGGAAGCGGAACGCGATGTACAGCGTGATGGCGATGATCGACGCCAACGTAGCGTAGATACCGCGCTGCTGCAGCTCGGCGCCGATGACGGGGCCGACGAGTTCCCGGCTGATCACTTCAAAGCTGGGCAGGCTGGCCTTCTGCAGAGCCTGGACGATTTGCTGGGAACCCTCCTCTAGGCTGGCACCCTGCTCCACTCCCTCTACGAGGGGCAGCCTGATGAGCCACTCATGGTCCTCGGGCGCGCCGTATTGCTGCACGCCCACCTCGCCCGCGATTCCGGTGACAGCGTTACGGACCTGCTCCCCGGAAACGGGCTGGTCGAACTTGACGACCACAATCGTGCCGCCGGAGAAGTCGATGCCAAGCGGCAGGCCCCGCGCCGCCGTCATCGCCGCTCCGGCAATGATCACGACCAACGACAGCCCGATCGCGTGCCACCGCCAGCGAATGAAATTGAAATTGGGAGTTTTGAAAAACTGCATACCTAAATACTCAGCGTCTGCGCCTGCGCGCGACGCGACAGCATCAGCTCGAACATCGTTCGCGAGACGAAGACAGCGGTGAACACGTTCGAGGCGAGACCGATGATCAACGTGAGAGCAAAGCCGCGGATCGGCCCGGTGCCGAAGTTCAGCAGGAGCAGAGCTCCAATGAGCGAGGCAACGTGGGTATCGATGATCGTCATCCACACGCGGTCGAACCCGGCGTGGACAGCCGCCCTGACGCCCTTGGCCGTCGCAAGCTCCTCCTTGATGCGCTCGAAGATCAGGACGTTCGAATCGACGCCCATGCCAATCGTCAGTACGAATCCTGCAAAGCCCGGCAGCGTCATCGTCGCACCGAGATACGCCATCATGCCGAGCAGGATGACCAGGTTCACCACGATTGAGGTCAATGCGTTGAGCCCGGCGAGCTTGTAGTACCCGAGCATGAACAGCACGACCAGCCCGAGGCCTCCGATCGCCGCAGTGACGCCGGCGCGAATCGATTCGGCGCCAAGTGACGGCCCAACCGTCCGCTCTTCGAGGAAGTCCATCGGCGCGGGCAGCGCGCCGCTGCGAAGGACCAGCGCCAGGTCCTGCGCCCGCTGCTGGTCGAACCCGCCGGTGATCTGCCCCTGGTCCGTGATGCGCGACTGAATGACCGGCGCCGAGATCACACGGTTGTCGAGAATGATCGCGAGTTGCCGGTTGATGTTCTGCTCGGTCAGCTGGCCGAAGCGAACGGCGCCGTCCCCGCTTAAGCGAGAATCCCACCGCGGGCAAGTTGTTCTGATCGAGCGAAGGCTGCGCAGTCCGCAGGTCACGCCCCGTAATCGGCGGGACGCGCCGCACGACGTAGTAAACGGTGCTCGGCGTCCCTCCACCCGTGGCGGCCAGATCTTCGGAGCCGGGCACGATCACGAGGTCCGGCGGCAGGGCATTGTTGTATGCCTGCCTCGCCGCGTCCTCGGTTGGAAACGGTCCCATCTCGACGATCTTCAGCTCGAGGAGGGCGGTCGACCGGATGATTTCCTTCGCGCGCTGGACGTCTGTGACGCCGGGCAACTGGACCAGGATCTGGTTGACGGCCCCCTGCCTGGCCACGATCGGTTCTGCGACCCCCAGCTCATTGACGCGCCGCTCGATGGTCTGGAGCGCCTGCGCGACGGTGGCTTCCCTGAGCTGGCTCTCGATGTTCGGCCGCATCGAATACGTGTAGCGGCCCGCGCCGGACGCCCGGGCGTACACCGTATCGACTTCCACCGCCGCCTGCCGGAACGCCGCGTCGTTCTGAATCCCTTCGACAACGAATTCGGTGGGATTCGTGACCTCGAGCTTCGCGTACTGCACATTGGCCGCGCTCAGGCGCTCACGGAGCCGTTCCACGGTCGTCTCGGTCTCGATCCGCAGCGCGGCATCGGTCTGCACCCGCATGACCAAGTGCACGCCGCCCTTCAGATCGAGTCCCAGGTTGACCTTTTCAGACGGCGGATAGAATGCCCACACCGCCAGGGCGATGACCGCAACGATTGTGATGAGTCGCCAGCGCAAATTCTTGTTCACGATTGACTCTCCGGCGCTACAGGCTCCTGCCCCTGATATCCGACGACGGCGTTTCGGGAAACTTCAACGCGTACGTTGTTCGCCACCTGGACTTGAATCGACTGCTCTCCGAGGCGAGTAATCGTTCCGAACAACCCACCGGACGTGACGATCCGGTCGCCCACCTTCAACGCCGCCAGAAACGCCTGAACTTTCTGCTGACGCCGCCTCATGGGCATCAGAATGACGAAATAGAAGATGCCCAACACGAGCACGAAGGGCATCAGCTGCACCCACGCGCTTGGAGCACCAGTCGGCGGAGCGCCCATGGCGACTAGCAAGGGGATATGCCACTTCATGATTCGCGCGTCCAACCATCCCGAGGAACGCGCCTGAGTCGTTCCGGCAGAGCGAAAAGGAACGCCGTTAAGGCGTTCCGGCAGACGCAGCCGAGCGAAGGAACTCCTGCCTGAATGTCTCAAAGGTCCGAAACGCTATAGCGTCCCTGATCCTCCGCATGGTGTCAAGGTAGAAGCTCAGATTGTGCAACGTGTTAAGGGCGCCCGAACTCATTTCGCCGGCCATATATAAGTGACGCAGATACGCCTTGGAATGGCGGCGGCAGGTGTAGCAGCCGCACTCGGGATCGAGCGGCCCGTCATCCTCCGCGTACCTGGCGTTCTTGATGTTGATTCGACCGCGACTCGTGAACAGCTGCCCGTTCCGCGCGTTGCGCGTCGGCAGCACGCAGTCGAACATGTCAATCCCGCGTGCGACACATTCGACGATGTCCTCTGGCGTCCCCACACCCATCAGATACCGAGGTCGATCGTGCGGTAGCCGCCGCGCTGTCTGACCGGCGAGAGCATACATTTGCTCTACCGGCTCTCCAACGCTCAGCCCTCCTATCGCGTACCCCTCGAATCCGACGCGCATCGTTTCGTCGGCACTCTCGTCGCGCACGTCCGGGAAGGTCCCCCCTTGGACAATCCCGAATTGCGCCTGGCCTGAATTCGACACCGCCGCGGCTGCAACCGTTCCGTTCTGCAGGTCCAGGAAACGCCGGCGGCTTCGCTCGGCCCACCGTGCCGACCGCGTCATCGCATCAGCTGCCTGCTCGCGAGTCGCCGGATACGCGACGCATTCGTCGAACGCCATGGCGATGTCGGAACCGAGCCGCGCCTGAATTTCCGCGGCACGTTCAGGCGTGAGCAGATAACGGGTGCCATCGAGGTGCGACTGAAAGTCTGCGCCTTCCTCGGTGATTGCACGCCGCTGCGCAAGGCTGTAGACCTGAAACCCGCCGCTGTCGGTCAGAATCGGACGGTCCCAGCCAATGAATCTATGGAGTCCGCCGCGGCGGGCGATCAGATCGTCTCCGGGGCGAAGCAGCAGGTGATAGGTGTTGCCCAGGATGATTTCGGCTCCAGCCTCCTCGAGCTCCCGGTGACGAACGGCCTTGACCGCCCCCTGAGTGCCAACCGGCATGAACGCAGGCGTCTGGACGTCGCCATGCGGGGTACGTAATTCGCCGAGACGGGCGTCGCCATCCGTTGTTCGAACCGTGAAGGAGAAAGCGGGCACGCCTTAAGATATAGGTTCAGGTGAAAAAACTTCGCGTGGGCGTGATCTACGGCGGACGATCCGGCGAGCATGAAGTGTCGGTCGCATCCGCCGCCTCAATTTTCAAGCACATCGACGCTGAAAAGTACGAGGCGGTGCCCATCCGCATCGAGAAGACCGGCCGATGGACCCTCGGCGGCAGAGTTCCCCAGGCTCTTTCCGCCGCCGCCGTCCTCGAGGGCCAGCGAACCGAAGCGCTTCAGACGATCGAGCCCTCGGCGGCCGTCGCCGCGTCAGGAATCGATGTCGTGTTTCCAGTGCTGCACGGTCCTTACGGCGAGGACGGCACCGTTCAGGGGCTGCTCGAGCTGGCCAACGTGGCGTACGTGGGAGCCGGCGTGCTTGGCTCCGCTGCGGGCATGGACAAGGCCGTGATGAAAACGCTGTTTGCGGCCGGCGGCCTGCCCATCGTTCCACACCTGGTTGCGCTGCGGCGCGAATGGGAGCGCAACGGCGCGGACGTGACGCACCGGGTCAGAGATGACCTCCGCTATCCGGTATTCGTCAAACCGGCGAACCTGGGCTCGAGCGTGGGCATCTCCAAAGCACGGAGCGACGCCGAACTCACGGTCGCCGTGGAGCTTGCCCTTCAGTTCGATCGAAAGATCGTGATCGAAGCGGCGGTTCCGGACGCCCGCGAGATCGAGTGCGCGGTGCTGGGGAATGACGAGCCCCAGGCGTCGGTACCAGGCGAAATCATTCCGTCCCGCGAGTTCTACGACTACGAGGCCAAGTACCTGGACGAGGCGTCGGAACTGCTGATTCCAGCTCCCCTCAGCGCCGCGGAGACCGCGAGGATCCAGCAGTTGGCCGTCGACGCCTTTCGTGCGGCGGAAGGTGCGGGGATGGCACGCGTCGACTTTCTGATCGGACGTGGGACCGGTGAGGTTTTCGTGAACGAGGTCAATACCATTCCCGGGTTCACGACCATAAGCATGTATCCCAAACTGTGGGAGGCGTCGGGACTTCCATACCCCGCCCTCATCGATCGCCTCATCGAGCTGGCGCTCGAACGGCACGGCGAAAAACAGAAGCTTCGTACAAGCATCACGTGAACCACGTCACTCCCGCGA
Source organism: uncultured Acidobacteriota bacterium (assembly GCA_963814955.1). GTDB lineage: Bacteria > Acidobacteriota > Vicinamibacteria > Vicinamibacterales > UBA2999 > DATCJA01. Next base: position 988,693 of record CAWFEX010000008.1, read on the forward strand.
GCGCGTGGTTCACGCAAAAGCGTGCACGACATCCCTGGCTGATTGGCGTTGCGCTCGGTTGCGCCTTCGCGGTGCATCAACCGGCCGCGCAGGATACTCCGAAGCGGGGCCTGACGGGCGTGCCGGCGCTCGCCCGCGCGTACGACGCCATCCTCGACGGCCAGTTCGAGAGCGTGCCACGGCTGCTGGATGACACATGCGGACCAGCGCCCCCTGAGGCGTGCCAGCTGCTGGATGCCGTGGGCGCGTGGTGGCCTATCCAGCTCGATCCATGGAATACAGCCTACGATGCGGCGTTTCAGTCGAAGGTCGAAACCGCAATTGCCGCGGCAAGTGCGTGGACCGTGCGTGAGCCGATGCGGGCGGAAGCCTGGTTCTATCTTGGCGCGGCTTACGGGGCCAGGGTGCAGTGGTTGTCGCTTCGCGGGCAACGCCTCTCCGCTGCGCGCGACGGCAAACGAATCAAGCAGGCGCTGGAGCGGGCAGTGGCCCTCGACCCCGGCATGGCCGACGCGTATTTCGGCCTCGGTCTCTATCACTACTATGCCGATGTTGCGCCCCGGATTCTCAAAATGCTCCGGTGGGTCCTGTTGCTGCCCGGCGGCGATCGGCAACTCGGAATGGAAGAGATGCTCCGGGCGCGCCGTGCTGGTCAGCTAGTACGCAGCGAGGTCGAGTATCAGCTGTACGTAATTTATCTGTGGTACGAGAAGCAGCCCGCGCGTGCGCTCGAGCTGCTCGCCGACCTCCGCGCGCGCCACCCTCACAATCCGCATTTTGTTCAGGCAATTGCCGAGATTCAGGACTTCTACGTCGACGACACGGCCGCGAGCCTTCGCACGTGGCAGGCGCTACTCGATGCGGCTCGGCGAGGGCAAGTCGCGAAACCGCAGTTGGCGGAAGTCACCGCCCGGCTCGGCATCGCCTCACAACTCGATCAGCTGTCGAAGGGTGAGGCAGGCCTCGAACACCTTCATGCCGTCATCGCCTCGCAGCCGACGGCGCCGTTTGACGCCGTCGCGCGCGCGCAGCTTCAGCTCGGCGAGACGCTCGAGCATCTCGGCCGCCGCGACGAGGCGGCCGCAGCGTATCGCGCTGCGATCAGTGCGGCGGGACGCAACGATCCGATCAAGATCGCGCCGCGCGCGCGCGCAGCGCTCCGCGCGATCGAACGATCAGCGCAATCGAAGTGAAGTCCGGTCGCGCTTCATCCGACACTTTCATGTGACGGGCGAGACTTGACAGCGCGAACACGAATAGACGTGGGGTTCGTGGCGCCGTTTTTGACAACGAGCGCGCTTTTATGCTTGACATCAAAAAAATCTCACCCATAATCTACATCTGGTATGAGGGTTGATGGCTCAGCCCACCCGTTGTGACAGTCACGTTGGCTGTCCGAGGCTGAGACAGGACAACCGAAGGAGAAAACAATGGCGAAGAAAGCCAAGGGCGGGAAGAAAAAGGCCGCGAAGAAGCGGTAAGTCTTCCACCGGAAATTTAAGGGGGTGCTCGTGGAGCACCCCATTTTTTTACATAGCTCCTCGCCTACAGTTTCCAAGTTGCTGCTCTCCTCATCGCGATCATCACGGGAGAGCCCACGACGCGAGACCGCCGATGCCCGGGCCGACGTGCCAGGCGGCAGAGTGCGCCGGGTGATCGGGCGGATTGGCTCGCAATCAAACCACCGAAAGGGGGGATTAAGCGATGGCGAAGAAGGCTAAGGGCGGCAAGAAGAAGGCGGCGAAGAAGAGATAACGCCGATCGCCAAGAACAGGGGGTGTGCCGGTGCGCGCCCCCTTCTTTTTTGTACCCCGCCACGACTCCCGATTCACGGAATTGGTCGTTGGGGGTTATTGAGACTCGGTAATACCGTCCAGGATGCGAACCCGGCGAATGATATCGCCCGGGGCCAGCCGATCGACGACGTCCATGCCGTTCACGACATGCCCGAACACGGTGTAGCGGCCGTCGAGGTGCGGCTGCGGTGAGTGCGTCACGAAGAACTGGCTGCCGCCGGTATCTTTCCAGTCGAGCGCCATACCCACGGTGCCCCGCAGGTACGGGCGCATGTTGATTTCATCGCGTATCGTGTAGCCGGGCCCGCCCTCGCCATCACCACGCGGGTCGCCGTCCTGCACGACGAAATCGGCGACGACCCGATGGATGGCAATTCCATCGAAGAAGTTCTTCCGCGCGAGCGCGACAAAGTTTGCCACCGTCACGGGGGCGTCGAGAATGGCCAGTTCCAGCTCGATGACGCCCCGATCGGTCTCAACAAACGCGTGCGGAGAGAACTTCGGGCTGATCAGCCACTGCCGTTCGGTCTCGGTCAGGGGCCGGGCGGGTGCCGGACGCATGGCCGCGTCCACGGCGGCGTCGGCGCTGCCACGCTCACGATAAATCATCGCCGCGCGCACGCGCACCGCCCAATCCGGATCGCGCAGCGCCTCCTGCAGAAGAGGCTCGGCCGCGCGAGGATCCAGTTGGTTCAACGCGACCAGCAGCGCCGCCCGCGCCGTGTAGGTGCTGTCGCCGGCGGCCGCCTTATATGCCTCTACCAGTGCCGGACCTGCGCCCTCGGCCTTCAACTCGGCCAGCCCGTTCGCAGCAGCCGCGCGTATTGCAAAATCGTCGGTCTTCAACCGATCGATCAGCATCTTGTCCGCACCAGGCGCTTTGGCCGCGACGAGGGCGGAGAGGACAGCGGGAATGACGCGCGGATCCTGATCCTGCAGGAGCGCGGTTAACGCCGGTACCCCGCCTGCCGACGGCAGCGACCCCAGTGCTGCGGCCTGAGCAGTGCGGACGGTCCAGTCGCGATCGGTGTCCAGCCCGGACATCGTCACCAGAAACCCATCGGGATCGATTCGCGCAAGGCTGCGCATCGCCAGACCCCGGACGGCCGGCGAACGATCCGACAACAGGTCGAGCATGAGATCGACGTGATCCGCTCCCGCGACCGCGCCAAGGGCAGTCATCGCTTCGACCCGGATGACGCTGTCCACCTGGGCGTCCGCGACAACCCGGGTCAGTACGGGCACCGCGGCCGCATCCCCGATCGCCCCGATGGCGCGAAGCGCCTGAATGACGACCGCCGGATCGGCGGAACGGCGTTCGACAATCTGTCGAAGCGGGCCGGCGGCCGTCGCCGCCTTCATGACGCCGAGTCCCCGTGCGGCAAATGCAGCCGTGTAACGGCCGGGCGTGTTCAGAAGGGAGAGGAGGGCTGGAGCCGCGCGGGGATCACCCGCGCGCTGCAGGGCATACGCTACGGGCCACCACGTGGAGACCGGCTGACCGCTGGGGTCGAGCGCAGCCGCCGCGAGCGATTCATACGAACCGAGACGCACAAGCGCATACAGGCCGAGCCGCGCGGCTTCAACCGGGGGAGCCAGCGGATATGTGAGGTCATCCGGCGCAAGCGAGGTCAGGGCCCCCGCGCGGACGTGGCGCTGCACCATATCCGTCACAGCCGTCGCGTCCTCGCGAACGCCAAGCATGCCGAGCGCGTCGGCAGCCCGCCCCTGCAGCAGCGCATCCGAATCAGCGAGGGCCGTCCTGAGTGGCCCTCGTGCTGTCGGATCACCTATGAGACCAAGTGCGAACGCCGCCATTTGACGAACTTCCGGCTCCGCGTCGGCCGCCAGCAGCGTCGTGAGCGGCTCGACGCCATCGCGCAGACCGACGCGGCCGAGGGCGAGCGCAGCCCGGCGCCGGACGCGCGCTTCACCGTCGGAGAGGAGACGAATCAGATCCGACGGCGCCGGGGGCGCGACGATTGCGGGCTGCGTCTTCGTCGCGGGCACCAGGACAACCGGCGGTGGAGGATTGGGATCGCGCAGGAGACGCTGGTCTTCGAGCCTCAGGATCCATCCGAGCTTTTCTTCCCACGACACGCTCGGTGGTTGGACCGTGGGAGTAGCGGGGGGAGTCGCCGCCGTAGGAGCGCTGGCACAGGACCCCGCCACAAGAGCAAGGCACACAGCACAAGTCACAACGCTCAAGTCACGAACAATGCACACTCGATTTGTGATTTGTGATTTGTGACTTGTGACTTGTGCCTTGTTCATCCTCGCCCGGATGATAGCATGCAGCGACCGGCGCCTCAGGCTCGGCTCTGGACAATGTCATTCCAGTACATCGCAATTGAAGGGCCTATCGGTGTCGGCAAGACATCGTTAGCTGAGCGTCTGGCGGCGCGACTGGATGCGGCGCTCGTACTGGAGGAAATGGAGAATCCGTTCCTCGCCGATTTCTACTCAGGCCGTCCGGGCGCAGCGCTGCAGGCACAGCTCTTCTATCTCCTGAATCGTCACCGCCAGCAGCTGACGCTGCGCCAGGGCGATCTTTTCGCGCAGATGACGGTCGCCGACTATCTCTTCGATCGGGACAAGATCTTTGCGTATCTGAATCTCGACGATAACGAGCTGTTCATCTATCAGCGTCTGTACGATCTGCTGGCGAAAGACGTCCCGTCTCCCGATCTCGTCGTCTATTTGCAGGCGCCGAGCGACGTGCTCGTGAAGCGTGTTCGCGAACGCGCCAAGGACAGCGACGGCGACACACCGATACCCGAGCCGGACTACATCCGCGAACTGAACGAAGCGTACCAGCACTTCTTCTTTCACTACTCCGCCACGCCGCTTCTGGTTGTGGAAACGTCGCAGGTCGACCTTGCCGCGAGTGATGCGGCGGTTGAAGATCTGCTGCGCCAGATCCGATCGATCAACCGAGGTACGCGTTATTACGTACCGAGGACGTAGCTCGAGATCCAATCTGCAAAATGCACACAAGTTAGGTGGCTCGGCCTGCCGCGGGCCTGAATTTTGGGTCCTGCATTTTGAATTGCGGTAATCTCCCCTCATGGCGTGGTTCAAGAAGACCCGGAGGCGGATGGAGTCGGCGACGGCCGAAAAGCCAAGCCGGGTGCCGGAAGGCCTCTGGGTCAAGTGTCCGGGCTGCGCGCAGATCCTTTACAACAAGGATCTGGAAGGCAATCTGCACGTCTGTCCGAAATGCGCGCACCACTTCCGAATCAGCGCCGTTGACCGGCTGAACGTTCTGCTGGACGAGGGCAAGTGGACCGAACATCACGTGCAGCTCGCCTCGAACGACCCGCTCCACTTCACAGACACGAAGAAGTACAGCGAGCGGCTGCGTGCAACGGTTGCCTCTACACACATGAAGGACGCGGTCGTGGTGGCGACAGGTCGGCTGGATGGGCTCGAGGTGGTCGTGGCTGCCATGGAGTATGCGTTCATTGGCGGCAGCATGGGTGTGGTTGTCGGCGAGAAAATCACGCGGGCCGTGGAAATGGCACTCGAGCGCCGGCACCCGTTGATCATCGTGTCGTGCTCCGGTGGCGCGCGGATGATGGAAGGCGTGCTGTCGCTCATGCAGATGGCCAAGATCTCGGCGGCCCTGGCCCGCCTGGATCGCGCCCGCCTCCCTTTTGTGTCGCTGCTCACGGATCCGACCACGGGAGGTGTGACAGCAAGTTTCGCGATGCTGGGCGATTTCAACATTGCCGAACCGAAAGCGCTGATTGGCTTCGCCGGGCCGCGAGTCATCGAGCAGACCATCAGGCAGAAGCTCCCCGAAGGTTTTCAACGCAGTGAATTTCTCCTCGAGCACGGCATGATCGACATGGTCGTCGACCGCCGTGAGATAAAGTCGGTGCTCGGGCGCGTGCTGCGATTCATGGGTGCCACTCCGACGCCGCTCGAGCCGCCGATTCCGGTTGCCGCGGCGGTGGACGCCGAACAGCGCTGAATTGCTCGATCGTCTCTTCGCGCTGGAAACGTTCGGAATCAAGCTCGGTCTCGAGAACATTTCGCGACTGTGCGCGGCGCTCGATCATCCCGAGCGGTCGTTTACGTCTCTTCACATCGCCGGCACCAACGGTAAAGGTTCCGTGACGGCAATGGTGCATGCGGCGCTCGTCGCTGCCGGCGTCCGGGCGGCGAGATACGTGTCGCCGCACCTCGTGAACCTGGCCGAACGGTTCGTCATCGGGACCGAACCGGTGTCCGCCAATGATCTCGAGAGCGTCGCGGACGAGGTGCTCGACTGCGCCGAAAAGCTTCGTCAATCAGGGGAGCTGGCGGTCCATCCGACATTTTTTGAAGCCACAACCGCCATCGCGTTCGAATTGTTCCGCCGCGCGCGCGTGGAAGTCGCGGTGATCGAGGTGGGCCTGGGCGGTCGATTCGACTCGACGAACGTCGTTCCGGCATCGGCTGCCGCCATTACCACGATCGGGTTCGACCACGAGGATCTGCTGGGCGATACGCTCGAAGCCATCGCGTTCGAAAAGGCCGGCATCATCAAGGCCGGCATACCGGTGGTGGTGGGTGCTCTGCCAGAACCGGCCCTGCAGGTGGTTGCCGCCGTCGCCGCCGATCGATCGGCGGAGCTGATCGATGCGATCGCGGTCAATCGGATGGAGACCGAGATTCACAAGGGGCGGGCCATCCTCTCGGTCGACACGACGGACGACCGGTACGGACCGGTGACACTCGGATTGCGCGGCGCCCATCAGGTCGACAATGCCCTCGTCTCGATCCGCATTCTCGAGGCGGCGCGGCGACATGCAGGCATTCGAGTGTCGCGCGATGCCATCGAACGCGGACTGCAGGGCGTCGACTGGCCCGGCCGCCTCGAGCTGATCGAGTTGCAAGGCGACGCACAAGTGCTGCTCGATGCGGCCCACAACAGCCAAGGCGCGCGAGCGCTCGCTGCCTATCTCGAGCGCTGGCACCCCGAACGGCCGGCGCTCGTCATCGGAATGATGCGCGACAAGAGCGTCGCGGGTATCGTCGATCCGCTGCTGCCTGTCGTCTCCTCGATCATTGCAACGGCAGCCAACACGCGCGCGCGCGATTCCCGCGCACGAGCTCGCTGCGCGCATCGGCGCCCATGGAGTGTCCGGTGTCCGAGTCGAGCCCGATCCAGCGGCTGCCGTCGAGCAGGCGCTCTCCTTGACTCGCAGTGTGTGCGTGACGGGCTCGATATTCCTGATAGGAGAGGTTCGCGACCGTCTCAGACGCCGTGCTATCCTGCGGTAATTCCTTGAGAGTCATGGGCTTCTGGCGGATTTGTCTCTGTTTCACTCTGTGTGCATTTGCTGTCCCTGCACTGGCCCAGACGGCGCCGCCGGGTGGGGCTGACGCAACGAACGACCCGTTTTTTGGCTCCTGCACGCGCAACACACAGTGGCACTTCGAGAGGATAGAGGCCAACCACGTTCGTATGACTGGCCAGGTACAGGTTGAATGTCCCCAAATGGGATTCTTCGCGGACGTCATCGACATGTACACCGATCCGGAGCTGCGCATCGTCGCGAGCGGTAACGTCGTCTTCACCAACCCTGAAGGACGCATTGCTGCCGAACGGGTCGAGTTCAACGTAGCGAAGAACGTCGGCACATTCCACCTGGCGTCGGGAATCATGTCGCTTGGTGAAGATGTCGACCGCGCGCAGTTTGGCAACCAGGAGCCCGAGGTCTACTTCTACGGCGACACGATCGAAAAGCTCGACCAGCGGAAGTACCGGTTGACGCGCGGAGGCTTCACAACCTGCGTCCAACCGACGCCGCGCTGGGAGGTGACGAGCAACTCGGTGACGATCACGCTCGATGACTATGCGATCGCGCGAAACACGGTGCTCCGGGTCAAGGGGGTGCCGTTGATATATCTGCCTCTGCTCTACTACCCGATCAAGAGCGATGATCGCGCCACCGGGTTTCTGCTTCCCACGTACGGCACATCCACGCTCCGGGGACAATCACTCAGCAACGCGTTTTTCTGGGCGATCGGCCAGAGCCACGACGCAACCTTCTTCCACGACTGGTTTACGAATATCGGTCAGGGCGTCGGCGCCGAATACAGGTATGCGGCCAATCAGGGGTCGTATGGAAACTTCCGCCTTTACCGGCTGGATCAACGACAGGCGGAATTCAGGCAAGACGGACAGGTCACCCGCCTGCCGGACCAGTCTTCCTACCAGTTCACCGCCTCCGGCAACCAGATGTTCGGAACGTCGGTGCGCGCGCTCGAGCGGATCGACTACACGACCAGTCTCGTCACGCAGCAGTTGTATCAGCAGAATTTTTATCAGGCATCCAACGCGACGCGAACAATTGAGGCTGGCATATCGGGAGCATGGGGGGCCTTGAACGCAGGCGCGTTCTTTCAGCGTACCGAGACGTTCACGTCGGCCGACAGCTCACAGGTCTACGGAAGCACTCCGCAGCTTACCGCGGCGATTGCGCCAACCAGGTTATTTGGATCGCCCGTGTATGCGTCGATTAACAACGACTTCAGCTATCTGCCGTTCCGCCGGATCAACGATGGCAAGGTCGAGAGCGACCGGAGCCTGGCGCGGCTCGACGTCGCTCCGGCGCTGCGTGCCGCGCTCTCGCGCCTGAGCTTCCTCACTCTGAACACCAGCCTGTCGTACCGCACCACCTATTACTCCCGCAGCGCCGATTCCAGAGGCGCGATCACCACCGAGCCCCTGACGCGTCGGTACCTTCTGGTGCGATCGGATGTGGTGGGCCCGGTGCTGTCAAAGATCTGGGATACACCTGACAGCTCATTCAGTGAACGCATGAAACATCTGATCGAGCCGACGTTCGCGCTGGAGTACATCCCCCGATTGACAACGCCTCTCGCGTTGTGAAGCTCTCCAACTCCAGGGACATCATCCTTGGCGACACCGCGCGGGTGACGTATGGCCTGAACAACCGATTTCTGTACCGTGCACGTGCAAGCGAAGGCTCGGCGGGAACGACCGTTCAGTTCCTGACGGTGGGAGTGCAGCAGACGTATTACGTGACGAAGCAGTCGAGCCTGAACGATACCCAGTATGTGAGCACGTATTTCCGTTCGCGATCGGTCGATCTCTCGGACGTCGCCGTCGACGTCCAGGTGACGCCGTCCCCCGCTCTCGAATCGACCACGCGGCTCGAGTACGACGTTCACGGTGCAGGCCTGCACGCGATCACGACCGGAGGAACGGCGCAGTTCGGCGATAGCTCGACGACCATCAACTACAGCCGTCAGCGCGAGGACCGCACGTCGAGGGCCGAAAGCTCGATGACGTGGTCGAACTCGCTGAGGTTCCTGCAGGGGCGCGCGACCGGCGCATATTCACTGACATGGGATATCGGCGGGGCCGGGATCCTCAGTCAAAACATCGGCATAACGTATCTGGCACAATGTTGCGGCATCCAGGCTGAGTTCCAGAAATTCAACTTTCCCCAGTCACGATCGGATTTTCCGATTTCATCGGACCGCCGGTTCAACGTGTCGTTCGTGCTGGCCGGGATCGGCAACTTCTCGAATTTCCTTGGCGCCTTCGGCGGCATGCTGGGTCCGTGAGTGAAGGGACTCATTCTAAGCGGCGGTAAGGGAACGCGCCTCCGGCCGCTGACATACACGAGCGCAAAGCAGCTGGTCCCGGTCGCCAATAAGCCGGTGCTCTTTTACGGCATCGAAGCGATGGCCAACGCCGGCATCCGCGAGATCGGCATTGTGGTTGGCGACACGCAGGCTGAAATACGGGCCGCCGTCGGCGACGGCTCGAAATGGGGTGTCCGTGTCGAATACATCGAGCAGGACGCGCCGCGAGGCCTCGCCCACGCCGTCAAGATCAGTCAGCCGTTCATCGGAAACGATCCGTTCGTCATGTACCTGGGCGACAACCTGCTCAACAAGGGCATCACGCATTTCGTCGACGAATTCGCCCGCGAGAAACCCGCGGCGCAGATTTTGCTCGCGCGCGTTCCCGATCCGCAGATGTTCGGCGTGGCGGAACTCCGCAACGGCAAAGTCGTCCGGCTGGTCGAAAAACCGAAAGAGCCCATCGGCGACCTGGCGCTGGTCGGCGTATACATGTTCGGCTCCGAAATCTTCGATTCGGTGAACCGGATCACACCGAGCTTTCGAAACGAGCTCGAAATCACCGACGCGATCCAGAACCTCATCGACCGTGGCCTCACGGTACGGCCTCACATCGTCGAAGGATGGTGGAAGGACACGGGCAAACTCGAAGACATACTCGAAGCCAACCGGCTGATTCTGGATACGCTGGAGCGCCGTATTGACGGCACGGTCGACAACGAGAGCCGCGTGGAAGGCAAGGTCGTCATCGAGGATGGCGCGATTGTGGAGCGCTCGGTCATCCGAGGACCCGCGATCATCGGACAGCGCGCGCGCATCGTGCACGCTTATGTCGGCCCTTTCACGTCCATCATGAACGACGTGGAGATTCAGGATTCGGAGGTCGAGCACAGTATCGTGCTGGAAGGCGCGTGCCTTCGGGACCTCGCGAACCGCGTGATCGACAGCCTGATTGGCAGAAACGTTCGGATCTACCGGATTCCTCTGAAGCCGAGCGCGTATCGGTTCATGCTGGGCGACAATTCTGAAGTCGGCATCAGGTGGTGACCCGTGACCAACCCATCGGCTTATTCGGCGACCGTCGTGAAGCAGCCCCGCATTGAAGGGGTCAAGACGAAAGCCCTGCGTCTCATTTCGGACGAGCGCGGCTGGCTGCTCGAGATTCTGCGTGCGGATGACCCGGACATCTTCATCAAGTTCGGGCAGGTGTACCTGTCCGCGACATACCCCGGTGTCGTCAAAGCCTGGCACTACCACAAGGAGCAGCTCGACAACTTCGCCTGCGTCGCCGGAATGGTGAAGCTGGTGCTCATCGACACCCGGCCCAACTCGCCGACCAACGGCGCGGTCAACGAATTCTTCGTCGGCACGCAGAATCCGATGCTGGTGCAGGTTCCGAAACTGGTGTACCACGGCTGGAAGTGCATTGGCGCGGAAACGGCGCTCGTGATCAACGTGCCGACCGAGCCCTATCACTACTCCGATCCGGACGAATATCGCCTCGCACCGCACGACACGCTGGCGTACGACTGGACCCGCAAGGATGGTTGACGTCCTCATCACGGGCGGCGCCGGCTTCATTGGAAGCAACTTCGTTCGATATGCGCTGGCGCACCATCCCGACTGGCATGTGACGACCCTCGACAAGCTGACGTATGCGGGGCGCCGGGAGAACCTGCACGACGTCATCGACCATGCGCGCCACACCTTCGTCTACGGCGACATCCTCGATGCATCGGTCAGCGCGCCTCTCGTCGAGCGCTCGGATCTCGTGGTGCACTTTGCGGCCGAAACACACGTGGACCGCTCGATTCTGGCGGCGGGTGAGTTCATCCGCACCGACGTCGAGGGCACGTTCGTCCTGCTCGAAGCCGCGCGTCGAGCACCTCGGCTCCGGCGCTTTGTACAGATTTCCACCGACGAGGTGTACGGGAGCGTCGCCACAGGCGCCAGCCGTGAGACCGATGAACTCCAGCCGCGCAATCCGTACGCGGCGAGCAAGGCTGGCGCCGATCGCCTCGCGTACAGCTACTGGGCCACCCACAACGTACCGGTTCTGATCACGCGCGCATCGAACAATTACGGACCGTATCAGTTTCCCGAAAAGCTGATTCCGCTCTTCGTCACCAACGCTCTGGATGACATCCCCGTGCCGTTGTACGGCGACGGCATGAACATCCGCGACTGGCTGCACGTGGACGATCACTGCCGCGCGCTCGACCTGCTCATCGACAAAGGCCGCAACGGCGACGTCTACAACATCGGGGGCGGCAACGAGGTGAGAAACGTGGACCTCACGCATCGGCTCCTCGAGCATGCGGGCAAGACGACGGCGCTCATCAGGCCGGTGGCCGATCGGCCGGGTCACGACCGTCGATATTGTCTTGATTCGACGAAGCTGCGAACGCTTGGATGGTCCCCGCAAATCTCATTCGAAGCCGGACTTCGCGAAACTGTGGACTGGTACCGCCGCAATGAGTGGTGGTGGAGGCCGATCAAAGAGGCCGACCCTTCATTTCGCGCCTACTACGAAACGCAGTACGGAAGGCCTTAACTGCAGTTCCGGATTCTCGAACACCGGCCGCGAACCCGGAACAAGGAACCCGGAACGTGGAACTGTCCTGATGCAGAACCCCGTCCTCGTAACCGGTGCCGCCGGCTTTGCCGGCAGTCATCTCGTCGAACAGCTTGGCAACTCGTGCGACGTCGTCGCCTGGGCGCGATCGCATCCGCCTGCCGAGATCGCGCATCTCGCCCGGTGGACGAAGATCGACCTCCTCGATCGCGACCGGGTGCGGCAGGAAATCCGTTCGATACAGCCGTCAGCGGTTTACCACTGTGCTGGCGCGTCGCACGTCGGGGCATCCTGGCAGAACACGGCGCAGCCGCTGGCCAATAATGCGCTCGCTACCCACCACCTGTTGGACGCTCTCCGCAGAGCTCGCGTCGACGCCAGAGTTCTCGTTGCCGGGTCCGCCACGGTCTATGCGCCATCCGTCGCGCCACTGCGTGAAGAGGATTTGCTTGCTCCGAACAGCCCTTACGCCGCGAGCAAACTCGCCCAGGAACAACTGGCGCTGCGCGAGGCGACCGAAAGTGGTTTGAACGTGATCGTGGTTCGTCCGTTCAACCACATCGGACCGCGGCAGCGCCCCGATTTTGCGGCGCCAGGCTTCGCCCGGCAGATCGCCTTAATCGAGCGCGGCGAACTTCAACCCCTGATCAAGGTGGGAAACCTCGACGCCGAACGCGACATCAGCGATGTTCGCGACACGATACGCGGGTATACGCTGCTGATGGAGCGCGGCAAGGCAGGGACTGTCTACAACGTTGCGTCGGGAGTCGGCCGTTCGATACGTGACATCCTGGATGCGCTCGTCGGCCGCGCGCGCGTCCCCGTGACGATCAGCGTCGACGCCGAGCGGCTACGACCAAACGACACTCCCGTCATCGTGGGCGACGCGACGCGGCTCCGCGCAGACACCGGCTGGACTCCGCTCATCCCCTTCGACCGAACGATCGACGATCTGCTCGCCTACTGGCGCGCCGCTACATCGGCAGGAGGCCGCTGAGCTCGGCTTCGGCATCAGTTTCGCTTGGTATATGTGCGCAAGGAGGATGTATGCGCACATCAGTTCTGGCGTTCGTCGCGACGCTCTCAATTGTCGCCGCCGGGTGCGGTGGGACGACTCGCGTCACGACAACGGCGCCTCCCAATCCAACCTTCCCGAGCCTCAGTTCAGCTGTCGCCACCTTCGTTTCTAAAGACCACGGCAAGGACGCAGGGTCTTCGATGACCATGCAACTGGTCCGCGAGAACTCCGAGCTGGCGGGCAATGTCCAGGTCGTCGGCACGAAGTTCGACGACAACAGCTCATCCGGTGCGTTTGCGTTCTCGCTCTCGGGGCCGTTCACGACGCGCGACATCGGCGACGGCCAGCTGCGGATTCGCTTCAATCCGGACGGCGCTGACGATTGGACGTTCGATCTCCATGTAACGATGCGTTTCAGCAACGGCACCGCCCGCAATTTCGTCTGGCACGACATCCGGCTCGACAATGCGAACCCGGAGCGGGTGCTGACGCTCGACCTTGCGCAGGTGTCGTAGCCCACGGGGCTGTGCTATCATGGCGAACATTTATCGAAAGACTGCAATTCGCTGTGGAAACAGCCCCACTTCTTTTCGACCTTGGCCGAACGGCTCCCACCACTCGTGACATCGCCGATCGCGTAAAGACCGGTGGCGCCGCTGCGCTCACCGAGGCGCAGCGTCGGGCCGACACGGCGCGTTATCAGGAAGTGAGCTGTCGATCGGCGCTCAACGCCGTGAAAGGCATGCCGTTCGAATGGACTCTCAACCCCTATCGCGGCTGTACGCACGGCTGCCATTACTGCTACGCCCGACGGTACCACCTCCAGTTCGAGCTCGGCGCCGATGACGAATTCTCATCGGTCATTCTCGTGAAAACCAATTTCGTCGAGGTATTGCGGCGCGAGCTGCAGCGGCCTTCCTGGTCGGGCGAGTACGTCGCAATCGGAACGGCCACGGACTGCTATCAGCCGATCGAGGGCCATTACAAACTGACGCGCGGCGCGCTGCAGGCCATGCGCGATTTCCACAATCCGGTGGGCGTGGTGACGAAGGGGCCGATGATCGTGCGCGACAAGGACATCCTGTCGGACCTCACGGCAGGACCGGGGTGCGGTGTGTACGTGAGCGTCCCCACGGTGGACGAGGACGCATGGCAGAAGCTGGAGCCAGGGACGGCGCCACCGCTGCAGCGCCTGAGGGCGGTGCGCGAACTGGTCGATGTCGGGATTCGAGCGGGCGTGCTGATGAATCCCATCGTCCCCGGCATCACCTCCAAACCCGCGCTGCTCGAGCGCACGGTGAAGGCGATCGCCGATCACGGTGCGCGTTTCGTCGGCTGCAACGTGATGTACCTCGAAGGCGGCACGCGGGACCACTTCATGCGCTGGCTGTCGCAGGAATTTCCGGAGCTCGTCGACGGCTACAACGGCATCTACGCCCGTAAGTACGCGCCCCTGCCGTACCGGAAGGAGGTGCAGCACGTGATCAGCCTGCTTCGCAAGAAGTACGGCGTGAACGGCAGGGACGAGGAAGGCAGCGGCGAGTCGAAGCAAGGTTCAAAGGACAAAGTTCCGGGTCGCGACGATTCAGCGCTCTCTCCGGATCAGCCGATCTTCAGGTTCTGAGCCCCACCGCGCTGGCGTAGTTAAACCATCCTGAATCCTACACAGGCCGTTTCTTGTCGATCAATACGTCCCACCATTCGAAATGGGGCGCGAGCAGGTGATCGAGTTCGCGAGTGGACGCTGTTGAATCGCTTTGGTCGACTGCCGGCAGGCAGTAGGCGGCGCGGCTGGAGGCCCTGAGCATGTGCAAGACGCCCTGAGAAAACCCGGTGCCGGCATATGCAATGCACGCTGCCATCGGCAGGGCCTGAAGATCGTCAAGGGCGTACGGGATCTTCTCGTCAACTGTTCCCACGCTGTCCTGGTACTTGCATTCGATCGCGAATGCTTTGTTGTTGGCCTCGCAAAGACAAAAAACGTCGATGCACCGGTCTTTCCCGATGATCGTCTTGCCTATCCTGACTTCTCTGTACACCTTCAGGCCACGCGACCCGAACCGACGCGACAGGTAAGAGGCAACGAGATTCGCGTATTCGCCCCCGGTCACTGGCGCGAGCTGACGGCGTCGAGAAGGCCGGGCTGGATCGACGCAGGCAACTCCTCTGGTGCACGGCCCGTCCCGAAAACGCGCAGTCGTTCCGCCGCCAGTCGAACGGCCTCCGGATTGAGATCGTTCCCGAGGAACCTGCGCCCCAACTTTGCGGCGGCGACCCCGACGCTGCCAGAGCCCATAAACGGGTCGGCGACCACGTCGCCAGGCTGGGAACTTTGGTTGACCAGTACTGCCGACACCTCCGGGGGTTTTTCCGCGGGGTATCCGCCATGAATGCGCGGAACGGAAATCACGTCGGCAATTCCGAGGTCGTTCAATCGTCGCTTGCCTTTCTCGAAAAAGAGGACGAACTCGTATCGCGCCCGATAGTGATACCCCATTCCGATTGTGCGTTTGTCCCACACCAACGGCTTCCAGAATCGAAATCCGGCTCGCTCCGCCTCGGGCTTCGCGATGAACATCGTTTCGGCATCGCAGAACAGGTAGAAATGCGTATTGCGCTTAAGAACGCGGAACACTTCCGCGAACAGCTCTCCGAATCGCGCATTCGGAAAAACCGCAAACCAATCGTTGCTCGACGATTTACTGTGCTTCAGCCGCGTCGTGGTGCCAACCGCTCGATGTTTCTCGAGAGACTCGTACGCCGGGTCGGTAATCAGGAGATCCACCGACTCAGAGGCCTGTTCTCGAAGCCAGGCGACGGCATCTTGTACGGAAAGGTCGAAGACTGGAGCGGTCACCAACACCCTCGGAGGAAAGCTGCCTGAGGCTCAGGCTGCGCCATTCTACGACACCAGAGCTGTCACTTATTGCGGTACAACGTCCGTGTCGAATGAATTGTTGCTGCCGCGAAGGACAGCCTAGGTCATTCGATCGTTTGTCGCGAGGATTGCCGAGGGTTGAGGGTCCGGCTAAGGCCGGACCCTCTTTGCCGTTCTCTGCGGGTCAGACAGCAATCGCGTCCGGATCCACCGACGCGACGAGCCGCGGGCCGAACGCCTCGATCACAATCTGGTTATCCCGGATCGTGGCGCGGAATGAGTTCGCCTCTCTCCACTGTTGACTGAGCGGGAGCTTGATGCGATCGTCGATCACCCTCTTCAGGAATCGCGCACCATACGCCAAGCTGTACCCCTCAGTAACCAGCGCTTCGAGGACCTCTGGCTCCACCACGACCGACTTGTTCGACCGTGTGAGCGTTGAAGCGATCTGCTCGAGATACTTTACCGCGATCTGCCGCACCTCGTCTTTCGTCAACGGCTGGAACAGCACTACCTCGTCGATGCGGTTCCGGAACTCCGGCGGGAACCGTCGTTCGACCTCCCGGTTGACCTCCGACTGGACCTGCTGGATCGGGATGTCTCCCGAGCGGAATCCCATCGGCGTGCTCAGCTTCCGGAAGTGCTCGGAGCCGGCGTTCGAGGTCATGATGACGACGGCGTCGGAGAGATACACTCTCTTTCCCCGGCCGTCCGTCAGCCATCCCTCGTCGAACGCCTGGAGGAACAGGTTCAGCAGGCTGGGGTTCGCTTTCTCGACCTCGTCGAACAGCACGACAGAGCACGGATTGTCTTTGAGCTGATTGGTCAGGATGCCCCCTCGCTCGCTGCCCACGATGCCGCGCGGCATGCCAATCAGCTTGTCCACCGACACGCCGCCGTCCTGGTACTCGGACATGTCGATGCGAATCATCTTCTTCTCGTCGCCGAACAGGAACTCGGCCACGGCCTTCGCGAGCTCGGTTTTTCCGACTCCGGTGGGCCCGAGGAACAGCAGCACGCCATCGGGGCGGTCGAACCCGTCCTTGAGCGGACCCTTGTTCAGCACCAGGCGCTTCGCCAGCGCGGCAACGGCCTTTTTCTGACCGATGACGCGGCGTCCCAGGCGCTCTTCAATCTGCTTGAAGCGATCGCCGACGTCGCGAAAGACCATGTCCTTCGGGATCTGTGCCGCGTGGGAAATCACCTCGACGACGTCGTTTGCGTTGACCTCCCATCGCCGATCGATCTCCGCACGTACCGCAGCCGTGTCGAGCCACCCGATGACCTTGTCGGGAAGGTGGAGGTGGCGTTGATAACGGTGCGACATTTCGAGCGCCGTCTCGATAGCGTCGTCCATGAGACGCACCGAGTAGTTGCGCTCGAGTCGCGGGCGAAGGTTGTAGAGGATGCGTCGCGTCTCGTCAACGCTGGGCTCCGCCACGAGCACGGTCCGGAAGCGCCGTGCCAGCGCCTCGTCTTCCTGGATGTACTCCTTGTACTCGCTCAGCGTGGTCGCGCCGATCATGCGAACTTCGCCGCGCGCCAGGACCGACTTGAAGACGTTCGCCGCATCAGAGGGAGCTCCGAGCGCGGACCCGGCGCCAACCATCGTGTGCGCCTCGTCCACGAACAGGATGAGATTGGGCCGCTCCTTGATTTCGCGGATGACATTCTGAATCCGATCCTCGAACATCCCGCGAAGCATCGTCCCGGCGACCATCGTGTTCATCTGCAGATTGATGACCTGGCAGTCGCGAAGGCGCACGGGCACGCTTTCCGGCTCGAACTCGATCCGGCGCGCAAGCCCTTCCACGATCGCCGTCTTGCCGACCCCAGGTTCACCGATGAGCATCACGGAGTTCGAGCGCTCGCGGTGACACAGAATCTCCAGTACTTGCTGGATTTCGTGATCGCGTCCGTACACCGGCGGCAGCCGGTCCTGACGCGCGAGGAGGTTCAGATTCGTCGCGAAATGCTTCAGGAACGGCGGTAACTCGAACCGCTTGCGAAGCCGCTCTTCGCGCAGCTCGTTGTCGCGCATCCGCGTGGCAACGCGCGTTACGAGGACTTCGGGCTCGATGCCGTGCCGCCGGATGATGGATACCGCTCCGCCCTGACTCTCTTCGAAGATCGCCGAAAGGATATCCGAGGATTCGATGCTCTGGCGTCCGGAACGGCTCGCCTGGTGGAATGCCAGCTTGAACACCAGTTTCGTGGCTGGCGCCACTCGGAAATCAAGCCCGTCGGATGCGGGCACCACCTGGAGCTGCTCTTCAAGCGCCTGCAGAATCTCGTGCGGATTCAGCTCCAGATCGCGCATCACCTGCGCGAACGTATCCCACTCCACTTGAGCGAAGGCCAGAAATACGTGTTCATTCGTCAAGAGCGAATGATCGCGTCGTCGGGCTTCCTCCATCGCGCGATCCACAACCCGCTGCGCGGACTCGCCGATCTTGTTTGGCGCAATGTCGAAATCTTCCACCGCGTCGCCGCCTCCCGGACTCGTGTCCCGAGGGACCTCCGCGAGTCCTGCCCTCCCAGTGGCAAGATGCGAGCCAGCGCCGTGCGCCGCGTCTGCAACGCGGAGCATGCTGCAAATAGCGTCTGAAAAGGACTTACGGGTGATGGTTTCGGGAGCGTGTTTGCGACGGTGGTGTCGGGAACACGCCACAAACGGGCCAGATGTCAGACGATGCCTCATATAATGGTCGTATGGCGCGCGCGCTGATACTGGTTGTTGCCTCGTCTATGATCGCCACCGCCGCGCTGGGCCAGACGCCGCAGCCCTTTCCGCGGCCCGGCACACCATCTTCACAGCCTCCAGCGGCGCCCGCGACGCCATCTCAAGCCCCTCCCTCAACAGTTCCGGCTCCGGCTGACTTTAGTGCGCCTAGCGAGGCCACGCTGGGTGTGCCTATCTACCCGACGGGACAGTTCATCGCGTCGTACGACGCTGGGCGCGGGCAGCGGTATTACATTTTTGGGGCGACCGCGATGTACGCGGAGCTGGTGAACTACTACCGAACCGTGCTGAAGGATCGCGGCGATCAGGTGTTCCAGCAGCCGCCGACGCACGTCTTCGAGGTGGGACGTTTCAGAGAAGAGACGATGGCGTTCCCGCCGGGCGTCACGATCAAGGACTGGACGGCGGGAGGATCTGGCGGCTATCCGAACCCCCGACCTGACGCGCAGCCCGCGCGGTTTCCGACGATCATCATGATCGTCCCCGCGCCGGCAGGCGCGGCGCGCGATTGACTGCGGGCGCTTTACTGCGTCGCTACCGGTGAGGCTGCAGGCCCAATCACCGGATTGATCAGACTTATGGCAACGGCGCCCCGATCAGACCGTCACGGGGCGCCAAAAGACCTCGGCTAGTTCTTCACGTAGATTTCGCCGGCCCGGCGGAACTCCTGCGACTTCTCTCGCATGCCCGCCTTGAGCGCGTCGACGTCGGTGAGGTTGTGGCTCGCGGCATAGTCGCGCACCTGCTGCGTCAATTCCATCGAGCAGAACTTCGGCCCGCACATCGAGCAGAAATGCGCCACTTTCGCGCCATCGGCCGGAAGTGTCTCATCGTGATAGGCCCGCGCGGTGACCGGATCCAGGGCGAGGTTGAACTGGTCTTCCCATCGGAACTCGAATCGCGCCTTCGACAGCGCATCGTCCCACGCCTGCGCGCGAGGATGCCCTTTCGCGAGGTCCGCAGCGTGCGCCGCGATCTTGTAGGCAATGACTCCCGCCTTCACATCGTCCCGGTTCGGAAGCCCGAGATGCTCTTTCGGCGTGACGTAACACAGCATGGCTGTGCCGTACCACCCGATCATTGCCGCTCCGATCGCCGATGTGATGTGGTCGTATCCGGGCGCGACGTCGGTGGTGAGCGGGCCAAGCGTGTAGAACGGTGCTTCGTCGCACCATTCCAGCTGCTTCTCCATGTTCTCCTTGATGAGATGCATGGGGACATGACCCGGACCCTCGTTCATGACCTGTACGTCGTACTCCCAGGCGATTCGCGTGAGCTCGCCCTGTGTTTTCAGCTCCGCGAACTGCGCTTCGTCGTTCGCGTCGGCAATGCTGCCGGGACGCAGCCCGTCGCCCAGCGAGAACGACACATCGTATTCGCGCATGATCGCGCAGATGTCACGGAAATGCGTGTAGAGGAAGCTCTCGCGATGATGCGCGAGGCACCACTTGGCCATGATCGATCCGCCGCGCGAAACGATGCCGGTGACGCGCTTGGCGGTGAGCGGCACGTAGCGAAGCAGGACTCCGGCATGCACGGTGAAGTAATCGACGCCCTGTTCGCATTGCTCGATGAGCGTATCGCGGTAGATCTCCCACGTGAGATCCTCAGGCCTTCCGCCGACTTTCTCGAGGGCCTGATAAATGGGAACCGTTCCAATCGGCACCGGCGAATTCCGGATGATCCATTCGCGCGTCTCGTGGATGTTCTTCCCGGTCGAGAGATCCATGACGGTGTCGGCGCCCCAGAGTGTGGCCCATTGGAGCTTCTCGACCTCATCCTCGATGGAGGATTTCACCGCTGAATTGCCGATGTTCGCGTTGATTTTCACCAGGAAATTGCGGCCGATGATCATCGGTTCGAGCTCGAGGTGACGGATGTTGGACGGAATGATCGCCCGTCCCCGTGCCACTTCGGCGCGCACGAACTCCGCGGGAAGCCCTTCGCGCGAGGCGATGAATTCCATCTCCGGTGTAACGTCGCCGCGCCGGGCGTAGTAAAGCTGGGTACCCACGACACCCGTCCGCCGCCGCGCTTCGATCCATGACTGACGCAATTTGGGCAACCCGCTTCGGACGTCGCACCCCTGCGGACCGCTCGTGTCGTACAACTGAACGGGTGGTTCCCCGCCGGTGAGCGCAACTTCACGCGCAGGAATCTGCAACGTCGCCACCGGACCGTCCGGCGTCAGCGACACCGTTCTGGTCTCGTACACCTTTCGAGAGCTCGGGTAAGCGCTTTGGAAATCAATCATGAAATTCAGGGCGGAGATCGGTGAGGATCGCCGCGCTCCCTCCGCCGGTTTCAACCGGATCAGGTTCCAAGGGTTGTCTCTCAATCCCGCTCTTCGAACGCTCAGCCTGAGCAATGTCGAAAAGCTGTCGGGATACCCCTGGCGGCCGGTGACGATTATACTCGCGACATGCGCAGTCTGATCCTGCTCGGCTTGTTGCTCTTTGCCTACACGGTCTCGGCGCAGACGCCGCCGGCGCCCAAGCCAGCGGCGCCGAAGCCGACTCGCGTCCACGCCTACGCCCCCCCCAGCTCAGCCTGCACCGAAGCCCGCGCAACCCGCCCCGAAGCCGGCGGCGCGGCCGGCCCCGGCGTCCCGTGCCGGAATGGCCATAACGGTGACGGACTCCCAGGGGATGACATTGCCGGGCGTCAACGTAAGCGTCTCGGGGGTATCGGACCGAAACGGGGAAACGAACGCCAGCGGACAAATCAACTTCACCGCCATGCAGGCCGGAACGTATCGCCTGCGCTTCAGCAGCGAGCGTATCGTCACCTTCGAGCGAGAGGTGACGGTTCGCGCCGGGCCAGATCTCGGACGTGGACATCATGCTCTCGCTCGCACCGCCGCCACCCCCTCCACCGCCTCCGCCGCCTCCGGCGCCGGTTGCGGCTCCCGCGCCGACGGCGGCTGGTCCGGCAGGCGAGCCACGCACCCTGTCGATTGTGGGGATGATCGAGAAGGAGTTGATCGGCGGCAATCAGCCGCGGCGTGACACGCTGGTGTCCTGCAGCGGCAACACCCGCACCACTCTGGTTCAGCTCAATCAGGACCAGGCGGAACGACTGTACGATACCGCCGAAGTCACCTATTACGTCGTTGCGGGGGAAGGTGCGGTACGTTTCGGCGGACGCGACGCCAAGGTGGCTGCGGGCAGCTTCGTGTCGATTCCGCGCGGCACTGCCCATGGCATCAGTCGCGCCGGTCGCCGTCCCCTCATACTCCTGGCGACGTTGAGCGGGACTCCGTGTGAGGAGGCGCGGTAACTAGAACCAGCCAAGGGCCTGCCCTTGACAACCTGAAGAAGAATGCCCCTGGCTAGTTGGCAGTATCTCTTGGCGCGCTACGCCCAGTGGCACTCGTAGCAACGGTACGAAATTTCCCGTTGGGGGCCGCACACCGGTCTACCGCGCGTCGAATCCGAAACCAACATAGCCATCCGCCTGGTCTGGCCTCAGCACGAGCGTCGTGAACATCCACGTCATCGTGTAACGCCCGTCGTCGCGCCTGACGACGTTGAGCGGCAGCTGGTTCCTCACATGCCAGTCGTGGAGACGCTCCCAGACGTCAACCCCGATTTCGATGAAGTCGGGAAACTTGTGGCTGGCTTTGAGAAAGATGCGCTGCTGCTGGCGGATTTCTGCCAGTTCCGCAAACGGCTTTTCGAGATGGCGTTGCAGAAGGATCCGCACACTGTCCACAGCCCGCGCGGTTTCTGCACCGCGTTCTTCCTGAGCGGCTTCGGCCCCGTTGCCGAGCATTGCAGTCATACCGAGCAATCCTCCGCCAACAAGCTCGCGCCGGTTCATCGTGGACACCTCCTCACTGCAGTAACCTTGAGATATGACGGACGGCCACGCGCGAACTCCCAGCGATCTGCGGAACCCTGGCATTGCCGCGGTTCTCAGCCTGATCCTTCCGGGGGTTGGACAGATTTATAACAGTGATTTCCTTCGCGGGGTCTTCTGGCTGATCGTCACGCCTGGACTCTGGATTGGCACCGGCGGCCTGCTCGGCTGGGTGTGCCATGTCGTTGCGGCCTACACGGCGCATAGCCGCGCGAGCGACAAGAACAGAGGGTTGGCCTAGGACCACGATCCCGCACCAGGCACGACGCACGAGGAAGCAGGCATGGGGCGGCTCTCATGGACGACTTGCAACGAGTGTCGCTCGGTAGTCTGACGGATCGATGGTGCGGCTGCTGAACGGATATGGCTGCAGTTCCCGGAGCTCGACGCGGAGATTCCGATGCGTGAAGGATGCGCGGCGCGAATCGCCGGTGTGGAGCTCGTAACCCGTGGTCTCCCCGGAGTCGAGGATGCGCATGTGCACGGTCGCGTCTCCGCCCTGAATACAAACGGCGTCTGCCGGACAGCGGGAGTCTCCGGTCACATCAACAAACTGCAGGCTGATATTCGTATCGGCGACCACAGCGACTCCGCCGGGCGCAAGGACGAAGCGCTGATTCAGCGGAACGGTCGGCCCGGTTGGGGTGTCTTCGTCACAGGCTGTCACTGCCAGGAGACAACAGACAAGTAGAAACGCGCGCACGGCGGTCGACTGAGCAGTCTTCATGCCAATCAACGATGTGCGCGCGGGAGCGGGAATCAGAAGCCCGGTCGCAGGAGGACGCTGGCCGTCCAGTTCTTGTCGGGGCGGTCGAACACGCGCGCCGCCGTCGCCTCGAATACGAACCCGCCAACGTTGATTCGCGCGCCGGCACCCGCGCTGCGGAATCTATCCCGTTCGGCAGGCGCGCCCGAGCGCGGCGTCCACAGAAACCCCGCGTCAGCGAATGCAATGGCTTCAATCGGCACGGGCCCGTAATTGAGGTCGCCGGTCAGCAAGCCGAAGATCGGTGCTCTCAACTCGACGTTCAGGAGCCCGAGTCGGCTGCCGGTGAGCTCGTCGAGGGGGGAACATGTGGTGGCCGCAACACCACATTCCTCCGCGGCAAATGAGCTCAGGCTGTAGCCACGAACGCGAGTCTGCAGTGTTGCCACGAGCGGCGTCAGACGTTTGTCACCCGCGTCGCTCCCGTAGCGGCCAACGTGCTCGGCGCGAATCGCGAGCGTTACCGGTCTTACCGGCATGAGGTAACGCCGCGCATCGACATGTACATCGGCGAACATGAGCCCGCCGAGCGCCGGCTCAACTCCGATCCGAAGCCGCTGCCCGAGCACAGGGCTTGTTGGACCCGATATCGCGGTGTCATGTACGAATGCCACGTCGGTTTCAGCAACGACAATCGGACGGCCGGCTCGCATCTCGTCGAGCGAGCGGCTGATCGTCCTGCCTTCGGCTGGATCGATGACGCGCGTGATTGCCTGCCATTCCAGTCCCGTTCGGCGGACGCCCAGTCCGAATTCGAGACGCTGCGTCCGATTGAGGTCGTATTGGGCAGCGACCTTTGCCCACTGGTGTGTGTACAGGAGATGCCGCGTTTCCCGGGTGATGAGTTCCTGGGCGCGTGCGATCGCCCGACGCGCGCCGACAAAGCGCGTGGGAACGATGCCCGCAGCAACACCCCAATCCCAGCGTCCAGCACCGTTGGTATAAGCGACCTGGAGGGCGAGATCGTCAACGTCGGTGCCAAGCCGAACCGCCGCCTGAAGCTGTCTGTCGCGCAGGGTATCCGCGAACGAAACTCCCACCGACGCGCGGAGCGCGCTGCCAAACCCGGAGCCGGTGGCGGCGCCGATGAATGGTGGCGCGATCGCCTCGAGACGAAGCCGATCGTTGTACCTGGTGGACGCGAACGTCGTCTTTGCCGGGAGCCCGAACTGCGAATTGGCCAAAAGTCCGGTGAGTGTTCCTGCCGGCTCCAAAGTCTCAGGTTGGTGGTCCACTTCGACCAGTGGTCCGTGCAGGGCGGCACTTTCGTTCAGGGTTTCGATCTCGTAGCGGCCGTTTCGGTAGACACTGAATGCGAGCGTTCCGGCGCGCGCGGCCACTGCCAGCGCCGGGCTGGTCGAGGTGATGCCGGTGACGCCGCCTGGAACGTCGGTCACCTGCCGCAAGGCTCCCGACGACGACCTCAGCGCGGTAAACGTTGCTCGTGCCGTCACGATCGCTGATGAAGTACACGCCGCTTCCGTCGGGTGACCACTGCGGGCTCACTTGCTTCGCCCTCGGTTGATCCATCATCAGGGGACGGATGACGCCGGTGTCGATGTCGAGCAGCCCGATGCGCAAGGCGCCGAAATAGAGGTCGTCGATCCGACTCGTAAAACGATCGGTCGTCAGCGCGATCGTTCGCCCGTCCGGCGACCAGGCGGGATGCAGATCCGCATACGGATCCGCGGTCAACTGTTCCAGCCTTGCCGGTGGCGAAGGAGTATAGGAACAGATCGGACAACCCGCCCTTGAGCGCGGAGAAAACGATTCGCTCGCCGTCAGGCGACCAGCTCGGGTTGTAAATTTCTCCGAGGTCGTCGAGCGGGATCTCTTTCCGGTCGTTCGGTTGCGAAACATCGACGATGACCAGCACAGGCCGGCCGCCGCTGAGCGTCGCCATCGCGAAACGTTTGCCGGCGCTGTCCCACGCGCCGGACGAATGGATGTACTGCAGACTGTCGAAGTGCGGGTCGGTGGCGGTGCTCACCATCTTCCGAATGAGCGCGCCGGTCTCGCCGTTGGCGAGAAACAGGTCGAGCGACAGCCGATCGCGCTCCGACATGAACATCAGGTAGCGGCCGTCCGGGCTGAGCGAGGGAGCGACGTGCAGCCGCGCACCATCGCGCGCGAACGTCGCAAGCCGCGTGCGGTGAAATCACACGCGCGTCGCGGTCCTGGTTGTCAGCACTGACCGATTCGTGCCAGTCGGTGGTGAGCTGATCGCGGCCGACACCGCTGACCTCCTCCAGCCTTCTGACGGCGTCGCGCACCTTGGAGCGCAACACACGCGCCAGCACCTTGTCGCCATAGCGGCCGGCAAAATAGGTCCAGAACGCCTGACCGTATCGGTAGGGAGAGTAACGCGGCTGATTCAGCTGCTCGACCGTGGGCAATCGTCGATGCGCCGACGCATCTCGCAGCCACATTGCGGTGTGAGAGTCGTCGGGCCCGACAGAAAGATACTCTGCCATCCCCTCGATGAACCATCCAGGCAGGCTGAACGCGTCCCGCCCCGCGCGCCTCACCATGTCAATCTGGAAGGCGTGCGCAATTTCGTGGCCGAGAACGTGATCCGTCGCGTCCAGTCCGGCCGCGAATGGCATCACGATCCGCGTCTTGTTGCGCTCGGTCAGCCCGCCGGTTCCCTCGCCCGGCACTGCCGGTGTGACGTTGGTCTGCGCGAAATGTGGATGACTCGCGTAGAGAACGAGGGGCTGTCGATGCAGAAATGTGTGCTCGAGAACGTTCGAGAAGCGCGCGTACCAGCGTTCGGCCATCCGCGAAGCGTGGCGCGCTGCGTCTTCTTCCTGCGCGTAGTAATAGATGTCGAAGTGTTCGGTCTGGATGATGCGGAAGTCGAACCGATCGTAACGGACCTTGTTGCGTCCGAAGTACTGCGCGTCCGCAATGCTCGCCGTTGCGAGGACCGCTGCGAGAGACACAAATACCACCGCGCACCGGAACATGGGCACCCTTGCAGTTTGAGAACGGGAAAGCGAACTCTAGCATGTTTTCGGGTGAGGTCTAGTGTGAGGTTAGAGTTCAGACCCGCGGACCTTGGTGATGGATGTTCAGGGTTGGTACATCACCGAGAACGCAGTGGCGCCGTCCGCGAGCCCCTTTGCAAGATTGACCGCGAATGTCCCGGGAATTCCCACAACGGCAACACGGGCGCCGAGACCCACGTCCACATCCCGGCTCGCTGGCCCGCTGTAGCGCCGGAATGTTTGCGCGACATCTCCGAAGACGGCCGCTGCGGCACTTACCGGACCCGCGAGCGCCCACCAGCGCTGCGCCTCCAAGCTCATCTGCACAAGCTCTCGCCCCAGTCGCTCCGTCCGAAGCCGGCCATCATGCAGCACAGGATGCGCTCTCAAGTAGGTCGAGCGGGCGTGACCCGTGTCACCGGCCCACCACAAATCGAGCGGAGTCCGTTCGCTCGCACGCTGAAAGTTGGCCGAGCCCAGCAATACTGCGCCGCGCCGCGCCGTCGAGGATCGACCGTGGATGCCAGCGCTCAGCGTGCCGAACGCGCCGTTTCCGGGCCAGCGGGCAAGACCCAGCGCGGCGTCGAATCGGTTATCAACCGTCACGAACCGAACCTGTCCGCCGACATGTCCGCGAGCTGATTCGGGATCCCACGCATCGACACCAGCAATTACAGTCCAGTGCAGTCGGTCGGAGAACCAATCGGACGCCTCGAGACGAGCACCTGTGTGCGCGGCTGGCGGCACCTCAGTCGTGCTGAATGGTTGCCGTTCGGAAAACGCGTCGAAGCTCCAGACGCCGCCCCACGGCGCGGGTGTGTGAACGCCAGCGCCGATCCGCATTCGGTGCGGCCAGAACCGCCAGGTGCCGGAAATTTCTTCGCCACCGCCAAATGGCGCGCCCGTCGCCACCCGCACTTCCCGCGTGGCGATGGCGACAAGTCCCATGGCTGCGACCGAGAAGCGACCCGTTGGCACGAGGGGTCGTTCGGCGACGACCCCGCGCAACTCGGCGAGACCCATTGATACCGGCACGTATTCGAGACGTGTAGATGTGGCTGAGGGCAGCGATGCAAGCTGCCGCTCGGCCCGCACGAAGCGACCGGGTGTGAGGACTTCATCAGGCTGCGCATTTACGAGACGCTCGACAACGCGATGCCGTGTGCGCATGAGGCCATCGATACGTACCGAGATCGAGCTTCGGTTCACCCACGCGGTTCCAGGCCGACAACGCACCGAGACGGTCGTTCTGCACAAACCGGCTCGCCGCAAGCACCTGCCACGCGTATTCGTCGTTATCGTCGGCGGCCACGGCCGTTGACGCCAGATCCTCCGCCTCCTGCCAGCGCTTCTGGAGCACTCGGAGACCCGCGAGCTCCCGGGCAGCGGTTGGACAGCTCAGCGACGCGGCGAGAATCCGTTCCGCCGCGTCCAGCTCATTGGACTGTGCGTGACGCACGCCTTGCGCGACCGCCTGTTCGCAGGCGTTGGTTTGAATAGGCACGGGCGGCGGCACGGGAGCAGGAGCAGCGAGATCCGGGACGGCGTCGACGTTTGTCGCGGCGCGTCCGGGGACGACGACAGCCATCCACCGTCGCGCGGCTCGCCATCGACGTCCGAATTCACCAGTTGACATGACAACGAATGGACCGCGAGCGGGATCGTGGAAAACGACACCTTGGTCGTGCCATGCGACCAGAACGACGTAGTGAAAAACAGAGGGACGATCTTCGATCAACGTGAGCACTGGACGGCCGCGCGAGAGCTCGCCGCGAAGCAGAGGCTCGTCGCCGTCAAGGCCCGTCACGGTCCACCCGTGACGCCGAAGTTCCTCGACGAGGGTGTCAGTGCGAATGCCGGCCGCACTGCGATCGACCAGGTGGGCGAACGCTTCGGCGGAGATGCCTCGTTCGCCCCAGTAGCGAAGCACCATTGCGGCGGCGGCGCCGCCACACAACAGCTCGGACTGCGAGATGTAGGGAACGTCGAGAAGAGTCAGCGGGTCGCGGCCTTCGCTCTGCGCCGCAAGGTCGAGTGTCTGCGCCGCGATCAGCGCGCCGCAGCACAGGGCGAAGGCCCGCATCGATCAATCGACGGCGACGATAATCAGGATCAGCACCAGCAAGGCAATGATGATCAACGTCGTCGAGATGACCACTCGCGACTGGCCACCGGCCAGTGCCTGCTCGGCCTGACGAGCCTGCGCCGCCACCTGCGCCAGCTCCGATCCATCAAGCGTTGCGACGGCGCTTTCGACATGGCGAAGGTCGATTCCGACGTCGCCGGCAATCGCCTGAACCTCGGGACGAGCAAGCAGGCGCAATACGGCTTCGCGATCGGCCGTACCGGCAGCAGCGTGCTCCTGCACGGCGCTCTCCAGAACCGACAACGGGGCTGTATGAGACGACTGGGCGTTAACCGGGGGGCCTACTGTAACGAGCAAAAACACCACAACCATCGACGAAGCGATCATGCGCATGCGACACTGCCTCCTGGCCGGTAATTGTAGCGAACGCGGGATGGATGAGCTACTGAATGTCATACGCATTGCATGATTACGGGATAGGGTCATGAATCACCTCATCTCGACCAGGACACACGGGGCCATCGACTACGCATGGATAACCGCGGCCACCGGCGCGCAGAGCATGATGCGCGGCGCCGACGCGACGGCGCAGCTCGTACGAAGCGCGGGTACGGCTGCCGGCATCGTGTCGATGGTGACCAATTACGAGGCGGGAATCGTTCGCCTGGTGCCGATGCGGGCCCATCTCGCCGTCGACTTCGTGATGGGTGCGGCGCTATTGCTGTCGCCATTGGTGCTTCCGAGGGAGGAGCGACGTTTCGCGTTGGTGCCGGTAGCGTTGGGAGTCGCGAAGCTCACGGCTAGTCTATTCACCGAAACCGCGACACGGACGCGGTTGGAGCCGTTCACTCCCTCATACGAGCTCGCCGAAGCGGTCGCCGACCCGGATGTGGCGCGCAGGCCCCATCTACGGGGTCATCTCGAGTAAGGCGCCACCTCGAAGGTGCCTTTTTCCTCGTCCAGAGACACACTGAACAAGCGGTCGAATCCTTCCTCCAGCGCCGGGCGGCTCGAGACGCTTGCGAATGGCGAAGATCGCGATGTCGGGAACGCGGGCGCGCCCCGTCCGGGTGCGATTGCGGCGTAATGCTTCTGCTGGCGCCGTTGGAAAATAAAAACCGGTAATCGTGGCTCCGTGCGCCCTCGCGAGCGCAATCAGGCGGGCCCGGACGTCAACGCCGGCGTTCGTGTTGTCCACGACGACGGAGCGGTTTTGCGAGAGCGATTCGGCAATGAGCTGTTCCTGGCGCCGATCGGCGTGGCGGCTGTTCCGCAACAGGTCTTTGCTTACATGCGTGTGTGTGGCGGCAAACCGCTCCCGATAGAACGTCGTCTTCCCCGACGCGGGCAAACCGATCAAAATCACACACTCGGTCGCCATTGAACATCGAAGATTCTCCAACATTCCGTAGCTGGCTCACCAAGCTGGACGCGAGACACCTCGCGGATCTGCGCCTCGCGGAAGTCACACGAGCGCTGCGAGCGCTGTCGAGCGCGTATGTCGAGCGCCGCGAGACCGCGGTCCGTGGGGCGCTCGACAGCGCCGGCAAGCGCGCCGCGTTTGCCCTGTTCTACGGTCCCCTTCACTTTCTGGTCACAAACCTCATCGTGCGCGCGCTCGACGCTCACATACCGGCGCCGCGGTTGATTCTGGACGTCGGCTGTGGAACGGGCGCGGCCGGAGCAGCGTGGGCAATCGCCGCCAGCGGGGCACCCGTACTCGGTGTCGACCGGCATCCGTGGGCAATTAACGAGGCGAGGTCGACGTTTCGCGAGCTCGGCGTCGACGGCCGGGCACGGCGGAGCGATATCGCACGGTTCCCGGCGCTGCGCCCTGGGACGGCGGTACTGACGGCATACGTAATCAACGAGCTGTCTCCTGCCATGCGCGAGTCTGTTCTGGAACGGCTTGTCGAAGCTGGTGGACGCGGGTCGCGCGTTCTCATCATCGAGCCAATCGCCCGCCGGCTCACGCCGTGGTGGCCGTCCGCGGAAGCACGCATCCGGTCCGTGGCTGGCGGCCGTGCTGATGAGTGGCGTTTTCCGGTCGATCTACCGGCATCGTTGCGCTTGCTGGACAAGGCAGCAGGAATGGATCACAAGGAGCTGACTGCAAGGTCGCTCTATTGCCCGGGTGTAGGGTTTCATCATCCACGAAAATAGGGCGGATCCTCGAGGACCCGCCCCGTTTGGTAATGCTTCGTTCGTCAGATCCAAAGGACGCTACTTCGCTGGCTCGCGGGTCGTGAGTCGATTGCCTATGGCGTCCTTGATTCGCCTCGCCTCATCGAGGTGATGGCGCGCGGTTGGCAACGTGTCCGCCGCCCACTTGTTCAGCGCTGCCTCAACAGGATTGTCGCTGTCTTCCGGTCGAACCGCGCCCTTGTCCTCGCCAAACCTGTCTTCACTCGCCCGCCTCTGCAGGAGATTGATCATCTTTTCGTGGTTGTCGACCATCGCGTCCATGTATTCACGATCGAAATCGGTGCCTTGACGCTCAGACAGTCGATTGATGAGCTCGTTGTGCGCATCCTTCGGTTGATTGGGAACGGAGATCGAATGCTGTGCGGCAATTTGTTTCAGCGCTTGACCACCCTTGGTGTGGTCGCGCACCATCATCTCGCCAAACTGCTTGACCTCGCCGCTCTGTGCTTTCTGCTGGGCCAGTTCGCCCAGTTTTGCTTCAGTCATTCCCGACGACGCGGCATCCGCCACAAAATCCGCGTCGGCATCGCTCACGCCGGATGTCCCGATCGCGTTGTCGTCTCGACGCGTGCCAGCGTCGCACGCCAGCGTGACGGCCGCGATGCACACCATGACCGCTTGACCAATTCGTTTCATTGCCTTTTCCTCCCGATGAGCTGTCACAACCCTTCAGGAGGTTTCTTGCAACTTGACCGACGTGAGCGGGAGCGGCTGAGGCGCCCGTGGCCCTTCCTTTTGCGCATCTCGTCCGAAGGGAGCAACTATGCCGATGATTTGCGGAGTAACAATCCTCGTCGTCGGGATCGGGGTAGGGACACGCGACGGGCACGACGGCCCCCGGCTGCATGCGCAACGCTCGGCCGTCAGCGCAGCAACATGTTCGCGACGTCCTCTCCGCCGTCGTTTGGCGCGGGAGTCACGCGGAGCACTCGGGCAAGCGCGTTGTAGATGTTCACATTCTCGAACGGAGAGACGGTCACACCGCGTTTGAACGCGGGACCCGCCGCGACGAAGATTCCGCGCATCGACATGATTTGCGGCTCGTACCCGTGCTGGCCGGCGGCTGTACCGATGCGGCGAGCACGGAGTTCGTTGACGGTGGATCGCCGCAGCACCTGCCACCCCTCGTCTGCCACCGCGACGATCGACGGGATTCGAGGGTTGTCGCGGTAATGCCAGCGTTCGGGCGTCGTTTCACGCCTGTAGACTTTCAAGCGTGGGTGCGCCTTCTCGAGCGCGCGGAACACCGACTCTTCTTTGCCGGGCTTCGGAATGACGGCAAGTGTGGGGTTGATGTCGACGATCTCTATGTCGTCCAGCGACACATAGTCGTCCACGACAATGACTCGAACGTTGTTGACGGCCGCCATTCCGTGATCTGACAGGACCACAACGTTCACGGTCTCTGTGAGACCGCGACGCTCGAGGCCGCGCAGCAGGCGTCCAATATATCCATCGCCGCGCATGACCGCTTCTCGCACGGCGCGAGAATCGGGACCCTCCTCGTGGCCTGCTCTGTCAGCATCCTCAAAGTAGACCGCCAGGAGCCGCGGTCGGTCTGCCGCTGGCAGGTCCAGCCACTGGAGCACCCGGTCGACACGCGCCTCGGCGGGATAGTTGCCGTCGTACGGCGTCCAATAGCGGGGCAGCACGCCGCCGATCGGCGCCTCCGATCCCGGCCAGAACATCGTCGCCGCAGACTGGTTGGCGTGCGCCGCCGTCACCCAGATTGGCTCGCCACCCCACCACATCGGGTCGCGCACCTCGCGCGTGTTCGACGTCGTGAAGAGCCGACCCGTTGCGGGATCCTTCATCGTGTTGGCGACGATGCCGTGATGTCCGGGGTACAAACCGGTCACGATCGTGTAGTGGTTGGGAAACGTCTTCGACGGAAACGATGGAATGAGACTCTCTGCACGTACACCGCGCGCCATCAGACGTCGAAGGTTTGGCGCCGGTGCCCTCGAGTGGTAGTCCCATCGCCAGCCGTCGAAGGAGACCACGATGAGAGTTGGCGGGGACGCGTCGGGCGTACAGGTTCTGTGCACCGAGCACCCCCGCAAGAAGGGCAAAGACGGCGACCAGGATCGGAACCCGGCGCATGCGTATCGAAGTCTACCGCGTATCAGAAGCCTGTAAATAGGGTCAGACCCGGGGTCTGACCCCGGGTCTGACCCCAGTGATGGGCCGACTCGAGGAAGCAGAATTGACAATTCCATCTGGAGAACAATGCGGCCGATTTTGACACGTTCAACTGACGTTTCCGCAAACATGGCGTCATTCGACTCGACCAGCCGCGCACGAACCTTGCGCATTCGCGACGCCGATGCCCCGCCGGCACCGCGTCTTTATCGAAGGAACGTCGCACCATGTCATTCAACGAGGGAACAACCGTATCGACATCTTTCGATCCCCTTCGGACTACAAGGTGTTCCTGTCCTTCGTACGCGAAGCCTCGCTCCGCTACAGGATCGACGTGCATGCGTACGTGTTGATGACGAATCATGTGCATCTGATGGTCACACCCGCGACAGCGACCGCCCTTCCGCGCGCCATGCAGGCTGTCGGTCGACGTTATGTGCCTTACTTCAACGAAAGGTACAAGCGGACCGGGAGCCTATTTGAGGGTAGGTACCGATCGCTCGTTATCGATGAGGAATCCTATTGGGTTACATGCATGCGCTATGTGGAGCTGAACCCGGTGCGGGCGGGACTCGTCGATAGACCCGAAACGTACCGGTGGTCGAGCTACCGTTCCCATGCGACGGGGACTCCCGATGCGGTGCTCACTGATCACTACATGTACACGCGACTCGGCGACACAGCTGGCGAGCGATGTCGGAGCTGGCGAGCAATCTGTGCGCAATGCATCTCCGAGGCCGAGTTGACAGAAATACGAGGCGCGATCCACAGAGGGCACCTGCCCGACGGTCTGGTCTGCCCGAAATAAGAGCACCCTTTCACGCCCCAGCCTCGACTCGCCAGTCCGGGGTCAGACCCGGGGTCAGACCCCGGGTCTGACCCTTAGTCCCCCGGTCGCCCCGGACTGACCGGACGTCCGAATCGGGATGCCGTGAGCGTGACGTCGGCACGCGCCCATGCCTTCGTCAAACGGCCCTCCACCAAGGCGGCATTGGCCGTCTTGCCTTGCGCCCGAAGCGCCTGCAGCAGGCCAAACAGCGCCCAGCCATTCTCCCGATTGCGGCGCAAATCCTCCCAGTAAACGGTCTCGGCTTCCTGCGACCGGCCGGCTTCGAGCAGTATCGCCCCGAGCGCGTGGCGGGGAGGAAAATGAAACTCTGACGGCTCGGTATAGACCAGGCTGTCTTCGACGCGCACCGCCCGCGAGAGATAAGCAATCGCGCTGTCGAAATCGCCGCGCGCGGCGGCAATTTCGCCGGCCAGCATCTCCGGGGCAGGCGCCAGTGCTGCGGCGGCTGTGTTCGGCGAGAACAGCGGTTGCTTCATCGATTCATCGGCAAGCAGTTCGCG
Organism: uncultured Acidobacteriota bacterium; assembly: GCA_963814955.1. Classification (GTDB taxonomy): domain Bacteria; phylum Acidobacteriota; class Vicinamibacteria; order Vicinamibacterales; family UBA2999; genus DATCJA01. The sequence goes on from CAWFEX010000008.1 coordinate 1,022,711, forward strand.
CAGACGCACGAGTTCCGCTTCCGCGGCCTCGGCGCGCCCTGTGGCTACCAGCGACAGCCCTCGCGCGTAATGCCACACTGCCCGCAGGACCGCGTTGGGCGGCGGTTCGGGTTCCTTGAGCATTTCCTCCCAGCGCCCGAAACGAGTCAGCGTGTAGTACGGGATCATTCGGAAGCCGGCGAGGAGCGGGAGAGCAGCGAGCGCTTCGTCGTCAATCTTGGCGGCGAGGCTGCGCGCCGACTCAATCGCAATGCGGCTCTGCCCGTCGAACGTGGCTGAAAACCACAGGAAATGGATGTTGTGCGGGTAGTAGGCCATCGGGTACAGCCCCTGGGCCCGACACTGCGCGATGTAGTCCTCGTCGGCGGCAATGGCCAGCTGGTTCGCGCGCATCGCATCCGCGTAGCGGCCGACACGCTGATAAATATGGGCCGGCATGTGGACCATGTGGCCCGCCGCCGGCATCAGGGTCAGCAGGGTATCGGCCGCTTTCTCCGCTTTCTCTGGTGCGACGCTTTCCATGAGGTGGACATACATATGAAGCGCGCCCGGATGCCGCGGGTTCTTCGCGATCACCTGCTCGGTGAGCGCGACGATCTCGGCAATGCCTTCGTGCGGTGTGCCGTCGCCCTGCCAGTATCCCCACGGTCTCAGGTCCATCACCGACTCCACGTACATCATCGTGGCATCGAGATCCTGCGGATACCGGTTGCGCACCGCCCGCATTGCGGTTGCGTATGCCTGATCGCGCGATGCGCGATCCGCCGCGGCTCCTGAATACCGCTGAGCGAGCGCATCGATGTACGCCTGCTCCCTTGCGCTCGCGCGCGATTTCAGCGACAGCGCCTTCTGCACCAGCTCGTAGGCCTGTGGTTCTTCGTTGGGCTCCATGAGCGCGTTGATGTTCGGGCCGAGCACGAGCGCCTGCCCCCAATAGGCCATCGCGAGATTCGGGTCGAGTCTCGCCGCCTCACGGAACGCGCGCCGCGCCTCAGCGTGGTTGAACGCGTACGCGAGGTTCACCCCTTGATTGATGAATCGCTGTGCGTCGCGACTTCTCGTCGACACCGTAAAGGTGTGCGTTCCGAGATTCTGAAGGCGCGGGGCGACCGGGCCGGCCCCAGTCTGCTGCTCCTGGGGCTCCACGTAATGCACGTGGCCGCCAGGCGAGGACGTCTGCGCGCCGAGAGGCTGTACAAAAACGCCAAACGTTGTAAGTGCGGCGAAAACAACCGAGCGGAATATCACCATACAGCAATTAGATGCCACAGGTCGGCGGAGCGTTACAATCCCGGAATGGCGCGGGCACGTCGCGTGTTGCTTGCAACGTTTCTATTGGCTGTCCCGTTGTCGGGTGGCCTTGCACAGTCGCCGTCCCAGGAGCGCCCGCGTGCCGTCGTGGCGGAGCTGGACGGCATCATTCATCCCATTTCCGCTGAATACTTCACCGAGACCATCGATCAGGCAGATACGTCAGGCGCTGCCGTAGTGGTATTCATCCTGCGCACTCCGGGCGGGCTGCTCGACTCCACTCGAACGATCGTCTCCCGCATGATTACGTCCCGAGCGCCCGTCGTCGTCTTCGTCGCGCCATCCGGTGCCCGCGCGGCCTCGGCCGGCTTCGTGATCACGGTGGCTGCCGACGTCGCCGTCATGGCGCCGGGCACGCACATCGGGGCGGCCCATCCCGTGTCCGGATCGGGCCAGGAGATGGACGAAACGATGGCCAAGAAGGTCGCGTCCGATACCGCCGCATATGTTCGATCGCTTGCAGAGGCGCGCGGACGCAACGTGCCTCTTTCTGCGGAGGCAGTACTTGAAAGCCGCGCGTTCACCGATCGCGAGGCGCTGCAAGCCTCACCACCGCTGATCGATTTCATGGCAAAGGACCTCGACGATCTGCTGCGCCAGCTTGATGGCAGAACCGTCAAACGCTTCGACGGGCGAACGACGACGATCGAAACGACCAACGCCGAAGTCGTTCGCGTGGACATGACACGGCGTCAGCAGTTTCTCAGCGCGATTGCACACCCTCAGATTGCCTATCTGCTGCTGACGCTCGGGATGCTGGGCCTCACAATCGAATTGTGGAACCCTGGTGCCATCGTGCCTGGTGTGGTGGGCGGGCTGTCCTTGCTGCTCGCGTTCTTCGCCCTTCAGATTCTGCCCGTAAACACGACAGGCCTGCTGCTGATTCTGTTCGGCCTCGGATTACTTGTTCTCGAGCTGAAAGTTCCGAGCTTCGGCATTCTTGGGATCGGCGGCGCAGTCAGCCTGCTGATCGGGTCGATCATGATGACGCGTCACACGCCGGGCGTCACCGTGAGCCTTGGCATCATTGTGCCCGCCGTTCTCGCCGTCACCGCCATCGTGTTGTTCCTCGGCCGACTGGCGCTCGCCGCGCAGGCACGGCCACCCACATCAGGCGTCGAAGGGCTCCTGGGATCGGAAGGGTGGACACGAATGGCCCTCGCGCCCGACAGCCCGGGACAAATCGACGTGCATGGGGAAATCTGGCGCGCATACAGCCGCGAGCCGGTGCCGGCAGGTGCGAAGGTGCGTGTCGTTGAAGTCAACGGGCTCACGCTGCTCGTCGAACCGGCCCCTTCGACGCAGTAAGGAGAAGACGCATGGAAGGCTTGACGATCTCCCCCACTTTGATCCTCATTGTGGTGCTTGCGTTCTACCTGATCACTTCAATCCAGATCCTGAACGAGTACCGAGCGCGGCGTGATCTTCCGACTTGGGAAGCTCCTGCCGCAACCCAAAGGTCCGGGCATCATCTTCGTTTTCAGGCCGATCGATCGGATCGTTCGCATCAGCCTCAGGACCATTGTCCTGGACGTGCCACCGCAGGACATCATCACGCGAGACAACGTGTCGGTGAAGGTCAACGCCGTCGTCTATTTCCGGGTGATCGATTCACGGAACGCGGTCGTGGAAGTCGAGAATTACATGTACGCGACGTCGCAGCTTGCGCAGACGACGCTGCGAAGCGTGCTCGGGCAGGCGGAGCTCGACGATCTGCTGGCACAGCGCGAGCGACTCAACCAGCAACTGCAGACCATCCTCGACAATCGGACCGATCCATGGGGCATCAAGGTGTCGGCGGTAGAGGTGAAGCACGTGGATCTGCCGCAGGACATGCAGCGCGCGATGGCTCGTCAGGCGGAAGCCGAACGCGAGAAACGCGCCAAGATCATCCACGCAGAGGGCGAGCTGATCGCGTCTGAGAAGCTGGCGCAGGCGGCGGGCGTGATCGACCGCGAGCCGGCCGCCATGACGCTGCGCTACCTGCAGACGCTGACGGAGATCGCGGCAGAGCAGAACTCCACGATCATCTTTCCGTTGCCGATTGAACTGATGCGGATGCTGCGCGACCGCAACACCACGTAATCGCGCACTCGGTCGGATGGCTTCGTATTCCTGGACCGATCCGGCGGTCCTCACCTTCATCGCGATTCCGTTCGGGCTCGTTGCCGCCCTCCTCTGGTGCGTCGATACCGCGTCGAGCCGTCTCGACGAAACACCTGCGAACCGACATTTGGCGATGGCTGGGACGGCCGTCGGGGCGGCGGCGTGGATGACTGCGACGTGGGCCGCCGCCGCGAGTGGCGTGCTGCGGCAATGGGAAGCCACACCACCGCCGTTTGTCGTTCTCGTGACCGCAATCGTCGGGCTCGCGTCGGCAATCGCCTTCAGCAGGTACGGCTGGCGCCTGGCGGCGGGCCTGCCAATTTCGTTGCTGATCGCAATCCAGGGCTTCCGGCTGCCCTTGGAGCTGGCGATGCACCGGATGTACGAGCGCGGCGTGATGCCGGTGCAAATGAGCTACTCGGGACGCAACTTCGACATCATTACCGGCTTCTCTGCGTTCGTGGTCGCGTGGCTCGTCGCGCGCGGCCACGGCGGGCGTTGGTTGATCGTCGCGTGGAACGTACTTGGCCTCGGCTTGCTCATCAACGTCGTGACTGTCGCGATCCTCTCGACGCCGCGGTTCCGTTACTTCGGCGACGATCAGCTCAATGTCTGGGTCACTTACCCACCGTTCGTCTGGCTGCCGGCGGTCATGGTGCTGGCAGCCCTCGCTGGACATCTCCTTATCTTTCGAGCGGTTGGTGCTCCCATTCGTCCGCCCTCCCGCACGCGAGAAAGGCAGTAAGATCGGTCGCCTCGCATCCGCGGTGAAGAACGCATGAAGCGCAGTCTCAATCGCATCCTGACCACGCACACGGGAAGCCTTGTACGACCTCCACAGTTGCTCGAGTTCGCCCGCGCACGGCAGAAAGGCGGCTCAATCGATCAGCACGCGTTCGACTCCACGCTGACGGAGGCAGTCCGCGATGTCGTGGCGCGGCAGGCGGCGGCCGGCATCGATGTGCCGAACGACGGTGAGTTTGGAAAATCAACGAGCTGGTCGCTCTATGTGTTGAAGAGATTGGCCGGATTTGAAATGCGCGAGGTCAAGGGCGCCAATCCTTTCGCGCGTGGCGCCGATCGAGCGAAGTTCCGTGAGTTCTACGATGAGCTGGAAGGTCGCGGCGACGGCAAAGACTGGTCGAACGTCACCAGATTCGACGCGGTGTGCGTAGGCGACATCACATACAACGGTCTTTTCGAGCTGCAGCGCGACATCGACAATCTCAAGGCCGCCACAGCAGCTGCCGGAGTTGACGAGGCGTTTCTTCCCGTGGCGGCGCCATCCAGCGCCATTCCGGATCGCAAGAACGAGCACTACAAAACGGACGACGATCTCGTCGTGGCGCTCGCCGAAGCGCTGCGGACCGAATATCGATCTATCGTCGATGCCGGATTTCTACTCCAGGTGGACGACGCCCGGGCGGCGGTGACCTACGATCGCATGGTTCCGCCCGCGAGTTTCGAGGAGTACTATCAGTGGCTGGCTCGTCACGTTGAGATTCTCAATCACGCCCTCGAAGGAATTCCTCAGGATCGGGTTCGCTACCATGTGTGCTGGGGAAGCTGGCCGGGACCACACACCACTGATGTTCCGCTTCGGAAAATCGTCGATCTGATTCTGAAGGTCAATGCCGGTGCATATCTGCTGGAGGCGGCAAATCCACGTCACGAACACGAGTGGAAGGTGTGGCAGGACGTGAAGCTGCCGGCCGGCAAAATTCTGGTGCCCGGAGTGATCAGCCACGGCACGAACGTCGTGGAGCATCCCGAGCTCGTCGCCGAACGTCTGACCCGCTTTGCCTCATGCGTTGGCAGGGAGAATCTGATTGCCGGCACCGATTGCGGGTTTGCACAGGAGGAGCTCAACCGGCGCGTTCATCCGACTGTTATGTGGGCGAAGCTCGAGGCGATGGTCGAAGGGGCGCGAATCGCGAGCCGGCAGTTGTGGGGCGCCCCGGTTTCCGTTTAGCGCCCCCGCGCACGCGACGCGCAGCCGACGCGCAGCCGACGCGCACGCTAAAGCGTGCGCTCTACATATGCGCGGCCACGGACGACGAATATTTCCGTAGCGCGCAGGTTTCAGCCTGCGCGACCGTCAGCTCTGGACCCAGAGCTTCGGCTTCCCGGTTCCGTCGTCAGTCCCCTTGATGTACCAGTTCTTCCCCAGCGGATCGTGGTCCATCGTCGTGACGAAGTCGAAGGGCGCCTGGAATTCGATGTAATCGAAACCGGTCTCGGACGCGATCAACTGATGCCACTCGCCAGCCGGAATGAGCACGAGACTGCCCGGACCAACAGGCAGGCTGCCCGTATCGTGTTTCACTTCCCCGGTTCCCTTCTCGATGAAGTAGAAGTGCTCCGGCGTGATGGCGCTGGTCTTCGAGCGGTTGTGGACGTGCCGCGGAGAATACGCATGCGGCCCGTAGTGCATGCGGCCAAGCTGCAGATCCCAGGAACCCGACAGGCCCGTCTCCTTGTTAACCCAGAAGGTCCGCTCGCGGAACCCTTTCTCGTCAATCAGCGCCCGAAGCTTCGCCTCTTCGAAGAAGTAACCAGCGGGCGCCGCGTCGGCTGCCGGCTTGCCCGTGTGCTTGGGCACGCTCACGAGGAGAAGGATCACGGGTGTTCCAGACGCTGTGACCGTGGCGTCCTCTGATGGCTCCAAATAGACGCCCACACGTCGCTGGGCGGTGTGTTCGGCGATCGCGCCCGCCTTCGAGTGGGTGATTTTGACGTCTCTCCCTTCCAGGATGTAGGCGACCTGCGTTCGATCGCTGGCCGCAATGCGACAAGTCCGTCCGGGATCAACTTCTGCCACTGCAACATGAACCCTGGTCCCGTCCTCGGAGGGAAGGAGCATGTTCCTCAGGTGCCCTTCGGGAATCGCAGTCCGGGTTTTGTTTTCGATGTCCAGCACTCTGATCATGGCTGTGCGCTCTCTGGAGAATCCTATGACACGTCAGCGGAGACTACTCGACCGTCCGGAACATCTCGTCGGCCGCGGCCAGTACGATCCACCTGAGTCGCTGCGGGTATTGCAGCTCCCGACCCAGGAAATCGCGAACGATCGCCGCTGCTTCCGGCGAGTGGTGACCGCTCAACGCGGTATCTATCCAGCGCGACGGAAAGAATATGTCACCGGTACGCTGAATCTCGCGCAGCAGGTCGAGACTCCGGCGCAGATACGTCACACCATCAGCCGCTCGAAGCGGGTGATTGAGGTACGCCATCGACTCGAGGACCCACGGCTCGCGGCGCCGATTCTCGACTTGACGCAAACGTGCGAACGCGGCCTCACGCCCCGCCGGATCCGCCGACAACGCCGGCATCACAAACGCAAATCGTGCCTTGCGATCGGGGTTCTGGATGCGCGCGTGCTGCGTGTCCAGGATCTCGCGCCAGGCCGGTACCTCGCGAACGGCCAGTTCCAGTGCGATTGCTATCTCATCGGTCTCGGCGAGATTCAGGCCGGCAATCTTCACCTCGCGCCGCCATACCTTCTCGAGCCACTGCACATTGGCGGGAGTCAGGGCAACATCCCTGAGTGAGCCAAACCACGCGGCCTTCGAACTTGGAGTCCTGGCCCGATCGATTCCCGCACGGAGCATGGACTCGACCGACGCAACGCGCGCCGCTCTGTCGTTTGCCGACAGATGGCGCCAGAACGCGCGAACCGCGTAGCCCAGCACTCTCTGGAGGTTCTGCTCGTCGGTCTCGACAGGCAGCGCACGCACGACGGCATCGAGGAATTCGGATGCGCTGACGTGCGACTCGAGCATGTTTTCCCACAACGTCAACCACGCGCTCCCTCGCGTCAGCGGATCGGCGACATCTTCGATATGCTGCAGCAGATAGCTCCTGCTCGCGTCATCGAGGACGAAGAGTCCGTAGCCCAGACCTGCGCCGTTCCCCAGCACGAAAAGCGGCTGGGGCTGCCCCTCGGCATCGCGAATCCGGGTGGTGGGGCCGGTGACGTATATGGGCACTTCCCGCACGCGACCCGGATATCCGAGCGCCACACGCAGGCGTTGTGGCCACACGAGGCCGCGAGCAAGCGGGTCGGACATCTCGAGCGTCAGCCCTGAGATGCGCCCGCGGTCGATCCGCACCGCGGTCGTGAACTCGGGACGCCCGCGCTCTTCCACCCAGGCGCGGCTCCATGCCGTGATGTTCTCGGACGTGCGCGCGTCGAGAATACGAACCAGATCCAGCCAGGTGGCGTTTCCGAATGCGTATGTGTCGAGATACTCGCGCAGGCCGTCGCGGAACGCCCGCTCTCCGACAATCATCTCGAGCTGCCGCATGACGACCGGGGCTTTCTGGTAAATGATCGGGCCGTACAGCTGCCCCGCCTCGTCGAGGTTCGCCAGCTCCTGGCGAATTGGATTGGTCCCGGTCGTACGGTCTATCTGATACGCGCCCGGGTAGTGCGCGAGCAGGAATCGGAGGTTGTGATTCACCTGAGGAAACGAGGGGTTCACGATCTTTGCGGCCATGAAATTCGCGAACACCTCTTTCATCCACACATCGTTGAACCACCGCATCGTCACGAGGTCGCCGAACCACATGTGCGATGTCTCATGCGCAATCACGCTGGCCCGATCGAGCATCTGATTCTGAGTGGCGGATTCCTCCAGCAGCAGGCTCGCGCTGTTGTAGAGGATTGCTCCCGGATGTTCCATGCCGCTGAACTGAAACGACGGGATCGCGATGACATCGAACTTCCCGAAGGGATAACGGATACCGGTGTAGCCTTCGAGCCATTCGAGGGCGGCGGCGTGCAGATCGAACACCGCCTCGCGATTCCTTGCGACCTTCGCGGCATCGGTTTCGCGATGCAACATCCTGAGCTCGCGATCGTTCCGGCGTGCGGTCTCCACGGAGAATTTGCCGGCAACGAACGCGAACAGGTACGTCGAGATGGGTTCGGTCTCGGTGAATCGCATGCTCGTCCGTTGATCACCTGCTTCGGAGGCGGCCGCCGCCCCGTTCGATACCGCGATCCACCCAGCGGGAACGTCGAGTGTCAGCGTGTACCGCCCCTTGAGATCGGGTTGATCGAAGCACGGAAAAGCCAGATGCGCTCGGGCCGGAACGAACAGCGTGTACAAAAACTCGCCGTCTCGATTCAACGGCTCGTTGCCCGCGACGAAGTCAATCGCAATCTCGTTTTCGCCGGCCCTGGTAGCTTCCGAGGGAATCGTGAGGTGACCATCGGTGAAGTCGAACGCGACGTCGTTGGCCCCGACGCGGACGCTCCTGACGTGATCGCGCGGCTGGGCAAAATCGAGCACGACACGATGCGGCGCTCGGAGTGTGAATCGCACGACCGCGCGCCCTTGAATCCGCTCCTGGACACCACTGGGAATAGTGAAGGCCAGCTCGTAGCGGAGCGCCCGGATTGTCTCCGCCCGCTCGCGGGCGAGGCTATCGGGAATGCCCGGTCCGGGCAGTTCCGTCCCGCTCTGGCTGGTCATCATGGTTGCCAGTAATAACGCCAGCATAAAGTGACGATATCACTGGTACATTCCACTAGAATGCAGACTGTGCGCGGCCTGAAGCACGGCGGACGGTTGATGCTCGTGCTCGGTGGCCTTGTGGCTGTTGGCGTGGGGCCCACCGCACAGGAACCCGCGGTCGTCCGAGGGCGGGTCGAAATCGGCATTCCCGTCGCCACCCGCAGGCCTACCACCGCCTATCCCACACGCTCGGTTCCGGCCCCCAAGCTGGCCCCCTCCACGGAGCGGCGCAACGTCGTCGTCTATCTGCGGAATGCCCGGCCGCAGCACGCCTCGACGATGCGCGCCGTCGTCCGGCAGCAGGACGAAACCTTTATGCCACGGGTCGTGGCAGTGACAGTCGGGTCCGAGGTCGAATTCCCGAACGACGATCCCATCTACCACAACGTCTTCTCGCTGTCGCGGGCGAAGAACTTCAACCTGGGCCGTTACCCCCGGGGCGAGACGCGCCGGGTCCGGTTCGACAAGGCGGGCGTCGTGAAGGTGTTCTGCGAGATCCATTCACACATGAGCGCCACGGTGATGGTCTTCGACCACCCCTGGTTCGCTGTCCCGGACGAGGCTGGACGCTTCCAGCTCCCGCCGGTGCCGCCGGGCGATCACCAGATCACGGCGTGGCACGAACGGCTGGGCGACACAACCGTCAACGTCCGTCTTGAAGCCGGCGGCGCCCTCGAAACCGACTTCACGCTGCCTGTTCCCGAAAAGTGAGAAGGCCTCCGCGGCTCCTCTCCAGGACACTCGCCGTCGCCTTCGTCACCGTCGCCGTCATCTTATCGATCGTGTTCATCGGTACTGATGGTGGACTCGCGCGACCGCGTCCGCTCCGCAGAGATCGAGAAACTCAGCGTTGCCGAGCGCGTCTTCACCTCACTCGAAAAACGCCGGCAGCAGGAGCAGCTCGCGGCGATCACAACCCTGGCGGAAAACCCGACACTCAAAGCCGCGCTGGACACGTATTTCACTGAGAGCCGGTTCGCCGGTCTGTCTGACGACCAGGAGGTTTCGCTTCGTGCGACCGTTGCGCTCGAAGCCGAGAAGCTCGCGACCCTCACCCGCGCCGACATACTGGCGATTCTCGATCCGGCGGGGCGCGTGTTCGTGAGTGCGGGCCCGGCTCGCGACCGATGGCCACAGCACCATCAGATCACCGCCGGCGGCGGACCGTTGACATTTCAAGCGGTGGTCGCAGTTCCACGCGGCGCCTTCCGGATTGCGGGCGCGGCTCTGCGCCTCGTGGATCGCGATATTGGCGCGCTCGTGCTGGGAACGAGCCTTGACGCTGCCTACGCGCGCGAACTGGCGACTCTTTCAGGAGCCGACGTCGTCATCACCGTAGACGACACTGTGATGGCAAGCACCCTGTCAAGAAACGTCACCGCGGCTCTTGCAGCAGACGCGCCAGGCACGGAAGCGGGAATGCGAATGCTGGCGGGCGAAGAGTACGCTACACGGCTGCTCCTCGCGTCGGGACCCGCAACAATCTATACATTGGCGTCGGTCGATACCGCAGTGCGCGCGGCGGAACGCGAGGCGCTGATGGCCCTTGGCTCGGTGGCGTTCGGCGGATTCATGCTTGCGGCACTCGGGAGTTTCTGGCTGGCCCGAACGCTGACTGGCCCGATCGATCGACTCTCGGGCGAGATAGCCATGATTGCGGCGTCGCGCGACCCGGGTCGTATATTGTCACCAACCGGCAAGACCCGGGAGCTCGATGCGCTGGCCGAGTCATTCAACAAGCTGTTGCAGGGAATCACTGCGGCTGAAGCGGAGACCCGTTCCGCGTATATGGGTTCGATAAGAGCTCTTGCAGCGGCCCTTGACGCACGCGACCCATACACGGCCGGCCATTCCGAACGGGTGAGCACCTTGTCGGTCCAGATCGGCCAGCAAATGCGCCTGCCCGAGGCCGAGCTCGACGTGCTTCGCCTGGGTGCGCTCCTTCACGACATCGGAAAGATCGGGCTCAGCGACGCGGTCCTGGGCAAACCTGGCCCGTTGACGGCCGAGGAGTACGAGCAGATCAAGCGACACCCGGCGGTCGGCGCGCGAATCCTGCGGCTCGTTCCCTTTCTTGCCCCACACGTTCCCATCGTCGAGCTGCACCACGAGCGACCAGATGGCCACGGCTATCCATTTGGCTTGCGGGGCACGGACATTCCGCTCGGAGCGCGCATCGTGCACGTTGCCGATGCGTTCGATGCAATGACGAGCGCGCGTGCGTACCGCCCGGCCCGCGGTGCCCTGGAAGCCATCGCCGAGTTGGAGCGCCTCTCGGGAACACATTTCGATCCAGCTTCGGTGAACGCCCTTGTCGCGGCAGTGCCGGTCGCGATGACGGCTGAAGAAATCTTCAGGGAAGCGCTCCGGCCGGAGCTGGTATAAGGTGGCAATGAAGATGGCCGCCAGCTGGATTCGCCGGAACGGTTGGGTCATCGTAGTTTTCCTGGGATCGACGCAGCCGCTTTCGGCGCAGGAGGCACGGCCGTCACTGCTGGCCATTGACACGGTCGCATCGTTCGATGAAAGCGCCGACTTCAGCGACAACTACGCGACGGGGCTGAGCGCCGATGCCTTGGTTTCAGTCGGGCTCGGGCGCGGACTCGAGGGCGTTATGTGGCCGATCGTGCAGCGGCTGGGATCAGGCCAGTGGAACCACGATTTATGGATTGCGTCCCTGCGGTATGAGCGAGCAGGCCCCGTGGGCGTAAGAGTCGAGGCGGGACTGGTGCCCTCGCCGGTGGGGCTCGCCAATTACATCGGCCGGCGGCCGCATCACAATCCGACCATCGCGCAGCCTTCGTCGCTCTTCAGCACGTTGCCCTCGCTGGAGCCACAGGGCCCACGCGCCAACCTCCTCGGGGCGGTGTATCCATTCGGTGGACAGGTGACGCTGTCTGGCCGACGTTGGTACGGTCGTGCAGCCGTCATCGACACCTCACCCCTCCGTCGGCGCCGCATTTTTTCGCGCATCAACCCGCCGCGTTTCACCAACGTCGTGATCGGTGGGGGCGTGACGCCGGTGGTGGGGTTCCACATCGGCGCATCGGTCACTCATGGCGGCTGGATGCGCGCCGGCGAAGCCCCGGCGATCACCGCCCAGCAGGACGCGACCGTCGTGACGGTCGAGTCTGAGTTTTCGGTCGCGCACACGAAGCTGGCAGCTGAATGGGTGAAGGACCTGATCGAGACCAGCACGGGCGACCGAACGGCGTCGGGATGGTTCATCCAGGGACAGCAAACGCTCGCGCCGCGATGGTTCGTCGCCGCGCGCGTTGAGCGAATTTCATCACCGCTGGTAACCCCGCTCGTCTTTCAGCGGCAGCGTTTAGTCGGATTCGAGGAAGTGCTCGGCTTCCGATTAACTCCGGAATTCACGCTGCGCATCGGCCATCGCGCGCGACGGAGTTTCGGTCAGGCTGCGTACGTGCACCAGGCCGAAGCGTCCATCGTGTGGTGGAGAAGGTGGATCTAGAGAGAAAGATGTAAGGTGAAAAGTCAAAAGTCAAAAGTCAAAGGTGGGGACACCTACTCGGGACTGCGAAACTCAGCTCGATACCGTGCCACTCCTCGCAGCTTGCCGGCAACCTCCGGATCCAGGATATTCACCATGAAGGCGTCGGCCGGCACATCCCATTCGCAAATTAATCCAAACGACGTCGCGGGCTGAAGTTCTCGCTGTCTCCGTGCCTCTGTGTCTTTGTGGCCCGCGATCGGTGTCGCTGCCGTGCACTTCTCAGGCCGGAAAAAAGACCCTCTCCACGAACCAGTAAGCCCCCGCCGCAATCACGACGATGGAACCTGCCCACGCGACCCTGGTTCCTGCAGCCGAACTGCGACGGCGGATGATCCCAAGTGACGTGGCCACGATGACGACGACCGCCAACTGCCCGATCTCGACGCCGAAATTGAAGGAGAAGAGCGACCACCCTAGCGCTTCCGCGGGCAATCCGAATTCGCGCAGCACGTTGGCGAAGCCGAATCCGTGGACGAGACCGAACACCAGCGCCGCCCAGGCGCGCAAGTCACGTCCGCTGCCACGGACCAGGTTGTCCGTCCCCACGAAGACAATGCTCAACGCGATAGCGGGCTCGATGATCCGCGCTGGCGGAATAATGATGTTCAGCGCCGCCAACGACAATGTGATGCTGTGGCCGATGGTGAACGCCGTGACTATTTTGACGAGCGCGCCCCACGTGCCCCCAAGCAGCAGCAACCCGATCAAGAACAGGATGTGATCCGGTCCGATGAGGATGTGATGGATGCCGGCGGGAATGAAGGTCTGCATGACCGCCAGCGCGCCTTGCGTGGAACCTGTGTAGTAGGTGTACTCGCCACTGTCGGCATTGAAGATCATCTGCTGCCGCAGCTCGCTGTCCTCGTAGATGTTGATGAACGTCTGGTGGACCGGATCGTACGGAAACATGCGAGTCTGGATGCGAAGTACTCCAGGCCGCGGGCCCACCATCCGAAAACGAAGGACAACGGCATGCCGATCGGGCGCCGGCTCGAGCGCGAGCCATTGAAAGGTCGGCACTCCATCCGTACGGATTTGCAGGCGCGGCTCTATCAAGGCAACGACGCGATCGCGAAGTCTCGCCGCCTCATTCGCATCGAGCAGTCGTTCGGCAGGCTCGATTCCGAGGTCATGGGCAATATCGACGACATGGAGCACGAGAATGGCGTCGATCCCTTCCTCGCGGATCACGAGGTCGAGAAAGCTGAAGGGCGCCGGATGGGCCGACGTCACCCGTGACGACAGCAGCAACAGCGCCGCAGCCGTGATCGGAAGAATCCGACGAAGCATGAACCAGCAGATTCTAGCTGGTTTGACTCGCTGCCCCGACGCTCGACCGCACCGGATGCCCGTATCCCGCAACCCGTGCGTGGGCGTCGTCGAGCTGATATGGATCGTCGGTAAACGTCACGTTGCCGTCCGTCTCGACCCATGCCGTCCAGTAACCGATGTGCACGGGCAGCGGCCTCGTCAGCTTGACGTGCTGCTCGTGGCCGGCATGCATCGCCGAGGCGATCCGCGCCGTAGTCCAGGACGGCTGATCGTGCAGCACATACTCGGCCATCCCGACCGGGTCTTCGATTCGGATGCATCCGTGGCTGAACGCCCTGCTGCGACGGGAGAAAAGGCGGTCAGTCGGCGTGTCGTGCAGATAGATGCTGAAGTTGTTCGGAAAAATGAATTTCACCAGCCCGAGCGCATTATCGGGTCCGGGCCGCTGGCGCAGCCGCAGCGACGACGTCATCGACTCGTCCGACCAGTCTATCGTCCACGGGTCGAGCGGGCCGGAGGCGCCAAGCACTTCGATGTTATTCCGTTCGATGAAGTCGGGATCCTTCGCGGCACGCGGCACGGTTTCCCCGCGCAGGATGTTTTCGGGAATGTTCCAGTACGGGCTGAACACCACATACATCATTTCGTCGCTGAAGAGCGGCGTCGGTGTATCTGACTTCCCCACGATGACGCGCATCGCAACAACTGGTCTGTCGCGCTCCATGACCTGCAGGGAATATGCAGCTACGTTGACCAGCACGTAGCGATCGCCCAGGTCGCGCGGGACCCAACGCCATCGTTCCATGTTCATTCGGATTAGATCGGCATGCCCCGTCGGCTGCCGCCGCTCACGAGCGAGCGCCGCCGCGAGCCCCTTGTACTGCGCGTGCGTCGGGGCAAGCTCCTCGAGACTCTTTCGAATGCTGTTCGACCTGATTGCCTGCGTCAGCCGGTCGGCCAGATCTTCGGTTTTCGGCTGCGTCAGCCAGATAGGCGACACATCGGTTGAATTCGTGCGCCATCCGAGCAAGTCTGCCGCGTAACGTAGATATGCGTAGGTGAGCTTCACGTCGAGGTCGGGAACCACGGCTTCATCGAAGCGCGTCCCCAAGAAGGTGTGCGAGCCGTCACGAACGCGCTCGAACTCCTCGATTCGGTAATCAGATGGCTCGAGCCCATGAACTTCTGAGTATTTGAGTTGCGCGACAAGGTCTTTCAATTGCGGCGTCGTCCGATTGCCGTCGATCCACGCCGGCAGATATTCGCGGCTCTCGTAAAAGCGACGCTCGATCGTCCATAACCGCTTACCGAGCGCACTTCGATCCAGCCACTCAGGCGTGCCGCTGACAGTCTGTTGGACAGCCTCCGTGTAGATTGCGCTGTCCCGGTTGCAGGACGCGGACAACAGAAGAAGTGCAACCGCGCATACCGTCCGCCGAACAGTCATATTCGGCAGGAGTGCAAGATTCAGGACACTCGAGGCTGTAGCTCAGCGTCGGGGATAGTAGTAACGCTCGAGCCAACGGCTGAGCCCGTCGAGCCCCGGCAGGAGCGTCCGTTCGTTGATATTGGCTTGATCGAGCTTGTCGCGCACTTCCCACTTGAGCTCTGCCGGTACGAGAACGCGCCGGCAGAGGCGCGGGTGCGTCCGCATCCACTGGTCCAGCGAGGAAGCGGGATCGGACATCAGCGAGAAGAGCGCGAACTGATTCAGGATCCGGGTGTCGAGCGACGGCGGTTCGATGAAGGCAAGGAACATCTGTCGCGACAGCGAGTCACAGGCTCGAAGTGACGTGAACGCACTCAACCTCTCCACGGTCAGCGTGTCGGAGTGCTCCCCTTTCGAGGATCTTTCTCAGCCGTCTGGGCAGCAGCTTGTGCGCTTCCACGGCGCACGATAGCGCTGCAGTTCGCCGTTCCAGGCGCCCTCGTAAAGCTGCTCGATGAGCTCCGGCCAGGTCCGGCAGCGTCGCACCGGACGAACCGGTGCATCAGCCGGTCCACGCCGGAATTCACGCACACGCAGCAGATGGACCGATCGAAGGAACCGTGACTTCTACCCTTGAGCGCGGTTCCTTTCGCAGATGGTGAAGCGTTTGTTTCACCTCCCAGGCTACGGCCAGGGTGTAGAGCACCGCGTTCACGCGGAGATGTACGTCGCGACGGAAACAGCAAGCAGCGATGTTGTAGGACGCCATGAGCGCCGCCAAAACGCCGGCCGCTCCGTGGACGCCGCATTTGAGCGCTTCGTGATTGCCCGAGGTGCACAACGCTTGGACCATGTTCGTTCTCTCACGGAGGGCACTTGCCCTCAGCGCCTTACGGAAGAGCAAGTGATATGCCACAGCGATAAGTTCGGAACAAGGCCAGCTTGTTAATGTTCCGAGGCTCTAGCTCTTGCGGTAATGCCTCGCCGTACGTCTCCCGATCGCGACAAGCAGGGACTTAGGCAAGTAACGTACGAGTGACGCGATGGCGCGGTTCACAGAGCCGGTCACGTGGATCGATGTGCCCGCCATTACCGCTTCGAACCCTTCCCTTGCCACGGAAGCGGCATCCATCCACATCCAGCCCGGCAACTCGCTGACCTTCGCGCGAGTTCCCGTCACATCGTGAAACTCACTGAGCGTGAACCCGGGGCAGAGCGCGGTGACGTTGACACCCGCTCCCCGAACTTCGCCGGCGAGCGACTCCGAAAATTTGACGACGAATGCCTTCGAGGCCGCATAGAGCGTGTGACCCGCAGGCGCCGGCACGAGCGCTGCCAGCGACGCCACGTTGATGACCCGCCCGTAACCGCGATCGACCATGCCCGGCAGGAGTCGATAGGTCAACTCCGCCAGACCGATGACCATCACCTGCAGAGCGCCGCGTGTCGCGGCCATTCAGACGCGAGATACGTGCCGGGGATGCCGTAGCCGGCATTGTTCACAAGCGCGTCGATCTTCAGGCCGAGTTCCGTCAGCCCTCGCACACGCGCGCCGGCTCGTCAGGTTCCGAGAGGTCCCCGGGCAGCACATGCACTTTGACTGAGTGCCGCCGTTCGAGCGTAGCAGCGAGCTCCCGCAGCCGATTCTCGCGGCGTGCGGCAATCACGAGGTTGAAGCCTTCGGCGGCGAATACCTCGGCAAACGCGGCCCCGATGCCGGCTGAGGCGCCGGTAATCAGGGCGGTTCTTGGAACCATCGGCGATTCGCGTGTTTCAGACGCTCGGGACATTAGCCTCACAAAAGTTGAGAAGCCGTGAACCCTTCATCGGTGGTCACTCCACCCTGCGCAAAATGAAGCACTTCAAATAATGCGTCTCCGGCACGCCCGCGAGCACCGGATGATCGCGCGCCTGCATCCGTTTTTCGACGATCGGTCACCGGCGTGTGGCTGTCGATCGACGCTTCGTGCAGCATCGAGGCGAACATCTCCTCGTTGACGTTGTAGGAGCAGCTGCAGGTCACCAGGTATCCGCCGGGTAAGAGCAGACGCATTGCGCGCAGGTTGATTTCCTTGTAGCCGGCGAGCGCGTTCGGGACCGACGCCTTGTTCTTGGCGAACGCCGGCGGGTCCAGCACGATCGTGTCGTACCGCGCGCCGGCGCGTTCCAGCCGGCGAAACTCGTCGAACACGTTGGCCTCGCGCGCCTCGACCTGCGATAGCCCATTCCGTTCTGCATTGGCGCGGATCCGCACAACCGCGTCAGACGAAATGTCGATCGCCTCGACGTGCTGACAACCTGGGGCGAGCCGCAGTGCGAATCCGCCGTTGTAGCTGAAGCAGTCAAGCAGGTGACCGCGTGCATAGAGCGCCGCAGCACTCGCGATTCTCCCGTTGATCCAGGAACAAGCCGGTCTTCTGCCCCTTGCGAAGATCGACGACGTATTCGACCGGTCCTTCGCGTGCGACGATCGATTCTGGTATTTCGCCGTACAGCAACTCCACGGTCTGTTCGAGCCCTTCGAGCACCCGAACTTTAGGATCGTTGCGGCCGAGGATGCCTTTCGGCGAGAGCAACTCGACGAGCATCTCCGTGATCGACGGCAGCAGACGGTCCATCCCTTGGGAGAGCGCCTGAGCGACGAGGTAGTCACCATACTTGTCCACTACCAGCGACGGCAGGAGGTCGGCCTCGGCATGGACGAGGCGGTAGGCCGTCGCATCGAGGTCCAGGACGTGCGAAAGCGAACCGCATTCTGCAGTCTGGTACGAAGCAGCGACAGATCAGCGACGACATCGCCGCGCGTGAGCATCCGGATTGGGATCTGAGAACGATCGCTGTACAGAGCCTGGCCGATGGTGCGATGCCGTGGACCGACGACCTGAACGATCTCGCCGCCCTCAGCACGAACGTCGACGACATCAGCGCCATACACCCACGGATGGCCTGCTCGTACGCGCTGCTCGCCGCGCGACGAGATGATGACGGAAGGGGGCTTCATGCCAAGTGCAAACTTGAAGGTTGAAAGTGCAAAGTAAGTGAAAAGTGGAGACTTAGTGTAGGCGGCACCCCGCCCTACTTCGAACTTTGCACTTACTTTCCACTTTCTACTTCCAAATTTCCACTTCGTACAATCCTCCCCCATGCCCAACGCCGCGATTTCGCCGATGCAGCGTTCGCTTGCCGAGACCGACCCCGAGATCGCCGACGCCATCCGTAATGAGACCAGGCGCCAGGCCGAGGGGCTCGAGCTCATCGCGTCTGAAAACTTCGTCAGCAGCGCGGTCCTCGAGGCGGCCGGCTCAGTGATGACCAACAAGTACGCGGAAGGGTACCCGGGGAAGCGGTACTACGGCGGCTGTGAATTCGTCGATGTCGCCGAGTCGCTGGCGATTGCGCGGGCGAAACAGCTGTTCGGCGCCGAGCACGCCAACGTGCAGCCGCACTCGGGCGCGCAAGCCAATATGGCCGTCTACCTGACGCTGCTCAAGCCGGGCGAGACGGTGCTTGGCATGAACCTCGCCCACGGCGGGCACCTCACGCATGGCCACCCGCTGAATTTTTCAGGGAAGCTCTACACGATCGTGCCGTACGGCGTCCGCAAGGAGGACGAGCGGATCGATTACGACGAACTGGAGCGGCTTGCCCACGAGCACAAGCCAAGGATGATCATGGTCGGCGCCAGCGCCTACCCGCGCGTCATCGACTTCCCCCGCATCCGGACCGTCGCGGACGCCGTTGGGGCGCGGATGGTCGTCGACATGGCGCATATCGCGGGCCTGGTCGCCGCCGGCGTGCATCCCAGTCCCGTGCCTCATGCGGACTTCGTGACGTCGACCACGCATAAGACGCTGCGAGGCCCTCGCGCAGGCCTGGTGCTGTGCCGCGAGCATACGCCAAAGATCTCGATCGCGCGGTCTTTCCTGGTGTCCAGGGCGGACCGCTGATGCACATCATTGCGGCAAAGGCCGTGTGCTTCAGAGAGGCGGCGGAACCGGCGTTTGCGGAGTACCAACGCCAAATCGCCGCCAACGCCAAACGACTGGCGGCATCCATTTCCAGCCACGGGTTCCGGCTCGTGAGCGGCGGCACGGATACGCATCTGATGCTGGTCGACGTCTTCTCAAAGGGACTGACCGGAAAAGTCGCTGAGGCCGCGCTCGGCAAAGCGGGCATCACGGTGAACAAGAACGCGATTCCGTTCGACCAGAATCCGCCGATGGTGGCGAGCGGCGTCCGGATCGGCACCCCCGCCGTGACAACACGCGGGATGGGCGAAGTCGAGATGGAGCTGATTGGCGATTTGATCGCTCGTGTGCTGCGGACGCCCGAGGACGACCGGGCGCTCGGCACGGTAAAGGGCGAAGTCGAGCGGCTGTGCCGCAAATTCCCGCTTTACCCTGAAAGACTATGATGCGTTCGGAGCGTTCGGAACGTTTGGAGCATCCCGGACGTTCGAAGCCGACCGACCAGAACCCTTCGAGCAATCAGAACGATTCGAGCGAACCCAGCGTTTCTCAATCATCTGAGTTACAAGCCGCCGTCCGCGAGGCTTTCTCTGACGCTGGCGCGCTCGCACGCGTCCTCGACGGCTACGAGCCGCGGGAAGGTCAGCGCCTGATGTCGGAAGCGGTTGCATCCGTCGTCGAGAAGGGCGGCACCCTGCTTGCGGAGGCAGGCACCGGTACAGGCAAGACGCTCGCCTATCTCGTTCCCTCCATCCTGAGCGGACGCAGAGTCCTCGTGTCCACAGGCACCAAAAACCTCCAGGAGCAGATCTTTTTCAAGGACCTGCCTCTGCTCAAAAAGGCACTCGAGACGTCGTTTACAGCCACGCTCATGAAGGGACGAGGCAACTATCTGTGCCTTCACCGCTGGGAGCTTTACAAACACGAATCCGAATGGTCCGGATCATTCGACGCGTTCGGGATGTTCGAACCCGATCGGTCCGAACGATCGGTGTTTCTTCCGATCATCGATGCCTGGCTGCGCCATACTGAGACTGGCGACCGCGCCGAGCTCCGCGACCTGCCGGAGAATGTCTCCCTCTGGAAAGACGTTGCGGCAGAAGCCGACACATGCCTGGGCACGCAATGTCCCCATTATGAGGTTTGCTTCATCACCCGAATGCGCCGCCGCGCGGTCGAGTCCGATATCGTCATCGTCAACCATCACCTGCTATGCGCCGACGCGTCGGTGCGACACAGCGCATACGGTGAGGTGATTCCGAACTGTTCCACCCTGGTCGTCGATGAAGCGCATCAGCTCGAGGACGTGGCGACGCAGTACTTCGGCCGTTCGATCAGCGCCTTTCGCATAGACGATCTGGTGCGTGATGGCGAACGGCTGTCCTCGGCAGTCCGACAGAGCGCGGACGTCACTCGTGCGCTGTCGCGGGTCGCCATCCATTCGCGCACTTTTTTCAGCGGCCTCGCACTCGATCCTTCTCTAAGCACGGCAACCGGCGCGGAAACGCGTGTCCGCTACACGGCCGACGGCCTGATCGACCATTTTGAGGAAGGGATGGCACTGGCGGGCGCGCTCGACGGGCTCGAGGCAACGCTCGCGGCCGTTACCCAGCCGCCGGCGGACGGCACGGAAGAAGGTTCGCCTGGAACTGCCAGCGCCGTCGACATCGACGATGCGCTCGCCGCACTGCAGCGAAGATCAGGCGAGCTCAGCAAAGATCTCCGATTTCTGATTCGCGCGGGTGATGCGGACTTCGTCTACTACGTGGAATCGCGCCGGCGGGGGCGCGACGAGAACCGACCGTTTCTGCGGGCATCGCCGATCGATGTATCACGAATCGTCCAGGAGGCGCTGTTCGATCGGCAGCGCGCCACGGTGCTGACCTCGGCGACGGTCGCGGTCGAAGGTTCGTTCGAATACGTCAGAGGACGTCTCGGCATCAGACAGGCGGAGGAGCTCAGAGTGGCCTCGGAGTTCGACTACACGAACCAGGCATTACTCTACCTCCCTCGTCGCGTCCCTTCACCGAAGGTGCCGGCGTTTGCCGAGGCCGCGGCGCGCCAGATCATCGAAATCGTCAATCGTTCGCGAGGCCGCGCGTTTGTGCTCTTCACCAGCTACAGTGTCCTGCGCACCGTCCAGCAGCTGGTTGAGCTAGCCCTGCCGTTTCCAATCCTCGTTCAGGGCTCCGCGCCGAGAACCGAGCTGCTCGAACGCTTCCGAACGACTCCAAATGCCGTTCTGCTCGCGACATCGAGCTTCTGGCAGGGCGTCGACGTCGTCGGCGAAGCGCTCAGCTGCGTTGTCATCGACAAACTGCCGTTCGCTTCACCCGCCGATCCGGTCACTGCGGCGCGGATCGAGGCAATCAACGCGCGCGGGGGCGACGCATTCGCCGACTATCAGGTGCCGCTGGCGATTCTCACGCTCAAGCAGGGGCTGGGCCGGCTGATCAGGCATCGCACGGATCGCGGAGTGCTCGCAGTGCTCGACCCACGACTCCGAACCATGGGATACGGACGTCGGTTTCTGGCTTCGCTGCCGCCGGCGCCCGTTACCGACGACCTCGATACGGTGGAACGATTCTTCGTATAAACTTACGGACAGAAGGGCGTTTACATTTTTTCCGGAGGTTTCGATGCGGGCCTATCTGATCCGCGGAATTCTGGCGCTCCTGGTGGTGTTCGCGGCGTCCGCTCCGGCGGCGGCGCAGAGCGTTATCAGAGGCAAAGTCGTTGACGCGCAGGGCAAGCCGGTGGAGGGCGCCGCGGTAACGATCGAAGCGACCGAATCCAGCCGCAAAGCTCAAGTGAAAACCAATCGCAATGGCGAGTTCATGCAGATCGGGCTTCCATCGGGCCGCTATAACGTCACGGCGGTGAAGGACAACCTGAAGCAGGTGCTGACCGCGAACTATCTCCCAGGGGATGCCGGTTGAGCTGAGCTTCCAGCTGTCGCCGTCAAGCGGCTTGACGCCTGAGCAGGCGAAGGCGCAGGCGGAGACGCAGGCGATGGCGCAGCAGGCCATTGAAGCCATGCGTGCGGGCCGTGACGACGAGGCGATCCAGAAGTTCAACGAGATCGTCACGAAGATCCCGACGTGCAGCGACTGCTATTACAACCTGGGCGTCGCCTACTCGAAGAAGCAGCAGTTTGCAGAGGCCGAGAATTCCTTCAAGAAGGCGATCGAGCTGGCTCCGAACAGCGGCGACGCATACACCGGGCTCGCCAACGTTTATAACGCGCAGAAGAAATTCGACCTCGCCCAGCAGGCCAGCGCCAAAGCCGCGGAGTTCGCCGGAGCGGGCGGTGGCGGCGGAAATGCCGAAGCCGTGTATAACCAGGGCGTGATTCTCTGGAACGCCGGAAAATACGCCGAAGCGAAAGAGCAGTTCGAAGCGGCGATAAAGGCCGACCCGAAGATGGCGATGGCGCACTATCAGCTCGGCATGGCCAATTTGAACCTCGGTCAGATGCCAGCGGCGCGTCAGGCGTTCGAGGGATATCTGAAGGTGGACCCGAACGGTCCAAAGGCGGCTGAAGTCCAGACGTTCCTGAAGCAGCTGCCGCAGTAGCGCGGGGGCTTCAGCCCCCGCGGCCCATGTCTTCTATCGCCGACCGGCTGACCGACGTCCGCTCGCGCATTGCCGCAGCGGCCCGGTCGGCCGGCCGCGATCCTTCCTCAGTTCGTCTCATCGCCGTCTCCAAAACGTTCTCCCTCGATCTCGTCCGCGAGGCGTGTGCCGCCGGCCAGCGTGACTTCGGCGAGAACCGCGTACAGGAGGCCCTGCAGAAGATCGACAACGCCGGCGACCTGGATATCAGATGGCATCTGCTCGGTCACCTGCAGACCAACAAGGCAAAGCGCGCGGCTTCGGCGTTCGCCACGATCCACTCGACCGACAGCGTCGAGCTTCTTCAGAGGCTCGACGCGGCTGCCGCGAGCGAGGGGACGAACCCGCAGCTCCTGATCCAGATTGACCTGGCAGGCGAGCAGACGAAGTTCGGCGTGCGGCCTTCCGCCGTGTTGCCGATCTTCGAGGCGGCAGCCGCGTTGCGCGCAGCGCGCCTAGTGGGGTTGATGACATTGCCGCCGATACCAGAAGCCCCCGAAGATGCCCGTCCCTGGTTCAAACGACTGCGCAGTCTGCGCGACGAGTGGCTGGCTTCCGGTGTGCCGGCCGGCATGCTCCTGGAGCTGTCGATGGGGATGAGCGGCGACTTCGAGGTCGCGATTCAGGAGGGGGCGACGATGGTGCGCGTCGGAACAGCGATATTCGGGCGACGTACTCCAACTTCAAACTTCAAACTGTAAAGTGCAAAGTAAGTTCGAAGTCAGGTTTCGTGAGCTTACTTGCCCACTTACTTTGCACTTTGTACTTTCAAGTTTGCACTTGAAGTGCCGTCTCCACGTACGGTGCCTCGTGGACGCGAGGCGCCTTGCGATTGGCCGCCACCATCCACCACTCGCGCGCTGACGCGGCAATCACCACCACCACAACGGCCATGAAGAACAGGGCCAGTGCCGCATCGATCCTGTCGTTGAAGATCATCCGCGCGGCGTCCGGATTCGTCGAATTCGCCAGCGAACGGGCGTGCGCGAGGAAGCCCAGCGCCGGGAGCGGTGAGAACACTTTCTGGTAGCCGGCGGTCAGCGTCGCCGACGCCAACCACGCCAGCGGCAGGAGCGTCACCCAGGCGTGCTTCAGCTTGCCCATCTTCACGAGGATCGTCGTCACAACGCATAGTGCTACCGCGGCAAGCAACTGATTGGCGATTCCGAAGAGCGGCCAGAGGGAATTGATGCCGCCAAGGGGATCGATCACGCCCTGATAGAGGAAATAGCCCCAGAAGGCGACGACTAGCGCCGATGACAGCAGAATGCTGGGATACCAGGAGTACCGGCCGAGCGGCGCGTACACGTGTTTGAGCAGTTCCTGCAGCATGAAGCGGCCCACCCGCGTGCCTGCATCGACGGTCGTCAGGATGAACACAGCCTCGAAGAGGATCGCGAAGTGGTACCAAAGGGCGAGGCCGGCGCCAGTGAAGACACCGCCGAGGATTCCGGCCATACCTACGGCGAGGCTGGGCGCGCCGCCGGTGCGCGACAGGAGCGACGCCTCACCCATCTGCTGCGCGAGCGTCGTCATCTGCTCCGGCCGCAGCATGAAGCCCCACTGGGCGATGGCCTGCGAAGCACTTTCCGGCGTCGTACCGAGGATTGCGGGGCCGACGTTCATCGCGAAGTAGACGCCAGGATCGAGCGTTGCGGCGGCGATCATCGCCATCAGCCCGACGAGCGATTCCATCAACATCGAGCCGTAGCCAATCACGCGGACGTCGCTCTCCCGTTTCACCAGCTTCGGAGTTGTTCCGCTTGAAATGAGGGCGTGGAACCCCGATACCGCACCACAGGCAATCGTGATGAACGCAAACGGGAACAGCTTGCCGGCAAAGACCGGGCCCGTCCCGTCGATGAACTGGGTGACGGCTGGCAGCTTCATTGGCGGCATCAGCACCACGATGGCTGTGCCGAGCACCAGAATCGTTCCGATCTTGAGAAACGCCGAGAGATAATCGCGCGGCGCCAGCAGGAGCCACACCGGCAGCACCGATGCGACGAAACCGTACGCGATGACCGCCCACGCGAGCTGCGTCCCGGACCAGGTGAACGCGGCGCTCCAGGTCGGATGCGTTGGCCACCCATTGACCGCCCAGGAGCGCGGCCATCAGCAGCACGATGCCAATTGCGGTGGCTTCGGCCACCTTGCCCGGACGGATGTTGTTCATCCACGCGCCCATCAGCAGCGCGATGGGAATGGTCGCGGCAATCGTGAACAGCCCCCACGGACTGTCACGCAGCGCGTTGACGACCACGAGCGCGAGCACTGCCAGAAGGATGATCATGATCGCGAAGACGGCGATCATGGCGGCCATGCCCGCGACCGGATTGACTTCTTCTTTCGCCATCTGGCCCAGCGACTTGCCGTCGCGGCGGACCGACGCGCAGAGCACGATCATGTCCTGCACGGCGCCGCCGAGCACGACGCCTGCAATCAGCCAGATTGTGCCGGGGAGAAAGCCGAACTGGGCGGCCAGCGTCGGCCCTACGAGCGGTCCGGCGCCGGAAATGGCCGAGAAATGATGACCCGCTGCCACCCACTTGTTGGTCGGACAGAAGTCGCGGCCGTTGTCGAGGCGCTCGGCCGGAGTCGCGCGGCGATCGTCGAGACCAAACACGGTATAAGCGAGGTAGCGCGAGTAGAAGCGGTACGCCACCAGGTAGGTGCATACGCCGGCGACGACGAGCCACCCGGCGCTGATGGTCTCTCCGCGCGACAAGGCGAGCACGCCGAAGGCTGCCGCGCCGAGTATCGCAATCACGACCCACATGGCAATGGAAAGGAGCTTTTTCATGGTTTCTACCGGCGGAACGACGAGTCCGCTCTCTATAACGCGCCAGTCTCAACGAACAGGAGCCCTTTCGTCAACTGGGCGCAATAAATGGCTGTCTTCATTGAAGTAAAAGTCATTCCACGGGCCGCACGCCCGGGGATGGCCGGCACGCGCGATGGTGTGCTGCTCGTCCGCATCAATGCGCCTCCGGTCGAAGGCGCAGCCAATGCAGAGCTCGTCGAGGTGCTCTCCAGAGCGCTGCGGGTCCCCAAAAAAGCCATCTCAATCGTCTCAGGTGAACGAAATCGACTCAAGCGCGTGCGGGTCGAAGGCGTGACCGAGGAGTTCCTGCGTGCAGCCTGCCAGCTTCCTGATTGAGCACGCCGACGTGATCGCGTCGTGCACGGGACCAGCGCCAAAGCGGGGCTCCTCCCAGGGTGTCATATCACGACTGCAACAATCGGCGATTGCGGCGCACGACGGTCGAATAGTCTTCGTCGGCCCACAGGCGGACCTCACCGATCATGTGGACCTGCTCAGCACGGCAGTCCGTGTTGACGCACGCGGTTGTACTGTCGTCCCCGGTTTCGTCGATGCCCACACCCATGTCGTATACGCGGGCGACCGGCGTCAGGAGTTGCGGCAGCGGCTTGCGGGTGCGACATATGCCGAGATCGCAGCGGCAGGGGGTGGCATAGCACGGACCGTGGCGGCAACCCGTACGGCGTCGGAAGACGAACTCGTTGCGCTGGCGCGTGTGCGGCTCGACGAGATGGCAGCCTGCGGGACAACGACGTGCGAGGCGAAGAGCGGATATGGCCTGACTGTGGAAACGGAACTGCGGCAGCTCCGCGCGATCCGCAGGCTCGACGCGGAGCATCCCGTCGATCTCGTTGCCACCTTTCTTGGCGCACATGTGGTGCCCGAGGAGTTTCGCGCCCGGGCTGACGATTACGTCGCCATGGTCATACACGAAATGATCCCGGGAATAGCCACCGAATCATTGGCCGAGTGGTGCGACGTCTTCTGTGACGCAGGCGCATTCACGCCTGAGCAGGCCACGCGCATTCTGCTCGCGGGCGTTGACGCGGGATTGAAGCCGCGCATCCACGCCGACGAACTTGCGGCAAGCGGCGGCTCGCACGTTGCCGCGCGCGTCGGTGCGCGGTCGGCGGACCACCTAATATTCACTGATTCGCGTGGCGCCGATGCCCTGGCGGCTTCCGGCGTGTGCGCGGTCCTGCTGCCAATCGCCGCTCTGTTCCTGAAGCTCGGCCGCTATGCACCCGCCCGGATGCTGATCGACCGCGGAGTCCCGGTGGCCCTTGGCACCGACCTCAATCCAGGCGGCGGGCTCTCACCCTCGATGCCTTTTGCCATCGCCCTTGCGTGCTTCGCGATGGACATGACCTTGGAGGAGGCGCTCGTCGCCGCAACCCTGAACGCGGCGTGGTCGATCGACCGCGCCGACCGCGTCGGCAGCCTCGAAGTCGGCAAGCTCATGGACGCGGTCATCATCGAAGGAGACGTCTCGAACCTCATTCGCGTCGGGGCGCCTTCGATTCGAACGGTGGTCAAGCGCGCTGGGGTCATCTTCCGGGCACAATAAGCGAGATGACGTATGCGGACATGACGTTGGCGGACCTGCTCGACGCGTTTGCGTCGAATGAGCCGGTGCCTGGTGGCGGATCGGCAGCAGCGCTGTCCGGCGCGGTCGGCACGTCGCTCCTCGTCATGGTCGCCGGTCTCCCGTCAACTCGCACAGGCGCGGCCGAGGAAGCCGCCGATCTTGGCGAGGCCTCGGCGCGACTGCGCCCCCTACGTGACGCCCTCACGGCACTCATCGAGCAGGACAGTGATGCATATGCGGCCGTCCTCGAGGCGATGCGGTTGCCGAAGGCAACGGATGCAGAAAAGCTCGAGCGCCGCCGTACCCTGGAAACGGCGATGCAGCACGCGACCGAAGTGCCGCTCGAGACGATGCGCTGCTGTCAGCAGGCGTTGCGAGGTGCAACGATCGTCGCAGCGAACGGGAACCGCAACGCGGCCACCGACACGGCGACGGGCGTCGAGCTCCTTCTCGCAGGGCTGCGCAGCGCCGGGCTGAATGTCGACGTGAATATCGGAGGCCTGTCCGACGCCGCGTTCGCATCTCGTGCCGCGGAGGAGCGCAGACAGCTGGCCGCCGACGGTGAGGCGGACGCGGTCATCGCGCAGAAGCGGCTCGGCCTCACACGAGCCTGACGTCGCTTACTTCGACGTCAATGGATCTGGTGCAGGATGCGGTTCCAGCGAATGCTGCTCAGCAAGTTCGTCCCTGCCTCGCCAAATGAGAAGTACACGAACAGCGCCTTGCCCTTGACGTACTCTCCGGGCATGAAGCCCCAGTAGCGGCTGTCCTGCGAGTTGTCGCGGTTATCACCCATCATGAAATACTGACCGGCTGGCACCGTCACCGGCCCGTACTGCATCCGCACATCGAAGTCGAACGGCCCTTCTTCGTCTGACGGCGTGAAGAGATACTGCACGTACGGCTCGTCGATCGGCTTGCCGTCGATGTACACCTTCTTGTTGCGCAGTTCCACGGTTTCCCCGGGCAACCCAATCACGCGCTTGATGAAATCGCGCTCCGGATCTTCGGGATACTTGAAGACGATGATGTCCCCCCGTCGGATGGGATCGATTGGGAGCAGCATCTGCTCGAGGCGCGTGGCGGTCGGCGCGTACGCGAACTTGTTGACCAGCAGGTGATCGCCGATTAGAAGGTTGTTCTCCATCGACCCGGTGGGAATCTTGAAGGCCTGCACGATGAACGTGCGGACGAACAGCGCCAGGATCACGGCCACACAGATCGACTCGAAATACTCTCGTGCCGTCGACTTCCGGTACCCGGCTGCGGCGTCGCTTCAGCTTTTGCCATCATCGCGCTCTCTTGGGCCCTGGGCCTCTATTCTGTCCCGACCTTCAGCACGGCGAGAAATGCTTCCTGGGGAATCTCGACACGCCCGACCCGCTTCATGCGTTTTTTGCCTTCCTTTTGCTTCTCGAGCAGCTTCCGCTTGCGGGTGATGTCGCCGCCGTAGCACTTGGCCAGCACGTTCTTTCGAAGCGCCTTGACCGACTCGCGCGCAATGATACGGTTGCCGATGGCCGCCTGTATCGATATTTCGAACATCTGGCGCGGAATCAGCTCCCGCATCTTGGAGGCCAGCGCCCGCCCGCGCT
Organism: uncultured Acidobacteriota bacterium; assembly: GCA_963814955.1. GTDB lineage: Bacteria > Acidobacteriota > Vicinamibacteria > Vicinamibacterales > UBA2999 > DATCJA01. Next base: position 1,051,458 of record CAWFEX010000008.1, read on the forward strand.
CGTACGCCGCGTCCCTGTGCACGATGATCGAAAGGGCGTCGACAGGTTCGCCGTTCACGAGGATATCCATTTTGACGAGCGGCGATTCCCAGTAGCCGGTCACGTGGTAATCGAGCGACCCGTAGCCGCGGGAAATCGTCTTGAGACGGTCGTAGAAGTCCATTACGACCTCGTTGAACGGCAGTTCGTAGGTGACGAGCACACGATCTGACTTCAGATACTCGAGCTTCTGCTGAATACCCCGCTTGTCCTGGCAGAGCTGCAGGATCGGACCGACGTATTCCGACGGCGTCAGGATCATCGCGGTAATGACTGGCTCTTCGAGTTTGGCGATGCGGCCGGCGTCCGGAAGCTTCGCCGGACTGTCGACATCGTGCACCTCCCCATCGGTTGTCGTCACCCGGTAAAGCACGCCCGGTGCCGTGGTGACGAGATCCATGTTGTACTCGCGTTCGAGCCGCTCCTGAACAATCTCCATGTGCAGCAGGCCGAGAAACCCGCACCGGAACCCGAAACCGAGGGCAGCCGAGGTTTCGGGCTCGTAGAAAAATGAGGCGTCATTCAGACGCAGTTTTTCGAGCGCATCACGCAGTTCGGAATACTGATGGCCTTCCACGGGATAGAGGCCCGCAAAGACCATCGGCTTCAGTTCCTTGAATCCTGGGAACGGCTCGGAGGTCGGACGCGCGACCTCCGTGACGGTGTCGCCGATCTTGGCGTCGGCCACACGCTTGATGTTGGCGACGAGGAAACCGACCTCTCCCACGCCGAGCTCATCGACCGGAAGCGCTTTCGGCGAGAACACCCCGAGCTGATCGACCTCGTAGTCCTGCGCGGTCGCCATCAGTCTCACTTTCATCTTCGGCCGAAGCACGCCGTCGATCACACGCACCACGATGACGACACCACGATAGGCGTCATACCAGGAATCGAAAATCAGCGCCTTGAGCGGCGCATCGGGATCGCCTGTCGGCGGATGGAAACGATGCACGATCGCCTCGAGAATTTCCCGCGTACCCGTCCCCTCTTTCGCGCTTGCGAGAAGCGCCCCAGAGCTGTCGAGACCGATGATCTCCTCGATTTGGCGTTTGCACTCTTCAGGCTGCGCGCTTGGAAGATCGATCTTGTTGATGACCGGAATGATCTCGAGCTTGTCGTCGGCCGCCAGATACGCATTGGCGAGCGTCTGTGCTTCTACACCTTGTGCGGCATCCACCAGCAGAAGGGCACCCTCGCAGGCCGCCAGCGAACGCGTGACTTCGTAGCTGAAGTCGACATGACCTGGGGTGTCGATCAGGTTCAACACGTATTGCTGGCCGTCGACGGCCGTGTAATTCAAACGGACGGGGTGGGCCTTGATGGTGATCCCGCGCTCGCGCTCGAGGTCCATGGCATCGAGGACCTGAGCCTCCATCTCGCGCGCCTGCAGCGCACCGGTGATTTCAAGGAAGCGATCGGCCAGCGTCGACTTGCCGTGGTCGATGTGCGCGATGACGGAGAAGTTCCGGATGTAGGCCTGATCCATTGAGCGGCGATCAGGAAATTATACCTGTCGGGAACGAGATCCACTTCGCACGGGCCACAGAAGACACAGAGGCTTCTACGTAGTGTCCGGCTTCAGCCGGACCTACTTTGATGCCACGTCGTCGCCTTCGGGTAGAATGCGACGCGTTCGCCATTCATCTCCATGCCGCTCGCCGCAGGTGTTCGGCTCGGACCATATGAAATCGTCACTCTCATCGGTACCGGAGGGATGGGCGAGGTCTACCGCGCGCGCGATCCCCGTCTCGGGCGCGACGTGGCCGTCAAAGTGCTCCCCTCGGCTTTTGCGGCGGACACCGATCGCCTCCGTCGCTTCGAGCAGGAAGCGCAAGCCGCCGCCGCCCTGAATCATCCAAACATCCTGGCGGTCCATGACATCGGCACGCACGCCTCGACAGACTCAGGGCAAATGAGCCTGTACATCGTCTTCTGAATTACTCGAAGGGAACACTCTCGGCGATCTGCTGCGCGCCGGAGCTATGCCGGCGCGCAGGGCAATCCAATACGTCGTGCCCATCGCGGCCGGATTGGCCGCGGCGCACGACAAGGGCATCGTTCACCGTGACCTGAAGCCGGAGAATGTGTTCATCACGGCGGACGGCCGGGTAAAGATTCTGGACTTCGGGCTGGCCAAGCTGACACATGCCGAGCCTGCAGTCGCGAATGTCAGCGCGCTGCCGACGACGCCGCCCCTGGATCTCCCCGGGGGCAGACCGAACACGATTCCTGGCATGGTGCTCGGCACAATGGGATACATGTCGCCCGAGCAGGTCCGCGGCGCCGCCGCCGATCACCGCGCCGACGTGTTCGCGCTGGGCGCCGTGCTCTACGAAATGCTGTCGGGCCGCCCGGCTTTTGCGGCGACAGCGCAGCCGACGTCATGTCGGCCATCCTCAGAGAGGATCCGCCGGATCTTCCAGTGACCGAGCGTCACGTTCCGCCGGCGCTCGCGCGCATAGTGAGCCGCTGCCTTGAAAAGAATCCCGCCGCGCGATTCCAGTCCACGCGCGACCTTGCGTTTGCACTGGAAGCGCTCTCCACTCACTCCGGGCAAACAGAGGCAATCGTCGTTCCCCGGAGTCCGGCACGAAGGAAACAGCTTGTTGCGCTGGTCGGAGCCGCCCTGCTTCTGGTCGCGGCAACCGCGGCTGGCGTCGGTTACTTAAAGCGCGCAGCCCCGTTGCCGGTGCACAAGCTGTCGATCCTCCCGCCGCAGGGAATCACAGCATTGGGCAGAGTTGCGGTCTCTCCGGACGGCCGCCAACTGGCGTTCACCGCCAGATCTGAAGGCAGGCTAATGTTGTGGGTGCGTCCGCTCGACTCCGCGTCGGCGATGCCGCTCAACGGAACAGAAGGCGCGGTCAGCCCCTTCTGGTCGCCGGATAGCCGCTCCATCGGATTCTTTGCGCAAGGCAAGCTGAAACGGATTTCGATATCGGGTGGACCTGCACAAACGCTCTGCGATGCGCCCGGCGGCAGGGCCAGCGGAAAATGGAGTCGCGAGGGCGTGATTCTCTTCAACCCGGATCAACTCGAGAGCCTGTATCAAGTCCCGGCCGGCGGCGGAACGCCTCAGGCTGTCACGAAGGTCGATCGTGCGAACGGAGAAGTGGCGCATGATCATCCGAGCTTTCTGCCTGATGGTCGTCATTTCCTTTACAGCGTTAAGGGCGCGGACATTGAAGACAGTTGGATAAAGGTAGGAGAACTGGGCTCGGCTGAGAGTCGGCCGCTCGTGAAGACGAACTCCAACGGGGTCTATGTGGGCAGCGACGGCGGTGACTACCCTTCTGTTTGTAAGCGAAGGGGTACTGCTCGCACAAGCATTCGACGCGGAGACCCTTGCGATTGTCCGCGAGCCGGCGCCAGTGACCGAGGAGCGCATTTTACAATTCGTCGGCTCGGGAACTGCCGCATCGGACGCTGCTTTCTCAGTGTCGGAGACCGGCACGCTGGTGTATCGCGAGGGTGCGGGCGCTACCAAGAGACAGCTTGTCTGGGTCGATCGAACTGGACGTGCGATCGCCTCAGTCGGGACATCCGGCCTGTATAACCATGTCGAGCTATCGCCGGACGGCAGGCGAGTGGCTGTTGATCGCCTCGACGAGCGGGCGGCTCAAACGGACATCTGGCTAATCGACGTGTCGACAGGAACGCCCTCGCGATTCACCTTCAGCCCTGGCCGCTTCGAATTTCCGCGCTGGGCGCCGGACGGAACTCGCCTCGTGTTCGCAGATGACCAACCACTCGGCCTCTCGCAGAAGCCCGCGTCCGGGGTCGGCGCGGAGGAACGGCTGTACAGATTCGACCGATCAGGCAGGTACTTTTCCGGGCGATTGGTCGTCGGACGGCCTGTCGATCGTCTTTCGAAGGCTTCCGCCAGGCACCCAGGGAAGTCTCTGGCTTCTGTCCCTCTCGGGCCAACGCCAGGCGAGACCCGTGCCGCAGACCGAAATGAGGGGCACGAACGGACGCTTCTCTCCCGATGGCCGCTGGCTCGCGTATCAGTCAAGCGAATCCGGCCGCGCTGAAGTGTACGTACAGCCGTTTCCGTCTACAGGAGCGAAATGGTTGATTTCTCGAAGCGGCGGCTTCTCGCCACGGTGGCGTCGGGACGGCAGAGAACTCTTTTACATGACGACGGCCGGCACGCTCTCTGCCGCGCCAATCGTCGCCGGCGAGACGTTTCAGGCAGGCGAGCCCAGCGCACTCTTCGACGTTGGCTTCACACCATCGAGCGTAAATGCGTATCCCTACGCGGCTCATCGGACGGCCAGCGGTTCCTCGTGATTACACCAGAAGAGACAGCGTCGAACGCCGCCATCTCCGTGGTACTGAACTGGCCGTCTGCCCTTCGCAACTGAAATCGCTGACCCGCAGCCACGCGACATCACGCGTTTCGGCCAGGCTTCTTGGATCGCCTGGTGGCGCCGGCGACGCGCCGCTTCTTCTTCTCAATGAGGGCATGGAGAGCGGCGGTGACCTCCTGGCTCACAGCGACGATCTGACGACCCGTTTCCCCGCTCTCGCAGAGCTTGCAATACACCTCGCGAATCCGCTCCCGCATGACCGGGTCGGCCTGACCGATCCATGGCGTACCGTCCGCCTCGAACCGTCACTCCCCGTGAAATGAGAGGAGTCGCCCTCCAGTCGTCCGGCAGGAGGTCGTGTCGACGCGTCACCGCTTGCGCCCTTTCCTCGCCTCACCCATCGTCTTCAAGTCTGTCTGGAAGCGTTCGTAGATCGTCCTCATGAAGTCCTGGGATTCCTGATTCCCGGCGCGAATCTCGTCGCGCAGCTCGTCCCGGATGCCGTGGATCTCGTTTCGCAGCTCGTCCCGACTGCCTTGAATTTGGCCTTGAAGGTCCGCCCGGGTGGCAGAAAATGCCTCCCGCATCTCGTCCCGAAGCTGCAGAATCTGCAACTCGACGCCCGCCGCACGAGCCGGGAGATCGCGGAGTTCCAGCATCTGTTCCTCGAGAGACGTCACTCTTTGTTCCAGAGATCGTGGCTGCACCGTGTCCCCCTTGTCAGCGAGCCTTCGTGATCGAAGACCGCCCATAAGGCTCTTGGTGCGAGGGCCGTGCCCGGAACGATTCCGAATCGCGGCGACGCTAACATCGTCGAACAACTCGACGCAATCGCCCTAAATCCGGAGGCCTGAAGGCCTCCGGCTACGAAAGTAACTGATAGAGGCTGCAGAGAAGCGTCGCGGATCCGCCCGCGAAGGAAAGATAACCGGATCTGAGGTTACGGAACCCAGATCCCGTCGATGTCGACCTCGACCAGCCGACCCGGATCGGTAGCGGAAAAAGTCAAGGTCAGGTTCACCCGAATCGGGTCTGCAGCCTGCGCAGATGAACCCACTGGCCGAAGGCGAAAGTCTGGATTCCAATCGATGGGAAAGTTCGGGTCGCCGTCCAGGACGAAGAGTTCCGCGAAGGCTACACCCCCCGCTCGATAAGCGGTGCCGCTGTCGCCGGCGCCATCCGCCTGGAGAACGGCGCGGAGGGCAAAGTGCGCGAACCCGTCCTCGAGAATCGTCGCACGCGTTACAAGACGGATGGTGCCCGTCAGCACGACCTGATCACCTGTGGACGTGATTACGTCGACAGGCCCAAACTCGCGCGCCAGGCTCGTAATGACCTGGTGCTCGGCGGCGTCGAGTCGTCGCGTCGTGCCGACGATCGTCAGCAGCGCCACGCTCAAGACGGTCAGAACAGTCTGAAATCTTCGGCTCATCAGGAGGAGTTCCTTTCTCCCGAAGAGTATCGGTCGATAGATGGGCTATCGGGAGATCTCCGAACGAGCCTCAGCGCTGTTCCACGGGAACGAACCGCTGCGGATACGTCGGACCCACGTACTCTGCGCGCGGGCGAATGAGCCGGTTGTTGGCGTACTGTTCGAGGATGTGGGCCGTCCAGCCGGAAATACGGCTGACGGCAAAGATCGGCGTGTAGAGGTCGATTGGAATGCCCAGCGTGTAGTACGTCGACGCGGAATAGAAATCGACATTCGGATTCAGCTTCTTTTCGCCCTTGACCAGCGCTTCAATCCGCTCCGACATGTCGTACCAAGCCGTTACGCCCCCCCGTTTGCCGAGATCTCGTGACATCCGGCGCAGGTGCGTCGCGCGTGGATCTTCCGTGCGATACACACGGTGCCCGAATCCGGGAATCTTCTCCTTGCGGGCCAGTTTCGCTCGGACGACGTCCTCCACACGCTCGGCCGTGGCCGTTGGGCCGAGCTCCAACAGCATCCGCATCACATCGGCGTTGGCGCCTCCGTGCAGGGGGCCTTTGAGCGCGCCGATGGCCGCAACGACGGCCGAATAGATATCGGTGAGCGTGGCCGCCGCCACGCGCCCGGCAAAGGTCGAGGCGTTGAGCTCGTGATCGGCGTGGAGTATCAACGCGACGTCGAGCGCGCGGATTGCCGTGGCATTCGGGCGATCGCCGGTAAGCATGTACAGAAAACTTGCTGCATGCCCCATGGCCGGATCGGCGTCGACGACACCGCCACCGGCCTGCAGCCGTCCCCATGCGGCGACCACAGAACTAATCTGGGCGGTGAGACGGACCGCCTTGCGGTACTGCGCCGCGGGCGAGCCGTCGGCCACTTCAGGGTCGTAGTGCCCGAGCGCTGACGTGATCGTCCGCAGCGCGTCCATGCCGTCGACTGGCGGCAGTGACCGCATCAGCCGGACGATCGGCTCCGGCAGGCGTCGCGCGGCAGCAAGCTGCGATTGCAGATCGCCAAGTTCGGCTCGCGTCGGCAGCCGGCGATGCCACAGGAGATAGCAGACTTCCTCGAAGGTGGCAGAGGCGGCGAGATCGTGGATGTCGTACCCGCAGTAGGCGAGCACGCCACGATCTCCGTCGAGAAAACAAATTGCCGAAGATGTCGCGACGACATCCTCGAGTCCTGCCTTTGGTTTTTCTGTTGTCGCCACTCAGACTTCTTCAGGCTTCAGGACGACGTCGCTGCTGGCGAATTGCTGCACGACAGAAAGCAGGCCTGTGTAAAGGAAGCCGATCTGGAAGAGCATGAGGAAGGGAACCGTGCCATAGATGCCATTGGCGAGCGCATAGAACACGGTGGCCGTAAAGTACAGACCGAGCGCCAGCTCAACCATCGGTTGAGCCACGACGATCTGGTGATATTTCTTGCCGATCCATTCGTCGGCCTGCCCCTCGATGCGGTATTTCGGCGTTCGCTCAAACTCGGTTTCTTTCCTGAACAGGGCCTCGAGCACGGCCCTGGTGTTGTTGATCGTCAAACCAATCCCGATCGACATCAGGAACGGCAGATACTTCAGCCGCGAGGACCAATCCTTGTGGAGCTCGCGCTGACACACCATGTAGAAGTTGGCGACCGAGGCCGTTGCCGCGAAAAACAGTGGCACGTCGATGAGCAGCATCTCGTACCACCCCATGTTGTAGCGGATGACCATCGACGGAGCCATCAGCACTGACAGCACGCACATGAGGAGGTAGTTGAAGTTTGCAGTCAGGTGGAAGAACGCCTCCGCCTTCACGCCGAGTGGCAGATCCGATCGGAGAATCCGCGGCAGCACCTTGCGGCAGGTCTGGATGGAACCCTTGGCCCACCGATGCTGCTGTGACTTGAATGCGTTCATCTCCACCGGCACTTCAGCCGGCGACACGAGGTCGTGAAGGAACACGAACTTCCAGCCGCGAAGCTGGGCACGATAGCTCAAATCGAGGTCCTCGGTGAGCGTGTCGTGCTGCCATCCGCCCGCGTCGGCTATGGCGTCTCGACGCCATATTCCGGCGGTGCCGTTGAAGTTGAAGAAAAGCCCCGACCGATTCCGGCCACCGTGCTCGAGGACGAAATGGCCGTCGAGAAGGATTGCCTGAATCTTCGTGAGCAGCGAATAGTCCTCGTTGATATGGCCCCACCGTGCCTGCACCATCGCGATCTTCGCGTCGGTGAAGAAGTGAATCGTACGGCGCAGGAAGTCGGCGGGGGGAAGGAAATCGGCGTCGAAAATGGCGATGTATTCACCATGCGCCACCTTGAGTCCGGCCTCGAGCGCTCCCGCCTTGAACCCGCGGCGATCCGTGCGGTGCAGGAAGGTAATCTTCACTCCTGCCATCGCATGTCGCCGGACCGCGCGTTCGGCGATGGTGGTCGTTTCATCGGTGGAGTCGTCCAGAACCTGGATCTCCAGGAGCTCGCGCGGATAGTCCAACTGGCACACGGCATCGATCAGCCGGTCCGCGACGTACATCTCGTTGTAGATCGGCAGCTGTACCGTGACACGTGGCAGGCTTTCAAACGACGCGTCAGGCACCGGATGGTGATCCTTGTGCTTCATGTACAAGTAGACGAGGTAGTACCGGTGCCACCCGTATATTGCGAGAATCACCAGGACGAAGAAATAGGCCGCGAGCGTGAGCGTTTCGAGCGGGGTCATACGAGGAGATCGGACGAAGCAGGCACTATCTGTGATTATACTGCCGAGATCTCTGAGATCAACGCGAGCAACGCACCATGACCAACGCTGAGTTGCAGGATCTGCTCCACCTCGTCCGTCACGGCAGCATGGATCCGTCGAGCGCTGCCGCGAAAATTCTGACAGCCATGCGCGCAGCGCCGTTCGAAGATCTGGGCTTCGCGCGGCTCGATACGCATCGCGAGGTGCGACAGGGATTTCCAGAAGTCATTCTCGGTCTGGGAAAAACAGCGGTCCAGGTGGCGGCTATCGCTGAAAAGATTGTCGCGCGCGGACAAACGCTGCTCGTCACGCGCGCACAACCCGACGTCTACGACGCGGTACGGGCACTGGTGCCGAAAGCGACCTATCACCCCGACGCGCGGGCGATCACGCTTGCGCAGGGCCACGTCGACGTCGGACAAGGAACACTCCTGATCGTCTGCGCTGGCACATCCGATCTTCCGGTCGCCGAAGAAGCCGCGGTCACAGCGGCCGTGATGGGCAACCGTATCGACCGTCTCTACGACGTGGGGGTGGCCGGGCTCCATCGCCTGCTTGCCGAGCGCGAGCGGCTTCAACAGGCGCGAGTGATCATCGTGGTCGCCGGGATGGAAGGCGCATTGCCAAGCGTCGTTGCGGGGCTGGTCAAAGCGCCCGTGGTCGCCGTACCGACCAGCGTCGGCTACGGCGCCAGTTTTGGCGGCGTCGCCGCGCTGCTCGGTATGCTCAACAGCTGCGCGAATGGCGTGGCGGTGGTCAATATCGATAACGGTTTCGGCGCGGCATGTATCGCGAGCTTGATCAATCACCTGTAGAAGGGACGTCGTTCACCTTTGCCTTTTGCCTTTTGCCTTTTGCCTTTTGCCTTTACATCTCCGACCCTTACGGCTCCCCGGGAAGCGCAGGGAACGCTGGCGGCGGCACACGGCGACGCGATGCCGATTGATATGCAGAAGCGGCTTTAAGCGCCAGGTGCTCCATTCCCGGCTCCACGAGGAAATTGATCGAAAAGGGAATGCCAGGCGCCGGCGCCTCGGTCGGCGTCGTCCCCGTCCGGCTGCGATAGAACTTTCGGCCGCTCGCGTCGGTCGCCAACTCGAATACCGGGTCGTACGCCAACTTCACGTATCCGGCCGGGATCAGAATCTCGGTTATTCCCGCGTTCGGTCCAAGTGGATACGAGATCGCGCGATTGTTGAGATTCGGCTCCGGCGCCAGCCCGATCTTGCCGGGCGGAAGTGTGGTGTGCACCTGGATGAGCAGATCGAGCTTGTTGTCCAGCATGACCTTCATGAGGACTCGGCGCAGGAATTCCCGCCGCTGAATGTTGTCAGCGATCCCCTTGGGCGGCTCGTGCAGGCTTGCAATCTCTTCCCAGTTCTTGAACGCCGCGCGCTGGTCGTCGCCCCAGAACTTCGATCGCGCGTTGAGTGACGGCCAGTCTGTCAGCGTTTCCTTGTAGCCGCGGTCGGCCCAATCCTTCGCACGGCGCATCAAGTATTGAGGGATGTGAAACCGGAACGTGCGCGACGCCGCGTCGCCGCCGCCGAGCACGGCGCGCAGCGTGAGGTTTCGCGGCGTCGGCTCGAGCCCTTCGGCCCAGCGGACCATCCAGTCAGCCGGCGCCATGGATCCATTCCCCCTCGTGACTCCCGGCGCGAACTCAGTCGGTTGCACCTTGGCGGCGAACTCCGGAAACATCGGATCATCGGTACCGGTTAACCGGAAGAGCAGGTCCGGGTAGAGGACCGGCGCGATCTGTGCGATCGCGCGATCGAAGGTCGTCGCCATGTTCTCGATATCGGGGTCGTCTATCCACCCGGGCGTCACCGACTCCACCAGCGTCGCCCCGAGGTGCCGACCGAGCATCGCCTTCATTTCGGCAGCCGCTGCGTCAACAATCGGCTCGTCGACCTTGGCGTGCTTGACCATGAATTCGCGGATGATGCCGATCCGCATGCCTTTCAGCGCCCCCGCCGCACCACCGGCAACTGCACGCGTGTACGGCACTGCAGATACACTCGACCGTGGAACTGTCGTGAAGATGTCGCGCGGGTCGTAGTACCCGTTCACGGGATCCTTCAGCGCGTCGAGCACCTTTACAGCGTCGGCGATGGAGCGGCAGTGGATGCCGGCCCGATCGTTGTAGATTTCCGCGCCCACCGCGCCCCCGAGAAACGACAGATGCGCCTTGTGCGGCAGGATGAGTGCCACCGAATTGTGATTGGCCGGGCCTCGACACGACTGGCCAGTCTCCTCGCACAAACTGCACATGACGAGGTTCGTGCTCACCGAAACCCCGGACCCGGAACTTGACCCGATCGATGCCGCGCGTGTGGTGTCGTAGGAATTGCACGGATTGCCGGCCCACGTGCTGCGCTGATAACCGAGTGTTGATGGCAGGACTCTGGTTGGATGGTTCCGGCCCCCGGGATTACCTGGCCCGCGCCCGTTGTACTCCGTGGTGTTCGCCTTCGCGTAGATGATGGCGCCCTTCTGGCGCAACTGCGCGACGAGCGTGTGATCGCGCGCCGGAAAATCGATGTCGTATCGGGCATCGGCACCGCCCGTGGACCGCAGGTCCTTCACTTCATAGGGATCCTTGAAGGAGAAGGGGATGCAGTACATGGGGAGCGCCTGGAGATCGGGATTTCGACCGTACTGCTCGTCCAGTTCGGAAGCGCGCTCCAATGCATCCGGCTGCCGGCGGAACTGCTCACATACGGCTGGCGCGCCCGGCGGCAGCGGGCCGGCCGACGGATGCCGATCGAAATCGCCTTTGCAGGTGACGGATCGCTCCCCCCGAATGTTGATCATTCCGAGCGCACGCACCTGTCCGGCGTTCGGAATGCCGACCGTCATCCCGAACTGCTGCTGAACGGCGGGATCGGATGCGGTTGGCTCCATCCGTCCGAATTCGACTGGCGGCGTCTTACGGGGATCACCGGACGGCAGCGCGGCCGTCGCGGCGGCCGCTGCGGCATACTCGGCGTAATCGGGCAGAAACTTGGGCGCCATCGCCTCTGTCACGAGCTGGTTGCAGGTGCCGTTGTAGACCCGTGCCCGATTGATGTAGGCCTGCACCAGCGCACGGCACGTCAGCTGGCCTTCCTGAATGCCTCGATGCACGTCGGCGATGGTGGCCTCGAGAAGATGAAACTGGAACGGTTGCGAGGACGCCGGCTGCTGTGTGTGCACGCGGTCGCCCCCGACCACGACCAGACTGAGCACGATTGCGGCGCCGACGATTCTGGCGAGAGACATGGGGCCTCCCAATGGTGTGATGCGTGCCCGACGTTAGCTCATGCGATGCGCGAATTATAGGGGACCAATCCGATCGGCGCGAGCGAGTTTGTTACACTAAACACCGCTTCCGTCCTTCTTCCTTTTCCGAAATCAATGAATCCGGGCGCACTACGAGCCCTCGAGTTCGATCGCATCGTTTCTGTCCTCGCGGGCCTGGCGGTTACGCCAACCGGTCGCGAGACGATCGAGAGTCTCCATCCCTCAGTGGACACGGCCGAAATAGCGGCAGCGCAGCGGGCGACCAGTGAAGCGGTCCGCTTTCTGGCGGATCATCCCGGTTTTCCACTTCGAGCACCAACCGATCTCGAGGCGATCGTCGAATCGCTCGAGGTGGAGGGACGCGCACTGGAAGCTCTTCGCCTGCTGGCGCTGGCCGATTACCTCGAATCGATTGACCACTCCCGAGCCGTTATCGCGAAACTGGGCCCGGCGTTTCCTTCGCTGCGGACCGTCGCCGAGACCGCCGCGTCATTCAAGAGCGAGATCTCAGCCGTCCGGACGAAAATCACGCCGTCCGGCGACATCGCCGACGACGCGACCGTGACGCTCGCCGGCATTCGAGGACGCCTGCGCAAGCAGCGTGCGCGGCTGCGAAGCACGCTGGAGTCGTTCTTACGCACGAGGGATACCGCTAAATACCTTCAGGAGCAGGTCGTCACGGATCGGAACGGCCGCTACGTCCTGATGGTGCGCGCCGAGCACCGGACCGCTATCCCCGGCATCGTACATGGCGCGTCGGCGACCGGCGCGAGCGTGTTCCTCGAGCCGCTCGAAACCGTTGAAATCAACAACGATATCGTCGCGCTCGAAGAAGAGGAGGCCGAGGAAGTACGCCGCATCCTGCTCGCGTTGACCGACGCATTCCGAGAGCGGCCGGACGATCTTTCCCGCACTCTGCGCGTCGCCACCCGGCTCGACGTGATACAAGCACGTGGCCGTTTCTCACAGCTGGTCGGCGGCCTCGAACCAGCCATCGCAGACGAGGGGACGTTCGAGCTGCGCGGCGCCCGTCATCCGCTGTTGATGCAGCAGGTGACGGAGCGTCTCGAGGACGGCGGGGGTGGCGTTGTCGAACCAGTACCCATTGACGTCGTTCTTACTCCGCCCGTCCACGTGCTGGTCATCGCCGGCCCGAACACCGGCGGCAAGACCGTGGCGCTCAAGACCGCCGGCCTGCTTGCCGCGATGGCGCAGTCAGGCCTTCACATACCGGCTGAGAAGGGTTCACGGCTGCCTGTATTCCGGTCGCTCTTTGCCGACATCGGGGACGAACAGTCCATCTCGGCCAGTCTCAGCACCTTCTCTGCCCACATCAGCAACGTGGTTTCAATGGACCGCGACCTCGAGCTTCCTGCCCTCGTGCTTCTCGACGAAGTGGGCGCGGGAACGGACCCGGTCGAAGGTGGCGCTCTTGGCGCCGCTGTCATCGATCACTTCCGTCGCCGCGGCGCGCACCTGATCGCAACAACGCACTACGACGCATTGAAGTCGTATGCGTCGACCACGGAAGGCGTTGCTGGTGCGGCGTTCGGATTCAACCCAGAAACCTTCGCGCCGACGTATCGACTCGTGTATGGATCGCCGGGGCGGAGTCTCGCGATTGAGATCGCGGCACGTCTCGGAGTGCCGGCTACGGTCATCAGCAGAGCGCGCGAAAACATGACGGAGCCGCAGAAGCAGCTTGCCGATCACCTGGCGCGCATGGACGATGACCTGCGCCGGCTCGAAGAAGAACGGCGGTCGATCGAGCGCGAGCGCGCGATGGTGGCGGCGGCGGAAAGAAAAATACGGGCGCGTGAAGAGTCCGTCGATGAACGAGAGGACCGGGTCCGGCGACGCGTTGACGCCAAGCTGGACGAACAGCTCCGGACAGCCCGGCGAGAAATCGATGCTGTCATCGAGACGCTGAAGGCACGCGCCACTGAACTGTCCGAACGCGCCGGCGTCCGCTTGAACGCGAGCGGTAAGATCAGATCCGCGGGCCTGAGCACCGGAGAGATCGGCGACGTCAGGAGCGATGCGCGCGCTGCGCTCGATCAGATAGGGGAGCGCCTGAAAGGCGCCGACACGCCGGTTGCGTCGGGCGTCGAGCAAACGCCGGGGACCATTGAGTCCGGATCGCGCGTCACGGTCGGCACGCTCGGTCTGGAAGGCACCGTCATCGCGGTTTACGACAACCACGCCGAGGTTGACGTTCGCGGCAAGCGGCTGCGTGCGGCACTTCGCGACCTCCGTCCCGTGGCCGGCACGCCTGCGGCTTCAACCGTTAGAGTGAAGGTCGAATTGCAGCCGCGCGAGGGGACGCTGAGCGAGCTGAACCTGATTGGTGCCACGGTAGATCAGGCGCTGGACCGGCTCGACAAATTTCTGGATCAGGCGACGATCGCCGACGTGCACGAGCTGCGGATCGTCCATGGGCACGGCACCGGGCAGCTTCGCCGTACAGTGGCCAAGTATCTGAAAGAGCACCCGCTCGTAGCGCGCTTCGAAGCCGCACCGGAAAACCAGGGAGGCGCGGGGGCGACGGTGGTCGTGCTGAAAGACTGATGGGCTTGTTCCCGCAGCAATTCATCGACGATCTGAAGCAGCACGCCGACATCGTCGTCGTCATCCAGGATTACGTGTCGCTGAAAAAGACGGGCGCCACCTTCAAGGGACTGTGCCCGTTCCACGGCGAGAAAACTCCGTCGTTCCACGTCAATCGCGACAAGGGATTCTTTCATTGCTTCGGGTGCGGCGCGGGCGGCGACGTGTTCAAGTTTCTCGAGTTGCGGGAGAGCGTGAGCTTTCCCGATGCCGTGCGGATGCTGGCGCAGCGCTTTGGCATGACGCTGCCCGATCTCGAGCAGACCGACGAGCAGCGCGCCAACACCGCCGAACGCGAGAGCCTGTTGAATGTTCACGATGCCGCAGCGGTCTGGTTCCGTCAGCAACTGACGTCGCCGGCCGGCGCACGGATTCGGGCGCAGATTTCCGGGCGAGGAATCTTGGACGGAACCAGTGAGGCGCTGGGCTTTGGATTCGCTCCCAGGGATGGTCTGAAAGACGCACTGTTCCGGCAGGGGTTCTCACAGGCGCTGCTGCTTCGCGCCGGCCTCTTGGTCCAGCGCGAAGATGGGACGGTCGTCGACCGGTTTCGAAACCGGCTCATGATTCCAATCCGGCGCGAAACCGGGTCGGTGATCGCATTCGGGGGGCGAGCGGTGGACGCCGATCAACAGCCCAAGTACCTGAACTCGCCTGAAACTCCGATCTATTCAAAGAGCCGGACGCTCTACGGCCTGAACCTGAGTAAAGGCCCGATTCGCGAATCGGGGTTCGCCGTCCTCGTTGAGGGATATTTCGATTTTGCCCAGGTGCATCAAGCCGGTTTTCAGTCAGTTGTTGCGTCGTGCGGCACCGCACTGACCTCGCCACAAGCTCAACAGTTGCGCCGTTTCACCGGAAAGGTCGTTCTGAGCTTCGACCCCGACGCCGCAGGTCAGGTCGCTACCGCAAGATCATGCGAAATGCTGGTTTCGGAAGGGTTTGAGGTCAATGTTGCCATCTTGCCTGCCGGCGAGGATCCGGATACACACATACGAAAGCACGGACACCAGGCATACGCGGCACGCCTCAGGACGTCGAAGCCCTATCTCGAATATCTCCTCGATCGAGGCGCCGCCAACCATAACCTTCGAAATGCCGAGGGTCGAGCCCGGTTCGTAGCTGAGGTTCTCCCTATCGTGGAGCGCATCCCCGACCGCACGCGGCAGGAGCTCTTCGTCGAGGCCGTGGCCGGAAAAGCCGGTGTCGCGGGCGATTCCATCTGGGCCCAGGTCGCCAAAGCTGTAACCCGGTGGCAACCGGCGCTTACGAGCAGCGAGCTTCCGGGCCTGGGGCAGGTCACCAAGGCGGAAAAAGGGTTGATTTGGTGGCTGGTCCACCGGCCGGGGCTTGCGGTCGATGCGCTGAAGACGCTGGAATCGGCCGATTTGGAGCCTCTGGCGAGCCGTTCGGTGCTGGATCTGGCACTGAAACTGGACGATGATAGGGGTTTCTCTCCATCCGTGCTGCTCGAGCGTCTAAACGCAGGTGAGGCCCAGCTCGTAACAGGTATAGCAAGCGAAACCGAGCCCCATGTGCACGACGCGGCGGAGTGTGCCCTGATCCTCAAGCGGCTGCGCTACGAGCGTGAGCGCGCCGCGCTGCAACGGGAAATCGACCGGCTGCAGCAGGAACGCGGCAGCGAGCCGGGCGACGAGCTGCAGGACCTGCTGGTGCGGAAGTACGAGCTGATCCAGCGGATTGACGGACTGCTGTAAGGCTCCAGGCTTTGGCCGTCGGGCGGGGTTCGTTTGCCGGTCTCGCCCAACGCCTGAGGCCTAAAGCCGAAAGCGCTTGAAATAGTCGGAGGAATATGGCCTTGTCGATTGAAGAAAGATACGACGAAGTACGGCAGCTGATTAACGTCGGCAAGGAGAAGGGCTATCTCCTGTATGACGAGGTCAACGAGATGCTTCCTTCGGAGATCACCTCCTCGGAAGATCTCGACGACCTGTTCAACGCGTTCGGCAGCGCCGGAATCGAGGTCGTCGATTCCGACAAGGCGTACCGGGGAGACAAAGAGTTCGACCGGGAGGGCTCCGGCGACGAACCGGAGCTCGATCTCACGCCCGGAGCGCTCGACAAGACGAACGACCCCGTACGCATGTACCTCCGCGAGATGGGCACCGTGCCGCTGCTCACGCGCGAAGGCGAGGTCGCCATCGCCAAGCGGATTGAGCGCGGCAAGCTCGCGGTCATCAAGTCGATTTCACGCACGCCGACGATCGCCAAGCGCATGCTGACCATGGGCGACCAGCTGCGCGCCGGCGAGCGGACGATTCGCGAGCTGGTCATCTTCAGCGACGAAGAGATCACCGATGAAGTGATCGAGGAACGGAAGGAAGAAGTTCTCGAGCAGATCGAAGACGTGCGGAAGGCCCGCGTCAATTTCGTCAAGCTGGCCGAAAAGATGGCCGACACGCCGCGCAAGGACAAGCGGCGGTTCCGTCGTGCGCGCTGGAAGTCCCTTCGCGCCCGGATCGAGGTGTCGCGTCTCATCCGCCGGATCGAGTTCACGGAAGTCGTCAAGCGCCGGCTCATCGACGAGGTGAAAGAAGCGGTCGACGCCGTGCAGCGCGTGCAGCGCGAGGCGGACGGCCTCGACCGGCAGCTCAATCCCAAGGTGAAGGCGAAAGCTCCCAGGCTCAAGGAAGAAGAAAAAAAGAACCTGGCGAAGAAGATCAAGGACATCAAAGCGCAGGTCAAGACCATGATCGACGAGCTGGAGGAGACGCCCGACCGTCTCCGCCGGACGATCGAGGTCATTCAGCGCGGTGAAGCGCAGGCCGAACAGGCGAAGAAAGAGCTCGTCGAGGCCAACCTCCGGCTCGTGGTTTCGATTGCGAAGAAGTACACGAATCGCGGGTTGCAGTTCCTCGACCTGATTCAGGAGGGCAACATCGGCCTGATGAAGGCGGTCGACAAATTCGAGTACCGGCGCGGATACAAGTTCTCAACGTATGCGACGTGGTGGATTCGTCAGGCAATCACGCGTGCCATCGCCGATCAGGCGAGGACGATCCGTATTCCCGTCCACATGATCGAGACCATCAACAAGTTGATCCGCACGTCGCGCGCCCTGGTGCAGGAGCTCGGTCGAGAGCCAACCTCCGAGGAAATCGCCAAGCGGATGGATATTCCGGTCGCAAAGGTCCGCAAGGTGCTGAAGATCGCGCAGGAGCCGATTTCGCTCGAGACGCCGATCGGCGAAGAGGAAGATTCGCATCTCGGCGATTTCATCGAGGACCGGAATATCGTGTCGCCCGCCGAGGCCGTCATCAACCTGAACCTCAAGGAGCAGACCGAGGCGGTGCTCAAAACGCTGACACCGCGCGAGGAAAAGGTCATCAAGATGCGCTTCGGCGTTGGCGACGGCAGCGAGCATACGCTCGAAGAGGTGGGACAGAATTTCGCGGTCACCCGCGAACGGATCCGCCAGATCGAGGCAAAGGCGCTCCGCAAGCTCCGTCATCCATCGCGGTCGCGCAAGCTGAAGGCGTTCTTGGAAGGGCGAACATAAAAAGTGCAGAGTCGAAAGTGGAAAGTGCAAAGTAAGTTACGAAGTAGCGACGTCCACTTGCGAACTTACTTTCCACTTTCGACTTTGAACTTTGCACTTGCGTCAAGGACGCCCCGGGGGCCCGTAGCTCAGCGGTTAGAGCGGCCGGCTCATAATCGGTTGGTCCCAGGTTCGAATCCTGGCGGGCCCACTCAATAATGACTCCTGACCTGGAACATCTCGTACAGCTCCAGGAGCTCGACAACGCGATCGAGGACGCGCGGCGCAAGATAACCGCGCATCCTCAGCGCCTTGCCGAAGCCGATGCGCGCCTCAACGTGGCACAACAACACGTCGAGGCCGCGCGGCAGCGACTGAAAGAAAATCAGGAGCTGCGGCGGGCGCTCGAAAAGGAAGCCGCCGTTTTCCAGGGTCGTCTCACCAAGTTCAAAGATCAGCTCCCAGAAGTCAAAACCAACCGCGAATACCAGGCCGTCCAACACGAGATGGCGACCGCACAGGCCGAGCTCGGCGCCGTGGAAGAGAAAGTCCTCGAACGCATGCTCGAAGCCGACACGATTACGGCGGACGTCAAAGCGGTGGAGGCCGCGCTCACGCGACAGCAGCGGGAAATAAGTGCCGAGAAGACCGCTCTCGAGCAGGAGCTGGTTCTCGTCCAGAAGGCGCTGGTCGATGCGACTGAACGACGCGCATCGCTCACTGCGGCGGTTGCACCGCGCCTCGTCGCGCTGTTCGAGCAGGTGGCGAGAGCGCGCAGAGGCGTGGCGATCAGCCTGGCCACGCGTGACGGATCGTGCTCGGTGTGTCACGTGCGGTTGCGCCCGGCTGTCTTCCAGCTCGTGCGGCAGAACGATCAGATCATCCAATGCGAGAGCTGCCAGCGGATTCTCTACTACGTCCCGCCCGTGGCGGCGGCACCCGTCCCCCTCACGCATCCCTCGTGACCTGTTTGCGCCCGCACAGCGTCGGCTCGAACCGATTCGAGCGATGAGCCAACCCTCGCTCTTCGGAACATCCTCAGCGCCGTCAGCAATCGCGCACATCGATGGCGGCTCGCGCGGCAATCCCGGTCCGGCTGGCTACGGCGTCCGGATTGAGCGCGATGATGGCACTGTGGAGGAGATGAAGCAGTCGCTGGGTGTCGCCACCAACAACGTGGCGGAGTATCGCGGTCTGCTCGCGGCGCTGACGTGGGCGGTGCGTGCCGGCATTGGCCGGCTGCACATTCGATCGGACTCAGAGCTGCTGGTCAAACAGATGCGAGGTGATTACCGCGTCAAGAACCCGGGCCTTCAGCCCCTCTGGGAAGAGGCGCGGCGACTCGTTCGCCAGATCGGCGACGTGCGGTTCGAGCACGTTCGCCGCGAGCTCAATAAAGACGCCGACCGGCTGGCGAACGAGGCGATGGACGAAGCGGCGCGATGACAGCACTCACCGGTTGCGTGCGTGCTGGCTGCCGTTCGCGCTTGTCGTTGCAATCTCTTGACGGACAGGCCGGCCGTTGATCGAAGTGTATTCGTAGGTCATCTCGAACGACGAGTCTCCTACGATGCGGACATCCGCGCGCGATGACATCTCGACCGGGACTCGCACTCCTTGTATGCGCGCATACCGCCGTACGATATCGACGCGGCGCGTCCACCACGACGGGTTCTTCGAAAGCCTGCCGTCAATCTGCAGCATGTCGCCATCGCCTCGTTGCACGGTGACGGCGCCGATCAGGAGCGTCGGGCTCGGCCGCCGAGGCACGAGTCCGATAGCCACGACGGAGCCGACTGCTTCGCGGACTTCGAAGTTGTAGTTGGTCGGACTGAGCTCGGTGTTGACGGCCTCATGGTTGTTATGGCTCTGTCGCTCGGTTTCGAGAGCCTTCAGCAGGACGCGATCTCGTATGAGTCCGGACCCGTCTGTCCGGACGACCTCGAACTCGAATGTTCCCGAGGCGTCCAGTGAGGTCCACGCTTCGACTGATGCCGCCATTCTTCCGCCTCTTGTCGAAGCTTCGAGTCGGCGGAGTGCGCGATAACTGGTGAGCGGCGGTTGATTCGATTGGAGGAAACGTTCCACCAGTTCTTCATGGCCCGAAGGCGGACTGACTGCGCTCGCGGAAATCAGCGAATGC
The DNA here is from genome assembly GCA_963814955.1 of uncultured Acidobacteriota bacterium. Taxonomy (GTDB): domain Bacteria; phylum Acidobacteriota; class Vicinamibacteria; order Vicinamibacterales; family UBA2999; genus DATCJA01. The sequence goes on from CAWFEX010000008.1 coordinate 1,071,495, forward strand.
GGGGCGGCACCCGGCAGGCCGACATGAATGGCAATCACGAGAGCCAGTATCACGATTCTTTTCATGACATCCTCCACAAGAGGTCGGGCACATACGCCACCACGGCGAAGTGCACGAGCCGGCCGGCGACGCCAATCGCAAGGAACCGGCGGAAGGCCAGTCCGAGCGCGCCGGCGGCAACCGACACGATGAAAAATGGTGGAAAGCCAACGAGCGCGCTGACAAAAACGACCGCAAGGACCGATCGGGGACTCTGCTGCAATCGCGCACGCCACCGATCGACCGCGCGCTGCACCATCGGCGTATACGGACGCGTGGATTTTCGCGAGGCCCAATACATGAAGGTCTTTCCCGTCATCTGACCCGCTGAGACTGCAACGACCAGCGCGGCCAGCGCTCCCCGGGAATCGGCCAGCGGGATCGCCGAGATCATCAACAGCTCCGCATTCACCCATGGCACCACCGCGCTGACGATGGCCGCGCCGTAATAGGCGAGCGCCGCCGACCACAGGTTCGAGAACATCGCCCGGCCTACCAGTCGGAGTGGCTGCAGAGCGCCACATAGAGAAACCAGGTAACGGCGTAGGGCACAACGAAGTACCTGCGCCGTGCCATCCAATGGACGTATGGACCCTTCATCGATGCGAACTTGCCGGGCACGTAATCCCGAACGAGCATCTTGAAGAGCAGCTCGAGGAACATGCGCATGCTGCCGATGGACGCGAGCAGCAGAAATGCAGGGTCGCTGGTGTGGCCCGACGCGATGAGGCCGCCGACGGTACCGAAGGAGGGACTCTTCGCGAATTTCCGCCACGAAAAGCCTTCGATGGAGCCGTCCTTGTACGCACCGGCAATGGCTTCCGCGATTCCGATGCTGAGCCCGATCAGCAGACCGCGTAGCGGCCCTGGCCAGGCGTCCGGGATCGTCAGGCCTAATGCGTAAATTCCATAGATCGATGCCAGAAAGCCGATACCGAGCAGCAGCCGCAATACCGGGTTGTGAATGATTCCGTAGACGCAGTGAATTTGCGTGGGGATTCGAAACCCGTCCTGATGTTCCACGCGCACGAAGAGCTTCCAGAACTCCGTGACCGTTCGCGTCAGCGCGAAGATCGACAGATAGAGCACGAACATCGACTCGTCGTATGAGCCAGGAAGCGAGGCGAGTCCGAGCGCGACGCCGAGGGCAATGACGATCTCGCGTACAAACCGGCGAGCTAGAAACGATTCGTGAGGTGAATCCTTATAGGCGCCATAGAGCGCGCCATGGAACCCGGCCGCCAGTCCAAGCGCGGCGATGGTGGCAATGGCCATGTCCGGTCTCCTCTCACACCGGAATGCGAGAAGGACCACCGAAACGGCTCAGGCAGCAACGGAGCCAAATGGATCGATTTACGTACGGCGCATTGCCGTCGGCAGGCCGGGTCCTTTCGGACCCGGCGGAGTCAACACGGTGAGTTCGGCGCGAGGACCTGCAGGAGCTGGATGCCGGTTCGTGTGACCGTCGAAAATCCCGACAGTTCCGCCGTGATCTCGAATCCGCCGACACGGACAGGCATTCGGTAGATGCCGCGTTCGTCGGTTATGGCCTCGAAGCGGTTTCCCGTGGCCTCGAGGAGAGCCGTGACCGTGACGCCGGGCAGAACACCGCCGGTTGAATCCGTGACGGTTCCGGTCAGTACTGCTTCCTGTGCGTGGATGGACGCCGGTACAGCGAGGATTGTGATCAGAGGAACCAAACGCCGAAGGAACGCCATTCGACCCCCCCTTTTCGTCAGGGCGCGATCAGAAATCGTGGCTGTGGTGAACGGGGCAGAGGTTATCACCGATCAGAGCGTGGAGCGGCCATCGACTGTTTACCGTCGCGCCGCTCTGATCACTCCCGCTATCCGACCGGCCCGATCCTTCTCGGCACGGTAAGACGTCAGCACGTCGAGCTGCATGGCGGTGCACAGGCCGCAGATGTGGATCTGGTCTTCTCGGACGCCGGCGAGCACGAGCTGATCGCGGCTGGCCCCGGCGAGGTCGAGCCGCAGCCGAGGTCGCTCCTCGCCAGTCAACCCAGGTGGAAAACTCCCCCGCCGGGGAGGCGAACCCTGAAACCACCGGTCGACCAGATGTCGAGCATGCCCTGCGGCGGCGAACGCATCGACAAGCTCAGAACCAACCTCATAGCAGCATGGGCCGATACTCGGGCCGATGGCGACGTGCAAGTGTTCGGGCTGGGAGGCGAATTCGCGTTCCAGCGCCTCGACGGCCGCCATGATGGCGCCGGCCGCCACTCCGCGCCACCCGGCGTGAATGGCGGCCACCGCACCGGCCCGCGCGTCAGCCAGAAGCAACGGCACACAGTCGGCTGCGCGAACGGCCACAGCGGTCGCCGGATCGTTCGACACGAGCACATCACAGGTTGGTTTCTCTGCGGGCAGCGGTCGTCCGCGCCTGATCGCGACAACGTGGCGGCCGTGCACCTGATGCGGCGTCACAACCTGTTCAGCGCCTACGGCGCGAGCGACGCGATGCCAGTCGTCCCGCGCCGATAGCGGTACGCCGCGTGTAGTAAACAGATGCGGCGCCAGCGCCTCGAGCGGCCGGCACCTCAGTGCGAGCCCGCATGTTGAATGCACCCACTCGAACGATTCGGGAAGGGTCGGCCAGGTCATATACGATCGCGGTGAGATGGAAATTATAGGGTCCGGCCTCGACGCCACTGAGATCTACCGAATTACCCGAGCCATCGAGCGCTACGGCGACCGCTTCGTGCGTCGAGTGTTTACTGATGAAGAGATCGCGTACTGCTTGCGCCGCCGTGATTCCGCATCCTCATTCGCGGCGCGCTTTGCCGCCAAGGAAGCGGCGATGAAAGCGCTCGGGACCGGCCATTCACGCGGGGTCTTCTGGCAGGGGATCGAGGTTATCCGGCACGGGGGCCCCCCGAACCTCCGTTTTCATCAAGGCGCTGCTGCGCGCTTTGCCTCCCTGGGTGCAACCGGATCCCTGCTGACCCTCACGCATTCTGAGGAACTCGCCATCGCCCACGTATTGCTGCTGCGGTGAGCGGTCCAGCGGCGCGACAACCATTGTTCACGTTCGCTGCGCGCGGATCGGGCACGAAGTTGGCGAGCGTTCGTAATTGACTGCAACGCAGCGGGTTCCCCTCTCCACACTCCGTCTACCGCCCCGGCGCCGGGCTTGCCTTGCACTGCGGCAGCCAGCGCAGCTCAAAAAACGGAGGATGTCGTGGTTATCAAAATCACCCCGAACGACAAGAACAACCCGCCCGGCAAGTTGGCGGAAGCGGAAGTGCACTTCACCGAAGGGGTCTTGGAAGGGTTGAAGCTGATTGGTTTCGCTGTGTGGGAACGCCGTACCGGCAACGGTCGAAACGTCACGTTTCCGGCACGCCAATACTCAGTGAACGGAGAGCGGCGCAGCTTTGCGCTGCTGCGGCCGATCGGCGACACAACCGCTCAAGATCGGATCCGGGAAGCGATTCTTGAAGCCTACGCCGAATACGAGGAAAAGGCCGCGGTTGCGACCTAGGTTGGGCGGTCAGAGAGGCGAAACGGGCGGTCGACGTTACTGAAGGACTGTAAGGAGGCGCGCATTCTCCTTCTGCCGCTTCGGCGGAAGAGTCCACTCCTCACGCAGGGACTTGTTGAATTCCGTACGGAAGAAGTCGTCCTTCATTCCGCCGTCGATGATGTCCCACGGCAGCACGCGATCGTTCGACCGGTCGCGGAACACGAAAAAGCCGGCGTCGATCCCGGCGTCTGCCGCGGCCGCCCGCCAGTTTCCGCCATTTCGTTCGGCTTCCTCGATGACAGGGGCGACGCGGCGGTCGCCAAGCGAGAGGAGCGCCTGGTAAAAGGAATGCCGCTCCGATTTGATGTTGAAGTAAACGTTGTCGATGCCCGCCATCAGGGCACGCATGCGACGAATTTTCCGCTCGATGACGGTGTCGCTCTCCATGGGCAGCCACTGGTACGCCGTCCCGGGCTTCGGGACCAGCGGATTGACGCTGCCGACGATCCGGCCCACGTGCCCGCGGCCGCGCGCGTGAGCGAGCATGATCTCCCGAAGCTGCAACGTCAGGTCGCGGATCGCAATCAGGTCTTCGTCACTTTCAGTGGGAAGACCGATCATGAAATACAGCTTCAGGTTCTCGACGCCGCTTGCAAAAATCGTCTCGGCGCTCGCCAGAATCTCGTCGTTGGTGATCGTCTTGTTGATCACGCGGCGCAGTCGATCGGACCCGGTTTCGGGTGCAATCGTCATCGAGCGCTCGCCGCTTTCGCGCAGCAGACGAACGATGGTCGGCGTCAGGTCGTCAAGGCGCAGCGAGGCTGGACTGATCGAATACCCCATCCCGGAAAGCCGGGTGAGTATTTCCTCGATGTCGGGATGGTCGCACAGGGCAATCGACACAAGACCGACCTTGCTCGAGTACTGCCTGGCACCTTCGGCAAGCGCGAGGATCCGTTCAGTTGGAAACGCACGCACCGGCAGATAGTTGTAACCGGCCCAGCAAAAGCGGCACAGATTGGCGCAGCCGCGAACGACCTCCACGAGGAACCGGGAGCCGAATTCCGTGTCAGGCGTAAAGATGCTCGTCGCAGGTGGATCCACAGCCTCTGTCGTTTTCAATGCCGCCTTACGTACGACGGCCGGCGCACCCACGTCGGCTCGAGGCATGAACCCGGCGATTGTGCCGTCCTCCGCGTAGTTCACGTCATAAAAAGACGGAATGTAAAAGCCTCGTTCAGCAGCGAGTCGCTGGAGCAGATCCGCACGCCCCGATGCGGCCTGAAACGCCCGCAGGAGCGCAGGAACGAGTGCCTCACCCTCCCCTGCCGCGATGACATCGGCAAACAGCGCCAGGGGCTCCGGATTCACGAAGGTGACCGCGCCGCCAATCAGGACCAGCGGGTGCCGCTGCGTGCGCGCCTCGGCGCGCAGCGGCAGTCCCGCCAGGCGAAGCAGCGTCAGGACGTTCGTGTAGTCCCACTCGAACGACACCGAGAACGCCAACACGTCGAAGTCGGCCACCGGTGTTTGCGACTCGACGGTAATCAGAGGTGTTCTGGACTCCAGCTGGGCAGCCAGCTCGCTTTTGGGCGGCAGAAACGCACGTTCGCAGACGATGTCGGCTTCCGAGTTGAACAGTTTGTACACAGTCTGAAAGCCGAGATTCGACATTGCAACGAAGTACGTGTTCGGGAAGACCAGGGCCACGCGAAGCCTGTCGCCGTGCGGCTTGCGCACGTATCCAACCTCCTTCGACAGGAGCTCGAGAGCGCGCTCGCGCTGTTGCCATCTCTGCATGGACTTACGTAGGGCTGAACTGGTGAACGAAAGAATCGTGCGCGAACTACAGCTTTCGCGCAGACGCTCGCGCGTGCCGTGGGTTTACCTAGTGTACCACCGGCACGCACGCCAGGCGCGCGGACGCGAAGTCAGCTCTGCCGCCGCAGGAACGCGGGTACGTCGAGCGGCGACGAGAGGTCTGCCGACTCCAGGGCCGGCAACGTGAGCTCCAGCCCGGGGCGCCGGTTCACTGTCAGCGTCGGAGACGCCGCTGGTTCGGGGTACCGCCACTGCCCTGTCCATGGCCTGATGATGGCTCGAACCACCCGCGGCGGCTGCGCGATTGACGTGGGCGGTGTAGTTCTGGAGATCCACCGGCGTCTGTACGACGCCAGCGCGGGCGGAGCGGGCCCTGGCTCCCCGATCGAAGCCGGTCGCGATGACCGTGATCTTGACCTTTCCCGCGAGCTTCGGGTCGACGACCGCCCCGAAGATGATGTTGGCGTCCTCGTGTGCCGCTTCCTGTATGACGCACGACGCCTCGTTCACTTCCATCAGCGACAGATCGGGACCACCAGTGACGTTGATGATCACGCCGCGGGCTCCATTAACGGACCCGTCTTCCAGCAGCGGGCTCGACACGGCCCTTTGTGCCGCCTGCATCGCGCGATTGTCGCCTTCACCAACCCCGGTACCCATCATCGCGACGCCCATGCCGGACATGATCGTTTTCACGTCGGCGAAGTCGAGATTGATCAAGCCGGGCACCAGGATCAGGTCGGAGATCCCCTGAATCGCCTGCCGCAGCACTTCGTCGGCCAGTTGGAACGAGTCGGTGAGCGGGGTGTGGCGATCGATGATGGCGAGAAGGCGCTCGTTCGGAATGGTGATCACGGTATCGACGCACTCTCGCAAGGCGTCGAGGCCGGCATCGCCTTGGCTCGAACGTTTCTTTCCCTCGAATTTGAAGGGCTTGGTGACGACCGCCACCGTCAGCGCGCCGAGCTCGCTCGCCAGGCTCGCGATAACGGGTGCGGCGCCTGTGCCGGTGCCGCCGCCCAGGCCCGCAGTGACGAAAATCATGTCGGCGCCGGCAAGCGCCTGAATGAGCGTATCGGTGTCCTCGAGGGCCGCCTCCCGGCCAATGTTTGGATCCGCGCCGGCTCCGAGTCCCTTGGTGAGCTTCTGACCAATCTGGATTTTGACGGCCGCCGGATTCTGCCCGAGCGCCTGCGCGTCGGTATTCGCCACGATGAACTCGACGCCTTCGAGCCCGGTGGCGACCATTCGGCTCACGGCGTTGCTGCCGCCGCCGCCCACGCCGATGACTTTGATCTTTGCGCCGAGCCGCGATTCGGGATCGAGCGTCAGCCGCATCCTGTCCGCGTCTTTTCCGCGGGGATCGCCTTGCCTCATGTGAGCCTCCCTCAGAAAAACTCCTTGAAAAGGCCGCGCAGCCGTACTGCCATGCGGCCGAACGCTCCGGACCCGGCCCAGTCGGGTTCCGGCACCCGATTGCGATGTGCGTAAAGCAGCAGCCCGACTGGTGTCGCAAACACCGGGGTGCTCACGTGGTCCGCCAATCCCCCGACATCTATGGGATAGCCGCGCCTGACCGGCAAGTCGAAGATTTGTTCGGCGATCTCCGGCATGCCTTCGAGAATCGATCCCCCTCCTGTGAGGACGATGCCCGAGTTCAGTGACTTTTCGTATCCCGCCCGCCGGATCTCGTCCCACACCAGATGGAAGATTTCCTCGGCGCGCGGTTGAAGGATCTCCGACAGAATGCGCCGCGCCATGAGCCGCGGTTTCCGGCCGCCTACACTGGCGACCTCGATGGTGTCGTCCTCGTCAACCATCGACGAAAGCGCGCAGCCGCTCTTGCGTTTCAGCTTCTCCGCGTCGGGGATCGGCGTCCGCAGACCGACCGCGATGTCACTGGTGAAGTGCTCGCCGCCGACCGCCACGACGGCGGTGTGCCACAGGCTGCCGCGTTCGAATATCGCCACGTCTGCGGTGCCGCCGCCGATGTCAACCAGGGCAACGCCGAGCTCCTTCTCGTCCTGGGCGAGCACCGCCTCGGCAGCGGCAAGCTGCTCGATCACCGTGTCGTTGACTTCAATACCCGCCCGGTTCACGCACGCGACGATGTTGTGCAGCGTCGACGTCGCCACGGTTACCACGTGGACGTTGACCTCGAGTCGTGCGCCGGTCATTCCTATCGGTGCACCGATGCCGTCCTGCTCATCGACGACGAAGTCCTGCGGCAGCACGTGCAGGATGTCACGTCCTGCCGGAAGCGCGACGGCCTTGGCCGCGTCGATCGCCCGGCGGACGTCGTCGCGGGAGATTTCGCGGTTCTTGCCCGCCACCGCGATCACGCCGCGGCTGTTGAATCCTTTGATGTGCGGCCCTGACAGCGCCAGATGAACGGAGTCGATCTCGACGCCTGCCATCAGCTCCGCTTCGTCGATGGCCTTCTTGATCGACTCAACGGCTGCCTCGAGATTGACAACCACTCCGCGCTTGATGCCGCGCGATTCGGCCACGCCGATCCCCACGATGTCCAGGCTGCCGTTTTCCAGGCTCTCGCCGACGACGGCGCAGACGGTTGACGTTCCGACATCGAGTCCGACCAGATAGCGCTCTCTACGGTTCACGAGTCCTCCCGCCCCTGAGCCCTACGGGTACGCGTTCACCAAAACGCAAATCGACGTAGACAATCCCTGCCACCCGCTCCCGTAGTGCGGGCACGATATCCAGATAGGACTGCAGTCGCTCCACGAACTGGTCATCGCCGAGGCGGATCATGGTGGTGTCGCCCTTGAGCGTTACCACCGCGTTGCGAAGGTCGCTGACATTCACTTCGGAAACGCGCTCCGCGAGATCGGGACGCTCGCGCAGCGCAAAAAGCAGGCGTGCGGCCAGCGCCGCTCGCTCCTGATCGATCGGCGGATCAGCGGAGCGTCCAACCTTCCGCGTTGACAGTCCGTCGATGACCGGCAGGTCCAGGTCCGCATGATGCGGCCCGAATTCGTCCATGATGTCGCCGGTTTCGTCGATCAGGTACAGCGTCTCGCCTACGCGTCCGATTCCAATCGGATCACGCTCGGTGATCACGACGTCGATCACGCCCGGAAGCATGCGGCGCAGTGCCGCATCCGCAACCCACGGCGATGCCAGCAGTGCCTGACGCCACTCGTCGAGGTCGACGGCGAGCATGTTCCGACCTTGAAGGCCGTCGAGCAGCGACAACACCTCGCCTCGCGACAATCTCGAATTGCCAGCGACCGTGATGCGCGTCACGGTCAGCATTTCCGACGACAGCATCGCCGTGGTGAGCCGATAACCCAGATACACCACACCAACCATCAGAAGGCCGGCGTATACGACACCCTTGCGCGAGACGAATAATTTGCGGCGATGTCGGGTCGGGCTCACGTGAGCCCGCCGGAAGCGCTTGTCAGTAGGGGCGGGAACCGCCATCAAACGTCCTTCTCCCGTCGTCTCAGTGCCTCGATCACACGCTTCGGGAGCGTTCCAACCGAACCGGCTCCAAGCGTGATGACGGCGTCGCCAGCCTTGGCAACGTTCAGGAGCGCTGGCAGAACATCATCGATTCGCCGCGCGATGCGCACCGGCAAAGCGGGCACGACCCGATGGATGGCATCGGCGAGGGCATCGACGGTTACGCCAGGAATCGGATCCTCGCTCGCCGGATAGATGTCCGTGAGGACCACCTCGTCGGCATGGGCCAGTGCGCGGCCGAACTCGTCCATCAATTGCTGCGTCCGCGTATACCGGTGGGGCTGAAAGACGACGATCAGCCGGCGCCCAAGCGACGTCCGGGCCGCAACGAGCACCGCCGCAATTTCGGTCGGATGATGCGCGTAATCATCGACTACCAGGACGCCGTCGGCTTCTCCGTGCCGTTCGAACCGGCGCTCCGGCGCCTCGAACGCCTTCAGCGCCCCGGCAATCTCGGCGAAGGGCAGGCCAACGTGTGTTGCCACCGCAACGGCCGCGACCGCGTTCTGAAGGTTGTGCCGGCCCGGCAGCGAGACGTCGATCGCACCCAGGCGCTCGGTCGTGTTGGTGCGCCGATGATGCACGACGCAGCGGCCGCCAAATGCTCCGAGTTCCACGTCAAGGCCAGCGAAGTTCGCCGATGGGCTGTCGAGACCGTAGGTCACGAGCCTCCGCTTTACCCGCGGGAGAACCGCGGTCACGTTCGCGTCGTCAGCGCACGCGACGACGGCGCCATAGAAGGGGACTTTGTTCGCGAAGTCGGCAAACGCCTGCTGCAGCTCGGCAAAGCTCCCGTAGTTCTCCATGTGCTCTCGATCGATATTCGTGATCACCGCGATCGAGGGCCACAGCATCAGAAACGACCGGTCGCTTTCGTCGGCCTCCGCGACCATGTACTCGCCGCGGCCAAGTCGGGCGTTGCTGCCAAACGCACGCAGCCTGCCGCCGATGACGGCATCGGGATCCAGCCCGCCGCGATCCAGCACGAACGCAATCATCGAGGTTGTGGTCGTCTTGCCATGCGCTCCGGCAATGGCGATCGAAAACCGCATGCGCATCAGCTCGGCCAGCATTTCCGCGCGCGGAATGACCGGAATGCCGCGCCGACCTGCTTCCTCGATCTCCGGATTGTTGGGTCGCACGGCGGAGGAGATGACGACGACGTCCGCGTCGCCGACGTTTCCTTCCGCATGCCCCTCGTAGACTGTCACTCCGAAGCTCTCCTGCAGCCTTTGGGTTACGTCCGACGCCTTCGAATCCGAGCCGCTCACGTCGTAGCCTTGATTCGCGAGCAGCTCGGCGATGCCGCTCATGCCGATTCCGCCGATGCCGACGAAGTGAATCCGCCGGGTCTTGCCGAGCACGGCGACTTCTCTTCTGGTCCTCGTCCCTGAACCGTTCAAGCCACGCCCGCGAGCTGCAATACGCGGTCGACGATGACCTTCGCCGCGTCTGGCCGCGCGAGACGCCGGGCGGCGGCGCCCATCTGCCTGCGTCGATCCGCGTCTGCCGCGAACGAGACGACCTCCGTCGCCAGCCGGTCGCCAGAGAGCTCGCGTTGTTCCACCATGTAGGCGGCGCCCTGTTTGACCAGTGCGAGTGCGTTCCGTCGCTGGTGATCGTCGGCGGCCGTTGGCAGCGGCACCAGAATTGACGCCCTGCCCGATGCCATCAGTTCAGCCAGCGTCGTCGCGCCGGCGCGGCAGACCACGAGGTCCGCGGTTTTCATCTCTCTGTCCATCGCATACAGGAACGGCTCAACCCGGGCTTCGAGCCCTGCCCGCCGGTAGCGGTCGCGGACCATTTCCAGATCGTGCTCTCCAGTCTGGTGCGTAATCGCCACTCGTGCGTTGGCAGCCAGGCGCGGCGCTGCCTCCACCATGGCCATGTTGATCGCGTGCGCGCCCTGAGAGCCGCCAAAGACTAGAACCCGCGCCGCCCCTGGCGGCGAAACGTCATGCCCATGTGCCCCCTCTTCCCTGAAAAACTCCGGTCTCACCGGATTGCCCGATACGAACGCTTTGTCGCCAAAGAAACGCACGCTTTCCTCGTATGTGATCGCCGCCGCATCGACGACTGGCGCCAGCAGCCGATTAGTCATGCCGGGCATCGCGTTCTGTTCGAGGAGCAGCGTCGGAATACCGCGAAGCGCCGCGATCAGAACGACCGGTCCTGAGCTGTAACCGCCCACGCCGACCACCACCGAGGGATGTCGCCGCCTCACCACGTTCCAGGCATCTGCAGCACTGGCCGGCAACAGGGCCAACCCGCGAAGGAGTGGTCCGATTGATTTGCCCTTCAGGCCGGCGCTGCGGATGACGTCTAGCGCAAATCCTTCGCGCGGGATGACCCGTGCTTCGAGCCCTGCTGCCGTGCCGACAAACGTGACCTGCGCATCGGGCACGCGAGCGGAAATCTCGCGGGCAACGGCGATCCCTGGATACAGGTGACCGCCCGTTCCGCCGCCCGCAATCAGCACCGATACCGGCATCGACGTCGGTCACGCGTGAACCGTCTCGTGTTGCGAAATGTTCAGCAACACGCCCATCCCGATCAGGCTGACCATGAGCGATGAGCCGCCGGCGCTCACCAGGGGGAGCGGGATGCCTTTGGTCGGCATCAATCCGAGCACGACGCTCATGTTCACGAACGCCTGCACGACGATCATCGTGGTCATGCCGAGCGCGACGAATGCGCCGAAACTGTCTTGCGCCCGCAGCGAGATTCGCAGGCCGCGCCACGCGATCACACAGAAACAGACGAGTGTGGCGGTGGCTCCAACCAGGCCGAGCTCTTCGCCGATCACGGCATAGATGAAGTCGGTGTGCGGTTCAGGCAGGTAAAAGAGCTTCTGGACTCCCGCCATCAATCCACGGCCGAACACGCCGCCCGTGCCGACGGCGATCAGCGACTGGATGATCTGGAACCCGTCGCCAAGCGGGTCCGCCCACGGATCCCAGAACGCGAGCAGGCGGCGGACCCGGTACGGTGCACTCACCAGCACCACGTAAGCAGCGGGAATTACAACGAGCAGTGTGCCTATGAGGTAGCGGTAATGCAGGCCGGCCGCAAACACCATGGCAGCAACGATGAGCACCAACGCCATGGCGGTCCCGAAATCGGGTTGAAGAAGAATGAGCGCGACGAGCGGAGCCACGACGATGGCGATGGGGAGCAGCGAATAGGACAGCTCGTCAATCCGGTGCATCCTGCGCTCGAGAAAGAGCGCCGCGAACAATACACATGCGATTTTGGCGAATTCGGAAGGCTGAATGCCGAAGCCGCCCAGGCCAAACCACCGACGCGTCCCGTTTACGGGAGCGCTGAACAGCACCCCCACGAGCGTCAGCGCCACAACCCCGATGAGCGCCCAGATAAAGGCGTCGTTCCGGTAGGTGCGGTAGTCCACGTACATCGCGACCCACATCGCCGCGAGACCCAGAACCGCCCACATCACCTGACGGATGACGAACAGATAGGGCTGTTGAAACCGTTCCAGGGCCACCAGCGCGGATGCGCTGTACACCATGATGATGCTCGCGAAGACGAGCAGGAGCGTTGCGGTGAACAGTACTTTGTCGGCCTTGAGCTTCCGTGCCATATACGCCAAAAACACGTAAGTCAAAAGTCAAAGGGCAAAGGGCAAAACGACTTTTGGCTTTTACCTTTTGACTTTGGTCCTTACACGTCTCTCCTCCCCTATCGAAATCCTCTCAGCGCCCGAAACAACGGGTGCACCGCGGATCGATTAAAATCGCGATCCCGCTCGCGGACCTGACTGGTCCGTGGCCGTAAGCGGTCAGCAGTCATCAGTCGGCCCGTGGAAGGGGACACCGACCTCGCAGACCGGGGTAGCCTGCGTTCCCAGCGGCTGGTTCCTCTCCGCGCCGAACCGACTGACGACTGCTCACTGCTCACTCCACTTTTGCTTTCAGGCGCCTTACCTCGTCCTTGAACGCGTTCCCGCGCTCGGCATAGTCCCGGAACCAGTCGAAACTCGCACACGCCGGGGCCAGGAGCACGACTCCACCGTCACCTGCGGCGTCATACCCACGCTCGACGGCCTCGCGCATCGACGCCGCATCGATGACGGGCACCACCCCATTGAGTGCCTCATGAACCAGGGGCGCGGCTTCCCCGATGGCGATGACCGCCTTTCCGGACGCCGACATCGGCTCACGAAGCTGCGCAAGGTCGCCCCCTTTGAAGCGACCGCCAACGATGGCGACGACGCCGCGCGGAAAGCTCTCAATCGAGCGACGGGCTGCCTCGACGTTGGTAGCCTTCGAATCGTTGACGAATCGGACACCACGGACCTCACCGGCCGGCTCCATCACGTGGGCGAGGCCATGGAACCCTCTCAGCGCCGCGGCCATTGCCGGGAGCGGACAATCGGTCAACGTTGCCACCGCGGTCGCGGCGAGCACGTTGTTCAGCATGTGGCGACCGGTGAGTTCCACGGCTGACAGGGGAACGAGTCGCTGCTCGCCCGTCGTGGTTCGTCTGACGATCCAGTCCCCATCCACGACGAACCCGTCTGAGATCCGCCCGGAGAGCGCAAACCGCACCAGGCCTGCGGCGACGCCGCCACTGTGGGCCATCACCGTGGGATCGTCGGCGTTGACGACGGCCCAATCCTCCGCGGTCTGGTTGGCGAAGATGCGGGCCTTGGCGGCGGCATACGATTCAACGCTCGGGTGCCGATCCAGGTGATCGTCGGCAAAGTTCAGCCACACCGCGATCCACGGACGGAACGTCGTCGTCGCCTCGAGCTGGAAACTGCTCGTCTCGACCACGTGGATGGTTTCCGGTGTGGAATCATCGACCTGCGCGCTGAGAGGCACACCAATGTTTCCGCCAACAAGCGTCTTGCGGCCCGCCGCCTCCAGCATCCGGCCAACCAGCGTCGTCGTTGTCGACTTTCCTTTCGTGCCTGTGATGGCGATCACGCGCCCCTGTATCCATCGCCACGCGAGCTCGAGCTCACCGATGATTTCGGTCCCGTGCTGACGGGCGATTTCCAATACAGGCTGGTACAGCGGCACACCCGGGCTCACGACAATCAATTCCGCCGCCGCAAAGGTCTCGGCCTGGTGACCGCCGGTTTCGAGGACGACGCCCTCGGCGCGCAGTGCGTCGGCACCATCCACCACGTCGCGCAGCTCGGTCAGCGTCACGATGGCACCGCGCCTCGCAAGCGCAAGAGCGGCGGCCACGCCGCTGCGCGCCGCACCAACGACGACCACGCGTCGGTTCCGAACAGCGAAATCACGTCCACCCACGCCATCACCGAATCTTCAACGTCGTAAGACTGAAGAGCGCAAACACTACGGCAGCGATGAGGAACCGCGTGATGATCTTGGGCTCGCTCCATCCAATCAGCTCGAAGTGGTGATGAATGGGAGCCATCTTGAACACGCGCTGCCCCGTCAACTTGAACGACGCAACCTGCACGATTACTGACAGCGCCTCGATGACGAAGACGCCGCCGACAATCGGCAGCAGCAGTTCCTGCTTGATGAGAATCGCGACGGTCCCCAGTGCGCCGCCGAGCGCGAGGGAGCCCACGTCGCCCATGAAGAGCTCGGCAGGGTACGAGTTGTACCAGAGAAACCCCAGGCTGGCGCCGACGAGCGCGCCACAGAAAATCGTCAGCTCACCTGCGGGCTGAAAGCGGACGAGCAGCAGGTAGTCCGCCAGCACCGCGTGGCCGGTGACATACGCGAGCGCGGTGAATGCCGCCGCGGCAACGCCAAACGTGCTGATAGCCAGGCCGTCGAGGCCGTCGGTGAGATTGACGGCATTGCTGGCTCCGACCAGCACCAGCACGGCGAACACGACGTAGAACCACCCTAAATCGGGGATCAGGTTCTTGAAGAAAGGAAAAATGAGGCGTGTGTTGTACAGGTTATTCGCCGCTAGAGTCATCAGCGCAATGCCTACTGCCGCGGCAATGAAAATCTGAAGGGCCATCTTGTAGCGGGGCCGGAGACCATGGTGCGAGCGGCGGACGATCTTGAGGTAATCGTCTGCAAAGCCAACGGCGCCAAACGCACACGTTGCCAGCACGGCCACCCACACGTAGGGGTTGGAAAGGTCGGCCCACAACAGTGTTGGAACGACAGCGGCAGTGAGAATCAGCAGACCGCCCATGGTGGGCGTCCCCGCCTTGGCGCGATGAGACTGCGGACCCTCCTGGCGGATCACCTGACCAATCTGGAAATCGCGAAGCTTGCGAATCATCCAGGGTCCGAGTACGAGACTGATGAGCAGCGCGGTAAGGCTTGCCGCCGCCGTTCGGAACGTGATGTAGCGGACCACGTTCAACGCCCCGAAATAGGACTCGAGCGGCGGAAGAAGGTCGTACAGCATCAGCCGAACTCCGCCGCGATGCGGTCAGCGACGACATCCGTGCGAGTCCCGCGGGATCCCTTGACGAGTACCAGATCTCCCGCTTTTATGACGGTGGCTACTTCGGCGGCCGCAAGGTCGCTTCGTTCGAAATAGGTCACCGAGGAAGGCGCCATCCCCGCTGCAACCGCCGCATCAGCCAGATGGCGGGCACCGTCGCCGCCTACTGCAACGAGCAGATGCAGCCCCGCCGCGGCGGCGTATCGACCGGATTGTTCGTGGAGCTCGATCGTCTGCTCTCCCAGCTCCAGCATCTCGCCCAGGACTGCGACCTTGCGGATCACGTGCTCTTCGTGTCCGACAACATCCAGCGTACGGCGGAGTGCCGCCGGGCTCGAGTTATACGAATCATCGATGAGCACAACGCCGCCCCGCAGACGACGAACCGCGCCACGCCGGTCCCCGGGCTGCAGGTGGCTGGTCGCGGAGACGAGCGCATCGAGGGAAATATCCATTTCGAGCGCGACCGCAATCGAGGCGAGAACATTGTCGAGATTGCCACGACCAAGCAGCGGAGTGTTCAGAATGCGTTCCCCAACCGGGGTAAAAAGCCGCGCCCGCATCCCGTTGATACCGAGGTCTTCTATCTCGCGCGCGCTCACGGTCGCGGTCGTGGATGTGCCGAACGTCACAATTTTTCCGGCGAATGCCCCGGCTCGTGCCATGACACGCCGATCGTCGGCGTTGCAGACGAGCACGTCATCAGGAGTCGCCCGCTCGAGGATTTCAGCCTTGGCGTCGGCAATGGCATCCGTGGATCCGAAGAACCCGATGTGGGCGTTGCCGACATTGGTCCACACGCGCAGCTCTGGCTCGGCAATGGCGACAAGTGTGCTGATTTCGCCCCGATGGTTCATGCCCAGTTCCATGACCGCCACGTCCGGCCGCTCGCGGAGCTGCAACAGCGACAGCGGCAGGCCGATGTGATTGTTCAGATTCCCCTTGTTCTTCACTACGCGGAAGCGCGCGGACAGGAACTCCGCGATCGTTTCCTTCGTCGTGGTCTTTCCAGCGCTTCCCGTGATCGCCACAACGCGCGTTCCACTGGCCGTCCGGACTGCGCGTGCGAGGTCCTGCAGCGCCTTCGTCGTGTCTTCGACCTCGATGACTGCCCCACGCTGATCGTCGACCGCGACGGCGCCACGCTGGACGATGACGCCACCGGCGCCGCGGCTGAGCGCCTCGCCAACGAAGTCGTGGCCGTCGAAACGGTTGCCCCGAAGCGCCACGAAAAAATCGCCGGGCTGCAACACCCGCGTGTCGATGACAACCTCGCCAATCTCACGCTGCGGATCGCCTCGCTGGACGCGGCCACCCACTGCATCGGCCACCCACTCGAGCGCAAGTCGAAGGCGGTCACCCAACCCGTACCCTGTGTCGTCGGGCCTCCAACGCCTCCCGCGCGACGGCCACATCGTCGAACGGCAATTTTCGACCTTCGATCTCCTGATACTTCTCGTGTCCCTTGCCGGCGATCAGCACCAGATCGCCTGAGGACGCGTCGGTCACGGCTCGATGGATGGCCTCACGTCGATCCACGAGCGTCAGCAGCCGGACGTCCCTCTGGCGCGTCTCCGGCTGCGCTCCGAGGCTGATCTCGTCGATGACGCGTCGCGGATCCTCACTTCGCGGGTTGTCCGAAGTGATGATGACGACATCGCTGAGCCTGGCCGCTACCATGCCCATCAGCGGCCGTTTCGTGCGATCGCGATCACCGCCGGCGCCGAATACGGTAATGAGACGTCGTGGCGCGAGCGGACGTGCCGTCTCCAGGAGATTCCGCAGTGCGTCGTCGGTGTGTGCGTAGTCGACAATGACGGCGATGTCGTCAGCTGCGGAAGAGACGCGTTCGAATCGACCGGGAACTCCATGCAGCCCTGCGACACCGCGCTTCACGGCTTCGACGGGCACTCCCAGCGCGATCGTGACGGTCACCGCCGCCAGAATGTTGTAGACATTCGGTCGCCCGACGAGCGATGACCGCACGCTGAACGACCCCTGCGGCGTGCGGATGTCGAATGCCAGACCCTCGAGCGAGAACTTGAGCGGACCGGTCGTGACGTCGGCAGGGCGGTTGACCGCGTATGTGATGGTTCGCTTCGCAGTCTCGGCCATGGCGAGACCGCGCGGGTCGTCGAGGTTGATGGCGGCCGGCGCGTCCGGCGGCAAAATCTCGAATAGCCTGCGTTTGGCCGCGAAGTAGTCCTCCATGTCCGCATGAAAGTCCAGGTGGTCGCGCGTCAGGTTGGTGAAGACACCGGCGGCGAAATGGATGCCGTCGGCACGGCGAAGCGTCAGTGCGTGCGAGGACACTTCCATCGCGCATGCACCACAGCCGGCCTCGACCATCTGCCGCATCATGGCCTGCAGCTCTGGTGCCTCGGGCGTCGTTCTGGCGGCCGCGACGTCGCGATCGCCGATGCGATATTTCACCGTCCCCATAAGGCCGCACTTGACCGCCGCCGCCTCGAAGATTGCACTCACCACGTAGCTCGTGGTCGTCTTCCCGTTCGTTCCCGTGATGCCGACCACGCGCATCTGACGGCTCGGGTGCTCAAAAAACACCGCCGCGAGCCACGCCAGGGTGAGCCTTGCGTCCTTCACCACGATCCACGGCACTGTCGACGTGGTGGATGCCGAACGTTCCGCAACTACCGCGGCGGCACCTGCCGCGATCGCCTGCCCCGCGAAATCGGCGCCGTCCGCTCTGAGACCTCGCAGTCCCACAAACACCCAACCGGGCTTGACGCTGCGCGAATCGTGCGTGACACCGTGACACTGGACGTCGAGCGCACGACCCCAGTCAGCGACGTTCTCCCGATCCGCCGGGGACATCGCATGAGCGAGCGCCTGATCGAGCAGGTCTCGAACCGTCATGGCCCGCCCGCGGCCGGAGCAGCAGCGTCGAAATCGGCTTCGGCGCGGGCGAGCTTGAGAGTTGACACAGCGCCGCGTTCGATCGGGTTCCCCGGCAAGGGCAACTGATCGATGACGACTCCTGCGCCCTGCAGACGCGCGCTCATTCCCAGCCGAGCCAGGATTCGCACCGCGTCGCGGGCGCCAAGTCCGCGGAGGTCCGGGACGAGCGCGACCGAGCCGGATGTGCTCGCCGCGAAATCAACAGGCGGAGGCAATTCGATCGGTCCGGAAACGGGTCGTTCGAGGTGCTCTTCTCCCCGCCGCGCAATCACGGGCGGCGCGGCGTTGAGCGACCGCGGCACGCCATAAAGGCGCAGCCCCGCTTCCGCAATTCGCTGAAAGATTGGGGCCGCCACCGTGCCGCCGTAATACGCGTTCTTCCCGTGCGGCGAATCGATGACGACGACGATGGCAAATGTCGGCTGCCGGGATGGAACGAATCCGATGAAAGACGCGTTGTAGTCGGAGTTCGAGTACTGGCCGTTGACAATCTTCTGAGCCGTGCCCGTTTTGCCCGCCACCGTAAAGCCGTCAATTCGCGCGCTGCGTCCTGTCCCACGCTCGACGACCTGTTCCATGACTTCGGTCAGCACCGCGGCGGTGCCTTCAGACACTGTGCGGCGCACGACCTTGCGAGGGACCGGCGTACGGCTGCCGTTGGCAATCACGGCGCGAACGATCCGGGGCTCGATGAGCTCGCCCCGGTTGGCAACTGAACTGAGCGCCGCGGCCATCTGCAGCGGGGTGACCGCGACCTGATATCCCATCGACACCGATGCCAGAGCGCTCTCCGTGAGCTTTGAAGGATCCCAGACGATTCCCGGACTTTCCGCGGGAAAATCCGGCGACGATCGTTCGCCGAATCCAAAACGGCTGACATACGCCCCCAGTCGATCGGATCCGAGCTTCTGCCCCACAACGATCGCCCCGACATTGCTCGACTTGACAATCACATCCTCGAACGACAGCACGCCGTAGCGGTGATCGTCGTAGATCACCCGTCCCTTGAATCGAATGCGACCGGCGCTTACGTCGATGAGGTCGGTTGGTTTGACGACCTTCTCCTCGAATGCTGCCGACGCCGTGACGATCTTGAAGGTGGAGCCCGGCTCGTACAGATCCTGGATTGCGCGATTTCGCTGGTCGTTTTCGTCCGCTTCCCGGTATGCGTTGGGATTGAACGTTGGATAGTTGGCCAGCGCAAGGATTTCGCCGGTATGAGGGTCCATCACCACGGCCGTGCCGCCCGCTGCTCGATTCTCGGCGATGCCGACTCGCAACTCGCGCTCGACCAGATGCTGCAGATACTGGTCGATCGTCAGCTCCAGTGTCGCACCGGTGGTGGACGGGCGCTCGATTCTGCTGAACGCCTGGCGCCTGGCGTCAGTCTGGATGAGCACCGTACCTGGGCGACCCTTGATCAATGTGTCGTACGCCGACTCGATACCGCTCAATCCCTTGTTGTCGATACCCACGTACCCCAGCACATGCGCCGCGAGTTCCTTGTTGGGATAGAAACGGCGGCTCTCCTTCATGAAACCGACGCCATCCAGCTTGAGGGCGGCAACACGCCTCGCTTCGTCTGGCGACACCTGTCGTTTCACGTAGGCGAACGCGCGGCCACGGCGGATCCGTTCGGCGATGGCTTGCCGGTCGCGACGGGTGCAGTCATCCAGGGCGCCACAGAGCGCCGGCGCTGCCTGATCCGCATCGGCGATGTCCGTTGGAACGGCATAGACCGATTCCGCATCGACGCTGAAGGCAAGTACGCGGCCGTTGCGGTCGAGGATGTCACCCCGCTTGGCAGGCATTTCCACGGTCCCGGTCTGCTGGTCCCTGGCGCGCGCGGCCAAATCGTTGTGCCTGATCACCTGGAGGTACACCAGTCGCGCCTCAATCGCCGCAGACCATGCGACAAGAATGATGGCGCCGGTCAGCAATCGGCGCTTCATCGTGGAGCGCCAGAGCGGCGAAACGTTGTCCGGCATCGGCCTACCTGCGTGCGAGCGCCGACGTGGGCGGCGCGGGTGTCGGAAGGACGCGCTCGATGACCGACGCGTCCTCGGCGGTGGGGGCCACCATCCGCAGCCGGCCGAGTGCCAGCCGCTCGATTCGGACGGGCGACCGCAGCGTATCGATCTCGAGCTGCAAATGCCTGTTGATTTCCGTCTCGGCGGCGTGCTCGCGCTGCATCTCCTCGGTACTGGTATCCGTTTCGCAGCAGCTCGAAGTGCTGCCACGCCCAGAACAGCAGCACGGAGACGAGAAACACGCCTACCGCCACCGTCCGCCACATCTCGCGATGCCGCTCGCGATCGACCTCACGGACGATAGGGTTGTTGCGGATGTCTTTCTTGATGGCGTATTCGAACGTGTCCCCCGTCATGGTGTGCCTCATGCAGCGGCCCGTTCGGCCGCCCGCAGCTTCGCGCTTCGCGCGCGAGGATTTCGCTCCACTTCCGCTTCGCTCGGCACCACCGGCCGTTTCGTGCGAATCGTCAGGCCGATGTCGCCGGTCGCCTGCAGTGAGCGCAGCGTGTGCTTCACGATTCGATCCTCGAGTGAATGGAAGGCGATGACGACCATGCGCCCTCCCGGACGCAGACGCCGGGCTGCCTGCGTCAAAAAAACATCGAGCCCTTCGAGCTCACGGTTCACCCAGATTCGAATCGCCTGAAACGTGCGCGTTGCGGGATCGATCCGCGAATATCCCTTTCGTGGAATGGCGCGCCGCACGACGTCCGCCAGTCGCCCCGTCGTGTCAATGGCGGTTCGGCTTCGCGCCTCGATGATGGCGCGCGCGATCCGCCGTGCGTGCCGCTCCTCCCCGAACTCGTAAATCACATCCGCGAGCGTCCGCTCATCCGCACCGCGAATGGCTTCGGCCGCCGTCGGTCCCGTGGTCGGGTCCATTCGCATGTCCAGCGGCTCGTCGCGCCGGAAACTGAACCCGCGTCCTGCCCCATCGAGCTGCATCGACGACACGCCGAGATCCGCCAGGATTCCGTCGACGCCAGCGACGCTGTGTGCACCGAGGACATCGTCCAGCTGGCGGTAGTCACTGTGAACGAGCTCCACGCGCGACCCGTACGGCGTCAGCACACCCGCGGCGTTGCTGAGCGCCTCGGGATCGCGATCGAGGGCAATCACGTGCGACGCCCCCGCGTCGAGAATGCTCCTCGTGTGCCCGCCGAAGCCCACGGTGCAGTCCACGAATATGCCGCCCCGGCTCGGCGCCAGATGTTCGAGCACCTCGGCCACCATGACGGGCTCGTGCATAAAGCTTGAGACGATCCACTAGATGCCATGCGCGGCAAGGCCGAGGCCGTCCTCGTCCGTCCATGGTTCGCGGTGCAGCTTCTGGAGAAACCTCTCCTGGTTCCAAACCTCGAGATGATCGATGCGTCCGAACACGCGCACGTCGCCGACAATCGACGCGCTCTCGCGCAGATGCGCGGGAATCACGACGCGGCCTTGGGCGTCGAGCTCGCCGGTTTGTCCGTAGTAGTTCACGCGATCGAGGTACTTGAGGCGGGCGGGAAGACTGCCCGGTATCTGCAGCAGCTTCCGCTCGATCTCCAGCCAGGTCGCAAGGGGGTAAATTCGGACACACTCTCCCGTCAGGCTCGTGACGAACACGTCGGCCCCGTGATGGTCCTGGATGACCCCTCGAAACATGGTGGGCACCTTCAGCCGGCCCTTGTCGTCGATCCGGGTCGGCGAGCTGCCGCGGAGCGCATTTTGCTCCACTTTGCTCCACAAAAATCCACCGGGATATTAAGTCTGGGACAAACCGGATGTCAACCCATAAACTACTCAGTCTTTTGAAGTTACGCTAAACTTTCGCCTATTTTTCGATTAGCTTGGTCGCCCAAACCTCGATTCGACTCGTACCCGGGGTCAGACCCGGGGTCTGACCCCGGGTCTGACCCCCTTTTGACACTGCGTGCTAGGCTGGCGAGTTCATGCTTCGGGCGGCGTTGATCGGCACTTCCTCGACCGGCAAGACCACGCTTTTCCAGCTGATGACCCACGCGCCGGAGACGCCCCGCGGCAAAGGCGACGTGAATATCGGCATCTCCAGAGTTCCCGACTCCAGACTCGATGTGTTGACTGCGATGTACAACCCGCGCAAGCGCGTACCGGCGACTGTTGAGTTCGCCGATCTCGCGGCGACCGCGCGAACGGGGATCGGAGCCCAGTCGCTTGTCGACGTAGCGCCGTACAAGAACGCGGACGCGCTCGTTCACGTGGTGCGCGCCTTTCGAAGTCCCGCGGTGCCGCATCCGTCGGGAGCCGTCGATCCCGCTCGCGACGCGCAGACCATGGAAGACGAGTTGATCCTCGCCGATCTCGGTGTCGCCGAACGGCGTCTGGAACGCCTCGACAAAGACCTGAAGAAGACGCGATCGGCGGAACTGGAAAAAGAGCGAGATCTGCTCCAGCGCTGCCGTCAAGCACTCGAACAAGGGACACCGCTGCGCGCTCTCGAGCTCACCGGAGACGACCTGAAGCGCCTTCGCGGCTTCCAGTTGCTGTCGGCCAAGCCGCTCCTTGTCGTCATCAACCTCGACGAACAGGATCTTCCATCGGTCGGCGCGAGCGTCGAACGCGCCGCCGAGCAGACCGGATTGACCGCGTTCCTGGCTCGCGCTGCAACACGCGCGGTGGTGCTGTGTGCCACGATCGAGCTCGAGATTTCGCAGCTCGATTCGAATGATGCGGCGGCGTTCCTGGCGGATCTGGGCCTCGAGGAGTCAGGACTCGACCGCGTCATTCGCGCGACCTACGACCTCCTCGGATACATCTCGTTCTTCACCGTCGGCGAGGACGAATGCCGTGCGTGGTCAATTGCGCGCGGCACGTCGGCGCAGGAAGCGGCAGGCGAGATTCACACCGACATCCAGCGCGGTTTCATCCGCGCCGAAGTGGTCGCGTACGACGCACTGGTCACGCGAGGGTCGATGCACGCATGCCGGGAGCACGGCGAAGTCCGACTGGAGGGCAAGGAGCATGTCGTCCAGGACGGCGATATCATCAATTTCCGATTTGCCACCTAGATCAGACGTCAGACGGATCATCGTCGCCGATGCCCAGGTGCCGTTTGTCGAGGGCGGCGCCGAACTGCACGTCAGGTCACTGATCGAGCAGCTCCGGCGGCGCGGGTACGAGGTCGACAAGGTCGCGATTCCATTTCGCGGTCAACCGAAATCGGAGATCCTCGCGCAGGCGGCAGCGTGGCGCTTGCTCGATCTGTCGTCGAATAACCTGGCCCCCGTCGACCTGTTGATCGCGACGCGCTTTCCCTCGTATTTCGCACGGCATCCGCGCAAGGTGGCGTGGGTCATTCATCAGCACCGCGCCGCATACGAGCTGTGCGGCACGCCGTATAGCGACTTCGACCACAACGAAGCCGATGTCGGATTGAGACGCAATCTGATCGATCTCGATCGCCGGATGCTCGCGGAATGCCGACATGTGTTCACGAACGCGGAGAACACCGCGCGCCGGCTCGAACGGTTCAACGGCGTCACAGCACGGGCGTTGTACCATCCTCCACCACTGGCCGATCGGCTCCGCCCTGGTGAGTTCGGCGATTACGTCCTGCTCGTCGGACGGCTCGAACCGGTCAAGCGACCCGAGCTGGCCATCCGAGCCATGGCGCACGTGTCACCACCGCTCCGGCTGATCGTTGTCGGCCAGGGATCGCAGCGCGACTCCGCCGAACGGGCGGCGGCGCAACTGGGCATCGCGGACCGTATCGTCTTTGTCGGCAGCGCCAGTGGCGACGATCTCGTCGCCTTGTACGCAAGCGCCCTGGCAGTCGTCTACGTGCCTTTCGATGAAGACTACGGGTACGTGACGCTGGAAGCGTTTCTCGCCGGCAAGCCGGTGATCACCGCTACGGATTCAGGTGGGACCCTCGAGTTCGCATGCGACGGCGAGAACGGCTATGTTTGCGTGCCGGATCCCGAGGTCATCGGCCGCGCAATCACGGAGCTCGCCCAAAACCGGCAGCGTGCGAAGCAGCTTGGCGAGCACGGGCGCGCGCGCGCGACACAGATCACATGGGAAGGCGTCGTGGAGCAGCTCGTTGGCTGAGCCGTCAGCAGTCTCCGTCGTCGTTCCGGCGCTCGATGAAGCCGCCACCATCAGCACCGTCGTTGTGCGCCTTCGCGCATCGGCGCCATGGCGTGAAGTCATCGTCGTCGACGACGGATCGAGTGACGGAACGGCCGACGTGGCGCGCGCGGCGGGCGCATGCGTGATCAGACACCCGTACAACAAGGGCAACGGCGCCGCGGTAAAAACCGGAATCCGCCATGCCTCGGGCGAGTTCGTCCTGATCCTCGACGGCGACGGCCAGCATTCGCCCGATGATGCGCGGCGCATCGTCGAACGTCTTGGCGAGTGACGATCTGGTGATCGGGGCCCGCTCCCCGACCAGCCACGCGTCGCTTCGCCGTCGCGCGGGGAACGGGATGCTGAACCTTCTCGCGGGCTACCTCACGGGCAGGCCGATCCCCGATCTCACTTCCGGTTTTCGGGCGGCACGCCGCGAGTGTTTGCGCGAGTTCATGCACCTCCTCCCAAACGGGTTCTCGACGCCCACTACCACGACGCTGGCATTCATGCGAGCGGGGTACAGTGTCGCCTTCGAGCCGGTCGATGCGCGACGACGCACAGGGCACTCCAAGATTCGATTCGCCAGCGATGGCGCGAAATTCTTGCTGATTCTGCTGAAGATTGTCACCGTGTTCAGCCCTCTGCGAATCTTCGTCCCCATCAGTGTCGTATCTTTCACGGTCGGAGCGCTGTACGGCGTAGCAAACGCGATCGCGTACGGCAGAATTCCCAACGGCGCCGTGCTGCTGATTCTGTTCGCCGCGCTCGTGCTGCTGGTAGGGCTCGTATCGGAGCAGGTGTCAGCACTCCGGTTCGTCGCACCACCCGCATGGCGCGAGCCTGAGGACTAGAAACCGCACAATGACGCGGCCCATCGTCATTGTCCCCACCTATAACGAGCGCGATAACCTGAGCCTCATGGTCAACGCGCTCCTGCGGACGCCAGACCTGAAGATCCTCGTCGTGGACGATGGGTCGCCGGATGGGACAGGCGATCTCGCGGATGCGATTGCCCGCAGCTCCGGTGGCCGCGTTTCCGTGCTCCGCAGGACCGGAACGCGCGGTCTGGGCCTATCTTATGTGGACGGCATGCAGTGGGCGCTGCAGACGGATGCGACGGCGATCTGTCAGATGGACGCTGACTTTTCGCACGATCCGGCCGACGTCCCACGCCTGATTGCTCATGCGGAGACCGCGGACCTGGTTATCGGGTCCCGATATGTGCCTGGAGGGCGGATCAAGAACTGGCCCACGCGACGGCTCGTGCTGAGCGCGTTCGCGAATTTCTACGTGCGCACGATCACGCGGTTGAAGCCTCGTGATTCCACGAGTGGCTTCCGCTGTTGGCGCCGGGAAGCGCTGCTGCGGCTGCCACTCCATCAGATCGCGGCCAATGGGTACGCGTTTCAGGTAGAGATGGCGTGGGAAGCCACAGCCGCAGGCTGCCGGATCGTTGAGGTTCCCATCACGTTCGTCGAACGATGCCAGGGCGTTTCCAAGCTCTCGTTGCCGGTCGTGGTCGAATCCATGCTCCTGCCATGGCGTCTTGCGGCGCGCCGTGTGATCCGTTGAAATCCTTGTCGGGAAAATCCCTTCCGGGCTACGATGCTCGCGTTTCGTGAAACCTCCTGACAATCCGCGGCCGCCCGGCGTGAGCTTTTTCTTTCCTGCCTACAACGATGGCGGCACCATTGCGAGCCTCGTCATCAGGGCGGTCCAGGTCGCGGCGCGTCTGACGCCGGATTTCGAGGTAATTGTCGTCAACGACGGCAGCGAGGACGCCACTCGAGAGATCGCCGACGAGCTGGCGCGGACCTACCCGCAGGTTCGTGCGATCCACCATCCACGCAATCGGGGGTACGGAGGGGCGCTGCGAACCGGATTTGCAGCCGCAACCAAGGATCTCATCGCCTACACCGACGGCGACGCCCAGTACGATCCAACAGAGCTCGACGTGCTGTGGCAGCGTCTCACGCCCGACGTGGACGTGGTCACGGGATACAAGATCAGCCGGTCGGACCCGCTCCATCGGATCGTCATCGGACGCGTCTACCACCATACGGTGAAGCTGATGTTCGGGCTTCGCGTCCGCGACGTCGATTGCGATTTCCGTCTCATGCGGCGCGAAGTGTTCGATCGAGTCCGTCTGGAACGCAATACCGGAGTGATCTGTCTCGAGATGATGCGAAAGGTCCAGGATGCGGGCTTTCGCACGGTCGAAGTGCCCGTGCACCACTATCATCGGGCCCACGGCCGTTCGCAGTTCTTTAACTTCCGGCGCGTCTTCTGGACCGGCATCGACGTGCTCAAGCTGTGGATTCATCTCGTCATCCTCGGCCGTGGACGGCAAGCCGCCCCCGTCCTGTTCCGCAATCCAACAATCAGCTCCTCGGTGCCGCCGGAATCATTGAAGAGATGAACGGCTCGTCTGCAACGGGCGGAATCGATTACCGCGCGTTCTATCGAGAGCGCCGTGTGATGATTACCGGCGGTCTCGGATTCATCGGCAGCACACTCGCGCATCGACTCGTCGACCTCGGAGCGCGCGTCCTCGTTGTCGACCCGCTGATTCCCGAGTACGGCGGCAATCTGTTCAACATCGCGGGCATCGAAGATCGGATCCGCGTGAACATCGCCGACGTCCGGCAGCAGAGCACGATGAACTATCTCGTGCGCGACCAGGACGTGATCTTCAACCTCGCGGGCCAGGTGAGCCACATCGACAGCATGCAGGATCCGTACACGGATCTCGAGATCAACTGCCGCAGCCAGCTGTTCATCCTCGAGGCTTGCCGGCGCAACAATCCGGCAGTCAAGGTTGTGTTTGCGGGAACCAGACAGGTATACGGCCGCCCCGAAACGCTGCCGGTTACCGAGCAGCACCTCGTCAACCCGACCGATGTCAATGGCATCAACAAAGCCGCGGGGGAGTACTACCACCTGCTGTACAACAACGTGTTCGGCGTCCGCGCCTGCTCGCTGCGCCTGACGAACGTCTACGGGCCACGCCAGTTGATCAAGCACAATCGCCAGGGCTTCATCGCATGGTTCATCCGGCTGGCGATTGAGAATCGCGAGATTCAGATTTATGGCGACGGGTCGCAGCTGCGCGACTTCGTCTACGTTGACGACGCCGCCGACGCATTCCTGCGGGCTGGGGCGACCGACGCGTCGAACGGGCAGGTATTCAACGTGGGGGGCATGGAGCCGGTCTCCCATCGTGACCTGGTGGAACTGCTCGTGTGCGTCGCCGGCAGCGGTCGCTACCGGTTCGTCGAATGGCCCCCTGAAAAGAAGGCCATCGATATCGGCGACTTCTACGCCGATTCATCGCGTATCGGGCGGGTGCTCGGCTGGAGACCGATGACACCGCTGCGCCAGGGCCTTCAGCGCACGATAGAGTTTTATCGAGCGCACCTTCACGAGTACGTACCGACGGCTGAAACGCCGGTTTCGTTGTGAAAGCCCTGATCACCGGTGGGGCCGGCTTCATCGGTTCGCACCTCGCAGAACGCCTCCTCGAACTCGGACACGACGTGCTCGTGCTCGACAACCTGTCGACCGGGTCGATCGAGAACATCACGCACCTCAAGGGCCACAAGAAGTTCTCGTACGTCATCGATTCGGTCACGAGCGAGTCGCTCCTCGCGGAGATGGTCGACAGCAGCGACGTGGTCTTCCATCTTGCCGCCGCCGTTGGCGTAAAGCTCATCGTCGAGCAGCCGGTGCACACGATTGAGACAAACGTTCATGGCACGGAGGTCGTCCTCAAGCACGCGAACAAGAAGAAGAAGCTGGTCTTCATCGCCTCGACGTCGGAGGTGTACGGCAAGAGCGCCGACGTGCCGTTCCGGGAGAGCGCCGACGTCGTTCTGGGACCGTCCGTAAAGCACCGGTGGGCATACGCGTGCAGCAAGCTGATCGACGAATTCCTGGCGCTTGCGTACTGGAAGGAAAAGAAGCTGCCGGTCGTCATCGTCCGGTTGTTCAACACGGTCGGCCCGCGGCAGACGGGCCAATACGGGATGGTGTTGCCAACCTTCGTTCGTCAGGCGCTGTCCGGTCATCCCATCACCGTGTTCGGCGATGGCATGCAGTCGCGCAGTTTTACCTACGTGAGCGACGTCGTGGACGCCTTGATTGCGCTGTCGTCGGAGCGGCGGGCCATTGGCGAGGTGTTCAATATCGGCAACACCGGTGAGATTTCGATTGGCGAGCTGGCGCAACGCGTCAAGACCATGACTGGAAGCGATTCGCCCATTCGACTGATTCCCTACGATGAAGCGTACGAGGCCGGGTTCGAAGACATGCCCCGCCGCGTCCCGGACATCAGCAAGCTGCGAGCGCTGATTGGGTACGAGCCCCGTGTAGCACTCGACGAAATCATCCGGCGTGTCATCGACCATATGCGCGAGCGTTGACGCGCTGCGCTGCCGACCGTAATTCGTAACACGCCGCGCTGCCGCTTGCCCCCGCTGGCACTGGCGATCGGCGTATACTTGTTGCCCATGGGTATCCGAGTGGCTGTCACGGCGGCTCTTCTCCTGTCGTCGGCGTTGCCCGCCATTGCACAGCAGCCCGTCACCCTTCAATTCAGCTCAGGCCGGGTCACACTCCGGGCCCAGAACGCGCCAGTCCGAACGATTCTTGCCGAGTGGGCGCGGCTCGGCGGCGCAACGGTCGTAAATGGAGAGCGGGTCGCCGGCCAACCGGTGACGCTCGAACTGACGGACGTGACGGAGCGTCAGGCGCTCGATGTCATCCTGCGAGGAGTCGCAGGTTACATGCTCGCTCCGCGCCGCTCGGGATCGATGGGCGCATCGTCGTTCGATCGCATCATGATCCTGCCCTCGAGTGAGGCGCCACGAAATCCGCCGCCGGCCGCTGCCGCGGCCGGCCTTCGCCCCGTGGTGCCGCGGCCCGCGATCGTCGCGCGTCCTCCTCAACCGGTGTTGAACGAGCCGGAGGATTCGGAGCCAGAGGCGATATCCGATGACCCGGAACCACCGGTCAATCCACCTGGGGTCGCCGGCAACCCTCCGCGGCTTGTGCCGCCGACGCTCGTCAGACCTGTTCCCGGCAACGATTCAGCAGAGGACGAACCCGACGCGGATAACGAAGGAACGCCCACCACCGCCGCGCCCGGCTCCGTGCCCACACCATCGAATCCGTTCGGCGTTCCAGTCGGATCGTCCGCAACGCCAGGCGTCATATCGCCGGCGCCGCGACCGCAACAATCGCAGCAGCCGCAACGGCCGCCTGGGGCAAACCGCGTACAATAGATCCAGCGTCGCGCCGTGCCGCGACGCATCCCTCTTTCATGTCAGAAATCGATCGTTTCAGACCGGACGATCGTCGCGGTGTGGAAACGCTGTACCGCCGCACGCACGGTCCTGACGCGGCCGAGGCACACCGTCTCCGGTGGGAGTGGCAGCACCGGCGCAACCCGAACAATCGGACTGGCGAGCCGGGCATCTGGGTGGCCCGCGAAGGACCAACCGTTGTCGGGCAGTACCCGACGCTGCCCGTGCGCATCTCGCTGCGAGCGCTCGAAGTGGATGGCGCGTGGGGCACCGGTGCGCTGGTGGCACCCGAACGCGACAGCCAGGGCATCGACGAGGCGCTGGTGCGCGCGTGGGACCGGAACACCGGTGCGGTACTTACGCTCGGCACCGCGGCGAGAGGTGCGCTCGATGCTCGAGCGCCTGCATTGGCCGCCGTCTCATGTGCTGCCGTGCGTCGTGAAGCCGCTGACGCGGCGCGCGATACGCCTGCCCCACTGGCCGATGGCGCTCAATCGCGTCGTGTCCGCGCTCACTCTTCCTGTAATCCGGATCGTCGCCAGGTCTCGGCCGCTTCGCGCAGAGTGTGAGCCCATTCGCCGATTCGATTCGGCGTTCACGGCGCTCTGGGATCGGCTCGCACCGAAATTCGACCTCGCGGTTCGCCGCGACGCTCCGTACTTGAACTGGCGGTATATCGAACCGCCGCACGTCCGATACTCTGTTGTCGCATTACGGCGTCAGGGGGAGCTTCACGGCTATGCGGTTTACCGCCACCGTCACGAGCCGTTCGGCCGGGTTACTCTGCTGGTCGACTTCCTCGTCGATCCCGACGACGTGGCGGGACTGAAGACGCTGTTGCGGTGGGTCGATCGAGCGGCGCGTGCGGAAGATGCGGACAAGATCCGCTGCCACGTGATGAGCGGCGCATTCCGGCGCGTGCTGCGTCGCAATGGATATTTCACCGTGAAGTCGACGCTTGAAGTCGGCGTCAAAGTGAACGCCGTACAGGTCCCGAAGGGGTTCTACGACGACACTGACGGCTGGCACATTACCTACGGCGACTCTGATCAGGATCATTGACAGCGGGTTTACGCGGACCCGCGTGCGGACGCATGGGACTCACCGATAAAGTCAACGCCGACATCGCCGCAGCCATGAAAGCCAGGGCCGCCGGCCGCCTTTCCGCGCTGCGGATGGTGAAGGCTGCCATCATGAACAAAGGCGTCGAGAAGGGCCGCGATCTCGAGGACGCCGAAGTCGTCCAGGTGATCACGAGTCTCGTCAAGCAGCGCCGCGACTCCATCGAGCAGTTTTCGAAGGCCGGACGTGGTGATCTTGTAGAGAAAGAGACCGCCGAGATCGCCGTTCTCGAGGAATTTCTTCCGCCGGCGGCGTCGCCTGAGGATATTGAAGCAGCGGTGGTTGCCGCTATCGCCGAGACGGGTGCCACCTCGCCGAAGGACATCGGCAAAGTAATGAAAGCCGTGATGCCAAAGCTGGCCGGCAAGAATGCCGACGGCCGGACCATCAACGAGGCGGTCCGCCGCAAGCTTGGCGCCTAACTCCCAACCGTCTTCCACGTCGACTCTCGCGCGTTCCGCCGCGGCGGCTGGTGTTGCGACGATGACCAGCCGGATTCTCGGGGTCGTGCGTGAACAGGTACTGGCGGCGTTGTTCGGTGCAGGCAATGCGATGGACGCGTACAACGTCGCCTATCGCATTCCGAACCTCGTGCGCGACCTGTTTGCGGAAGGCGCCATGAGCAGCGCCTTCGTGCCCACGTTCACGCGCCATCTCGCAACCGCGGGCAAGGAATCCGCGTGGCGCCTCGCCAACTACGTCATCAACGGCTTGATTGTCATCACCGGGCTCCTCGTTCTCGTCGGAATCGTGTTCGCGGAGCCGCTCGTGGAAATGTTCGCCGGCGCGTACCGCAGCGTACCGGGCAAGCTCGAGTTGACCGTGTTCCTGACGCGAATCATGCTGCCGTTTCTGTCGTTCGTGGCGGTAGCAGCGGCGTGTATGGGCATGCTCAACTCGCTGCACCGGTTCTTCATTCCCGCGTTGTCGCCCGCCATGTACAACGTGGCGACGATTACCTGCGCGTTCGCCGTGGTCCCACTCATGCCCTCCCTTGGCCTGCCGGCGATTGCCGGCATTGCGATGGGATCGCTGCTCGGAGGCGCCGCTCAGCTCGCGGTGCAATGGCCGGCGCTGCGTCGCGAAGGCTTTGCGTATCGTCCGATTCTCGACTGGAGGGACGAAAGCCTCAGACGAGTCCTCATCCTCATGGGACCTGGCACCATTGGACTCGCCGCCACGCAGGTGAACGTGTTCGTCAACACCGTGCTCGCCACCGGCGAAGGCACAGGTGCTGTGTCCTGGCTGAACTATGCGTTCCGGCTGATGTACCTGCCGATCGGGCTCTTCGGCATCTCCATCGCGACTGCCACGCTGCCTGCCGTGTCGCGGCACGCCGCGCTGAATGAGGAACACCACGTCCGCCGAACGGTGGCCGATGGGCTGTCGCTGATGATGATGCTGAACGTGCCGGCGACAGCGGGGCTTCTGGTGTTGGCCGTTCCGATCGTGCGCGTGATTTTCGAGCGCAGCGCGTTCACGGCCGCTGATACGGCTGCCACCGCTGCTGCCCTCCAGTTCTACGCGCTCGGTCTGGTTGGCTATTCGGTCGTTCGAATCGCATCGCCGGTGTTCTACGCGCTCGGCGAAAACCGAACGCCGGTCAAAGTGAGCGTCGCCACCGTCGCGGTCAATGCGGCGCTGAACATCGTCCTGGTCCGGTTCATTGGCTACCGCGGTCTTGCGCTTGGAACGTCGGTTGCGGCGCTTTTCAATGCGGCGCTCCTCATGTTTCTCCTGCGGCGGCGGCTCGGCGGCCTGGATGGGCGGCGAGTTGCTGAGCTCGTTTGTGCGAATCATGATTGCGTCGATCGTCATGGCGGTGGCGGTCGCACTGGTGGACTCGGCAGGCGCCACCTGGCTGGCTGGCAACGCTCTGTCCCGGCAGATTGTCCGTCTCGGAGCCTCGATCATGGTCGCGCTCGCGGTGCTCGCTGCCGCCGCGCATATCCTCCACATCCCCGAGTTTCGCGAAGGTGTCGCATTGGTCACGCGAAAGCTGGGAAGACGAACCTGAAGGAAGTCGTGCCACAAGACGCCGTTGAGATGAAACGCCCTCTAGGACTGCACCCCACGGTGCTGCTGATGGCAGGTACGCATTTTCTCGTTGACGGGTTCAGCAACATCTACGCTCCACTGCTTCCGCTGCTCATCCCCCACCTGAGCCTGTCGCTGGCTGCGGCCGGAACGTTACAGATGTGTTTTCTGATGGCGAATTCAGTATCTCAGCTCGCGTTCGGTCACATCGCCGACCGGTGGCGCCCGAGAGCGCTGCTCATCGCCGGCCCTCTCTTCACCGTGACGCTGCTGCCACTCATCGGTCTTGCTTCGACGCCCGTCGCGCTCGGCGTCATCCTGACGGTCGGCGGTCTCGGCGCGGCCGCCTTTCATCCACCGGCGGCGGCGTTGGTCCATCGGCTGGCAGGCACTCGTCAGGGGTACGCGATGTCGTTTCACATCACTGGCGGCTCGCTTGGTTTTTCACTTGGGCCGCTCGTTTTTGCACCGTTCGCGGAGCGCTATGGGCTGGTCTGGATACCGCTCCTGGTGCTTCCGGCGCTTGCGGTGCTGGCGTCGTTCTGCGCAGAGTGCCGACGATGAGCCATCTAACCGATCAGGGGCGTCCGGCGGTTTCGTGCCCTGGCGCCATACCGAAAACCGCTCACGCTTCTGTACATAACGGTGGTGCATGCGCACGCTGGCCGCTTTGAGCTTCGCCACGTTCATGCCGGTCATGTTGACTCGGCGTGGCATGTCGGTCGCCGAGGCAGGAACTGTCAGTGCGGTTTATCTGTTCGTCAGCAGCGTCGGTGGTTTCCTCGGCGGGCCGCTCGCGGATCGATGGGGTGCGCGAAACGTCATCCTCTGGTCGCTCGTTATTGCGGTTCCATTTCTGGCCATCGCACCAACTCAGGCAGGATGGCAATTCGTGGTGCTCGTGTCGGTTGGGGGGTGCCTGCTGCAGTCGACGTTGCCGGTCAACGTCACGTTCGGCCAGATGATTGCCCCAATCAGCGCCGCGACCGTGTCGTCACTGATGATGGGCTTCGCGTGGGGAATGGGAGGGGTGGCTGTGCCGTTCGTGGGAATCCTTGCCGATCGGCATTGGCATCGAACGAACACTGACGGCGATGGCGTTCATGCCGCTGCTCGCCGCCCTATGCGCGATACCGCTTCCGACCGGTAAACTCGGGCACACGCCTGCACGTCCGCCGATATAGGAACAGCTGAATCCCGGGCATGGATGTTGCTCGATAAGCTCCAGTTGGAACAAACTGAAGACGATGCGCCGACCGTCCGCCACATCCAATTTCGCCTATTCGTTCGGACCTGGGCCGGTGACGCCTGCCATCAAGCTGCTCATCATCGCGAACGTCACCATCTTTCTGATTACGGCGCTCTCACCAACGCTTGAACTGGTAGTCAACGGCAATTTCGGCCTGCAGCCACGCGCGATTTTCGAGAACCTCCGGATATGGCAGCCGGCCACCTACATGTTCCTTCACGCAGGAATCTTTCACATCCTTTTCAACATGCTCATGCTCT
Source organism: uncultured Acidobacteriota bacterium (assembly GCA_963814955.1). Taxonomy (GTDB): domain Bacteria; phylum Acidobacteriota; class Vicinamibacteria; order Vicinamibacterales; family UBA2999; genus DATCJA01. Next base: position 1,105,757 of record CAWFEX010000008.1, read on the forward strand.
GGATGTTTGGAGTGGAGCTCGAGCGGATGTGGGGAAGCCGCTACTTCACGAAGTTCTACTTCGTCTCTGGCGTCGGCGCTGCGTTGACCACCGTGGGGCTGTCGTTGACGCCGCTGCCTTTTGCCGAGGGCCTTTACCACTCGCTGACCATTGGAGCCTCGGGCGCCATCTACGGCGTACTGCTCGCGTACGCCTTGTACTTTCCTCACCGCCCGATCTATTTGTATTTCGTATTTCCAATCCCGGCGAGATACTTCGTCCTTATCCTCGGCGGCATCGCGTTGGTCTCCTCAACGCGCGGCGGCGGTGGGGTCGCGCACCTCACGCACCTGGGCGGACTGGTGGCGGCCTATCTCTACCTCAAGGGTGGCACCCGCACCCATCTCATGTCTGAGATCAAATACAGGTACCTGAAGTGGCGTATCAACCGAATGCGCCGCCGCTTCGATGTCTACTCCGGCGGCCGCGCGAACGATGTAGACCGGCGCGTTCATTAGACTGCCCGATTACAAGTCACAAGTCACAGCGCCCAAGTCACAAAGTACAAGGCTGAGGTCGAGGTCATCCGACTTCGTGACTTGTGACTTGTCATTTGGTCAGGCTGAATGGCAGCTGCGAGCCGGCGATCGCCAGTGCGAGCAGCGCCCCAACCACCGGAAAGCCGACGCCATCCGTGAGAAATTCTCCCGAGTGGAACATACCCCGCGCAAAGTTGAAGTTGGCCACCATCATCAAGGCCAGAAACGCGGCAAGACGAGTCCAGAATCCCAGGATCAAGGCGGCGCCCGCGAGCAGCTCCGCAACCGGTACGATCCTCGCGAACAACGGCACTGCCGGCGCAGCAAGGGTCTCGATATACCACCGAACTGTGGGCGGTGCGTTCTCGAGCCACCCGTCGAGCCTGTCGTCGAGGATTGCGCTATCGAGGAACCACGCCGCCTTGTCGAGGCCGTTGAACAGGAAGAACAAGCCGAGCGCGAACCCGAGCACCCGGAGCGCCGCCGCGCAAGATCCGCCCGCTGACGTGACCCTCGCGGCAGCCGCCATTCAGGGCTCGGTCTCGATCCAGTCCCGCCGGACCGGGCTGAACACGTCGAGCTCGAATGTATCTTCGAGCGCTTCGGCTTGATGCGGTGTTCCCGAAGGTATGTGCAGCACTTCGCCCTCGCGAACCATCACCTCTTCACCGCCGACGAGCACCTTCAAGGCCCCCTGCAGGATATAGGTCATCTGCTCGCTTTCGTGCGCATGCATGGGGACGAGCGCACCCCGCTTTAGATAGATCTGCGCAAGCATTTGCCGCTCGCCCGCGATGATTTTCTGCGAGATCATCTCGGTAATCTTCTCGAGCGCGATTTCGTCCCAACGATGCACGCGTACGGTAGTCATAGCCTTCCCGATAGTGCCATAATTTCGATCGTATGAAGGGGTCGTCCCTGGCGGACGTGCGCGCCGCCGGCCGGAGAACACGGGAAGGCGAGCACGAGGGATTGACCAGGGATGAACTTCTCGCTGCCTACCGCCTCATGCTCCTGTCGCGAAAGATCGACGACAAGGAGATCCAGCTCAAAAATCAAAGTCAGGCCTTCTTTCAGATCAGCGGCGCAGGTCACGAAGCCGTTCTCGTCGCGGCCGGTCAGCATCTTCGAGCCGGCTACGACTGGTTCTTCCCGTACTACCGCGATCGAGCTCTGTGCCTGTCTCTCGGCTTCACGCCGCTCGAGATGTTCCTGTCGTCGGTTGGTGCGAAGGACGATCCCTCGTCGGGCGGCCGACAGATGCCGTCTCATTGGGGGAACAGGCGTCTCAACATTCCATCGCAGAGCAGTGCTACAGGCACCCAGTGCCTGCACGCGGTCGGGTGCGCCGAAGCAACGGTGATCTACCAGCGCGTCACCGAGATCCCCGATCGCCACTCGAAGTTCCACGACGATGAGATCACATATGTCTCGATCGGCGACGGCGCGACGAGCGAAGGTGAATTCTGGGAGTCGTTGAATACCACGTGCACGAAGAGGCTGCCGATTCTCTATCTTTGCGAAGACAACGGATACGCCATTTCAGTCCCGGTGGAAGCGCAAACGCCCGGGGGCGACATCTCGCGCATCGTCGAGCATTTTCCGGCGCTTCGGACGTTCCGGTGCGACGGCACCGATTATCTCGCCAGCTACCGGACCCTTGCCGACGCAGTCGCACACGTTCGAAGTCGCAAGGGACCGGCATTCGTCCACGCCACGGTCATTCGGCCGTACTCGCATTCCCTCTCGGACGACGAGAAGCTGTACAAGACGACCGCCGAACGGGACGCGGAGGCACGACGCGATCCGATCCTGCGGATGCGTCACCTCCTCAAGCTGCAGGAGCTGGCCTCGGACACCGAGTTGACGGAGATTCAGGCCTCGGTGGAGCGGGAGGTGAACGCCGCTGCCCAGCAGGCGCTGCAGGCGTCGAAACCCGAGCCCGAAACGGCTTCCTGGTATGTGTTCTCCCCGACCGTCGATCCAACCGCCGCGGCGTTTGCAACCGAGCCGCAACTCGAGGGCAAACCGGACACGATGGTCGGAATCATCAACGCCACGTTGCGCGACGAAATGGCACGTGACCCGCGAATCGTGGTTTTCGGCCAGGACGTGGCCGACGCGACCCGCGAAGAAGCGCTGGCGAGCGTGGCCGGAAAAGGCGGGGTATTCAAGGTCACGCACGGACTTCAACGACTGCACGGCAGCGATCGCGTATTCAATGCACCACTGGCAGAGGCGAATATCGTCGGCCGCGGCGTCGGCATGGCGCTTCGCGGCTTGAAGCCCGTAGTCGAGATCCAGTTCTTCGACTACATCTGGCCGGGCTTCATGCAGCTCCGCGACGAGATGGCCATGATGCGATACCGATCGAGCAACAACTGGTCGTGTCCGATGGTCGTCCGCGTCCCCATCGGCGGATACCTTCGCGGCGGTGCGCCGTACCACAGTCAGTCCGGAGTGGCGATCTTCGCGCACTCGCCGGGCATCCGAATCGCGTTTCCCTCGAATGCACAGGACGCATCGGGACTGCTGCGCACGGCGATACGCTGTGACGATCCGGTGTTGTTTCTCGAGCACAAGCACCTTTACCGCCAGCCGTACAACAAGAGCGCGTATCCGGGTGCGGAATACATGGTGCCGTTCGGAAAGGCGACAGTGGCGCGTGACGGCACCGACGTGGTGGTCTTCACGTGGGGCGCACTGGTCCATCGTTCGCTCCTCGCCGCGGCGCAAGCCGAGCGCGACGGTATCAGCGTTGCCGTTGTCGATCTGCGCACGATCATTCCCGTACGACTGGGAGACGATTGCCGCGTTCACTCAGAAGACAAACCGCGTCGTCGTCGCCTACGAAGATCAGCTCACTTGCGGCTTCGGTGCCGAGCTGGCAGCGCGCATCGCGCAGGAACTGTTCGAACACCTCGACGCGCCGGTGACTCGCATTGCCGCACTCGATTGTCCGGTGGCTTATGCGCCCGTTCTCGAGGAGCGAATTCTGCCGAATACTTCGGACGTCCTCGAGACGATTCGCAAGCTTGCCGCGTACTGAACAGTGAAATGGGCCGCGTCCTCGCGGTGATTCTGACGTCCGCGCTCCTGCAGTACCACGACCGACGCCAGGCTGTCGGTCGAGGTCCTTTCGTCAATTGGCGGTCTCCCGCCTCACGTGGTTGCGACCTTCGAAGAACCCCTCAGCTTTCAGCAAACCCCTGGAGGTCCGTATTACGTCTTCGATCGCCGAGGCCACACCGTGTACGCGGTGGACTCCGAGAAGAAAGCGCCAATCAAGCTCGTGGAAATCGGCCCCGAGCTCGGCCGCATCCTTCAGCCGCGCGGCTTTGACACCTCACCAACAGGATCCTTCGTGGTTGCGGATGCGCCCCGCGGCGTGGAGCGGATACAGATTTTCGGCGGCGGTGGGCTCCGTCGCGGCGGCTTCACGCTCCCGGCGCGCCAGCGAACCGCCGCGATTGCGATTGGCCCGCTCGTCGTGAGCGGCATCGCGTCGATTCAGTTCACCGAACCAACGCTCGTGATCAGTCAACCTGAAAGTGGCACGCTGTTCACCGAATACTCATCGTCCGGCTATGCGTTTCGGAGCTTCGGCAGATTGCGCAACACCGGCCACGAACAGGACCGGGACGTTCACCTTGCGCTCAACGTCGGGCTTCCGCTCGTGGATCCAACCGGCGGGTATTTCTACGTGTTTCTGGCGGGACGTCCGATGTTTCAGAAGTACGACCCTATGGGTCGCTTACTCTACGAACGGCACATCGAAGGTCCCGAGATCGACAACTATCTGGAGCGAATGCCCACGCGTTGGCCGACGAGGCGCGTCGAGGATCGTGAACTGCCGCTCGTGACACCCGCGGTACGCGCCGCGGCCGTCGACGGCCGCGGACAGTTGTGGATCTCGCTTGTTGACCCGTTTACCTACGTGTACAACGCGCAGGGAGATAAAAGCCGTGCGATTCAGTTCACCGCCGCCGGAGTCATCAGCCCGACGAGCCTTTTCTTCACGAAGGATGGCCGCCTGCTGGTGACACCGGGGTGTTACGAATTCGACCCGCGCCGCTGATTTCGCCGGTAATGCGCCGCTCGTCCGTCCAGTGTCCCTGACCGCCCACCATCTCACTCGCCGATTCGGCACCCGCGTCGCGGTCGAAGACGTTTCCTTCGATCTCGTGCCAGGCGAAATCTTTGCGCTGCTGGGACCGAACGGTGCCGGCAAGACGACGACGCTCAGGATGCTTGCCGGGTTGATTGAACCCTCGTCAGGTCGCGTGACGGTGGACGCTGAGACACTCACGCGACAAAACGGGTCGCGATTGCGGGGACGAATCGGGTTCCTCACGGAGATGCCCGGCCTCTGGGACCGTCTGACGGTACGGCGCAACCTGTTTGTCTACGCACAACTCCATCGGTTGTCGCGCCCAGACGAAGCCGTTGACGAGGCGCTCGAACTTCTGGACGTGAGCGATCGCGCCGGGGATGTGGCGGCGCAGTTGTCCAAGGGCCTTCGCCAGCGCGTCGCGCTGGCGCGCACACTCCTGCACCGCCCCACCATCGTTCTGCTCGACGAACCAACTGCCGGCCTCGACCCGGAGAGCGCGCGCGATATGCGGGCGCTCGTGTTGCGCCTGCGCAGCGAGCGGCGCACCATCGTCCTCTCGACACATAACCTGGACGAGGTCGAGCGCATCGCCGATCGCGTTGCGGTCATGCGCACGCGCCTGGTAGCGCTCGACACGCCCGCTGCGCTGAGGGAGCATCTGTTCGGCGCCCGCGTTCGCGTCGTACTGGCGCAACCAGGCGCCGCATTCGTCGACGTTCTTTCACAGGGAGGATTCGGCGATGTCCGGACGGCCGGCGAGACGCTCTCTGTCGGCGTCGTCGATCACACGTCCGATACGCCGCTGCTCGTGAGACGGCTGGTCGAGGCAGGCGCACACATCGTGACGGTCGTCCCCGAGCAACCTCCACTCGAGGAGGTGTATCTACGCCTCCTGCAGGATGATGCTGCGTCTGCGGCGGTGCGCTGATGACCCGAATCATTGCTCTTCTGCGCAAAGAACTGGCTGATCTCCGTCAGAACCAAGCAGTGTTCATGCCTGCCATCCTGACAGGGGTCGTTTCGATTTTGCTGCCCTTCTTCGTCGCCATCATCGTTCCGGTTCTCACTGGCGAGCGGCTGTCGGACTCGAGCGATTTCGAGATCGCCACGGAGGTGTACCGCGATCAACCAGCACTCGCGAATCTCAATCCCGAGGGGGCGATCCAGGCATGGATCTTTCAGCAGTTTCTCGTGCTGCTCGTGCTGACACCGGTAGCCGGATCGATGTCGGTCGCGGCGTACAGCGTGATTGGAGAGAAACAGTCGCGCACACTCGAGCCGCTGCTTGCGACACCGTTGACGACGTTCGAGCTGCTTACCGCGAAAGTTCTCGGAGCATTGCTGCCGGCGCTCGCCCTTACCGTTGTCTGCTTCGCTGCGTATGTAGGAGGTGTGGCGATCTTCGCCGAACCCGGTGTCTTTCGGGCGCTTCTCAGCCCGTCTTCGCTGACCCTCATCCTGCTGCTGGGCCCACTCGCTGCGCTTGCCGCACTGCAGCTGGCGGTGTGCGTGTCCTCGCGCGTCAACGATGCACGAAGCGCTCAGCAGATCGGCGCGCTGATCGTCCTCCCGATCGCGGGAGTACTCGTCCTCCAGCTCTCGGGCGCCTTTCGTCTCACGATGCCGGTGATTGCATTCATCGCGCTGGCATTGAGTGCCGCCAACGCCGGCCTCATGTTTCTCGGCATTGCACTTTTCGACCGGGAGTCGATTCTGACGCGCTGGAAGTAACATCGGATCATGACCATTCGCTCCGTTGCCGTTCTGGGTGCCGGGACGATGGGCGCGCAGATTGCCGCGCACTTCGCAAATGCGGGCACGCCGGCGCTCCTCCTCGACGTGACGGCCGACGCCGCCAGGCAAGGGCTTGAGCGCGCGCGACGGCTGAAGCCCGATCCGTTCTTCACGGCAGATACATGGCGACTGGTGACGACCGGCAGCTTCGACGTCGATCTCAGTCGCATTCACGAGTGCGACTGGATCATCGAAGCTGTGATCGAACAGCTCGACATCAAACGCGGTCTGCTGCAGAAAGTCGACACTGTGCGGAGGACCGGATCGATCGTGACGTCCAATACGTCGGGCATCCCGATTTCGGTCCTCGCGGAAGGTCGCACCGAAAACTTCCGGCAGTACTGGCTCGGTACGCACTTCTTCAACCCTCCGCGGTACCTGCATCTTCTCGAAATCATTCCGACTCCCGACACGAAGCGCGACGTGGTCGACATCGTGAGCCATTTCGCCGATCACCGTCTGGGCAAAGGCGTCGTGATTGCGAAGGACTCACCGAACTTCATCGGCAATCACATCGCCCTCTATGGATTCATGCGCATGCTCGCGAAAGTCGCGGCAGGCGAGTACACGATCGAAGAGGTTGACGCCATTACCGGCCCCCCGCTCGGACGGCCGAAGAGCGCGACGTTTCGCACGATGGATATCGCGGGCCTGGATGTCCTCGGCCACGTGGTCGGCAACCTGCGCGCGCGGCTCGGCGACAGTCCGGGAAGCGACGTGTGGGCGGTGCCACCTTTCGTGGTTCAGATGCTCGAACGCGGCATGACCGGAGAAAAGGCGGGTCAGGGCTTTTACAAGCGTGAGAAACAGGCGGACGGCGAGTCGCAAATCCTGACACTCGATCCCGCCGCACTGACATACCGCGCCAGACAGAAACCGCGCCTGCCGTCAATCGAAAGCACGGAACCAATTGCCGACGTCCGCGAACGCGTGCGTGCGTTGTTCAACGCCCCCGACAAGGCCGGCCGTTTTCTCCGGGAGACATTAGCCCCACTGCTCGTCTACACGGCTGCGGTCACACCGGCGATCGCTCATTCCACCGACGACGTCGATCGCGTGATGCGGTGGGGCTTCGGGTGGGAGCTTGGCCCGTTCGAGCTCATCGACGCCATCGGTGTTCAAAAGGTTGTCGATGCGGTACGTGAAACGAGTCCTGACCTGCTCGTTGGGAACTCATCGTCAGAAGCAATCCCGCCGCTGCTGGAAACCGCGCTGAAAAGTACGCAAAAGACCCTGCGCGCGGGCGCCCTTCCGCCGGCGGCCCCCGACCTGCTGATTCTGCGCAGCGCGAAAGAGCGTTCAGGGGTGGTCCGGAAAAATGCGGGCGCCAGCCTCGTTGATCTCGGCGACGGCGTGCTCTGCGTCGAGTTCCATTCGAAGATGAATGCCGTTGGCGGGGACACGATTCAGATGCTCCAGGCGGCTGTCCGAGAGGCGGAAAGCGGTTTCGCCGCGCTCGTGATCGGGAACGAGGGTCCCCATTTCTCGGCGGGCGCGAACCTGATGCTGCTCCTTCTCGAAGCGCAGGAAGAGAACTGGGAAGAAATCGATGCCATGGTGCGCGCGTTCCAGGGCGCGAACATGGGACTGCGCTACGCAGGCGTGCCGGTCGTCGTGGCGCCAGCAGGCCTCGCGCTGGGCGGCGGCTGCGAGATTTGTCTTCACGGCGACCGCGTTCAGGCGGCAGCCGAAACCTACATGGGTCTCGTCGAGGTGGGCGTCGGGCTGATTCCCGCCGGGGGCGGCACCAAGGAAATGATGGCGAGAGCCATTGAAGACGCTCCGGCGTCTGCGACGGACCCGCTGCCGCCCATTCAACGCGCGTTCGAGACCATCGCGTTTGCAAAAGTGTCGTCCTCCGGGCCGGACGCCGAACGGCTGGGCTACCTCCGGCCGGTCGATGCGGTCACCATGAACAACGAACGTTTGCTCGACGACGCAAAGGCACGAGCCCTGCAGCGTGTTCAGGAGGGTTACCACCCGCCGCAGCCACGAACCAGCATCCCCGTGGGCGGCGACACCGTGCTGGCACCCTTGAAGCTGGGCATCCACCTGGCGTGGCGGGCGGGTCGAATCAGCGATCACGATGCGCTGGTGGGCCGCAAGCTGGCGACCGTTATGGCAGGCGGGAACCTGCCGCACCCGTCGACCGTCACCGAACAGGAGCTGCTCGATCTGGAACGAGAGGCGTTTCTGAGTCTGACGGGCGAACGAAAGACGCTGGAACGAATCCAGCACACATTGAAAACGGGGAAACCCCTGCGAAACTAGACTTTGGGATGAAAATCATTGACCGCGGCGGCGGACCGCCGGTCGTCGTAATCCCCGGCGTGCAGGGTCGATGGGAGTGGATGAAACCGGCCATCGATGCGCTGACACATCGATGCCGTGTGATCACGTTTTCGTTGGCGGACGAACCATCCTGTGGCGCCCGGTTCGACGATGACCGTGGGTTCTGGTGTTATGTCGACCAGGTCCGCGAGGCGCTCGATGCATCGGACATCCAGCGCGCCACAATATGCGGAGTGTCGTACGGCGGGCTGATTGCAGCTGCCTTCGCGGCACGCCACCCCGACCGGACCGCGTCGCTCGTGCTCGTGTCGGCGCTGCCACCGTCCTGGAGGCCCGATCGACGGGTGAAGTTCTTCATGCGAGCGCCGCGGCTCCTGGCGCCGCTGTTTCTTGTGTCATCGCTGCGGCTGTACCCCGAGATCGCGGCTGCGAACCGCGGCTTCGCGCGTGGCGTGCTTGCCGCACTGCGGTACGGCGGTCGCGTCATCGCCCACATGTCGTCGCCGCGCCGAATGGCACGACGGGTGCGAATGCTGGCCTCCGTGAACTTCCCGAAGGAACTTGCCGGCGTCACGTCACCAACTCTTGTCATTACCGGAGATCCGGCCCTGGATCGGGTGGTGCCGGTAGCGGCCACCCGAGAGTACGCGCGCATGTGGCCAGGCGCACAGCTCGAAGTCCTCCCGCAGACAGGCCATCTGGGATTGGTGACGCGTCCCGACGATTTCGCAGTCCTCGTGGCGGCATTCGCCGAACGCTCCGAGCGCGAATCGGCTCGCTGGAGGCGCATTGGCTGATCGTGTCCGCGAGATTCCCGGACCCGCAGGCCCGCTCGAAGCGCTGCTCGACATGCCTGACGGTGCTCCGCGAGTGGCGGTTGTCTTCGCGCACCCGTTGCCAACCAAGGGTGGAACGATGCATACGAAGGTCGTCTACCAGTCGGCAAAGGCATTGACGAGCATTGGATGTGCAGTGCTGCGCTTCAATTTTCGGGGCGTCGGATCGAGCACGGGGACCTGGGACAACGGTCGCGGCGAGATGGAAGACTACAGGGCCGCCGTCGCATTCATGGCCGCGCGTCACCCGGATCTGGACATCTGGGCGGCCGGGTTTTCGTTTGGTTCCTACGTCGCCACAACAGTTGGCGCAGACGACGATCGGGTCTGTGCACTCATCGCCATTGCGCCGCCCGTGGACAAATACGAGTTCGCCTCCGTGAAGATGTCGCCAAAGCCCAAGTTCATCGTCCACGGTGAACGAGACGAGATTATCTCGATCAGAATGGTGCGCCATTTTTATGCGCAGCTCGCGGAACCAAAGGAACTGATCGAAATCGACCGCGCAAACCACCTGTTCGACGGTCAGGCGAGTGAAGTGGGGGATGCGCTGTCAGACCTGCTGGAGGATTTCTCATGCACGAAGCCGTAATCGTTGCCGCCGCCCGCACCGCCGTGGGCAAGGCGCCGGCAGGCTCGCTGCGAACGGTCCGTCCGGACGAGATGGCTGCAGCCGTCATCAGCGACGTGATCAAGCGGACGCCGGGCGTCGAGGCATCTGACGTCGACGACGTGATTCTCGGATGCGCGATGCCGGAGGCAGAGCAGGGGCTCAACGTCGCGCGCATTGCAAGCCTGCGTGCCGGAATACCGGTTGAAGCCTCGGCCGTCACTATCAATCGTTTCTGCTCGTCTGGCCTGCAGTCCATCGCGTTTGCCGCGGAGAAAATCATGTGCGGGTTCGCTCAGACGATTGTCGCGGGCGGGACCGAGTCGATGAGCATGGTCCCGATGGGCGGGAACAAGGTCTCTCCGAACCCGGCGCTGGTCGACAACTATCCTGACGTGTACCTGAGCACCGGCCTGGTGGCGGAAAACCACGCACGCGAGAGCCGCGTCACACGCGATGAACAGGACGCCTTCGCGCTTCGCAGCCATCAGCGCGCGCTCGCCGCGATCGATGCCGGCCGGTTCGTGGACGAAATCACGCCTGTGACGTTTCGAGTGTCGGTGCAGACCAACGGTCCAGGAACGCATGAGATTCGCGAGGTCACGTTCAGTCAGGACGAAGGACCGCGCCGCGACACGTCCGCCGAGGCGCTCGCGAAGCTGCGGCCGGCATTTCACACCGCGGGCACAGTCACGGCCGGAAACTCCTCGCAAACCAGTGACGGCGCCGCGGCGGTGCTCGTCACTACGGCTGCAGTCGCCAAGGAGCGAGGCCTTCAGCCTCTGGCCCGGTTCGTAGGCTTTGCGACCGCTGGCGTCCCGCCGGAGCTCTTCGGAATCGGCCCCGTCCCGGCGATCCGAAAGGCGCTGAAGCTGTCCGGGCTGTCGCTCGACGACATCGGTCTGGTGGAGCTGAATGAGGCATTTGCCGCCCAGGTGCTTGCCTGCCTCCGCGAGCTGCCGATTGATCCGGATCGGCTGAACGTCAATGGCGGCGCCATCGCCCTGGGCCATCCCCTTGGATGCACGGGAGCAAAGCTGACGACCACGCTACTCAACGAAATGAAACGCCGAAACGTTCGATACGGGATGGTCACGATGTGCGTGGGAGGCGGCATGGGAGCGGCGGGAATCTTCGAACGGATGTAGAGCGGGTCCTTTCAGCACCTGCCAGATATGGAAATCGACATGGAAACGGCGAGCGAGGTTCGAAAAGGCGGATCGTGGCTGCTCGAAGACGTGGCCGACGCCGACGTCTTCACGCCCGAAAAGCTGTCCGACGAGCATCGTCTGATGGCGCAGACGACCGACGAGTTCGTCGACGGCGAAGTCCTGCCGCATCTCGATCGCCTCGAAGCGAAAGACTGGGAGCTGGCTCGATCGCTGCTTCGCAAGGCCGGCGAGCTCGGTCTTCTCGGCATCAACGTGCCCGAACGTTACGGTGGCGTCGATCTCGACAAGGTCTCGTCACTCATCGTCGCGGAACGAATCGCGCGCGCCGCGTCCTTCGCGACGTCCTACGGCGGGCAGGCCAATCTCTGTATCGTTCCGATCGCCCTGTTCGGTACGGACGCGCAAAAAGAGAAGTACCTGCCAAAGCTCGTGTCGGGCCAATCGGTCGGAGCGTATGCCCTCAGCGAGGCCGGCTCAGGGTCCGACGCTCTCGCCGCGAAGACTCGCGCGACTCGTGCGGCCGACGGTTCATGGCGGCTGAACGGCGAGAAGATGTGGATCACGAACGGCGGCTTCGCGGACGTCATCATCGTGTTTGCGAAGGTTGACGGCGAGCACTTCACCGCATTCATCGTTGAAAAGACATTCCCGGGAGTGAGCGCGGGCAACGAAGAACACAAGATGGGGCTCCATGGATCGTCAACGACGCCGATCCTGCTGCAGGACGCGCAAGTACCGGCAGACAACGTTCTCGGGGAGATCGGAAAAGGACACAAGGTTGCGCTCAATACGCTGAACTTCGGCCGTTTCAAGCTCGGCGGCATGAGCGTCGGAGGCTGCCGCGCCGCCATTGGCGCCTCGGCCGTCTATGCAGCGCAGCGCAAACAGTTCGGCCAGCCGATAGCAACGTTCGGTGCGATCAGGCACAAGCTCGGCGAAATGACCGCACGAACGTATGCAATCGAAAGCCTCGTCTATCGGACGGCGGGACTGATCGATCAGGCGGTAGAAGGCGGCGGAGCGGTGGCGGAAGCACTCGAGGAATACGCGATCGAAGCATCGATCGCAAAGGTGGCCGGCACGGAGACATTGGACTACGTCCTCGACGAGAACGTGCAGATTCACGGGGGCAACGGCTTCGTGAAGGACTACAGCGCCGAGCGGTACTACCGCGATGCCCGCGTCAACCGCATCTTCGAGGGAACGAATGAGATCAATCGTCTGCTGATTCCGGGAATGCTCATCCGCCGAGCGCTCAAAGGCGAGCTCCCGCTCGTCGCCGCCGCCAAGCAGCTTCAGGACGAGCTGTTGACCGTGTCGTCCGCCATCGCGCAGCAGGGCGACGGGGGTCCCCTCGATGAGGAGTGGCGACTGGTGTTGGCCTTCAAGAAGGTTGCGCTCGCGGTCATCGGCACGGCGATGCAGACCTACGGCCAGAAGCTCAACGACGAACAGGAAGTGCTCGGATACGCGGCGGACATCCTGATTGAAACGTACGCCGCCGAGAGTGCGGTCGCGCGCGCGCGCGCAGCCGCATCGGCGGCTCCGCACCTGGTGGAGCTTCATCATGCCGCTGCACAATGCTTCGTCAACGACGCGGCGCAGCGCGTCGAGCACTCCGCCCGGAGCGCCTTCGCGGCCATGTCAGAAGGTGACAACCTGCGCACACTGATGGCCGTCCTGCGGCGTATCCTGAAGAACATGCCCGTAAACACCGTGGAGCTGCGGCGGCGCCTTGCCGACGCGACCGTCGACCGGGGACGGTATATTTTTGAGTGATGACTCAGCGGATCGCCATTATTGCGCTGGCGCTCGCCTTGTTCGCGGCGTGCTCATCGGGACCTTCCGCGCCGGACGAGTCCACGTACGTGAATGGACTCATGCTCGCGCGCACTGCCAAGGATCAGCAGTTTCGTGAAGCATCCGATTCCCCGGTACCGAAGGACCGGCGCGACACCCTGCTGCCACTGCGTTACTTTCCTATCGACCCGAACTACTCGGTGCCGGCGGCACTGAAGCTTTCAGACGACCGTCCCGTCTTCGAAATGCCGACCTCCACGGGCGCTCTCCGCAAGATGCAGCTCGTTGGGATGCTCGAGTTCACACTGGCTGGAGAACAGCGCAGTCTCGGCGCCTTTGTGGAGAACGGTACGCAGCGGATAACGAACCTCTTCGTGCCGTTTGCAGACATGACGACGGGTACGGATACGTATTCCGCTGGCCGCTACCTCGACATCGAGCCGACAACAACCGGCTATTACATGATCGATTTCAACCGGGCCTACAACCCCTACTGCGCCTATAACGCCGCGTACGAATGCCCTTTTCCGCCTCCCTCCAATCGCCTGAAGGTTCCGATCCAGGCGGGTGAGAAGGCGCCTGGCGCATGACATCTGCTCTTCAGGCGATCGTCTTTGATTTCGACGGGGTCATCGCCGACAGCGAGCCGCTCCATCTTCGCGCGTTTCAGAAGATATTGAGCGAAGAAGGACTGGAGCTCAGTACCCGCGACTATTACGAGCGGTACCTGGGCTACGACGATGCTGGACTCTTCCGGGCGCTGGCACGGGATCGCGCTATCGCGATCGATGATGGACAAGTTGCCTCCCTCATCGCGCGCAAGGCCCACGTCCTGCAGGAGATGCTGCAGGATGCGCGGGTGCTTTTCCCTGGTGCCGCGGATTTCATTCGAGCGGCGGCGGCTGAAGTGCCAATCGCAATCGCCTCCGGAGCGCTGAGGCATGAGATTCTCGAAATCCTCCAGAGCGCCGGTCTCGATGGTCTCTTCACCGCTGTCGTCGCGGCTGGGGATACCGGGGAGAGCAAGCCATCTCCGGCTCCCTACCTGCTTGCGTTTGAACGGCTGCAACGCCACGCGCCTGGCCGGCTCGACTCGCGGCGGTGTGTGGCCATCGAGGATTCACGATGGGGACTCGAGTCGGCCCGCGACGCGGGATTGCGTTGTGTAGCAGTCGCCACGAGCTACGGCCGAGAAGAGCTGTCCGCCGCAGAGCTCGTCGTCGGAAGTCTCGGCGAGCTTACCGTGCCGGCCCTGGATCGGCTATGTGCGCAGCCACGGGAGAGTGAATCAACGGTTGGTGAATAGATGCGCAGGGACCTCGCCGACGCGTTGACCGCCGCTTTGAACGCGCCCGGCGTCGATTTGGCTGCGGCGGCACTCGTCGTCGCGCGCCTCGAATATCCACGATTGGATGCGGACGTGTATCTCGCGCAGCTCGACGCGATGGGAGAAACGGCCGGCCGCGAGATCGAGCGTCATGTGGAGCAGACCGGAGACCACACTCTCCTCTGCCGTATCCACAGGTTCAATCAATACTTGTTCACCGATCAACACTTCGTCGGCAACCGCGATCGATACGAAGATCCCCGAAACAGCTGTCTGAACGAGGTGCTCGACCGTCGCACTGGAATTCCAATCACGTTGTCCCTCGTCTACATGGAAATCGGACGACGTGCCGGACTTCACATCGAGGGCGTCAACTTCCCAGGCCATTTTCTTGTCCGCATTCCCGACAAAACAGGAAGCGGGCGCGCAAGCCGGCTGATCATCGACCCGTTCCACGGCGGTGCCCTTCTCTCCGAGCAGGACTGCCGCCGGCTTCTCCAGAAACACGTCGGCACCGAGGTTGCCTTCAGCAGATCGCTGCTTGCTCCGGCCACCCGGGCGCAGATCATCGTCCGCATGCTGCTCAACCTGAAGAGGTTGTATGTGCACATGCGGTCGTTTCCCCAGGCGCGCGATGCAACGGAACTTCTCCTGGCGGTAACCCCTTCCGCTCTCAGCGAGCTCCGCGACAGGGGACTTCTGGCCTTCCACCTGAACGACATGACCACGGCCCTTCGTGATCTCCAGACGTATTTGAAGCTGTCGGGAGTGGGTGAAGTCGACAAGGAAACTCGTGAGGAACGCCAGCAGATCTGGGAGCACGTAAAAACACTGCGGCGCCGCATCGCGGGACTGAACTGACGCGATTCGTCAGACTTTAGACGGCCCTCAGCCCGACACCTGCGAACAACGAGGCCTTTCCCGCCGCTTTTCCTGCTCCCGACGCCAAGGCGACAGGGGCCGCCGGAAACCCGTGCAGGTTGCCAAAAGGTTTGAACCCGAACAACGAGCGACTCGGTGCATAATCTTGTCACCACACGTTTCTCAGCGCACACGGCTGAAGACGTCCTGCGGCCCCCTTTTTGCTGACGCGTGTCTACCAGGAGGCTATATGCCCCGAACGGTCCTGCTTGGCGTCGTTCTCACCGCGGTGTGCGTCCTCAATTCGAATGCGGCACCCGCTGCCAGTCCTGAACTCGTGGGGACCTACCGCTGCGATGGGATGAATCCCGACGGAAGCGCCTACCGGGGCGTGGTCGAAATCGCTAAAGTCCGCGATACGTTCCGCGTGAAGTGGACGCTCGATGATTCCGCGGTGATGGGCGTCGGAATCTACAGCAACAGCATTCTTGCGGTGAGCTACTTCGGAGGCGCTCCGGCGGTCGTCGTATACAAGGTTGATGGCACCCGTCTGGTTGGCGAATGGACGATGGGCGGCATCGAAGGCGCCGTGTACACAGAGACGCTGACGAAGACATCGTCGGAAGAGCCGCGGATCGAGCAGCCGCGCCGCCCGTCGCCTGGCCGACAGGATCGTAATCGGCCCACCACACCTGCAACAGGGGTGCAGTTATAGTCGTTGCGAAACGCGACCGCCCACCGGCCGGTCGCGTTACGTTCTTTACGCAGACCAGTTCCCGAGCAGACGGCGGACCGCGACCAGCTGCCCCAGATGGTAGGCGTTGTGGTCCGCGACCACTAAGGCTTCACGAAGGTACGTCTGCCCCGTTCCGTGCGGAATCTTCGCAAATAAATCCAGGCCGGGATCCACGAAGAACTGTTTGAGCGCTTCCCTGTCGCGACGGAAGGCGGCAAGCGCGCTTTCCCAGGCGTCAGCGCTCGGGGGCTCCACGGTCTTGGGCCAGTAGTCGTCTGGCCACTTCATCTCCACGTAGCTCGGATTGCGACAGAAATCGAGGATGTCGTGTTGCGCGATCCGCATGTGCTCGACAAGTTGCCAAGGCGAGTACGGCAACCCCTCGACCTGTTTTCCGCGTAACTCGCGCGGGAAGTCCTTGACCGCGACCTCGAAACCGATGTGCGCGTCTTCCCAATCGAGCAGGCGCCGCACATGCGCACGCAGCAGGTCATCGCTCATGGCGCTACATCAACTCAGGCCCGCGATCTCCTGATACAGGTACGCCGACGCGATGATCCCGTTGTGAAAGTTTGCGAGGTCGAGCTTCTCGTCGGGCGCGTGCGCATTCTCGTCCGGAAGTCCGACGCCGAAGAGCACGCTTGGGAGTCCGAGCTCCTCTTGAAACGTCGATACCACGGGAATCGAGCCGCCCTCGCGATTGAACACCGGCGCCCGGCCAAACCCTTTCTCGATTGCGCGACCTGCCGCCCTCACGTACTTGTTGTCGAACTCGGTCATCCACGGCTTTCCACCATGCATCCGGGTGAACTTCAGGTCGACCGTCGGCGGAGCTATCTTCTTCACATAACTCTCGAAGAGCTCCGCGATCTTGTTCGGAACCTGATCGGGGACGAGCCGCATGCTCACTTTCGCCATTGCCACCGCGGGCAGCACCGTCTTGGCGCCCTCACCAGTGAATCCGGACAGCAATCCGTTCACCTCGAAGGTGGGCCGTGCCCAGACGCGCTCGAGCGTCGAATAGCCTCTTTCGCCGAACAAGCGTGGCGCCCCCAGCTCCTTCCGGTACTTCGTCTCGTTGAACGGCAGTTTCTTCCACTCTGCGCGCTCCGCGTCGCTCAATGGCCGCACGTCGTCGTAGAAGCCCGGAATCTTCACGCGGCCGCCGCGGTCTTTCATCTGCGCCAGTAGCTGCGACAGCACGAAAGCAGGGTTGGCCACAGCGCCGCCAAAGGACCCCGAATGCAAATCGGTCTTGCTTCCGCGAAGATCGATCTGGAAGTAGACGAGCCCGCGAAGGCCATAGCAGATTGACGGAATGCCGCGGTCGAACATCGGCGAATCGGAAATGACGACGACGTCGGCGGCCAGCTCCTGTTTGTGAGTGCGGACGAACTCGTCGAGGTGGACGCTGCCGACTTCTTCCTCTCCCTCGATGAAGAACTTCATGTTGACAGGCAGCCCGCCCATCTTTTGCATGCACGCTTCGACCGCCTTGATGTGCATGAACACCTGCCCCTTGTCGTCGGCTGCGCCGCGGGCATAGATCTCGCCGTCGCGCACGTTCGCTTCGAAGGGCGGGGTCGTCCACAGGTCGATCGGATCGACCGGCTGTACATCGTAATGGCCGTAGAAAAGTATGGTCGGCTTGCCGGGTGCGTCGAGCCACTCACCGTACACGACAGGGTTGCCAGGCGTCTCGATCAGCCGCACGTTCTGCATCCCCGCGCCTCGAATGGAGTCGGCTGTCCACTCGCCGGCACGCCTGACGTCCCCCGAGTGCTGCGGCAGCGCGCTGATGCTGGGGATGGCGAGATACTCCTTCAGCTCGCCTACGTAACGGTCGCGGTTGATGTTGATGAAGTCGATGACCTGGTCCATACGGGAAGTCTATATCGTTCACGAGGCAAGGCAAGAAGTGCGAACGATCGTTTCGTTCAATTCGCGACGACCGACCAATGGCCGTTGCGCTGAATGGCTCGTCCCTCGCGTTCCAGTTTCTGAAGGTGTGCCACGACTGTTTCTCGCGCGCGCGACTGAAGCTCGACTTTCAGGTCCGCATAGACACGGGCGACAATCGCGTCCGGCTGCGTATCGCCGCCGCGAATTGCTTCGACGATCTGGTTCTCGCGGTCGCGGCGGTGAGCGAGATAGTGATTGAGGAGCTTGTGAGGATCGTCAATGACTCGTCCGTGCGCGGGAAGGATGCGCGCCGGATCCATCGCGCGTACGCGTTCGAGCGATGCCAGGTACGCCGCCAAATCGCCGTGCGGTGCCGGCGGCACGTACACGGTCGTTGCTTTAATCGCCAGGTCGCCGCCGAACAGGGTTCGCGTACTCGCGTGCCACAAGCAGAGATGGTCCGGTGCATGACCCGGCGTGTACACCGCCGCAACGGTCGTATCGCCAACCGCAATTGAGTCGCCATCCGCAAGCATCGTCCATGGCACGCCCCACCGCCCGTCACGCTCGGGCCACGGCATTTTGAAAAACTGTGCGCCCGGCGCACGCCCGGCGATCGCGGCAGCACCGGACGCGTGATCGGAATGTCCGTGGGTCACGATCACTTTTGCCAACCGAACTCCGTCGAGTGCGGCATCGAGCGCATCGAGGTGACGAGGATCGCCGACGCCCGCATCGATCAGGGTCGGCACGCGGCCGGTAATCAACCACGTGCGATTGCCCCTGCCGGTCATGGGGCCCGGGTTGCAGGCATTCAGTGAGATGGGTTTCACCTTTGCCTTTTACCTTTGCCCTTTACCTTTGACCTTTGCCCTGTCCTTCGCCCTTCCAGCGCGAGCGAGAGGAGAAGGTAGTAGAGCGGAAACACGAGCGATGCCCAGAACAGGGTCCTCGAGACGTTTGGGATCTGCCACAGCATGACGATCATCAGAACGCCCCAGAGCACGCCGAAGGAAATGGTGAATTTGCGAAGCACCGGAGTGCGCGAAGGATACACGTAGCGGATCGGCACGAACACGAACGCAGCCAGCAGCAGGAGGACAAACAGATTTACCTGCGGCGACAACCCGGCCACGAACAGATAAAACACAACGATGTTCCAGTAGGAAGGGAAACCCGTGAAGAAGTGATCGGCCGTCTTCGCGCTCTCTGTATTGAACCCGTACGCGCTCGACAGCAGTATCAGGGCCGACATCAGCAGCGTCCAACGCTCGGGCACGAGCAGTGCGTGCCACATGAAAAACGCCGGCACAAACACGTAAGTGATGTAATCGACGATGTCGTCCAGCTTGGCCCCGTTGAATGAGGGGAGCCGGGCGGCCACATTGGCGCGCCGCGCGAGCACACCGTCGGTGGCGTCGACGAACACCGCCAACGCGAGCCAGAAGAACGCGTCACGGTAGCGGTCGTAGAAGATGCGCGTAAGCGCCAGAAAGCCAAAGACCGCGCTGCTTGCCGTATACAGGTGGACAAGCCAGGCAGTCATGGGGAAGTGGAAGAGTGAAAGAAGTGGAAAGGTGGAAAAGTGGAAAAGTAAGGATGTGAAGTAAGTCCCCCTGTAACTACAGGCGACGGACCGCAACGGGAAAATCGCGCCAGACGGGGACGCCGCAGAAATGTGAACCCTCGGTGCATCGGGGAGAGATCAAGCCGTTCCGAATGACGCACGGTGGGCCGATGTACTTGCCGATCCGCGGATGCACTGCCCGAACCTGTGAGATTTCGTCCATTGACGCAAGGTAGATCTCTTCCTGCGCGTTGAAGCATGTCCGAAGCGTCCACTTGTGCAGCAGCGCCAGCAGTGATCCAGACTCGATGAAGCGCAGCGTCTTGGCGTTAGGCAGCACGTACAACGCAAACTCGAGCGGCACACCGAGTTCGAGCAACCGGTTCTTGGCCGCCCATGCTTCGCGCATGGCACAGTCATAAACAGCCCGCGCTCGCGAATTGGCCGCAATCAGCCTCGGCGTGATGTAGTCGGGCCGGGAGGTGTCGGCAAACGTCATGAGCGGGCGCGAGGCAGGGACCATGCGATGGCGCTGATCCTGCGAGTCGGCCGTGTGACTCAGGCGTTTCTCGAACACATACGTTGCGTGATGCAGGGCGCGCATCAACGGCGAGTGGTACGACACGTTCAGAACGTCGAGGCGGTAGCGGTTGCGGGCGGGATTCAGGACGCGGTCCAGCGCATCCTCGTCGGTCATGTCTTCGGAATCGAGCCCGAACACGGATCTCACGGCGTCGGCCACGAGCGTTTCGGCGTCGCCGGAGCTGTCACGCAGCCGCGACCAGCGTCCGTTCAAACGTTCGTCGAAAGCGGCGGCAAACCTGTCGCCCGACTCCTGCGGCCTGGGAAAGTGCGTCTCCGGTATGGTGTCGTCGCCAATCGGTCCGAGCCCGACCTTCTCGAAAAACAAGGGATCCCATTCCCGCACCAGATGCACCATCCCCCCGATCACCTGGCGTGCTTCCGTGGGGGTATCGCTCGTGTTGACCATCCGCCACAGCCGGTGCAACACGATGCCTGACACGGTGTGCACCATCGAGGTGAATGCTGCGATGGGAACTACATAACGCGCGGTTTCAATCGCGCGCTTTTCAGCATCACGTTCGATCTGCTTCAGACGCTCCGGGCTGGTGCTCGCCCGTACGTATCGCAGCTCTTTCAGAATCGACAATGCATCGTCTTTGAGCAGCGCCGAGAGTTCCGAGTAACGTTCCCAGGCCCGGAGTATCGCCGTCTGGTACACGTCGAGCGCCTCGCCGGCGATTGGCGGCACGAAGGCGCGCGGTTCCTTCAGCTTGACGTAACGCTGGCTCGATTGCTCGGAGTTGTAGAACGGGTAGGAGTGCAGAAACGTCCAGACAAACTGCCGTGAGACGTTTTCGAGGCCGAACTCGAAATGGGCATGCTGGTAAACCGTGTGGTGGCCTGCATCGAAGGTGAGCGTTCCGATCGTGTCGCGCTGCTTGCTGGTCACCTCAGTCGTGCCGATCACGCGCGGCGAGTAACAGGTCCGAGCGGCGGCAATCGCGCCGTCAAACGGACTTGCGGGTGCGGTTCGGAGTGTGACGACGGGTGATCCGGTGGAGAGCACGAAGAAGACTGATTATAAAGTCGTTCACCCTCGCCGAAGCGCTGCGCGCGTAGGCGGGCAGGTTCGCGTTCGGGGTTCTGGGTTCCAGGTTGGGGTTTCGACCGAATGAATTTCATCCCGTGCTAGGATCGCCGCCGCCGAGGAGGTTGCGATGTTCTTTCCAAGTCGTCCGAGAACGCGCGTTGTTCTGATCGCCGTCGGCCTGCTGGCCATATTCGCCGCCAGGGCGCGAATGCAGAGCGATGTGGTTGATCCCGCGCTCAGTAACCTTCCTAATCCCAATCCAATGGTTGTGAAGAATTGGGCCGCCCTCCCGGACGGGCGAATGTGGGGATCGACCGCGGGCGTTGACATCGGGCCCGACGGTCATGTGTGGGCGTACGACCGCTGCGGCGGCAATTCGTGCGACGGCTCGAACGTGGCCCCGATTGTGAAATTCGACAAGTCATCCGGAAAGCTTCTGGCGAGCTTCGGAGGGGGCATGTTCGCGTTTCCGCACGGCCTCCACGTCGACCGTGACGGCAACGTCTGGGTGACCGATGGGCAGCGGAGCAAGGATGGAACCAAGGGCCACCAGGTGATCAAGTTCAGCCCCGACGGCAAGGTGCTGATGAGGCTTGGCAAAGCTGGCGCCCCCGGCAACGGTCCTGATGTCTTCAACGAACCGAATGACGTCATCACCGCGCCAAACGGCGACATTTTCGTGTCGGACGGCCACAGCGGCCAGCAGGACAATCCTCCCCCGAACGCAAACGCGCGCATCGTCAAGTTCACGAAGGACGGAAAGTTCGTCAAGGAATGGGGACGGCTCGGGTCCGCGCCGGGCGAGTTCCGAACACCCCACGCGCTGGCGTTCGACGCTCGGGGCCGCCTGTTCGTCGCCGACCGCGGCAACCATCGAATCCAGATCTTCGACCAGGAGGGCAAATTCCTGGATGCCTGGGAACAGTTCAGCCGTGTCAGCGGAGTCTTTATCGATCGAAATGACATGTTGTACGCGATCGATTCCGAGTCGAACCCGATGCGACACCCGAAGTGGAAGACCGGCGTGCGAATCGGAAGCACGAAGACAGACAAGGTGCTCTCGTTCATTCCCCCGCATCAGACCGGCAGCTTCGAAGGGGCGGCTGGTGAGGGCGTAGCTGTCGATTCCGACGGGAACGTTTATGCGGCAGAAGGGCCGATTTCCCGGCCGGCAGCCGGCGGCGGTATCACCAAGTATCTGAAGCGCTGAGGTCGGATTCGGTCAGCGCGTGCCTGGCTGACCGAGAGCCACGATAAAAAGGTCGGAACATCGCATTGTTGCCTGCCATAGATGTTCCGGCCCGGCGCCCGTCAATCGTTGTCGTCGGCGTGATAGCGCGAGTATTCGTCGAGATACGTCAGCGATTGCGTCGACGTCATGCGATCGAAGAAAAGAACGCCGTCGAGATGATCGGTTTCGTGCTGGACGACCCGCGCCGGGAAATCCTTCAAGCGCAGCTCGATTGGGCGTCCATCCCGATCGAGCGCCCTCACCGTGATATCGGTCAAACGTGGTACCAGGCCGCGAATGTCCGGAATGCTGAGGCAGCCTTCCCACCCTTCCTGGCGTGCGTTGCCGTTCGCCAGAATTTCCGGGTTGACAATCACGACTGCGGTTGTTGTTTCGTCCGGGTCGTCGGACAACAGTGCCACGAACAGGCGTAGGCTTTCATGAACCTGCGGGGCGGCGAGTCCCACGCCGTTGTACTCGCGCATCGTGTCGATCATGTCGTCGATGAGCTTCTGGATACGGGGGCTTCTGAGATCGCTGCTCTCGAGCGGGCGGCCGCGTTGTCGCAGTACGGGATGCCCCATACGCGCGACTTTCAATATCGACATGAACGAGAATTATAGGCGGTGATGCGCGCGGACTTCCGCTTCTGTCCTGTATGCGGCGGCGCGCTGGAATCGCGCTCCCTCAAGAACGGCGATCCCGCGCGCCTCGTCTGCACGGCGTGCGGATTCGTTTTCTATCTCGATCCCAAACTCGCAGTCGGCACCATCATCACCGACGAACAGAACCGTGTCGTCCTCGTGAGGCGCGCCATCGAGCCAGGTTACGGCAAGTGGGTGTTTCCCGGGGGATATGTGGATCGTGGCGAAGAGGTCCAGGCTGCGGCGGTGCGGGAAGCACGTGAGGAGACCGGCCTCGATGTGCGGCTCGATCGCCTGATCAACATCTACTCGTATGCGGGACGCGTGCCCGTCATCGTGGTGTACGCCGCAACGATGATTGGAGGATGCCTCGGGTGCGACGACGAAGGACTCGAAGCGAGGTTCTTCGAACCCGACACGATACCGTGGCAGGAACTGGCGTTCCGCAGCACGCACGAAGCGTTGAGGGAGTTCCTCACGCAATCGTGATTTCTTTGGCGAGATAGACGTCCTGGATGGCATTGAGCAGCGCGACGCCTTCTTTCATGGGTCGCTGAAACGCCTTCCGTCCCGATATCAAACCGGTTCCACCGGCCCGCTTGTTGATAACCGCGGTCTTGACTGCCTCCTTCATGTCGCTCTCGCCGGCAGACGCGCCACCCGAGTTGATCAGCGCCGAACGTCCCATGTAGCAGTTGGCGAGCTGGTAGCGTGTCATATCGATTGGATTGTCCGAGCTGAGCTGGCTGTAGACCGCCTTGTGAGTCTTTCCGAACTTGAGCGCGTCGAAACCGGGCTGGTTCGTCTCCGGCAGCTTTTGCTTGATGATGTCGGCTTCGATCGTGACACCCAGGTGATTGGCCTGCCCCGTCAGATCGGCCGCCAGATGGTAGTCGGTCTCCTTCGTCTTGAACGCCGCGTTTCGCAGGTAGCACCAGAGCACCGTAAACATCCCGAGCTCGTGCGCCTGCTGGAACATCTCCGTGATTTCCTGAACCTGGCGCTTCGATTCCGGCGATCCGAAATAGATCGTCGCACCCACGCCAACCGCGCCCAGATCGAATGCCTGCTTCACCGAAGCAAACCGGATCTGATCGTATGCGTTCGGGTACGAGATGAACTCGTTGTGATTGACCTTGAGGATGAACGGAATCTTGTGCGCATATCGCCGCGCCGCGGCGCCGAGCACACCCAGCGTCGAGGCGACGCCGTTGCATCCCCCTTCGATAGACAGCTTGACGAGGTTCTCGGGATCGAAGTAGTCGGGATTCGGGGCAAACGATGCGCCCGCGGAGTGCTCGATGCCCTGGTCGACGGGAAGAATTGAAACATACCCGGTGCCACTGAGCCGTCCTGTATTGAAGAGCCGATGCAGACTGCTCAACACTCGGATGTGCCGGTCTGAAGGCGCATGTACGCGATCGACGAAATCCGGACCCGGCAAGTGGAGGCTCTCCTTCTGGAATGGTCCGACACTGGTGCTCCAGCAGACGGGCGTCATCACCAAGGATCGTCTCAATTCGGGAGAGCGCCGAAGCGCCGCGATCGATCTCTGTGACTGTGGCCATGTGCAGCCTCCGGGGTAGATTCGGCTGAAGCCGGACACTACGGCTGTGCGTAGGTTCCGCCTTCAGGCGGACTCGCGAGCAACCTTGAATGGTACCACCGGGAATTCAAAATCTTCCACGACCGCGTCACGAACGGCGCGATCGACGAAGTCGTCAATCGGAAGAACTGCCTCGGCGGACTCGATCTGCGCCAGCCGCGCGCGCGTCAGCGGGTGCCGTGGAGTGAAAAGCGTGCAGCAGTCCTGGTCAGGCACGATGGAAATCGGGTAACTGCCGAGTTTGTCGCTTCTGCCGTGATCTCTTCCTTGTCCATGCCGATGAGCGGCCGGAAAACAGGTAGCGCGGCAACGGCACCGATGACCGCGAGGTTCTCAAGCGTTTGCGACGCAACCTGCCCGACAACTTCGCCCGTGACGAGCGCCTTGGCGTGACGCACGCGGGCAATCTGCTCCGCGATGCGCATCATCAGGCGCCGATAGACAACCACGCGCATCGGTGCAGGCACCGCCAGGACCACCTGCTGCTGAATGTCGCCAAACGGCACCAGGTACAGACGCGACCGGCTGCTGCCACTGCGTGAGGAGCGTCACGAGCTCCCGCGCCTTGTCTTGCGAGGCGCGCGACAGGATCGGATAGCTGTGGAAGTGGACGAATGTGACCGCGCAGCCGCGCTTCATCATCCGGTGCGCCGCAACCGGCGAGTCGATGCCGCCCGACAGCAGGCAGGCCACGCGGCCGGCGGTGCCGGTCGGCAGCCCGCCCGGCCCCCGCTCCTTGCCGAAGAAGTAGAACGCCTCGTCGGAAAGCAGCTCGACGTGAATGACGAGGTCGGCGTTCTCCAGATCGACCTTCCAGCCGCGCGCCGCCTTGATCCGGCCGCCTACTTCGCGCTCGACCTCGGGCGACGTCATCGGAAAGCGTTTGTCGGCGCGCCGCACCGACACGCGAAAGCTCTCGGCACGTTCGGTTCTGAAGATCGCGAAGAATACTGTTCGCGTCAGCAGTGTCGAGATCCAGCTCGGTCCGCGCCGCGTACGAGAAATTGGCGACACCGAACGTCCGCCGGATGCGTTCGCCCACGTCTTCGCGCGTCGCATCGGGACCAAGCACCACCTCGATGCGACCCATCAGCGGCCGCACGGCCTCGACGTCCAGATCGGCAACGGCGCCGCGAAGATTGCGGACGAGCCGCGACAGGAACCACGGACGGTTCTTTCCTTTGAGCGCGATCTCCTGATAGTGGACGACGATCGAGTTCATGGAGATTCGATCACCACTCGACTTCCGGCGTGCCCGCACGGTGGTTGACCGCGCGTGCCATGACGAACAGCAGGTCGGACAGACGATTCAAATACACGACAACGATCGGCTCGACGGCGTCGGGCCCAGCCCGATGACCCGCCGTTCGGCGCGACGGCACACCGTGCGCGCCAGATGGAGCAGCGCTCCACCGGCCAGACCCGCCGGGCAAGATGAAGCGCCGCAGCGGCGGGACTTCCGCCTCGAGTCGATCGATGGTCTGTTCCAGCCGCTCCACGTCGGCAGCCGTGATCGCCGCTTTCGTCACGCGGCCCGCAATCCGCGACGAAGGATCGGCCAGGCGGGCGCCCAATGCGAACAGCTCCTTCTGAATTGACTCGAGCGCGAGGCGATATCCTCACCGACGCCAGCGGCGCTTGCCGCGCCGAGACAGGCGTTGAGCTCGTCGACCTCGCCGTACGCGTCAACGCGCGGGTCCGCCTTCGACACACGCGTGTTGTCGAAGAGCGACGTCTCGCCCTGATCGCCGGTCTTTGTGTAGATCTTCACGTCGGAAACCTCACGGTGCCCGGGTGCAATCGAGCGGCCCGCGTGAAATTATAGGGGCGGTGTCCGCATCTTCCCTGCCGCCGCCGGCGGCGCGCCGACGCTTCCGGCGTGCGCTGCTCGCCTGGTACGAGGTGCACGGCCGCGACCTTCCGTGGCGCCGCACCGCCGATCCGTACCACATCCTGGTCTCGGAAATCATGCTGCAGCAGACGCAGGTGGATCGGGTGCTTCCGAAGTATCACGAATGGCTCGACGAAGTATCCGTCGCTTGAGGCGCTCGCCAAGCGCGTCGGAGATTGGACGTCGCGAGCTCGTGGCGGCCCCTCGGCTATAACATCCGGCCGCGCAGGCTGCACGCAATCGCCCGCGAGGCGGTGGCGCGATACGATGGCCAGCTGCCGTCGGACGCAGAAACGCTGCTGTCGTTCAAGGGGATCGGCGCGTACACCGCTGGCGCCATTCGAAGCTTCGCGTTCGGCCAGCGTGCCGCGATTCTCGACACCAACGTCGCGCGCGTGCTGTTTCGGGTCTTCGTCGGACGCGGCGACGCCAAGGCGCATTCGACGCGCAAGCACCTGTGGGCGGTTTCCGAGGCGCTCGTCCCCCGCAAGCGAGTCTTCGATTTCAACCAGGCACTGATGGACCTCGGCGCCATGGTGTGCGTGGCGCGGAAAGCCGAGAGTGTCTGGTCTGCCCGATGACGGCGATCTGCCGGACCTACGATCCGCGAGCACCGCGCGCGAATGAACATCGTGGTCGTGGCGGCCGTGGTCGAGCAGGACCAGCGCTTCCTCGTGACGCGGCGGCAACCCGGCGTGCACCTCGCGGGCATGTGGGAGTTTCCCGGCGGCAAGATCGCACCCGACGAGAGCCACGATGCGGCGCTCAAGCGCGAGCTTCGAGAGGAGCTCGACGTCGGACATCGAAGTCGGCGAGCTGATATTCGAGACGACGCACGCCTATCCCGATCGA
The DNA here is from genome assembly GCA_963814955.1 of uncultured Acidobacteriota bacterium. Classification (GTDB taxonomy): domain Bacteria; phylum Acidobacteriota; class Vicinamibacteria; order Vicinamibacterales; family UBA2999; genus DATCJA01. Next base: position 1,133,125 of record CAWFEX010000008.1, read on the forward strand.
ACGTCGTCCTGTACTTCTATCGCTGCCGACTGCGGGCAGCCCGCGTCCGCTGCTCGGCCAGGAGATGCGGTGGGTCGTCGCGCAACGATCTCCCGTCGCTCGGCTTTCCGCCGGCCGACGCAGAGCTCATCGAGCGTCTGGTGAAATCGGACGTTCGCTGACGATGGCCGCAAGTCGGCCAGACGAGGTGTCGACTTCCACGCGTGTCCCCGGTGTGGTGAAATCGCGATGGACGTACCCGAGCGCAATCGGACCCAGTCGCGGCGAGCTCGCTGCGCTCGTTATCCATCCGATATCGCGCTCCTCCGACCAGATTTTTGCCGAGCGTGGAGGAACGTTTCCGTCGAGACGGAATCCGACCAGTTTGCGCGCGACCCGACCGTGTCCGCGATGCAGCACGCGGATGATGACCTCCTGCCCCACGTAGCACCCCTTCGTGAACGAGATCGCCCGGTCCTCGATGCCGGCTTCAAGCGGGAATCGTGTCCTCGGTCATGTCCACGCCGAAGAGCGGATATCCGGCCTCGACACGAGCCGCTTCCAACATGACCGGATCTGCCTGGGAAACGCCAGCAGGCTTCCAGGACATGCCTGACGTTCATCTCGTGCGCCGGTGGCACGTATAGCCCGAACCCCGGAACACCCAGCTGACTGACGCGCACCAGCACGAGGGTCGCCTCGCCAAATTCGGACAGGACTGTTTTGATACTCGGTCCACGCGTCGAGCGTCGGGGCTCCGGCCGACCGCTTCCTGCACCACCGCCGCGGCAGAAGGACCGTGAACCCATATCGGGACCAGCGAATCGCGAGAGATCGGAGAGTCTGAACGTCTTCGGTGAACAGAGACTGATCGAGCCGCTGTAAAGTTGCCGTCGCCAGCTCGGCGGGAACATCGAGCAGGATCATGTCTCCCGATCGAAGACGTGCATGTCGGTGAGCATCCGTCCTTGTGGCGTCAGCCACGCCGCGTAGCACCCGGTTCCAGGGACAAGGGCGCGAATGTCGTTGGTCAGCAGGCCATGCAGATAGCTCGCGCGGTCTTTGCCGCGGACGAGCGATCGGCGACCGTGGCGCAACCGCGCCAATCACGGCCCGCTCTTTGAGAACGCGGTATTCTTCGGCAGGTGTCATGGCCGTGCGGTCGGAAAGGTGTCGCGGCCGTAACCTCGAGTGGTAGCCGGAAGCGTCAGGCTTCCGGCCCGCCTTCAGCCGGGCCGGGAACATTGATACGATTCGAGTAATGCCTGTTCGCCATTTTATCTGGGCAGTGTCACTGCTTCTCGCGGTCGCCTTACGGCTGTCGAGCCGGAGGCGCAGACCGCACCCCAGCCGGTCTCGCGAACCTCGCGCGGCTATACGGTCTTCCTGGCTGGGGCGGTGGTTGGACGCGAAGACGTCACTGTGGAGTTTACCGCCGACGGCATCGTGATCTCCGGTCAGGGCCGGCTTTCTGGATCGCAGGACGTCGTCATTCGGCGCGTCGAAGTGAGATACGGCCGCGATTGGACGCCGATCTCGCATACGAGCTCGAAGCCACGGTCAACGGCGGGGAGACCGGACTGTCCACGTCGTTCTCAAATGGCGCCGCGGTTACGAAAGGGATCGATGGCGGACAGCCCGATCGACCAGACGGATAAGGTCGCCGCCGCGCGCGCTGGTCCTGCCAAACGTCTTCTTCGGGTCATACGAGGCTTTGACCCGTCGTCTCGTCGCGACGCAGACCGAAAAGGAGTTTCCGGCATTCGTCGGCCCCGCGGCTCAAGGGGTGTTGCGTATCACCTCCGCCAGCGTCGAGCAGATGCAGATCGGAACCGCGACGTTGAACATCCGACGGTACGAGCTTGTTTACGCAGGGCCGCGCGGCATGATGGGCGTCAACGTCTACACGGATGACACCGGTTCGCTGCTGCGCGTGAACATCCCCGCACAGCGCGTGGATGTCATGCGCGACGATCTGGCCTCCGCCACGTCCCGCACCGTTGTTTATTCGAATCCAAGCGACGAGGCAGTCACGATTCCTGCCGCGGGCTTCAACCTGGGCGCGACGCTCACCTGGCCCCGCGGCGCGAAGACCTCTGGCGCCACCGCCCCAGCTTCGAGGCTGCCCGCGGTCGTGTTGCTGGCTGGAGTCGCCGCGAACGAGCGCGATGGCGTCGTCGGCGGCATACCTATCCTCGGACAGCTTGCGGGCGCGCTCGCAGAAGCGGGCTACGTGGCGGTCCGTTATGACAAGCGCGGTCACGGACAGAGCGGCGGACGGTCCGAGTCGGTGACGCTTGGCGATCAGGCCGAGGACGCGCTTGCCGTGGTTCGCTGGCTTGGCAACCGGCGCGACATCGATCGCGATCGAATTGCGGTCGTCGGCCACAACGAAGGCGCGTGGGCCGCGCTGCTGGCAGCGACACGCGAGCGCCGCATCGCGGCCGTGGTCACGATTGCCGCGCCTTCCAGTCCCGGATCGGAGCGTGTCCTCGAACAACAGCGCCATGTGCTGGACCGGACCGACATGCCGCCGGCGGAGCGCGTCGCCAAGATCGAGCTGCAAAGTCGAATCAATGCTGCGGTGATGAGTGGACGCGGCTGGGAAGCGCTCCCTCCGGAAGTGCGGAAGCAGGCGGATACGCCCTGGTTCCAGAGCTTCCTGACATTCGACCCCGCCCGTGTGATCGGAGACGTCCGTCAGCCAGTGCTGTTCATGCACGGCGAACTCGACGCCGAAGTGCCCGGTCGCGCATGTGGACCGGCTTGGCGAATTGGCGCAAAAGCAGGGCCGTTCGAGATCTGTTGCCGTCGTAGCAGTGCGAGGCGTCAATCATCTGCTGACTCCTGCCGTGACCGGCGATGTCAGTCGAGTACGCGTCGCTGCCCAACCGCAACGTCAGCGGCGACGTCACGAAGGCGATCAATGAATGGCTGGCAAAAGCCTTTCAGGCCGTGCGGTAGCCTATGAAGCGTGCTCTGTGCGGGTGCGCAATCGTCGTGATGCTTGCCGCCGCTGCGCTGGCACAATCACCTGCCGTGCGCAGTAAAGGCCTGACCGAAATCGAAGGTCTCAAGGTTGGCCACCACACGCTGACGGAGCGTCCTACCGGCTGCACCGTCGTGTTAGTGGACGGCGAAGGAGTGCCTGGGGGCGTTTCGCAGCGAGGCGCCGCGCCGGGCACTCGGGAAACGGATCTCCTGCATCCGCTCAATCTCGTCGACAAGGTCAATGCGATTGTGCTCGCCGGCGGCAGCGCTTTCGGCCTCGATGCGGCTCAGGGAGTAGTTCGCTACCTGGAGGAACGAAACATCGGGTGGAAAGTGGGAACGGCGGGGGTCGTGCCGATCGTCCCGTCGGCGATTTTGATGGATCTCTGGTTCGGCGGCGATCCGAAGATTCGACCCACGGCGGATTGCGGTTACCGGGCAGCGCAGTCCGCGTCGGATTCGCCGGTCGCCGAAGGCAACGTCGGCGCGGGTGCCGGCGCCACGCTGGGCAAGGTCGCAGGTCGGGAGCGATCGATGAAAGGCGGGATCGGTTCTGCGGCGATAAGGCTCCCGAATGGGCTCGCAGTTGCCGCCCTGGTAGCGGTCAACGCCATTGGCGACGTGATCGATCCCGCCACCGGGCAGGTCGTCGCCGGCGTCCGCACCGCAGACGGCAAAGCGCTGGCCGACGCCCGTAAGCTGCTCCGGGACGGCAGTCTGCTGCGGGCCGTCGCTCCGCGTGCGGCCGAGAACACGACGATTGCGGTGGTTGCCACGAACGCACGGCTCACGAAGGCCGACGTCAATCGCGTTGCACTGATGGCCGACGACGGGGTTGCGCGGACCAATCATCCCGTCGCACACCATCGGGCGACGGCGACACGGTGTTTCGCACTGGCGACCGGGCGCTGGTCGGGCGAGGCCGACGCGAGCATCATCGGCGCGCTCGCCGCCGAAGCGCTTTCGGAAGCCATCTTGCGCGCGGCCTCCCAGGCTGCAAGCCTCGGAGGCCTGCCGTCGGCGCGCGACCTGGGCACCATTCCCGCGCGCTTCAGATAACGAGACCGACTGAAGCGCGCTTTCCTTGACGCTTCATCTCGCCCTTCTCATCGTCTACTCGGTTGGCGTCGTCACGCTCGGACTGTGGACGTCGCGGCTGATTCGCAGCAGCAGCGATTTCTTCGTGGCCGGACGGTCGCTTGGGCCAGGTCTGATCTTCGCGTCGATGCTCGCCGCCAACATCGGCTCCGGAGCGACGGTTGGCGTCGCGGGACTCGCATACCGCGACGGCATCAGCGCATGGTGGTGGAGCGGTTCGGCGGGTCTTGCATCGCTCGTGCTCGCGTTCTGGGTAGGGCCGCGCATCTGGACGATTGCGAAACATCATGGGTTCTTCACGACCGGCGACTTCCTCGAGTTCCGGTACGGACCCGCCGTTCGTGCCGTCATTACCGTGCTGATTCTGCTTGGGACGCTGGCGATTCTGGCAGGGCAGCTGATCGCGGGCGCGGCCATTCTGAATGTCGTCACGGGCGCGCCGCGCTGGGTGGGATCGCTTATCGGCGGTTCCATCATGACGATTTATTTCGCTGCGGGCGGCTTGCTTGGCACCGCAGTCGTCAACAGCGTTCAGCTCGTGGTAATGCTCGGCAGGCTTTGTTATCGCGCTTCCCTTTGCGCTCGATACTGTCGGGCGGACTCGATCAGCTGTTGTCCGCGTTGCCACCGCATTTCAGTGACGTCGCATTCTCATCCGGACCCGGATCGGGCTGGACTCTGCTCTTCTTGACCGGTCCGGCATTCATCGTTTCGCCGGGTCTCATTCAGAAATCGTACGGGGCAGCCGAGCGCGCGAGCGCTCCGCGCTGGCGTGGCGCTCAATGCCCTGGCGCTCATGGTCTTCGCGTTCTTGCCGGTGCTGCTCGGCATGGTTGCTCGCGTGACGCTCCCCGAAATCGACGATCCCAACCTGGTCCTTCCGACGCTTCTGCGCGAACAGCTTCCCGCATGGCTGGGTGCACTCGCGATGGCGGCGGTGTTCTCCACCGAAGTCGACACATGCGACGCGATTCTGTTCATGATTTCGACATCGGCATCGAAGGACCTCTACAAGCGGTATCTTCAAGCCTGCGGCGAGCGACGCCGACCTGCTTCGCGTCGCGCGGATCGCCGCCGTCATCGGCGGAACGTGCGGCGTTGTGCTTTCCATTTACCTGACGACCGTGATAGGCGCGCTGACGATCTTCTATTCGTTTCTCGGCGTCAGCCTGTTCGTGCCGGTTATCGGTGGCCTTTACACGAAGCGTGCCGGATCGGCGGCTGCGATGGCCGCGATCGTTGTCGGCGTTGGCACGCTGCTCGTCGTGCGGTTCGGATTCGGCAACGAATATCAATGGCTGGATCCGACGTTGTCTGGACTGCTTGCTGCCGCCGTTGCCTTTCGCCGCGGTGACTGCGGTGCCGGCATTCGCTTCGACAGACCGCAGACCGCACAGAGACGCTGTGATCGAGCTCGAGCACGCGTTGGCGCTGTCACGCTTCCGCTCGTGTTCGCGTCCGTGCGCTCGATAACGGGTCCGGGATAGCATTATTGATCGATGAAAACCTACCGCATAGCAGTGATCGCCGGTGACGGCATCGGCCAGGAAGTGATTCCTGCCGGAATCGAAGTGCTTAAGACCGCCGCATCGCAGGGCGGATTTCGCTGCGAGCTCACCGAGCTTCCCTGGGGATCGGAGTTCTATCTCCGTCACGGCCGCATGCTCGATGGCGACGCGATCGAGCAGGTTCTCGAGTTCGACGCGATCTATCTGGGCGCAATCGGCGATCCGCGTGTCGCCGATCATGTGTCGGCGCGCGAGCTGATCCTTCCGCTCCGGCAGCGCTTCAGGCAGTACGTCAATCTGAGGCCCATGCGGCTTCTGCCGGGCATCACGTCGCCACTGGCCGGCCGCGGCGCCGCCGACATCGACATGGTGTGCGTTCGCGAGAACTCCGAAGGCGAGTACTGCGGAATTGGCGGGCGGCTCCACGTTGGCACACCCGACGAACTGGCCGAACAGACCAGTGTGTTTACGCGGCGCGGCATCGAACGAATCGCGCGATACGCGTTTACGTTGGCCAGGTCGCGTCCGCGGAAGCTTCTTGCCAGCGCTACGAAATCAAACGCCCTTCACCATGCGCTCGTCATGTGGGACGAGGTGGTAGCCGAAGTGGCCAGGGATTTTCCGGACGTCACCTTTCGCAAATATCACGTGGACGCCCTTGCGGCGCGCATGATTACGCATCCGCAGTCGCTCGACGTGATCGTCGCGTCCAACCTCTTCGGCGACATTCTGACGGACATTGGATCGGCCATCTCAGGCAGCCTTGGCGTCGGCCCGAGTGGAAACATCAACCCGGATCGCACCGCACCGTCGATGTTCGAGCCGATTCACGGGTCGGCGCCCGACATCGCCGGCAAGGGCGTGGCGAACCCGATTGCGGCTATCTGGGCGGGAGCCATGATGCTCGATCATCTGGGCCACAGGGCTGCGCACGACAGCATCCTTCGCGCGATTGAAGCCGTCATTGGCGACGAACGCGTGAAGACGCCCGATCTTGGCGGACGTGCAACAACGGCCGACATGACCAGCGCGGTCACGTCGGCCCTGACTGCACAACCCGCCTGACGTAATTACCGCGGCGGCGCCGGCGGGACGGATGGCGACGGGGGCGAATTCGGCCGCCTGGGCGAAGCTAACGTTCACGCGGATGCGCGTGTCGATCTCGCGCCCGTTCAGTGTCGTCGGCGTGAATTCCCACTCTCCCACGGCATCAAGCGCCGACCGTTCGAAGGCCGGGTGCGGCGACGACACGACGCGCATGTCCTTCATCTTTCCATCGGTGTCGATCTGTCCTTCGATCAGCACTGTCCCCTGGATGTCGCTCTCCCTCAGCCCGGGCGGATAGATGGGGCGAACGTCCTTCAATTTGACCGGCGGGCCGATACATCCGCCAACTGCAGGATTCGGGCAGGGCTTCCTGGCGGGGGCCGGAGCCGTCCTAGCACGAATGCCTGGCGCGGCGGGAGCAGGCTCACCGCGGTCATGCATGACTCTGATCGTTTCCTGAACAGTGCCAACCCTCAGCGCCACGTGTTTCTGAAGAGTCTCCCCGACACCGACCCTGACACTGTCTCTGAAAGGCTCGAACCCGAGCAACGCGACCTCCAGCTGATAGTCGCCTGCCGGCAGCCCCACGAACTCGAAAAAGCCGGTTTGATTCGTTCGCACTTCGTTCTTCGCGCTCGTCTGTACATTCGAGAGCACCAGCGTGGCATTCGCTAGAACAGCGCCTGTTTCGTCGGTCGCCGTCCCCGATACGGTCGCAAAGCGTGTCTGCGCAAAGGCATCGAGCCCTGCAACTGGAATCGTGATGCACAGAAGCGCGGCTGCCACCGCCAGTGCCACGAGCGGCGTAACGGGCTCGCGATTGACGGTATCGTTCAACATGGCACGGACCCTCCTTTCAAGGCTTGATGGATAGCGCGATCGGCCGGCGCAGGTGACCACACGTGCCGATGCCCCTGAAACGCGCGGGCAATTTCGAGCAGGTGTCTCGCGTACGTCTGGCCGTCGATTCCCCTCTTCAGTACGGTGTCGTCGCACGCCTGTTCGCTCTCCTGGCGCAGGCGTCGACAGGCCGTCCATACGATCGGGTTGAACCAGTAGACGCACCGAACCATCTCGGCGGCCATCTGAAGAAACCAGTCGCGCCTGCGGATGTGCGCCAGCTCGTGTGCGAGGGCAACGCGGATCCGATCGACAGTCCACGTATGAGCCGCGGCCGGCACCATGACTCTTGACTCACGAAGCCCCCACGTCACCAGCAGTGCCGGCCGATCGCTTTTCAGAACGACCGGCGGCCGTCGCAACCCGTAATCGAGAGCAATGCTCTTCGCCGTTTCGACCCAGGCCCCTTGCAGCAGCGGCGCAGAGCGTGATTCGAGCCAGCGAAGACGAGCCACCCCGGCGATCAGCAGTCCCAGTCCGATCAGCGATCCCGCCATCCAAAGCAAGATGAGGAGCTCGACATTCGTCGGGCCGCTATCGGGACTCGGATCTGTCACCTGAAGCGCCATCGTCGTTTGAACGTTGCCGTCCGAAGCCGGAGACCCGCTGGCCCGGACGATTGGAGTCGCTCCGCCGAGGCTGGTAGACGTCTGCGTCGAATCGATCCCGAGATCGACGCGCCAGGACGGCACGATGGCCCCGAGCAAGGGGGAAATTGCAGCGCACGCAATCGCCGCGGCGAGAATCCAGTGACGCTCTGCTGCTGATCGGCGACGCATCAGCCGTGCTGCACCAAGCGCGACAGAGCACGATGATCGAGACCTTGATTGCAGCATCCAGCAGCACGTTCATCGCGACCCCTCCTTTCGGGCTTTTTCAATGAGCGCCGCGATGCGTTCGAGCTCTTCGTCTGTCAGTCGGGTGGCATCGCCGCCGAGCAGAGCGGCTACCGCTTTGGCCGACGAGCCCTCGAAGAATGTCTCCACGAGGTGGCGGACAGCAGACCTGCGCGCGGCATGACGGGGCAGCGCAGGGATGTAGACGTAGCGGAGGCCTTCGGCCTCGTGCCGAACGTGTCCCTTGGTCTCGAGCACCCTCAATTGCGTGCGAACGGTCGAGTAACTTGGACTTCCCGGCAGCTCATCCATGACTTCCCCGGCCGTCGCCCGCCCGCGCCGGTAGAGGATGTCCATGATCTGCCGCTCCCGGCGGCTGAGCGCCGCGTGGACTGATTTGGCCATGCCCGCCCTCCCGTGATGTTATTTTTATAACACAAGTGCGATAGAAATAACACCACGGGCAGCCGGTGTCAAGCGCTCGTGTCTGGGCTTTGCACCTGCGGCTCTGGTCGCTCGTGAATCTGGTTCGTCGCCGCGCCAAAGCCCAACGCCGACGTCTATAGCCCGCTTTGGGGAGTTACTATGTTTTTCAGATGGCCTCTCCGACGCAGGCATCGGCGGGCGTTGCTACTGGCCTCGCGGCCTTCGTCCTGGAGCGCTTCCCGTTTGCGCTGGCGATCGTTCGCGAGGTCCTCGACGCCTGTGGCGCGGGACGTCTCAGCCAACGCGATCCGTCGCAGATCGAGTCATTTCGAGCTGGCTTCCGCAGGGAACTAAGGCGGGCTCTCGACACGTTCGAGGTCGGCGATATCGAAGAAACGACGCCCGGCGTGAGCGCGACGGATCGTGCACGCGCCGCATGCCGGGACCTGCTCGACGCGTGCGACGGATTTCTCGCGCGCGAAGCGATTCGTGCGTCGTTCACTTCTGAAGAGCGGGTCGAGATGCTTCGCGGCATGATTCTGACGCGCGCGGTCGATAACCGCCTGAAGCAGTTCTTTCTCGCGACCGACGTCCGCTACAAGGACGTCCCGTTTCAGGGCAAAGGCTTCCGATCGCTTGGACAGGAGGCGATCTACGCCGCCGGATTGCGTCTGCGCCGCGGCGCCGCGTACAGAGACGCGCAACGAGGCTGGCAAGGCGATGTTGTCGGGCCAATCATCCGCGATGTCGGCATCGCTCTGGCCATGCGCCCCGAGCCGGTCACGATTCGTATGGTGCTGAACGCGCAGATCGGAAAACAGGGCCCGCCAATGCACGGCAAAGATCTGCATATCGGAGATCTTGAATGGGGCATTCTGCCGGCGGCGGCGCCTCTGGCCATCAGCACGGTGACGATCGCGGGTATGGCGATGGCATTCGCACGGCAGCGATCGGGACGCATTGCGGTGTCATTCATCGGGGAAGGCGGTGCTTCACTTGGTGAGTGGCACGAGGCCATCAATCTTTGTGCGGCCCGTCGCCTGCCCGCCGTCTTTTGCATCGAGAACAACCAGACCGCGCTGTCGACGCCGGTCGTCGAGCAGTCTGCGGTGCGGGTGTTTGCAGACAAGGCCGCCGGCTATGGTATGCCTGGCGTCACCATCGACGGCACCGACCCCGAGGCGATTGCCGCCGCCTTTGCGTGGGCGGGCGACCGCGCGCGCGCCGGCGAGGGCCCAACGGTGATCGAGCTGGTCTGCATGCGAATGTGCGGTCACGCGCATCATGACGACATGCTCTATCTCGGGCATGAGCCGCCAATTGGCTGGAAGTATCCCGAGCTCGCACGAACACATGCGTACGCGGTGCCTGAGCAGTACGCGTTCTGGAGCAAGCGCGATCCGATCTCCTCGTACGCGCATCGGCTCGAGGAAGAACGGATCCTCACGGCGGCCGAGATCGATCAACTGAAAAAGGAGGCGGAAGATCTCGTCGAAGCCGAAGCGCTCGCAATCGTCGACGCGCCCTGGCCTGAAGCAGAAACGGCTGCCCGTGACGTCTTCGCCGCGGAACCACCGCGGCTCAGGGTGGAACCGCTCGAACCGGTTGAACGTCTTCGCATCGATGTCGCGCCTCCGCTCCCTCCCCTCGAGGACGCGCTTCCTTACTCTCCTGACGGGGTCACGTTTCTCGAAGCAGTCCGGCTCGGAGTCGCAGACGCCCTCGAAAGCGATTCGCGTGTATTCGTCTACGGCGAGGACGTCGGCGGTCAGTACGGCAACGCCTTCCTGCTGCTGCGGCCGCTGCTGGAACGATTCGGTGACCGCATCGTGAACTCGCCGCTTTCGGAAGCCGGCGTGCTCGGCGTGTGCGTGGGAGCGGCGCTCGCAGGGCTGCGGCCGATCGGAGAAATGCAGTTCAACGATTTCGTTGCAACTGGCTTCAATCAGCTCGTGAACAATGCCGCCAAGATCCGGTACCGCTGGGGTGGCTCAGTTCCGATGGTCGTGCGGATGCCATGGGGCGGGCGGCGCCACGCGGGCCCGTATCACAGCCAGAACACGGAGCCCTGGTTTTACAGGACGCCCGGACTCAAGATCGTCGTCCCTTCGACGCCGCAGGATGCGCGGGCGCTGATGGCAGCGGCGGTTGCCGATCCGGATCCGGTCCTGTATTACGAGCACATTGCTCTGTATCGTGACCCGGGGATCAAGCAGGCGCTGCCCAAGACCGCTCCTGCCCCTATGCCGCTCGGTCAGGCAGCGCTTCGGCGAACCGGTGACGATCTCGCGATCCTGTCTTACGGCGCATACGTGCACGTGGCGATTCGTGTGGCGGAACGTCTCGCTGCCGACGGCATCGGCACCGCCGTCCTCGACCTGCGCACGCTCTCGCCGCTCGACAAGCACACCATCCTGACAGTCGCGCGCCATTGCGGCAAAGTTCTCATCGTCCATGAGGACTCGCGCACCGGCGGCATCGGGGAAAGTATTGCCGCGGTGATTCAGGAAGAAGCGTTCGAGTCGCTCGACGCGCCGGTTCGGATTGTTGGTGCCCTCGACACGCCCGTACCATACGCGCCGCCGCTGGAGGAATATTTCCTGCCGTCAGAAGAGGTAATCGAGCGCGCGGCGCGCCTGTTGCTGGCGTACTGACGACCTTTGACCTTTGACCTTTGACCTTTGACCTTTGCCTTTGACCTTTGCCCTACGAGACCTGTTTACAATCCGACTATGTGGATCCTGCGAACAATGGACGACGGCGATCGAGAAAAGACATTCCGTATTCTTGCGGGCGGTGTCCGCACCATCGGCCGTTCGACCGGTGCGGATTTCATTGTCGACGCGCCTCTGGTGTCGCGTGTGCACTGTCGTCTCACCGTGCTGGCTGACGGAAGCCTCGAACTGCGCGACCTCGAGAGCACCAACGGCACCTTCATCAACGGCCAGCGGGTTGAAACGGCACGCGTGAAATCAGGCGACCGCATCGGCGTCGGGCGCGTCGAGCTGGTCGCGCTTCGCGATCAGGAATGAACCGACAGCAGCCCAGGCGAACTACACGTTTTTCGATGCAAGATATTCAGCGACAAACGGATTCGTCCTCCGCTCGCGGCCGATGGTGGTATCCGGTCCATGCCCGGGATGCACGATGGCGTCCTCTCCCAGGGGAATCAGCACCTCGGTGATGGATCGCATCAGGACGTCATAGTTCCCGCCTGGCAAATCCGTGCGGCCGATCGAGCCGGCAAACAACGTGTCGCCGACGAACAGGTGGGTGCCTTCGCGTCCCTTTCTCCCTTCCCCCTCCCCCCTTCCCCCTTCCCCTACTGCGCCAATCTCCAGACACACTCCGCCCGGACAATGGCCGGGAGTGTGATGGATGTGGACTTCATAGTCGCCAAACAGAATCGGCGACCCGTCGTAGAACTTGTCGACCGGAGGCGGTTGCTCAACGACCAGGCCGAACATCTGCCCTTGTTGGACGGCACGATCGTAGAACGGCAGGTCATCCTTGTGCAGATACACAGGGGCCTGGCACGCCGATTTCGCCAGCGCAACACCGGTGATGTGATCCACGTGCGCGTGAGTGAGCAGGACGTATCTGACGGTCAGGGAGTACTGCCGCGCGGCGTCGACCAGCTGGTCGGCTTCGTCGCCAGGGTCGATCATGATCGCATCGCGGGTGCGCTCGCAGCCGACGACAAACCCGTTCTTGTAGAATGGTGCCACCGCGCGCACTTCGAGAATCATTTCAGTACAATCGTAGCAAGATGGTCCTTTGCGTCGTCGACGATCTGATCTTTTCGGTCAAGATCTCAACCGCAGCGCGAGCGCTCGGAACCGAGACGTTCTTTGAGCGGAGCCCCGATCAGGTGATCTCGCGGATCAGGGAGAAACAACCTTCGCTCGTAATCCTCGATCTGAACGGGACGAAGCTCCGGCCGCTGGACGTGATCGCAGCGATGAAATCGGATCCGGCGCTGAGCTCGATTCCAACGCTCGGCTACGTGTCACACGTGCATACGGACGTTATCGCGGCCGCGCGCGCGGCCGGCATCGATGAAGTCCTTGCGCGGTCGGCGTTTTCCGAGCGATTAGGCGAAATTCTACGGGCAGACCGTCCTGACTGATTCCTAGCGAGGCTGCGCCTCAGACCACTGAGCATGTGGCTCCGCCTCGCTAGCGACAGTATCGACTTGCCCGCACTCCGTGCGGGCGAGACGCCTTGAAGGGCCGGCGCAAACTCGACTCATTTGGTGCGGATTCTGGCCCTTCAAGACGTCTAGGCGACCCACCAGATCAGAACACCGAGACCGATCAGGATGACGAGGGCGATCGTCAAGGCGCGCCCGATCTGCGCGCGAGGCGGTTGTGCATGCTCGTCTTCGTCTCCGGCGCCTCCATGCGCGTCGAGATTCGCGGCAACCGTTCTCAGCTCCGCCGCCAGCAATGCCGCGGTCTGATGCCTGGAGTCAGGGTTCGGGGCGACGGCTTTCAGGACGACCTCGTCGACCTGAGGTGAGACGTGCCGGTTGACGGCGCTCGGTGCAGCGGCACCGCGGTGAGGCGGCCTCCGTGTCGTCAGCATCTCGTAGAGCACGGCGCCGACGGAATAAATGTCGGACCGCTCGTCGACTGCCTGACCGCGCGCTTCTTCGGGTGAATCGTAGTCGTGCAGCCGGACGTTCGTGGCATTGGGATCGAAGCCGCCACGACTGGCCAACTCGAGCGCCGGTATCTTGGCGTGACCCCTCGCCGTGATGACGATCGACTCCGGACTCAACCCTCCATGAACGAATCCGCCCGAGTGGGCGTCGGCGACGGCATCCGCGACCTGCACGGCCAACTCCACCGCGCGTCGCACGTTCATCATGCGCCCCGCCATTTCACCGCGAAGCGACTGCCCTTTGAGAAATTCGAAGACGAGATACAGCCGCCCCTCGTGTTCACCAACCTCGAAGAGCGCGGTCACGTTCGGGTGCGACAAGCCCGCAAGCACGCGCGCTCTCTCGATCAATTCCGCTCGTTCTTCACTGCTGGGCGGAAAGCCTGTCGGCAGCAGCCTGACCGTCACCGTGCGGCCCAGTCGTGTATCGCGGGCACGATACAAATCACCAGGACCGGCCGGTTCCAACAGCTCCAGCAGGTTGTAATGGGCAATCGTGCCAATCGTCGTCGATCCGGCACTCGCCTGGGGTGCGTCGTTCATCAACCCTTCCTGGGAGGTTGCGACGATCGTATTTCCACCGCGCTTGGCAGGCTCCGTGACGGATATGAAAGCAGGTCGACCACCACCTGCGCCACATCGTCTGGTGCGAGCTTCCAGTCGTCGTTGCCAACCGATCTGTTGAATCCCGTGCGCACCGAGCCCGGCATCACGTACGCGACGCGGATGCCATCGTGCCGCACTTCCTGCATGAGCGCCTCGCTGAACGCGTTCAGCGCCGCCTTCGACGCACAATAGGCGGCCGCTTCCGCAAACGGATGCTTCCCAGACAGGCTGCTGATATTGATGATCCATCCGCCGCGGCGCGCACGCAGGTGCGGCAGCGCCGCCTGACAGAAGTAGAAGACCCCCGTCAGGTTCGTGTCGATGATTTTGTGCCAGTCTTCGATCGCCATGTCGGTGACGGAACGAAAGACGCCGACACCGGCGTTGTTCACGAGTATGTCGATGCCACCGAAATGGTGCGCGACCGTTTCGGTCGCTCTTACCACGTCTGCATGACGTCTGACGTCGGCCGTGATCGGCAGTAGCGAGGCAGTATTGGCCGTTGACGTCAGTTCGTCAGCTCCCTTCCGGAGCGTCTCCTCCGACGTGGCTGTAATCGCCACCCGCGCGCCGCCGTTCAGCAGCGCACGCGCAATCGCCTGTCCTATGCCACGCGACCCGCCGGTGACGAGCGCGACTTTGCCGTCCACCATGACGCAGCATCTATACAATACACGTGTCGTTCACGCTTCTCACTTTCGCTTCTCCGCTTCGGGCCGGTCGCCCTGCACGACGCGAGGCGAACACAGTGGTGAACGACGACCTTGATGACGTCTACAGCCGCGATCGTCGGGGCGGGGCACGTTGGGGGTGCCGCTGCGCAAGCATTGGCCGCGTCCGATCGCATCGGCAGGCTGCTGATCGTCGATGCGGCCGTGTCTGCAGCGCGCGGGAAGGCGCTCGATATTCGGCAGGCAGGCGCCATTTCCGGCTTTCACACCCATCTCGACGGAACCGACGACTTCAGCCGGATAACCGGATGTGGCGTCTGTGTCATTGCGGATCGCTTCGGCCAGGACGATGGCGAATGGCGCGGCGACGAAGGGTTCGCGATGATCAACCGAATACTCGGGTATCTCGGCAGCGCTCCCATCGTGTTCGCGGGAACCTTGCAAGCGGAGCTCATTTCGCTCACGGCGATCGAAGCCCGCGTCGATCGCCGCCGCCTCGTTGGTTCAGCGCCGGAAGCGCTGGTCTCGGCAGTTACCGCAATCGTGGCGATGGAAGCCGCTTGTTCACCTCGCGAAGTAATGCTTACGGTGCTTGGCACGCCACCGACCGGGTTCGTGGTTCCCTGGAGCGAGGCCTCGATCGGCGGGTATCCACTGCAGGCCGTGTTACCGCAGGTGGCGCTTTCGCGCCTCCACGCGCGCCTGCCGCACCTCTGGCCGCCTGGCCCGTATGCGCTGGGCGCCGCAGCGGCACGAATTGCCGAGGCGGTGCTGTCGTCCTCGCGGCAATCGTTCAGCATCCTCACGCAGCTGGGCGGAGAATTCGGGGTGCGGAACCGGCCCGGAGCCGTCCCCGCCCGACTGGGGGCGGGCGGCATTGCCCAGATTCGCGTCCCGGAACTCACGAGCCGGGAACGGGTGCAGCTGCAAAGCGCACTCGGCGGCTAGGTTAGTATCAAAGCAAATGCGGCAACGTGTTCCGCCTGCTGTCCTCGCGGTCCTCCTCGTGGCTGGCCTTGGGGCCGCGGCGCTGGTGAATCTGACCGCGGCCACGCCTGTCGAAGCCGACCGCATTCTCGAGCACATCAAGTTCCTCTCGTCCGACGAGCTGCAGGGACGGGCAAACGGCAGCGCCGGGCTCGAACGAGCTGGGGATTACATCGCGGCCTCGTTCAAGACCGCTGGCCTCCAGCCGGCCGGGCAAAACGGCGACTGGTTTCAGCCGTTCGAGCTCGTGGCGGGAGTGACTGCCGGCGATGAGAACACGCTGGCCGTTACGATGCGTGGGCGCGCGGTGCGTCTTACGCTCGGCGAATCGTACTTCCCGATTGCTGCCACGCCGTCCAAAACGGTCACGGCTCTGAAGGACGTGCCGGTTGTGTTTGCCGGTTATGGCATCTCCGCACCTGCGTTCGAGTACGACGACTATAAGGGACTCGACGTCAAGGGCAAGGCGGTGCTCGTGTTCTCGCACGAGCCTCAGGAGAGACGCGCCGACAGCCGCTTGAACGGCACGCGGCCCCTCCGCGAGACGACGCTCTACGCCAAAGCGCTTGCCGCTCGCACTCGCGGTGCGGTCGCGCTTCTTGTTGTTTCGGATCCCTCGCATCCCACCGACGAAGCGAACTACAAGGCGTTCCTGATTGAATCGGATGTCGAGGATCACGCAATCCCAGTGCTGCGCGTGCGTCGCGACGAACTTGCTCCGTTTCTCAAGGAGCTGGACCTCGACGGCGTGGCTGCCATGATCGAACGCGATCTGGTTCCGCGATCGCGATCGCTCTCCGATGTGACGATTACCTACACTCAGGAGATCGACACAAACGTCCGGACCGTCCGCAATGTCGTGGGAATGCTGCCTGGCGCCGAAGGGGCGAAGGATGAGCAAGCCGTCGTGCTCGGCGGCCATTATGACCATGTCGGGCTCGGCGGGCGGTTCTCGAGCGCTCCCGAGCGCGTCGGCGAGATCCACAACGGCGCTGACGATAACGCGTCCGGCGTAGCTGCACTGATAGAGATGGCGAGAGTGGCTGCAATTGACCGCTCGCGGTTTCCGCGCTCGCTCGTCTTCATCGCGTTCGCCGGTGAAGAGCGCGGGCTACTCGGTTCCGCGTATTACACAAATCATCCGGCCGTTCCGCTGGCCGACACGGTCGCAATGTTGAACCTGGACATGATTGGACGGGCGCGCGGCCCGGTTGAAGTTGGCGGCCTGACCAGCGCGGCATCACTCCGTGAGGATGTCGATGCAGCAGCGAAGACGGCTGGCATTGACGTCCGCCCTGGTGGCCCTGGCGCGGGACGCAGCGACGATTCGTCGTTTCTCGACCATCGCATACCGTCGCTGCATTTCTTCACCGGCTTCCACGACGACTATCACGCCCCGGGTGACGACTGGCCGCGCATCGACGCCCCGGGCACCGCACGGGTAGCCACTTTGGCACTGGAGCTGGCGGCGCGTCTCGCAGCACGTAACGACAAGCCTCAATTTGCCGGTCGTTGAGATTCGGCGGACGATCACGTGATCGCTTCGGCCATTTTCATCATCGCAGCGCTGATCGCGGTCAACGCGGTTTACGTCGCGGCTGAATTCTCGGCTGTTGGCGTTCGCCGCAGCCGGATTCAGCAGCTCGCCGACGATGGCAACCCGCTGGCGAAGTGGCTCCTGCCCCGGATCGAGTCACCCGCGGAGCTCGATCGCTATATCGCCGCATGCCAGATCGGCATCACGCTTTCGAGCCTGGTTCTGGGAGCTTACGCCCAGCGGACGATCGCGGTCTCGCTCACCCCTCTGTTCGTGGGTATCGGCGGCCTTCAGAACGTCGCTGCCCAGTCGACGTCGGCCGCCGTAGTGCTGTTCGTGCTGACGGTGGCACAGGTGATATTTGCCGAACTCGTTCCCAAGTCACTCGCGCTTCAGTACCCGACGCAGACCGCCCTCTACACCCTGGTGGCGATGGTTCCCTCCATTTGGGTCTATCGCCCGTTCATCAAGTGGCTGAACGGTACGGGACTCTTTCTACTCCGGCTCGTCGGAGCGCCAGTACAAACGCACCGGCATCTCCATTCGCCGGATGAAATCGAGCTGCTGTTTGCCGAGAGTCGGGACGGCGGCCTCCTCGAACCCGACGAGCACCGGCGGTTGCAGCGTGCTCTCAGGCTGAACCTCAAGCAGGCGAAGCAGCTCATGGTGCCGCGCCGGAAAATTGCCGCCATCGACATCGATACGCCGCTCGCGGAGGTGACAGTCATCGGCGCCCAAAGCCCATTCTCGCGGCTGCCTGTGTACCGCGGGTCGATCGACAACGTACTCGGCACGCTGCACACGAAGGATTTGGTCCGCTGGCACGTCACCGGCGAACCGGCCGTGTCCTTGAGCAGCCTCACCCGCCCGATTGCTACAGTCCACGAAAGCGTCACCATCGATCGCGTTTTACGTGAGCTGCGCGAACGGCGGTCTCATCAGGCGCTCGTGGTCGACGAGTTCGGTGGAACCTCGGGTCTGGTCACCCTCGAGGACGTGCTATCGGAGCTGCTTGGCAGTGTCGGCGACGAATTCAAGGCCGGCGGCCCGTCAGTAGAAACGCTTCCTGACGGGCGCGTTCGAATCGCCGGCGGCATGGCAGTTGACGACGCCGCCGCGCTCCTGAACACGTCGTGGATCGCCGACGCTTCGACCATGGGCGGACTGGTGACATCGGCCCTCGGCCGTCTGCCGGTGCCCGGGGATCGCGTGACAGTTGGCGAGTACGAGCTGGAGGTCGAGCGCGTCGCCGAGCGCGCCGTTGACACTTTGCTCGCCGGCCCTGCCGTGGCAGCGGCGACGGAGACCGAAGAGTGACTGCGATAGCCGTCGCTCTTCTCATCATCGTGCTCCTCGTGCTGGCCAACGGGTTGTTCGTAGCGGCCGAGTTCGCCATCGTTGGTGCGCCTCGCGCAAGCATCGAACATCAGGCCGCACAAGGCAGCCTGCTCGCACGACGTGTTGCGTACATTCTCGAACATCCGAAGAAACAGGATCGCTACATCGCCACTACACAGGTCGGTATTTCAGTAGCGAGCCTTGGCCTGGGAATGTATGGGGAGCATGTCCTCGCGGCATGGATCGCGGCCGAGCTCGAGACGTTCGATCAGGGCCGTTGGCTGGCCGCTCACGCGATCGCCAGTCTTATTGCTGTCGGATTTCTCACCTATCTGCACATCGTGATTGGTGAAATGGTGCCGAAGGCGCTTGCACTCCAACGCGCCGACCGCACGGTCCTGTATGTAACCCCGGTCATCGAAGCACTCCAGACCGCGCTCCTGCCAATAATCGTGGCGTTGAATGCCGTCGGCAACGGCTTGCTGCGTCTGATTGGCGTACGACGCGAGTCGGTCGCGTCGGAGCGGTACCACACGACGGAGGAGCTGCAGTACATCATCGAAGAGAGCCAGGAAGGCGGCCTGCTCAGGGGTGAATCGGGAGAGATATTGCGTGAACTGTTTGAGTTCGGCGACCGCACAGCCGGTGAGGTGATGGTGCCGCGAGTGCAGCTTATCGGCATCGCAGTCGGCACTGAAGCTGCGGAGCTGCAGACCATCGTGCAGAGGAACCTGCACACACGATATCCGGTGTACAGCGGCAGCCTGGACAACATCGTCGGCAGCCTCCACATCAAACAGGTTCTGAGACACATCGTCACCAATCGTCCTGTCACCGTGCGCGATGCACGTCCCCTTCCTCACGTACCAGGGCCAATGCTGCTCGACGAGGTCCTTGCCGCCATGCGCAGGTACCGGGCTCAAATGGCCGTGGTGATGGATCAGCATGGCGGGACCGCCGGTCTGATCACGATGGAGGACCTCTTCGAGGAAGTCATCGGCGACATTGACGAAGCTCATGGGCCGATGTCGATCGTGCACCTCGCGCCGGGTCGCATTCGCGCGCGTGGAACGGTGCGGCTTCAGGAGGCCGGTGAGGCCCTCGGATGCGCCCTCGAGCATCCAAAAGTGACGACAATCAGCGGGCTGGTGTTGACGCTGCTGGGGCGACCAACGGCTGTTGGCGACACGGTGTCGTGGCAGAACGCTCGGATTGAAGTGACAGCCGTAGCTGGACGAGGCGTGGCCGAGGCGGTGCTTACGCGGGTGCCTCCGCGTGCGTAACGCTCCGTTGAAATACCGATGCGAAGTGCTGGATGAGGGCGTCCTCCACCGCGGCGTTGGCCACCTCTCGATTGAGAAGGCGTCCGAGCGACGTGACGCCGAGATTAGAGATGCCGCACGGAACTATCAGGTCGAAGTAGTCGAGGTCGGTGCTGACGTTGAACGCGAACCCGTGGCTCGTGATCCAGCGTGAGATGCGAACGCCGATAGCCCCGATTTTCTCCGAGCCAACCCACGCACCCGTCAGACCTGCGATGCGGGCGGCGTTCACGCCGTAATCGGCGCACGTTCGAATCATCACTTCCTCGAGGTCACGGACGTACCGGTGCACGTCGCATCGGTCGGGACGCAGGTCGACAACGGGATAACCCACGATCTGGCCAGGCCCGTGGTAGGTCACATCACCACCGCGACCGGTTTCCGATACTTCGACGCCAAGCTCGGTGAGACGGTCAGGGCTGGCAACGATATGTGATCGGCCGCCGTCGCCACGCACTCCGAGCGTGATCACTGGTGGGTGCTGAAGCAGCAGCAATGTGTCGGGTACTCGATTGGACCGGCGTTCCTCGACCAACGTACGCTGTAGCGCCAGCGCTTCGCGGTACGGAACGACGCCCAGCCGACGAACCTCCAACTCAGTCACGGCGTCCGCGACTCCTGTTGCAGAACGTCCGGTCCATGTTCAGATCTGATCGACGTCGAAGTTCTCGAGCTGTTTCTTGACGTCGGACATGAACTGGTCGGCCACGGCGCCATCAACCAACCGATGGTCGTAGCCGAGCGTCAGATATGCCATCGTGCGAATCGCGATGGCGTCGTCGACAACGATCGGCCGTTTCTCGATGGTGCCGACGCCAAGAATCGCTACCTGCGGCTGGTTGATGATCGGCATCCCGAACTGCGCTCCGAACTGCCCCGGGTTGGTGATCGTAAACGTGCCGCCCTGCACCTCTTCCGGCTTGAGTTGCTTCGACCGTGCGCGATCGGCAACGTCCGAGATCGCGCGACTCAGGCCCAGAAGGTTCTTCTCATCGGCATGACTAATCACCGGGACGATCAATCCGCCTTCAAGTGCAACGGCGATACCCAGATGGACGTCTTTCTTGTAGATGACGTTATCGCCTTCGAGCGACGAATTGATGATTGGGTGCCGTCTGATTGCATCGATCACGGCGCTGGCGATGAACGCCATGTAGGTCAGTCGCGCGCCAAGCCGTTCGTATTCGGCCTTGTTGTCGCGCCGAATCTTTTCGACGTGCGAGAAGTCGACGTGAAAAACCGAATGCACGTGGGCCGACGTACGCCGGCTCAGTACCATGCGCTCGGCGATCTTCTTCCGCATGGCCGAGAGCGGTTGTATTTCGACGCGATCCGTTGGAGTGCCCGTGGACGGACGCGCTTCCTGGACTTCCGGCGCGCGTGGTGTCTCCTGGTTCTTTTCCAGATAAGCAAGGACGTCGTGCTTGGTAACACGGCCGCCAATACCCGATCCGGAAATCTCGTCTATGTCGAGATTGTTGTCGCGAGCAATGCGGCGGACCAGAGGCGACGATTTGCGGCGGTGAATGTCGGACGGTCCCGGCGGCGACGATTTTGGCGAGGCCTGTGTTGGCGGCGGGAGCGATGGCGAGGAGCCCTGAGCGGCCTTCTCCGATGTCGACGTCGCTGTCGCTGAGGGCTGCCCATCGCCCTGCGCCTGTGTGGAAGTCGCGGCAGCTTCGGAGCCAGCAACTGTCGATGCGCCGTCCTTGCCGTCCGACTGCGCCGCCGTCTCCTCACCCGGTTGTCCGATCGTGCCCACCACCGTGTTGACTGCGACCGTTTCGCCTTCCTTCACTTTGATCTCGGTCAACACGCCGGCCGCAGGCGCTGGAATCTCGGCGTCCACCTTGTCTGTCGTGATCTCGAACAACGGTTCGTCGCGGTCTACCGACTCACCAACTTTCTTGATCCAGCGGACGATGGTCCCTTCCGCAATCGACTCCCCCATCTGGGGCATGACGACAGAAGTAGGCATGATTCGTATCCGGGCCGTAAACGTCGGCCTACAAATGTATGGCTGCCCCGTGCGTCGCGTGGGCGGCTTCGGCGACAGCCTCCGAGAATGTCGGATGCGCGTGAATGGTCCTGATGAGCTCTTCGACGGTGCACTCGAGCCGCAGGGCCAGAACCGCCTCGGCAACCAGTTCTGTGGATCGCGACCCGATCATGTGCACGCCCAACACCTCATCGTACTGCGTGTCGGCAACGATCTTCACGAGCCCCTCTGTTTCGCCGGCCATTTTTGCTCGTCCCAGCACGCCGTATGGAAAGGAGCCCACGCGCACGGTGTAGCCTCTGGCGCTTGCCTCGGCCTCCGTGAGACCAACGCTTCCGATTTCGGGATCGCTATACGTGCAACTGGGAACATGGTCGTAGTTCAGGGGCTGCACGTCTTTGCCGGCCAGACGCTCGGCCACGACGATACCCTCAGCAGATGACACATGCGCCAGTTGCGGGTGCGGAACGCCATCGAGAGCAATCACGTCGCCGATCGCCGAGACGTTCGACACCGATGTGCGATACATCGAATCCACCTTGATGTACCCCTTCTCCATCCGGATGCCGGCCTCCTCGGCACCGAGCCCCGTCGTAACGGGACCTCGTCCGATTGCAACAAGCAGAACGTCGGCGGTCAGAGCGTGCCCCTTGCCGTCCGATGCCGTCGCCAGAATCTCGACTCCCTTCGACGTCGCCGCGGCCTTGGTGACACGCGTTCCGGTGAGCACTTTGATGCCCTGTTTCCGAAACGACTTCTCGAGCTCTGAGGAAATCGTTTCATCTTCTGAAGGGACGATCCGCGGCAGCAGCTCGACGATGGTGACCTCGCTGCCGAATCTGCGAAAAATGGAGGCGAACTCGACGCCAACCGCACCGCTTCCAAGAATGACGAGCGACTTGGGAATCTCGCTGAGATGTATGGCTTCGTCGCTCGTGACAATGCGCTTCCCGTCGACCTCGATGCCCGGAATGCCGCGCGGCGCGGAGCCGGTAGCAATGACGATGTGCGCCGCCTGCAACGTCGCGGTGTCGCTACCAGACACGTGAACGACGCCGTTCCCGCCAAGGCGCGCCGCGCCCTTGATCCAGTCGATCTTGTTCTTCCTGAAGAGAAACTCGACGCCCCTGGTGAGGCCGTCGACGATCTTGTCCTTGCGCGCATGCACCTGGCGCATGTCGACGGTAGGCGTGCCGGCCGGAATCGTCACACCCCATTCAGCTGCGTTCTGAATGACTTTGAGTGCGTGCGCGTGCTCCAGCAGCGCTTTGGTCGGAATACACCCCCAGATCAGGCAGGTTCCGCCGAGAGCCTTCTGCTTCTCGACAACGGCCACCTTCTTGCCCAGCTGGGCGGCGCGAATGGCGGCAACGTAACCGCCCGTGCCGGCCCCGATTACAACAACGTCATACGAACCTGGCGGCAACGACGTGTTCCTCCGACCGTATCCGACCTTATCGAACGCAATAGTGTCAAGGAGTGGGGAAACCTCGCCGAAGCACAGCGAACCAAAGCTTGCCCCGCCGAAGCGAAGCGAAGGCGGGCTATACTCGCCGCGCTGACCATGTCTGAACGCGGAAAAACCATTCTCGTGGTTGACGATGACGAGGGCATGCGCGAGACCCTGACCGCTGCGCTCAAGCGGGATTTTCGCGTGCTGCGAGCAGCCACCGGTGAATCGGCGCTGCAGCTGATGGAAAAGGAGGACGTCGACCTGATGCTGCTGGACGTCCGCCTTCCGGGCATCAACGGCTTCGAGGTGCTCCGCATTGCGAAGGAAAACTATCCCTACGTCGAAGTGATCGTCATTTCAGCCATCAGGGAACTGGACGCCGCAATCGAGGCAATGCGTCACGGCGCCTACCACTACATCTCCAAGGACTTCGAGCTCGAGGGGATGCGAACACTGGTCGCCAACGCGAGCGAGCGACAGGACCTGAATCGTCATCTGATCAGGCTGCGGGCCGAGGTAGCCGAGAACGTCGACCGCGAATTCGTCGTCGGCCCAAGCCGGGCAACGCGCGACGTCATAGAGACCGCGCGGAAGGTCGCAAAGCTGTCGGCCACGGTCCTGATTCTCGGCGAGAGCGGCACAGGAAAAGAGCTGCTGGCCCGGATGATTCATCGCGAATCGGCCAATCCCGAGACGCCGTTCGTCGCCGTGAACCTGGCGGCGATTCCAAAAGAGCTGGTTGAAAGCACGTTGTTCGGCCACGAGAAGGGTGCCTTCACGGGCGCCATCCGTCAGCATCTGGGCAAGTTCGAGCTCGCGAGCGGGGGGACGTTGTTCCTCGACGAGATCGGCGATCTCCGCTACGAACTTCAGGCAAAGCTGCTGCGTGCCATCCAGGAAAGTGAAATAGAGCGCGTCGGGGGCACCCATCCCATCAAGACGGAGTTCCGGCTGATTGCGGCCACCAACACCGACCTCGAGAGCGCCGTCAAAGCGGGAACGTTCCGCGAGGATCTGTATTACCGGCTCAACGTCATTCCGCTGCGAATGCCGCCGCTCCGCGACCGCATCGAGGACGTGCCCAGCCTGGTCCAGTTCCTCCTTCGGCGCTATAACCTCAAGTTCCGCAAGAACATCCACGGGATCGCCGATTCCACCATTCGCCTGCTGAGCTCCTATTGGTGGCCCGGAAACATCAGGGAGCTGGAAAACTTGATCGAGCGGCTGGTGGCAGTGTCGGACAAGGAGTGGATCACGGACGAGGACCTGCCGTACGAATTCCACGTGGCGCAACTCGACACAGAGGGACCCGCCACAGAGAACCTGCTCGAACGAGCGGTCTCGACCTTCGAGCGCAATTTCATCATCAGGGCGCTGGAGAAGGGGCGTTGGAACGTGACGGCCACCGCGAGGACGCTCGGGATTCCGCTCAGCACCCTGAAATTCAAGATGGAGCGGCTCGAAATTCGAGAGATTGCACGCAAGATTCGCGGCAACTGAAGACAGATCCGGCCAAAGTCTTGATTCGGGCGGCCAAGAAATTGGCCGCTGCGTCCGCCAACGAGATCTCCTGAAAAACATCGGTCTCATAGGGCTCCGCACGCCACGTGGCGTGCATCTCGGAAGGGGCCGCCAATTCGTTGCCCGGATCATGAGTTTCATGATCGCGTGCAGGCGCCTCTGCGTCGCTCGCTACGGACGCGCGCCTTCATCAATAGATTCAAGAGCTTCAAGCCGCTAAAACAACAGACCTCCCGCATCGTGAACAGGAAAGCTGTGCCGCATTTCAACCGGCACAGCCGTTGCTCCCCGAGCGTCGCAGCCGCAGATGACGCTCGTGGTGCGGCGAATCAACCTCGCAATCGACAGCACGACCGACTGAGTTCCAGAGGCCGTGTCTTCATAAAGCAAGGATCCGACTATGCAGGCGTCGAGATTCAACGTTCAGGTGCCGGTGCCCGATAGGGATGAGGTGTTCCTCATGAACACCTTCTCGGACGCGCAGCTCCTCGTCTCGTCGGACGTTGCCGCATTGCTCGATCGCGTTTCACGCGGACAGTCCCGCTTTACGGATGAGGAACGCGAGACGGTCGACGCACTGATTGAGAACGGCTTCGTCGTAGACAGCCGCGACACGGAAACGGCATCCCTCGACCAGTTCTTTCATACGCTTCGCGAGGATACCGAACAGCTGCGCGTCACGGTGCTGACGACGTTACAGTGCAATTTTGCCTGTGATTACTGCTTCCAAGGCGATCACGGCGACTACAACAAGTTCGCCGAGAAGATGTCGCTCGAGACCGCCAGCCAGGTTGTGGCCTGGATTGAAGAGCGCCTCGACACCCTGCGCCCCGAAAAATTCGTGCTCACGCTCTTCGGCGGCGAACCGCTGCTGAACCTCCCGGTGGCGTACTACCTTGCCGAGCGGTGCAAGGAGCTGTGCGTCGAGCGGGGCATTCAACCTGGCCTCAGCCTGATCACGAACGGCCTCCTGCTGACACCCGAGGTGGTGGATCGCCTCGTCGCCTGTGGCCTCTACGGCGTCAAGATCACTCTGGACGGCGACCGCGACACTCACAATCGCATGCGGCCGCTTCGCGGCCGGCAGGGCACGTTCGACAGGATCGTCGAGAACGTCCGCCGCGTCGCGCACAAAGTGCCGATCACCATCGGTGGCAACTTCGACGAATCGAGCGCCGACAGCTACCCCGCCCTGCTCGACTTTCTGCGCGAGCAGGAGTTCGCGGACAAGATCGTCAAGATCAATTTCAAGCCGATTATCAAAGCGGCCGAATCCACTCCCAAGGGCTTCATTCCTCTCACCGTCGTCGGCAGCAATGACAAGCCGTTAGGCGGGACGTGCATGACGAGCGCCGGGGCCGGATCGACCAAGGGCTCGAGTGTCTGCGATTCGTGCCACTTCGTCGACGAGAAGATGTCGTTCCTTCGCAGCGAGACCCGGAAACGCGGCTTCCCGACGCCCGACGGCGTGCACATGGGCCCGTGCGAAATACACCGGCGCCACGCGCACACGATTGGCCCTGACGGGTCGCTGTATGCGTGTCCCGGCTTTACAGGATCGAAGTCCGAATCGACCGGCCACATCGACGGCCGCCAGGAGACATGGCGGCAGATGGCCGCGGAGCGGTTCGAGCGGCTCAGTCCAAAGAAAGAGGAATGCGGAGACTGCTCCTTCATTCCCGTGTGCGGCGGCGGGTGCTCCGTTGCTGCGCACACCGAGCTTCGTGACATGTATCAGCCGTCATGTCACAAGGGTGCATTCGAATCCGCCGTCGTCAGTCTGGCGGAGCGCACCTCGGCAGCAATTGCAATTGCGTAAACAAATCGGCCATTCACCAGAAACGGAGTTACACTCATGAAGATCACCGTTATCAAGAAGGCAGCAACCACCAGGAAGCCGCAGAACTTTTGCCCATGGGTTGTCGAGGAGGCTCCTCGGAACTAGTTACTGCAGACCGGGCTTCGGCCCTTCACGGGTTTGCACATAGACGCCGCACCGTTCTGAGGCTTTGGTGCGGCGTTGTTTTTCTTGCATTACTTCCCGCCTGTAGTCCGCCCGAACAAGTAACGTCTACAGTTCGTAACATCCTCACTATCGGATTTCCCGAAGGTGAGATTGCCAGCGCAGAAACCGGCCTGGGACAGCTCATTACCGGCTTCACGCTTGAGGGATTGACCCAGGTCAATGTAGATGGGAGAGCAGTACCCCGTCTCGCTCAGAGCTGGAAGTGGGAGAACAATGGTCTCGCCCTGCGTCTGACACTTAGACCAGACGTCAAATTTCACAATGGAACGGCCTTAACGGCGACGGCCGCGGCCGAGGCGTTGAGCGCAGCCATCGCGCGTCCTGGCAATCGAGCTTTGTATCCATTTCTGGCTGACATCGTCGGCGTTCGGGCCGATTCGGATGTCGACCTGGTCCTTGACCTCTCAGAGCGGTCTGCTTTTCTGCCAGAGGATTTGGAACTGCCGCTCGGCTTGGGGACACCAAACGTAGGCACTGGACCGTTTCGTCTGGCAAAACGGGATGCTGACGGGGTCGTATTGGAACGCTTCGAAGACTACTACCTGGGAGTTCCGCGAATTCAACAAGTCGTGATACGCCCGTTCGACACACTGCGCACAGCATGGAGCAGTCTCTTGCGAGGTGACGTGGATATGGTCACCGACGTTCCTCATGACGCCGTCGATTTTGTCCAGAACGGGGACATCGAGGTCGTCTCGTTTACGCGTCGATATCAATTCATGATCGCCTTCAATGTTCGAAAGCCTCCTCTTGCATCGACGAGCGTTCGACGCGCGTTAAATACGGCCATTGATCGGGACAAGCTGATCAAGAGGGTGCTTCAGGGCGCAGGTGAGCCGGCGACCGGACCCCTCTGGCCGAGACATTGGGCCTACGATGCAACCGTTCAACCATTCGCGTTCGACCCTCAAGGAACGGTGGACTCATTGGAAGCTGCGGGATTCAGGCTTCCCAGCGTAACGAACACTTCCAGTCTGCCCCCCGCGCGCTTGCGATTTTCCTGTTTGTTACCTGCCGACTTCAGTCTGCTTGAACGCATCGGTCTCGAAGTTCAGAAACAGCTGTACGACGTTGGTGTCGATATGCAGTTCGAGGTAGTCCCCATCCAGGAGTACGACTCCAGGATTAGAGAAGGGCGTTTCGACGCCGTTCTCATAGATCTCATCAGCGGTCCTACTTTTGGGCGCCCATTTATTTTCTGGCGGTCCGCAGCACATTTTCAGGGTCTGAATGTCTTTGGCTATGAGAACGCCGAGACCGAGAAGCTGTTTCAGGCATTACGAGCGTCGACGAACGAGGCCACTGTCAGGTCCGCCACGTACCGGCTTCAGCGCGCACTGACAATGGACCCTCCCGCCTTGTTCTTGGTGTGGAACGAGCGCGCGCGCGCGGTGAGCCGTCGTTTCAGAATCGTGGAAGAAGCCGGGCGGGATCCACTGCACACGATCTGGCAATGGACCGAAAACCCCGATAGGCGACCCGTCTCGACTCAGTGAAGAAGATTTCCACTCGATTCGCGCTCCTGCTGGCGGCGGCGGCCGTGCTGCCGCTGCTCGGGTATGGCGCCATGTCAGTGGTGTCCCTTCGTACCGGCGCGCAGCAGGCGGTGATCGACGGCAACCTCAACGTGGCGCGCCAGGTTACCGAGCAAATCGAGCTGTACATCACCGGCAGCGTCAACATCCTCAAGGCGCTTGCGGCCGACCTTCAGCAGACCGGCCTTCAACGCTGGCAGCAGGACCGGATCCTCAAGAACTTCGTGCTTGAGTTCACGGAGTTCAGGGAGCTCACGCTGCTGGACGACAACGGGCAGCCGATCGTGTCGAGCCGTCTCGGACTGCCTACCACCACGGTGCCCGGATCGGAAGGAGTGAACATCAACGGCGTGCTGATATCACGCTTCGCCGTGGATGATGCGCTTCTGCCCACAGCCGCGGTTGCCATTCGCCTCGTCGACCGTGACGGCGGTGGATGGCTCGTCGGGCGCCTTAATCTCGAAGCGATGTGGCGGATGGTCGATCGCATTCGCGTCGGCCAGAACGGCTATGCGCTGGTCGTCACGAACGAACGGCAGCTGCTTGCCCACGGTGATCCGGCGGCAAAATCACGCGTCGCCCGCGGCGACGACATGCGCAGTCATCCACTGGTCGCACGCATCGAAGGGGCGCCACAGAAAGAGCAGGTCACTTTTGCCCAGTACGACGACGAACGAGGACCGATGCTGGGCGTTGCGGCACAGCTCGAGTCGCTCGGCTGGACCGTGATTGTCGAACAGTCTCGAGCCGAGGCGTTCGCCATCCCAATCCGCCTGCAGTGGCAGCTGGGTATTGCCATCGCGGTGGCGCTGATGGTCATGCTTGGCGTCGGGTACTTCTGGGGACACCGCTTCATCGATCCGATTCTCGCGCTGACGCGAGGGACCCGTGCTCTGGCAGAGGGCAAGCTCGACGAGCGGGTGAAGGTCGATTCCAGCGACGAGATCGGACAGCTTGGCCTCGCCTTCAACAATATGGCCGACCGCCTCGTGGAGCTGCAGGAAGACGTCCGGAAGAAAGAACGGCAGGCGATGTTCGGCCGTATCTCGATCGGCCTCGTGCACGACCTGTCGCACCCGATCATGAACATCGGCAACAGCTGCAAGCTGATCGTCAAGATGTTCGACGACCAGGAATACCGGGAAACGTTCAAGCGCACGATCGAGCGCGAGCTCGCGCAGGTGAAGCGGGTGCTCGATGATCTCCGCAACGTCGCGCGGCCGATGCCGCTGCAGCGCTTCCCGCTCGACATGAACAAGGAGCTGACCGACCTTGTCGAATCCATGCAGTCGACCGCCGGAAAAGCTGGCGTGACGCTCGACACCGAGTTTGTGTTCGGGCCGCTGTTTATCGAAGCGGATCTGTTCGCACTGAACCGCGTCTACCGCAACCTGATCATGAACTCGCTGCAGGCCACGCCACCCCGCGGGCGCGTCGTCGTACGAACTCTCCGCGAACGGGATCGGGCGATAGTCGAGGTCGTGGACACGGGCTGCGGCATTCCGAAAGAGCGTCTGGACACGATTTTCGAGGACTTCGTCACGACCAAGCGGCGGGGGCTGGGCCTGGGCCTGGCGATCTCGAAAAAGATTGTCGAGCAGCTCGATGGCACCATCACCGTTGCCAGCGAGGTGGGCGTAGGCACCACCTTCACCTTGAAGTTTCCGCTCACCCAAGCGCGGCCGTCACAGCTCGCGGCCGTCTAGAAAAACAAACCCGGCGCAACGCGCCGGGTCGGGGGAACATTTGCTGCCGCCTGGGGGCCGGCGTTTACTTCTTGGGAAGGACTGTGTCCTTGAGCTGCTTCGCGATGCGCGCCTTGACGACGGTTTTCGCGGGAATCTTGATGGCTTCGCCGGTTGCCGGATTCCGGCCCATTCGCGCCTTCCGCTTCTGCACGACGAGCTTCACCATCCCTGGCAGCACAAACTCGCCCGAGCGCTTGAGCTCCTTCTCGGCCAGACTGGTGAGCTCGTCGAAAAATTCCCGGGCCTGCGTTCGCTTCACCTCGAAGCGATCCGCAAAATGTGAAAACAGTTCCGATTTGCCCATTCTCCGGGCCTCAGCCATTATGTCCCCCTTGCGCTGATGCGCGCCGACTGTCGGCCGCGTCGCAGTTGCGCGCGCTCATACTGCGGCGGAAAACTTTTCGAAAATTCCCGTAATGCTATCTCGCGCCTTGTAAGAGTGTCAACGAAACGCGCCTCGTAACCTGGTGATTTCCGGCCAAAATGCTAGAATTTCTCCGTCGTGTCAAGCGCGAAAGCGATTGAAACATTTCCGAATCCTCAACCCGGACGTGACTACGAAGTCGCTATCACCTGTCCCGAGTTCACCTCCGTCTGCCCTAAAACGGGGCTGCCGGACTTCGGCGAGATTCGGATCAGCTACGTCCCCGGTGATCGCTGCATCGAACTCAAGTCGCTGAAGTACTACATGATCGACTTCCGCAACCGGGGCATCTATTACGAGGCGGTGACAAACCAGATACTCGACGACCTGGTTGCCGCATGCCAGCCCCGGCGAATGACCGTTACAGGCGATTTTTCGGTCCGTGGAGGGATCAAAACCGTTGTAACGGCCTCTTACGACGAACGTAACGACTCCAGACACCAGAACGGCCCACGCCTCGCGACGGGCTGACCTCAACCTCTGTAGGAAATCGGGTATTTGGCAGATGGGAGTTCAAGAACCTCATCGCATTCCAGTCGAGGACACGCTCGATCTTCACGCGTTCGCGCCTCGCGATATCAAGTCTGTCGTCGAGGATTACGTCCAGGCCGCCTTCGAGGCCGGGTTGCGCGAGGTGCGGCTGATTCACGGCCGGGGTAAAGGCGTGCAGAGGGGGATCGTGCAACAGGCGCTGGAGCGCCACCCTCTGGTCGAAGAATTCTGGGACGCCGGCGAGTCTCATCTGGGCGCCACGGTCGCCCGACTTCGCACGAATTGACGCACACGAGCGCTTGCGCTTCGGCAAATTTCGCACACCGACCCGCGGGCGACACGGACACTGCAGAACAAGACAGGGGGTTTTTTCAGGGTTTCTCTGTCACTCAGCGAGTCCGTGAACCCGCCGAGAGAGTCGGTGGCAGCCGCGGAATGCGTCGTGCAGCTAGCTCGACGTGACCACGGCCGCCGGCCTGCCTCGACTGCACCACGGCGATCTCGTTCGAATCCGGGGAGAACGATGGCGTGTCAGCCGATACGTCGCGTTCGACACCGTTGCGATCATCGACGTCACCGGTTGCGGTCCGACGAACCGCGCAACGCACGCCAGGTTCCTGTTGCCGTTCGACGCCTTCGATCGGCTGACGCTCTCGTCAAAGCCCCGACTAGTCAGCCGAGCCCGGTGGCGCCATGTGGCTAGGCGTACGCTCGCGAACGCACTGCCTTCGTGGAGCTCGCTGCAGGCAGCACGGGACGCCAACCTCTCAATCATTCCGTTTCAACTCGAGCCTGCCATCGCGATGACGAAAGGCGACGGCTGTCGCTTTCTCATCGCCGACGCCGTAGGACTCGGCAAGACGGTAGAGGCAGGACTGATGATCGCTGAAACGCTGCGGCGTCAGCCCGACGCGAAAGCAATCGTCATAGCGCCTGCCGGCCTTCGCGATCAGTGGCGGGACGAGCTGCGGCACCGCTTCAATCTCGAGGCGCCAATCCTGGATGCCTCACGCGTCGCCTCGACCGCAGCCCGAGTCGGCGCCGACATCAACCCATGGGCCGTCGAACAGCTCGTCATCACCTCAATCGACTACGTCAAGCGTCCCGAGATCATGCGGTCGCTCGAGGGGCTGATTTGGGACGTCGTTGTGCTGGACGAGGCCCACCACCTGACGGGGAAATCGGATCGCGCTGCCGCTGCCGCGATGCTCAGCGATCGCGCACGTGTCCTGGTGCTGCTCACGGCGACGCCCCACTCGGGCAACGACGCTGAGTTTTCACGCCTCTGTTCGCTTGGGAACGCTGGGGGAAGCGAGCCGCTTGTCACATTTCGACGAACGCGAGCCGATGCCGGCGTTCAGTTTGTTCGTCGCTCCCCTCTTATTCGCGTGCGAACGACCTCCGCCGAAGCCGTCATGCACGAGGGGCTGATGGATTACGCACGACGGGTGTGGAGACAGTCCGCTGAACCAAGTGCCGCTGGCGCCAGGCTTGCCGTATCGGTCCTGATGCGACGCGCCTGCAGCAGCGCAGGCTCGCTTGCACGTTCGATCGAGCGCAGGCTCGCGCTTCTGGGGGATGTCCCTCCAACCGATGCCTTGCAGCCGAGCCTGCCTTTTACCGCATCGGGAGGCGACGAGGAACCCGACAGCGTGCTGGGATCGCCGGGCCTCCACGACCTTGCTGATGAGCGGCGTCAGCTCGCTCGTCTCCTGCAAATCTCGCGTACGGCTGCGGCCGACGAGAGCAAGGTTGCGATGTTGAGGCGGTTCGTCTCGAGAGTCGAGGAGCCGGCGATTGTATTCACTGAGTATCGCGACACTCTGCAGCGGCTGGCAGTGGCGTTCTCACATGTCGATGCGGTACAGCTGCACGGCGGCTTGTCGCAGCCGGAGCGCGCTGCTGCACTGCGTCGATTTACAGAAGGGAACGCCCGGCTGCTCCTGGCCACCGACACGGCAAGCGAGGGGCTGAATCTTCACCAGCGATGTCGACTCGTCATAAATCTTGAACTGCCGTGGACACCGCTGCGTCTCGAGCAGCGCGCCGGCCGCATCGACCGTATCGGCCAGCAACGGCGGCCGCACGCGGTCCACCTTGTCGCCGCAGGCACCTGTGAGGAGGCGACGCTCGCAGCCCTCGTCTTCCGTTTGAGACGCATACAGGACGCCCTGGGCATGCTCGCTCAAGTCCCTGATGAAGAGCGCGTGGCCGAATCAGTCCTGGGAGCGCATCCCCGATTCGACCTTCTCGGCGGACCGCCGCCGCATGTCCAGGGAGTGGTTCCTTTGGACGCGCGACCGGCGGCTCAGGAGGAGGCCCTTCGTATTCGCCTGGCGCGCTCATTCGTTCGCGGCAGGGGTTCCTCTTCTGATATCGAGCGTCCCGTCATCTCCCACCTGAGGCGACGCCGGGAACGCGCTGTGCCCCACTGTTTGTGGGTCTATAGCGTCGTACTGACCACCAGTTCCGGCCGTGTCGTCTGGGAAGCGCTCTTGCCCCTCAGGGGTGACATACCGAATGTGCGCCGTCATTCCACGAAGTTGACGCGCAATCTTCTGGATTCGTGTCCAGAACTCCTTCAACGGGCAGTTGAGGGCGGCCGCGATCGCCTCGTCAGTGGACTCCAGCAATCGATGCAGCCGGCTCTCTTGCGTTGGAACGCCCGCGAATGCGATCTCGCAGCCGCTCTCCGCGCGCGACACGCCCGTCTTTCCGCCGGTTTGATTCAACGAGGCCTCTTCGATCGCCGCGACGAACGCCTTGTTGCGGCTCAGACCTCGCTCCTCCGGGAAGCGTTGTCCCGCTCGGCAGATCGTTTGCGCGATCTTGCCCAATCCAAAGACCTCAGGGTCGATACCAGCGCTCTCGTATTCGCGGCCGTGCTCGAATGACATGATCGCCGGCGTACGGGGGCGCCTCATCAGCGCGACCTTCGCACAGACAGAACTGCACAAGCTTCCAGGGGCCGAGGCGCCGTCGGCGGCGTTCATCACTGCGCTGGATACCTGGTCGAAGAAACACGAATCAGCGCTGGGTCCGTCATCTAGCGTTCGTGCCATCAGCGATGTCGCCGTGATTCCCCTCCTGACACTGCTCGGCTACGAAATCACCGCACGTCTCGATCGGCCGGCACGCACAACCTTCGATGCGGTCGCGTCGGCGGCGGTGTCGTTGCCAGTGGTCGTCGTCGCGTGGAGCGAACCGCTCGACAACGTCTGGCGCGACATCGTTCGCGACGGCATTCGTGCTGACGCGCGGTGGGGCATCTGCTGCAACGGGCTGGCGCTTCGAATAGTCGATGCGCACCGAACCTGGACCCGGGCGTTTCTTGAGTTCGATCTGATGCTGCTTGACGACGAAGAAGCCTCGCGGGCGGTGCTCTGGAACACGCTGCATCGCGACGCGATGGAACGGCAACCGTCGTTTCTCGAGGTCGCGGCGTCGAGCTCAGCCCGTCATGGTGTGCAGGTCTGCAACGCTCTCGGAAAAGGGGTTCTCGAAGCTATCGCGCTGATCTTCGGCGCATTGGCGCCACGCAGTGCTGCCGAACCAAGAACTCTTTTCGAGCATTCACTGACGGTGCTGTACCGCGTGCTTTTTCTGCTCTTTGCCGAGGCAAGGGGTCTCGTGCCGATGTGGCATCCAATCTATCGGGAGCGCTACACGATTGACGCGATCGTCGCCACGCTGATGGCGGGACGTCGCTATCGCGGCATCTGGGATGCGATTCTGGCGATTTCGCGGCTCGCCCACGGTGGTTGCCGTGCCGGTGAGCTCAGAGTCACAGCGTTCAACGGACGGCTTTTCTCGCCAGCTCACTCGTTCCAGTTCGACCGGCAAAAGATCGACGACGAGACCATGAGTAAAGCCGTGCTTGCGGTCGGTGCTACTCCGACCGCCACTGACGGACGACGACGCATTTCGTACGGCGATCTCGACGTTGAACAGCTCGGCGCCGTGTACGAGCGGGTGCTCGAGTACGAGCCTGTTCGCGCCGGCACCATTGCGCTGGCGCCGGAGCGGGATACTCGTCAGTCGACCGGAACTTTCTATACCCCGCGAACGGTCACGGCCGTTCTGGTTCGTTCCACATTGGAACCGCTGGTCCGAAATCGCACTGGCGATGAGATTCTTCAACTCCGCCTGGTTGACCCCGCAATGGGAAGCGGGGCGTTCCTGGTGGCTGCATGTCGATATCTGGCGGCACAGGCCGAAGAGAAATTCGTTCAGGAGGGCCGCTGGCACCCCGGTGACATCACGGCAGCCGAACGTGCCGCGCTCCGTCGGGAAATCGCCCAGCGGTGCTTGTTTGGTGTGGACGTCAACCCGATGGCCGTGCAGCTGGCGCGGCTGTCCTTGTGGCTTGCCACGCTTGCCTCGGACAAGCCCCTCACCTTCCTCGATCACCATCTCGTCGCCGGCGACAGCCTCATCGGTGCGAGCGTCGAGGACGTGCGTCGGCAGCCCACACGTGCGCCCGGACGCCAGCGGCGCCCCACATCGTTGCCGCTTTTCGCCGGTGCCGACCCGACGGCCGCTTTGGAAAACGCGGTGCGCACCCGTTTGCAGTTGACGGATCAACCAGACGACTCTCCCGCTGTTGTCGCCGAAAAGACGAAGACACTCGCGGCGCTTCATGCGCCCCAGTCTCCTCTTGGCTGCTGGTCGAGAATGCTGGATCTCTGGTGCGCCGGATGGTTCTGGGACAGCGGCCCGCTCCCATCGACTGCCGTCTTCGGCGAACTGTGCAATCGGCTCCTGCATCGACGAGTCACGCTCCCGGATCGGCTGATCGACCGCTTTCTCGACCGTTCAGCCACGCTGGCCGCATACCACCGTTTCTTCCATTGGTCGTTGGCGTTTCCTGAAGTCTTCTGCGATGAGCGGGGCGACCCGCTTCAAGCGCCGGGATTCGACGCCGTCATCGGCAATCCGCCCTGGGACATGCTCCGCGGAGACAGCGGCGAGGCGGACGTTCGAGCCGACCGGAAGGTGCACGCGCGGCGATTCGCAGACTTCGTACGCGAAGCCGGCGTCTACTCCGTCGAAAACCGCGCGCATCTCAACCGCTACCAGCTCTTCGTTGAGCGCGCGCTTCAGTTGACACGCCGAGGTGGGCGCATTGGCCTTGTGCTGCCTTCCGGCATTGTGACGGATAGCGGCGCCGCTCCGTTGCGCCGGCACTTGTTCGACCATGCTGACGTCGACTCGGTGACAGGCTTGAACAACCGTGGAGGCCTCTTCGCAATCCACCGAAGTCTGCGATTCGTGCTGCTGACGGCCACGGCGGGCCGACCGACCGACAATGTCGCCTGCCGCTTTGGCATCGCGCGGGCAGAGGACCTGGAAGCCGATCATCGGCGGATCGTGATGAGCCGTCAGCTGCTTGCGCGACTTTCGGGATCCGACGACCTCGGCATTCCCGAACTCGCCACCGACCGCGACCTGCGCATCGTCGAGGCTATCAGCGCTCATGCTCGCTGGCTCGGTGCGTCTGAAGGCTGGAACGCACAGTTTGGACGCGAATTGAACGCCACGGACGACCGTCGATCCTTCCGGACTTTCAGCGGCAGTCCCGGCGCTCGGCCCGTACTCGAAGGCAAACAGTTGCAGCCGTTTCGAACCGCTCTGGCGGACTGCCGGTACGAGTTGGCGGAAGGCCATCTCACCACGCGCATTCCGCGACGCACCCGGGTCGCCTATCGTGACGTGGCGAGCGCCACGAACCGGCTGACACTGATCGCCGCAGTCGTTCCTGCGCGTGCGGTGACAACCCACACGCTGTTCTGTCTGCGAACCTCTCTCCCGCCGGACGCGCAGCACGTTCTGTGCGCCCTCCTCAACAGCTTCGTCGCCAATTACGTCATAAGACTCCGCGTGAACACGCACGTCACGGTGTCACTTGTCTCACGTCTCCCTGTTCCATTCATTGACTCGAGTCACCCTGCGTTCGGGCGGCTGGCGCTGCTGTCGCGCACATTGGCCAACAGCCACGCACCGGTTGAGTCGATGGACGAATACGCAGAACTGCAGGCAATCGCCGCCCGACTCTATCGTCTGAACGCGGCCGATTTCGAACACATTCTGAGCACGTTCCCGCTGATTCCGGGGGAGGTGAGGGAGCGCGCTCTGCGCAAGTTCAGCGACAGCCGCTGATCACGAGCCACAGAGACACAGAGACACAGAGAGGATCATGCACGACGGAATTCATTCCCAACTGACGGAACGCATCATAGAGTGTGCGATCGAGGTTCATCGCCATCTCGGGCCTGGACTTCTCGAGTCGATCTACGAATCGGCCTTGTGTTTTGAGCTCACAGCATCGGGGCTGGCCTTCAAACGGCAAATTGGTGTTCCGCTTTATTACAAGGGTATGTTGCTCTCAGAACATCGTCCGGATTTGCTCGTATCGGATTCGGTCATCGTCGAGATAAAGGCAGTCGAGAGGCTCGATCCAATCCACATCGCCCAAGTCCTCACCTATTTGCGAGTCACAGGTCTTCGAGTCGGGCTGCTTCTGAACTTCAACAGCGCAATATTGAAGAAGGGCATTCGTCGAGTGATCTTGTGATGTCCTATCTCTGTGTCTCTGTGTCTCTGTGGCCAGTGACTGAGTGGGGATTTCCGTGTCTCCGTGCCTCCGTGGCCCGTGATCGACGTGCGTCCCTCCCACGTCCTGGCCCGTGATCGGCGTGTGTCCCTCCCACCGTCGAGGTAATCCCACTGAGGTACGATGAAGCCGGACCTATGAAACCGGACTCGATACAAGGCGTCAATCTCGGCTACGTCGTCGAGTTGTACGAACGGTATCGCGAGAATCCCGACTCGGTCGATCCGGCCACGAGGGCGCTGTTCGAAACGTGGCGTCCGGTTGACCCGACCGAACTGCTCGAAACGGCGCACCCATCGAAACTGCACGTCATCGTCGGCGTCGCCAATCTCGCAGAATGCATCCGGCGTTACGGACACCTTGCGACCCAGCTCGATCCGCTCGGCTCGCAGCCACCCGGCGATCCGTCGCTGTCCCCTGAAGCACACGGCGTGACCGAGGCCGATTTGCACGAGTTGCCCGCGTCCCTCGTTGGCGGATTCGTGGCGGAGGCATCGAAGACCGCATTCGAAGCCATCGAGAAGCTTCGCCGGGTGTACTGTTCGACGACCGGGTTCGACTTTGCGCACGTCTTCGTTCCCGAAGAAAGAGTGTGGCTGCGGACTGCGGCCGAATCCGGCCGCTTTCTGCCGGCCATGGACCCTGAGCGCGCCGAAGCGTTACTCGAGCGGCTTACGGAAGTAGAAGTCTTCGAGCAGTTCCTCCATCGTGTATTCCCCGGCAAGACACGTTTTTCCATCGAAGGGCTCGACTTGCTGGTGCCGATCCTCGATGAAATCATCAGCGGGGCGGGGGACAGCGGTGTGCGCCACACGGTGCTCGGCATGGCGCACCGTGGCCGGTTGAACGTGCTTGCCCACGTGCTCGACAAGCCCTACGAGGAAGTTCTCGCGGAGTTCAAGGATCGGATCCAGCGCGAGACCGTACGTCTCGATCTCGGCTGGCGGGGCGACGTCAAGTATCACGCGGGCGCGCGGACGTCGATTCCCCGCGGTCAAATGTTCCTGACCCTCGTCCCGAACCCGAGTCATCTCGAAGCTGTGAATCCCGTCGTTGAAGGAATGGCGCGGGCGGCAGGAACGCGGGCAGACGGCCCGGGTCCACCCGCGTTCGACGGGACGATGGTGCTGCCGGTGCTGATTCACGGCGATGCCGCGTTTCCGGGCCAGGGTGTTGTCGCCGAAACGCTCAACCTCTCGCGGCTTCCCGCCTACGATACCGGCGGCACGATTCACATCATTGCGAACAACCAGCTCGGATTTACGGCAACTCCTGACGAATCCTACAGCACGAGCTACGCGAGCGGGCTGGCCCGCGGCTTCAAGATCCCGATCGTCCACGTGAACGCAGACGATCCTGTCGCTTGCATCGAAGCAGCGAGGATGGCGCTCGAGTATCGCGATCGGTTTCGTCGCGACTTTCTCATCGATCTGATCGGTTACCGGCGTTACGGGCACAATGAGGGCGACGAGCCGGCATTCACCCAGCCACTCATCTATCAGAAAATCGCCGGGCACCCTACAGTCCGGTCGATCTGGGCGAGTATGCAGGCCCGGCACGGTCAAATTGCAGCCGCACACGCTGAAGAGCTCGTTAGAAAGTATTTCGCGATCCTCGAAGCAGCCTACGCAAGGCTCGAGCGCGAAACAAATCACGCGCCTCCCCTGCCGGATCCGGCGCCGGCCGGCATCGCAGGATCCGCGGAGACCGCCGTACCGCATGATCGACTGCGCCAGCTCAACGATGCCTTGCTCATCCAACCTGCCGGCTTCACCTTTCACAAGAAACTCGAGCGCGCCAGAGCGCGCCGAAAGGGTGTCCTGGACGATCCAAACGCAAGGAACGTCGACTGGACGACCGCCGAGGAGCTCGCGCTCGCGAGCATTCTGGCGGACGGCATCGCCATCCGGCTGACAGGCGAGGACGCCGCGCGGGGGACTTTCAGCCAGCGACACGCCGTGTTTCATGACGTGCGCACGGGAAGTCAATTCATTCCGCTTCAGGAATTCAACGGAGCGCGAGCCTCCTTCGAAATCCACAACAGTGCCCTGTCGGAAAATGCGACGGTCGGCTTCGAGTTTGGTTACAACGTGTACGAGCCGGCTCACCTCGTGATTTGGGAGGCACAGTACGGCGACTTTCTCAACGGTGCTCAGGTGATGCTCGACGAGTTCGTCACCTCCGCCCGGGCGAAGTGGGGAATGAGACCCTCGCTGGTCTTTCTCCTGCCCCACGGACACGAAGGTCAGGGTCCCGATCACTCGAGTGCGCGCCCCGAACGAATCCTGCAGGCAGCAGCCGATACGAATCTCCGGCTCGTGAACTGCAGCACGGCAGCTCAATACTTCCACGTATTGCGGCGTCAGGCGATGCTGCTCGAGACCGACCCGCTGCCGTTGTTTGTGCTCACGCCAAAGAGCCTGCTTCGGCATCCTGCCGTGGCCTCGATGCCTGTCGACCTCTCCGAAGGTCGCTTCCTGCCCGTGATCGACGATTTGCGGGCGCGGACTCGACCGAAGGACATTCGCCGGTTGATCTTGTGCAGCGGCAAGGTGTTCGTCGACGCAGACAGCAGCGAACAGCGCGCGGCCGCAACCGATATTGCGATTTGCCGCGTCGAGCAGCTCTATCCGTTTCCGTTCGAAGCCATCGGCGCGGTTCTCGCAGGTTATCCCGCCGTTCGGGATCTCGTCTGGTTGCAGGAGGAGCCCGAGAACATGGGCGCATGGGAATTCGTGCGACCGCTTCTCGAAGAGCTGGTCGCCGGCCGATGCCCGCTGCGCTACGTCGGTCGCTCGAGGAGCGCCAGTCCTTCAGAAGGATCGGCGGCGTGGCATCAGATCAATCAAAAGGCGCTGATCGCACAGGCGTTCGAGTTCACCACTTCCGAGACCGAGCCTTCGCTCGTCCTGTCGAAAGAAGCTTAGGGGTCCACTGGATGTCCAACATCGTCGTCCCGCAGCTCGGTGAGTCTGTCGTCGAGGCGCGCATTGCGCGGTGGCTGAAGCACGAAGGAGACCGCATTGAGACTGGTGAGCCGGTGGTCGAGCTCGAGACGGACAAGATCGACCTCGAAGTAGGCGCCGACCACGCTGGTGTCCTGTCCAGCATCAAACATCAGGAAGGCGAAGATGTGAAGGTGGGCGACGTTCTCGCCGTAGTCTCAGAAAGCGAGGCGCCGCGTACGGCTGCGCCATCGCGTTCTGGACCTCCGGAGGGAAGCGAGCCCACTCCTGCGGCCGAACGCCCGATAGCAGCCCCAGCGGCCGAAACACCGCGCGCGACGCCCACCGCACGGCGAATGGCCAGGGAGCATGACGTCGATATCGGCAAGGTGCAAGGTTCTGGTGCCGGCGGGCGCGTCACCAAAGAGGACGTGAAAACCATCATAAGCCCCTCGAAGGCAGCGGTCACCGCGTCAGCGCTCCAGCCTGCGACCGCAACGCCTCCCGCAGCCTCCAAAGCGGCTGAGCGGCGCGAGGAACGCAAGCGCATGTCGAAGCGGCGATTGACCATTGCGCGCCGCCTCGTCGAGGCCCAGCATACGGCGGCGATGCTGACCACGTTCAACGAGGTCGACATGACTGCAGTGATGGCGCTCCGCGAACGAAGGAAGGAGGCCTTCAAGCAGCAACACGGCGTCAGCCTCGGGATGACGTCGTTCTTTGTAAAGGCAGCTGTCGCGGCGCTCCGGGCATTCCCGCAGCTGAACGCCGAAATCCAGGGCGAGGAAGTGGTCTACAAGTACTACTACGACATCGGAATTGCGGTCGGCGCCGAGGGGGGCCTCGTCGTGCCGGTGCTGCGCAACGCCGATCAGAAGTCGTTTGCCGACATCGAGCTCGCGATCCGCGACTTCGCTGACCGTGCCGCGAACGGCACGTTGACGCTCGAGGATCTGACGGGCGGCACGTTCACCATTACCAATGGTGGAGTCTTCGGGTCGCTGATGAGCACGCCTATACTGAACCCGCCTCAGGTAGGCATACTTGGATTGCACAAAGTTCAGGAGCGGGCCGTTCCCTCCAACGGCCAGGTCGTGATTCGCGCAATGATGTACGTCGCCCTCAGTTATGACCACCGCCTGGTTGACGGCCGGGAGGCCGTGCAGTTCCTGGTTCGGATCAAGGATCTGGTGGAAGATCCAGCCAATCTCCTGCTGGTGAGCTGATGATGCGGCCTTCGATCGCAGCCATCATTCTGGTGGCTCTTACCGACATCGTAACGGGACAGACCGGCGTTCCTGCCGCCCCTTCAGATGTGGCTGCGCCGCCGCCGGATGCAGCGAAATCCTCGTCGGGGTTGACGTCGAGGTTGGTCACAGCAGGAACAGGCTCGGACAAGCCCGCGGACACCGACGTCGTCACCGTCCATTACACGGGATGGACGACGGAGGGGAAGATGTTCGACAGCTCGCACGTACGCGGAGCGCCTTCCATGTTTCCGCTGAACAGGGTGATGGCGGGATGGCGGGAATGCGTGCTTCTGATGACGGTCGGCGAGACCCGCCGCTGTTGGGTGCCGCAGG
Source organism: uncultured Acidobacteriota bacterium (assembly GCA_963814955.1). Classification (GTDB taxonomy): domain Bacteria; phylum Acidobacteriota; class Vicinamibacteria; order Vicinamibacterales; family UBA2999; genus DATCJA01. Next base: position 1,175,375 of record CAWFEX010000008.1, read on the forward strand.
ATCTGGCGTATCGGGGGCAAGCCGGACGGCCAACGGGGACTGTGGTGTTCGACATCGAGCTTCTCGATACGCGGCGTTCCCCGAACATTCCGCCGCCGGATGTCGCCGCACCGCCTGACGACGCCAAGCGAACCCTTTCGGGCGTGTTCTACAAGGTCCTGAAGCCAGGAACGGGCACGCGGCGGCCCGGTCCGCGAGACAGCGTCACCGTGCACTACACCGGCTGGACGACGGACGGAAAGATGTTCGACAGCACGATCGCACGCGGCATGTCTGTGACGCTCAGTCTCGACAATGTGATACGCGGATGGACCGAAGGGATGCAGCTGATGGTTGAAGGCGAGAGGGCGCGATTCTGGATTCCGCAGAACCTCGCCTATAAAGGGGAGCCTGGCGCCCCCCGCGGCATGCTCGTCTTCGAGATCGATTTGATCAGCGTTCAGTAGGCGTGCACGCTTAGCCTGGCTCTACTTCATCAGCCAGGTTCAGCCTGGCGAGCAGCGCGTTCCACCGGGCATCAGAATGCAGGCTGTCGAAAGCCGGATCCTCCTTGATGAAGAGGATGAGCGGAGCTTCGGACGGGTTGTCGACGACCTGGAACAGAAGCTCGAACGCCCTGTCTCGTTCTCCAAGTGCTGAGTACACCTGGGCGGCTTCGACTGGCGGGATGTCTTGTCCACCTTCCAGGTCTTCGAGCATCTGCCGGGCTTCAGCAGTTCGCCCCATCCGGGCATATATCCGAGCCCACCTGGCAGTCTGCGAACGATCGTTCGCGCCGGCACCACGGGCCTTGTCGTACGATGCCAGCGCCTCGGCGTATCTGCCCGTCATTTCGTACGCGTCGCCGAGCCGGTTGAAAGCATCGAAGTTCCGGGGCTCCAAAGCAATCGCGCGATGGAACCTGTCGATCGCCTGGTCGTATTCACGCGCGCGATAGAGAACCCTGCCGAATCCTGACTGGATCATCGACGAGAGCGGATCGAGCCGCGCAGCTCGTCCGATGTGGTCAATGGCTTCGGGGAAGCGGCCCAGACCCATCAGCAACATCGCATAGAAGTAATGAGCATCAACGCTGTCTGGATCGATCGCGAGCGCATGTCGAAAATCGGTCTCCGCACCCGCCCAATCGCGATCGTATGTGTATTTGATGCGGCCAAATGAAACGCGTGCCTGCGCCGTTTCAGGGCTCGAAGCCAGCGCCTTTTGCGCCGCCGCCCGCGACGCCGATTCGACCTGACTCAAGGTTTGTCCGCCCCATATACCGCGCACCCACCAGGCGTCTGACAGCGCTGCGTAAGCCGGGGCGTACGTCGGGGCTATCTTCGCCGCCTCCTCGAAGTGATCGATCGCACGCACGACGTCGGCCTCATTCTGTTTGGACATGTGGTACCGACCGAGCAGGTACTCCTCGTGCGCAGCCGGGTTGATCGCGGTGCTCGGTGTCCGCGTGTTCGCGTGCGGCCAATAAACCACGAGTAGGCCGCCTGCCGAAACGAGCGCAACCGCCACGGCAATGGCTGGTATGCGCCAGCCATGTCCCGGGAGAGCTGCCTGAGCGGCCAACTCCGAGCCCTCGGGCAGGTCGTCTGCCGCGTGCTCCGCTCTAGTGCCCCGGATATGCAGCTCACGACGCTGCCACCACTCGTTGATGTCGGACCGATACGCATAAACAGACGCGGTCTTTCGGTGGAAGTGCCGGCGTACGGGGAGGTTTTCATGCCGTTCCCAGCGCTGGACGGTGCTCACGTCGCGTTTGAGATACGCCGCGATGTCCTTCCACGAGTCGAGGCGATCGTTTCCCGGGCGTTGCTCCGGGGGGCCGTCGGTCACAGTCACGATGCCCTCCATGCCGGGTGAAGTGAGAGGTTGGGGGCGAATTCTACCGGGCACAAACGAGAGAGGCAAGCGCGGCATTTGATGGCATGAGCACTTTTGCCGTCGTTTGCTGCTTGCGGGCGCGCCTTCAGAACCGTACCGTCGCCCCGTCGGGTAGACGCGCGTCACATTCGCCTCGTCTTCGCCAGGAGACCCGAATTGTTCGCTTGACGGGCGTGTGACGTTTCCTAGTTGATGGGGGTGTGTCATGTGCCGATACCGTCTGCTGTTTCTGGCTGCTTTCATCGTGCTGCCCATGACGACAGGGGCGCAAGGGCTGAACGGGACCCTCGTTGGCACGGTCAAGGACGAACAGGGCCTCGTGCTTCCGGGGGCGATGGTGCGCGTCAGTTCTCCCGCCCTCATCGGCGGGGAGTTGACCGCCACGACGAACGAACGAGGTCAACTGCGGTTCCCGGTCCTGGCGCCGGGCACGTATGCGCTGACCATCGAGTTGCCGCCGAGGTTTGCGGCGTATCGCGAGGAGAACATCACCCTTGGCGCAGGCGCCACGCTCGAGCGAACCGTGGTCCTGACGCTGGCGGGCGTCGCCGAGGCGGTCATCGTGGAAGGGAGCTCCCGCATTGAGGCGCGGAGCAGTGGATTCGAGACCCGGTTCGGCCCCGAGTACCTCAGAACGATTCCCACACGACGCTTCAGCATGTTCGACCTCATCAGGGCGGCCCCCGGAGTGTCTCCGACCTCGCCGGCAAGTGGGAGCGTCAATACCGTGTCGGCCTTCGGGTCCGCGGTCAACGAGAACGCATTCCTCGTCGACGGCACCAACTTCACGTGCCCCTGCCAGGGGGTCTCGCGCGCCGAGCCGGGCGTCGATGTCATCCAGGAAGTGCAAGTGCAGTCCATCGGCGCGTCGGTCGAGTACGGCAACATGCAAGGGGCGGTGTTCAACGTCCTCACCAGACAAGGGGGCGACCGTTTCCAATACGACGCGTCGTACTACGCGCAGGCGTCCGGCCTGACGAGCCAACCCGTCGTGCGGCCGGTCTCGGCCGGCAGCGTGTCTTCGAGCGGATACGAACGCGCCCGGTACCGGGACTTCACGACGAACCTCGGCGGCCCGATCTGGCGCGATCGGCTCTGGTTCTTCGGCGCATACCAGTACCTGCGCGACTACGACAGTCAGCCCGGCGCGGACCCGCAGTTCGCGAGGGTGTACGAACAGGACAAGGTGTTCGGGAAGCTCACCTGGCGATTCACGCCCGCGCTGCAGCTGATGCAAAGCTTCCACGAAGAGTTCTGGGTCAACGCCAATCCTCCCACGCTGGTGACACCCTATGCCGCGACGCTGCGATTGGACGCGTCGGTGCCGAGCATGACGTTCGGACACCTGACACACACACTGTCGTCCAACACGGTCTGGGATGTCCGCGTCGGACGGTTCGGCTATACGCGGGAGGACGACTCGAGCACCGGAGATCGGACGACCCCCAACCGGTTCGATCGCATCACGGGCGTGTCCAGTGGGAACGTGCAGCAGATTGGCGGTCTGACGCTCAACCGCGTCACCGCGAAGGGGGTGCTCAATCGCTACCAGACGGGGATGCTCGGCGCCGATCACCAGTTGAGGGTCGGTACCGAAGTGGAACGCGGCGAACACCATCAGCCGGCCGTGATCCCCGGCGGCGTCCGGTTCGTCGACAGCAGCGGCCAGCCGTTTCAGTCGGTGTCCCGTGCGCCCTCCATATCAGGCGGCCGGTTCAACGCCGTCGCGATATTCGCCAGCGACTCCGTCACCGTCAGAGATCGCGTCACCGTGAATGCGGGTCTGCGATTCGACCACAGTGACGCCATCAGTCAGGACGTTCCGGCGCTCGATGCCGCCGGGCTCGAAACAGATCGCACGGTCACCGGCGCGGGGAGACTGTACACGTGGAACGTGGTGTCGCCCCGCCTAGGTGTGACCACCAAGCTCACCACGGACGGCCGGACGATGCTGCGCGCCAGCTACGGCCGGTTCAACCAGGGTGTGCTGACCGGCGAACTGAGCCCGATTCATCCAGGCGTCACCGCGATCACGACGATGGCGTTCAATGCAGCGACCGGGGGCTACACCAGTCTCGTGTCCGTGGTCGACCCGACCATCAACCTCGCGCTCGATCCCAACACGAACCCACCCCACACCGACGAGTTCTCGGTCGGTCTCGATCGCGAGATCACGCCGCGTCTCGCGGCTGCCGTGGCCTATATCCGGAAGAACGGACGCGACTTCATCGCCTGGACGGACATCGGGGGCCAGTATCGCGAAGAGACGCGGACGTTGCCCGACGGCCGCAGTCTGCCGGTGTTCGTGCTCACGAACTCGACGGCCGCCAGGCGTTTCCTCCTGACCAACCCGGACGACTACGCGCTCACCTACAACGGGCTGGTCGTGGCGCTCGACAAACGCCGGTCCAACGGCTGGCAGGCATTCGGGTCCTATACGTTCTCGCGGACCTCCGGACTGCTCGTGTCCAGCGGAGCGCCTGCCGACGGGGCCCAACTCAGCACGGTCGCCCCGAGCGAGACATTCGGACGCGATCCGAACAACCTGACGAACGCGCATGGGCGCCTGCCGAACGACAGGCCGCACATCTTCCGCGTCATGGGGACGGTGGAGCTGCCGCGGACCGGCTTCGTCGTGGCCGCGAACCTGCAGCATTTCAGCGGCAAACCGTGGACCGCGACCACGCAAGTCTCGCTGCCGCAGGGCGATCAGCGCATCCTGCTCGAGCCGCGGGGATCGCGACGGCTTTCGTCGCAGTCGCTGCTGGACGTGCGTGTCTCGAGGACGCTCGGCTTCGGGGCGGGGCGTGTCGAGCTGTTGCTGGACGTGCTGAACGTGCTCAACGACACCGCGGGTGAAGCGCTGGCAACCGACAACCTCTTCAGTCCGAACTTCGGTCAGCCCACGGTGTTCATGGATCCGCGGCGCGCCATGCTCGGTGTCCGCCTGAAGCTCGGGACGTAGACGCCGAATACCGAGGGAACGTGCCCGCCGTCGAACCGCCGGCAGCCGCCAGCCCGGTTGCCGGCCAGTTTTCGGGGCGCCGAACTCCGGGCGTAGGTGGCGGGCACGAGTGATTTTTGCGCTCTGGCGCTTCGAGTGGCTGGCACAGCCATCCGGGTCGCGTCAGCGACGGTCACGGCTCTTCCATGTACGGGTAGCGGTGGTCTCGCGGAGGCGCCCATGTCTCCTTGATGGCGCGCGCACTCACCCATCGAACGAGATTCAGCTTCGAACCGGCCTTGTCGTTGGTGCCCGATCCGCGCGCCCCCCCGAACGGCTGCTGGCCCACGACGGCGCCGGTTGGTTTGTCGTTGACGTAGAAATTGCCTGCTGCGTAGCGCAATACGGACATCGCCTGCTGGATCGCGGCGCGGTCGCGACTGAAAATGGCGCCAGTGAGCCCATAGGGAGACGTTTCGTCGATCAGCCGCAGGGTTTCGTCCCACTTGTCGTCTGGTACACGTACACAGTGACGACAGGTCCAAACACTTCTTCGCACATCAGGCGGTAACCCGGATCGCGCGTCTCTACGAGCGTCGGCTCGACGAAATACCCCTGTTCATCGCGGGCGCCACCTCCCTGCAGAATCTTCGCGTTGCGACGCGCGTCGTCGATATATCCAGCGATCTTCGCGAAAGATTTACGGTCGATGACGGCGCCCACAAAGGTCGTGAAGTCGCGAGGATCGCCCATCTTCATGTCACGCATCATCGCAATGACGCGGTCCCGCACACCCGGCCACAACGACTGCGGCACGTAGACGCGGCTCGAGGCCGAACATTTCTGACCTTGGTACTCAAAACTTCCCCTTGCAATTGCGACTGCCAGCTCCTGTGCATCAGCGGATGGATGCGCCACGATGAAGTCTTTACCGCCCGTCTCACCAACCAGCCGCGGGTAGTTTCGGAAGTGGCCGATGTTGTCACCGACCTTCTTCCACATGCTCTGGAACACCGGCGTGCTGCCGGTAAAGTGGATTCCCGCCAACGCCGCGGAACCAAGGAGGATGTCGGAGATTTCCACGGCATCACCAGGCAGAAAGTTGATGACACCAGGCGGGAGGCCTGCGGTCTCCAGAAGACGCATGATGTAGTAGCCGCTCAGCACCGCAGTGGACGCTGGCTTCCAGATGACAGTGTTCCCCATCAACGCCGGCGCCGTAGGCAGATTGCCGCCGATCGACGTGAAATTGAACGGCGTCACCGCATACACAAACCCTTCGAGTGGCCGGTACTCCATCCGGTTCCACGCTTCGTGAGTGCCGATCGGTTGTTCGGCGTAAAGTTCCGCCGCGTACGCCGGATTGAACCGCCAGAAGTCGATCAGCTCTGACGCTGCATCAATCTCCGCCTGGACCACCGTCTTCGACTGCCCCAGCATCGTCGCGGCGTTCACCGTTGCACGCCAGGTTGTGCTGAGGAGCTCGGCGGCGCGCAGGAACACGGCCGCCCGCTCTTCGTACGGCCAGGTCGACCACTGCTGATGCGCCGTGGCCGAGGCGGCAATCGCCTGCTCCACGTGCGGGGGCTCGGCTTTGTGCCAGTCCGCGAGTACGTGGCTGTGATCGTGCGGCATTACGGCCTGCTCCAGCCGACCCGTCTGAATTTCACAGCCCCCGATGATCAGTGGAATGTCGATCCGCTCGCTCGCCATGGACGCGAGCCGGGACTTGAGCTCGGCGCGTTCGGGCGAACCTGGCAGGTAGCTCAGGTTGGGCTCGTTGACGGGCGCAGGGATTCGCGGAATTCCGAACATCAGAGAAAGGGTAATTCAGGATTCAAGACGCACCTGCAAACACCATGCGCAGGCGCCTCAGCGGCGACCGTCAGCCGCTACGATCGCCGCGCCGGGTCTGTCGCTTCGCGCAGAGGAATGCGGGGGTCAGCGCCAGGCAGCTCGGACGCGGCAGTGACGAGATGCGGCTTGGCCGGTTCGATGTCGACGGCGATGTCGCGCCACTTCTCCTGTTTGAAGCGCACCACGCTCAACGCACATCGCGCCACATGGCCGCTCAGGATTGCCATCCAGATATGACCGGGCTCGAGACCCGCAGTGGCCTGAAAGAACGTACAAAGACCGAGCGGAATGACGATCTGGGAGAACACTGAAATGTATAACGGGCTTCGTGTATCGCCCGTTCCCTGGAGCGCGCCCGTGTAGCAGAGCGCCACGGTGATGAAGAATCCCGACACGCTCAGATATCGCAGCAGCTGCTCCCCGATATCAATCACGCGCCCGTCGGTCATGCCGAACACCGCCAGCAGATAGCGCGGAACGAGAACGAACATCGCACCGACCAGGGCCGCAACGCCGAGGCCTATCTGCGACGCGATCCTGACGCCAGCAAGGGCTCGTTCAGGGTTCCCGGCGCCGAGATTCTGGCCCGCAACGGTCGCCGACGCGCCCATCAGTCCCACGGATGTCCAGGTGATCAGCGAGAACAGTTCCGTATAGCCGACGGCGTATGCCGCCTGCGCTTCGGCGCTCTGGTCGAGCGACCCGATGAAGCGCAACAGCAGTACACCGGCGACGTTCATGGCTATGCCTTGCACGCCGGTAGGAAGACCGAACTTGAAGAGTGACCGGATGATCGCAAAATCCGGCCGCCGATCCATGTTGCGCTCGAAATGAATCACCGACGTCGGACGCAACAATCGCCAGATGCCGTACGCAGAAACGACTGTGCTGCTCGCGACAGTGCCGTACGCCGCTCCGACCGTGCCAAGCGCCGGTATCAGAATGAGGTTGAAAGCGATCGTCAGTACCGTGAGCGCAACGCCAAGCCGCAATGGCGTGTGCGGATCACCCGCGGCGCGAAAGGCGCCGCTCAGCATGAAGAACATCATCATGCCGATGAATCCGACGAACATGGTCCGGAGAAACGGCAGCGCTTCGGCGTGAACCGCCGGTTCCGCATTCACGAGATCGAGAAGGGTCGGCGCTGCGGCCCACCCCACGGCGCCAAGCAGGACTGCCAGTCCCGCAGCAGTCAGAAACGCCTGATAGACGACGCGATTGACTTTGTCTGGCTCGTTGGCGCCGGCAAACCGTGAAACGAGCACTCCCATCCCGGTAAATACCGACACCGCAAAGACGATCACGACGATGATGATTTGCCAGCTGACTCCGATGGCGGCGTTTGCCGTGTAGCCGACGAAATGGCCGACCATCGCATGGTCGATAATGCCCTGCAGTCCCGCGATCACGTTCTGCAGCATCGTCGGCCACGCCAGGCGCCATACGGCGGAACGAATGGGACCTTCGATTATGGAACGATCGAATTTGCGGGGTGACGAGGGGCCGGACATCGGAATGGGAACCCGAAGCGGAGTCTACTACGGACGTCTGTTGTTGCGCGCGTGCGAAAAACGTGCTGAAGTCCAAACACCAAGTTACACATGCAGTCCGATACTGTTGCGCCACGAACCAAGCGCATCAAGGACCTCGAGGTCATGGTGGCTGATGTCGTGGTCGAGACTCCTGACACCTCGACTCTGGTGTTGTTCACGGGGAACGACCATCTTGACTACGAAGCCGGACATTTCCTGACAGTCGACCCTCATCAGTTCGAGGCACTCGATCGATTCACCGCGTTCCTGGAACACTTGAAGGGAAAGTCCGAACCCCCGCGGGCCTATTCCATGTGTTCGGCGCCGCACGAGCGGTATCTGGCGGTCACGGTGAAAGAAGAACGTTTCGTTCCGAATGTGACGAAATATCCCCCGCTTCTTTCGCCGCTTCTCGTGAAGCGCACAGTGCGTGGAATGCGTCTCGTGGTCACGGGCTTCACAGGTCCGTACACATTGCCTCGCGATGTCGCGTCGCGAACCGATCACATCGTCCACGTGTGTGCCGGATCGGGCAGCGTGCCAAACCTGTCGATCCTGAAGTTTGCGCTCGTCAATCATCCAACCCTGCGCCACACGTTTCTTTATTCCAACAAAACCTGGGACGACGTGATCTTTCGGGAGGCGCTCGCACAGCTCGCGACGCAGCATCCCGATCGGCTGACAGTCGTGCACACGTTGACGCGTGAAACCGACGAGACGATTTTCGGACCATCTGTCCGAAAAGGGCGGATTAGTGAACCGCTGCTGCGGGAGCTGATCCCGCATCCCGGCGACTGCTTCGTTTACCTGTGTGGACCCGGTATTTCGAAGTGGGACAGGGAAGCCGCCAAAGAGGCGGGTACGGCGGCTCAGCCCAAGTTCATCGAAATGGCGCTGACGCACCTGAGGGACATCGGGGTGCCGGATTCGCGGATCAAACGCGAGTCGTACGGTTAGCGCATTCGCCTCCACGGGCCACGGGGAGACGCAGAGACGATTCCTTCAGAGCGCGTAACGACACCTCCGAAACTGATCCTCGTCGGCGAGTTGGCGTGAACGCGTATGGCCGCGGCGCTGCAGTGGTCCCTGCGGAGTCATCGCCGACATGTCGAAGCCGTACCTGTCGACGCCCGTCTGCGTTGTCGCGGGCTCACCATTCTGAGCGTGTGCGGCGCCAGATTGCTGCGACAATCGTACGGCCTGGTGTTTGATATGGATCCGCTGCACCGGCAGGCGATCGTTCAAGGAGCGCTCGGGACCCTCTTCTTTGTCGTCCTCATCTTCTGGCCGGCCGGCACGTTCGACTACTGGCAAGGCTGGCTGTTCCTAGGGATCTTTGCCGCGTCGACCGTCGGCTTCACCGTGTACCTGGCGATCTACGACAGACCGCTCCTCGAGCGTCGGTTGAAGGCCGGGCCGCAACATGAGCGAGAGTGGTCCCAGAAGATCATCGTGTCGTTGGTCCTTCTCGCGTTTTTTGCGTATATCGTCCTGCCCGCGCTCGATTACCGATACGCGTGGTCGCCGGTTGCGCCGTGGGTGTCGATCCTTGGCGACGGGGTGATCCTGCTGTCCTTCCTGTTCATCTTCTGGGTGACCCGGGTCAACAGTTTCGCCGCGTCCAACATTCGCGTGGAGAAGGACCAAAAAGTGATCGACACCGGGCCGTACGCGCGCGTGCGTCATCCGATGTACGCCGGCGCCATTTGGCTCTTCGTCGGAATGCCGCTCGCGCTCGGTTCGTGGTGGTCGCTCGGCCTGATCGTGCCCTTCATGCCCGTGCTTTTGTGGCGGCTTCTCGACGAGGAGAAAATCCTGCAGAGAGATTTGCCCGGGTATACGGATTACATGCGCAGGGTACGCTTTCGTCTGGTTCCGTTCGTGTGGTAGAGACGCGCTTTGCGCATCGTGACCCAAGCGCAAGCCACATGCTACGTATCGCTCCAATCTCACGAAATCCGACGATGGACGCGACCTCATGAAAGAATGCCTTTGGTCAATCGCGCCGGCACGCAAATTTCTGGTTCGTCGCTCTGGCAACCTGATCGGATCAGGGGCGAGCGAGCCTGCCACACGCCGTCGACCGTAAGCTCGAGTTCGCCTTCGAGCACCTCGTACAACTCCTCCTGCGGATGGTGATGTTCATGAATCGAGGCGCCGCGAGTGAATTCGTAGTGCGCGACGGTCATGTTGACGCCATGGAAGTATCGCCCTCGCCAACCCGGCAGGCGTTCGGTCACCTTCAGCTTGTCGACATCAACGAACGACAAGGTCACACTCCTGCACTCAGCCTACGCGAATGGGTTCAGTCTGCGCGAGCTCAGGGTCCTCGCTGCGTCAGACTCGTGTGCTCCCGCGGCCATCCCGCCGTACGGTCATCGCAAGTTCGTCGCTGCGACGCTGCTCGTGGTCCAGATGAACCCTAAAGCGCGCTGATGGTGACGTAGTATCCGTCGAGATCTCGGACCGCGAACTCCTTCGTTCGAGTATTCGGGTTCATATGAGGCTCCTCTTCGAGCCGAGGGACGAGCCCGCGGGCCCTTTGCAATGCCAGGTCGAAATCGTCGACGCGAAAGAACAAGAGGAGCCCGTTTCCTGGTGTCGCGCGGTCAGGACTCATCAAGGAGGGGTGCTCGTGAGCGCCCCATTCGTGGAGACAGAGCAGGACAGTTCCGTCCGAGTCGAGGAGTTGACCAAATTCGTCGTGGGCCGGTGCCGTCTGTGGCTGGCCGAAGAGAGACTGGTACCACTTGAAGCTCGCACGGACGTCGTTCACCCCGATGATCGTCCAGGTGCGCTTCATCCGTACTCCTCCGGCGACCTGCTCAGAAAATGGCATCTACCCGACCGCCTCGACCGTGACCTTGACGCCGAGGGGTTCGAGCGCGTGGACGGCGCGGGCCCTCGCCCGGTCGACGTCGCGGTGCTCATAGTAGTCCGGGCCAAGGTTGCGGGTACTCCTGCCTCGTGGCCAAGACGTGGTAGACCCTGCGCAGCAGGGCAGGCGCCACGGCGATTACCGCGAGCGCAAGGAAATGAGTAGTCGCCTACTGGCGACCTATCCGCCCCGAGGGCAGTGCATCGGATGCGCTGTTAGAACCGTGGGCGATGCATTCGAGACATTGAAGCGACTCGTACCGCGAAGTAGTCGGGTGCGCACCCACGAGGGCGTGCGCGTTGGAGTTTTGTTAAGAGCTCTTAGAATGGCTCCGTGTCTCTGTGACTCCGTGGCCTGTCGAGATGACAATGGCTAGACGTCGAGCTCCTGCGCTTCTTCAGCACGCTCCATGATGAACCGGAAACGCGCCGACGCATCCTTCCCCATCAGCTCGTTGATGACGCGGTCGGTGACGATCTGATCGGCGATCTCGACCCGGAGCAACCGCCGCGTCTTCGGATTGAGCGTGGTGTCCCATAGCACCCTCGGCATCATTTCGCCGAGGCCCTTGAAACGCGTTATTTCAGGATTGCCGCGTCCGTTGCCGTGCTGCTTCAGAATCTTGTCCCGATGTGGATCGTCGAGCGCCCAGTACGTCTCCTTGCCAACGTCGATCCGGTAGAGCGGCGGCTGTGCAAGGAACACCTTGCGGCCGGTGATGAGCTGCGGCAGGTGGCGGTAGAGAAACGTGAGCAGAAGCGTCGCGATGTGATGGCCATCGGAGTCGGCATCCGCAAGAATGATGACCTTGCCGTACCGCAGCTTCGTCAAATCGAAGTTCTTGCCCAACCCGCATCCAAGAGCGGTGACGAGATCGGCCAGTTCCTTGTTCTCGAGGACCTTGGCGAGCGACAGCCCTTCCGTGTTCATCACTTTCCCACGCAGCGGAAGGATCGCCTGGCGGCCGCGATCGCGCCCCTGCTTGGCGGAACCGCCGGCCGAATCACCCTCGACGACGAACAGCTCGCTGTCGTCGCGTCCGTTTCCCGTGCAGTCGCTCAATTTGCCTGGCAGATTCAACCGGCCTGAGGTCGCCGTCTTCCGCGTCACCTCAGCCTGGGCCGCGCGGCTCGCTTCTCGCGCGCGCGCCGCGAGGATGATGCGCCCGACGATGGCTTCCGCAACGGTCCGATTGTGATTGAGCCAGTGCTCGAGCGCCGGCCGCACGGAGGAATCAATCGCCGATGTGACCTCGGGATTGTTCAGCCGGTCTTTCGTCTGACCCTGAAATTGCGGATCCTGGATGAAGACGCTCAGAACGCCGGTCAGACCTTCACGAATGTCCTCGGCCGCCAGGGTGACGCCCTTTGGCGACAGGTGGTGGGTGTCGATGTAATTGCGAACCGCCTTGCCCAGTCCCGCGCGTAGACCGTTTTCATGGGTCCCGCCGGATCCGGTCGGAATTCCGTTCACGTAGCTTCGAATGTGCTCGTCAGTGGCTTCAGTCCACTGCAGGACCAGGTCGAGACGCGGCTCGCCTTCGCGGTTCAGGACAAACGGCGTGTCGTGAACGGGCTTGGCCCCGCGTCCGGCAAGAATCTTGTTCAGGTAATCGCCCAGACCTTCGTCGTGCTGAAAGACGTCTTTGGTGCGCTCGGCGTCGTTCTCGAACGTGACGCGCACACCTTTATGAATGTAGCTGACGACTTCCAGACGTTCGCGTATCGCCGCGGCATCGAACTCGACTCTTGGAAAGATCGTCGGGTCAGGACGAAAGTAGACGGTCGTTCCGGTGCCCCGCGCGGAGCCTGCCTTCTTCAACGGCCCTGTCGGCTTGCCGCGCCGGAACACCATTTCCCAGAGCGACCCGTCACGTTTGACGCTCGCCCGGAGCTCGGTCGACAGCGCATTGACGACGCTTGCGCCGACGCCGTGCAGGCCCCCCGCCGTCTTGTAAGTGCCGTGTTCGAATTTGCCGCCGGCGTGCAGCATCGTAAAGATGACTTCGAGCGCGCTCTTCTTGGTGGCCGAATGCTTGTCCACCGGAATGCCGCGACCGTCGTCCGAGATCGTGATCGAACTGCCGTCTGAATGCAGCGTCACCACGATGCTGGACGCGAAGCCGTTCATGGCTTCGTCAACCGCGTTGTCGAGGATTTCCCAGACGAGATGGTGAAGACCTGTTGTACCGACGCCGCCGATGTACATGCCCGGCCGCTTGCGAACCGGCTCGAGCCCTTCAAGAACGGTGATGTCTTTGGCGGTGTAATTACTCACGAACGTCGGCAGCTACGTCCTTGGAGCGGACGGTCTTGCGCGGTCGAGCTTTAGCTCGTTTGGCCGCTCCACGTGGCTGTGCGGGCTTCGCGGCGCTGTTCCGACCACGAGCGCGCTTCGGCCGCTCAACCGGAGGTGGCGCGTCCGTATCGTCGACGGTCTGTCCTTCCACAATAGGCGCCTCAGCAACGGCCTCGGCGCCGACAGAGAATGTGTCAACGGGTTCGGCAACGCCTTCAACCGCCGCATCTTCGACCGGTTCCGGTACCGCGATCGCGGCCGCTCGCGTCAGCTTCGGACCCGGAAACACCCGGATCGCGCCGTGACGATCTCGTTCGACCCGGAGAACTCCGTCTTTGCCCGCCGCACGAAGCAAATCGACGACGGACGCGAACCCGTAATTCTTTTCGTCAAAACCGCTGATTACGGAGCGCAGAAATTGTTTCGCCTGGCGGACGTACAAAGGCCACCGCGGCGCACTGGCCGAGTCTGTAAATGCCTTGTGAACGGCCCGGATGCCGTCCTGAAGGGTCATTGGTGATACGGGGAGCGATTCCTCCTCTTCCTCCGCATCCGACGGGGCGCTTACTGGCGGCTCGGCTGAGACCGACGGAGCCACCGTGGATTCCGGCGCAGCGCTGTCATCACGCGGCTCAACCAGGATGCTGCGGCCGGCGTTGCGCAGTGTGACCGCACCGGACGCCGCGACCTTTTCCATGAAATCACGGAAGCTGCCCGCTCCGTATTCGCGCTCGGAAAACGTGGAGTCGAGCTGCAGCAGAGTGCTCTTCAAAAGACCGAGTTGTGGCGTCAGCTCGCGATCCGACAATACTTCAAGAGCCCGTCGCACGAGCGGAAGCGCCTCGGCGATCGGCGTCGTACCTGTCGATGATCTGGCACCGCGGCTGCCGGTTCGACTGCCACGTACACCCGCGAGGTTTTCATATGCAATGAACTCGTGACAGTTTTTCTGCATCGTCGCGCTGGTGAACTGTCGGCCGCCAACGACAAGGACCTTACGGCCGTACTGTTTCAGCTTTTCGACGAGCGAAATGAAATCACTGTCGCCGCCAACGATGACAAAGGTGTTGATATGCGCGTGGGTGAAGGCCAGCTCGAGTGCATCCAGCGCCATCGTGATGTCGGCGCCGTTCTTGTCGCCGCCCGGCGTCACGTTACGCTGCACCATGCGGATGGCGTGCTGTGTCATCAGCCGGCTGTAGTCGCCCGAACGCTTCCAGTCGCTGTATGCGATCTTGGTGACGATTTCGCCGCGCTCTTTGATGGCCTCGAGAACGACGCCAATGTCGAACAGGCCACCGATGGTATTTCTGACGCCGATCTCGACGTTGTCGAAGTCGATGAATACGGCGATGCGGGTATTGCGATCTTCTGTTGTGATGTTCATTGATTCGCGCGCTTATGGCGGCGCGCCCTGAAGTTGTTTCGAAGGCAGGATCCTGTTAACAGTATAGACCCGTTGTCACTGGCCATCCGGCAATTGGAGATTCTCGACCTCCGGCGGCACTACGCGCGTGAACTGTCCACGTTGCAGCAGCTCGCGGCCCTTGCCGCCACGGCCCGTCACTTCGTATTTGGCGGTGCTGATTGTCTGTTCGCTGCCACGACTGGTCTCCACCCTCAACAGGTCTCGCTCGCCCGTGGACGCCACGAAGCCAAGCACCCGGTCGTCACCACTCGTGAGCTTGATGAGTATGACGCCTTTGCCTGGACCTGAAAGATAGTTCACTTCTTCGGCCGGGCACAGGATCGCTCGCGCATCATGCGTGGCGGCAATGACGATCTCGTCCCCGGTGACACGCGCCACGCCCACCACCTCAACGCCGTCGGAGGGGCGGGCATAGCGCCGTCCGGCACGGGTATCGGTTCAATGAACGGCTCGAAACCAAACCGCAGACTGTACCCGTCACTGGTCACGGCCAGCGCATGCACCGGCGGCGGTTCCCCGTCCTTGCGAGCGGCGATCTTTCCAATGACCCGAGGATCGAGACTGAACGCGGCAATGACGCGCTCACCGTCGCGAAGCTTGAATAGCTTCTGTACCGGCTCTCCGTACCCGGTGGACGCGGGCACATCGATGATTCGCGCCGTGTATGCGACGCCAAAGTTCGTGAAGAGCGCGATCGTCGCCCTGGTGCTCCCCGGCAGAACGGCAAGAACCGCGTCGCCTTCGCGCAACCGGGTCGACGACAGATCCCGGACTTCCTTCTGCCGTTTCAGCCACCCGTCGCGCGAGACGATCACAACGTTGTCTTCTTCGACGATGAAGTCATCCGCGGTGAACGAGACTTCCTCTTCGGCTTCGATCAGGCTCCGCCGTGCGTCGATCTTTCCCGAGTATTTCGACTGGATTGCCTGGATTTCGTCGCGGACGATCTCCCAGCGTCCCTCTTCGTTCTTGAGCAGGCCGCTGATCTGGCGCGCCCGCTTCCGCTTGTCGGCCAGCTCGTTCTGGATGACCAGAATCTCGAGTCTCGCGAGGCGATACAGCTTCAGTTCGAGGATGGCGTCGGCCTGTTCGTCATCGACGGCGAATCGCTTCACGATTTTCGCCGCTGCGTCTGCCTTCCCGTCCGACTTCCGAATGAGTCGAAGAATTTCGTCGAGCGCGTCGAAAATCTTTTCGAAGCCCTCGAGGATGTGGATTCGCTTCCGCAGCGCCGCCAGCTCGTGCTCCAGCCGGTTGGTTACCACTTCGAGGCGGAAGTGGAGGAAGTGCCAGAGGATCGCCTTCAGGTCGAGGCGTTCGGGCCTCCCCACCTCGGCGTTTTCGGTGGGAATCAGGCAGGTGAGGTTGACAATGAAGTTCGACTGGAGCGGCGTGTGCTTGAACAGATACGCCATAACCATGCGAGGGTCGGCGTCCCGTTTCAGTTCGAGCTCAATCCTCACATCGTCCGTCGAGACGTCGCGCACATCAAGGAGCGGCGGAAGCTTCCGCGAAAGGACCACATCGGCGATGCGCTCAACGAGCGTCGCTTTGTTCGTGGCGTACGGAATGCTGGTGACGAGAAGCTTCCTTCCACCGCGTGGGGCCGACGTTTCCTCCCATGTGGCGCGAAGCCGCACCGTGCCCGCCCCCGTCTTGTAGATCTCCCTCAGCTCCTCGGCGGAATTCAGAATCTGTCCGCCTGTCGGAAAGTCCGGACCTTTGACATACCTGCATAGCTGCGCGGTGCTCAGATCAGGGTTATCGAGCAGCTTCAAAAGCGCGGTACTGACCTCGCCGAGATTGTGTGGCGGGACATTCGTGGCCATGCCGACGGCAATGCCGGTGGTGCCGTTGATCAGCAGATTCGGAATACGTGCGGGGAGTACGACCGGCTCGGTCTTGGTGCCGTCGTAGTTGGGCTTGAAATGAACGGTGGTCTGGTCGATCTCGGCGAGCATCTCGTCCGCGATGCGTGCAAGACGGCATTCTGTGTATCGCATTGCGGCGGCGCTGTCGCCGTCCAGCGACCCGAAGTTGCCCGATCCGTCCACGAGCGGATAGCGCAGCGAAAAGGGCTGTGCCATCCGGACGAGCGTTTCATACAGCGCTGCATCGCCGTGCGGGTGAAAGCTGCCCATCACATCCCCGACGACTTTCGCGCACTTGCGGTGCTTGGCGTCGGCCGTCAGGTTCTGCTGCCACATCGTGTAGAGAATCCGGCGCTGCACCGGCTTCAGCCCGTCCCGCACGTCAGGCAGCGCGCGCGAGGTGATGACTGACAGCGCGTAGTTGAGGTACTTGTTCTGCGCCGCCTCGTGCAGCGCTACGACGTCGAGCACGCCGCCTGGCGGGGGGCCACCGGCCGTCGATTCGGTTGTGTCAGCGAGATCGAACAGTGAAAGAGATGATCGGCGTTTGGCCATTTGAAAACGACAGCACAGGCCACGGAGTCACCGAAGACACAGAGTCGAACGAAGAAGAATGTTCTTCGTGTCTCCGTGTCTCTGTGGCTTGATCTCACATCGTGAACATCTTACCCGGGTTCATCAGATTGCAAGGATCGAGCGCGCGCTTGATCGCCTTCATCACGTCCAGCGCCGGACCATGCTCATGCGGCAGGTACTCCATCTTGCCGATGCCAACGCCGTGCTCGCCGGAGCACGTGCCACCCATGGCTTGCGCCCGCCGGACGAGGCGACCGTTGATGTCGCTGGCTTCGGCAAGTTCCTGCGGCTGATCCGGATCGAGTACGAACACCAGATGGAAGTTGCCGTCGCCGACATGTCCCATCAACGGGGCGATCAACTTGGACTGCTGGACGTCGCGACGGGTTTCAAGAATACATTCTGCGAGGCGCGAGATCGGCACGCACACGTCCGTCGTCCACGCCTTCGACCCGGGACGCAGGGCCAGCGACGCATAAAAGGCGTTGTGGCGCGCGTGCCATAGACGGGTTCGGTCTTCAGGCGTCGTTGCCCACTGAAATCCGGTGCCGCCGTTGTCCGCGGCGATTTCCTGCGCCGTCTGCGCGTGCTCGGTTACCGCCGCCGGGCTGGTCCCGTGGAACTCGAAAAACAACGTCGGCTTCAGTGGATAGTTCAAATGTGAGTAGCGATTGACCGCGTCGATCTGCGGCTCGTCCAGCAGCTCGATTCGGGCAACGGGCACACCGAGCTGCATGGCGGTGATCACTGTCTGAACCGCGCCCTCCATTGTTTCAAAGGGACATACAGCCGCGGACACGGCTTCGGGCAGGCCGTAGAGACGGAGGGTCACCTCCGTGATGATGCCGAGAGTTCCTTCCGAACCCACGAACAAATGCGTCAGGTCGTACCCGGACGACGACTTCCGTGCGCGGCCACCCGTACGAATGACACGGCCGTCGCCGAGCACCACCGTCAGGCCAAGCACCACCTCACGCATGGTTCCGTACCGAACAGCCGTCGTTCCCGATGCGCGCGTGGCGGCCATCCCGCCAATCGTGGCGTCCGCGCCGGGATCCACCGAGAAATAGACGCCGCTGTTCGCAAGCGCCTTGTTCAACTGTCGGTGGGTCACGCCAGCTTCGACCTGACAATCGAGGTCTTCGACACTGACGCGCACGACGCGGTTCATGCGGGACAGGTCGATGGAAATGCCGCCATGGATCGCGTTGACGTGGCCCTCGAGTGAAGAACCGACACCGAAGGGAATGATCGGTGCTCGGTAGCGGGTCGCTATCTGCGCGATCGCAGACACCTCGTCAGTGTTGAACGGAAAGACAACCACGTCCGGTGGAGCGGGCGCATGCCACGATTCGCCGCGGCTGTGGTGCTCGATCTGCGTCGGGTTCGTACTGCAGCGATCGCCAAGCAGTTTCCGCAGGTCCGCGATCGCCTCGGTGCGCGCCTGCCCGGTCAAAGTGGATGCCATCAGCGGTGTATTATCGGTCCTCTTCAAAGGTCAAAGGTACGTAGTGTCCGGCTTCAGCCGGACCCACAGAGGTCACATGCAGTCCCCGTTCACCACCAAGACTCTTTCATTTCTGCGCTCGCTCAAACGGCACAACAACCGCGACTGGTTTCGGACCCGCAAACAGCAATATGAAGAACACGTACGCAATCCGATGGTCGAGCTGCTCGCGCGTCTGGCGAATGACTTGCCGTCGTTCGCGCCCGAGCTCATTTCGGATCCGCGTGTGTCTCTCTACCGGATTTACCGCGATACGCGCTTCAGCGCCGACAAGAGGCCGCTCAAGACGCACGTTGCAGCGCACTTTCCCGCCAGAGGGTTCGCACGGAACGAAGGCGCCGGGTTGTATCTCGAAGTCACCCCGAGCTGGGTCTGGATCGGGGGCGGGATGTACATGCCATCTTCGTCCGATCTGCGTGCGATTCGCGAACATGTCGCGATGAACCATCGCCGGCTCCACCGAATCGTCACCGCACCGGCTTTCCGCGATGCGGTCGGCGAGCTCGACGGTGAACGTCTTTCCCGCGTTCCGCGAGGATACGTAAACGAGCATCCCGCTGCCGAATACCTGCGGTTCAAGCAGTTTCTGGCGGGCCGCGAATTCGAGGCGGAGTTTGCCGTGCGAGACCGTTTCTACGGGCAGGTGCTCACCATCTTCCGGGCGGTCGCCCCGCTCGCCCGTTTTCTCAATGCGCCGCTTCTCGTGCAACGACGATCACTCACGCAAGCATCGATCCTGACGGACGCACTGCCTGCGCCAGATCGGCCGCAAACCGGCCGGCGTCGGGTGGCTCCAGCATCGACGCCGTAACACGAACCCCCGGGCCGGCCCGCATCCGAAACCGTTCGCCGGCTGCGACGGCCCAGCCGCGGTCCGCGAGGGCGTGCACCACCCTTCCTTCGTCGTGGACCGCTATCCACACGTTGAAACCCGATCGCGCCGCCACCGCAATTCCTTCCGCCGCCAGCGCGGTTTGCAGCGTTTGCCGGCGCCGCGCGTAGATGTCCGTCGCTCGCGCGAGCCTGCGGCCGCTCGAGGGGTCGGACCAGAGCGCCAGAACCAATTGCTGGAGCAGGCGGCTGACCCACCGCACCCCGAGTGCCTGGCGGCGCTCCACACGCGAAACAGTCAACTCGTCACCCGCCAGGAGAGCCACCCGAAGGTCCGGACCCAGGAATTTGGACGTCGAGCGAATCACTGCCCACCTCTCGTGCGGACCGGCACGAATAGGAAAAATCGGGGCGCCCGCAATTGGCGCCATGTAGTCGTTCTCCACGACCACGACATCGGGCGATCGCCGCAACACTCGACGAAGGTCGGCCGACCGGGCCTTGTCGATGGCGGCGCCAGTTGGATTCTGCGCACGCGGCGTGACTACGATTGCGCGGCATCCTCGACGGACTGCTTCGTCCACCGCGTCGGGGAGCGGCCCATGCTCGTCGAGTGGGAGCGGCGTGGGAACGCACCCGGCAGCGGTGACGAGATCGGTGATTCCCGGGAACGAGGGATCTTCGACGGCCACTCTGTCGCCGACGCGTACGTGCTCCCTGAGAATCCGATCGAGGGCGTCGAGGGCCCCGCTTACCACGGTCGTTGAGCGCGACGGGATTCCATCAGCGTCAAATTCATTCGCGGCAAACGCAAGGAGCGCCTTGTCCGAGGGCGATCCGCCGTAGAGCACCGGGCTGCCAGATCGCACGGCGCGCATCGCCGGCTCTAAGGGCGGCAGGAGCGCAGGATCCGGGTTGCCGCTGGCCAGGTCGACTGCCGCATCGGGGACATAGGACGCAGCAACCGACGCCATCAACGGTCGCGGTGCCACGCGCGTCCCACGGCGGCCCGACCCGGTCGTCAATCCGCGCAGACGCAGCAGTTTGTAAGCGGCCGCCACGGTGGCCGGACTGACAGACAGCTGCCGTGCCAGGGCGCGGACGGTCGGCAACACTTCGCCCTGCGCGGGGTGTCCTGTATTCAGCGTCTTTTCCAGCGAAGCGGCGATTTCCGAGGCCGTGGCCCCAGTGGCGCGCAGCACAATTATGTACTAATACATTATATTATTTGTACCTGCTACGACAAAGTGCGCACCGATTGCCGCGCGCGGGAGGATTTTCTCCTCACATCCGTCTTGCCAAGCGGCGACAATGCCGTGTGCCCCCCGGCCCGGCCGACGAGTACCCCGCGCCCGCCTCATCCGCCTCCAATCGGCTCGCGAGGCGCTGTCGCGGCGCGACCGCCGCTTCAGCAATGCCCGGCTGCTGGTGTTCGCGGCTGCCGCAGCCCTCGCCGTAGGCTGGTGGCGCGGCCCGGCGGCGGTGCCCCTGTGGCTGGTCGTTCTGCCTGTCGTGCTCTTTCTGGGGCTCGTACAGCGCCACGACCGGATTCTTCGCGCCCTTGCCGGCGTCATCCGGTCCATTGGCTTCTACGAGCGCGGCCTCGCGCGCATCGAAGACCGCTGGGTTGGCCAGGGCGAGCCCGGCGATCGGTTTCGAGATGAGCGGCATCTCTACGCCAATGACCTGGACCTCTTCGGTCACGGCTCGCTGTTCGAGCTGCTCTCCATTGCGCGAACGCGCGCTGGCGAGGAAACGCTCGCCGACTGGCTGAAACGGCCCGCTTCGCCCGCCGAGATTCGCGCGCGGCAGGAGGCCGTGACCGAGCTGACGCTGGCTTTGGACCTTCGCGAAGCGCTGTCACTCGCCGGAACGGACGTCCGCGCCGCAGTGGACAGCGACACGCTGATCGGGTGGGCCGAAGGCAACCCTGTCTTACGGCGTCGATGGCTGCGTGGCGCCGCAACCGTTCTGACGGCGGCCGCTGCCGTCACAGCGGCCTACGCTTTTGCCACCGGCAATCTCGGCCCCTTCGTCGCGGTCGTCGTTGTCGAGGCGCTGTTCTCAATTCCCATGCGCGCCCGCGTGCACCAGGCCCTCCACGCGGCTGAGGGCCCGGCCCGTGACCTGGACGTGCTGGCTCATGTTGTCGCCTGTCTCGAGCGTGAGTGCTTCACCGCAGCACAGTTGACGGCACTTCAGGAGCAGCTTCAGACCGGCGGTATCCGCGCTTCACGCGCAATTCGCCGCCTCCATCGCCTCGTGGAGCTTCATGACTGGCAGCACAATCAGTTCTTCGGTCCAGTGGCGGCGGCATTCCTTTGGGGCACCCATCTGGCGTGGGCAATCGAGCACTGGCGGCGGATTCACGGAATGCACGTCCGAGCGTGGCTGCGAACCGTGGGCACATTCGAGGCGTTGAGCTCTCTTTCGGTCTACCGCTACGAGCATCCGCACGATACCTGGCCGGAGATCGTCGATGGGACTGCCCGATTCGAAGCAAGGAACCTGGCCCATCCGCTGATCGCCTCCGCGCGGGCAACCGCCAACGACGTGTCGATTGCCGACGAAACGCGACTCCTCGTCGTGAGCGGCTCGAACATGTCGGGAAAGAGCACGCTCCTTCGAACGGTCGGCATCAATGCGGTGCTTGCCCAAGCCGGTGCTCCGGTGCGCAGCCTCCACTTGCGTCTCACGCCGCTCGCCATTGGGGCGACGCTGAGGATCCAGGACTCGCTGCAGGAAGGACGATCGCGTTTCTACGCGGAAATCACGCGAATCCGGGAGCTGTCCGATCTGACGAACGGTCCCGTGCCCCTGTTGTTCTTGCTCGACGAGCTCTTCCAGGGAACCAACTCGCACGATCGATTGGTGGGCGCCGCCGGGTTGCTTCGCAGCCTGATCGATCGCGGCGCGATTGGGCTGATTACCACGCACGATCTGGCGCTGACCGCAATTGCCGACGATCTGGCGCCCCGGGCGGTGAACGTGCACTTCGAAGACCGGTTCGAGGGTGGTGAGATCTACTTCGACTATCGTCTCAAGCCAGGCCCCGTCACGCGCAGCAATGCCATTGCGTTGATGCGTGCGGTCGGTCTCGACATCGAAGGCGGGTAAAAGCCATGAGTGGTCAGAGCACGAACCCGGCTGTCACATACGGCAACTACCTCAAAATCGACGAGCTTCTGTCGCTTCAGCAACCACGTTCTCAGGGGCCCGAGCACGATGAGATGCTGTTCATCATCATCCATCAGGTGTACGAGCTCTGGTTCAAAGAGTTGCTGCACGAATTCCGTCGAGTGGCCCAGCTGCTCACCGACGACGACACGCACCGCGCCCAGCACACCCTCAAGCGAATCCTGACAATCCTCAAAGTGATGGTCGCGCAGCTCGACATTCTCGAGACGATGACGCCGCTCGAGTTCCTTTCGTTCCGGGAGCGCCTGGAAGCGGCAAGCGGCTTTCAGTCGGATCAATTCAGGCAGATCGAGTTCGTTCTTGGCCGCAAGAGCGACGCAACGGTTGGTCGGTTCCCGACAGCGAGTCGCGCCCGCATGGCACTCGAGGCGCGCTTCAGCGAGCCGACGCTCTGGGACGCGTTCCTGCACTATCTCGCGCGTGAACGCTACTCCGTTCCACGCGAGCTTCTGGACCGTGACGTTACGACGCCGCTCGAACCCTCGGAAGCGATCCAGCGCATTCTCATCGACATCTATCGCCGCGACCCGAAGAACGCGGAATTGTGCGAACGGCTCGTCGATCTGGACGAAGGTGTCCAGGAGTGGCGCTACCGACACGTGAAAATGGTCGAGCGTACGATTGGCGCGAAAGGCGGGACCGGGGGCTCGGCCGGCGCGGCATACCTTCGGACGACGGTCGGTGAGAATTTCTTCCCCGACCTCTGGGCCATCCGCACGCAGCTATGAACCCGCTCGCGCGGCATTACTCGCGCTTCCGGGTGGCCGAACGAATTCTGCTCACGGGCCATTCACATCAGGCGTGGCCCGACGAAGCGTTCGACGCGCAGCAGCGGGCATGGCTCGATGCGGCCGAGTATGTGGACGACAAGTGGGCGCGCGCCGAGGAGCGAGCCGCCGAAGTGCGGGCGGGCTTCGCGCGACTGCTCGGCGACGCTGCGGAGAACGTCGCGCTTGGCCAGAACACACACGAGCTGGTGACACGATGGTTGTCGGCGCTTCCGTTACGCGAGCGTCCGCGCATCGTCACAACGGACGCCGAGTTTCACAGTCTGCGCCGGCAGCTCGACCGTCTGGCAGAAGAACCTCCGCTCGCGATCGTGCGGGTGCCAGCGCGGCCCGTGGACACTGTCGCCGAACGTCTTGGCGCGGCGGTTGATGATCGGACGGCGTGCGTGATTGTTTCGTCCGTCCTGTATGAGACAGCCGAGATGGTTCCTCATCTCGACGTCGCTGCCGCGGCGTGCGCCAAGGTTGGCGCCGAACTGCTGATCGACGCCTACCACCACCTGAATGTGGTGCCGTTCGATGTCTCGGCGATGAGGCTCGCCGACGCCTTCGTGACGGGAGGCGGCTACAAATACTGCCAGCTTGGAGAGGGGAACGCCTTTCTCAGAGTCCCGTCCGGCCGCCGCATGCGCCCGATCCTGACTGGATGGTTTGCAGAGTTTGCCGCGCGGCAGGAGCGCTCGACAGGGTCGGTCCGCTACGGAATCGGAGCCGCTGCCTTTGCCGGAGCGACGTACGATCCAACCTCGCACTACCGTGCTGCGGCCGTATTCGCGTTTCACGCCCGGCAGGGATTGACGCCGCAGCGCCTTCGCGACATCAGCTGCCGTCAGGTCACACGCCTCAAATCAGCCGTCGAGGCACTCGGGCTCGATGAGCGCGTGCTTCGCGTCGAGCCAATGGCCAACGAGCGACGCGCAGGATTCCTCGCACTCCGTACGTCTCGCGCCGCAGAGATTTCGTCGGCGTTGAGGGCCCGAGACGTTTTCGTTGACGCGAGAGGCGACGTTCTCCGTCTCGGCCCGGCGCCGTACCTGGACGACAGCCAGCTCGACGATGGCGTCACGGCGCTGGCAGAAGCGGTTCGTAATTTGTGACTTGTGACTTGTGACTTGTGACTTGCTTAGGGCGGCGGCGTTGCCGTCTTCCGCGGCGGGTTGAAGAAGGGAGTCTTGACCACAACAGCGCTCACATAATGGCGCGTCGCTTCGATGGTCACCTCCATCTGCAGCAGGGTTGCCGTCGAAAAAAATGGAGCGTCGATGGTTGCCAGGGCAATCAGTCGTTTGAGCGCAGGCGACCAGGCGGTCGTCGTGGCCCGGCCAACATGCTGCCCTTCGTGCATGACGGGGACCGCCACACGTGAGGCAGCCGCAGGCGCCACGGGCGTGAGACCGAAGCGGTCGTAGAGCGCCTCCACTTCTGTCCAGTCGATCGCCAGGCCGACAATCATCCGGGCAGGCCCGGTGCGATGTTCTTCCGAAAGAGCCGCACGGCCGACGAATGGGCCTTTGTCGATGTTCACCAGACGTCCGAGTCCCATTTCGAAGGGCGAGTACTTCTGCGCTTCAATCAATGCCTTGCGACTGCTGTTGAAATCGACGTCGATGAGCAGCAGTCCGGCTTCGACGCGGGCAACGTCCAGCGCCAGCATGCCCACGGGCTTGATTTCGAACGGTGCTCCAGCCTGCATCAGAACATCCCACACGACGAGCGCCGACTCTGACGGCATCCAGATTTCGTATCCCAGATCGCCCGTGTATCCCGTTCTCGAAATGTCGACAGCGACCCCTCCGATCCGACCGCCCGTCACGCGAAAATAACGGAGCGCGTCGATGTCGGCATCGGCGGCGGCGCGCAACACCTGGGCCGACGTCGGACCCTGGAGCGCCAGCGCCGCAACGCGTTCCGAAATATCCTCGATTTCGACGTCGAGCCCCGCCGAGTTCAGCCGCAGCCATCTCAGGCTCGGATCGGCGGCGGTCCACCGGAACAGATGTTCGTCCAGTCGTGTGACCGTTCCGTCGTCAATGACCTTGCCCGCCTCGTCACACCACGGCAAGTACCACACTTGCCCGGGCGTCATCTTCCGGACGTCTCGAGTCACGATCCGATCCACCAGACGCGCCGCATCGGGTCCCCTCACGAGGTATTTGAAGAGTGGCGAGATGTCGATGAGCCCGGCGGCGTTTCGGATGGCGTTGTATTCGTGCTCGTGGTGAGGTTCGTATGCACTGACAGCGTAGTAACCCGACCAGTCGCGGTAGTTCAGCGACTCGCAGAGCGCAAACGTGCGCGGGTGAAATGCCGTGCCGATAGGCATCGCGCGATTATCTTACCGATAAGCAGAAGTAGAATGGCGCGTCGTGTACGACGTCGTCATCATCGGCGGTGGCCACAATGGGCTCACCGCCGCCGCGTACCTGGCCCGGGCCGGGCGAAAAGTCGTGGTGCTGGAGCGCCGCCACGTGCTCGGCGGCGCGGCCGTCACCGAAGAGGTCTTCAAGGGCTTCAAGTTCTCGGTCTGCTCGTACGTCGTCTCGCTGCTCCGTCCTGAAATCATCCGGGAGCTCGACCTTCCGCGACATGGGCTGGAGATTCTGCCGCTCGACGGCACGTTCACTCCGATGCCGGACGGCAACTACTTGTGGCGCGTCAACGATCACGGAAGAACCCGCCGCGAGATCGCGAGGCACTCACGAGTCGACGCCGAAGCATATGACGAGTACGGGCGGGGGATGGTCGAGATGGGCCGGTTCGTCAAGCCCATCCTTTCCATGCTGCCGCCGGATCCTTTATCGCGGCATCCGCGCGATTTGCGAAAGCTGCTGTTCCTGATTCAACGGTTTCGCGCGCTGTCGCGTCAGGACCAGTACGACCTCGTGCAACTGATGACCATGAGCGCCGTCGATTTTCTGGATCGATGGTTCGAGACCGATGTTTTGAAAGCGACGATGTCGGCCTCCGGCATCATCGGCACCTTCCTCGGGGTGCGTTCTCCAGGTACCGCATACGTACTCCTTCACCATTACATGGGCGAGATTGACGGCGCCTTTCGCTCGTGGGGCCTTCCTCGCGGGGGCACCGGCGCCATCTCAACCTCTATCGCCGACGCCGCACGAGAGGCGGGAGCCGACATTCGTTCCGGCAGCGCTGTCGCAGGGATCGTCGTCCGCGACAACACGGCGAAAGGGGTGGTGCTCGAGAATGGCGACGAGATACATGCATCGATTGTCGCGTCGAGCGTCGACCCGAGACTGACGTTCCTGCAGTTCGTAGACCGCTCACTACTGAGCAAAGACTTTGTGGACGACGTGAATCGCTACAAGTTCCGCGGATCGTCGGGCAAGGTAAACCTTGCGCTGGACGCCTTGCCCGATTTCACATGTCTTCCGGGACCGGGAACACATCTGCGCGGCGCCATCTCGATTTCGCCGAGCGTCGACTACATGGAGCGCGCCTACGATGCCGCTAAATACGGACGGTTTTCGCGGCGACCGTATATCGACATCGTCATACCGTCGCTGACCGATCCCGGTGTCGCTCCACCGGGAAAACATGTGATGTCCTGCTTCGTGCAGTACGCGCCGTATCACCTGAAGGAAGGCTCGTGGGATGAAAAGCGGGAGGAGTTTGGCGACACCGTGGTGAACACGGTGGCCGAATACGCGCCCAACCTGCGAAACATCATCCTCCATCGTCAGGTCGTCACTCCGCTCGACCTCGAGCGCGAATGGGGATTGTCGGAGGGCAACATCTTTCAGGGTGAGCTGACGCTGGAGCAGCTGTTCTTTCTCCGGCCCGCGCCAAGGTGGGCGCAGTACAAAACGCCGATCAAAAACCTCTACATGTGCGGCTCGGCGACGCATCCTGGCGGTGGAATCATGGGGGCGCCAGGACGCAACGCGGCGCACAGGATTCTTGCTGACACCTCGTCCTGATTTTCCTGTTGATGCGAGTCATCGTCATCGGCGCCGGGCACAACGGACTGACGGCTGCGTTCTATCTCGCGAAGGCGGGTTTCGAACCGGTGGTCCTCGAACAAGCCGAGACGATCGGTGGAGGTGCCGTCACGGGCGAACTGCATCCCGGCTTTCGCTGCCCGACGCTGAACCATTACGTTTCGCTGCGCAGCGACATCTTCGCGGACATGCAACTCGCAGGGAGAGGCATCGAGTTTCTCCAGACACCTGTTGACGCGTGTGCGCCCGCCGTTGACGGCCCCGTAGTCGTCGCGTATCGGGACGAGCGCCGGACGACAGAATCGCTCCGGGCGGTCCATATACAGGACGCGGAGCGGTATCCCATGTACCGCTCCACAGTGGCCGACATCTGCCGCGTGCTTGGAGCGGTCCTCACAAACCCAACGCCAGACATCGACGCCCCGGACATGCGGGACGCCTGGAACCTGCTGAAGACCGCGCGCCAGTTTCGCGCCCTCGGCGCCAGGAATGCTTACGCCCTGCTCCGGTGGGCGCCGATGCCCGTTTCAGACTTTGTCAATGAATGGTTCGAATCGGATCTGCTGCGCGCCATGGTTGCTGCACCGGCCATTTCGGGCACGATGTACGGACCCCGCTCGGCCGGTTCAACGCTTGTCCTTCTGCTTAGAGAAGCCACGCGAATGCTTTCCGGGGGGCACGCCGCGCAGGTGAAAGGTGGTCCGGGCGCTCTTACGCAGGCCATGGCGGACGCCGCTCGGACCGCTGGCGCGAGCATTCAAACCGGCACACGGGTCGAGCGAGTCATCGTCAGCGACGGACGCGTGAGCGGGGTCGTTGCCGCGGGCCGGGAACTTCCCGCGGCCGCGGTGGTCTCTGCGATAGACCCGAAGACGACATTCCTGAACCTGGTAGATCCCGCGGATATCTCGCCCGATTTTCGCTCCAAGATGCTGAGCTACCGCGCGAACGGGACGCTCGCAAAAGTCAACCTCGCTCTTGCGGCGTTGCCCTCCTTCAGGGGTCTGGATCTGGCATCCGGCGTGCCCCGGGAAGCTCTTTCCGCACGGATTCACATTGGGCCGGATCTGGATTATCTCGAGCGGGCCTTCGATCATGCGAAGTATGGCGAAATTTCCGATGAACCGTGGCTCGACGTCGCGATTCCATCGGTCCTTGATCCAGGCCTCGCGCCGGCTGGCGCTCATGTGATGTCCATCTATGCGCACTACGCACCATACCGGTTGAGAAGTGACGGTTGGCCCGCAATGAAAGAAGCCGTCCTGTCACGCGTGATGGCGACGCTCGAACGCTTTGCGCCGGATGCAGGAAAGCTTGTGCTGGCGGCACAGGTCATCACTCCACCGGAGCTCGAGACGCAGCACGGGTTTCACGGCGGCCACGTGTTTCACGGGGAACTTGCCCTGGATCAGCTCGCGAACGCGCGACCGTTGCTCGGGTACAGCCGCTACGAAAGTCCGATACCGGGACTGTTCATGTGCAGCGCAGGGACGCATCCAGGTGGCTTCATGTCCGGCGGCAGCGGCAGAATGGCGGCACAGGAGATCGCCCGTATCCTGGCTCGCTGAGAGTTACACTTCCCTTAGGTCATCAGCATGAAACGGGTTCTCGCGCTTGCGGTGCTTCTCGCATCCAGTGCAGGCCTCCTCGCTCAAAACGGATCTCTCGTTCCGCAGGGACGCGGCGGCCAGCCAATGCGTCCGGCGCGTGACGTACGCAGAACGGCCCACGGGAACGGCAACTCTGCGTGGAAGAGTTGTGACCGCAGATACGGGCACAGCCATTCGGCGTGCCCAGGTGCGTGCCGTCTCGGCGAACACCTCCGACTCGCGCCTGGTGGCGTCCGACGCGCAGGGAATGTTCGAGTTTCGCGATCTTCCCGCAGGACGATGGGAGCTCACGGCGTCGAAAGCCGGGTTCGTCACGATGCGTTTCGGCCAGTTGCGTCCGTTCGAGGCGGGTCGCCCCATCGAAATTGCAGACGGCCAGATCATCGAACGCATAAGCCTGATGCTCCCTCGCGGCGCAGCGATCACAGGGCGCGTATTCGATGAATTCGGCGATCCGGTGGCCGGTGCGCGGCTGCAAGCGATGCGCTATCAGCTCGTCCAGGGCATTCGACGACTGTCGCCTGTCGGTGGTGGAGCGCAGAGCGACGACACCGGCGCGTTCCGTCTCTTCGGTTTGATGCCCGGCGACTATTACGTTGGCGCCACTCTGCGCGCGTTCCCGACCGAGAGCTCTGAGAACACCGACGGTTATGCGCCGACTTACTACCCTGGAACGAGCAATGTTGCAGAGGCGCAGGTCATCTCGCTCACCCTTTCGCAAGAGACGAGCATCAGCTTCGCGTTGATGGCGGTGCGGACAGCTCGCGTCTCCGGCCGAATTGTGAATTCAACCGGCGGGCCATTCAGCGGAACCGTGATGCTCGCAGGGAGCGACAACGCCGCTCCGCCGTCCGCGTTCGGCGGTGGCAATCGGACTCGGCCGGATGGCACGTTCGTTCTGACAAACGTCGCTCCGGGAACCTACACGCTCACGGCCAGCAGTGGAGGGATGGGCGGCCGCGGCGGCGGAAGCGCCGAGCCCGAAATGGGATCGATCCCAATTACCGTTGCAGGCGAGGACCTGACCGGAATCACGCTCGTCACCAGTCATGGAGCCACGATGAGGGGAGTTGTCTCGGCGCGGAACAGCGACCCGAAACTCGAGTTGAGCGGCATTCAAATCAACACGCAAGCCGTGCCCATCGAACGAGGGTTCGGAGGCGGAAGCCGCGCGGGCCGGGTTGGTCCCGAGGGCAGGTTCGTGGTGACCAACCTTTTTGGCACCCGCGTGATTCGCGTGAATGGTATTCCCCAGGGCTGGATGCTCGACACTATTTCGCTGGCGGGCACCGACGTCACGGACAGGCCGGTGGAGTTCAAACCCACCCAGACCATTGAGGGCGTGGAGGTCGTGCTCACAAATCGCGTGACGCACGTGTCAGGAACCGTCGCGGGCGCCGATGGCAAGCCGCTGCGCGACTTCAGCGTTGTCATCTTTCCCGATGACGAGACCAGGTGGCAGCCACCGTCACGGTATGTGAGATCCGGACGCCCCGATCAGGATGGTGTCTTCAAGATCACCGCGTTGCCGCCGAGTAACGGATATCTCGCGGTTGCCGTCGATTACCTGGAACAGGGCGAAGACGGCGACCCGGCATTCCTGGACTCCATCAAGAGCCGCGCGACGCCGTTCCGCCTGGACGCAGGCGGATCGACGATGATCGCTCTGAAGCTCGTCGAGCGATGACGAGCGACCTCAGGTATCCGATCGGCCCGTTCGACGATCGCGCTCCGATCACGGCGGACATGCGGAAACCTGCCATCGTTGTCATCGCCGAACTGCCGTCACGGCTGACTGCCGCCGTTGCAGGTCTCGCCCCGTCGCAACTGGACATCGCGTACCGCCCGGGCGGATGGACCGTCCGTCAGCTCGTCCACCACGTTGCGGACAGCCATATCAACGCCTACGTACGGACGAAACTCGCGCTCACGGAGCAGCAACCGACGATCAAGCCGTACGACCAGGAGTCGTGGGCGCCGCTCCCCGACAGCCGGCTTCCGATTGACCCCTCCCTCTCAATCGTCGAAGGGGTTCACGCCCGCTGGACGGAACTGTGGCGCTCGCTCGCGCCCGACCAATTCGAGCGCACTTTCGTGCATCCCGAGATTGGAACCGTCACGCTCGACTTCCAGCTTCAGATGTACTCATGGCACTCTCGGCATCACCTGGCCCACATCACGGCGCTGCGGCAACGCGAAGGCTGGCTCGCCTAGCGACTACTAAGTCCGGCTGAGGCCGGGCACTAACGTGCGGAAGCGTGAAGGTCGACTCGCCTGGCCGTGGCGTGCAACTCGGTGGTCCGGAGCGAGCGAAGGCTGATAGGATAAGCGTCGACATGGCGGCTCCAAAACCACGAGACTCCCGGGTGGATCAGGAAATCGGCGACGCGCTCGGCATGATCGAGACCCGCGGTCTCGTCGGCATGATCGAAGCCGCCGACGCAATGCTCAAAACCGCCAATGTTGTCCTCGTCAGCTGGCAGAAGGTCGATGCCGGCCTTGTTACGGCGCTCATTCGCGGCGACGTTGGTTCGGTCAAGGCGGCAACCGACGCCGGAGCTGCGGCCGCACGCCGCGTGGGTGAGCTGATTGGGGTCCACGTAATCCCGAGGCCGGGAGACGACCTCGAGAAAGTGTTTCCTATTCGTTAGCCGCGGATGTGATCGTCGGTCCCCGAATTCCTGTTGATGTCCCAGCGATAATCGTACGTGGCCGACGCCATTTCCAAGCCGGATCGGGTCGTTCTCTCGCGTGATTTGAACGAGTTCCTCGTGGAGCTTTCCGTCTCGCTCCACAAACACGCAATGTACCCGCCCGGGCATCCCTCGCTTGGTCCCGCCGCAGAGCGTCTGACCGAGCGTGCCGAGCGACTGCTCGAGGATCGTCCCACCATTGCATTTGGCGTGGCGCGCTATCAGTTGATCATCGAAGGCATTGCCACCGATCCGAACCAGCCGGTGCTGCGCCGGCTGGCCGAGGAACTGCACCGGCATCACCTTGGAGCGATCAGCATTCTTCCGGGCATCAACGCCGACGAATTCAGCTCGGCGCTGCACGCGCTGGCGGAAGAACACGAGGGTGAAAGTCGGCCTCTGGGACTCGCGCCGCCGGGCCAGCTCCCCGACTGGCCCCATCTGCGGCTGCATCCACTGACCTTCGATCGCCTCGAACTTATCAGCGACGAACCGTCGGCTCAAGGTGCCGACGTCGGGAAATCGGGCGGACGCGCCGCCCATCTGTGGGTCGGGCTCGCGAGCGCGGCGTTGGCGTCGGATGCCTCCGACCCGATCGAAGCCGCAGCGGCTGAACCGGCGGTCGTCGCGAAAGCCATCGACGAACATCGCGGAACCGATGCGTACGACCAGGTCATCATCGGCTATCTGCTGCAGATCGCCGATGAACTCCGCACCGCTTCTGGCGCCGAGCTCGGAGTCCTCCGTCGGCGCACCGCGCGCCTGATCGCAGAGCTGCGACCCGAGACCCTGCAGCGACTCCTGACAATGGGAGGCAATCTCTCGCAGCGTCGAGCGTTCGTGGTCGGCTCGACCAGCGGCATGGCTGTCCAATCGGTGGTCCGAATCCTCAAGGCTGCCGCCGACGTGAGCGGACAGGTCATTTCGGATGGATTGGTCAGAATGCTCGCCAAGCTCGCCACACATGCAGAGCTCGGGACATTGAAAGCGCGGCCGCTGGCCGACGGCGCATTGCGCGAACAGGTGGACCGTCTTCTCACGGGGTGGAAACTCGAGGACCCCAATCCAGAAGCGTATGGAAAGGTGCTGGAACACCTCGCGACGACTGCGCCGGCCGACTCGAACGACGAAAAACGGTCGGCCCACAACGATGACCCGCTTCGTATTGTGCAGATGAGCCTCGAAGTGGGTGGCTCCGGTCCGCTGGTCGAACGTGCAATCGAACGCGCCATCAGCCTGGACGTCCGCTCGGTGCGCCGGCTGTTGACGTCGATTCCGCCTGAATCAAATGCGGCCGCTGACACTCTCAGGGCGAAGCTGGGCGACCCTCGTTCGATTGCAAAGGTCGTGGCGCACGAGCCCCTCGATGTGGAGACCCTCGACGAGCTGCTTCCGTTGATATCGATCGACGGGTACGCCGTGCTGCTCGACACGCTCGCGAAATCGGGTAACCGCGCGACAAGACGCAAGCTGCTGGATAAGCTTTCGGAGACCGCAGTCGACGTCGTTCCGCTGATCGTAGCCAGACTCGATGATGAGCGGTGGTACGTCCAGCGGAACATGCTGTATCTGCTGGAGCGGCGGCAGCATGTTCCGCCGGGATTCTCGGCGATGCCCTGGATGCAGCACCCCGATGACCGCGTGCGATATCAGGCGATCCGGCTGCAGCTCACCATTCCGGAAGAGCGGGAGATCGCGGTTGCCGCCGCACTCGAGGACGCCGATGAACGCATTACCCGTGTCGGGCTCATGGCGCTTCAGGAAGACTTCCAGCCTGCATTCACGTCGCGCGTCGCACAACTGGCGATGAATCCGCGACTGGTGGAGGAATTGCGCGTCCACGCCGTGCGCGCGCTTGGAAAGTCGCGCGAGAGAAGCGCCCTCGATGCCTTGCTGCAGCTCGTCGACGGCGGCAGGAGTGTGCTCGGGAGACAAAGACTGGCGCCGCGCACGCCGATTGTCGTAGCGGCGCTGCGGGTACTCGCCGTAGCGTGGGCGTCCAACCCGCGGGCGGGAAATCTGCTGTCGCTCGCGCTCAGGTCGTCAGACGCCGACATGCGCCAGGCGGCGCGAGCGGAGCAACTGTGAGCGAGCCCGGCGCATTCCTGAATTACTTCGCTCAAGCGCTCGCGGTCATGACGCTGTATCCGGACGGGCATCCCTCGCGGGAGCGTGCGATCGATGCCGCTTTCCAGGCGCTGGAGGGCCTGAGCGAGGACGGACAGCCCTCGTTTACGTTCCTCGAGAACGAAGTGGTGTACGGCCGCGAACGTCTGCGCGATTTCAGGGAATGGGATTGGGGATCCCGGCTGGTGGCGGCGGGAATTCAGCGATTGGAATTCGAGCGCAGAGTGAGCCGCGACGAGTTCGACAGCTTCCTGCAGGAAATTCTCGCGCGCTTGACGCTCTCGGCCATCGATACGAGCGAGAACCGGCAGATGCGGCCGATTGGCATCCGCTTCGGCGCCGTCGGGCTGCAGGGCGAAACCGAGCGCCCGGTGGAACCTCCCAGCACGACGCTAGACATCACGCTCGGTGAAGAAGTCGAAACGCTGCGGTGGATGCAGGACCAAGTACAGATACGGGGCGCCATTCCGCTCATCGAGGCGGAAACGGTCGTTCGCTCGCTCGCCGTGGCCATGCACGGCGACCGGCGCATGGTGCTTCCGCTGCTTCAATTGAAGGAATTCGACCAGTACACGACCACCCACTCGTTGAACGTGGCAGTGCTGGCCATGGGCCTTGCCGAAAAGCTCGGTTGTACCGCCCGCGAAGTGCGTGAATACGGCGTGGCCGGCCTGCTCCACGACATCGGCAAGATTCGCATTCCGATGGAAGTGCTGACGAAGCCCGGCAAGCTCTCTGATGAGGAGCGCGTGATCATCAACCGCCACCCGGTCGATGGCGCGCGGATCATCATGCAAAGCGACGATGCGCTGGATGTGGCCGCGGTGGTGGCATACGAACACCACATCATGTTGAACGGCGGCGGCTACCCGTCGATGCACTACAACCGCCCGTGCACGCTCGCGAGCCGACTCGTGCACGTGTGCGACGTGTTCGATGCCCTGCGGACGAAACGTCCCTATCGCGATGCGTGGGAATCGGAAAAGGTTCTTGCCTATCTCGTCGAACGCGCAGGGACCGAGTTCGATCCCGACCTGGTATCGGTATTCGTCCGCATGCTGCGCGAGGGCGAAGCACAGGTCAGCGACGTCACCGAAGCACGGACCGCCGCGGACGCTGCCAACACGGCTTTGGGCTCGACGGTGGCAACTGGCACCGAAGCGGCAACAGTCACCACGCACCAACCGGGAACCACGAATCACCAACCACCAACGACCAACCGCGAACCACCAACCACCAACTGAGAGGGGACTTCCGTTTCGCCGTGTCGACTTACTGCTTGCGCACGATCGGACGGAGCCTTCGTTTTCGCGCGCGGGCCGTGAGCGGACGGATCGCGAGCTCTTCGCCCACCATCAGCAACGGCTGCGTCGGGTGATCCATGTTGAAAAGGCGGCCGTCCTGCATGCGTGCGTACAACTGGTCGCCGCCGATGAACAGCGTCATCGGACCGCCGTCACCGGTTGCATCGACGAGACGGATTCCAAACATGTCGCGCAGCGTCGACAGGAGGCGTCGCAATCGCGGAACCGAAAAACCGCGCCGCCGCAGATCGGCCAGCACCTGCAGCTCGAGAACGTCGAGCGGTGAATAGCGGCGCTCCGTAAAGCCTCCGGCTGCCGTGCGGTGTGGTGCCACGGCCGGCTTGAAGAGGCGCTTCTCGTCCCACCACTGGAGCTGGCGCGCGGTCAGACCCGTCAGGACCGCAACTTCGCGCGACGTGTAGTGCTTCTTGAGCTTCATAACCCGAATCGATCCGGCCGTACCAGCTCGAGCTCGGGTCGTTCCGCACCACTCACCATGAGGTCGGCTATCAGCGTGGCCGTCAGAGGAGCCAGCAGCACGCCGTTCCTGTAATGGCCGGTGGCGTAATAGACACCCCGAACTCTTGTCGACGCGCCGATGATCGGCAGTTCGTCGACGCTCGCTGGCCTCAGGCCGGCCCGTGCCTCGGCAAGAACGGCGGATCGCAGCGACGGCACCAGCCGCTTAGCCGCTGTGCAGGAGCTGTTCAATGCCGGCGGCGGTCACGCTTTCGTCAAATCCCGCGTCCTCGACGGTCGCGCCAACCAGAATGCTTCCGTCTGCCCAGGGCACCAGATAACATCCCGTACCCCACACAACGGATGACACCGTCGGCTGGGCCGGCCGCAGCTGCAGCAGCTGACCGCGAACCGGTCGAACGGGCGGCAGCGGAGCGAGCCTCACCGGAATGCCTCCCGACCAACTGCCGGCCGCTATCACAACAGCATCCGTCGCAAATGTCTGGTCCGCCGTCGTGACGGCGACCGAACCCCGCTCGCGATCGACGCTGCGAACGTGTCCCGATGTCAATGTTGCGCCCACGCGAGTCGCCGCTTCGACGAGTGCGGACATCAAACTGGCCGCATGAACGTACCCGTGCTGCCCCACAAGAAGCCCAGCGCGCACGCCTTCTGCAAGGTTGGGTTCGAGACGTCGTACCGCATCGCCATCCATGAAGGAGTGCGGCACGCCCGACGCCGTAAGAAGCGCCTGCTGCTGTTCGAGTTGCCGTACTTCGCCATCGTCAAACGCTACCTGGAGAGTCCCGTTCCGGCGATATTCGACATCCAGCCCCGCGTCACGTGACACGCGAGCGATAAAGTCGTCGTACTGGTCGAGGCTGCAGACCGCCAGCTGCAAGAGCGTCCTTGAATGTCCCTCGATGTACGGAGCAAGAATGCCCGCAGAGGCACGCGTCGCACCTTGCCCGCTCCCTCGCGGATCGATGACGCGCACGCGCGCACCCCGTGCCGCAAGTTCGTAAGCGACCGCACAGCCGACGACACCGGCGCCGACGACGATGACCTGCACAGGGACGATTCTAGTTGGTAGCCGCTAGTCGGTAGGTGGTAGTTGGACCGCTATGCGGCTGCAAACGAGAATTCTGTATTCGTAATGAAGCGCCGCATAGCGGTCCTAGGCGCGCGGAGCGCGCCAAAGAGATACTGTCAACCAGCCAAGGGCATTCTCCTCATCGGGATATTAAGGGGTAGGCCCTTGGCTGGTTTCTAGAAGCGGAACTGCATCCCCACTTCGACGCGGCGCGCCTGGGCGGCAGACGTCGGAGTGCCAAAGAAAGGCGATTGCAGGTTGCCGCTGAAATTCAGGAAGTTCGTGCGGTTCAGGATGTTGAAGCCCTGAACGTAGAACTCCAGCCGAAAGCGCTCGTCGCCCTCGCCGCCTCCGCCGCCACCCTGTCCACCACCGGGACCTCCGCCGCCGATCAGAACGGGGCCTCCGCCACCGCGACCGCCGCCCTGAACCTCCCGAGAGGGCCCGAACCCGAATCCGCGGCTGAACCGGACGTTCATGTCGTAGCGTGCCGCCCCGCGTGCCGAATTACGCCCGACGCCGGCCGGCCGATCGTTGCTGACGCCGTCCCCGTTGTCATCACGCCCTGTGGTGATCGTGTACGGCGCCGCCGACTGCGCCGTTCCACTCAAGTTGGCGCGGACCCCATGCGGCAGTCCGATATTCACCCCGGCGTTGAAGCGATGCCGAATGTCCTGGGATGCAGGGCCCCACTCCGCGTCCGGGTTGCGGCTGTCGGCAGGCAACGACAACGGACTATCCGCATCGTTGCGTACCGTCGACCACGTGTAATTGAAATTGATGAAGGTCCTTCGCTCGGGCAGGCGGTACATCGCGTTGACGTTGATGCGGTCGCTCGCCGATCGGCCGGTCGATTCGATCTGAGTGACAGTGCCGACCGTAGGTTCCGGACGAACGCCGAATTCATCAGGCGCATTCACGTTCCGGGCGCGCAGCTGATTGCGGCCAAGTATCCGCATGTACGACGCCTGCACCATGAGCGACTGAGTGACCGCACGTTCGAGCCCGATCGACGCTTGATGGACGTACGGCATGTTGAGGTTCGAGGCGGCCTGCACGCGACCGCTGCCCAGGACGGTGGCCGCCGTCCCGCCAGCCGCATCCGGGTACCCGGGATTGAGGATCAGCAGGTCGCGCTGAGCACCTGCTTCGCCGGTGACCCTCAAAGTCTGATCGTGCAGATTCGCTTCGTACCAATCGTGGAAGATCCCGTACCCTCCGCGAATCGTCGTCCTGGAACGGGGACGCGTGAACGTGAATCCCAGGCGGGGCATGAGATTCATCGCGTCGCCGACATGCGTCTGGACCTCCTCGCGCACGCCCACGCTGAGCGACAGACTCCGATTCAGGCGGAAGTCGTCCTGCCAGTAGAGACCGAGCTGATACTGCGAGAACGCAGTCTGGAGCTGACCGAGCCGCTGAGTGAATGTGTTCGGTGTGCCTGCCAGAAACGCCTCGAGGCTGCTGAACGTGAAGGTTCCAGCGGCGTTGCGGGCGTCGAGGTTGCGATAAGCGCCGGCTTCGAGCAGCAGTCCGGCCCGCATGGCGTGCCTGCCGACATTGAAGTCGAAGTTGTCGGCCACCTCGAGCGTTCGCGTCGACCCTTCACTCGACACGCCGGCCCCTCCACTGCTGAAAGCGTCGATCACGATCACCGCGGGCGCGCTCGATACCGAGGTTGACGCGGTCTCCCCGAAATTCCATTGCACCCGAAATTCGTTGAGCGCGGAACGGCCCAGGATCGTTTGCAGCGACGTGCGGACCTGATGCTCGTTCGACGATCGCTCGAACGCCCGATCCATCAGATTGAAATTACCGACGCCCTGGTTGTGGCGCGCGTCTTCGTTGCGTCGGTACTCGAAACGAAGGGTCTGACTCGTGTTGAACGCGTGTTCGAGACCCGCCGTGACGTTGGTCTGCTCGAATGGGCGCCGCACCTGATCGGCGACACGACCATCGGGCCGCAGCGCAACGATAGTGGCGGAATCGAAGGAACGGTTGCCGTCGACGTTGAACCGCAGTGACGTGCGATTGGCGACGAGCGGACCTCGCAACCCGGCGGTGAAACGGCGGAACTGCTCCGGAGTCTTGGCGTGCGCAAACGCATTCCGCGCGTTCAGGACGTCGTTGCGCAGCCCGAAATTCGCGTTTCCGCTCCACTCGGTGAGGCCGGGACGCGTGATGATCTCGACCATCACCCGACCGGCATCGTGATTGTCGGCGGCAAATGAATTCGTCCGGAATCGGATCTGCCGGATCTCGTCGCGGCTGGGAAGACGGCCGCCGCGGAATCCGTTCACCTGAAACACCGCGCCGGCGCCGCCCGTCATCGCTTCGAGCTGTTCACGTAGTTCGTCGGGATCGTCGGACAGTTGCGAGATCTCGTCTTCTTCGAGAGTGGTCGTCAGCGCGTTGCCGCGCGCGTCGTCGTTCGGAGTGTCGTTGACCACGACTTCTTCCTGAAGACCCGCGATCCCGAGCGTGACCGTCTGGTTATTGTTGCCGCGGCGCAGCGTGACCGTCGCGTCGTACGGACTGAATCCGTCCGATTCAATGTGCAGCCTCACCTCGCCGACGGGTAATGACGGCAGCGTAATCTGTCCGCGCTGGTCCGCGCTTCCCTCCGCCGCCGTTCCATCCGTCGTCGTCACAACCACGCGGGCGGCGGGAATCGATGCGCCGGTCTGGTCCACAACGGTGACACGAAGCTGGGCGGGCTGGCTGGTTTGCGCTTCCGCTGGCGCTCCGAACAGCACAACGAGGAGAAACAGTCCAAAGAGGAGACGGGTCATTTCGTAAAGACGTCCGCCCGGAATGATGGATTGATTCGATAGCTGTCGATCGTCCACTCCTCGATCGTCATGTCGTTCACGCCGCGGGTAATGAGGTGCGGAAACTTGATGCCGTTCACGGTCTTGTAGTCGCCGAGCGTGACTTGAAGCGTCGCCGGCGGTGCAGCCTGTCGCGGTGCTGGTGGACCATCCGCATCAGCGCCCCGATTACCGCGACCGCCCCGGCGTCCGGCGAGCACCATCTGCGGAGCCGGACCCTGCCACGTGATCATCAACGGCATGTGTGACGACTGGTCGAGAAAGACACGCAGAACGGGACCCGCACCGGGGGTGACTTCCAGAACATCCGCCTTTCCATCAGGCGCCTCGGCGGTGGCAATCCACGTCACCGGCCCATCGACTGTCAGAAGCCATCCAAGCAGAAATCGCCCGAGCTCGGTTTGCCGAGCGCGCCGCTGGACCTCCTCGAGCTGCGCAGGATCGATATTCGCGCGTCCACCAGGCGCGCCGCGACCGGCGTCGCCGCCCCGGCCAAGCCTCACGAAGAAGCCGCCGCCGCTGTTCTCGTCCCACACCGTCGTGCCATTCAGCGCTTCGGTGCGGATGATCGCGGGCCCACCCCCAGGCGGGCTGAGATCCTCGTCCCGTCGCATCTTGTCGGGAAGCTCGATTCTGACTTGCAGTTCTCCGTCGATGGTCGTCTGGCCGGCCATGCGTTTGAAATCGCCCTTGACGTCAAGCGCCTTGACCGCACGAAGCCGGTCTTCTCCCCCGATCGCCTTTCGCGCTTCCGCCAGCAGCGCCACGCCCTTCGCGGCGTCCTGGGCCGCCAGGCTGATACTCAGGCTCCCCGAGACCAGCGCAGCCAGCAAGACCGTTGCGACGCAGTGTCTATGCATCACGAGTACGTTCACATTTTTTACGTCCGGCCGCCAGATTTCGTTGCCGGCACCAGGTGCTTGTCACAGACATTTCACACGACAAACAAGTTCATCGTCACGAGTCAGCCCTTCCAGCATCGCATGCCTCAGTAGCGTCACCGGATCGAGACCTCGGAAGTGACACGTCCCCAAAATGAGGCGTGCAGACGTGGTCACCGGGCATTTTCTGGCCGTAATTTGCGGCTTTTCGCGGGCATGCAGCTTGCTCAACTGGTGAATGAGGATTCTGACATGGAGATGAACAAAGGGGCAGTGGGCATTTTCCTGGCCCTCTGTGTCGTCGGGGGCGCAACCGGCTTTTATCTGGCAACCAGCGGGCATCCGCAGCCGGTTGTCGACGCGGCTCCGCTAGCGGCCGTGTCTGACTCGGCGCCTCAGCCTGTCTACCCACCCGTCGCCAACCTGGCGCCTGCGCCATCGGCACCAGCTCCGGTCGCCGAGAGGCGAGTCGCGCCTGCGCCTCGGCCTGTGGCTCCTGCGCGCAGGACCGAAGCACCGGTCGCGCGAGAACGATCGATAACAGCACCGCCGGCGGAGCGTCCGCGGCCAATCACCACGGTTGAAACGCGGATCACGCCCCCTGCCGCGCCAGAGCCGGTGCGCTCGTTCGAACCCGAGCCGAACGACAGGGCAGTGGTCGCAGAACCGCAATTTCTGGAACTCGTAGTCCCGGCCGAGTCGGTGATCGGTCTTCAGGTTGAAAGCGCATTGAGCAGCGAGCGGGCGCAGGTGGAAGACGAGGTCGTGGCTCATGTGTCCCGCGACGTCCGCGTGGACGATCGGGTTGCGATTCCCTCAGGCGCCAAAGCGCACGGCCAGGTGACGCTGGTGGAACGGGGCGGGCGACTCCGACAACGCTCGCGTCTCGGCATTCGATTCACATCGATAGTCCTGGCAGACGGTACGCGCGTTCCGCTCGAGACCGAAACCATTTACCGCGAAGGCGATTCGCCCGGCGGCGAAGGCGCGGCAAAGATTGGCGGCGGAGCGATCGGCGGCGCCATCATTGGCGGCATTCTTGGCGGTGCGAAAGGCGCGGTCATCGGCGGATCCGTCGGAGCTGGCGCCGGAACGGCGGCCGTATACGCTGGAGGCCGGAACGCAGCGACGTTCACCAGCGGTACCCCGATTACGGTGCGACTCGTCGAACCGGCGACGGTTACGGTAGAGCATAGCCATTAGCGAAATTGACGAATTGACGGATTTAGTCGCCGCATTGCAATTCGTAAATTCGCAAATCCGTAAATCCGTCGATTTCCCTTTCCTATCGCTCCCCGGGTGTAAGATGGGCGGCCAGGAGTTACGCCTATGACCATGCGCGTGATGCTGGCGGCCATACTCGCGGCGTTTGTCGCGATTCCCACCGCTGCACAGGTTCAGAAAAAGGAATTCCCCGGCATTCGAAACTATTCCCGCGTCGACGCCACTGTCGGGTGTGGCGGCCAGGTGGACCCGGCCGCGATGGCAGCACTCAAGAAGGAAGGCTTTGTGTCTGTCGTCAATCTGCGTCTGCCGACCGAGGAAGGCGCCAACGTCGAAGAGGGTCGAGCCGCCGCCCAGGCTGCAGGGCTCAAGTACATCCACCTGCCATTCAATGCGGCGTCACCCGACCCGAAGGTCGTCGACAGCTTTCTCGCGGCGGTAGCCGACCGCAGCAATCAGCCGGTGTTCATCCACTGTGGCTCGGCGAGCCGGGTCGGCGGCATGTGGACGATCAAGCGGGTGCTGCAGGACAAATGGACACTCGATAAGGCGCTCGCCGAAGGGAAAGCAATCGGCCTGAATAACGCAGCGCTCGAGACGTTCGTTACGGAGTACATCAAGAGCCACCAGTAGACATTGACGCATTGACGGATTTACGAATCGACGGATTTTGAGGATTCGTACATTCGTAAATCCGTAGATTCGTCAATTCGTCAATTGATGGATTCATCCGACTTCCGCCGCCACGGCCACGCGCTCGTGGAGTGGATTGCGGACTACCTTTCCGGGGCCGAGCGCTACCCGATCCTTCCGCGCGTGTCGCCTGGCGACGTCCGCCGGGCGCTGCCGGATCAGGCGCCACAACACGCCGAATCGTTCGACACGGTCTTCGCGGATTTCGAGCGCGTCATCGTCCCGGCACTGACGCACTGGAACCATCCGGGCTTTT
Organism: uncultured Acidobacteriota bacterium; assembly: GCA_963814955.1. Classification (GTDB taxonomy): domain Bacteria; phylum Acidobacteriota; class Vicinamibacteria; order Vicinamibacterales; family UBA2999; genus DATCJA01. Next base: position 1,218,095 of record CAWFEX010000008.1, read on the forward strand.
TTGGTTACTTCGCGATTACCGCGAGCGCACCGGGTGTACTCGCAGAATTCCTCTCGGCCGCGCTCAACCAGCAGGCGATGCTGTGGCGCACGTCTCCGGCGGCCACCGAGCTCGAAGAGACGTCGCTCGCGTGGTTGCGTCAGCTTCTGGGCTTACCCGACACCTTCGAAGGAGTCATCTACGACACGGCCTCGATTTCCAGTCTGCACGCGCTCGCGGCGGCACGCGAGGTCGCGGTGCCCGGCGTGCGCAATCACGGGCTTGCAGGGCGGCCAGAGACCAGACCAGTCCGCATCTATTGTTCGGAGCACGCGCATTCATCAATCGACAAGGCCGTCATCCTTCTGGGACTCGGGCATCACGCCTTGCGTCACATTCCCGCCGACGACAATTTCTGCATGCAGGCCGATGCACTGCGAGACGCGATTGCCGAGGATCGCACTGCGGGCGTGAACGCCATCGCCGTGGTCGCGACCATCGGTACGACGTCCACGACGAGCGTCGATCCCGTTTTCGACATCGCCGAAATCTGCCGCCGTGAAAACCTCTGGTTGCACGTAGATGCCGCCTATGCAGGGGTGACCGCGGTCCTTCCCGATTACCGGCGGTATTTCGTCGGATGGGAGAAAGCCGATTCCATAGTCGTGAACCCACACAAGTGGCTGTTCACACCCTTTGATCTCAGTGCGTTCTACTGTCGGCGCATGGATGCGGTCCGCCAGTCAATGACCCTGACACCAGACTATCTGCAAACAGCTGAGGGCGCGCGCGGCGTCCGCAACCTGATGGACACGGGCGTGCAGCTCGGCCGTCGCTTCCGCGCGCTCAAACTATGGATGGTGCTACGGGATTTTGGAACCGACGGCGTGCGGGCCGCGCTCGCCGAGCACATCCGTCTGGCGAAGCTCTTCGCTGGCTGGGTTGACGCGGACCCGGACTTCGAGCGCCTCGCGCCTGTGCCGTTCAGTGTCGTCTGCTTTCGCGCGCGACCACAGCAGTTTTCGGGCACCGCGGAAGAGCTCGACGCCTTGAACACGCGACTTCTTGATGTGATCAACGCAACCGGAGACGTTTTTCTTTCCCATACCCGTCTCCGACAGCGCTTCACGCTGCGGCTCGCCGTTGGCCACCTTCGTACCACCGAACAGCACGTCCGGCGGGCGTGGGAACTGCTGAAGCAGCACGCGGCACAGCTCGTTTCCTCGTCGCGAGCGTAAGGACACCCGTCGGATCTGTTGCTCAGCTCCAGCGAACGGATCTGTTGCTCAGCTCCACCGAAGGTATGTCGCTTGCAGCCCTCCACCACCTGAGGAGGAGAAGCGCATGAAGAAATGGTTATTCGTGGCGGCGCTGGCGCTGATGCTCGCGCCGTCGACCGCGAGTGCCGACTGGCTGTTTACACCCAGCATCGGCGCCGGCTTTGGCGGCAGCGCATCGGGCCGCGAGCATCTCACATGGGGCGCCTCGATCGGCTGGATGGGTGCCGGCATCGTAGGCTGGGAAGCCGACTTCGGCTACAGTCCGGAGTTCTTCGAGGGCGATGACGACGACGTCGACTTCATCGACAACAGCAACGTCACCTCGTTCATGGGCAACGTCATCGTCGGCGTTCCGATCGGCGGGCAGGCAGGCGCTGGCGTCCGCCCGTACTTCGCCGGCGGGCTTGGCTTGATTCAACAGAACGTCCAGAGTGACGACGACCTGTTCGAAGTCACCAACGACGAGTTCGGCATGAACGTCGGCGGCGGCATCATGGGGTTCGCGACGGATCACATCGGGTTCCGCGGCGACCTGCGCTACTTCCGCGCGTTTACCGATCCCGAGTCGGACAACGAATTCGACATCGACTTCGGCAATTTCGATTTCTGGCGCGCGACCGGAGGCATCACCTTCCGCTGGTAAGCTGAAGACGCGTTCGGGGGCGTTCGAATCGTTCGACTGTCGTTCGGTTCGAACAGCCCTCCGGTTTCAAGGCAACCTCCAGACTTCCTTCCATCGTTTTCCGTCGCGCTCGAGCGCCACACACCCGTGCTGCGGAAAACTCGCCGATGCCGTTGTGTCGTCTTGCAGCGCCTGCAGCAGACGATTGAGATGCGGCATGTGACCGACGATCAAAATCGACCGGCTCTCGTGCTCCAGTTCATCGCGGATCCAGTTCGGGGGGTCATCCGGCTGCAGGCCGCGCGCCGCCGAAAAAGGCGCCAGCGGGTTGCACGCGCGCCAGAACAGCTCAGCGGTCTGCCGTGCGCGCAGCTTCCCGCTGTGCCAGAACTGATCGGGCCGTAGACCGCGGCTCGCCGCTTCGGCGGCCAGCCGCGCCCCGGCCGCGCGACCCGCCTCCGACAAGGGACGCATCGGATCGACCTGGGGGCCGACCGCATCGGCGTGATGAACGAGCACAAGCATTGGCAGGGCGATAATGTGATCTATACTGTGGCGTTTCGGGAGCGCGGCGATTTCAACGACTTGATGGGCCGCGCCGCCTGGCATCGCATGCCGGCGACCATGCTATCTAAGTCGCGAGCAGCCCGCGACGGTATTGGCGGGCTTTTTTATTGTCTCTAACACGGGGAACACCATGTCGCGCTTCACGTTCACATCTGAGTCGGTTTCTGAAGGACATCCGGACAAGGTCTGCGATTACATCGCCGATTCCGTCCTGGACGCCTGTCTGGAGCAGGACAAGAACAGCCGCGTCGCCTGCGAAACCCTGTGTAAGAGCAACACGGTGGTGCTGGCCGGGGAGATTACGACGAACGCGACATTGGACTACGAGCGCATCGTTCGGCGGGCAGTGAATGAAATCGGCTACACGGACCCTTCGGAACCGTTCTGTGACTCCACGCTCCAGATCATGTCTCTCATCACCAGGCAGTCCGGGGAGATCGATCAGGGCGTCACGGCGACGACGAGCCAGAGCGGAGATCAGGGTGCCGGCGATCAAGGCATCATGTTCGGCTACGCGACCGATGAATCGTCCGAGTTCATGCCGTTGCCGCTTCTGCTCGCCCACAAGCTCACCAAAGGATTGAGCGACGACCGTAAAGCGGGAAAAGTGGACTGGCTGCGACCCGACAGCAAATCGCAGGTGTCTGTTCTCTACGACGGCAACGAGCCCAAAGAAGTGACGGCTGTCGTCGTGTCGACGCAGCACACGCCGCAGGCGGATCAGAAAAAGATTGCCGAATACGTGCGCGAAGAACTCGGACCGCGAGTGCTCGGGCAGTGGTGGCGCAGTCAGGTGACCTTGTACGTGAACCCGACCGGCAGCTTCACGCACGGCGGACCGTCCGCAGACGCGGGCGTGACTGGCCGGAAGATTATCGTGGACAGCTACGGCGGTGCGGGACGGCATGGCGGCGGCGCGTTCAGCGGCAAGGACCCGTCCAAGGTCGATCGCAGCAGCGCCTACTTCTGCCGCTATGTGGCGAAGCAGGTTGTCGCCTCCGGCCTGGCCAAGAAGGCGGAAATTCAGGTGGGATACGCGATCGGTATGGCGAAGCCGGTTTCAGTCAAGGTGGAGACGTTCGGCACCGGCGACGAGCGCGCTGCCGCGGAGTTCGTGGCCAACGCCTTTGATTTCCGGCCGCGAGCCATCATCGAACGCCTCGATTTGCTGCGCCCGATCTACCGCAGCACAACGAATTACGGCCACTTCGGACGTCCGGGTCTGCCGTGGGAGGCCGTGGAAAAAACCGCTGCCGCGGCGGCGCGTTAGAACAACTCGTACCAGCGCCTCGGGCGCATCGTCACGACGCGCTGGACTTCACCAACCTGCACGGCAACCTGCTGCGCGCGGTCTTCGGCCACGCCGACCGACACGAGCAGCGACTGCGTGTCGTTCTGCAGCGATTCGACTTGTCGCTCACTGATGTCGCGGGCGGCGACTGACAGCCACAAATTGTGCGTGAGACGCTGCGCGGCCTGCTCCGTCATCTGGCTTCCAGCTATGGCGCCCGCGGTACGCCGCGATAATTCATCGACGGCCGGCACGGCTGACGACCGCTGCGCGTACCTCCGCAGATCGTCAGCGAGATTCGTGGGGGCTTCCGGATCGCGCGCCGCCGCGATGTACTGAAGATCGCGGCTTACGTCCCCCAGTTCCTCCTGGACGGTGGCGTCAGGAGTGGGAACCGAGCCGTCCGGCTGGCGACAGCCACACAACGTGAGCACGGCCGCGCCAATCAGACCGTAGTAAATCGTCGATGTCATGGGAATCAGGTTACCCTAATTCCTCGGCAGGGCGCGGATCGTCGCGGCTTTCACGATGGCCCATGCTGAATCGCCTGGCTTGAGCGCCAGTCGCTGCCACCCGTCGCGTGTGACCAGCGCCGACAAACGGAAGCCGCAATCCAGCCGCACACGAACGAACGGCCCCTCGGACGTTTCCGATCGTACGATCGCGCGCCACTGATTCATCGCACTGGAATCGGCAACGTCGTGACGCGCGATTGCGACGTCCTCAGCTCTGATACACAAGGCGGCCTCGTGCCCGGCTGGCGCGGGGGCCTCCGCACGAATCTCCTGACCGCCGACAACGACGCGTGCGAGCCCGTTATCGACAGCGGCGATTCGCCCAAGCAGGATCGTGTCCACGCCGACAAGTCGTGCGGCAGCCGGTGTCGCAGGCGCGTCGAACACCTCCTGCGTGGTCCCACTTTGAAGGATGCGGCCCTCATCGAAGAGCACCGTCTGGTCGGCCAGCGTCAGCGCGTCCGTGCGATCGTGGCTGACGATGTACGCGGGAATCGCAAGCGTGCGAATCAGCGACCGGAGCTCCTCTCGAACCTCGTCGCCGGTCGCGCGATCCAGCGCCGAAAGGGGTTCATCGAGCAGAAGCAGCTTCGGACGTCTGAACACGGCACGGGCAAGCGCGACACGCTGCTGTTGCCCACCGGATAGTTGACGCGGCAGGCGCCCCTCCAGTCCCCGCAGCCGGAAGACGTCGAGCAGTTCGCCGGTACGCCGCACTCTCGCGTCGTGCGACATTTGGCGCGCGCCGAACGAGATGTTCCGCTCGACGGTCAGGTGCGGGAAGAGCGCATAGTCCTGGAACAGCATTCCAACATCGCGCCGCTCGGGCGGGACATGTATGCCCTGGCCGCCATCGAACCAGACCCGATCTCTAAACTTCACGTGCCCTCGCTGCGGCCGCTCGAGGCCCGCGAGGCAGCGAAGCACGGTGGTCTTTCCAGACCCCGATGCACCGAGGAGCACGGTCACTCGCGGCTCGCCCACTGGATGCTGCCACCGGCAGGCGATTGCGGGGCTCTCCGAACCGGAATCGCGCGATCGTTTCGAGGACGGATAGCGAAATTCGATATCGACGTCGAGGAGCGTCATATCGAGAGCGTTCGCTTCTGCAGCGAGTAGGTCACCGCGAGCACACTGACAGCAAAGATAAGCAGCAGTGCCGAGGCTTCGTTGGCGGCGCGGTAGTCGAGTGCCTGGACGTCATCGTAGATGGCCAATGCAACGGTCCGAGTGATACCAGGTATGTTGCCGCCCACCATGAGCACGACACCGAACTCACCCACAGTGTGCGCGAACGCGAGGACGAGACCGGCGAGGACCGCGGGCCACGACAATGGCAGTACCACCCGCACAAACGTGTGAGGCCCGGACGCGCCGAGGCAGCGCGCCGCCTCGATCAGCCGGCGATCGACGGCCGCAAAGCCGGACGCAAACGGTCGTACGGCGAACGGCAGGTTGTAAAGAACAGAGGCGAGCAGCACCCCCGCAAAGGAGAACGGCAGCGTCCCATCGAAGACCCGTTCGTACATCCGCCCAACGAGCGTGGTGGGCCCCGTCGACATCAGAAAGTAGAAACCCAGGACGGTCGGCGGCAACAGGAGCGGAACCGCGACAGCCGCATCGACGACCGGGCGCCATTTCCGGCGGGTCGTTGCCAGCCAATACGCCAGCGGCAGCCCGATAACGGCCAGGATGAGCGTCGTCAGCGCCGCGAGCTTCAGCGTCAGGCCTACCGCTACCCAATCCATGCGTCAGACTGGCGGCAGGCCGAACCCGTATGCGGTGAGAACACGGCGTCCTTCCGCACCGAGGATGACGTCCCGCAGCCGAAACGCTGCTGCGCGCGATGCCGCCCATGGAAGGACGAGACCTGCTTGTATCAACGGAGGATGCATGTTCTCAGGGACGTCCCAGGAGCGGCCGCTGCGTAACTCCGGCGCTAAGGCCAACGACTTGGCGATAACACCAACATCGGCGGCACGGCTCTGAACGAACTGCGCCGTTTGAGCGATGTTCTCGCCGAGGACGAGTCTCTGGCTGATGCGATCCCAGAGTCCGGCGCGCCGGATTGCGGCTTCTGCGGCTCTCCCGTATGGGGCATGACGTGGGTTGGCGATCGCGATCCGCGCCGCGTTCTCGAGCGCACGCAAACCGTCCCGTTCCACCGTTAGCTTCGAGCCCGGAGGCGCCCACACGACGAGCCGTCCGGTCGCATATGTAAACAGATCCGCGCTCGATCCAATGCCCATCGAAACCAGATCCTGTGGATACGCAATGTCGGCAGACAGGAACAGGTCGTAGGGCGCTCGCTGCCGCAGCTGTGCGTGAATGGTGCCAGAGGAGCCATAAATGACCTCCACGCGCAGGTTCGGCTGCTGGTTCGCGAGGCTCCCGATGATTTCGTCCAGCGCAAACTTCAGGTCTGCCGCAGCGGCCACGCGAACCGTCTGGATGGGTGCATCCGGGCGCCGACCCGATTGAGACGGCGGGAGCAGCCCGACGACCAGGAGCAGCGCGATCAGGATAGGCACATTAGTAACAATTTAGTATGATTTCAGTCGTTATGAAACACGGATTTCTACGGTATTAATGGTATGGCGCTGCTGACGGTCCGGACCGCGGCAAATCGCCTTGGCGTCAGCTATTCCACGTTGAAACAGTGGATTTACAAGGGATCGGTCCGCTCCATACGCACGAGCGGGGGCCACCATCGTGTTGCCGAAACCGAAGTGGAACGGCTTCTCGCGGCGCACGGACGCCTGCCCACACCGGTTCGCCGGTCCCGGCGGTCGTCGGGAGTCATCGTCGCACTCAGCGGACGGAACCAGCTCCGCGGCGTGATCGACGAGGTGAGGGTTGAAGGGCTGCTCGCCCAGGTTCGTCTGAGGATAGGCGACCAGCGGCTGACAGCGGTCATTACGCGCGACGCTATCGAGGAACTGAAGCTCAAACGGGGGCAGCCGGCGCTTGCGGTCATCAAATCGACAGAAGTGATGATCGCCCGCGAGCCCGAGTAGCGACCACGAGAAGCACATAGACGGCCGAAACCTTCGAAGTCCACGAACCCCGCGGGAAGCGGGTCATGCGCGATGGAATGACCGGCGGAGTGAGTGGCAACTCGAGCGGAGTCAGACCCGTTCGGCCTGTCGTGGGCGGATCGTCTTTGATTCTAGGGCAGCCGCCGCACTTGCAGATGTACCCTTGCCACTGTGTGCATGTACCCACCGGCGTCGGCGAACCGATCCGCAGCCGCCACCGTGAGGTGCTCCATCGCCCGTGCCCGATCGCCCAGCGCTTCAAAGTACAACCCTACATACAAACGGGCAAAGAACTGCCCCTGAAGCTGCGTTCCAGCCTGAAGCACTGATTCGGGCGTGAGCGTGCCGCGAAACATCTCGTAAACCTGTCGCATCGGAACACGCGTATCCGGACCGACGGGCAACAGTGCGGCGCGCGCCCGCACGGGTGACTCTGCGCGCGCCACGCAGAGGAAGTGCCAGGCGGCGTTCTCCACATCATCCGGGTTGACCGTACGATGCAGCTCGAACTGCTTCCTGCAGTCATCGTACCGGCCGGCGTAGTACAGAGCGATGCCCCGCTGCCATAGCTGCGGCGCAGTCGAAGGGGCGACCTTCACGAGCTGATCGAATCCAGCCGCTGATTCGACAACCCGGCCGCTCACGAAGTCGGCAACCGCGCGATCGAGAAGCTCACGAGGTTCCTGCGCCGCGGCCGCGCACGACACCAGCACCACCAGGACGCCGGCTGCAGGAAGCGCAAGAAGTCGTCTGCTTGACATCTCCTGCTCTATCGTCGCAGGTCCACGCAAATCAGCGTGTTCTCACTGCGAGCATAGAGAAACCCGTCGGACAACGCCGGATACGCGCGCACGGTGCCGGAAAGAATCTGCGCGCGCGCGAGTGGGCGAAAAGCCTCCGGTGACGCCGGGGCAACGACGAGCTCGCCTCGTTCGCGGAGGATGACGAGACGGTCGCCGGCCAGTGTCACGGTGCCGGCCAGGAACCGATCCTGGTTCCAGAGAACCTTGCCGGTTCGCAGTTCGACGGCGCGGAAACTCTGTCCAAATTCCTGGCGCCCGTGGAACCCATACAGGACGCCATCGTGGTGGACGCTGGTTGCATAGTGGTTGGTCAAGGCCTCATCGGACGCCCAGACCTGGTTCAGAGTCGTGCCGTCGAGGCGGAACAACCCGGCGCCAGGTCCGTACTCGGCCGAGACAAAAATCAAATCGCCGATCACGAGTGGTGTCGCGACGTTCACCGATGCCGCCATCCGCGCGCGCCACGGGCGCTGAAACTGGACCTTCCCTGTCGCGGGATCCAGCCCGACCAGTCCCGCGCGCGTAAGAAAGATCGCAACACGCCGTCCTGCGATCGTCGCTCCAGCCGCCGACGAGTAGCTCGCCTCGTCTTCGGTCGCGGTCCACAGAGGCTTTCCGGTCTTTGCGTCGAATGCGACGATTCCGGCGTTCTGGCCGCCCACGTTGGCGAGCACGCGGCCCTCTTCCACCAGCGGCGATCCGGCAGCGCCAAAAAATCCTTTCGGCACCCGGAAGCGCTGCTGGGTGTCCTCGCTCCAGATGCGCGTGCCCTTCATCAAGTCGATGGCGTGGAGCTGCCCCTGCGCTCCGAACGTATAGACCGTACCGTTCACGACCACCGGAACAGCCCGCGGTCCTTCGTCGAATCCAAAGTCATCGCGGTACGACGTCGGGTAGGCGTAGCGCCATTGGCTCATGCCCGTGCGCGGGTCGATTGCGTCGACAATCTCCTCGTTTCCAATGCGGTGGAGCAGGATCAGGCGGCCCTGCGCAACAACCGGGCCGCTGAAGCCCTGGCCAACGTTCTTGCGCCAGACGACGCGCGGTCCCTCAGCTCCCCACATCTCGGCGAGGGCCGGTCCACGGTAGACACCGTTTCGCTCGGGCCCAAGGAACTGGGGCCAGTCCTCGGCCGAAAGGCGGATGACGGCCGCGGCGACGATTGCAACCAGCCAAAGGCTCGTCTTTGATGCAAAACGGAAAACCGGCCGCATGGCAGGCACTATGTTACCGGTGCGTCTTGCGGACGGAGGGGACTTTTTGGTAGCCTGCTGTTCTCGATGTTGAGCGTTCTTCGCCACGCGCATCACCGCCATCATGGCCGCCACGGCCGACGGGGAGAACTGCGCGCGAGGGACTAGACAGAGCATCCAGACAGTCGCAACGCAGCGGACCCCGCCGGCACACATGGCGGGGTTTTTTGTTGTACGGGAACGTGGAACCAGTATGGACTTTTCAAAACTTGACGGATTGATTCCAGCGGTCGTTCAGGACTACCGCAGCGGTGAGGTGCTCATGGTGGGCTTCATGAACCAGGAAGCCTGGGACACGACGCGGCGGACAGGCTACGTGACCTTTTTCAGCCGCACCCGCAACACGCTGTGGACCAAAGGCGAAACCTCCGGAAACCGCCTGGCGGTTCGCGACGTGCTGGTTGACTGCGACGAGGACACGTTGCTCGTCAAGGCCGAATGCCTCGGCGACGGCAACGTGTGCCACACAGGCGAGCGCACCTGCTTCTTTCAGCGCGCGGAGGGCGTGACGATCCCATGAAGCTCAAACTGGGCATTCCCAAGGGTTCGCTGCAGGAGGCCACCATCCAGCTCTTTGCACGCGCCGGCTTCAACATCTACGTGAGCACACGGTCGTATTTCCCGACCATCGACGATCCGGAAATCGAGTGCATGCTGATTCGCGCTCAGGAGATGGCCCGCTATGTATGCGACGGTGTACTCGACGCCGGACTGACAGGCCAGGACTGGATTGCCGAGCACAAGCTCGGTGGCGACGTCAAACACTCGCTGACCGCCGTCGCGGACCTCATCTACGCGAAACAGAGCTTCGGCAAGGTGCGATGGGTCCTGGCCGCGCCGGAGGACTCGCGCTTCAAGTCGCCGAAAGATCTCCACAACGCGACCATCGCAACGGAGCTGGTACGGGTCACGAAGGCGTACTTCGACAAACACGGGGTTGCGGTGAATGTCGAGTTCTCGTGGGGCGCCACCGAGGTCAAGCCGCCGGTGCTCGCCGATGCCATCGTCGAGGCCACCGAGACGGGGTCTACGTTGCGCGCGAACCGACTGCGGATTCTCGATACCGTCATGGAATCGAACACCCAGCTCATTGCCAACGATGCGGCGCTGGCCGACCCATGGAAACGAACGAAGATCGAGAACATTGCTCTGCTCCTCCGCGCCGCAATCGAGGCGCAAGGCCGGGTGGGCCTGATGCTCAACGTCCGGCGCGTGGACCTCGACAAGGTGCTGGCGCTCCTGCCGGCACTTCAGCGCCCGACGATCTCGTCGCTGAGCGATCCCGACTGGGTCGCTGTCAACACCATCATCGAGGAGCGGACGGTCCGCGATCTCATTCCTAAGGTCAAGTCGGCGGGCGGTCAAGGGATCGTGGAATATCCGCTCAACAAAATCGTGGTCTGAACGATGCTGAAGATCGTTGATGCGGCCAACCAACGGGCGGTGCGTGCGCTGCTGGCACCCGTGCGCGCGCGCGATGCCGCCACGACGCGGCGCGTTTCGAAAATCGTCGATGACGTGCGTGAGGACGGTGACCGAGCCTTGTTGCGCTACGCGCGCCAGTTCGATTCACTCGAAGGCGCCATCGAGGTCTCGCACGACGAGATGCGCGACGCCGCCACACGGGTACCGCGCGACGTTCGAGCAGCACTTCGAGCCGCCGCCCGCAACATCGGCGTGGTCGCAAGACGCCAGGTCCCGCGAGGCTGGAGGACGCGGGTCGGCCCGGGTGTCGTGGTCGAACAGCGGGTGATCCCGCTCGATCGCGTGGGATGCTACGTCCCGGCGGGACGCTATCCCTTGCCGTCTTCGTTGCTGATGACAGCAATTCCGGCCTCAGCTGCCGGAGTGCGCGAAATCATCGTCGCGTGCCCGAGACCGGCCCCGGTCATCATGGCGGCGGCACTCGAAGCCAAGGTCACGCGGATGTTTCGCGTCGGCGGGGCACACGCAATCGCGGCGCTCGCCTACGGGACGAAGACGGTACCGCGGGTAGACAAGATCGTGGGTCCAGGCAATCGATACGTCGCAGCCGCAAAAGCACTCGTCGCCGCCGATTGCGGCATCGATTTTTACGCCGGCCCAACCGAGATCGTCATCGTCGCCTCGCGCGGCCCGGCTGAGTGGATAGCCGCCGATCTTCTCGCACAGGCCGAACACGATCCCGATGCCCGCGCCGTCCTGATCACGCCAAGCCGTACGTTGGCCATCCGCGTCGCGCGCGCACTCGACGCAATCCTGCCCGATGCCGGCCCTGCGCGGCAGGCGTTGAGGGCCCACGGCGGCATCATCGTCACCTCCTCGATGGCCGAAGCCATGAATCTTGCCAATACATCTGCGCCTGAGCACCTGGTGATCGGCGACGAGAACCTCTCCGCGTCGGTTCGTTGCGCGGGTTCGGTGTTCGTAGGGCCGTGGTCGGCCCAGGCCGCGGGGGATTACGCCATCGGGTCGAATCATGTTTTGCCGACGGCCGGTGCGGCGCGGGCGCGGGGAGGCTTGTCCGCGGCGGACTTCGTCCGGCAGATCACCGTTCAGCGCGTATCGCGCGCCGGATTGCGCCGCATCGGCGGCACCGCAATGACGCTGGCCGGAGCGGAGGGACTGCGTGCACACGCCGACTCCATCGGCGTAAGGGTGAAGTAATGGTGATACAGGGCTATTCGAATCCTGGTGAGGGCCTCAGGCTGCACCTCAACGAGAACACGGGCGGGTGTTCCGCACAGGTGCTCGACGCGATCCGCCGCGTGAGACCGTCGGATGTATCGACCTATCCTTCGTACCGCGACGCCGTCATCGCCACGGCAGAGCACTTCGGCGTCGATCCTGATTGTGTGCTGCTCACCAACGGGCTCGATGAAGGGATCCTGATGGCAGCCGTCGGCCATATCGCGCGCAAGCGCGTTTATGACGCCGAAACCATCATTCCGCTGCCGGCGTTCGATCCCTATCCCAATTCGACGGCCGCCGTCGGCGCAAAGGCCGTACGAGTGCCTCCGGGGCCAGACTTCGCCTTTCCGACATCGCAGGTGATCGACGCGGTCACGTCGTGCACGCGCATGATCTTCCTCAATACGCCGAACAACCCGACAGGACAGCTGATTTCGATCGAGGACCTCGCGCGCATCAGTAAGTCGGCGCCGAATGCCGTGATCCTGATCGACGAGGCGTACATCGAATTCGGCGGTACGAGCTTTCTTCCCCACCTTCCTCAGTTTCCCAACGTCCTCCTCGGGCGCACGTTCTCGAAGGCGTACGGGTTGGCGGGTCTGCGTATCGGCGTCGTCATTGGCGCAAGAGACGTGCTCGACCCGGTGAGAGCGGTGACGCTCCCGTTCAATATCAACGGCGTTGCATTGGCCGCGCTCGGAGCAGCGCTGCAGGATCACGAGTTCCTCCCTCGATACGCCGCTCAGGTCGAGGAATCCCGTGAACGGCTTTATGCTGCGTGCCGCCGTCTCGGGCTGGAACACTGGCCGAGCGCAGCCAATTACGTCCTCGTGCGCGTCGGCGACGCCACTCCTTTCGGTACAGGGCGTTGGCGGCCAGGAAAATTCACGTCAGGGATCGATCCAAGGACCCGGTCACCCCGGGTTGCATTCGCGTGACGGCGGGAATCGTCGAGCACACGGAAGCCGCCATCGAAGCGCTGGAGGCGGTTGTGGCCACACGAGGCGGTGCCGAACAAGCCGTTCGCGGCGGATCGGGGCAACCGCTATGAAGAAAGCGCGGCGCCGCGCGGCGGCATTCGATCGCCGTACAGACTGAAACGCACATACGAGGACGGCTGGTGCTTGATGGCAGCGGGCGATACGACGTCGGCACCGGGATCAGGTTTCTCGATCACATGCTGGAGCTCTTCACCCGGCACGGTGGCTTCGACCTGACGCTCCGCGCCGCCGGTGACCTCGACGTCGACCAGCACCACACCGTCGAGGATGTCGGAATCACGCTCGGCGAGGCTACGCTCGAAGCGCTCGGCAACCGCAAGGGCATCAACCGCGCCGGCTACTTTGTCATGCCCATGGACGAAACGCTTGCCGTCGTCGCCATCGATCTTGGCGGCCGGCCACATGCGGTCATCGATTTGAAGCTGCGCGTGCGGCGTGTAGGCGACTTGCAGAGCGAATTGATTCATGACTTTTTCGAGGGGTTTGCGTCGGCGGCGAGGGCGAACGTGCACGCCGTGGTGCTGTACGGCCGTTCGAACCACCACCAGGTCGAGGCCGTCTTCAAGGCGTTCGCGCGCGCGCTCCGGGTCGCGTGTGCGAAGGATGCGCGGCTGGCGAAGATGCTGCCAAGCACGAAGGGACTGCTGTGATCGCACTCATCGACTACGGCGCTGGAAATCTGACATCGGTGAAGAAGGCCCTGACATCGCTGGGCGCCGACTTCACCGTGCCAGCCACTCCCGATGAGTGTTCGGCTGCCTCCGGCCTGATCGTGCCCGGCGTTGGACACTTTGCGGCTACGAGGGCGCTCGATGCGTCATGGCGCGACGCTATCAGTCGTGCCGTGCAGAGCGGTATTCCTCTTCTCGGAATCTGCCTAGGCATGCAGTGGCTGTACGAAGGGAGCGAAGAAGCCCCAGACCTCCCGGGTCTCGGCGCTCTCGGCGGCCGTTGCCGCTTGCTCAAAGGCGATCACGAGCAGCGGCTGAAAATTCCCCATGTCGGATGGAATGCGCTTGATATTCCACGCTCTTCGCAACTCCTCGCCGGCCTCGATTCGGGGACACACGTGTACTTCACGCATTCGTTTGCGGCTCCGGTAACCGCCGACTGCGTCGCGGCAGCCACGCACGCAGAGCGCTTTGCGGCCGCCGTTGAGCGCGATCGCGTGTTCGGCGTTCAGTTTCACCCGGAGAAATCAAGCGACGCCGGCCTCCGCATCCTGCGCAATTTCCTGGAGTGCTGCCGCTCGTGCTGACCAAACGCATCATCGCGTGCATGGACGTCCGCGACGGTCAGGTGGTGAAAGGCGTTCAATTCCAGGAACTGCGGCACGCCGGCGATCCCGCCGCGCTGGCTCGCCGCTACAACGTGGAAGGCATCGACGAGGTCGTCGTGCTCGACGTGACGGCCACGCTCGAAAGCCGTCGCACGCTCGCCAGGACCATCAGTGCCGTCGCGAAGGAAATCTTCCTCCCGCTCACGGTCGGAGGCGGCATTCGATCCGAAGACGACGCGGCGGCGGTGGTGGAAGCCGGGGCCGACAAAGTCAGCCTGAACACCGCGGCGCTGAGCAATCCCTCCTTGATTACCACTCTCGCTAGGCGGTTTGGCAGCCAGGCGGTCATTGTCGCGATAGACGCAAAGCGACGGGACTCTGGATTTAGTGTTTACGTGCGCAGCGGAACGTCGGATGCGGCACGTGATGCAGTCGAGTGGGCGCGCCAGGCGGAGGCATGCGGCGCCGGCGAGATCCTGCTGACCTCAATGGATCGCGACGGCACTCGTGCAGGTTTTGATTGCGAGCTGACCCTGGCCGTCTCCGACGCCGTGAACATTCCAGTGATCGCCTCGGGCGGCGCGGGAGGACCAGAGCATTTTCTCGATGTGTTCACGCGAGGGTGCGCCGATGCCGCCCTTGCGGCGTCGATCTTTCATTACGCGGACACAGGCGTCGCGGACCTGAAGCGGTACCTGAGCGGCAACGGCGTGCCGATTCGACTCTGATGCTGATCCCCTCCATCGATCTACAGGGCGGACGCATCGTGCAGCTCGTGCAGGGTGAGAAACTCGCCATCGAGGAAACCGACCCGGAGCCGTGGATTGCGCGCTTCGCGCGATTTCCGCGGGTGCAGCTCATCGATCTCGACGCGGCCAAAGGGCAGGGCGACAACGCGGCCATCGTCGCGGCCATTTGTGCCCGACTTCCCTGCCGCGTTGGCGGGGGCATCAGATCGATCGAACGCGCAGAGGACGTTCTTGCCGTTGGAGCGCACGCGGTGATCGTCAGCTCTGCGCTCTTTCGCGCCGGCGCGGTCGATCTGGAGTTCGCGACAGCCCTCGCGGATGCCATCGGACCGGAGCGGGTAATCGCAGCGGTCGACAGCCGCGGCGGCCACGTCGTCATACACGGTTGGCGAACGACGCTGCCAATCACCGCGGTGGATGCCGTCCGGTCACTGCAGCCTTACTGCGGCGAGTTTCTCTACACACACGTGGACACGGAAGGGCTGATGGGCGGCACCGACATGGACGCGATTCTTGCGGTCCGGCGCGCCACCGATCGGCGCGTAACCGCCGCGGGAGGCATCACCACTCGAGAGGAAATCGACCGTCTGGATGCCGAACACGTCGATGCCGTTGTGGGCATGGCGATCTACACGGGCCAGCTGTCGCTCGATGACTTCAGTAGTCATGAGTCTTGAGTTTTGAGTTTTGAGTTGTGACAGTCCTGATCCGACTCATGACTCACGGCTCACAACTCAGAACTCCATGGATGCCGGACCCGTTTTCTGTTACGTTAAACGCCGTAACGGCTACGTTACCCAACGTAACGAACGCCAGAGGCCGCCTCGGTGAACCGCCGGCCGGCCGGGAGAGCTCTTGGACAACCCCTTCATTTACGGCGAGATCGTCCCGGGCGACGCGTTCGCGGATCGCGAGGCCGAGCTCGACCGTTTAGCCACCGACCTCAGCGGCGCGCAGAAGGTGTTCCTGATCTCCCCGCGCCGATACGGCAAGTCATCTCTCGTCCATCGTGTGCTGAGTACGCTCTCCCGTCACGGAACCCTGACGGTCAACCTCACCGTCAGCAGCTACAGCTCCTACGTGGCGTTTCTCGAGGGCTACGCCAAGGCACTGGCCACCGTGGAGACCAAGTGGCAGCGTGCGCGAACGTGGCTCACTGAGGTCATTACGAGTACGCGGCCGGAACTGCGCTATGAGACCGATGGGCATTTCTCCGTGGCGTTTCCGGCCGTTCGCACTGCGAGGGAAGTGAACCGGCTCGCCAACGAGATATTCGACCTGCCTGGGCGGCTGGCGACCGACAGGAAGCGGACGGTTGTCGTGGCCCTCGACGAATTTCAGGCCATCGATGCGTTCAACGGAGGCGAGGTCGAACACGCGCTTCGCGCCGCGGCGCAGAAGCAACGCAATGTGGGGTACGTGTTCGCGGGGTCCGAACCAAGTCTGATGGAAAAAATGATTGGCCCTCGTCGGCCGTTCTATAAGGCCGGCCCGGTCATACGCCTCGAAAAGATCCCTCCCGCGATCTTCGCCGACTTCATCGAATCGCGATTCGCGCGCACCGCCATTCGTGCCGAGCCTGGGCTGGGTGCGGCGGTCGTAGACCTTGCAGGCAATCTCCCCTACGACGTTCAGCGTCTCGCGCACGAAACCTGGGACGATGTGAAAGCGGCGGGTGGCCGAAAAGCGGGCCTCGAGCAATTGCATGGCACGCTGACTCGCCTTCTTGCGGAGCAGGACACGCTGTTCGAGGCGGTCTGGCAGCGATTGACGCTCGCGCAGCGCGCGGTCATTCGCGCCGTCGTTCTTCAAGGCGGCCGCGAGCTTCTATCGGCCGACGTCCGCTCGCGGCACCGCCTTGGCGGCCCGTCGAGCATTCAGGCGTCGCTGGCAGCTCTCATGAAGCAGGACCTGTTGCTCAAGGAAGGGCAGCAATACCTCGTCGTCGATTCGCTGCTCCGCGAATGGATCGCCCGGAAGACGTACTAGGGCTTTGGGCGTGACAATCCTCTCCCGCCTCGGTCTCCATCGTCCGGAGCTTCGCGCCTGGGCGATGTATGACTGGGCGAACTCCGCCTTCCAGACGACCATCATCACCGCGGTCTTTCCGGATTTCTTTGCCGCCGTCGCCGCAGCAGACCTGCCGCCCGCGGTCGCAACCGCGCGATTCGCCTGGGCCACGACGATCGCCGTTGCGATCGTGGCCGTGACCGGCCCGATTCTGGGCGCCATCGCCGACTATCGAGCGCTGAAGAAGCGCATGCTCGGAGTGTTCATGGCGATCGGTGTCGGCGCAACGCTGATGATGGCCACGATCGATCGCGGCGAATGGCAGTATGCCGCGGTCATATTCATCGTCGCCAACGTCTGCATTGCAGCGAGCTTCGTGTTCTACGACTCGCTGCTCCCTCACATTGCCGCCCCGGACGAAATGGATCGCGTGTCGACCGCGGCCTACGCCATCGGCTATCTGGGTGGAGGACTCCTCCTCGTCATCAATCTGCTGTGGATTCTCATGCCGACACGCTTCGGCATTCCTGACACGTTGGGGGCGATCAAGCTTTCGTTCGTCAGCGTGGCTGTCTGGTGGTTCGCGTTTTCCATTCCACTGTTCAGAAAGGTGCCCGAACCCAGGCGGGCGCTCGAGCACGACGAATCGGGAGCCGAGAGTCCGATACGAGCGGCACTGGTGCGGCTCAAGGAAACGTTTCGCGAACTTCGAGGCTACCGGCAGGCGTTTCTGATGCTGGTTGCATTTCTGCTCTACAACGACGGCATTCAGACGATCATCCGGATGGCGACGATCTACGGCGCCGAGATTGGCATCGATCGCAACGCGCGCATTGCCGCGTTCGTGCTCGTGCAATTCGTGGGCGTGCCGTTCTCTTTCCTGTTCGGTGCAATGGCGGGACGCATCGGGGCGAAGACGTCTGTGTTCGTTGCTCTCGCCGTCTATACGGGAATCAGCATTCTCGGGTTTTTCATGACGTCTGCGTGGCAGTTTTTCGTGCTGGCGTTTCTCGTCGGCACCGTTCAGGGCGGCAGCCAGGCGCTCAGCCGATCGCTCTTCGCGCGGATGATTCCCAAACACAAGTCGTCGGAATACTTCGGCTTCTTTTCGGTATTCGAGAAGTTCGCAGGCGTGGCGGGCCCTGCCCTCTTTGCTGCATCGGTGACGATTTTCGGATCCAGCCGCGCCGCTGTGTTGTCTGTCATCCTGTTCTTCGTTGCCGGAGCCCTCGGTACTCACGCGCGTCGATGTGGCCAAAGGAGAAGCTCAGGCACGGGCTCGAGAATAGAATCCATACATGCCATCTGGCATGCTCGCCGGTGTCTTATTGCTGGTCGTCGCGGTACAGTCGGCGGACACTCGCGGCTGCTCGCCGCGTTCGCCCACGCCGACCGTTCCAACGACTGCTGCGCCGAGTACGCCGGCAACGGACATATTCACCACCGAGGATGGTGTTCGATTCGCCGTAGGTACGGTCGCCACCAACCTCGAGATTCCATGGTCCATGGCGTTCGCGCCCGATGGTCGGTTGTTCGTGACCGAGCGGCCGGGCCGGGTGCGAATCCTCGACCTCGCGTCGCGGAGCGCGGAGCTGGCGCTGACGCTCGAGGACGTATTCACGGAGGGCGAGGCCGGACTGCTGGGCATCGCGCTGGATCCGGATTTTGCGCAGAGTCGCTTCGTGTATCTGTATTACTCGGCCCGTCTGCCGACGGGTGGCCGTGTCAACAGGGTGGTGCGCTACCGCGAAGTGGCGTCACGCCTTGGCGAACGGGCCGTGCTGCTCGATGACATTCCCGCCGGACAGATTCACGATGGCGGACGATTGCGTTTCGGTCCTGATGGGTTGCTGTACATCACGGCCGGTGACGCCGCAAACTCAGGCCTCGCGCAGGACCTCGGATCTCTGGCCGGCAAGATTCTCCGCATCGCACGCGACGGCACCACGCCGCGCGACAATCCGTTCCCATCACCGATCTACTCCTACGGACATCGCAATCCGCAGGGGTTCGACTGGAATCCATTGACCGGGGATCTGTGGGCGTCGGAACATGGCAATACGGGCAACGACGAAATCAACGTGGTGGATGCCGGCGCCAACTACGGCTGGCCGCGGATCGAGGCTAACCAGTCGATGGCGGGGATGAGAACCCCGGTGACGTTCTTCAATCCTGCCATTGCCCCGTCCGGAGCATCGTTCTACCGTGGACAGCTCTTTCCGCGGTTCGCCAACAACCTGTTCGTGGGCACGTTGAGAGGCACGCACCTGCTGCGGCTGACGCTCGACGCCTCTGCTCGGCGAGTCGTCACGCAGGAACAGCTCCTTGCAGGAAGATTCGGCCGGCTGCGCGATGTCATTGCCGGGCCGGATGGCTACGTGTACTTTTGTACGAACAACCGTGACGGCCGGGGAAGTCCGATATCTACCGACGACCGGATCGTGCGACTGGTTCCGGTGCAGTAAGGAGAGCCAATGACGAGATGGTTTGCGGTGACAGCGATGGCGTTGGTTGCGAGCATCATCCCGGGCATCGCCGTCTCCGCAGGGCAACGCGGTGGCGCTCAGGAATCACCGGTCTCCGGCGCAATCGACATTCACGTACACACCCTGCCGGACGATCGGCCTCGCGCCCTCGACGGTATCGAAGCCGCCCGTCAGGCGCGCGACCGTGGTATGCGCGCCATCGTGCTCAAGAATCACTATGAATCAACGGCCGGCCTCACCTATCTGGTCCGCAAGCTGGTTCCCAACTTCGAGGTGTTCGGCGGAATCGATCTGAACCTGACGGTAGGCGGAATCAACCCTGCCGCCGTCGAGCACATGACCCGCGTGACCGGAGGATTCGGGCGCATCGTGTGGATGCCGACATTCGATGCCGAGAACCAGGTGCGATTCTCGAAGGAGAAACGGCCGTTCGTGAGCGTTTCGCGCAACGGAGAGCTGCTGCCGGAAGTCAGACAGGTCATCGCGCTCATCGCGAAGCACAATCTCGTGTTGGCGACGGGTCATTCGTCCGCGCAAGAGGGACTCATGCTGCTCCGCGAGGCGCAGCGGCAGGGCGTTCGGCGCATGGTCGTCACCCACGCCATGAATCCGCCAATCGGCATGAGCGTGCCGCAGATGCAGGAAGCCACAAAGCTGGGCGCATTCATCGAATTCGTCGGCAGCTCGCCGGTGTCGGCTGACGCGCGGACGCGGTACGACGGTTTTGCTGACGCCATCCGCAAAATCGGCCCTGCGTTCTGCATTCTGTCGTCGGATCTCGGCCAGATGGGAAACCCGCTGCCGGTCGACGGCTTCGGGGCGTTTCTCGTCGCGCTGCGCGAACGCGGGTTCACTCAGCAGGACATCGATCGGATGTCGAAGGAGAATCCGGCGAAAGTGCTCGGTCTAGGCGCATCCTAAAGGGGCACTGTCTCAGTTTGAGAGGTAAATGGGTAATTACGCCTTTCACAAACCATGCTGGTAGCTGTGCAGTATTGAACATCGCCTAGATGCTCATCCGCGTTACTCTGCCGCATGCCTGAGCCCACCCCTTCGGGCGACAACATGACCGGTCGGCTCCACGCGCTCAACGTCAGCCTATCGGAACGTCTCGCGGAAGCCGCAGACATTCGGGGCAGGTTCACGAAGGCCCTTGACGCCAACGTCTGGCCCGATCTCGGTTCCCTGTCTCGGCTCCTCGCAACAAACCGGTTAGACTAACATCGCCTTTCCTGAGCCACCGTAATCCTGCGGTCCCTCACTTGAGGTTCCGAGGTGCGCGTGGCGACCACCCCTACGCCTTCCGTGCCGTGTCCAACGTGTCAATCCTTGAGTAACCACATCGCGTGGCTAAAGGAGCACTACTTGGACGTCTACCGCTGCCCTGGCTGCCGCACACAGTTCACTGTGCCGCGAAAGCCTTAGAGCCGTCGCCTCCTTGTCATCCTTCGCCGCCGCCGTATCAGCAGCATCCTTACCCGCAGACTTCCCCTTTGGTCGATGGTTCGGATACCACTCGGCCAGCGCCCAATCGCCCGACGCGAGCGCCGCCGAAACTGAGACAGTGCCCCTAAAGGATGCGCCCTACGTGAGACGCTAAGATGCGCCCTACGCGAGACGCTTGGTCGAACGAAGCGTCGCGAGTATCAGGATTCCAACACCCCACCCGAACAACGCCAGGGCGTCTGGCCAGAGCACGGCCATCCCCACACCTTTCAGGAAGATGCCGCGCAGAATGACCAGAAAGTAGCGCAGCGGAACGAGGTATGTGACTGGCTGAATGACTTCCGGCATGTTCTCGATCGGGAAGACGAACCCGGATAGAAAAATCATCGGCACGAGAAAGAAGAATGCCGTCGTCATCATGGCCTGCTGCTGAGTGCGTGACACGGTCGATACGAACAACCCGAGGCCGAGCGCCGTGAGCAGATAGATCAGGCACATCACCAGAAGCAGCGCGAAGCTTCCGCGCAGCGGAACCTCGAACCACCAGACGGCGACACCCACCACGAGCAGCACGTCAACCATTCCGAGCACCGCATAAGGCACGAGCTTCCCTACGATCAGCTCCCAGCGTGCCAGCGGCGTCACGTTCAGCTGCTCGAGCGTCCCGAGCTCCTTCTCGCGGACGATGGCCATGGAAGACAGGGTGGTGGTCACCACCAGGAGCACGAGCGCGAGGATCCCGGGGATCATGAAGTCGCGGCTTTCCAGATCGGGATTGAACCAGACGCGGATATCGGCGTCTACGAGCGGCGCCACCGAGCCGCGACCCGTTTGTGCGGCGAGCTCGCGTGCGTACCTGGCAATCAGCCCGCCCGCGTAACCGACCGCCACGTTGGTCGAGTTCGCGTCCGTTCCGTCGGCCACGACCTGGACGACGCCGGAGCGGCCCGTCCGGACCCGCTCCCCATAATCCGAGGGAATCACGAGCGCCATCCATGCACGACCGCCGTCGAGATACGCGTCAATGTCGCTGGTCGCAGATACCGTATCCACAATCGTGAAGTTGTCGGAGATTTCGAAGCGCGCAATCAAATCGCGACTCGCCGCCGATCGATCCTGATCCACAACGACCACGGGCACATTGCGCACGTCCGTCGTGGCCGCATATCCGAGCATCGTCAGCTGAATCAGCGGAGCGATAATCACGATGCCGAACAGGCGCGGCTCCTGCCGAAGCTCGAGAAACTCCTTTCGCATCAAGTGAAGGACGCGCTTCATTGGCTTACGCTCCACTCCCGCCTGAGTCGAAGGGACGAAAGGCCGAGCATGACGGTCGCAAAGAGTCCCAATGCGGCGAGATCCTGCCAGAACGCCATCGCGCCCACACCTTTGAGCACGATGCCGCGCAGCACCGTCAGGAAATACCGCGCCGGCACCGCGTACGTGACGACCTGTAAGGCAACCGGCATGCTCGAGATTGGAAAGATGAATCCCGAGAGCATCAGCGTCGGCATGTACGACGTCAACACGGCCAACTGGAACGCGACCTGTTGCGTCTCGGCCAGAGTTGAGATCAACACGCCAAATGCGAGCGCACCGACGAGGAACAGCGAGACTGAAAGAATGAGCAGAACCCACGAGCCGCGCATCGGCACGTCGAAAAGGAGCATCGCAGCGCCGACAATGGCCATCGCCGAAACCAGGGACACGAGGAAGTACGGCACCGTCTTGCCGATGACGTACGCCAGCGGTCCGACCGGCGACATCCGCACCTGTTCCATGGTTCCCACTTCCTTCTCCCGGACGATCGACAGCGCAGTGGAGACCACTGCGGTCAACATCGCGATGTAGGCGATGAGCCCGGGAACCAGGAACAGCGTGCTCCGCAGCTCGGGGTTGTACCAGATTCGAGGCTCCACGGTCAGCAGCGGACCGGTCGCCGACCCCAGCCGTGCCTCGAGTTCGTACCGCGCGGAAACAGCACTGATCAGTCCCAATCCGTAAGCCACCACAGTCGTAGCGGTGTTCGCGTTGTCGCCGTTGACAATCAGTTGCAGGCTGGTTGGCCGCGCGGTCCTGGCGTCACGGCCGAACCGGGCGGGAATCACGAGCACAGCCCTGGCGGCGCCACGATCGAGCAGGCGATCGATATCGGCGTCGGTCGAAATGATGCTGACAATGTCGAAGTAACCGGAATTCACGAACGAGGAAATGACTTCGCGGCTTGCACTGCTGCGATCCTTGTCCTCCACCGCCAGCGGAATATTGCGGATGTCAAAACTGAGCGCGTATCCGTAGAGCAGCAGGAAGAACGCGGGGACAAACAGGAGGATCGTGAGCGTCCGGCGATCGCGGCTGATCTGCCTGAACTCCTTGACAATGACCGCAAGGACCGTTGTCACGCGGCACTCCGTTCGACGACGTCGAGAAAGACGTCCTCGAGTGAGGGGGCGACGCCGGTGACCTCAGCATCAACCCCGACTTCGCGTAGACGCGTCGCGATCTCTGCCGGCGCGATGTCGCTCGATCGCAGGACAGCGTGCACCGCCGTACCGAAGATGCTCGTCTTCTCAACTGCGGGCATTTCGTCAAGACGATGCATCGCTTCCACCGGATGCGACGCACGCACCTCGATGATCGGTCGGCCAACGAATACCTGTTTCAGCTCGGGAACGGTCCCGAGCACGGCAAGTCGCCCCGCTTGGATGATGGCAATGCGATGGCAATGCTCCGCTTCGTCCAGATAGTGCGTGGTGACGAGGACGGTCGTACCGCCGCGCGCGAGCTCGTTGATCAGCCGCCAGAACCGCCGGCGGGAGAGTGGATCGACGCCACCGGTCGGCTCGTCCAGAAAGACGATCGGAGGCTCGTGAAGAATGGCGCAGCCCAGACTCAGTCGCTGTCGCCATCCGGCCGAAAGGTCGCGGGTCAACGTGGACTCACGCCCGCGCAACCCGGCCATGTCGAGAACGAACGCGCGACGGTTCGCGAACCGTTCGCCACTCAGCCCGTAGATTCCACCGAAGAATGCGATGTTCTGGTCGACGGTCAGCTTCTCGTACAGCGAGAAACGCTGCGACATGTAGCCGATTCGCCGCTTGACGCCTTCGGGATCGCTGCCGACGTCGATGCCGCCCACCCGCGCCGTGCCGGATGACGGCCGGAGCAATCCGCACAGCATGCGGATCGTCGTCGATTTCCCAGCTCCGTTGCTGCCGAGGAACCCGAAGATCTCTCCCTGCCGGACGTCGAATGTGACGTCGTTGACGGCGACGAAGGAACCGAAACGGCGCGTCAACTGTCGTACTTCGATGGCGTTCATCGTCCCAGCGCCCTGTCGAGCCGGGCTTCGGCGAGTCGGACATTCGCAATCGCGCGCGTCCGCTCGAGCCCGGCTTGAAGGAGGTCCGTTTCCGCGTCGAGCGCTTCGGACTGGGAGATGAGACCAGACATGTATCGTTCGTTCACGACGCGGCGCGCTTCGGTTGCCGCCCTTACCGCATCGTTTGCGGCAGTGACCGCGGCGCGTCCGGAATCCATTTCCAGCAGGCGCTGCTGCACTTCGAGCGCCAGCACCGAGTCGAATTCCGCCAGCCGCTGACGTGTGGCGTCGGCCATGTTCGCGGCCTGGAGGATTTCGGCGCGCGTCCGCCCTCCGTCCCACAACGACCAGCCAACCGTGACACCCGCGTCCCAGAAGTCGTCCCATCTGTCAGCCCGGGGGAAGATGCGCGGGTTGGGTTGTGCATAGTCAACGCCGCTGGTGATCGCAATGGTTGGGCGCGCGCCGGCGTGCGCCGCGTTTCGTTGTTCGTCGGCCGCGGTGATTCTTTGTTCCAGCGCTCGTCTTTCGTTGCGCTTCATCCTCGCTTCAACGACGAGGCTGTCGAGAGAAGCCGAAGTGGGAGGGGGTAACTCCAGCGCCTCGGCAGGGTCAATCGGTTGCCTCAGGTCAACGCCGATGAGACGCGCGAGCTCAGCCGACGCAAGCGCGCGTTGATTGGTGGCTTCGATCAGAAACAGTCGCTGCCGTGATTCCTGCGCTTCGGCAGCCGCGATCTCATTCGGAGGAACCAGACCCGCGTTGAGTCGCTGCCGCGCATCCTCGACATGCTGCTGTGCGCGCGCCAGGCTTTCTTTGAGCACGTCCGTCGCCGACTGTGCGGTGACCACTGCCCAGAACGCACGCGTCACCTCCAGCCGCAAATCGCCCTGGGCCGCGGCCACGTCCGCGGATGCCGCGGACGCCTCCGCCCGAGCCGCCCGCTCGAGCGCATCCGTCCGCCCGCCGTTGTAGATGGGCCACTGCAGGTCAAGTCGCGTCCGGTAGTTGTCCGGCACGTCCGGATAGAGCACTTGAGGCGGTGCACCCGTCACCCCGGGAACGAAAAACGCGGCGACATGGCTGGTTCTCATGTACCCGCCCGAGAACGCGACGATCGGCCGGTCCGCCGCGTCCCGCACCTCGGCGGTCGCTTCAGCGGCCGCCGCACGCGCCCGGGCCTCAGCGAGACGATGACTTGCGGCAGCGGCCCTCGACCGCGCTTCATCGAGCGAAAGGCGAAGCGGCACGCCATCCTGCGCCGACGCGACGTCGTTGTGAACACAGAGCCCGACAGCCATGAAGAACATCACGCCCACCACGGTGCTATTCGGTCTCATGTCGTTGAATCCTTCGCGGCCAGCCGGCTGATGAATACTTCTTCGAGCGATGGCGATCCCGGCAGCGACGCCCGGAGACGTGACGGCTCGTCGCTGGTCAGCAGACGCCCCTCGTGCAACAAAGCCACACGGGTGCAGCGCTCCGCTTCGTCGAGGTAAGGCGTCGACATCAGAATCGTGATGCCGTGCGAGAGGAACTCCGACAGCAGTTTCCAGAATTCCCGGCGCGATACGGGATCCACGCCGGTGGTTGGCTCGTCGAGCAGCAGCAGCTCGGGTTCATGAACCAGCGTGCAGATGAGCGCAAGTTTCTGCTTCATTCCTCCGGAGAGGCGATCCGCAAGCCGCTTTCGGAACGATATGAGCTGTGTCATCGACAGCAGCTCGTCGCGCCGCGCCTGATACTGCCGCACGCCGTGAACCTCGGCGAAGAACGCCACGTTCTCGTCGACGGTCAAGTCGCCGTAAAGACTGAATCGCTGTGACAGATATCCGACTCGTCTGGTGATCTGTCGATGGTCGAGCACGGGATCCCGACCGAGTACGCGTACCTCGCCCGCACTGGCACGAAGCAACCCGCACATCAGGCGTATTGCGGTCGTTTTGCCGGCACCGTCGGAACCGATCAGGCCGAACATCTCGCCGCGCGCGACGTCGAGGGTGACGGCTTCGAGCGCGCGGGTGGCGCCGTACTGCTTCGACACGCCCGTGAACTGAACGGCGGTACTCACTGCAGCGGCAATTCCGCGTCGACCGGCATTCCGGCTTTCAAAATGCCTTCGCGATTGTCGACGCTGACTTTGATGCGGTACACGAGCTTCGAGCGTTCGTCCGCCGTCTGGACGGTTCGCGGCGTGAACTCCGCCTGCGGAGAGATGTAGGTCACTTTGCCCTGGACACTGCTGCCAGCGTCCGTCAGAACCGTCGCCTGCTGACCGATCGAGACGCGCGGAATCATCGGTTCCGGGACGAACAGATTGGCCCACGCATTGTCGAGATCGGTCACGACGATCACCGGCATTCGCGGCGCGATCTGCTCACCGGCCTCGGCGAGCTTCTGCGTGACGATCCCGGCGGCTGGCGAATCGATCTCCGCGTCGGCGCGAGCTTTCTCCAGCAGGGCGATCTGGGCGTCGACCGTTCGCACTCGTGCGCGCGCCGCGTCCAGCTCCTCGCGGGTCGCGCCGGCTTGCAAGCGAGAGACGACTTCGCGATTCGCGCGCACGCGCCCCTCGGCACTGCGCGCCCGCCCGCGCAGGACGTCCACCCGCGCTCTGGCGTCGTCTCGTTCTTTCTGCGAGCCCGCGTTCGCCTTGAGCAGCGCCTCAAACCGTGCGAGGTCGGTCTCGGCCGCCTTCGACTCCGCTATCGCGGCGGCCACTTCGGCCTCGGCGGCGTCCGCCTGCGCCTCTGCCTGGCTGATTTCCTGCGGCCTGGCCCCCGCTTCCAGCAATCGCAGCTGGGCGTCCGCGGTTGCGCGCTCTGCCCGCGCGCGAACGATCTGCAGATCGGCGTCGCGCGTATCGAGACGACCGATCACATCGCCGGCAGCGACGCGGTCACCTTCTGCCACGCGGAGCTCGAGGAGACGCCCACCGACGTCCGCGGCCACCTGCACTTCGGTTGCTTCCACGTGACCGGACACGCGAATCGAGTTGGCAGGCGGGGGCTCCTGACACGCAGCGACCATCGCAGACAGTGCGACGACGATGGCAAATCGGAAACGCATGGCGGTCGTTGTCATGTGTCCTTCCGCAGCATGGCGCGCGCCGACGTCTGCACATGCCGTATGAAGTCCTCGATCTGGCGCGGCGCGGCCGCTGCAATTTCAGGTGGACTCTTGCGCTGCGACAAAACGCGCTGGCGCGCAAAGAAGATCAGGATGGGAGGCAGGATCGTGAAATACGTGAGGAGCGGATCTGTATCGCGGAAGGTCCCCTCGTCCTGTCCCTGCACGATGACGTCGCGGGCGCCGAGGTATACGGCATTCATCATGCCGAACGTCTTGTCGTCGATATGAGGAGCGCCGGAAGCGATCTCGCGCAGCATGATCGAAGGAAACCAGCTCCGTGCAGCGGCTTCCTCGAAGATGGCCAGGATCCACGCGTCGAGCTTGTCTTCGGCCGGCCCCGGACCGTCGGCGATGGCGCGAACCCTGGCGCCAACCGCGCGAAACATGTCGCGCAGCACCTCGAGATACAGCGCGAGCTTGCTTCCGTAGTGGTAGTAGATCATCGCCTTGTTGACGCGCGCCCGGGCGGCGATGCGGTCCACGCGGGCGGCGTCGAACCCGCGTTCGGCGAACTCTTCCGCGGCGGTGCGGAAGATCGCGACTTGCGAGTCGGGACGCGTGCGGCTCCGCTTTTTAACCAACTAGTTAGTTAATAGTCCTCATCGGCCTCGGTGTCAACAGGGGTCTGACCCGGGGTCTGACCCCGGGTCAGACCCCCCGTTCCGGTACCATCGCCGACATGCGTATCGTCCTCGCGGGGGGCACCGGTTTTCTCGGCTCAGCGCTCGCCGAAGAACTGAAACGGAACGGCTGGACCGTCACAGTGCTCACGCGACATCCGAGGCGAGGCGGTGAGCTGGCATGGGACCCGTACGGGCCGGTCACTGCGTGGGCACACGCGCTCGAAGGCGTCGATGCCGTGGTCAACCTGACGGGCGCATCGATTGACAAGCGGTGGACCGCGGCGCACAAACGTGAGATGTGGAACAGCCGCGTGCAGGTCACGCGATCTCTTGTCGCCGGACTAAAGAGCGTTCGCCAAATTCCGCCGGTGCTGATCAACGCCTCCGGCGTCGACATCTATGGACCGCATGGCGACGAGCCGCTCACCGAAGAAACACCGGCCGGCACAGGCTTCCTTGCCGACCTTGGCTCGGCGTGGGAGAAGGAGGCGCTCGCCGCCGGAGCGCAATCGCGCGTCGTGCTGATGCGAAGCGGTATCGTGCTCGACAAGAATGCCGGCGCGCTTCCGAGAATCGCATTGCCATTCAGGTTTTTCGTCGGCGGACCACTGGGATCGGGACGCCAATACTTTTCCTGGATCCACAGAGATGACTGGACGGCGATGGTCCGCTGGGCGCTCGCGAACGCCGCCGTGAGCGGCCCCCTGAACGCCACCACACCGAATCCGGTGACGAATCTGGAATTCGCCCGAACACTTGGTCGCGTATTGGGACGGCCTTCGGTCATGCCGGCGCCGGGGTTTGCGCTGCGTCTGATTCTGGGCGAAATGGCGGAGCTCGTTCTCACCGGCAAGCGAGTATTTCCAGACAAAGCGCAGTCGCTTGGGTTCGACTTTCGATACGCGACACTGGACGAGGCACTCCGCGCCGTCTACGCGCGCTGATGTAAGGGCAAAAGTCAAAGGTCAAGGGCAAAGGTCAAAGGTTAGGACCCTCGACCTGCGCTTCCGTTATCCATGATTCGAACGCACACTGGCGGTTTGCATCCTGACCATTGATGTTTGCATCACTGGCTCGCGCTATGGCACCGCCCGTCTGTGTTGCCCGTTCGATAGCCGCAGCGTGACAGCGAATCCGCCGGTCCATGCTTCCGGTGCGCATCGCCTGGACTGAAGCGGCACGCGCGTCCGCAAACCTGCCAGCCTGAAAGTACGCCCACGCGAGCGCGTCCATCGTGAAGATGTCCTGCCGCGTATGCGCCGCCGTCTCCGCAAGTGTGACCGCCTCGTCGATCTTCCTTCCCCGTTCCGCGAGCATCCGGGCCAGAGCGGCGGGCTGCGGCTCCTCCATCTCCCAGCCCTCGCGCTCGAGCGTCTCCGCTTGTTCGTACATGCTCTCCGCGTCGCGGACGTTACCGATCCGCGCGAACAGATCGCCGATAACGGCGGCGAGCTCCGGCGTCGGCGCCTCGGTCATGAGCGCGCGATACATCGACAGCGCACGCTGGTAGTTGCCGCGCGCGGCAGCGACGCGTGCCAACCCGGCGCGCGCGTACGGATGATTCGGAAAGGCGTGGTCTGCGCGGGCAAATGCGCTCGCGGCGTCGTCAACCCGGCCCATCTGAAAGAGGAGGGCGCCCACCTGCGCGTGATGCCAGGCTATGGATTCAGGGTCATGCGCGCTCGTCGCCTCGGTGGCCATCTGCATGTGCCGCAGTGCCTCGTCCAATCGGCCCTGAAGCTCGTGCGCGTACACAACCCTCGCGTACGATGCGGCGTCCGGCCGCACGCGCACCATCGTATCGAACGCGTCGAACGCCTCGTCATAGCGACCCAGCTCGACGTAGGCGTCGCCAAGCACTCCATAATTCCATGCATCTCGATCGTTTATGCCGATACCTCTTTCTGCCACGTGCGCAGCTTCGACGAAGCGGTGCTGAGATAGAAGGACGGCACCCAGGAGCTTCAGCGCGGAATATTCTCCGGGCTCATCGTCGAGCACCATCCGCAGCACTCGCTCCGCCTCTATCGCACGACTGGCGTCGGTGTCGACGCGCGCCTTGCGGACGAGGATTTCGGCAAGTCGTACACCCGCGGCCGCGTCCGAGGGACTGGCAGCAAGGCGCCGCCTCGCTTCGCTCTCGGCGTCGTTCAGGTCAAGCCGCGACGTGCTCAACACAATGGGAAGCGGTGATTTCGTCGCCTCCAGCCTGTTCTGCGGCCACGCCAACCATGCAATGACAGTGCTTACCAGAATCACGAACAACGGAACGACATAGCCTCTGATGCGCATAGCAACCTCGTCTCTCTCAGCCGTGTAGGGCGGGTCCTTTCAGACCCGCCTAGCCCGCCGGGTCCAACCACCTCCGCCAAGGTCGCGTCGCTGCGCGACGCGACAAGCAGTGCTGCTTGGCGGTTCGCCTGCGAACCGCCCTGGTGGTCCGCCGTAGCTTTACGCGAAGGCGGAAAGGACCCGGCCTACGATTACGAAACGCGGTCAAAGTCGCGGGGTGGTGCTTCGCACCCTCGGGGACGGCATTGTTTCCCGGCCGGCGTTCGGCACGGTGAGGAACGGGAACACGTCGAGGTACGGCCTGTCGTTCTCCTCCACACCGTCGCCAAGCGTGTTGTTGGGTGCACGCTGAAATGCAGGAGTCAGTGGTGTTGCGCCCGCCATCGCCTGGAGCGCGATATCCACCACGTCGTCTCCGACTCGGCGGCCGTTCGGGAAACCGGCCATATCGCCAGCCAACACGCCGAGCCGATGCGGACGCGCAGACGGAGCAATGCCCGTGTTGAGCCGCAGCATTTCCGAAGGTCTCGGGTTGGTACCGATTTGATTGAGTCCGGGAATGCCGGTCAGGAAGATTGTGACCAGATCGTTTCTCGGTGTTGGCGGCGTCTGCAGACCGAAAAGTGCCTGCATCAGCCTGGGGAGCTCGGGATTGGTCACGAAGCTGAGTGCGGCGCCGTCGCCGGTCGGTTCGAGTCCGTTGAACACGTCCTTGGTGCCGACGGGAATCACCGCTTCGTTGACGAGCGGGTTGCCAAGGCGCGAGACCTGGACCCAGTCGCCGGCCTGAGACTGCCCCATCGCATTGCGCGTCGTCGTGCTCCTGCGGCTGGCGGTCGACCACACGCCGATCGCTGCGCTTGGATCGGAGGCACTCGCGGGACGCATGCCGTTGCGCGTCACAGCCGAAATCGGCAACTCGATGGCGACGCTGTGGACGTTGAATCCCGCGAGGCTGTCGATCGGCGCGCCAAGGCCGTTCACGAGCGTGCGGAGCTGAAGCAGGTCGAATGTCGCGCCCAGGTCGACGTAGAACCCCTCTTCGCGCGGGCCCGCGAAGACCCGCAGATCGTGGGGAATGACCGCATGCACGCCCGATCCAAGCTGGCCGTTGTAATCGCGAATTGAGCTGCGGCCGACGTTCGCCGGAAGCACGGGCAGATCGGCGGCCAGCAGCGTGGAGCTGCCGGTGCGTCTCGGCCCGACAACTCTGGTCAGGTTGTAGAACTGGCGGACGTTCAAGTCCGGGTCGTCGAAAGAGCTCACGGGACCGGTGTTGTAGAGGAACGTGTTCGGGTTACGAATCTCGGTCCGGAACTGCCACTGATAGGTGATGTCCTCCACCGCGTCGCCGGTGTTGTCGATCATGATTTCGTAGAGGACGTTGTCGTCGAATTTCCAGAAGTTGGGTCCCGAGCTGGGAAACTGCAGCGGAATGAAGTTCGAGATCAGCACAACACGGTCAGTGCGTTCGGGACTCACAAAGGCGTACACGTCCGTATTGTCCGCAAGCGGATCCTGGCTGATGAGCGGCGCCTCGCGGTGACTCGAGGCCCTGGTCAGCGTTGTGAAAGGGACCGCCACGATAAAGGCCATGGCGGCATAGGTAAGCTTCCTCACGTAGCACCTCCACAGGCGTCTACGGATCGAAGCGGGTTGTGGATCTCTGAGGCGAGTGTTAAATCGTTGCCGGCTTGCCGACGAGATACATGGCACCAGTCGGCGCGGGCACGCCCCCGGCGGGCTCGATGGTGACAGCCACGGCGGCGGGTGGAGGAATATCCGGCGGGGTGTTGAAAAACGTCATCCCTGCGCCTCCCGGATCAGGGGTCAGCAGTCCAGCGCTGATCGGTGCTTGCGCTGTGACGACCCATACCTGATACACGCGACCGCTGGGAAGCGCCGGAAGATTGGACGCGGTGAACACCATCCCGCGGGCGCGGCTCCACAGAGCGCGCGCGCTGGCGTCCGGTGCGGCCGCCTGTCCCATCAGATCGATTCGCACAAGATCCGGCGCAGCCAGTACGCCCATTGCGGACTGCAACTCCCCGCTCACGCGACGCGCGTCGGCGACGACGCGCTCAGCCGCCGCGGCTTGCAGGACTGCCTGTTCAAGACGCGCCTCGAGATCTGCAACGCGAGCCTGAAGGTTGACCGCGTACGCACCCAGGCCAACGGCCATCACCAGCGTTGCCGCGAGCGGCAGCCAGCGGATGACGTGTCCCGCCCCCTGCCGAGACGACATCGACGTTTGCGAGGGACCTCGGCCATACGAGTCGAGCACTCTTTGCCGCAACTCGGAACGAGGGGTGCGCAAAGGCACACTCTGCGCCAGGGCGTCCGCAACCTCCTGAAATGCGCGTACCTCCTCGAGACACTCGGCGCAGGCGGCCAGATGCGTCTCGAACGCGACACGCTCGTCGGGATCGAGACTGCCGAGAACGTACGCCCCGCCTGGCCCTTGAGGTCACTGTGGGAGGAATTCATGACCGTCCTTCCGCAAGCGTATCCCGCAGCTTCAGCAGGCCGAGACGAATGCGGCTCTTGACCGTACCGAGCGGTTCCTCGAGACGATCGGCGATTTCGCGCTGCGTCAATCCTTCGTAGTACGCCAGCTCGATCACGAGCCTTTGCAACAAGGGCAGCTCAGAGAGCGCGCGCTGCACGAGCTTCGCGTTTTCGGCGTCGATGATCCTCGAAGCCGCATCGGGGACTGCAGCCGCGACGTCCTCGAGCGCGCGCGGTTCGTTGCTGCCCTGTGTGTCGGGTCTGGCGCGCCGGCTCCGCAGTTTGTCGATGGCACGCGTGCGCGCGATCATGAGCAGCCACGCCCCCACGGCCCCGCGCGAGGCATCATAACGGCCAGCCTGACGCCAGGCCTGCGCGAACACCTCCTGGACGACATCCTCGGCGTCTCCCTCGTCGCTGACGATTCGGAGGACGAGGGAATAGATGGGGCGCGCATGGCGGTCGTACAGCCGGGCGGCAGCGTCGCTGTCGCCCGCTGCCAGCCGGTGAAGACAGTCTCGATCGTCAGCGTCGATTTCGGCGGACCCGGACCGAAACCCGGCCAGGGCGGCCAGAAGCCCCATTACAAACATCTACGCAGCCGGAACGCGAACGGATCGTACCAGAAGGAGGGAAAACCTGGCGGCAGTCTTTCCGGCGGTCAGTGCGAGTAACGGTCGAGTGTCTGCAGCCAGAGGGTGACAGGCTCGGGATCGCCAGGAGCCGACCCGAACACGATGTCCTTCGTGTCGAGGCGCTTGCCGTAGAACCGTTGGTTAGCGTCGCGATCCTGTCGAACGGTGCTCCCGTTGATGGTCACGCCCGCAAATAAACCCCGTGCACGGGAGTAGCTCAGAATCTGGGCCCGCAGCTGCAGGTCCGTCGCCGCCTGGGCATCCCTGCCCACCGGGCCGGCCGCCACGGCAGCATCGGCGCCCAGCTTGAACTGGTTGGATACGAGGTTTTCGAGACCGCGACGATCGTTGATGATGAGAATGATGTCCGCCGCCTGACCACCGATCTGCAACCCGAAGCTGCCACCGGTCAACGTCAGAAACGCAGGCGCGGACCAGCGGCCCTCATTACGGGCGCTGATGATGCCGCGGCCACGCGTGCCGCCGACAACAAAGCCGGCGCGCAGCGTACTGGGAAAAATGGCAATGCCTTCGGCCTTTCCGAGTATGGCCTCGGGAATGGCTTTGTCCTCGGCGCCCATGATTTCGCCAAAGATCGTGGCCGCTTCGCGGACGCGTCGCGCTTCCTCTGAATCCTGACGCGCACTCAGGGCTGGAGACAACCCCATCACGGCGACCGCTGCCAACGTCGCGGCGATCAATGGAACTCTCGTCATAGGCAATACAGTATCTCTGTAAGTCAAAAGGCAAAAGTCAAAAGGAAAAAGGAAAAGGCAAAAGTCAACAGCTGATGTTGACGTGCGTGCCTGGCGTCAAAGGATTGCTGGGCTGGACGGCCGGAAATTTCCGCCGAGAATCGGAACCGAATCGGCGCCGAGCCAGCTGTCGAGGACCTTGGCGTAAACGGCTCTGAAATCGGTCTCGTATCGCACGTCGTTCCCGGTGTTCTCCAGCGTTGGATTCGCCGGATTCGGGTCGAGCGACGCGGCAGTCCCATAAATACCGCCGCGAACGGCGCCGCCGATCGCCATCATGACGCCGGCAGCGCCATGGTCGGTTCCCTGGCTGCCGTTTTCGACGACCCTTCGGCCGAACTCCGAGAACTGAAGCACGAGCGTGTCGTTCAGCAGACCCTGGTTCTGGAGATCCGTGTAGAACGCCATCAAACCGTCACTGAACGTACCCATCAGATTGGCGTATGCGCCAGCGCCGGCGTTCCCCTGATTCGCGTGCGTGTCGAATCCTCCCGTCTGCACCCAGAACACCCTGGTCCCAATACCGCGGACCATGGCGCCGGCGACGGTGCGGAGCGCGAGCGCAAATCCGTTGTTTGGATACGTGACAGTGGAGACGTAGGTGTTGACCGTTCCGACCCGGTCAAGCGTATCGAGCGCGCCGCGAATCGAGCCGTTGACGAACGACAGATGCGGCCGACTGACCGAAACATGCGAGGAGATCTGCGTTGCGGCGATGCGCTCGTTCAACGCTTCGGCTCCGCTGTTAGGACTCGAAAGACTGTAGGTCCGGGCATCCGGAATCGCCGGAACGGCGATGGTGCGCGAAATGAGCGCCCGCGGCGTGTCACGCGTCGAGTTCCAGCCGGCGAGCGCATCGACGGGCGCCGGCAGTGTTTCGAGGTATCGTCCGAGCCAGCCCAGTCCGGTTGGCGAGTTCGGATCGGCAGTACCCCAGATATCCGTCCCCTGAAAATGCGAGCGGCTGGAATTCAGATACCCGGTCCGCTGCACTATCGCGAGGCGGCCCTGATTGAAGATCTCACGCAGGCCATTGAGGCGTGGGTGCAGGCCGAGCGTCTTTCCACTGCTGTCGCTGCCGATTTGCAGCACCTGACCGGCAGGCACCGCGATGGCGGGCCGTCGGCTGTAGTAGAACGTGTCCTGATACGGAATAACAGTGCTCAACGCGTCGTTCCCGCCGCTCAGATACACGACGACAAGATTTCGGCTGCGGGCCCCCTGCGCGAGCGCGATGTCGCTCAGGAACGCGGGAGCGGCAAAGCTCACGGTGAATGCCGCGACACCTTCACGAATGAAGTCTCGTCGGGTGATCATCGGTCTAAATGAACTGATACTCGGCCGAGCCCACAATCAGCCTGACGAGCCCGGCCGTCTTTGTGTTGGCCTGGGCGTCGGCGCCCGTCCACGCCGCGCCGGTTCTCAAATACGAGAGCAGATCGTTGTAGGGCTGCCGATCGAACGGCGACGGCGACAGCCGCTCGAACAGGAAGAAATCAAGCAGCGTCTCTGGCGTGCTGCGATACGACGTGGTCGAGCGGGAAATGTTGAACCGCTGATTGGCCGCCAGGGTCGCCGCGAAATTCATGCGGGCGAGCATCGCCCCGGTTGAAAACCATCCTGCACCGAGCTCCCATCCGTTGACATCGGGCGGCTCGAACAACGTCTGCCCCATGTTCGTCAGCGGCGTGCGCGCGGCATCGACGGAAAACCCCGACCAGCCAATCTCGCGGATCGCGCGAACCACGAACTCGGCCGGCCACGAGTATCGCGAAAACCACCTGTCGGGATTGCTGAACCACTCGGACCGGAGAATGTGGCGGACAACGGGCTTCATTTCTGTTCCGCTCCGCAGGTACTCCGACGCGATGCTGTCGACGAATGCCGGATCCGGCGCTTCGAGCTCGCTGACAAAAAAGTTCCAGAGCTTGCGCGCCAGCCTTCGGGCCGTTTCCGGGTGCCGCGCCAGCGCCGTGATGAAGTCGATGCCGTCCTGCATCCCGTCGGCAGCCGATCGCGCAGGAATCGTCCGACTTCCGTCGCCGTAGATGGGGAAGGTGAATGTCTTGGCAGTTGTGTCGTGCTGCCCCGCGTTGTAGAAAAACTCGTAGTACATGTTGGGATCGTTGGCCACTCCATTGGTGGCGTTCCGCAGATTCCAACCGGTAAACACGCGCGCCGCCGCGTAGACATCCTGCTCCGTGTAGTTGCCCACCCCCCAGGTGAAGAGCTCCATGATTTCGCGAGCGAAGTTCTCCTGCGGCCGATTGCGAACGTTCTGCCGGCCGTCGAGCCAGACGAGCATCGCCGGATCGCGGGCGATTTCGATCAGCAGACTGCGGAAGTTGCCAAGCGCGAATCTTCTGAACAGTTCGATCTGTCCGGGTGGACCGGGCAGGTCGCCCTGCTTCTGGGCCATCATCTTGGTGCCCTGCACCGCGCCGAAGGCGCCCGCGACCTTGCTGTAGGCTGTGGCGAAGTGGTTGTGCCAGAACAGCGTCATCTTTTCCTGGAGCGGACGCTGCGAATGCACCATCCGGAACAGCCAGCGCTGGCGCGCATCCTCGATGTTCGTGTTCGGCGAGAACTGGCCCCGCGTCGTTATGCTGACGTAGTCGCTGTGGCCGATCTTCGCATCCACATCATCAGGCTGCGCCTCGTAGTCGACGAGATAGTCGATGACGCTGGAAACAGGCGCGGTGGCAAACGTGACGAGATCTGCGGATGTCGGACCGAACGCCGCGCGCCGAAGCAGATGCTCGACTTGCCAGTTCTCTCGGGGCATGCGCTCTCTTGTGAAAACCCATTCTAGATGGCGCCGCGACGCCACAAATAATGAATTTTCTGAGACAAATTACGATTTCGTGCGCAGTCGGCCGCCGCCCAGTGGGACGCGCTCAGGGATCGCGGATTTTACACCCGTTTCGCGCGGCGTCGGCACGCGTGGGCATTTCTAATTTGTGATCCAGGAATCTGTGATTTGATTGAGCCGGTGCCACGTCAGAAGCGAAAAGCCACCGGGCGCGCCGGTCGGCGCCGCGCCCCATCAAGCAGACGATCCCCCTCAGCAGCGCGCCGGCGCCCGGCTGAACAATCTTCGGTGACGAAAACGAACGGGGCGAACAGCGGCCTGGCGCCCGGCATGCAGGCCCTCAACACATACCTTGCCGTAGCGAACGTCGGGGCATCGATCGCCTTCCTCGAACGCGCGTTCGGGTTCACGCGCGGCGTCGTTCTGGCCGATGTGGACGGCCAATTCCGGTACGCGGAAATGCGACATGGCAACGGCGTCGTGATGCTGATTCGCAAGGGCGACACGACTGCTGCGACCAGTGGCGTATCCGCCGTCTATACATACGTGGACGATGTCGATCGGGCCCGTGAACTTGCGCGACAGGCTGGTGCAGGCGTCGAAACAGCCGAGGACAAGCCTTGGGGCGATCGGGTGGTCGCAGTAACCGATCCGGATGGATACCGCTGGATGCTCGCCACCTTCAAGAAGCTGGCGCCGTTCAGTTGATGCGACTTACTATCAGACAACGTAGGTCAAAGGTCAAAGGTCAAAGGTCAAAGGTCAAAAGTCAAAGGTCAAAAGTTGCGCGGCGGCCGGCGTTCAGTTCCGTGTCTCGGTGACTGCTGGGCGGGGCGGAGGCACACGGGTCAGCTCTTCGTAGCACGCCTCGTACATCGGCACCACGCGCTCCGCGCAAAAATGCACGCGCACCCTCTGGCACGCCGCGCTGGCGACGGCGCGATGACGCGCCGGATCGGTCAGTAGCGCAACCGCGCTCGCCGCCATCTCATCGAGCGCGTCGAGGGAATGAAGAAAGCCGCTTACGCCATCCTCGATGACTTCGGGGAGTCCGCCGACCCGCGATGCGACCACCGGCACCTCGCACGCCATGGCTTCGAGCGCCGCCAGGCCGAAACTTTCCTGTGCCGACGGCAGCAGAAAGACGTCGCTCACGGACAGGAGAGGCACGACCTCTTCCTGTGCGCCCACTATGTCGATGAGGTGCGAGATCCCCAGCTCCCGGCCGAGCCGCGAGACTCTCCCGAGCTCGGGGCCATCGCCCACCAGCAGAAGGCGCGCGGGCACCGCGCGCCGAATCCGATCGAATACGGCCAGTACCGCTTCGATCCGCTTGACAGGGCGGAAATTGGAGACGTGAGTGACGATCTTGACGCTGCTGTCGCCGCCCGTGAATCGCTGCCGCAAGTCTGACACGTTCAGCCGGCGATGAATGCTGCAGTCGAGAAAGTTCGGAATGACGACGATGTTGGACCGTACTTTCAGTTCGGCATAGGTCGCCGCGCGCAGGCTCTCCGACACCGCCGTGACCCGGTCCGACTGATCGATGGAAAACGCCACGATCTGCGAGTACGAGGGATCGTTTCCGACGAGTGTGATATCCGTGCCATGCAGCGTCGTCACGACGCGCGGAGCAGTCCCGCCGTTCGTTGAAGCCAGCACCTGACGCGACACGAACGCCGCAGTAGCATGCGGAACGGCATAGTGGGCATGGATGATGTCGAGCCTGAACTCGCGCGCGACTTGAACGATCTTGTTCGACAGCGAGAGCAGGTATTGGGGTTCTCGAAACAGCGGGTACGTTGGTGTCATCACCTGATGAAACGCCAGGCCGGCCTGGAATTCGCCCAGACGAAACGGCGTTTCAGTGCTGATGAAATGCACCTGATGCCCACGGCGAGCCAATGCTTTTCCAAGCTCCGTTGCCACGATGCCGCTGCCGCCGACCGATGCGTAACACACCATGCCGATGTTCATGCGCGATCACTCGCCGGCAGGTGATGCATGAGGAGCGGAGCGCGGACGATGAACCCTTCGGCAAATGCCACACCGGTCTGCGCGCCGTACTGCGCATCCCTGCTCTCGATGAGCTGCTGGAAACGGGCGGACGTCAACCGCGTGGCCACTGAATCGGCACCCGCAGGACGGAACTGAGTGGCATGGCACGCGAGCGCGCGGCGTTTCGTTTCGTAGTGATCACTGACATCGATCACGAATGAGGGCGGTGCGGCGTCATTGATGAAGTAGTAACAGATCGATTCGGGCTTCCACGCCTCGCCTGCTGCGGGATAGCGGCGCAAGCCGGCGCTGAAGACGGCTTCCGTGAGCAACTGGCTCGCCGCAACGTGATCCGGATGTCTATCGGACCAATACGGCACAGCGATCACACGCGGCCTGCAACGGCGCACCAGTTCAGCCACCATCCGCTGGTGTGCCATGTCACTGCCAATGGCACGATCTGGTAATCGCAGGTTGATCCGCCACCGCGCGCCAAGCACGTTCCGAGCGGCTTCGGCTTCTGCGAGTCTCTCTTCCACGGTGCCGTTGCTCGCCATCTCGCCTGCCGTCAGATCGCACATGCCCACACTACGGCCGTTCGCGGCGTGCTTTGCAAGCGTTCCGCCAATGCCGATTTCGATGTCGTCCGGGTGGGGGCCGAACGCGAGAATATCGACGATTCCTACATTGCTTGGCGTTGTGAAGGCCGTAATTGATTGCTTTTGAGTCATTGCCCTGCGGCGGTCTTCACGACGCCTCGCCCCGCCGCAGGCGGGGCAAAGCCAACACAGTCACCAGCGACGCGGAGCCACAGCGTCCATGCTCACCGGCCGTAGGCGAAGCGTCGCTGGTCATCTCGTCCAACTGAACACCTCGTCCGCCTTGTCCTCCGCATCGTGTATCGCTCGCGCCAGAATGCGGGACGCGACGAAGGCGCCCGTCACGCTGACGGCGCCGCCACCCAGGGCAAAGAGGTGGTGGGGATAATTGCGGTGCGCACCGATATACATGAGGCCATCAGCGGTCTGTCCGTATACGGACTCCCATCCATACTCCGGTTGCAGTCCGGAAATCGCCGGATATTTCTTCAGGACCTCGTACATCAATTGGCCGGTACGCTGGACGAGGACCGCCGGCCTGTTCCGAATCGGGGTTTCTTTCTGATCGCCACCCGCGACGATGAGCCGATCATCGCGAGTCCAGCCGATGTAATGCGGCGGTGCGTGGACGTCGCCGAGTACAACGCTCGAATCACCAAGCTGCCGGCGCACTGCGGCGGGCACCTTCTCGGTCAGCACGATGTACGTTTCACACCGATCCAAATGACGCTGGAGGGACTTGAATTCAGCCGTGGCGGTGCCGGTTGCGACGATGACTTTGCGCGTGCGAATGGTGCTGCCACCGACGACGACGTCGGCGAACTTGCGCGTGAAGCGCACCTTCGTGACGGCTGAACGCTCGAAGCACTCTGCACCCCGGCGGACGGCCTCGGCAACTACACCGAGGCATGCGCGGTAAGGATCCAGCATGAACCCGTCCCGCAATTTCATCCCGCCAGCGGCATCCAGCTTCATGCGAGCCTGAACCTGTTTTTGGTTCAGCCACGCGACGTCGAGTCCGGCATCGCGGCGTGCATCGAACTCGCGTCTCAGGATTCGTTCATCGTTCCCACTGGCGACAAACAGCTGTTCGCGTGGAGACAAATAGCAGTTGACGCCCAAGCGACGAAGGAGCGCGGCACCGTCAAGGGCGCCACGCCGCCAGATCTCGAAGACACGACGCGCAGCCCTGAGGCCATGCGCCGCGGCAACATCTCGAAACGACGGTCCGGGATCGGAGATGAGCAATCCGGCGCTGCGCCCGGTCCCTCCCCGGCCGATCCGCTCACGCTCCAGCAGAACCGTATCGAGACCAGCCAGGGCGCACGCATACGCGGCCGCGCAGCCGGTCAAGCCGCCGCCGATAATGACGACGTCCGCGCTGCGATCGCCGCGATACCGTGGAAAAGTCGGGACGCGGGAGCCTGGAAACTCGTGAATCCATGGTGAGGTGCCGTAACGTCTTGGCATAAGTCAGCGTCGCTTCGGGATTTTCACACCGGTGAGCTCTTCGGCCTGCCGCATGGCCACATACCGCGCCGCCACTTCGAGGACGGGTGAGAGGCGGCGCGCATCGACGATCGTCCGCGGGCGGTACATAACCCAGGAGTCGAACGGACTTCCTTTGCGGCTGAATGGCTTGGCGCGCTTCTCGATCTCACGCTTGGCCACATCGGCAGGCAGCCGGACGATGATGCCGTCTTCCATCAGACAGGCGAACAGGCGGCGGCCGGCGAAGACCGCGGGAAGGCCGAACATACGACCAAATCGGACGCCGCTGTGATGATGTGCGAATTCGTCGAACAATGGCCGCAATTCGGCACGGAAGGGAATCGGCACGAAGGGAAATTGTAGCTTGCCGTTAAGATCGACCTTCAGGATGCGACGCTTTCTTCGTGTTCTGGCGCTGATTCTGGTGATGGCGGTGCTCGCAATCGCTGCCGGAGTCGTGTGGGGACGCGCGCAGCTGCGCGGCAGCCTTCCCCAGATCGACGGCGAACGGCGGGTGCCTGGACTGGCCGCCCCGGTGCGGATCACCCGTGACGCGCTCGGCATCCCGACCGTACGCGCGGAAAACCGCAGTGACGTCGCACGCGCAACCGGGTTTCTTCATGCACAGGACCGGTTCTTTCAGATGGATCTGTCGCGCCGCCGCGCGGCAGGCGAGCTGGCGGCACTGGTCGGCTCGCAGGCTGTGCCGATTGACCGCGAAATCCGCATTCATCGATTCCGGGCCGAGGCCCGGCGCGCCGTCTCGCTGCTGCGCGCCGCAGACCGTGAGGTGCTCGACGCATACACTGCTGGCGTCAACGCGGGGCTTCAGGCCCTGAGTACGCCACCGTTCGAGTATCTGGTTCTTCGGCAAACCCCGACGCCCTGGCGTGCCGAGGACAGCTTGCTCGTGGTGCTCGCCATGTTCGTCACGCTGCAGGACGACGACGGCTCCTATGAAGCCGCGCTGGCGACGATGGAAGAGGTGCTTCCGCCATCGATGGTCGAGTTTCTCGTGCCGGCCGGCTCGGAGTGGGACGCGCCGGTGATCGGACCATCGATGGCGGCCGCGCCCATCCCCGGTCCGGACGCATACAACCTGCGGGCAAAGCGCACTGGAAAACCGCCATTGCCAGCTCCTTCACCAGCCCCTAATTTCGATCAAGT
This sequence comes from uncultured Acidobacteriota bacterium, assembly GCA_963814955.1. Lineage (GTDB taxonomy): Bacteria > Acidobacteriota > Vicinamibacteria > Vicinamibacterales > UBA2999 > DATCJA01. The sequence goes on from CAWFEX010000008.1 coordinate 1,260,418, forward strand.
GAACCTGGGAATCGGGCGTTGGAATCTGGGAGTTGTCGATGACGAGCGCGAGCTTGCCGCGATGGGCAGCAACAACTTCGTCGTCGCAGGCCGTCTCACCAGGAGCGGCCGGCCGCTCCTCGCCAACGACATGCACCTGACGATTCGCGTGCCCAATACGTGGTACCGGGCATCGCTCGAATGGCCCGACCCGGCCAGCCCGGGTCAGCGGCGTCGGCTCAATGGCGTCATGCTTCCCGGCGTTCCGGCCATGGTTGTCGGCAGCAACGGCTACGTGGCATGGGGATTTACCAACGCCTATGCGGACTGGAGCGACATCATCCGGATCGACGCCGACCCTTCACGGCCAAACCAGTACCTGACACCCCAAGGATGGCGTGAATACGAGCGGCACGACGAAGTCATCGAGGTGGCCGGGGCGGAGCCCGAGCGGCAAACAGTGCTCTGGACTGCATGGGGACCGCTGCTCGCGCCAGACCATCACGGGCGTCCGCGGGCGTACCGGTGGGTCGCGCATTCGGCCGAGCAGCTCGCGGTGTCGGTAGCGCCGCTGGAAGCGGCGCGGACGATCACGGAAGCGTTCGATGGCGCCAACGGTCTCGGCGCTCCCGGCCAGAACATCGTTGTGGCCGACAGCGAGGGCCACATCGGGTGGAGTATTTACGGCGCGATTCCACGACGTATCGGCTTCGACGGACACGCCCCCGTTTCATGGAGCGACGGATCCCGGCGCTGGGAGGGGTGGCTGACGGACGCGGAATACCCGCGCGTCATCGACCCGCCTGAGGGGCGCATCTGGACGGCGAACGCCCGGGTGGTGAACGGCGAGATGCTGGCGAAACTGGGCGATGGCAGCTACGAGATTGGATCGCGCGCGCACGCGATCCGTGACCGCTTGTTCGCGCGCGAGAGCTTTGATGTCGGCGACCTCCTCGACATTCAGCTCGACACGCGCGCGGAATTCCTGACGCGCTGGCGCACGCTTCTACTGAATACGCTCAGTGATGAGGCCGTCGGAAACAACAATGACCGTGCCGCTCTGCGGGAAATCGTCAACAACGGCTGGTCGGGCCAGGCAGCGCCCGACTCTGCGGCATATCGCTTCGTCCGCGTGTTCCGCGAGTCGGTCTCGGCAAAGATCGTCGCCTTCGTGCTGTCGGAATGTTACGAGGCCGACCCCTCCTTCAACTACATGACCGTGCGTCGTCGTGAAGCCGCAATCTGGCAGCTCGTCACAACGCAGCCGCATCACCTCCTCGACCCGCAATATCAGACGTGGTCGGAACTGCTGCTCGCTTCCGTGGACGATACGATCAGGCAATCGATGGCGAACCGACAGGGCAATCTGCGCGATCGCGTGTGGTCTGAGTACAACGTCGTTGCATACCGGCATCCTCTGTCTGGCGCCATTCCGTTGTTCGGCCGGTGGCTCGACATGCCGAGGGCGTCGCTGCCCGGCGACCTCTATACCCCGCGGATGCATTGGGGAGCCGTCGGCCCATCGGAGCGAATGATCGTGTCTCCCGGTGACGAAGCGCACGGGATGATGCATATGCCGACCGGCCAGAGCGGACACCCGCTTTCACCGTTCTACGCGAACTCGCATCCGGCGTGGGCCGCGGGCCAGGCCACTCCGTTCCTGCCCGGCGAGGCGGTTCATACGTTGACGCTGATGCCGTGACGCGCAGACTGAAGACGCGCAGGCTAAAGCCTGCGCGCTACGACATCCCTGTAGAGCGCACGCTTTAGCGTGCGCGGTCAGCGGGCATATTCGTAGAGCGCACGCTTTAGCGTGCGCATTCGGGGCATATTCGTAGAGCGCGCGCTTTAGCGTCCTCTTGCGCGGTCAGTTCGGCGCGGCGCATTCGTAGAGCGCACGCTTTAGCGTGCGCGTTCAGCGTCACTCAGATCAATAGCGCATCGCGCGCCATCATCACCCGATCCTGCGCTTCCCCGATCGTCGCGGCCGCAGTTGCAAGGTGACCCATCTTGCGCCCGGGACGTGGATTGGTTTTTCCGTACAGGTGCAGCTTGACGTCCGGAAAGCGGCAGGCCGCCGCCCAGTTCGGTTCGCCGTCCTCCCAGAGGTCGCCGAGCAGATTCGCCATCGCCGCCGGCCGTGGAATCTCCGGCGATCCCAGCGGCAGTCCGCATACCGCGCGCACCTGCTGTTCGAACTGACTGGTCACGGCAAAATCGAACGTGAGGTGACCCGAATTGTGCGGCCGGGGCGCAAGTTCGTTGACCAGCAGCTCGTCATCGGTGCTCACGAAGAACTCCACGCACAACACACCGACGTACTGCAGTTCTTCGAGAATCGCCCGCGTAATTTCCGACGCCTGGCGCGCAATCGCCGGAGCGATTGCGGCGGGGACGGTAGTTACATCGAGGATGTGATTGCGGTGTCGGTTCTCGAAGGGCTGGTATTGGACGAGGGTGCCGTCGACACCTCGCGCAGCGACGACGGATATCTCCGCCTGCAGGTTGACGAACTTCTCCACCACGGCTTCCTGATGGCCGATCGCGGTCCAGATGTGTTCCACGTCGGCGGGCGTCGTGACCTTGTGCTGCCCCTTGCCGTCGTACCCGAACGCGGCGGTCTTGACCACGGCCGGCGTCCCGACTCGTGTAACCGCGACCCAGAGCTCATCCAGCGTCGCCGCGGCAAAGAACGGCGCCGTCGGCACGCCGCGGTCGGCAAGAAACGTCTTCTCACGGCCCCGCTGCTGGGCGATGTGCAGGGCCTTTGCTGATGGTCGGACCGGAACGAACTTTTCTACAGCATCGATGGCGTCGATCGGCACGTTCTCGAACTCGAATGTGACCACCTCGACGCCGTGCGCGAATGCGCGCAGCGCATCGAGATCCTCGTACGAGGCCGTGATCTCGACGTCGGCGATCTGGCCTGCAGGGGAATCGTCTTCAGGTGAAAACGAATGGACCCTGTATCCCATCCGGCGAGCCGCAATCGCGAACATCCGTCCGAGCTGGCCGCCGCCGATCACGCCAAGAGCGCCGCCCGGAGTGATCACGTGCGCCTGGCCGAAGCCGAGTGAAGACCGGCTCACGGCAGGCGTTCCTGACGGACTTTCTCGGTCTGCTCGTGGCGAAAGGCGCGGAGCTTCGCGCGCAGGTCCGGACGCGAGTTGGCGAGGATGGATACGGCCAGCAGCCCGGCATTGATCGCACCGGCGCGGCCGATTGCAAGCGTCCCAACGGGGACACCGCCCGGCATCTGGACGATCGACAGCAACGAGTCCAGGCCTTGCAGCGCGGTGCTCTGAATCGGCACGCCGAGCACGGGTACGGTGGTGTGTGCCGCAACCATGCCAGGCAGGTGGGCCGCGCCGCCCGCTCCGGCAATGATCACCTCGACGCCACGCGCTTCCGCGCCCGTCGCAAACTCAGCCATCCAGGCGGGAGTGCGATGGGCGGACACAACATGCTTTTCGTGGACAACGCCGAACCGATCCAGCGTCTCGCATGCGTGCTGCATCGTGTCCCAGTCAGACGACGAGCCCATGACGACGGCAACAACCGGAGTTTCCATGAACAGGAAAACGGTGATTTTACTGTACCCCGACCGTCAGCGGTCTTCGTGTGAGCTACACTCAGCGCAAGGGGCACGCGTGCAATTGCGAATGGTTCTGCTCGTCCTCGGCCTGTGCTCGCTGTCACTGAGCGCGCAGACACCTCCACGAGTGCTGGAGGTGCCATACGTACAGTTCACGCTTGCCAACGGATTGACCGTCATCCTTCACCGTGACACAAGTGTTCCCGTCGTCAGCGTGAATGTCTGGTACCACGTCGGGTCTGCAAACGAGCAGCCTGGCCGCACCGGTCTTGCGCATCTGTTCGAGCATCTGATGTTCGAGGGGTCCGGCCATGTCGCCGAGGGGGCATTCGATACGCTGCTCGAGGCCGCCGGCGCGTCGAACAACGGTTCAACCGACCTTGACCGCACGAACTACTTCATCGATTTGCCGGCGAACGCGCTGGAGCTGACGTTGTTCCTCGAATCCGATCGCATGGCATATCTGCTGGACACGATGTCGCCCGAGCGTGTCGACGGCCAGCGCGAGGTGGTCAAGAACGAGCGGCGGCAGAGTTATGAGAATCGTCCATACGGGATGGCCTCGATCGAGCTCGATCGCATGCTCTGGCCGCCGACACATCCGTACAGCTGGCCGACGATCGGCTCGATGGAGGACCTCACCGCCGCCAGGTATGAAGACATCGTTGCGTTCTTCAAGACGTACTATGCGCCGAACAATGCCAGCCTCGTCATTGCCGGCGATATCGACATCTCGCGAACGCGAGAGCTCGTCGAAAGATGGTTCGGCGAGGTGCCCCGCGGACCCGCCGTCACGCCGCCAGCGGCGCCGCCTGCCGTCCTTACCGAGATAAGGCGCAAGACCCTGACCGATCAGGTCCAGCTGCCACGACTCTATCTGGGCTGGCTCACCCCGCGCGTATACGCCCCCGGTGACGCGGCGCTTGACGTCGTCGCCTCGATCCTCGCCGACGGGAAGAACTCGCGCCTCTATTCACGACTCGTCTACGAAATGCAGATCGCGCAGGACGTGGCCGCGGTGCAGCAGGGCGCCGCTCTTGGAGGATCTTTCTCATCGTCGCCACCGCGAAGCCGGGGACCACGATCGAACAGATTCAAAAAGTCATCGACGAGGAACTGGATCGAATGCGACGCGAGCCTCCCGACTCGCGCGAGCTGCAGCGCGTCCTCAACCAGATCGAGGCATCGTTCTATCGCGGCATGGAACGCGTCGGCGGATTTGGCGGCAAAGCGGACCAGCTGAATGCGTACTACTTCGCCGGGGGCGGACCAGATTCTTATGCCGAAGACCTGGCCCGGTACATGTCGCTCTCACCGTCTGACATACAGGCGGCGGTGCTGCGGTGGCTTCCGCCGGACCGCCGGGTCGAACTGATCGTGGAACCTGCGGCGAAGTAGTCATGATCCTTCGCGATCTTCGTGTCCTTCGTGGCTTGACGCTCGCACTCGTCGCGATTGGCGGAATCGTCTTCGCCCAGGACCGTCCCAATCGTTCGCAACCGCCGGCGCTTGGCCCACCACCTCAGTTGAACCTGCCGACGATCGCGAAACGTTCGCTGGGGAATGGTCTTGCCGTGTGGGTGGTCGAAGCTCACGAGGTTCCCATCGTTCAGTTGAGCGTGGTCGTGCGCGCTGGCGGCGACGACGATCCGGCGGGTAAATTCGGGACGGCCAGCCTGACTGCCGCGATGCTCGACGAGGGTGCCGGCACCCGTTCGGCCCTGGAGATCGCCGACGCAGTCGAGTTTCTCGGAGCCAGCCTTACGACCACCAGTTCCTACGACGCGTCCGCAATTCGATTGAATGTGCCTGTCCAGCGGCTGAACGAGGCACTTCCGCTGCTCGCCGACGTGGCGCTCCGGCCGACATTTCCGGACAAGGAAATCGAACGGCTTCGACAGGAGCGGCTGACCGCTCTTTTGCAGGCTCGAGACGATGCCGCTTCCATCGCGGGCATGGCGTTCGCGCGGATCGTGTTCGGACCAGATCACCGATACGGCACCGGCCTCATCGGGACCGAGACGTCGCTGAAGGCGTTGACAGCAGGCGATCTTCGTACGTTCCATACGTCGTACTACCAGCCGCCGAACACCACCCTTCTGGTGGTCGGAGACACCACGCCCGACGCGGTTACCGCACAACTTGAAAAGTTCTTCGGTGAATGGCGACCGGCGAGCCCGCCAGGACGAGACAGCGTGGCGCCGCTCGCGCCGCAACTCCGCGACAGGCAGGTCTATCTTGTGGACAAGCCCGACGCGGAGCAGTCGCAGATTCGTATCGGCGCAGTGGGTGTTCCCCGCTCGACACCCGACTATTTCCCGTTGATCGTGCTGAACACGGTGCTTGGCGGATCATTCACGTCGCGGCTGAATCAGAACCTCCGCGAAGAGCACGGATACGCCTACGGCGCGAGCTCCGCGTTCGACGCGCGTCTTTCGGCTGGCCCGTTCGTAGCGGCCGCCGGTGTGCAGACCGACAAGACCGGAGAGGCCCTATCCGAATTCTTCAAGGAGCTGAACGGCATCAGGATGCCCGTTCCGGCCGACGAGCTCGCCAAGGCAAAAAACTACATGGCGCTCAGCTTCCCGTCAGAATTTGAAGCGACCACAGACTTGTCGCGGCGGCTCGAGGAGCTGGTTGTGTACCGGCTTCCCGATGATTATTTCGAGCGTTACGTCGCGAACGTCATGGCCGTCACGGCGGAGAGCGTACGCGGCGCGGCGGAGAAGTACATCCAGCCGTCCCGCCTCGCCGTGGTTGTCGTCGGCGACCGGAAAACGATCGAACCGGGTGTACGAGCCCTTAATCTTGGACCGGTGCGGGTGATGACGGTCGAAGAGGCGCTGGCACCCTGACGTAGCTCGGAGTTCATCGCTCACGTAGGGCGCGGCTTCACGCCGCGCCAGGCGGGCCGTAAAGGCCCGCCCTACGGTGCTTGTGACTTGTGACTTGCAGTGGGAGCTTCTACTCGATGGAGACGTATTACCACCCGAAAGATCTGGGCCGGTTCAGTGAGATCGGACGAGAAGCGCCAGAGCTGTGGCAGAAGTTTCTCGAGTGGTACAACGCGGTATTCAAGGAGGGCGCACTCACCGAACGTGAGAAAGCGCTCATTGCGCTGGCCGTCGCGCATGCGGTCCAGTGCCCATACTGCATCGATGCATTCAGCACCGCCAGCCTCGAGAAGGGGTCCACGCCGGAACAGATGACCGAAGCCGTCCATGTCGCGGCAGCTATACGCGGCGGTGCGTCGCTCGTTCACGGCGTGCAGATGCGGAGTCACGTGGACAAGCTGTCGATGTAGCCTAGGCGGTGAGGGGGTAGCCGGAAGTCGGTCGCTGGTGCATACGATGGCGCTCATAACCCTGGCCAACAGCACTCATCCGCTGGCGGACGCCGCCACACAGCGCGCCACGCTGGATGGTGTCAGCACGCCGCGCACCTTCGAAGCCGCAGTCGCCGCCTGCGGACACGCGCCGCTCCGCACTGCGTCCGTTACCGTGCTTCAAATGAACGTTGGCAAGCGCTGCAATCAGGCATGCCGCCATTGTCACGTGGACGCCGGCCCGGATCGACGCGAAGTCATGACGCCTGAAGTCGTCCAAGCGTGCCTGCGTTTTCTGGAGATGAGCGACATCCCGACGCTCGACATCACGGGCGGGGCGCCGGAATTGCACCCTCTGTTCGCTGACATCGTCGCGCGGGCACGCGCGGCGGGCCGGCACGTCATGGACAGGTGCAACCTGACGATTACCGGACTGCCCAACTATGCGGACCTTCCGGAATTCCTGGCGAAACACCGCGTCGAAGTGGTGGCGTCACTGCCGTCCTTTGCCGCCCGGCAAACGGATGCGCAGCGCGGCGAGGGCGTCTTCGCCGACTCAATCGCCGCGCTGCGGCGATTCAACGGTGTCGGCTACGGAGTTGACGGATCGGGACTGCTGCTGCATCTGGTGACCAACCCGGTCGGCGCGTTCCTTCCCGCATCGCAAGCGGCGCTGGAAGTGGACTGGAAACGCGAGCTGCATCGCCGCTACGGTGTGACGTTCAACCGGCTCTACACCATCACGAACATGCCGATCAGCCGGTTCCTGCAGTTTCTGCTCGATTCAGGCAATCTGCAGGCCTACATGGACCGCCTCGCTGCCGCCTTCAATCCAACCGCTGTCGACGGTCTGATGTGCCGAAATACGCTGTCGGTCGGTTGGGATGGCCGGTTGTACGACTGCGACTTCAACCAGATGCTGGAACTCGGCACGGTGGCCGAAGCGCCGCAGACCATCTTCGACGCGACGACGGCCGCCTTTACCGGCCGTCGCATCGTCGTTGGTCCACACTGCTTTGGTTGTACCGCCGGCGCCGGATCGAGTTGCGGGGGCGCAATCACATAGCATGCGGCGACCCAGGCGGGGCCAAAGGACCCGCCCTACACAGTCACCGCCATCCGCTTGCGAAGCTCGGCGTCGATCGCGGACATGAATTCCTCAGTGGTCAGGAACGGGTGGTCTGCGCGAATGAGTATCGCGAGGTCCTTCGTCATCCGGCCTGATTCCACCACGTCGACACAGACCTGCTCGAGCGTTTCCGCAAACGTGACGACATCGGGAGTGTTGTCGAACCTGCCGCGATACTGCAGGCCCCGCGTCCACGCGTAGATCGATGCGATTGGATTCGTGGAGGTTGGTTTTCCCTGTTGATGAAGCCGGTAATGCCGAGTCACTGTGCCGTGCGCGGCTTCGGCCTCGACGGCCTTTCCGTCGGGCGACGTGAGCACCGACGTCATCAGGCCGAGTGAGCCGTACCCCTGCGCGACCGTGTCTGACTGCACATCCCCGTCGTAGTTCTTGCAGGCCCACAGATAGCCGCCTCCCCATTTCAGATTCGCGGCGACCATGTCGTCGATCAGGCGATGTTCGTACGTCAACCCTTTTCCCTCGAAGGCCTTCTTGAAGTCGGCGTCGAATACCCTCTGAAACGTGTCCTTGAAGGTCCCGTCGTAGGCCTTGAGTATGGTGTTCTTCGTCGACAGATAGACCGGATAGTTGCGGCCGAGCGCGTACGTGAAACAGGCGCGCGCGAACCCCTCGATCGAGGAATCGAGGTTGAACATCCCCATTGCGATGCCTGCGCCCTTGGCCTTGATCACCTCGCGCTCTATCCCCTCACCCCCGGCCTCCGGGGTCCAGCTGATGCGGATGGTTCCGGCGCCGGGAAATTTGAAATCCTGTGCCCGGTACTGATCGGCGAATCCATGACGCGCAACGACGACGGGTTTGTTCCAGTGGGGAACGATTCGCGGGACGTTGCGGCAGATGATTGGTTCCCTGAAAATGGTGCCGTCCAGGATGTTGCGGATGGTGCCGTTCGGCGATCGCCACATCTGCTTCAGGCCGAATTCCTTCACACGCGCTTCGTCGGGCGTGATGGTCGCGCACTTCACTCCCACGCCGTGCTTCTTTATCGCTTCCGCGGCCTCGATCGTGATCTGGTCGTTCGTCTGGTCGCGCGACTGGACCGACAGGTCGTAGTACTTCAAATCGATATCGAGATACGGCAGGATCAACGTTTCGCGGATCTGCTGCCAGATGATGCGCGTCATTTCGTCCCCGTCGATCTCGACGACCGGGGTCTTCACTTTGATCTTGTTCATTCAGTCTCCTGAGCCTGGCGCCAACGGGCCCACACAATTTTAGACGCCGGGTCCAACCAGCCGTCCGCCGTAGCCTTGGCGAAGGCGGAAGGACCCGGCCTACAAAGTAATCGGCCTCCGACCTTCACCTCTGACTTTTGACCTTTGACTTTTGACCTTTGACCTTTGACTTTTGACTTACGCCACTCACCATCAGCCCCACCACGACCACCACCAGTGCGCCAATGACGTTGTGCCACAGAAAGGCGACGTTGGTGAAGCGCGCCGCCGCCGCTACCGACGCCATCCCCGCAATGAGGCCTACGAACGCGCCGTTGCCCGTCGCGGACGGGAATCCCACGGCAAGAATGAACACCCCGAGAATCGAGCCGTAGAAAAACGACCCGAAGCGGTTGACCACTTCGATCAGCGAGCCAAGCTCCGCCGCCCAGACAGCGACCACACACGCAAACACGCCCCATATGCCGGTCGCCGCCTTCGACACCGTCAGGTAATGCCTGTCTGATGCTTCGGGCCGCACACGGCGTTTGTAGAAATCAATGACAGTGGCTGTTGAGAGCGAGTTCAGCTCACCCGCGATCGTATCCGTGGCGGCCATCACGATGGCGACGATCAGGAGGCCGACCAGACCAACTGGAAGCTCGGTCAGGATGAAGGTCGGAATGATGTAGTTCACGTCTGTGAAGGCGCTTCCGCCGTCATTGGTTCGCGCCAATGCCAGTGCGTCGCCGTGCACCGACTCGAGCTCGGCGTTGCGCTCGCGGAACGCAACTTGCGCACCGGCCAGCCTCGTGGCGTCGCCAGACTGACGCGATTCGGCGAGCTCCATCGCCGCCATCCGTCGCGTCTCATGCGCCACCTCGAATTCCGCTTCCAGCGATGCGTAAGCAGCCGCCGCCTGGCCGGACCGCAGCCGCGCCTCCTCGGCCGCCGTGAAGAGCAGCGGTGGTCGATGGAACACATAGAACACAAAGACCAGCACGCCGACCAGCAGCACCACGACTTGAAGCGGAATTTTCCAATACGCACTGACGAGCAGCGAACGTCGCGCCTCGTCGAGCGACCGCGCGGTCAGATAGCGCTGCACCTGGCTCTGATCCGTACCGAAATACGAGCAGAACAGGAATGCCGCCGCGATCATCCCCGACCAGAAGGTGTACTGGTTCGTCAACGCCAACGAAAAGTCGAAGCTGCGCAGCCGGTCCGTTGCCGCAGCAAGGCTGAGCGCATCGAACGTGGAAATGCCGTCTGGCAACCCGAGGACGGCGGCCGCGATGAGGGCACACAGGCCGAAGACGACGATCCACATGATCTTCACGTCGGTCCATGTGACCGCCTGGACGCCGCCGAACATGGTGTAGACGACCGCCGGGGTGGTGATCAGAAGCGACGTGGCCGTCACATTCCACCCGAGAACGAGTGACAGCACCACTGCAGGCGCCGACACGACGGCACCGCACGACATCCCGCGAGAGAGAAGAAAGAGAAGACTCGTGAACGTCCTCGTCTTCGCGTCGAAGCGCTGCTCGAGATACTCGTAGGCCGTGTACACCTTGGACCGGTAAAAGAACGGCACCAGGGTGGCCGACAGAATGATCATCGCCAGGGGCAGACCGAAGTAGAACTGGATGAATCGCATACCGTCGGTGTATCCCTGTCCCGTCGTTCCGATCATCGTGATGGCGCTGAGCTGCGTGGCCATCACCGAGATGCCGGCCGCCCACCACGGGATGCTGCGCTTGGCGAGAAAGTACCCGTCCAGTTCCTGGCTGTCCTTGGTTCGCTTCAGGCCGTCGTAGACGATCCACGTCGTGAACCCGATCAGGATGGTCCAGTCGATCGGATGCACGTCAGAGAAACGCCTGCTGGAGCAGCCAGAGAGCTGCCAGCACCGCAACCTGAATGAGTACCACCTTGAGGTAACTGGTTCTCACAGTTGTGCGACGCGGCGGCGAAGCTGCGTGTGGGCGGTTGCGAGTCGGTCGCCGATCGCGGTCACCCAGGCTTGATCGGCCACGAGCGATTCCCGCGAACTGCCGAGCGCGCGCGCGGTCTCTACGGGCGCTGGGCCTCCGAGCGCGTGACGCACTTCGACGAAGTGCCGGGGACTCATGATCTCGGCGATCTGCGCGTCCGTATACCGTATCGCCACGCCGAGCAGGTCGCTCGAGACCATTGCGAGCGTGGCGCCCAGCGGCGTGCCGGGCGCGTCGCGATGAGCTTTCAGAAGCCGGCCCGCGATCGTATGCGCGGTCTTGAACGGAATGCGATGTTCCCGTACGAGGTGGTCGGCCAGTTCGGTCAGCGTGGTTCCACCTTCAGCGGCCCGCGATTCGAGCCGCTCCACATCGAACTCGGCGCCGCGCAGGGCCGCATCGACGAGCACGACTGCCCGCCGGGCATCACGGAACATCGAGGCAACGAGCGGCTGCAGGTCGTCTTCGGTGTCGACAACGTCGCCAAACGGCGTGTTGTGCACCGTCAGCATCACCGCCCCCGCCTGACCCAGTGCTTTGCTGGCGATGGCGCGCGCATGTTCCAGCGCTACCGGATTTCGCTTCTGCGGCATGATGCTGCTCGCCTGAACGAACCCGTCGGCCAGCCGCAGATAGCCGAACTCCATGCGTGCTCCAGAGCAGCAAATCCTGAACGACACGGCCGAGACCCGAGAGCAGAACCGCGGCTGCCGACACACTCTCCAGGAGATAGTCCACGGTTGCGATGCTGCCGTACGTATTACCGGTTGGCTCGTCGAACCCCAGCAGCTCGCTCGTGAGTTGCCGGTCGATTGGAAAGCCGGTCCCGGTAATGGCACACGCTCCGAGCGGGCACCGATTTGTCGACGCGAAAGCTGCCCGCAGGCGTACCGCGTCGCGCTCCAGTTGTTCGATGACCGCCAAAAGGTAATGCGCGAGCGTCGACGGCTGCGCGGGTTGGGTGTGCGTGAGCGCCGCGAGCAGCGTGTCGCGGTGGCGTCCGGCAAGCGCGATGAGTCCCTCACGCAGCTTCAGCGACGTATCCAGCAGTACCAGGATGAACTCGCGCTGCCGCAATCGGTACATCGTCATGTCGATGTCGTTGCGGCTGCGCGCCGTGTGCAGGCGTCCCGCCGTCTCTTCGCCGCATTGCCGCTCGACCAGTCGCTCAATGTGGAAAAACAGGTCCTCGCATGTGTCGTGATACGGCGTCGCGCGTACGTCGTTCACCGAGATCGCATCGAGCGCATCGCGCAGCGCGTGGGCTTCGTCGGCCGAGATGATGCCCGTCTGCGCCAGCATGACCAGATGCGCGTAGTTGATCGCCAGCAGCGGCGACAGGAACAACGTTTTGGCGTCTTCGAAGTTCTCGCTGAGGACGTGATCGATGTATTGAGGGTCGAACGTCATGCGGGGGGTTGCAGCCATCGGTACTCGCTGCTGCCGCGCTTCAGCGGCGCCCGGATTCACCTCGAGTCTCCACGCTCGAGGCGGTTCGGCGCCGAATTCGACCTCCAGCCTGAGCAACTGGTCACGACGCGCCACCAGCACGGTCACTTTGTCGCCGGGCTTGTACTGATCGAGCCGCGCATTCAGCTGGTCGGCGCGCACGCGGAATTCGTCAATCGCAATGATCTCATCGTCCACGTTGAGGCCGGCGCTGTAAGCGGGTGCATCGCGGCGAATTTGAGAAACCACGAGCCGGCCGGCGTCGTTGCGTGTGGTCATGCCGAGCCACGCGCGGGCGGCTCGCTCGGCCATCCCGTCCGATCTGAAGCGCAGCCCGAGAGTGTCCAGCGCCTCGGTATAGTCGAGATCGGCAGTACCCTGCACGCCGGCTGACCAGAAGGAACTCAGGTTGAGGCCCGAAACCTGTTCGGCAACTCCACGGAATCCCTCCGGGGTGAACCCGCGCTCCCCCGAGAACTTCTGGTATGCCGCACGCATCACGTCGTCCAGGCTCTTTGCTCCGCCAGTCGCTCTGCGAATCTTCGCGTCGAGCAGGAACGCCAGCACCGCGCCTTTCGTGTAATAGCTGACAGACGCGTTCGGACTGTTCTCGTCCGGGCGGTAGAACTTGATCCATGCATCGAATGACGCCAGATCGACCGGCTGCACGCCGCGGCCGGGGGCTGTCTGGAGCTCGTCGATCTTGTTTGAAAGCGCGTCGAGGTATTCACTTTCGGAAGACAGCCCGGCGCGATGAACAAGCAGTTCCGCGTAGTAGTCAGTAACGCCCTCGACAACCCAGAGGCCGCGAGTCAAGACCTCTTCTTCGTAATTGAACGGACCCAGCTCCACCGGACGCAGCCGCTTGCCGTTCCATGCATGAAAGAGCTCGTGGCTGACCAGCTCGAGCCACGACACGTAGCTTGGGTGTGTGCGCGTGGCCCAACGTCCGGCCATGAGGAGCGTCGAGTTCTTGTGCTCGAGGCCGCCTCCCGCAATCAGACCGGGGACGGACGTGAGCACGTTCATGAAGACGTAACGATCATACGGGAGCGAACCCCACATTTGCTGGTGCGCGCGCACGATCGTCTCGACGTCTTTCGCGGCGCGTGCTCCGTCGAACACCCCTGCTTCGCCGACGTTGACGAGGTGGTGACGTTTGCCGTCGACGGTGAACTCGTAGACGGCGGGGTTGCCGATGATGATGGGCGAATCAACGAGAGTGTCGTAATCCGGCGCCCGGTACCTGTGCGCGCCGCCTGCCATCTCGGGGAGCGCTGTCATCGACACGCGCCAGCCGCGCGCGGGCTCGATTGCCACCTCATGCGGGCGCCTGGACCCATCCGTCAACGTCATGAAGGTGGGGGCCCCGTTGATCATGGCGAAGTCCGCCTCGACCCAGTTGGTGCGCACGCTCATCTCGCGCGCATACAGGCGGTACTTCACGGTCAGCGTTCTGGCGCCGCCGGTTGATACTCGCCAGCGGTTCTTATCGCTTTTCTCGACCGATACCGTGCGCCCGTCCGCCCCTGCGGCGCTGACCGCTTCCACGTTGCGCGAATACTCACGCACCATGTAAGAGCCCGGTGTCCAGACCGCCATCATCAGTTCCACCGCTGGCTGTCCGCCGGTGGGCACCACCGCGGTCACCTCTACGTAATGCGTGTGAGGCGCGGGAAAGCTCAGGGTGTAGCGAATGGGCTCGGGCGTCGTCTGTGCCAGGGCTGTCGCGGCAGTCATCACAAGAACGGCCGCCAGCAATGCGGGTAATCTTGCGACCATGGATTGCATTCTATCCCTGTCATCATTATTCGTCCGCAGCTGGCATTCCGGGCGAGCCGTTCCCCACTACCTGATTCCCTTCAAATCAGCGCGCGCGGTTGACGCTCGAGCGTGTCACTCACTCATAATCCGGAGTCGCAGGAGGCTGCTCCCACGCCGCACCGCATAGCCGTGCAGTCGGCGCCATCGGCCGTTGCACCGACGGTTGAAACCCGCACCGACGTCGTCCAATCGTTTCTGAGCGATGCGGCGCATGTGCCTGGAGGCGCAGCAGCCGGCGTTGCGTTTCCGCGAAGCGCCGCGGAGGTGTCGGCGCTCGTCGCTTCAGCCCGCCGGGTGCTTCCCATCGGCGCGCAGTCGTCTTTGACCGGTGGCGCGACGCCGCGCGGCGACGTGATCGTCAGCACGCGCGCGCTCACCGGTATCGACACGATCTCCGACAGCATGGTTCGAGTTGGGGCCGGCGTACCGCTTGTCGAACTGCAGCGCGTGCTTGCGGCGCGCCGCCTTTATTACCCTCCCGTCCCGACGTTCGATGGTGCGTTCGTCGGCGGCACGGTCGCCACCAACGCTGCCGGTGCGGCAACGTTCAAGTACGGCAGCACCCGTCGGTGGGTGGAAGCGCTGACGATTGTGCTCGCCGACGGATCGGTGCTGGAGATTCATCGCGGCGATCTCGTTGCATCAGGCACCGGCGCCTTCGAGCTCGAGTATGTGTCAGGCAACGTTATTCGTGTCCCGGTGCCAACCTACACGTTGCCGGGCGTTCCGAAGTTGTCCGCAGGCTATTTCGCGCAGCCCGATATGGACCTGATTGATCTGTTCATTGGCTCCGAAGGCACGCTCGGAGTCATCGTTGACGCAACGCTGCGCGTCATTCCCACACCTCGCCGGTACCTGATGCTGGTAACGTGTGAGTCCGACCGGCAGGCAATCGAAGTCACTGCCGCATTGCGCGTGGAGGCATCCGCAAGCTGGCGCGGCGAAGGACCGCTCGACGTCTCCGCCATCGAGTACATAGACAGTCGCGCTCTTGCGAAGTTGCCCGACGAGGCATTTTTTCGCGCGGGTGTCGCTCGTCCCCAACAAACGGGGGTTGCGCTGCTGGTGCAAGTGGAGATTCCCGCGTCGGACGAGGATACGCTGCAACGAATCGGCTCGGTCCTCGACCAATGCGCGGTAGACGCCGACCCATACCTCGCCGGGCCCGACGAGACTCGCGCGGCCGATCGCCTGCTCGAGCTGCGCGAAGCCGTGCCCTCAGCGATCAACGCTCTCGTCGCTGCCGCGAAGGCACGCGTACATGCGGACATCCAGAAGACCGCTGGCGATTTGATCGTTCCCTTCGAGCGCCTTGCCGATTCGATGGCGCTATACCGCAGCAGTTTTGAGAGTCGAGGCCTCGACTACGCCATCTGGGGGCACTTGTCGGATGGCAACCTTCATCCGAACGTCGTGCCTCGGTCATTGGACGATGTCGAGCGAGGGCGAGAGGCAATTCTGGAGATGGCGCGGGGAGTGATTCAGATGGGCGGGGCGCCGCTCGCCGAGCACGGTGTGGGACGAAGCGCGCTCAAGCAGCAGCTGCTGCGGGAGCTCTACGGCGAGAGCGGCATTGAGGAGATGCGCCGCGTAAAACGGGCGCTCGACCCGACGTGGAAGCTTTCCCCGGGCGTGTTGTTCCCAGAGTCGTAGAACGCTTCAGCCGGACCTTCCTACAACAACGCACTCACGGCCGTCGCCGCGAGTCCGGCGAGCAGCAACCACAGAGCCATGGCGCCCACGACTCCCGAGTCAACCCGGCCCCCACTTTCACTCGACAGGGGGCCGGGGCCGTCGATCTGCCCTTGAGCCATGAAGGCGGTGCCAAGGGCCGCGAGGAGCAGCAACCATCCAAGCACCAGCACGACGCGAGCCGGAGGGGTTGCGCCTGCCAGGCCTCCGGCGGCCATTGCCACCGAGACAATCCATCCAACCATCGCCGCACCAGCAAGAAGGCGCAGCCTGCCCAGCTCACGGTCGGCTGCCTGCCGGCGAAGCTCGGCGTGCAGCGCCGCCGCTGCGCGCCGCCGCTCTTCCTCCAATTGGCCGCGCTCCATTTCCAGCCGGGCATGGTCGCGATCGAATGCTTCCTTCAGCGCGGCGACCACCACATTGGTCAGCCGGGTTTCGATTTGGCCGGCGAGGCCCTGTGCCTGTGATGACGCGATCTGAGTGGTGTCCGGCGGACGCGGCGAACCGTCCTTGAACCGCTTGGCGGCATCGCGGAAAGCAATGACCGCATCGACCGCCTTGAAGAGGCTGCCTACATTCACGCGCACGCTCCGTTCAAAAGGCGTTCCGCCCCGGCGAGCCCAACCATTCCTCTCTCAGACGACGCTGTTCCGCGGACAACGGACGGCCGGCGGCTTCCGCGCGGATCATCTCGAGCTGCGGATTTGCGATCAGCCGAAGCCTTCCCGTGACCCGCTGGCCGCGGCGTTCGAATTCGAGCGTCACTTCCTCGCCGGGTTTCCGTTGCCTGATAATCCGCTCGAACTCAATCGCACTTCCAACGCTCATTCCGCCCACAGCCACAATCACATCGTCACGTTCGAGTCCGGCCCCGTATGCCGGGGATCCAAACGGGACCGATCCAACGACCCGGGCTCTTCCTTGTGCATCCTGAATTCGCAGGACGCCGGCAGACGCAACGTTTGGCGATGCCGGCCGCAGCACGAGGCCGACGCGATCGAGCAGGCGCTGGTAGTCGACGAGCTCACGTCCCTGAATGTAGCGCGCGAAGAAATCGTCGGCGAACGCCGCATCGCCCGAAACTGCCGCCAGCGCCGCCTTCAAGTCCGCCACTGAGTACGGATTATCGACATACCCAGGAGTCTTGCCGCCCGGCTTGCCGTGCTTTTGCCAGAGGGCGCGCATGAAGTGGTCGAGCGTGACTTTGCCATTGGATCGATCGCGAAGTGCCAAATCAAGCCCAAGTCCGATCGCAGCGCCCCACGTGTAGTAGGAGATGTAGGTGTTGTCAACGTCCGTCCGGTCGATCGAGACGGCGGCATCGACGAACGGTGCGAGACGGCTCATGTCCTCGGCACTGCGTATCGTACAGGCCCGGGCTGTTCGTCACGGTGTTGACGGCTTCGATCATCTCGTCGATGAAATCATCGATCTGCGTGACGCCGGCTCGAAGCAGTATGAGCGGTCCGTAGTAACTCGTGAAGCCTTCGCCGAGCCATAACTCGCCCGACATATTGGCGTCCTCGAAATTAAACGGCTCGAGCGAGCGCGGACGGATGCGCTCGATGTTCCAGCTGTGGAAAAACTCGTGCGAAATGGTATCGAGGAGACCGAGCCGATTCGAACCTATCGATGTCGTGCTCGTCAGAATGGTGCTGTTGCGATGCTCCATCCCGTCGCCGTTGGCCCAGGGAAGGTAATCGGCCAGAAACGTGTAGGAGTTGCCTTCATACGCCGGGTATTCGCCGAATACGTTGCGCGCCTCGCGAACGATCTTCTGGATGTCTCCGGCAAACGCGTCGAGCTCCCCATCCGTTCCCGTGTGATGGACCACCAGACGAAAGACCGGTGAGCCTGGAACATCGGTGAGCGTAAACGCGCGCAGCGCAAACCCGCTCACCTCGGTCGGACTGTCCATCAAATACTGAAGGTTGGGCGCTGTAAACGTGAAGGCATCAGCGCCGGGCATCAGCTGCGTTCCCACGCGCCAGCCCGAGCCGGACGGCGGCTCGAAACGCAGCGTCGCGGGACGACTTTCGAGCCCGCGGGCCCACATCAGCGCCGCCGGCATGTTGATGTGCGCGTGAGTACTGTCGATGGCGAGATATGTACCGTCGACGCGATCGCCATAGATGCGATAGCCGACCCTGACTCGTCCCTGGTGTGAAGGTACGTTCCACTGGTGCGGGTTAGGACGGATGACAGGAAGCGGTTTGCCCGCCGGATCCGTAACCTGCACATCAAACACGTTCTTCGCGAATTCGTGCAGCGCATACCGGCCCGGCGAGGAGCGGCTCATCCGCAGTTCCAGCGTGCCCGCTGGCAACTCATCGAAGCTCACGTCAACCTGCATCCAGCGATGTTCGGGCTGCGGAAACGACAGCCGGTACACGACCGGCGCTTGTGCCGTCGCCAATGCCGGAACAGCAACGGCAAACAACACGACAGTGAATGTGAACAGGCGGGGTTTCATCGCTGGTAGGCTGGGTCCATGTCGGAGAGTCTTCTGGCGCTCGACATAGCCATTCTGCCACCGCCGGACGTTCATAATCGAGCCATCGAGATTAGCGCCAGCCTGCCTGAACACGAGTCGCAGGGCCTTCGGCTTGGCCGGGAATGTCTTCCCCACGTCACGTTGACGCAGCAATTCGTCCGTGCCGACGACCTGGACGCGCTTCTGGCGCGGGTCGGCGAAAACCTGCGTGGACATAAGCCGCTGACGCTGCCTGTCACAGGGTGCGCGCATAGAGACCGGACCGTCTGGATGACGATCGAACGGACGAGGGACCTCGCGGCGCTGCACGAGCGGCTGATGGACGCCATCCTTCCGTTCGAGCACAGCGATGGAAGTGCGGGTGCCTTTCTCGGACAGGGCGCTCGTCCGGAAGACGTCGCCTGGGTAAGCGGTTATCGAACGAAGTCGAGCCTGCGGCTGTTCGCTCCGCACATCACGCTCGGGCATGCGACGAACGCGCCGTCGATCGCGCCCTTTTCATTCCTGGCGACGACCGTCGCGGCGTGTCACCTGGGACACCACTGTTCTTGTCAGAGTGTGCTCAGGCGCTGGGAACTACGCTGAAACAATTGGCAGCGGCCGGCCTGAGCCGTAGCGCCGAATCGTGCGCAGCACCACGTCGGCCATCATGTCGAGAAACTGCGGGTCGGCATTGACGGCTTCCGCTCGAACCATTGCCAGGCCGACCGCTCGGCACACGTCCGCCGCCTCGCGATCGAGGTCGTACAGCACTTCGATGTGATCGCACACGAATCCAACGGGGCAGAGGATTGCCGCCTGAAGTCCACGCTCGCGCTCCGTGCGCAGATACGCGCAGACATCCGGTTCGAGCCACGGATCCTCCGGTCGGCCACTGCGGCTCTGGTATACGAGCGCCCAGTCGGCGATGCTGGCGCTCTCCGCAACCAGCCGCGCTGATTCGAGCAATTCTTCACGGTAGCGCGACGCGGCCGGCATCGACTGCGGAATACTGTGCGCCGTGAAGACAAGCCGTGCCGCGGCACGAACATCCGCGGGAAGGCGCTCGAGAGCGGTACGTACGTGACGGGCGTTAACCTCAACGAACAGCGGGTGGTCGAACCAGCTGCCGACGTACGTAATGTCGACGTCCCCGCCAACTTCAGCTCGGAGCTCCCGCCGCGCGTCAGCTACGTTCTCCCGATATTGTTGACAGCTTGAATAGGAGTGATGAGCCGCGGCGATGAATCCTACTGCGCGTCTGATTCCCGCGCTGTGCATTTCCTTCAGCGCATCGACGAGCAGCGGGTGCCAGTTCCGCATTCCCACGTAAACCGGCAGCCGATATCCCGCCGCGGCAAGCCGTTGCTGCAGGCCCTGCGCCTGCAGGCGCGTGAGCTCGGTGATTGGTGACACCCCGTCAAAAATCTCGTAATGGTGGGCCACCTCCTCGATTCGGCCGGGCGGCACGCGGCGGCCGCGAAGCACGCGCTCGAGGAATGGACGAATGTCGGCACGCCCGTGGGGACCGCCGAACGCCACAATCAGAACGGCGTCGAACCGGCCTCCGTTTCCGCCTGTTCTATCCGATGCGTTCCTCACGGGCGGCAGAAGCGTGGCTCTATGTGTCAGTACCTCTTGGCGCGCTGGACGTCGCGTCCTGCTGCCAGCCGGGCCGCAAGCCGCAACGCATACCCGAGTCCACCCGGGTCGGCCTCGCCACGGCCGACAATGTCAAAAGCTGTGCCGTGCGCCGGCGTCGTGAAGACGGTCTTCAAGCCGGCGGTGACGGTGACACCCTTGTTGAATCCGAGCAGCTTGGTCGCGATCTGACCCTGGTCGTGATACATCATCACGACTCCATCGAACTCCCCGCGTCGGGCTCTGAGAAAAATCGTGTCCGATGAGAGCGGCCCGATCGCTGCGATGCCCTCCTGCGCCAGCTTGTCGAGTGTCGGACGGATCACGCGGATTTCCTCGTCTCCAAACAGCCCGTTCTCACCACAGTGAGGGTTGAGCGCTGCCACACCGATCCGCGGAGGATCGCACCCCATCGCCCGAAGCGTCGCGTCGGCGAGCCGGAGCGCGTTTTCGATGCGGTCGGGTGTAATCATGTTGACCGCCTCACGCAGCGCCACGTGCGACGTCACGCGAAACGTCGCGAACTCGGGAATGACGTTCATCTCGCCAAAGAAGCCGTCGTGGTTCGTGAGCTTGGCGAACATCTGGTGTTCGTCGTGAAAGTTCCATCCACCTCGATGAAGCGCCGCCTTGTTGAGCGGAGCGAAGCTGATACCGTCGATCTCGCCCTTCAAGGCCAGATCGATCATGCACTTCAACGTGTCGCCGCACGCGCGCCCTGATTCTTCCGAAATCTGACCTCTCTGCAGACGCGCGGGATCGAGATTGGCGAGATCGACGATCGGAATCGAGTCGGACGGCCAGGGCACCTCATCCACGCGCAGGTAGACGTGATAAGGAAATGTGACACCCGCATCGCGCATACCCAGTTGCAGCACTCGCACGTCTCCGATGACGACGAGGCGAGCGACGCCGTCCATCGCGCCTGACCCGAGAATCTTGACGGAGATCTCCGGCCCGATGCCCGTGGCATCGCCCAGCATGAGACCGATCAACGGGAGCTGCGACATATTCGAAGTCACGAGTCACACGTCACAAGGCACACGTCACAAGTTACGACGAAATGCCACCTGTTCGTCATTATTTGTGACTCGAGCCTTGTGACTTGGACCCTGTGATTGTTATATCGTGCCATGCTTGCGGGGGAATCGGCATGCGATGTAGCCTTGCCGGTCGGCCCATACGAACGTCCCCCAACTCCCACACAGCCCGCTCCAACGCCCTCCGGAGGTGGATGTTTGGGATCTGGGTGTGGGTGTTTGAAAACGTGGTTATCCGAATTGGGAGCTTTCCGGTTTTATGAGCAACGAAACACGCGCAACTGCTGCCGTCATCGAGTACGTGACCCGATCAGGACTCGATCGTTTCCCCCGCGAGGCCGTCTCGCTCGCCAAACAGTGCATCATCGACGGGCTCGGCGTGATTCTCGCTGGCTCCGCTGCCCGAGGGACGACGATCGTTCGCGACTACGTGCGCGCAGGGAAGGAAGTGGGCGAGGCGACGGTTCTCGGTGGCGAGACGTTTTCATGTCGTGCCGCTTCTGCGGCCCTGGTCAACGGCACTGCGGGGCACGCGCTCGACTTCGACGATACGCAGCTTTCTTCGTCACCAGACCGCATCTTCGGACTGCTCACACACCCGACGATTCCACCCCTGGCGGCGAGCCTGGCCGTGGGCGAACGCCTCGGTGTATCCGGACGCCAGTTCCTCGAGGCATATCTCGTCGGCTTCGAAGTCGAATGCAAGATGGCCGAAGCGATCAATCCAACCCACTATCAAAACGGCTTTCATTCCTCGGGAACGTTCGGCACGTTCGGGGCGATGGTCAGCGCCGCCAAGCTCCTCGGGCTCGACGCCGAGTCGCTCGGGAACGCGCTCGCGATCGCGTCGAGCATGAGCTCGGGTATCCGGTTGAACTTCGGCACCATGACCAAGCCGCTGCACGTGGGGCGTGCGGCGCAGAACGGGGTGATTGCCGCCGAACTCGCAGCCGCAGGTCACACCGGCGGCAAGGAAGCACTGGACAGCCCGTGGGGCTACTTCCGGGTCTTTACGCTCGGAGCCGGGTTCGACGCGAACCAGATTGTCGGCGCGCTCGGAAATCCTCCCAGCATCGTATCGCCCGGCGTATCGCTCAAGCCGTACCCGTGCGGCAGCCTCGGCCATCCAAGCATGGACGCAATGCTGAAGCTCGGTACTGACGCACGACGTCAAGCCCGAGCAGGTCAAGGCCATCAGGTTTCGCGCCGGGTCGAACATCCTCAACCCGCTCCGTTACCCGATCGCGCGTACCGAGCTCGAGGCCAAGTTCTGTCCGGCGTTCATGATGTCGAGCCTCGTCCTGCGCAGAAAGGCCGGCATCCACGAGTTCACCGACGAGTTCGTCCAGAGCGCGCCGGTGCAGCAAATGATGCAGAAAGTGACCACGGTCCGCGATCAGGCGATTGAGGCGCGCGGCTTCGACAGGATGCGCAGCATCATCGAAGTAGACCTGACCGATGGCCGGACGCTGGTGCAGGAGGCTGACGAGCGCTATCGCGGCGGTCCCGAGAAACCCTTTACGCGTGAGGAACTGCACGGGAAGTTCACCGACTGTGCGAGCCTCGTTCTGCAGCCTCACGCCATCGGTGCGACGCTCGATCAACTGGAATCACTCGAGCAGGTGCGCGATATTCGCGAAATCGTAAACACAGTGACTACCGGAGTGCTCGAAGGACAGCCGCTCGTCCTGTAGTGCGGGCGCCGCCCACGTTCGCGATCGATTTATGGATCTTGCCTGGATCTCGGTTGGCGCGCTGATCATCGCCGTCACGCTCAGCATGGTGACGACGATCAACGTGGGCATCGTCTGTCTGGCGTTCGCATGGATCGTCGGCGTGTTGCTCGGCGGCATGTCGGTGGGCGATATTCTCGAAGGCTTCCCGACACCGCTGTTCGTCACGCTGGCGGGCGTCACGCTGCTCTTCAGCATGGCGCGGGGTAACGGAACCCTCGAGCGCGTCACCGAGCGGGCGGTGCGGCTCTGCCGGGGCCACACGGGCGTGTTGCCCATCATGTTCTTCTTCCTCGCGCTCGGTCTCTCGACGATTGGTCCGGGAAGCATCGGCGCCGCCGCCCTCCTTGCACCGCCGGCGATGGCAGTGGCAGCGCGGACCGGCATCTCGTTCTTTCTGATGGCTGTGATGATCGGCAACGGTGCCCTGGCAGGAAGCCTGTCGCCGTTTTCGCCGACAGGTGTTGTCGCCAACAGCGTCATGGCCCGCATGGGGTTTCCGGGGCTGGAGTGGCAGACGTTCATCAACAACATCCTCGGCCATACGCTGGTGGCGTTCGGCGGGTACGCACTACTCGGCGGGTTGCGGCTGTTTCGAAGGCCGCAGGGGGCCGCGACCGTGGAAGAGCCACCCATTCAGCCGATGGAACCGCGCCATTGGCTGACGGTCGGGTTGATCACGGCGCTGCTCGTCGGTGTGATTGGCTTCGAGTTCGAAGTGGGTATGACAGCGCTGACGGCGTCAATGATTCTCTCGTTCACCCGCGCCGCTGACGAGAAGGAAGCGATTCTGCGCATGCCCTGGGGCGTGATCCTGATGGTCACAGGCGTGACCGTTTTGATCGAGCTTCTCGAAAAAACGCAGGGTCTGGATCTCTTTACCGATTTGCTTGTTCGCCTCTCGACGCCCGAATCGGTCACCGCCGTCGTCGCCTTCGTCACGGGTGTCGTGTCGGTATACAGCAGCACGTCCGGAGTGGTGCTGCCGGCGTTTCTGCCGACGGTACCAGGGATCGTCGAGCGGCTCGGCGGTCTCGATCCGATCGCGGTTGCCTCGGCGATGAATCTTGGCTCCCACCTGGTGGACCTGTCACCGCTCTCGACCACGGGAGCGCTCTGCCTGGCAGGCGTGCCGGCCGGCGCCGATTCACGCGGGCTCTTCAATCAACTCCTCGCGTGGGGTCTTTCGATGACTGTCGTCGGCGCGATTTTGTGCTGGCTGATGTTCGGATAATTAGGTACGTAGTGTCCGGCTTTAGCCGGACCCGTGGCGTGGAGATGCGTCCGCGCACAGGAGGAAAGCGATGCGCAGGTTCTTAATGGCGATCAGCCTGGCGGCGTGTGCTGCCGTCGCGATGCAGATTCAGGTCAGCGCCCAGGAGGGTCGGGGCCGTGGCGCGGCCGCGGGCGGGACGACCGCCGGTGCGGGCCGTGGATATCCGACGCCCGAGCAGTACGCCAACTCGAAAGACGCGCAGGCACACGTCGCGAAAGCAAAGGCGATTGCGGGCACCGACTCAAAGCTGATGATGCGGTTCGAGAACACATGCGGCGCGCTCGGACCACAGCGCCCGGCTCTCGAAGCGCAGAATGCCGGCCAGAAGCCTGAGCCGCCCCGGCCGGTGGAACCGGTGCAGATCTTCGACAACATGTGGTACTTCGGCTTCAATACCATCGGCGCGTGGGCAATTCAGACAAGCGACGGCGTGATCCTGATCGACGCGCTGAACACGGTGCAGGAGGCGGAGACGATCATCGAGCCATCGTTGAAGAAAGTCGGACTCAACCCGGCCGACGTCAAATACGTCATCGTCGGGCATGGCCACTTCGATCACTTTGGCGGGGCGCCATACTTCCAGGACAAATACAAGAGCCGCATCGCGATGAGCGGACCGGACTGGGATCTGATCGAACGACCGAACCCGAACGCCAATCCCGCGCAGGCAAGCCGGCCGAGACCCAAGCGCGATGTCGTTGTAAGCGACGGCCAGAAGATCACGGTTGGCGACACCACGATCACGCTCGCGATCACGCCAGGGCACACCGTCGGCTCGATGGCGTATCTCATTCCGGTCAAGCGCCAGGGCCAGCCCTTCACGGTGCTGATGTTGTCGGGCGCGAACATCACACCAGACAGGGCTTCGCTCAACGCGTTCAACAAGGCGCTCGACTCGGCAAAAGCCGCGGGCGCTCAGGCGCTCCTGAACGGGCATCCAGGTCTGTTCGGCGACGAGCTCGGATGGATGGATCAGTTGAGGAAGAACCCGAAGGGTCCAAACGAGTTTGCCTATACGCGGGACCAGTTCGGCAAGTTCCTCGACATCATGAAGGAATGTGCGGCCTCGCGCGTAGTGGCGATGGGACTGTAGACATTAACGGCTGGTCCGAACTGAAATGTAGAGCGCACGCTTCAGCGTGCGCGTTCACCTAATCCGCCGGCGCTGGCGTCGCCGGCGGCGCGTGTCTGTGCGAGCCGAAACGTGTCTGCGATTCGTACCAGTAAAGAATCGCCGCGCCAAAACCAATCGTCCACGCCACGTACTCCACGAAATAGCCGAGGCCGGTGAGCGGGCCGCCGACGATGAATCCGCCGCCGAGCGCCGCAAGCTTCGCGAGGAGTGTCACGGCGCCAATCGCCACCACACCGATTGCCACCGCACCATACGCGGCAGGCTCACGCCACCCGAACCTGGCGACGAGCCATCGACCGACGTGGTACGCGAGGCCCACGAACCCCACGAGTGCCACCAGCATCAACAACAGCACCGCAAACGGCACGAGAAACAGCAGCGGGATCCCCACTATCGAGACTGCAAGAACAACGACCGTCAGGATCATCACCGGCAGGAACAGAATTTCCGCGACGAGCCCGATGAGTCCGGAGCGAACCGGAGTGGCAGCGGTGCGCGCCGCGATACGTTCAACGGCATTGCGCCCGAAGGCCACGATGACAACCGCGACAAGCGCCAGCACCGTAAGACGCAGCGCAGTGGCGGCAAGACTTCCCATCCTGGACCAGAATGTGCCAAACATGGCGGGAAACCACTGCCCACGGCGAAACCCGGAACCACCCCGCCCCACTTCCGTCACGTCGCCGTCGACGCGGGACCCGGGCGCCCGATTCAGCGTTCCCCCAACCGACACGGCATCGCCTCGTACGACTGCGTCCGGTCCCAGTGTCAGCGTTCCGCCAATCGATGTTGCATCGCCTGTCACTTCGCCGTTAACGATGACCGATCCGCCGATTGCAACGGCATCGCCTTCCAATCGTTCGTTGCGGTCAACAGTGATATCGCCGCCAAAGCGAACACGATCGCCTCGAGCGACATCGGTGCGTTCAACAGTTTCGGTCGGCGGCGTCACGGGCGCACCACCGCCGGAGGGTGACGCCGGGGCAGCGCCGGCAAGATCTCGCTGCTGCTGCTGATTGAGATAGCTGACCTGCAGCACAAGATCGGCGTCCGCACCAAGTCTGTCGCGCAGCTGCTGACCCGTGAGGGTCTCGCCATCAACGGTGACGACGCCGTCGACGACCTGGATCATGCGAACGGCGCTTCCACTTTCGCGCGGCACCAGCGCAACACCCTGCTGCAGAGGGACGAGGTCGTAACGCTCACGCAGCCGCGTGTTCAGAGGTTGTGCGTCGGTTGTTTGTCCGTGGCCGACGTTTTGAAGCGACACGCAAAGAACGATCGCCAGCACGCCGACTGTCCAGTGCCTTCCCATTGCCCTTACCTCAACGCATCCACGTAGTGTCCGCCTTCGGGCCGACCAATGCGGGTCGAAGGCGGAAGCCCGACACTACGACAGTTTCAAAAACACAGCGCGCCCGGGCCGCGCCATCGCGCGTCCGCGCGCAGCAGCCGCTGCAGCATGTAGAGCGCTCCAAGCCCAACGAGCTCAATCCCGAGCAGAGCAACGGCACTCTGCGGGGTCGTCATGATGCCCGCAACCGCACTGCTCGCACGGGCCGTGGCCAGCCACCATTCCACGGCGGTGCTGACCGCGACGATGAACGATACGGCAGAGTTGGTGGCCAGAGTGGCCGCTCCCGCTACCAGCCAGCCTCCCGGCAGGCCGAACATCCCGTAGGCCGCCGCTCCCACGGCGACGACCATCGCCACGGAGGCCGCCAGAGCTCCAAGACCGACAATCCGGCGCTGTCGCTCGCGCGCAAGCCATGCGGCTTCCGTTGCCCTCTGGACGAAACCGGCCGAGGGTTCGACGTTGGGCAGTGCCGCAAATGCCTGGGCGAACGCCGCATCCGCGGCATCGTCCAGATCCTGCTGCTCACTCAACAACCACTGCTCTGTACTCGTTCGCCAGCGGCCCATTGTTCGCTGTCTCCTTTACGCAAAGCGCCGGTTTCCGGTTTCAGGTCCCTAGAGGGGGTCTGACCCCGGGTCTGACCCCGGGTCAGACCCTCGGGCACGGTTTCGGGTCCCTTTGGACCCGCCGGCCTGCCGACTATGGCTTCCATCCCGCCGCCGTCAGCAACGTGGCCAGCTCCTTTCGCCCACGGTGCAGGTAGGTTTTCACGGTCCCTTCCGGAAGTCGCAGAACGCCTGCAATCTCTTCAACCGTAAGACCTTGCTGGTATCTCAAGACGATGGCTTCCCGGTATTCCGTGCGCAGCCGCTGCAGCGCGCCCGCCAACGCTTCAGCAAGGGCTTTTCGCTCCACGTCGACATCAGGGGAAGACTCTGGATCCTCGGCCGGGGGGCCAGGATAGCCGGCTGCCTGCAGCTCGTCGAGCGAGTAGGTGGAGACGCGTTTCCGCCGGAGATGGTCGACCGCGACGTTGTGAAGAATCTGGAAGAACCAGGCGGAGAATCGACGGTCGGGATCGTAGCTATTCAATCGCGCGAATGCCCGCACGAAGGCGTCCTGCGCAAGATCCTCTGCCAGCGTCCGATCGTTGACAATGCGCGCGGCCATGTTGACCGCGGCGGTGGCGTACCTCGACACCAAGGTCCGATACGCGTCCTGCGATCCGGCGAGCGCTTGACGGGCGAGTTCGCCGTCGCTTGTGGGCACGGATGATTATGGATACGGAAGTGGCCTCAGGGTGGTTTCACAGCACCGCGCACGGCGGTCGTTCACACTTCTCGTGACAGACGTAGTGTCCGGCTTCAGCCGGACCATTCGGCGCGTTCTCGATTCGTCTAGAAATCCAGCTTGACGACGAGCTGCACGACTCGCGGATCGGTGTTGAGGTCCGTGATCTGGCCGAACGTCGGACTGTTGATGTCGTAGTCGCCGACAAAGAAGTTCACTCTGTTGAAGAGGTTGAACACGTCAGCGCGAAGCTGCAGTCCCGCCCGGCGCCATACGCGCACGCGCTTGGCGAGAGACAGGTCGACCACGAACTGCGAAGGCCCATCAAAGGCGAGAATGTCCAGATTCCCTGTCTCGCCCGCCGTGGGGTTGAAGAAAACCTGTCCGGGGAATGACGCCGCATTCGTCAGCGTGTCCGCGCCTGTCGCACGGCCGGTGCTCGGATCGATGAGAGCCGGATCGATCCAGTAGACATTTCCGTTGGCCTCGCGCACACCGAGTCGCTGACTGATCTCACGCGCGGTGAGCGTGCTGCGTGCCGTTTGATTCGTCGAGCGACCGGCCCGATTGAAGGTTCCTCGCCTGGCGACAATCGAGAAAGGCGACCCGCTCTGCCAGTGGACGATCGTGCTTGCCTGCCATCCACCGGCCAGAACGTCTGACAAACCGCCGCGATTCATCCATCGCTTTCCCATGCCGAACGGCAGCTCGGCGATGAAGTTCGCGTTGATGACGTGCGTCACGTGAAACGGGGTCCGTCCCTCATTGAGCTCCGGGCGCGCGTTGTCGAGGAACGGCTCGAAGCGGACCTGCGACGTGCCCGCGGAATTCGAGCGTGTGCTGGCGAGCGTGTAATTGACCTGCCCCATCATTCCGCTCCGCAGCTGGCGGCGCAGTTCGAGCTGCAGGGCGTGGTAGTTGGTGAACGCGCTGTTATGAATCAGATCGGCGACATAGATGCCCGGGTTGGCGAGGAATGTCTCTCGGGCGTGCGCGCCGATTTCCGGACCCGCGCTGGTCGTGTACAAATCCGCGAGGGCCGCAACCTGGCCCGTCTGAATGAGACCGCGTACGGCAGCGTTTGAGAGGAATCCGCCGCCGAAGTCCGGAATCACCGTGAGCGGCTGGCTCCCGGCGATCGCGGGGTTGAATGCCGGATCGAAGATGCCGGTGGCTTGCAGCGCGAGAAATCCATTCGTACGCGCCCGCAGAAAGTCCTGCCCGAATGCGCCATGCGGGTTCGTCTGGTTGAGATCGATCCCGCGCCACAGGCCGCGCCCGAATGTGCCGACGTATCGTGCCTCGCCCGCCAGATACCACGGCAGCTCGCGGGTAATGCCCACGCTCATCTGATGAACGTGCGGCTGCCTGATATCGGGATCGATCGCGAATGCCGCGGCGTCCGGGGCAATGTCCAACTGATCGGCGTAGGTCCGCTCGCGCGTGAACTCCGGTGGCGAAAGGACCGGGATGCCCGCCGCCAGCGTCGTGTACAGGTTCGGAACAACCGCGTCGGCCTGGAGACCGAAATTCGCGTCCGCCGCATTGAGGCCGACCCTCATCGTCTCTTCGTTGACGAACGTCAGCGAGTAGCCGCCGCGAACGGCGGTACGGCCGTCCTTGAATGGATCCCAGGCAAACCCGATCGTCGGACCGAAGTTGTTCAGGTCTTTGTTGTAAAACCCGCCATCAACGAAACCAACACGGCCATTGGGGTCGAGCAGCACATCGCGAACACGGCGGCCGTCCAGCACGGGAAACAGTGCCAGGTTGTCGTCCTCCTGGAGCGGACTGTAGTACTCCCATTTCAGGCCGGCGCGGACGGTGAAGGCTGGTTTCCAGCGCCAGTTGTCCTGCAGAAACACCGACGCATTGTTCAGGCTGTAATTCACGTTGTTCGGAATCCCGGCAACGAAACCGGACGTCTGATCCTGCACGCGGAACGTCTGAGCGACGGCCGACACGGTTCCTGAAAGAAATGCGAGCCACGAATTTGCCGCCGCGAGATCGAGAGGGCTGATGCCTCCGGGGAACTGGGCAGCCGTGAGCTGCACACGCGCGGGCGCCGCGGGACTGAACCCGAACCCGACCTCTGGAAGGCGGCCGGCATACGCATATGAATTGACGCGGATCTGCTGCAACTGACCCCCAAACTGCAATTCATGATCGCGCCGTACCCACGATCCTGTGTCGCTGTACTGGAAGATCCGCGAATCGCGCCCCTCGGGCTGAAAGCTCGTGATGCGATCGGTGATGAGCGGAAGCGAAAACATCGCGTCCCCGAAATCCTCATTGCTCTCGAACGCTCCTGGCGCAAGATTGCCCCCGCCGCGCACCTCATTCGTGAACGTTGACGAGCTCCAGCGCCACGCTCCAACGTATCGATGCACCGTCGAGTCGGTGAACACGACCGGACGCGCGTGGATACCATCGAGATCGCTCCTGTCGTGCGTCTCAGTGAACCAGCCGTAGTTGGCTTCGAAACGATGTCCGGGAGTTGCCTCGTAGTCGATCCGCAGCCCCCATTGGTGTCGATCGTTCAGGCTCTCCTGCAGGAAGCGATACCCCGCCGTGTTGAGTCGTCTGGCTTCCGCGGAATTGCCGACATCGAAGTTGTTCACGTTCGATGCCGTTGGCACCCTCGCGAGGATGTCGCGTCGCACCATGGCGTCGAGTGGCAGGCCGGCGAGATCCAGGACATTCACGGCGCGCACCTGTCCGTCGTTGGCAATGTAGCGAAACGCGCCTTGTACGAAATCGTCGTGCGCGGGGATGACATTGTTTTGCGCCTACTTCGGTCCGCAGCCGGTATCCCTCGTAGTAGCCAAAGAAGAACAGGCGGTTTCGCACAATCGGCCCACCGAGCTTGCCGCCGAACTGGTTTCGACTGAGCTTCGGAACCGGCAGCCCGCTGCGCTCGTTGAAAAACGAATTGGCGGCGCGCCTGTTGGTGCGATTGAATCCGAAGACGTTGCCTTGAAACCGGTTCGTGCCGGACGGGGTGATCAGGCGCACTGCGGTGGCGCCGCCCGCGGCATCGGCACCAGGGACGGCCGTTGTGATTGTCAGCTCGCCCACGATGTCGGCCGTCGGCCGGTTCGGCGAGAAGTTCAGCGCGTTCTCGCGGATGAAATTGTCCTGGATGTTGATGCCGTCGAGCGTGAGCTGCGTCCAGGTTGGACGGCCCCCGTTCACCGCAGTTGCCGTTCGATTGACGATGCCGGGGACGCCGGCCTGCAGCGTGATCAGCTCGATCGGGTTGCGGCCGTCGAGCGGCAGATCGACGATTTGCCGCTGCACCACCGTTTGCGTCACTTCGGGCGTCGTTGTCTGGACCAGCGAGCCGCCGGCGCTGACACTGAGCGTCTCCGTGAGCGCCCCAACCTCCAGCCGAACCGTCAGCGACCGCTCCGCGCCGACGTTGATTTCCACCTGGGTGAATTGGGCCGTCCTGAATCCGGCGAGACTCACCGTGACCGTGTACGACCCGGGCTGCACGAGGGGAAAGAGAAACGCGCCCGTCTCGGTCGTGGTGGTCTCCGTCTGCTGCCCGGTCAGCTCGTTGATCAAGCGTGACGGTGGCGGCGGGAAGCACACCGCCAGTCTCATCGAACACCGTGCCGGCGAGCCGGCCAAAGGAGGCTTGCGCCGACGCCAATGCGGAGCACAACAGGGTGCTCGCCACGATGGCTGGCAGGGCTTTAAAAAAACGCATCCTACTCTCCCACTTGTCGGCGTATTCTCGCGCGACTCCATGTTGGCGTCACGCCTTTCGCCACGTCGGCGGTGAAATCCGCCATCTGAACTCTTAAGTAATTAATTGCTTGAAATCGCCGCCGACGGTATACTGCGCAATCTCTTAAATATTTAAGAGATAAGCCGCCTGATGCCACGCCGCCGCTCGCCCGCGTTGACCGACGCCGAAACCCGTATCATGGCCGTCCTGTGGGAACGAACCACGGCGACGGTGGCCGACGTCGTCGCCGCGTTGAACAAGAAGCGAACGGTCAGCTACAGCACCGTCCAGACGATTCTCCGCATTCTAGAAGGCAAAGGATACGTGTCTCATGAGAAAGTCGGTCGGGCGTTCATCTTTCGGCCGCGCGTTGACGAACGTCAGGCGCGTCGCCGGGCGCTTCGGCACCTGATGACGCGCCTGTTCAACGGGTCTCCGAGCCTGCTTGTGCTCAACGTCCTCGAGGACGAACAGATCGACTCGGACGAACTGGCCCGTCTGAAGAAAGTGATCGAAGAAGCATAAAGGAATTGCGAATGGACAGCGTGCTGAATTGGCTGTGGCAGGGTGGTGTCGTCGCGCTCGCGGCGGCGGCGCTTCTGCGCGTAATTCCGCGCTCGCAGACGCTGGCGCGCTACTGCGCGGCTTGGACGGCAAGCATCGTGGTTCTGGCGTTGCCCGCCGCGCCGTTTCTGCTCGCTGTCGCGTCGCCGATTCAGGCCGCGGACTATCGGCTGGCTGCGCCCGGGCCGGTGGTCTCGATGCCAGGCACATGGTGGACATCGACGTCTCTCGCGATCGGCTTGTGGATCGTGTGGGCAGTTGTCCATGCCGGCCGGCTCGCTGCCGCCGGTCTGTCACTTCGCCGAGCCAGACGGGAGTGTGGTGAGTTTCCTGAAAGTTTCGCAGCGCGCCTTCACTACTGGTCGCGTCTGAAAGCCACCGGACGCCGGACTCGTCTTGTACTCTCGAGCCGTGTCCGTTCCGCAGCGGTTCTTGGTTGCGGGTCGCCCCTCATTGCCATCGCGCCAACGCTTCTCGAGCATCTCGGGGAGGAAGACCTCGATCGGATCGTCATCCACGAATGGGCCCACGTTCAGCGCCGTGACGACATCGCGCAATATCTCCAGCTGGTCGTTCGGGTCATCGCCGGTTGGCATCCGGCAGTGTGGTGGCTGCAGCGGCAGCTGGAGCTCGAGCGCGAGGTCGCATGTGATGAGACTGTCGTTTGCGTCACCGGATCTGCGAAGGGATACGCCGCGTGTCTCACCACGCTCGCCGGTCTATCGGGCGGCGCTGTCAGGCCCTTGCCGGCGCTCGCGGCCGTGTCTGCGTCCGGCCTTCATCGGCGTATCGTCCGGATTCTGGCCCTGCGGCAAGGCCGCTCCACCAGCCCCTGGCGTGCCATTGCAATTGGCGCTGCCGCTGCGCTCGCCGCGCTCGCATTGGCCGTCGGCAACGTGCGCGTCGTGACGCTGGCTGTCCCCGTCTTGAGTCTTCGTGCCGCGACCCAGTGGGCGCCGATAGAGACCACGATCGTGCAAGATGCGGGAACGGTGTCCGGCTCAGAGCCGCGACCCATCTCCCTTTCGAGGCCGGCAACGGCACGGCAATCCCGCTCGTCAGTCGAAATCGCAACACCCGCGAACGGCACTGCCCCCGCCGTCGTCGTGCAGGCGAAAGCAACGCCGGAACTGTCGGCCGTCATAATGAGCGAAGTGCCGTCGCAATCCTTGCAATGGTCGCTCGACCGCCCGGTTTCACCGTCAGTGGAAATGTTCAGACCAGTCGACATATCCGTCACCCCGGTCATCGAACCTGTCGCGCCCGCGATGAGTGGCAGCAGTCGCCAGACCGCTGACGCGACGGTCCCCACGCCATGGTCCGCAGCGGCGAACGCCGGAGTCGCTGTTGGCCGTGGCTCTCAGAATGCCGGGCTCGCCACGGCCGGCTTCTTCACTCGAGTCGGCAAAAGGATCGCCGGCTCCTTCTAAGGCATTCGATGCGCGTTCATCTTGTCAATCCTAGCGACCTCTCGTTCGGGACCGCCGTCATCACTCCGCGCTGGCTCTACGTTCTGGCAGCAGCGACACCCGACCGCTTCGGCACACCGCTCATCGTGGACGAGACGTTGGAGCCGTTTGATGCAGGCGCCGTCGAGCCCGGAGACGTAGTCGGCATTGGTATTCACACCTCGAACGCACTTCGCGGGTATGCCGTGGCTCGCCTCGCCCGCGGCCGGGGGGCGTTCGTCGTTTTTGGCGGTATTCACTCCACGCTCTTCCCGGACGAGGTGCGCGAGCACGGGGTCGCGCACAGCGTGGTGACCGGCGACGGCGACCTCGTCTGGCCACGGGTGCTGGCCGACTGCGAGGGCGGAACACCGGCGGCGTCGTACGAAGGCGGGCGGATCGAGGGCGAGTCATTTTCGGCCGCGCGATGGGATCTGTTGCCGGCCAACCGCTATATGTGGGGCTCAATCCAGACCGTCCGCGGCTGTCCCAAACACTGCTCGTTCTGTTCGGTCTGGCGCACCGACGGACAAAAACCGCGGCAGCGTCGAGTCGCCGAGGTGGTGAGTGAAGCCGTGGCGCTCCGCCGGAAAGGGTTCCGCTTCATCCTTTTGGCAGACGACAACTTTTATCCGGTTCCTCTCGCGGATTTGGCTGCAGCCGAGCGTCGTGCCGACAAGCGGCAGCTTGCGGTCCTGACTGCGCTGCGCCAGGAGCGATTCGAGCTGATGGCTCAGCTCGAGCAACTGCCGGACGACATGGTGTTCCTCACGCAGATCACGATGGAGGCCGCGGAGGATCCCGAGTTCCTGGCGGCGATGCGGCGCGCGCGAATCCGCGGTGCGCTCGTCGGCGTCGAGTCGGTCACGCCCGAAGGACTGAAGGCGGTCTTCAAGAATTTCAACGATGCAGGAGAAGCGCTCGTCGAGCGTCTGCAGGCGTTTCGGTCACAGGGGGTGCATGTTCTTGGATCGTTTATCTTCGGGCTCCCCACCGACAACGTCGACACGTTCGATGCGACAGCGGATCTCGCGCAGCGCAGCGGTGTTTCGTTTGCTCAGTTCGTCATGCTCACGCCGTTCCCGGGCACCGTGGATTTTGCCAAGTGGGAACAGCAGGAAGGTGGCGCTTCAACGATTAATGGCGTGCCGCTGACGCGGTACTGGCTGATTCCACCATCGCAGCGCCCGAAGGTGTACGCGCCGCATCCCACGATGTCGGCAGACACGATTCGAAAAGGTACCCAGCACGTCTGGGACCGTTTTTACGCGTGGTCGGCAATCTGGAAGCGTTCAACCTGCGTGCGATCGCTCCGTGCCCGCATCGCCTTCGTGTTGATTTCAAGGTTGTATCGACAGATGTATGCCAACACCGGAATTGCCACCGACAGCGCCCGCGTGGCGCGATCGGCCCAGCGCGCGCGCTGGCTCGCCAAGGCCGTGCGGCGGCTGTTCATCGCGGCACCGATGCCGAATCTCGTCGATCCCACCGCGGCATTGAGTGCTTCCGATCCCAGGCGGTTTCCCCTGCGCATCGTTTCCTAGACCGTCGGCATCCGCGACACACGTCGATCGGAGGGCCCGCTTGTGCTGACTGACCTTCGTTCGCGCTCTCGTCGCCTCCGGGCCACTGCGATCCTTGCGTTGGTGATTCTCAGTCCGCAGGCGTTCGCGACGGAGGCGTCAAATCCCAAGGCCGTGGCCGCGATGGAGCGGTTTCTGTCGCGCCAAGCGATCCCGCACGAATACCGTGCTGTTCGGCGTCTGGAAGCAACAGGCGTGGGACAGCGCGGGTGGCTCGACGCCGACACCAGTTTCACCGTTGCCAAGGGGCTGATGTACCAGGTCACGGCCGAGGGCGGTTCAGGCTACATTCGTGCTCGCGTCCTGCGGTCTTTGCTGGACGACGAACAGCAGGTCATCGCGCTTGGGGCCACTGCGACGGTTGCAATTTCGCGAGACAACTATCAGTTCACGCCCGAAGGTATCAACGAACAGGGCCTGGCGGTAGTCAGGATGAGGCCGCTGCGGAAGGACCGCGCGCTCATCGACGGCGAGATGTTCCTGAGTCCAGACGAGGGAGAGCTCGTCCAGGTCGAGGGGCGGCTCGCAAGAAATCCTTCGTTCTGGGTGACACGGGTGAACCTCATTCGCGCGTATCGATCCATCAACGGAGTGCGCATGCCGGTGTCTCTGGAGACGAAAGCGCAGCTCAGGCTGTTGGGATCATCCGCGTTGCGCATGACTTATCGGTACTCCCTCATCGACGAGCAGATCGTCGAAGACGAGGCGGTTGACTGCGCAGAGTGCTAGCGCGGTTTCGAGCTCGTGCAGCGTTCACAACTCACCACTCAACTGGAAACTGTTCTAAGGTGGATAAAGCGATGACCACAGGTGCCCGCAGTAGCGGCATCTATTGGTCCGCAGGTCACGTTCGTGGCGTCCACGGGTGCGCCACATACATCTGATCCACAGCCGCAGCGGCGAACGATGGCGTCGTTTGAATGTCCGGCCGTGAACCCTCGGCGTCCATCGCAGCATTTCAAGACCTGGTCAAGTCACAAGGCTCAAGTCACCAAGGTTCTTCTGTCGACGTTGTGACTTGTGCCTTGTGACTTGTGAAGCGCCCCTGCTTCAGTACGAGAACCCGACGCCGATGATGCCGATCAGTTTCGACTGGTCGCCGCCATTGAATGCCTCGGGCGTATCTCCGAGCGCCTGGAATTCGAACCCGCCATGCACGTCCCACGCGCCGTACGTGCTGCTCTGAGCGACAGGCAGCGTCGCAATCGCGCCAACGCTCAGGTAACCAAACTTGTGATCGACGCCGGCGAGCTCGTAGTAATCATCGAGGCTCAGACCGACTTTCACGGGGAACGTCACGGAAAAACCTGATTCGTTCACCCCGGGCGCGATCCCGAGCTCGAGATAGGTTCCCGCGCTCTGTCCGCCGTCGGCCTGGCCGAGTCCGGGTGCGGTGTCGAACTCGAACGCGATGAGCGCATGCGGTCGAAGAACGTATCCCGCAATCGTGTTGCGATCGTCTGAGGCGACCCGAAATGCGAGCTCTTTCACGGTCCTGAACGAGTTGTTCGGACTGGGATAGGCGATGTAGGTGCCACCGACGGTGATCCCGGGACCGAACGTGAAGTCCACCGTCGAATAGAACCGGCTTTCGTACCACAGCTTGCCGCTTGGACCTGCCGAGCCCGCCGTGCCGGTATTCAGACTGTTCCACGTTCCGATCCGCAGCGCCGCGTCGTTCAGGGCGCCGTCACCGTCGTGAAGATCGAAGCGCGCTTCAGCCCACGGAAACATGATCCACCGTGTGTCGTCCTGCCGGAGTCCGCGAAACATGTACACATTCGTGAAGTCGTACGTCGCGGCGAGGCTCACTTTGCCGGGGTTTGGATCGAGTGCCGTTTGTGCCGGCTCGATGGTTTGTCCCACCGCCCCCGACACGCAGATCGCCAACAGAAACACGACCATGGCAGGCAATCGGACGCCTGTGAGTGACATCAGCACGATCTCATTCCTCCTGGTTCGCGTCACGCTCGGCATCGGACAGCGTGCATCCATTCCGCACCACCGGCCGGGTGTGACGTTGCAACTCGTGACACTGCGCGGCCTGTGGCGGATCGGATAGCCGCCCATCGGTCGTCACGCCGAGATGACGCTCATCCATGGCCCCGCCGGTGCAAATTCATGCCCATATCGCGTTCCGGTGTGCGTCTTGCGTAGCCAGCGTCTCGCCGGTGAAGCGTGTTTTCGTAATCGCTTCAGGAGGAGCCGATGTCGATGATTTCTACCGGGGCCGTGCGCGGCATATCCGGGCTTCTTGCGATCGCGGCGCTCGTCGTCGCCGCTGCGTGCGGAGAGATCGATTCCGGACCCACGGCGGCCACTGCGCTGCCTGCTCGCAGTACACCCGTTCCGTCGGGATCCGGACGAGGAGCGTCGCCAGCGCCTACACCAGCCCCAACACCGGCACCGGCCCCGACCGCGACACCTACTCAGCCGTCAAACTCGTCTGTCGGCAAAGTGGAAGTGAGCGTCAATCCCAGTCCGGTGCCCTTCAGCGGTCAGCCGATCAGCGACATCAGCAGCTGCCAGAGCCGCCCGAACACGTGGTTCTACGATCAGGTGCTGCGCGAAACGGGTGGTGTGGCGGTCACCGTTACCGAACGTGTTGATTCCTTCGACGGCGCCGTCACGGCGCGCTCGAATCCCGGCCTGCGAATTCCCGCCAATGGATCGACGACGATTCGAACGCGATGGTGCAGCTCGTCGTCGGCAGCGCACACGGCGCAGACGAATTTCAATGGTACGGATGCGAACGGCCGCGTCTGGAGTGTGACAGGCACAACAGTGCGATTGCTCGCGAAGTAGCCTTCGGGCCAAAGTTCACGTAGGGCGCGGCTTGGCGCGAAGGCGGAAAGGCCCGGCCCGCCCTACGGCGTCCAGCGGCGGCTTACTCGGACCCGATGTAAGGAAGGAATCTGCCCAGAAAGATGACAGCAATCCAGAGCGAAATCGACGCAACAGCAACGATCTTGCTCACAATCGAGGCGCCGGCGTCCCGCTTCAACGCCCGCACCTCGTTGGACGCGATCGGATAGAGCAGCGTCAGGCCACCAATCAACATCGCACCCATCTTCCAGGCAAATGCGGAGTTCTGCGTGTACTGGTCCGGGGCAGCGAGAAAGAACAACATGCCGGTGATCATGTTCATGGCGAGTCCGATCGCGGCCAAAGGCAAGAGCTGGTTGATGTCGGCGACGTCCACGCCTTTGATCACGCCCAGCATTCGCAGATTGACGAGCGTCGTGATGCCGAACAGCAGGCAGAGCCCGACGAAGTGGAAGATCTCGCAGATTGGCCACACCCACGGATGATTCACAACCAGCGCCGCGCCCATTGCCGCGGCCTGGGGCCATGATGATTCAGAGGCGGCGACGCCTTCTGCCAGGATTTCCGGATGCCGAATCTCGCCACCGATGTTCGCGGCTCTCACCATCAGGCCAAAGGTCACGATCGAAAGCACCACGAGCGCCGGCACGGCCCATCTCTGAA
Organism: uncultured Acidobacteriota bacterium; assembly: GCA_963814955.1. Lineage (GTDB taxonomy): Bacteria > Acidobacteriota > Vicinamibacteria > Vicinamibacterales > UBA2999 > DATCJA01. The sequence continues at coordinate 1,299,348 of CAWFEX010000008.1, forward strand.
AACGCCATAGCGCCAGCCAGGCAACGAATCCTGCGATCTGCATGAAGAGCAGAGCCAGCATGGCGGCATCCTGGTGTGCGGCAATCACGTCCGCTGACACACCAGGTTGATCGCGAACCACGAACTCCGCCGCGCTGCCGCTCAGATACACGGGGATTGTGATCAATGCGATCAGAAAGAACCCGATCAGGCTCGCCTGGTTCAGATCTTCGTTCTTCCTGAGCAGCGCCATCGCGAACAAGGCACACACGGCAGCGAAGCCGATGGTCGGGAAGTGATTCAGCAACAGGTGGAACTGAACAACGCTCACGAAATGAACTCGCTGACGTAGGCCATGAGCCGGGCCGAGCTCATGGCGACAAACCAGCAGATCAGCGAGGCCGTCGCCAGAAACTTGCCGGTCTCGTGGTCACGAAAGACTCTGCGGCGGATCAGCACGAGCGTGATGACGGCAAGTGCGACGAACAGCAATTTCAGATAGAAGGCAGGATTCGACGCATGCTTCGTCGCGTCGGCAATGAACAACAGGCTCCCCGTTGCGGCATTCAGCGCAAAGCCTGCCCACATGAACGCGAAGGTGTTTTCGAGGGACTCGAGCGGGATGCCCGCGCCGACGCCGAGGAGGCGAAAGTCGATTGCCACACTGAGCCCGACGAGCGTACTCAGGCCAAGCGTGTGCAGGAAGAGAATCAGGGGGTACCCGTAGAGGACCCCCGATTCACGTATCCATGTGGCCAGCCCGCTTTGTTCGAGTTGCCCGAGGACCAGTTCCATGCTCCCCGCAGACTACGAACCCGTCCTCCACGCCAGTTGGGCTTCGTAGCACTCGAGCAGGATACGGTGATAGCGCTCGACGGCTTCCTTGCTCGCAAAGGAGTGGGGTTCGCCCTCCAGTTTCAATGCCAGTCCCAGCGGACCGTCAGAGCCGCCCCCGCCAGAGTGATCGGGATTCATCATTCTCCAGTAGCGGAGCTTCTCGACCATGTTGCCGTGCGCCAGCGTGGGCGTCAGCATCACGTCGACGCCCGCTTTCGTCCCCAGATCGATGAACCGCTTGAGCGACGCAATGTGGGTTCGCATCATCGTCTGGCCATCGGGGTAGTACTGCACGCCCTGCCGGCCGAGGCTCGGATCGGTGCCGCCCCAGATGGAGGCCACGTGCCGTTCGTTATCGGAGGCGAGGCTTTTCTTGTTCCAGAGCGGCTCGATGATCAGCGACAGCGTCCCCGGGGTATGGCCCGGCGTGATGTACGCCGTCACCGTCACCTCCCCCAGCGTGATCTTCTGGCCATCGGTGATGACCATGTCCTTCTTGGGCTTGAACTGGACGGGCGAGTTGTCCTTCGCGACGAGGTCCCAGTCGGCGGCCGACATCGCGATGCGTGCGTTGGGATACATGTCCTGGAGCGCCTTCGCGCCCCAGTACCGATCATCGTGCGCGTGGGTCACGATCACGTACTTGACGTCCAGCGGATCGAGCCCGAAATTCAGCAGCCCCATGACCAGCTCTGTGCTGCTGTAGTGGAAGTTGGCGTCGACCACGATGATCCCGTCCGCCGTCTTGATGGCCCACACGCCGGCGGTCCGCGTGCCGATGAAGTAGAGGTTGTCAAACACGTTCGCCGGCCAGGCGAACCATTCCTTGCGCGGCAGGACCGCGGAGCGGTCGTTCGTCCGCATCTGATCCGGCAGCTGGGGCGGCGCGCAAGCTTGATCGAACAAGGCTTGGAACGTGTGCAGCTTCGTGCTCAGCGTCGTCGCTGGTGGAGCGATGGCGGCACGCGCGGCATCCATGTGCCCCTTCGCCGCGGGCGCCTGCGCCCGCGCCTCGTGAACGGCCACACCGGTCAGCAGCACCACCCCGCAGAACTGCGCCACGCCGCGTCGCGTCATTGTCCGTCCCCCTCGCCTTACTTCCCGGTGTCCATGTACTTGTTCCCGGGGTAGCCGTACTCCACCTCACTCCGCGCCACTTCGGGATCACACGTCACCCAGACCGGATTGAGGCCGCCCTGCCGCTTCGTCCACAGGAACGCATATGTGAAGGGCCGCGTCAGGAAAGTGGGATCCTCGAGCGTGATGATGACCCGCAGATTCGTGGCGTCAATGAGTTGATACCGCTCGGTGATCTTCTTCCGCACCGACGACGCCATGTGCAGGTGGTCGTCGAGGCCGTCCGGATCGAACGTGAAATGGTCGGTTTCGATGATCAGGTCGGTGCCCTCGAACCGGCCGCGCGAGAGCCCGTGCTGAAAGAGCTGGCCCGGTAACGGCTTCGGCCCGGTGCCGTTCATCCAGACCGTGCGATAGAGGAACCACGGATTCGACGAGATCCGGATCTCGAGCCGGCCCGGATACGCCATGATCTCGCTGCCCTCGCCGAGGACCGCCGGGAACGGGATCTGGGCGCATTCCGTCATCGACGGCGACTGCCGATGATCGACGTACTTCAACCACGCCTCCGCCCGCGCATTCAACGGCAGCTGGTCCACCGGGATCGTGCAATTCAACAGTTTTTCCCCATAGTCGCCGAGCCGCCCGCCGCAGTTGCCCCGGTCCTGCCCGTTGGGGCTGGCGATCTGCCCATCCCAATTGCCAATGAAGGGAAAAATCTTGTCGAATTCCTCGTCGGTCTGCGCCGCCACCCCGCTCGTGCCGGCCACCATCGCGAGCAGGACAAATGTGCCGGCTCTCAGGGCGCGTGTCAGCCTCGTCATCGTCGTACCCCTCTGTCGTTACTCCACCGGCGGCCCACCGGGGCATCCCCCGAGACACACCACCTTGTTGCCCTCATCCAGGAAGGTGACGACGCCGGCGGCCATGGCCGTGCCGCCTTCCCGGCGCGTCGGATTGCCTTCCACCCGCACCCGCTTGCCGATGAATTCTTCGACCTTCCAGCCTTCGCGCTTCGCGTTGACCGCCCCCGTCCGCGCCGTGATCCGCCAGGTGGCCATCGTCCCGCTCGCATCCTTCACCTCGACGGTCATCTCGGAATGCGGGCTGACCAGCCGGAACGACTTCACGACACCCTCGATGGCCACGGTGCGCGAGATGTCGAAGAACGTATTAAATGAGTGGTGCGCCACGGCTGGAACCGCGACACCTGCCAACGCGAACGCCAATACCGCCGATAGACAAAACCTCATGGCTATGGTTTCTCCTTTCACGACGAGTTCGTGGCGCTGCCGCGAACACTTACATCCGCCTGCCTGACACATGATGGTTCGCAGAGCAGAGAACGCGGCTCAGCGACTCGCCGCGGCCTTCCGGACGCTTGCGGGGACCGGCATAACGACGTAGAGATTACCTTCTCCTACGGGGCTTGTCCAAAGCCGTCACGGTCGCGGGCCGGAGATCGTCTGCCTCAAGACGTTTGCGCCTACCACGTCCACGGCATGATGTTTCATACGGCAGCTCCGCTTCGGAATAGCATAGTCGTTCCCGAATGCGGTTCAGGCGGGTGTGAACAAGCGCACAGCCGCATCCGATTGCGCCATGGTGCAACTTGTCTGGCGTGGCGCGAGTCAATCACAACGAGGAGGTCCCGATGTACGTCATCCGTGATGTCATGCAGTGCAAGCCCGGCAAGGTCCGTGAGATGGTCAAGCGGTTCAAGAGCCTCAACGAGCTCGCACCCAAGATTGGCCTCAAACCGTCCCGTATTCTCACCGATGTCAGCGGCGAACCGTACTGGACCATTGTGGGCATTACGGAAGTGGACAGCCTCGACCAGTTCTTCGCGTCAATGGAGAAAGCCTTCGCCAACGAGGAGGCCCGCACGATTATGGCCGGGTACCACGACCTCGTACAGAGCGGCCGGCGCGAGATCTACAAGGTAGAGGGTTGAGCGAAGTTCGAGCTTATCCTCGCGGCCGCGGTCATCGTGACGCGGCCGCGCTATTTGCGCCGTCTGAGGCGGTTGGACCGCGCGTGGAATCGGCGGACCAGCGAACCGCGGTCCCAGTCCTCACGCTCGAATGCGGCGCGATACTCCCGCGGCGCGCGCGCCAGAAAACGGTCGGTTGCCGCGCTACGGTTCCGATTGCGGATGCTCTTGCCGATCACGTACCGGATTTGCCCGGATTCATCTATGACGACCGTCGACCCGCCGAAGAACCAGCGCTTGTTTCGGCGCACGCGCTGCGTCACTTCCGCGACGATGTGAAAGTCCAATTCGTCGTCCGGTGACAGACGACGAAGGGTTCGTACCGATTCGATGACGGGCAGGTCGTATTCCTCGCCATCGCGCTTGCCGGGTTCGGCAATGCCGAAACAGCGATGGCGATCTTTGGTGATGAAGTCGCCGAGCACCGTGGCCCGCCTCTCCCGTTCGTCCTGCTCCGCGAACCAGCCCGGCTCGCGAACATGGCGCAGGTCGGCGAAACTCAAGCCGACGACCGCCCCCATGCTTATCTCTGGAGGTTTCCAGAGCAGTGCCTCTTCTGATAGGTCTGGCACGTTGGGTACCGTAATGCCGTAGCGACGAAACGCAAGAACGAGCGCCTCGCGATAGCCGTGCGGATCCTCGGGCACCGTCACATAGTCGGCGGTGACGAGCGCCCGGAGGAACTCACCGAAGGTGATGTCCATCGGCGGGCAATAGTCGATGGCGCGAATGATGATGTTGAGGAACTGACCGGCCAGATCGCGCGCCTCTCTCGTCAGGAGCTTGATAAGGTGGTCGCGCGTACCCGGCGCCAGCGCCGCGATCTTTTTCAGCGTCCTGGACTTCTTGTCGAACACACGGCTGATGGCCTCGAAGAGGGCGGCTACCAGTACCGCGCCCAGGTCGTGGTGCTCTTTCTCCGGATCGTAGAGGTCGGTGTCCTCGACTTTGGCGTCCGGTTGTCCCTGCCGGTACAACACCTGTCGAAGGGCGGAACGTCCATCGGCGTCGGTTCGGCCCCATTCGCGGGCCAGCTCCGTGAGAATCCGAGAGTCGAGGTTGGCTTCTTTGGAATCCTCGAGCCCGCGGCGCACGACCTCGTCGTAACGAAACCGCATGAGCAGCGCGATCAGGTCTGCGAAGCCCTCATGGAAGGCATCGACGTCCGGGTTCGACGGAAGCAGCAGGTGGGGACGCATGCCATCGAGCAGGGCATGAGCCGTTTCGTGCGCCACGATGTCGTGCGCGAGACAGGTAAAGACAAGCGCTCCCTTCTGTGTGCGGCCCGCAGACGATTCCTTCGACTTCACAAAGCCGAACGACAGCGACGCATCGTCCGGAAGGTAGTAGGCGTTGTCCTCGTGCCGGAAGTGCGGCCGGATCTCGAGGCGCCCATCGCGTTGGCGGCGCACGATTGGCGCGAACTCCGGCAACCGGCCGAGCGCCATCCGGAAGCGCTCGTACGTCGTCATCGCAACGGCGTAGGTCATCTGTTGCGCGAACTGCGGGTTGGTGGTCGAGGGCGGCAACCCTTGGCCGACGACATCGCGGTGGTCCAAATCGATGGGCGCGAGCACTTCACCGGTTGGCTCGTATACATCGCGCACGACGAACAGGGAGCCTGAGGGGCCGGGTCCGGCCGGCTCCCAGGCGACCGGCAGCTCTGCGATCGCGCCGTCGAAGCGCGACACACCGGGGTCCTGCGTGTATACGCGCAACGTGCGATGCACGGGTTCGCCCGCTTTGCGGACGTACGGCGTCGGGCGCGCCGCGGTTGTGATGCCTTCACCGAGACGATAGGCGGGTTTCGCCATGTCAGCGACCGACGCGCTGACGCCAGTACGCCGCGCCCGACTCGAAGAACTGCAGGCACCACTCTGCCATTGCCTGATCGTCACCAGCGGCCGGCGCTGAGACCTTGCTCGCGCCTCCTCCCAACGGAGCTCCTCCTGCCAGCAGTGCACGATTCGAGAGATCCGCAGGCAGCCGCATGAGCCGCGGCGTTTGCGGGCGGCCGAGGCCGATGACTTTCGCTGCCACGTCGTTGCCGAACGATTCGTTCGTGACACCGCGTCCGACTGCTGCAGCCAGATCCGCAGTCGCGATGCGAGTGAAGTGACCCTGGCCACTCGACTCGTACGCGAACTGATTGTCCAGGCAGGCTGCAAAGTGAATCACGCCCGGGAGTGATTCCTCGGCCGTGGTTGGCGGCGGCGACCCTGCGCGGGCGCGGAACTCGCGGTGCGCCTCTTCCAGTTCGGGCGTGAGCTGCAGGAAGCGGCGGCGCTCATCGGCCGGAGCTGCGCTGCGGTCGATCGGCGCGAACCGGCTGTTCGTGCCGGAGTGACAGCAGTCCATGAACAGCGTGAGCACTGCACCCGCCGGCAGCTGGCGATAAATATCGGCCAGGTCGTCGTCTATCAGGAGTGCGCCGGACTGATAGTCGATCGGCACCAGCGCCTCGTCGTAGCGGTCGACTTCGTCGTCGTTGAGATCCTGCGCTTGGGTGCCGTGGCCGGAGTACTGGAATACGATCAGCTCTCCCGCTTGTGCGCTCCGCACCAGATTACCGAGCGCCTCGAGCACACGGCTTCGCGTTGCTTCAGTGTCGAGCAGCGTGGTGACGTCGAATTGCAGCTTCTTGAGGACTGCTGCCCACGCTCGAGCGTCGCGCCCGCAGCCGGCCAGCGGCGCCGTCGGATAGCTGTCGATCCCGATGCAGAGGGCGCGGCCCGCTCTCGCGCCCCTGGATGAACCGGCGACCGCAGGCACGCCTGGGAACACATCGCTGGCGGGAAAGGCGTATGAAGCGGCATAGGCCACGTCGGCGCTGAAGGCGCGCGAGGATGCCTTCACGCAATCCTCGCTGCTTACTGGAAACGGCGTCGCCGCGGCGGCGCCTGTAATCGTCGTGAATATCGACTGCAGCGTCGCGTCATCGTTGTCGAAGCAACCGTGCATCCTGGCCTTGGTCGCGGGATTGTGCGGCTTCCCTCTGGCGTGCGAGAACTCGAGCCGATGCGGACCTTTTGGCGCGAACAGATTCACGATCGCCGCGTCGTTTCTGAAGCGCTCATCCAGACCCAGAATGCCAGCGTTTTCCTCGGGCTCGAAGCCGCCCGACACGAGGTACAGCAGCGACTTCCCGTAGACGGTAACCCCCAAAGTCTGGATGAGGTCGTCGTCTTTTTCCGCCTCTTCGTCCATCGTGTACATCTCGAACCGCTTGATCCCGCCTGCGTTGATCTTCGGGAGCAAGTGGCTCTTGAACAAATCGATGCGGACGGCAGGCGCGAGCAGGGCCAGCGTCTCGATCGTCAGACCACGATCGTTGAGCGCCGGAATGTAGTGCGCATGAAAGATGGCGCCGGCGCTATGTCCAACCGTGTGCAGCGCGATCTGCTTCCCTCCAGGCGGGTTCTTGATCAAGGGAGCCAGCGCCTTCGCAAATTTCCAGGCACCACCCGCGTCTCCGTCGCCCGCGTCGGGGCTCGACGAGAGCAGTGCAGACTCTTTCATGGCGCCCCAGAGCGGCTTGCCGACCGGTCGGGCGAACTGTTCGAAGGCACGGTCCCGCCAGTCACCAATTCCGCGGCTGATGCCCAGCCGCTGTTTGATGATCTCGAAGGCGCTCGTTTCCCAGATGAAATAGATCGGGAAGACCTCCTGATCGAGCCACCACCTGTACGATCCGAGCGCGTAGCTCAAGGCACTGGTCTCGCCGACCAACCCCCCGTGGGCGTGCATCATCACCCGCGGATGATCGACGGAGCGTGCGTACTGATCGATTGCAGCCACGATGTTGTCGATCGCGTCCGAGGGCATGTCGAATTCACCGCCCTGCGAGAGACGCCCCTTGGTGAGGTTGACAACGTGCGGTCGCAGGCGCTCCCACCTCGTGTTGGCTCGTTCGATTATCGTGGCGAGATCGCGGGTCCCGGCCATCGAGGCGCGTACCAGGGAGCGCGCCTGCTGCTCGATCTCGCGCGCGGCAAAGTCGTGCTCCTGGATGCCCCAGGACTGATAGTTCGGGGCGGGCGCGTCCACGGGCAGGGCGACGCTGTCGCGGAGGATGAAGTCTCGCGCGAAGGGCAGCGCCGGGCCACGTTCGGCGCCCGCCCTGGCGGCCTCAGATTTCTTCCCCCTTGCCCTCGCCGTGTCAGAGGGCGCTGCGGCGGCCGCGTCCAGCGCTGTTTGAATCTGTTCGAGCAGGTCCTTCTTGACCACTCCGGTGCCAGGGCAGGTCTTTGGCGATCCGAGCTCGTTGTGAAACCAGATGTCCTTGGTGCCCAGTCCACATGTGGCGAGAATGGCGGCCACCACGTCGACGACCGCCTGGCGCTGCGCGCCGTCGAGCACGTCCCGTCCGGCATCGAAATCGCCGACGATCTCGATCATGAACGGGCCCTCGGCTCAGGTACCGTTCTTGCCGGCCTGGCTTGCCGGCGGCGCGTTCCAGTTGCGGCCGGTCCACGAGCATCCCTGCGGATCGATCGTCAGGTGCTGCGCGATGTCATCCCATCCATTGGTGTTCACATGGAAGTTGCGCATCGCCTCGATCGTCGCCTGTCCCTTGAACTGCGACTGCGTCGGCCTCCATGTGTGATGAAGGTGCACGGCACTGATCTTTCGCGTGAGCGTGGGCTGAACGGCCTGCAACAGCGCCACGAACTGGCTGGTCGTCAGACGACGAATCGGTGATGGCATGTGACTACGACCTCCGAACCGCGTTGATTTTTTATTGCTTACCCTTGCGACCTCGGCCTTTTCTGAAAGCCGCCTGCAGCCGGCCTCGCCGACGAGCGACAGCAATGCCCAGTGGTAGTAACGATGCCAAGAGTCACAGCGAACACTGCGTGTTGGGTTTCGGTCGCGGGGGGAGATGCGAGCAGAGGCATCCTATCGCACGCCTGAGCGTGCGACATAGGACTTTGGCGGACACGTATCGCAGGTCGTGCAATTGCGTGCAAGATGCCCGGCGTGGCAGTGGCGCCTCATGCCACTCCGCAGCCGGGCGCGCATGACGCGTCAATGCTCCCGAATTGGTTCAGCGCCGTCACTGGAGGCGACTACAGATCGCGCCTCTCAATCCGCTGCTGAATATCCTTGGCGCGTTGGCTGGCCCGGAATTCGACGATCCGGAAATCGGCGAGACCATGGATGTAGAACGGATCTTCCTCGACAATCGCTTCGATCTGCTGCCGACCATCGCCGACGGCCAGGATAATTCCCCCATCTCGCGGGATTTTTCGACCGGAGACCAGGAAATTGCCGGCGGCGTAATACTTCTTCAAGAATCGGACATGTGCGGCCATGTGTGCGTCGATGTCGGCGAGGTCGGCCTTGTATGTGAGCTCGATGACGAACATGACTCCTCAGCTTGCATGAAGCTGATCGCGGCGTAAAGGAGAGCGAGAGGACGCAGCAGCAGCGCAGTCAGGGTCGTGGAACCACGGCCCGCAGCGGCGCCGGGAAAAGGGTCGTCCACGCCCTGTAGGACAGGCTGCCCCCAGCCGACACTCAGGGCGTCACCCTCGTACGGCGGACGCATAGCGCGACCGGCATGACACCTTCTTCGGATTTCACACGATGACTGTTATCGGAGCGTCTCTTTTGATCAGCGGCGAAATGACGAGCCACGAGGACATCACGGTCCATGGCCGTGTGAAAGGTCAGATTCGAATGGTCGAGGGTTCCCTCCTCGTCGCGCCGACGGCCGGCGTGAACGCCGACGTCGAGGGCGCCCGAGTGACGATTCACGGGAAGCTGGCAGGGAACGTAGTAGCGGTCGAGCGGATCGAGCTCACCCCGACAGCGGATGTCTCGGGAACACTCACCACCTGTGCGGTTGTCATGCACGACGGCGCCAGGTTCAACGGGTTCATCGATGTCGACCGACACTCGCCGAAAGGGGCCCCTCGAGTAACCGCCAAGTCCGGACGGTCGGCCAGCGGCGCTTGAGGTTCACGGCGACAAAGACTTACTCGAAAAGCTTGGCCGTAACGATCTCTGTCCGTGCGGATCGGGTCGCCGGTTTCAAGAAATGTTGCATGCGCTCGGGCCGATTTGACGGCAGCGAACGCAACTACTATTTCCGCAAGTAAGGTCCAGCAACTCTTTCGAGGTCGCCGCGGGTAGCCCCCGCGGTGTCCATTCCGTTCTGTACCGTCATCGCGCAAGAAATTCGACTGCTCCGTTCAGAGGGAGAGTGGCCGTTCGCCCCGGCGGCCCGCTATTGGCAGTGCTGGGGATTCGTGCCAGAGTCGCGACCCGCGACGCGGGTCGCGCAATGCCTGAACCCTTATAGCGTGTTTTTCTAAGTGGTTGATGGCGCGCGACTTCTGGTGCTAAGGGTCGAGTTCAACTGTTTACGAGCTTCTCGTTGTGCGCCTCAGTCCTCGCCAGTCCTCGGTATTCTTTCCGAGTCGTGAGACATTTTGGAGACGGCCGCTGGATCTCGGTCCACTAGTACCGGCTGCTGCGTCTCGCTTACTTCTGAGTTGGACTGGAAGGTAGACTTACCAGCACGGTTCTCCTTGAACATCGCAGCGCCTGCCCGACCGCGCGTCCTCCTGGCCGACGATCACATCGACTTGCTGAAATCGGTCAGCCGCTATCTTGCTGCCGCTTTTGACATCGTGGCCACTGCGGCCGACGGCCGTCAGGCGCTGGACCTGGCAAGGCGCCTTCGGCCCGACGTGGTCGTGCTGGACGTCGCCATGCCCGAGCTCGATGGCTTTCAGACGCTCGAGCAGCTCCGGCGAGATGGCCCAGAAACAAGGGTTGTCTTCCTGACGATGCACTCGGATGACGAATTCGTCGCCGCGGCAATCAATGGCGGCGCGCACGGCTACGTGCTGAAATCGCGCATGCACTTGGATCTGATCAGCGCGATCGACCACGCCCTCGCGGGGCGGCTGTTCTTGCCATCCCTGACCTCGCTCTCGACTGTCGCAGGCAGCCGGCACGCAGTCCAGTTCCATGCCAACGAGAGCCACTTCCTGGACGAGGTGAGTCAGCTGGTGCATGCGACACTTCGGTCGGGCGAGCAGGTCGTCCTCGTCACCAGCGAAGCGACCCGCATTGGCGTCGCTCAGCGCCTGCAGGCGCGGCAGATGAATCTCGCAGTGCTGGCAGAGCGGGAACAGTACGTCGCGACGGATTCCGCACTGGCCTTGTCACACGTGATGCACGAAGGGAGACCTGACAAGGAGCGTGTCGCGGAGATGATCCACGGCCTCGACCTGTTGCGCCTGGCCGTCCCGAATAGACCGCGAGGTCGTCTGACGATCGTCGGCGACATGAGCGCCTCACTGTGCCGGAATGGCGATTTCGAGGCAGCGCTGGAGCTCGAACGGATCTGGAACGACTTGACACGCGCGTTGCCGTTCTTCACGGTCTGCAGCTACCCGATCGACTGCTTCGAGAACTCAGAAGCCCTGAATCTGCTCTCGAACGTGTGCGCTGCGCACAGCGCAGTCACATCCGGAACTTCGCGCGGCGCTCGCGCGATATGAACTGAGGTGGCCAAATGAGCCTCGGCACTCCATCGCCCCGAGAAAGCGAGGGGCTGTTCCGGCTGGTGGCGGATAGCCTGCCGCTACTCGTCTGGATTTCCGGCTCCGACAAGCGCTGCACCTACTTCAACAAGCCGTGGCTCGACTTCACCGGGCGACCCCTCGAGTCCGAGATCGGCGATGGCTGGGCAGACGGTGTACACGCCGCAGATCTGCAGGATTGCCTGGAGACGTACTCTCGCGCCTTCGACCATCGTGAACCGTTCATGATGGAATATCGGCTTCGGCGGCATGACGGCGAATACCGGTGGGTGTTGGACAATGCGGCGCCGCTGTTCGATCCCCACGGTTCGTTCGCTGGTTACATCGGCGCGTGCTTCGACGTGACGGAGTTCAGGCGCGCTGAAGCTGAGCGCAACGTCGCCAATGATCGGCTCCGGCTGGCCATGGAGTCGGGCAAGTCCGTGGGCTGGGAATGGGATCTCAAGACGAACCGCGATACCTGGTTCGGCGACCTGGCTACCATCTTCGGCATTCCCTCCAACATTTACGTCGGACACGTCGAGGATTTCCGTCGGGCGGTGCATCCAGAAGACCGGGGCCTGGTCTGGAAGGCCGTCAAGGACGCAATGGAGAGCCGCTCACCTTACGCGGCGGAGTTCCGCGTCGTGTGGCCCAACGGCACGGTGCGATGGGTAGCAGCCAAGGGCCAGTTCTACTACTCACTCGGCGGCGACCCGGAGCGGATGCTGGGACTGGCCGTGGACATCACCGAACGCAAGGACGCCGAGGAATCACTGCGGCGCAAGGAGATGGAGCTCAAGGAATCCCAGCGCCTCGCTGGAGTCGGCGGCTGGCAGTGGGATCCGGATACCGACACGGTTGTGTGGTCAGAAGAGCTCTATCGCATCGCCGGGCGTGATCCGATCCTGCCGGCCGTGAACTACAAGGAACACTCACAGCTGTATACCCCCGAGAGCTGGGACCGGCTGCGGGCCGCCGTCGAAACGGCCCTCCACACCGGCGCACCCTACGAACTCGATCTGGAGATGGTCTGCGCCGACGGCACGCACCGATGGGTCACGGCACGCGGCGAGGCCCAGCGTGATTCCGCCGGCCAGATCGTACGGCTACGCGGTACGGTCCAGGACATCACGGAGCGCAAGCGTGCCGAAGAAGCGCTGTCCAGCGTGAACGGCCGTCTCATTGAGGCCCAGGAGTCAGAGCGCGCCAGGATCGCCAGAGACCTGCACGACGACATCGCTCAGCGTCTCGCATTGCTGACGATGGCGCTGGACCAGGTGAAGAGACTGCAGCCGGATTCCTCGGGCGAGGTTCTCAGCAGCCTGGACGCGCTTCAGAAGCAGACCGCGGAGATCACGGCCGATGTGCAGGCGCTGTCACACGAGCTGCACTCGCCACGGCTGCTGCATCTGGGCGTTGTGGCCGCGATGCGGGGTTTCTGTGAGGAGCTCTCTGGGCAAAAAAACGTCGGGATTGATTTCGGCCACGAGAACGTTCCGGGGAGTGTACCGCCTGACGTTTCGCTCTGTCTCTTCCGGGTCCTCCAGGAAGCCCTGCACAACGGGGTGCGACACAGCCGGGCCCGGCATTTCGAGGTGCATCTTCGCGGAACCGGAAACGCCGTCCACCTCACCGTTCGTGATGATGGCGTTGGCTTCGACGTCGATGCGGCGAGTCGAGGCCTGGGACTCGGCCTGACCAGCATGAAGGAACGTCTGAAGCTGGTAGGTGGCGAGCTGGTCATCGAGTCGCAATCGAAACGCGGCACCACCGTTCTGGCCCGCGCGCCGGTTCGGCGAAGCTAGGCGCTGGGCCAATCATTGATGCGGCGACGCATCTCGGTCCACTCTGGCGTCTCGAGTTGATCTGCAGTCGCTGACCCGACTGATGGTGCAGTATCGAACGCTGCGCGCAGTTTTGGGCGTGCGAAGCTGGCGGATGTGCGAGACGCTCCCATCAAGGCATCCAGTAGCTCGCTCGACATCAAACTCCGCATGAACGCTCGGCTGCTGCAGAAATCAGACGCCGACCGTTAAACGAGTTTGGAGATATTTTGGAGACGGCGAGCAGCGGAATCAGAGAAGAGTCAGAGAAGAGTCAATGACAACAACGAGTTGACGGGCAGTCGGGCAGGGATTCTCGCCTTGCCGATGACCGAAAGTAAGTTATTGATGGAGCTTAACTTATGGCGGTGAGGCAGGGATTCGAACCCTGGGTAGGAGCTTTAAGGCCCTACAACGGTTTAGCAAACCGCCGCCTTCAGCCTCTCGGCCACCTCACCGCAGACGCTAAGTGTACGTGAAGTCGAGCACTTGCCGGATCCAACTTTTACTTCGGACTACAACGGTTTTTCAAACCGCCGCCTTCGTCGAATTCGCCCGAAAAATCGACTGATTTCACATGAGAACCCGCGGACTTTGGGCACACTCGCGAAAAGGCATTGTGAATCCGGGCGCGCTGATGGCGCGCGTTGTGCGTCGTTGCGGTTCTCCAGTGTGTCGGAGCACGAGTGCCGATGATCACCGCGTCGAGCGTCCGAACCAGACGACGTCGGCAGCTGAGCCGCCGGAGCGCGTCAGGTCTGCATCTGTCTATCCTCGGCGCCGCATCCGGAGGCGCTGGAACTGTTCGTCGATGATGCGCGCAAGGCCTCCATCGTGGACGACGTGAAGCTGCCGAGCGCCGCGACCAAGGCGATTCGAGCTTACGCGACTCTTCGCAAGAAGGCGGACGAAGAAGACCGGCGGGCAGCCCGCGCTGCTCGACGCGCCGTCCGCGTATTGCGAACCGGAAAACTGAAGATGAGCGCGCGCGATGCTGCTCGTCTCCTGGGGCTGTCACATCAGCGTGTCCACCAGCTCACGCAAGAAGAAGGAAACCGATAGGCGGCCGGTCCGAGGACCATCATCGGCAGCTAACGCCAACCAAGCTACGAATGGAAAAGCGCGCCTACGATCATCGATTCAGGCCCGTTGTGTAGGGAGTGACAGTTACTCCAGGATCGAGTCTTTGAACACCTTCTGCCCGCCGAGCGAGACGACGAAGCCGTACACCGCCAGGGCGCCGAACAGCGCCATCGTCACGACCGACGGTGGAAAGAACCACGACGACGGATCGACAGTCAACGGAAAGGCCTGCCAGGTCGAGAAGGTCACTGCCATCAGACAGGCGAGCACACCGTACCGGGTCAGGAGCGGTATGAGCAGCGTGATCAAGAAGAAGCCCGTGATCCACGACGCGAGCGGCAGGCCAGTCACGGTATAGAGCACCGCGAGCAAGGCGTACAGGCTGAGATACGCCAGCCAGGCGCGGCGCAATAGCACGCGTGCCACGAGCATCACCATCAACATCGTCACCGGCAGGTTGAAGGCTGACCGGACAGTGTCGATCATCTCCGCGGTCCACGCCGTGGGCCCGGCGAGTGCCGTCAGGCCAGCCGACACTGGGGCATCTGGTGTGCTGCCCAACCAGCCCGCCCCCGGCCCCCGCAGCAGGAACAGGGCACTGAGGGCCAATCCGAAGAGTCCGCCGATCAGGATGTGGCGTCCGACGAGCGGGTCGCGCAGGCGTCCTTCGAGCACTCGGTTCCACGCGATGAGCGTCGTTGGCCAGAGGCGCCGGACGTACGGCTCGACCGCGACGTAAAAGATCCAAACGAGCGCGCCATCAAACAGCCGGCGAGCCAGATTGCCGGAGGCGACGGAGAACCACGTGGAGACTGCGTCTGGAAGACGAAGGAGATCGGCGGCGGTCCCGAGAATGACGATGACTGCCGCGACTCGAAAGGCGCCACGCCGATCGCCCCGGCCAAGCCTGAGATTCCGGCGCGCCATCAGGCCACCAGCCAGGGCGATGCCACCACCAAAAACGAAGGGGATCCACACGCCGCCGGGCAGGCCGGAAGATGTCGGCGTGCGTTCATCTCCAGTCCGCCAGGGCGGAATGACGAAGAACCAGACGGGACGTCCTTGCCATGCGGCCGCCTCGATGCGCAGCGACTCGCGCGTCCAGGCGCGGCGCACGTCAGCGGCATCCGGTGGCGCCCAGCGCGGCTCGGCGGACTGGAACTCGGCGATCGGGAGTCCGGCGGCGGCAAACAGCGGGCCCCAGTCCGGCTCCTGATTGGGAGCCGGTCCTTCCGCGTGGACTGGTGGCACCACCCGCAGCGATTGGAGCCGGCCGCGCGGATCGAGCCGGACCCGGCTCATGCCCTCACGGACCAGCGGCGGATCGGCGGCGTCGACGACGGTGACGCCGTTGACCGGCGCGAGCGCGTCGGGGCTCTCGCGGTACCAGAACCGTACCGGGGCCGGCACCACGGCACCGATCGCCTTCCAGCGATCGAGGGCCTTGTTGGTGGTCTCAACATAGCGGAAGTACTGGGTGTCCGAGTCGAAACCATACGCGACCGATCCAACCGGTTTGGCGTAGCCGATCGACGCGAGCGTCGCGCGCGCAGTGGCGACCAACTCCGCGGGCGGTGTCGACATCGGCACGACGTTGACCAGGCTCGTCCGGCCCGAGATGAACCAGACCGCGGCCATGCCCGCGAGCAGCGCGACGAGGCATGCCGCCGCGATCGGTGGCTTCAGCTCTCCGCGGCTTCCGGCCCGGGCGACGAGCTCCGGCGACGGCGTCTCTCCCGCCGCCAGGGCCATCGCGAGTGGATCGCCGCCCGGCAAGGCTGCCGCCAAGAGCGACGCCGACGGCAGCCGCTTTGCGGGATCTGGATCGAGGCAGCGCAGAATCGCGCGTTCGATCAGAGGGTTGAGTCCGGTCACATGTGCGGACGGACTCGTGGGCGTCGTGCTGTGCAGCCGCGCCAGCTCCTCGAGGCTGGTGGCGTTGAACGCGCGCTTGCCGGTGAAGATCTCGTAGAGCACGAGGCCAAGCGAATAGAGATCGGTCCGCTCGGTGAGCGCGTGGCCTGCCACCTGCTCCGGCGCCATGTACTGGGGTGTGCCGACGCGCGCTTCGGCGCCGATGATCCCCGCGGTCGCGCCCGCGAGGCCGAAGTCGGTGATCTTTGCGCGGCCACGGCCGTCGATCATCACGTTCGCCGGCTTGAGATCGCGATGCAGCACGCCCTCGTCATGCGCCGCGGCGAGCCCGGCGCACAGCTGCCGCGCGATCTCGATGGCTTTGTCCTCCGGCAGCCGGCCGATGCGACGGAGGAGCGACGCGAGATCCTCGCCGTCCACGAACTCCATCGAGAGGAAATGCCGGCCGTCCACCTCGCCCATGTCGAACACGCGGCAGACGTTCGGATGGGTGACTTTCAACGACAACCGAACTTCCGTCAGAAATCGCTCGAGCCGCTCGGGGTGACGCTCGACGTCGCGCGGCAGGAACTTCAGGGCGACGGGTTGACCGACCTTCAAATCGTCGGCGCGGTAGACCTCGCCCATGCCGCCGCGTCCGAGCAGGCCGACCATGCGGTAGCGGCCGCCCAGCATGGTGCCCGGCAGGAATCGGCTGCCGTCGCTCGCGTGCCGCACCGGCTGCGACGACGGCACGCCCACCGGTGCCGGGCTCGTCATCGTCTCTGCGTTCGCGGGGCTGAGCGGCGCCGCGCACTGGGCGCAGAACCGCGAGCTGTCGGGATTCTTATGCCTGCAGGCTGGACAAATCAGGGACATCGGGGCGGGCTGATTATAGGTGCGGCTGAGGTCCACGCGCTGTCTGCGGCCATCTCACACCAGCCGCCAGGGGCCCGACTGGACTGATGACGGGCCCGCGCCGTGTGATATATTCGTGAATATATTCATGCCGACCACTGTGCACATTCCCGATCCGCTGCTGAAATCCGTGGACCGGCGCGCGAAGGCGCTCGGGATCAGCCGGAATCGTCTCGTCGTCCGCGCCTTGGAGCAGGCCGTTCGCGAGCGTTCTGGATGGACGCCAGAGTTCCTGGAGCGGTTGCGACGAGTGGATAGCGAGACCAGTGCAGCAGCGGATGAACTGCTCAACGCCGTGAAACAGGCGCGGCGCTCGAAGGAACCGCACGAGCTGTGATGTACGTCCTGGACACAAACGCCGTGTCGGCGCTCATGAAAGGCTCCGCGGCAGTCGTCGAACGGCTGGCGGCTACCGCGCCGGCCGACGTCGCCCTACCGCAGCCCGTGCTCGCAGAGATCGCCTTTGGCATCGAGCGTCTGCCGCGGTCGAAGCGCCGGGCGGCCCTGCAGTCGAGGTTCGACCTGATCTCCGCAGAACTCCCACGAGCCGAGTGGACCGATGCCGTCAGCCAGATGTTCGGCCGCATCAAGGCAACCCTGGAACGCCGTGGCACGCGGATTGAGGACTTCGATGCCGCCATTGCGGCTCATGCGCTCGCGCTCGATGCAACGCTCGTCACGGCCAATGTCGATCACATGATCCGAGTCCCAGGCCTACGCGTCGAGGACTGGAGTTAGTCAGCTCCCGCGAGGTGGCGGCAGCGCCTTCTGTTTAGTCGACCCGTCGACCATCGTCATTTCTTCGACAACAGCGACGGCCAGTTCAAGACGACGGTGATTGGAGCGGACGCCTTCTGATCGGGCACGACCAGCAGAAAGCGCTGACCGGACGGGTCGACGGCAAAGCCATTCAGGCCGCCGCCGATGTGTCGTTGCATGAAGAGCATTCGAGGAGATCCGGCGCGCACCGTCGAGCCGGACGTCGTCACGTCGACCGCCATGAACGCGGTCTCGGCGACGAAGGTCCTCGCCGAGGATTCATCCAAGGTCGAATACAGAACGGTGCGGCCATCTGATGTCCACATCGGCGACCGCCCATTTCCACTCGAAAGCTGCACCCTCGCCCCCGTCGGCGGGAATGGCTGCACATACACCTGACTGACCCCGGAGTCATTGGACACGTACGCGATGAACCGGCCGCTCGGCGAAAAGACGGCGGAGTGTTCGTTGAACGCCGTCTCGATGAGAGGATCGGCTTACGCTCGCCGGTCATCGGGAGCGCCCACATGTCCCCGTTGTATCCTGGGCTCATCCACCGGTCGACCAGCAGGATGTGTCCGTCCGGCGAGAAACCGCTCGGGCTTTTGCGTTCGCCGGACTGCCACAGCGGCTCGGGAGTGGCCGCGCCGGCCGCCGACCGTTGATACAGGTCGAAGACGCCTTTGCGCGTTCGGCTCGAAGAGAACACGACGCGTTGGCTGTCCGGCGACCACACGCTGGGCCAGAAGTCATCCTCCGGGTGGAACGTGGACCGGGTCGGAACGCCACGAGCGAGATCAATCTGCCACGGATCCATCCCGACGTCGTCCTTACTGAAGGTCACGACGACGTGCCGGCCATCCGGTGACACGCGCGGGTAGCGATAGAAACCGTTCTCGGCGACCGTGCCCAGCGTCTTGCCGCTGCGGTCGAACCACGTCAGGCGAGCCAGATCCACCGGTCGCCGGTCCCGACTGGTAGATCAGCCCTCCATTTAGTGAAGCCGAAAACGCCGCGCGCCCATTGACCGTGTCGCTGTCGACGCCTTCGGCAATCGGCAAGGCGTCGCCGGTCAGCCGCCCTTGCTTCTCGTCGAAGGGATGCGCCATCACCGCGCCGCCGCGTTGATACAGCAAGAACCCAGGTGCGTAATCCGGCTGCGAGTGGACGTCGAGTAGATGGGTGCGCGTCTGGGAATCGAGCGAGGCCAGAAAGATCGCACTCTTCGAGCGGTCGTTGCTGCGCGCGAGGAACAGAAACCTGCGACCATCGGGCGGAGATCGGATAGACGTGCCCTGACTCGTCGCGCGACCGGTCCAATTCGGTAAGCAGCGTTGGCTGGCCTCCGTTGTCCGGGATTCGGTACAGGCCTCCTGAATCGTCATCTCGGGTATAGAGGATGACGCCTTGCGCGCTCCAAGCGGCGCGGCCGTTGGGACGCTCGGCGAGCGTGACCGGTGGACCGCCCGCAACGGCGATCTTCTTCAAGCTCCCGCCGGCGGCGAATCCGACGAATCTGCCATCCGGCGACCAGAACGGGTTCGACGCGCCGTCGGTTCCGGAAAGCTTTCGCGCCTCCTGCGAACCGAGCGACCGAATGTCCAGGGCGCCCGGGCTGGTTTCGGCATCCGCAAAACGCCTGGTCGCATCCATCGCCACGAATGCGACGTGACGGCCGTCCGACGACAGGCTGAGCGCACCGTAAATGGCGAGATACCGAAGCCCTTCTGGTGGCGGGAGCGTGAAGGTGATCGGCGCGGCCATCGGTGACGGCCGCATCGCCGACCACGCGGCGAAGCCGATCGTGACCAGAGCAATCACCGCCGCCGCGGCAGTGGCACTCCTCCACACGCGCTCGCGCAATCGCGACGTCACAGGCGCCGCCGCCCCAACGGCGCCGCCCGGCTCACCGGCCGCATCGTCTATTTCCAGTCGGGCAACGGCGATGTCCGGCAGTCGGCGCCCCGGTTCCTTTTCCAGACAGCGACGGAGCAGGCGACGGATGCTCGGCGGCGTTGTCGCGGGCAGCGCCGCCCAATCCGGCTCTCGCTCGAGAATCGCCGCG
>CAWFEX010000009.1:0-56622 GCA_963814955.1 uncultured Acidobacteriota bacterium
GTGGCCCGATAGACTTCCCCCATACCGCCGGCGCCGATCGAGGCGTTGATCACGTAGGGGCCGAGCCGAGTACCGGTGGATCATGGGCGCGAGCGACTCTCACGCTGCCGCTACGGAAACGGCAGATCCGAATGTTTGTCGTGGAAACGCGCGTGATTATAAGCGACTCAAGGGCGTACGGTTGCCCGTCAGACTCTGGGGAGCAGGCGGAAAGACAAAAACGTCCGGGTCAGCGACCGGGTGCCCCCATCCGACACCGCGCCAGCGCATCCCGTGCTGTTTCGTGCGGCAAAGTTACGCGCAGAACGGCGCCTAAAATGCTGCTGAGGTCGCGGGATGACAATCAATAATTGGTCGGCGTAGTCCTCACCGTCACCACGCGTGCGTCGGCTCGAATGCTTCCGCGGCTACCGGCTAAACAAAGCACGAACGTCGTCGAATCAGTCAACCGTGGCGACTGCCGCGGTGCTGCGCGATCCATCCTTCGCTCACGGCGCCGACCTCGATCTGCTGATGTTTCGATGCCCGCCGTCTGCTGCGGACGATGAGCGCGATCGCCCCAGCGGCTACCGCGATGCTCCCGAATATTGACCACATGCGGAAGGTGTCGGCGGATTGACGGTGACAGGATAGTGACCGACGGTATCTGCTGTACGTTCCGAAGCTACCGGTTGCGCTCAGTTTTTGTGGCGAGATGAGAATCCGGCGAGTCGGGCCGGACGCGGGGACGGCGGCCACGCGCGGGCGCCGGCGCCTCCGGAACGTCCCAGACATAGTCGCATCGACCGCAGTGCCGACGGACGACCTTCATGTCGCCCTTGATGACGTATTCGCGGCGCACAAATCCGACAGCCTGACACCGAGGACAGCGCGTATAGGGCATTTGGTCTGAGACATAGTGCCATCAAGCACCTGGCGATGCCAGCCGTTGATGCCGGAGGACGTCGATCCAGCTGACAGGAGCGGACACCAAAGAACGGAACAATGCGTGCGATTGTTATACTCGTCTCTGTCTCCCCCACATGCCAGATAAGACCACACACCGTTTGCCATGCCCGCATTGTGGTGGTATCGGGACGGTCAAGCTTGAGACCACTTTAAAAGGCACCGTGACCACACGGCTGTGGACCTGCACCCGGTGTGGCCGCAGCTGGCCGGTCGAGGGCGCTGAGGCTGCTGCGTGAAGCAGGCTGACAAGTAGCCGCATCGTTCTCGGCAACTCACTCCACGCCGGCTGTTACTCCCGCCGTCCTCGCACGGACAGGGCTGGAGTCACCTTCGACATAGCACGCCGCATCACCCCTTTCGAATCGGCGACCGTCTCGGCTATGTGTGGCGGCGCAGCAGCAAATTCTGCGAAGTGCAGTGTCGGTCGGGTTCACGACTCCTGCGCCTGAACAGAAGCCTCGGCTCGAGCATGTCCGCGACCTGTAACAGATGCATCGCCACGCACGTATACGTGTTGCCCGCGCCTCCATTGGCTCTCTACATCCTGCTGGAAATCGAAGCTGATTTTTATCCAACATTTATCAGCTCGTAGAACCTGCGGCAGATTCATCTTGAAGTCGGGCTTCATCGATGCTCGGTACCCTCGCGGCAATGTCGAGAATCGTGATCTTTTGCCAGATCTTCCGTGAAAGACCGCTCGTGAGCGTCTCGACGTCATTGACCGCGGACAGCACGACCGCGTCTTGTTGGTGCTGCGCAAGCAGCGCTGCCAGCTTGCTAATCAATGCAAGCAGCTCCGAACAATAATCGAGATAACGCGCGAGCTGTGCCTCCGACAGCGTGCGTTCGGGAGAAACGATGGTCGGCGTCGTCGACCTGAGGACGGAATCAGGATCCTTCGTCAGTTGATGCATGTCGACCACGTGCGCGAGGCTGCGCAGCCGATGCAACATGCGCAGAGTGGTCCGCCGCTTGAAACGATTTTCGAGCGAAACGAGGAACAGCAGAAGGAGAGAGAGAAGGATAATCTCGTTCGTCGCCGCCTCGAGCCCCTGTACGGCGTCCGCAAAGCCGCCTGGTCCGCTCAGCGCTATCGGCGCCAGCTGCGTGGCCGCCCAGAGCACGATCGCGGCGACGGCAGTCACTGCAACCCCGATGAGGCCGCGGAGCCACCAGAGCGGGCAATAGTCGTATTACTTCCAGAAGAGCGACGGGTCGACCGCGCGGCAATCAGGCGCGGACTTCGTCAGCCTGCGCGCAGCGACGTGACGAGCCGTCCTGACAGGAGGTATCTGACATGGTCGGTTGTGCCGTCGGTGAGAAAATGCGCACCGCCGGCGTCCACATGGGTTCAAAAACGCCTGGCGACAGGGATGTTGGAGGTTCCGGCTTGAATAGCCATATCGGCATGCCGGGCGCGGCGGCCAGGCTTCGAGAGTTCTGAAATGACGCGAGTCACGCATAAAGGGGGTCGTATGAGACACAACGCAACGTTGGTCGGCGTGGGACTGGCATTGCTCTGGGCCGTCGCGGTGTTCGCACAAAGCGTCCCCAATCAACCCGCACAAGGCGCGGCCAATCCGACGTATGTCCCGCCAGCTTGGGATACTTACACGCCAAATATTCCGGGGGTCGTCACCGGTGGAACCAAAGTCGAACTCATCACCGATCAGCTCAACGGAACTGAGGGGCCCGTCGCGTTGCCGGATGGCACCCTGGTCTTCACGCAGGGCGGCGCGAGACAACTGACGCGCATTGACAAAAACGGCAAACTCTCCACATTCCTCGAAAACATCCAATCTGGCGGTCTCGGCTTCGACCAGAAGGGTCGGCTGATCGCCAACGACAATACGCCGGGCAAACAAGGGATCTACATCGTCTATCCCAAAGGCGCCGAGAAGACGCTCGTGGACCGGAAGACGCCGGGTTTCATGCAGTCGAACGATATCGTCGTCGACAAGAAGGGCGGGGTCTATTTCACCCAGCCGGAGCAAGCGAACGTGGGGTACATCCCTCCGGATGGGAAGGGGATGAAAATCGTTGCCGAAAACATCACGCGCCCGAACGGTATCACGATGAGCGCGGATGAGAAGATCCTCTACGTGAACGACTCCCGGGGCGAATACCTCTTAGCCTATGACGTGCAACCGGACGGGTCGGTCACGAACCGCCGCAACTTCGCCAAGTACGATCAGATCAACACCTCCGCTGCGGGAGGCGACGTCGGGCCCGCCCTTCGCTACAAAGTCACCAGCTGCGCCGACGGTCTGGCAATCGACAAGGAGGGGCGCGTGTATAACGCCGGGTGCAATGGCATCCAGGTCTATAGCCCGCAAGGGAAGCACCTGGGCACCATTCCCACGGCCCGTCAGGTGCAGAATCTCGCATTCGCCGGCCCCGACAAGAAGTCGCTCTATCTCGTGGGGCGCGGTGCCGCGTGGAAGATTGAGACGCTTACGCAGGGATACATGGGGCGGGCGAAGTAGAAAACAATCACCAGAGAAGGCCCGCACCAACCCGGCGCGAACTAGCGAGCCGTGCCGGTTAAAGCGCTCGAGTCGTGGAGGCACTGCGGAATACGGATTTGATCGCGGCTCGGGCGCATTCGTCATCCTGGTTCCAGATGCCTCCGCCAGCGCCTGTCGCACCCATCATCTCGTTGCCAATGAAGATGGGAAACCTGACCGCTCCGTAGGAAAAGGGGTGGGCGATTTTATTTTCGCGTGTCATTGTCGCGGTGTGCGGGAACCGGACGTTTACGCTCGACCGGCAGTCGGTCAACACTTGGCGACTAGAACGAAGCCGCTGGCGCGGCGGCCGACGGGCAGCCGGGTAATTCGTAGCAGGATAGGGTGCGTGGTCACAGGAGGTGTCTGTGACCAAGCTACTGCAATGCCTGCGCGACGAGTTGGTGCGTCGCGACTACGCCGCTTCGACCATCCGCAGCTACATCCAGATCGTTGAGGCGTTTCGCCAGCACACCGGCGCGCGCCTCGATCGGATCACGCCGGCCCAGCTCCGACGCTACCACCTGTTTCTCCTCGAGGAGCGGCGTCTCGCGATCGGGACGGTGGTCACGCAGATCTGCGCGCTGCGGTTCTTTTGCCGGTACGTCCTGAAGCGGCGCGACGTGCGCGAGGACCTGCCGTATCCGAAGGAGCGACACCGCTTACCGGTCGTCCTCAGCCCCGACGAAGTCCAGCGCCTGATTGCCGGCGCGAAGAATCTCTATCACCGAACGCTGCTGCTCACCCTCTATGGCGCGGGCTTGCGTCGCAGCGAAGCGTGCCAGCTCAAAGTCCGCGACATCGATAGCCAGCGCATGGTGCTCCGCGTCGAGCAGGGCAAAGGCGGCCGCGATCGCGAGATTCCCCTGAGTCCCACGCTCCTCGCCGCGCTCCGCGAGTACTACCGGTGGATGCGACCGCGGACCTATCTCTTCCCCGGGACGCACCACGGCTGGCGGGCCGATGCGGCCAATCACCACGAAGGTGATCTGGGAGGCCGTGCGCCTCGCTGCGCGGAAGGCCGGCATCGACAAACGCGTCACCCCGCACACGCTGCGGCACACCTACGCGACGCATCTGCTCGAAGCGGGCGCCGACCTGCGCACGATTCAGCTCCTGCTCGGCCACGCCGATCTGTCGCACACGACGGTCTATCTCCACCTCTCGCGACGGCACCTCCACGCGGCGCCCAATCCACTCGAGCAGCTGCACGTGCACGCCGCCTCCGCGTGATGCCGCGGTCCCGTCTCCTGCGGAAGCCCCCGCAGTCGTGAGCCGGCCCGCCGTGGAGGTGGCCGATGTCCTCCACGCGCAGGGTGAGCACTTCCTCGACCAGCATCCGTGGCTCAGCGTGCAGCAGCGGACCGTGCTCCGCGCGCTGACCCGGTGTCGGACCGCCGCGCTCGGCGGCCATGTCGATCGGTGCGGCGCCTGCGGACATCGGGCCATCTCCTATAACTCGTGTCGGAATCGGCACTGTCCGAAGTGTCAGGCGCAGGCGCGCGCCCGGTGGCTCGCGGCCCGGGAGCGCGAGCTCCTCGACGTGCCGTACGTGCATGTCGTCTTCACGCTGCCGCACGCGCTGCTGCCGCTGGGCTATCGCAACGCCACGCGGCTGTACACCTGGCTCTTTCAGGCGAGTGCGGCGACGCTGCGGGAGGTGGCCGCCGACCCGCGCCACCTGGGTGCGGAGATCGGCGTCCTGAGCATCCTCCACACGTGGGGGCAGACGCTCGTCCGGCATCCGCACGTCCACTGCGTCGTGCCGGCCGGCGGCCTGTCGCCCGATCACCGGCGGTGGATTCGGCCGAAGTACGCGGGCTTCTTCCTCCCGATCAAGATCCTCAGTCGCGTCTTTCGCGGGAAATTTGTCGCCGCACTCCGTCGCGCCTACGTGCGCGGCGACCTGGACCTCGCGGGCGCCACCGAGGGCCTGCGCGATCCGGCGCAGTGGCACACCTTCGTCGATGCGCTCTTCGAGACCGACTGGATCGTCTACGCGAAACCGGCCTTCGGCGGGGCGTCCGCGGTGCTGCGGTATCTGGGGCGCTATACGCATCGGGTCGCGATCAGCAATCACCGCTTGATCGCCTTCGACGGCGAGCAGGTGACCTTTCAGTGGAAGGATTACGCGCACGGCAATCAGTGGCGCACGATGACGCTCACCGCGATGGAGTTTCTCCGGCGCTTCGTGCAGCACGTGCTGCCGCGTGGCTTCGTCCGCATTCGGCAGTCTGGCTATCTCGCCAGCACGCTGTCGCACCGCGCGCCTCGCACTCGCCCGGCGGTCTACTCCGACGGGCATCGCCACCCTCGGAGACGTCCTCGACACCGCCGGCCTGGCACTGTCCGCGATGCGGAGCGCCGATGGTCATCGGCCCGATCCTCTCGGCGCTCCAGCTGGCCACGGTCACACTCGGCTTCGACACCTCATGAGCGCCCAGCGACGTCGTCCCGACCGGCGTCTTCGTCAACGTGATGGCCCACGTGTCGGGAGTGGTGTGCCTCGATCCGTGGTGCGAGCCCGTCGCGTCGGGCGCCGGGCCCGTACGCTCGACGTGCGGAGTGGGTGCCGCCGCCGCTCGCGCGCCGACGGCCCCTCGATCAACGACGCCCCACGCTCGAGGATCCCGATTCCAGCTCCATAGCCGGCCGCCGCGCCAGCGGCTTCCTTCAAGTCTCGTTATCGAAAGTGCCTCGGCCTCAACACCGAGCCCGCGTCCCAGCACTTTGCGCCGAGGCACTTCCGATCAACGCTAGCGACTTTTGAGGAGTAATCCTGCGAGGACGAGGTTCAGGGACTGGCGGGCGCCCGTCACTTCGTCGGCACGAGGGGTTTCAACTCTTCACTCCAGTTGAGGACGACCTCGAGCCGCGTTGGCGCCGATGGGCGCTCGCTCTTGACCATCAAAAAACGACGTCCGTCGCGAGCAATGTCATAGTTCACCATTCCCGGGACGAGCCCCATCTCGTAGCTCCCCTCGAACAACACCTGCGGTTTCCCCACGGTGAACGTCGGCGCCAGCGTCACCGCGGCCGCCATCATCTTGTCATCGTCGCGATAGAACAGCTCGCGCCCGTTAGGCGCCCACATCACCTCGGCACCGCCTTCGGTGGAAATCTGCACCTTCCCGCCAGGACCCGGGAACGGCTGCACGTAGGCCTCCCAGCGGCCCGACTCGTTGGAGCTGTAGGCGAGCCAGCGGCCATCGGGCGAGAATTCCGGCCATCCTTCGCCAAACGGCGTGCGGAGGAACGGCCGTGGCTTGCGCTCTCCTGCCAGCGGCAATATCCAGATGTCCCACCAGTTGGCGGGATGAATCTCCACGAAGGCGAGGTGCTGGCCGTCCGGTGACCAGGAGGTGGGGAATGTGAGCATACTCGCTCTGTAGCAGCCTCTCGGCCGGGCCGGTGCCGTCGGCCGGAATCCAGAACAGGTTCAGCGGCCCGGCCCGCGTGGAGGCTGAACGTCACGCGTTTGCCGTCGGGAGTCCAGATGGGCAGGAAATCATTGTTCTCGAATGTGAGGCGGGTGAACGTCCCCCGCGCGATTTCATCGATCCAGATGTCGGAGTTGTTGTCTTCCGTCAGGAGCGCCACCCTCTGTCCGTCAGGCGAAAGGCGGGGCAAGGCAAACGCCTTGCGGGTGGCGGTCAGCGGTTGAACTCCACCTCGGCGGTCCACCCAGACCAACGTCCGCTCGGCCAGGCCGGCCGCGCGTGTGGCGTAGACCAGCCGTCCATCCTTGGACAGCGCAAACTGTGCGGCGCCGCTGGGCCCATGAATGATCAGCCCCTCGACAACCGGCACCGCGGGGCCTGTGACCGCCAACCGCGATGGATCGAACGGCGCGGCCATAAGCGATCCCGCCCGGGCAAACAGCAGATGCCCGCTGGGCGCGTAGCGCGCGTTCGTGCCCTTTTCGCCGAGGATTCGTCGTTCCCCGGTGTCCAGTCGTTGGACGGCGATGCTCGCGTCGTCCCAGGCGCCGCCCGTCCAGACGCTAAAGAGCACCGCCTGGCCCCCGGGCAGGATGTCCGGGTACAGGTGTCCCGTTTCGTGTTGCTTGGGATCCAGCGTGGTGACAGTGCGCCGCGCGCCACCAGCAGCCGACACCTGCGTCAGGCCACGATCGGAGCTAAAGATAATCGTGTCGTCGGGCCCCCAGCTCCCGTAGCCAGTGTCACAGTCGCAAATGGTGAGTGGCGCGCCGCCTGCCAGTGGCACCTTCTTCAGCGTGCCGTCAGCTGAAAATCCCACCCACTGCCCGTCGGGTGAAAAGAATGGACTAAAGGCTCCCTCGGTCCCGGGGATCGGCGTCGCTTCGCGTTGGTCGAGCGGCCGCACGTAGAGCTGCCTCCTGCCGGCGCGGTCCGCTGTATAGACAAGGCGGCTGCCGTCGGGCGAGAGAGCCAGCGAAGGGAGTTGGAAGCGAACGTCCAGCGGCGCATCGGGCGCAAGAGGTATGGCTAGGTGCACAACGGGCTTCGGTTCTGGGCCGCTCGGGCGCGTGATGTTCCAGACCGCGACGCCCGCGACGACACTTCCCGCCGCGAGCCCTATCCCGACCAACGCAATCCGCGCGCGAAGCCGCTCGCGGGCTGCGGTGACTGGCGCGGCCGCCTCCGCTCGCGCGTCGCCCGCCGCGATCCACGTCAACTCCAGCAGCACATCGTGCATCGTCTGTCGCCGCTCGTCCGGGTTTTTGGCGAGACAGGTCTTGACGATGTGATCGAGCGCGCTCGGGAGCAGGGGCCGAAGAGTCGAAAGCGCCGGGGGATCGTGGTCGAGGATCGCCGCAATCAAGCTCGCCTGGCTCTTGCCCTCGAACGCCTTCCGCCCGGTGGCCATCTCATAGACGATGGCGCCGAACGCGAAGATGTCGGTGCGAGGGTCTGCCTCCTTGCCTTCGAGTTGCTCGGGCGCCATGTATTGCAACGTACCGAGAATCGTTCCTTCCGCAGTGAGACTGGCCTCTTCGGTTGGCGCGGCCGACCCGATGGCAGGGCTAAAGCCCTGCACCACGGGACGCGCGAGCACCTTCGCGAGCCCGAAATCGAGGACCTTGGCGCCTGCCGCCGTCACCATGATGTTTGAGGGCTTCAGGTCGCGGTGGGTGATGCCCTTGCGGTGCGCATGGTCGAGCGCCTGGGCGATTTCGATGGCGTAGCGGAGCACCTCCTGACTTGGGAGGGCCGGGTCTTTCGAGCCGGCCTTCCGGGCGAGCCGATCAGCCAGGGTCTCGCCTTCCAGGTACTCCATGACCAGGAAGTCGACGCCCTCATGGTGGCCGATGTCGTGCAGCGTGCAGATGTGGGGATGGCTCAGGGCCGCGACGGCCTGAGCCTCGCGCTCGAAACGCTGGCGGAGATCGGGGTTGTCCTTGAGGTGCGCCGGAAGAGCTTTGATGGCGACGGTGCGATTCAGCCGCATGTCGCGGGCTTTGTAAACCTCGCCCATGCCGCCCACGCCAATCTGAGCGGTGATCTCGTAGGGACCGAGGTGGGCGCCAGCGGTCAGAGCCACGGCAAGCGACTGCGATTATATAGGGGGTGCCAGATCGAGAGCGGATAGGTAACGGGTGACGCCGCACTGACGACTCATCGTTCGCACCGGATCGCTCGCCACTTGGCGACTTCACAGGATCTGCAATTGAGGGACATGCCGTGAGTGAAAAGAAAGTGTGGCTCTTCGCCGGCTTCTTCGAGGAACTCAGCCCGGAACAGGTCCGCAATCAGATCGAGACGCTCCGTTTTGCTGCCGGCGCCGATGCAGAGCAGACGTTCGAGGCCAAGGCCAACACGCTGCTCGCACAGGCCCAAGCCCACCGCGAGCTGTCCGCCTCCCTCGCACACGACGACGCCTGATCACGAATGGGGACTAACGCCGGCGCTCGCGTGCGTGCCCAAGCCGTCTTGAACGTCGTCTGGTATCCCAGTTTGTTCTTGTCGCTCGGAAACAGATACGCCCGTCACCTGCGACCGGCATCTGATCCTTGAACGCCTCAACTGCCTGGCCCGTCGGCGCCAGATCAACAGGTTGTTCACCGACCCACCATCTTCTGAAGGTGTTCGGGGTACCGCGCGCCGTGGACTTCGATCTGCGCCGCTACGACATCGATCCTCTTCAGGTCGTCGGCTGAGAGATCCATTCGCGCGCCACCGAGATTTTCCTCGAGCCGGTGGAGTTTCGTGGTTCCTGGGATCGGGACAATCCAGGATTTCTGCGCCAGCAACCAGGCGAGCGCGAGTTGCGCCGGCGTCGCGTGCTTGCCTGCGGCAAATGCTTTCAGCCAGTCCACAAAGGCGAGATTTGCCTTGCGATTCTCCTCAGTAAAACGCGGCACGACGTTCCTGAAGTCGGTGGAATCGAACGTGGTGTTCGCATCGATCTTTCCGGTGAGAAATCCCTTGCCGAGCGGACTGAACGGGACAAATCCGATGCCCAATTCTTCCAGCGTCGGCAGGACCTCCTTTTCCGGCTCACGCCACCAAAGCGAGTACTCGCTCTGGAGCGCCGTGACCGGCTGGACCGCGTGTGCCCGACGGATCGTCTGCACACCCGCCTCTGATAGACCGAAGTGCTTCACTTTGCCTTGGCGAATCAGGTCCTTGACCGCACCGGCGACCTCCTCGATCGGCACGTCGGGATCAACACGGTGTTGGTAGAAGAGATCGATACGGTCCGTCTTGAGGCGTTTCAACGACGCGTCGGCGACCTCGCGGATGTGCTCGGGTCGGCTATCGAGACCAGCCTGCTTCCCGTTCTCGACCCTGAACCCGAACTTCGTCGCAATGACGACCTGATCCCGAATGGACGCGAGCGCTTCGCCGACGACCTCTTCATTCGTGAACGGGCCGTACACTTCTGCCGTGTCGAAGAAGGTCACGCCGCCGTCGACCGCCGCGCGGATCACCGCGACGCCATCTGCACGGCTGGTGGCAGGCCCGTAGCCGTGGCTGATGCCCATGCACCCGAAGCCGAGGGCCGATACTTCCAGTCCGCTCCTGCCTAACGTGCGTTTCTGCACTGCTCTGTTACTCCAAAGATGTCTCCGTAAAGAACGGCGATTGACCCAGGCGATCCAGCAACTCCCGCGGGTCGTCGTAAATTGCGATTGAGCCTTGGAGCTTGGCGTCATCCCACCCGCCGCATCGAAATGCGATCGTTGCAAGCCCGGCACGGCTTGCCGCCTCGATGTCATAGGGCGTGTCGCCAATCATGATGGCCCGGTCGGGTGATGAGCCGGATGTCTCCAAGGCCGCGACGAGGATGTCCGGATCAGGCTTGGATCGCTCAGCGTCGTCCGATGTCGTCGCGTCCTTTACCAACGCCTGCGCACCGCAGATCGTCAGCAGGGCCTTCACCTCCTCCTGTTTCGCGGATGTGGCGACGACGACTGTCAGGCGGCTTTCCAAGAGCCACTCGACGAACGCGGCCGCGCCGGGCGTTGGCTTGAGGGTCGGCAGGTAACACTTCCTGAATATCTCCGCGCGCTCTTCGGAAATCTTCCTGCCCTCACTGGATTCGTGGTCGAGCGAGGCCAGCTCCCGAAGCAGCTTGTCGCCACCTTTGCCGATCAGCGGGCGAATCTCTTCCGGTGGGTGGTGTCGGCCATGGGCCGCGAACGCGTCCGACCAGGCGGCCGCATGCGCCCCGTTGCTGTCCACGAGCGTGCCGTCGATGTCCAGGAGAACCGCGTCGTACCGCGGAAGCATCGGTTTTCTGCGAGTGTGGTCCATCTGCTATGGCTTGAGTGCCGTATTTGTGGTGCTTAATGTCCGCGTCAGGACCTTTGTCTTTTTTGTCCGGTACCTCTCCGCAGCGTTCGTCCTTCCGGAGCTTGTTGGACATCTTTTTCTACGTTTCTGTTTTCTTCATTCTCAATGTTGTCTTCAATGACGTCGTCACGGCCTAAAGAACGCGGCGAGGCAGTACCGCCCGCTATCGATTCGGATCCATCTCCTGGACGATTTGATATTCCTTGCTGATCCGCCGGAGGAGTCCACGTTTTGTCGCCCCGGCCACGGTCGCCCTTCGGATCCTCATCCGTTTGTGCGGGAACGTTTGCGCTTGGGTTGTGATCTTTGCTGTCCATGAGGCGGAATCGAGCAAATCGAATGCCGCCGAAAAGCCAGGGGCGTGGAACATGCTGCAAGCTAGACCCGGCTGGAACCGCGTTTGACATAGGGCGCCGCATCACCCCCGCTTCAATCACGAATGACTAGATTGAGCGTAGCTCAACCCTTGCGTTACACTGCCGGCGCGATTACGCATTGACTCCTCGGAGGTCGGCGTTTCGGCTGATAGCATGAAAGTCTACACATGACGCACGGACAGTTCTCCGGAGATCCGCAGGCCGAGTGGCTCACGACTGCCGACACACCCGACCGTCAGATGCAGATGCTTGCGGACTTCCGATTCTTAGATCCAGAAGGGAAGGAGTGGATCACACCCGCGAAGTATGTGGTCGATGGTGCATCCATCCCTCGAGCCCTCTGGACACTAGTTGGATCCCCGTATACCGGCGACTATCGTCGGGCATCAGTCGTTCATGATAAAGCCTGTGACGATACTCAGGGCGATGCAGCTGCCCGCCGGGCAGCGGACCGAATGTTCTATCACGCCTGTCGTGCTGGTGGGTGCAGCACTAGAGACGCCATTCTTTTGTACATGGGCGTTCGCATCGGCGCCTTGACACCCTTGGTTGCGGCATGGAGCGAATCGTCTGCAGACAACTTCGATGGTCCACGTCTGTCACGCAGCGCAGGAGAGGAGCGCCTTGAGGCCGATTTTCGACTCGCAGGACAGTATGTCTTGGCTCAGGGCGAAGTCGACGACCCGTTCGAGATCGAGCGTCGCACTGATATCGCCTTGAGTACGTTCACGGGACTAGACCTCCGTGGAATTTAGTCCGGCGCGCTGTCAAATAGCGGAAAAGTGTAGCAGTCCGTTCGGCGCAATCACGCATTACGATTCACAATTGCACGGCGCCGACGTCACCGCGTGTCCGTTGGCTTCAAACCTCCCGCCTTTGAAACGTTGCCACGGCTCGAGCATGTCGCGACCTATGGCAGATGCATCGACCGCATAGACCAAAGCACATATTGAGCTCGAGGTCAGTACAAGGAGTCGGATGACGTGGGCCGGTCGCTCACTCAGGATCGTCCTCGGAAGGCACGGACGAAAGCCAAGAAGGGGCAGGGAGATCGCGGGGACCGCTGACGTAAATTGCGTTAGTTCGTCGGCACGAGGCGCTTCAGCTCCTCGAACCAGTTCTCCACGATGATGATCCGCGCCGGCGACCCGCTCTGTGCGCCCGCGACAGGTCCGGCTTTGATCATGAGAAACCGCTGCCCATCGGGTGACACATCATAGCTGCGACCTCCCGGACCCACGACATATTGACCTTTGAACAGCGGTGTCGGGTTGCCGGCCGCAAACCCCGAGCTTGTCTGCACAGGGACCGCCATAAGCGCGTCGCCGCTCCTGTAGAACAGCTCGCGGCCGTTCCGGGCCCACACCGGTTGGATTCCCCCGCCCGTGGACACCTGCCAGCGTCCCCCATCCACCGCAGGGAACGGACGCACGTATATCTCATCGCGGCCGGACTCGTTCGATTCGTACGCCAGCCATCGACCATCCTGAGAGAGGCTGGGATTCCGCTCCCGAAACATCGTATGAAGCAGCGGCCTGGCCTCCCGATTGCCGCCCGCCACCGCCCCATCGCCGGACAGCGATACAAGGACAACATCGTCGTTCTCGCCCGCTCCGGCAGCCGCGCCGAACGCCACAATGCTTGAAGAGTCCGGCGAAAAGGACGCGGGAAAAATCTGACCCTTCGCTTCGACCAGTCGCTCGACGGATCCGGTGCCGTCCGCAGCGACCCAGAATAAGCTCGTCTGCCCCGCCGAGCCGCCGCCACGTGACGATGAGAACGCGATACGCTTGCCGTCCGGCGACCACGCGGGGAATTCGTCTTCACCCTCGTCAAACGTCAGGCGCGTAAGCGTCTCGCGCATGAAGTCCCAAATCCAGAGATCGCGCTGCTCATCACGCACGTCGAGCGCCGCTCTCGTGCCGTCGGGCGAAATTCGGGCGTACGTGTACGCGCGGGACGGCGCGGACAGCGGTGTTTCGCGCCCGTCGCGGTTCAACCACACCAGCGTGCTGAAGCTGGCTTCGCCGCCGCCAACCAGCCGCGCGCCGCTCAAGTACACCAGCGTGCCTGTATCAGAGACAGCGTAATTGGCGGTCCCGTCGCTCGCCGATTGATTCACAGGCCGCGAAAGACCCTGAGCGACAGCCACGGGGCCGCCGAGCACGCGGCGCTGCGCGCCATCGAACGCGACCGCGAACAGCGCATCACCCACGGCGAACAGCAGGTGGCCGGTCCGCACATAGCGGGCGTCGCTCCCTCCCTGCCAGACGATCGTCCGCTGACCGGTCCGCAACGACTGCACGGCGATCTGCGCGGTGTCCCATCGGGCGGGCGTTTGGCCGAAGCCGGTGGCGACGGTGAACAACACAGAGTCGCCATCGGGCAGCAGCTGCGGCGAGGCCAGTTGCTCACCGCGCATCGCCGGGATGACGAGCTCGGGCCTTCCACCCGCCGCCGAGACGCGCATGATCCCCTTCGCAGACCCGAACAGGATCGTGTTGTCGTGGCCCCAGGACGCGCCGAACGCAGCACCATCTACTACACAGATGGTCACGGGCGTCCCACCACTGACGGCAAGACGGCGCAGCTGGCCCTGCACGCCGAAGGCGATGGTCTGCCCGTCGGGCGAGAAGAACGGACTGATCAACGGCGCCTCAGTGCCTGGAATGACCCGAGCATCCAGCTCGCTTATTCGCCGGAGGTAGAGCCCGTTGATCGTGTTGTAGAGGAAGTGACGGCCATCGGGGGACAACGCCACGACCTGACGATTGACGCCTCTGAACTGCTGGTTTCCACCAAGAGCGTGATCGAATCGGTTGACAGGCGCCGGCGCGGCGCCCGGCCACAGAACCCAGGCGGCAACTCCGGCTATGAGGACACCGGCAACCAACGCCATCGCGGGGATGGCCAGCCGCCTCCCGCCAGGTGACCGCGAGACGGGGAGCTCGACCCGCTGCGCCGCGCCCGAATCGAACGCACCCTCCAGCGCCAGCCGCAGACTCTGCACGTCGGCGATGCGCCGCTTCGGATCCTTCTGCAGGCACGCGCGCAGCGTCGCCCGGACGCGCGATGGGACTTCCGCCGGCAACCGGCTCCAGTCGGGCTCCAGCTTCAACACATTCGCCAGCGTGTCGGTCACGTCGTCGCCTGCAAACGCTCGCCGCCCGGTGAGCATCTCGTACAGCACGCAGCCAAACGCCCAGACGTCACTGCGCCTGTCCGCTGTCTTGCCGCGTGCCTGTTCTGGACTCATGTATGCGGCCGTGCCAAGCAACATCCCGACGCCGGTCATCATCGCGGGTGACGTGATGGTGGGAGATGCCGTCGCATCGACGCGTGCGGCCGCCATCGGTTCCAGCGCCTTCGCCAAACCGAAATCGAGCACCTTTACCGCGCCATCTGGCCGCAGCTTGATGTTCGCTGGTTTCAGATCCCGGTGGATGATGCCCTGCTCGTGTGCGGCCTCAAGCGCTTCCGCAATCTGCCGAGCGATCGAAAGTGCTTCATCAACCGGAATCGGTCCGTGGCCAATCCGGTCCGCGAGTGTCTCGCCTTCGACTAACTCCATGACGAGAGCCCGTGTGCCGTTCGACTCTTCCAGACCGTGGATGGCCGCGATGTTTGGATGATTGAGGGACGCGAGGACTTCCGCTTCGCGTTGAAACCGCGCGAGTCGATCAGAGTTGGTGGCGAAGCTCTCAGGCAGAATCTTCAGCGCGACATCACGTTTCAACCGCGTGTCGCGTGCGCGATACACCTCGCCCATGCCACCTGCACCGATCGGCGAAACGATTTCATAAGTGCCGATGCGCGTGCCAGCTTGGAGTGTCATCAGTTGTTCGGCATGAGACGCTTCAATTCTTCAAACCAATTGAGGACGACAGTCATTTGCGTCGTCGCGGGTCCAGACGACTGCCCATCGTTCTGTACCATCAGAAAGCGCTGGCCATCCGACGTTACGTCGTGACCTGTCACAGGAATGATGTTGGTATTTTGCCACTCGAACGACGCCTTTGGCGCACCAACTTTGAGCGTTGGGCCTGCCATAACGTCCACCGCCATCATGCTGATCGTGCCTGGACCACTCTCTGCTGGCGCAGTGTAAAAGAGCTCTTGCCCGTTTCGAGCCCAGGCGGGGGCGCTGTCAAGTTAACGTCGACCACGGCCACGTTGGGAATTATCTCGACGTCGAAGTCGTCAGGCCGCTGCCACGGCGTTCCACGTAACGAACGCGCGCGAGCGCAGAAGTCGCTGATGGCCGGCGCGAAGCCGATGTCGTCCAACGGTGAACAGGTTGCGAACGACGTCGTGGACCGCGAGGAACCGCTGGGCCTGTGCCACCGATTTGAACGCCGCATATGCCGCTCGCGCCACCGGTCGGTTGGTGGGAGACTTCGGCCCGGTTGTTGGCGTAGCGGGTGGTGTCGTGCGATCGGTGACGACGTGCGGCACACTACGCTTGGACTTCCCGCGCGGCGGTATCTTGGCGGGGCTGGAGCAGGATGTCACCTCGCATCTTGGTCGACGGCCCCCAGGTATGACCTGGCCGCGAATGTACGAGATCGGCATGATGCCCACGTGTCGCCGACTGGCCCCGCCCAACGCCGGAGTCGCCGCGCGTAGGCCGCACCGAAGATCTCGCACCAGTGCCGGATGGACTCGTACGACACCGTGATGCCGCGTTGGGCGAGGAGGTCTTCGACGTCGCGGAAGCTGAGGGTGAACCGGTAGTAGAGCCAGACGGCGTGGCAGATAATCGCGGGCGGGAACCGGTAGCGTGGATAGTGCGCGACAGGCATCCGGCTACTGTGCCCGCGGTCGCATCAAGTTGACAATGCCCAGGCGCGTCCTCGCGTCGATAGCTGAGGAAATATTCGCCATGTGGTCAGCATCAGCTTATTGAAGGAGTCGGCCGGCGCTTCGAGGGCCGCTTACGGGTCGAGCCGTGTGATCGCCGCTTGCGGGGCATCTTCGTACCCTGGCGCGTGCCAGGCGTCGTCGCCGGCGTCGGACGCTGTCCCGCCAGCTCCGACAAGGTCTTGAGGAGCACTCCTGCGGCTGCAGCTTCGCGGGGTGTTGCGCGCTGCGCGTACTTCTCCAGCACGAACATGGCATTGTCGTGGATCGTCGCCCATCGCTTTGGCGCATTCACGTGGCCGTGATGGGCCTTGAACTCCTCGGTGAGCGACTCCAGGTTTTCCTCCAGTGCGCCCGCAAAGAGAGCCGTGTACATGGTCAACTCTGTCTGGCCCACAACCGACCAGAAGTCGGGGGGTGCGGCCATCATGGAGCGTCGAACGGCCGCGAGCGTTTCAGCATCCGGCGGTGCCACCCCCTGCATGCCCCCTTCCAGGGCGAGTTGTGCGGCAATCCAGTTCATCGCCGGGTAGAACGCGTTCACGTCGCCGGCTGGTTCGTCCGCTTCGCGCAGGCGCGCGATCTTTTCCGCCGCCGCATAGTGGACCTTCATCTTCGAGATCGCTTCAATCTCCTGATCGCGGCGTTGCGCGGCCGCCTCGATCAACGCGAGGCGCTTGTAGGCCGACCCGTAAAGGCTTTCGCGCTCGACGGTGGCGCCGACAGCGAGCAGCATGTCGAGAAGCGCCATCGCTTCGGCGATCTCCTTGCGCGCGCTGTCCCTGGCGGCGCTGTCCTTGCGATCCGTCTTCGCCACCTGTTCCCAGGCCCGGCGGACCTTGAGGTTCGCGAGTTGCTCGACGGCTGCAAGAGACGCCGTCCCATCCGGGGCGACGCGCGCGCGGGTGTACCAGTCGATGGCCTCGTCGAATCTCCCGGCCTTCGACCATGCGTTTCCGAAGGCTTCCGCCACTTCGCCGCTGTTCCGCCAATGCCCGGCGAAGGTCTCTTCCAGAAACCGCAGCCGTTCAGCCTGTTCGGTGGCATCCTCACCTTCGTACTCGCTCCTCACCGCCAGCGTGTTGAGGGTCAGCACGAGGGCAGCAGCCGACGCGATGCCGGCGAGTTCCTGAGACGGCTCGGGCGGCGTGGGCCGCTGCGCATCGCCCGTCTCTCGCCGGTACTTCCAGTCAGGATCGCCGTAGCACTGGTACGCCGCCCAGGTGTTGCCGCCGCAGCCACGCGCCTCCTCGCGCGCGGCGGCCACGGCGTCGATAAATGTCGACCCGTCCAGAAGCCGCGCGTAGAACGTGGTGGCAAACACGCGCGCCGCCTCGTCGTCGACCGCCCACCCGGCGGCGACGACGCACCGCACCCCTGCCTTGATCAGCGCTTCGGCCACCCCCGATGCAAATTTCGCGCGGTCGTAGTTGGTTTCCTTGAGCAGCTGGGTGACGTCTCCGCTCGCCAGGTGGCAGCAGTTCACGAACACCAGCTCGGGAATGACGCGCAGCGCGCCAATTTCTCTCGGGCCGAGGAACGTGTGATCCGAGAGAACAACGCCGCGCGGATCGACGCGGGAGCCGATGGTCAGCGGCTCGGCACCGTGGCCCGCGATGTGAATGATTCGCCACGGGCCGGCCATCGCCGCATTCATGACGGCGTTCGCATCGGGCTCCGTGCCGTCGTAGTCAGGCGGACTGATGAGCGCGGTGACCCGCGAGGCCGCCGTGCGCTGGCCAGCTCCCTCTGTGGATTGCCGCGAGCCGATGCACTCGGCAACGGCCGCCGCTTCCTGCCGGGCGCCGAAGAGTCTCGGGTACAGGTCGCGGTCACAGGCCGGATCGCCAATGACGAGCACGCTGTCGTCGGCGGATGCGTCGCGGACCGCGACGGAGGCCCCGCCTGTTCTCAGCTTGCGCAGCAACTTCGTGCGAATCGCCCAGGGGCGATCGTCCCCGCTCCCGGGCGCCTTGCTATCGAGCAGCTCCCATGGAATGGCGGCGGTCCCGGTGTCCAGCTGAATGACCGTCGCGGCGCTGCTACCCATGAACGGCTCGAGATCCACCGGCACGAGCAGGCTGAAGAGCGTGCGGCCGATCTGCGGATCGGTGTTCGCACTGCTCGAGGCTGTCGAGACCAGGCTGCGAATCAGCGGCACCTGGGTGGCCTGCGCGCGGACTTCGCTGCGCGCGCGCTTGGTGTCGATCGTATAAACGATCCGCTCGTCCTGGTCCTCGCCCTTCTGTGATGAGCGCGCTGATGAAATCGTAATCTGCGCCGCGGTATCCGGCGTCGGGCGGGCGACGCCGCGCCCCGATCCTCTCGGCGATGACCGGACTCACTGTAAACAGCGCGGGCGATGCGGTGGCGAGCGCCTGGAGCGAACGCCACGCATCGCTTGCCCGGTCGAGGTACAACTCGATGATCTGGAGATCACCCACCCGTGGCCACCGCTGTCGCTCGCTGCGTTCGATCGACAGCTGGTCGTTCGCTTCGCGCACCCCCTGCGCGATCAGCTGCGCGGCCTGCCCGGCGCTGATGCCGCTGCCTCCGCTGCCGAGCAGCGTGGTCGCCAGCGAGAGCAGTGCAGGCGTCGCCGGCCTCTCCGTCAACCGCTGTGCCCATGCGACGACCGCCTGCCGCACCGTCTGCACCAGATCGGATCCTCGCAGCTCCCCTTCGGCGCCGAGTCCGGCGACAATGACCGCTGCAGGTCGCGGCAGCTGCCACGGGTTCTCGGTGCTTTGCCGCGTGTTGACGAAGACCTGATGCGTGCCGACCGCCCCGGGATAGAGGCCGCGTTCCAACGACGCACTCATCGCGTCGCCGATCGCACGATTCATGAACCGTTCGGCACCGGTCAGCTTCGAGGAGCTGTAATGGCCAATCAGCAGCGGCTCAGGGACATACGTCAGGTCTCCATTGACGACCGTGACGTGCAGGGCGGCTCCGGCACTTGCACTCGAGGCGGCGGGCGCGGACCGGCCGGCGGACGCAAGGACTTCTGATTCCCGCTGTGGGGGCGCGCTGACGAGCCATGCGCGAGCGGGCCGGCTCCGGACCGGACTGGACGCGACGGCGCCCCGTGCGGCCGCCGGTGCAGACAATTTCGCGAGCCGGGCCGTCTGTCCGTCGTTCAACAGCTCACGATACGCTTCAAACGCCTCTTTCCGCCTGGGAAGCGCGCCGTGGTCGGCGTTGAGCGTCCACGTCTCCACGCCGGGAAGGAGCGCGCTTTGCAGCGTCACGCGCCCATCGCCCTGGTCCGGTACGTCGAGGTACGCCACTCCCGCGGGGCCAAGTTCATAGCCGGATGGCGTGAATGCCGCTCTGCCGACGACCAGCTTCAGGTTCTGTGCAAAGGCGCCAAGATCCGTGTCGCGTTGTTTGTCGAGATTCCGCCTCAGTGACACGGCGCGGTCGAGCGCCTTCTGACTCGGAATGCCCCACCTGAATTGATCCAGCTGCACCGGCAGCCGGTGCCAGACACTGTTCGCGCGGAACGCGGCGATGTCCTCCTCGGCGAGCGTCTTCCACCTTTCGTGCTTTCCGAGGTCATCCAGCAGGCCGGCCTGGAGTTGGAGCAGCCCCGGAAACTGGGCGATGAGCTGCCGCGTTTCATGGCTCCGGAACGGCGCTCCAACCACGGTGACCATGTTCCCGAACGTGTCATCGCCGGTCAGGACCTGCATTGGCGCCCACGATCCTTCGTTGGGAGTGCCCAACATCAGGATGCGGGCGCCATTCACTTTCATCATCCGATCCCATGTGTCGCGTCTCTGCAGCTGCATCGTCCGCGCAACAATCCCACCCATCGAGTGCGCCAGCATGCGAACGGGCTTGCCGGATTTCCGGCGTGCGAGCAGAGCGGCGTCGACCGCGTCGGCCAGAAGGTTCGCTGACTCCTCAATCGGACGCCGCCAGTCGAAGGCAAACGGGATGACGTCGTGGTCCTGAGAAAGATAGGTTGTGAGGTCGTCATAGAACGAACCGATGGGTCCATCCGGTTGCACAGCGTTCTTTTTGCCTGTGTCGTACGCCAGCCGCGCAAACCCGTTGACCAGGCGCCAACCGAGCCAGATTCGATCGTTTCCGACTTTCAGATTGCTGCCGAGGATCCCGGGAAGAATGAAAACGGCTGGGAGACTCGCCGCCGCGGCCGGGGCCCGCGGCGCAATCGCTGCTCGAACGCCGGCTGATGAAGTCCCTCCCCATGAAAGAGGCCCGATCACGCGGAAGCCGTCCGGCGTGTCCCGAAGCAGCGCATCGACGATGGCGGTTGCCGTCTCGGAGTTGCTGAAATAGTTGAAGTGGGACACCGTCCCGCCTTGATTGAGGACGAAGGTCGAGTCGTTGCGCCGCGGCGTTCCACCGTACATCGATCGCGTCTGTACGACGAGATCGTTGTCGGTCCAGTAGAACGCGTCCGACAGCAGCGTTTTGATCCACGTAATGACGGAGTCGCCCCGCAGATCGCCGGCAACGACACGGAGATCACCGGTAATCGGCGCGTCCGCGGTGTGCAGCCACTGAACCAGGGGACTCTCCGGAATCTGCGCGGCGAGTCCCGGTAGAGACTCGGGATCGGCCCGTCGCCGTGCGACTTCGCCGAGGAAGTTCACCAGCTCGGGAACGACAGGCACTCCGGCAAGCTCGAGCCCCCACTTCACCACCGAGACATACGCATCGAGACGTTTGGACGCCAGCAGCGTCCCGCGCGCCGGACACGCCACGCGAACAACGCGATCGACTTTGATGCCTTTCCTGGAAACGAGGTCGGCGAGACTCCGCAATTCGCGGTGCTGGTCCGCATAGCCCTTCGTTTTGAACGGTGCGAACGGGTCGGTCGGCTTCGTCGCGACGCGCGCCAGCACCTCCGCCACCAGCCCGCCCCGGGAGTGCGTCAGTAAATGAAGACGTGTACCAGCCGGTACTGCCTTGGCGAGAGCAATCGCGTTCGCGATCGGGCTCGCCCCCAAGGTTGGATGATCAAGCCCATACACGCGGCCTTCATACGCCGAGAAGAGCGAGCGTACAAGCTGAGGATGTTCGCTCCACAATTTGCCGAATGTGCCGCTGGTTTCCGAGAACGTGCCATGGACCAGGACAAGCGAGTTTCCGCGTGAGGCAGTAAAGGTCCCGTTGGCCTTGCCTTTCAGCGGCGTCAATCTCTCGGGTGTGAGCGTGTAAATACCCTGATCAACCCGCGAATCGAAGTGCTCGACCACTTTGGACGCAGCGAAATCAGCGGCCTTGTCCATCGCGAAGCCGGTGATGACGTCGATCGCCTCGACGAGCACGTCACCGAGGAAGCCGCGCGCAGCGCCTCGTGCCGGAACGCCTTCCTCGAGTCTCCACTGAAGTCTGGACGGTATGCGGATTTCTCCCTCGCGGAGGTCGCCGTCGGTCGCGCTCCGAGGCGATGCGGGATCCTGTTGGGCGCGCAGCAAGTCCCTGGCGTGTTCCGGATGCAGCCATAACGCCGGACCACCTGCGATGTGCACGACGACGGCATCCTGACCGGGCACCGCCTCCATTCGCACGTCGGGGTTCTGTGCCGCACGGGTCGCAGTCAGGGCGACTGACGCCTTGAGACGCCCGGCCAGAGGCATCGGAAGGCCGGGTCCACCGCGCGTGGGCCCTTCCCGGCGGACGCCGGATGCGACAAACGTAATCGGTGCTGACATGACGTCCGCTCAGTCTAGGGAAGGATCGCCGATTGCGAAAGAGGTTCGCGCTAGCGGCGCGTCGACCGCCGCGCGCGCGTGCGGCTCCTCCCCGTTTCCTTCCGCCGCGCGCTCTTCCGAGCCGCGCGCGTCCGCGCCATTCGCGTCGGCGTGACGCGCATGGGCGTCACGGCACGATGCGTCGTCTCGGCCACCGGGTCGAGCGTGTACTGCGGAAGGATGCCCTGCGCGTATAACAGCGCGTACACCAGCGCCTGACTGGTCTTGTGCCCGGGCTTGAAGACATGGTTCTCGAGCCACTCCTTCGCGTGCGCCAGGCCGCGGCCGAGATCGATGTCGACGTCGGCCGAGTGCACCAGCGACCCGCTCCCCCCGCCGGCAAACGAGACAGCATCCGCCGAAAACGATAGCTGGACGTTTCCTTCGGCAAACCGCGTGTGCTTCCAGCTGTCCGGGTGATCCGGCAGGCCCGCGGGCTCTCTGGGCGAGCGATGGCCCGGGGCACCGGCGAAATCAACCGAGCGGACCATGCGCGGCTTGAGCGCGGAATCGAACATGAGGAAGACACGGTCCACTGCGACATGACGGACGCTGCGCACGAATGAGAGCAGCGATGCGCCGTCGATGACGGTTTCGCGCAGCTTCGCCTCGATGTTGAGGAACGCCATCTTCGCCGCGACGTCGAGCCGCTGGAATGCCGTCCGGTCGATGCCGATACCGGGCGCCGCAAACGGCGACGCCAGCTGGACCAGCCGTTCGAATCCGCCCGGAACGTCCGTCGTTCCCGGCGAATCGGGCACGAGCATCAGTCTCAGGACAATGTCGTCTCCCTCGACCTGCTCGCGGGTCCGGATGAAATCAAGCCGCCGGAGCATCTGCCACGCGGGCCGGTGACGCGGCGCGGAGAACGTGAGCCCGTAGAGCTGGCCGGCATCGAACGGCAGCTGCAGACGCAGCTCCACGGTCGACGCATCGGTTTCTCCCGACGACAGCTCTTTCGGCCCGCCCGCGGCAAACAGATCCGATACGCGGATCTCGAGCGGCCCGCCGCTCCAGAGGTGCCGATCGCTGCCGTACAGGATCACGGTCACGCGTTTTTCGATCACCGCGCCTCCTCGTTACGATCGTGAGCGGTGGCGACTGGCGCCAGCACGCGTGGCGGTTCGCGCGGTCCGCCTGGGCGTCGCCGGCAGGGTGCGCGCACGCCTGGCCGTGCCCTTCCTGTCGCGAGCCTTTCTGCGTGCGGCTTTCCGGCCCGTCCGCCGCTTTTGTACGAGCCTGGGCGCGGCACTCAGTGCCTCTGTCCAGCCAATCTTCTGCGCGGCAGTCGCCCAGACCGCGTCGAGTCCCCCGGCGTGATAGCAGCGCACGCATTCCTTGACCGTCATCACGGGTAGCTGCACGTGCGGCTTGTCGAGAAACTTCTTCCACTGTCCGCCCCACTCGAGGCCGTGAGAAGCCGCCGCGGCTCCGATGGCGGCCCACACCGCCATCGGCGCGTTCCAATCCGGCTTGTCGCTCGTGAACGGACACAGATCGACGGCCAGGCCGTAGTTGTGATTCGATTCGCCGCCGCGCGCCTGCGTGACGATCGCGCCGGGCTTGGTCCGCCCCTTCGCATAGAGGTCGTCCTGCTCGGCGAAGGTGCGCAGTCCCTGCACCACTTCGACCACCGTGCCCTGGGCCGCAAGATCCGCGATCATCGCGCGAACTGCGGACGCCAAAGCAGGATGCAGTTGCTGGAGGCGCTTTTCCGACGATGGTTTCATGGCGGTCGAGGGCCGTGGGCTACACGAAAAACAACGGCTGATCGAATCGTTCCGATCGCCCCTCCAGC
The DNA here is from genome assembly GCA_963814955.1 of uncultured Acidobacteriota bacterium. Taxonomy (GTDB): domain Bacteria; phylum Acidobacteriota; class Vicinamibacteria; order Vicinamibacterales; family UBA2999; genus DATCJA01. The sequence continues at coordinate 24,001 of CAWFEX010000009.1, forward strand.
TGCGGCACCTGATCGAACTTCCGTGTCTTGAGCGTGCCCGCGGCGCGGTCGTGCAGCTGCCTGTACGTCAGGCGACCGCGCCCCTTGCGAATCGCATCGACGAGCGAAAACGTGAGTGCGCCGTTGAACCGGCCGTTTATGAACGCGTCGGCCGACGTCTGGGTGTCGCGGCAGCCCGTGATGAGCACTTCGGGCAGCTCCGCCTTGACGATATCCCTCGCCTTGCGCGCCGCGCGCGGCGAGCCGCGCAGCTCGCTCGAGACCTTCTTCGGCACGCTACGTCCCGACTCGACGGCCTTCAGAGCCGAGGGGCTTGGGAGGTAGCGCTCCTTCACGGGCGCGTCGGGCGGCAGGATTGCGCGCGTGTTCGTCCCCGAATGGCAGCAGTCCATGATGACGGTCAGGTTGACGCCCGACGGCACGGTGTCGAGCGTCGTTCGGAGCCAGTCGTCCCTCAGCGGGTCGTCCCAGTCGAGGTCGGCCGGACACAGGATCTCATCGCGGCCGTCCGCCTCGTCGCGGTTGTCGTCGGGGACGTGCGATCCGTGGCCCGAAAAGTGAACCACGGCCACGTCACCTTTCTTCGAACTGCGCAGCAGCGACCGGATGCCGGCCTGCATTGCCTTCTTGGTTGCCGCACGATCGGTGAGGACAGTGATGTCGCTTTTCTTGAAACCGTGGAATTCGACAAGGGCCGCGCTCAGGTCCTTCACGTCGTTGACACAACCCCTGAGATCCGCGCCGGCTATCTGATACCGGTTGATTCCGATCAGAAACGCACGTTTTGCCATTACACCCTCCTGGCCTAGACAACTTGATTAGCGACACGCGTCGAGACGAGCGTCGGCGCCATACGTGATCAGCTTTACCGGGACAGCGTGCAGCTAGCCGCGGCTCATTGAGCTAGCCTACGCGTTCGAGCACGCCACGAAACGTCAGCCTGTTCCATTTGTGGTTTCTTTCGCGAGGTGCGCGAGTCCACGACGTGCTGCACTCGAGTATCGCGGCGTCGTGTCGGCCAGGGACGGCTTCGTCGGCATGTGCTGCAGATCATCCGCAACTGGGGGTCAGGAACCGGCACTGTACCACGCCCGCTGTACCGGTGGTTGCTGCGTGCCACGATTGGCGTCCACGCGGCAGCTGCGCTAGAGAACGCGCGGACACTGGAGGATAGGGTGCCCGTTTCGCATTGCGCGCCGCACGACCCCTTCTCGAATCGTCGATCTTCTCGGCTAACAGTGCGGGCGTGATGCCGTTCGACATAATCCCGTGGCGCGCACAGATCGGCCTATTGTCGGGTCCGAAAGAAACATGACGAGGATTACCGGCCGGAAGACTTCGGCTCACGAATCTCCCGCAGTGGGGGTCCAAGCCGAATTTGAGAACTTTGGGAGGCGACGTTGACGGGAACAATTCGAACGGTACGAGTTGACAAGGGGTTTGGGTTCATCAAGGACGATACAGGGAAGGAATATTTTTTCACCGGAGTGCGGTCTATGGTGAGGGACTCGATAATCTGCGAGAGGGCGACAGCGTCGAGTTCGACATCGGACAAGGTCCGAAAGGTCCTCGGGCGGAGAATGTACGCCGTAGACTGACGATCAATGATTCAGGCGACGACTGGAGGTCTTCGATGTCCGTATTCACAAATCCTACAACCGGCGCCGCCGAACACGCCAAAGCCTACGTGAGCGCCGTCTTCGAGTTGCTTGGCGACCGTGACCCCATTGGCGTTCTGCGCGAAACGCCATTTCTACTGCCACGTGCGATCGAGGGGCTGTCACCGCAGCAACTCCGCCAGCCAGAACGACGAGGGAAGTGGTCGATCGCACAGATCCTGCAGCATCTCGCGGATTCGGAGATTGCCTCGGGCTGGCGGCTGCGCCTGATTCTTGCCCAGCAGCGCCCGCAGTTGACCGGGTATGACCAGGATCTGTGGGCGGAGCGATTGCACGGCAACGAGGAAGATCCGCGCGAAGCGATTGAGCTATTTGCGGTGTTGCGTCGGGCGAACCTGCGGCTGCTGGAACACGCGTCTCCGACCGACTTGGAACGCGTCGGCGTTCATGTTGAGCGTGGGGACGAAAGCCTGAAGCATCTGCGTCAACTAAACGCCGGGCATGATCTAGTGCATCTTCGGCAAATCGAGCGCGTGCGCCGCGCCATTACCTGAACGAGACAGGAGGCGCGCAGAGATGACGAGCCCCTACACGGCCGTGGTCACATGGGAGCGCAGTAGCCGGACGAGCCGCGACTGAAGCGTAACGTTCGCTCCCCATAACGCCGTCAGTGATGACCGAAGCACTCCAGTCTTGCCCCGCACGGATCAGAAGGCCGGCCGGCTAATCGACGACGTGCGTGTGCAGGGCTCTTGCGCTCCTGCTCAGACCCGCTGCCACCCCACTGCCACGCTGCCACCCCCCAAAGATGGCGACGAGTCGAAGCGCCGTGACTCACATCGTCAGGAACTGCGCATTCAGGCTCCGAACTGCCGCAGGTGATGATCGGTGTGGAGATATCCCCAGCGACCCCATTCCCACTCCGACATTGGGCCCCAGAGCGGATGCCGGCGGCCGCGGATTGCCGACTGGGTGAAGTTTTCCATTAGCCTCAACAGCGTCTCGCGGTCCTGGTCGAATACCTCGGGCGGCGTCCCGGCGCCGGCGAGCTGATCGATTTCGCGCGGCGCGGGATAACCGCGGGGCCATGGCGCCGGGACGTAGAGCGCGAGCCACTTGACCGGACGCTCCAGCCCGAACGCGCGAGGCCGCAGGTTCATGGCGCCCGTGGCGCCTCGGAACGCATCAGCGAGGTGACAAATCATCTGGTGCGCATTCATCTTTCCCCAGCGCCGAGCGGAATGGGGACCCACGCCCCTGACCCGTTCGACGAGATCGGCGCGATCGCGAGAATTCCAGTAGTTGCGCATCCGCTGGCGTCCCAAGATGAGGGCCGGGATTCTAGCATCGATGCGCGATCACACACCCCTCCCTCACCCAATGACGCATCGACGCGTGACTTGGGTTTCGAGGGTGAATATCGCGATCGGCGGAGCGGCGGAAGGCGCAGGCGGAGGTGAAGGCGTCGCCACCAGGCGACTGCTCTTGTCGCGCCGCGCCTCTGACGAACGAGCAGGTGGACCGCTGAAGGTGTCGACGGAATTCAGGGCAACCAAGTCGGCCCTGGGTCTTCGCGCGGTAAAGACTTGGGCGACACTTGCGGCGGAAGATTGCGGTGTGGTGACCTACGTAGCAACCTGTTCTCGTTCGAATCCTCTTGATACCGCATTCACCCAATCGATCTAACTGGTACGCTCCGCGGCGTTGTCGGAGAGGGCTGATTACGGAGTGGCTGCTACGCGTCGTACCAGTTCGATGTCGAATCTCGTGTCCCCGTCGATCAGCACCTCTCTCCAGCCAGGCCCGTGACCCATCGCGGGTAATCCCGGTGGATCTTCGTAGTCTTTGTTGTAGTAACCCACGGCAATGGGGGTCGGCACGCCGGGGACCACCCACACCCCGCCGCCCCTCGCGAGATCGCCGGAGAAGTTGTAGAACCCATTGTCGTCGGCGGTCGCGAATGTGTGAGTCTCCTCGCCGCACAGCTCACAATAGACGACGGCCGCTGCAATCGGCGTCAGCCCCGTTGGTGTCAATTCGTATACGACCCCTGACAGACTCACGCCCCTCAGCGTGCCAGGGGGGAACGGGCTGGGGACGGGCGCGGGAACAACCGCCCGCGGAGGGAGTGGTGAAGGCGTCAACGGCGTGGCCGGAGAATCGGAGCCGCCGCAGCCACCCAGTCCAAGGGCGAGCACCAAAACGCCAGCTATTACTAAAGTTCTGTATCTCACTGTCGTCTCCACATGTCCCTTAAACCCCCAGTCCAGACAATTCAGAGAGCAGGGCATTAGGGTTCCCGCTTAGTAGCGGAACTCGTGTCCGGTGCGCTTGCCCATTTGTACCACGTCGTAATGGGCGCCGCCTGGTTCGTCGGCGCTTCACCCATCGTCACCAACGTATTCGGAGACATCCCCTTCGGGCGACGAATGTCACTTGTGAACCCACGGTAAAAGATCTTCGTCGTGGTACGCACACCACGATGCGGGGGTCCGAGTCCTCCGCGTCAAAAGAATAGCGGCCCGCGGGCAGCACCACGCCAGGTAGCGCCACCGCACGGCAAAAGAAAAGACGGCACCGGGTCCAGATCGGACCCGTGCCGTCTTGGGGGCTGTGGTGCGATTTGGATCGTAACCGGCTTCAGAGGATGGGTCTGTTCAACGCAGCACATTTCCCAGAAGAAACACGCGATGTGCGCTGCGGAAGGTTGGTGGCATCCCGACTGAAAAACTACGGATATTGGAACCCGTGGGCGTGATTCGTTCCAAGTGGGTACCACGCCAGCATCGGTATCGGCGTCCCTGCTGCTGCTTCGCCGAACGTGACGATACTGTGTCCCGGCGGATGCGCGAGCGCGGTCGTGGATCCTTGATAGAAGATTTTCTGCCGGTTCTTCGACGAGACGCGGACGATATTCCGGTCGCTACCGCCGGGCCCGGATTCGAACACGTAGGTCCCCGCCGGCATGGTGACACCGGGCAACGTAAAGGCGTGCGCAAAGGTCAGGTTGTTGACCCCCTGATACGGACTCAGTACGGGCGCCTGGGCTGCGATGCCGACGACGGCCGCCAGGGCGACGCCGAACGCCAGAACCGCAACGTGCCTATTGAACATGGCTGTGCTCCTTCTGTCTGTTAACGCAGGGAGGCACCACATCGAACAACGCGGCGTCCTGCGTGGAACTTTGGTGAGGATGGACCCTCGGAAGAAGTACGCCTGACGGGTCAACGCTCATGAAAGCAGCCCTGGGCATGGTAGGCCTCTTATCGAAATTGCGATGTTCAGTTGTGAACAGTTGTGAGGACAGCCGCCCTTGGCCTTATGCGCGACCGGCTACGCAGGTTGACCCAGGAGGCCGCAGGTTCGAGTCAAGAGTCATGACGGGGCATAGCGATTTCGTCGTCACCCACTTGTGGGTCAGGCGCGAGGGTCGGTGGATGCTGGCGTTGTCACAGGCAACCGACATTGCCGAGCCGCAGCCGGAAGGTACATGCGGCTCACCAACCCAGGCTGCTCCTGAACAGCGTTGAAGATCGACACTCGTTAAGGGCATCGGCCGTGTCGGCCGCAGCGCGCATCGGTACGCGCCGACCGGGCTGGAGCCACACTTCGGCATACCGCGCCGGACCACACAGGACGCATGTCACGCGTGGATCAAGGAACCTGTGGCGTCGTAATCACCTGGTATACGAAGTCGGTGAGATCGCGCAGCCGAATAATGGCTGTATCCCTCGACCAGTCGCCACTCGGGATGCTTGGTACTTCGACTGCGCGCGCCATGATCAACGCGGCAGCGATCGTCGCTCGAGCTTGAATTTCAGCCTGTTCCATTTGTGGTTTCTTTCGCGAGGTGCGCGAGTCCACGACGTGCTGCACTCGAGTATCGCGGCGTCGTGTCGGCCAGGGACGGCTTCGTCGGCATGTGCTGCAGATCATCCGCAACTGGGGGTCAGGAACCGGCACTGTACCACTCCCGCTGTACGGTGGTTGCTGCGTGCCACGATTGGCGTCCACGCGGCAGCTGCGCTAGAGAACGCGCGGACACTGGGGGATAGGGTCCCCGTTTCGCATTGCGCGCCGCACGACCCCTCTCGAATCAGCGACCATGACCGTCGGCTTCCGTCCTCCTGCAGGCTGGAGCAACCGTTAAGGTAGCGCGCGTTTCACCGTGCTCCGGTTGCATGTCCTGATCAAGAAATCAGCTCTGGTCGCGAATTCAGATGCAACAATGGCCGGCGCGAACCTTACGGACGATTCCCGTTCAGCCGTGCCTCATGCCGTCGTGCGGGCGGCCGAGCTGTCCACTCAGCCGAATTTCAAGGCGCCAATACTCGATTAGTAGTCATCGCAGCACTAAGTTGGTGCCGCTCCGCATCGCGCGCGCCTGGCGCGGGACTTGCCTTCTCTATCGACGTTCCGACGCATACAGAACATGAGTAAGCCGACAACGCGCGGCGGTTCGCCGTCGCCTGTTCAGCCGACGTGTCCTAAGTGTGGTTCCGATGCGATCCGCACGATTGACGTTCCGTGGGGGTACTCGGAGCTCGAGTACCTCTCGTGCGATGAGTGCCAATACCTGTGGCCTATCGCCCGCGGATCGAAGCATGTTGGGTCCGCCACAGGAGCGCCGTTGATCATGGAAGAGATAACTCTGCCGCGGCGCCAGCATCCTCGCGGCGCTCTCACGCCGTCGTTGACGCCTGAGGAATGGGACTGTGTAACGAATAGTCGGTTGAACGCACTGCTGATCGGGCCGAGACATGTGACGGGCCGGTTAGTCCGCTCATTGCGATCGCACCTCGCCCATCCGATCATTCGGGTTTTTCCCCACATGCCACTGGTGCTTCCGCGGGCGCATCAGGTCGGCACGATCGTTTTGGAGGACGTCGGCCGCTTGGACATGGCTGATCAGATGTATTTGCTCGAATGGCTTGAGGGCGCAGTTCCACGCACCCGAATGATTGGTACATCGACCATTCCCTTACTACCGATGGTGGCAACGGGGATCTTTGACGGAGGGCTGTATTACCGTTTGAACCTGGTGTACGTGCGCTGCTGATATACGCGCCCGACCGGGGCTGGAGCCACAGAGCGAGGTAGCGCGCCGCATCACCCCTCTCGAATTGTCGGGCCCGCTTCGCTATCACCGCTAAAGACTTGTCGACGGAATTCCGGGGAACCACCCTTTGAAGTGCAACAGGACGGCGTAATACGCGATCTTTGACGGGGGATATTCAGTTTGCGGCCATCGATGCGTGGCGGCCACGCTCTGCAACAGAGCACGCAATGCACCGCTGTTTGATCACTAAATATCCGCACTCAGGGGGGAGCGACGGCCGTCGGCCGACGCAATCAAGCTCGTCGAAGCTGAAGTTTCGCGCAGCGTCGCGGCCCAACACGGTGCGCCGCGCGACCGGTTCGCGGTCGCTAATCACGACCGCTTATTGGCAGCCCTTCTCGATCTCATCCAAACAGCGACGGCCAAAAATCCGCTGGCCAGCAGAAGAAGCGATGCAGGCTCAGGCACCACCGTGAGGTCGCCACTGCCCCCCACGTTGTCCACCGACCCCGTGTCTTCTGAGGTGATGACTGGGAGCGGGAGCGTTCGCTCCCCGAGTGCGGTCAACGTTGACCCCGCGAAGTAGAAGCTGCCATTTTGCCGCGCCAGGGTAACCCACAACTCGCCGTCCACGTTCACCAACGTCACGAGGTTCAGCAGCAACTGGGCGAAGGCGTGTGACGACGTACTCTCGGAGGTGATTTTCAGATTGTTCTCGGAGATGCCGGCCTCGGAAAGCGGGTCCAAGAAAATGTCGACCGTCTCAGCCGCGTTGTCGTTGTTGTCATAGAACGTCAACGACAACGTCGCGTCGGTGATGGCATCCGTCGCGGCGTCAAAATCCGACAAGAGGTGCAGGTACTCGAATGAGTCGCATTTGGCAAAAGGAATGCTGCTCGTGCACTCCGCGCCGCGGCGGTCAAAGAACACGTCCTGCGCCGGGTCGAAGACGTCCGTCAGGGACAGCGGAGCTGCCTGCGCCGACGTCCACGCGAAGCAGGCGAAGCTACTGAGTACAACAATGATCGACCGCCGCCCCATGTCAACGCTCCCTGGAGTAAACCCCTCAATACCGGTTGTGGTATCGGCTTACAAAAGCGTGGCCGCATTGGGCGGGCGGAATGCACTGGATTTGAACGATTACGAAAACTGATAGCAAAACAAATCCGACGGTGTGAAGACTTTAGTGGTGTTGGCGGTGCACGACGACCTCATCAATAACGTGCACATCATGAGAGGGGCTTGGCTTCAAAGTCACGATCGAGGCGGCCGCGTAGAGTGATTTTCTGAGCAGACCGACTGAATTCAACATGACGCCATGACGACATGGGCCTCAGAGCGACACCCGCCGATTCCAGGTTACGAACCCATTCGCGTGCTCGGCCAGAATGGCGCGATCGTCTACGTGGCACGCTCCGCTCGTTTTGATAAGCCGATTGCCTTGCAAGTCTGGTCGAACCGCACACTGCCAGCCAATGTGGCGGCGATGGTCGGTCTTGAGCATCCAAACATTCTCGGCGTTCTCGACGTTGGCGAAGTCGCCGGGCATGTGTACGTGGCGCTCGAATATTTCGAGGGGGTCGAGAGTCTCGGTGCGAGGCTTGGCCGTGGACCCCTACCCGAGGCTGACGCGCGAGGGCTTGCCAGCGTCATCGTGTCGGTGCTGCAGTTCTTACGTGAGCGAGGAGTAACTGTAGGGACTCCGACTCCTGGAGACGTGCTGCTTGGCGAGACGCCGAAACTGATGCTCCACTCCACGAGTGGGCACTACGGGCGGCCCGACTTCATGGCTCCCGAGGAGTTGTCGCACACGCAGGCTACGGCGGCCGAGATCGACGTTTATCGAGTGGGCGCTCTGTTGTACGCAATGCTGACGGGCCGACGCCGGTTTCACTGGATTCAGTACGAGCAACCGGCTGGCGGTCAGTGCCTGCGCCTGTGCCCGTGCGGCAGATCAACCCCGCAATCAGCAAGCCGCTCGAAAGGGTATGCATGAAATGTCTTGCCGAGAGGCCACTCCGATCGATATGGCTCTCTGGAGGAATTGATTGAATCAGTCAATCGTTCTGCACGAGCGGCCATGAGCAACCGGAAAGATAGGTAACAGCGTTAACCGGCCGGGAACATGGGTAACACCCAGTTGCCCTGTTATCAGCGCTTTTCGTTCATCGATCCGTCCCAGAAGCACGTTACAGAAATAGAGCGACCAGATCCCGTCGTCGATCTCCTCGAGGCCGATGCAGTGCTGCCGCAGAGCCGGCGACAGATACAACAGCCGGGTCGTGAAGCGAATGGTCCCCGCGTTGGTGACGCGCTTGACCACGAAGTGGTCCGGGTATCGAGCGCGGGCATTACACCGGCGTACGGGCGGGGCGAGACGCGATAGCGGGAGCCAGGCGTCCGACCGCCCAGAAACTGATGGGGCCGCTCGTGGTTGTACTCCTGGCGAAAACGATTCCATGTGCCGGGGTGCTCGCGGCATTTCTACGACACACTTGAAGACCAGTGACCGGCCGAACGCTTTTCACGCATTCACGGAGCAGTTGTGAATCGGTGACGTTCACGGCCGCCGCCTTCGTCGTTAATGACAATGGATGCCCCAGATACCCGAAATGTCACTGTGGGCGATGTGCTAAATTCCAACGGCGCAATGCAGCACTGAAACGGGGAACAGAAACGAGCACGATTCCCAGAAGAAAGGTGTGCCTATGGGACCGTCGGCTGTAAATAGCATCTGACGGGTGTCGCCGGTTACGACCGGCGTCTCGGTGCATAGGGTTCATCCTCGAGAGCCCCAAAACCTTAGCTTCGGGTTACGCGGTCAACACGGAGTCCGTCGCCGGACTGCAATCACCGATTGTGGTGGTTTAGGCCTCGTCGGGTGCTCCAACACTCGGCGGGGCCGCTTAGTGATTCGTCGTCCCAGCTGTTAGCGGCTCGCACGACACCGTGTTCGACGCTTACTTGTGATCGTGAGAGAGGAGGATCTGATGCGGTTCTTGCCCCTCGTCGTGTCCCTCGTGAAAGACGGTTCAGGTGACGCGGCAGAAAGACGAGTCGCCGCGTCGAATGGAAAGACTACGCGAACAGTCGTTATCTCAGTCGTGTCGTTGCTTGCGGCCACTTCGGCAATGGTCGCGGCGTCACATCCTATTCAATCGTACAAATTTTCGAGTTTCGGATTTCCCGGGTCTGTTACCTCGGATGGGAGCGGCATCAACAATAACGGCCAGGTTGTCGGTCATTGGGTCGACTCTGTAGGCATTGCGCACGGCTTTTTGCTCAGCGACGGCGAGTATCAATCCTTTGACGTCCCCGGTGCGCTAGGCACGTTTCCACAAGACATCAACGATGCCGGCATAGTGGTGGGCTCTTTCACTGTCCTGCGGGCCGGTGATCCAGTGTGTTGCGCATCGTACGGTTTCGTACGGACGCCTGACGGGCAGTACTCCACAATCGATTACCCGACGACAAATTCCGAAATCCCGCTAACGTGGCTATTCGGTATCAACAACATGGGGCAGATGGTCGGCGGATATAACGAGTTTGAGCTGGCCATACCGAATACCTCCTCACATGGCATCCACAGTTTTCTCCTTGAGGGGGAAGCGTTCACACCGATCGATTTCCCAGTCCCGATCTCACGAGTGCATATTCCAGTAACCTACGCCCAAGGCATCAATGATGCCGGCATCATCGTCGGCGGATACAACGACGATACTGAATTCCAACAACGACACGGGTTCATATTCAGAAACGGCAACTACGAAACCCTGGACATGCCGGGGGCTGACTTTACCGAGCTCTTTGACATCAACAACATCGGCGAGATTATCGGCGAGTCGCTGACGTGCGCATCTTTTGCGTTCTTATATAGTCCGAAGCGTGGCTTCTCGTGCATTCCTGACACGCCTAAGACTAAGCCGACAATCCGACCGTTCCTCGCCCTTGGTCTGAACGATGCCGGACAGTTGGTGGGCGAGACAACAGATGGCGACGGGTACTTCGCCACGCCGCCATCAGCAAAATGATGATATTCGATAGTCGGGCGTCTCCCTGTCCCGAAACGGGGTGCCCGCCCGCATCGTTTCGCAGGTTTATGGAGTTCACGAGCCTCGGCGTCGTGGTGCATGTGCTCCAGACGCCGTTCGGACCGGACCGTCGAGCGGCGCTCTTTCAACCCGATCCGTCGCTCCAGGTAATCCGCCGGACGGACCGGCCACTCGGCGTGACAGAGGCGACACTGCCAGTACACAGTCGCCGCGCCTCGTCGGATCACCGCCTGCAGTCGGACGGAGCCCAGCTCGGAACATTCCGGGCATCGGGGTGGAACGCCAAACCGGACGCCGGGATCGGCATGCAGGCAGCCTTGAGATTTAAGTATCTGGATCTTCGCTACTGAGACGTAACCTAGGATTTTCCTGTCGATCTCGGACTGGCCATTTGGCGTTGCAGGCGATGCAGCGCCATACGAAAACGTCGCGATCGCCTTGGATTGTCTGTTGGACTGTGACGGTGCCCGGCCATCCGCACTCCGGACATTCAGGAGGTACGCGATGCGCCGGTGAGATCTTCTGCATTCGCACCCCCGGGGTAGACGGTCTTCGATAACAACGGGCGCGAGAGATCCCGGCTGGGTAGTGGCGCCGCGTGGCAGCACGGCGCTGGGAGGTCGGCGCCGGGCCGAAAGATCTCTCGCATCCGCAATAGAGCGAATTTGGTGCCGGAAGAATAGCCGCACAGTCCCAGCTTTGGCCGGCGAAGTCGCTACGGCCATATCCTTTGTTCTGCGCGGCGCCCGAATGCGGCATGGGCGGCATCGTCGTGCGACGCGTACCACTCATTACAGTCTTGTTCGCACAGCGAGACGTGAGCTGCACACGGAGTTGCCCGTGTAGTGAGTCGATGCACCGAGACCTTGAAGGGCGCGCCAGAAACGCTAGGTGTCGGCGGAAGCGACCCGGACTTTCTCTTGGATATCTGGCGGTAGCCACTCCAGCGCCGCAGCCCACGTATGGCGGCAACTGGCGCACACCACGGTAATAACCGTCAGGCTTTTCACCATCAGCATGCAGCCCTCGTGGTGACATTTCGGGCAACGAATCGGCAGCGGATGGTTGGTACTGGGCACAGCGGGGAGCGCAATCCTACACGTCCCATGCCACCGTCACTAGGCGACTATGGATTCTCAAAGCCGTCACTTACCGAAATGCGTTCCGAGGCTCACTGCGCTGAGTCGTGGTGAAACATCGCCCGCGGCGGCTACCGCATCATCATGGATCTCAGCGCGCATCCGGGCGCGTTGATGACGGTCGCCTGATGCAACGACAAGGACTTAACAGGCAAAACACCGGAATACGGGCGATCGGGAACACGAAATTGCAACCGCGTGCGCAACGAAAGTGTTGGTTGTTGACGTAATACGACGGCCGTGTGAGGTGATGTGTTACGCGCCGACCGGGTGGGGTCCCCTTTTCGTCATAGCGCGCCGGACGACCCTTCTCGATTTGGCGGCTGTCTCGGCCACCAATGGCTCGCGACCAGCGCGTATTAGCGCCAGCCAATCAGCGGCAACACGACAAACCAAACGATCCCTGCGGCGCACGCCAGCGCCAGCGCGAGCCGGGCAAGGACCATCATCTGGTAGCGCACACGCGCCCACCACGCCGCAACGCCTGTATCTCGTTTTGACGGCAATAACAGGGCGATGAGTGATAGCCCTAGAACGATCAGGAGAGGGACGAGAAGGACTCGCACTGGACGGCGGAGTCTATATCAGGCGAGCCTCTTCGTATCGCGACGGCACGTATGAAACGCCACACCCGGCTGGAACTTCAGAGAGGGATATCGCGTCGCGACCTATACGGTCGACATTTTGGCGAGTCTCGAGTCGGCGTACCCCTGGTGACACAGCTTGTTCGCGGCGACGCTGCTCGCGCCGCGGACAGGGGCGAGGAGAACCGAGAGGTTTACTCAGGCGCTCCACACATGAAGACCCTCGCCGAAGGCGGCAAGCTGCCGCCGCTGACCCCCGCCCGCAGGGGGGACAACGGCGGGCAGCACCGCTCCGCGCGAGGGCGGAGGTTATTGCGTCGCCCGAACCTCGGGCCCCAACGGCAGCCGCTGGACAATTTCGATACGGGTCCCCCAGGGATCCGTGATGTACGTAATCGTGTTGCCGGTGGCGCCCTTGCCAACAGGCTGGTCGAGCTTGATGCCCTCGGCCTCAAGTCTCTTCACGAAGGCTGCGTGGTCGTTCGTGTCGAATCCGAAGTGATCGAGCACGCGGCCGCGCGTCGGCGCCTGCTTCGTATCGGCCGCATTGAACCGGAGCTGGACTCCCGGAAGGTTGACGACCGGCGCGTTGTTACGAGTGGCTGTTTGCCCGCCGAACGTCTTCGCATACCAGGCAACTGCTTTCGGAATCTCGGCTGCCGGCACCGCGAGGTGAATATGTTCGTTGCGAATCGGCACCGTCTGCGTCTTGTCTTCCAGAATCTCCATGCGTACGCCGTCCGGCGTCTCGACATAAGCCTGGTCCAGCCGGTTGCCGCCCGTCGGGAGTGCGCCGCCAGGGAGCACGGTCACACCCGCCGCCTTCCACTGCGCGACGCGCTGCTGGACGTTGTCGACGATGAAGCCGACGTGGTTCACCACCGATCCAACGGTGCCGCCCTCGCCCTTCTCGTTCCCGAGGATCAGATTGATATAGAGACCCGGGAACATGATCAGCGGCTGGCCGCCGGGCATGTACAGCTTGCCGCCCATGGCAACAAAGAGTTTCTTGTTCGCCTCCACATCTTTGGAGGCGATGTGCCAGTGGCCCATCGTCACACCGGCCTGGTTGACTGGGGCCGGCTGTGCAGCCGCGGAGGCTGCGGTCAGTGTCGAAGCCACCAATAAGGCGACGAACAGATTCGTCTTCATGGATGCCTCCTCTTGAATCGGCCAGCGGCAGCGTCAGCCGACGGGATTTTCATGGGCGGATTATAACGGCGACTGCACGAGACAAGTAAGCTGAATGCATGTCTGAAGAAGACGGCCCGAAATCAGCGATCGAGCTGGCGATGGAGCGACTCCGGAAGGAGGATGCAGAAGCCGAGGTCACGACGCGCAAACTGACCGACGAGGAGAAGGCAGCCATCGCGGAGGTGCGCAGCCTCTACGACTCGAGGATCGCCGAACAAGAGATCCTGCATAGGCTACTGACGAGATCAACAGCTATCGCTGCGGCATTTGGACACCAGGACGGCACCCCCCGGTGACGTTGCCCACGACCACTGCAACGGCCTAGTAAGCCCCGAACGGCGGCCGGCGTCGACCGAGCACCTGCCGCCCGATTGAAGCGACATACGACGCGAACGGCCAGGGATCGCGAACGCTGAACATCGCCAGAGAGCGGACGTCGCGAAGCGACATCAGCCACTCCCCCACGGAAAGCCGGCCTGCCCGGCGCCCGGCCAGCAGTGCCTGGACATCCCACCCCAGGTGCAGCCATTTCACGCCAACCCGGTAGTCCTCGACCGGCGCGATGGGGGCACCGATCGCGTCCTCGTAGGCGATGAAGGGAAAATCCACGCCGCAGTCGATGGGAAGCTGATTTCCCGCAACGCTGCGCGGATTGATCTCGATGAGCTTGTACCTGGCCGTCCCGACGATCCAGTTTGTACTCGATGGCGACGAGTCCCTCGTAGTTCAGTCCGCGCAGGATGTACTCGGAGAGCTCCGCCACGCGCCGGTTGCGGGTCGAGATCTGGAGCGATCCGTTGCCGCACAACGGCGGGTACTGACGCAACTTCTGCTTCGTGAGCGCCGCAAGAGGCCGACCGGCCGCGCCATAGTAGCCGAGATATCCGTGGAAGGCGCGATCGTCTCCGGGGATGAACTCCTGCAGCAGGAGGGATTCGCCTGTGGCCGACATCCGGCGATACGCACGCTGGAGCTCGTCGGCGCCGCGTGCGATCTCGAGCTTGACGCCCGTGCGCTGCCGCCACCACCGATGTGAGAAGCAGGGCTTCAGCACGCAGGGAAATCCCACGCTGTCCTGCGCGAGCCTGGCGACATCGACCTCGCCGTCGACGAACGCAGTCCTCGGCAGCAAGACACCGCGCTCGATCAGGAACTGGTACTGCCGGCGCTTGTTGCAGAGCATTTCCGCGACGCCGGCCGGCGGGATGCGGAAGCGGAAACGCTGGCGCAGCTCGTCGCGGTACTGCGAAACGAAAAGCACGTGCTCGTCGCCGGTCGGGATGAGCACGGGCGGGCATGAGGCCTGCCGGGCGATGTCGCCGAGTTGCGACAGCCACGACTCAGGCGCGGCGCAGATATCCGGCATGGGCAGCGACGTCCCGAAGCGGCTCGTCATGGCCGGCTTGCCGCCGGGAGTATCCATCATGAGCACCGGAGTGCCGCGCCGGCCCAGACTCCGCACGAACGACAGGCCGTTCGTCGTGATGCCCAGCACGATGGCGGTGGGCGCGATTCCGCGCGGGCTCTCCCTCATTCCACTCGCGCCTCCCTCGGCGCGCGGGTCGATCGAAAGCCCGTATGGTCGGCGTGAAGACCTGCACACCGCGATGCCGCGCACGTCGTATCACGTGGCATGTGCTACTCGGCGACCGGCCTAGCGCGCGCATCGCACGCGGGCCCCCGGGCGCTTCCCTGCCGGCCAAGCCGTGGACGCAAAGAGCACGCGTCCACAGAGTCCTTCGAAACCAGCGAACAGTTTCCCACGAGCATTCACAAGGCCTGCGTGTGCTGCAGAAATGTCGTTAATGTCCGCCTTCTTGTAGACACTGCCAGCCGACCGCTGTCAGAACTGAAGAATCATCACGGGTTTCCCCGCGACCGTTAGAACACCGACGCGAGGGATCAGCCATCCGGGGTGCGACGCCACAATGACCGACACGACGCCGCTGCCGCTGTGGCTGTCGCCCGCGACGCTGATCCACTCGCTGCCGCTCGTTACGGTCCACGAGCAACCAGCTGTAGTGGAGACGCTGACCGTCAGCGTCGCCCCGGCACGGCCCACGGGCGCAACGGGCGCGACGTCATACTGACACTCGGCGGCGTTTCCGCCGCCATCCGCGATGCGGCTGACGGTGCCGTTCAGATCCACAACGTAGATCTCGCCGACATCGTCTTCGCCGAACGACGAGATGCCGAATGTGGTGTCGAGAAGCAGGCGCTGCTCGTCGCCAGACCAGGTGAAGATCTCGCCGGTGCAGTAATCACCGTAAACGTAGGTGCCAGTCGGCAGGGATCCAATCGTGCCGCGGTAGACGTATCCGCCCGTGATCGAGCAGCGTCCGCCTGCGTGTGGGTAGTCGAAGGTTGGAAACAGGTAGTTGGCCGGCGTGCAGAGCGCGCGATCGGTGTTCGTACAGGCCGTGCCTTCGTAGATACGCCAGCCATAGTTCCCGCCGTTGACGATGGGCGTGTTCACTTCTTCGCGCGCGCCCTGGCCGACGTCGGCGACCCACAACTGCGCCGTCGCACGATCGAAGGAAAAGCGCCACGGATTCCGCATCCCGTAGGCAAAAACTTCGTCGCGGCCGGCGATGCCGCCGAAAAACGGGTTGGAGATCGGGATACCGTACTCTAGCCCACTGACACGCACATCCACATCGAGCCGCAGAATCTTGCCCAGCAGGACTTCCTTGTTCTGCGCGTTGTTCGGCGGATCGTTGCCCGAACCGCCGTCGCCGACGCCGATGTACAGATAGCCGTCGGATCCGAACGCGAGCATACCGCCGTTATGGTTCGTGTTGGTCGGATGCGGGATGGTCAACAGGATGCGCTCGGCTGCGTCGGCCGCGTCGCGATCGCCTGCAGACGCCTGGTACTCGGCCACGACGATCGCGCCGTCGCCGGCCCGCGTGTAGTAGACGAAGAAGCGCCGATTGCTCGAATAGAACGGGTGGAACGCCAGTCCGAGCAGCCCTTGTTCACCGCCGGCTCGGATCTTCGACCGGATGTCGAGAAACGTCCCCATGCCGCTGCCGCCGATCGGCATGACGCGGATCACGCCGGCCTGCTCGACGACGAAGAGGCGTCGGGTTCCGTCGTGCGCGCCAGCGACGAAGACCGGGCTGGCGAGACCACTCGCGACCGGGACGAGATGCACCTGCGCCGCCGCTGGCGCGTGAAACGCCAACACGGCGGCGAAGCCCAGGCTCGCGATTCGGCGGTTGCCCGCCCGCCCACTCGCGAGTGCATTTTTCACGTCTCCCCTCCTGGGCCACGACACGAGATCGCCGGCCGATGGCGTGCGCGAGAGCCGTGCACGGCGCCGAGCTCTAACGTCCAATGGCACGTTCGATTGTTGCTATCCCGCCGACATTAACCGCGCCTCGCTTGCTCGCTTCGCCCGTGGCGCTCGCGCGGTGCGTACATTCGCTCTATGCTTGGTCCACAAATCGATTGGTCTGCACGTGCAGACGATGTGGATTACGCCCAGCCGCTCAACTGCGATCGCCGATTCAGCTTCCAGAACCACACCACAGTCGCGATGTTGATCAGGCTCCAGAGCAGTTTGCTGCCAAGTTCGATCGGCGCAAGCGGGTTGTAGAGTACAACCAGTCCCACGAGCACCCACTTCTCCGTATCGTGTACGCCGCTTGGTCTGGTGAGGAAATAGAGGCTCACGCCGCAGAGGAACAGCCGCAGCAGCATGTAGTAGCCGTAAGGGAGCGGCAGCAGCCCTATCGCGACGGCAACGGCCGCAATCGTAACGACGCTCGGTGGGCGGCGGTTCTCGCGAATCAAGCGGCGCAAAGCACTGACTGGCATGCTCGCCCACAACGTACTACAGAGCAGCTGCAGCGGATCGACCGGAAGGGAAACGGACTGTTGTTCTTGCTCAAATCGAAAACAGATATCCGGCTGCGGTTCCGGCGGGACAGGACCTTAAGACCCGTCTCGCTGTGACCACGTCGGCCCGGCACGATCGGGCACATCGAGTGCTGCGAAGATTCCCAAAGGTTCAACGGATTCGACAAGCGCGGTGCGACGTCCTTCAAGAGACGCGATCGCATCGGAGCGATACGCTCGGTGCCGCTCATATACGACCATCTCGCTCCAGTATTCGATCACGATGTACCGGGCGGAACGGTTCTGGTCACGAAGGAAGGAACTGCCGAGATAGGACCGGGTGTGTCGATTCATCGCGGTCCATTCTCCATCGGCGCCATACAACTGCTCGAATTCGGCTTCCCGTCCTTTCTTGACGTCGAATTGCCACATGATCGCGATCATGACATTCCTTGTGCGCGGCAACTTGACGGTTCAAGCCACAGTGCTCACTGCCTGCGCGTGGAGATCTTAAGCGCGCATTCGCTTGCTCGCTTCGTTCGCGAGGCGGTTGCGAGCCGATCGCTCATGATAGGCCTACAATGCCGACCAGCTTTCCACGTGTGATACGTGACGTAGGCCGAGTCGACCTGATTCGAGCAACGTTGATCGACCAGCGAAGTCTAAACGACTATCTCGTTGGAATCTCCAAGTAGTGTTCTGGAAATTGTTCTCTATGAAGCTCGTTGTCAGGGCGAGATGTTCTGATTCAGGTGGAATACGTTGTCGGGATCGTAGCGTCGCTTTAGCTCCCTGAGCCGCGTCCAGTTCGGACCAAACGCGGCGGCCAGAGTATCGCGGGCGCCGACCTCCTCGGCATTTAAGTAGTTGGCGTACCGGCCCGACGCGAAGTGTTTCGACATGGCGGTGTAGGTGTCGCGCGCCCACGCAATATTCGGGGCCGTCTCGGAGGGGCTCGCCCACTCTCCAACCACCAGCATGTTGTAGCCGACCGCCCGGTGCGGAAACGCCGTTGCGGTCTGAGCAACACGCGTCGCTGCACCATGGAAGTGCTCCAGGAGCACCGCGCCCATCGGGGACGGACAGTCGGCAAACCGCGCGATCATCGTGTCGATGGCCTCGTCTGACAGTGCGGCGAGGAAGTTCGACTTCCAGTAGTTCAACGCGCCCCTTGGAAACCCCGCGTCAAAGAGCGTATTGACGATGGTGTAGGGCATCGGGCCGATGACGTCCATTACCGGCGATCCGAAGCGTTTGACCGGATCCACTGCTCGGTTCGCCGCCTCGGATGGGCCGATGTGACACACGATGATCGCCACCAGCTTCGTGCCCGAACCGTCGGGAGCATGCAGCAGGCCTCCAAACGCCACTAGTTCATCGGGCAGCGACTCCGTGAAGTCCCGGTAGAAACGCAACACGTCACGGGCCGCCGCGAAGGGATGGGCCACCAGCCCCGCCGTCACGACAGGACCAATCGAGTGCACGTCGTACTCGAACCACGTCGCGACACCGAAGTTACCGCCGCCGCCGCGCAAAGCCCAAAATAAATCCGGACTCTCCTCGGCGCTGGCGTGCACGATCTCTCCTTGGGCGTTGACCAGCTCCACCGCACGCAGGTTGTCGACCGCCAGCCCGAGCGTGCCCAACAGCCATCCGAGGCCGCCACCGAGAGTCAGCCCGGCAATGCCAGTGCTCGACACCACGCCGCCGGTGCTGGCCAGCCCGTGAAGCTGGGTTTCGCGGTTGTAGTCGCCCCATGTCGCCCCGCCCTGCGCACGTGCTCGCCGTCCGCGCGGATCCACATGCACGCCCCGCATCATCGACAAATCGATCACCAGCCCGCCATCGCACACGGCGTTACCGGCGACGTTGTGGCCGCCGCCGCGGACGGCGATCTCCAGTCCGTGCTCGCGGGCGGTGCGCACGGCGGCTTGGACGTCTGCGGTGCCGCGGCACCGTGCGATCAATGCTGGCCGACGATCGATAAGTCCGTTGTGCACCCGCCGCGCCGCGTCATAGCTCACGTCTGCCGCGGTGATCACCTCGCCCGCCATCAGCGCCTGCAGCGCACTCACCACCGCCGTGACGTCCGCCATGGCTCCACTCCTTGTGACGCCGCGTTCTTATGGGTCGGGTCGTATTCGGGTGCCAAGCGTGAGCGGCACGTCGGGAATTCTATGCGATTGCCTCCGCAGCGCCGCAGCGTTTTGCGAACGATTTCAGTAGCCGTTCGTGATGGGGCACTTCTCCAGCACAAGCACGACTGTCGCCTCGATTGCGTGAAGTCACGTACTTCGAACTGCGCCGGCACAATCAGCTGGTTGTCCCAGTAATGTTGGGAGTGCGCCCGCCGTATCCACCGAAACGGTTGCCGGCCGCTTGGTCACGAACATGCTCGGCCTGCCGGCGTCAGACACCGTCAGCGCCGCGTTTCAGTACGAGATTCGTCTCGACGAAGTCGTATGCACCAACCATTCCCGTGTACGCCGCTCGGGATATTAGGGTGGATATCCGGCAGATTCGAGCGACTTAGGAATTTCGACGTTTCGCCGATCCCGCGAACCGTTCCACAAGAGTAGTCAATGCATCGCCGCCATGCTGTCAGCGCCACTCACCGCTGATCGGCCGTTCTCCTTCCAAGTCCCTTACGCGATAGGCTCACATTGCTCTGGTTGCCGGGCCCAGGCGGGCACGCGCTTGCCGGGTGGCCGCGAACGGGGGGTGCCGTACCGCAGGTAGGCATCGAGCGTGTGATAGCTGATATCGAGCAGACGGCTGGCCTGCCGTTTGTTCCGGCCACATCGTTCGAACACCAGGCGCGCGTAACGGCTCGCCCACGCGCGCATCGAATCACTGGCGGCGAGCGCCGGCGCCAGCACTTCACGATACTGCCCGCGCACCTGCGGCGGCAGATCGTCCAGTTCGATCTGGGTCGAGCGCGCCAGCGCGACCACCCGTTCGATGAGCCGCTCCAGCTCGCGCACGTTGCCCGGCCATTCATAGAGGCGCAGCGCGTCAATGGCGGCGTCCGACAGTGACAGCTGCCGCGTGGTGCGATGCCGGGCGAGAAAATGACCGATCAGGTCCGGAATATCCTCGCGACGGTCGCGCAGCGGCCGCGGCCGGCGTCCCGAGTCGCTTGCCTTGCTGCTTCGCTCGGGTCATGCCGGCGCGGACGCGTTCCACGATCCTCGAGCGCTCAAATTCGGCGATCGCGACCAGCAGGTGGAGCTGCGGCCGGCCGGCGGGTGTCCCGGTGACGATGCCGCGCCGGCACCCCGCGTGGCCCTCGTCGTCGCGTCCGACCCAGTCGCCGGATTCTCTTTCTGGCAACAGAAACCGAGCGGAACAGGTAGCCTTTTGAGCGTGCAGGCGGATAACGACGCTCCCTATTCTTTTGCCGTCAATCCGCCAACATCTCTCGCGTGTGGTTCCTTGTCGTCGGAATTGTGATCGCAGCGGGAACGATCTTTCTTATCGTTCGGAGCCGGCTGCGCGCCGCAAGCCATCAGCACATTGACGTCGGCGTCGTGAGCAAACACTCAGATCGCGGAGCAGCGCGTAATCGCGGCGGAGGCCGCACCGTGAGGCAACGCGGGGCGTGAAACTTGACTACTCTCGCCCTGCTTCGATGCCGGTCATGGTCGAGCGCAGCGCAGACAGCGAACTCATTACCCCGCTCTGCGTGACGTGTACCAGAACAAAACTGGAAGTATCTATTCAAGAATGTGCGCGAGATTGGCTGCGTATTGCTAACAAGTTCGTCTGCCCAAGGTGTTCATCGCCGGACGGTTAGGTGTGTCTATTCAGTGTGGTCCCACGCTTGCGACACTCTACGTGCGACAGACGACGTCCATTGCCGAAACCCAGAATCCTGATCGTCGCGCTCGTGATGCTCGTTGCCGGCTGTGCAGCTCGATCGCGCACGGCCACAACCATTCTGGACGTGCGTGAGGGATTGGCCTGGTACGCCGGACCGGGATTCGATGGCAAAACGACCGCCAGCGGCGCTCGGTTCGATATGCGGGCCATGGTCGCCGCACGTCCACATAGCCATTTGGCACCATCGTCCGTGTCACAAATTTGATGAACCGCCGGACCCTCCAAGTGCGCATTCTCGATCGAGGGCCAGCCAAGGGTCCGCAAGCTGACGGCGTTGTGATCGATCTGTCCTATGGCGCGGCAGAGGCACTTGGCTTCATCCGGCGTGGTCGCACCCGGGTTCGGCTTGAGGTAATACGGTGGGGGAATTGATCGACACACACCACAAAGCGCCGATCCACCCGGTAGGTTCCCGGATCGCATAGCGTCGCACAACCCCTCTTCAATCACCGACCGTCTCGGCTACCATCAATGCGTGACCGTTGGCTTCAAACCACCGGCGGACTGAACGACACCCACGGCTCGAGCACGTGCGCCATCTCTGGCAAATGCATCGACCCAGAGGCTGCCCTCCAGCTTCTCAATATCCTGGAGCCCGTTCTGGCTCACCCGGACGGGAACGGGCCCTTCTTCTCAACGGGAATGGGCTCTGTTGTCGTCTTGACGCGCGCCATTCGTGCGGGTTCCTCGGAAAAAGAAGTTTCGGAAACGCCGGGTTCTCTCCCCGTCGTCTGCCCGCCGAATATGCCATGCCAGCAGTTGAGGTTCCAGAGGGTTTTCTGAACGCCTGTTTTTACGGCTCCTCGAGAAGGTTCTGTCCCCAGCGGAGGCGGTAGCGCCGCTCCCGTTCAGGAACGCCCGTTCGCCGCCCTCGAGGATCTGGCACACCAGGCCGCGAATTTCTGTGTTCTCCAGCGACCGCGTCTGGTAGTCGATCTCCGGAAGGCCTCCCCCCGCCTTCCGCGACGGATGATGCGACAATGACCTGGTCGGCGTCGGTATTCACCACGAGGTTCGCATTGTGCGTCGACGATGATGACCTGCCGCCGTTTGCGGGCGTCGCGGAAATGCGGCACGAGCTCCTCGAAAACGGAATTTGGATCGAGGTTCTCTTCGGGCTGGTCGACAATCAAGGGCCGCTGATCGTGCAGGTCGACCGCGAGGTACAGCAGCAGCAGAACAACGCCGCGCGTTCCCGGCGAGAGCTGCTCGATCGCAACGCCGTCATATTCGATGCCGTAGCGAAGCTGATGTGGTCGGTGCTGTACAGCCATGCCGAAATCCCTTGTACCAGGCGCGTCGTTGGTCCGCGCTCACCCAAGGCGGCATGTTCTGCATCTCCTTCTGGATCTGGTCGCGGAACTTGTCCATCGCGTCTGCAACGTCCTCGGCGGAGCCCCGGGCGCCATGCCGGCAACGAGATGTTCCTCGGCGAGCTTCCTGAATTGCCGCCGCGCCCGCGCACGCGATCGCCGGAACGCAGGTCGAACTGATTCTCGCCTTCCTCGCACCACCGTTCGAGGTCGATGGTGCGTTCGGTCACGAAGGCAAGCTTTTCAGCGCGCCCTTCGCGCCACAGGCGGTCCTTGAGGGCGCATACAGGTCTGCGAACGGCCTCCTCCTCGAACGAGCTGTTCGAACACCTCGAGATAGAGCTTGCGGCGGAGCGTGATGTGCTCGGTTCGCGGCGCGTCTAGCGCCCTGGGCCTGCGCAATCTGGGCATCCAGCCTGGTGAGCGCCAGTTCATCGAGGCCGATCTGCTTCTGCGCCTCGTCGTATTTTCTTTTCTTGTCGGCGTCGATGCCGACGACCGCCTTCACCTTGTCGCGTTCGGCGAGCAGGAGTTGAGCGGCCACTGGGCATGAGCGGTGGCGGTGTCAATCGGTCGCCGGGTCGCCATCAAGCGCGCCTCTGCGCCTTCGGCCGCGGCCCTTGGCCGCGGCGCAAGAGCGGCGCCCGTGTCGCCGGCAAAACGCAGCCGGAGCGTCCCATTCGGCATGGCAGTGAGCGCGCCGGCATACTTCTGCTGCATGGCGGTAAAGCGCGTCGGCTCGGCCGCACCCGGTGCGTTGCGGCGGTGCGCAGATCTTCGATTGTCTGGAGCCGGCGGCAGCGCCTCCCCTGCCCTGCGCCGCATGCAGGCGTCTCCAGTTCGCCGAGGAGCTGCCGCGCGCCTCATTGCCCTTTGGGATCAGCTTTTGTTGTTCCTTCTTTGCGCTCTCGATCTTCTTCGCAAGCGCCTCCCGCTCCTTGGTTCATCTCGGCAGCCCATCGCGCAGGATTTCCTCGTGAACGATTGCATCGCCGATGGTCTCGATCTGCACTTGCAGGTCTGCAGTACGTCGTGCGGATCGGTTCGAGCAGACGCTCGGCGAGTTCATCGAAGGTGTCGGCCTCGAGGCGTGCAGAGAGAGTCGGTGCTCTCGAAGACGACGCGCTCCATGGCAGAGCGCAGCTCAGTGGCCAGGCCTGCGGACGAGCAAAGCTTTTCGACGAAAGTGCTGCGAGAGGTAGCGGACGGATCCGGCTGGATCGAGGCCCCGCCTCGGGAAGCATTCGGCGGCCGTCGCCGTTCCATCCGCCCAGTCAGGTCAACGGTGGCTGCGCCGCAGGAGATCGACAGGGAGAAGAGGCGCGCTTCAGAGAAACGAGGCTTCGCCCACCCGCATCCTTCGCATGAGCGCCCATCGCAACGATGTCGGCCAACGCCGTCTTCCCGGAGCCCCGTGCGCCGATGATCGCCACGAGGCCGGCATTGAGCTCGACGGCGTCGCTTCTTCATCCACGGCGCGGTGCCGAAGGCGGTCTTCTGGATCGTCAGGGCGGGAATGGCGTGTGAGGGCGTCTGCGCTCCGATCCACACGCGCTCGCCCGGCTTCGACGACGGCTTGGCGCAGCGTTTCAAATGCAGGTCGCCTTTCAGCCAGCAGAACCGGTCCTGTTCGGGCGTGCCGGTTTCGTCGTCGTGATGGGCGTCGGAACCGTGAAGGCAGGGTTTGAGGACGCGGTAGTGCTTCTCAATGAACTCGCGGTCGGCGCCGGCTGTTCGCCGAGCCAGAAGGCGCGGTCCCCGGGCCTGCCGGAGAACATGATGTCGGCGAAGTTCTCGAGTTCCTTGCGCATCGCAGCAAAAGCGTCGTCGTCCTTCAGGCCGGAGTGCCATCGCCAGTTTTGCAGGCGGTGGCCACCAGGCAGTTCTCACGCATCCAGCGCTCGGCCTTGAAGCGTTCTTGAGGTCGCGGAGCGACGTCTTGAACTGGTTGGCCCCGGTCTTGAGCGCGCCGCGCTCGTCGGTCTGCTTGGGATCGTGGGCCCTGCCGAGCGCGATCAGATCGGCACGCGTGCAGGCGTAGTCGCGTTCGCCCACATTGAATGTCAGTTGCCCGAGGATGCGCTCGATCTGTGCTTCGTGGCTTCGGGTGGCGGAGAGAAGAGCAGGTGAATATTGATCGCACGGTCGGATGTGGTCTTCGTATCGATGCGCAATTCGACGTTGGGAAACAGCAGCTTCACATCCGACAGGCGGCCCTGCGCCTTGCGCTTGCGCACCTCCTTGTAGGTGTCGATGCAGAAGTAGTCGGTGACGCCGAGCGCCTCGATCCTGGGCTCGGATTGTTCGATCCGCTCAAGATACGCGTCCCAATCGCCGCCGAACTGGTCGTTCAGCAGCGTGCCCGGTGCGTGCAGGTGAGGGTCCCAGCGGTGCCAAAGGGAGCCCCTGGAATCGTGAACGCCGCTCATCGGCGACCCTGAACATCGCTTCACCCTTCCCTGTCCCGGAGAACTGGGTCGTGATGTCGTGCCGTTGCCACCCCGCAACTTCGAGATACGTGAGCCATGACCAACAACCACGAGCGCACTGGTCTTGTCTGCCCACAGTGCCGCAAGCTCGTTGCGGTGATCGAGAACCGACTGCGTGCGTTCAGCGTGAGGCAGTAATAGAGCAGGCGTGAAGTTCTATCGGTTCGCGTCTGCCTTGAACAAAGCGCACAATGCAGCGAAATGCCGAATCCCGTCCGATGCTGAGCGTCGTTATACTGTCTCCATCAAGGCTTAAGTACACATCGATCGATGGTACGGGGCATAATTCGGTCCAAGTCCAATAGCCACGACCGCGCCGAAATAATCGCCCTTGCGAATGCTGACTACCTCTCCTGACACATCGATATAGCGGTTGCCGTCTTCACGTTCAGCCGCTATTGAATTCGATGAAAATTCAGCCCACAGTGCGCCCGCCGACATCTTGCCAACAGGCGTTGGATCTACTGGTTCGTCAGGGGGAAACAACGGTAGGCCACCGCCGACCACGTCTGACTGAATCTGAATCGGCCGCGCGTCTCTCCATTCGTCGTAAATGGAGGCGACAATCAGCACCACGCCAGCGACACCGACCGCCATGCCGACGCGGACCCACTGACGTCTGAGGGTCGGTGGCAAGCGCGTGACCCACCGTGCGACGCGTACCAGACAAACCCCGCCGTAGCACGTCAGAAGAATAACGCCCCATTCACCACCTTCGGGCCATGATTCGTCGCCAACGACGACCGCGAGCGCAACGAGGAGTGCCGCTAAAGCGACAGACCATGCGGCAATCGCCAATTCCTTTGCGATCTGCGCGTGACCAATGGACCTCAAGACATCGAGCCGCATCGACGTCGATAGTACAGGATCGGCGGTTACGGCCATGTATCCGGCCCGGCCCCTGGACGGGGCCGCGCCCGATTGGTCGTGGGCTCTGTTGTGTACGTGCGCAAGTCGGGGATCCCATTCGGAGCGGCGAAGAAGGATGTCGGGGACGGCCCGCATCGCGGCGGTCGCGCACTCGGTACTGCACGTCGAGCGCCCAGGCAACAAGTTACGCGCGTGCTAGATTGATCGCCCACTTCGTTACGGCAGCGGCAGGAAATACAAAAAGTGCCACGGCTTCTCGAAGGAGCCGTTCGTTGAACCTGCTGACATACGCCAGATGCGTGAACGGTCCGAGGTGCTTCGCATTCAGCGGGAACGACAGCAGGACACACTCGAACACAATGTCGAGTTGCAGCGGCGGCTGTGGCGCGCCCGTGCTCAACCCAAACGTGAATCGCTGGCCACACTGATGGGCCGACGACGTATTCGTCCTGAGGACGGTAAACGCGGTTGTTGACGTAGTTCGCGGTGAGTTTGAAATTGCCCATCCGTCGATCAACCACCACACCTTTACCGGCACCGCCGCAACCCCAACGGCCCCAGCGTAGGACTCGAATGGACAGAACCGTTCTCTGATGACGACCTTCTTTTACCGCATCGAGATTGACCGCTGGATGAATCGCGGACGTCTGACAGTCCTGCGTCCCGATCGAAGACACCGGTTCGTCGGGTAACGAAGTGCAACTCACCAACATAGCTGTCCGATCTAATGTCGGCCTTCCTGCGTCACGGAACGAATCGCCAGTACCGACTTGACGGGTTTCCCGCCGGTCGGAGCCGAGGACGCTTTGGAGGCGGCAAATCTTGGCTGAGTAGCAGAAACAGGTCGCTGATCACTGACGTGTTATCCCCGTAGTCCGAATGGCCCACAAACGTCGTGTCTACCGCGGACACATCAACTGTGTCGATTCCGGACACCACGACCACGCCATCGCTCGTATCGCCCGCGCGCCTGTACGTCTGAAGTTTTTTCGATGCGAGTAACGCCGCGTCGTTGGCCGATGCGTAGAGCGTTGCCATCTGTCCGTTCCGTCGTACGGCGCCCGCAAGCTGCACGAACGTTTCCGCGTCTATATCCGGAGCGGTCAGTACGATCTGCGCGAACTTTCTTGTGCTAGTCGGGGCCATCCGATCGAGAGCCCTGACGAGCGCCTTATTACCCATGCTGTGAGCAATCAAGTGCACGCGCATTGCGCCAGTCTTTGTCGCCACATCTTCCAGGAACCAGCGCAGATGCGTCTCAGTCCACTCGTTGTTGGCGGCGTCGGTGGCGTAATTCACTAGCGATTGCGCGGACGGCCAGCTATATAGGATCGGTGCGCCGTCGAAGCCGAAGGTCGTAAGCAATTTGGGCCGTCCGAAACACGGCCCCCTGAAAATCGACGTTGAAGCCGTAAATGAATACGAAAGCTTCCTTCTGAACCGATTGCCCGATCAGCGCGCGCACCTGTCTGTAGAACTCCTCGGTACGACTGCTGTTGACGGTTCACGATCACCAAGTGTTTGGTGGGATCCTCCCGTTCGAGCGTCCATATTTTCGGCCGCTCAATGTGACCCTGACGGTGATCCCTCGGGATGTTGACATCGAATCGACCGAGGAAGAGGGTGCCCCCAGGATTGCGCGCAGTGCCGTAGTTCAGTGATGCCTCTGGGAGCCGCGCGCGATCGGTGGCATAAAAGACCGGGACGACCGCGAGTCCTCCCGCAGGCGGCCGTGTCGGCGGCGGTCCGCCAGTTTTGTAATCGGCGTCGGGCGGCGGCGGTGCGGGCGGCCGCGGCTCGGGCGCCGGGCTCGGATTGAATCCAGGGTCAAGCACCAGCCTCAACTGCAGCGATTGACCAACTAGAACAGTGACACGTCTCGCACCCGACGAGAACCCCTCCAGGCTGTATTCAACCCGGTAAGACCCGGGGGGCAAGTCTCAAATTAGAAACCGGCCGTCTCATCTGTGACCGCAACCCGCGTCAACCCCGAATTTTCGGCTGTGACGCGTTATTCCACTCCAGGGAGTACAGCACCTGTGCGATCAACGACTTCGCCGGGCAGTGAAGTAGTTTGCCTGGCCCCGGTTTCCGACACGTAAGCAAAAAGCAACAGAACAACGGCGATCAGACGTATGCATCGAGCGCCGCGCGTGGCGTTGCGAACGCTCGCATCAGTGGGGTTCTCACTCATGTCATTCTCCGCGTCAAAGCCGCAAAAGGAGCCTCGCCTCATTCGGAATGAACGTCGCAACCGGTCATACCGAACACGATCACTCCAAGACATCTCGTCGGGAGTCACGACATTGTTCGGGGTAGGCTTGCGGCAAGCCCCTGGCCTGCGCGATCCTACGCCGACCTCAAGTGGACGGCTTGATGTCTTTACGCGACACGAACGGACAGCAGTGATCCTCTGACGCCTGGTTCCGTGAAATGTCGATACATCCCGTTCGAGGGCATCGGCCACGGCCGTGAACAGGTCCGCCGGCAGCTCTCGTCGCTTGCGCAGGGAGAGCGCCCGACACGATGGCCGGCAATGCGCCTGTGTCGCGCGCGTCGGTGTAATCGATCCCGGCAGCCAAGACAGACGCGCGTAACGCCTGCATAGGTGCCTTACCGGACGTTGTTGAGGCGCACATGCTCAATCAGAGCCATGAAAATGTCGGGGCGCCACTTCAGCCCACTCGCCCCAAGCGCATCGCGCAGCTGCGAGTGTTTGGCGACGAACGCCTCCGCACGCCGCGCCAGGTCTTCGATGTTCCAGCCCCTTCGAGCCGAGGTCATCGCGCAGCTGGCGCCGGGCTTCTTCCTTCCACGCGCTCGCGCTCCACTAGTGGCTAAGGTTTTTCGCGTCTCTCGAGGATGAACCCCATGCACCGCGACGCGAGGCTCATGAACCCCATGGACCCGCGAAATGATGCGTGCGGGGTAGCTACTCGATCGCCGGTCGGGTTGGCTAAGGTTGTTCGCGTCTGTCGCCGATGAACCCCATGCACCGCGAGGCCGTGATGTGCGATGGCGCACTTTCACGACCATCGCTAAACTACTGGTTCATCGGCGAGAGACGCGAAACTCTTAGCTCGAAGTCCCGATTCTGAGTCGCTTTTAGGCGTACAGGTACCCGAGCGCGGTGATGTCGCGGGCGTCGCCCTCCGTCTCGGCCCACGGATCCATCGTCGCCGCGGCGCCCGCGAGTGACGGATGCTGGCCCGGATTAGCCGTCTGCCACGCGGCCCAGATGCGATCGATCTCACAGTGGTGCATCCAGAAGACAGGATCGCTTGTGATCTGCCTCTCGCGCCAGGGTCGCCCGAGAGGCCTCATGGCAGGGGCTGGTAAGTACTTGGCGACTACGCAGGACTGAAGTGGCGCAACACCCCCGCCACGGCGCGGCGATTCTCCTGAGGTGCTCGTAATACGATTGAGGCCGTATGGGAAAGTCCTACGACGGCATCACACCCGAATTGTCGGACTGGATCGAGCAACAGCACTTGTTCTTTGTGGCGACTGCGCCGCTCGCTCACGATGGCTTGGTCAATTGCTCCCCGAAAGGGATGGATACGTTCCGCATCCTGGGCCGCGCGAGGTCGCGTATTTGGACCTCACCGGCAGCGGCATCGAAACGGTTGCCCACTGTCGCGAGAATGGGCGGATTGTCCCCGCCGACCGAGGGGCTGGAACCTTCTCGTCATAGCGCGCCGCGCGACCCCCTCTCGAATCAGCGGCCGTCTCACGCTACCCTTCACCCGTGACCGTTGGCTTCGGCCCTCCCGCACCAGAACCACTACCACGGCTCGAGCACGTGCGTGACCTGTGGCAGATGCAACGCCCCCACCGGCCGCAGGCGGTATTGACTGCGGCGCTGTATCAGACCGACACCGGCCTCAAGCTGCGTGTGGGGCCGCAGGGGTCGCTCGTCGCTAGGCCCCTCGGCCACCCAACAACTGCCGCCCCAAGAACCTCGCCGATGCGCCAACGGCATAGGTTGACAGACACAACACAGCCCATATCGCAGCCACGATCCAGTAGAACAGGCGCACAGAACCGTAGGCCCGATCAATCTTGGGGCGGAAATCACGCTCGATGCTCTCGATTTCGGCGCGAAGCGTTGCGTCCGGGCTCGCAAGTATCTCCAGGTAACGCTGAATATTCTCTTCGACCGCAAAAGTGTCAGATTCGGCCGTCCCAAGTCGTGCGCTCAGGGACGCGTTGACGCTCTCTCCCGTGACGCGCTCGAATGCGCGCTCGTACGCGGCTCTCCTAGCAGCCCCTTCGGCATCAAGTAGCCGCTCCAATTCTGAGCGCGGGTTCAGGCGCGCCGCGGAAAACAGGGTGATTGGTAGGCTGACCACCACTACCACGATCCACACGCGACGCCAACCAATGAGCCACCGCGTTGGCGGAGAACCAGGAACCGTAGGCACGTCCAAGAGGGTCATAGCAATCTCCTCTCTGACAGACGCCGGGTCAGCTCGTTGATAGGAGCGTGATTGTCCCTGAATTGTAAGGGTAGGCAAGCCACCGGCTGGAACCTTCAATGGTTAGCGCGCCCGTTCCCCCCTTCTCGAATCGCCGGCCTTCTCGGCTACCATCAATGCGTGTCGGTCGGTTTCAAACCTCCCACCCCAGAACCACAGCCACGCCTTGAGCACGTACGCCACCTGTGGCAGCTGCATCGCCCGCAACGGTCACACGCCCATAGCGACCGCCGCCATTCTTCTCAACCGACACCGTAAGATCTGTCGACCATAACGACTCAGGCCAACGGTTCACACTGCTCGGCTTGCCGGGCCCAGGCAGGCACACGCTTGCCGGGTGGCCGCGAACGGGGGTGCTGTACCGCAGGTACGCATCGAGCGTGTGATAGCTGATATCGAGCAGACGGCTGGCCTGCCGTTTGTTCCGGCCACATCGTTCGAACACCAGGCGCGCGTAGCGGCTCGCCCACGCGCGCATCGAATCACTGGCGGCGAGCGCGGGTGCCAGCACTTCACGATACTGCCCGCGCACCTGCGGCGGCAGATCGTCCAGTTCGATCTGGGTCGAGCGCGCCAGCGCGACCACCCGTTCGATGAGCCGCTCCAGCTCGCGCACGTTGCCCGGCCATTCATAGAGGCGCAGCGCGTCAATGGCGGCGTCCGAGAGTGACAGCTGCCGCGTGGTGCGATGCCGGGCGAGAAAATGACCGATCAGGTCCGGAATATCCTCGCGACGGTCGCGCAGCGGCGGCACCTGGATGTCCACCCCGCTCAATCGGTAGAACAGGTCCGGACGGAACAGCCCGCGCGCGACGAGGTCGGACAGCGGACGGTTGGTCGCCACCACGATGCGCGTGTTCACCCGTCGGGTGCCGGTGCCGCCGACGCGCTCGACGGCCAGGTCCTGAATCGCCCGCAGCAGCTTGGCCTGAGCCGAGAGCGCCAGGTCCGACACCTCGTCGAGAAACAGCGTGCCGCCGTCGGCATGTTCGAACTTGCCCCGGCGTCCGCGCACACCGGTGGCGGTCCGCTCTTCAATGCCAAACAGCTCCGCCTCGAGCAGCGTTTCGACGACCGCCGCACAGTTGACGGCCACGAAAGGTCCCTTCCGCCGCCGCCCCAGTTCGTGGATTTGCCGGGCCACCAGCTCCTTGCCCGTGCCGCTCTCCCCCTCGACGAGGACGGTGAAGTCGGTGGTGGCGACGCGCTCCACGCGCTCCTTGAGCGCGGCCATGACCGCACTCGAACCAATCAGCGGGCTGAGTCCGTCAGACTCCCTGGGTTGACCCGCAGGACGAGTCCGTGTCGCTTCCAGCACGAGCCCGCCGAGTTGCGCCGCGGCGGTGATCAGCTCGAAGTCGCGTTCGCCAAGGGTGCGGCCCCGCTCGAACCTGGCTTCGAGTACAGCCTGGACGTGAGGGTCCGACGTGGGTACCCCAACCACAATCGATTCGGCGGTGCGTGTCGGGGTGACGAGTCGCGCCTGGTACCGCGCGGGGATTTCGCGCAGTCGCACCGCCCGCATCGATAGAAGCTGCTGCACCTGCCGCTCGAATATGGCCGCCAGGTTCTCGTCAGCCGGTGGATGCGCGAGCGCGGCACTCACGGCCGCGACGACGTGCCGAAGTTCAATGGCCTTTGGGGGGTTGGTCACTGCTAGAAGCGCCATATTTACAATCGCGATGCCAAGAAACGCGCGCTACCTTTTGTAAGGAATGCGGCCAATTTGTGAGCCACGTTTAGTCGTCATTGAATAAGGCCGGGTAGGAGGTTCCCGCGCGCGCCGTTGTGCTTCGATCTCGAGGAACGATCTACCCGCATCTGCAGAACGCACTGGTTGCCTGCGCATCGACCCCGACTTCCACATCAAAAGGACTCGACCCATCGTCGCGTCCGCGGAACGTACCGGAGAACGCGAGTACGGCCGGTGGCGCCGGTGACGCGGACCGCCAGTTGCAACCCATCGCGCCCGCGTACGTAGATCGTTCCCGGCGTCGCTGTCCCCAGCGGCGTAAACGACATGAGGTTCGTGGGTCCGAATCCGGACGGCATCGGTTCCAATGTCTCCCAGAATGCCGATGACGACGCCGGGAAACAGCT
>CAWFEX010000010.1:0-101748 GCA_963814955.1 uncultured Acidobacteriota bacterium
GAACATCTGGCAGTACTGCTCGCCCACCAGCTTTTGCAACGCGTACGGTGACAGCGGGTCGGCGGGCATGGTCTCGACTTTCGGCAACGTCGGCGTGTCGCCGTACGCCGACGAAGAGCCTGCGTAAACGACCCGTCTTCACCCGCGCGTCGCGAGCGGCGATCAGCACGTTGAGAGTCGCATCGACGTTGGCGAGGTGAGACGTCACAGGATCCTGGACGGAACGCGGAACCGAGGGGATCGCCGCCTGATGGAGCACGAAGTCAGCACCCTCGACGACGCGGCGCGCGACATCGGCATCGGCGAGGTCGCCTTCAATGAACTCCACGCCGCCGACATGCGCCAGGTTCTGCCGTTTGCCCGTCACGAGACTGTCGACGACGCGAACGCGTTCGCCGCGGCGGACGAGCTCTTCTGTCAGGTGCGAGCCGATGAAGCCGGCGCCGCCGGTTACCAGGTACAGAGCCATAACGGCGTAGACCTCAGCAAAACGACTGCCGCGACGGCTCGTACGGACCGGTGCGCGCGCGTAAGGAAAAAGAAAATCGCAGTCACCCTGTAAGCCGACTTCTGTCCGCCGTTGCCGCCTTGCGGCGGCCCCGGCGTTAACGACCATTCCTCTAGTCCCGCGGTTGCTCGCGGGCTCCAGCGACCTACCCGGTGGCTTCGGACGGGCCGTCCTCAAACGCCACCCTATTTGGTCTTGCTCCGTGCGGGGTTTTGCCTGCCGTCCGTGTTGCCACGAACGCGGTGCGCTCTTACCGCACCTTTTCACCCTTACCCTTCGACTCGGCGCAGCGCCGAGTCGAAGGGCGGTATGTTTTCTGTGCCACTGTCCGTCAGGTTTCCCTGCCCGGGCGTTACCCGGCGCACTGCCCTTCGGAGGTCGGACTTTCCTCCCGCCCCCGCCGTTGGCGTCGACGCGACAGGCTATACGCCTATCTGCCGTCGCCCGTGCGGGGACCGGCGGTCGTCTGGCTGGCTGCGACGGTCCATTATCACGTACCGGTCCGGCTGAAGCCGGACACTACGACTACCCAGCTACCCGTCTACCCGTCTACGTCCTGCTTGATTCCGTACTGTTCGAGCTTCTTGTAAAGGTTGCTGCGGGGGGTGTCGATCACCTCTGCCGTCTTGGAGATGTTCCAGTGGTTCTCTCGCAGCTTTTGTACGAGGAACGCCCGCTCGGAGGCGTCCTTGAACTCACGAAGAGTGCCCGCCGCGACGGGTGCCTCCGCAGTGGCTGCTGAGGGCGGCGCCGATGGAAGCGGTGCGGTTTCGGCGAACGCCGGCGCGGTCACGTCGCCGCGAATGTCCCGAGGCAGGTCCTCGAGGCGGATGACGTCGCCCGCCGCCATGATCATCACCCGTTCCACGGTGTTGCGCAGTTCGCGGATGTTTCCGCGCCATCGGTACCGCTGCAGTGCCTCCATCGCGCGGGGGTCGATCCGCTTGGGCTTCATGTTGTGCTCATCGCTCATGCGCCGCGCGAAGTGCTGCACGAGTAACGGGATGTCGGTGCGGCGCTCACGCAGCGGCGGCACCAGGATCGGAATGACGTTCAGCCGGAAATAGAGATCCTCGCGGAACTCCCCCCGTTGAATCATTTCCTCGAGGTTCTTGTTCGTCGCGGCGACCACGCGCACATCCACCTTGATGGTGCGAGCGGATCCAAGCCGCTCCACTTCCTGTTCCTGCAGCACGCGAAGCACCTTGGCCTGCGTCTTGGCGCTCATGTCGGCCACTTCGTCGAGGAAGATGGTGCCGTGATCCGCCTGCTCGAACTTGCCGATCTGCTTTTCGGTGGCGCCGGTGAACGAGCCTTTCTCGTGACCGAACAGCTCCGATTCGATGAGCTCTTCGGGAATGGCCGCGCAATTGACTTGAATGAACCGCTGTCCCGCGCGCGGCGCTGTTCCGGTGGATGGTGCGCGCGACGAGCTCCTTGCCGACGCCGCTTTCGCCGAGCAGCATCACCGTGGCGTTGGTCGGGGCCGCCCGCTTCACCGATTCGAGCACCGCCCGCAGCGCCTGGCTGTCGCCGACGATTTCGTACCTGACCTCCATGGCCAGCTTCAGCGCGCGGTTCTCCTGCCGCAGCTCGCGCACGGCGAGACCGTTGGTCACCGTTACGAGGACGCGCTCGCTCGTAAACGGCTTTTCGATGAAGTCGAAGGCACCGAGACGTGTCGCCTGCATCGCGTCGGTAATGGTGCCGTGCCCGGAGATCATCGCCACAGGGAGCGCTTCATCGACTTTGCGGATTTCGGTGAGCGTTTCAAGGCCGTTCATTGCCGGCATCTTGATGTCCAGCAGCACCAGATCCGGCGCGTCGCGCTTGATGATGGCCAGACCATCGGGACCGGACGCCGCGCCGACGAACTCGTAGTTCTCGTATTCCAGAATCATCCGAAGCGAATCGCGGATCGCGGCCTCGTCGTCGATAACCAGGATGCGGGGTTTCATAGCGAAAGGCGGTTCCGGGTTCGAGTGTGGAGTTCCCGCGCAAACGGTGAACTGGAACGATGAAAGCGAAGCTTGAACTCGGAGCGCGGAGCCTGGAACGGTCGTCGGTGAGTAATCAACGTTGCTCGAGCTTGACGGTTTCCAGCGTGCGCTGATTGAGTTCCGGCTTGTAGACGTACATCGTGAGGATGTCCCCGGGCCGGGCGCGCCTGGTCATTCGGTAGTAATCATCAACGCTGGTGACCGGCTGGCGGTTGATTTCAAGCACGATATGACCGCGCTCGATGTCAGCGTCGAAGCCCGGACTCATCGGTTCGACCCGCGACACCATGACGCCCCGCATCCGGTACGACACGTTGAAGCGGCCGGCAGCCGTGGCGTCGAGTTCGCGCACCGAAATACCGACCGGCGAGCCTCGATAGTTGGACGGCAGCGGCCGGGGCGTCTGATCGCCCTCGCGTCGATCGCGCAGGGGACGCTCGGCCAGCTTCAGCGTGAAGTTCATCGAGCGCCCGTCCCGCAGCACCTGCAGTATGGCGACCGAACCCGGCTCCCGCGCCGCAATCAGTTGAATCAGCGCATCGTTGCTGTCGATGGGATGTCCGTCGACGGCGACAATGACATCGTAGGTGCGAAGCCCGGCGCGTTCGCCGGGAGACCCGGGCGTAAGGTCCTGCACGAGGGCGCCATGCGCCGACGCCAGCGCGAGCGACTGTTGAAGGTCGGGATCGACATCGCGCAGCGTGACCCCGATATACCCGCGCGACACATGTCCCTTGTCGCGGAGCTGCGGGAGGATTTCCTTTGCCTGATTGATCGGCACGGCGAAACCGATGTTGGCCGCTCTGGAGCTGATCGCCGAATTGATCCCGATGACCTCGCCTCGCGCGTTGATGAGCGGGCCGCCGCTGTTGCCGAAGTTGATCGCGGCATCCGTCTGGATGTAGCGATCGAGCGACCGGTCGAACAGCTTCCGCCCGATGAAGCTCACCACCCCCACCGTGACCGTGTGCTCGTACGCAAGTGGATTGCCGATAGCGAGTACCCACTCGCCCACTCTCAGCGAATCCGAGTCGCCAAGCGGTGCGACGGGAACCGGCGGCGACGCCTCGATCCTGATGAGCGCGATGTCGGTATCGGGATCAGAGCCAATCCGCTCGGCGCGAAGCTGACGGCCATCGGTGAGCCTGACGGTGACGCGATCGGCGCCCTCGACGACGTGGTGGTTTGTGAGGATGAGCCCTGCCGGATCGATGATGAATCCGGTTCCCGCGCCGCGCCGTGGTGTGTCCAGCTGGTCGCGCTGCGGCCGTTCGAACAGATCCGGCGCACCCGGAAACGGCGATCGGCGGCGCGGGCGGGGTTCTGCAGCGGCGGCCGCGTCGATATTGACGACGGAGGGGTTGAGCCGTTCGGCGATATCCGCGAACGACACCGCACCTGCCGGCGGCGTTGACACCGCTGGGCGGTTCGCCACACGCGCCACTGGAGGGGTGGGTGCAGACGTGGCGGGAGCCGGAGTCATTGAACCCGCCATGACGAGGCCGACGAGGAACGCGACGGTAGCCGAAAGCGAGATAGTGACCGCGAGGAACCGCCGAGTCATGGCTGCCTTTTATTATGGCATTGAAGCTCGGGCGCGACGCCGGCCCGGATCCGGTCGGGTCCGGCTGAAGCCGGACACTACGGACACTACACTGAAGGTCGAGCGCCTATGAGGGCCAGGAATGCAGGTTCGTCGAGAGTGGGCACACCGAGCTCGCGGGCCTTGTCCGCCTTGCTGCCGGCATCGGTCCCGACGATCACGCCGCTGGTCTTCTTGCTGACCGAGCCTGCGACTTTTCCGCCGAGCCGCTCGATGGCAGCCGTCGCCTCGTCGCGCGTCATCGATCCGAGGGTTCCAGTGAGGACGTACGTCTTGCCTGTCAGTGGCCCCTCGGCACGCCGCAGGGCGCGCGCTTCAGGCGGGACCTCCATTCGCACGCCCGCAGCGCGCAGCCGCTCAATGAGGTGGCGATTTCGAGGTTCGTCGAACCAGTTCCGCACCGACGCGGCAAGCACTGGGCCAATCTCCCGCGTCTCTTGCAGCTGTTCGATCGACGCCGCGCTGAGGGCGTCCATCGATCCGAGTGCCTCGGCGAGCACCTGCGCGGCGCGTTCACCGACGTGCCTGATTCCGAGACCGTAAATCAATCGCCACAGCTCGTTCTCGCGGCTCCGCTCAATCTGCGCGACGACTTTTGCGGCGTTCTTCTCTCCGAATCGGCGCTCGATCGCCTTTCCATCGGTGCGGACCGACGTGCTCGTGAGATCGGCGAGCGTTTGTGCTTTCAGGGCATATACGTCGGCATAGTCAGAAACGAGTCGGTCGCCGATCAGCTGGGCGATGAGCGACTCGCCCAGCCCCTCGATGTTCATCGCCGACCGCGAGGCAAAGTGCTCGAGGCCGCGCTGAAGCTTTGCCGGGCACGACGTGTTCTCGCAGCGCCAGACAGCTTCTCCTTCCTCGCGATACAGAACGGAGCCGCAGCGCGGACACGTCGTCGGCATTTCCCACGGTTGGGTGTCCGAAGGACGACGTCCCAGGATCGGGCCGACCACGCGAGGAATGACGTCCCCTGCCTTTTCGACGAGCACCCAATCGCCCTCGCGGATGTCCTTCCGCCGGATATCGTCCGCGTTGTGAAGCGTCGCCATCGACACCGTGGAACCGGAGATGAACACCGGTTCGAGCACCGCGAACGGCGTGACCGCCCCCGTGCGTCCCACGTTCACTTCGATCTTCTTGAGCAGCGTCGTTTTCTGTTCCGCGGGGAACTTGAACGCGATCGCCCACCTGGGGAACTTGCTGGTTGCGCCCAGGAGCCGCCTGTCCGCGAGCTGATCGACCTTGATCACGACGCCGTCGGTGTCGAAATCGAGGGAGCGCCTCTTCTCCTGCCAGGCGCGGCAGAACGTCAGGAGCTCATCGACGCCGACGCAGCGCGTGCGGTGCGGTTCAACGGGCAGCCCCATGCGGCGCAGAAGATCGAGGGTCTCATGATGCGTGTCGACCGCCCCCGAGCCGGGCGCTGGACCGACGAGCTGGTAGAAGAACGCACTCAACCCTCGGGTGGCCACGAGCGCGGGATCGAGATTGCGAAGCGTCCCGGCGGCGGCGTTGCGAGGATTCGCGAACAGGATGTCGCCCGCGGCTTCGCGCTCGGTATTGATCCGCTCGAAGGCTCTGCGCGGCAGAAAGATCTCGCCGCGGACTTCGAAGCGGCCTCCGGGCGCCGTGTCGCGAAGCCGTAGAGGAATGGGTCGAATCGTCCGGATGTTCGGCGTGACGTCTTCGCCGCGCGTTCCGTCTCCGCGGGTCGCGCCTCGCACGAGCTGTCCGTTTTCATAGGTAAGGGCTACGCTCACACCGTCGATCTTCAACTCCGCCACGTAGGCAACGGCGTCCGCGTCGATGCCAAGCCCGCGGCGTACGCGGTCGTCGAAGCCACGGAGCTCGTCTTCCGAGTACGCATTGTCGAGGCTCAGCATCGGCTCGACATGTTCCACGGTCGCGAATCCGGCGGCCACGCGTCCACCGACGCGGCGGGTGGGTGAATCCTCCGTGACGAGATCGGGGTTTTCGGCTTCGAGGCGCTCGAGCTCCTTCATGAGCGCGTCGAACTCGACGTCGGCGATCTCGGGATCGTTCAGAATGTAATAGCGCTCTTCGTGGTGGCGGATGAGAACGCGGAGCTCGTTGATCCGTTCGGCAGGCGTCACGCTCGCTATCGAACCACGAAAGCCACGAAGATCACCAGATTCTTGCCTCTTCGTGACTTCGTGGTTGTCGTTTCATCGATCGCGCGAAAGGACGTAGTCGGGCAGAAACAGCAGCGCATCGCGGGCCCCGCTGGGCGGGAACGCCCGGAGCGCCCGCTTCGCGCGCTCGACGAATTCCACAGCCGTGCTCTGCGCATAGTCGATCGAGCGGGCCTGCGCGAGCAGCGCACGAAGCTCGCGCCACTCGTCGAGGGTGACGTTCTGCTCGTGGACGATTTTGCGGACGAGTGCATCGGCCCTGCCGTCGCCGCAAGACAGCAGGTGAATGACCGGCAGCGTCATCTTGCCCTCGCGGAGGTCGCCGCCGACGGGCTTGCCGAGCGCCGTCTCTTCGCCGGTGAAGTCGAGCAGGTCGTCAATCACCTGAAACGCCATTCCGATGTGGAGGCCGTAATCCCAGAGTGCCTCCTGCTGTTCCATCGTGATGGGCGCCAGCATGCCGCCGATTCGCGCGCATCCGGCAAACAGGAACGCCGTCTTGCGGCGGACGATGTCCAGGTGTTCTTCTTCGGTGAGATCGACGACGCCCTTCTTGGTGAGCTGGTAAATCTCACCTTCGACGATGCGAAGCGTCACGTCGCACAGGAGCCGGATGATGTCGAGGTTGTCCTGTGTGAGCGCCAGTGACATCGATTTGAGGTACAGAAAATCACCGAACAGCACAGCGAGATGGTTGCCCCATCTCGTATGCGCCGCGTCGCGCCCGCGCCGGAGCTCCGCTTCGTCGATGATGTCGTCGTGGACGAGCGTGGCGGTGTGGATGAACTCGAGCACCGACGCATACAGGACCGCGCGCTCGCCGGTATAACCGGCCATCCGGGCAGCCATCAGCAGAACCGCGGGGCGAATGCGCTTGCCGCCGCCGTCCTTCACATAGTTGCCGATGGCTGGAATAACTGAAACCTGCGACTGCACGTGACGCGCGAACTCGCGCTCCACGGCGCGGAGGTCATCGCGAATCGGCTCGAACAACTGTGCGAGAACGGCGGTGGAGCTGTTTTGCGCGGCGGGATTCACGCCGCGTTCATATGACCATATCGCGCGCGGAGTGTCAACGCGAGTACGCGACTAATTGTCGATGGGACTAGCAGTTACGGCTGAAAGAGGCGTACGTAGTTGTCGCGGGTCGCCGACGCGATCGTCTCGGGAGTGGTATTTCGCAGCGCGGCGATCGCCTCGGCCACGTGAACCACGCGCGACGGCTCGTTGCGCGTTCCCCGGTGAGGCACTGGCGCGAGAAACGGACTGTCGGTTTCAATCAGCAGCCGCTCGAGCGGGACGATCTTTGCCACTTCATGCAGCTCGGTCGCCCGCGGGAACGTGACGATCCCTGCGAGCGACAAATGAAACCCGGCGTCGAGCGCGCGGCGCGCCATGGCGCGGTCGCCCGTGAAGCAGTGAAAGACGCCTCCAGCGTCGCCGAGGGCGGCTTTGCTGAGGATGCGGAACGTATCGTCTTCCGCTTCACGCGTGTGGATCACGATCGGCAGCTTCCGGCGTCCCGCGAGGTCCAGCTGGAGGCGAAACACCTCCTGCTGCACGTCGCGAGGCGCGAAGTCGTAGTGGTAATCGAGGCCGATTTCTCCGAGAGCGCGAGACGACGCGCAATCCGACAGCCGCGCTTCGACCAGTTGCGCCGCCCGGGCAGGGTCGTCGGCGAACTTCCCGGCAGTGTGCGGGTGCACGCCAATGGACAGCCGTGCTTCGGGCCATGCGTTCAGCACCGTTTGTGCCCGCCGGTACTCCGTGTCGTCATCGGCGGCGACGATGACGAGCGCGCTGGTGAGGCCCGCGCCGCGGGCCCGCTCGACGACCGACTGAAGATCGCTCTCGAACTCCTCGCCCGCGAGGTGGCAGTGGCTATCGATGAAAGTCAAAAGTCAAAGGTCAAAAGTCAAAGGGCAAAGGTCAAAGGTACGTAGTGTCCGGCTTTAGCCGGACTACCTGGTGTGCTCACCGCACGCGCGAACCGGGCGGCACGTCCTGATCGAACCCGACGAGCGTGGGCTTGCCACCCTCTGGACTTCCGGCAAGGATCATTCCGTTCGATTCGATCCCCATCAGCTTTGCCGGTTGAAGGTTGGCGACGATCACGACGGTTCGCCCGACGAGCTGCTCCGGCTGGTAGGCCTCCGCGATGCCTGCCACGATCGTTCGCTGCGACCCGCCGGTGTCGACCTTCAGCTTG
This sequence comes from uncultured Acidobacteriota bacterium, assembly GCA_963814955.1. GTDB lineage: Bacteria > Acidobacteriota > Vicinamibacteria > Vicinamibacterales > UBA2999 > DATCJA01. Next base: position 8,477 of record CAWFEX010000010.1, read on the forward strand.
ATCAGCTTTTTCGACTTTGGAACGGCTTCGGCCTCGAGCACCTTTGCCACGCGCAAATCGACTTTCATGAACTCGTCGATCGAGATTCGCGTGTCTGCGGGCGCCGTTTGCTCGGTAGTCTGGCTTGCGTCCTGTGTTGCCATTCCGCGCAGCTCCTCCAGGCTCTTCTCAATTCTTGGAAACAGGGGTTCGGTCGGGCCGAGACGTGTGCCCGGCTGAAGCCCACCCGCGTTCAGATTGGTCCACAGTTCCGGCTGAATGCCGAGCATCCGACGAATGCGCTCCGCCGCCCCCGGCATGACCGGGTCGATCAGCGCGGCCGTCACGCGCAGGCAGTCGGACGCGCAATACAGTGTGGTTTCCAGTTTTGGACGCTGCTCCGTGTGCTTTGCCAGCGTCCAGGGCTCCCGCTTCACGATGTACTGGTTGACGGATCGAATGAGCTCCCAAATCTTCTGAAGGGCCAGAGTGATTTGAAACGTCTCGAAATCCTGCTTTACGCCAGCGACAGTGTCGTTGAGCTGTTGTTCGAGCGCGAGATCCAGGCTGTCGCGGCCTCCATGAGAGGACTCGGGAACGACGCCGCCGCTGTAACGGTGGATCATCGTCGTCGTGCGGCTGACGACGTTTCCAAGATCGTTTGCCAGGTCGGCGTTGTACCGCGTGAGAATTCCCTCGTCCGAGAAGTTGGCATCCTGCCCCAGCGGCATCTCACGCATGACGAAGTACCGCAGCGCGTCCACGCCGAACGCCCGCGCGTAATCCTGGTAACGCGCGACGTTGCCGATCGACTTCGACATTTTGGCGCCCCCCATGAGCCACCACCCGTGCGCGATGATCCTGTCGGGAGGCTTTATTCCCGCTGACATCAGGAATGCCGGCCAGTAGAGGGCGTGCTGTCTGAGGATCTCCTTGCCGATCAGGTGAATCGCGACCGGCCAGAACCGATCGACGCGTGCCTGCGCATCGCGATCGTCGGACCCGAAACCAAGCGCCGTGAGGTAGTTGGTCAGCGCGTCGAACCAGACATACATCACGTGCTGCGGGTCGTCTGGTACTGGAATGCCCCAATGGAACGACGTGCGGCTGACGCTGAGATCCTGCAGGCCGGCCTCGACGAACGCTTTCACCTCGTTGAACCTGAAGTCAGGCTGCACGAACGTCGGGTGTGCCTTGTAAAAGTCCAGGAGCGGCTGCTGGTATTTCGAAAGCCGGAAGTAATAGCTCTCTTCCTTGAGGCGTTCGACTTTGCTGCCGCACGTCGGGCACCTGCCGTCCACAAGCTGCGTCTCAGGGACGAAGATCTCGTCGACGGTGCAGTACCAGCCCTCGTAGTCGCCCTTGTAGATGTCTCCGTTGGCGGCCACGCGCCTCCAGAGCTCCTGCGCGGCGCGATGGTGCCGCGGCTCGGTTGTCCTGATGAAGTCGTCGTTCGTGATGTCGAGATCGCGGGACACCTGCTGGAACGAAGCAGCCACCTCGTCGGCAAACGCGTCGGTTTTCACCCCCGCCTTCTGCGCAGCGCGCTCCACTTTCTGGCCGTGCTCGTCGGTGCCGGTGAGGAAGAACACGTCGTACCCGAGCAGCCGCCGCGAGCGGGCGATCGCGTCAGCCACCATCGTGGTGTACGCGTGCCCGAGATGCGGGCGGGCGTTGATGTAGTAAATCGGAGTCGTGATGAAAAACGGTTTCATTCAGCAGGGCGCCTGTTCACCGTCGCCGATCGAGAAAGGCCTTGAGGGCCGCCGCCTGCACGTCCTTGACCGGGCGTTCTCGTTCGGCGGCAACACGCGCACAGTCCTCGAATTCAGGCGACGCGTTGAGGATTTCACCGTTTCGCCGCGCAATCTTCATGGTGATTGGTCCAAACGGCGTCTCCACCGTCGTTGTCTCGCGATCGAGGCACTCCCGTTTCATTTCGATATAGCGCACACCGATGGTGGTGCTCTCGCGAAACACGATGGACGTGAGGCGCTCGCGTCCCTCGGGCAGGCTGATGATCGACAAGAGAGTGCCAGGCCGATTCTTCTTCATCTGTATCGGCGTGTAGAACACATCGAGCGCCCCCGCCGCCATCAACTGGTCGATGAGCAGACCAAAGATCTGCGGGTTCATATCATCGATTTCGGTTTCGATGACAACGACGGTCTGCGACGGGGCGGCGCTATCGGCTTCCCCAATCAGCACCCGGAGGACATTCGGAGAGTGCGCAAAGTCCCGCGATCCGGCTCCGTACCCCACGCGTTGCAGCCGCATCGCAGGAATGGCGCCGTAGCTTTCAGCAAAATCCGACACGAGGAGCGCGCCGGTTGGTGTGGTCAGCTCCACTTGTTGAGGCCCGGAATAAATCGGGGCGTTCTTCAGCAAGTGGGTCGTGGCGGGAGCCGGTACGGGATACAGCCCGTGCGCCGAAGAGACGGAGCCGCCGCCGACATTCAATGGCGAGGCGGTGACGCGCCTTATGCCAAGTGCGTCGAGCGCATAGACCGTCCCGACGATGTCGATAATCGAATCGAGCGCTCCAACCTCGTGGAGGTGGACGCGATCGATCGAGGTGTTGTGTATCGTCGCCTCGGCTTCAGCGAGTCGCCTGAAAAGAGCCTTCGCGCGCCCTTTGCCATCACGTGACAGCGCGGAGCCATCGATCAGACGTTCAATTTCCTCAAGAGTGCGATGAGCGTGATGATGCGCCGATTCCAGCGTCTGCGTCGCGACCGCTTCATGCGTGGGCGATGATGCCGAGGTGTGTCGGTGCTCGACGTGCACGGAGCCCGGGTGCTCGTGATCGTGCGCTCGATCGACAGGCGGCCGTTCTCCCCGCACACGGAACTTCGTAGCCGCGATACCGGCACGGGTGACCCGTTCGGTCCATACGGCGTCGCGATCGATCGCAAGACTGCCGAGCGCACGCCGCAGATCTTCGAGCGGCAGACCGGCGTCGAGCAGTGCGCCGAGGATCATGTCGCCAGCCGCACCGGAGAAGCAGTCGAAATGCAGAATCGTCAAGCCGAACCCATCTTATCCCGTCCGTCTCATTCGACGCGACGATCCAGCCGCCCCGCTTCCACCAGCGAAAAGTAGCGCTGATCGGCGAGGATCAAATGGTCGATGACGTCGATGCCCATGATGTTGCCGGCGTTGACCATCCGCGTCGTCAGCACCAGGTCATCCGGACTTGGCGTGGGATCTCCGGAAGGATGATTGTGGAACAGCACGATGGCCGCCGCCGATGCCGACGCTGCTTCGCGAAAGACCTCGCGGGGATGAACGACCGTCGAGTCGAGAGAGCCGACCGACACGATCTTGATTCTGAGCACACGGTGCTTGGTATCCAGCATCACAATTCCAAACTGCTCGACTGCGCCGGCGCCGTATTGCGGCAGCAGGTATGCGGCCACCTGGCGCGGAGTGGCAAGCTGAGGACGATCGGCCACTCCCCTAATCAGCGTGCGGCGACCCAGCTCGACGGCGGCGATGATTCGGGCGGCATGCGCCGGTCCCACGCCTGACACCAGACGCAGATAATCGAGACCCATCCGCGTCAGGCCGTGAAGCCCTCCCGCGTGTTCGATGAGCTGATTGGCGACACTGAGCGCGTCGGCATCGCGCGAACCGCTTCCAATCACGAGCGCAAGCAGCTCGTTGTCGCCCAGTCCCCGCGCGCCGAGACGTTCCAACTTCTCCCGCGGCCGATCGTGTGGTGCCACTTGTTTCATCGACGCTATACTCAGTTTCTATGTTCAGGCGCGGCGTCTCCGCATGTGCGTGGGTCCTCGGTTCCATCCTTGCTGCAGGATGCGCGGAGCCGCCCAACAAAGAGATGGATCAGGCGCAGGGCGCCATCGACGCGGCGCAGGCTGCCGGCGCGGACCAGTACGCGACCACCGAATACAGTGCGGCGACGACGGCGCTCAAAAGCGCCAACGATGCGGTGGCGGCCGGCGACTACCGGCTGGCATTGAACTACGCCCTCGAGAGTCGCGAACATGCGCAGAACGCCGCACGCGACACCGCCAACACCAAGGCGCGAATGCGGTCGGACATCGAACGAGGTCTCGTGGAGATCGACGCTCTCATCGCCAAAGGGGAGGCCCAAATCGCTTCGGCTCAACGCGCCCGCGTGGCGGCGCGGCAGCTTCGGCAACCCGCAGCGGAGCTTGCCGACGCGAAAGCCGACTTGCAAGATCCGCGCGAGGCGGTGGGGCGGGGAGACTACCTCGGTGCGGCCGAGGCCCTGGACGGGGTAAAAAAGCGCGTGGAAAAGGTGTTGATGGAGATCAGCAGCGCCACGACGCCGCAACCTTCGCGACGTCGCGGCTAGCTGCAGTTGGCAGAAACGTCGTCAGTCGTTACCTGGTCACATTGCTCGATCGTGTAGTCAGCCCTTTGTACACGAAACGCTGAACGCGATAGCCCTGCGACTCGCCGGTGATGATGTTTCCCTGCGGGTCGATGGCGATGCTGTGGAGGTGGTAGAACTCGCCTGCACCGCTTCCCGGCCGTCCGATGGATCCAATCACCTGCAGCGTCGCGCGGTCCATGACGGCCACTCGCTCGTTCGATCCGTCTGCGACGTACACGAATCGGTTGTCCGGTGAAACGACGACACCGAACGCGGATCCGGTTCCCTGCGACTCCCTGCGGTTGAAACCTTCTCGCAGAAACTTGCCCTGCAGCGTAAAGGCCTGGATTCGGTTGTTGGCGCGGTCGGCGACATACACGGTGTCGTCAGGTCCGATCGTCACTCCATGGACGGTGTTGAACTGCTGCGAAGGCGTCCCGGTCATCACGCGCTCGTTCGGTGCCTTGTCGTCGGGCCTGGCGCCATAGGCGCCCCAATGGCGCTTGTAAGCGCCCGTCGTGGCATCGAAGACGATGATCCGGCGATTTCCGTATCCGTCGGCGACGAACACTTCGTTGGTCTTCGGATGCACCGCGACGGTCGTTGCCTGCGCAACGTTCTGTGTGTCGCTGCTGTCGACCAGATCTTCGGGATTGCCGCCTGGCTTCAGAGGTGGACCCACGCGGCCACCTTTGCCAATCTGGAGGAGGAACTTGCCGTCCTTCGTGAACTTGAGAATGTGACCATCCCCGGCGCCGTTGCCGGTCAGCCACACATTGTCCTGATAATCGATGTAGATCCCGTGCTCGCCGCTGCCGGGGCGCCGATCGCCGTTGCCGCGGACGAGGGTTCCACACCCCGGGCACTCCGCGAATTTCGAACGGTGCAACCCGCCACGATTGAACCATTCGTATTGCTTCGTCGTGGAGTAACCGCCCCAGCCCTGCAGGTAACGGCCATTGCGATCCCATTGAATTACTGGCGGTGCGGGCACGAACCCGTTCAGCATCGCATTTGATTCAGGGAGGGTGTGCGGCCGGTGAATGGCCCAGACGTTTCCATTGCGATCGGCGGCGACGCCACCTACGCCGCCGATCATCATTTTCTCGGGTAACTGCGGGAATCGGGCGTCCACTTCAAAGACAGGCACCGCTTGCGCCGGGCTTTGCGCGATGACAGGATCCGGCCGCCCGCCATGAGCCAGCGCGACGATCACCACCACACCGACAACCGCTGCCCGTGTCCAGGTTCGGTTCGTCATTTACGCGCTCCTTCCGCAGTTCAACCCGCATTCATCTGAGTTAGAACTCCCAGCCCGCCGCGGCGAACACCTGGCGTGCCGCGGGGGTTGTCACTGCACGAACGAACGCACGCGCCGCATCCGGCGCGCTCGTTTTCGACAGAACGACGGCGTCGTACGCCGTATAGGTTTGAACGGCGGCCGGCAACGGCCCGACCAGCGCGCCACCATGAGATTCGCCGAGCTTGATCTCGCTCACCATCGTGAATCCAATCTGGTTGCCGCTGGAGCTGCCGAGCCGCTGCATCACGTCGGCGCCTGTTGGCAGCTGAACGACCTTCGCTTTGATTTGATCGGCGACGCCGATCTTGCGCAGCATCTGCTCCACGAGCAGACCGGACGCGCCCCGGCTGTAGACCACCGTGTCGGCCCGAAGCAGCGACGCCTTCAGTGCGTCGACGCTCGAGACGTCGGGCCGCTGCGAACCTCGTCCCATGGCGACGCCCACGCCAATCCTCCCGAGGCTCGCTCGGGTGTCCGCTATGGCCCGCCCTTCTTTGATGAGCTGCTCGATGGTCGATGCCTGCGCTATGAGGACGTCCGGAGTTTCACCGGAGGCGAGGCGCTTCGTGATGTTCGGTGAAGTGTCGAACTGCACCTTCACCGCGTGGCCCGGTTGCTGATACGCCTTCTCGAGCGCCTGTATTGGCCCCTGGGCGGCTGCCGTGGCCAGCGTCGATAATTCCGCGGCGCTCGCCGGAATGATGAGCGTGACGAGCAGAAGCGCGCAGATCGTGTGTCGCATGGCGGATACCTTAACCGATTCATTGAGAAGCGGCCAGCGAACGTTGCGCCGACTACCTCGATTTGTTAGCATGCCGGCTCTTCAGGTCGTCCCCGATCAAGCGGGAGACATATCACATGAACGAGACGACGAACGCCCGAACCCAGCCGGCCGCCTACCGCTGGATCATCCTCGGAGTTGGCATCCTGGCTTACGGGGCCACTCAGTTTTCGCGTCAGAACTTCACCGGGGTGCAGAAGTTTGTCGCGGCCGATCTGGCGCTCGATCGAGGCACGCTCGGCCTCATGGCGTCCGCGTTTTTCTATTCCTATGCGCTCTGTCAGATGCCATGGGGGATCGCCTCCGATCGAATCGGCAGCCGCGCCATCATTGCCGGCGGCATTTTTTTCACGGCTGTGACGATGTCCGGATTTGCCATGGGCGAGACGACCAACTCGCTCATCCTGTGGCGCATCCTGGCGGGCATTGCGGCGGCAGCCGTCTACGTACCGTTGACCGGCGGGATCGCGCGCTGGTTTCCCGAACGGGAACGCGGCCTCAGCCAGGGAACGCTTGGCGGCGTCGGCGGCGCCTTTGGAGAAGGCGCGGCCTATGCGCTGCTGCCCATTCTGTCGATCTACTTCGCGTCGGGCTGGCGTGAAGGCATGCACATGATTGCCGCCGGCATCGCCGTCGTCGGCGTGCTGGCGGTGCTGCTGCTGCGTTCCTCGCCGTCGGCCAGTACCGCGACGACCCGGGAGCCGTTCGAATGGCGTCTGCTGAGTGACCCGGAAGTGTTGTGTTATGCGTTCCTCTGGTCCGGCTTCGTCATCGGCATCCGGATCGCGCAGACCTGGATTGCGGTCTACGCAGCGGATGTCTACATCAGTGGTGAGGGGATGCCCCTCAACCAGGCCGTGATCACCGCCGGGTTGCTTGCTCTGTTTGCGTATACGCTTGCGGGACGGGCGGCCGGTTGTCCGTTGGCGGGCAAGATGTCCGATATTCTCGCGCGTCGAGGGATACCGCGGATCGTCGTCATCATCGGATGGCTCGTGCTCGGGACGGTGTCGTTTCAAGTCCTGTCCACGGGCGTAACGGCCATCTGGGCGCTGGTGATCCTCGCCGTTCTCCTCGGAACGTCCGTAAACCTCTTCGCGATCATTCCCGCTGCCATTTCCGACACGTTCGGACAGCAGCGGACAGCCTCGCTCTCTTCGTTTTGCAACACGATGGCGCAACTGTCAGGTGCAACCGCGTTGGCTGCGAGCGGTTACGTCGGGATTTCGCTGAACGCGCAGCCTGGCAATGCACTGGCCGAATATCGCGGCATCTGGCTGTCGGCGGTTGTCGGCATGACCGTGATGATGGTTCTGTCGATCGGCTCGTATCTGGCGCTAAGGAACGGCTGGGTGCGGCGGACAGCGCCGGCGGCCGCAGTGCCTTCCGCGTAAGTAGGGGCCGACCTTGAAGGTCGGCCCCTGCAGAATACCGTCCTCCCCTGCCCCTGCAAGGTTTCCTGCCCCCTTCGTTCTAAGGGGCAGGAGGCTCTATGCATCATCGTTTCGCGTTTGTAATCGTTGCCGGCTTCGCGCTTGCCGCAGCCCGTATCGTGAGTTCCTCTGAGCCGGCCCATCAACCGGCCGGGGATGTGGACATCCTCGTTGGCGGCGCTCCCCAACACCGTTATGCGCATGACGGACGCTGGTACGTCGAGGCGCTCAAGGGACGGGAATATGCGATTCGATTGCACAACCCTTACCCAGTCCGAGTGGCCGTGGCGCTCGCGGTGGACGGGCTCAACAGCATCGACGCGAGGGAAACGACCGCCGCAGACGCGCGCAAGTGGGTGCTCGACCCGTTCGAGACCGTCACCATCCAGGGATGGCAGACGAGCCGGACCGAGGCCCGGCGCTTTGAATTTACGACGGAGGCTCGTTCGTACGGACAGGCGCTCGGCAAGACCGACAATCTCGGCGTGATCTCCGCGGTGTTCTTCAAGGAGCGCCAGCGCGCGAGCCGTAACGACACGCGCGACTACGTGGGCAGCCGGATGCCGGCACCGCAGGAGTCTTCGCCCGCCAGACAGGAAGCCGCGGCGGGCGCCGGCAGCGAAAAGGCGGCCGATCAGGAATACGCCGCAACGGGAATGGGTCACCGGACCGATCATGTGGTTACCCAGGTTTGGCTGGACCTTGAAGACGTGCCCGCGCGGACGGTGAACATCCGCTATGAATTCCGCCCTCAGTTAGTGCGGCTTGGCATCCTGCCGCCCGTTCTCGCGACGGATCCGCTGCAGCGTCGCGAGCGCGCCCGGGGCTTCGAATCGGGGTTCAGCCCGGTGCCCGGGCAACGGTGACGTGTACGCGCACGCTAAAGCGTGCGCTCTACAGGAAGAGGGGTAGGCAGTACGTAGCGCGCAGGCTTCAGCCTGCGCGGCTACCTTCGCTACGGCGTCTTGGAGACTGTCGCGTAGCCCGGGTTCTGCGGTTTGCCGAGTCCTGTATACCGGAGCCGGAAGAACCGCTGGCCCTCGTTCACTTCGCCTATATACAGATTGCCTTTCGAGTCGGGCTGCGAAGCGAGGCTGTGCAGGTGGAAGAACTGACGGGCGTTGTGGCCACCCTGTCCGCCGAACGACGAGAGCAGCGTAAGCGTCCTGCGGTCGACGACGAGTAGCACTTTGTTGCTGCCGTCGGCAACGAAGAGGTATCGCTGCTGCGCGTCGCGTGAAAGCGCGAAGTTGTGCACGGTGCCTTCGTTCTGCAGGGTGTCTCTGTTGACGAACACTTCCGTCACATAAGTTCCGTCAACGCGAAACACCTGGATGCGATTGTTCGATCGATCTCCCACGTAGACCATGTCGTCGTTCGACACAACCACGGAGTGAACGGGATTGCCGAACGACGGGGAGGGCGGTCCCACGATGAGCTGCGCCCTGGGTGGAAACTTGTGAGTGTCGTCGGGCGGCTTGCCGTAAGCTCCCCAGTGGCGCTTGTACGCGCCAGTGTCGGCGTCGTACACGATCACGCGTCGATTCGTATACCCGTCGGCGACGAAGAGCTCGTTGGTCTTCGGATAGACAACCATGCTGGCCGCGCCGTACACGTTGGCCGTGTCGTTGCTCCCCTTGCTCTGGTTCTGCTTGCCGATCTGCAGCAGAAACTTGCCGCTGTTCGAAAACTTCAAAACCTGGTTGTCGCCCTTGCCGTTGCCCGCCACCCAGATATTGCCCTTGTGGTCTGCGTACACGCCGTGCTCAGTTGTGGGCCACTCATACCCGGCGCCGGGCCCGCCGAGCGCCTTTACGAACTTGCCGTTCTGATCGAATTCAAGAATCGGGGGCGCCGGAGTGCAACAGCGCGCCGCCGGCGGATTGAGTGCCGCCGATCGTTCGCCGGGCGAGACGCTGGCCGGGCGGTGGGCAATCCAGATGTGATCCTGGTTGTCGACGCTGATGCCCCCGACCTGTCCGGTGGTCCATCTGTTCGGCAGATCCTGGAAGAACAGCGGATCCCAGTCGAAATTCGGCACGCCTTCCGACTGGGCGACCACCGTGACCCTGTCTGGAGCCAGGCCGATGACCAGTGCGGCAACGATGACTACCCCTGACAGCAACGACAACGTCGTTTTCATAACCAGCGTCCCTTCACGTCGAGAATTGACTGATGCCGCGTCGCGTATAAGTCGTCAGCGAATTGAGCACATCACGGTAGCGCCAAAGCCACCAGTTCCGGCAGCGCGCCTTGTTCTTGCGGCGTCACGGTAAGCGCAATGTACTGCTTGCCGTCTACCATGTAGGTCATCGGCGTGCCGATGGCGAAGCCGGGCAGATCCGTCGACCCGAGTTCCTTCCCTGACCTTTTGTCGTAGGCGACGAGGCGTGGTCCGTCGTTGGTGCCGCCAGCGGTCAGCGCATAGATGAGCAGCGTCTTCGTCAGCAATGGTCCGCTCAACGTAACGTTGCCTCCAACAGGCGGCAGTTTGAGCGGCGCCAGCAGCGGCAGGTTGCGCACGGCATCCCCGTTGCCCGTCGGGATCATCCATGCGTGCGTGCCACTGTTCATGTCGATGGCGGTCATCCGCGAATAGGGCGGCTTGAACAACGGAACCCCACCCATCGGGGGACTGTTGCGTGGCCGCTGGACGTACCGGAGGTTGCTCTTCAGCTCGGGCTCGGGCGGCACGATCCGGTTGACGCTCCAACCCTGTCTTGACGGGATATAGAGCATTCCGGTGTCGGGATCGACTGCCGCGCCGGACCAGTTACCGCCGCCGTTGGTCCCTGGCCGCTGGATCGTCCCTTCCGTCGTGGGCGGCGTGAATAGCGGACCGAGCGTGAAGCCTTGCACGGCCTTGACGGCCATGGCGCGAATCTCCGGTGTGAAGTCGACGAGATCGTCGAGCGTCGCACCCTGATATTCAAACGCGGCGGGGCGCGTGGGGAACGGCTGCGTCGGCGCTGCGCGCTCGCCTGGCACATTGGACGGCGGCACCGGCCGCTCCTCGATCGGCCACACCGGAGCGCCCGTCGTGCGATCGAACGTGTATACAAACCCCTGCTTCGTAATCTGCGCGAGCGCTTTGATTCGCTTGCCGTCGACCATGATGTCGACCAGGTTGGGCGCCGCAGGGTTGTCGTAGTCCCAGAGGCCGTGATGCACGGTCTGGAAATGCCAGACTCGCCTGCCGGTCGCGAGGTCGAGGGCCAACACGCTCTCCGCGAACAGGTTGTTGCCGAGCCGATGTCCGCCGTAATAGTCGGGTGCGATCGTGTTGGTGGGCGCGTAGAGATGCCCCAGCTCTTCGTCTGCGCTGAACATCGACCAGGTGGTGACCTTTCCCGAGTACGCCCACGAGTCGTTTTCCCAGGTATCGCCGCCGAACTCACCGGGAGTTGGAATGGTCTTGAATGTCCACCTCACCTTCCCGGTGCGCGCGTCGAACGCGCGAATCCAGCCCGGGATCTGCTCCTTCTTGCTCACGAGTGATGAGATGGAGGCTGGCGTAACGACAATGTCGCCGACGACAAACGGCGGCGACTGCACCGAATACGTGAGGGCGTTGAGATAATCGCGCTCACCGCGTTTCGCGAATGGCAGCCCTTCCATCAAATCGACGCGGCCGTTGGCGCCAAACCCTGTGATGGGCAGACCGGTCTTCGCGTCGACCGCGATCAGATAGCCGTCGCCCGTCCCCCAATAAATCCGCTCTTCCTTTCCGTCGGTCCAGTACCCGACACCCCGCTGGTTCCACCGCGCGCTCATCGTCGTCGTACCGGCTTCGTAGCTCTTCGGGTTGTAGGTCCAGCGCAGGGCCCCCGTTTTGGCGTCGTAGGCCGCGCCCACCGACGAGGGCGAGTTGAGGTAGAGGGTGCCCCCCACCATGAGCGGCGTCGCCTTGAAATTGTTCACGAACGGCGGCTGACGGTCGCGCCAGCGTTTGGGATCGATTCGATTCAGCTCCGCAAAAATTGCGGTGGAGCTGGCGGTCCATTCAGCACCGTTCGCCAGCGTCATGCTCAGAACGGCGTCGGGCGTGTTCACGCGCCACGCCACCCGGAGACGCGCGAAGTTGCTGCCGTCGATCTGATCGAGGGGCGAGTATTTCGAGCTGGCCAGATCGCCGCCATACGTCGGCCACTCGCCTTGCGCGGTGGACGGCCGGTGGCTGCGCTGGGCAGATCCCGTTACCGCCGCGAGCGTGATGATGGCAATGACGACGCCGACCGGGAACCGACGGCGCGACTGTGTCGCCATAGCCGACCTCACAATCAGAAGTGTGACGTCGGTTGCTCGACCACGACAATCGGCGGACCGACACACAGATGGGCTGGAAGGTAGATGAAATCCGTAAGGCTGTCAAACGTCGCGCAAGTTGTCCGCGCACGCCTGTCCGCGCACGCTAAAGCGTGCGCTCTACAGGGCCTATGGGTCCTTCCGCAGGAAATCAAAATCACATCCCGCTTCTGCGCCGAGCACCGACTCCGCGTACAGGCGGGCGTAACCGCGGCCGGGTAGAGGGCGCGGCGGTCCCTGACTCCTGCTCTGCAGCTCGTTCTCAGGCAGCAGCACGTCCACGCGGCGCTCCTTGACGCTGACGCGAATGCGATCGCCGGATCGCACGAGGCCAAGCGGACCGCCAATGGCGCATTCGGGCGACGCGTGGAGAATCACGGTCCCAAACGCGGTTCCGCTCATCCGTGCGTCCGAAATGCGGACCATGTCCTTGACACCGGAGCGGGCAAGCTTGGCGGGTATAGGCAGGTATCCGGCCTCGGGCATGCCGGCGCCAATCGGCCCGGCATTCTGCAGCACGAGCACGTCTTCAGGCAGCACGTCGAGCGCCGGGTCGTCGATGCGCGCGGCGAGATCGTCCAGATTTTCAAAAACGACGGCGCGACCGACATGCTCGAAGAGGCGCTCGTCGGCCGCCGCGCACTTGAGGATCGCGCCGTTTGGCGCGACATTCCCGAACAGGGCGAGCAGTCCACCGGTCGGCTGAAACGGATCGTCGAGCGGCCGGATGACGCTGCGATCGACGAACGGCGGTCGGTGCTCCAGCCGCTGGCCGAGTGTCTCGCCGGTGACCGACGGGCATTCGAGGTTCAGAAGCGGTCGCAGTTCCTGAAGCACGGCTCCCATACCTCCGGCGGCATGGAAGTCCTCCATATAGTGCGGCCCTGTCGGCTTCAGGTTTACGAGCACCGGCGTGGACTCGCTGAGCGCGTTGAAGTGACGCAGGTCGACTGACAGCCCGACACGACCGGCAATCGCGGCGAGATGAATGACAGCATTCGTCGATCCGCCAATCGCCAGGAGGACTCGCAGCGCGTTGTCGATCGCCTCGCGGGTCACGATCTGGGTTGGCGTCGGACCCGAGGCCGCAAGGCGGACCGCTTCCGCGCCGCTTGCTTCCGCAATGCGCAGCCGATCGGCGTGAACGGCAGGAACCGCGGCGCCGCCCGGCAGGCTCATGCCAAGCGCTTCGGCGAGGCAGGCCATCGTGCTGGCGGTTCCCATGACGGCGCACGTCCCTGCGGTGACGGCGAGGCTGTCCTCTACCGTGGCGATCTCGGACTTCGTAACGTCTCCCGATCGGTAGCGCGCCCAGAATCGCCGGCAATCGGTGCAGGCGCCGAGGCGCTCGCCGCGATAACGGCCCGTCATCATCGGTCCGACGACGAGCTGGATAGCGGGAACGCCTGCCGAAATCGCGCCCATCAACTGCGCGGGCACCGTCTTGTCGCAGCCGCCGATCAACACCACCGCACTCATAGGCTGCGCGCGGATCATTTCCTCCACGTCCATCGCCATCAGATTGCGGAATACCAGGCTGGTCGGGTTGAGAAACACCTCGCCCAGTGAAATCGTCGGGAATTCGAGGGGCAGGCCGCCAGCCGCCACCACACCTCGCTTGACCGCGTCGACGAGCTCAGGCGTCAGGCGATGGCAGTTGTTGAATCCGCTGGCCGAGGTGGCAAGGCCGATGATGGGCCGTGCGAGCATCGCGCCCGAGTAGCCCATCGACTTTGCAAACGAACGGCGCAGGTACGCCGAAAACTCCGCATCGCCGTAGTTGGTGAGGCCCTTCTCCAGCCCCGATTTCGGGTTCATTCCGCGGCGTCCTTTTCGAGATAGGCAAGCAGGCGCTGCAGTCGCGCGCTGGCGCGCCGCTGGACAGCCGCGCCGTCACGTTGCCGCCAATCGTAGAACCCCCGTCCGCTGCGGATACCGACGTCTCCCCGCGCAACCATGTCCTGCAGGAACGCGTTGGGCACGTTCGTGTGAGACAACGTCGGCACGATCGACCGCTGAGCCTGAGCGTGCATCTCGAGCCCGGCGAGATCCTTCTGCTCGAGCAAGCCCGTGATGCACATACGAGGGCCGAGCAGCCGCTTGGCCACGCTGTCGATCATTTCCGCGGTGGCAATGCCCGATTCCAGCAGGTGGTAGGCCTCGTGCAGGATTGAGTGCTGCAGCCGGTTGATCAGGTACCCATTCACCGGCCGCTGCAGCAGGATCGGATCGCGCTTTGCCTGTTTGATCGCCGCCACTGATATAGCCACGGCGGAGTCCTCCGTGCGCGCTGCGCGAACGACTTCGATCATCGGGAAGACGTCTGCCGGCTGAAAAAAATGCATCGCGAGAAAGCGGCCGGGGTAACGCAGTGGTGCTGCCAGTTCCTCGAGCGGCAACCCTGACGTGTTGGTCGCGAGAGCCGGTCGGCCGCCAAACATCGTTTCTATCTCCGCGTAGACACCCTGCTTGACGTTGAGTTGCTCGAAAACCGCTTCGATCACGAGATCGGGCACCACGTCCTGCGGTATCTGTCGCACGGTCTTCACGCCCGCGTGCGAGAACGCAATCTCGCGTGTGTCGACCATCGTCACGGCGATGCCCGCGCTCGCGAAGAGCCGGGCAATTCCCTGGCCCATGACGCCACCGCCCATGACGAGCAGCGACTTGCAGAGCGGCGTGTCGGAGGACTGATCCGTTGAAGTAGCAGGCGTCATGGAAAATACCTTTGCCCTTTTGCCTTTTGCCTTTTGACTTTGCGCCTTACACGGTTCTTGTCAGTTCTCCACCAGCCACTCACCTGCCAGCACGATTTCGGCCCAGCCTGTGAGATAGACGCCGTCAGTGCGCCATTCGACGCGCTGCGTACCGCCAGGTGCAACGATGTCGACGTCTCGTGAAGCGCCGCCGTGCACCGCGGCGGCGACCGCTGAGGCACAGGAGCCGGTGCCAGACGAAGTGGTGGGCCCGACGCCACGTTCCCAGATCAGTATCCGTACTCGGTCAGGCGACTCGACGTGGGCGAACTCCACATTCGTCCCGGCAGGAAACATCGCATGAGCCGCCAGCGCGGGACCAAGTTGGTGGAAACGGTCCGAAGCAGGCAACGGTCCGATCACGACACACTGCGGATTGCCCATCCGCAAGACTGTCGCGGTCACCGTATTGGCGCCGAGCGGAATCGTCACCTGCCGAATGTCTTCCGGCTGCCCGAGCGCCGCCCGAAACGTGTAGCGCTCCCCGTCACGCCCGAGCAGCTCGAGACGTTTTCCGCCGGCATCGGTTTCGACGGTGACCGTAGCGCCCGCGCAGAGATTCTGTTCTCGCGCGACGAGCGCTGCCAGACATCGGACGCCGTTGCCAGACAGTTCAGAGGCGCTGCCGTCGGCGTTGAACAGGCGCATCGACGCCCCTCGCTCGCGAAGCTCGTAAAAGATCAGCCCGTCGGCGCCAATTCCCGTATGCCGCTGGCATAACGCGCGCGCGAGTGCGGACGCATCCGGCGCGGCGTTGGCGGCCCGTGCCCGCTTATCGCCCGCCAACAGAAAATCGTTTCCGTAGGCATGCGCTTTGACGACGGGGATGTTCGAGTTCATCGATGTCTCTGAGGAGGACAGGCGACCGTGCACGTCAGGTGTGCATCAGGGGAGCTGAAATGCATCGAACACGTAGGTAAACCCCAACGTCGCGCCCCAGTTCGGATCGCGAGCTGTGAGCCCGATGAGCACAGCCGCGTCCGCCCGAACCGGCCCCGTCGTGTATCGCCCCCCAAACCGAAACATGCTGCGTGACTCGGTTCCCGGCGGTGGCTCCCCGTCGCGAGTGCTTGCGCGTCCGTTCACTTCTCCCACCACTTCAGCCCGCTGCGTGAGGGCGCGGGCAAAAGACAAGCCGTAGATCAGGACGTCGTTCTGTCGATCCCCACGCGTGGGGTCCCCGAGAATGCCCAGGCCGATGTTGGCGACCACACGCACGGACTGCACCGTCTTCGCGAGGAGCACCGACGAATAGAAGTCCGTCGTATCAAGCCCGAGGCCGCTCTCGTTAGATGCCATCGGGAGCCTCGTCGCCGATCGCAGTGCGATGGACGGCCGCGAGACGCCTTCCGAGATGAGGCGGATCTTCGTACCGATCACCAGATCCTCGGCGTCGGACGTCGTATCCCCTGAGCGGTCGACCATGAATGAGAGCGGTGCAACACGGCGTTCCGTGATCGAGAGGTGGTTGTAGAGCGCTCCGTCAATCTGCGCTTCGCCGATTGATCCGAGGCCAAAGCTGATTCCGATTGTTGGAAAGCGACGAAGGTTTCCCGTGAGTCCGGACACTGGGTATTCCACGCCGTGCGCATAGTCGATCCCGGCCTCGAGCAGCATACGTCCAGCGCCGATCGTTTCCGGATCCTCGGTGACGAGCGGGCGCTGCTGCGCAAACACCGCGTCCGGAGCGAACATGCAGACGATGAGATACATCGCTGAGAAGCTGATGCGGTGGGCGAATGTGTACGTCATGTGCGCTGGCTAGAACTGTCGTTTGCTGTCGATGAGGATGGTCACTGGTCCATCATTGACCAGCTCGACTTGCATCATGGCCTGGAATTCGCCGGTGGCCACCGGCAAGGGAACTGCCCGCAATTCTCTCACGAGGTCCTCGTACAGCGAACGCGCCACGTCGGGCGCCGCCGCGCCGTCGAAAGAGGGCCTGCGCCCTTTTCGCATGTCGCCATACAGCGTGAACTGCGAGACGACGAGAACGGCGCCGCCAGTCTCGAGCACGGACCGATCCATCGGTTTGCTGCTGTCGCCCTCGAAGAGGCGTGCGTCGCGAATCTTCCCCGCGACGAATCGCACATCCTCGATGCCATCGTCACGGCCTATGCCGACGAGCACGAGCAGGCCGCGCGCGATCTCGCCAACGACGCGGTCGGCAACGCGGACGCGGGCTTCGCGACGCGTTGAAGCACCGCTCTCATGGTGTTCCGGCCGCGCACGCGGAAGCGCGGTCCGCGCACGCTAAAGCGTGCGCTCTACAGGTAGCAAAATGGCGTCCCGTATGTAGCGCGCAGGCTTCAGCCTGCGCGGCCATGGATCTGGAGAAGGTGGGGGGTGCCCTCATCCAGCCGGAGCGCTGCGCTGTCGCGCAGCTCGCCGCTCGGATTCAGGCGCGTGTCCAGCAGATGGCGTGGCATCACGTTGCTGAGCGCTTTCAGCATCGATTGCTTGATACCGGAATGCTCCCGCTCCAGATCGAGAATCAACCGCTTGACACGCTGGCGCTGCAGGCTCAGGTCACCGCACGCCGGACAGCAGCAACCGATAATTGGCAGGCCGCATTCCTTTGTGTACACGCGCGCTTCATCTTCGCCCACGTAGACGAGCGGTCGAATCACGACGTGCTCGCCGTTGTCGGACACCAGGCGCGCCGGCATCGCCTTGAGCGCTCCCGCAAAAAAGAGATTCAGCAGGAGCGTTTCGATGAAGTCGTCGAGGTGATGACCGAGCGCAATCTTGGTGGCGCCGACTTCCGTGGCGATGCGGTACAGCACGCCGCGCCGCAGCCGGGCGCACAACGAGCAGGGCGTGGCATTCGGGTTGAGCAGGTCGTCCATGACGTCGCCAATCGCCGTGTGCTCGATGCGATATTCCCAGCCTCGCTCGATGCAAGTTTTGGCGATGACGTCATGCTTGAAGTCTTTGTATCCCGAGTCGACGTTCACGGCCACGAGAGAGAAGTCGATCGGCGCGCGCTGCCGCAGAAGGTCGAGCGTCTGCATCAGCGCCCAGCTGTCCTTGCCGCCGGATAGTCCCACCATCACCCGATCGCCGTCGGCGATGAGGTTGAAATCAACGATGGCTTTGGTGGTCTTCTTCGCGATGCGGGCTTCGAGGGGGCTGCGATAGGACATTACTAGGAGTCTAACGCAGTCAGTGCTTCGTCCTTGGTGCTTTGTGCCTGGTTCGTTACTGGTGTTTGGTTCTTGGTGTTTCGTAATGCGGATCCGGCACTCGGCGCCCCAGGCATGACGAACCAAATTCCGGACGAAGCACCAAGCACGAGGCACCAAGCACCGTCACCGTGATTTGACACTTCCCCCCGACGATGGCATCGTCGTCCCGAGCGAGGTCGGGCGCCACCGGAGGAGGTATTCGTGCAGACTCTGCTGGTGCCGACACCTTTACGCGACAAACTTGGCGACGCCGCATCTGATGGTCTTGTGATGATGTTTGCTGAGGCGTACACGATCGGAACCGAACAACTCGACCGCCGCATCGCCGAAGTGTCGGCGCGTTTCGATCGGAAGCTTGAGGAAGAAATGTCCAAGCTTCGCCTCGAGATGGCGGCGTTGAAATTCGATCTGCTGAAGTGGAACTTTCTCTTCTGGATCGGTCAGCTCGCAACGCTGACGGGCATTTTGAGCTTCATGCTGCGTAACGTGCGCTGAACGTTCCGAACGATTCGAACAGCTAGTTGTCCTCGCTGACTGTAATCTCTTCCCCTCGCCGGCGGCCAGCGCATCGATGTCGGCCAGCACCAGGCACGAGCCACCAAGCACTGACTCGTTACAGCCGAATCCTCCGCCTGTGCCACTCGGTTGCCTGCTCGTAGGCGTGGGCCAACGCCAACACGTCCACTTCACCGAGGTGAGGTCCGCTGATGGACAGGCCAATCGGCAGCCCCGACCGGCTGAAGCCACACGGAATGGAAACGCACGGCAGTCCGTAAATGTCGAACGGCTGCGTGTTCCTCAGCGACGGCGCCACGCCCCCGGCAGGTGGCGTACCGGGGTCAGCCAGCGCCGCGTCAACCGTCGGTGGAAACATCGGTGTCGTCGGCGTCACGAGTAGATCTACCGTCGTAAACACGGCGGTCACAGCGCGGCGGAGGCGATCCAACTCGCGACGTCCCTCGATATAGGCCGCGGCGGTGACGCGTGAACCTGCCTCGAGGCGTCGCCGCGTCATTGGCTGATAACGCTCCGGCGTTTTGGTGAAAAACGGGGCATGAAAGGCGTACGCCTCGGCGCCCACCACCGGTAGCGTCTTGTACGGGGGCAGCACCACGTCGTGCATCGAGCTAGTCAATCGGCCGAGTACCCGCAGCGCCTCTTCCATGACCTGCTCGATCTCAGGGTCGAGATTCTCGTAGAAGACTGCTCGTGGAAGACCAAGCCGCATTGCGGACACGTTTTGTCGCAGCGCGCCGGCGTAGTCGGGGGGTGTGACAGCGAGGCTGTTCGTGTCGAGCGGATCGTGCCCCGCGATCGGCTGCAGCGTAAGCGCCGCGTCGGCAACGGTGCGGCACATCGGTCCGATGTGATCGAGCGACCACGACAGCGGCACGACGCCCCGCGTGCTGACAAGACCGTAGGTCGGCTTCAGCCCAACGATGCCGCAATAAGCCGCCGGTTGACGGATGGACCCGCCGGTATCCGAGCCGAGCGCCGCGTAACAGAGCCCGGCGGCCACGGCGGCGGCCGAGCCTCCAGACGACCCGCCTGGGACGCGCTCGGGGTTCCAGGGATTGCGAACCGGGCCGAAATGGCTCGGCGCGGAGCTGTCGCCGTACGCAAACTCGTGCATGTTCAGCTTGCCGAGCATGACCGCGCCCGCGGCCTTGAAGCGCCGCACTACCTCTGCGTCTTCCTTGGGCACCCGGTCCGCGAAAACTGCGCTTGCCGCCGTTGTCCGCACCCCTGCCGTAT
The DNA here is from genome assembly GCA_963814955.1 of uncultured Acidobacteriota bacterium. Lineage (GTDB taxonomy): Bacteria > Acidobacteriota > Vicinamibacteria > Vicinamibacterales > UBA2999 > DATCJA01. The sequence goes on from CAWFEX010000010.1 coordinate 28,340, forward strand.
CGATGAGATCCTTGAGAGCGATCGGAACCCCGTGGAGTCGGCCGCGCCATGCACCCTTCATGATTTCGCCCTCGGCGGCTTTGGCTTCCGAGAGCGCCTGCGCAGCTGTAACCGTGATGAAGGCGTTGAGGCGCGGATTCAACCGCTCGATTTGTGCGAGACAGGCACGGGTGAGTTCAACGGGAGAGACCTTTCGCGAGCGAACGAGCTCGCTCGCTTCCGTCAATGACAGAAAGCAGAGGTCTTCGGCCTGCGCTGACGCCTGCACTGCTGCCACCCGGCCTTCAAGCGCGAAGGCCGCGCACGTGCCCGCAGTAACAGCAAGAAACTCGCGTCTGGTCCGATCCATCAGCGATTTCGTGAAACGTTGATTCTAACGCCGCCCACGGGCCAGCGGGGATCTCAGAAATGCCGCACGGTCCTACTCCGTCTTCGACGCGCCGGTCCACTTCGCCCGCAGCGCGGTGCGATCCACCGCCTGGCCGCGTAGATACACGGCGTTGATTCTGCGTGTGTTGTTGATGTTCTCGAGCGGGTTGGCGTCGAGGACGATGAAATCGGCGCTCTTGCCGACCGCGACGGTGCCGAGCCGATCCAGCGACAGGAATTCCGCCGAGTTGCGCGTGGCAGCGGTAATTGCCTCCGCTGGCGTCAGACCCGCTTCGACCATGCTCGCCATCTCCATGTGCGCACCGAAGCCGAAATACTGCGCGCCGTTGGTCGCTCCCGCATCGTCTCCCAGTCCGAACCTCACGCCCGCCGCCTTCAACCTGGCGACTCCACGGGGCACGACGCCTGCTCTCCACCTGGCGACCGCGTCTTCGGGAACACTCGCGTTCTCGAGCAGCCGGATGTCCTCGTCCGTAAAAGTCTCGCGAAGCAGCGGATCGTCGATCCACGCCGGCCGTCGGCCGAAAATCTGGTTGCGGGTCCCCCAGAGCGTCAACAGCACGAAGACACGCGGACGCTCCTTGAACAGTTTCACGAGCTCGTCATCCACTTCCTGGCCCAGCCGCCATGGCGGGTGCGCGAGCCCGTCGATGCCGGCCCTGAGGATGCTCTTTACGTCTTCGCGGTCCTGCGTGTGGGTAATGGTCCGCAGGCCGACCTTGTGCGCCTCGTCTATGGCCGCGGCGTACAGGTCGGGCGTCAGCTTTTTGACTTGCCCCTCGCGATCGTCCACCCAGATCTTCACGTAGCCATCGATCTTCTTCGCCGCGAGCTCTCGAACCGCCGCGCGGGCTTCAGCTTCCGTCGCTACGCCGTAAGGGGCGTCGCGGAGCGGCGGCGCCGGCCCGCCGTTCGGCATCGCCAGCCCGCGGCCGGCGGTGAGGAACAGCGCGAGGCCGGGTGGCGGCGCGGCACGAAGCTCGTCGCGCAGCGCGTAGCCTAGGTCGCGTTCCGTACCCATGCTCATGAATGCTGCGACGCCGTGGTATGCGAGCCGCTGTAGATGATCGATCAGGTTCTCACGCGTGTAGTTTTCCACCAGGAAGCTCACGCCACGGCGGTACCCAAGGTGGCCGTGCGCGTCGATGATCGCCGGCATCACTGTCTTGCCCTGGAGGTTCACGCGTGGCGCGCCCTCCGGGGCTTCGACGTCGCCGGCGCGTCCGATACGTGTGAAAGTCCCGTTCTCCACCACAAACGCCGCGTTCTCGATGGGCGCGCTCTCATCCCCAACAACCACCCTTGCGCCCTCGAAGAGAACGGCGTTCGACTCGGGGGCAGGCGCCGTAGAGCCGCAGCCGGCGAAGGAGAAACAGAGTTGCGACAAGTGTCAGCGCGATGGTGTTGTGAGCCATTGTTTTGCGAGTTCGCTGTAGGTGTTTGCGCCTGTAATGCGTGCAAGCGTCTCCGGCGCCAGTGGACGACGGGTCGACACTTCGCCGTTTTCTCTCAGCTCGCGGAAGATGTCGTCACAGAGCGCGACCGCCGCGCTGGACACGATGTTTGGATGGATGTTCACCTTCATCTGGGTGCCGGCGAGATGCGTCTTCGGAACGCCGATGCCGAGCAGAGGTACCGGGATCTCGCGGGCGATGCGGTTGATTTGCTCGGCTGTCATGCCGGTCAGGCTGTTCATGACGAGATCGGCGCCCGCTTCGGCATACGCCACGCCGCGCCGAATCACTGCGGCGGGATCTTCCGCTACGGTGCGACCGATAATCACGAAGTCGCGATCCGATCGCGCGTCCACCGCCGCCTGAAGCCGTTCACGCATCTGCTCGATCGGCTGCAGTTCGGTAGTGTTGGGCCCGCCGGGTCCGGCCCAGGTCTCCATTTTCTTGGGGTTGCGGCTGTCTTCAACATGGAGGCCCGCAATTCCTGCTCGCTCGTATAGCTGCACCGTCCGGTACACGTTCAAGGATGTCTCGCCGGCCTGGTCGGCATCGACTATCGCCGGAATGGCCACTTCACGCGCAATGCGGCCCGCAATGTCCACCATCTCGGGTGTCGTGATGATGCCCCAGTCGGGTACACCGAGGTATGTCATCGACATCATGTTGCCGCCGATGTAGATGGCGTCGAAGCCATGCGCCTCGGCGAGCTTGCCGGCAATCACGGAATACGCTTCCGGCGCGACGAGAAGGCCGGACCGCTGCAGCAGGAGTCGAAGTCTCCGGGCGCGCGAGGCCGTTCCGGCCGCTGCCGGCGTCTGGCCCTGGAGTGCCGCGGCTTCGGTGGGCTGCACTGCGCTCGCACCGAGGGCAAGCGCGCTCCCCACAACCGTGCCGGCCTGCTGAAGAAAGTCTCGACGAGACGCTGAAGTAGTCATACGGCTCATTATCTTGAACCGGCACCACCGCATCGCGCCAGCCCATCCCTGTCGCTGGGCTGCCGCGCTGCCCCGACTCAACGTCGTTCCGCTGTCGTCTCTATAGCTGGTTCATAACCAACGTAGTGTCCGGCTTTAGCCGGACCTGAAGTCCGCCTGCCCTTCGACTTACGCTCAGGGCACCCCGAGCATCGTCGAGGGGTGAAGGCGGACACTACGTCGGTTATGGAACCGGTTCCAGAATCTCCTGAATCTCGTAGAGTCGCGGCGGCGGGCTGGCGGGATCGATCGCCTGCCGCATCAGCCGCCGGAGGTACACGATATCCCTCACCACGCCAAAGGTTCGCGACAAGCCGTATTTTGAGCGACCGGAACGGCGCGGCCGGTGATTCACGACGACCTCTGTGACCCGTCCTCCGAGCTGACTCGCGATCGCCGGCAGGTAGCGGTGCATACCCGGAGAAAGCCTGAGCGGCTTGACGACTTCGGCACGGAACACCTTCAGCGAACAGCCCTGATCGTGCAGACGGATCCCGGTGACCATGCCGATCAGCCAGTTGGCGATCACCGAAGGGACGTGCCTGGTCAGGAACGCATCCTTCCGGTCCTTGCGCCAGCCGCAGACGATGTCGTGGTTGCGGGCGAGTTGAAGCAGCCGTGGGATGTCGGCGGGGTCGTTTTGGAGATCTCCATCGAGCGTCGCGATGAACTCCCCACGCGCATGCGCGAATCCCGCGGCGAACGCGGCCGTCTGGCCGAAGTTTCGCGTAAACCTGATCACGCGCACATTCAGGTCGCGGCGCGTGAATCTCCGACAGCTTCTCGAACGTCGCTGTCTTCACTGCCGTCGTCGATGAGGATGATTTCGTACGACAAATGGTGCGCCTGCAGCACGCTGGACAGCTCGCGATGCAGCGGCATGACATTGGTGTCTTCGTCGCGGAGCGGGACGACGATCGAGATTTCCGGGGTCACGTCAGCGATCTTATCCGGCGGGTCCAGAAGGACCCGCCCTACGTACTGCTCTGGCGTCGGGCACGCCAGTACCACAAAACCGCGGCAAGCACGATGAACCCGGCCAGCCAGAGCGCGACGTCGCGACCGTGAGTCCGCATCAATTCAAGCGCCGCATCGCCGTACCAGATAGCGAGCATGCCAAGCACCAGGTAGCGCAGCCCCCGGGCAACGGCGATTGCCGAGGACGAACTGCAATCGACGCACTTTCGCAATCCCTGCCATCAGCACGAACAGCTTGAAGGGCGCGGGCGGCGGCAGCAGCGCGGGAATCATCAGCGCCAGCAGCCCATGGCGCTTGTACAGCGCGAGCGCCCGCTCGGCATGGCCCGCTCGCAGCCGACGCTTCCGAGAAACGCTTCGCCTCCCTTTTCGGCCAGGTAATAGATCACGTAGCAGCCGGCCACGGAGCCGAGCGTCGCCATCGCCGCGTAATACGGCATCCAGGCCTTGTGCTGCGTGACCATCAGGACGACGAGGATGTCGTTGATCTGCGGCAGCGAGACGAAACGAGGAATCGAGGAACGCGAGCGTGAAGAGGCCCGGGCCGCCGATCGCCAGCGCGAAGGTGTAGATCCAGCTGATGAAAGATTTCACACCGAGGATAAAGGCAGCTACCGTAAAGGCTCGTGATTATACGCCTCGCGTCACTCGCCGCCGCGGTCGCTGCGGCCGGCGTCGCGCGTGGATTCGTCTTCTGGCGAGCCGACCTCGTCCTCAGCCACTACGACGCAAAGGCCCATCTCGTGGTCTGCCCGGCGAATCATCGACAACATCACGCCGGGCTGGCAGCAGATCGGGGCGGTCTGGCTGCCGCTTCCGCACCTGCTATCAATGCGATACCCGTTCAGATGGACGTTCTGCTACCGGACCGGCGCGTTCGCGTCGCTGGTCTCGATCGCGTGCTTCGGCATCACCGTGTACGCCACGGCGCGGCTCGTCATGACTCGCGACGGGTTCGCCGCTTGGCGCCGCGGTGGCCGGCGCTGCTGATTCGCTGAATCCCGAACCTCCTGTATCTCCAAGCCACGCCGATGACGGAGCCGCTGCTGCTGGCGGCGACGTTTCTGGCGGTGCTGTGGCTCGTACGAATGGGTGCCGCAGAACGAGGACGAAGTGCCGACGCGGCTCGGGGCGGCGCTTATTTGCGGCGGCGCTGGACGCGCTACGAGGCGTGGCTGGTCATCGCCGCTGCGCATCCCGCTGCGCTGTCCATGCCTCCCATCGGCTAGGCGCACCGCCCGCGTCGCGTCATTCGCCGCGCGTGGCGTCTCGGCATATGGCCGGCGGCCGCGGTCTGCTCTTCCTGGTCAACAGCCGGGTGACGACGGGCGCGTGGTTCGTGGCGGCGGATTTTACGTGCCGGATCCGATCTATCAGGGGCAGCTCTCGCGAAAAGTGTTGTGGCCGTCTGGTGGGGCACGCACCAACTGAGCACGCGCGCGACCGAGCTCATCGCGGTGCTACGGCCGGCATTGTCCTGGTGCGTGCGCTTGATCAGACGCGGAGCGACGCCGCGCTTCTCGTTCCGGTGGCGCTCGTGATGTTCGCCGCGCTCCCGTCTTGCGTTTTACAGGGGCACCCGTTTCGCATTCGCTACATGGTTCCCGCTACAGTCGCCGCATGTGCGCTGTTCGGCGGCCTGGCTGTCGGCTATCTGCGGCAGCAAGCGGTGATCGTGCTGGCCGGGCTCCTGGTAGGCATCACACTGCTCCAGTCGCCGCCGTGGTGGCGGGAGGCGCCGATGCTGGCTCGAGGCGCAGTGGGATGTGCCGGCCAGCAAGGCCGGCGGCGCGTGACGTCGTGCCTGGCGGAGCGCATACGGCGGCGAGAAGATTCTGGCGAGCATGGGCTCGCTCGCCCACTACATGCAGGAGCTGTCCCGCGAGGGCTTTCATATCGTCGATTTCATGCACGAAGGCAACGGCGTCATCTGGGAATTCGCCATGGAAACCGGGCCGCGCTGTCACACGGGCTGGATGCTGGTTGAAGAGCAATCCGAAGGCGGCGACGTCCTCGCGCGGCGGATTCGTCGCGATCCGGGATTTGCAGAGGGCATGACGCGGATCTGTGAAGGAGGGGGCGTTGCGTTGTACAGGCGAGTAAGTCAAAAGTGAAAAGGCAAAAGTCAAAAGTAAGTTCGGAAGTACCTTTGACCTTTCCCTTTGCCTTTTGACTTTTGCCTTTTGACTTATATGGTCCCTACCTCCCAAACCTCCAGCCCAGCGTGAACGCGTAGGTCCATCCGCCAAGGTCGATGTGCGGGTCGGTCTGGACAATTGCAAACGGTCGGCCCAGCGGCGCATCGGCACTCTGGTACCGCACTTCGAAGCCGCCGCTGATGACGTCGCCGGCAAAGCGAATGCCGCCGAGCACGACCGGACCCGTCTCAGTGCCCGAGGCGACGAATTGGTCCCGGAAGATCGCGTTGCGGCGCTGGAAGTCGACGAACTCACCCGATTCGCTGTAACGCCAAGCGAAGAGGCCGAGTCCGCCACCAAAGTACGGCTGCACGCGGAGAGCTTTGCCGCAGCGGCAGCACACGAACGGTGAATGCCACCGGGATGACGCCGAAGGCGCAGATCCTGTTCGATCTCGGAACCGTCGGTGTCGACGAAGTCGGCGTAGACGGACGGCACCGTGCTGCGAGAGAAGCTCAGGCCCGCGCCTGCTTCGAAGTACTCGCCGAGCGGAATCAGCCACTCGGCGCCGACGGTCGCGCCGTTGAAGTCGCCCACATCGAAGACGAGAAAATTCGCGGTTCTCGTTCAGCACGTCGCCTTCGACGCGCGCGTCTTCACCGCGTACCGTGAAGTAGCCGAGTGAAAAATTGAGCGTCTGCTGCGCCGCAGCGGTCTGGACGCTCATTGCCAGCGCAGCGCCGGCAAGCAGCGTGAGGACAATCAGTCGCGTGTCGCATTCGATGGTCTCTCCTCGTGGCACCGCGCGGGCGCGTGGCGCGGCCCGAGTGAGTGCATGGCGGATGCCATCGAAGATCAGCAATAAATCCGGTCGGTTTCAGTCGGTTGTCCGTTTTGGAGCACGGCCGTCGCGAAACTCGCGGATGACGGCGAGCATCTCGTCATGGACGCGTCCGTTCGACGCGACGAGATGGGCGGCGGTGGCATTGAAAGGCGATCCGTCCATTCCAGTAACGCGACCGCCCGCTTCCTCGACAATGAGCGCGCCGGCAGCCACATCCCAGGGCTTCAGGTGCTGTTCCCAGAAGCCATCGAATCGTCCTGCCGCCACGTAACAGAGGTCGAGCGCGGCCGAACCCAGCCGCCGGACGGCACGCGCACTCCCAAGGAACGCGCCGAAGAGGGCGACGAGATCGCCCGCCTTTTGATGCACGTCGTAGGGGAAGCCGGTCACGAGCAGCGCATCGATTAATACGGACGTTTCCGAGACCGCCATGGCGCGCCCGTTCATGTATGCGCCCTCGCCGCGCTCGGCGGTGAAGAGCTCATGGCGGGTTGGATCGTAAATGGCGCCCACCTCTGCGCGGCCGTCAATCTCGAGTCCAAGCGACGCGCAGAAGATCGGCAGCCCGTGCGCGTAGTTCGTGGTGCCATCGAGCGGATCGAACACCCAGCGCCAGCGTGCCGGCGGCCGTGTGGACTGGCCGACGCCCAACTCCTCGGCCAGCACGTCGTGATCGGGAAACCGCTCGGCGATGACCGCGCGGCACATCCGCTCGCATTCGAAATCAACCTCGGTGACGAGATCGATCGTGCCCTTTTTTGCGATGCGGAAGCCCGACTCGCGCCGCTCGAGCTGAATGGAGCCGGCGCGCAGGACGATTTCTACGGCTGTGGCGAGGAAAACGGGGTCTGGCAAGAAGGGTGACGCGTCACGCTCGCTGGTGTTGCACGCGCTTCACCATACGCACTTCCATGCCGCCTTCGGGCGCGCGCTGGAGGACCAGCTCGTCCATGAAGCTGCGAATCATGAAGATACCGCGGCCGCTGCACTTGAGCAGGTTCTCGGGCGCCAGACAGTCGGCCACGGTCGCCGGGTCAAAACCAGCGCCCTCGTCGCGCACGCAGATCGCAACGCCGGGGCCTTCTTCCCCATCGAGCTGCGCGAACTCGACATGCACGCGCTTGCTGGCGTCGTTGCCGTTGCCGTGCTTGATTGCGTTGATCACCGACTCGCGCACGGCGACTCGCACCGAGTGCAGCGCGTCGTCGTCGAGCCGGACTCTCCGGGCCATGTCGTCGCTGACAATCTGGACGAGATCGAGCATGTCGAGGTTGCTTGGGAAGTCGAGGCGGACGGTTGCGCCGCGAGTCATCGGCCACCAGCGATTATATAAATGTCGACCCTCAACTCCTAACAGCCCTCTGGGAAGGCGGCGCGATTGACGGCCAGTTGGGAGTTGCTATAGTCGTCTGATGTCCATGGACGCCGTCATGGTGCACCCCGCGGCGATCGCGTGCGCGGCCGTGTCCGTCCGCCCGGCGACAAGTCAATCTCGCACCGGTACGCGCTCCTCGCCGCAATCGCCGAGGGACGTTCGCTCATTCGCGGCTACTCCACCGGCGGCGATTGCGCGTCCACGCTGCGCTGCCTGCGAGGTCTCGGTGTCGAGATTCGTGAGGTCGGTCGCCATGCCCCGGCGCGGCCTCGACATCGAAGTCACGGGACGCGGCGTCGGTGGCCTCAGCGCCCTACGCCGGTATGCTGGACGCCGGCAATTCCGGCAGCACCATCCGAATGCTGTCCGGAATCCTCGCGGCGCATCCGTTCTCCACGTCGATCACCGGAGACGATTCGTTGCGGCGACGGCCCGATGCGCCGAATCATCGTGCCGCTCGAGCGGATGGGGGCGCGTGTCACGTCGGACGAGGGCCGTCCACCGCTGACCATCGAAGGGACATCTCCGCTCTCGGCCATCGATTTCGAGCCCGAAGTACCGAGCGCCCAGGTCAAGAGCGCCGTGCTGCTGGCCGGACTGCACGCCGAAGGCGTCACCCGGGTCCGGGAGCCGCTCAGCACGCGGGATCATACCGAGCGCGCGCTGCGTGTGTTCGGTGCACGCGTCTCGAGCGTTGATCGTACCGTGTCGCTGCGAGGGCGGTCAGCGGCTGCTCGGCCGTGACGCTGATCGTGCCGGGGGATATCTCGTCGGCGGCGTTCTGGCTGGTGGCGGCGTCGGCGCTGCCGGGGTCCGAGGTGACGATCGAGGAGGTCGGCCTCAACCCGACGCGCACGGGAATCATCGACATCCTGCGCCGTATGGGCGCGCGCATTGAGATCGAGCCGCTCGGAACAGGCGAGACGGCGAACCGATGGGGACTATTACCGTCCGGCATGGTGAGCTGGCGAAGCATCGCGATCGCGCCGGAAGAGGTGCCCGGCGTGATCGACGAGCTTCCCGTTCTTGCCGCGCTGGCGACGCACGGCGGTGCGCTGACCGTCACCGGCGCGCAGGAACTGCGCGTCAAGGAGAGCGATCGTATTTCGGCGCTCGCCGACGGGTTCCGGCGGATGGGCGCGGACATCGACGAGCAGCCGGATGGCTTTCGGGTGCGTGCGACCCGCCGGCTGCGCGGCGGCGAGGTGGATGCGCGCCACGACCATCGTCTCGCGATGGCGTTCGCCATCGCCGCCCTGGGTGCGTCTGGTCCCACCACGATTCACGGTGCGGGCGCCGCGGCGGTCTCCTATCCCGAGTTCTTCTCCGTGCTCGAATCGCTCCGGGCGTGAAGGCCGACAAGCTGTATCTCGTCGGATTCATGGGTGCGGGCAAGTCGACCACCGCGGTCGGCGCTCGGCCGCCGGATTGGCTGGCGCTCGGAGGACATCGACAGACGCATCGAAGCTCGCGAACGTCGCTCGGTTGCCGCGATTTTCGCGAACGAAGGCGAGGCATACTTTCGAGCTGTGGAAAAGCAGATCCTGCATGAACTTCTGCCGAGCGCGGAACGTCGTCGTCGCAGCGGGCGGTGGCACGTTCGTCGAACCGGACAATCGAGCCCTGATGCTCGCCGACGGCGCCGTGGCGTGGCTCGATATTCCACTCAACTGCGTGATCGAGCGGGTCCCACGCGATGGCCGACGGCCGCTCGCCGCCGATCTGACGCAGTTGGAACAGCTCTACGTGCGACGACGGCGTCGCATACGCCGACGCGCACGTCCGAATCGATGCCTCGAGGCCGGCTGCCGAAGTTGTGGAGCGGCTGCTCGAGTGGATTGGATATTAGCGGCACGTGAAATATCTCGTCCTGAGCGACATTCACGCCAACCTCGAGGCGCTCGAGGCGACGCTGGCGGCGGCCGCCGGCTACGACAGCGCGCTCGTGCTGGGCGATCTCGTCGGCTACGGCGCCGACCCCAATGCTGTCATCGAGCGCATGCGTGGCCTTCGGATCGGGGCGATCATCCGTGGCAATCACGACAAGGTTGCGGCGGGACTCGAGGGTGTGGAGGGGTTCAACCAGATCGCGCGGGAGGCGATCGAGTGGACGATCGCCGATCTGACTCCGCGAAAACCGCGCGTGGCTCGGCGCATTGCCGAAAGGGCCGGTGCTCGTCGACGACATCGTGGAAATCTGCCACGGCGCGCCGTACGAAGAGGACATGTACGTGTTCGACGATCTGGACGCGGTGCGCGCGATCCGATCGGCGGAGAGCGCGCTTTGTCTTTTCGGACACACACATGTGCCTGCCGTCTTCCGGTTCTTCAGCCAGTCGCCGGAAGGCGCTCGCCGCGTCCGGAGACGGGATGATCGAATTCATTGGACCGCCGCGCGGCGGCCAGTTCAGTTTCGACTGTAGAGCCGAATGTGCGCTACCTCGCGAACTGCGGTGCGGTTGGTCAGCCGCGCGATGGCGACCCTCGTGCGGCGTACGGCATCGTCGACACCGGCGCCCGCACAGTGACGACGCTGCGCGTCGAATACGACATAACCAGCGCGCAGCAGAAGATCGTCAGAGCGGGATTGCCCGAGATTCTCGCGAAGCGATTGGCGGTAGGGAGATAGAGATGCTCTACCTCTTATTGCCTTCAGATCTGTCCCCGATTTGATCTTCCGCAACTGCGCGGCATATGCGTCGGCCGCGGCGCGCGATCCGAGGATCCACCCAATCACAATCCCGAGAATGAGCACCGCCGGGATGTAAATGAAGTGGGCCGCGGTCGGCATCAGGTGCGCCCGGTGTGCTTTACTTCCGACTCCAGCCGCTCGAGCTCACGCTGCACGGTTCCAAGCCGCCGGGCCACCGAGACGACGTATGCAAACAGCGCCAGCGCCACGAACGAATACGCTGCGATGAGCAGCGGCGCTGCCGGAAGCTGATCTTGCGGCGGCAGCTCGTCGATAGGCACGAACTCATCCTGTTGTTCGGCGGCGGCTGTTGAGGCTGAGATCGAGCGTGCACCGCGACGTCGAAGGTCGTCGAAGCCATGACGACAAGAACGAGGAGAGCTTTACAGAGATTCATCGATACTCATCCATCGAAATGATACAGGGTGTCGAGCCTGGCGCGCTGTTCTTCAAGTCGAACGCGCATTCGCAGCAGCAACACGAACAAGAGCAGAAACGTGACCGCGCTGAACCACAGCGGCACGCCGAACGAGGTCGGCAGCGTGGGAACGACGTTCGTGGTGGGATGTATCGTGCGCCAGAAGTTCACGGAAATGTAGACGAACGGCACGTTGGCCAATCCGAACAGCGCGAGTCCCGCGGCGAGCTTGTCCGAGCCCGGGCCGCCGTACTTGCGCAGGAGCAGATATGCCACCGCCACCATCCACCCCATGAGACTGGAGGTCAGCCGCACATCCCACTGCCACCACGTACCCCATGCCTTGCGCGCCCAGAGTGGTCCCGTGACCAGCGTGATTGCGCCGAACAGCACGACGAGCTCCGCGGCTGCCCACGCACGCCTGTCCTGCCGAGGATCGCCCTGGAAGAGATAACGTACGCTCGCGACTCCGCAGAGGATCGCCGCCAGCAGGAACATCCACGCCGACGGCAGGTGCACATAGAAGATCTTCTGCACGAGCCCCATCGTCGACTCGTAGGGAGCCGCCGCGATCAGGATCGGCGCCACGGCGAACATCACGCCGCATGTTGCGGCGGCTGGTGTGAACCACTTGGGCATACGTGCACTCGCAAGCGCTGTCAAAGCTGAAAAGTCAGAAGCAAGTCATAACGTAATACCTATTTGACCTTGATACATCAATCCGTCATCAACGCCTCGAACGTCCATAGAGCGAGCGTGACGAATACCACGTCGAAGCACCCGAGCAACGCGAGCCAGAATCGGAGGATGTCTGCGTCCGGTTGGGGCTCGAGCAGCGCCGCCGTGGCGCGAACACCGGCAATCATGACTGGAACGGTGATGGGATACAACAGCACAGGCAGCAGGACGTCGCGACTGCGCACACGCACGAGCATGGCGGCGAACAGTGTCCCGACCGCGCTGAATCCGATGGTACCGGCCAGAAGAATCGTCGTCAGCCACACGGGGTGCGCGAGCAGCGGAGCCTGAAAGAGAAACGCCACGAGGGGAACGAGCAGAACCTCTGCAGCGAGCAGCAGAGCCACGATGCCGAGCAGCTTGCCCAGATAAATGGCCGGACGCGCGGCGGGCGCCAGGAGCAGCGCTCGCAGCGTTTCAGACTGCCGCTCACGCTCGAACGTTCGCCCAAGCGCCAGCGTTCCCGCAAACGCGATCGCAATCCAGAGAATGCCGGCCGCGCCACCTTCGGGTGTCCGGCCCTCCTGCACCAGCGCGAATGCAAAGACGAGCACACAAGAGATCGAGAAAAACAGCGTCGTGTACGCGATCTCGAGACTTCGAACCTCCACGGTGAAGTCTTTCCGGAGCACGAGCCAGACGATACGGGAGAACATTACGGCTCGCCGGTCCGGCTCGAGTCGGAAGCCGCATCCAGCTGTGTGCGGCCAAGGCCTGACGTGCCCGAGCGCCTCATGACGTCGCGATAGATGGTCCGAAGAGCGTCCGGTTGGTCCACGGCGTCGACTGCGCGTCCGTCGCGCAGGAAAATCGCTCGGTCGAGGAGGTCTTGCGCCAGGTCGAGGTCGTGTGTCGCCAGGACGACGATCGCGCCATGGTCGCGCAGCGTGCGCAGGCGATGCGTCAAAGCTGCCACAGAGGCATCGTCCAGACCCGTGAACGGTTCGTCGAGAAGCAGCAGGCGCGGACGATGAATGAAGGCGCGTTCGAGGCCGAGGCGTTGCCGCATACCACGAGAGAAGCTCGACACCGGATCGTCGGCTCTGCTCGTGAGGCCGGCGTGATTCAGCGCCTCGAGCGCCGCTCCGCGCCGATCGGCCACACCGTACGAGCCCGCCAAAGAACTCGAGATTCTCGCGAGCGGTGAGCTCAGGATAGAGGAACAGATCGTGGCCGAGGACCCCAATCGACGCACGCAGGCTCGACCCGTGCTCGGAGGCGCTCCGCCCGCCATAAAGAATTCTGCCGGTACTTGGGCGAAGCAGCGTCCCCAGCAGCGCCAGCATGGTGGACTTCCCTGCGCCGTTGGGGCCCAGCAGGCCGAGGATTGCGCCGCGTTCAGCGCGGAAGGATACGCGGGCCAGCGCGCGACGACGGCCAAAATGACGAGAGACGTCGTCAACCGTGAGGTCGTCGAAACCTGTCACGCAGCGACGTCCTTGCCGCCTCCCTGTGGACCTGCGCCCACTTCATCGAGCTGCCCGTAAATCTGCTCCAGCTCGGCGACGATCCGCTGGCGCCGGACTTCGTCAGATGAGGAAGCCTTTGCGCTGCTGCTGTCGGCCGCACGGCGTCGCAGCGCAGCCAGTTCTGCAAGCAGCTTCTCCCGGCGTTGAATCAGTCGCCGGTGCGTGTCGTCAGTTCGGGCGCGATGGCCTAACGCGAACCAGAACCCGACACCGACGATGACCGCCGCGAGCGACAGCGTCACAAGACGCGGGGTCGCGGAATGGACGGGAAGGTTCGTCAACTGAATGCTCAGCGTGGCGCCTGACGCCAGCGCCGGGCCGCTGGCAAGCAGAAACACCGTGCCGGTTTCGGCAGGCACCTCGCCGACCGTGGAAAACTGCGGCGACGCCATCGAAACCGCACCGACTTTTTCGATCGCCACGGTCAACTGTTCGAGAGCCGCCGGCCAGGTCTGCTGTACGGTGAGGTTTGACCGGTCGTAGCGCAGCTGGAATCCCACCTGCACGGACGTGGCGCCTGGCGCGAAAGGACCGGTGACCGTGACCCGATCGCCGCTGACGGTAGCGGTCGGAGATGACCCCTCGAGAACTGCCGCACCTGCTGCGCCAGTAGGCAGGTCGAGGATCAACGGTCCGCCGATATCGACGCGCGCGCGCGCGTTGTTCACGATCTCCAGCACGTAGAAGACCTGCAGCGCGTCATCCCGGAATTCCATGAGCACGCGCGTATTCGGACTGAACACCACGGTGCCGCGTACGGGCGGCGCGGCCGCCGCAGCCGCGGCCTCCTTGGCGGCGCGCGCTGCCGCTTCCTTCAGGCCTGCCACGAGAATGACCCGTAATCCGCCTGTTGCCGGCACCATAAACGGATCGGAGACCAACTGCTCGCCGTTGACCGTTGCTTCGGCGCGACCTTCGGCGCCCGACGTGAGCGTCGAGAACTCAGCTCTGCCCTGCTCGTCGGTCTTCGCAGTTCGGACGCTGCCGCCAACCGTCAGCCGGACTTCCTGTCCCGTCACGTTGTTGCCGATCGCCTCGCGCACGACTCGAACCGTGACGGTTCCGTTTGCGAGCTCGGGAGCTGGAATCGCTTTCCCGTGAATGAGCGACGGGTCGGGCATGGCAATCTGGGCTCGAGCGATGCCCGAGCCCAAAGTCACAAGGCACAAGGCCCAAGTCACAAGGCCCAAAGCCCAAGGCCGAAAGCCGAAAGCCTGCGGTTTCATTGCGCAGTCCTCATTACCGCGCCGCAGTGTTTACAGAACCGCGCGTCGGCGTCGTTGTCTGTGTTGCATGAAGAACATCTGCCTGCAACCGTAACGGGATCTGGGATCCGGGATCCGGGATCCGGGTTTCGAGGTTCAGAACTCCGTCCTGCACGCTTGGCGACTTCTTTCTCGATCTCGTCCCGGTAGACGGTGCCCGCGTCCAGTTGCCGGATGAGTCCCGCTGCGCGCATGCGCAACCGGGCGCTCATTTCCGCGAAATCCTTGTCGGACACTTTGCCCATGGCACGATCGAACTCGAGATCCTTGATCGATCGCAGGACCAGTGTCTTCTCACGCTCCAGCGCGGCGCGCGTGCGGCCGCCAAGGATTTGTGGACCGCCTGCGTCTTCGTCGCGCGTGAAGGGGGAAAACGTCCGCCACGCGGCAAGGCCAACCACTGCTGCCGCGAAGATGGTGAAACTCAGGAGGATGATGCCGGCCGGCGTTTGCCCGCGCGAAATGAAGACAACGACAGTGGCGCCGATCAGGCCCGCGAGTGTAAACAGCTGCCAGGGTTGAAGGGCGTCAGTCGAGGTTGTTGAGCTCATCGTCGAGACGGGCGCTGAGCGCCGGATCGATCCCGGTGTCGCCGGCAACCGCCGGAACAGCCCGATTCGACCAGCGGCGTGCGGTGACGACGATGCTGATGAGCGCGCCGGCCGCCACGAGGTACGGAATCAGCCAGGCAAGACGGTTGAATCCGCGATCGAGAGGCGCGGCGAGAATCGCCTGGCTGCCGAACTCTGCCGCGAATGCTTCGCGGACCCCGTCGTAATCTTTCCCTTCCGCAAGGAACGCGTTCAGCCGAGCCGCCTGCTGGTCGTAGTGCCCGCAGTTGGGACGCATCTGGCAGCTGCCCATCGGCGCGCCGCATCCACACGTGCACATGATGTCGCTTTCAAGGCGGCGATGGAGGGCGCTGCGCTCGGTCGGCGATACGGTTTGAGCGCTTTGCGCAATGACGACCGTCGGCCAGAGGACGAGCGCGAGCAGCAAGAGCGACGTTGTAACGGCGTTGGCTGGAATCTTCGCCAATGCAAAGGAGAACGCCGTTTCAGGCAGCAGGGCGATGCCGGTGCCCAGTGCAAGGAGGCCGAATCCAACCCATACCCAGTTGACGAGTGGATTCACCACGATCTCCATGCTCGCGCTCTGCTCCTGCAGACTGAACGCGGGCATTACCAGGTACAAGTCCTCGGAGAAGGTCCTGCGGATCGCCACTTCCGTCGTCGGCTGATCTTCATGCTTCCGGAAGTACCACTTGGCCGGATACATACGCGCGATTTCGGCGCCGTCGCGGAAGATCGTCGTATGCGCCGTGATCATCTGCTTCTGGCCGTCATCGGTCACTCTGACGGTGTCGAGCCGCACGCTGAAATCCCCGACCTGTGCCTGCTGGCCGGGTTTCAGCAGCACCTGCTCGTCCTGTTTGAAGCCTTCACCGGCAAACCCGAGAAACATCAGCACGATGGCGACGTGGACGATGTAGCCGCCGTAGCGTCGCTTGTTGCGCCCGACGAGTCCAATCAGCGCGGTGAAAAGGTCCGTACCCGTGGCACCTTGCCGGACGCGCGCTCCACGCCAGAACTCCTGCGTGATTGTGCCGACGACGAAGCCGCACAGCGCGAAGCAGATTCCCGACGTCCACACTCGAACGCCGAGCGCCGCCACGGTTGCACCGACAATTGCGGCGGTAGCGACCGGGATGAGGAACGAATCCTTCAGATTCAGGAGCGTTGACTTGCGCCACGCGAGCAGCGGCCCGATGCCGGTGAGGAGCAGCAGCACCAGCCCGACCGGCAGCATCCACTTGTTGAAAAATGGGGGTCCGACGGTGAGCCGCTCTCCCGTGATGGCTTCGCTGAGCGTCGGGAACATCGTGGCAAACAGCACGAAGAAGGCCGAGAACAGGAGAATCCAGTTGTTGGCCAGGAATGCCGCTTCGCGCGATACCCACGAGTCGAGCTCGTTGCGTGCGCGGAGCAGAGGCAGCCTGTAAATCACAAACCCGAAGCTGAAGACGAGGATGGACACCATGAAGATGGTGAACATTCGCGCCAGCTCCGGATCTTCACCAAACGCGTGTACGGACTGTACGACGCCCGACCGCGTCATGAATGTACCGAAGATCGTCAGGAAGAACGTGAGAATCACGAGCGTCACGTTCCAGACGCGAAGCATCCCGCGCCGTTCCTGCACCATCACGGAATGCAGAAACGCCGTCGCCGTAAACCAGGGGAGCAGCCCCGCGTTCTCGACCGGATCCCAGCCCCAATAGCCGCCCCATCCCAGCTCTTCGTACGCCCAGATCATCCCCAGACCGAGCCCAACCGACAGGAACAGCCACGAGATCATCGTCCAGCGGCGTACCGCTCGCAGCCAGGAGTCGTCCAGGAAACCCGTGATGAGCGCAGCCATGCCGAAGGCAAACGGAATCGTCAGTCCGACGAACCCCGTGTACATGGTGGGCGGGTGAATCACCATGTAGAAGTTCTGCAGCAGCGGATTCAGGCCCTCGCCGTCGGGACGGGTTTCCGTCAGGTAGGTCTGGAACGGGTTGTTGTGGATGATCATCAGGAACAGGAAGAACATCTCCACGACGGCGATGACCGCCACCACGTACGGGATGAGCTCCCGATGACGTTCCCTGTTCACATAGACTGCACTGCTGCCGAACACCGACAGCAGGAACACCCAGAACATGATCGAGCCGTCGAGGCCGCCCCAGTACCAGACGTGATCTTGTAGAAGAGCGGCTGAACGGAGTCGGAATACCGGGCGACGTACTTGATCGAGTAATCGCCTGACACGAACGCGTAGACGATGATCGCCGACGCAGCCACCATGACCGCGGCTACCAGGTAGAACGCGCCGATCCCACTCTCGATGAGCCGGCGAGAGCGTCGCCGCGCGCCGGCAACGGACGCAGCCAGCGCGTACGACGCTATGACAAACGCTGCGAGGAGGAGGTAGTAGCCGAGGGATGCCATGGCCCTCCCTCAGTTCGTCGTGGTGGCTGTGGGCCCTGCGGTGCCGACCGCCTGCGGCTCGTACTTCGACGGACACTTCGCCGTCATGCCGGTGGCATGGAACACGTGCGGCACAGATTGATCACGCCACGAGCCATCGGCTGCAAGCGTTCCCTGTAGTACGACTTCTGACTCGTTCTGGAAGGTGTCCGGGACGATGCCCGTGTAGCTCGCGCGGATCACCTGGCCCTCGCGGTGGATCTCGAATGTGTACTCCAGCGAATCGCGCTTGCGTCGGATGTCGCGCGCGTAGCCGTGCACCTGAAGAGGGTGACCGTACCAGGCATCTGGCTGGGCCATGACCTCGTTCACGTATTTGTAGTACTGCGCGCTCTCGCCCAGCGTGGTGTACATAAGCACTCCGAACGCGGACGCAAGGACGAGACCGGTGAGCCCAACTTTTGCGGTTTTGTGACTCATAAGAAGAGACTTTCGCTTAGGTTACGGCGCACCTCAGTATATTAGCAATCCGGCCAGCTTGCACAGGCGATACACAACGTCAACCGGCAGGCCGACGACGTTGGAATACGAGCCATCAATCCGCGTGACGAACCGCGAGGCAAGCCCCTGAACGGCATACGCCCCAGCCTTGTCGGCTGGTTCCCCGCTCGCAACGTATCCGTCGATTTCTGCGTCGGTCAGGGCAGCAAACTCGACCGTTGTCGTCGCCACGTGCGGTGTTGCTACCCGGGCTCGAGGTCGTGCTTCTGCTTCAGCCGGACCCTCCGAATGCTCGTAGTGTCCGGCTTCAGCCGGACCCGGCGTCGCGATTCAACAAGCACACCCCCGTCATCACCACATGCTGGCGTCCCGACAGGAGGCGCAGCATCCGCCGGGCGTCGCCATCATCCCGCGGTTTACCAAGGATTTGGCCATCGACAACCACCACGGTGTCGGCGCCGAGCACCGGTCGGGCGCCTACCCTCGCCAGCACGGCGCGCGCCTTTGCGTCAGCCAGACGCCGCACGTGCTGCTCGGGTGTTTCGCCTGGCAGCACGGACTCGTCGACGTCTGCGTGAATGACGTCGAAGTCGATGCCCGCGGAACGAAGCAGGTCCGCCCGACGAGGCGACGCCGATGCCAGTATCAACCGCATATATCAACCACGAGCACTTGGCGCTGGCTCAATGCTATCCTCGCGGCGTGATTCCCCTTCATGACGCGATGCCGGGCGCCCTGGGATTCGTTCTGCGCCGTGCGCCGCTGACGCCGGAAAAGGTTGCGTTCGCGTGGCGCGTCACTGTGGGACCTGCAATCGATCGGGCCACCACCGTCGAGCTGCGCGACGCCGTCTTGTACGTGCGCGCAAAAGATCACGCATGGCGTCATGAAATCGACCGCTCGAGCGGGCTCATCCGGACGCGACTCTCACTGCTGCTTGGCAACAAGGTCGTGCAGCGTATCGAAGTCGCAGATCGCTAGGACCAACACCGACGGTCGACCCACGTACAATCAAGACATGCAGGACGCTGTCATCGTTTCGGCGGTGCGAACGCCGACCGGCAAATTCCTCGGCGGGCTGAGGAGTTTTTCCGCAACCGAGCTTGGCGCTCTCGTGGTGCGAGAAGCGGTCGCGCGTGCCGGCGTGGATCCGGCAAGCGTCGAGGAATGCATCATGGGCAACGTCGTGTCGGCGGGTCTTGGCCAGGCCCCGGCGCGTCAGGCTGCTCTTCGAGGCGGGCTCGCCGATCACGTCGCCGCGCTGACCATCAACAAGGTCTGCGGATCGGGACTGAAGGCGGTGATGTTGGCGGCACAGGGGATCGCGACCGGTGACATCGAGACAGCTGTTGCCGGCGGCATGGAGTCGATGAGCAATACGCCTTACCTGCTGACCGGCGCTCGTGAAGGCATGCGGATGGGACATCACGAGGTGCTCGACTCGATGATCGTGGACGGTCTCTGGTGCTCGTTCGAACAGTGCCACATGGGCACCGCGGGTGAAGTGATCGCGACCGAGTATCACATCGGGCGCGCGCAGCAGGACGAGTACGCTGTTCAGAGCCACTGCAAGGCTGCGGCTGCCCAGGCGGCCGGTCGCTTCAAAGCCGAGATTTTGCCGATCGGTGTCCCACAGCGCAGGGCGGCTTCCGGCCAGGCTGGTTCGGCCGGACCCGCCGAGCCTTCCGTTCTCGATCGGGATGAATCCGTCCGGGCCGACACGTCGGTTGCCGCGCTCGGCGCACTGCGTCCTGCGTTTCGCAGGGACGGCACCGTTACGGCCGGTAATGCTCCGCCGGTCAACGACGGTGCGGCCGCGCTCGTCGTCATGTCCGCGAAACGCGCAGCGGCGCTCAATCTCACGCCGATGGCGCGCGTGGTCGGTCAAGCTACGAGCGGGCTGCCGCCGAAGTACCTGCTGATGACGCCGGTTGAGGCGGTCCGTCGTCTGTTGCCGAAGATTGGCTGGAACATCGGTGAAGTGGATCTGTTTGAACTGAACGAAGCGTTCTCGGTTCAAGCTGTCGCCGTGTTGAGGGAGCTCGGAATCGATCCCGCAAAGGTGAACGTGAATGGAGGCGCCGTCGCGCTGGGTCACCCGATCGGCGCCAGCGGCGCGCGCATTCTCACGACGCTCCTCCATGCACTGAAGCAGCGGAATCTCAAGCGCGGTATTGCGACGCTTTGCCTTGGCGGAGGAAACGGCGTGGCACTCGCGGTGGAATCGGTCTGATGTAAGTCAAAGGGCAAAAGGCAAAAGGCAAAAGTCAAAGGTAAAGGTACGGTGGTAGCCGGAAACCTTCAGGTTTCCGGAAAACCTCGTGCGCCGAAATTGCCTGGCGCGGCGCGGATGGAGGTGGCAAATCCGGCAAATACCCGCCTCAGGGGCGAAAGTCCGTAGGCCCTGTAAGTCATTGACCCAATTAGTCAATATCGTTCGGGCCTGCACAGATTTTCGCTTGACTTTCGCGCGGCACGCTCCTAGGATCAACCCCGGCCGTGACCTCCTCTGTCACCCTCGCAGGCCAATATCTTCCCCAAGGAGACCGCATGCCACTCGACGATCAGAAAGAACGCAACAAGGCGCTCGATATCGCCGTCGGCCAGATTGAGAAGCAGTTCGGCAAGGGGTCGATCATGCGCCTCGGGCAGCGTGGCGCCATCGGTCCTGTCGAGGTCATTCCGACCGGGGCGATCAGCATCGATTTTGCGCTTGGGATCGGCGGCATGCCGCGCGGCCGCGTCGTGGAAATCTACGGGCCGGAGTCGTCTGGCAAGACCACGCTGGCGCTGCAGGTGATTGCCGAGGCCCAGAAGGCGGGAGGCATGGCGGCGTTCGTCGATGCCGAGCACGCGCTCGACGCGCAGTACGCACAGAAACTCGGCGTCGACGTGGACAACCTGCTCGTCTCGCAGCCCGATCATGGCGAACAGGCGCTCGAGATCGTCGAGGTGCTCATTCGCTCGGGTGGCGTCGACGTCGTGGTCGTCGACTCTGTGGCGGCGCTGGTTCCAAAGGCCGAAATCGACGGCGAGATGGGCGAAGCGCAAATGGGTCTCCAGGCGCGGCTCATGTCGCAGGCGCTGCGCAAGCTGACCGGTGTCGTCTCCAAGTCGAAAACGACGCTGGTCTTCATCAACCAGCTTCGCGAAAAGATTGGCGTCATGTTCGGCAATCCCGAAACGACAACGGGAGGCCGCGCGCTCAAGTTTTACGCGTCGGTCCGGGTGGACATCCGCCGGATCGCCAGCATCAAGGATGGCGACCAGGTCATTGGCGGCCGCACGCGCATCAAGATTGTCAAGAACAAGCTCGCCCCGCCGTTCCGCGAAGCGGAGTTCGACATCATGTACGGTGAGGGTATATCGCGTGAAGGCGATCTTCTCGATATGGCCGTCGAGAGACGCATCATCGAGAAAAGCGGCGCCTGGTTCGCGTATGCCGGTGAGCGGCTGGGCCAGGGACGCGAAAACGCCAAGCAGTTCCTCAAGGAGAATCCCGATATCCGGCAAATCATCGAAGACCGCGTCCGCAAGGAGCTTGGCCTGGCACGCGAAGTCGAAGTTGCAGCCGTGTAGTCGGGTTCGTCTCCCTCGCCGTTTTCCCGTACACTCGCGTCCTCCCGCCTCGGAGGAACAGCCATGGCCGACTATTGTGCGCCGCTCGCCGAGTGTACGGGGCTCGATTCTCGCCTGTTGGTCGCCGACGCGTTTGCATGGTCGCGTGCGCGCGTGCGCGCCGACGGACACGGATTTGCCGACGCCGTGACGGCGAAAAGCCAGCCGATCTTCAAGGCGAATGGTCAGGCAGTCAGGAGCGACGCAACCGTCCGCTCATAGATGACCGACAGGGGTCCGAGGTCGTCGATGCGCACGCGTTCGTCCGCGCCGTGCATGGCCACCGCAACCGGTCCGAATTCCACCACCTGCCGCGCCACGCGCGCGAGGAAACGGCCGTCCGACGTGCCGCCGCCCGTCGACAATTCGGGCTCGAGTCCGGTGACCTCGGCAATCGCACGGCCCAGCGCGTCGAGCAGCGGGCCGGGTGCGGTCGAGAAAGGTTCGGCGGAGGGGCTCCACACGAGGTCGTACTCCACGTCGTGTCGATCGAGCACCGCACGAACGCGCGCCTTGATCGCGTCCGCGGTCGATGGGGGCGAGAAACGGATATTGAAACGGACCTCCAGCGCGCCTGGAATGACGTTGACCGTCCCTGTGCCGGCATGCACGTTCGAGAGCTGGAGGGTGGTGGGCGGAAAGTGCGCGTCGCCGCGATCCCACTCGATCGCCAGCAACGCTACGAGCGCCGGCAGCGCGGCATGGATCGGGTTGCGGCCGCGCTCCGGGTACGCGATGTGGCACGAGGTGCCTTTCACCGTCAAGGTGCCATTGAGCGATCCGCGCCGGCCGTTCTTTACCGTGTCGCCCAGTCGTGCGGACGAGGTCGGCTCGCAGACGATGCAGGCGTCGATCGTGCAACTGCGACGTTGCAGCGCATCCACGACCGCTGCAGTCCCATCGACGGCATCCCCCTCTTCGTCGGAAGTGAGGAGCAAGGCGATCGACCCTGGATGCGCCGGCTGAGCGGCGACCAGGCGCTCGACCGCGGTGACCATGGCCGCCACCGATGCCTTCATGTCCGAGGCGCCACGCCCGTACAGGTAGCCGTCCCGCTCCGTGGCAATGAATGGATCGGTCGTCCAGCGGTCGATTGGTCCAGGCGGCACGACGTCGACGTGTCCGGCGAGGCAGACGAGCGGCGCCGCGCCCCCGCGGCGCGCCCACAAGTTGCGCACTCCGCCCCGGTCCATGCGCTCGCATTCGAATCCCGAGGCGGCGAGGCGGGCTCCAATGAGATCGAGGCAGCCGTCATCGGCCGGCGTAATCGAGCGGCAGGCTATCAGCTGTCTCGCGAGTGCAACAGTTTCGTCCAGTACGCTCTGCACGCTCACTCTCGAAGCAGCTCGTTGATCGACGTCTTTGCTCTCGTCTGCGCATCGACGCGCTTGACGATGACGGCGCACGCCAGCGAGCAGGCGCCGTCGGCCGAGGGCAGGCTGCCCGGCACGACGACCGACCCGGCCGGTACTCGTCCGTAGTGCACCTGGCCGGTGGCGCGGTCGTAGATCTTGGTGCTGGCCCCGATGAACACGCCCATCGCGACGACCGAGTCCTCCTCGACGATGACGCCTTCGACGATTTCCGACCGCGCGCCGATGAAGCAGTTGTCCTCGACAATCGTGGGGTTGGCCTGAAGCGGCTCGAGCACCCCGCCAATCCCGACGCCGCCGGACAGGTGCACGTTCCGCCCGATCTGTGCGCACGAGCCGACGGTGGCCCACGTGTCGACCATCGTTCCCTCCCCCACATAGGCCCCGATGTTGACGTAGGAGGGCATCATGACGACGTTGCGCCCGATAAAGGTGCCGATGCGCGCGACAGCGGGCGGCACGACGCGAAAACCGCCATCGCGGAAGCTGGCGTCGCTGAAGTGCTGGAACCGCAAGGGAACCTTGTCGAACCAAGCCGTGTTGTGTCCGGGCATCACCTGGTTGTCGTGGGTCCGGAAGTACAGCAGGACGGCTTTCTTGACCCACTGGTGTGTGATCCACGCTCCGTCGATCTTCTCCGCCACGCGCAGGCGTCCCGTATTAAGACCCTCGATCACCTGGTCGAGCGCGGCGCCCAGCTCGGCGGGCGCCTGAGCCGGCGTGAGCTCCGCGCGGCGCTCGAATGCCGCGTCAATCACGGCGGCAAGTCTTTGTGTGTCCATCGAATCGATCCTTCGCGTCGCAGTCAACGACAGAACGCGGCGATCCGGCTGGCAGCCTCGACGCATTCTGCTGTGTCTGGAACGAGCGCGATCCGCACGTAACCGTATCCGGGATTCACGCCGTGCGCTGTGCGCGCGAGGTACCGGCCGGGCAGCACAGTAACGTGTGTGGCCGCGAACAGCTCCTTCGCAAACCGCTCGTCGTCGCCAGGCGCGCCGTTGGCGTTTCCGGCTGACGGCACGCCCGCCCAGAGATAGAACCCGGCCTCTGGCCGCCGTACGTCCATCACCGGCTGCAGAAGCGGAACCACTGCCCTGAACTTCTCTCGGTACCTCGCGCGGTTCGCGCGGACATGCGCCTCGTCGGCCCATGCGGCGATGCTGGCGTGCTGAACGGCGAGGCTCATCGCGCACCCATGATACGTGCGATAGAGCAGGAACCGGCGGACGAGCGCCGCATCTCCCGCGACGCCGCCCGAACGGAGACCGGGAGCGTTGGATCGCTTCGAGAGGCTGGTAAACACCAGCAGGCCGCGGAAGTCGTCGCGGCCGAGCCGCACTGCGGCCTCCAATCCCCCGAGTGGCGGTGCCTGCTCGTCGTCGTAGATTTCCGAATAGCACTCGTCCGACGCAATCACGAAGCCGTAGCGATCCGATTGCGCGAACAGCTCGCGCCATTCGTCGAGCGTCAATACGCGACCGGTCGGATTACCCGGAGAGCAGACGTACATCAACTGCGTCCGGCGCCACTCGGCGTCGGTGAGCGAGTCGAGGTCCAGGGAAACCCCCGCTCGGCCGTCTGGTTCAGGAAGCGTGGCTCGGCGCCGGCCAGCAGCGCCGCGCCTTCGTAGATCTGATAGAAGGGGTTCGGACAGACCACGACAGGCGCCGGGTTCACGCCATCGATCACGCACTGCGCGAACGCAAAAAGTGCTTCGCGCGTCCCATTGACCGGCAGCACCTGCGAGCCTGCGTCGAGGCGTGGCAGGCAGTAGCGTCGTGTAAACCAGCCGGCCAGGGCTTCGCGCAACGCCTCTGTACCGGCGGTGGTCGGGTACGTGGAGAGGCCGTCGAGGTGAGCGACGAGAGCCGAACGGATCAGATCGGGCGTCGGGTGCTGCGGCTCCCCGAGCGACAGGCGAATCGGCGCCAGCGCCGGAGGCATGGTGGCGCCGAGCAGCGTGCGGAGCTTCTCGAACGGATAGGGCTCGAGAGCGGCGAGCCGCTCGTTCACGAGGTGGTCCCGTAGCTGCGGAGAATTGGTGCCGTCTCGAGCACTAATCCACTGCCACTCTGACCGGCCCGTTGGTACCCCAGCGCAGCCATCTCGGACGCCAGAGAGTCCTCGATGTATTTGCGGACCGGCTGAGCAATGCGATCCACCCAGTCATGAGCCGCCCGGCCATCGATCGCGCCGCCCTGTCTGGAGAACGACGAGTTCGCGCGGTGCGATGCGCCGAGCTGAGTTGGTTCGAGGAGTGCCGGATCCCAGCCCACCGCCAACTGCGCCGCGAGCTGCCGCATCGTGGACTCCGGCGAGGTTACGAGATCTTCGAAGCGTATCCGGATGACATCGTGGGATGCGGCGTACCGGGCAACCATGCTTCGATAGTCCTCGCAGAACTCACGCAGGTATCCCGAAACCTCCTCGATCGTTTCCTGCCGTTCCAGGTGACGCTTCAAGGTCGAGGCCGAGACGTTTCCCTGTTGCACACGTTCAGGGGTGAACTTGCCGTCCACCAGCGCCTGCATGGAGCTGAAAACTGCGCGGGGATCGCGGATCGTGAGCAGGTGCTTCCCTTTGCCGAAGACCGAATCGACCTGTTCCCGCGTAAATCGGCAGAGGCTGCCGCAGTGATTGACCACAGCGCGGTCGAGGGATCCGCCGACGGACGCGAAGCAGGCATCCGCGAGGCGCTCATACATGGCGGGCAGTGTTCTGGTGTCGGCGGCCGCTGCCCTCCAGGTCTGCATTATTTCTGCAACCTGTTCTCGCGGGTGCACACGGCTCAACTTTCGTTCGGCATGCTGCGCTCCGGCCGTCTCGAGCTTCTCGTCGACAGACAAACGGTCGAACATTTCGATCCGCCGCGTCGGAATCTTGTTCTTCGACGGGCGGTTCCAGTGCTCGAACGGAAACACATTGAACTCGGGGTGCCCGTCCAGCAGCATCCGCAGCAGCTTCCCGCCGCTCCGCGACAGCGATACGATCAACACGTGGTTCATGCGTCGGGATACGAGATGAGGGGAACATCGTACTCTGACGCACCGTACCGGAGCGACATCGGCAGCACGACCGTAAGCGCGCAAAGGCCAGCGCGAGCCGATGTAAGATCACGCGGCAAGTGTTGGGCAATTCTTGAATGAAGCTTCCGTGACGTCCACCCTACCGAGAACGGATTCGCTCGCGATCCACCTTCGTCAGGCAATTGCCAACGCCGCGGTCCAGACCGATCCGGGCCCGTACATGGTCGTATCGAATCTGTTTCCGGACGATGTGTATGCGCTTCTGTTGGAGACAATGCCGCCGCCAGACGCATTCGAAGTTGCAGATCGGACGAAGGCGAACTTCGACCCGGCCGGAACGACGGATGTTCCCGCACAATCGCGTGACGTTTGGCTCTGGTTCCACAACGACGTCGTCGACGGGTTACTGACGCCGGCACTGTTCGCCGCCTTTCGTTCGTCAATCGCCAGTGCTTATCGGGCGGCGTTTGGTTCCGTGCTCGCCGACGAGGCGCTCGACCTGCAGCATCGCGCCTTTCAGGGGCGACTCATGCTCCGGCGGCCTGGCTACCGGCTCAAGCCGCACCGCGATAAGAAGAGTGCGACACTGACGGGCCTCATCTACTTCGCGCGCCCCGGTGACAGCCCCGATTTCGGCACCGATCTGTATCGTGTCGAGAACGATCAGGAGGCGCCCATCAAGAAGACCTACTATCCCGAGGCGCACGGCGCGCGAACAGAGCTCGCGCGATCCGTACCGTTCGTCAGGAACGCGGCTCTGGTTTTCATGAACGTGCCCGGCATGGCGCATGGCGCCGGCATTCCACCAGACGCGCCACAAGCTGCGCGATACGCGTACCAGTTCTACGTCGGTCCCGCCAAATCCGACCTGGTGCGCCTGGTGCGGCGGCTGCCCTCGGAACTGGCGGCCGCGTGGACTTTCCTCAAGGCGCCTGACGACAACTACTGACCGGTTACTCCACAGAACACATCGCTTTTTCAGCGCGATCAACCGTACGTCACTGCACCAGAGGCTGACGGGTTTCTGCCGTCGCGGTGCAACCTGTCTCCGAGGCACCAACGCACGGTGACACGGCCACCGCATGTGGTGAACGTGGCGATCGAGTTCACCAGTGCCTCGACTTTCGACGCGGGTGCAACATTTGCACTTCTGCAAACAGCGAGACGGACGAGGGGTCTGAAGCTTTTGTGTATGTGCCGGGGCCGCCGACAGCATGACCCAACGTCGCATTAGTGAGACGGTCGGAACCCGAGAACCGGACATAAGTAGGAAGGCGATCATGAACGCGATTCCGAATGGAAGAAGAAGGAACGTGCCGCTTGTTATCACCACCCTCGCACTCGCCTGCGCGTGTGTGCTTCAGACCGCTTGTGGGCTTCAGGACACAACGCCGGCAGCGGCGCAGACCGCAAGCGGACAGCCGGCGCCTGGGACGCGACCAGCGCCTGAGAAGCCCACTGGGCCCGTGCGTGTCGAGAAAGATCTACTTGGAGAAAAAGAGATCCCGGCGGACGCCTACTATGGCGTTCAAACAGCACGAGCGCTCGAGAACTTTCAGATCTCCGGAGTGCCGATCAACCACTATCCCGGGTTCGTCGAAGCCTGGGCCATCGTGAAACTCGCCGCGGCGCGAGCCAACACCGACGTCGGCGCCATGAAGAAGGAAACCCTTGCGGCCATCGAGAAAGCGGCTGACGCGGTACGGAACGGCAAATACCACGATCAATTCGTCGTCGACTGGTACCAGGGAGGTGCCGGCACCTCTACGAACATGAACGCGAACGAGGTGCTCGCCAACGTCGCGCTCGAGCTCACCGGACACAAGAAAGGCCATTACACGACCGTCGAGCCGCACGACGATTTGAACATGTCGCAATCGACGAACGATTCCTATCCCACTGCGATCAAAGTGGCGTTCCTTCTGCGCAACGACAAGCTGACCGCGGAGCTCGAGAAGCTGGTCGCTTCATTTCGAGCAAAGGGCGATGCCTACATCGATATCGTCAAGATGGGCCGCACCGAGCTGCAGGATGCCGTGCCGATGACGGTAGGACAGGAATTTCACGCATTTGCGGCCTCCCTGGAGAGCGAGATCAAGCTGCTGCGCGAGGCCGAGAAGCACCTCTACGCCGTCAACATGGGTGCCACGGCCATCGGAACGGGGATCAATGCGCCGAAGGGTTATGCGGAGCGAACCGCCGCGCATCTGGCACAACTCACCGGCAAGCCGATCGTGCCGGCTTCCGACATGCTCGCGGCTACGTGGGACCAGCAGGGCTTTGTCGTCTATTCGTCGGCACTGAAAAGCCTCGCGGTAAAGCTGTCGAAGATCGCCAGCGATCTGATCCTGCTCACCTCAGGACCGCGCGCGGGCCTCGCGGAAATCAACCTGCCGGCACTTCAACCGGGCTCCTCGATCATGCCGGGCAAAGTGAATCCCGTCATGCCCGAGCTCGTCAACATCGTCGCCTTTCGCGTGATGGGGAACGACTACAGCGTGGCCTTGGCCGCCCACTCCGGGCAGCTTCAACTCAACGCGTACGAGCCGCTCGAGGGCCTCGCGGTCATGGAATCCCAGCACCTGCTCTTCAACACCTCGAAGGCGTTTCGAACCCTTTGTATCGACGGGATTACGGTCAACGAGAAGGTGCTGGAGCATTACATGGAAACCACCGTCGGCATCGTCACCGCGCTGAACCCGGTACTCGGATACGAGAAAGCCACCGAACTGGCGACCGAGGCCTACAAGAGCGGCAAGGGCATCCTGGAGATCATCCGGGCAAGGAAGCTCCTGACCGAGCAGCAGATCGCCGAGTTGCTCGACCCGGCGAAGCTGACGAACCTCGACAAGACGAAGTATCGCAGGACGAGATAGGAAGCACACACGAGATCGAACCCAAGACCGAAGTTTCGAATTCTTTCACGAAGAGGGGATCAGCAATGACGAGCGTGTCTCGCAAGAAATCGATAATCGTGATGATGATCGTCGCCCTGGGCGTCGGCGTGGAATTTGTTCCGGCACAGGGCAGGAAGCCCAACGTCATGATCCTGGCGACCGGGGGAACGATCGCCGGTGCCGCGTCAACCGGTACGCAAGCGGGCTACACATCCGGCGCGGTGACCATCGATACGATGCTTGCTGCCGTTCCGGGAATCTCTGAAATCGCGCAATATCAAGGGGGAGCAGGTGTCGAACGTCGGCTCGCAGGACATGAGCTTCGACATCCTGCTCAAGGTCGCCAAGCGCATCAACGAGCTGGCGAAATCGAACAACGTCGACGGCTTCGTGATTACCCACGGCACCGACACCATGGAGGAATCCGCTTTCTTCCTGAATCTGACGGTGAAGACAGATAAGCCCGTGGTGATGGTGGGCTCGATGCGCCCCTCGACCGCGGTCAGCGCGGACGGACCGCTGAACCTCTACAACGCCGTTGGTGTGGCCGCCGATCCCAAGGCCGGTGGCCGTGGGGTGCTGGTCGTGATGAATGACTGGATCCACGGTGCGCACTCACTCACCAAGACCAGCACGACCGCGGTCCAGACCTTCATGTCGCCGGTCCGCGGGCTCGTTGGCGTAGCAACCTACGGCAAGAACGACTTCTATACGAGGCCTGAGTGGAAACACACCACGCAGACCGAGTTCGACATCACGCAAGTCAGCGAGCTGCCACGCGTAGACATCATCTTCGCTTCCATGGACATGTCGTCCGACTTGATTGACGCAGCCGCGGCAAACGGCGCCAAAGGCATCGTCATTGCCGGAGTCGGGAACGGCAACATGAACAAGGCGTCGGTGACAGCGGCGGCGAACGCGGTGAAGAAAGGTGTGGCCGTCGTGCGGAGCTCGCGCGTAGCAACGGG
Source organism: uncultured Acidobacteriota bacterium (assembly GCA_963814955.1). Classification (GTDB taxonomy): domain Bacteria; phylum Acidobacteriota; class Vicinamibacteria; order Vicinamibacterales; family UBA2999; genus DATCJA01. The sequence goes on from CAWFEX010000010.1 coordinate 58,433, forward strand.
AACCGTCGGACGGAACGTCGAGCTCAACGACGACGAGCTGGGCTTCGTCGCGTCGGACGAGTTGAATCCGCAGAAGTCGCGGGTTCTCCTGTCGCTGGCTCTGATGAAGCACCGGCGCCCCGAAGGGCTGCAGCCGCTGTTCTCCACGTACTGAAAACGATTGGGCCGGCCATCCCCATGACACCACCCACAATCGCGACTCGGCCGACGATCCTGATGGTCGTAATTGCGCTCTTCTGCGTTCCGTTGACGCTGGAGGGCCGGCAAACGGCCGGGTCGCAGAGTACGGCTCGAGCGTCGCAGCCGTCAACGATCGACGACACGCTCGAGGCGGGCGACGACGAGGTCGCGCGACCCGCGCGCGACCTGGTGACCTGGAACGAGCACGATGGGCGACTCTTTACGCTCCGCATCGGCGGTGGCTTTTTGTACGAATACGCAGGCTACGCCCAGGACGAGGACAGTAGAGAGCAGATTGCACTGAGTCCCGAGCCGAAGACCCGGGACCTCCGCATCTTGTTGAGGGGACGTCTCAAGTTCAAACGACCAACGACGTGGAGTACCGGGATCATGCGGGATTTCGTGACCAACGACTGGACGTTCCGGCAAACCGGCCTCATGGTGGACGTGCCCGAGATCTACGGCCAGATCTTCATCGGACGCAGCAAAGAAGGCTTCTCTCTCAACAAAGTCATGGTGGGATACGCCGGGTGGACGATGGAACGAACGCCGATGAGCGACGCGACGATCCCTATCCTCGCCGACGGCATCAAATGGCTCGGCTATTTACCCACGAAGCATCTCCTCTGGAACGTCGGATTCTACGGGGACGCGCTCTCTGAAGGTGAAAGCTTTTCGACCTACGCGCATCAGCTTTCGGGCCGAGTCGCATGGGTGCCTCTGGCATCGGAGGAAACGGTCCTTCACATCGGCCTCAACCTCCGTGACGGAAAGCCGGCGAACGGCATGTTGCAGCTTCGTTCGCGGCCCGAGTCATTCGGGGCGCCGTTCTTCGTCGATACCGGAAGGTTTCCCGCTAAAAACACCAAGACGACGGCGCTCGAAGCCTACTACCGGCCGGGCAACTTACTGGTCGGCACGGAGTACTTCTTACAGGCTGTGGATGCTGCCGAGTCGGGTGATCCGGTCTTCCACGGTGGAACCGCGGTGGTCTCCTGGCTGGCCACCGGCGAGACGCGCGTCTACAACACCCGCGGCGGATTCTTCGATTCAGTGTCACCGGCGCGCCCTGTCTTTCAGGGAGGATCCGGAGCCTGGGAACTGGTGGCTAATTTCTCGTTCATCGACCTGGACAGCGGCTCGCGGCGAGGGGGCAAGTTCTGGAGAATCACGCCGATGGTGAACTGGCATCTCTCGGACAACATGCGGCTCGAGATCGCCTACGGGTATGGCTCGCTCGATCGCTTCAGCCGCGTCGGCGACACCCAGTTCTTCCAGAGCCGTCTTCAGCTACAGCTCTGAGCAGGAATGCTTCGGCGTGCGAATCTGCGGCGAGGGCTCAACCGATGTCCGTCGGCGTTGATGATTCCAGTCGGCACCCCACGTCGTACCACACGAAGCTCCGCGAGGTCATGCGACGTGACCAGATCACGCGCGCCGATACGGAAGTCCAACCGTTCTTACACATCAGTTCCAGTACGAGGTCCATGCCTGGAGCGAGCTCACGATCACCGAGCAATCCGACGCCACTGGCAGAGATGTCGATGATGCGGTAGACGTCGAGCGCAGACGCCGCGAGGGCGCTCCGTAGCCAAGACACATCCGACGGCCGTGGGCGGACTTCGGCCCTGCGTTCGACGGGTCCTTGTGGACGATCCGCTTCGAGGTCGGCGCTCACTGGCAAACTGATTTCCCAAACGCGCAGCGGTCGCTTCAGCCAGCTGCGACGCCGTTCACCAATGTCTCTGTAAGCGCTTGGTGCCCGCAATGAGACGAAGGGGCAACGAACGGAAACCGAACGAGCGTCGTTCTAAAGGCAGGTCGTCCACATCAGCCGAAAGCCTGAGCGGAGACAGATGAGCCGCGATTCAGGCGTCGAACCCGGGTTGTATTCTGGTGCCGAGGGGCAGAATTGAACTGCCGACACCGTGATTTTCAGTCACGTGCTCTACCAACTGAGCTACCTCGGCACTTTTGGTGATGTCGTGATGGAAGGAAACGCCAGTATATCACCCGCCTGCTGACCATTTGGCAGGGGTTGTGAAAGTGCATGTCGGCGTGGCTGAGCGTACGCTGACTTTTCCGACCCATCTTTTGCGGCGGTTGGTCAGCCCTGCCGGACTTGCGGCGTTCGTGGCGATCTGTGCCGCCGCTATTTCCCCGTTGGTGCGACGTACGTGGCGGCCCCAATTGCCCCGAATGAGCGACGCATGGATCCGTAGCCAGGATCTCGATTACGACCGATACGATCCGTGGCGGGAATACTAGGACCCGGTCGATTGCGGATACCTGCCAGCCGGCAGTGAAGAGCCGCAGCCGGTTCGAGGTGGTATTGAAGAGCAAACCAAGTAGACTACGGCGGCCGGCTCACCACAGCGTCACCTGACCCAGCCTGGCCACAACATCCGACAAGGAGCATTCAGTGCCTCGCACGCTTTCCGTCCTCATCGGGTTTGCCATCCTCGCAGGTTTGTCGAGCCCCCCGGTGGCCGCTGGTCAAGCACCGTCACCCGCTCCGCCACCCGCTCCGCCTGCAGACGCCGCCGCCAAGCCCGTACCGGCCGAGCTGCCCGAAGTGGTCGCGCGCGTGAACGGCGAGGCCATCAACAAGGCGGATCTTCAGACAGCTGTCGGCCAACTGGAATCGCGCGCGGGGCGAACGGTTCCCGCAGATCAACGCGACCGTGTGATTCGAGGGGTGCTCGATCAGTTGATTGCCTATCGCCTGCTCATTCAGGAAAGCGTCTCGCGCAAGATCGTGGTTCCCGACACCGAAGTCGACGCGCGGGCGGCAGAGATTCGGGGGCAGTTCCCGTCTCAGCAGGTTTTTGAGCAAACGCTCGAACAGCAGCACATGACGGAAGCCGAATTTCGCGCTGACGTGCAACAGGGGCTGCAGATTACCGCGCTAATCGAGGCGGAGGTCGCAGCAAAGTCGCCTGTCACCGCCGAGCAGGTCAATCAGTTTTACGCCAGCAACTCTTTTCAACAGGGTGAGCGAGTGCGCGCCAGCCACATCCTGATCGCCGTGCCCGAAAACGCCGACGCCGCAATCAAGGAACAGGCGCGCGTCAAAGCGACCGACATCCTGAACGAGGTGAAGGCCGGAAAGGATTTCGCCGAGCTCGCCAAGCAGCATTCACAGGATCCGGGCAGCGGTCCCCAGGGCGGCGATCTCGACTATTTCGAGCGTGGTCAGATGGTGGGCCCATTCGAGGAGGCGGCTTTTGCCCTGACTGCCGGCCAGGTGAGCGAGCTCGTGGAAACCCGGTTCGGGTACCACATCATCAAGGTCGTCGACAAGCAGGCGGCACGCACGATTCCGCTCGAGGAGGTGCGCGCTCGGATCGAGGAATATCTCAAGGATCAGAATCGGGAGCAGCAGATGCAGGGATTCGTCGACGCTCTCCGCACGAAGGCCCAGATCGAGATTCTTATGTGAGCGATGCGGTTCGCCTGGACGTATGGCTCGACGTGGCGTGTCTGTTCAAGACGCGCTCGGAAGCCAAACGCGCCTGCGAAGGCGGCAAGGTCGAGCTGAACAGGAACGCCGCGAAAGCCAACCGACCCGTGCGCGAAGGCGACCGCATCCGCATCTCGCGCGGTCAGGCCGCCACCAGGACATCATCGTCCGCATCGTCATCGACGCACACGTCAAGAAGTCTGAGGCGCGCGTCCTCTACGACGACGTGACGCCAAAGCCCACCCCGGAAGAGATCGAGATGCGCCGCATCGAGCGCGTCTACCGCGCCGCGGCGAGGGCCGCCGGCACGCCCGATCGCCGCCGCCGGCGAGAACTGCGCAAATCAAGGAAAGATCCTGAAGAACGCGGCTGCGGTTACGATGAGCTGTGCCGCGCAACCAGGAAGTCATTCGCCAGTGGAAGGTCCTCCACGCGCTGGAGTCGTCCCGGCACGGCGCCACGATCGCGGCTCTGGCCGACGAACTGGACGTCACCACCCGCACGATCCGCCGTGATCTTGCGGCGCTGCAGGAGGCGGGCTTTCCGCTGTTCGACGAGCGCGATGACGAGGGGCGCGTGCACTGGCGGCTCGACGGCCAGGTGCTCAAGGGGCTCGAGACCGGATTCACCGTTCCGGAATTGTGCGCGCTGTATCTGAGCCGGAACCTGCTCGAAGCGGTCGCCGGCACGCCGTTCCAGCGCGACCTTGGTCTTGCGTTCTCGCGGCTCGAGAAGCTGCTGTCGCCGCGGATGCGCCAGTTTCTCGATCGGCTGCCGGGCGTGCTCAGCGCAAAGCCCGGCCCCCGCACCCGCACTGATGCGAAAGCGAAAGATGCCGTCGCAAAGCTGCTCGAAGCGACGCTGCACCGCCGCGTGACGACGATGCGGTATCACTCGGTGTCGAGCGGCGGCGTCAAGGACTACGTTCTCCACCCTTACCGTCTGGCGTTCGCGCAGGGCGGGCTGTACCTGCTGGCGTACGTTCCCGCGTACAAGGATCTCCGGACGTTCGCGGTCGACCGAATCGTGTCCGTGTCGCTCGAGAAGCAGACATTCACGCCAAAGCAGGCGTTGGCGACGAGGTGTTCGCCAACTCGCTCGGCGTCAACACCGGGCCGCCAGCGCGTGTGGAGATCGAGTTCGCCGCGAAAGTTGCGCCGTACGTCCGCGCTCGCGTGTGGCACACATCTCAGCAGATGCGCGAGCGCCCCGACGGCACGCTCGTCCTCACCATGAACGTGTGTCACGATTGGGCGCTGCGGAGCTGGATTTTGAGCTGGGGACCATTCGCGCGGGTTGTCACGCCTGCCGCGCTTGCGAAAGACCTTCGTGCGGACCTGCAGGCGGCGTCCGAACGCTACAGTCAGGCCTGAGCATGAAGCGACCGGTTCGCTTGATTTTTCTCGCACTGCATGGGCACTCGTCTTTGTTGCCGGCCCGTCTGCCGATCCGCTTCTACACCGACTGGCTGTGGTTCGGCGAAGTCGGCTACCAGCAGGTGTTCCTGACGATCATCCGGGCGCAGGCGACGCTGTTCACCATCACCTTCGCGGTCGCCGCGGTCTGGCTGACGCGAACCTGCGCCTGGCGCTCGGGTCGATCGGCGAACTGCGTCCGGTCTTCACCACGCGGGAAGGCATTCAGGTGCCGCTGCCCGGACGGCGGCAACTGCGCGCCATCGCGTCGGCCCTGGCGCGTCATCATCGCGATCATGGTCGCGCTCTACGCCGCCTCCCAGTGGGAGACATGGCTGGCGTGGCGCAACGCGGTTCCGTTCGGGCAGGCCGATCCGATTCTGGGCCGCGACGCCGGCTTCTACGTCTTCTCGCTGCCGTTCTTCCAGTTCGTGCGCGGCCTCGCGCAGACGCTGATCCTGCTCGCGGCGCTGGCGTCGGGGCCTGTATTTCCTGTCCGGAAGTCTCGGCTCGCGGTTCGGGCGCCGATCTGGATGACGCCGTCCGCGCGCCGGCATCTGTCGCTGCTGGCCGCCGCGTTTTTCCTGATGCTCGCGTTCGGCGCCTGGCTCGGCCAGGCGGAGCACCTGATTCAGCCGTCCAACCTGATCTACGGGCCGGGCTACGCCGACGTGAACGGACGGATGCCGGCGCGCTCGTCCTGGCAGGCGTCGCGTGATCGGCGCCGTGCTCGCGGCGCTGCAGGCGTTCACGCCGCGCAACTGGCCGATTCCTGCCGGCGGCCGCGCTCTACCTCGTCGCGATTGGCGGCGAGGTCTACAGCATCGCTGCTGCAGCGCTTCGTCGTCACGCCGAACGAGCAGACGCGCGAGTCGCCGTTCATCCAGCACAACATCGACGCGACGCGCCGCGCGTTCGCGCTCGACCGCGTCGAGGCGCAGGAGCTGACCGGCGATGCGCTGCTCACGCCCGCCGACGTCGCGCCGCAACGCCGCGACCATCAGAACGTGCGCTTGTGGGATCACCAGCCGCTGCTCGACACGTTCGGCCAGCTCCAGGTGATCCGGACGTACTACGACTTCGTCGGTGTCGACAACGACCGCTACCGGATCGACGGCACGCTGCGGCAGATCATGCTGTCGCCGCGCGAGCTCAACACGGCCAGCCTGCCGAACCGCACCTGGGTCAACGACCGCCTGACGTTCACGCACGGCTACGGCCTGACGCTTGGCCCGGTGAACCAGGTGACCGGCGAAGGGCTTGCCGGTGCTGTTCGTCGGCAACCTGCCGCTGGAGACGATCCCGGAGCTGCCGATCGACGAGCCGAGCCTGTATTTCGGCGAGCTGTCGAACGACTACGTGATCGTCCGGACGAGCACGCGGGAGTTCCACTATCCGCGCGGCGAAGACAACGTCTTCACCCAGTACAACGGCCGCGGCGGCCTGCCGATCGGCTCGCTGTGGCGGAAGCTCGTGTTCGCGCTGCGGTTCGGCGCCTACCAGATCCTGCTCAGCAACGACATCACCGCCGAGAGCCGGATCCTGTTCCTGCGCAACATCCGCGAGCGCGTCGCAGAAGCTGGCGCCGTTCCTGTCGTTCGATCGCGATCCGTATCTGGTGGTCGCGGACGGCCGTCTGTTCTGGATGTACGACGCGTATACCACCAGCGCCCGCTATCCGTATTCGACGCCCGCAGCGGACGGCTCAACTACATCCGCAACTCGGTGAAGATCGTCATCGACGCCTACCACGGCACGACGACCGTGTACCTGGCCGATGCGGCGGATCCGATTGCCGCCACCTACGCGCGGATCTTTCCCGGGCTGTTCGAGCCGCTCGATCAGATGCCGGCGTCGCTGCGCGAGCACGTGCGATATCCGGAAGACATCTTCGCCATTCAGGCGTCGGTGTTCGCCACGTATCACATGACGCAGCCGGCGGTGTTCTACAACCGCGAGGATCAGTGGGAGATCCCGGTCATCGAGGACACCGGCGACGCGGGGCCGATGCAGCCGTACTACACGATCATGCGGCTGCCCGGCGAGGCGGAGCCGGAGTTCATCCAGATGCTGCCGTTCACGCCGCGCAACCGCGACAACCTGGCGGCGTGGCTGGTGGCGCGCAGCGACGGCGAGCACTACGGCACGCTGCGCGTGTTCCAGTTCCCGAAGCAGAAGGTGATCTTCGGTCCGCGCCAGGTGGTGGCGCGCATCAGCCAGGATCAGACGATCTCGCCGCAGATCACGCTGTGGAACCAGCAGGGATCGCAGGTGATCTGGGGCACGCTGATGGTGATTCCGATCGAGGAGTCGCTGATCTACGTCCGGCCGCTCTACCTGCGCGCGTCAGGCGGCCGCATTCCCGAGCTGACGCGCGTCATCGTCGCCTATCAGAACCAGATCGTGATGGAAGCAGACGCTGGAGGCGGGCGCTGGCACGGCTCTTCGGCGGCGCCGCGTCCCGGCAGGCGCGAGGCCGAGCTCGACCAGCGGTCCCGCGCTGCCGGCGCCCGGATCGCCGCTCCGTCAGGTGCGCCCGCCGGCACCCGGCGGCTTCGTCGGATCTCGCCGGGCTCGCGGCACAGGCGCGCGGCCACTACGACCGCGCCATCGAAGCGCAGCGCAACGGCGACTGGGCGAAGTACGGCGAGGAGCTCAAGCTGCTCGGCGAGGTGCTCGCGCAGATGAGAGCGATCGATCAGCCTCGGGTGCTCTGAGCTCCGTCAGCAGCCACGCTCGGAGCACTTCGGCGACCTCCAGGCCTGCGCAATGCAGCCGCGAGCGGTGTAGGGCGTCTCGGCGTCGAAGATCTCGCTCAGCGTGCCGACGCCGGCATCGTTCAGATGCGCGACGAATCCGTCGAGGCAGGCCGCGCGCGCTCCTGCCTTGTCGTCGGGATAGAGCTTGAGCCACGCGTCGACGAACGGGCCGACCAGCCAGCCCCAGACCGTGCCCTGGTGGTACGCGGCGTCGCGCGCGCGAAGGTCGCCGTAGTACTGCGCCTTGTAGTCGCGATGCCCGGGCGCGAGCGAGCGAAGGCCGACCGGCGTCAGCAGCCGGTCGCGGACGACCTCGAACACCGGCAGCCAGCGGTCGCGGTCGAGGACCGGATGGTCGAGCGAGATCGCGAGGATCTGGTTCGGCCGGCACGCGGGGTCGTCTCCCTGCTCGCCGTCGATGACGTCGTACAGATAGCCGCCTTCCTCGTACCAGAACCGCGCGTTGAACGACTCGCGCGCGCGCGCGGCCCACTCCTCCACCTGCGGCGGCAGCGGATCGCCTTCTTCGCGCAGCCACCCGGCCAGCAGGCAGAGCGCGTTGTACCAGAGCGCGTTGATCTCGACCGCCTTGCCGCGCCGCGGCGTGACGACCCAGTCGTCCACCTTGGCGTCCATCCAGGTGAGCTGATAGCCCTCCTGCTCCCTGCCGCAGCAGACCGTCGGCCGGATCGACGCCGATGCCGAACTGCGTGCCGTCGACGTGGTGCTCGAAGATCGACTTCAGCTTCGGCAGCAGCTGACGCAGCGTCGATCGATCGCCGGTCGCGCGCAGGTACCGATGGAGGGCGTGGAAGAACCAGAGCGACGCGTCGGCGGTGTGATACAGCCCTTCCTTCGTTCCCTCGGGGAACATGTTCGGGATGAGGCCGTCGCGCACGTAGTGCCCGAACGTGCGCAGGATGTAGCCCGCCTCGCGCTGCCGGCCGGTGCACAGCGTCAGCCCTTCGAGGCTGATCATCGTGTCGCGGCCCCAGTCGGTGAACCAGTGGTAGCCGGCGATGACCGTCCGCACTTCGTCGCCCGAAGGCGCGGGCGCGCGCCGCTTCCTCGACGCGCCCGGCGGGCGTGATGATGAACTGGTCGGCGGCGAGCACGAGCTCCGCCGCCATGCCCGCGGAAGCGGCACTTGCTTCGCCGATTCGATCAGGCGTCGTCGCCGGCGGCTCTCGGCGCGCGGCAGCTCGTGCGGAGTCAGCGCGCCGATCGTTTCCCACGATTCGGTCGAGGCCACCAGCGTTCCAGGCGCGTCGGGTCCGAGCGTCAGCCGGAAGTAGCCCGGGCTCCAGAGGTCGCCGCAGCATTCGTAGCCGCGGTGCTGCTCGAGCGCGTAGGCGACAGGCCCGAAGTCTCCGGCATCACCGTGAACGCCTTGTCGGCGCCGTACAGGAACAGCCGGAGCGGCGGCAGATCGCCGCCCGGGGACGATCTCGAACCGATCGCCAAGCGCCTGCACGAGATACGGCGCGGCGACGGGATGGTTGACGGCGCTTCGTGCAGCCGGAACGCGACGAACGGGCGCAGCTCCAGACGCACCGGCTCGCCCGACAGCAGCCGATAGCTGACGTGCGTCGTGTTCTGGAGGTGCGGCATCAGCACGCGCTTTTCGAACCGCACGCCATCGACGTCGTACGTCCAGACGGGAAGCCCCTCCTCGAGCCGAGAAGCTCGAGAGGTACCGAGTGCTGTCGATCTCCATGCCCGTCGGATGTGGTCGATGACGTCATGAAGCGACACGGCTCGGCCGTCGGGCCACCGCAAGCGTCTCCCACAGGTCGTTGAACATCATCGTGCGGCCGAACGGCGTGGGCAGCGCGGCGATCAGCAGGCCGTGATACCGGCGCGTCAAGGTCGCCCGACACCGTGCCGGACGCGTAGCCCCCGAGGCCGTTGGTGACGAGCCATTCCTTCCAGGCGAGCGACTGCCGTCCTTCGTCGGTCGGCTCCCAGCGGACGTGCCGTACCAGAGGCTTCGTTCCCTCAAGAACTGCCATCGTCTGCCTCCACCGGCGCGAGCACCGTCGCCGAATGCCCGGGAATGCGCCATCCGTCCGGCGTCACCACCGGGTCGACCCGACGCCGCCGTAGGCAATGTGCTCGCTCGACCAGCGCATTTTCCAGACGTGCCCGTCGGGCGGCGCAACAAGCGGTTCGGCAAACGAACCGGCGACGAGATCGGGACCGAAATTCACGAGCAGAAGCCGTTCGTCACGGGCGTCGCGCATTGCATATTGAGCACGAACGCCTCGTGGCCGAGCACGGCGCCGTCGATGGCGTCATGTTTCTGCTGCTGGAACGCCGCGTCATCGCGTCGAAGCGCGAGCAGGTCGACATGCAAACGCCGGTGGCCGGCGTGAGCGGCCCGCTCGTCCCAGTGCAGCTTGCACCGCTCGAACGTTGTCCAGTCGTGCGGGCGGGCATGCTGGCCTGCGACTCTTCTGTCGCCAGGCTGGGAAACTGCGTGACGAACTCGGCGCGTCCCTTTCGTACCGCCTCGCGCCAGTTCGCCCTGGTGGTCGGCGAAGTAGAGAAACGGGCTCGACGAGCCGAACTCCTGACCCTGGAACAGCATCGGCGTCCCCGGCAGCAGCAGCAGCAGCGCGGTCATCGCGCGGTAGCGTCCCGGCGACACACGCCGATGCAATCGTTCTCCCCTGCCGGAGTTGGCAACCTGATCGTGGTTCTCGATGAAATTGACGAACGCCGCAGGCGGGATGCCGTCGGTGCGCGTGCCGCGCGGCTGCTTCTGCCACGCGTACCGCTGACCCTGGAACAGGTAGCCGTGCTTCGCCGCCGAGATGAACTCCTGCGGCGTGCCGCGCGTGGTCGGAGTAGTACGCCTCGCGCCGGCCGGTCAGCGCCACGATCGCGCTGTGATGAAAGTCGTCGTTCCAGATGGCGTCGATCGCACCGCGCGCGCGGTCCATTCGCAGGAACGTCGTATTCTGCCTTTCGTTTTCCGCGACGATCAGGATCTCGCGAGCGCCAGCGACCTCGCGCGCCCGCCGTGTGAGTGCCGAGACGAGGTGATCTGGCGAGCGGTCGTGGAAGCCTGCATGGCATCGAGGCGCAGTCCGTCGAGATGAAACTCGTCAATCCAGTAGGCCGCGTTTTCGATGAAATATTCGCGCACCGGCGCGGCATCAGGTCCGTCGAAGTTCAGCGCCTCGCCCCACTCGTTGTCGCTGCCCGTGAAGTAGCCCTTCGCGAACTCCCGATGCACGCAGCCGGAGGGCCCGAGGTGGTTGTAGACGACGTCGAGAATGACGCCGAGGCCGAGTTGATGCGCTCGATCGACGAATGCGCGGAAATCGTCGGGCGTGCCGTACAATCTCGTCGGCGCGTAGGGAAACACGCCGTCGTATCCCCAGCCGAAACGTCCCGGGAACTCAGCGACGGGCATGATCTCGACGGCGGTGACGCCAATCTCCCTGACGTGCGGCAGTTGCTCCATCGCTGCGCGCCATGTCCCTTCGGGTGTGAACGTGCCGACGTGCAACTCGTACAAGACCTGCCCGGGAAGGGTGATGCCCTTCCACGAGACATCCCTCCATCGGTACGATGCCGGATCCACGGTCTGTGACGGTCCGAAGGGACCGTCTGGCTGATAGCGCGACGCCGGGTCGGCGAGCAGCCGGCCGTCAAGACGATAGCGGTAGTTGCGGCCGGCCCCGACGTTGGGAACGAGAGCGGTGAAATATCCACCACCTTCAGGCTCGAGCGTGATTTCGTCATGACTTCGAGCGCTGTCTCCGATTACCAGACGCAGGTCCCTGGGTCGCGGGGCCCACACGCGGAAATGCACCGATCCCTCGGGCTGTAATTCCGCACCGACCGGAAAACGCCTCGAGACCCGCCTCATCCTTTGCACAGGGATCGACACGGCTCAACAGCTCGTGCAGAGTTGATGCCGGACACTACGTCGGAGACGCGTGGGTCCGGCTAAAGCCGGACACTACGTCTGAAGCCGCGTCGATCTTGTCCGGCTTCAGCCGGACCCACGCGAAAACTCAGCAGTGAGAACATGAATACAACAATTCGAGGCGCGCCACGACGATGAGATTGAAAGTCACGATCGAATACGCCGGCACGAGATACAGCGGGTGGCAGATCCAGAAAAATGCCAGAACCGTCCAGGGCGAGCTCGAACGCGCGGTTCGCGAAGCCACCGGTGTGCGGGAGTTCGAGATCTACGGCTCGGGCAGGACCGATGCAGGCGTCCACGCGCTCGGGCAGATCGCGCACGTCGATATCGATTCAGCGATCCCGCCGGAGAGTCTCACGCGGCGGATTAACGACGCCCTGCCGAGCGACATCAACGTTCTTCGCATCGAGCGTGTGCGGCACCGCTTTCACGCGAGGCACGACGCCCTCGCGCGCAGTTACCTCTATCACATCGCACGCCGGCGCACGGCGTTCGCCAAGCATTACGTCTGGTGGGTCAAAGACGAACTCGACGTGGCGTCGATGCGGCAGACAGCCGGACGCTTCGTCGGGATGCACGACTTTCAATCGTTTTCAGATGATGACCCGGACGAAAAATCCACGCGGGTCCAGGTCGACACATTTGACGTTCATGAAACGGGAGATTTGATTCTGGTTCACATCGAAGGATCGCATTTCCTGTGGAAGATGGTGCGTCGCCTGGTCGGCGTTCTGGTGGAAGTCGGACGCGGAGGGCTTTCGGAAGAAGAAGCAGTCGCACTGCTGAAGCAGCCATCGGGGCTGCCCGCCCGCCTGACCGCGCCGGCATCCGGTCTTTTTCTCGAGCGCGTGTACTACCGCGGCGATCGGCGGGATCTGCCAATTCAGCCGGCAATCGCACTTCCAACGTCGGCGCTCCCGTTCGTGAACGAGCGAACAACGGACACTTAAGTAGCACAGCCGTATGGCTCGCTTGCCGAACTTCTGGTCATATCGCCGTCACGTCGGTTCGATATTGTCGAAGTACCTCCGCAGGACTTTACGACGATCGCGCGCGTCGGGTAACATGCGCGCTTGCGTTTTGAACATGCAGTATCCACTTTCACATCGGTCAAAAGGACCGGGTACCCAGCGCGCTGGGGACCCAAGGCGGAGAGGACACGCTATGAAGTACATGCGACCCGTTCTAGCCGCGCTGGCGCTCGTAGTCACGTTGGGGTCGTACTTCGCGCTCGCGCAGCAGCCACAGCAACCCGCAGGCGGTCGAGGTGGAGGGCAGCAGGCGCCACCTCAGCCAATGTCGTTTTTCATCACCAGCGCCGGAAAGGGTGACGGCGCCAACTACGGTGGTCTCGCCGGTGCCGACGCACACTGCCAGGCGCTCGCAAAGGCCGCCGGCCGTGGCGACGTCAAGTGGGTCGCCTACCTGAGCACTCAGGGCCCCGGCGCCGTGAATGCCCGCGATCGCATTGGCAACGGTCCTTGGTACAACGCGCGCGGCCAGATGATTGCCGCAAACCAGGCCGAGCTGCATGGCGATACGCTCGAGGCGGCTCGTATGGGCAACCGGATCAACAAAGTGATGGCGCGGAGCGAAAAGAACGAAATGCTCAATGGGAACGGCGACATGCCGAACGTGCACGACATCCTGACCGGCTCGACGCCGGAGGGACGTGCGTACACCGATGGCATGGATCACACCTGCACCAACTACTCGAGCAACGCGGACGGCAAGGGCCAGGTCCAGCTCGGCCACCACGACAAGACCGGCGGCGGCAACGGGTCGTGGAACTCGGCGCACGGCAGCCGCGGATGCGCGCAGCCGAATCTGGTTCAGACTGGCGGCGCCGGACTCCTCTACTGCTTCGCTCCCGGCAACTAGGCAACACTCGTTTCCGCAAGTGAAGGGCCCGGGTGATTTTCCGGGCCCTTTCTTTTTGCGCGAAACACACAACTTCAAAGCTTCACGTGCCAGCGGAAGACAGGCGGCGCCTTGGCCTGTCCGATAAAAAACGGAGTAGTATCGGTTTTCAAATACCCATGCGAAACGTTCTGAAGCTTGCGCTCGTTCTGGTTGTTTTCGTGAGCGTTGCCGGATCGCCTGCCGTTCGCGTCGCCGCGCAGAATGGAACGTCGTGGACGGCGAACATCGCCGACGTTCGTCGCGCGGCCGGCCTCATTCCGGGCCGCCGTCCGGTGCGGATCAATTTCTTGAAGTTCGCCGAGAGCCGCCGAACGAAAAACTTCTCGGTGAAGGATGCGCCGACAACGCCGAGCGTCCAGGCGCGCACGGCTTTCCAGGTGGTCTTTCCCGACTCCTACGTCATGGTGGACGCCGGCATGGACCTGCAGGTGCACAAGTTCTTCGGCCGTGGTGTCGAAGAGCCGTACGATGCCGCAGCCGCCGCGCAGCTGGAGCGCGCCGTCAGCGGTGCGCGACTCATCGTTGTCACTCACGAACACGGTGACCACGTCGCCGGGGTGATTCGCGGCGCTTCGGCAGCGGATCTGGCCCGTAAGACGATCCTGACGAGAGCGCAGATCGACGTTTTGCGCACCAAGCCTCAAATGCCTGAAATACAGCTCAGCGATGAGCAGGCAAAGCGCTTCCTGACGGTTGACTACGACCAGTACCTTCCATTCGCGCCGGGGATGGTCTTCATCAAGGCGGCGGGCCATACTCCGGGATCCCAGATGGTGTACGTATCGCTGGAATCGGACCGGGAGTACCTGCTCATCGGCGACACCACGTGGCACATGGACGGTGTCCGGCTCATGAAAGGGAAAGATGCCCCGTGGGTCACGGAAGACCAGGGTGCGGTTCTCGATCAGCTGCGATGGCTGAACCAGCTTTCACGCACAGATCCGCGCCTGGTCGTCGTCGCGAGCCATGATGAGGAACAACACGCGGAGCTGGTCAAGGGCGGGCTGCTTTCGAACAGGCTCGAAGTCAAATAGGGAGGCATCAGTGACGTACTACGGGGCCGGCGAGTTGGCTGCGAGCTTTCGGCAGGTACGCTCCAACACGATTCAGATTGCCGAGGAGATCCCTGAGGACAAGTACGACTTCAGAGCGGCTCCGGACACTCGCAGCGTCGGACAAACGCTTGTCCATATCGCACTGTCGCCGGCATTTCAGCTCCAGGTGCACCGCAACCGGATCAGCGATTTGCAGAACGTGAACTTCATCGAACTGGTGGGAGGAATCGCCGCAGAAGAAGCGAAGCCGCGAAACAAGGCCGACATCGTCGCCCTGCTCAAGTCGGAAGGCGACCTCTTTGCGTCGTATCTCGAAGGGCTCACCGAGACCTTTCTGGCCGAAACGGTGCAGATGCCTCCCGGCGCGCAACCTTCGGCGAAGACGCGCTTCGAGATGCTGATGTCAACGAAGGAGCACGAGATGCATCACCGCGGGCAGCTGATGCTGCTTCAGCGCATGATCGGCCTGACCCCGCATCTCACGAGGCAGATGAAGGAACGGATGGCGCGCCGCGCCGCCGCGGCTCAAGCGGCTCGCTGAGCGGCCGCCGCGGTCTCGGAGTCGGTAAACCGGAAGAGCATCGCGGCCGCCGCCGCCGCCGCGAAGTTTGCCACCAGGTAAATCCAGACGTTGCTTGCGGCGAATGCGCCGACGAAGGTCATTCCCACGACCACGGCCGGATTGAACGCCGCTCCCGATACCGGTCCCATCGCATACGCGCCTGCGAGCACCGTAAAGCCAATCGCAAGGCCGTAGAACGAGTTGCCGCTGGTTCCTCGCGACGTCGCAACGTTCAGCACGACAGTGCAGAGCGCAAACGTGAAAAGAAACTCACCGAGAAGCGCATACGTCGGGTCGACGACGAGAGCTGTGAGCGTCGGCGCTCCCTTGAAGAACGCGGCCATCCAGGCGCCGGCGACAGCGCCCGCGCATTGCGCGATGATGTAGCCGGCAACATCGGAGGCGGCGGTGGCGCCGCGCAGGAACAACGCCAGCGTTACCGCCGGATTGTAGTGTGCCCCCGACACATGCCCGCCGGCGAAGACCATCGCCATCAACATGGCCCCGATCGCCAGCGGGGCCATCGCGCCGGCGTCGTTTGGCGACAGCACCGTGCTGCCGATCGTTACCATCAGGAAGAACGTTCCGACGAACTCCATCAGATATTTGCGCATAGCGGTCGCTCCGACGAAGTGTAAGCATACCAGTTGACGCGGTTCACTCCCTTGACCGATAGTTCCAAGCACCCGACGCGAACGTTCACCCTGCTGGACAAGGAGGCATCTCCATGACGAGGTTCATCGTCCTGGCTCTCATAAGCGGCGCTTTTTTCCTGCTGCCTTCGTCGGCTGCCCTCGCGCAGCGACCCGCGGAAGAAGCCGCGCCTTTTGCGGCCTACCTCGCAACCGGAACCCAGGTGAACGCGAATATCACCTACCTGACCGCCAGCGGCGTGGAGCTGAAGCTCGACGTGTATCGCCCCCGCAGTACGTCAGGACCGCTGCCGACGGCGGTGCTGCTCCACGGCGGTGGCTATCGGATTCAATCCACCAAGGAGGCCTTCGCGCTGAATGTGATTCCGTGGCTTCAGATGGGGTGGAATGCCATCAATGTGGAGTATCGATCCAGCGGCGTGGCGCTCGCGCCGGCTGCCGTGGAGGACGTCCGCTGCGCGCTGCGCTGGGTCACTCAGAACGCCAAGCAGTACAACATCGATCCGAATCGCATCGTCATCACCGGTGCGTCGGCCGGCGGTCACCTGGCGTCGATCGGTGGAATGATTCCCGAGTCAGCTGGTCTCGATCGCAGGTGCCCTGGCCGCGAACCCATCAAGGTGGCGGCGATCATCAGCTGGTACGGCATATTCGACTACACGACGCTCGTGGAGGATCCAACCCGCGACTACGCCGTGTCCTGGATTGGCCCGCAGGCGAATCGGATGGAGGTGGCCAGGCTCGTATCGCCGATGACCTACGTGCGGGCAGGACTGCCGCCCACGATGCACATCCATGGTGATGCCGACATGACGGTTCCGTACCGACCAGGGAGTGCGCGAGATTGAGGCGCTGAAGAAGGTTGGGGTCCCTGCGGAGCTGGTCACCATTCCCGGGGGCGGACACGGGAACTTCCCACGCGATCAAGTGCTGCGCGCCTGGACGGCCATAGAGGCGTTCCTCACAAAGAACGGGGTGATCAAACCCGCGGCTGCCCAGACCGCCCAGCGTTAGGCCTCACGTCGAAAGGCCGGGTCCTCACGGACCCGGCTTCTCCACCCACGCAGGTGTCCGGCTTCTGCCGGACCTCATCCATTTCCACAGCACGATCACATTCCCGTCGTTGTTCGCCCGACCGCGCGGACACGTTATCCGCATCAGATGCACTCGACGACTAACCCCTCAATTGCGGGCCTGGCTCGCAGGAGGCCTATATGATCCGCAACCCCGTTCGCCTCCTCACTCTCATCGTCGTTCACATAACTGCACTCACTTCCGTGGCCGGCGCGCAGACCGGACTGTCACAGGCAGTGTTGCAGCTGCCGTCGAACATCCTCGGCTCGGTCAGAACCGTCGACGGTCGTTTGTATGGCGGGGCTATCGCCGCGACGATTGCCGACCGGGATGGCGATCCTGGGAACTTCGAACCGAACGACGTCATCAATTTCGCAATCGGCCCGCGCGGCCAGACGCCGACGCTGCAGTTCACCGGGCCGCAATCCGAATTCGAGCGGTGGGCGAACGATAACGCGAGCGCCCTGCTGGCCGTGCTCTTTCCAGCCGGCCTCGCTTCGTCGGTGTTAGGTCGGAGCACCGGTGAAATGTACGCACAACAAATGCTGCTCACCACGGCTCTCGACACGGAAGAGGGCCGGCAGACGGGACAGGGTGGGCGCGCGGGCGTCGGAGGCCTCATTGAATTCGAATCGCTCCGGCGCGATGGCCGCCGTGCGGGCGATTCAATCTGGGCATGGCAGGGGCTCTACGCGCTGAACAGAACGGTGTCGCTGCAGGGCCGTTTTGCGCAGCAGCGCGAGGGCGTCACGACGCGCGCGACGACATTCGCCGTCGACTACCACCCCTTCATCGAAATCGATCGCACCATCAGGTGGCGGGTCGGTGGAACGGCGCGTGGCGGGCTGCTCTACTCTCAATCCGCCGCCATGGACCTCGGCTCATTCGAGTTCGGCGGCGGAGGCTGGGTCTCGGGATTCAAGGACCTGGGCCGCGTTCGAGTAGGCGGCGGGACGATGCTGCAGGGATCGAAAAGCTATGTTCCGTCGTTCTTCGACGGCGAAAGCGACAGCCTCGCGTTCCTCGCCACGGCGATCAACGACATGGGAATTCAGTACGACCTCACCTACGGGGCGACGGCTGGCGTCGACACCTCGTCCCGCACCGCCGTCATTGTCAAGTACGTCGAGAACCGCGCGTTGTCATCGCGAGATGAACGGCCGGATTCGCGGGTCGTTCTCTCGGGCCTCTCATACCAGTTGGGCCTCCCCTCTGTGAACTTTGGCTACAAGTTCTACTCATCGTCTGCCGTGCGCGGCCATTCGGTGTTCGCGCAGGGCAACTTCAACTGGTAGGCCGGAGATGGCAATGATGCGCTCCCTTCCGGTTCTGGCGGCAGCGGCCCTGCTGCTGTCGCCAATCCCCTCTCACGGACAGGGGCAATTCAGCATGAAGGTTTACCTCGGTCCCATGAACGAGCTCGAGGTCGACGCGAGGTACCACGATCCTTCTGACATCGACGAACAGCTCAACGGTACGCGCGTCATCCCGATCTGGCTGTCGGTTACGAACAGATCGCAGCAGTCAGTGCGGCTGGATTATCAGGATTTGCATCTGGATCTCGGCAGGGGCGCAAGCGATTCTCCCCTTTTCCCCACGAGAGCCGACGAGGCGAGAGCCACACTGCGGCGCGATGGCCGCTACAACGCATTTCTCAGTTTTCTCTCGAGCCAGGGGAACGACTACCCCCGCAATCCGTTCTCGAGGACGCTTCGAAACGGCAGCCTTCGGCCTGGCGGGAAGAAGGACGGATACGTCTTCTTCATGCGGCCCGACGGCGTGCCGTTTACCGGATTTCTGGCTCTTGGCACCGTTGCATACAAGCCGGCGATGCTTCCGACGAAGACGTTCCAGGTAAAGTCGCCAACCCCCGAGACCCTGGAGTGGCTCCGTCAGAAGTGGGATGAGATCTTCAGAGGCCCGCCGACATTCAGGAACAGCTACGCCCTGCTCCTCGGTGTGTCCGATTACCGGTACCTCGAAAAGCTCTCACTGGTGAACAACGACCTCATCAAGATGGAGAAATTCCTTCTGTCGCTCGGCTTCCACGTCGTACGGGTGCAGAACGAGCGATTGACGCTGGCCAACGTCAAGTCTCCCCAGGAGTTCTTCGCCACGAAGCTCAATCCCGACGATCGGCTGCTCGTGTATTTTTCGGGGCACGGTTTTCATCGTCCCGAGTCCGGCAAGGAACGGGGTTATCTCGCGCTGATCAATGCGAAGGAGGGCGTGGCAACGCCCGACACGACGATCGCGATGGAGGAATTCGTCGCGTGGACCCGCCGGGTACCCGCCAAACACCTGCTCGTGCTGCTGGATTCGTGCTTCAGCGGATATGCGACCGGCGGGTTCGAGGTCAAGTCGCTCGAGACGCGGGGTCCCTCAGAGGAGCGGGGTAAAGCCGACCCGGCGACGCTGTACCGTCTGTCGACGAAGCCCGGCCGCTATCTGGTCATGGCAGGCAACAAGGATCAAAAGGCGATTGCGGACTCGCTGTGGGACGGCGGGTTGTTCACGAACGGCGTCGTACAGGGACTGGGCGGACGGGCTGACGTTCAGCGTGATGGGTTGGTCACGACGCGCGAGTTGTATCCCTGGCTACGAGAGTATGTGGAACAGGAGGCGTTGAGGTTTGGCAGGATCCTCACGCCGCTGATCAAGGATCTCGACCCGATGGTCAGCGAAGGTGAGTTCGTATTTACAAAAGGGAAGTAAATCCCGCGGAGACCATCATGACCGATACTCTCGATCTCATCGTCAAGATTTCGCTCGTCGTCGTGGTGGCCGACTTCTTTTATCGAGTGTTCACGAGGCACACCCCCCTGCTTCCGAGAGCGCTCGTGGTGGTCGGGGCGCTGTGCGTGGCCTACGCACTCGCCCCGGCTGCCGTCCAGACGAAAGATGGCCTGGACGAAACCGCTGCGATTGTCTTCTGTTACCTCTCGATGGTGCTCGGGATGATCGCTCAGTACTTTTACATCCAGGCGGAACGCGGCGACCGGACCTTCCAGTTCGACTGGATGACATTCCTGATGCCCATCTTCGCCTCTCCGATTGTCTTCATTCCCCTTCTCACGCTCACCTCGGAAGTTGCGATGGGCGGTGCCTTTACGAGAGCGAAGCTGATGGTGTACCTCGTCGCGTTCCAGAACGGTTTCTTCTGGAAGGGCTTTTTCGAGCAGCGGCGGAACGATACGAAAGCAGCAGCGGCGCGGGAGGTTGCGACCGTACCTGAGTGGTCCTTCCCTATCGTGATTGGCGTCGCGACGTTCACTTTGTGGCGTCGAGCAACGTCCGGACGATGCGAATCAACGTCGGCGGTTCCACCGCGCTCGTTATCGCCTGGACTGCGTGTCGGGCAGACAGAGGAATCTCGTCTACCTGCACAGCGCCTACGCGGGAGCAGGCTCCATCCAGTGGAACAGGCGACGATCCTGTTTGTCCCTGAAGGATCCAACAATGATCAAGATCAAGTCGACCAACGCCCAGATCCCGAGTCCTCCAAGCGTTACCAACTGCAGGAGGCCCGTTCCAACTTTACCGACGTAGAAACGGTGAACGCCAAACACGCCGAAAAAGAAACACAGGAGAAGCGCCGCGAGTCGGGACTTTGATGAAATATCGGTAGCCATCGCATTCCTTTCTTTCGTTGACCGGCGCAGCTCGCCAAGTATCGGGGACGCTTTTTCTCCTGCGGTACTCAGTTCTGCGGACCTCGATACTAAACGCTGCGGCGTTTATTGGTACTCAGTGGCACTTCGGAATCGGCTGGTTCTACCTGTGTCGGAGGCGTTGTTTACAAACCTCCCCGATATTTCTTCAGCCTCGGTATCACGATTCCACCGAATCCGACCAGGACGAGAACGGTCGCGGCTATTTCCGCGAGAGGGCTCCATGTCGGATTCGCCAGCACCACCCATAAGAAGAGGCAAAACGCAGCGAATATCGCGACACCGCTCCACGACACTTGCATCATCGTCCGCCTCCTAATGTTTCCTCGCAGGGATTATGCACGGTGACTTCGTAGGGGCCGATGCGAATACCGGGAGCGATGGTCATGACTTGATCACGTTCATCGTCACCGCCACCGCCGATTACTTCTGCTGGCTTCTCTCTCGCGCTCGCTGCCGGCGCTGTTCTTCGATAGTGCTCACATCGCCCGCACCCGGCCCAATCATTTCCTTGCCATTTGGCAATACCATCCGGGTGAAGAAGATTCTCGGTGAACCTGTGTGCGTGGGATTTCCCGTGACTGTCAGTTGATCGCCGGCTGACACCGTGGTTTTCGTCCAGCCAACCCGGGAGAGCGACAGGAGACCTGCCATTTCAACGGTCCATGCGACGTGCTTGCCTCCTGCATTCACCACATCGAGAGTGATCATCGCATGCGGGTTGATCAGCCTGAACTCGGTGACCACGCCCTTGATGGTGATCGTGCGAGCTTCATCGTAGACGGGTGAGAACGCGTGGTGCCCGACTGCCACTCGGCTAGAGAGCGCAATGACAACCGTGGCGAGAGCGAGCGCGTAACGATGTGTCATGGCAGGGGGGTCGTGCCTTTGCGAACTTCGTTCGGGACTTCACAATCGACATACGGGAAAATCTGTTCGGTCGGCGCCCAGCCCCACGCCTTCTTCACCTGCACCCGCTGCCGCAAGCTCACGGGATCCTCGATCGTGACGACAGCCTCGAGACGATTTCCATCCGCGGAACGCGTATATCGCTCGACTGCCCGCAACTGATCGCTGTGTTCGAACCAGAAGGTGATGTCGGCGGCCATGCCAGACGTTTCGATGACGAGAGTATTGCCTTCGTAGCGACCCGTTGAATATCCCATGCGACTGGCGGGCTCGTTCTCAGGGCGCTTTCGGCCGTCCAGATAGACCGTGCGCCGGGCATCCCATTCCCCGTACCTGATTTCGATGCGGTCGTCGAACTGACGTATTTCCATCTGGTGTGGGGCAAAGATCTGGCGTGCGAAGCCCCAAGGCTGACAATGCAGAAAGCCCGGATCGTCGGCAGGATCGAGCGGATACGTTTTCAGGGCAGCGTCCGTGAGTCGAGGTCGTATGTACTGTTCGCTCTGATACTTTTGCGCCTCGATGTTCAGTTCGTCGAACGGGCGATCGTCGTTGGCCGGATCGTCCAGAAGGGCGTTGAGGTGAGCGATGCCTTCGTCAGTGCATACCGCAAAACAAAAGACGTCGACTGCGGTGGATGGCGGATCGCTCCACATGCCCTGCAACTCTGGTCGTGGCACGGCGGCCTGGTCCGTCCGCCCACAACCAGCAATCAGGACCAACGCCACCGCGAACAGCGCAGGCGTTACGCTCCGCGTGGATATCCGTCCAGAGCGTCTCATCGGTTCGTAGGAACGATGTGACGTTATACCAGACAGGCGTTCCCATATCCACTTCAATGAGCCTAATCGCCGGCGCGTTTCCCCAGTTACTAGGATGGGTTGGGTGGCTTGGTTTTGGCCCGATCGCAGTACACAACCCGCCCCGGCGCACCCCCAGATGGACGCGTCTCTGCGACACGTGCACGATTGCAGCGACTTCCCGAGCACACAACCATTCGCCTTCTTCGGGCCGACTTTCAGTCTTTAGCGTCGTTTAGTTGTTCCCACTCCTTTAGCAGTCCGAGCTTTCGCCCGAGTTCCTCAAGGTCAACGTTCGTATGCCGAATGAAATTCCGCTTTGCGTCAACGATGTAATAGCGCCCCAACTCTTGAAAGCCCCGGGAGCCTTCCCGGCACGTCGCGAGACGCTCGTCGCCGCGAGCCAGCCATCTCCTTATGCGCGCCATTAGCGCGCGGTCGCTGACCGGAACTAACTTCCGCTTTGGCACTTCTACCTCAGGGATCAGAGCCTAGTGCAGGTGTGATTGTGTGTCAATGTGTCAATGCGTCGCGAACTCCACTTAGCCCTGCGCGTCGCCGGAGGTTGCGCACGCGGTTGCATTCCGCCTTGCCGAATGTTGCGTAATTCGAACGCTTCTGTTAGCGGGCCCCTTGTCGTTGCATCGGGCGTCCTCGCTCGCGGGTTAGCGCCGGCAGGCCGTCACCGCATTCCGGTGCGGCCCGGAAAAAAGGCCTGCGCTCGGCGACTTCTCACAGTGCATTTACAACTGTGGCCCGATTTGAACCGGCATCACATTCGCTTATAGGGCGAACGCGAGAGGTTCCACTACGATCCGCGGGCGTCGAAACCTCCTAGCGCAATGCTGGCCATGTCGACGCTGGCTTGTGGGGCCTCTCGCCGTGATACGCTTCGCTGGCTCGGTTTTTCACCATGCCCAATAAGCCGGTTTCCATTCGGAGGCCAGGCCACTGCCTTCATTGCAGCAGGTCGGGCACTGTCCATCTCCAGCGCACAATTCGGGGCGAGAAGATCCAGCTGCACTGGTATTGCTCCGAGTGCAAAGCGGAATGGCCGGTGAACCGCAAGGAACAGGAACCCCGATCGGCCTAACGCTAAAGCCGCGCCTGCTCGATGAACGCGATGGCGTCCGCCTTCGCGATGCGCGCTTCGCCTTGGAACTTGAACGCCGGCAGCAAGCCTGCCTTGATCCACTTCCAGACAGTCTTCGGGCTGACGGTCAGAACGTCCGCGAGTGCGAAAAAAGTAGGCACTCCAGCCACGATAGAACCCAGGGCCGCGCGGCCGCGTCGTAGGCGAGACTTATGCCGCGAGTTCGCTACCATCACGGCAGGGAAGCTCGCTCATAGCCGGCCAGAAAACGCCAACGGGCGCCACTCGCGGCGCCCGTTGCGATTTCGTTGCAACCAATTGATGAAAAGTGGTCGGGGCGAGAGGATTTGAACCTCCGACCCCTCGGTCCCGAACCGAGTTTGACCTGACCGATTTGCGAGAGATTTCGCATCTTTTCGGACTTGGGTAGCAACCGGGTAGCGACTCGAAAGCGCCAGCAGCCTGCCTTCGCCGGCCATCGCCGAAATGGTGAACGCGAGACTCGACGACGGGACGCGCAGGGCCAGCTTGTTGCGCGACGCTGCGCGGTGCTACTGTGATCGCTATGACATTGAAGGCTCGAGTGAAGGCCGGCCGGCTGGTCGTTGACGAACCCACCGACCTGCCCGAAGGAACCGAAATCGAGCTGCTGCCTCTCGATCCAGGAGACTGGCTCGACGAGGAAGACCGTGCCGCCTTGCACAAGGCCTTGAGGGATTCTGAAGAGGATGTGAGGGCCGGTCGCCTTGTCGACGCGGATACGGTTCTGGGTGAGCTCCGGTCGCGTTGAAACAGCGGCACGTTCGCTTCACGCGCACCGCGCAGCGGCACGTCGCACAAGAGAGAGCGTGGTGGCTCGAGAACCGTGACTATCCCGAGGTGTTCGTCGAGGAGCTCGAGCAAGCGCTCAAGGTGGTCGCAGTGCTTCCAGGCGCGGGCACGCCATATGGGAAATCGCCTATCCCCGGCGTCCGCAGGGTCTATTTGAGACGCGTCGCCCTCCACCTCTATTACACCTTCGACGATGACGTCGTCCTCGTCCGGGCGCTGTGGGGCGCACGACGAGAGCGTAGTCCTCAGTTCGTGCCGTGACGCGTAATAGCGCGCCGCTGACGACTTCTTGGAGAGTGCTGGTTAGGCATCGGTCTATGCACCGCTCCGCCGCACCGCGGCAATCGGGATCACCGTCGCAGTATTTCGGCGAGCGCTCAACGCCCGCATAATCCCATCGAGCACCGAATCGAGTTCCTTAGCCAGGTCCTCGGCGAGACACCGCAGGACGAAATAGCCGTTCTCCTGCAGCAACTGATCCTTCCGCCGATCGCGGCGGTACGCGACGGGATCTGCGAGGTGCTGGGCACCGTCGATCTCCACGACGACTCGTGAATCCTCGCACAGCAGATCGATTTCCATTCTGCCGAAGCCATCGAAGGGAATTGCGAGATCCGCATTCAACCGGAATCGGCCGCGCGTCTCTGGCAAGGTCTCGAGACGCCGATAGAGAAATGCTTCGGATGCGCTTCGCGCGCGTTTGGCACCTTCAGCTTCAGGCAGAATCGGACGAGCAGCCGCCACAAACAGGCTAGCCAGAGTGACGTCTACGCCGTCGCGAACGGGTCGTCGAACGCTGGCCGCGTAATCACGCTTCCAGAGGGGGTCGGCAGGCAACACAACGTCTGCGGGCCAGCCCGGAATTGCGCTGGCTGGAAGGACAATCGTGTAGCCCACCGCTTCGTACCCGCGGCACCGCCGATCGAACATCCGCGCGAACATCGGCACGTTCAGGTCAGCGTAGTCGTAGACCCGAACTTCGCGCTTGCCGTCGTGCAGACGGTGTAACCTACCGACGTACTGCGCGATGGTGCCGCGCCAAGAGACCGGCAGCGTCAGGAACAACGTGTCCAAGCGAGGATCGTCGAACCCTTCGCCGATGTATTTGCCCGTGGCCAGGATGACGCGACGTTCGTCCGGTGGAATGGCTGCCAACCGTTCGGCCGCGGCTTTCCGCTGCTTCTTGCCCATTCCGCCGCGCAGTACCACGACGTGAGGGATCTTGCCCGACAACCCGCTCTCGAATCGATCGAGGTGCTCGTTGCGTTCGGTCAACACAAGCGGCGATCGCCCGTCGTGCACAGCCTGAACGAACTTCGTCGCAGATCGCTCGATTCCGCGCGTCGTCATCCACCAAACACTGATAGAGCGTTTGAAATTCGACCCTCTTGTCCGATTCCTGCATTGCGCGATGCTTGAAACGCCGTAGGACGGACGATCACCGTGTGCTCGAACGGCCGCGCCGCGGCCTGCGCCTTCGCGTCCACGCGATGCCGCACAGGACCGCACTGCATGAAGATGATCGGATGATGCCCATCCTTCCGCGTGACGGTCGCTGACAAGCCGAGGACGAACCGAGCCTTCGCGCGGCGGACGACCTGCTCGAAGCTGTGCGCCGATAGGTGGTGGCATTCGTCGACGATCACCTGCCCGTAGTCGCCAACGCGGTCGTCCACAACACCTTTGCGGACCAGGCTCTGAATCACGGCCACATCGAGCAGCCCAGTCGGCTTGTTTCGGCCACCGCCGATTCGGCCAATCGACTTTGCGGGTACGTCCAAGAAGGTCGCGAGACGCTCGACCCACTGGTCCAGCAGTTGCCGCCGATGCACGAGCACGAGCGTGTTGACGCTGCGCTGTGCGATCAGCCACGCCGCTACCACCGTTTTGCCGAAGGCTGTCGTGGCGGACAGCACACCCGTCTCATGCTTCAACATCGCGTCGGCCGCGAGCTTCTGCTCGGGTCGCAGCTCACCGTGAAACGTCACCTGCAATGGCTGTCCACTGTGGCGCTCGTCGCGAATGACCGGGCGAATGTTCAGGTCGGTCAGGACTTGACGAACATCTTCCAGACAGCCGCGCGGCAGACCGATGTGATGAGGATGTTCCTCGGCGCAGCCGATGATGCGCGGCTTGTCGTAGGTCGGCAGTCGCATGGCCTGCGCCTTGTAGAACTCGGGATTCTGGAACGCCGCGACACGCAGCAACCGATTTCGCAGGCCCGGAGCCAAGCCGTCCTTGGCGATGTAGATCTCGTTTCCGAGGACGAGTTCGAGCGACCGAGGGAGCTCGCCCAGCAATCGGCGGCTCCTTTCGGCGGCGTGACGGCGGTGCTGTCCACGGCGTGGGTTCGTCGTCATCTGCCGGCGGAAGGCTCACGCCAAGGACACGTCCTCGTCGCTCGGCTTCGCGCACGACGTCCTCGAGATGTCCGCGTGCGAATACGCCGTATCGTCGAAAGAAAGGCCCATTGATCGTGATGCGGAACGCCGTGGTCATCGAGGAAGACGCTGTTACCGTCACCACGCCGGTGCTTCTGCAGCGGCAACGCGATCAGATTGCCGAATCCGCCGTGCGGCAACGTGTCCTGATTGGGGAAGAACCGATCGTACGAATCGAACCCGATGTCCGGCCGACGTTCCATCGTCTCGGTCAGGATGTAGGAGCCGAGTTTTCTCGCGAGTGCAGCGGGCACCGCCTCTTCGAAGAACAGCCACACGTGGCCGCCCCGCCCCGAACGCGACCGCTCGAGTGCCGCCGGCAGATCCATTCTGCGGCACGTCTCGATGAACGCGGTTGAATCTTCCAGCCAACCGCTCTTGTCGAAATCGACGGCGAGGAAGAAGCACGTCTCATCCAGGAGCATGGGATAGACGCCGGCGACAAAGGGCTGGCCAGCATCGTCGCGGCCCGGAAAGATGCCACCGGATCACTTCATCGGTGACCGGCAGGAAGCGACGGTTCGGACACTCGGCGCACTTGATGCGCGGCTTTTCGCAGATGCCGCGTACCCACTCGTTGGCGCATGCCGGTGCGTATCCGGACTTCCCGGTTTTCCGGCTCTCGAACCGCCGCGGGTAGACGTCCTCACGCCCGCGAAAGAGCGAGCGGAACAATGCGATCTTCTCGCTCAGACGAGGAGAGCTGATGGACGAGACGCGGACTCTGATCCACTGAATTCACTCGGCCTTGGATCGCGCTGCGATGATGTCATCGTCGCGACAAGCGATCAACCGAGGAACGCCCAGGCCTGAATCTGCGGCGGACCACGGCGTCGGGTAGCGTGACGGGTAGCGCTTTGCCTCGACAAGTCGTCCGGAACGGCACAGTCGCGACCGACGGAGGCGAGAAATCTCGAACGATTCCGACGGTCGAAGCGCGGATTTGAGGCACCGGCCACTCGGTTCCGACCGTCGACCGGCAGACCGAAGGAAAACCGAGTGCTCCGCCAGACTAAGTTTTGCGAGTTTTCTTAGGAAAATCAGGAGAATTGGTCGGGGCGAGAGGATTTGAACCTCCGACCCCTCGGTCCCGAACCGATTTACCAGGCTGAGTTTTCGAGCGATTTCGCGGATTCCCGCACTCGGGTATTCACCGGGTAGCGGTTCGGCTGCGGTCAGCTCCAGCCTTCGCCGAACATGGCCGCCAATTTCCGGCGCGGTCGATGCCGTAGGGAAATGCGCAGCGGGTCAGGCACGCCAGCTTTGCAGCATGAGCATGTAATTCGCCCGTTCGTAGGCGTCGGGGTCGGGCACCTTGGCGAGGTTCATGTTCCCGCGCATCCGAGCGAGCGAATCCCACTCATGCTCCTGCATCCACGCCGCAAGGTCGGCGACGACCGTTCGGAGATGCTCGGGCCCGTGCATCAGGAGCGCCGATACCATCTGGGTCGACGTGCGCACCCGCCATCGTGGCCTTGACGACGTCGAGCGCGGTGTGCACGCCGCCGGTGACCGCCAGCGACGCCCGGACGCGCCCGGAGAGGATCGCCATCCAGTGCAGGCGAAGGCGCAATTCCGAAGAATCCGAGAGGTGAAGCGTGCGCGTGGCAGTCAGCTCCTCGGCGTCGATATCGGGCTGGTAGAAGCGGTTGAACAGGACCAGCCCGTCGGCGCCGGCCCGGTCGAGCTCCCGAGCGACGTTGGCGAATGCGGTGTAGAACGGGGAGAGTTTGACGGCCACTGGGATCGTCGACGGTTTTCTTCACCGCCCGTACCGTTTCAATCGCCTCGCGCTCGATGCTCCGCGCTGGTCGTCTCCGGATCGGTCGCGATGCGATAGAGGTTCAGCTCGAGCGCGTCGGCGCCGGCTTGCTCCATGAGTCGGGCGTATTCGATCCAGCCGCCCGGCGTCGCGCCGTTCAACGACGCCATGACCGGAATGCGACCGCCTCCTTCGCCCGCCGCAGATGATCCAGGTACTCGAAGGGGCCCAGCGCGAAGGCGTCGGGGCTGGGAAAGTAGCTGGCGGCCTCGGCGAACGATTCCCCATGGCTGTCGAGATTGATCGTACTCCGACATCTGCTCCCGCGTGATCTGCTCTTCGAAGAGCGATCGCAGGACGATGGCGGCGGCGCCGGCGTCTTCGAGGCGTTTGACGCCGTCGAGGTCATCGGCCAGCGGTCCCGCTCCCGCCACCAGCGGATGGGGAAGCGTCAGCCCGAGATACTCCGTGCTGAGGTCCATCGTTACTCCTTCCGTCCCGGCACAGTCGGAGACGCTTCGCCGTCGGTCGTCATCTCCGGCAGCGGCACGGTGATGCCCGCGAGCTGCTGGTACACCGCGTAGCGCTGACGGGCCGCTTCTTGCGCTTCCTTGAGGAAACCTTTGAAGCGCGCGGGATCGGTGCGCTCGACGACGCGGAACCGCGACTCGTTGCGCATGTACTCGGCGACGAGCGGTTTCGGCGGTCCATAGTCGAGATGCATCGGCGGCTCTCCCTTGGCGATGCGCCGCGGGTCGAAGCGGTAGAGCGGCCACACGCCCGAGTCGACCGCCAGCTTCTGCTGGGTCGCGCCGTTCGCCATATCGTAGCCGTGCGCGATGCAATGGCTGTAGGCGATGATGAGCGACGTTCCCGGGTACGCCTCGGCTTCGAGAAAGGCCTGGACGGTCTGGCTCATTTTCGCGCCGAACGCCACACGCGCCACATAGACGTGGCCGTACATGTTGGCGAGCAGACCGAGATCCTTCTTCTGCATCGTTTTGCCGGCCGCCGCAAACTTGGCCACCGCGCCGAGCGGCGTCGCCTTCGATTGCTGGCCGCCGGTATTCGAGTAAACCTCCGTGTCGAGCACGAGGATGTTCACGTCGCGCTGGCTGGCCAGGATGTGGTCGAGGCCGCCGTACCCGATGTCGTAGGCCCATCCATCGCCCCCCACCAGCCAGATGCTCTTCTTCACGAGGTAATCGGCGAGCGCTTCGAGGCGCCGTGCTTCGGCTGTGGCGAGCGACGCGAGCACCTGCCGCAAGGCGCGTACCCGCTCGCGCTGCGACCGGATCCCCGCTTCCGTCGATTGGTCGGCGCCGAGCAGTTCGTGCGTCAGGCGCTCGCCGATCGACCCGGCCATGTATTCCACCAGCGCGCGCGCCGCGCGTGCGTGACTGTCCACACCAAGACGCATGCCGAGGCCGAACTCCGCGTTGTCCTCGAAGAGCGAGTTCGACCACGCCGGTCCGCGGCCGTCGTGGTTCGTCGTGAACGGCGTGGTCGGCAGGTTGCCGCCGTAGATTGACGAGCAGCCCGTGGCGTTCGCCACCAGGGCGCGGTCGCCGAACAGCTGCGTGAGCAGCTTGATGTACGGCGTCTCGCCGCACCCGGCACACGCGCCTGAGTACTCGAACAGCGGCTCCAGGAACTGCGACGTCTTGTGGTCGACTTTCGGCAGGTCGACGCGCGCGGTCTCGGGCAGATCGAGGAAGAACGCGTAGTTGTCGCGCTCGGCGTCGCGGAGCGGCGCTTGCGGGTGCATGTCGATCGCTTTGTGCCGCGGGTTGGTTCGATCTTTGGCCGGGCAGACGTTCACGCACAGGTTGCAGCCCGTGCAGTCCTCGGGCGCCACCTGAATCGTGTACGCCCGCGCTTTGAACTCGAGCCCCTTGTAGGGCACCGACTTGAACGTCGGCGGCGCGCCGGCCAGCGGGCCGTCGTCGTAGACCTTGGCGCGGATGGCGGCGTGCGGACACACCAGCACGCATTGATTGCACTGGATGCAGATGCCCGCATCCCACACCGGGATCTCGAGCGCGAGGTTCCGCTTCTCCCACTTCGCCGTGCCGACCGGCCACGTGCCGTCCACCGGAAACGCGCTGACCGGCAGCAGATCGCCTTTCCCGGCCAGGAGCACCGAGGTCATCCGCTGGACGAAGTCTGGCGCGAGTGCAGACACCAGCGGCGGCCGGCCGGATGTCGCCGTGACGCCCGACCGGAGCGGCACCTCCTGCAAGTGAGCGAGCGTCGCGTCGACCGCCTCGAAGTTGCGCTTCACGACCTCCGCGCCGCGCTTGCTGTAGGTCTTCTCGATGGCGTGCTTGATCTGGGCGATCGCCTCGTCGCGCGGCAGAACGCCGGAGATCGCGAAGAAGCACGTCTGCATGATCGTGTTGATCCGGCCGCCCATGCCCGTCTGGCGCGCCACCGCCGACGCATCGATCGTGTAGAAGCGAATGCTGTTTGTCGATCAGCTGCTCCTGGATTTCTCTCGGCAACCGATCCCACACCTCGTCGGCCCCGTAGGGCGCATTCAGCAGGAACACCGCCCCGTCCACGGCGTGCTCGAGCACGTCGACCCGCTCCAGGAACTCGAATTGATGGCAGGCGACGAACCGCGCCTTCGAGATCAGATACGACGACCGGATCGGACGAGGGCTCGTGCGCAGGTGCGAGACCGTCGTCGCGCCGGCCTTCTTCGAGTCGTAGACGAAATACCCCTGGACGTGCAGGCTGGTCTCTTCCCCGATGATCTTGATCGAGTTCTTGTTGGCGCCGACGGTGCCGTCGGCGCCGAGGCCGTAGAACACCGCGGTTGTGACGTCGGCCGGCTCGATGTCGAAGGTGGCGTCGTAAGCAAGCGACGTGTGTGTCACATCGTCCATGATGCCGACGGTGAAATGATTCTTCGGACGGGTCTCTGCGAGCGTGTCGAAGACCGCCTTCACCATCCCGGGCGTGAACTCTTTGGACGACAGACCGTATCGCCCTCCCACGACGACCGGTTCGGCGGCGAACGACGTCGTACCGTCGGCTCGCGCTTCGGCGAGGGCGGTGACCACGTCCTGATACAGCGGCTCGCCGATCGCGCCCGGTTCCTTGGTGCGATCCATCACGGCGATCGCTTTGACGGATCGGGGTAGTGCTCGCAGGAACGCGGCGATCGAGAACGGCCGATACAGGTGCACCTTCAGCACGCCGACCTTGTCGCCGCGCCCCGCGAGAGAGTCCACCGTCTCGTGCACGGTCTCGGCGCCCGACCCCATGATGACGACGACGCGCTCGGCTTCGGGATCGCCCGCATACTCGAACAGGCCGTACCGCCGGCCCGTGAGCGCCGCGAATCGCGCCATCAACTGCTCCACGATATCGGGACAGGCGCGATAGAAGAGGTTGGCCGCTTCGCGGGCCTGGAAGAACGTATCGGGGTTCTGCGCGGTTCCCCGCAGCACGGGATGGTCCGGCGTCAGCGCCCGCCGGCGGTGGGCCGCGACCTGCTCTTCCGACACCAGCGCCCGCAGGTCGTCGTCGGTGAGCTCCTCGATCTTCGAGACCTCGTGCGACGTTCGAAAGCCGTCGAAGAAATGCAGGAATGGTACGCGCGCGTCGAGCGTCGCCGCGTGCGCGATGGCCGCGAAGTCGTGCGCCTCCTGCACGCTCGAAGCGCTGAGCATCGCGAAGCCAGTGGTCCGGCAGGCCATGACGTCGGAATGGTCGCCGAAAATGGACAACGCGTGGGTGGCGATGGTGCGCGCCGCGACGTGCATCGTGAAGGGGGTCAGCTCTCCCGCGATCTTGAACATGTTGGGGATCATCAGGAGCAGGCCCTGCGACGCCGTGAAGGTCGTCGCCAGCGCGCCGGCCTGCAGCGCGCCGTGCACCGCTCCCGCGGCACCCGCCTCCGACTGCATCTCGACGACGTCCGGGATGTTGCCCCAGAGGTTGCGTCGGCCCTGATTCGACCATTCGTCGGAGAGCTCGCCCATCGCCGACGAGGGCGTGATCGGATAAATCGCGATCACTTCGCTCATGCGGTGCGCGACAGACGCGGCCGCTTCGTTGCCGTCCAACGTCATCGTCCGCCGACCGGTCATAGGTTTTCTCCTGGGAACGCAGAGGCGGGAGCGTCGCACCGCGCGGTCGAGGCGCCGCACGGATCCTCGCGAGTTACGTGTTCACCACTCTGCCGTCCAGTCTTAGTTTAGGCTGGAGGAGTAATACGAGCGAACACGCCACCCACGACCAACGCGACGCCGACCAGACCGATGACGATGCCCGCAGGCAGCAACACCATCGTGACGCCCATCGCCAGGCCCACGATGATCAGCACGAACCCCAGAACGACGGCTGCCACATGACCGAGGAAATGGCCCGCCATCGTGAGAAGGTGCCTGAGGGGTGACGGCCGCGAATTCGCGATCGGCATACTGTCTCCTTCGTTCACCGAGGAAGGGCGCTGACCGTCATTTGTGCGGCATCTGAGACATCATGTGGTCGTGCATCATCGCCATGTGGTGATGCATGCCGACCTGATTCTTGACGAGCTCGGTCAGCAGCGCCTGCATGGCGGCGACCTTGTCGTCGCCGCGCGCGGATGTCATCGTCTGTGCCAGGGCATCGAGGCGCGCATCCGCCGCTTTCATGTCGGCCATCATCTTGTGATGGTCCATCATGCCGCCGGCCTGCGGCGTCGGCATGCTGTGTTCAGGCGTTTTAGGGGGTGCCTGCTGCGCCCGGACGGGGGCGAGAAAAAGACCTGCGGCGACCGCGAAGGCAGCGATAGGGATCGATCTCATGCTGCGACGATAGCGGATCGGTGCGGCGGCGGCTGTTCAATAGGGAGCACCTGCCCACCGAGTAACACTTGGCCGGCAGGGTCGGACGGTAGGATCGCAGCCACCCACCAGCTTGCCGAAAAACGGCGGGCGAAAAAGCAGAGAGGCCAGATTTCCTAGGAAATCTGGCCTCTCTGGAATCTGATTGGTCGGGGCGAGAGGATTTGAACCTCCGACCCCTCGGTCCCGAACCGAGTGCTCTACCAGGCTGAGCCACGCCCCGACAGGCGGTGTGATGCATTACCCAACCGGCTGATTGGATAACCTGGAACGGACAATTCTAGCACACGCAAGCAATTACCAGTCGACTCGTGCCGCTCGACGACCCGATCACTCGACTACCCGATCACTCGATTCCCAGACTCCTCCGAGTGCAGGGCGAGCTCTTCCACGGCGCGCAGGACGTCGTGTGCCGTGAGATCGCAGTGCAGCGGCGTCACCGACACGTACCCGTCGCGCACCACCTGGTAGTCCGACCGATCGTGCGGCTGCCAGTCGTTCTGGCCTTCCTCAATCCAGAAATACGGCCGCCCCTTCGGATCGTGCCGCTCGGCGACCGACGTGACGTGATTTCGCCGCGCCTGCACCGTCACGCGGATCCCTTTCGGCTGGCCCTTGGGCACGTTGATGTTGAGAAACGTGCGCGCCGGGAGCGGCCGCGCGAGCAGCGCCTCGGCCAGCGATGCGGCCGCGCGGGCCGCGTGCGTGAAATCGTAGTCGCCGCGCGTCTGGCGAAGCGACACCGCAATGCCCTGCGTGCCCAGCAGCGCCCCTTCCATCGCACCCGCCACCGTTCCCGAGTAGGTGACGTCGTCGCCCAGGTTCCACCCCTTGTTGATTCCCGACACGACCAGATCCGGCAGCCGTCGGAAGACCTGGGTAATGGCAATGTTGACGCAGTCGGTCGGAGTGCCGTCGACGCCGTAGAGGCGCGGTTCGACGTGCTCGAGGCGCAGCGGGCGCCGCAGCGTGAGCGCGTGACCGATCGCGCTCGCTTCGTCGAGCGGCGCGACGATCGTCACGTCGCCGATCGCATTCAGCGCCGATGCGAGCGCTCGAATGCCTTGGGACCGATAGCCGTCGTCGTTGGTGACCAGAATCAAGGGCATGAAGGGATCAATTGATTATATCGGACGGATCACTTCCGCCCTGAAGGGCGGCACCAGGCTCACGCCACGGTCTGGCGGACAAACGACGAACAGAAGCGCCGTCGAGACGAGGGCGAGCGCGGCGCCGGCAGCGAATGCCGCTGCGGGACCGAATGCCGTCCAGATCAGCCCGAACATCACGCTGGCGGCGAGCTGACCGAGCCCGAGCACGGCGTTGTAGATGCCGAACGCGAACCCGCGGCGCGATGCCGGCGCAAGATCGGCGACCAGCGCCTTCTCGGTGCCTTCCGCGAACCCGAAGTAGAGACCGTACGCGAGGAACAGCGGCAGCAGCGTTGCCAGCGACGTGCTGACGGCGAAGCCGGCATAGACTCCGGCGTAGATGATCCAGCCGATAGCAATCACCGCCCGGCGTCCGATCCGATCGGACCACGCACCGCCGTAGACCGACACGGCAGCCTTCACGACGTGCAGCGCCGACCACATGAGCGGCACGTACTGCACGCCGCCGGCAGCGTCGGTGAGCTTGAGCAACAGGAACGCGTCGGTGGAGTTGCCCAGCGTGAAGAGCATCAGGACCAGCATGAACCGCTTGAATGCCGGCGGGAGCGGATCGTCGGAGGTCCGCCTGAAGGCGGACGCTACGCCGATCTGCGTTCGTAGCGTCCGGCTTCAGCCGGACATCGTCTCCGGTGTCTTCCTTCACCAGGAACAGCAATCCGACCGCGATCGCGCCGGGGATGATCGTCAGCGCGAACAGCGTGCGATAGTCGCCCGGATAAAAGAACAGGAACGCGGTGGCGGCCAGCGGGCCGACGACCGCGCCGGCGTGATCCATGGCGCGATGAAAACCGAAGATCCTCCCTCTCGCGCCGTCGGCGGCAAACGACGCGAGCATCGCGTCGCGCGGCGCGCCTCGAATCCCCTTCCCGACGCGATCGAACAGGCGGATCGTCAGCACCTGCGTCCACGACTGGGCGAGGGCAATCAGCGGCCGGACCGCCGACGACAGCGTGTAGCCGACGAGCACGATCGGCCGCTTCGCGCGCGAGCGGTCGGCCAGCCGGCCGGCGGCGATCTTCAGGATGCTGTTCACCGCTTCCGCCGCGCCCTCGATCACCCCGAGCGAGAACGGCCCTGCACGAAGCACGCTCGTCAGGAAAAACGGAAGGAGCGGGTAAATGGCCTCGGTCGCCGCGTCGGTCGCGAAGCTGACCCATCCAAGCAGCCAAACTGGTCTGGGGAGTGATCCAGACGAGGACGCAGAGGGGCAGAGGACGCAGAGCGCAGAGGCTCGACCACGTCGAGCAGCTTACTCTGCGTTTCGATCCACACCTCGCGCCTGGCTCTGCGTCCTCTGCTCCCTCTGCGTCCTCTACCCGTACAATTGAATGGTCATGTCCTCCCTCGCTGATACGCTCGCCCGTGAGACCCGCGAGGGCGATCTCTACGAGGCGCTGCCCGACGGGCGGCTGCGTTGTTACGCGTGCGGCCACTGCTGTCCGCTTCCTGAAGGTGCGCTCGGCGTCTGCAAGGTGCGCTTCAACCAGGGCGGCCGGCTGATGGTTCCGTGGGGTTACGTCGGCGGTGTCCAGTGCGATCCGATCGAGAAGAAGCCGTTTTTCCACGCGCATCCCGGCGCGCTGGCCTACAGCTTCGGAATGCTCGGCTGCGATCTGCACTGCGCGTACTGCCAGAACTGGGTGACGTCGCAGGCGATCCGCGATCCGGCGGCGGTAGCACCGCCGTTGGCGGCCTCGCCCGAGACACTCGTGGCCGATGCGCTGCGCCAGGGCGCCCGGGCGATCGTCAGCACTTACAACGAGCCGCTCATCACGAGCGAATGGGCGGTTGCCGTCTTCAAGGAAGCCAGAGCCGCCGGACTCTCGACCGCGTTCGTGTCGAACGGAAACGGGACACCGCGTGTGCTCGAGTACCTGCGTCCCTGGGTCGATCTGTATAAGGTCGATCTCAAGAGCTTCGACGATCGCCACTACCGGCAGCTCGGCGGGCGCCTCGAGCCGATCCTCGACACGATTCGGCGACTGCACGCGATGGACGTCTGGGTGGAGATCGTCACGCTGCTCATCGCCGGCTTCAACGACTCGCGCGACGAGCTGGTGCGGCTGACGGAGTTCGTGGCGGGCGTATCGCCGGACATCCCGTGGCACGTCACGGCGTTTCACGGCGACTACAAGATGACCGATCCCCAGAACACGACGGCAGACATGCTGCTCGAAGCGGCGGCCATCGGCCGGGCGTCAGGCCTTCGCCACGTGTACGCCGGAAATCTGCCCGGGCAGGTCGGCGACCTCGAGGACACGCACTGCGCGGCGTGCCGGGAACCGCTCATCCGCCGCTACGGCTACTACATCCGCGATTACAGAATCAGCGACGACGGCCGCTGTCCGCGCTGCCGGGCGAAGGTCCCGGGCCGCTGGAGCCGGAGCTTCGACGGCCAGATTGCCTCCCGGCCCTTCTTGCCGGGCACCCGGTCGCGGTTGAAGGTGCTCTGGTCGTAACCGACCTATAATTTGAGGTCCATGCTGCACGACACGCTCGCGCGTCCGCTGCGGAACCTGCGGCTGTCGGTGACCGACCGCTGCAATCTCCGGTGCCTGTACTGCATGCCGGAAGCGGACTACGTGTGGCTTCCCCGCGAAGACCTCCTGCACTTCGAGGAAATCGCCACGCTGGTCGACGTCTTCCTGTCGCTCGGCGTGGACAAGATTCGACTCACCGGCGGCGAGCCGTTGCTGCGGCGCGACGTCGCCGCGCTGGTCCGGATGATTTCCGGCAAGCCGGGGCTTGCCGATCTCGCGCTCACCACCAACGGCATCCTGCTCGAGGATCAGATCGACGGTCTCGCGGCGGCCGGCCTCCGGCGCATCACGGTGAGCCTCGACACGCTCCGCCGCGACCGCTTCGTGGCGCTCGCCCGTTTCGACGAAGTAGACCGCGTCAAGGCGGGAATGAACGCGGCGCACCGCGTCTTCGGCGCGTTCAAGATCGACACCGTCGTCATCAAGGGCGTGAACGACGACGAGTTGAGCGACTTGATTGAGTTCGGACGGCCGCTCGCGGCCGAGGTGCGCTTCATCGAATACATGGACGTCGGCGGCGCGACGCAGTGGTCGCCGGCGCACGTGATGTCGCGGCAGGAGATGCTGGCCGCGCTCTCCGCGCGCTACGGACGAATCGAGCCGATCAGCGAGCCGGCCTCGTCGGCGCCCGCCGAGCGGTATCGCCTGCCCGACGGCACGACGTTCGGGATCATCGCGTCGACGACGGATCCCTTCTGCCGGACCTGCGACCGCAGCCGATTGACCGCCGACGGCATGTGGTTCCTGTGTCTGTACGCGACCGACGGCCTTGATCTGCGGAAGGCGCTTCGCTCGGGCGCCGGCGTGGACGAACTGAAGGAGTTGATCGCGGCCGGGTGGCAGCGGCCGCGACGACCGCGGCGCCGAAGTCCGGCTCGCGCTCGGCGAGCGGCGCGCCTTCGTGCCGATCAACACGTTACGGCTGAATCCCCACCTCGAGATGCATACACGCGGCGGCTAGCGCCCTCAGCGCTCTGCGTCCTTTGCTTCCTCTGCGTCCTCGGCTATGTTGTTCGACGTGGCCGACGGTAATCAGCGCGACCGCCTGCAGGAGCCCGGCGATGGTGCACGGCTTCTCGAGAAAGGCCTCGTCCTGCCAGAGCGTGGTCTTGTCCCTGAATAACTGGTCGCTATAGCCGGTCAGATACAGCACCTTCAGCGCGGGCTCGTCATGCCGGAGCCGCCGGGCGAGCTCGTCACCGGTCATCTGCGGCATGTTGACGTCGGTCAGGAGCAGGTCGAACGGATTGTTGTGGGCGATCTCGATGGCATCCGGCCCATTCGTGGCCGTCATCGTCCGATAACCCGCTTCGCTCAGGACGCGCTCGACGAACGACAGGACTGCCTGGTCGTCGTCGACGATCAGCACGGCTAGCGGCTGTTTCGGCTGCGCTGTCTGTCGCCGCGCGTAACGCCTCAGCGAGCCCAGCATCGACGAGTCCCTTGAACGCACCACGGCTCCTGTTCAGGGAAGGTCTGCAAAGCGGCAGGCCATTTCCCACGTTTTCGGTCCCGGCATGGCCGGACTTTATCGTGCGAACGGGGCACATGGGCGGCCTCGCGTTTGATGCCGGCGCGTCCGGACGTGGGATTGCGGCGTCCCGAAAACGGACACTTCCCTGGCCTCAGACGAGTCTCCGCTCCACCTGTAAGTTCCTGCTCTATAATCGCTTATCCGATCGGATACGGCTGGCGTCTGCTTTGCGAATCCTTATGATGATCGCGATCCAAATATTTACCGTCTAACTGACCAACCATGGACATAGCGCGACCGTCAAATGCACGGCGGAAGCGGATGCGGCAGATCGCGTTCGCCACGGCCGGAATCATCGTGGTGAGCCTCGTGAGCTACGTGCTCGCGCGGCTCGAGCCGGCAGCGCCCGTCGTGGAAGCCGGAACCGTCTGGGAAGACACCGTCAAGCGGGGACCCATGGTGCGCGACGTGCGGGGCCTCGGGACGCTGGTCCCCGAGGACATTCGATGGATTCCAGCCACGACCCAGGGACGTGTCGAGCGCATCGTCCTTCGGCCCGGCACGGAGGTGAAACCCGACAGCGTCATCCTCGAGCTCAGTAATCCCCAGCTCGATCAGGAGCTGCGGAACGCGGAGTTGCAACTCCAGTCGGCCGAGGCCTCCCTTGCGAACCTGCGCGTGCAGGTCCAGAACGATCTCCTGAACCAGCGCGCCACCGCGGCGACCATCGAGGCCGACTACAACCGCGCCGACATGCAGGTGCAGATGAACGAGGAGCTCGCGAAGGATAAGCTCATTTCCCAGCTGCAGTTGAGGCAGTCGCAGCTCGACGCCCAGCAGCTTTCCGTCCGCAACCAGATCGCCAAGGAACAGCTGGCGAGCCGCGCCGATTCGGCGCGCGCGCAACTCGCCGTCCAACAGGCGGCGGTCGACCAGGCGCGGGCCGTCGTCGAGCTCCGCCGCCGCGAGCACGACGAGCTCAAGGTGCGCGCCGGCATTGACGGCGTGCTGCAAGTGATTCCGGCGGAGATCGCGGTCGGCGCGCGTGTCGCGCCAGGCGCCAACCTCGCTCGCGTCGCCAATCCCAGCCTCCTGAAAGCCGAGATCAAGGTCGCCGAGACGCAGGCGCGCGACATTCAGATCGGCCAGCGGGCCGAGATCGACACCCGCCACGGGTTCATCCCGGGCAAGGTGGTACGCATCGACCCTTCAGTGCAGAACGGAACGCGCACGGTTGACGTCTCATTGGACGGCGAGTTGCCGCGCGGCGCCGTGCCCGACCTGAGCGTCGACGGCAAGATCATCCTCGAGAAGCTGGACGACGTCGTGTTCGTCGGACGGCCGGCGTTCGGCGCCGATCAGGCTGTGGTGTCGCTGTTCAGGAAAGACGCGGACGGTACCGGTGCAACGCGCGTCCAGGTGAAGCTGGGCCGGACCTCGGTCAACACCGTCGAGGTCGTGGAGGGGCTCGCCGTCGGGGACAAAGTGATCCTTTCGGATATGTCGGCGTGGGAATCGTTCGACCGGGTCAGGCTGCGTTGATGAAATTAGGAATTAGGAATTAGGAATTTGGAATTCTGGGGGAGACACCGAGCATGACGACGAACGGACAGGCGCTTCTGAAGCTCGATGGTGTGACCAAGGTGTTCTACACCGACGAGGTCGAGACACACGCACTCTCGGGCATTCACATGGAAATCGGCAAGGGCGAGTACGTCTCGATTGCCGGGCCGTCGGGCTGCGGGAAGTCGACGCTGCTGTCGATTCTCGGTCTGCTCGACTCGCCGACCGAAGGTCAGTACCTGCTGAACGATCGGCCGGTGGCCACCCTCCCCGCGTCCGAGCGCGCCCGCGTCCGCAATCGGGAGATCGGGTTCATCTTCCAGAGCTTCAACCTGATTGGCGATCTGACGGTCTTCGAGAACGTGGAGCTGCCGCTCACCTACCGCGGCATGAAATCGAGCGAGCGGCGTCAGCGCGTCGAAGCGTCGCTCGAGCGCGTCGGCATGGCGCATCGCGCCAAGCACCTGCCCAGCCAGCTGTCCGGCGGTCAGCAGCAGCGCGTCGCCGTGGCCCGGGCGGTCGCAGGCGAGCCGCTCATCCTGCTCGCCGACGAGCCGACCGGCAACCTCGACTCACGCAGCGGCGAGGCGGTGATGGATCTACTGCGCGAGTTGCACCAGGCGGGCGCGACGATCTGCATGGTCACCCACGATCCGCGCTACGCCCGGCATGCCGATCGCAGCATCCACCTCTTCGACGGCCGTGTCGTCGAAGAGCACATGGAGATGGCGAACTGATCCGTGCTTCAGGACCTTCGTCTCGCCTGCCGGATGCTGGTCAAAGCGCCGGCATTCACGACGCTCGTCGTCGTCATCCTCGGGCTCGGGATCGGCATCAACACGGCGATCTTCAGCATCGTGTACGCGGTGGCGTTGAAGCCGCTGCCGTTTGCAGAGCCGTCGCGGCTCATCGCCGTGCACGGCGGCCGCGCGACCAGTTCTGATCCGGCGCTCGCCTATCCCGACTACATCGATTTCAGAGACCAGGTGACGACCATCGAGCATCTGGGCGGCTACGCCAGCGGTGCGGTCACGCTCACCGGGTCCGGCGAAGCCGATGGGCTCGATGCGTCATTCGTCACGCCCGAGTTTTTCCAAATACTCGGGGTCCAGCCGCTGGCCGGGCGGCTCTTCGAATCGAACGACAACGTGAAAGGCGCCGCACCGGTCGCCATCCTGTCGGAGGCGCTGTGGCGGCGGCGATTTGCCGCCGATCCCGCTGTCGTCGGCCGTCTGATCACGCTGGACAGCACAGGGTTCACGATCGCCGGCGTGATGCCGCAGGGGTTCGAATTTCCTTATCTGGCGGATCGCGTCGAAATCTGGATCCCCATGGTGGCAGATCAGTTCGTGGCCAGCATGATGGACGGGCGCGGCGCCTCTTTCATGAACGCAATTGGCCGTCTGCGCCCTGGCGCCACCGTCGGACAGGCCCAGAGTGAGCTGGCGGCGATCGCCGGTCGCCTTGCCCAGCAGTACCCGCAAACCAACGCCGGCCGAACCATCGCGGCGCTGCCGCTTCGCGACGACATCGTCGACGACTACCGTCAAGGACTCGTCCTGCTGCTCGGCGCGGTCGGCGTCGTGCTGCTGATTGCGTGCGCGAACGTCGCAAACCTGCTGCTTGCGCGCGGTGCGGCCCGCCACAAGGAGATGGCGATTCGAATCGCGCTCGGCGCGGGACGAGCCCGCCTGATCCGCCAGCTGCTGGTCGAATCACTGGCATTGTCGATCGCGGCCGGCGTCGTCGGCGTCATCCTTGCCCTGTGGGGCGTCGCCGCGCTGGTCGCAGCCACCCCGCTCGAGATTCCGCGGCTGCAGGGGGCCCGTGTCGACGTCGCCGTCCTCGCGTTTGCGACGTTCGTCTCGATGGCCACGGGAATCGTCTTCGGCGTCACGCCAGCGCTGCAGCTGTCGCGCGCGGACCACGGCGAAGCGCTGAGCGACGCCGGCCGCGGCTCGAGCGGCGTTCGCGCGGCGCGAACCGGACGCGCGCTGGTCGTCGCGGAAATCGCGCTGTCGCTGGTGCTGCTCACCGGCGCGGGGCTGCTGGTCCGCAGCTTCCTGCGTCTTCAGCAGGTCGAGCCTGGCTTCGTTCCGCAGCGTGCGGTCACGATGCAGCTGTTGATGCCCGGTTCGCGGTATCCGGACGAGGCCGCGCAAATCCGGTTCTTCCGCCGGGTGCTCGATCAGACAGCGTCGGCGCCGGGCGTACAGTCGGCGGCCGTCGCCAGCACCCTGCCGATGAGCGGCAGCTCGCTCGGCGCCGGGTTCACCATCGACGGGCATCCATTGGCCAATCCCGCCGATCGTCCGACGGCGGCCGGGTTCGCGGTCAGCCCTGAGTATTTCGCCACAATGGGCATTCCGCTCCTGCGCGGCCGGGGCTTCAGCGCGCGCGACGACGAGAAGGCGCCGCCGGTGGCGATCATCAACGAGACGATGGCGCTGCGGTTCTGGCCGGGTGAGGATCCGGTGGGCCGCCGGCTGACCAGTTACGGAGGCGTCTCGCGCGAGGTCGTTGGGATCGTTCGCGACGTCAAGACCCGCGATCTCGCAGAGAGCGCCGGCCCGCAGTTGTACACCCCGTACGTGCAGCGGCCGTGGCCGTTCCTTGCGGTGGTGGCCCGCACGACAGGCGATCCGGTTGCGCTGTCGGCGACGCTGCGTCAGGCGGTCGCCGCGGTCGACCCGGATCTCGCGGCCGGCGACGTGCGGACGATCGACGAGTATCTCGCGCAGTCAGTCGCGACACCGCGCTTCAACGCCACGCTGATCGCCGGATTCGCCGCCTTGGCCCTGTTCCTGGCGGGCTGCGGGCTGTACGGCGTCATGTCCTACGCCGTGGCTCAGCGGAGCCGGGAAATTGGCATCCGCATGGCGCTCGGCGCGCAACCAGGAGACGTCCGCGGCATGGTGGTGGCGCAGGCGCTGAAGATGGGGCTCACAGGA
Organism: uncultured Acidobacteriota bacterium; assembly: GCA_963814955.1. Taxonomy (GTDB): domain Bacteria; phylum Acidobacteriota; class Vicinamibacteria; order Vicinamibacterales; family UBA2999; genus DATCJA01. Next base: position 101,508 of record CAWFEX010000010.1, read on the forward strand.
TTGATCGTCGGGTTGGCTGGCGCCCTGGCGGCATCACGGCTGCTGGACAAGCTGCTCTTCGGCATCGGGCCGTCCGATCCCGCGACGTTTGCGGCGGTATGTACCATGCTGCTCGGCGTCGTGCTGATTGCCGCCTACCTGCCGGCTCGCCGCGCGACGCGCGTCGATCCCATGGTGGCCCTCCGGTCGGAGTGAGGGTCGGGAAGCATGCTCATTTCGCTGCGCAACATCGAGAAGTCGT
>CAWFEX010000011.1:0-258288 GCA_963814955.1 uncultured Acidobacteriota bacterium
GGCGGAACGCGGTGGCGAAAACTCTCACTCGTTCGCCGACAGCGTAGAATCGGGCTGTCTGCCACCGATCCGGATATCACCGCGCTTCTGCTGGAATGGCGAGGGGGAGACGAGAACGCGTTGTCGCGTCTCATACCGCTGGTTCATGACGAGTTGCGCAAGATCGCGCGTCGATGCCTGCGCCGCGATCGTTGGCGCAGAGCCTTCAGGCCACCGCGCTCGTGAACGAGGCGTACCTTCGACTCGTTGATGTGCGGCGCGTGAACTGGCAGAACCGGACCCATTTTCTCGCAATGTCGGCCCGGATCATGCGCCGCGTGCTCGTGGACGCGGCTCGCGCCCGCGGCGCCGACAAGCGTGGCGGCCACGCGGTGAGAGTGTCGCTTTCAGAAGCCTCCGAACGTCGGCCCGATCTGGGGGAAGACGTCATCGCCCTCAACGACGCGCTCGACGCGCTTGAACGAGAGATGTTCGAAAGGCGCGCATCGTGGAGCTGCGGTTCTTCGCCGGGCTGAGCGTCGAGGAAACGGCCGTGGCCCTGGGCGTGTCTTCGCAGACGGTCGGGCGTGAATGGACCTTCGTCAAAGCATGGCTGCGCCGCGAGCTGAAGCATCAGTAGCGAGACCCCTACGAAGGTAGGGGAGTTCGCTCTCACAACCCGGCACGGACCGCGGCCACCGCCAGCGCCACGCGGCGCCGGACCTGAAACTTTTCGAAAGAGCACCGATACGTGGCCCTTGACGGTTTGTTCGCGAATCCCCAGTGTTTTCGCGATTTCATTGTTCGTATGTCCTTCGACCAATAATTCGAGCACTTCGAGTTCACGCGTCGTCAATGCCACTCCACCTGACAGAATCGTTCGCATGCCTTCACCACCGCACACGCCTTCCTGTCTCGAAAGGCGGAAAGCGCGGGCGAAACCTCTCATCACACAAACGCTCGGCGAAGGCCCCCTCGTCTCGTCTACAATCGGGCCCACGGCTCGTCAAGGCAGGATTGATGATGACTCGATGGTCGCGCGTGAACGATCTGTTCCACGCCGCGCTTGCTCGTGCAGATGCCGACCGCGATGTGTTTCTTGCCGCCGAATGCGGCTCAGACGCGGCGCTTCGCAACGACGTCAAGTCGCTGCTCGCGGCACATGACGCCAACGCGGTGTCTACGTCACGGTCACTCATGGCCGTGGGCACACATGTAGCCGGCTACGAGATCACGGGGTTTGTGGCCGCCGGCGCGATGGGCGAGGTATATCGTGCCCGCGACACGAAGTTGGGCCGCGACGTTGCGCTGAAGATCCTGCCGGCTGCGTTTATTCCGGATTCCGATCGTCGCGCGCGGTTCCAGCGAGGCGCGACTGCTGGCCTCGCTCAATCACCCGAACATTGCGACCATCTACGGCCTCGAAGAAGCCGATGGCGTCCATGCACTTGCGCTGGAACTGATCGAAGGCGAGACGCTCGCCGAACGGATTGCCGCGGCCGCATTCCAATCGAGGACGCGCTTCGAATTGCCAAACAGATGGCAGAGGCCCTGGAAGCGGCCCATGAACAGGGCATCATCCACCGGGATCTAAACCCGCCAACATCAAGCTCGACCCGATGGGACCGTAAAGGTCCTCGACTTCGGGTTGGCCAAGGCGCTCGAACCGATGTCGGCGGTAGGTATCGACGCAACAGAATCGCCAAACATCACCTCGCCAGAGGTGATGACCGGCGTCGGGACGCTGCTCGGTACAGCCCGCTTACATGAGTCCCGAGCAGGCGAGAGGCCAGTCTGCCGACAGGCGCTCCGACATCTGGGCGTTCGGGTGCGTCCCTGTACAAAATGCTGAGCAGGCAAGCGGGCGTTTGCGGGTGCTGACATCGCCGGACACGCTGGCGAACGTGCTCAAGATAGAGCCGGATTGGAGCCGGCTCCCGGACGCCGTGCTGCCTCGCGTGCAACTGGTGCTGCGTGCGTGCCTCCAGAAAAATCCGAAGCGCCGTCTGGGCGATGCGCAGAGCATCCGACTCGCGCTGGAAGGAGCGTTCGATGCGGGGCCGGCGCCGTCACCAGCGTTCAGCGTGACTCGGCCGACGGCTTGGCAGCGCGTGGGGCGCTCGGCGGGCGCATCGCTCGCCACGGCTGCCGTCGTCGGAGTCGCCGCCTGGTTGCTGCAACCCGCGGTTCCGTCGCCGCCCGTAAACCGATTCGGTCATATCGTGCCCGACGGCCAGCAGTTCAGATTCACTGGGAACCAACTTCTGGCGGTGTCCGATGACGGTCGGCAGTTCGCCTACAACACCGCGGACGGTCTTCGCCTCCGCAGGCTCGGTGAGCTCGAGGCGCGGGTGATTCCTGGAACCGAGATGCTGCTAGGGGCTCCGTTCTTCTCACCCGATGGACAGTCCGTCGGCTATTGGCAGGCCGAATCGCTTAAGCGTATCCCCATTAGCGGAGGAACGCCTGTGGTGATCACTGCGGCTGAGCCTCCCCACGGCGCGAGCTGGGCAGACGACGACACCATTTTGTTCGGCCAATTAAGCGGGATTATGCGGGTACCGGCCAATGGCGGATAAGCCTGAGCTTGTCATCGCTACTAAACAGGGAGAAGAACAGGCGAGCAGTCCGCAGTTGCTGCCCGATGGCGACTCCGTGTTGTTCAGCGTCACGACGAGCACGTCGCAGCGACGGTGGGACGAAGCTCAGATTCTGGTTCAATCGCTCCGCACGGGCGAGCGCAAAACCGTTCTCCACGGTGGCGCGGACGCGCGATACGTGTCGACAGGTCACATCGTGTACGCGGTCGGCGATGCGTTGTTCGCGGTTGCCTTCGATGCGGATCGCCTGGCGGTCCTAGGCGGCCCCGTGTCCCTGGTGCAAGGGGTCTCGCGGCCGATCAATCAGGCGGTCGCTATTGCCACTGGCAATTACGGCGTTTCCACCGGTGGCACGCTGGTCTACGTGACCGGCATCAGGCTGGCTTTTGGCGCCGCGGCTGTCACGACGCCGGTCTGGGTCAATCGCGATGGGCGCGAGGAGCCGATTCCGGCGCCACCGCGCGCTTATGTCGCCCCCCGCGTCTCTCCCGATGGTACCAAGGTGGCGTTCGACGTGCGCGATCAGCAACTCGACATTTGGATTTGGGATCTCCTGCGCCAGACGCTCACACGGTTGACCGTCGACCCCGGAGAGGATGAATTCCCGCTCTGGTCCCCCGATGGCAAACGCTTGGCGTTCTCGTCGACGCGCGTTGCCGGCGGCTCCGCGTTCAAGACAGGCCTGTTCTGGGTCGCCGCCGACGGGACCGGGGCTGTCCAACCATTGGCACAGGGTGACAATCAGACATTTCCGGACGCCTTCACCCCCGATGGCTCGCAAGTCCTTGTGCGCGGTTCCGCGCCCGGAGGCAATGACGATATTTTCCTGGTGTCACTCAATAGGACGTCGGCCGAAGGGACGGCGGGGTCTGAGGTTCGGCCGCTGTTGCAGACGATGTTCAACGAACAGAATCCAGCTTTGTCGCCCGACGGACGGTGGCTCGCATACGAGTCCGATGAGTCCGGCGATGCGGAGATTTACGTGCGACCGTTTCCTGACGTGGACGCAGGTCGGTGGCAAGTCTCGACGGGCGGCGGCGTTCAGGCCGCGTGGGCGCGAAGCGGCCGAGAGCTGTTCTACCGGAGTGGCACAGCGCTTCTGGCCGTGCCGGTTCAGACCGGTACGGGTTTCGTGGCGGGCACCCCGAAGACCTTGTTCGAAGGACAGTATTTTTGGAGGGAATCACGGGGCGATCCTACGACGTGGCGCCGGATGGCCGGCGGTTCCTGTTCCTCAAACCTGTGCCGGCCGGGGACTCCGGCGCGACGCCGCGTCCCCGCATCATGATCGTTGAGAACTGGTTCGAGGAGCTGAAGCGCCTCGTGCCAACGGATTGACCAGCCTCACCTTACACAATCGGGCCCACGGCTCGTCAAGGCAGGATTGATGATGACTCGATGGTCGCGGATGAACGATCTGTTTCACGCCGCTCTTGCCCGAGCTGCGGCCGACCGCGATCTGTTTCTTGCCGGCGAATGCGGCGCAGACGTGGCGCTTCGCAACGACGTCAAGTCGCTGCTCGCGGCCCATGACGCGAACGCGGTGTCGATGTCACAGTCACTCATGGCCGTGGGCACACATGTAGGCGATTACGAGATCACAGGGTTTGTGGCAGCCGGCGCGATGGGCGAGGTGTATCGCGCGCGCGACACGAAGTTGGGCCGCGACGTTGCGCTGAAGATCCTGCCGGAGGCGTTCGCGACAGATTCCGATCGACTGGCGCGATTCGAGCGCGAGGCGCGAGTGCTGGCCTCGCTGAATCATCCCGAACATTGCCGCGATCTACGGCCTCGAAGAGGCGGACGGCGTCCATGCGCTGGTGCTGGAGCTGGTCGAGGGCGAGACGCTCGCCGAACGAATCGGGCGCGGGCCGATTCCGATCGATGAAGCGCTGCCGATCGCCAAGCAGATCGCCGAAGCGCTCGAAGCCGCGCACGAACAAGGCATCATCCATCGCGATCTGAAGCCCGCCAACATCAAGCTGCGCGCCGGACGGCACGGTGAAGGTCCTCGACTTCGGTCTGGCGAAGGCGCTCGAACCAGTATCGGCGCACCCACGTGATGCGACCGCATCTCCGACCATCACTCAGCCCGCGATGATGACCGGCGTCGGCGTGATTGCTCGGCACGGCTGCTTACATGAGCCCGGAGCAGGCACGCGGCGAGGCGGTGGACAGGCGCAGTGACGTCTGGGCGTTCGGCTGCGTGCTGTACGAGATGCTCACCGGCAGGCGGGCGTTTGCGGGCGACGACGTCTCGGACACGCTCGCCAACGTGCTGAAGATCGAGCCCGAGTGGAACAGGCTTCCCGCCGAGGTGCCGCAGCGAGTCCGCGGGGTACTGCGCGCGTGTCTGCAGAAGGATCCGAAGGAGCGCCTGGGTGACGTGCAGAGTGTGCGTCTGGCGCTGCAGGGCCTGTTCGACACCGAGACGTCACAGGGCACGCGAGTCGTGGCGCAGCCCATGTGGCGGCGGGCACTGCCGTGGGTCGCCGGGATTGTCGTGGGCGGCCTGCTCGTCGGCCTCGCGAGTCGTGCCGTCACGCAGCCTTCCACGCGACCAGTGGCGCCGCTTCGTCGTGACCACGCCCGATACGGCACCATTCAGCCCCAGCCCGGTTAACGGAACACCGAACCTTGCGATCTCGCCGGATGGGACGGCGTCATCTACCGCGCCAGCGTAGGTGGTCGGAACCACCTCTACATCCGTCGAGTCGATCAGCTCGAAGGAGCCTCGCTATTCAGTGCCGACGCAGACGTCGGGAACCCAATTGTGTCGCCGGACGGCACCTGGGTCGCCTTTGCAACAGCGACGGACAACACGTGGAAGAAGGTCTCGATGCTCGGGGGACCCGCGGTAACGCTGTTCCCGGCCTCAATTCCTTCGTCGGTGCCAGCTGGACGCCCGACGACACGATCATCTTCGCCGGAAGTACTTCGGCCTCTTCCGGGGCCCGGCGGCAGGTGGCGAATCCACCGCGCTGACGACGCTCGACACCAAACGCCTCGAGATCGACTCACCGGTGGCCAGAGGTCTTGCCCGGCGGCGCCGCGGTGCTCTTTAGCATCCGCAGGCGCGGCGGTGGTTTCCAAAACAGCGAGATTGCCGTGCTCAATCTGGCCACGAACGAGCAGCGGATCTTACTTTCAGGCGGCAGCCGTCCTCGATACGCGCCCACCGGGCACCTGGTCTATGGCGTCGACGGGGGAACGCTCATGGCAGTGCCATTCGATCTCGACCGGCTCCAGCTCGCGGGCGACCCGGTGCCCGTCCTGGAAGGCGTCATGACGAATGGTGGGAATGGGGCGATGGAGTTCGATCTATCGGCGAATGGGTCGCTGGTGTACGTTGCGGCGGCTGACTCAGGGGCGCGGCGGTCGCTGGTGTGGGTGGACCGGCAGGGCCGGGAGGACGCGCTCAACGTGCCGCCACGCGCCTATACGTCCCCGCGGATCTCGCCCGATGGCACCAAGCTGGCGCTGAATCTCCGCGATGAGCAGAACGACATCTGGATATGGGACTTCGCTCGCGAAATGCTCACGCGCTTGACGTTCGACCCCGGGCAGGACCGGTTTCCGGTATGGTCACCCGACGGCCGACGCATCGCGTTTTCCTCGCAGCGCGACGGCAGCCGGGGGAACCCGTTCTGGCAGGCGGCCGACGGTACCGGTACGGTGGAACGGCTGGCCGAGAGCGACCGGCGGCAGGTGTTCCCGACGGCGTTCTCGCCCGACGCCACACGGCTTATTGTCTACGGCGATCACCTCGACAACGCGGACAACGACGACGTCGGCATCGTGCACCTGGGGGACAGGCGAGCCGTGCCGCTGCTGCAAGCGACCTTCCAAGAGCGCAACCCGGATCTGTCACCCGACGGTCGCTGGCTGGCCTACGATTCGAACGAATCGGGACGCGAGCAGGTCTACGTGCGGCCGTTTCCCGATGTCGACAAGGGACGCTGGCAGGTGTCCACCGGCGGCGGCAACCAACCCAGATGGGCTCGGAACGGGAGGGAGTTGTTCTTCCGCCGCGGCACGGCCTTGATGGCCGTCCCGTTCAGACGGACCCGGGTTTTGCGGCCGGAAATCCAGCAGTCGTGTTTGAAGGTTCGTATGCGACGCCTCAGGGCGGGCGCAATTACGATGTGTCGCCGGACGGCCGACGGTTCCTCATGATCAAGGAGGGGGCGGCAACGGGTGACGCCGCGCCCCGGCCCCAGATCATCCTTGTGCAAAACTGGTTCGAGGAGCTGAAGCGTCTCGTGCCGACCAACTGATATCCATCGCGTGTCATGGGCTGGCTAATCAACATCCTCGATCGTTGTTCTCGTTTGAAAATCGACGTCCCTTCATATCTCGGGCGAGCCGTTCTATCGCCCGTCTGCCTCGTTCACACGGTCCAGAGGCGGCGAACGGGGAAAGGGTGAAGCCCGACACGCTCCGCCCATCCGCCGTTCTGACGCGCTCGTCAGGTCTTCGTTTGAGGTGAGCCCACGCCGGTGCTTGTTGAGGGCAAAGCCCTCGGATCCCTCTACCCTACGGCGTTTATCGCAACTGATTCAGAATAGCCCGGGGAACTACGGTTCGAGGTTTGTGGTGGGCTCTGATGAAGCACGCCGGCGCACGACGCGTGACACTACAACGGCAAGTGGCGCGGCCAGGAAGCTAAAGAGGGCGCCCATCTTCGTTTGGGCTAACGCGGGTCCTTCCGGAAAAGCCGCCGTCGCAAAGAACAGCGAGACCGTAAAACCAATTGAGGCGGCGACACCGACCACGAGCAGGTCACTGATCCGCAGTCCCGACGGCAATCGCGCCCCAACCCAGCGAGCCGCGCCAGAAAAGAGCAGGATGCCAATCGGCTTGCCAAATAGCAGCGCCCCGAGCACGTAATACGTGCCCGGTCCGACTTGCTCAAACGGAACGCCAGCGTTCGCAAATCCAAAAAACAGCAGCACGAACTGGACGGGCGGCGCCCACCAATGTTCAAACTGGTTCAGCGTGTCCCTGTGAAGTTCCTCCCGCGGATCGAACAACCCGAGGTCGCGTGAACCGTGCGGCATCAACGGCACAATCGGCACCAGCGCGAGTGCGGGATGAAAGCCACCGAAGTACAGCGCACCCCATGAGAGTAAGCCGGGGCCGATCACGTAGGGCCAGAAGTTGCGGGTTCCACGTCGCCTCAGCCAGAGTGCGAGCAGCATCGCCGCCATCATCAACGCGACAAGTGCAGGGAACGAGAGAGCGCCCGAAGGGTAGAAGATGGCCAAAATGATTAGTCCGAGCGCATCATCGGCAATCGCCAGCAGCAGCAGGAACGGGATGGCGGGGTGTCCTGCGGGAAAGATGACGCGGGCGATCATCGCGGAGAATGCGATGTCGGTCGCACAGGGGATCGCCCATCCTCGGCTCAGGCCTGGGGGTCCGAAGGTCGACACCAAGGCGAGGTAAATAACCGCGGGGGCAACCATACCCCCGACCGCCGCTGCGAGTGGCGACAGCGCACGACGAGGAGACGCCAATGGCCCTCCGGGCAATGTGGCCTCGAATACCTCCTTTGCCGCTATGGCAAAGAAGAACACCATGGCCACGTCGTTGACCCAAAAATGCAGTGGGTGTGCGAGGTGTTCGTAACCCGTCAGATCAACATTCGCCCATATCACTGCCGCGATGGTTCCCGCGAGCAGCAGAAGCGAATTATCGAAGATGAAGTTGATGAACTTGAAACGGCTGGGCGTCATCGTTTGCCAGGCGGTGACCCGGTCCCGCGGCCCGCGGGTGCTTGGAGGGCTTTGGCCCCTGCGAACAAGAGCAGCATCAGGCCGACGAGGAGTAGCACATGCACGAGGGTTCCCACGTTGTATACCCCCACAACCCCGAGCAGCCATGCGACCAGCAATAGGAGTGCAGCCTTCAGAAGCATGTTGCCTCCGTGGCAGCGGGACTGGCCGATTTCAAAGAGTGGGAAGGTGGCGCGGAGATGCGCCAAAAACCGATGACTACAGAGGCTGCGCGACCGGGAGCAGAAAAATCCCCAGGTGCAAACGAGCAGTCAAGCCAACGTGCCATAGCATCCTCCCGGTCTCGCGACCCAGAGGATGGCGGCCCGACCATCCGGTTTCCTGCAGCGGGAGCCCGCTGCACCCTCGCTCGTTATGAGCTACGACTGCGAGTATACATGTTCGAGCACTCACTCCTGCTTGGTCGCCCAGTGTTTGGTAAAGCGCCGAGAGCACGTACACGTCGCAACACGGTGGCTGGCTTAGACGACCCGTCTGCGTCGTCTACACCGCGGTACGGCGGCGAACGTCGAAGAGATCGAAGCGTAGTCGCAGCACGCAGACCGCCGTTCTGACGGGCTCTCACGCTTCGTTGGATTGGGAGCCCGACCGGGGGGGTATCGAAAATGTTGCAACTCGCCCGTCTTGTCGAGCGCTCGCGGCAACGCGTGTGTGAGGGCGATTCGTCAGGTTTTCCTCGCCGTGAGGTTTTTACCTTATTTTTCTGCGCTAAACGCGTAATGGGGCGACCCTAACAGGGCCGTTCTGCGCCAGGCACCTCGCTGATCGTCCGATCCAACGTCGAAATCGGTGGTGCCCACCTATCCTTTCGCCCACGGTAGCCCAAGCCTACACGATTCCGACGAATCACTCCCACAAGTCGCCTAATGTCTCTACGAGCGGCGAACCCCCACAGATCTCGAACGCAGAGTCGTTTCGCGCATACCGTCGTTCTGACGGGCTCGTCAGGTCTTCGCTTGAGGTGAGCCCGCGCCGCTGCTTATTGGGGCAAGCCCACGAATCCCTCTACACCACGGCGTTTATGGGGAGTCAACGCGCTGCGCTCTTAGAGCTCTTGAGGGGTGAATGACGTAGCAACATCAATCCCCTTAGTGTCGAGCGGGATTATTCCCTGTTGCCTGAGTTCGTCTACGGTCTCTTGGAACAATCGGTCTGCTTCTGAGAATCTCTCTTCCAAGAGGCTCGGATCTGCTACGTAACAAAGCCGCTCAATCGTTTGAACGATTGGAGCCGGCATATCTTCTTTGAGATAGCGCATGCCGAAGTCCCATCTCGCCGGCCGGTAACGCATGCCTAAGACATTGAGCAGCGGGCGAACGCTGCCGCCGATGTGGGCCGCAAACGCGTCCATCGTCCGACCGCGCGCGAGTTCCTTTCGAAACCATCCGTAATAGATCTGCCACTTCATGATTTCCTGGTGAAGCGCCTCGCGTATATGACGGCGGTGCGCTTCGGCGTCCCACGGAGGAAGGAGCAACCGCTTGTCATGATCGAAGATCACCACGATCTCGCCGTGGCGCTCCGGCTGATTGTGCAGATCGGCAGACGTGTCGGCAAACAAGTGAATGTCCACCTGCAACCATCGGCTTGCCGACCGAAGGCGAAATACCCGCGTGTCCTCGTCCCTGATTGGCTGCGAGAGATCGTTCCATCGAAGAGTGACACCCCCGAGCGCGTCGCAGGCGCTGTCTACGAGCGCCCACACCTCTTCGTTGGTCCCTTGTCGGCACAAGAGGCCGATATCAAGGTCAGAGAAGTCATCCACGCGACCAAACGCGGCTGATCCTGCTTCCCACATGGCAAGAACAGATTTACAAGAGGCCAAGTGGTCTCTCAGTGTGTCTCGAACCAGGATTCGGGACATTTTCATGGTTCTCCCTCAGTGTTCAGCGAAGCCTACGGCGTTCGCAGCATAACGCCAACTGCGGACCACCGAGGCTGCGAGGGAACGGCGGTCGACGCGCCCGGGACTGGCGCTCGAATGTTGCTGATCCATTCGACGCTGTCCTTGAACGCCTGAGATAAGCCGATGGTCGAGAAATCGAAGACCACGAGCTCATGTCCGTAGCCCGGATATTCCCGGTACTGAAACTGCGACTGGCCGCGCGCGATGAGTTCCCTGAGACGGGTGGCTTAGACGACCCGTCTTCCTCGTCTATGCCGTCCGTGAACGGCGAACCGCGAAGAGGTCGAAGGTTACGTCGCTGCGCGCAGACCGCCGTTCTGACGGGCTCGCACCCGTCGTTGGATTGGGCGCCCGCCCGGGGGGTATTCGAAATGTTGCAACGCGGAGCGTCTGTCGAGCGCTCGCGTCCCCGAAACCGTCTGCTCGATGCGGTTGCGCACGACCTGTGTGCCGTCAACGAACAACGTACCGGCGCCAGCCTTGCCGATGCCGCCGCCATCGCGGCGGAATGAGATCACTCACGAGATGTCGTCAGCGCGCCGCGAACGTACGCGCGATCTGTAAATCGCCGGTGTTGCCGGCGCCGCACTCCTTCCTGAGGTAAACCATCAGGAAGGCGGCGCTCCCCTTGCAGCGAGGCAGGCCTGGAGGAAGGGAGATGGCCGCGATGCGGAGCATCGTCACGGTTCTGGTGTTTACGTTCGCGATCGGCAGCGATCGAATCGGGTCGGCCTTGGAGCGCGCGGACGAAGAGCTGCGGATCACGATTCAGACTCACGACTACTGGCACGTGACGAGCGAGTCGCTCGCGCGCGCGAGTGCCGTCGTCACCAGCACGTACAAAGGATCGGCGTACGGACCGAATGGATTGGAGTGGTCCGGCAGGAGCTGCGACGGCGAGGATCCAAGCATCGCCGGGACGTGTCGCGAATTCCAATCGCGCAGTTGACGATCATCATCGTGACAAAAGAGATGGCCGCTCGTGGTGGATTCGCCGAAGGTGCCCTGGGCTTCGCGGCTGTCGCTGACGAAGGGATGGGCCGAATCGCGTATGCGATCTACGACCACGTCAGAGACACCGCGTCAAGAGCCGCAATGAACGAGGCCGACCTGTTGGGATTCGTCATGGTTCACGAAATTGCCCATCTCCTCCTGCCGCGAGGCTCGCCCGAGAGCGGTCTGATGCGCAGCCAGTGGACCGTCAGGGACTTCAAGCACATGGATGTGGCGACGCTCGAGTTCTCTCCGCTGCAGGGCAGTCAGATCCGCGAGATGATCGAAAGCAATCCGCCGACCTTCGCCGCAAGCACAGGCGTCGACCGCGGCTCTCTTCCTTAATTCACAACATGGAGCGGCACGCAGCGATGCCTGGTGAAGGATCGCCGGCGGCGCATCTCGGATATATCCGTCGCGATCTTCGTCCTGAACGAACTCGACAACTTGGGCGCGTCACGAATCCCGGTGGCATTGCCTGCCGTTCCACGCTGGCGACGATGGCTGCCTGCGACGGTGGCGGCCACACTGTCGGCCATCATCGTAGGCGCCAGCACGTGGGTGCTGCGGCCACGTACCAGCTCGCCTCTTGTTGCGCAGTTCTCGTTCTCACTGCCAGAGGGACAGGCCTTCACGGGTGACACACGCCAGCTGGTTGCGATCTCTCCCGATGGCACGCGCATAGCCGGATTGCTGCATAATCGCGTGCGAAAGTGTGCCTAGGTCAGCACTGAGTACAATCTTGAAGGGCGTGACCAATGTCATCGCATACAACGGTCCATGCGCTCAGGCATGTTCTGGCGTCAGTCTGCTTCGCGCTGGTCGCCAGCGCGGTGGCAGGACAATCGACGTCTCCGCAGTCGACCTCACCAAATCTCGCCGGCACGTCATGGCAGCTCGTGAAGTTCCAGGGAAGCGATGACACGACGCTGACGCCCGACGACCGTTCGAAATACACGATTGCGTTCGGCGCCAACGGGCAGCTCACTGCGCGGGTTGACTGCAACCGGGGCCGCGGGAGCTGGAAGTCGGCCGGCTCGAATCAACTCCAGGTCGGTCCGCTTGCCCTGACGCGCGCCGCGTGCCCCGCAGGGTCCATGCACGATCAGATAGTGAAGCAGTGGAGCTTCATCCGATCGTACATAGTCCGAGACGATCATCTCTTTCTCGCCCTGACGGCCGATGGCGGGATTTACCAGTTCGAGCCGCTCGCTCGTGCTGCGGCGATCGTTCCCGCTTTTTAGCACGACGACACGTCCTGAAAACGGGAATGCGGGACAAGCTGCCTAATGGACCTGAGCGACGGCACACTAAAACCACCTGGCCGGGCTGTCGACCGAGATCGTTATACTGCCGTCATGGTGCGTCGTGACGAGGTGGACAGAGCATCGTCCTCCTCACGCTGTTCATCTCCTGCGGGTGCAACTCCCGTCTCGGTAAGCACCGGAGCGCCGAGTGGCAAATCCCAGGCATCGGGTGAGAACGCGATGGTCCAAGCGGGGTGCCAGAAGCCTCTGCGGAGGAAGCCAGCACGCGGGCCGCAACCGAACGTGAAGCCTGCAGCCTCGACACAGTTACAACCCGAGACCCTTGCGCCGGAGCCGAGGTTCGCGACGCCGCGCGCGCTGTTCGAAGGCGGCTTTATGGGATGGGAGCCAAACACCCCACCCACGTACCACGTTTCTCCTGACGGGGATTCCTGATGATCGAGAGAAATCTCGAGGTTGGCACCACCGGCATCGTTCTCGTTCAGAACTGGGCGGAGGCGTTGAAGCGGCTCGTGCCAACGAACTGATGGCACTTCAAGCTGGCACTCGCATCGGCCCCTATGAACTGATCGGCCTGCTTGGCGCTGGCGGCATGGGCGAGGTCTATCGCGCCACCGACATCAACTTGCCCGGCAGGTAGCAATCAAGGTGCTCCCCGACACCTTCGCGAACGATCCTGAGCGACTGGCGCGTTTTGAACGTGAAGCGAAGACGCTGCGCCGATCCACTCGAAACATACCCGAACATCGAGCATCATCACGGCTCTGGAAAGATAGGCCGACTGGTATCCGTGCGCTCGTCATGGAACTCGTCGAAGTCGAAACACTCGCGGTCCAATTCTGCCTCCGATGACGCATTCGGCATAGCGAAGCCAGATAACGTCGCACGATGGACGTGTCATCGTGCATCAAGGAGACGTCCTGAAGAGCCGGACCGACTGCTGCGCGGTACCGAAAACATGTCGGAGTTGTTCTTGCAAGCGCGGTTCGCCAAGTACCTTCGCCGGAGGGAAAATGGGTCGGCACATCTCTGATGAGTTCGGAACGCCGCAGCTACCCCATTGCGATCGTCGTCAAGTGGTCAGCGGACCTTCGCAAATAATGACGGCGCGGGTTGTGGCTGACCTGGGGGCCTGGTCGAAACACGCGTGGACCGATGGCCTTCAAGTTGATGCGTTACAGGACCTCGAGACGTTATGTGTCCGGACGCGCAACAGCACGTATGAAATGACCGTACTCTCTGGCAGGACCGCTGAGGTTTTGGTGCGCGGCGGCCAGTTCTTCCCCGAGTACACGTCAGTCCGAGTCGCCGGCAGCTCTCTCGGGGGGAGCTTCCTCAAACTGCACGGCATCTACCTGGGGTTCAGTATGGAGCTCCAGCACGATGGCGTGACGATCGTGACGACGGCGGTTCAGTCCATCAGGCGTGTGGCCGACGATCAGATTCAGTGATGCGCCGGCGTTCCACAGCCGTCTGACCAACCTCTCGACGCTGCCGTACGCTCGCGGGGGCGTCTCACGATCGCAGATGACGGTGTCCACCTTCATAACGGCCAATCTGCGACAGTCCCCAAACATCCACTCGCTTCGGTACACGGGAGGCAAGCTCTTAACGTAGAATGCGCCGCACATGGCCCTTGCGCCAGGCATCCGCCTCGGCCCATACGAAATCACGGGCACGTTAGGCGCCGGTGGGATGGGAGAGGTGTATCGCGCCCGCGACACTCGTTTGAAGCGCGAAGTCGCCCTCAAAATTCTCCCGCGGTCGTTTGCCGCTGATCCGGATCGTCTGGCTCGCTTCCAACGGGAAGCTGAAGTCCTCGCTTCGTTGAACCATCCGAACGTCGCTGCCATTCACGGCTTGGAGGATTCGAACGACACACGTGCGCTTGTCATGGAGCTCGTCGAGGGCGAAACGCTCGCGGACCGAATTGCCCGTGGACCCATTCCACTCGACGAAGCATTGCCGATTGCCAGACAGATTGCCGAGGCTCTTGAAGCTGCGCATGAGCAAGGCATCATCCACCGCGACCTGAAGCCCGCGAACATCAAAGTGCGGCCGGATGGCACGGTGAAGGTGCTGGATTTCGGTTTGGCGAAGGCGCTCGAATCCAAGTTCCGCACGAATGGATGTGACGGCGTCTCCCACTATCACGTCTCCTGCGATGATGACCGGCGTCGGCATGCTGCTCGGCACGGCGGCTTATATGAGCCCTGAGCAAGCGCGGGGTAAGGCCGTAGACAAGCGCAGCGACATCACGCGGCGACACCGACAACGAATGTGGTTGGCCCCCATTGCCTACCTTCCTCATAACACCGGTGGGGACGCCACTACCTGTACTGGGGGCTAGTCCCTCCAACAACGCGGGCGGCACGCTCGCTTCCCACGCCACCCCAGGCCGCGCCGGGGTCGGTCGTATCCCACAACGTCAACGGCCGTAGCGTCACGGTGCTGGGCGGGTCCTAGCGCGGCGACAATGGCGCGATCAGTGGGTCGTTCGCGATCAGACGTGTGACGAGGGCGTCGGTGCCGTCATCCTCACTCGATGTGGTCGTTGAGCCGATCATTCTGATGATCAGCACCAGCACGAGAAAGCGGCCAACCCATAGAGGACAAACTTCAGCATGTGCGTCATGGGGTGCTCCTTTTCTCCGCGTCGGAGGCGAATCGTAGCACGCGCCTACGCCACCCGCCGCAGCGCCACCCCGGCCACGTGAAAGGGGTCTCGTCTCCGTGGGGACGCCACGCTCTGTGGTACGACTCCAGCGATGACCGGCTGCGGCGTGCCGGTGCCCCAAAAGCCGTAGTACCGCTCTTCCATGTTCGGGATCAGCTCCAGCCGTCCGACGTGAGTTGCTTCAGCAGCCGCAGGGCGTGCGTCTTCCGGTCCTGAATCAGGGAGCGCCACTCCAACAGCCGTTGCTCGACGTCCGCACGAACCGTCAGCGGGTCGATAAGCTCGACACGGCACACTCTATGCGCGATGGGCTGGCGGTCACAGGCCGTCGGGGATGGAATCTCCCTCTCGGGAAGCGAGATGCGGTCAGATTACTTGTTCGGAGACAGAGGAACAACATCCTTCATTAGTTCGTTGAAGAGGGTCTGCTGCGAGACCGCGCAAATCATCTCGCGAATATCGAAGTCCGGGGAATTCATCCCCAGCCGGAATTTGTTAAGCGGCACCCAGGGTTTGGCATACATCTTCGGGTCGGTAATGGTCACCGTGAGGTCGATGTTGAATTCGTCCACGCGATGAAAGATTTCTTCCACGGACAGTTCGTCGCTATGGGGCCGCCCCGTATTATCGATCCAGGTGCTTTCATCCAGCCCGATGGTCGTGACCACCAGCGTGGTAGGGTCCACCCACTTGCCAACCGAGTATCCGAACCACCGTGGCTCGGTAATTTCCGTCGGCAGTTCTCGCCCGTCCGTCCAGATGTTGCGCCATGTCCTGGTGTTTTGATAGAGGATCACCACTTGTCTCGGGGTTTGAACGATCTGCAACCCCCTTAGGTTGAAGAGATTTATGCGCGGGAACCCAATCGGATCACAGGTGTTGAAGGGATCATTGATCTCCGAAATCGGAGCCATGTTGACTCCGAATCCCGCCTTATGGGAATCCATCATTTCTTTTCCCAAAGCCGTATACGGCATCATGGCTTCATGCGCCGGATCCGAGGGCATGTCCCGCGGGCCGTTCGCAAAGACACCGTCCCTGTACCCTGGGACCGGCTCCCAAATTCCAGATAGATCATGGACTGGAGCGGGCCCCGGCTTCTTACCGGAAGCCTCCACGGACGTTTGCGGGCGGTTCCAACCGTCGACATGAATATTCTCATTTTGGCCATTCGCAGGCTTGGCAGGCGTGTCCGTCTGCGGCGCCAGAGGAGCGGTTTGAGCGCGTGTGACGGGCGAAAACGCCAGCGCGGCAAGAACAATTATTGGACCGACAAAACGCTTCGGCATGTTCGCAATCCTTTTCGTCGTGTAGGGCCCGTCACTGGAATCAGTCTCGAGATTCCCCTTACACCATTACCTATGGCACTGATGAATTCATCACATAGCCGTTGGCGAGTATGGTCCGACTGACCCGGCCGACGGGCAGAGTCTTGGATGTCGCAGACATCACAACCGTAACCTCGTCTCCAGGCTTGAACGTCTTCGCGGTGAAGCCAAAGTTGACGAGAGTGGACGGAGCATTGTTCTCGCAGACCCAATGTACGATGTTGCCGTTTTCATCCTTCACATCGACCTTCAAGAAGGAATGGGGATTCGTCCAGAGCCACGCTGTTACAGTCCCCTTGATCGTGACTTCTGTGTTGTCGTACGAGGCGTTTCCGTGATGCGCGAACAGCGGGATTGAAACGGCTAACAGGCCAACAGCCACGAGCACACTCGACCGAAGCGTATTTCTCATGATCGCGCTCCCAAGTGTTTGGCCGGAGAATCATGAAACTCGCGCACTACCTTCCGGTAGCAATTCGACCCACCGTTCTCAGACCATGTAAATCTGGATTGTTCGTTCCGCCCCCACCCGGTGTTGCGAAATATTACATCCCCTCCCCTCCCGATGCGAGCGATTGGTTCGTGGGCCGCCTTCTCGGAACGAGGTGACCTTGTTCTCAGGTCCTTCAGCACGCACCTCGCACCATGGAGATGGACCTTGGTCGCGCAGGGCTGAAGGCGGGGAGTCGGCGCCGTGACGGACCCGCCATGGCGACGGTGCCGTCGGCACTTCATGCGGAATCTGGTGACGACCTCCCGCACGGCGCGCGGGAGGTCGTCGGCGATGGCGCATGGATTCGAGGAAGGTGGCGATTCGGTTCCAACTCGGAGTCCTCAGGGACGCTTCCTCTTTCGCTTTGCTCAGTCGTCGGCGTCCCCCCGGGTTTCAGGCATACGGCACGAATCCCTTGTCTGACCTTCGCGTGGTGCTCTCCAAACGTCATCCCGCCCGTGGGGACGAATCCCTTCACGATCCCGTCGTTTCTCGCTTCTGCGTTCTCTCTTCTCGGTTCGTGTTCAGGTTCGGGGGAGTGTGCTCGGACGCGCCAGGGGGCAGCATCCCGGCGCCTGAAGCCATGTAGAATCTGCCGCACATGGCCCTCGGCCTCGGCAGCCGCGTCGGCCCTATGAAGTCACCGCGCTCCTCGGCGAGCCTCGTGCCTGTGAATTGACGCCTGGACAGTTCCAGCACCTACACAGGCGACCCTCCCAAGCTGGCAAGTGCCTCGGCTTCATTGTCGTAGGTCTCGAAACAGTGACGCGCCTCGTGACAACGAGCAGGTCGCGCAGCCGCTTGGTCACGTTCAGCAACCGCAGTGAGCCGCCTCGGTTCTTGGTGCTCACATGGGCCTGCACCATCTCGCCGAGCCCGGCGCTGTCGACATGTGAGACGCCACTCAAATCGAGGAGCAAATGACTCCCGCTTGTCCTTATCGACCCTAGGGCGACAGTGATCTCCGAATTTCCTCCCTGACCGCGTCGCCTACTTTCGTAGCCGCCTCTGTTTCGAAGGCACTCCGACCGGGCCCTCGCTGTCCGGTCCTCGTATAGAAGAGAAACATTTCGGCGCCGTTGCGCACGTCCGAGTCACTCAGGATTTCCAACGCGTGCTGTAACTCGTGGCCCATCGATGCGATGAGGTCGCATTCGGTCTTGTTCTTATCGACCTTTATCCACACCATTCGGTACGCTCCCGCCGTGGTGACTCCCTCAAGGCACGCCGTCACCCCGCGCCCACACTCGCCCGCTTCGGCTTCGACGTAGACGATGCCGTCGCTGGCGTTGATCGCCTTAATCAGACGTCGAAAGGTTGCTGACTGCTCTGTTGCCCGGGCGATCAGCGCGACGAGAGACGGGTTGGTCGAGCGCACGCGCGGTATGGTGTCTTGGTCGGTCCCGTTGGCAATCGCAGGCGATCCCACGGTCACTAGCCCCGCGACCACCAATTCCGCGATCGGCCGTCGTGTCGTTTTTCCCACTACTGTGAACAACGACCAACGGCGGTAGTCGTAACATCTCAGTTGTATCGCTTGTGATCATGGCGGTACACATACGTCCAGAACTGGGTCGAGGAGCTAAAGCGCCGCGTGTCGACGCAATAACGCCTCAAGCTGATTCAGAGTGCACGCGGCGCGCGCCCGTCAGCCAGCATGGTGTCGCCGCAGAGTTCCAACGTCGGTCAACTCCCGGTGGGGACGAATCCCACTCCTCGCGTCCACACTTCTCCGTTCTGCGATTCTCAGTCCGTTTTCACGGTCGGGAATTGTTCGAGGTTCGGAGCTCGCGGCGCGTGCGGATCGGTAAATGGAGAGGGGCCAGAGTCAGCGGGTGCCGCGCAGCTTCTGATGCCTCGCGAGGAAGAAGAACGGCATTGCGGTGGCGACGACCATCATGGCGACACCCAGCGCAAGCAGGATTTGGGTCCGTCCACGGATGACAGAACTGCTACGCGGCTATCATCACTCTGGCGAGCGCGAAATAACGGAACGCGATTTACGACAAGACCGCTTTGAGCGGCACCGCTCACGCCGTCGAGCCGATCGTCCCGAGTCTGTCGAAGGTCGTCTGAGCGCACCCGGTGTAATCGCCGGCACCAACGTGCCCCTGGGACCCGGCACTCGGATCGGGCCGTATGAAGTCACCCCTGATTAGTGAAGGCGGAATGGGCAAGGTCTGGCGGGCGCATCACCTTCGCTGCGCCCTGATGTCTTCTACGCAGTCAGGATCAGCCACACTGCTGCAGCGGCCGCGAGCATGATGATGATCGCCAGCACTACGTCGACGACGCGTCCGCTGGTGAGCCGCACACACAAGAGACGAACGGGCGCGGTCACGCGTCACTTGTGCCTAATGCCTTACTCGACTCGTGTTACGTCACATAACGCCGCTGAGGAAGAATGAGTGGTGGAAACGAGGAACGGAGGGCGCTGGCCGCGTCGGCCGGTTCGGGTCCTGAGGACGCGGCCAGGTCACGAAAACCCCTCCTTCAGAGGGAGGGTCGCCCTGGTGTCGCTGGAGGATGGCGAACCGGCGGCACCGCGACCAACAAAAGCAAGCGGCATTCCGAGACTGAGCATCAATCCTTTGGCCTCAAGGTGTCAGACGCGTCAATGTTGTAAATGAAAATCTTCCCCACGAGTGAGTTTTGTCGCGCAGGACTGCGCCGCACAAAACGACTCTAGTTAGGACGCGCCAAGGTTCCTTAGTTCAGCGGTAGCGGAAATCACCCATCCTCCGCACACGATCTGCTCGACTTTGGACTGGCGAAGTTCCCTGAACGTGGGCTCATAATCGATTGCGCCAAGCACGACGAGCGCAGCGGTCGCACGCGGACCACGGATACTCCTGCCGAGTGGCGCAGGGAAGTACATGGCAAGTTACGGTGTCTGGTGGATTGAACTCGTAGTCGCTCTCGTCGTCCTGATGTGTCTCGGACTCGTTGCGAGAGAGGCCGCTGCGTTCATCAGCATCGCTCGCATTCGTCAGCGTGACGGAGGCATACCGGCCCCTCGGACGAGAGAAGAGTACCTGCTGCTGTTCCCCAGCGCATGTCCGCGCTGCCTCTCGCGGCGGGGCAAACGGATCACAGGCTGGCATCGCGATCGGTACGGGGCAGCCGAATTTGTCGACACGTGGCAATGCGTGGATTGCGCGTATGTCGCGGACGGCAGGCAGCTACCTTCTTCTATGGGCGAGGCGGACACCATGGCACGGCCAGTCATGGCCAGGCAGCGGTGGTTCATCTCGACAACGGAAGCCGAACGGATCAAACGCCCTCGCCTAAATCGTCCGGAGGAGGACCGTGCGAGCGCTGACGACTGGGGAGCTCAAAACGTTAGTTGAAACCCGAGAACGAGGTTAGTTGGCTGGATATTCGGGGCGTCGCCGAAAGGGGTGGGCTTGTAACATCGCGCGAGGCCCCATCGTCTTCGCCAATCCGGCCCGTGGTCCGGCAGCTCCTGTCCGGCGGCACGGTTTTCAGTGAGCGCGGGAGGGCGTGGGTCGTGCCAGTGGTGCGGTAACGGCGCACAGTGAGTAGGGCTTTGGGTGATTTGGGAGACGTGATTTCCTTCCTCTGCGCGAGGAGGACGACGAGATATCAGTAGAAGGAAGGCCAAAGCCGAGCCACCGAACCCACCCAAGCCACCATCCCTCCGAACGGTCCCGCTAACGCCCTCGTTGCCGTAGAATGCGCCGCAGATGTCCATCGGCCCCGGCACTCGTCTCGGTCCCTACGAAGTCACCGCCCTGATTGGCGAGGGCGGCATGGGTAAGGTCTGGCGGGCGCATCACACGGGGCTCAAGCGAGACGATGCCCTGAAGGTGCTGCCGGATGCGTTCGCGACGGACGCGGATCGACTCGCCCGATTCCGCCGAGAAGCGCAAGTCCTTGCGTCCCTCAACCATCCGAACATCGCCCACGTCCACGGCCTCGAGCAGTCAGACGGTGTGCAGGCGCTCGTCATGGAACTGGTCGAGGGACCAACACTGGCCGACCGCATCGCGCAGGGGCCGATTCCCGTCGATGAAGCGTTGCCGATTGCCGAGCAGATTGCCGAAGCGCTCGAAGCCGCGCACGAGCAGGGCATCATCCACCGCGACCTGAAGCCGGCGAACATCAAGGTGCGACCAGACGGCACGGTGAAGGTGTTGGACTTCGGTTTGGCGAAGGCACTCGAACCAGTGTCCGGTATGCCCATCGACGCGACTGCATCTCCGACCATCACGTCACCCGCGATGATGACCGGCGTTGGCGTGTTGCTCGGGACGGCTGCCTACATGAGCCCGGAGCAAGCGCGGGGCAAAGCAGTGGACAAACGGAGCGATGTTTGGGCCTTCGGATGTGTGCTCTACGAGATGGCCACCGGACGGCGGGCCTTTGAGGGCGAGAACGTCTCGATCACCCTGGCGGCGGTGATGACGAAGGAGCCCGACTGGGCAGCTTTGCCGGCGTCGGCGGCATCGGCACTTCGGCGCCTGCTTCGTTCGTGTCTGGAAAAGGATCCGAGACGGCGGCTCCAGGCCATGGGCGACGCGCGCCTGGAGATCGAGCGACTCCTCAGTGGCGCTCCCGAGGAAGCAGCCACGCTCGTGATCCCAGTCGCTCGACCGCTGTGGCGTCGCGCGGCGCCATGGGCTGCGCTGGCTGGCGTGCTCGGGCTGGCGCTGTTGACTATGCTGCTCTTGTGGCCCCCGTGGCGCATAGCTTCTCCGGCTGCGCCGGTGCGGTTGGAAGCCACAATCGGCGCCGACGCTTCCGTCGTCAAGTTTCAAGCTTCTCTGGCGGCCTCACCTGACGGAGCGCTCCTGGCTTTTGCCGCCCAGAACAACCAAGGCACGCAAGAGCTGTATCTTCGCCGCCTCGGTGACCTGCGCGCGACGCCCTTGGCGGGCACCGTGGGTGCGCGAGATCCCTTCTGTCTCCCCGGACGGTCAGTGGATCGGCTTCTTTGCCGACGGCAAGCTGAAAAAGATCGCCGTCGCGGGGGGCGCGGCCGTCACTCTCTCCGATGCGAGCGAAGACCGGGGTGGCACCTGGGCCGAAGATGGCTCGATCGTCTTTCAACCGACGGCAAGCGGTTCCGGACTGTCCCGCGTGTCGTCGGCGGGCGGCGTACCCACGCCGCTTACGAAGTTGGGCGCGGGTGAGGTCACCCATCGCTGGCCGCAGGTGCTGCCTGGGGGCAGGGCCGTGCTCTACACGGCTCACAGCAACGTCACGGGATTCGACGATGCCACCCTCGTGGTGCAACCGTTGCCCGACGGCGCGCCGAAGATCGTGCATCGCGGTGGCTACTACGGGCGGTACGTGCCGAGTGGACATCTCGTGTACGTCCACCAGGGGACACTCTTCGCCGAGGCGTTCGATCTGGCGCGCCTGGAGCCGACCGGCCAGCCCGTGCCGGTGATTGAGGGCATTGCGGGATACCCGGTACCGGCGGCAGGTTTCAGTTCAGTGGTTCGGCACAGGTGGCGTGGACCGACGGGGGCACGGCGGTGTACCTCGCCGGAGAAGACGTGGCCGACGACGCGCCGATCCAATGGATGGACCGCACCGGCAAGGTGACTGCGCTGCGTGCGGCACCCGCGAACTGGAGCAATCCGGCGTTTTCGCCTGACGGCCGCCGCCTCGCCGTTGACATCGGCACCACACAGACCGACGTGTTCGTCTACGACTGGGCGCGCGACACACTGACACGTATCACCTTTGATACGAATACGGACACGAGGCCGGTGTGGACGCCCGACGGCCAGCGCCTCGTCTTTCGATCGAACCGCGACAAGAGCTTCAGTCTGTATTGGCAGCGCGCCGACGGGTCCGGCGACGTCCAGCGCCTGACCGAAAGTCAAAACGCTCAGACCCCGGGGTCGTGGCACCCAAGCGGGAAGTTCCTGGTGTTCAATGAGGCGCGGCCGCAAACGGCCAGCGATCTGATGATCCTCCCGATGGAAGGGGATGAGGCGTCGGGATGGAAGCCGGGTAAACCGACGGTGTTCCTCGGCACGTCGTTCGCCGAGGAGGAGCCCATGTTCTCGCCGGACGGACGGTGGATCGCCTACCAGTCGGCTGAATCGGGGCGTTATGAAGTGTACGTCCGGCCGTTTCCGGGGCCGGGTGGCAGATGGCAGATATCAACTGAGGGGGGCGTGACTCCGACCTGGTCGCGCTCACGCAGCGAGATCTTCTACGCCAGTCTGGACAGCCGGCTGATGGTTACGCCCTACAAGGTCGACGGCGATGCCTTCACGGCCGATCGGCCGCGCGTGTGGTCGGAGCGCCGATTCATGCTGAGGCCAGGGCTGCGTAGCTTCGACCTGCACCCTGACGGCGGGCGTTTCGCGCTGGCCGCCGCGGCTGAAAACGACAGCGCGGTCAGGCAGGACAAGCTGGTGTTCATCTTCAACTTCGACGAGGAGCTGAAGCGCCTCGTGCCGACCCAGTAACCCTCAAGCTCAATGGAGTGCTGCACGCGGCGCGCCCGTCAGGCCGCACGGGTGTCGCCACGCAGCTTCCAATGTCGGTCATTCCCCGGTGGGGACGTTATCCTTTTCACAATAGCCTTCGGCCCCGTGACCGCGAGGAAGCCCCGCCGAGCAGATTCAGTTCTTCGCCTTGGGTTCTCGCCCCACGTGGATAGTTCCCTGGAAACAGGTGGTGTCTGGTGGTCCGCCCACGTCCACGCAGCCAGTCGTCGCCGGGATCGTGTCGAACTCCACGTGCACGGCGGCGCCGGTTCGCCAGCCGGCCAGGACGACGCCGTTCAGTATGGCCGCGCCGGTTAGGGCGTCCGTTCCTCCTCGAATCAAGGCGGTGAAGGAACGATCGCCGTCTTGAACTTCATAGATCGCTTCCAGTCGGATAATTCCGTTCAGGTTCGGGTTCACGCTCACTTGGCGCTGAAGGACCTCGCCGACGAACGCGCGATCGCCTTCGACGACACCTTCCATGAGAGGAAATGCCGTGACCCACTTCGTGAAGGCGAGTTCGACGGGCCGATTGCCGTCGAGTTGGTCTCCCGCGATCGCGGGAGCAACCTGGAGCAGCAACAGCACCACAATCGCAGCGACGAACGACACGACGCGAGTATCAATGGGAATGGTTCGCATAAGGCTCCTTGGGGTGAAAGGTTGCACGCCCGAAGGTCAAGACTTGGGAAAGCAAACGCGTAAACGTACCTCCGCGTACGACAATCGCGATGTTCACTTGTGAACATCGCTTCCACGCCAACGAGCCTCCTGCCGTAGAATGCGCGCACATGGCTTTGGCCTCCGGCACGCGGCTCGGCCCGTATGTGATTACGGCCTCGATTGGTGCAGGCGGCATGGGCGAGGTCTACAAAGCGACTGATACCCGCCTGGATCGCACGGTTGCCATCAAAGTCCTGCCCGAGCACGTTGCGTCCGATGCTGACCTGAAGCAGCGGTTCGAGCGCGAGGCCAGGACGCTCGCCTCCCTCAGTCATCCACATATCTGTCCGGTATTCGACGTCGGTAGCCAGGACGGCGATCGACTTCCTGGTCATGGAGTACCTGGAAGGCGAGACCCTGGCCCAGCGACTCACAAAGGGCGCGCTGCCGTTCGATCAGGCGCTTCGCACCGCCGTCGAGATTGCCGATGCGCTCGACAAGGCGCATCGCAAAGGCATCGTCCATCGTGACCTGAAGCCCGGCAACATCATGCTCACGAAGAGCGGTGCCAAGCTGCTGGACTTTGGATTGGCGAAGCTGCGGCCCGTCGGGGTGTCAGGTGCGGCAGCTGTCAGTGAGGCGCCCACGGTCAGCTCACCGCTCACGGGTGCGGGAAGCATCGTGGGCACGTTTCAGTACATGGCGCCTGAGCAGCTCGAGGGCCAGGAGGCGGATGCACGGACCGACATCTTTGCGTTCGGAACCGTGGTGTACGAAATGGTCACGGGCAAGAAGGCCTTCGCGGGCAAGAGCCAGGCGAGCCTGATCGGGGCCATCCTGAAAGACGACCCGCCGCCGATGTCGTCGTTGGAGCCGATGACACCGCCGGAACTCGACCGCGTCGTGAAGACGTGTTTGGAAAAGGATCCCGACGAGCGGTGGCAAACAGCTCACGACATGAGGAAGCAACTCACGTGGATCGCTGAAGGCAATGTGCACGTTAGACCACTGCCCACCGCCGCTCCGCGAGGCATGCGGGCACTCCGCCGCCCGGCCCTGCTGTGGGGATTTGGATTCGTTCTTCTCATTGTTGTGTCGGGTCTCGCTCTCTGGAATCTGGACACAACACGCGTGACCGGTCCGCAGCCCGTCTCGCGCTTCACGATTACGCTACCGCCCGGAGAGCGGTTCCCTGTCCTTCAGGCGGGCGAAGGAGGGAACGACTCCTGGCTCACCATCTCACCAGACGGGCGCCATCTCGCGTACCTCGCGACGGCGGGCAGCAGCCGGCAGCTCTACCTACGCTCCATGGATAGTGTGGAGTCCAGGCTCGTCCCAGACACCGCCGGAGCCGCGAACCCGTTTTTCTCACCGAACGGGCAATGGCTTGGGTTTTCAGCTGATAGCAAGCTGAAAAAGGTGTCGGTGAACGGCGGAGCGGCGACTACAGTCGTCGGACTCTGACGGTGGGTGGGGCGCAAGCTGGGGCAGCGACGAACGGATTGTCTTTGTACGTGAAACCGACGGGTCTCGAGCAGGTGCCCGATGCCGGAGGGATGTCCCGGCCATTGACGCAACTAGAAAGAGGGGAGACAACTCACAGATGGCCGGAAAGTCTGCCCGGCCCTGGTGCCGTGCTCTTCACGGGCGGAACGACAACGAGCCCTCGTGTCGCAGTCCACTCGATGGAGTCGAGTCAACGGCGAAACCTTGTTCAAGGTGGTACGTACCCTCGCTATGCACGTTCCGGACACTTGGTGTATGCGCAAAACGGAACCCTGATGGCTGTGCCGTTCGATTCCCGACAACTGCAGATCACGGGCACCGCGGTTCCGGTCGTCGAACGAGTCGTGCAGACCACCTGGGCGCCGCTCAGTACAGCATATCGACTACGGGATCGCTGGTGTACATTCCTGCAGGCGTTGAGGGAGCCCAGCGCAGACTGGTGTGGGTCAGTCGCACTGGCGCCGAGCAGTCGTTGGCTGCACCTCCGCGCTCCTACGACTGGCCTCAGCTTTCCCCCGACGGCCGACGGGTTGCTGTGGAAATCTCGGACCAACTGTGGCTGTACGATCTCGACCGGGAGACATTGACGCGCTTCACGTTCGACGGGAGCAGAAACACTGCTCCGGCATGGACGCCGGACGGCACGCGGATAGCGTTTAACACCGACACGGGCATATCTTGGCAACGTGCCGACGGCAGTGGTGGGCCGGAGCAGTTGGCCAGCAACAGTGAGACGCAGATTCCGCAGATGCCGAGATCGTGGTCCCCGGACGGGCAAGTGCTGGCGTTTCACCAGGGCCATACAACCACGGCGCGGGACGTCTGGGTTCTTCGGCTCAATGACCGTAAGGTGCAGCCGTTCCTCAGGACACCATTCCAGGAAGGGGCGGCGGCGTTTTCCCCCGATGGAAGCTCGCTGGCGTATGTGTCAAATGAGTCGGGCCGTCCGGAAGTGTACGTCCAGCCCTATCCGGGTCCCGGGGGCAAGCGGCAAATCTCGACAGACGGGGGTACCGAGCCCGCGTGGAATCGAAACGGGCGAGAGCTGTTCTACCGGAGCGGAGTCAAGATGATGGCTGTGGACGTCACGACCCGGCCCGGATTTTCTGCGGGCAGACCGCGCCTACTGTTCGAAGGACAGTACCTCGCGAGCGTGTTTCCCTTGATTGGAGTCGCGTATGACGTCTCGCCCGATGGCCAACGCTTTCTGATGATTAAGGAGGCCGAACAGTCTCCCTCCGCGACGCAAATCGTCGTCGTCCAGAACTGGTTCGAAGAGCTGAAGCGCCTCGTGCCGATCCCATAACGCCCGCCCGCCCATCGGAGCGGCCGGCGCGCGCCCGTCAGGCCGCACGGGTGTCGCCACGCAGCTTCCAATGTCGGTCATTCCCGCGGTGGGGACGAACCCCGCCCGCGTGGGCCGAGGGATGAATTCATACCCGCCAACATGGCTCGAAAGTGGGAGATGCGGCTGACAGCGACGTCAAGCGGCGACGCCTACGACAAAGGTCGCGGGCCGCCATTGCCTACCTTCCTCGTGTCCCCGTGGGGACGCTCTCTCAGAAACGCGGGGACCATCGAAACGTCCATCCTCTGGAAAACGTGCGGCAGGCATCCCCCAGGTGCCCCCCGGCGCGGAGATACGTGCAGCGGACTACCGCTTCGGCTGCGCGGGAAGGATGCTGAACGGCATGATTGGGCGAACGGGGCTCAGATAGAGCACCGCGCCTGAGTCGTTGAATGGCGCGGCGAACGACTCTCGTGCATCGCCGCCCAGGACGGCCCCGGTCACGATGGCGGCGCCGGTGCGCGGGTTGATCCATTCGACCGTGAATCCGCGGCCGGATCCCGCCGAGAGGTCCACCCAGAAGGTGCCGGCATTCGGCGCATACACCAGATACTCGCCACCAGGAGAGGCGAGCGCGTATCTCGTCTGCGTCAGGTCGCTCCGTGGCGTGACTGCCGCCAGGTCGAGACGCTCGGCTCGGGCCCGGGCGTGCCCCATCGCAAGCCGCACCGCCTCCAGATCCCAGGCCAGTTCATTCTCCATGAGAATCGGGTGTTCCCCTCGCAGGAACGATTGCCAGACCCACGGAACCGTTGCTCGTTCAAGTAGATGATGGTCAGTGTCTGACACGACGAGATGACGGCCGGTCGACGCGGGTGGGTCGTGCGGGTCGTAGTTATCCAGGCCCGGGGAGATCCAGTCCGCCGTCGGTACGGTACAGCCCACTGTTGTCGTGCGGGTAGGTACTCGTAATGCCCACCAGATGCTGCCGCGGCTTGCCGGCTTCGTAGCTCCGGATGAAATCGACGAGGTGCTGCTGCCACGGATAACTGCGAGGCTTCGCCTCGTTGGCAATCTCCCAGATGACGTTGTCGAGGTCGTTGAGTGTGTCGATCACCCTGGCGACGTACTGCTTTTGGAGGGCTAGCGCCTGCGGGTGAGTCAGATCGTTATAGGCGTCGTACGTCATCGCCGCCAGTTCCTCGTTGACATTGTTCGCGGGGTTGAACGGGTGCGCATCCCAGGCCGGATCCCTGCCGAGCGCGTAATTCCCCCTGAAAAACATCACCGAGACATAAATGCCGTTGGCCCGAAACTGCAGCACGCGATCCCGCAGGCGGTCGAGGAACTGCGGATTCACTTTGGTAACGTCCCACTTCGCCCGGCCGTCGAACGCGGTGCCCGGACCGGTGCGCACCCACGGGCTCGGCGTAGACTCGTACTTGTAGTGGTCGAATGTCCACAGACGCGTGAAATTGTGATTGCGTGCCCTCAAAAACGTGACTTACTCGGGAAAACTGGCGAACGCCGGGCCGCCGGCGTATGGCTCGTTCCTGCCGTTCCAGTCCTGCGTAGTCGTCCAGAAGTGCGAGCCGGTCAAATAGATCGGTCGGCCCGTCGCGTCAGTGAAGTAACGCGGATTTGTCGCATGTATGCGCAATGGGCCGAGTAATTGCGCCGCGTGCGGCAATTGTGGCCAGCGTGCCGATTCAAAAAGCCAAAAGGCGAGGATGAGAAGGACTATGATTGCGCCACCCATCCACCGGTTCCGGTCACTCATCGTCGTTGTCCGT
The DNA here is from genome assembly GCA_963814955.1 of uncultured Acidobacteriota bacterium. Taxonomy (GTDB): domain Bacteria; phylum Acidobacteriota; class Vicinamibacteria; order Vicinamibacterales; family UBA2999; genus DATCJA01. The sequence goes on from CAWFEX010000011.1 coordinate 28,766, forward strand.
CGGACCAAGCCTATGCAGCCGCGCGCGAAATCGCAAGCGCGAGTGGAGACTCCTCAGGTCGCGGTCTCGCTTCTAACCCCGTCACCGTGATAGCCGGTGAGCGAGGTGTAACAACCCGCCTGGCGGCCTCTTTTGCTCAATGAAAGGCAGCAGCCGGTTGCGCGATCCCGGCAAGCGTCCGCTTCATCGAGCGCAGCGATCCGTGAAGGTGAACACGATCGAGCCGCCTCAGCGCGCCGGCCCAGCCGACCTCGTTCCGGTACCGCGCCAGCGCATGACCGACTGCGTCGGCGAGATCGTCGCGTCCCTGCTGACGGAGCGGCGGCAGGAGCTCGTTCCAGAACGGTGCGCTGGTGTCGTTCAGAGATGCATGAGCGGCGATGAGTTCGGGCGTGACATCACGTCGTGCAAAGGTCACAGCGTCGTCAAGGACGCCGACGACGAGCAATGCCGTGAGCGTTCTGAGGCACTTTTCGCATGTGCCGCAGTTGATGAGGCCGGGCCGGTAGGTCTCGTAGTGGTTGCAGACGTGCAACGCCTTCAACGCCAACGGCCATTTCGCGAGCAGCGCCGTCTTCTGCAGCCGCGTCAGCCAGATACCGTCGTGGCGGACCCGAAGATCGCTGGCGCCGTAATTCGGATCGAGGAGCGGGTGAGACCCGTGCGGGTGAAGGGTCGTGTAATCGAAAGAGGCTCCGATCGAGAGCGATGCAATGCGGGTGTGCAGCGCGTGTCCCACCGACGCGAGTACCGCGGCCTCGAACTCGTTCTGCCAGAACGTCCAATCCTTGTCGAGGTCCTGAATGTTCGTATAGACCGGCACCATCGAAATACCCGCAGCCGTGGCACATCGCCGGAGCACGTCGGCCACGTGCTCGAAAGCATCCAGCCGCTGCACTTCGAGGCCGAACACGAGCACGCCGTCGCGAAGATAGCCGGCATGATGAGGCAGGAAATCCATGCGGTTGCGGCGCAGGACCGTGAGCGAGTCGATGCCGCCCGTGAAACAGAACGCCGCTCCCGGGATGGTCTGTGGCTTCGATGTACCAGTCCCCCGAGCTTCGATCGTCACGGCCGGCCGCGGTTTGCCGGTCCACCAGAATTGCAGCAGGCGGATCGCATCGGTCAGGCCCGCCTTCAGTTCCGGGCAGATGGTTGCGTCGATTGCGACTCGCTTCTCGCCGTGCCGAAGCGCGGCAATGGTGCAGGGGACCAAAAAGGCGTGAGGGTTCGCGGCCATGCCGTCCGCGAATTCGTTGAGCGTTTCGAAGTAGTACTCCTGTGGCTCTCGCGACGACTCTTCCCAAATCACCGTCGCCGACACGCGGGCTCGAGTCGAATCACCGGAGCGCCTCAGTTTCTCGATGCGCATGCAGTCGTTCCCCTTGTAGTTGGGCTTGCGGTCGCGCAATTGCCGAGGGGAGGAGGGTGGCAGGACCAGGCCATCCCTTGCCGTTGTTCCGGCTCCTGCCGTGCGCCGCTGAGCGATGGCGTACTCCGGTGGTCGTTCGGAAAGGCGAGTCTGGATCTATCCGCTATGAGCGTCAATATTCCTAAGCGGATAGATGACTGGAATCAGCCGACCTAGCGGGACCGCTGGAGGGCGTGATGACGAAACAACTCGGCATGGGGCGGCGGTGTAGCCGGTAGCCTTCTCAACTATCAGCTCGACCGTCGGTTCTTCTTCGGACTTTTCCGCTCAGGCCAAGGACCTTCCCGGATTACCATACGCCTCGATGACCGTCCGCTCTGGCCATGCTTCCATGCCCCGGTGCCGTTGGTGTGGGATGTCCATTGCTCGGAGGCATCGCCGAGGTCTCGAACGAGTGTGGGGCCTCCTCGCCCGACGCGGCCTTTACACATGCGAATGGTGCCACCGCCGCCAGTGGCATCGACACTCGCTTTCATACGCCTTTCTGACACGCCAGCGCCGCTTTGTTCAGGATGGTCCGCAGAGGTCGCTCCCGAACGGTGACGCCGCTCCGCGGTACCCGACGATTGCTCGGCGGTCATTGCGGGGGCGAGTTGATGCGTGCGTTCGTCGGCTACGTCAGTTTCGTCGGGGCGTGCGCTGTCAATCGGGTCGAAGCTTGTGTTCGTCAGCCGCATCGCGAGGGGGCGCGTGGGCGCGACGAAACGACGTGTGGATTCACCGCTGGGTTCCGGTTGTCCGAACGTGGTTAATGCAGGCGGGTGAGTCCGCTGTCCGCGCCGGTTCCTACGCCTCTCGCGCGCTGGTGCGACGTGACGCTCCCGTATCGGCAATGCCATATTCGCTCGTGTTTCTCTGCGGAGTGGTGTTTCTCTGCGGAGTCGCTATGAACGTCCTGATGACTGTTGCGCCGCTGGCGCCTGAGGAGCGGGCCGGAGCACGTCCGGATACCTCGCCGCTACGCACGCCGGTGGACTCGGGGTCACCGGCCGCGCGGCCTTCATCCGCCGTGTCCCTTCCACTGAGCGCAGACGCGACGCCCGTGCTGCCCAATGGCCTCGCTGCCACGCGCGGAGCCGGTGGTGGCGTGAACGTGGGCGTCGCGCCGCCGCGCGGCCTCACGGTTCTCAATCGTCCTGTAGGGCAGGTCAGCGGAACATCGCGTACGGCCGTTGGTTCGAGGGCACCGGATCGCGGGCGTGCGCGCGGCCCTGCCGGAGTTGCCGCCGCGCGTGAGCGCGAAGATCGCCAGTCGTTTCGCGGCTCGGTGGCCGTCGGCTCTCGACCCGAGGGTGCCGATGTCTTCCTGAACGGGCGGCGGGCGGGCCGAACACCTCTTGTCCTCACGGATGTCCCCGCCGGCTCAACGGCGGTTCGTGTGACAATGGACGGCCACCAACCGTGGTCGCGCGCCATCCAGATCGTGGCGTATCAGCGGACGAGGGTCACGGCCACGCTGGAGCGCTCCGGTTCAGACTGACGTCGGCGGCAACTGTGACATTCCCGTTGGCATCGTAGCCTACACTGCCGAGTGCGGATCCATCTCGCAGGACATGATGCAGTTCGCGCGGGGCTGGGCGCGCTGCGGTACGTTCATGCTCAGCGAGCAAAACCGCGAATCGTGCGATCATGCAAGAGGCAGTCGGCGTGCCGTTCCAACCCGCACAGCATGTTCGTCGACTGGAATTCCCGATTCTGATCTAAATGGCGCAGACAGTCGAGATAAGCCTCAGGATTCCTTCCCTCCGCGTTCGCCGCGAGGGGAAGGAGGCCCCGGAAACCATCGCAAACAGTGACGTTCGATTCTGCAAACGGGTCGAGCTTGAGGCGATCCCAAAGCCGGGCGATGTTCTGACGATGGCAGTCAGCTCCGGTGGCATCTTCGAGTGCGAGGTGGTCCGGAGCGATTGGCAACAGGATAAGAACATGTTTGTCATCGCCTGCCGGTACTCCAAGCGGTCAATCTCACCTGCTGAATACGAGGCCTTGATCGCCTCTTCCGACTGGCAGGTGAGGGCCCTGCTGTAGGCACCAGGCCCCTCCCACAGCTCACTTCCGTCACGGAGCGATATCTGGGCCTTCGGCTGTGTGCTCTTGCCGCCTCGATCTGATCATTCCGTTGCCAGTCTCTCGTCCGCTCGGAACTCGATGGCACCGATGTCACATTCAGGGTGGCGCGGCTGACCGATCTGGTCCTTCCTCAGACACGCAGCGTCGTTGGCGGCATCAATCGCCTGACTGTCGAGTAACAACGGGTAGTGCGCCTTCCCCGCCGTGCCGTCATCCACGAGTTGGCCCAGACCCGCGTCGCCGGTCAAGTCGCTTGGTTGCAGCGTGATGATGCAGGACGACGGATCACCGATCAGATTGTTTCCCAACGACGTGATGATACCGGCACAGTCTTGTGCAAATTCGTTGTCGCTGCTATGAACGAGAATGGTGTTCTGGAGAAGCATTTCCGCAGTGTTGACGTCGGCAAACACGTTGACGTTGGCAATGACGCTCGAAGTACCAGTACCGATGCTTGTGTTCTGCGCGAAGGTGCTGTTCACGATCGTCGTTTTCCCGAAGTTCAGTATCGCGCTACCTCGCACGGATAGAGAGCCCGCGACGTTTCGGGCGAATGTCGTGTTTGTGACGTCGACCGTTCCATTTTGGTTGAAAAGGCCGCCCCCACCACCGAAGCCACGATTTTCGACGAACGCACTGTCGCGAACGATGACAGTACCCTGGGCCTCAACGAGAATGCCGCCCGAGGGATCCCCGACGTTGCCCGCGAAAGTCGTTCGAATGATCGACGCCGTTCCGCCGCTCACCCGAACGCCGCCGACGCCGAAGTGGCCAGAACCACCGGTAAAACGGCTGTCGACAATACGAACGTCGGCGTCCATGCTCCACAGACCGCCGGCGACTAATCCATTATTGTTCTCGAATACTGTTCGCCTGATGTCCACCACGCCACCGGCACTGGTGACTCCGGCTCCGCCCGACCCGAAATTGCCGGTGAAGGCGCTGTCGATGATGCGTACTACACCTTGGTTGTTGTGAAGGGCCCCGGCATCGGCAATTTCATTCTCAATAAACGAGCTATCGACGACCGTCACCACGCCTCCGTCGTTAAAGAGGCCGCTACCACGGTTACCCGTAAAGCCGAGATCGAAGGTATTGGTAATGGTGACTCCTTGGAGCGTGAGACGGCCACTCGCACCGACGTGGAGAATCCGGAAACCAGGTATGCCCGCCAGCCGAGTCAGGATCGCGCCGCTGCTGGCACCATCGATCGTCAAAGGACTCACGATTGAAGGCAGGCCATTCGGTCCGTCCGTGTCGTTGTCGACGCTCGTCAGGGCATAGGTGCCCCCCGCCAGGCGGATGGTCGTTATGTGCGGATCCGCATTTGCCTCATTGATAGCGGCAATGAGGCACTGGACGTCCCCGGCGCCACAATCAATCGTTTCTGCCTCGGCGAACGGAGCCAGCATCAATGGCAGCGCCATTGCCACGGCAGAGACGTACGCTTGCAATCTGGAACTGATCGTCATAGCCGCCCTCTATAGGACCGAAAGATACCGCTCGTGCAAGGGAGCGTTCGCGCTGTCGGGATTGTAGCGCCGCCACCGGCCGCAGGCCGCACGTCTTTGCACATCATTTGTCACTCGGTTGGCAGGTCCAGCTCGTTTACGGCTCTGTTCGTCTCCACCGAGCCTCAAAGTCCGGCAAGAGCCACCCAGGGCCTTCAACCCCAAAGACGCGCACGTGGTTACAGCCGACTTCGGCGAGTTCTTCGGCAAGGTTCTCGGGGCGGTGAAAGTAGGCCGTCACGAAATACCGGGGATTACCGTCACCCGACGGCACGCGGATGGCGCTGGACATTCGTGACCAGAACAACGACATCTGGATTGCTGATCTCGGACGGTTGACGCTCACACCTCTCACGGCGGATCCCGGCAACGATTACTATCCCGTCTGGACGCCTGACAGGCGTCGAATCATCTTCCAATCGTCGCGCCTCGGCGGGAGCGTCCTCTCGCAAGCCCCCGGATGGTACGGGTACAACCCAATTGTTTGCTTCCGCCAATGGGCCCCACTGGACGTACTCAGTGTCGCCAGATTTCTAAACGACGATTTCCACAGGAAAATTGATCTTCGTCAGGCCGAAGGCAGAGCGCCTCAGCCATCTGTCGTGCTGATCACGAAATGCCGTGACCTGACCGCTCAATGACGCGGTAATAACGATTCAATTTCAGGTGAGGTCGGACAAACGGTTGTGCATTGTTTCCAAGCGTCGGTTTCGAAACCCGGTTGGCCGAGCTCCGATGAGATCAGTGGATCGCGCGATCCTCAGCGTCGCGATCGTCAACCGAGAAGAAGTCAGGGGCACGGCAGTTGCGCAACATTCCTCTATAGAGCACCGGCGACGGTCGGTCTCCGACCTGCGTTTGGCGCATGCCTTGCCCCTCAACAAGTCGGAGGGGTTAGTCCATGTCGAGAACTACTGATACACATGGAAAGCACGTGGTCGGGGCAGTCGAGCTGACCATCACTGAGCACGAGGCAGCGCAGGTCGGGCGCGCGAACGCCTCGAGCGCCACACCCGTTGTTTTCGTTCACGGGCTCTGGCTGCTGCCCTCGAGCTGGGACCGCTGGGTGACGCTGTTCGAGGAGGCCGGTTACGTGGGGTTGACACCGGGCTGGCCCGACGATCCCGAGACGGTCGCCGAGGCCAGAGAGCACCCTGAGGTGTTCGCGGGCAAGGGGATCGGCGAGATCGCAGAGTACGAGGAGGGGATCATCCGCCGCCTGGATCGGAAGCCAGTGATCATCGGCCACTCTTTCGGGGGCCTGCTGACCATGATTCTCGCGGGGCGCGGGCTCGCCGCCGCGTCGGTCGCGATCAGCCCTGCTCCGTTTCGCGGCGTGCTCCCGCTGCCGATCTCGGCGCTGCGCTCGGCCAGCGTCGCCCTGCGCAACCCCGCGAACTGGAACCGCGCAGTCCCGCTCAGCTACGAGCAGTTCCGCTACAGCTTCGCGAACGCGGTCGGCGAGGACGAGGCGAAGGAGCTGTACCTCGGCTACTCCGTCCCCGGCGCCGGCGAGCCGCTCTTCCAGGCGGCGTCCGCGAACTTCAATCCGTGGTCAGAGGCGAAGGTCGACTCGAGGAACCCGGAGCGGGGTCCGATGCTGATCGTCTCGGCCGACTCGGACCATACGGTCCCCTGGGCGATCGCGAACGCGTCCTACAAAAAGCAGAAGCGCAACGAGGGCGTGACCGAGATCGTCAAAATGCCGGGCCGCGGGCACGCGCTGACGATCGACGCCGGCTGGCGGGAGGTCGCCGAGAAGGCGCTCGAGTTCGTCGAGCGGTTCACAGCAAGGCAACGGAAGGTCGCGTGATCGACACGAGGCGCGACAGCGGCATCTACTGTCGCTGTCGCGCCTCGTCGCCCTCCACAAGACGCGGATTGGAAGTCCGGGCACTGAGACACACCGATTAAAGGGACAAAGCACATGGTCAAACCTAGTCGTGTGGCGCATACGCTGATGGGGGCGTCTGTTGGATACGACGCTCTGCTGACCCGCATCCCGACCGTCGACGACGTTCTAAATGACCACGCGACGGCGTTACGGGACGATTTCCTCGCGTATCGGAACCATGTGTATCGGATCGTGAATCTGTGCGTCGCGTTCGTGGGGCGAAACGAACTCGAGAAGATAGCTGTCGCTGCGGTCTTCCACGACCTCGGGATCTGGACGAACGGCACTTTCGACTACATCGCGCCATCTATCGCGCTCGCACACGATTACCTAGTCGCCCGCGCGCGTGAGGACTGGACCGCCGAGATCGAAAAGATGATCGCGGACCATCACAAGATCACGCCGTCGACGGCGGATCCAGATTCGCTCGTCGAGGCATTCCGGCGAGCGGACTGGATCGACGTGACACGTGGACTGAGAGGGTTCGGCATTCCGCGTCCGTTCGTTGCACGCCTGTTCGCAACATGGCCGGATGCCGGGTTTCATTGGCGTCTCCTCACGTTGACTCTTGATCGGTTCCGCAGCCATCCGCTGACGCCGTTGCCAATGGTCAAACTGTAATAGCGACACGCAGAACGCATTTCACCAGCTGAGCTAGCGGACTTTCATCATGACGTGGCAGTCGTAACGAGCGACACCGCCCGAGTCCCCCAACACTTGCCATCGCGGAACTGAGTGCACACCAGTGGGCATGGCATGTGCTCGATGAGTTCAACCGATTTCCGAGCCTGCGGAATCCCTGAGGAGAACGCGTCATTCGCCTGTCAAGGTCACGGTCTTTGGTGACCGCCGCGAGGAGTGGCGGGCAGGCGTGCGGACACTCGTCGATCGGTCGAGAGCGATCCGGCCGTTCCGGGTCGAACGACAAAAAGGAGAGCGCCATGAGCCAAGCAGCCGCAACCCGCCCGAGCACGCACGCCGCTGACCCGGACGCCATCCGGCCGTTTCGCGTGAGCATCCCGGAGAAGGAGATCGTCGAGCTTCGCCGCAGGATCGCGGCCACGCGCTGGCCCACCAAGGAGCTCGTGGAGGATCGGTCGCAGGGCGTGCAGCTGGCGACGCTGCGGGAGCTCGCCCGCTACTGGTCGACCAAGTACGACTGGCGCAAGTGCGAGGCACGACTGAACGCGCTGCCGCAGTTCACGACCGAGATCGACGGGGTGGAGATCCACTTCATCCACGTCAGGTCCCGGCATGAGAACGCGTTGCCGCTGATCATGACGCATGGCTGGCCCGGCTCGGTCATCGAGCTGCTCGAGACCGTCGGCCCGCTGACCGATCCGACCGCGCACGGCGGCGCCGCCGAGGACGCATTCCACCTGGTGCTGCCGTCCTTGCCCGGCTACGGCTTCTCGGGCGAGCCGACCGAGCTCGGCTGGGACGCCAGCCGCACCGCACGCGCATGGGCGGAGCTGATGCATCGCCTCGGCTACACCCGCTACGTCGCCCAGGGCGGCGACGTGGGTGCCCTCGTCACGGACCTGATGGGCCGCCAGGCAGTCGAGGGTTTGGTCGGCTACCACCTGAACCTGCTCACGGCGGTGCTCGCAATCGGCGATCAACTGCCCAAGGAATCCGAACAGGAACGCGCAGCGGCCGAGGCGCTCGCGACGTTCAGGGAGGACGGCTTCGGCTACTTCCTCGAGATGGCAACGCGGCCACAGACGATCGGCTACGCCCTGCTGGATTCACCCGTCGCGCTGGCGGCCTGGTTGCTCGACCACGACACGGACAGCTACTACAAGATCTCCCGCGCGTTCGTCGACGGCGAGCCCGTGGGCAATCTCACCCGGGACACCATCGTCGACAACATCACGCTGTACTGGCTGACCGGCACCGCAGCATCGGCGGCCCGGTCGGTACTGGGAGGACGGACGAGCGCTGGCCGCAGCGCTTGCGAGCGGCCAGGCTCCTCCGGCGGTCACCGTGCCGGTCGGCTTCACGACGTTCCCCGGCGAGATCTGGGCTGCCCCGCGCAGCTGGGTTGAGACGGTCTACCCCGGCCTCGCCTACTTCAACGAGGTCGACCGCGGCGGACACTTCGCGGCATGGGAAGAACCGGCACTCTTCGCGTCGGAGCTGCGCGCGGCGTTCAAGCCGCTGCGGTAGCGCGACCGATGCGAGGTGCAGATATGAGCTTCGTCTCGCGCGGCTTTCGCGGCCGGCGACGGGACGCGGACGTCGATCCTGCGCGCGTGCCTCCCGGCCAGTCCGTGACCCGCGACTTCCCGGTGCTCTCGGCTGGCGCGACGCCGCATACGCCCCTCGACCGGTGGACGTTCTCGATCGAGAACGGCGGCGTGCTCCGGACGTGGACGTGGGACGAGTTCCGCGCCCTCCCGAGCGAGCCGGTCACGGCCGACATCCACTGCGTCACCCGCTGGTCGAAGCTCGACACGACCTGGGAGGGCGTGTCGGTCGACACGCTCCTCGACGAGGTCGACCACGACGCGGGCTACGTGCTCGCGTTCTGCGACGGCGGCTACACGACCAACCTGCCGCTCGAGGACGTGACCGGTGGGAAGGCCTGGGTCGTCTACACCTACGAGGGCGAGCCCCTCGACCCCGAGCACGGCGGCCCGGCGCGGCTGCTCGTCCCGCACCTCTACTTCTGGAAGAGCGCCAAGTGGGTGCGCGGGCTCCGCCTACTCGACGAGGACGAGCCGGGCTTCTGGGAGACGTACGGCTATCACATGTACGGCGACCCATGGCGGGAGCAGCGCTACTCGGGCGACTGACCTGGCGCGTCGCGACCGTGACGGCGGTCGTCGACGAGACGCCGCGCGTGCGCACCCTCGAGCTCGAGGTCCCGGGTTGGCCGGGCCACGTCGCGGGCCAGCACGTCGACGTCCGGCTGACGGCCGAGGACGGCTACCGCGCCGAGCGCGCGTACTCGCTCGCCTCCGCCCCCGGCGAGCCGCCGGTGATCACCGTCGAGCGGCTCGAGGACGGGGAGGTGTCGCCGTACCTGACGGAAGACGTGCGGCCGGGCGACGCGTTCGAGGTCCGCGGGCCGATCGGCGGCTATTTCGTCTGGCGCCCGGACGACGGCGGCCCGCTGTTCCTCGCGGCCGGAGGTTCCGGCGTCGTGCCGATGCGGGCGATCCTGCGCCACCGGCGCAACAGCATGAGCGAGGTGAGAGCGCGGCTGCTCTACTCCTCGCGCACCCTCGAGGACGTCATCTACCGCGCGGAGCTCGACGGGGAGGAAGTCGTCCACACGCTCACGCGCGCGCAGCCGCCCGGGTGGACGGGATACGCGCGCCGGGTCGACGCCGACCTCTTGCGCGAGGTCGCCTGGCCGGCCGAGGACGGGCCGCTCGCGTTCGTCTGCGGTCCGACGAGTTTCGTGGAGTCGGTCGCGGCCGGCCTGGTCGAGCTCGGCTACGCGCCGGGACGCATCAAGACCGAGCGGTTCGGAGCGACAGGAGGACGCTGATGGAGGCGCTCGACGGCAACGCGATCGGCGGAATGCTGTACCAGGTCTTCGGCTGCGAGATGACGATGGCGCAGGCGGAGTGCGGCCGCTGCGGGGCGCGCGGCCCGCTGGCCGAGTGCGAGGTCTATCTCGGCGGCCCGGGCGTCGTCGTCCGCTGCCGCGTCTGCCACAACATCGTGATGGTGCTCGTCGAGGTGCGCGAGATGATGTGCGTCGACCTCAGCGGGCTGAGCGAGCTCGAGCTCCCGGCCTGGCGCTAGCGATCAGACGGCCCCGTTGGTAAGGGAAACCGCTCCTCACCAGAAAGATGTAGGGGTCCTGCGGCCGCCAACCCGCATCCCCGCTGTGCTCGATAAAGCCGCGGGAAAGTTGCCAACTGAGAACGCGATCTCCATGCCGACCGCTCCACCCTGGGCACAAGCAGCAGTCTGGGGAACCCTCGTCGGAAGCGGCCTGCTGTTCGGCTTACTCGCGGCCTACATCGCACGGCCCGGGCACGGCGCCATCGCGCGTGTCATGGGTTTTGGCGCGGGCGCCCTTCTAGCCACGGCGTCAATCCAGCTAACCATATCGGCGCAGCTGCACGCGGGAACTGTCAGCGCGACGATCTTTCTTCTGACGGGAGCGCTGCTGTTTTCGTGCGTCAATGCGTGGCTCGCGCGCGCAGGTGCGAAGAATCGAAAGCGGTGCGGCGAATGTGTACCGCAGGAGAACGAGCGTGACCGACCCGGAAGCGGTCAGGCCATCGCGACGGGAACCATCATCGATGCGGTCCCGGAAGGACTCGTCCTTGGGATCGCCGTCGCACACAGCATGGCTCCGACGGTCGCAGTCGTCGTCGGTTTCTTTCTGGCCAACATTCCCGAATCGTTGTCGAGCTCGGCCGGCATGCACCTCGCAGGAAGGTCACGCCGATACATCCTTTCGGTCTGGTGCGCAGCAAGTCTGATCACCCCCGTTGCCGCCGTCCTCGGTTCAGTCTTGTTCGCCAACGCGTCCCCCGACGTGGCGGGTATTTTCGACGCCGTTTCAGGCGGGATTCTTGTTGCGATGGCCGTGGAGTCGATGATCCCCGAGGCATTCGATAAGACTCCGCTCTTCAGCGGAACCATTGCCGTTCTCGGCTTTGCAACGATTGCCGCTCTCGCCGTGTTCGTGTAGGCATGTCGATGATGGAAGCGCCATCCCCAACAACCAGGCACGGATCGCGCTCTTCGGGGCGAGCAGGATGAGTACCTGAAGCTGGCACATGGAGAGGACTTGCACGACGGCGGGGACGGCCGTTACGGCACTTCAGTGCGAAACGTCTTCGCTGTCGTCGCCGCGCATGTGGCCCACGTAGTGACGAAAACGTTCACCGGGCCGCGGTTGATCACATGAACGATCCACCCGCTGAACAGATTCCCCTCGAACGTGAAATGCGCTGGAAAGGACGCGGCCACTTCAAACCCGGGCTGGCTGTCGGGTGTCGACGGACTCTTGGAGAATCCTCCACCGAGCGGCACTTTGCCCTTCGGGCATTCGGCGGCGAGCTCGGCAGAAGAGTTGGGCTCGAGTACGAATTCCGCTGACTGGACCAGCTCCCACCCTGCGAGGACCGCAACCTTCGAGTTGCCGTTGCCAGCGTCCTGGGCGAGGCCCACGGCGACACAAACAATTGCGAGAGCCACCGCAAAGACTCCGATGAACACCGTTCTGCGAACCATCATGACGCACCTCCTTCATAACCGTAGTGTCCGGCTTTAGCCGGACCTGAAGTCCGCCTGAAGGCGGACACTACGCTGAGCACTACGCAGAATGCTGAGCGTCTTCGGTTTCGCCGGGAAGCGCAGATACTCGGCGCCCTGAATCCCCGCACAGCATCTACCGACTCGAGAGAGTATGGACCGGCTTCCCCGTCGGAAGCGGCGCTTGCTCGTCATGGCCGTAGCAGCTAATCTGCCTGCGTGACCAAGATCCACCTGCGACATACCGCGGCCGCCGGCCTGGCGGCCCTTTCACTGTTCAGTGCCTGCAATCGAACAGCCTCCGCTCCCGCGCCCCCGCCTCCTGTGCCAGCCGATGCCTGGGCCACTGTGAACGGCCGGAACATCGTCGCTGCCGAGGTTGAGAAGGAATATCTGCGGACCCGCGACGTCAACGCCACCCTGTCGCGTGAGGAGGTGCAGGCAGCCAAGATGTCGCTGCTCGAGGGGCTGATCACGCAGGACCTGCTGTTAGCGAAGGCGCGCGAGCTGATGATCGACGTGACGCAGTCGGATATCGATAAGGCCTTCATGGCGACCAAGGGAAACCTGACGGACGAGCAGTTCCAGCAGGAGCTCTCGCGGAGAAGCCTGACGGCGGACGATGTGCGTGCCAGCCTGCGTCGCGACCTGACCGTGCAGAAGGTGCTTGAAAGCCAGGTGACGTCGAAGGTGACCATCACGGACGCGGAAATCACCGACTTCTTCAATGCCAATCGCGAACGGTTCAACCTGGCGGAAGATGCGTATCACCTGGCGCAGATTGTCGTGACGCCCGTGCGCGAGCCACAGACGACGAACTCCTCCGGAGACGATGCCACGTCGCCGCAGGCGGTGCAGCAGAAGGTAGCGATGCTCATGCAGCGGCTGCAGATGGGGGAGTCATTCCCGGCGCTCGCGGCGCAGTTCTCTGAGGATGCCGATACCGCGCCCCGCGGCGGCGACCTGGGATTGGTGCCGCTGTCCGCAGTGCGCCAGGCGGAGCCCGCCTTGCGCAACGCGGTTCTGCAAATGGCCCCGGGCAATGCGCGCGTGGTCAATCAGAATGGTGCGTCGGCGATTGTGTATCTGGTTGCCAAGCAGACGGCCGGTCAGCGCGATCTGTCGACGACTGGCGTCAAGGAGCAGATCACGGAGGCGCTGAAGGCACGGCGGGAGCAGTTGCTTCGGAGCGCGTACGTCACGGCGCTGCGCACCGACGCGCGCGTCACCAATCACGCGGCGAAGCGTGTCGTCGAGGCGAACGGGAAGGTCTGAAACTCAGTGCCTTTCCGCTGAGGCGGCCAGTTCAACTTTTGAGGATTACGTAAAGTTCGCGCCGGTTCCCGCCGAGAAATAAGCCAACCCCCGAAATCGAAGGCGAAGCTGTATGGTCCGACTGAGCCCTGGATGCTCCGAACCGCGCTCGTCATCGGAACGCTCTTTCTTTTCGATATTGCGTTGTACGTTCTCCACCGCCGACTTCAACGTCGGAACCAGATGGAGCGCAAAGAGCACGAAATGGAATCGCTGCCGATCCCAAACATTGGGCCTTTGGACCGCGTCTCGACGACGCTCCGATCTGCATCCCGCAGTCAACACTGATTCACTGAAGCGCCACACCCCGCGTTGCTTGGCTTAGCGGGCCGGCAGAATAACTACCTGCCCCATGCAGAAATCCACCGCTCGCCGCGCATCAAGAGCCATGCAGAGTAAGGGTGAGGTGCCAATGGGAAACGGCGATCCCGACGGAGGATCGCAACTCGTTTGCACGGGTGGCGTCCCTCCGCGCACGGTCGGCGTGAGCGTCACCGACGTAGTCCCCGCCGGCGCCGTCAGCACCGGAGTGGGACAGATCACCGTCAAACCCTCCACCGTCCAGACGAATTCTGGCGTCGGTGGCCCGAGGACATCATTTGCGGTATAGGACTGGACAATGAGGTAGTACGTCTGCCCGGCCTCCAGATCCGACAACGTGATGGTGGTGACGTAGCCGACCCGCAGAAACGCCGTGTAGTTGCCTGATTGAGTGACCGTAGGAGACAAGATAGCCGGCGGCGCGTGAATCCGGGCTGTGGTTCCAGGTGACCGTTGTGGACGCAGCCTGGCTGAGCTGTGCTGACCCCAGTAATAGGATCCCAACGAGACAGGCCCTGCAGAACATCGCCAGCGCCAGCGATTCTACTCCTCATTCGTTGAGCGGAGGCAACCGCTGCAGGTGCGCGCGTGTTCTTCACACACAAGCGGATCAGGTTGCCCATCACCCGCGGCGAGCGGAAATCATGGGAGGTGAGGTGAGACTTCGGTATCTACCAGAGTCCCGGGAACAGCCGGTAGGGAACGGAGGCGACGTAAGCGGGCCATCGATGATCTCGAGAGAGGACACGTTCCTCCGCGTGTATTCGGTAGAGCAGCGATGTCCACCCTGCGAGCACCAGCAGCAGGGAGCCGACGTTCCACTCCTGGAGGTTGTAACCGACGTCGCTCACCACGTACGCCACATAGATCGGGTGGCGTACGACCCGGTAAGGACCGTAGGTCACCAGACCGCGCAGCGCCGGCCGGATCCCGAACGACCTCCCGAGGCTCACAAGGCTGGCGAGGCTGAGGAACGCCGCGACCGTGACGAGGACGAGCCCTGCCGTCTGCGAAACAGGTTCACCAGGCTTCCATCCGAGATACGCGATTTGCGCATACGGGTACGTGTACGCCACGACGACGGCGATGCTGGAGACGAGGGAATAGTCCTGCGTCGCTGGCGCGCGGCGCGTGAAGGCGAGTCCCAGGACGATGAGGTGCTGCGAAAGGTAGATCCAATCGACGAAGGTGAAGGTCGGCGTCAGGAGAGCGAGGATGGCCAGCTCCACCGCCGTGACGCTGAACAGCAGAACGTCGCCAAACCGTCTTCCCGACAGTGGTGGGAGCCAGCGCCACTGCCTTGCAGCCCGTTCGGCCACGGAGGCTTTCGTCGCACCCTGATCCAAGGTACGAGCCGTCTCGAGGTTTGGAGGTATCCGCCTTTCGACACTCACCCAGGGCCCGCCTCGGTGGACGGCTGAATGAGCCAGACCCTGGACATGACCAGGCTCACGATCATGCCCACCAGGCCAGATCCGCTTGCGAAAGGATCCCCAGTCGCGCCATGGTCACTCGTGCGACGTAGGTGCATTGCCGTCCAGCCGGTACACGATGCCCGTCTTCGTGGCGTCGAGCGCGATCCAGTCCTGGGCCGCGAATTGTAGTGCGATAAAGAACGCCTCGGCCCTCTTCATCGCCGCCAGATCCAGTTCCTTGCGGTCTTCGAATCGGATCTGAAAGGAAAACTCGCCGATGAGCGGGCGGTGCTCTCCGCGTGTGCGCCAGAGCGCGACGCTCACCTTTGCATGCATCTTCTCCCCGAAGTCGAGCGTGCCGATGTCCTGAAGCACCTCCTCGACGATGGTGTCGCTAACGAGCGTGACCCGTTCGTTCGGGTCCCGCTTGATGCGCTCGAGCACCGGAAAGATCTTCGTCATCGTGGCCATCGACAGGACGTCGTTCTCGCTCACGTTGGAACGCGGGAACTGCACGTTGTGGAGAGTACAGCAGGCGGATGCCCCCGAGTTGGCCCTTGAGGGGCAGGGCCTGACACTTGAACTTGACCCGATGGTCGCCCAGGATCTGCGGACGCACGTCAGTCTCGGCGGCGGTCTGCAGGTCCTGATGACGGAACTTGAAGACGATCTCCGGGTCGCCCACCGGGAAGCCATCCTCGTAGCGGATGCGCCTGCGCAGGATGAAGGCATTCTTGTAGAGCCGGAGGTCGGATGTGTCCACGAACAAGACTTCGCGGATTCGAATCGGCTTATCCCTGAATTTTCCTACCGAGAAGGACACGCCGTGCTGCTTGGCGGGTCCCTTCAGCACCTTGGCGAAGTCGAAAAGGTCCTTGCGCGACCTGAAGTGGTTCGGTCTGAGAACGAGTTTGCAGCAGAGGTACTGAACCTCGTGAAGCGGCAGGCCGTCCGTATATGTGCCCGGCTTGAGCAGTGGGACACGCCCCGCCCATGTCGTCGGTTTGGCCGCGGCTTTCGTCTCGTGCCTGCTCTCGCGGCCGATGGCCGTCTCGCGTGACTTGCGTATTGGGTATGTCGACTGCATCATGATTGCGTAGTGAAGAAGCGGAAGCGATTTCCTACCTTTGGTGCCGATCCGACACGATGGATGGCAAGAAGCCTTCCGTGGAGGAGCGCGCACCAGCATCAGGATTGACCCGATCAGCTGGCGCAGATCTCTCAAGATGTCGTCATTGACGGCCTGCGCATTGTCGGGGCCGCACCGCCGTGCTGACGCAGCAAGCTCAACGAACCTTTGCGTTGCGCTTGGGGAACGAGCCCGGTGGGGACGCCGTTTGCTCATTGATTCCATTTCAGTGCGACGCTAGACTACGGCCGTCGGATGCAGGAGGGAGTGAATATGTTCCGTGCCGCTGTTGCCGGTGCGCTGGTCTTCGTGTCGGCCGTGATAGCCAGCGCGCAAACCGCCCCGCAGAAGCCAGGACCAATGGACAATTTGGTGCCGACGCCGCATCCCACGACTAGTCCTGTCCAGGTGGACGCTGATCTTGCTCGCGAGTGGCGTCGGGCCATGCGCCAAAAGTACGAAGGCAAGTTCCCTGGTCCCGCGCCGCGCACGCCGGAGGGCAAGCCGGACTTCAGCGGCAACTGGATCGCCGAGATCACGCCTGAACGACCGGCAATGACGCCCCTGGGGCTCACGCTGTTGGAGGATCGTTACAAGACGAACATGAAGGACTTCCCGTACTCCGTCTGTCTGCCAATAGCGCCGGTCCCCGGTGATGGACTTTGGGTGGTCATGCAAAATCGGACGCAGCTGGTCACGCTCTTCGAATTCCCACCGAATTACCGACTGGTGTTTCTTGATGGTCGGCCACATCCGCCAGACATCGATCCGACATGGATGGGGCATTCGATTGGGATGTGGGAGGGCGATACGCTGGTCGTGGACTCGATTGGATTCAATGACAAGTCGTGGCTCGGCATTCCCTCGCTGCCACACACGGCGAACATGCACATCAGGGAACGGTGGACCCGCACGACAATGGGCACGATGACGGTGGAACTGACGTACGAGGACCCCGAGATCTTCGTGAAGCCGTGGAAGGTCGTCTTCCCGTTGGTTCTCGCGCCTGGCGAGAACCTGATGGAGAGCATCTGCGAGAACAACAAGTTTCCGCAGCTCTCAGGGGGACAGAATCCATGAAAATCGTCGGCGCGTTGCTTGCGTCGGCCCTCTCGGTTCCGGTCACGGCTCAATGTCCCTGGCAGCCGTCACGCTGAGGTGGCTTATTGCGTGGTCAGCGTGCGGCTGGCCTTCGGCTTCGGCGTCGGCACCAGCCACGCGAGGGCTGCCGATGGCGTTCGAAAGATCTCAATCGCGTCGAAGAATCGACCTACGAGCACTTCCCACATCTGCATCGACCCAGAGAGAAGGCCCTGCTCGGTGACAACGGCGCAGCGGCCGAATTGCCCCGGTCCGATCCGCGCGTCGATTTCCGTAGCCACTCCTTCCAGATCCCGCAGCGTGGGCAGCGAGGTCTGGTCTGTCAAGTCCAGCAGGACGTTGAGCCGGTCGACGGGCGGCCAGACGCGGGCGAGTTCCTCGAAGTGCTCCTGCACTTCGGCGAGCGTCACGTGGCCAAAGCACCGTGTGACGATCAGGGCCCTGGGGACGTCGATCGTATAAATGATAGGCATGTCGCAATTCTCGTCTAAGGCTCGTCAACCCGCCCAGCCAACAGAGTGCAACGAGTAAGGCACGTGCTACCGACGCCGCAGCTCGTACACGTAAACGGGATCGTCGGGTCGGCTCGAGATCGCTGAATCTTGCCAATGCCCTCGGAGGTTCCAGCCAGTTGCGAAACGGCGCTCAATTTCTGACCGGTCGATCCCGCGCGGCCCACGGCGTTCCTTTTCCGCAAAGGCTGTGAGGAGCAAGGTCGCCTGAGGCGCGGCGACGGTACTGACAAGTCGCACATATGCATCGCGCGCCTCGTCTGACAATCCGTGCAGCAAACCGTTATCGACGATCAACCCGAATCCGGTGCCAATCTCGGGCGCGGTGACGCGCGCCACGTCCGCCTGTATCGCGCGAATCGACACGCCGGCCGCCGCGGCCTTCGCGCGGGCTCTATTGAGTGCGACATGCACGAAATCAAACGCCGTTACGTCCCAACCGCGTTGTGCGAGATAGATTGACGTATCGCCTGTTCCGCATCCCGCGTCGAGCGCTTTGCCCGGTGGAAGAGCAGACGGACCCTCGACGAGCTCGAGCAGACGCTGCGGGAGCGTGTGCCCCTCCCATGGCGGCCTGCCGAAACGGTAAAACAGCCAGAAGAACAGCCGACTGAATCGCATCCCGGAAGTGTACGCAACGTTGATACCTGACCGGCCGCGACATTGCCTTGCGGCAACGGCCGCGAGCGATACAAGATTCGCGGTGCACTGACATCCCGTTGCCAATCATCTGCCGCCAATCGGCAGGGAGGGGACCATGACTCAAGCTGTCGCCGCGACCGTATCGCCACAGGAACAGATCATGGGATTCATCATAGGCATCGTCCAGGGCCGCTGCGTCGTGGCGGCTGCCGAACTGGAGCTGGCGGACGTCCTCGCAAAGGGACCGCTTCCCGTGGAAACGATCGCCGGGCAGGCAAAGGCGGATGTTCGAGGACCAGACTCCCCGCGTTGATTTGGGCAGCTAAAAGAAGAACACAACACCGACGCCACTGCGAATACCGGTTCTCGTAAATCGTGAGGCGAATTCGCTTCCCGACAATTTGGAGCGGCCGTGCTCAACTCCCAGTTCGCCGAACACGCCAAAACGTGAGCTCAATGCGTATCGAACGCCCAGCGAGCCTGCGACCGTATGAGTAGTCGTCTTAGTCCCGTCGTCGCCGCTCGTGAGTATGCCAGGCGACGCGTCTCGTTCCGTCGTGGTTTTTCCCCCGACGTAAACGTAACGAGGACTGACATACAGCGACAGGTTCTCCTCGCGGTACACGAGGAACAGCGCGCTAATTCCTACACCCGCCTGCCAGAACTCGCTCGAGGTTCGTGAAGTTCCGAATCCTCCGAAATCGACCGTCGATTCGGAGTCGCCGAAGTCGAGAACCAGTTCGGGCCTGATGCCTATTCGTGCTGAGGGCTGCCATAACACGCCGAGCGCTGTGGGATAGCCGATACTCAATCCCAGCTGTCGGGTAGTCTGTGCGACCGCCTCGCGTGGCAGCGTGGCTAACGCAGCGACGGCCAGAGCGAGCAGACGGATACGAAAAGGCATGCTATGTCTCCTCATGACGAGTGGCGCAATCCGAACCAGGGATCGGCCTGAACAGCTTCGCGATCGACTACATCGACGACATTTTGAATGGTCGCTTGCTTTGAGGGGACGCGTCGCTGACGTGTCGGAGATCGTGATCAGCGGACCGGGTCGAGCGTCGACCGGATGATGACGCTGTTCGACGCCGCCGGATCGGTTGGACTCTCGGCGGTGACGACGATCTCAGGGGAAGGTGAGGTGCCGTTGGCCGGCACATCGGCCCAGACCGTGACGTCGCGCGACTCGTTCGCACCGAGCTGAAGCGTCGCCGGCTCGACACGCAGCACGGTCGCGTTCAGGACGGCGACGATCTGCACTCGCGCGGGCGCTCCGACGTTTCTGACGCTCACGGTCACCGGCGTTTGTTGCCCGCGCGGGAGGGTGACCGTCTGCGGCCCGACGACTTCCACCGTCGCGGCGTGAAACGCGGCACGCGAGACGCGCTGATAGACGGCGCTGGTCCGGTCGCGCCCGCTGACACGCACGCGGAAGGGAACGCTCGGCAAGTTGGCGATCTCGCCAACGTACTCCTCTTCCGTGCTGCTCGCCGTTACCGGCGAGAGCTCGATGGCCTGCAGGCGCTCACCGCTCATGGAGACGAGGTCGAAGGTCGCGTCGGTGACCTCCTCGCGCGTGACGCGTGCACGGAGCGCGGCCGGACGGCCGGCGACCGGCTGTCCTGGAATCTTGAACAGCCCTTCGTGTGCCGGTCGACCCGCCACCTGCACGAACGCGGCCTCGTCCAGTCCGAGATCGCTCCTGGCGTGAACGACGAACCAATAAGTGCCGGCACCGCCCGCTCGGACCGTCCATTCGCCAGCTACGGGGCGCTCCACCGCGAAGCCACGCACACAGCCGAAGCTGAACGCCTCGACGCCCGTTCCCGCGGTGACGAGCGTGCCACCCGGATCGGTAACAGTCATGTCGGCAATCGAGCCGTCTGTGGAGAGCACGAAAGCGATGCGCGAAGTCACACCGTCGACGGGCACCGCGATCGTCTGCCCGCTGGACGCGAGCGGCGCAGTGGCCCACAACACCGTCTCGGCGTTGAAAGATGCCGTCATTAACGGCGCTGCCGCGCCGACTTCGGTGGGGCCGAGAGGAAGAACCTGCCCGCCGGTCGCGTTTGCGACGCGAACGTAAGACGGATCGATTGGGCCGCAGCGACCGGGACCGAACGCAACTCCCGCCCGGGTTTGACCCGCCGCCGCCTGGCCCATGGATCCAGCGACGACCGCCGCCATGGCGAACGCGGAGACGATCCCGAGCGCAGCTCCGTGGTTACCTGCCGGCATATGGCCCTCTTATCGGCGCTGTCACCCCGTTCAATCTCACTTCCGTCCCCTCGCCTCGGCCTCCCTGATCTGCGCGCCTTTGACGACGTTGATCAAGCCGTAATTCTGCTCGTGGCAGGCGAACTCGTAGATCGGTGGACCGACCCTCGGGAAAGGAGTCTCGACGGACCAGGATCCCGTCCACGTGTTCGGATCGGTGACGGTGTACTCGTAGCGCAACGTGTTTGCATCGACCACCGTAAAGCGCTCCACGAGCTCTACGGCGTCGGTGGATCCCTGGAAGTTCGTCGCCGGACTCTTGTCATTGAAGTTCGTGGTGTCGACGACGAGCGTGTCGCCCTCCCAGCGACCGCGCGAGTCCCCGACCCACAAACGGACAGACGGCGGCAGGTGCGGACGCCCGTCCAGCGGGACGATGCGCACTTGGTTCATCGACTGATGAAGGATCGTCACGTACTCCGGAGTCTGAAAGATCTGAATCTCGGTGGTCACTTCGGACCCGACTGACTCTGAACCGGGCGAGCCTCCCTGGGCAAGAGGCACCGCCCCGTCTCCCACGAGGCAGCGCGTTTCCAGATTTCCAAGGGTCCGCACGCCGGTCTGGGGATTTCTTACCCTGGCTCGCGCCACTGCGTCAGCCCGTCGCTTCTGGGCTTCCGGAGTGAGGAAAGGGATCCTGCCGTCCGGCGGATTCACAATCAGCGACGTCCTCAGGTTTGGCCGAACCGGGCTTTGCCACGCCTCCATCCCGAACTCTTTCCAGTCGTAATGGACCGCCGCCGGATCGACACGTACGTCGGCCGTGCTCGCAAACATGAACGCCTGGATCGCTTCCTCGACCGTGTACAAGGATTTGGTGACCTCTTTGGGCCGTTCCAGCGGTGTATAGGTTGCCGTCAGGTAGTAGCCACGCAGGTCCGCCGCGCCCCACGGAGTACGTGGCGGGTTCGCAGCAGCCGGAGTGTTCGGGTCGTACACGCGCTTGAGCGCCTCGGCCGTCTTTCTGGCGAACTCCGCCTCGAAATACTTGAGCGCCTCATCGCCTGAGTGGGGGGAGGCCTTCCGAGCCGCCTCCTCGATCGCCTGTCGGGACGGGCCCTGAACTGCCGCCACCACTGGCGCTAATACGAGGGTCAGCACGACGTATACGATGTGACGCATGTCGAACTCTCCAGCGAACGGTTACCAGACTTGCAATTCACCGTCAAGACGCGACGGGGGGCGTGCCAGCCCGCCGCGCACCGGATGATGGGACGTTCGCCAGCGGGTCACTAACAGGAACCAACCACGGAAGAGTTCTTTTACGCCGCTGAGGTCGAGCTCAGCCACGCGCCGGCATGGTTACTGCGAGACATGACAGGAGGAGGACTTTTGTCATGTACCGGGCATTCTTGGTGTTTCTTGCGCTGACGACTACGCCGCTCCTCGCCTCAGCTCAACAGCCCTGCACCACCGACGAACGCCGGATTGTCAACGAGCTCTACCGGCACATCCTCGAGCGCCAGGCCGACACGGGCAGCGCTTACTGGGTGCAACAGCTACAGGGTGGTCAGACGACGGTGCGCGACATCGTCCGTGAAATTGCGAAGTCACCTGAACACACGCAGCGGTTCCACCAGAGGGAAGCCGGGGAGGCCGTTCCGTACCGAACGATCGGTGGCCCGGCTCTATCAGCACATCCTCGGCCGACAGCCCGACGCGGCCGGGCAGCGTGCGTATGCAACATTGGCGCAGAGACAGGGCGCCGAAGCAGTCGTTGACCGAATCGTCAACTCCGCCGAGTACACCCAGCGCTTCGGCGACTGGGGCGTCCCGGGATCAGGCGGCATGCGTTACTGCGCGCCCAACAGCGGCGCCGTCAGCGAGTCTTCAACATCCGACCCGTCTGTAGACGACCGGAGCCGCTTCGCCGGAATGGACCGTAATGGTGACGGCGTCATCACTCGTCTCGAGTGGCGCGGAAGCCGCCAATCGTTCGACAATCAGGATTGGAACAACGATGGTGTCCTCTCCGGTGACGAAGTTCGGCCGGCAGGCGTAAGGCGGCCCGACCAGACGACCAATGACAGACAGGCTCGACGTGCGGAGCGTTTTACGGCCCTTGACATCAACAACAACGGCCGCATCGAGGCTCGCGAATGGGACGGGACGGTCGCGGCGTTCAACCGCCTCGACACCAACAACGACAATTTCTTGTCCCGAGCCGAGATGGTCAACCCCGGCGTCGACGCTCTCGACGCGGCTGCCGCGCGTCAACGCTTCGACACGCTTGACGTCGACAATAACGGGCGCATCGAATCGCGCGAATGGGACGGAACGGTTGCGGCGTTCAACCGGCTCGACGTCAATAACGATAATTTTCTGTCGCGAGCTGAAGTAGTTGGTACAGGAGTCGAAGACCCGCGTGCCGTTGCGACCACCGGACAAGAGATCCGAGTGGAAAGCAGGAATCGGTGGACCGATACGTTCCTGGATGTTCGCGCTGGCGACATGTTGGTTTTTGATGCCGATGGCTCCGTTCGATTGAGCGCTGACACCAATGACGTCGCGTATATCGGCGGGGCGACCAGCGGCCGCAGGGCCGCGAATTCTTCGTTCAGTAATCAAGCAGCCGGCGCCCTGATCGGTCGAATCGGCGATGGAAGCTCGTTCTTCGTGGGCAGCAGGCGCACGGTTCGTGCTCCCGCGACCGGCCGCCTGTATTTGGGAGTCAATGACGACTACCTGTCGGATAACGCGGGGGACTTCCAGGTCAGGGTCACGGTTCAACGATAACCATTCGGCGACATGTCCTTGACGTCAAACACTTAGCAGATGCGCGGGCCGGCGAGAGCCGGCCCGTTTTCGTTTCGCACACGCCCGGATGGGCACCCGGCCCGATGCCAGTCTGGCGCTAGGCGGTCCGATGCGACAACAGGAAGCTGCGAACGTGGCGCACCGCCAGCGGAATCTTCGCCGGGGTGTCTTTCCACGGGTACATGCTCAGTTGACCTTTTGGCGCCAGCATCGCGCTCTCGAGGGCGGCGACCAATGAATGCCCCGCGGTGTCGTCCGGCAGGACGAGTACCGGCGTCTGACAACTCTTCACGAACTCGCGCGTCACCGTGAACACGAAGTCAGGGTTGTTGCGGAACATTCTGTTCAGGAACTGGTCGGTCATGGCATTCGTAATCTCCGGGCGCCGCTTGATCAGCGGTGCGGCCCACCCGGTTGTCTGACTCTCATAAAGGGAGTTCGGCAGCTCCGGTCGGAACCCGACCGGCTGGGCCGGCACAGCCGCGACGACGCGATTGGGCGCGCGCTTGATGAGATTCCAGATGAAGGGACCCGCAATGCAGAAGCCGAGCACCATGAACTTGTCGATGCCCAGGTGATCCATCAGACCGATATGGTCGTCGGTGTAGGAATCCCACGGGCGGTCGATCTCGAGCGGGCCGGTGGACTGACCGGCGGAGTTGCGCAGGTCAGCGTAGATGCAACGGAACTCTCCCTTGAACGCCTCGATGGTGTTAAAGGGATTGCCGCCGCGGATGCCCTCGATCGTCGAGCCGTTCAACCCCCCGCCCGCGATGAGCAGCAGCGGGAAGCCAGAGCCGGTCTCCTCATAGCGGATGCGGACATTCCCTTTCTGGTAGAAGCGTCCGCTTTCACCGTTTCCACTCTGCTGGGCGAGCACTGACGGCGTCGCGGCCATCGCCGCCGCTGCAGCGCCGGTCTTCAGAAGCTTGCGTCTGATCGGATCCACCATACGTCCTCCTCTCGGCGGGCGGTACGCGATGGCGCAGGGATTCTGGTCATCGCCGGCGCGCCGTCCTGCCGCTGACTGTACCCGGACTATAGCGCACTCGAGGCAACCCTCCGCACATGCCGCGCCGCGCGACGCGCGACTCGCGCCGCGAAGGGATTCCTTCTGCCTCAGAAGACCGCACGATTGAACACGGTGTCTTTGCTGTGGAGCGCGAAGCGCACGTCCGGGGCAGCATCGGTTGTCATCAGGCGGGTGACATATTCTCCGACCGCCGGCCCATGCTTGAAGCCGTGGCCCGATCCGCCGCCAACAATCCACACGTTCTCGTGTTCGGGATGGCGATCGATGAGGAAGTCGCCGGTCGAGGTGTTCTCGGACCGACACACGCGGCTTTCGACGAGCGGGGCGTCCGCCATGCCAGGGAATCGCCGCCGCAGCCAGGCCCGGGCCGTTTCGATACTCTCGCGATCGATCGTCCGATCTCCAGCATCGGGATCGAATCGGGCGCCATGAGCGTCGATGCCGACCTTGACGCCGCGACTCTCTACATCGGGGACTCCGTAAATGCCGGCCGCGAAGTCGATCCAGGCCGGCGTGTGTGCGGGGGTGAAGCGTTCGTCACCGCTGGCCGTGCCGAGGTACAGCACGGCCTGGCGGGTCGGCACGATGCGCTGACCGAGCAGCTCCGGAAACACGGTAGAGAGCCAAGCGCCGCACGCAAAGACGAAGAGGGCGGCCGGCAGGACCGTTCCGTCCATCAGGCGGACGGCCGAGAGTCGTCCCGATGCTGACGGCGTGCAGACCCGCCCTCGGCGGACGAGCACTCCCTTACGTGAGAGTTCGGCGGCGAGCATCTGGATCGAGCGTCGTGCCATCAACACTCCGGCGTCGGGCTCGAGCATGGCGAGGGCGATGCCGTCGGTAGCGAGGTGAGGATAGCGAAAGCGAAGTGCCGCCTCGTCGAGGACTTCAACGGCGTAGTCAACGCGTTGCAGCGTCGCCAGCGTCTCGGTGGTGTACGCATGACCGGCTGGGGCCATCCACAGCACCCCGCACGGGTGCCAAAGAGGCAGGCCGGAGTCGTTGCGCGCCTCGAGGGCGGTCCATAATTCGCGCGACCTCCGGGCAAGGCGGGAATAGATCTCGTCCCGCCCGTACCCGTGGCGCAGGATGCGCGACTCGTCGCCAGAGCTCGAGCGTGAATTGGCCGGGCCATACGCATCGACCAGCGTCACCTGCGCCCCGTTCTCCGCCAGGTGATGCGCCGTCCATGCCCCGAACGCACCGGCCCCAATCACAACAACGTCAGACACGAATGGCGATCACGATGTTCGCACGATGCTCTAACATCACCGATTCAACCTCAGGAGGGAATGCGGATGGTCCCGATATCCGCTCAGGCGCCAATTCCGCTCGAACCCGGGCGTTTCGTCGACGGCCAGCCCGTCGGATTGTTTTATCGCGTCGACGTGGACTTCTCGGGCACGCGCCGTGTGGACACAAAGACGTGGCTCTTCCTGCCGGGGAACCGGATTAGTCGTTTCTACCCGTCCGGCGGGACCGGCCTGTTCGATCCGTCGCGCTGCAATCCAGATACGTGCGGCAGTTACCAGCTCGGTGCAGGGCAGTTGTCCGTGCGCTGGGACGGCGGTCGCGTCGATCAATGGACCTTTGCCGCAAACGCCGAAGGGATCAGTCTCGACGGGAGGCTGCACCGGCCGGCCCGTACCATGACGGCGGCGTCGCTCATTGGACGATGGTCCAACGCTGGTTATGGCGGCTCGAATATCTACACATTTGGCGACGGCGGTCAGTTCGGCTTCGGCACGAGCTCCAGCGCCCTCACAGGAACCTACGGTGTACAGGGGTTGACGCTGACCCTCAATTTCTCAGACGGGGATGTGCGTCGGCGAACGCTCTTTGCTGCGAGCGCGACAGACCCGGCAGGGATGATCAGCGTGGACGCCGAGGTGTACGCCCGGAACTAGCGCATCGACTGCGGGACCTCTGATCGGGGTTCTTGTGCGAGTGCGCGTCCGTGATCGGCCGCGGGGATGTCGGCCCGCGGCGTCCGGCTACGCACGCCGGATCGGACCTGCGGAAGCTGGGTGCTGGATCCAACGCGGATCCCGGCGCATAATCGGCGCTGCGTCGAGGGGGACGCCGCATGAGAGTCCGCGATGTCGCGATTCTGCTTGCAGTCGGGGCCGCGCTCGTCATGTCTGTCGATACGTTCGCGCAGGCGCCTATCGAAAAGAATCTGGGCCGGCCCGGCCGAAAGGGTCCGGCGCCGCCGCCCGGGCAGCCCGACTTCATGGAGTTCAACTGGATTGCCGGCGGCGGTCCGACTGCCTGGAACGATTACGAGCTGACGCCTGAGGGCAAGAAGCGGCTCGACGCGTACGACTTCAAGACCGACGACCCGTCGTACAAATGCGTCGGTTCGAGCTGGACGCGGATCTACTTGAACCCGAACGTGCTGATTCACTTCACGCAGGGCACAGACTTCGTGCGGATGCAGGACCAGTGGATGGACATCGATCGACGGATTCCGCTGTCGAGTCCAGATGCCGCCAACCCGAAACGCGTGACGATCAAGGGGCATCCCGCGCTCGGTGCCTCAGCCGCATGGTACGAGGGCGAGACGCTGGTCATCGACACGGTCGATTTCGCGCCGGGGTATGTCTCGACGATCGCCGAACGGGCAGGACTGCCGCAAAGCCGCCGCATGCACACGGTCGAGCGGCTGCGCCGGAACGGCGAGGTGCTCGAGATCGAGACCACGCATCTCGATCCCGCCAATTACCGCACGCCGGTCATCACGACGATCGCGTATCGGAGGACCGACTGGGACCTGATGGATAACGGGTGCGATCCGAAGGAAGCATCGGTCGTCTCACCTCGCTAGGTGGTAGGTGGTGGGTACCGTCTACCACCTTGTCAGGAGGATAGGGCATGCGTCTCACGGCTGTTCTCGTGGCTCAGGCGTTGGTTGTGCTCATGATCTCCGTGGCGAATGCGCATCATTCGACGGTGGTCAACTTCGATTCGTCGCGGGAGATCACCGTCGGCGGCATGATTACCGAGATCCGCTGGCTCAACCCGCATTCCCGGTTCAGGCTCGACGTGAAGAACGCGGACGGCCGAATCGAAGAATGGCTCGTCGAGATGGGTGCGGCCAATACCATGAAGCGCGCGGGGTTTCCAACCGATCGGTTTGCCGTCGGCGACCCGCTGACCGTGATCGGCGCCGCCGGCCGTCGCGATCGCGCGGTCCTGCTTCGCGAGGTCATCCTGAAGGACGGCACCCATCTCACGCCCGACATGCGCCCGCGCACACCCGGCCGGGAAGTGAGCGGCGGCTGAATGATGTCCTTGCCAATACGCAGCTGAAGCGTGCGCGCTACGATTGCTCGTTGCCCGAAATCTCCTCGGTGAATGCGCCTCTCTGCTCGAGGTATGCCCGCAACTAGGGTTCGAACACAGTTTAGGACCGTGATGGCCGCAGCGGCTTGGCAGCTGCCGCGCGTAAAGACCAGGGATCGCGCCACATTTGAGGAGATCGGCGTATACTTTCGACCGCGGGGAATGATTTCCTGGTGGCCTCATCTGTGAAGGAGAGACCGATGGGTTCGAAACGACCTGATCGAAGAAGTTTCCTGAAGAGCGGCGCTGCGTTGGCGGGTGGGTTGACCGCGGGAGCGGTAGCGCCCCTGGCGGCCGGCCAGACGCCAGCCGCCGGCCACGCGCCGGCACCCGATCATCCGATGATCAAGGGCAGCAAGGAGCTGATCGCCTACGGCGATCGCTCGCGTTTCGTGACGTCGGTACGCATAGCCCACCCGGTGGGCGGCAGGCCGTCGCCCGATGCGTTCGGGAAAGTGTTTCACGTGGCCGCGCCGCTTCAGGATTCGGTTGGGGTGATCACGCCATCCTCGCTCCACTACGTGGCGACGACGCGCGGCTCCTTCATGCCGGATATCGATCCGAAGCAGCACACTCTGATGATTCACGGCCTGGTGGACCGGCCGCTGACCTTCACCATGGAGGACTTGAAGCGCCTCCCGTCAGTTACCCGGTTGCATTTCATCGAGTGCGCGGGAAACCGGCACAATGCGCGGCAGACGAACGTCCAGGAAACGCACGGGATGGCGAGTTGCGCCGAATGGACCGGCGTGCTGCTTTCGACGTTGCTCAAGGAGTGCGGCGTGAAAGGCAGCGCGACCTGGTTCGTTGCGGAAGGTGCGGAGGAAGTGAAAGGTGCGTCGAGCATGCCGGTTGCCAAGGCCATGGACGATGTGATCGTGGCCTACGGTATGAACGGCGAACCGGTGCGGCCTCAGAACGGGTTTCCGCTGCGGCTGCTCGTGCCCGGCTTCGAAGGAATTTTCTCAACCAAGTATCTGCGGCGTATCAAGCTCGTCGATCGGTATTACCTGAACTACAACGACTTCGGGCATCTCGATGAGAACCCAAAAGTCGCTGCGCTCGACTATCAGATCGGACCGAAATCGGTCATCACGTATCCGTCCGGGGGACAACAGCTGGCCGGCCCCGGGTTCTACGAGATCAGCGGCCTGGCCTGGTCCGGTGGGGGAACGATCAAGCTCGTCGAGGTCTCCACCGATGGCGGCCGAAAGTGGAACCGTGCCGAGATCAAGGGGACGCCGCAGCGGATGGCGTTTACCCGGTTCGGCTATGGGTGGAATTGGGACGGAAACGAGACGGAGATCCTTTCGCGCTGCACCGACGAGATCGGGCAAGCGCAACCGACGCGAGAGCAGGTCGCCAAGTACTGGAACGTGCCTTTTGAGCGAAATTACAGAGTGCCCGGGCTGGACAACAGCGTTATGCCGTGGAGGATCGCCAGGGATGGGAGCGTGAAAAATGGGCTTGCTTAGGGTTCTCCCGTTTCTCTTGCTCATGGGCGCCTCCGTGCTGGCGCAGGCGCCTACCTACGGCGTGGGCCGCACGCCGAGCGCAGAGGAAATCCGTGCCTTGGATATCTCCATCGGTCCAACCGGAGTGGAACTTCCTCCTGGACGCGGAAGCGCCAAGGAAGGTGCGGAGCTCTATAAGCAGAAGGGGTGCGCCGTCTGCCATGGTGCAGTGGGCATGGGCGGCCCGGCTCCCGCGTTGAAATCGAAAGCCGGCCCGGAGGTTCCCATCTGGGAACGGGAGCGCATACTGCCGCTCCGCTCGCCGTTTGCGACGACGGTGTGGGATTACATCAATCGCGGCATGCCTCTCGGTAAGGAGGGGACGCTCACCTCCGATGAGGTGTACGCGCTGACAGCCTATCTGCTCTTCATCAACCAGGTCATTCCGGAGGGCGAGGTACTCGACGCTCAAAATCTGCCGAAGATCAAGATGCCCATCGGCGACGATTACGCCCGCCTGCCGGATTGGAAGCCCAAAACGCGAAGGCTCCAAGGTTACCCTTACTAGAGCCGGTTTGATGACTCACGCAGGGCGCGGCTTAACGCCGCGCCCTCCGTTCATTTTCGATACAACCAATAGCCGGTGCCGGACGCCACAAACGCGCCGATTCCGAGCGCGAATAAGGTGGCGAAGTCGCGGCCACTGACGTACGTGAAGCTTCCAAGGTTATTGATCGGATAAACGCGGCCGCGATCTGGTTCCGCCGCGCGCGGTCGAGTAGCCGAGTAATGGAGGAAGAGCGCACAAAAGGCCAGCCACGCCGCAAGCCCCGCCGCCATCAAGGTTGAACCAAGCGTCTTTCGCGACATGGATTAATCCCTCGCGGGTGTGGGCGTCGCCCCCACGAGCTCCTCCAGAGCGCTGACCTCCCGGTCTAATGCCTCCACGAGCACCGCGAGCCGCGAGTCGTGCACCTCTTCGATGCGCTTCGCGAAGGCGATGACGAGCCCGCGGTAGTAACCGAGTGTGCCATCC
Source organism: uncultured Acidobacteriota bacterium (assembly GCA_963814955.1). GTDB lineage: Bacteria > Acidobacteriota > Vicinamibacteria > Vicinamibacterales > UBA2999 > DATCJA01. Next base: position 59,235 of record CAWFEX010000011.1, read on the forward strand.
CGTCCTGCCTCCGGATTGAAGCGGTCCCACAAGGCGTCACCTGTCGTCCGGTAGTCGCGTTCGAGGGCGTGAACGTTATGCAGCTTGTCAGCCATCGAGACAAGGAGCACGGACGCGCTCTCGTGCGCGACTCGGGCCACGTATTGCTGTTTGCGAATTCTCCAGGGCGGCTTCGGATCGGCGTCGGCGTCGGTGCAGCCCTCCACGATTGTCAGTACTCGCTCCCCGAACTTCAGGCGAATCCAGGCTCGGACCACATTTGCTTTGTCAGGTCCGAGGGCGGCGGGAGCGTCTTCGATTGCGTCGTGCAGAAGCGCGGCGATCGCTTCGTCTTCATCGGCGCCATATTCGAGCGCGAGTGATGCCACGCCGAGCAGGTGGGCCACATAGGGGACTGTGGTGGCCTTCCGACGCTGCTCGGCATGGATTGTTGCCGCGCACGAGAAACCTTGGGAAAACCGGGTGCCGAGCTGCGGAGCGACGGGGTTGTTCATGCTGTCATCCTGGGAACGGTCCGACACACTCTAACGGGTTGCCGTAGTGCGTAACCAGGGGATTGGAATACGCGGGGCCGGTCCGATTGACATACATAGAACCGCAATGTATAACGAGTCTACGTATGGAGCTCGGAAAGGACCTGGTTGCCGCTTCCGCCACGCCTCTCGTGCTGGCGATTCTCGCCGAGGGTGACAGCTACGGCTACGCCATCATCAAGCGTGTAACCGAGCTGTCAGGTGGCCATCTCCAGTGGACCGACGGGATGCTCTATCCGGTCCTGCACAGGCTCGAACGGCAAGGTTATGTCGTGGCGAAATGGCGCGCGTCCGACATCGGCCGCCGGCGAAAGTACTACCGCATCACCAAGGAGGGTAGGGTTCAACTCGAGGCGCAGCGGAAGCAGTGGCAGGTCGTAGACGACACCCTCAGGGGCATCTGGCTGAGAGTGCGAACGGCATGACGACCCCCGCCGATCACCCACCGCTCGAGGAGCAGATCACGCAATGGCGGGGCTACCTGCGTCGGCGTCGGGCTATCAACGGCCCCGACGTGGAGGAACTGGAGGGGCACCTGCGCGACCAGGTGCTGGTGCTCACCGGTGCTGGCCTGACGACGGACGAGGCTTTCCTGGTGGCGGTCAAGCGCATGGGGAGTCTCGACGCGCTCTCCCGCGAGTTCGCACGCGAGCACTCCGAGCGGCTGTGGAAGCAATTGGTCATCGCTTCCGACGCGGCCGATGAGACGGGGACGAACACACGCGCGGAGACACTGGTCGGTACTGAGCCTCGCCGTCGCCGCCGCCTTGGCCGTCAAGGTGCCCGCGCTGTTCGGTGTTCACCTCAGCCCTGATGAGGAACTGCCGCCGTTCTACGCCAGGAACGCCAGCTTGTTCGTCTTCCCGCTGCTCACCGTCTACTTCGTGTGGAAGCGCAAGTCGGGCCTTGCAGGCGGCCTCTGGCTCGCGCTGCTCTTCGCGGCCGGGGCACTTTTCGCCAACGTGTTCCCATTCCGGACGGGCAGCGACACTGAAGTGCTGACCGTTCTGCATCTGCCAATCGCGCTGTGGCTGGCCGTCGGTGTCGCCTACGTCGGAGGCCGCTGGTTCGCTGACGGGGGACGCATGAACTTCGTCCGGTTCTCGGGCGAGCTGGCAATCTACTACGTGCTCATCGCGCTCGGCGGGGGCGTCCTCACCGGCTTTACGTTCATGATGTTCGCCGCCATCGGAATGAACGCCGAATGGTTCGTAGGACCCTGGCTGATCCCGTGCGGGGCGGCGGCGGCCGTCATCATCGGATCCTGGCTGGTGGAGGCGAAGCAAAGTGTGATCGAGAACATGGCCCCGGTGCTGACCAGGCTGTTCACGCCGCTGTTCACTGTTCTACTACTGGTGTTTCTGGCCACGATGGCGTGGACGGGCAGTCCCATCAATGTGGAACGGGAGGTACTCATCGGATTCGATCTGCTGCTGGTGCTGGTCGTAGGGCTGGTGCTCTACGCCGCTTCCGCGCGCGACCCGCAGGCGCCGCCCGACATCTTCGACCGCCTGCAACTACTGCTGGTCGCGAGCGCGCTCGTGGTCGATGCGGTGGCGCTCGCGGCGATCGCGACCCGCATCTCGGAGTTTGGCTTTACGCCCAACCGGGTGGCCGCTCTCGGCGAGAATCTCATTCTGCTCGTCAACCTGGCCTGGTCGGCGTGGCTGTATACGCGGTTCCTGCGTCACCGCGCCTCGTTTGCCGCCCTCGAGCGATGGCAGGTCGCCTATCTCCCGGTGTACTCGGCATGGGCGGCGGTGGTGGTTGTCGTGTTCCCGCTCGTGTTCGGCTTCCGTTAATACGACGCAGGAGTAATCGACTTATTCGATGGCGCCCCGTTCTCGCAAGAACGCTATCGTTCTGGTTTCAGAGTGAGACTCGCTCTGAAACCGTAGTGCGTACCCCAGCGGCGTGCATTCGAGGACCTCATCCGGCCGCTCGTAGTGTCCCGGGAGTTTCACACGGACGCTGAGGTCGGCGCCACGCGCCACCAACAATTGCGCCATCGGTAACCCTCGATCGCCGAATTGTGTGACCGCATGGAAGATGGCCGTTTGCCCGCCGACGCCGGCAGCGTCCACGGTGGCGCGCGCGTTGACGTCTGCGCCGCGATCGAGCAACAACCGTGCGGCTTCAGCAATACCGAACTCCGCGGTCACATGCAGCAAGGTCGCTCCCTGAAGCAGGAGGCGGCGGGCGCCCGTGCTGCCGCAATCCAGTTCAGGAAACCGCCGGTGCGCCAGCGTTGCATCGGCATCGAGTTGCTTCGCCAGGCGATCGAGCTGGCGGCGGAGCACTTCCAGCACGCCTGGAGCGTTGTACTTTGTCGTACCGCCCGCACCGAGGAGCACATCGATACAGGCGCTCAGTCGCTGTGGTGACCGCTCGTAGGTCGCGATGACGTAATCCAGCGCGGTTCCGCGGTATTTTCGTCGGAGGTTGTCGCAGTTCGGATTCGCGCCGTGAGCCAGGAGCCACTCGAGCGCCACCGGGTCCACCGATTCGCAGGGCGCAAAGATGATGGGGAACTCTCCGTGCCACTCGGCGTTCACATCCGCACCGCAGGAGACGAGAAGCTCCATCATCGGGACGCGGTCGCCGAGCGCCGCTCTCATTAACGGGCCGTCCCCGCCCTGATGCACGTCCGAGCCGTTTTCGATCATCCACCTGGCCATCGCCAGCCTCGTCAAACCGGGTGGCTCCCGCGGTACGCGGCATTCGGCAACCCAAGTGAGGGGACCGTCTTTCCCATAGCCAATCGGCGCGCGGTGAAGGTTCGGATTGCGCGTCATCATCGTCTTGACGCGCTCGATGTCATTGACGTCGATCGCCTGTTTGAGTTGTCTCATCTCCTCCAGAGATTCGACATGCGCCTCGTGCGGATCAGCCGACATACCGATCTCCTTTTCATCGAAGCGCCCGAACGGCCAGGGTGCGACAGAATCGCGCTGACTGCGTGTTCTGGCCAGCCGCCTAACCGGAGCGGGGACGTGCCTTCGTCGTGGCCTCGGCCCCAAGCGGTTCGCGGAAGGACTCTACGGCGATGCGCTCGTAACGCACCTCGAGGATCTGCAGTTGCTCGGTGGTGCCCGGCGCGTGAAGGACCACGCGGTCGCCTGGTCCGGACTTCATCAGTGCGCGCGCCAGTGGCGAGATCCAGCTGACGTGGTTGCGATCCAGATCGACTTCGTCGAGGCCGACGATGCTCACCACGCGCTCCGTTCCGGCGGCGTTGGCGTAGCGCACGGTGGCCCCGAAGAAGACGTGCGTCGCCGCCCGCCCCACTCTCGGGGCTTGCGGGTCCACCACTTCTGCGACCTCGATTCGTTTCGTGAGAAAACGAATCCGTCGATCGATCTGGCGGAGCCGCCGTTTGCCGTACTGATAGTCTGCGTTTTCGCTGCGATCGCCATTGCTCGCCGCCCAGGCGACCACCTCTGTTACCGCCGGCCGCTCCCTGGTGAGCAGAAACCGTAGCTCGTCTCTGAGTCGCTGCAAGCCGCTCGGTGTTATGTAGTTTTTGACTCCCGCGGGCTGAGCGTGTGCGGCCTCATCCGCGACGTTATCGTCCTCGTCGCCCGTGCCATCGGATTCCTTGGTGAACGCCTTGCTCATACGGCTGCACCAATTCAATCACGACTCCAGGCGGGGTCTATGTATCCGCCGAAAATTGAGCCATTTGCTCCTTTCGCCAACGGAATCGCGCGAACTTGACACGTGCGGCCCCGGACGGGCGCATGTCTATAATCTGGGGCTGATGAAGTCCTGCCGCTTCACCCTCGCGGTCGTTCTCCTCTTCGGGTTGACTGTTTCCGGACAGCAACCTTCGATGCGCTTCGATCGTGTTCAGCTGCTGGAAGAGACATCCGAAACGTCCGCCAACGTCAGCCTTGGCGACTTGAACGGGGACGGTCATCTTGATTTGATGCTGGCGAAAGGGCGGCACTGGCCGCTGGTCGATCAGGTACTGCTGAACGATGGCAAGGGGAACATCCTGGCAAAACCTCTCGGGACCGCCGATCGCACCTACGCCGGACTCCTCGTCGACCTCGACGGCGATCGAGACCTTGATGTGGTGGTCAGCAACGACGACCCCGATCCGAAACGAGTGTATTTGAACGATGGACGGGCGAATTTCACGCCTGGGTCGATGTTCGGGAAACCGGAGTGGCCAACGCGGAATGTGTCTGTTGCGGATCTCGACGGCGATGCTCTGCCCGACATCATCGTCGCCAACCGCACCGGGGATGACAGCGGCTTCAACTATGTGTGCCTCAATCGGGGCGGAGGAAGATTCGATGCGGACTGCATGGCAGTCAGCCGCGAATCAACCACGACGATCACGCCGGCGGACTTTGACGGCGACGGCCGCATTGATCTGGCGGTCCCTCATCGTGAGGGAGGACAGAGCTTCGTCTATTTCAACGATGGCAAGACGGCGTTTGCCCGGCGGGTGGCGTTCGGACCGGCGTCCAGCGCCATTCGCATGTCGGCGGCCGCCGATGTCAACAGCGATGGACGCATGGACCTTGCGGTGATCGATCAACGCTCGGGTCCTGCGATTTACCTCCAGCGGCCGGACGGCAAGTTTGGCGACCGGTTGCCATTGGGCAATCACACCGCCGCCCCGTATGCGCTCGCCGTCGCGGATCTGAATCGGGACGCGAAGGTGGACATCATCGTGGGCAATGTCGAAGCGCGGTCCGTTGTCTACTTCAACGACGACGGCCGCACGTTTCATTCTCTCGAATTCGGCGACAACAAGGGCACCGCCTATGGCATCGCGACCGGCGATGTCGATGAAGATGGCGTAATGGATATCGCAGTAGCCCGTTCGGAAGCGCCGAACGTTCTTTACTTCGGAAGTCGCTGATCTATCTGCTTCTGACATCATGGCGCCGACACTGGAGGAACGACGATGCGCTTCATTGCACTGATTCTGGCGATAGTGGTTCTGTCATCACCGCGGGCAGCTTCCGCTCAGGAATGGGGGGAGTTCGCCAGCAAGGAGAGCGGGTTCACGGTCAACTTTCCCGGCCAGCCACGGGTGTCGCAGATCAGCTTCAAATCGGAATACGGCTACATGCTGCCGGCACAGGTTTACAGCGCCGAGCGCGGGCCCGAGCGCTACTCCGTGACCGTGGTCGACTATAGCGGCATCGAGCGGATGGGGATCGCGCGGGCGAAAGGGTGTCCTCCGGGCGCCGAGCCTTGCACGGGCTCCATGAACACAGGCCCGGGCTACTGGAAGATGGACGTCGGTGGGGCCATCGTCTACGTGACCTGGCAGTTCATCCAGCGCAATGCCAAGGTGACGCACTTGATGTGGAACTTCGTGGACCTGGTGGAGGGCCAGCAGCTGCAGCTCACGAACAACTCCGACCAGTCGCGGACGTTCGTCTTCATCACCATGCACCTCGACCGCCTCTACATCTTCGAGGGCACCGTGCCTGCTGGTAACCCGGAGCCCGGTCTGTTCCAACAGTCGGTCGGGTTCCTCGACTACAACGGACGAAGAGTCCGTTATCAGTACGTCTACAACAATCGGTTTCCGGCACCGCCGCTCACGGGTGGCGGCGGCACGCCGGCACTGTCTCCGGCCGGAGCGCTCCCCACGCCGCGCTGAGCGTGGGCGCTTCGCGCTACGTCTGCCGTTCCTCCCACACGCGGCACAACTCGACGATCACCGCGACGGCCCTGTCAAGGTCCTGCGCCGACACCCACTCGAGCCTGGAGTGAAAGTTGTGCTCTCCGGCGAACAGATTCGGCGTCGGCAGACCCATGAATGAGAGCCGCGCGCCGTCGGTCCCTCCGCGAATCGGCTTCGGGCGCACGGCCAGGCCAACGCGCTCGATAGCCTGCCGCGCGCAGTCCGCGACTTCCGGGTGCCGCTGGAGCACCTCGCGCATGTTGCGGTACGACTCTTCGAGCTCGATGGTGACCGTGGCGCCGGGATGATCGACAACGGTCGCGTGTGCCAGGACCTCGAGCCGTTGCTCGCGATCGTGCAGGCGGTGCTGGTCGAAATCGCGGATGAGCACCCTCACTGATGTGCGGTCCACGCGGGCATCCAGGACGTAGGGATGCGCGAACCCCTCGTACTCGTCGGTCGTCTCGGGCGCTTCGCCCGGCGGAAGCCGCGTGAGGAAATCGGCGGCGACCTTGATCGCATTGACCATCCGTTGTTTCGCGTATCCGGGATGGGTGTTGAATCCCTGGAACGTGAAGGTCATCGAGTCGGCGGAGAAATTCTCGATCTCGAGCTCGCCGCGGCTGCCCCCGTCCAGCGTGTAGGCGCAAAGGGCACCGAAACGGGCGACGTCGAAGTGCGCCGTGCCACGTCCGATTTCCTCGTCGGGCGTAAAGGCGATCCGCACCGCTCCGTGCCGGATTTCCGGGTGCGCTATCAGATATTCCGCCGCCGCCATGATCTCGGCGACACCCGCCTTGTCGTCCGCGCCCAGCAGCGTCAATCCCGACGCGGTGACGATGTCCTCGCCGATGCACGCCGAGAGCGACGGGTTGTCCGCCAGCCGCAGCACCAGCGTCGGATCGTCCGGCAGAACGAGATCGCGGCCGTCGTATTGCGTATGCACGACGGGTCTCACGTTGTCGCCCGGCATCTCGGGCGACGTGTCGACATGGGCGATGAAGCCGATCGGTGGGAACGCCGGCGCGTCCAGTCGTGGCGGGCACAGTCGCCATCAGCACGCCATGTTCACTGACTTCTGCATCCAACGACGCCCATCGAGTGCAACTCGGACGCGAGCAGGTTCAGCAATACGAGTTGTCCAGGCGTGCTCGGCGAAGTGGACGACTGGTCGTCGGAGCGCGTGTCGATTTGGACGTACCGAAGAAAGCGTTCGAGCGCCGATGTACGCATGGTGTCGTTATATAGGATGATGACGTGAAAGCAGTTCGAGTTCGCCGGATAGATTAATGAGCCACAGCGTTTCGCCTGCCGCGCCGGTGCCTGTCATTGACGTGTCCCCGCTCGTGGCACGCACAGGGGACCGTTCTCGCGTTGCGTCAGAAATAGCGCGGGCCTGCCGCGACTCCGGATTCTTCTATATCGTCGGTCATTCGGTCGATGAGGCATTACAGCGTCGGCTCGAGGACGCCAGCCGGAGGTTCTTCGCCCAGGAACTCCCCGTAAAAATGGAGATCGCGATGGAGCGGGGCGGCCGCGCGTGGCGCGGCTATTTCCCGGTCGGCGCGGAGTTGACCTCGGGCAGGGCCGACGTGAAAGAAGGGGTCTATTTTGGCGCCGAGTTGGGGCCCGATCATCCGCGCGTCAGAGATGGGACGCCGCTGCACGGCGCGAACCTGTTTCCGCGCACCGTGCCTGAGCTGCGTGAGGCGGTCCTCACGTACATGGATGCAATGACACAGCTCGGCCACGCACTGATGGAAGGAATCGCGTTGAGCCTTGGTTTCGAGGCTTCGTACTTCGCCGATCGCTACACTCGGGATCCACTTACGTTGTTTCGGATCTTCAACTACCCGGGCAATCCATCACTTCCAGACGATGAGCCGCGTTGGGGCGTGGGCGAGCACACCGATTACGGTCTGCTGACCATTCTGAGACAGGATGATACTGGCGGGCTCCAGGTGAAGTCAGGCGGCGGCTGGAGGCCAGCGCCGCCAATCCCCGGCACGTTTCTCTGCAATATCGGGGACATGCTCGATCGCATGACGGCGGGGCAGTACAAGTCGACGCCCCATCGCGTCCAGAACGTGACGCGGCGGGATCGGCTCTCGTTTCCTTTCTTCTTTGACCCGAACTTCAACGCCGCCATCAAGCCGATCGTCGAGGTCGACGCGACGCTCGCCACGGACGATCGCGTCACTCGGTGGGACCACGCGAGCGTCCACGATTTCGAAGGGACCTACGGCGACTACATACTCGCCAAGGTCGCGAAGGTATTCCCGCAGCTCAGAAGGACTGTCGATGCGGGTCGGCGTGGGTCCGGCTAAAGCCGGACACTACGTCTGCTTCATGGGTCCGGCTAAAGCCGGACACTACGTCTGCTTGAGTAGTGTCCGCCTTTCAGGCGGACCCGGCGTCGGTCCGGCTAATTTCGCTGAGCGGTGAGACCACTCGTCCCAATCGCCTCGCCCGCGACAACCAGTTCCACCCGTCGATTCTGTTGTCGTCCAGCCGCGGTATCGTTCGAGGCCACTGGCTGGGTTTCGCCGAATCCTGCCGTTCCCACGGCCGTCGAGGCAATGCCTTGCGCCACGAGATAAGTACGCACTGAGCCCGCCCGGTTCTCGGAGAGGCGCTGGTTGTAGCTCTCGTCTCCGACACTGTCGGTGTGACCCTCGACTTGCAGCTGCAGTCCCGGCTGCGAAAGAAGCAAACCGGCGACTCGTGCGAGTTTCTCTCGCGTGCCCGGCTTCAACGTCGCGCTGCCGGTATCGAACAACACGTCGGAGATATTGACGATCAGGCCTCGGGCGGTTTCGCGTGTTTCGAGAATCGAGTTGAGCTGCTGCCGCAGCTGATCGCGAAGCGCGGCCTTTTCGCGCTCGGCTTGATCGGCGCTCGCTTGCGCGTGCCGCGCCTGCGCCTCTGCCGCGAGGCGGGCCGCTTCCGCCGCCGCTTTGTCGCGTTCGTACTGCGCGGCGGCAGCCCGTGCCTGCTGTGCCTGGGCTTCCGCCGCCAGGCGTGCCGCCTCCGCGACTGCTTTGTCGCGTTCAGCCGAGACCCGTGCGGTCTCGGCGTTGAGTCGCTCGATTTCGGCCAACCGGCGGGTCGCTTCTTCCGCGCGTGCGCGGTCGAGTGCCGCGGTTTCGCGCTGTTGCGCGAGCGCTCGTTGTTCCGCCTCGAAAGCCTCTTCCTGCTTCTGCAGTGAAATCAGCCGTGCGTCCTCCGCGGTTTGCACAGCCTGGCGCGCCGGCATCATGACGGCGTCGCTGCCGCGCTTCCGCGCCTGCGCTTGTTCGGCGTCGGTCAGGAGCCGGGTCGCCTTGAAATATGTGTCGTCCGCATAGCGATCGGCGCCGGCAAATCGAGCCAGCATCACGGCATTGCGGGCTTCAGCCAGATCCAGCGGGGCGCCAGGCTCGAGAGGCTTGAGCTTCAGCTGACGCGTGTCCTGATTCATCAGGTACGTTCCCCGCTTCAGCAGCTCGTACTTGGCCTGGATGACTTCGATGTTTCCCTTGGTGCCATCACGGACGCTGTTCTCCATCACCACCACATCGCTTGGCTGCGTGACGGCGAAGTAGGGTTCGGCAGTGAGGATCATGCCGAAGGCCTGCAGTTCGGTAGTGACGTGAATGCGCGCCTCGTCATTGTTGACGACCTGAACCTCGCCAAGGTTCGTCGCGCGGCCTTCCGGAGTGACGGCCCATAGCACGTAGGTGAGATATTCCGGGCCGAATTCGGTCGGAGGTTCGAGCCGATCGAACTTCGCATCGATGTCGATGTAGCCCTTCTTGCCCTGCACTTTGGCGTTGCCGAGCGCCTGCGGCATGAGGGCGGTACCTCTGAAGTCGATCTTCGTGTCGCCCTTGCGCGGTCGATAGTTGATCGCCGGCGTTGTATGGCCGACGACAGTGACTCGGAACAGAGGGACCTGACCCTGTTGTGCCACCGTACCCGTCTGTTGGCTGGGATTGGGCGTCGTCTGAGCGATCGCGGTGCCTGCGACCAGACCACCAGCCACGAGGAGCATCGCCATGACTCGCTTACCCATGGAAGGCCTCCAGACGAAACGCGAAAACTTCTCCGTCACTTCGAACCTCAGCCATGGTCATTCCGCAACTTCCGGACCAGCCCTGGCGAACGCACTTTGGCGTTCAGTTGCGACAGCTACCACGCGCGCAGCGAGCCTGCCCGCGTGGCATGAATTTGGTCGGATCACACTTTTCGAGGCCGGGCGTTCAGATTCGCGATTGGCGCGAAGTTGAGCGCCGGTCATCTTCACCGCCTTTCACTCGCAGGGTGTCAGCGCGCTAGGGGTTTTTCCTGATTTACCGCCTCGCCGAGGGCTCGCTACCATGCAGCGCGATGAGTGTCCTGGCGATCATCACGAGCATCGTGGCGCTCGGCGTCGCGATTGCCGCGTTGCGTCAAGCGCGAACGGCGTTCCGCTTTGGTCACCGCCCGGTCATTCGCGTCGTCGCGGCGTTCATGCCGACGATGGGTGTGCTGGGCAGCGCGAGTGCGGCGGAACTCGAGCTCGGCGCCGCGATTCTGAAGAACATCGGCCGAGGTCCCGGGGTCAATATCACCGCATTCGATCCCGAAAATTCGACGCTTATTGCGGGTGTGGACGTCGTGGAACCAGTTCGACCCGGCCACGACGAAACGAATCGGTCGGGTCGCATCTCACTCGCGCTGACCCGACCCATGGTGATGCACGCGACCTACGAGCTGTATTACCAGGACACGTTGGGAGCCTGGCATCTCACCCGGTTTCGCGCGCGGCCTGGCAAGATCGAATGCGCATTCGTCGGGGAAGTGAAGACCATTCCTCCTGAAGTGGAAGCTCGGGCCACCGTGGCGTCCATCTAGGTCCCAGGACCGAACCTTCTCAGCCTCTCCACGGCAGGAGCGTCTCCGCGTCTCTTTCTGCAACCCGTTCGGGTACTATTCTGGCGGGGCGAGAATGAGTAAAAAGTCGAAAGCACGGCGACCGTCGAGGATCCCAACCGAAACGCCGGTACTCCGGCCCGGGCCGAATTGGCCGCTGCTGGCCGTGAGCAGCCTGGGCATCGCCCTGACGGCGTACTTGTCGTGGGCTGCATTCAGTGGCGGCGCCGTGCAGGGATGTTCCGCCGGCGGAGGATGCGACGTCGTCCTCTCGAGCCGCTGGGCGACACTTCTCGGCCTGCCGACCGCTTTCTGGGGACTGTTGGCCTACACGGGGCTGGCAGTCATCGCGTTCGTCCGCCGGGCCGACACACACTGGTCTTATGCCTGGACTGCCGCATTCTTCGGCGTCTGCTACAGCATCTACCTGACGGTGGTGTCCCTGACGATTCTCGATTCCGCGTGTCCGTACTGCCTGACGTCGCTCGGATTGATGACCGCCGCACTCGCGCTCGTGGTGTTGCAACGTCCTCCCGGGCAGGCGCACCGCTCGTGGGTGGGTCCAATCGCCAGTCGCGGCGCGCTCGCGGGCCTTGTGATTCTGATCCTTCACGCCAACTACGTCGCTCCGGGAGCCGCGCCCGCCGGGCCGGAAGATCCAATGACCCGTGCGCTGGCGGAGCACCTGAGTGACCAGGGCGCCTTGTTCTACGGCGCGTCGTGGTGTCCGCATTGTCAGGAGCAGAAGCTGCTCTTCGGGGCGTCGGCGAGCCGCCTGCCGTACATCGAATGCAGCCCCGCTGGACCCAATACCCCGCAGGCGCCGTCATGCAGCAGGGCTGGTGTGCAGAGCTATCCCACCTGGGTGATCAACGGCCGGGCGATCGCCGGGCAGGTGTTGACTCTGGCCCAACTCGCCGACGCCAGCGGATTTCCAGGGGCGGCCGACTTCAAGTAGCCGTAGTGCGCAGGCTCAAGCCTGCGCTCTGCGTGCTCAGTTCCGCTCGTACCACATCACGCGATCTCCGTCGCCGGAATCGGTGTATCCGACCTCGATCTCGCCGGCGAGAGTCATGGAAGTGGCTGGCAATTCGTGGATGAAGTTGTTGGAAAGCAGCAGACCGCCGCGCCGCAGCATCGTCGCCAGGTTGGCGACGGCCAGCGACTGTTCGAACACGTCGTAGTAGACGAAGACGTTCGTTGCAATGATGAGATCGAAGTTCTCGCGTGCGTCGGCCTGCTCGATCCGTTGCAGCACGACATTCAGATCCTGCGCGGTGACGGACATCACCACATCCGGCCGTACTTGCACCGCCCGAATACGGACATCGCCCGCATTCAGTGCCGCGGCAACGGCTTCCGCTGGCTCGCCAATCCTGTCGCCCATCTGCTGCCAGTAGTCGACCAGCGGCTCGTTCCAGCGCTCGCTCATGTTCCGGGGCAGCGACAACACGTATCCGCCTCCGGCACGGGAACGTTGCTGCGCGGCCTGGAGATGATGGTTGACTCGGGCGCTCAGGTCGAACGTGATGACTTGCAGGTCATTCGGCGCCGCCAGTCCGAGCCGAATCAGCGAGTCGATCGTGGCAAACGGTTGAATGGTTTGAAGAGGATACGTATCGTAGCCGTCCTCCTTGTCCGTGAAGTCCAACCCCGGCCCCACGATCGCAACCCGTCGGACTGACGCTTCGGTGAGGATATGTTTTGCTTTGATGTCACCGAGCGCGCTCTCAATGGCGAAGCCGGGGAAGAGCGAGGTGTCCGACGAAAGCCCGCGGTCACGGTAGAGCGTCGAGTGCGTGGCAAGCGCCGCGAGCGGGTCAGCGAGTTGTTTCGCGGAAACGGTGGCGCGCTCATAGGCCTGACGCTCGGGGATCACTCGCGCGATGATCGAGCCCAAATACAGTTTGGTCTGGCGCCTGCCTGCTGCGGTCGCCGGGTCGATGCCCGCACGGGTCACTACTTCGCGGACGAATAGGAGCCGTTCGTTGCCGGCTGGCGACGCCACTCGGGCCACCAGATCGTCGAGGCGTTGTTCAACCACCTTCGCGCCTTCGGTGTCCTCCAGCGACGCCACGACATCCGTCACGCGCCGCGCCGTGGTGAACGTCGTGCCCAGCAGCAGAAAATTGAAGATCGAGTCTTCATCGCCATGGGCTATGCGCGCGCGGATTGCCTCGTCACGACCGGAAACCCAGCTTGGCCACAATCGCGCCCGCTCGGCCGAACTCCTGCCCCTCAGTTCCGGCGGTAGGAGATCGTCTTTCAGCGCGTCGAGAATCGACCGCACATCAGCGTACGGAACGTTGATTCTGCGTGCAGCCGCATTGGCGTCGGCGGTTCGTTCGCTTACCTGGGCGTGACTTGGCAAGGCGGCCGCAGTCATCGAGAGGATGAGGCCGAGGTAGACGGCCAGCGCTTTCATGGGCCAGCCATCAGTGTGAGAAAGGCCCGCCGACGACGATCGAGGGCGGGCCCGCACAATCGCGAATCAGAATGTGAACCGGAATCCCAGTTGCACCATGCGCGGCTGATACGCAAGACCAACATTCTGAACCGGCTTTCCATAGTTCGGATTGCTTTCAGCGGTCGTATAAGAGCCGTAGTTCGCGCGATTGAACAGGTTGAACACTTCAACAATTCCATCCACTCCCGTACGGCCCGGGAGCCTCACGTGTTGCAGGATCCGGAGATCCACCCGGTGAAGCGAGTCTCCCACGAGGCTGTTCCGCGGAACAATGGTGCCCGCCTGCGGGCCAGCCGTGCGCAGTCTGGGACGATCGCCGCCGCCGTAGGTGGTTGCGACGCGCTGACCCGATCCGAAGAAGTAGAGGCCGCTCAACTGCAGGCCGCGTCCCACATCCCAGATGCCGTTGGCGACGGCGCGGTGGCGCTGGTCCGTGACGCCCAACGAGTACCTGTCTTCCGAGATCCTCGACCAGGTTGATCTGTGGGGCCGGTGACGGGGTACCGTCCCAGAAGGCCGACAGGGTGTACGTTCCTGAAAGTTGCCACCGCTGATTGAAGCGCTTGGTGAATGCCGTCTGCAGCGCGTGATAGTTCGACCATCCCTGCGAGTGATATGCGTTCACCGTTCCCCAATCGGGACGCACGGCCAGCGCAGCGTTCGTAGAGGGATTCAGCACTCCGGTGACCGGGTCGTAGGTCAAATTGATGTTCATCTGGAAGAGCTCGGCCCGACTGGCGTTGTAGACGTAGTCGGCTTCCACGCCCATGTCCGATCTGAGCTGGCGCTGGAAGCCGATCGAAGTCTGGTAGCTGTAGGGGACCTGCAGTCCAGGCGTGGCAATCTGCGAAACGGACTTCCGAAGACCTGGAATCAGCAGCGCCTGTTCGTAAGTCGGCTGACCCCTTCCATTCCATGGGTCGGCCGAAAAGTTCGCCCGGCCGTCGTACGCAACCTGCGCATTGATTTCGCCCGTTCCGTAGCGTTCCGTCCACGAGGAGACCTGATCGGACACATCAGCGAAGTACTTGCCGCTCCCGCCGCGAATGACCGTGCGGTCGTTCAGCGCGTAGGCGAAACCAAACCGCGGCCCGAACCTGTCCTTCTCGATGGGCCGGCCGGCCTGCACCCAGGGTCCCACACCTCGCCGTTCGGCGAACTGGCCCTTGCTGATGTCGTAACGGAGTCCTAGATTCACAGTCAAACGCGATGTGACCTGCCAATCGTCCTGAATCCAGGCGGCCACGATCTCCTTGGGGGTCTTCTGCTCGAACCCCACTGCCGAAATGCCGACCTGGTAGAACCTCACGAGACCGAGCGCTGCCAGATTCCAGGTGGATACGTCCATGATGTCCGGAAACAACTGCTCGAGATCGGCCGGTGGCAGCCGGTTGCCGGCGTCTATCGTCCCCATGCAATTGGTGCACTGGAAGTACGGACCCCACTGGTGAAGCCATTCGCCGCCGATCTTCGTGGTGTGCTGTCCGCGCGCCGCGAACCTCGTCGTGTAGTCATTTCGCAGCGAGGTACTGGACCTGGCCATTGTTCTGCGGCGCATTGGCGTGTGCCTGCCCGATGCGAAAGCCGCTGAAGAGAATGATGGGCGCGCCGTACCCGACATAGGCCTCGTCGGGAAAACTTGCGTTGCCAGGGTTGTTGGCGAACCGCGCGCTCGGAATCGCCTCGAACGCGAAGTCGTTGTAGCCGACCTTGAGCTCGTTGACCGCACGCGTGCCGAGAATTTTCGTCAGCGACACGAACCACTGGTTCGCGGGACGTGCCGTCGACTCTGACGAGGACGGCGTTTGGACGGCACCGCCAGTGTAGCGAGGATCATACTGGTTGAACCACCGCGACGTGTTGGCGCGTGCCATGAGGCGCGTCTGCACGTTGAACTGAATATCCACGCGTGCGCTGGTTTTTGGATCCGTGCGCTTGCCCGTGAGGTCCTGGTTGAAGCTCGGATACGGGGTCGTATAAATCTGGGTTGACGGCTCCCGTTCGTACTCGTAGCTGCCAAAGAAATGGATCCGATTCCTCACGATGGGTCCGCCAAAAGTCAGGCTGACCTGCTGGTTCTCGTATGGGAGCACGCGATTGACGATGAAATCCCGGGCGTTCATCCGGTCATGCCGGAAATAGCTCGCCGCGGAACCCGCGAACGTATTTGTTCCCGATTTCGTGACCGCATTGACCTGCACTCCCGCCGAGCGACCCTGCGTGGCATCAAAGCGGTTCGAAACGAACTCGAACTCAGCGATGGAATCGCGAGCGTAGTGCGGTTGGCCAAAGCCCGTTGCCGAAATCGTGGACGTGACCTGCTGACCGTCGACGTTCAGCTGCGACGTGCCCACCGACGCCCTGGGCATCAAGTCATCGCTGTTCACGGTGTTGACCCGGCTGCCCGCGGCCAGCATGGTGAGATCGAGCCAGTTCCGTCCGTTGATCGGCAGCTCGGAAAGCTGACGCGGATCGATGTTGCTGGCCTGGCTCGAACTCGTTGTTTCAATGAGCGGTGCAGCGGCGGATACGGTGATGGCCTCCTGCTGCAGCGTCGCGAGGTTCATCTGGAGGTTGACGACGATTCGCTGTCCGACCAGTACTTCCAGACCGGTGCGGGTAACGCTGGAGAACCCTTCGAGTTGAGCGACGATTTGGTAAATCCCCGTTCGTAAGGGGATCTGGAAGACGCCGCTTCCGTCGGTCACGGCGACGAAGCTGTTCCCGGTCGCCTCGTGAACTGCGGTGATGGTCGCGCCGGGTAAGACTCCTCCGGTGCTATCGGTCACCGTACCTGTCAAGGTGGCGTCTTGTGCCGAACCAACGATCGGCAGTGCCACAATCATGACAACGCCAACCAGCCACGTGACACGATCGCATCTCATGTTGGCTTCTCTCCTCACACAACTCAAACAGAACGCCGGACGGGAGGACGAAGGGGAGACCGTTGCGGATCGGACAAGTGCGCGCATCGTAGGGACGATTCGCCTCGAGTGTCAAGGAAACAGTGACTCCCTCTTTCGAATCTCCGAGAATGATGGGTTGACGCAATCGCCACTTTCACTTGTGATAATGAGCGTACGGCTCCAACCCAGGGGGAATCACATTGGCTCAAGTCACATCGCCAGTAAACACACCGCCTGACGAGGCGGCGATCCAGCAGATTTTTCAGCTCACCACCGGCTTCATGGTATCCGCCGCTCTCGGTGTGGTCGCGCAACTCGGCGTCGCCGATCACCTCGCGGATGGACCGCGGTCGACACCTGACCTCGCGGCGCGGACCGGCGCCAACGAGGACGCGCTCTATCGCGTGCTTCGGGCGCTCTCCACGACCGGCATATTCACTGAGACCTCTTCACGTACGTTTGCGCTGACACCCTCCGGCGCCCTGCTGCGGTCGAACGTACCAGGCAGCATGAGGGACATGGTGCTCTGGCTATGCGACTCGTTTCACTTCCGCGTCTATGCGGAGATGGCCCACTCGGTCCGGACGGGCGAGACGCTCGGCGACAAGCTGCTGGGAATGCCGGTCTTCGAGTACTTGCAGCACAACCCGGAGCTTGCCGCCCGCTTCAACAACGCGATGACGAACTTCAGCGCCGGCATCGCGCCCGCTGTGCTCGAGGCGTATGACTTCGGCGGCATCGACGTACTGGTGGATGTGGCCGGCGGCCACGGCATGCTGCTGGCCTCTGTTCTTCGGAAGTACCCGAGTATGCGAGGGATCCTGTTTGACGTGGAGCACGTCATTGCCGGCGCGAAGGCCCCTGAGGCGCTTGGTGTCGCCGATCGGTGCGATAAAGTCTCGGGCGACTTCTTCAAGGCTGTCCCGCGCGGCGGCGACGCCTACGTTTTGAAATCCATCATTCACGACTGGGACGACCAGAAGGCGGGCGCGATCCTGCGGAACACCCACGCCGCGCTCGAGGGTAAGCCGAACGGGAAAGTGCTCCTCGTCGAAGCGGTGATCAAGCCGGGTAACGAGCCCGATTTGTCGAAACTGGGAGACCTGGAGATGATGCTGCTGCCCGGAGGCCGCGAGCGCACCGAAGCGGAGTTCGCCGCGCTCTTCGCGCGCAATGGATTTCAGCTCACACGTGTTGTTCCCACGCATGCGCCGCTATGGGTGGTGGAAGCGCAGGTCCGATGAGGAAAGATGCGTAGTGTCCGGCTGAAGCCGGACACTACGGACTCAATCTAGTGCACGTGCGAGCGCACTCCAATCGGGCGGTATCGAAAGAAGAGATGAAACGAGACTGGCGCTCCGTAGCTGTCACTCAGGTTTGACGGCACGCGATACACGGAAACGTCGCCTCCAATCCCGAAGCTTCCTCGCATGTATTGGACGGCGTCGAACACATAACCTCCTGTCAATACGCCGACCCGCGACAGAGGGTGGTAGTGCAGGATGCCGGCTGGATGGCGTCCGCCCGCATTCAGAATGTCTTTCGTCGTCAGCTCGACTCGACTGTACCAGGCGTGCTGCGGGTGGGGTCGGAGCGTTGCCTCCAGCAGGTAGGCATCGAGAGTTCCGTGAATCTCGCGGTTCTGACCCCAGACGGCCAGGGCGGCAAGACGCCCGTCCGCCTGCGAAAACCCGACTGACGCGGTAAGCCGCGTCACGTCCGCGAACGGATGGGTCCACTCGGGGGTGGTCAGATGAGCGGCGCTGAATTGAGCGTCCCAGCCACGTCCTCTCCACGACAGACGGCCCGAATACGAATCGAGCGACCCGAAATCGATGTCCTTGCGGTTTTCGTCGGGCTCGGCCCCGCGAAACCACGATCCTTCCAGCATGAAGCCGCTTCGTTCGACCCCCGCAGTGACGACGCCGTGGGTGATGTGGGTTGCGTCCATCTGGTGGTGGCCGAGGGGCGCAGCGGGATTCTCCGCCGCCGAAGGGCGGTGCATGAATACGGGCGGGCCGATCGCCGGTGCCCCCACCGGTGCCAATTCCGCAAACATTCGAGTCGAACCCAGCGGCCGTGCCCAGATCATGCTGAGACCCATGAACAAGTCGTGCGGGTGCTGATAGTCAATGAGCGGCGCCTGCCGATAGGTCTCACCGGTCTGGAAGACCTGAGGGGAGCCGAGCGGCTGAACGGTGAACGGTTCCAGCGACACCATCGCGTGCAGGCGCAGCGGCCCGCCGAGGACCTGACGCTCGCCGCCGCCCATGAACCAGTTCTGCGATTCGATCCGCTGAAAGTCGCGGAATTTGCGTCGCTGGTAGTTCCAGCCCCCGAAGACCCTCGCGTCCCAGGACCACGTCCAGGTCGACGTCGCTGAATCGGGGGGATGCACGTGTTCGGCCTGGCCCTCGAGGCTGGCGACCGCGAGCGGCCAGAGTGCGAGTACGAGCAGCACACGACATCGCGCGCGAATAGGCGGAGAACCGGTTTTACAACCGACGCCGGGCGGGCCTTCACGGCCCGCCCGGCGCGACGTAACCGCCTTCGCTCTTCGCGCTATGGCGAGTCTCGCCGAAGCTTTGCGGAGGCGGAAGCCGCGCCCTGTGTGAGTTGTGAAACCGCTTGTGCGCATCATCGACCGATAGTCAGCGGATTGTAATGCTGCCGGTGAGCAGTTGCGTCGCCTCGGACAACTCGTCGTGATAGGTGCAGGTCCTCGATTCCCGGAGCGCGCCGGTTGCTTTCACCTGGCCCGGGACGAGAAGGCCGACTTCATTGATTGGCGGACAGTCGGTGTGAGTGTCGACTGGATTCGACGCGATTGAGTGCGGCCGATCGTCAAAGTTCTGAAACCTGACGCGGCCGCCGGCCGCGACGAGGACGTTCGGTGGCTCGAAACCTCTGGCTGTGACGTTGACGATCGGTTCCGACGGGGCCGCGTCAGGACCCGCGGCCGGTCCGCCACCGCCGCCGCAGGCTGTCGCGAAGAACAGGATCGAACAGAGGGCCGCCTTGCGCTGTGCCAAGACGCCGAGATGATAGCGTAGAGCGCAGGCTTAAGCCTGCGCTCTACACGGTTCGCGTCAGAATGTTCAAAAGCGCAGCCTGACCGACCCAGAGACGAGACGCGGAATCGAGTACTGCCCCTGCACCATGGTGCTTTCTTTGGACAGCAAGTAGATCTTGTTGGAAAGGTTTTCGATGCTGAGCTGAAGCGACAGACGTGGTCCGGGCCCAGCCGCGGCAGCGTTCCATCCGATCGACAGGTTTTGCGTGAAGTGTGACGGGCACCGCGTCCCGCACAGCCCCGGTCCGGTTGCGTGCTCGTGCCCTTCGCCGTCCTCGTGCTCATGGTCGCCGGCACCATGACCGCCAGGTGTGCCGCTTCCGTATTCCAGCGCCACCGCGCCCCAGAGCCTCGTGCGGTTGTCGTGGTACGTCAGGCCCGACGTGAGCGTGTGCGTCTGGTCCATTGGAGCCAGGAACCGACTGGTCTCCGTGAGGTGAGCGGCCTCGGTCGTGAATCCGGCGATGACCGGGTTGTAGAACCAGACGCGCCCAAACGCGTAATTCAGATACCCGGACACGCCAAGACTCGGAATCCGCCGGAGTTCCGCCTTCATCTCCACGCCGTAGGCCTTCCCTTTATCGAAACTCGCATAGGTGTAAAACCTGGAATCCGGGAAGAGGGAGGTATGTGGCGGGTCGTCGCTGAGTCGATAGTAGCTCGTCACGCCGACGTTCATGAGGGCGGCCACGGGCTGCGTGACGCCGATCTCGAATTGATTCTCCTTGATAGGCGGCACAGGCGGCAGCAGCCGCGCAATCTCGGACACCAGTTCCGTCAGACCCGCACTGCCGGCCAGCACGTTCTCGATGGGGGGCGGGACAAAGAAGTGGTTGTACGAGCCAAACAGTACCGGTGCCCACTGGAAACCGATACGCAACGTTCAGCCGGGGACTGACGTGCGAATCTGAAATCATCAGGCTGTAGCGGTCAACCCGCACGCCCAGGTCGACCGTAAGGCCCGACGTCAATTGCATCTTGTCCTGCACGAACAGACTGCCTTGCCCACCGGTCTTCCTGCCGTTGAACACCACCGGCCGGGAGACGCCGGGCCCGAGATTGGGGCCTCTGAAGTGGACGTGACTTTCGTTCACCGTGGTCAAATGGGTGAAATCGATCCAGGGCTGACTGAGGTAGTAGAAATCCTCCCGGGGGCGCAGTATGACGAAGTCCACTCCACCCTTGAGCGTGTGTCGGTTGTAGAGACGTGTCAGGTCGCTCTTGAGGCCGAATGTGCCTAAGGTGCGTGCTGCGTCGGTTTGCGCGCCATACGGATCGGTGCTCTCAGGGAGCTGACGAACACTCGACCGCCTCTGATAGAAGGTCGTTTGTATCGCGGCGTCTGACGATCGAACGTGGTCCCACGAGAGCATCAGGCTTTCTGAACGCGTGCGCTGGACATTCTTGAAGTCGGGGCGCAGCAGCGCATCCCGTTCGTCCATGGGCAGGTCCATGTTGACGCCATCGCCCATCACCACCAGCTTGATGTGGTTGCTCTCCGTGCCTTGGAAATCGACGCGTCCAAAGCCGCGCAGGCCGCGACCTGTGTTGTGGATCGAGCGCGGCGACGGCGGACTGAGAAATCGATCGGACACGAAGCCGCCGAGGTTCAGGTAATAGGCCAGGCGCTCCGTCGCGCCGCCGAATTCGAGCCCCGCATTGTGCCGTTGCGCCGATCCAGCGCCCAGCGTGATTGATCCTCTGTTCTGCAGCGTCAACCCTGACTTGGTCACGACGTCGAGAATCCCGCCAAAGCGGCTGCCGTACTCGGCAGGAAAACCACCGGTCATCACGTTGATCGACTCGATATAGTCGACGCCAAGTCCCGGCGAGAACACGGCGTGCGCGTTCTCCCAGAACTGCACGCCGTTGATGGACGGATTGAGTGCCACCTCGTGTCCGCGGACGTGCACGAAGTCGTCATGACCGCGAATCATGCCGGGCGCGGACGTGACGATCGCGTCGGGCAGATTCGTCCGCTGCGCCAGCGGAAGCTCCGCAAGCCTTTCCGCAGTGAGGTGCGCGGAACCAGGGGAGAAAACCGATGGAAGTGACTCCGCGGCGACTTCCACTGATTCCTGCACGGCTTGTAGTGCGAGCGCCACCTCAATGCTCTGCATCTCGCGCGGCTTCAGAGAGAGCCTGTACCGTTGCTCCTGAAAGCCGGTGTGAGTAACCGTCAGGGCATAGTCGCCAGGCACCAGCCGCGGGAACGCAAAGCGTCCGTCTTCGGTGGTGGTTGTCTGCAGTCGTGCAGGCAAAGCTGGGCCCTGCAGCTCGACAACTGAACCGGGCAGGGCGGAACTATCTGCCTGGGCCGTCACAGTGCCGTAAACGCCGCTGTCTCCCTGGGCGAGCGCGGGAGTGGCAATGGCGAGCGCAAGCGCCACCGCGAAGAGCACAACCTTGATGAGTTGTCGATGCATGTCCGCCTTTTCAAGTCACAAGTCACAAGTCACAAATCACAAGTCACAAGGCTCGCCAGCGTTCGAAATGACCTACTCGCGTGCTGTTCAAGGCAACATGCGAGCGTCAACGCGAAGCTTTCGCCTGGAGGCTGACTCGCGAGAATGAGACTAGCTGCGAGGCGGCGGAGGTTCGGGGGGAACGATCCAGTCCGACGGCAACGGCGACAGATAGCCGATCGGATCATGCGACGTGCGATTGAGAGACGCCGCAACGGAGGTGGCAGGGAGCGCGACTGGGCCAAGCACCGATACCACCACGGTGCCGAGGTCATTCTGAGTACCCTGCAACCGGCACTTGCTCGAATCCGGCCGCGTGCGGTGCATCGGGCACGTGCCATGGTCGGCCCCATGCGCGCACGTACACACGATATCCGGAAGAGAGATTCCCAACGTAACGGCAAGAATCGCCGGCCCGGTCATCACCAGAAGGTGCACCGACAGCCACGAAGCTGCCAGATGGCGGAGGGCGGCTCGAAGACTCGACACGTTCGAGTCAGGTTAGTCCCGGCGGAACTCTCCGTCAAGGATGGTGGGCCGACCTGAAGGTCGGCCCCTACACCTTGAACAGGCTGGCCCACGGAGGCGAGGCAGGATAAGCTGTCGCCGGTTCGACAGCAGGACTTTCGATCCGCTGCCGACAGAAACACAGCGGGAGGACGTCATGAAAGCGTGCTCGAAATTCGTCGCGGCGTGCCTCGTCGGTGCCCTGGTGCCGCAGGGAGCGGCGCTCGCGGCCGAACTCGTCATCCTGACCAACCAGGGCGCGACGCCGGGGGTGAGGGAACTCGCCGCCGGGTTCGAGCGCGCGAGCGGCCACAAGGTGATCGTCATCCAGCAGGAGGGTGCCGCACTCGAACAGAGAATCAAGAGCGGCCCGGCAGACCTTGTCACTGGAAATCCTCCCGCGATTGAGGAGCTCGTCAAGAGTGGCAGGATCGTGGCCGGCACGGTGACGCCGTTCGTGCTCGCCGGTCTCGGCCTGTCGGTGCGGGCTGGCGCGCCGAAACCCGACATCAGCACCGTGGAAGCCTACAAGGCGACATTGCTCGCG
Organism: uncultured Acidobacteriota bacterium; assembly: GCA_963814955.1. GTDB lineage: Bacteria > Acidobacteriota > Vicinamibacteria > Vicinamibacterales > UBA2999 > DATCJA01. The sequence goes on from CAWFEX010000011.1 coordinate 82,279, forward strand.
GCGAAGTCGATCGGCTACTCGCGCGGCTGCAGCGGCACCAATGTCGCGGACGGGATTGCGCAGCTCGGCCTGACCGAGCAGTTGAAAGCCAAGACCAAGTTCACGGCCGGCGGTCCCGTCACCGATTATCTGGCTCGCGGAGACTTCGAGATTGGCATTCAGCAGACCAACATCATGGCCGGCGTGCCTGGAACCGATTACGTCGGGCCGCTGCCTGGCGCCTTGAACAAGCCGTGCCCGTCTAGTGTCGCTCTCTTGACCACCTCGAAAGAACCGGACGCCGCGCGGGCGATGATCAAATTCATGATCTCGCCGGAGGCAGCGCCGCTGCTCCGCAAGACCCACGCGGAACCCGCCAAGCCGTGAAATCGGCGTTTCGAGGGCACCCGCCCGGACGAGTTTGCGGCGCGAGCCGAATGGATTCCGGGCTGATACGCGAAACACTGATGGCGACTTGACGCGCAGGTGACACCGGCCCATCATTTGCGCACCCGATCGGGAACGGAGGTTACCGGAATGCGCACGCTGCTCGTCGTCGTCGGCGCCGTTGTGCTGGCAGCTCCGTTGCTCGCGCAAGGGATCGTTTCCGGACAAGGGGGCGGCGGCGAAGACAAAGGGGTATCGGGCCGGTCAACGCCCTGGGACAGGAAATCCGCCGACCCGCCACGCCAACAGGCCCGCCGCCGCGGCTTGCCGACGGCACGATCGATCTCGGCGACGCGCTCTGGATTGGTGGCGGTCCCGGCGACATGGCATCGGGGCTGCCGAAAGGCGAGTCGCTTCCGCTGCTTCCGTGGGCGAAAGCGCTGATGGAGGATCGCGAGAAGCGGCCGAACGACGATCCCTATTACTGGTGCCTGCCGATGGGCGTCCCGCGCGTGACGCCGTACCCGTGGCGTTTCGTGCAGAACTACACGATCAAGCCGACCCACATGTTCATTCTTCACGAGGCGATCATCCATACGTATCGCCAGATATTCATGGATGGACGCAAGCACCCCTCAGAGCTGGATCCCACCTGGTTTGGCCATTCGATCGGCGCGTGGGAAAAGGACACGCTCGTCATCGACACGGTCGGCTACAACGACAAGTTCTGGTTCGATCGGAAGGGGACACCCCACACCGAGCAGTTGCACACGATAGAGCGGTTCACGCGCATCAACAGGGGGACGCTCGTCAATGCCGTCACGATAGACGACCCGGGCGCGTATTCCCGCCCGTTTACCGTGACGTTCAACGCCCAGCTCGCCCCTGCGGGCGACGAGTTGATGGAAAATTTCTGTCAGGAGAACAACCAGTTCGGCATTGCGGGTGGCCACGCGCATCCGTTTGCGGGAGCCGGTCAAAAGCCGTAGCGTGAAGGTGAAAAGCGAAAGGACAGAAACATGCGCCTCGCTGCTCTGATGGCCACACTGTTCGTGCTGCTGGTTGGGCAGCCGGTGCTGGCGCAGGAGTGGACAGAGTACGAGAACCGTGTCGATCGTTTCATGGTTCCCGCGCCAGGCCAACCGAAGGTCGAAGCGATCACGTGGGACTCTGAGTACGGCGCGAAGTTTCCGGGGCGTGTCTACAGCTGGGCGCAGGGCCGGACGCGCTACTCAGTGACGGTGATCGACTACTCCGATGCCGAGCGGATACATTCGGAGGTGAACCACATAGCGTATCGGGGAGGTCCGGGCTACTGGACGATCGACATCATGGGATCGATCGACTATGCCGCCATGCGGTATCGACAGAAGCCGGGCGTCAAGGTCACGTACGACGCCTGGCACTATATCGAGCGCGTCACGGGCCATGAGCTTCAGTTGACCAATCCCGACGAGTCGCGGTCGTACGTCGGCATCTACCTGCACGAGAATCGGCTGTACGTCCTCGACGCCACCGGCGCCAGTGACGAGGCTCCGCCAATCATCTTCCAGCAGTCGTTCGGGTTCCTGGATGCAGAGGGGAAGCCCGTCCAGTACAGCAGCTTCTATTTCAATCGCCTTCCCGCACCGCGGCTGGGACGGCAGTAAGGGCGATCGGCGACGTTTCAATACACGGCGGTCAGCCAATCAGCGTGGAGCGGTGCGGATCCTCGCACAATCGAACGATATTGGCTGCGCAGCGCGTCGGTAACGGGACCTGCGGTGCCGTTGCCCACGGGAAGCCGGTCGACGGACGCGATTGGCAGAATCTCGAGGCCAGTACTGCAGAGAAACGCTTCGTCACAGTCATGGACCTCGGTCCGGTCCACCGGTCGCTCCACGCAGCGGATGCCTAGATCGCTCGCGACGGTAATGAGCGTATCGCGGGTGATCCCTTCCAGAATCTGATCGGTGGTGCGCGGCGTAGCGAGCACGCCGCGCCTGACGATGAACACGTTGCTCGTGGTGGCTTCGAGAATCTTCCCGCAATCGTCCTGGATGATGAGATCCGTGTAGCCATCCGTGTCGGCTTGGGCGAGCGCCGCGCGCGAAAACATGCGACTGCCGACGGCCTTCACGCGCGCCGGGTGGTTGTCGCCGCCGCTCCGGACCCAGGAGCTCACCTGGCAGTGCGCCACGTCTGGCGGCCGATCGGGCCGCGGCCGGGCGCTGATCACAAGGCCAGTACGCTCCGGCGATCGGCCTGGGCCGTTGCGATCGAGAGGATAAACGGACATCCGGATGTGGATGTCCTCAGTGTAGCGATTCGCACGCACCACCTCCTGAATCCACGCGCTCAACGACTCGCGGCCGAACAGTTCATTGAACCGGAGGATCCGCATTGACGCCGTCAGACGGGTCAGATGTTCCTGCAGGCGAAAGAGAAAGAGGTTGCGGCGGTCCTCGTTCCAGTAGCCGCGCAGCGTCTCATAAGCGATGGGGCCGTGCGCCACTGCCGGCGACAGGAGACTGATCCTCGCCTCGGTCTCCGGAACCAAGGCGCCCTCGAAGTGAACGAGACAGGTCTCCATCCGATAATCGCTATGTATGGCCGTGAATGAGGTGCAGGAATGGGCAGGGGCCCTCGCGGCGCTGCTCGAATCGAGCGGCGACAGCGATCCGGCTCAACTGATCGACGATCTGTGCACGCTCGCGCACGAGATGGGCGATGAGACTGCCGAGGCCTTGCTGGACGCCGATCCAACGCTCAGTCGACATGTGCCCGGGCTGACGCGTGCATTCTATCGGCGTGTCGTGCGAAAGGAGATAGCCGAGGCCAAGCGCCTGCTGCAGCAGCCCCGGGACAGCCACGTCGCGTTCACGGATGTCGCGAGTCCCGCTGTGTTGCGCACCTACAACCGCGTGCGTGAGATGTTCGAGCGTGTCGACTTCGGCGCGTGCCGCTGTTTCGTGATGGTTGGCTGCGGCAGAGTGCCGGTGACGATGTTCCACGTCCACGAGCGAACAGAGACAACGCAGATCGTCGGACTCGACATCGTACCGGAGGCCGTCGACACAGCTCGCGAGATTGCCGCTCGATTTGGTTACGCTCGAGTAGTGGCGGAGCTGTGCAATGGACAGGCATACGATTATGGCCGCGCACAGGTCATCTTCATCACCAACATGATTTCGGCGAAGGCGGCAATCCTGACGCGCATTGCCGAGAGCGCGCCGGCCGACGTCCTGGTCGTGGTGCGCGAGCCCTACTCCCTGCGGCGGTTGTGGTCGGAAAGCGGCGAGCGCTCGCTCGATCCGCGGCTCGAAATCGTCGGCAAGGGCAGCACGAATCGGACGCTGTCACGGGACGTCTATCTGAAGCGCCGCTCCTCCAATCCGACATGAAAAAAGGGCCGGCGTTGCCGCCGGCCCTCTGTCTTGCGAAGCGAAGGAAACAGTCTAGCGACTGCCTCCGGTGCTATGTGTCATAGATGCACCTCCCGGCCGCGACCGTATCGTCGTGCTCCCGGAGTTCAGAGAGCGTGGTCGCTGTAAGCCTTTGTTTGGCGTCGCGCGTAGTAACCGCGACGATGATTCCACGATACCATGTCCCTGCGAAGCAGGAAACAGCCGAGGACCTATGAGCGGCGGACGCGATCGAGGCGACAGTTCTGGGCAACCCGGATCGACGCAGGTGCACGCACCGGGCACGGTGTTGTGCAAGTGTGACGATGAAACGCATATCAATCACGACGGTGTGGGTCGTTGTGGCGAGCTGGAGTTCAAAGACGGGTATTGCCGGGAGTGCTACCGATTGATCAAGGGGCTGAAGCAAGCGACCGATTAGGGTCGCTCGCTCCGCGCCGAGTCAGGCGAGTCGCGTTGAAGCGGCTTAGTCGCCTTTTGTCGTCTCCAGAGCATCCACATGAAACCGGCGACGAACCCGAGTAACGCCGCCAGCAAGATCGAGCCTGACCCGATCATGGCGCCGACGCTCGCGCTGCCGGACCGCGTTGCGTCGGTGCGAAAGAGGAACGGGAGCGCCAGCGGAAGGACGAACGAGACAACGACCCAGAGAATCGCCGTTCCGGCAGGGCCTGGGATACCTCCGGGAGCGCGGTGGTGAGGTTGAAGCCGCGATTGTCGAAGCCGCCCTGCACGCACTGAAGGGCGATCACCCGCAGGCGGCCGAGGTCGTTTACGCGGCCCTTCAACGCGCGCATACGGGCAGTGCCGGCTGGATGGTGCCAGTGGAGCCCTTGCCGAACATCTCTGTGCACCGTGACGTCTGGGGACCGGTGACGTCATTGCTGCGAAGCCGCGCCGCGTGAAGGACAAGCTGGTCTTCTGCTACGCTGACCGGGCCGCCGGGCCGACCTGAAGGTCGGCCCCTACAGTAGCGACGAGCCGGAGATCCCTATGACAAAACGAATTGCGATCCTGACGATGCTGACGGCGCTGTTCTGGGGCGCGCGATCGACGACTTCACAGGTTGCCGATCCGATTCCGTCGCCCATTCCCAAGCGTGGCCTGCGGGTCGAGGTGCGCGACGTCGCCCGGCTGCCCGACACGCGCATGCTGCGCGCGGCGAGCGAAGATACGGCGCCCGGTGCGTGGGCACGGGTCAGCTTCGTGCGCGACCTTTCCGATGGCCGCCGGTTCGCCAACGACTCGCGCGGCCGCCTGTACCTGATCGACAAGAACAACCAACCGTCGCTCTACCTTGATCTCGCAGCGGAATTCCCGCTCGGGTTCTACCGCAGTCTCGAAAGCGGATTCATCTGCTTCACCTTCCACCCAGACTTCGCGCGCAACGGTCTCATCTACACCGTGCACGGCGAAAAGGCGCAGGGCAATCCCGGGGTTCCACAGTTCATCCCCCCCGGCTTTACCGGGTCGGACGTTACCTACCAGACGGTGATTACGGAATGGCGCGCGAAGGCGCCCGCGGCGAATGCTTTTAGCGGAGCCCATCGCGAGCTGCTTCGCGTCGCCCATGTCGTGGACAACTACTTCCACCCGATAGGCGCGCTCGAATTCAATCCGACCGCGCGCCCCGGTTCGCCCGATTATGGGCTTCTGTACATCGGGGGCACCGACTTTGGTTTCAGCAACGGCGGTGGCCCTCGCGCGAGCAATCCCGCCCAGACCCAACATCTCGACAGCATCGTCGGTGCGCTGCTGCGGATAGATCCGCGGAGTCCCAGTGCGTCGCGAGGGATCAAGGGCGTGGGCGACTACACCGTTCCGCCCATCAACAAATTCGCGGCCGACAACGATCCGAAAACGCTCGGCGAAATTTATGCGTACGGTTTCCGGAACCCGCACCGCTTCTCGTGGGATCCTGCCGACGGCACGCTGTTCGTTTCTGACATCGGCATGAGCCAGGTCGAAGAGATCAACATCGTCCGCGAGGGGGGCAACTACGGGTGGATGATCCGCGAGGGCATCTTCGACAACGGCCTCCAGCGCCCGGGCGGGACGATGGGGCAGGTGTTCGACCTTCCCGCGAACATTCTCGATGGCTCGACGAAAGACGGCTTCAGTTACCCGGTGGCGATGTACGACCACGGTGAAGGCGTCGCCATCACCGGCGGCTTCGTCTACGGCGGACGCGTGCCGGCGCTGCGCGGCAAGTTCGTCTTCGGCGACATCAACCGCGGCCGTCTGTTTGCCGCCGACGTCGCGGCTCTCAAGGCGGCCGACGACGGTGTGCCGCGCAGCGTGGCGCCGATTGAAGAGATCGAGCTTGTGGTCCGCCAACCGGACGGAACGCCAGCCGCGATGACGTTCAAGCAGCTCGTCGAGAAGGCGATGGGCGGTCCGCTCGCGCGCGCCGATCTGCACGTTCATCGTGCTGCGGACGGGGAACTGCTGATTTCCTCGCGGCAGGACGGATGGATTCGGACACTCGCAGCCGCTGGTGCGCCGGCGTCGGCGGCGCGCTGATCGACCTTTATTTTTCTGGCGCGAGGTCAGATATGAACAGAGTCGTGCATTTCGAGATACCGGCCGACAACCTGGACCGTGCGAAGAAGTTCTACGGCGAGAACTTCGGCTGGAAGTTGAATCAGCTCGGGCCGGAGATGGGTAGCTACGTCCTGATCCACACGGGACCGACCGACGAAAAAGGGATGCCGCAGGACAAGGCGTTCATCAATGGCGGCCTCATGATACGGGATCCGTCGGCCTCCTCAACCGTGATCGTCATTGTGTGATCAAACCGTTCATGCCATAGCGTCACCGGGGGGGAGGGGCGGTGACGCTACCGGGGGGAGGGGCGTTAAGGCACTGCTGTTCGACGCTGTTGGCTACGCGTCGACTTTCACAATCCTCGCTGTTGCGTCAGTCCTCTCGCGCATTTCCGCGACGACCTTCGGAACCACCAAAGGACGTTTGAACCGACACGCCGTTTCGAACCACTGGGAAAAACTGTCGGCTACCTTGCGCGATCGAAGCACTCGTGCCACGACGAGCAGGTTGCCTGTCGCGACGGAGAGCTCGAACACGACCGTGTCGTTTGCCGACAGCTCGCGATTCGTCCTGATCAGGATTCCGTTGGGGGAGATGTCGATGATGTCGACGTTGGGACCGTACTTCAGGCGAGCGTTGCGCAGCCAGCGCACCTCGCCCGGGCGACGCCGGCTCTCACGACGCCGGTTCGGGACAGGAACACAAAGTTCGATCGCATCTGCTAGAGAGACGATTTTTCCGAGCGCTGCAGTCATGGCTGAGACGCAGAGCAATCTGGAAGCCAGCCTTTTTCGTCTGTAACTCACACAACTGACGGCTGTTCCGGGAAAAAGCTGTCGGATTCACGGCCGTCGCGGCCGGAGACCCGGACGCCGGCGCGACGAACACTGACGGATTTCCTGGCACGGTGTGCACCGCCAGCGATCAGTGTCGGACGAATGCCGTCAGGCGCTCAGCGTGCTGAGATGTGCATCGACGGCGCGCGCGAGCCCATCGAGGGAGTAGCCTCCCTCGAGCACCGAGACCACACGTCCGCCTGCATGCTGTCGAGCGATCTCGACGACAAGCGCCGTCAGCTCACTGAAGTCGGCGTCGGCAAGAGTGAACTGGCCCAGTGGGTCTCGTGCGCGTGAATCGAATCCGGCGGAGATCATCACGAGCTGAGGCTTGAACTGCTCTGCAGCCGGCACGAGCCGGGTGCGAAACGCAACGACGATGTCATTGCGCCCGGAACCAGCCGGAAACGGCTGATTGACGATGAGCCCGCGGCCTTTTCCGTCGCCTGTCTCGCTCGGACTGCCGGTGCCCGGATACCAGGGGTGCTGATGGGTGTCGAAGAAGAGCACGGAGCCGTCGCTCCAGAACACCTCCTGCGTGCCGTTGCCGTGGTGGACGTCCCAGTCGGCGATGAGTATTCGCTCCACGCCATACCGTCGCGCGGCGTAGCGCGCCCCGATCGCGATGTTGTTGAACACGCAGAACCCCATACCACGGGCTTGTGAGGCATGATGGCCGGGCGGGCGCACGGCGCAGAACGCGTGACGAGTGGCACCTTTGAAGACGGCATCCACGGCCGAAACGACGGTGCCCGCCGCCATGAACGCGGCTTCGAGGGTACCTGTGGAAATCTCCGTGTCGCCAGTGCTGAGCGATCGTCGCCCCGCCGCAACCTCGCTGCGTACGAGTCGAACATACTCCGGAGTGTGCACGAGGAGAATGTCGTCATCGACCGCGGGCCGCGGGGTTTCGACGGACAGTCGTCCCCGCCGCTCGAGGGCGCGGACCGCGTCCATAACCGCGTCGAGTCGTGCAGGGCGTTCCGGATGACTGCTGCCAGGCTGGTGCCGAAGCGTGGCTGGATCGTAAAAGACTTTAATAGTCGCGGGCTGCGCCGCCGCGGAACGCAATGCGCCTCCAACCGACAGCAGCGTGGCCGATGCCTGTTGCAGCAGGGTACGCCGGCTCAGTGGGGCGCTCATTCGCGGTTGGTATCGTATCGCGTCCAGCGCATTCATTTCGCGCGCACGCTCAGGCGTGCGCGCTCACTCATTGACACGCTATAGTCAACGGTGTCATGCCTCCACCTGTTTGCGGCTCCCGCGCGAGGTACCTGGCCGCCGTGTGTTCCCTCGCGTGCTCGTCAGTCCTCAGTGCGTGCGGAGGATCTCCGCCGCCACCACCCGCCGCGAACCGTGGTGCCGCGCAGTTCGTGGGGTCGGCGGCGTGCGAATCGTGCCATCGCGACATTTACACGCGCTGGAAGACAACGCTGATGGCGAACGTCGTGCGCGACCCGAAGCAGCATCCCGATGCCATCCTCGGTGATTTTTCGCGCCCCAACCCGCTGGTCACCTTCACGCCGGCAGACGTGGCGTTCACCTACGGCAGCAAGTGGAAGCAGCGCTACTTCACAAGAATCGGCGACGACTATTTCGTCTTTCCCGCGCAGTGGGACGTGCGGAACAAGACCTGGCGCGCGTACTCGCCGAGGCCCGGTACCGACTGGTGGACGAATGTCTATCCCGACGACCAGATGCAGCGGCCGGCGGGACCGCTGTGTGACGGGTGTCACTCCGTCAACTACGACGTCAAGACCAGAACCGTGACGGAATGGAACGTGGGCTGCGAGCGATGCCATGGCGCGGGCAGTGCGCACGCTCGGGACGAACAAGCCGCGTCGATCGTCAATCCCGCCCGGCTCGATCCCGATCGCGCCGACGATATCTGCATTCAGTGCCACTCGCAGGGAAAACCCCGGACAAATCCCATCGAAGGTCGCTATTACGACTGGCCGGTCGGCTACCAGCCCGGGGGGCGCCTCGCCGATGTCTGGCAGCTCGAGGAGCACCACCTGGGAACGGCGACGTTCACCCACTGGCCCGAAGGGACTGCGCACAAGAATCGGATGCAGGGCAACGACTACGTGCAGAGCCAGATGTACGTGAAGGGCGTGCAATGCTTCGCGTGCCATGACGTACATGGGACTGAGCACGACGCGGATCTGCGTCTTCCCGGAAACGACGTCTGCCTCCAGTGCCATAAGCCGGTGTTACAGCCCGGCCCGCGCGGGTCGATCGAGTTTCACACTCAGCACGCTGCCCAGAGCGAAGGCAGCAAATGCGTGGCGTGTCATATGCCGGCTGTGCAGCAGACCATCGCCGACGTCAACGTTCGCAGCCACACGTTCAAATTCATTTCACCGACAACGTCCGAACGCTACGGCGTGCCGAATCCGTGCATCATGTGCCACAAGGACCGATCCAACGAGTGGGCGAGTGAGGCGCTGAGGTCGTGGCCGAGCGTCCGGACATGGCGAGTCGCTCCATGACGATGCCTCGAGGCGGCCTGCATGGTTCATCGACAGGCCGTATAGAGAGAGCCGCGGTCGTCGTCTCGATCATTCTCATCTCCAGTGCGACGGCGCTCAGCGCTCAGGATCGCTGCCGGCTGTTTTGTGTGCCCGAGTTGAAAATCGAGCCGACGTTCACGGTGGAGAATCTCTTCCGGCCGCCGATGGTCGAGGTTCTCGACGACCATGGCGTCGTCGTTGAACGAGGGCGAGAGAAGCGGGAGCGCGTCTTCGAGCTGATTTTTGCGCTCGACGTGCCGATGACGATCCCCAGGCTCGGCATGACGCTGGAGGCAATCTTCAAGCCGTTCGGGAACACCGACGTCAATCCATTCACCGGAGCGACCGCCACCGGAATTGGTGTGAGCAGCATCCGCGACAACGGTGTGGAAATTGAAACCGAACTCAACTTCATCTTGCTCGATGCCGGGCAGACGGGGGGATGGGTTTCCTCACACGTCGATCTGGTCGATCAGTTCAGCCCCGCACACGAGCCGAGCGCCCGCAGCGTGTTCACTCACAAGTTGGATTTTGAGTGGGACACGGCATTTCACGTCTTCAATGGCCTTCCGGATGGACACTGGCTGCGCAATGTCGAGGCCGAAGTGTCGCTCGACTACCTGGCGACGGGCCTGCCAAAAAAAGGGGACGTGCTCGGTGGCGAACGGTTCGTCGAGAGCGCGAGCCCCTGGTCGCTCTCGTTTGTCCTGGTGATGCCGCTGGCCCCGCTGGCGCCGTGACGTGACGAATTTCCTTCCCGACTGGGCGCCGAACATTCACCCGCTCATCGTCCACTTTCCGATCGCGTGGTGGATTGCGGCGGTCATGGTGGATCTGGTTGCGCTCATGCTGCCGCGCGCCGCATGGGCCAACACGACCGCGTCCTTCCTGTATCCGGCCGGTGCAGTTTCGGCGGCGCTGGCATATTTCACGGGCCGCCAGGCGGCAGCGACCGTGCTGACCCCGGGGACGGCACATCCGGTCGTCCTGGAGCACTGGAACTGGGCCCTCGTGACGACCCTCGCATTTGGGGTCATCGCCATAGTTCGCCTCGGAATCAGGTTCAAGAGCCCTCAACCACCCCGGTGGATCCGCACGGCGCTGGCTGCGGCTGCCCTGGGCGCGCTTGCGTGTCTGTTTCAGACAGGCGAGCGCGGCGCGCGTCTCGTGTTCGAGCACGGGGTTGGCGTTGCCATACCTGCCACCTGGGCCCCACAAAAGTAGCGCGCAGGCTTTAGCCTGCGCGGCCGGAGCCTGCGCGGCCGGGAACGCGCACACCCAAGCGTGCGCGCTCGCCACGGGCCATGAAGCACATCCCTCGTGACTGGCCACCCTCGAGAGGCGTAGAATGCGACCGCGGCGACAGGCACGACGCGTCCGCACGGTCCGGGTCCCGGTGGTGCTTCAAGTGAGGTAATGACATGGCCAACGAACGGGATCAAAAAGACGGAAAGCTTCGGGGCGAGAAGGCGGTCAGCAGGCGCGATTTCGTCAAGACAGGAGCTGCCGCTGGTGTAGGCGTTGCCGCCGGCGTAGGCGGTTCCGTTCTGTCCACGTCGGGAACGGCGTTGTCGCAGGTTTCGCCGGCCGACGCCATTCAATGGAACTACGAAGCGGACATCGTGGTGATCGGGGCAGGATGCACCGGGTTGCCCGCGGCCATTCGCGCCCGCGACCTCGGGGCGTCCGTGATTGTCGTCGATCAGAACTTCGACATCGGCGGCAAGATGCTGCACAGCGGTGCGCAGGTTTCATTTGGCGGCGGGGATCCACTTCAACTCAGGGACATCAAGGGTGAGGGCGACCCGGAGGGATTCGTCACGGCGCCACGCCAGCACAGTGTCGAGGAGCTGACGGAAGACACCGACTTCCTGTTCAGGGATCACACCGACTGGTCGGTCATGGACGCCGCCGCGCAGGCCCCCTACCGCTACAACGAACGCGACCTGCATCGAGCCTTTGCCGACAACTGTTACGCGACCAGGGAATTCCTGATGGCCAACTACGTCCGCATGGGCCGCATCTCCGGCACCCACGGCAATGGCGGCATGTCCCGCGCCAGGCGGGCCGTCTGCTTCCTCATGGAAGGTCCGACGACCGACATCAAGAAGGGAACGGTCTCGAAGCAGGACGCGGGAATCAGGGGCGTGAGCTCGAGCCACTTCGCGCCGCGTTTCATGGAGGACGGTGCCAAGGTCGCCAGCCCTGGCGCGCGCACCAATGGCGCCGCGCTCTCGAGGGGCCTGGAGTTCAGCGCTCGCGAAAAAGGCGTCCGGTTCATCCTCAACCGTCACATGGACGAGATCATCCGCGAGCAGCAATTCTCGGGGAGGGTTGTTGGCATCCGGGCGAGCTATTCACCGAGGTTCCACCCGCAGACCGGTGCGCGGCTCGAGAGTCTTTGGCAGAACGGCAACGTCGACGATCGCACCGAGACGATATACATCAGGGCTCGCAAGGCGATCGTCATCGGTGCCGGCGGTCATTCAGCCAATCCGCAGTTCCGCAGCATGTTCTACGCGGCGTGGAGAGAGCCCGCATTCGTGTCGAGCGGCTGGGCGCTGCTGGGACCACGCGGTCAGGACGCCAGCGGAATTATCGCGGGGATGAGGGTCGGGGCAAACCTCGCGGGGATGCATCAGAACCTCTCCTATGGCAGCACGTTCCATTTCCCGGGGACCCTTGCCACGCGCGACCCATACACGGACATGCTGCCGGGTCACCCGACGTTCCCATTTCGCGGATCCACGGGCGTCGTCCTTGGCCCTGATTCGTTCCAGCACTTGATCGTCGTGAATCAGGTGGGGAAACGATTCTTCAACGAGATGCTCGTGACAATTCGCGAGGGCGGCGCGGCCTTTCCGGCCGGTCCGAGTAAAGGGCAACCCAAGTCTGGGCTCGAGCACGTGCAACTCGATTGGCGCAATGCAAGTGTCGCAAACGTCCGAGCGACCTATGCAGAGCCCAACAGCATCCATGCCGCGCTGGCTATGAACGAAGGCTCGAAGGCGCCCGACTACTTCTCGGGACCGATCTGGGCGATCTTCGATCAGGCCGCAGTGGAGCGCGACAAGTGGAACATCGAGCCGCCGTTCACGTCGCCGACCAATGGCTTGTTCTTCAAGGCCGACACGATCGAGGAGCTGGCCGCGAAAGTCGAGAAAGGGCAGGAGTTCCAGAGAGTGCCTCTGACCTACCTGAAGGAAACGGTGGCCAAGTGGAACTCGTTCGTGGACAAGGGCAGCGATCCCGAGTTTGCGCGCGGGTCGGATGCGCCGATGCACAAGATCAGCAAACCACCGTTCTACGCGGCCGCGCTGTTTCCCGTCTGGCACGATTCGTACGGCGGTCTTCGCATCAACGGAAAGGCCCAGGTCGTCGACATGCAGGGCGAGCCCATTCCCGGCCTGTATGCCGGCGGCGAATCGAGCGGTGGCGGCAACCAGCACGGGCTGGGCAGAGCCCTGGTCCATGGCTACATCGCGGGCAGCAACGCGGCGAAGGAGCCGACGACGACGTAGTCGCTGGCGTGCCCGCGCGGGCGGCGAGGCCTCCACGGCCGGAATACGCGCGGCGGCTGAAGCCGCCGCGCTACTAAGATGGACGTAGCGTCCGCCGTCAGGCGGACCTGAACGACCATGTCTGATACCCATCCCACTCCCGGTCAGGCGACGTGCACGTTTCGTGTTTCTCCAGACGCCGTGGACGCCGGCGCTGACCTGACGTTGATTGCTGCCGTGTCGTGCGCTCCGCCGCGGGACCTGCGGGGGCACACGCTCTCGGTCAGGGACCAGGCCGGCAACGAAGTTGCCGGTCTGGAGCTCGTCAGGTTCGACGGCAGTGTGAACGAAACCAACGAGCGTGTCGTGAAGGCTCCGGACGGGATCGGATCCCATACGTGGGTAGCAGTGTGTCCGGCCTTTGTGAAAAAGGGCACTTCGTACGCCGAAGCGTCTGCAGCGGCGTCGTTCACCGTCGCTCCTCATACGACGAGCATTGTCGTGTGGGATATCCCCCCGGCGATTGTGGCGGGCGAACGATTCAGGATGAAAGTCGGGATCAAGTGCTCCAGCGAATGCAGCCTTTCGGACCGGGCTCTTGAAATCCACGACCACGAGGGGAGAGTCATCGCCACAGTAACGAATGGCAGTCCGTGGCCCGGCACGGGCAGCTTGAATGTTGCGGAAGTCGAGCTCGCGGCTCCCGCGGCGGATGGCCTGTACACCTGGAACGTCAGGGCATCGCGATTGGATGCCACACTGCCGCACACTCGAAGCCTTCGCCAGCTTCGGTGTCAGGGCCGTTATGCGTCCCGAGTGCCTTGTCACGGTGGAGACGATCGACCGGGCGAGCCAGATGCCGCTCAGCGGCGCCCAGGTTGTCATGCACCCATACAGAGCGGTCACCGACGAGCGCGGCCTGGCGACGATCCGCGTGGCGAAAGGCGCGTACAAACTTTTTGTTTCGCAGACGAGCTACCTCACCTACGGCGTGCCTCTCGACGTAACCGCCGATACGACAACCAAAGCGGAGCTCGATGTCGAGCCCGTGCGCGAACGCAACTGATCATTCCCAAACTCCCACCAGGCCCGTGCGTCCGTTAATTGCCGCGTTCCTCTTGCTCGCCACGGCTGTCGCGCAGGAGCGGCCGCTTCCCGACTTCGAGGCGTTCGCGTCGGAAGTCAAGAAGCATCTGGCCACCGACGAAGAGCGTCAAAGCGGATATGTGTTCAACGAGCGGCGGGTCGAGCAGAAGATCGATGGCGGAAGCCGCGTCACGAGCGAATCTGTGAAGGTCTACGAGGTGTATCCCGGATTACCGGGCGAGGATCGCTATCGCCGTCTGATCGAAGAGAACGGACGCCCGGTGGCGCCCTCGGCACTCGCCGCACGGGATTCCGAGCGCAAAGAGCAGGCCGAAGATTATGCCCGGCGACAGGCACGTCCATCCGAGCGACAGAAGGAAGCTCGCGAGCAGGAGAAGGCCCGACGCGAATACTCGGAGGCGGTCGACGACATCTTCCGCGTCTACGACATCCAGATGCTGCGCCGCGAGGCCATCGACGGGCACGACACCATTCTCGCCACCCTGACGCCCAGACAAACTGCGCGGCCGCGCACCGGCGATGGCAGGATCATGAGGCATTTCAAGGCGCGGGCATGGATCAGCGAATCGGACTACGAACTGGTTCGCGTCGAGATCGAGGCGGTCGATAACTTGTCGTTCGGTCTCGGCTTGCTCGCGCGCGTCCACAAGGGTACGGTGGCCACATATCAGCGTCGCAAGGTCGACGCGAGAACGTGGCTGCCGGCGCAAGTGACATGGACCGCGAGCGCACGGGTGCTGCTCGTGCGGCGGTTGCGCCTGCGCGGTGTGGCGGAGTATTCCAACTATCGACGCTATAACGTTGAGACTTCGACGGTGATTGGCGCCGACGGCGGCGTTCGGTGAACCCGCCCGGAGACCCGAAGGCCTCCGGCTACCGTGCGGCTGAAGGTCTCCGGCTACCTACGGTGTTATTTTGCGGCCGGCGCCGTGTAGGGACTCGCCGCGGGGAAGCCGGCGCCGCCACCGCCGTCCCAATCCTTCTCGATGCCGTGTCCGCGCGCGGCGTCGCCATGCATCGGCGTCACGAATCCCAGCAGGCACCCGGTTGCACCATCCCTGAGCAGGTGGCATCGCACTTTGATGCGGTCGCCAGGTCTGACGTCATTCACTTTGACGCCGACCTTCTCCAGGCCACCGGGGCCGGTCGCCTCCAGCGCCCACGTGGCGGTCTGGCCTTTTGCGTCCTTCACGTCCATGTAGACCCACGAGTGCGGCACCAGGCGATGCACCTCGGTGACTGTTCCTTCCATCGTCGTCCACGTCGCGGTGTCGTAGTTGTTGTGGGAGTGATGCGCCCGGACAGGCAGCACCGCCGACACGGCGCACGCCGCCGCAAGACACAGGGATCTCATCAGCATGGTCGTCTCCTGTCGAAAACCGGCCAAGGGCATGCACATGGCGCTCTCATCACCTCGCTCGCGGCGGTGACGGCGCGGGGAACTTCCATTCGTCCGAGTAAGTCGGCGAGTAATAGTTCCGATAGCGAATCGAGCGGCCCTGTTCGTCGAGAAACATCAGCGACTGCTGAAAGAGGCCCGGCGCGGGCGCCCCGCGCGGCACGGTGCCCTCGAGAATATAGAGACGCGTGCCGTGCATGTTCACCGTCGCGAAGGTGCGCGACTCGTCCGGGTTGAGCAGCTGTAGCTGGTGTCCCGCCACGAGATCGGCGACATACCAGCCGTAAAACGTCACCTTGCCGCCTCGTTGCAGGAACTGATAGATCGCCCAGACGATCGACCCTGAGACATCGCTGCGCCAGGAGTTCATGCACGCGTCACCCTCGCCCTTGCCTTGCTGGCACTGCGCCGCCCGTTCGGCACTCAGCTTTTCCACGTCCTGGTAGTTCACCACGGTCATGGAGTAGCGCCCTCGCGCATTCTCGACGCTGTAGATGCGCGCCGGTAGTGCGATACCGTGTTCCGATTTCCACGTGGTTTCGCGGACGCTTGGTTCGCCGGGGAAATTCACGGCAAAGAAGTCGCTCGTGCTGCTGTACTGAATGAACCCCTGAGCGAACGAAATTCCTGCCACAACGAGGGTGAGCGCGGCGGTGGTGATCGAAATCCGGCGCATGGGGCCTCCTGTCGGCGTGGACGCGAATGCAATACTGCCAGAAGAGTCCCGCCGTTACCAGTGCCCGCGTTGGTGCGCCCCGACCGCCGTGTAAAGTAGGTTCCTCCTTCTGAAACTGGGCCAGTCGTAACGATCTCCGAGTATTCAACTCTCACGCATCGTCCTCGAACTCGCGATAGTCGCAGTTGCCGTTCTTGCAGACCCACGCGCGCTCGTAGCGAATACCGCCGGGGGCGGCCTCTGACCGTAGCAATGCCATACCGACGCTGATCACCGGGTGCCGACTGTTGAAAACGAGGGCAGCTCGACACTGCGGGCAGCGCCGCGTGTCGCCATCCTTTGGCGCGGTGGATGGAATCATCGTGATGCCCCACGAGACGCGATGTGGCTTCCGAGAACGCGCGTCGCAGTGATGAGTGAGGTTACGCGCCGGATACGTGAAAGTCTGTCCGGTATTGGACGCACGAGTCCGGTTTGGATGGCGGTGACGTCAGAGCTGAATCGCCTCGTCAACGGATGAGCTTGCGCGTCATCCGGCATGTGTCACCCCAGGGTATGGAGCGCGGCGGAGCGCATTTCAGCGCACGAGTTACAGGGCAGCAAGCAGCGCATCCGGGCCCGACCCGTGAGGAATCCATCTACCGGGAACGCCGTCGTACACCTGAATCTCCGACACTGTGGTTCCGGAGAGAACGACGATGCGTGCGGCCCCGACCTCAACCCACCACGGCGTAAACCGGGCGGCATCGACCACGACGATCTGGCCAACAGGCCAGCGCTCGATCTCGGCGATGTGACTCATCACCGAAACCGTGAAGCCTCGCTCGCGAAGCACGTGAGCGAGCTGCTCGCGACGCTGCAGGTCCGGATCGATGAGCACAACGTGCGGGTGCGGACAAGAACTCGGGTCGTTTGGTTGTGCGATCACGTTCCCTCAGAAGGAGTGCTTCCAACCTTGACGTAACAGCTCCTCGCGCCGGTCGTCAATCACCTGCTGCGCTGCGCTCCAATCAATTGCGAGCGCTGTGAATTTCAGGTCGCCGCCGCGTCGGATACTGATGGTGTATCCACCGGTGCGCGTAAGCTGGAGGGAGCAATCGGTGTAATCGTCGTGATCGTTGCGCAAGCGCCACAGTAACATCGAAATCCCAGCCCAGGAATCGGGGAGGGGAACCACGCCGAATCGATTTCCGCCGTGGTTCCCTTGGTGCGCTACTTGAGTTCAACCAACGCCGCCGATATGGATCCGTCGCTCTGCTTATCCGTCGTCTTCGCCGTCTTCATCGTCGTTGTCGCTGCCGGTGTCTTCTACCTTGATCTCCGTGGCGACGAGCTTGTCACCGTCCATCGCACCCTTCGCCTGAACGTGATCGCCTGCCTCAATATCCCCTGTCGTGAGCACGCGATGTCCATGGCGGATGATCGCGTTCGTTCCGGGGACAACGGAGATGCCGTTCACGGTGAGCGTGTCACCATCTCTGGCCGAGACGAACCCAACGACCTTTGCTTCGTGGCTGCGCCTCTGACCATCGTCGTCGGCTGGTTTCTTGTCGCCACTGTTGCCCTGGCCGTTCCCACCCTTCGCGAGCGCGTCTACCTCGCCGGCCCTGGATTCCGTGGCTGCGCTATCACCGCCGACGTCGTTGAGCAGCGCGCTGGAGCTGAGAGTGCTCGAAGGTCCGGTAGACGACTCGAGCAGGTTCCCTTTTCCGCATCCCACAGTCAGCATCGCCGCAGCAACCGCCACCACCAGCAGATGCGGCCCGGCCGACCGGACCATTTTTGGCATTCCCCAGCTCCTCAGTACGCCGGCAACCTGGGGGGAGCCAGACGCGACCGTCGATAGGTAGACGAGCGAAGCTCCGTATCGGTCACATCCAGGTCGGGGTAGGATGTGACGTGACCGGCAGCTGCCTCGTCCCTGTCTACGGGTAGGACTAGGACTATGAACGACGAGATGGATGGAGTTATAAGCGAGACGCGCGCCTTCCTGGACAGTCGACCCGCCCCGGACCTCAGGACGGCCGTGATGGGCCAGATTGAACGCCTGGAGCCTCTTGAACTGCCAGGACGGCCGGGCCTGCTCGATCGACTCGCAAGCCTCTTATGGGCTCCGCGCGAGGTTGCAATCCGTCCCGCTTTTGCACTCGCGGGAATCGGAGCCGTGCTGGTCGCTCTTCTGATAGCTTCTTCGGGCCAACGACCTGCCGATTTCACGTCAGCTGCCGTCAGTGCGACGGCGCCGCCCATGTTCGTACAATTCCGCCTGGAAGCAATGGCTTCACGAGTCCAGCTGGCCGGCAGCTTTACCAACTGGGAACCGCGCTACGAGCTGAGGCAGTACGCGCCGGACATCTGGACGATAACAGTGCCTCTCACCCAGGGCGTTCACGACTACTCGTTCGTGCTCGATGGTCAGGTCTGGGTGCCAGATCCGTTCGCACCTCAGATCGGCGATGGGTTTGGTGGAACGAACAGTCGTCTCACGCTCTTGTCACCTGATACTCCGCGACTGTGAGCAGAACCCCCGCCGTCACCGCCGTGCTGGTGGTGATCCTTGCCGCAATGAATCAGGCCAGCGCGGCATACGGACAGGGGTGGTCGGCGGACATCTCCGCGGGTCGTCTCGTCTACGACCCGGTATCAGCAAACGTTGAAACGAAGAATGTGATCGGCGGGCTTCGCTACGACACGCGCCGCGACACGTGGGTATACGGCGCCGGTGCAGTGCCTGCTGGTGGCGAGAGCACGTTCTGGATCGCCGGTGGCACGGGGGGCCGTCTGACTTTGGCGGCGGCGCCGGCCATCAGAGCGACCTTCGGCGCCGATGTGGGTGCGCACGGTTTTTCGTTTCACGATCGGGTGGTAGACGACGATGGCGCAGGCGGCACCCTCGAAGCAATTCCGTTTGCGCACCTGTCCTTGGGCGGCGGATTCGTCGAGGGTCGAGGTGGGTGGCGAGGCCAGACACTTTCATTCGCGGGCGTTCGCGAGAATCGCCGCGTCTTCGAAACGGGTGCACGCGGCGGGTATGGCAGAACCCTTCGCGTGGAGGGCGATGCCCGGTGGGTACATGCCATTGAAGGGACCTACCCGTTTGTCGGCGCGACGGTGGTCTATGCAGGTTCCCGTGTAGACGTGTGGGGGCAAACCGGGAAGTGGCTGGCAACGGATCTCAGCGAAAGTGTGTGGGCCCTCGGGAGTGGCGTCAGCCTCGGAGTACGCACCAGCGTGTGGGGCAGTGTCCGTCAGGAGGCTCCCGATCCGTTGTACTGGAATTCGACGCGGCGCACATGGAGCATCGGTCTCACGCAGCGTCTTGGCCGCATCGCTGCACCGCTGGTCCCTGTTCCGCGATCCCAGGCGGGAGTCGTCATCGTGCGGCTGTCCGCGGCCGACGCGCCTGCGGGAGTGGTGTCGATTGCGGGCGACTTCAACAACTGGCAGCCGGCCCCGATGCAGCGCGAGGGCGAGGAGTGGATTGTCCGTCTCCCGCTCGCCGCAGGCATCTACAACTACGCGTTTCGATCGGCAAACGGGGACTGGTTCGTGCCCTCGTCCACTCCCGGGAGGCGGGACGACGGCATGGGCGGATTTGTCGCCGTGCTGGTGGTGAGTTGATGGACGGGCCGAGCGATGCGCGCCCGTCCGACACCGCGGATGATGCCGCAATCGTGGCATGCGTCCTCAGGGGCGAGAAGCAACAGTTCGAGCATCTGGTCAGCCGATACCAGCGGTTCCTGTATCGTCACGCACTGACGATTGTGCTCGACCACGACGTTGCCTCCGACATGGTGCAGGATGCATTCGTGCGCGCCTATTTGAACCTGAGAGAGTGTCGCGACCATTCGCGTTTCCGGGCGTGGCTGTTTCGTACCTTGCGCAATCGGTGCCTGGACCATCTGAAGGAACCTGGGCGGCGGAACGTCCGTCTGGACGATGTCACCGAACCGTTGCTCGACGTGACGCACGCCCCGGGAACGCTTGCTGAACGCAACGAGGTGCGACGAGGGATCCGCCGCGCGCTGGCGAAATTGCCACCGGCGCTGCGCGAGGCGTTCGTCATGCACTACGTCGACGGCATGTCGTACGACGCTATGGCGGAGTTGCTCGACGTGTCAGTGAGCGCCCTGAAAATGCGGGCTCTGCGCGCGCGCGAGGCCCTGAGGGCGGCCCTCCGGCACGGCGATGTGACGGACAAGGCGTCTGTGTCGTCTTTATATGAAACGCCGTAAATGGCTGTGGAATAAGTGTATAGGCTGGGCCGGAGCGGCCCGGCCCATACGACAGGGAAAAATGATGAAGCACGCGATTGCCGTTGCGGTTGTCGCAATGGCGCTCTCGGGGGGCCACCGCGCGAATGCGCAGGCGCAACCGCCACAGGAGCGGATCAACACCGCGCTTGCCCGAGCGCGGGAGGTCGGGATTCCAGTTGCGTTGCTGGAGAGCAAGATTGCCGAGGGCAAGGCCAAGGGCGTTTCGCTGGAGCGGATCGCCGCGGCGATCGAGAGGCGGCAGTCGGCGCTCGAGCGGGCCAGCCAGGCGCTGCGGGGCGGGGCGGATGCGCCGTCAACTCTCGCGGTGAGTGCCGACGCCATCGAATCGGGCGTCAGCGAAGTGGTTCTGAGGGAGGTCGTAGCGAACTCGCCAAACGATCGGCGTAACGTTGCCATCGCGGCGCTCACCGAGCTCGTGCACCAGGGCAATACTCCCGAAGTGGCGCTCGGGCGCGTTCGGGACGCGCTCAAGCGTGGCCCGGACGCCCTGTCGAACTTGCCTGCCGAGGCTGCTTCAGGTGGCCGCGGTCGAGGGCGTGGCCAGGAGGGGACGTCTGGCGGGCAAAACACGGGTGGCGGCGGCGGAGGCGCCGGTGCGGATAACGGTCCGCCTGCAGCCGTGCCGGGGCCGGGCAAACCACCCCAGGCCGGGCGCCCGGAGCAACAAGATGGGAATCCAGGACGCGGAAATTCTTTGGCCAGCCAAATTCTGGACGGGGAAGAGGCAGGGAATAAGAATCCCTTCACTGGCGCCGGCGATCGTTGGCGCCCTGCATGATCTCCAGTCAAAATCGCGCGGTTCGAAAAGTAATCGAGTAGCGCAACCTCGTGACGGCCGGAATGTGGTGCTCGAAGGCACTCCTCGATTCACCTGTCATCAAGTACGCGGATCGCGGTTCAAGAGTGACGGCGTGGCTTGCCGTACGTCGGGGACCACGGCCCTGACCCTCCGCATTGCGCGGGATGTACGGCCGGAACTTCATACGGCAGGACGACAACAGGGAGATGCCCGCGACGATGCCGTACTGTGGTGCGTCGCGATGCCAGCCGATTGGCGCGCCTGGTGGATATTCGTTGATTAACGCCATTACGAATGCCTCCGGCCCCACGTCCGCCCAAGCGGCGACCCTGTCGCGGAAAGGGATCAGAAACGCCGGCAGCGGTTCAGCAGGCAAGCGTGCGCTGTTATACGATCTGCCGAAGAACGCAACCCTTCGGCGGGCCGCGACGCCGCGCATCTCGAATGTTGAAAATGCAATGCGTGCGACGACCTGAATCAGGAGGGTTTCCTCGTCAGGAGTGACGAAGTTGTAGCGATACTGAAAGCCGTACGGGGCCTCGTTGAAAAGCGGAACCTGCGCGTGAGACACGGATTCAGTGTGGCACGCCTCCAGGCGGCGAACACCTCATGCGCATCAACGACGAACTCTTCCTTGCATCGACCCGGCGGCTGTGACAGGTTCACCTCATGAGAAAGCTCGTAGCGGTCATCTTTGCGGCGTGGGCGCTCTCATTCGTGTGGGCCGTACAGGCGCAGGTCTCGCCGATCGACGGACCCACGTATACGGTCGAGGGGCGATTGATCCGGCCACTGGACTATCGCGAGTGGGTGTACGTCACGAGCGGCCTCGGCATGACTTACGGACCCGCGCAACAGGCCGGCAACCGGCCTCCGCTGTTCGACAACGTGTTCGTCAACCGTACGTCGTACCGCGAGTTTCTGAGTACGGGGGCGTGGCCGGACAAGACGATGTTCGTCCTGGAGATCAGGCGAGCAGACGAGAACGTCTCCATCAATAACGGTGGCCGCACACAGGGGGCGATGGCGGCGATGGAGGCGGCGGTGAAGGACCTGAAACGCTTCCCTGACGGCGGGTGGGGCTACTTCACGTTCGACGGGCCAAATGGGCTGGTTGACGCCGCCGACCCGCTGCCCGCCACCGCATCGTGCTATTCGTGCCACCGGAACAACACCGCGGTGGAGAACACGTTCGTGCAGTTCTATCCCACATTGATGGACGTTGCCCGCCGGATGGGAACGATCAAGTCCACGTACGACCCGAACAGAAAACCATAAACAGCGCAGTCACCGGTGCCGCCCATCGCAACGTCGGTGGCCCGAGTGCTCGTCGAATCGCTCGACCACCGCGAGTGGCGCGCGATGAGCCCGTGTTCAGAATCGCGGGACCGGCCGTCACCTCACGCTGCCGGGTGGCGCCGTGTCTGGCAGCGGGTTGCCCGGCGCGGCCCGACGTATCGGCGGCACCGGCGCGAGCCGCAGGCCGTGCACCTGATTGATGTAGAGCGCCTCGTATCGGATGCCGTTGCCGTCCTTGTCCACGAACCCCATGGATTGAAAAAACAACCCGGGCTCGGGATATTCCTTCGGCACTGTACCCTCGAGCACATAAAGTCTGTTCTCGTGCATGGCGATGTACGCCATCGTTCGCGACTCGTCTGCGTTGTTCGTAAGGTGCAGCTCGAAGCCTTCGACGAGGTCCTGCCAGTTCCACACGTATGCCGTGACCTTCGCGTCGCGCTGAATGAACTTGAAGGCCGCATACGTCATTGCGGCTCGAATGTCCTGAATGGCGTAGCCCGGGCCGATGAGCGGCCGTAATACTCCCGTCATCTGCCCCTGACATGTTTCAGCGCCTGACGGGCATTTCTTGTTTCGCTCGATGCCCATCTGCTCGATGCCGTTGTAGTCGACAACGGTGATGGAGTAGCGCTCCCGCCCGCGCTCAACGCTGTAGATTCGTGACGGCAGCGCATATCCCTGCTCGGTCTTCCACGGCGCCTCGGTCACTTTCGGCATCCCTGGAAAATCGATCTTGAAGCCATCTTCCTTGCTCGTGAAAAGATCCCACTCCTGGGCGGTCGCGGGCCCCGTCATGGCGATCAACGATGCCAAGATGAGAACGATCAGTCGCATGGTGTATGCCTCCTGGCGAGGTGATGTTGCCACAAGTGCCTGCGGCGCCCCAATCGCGAGTGTCAACACAGGGGCGCGGAGTGGTCCAACCACGACGCCGCATCGAACACTGAAATCAGTTGATCGTGCTGCGTTGCTGGTTAGGGGATGTGACCACTGCGCAAGAATGACGCACGCCGAATTTTTTTTCACGCGAGCGCACAAAACTGCTTGACAAGAGCGCGAGACGTGTCTACATTCTCCGACGCTGCGCACGCCGCAAGGAGACGAGGCAGCCTCGCTGGTTCGGGTACTGCAAAGGCAGATTCGTTTGTGATGTGTGATGCGTCTTCGAAAGAAGATGCGATGCACGTTGCGAGCACAAGATGTCCGAGCAGTTCCGGGGAAGGGAACCCAACGGTTCTCGATTAGTGAGATGTGGAGCGTACTGCTCGGTGACGACGCGCAAGCGTTGCTGCTGAGCCAGCGCGTGAAGCGCCTTGCTGAACGGGAAACGGAAAGTTCTTGGAAGTGAAGACGTGCAAACGTCTTCGACCGAGCAGGCCGTCGGTCCTTTTCGGCGTGCGTTGCTTCGTACGGCAGATGGCCGACGGCCGCGACCGCTTCCAAGGGCAACAGCACCGCCGCGATTCCGCGAAGGCCGCATCACGCCGGTCGTTCTTGACATCGGCACCGTCCATTCGAATAATGCGCGGCGTAATGAGAAGAGCGCTTGTTGCAGCGATTGTCGCGCTCATCACGACAGGTGTCGCCCCGGCGGCCCAGTCGCGGCCGGACTTCACCGGACTCTGGATTTCACCCACGGCGGATATTTCAGTCGTTCTCCTGCCTGGTCAGGAAGTGTCGCTCACCGCGTATGGTGCCGAGCGATATCGCAAGCTGGACATGGCCAAGTCACCCTCGTATACGTGCCTGCCGTACGGCCCGACACGAGGGCTGCAGTCGACGAACCCGTATCAAATCATCCAGACGCCCGGTCTGATCGCGATCATTAGCGAACACATCGACTACCGCATGATCTACACCGACGGGCGCCCGCACCCGGAGGACATTCTCGACTATCCGGAGTGGATGGGCCATTCGATCGGCCGCTGGGAAGGTGACACGCTCGTCGTCGACACGATCGGAATGAGGGAGGAAACCTGGCTCGACACTGCCGGGTTCGAGCACAGCGCGAAACTGCGCATCATCGAACGCTTTCAGAAGACGGGTCCGGATACCATCCGTCTCACGGTCACCATCGACGATCCCGTGTTCTACGCGAAACCGTTCAGCTATGGACGTAACGTGCGGCGAATGGCGAAGGATGTGCGTCTGATGCCGGCGCGATGCGCGGATAACGAACGATCGTCGGCTGACGCGATCCAGGGCGTGCAAGGGCCCGAACACAAGAACCCGCCGACGTTTCCACGCTAGGGACGCGCAGGCTGAAGCCGCGTGTTTATTGGTCCGTGGCCGCGGAGCCGCTGAACACCTTGCGTCCGTCCGCGAGCGTCAACGTGCCGCCATATGCCTTGGGCAACCCGTTTCGGGCGGGCGACGAGTTGGCCACCGTCACGACCTCGCCAATCTTCAGGTCGTCCTTTCTCCACCCGTTTCGATACAACTGATTGGGCGTGGACGCTTCGACGGACCAGTTCGTCACCTTGCCCGAGTCGTCGGAGACATCGAGGTAATAGAAAACGTGCGGGTTCTGCCACTCGACCTTCGTGACCGTTCCCTTCAGCGTAATCTTCCTGGCCGTGTCGTAGGCGGTGGCCGCGCTGTGGTGTGCAACAGCGGCTGCCGTGCTCAAGAGCACGCCGAACGATACGGCTAACGCGACTCGTCGTGTCATTGCCCCTCTACTTTTTCTTGGTGAATCTATAGTTGCCGGATATGTGCATCTCGAGCAGATGTGTCGGAACGCCCTGGCCGTCCGTGATGAAGTTGATTCCCCATCCAAAGAACCCCGTGAAGTTCGTGTTCGACTGCGCGGAAAGCTCTGCTTTTCCCCGGTTGCTCAGTTCGGCGACGAGTGTTCCGCCGGAGACCGTGATCTCGATGATTCTCGGGTGAGGGCCGGGGCCCCAGAGGTCTTGTTCCACGTACGTGCCCGCATACCTGGCGAGGATTTCGGGCGCCACCTTGACTTCCGTCTTCTTGTCGTCAGAGGCCTTGCCGACCCAGTTGTCCAGGCTCTTGTGCGCGCCTTCATTGCAGACGGATTCGAGCAACTCCGTGTCGGGCTCGAGCTCCGCGTTGAACTTCACCGTCCACGGCCGGGCGTACACGTCGGGATCGCTGAGCGTGACTTCTATGTCCATGTGACCGAAGTCGCGGCGGCGGTAGCGCTCGGTCATGCGGAGTGCTTCCGTATGGGGATGTCCGTAGGAATCCAGCCAGGTTTTGTCGTTGAAGCCAAAGCTTTCGACGACCAGCGTGTCCGCTTCCCAACGTCCCACGGAGTATCCCATCCAGCTTGGATTGGGCGCGGTTTCCAGCGGGCGCCCATCCATGAACACCTGACGGTACGACAGGCCTTCGTCCAGCATCATGAGCACGCCGGGTGTCTGGATGAACTTCACCAGGCGCTCGCTGGTAGCGTAGCTTGGGCCCCACGGTAAACACTGTACCGCCATGTGATCCTTGCCCAGGTCTTCCATTCGCTGGGCCACGAGCTCACGCGCCCACGGTTGTATCTCTTCAGGCTTGAGGTCTGCGGCAATGTTGCGGCGATATTTCTGATTGATCCGCTGCCACAGCCCTGACATGTCCACTTTGCCGTCGGGTGTGCGCGGCGCCGGCGCGGTCAGGTTTGGCTTGCCGTCCGCTGCGCGCGGGATACCGGGCGTGGGATGTGCCAGCCACTGCGCGGCCAGCGGCGTCGCGAGCGCGGAGAAAACGATCGCCATGCCAAAGGTTTTCATGTCTACCTCCTGCGTGACGGCCGAAACCCAAGTGAGACAAAAGGCCCCGGGGGATTATAGCGCCGGTTTCGTCGCAGGGACCGCAGGCGTGCAGTCAGGGTCCGCTAGATCTCGGGTTGGCGTGCATGCAGACAGCCGGTGGATGGGCGCTCCCGGCGCCTGCGTGAAGTCTGTTAACTGCGGGGCCTCTAGCGTGAAAACCTGAACGACACACCACCTGTCAGCGCGAGGTTGGTATTGCCGTCGAGAGGAGCGCGGAGGCTGCGGCCAATGCTCCCGTATGCCGCCGCGAGGCTGCCCAGCGGGTACGCGGCACTTGCCATCACATCCACGCGCTGGCGACCCACGGCCAGGCCGTCGAGGACAGGATCTTCCTTGACCGAATACGACTGCGTGAGCACGCCCGTCAGAACGAGGCTCGAGGGCGTCGTCCATTCGAGTGCGCCGCCGGTGAACATCGAACCCCGCGTAAAGTAGCCCGCCGACCCGTACGCGCGGAACGGGGCTCGCCGCAATTCCATGCTCACCGGAATCGCGAAATGCACACGCCGGCCAGGTGCCCCGGCACTCAGCACCTCCACCACAGGACTCACTGCGAGACCGAATTCGCTGATTGTGAGCGTAGGATCCACGAGCGTGTACTTCGCGCCGAGGTAGATGTCGTCCAGGCCGCGTGCGCTTCCACCTTCGTAGCGGACGTTGTAGAACGGGACGCTCGCGCTTACCTGCATCCGATCCGTCAGACCAAGGCCAGCGCCCAGCATCGGCATGTTCGCCTGGCTCATTCCGGACAGTCGCCAGTAGCCGACGCCAATGCTCATGTAGCCCTCACCGGGCGTACCAGCGCTGGCATCGTCGAGCCATGCTCCAAACTGTCTGAACGAAACGATCGACGCTGCCGGGTCGACGACAGGAGCCGCGTCAATAGGTGTCGAACTGCTCGATGGAGCGGCTGCCGTCGGCGCGTTTGTCGCCGCGGAATTTGAACTTGGCGCGCTGGTGGCCGGCGTGCTGGTCGTCGGGGCGCTCGGCGTCGCAGGCGCCGGGTTGTTCTTTGGTGCTTTGGGTCGCCCGTTGCCGTTTCCGTTCCCTTGCGCGCCAGCGTGCGCTGACGTCAGGAGCCCAAGGCCGATGATAAGAGCGGTGATCAGGGGGAATGAGCGGTTCGTCACGTTCTCCTCTTGACAGACCGGCGGCTCGCGCAGGGCGGGTCCGCAAGGACCCGCCCTACGGACGTGAGTTAGTTGCTGGACGTCGTGGTACCCGAGGTGGCCGACGTGCCAGGTACCAGTTCCGGATCCTGACGACGCGCTCGTGCCGGTGCCGCTGCCGCTGGTTGCGCCTGTGCCAGTGCCCGTCCCAGTCGTCGTGCCGGTGCCGCTTGTTGCGCCCGTGCCAGTGCCTGTTCCGGTCGTCGTGCCGGTACCCGTCGCAGTCGTGCCGCTACCGCTGGTCGTACCGGTGCCTGACGTGGTGCCTGTCCCCGTCGTCGGGGTCGTCGGCGCAGGAGGCGCGGCCAGTCGTGCCTGCTTCACGGCCTGTCCCAGGCTCAGGCCATCAACGGTCATCGCGGTCTGCAGGTCGGCAAACGGGATTGCATGGTTCTTCGAGGCATTCAACGCCGCGAGGAACTGACCCTGATTCCTGAAGCCTGCCGTCGCTGCTTCTAACGTCATCCCGTCGGGCAGCATCGGCGTGACGCGTGCGAGCTGATTGGGGTTCTTCGAAAGCTTCGTCGAGAGCGCGTTGGGCGCCGCCACTGTCGTCGTGGTCGTGCCTGTCGCTGTCGTTGTTGTTCCCGTAGTGCTCCCGGAGGCGGTGCCTGCGGTCGTACCCGTCGTCGTTGTCGTTGCCGTTGTCGTTGGTGCAGAAGCCGTGGTCGGCGCCTTCTTGCCAGCACCGACGCCAGTGTTCGCAGGCTTCACGGCCGCGCTCTTCGTTGCGCCGTTGCCGCCGCCATTCGAACCAGCGTTGCCGTGCGACGACGCGCCGGCCGCGCTTCCGTGGGTCGTGTTGCCAGACATCTTGGTCGACTGGCCACCGTTTGTCTTGGTCGGCTGGCCGCCGCCTGTCGGCGCCGCGGAGTTGGTCTTGGGTGCACCACCTTTGGGCGCGTTGCCGGATTTACCTTGTGCCGCAACGGGAGCCACGCTCACCGCCGCAATCGCCACCGCAGTACCAAACAGTCGAAACAGTCTCATTGTTTGAGTCCTCCCCAGTTCCGGGGGTGGGTTCCAAGAACAATGCCCGGCATCACGTCGACGCAAAGCAAGGTGGCTCTGAGACTTGGCGCCATGTTCAAGAATGAAACGGGGCGGCCAACACTCAGATCTGTGCGCGCACCTTCGAGCTTGGCGGAATAACGATTAGTGGCCGCTGATTACCGATCGGTGATCGCGCTACTTCTGGCGGGGCTTCCGTCGCGTTTTCCGCGTCCGGATCGGCTGACCGGTGAGATTGGAGCGGTTTCCCTTGCTTGACGCTTTAAGAGCCGTTTCAACCTGAGCTCGAAGGCGTCGGCCCTCGGCCAGTGCATCATCGACGCGGCGAAGTATTTCTTTCAGCTCTTCGGGGGTGAGCGAAGGAGCCATGTGCGAGACAGTATGGGGTGAAATTTTGTTCGACGCTAATGAGCTGGCGTTCGGCATCTCGAGTCATGCCGTGTCTGCCAAACGCCGATAACCGACATGCTGCACGACTGAAGCCATGGAGACTTATATGACACGTTTGCGCGCATCGATGATCGCCGGGCTCGGCGCGTTGCTCATCATGCACCCCCAGACCGCGGGCGCACAGAACAATGGAGAACTGTCGGCCGGCTGGCGCGTGTTGAATGTTGAAGAGCAGACTTTCACCGGCGGCTGGTACGCCGACGTTCTGGGCAACGTCACCGACACGTTTGGAGTCGTCGGTGAAGTCGCCGGGCACTACAAGAGTTTTGACGAGAGCCGGTTCGTCTCGGGAATTCAGGTGGACGTGTCCGCTGATGCACGCGTCCACACATTCATGGGTGGTGCGCGGTACACGCTTCGCCGGAATCCTCGGATTACACCGTTCGCGCAGGCGCTCGTTGGTATCGCGCAGGCGTCGTTCGACGTCGAGGGCAGCGCCACCGTGGCCGGCCGAACGTTCACGGTCGACGAGTCGGAATCAGCCAGCGACGCTGCGGTCGAGCTTGGCGGCGGCGTCAACATCGGCCTCACTGACGGTATCGGCCTGCGGCTCGCCGGCAGCTACTTCCGGATCTTCGAGGAAGACGCGAGCAACGCGTTCCGCTTTGCCGCGGGCGTCGTCTTCCCGTTCTGAGCTGCTCAGCTACACGTCATAAGATCGACTTCCTTTCAGATCCCGTCCACGTATGATCGGACGGGATACGACATGGGCGCGGCGAAAGAACCGACTGCGGGGACGGACTTTGAGGTCGGCCCCTACACGGCGGGCCCCCGCACCGAGATTGCCGATACGCGCAATGATGCGGCGCGCGCCGAGCTGGCGGCGATCGTCGATTCCTCTTACGACGCAATTGTCAGCAAAACACTGGACGGCGTCATCACGTCGTGGAATCGAAGCGCCGAGCGGCTT
Organism: uncultured Acidobacteriota bacterium; assembly: GCA_963814955.1. Taxonomy (GTDB): domain Bacteria; phylum Acidobacteriota; class Vicinamibacteria; order Vicinamibacterales; family UBA2999; genus DATCJA01. The sequence goes on from CAWFEX010000011.1 coordinate 112,330, forward strand.
TTCGGCTACACGGCCGCTGAAGCGATCGGCCGATCCATCTTTCTGATCATTCCCGAGGACCGGAAGACCGAAGAGGAGAACGTGCTTGCGCGCCTGCGGCGCGGCGAGCGAGTGGAGCACTTCGAGACGGTGCGGAAGACCAAGGACGGTCGGCTCATTCCAATTTCGCTGACTGTCTCGCCAGTGACGGATAGAAGTGGGCGCGTCATCGGCGCTTCGAAGGTCGCGCGCGACATCAGCGAGCGCATTCTGGCCGAGGAGGCGCTGCGGCGCGCGCACGACGAACTGGACGAGCGTGTGCGCGAGCGCACCGCCGAACTGTCGAAGGCCAACGAATCGCTGCGCGCTGAAGTGGCCGAGCGCGAACGGATCGAGCGCCAGCGGATCGCGCTCCTGACCCGCCTGGCGGTAGCCGAAGAAAGCGAGCGCCGGCGGATTGCCCGAGAGCTTCACGATCAACTGGGGCAGCAGTTGACGGCGCTTCGTCTGACGCTGGAAATGGTCAAGGCACAATCGGTCGGCCACGCCGACCTGCGGGTGCAGATCGAAACACTTCAAGAGCTCGCCAAGCAGCTCGACCAGGACGTCGCCTTCCGCGTGTGGGAGCTTCGGCCGGCCGTGCTCGACGAGAACGGTCTGCACGCAGCGCTGGCCGATTACGTGGGCAACTGGTCGAGGCACTTCGGCATCCGCGTTCAGTTGCACTCCGGCCGTTCGTCGGGTGACCGTCTGTCGCCAGTGACGGAAACGACTTTTTATCGCCTGGCGCAGGAAGCGTTGAACAATGTCGCCAAGCACGCACGGGCCAATCACGTTGACATCGTTCTCGAGCGAGGTCCCGAGTACGTGTCTCTGATAATCGAGGACAACGGAGTCGGATTCGATCCGTCCAGCGAGCACATACGCCGCCGGGGATTTGGCATGATCGGCATGCGCGAGCGGGCCGCGCTCGTCGGCGCCGATCTGCAGATCGAGTCTGCGCCCGGCCGCGGCACGACCGTCATCGTGCGCACGCCGGCCTCGCAAGCACTGCCGTTGGTGGGCGATCACTGACATGTCGGGAGTGCTGCGCATCCTGATCGCCGACGACCATGCCGTGGTGCGGCAGGGGCTGAAGCTTCTGATCAACAGTCAGTCCGACATGTCGGTAGTTGGTGAGGCGGCCGACGGCGCTGCGGTCCTGCGGGAGGCCGGAGCGCTGCGCCCGGACATCGTCGTGATGGATGTGTCCATGCCGGACATCAACGGCCTTGTTGCAACCCGGACCTTGAAAGAGACGCAGCCCGAGGTGCAGGTGGTCGCCTTGACCCGACATGACGACGACACGTTTTTGCAGGAGCTGCTTCGGGCGGGCGCTTCGGGATATGTGTTGAAGCAGAGCGACCCGGGCGAGTTTCTCCGGGCCATTCGAGCGGTGGCCGCGGGAGGCGTTTATCTGGACCCGGCGATGACGGCGCGAGTGGCCGACGGGTTGCTCACGAGGACGATGGCGAGTCACGAAGCGACGCCGACACCGGCACCGATCAGCGAACGCGAGTCGGACGTGCTGCGGCTCATCGCGATCGGGCACAGCAACAAAGAGGTCGCTGCCCAGTTGCGGATCAGCGTCAAAACCGTCGAGGTGCACAAGGCGAACGCCATGAAGAAGCTCGGCCTTGCCGGCCGTGTGGATCTCATTCGTTACGGTGTGTTGCAGGGCTGGCTCTACGACACGTAATCAAGTCGCGCCCATTCCTGAGGTTGTCGGGAAAAACCCTAGGAGCCTGCGGGTTCTCCCGATTGCGGAACTACGGCGGCCCCTCTTACGATGGCAACCGGCCGAGGAGACCAGCCAGACGACGTTGCGCTCGAGGAGGGGATTATGTCAGTAGATGCTCGGTCAACAGCGAGCGGTGACAACCACCATTCGGTTCGGTTCTATGAAAGCGACCGGTCGCTCGCCGCTATCGTCGCCGAGTTCCTCCGGGAGGGATTCGCGACGGGCAGTCCGGGGATCGTCGTGGCCGTTCCCGCCCAGCGTGCCGCAATCCTTCGAGAGTTGACGGACAAATCCGTCGACGTCGTGGAACTGCAGCGTTCAGAGGACCTCGTGCTGCTCGACGCCACGGACACATTGTCCACGTTCATGACGGACGGCAAACCGGACGAGGAGAAATTCACCGCTCGAATGTGCGCGGTCATCGACAGGGCGTGTCACGGGCGAGACGACTGTACTGTTCGAATATTCGGTCAAATGGTGGACGTGCTCTGGCAGAACGGCGAACAGGACGCGGCCATTCGCCTCGAGATGCTCTGGAACCAGCTGGCGCAGACCAAGTCCTACTCGCTGCTGTGCGGGTACGCGATGGGGAACTTCTACAAGGACGCAAGTTTCGACGAAGTCTGCAGGCAGCACACGCATGTTGATTCAGACCAGCGACATGCGGATGCGCCGCTGGTTCCGCGCTGGTCGAATGCCTGACTGGACTCGGCCGTAGCGTTCCGCGATCCGACCATCCCTCCTCGAACTAAAAAAGCCGCCCGCAAGCCCCGCATAAGGCTTGCGGGCGGCTTTTGGCTTCTCAGGCCCGATCCCGTTCTGGAGCGAAATGTAAGTCAAAAGTAAAAAGGGAAAAGTCAAAAGGACGTTCGCTTAACCTTTGACTTTTGACCTTTGACTTTTGACCTTACATGTCACCTCTCAGAACAAGAACCGAGCCCCCAGTTGGAGTTGCCGTGGGATGCCGATGCTCGGTATGTACCCGTTGGCTTGTCTGAACGTCGCGCTGCGTCCGTTGCCCTGATAGGCATTCCCGAAGTTCACCGTGTTGAAGAGGTTGAAGGCCTCAAAGAACAGGCCGAGCCGCCTTTGCCCTCCAAGTGGAATGAACTTCGTTGTTCGCATATCGACGACGAACGTATTGTCTCCACGTGCCGAGTTGAGCGAAACCTGCTGACCGGTCGCGGGATCGATGTACCGGTCATTGTTGTTGCCGTCTGCATTGAGGTCCGAACCCGCGGTCAGGTTATAGGCGCGGGCGCTGGCCCACTGGACAATCGGGGACAGCTGTATACCGTAGGGCGCCTCGAGGACCCCCGTGAACACGAACCGGTGACGTTCGTCCGGACCGTTCGGGCCCCATTCGCTCTCGGCAAACGGCTGATCCCAAACCTGCGGCAGCCCGGCGCCGGAGCGATTGCCGGTGGATCCCCCGTACCAGTACGAGCCCGCCAGCGTGTAGTGGGCCTGCACCGTCATGCGAGGAGTGCGGCGCCGGAACAGGAACGTCAGCGCGTCGTACCGCGACTTGTTGATGCCCGCCAGGATTCGGACATCCGACAGGTAGTTGGCAACGCCGTAGACTCGCTGGAAGTCGTCAGCCAGACGTCGCCGCCCGTTGATGATCGGATTGATGTTCGTCTGGCGCTTTTCATTGCGCCCCTCGACGTGGGTGTAGTCCACTGCGAGCGTCGTGCTGGCAAAGAGCTCGTGTGCGTAACCGATGTGTCCCTGGTGGGTGCGCGGGTCGGTCATATCCGGATCGATCCACTGCCCCTGCGCGCCGAGCGGCAGCTTGTTGCCTTCGGTCGGCTGCGGCGGAAACGGGTCGATCCCGAACCTGTAGGTGGCCAGCTGCCCGACGCCGATCGCCGTATTGGTCAAGGTGGCGAGGGCATTGAGCGGCCGCCGCGCCTGCGCGGTGATGTCGCCGGCTGCTGCCGCGGTGTTGTACTGGTCGAAATAGAGGCCGTAGCCGCCGCGCAGCACGCGCCGCCCATCACCTGACAGGTCGTACGCGAATCCCACGCGCGGTGAGAAGTCCAGTTTCGGCGTCTTCGGGAACGCCGCGTACGGATTGCCGATGGCTTCGAGCACCTGCCGCGTGGCATTGATCTCGAAGTTGTGCTCGTCCATCAGATTCAGATCCACGTCATAGCGGAGGCCCAGATTCAGCGTCAGTCTGGGACTGGCGCGCCAGTCGTCCTGGAACCAGGTCGAAATCTGATGCGCCGTGTTGAGCGTGTCGGCCCAGTACCCCTGACCGTTCAACGCGCCGCCATTGGCCTGCTGCCACCGGTTGACGATGCCGGGGGTCTGGAACCCCTGCGGGTACCGGCCGGTGGTGTTGTTCAGGATCGTCGATGGGTCGTCGAAGAAGGCGAGGGTCGCGTAATGCTCGTTGCCGTTCAAGATGCCCAGGTTGTACAGGCGGTTGAAGTTGAACCCGAACTTGAACCCGTGATTGCCGTGCAATATCGATACGTCGTCGCGGACCTGGAAGACCCACCGGTTGGCCATGGTGCCGGCATCGCCTCCGGCTCCCGTATTGACTGTCGGGAAAGACAGCCGCGCCGGCAGGATGTCCACGTTCGGGAAGTCTTTCGTGTAGTGCTTTCCGGTAGCCCGGTCCCACACGTCGGCGAGATAGTCGACGTGGTTTGCCTGCACCGTGATCTGGTTCAGCCCGGCGTTGCCCAGCACCCAGTTGTGCTGGCCGACGGCGCTGAACGCGTCGATGGTGAAGTCGTCTGGTTGGCCGTCGTCGTTGTTCAAGCCCCAGGTAACCGAGTCGCGCCCTTCCTTCTGAGCGGCGTAGCGGACCGACACAGAGTGTTCGTTGTTCAGCTGCGTGGTGCCCTTGATCGAGTACATCAGCAGGCCGAATGGCTGCGTTCCGATGCGAGGGTGGTCGGGATTCACCATGCCACGCGGGACCTGGCCCGCTCTCTCCGCGCGCAGAAGAGTTTCGAATTGGTCGTAATTGAGTTCCGGCACGAACCGGTTCAAGTCCTCGAGCTGCTGCTCGAGCGCGCCAAAGTAGAACATCCGGTTCCGGATGATCGGACCGCCGACGGATCCACCGAAACTCTGGCGGCTGAACGGGGGCTTCTCGCCGTCGATTTGCTTAACGAAGAACTCCTTCGACATCAGTTTGTCGTTGCGCTCATAAATGAACGCCGACCCGTTCATCTGGTTCGTCCCGGACTTGGTGACCATCGTGACCGCAGCGCCGCCGGTACGGCCGTCCACCGCAGTGAACTGGCTCGACGCGAGCTGAAACTGCTCCAGGCTTTCGGAGGTAAACGACAGCAAGGGACCGCTGTAGTGGTGGTCGCGATTGTCGGCGCCGTCCACGCTCATCGTCATGTTGCCGCCCGAAGATCCTCCGTACGACACCGTCCCGACGTTTTCCTTGGTGCGGTGGAGGGGAGCAACGGGCGCCGCACCAGGCAGCAATTCCAACAGGCCGCTGAACGTGCGGGTGAGGCTCGGCAGGTTCTGTACCTCGGTCGCCTCGATGGTGTTCGCGACCTTCGACTGGGTTGTCTCGATCAGCGGCGCCTCGCCGGTGACCGTCAGCGTCTCGGTCAGGCCAGCCAGGGATAGCTTGAAGTCGACGGTGAGGATCGAATTGACGTCGAGCCTGACGTTCTCGCGCGTTGCCGCTGCGAAGCCCGCCAGATCGGTCTTGATTTCATAAGTACCGGTCTCGAGCCCGGGTATGGAATATTGACCCTGCTCGTTGGTCACCGTAGTCCGCACCACCCCGGTGCCGACGTTGGTTACCGTGACGGTGACACCCGGGAGCACGGCGTCTCCCTGGTCGACGACCTGTCCGTTGAACGTGCTCGTGACCTGCTGTCCGTATGCGAGCGGCGCGGCCATCAGCAAGCAGAATGTGATGAACGACACGACGCGGCGTACGGCCTTCCTCGGGACCCAACTGTGCATACAACCTCCTCGTTTCCAAAGACAGCTCGCTGAACGAGCTGTCGGCGCGAGGGGCGCGCCGAATCGAAACGAAGTCGCGCGTTTGTAACACGCAGGAGGGGGGGAGTCAAGAAACGGGCAGCCCGTCGGGCGCCGCGAATGCTTCGGGAATCGGGTAGAGTAGCCCTTCGTCATGCGTGAACGGAAGGACCGCGGGCGGCCCCCCGACGTCGCTCGAGGCAGGCCCCTCGACGTGGGCAGGCCCCTCGACGCCGCTCGGGGCAGGCCCCTCGACGCCGCTCGGGGCGGGCCCGCCGCCCCGGCGACCCCGCCCCGTCTGCTCCCGTTGGTGTTGCTGCTGTTCGTCGGCAGTGGGACCGCGGCCCTCATATACGAAATCGTCTGGTTTCAGCTCCTCCAGCTCGTGATTGGCGCCACCGCGGTCTCACTGGGGGTCCTGCTGGCGACGTTCATGGGAGGCCTCTGCGCCGGCAGTCTCCTGGCGCCGCGGCTGATCCGCGCCGACCGCCATCCTCTTCGTATCTACGCGTATCTCGAGCTCGGCATCGGCGTCTGTGGACTCCTGATTCTGCCCGGACTCCCGTGGCTCACGAGCCTGTACGTGCCCAGCATCGGTCAGGGCTTCACGGGAATGCTGTTTCGGGGACTCTTATGTGGCGTATTCCTCCTTCCTCCGACGATGTTGATGGGGGCCACCTTGCCAGTGGTGGCGCGCTGGGTGGACAAAACGCGTGAAGGCGTCTCGTGGCTCGGCTTTTTCTATGGCGCCAACATCGCGGGAGCGGTGTTCGGCTCGCTTCTGTCCGGGTTCTATCTGTTGCGTGTTTACGACATGGCCACTGCCACCTATGTTGCCGTGGCCGTGAATGCCGCCGTCGGTGGTCTGGCGCTGATCATGGCAGGACGGCTGCCCCATGAGAAGGCCGGCGACAGGGCAAGAGACCAGGCGGCAGTTGTTCGCTCCGCGCGATCGACTTACGCGGTAATTGCGCTGTCCGGCTTCGCTGCGCTGGGGGCCGAGGTCGTGTGGACGCGCATCCTCTCGCTGCTGCTCGGAGGTACTGTCTACACGTTTTCAATCATTGCGGCCACGTTCCTGGCCGGGCTGGGGATAGGGAGCGCGGCCGGAACCTTTGCCGCAACCAGGGCTCGTCGGCCGGGCCTGGTGCTCGCGGTTTGCCAGACAGGAGTCGTGCTGGCCGTCGCGTGGGCCGCCGCGCTCATGAGCCGTGCCTATCCGTACTGGCCTATCGATCCGGCGCTGGCGACCGGACCGTGGTTCAACCTTCAGATCGATCTGCTGCGAGTCGTGCTCGCGATATTGCCCGCGGCCTGCTTCTGGGGCGCCAGCTTTCCGGTTGCTCTCGCTGCGATCGTTCCGGGCGGGCGCGACGCGGCAAGCGTCGTGGGCGGCCTGTATGCGGCAAACACAATCGGTGCGGTCGCTGGAGCGATGGTCGTCAGCCTCGTTGTGATTCCCGAGTTCGGAACGCTGGACGCACAGCGGCTGATCATCTGGATGGCTGCGGGCGCTGCCATGGTGATGCTCGTTTCACCGGCACCGACCGACGCCCCGATGCCGTTCCCCCGCCGTGCAGGTCTTGTGCTGGCGGCGCTCCTCCTGACTGCTATCTCCGCGTCGAGTGTCGCACCTGTACCGCCCGATCTTATTGCGTATGGCCGCCAGATCGCGACGTTCAGAGGCGCTCGCTACTTGTACTGGGGCGAAGGTCTGAATGCGTCGATCGCCGTTTCCGAGTCAGAAGGCGGTGTCCGGAACTTCCACGTGAGCGGCAAGGTGGAGGCCTCGACGGAAGTGCACGACATGCGGCTGCAGCGCCTCCTGGGCCATGTGTCGGCGCTCATGCATCCGCAGCCGCGCACGGTGCTCGTCGTCGGATTTGGCGCTGGCGTGACGGCAGGCTCATTCGTACTCCACCCGAGCGTCGAGCGGATCGTGATTTGCGAGATCGAGCCGCTCATCCCGCGCATGGTTTCGCAGTTCTTCAGCAAGGAAAACAACGACGTCCTCAACGATCCGCGGGTCGAAGTCGTGTATGACGATGCGCGGCACTACATTCTGAGCACAAACGAAACCTTCGACGTCATCACATCCGATCCGATCCATCCATGGGTCAAAGGGGCAGCGGCGCTCTACACGAAGGAGTACTTCGAGCAGGTGAAGGCGCACCTCAATCCTGGCGGGGTTGTGACCCAGTGGGTGCCTCTTTACCAGAGCTCAGAGGACGTCGTGAAGAGCGAGGTTGCCACGTTCTTCGACGTCTTCCCGCACGGCACGATCTGGAGCAACCAGTACGCAACGGGCGGTGGGTACGACGTCGTCATGCTTGCCCGTCCCGAACCGCTCCGTATCGATCCGGCAGCGCTGCAAGAGCGGCTCAATCGGCCCGACCACGCCAGGATCGCGGCGGCGCTGGCGGAAGTGGAGTTCAAAGGGGCTCCGGGACTTCTGGCCACGTATGCCGGGCAGGCGGCGGACTTGCGCCCCTGGCTCGCGGACGCGCAGATCAACACGGACCGGAATCTTCGGCTCGAGTACCTCGCCGGCATGGCGAACAACGTGTACGACGCGCAGATTTACCAGAACATGCTGGCCTACCGTCGCTTTCCGGAAGAGATGTTCATCGGCCCCCCCGAGTGGAGAGAAGAACTGCGCCGCCTGCCGCCTCCGGGCGAAGAAGCTCCCCCTTAAGTGTAGGGGCGCCGACCTTCCGCCTTCGCGGAGGTGGTCAGGTCGGCCCGATACCGAATTGGTCGGCCCGGTACCGAATTGGAGGGATGACACTCATGTCAATCGTCGATGATCTGGTGAGCAATCTCGTCGAGCGAAACGTGATCCGGGTGAACGGCACCTTTACCATTTCGCTCGTCGACGGGGGAATCGCACTCAAAGGGCACGTGCTATCCACCGTTCGCGATCAGAAAAAGAACAAGGACATTCTCCGGCTCGACGCGCCCGTCGATGCGCAGGTAAAGGTCGGGGACATCATCATTCCGTTGCCGCAAATCCACTGACCGCACGTTGGGGGCACGCTGACAATGAGCGTGCCGTCCTGGGAGGGACCTCGTCATGTCGGACGTGAATGCATTCATCGACGCCATCGGTAAGGACGTCACCACCGCAGTGGCTCCGAGGATCGAAGGTCTTGCAGAGCAAATCGGCAAGCAGGCGTTCACGGAATACGGTCCGCGAGTGTCGGCGTTTGCGGGTCAGCTCGTGAAGGAAATCATCGACGAGCAATCGGCGACGGTGCGGGATTTCGTCACCCGGCTCATTCAGGACGTATTCGCGCGCTATCGACCGGAACTGGCCGGCGAGCTGCACACAAGAATCGTCCAGGGCGGTCTGCAGATCACCGGTAGGGGCGTGAGGCTGGACGTGAAGAATCGGGAGACGGGCGTTCCCGTGTCATCCTTGGATATCCCCGTGTCGCTCACTATCAAGGTCGATGCGCTGGGTGTCACACTTCAGAACGCCACGGTGACCCTGGACGTCGTATAGCTTGCCCCCGCCGGCCGCGGGGCGTAGAGTTGGGCCGACATTCTGACGATGACTCGACCAGGAATCCCGGCGTTGATCGCGGCCGCTGCGGTGCTGCTTGCGGGCAGCCTCTCGCGTGAGGCGGCCACCCCTCTGCGTGCACAGGCACTCCAATCGGGCGACCAGCGAACAGCTTCGAATCTCATCGGCTCGGCGCGAGGCAGCGACGGAAGTGTGATGGAAGGCGTTGCTGTATCTGCGCGCGCGGCGGGGAAGAGCATCACGACTTCGGTGTTCACTGACGAGCGTGGCGAGTACGTCTTTCCGCCGCTCGACAGCGGCCGCTACGAGGTGTGGGCGCAGGCGGTCGGATATGAGACGACGCGCGCGGAGGTGACGGTTGACGCGGCGCGGCAGACCATTCATTCGATCACGCTGAGCGCCCTCAGGGACATCACGCCGCACGTGTCTGGATCCGAGTGGCTCGCGGCATTGCCCGAGGACACCAGGGATCAGCGGCGTGCGAAGGAGATCTTCCGTACGAACTGTACGGCCTGCCACAGCCCCACTTATGCCTTGCAGAACCGGTTCGACGAAGCCGGGTGGCGGGCGGTGATCATGTTCATGGAACGGAACACGGGCACTGGTGGCATCAACCGGCATTCGACGGTCGTGCACCATCGGGACGATCTCGCGCGATACCTCGCTGCCGTGCGCGGTCCAGCCTCACCGCCGCTCAAGTTCAAGCTTCAGCCGCGGCCGACCGGCGACGCCACCCGCGTCGTGGTGACTGAGTACGACATTCCGCTTGCCGGCGCGCGCACCGAAAGAGCCTGGAACGACGGCAGCGACTGGTCGCTCGGATGGCCGACGGCGTCGCAGGGTGCCAGGTGGATTCATGACGTCCTGGCAGACGACGCCGGCAACGCGTGGGGCACGAGGGACAGAGGGCCGGCCGACATGACGCTGTTCAAGGTCGACACCAGGACCGGCCAGGTCACCGGGTTCCGCGTCAAGAACGGGCAGAACATTCGCCGGTCGCACTCAATCGCAAAGGACCGGAACGGGATCATCTGGTTCGATGGCGGAGACGGCGCTCTGGGCCGGCTCGATCCAAGAAGCGAGACGTTCGAAATGTTCACGCCTCCGCTGAACATGGGGGGCGGCCAGCTCACTACCGTGGATGTGGACGCACAAGGAAAGATCTGGGGTGCGACGACCGGCGGCGCCAACCGCTTCGACCCGGTCACCAAAACCTGGATGCATTTCACCAGCGTGTCCTTCGCCCGCAACTTCGTGTACGGAACTGCGGGAGACGCAGAGGGCAATGGCTGGTGGACGCAATACACGTCGGACAGGGTGGTCAAGGGCGATCCGAAGACCGGGAAGACCTATGAAGTGGTGATGCGGCCACCCTGGCTGGACAAGGCTGACGATGTCATGACCGCCGCCGACCGCGAGTGGTACGCGTCGATGGGCGCGATGACCTGGGGCAACATCAACACGATTCCCTACGGGCAGCAGCCTCGAAGGCTGGGTGCCGACAAGCGTGGGGATTCGGTGTGGGTGCCGAATAACGCGGCCAGCAATCTGGCGAAGATCAACATCCACACCCTCGAAACCAAGTACTACCCGGTTGAAGGCAATCCGTATTTCGTGACTGTGGACAAGGATTCCAACGTGTGGACGAACCTGTTCATCGACGCGAAGGTGGGCAAGTTCAATCCGCGAACGGAACGGTGGACGTATTACACGCTGCCCAGCCGGTGCGAATCGCGCAATATCTCGGTCGACGACATCCGTGGCGAGGTGTGGGTGCCGTGTGCCAACACGAGCCGTGTCATTCGGCTGCAGTTCAGAACGGCGGAGCAGAGATGATTCGAGTCTGCATGCTCCGGGTGCTGGCGATCGCCATACTGTCGCTGTGCCTCGTTGGTGCGCGAATCGAAGCCCAGCGGAATGGGGAAGCCTATTCGACGACTCCGACCGTCGAGCGTGCGGACTATGACATGCAGGCGTTCATGGTGCCGCTGTCGCTCAACGAGACCGAATTGAGGGGACGAAAACTGTTCGGCCAGCGGTGCGCCAACTGTCACGGAGGCACGACGCAGAGACCAGGTCCTCCGCTCGGTCAACCGACTGTGGCGAGATTGGGCGACGTCTCGATCCGAGAGAAAGTCAGAAAAGGATCCCCGATGATGCCGGGATTCGAGTTTGCGCTCGACGCAAGTCGAATCGACGACATCATCGCGTTCCTGAAGACCTACACCCCTCCGCTGCCGCCGCGCGGTCAGGCCCCACCACAGGAGTAGAGCGCACGCTTTAGCGTGCGCGGTCGGCGCTTTGGCGTGCGCGGCCGGAACTTCACCGTGCGCGGCCTGAAACGAGTACGTTCACCTGAAGTTCGCGACCTGGCGCGCGGTGCCCGTCAGCTCGACGATGTGCAGCCCGGTGCCGGCGCGATCGGCGCCATAGATGTAGCCGCGATCGTCCACTTCCACGGTGTTCGTCTGAATCACTTTGACGCAGGGCAGGCCCGCGCCTCCGGGCGTGCAGGCCGTCTTCTCCGTCATTGCCGGAATGTAGTAGGCGATCTCCTTCGGGTGAAAGGGATCCCGCACGTCCACCGCGCGGATGCCGGCGTTGAAGTGCGCGACGAACATGATTCGGTTGTAATAGATTGGGGTGAAGTTCTCGTGCGAGGCGTGCGTCCCGAAGCGCCCGCCCCGTGCGCAGAAATTGCCGCTCGATTCCGGCACGGTCCAGTTCGAGGCGCCGAGCGGCTTCGTTTCGGTCGTGATATCGGCAATCCACATCATCGCCCGGGCGGTGGCCGAACAGCCGCCGCCGACCGCTTCGTCCACGATGACGAGCATGTTGCGCGTGCTCTCGGCCTCCTTGGCGAACTCGGCAATCGGCATCCGCAGCAGCGGGAAGACATTGTGTGCGCCGACGCTCGGCGGCAGATCCATCCGGCTGATCTGCGGATAGAGCAGGTTGGCCTCGGTCGGCTCCTTCGGGCCGTTGAGCAGCTTCTCCCTGTCGACGATCTGAACGACCCCGTCGCGCACGAAGCCATAGGCGAAGTAAACCCGGTTGCCCTGCGATCCAAGCGAAACGGGTCCGTGCAATCCGTTGTCGCCGGGCGGCGTTCCCGTCGATCCGGGCTGCTGTCCGGGCAGGCCGAAGTCGCGGATGAATACCGGCTTGGCCGGATCGCTCAGGTCATAGATCTTGGCCATGCGGGGGACGCGCCATCCCGGCTGGCCCGACACGAGATAGGCGATGCCGGTGTCGCACTCCCAAAAACTCTTGTGCGTACCCCGCAGTCCGTCGACGATGACGTTGATGCGCGCCGGCTTCGACGGATCGGTCACGTCCCACATCTCGTGCGCGGAATTCGCGGTGTTGCCGTACGCCCGCAGCAGATAGGTTTTGGTTTTGTCGCCGCGCGGCAGCGTCGCGCCACTGCAGATGCGCACCATCTGGGCGCCGCCCGATTCCGCCGTGCCGCCCGTCTCCAGCGCCTGCCCTGGAATATGGGCGAGGTACTTCGGGTTCCTCGGATCGGTGACGTCGACGATGGAGGTGCCGTGCGGTTCCTGCTTGCCCGTCATCGGGTTGAGCGCCATGCCGCCGTGGTGGCCGACATACGCAATCCAGCGATCGCCCTGCCGCTTGATTTCGGGTTGATACGCACTGCGGCCCTGGAGGTCGCTGTGGCCGACCAGCCGCATGTTGCTGCTGTCGGCGCCCTCTTCACCTCCATTGCCGGTTTGTCGCTGGGCCGCCACCGCGGCGCCAGCAAGGATTATCAATACCGCACATGCCAGATGCCGTCGCGTCATGGAAAGCTCCTTCGCTCAAAGCGTGAGCCTGCACCGCAAATGTGAGCGCGCGCCCGCGGAAGAAAGGACTCGCCGGTAGGATCGTTCGTTCGCCGGATTGTAACGCCGACCGGGGCGTTTGTCCTCAGGTGATGTCGGCAGGGCGGTCTTAAGCGATAATCACCGCCCGAGACAGGAGGGACGGGCGATGCCGAAGTCAGTGCTTGGCGTGGTTCTGGTTCTCGTCTGCGGCGCGTCGGCCTTCTCTCAGCAGCCGCCGGCCGCGGGACGTGGTCAGGCGGCCGATCGTCCGACCGGCACGCTGCGACAGATTATTCCCGGCCATTACGTATACAGCGTGACCACCTTCAACAGCGGGATTATCGCCACCAGCGACGGTGCAGTCGTGCTGGACGCGCTGAGCTCCGAGGAGATTGCGCGGGCCCAGCGCGCCGCAATCGCCGAGACCATCCGTCAGCCGGTGCGCGCGCTGGTGTCGTCGACTTTTCACAACCAGTATTCAAAGGGCAATGTGGCCTACACCGGAGTACTGAAGATTGGACACGAGTACTACCGGACGGACCTTGCGGGTCTCATGCAACGGGAGAAACTTTCGGCGGAGGAACAGCAGGCCAGGCTTCCGGATCAAACGTTCCGGGATCGCATGACGCTCCACCTGGGCGGCAAGGACATCCAGATTCTCCACGTCGGACGTGCGCACACCCGCGGCGACAGCATCATCTTCGTGCCGCAGGATCGCATCGTCTATCTGAGCGAACTTTACTTTGCGAACCAGTTCCTCTTCATCAACGACGGGTACGGAATCGACTGGCTGCGCGCGCTCGACACCGTACTCGCGCTCGACGCCGACATCTTCGTGCCCGGGCACGGACCCATTCCGGCGGATCCCCGTCAGACGCGGCAAGGGCTGGTCGGATTCCGGCAGCTGCTGGTTGACGTCCGGGATGCGGTTCAGAAAGAGATCGCGCGCGGCGCATCGGAGGATCAGGCAGTGGCGACAGTCCGATGGCCGCAATACGAAAAACTTCAGGGATACGAGGCGCAGCGAGAAACCGCCGTGCGCCGCCTGTATCAGCAGCTCACCGGTAAGCTCCAATAAGGCCGGTGCGACGCCGTGTAACTACTCAGTTCGCGACGCCTGCAGCGTCGCGGCCAGCCCCGTACGTTGAGAGGCAACCACCTGTACGGCCCTCGACCAGGGTTCATAGCCGGCCAGGGTGAGACGGACGACCCGCGAGCCTATCGGTAGATCGCCGAGCACCAGCGGGGTCGTACCGACCTGCCGGCCGTTGATGAATACGACAGCGCCGCCCGGCCGGGAGTTGATTTGCAGCGATCCCCGGAACGCCTCTGGTCGAAGAGGTGCCACAATCTCACGAGGTTCCTGCCGTACGCGTTGGGGTCGCTGTCTCGCGGGAGAGCGGCTGCCGTTCGTTGGCACCGGGCGGTCAACGCGTGGCGGCGCGTCGGCAAGCACCACCGTCGATGGCCTTATCGCGATGAGGTCTCCCACCGAAGATCGCGGCGCAGCTGTCTGCTTCGTAGAGACAACAGGAGCGACTACCGGGACAGATCCGGCCTGGACCGATCGGTCAGAGGGAGTGCGCTCAAATGACATCAGAGAGGCCCCTACGGCGACGCCTGTGACGAAAAGGCCGACCGCATACTTCCACTGATGAGCAGCTGCACCATGCGTCGGCTTGAGCTCGATGGTGCAAGCAGCGATGCGCGGCGAGGTGCCACGCGCAGCTGTCCTCGCAGTTGATTCACGGTGGCGGTCGCGCGGAAGCAGAGCGCCCGCCAAAGACTCACGCGTTCCGCGTTCGCGATACGCATCGCGTCGGCAACACCGAATGCTTCATGCTCGCGCACGCGGCCGATCCCCTGGCGCGGACTCGAACTGACCGCTCTCGAGCGCGCGTACAGTGTGAGCACGACGGCCTGACACTCGTGCAGCGCGCGAGCTGATAAATGCCACGCCTTGCGAGACGCGCCCGCCAGAAACGTCTTGACGCGCGGTGTGTAGTGCTGCGCCGCACGCACGACGAACGACCACGCGAGCACGAGCCTCACACGGATGGCTGAGAACAACTCAGAAGACGCAACGCGGTCAGTGCGGTCCGGTGAGCGGGAGACCGTCTCCTTCAACGTCTTCTCAGAAGTAAACGTCTTCTCAGAAGTGAATGCGAGCGGCGGACCCGCGTCACGTTCCGTGTTGAGGGCATGAGTGTGCTGCTCGAACGTGCGGCTCGACGAAGCAGCCGCGTACCGATTGAGTCCTCTTCGCAGGTTGTCCGGCGGCGTCCTCGGACGGGAACTGCGAGAGTGGATCGACGGGTTGCACGCCGTCGGCTAGGTCAACCGCACGCGGATGATTCGAGAACTGATTCGATGACACGGCGCGACTCTCATGCTGGTGCCGGCGGCGACTTCATCGGGGCCCGTCGCCGAGGCATACCCGCACAAAATTCTACTAGCGAATCGGGACGGTTTTCGGCGAAAAGGCGCGTCATTGCGTGACCACCTAATTTACAAGACTGAAGTCGGCGCGGGAGCCGACTTCCTATCACTGACCTCCTGAACGTCATGCTGCTGACGACCGTTCACAGAGGTACGCCGATTGCCCGATCAATCGCGGGGCCTGCGTTCGCCCCGATCGGCATGGGAACGGCCGCGGAGGGAATTCATTGCCCGAGGTCAAGGACATGCTGCTGTCGCTTCGGCGGCGGTTGAGATGCTGGCGGCACACGTGGGGAATCCACGAAGTGCAATTGCACACGAACGTGTGCCGCTACTGCAAGGAACCCTGGTCGAAGCTCTACCCGGAGAACGATCCCGCCTCGATTCCACCTGTACCCGAGCCAGACCCGACCGTGGGGCACGTCGAGTCCGACACTGCGCCACGCCTCGCTGACACCCGCTCCCTCTAGCGACGCTTCCGACGACGTTTTGAGGGCCGGTCGTGGCCGACCGCGCGCTCGAATTGCTGGCTTCTGTTCGTGATCATCACGCCACGAGTGAGGTGTTCGATGAGTGAGTCATCTGAATTCTCGATGGTGCTGTCTGAATCTGCATCGGGGAGCTGCTCTGCGGATCGAATGCTCACGAGGTAGGCGCCGAGTGATTCTTCGACCTCGTATGTCATGCCCGGGACGAGATGGCCGAGGCTCACGCCGTCGATGCACGCCAGCCGTGGGCTTGACGATCAGGATCCGCACGGGGAGCCCGTCTGCAATTGTGACTCCGCGTCGGCGGTGGAGTGGAGCTTGTCGGAGAAAGTGGAAGCTTGTCGGAGAAAACGGGCGATTTAGGCCGTCAGCATGTTCGCGCGACTAACTCAACAGCGGGTCACAGCGGTCCCGTGGCGGTGCGCCGTCGCTACGGTTGGCGAAACAGCGTCTGCGCGCTCGGGCATGTCGCTTGCTCGGTCGCTCGCGACGCAGCTCAGCCACCGCGCAAATCGTAAACATGGAATACGCCATATGCCGAACGCAGTACCGAAAGCATACAGCTGCGATATCTCCGAAACAGGAGATGCCACAAACGTAAACGGGTGGGAACTGATCGGGCGCAGCCACCTGAACACTCTGGTGATCGGACCTCCGGCAATCACGCGCCAGCTGGTTGAAAGTCTCGGTCCGCACCTCGCAAGTCCCGTCGTGCGCGTTCACGCTGGGGAACTGATCGCGTTTCCTCCGCGTGACGGGCCGGTGGGAACCGTCATCCTGCAAAACGTCGACGAGCTCGGGCTCACCGATCAGCGTCGTCTTCTGGATTGGCTCGACAACGTGTCGGCGCGGCCACGCGTCATCGCGACCGCCCCGCGCCCGATTATCGCGAAGGTCGCCGAGGGTGAGTTTCTCCCGGTGCTCTATTACCGATTGAACCTGTTTTACGTTGACGTGGCTGACATCGGCGAGGGCACCGGCCCAAGTCCCCTGATGTAGCGGATCTGGATGTCGTCTCTACCTCAGGCCCTGAAGAACTGAAATCAGCGCGCCGGGTCCCAATCGACGGGGGACCCATGTCGACGGCACACCGTTCGGCAGCTGTGCCTCCTCGTCAGCAGGATCCGAGAGCACCACCACGTGCGCGGCCCCGACCGCGCTCCAGAGCGGCGTGAACCGGGTCGCATCCACCACGACAACTTGTCCGACCGGCCATCGCTCAATCTCTGCAATATGCCTGACGGTGGAAACCTCGAATCCCTTCTCCCGAAGGGCGGCCGCGAAATGCCTGCGGCATCGCGGATCGGAAGCGACCAACAGGACCGGGGGCAGACTCATGCCATTCGAGGGTAATAACGAAGCAAAAGGCCGTAGCGAACACGGACCACGCTACGGGAGCGGCCCGACTAGTGGTGGGTGGGCAAACGGCCTTTGCGAAATCAGTTGGTTTTCACTGCCTGGATCGTCGCGACGACCGATCTCGCGGGTCGATAGTTGTAAACAAAGCGCTTGAACTCGGGATGAAGGAAGTCCATCCCGAACCTGTAACGCTTCATTTCCTCGAATGCCTGGTTGGACGTCCAGTTGTCCTGCTCCATGCGATAGACGGCCGTCATCACGCCCGTGCGATGTTTGCCTCCCTTGCAGTGCACATAAACCGGCTGCTGGGCGGGGTCGTTCACTATCTCCAGGAACAGGGCGAGTTGCTCGGGCGTGGGTGGAACGTGGGTCGTCATGGGAATCCGGTAGAACTTCATACCGGCCGCTTCGACCAGCCTCGCCTCGTCGTGGTTGGTGCCATCGCCTTGAAGGTCGATCACTGTCTTGACGCCGATGGCTGCAAGATCCGCGTAGTCGCGACCTTCGGGCTGCTCGCCCCTGAAGTAGCTGGCGTTGATCTGGCCGAAATTGGCGATGCGGATGCCGGACGTGACGACAAAGGCCGGACGCGAGACGTCATTGCTGGCGTACGCCGGAATCGACATGAGGGATGGCGTAACGAGCGTACCGGCGGCACACGCAGACAGAAGCGTCCTCTTGAATTGCACTGGGCACCTTCCTGGAGCGAGCGTTGAATGTGACAGGGTCGAACCTTGCGGTCGGCATTCCCAGCACCGGCAAGTCTGATGCCAGGGGACGTCGCCCGCAGGTCGTCCCTGATTGTACACAAGAAACGCCAAACGCGCTCGCTCTGAACCTTTCCGAGGACGCGGTTCCGCCTCAAACTCAGGCCGTCATACCAATCTGGCGGCGCGGTGACAGTTCCAGCTCGAGATTAAAAACGAAACGACGTGTGGGACGACCTGTAGAATCTGGCTGGAACACCAGTCTCCCTTGTCACGAACCTTCACCACAACTCTCATCATTCTGCTGGCGCTGACTGCGTGGCTGGTTGGGCCGCTTTCGAGCAACGCGCGAAACACGCACGGCCGCATTCCGGCGAGCCCGGCTTTGACTCAGGCCTACATGGGCATGCTGTGCCGGCCACCGAGCGATCTGGAAACGCTGCGATGGGACAGCCGGCCGTTCGAGAACCAGGAGCTTCTTCCCGCGGTCGAGTTGAGTCCCGAAGGACGCCGGGTCACGCAGGTCCGCCATGTGTATCTGCAGGTGCTCCAGCGCGATCCGATCGACGATGACTGCAATGCACTGCGGGGCTGGGTCGAGGGATCCGCGAGCGTGGAGGAGATCAGGCGGGCAGTTGCCGATTCGGCTGAAGCGCGGCGCGTGGCCCAGGTGCGGCAGGCTTTCATGGAGGCGCTGGGGCGTGACCCTGCCGGCTGGGACAATTCAAGTCTGAGACGCTGGGTCGACAGCGATTTCAGGCCGGCGGAGATCAGAAGACGACTGCTGGCACAGAAACCGATCGTCGGCGTCCACTACTTCACGTGGTACGAAGGCCGCGAGGGCGGCTGGGGTAATAACGCCGACGTCATTCAAAGCGACGGCCTGAAACCCGTTCTCGGCTGGTATGTGTCAAGCGACCCGGCGACCATTGACGCTCAACTCGACCAGATGTCGCGTGCAGGGTTCGACTTGGTGATCGTTCACGTCAACGCCGAATCGCCTGAAGGCTGGGCAAACGTTCGCACGTTCTTCACCCGGCTCGCGCGGTACAAATTGCGTGCCGCGCTGATGCTCGATGGCCTGTATACGAAGCCTGCGACGCTCAAGGCGAGCTGGGTCGCCAAAGCAGCGGCGGAGTTCGCCAGCCACTCCAACTACTTCTTTCTCGACGGTAAACCGCTGATCATGCTGTATTCGGCTGCTGTTGACGTAGCGGCGCCGGGCGTGGTGTTGCGCAACGTGTACTGGACCGAGAATTACGCACCGGGAGCGAACACATTCAACGCGAGCCGATTGATCTATCCGCGCGACTGGCCGTTCTGGGCGCCTACTCCGCAGCCGGTTGTCAACGGCGTTGTTCCAGTGGTTCCGGGCTATGTCGATACCCATCTCGGACGACAGCAGTCGATGGAATATCCACGCGACAACGGGCGGATGTATCACGACCAGTGGCGGCGCGCCCTCGCCTTGCGGCCCGAAATGATCCTCGTCTACAGCTGGAACGAATACTTCGAGCAGACGGCGATCGAGCCGACCGCGGCCTGGGGCGATCAGTATCTGCAGTGGACCGCCTGCTACATCGCGCACGCGCATCGCGGCACAGCGGGACCTTGCTGAGTGCTTCGCTACGATCGCCAGGCGCGGGAACGTCGATATGATACGCACCTCGACGGACCTGCCCACGCTGAGCTTTCAAGCAAGAAGACCTTCGCGTTCGACGTGTCCGACACTTCGGCAGTCGCGCCGTTGACGCTCGTCCGGCCGGTGTGATTACGTATCCAGCACACATTCACGAGGGCGCATGAACCAATCGTCGTATATCGGCTCGGCTCGCCGGCTGACGCTCGCCGGCGCCAAGGCCATGATGACTGCAGCGATACGCATGGCCGAAGCGGAGCGCATTTCGATTGCTGTCGCCATTGCGGACGCCGGCGGACATCTCATTTTGTTGGAGCGAATGGACGGGGGCCGCTTTCACACCGTACATTCATCCACAACCAAGGCAGTCTGCGCGGCCTCGAATAAACGTCCAACAGGCTCAATCGGGGCGCAGGCGCAGGGCCTCGATACGGCGCATGCCATCGGCCTGGCGCTCGCCGCAGGCCCCGAGCGTTGGACGGCGATGGAGGGTGGTTATCCGATCATCGTCGACGGCGAGTGCCTCGGCGGTATTGGCGTCTCAGGCGGAAGCTGGGAGTTCGACGATCGGGCTGCGCGTGCCGCGGTGGAAGCGATCGGGGCGGGCTACAAGATCGATGATCGGTAGACGACCGGCGCCTCGTTCACGCTTTTCCCGAACCTGAACGCGAACTGAGAACAGAGAAGTAGGAAGTGTGAACGATACCGCTGGTTCTCCCGTAAGAGTCGGCTGCGTCGGCATGGGCTGGTGGTCGGACGTGCTGGCCGACGCCATCACGCGTTCCGGCCGGCTCGAAATTGTGTCCTGCTACACACGCTCAGAGCAGAAGCGGCACGCTTTCGCGGCAAAGTACAAATGCGAAGCGGCGCCGCGCTACGAGGCGATGCTCGAGGACTCGCGTGTCGAGGCGGTGATCAACACGACACCGAACAACGCCCATCTGGAAACGACGCGCGCGGCTGCAGAGGCCGGCAAGCACGTGTTCCTCGACAAGCCGATCGCCAACACCGTAGCAGAGGCGCGGGCGTTGACCGACGCGTGCCGTCGCGCGGGCGTCGTGCTGGCGCTTGGGTATCAGCGGCGCAGGGAAAGCCATTTCCGCTGGGTGCGGGCGAAGATCGACGCCGGCGAGTTCGGCCCGCTCGTGAACGCGGAATCCAACATCAGCCGCGACCGTCTGGGTAAGATTGACCTGACGTCGTGGCGGTATACCGCTGCGGGGATGCCGGGCGGCGTCATGCTGCAGATCGGGATCCACTACACCGACGTGCTGGAATATCTGATGGGACCGGTCAAGGCTGTCAGCGGGCGGTTGGCTCAGTTGGTCCTCCCGGGCGACAATCCGGACGTCGCAAGCATGATGCTGGAGCACGAGAACGGTGCGCTGTCCACGCTCAATGCGAGCTACGCGTCGGCCTCGGAGTACTACCTGATGAATATTTACGGCAAGGAGGCCAGCGCGTATTACGACTTGCACCAGGGACTGCGTTTCCTCAAGCGCGGCGCAAAGGGATCAACGCCGGTGGCCTGTCCTGCCAACGATGCGCTCGTGTCGGAGATCGAGGAATTCGCCGCAGCCGTCCGCGGAGAGGGCGTCCCTGAGATGGACGGCGAGAAGGCGACGGTGTCACTGGCCGTGGTCCTCGCCGGGATCAGGTCGGCACGCGAAGGACGAACGGTCGCGGTCGGGGAACTGTTGGAGGAGGCATGCTGAAACAGCTGATCGCCGCAGTCTTGCTGTGTGCAACGTTCGGATCCGTCGCGGCCGCCCAGTATCCCCGACAGGCAGTCGAAATGACCGTGCTGTTTGGCGGTTCGAGCGCCACGATCGCACAGGTTCTCGCCGACGCGATGTCGAAGGAGCTCGGCGCTCCGGTTGCCGCAGTCAGCCGGACGGGCGCCGGGGGCGCCGTCGGGTACGCCTTTGTCAAGTCCAGCCCGCCGAATGGCTACACCATCGTCTGGAATTCGAATTCCATCAGCACGGTGTTTCACAGCGGCAACCTCACGTTCGACTACAGGGCGTTCGATCCTGTCGCACGGATCGGCATGGAAGTACCCGCGCTCGCCGTGCGCAGCGACTCGGGCTGGAGAACACTCAACGACTTCGCCGCCGCGGCCCGCAAGAAGCGCATGCGCGTGGGTATCTCCGGCCGGGGCTCGTTTGTGCACCTGGTCTCGGCGGCGTTGTTCAACAAGCTGGGCGTTGACGTGATCTACGTTCCTTACGGTCAGGGAACTGCGCCCGCGGAGCTTCTCGGCGGGCGAGTGGATGCCGCACTGCAATGGCCTTCGCAGTTCAAATCACAGGTCGACGCGAAAAAGCTTCGCGTCATCGCGGTCACGAGCACGGCACGCGTTCCGGTACTCCCCGACGTCCCGACTGCAAAAGAACAGGGGGTTGACGTCGATATGGTGATGTGGCGCGGTCTTGCCGTTCCAAAGGGCACTCCGAAAGACGTCGTAGCGCGGCTTCAGAACGCGGCGCAGAAGGTCGTGGCGAGTGCCAGGTTCAAGGAGGTCAGCGCCCGGCTTGGATTCGAGCCCGCATTCCTGCCGGCGACGGAGTTCGGCCCGCTGATCGCGCGAGACGATGCGTCGATTGCCACGCTGATGACGCAGCTCGGGCTGAAGCGAACAGGGAATTGACAAATTGACGAATCGACGAATTTACGGATCGACAAAGTTGATGCATGGCAAGAGGTCAGCGTTCGGCGATTCGTCCTTCCCAATTCGTCGACCCGTCAACTCGTAAATCCGTCAATTCGTAAATCCGTCAATGTCAAAGGTCGACCGCTGGCTCGGTATTTCCCTGACCTTCGTCGCACTGGTCTGGCTGTGGCTGGTAAACCTCGATATTCCCGACATACGCATTGGCGCCGAACCGGGTCCGCGTGGATTTCCGCGCCTGCTCGGTGTGGTCCTCGCCGTACTCGGCGTGATCCTGTTACTTCGCGCAAACGCCTCGGTCCGGCTGACGACGCCTGCCCAAACGGGCCGATCTGAAGCGATCGCGCCGGTGACGCGCCGGGAAGCGGCCTTTGCAGGCGGCGTGTTCGGCCTGTTGATCTTTTACGCGTTCCTCCTCGAACGGGTCGGCTTCTTGATCGCCACCCCCGTAGTCATGGCGCTTGCGATGGTCGGTCCTCTGAGAATGCGAACGTGGCTAGTGGTCGCACTTCTCGCCGTCGGGTTCACCTTCGGCTGCTGGGTCATTTTTGATTCACTCCTCGGCACTCCGCTTCCACGCGGCACGTGGATGACATCGCTGTGAAGGAGCGCTGAGTGGATGTGCTCGCCGCGGCAATCGCTGCCGCCTTGAGGCCGGATACGCTGATCGCAACCGCGGCCGGCTCCGTGGTCGGACTGGTGTTCGGCGCGATTCCCGGACTGACGTTCTCGACGGCGCTGGTGCTGATGATGCCCTTTACGTTCGGGATCGATACCGTGCCAGCCATCGCGCTGCTCTTCGGCGTGTACTCCGGCGGAATGACGGGCGGCGCAGTGTCGGCAATACTGCTCGGTATCCCCGGGACGCCTTCCGCGGCCGCCACGGTCTTCGACGGCTATCCGATGGCGCTGAAGGGCGAGGCAAGCGTCGCGCTCGGCGCCTCGGTCGTTGCATCTGCGTTTGGCGGTCTGTTCAGTCTCGTTGTGATGATGCTCGCGCTCGAACAAGTTGCCGCCATCGCCATCCGCTTCGGACCGGCGGAGATCTTCGCGCTCGTCCTGCTCGGGCTGTCGACGATCTGCGGCCTCGCCGAGAAATCGCTGGTGCGCGGGCTCATTGCCGGCGTGCTTGGTCTGATGCTGATGATCGTCGGCCTCGACGAGATCGACGGCGTGGCGCGGCTGACGTTCGGCACCGTGGAGCTCCAGCAGGGCGTGAACATGCTGGTTGCCATGACCGGGCTCTTCGCCGTGCCTCAGGTGATCACGACGTTCATGGAATACGGAAAGCCCCAGCAGTCGCAGGTCTCGGAGATAGTTCGCGGCGTGCTGCCGTGGCGGCGGCTGCGCGGTTACTGGTGGCTGATGGTGCGCAGCTCAGGTATCGGCACCATCGTCGGGGCGATACCGGGCACCGGCGGCCCGATTGCTTCGTTTCTGGCCTACGACCACGCACGCCGCTTCAGTTCGCGACCCGACGACTACGGGAAAGGTGAGCTCGGAGGAGTCGTCGCACCCGAGGCGGCCAACAATGCCGTGATGGGTGGAGCGCTGATCCCGGTGCTGAGTCTCGGCATCCCTTGCGATGCGGCCACCGCGATCATCCTCGGCGGACTGCTCGTGCACGGACTGCAGCCCGGACCGGCGCTGTTTCAGAACAGCCTCGATGTCATTTACGCGCTCTACGTCACGATCGTCGTGTCGTGGGTGTTCATCCTGCTCATTCAGGTGTGGGGAATCCGCCTGTTCGTTCGCGTGCTGAAGGTACCGCCGCATCTTCTCGCTGTGTGCATCCTCGTGCTGTGCAGCATCGGAGCGTACGCGATACGCAACTCCATCTTCGATGTCTATCTGATGGCAGTGGTAGGACTGCTGGGTTACGTCCTTCAACGTCTCCGCATCCCGCTCGCCCCCATCGTGCTCGGCCTCGTCCTCGGTCCGACGCTCGAACAGCAATACCGGACGGCGCTGATTCTCAGTGAAGGCAGCCACAGGATTTTCATTGAAAGCGGGTTCGCGGTCAGCTTCCTTGCGCTCATTCTCATGCTGATCGCCTGGCAGATCTGGTCGATGCTGCGCAGGCGGCCAACCGTTCCAGAAACCGAGGTCACTTGATGAACGCACGCGCCGTACGCATTGCCGCCCAGGGCAGTCCTGAATTGATGAAGCTCGAAGACGTGTCGTTGCCCGACCCCTCTGAGGGCGAAGTCCTCATCCGGCAGACGATGGTCGGAGTGAATTTTCTGGATGTTTACCACCGCTCGGGCTATTACCCGCTGCCGATGCCGAGCGGGATCGGCACCGAAGCCGCCGGCGTTGTCGAACGCGCGGGGCCGGGAGTCGTCGATCTCAAGCCGGGCGATCGCGTGGCGTATGGTGGCGGCGCTCCGGGCTCGTACGCGAGCCATCGGATCATGCCGGCGGCCAGACTCGTCAAAGTTCCCAGCGGTGTCTCGGATGAGACCGCGGCCGCGGTGATGCTGAAGGGTATGACTGTGGAATACCTCCTGCAGCGGTGTTATCCGGTCAAGGCCGGCGAGCACGTGCTGTTCTACGCCGCAGCGGGCGGCGTCGGCCTTCTCGCCGGGCAGTGGGGAAAACACCTTGGGGCCAGGATGATCGGCGTGGCCAGCGGGCCCGACAAATGCCGTCTCGCGCGCGAGCACGGCTACGTTGAGGTGATCGATCGAAATCGTGAAGATGTCGTCGAGCGCGTGAAGGCCATCACGGGAGGCGCCGGTGTGCCCGTGGTCTACGATTCGGTCGGGAAAGCCACGTTCGACTCATCACATCAAAAGCCTCAAACCGCGCGGCTACTTCGTCTCGTTTGGCACCACTACCGGGGCGCCACCGCCGGTAGAGGCGAGCCTCCTGCAGAAAATGGGATCGTTGTATTTCACCCGGCCCACGCTCGTGACCTACACGGCGGCCCGTGAAGACCTGGTGGCGTCGGCCGCCGCGGTCTTCGACATGCTGTCGCGCGGTGCGCTCAATGTGCACGTAGGCGCGCGCTATCCGCTTGCGGAGGCCGCCCGTGCGCACCGCGATCTGGAGGCCGGAAAGACCGTCGGGTCGTCGCTGCTGATTCCCTGAACTCCCGGGATATCTGCGGTATCATTCTGGGCCGTAGGAACCGGCCTGGGCTTACGCGGCCCGTGAAAAGACTTTCCGAGGGGAGGTTCCCCGTGAAGCCGCACTTACTCGGTGCTCTTGGCGTGGGCGCGCTGGCATTCGTCGTGTGCGCGCCGCTTGCCTTAGCCCAGCAGCCGGCTCCCCGAACCGCCGCAGGGTGTCCGCTCGAACCGGCCGCGTTCCACGCGTGCGCTCTCAAGAAGACCAAGGCGTTCGAGCCGCCGAAGACCCCGGATGGCCGGCCGAACTTCCAGGGCTACTGGGAGCGAAGCGTCACATCGCAGGACATCGAGGAACATGGCTCCGGATTCGGCCAGCAGGCGGGACCGAGCCTCGTGATCGACACGCCGGACCGCAAAATCCCGTATCAACCGTGGGCGCTAGAGCTTCGCAACGACATGGTGGAGCGTTATATCTCGCCCCTGGCGAGCTGTTTTCCGCCGGGCGTACCGCGCCACGTGTACGCACCAGCCGCGCACCAGATTCTTCAGACACCGGGATACATCGTGCACGTGCTCGAGTACTCGCATTCCTACCGCGTGATTCCCACCGAAGCCGGCCCGCACGTGCCTGCCGCAATCAAGCTCTTTCAAGGGGACTCGCGCGGCCGATGGGACGGAAATACGCTCGTCGTCGATCTGACGAACTCGAACGGGATGACGTGGCTGGACAATGCGGGGAATTTCTACAGCGACGCATTGCACATCGTGGAGCGGTTCACGATGGTCGATGCGAATACCATCCACTACGAGGCGCGGATCGAGGATCCGAAAGTGTATACGCGGCCGTGGACCATTGCCTTTGCGCTCACGCGTAACGACGACGCCGGCTTCGAGCTGCTCGAGCAGGCGTGCCACGAGGGAAACTACAGCATTGAGAACAGTTTGAGCATCGGATTGAAACCGTATCGAGGAGTCACTCCACCCCGCAGGTAGTCGCACTCATTTTTCAGACGTTACAGGCTCGGAAACAGAGGAGTGAGGATATGACGCGATTGGACACATCGGCCGGCAATCGTCGCAGCGTGAGACGTGCTGTTGCGGCAGGGGCTGCACTGCTGGCTCTCGCATGGGTCATTCCGATAGCGGTGGCCCAGCAACCGAAGCCCGCTTCAACGGCGCTCGATTTCGAGACCTTCAGGACAAGTATCCAGCCGATCTTCCTGGCGAAGCGGCCGGGCCACGCCCGGTGCGTGTCGTGTCACATAGAAGGCACGCCGATGCGGCTGGCAGAGCTCTCTCCTGGAGCCACCACGTGGAATGAGGAGCAGTCGCGCAAGAACTTCGAGGTCGTACGACTGCGCGTCGTGCCGGGCAACCCGACCGCCAGCCGTCTGTTGATGCACACGCTGGCACCCGAGGGAGGCGGCGACCTCTATCACAGCGGCGGCAAGCACTGGACATCCCAGAGCGATCCCGAATGGCAGAAGCTGGCGGCCTGGGTCGGCGGAAAGGCTGGAACGAGTCCCGCGTCCACCGCGAGCGCGACGAACGTGCGCATTCTCCAGACCAACAGCGCCGGCGACAACGTTCACATCATCGATCCCTCGACGAACAAGGTGGTCGGTGAGATCAAAGGGATCGAGGTCGGCCACGGGGCAGTGGGGTCGCCCGACGGCCGGTGGATTTACGTGAGCAACGAAGCGGACAGCACGCTCGAAGTGGTCGACGCGCGGTCGTTCCAGGTGCTGATGGGCATTCCGTTGAGCGGACATCCGAACAACATCGCGATCGGCAAGGACGGGCGCAAGGTGTATGTCTCGATCCGGTCGGAACCGGGTGGCGTGGACGTGATCGACACCACGACGCGCAAGCTGGCCAAGACGGTGCGGACGAACCACGGGATCCACAACACCTACGTCACACCTGACGGGAAGTATGCCGTTGCCGGTTCCACACCCGTGGGCAGGATCAACGTAATCGACACCGCAACCGACACGCTTGCCTGGTACCTCGATGTGGACCTCGGGATCCGGCCCATGGCGTTCGACCAGAATCCGGACGGATCGACGCGGTACATCTTCGCGCAGTTGAGCGAGTTCAATGGGTTCCTGGTCGTCGACTTCGCTGCGCACAAGGAGCTCCGCCGGGTCAGCTACCCGGAAATCCCGGCCAATAAGCAGGTCAAGGTGGGTGGCAACGTGTCGCACGGGCTGGCGGTGACGCCGGACTCGAAGATCCTGATCGCCAACAGCAGGCTGAACAACGTTGTCTACAAGTTGTCACTTCCGGACTTCAAGATTCTCGGTTCGGTGGAGATGACCGGCGGCATCGACCCGAACTGGGTGACGCTGACACCTGATGGCAAAACGGCATACGTCGCGATGTCTGGCTCGAACTGGACATCGGCCATAGACGTGGCGTCGATGAAAGAGACGGCGCGGATTCCGGTCGGCCACGTGCCGAAGCGGAACAGCACGGCGCGACTGCAATAACGTTAGGGGGCCGACCTGAAGGTCGGCCCTTCACGTTTCTGTGAACGGCCGGAGGGTCGCCATGACGAATCGCGCGTATCCCGTCTTCGCGGCGCTGGCCTTCCTGACGGCGGCCGTCGTCACTGCACAGAGCGGACAGGTCAGGGAGCTCAAGCCGCGTCACCGACGAAACCCTTCGCAGCCCGAGTCCGGACGACTGGCTCCACTGGCGCCGCACCCTCGACGGGTGGGGTTACAGTCCGCTGAACCAGATCAACCGCCAGAACGTTCGCCAACTGCAGCTCGCGTGGTCGTGGGCCATGCACCCGGGGTCGAATCAGGCAACGCCGCTCGTTCATGACGGCGTCATGTACGTCCCAAATCCGAACAGCATCGTCCAGGCGCTCGATGCGGCCACCGGCGACTTGATCTGGGAGTATCGCCGGGAGTTTCCGCAGGGTCAGGTTCCGGCCGGCGAGCCGCAGCGCAACATCGCAATCTGGGACGACAAGATCTTCCTCAACACCGCCGACGCCCACATCGTGGCATTGAACGCCCGCACCGGCGAAGTCGTGTGGGATGCAACAGTCGCCGATCACAGCAAAGGGTACGAGTACACGAGCGGCCCGATCATCGTGAGGGGCAAGGTCGTGGCAGGCATGACGGGGTGCACGCGCTACAAAGAGGATGTCTGCTTCATCACGGCGCACGACGCCCGAAGCGGGAAGGAAGTCTGGCGGACATCCACGGTGGCGCGGCCCGGCGAGCCGGGCGGTGATACGTGGGGCGATCTCCCGCTCATGTTCCGCGCGGGCAGCGACGCCTGGATTCCCGGCAGCTACGATCCGGGAACGAATCTGATCTACTGGGGCACCGCACAGGCAAAACCCTGGGCGCGCGTGGTGCGCGGCACCACCGGTGACGCGCTGTACACGAATTCGACCCTGGCGCTCGATCCGGACTCGGGAAAGATTGTCTGGTACTACCAGCACATTCCGGGCGAGACGCACGACATGGACGAAGTATTCGAAAACGTCCTCGTCGATGCCGGCGGCCGGCAGTCGCTTTTCAAGATGGGCAAGATCGGCGTGCTGTGGGAGCTCGACCGCCGAACGGGCAAGTTCCTGAACGCGTTCGACCTGGGATACCAGACGCTGATGGCCATCGATCGGCAGACCGGGAAAGTGGCGTATGGTCCGGGGATGGTTCCCGAGATGGACGTCGAGGTCGAGTGGTGTCCCAGCACTGCCGGTTTCAAGAGCTGGCGTGCGATGGCGTATCACCCACAGACGCAGGCGTTCTACATCCCGCTGAGCCTGACGTGCGAAAAGGGGACGTTCCGCGAAGTGCGGCAAGTCGAGGGGGGAGGCGGCACCGGTTCCGTCACCCGCATCAATACTTTCCACCCGAAGTCACCGAACCAGCTCGGCGAGTTCGTGGCGATGTCGCGCGACGGCCGTGTCCTCTGGAAGCAGCGCACGCGCACGCCGTTCAACACCGCTGCGCTCACGACCGCCGGCGGCCTTGCGTTCGTCGGCGACTGGGATCGTCACTTCTATGCGTACGACACTCAGACCGGTACGCTGCTGTGGCAGACGCGGACACCGACGTCGGCACAGGGCTTTCCAATCACGTACGCCGTTCGTGGACGTCAGTACGTTGCGGTTCCGTCTGGTTTCGGCGGGGGGAGCTGGACGTCGCTCGTTCCAATCGAGCTGACGCCCGAGATCAAGCGACCTGCGAGCGGAAACTCAATTCTTGTGTTCGCGCTCCCCGAAGCAGAGCGGCCGTCAACCGCGCGTCTGCAGTAGAGCGCAGGCTTCAGCCTGCGCGGTATATCGACGGCCACAGAGAGGCGACCGGTTTCCGTCTAGGTGATCGGGATATTGAACCGCCGCACCAGCCCCTCGATCTCCGTGCGCAGCCATGCGAATGAAGGAATCACGAACAGGTGGTCCTGCATGCGCGACGGATCGTAGTCGGTTTCGATCACTTCTTCCGTCACGAACGGCCGGCGCCGCACGTCTTTCGAGAACAGGGAGAACGGGATCTCGCCCGTTGACGACAGGATCCCCGCGCCGAACACCTTGGTCTCGCCGGCTTCTTCAATCAGGCCGAACTCAATCGAGTACCAGCTGAAACGTTTCAGCGCCAGCACCTGCAGCGGATCCTGTGTGGTCATCGCCGCCCGCCCGACGAGCGTGAGGACCTCCGCGTAATCGTGGTTCATCAGCGCAGGGACATGACCAAGGCAGTCGTGAATCATGTCGGGTTCGGGAGTGAACTCAGGATGCGATCCATGCCGGATGAACTGCGTCACCGGAAAGCCACGCCGAGCGATGTAGCTGTAGAAGGTGCGATAGGCCAGCGGTCCTTCGGCAGGTACGAGATGCATCCGCGTTTCACGCTCGAGGCGATCGCTCAAGTGGCGAAGCTGCGGGATTTCAGAGGTGCTGATGCCGAGCGCGGCCTTGGCGTCCAGGTACATCGAGCACGCGTGCTTGCGGTGCAACTCGTCCAACTTGGGCGCCACGTCGCGCCAGATGCGTGTTTCCTCAGGGGTGTAGGCGAGAAGAGGAGGACCCAGATCTTCCAGACGGTGACGCCGGCACAGCGCGAAGAGCTCGTTGCGGCGACGGACGTAATCGGCGTCCGCGAGGCCAGGATGACCCGCCTCGAGTGCGAGCGTGTCCGGGTCGGGCGGCTCGATCATGACCTTCGGATCGATCCGCACGCCGTATTCAACGATCGTCGCGGGGTCCTTCATCAGCGCGGTCTCCCACAACGCACACTCTTAGAGCTCATTGTCGCTCCAACGACCTGGGCTGCAAAGGGTATTCCATTTTGAAGAGCGGCGAATCCATGGCAGACTCCTGCTCAACCGCTGTGGTGGTCCGCCGCAGCACGGCTATTGGTCGTTGCAGGAGACTGCGACGCCTGGGCGGCGCGATCAGCGTCCCAGAAACTCGACCGGTTCGGAAGGAGGCGTGGTGCGAAGGCTCTCGGTATTTGTCGCAATCCTTGGATTGTCCATCGGCACGGCCGCTGCGCAGGAAGTCAACGCACGTGCGGTCCTGCAGGCGTCGCTCAAAGCCATGGGCGGCGAGAACCTGAAAACCATCCAGTATTCGGGAGCGGGCTGGTCTTCGCTGATCGGACAGACCTACGGTCTCGACGAGGATTGGCCCCACTTCGAGGTGAGCGCGTACACGCGTGCGATCGATTACGAGGCGAAATGGTCGCGCGAGGATTACACGCGACGGCAGGGCAACTATCCGACGCTCGGCAGAGTGCCGATGGCGGAACAGCGCACCACTGCCATTCTGAGCGGTACGTACGCCTGGGACATGCGCGACAACATGGCGGTGGCGCTCACGCGCCCGTACCTTGACGGCGTGCCTTTCAGCGATCTGCGGCAGCTCGAGCTTGCGCTCACGCCGCACGGCGCGCTCAAGGCCGGCCTCGCCGCGAAGGACGCGACCGCGATTTCGCTCCCTATCGTTGGAGCATCCGACTTCGGCCTGTCCCAGTTCGGCAGAAAAGTCACGATCGTCTCGTTCAGTCTGTTCGGAAAGTACACGATGAACGTCACGATCAATGACCAGAACCTCGTCGAGCTGGTCGATACGTGGTTCCCGAACCCGGTGTACGGCGATATGGACTACGAGATGCGGTACACGCAGTACAAGGATTTCGGCGGTGTGAAGTTTCCCACGCTGTTCCATGTCCATCAAGGCGACCCGCGCCTGAATCCTGCCCACAACTACTACGAATACAGA
Organism: uncultured Acidobacteriota bacterium; assembly: GCA_963814955.1. Lineage (GTDB taxonomy): Bacteria > Acidobacteriota > Vicinamibacteria > Vicinamibacterales > UBA2999 > DATCJA01. Next base: position 144,041 of record CAWFEX010000011.1, read on the forward strand.
ATCACGAGCGTCACCCCGAACGCCCCGGTGGCGACGATGCCGGTTCCCGAGACGGTGCGGACGGCGACGGCCCCGCCGGTCAGAGTGGAAAGCCAGAAGCTGGCCGAGGGCGTCTGGGTGCTTGGCGGAGGAACCCACAACAGCCTGCTCGTCGAGTTCAAGGACTACGTCGCGGTGGTCGAGGCGCCGAACAACGAGGAACGATCCCTCGCGGTTATCGCGGAGGCGGCGAGGCTCGCACCGAACAAGCAGATTCGATACCTCGTCAACACGCATCACCACTTCGATCATGCGGGAGGGCTTCGCACGTTTCTCTCGCAGGGCACGACAATCGTGACCCATGAGTCCAACAAGCAGGTACTACCTCGACATCATGTTCTATCCGGCTCCACGGACGCTGCAGCCGGATCGGATGGCGAAGTTCAACCCGATGTACATGATCAGCAGACGGCCGGCACCAATTGAGACGGTCGCCGGCGAGGCGCGCGGCACGGGTAAGTACGTCGTGACCGACGGTGAGCGCATTCTCGAAATCCTTCACGTGCAGGACATGGCGTACGAATTGGGAGATACGTCGTACAGACAGGGAAACCACAGCCTCGACATGTTGATCGCGTACTTGCCGAAGGAGAAGATCCTGCTGAACGCCGATCTCTATTCACCACCGGCACAGGGCGCACAGCCGCCGGCGGCGCCGACCCCGGGCCAGAAGACGCTGTATCAGAACATGCTCAAGCTGAAGCTCGATGTTGCCCAGCACGTACCCGTTCACGGACGCGTCGGCACCAACGAGGAGTTCGTGAGGCTGTTCACAAATACCGCACGAACCAATTAGGGGTCCGGAGTCGATGATGATGAACCAGGGCGCCTACTCAATTTGTCTCGTCCTGGCCTCTGTCGCGACGGTCGGCGCCCAGGGCGCCGCTCAGCAGGGGCCGGTGGCGATGACGCAGTACCTCCAGAATGCCTACGGGAACATCAAGAGGAACCTGACGGAAGCCGCTGCGAAACTCACCGACGCCGACTACGGGTTCAAGCCGACCTCGATGGCCGAGGTGCGGACGTTCGGACAGCTGTTCGGCCACGTTGCCAACGCGCAGTTCGGCCAATGCGCGGCGGCCAAGGGCGTCCCGAATCCGAACATGGGGACGAACAACGAGCAGAAGACGAGCAAAGCGGAAATTGTCAAGGCGCTGGCCGACTCATTCGCCTTCTGCGACGACGCCTTTTCGTCGCTGAGCGAACAGAACCGCGGCCAAATCATGGCGCGCGGGCGCGGACAGATGGCGCGGGAGGCGATCCTCGCGGACCTGATCGTCCACTCGAACGAAATGTACGGCTACGCCGCCGTCTACCTGCGCGCGAAAAACGTGGTTCCGCCATCCACCGACGAGCAGCCGCAGCGCGGCCGGGGTGCGGGTCCAGCGGGGCGCGGCGGCCAATAAACAGGGAGGCGATGTGCGCAAGCCGCGAAGTTCGCATGCCGCGGCGCGCGGCGGGGGTGTCACGCGCCGGACGCTTCTCACGAACACTCTCGGCGCCGCCGCCGTCACCCTGACCGCAGGCAGCGCGGCGGCCCAGAGCCGCCCCGACAGCGCGGCCGGCTTCGGACGTCTTCCGAATGAGGTCGGGGGCCGTTCGCCCGCCGAGCTCCCGAAACGGATGCCGAGCGCGATCAGCTCGAGAAGTCCGCTGCAGGATCTCCACGGCACGATCACGCCCGCCGACCTTCATTTCGAACGTCATCATGCAGGCGTCCCGGTGATCGAGCCGGGCACGTATCAGCTCCTTGTCCACGGCATGGTCGATCGGCCGGCGACGTTTTCGCTGGACGATCTCAAGCGATTCCCCTCGACGACCCGCACGTGCTTTCTGGAGTGCTCCGGCAACTTCGGACGGCAGAGCGGCGAGCGGACCACCGCTCAGGAGCTTTGCGGGCTGACAAGCCAGAGCGAGTGGACGGGGATCCGGCTGTCGACGCTCTTCAAGGAAGTTGGCGCACGGCCGCAGGCCACGTGGTTCCTCGCCGAGGGGCAGGATGCCGCGCTGATGACGCGCAGCATACCGATCAAGGAAGTCCTCGACGACGCCTTGATTGCGTACGCGCAGAACGGCGAGGCACTGCGTCCCGAGCAAGGCTATCCGGCGCGGCTGCTGCTGCCCGGCATTGAAGGGAACGCCAGCGTGAAGTGGCTCCACAGACTGGAGCTGGCCGATCAGCCGTTCATGACCCGCGAGGAGACATCGAAGTACACGGATCCGCTGGCCGACGGCACCAGCCGCCAGTTCAGCTTCACGATCGATGCGCGGTCGGTAATTACCTCACCGTCTTACCCGCACATCGTCCAGCGTGGCTGGATGGAGATCAGGGGAATCGCATGGAGCGGACGCGGCCGCGTACGACGCGTGGACGTCAGCACTGACGCGGGCCGGACCTGGACGGCCGCCGAACTGCAGGCGCCGGTGCTGCCGAAAGCCCACACGCGGTTCCGGCTGTTGTGGCGCTGGGACGGGACGCCGACCGAGATCGTGAGTCGTGCGATCGACGAAACCGGTTACGTTCAGCCGGAGTGGACGACGCTGCAGACAGTCCGCGGTCGCCGGACTCGATACCATCTGAACCCGGTCACCGGCTGGAAGATCGGGGCGGATGGACGGGTGCTCTTTGCCATCGAGCGGGTTGCGTGATGAGGAAGGGAATCGCGATTCCCGCCGTTGCCTTCATCGCGATCAGCACGGTCGCCGCGCAAACGCAGACTCCACCGGAGCGACTGGGGTTGGGAAAGCCGGCGCCGCGAGAGTTGATCGCACAACTCGACAGTGATGTCCGGCCGGATGGAAGCGGGTTGCCACAGGGCAGCGGTACGGCGGCGCAGGGCGCTGAAATCTACAGCCGGAGATGTGCGGCGTGCCATGGTGCGAAAGGGGAGGGCGGACAAGCGGAAGCACTCGTCGGATTCGAACCGCCAGGAATGGCGCCGTTCGGACCGGAGTACGAGCAGTGGCGTGCCGGACGCCCCGACGTGCCTTTCACGGTGGGCAACTACTGGCCGTACGCGACGACGCTGTTCGACTACGTGCGCCGCGCGATGCCTCCAACAGCACCCGGCACGCTTTCATCGGATGAGGTGTACAGCCTGGTTGCCTGGGTGCTGGCGCAAAACCGAATCATTCCGGAGTCGGCCGTGATGACGGCCGAGAGCCTGCCGAAAGTCGTGATGCCGGCGCACAACAGGTTCGTGCCCGACAACCGGCGGGGAAGATCCGAGGTGAGATAGTACTGAACAGTACGTAGTGTCCGCCTTTAGGCGGACCTTCGACGGTCCGGCTCAAGCCGGACACTACGTACTGGTCCCTTACCGCGCGGCGCTGGTGGTAGTTGGTCTCGAAGCTGCGGGCGGCTGTATCGACGCCGCGTACGCCGCAACCGCCATCAGGTCCTGCACCGACAGGTTCGCCACGACCGGCTTCATGAGCTCACCCCAGGGTCCGTGACGCGCGCCCGTCTTGAAGTCGAAGAGCTGCCGCATGGTGTAGCTCGGCGAACGCCCAGCCAGCGGCGGTACCGGGCCAATCCCTTCGAGGTTCGCTCCGTGGCAGGTTGCGCACTGAGCCTTGGCAGCGATCTGCTTGCCTCTGTTCAGTGTGCCCGGCGGGACGTACGCGGTCCACGGCATGCGCGTGTCACGCGCTTCGGCGCGCAGGTTATCGTCCGGCACTTCTACGATCTCGTCCGCGGCGAGCGGTTCCATGCCGCCGCCCTCGCCAGCCGGGATCGCCATGTGCATGCCGCCCTGCATCCGCACTTTTGGCGCCGTCTTCGATTCGACGACTTTCATGCGACGCGGATACGGCTGCTGCGCGAAATACTGCGCTGCGGCCAGGTCCTCCTCACGGGTCATGGCTTTGGTGAAGCCGATCATCGTGTTGGTGTTCGCCTTGCGCGGATCGGCGCTTTTTCGCAGCCCGTCCCTGAAGTCCTGCATCTGCTGCATGAAGTAGGCGGGGTGGTACCCGCTGATTGGAGCATTCTCGGGTCGCCCTGCACCGTCCGGGAGGTGACAGAGGGTGCACTGGCGCACGCCCTGTTTCCCGACTCGAGCGATCTCGGGGAGGGTCCCGTGACGATCCTCGGGATACCAGTCCATGGTTTCTTTCGCCGCACGAAGCTCGCCGCGCGTAAACGTCTTGGCGGTCCCTGGAATCTTCACGACCGCACTGTCATCGGTTGGCAAAGCCGACGGCGGGGGCGGCGCGCCCGGCACCGGCGGCGTGTACGCCCATTCCGGAAGACCCGCGGGAACGGGACCCGTAGGGGCAGGAGCAGCCTGTTGCTGCGCTATGAGCGACGCCCCGAAGATCACCAGTGCGACTGCGAATAGAGCCCCCACCGTCTTGCGCATGTTGCTCTCCTTGATTGGTGGTTGACCGAAACTGTCAGTTCGTGGCTACCACGCCGGATCGATACGTCTTCGTAAAGTTGTTCCGTTGATTGGTGACGGTGAACGTGCCGTCCTGCTGCGCGCTCACTTTGAACCAGTACGCCTTGCCGTTGTGCACAGGCGCGGGCGGCGCCTGCTGGCCCTGCGGCGGCGGCGTCCAGGCGCCGACAGGCATCGCCTCGGGCTGTTCGTCGTACAGGTTGCCGATGAACATGCCGGGCACCGTGTACTCCTGGCCGCTCAGCAGCGAGAAATGCGATTGCCACACGTCTTCGAGGCCCGGCGAGTTCAGAAGAATCCGCATGGCATCAGGCTGACCACCCTTGCGCGTGCCGTTGTTGATGATGGAGACGCGCGGGCGGAGCGCATGGACGAGGACCTCAGAGTTCGAGATCGCCTGTCCGTGATGGCCGACGATGAGGAGATCGGCCGTGCCAAGGCGGTTGTTCGGGCACATCAGTTCCGCTTCCTTGTTCCACGTCAGATCGCCGGGATGCACAACGCGGAACTTCCCGAACGAGATGTGGCTGCCGACCGACTGCGCGTTCTCGGTGGGATCCGGCTCCTGGGCCTTGAAGCTCGCGCAATAGGTGTTCCGCTGGCCTGCACCAGGCAATGCACTCTGAATTGGCTGACCGGCGGACGTAATGAACCGCCACTCGAGCCCCTTGAGCGTGATGCGGTCTCCCGGTTTGACGATCACCCGCTTGGCCTGGGCGGTGAGTGTCGGATAGATCTTTTCAAGGAACTCCGTCGACGCGGGCTGCGGCTGCACGGTTGGTCCGTGATCGTAGTAAACCCTGATCGGCACCATCTTGGCGAGATCGGCGAGACCCCCGAAGTGGTCGCCGTGCCAGTGCGTCGTGATGTAGTGATCGACCTGCGTGAGGCCTGCGTCCTTGACGGCTTCCATGATCCGTCCCGCATCGCGTGCCGCCGCGGCGCCCCCGTTTCCAGCGTCGATGAGCACCGATTCACCGGCGGGCGTCACGAACAGCGTCGCGTTTCCACCCTCGACGTCTACGACATAGATGTCGAGCGTCCGGCGCGCCTGCGCCGAGAGCAAGAGCGGTACCAACCACGAGACCGAGGATAGTGACGACAAGTCTTGCGCGCATGCGATGTCTCCTTACTGAGTTCGTAAGCCTGCTGCCCGGAATCCAGTGGACCGTCGCAACCACCAGGCTCCTGCCCGCGAAAGCCTACCACCGCGCCTGTCCGCGGACAAGCAAACCGAGGCACGAAAACAAAGGGCGGACCGTACGGGTCCGCCCTGCAGCTCTGCCGATTATTGGCCCTGTCCGGGTCCCTGACCACGGCCACGGCCGCCGCCACCGCCGCCGCGGCCGCCAACGGTCTCGGGCGGAAGCTTGTTCGAATAGATCTGCTGGTAGCGGACCCGTTTGCCCTCCGCGTCGAGAAAGCTGAGCGACTGCGTGAACAAGCCAGGCTCAGGGCCGTTCTCGGGCACCGTACCGTCCAGGATGTAGAGCCGGTTGTCGTGCAGATAGATCCCGACGAAAGTGCGCGTACCGTCCGCGTTCGTCATGTTCAGCTGATGACCCTCGACCAGATCGATGTAATGCCAGGCATCGTGGGTCACCTTCACACCGGGCCGCATGCGATACAGCTTGGTTGCGGCGTACTGAATGGAACCCTGGATGTCCATCATCCAGTATTCGGCCTGCCGGAACGAGGGCGGGTGCGGTTTTTCGTAATACCGCTTCTCCGCATCGTTGTAGTCAATCACGGTAATCGAGTACCGCTCAGCCCCCCTCGTCGCTCTGTACACGCGGCCAGGGAAGACCAACCCGTACTCGGACGGCCACTGAATTGTTTCGACTTTGGGCTGGCCGGGCATGTTCACCGTGAAGCGATCCTCGCGGCTCGTGAAGTCCTCCCACTCCTGTGCGTAGGCTGCCGCCGACGAGGACATGAATATGAGTGCTGCTAGAAACAGTCGAATGACGCGCATTTCGAGAATCCTCCAGCTGGAAAAGCATTCTGATGGGCAAATGCAAATCAGTCAAGAAGCTGCGGACGTATAATCCGCGCCATGTCCACCCCGGCACATGCGGTTGCCGCCGCGGTGCTCCTTTCGGCTGTGGTGCTTGGCCAGCAGGTCATTCCTGCCGGCGAGGATCCCCATTACAAGCGCCTCCTCTTCACAGCCCATCTACGGCTGTTCGAGATTGCCATCCCTGCAGGTGCCGCCACGCTGGACCATTCACACGACCACGATATCGTCACGGTCGCGCTCGGCGAGTCGACGGTGCGAACGCGGCAGGCTGGCCCGGAATGGAGCGCGCCCCAGCCTTACATGCCCGGCGCGACGAACGTGACGAACTACACGGGTGCGGCGGCGGCGCATCGGGTCGAGAACGTCGGGAAAACGCCGTTCCGCGCGTTTGCGGTCGAAAACCTGCGCGACCGCGGATGGTCGATGCCGCAATTGATCACGGCTCCCGCGACGACGCTTGTCCAGGAGTCGCGATCGTTTGCCGTTTACGAAGTCCGGCTGACTGGGTCCACCTCACGGACGAACCACGTACATCAGATGCCAACAGTCGTCATGCTGGTGTCGGGCGGCGTCGAGGTCCAGGGTGGTGGGGGAGAGTCGGAATTCCGGATCGAAACAGCCGGGCGGTGGTTTCCCTCGCAATGGGACCAGCCTCATACGCTCACGCTCAGCGGGAGTGGCGACGCGCACCTGATCGAGGTCGAGGCGCGTTAGTCCGCGCACGCTAAAGCGTGCGCGCTACGTTTCATGCGGGACCCGCTCATCCGCGCACGCTGAAGCGTGCGCTCTACATTCAATGAGGATCATGTAGCGCGCAGGCTTCAGCCTGCGCGGCGCGGCGTGCAGCGCTCAGGCGACGGCAAGCGCCCGGCGCAGATCGGAAACGGCGAACGGCTTTGGAAGGACGCCGTCAAATCCGTATTCCTGAAACCGGGCGAGCACCGCGTCGTCTGCATACCCGCTCGTGACGAAGACCAGCACGTCGGATCTGATCTGCCGGATATGCCGGACGGCTTCGGCGCCCCCCATCCCGCCGGGTACCGTGAGATCGAGAATCGCGATGTCGAACGGCGCGCCATGGTTTTCAGCGGCACGGAAGCGATGGATCGCGTCCTCGCCCGATACCGCCACCTCCGTCACGAAGCCGAGCGACTGAAGCATCTCCTGCGCGACTTCGGCCACCATCTCGTCGTCATCCATGAGGAGGACGCGCCCCCCGGCTGGACGAACCTCGTTCGGCCGCCGTTCGACCTCCATCGTAACGGGACGCGTCGAGGCGGGCAGGTAGACGCTGAATGTTGCGCCTTCACCGGGCCGGGAGTCGACACGGATCGCGCCGCCATGTGCGCGAACGATCGAATAGGTGATGGCGAGGCCGAGCCCGGAGCCCTTTTCCTTGGTGGTGAAGTACGGATCGAATATCCGGTTCAGCGTTTCCGGCTGAATTCCGACTCCCTGGTCGTGCACCGTCAGGCAGACGTAACGCCCCGGAGTCAGCCCGGTATTGGCCGGGAGCGTGTCAGCGGTGATCTCGAGGTTCTCGAGGGATACATCAACCAGGCCACCCCGCGGCATCGCCTGCATGGCGTTGAGCACCAGGTTGTGGACCACCTGGGCAATCTGGTTCGTGTCCACGTCGGCCGGCCATGCGTCACCCAGGATCCGGAAGCGCGGCGCAATCGGTGAGCCGCTGAGAACAAACCGCGTGCACTCGATGACGAGCTCGCCGATCGACGCGGTCGTTTTGATGGGGCTGCCGCCCTTTGAGAACGTAAGCAGCTGACTTGTGACGCCGCGCGCGCGTGCGGATGCGGCCGCTGCCTGTTCGAGACGCGTGCGGAGTGCGTGCTGGTCGGGCTGGATAAGGTCCTGGGCGAGCGACAGGTTGCCGACAACGCCCGTCAGAATGTTGTTGAAATCGTGAGCCAGGCCGCCAGCCAGCACGCCCAGCGACTCGAGCTGTGCGGCTTTGGCGCGCTCCTGCTCGGCCCGCGCGATGTGAGTAATGTCCCTCAATACCCACACTGCGCCTGCGACTTCGCCTTCCGCGTTGCGGGTCGGCGTTCCGGAGACCTCGAGCAGGGGGATCCGGCTGTCTGCGGGGACTTCGTTCACGAGCCGGACGGCCTTGCCGTCCTGCAGCAGACGCAGTGCATCCTTGTGAGCCGGCGGCGAAAAACCCAACGAGGCGAGCAGGGCCACAACGGGCCGTTCGCCGGATTTTTCCGGCGCGACGGCAGTCAATCGGCGCGCCTCGTCGTTCATCAACAGAATGGATCCGTCGCGATCGACCATCATCACGCCGTCACGGATTGTCTGCACCGTCACAGAGAGCCGCGAACTTTCGAGGACCAGTCGTTCCTTCTCTGCGGCCAGCGCGGCTTCCGACTGCTGCGCGCGCGCCAGCGCCGCTTGCGTCGTCACCACCGCCCGTGAGAGCTCAGCGGCGTGGCGGCGCTCTTCATCGATACGACGCAGCGACAGCTGATATGCGCGATACGACACGTAAAGAGGCACCAGCGCCGACGGGAGCAGCAAGTACTCTTCGTGGATCACGATCAAGCCGACGACGCCGGCCGCGGCACCCGAGAGGAAGTAGCTCGGTGCGCTCCAGAAGAATTCCCAATACCACGCACGAAGCGGAGACAGGCCGTTCGAGAGTCCAATGGCGGTTGCGACAAGGCCGGTGTTCAGGAGGAAGTAGGTCGCGGTTGTCGCAGCCAGCGGTACCAGCGTCGTTCCCGCCAGGTCGCCACCGAGGGCCCGCCAGACAAGCCCGGCCGCCTGGACCGTGATGGCCACGGAGGCGATGCTGAACGCGGCTCGATAGAGTGGCTGCGAACGGCGAACACGGAGCGTACACTGCAACAGAACCCCGGCCGACGACGTGAGCATCGCGACGTCGGCGCCGAGCGTCATCAGTGCCAGGAGATCGGCGGCGCAGGCCATCGACATTGTCGAAACGCCGCGCCACAACGGAAGCCGCAGCTTGAAGTTCGAGAGCAGCAGCGAGGCTCCGAGCAGCGCAAGCGTGAGGATCAGATTGGAGAAGGAGCGCGGAAAGTGATCGACGAGCAGAACGAGGCCGGCTGCGGTTACTCCTCCGATATAGAGCAGTCCGGGCCACTTTCGCGCGGTGCTCTTGGCGTCGGAAGCGGTTGCGGGCAAGATCTCCCGCGACGCATGCACGTCGGCAGGCGACATTGTGGGTTACTTCCTTTGTTCGAGAAAGAGCCGCCGTCGGGCGAAGGGGGATGGTATCACTGCCAGTGAGCCCGGCGTCACGATGACGCAAGCGACCGAAAGGTAGAGCGCATGACGAGCCGTGACCAGGGGCAGAACGCGAACGGAGCGGACAAGGAAGGCTGCACGCCCGAGACCCTCGTTGCATTGAGCCGCGCGGTGACGACCGCACGACTCCTTTCGGGCGTGGTGCACGAGGTGAACAATGCGCTCCTTGTGATCACCGGAACCGTCGAACTTCTCGAGGCCCGATCCGATCTGCCCGAGGCCGCGAACCGGCCCATCGAACGACTTCGCGCCCAGAGCCACCGAATGGCGGCCGCCATCGCGCAGGTCGCCGCGTTTACGCAGGCCCAGATCGGCGAGCGCGGCGACGTCGACCTCGGCGAGCTGGCACGGGTCGCAGTGGATCTAAGACGGTTTGCGATCACTCGTGCTGGCCTCACCATTCAGTTCGATGCGAGCGCCCAGCCGTGCCTCGTGCATGCGAGCGCGACGCAACTCCAGCAGGCAATTCTCAATCTCATCATCAACGCCGAACAGGCACTGGCCGGCACACGCGGCCAGATCGGCGTGCAGGTTGCCACCGCGGATGCGTGGGGAACAGTGCGCGTCTCCGACCGCCGTCCACAGCCGCTGGCAAAGCCGGCCGATCTCTTCGAACCGTTCGTGGCGACCCGCGCCCCATCGGACACGTCCGGGCTGAATCTGTTTGCGGCGCGAGCGATTGCGGAAGCCCATGGCGGCGAGCTGGCCGTCGACGAACAAGGAGAGGGAACTTCGTTCATCGTTCGGGTGCCGGCGTCGTCGAAGAGCCGGCGCTAGGCGACTCCTTGTTCGAGCTGAAGCCTCTGCAATTTGTCAATGAATGTCGTTCGGCTCAGGTTCAGTAATCGAGCCGCCTGACGTTTGTTGCCTCCGGTCTTCTCGAGGCAGCGCAGAATCAGATCGCGTTCGAGCTGCGAGACCACCGAACTGAAGTCGAGTCCTTCGTCGGGAATCGTGATGCCGGGATGGAAATCCTCGCCGCCCGGGCTGCGAATGTCCTCCGGCAGCGCTTCGAGCCGTATTTCGTCGCCCGTTGCACTCATGACAACGGCGTGCTCGACGGCGTTTTCAAGCTGACGTACGTTGCCGGGCCAGTGATACGACATGAGCAGCCGCAGCGCTTCCTGGGTGAGCGGCTTCTCCTTCATCCCGTTCTCGCGACACGACTTCTTGATCATGTGCTGCGCGAGAAGGGAGATATCTCCGCGCCGTGCGCGAAGCGGAGGCAGCGTGACCGGAATGACGGTCAAACGGTAGTACAGGTCCTCGCGGAACTTGCCTTCCTTGACGAGCACCCGCAAATCGGCGTTGGTGGCCGCGATCACGCGGATGTCCACCTTCATCGTCTTTGAGTCGCCCAGCCGCTCGAATTCGCGCTCCTGAAGCGCACGCAGCAGCTTGACCTGGGTGGAGAGAGGCATCAAGGCGACTTCGTCAATGAACAGAGTCCCCTTATGAGCCAGTTCGAACCGTCCTACACGCGCGGACACGGCTCCAGTGAATGCGCCTTTCGCGTGTCCGAACAGCTCGGCCTCGATAAGGCTCTCGGGGAGCGCCGCCGCGTTGAACGCGACGAAACGCTGCTCGGCGCGCGGGGAGTGGTGGTGAATGGTGCGGGCGACCAGTTCCTTGCCGGTTCCCGTTTCGCCCTGAATCAGCACGGTGCTGTTCATCGGGGAGATCAGTTCCAGCGTCGAAAAGAGCTCCTGCATGGCGCGGTCGCGGCCGACGATGCTGTCGAAGCCGAAGCGGCCGCGCAGCTGCGCGCGCAACTCTGCGTTCTCCAAACGCAGCCGCTGCTGGTCGATCGCGGCGCCTATCACCCGTGCGAGTTGCGTGAGCTGAAACGGCTTGATCAGGAAGTCGATGGCGCCGTGTTTGATCGCCTCTACGGCCTCGGTGACCCCGCCGAAGCCCGTCATGACGACGGCCTTGATATCGGGATACCGGCTGACGGCGCTTTCCAGAACAGTCATGCCGCTGGCGTCGGGCAGGTGAAGGTCGATCACCAGACCGTCGTACGCATAGGCCTCGAGGCGCTCGATGGCCGCCGCGGCGTCCGCGCATTCGGCCACGGCGAAGCCGCCGGATTCGAGCGACTCCGCAAGCGTCTGCCTCAGGTCGGCATCGTCTTCGACGATCAGGACAGAGCGTTGGGACAGGTTGGTCATCGTAGGGCCGGATCGACAAGGGAGCCTGAAATCCGGTCCGCGCCGCCTCTCCGATCGAGCCGGCGGGTCGGGTTTCAGTGTCAACACATATATCGGACTGAGAAAAAGAGTCGATTAGCCGACACCCGTGCTCGGTCTGACGTCGCTATGACGGACGCGTGTGCAGGGACGTGCAATCGTGGGAAAGTGACTCGAAAGCGCCGGCGGGGCGGTGGTACTGACCGACGCGCTACATGACCCGCCGCGGCATGACGGCGTGGATTTCACTACCTTTGTGATGCGCAACCGGCCGCCGGCGAGGAGGCGAGGAGTGTGGCTCGGGCTGGCTTGCGAGATAAGCACGCGCCTCCGCGGCGGTCAAGGGACGCGAGAACAGATATCCCTGGGCGTGTGGACAATCGAGCGCGCGCAAATGCTTCGCCTGCTGGGCCGTCTCGACCCCTTCCGCAATCACACCCATCCCGAGTTGCCGCGCGAGATTGACGATGCTTCCAACGATTGGGGCGTCGTTGTGGACGCCGCCGATGCGGCTGATGAAGGACTGATCGATCTTCAGCGCGTCGAGGCGGTACCGGTGCAGGTAACTGAGCGACGAGAATCCTGTCCCGAAGTCGTCCAGATAGAGCTCCACCGGAATCGACCGCAGCTCGTCGAGCCGCTGCGCGACGGCGTCTGAGCTGTTGAGCAGGAAGCTTTCGGTGATTTCGAGCCGGAGGGTTCCCGGCAGCAGACCACTAGTGTTGATGGCCTGGCGGACCTCGTCAACCAGAGTGGGTCGATCGAACAGCTTGGACGAAATGTTGATCGTCAGCGTGAGCGGCCGGCCGAACGCGCGCTGCCAATCGGCGACCTGTGTACACGCTTCGCCCAACACCCAATCGGTCAGCGGACTAATCAGGCGGGTCTCTTCAGCGACCTTGATGAATTCGGACGGGTACACCACCTTGCCGTCGGGACGCACCCACCGGACGAGAGCCTCGAACCCGCACACATCCTGCGTTTCGAGCTCGATAATCGGCTGGTAATGGACGTCGAACTCGTGGCGCTCGAGCGCGCGACGGAGCTCCGTTTCCAGCGTCAGACGGCGAATCGCCAGCTCGTGCATCGAGGGATCGAATGCCTGGCACTGCGAGCGGCCGAGTGCCTTTGCGCGATACATGGCGATGTCGGCGTCGCGCAGCAGGTCGTCGGAATCGCGGTAGCGGCTGTCGCCGAAAGCGATGCCGACGCTCGCCGACGCGTAAATTTCATGCCCGTCGATCTCGAAGGGCTCGAGCAGCGACGCGTGCAGCCGATCTGCGATGGTTGTGGCGCTCTGAGTGTCGCGGATTCCTTCGAGCAGGATGGCGAACTCGTCACCGCCGAGGCGCGCCATGGAGTCGCCTGGTCTGAGAAGGTTGAGAATGCGGTCGCCGATCGCAACGAGGAAGCGATCGCCTATCTGATGACCAAGACTGTCGTTGATTAACTTGAAGCGATCCAGGTCGACGAACAGCACGGCAAAGCCGTACGAGGCAGCGCGCCGTGTCTTGAGCAGCGCCCGGTCGAGCAACTCGGCAAACAGTGAGCGGTTGGCCAGGCCCGTCAAACCGTCGTGGAGAGCGGCGTGCGAGAGCTCGTCCTGAATGCGCCGGCGCTCGGTAACGTCGGTCTGAGATCCCGCCATGCGAACCGGACAGCCGGCCTCGTCACGCACGGCGACGCCCCTGCACAGCACCCAGCGGTGCGTGCCGTCGAGATGGCACATGCGGTACTCGTGCTCGAAGTGGGCTGTTTCACCGGCCAGGTGACGCTGCAGAGCGCTGCGCAGGGCAGTGACGTCCTCGCCGTGGACGAGGCGGAACCATTCGTCCATGTGCTCGATCCGCTGGTCGCCGGGCAGGCCGATCATGAACTTCCAGCGTTCGGACACGTAGAACGCATCGATCGTCAGATCCCAGTCCCACAATCCATCGTTCGATCCCGCGGCCGACAGCGCGTAACGCTGCTCCGAATCGCGAGCGGCCCGAAGCGCCTCCACGGTCTGGTTGTGCAGCCGGTGCATCTCTTCGCGATGCCGCTGCTCCGCGGTGATGCGTTCGAGGTAAATCCGGTAGGAGCGAAACGTCAGATAAACAGGCGCGGCCGCAAGCGGGATGAGCCAGCCGAAACCGGTCGTCCACGCGCCCGCAGCGACGGCGGCCGCACCCGCACCCACGAAATAGCTGGGCGCCGTCCACAGGAAGTTGCTTTGCCATACGCGCCACAACGACTGGTTGGTGGAGAGTCCAACGGCAGTGGCGACGATGCTGGTATTGAGCAGGTAGTACACAAGCGCGGCCGCAACGAGCGCTCGAACCACGTCAAGGTTGAAGGTGCCTACCTGGCCGCCGAGCAACGTAAAGACCAGGCCCGCCCCGTAGACCGTGACGATCAGCGCCGCGATATTGAAGAGCGTTCGATACGCCGGGTTCTGCCGCGTGATTTTCGTTGTCGACTGCGTCCATGCGCTTAGCGCCGCCACGAGCATGGTCGGGCCGGGACCGAGCAGAAGGAGCGACGCGAAATCGATGGTGTACGAAACCGACAGGTTGGAAGCGCCGCTCGTACCGAGGGGGAGCCGCAGCTTGAGGCCGGACGCGATCGCGGATGCGGCAGCAACGGCCGCAAACAACAGAGGCTCGGGGAGCGTCGTCGGAAGGTATGTCGCGAGGACGACACACCCCCCGAGGATGACCGCTCCCACAAAGAGACGCGCGGGCCAAGGCAGATTACGCATGCTGACGGTCGCGGGACCGGTTCGCGTCGATGTTCAGCTGGCGCGGCGCGGTGTCACGCGGGTCCGGGTCAGTGTGCCGGACCTTCCCAGATCACCTTGCGCCGCGGACGGCCGCCGGCCGAAAGCGTCCAGTAGTACTGGTCCATCGGCGTTCCGTTCCGAACCAGACCATCACGGACGATCCTTTGGCGAACGGCTCCCATCTTCTGCAGCGCGCCGTTGCCGCGGCCGTTGTCGACCGCTGCGCACGCGCAGAGCTCCTCGAGTCCAATTCCACGGAACGCGAAATCGAGCACGGCTTCCGCTCCTTGTACGAAAAGTCCGGTTCCCCAGAATGGCGATCCCATCGCGAAACCCCATTCCGGCGTCTCACCGGGCGGGACCTGCACCTGAATGATGCCGACGGCCACGTCATAGCCTTGCGGTACGACGCCGAAGCAGACGTACTCGCCGGCTACTCGCTTCCTGCGACTCCATTGAATGAATCTCTCGAATCCTTCCTGCGTAACCGGCGGGGGCGAAATGAATCGCGTCACTTCCTCGGTCGTCAGCATGGAAAGGAGAGGCAACGCATCCGAGGGGCGCAGCTCGCGGAGCTGGGCGCTTCGATGACTGAGCGTCGGCAGAATCGAGCGCCACTGCGGCCACTGCGCACGATGGGAGACAGCGTGAGTGGGGACCGTTACGATCGGTTCCCGCTGTGCTACGGCGTTAAAAGGAATTATCTGCATGAGGCGGTCCTTCGCTCTGAGCCGTGACGGCTACGGTGCCAGCGGGTTGAGAATGTTCTCGCCCCAGACGATGTTTTCGCCCCAGACGATGTTCTCGCCCCACACGATGTTTTCGCCCCAGACGATGTTTTCGCCCCAGACGATGTTTTCGCCCCAGACGATGTTCTCGCCCCACACGATGTTCTCGCCCCACACGATGTTCTCGCCCCAGACGATGTTGTGCGAATAGACGGCCTCGCCCCAGACGATGTTCTCGCCCCAGACGATGTTTTCGCCCCAGACGATGTTCTCGCCCCAGACGATGTTTTCACCCCAGACGATGTTCTCGCCCCACACGATGTTGTGCGTGGAAATCGCGTCGCCCCAGACGATGTTGTCGCCCCAGACGATGTTGTCGCCCCAGACGATGTTCTGGCCGTCGATCGTCGTCGACTTCGTGATGCTCGCGGTCAGCCAGACGCTGCCGACGGGCATCGCGGGGTTAATCGCGTAGGCCATCGTCAGGGCACCGAGCGGGTTGACCTCACCGGCTCCCTGCGCCAGGACGTGATAGGTGGCGCCGGCCGCGTCGTTCATCGGGAAGGCGCTGACCTGCAGCATCGCCTTGATGGCGTTGGGCGGGGGCGCCGTACCATAGGTCGTTTTGGCGGCTTCGAGAATCAGCGCCACGGCGCCGCTCACGACGCCACTCGCCATGCTCGCGCCCGACAGGTACATGTACTTCCGGGTACCGGTGCTTGGACCTCGCAGGTTCGGATATGAGAGATACAGATTGCTCAATGGACTGGCGACCGAGAGAACCTTGTGTCCCGGCGCCACGATGTCCGGCTTGACGAAGCCGTCAAACCACGTCGGTCCGCGGGAGCTGTAGTCTGATAATCACATCGTCGGTCCGGCGCGTCGTGTTGAACGTGTTGACGGCGCCCACCGTGATGGACGACGGCGCGTTTCCAGGCGAGGTGATGCCGGCGAAGCCGACCTGTTTCGTGTCCGGATTCTTCCCGAAGTTCCCCGCGGAAGTGACGACGACGACGCCAGCACGCACGGCGGCTTCGACGGCCTGCACGAGCGGGTCGGTCGCCGCCGGCTCGTAAATCGGGTGGCCGAGCGAGAGGTTGATGACGCCGATTCGGTACTTGGCCCTGTTGGCCACGGCCCACTGCACCGCCGCGATCACGTTGCTGGTGAGGCCAGAGCCGTTGGCGTCAAGGACGCGGAGTCCCACGAGGTTGACCTTCGTGGCCACGCCAAGGGCTTCGTACTTGTCGCCGGCGATGATGCCTGCCACGTGAGTGCCGTGGCCATGCGGATCCTGTGGAGCCGTCGCGAGCCCACCGAGCGTAAAGTCTCGAAACGCCACGATGCGATCGGCCTTCTGCCCGAAGTCGCCCGAGGGGTGGATTCCCGAGTCGATAACTGCGACCGCTATCCCGTTTCCTGTCAGAGCGCTGTTCTGGATGCCAAGGGTGGCACGCAGCGAGTAGGTCGAATTCGCCGAGGTGCCGGTGACCGCGGTCGTGATCCCGCTGCCTTCGACTGCGGCGTCGCTCGAGATGGTGACGACGTCGGGATGTCGGAGCAGCGCGCGTACGAGCCCCTTGGGCAGGTCGGCCGCAAAGGCCTCGATGATCGTGTAGTCCTGGTTGACGGTCGCGCCGTGGGCCTTCAGCGCTTTTATCAGGCCAGTCTTGGCCCCAGGCTTTACAGTGACGATGACGCGCAGCCGGGCATCGTCATTCCCGTGACCGAAAAGCTCCGCGATGATCGCGTCCACACCGGCCTTGGTCTCCTTGGCCTCCGTCTGCTTCGACGAACCGGGGCCTTTCCCGCTCGAGCCTTGCCCGCTGACGGAAGTCTCTGAGCTGCCGGAATTACCGCCGTGCTTGGCCTCGCCCGAAGTGGTCAGGAAAAAGGGCGCAACCGTGAGCACAACGAGTGCGGCGCCCCATCGGAGGGATCGTCTAGCCGGAGAAGTCATGCCCTCCGGCTGAGCAATTCGGGGTCCCGACTGTTGAGCTCGCTAAGGCATTGAAAAATAAGACAACGAGGTGGTAAGGGTATGTCGGTTTTCCGACTCGGGAGTCGGCGGACCGACCATCGGCGTCCACCCGGATTGTAATTCGGGGTTAAGATACCGCTCCTTTCACCTGAGAAGTTTCGCGACTGCACGCGAGGGACCATGACCCAACACCGCGACCTGCACAGTTCCCAGATGGACATGCATCTTGGCGATTCGGATCTGCAGAAAGGGGCCATCGAGGGTGGAGCCGAACAGGGGAACTCGAATGCCGAAGGCGCACTGGATGAACAAGGACTGCCGTGCGACGAGGTCGCGATTGCCCAGGATGTGCTCGGCGCGAACGAAGACCAGACCCAGGGCTAGTGCATAATCTCAATTCCGTTCGTCATATTTCAAAAGTGTGCCGGGGAGGAGTTCGATGATCGCGTCAATCTGGAATCGACGAGTACTGGTGGGACTGCTTGTCGCGGCGTTCGCAGCAGCGACCATACGCGCCCAGGCGCCCGCTTCTCAGGAAGTGTTCGTCCCGGAGGTCGGGCAGGCCGGCAAGGATGTCGTCTGGGTGCCGACACCCCCGGAGCTCGTTGAAGCGATGCTCAACCTTGCCAAGGTGACCCCCCAGGACTTTGTCATGGACCTCGGATCCGGCGATGGCCGCAACGTGATTGCAGCGGCCAAGCGTGGCGCGCGGGCAGTGGGCGTCGAATTCAATCCGAAGATGGTCGAGCTGTCCCGACGGACTGCTACCACCGCCGGCGTGGGCGACAAGGCGATCTTCGTCGAGGGCGACATGTACGAGGCCGACATCTCGAAGGCATCCGTCATGGCGCTGTTCCTGCTTCCGAGCAACATGCTCCAGCTCCGGCCCAAGTTTCTCGATCTGCGGCCCGGCAGCCGAATCGTGTCAAACACGTTCGGAATCGAGGGGTGGACGCCTGATGAGACCGTGACGATCGAGAGCGGGTGCACGGCGTGGTGCACGGCGCTGCTGTGGATTGTGCCGGCAAAGGTCGGCGGCAAGTGGCGCCTCGGCGATGGTGAGCTCGTCTTCGATCAGCAGTTCCAGGTTGTGACCGGCACCCTGAATGGCAAGCCGATCGCGGACGGCAAGCTCCGCGGCGATCAAATCCGCTTCATGGTTGGCGCTGCCGAATACACGGGGCGCGTTGCCGGAGACCGGATTGAAGGAACCGTGCGCGGCGGCGGACCCGTCACCATGTGGACCGCTGTCAAGGCGAGTTAGCCGGCGGTTCGTTCACAAACCACAGCGGCTGATCTCACGCCGCATCCTGGTGCAGGATGCGGCGCCCCTGCAGCAGCCTATCAACCCGATCGCTCGGGCTCCCAGCGAAGGCCAAGGGTGAGGATGCGGTCCAGCAGCCGTTCGTACGAAATACCAGCGACTTCCCCCGATTCCGCGAAGTCCTCGCCGTACGCGAGGTTCGGGTTCGGATTCGCTTCGAGCACGTAGATGCGGCCGGCGTCGTCCATCCTCAGATCGATTCGCGCGTAACCATTCAGGTCGAGCGCACGGTAGGTGCGTTTCGCGATGCGCTGCACTCGAACGGCTACGTCGGCGTCGAGCGTCGCCGCATCGGTGACGATACCGTGGCGCTTCTGGTATTTCGTGCTCCATTTGATACGCTCGGTGGCGATGCGCCATCTGTTGTCCGGCATCTGTGCGAACGACATTTCCCACACCGGGAACACCTCCAACCGCTGATTGCCGAGCACGCCGACGTACAGCTCCCGGCCGTCGATGAACTGTTCAACGATGGCTGCCGTTTCGAGGTTTTCGTGAATGAACTGAACCCGGCGCGCGAGCTGCTCCTCGTTTTCAACGACCGACGCCTGCGAAATGCCGGTCGAGGCCTCGAAGAAGAGCGATTTCACGATCACGGGAAAGCGCATCCGCTTTTTCAACTTCGCAGGGCGGCCGCGCCGAACGACCACGAAATCCGGAATGCCGATGCGATGGTAGGCAAGCAGCTGCTTGGTGAGTGATTTGTCGCGCGCCAGGATCAGGCCGCGGGGGTTGCATCCTGTGTAGGGGAGTCGCAGCAGCTCCAGGTAACTCACCACGTTCTGATCGAATGTGGTGACGCCGGCAAACGCTTCCATGAGGTTGAAGACGATGTGCGGCCGGAACAGGCCGATCGTGGGGCGGATGCTTCCGAGCTCGTCGTGGAGGCCGAGCACGCGTACGCTGTGGCTCAGTTCCCGCAGCGTCTCGATGACGTCGTGCTCCATCTTCCATTCCGCTTCGAGGACGTCGACGCCGGTTGTGTCGTCTGGCGGCACGAGATGCTCGTGCACCAGCGCCAGGATGCGGAGCTTCTTCATCAGAGAAACACACGGTGACCGCCGCCCTGCAGATAGTTCATCGCCTGCACGGTGAGCAGAACCGCAAACTCCTGGCGTGCCTGATCGTCCGGGACGGCAAGTCGCAGCTTCAGCTCGCGGGAGCGGGCAATCATTTCTTCGAGCACCTGGTCGATCGTGTACTGGTAGATTCCGGTCCAATCGGACACCAGCCGGCGCGTTGGCCGCCGGATGCGCGCGATGAATTGCGCCGCCGTGATGTTGCCCGCGAATTCCGGCGACTCGGAGAACAACCTGCGAAGATCGCGGTCGTAGAAATTCGGGTGGTCCACCCCGTAGTACCGGCGCTTGTTGCGATAGTGCTGGCGCAGCGTCTTCCGCAACTTGCCCAGCGGATCGACTTCGCCCGCATTGACGACGCGCGGTGACTTACCGCTGATGGATCCCATCAGCGCGTCCATGTGTTCGAGCTTCTTCAGTGCCGGCCATTCGGCGTATCGCTGGCGCCACTCGCTGTTCGGTGTCAGCCACACGGCAAACGTCTCAGCAAAATCCTCATCAGGGTGGCTCTGCGCGTACCACGCATCGAGATGGAGGACAAAGCTCTTGCTGTACGGCTTCGGTGTGTAGAAGTCCGGGTAAGGCTTGGTCGGAAGGCCGAAAAGACGACGCCGCTGCCGGCGGAGGCGGAGCCGGTAGGCATTGTCGATCGCATGGCCGGCCTCGTGACGAAGAATACGCATGCACCATTCGTGCTCGCCGCCCTCTACTTCGAGCATCTGCGCCTCTTCCAGTTTGGCGAGCCGCGGATGCGCAAGATAGAACGGGACGGCAATCGCCGTGGCGCCGTCCGGCGTGAACCATTCGTCGGAGAGATAGAAATGCAGCGGAAAACGAAGGCCGCGTGCCTCGAGCTCCGTCTGAAGCAGGTGAACCCGCTCGGCGAGCGTGCCTCCGATGGTCAAGGGCAGGTCCGCCAGCCGGATATCGAGCAGTGCCTCGTCATCCAGCTCGGCCCAGTCATGACGTAACGCGCGACGCGCCATCGGACGGCATCATAAACTAGGGGTTTGCAGCGGTCGTCGAGCTCATGCGGGGCGGGCAGAATATTGTCTGAGTGGCGGTGATGAATATGTCTGTGGTAATGGCAGGGCAAGAGCGGGAGCGGGCCAAGGTTGACGAGAAGTACACGTGGAACCTGGGCGATGTTTATTCGAATGTTGCGGCGTGGCGGGCCGAAAAGGCGCGCATCGCGGCGCAGGTGCCGGAGGTCAGGGCGTTCGCGGGCCAGCTGGGCTCGTCGGCCCGGACGCTGGCCGATACTCTCGAGACGGTGACGCGGCTCGACAAGGACATTACGCGGCTGTACGTGTACGCCAGCATGCTGTCCGACGAGGACACGCGCCTGAGCGAGCCACAAGGGATGCAGCAGGAAATGCAGCAGTTCGCTGCGGAATTCGGCGCACAGGCCTCGTACATACAGCCCGAGATCCTTCAAATCGGGAGCGCGAAGATCGAGCAGTTCATCGCCGAGGAGCCGCGCCTTCGTGTGTACGCATTCATGCTGCGAGATGTTCTCAGGCGGGCGGCGCATACACTCAGCGATGCAGAAGAGAAGCTGCTGGCCGACGTCCAACCGCTGGCCGCGTCCGCGCCCAACATTTACGGCATCCTCGCCAACGCCGATTTCCCGTACCCGACGGTCACGCTGAGCGATGGCCGCAGCGTGAAGGTCGACCAGGCGGGGTACGCCGAGCTGCGGACTTCGCCCGACCGTCGCGATCGACAGGCCGCCATGTCGTCGTTCTTCCTCTCGCTCGGTGCCTTCGGCCGCACCTTCGGGACGACGATGAACTCGAGCATCCAGAGGGCACTGTTCTTCGCCAGGGCGCGGAAGTACAACTCGACACTGGAAGCGGCACTGGATCGTTCGAACATTCCGGTCTCCGTCTACACGCGATTGATCGACGGCGTCGGCCGGAACATGCCGACCTTCTATCGTTATCTCCGGCTGCGCAGACGGATGATGGGCATTTCGGACAGCCTGCACTACTACGATCTCTACGCCCCGCTCGTGGCATCGGTGAACCTGCGATACACACCTGAGGAAGCGCAACAGCTCGTCACGGTCGCCAGCGCGCCGCTCGGAAGCGACTACGTCTCCGTGCTACATCGTTCGTTTTCGGAGCGATGGCTCGACTGGTATCCGGCAGAAGGGAAGCGATCGGGCGCGTACTCAAACGGCGGCGCTTACGACGTTCACCCCTATATCCTGCTCAACTATCTGGGCCAGTACAACGACGTGAGCACGCTGGCGCACGAACTCGGTCATACGATGCACAGCTACTACTCGAACAAGACGCAGCCGTATGCCCTCGCCGACTACCCGACGTTTGTCGCGGAAGTGGCGTCGACGTTCAATGAAGGTCTGCTGATGGACTACATGCTGAAGCAGATCAAGGACGAGCCGACCCGCCTCTCCCTGCTCGGGAGCTATCTGGAAAATATCAAGGCCACCGTCTTCCGGCAGACACAGTTCGCCGAATTCGAACTGCGGATGCATGAAATGGGTCTGAAGGGCGAGCCGGTGACCGGCGATGCTCTCACCAGGCTGTATTTCGATATCACCAAACGCTATTACGGTCACGACGAGGGCGTGGTCGTCGTCGACGACTACGTCGCATATGAATGGAGCTACATTCCCCATTTCTACAGCGACTTTTACGTCTTTCAGTACGCGACTTCGTTTGCGGCCGCACAGATGCTCGCTGCGCAGGTGCTTGCGGGTGATGCCGCCGCCACGAAGCGCTACCTGACGTTCATCTCGTCCGGAGGATCCAAATATCCCATAGAGCTGTTGAAGGAGGCGGGCGTCGACATGACGACCGACGAACCGCTCGACGTGACGATGCAGACGATGAACCGTGTCATGGACGAGATCGAGCAGATTCTCGGACGGCCGTAACCGAGCTCAGTCGGCGACACCGTTGACGTCGGGGCAGGGACCCACATTGACGATCTGATCGACTCGCCGGCGGAACGCCGCCGTCCACGCCGCGAGGTCCTTCTCGTCGTCGGTGCCGCTGTAGAACACGTGAAACCGCGCGTCGCTGAATAGCTTCCGCATGTCGTCGCTGGATATCGCCGACAGCTGGCGTCCCAGCTGTACCCGTCCGCCTTCACTGATTCTTGCATCGACGAAGGTTGCACCGCGATACGGGAACGATCGCATCGACACGGTGCACCGCGAGCGATCGGCCCAGATTGGACGGCTGGACCATTCCGCGAGATCCACCTTCAACGGTCCGAACGTGGCACCCAGATCCTGAATCATCAACAATGGCCGTGCGCATGCCTCCGGCGTCGGCCCCGGAGATTTGTCGAGGCACACGAGACGCTGGTTTTCGGATTTGTTGTCCCAATGCGCCAGGAACACTGCCAGGAGGCGAAACGCGTCAAGATCGGTTTGCGTCGCGTGCGATGCTTCGAGCTCGAACCACGCCCAGCCCTGCTGGGTGTCACTTTCGATCGCAGGCGCATCGAATCTGGATTCGACGGCAACCCATTCGAAGTCCGTGTAGGCGCTGTTATACCCGTGCGGTGCCAACATGTCAGTGGAATGAGCCAGCGAGAGCAGCTGTAAGGTGACAAACGGATAACGCGGACATCCGTAGCACCGAAGCCGTGGGACGATGCGAACGTGATCGGCCGCGTAACCGAGAGTACGCAGAAGCTTCGATGCGGCGGTTTCCGCGTTGATTTCGGGATTGCGACTGTATTTCACCTTGACGACCGCGCCGCCATCAAGGACGCAATTGAACTTCGCGCTCGTGCCCGTAGGTTCGTCGCTGATGAAGCGACAGACCAGCGGGGCGTTGACGGGGAGATCACCGTCTGGATTCGAGGGTAGAGCGGGGCTGACGGTGTCGAGATGGTCTAATCGGACCGATGCACGGGCCAGTGCGTCGCGCCGGCGTGACGCAGCGTCTGGTCCCGTGAGAAACAACCGTTGCTCTTCATTGGCTACAAAGTTACCTTGAGGGAGCAGACCATGTGCTTCGGCGGCGAAGAACCAGATTGAGGCGCTTCCAAGCGCCGCAATCGCCACGAAGCCTGCAATGACTTTCGATCGACGCACCTCATCGACAGAAGAGCAACATGCACGCCAGAGTAGGGTGATGAGCCGACTCACGCGGTGGGCCGGGGCGGAGCTTCGCTACTGAGCCGACTCAACCTTAGAGGATGTTCTTGCCTAGTGCGGAGAGCGCCAGCTCGGTCGCGAATTCCGCGGTGATGTTCCGCAGGTCCAAGGTCGGATTGACTTCGACGATGTCCAGCGCCACGAGACGGAGTGAGTCGGCCACGAGCTCCATGACCATGTGCGCCTCGCGGTAATCGAGACCTCCCTTGACGGCCGTTCCGACGCCGGGTGCGATCGACGGATCGCACACATCCATGTCGAGCGACACGTGAATGCCGCCGGTTCCGTCGGCCGCAACCGCGAGCGCCCGCTCGGCAACCCGAGCGATGCCGTCGCGATCGATGTCCTTCATCGTAAAGACACGCACGCCCGACCGCCGGATTTGTTCCTTCTCCTGCTCGTCGAGATTGCGGACGCCCAGCAAGACGGTATGTTCCGGACGGACCGACGGGGAGAACCCAATCGACGCCAGCTCTGCGGGTTCATTCCCGAGCAGCGCCGCCAGCGGCATGCCGTGAACATTCCCGCTGCTGGTCGTCTCAGGCGTATTCATGTCGCCGTGGGCGTCAATCCACACGAGCCCAAGGGGCAGCGAGGACGATTGCCGTATCCATTCGGCGCTCGCGGCGACCGATCCGGCCGCGAGACTGTGGTCGCCGCCGAGCACGAGAGGCACGGCGTCCCCTTCGAGCGACTTCAGGGTGACATCACGCAGCTTCTGACAGACCTTGGCGATGTCGCGTACGTATTTCTTGCGCTTGTCGGCCGGACGCTGCGTTTCCGGATTCGGCGCGGGCAGGTCTCCTTTGTCTACGACCGTACGGCCAAGCGCGGCGATTCGATCCCCGATTCCTGCGATGCGAAGCGCCGACGGCCCCATGTCAACACCACGCCGCCCGGCCCCAAGGTCGAGAGGCACGCCAATGATATGGATCGGCTTCACTGGGACCGCTTTGCGGCTCGGTCCGCGAGTCGTGTTCTAGTCGTAATCCGCATAAGCGGTCCCAGGCGCGCGCCGCGCGCCCAGGAATGACTGCCAACCAGCCAGGGGCTCTTCAAGAATGTCAACGGCGGAGGCCCTGGCTGGTTTTGTACGAAACCGACATGCCTTCGTGCGACGGAGAGACGACGGTGGTGAAAAGCCCGGGATGCGTGAGAATCGTCCTCAGAAAAGGCTCCATCTCGTTCTTTTTGTTCACGACGTTGTGGGCGACGAACACGCCGCCGGGCGTGAGCCGGGGAAACACCATGTCGAAGAACTTCTTGTAGTCTGGTTTCCAGGCATCGAGAAAAACAAAATCAAACGTGCCTGGCAGGCGGGGAATCTCGGCGAACGCGTCGCCTTGAACGACATGGACGATATCGGCCAGGCCCGCCGCGCGGATGTTGGCTGCCGCTTCCTTTGCGCGACGTGCGTCGTACTCGATGGCGACCACGCGTCCACCACTTTCACGTGCGCCGAGCCCGAGCCAGATTCCGCTGTAGCCGCTCGCGGCGCCGATCTCCAGCACCGATTTGGCGCCGCGCGTCGCAACGAGCACGCGAAGGAATCGCCCGTCCTCTTCGGATACCGCCAATTGCCCGCTGTCGGCCGCCTTGATGTTCCGCAGCAGGGTTTCAACAGCGGGATTCAGCGTACCGGCAGGCCGACCGTTCTGCGCTCCGAGCGTGACGAGGCAGCAGACCGGCAAGATGCACGACATGAAAAAGCGCATGCCGAATTCTACGCTCTCGTGACGTACTGAGCGGCGGCTGTCGCCGCTTGTCTTCCATTGAGGATGCAGTCGGGGATGCCGACGGACCGAAACCCGCTGCCGGTGACGAACACGCCCGGAATCGAGGCGACCCGCTGCTCGATCGCCGCGACGCGATCGAGGTGCCCGACTTCGTATTGCGGGTTCTGGCGAGTCCAGCGGAACAGACGGCTGAAGAGAGGCTGGCCCGTGATGTCGAGCACGCTTTCCAGTTCCTCTTTTGCCGAGTCGATCAGCTCCTCATCGGGCCGATCAGCGCGCGAGGGGTCGCGGCCGCCGCCCAGAAAGGCTCGCAGGAGCGCACAATCCGCGGGGGCGCGCCCTGGCCACTTCGATGTGACCCAGGTTGCGGCCAGAAGCGGGCTGCGCTCGACACGCGGTACCACGAATCCGGAGCCGCGCATCGGATGGCCGATCTGGTCGCGACGGTAACCGAATGCCACTGTCGCGCTCGATGCATACGCGAGCCCGTCACACAGCCCCGCGACGGTCGTGTCGAGCCCTCGCAGCAGGACCGCGGCCGCGTACGCGGGCACGGCGAGTATGACCGCACGCGCTTCGAACCGTCCGGCTGGTGAATCGATGCCATAAGTGCCGGCGCGCTCCAGGTGCGTCGCGCGCGCGGACAGGACAACTGTTCCCGGTCGGAGAGCTGCGGCGACCGCTTCGACGAGCTCAGCTATTCCGCCCGGCAACGATACGAAGGCGCTCCCGGGCGCGGGCTGCATCCGAAGCGCGCGCAGCGAGCGAATGACGCTGCCGGTGTCATGCTCGGCCTGAAGCAAGCGTGGAAACAGCGCCCGCATCGAAAGCCGTTCGGCGTCGCCGGCATGTATGCCGGCGAGCAGCGGCTCGGCGAGATAATCGGCTGCCTCAGCACCGAATCGGCGGCGCACGAAGCCCGCGATCGATTCATCGGCATCGCTCTGGCGGCGGGGGACAACCACCTCGAGGGCCATGCGCAGCTTTCCGCCCCACGTGAGGAGCGACGATTTCGCAAGTGCACTGGCGCGAACCGGAAAGCCAAGAAACGACCCTTCGGGAATTGCGTGAAGCCGACCCTCGCGCAGGACGTATGCAGCGCGCGGCTCGATGGTCGACACGAGCCGGTCGGCGAGGCCGAGCTCCTTGCAGAGCGCAACGGCCGCCGGCTTCTGCACCAGGAGAGAGTCGGGGCCACCGTCGATCACCCAGCCATCGAAACGTTCCGTGACGATGGCGCCGCCGAGACGGGCGCCTGCTTCGAGCAGGCGAATCTGAAGACCCAGACGCTGCAGCTCGTACGCCGCCGCAAGTCCGGCAATGCCGCCTCCGACGACGACGGCGTCGAGAACGCTGTCGTTCACACCTCTAGGTTCGTCGTTGTCAGTTCGTGTTCACGTCGTTGTTTCATTACGTTCGCCGTGAAGCGCTGTGAACGTACTGGGCGAGCATCTGGACGTGCTCGACCGGCGTCGACGGCAGAATGCCATGTCCGAGGTTGAAGATATGACCCGCGCGGCGGGCAACGCGTGTCAGCACGTCGTCGGTCTGAGTGAACATGCGCTGCATGGGACCGAGCAGGAGAGTCGGATCGAGATTCCCCTGCACCGCTCGATCGAAGCCAAGGCGCTGCCACGCGGCGTCGATCGGAATCCGCCAATCCACTCCAATGACGTCGCCGCCCGCCTCCGCGAGCTCGGCGAGGATGGCAGACGTGCCCGTGCCGAAATGGATCGTCGGCACACTCCGTCCGATCGACGCAAAAATCCGCTGCGTATGGGGAAGTGCGAACTCGCGATAATCAGCGGAATTGAGTACTCCGACCCACGAGTCGAACAGCTGCACCGCGTCAACGCCCGCCTCGATCTGCGCGTTCAAGTAATCAGCAACGACCGTACTCAGCCGCTCGCAGAGGCGATGCCACGCATCCGGGTGGCCGTACATCAGCGCTTTGGTGCGCGCGAAGTTGTTCGAGTGGCCGCCCTCAATCGCATACGACGCGAGGGTAAACGGGGCTCCCGCAAAGCCGATCAACGGAACACGACCTGCAAGCTCGTGTTGGACCAGCTCAACGGTCTCGAGGACGTGGGACAACGCAACCCTGGGGTCGAACGACTTCAAACGGTCGATGTCGGCGGGTGAGCTGATGGGGTGCTCGATCTGCGGGCCTTCGCCCTGAATGAAATCGAAGGGGAGTCCCAGCGGCTCCAGAGGCAGCAGCAGATCGGAAAACAGGATGGCTGCGTCCACCTCCACGCGGCGGACCGGCTGCAGAGTGACTTCTGCGGCGAGATCGGGCGTTCGACAGATCTCGAGCAGCGAATGTCGCTCTCGCAACGCCCGGTACTCCGCCATGTAGCGCCCCGCTTGTCGCATGAACCAGACAGGGGTTGCATCAACTGGCTCTCGCCGACACGCCCTCAGAAAACGAGACGCGGCCACGCGTGGTCAGTCGCGGACGGGGCTGCCGAGCAGATCGCGCGCGAGGGTGACGAGCTCTTCGAGCCAGAGTGGTTTGTAGCGCAGTTCGGCTCCGAGCGCATGGATTTCGGCTGCCTGGGCTTCGTCCAGATAGTAGTCGCCTGTGACGATTGCGACCGGGGTATTGGTGAGTCCGGGAATCGCGCGAATTGCGCGGAGAAACTGAAGGCCATTGGTCAGCGGCATCCGCAAATCAAGGATGATCGCGTGAGGGTGATGCGACTGGGCCAGGGTCAGGCCCTCGTCGGCCGAATGCGCCGCCCATACCTCATACCCTTCGAGGCGAAGCATCCGCGAAAACGTGTCTGTCACGCTGACGTCGTCGTCGACAATCAGCACGCGAGCTGCGGTCGTGTTATCGCGGGAGGACACGACCTATTGTGGGACGCCGTCGATATGTCGTCAAGGCGAACACAGTATCTCGTGCTATATTTCAGCCGGTTTGCGCCCCTTCCGGAGGTCTTGTTGAGCCCAATCCTCCTGCGGCCCGTCCGCGAGCAGCTCGAGCACGATCGGGTAATCCGCCTGCTTCAGTCGAAATACAAGCGAAAGTTCGAGGTCGCTATCAATGTCGGCAATGAGCAAGGGACACCGGTCACGATAGGGCAATTGCCCTGGTATGCGGACCTGGTGCTCCAGTCTGCGGAGCGGGGACGTAAGGTACTCGGCGTCGTCGAAGTCGAAACCGCTGAGTCGGTTAACAAGGTCGAGGCGATGTCGCAGTGGGCGGCGTTTTCACGCCTGCGTGGAGCATTTCACCTCTACGTTCCCAACTCCATGATGGATGTCGCCCGGCAGTTGTGCAACGACATGCAGATTCTGGTCGGAGAACTGTGGGCCTACACCGCTATCGGTGACCAGGTCCGATTCACTCTGGTGCAACGGACCCCACGCCCGGGTGAGGACAAAACATCGGTCGCCAAAACGCCGCCGCGACGCGCTGCTGCGGAACGGCTGCGGCCGAGTCGACCGGTTTCGGCCCACGCGCCTCGCCGGGCGGCTCCTTCCACGTCCGCCCGACGAAAGGCCAGTAAGACGGCGCCCACGCGCGGTTCTGCGCGAAAGAAGACCTCGAGACCGGCACGAGCGCAGAAACGGAAGTAGTTCGTGCCGTTTCTGCGGGTAATCCGGGACAAACGCGGGTACGAAACCACTTACCTGATGCACTGGCAACGCGACGGCACCCGGCAGCGCTCTCGAATCCTCTACGTTTTCCGGACACCAGGCGGCGTGCGCGTGGGTCGGGAGTCTCTTGGCGCAGACGTGCTGCGCCAGATCGAGACGGAACACCCTGATATCGCGTTCGACTGGAAGACGGTGTTCGCCAATCAGCAGGTCGTTGACAGCGCCCCCGAGCCGCGCCGGCCGCGAAAACGAAAGCTGCCGGGTGAGGAAGCAGAGGCCCAAACCGCCGTGGCGCGCAAGGAAGAGCCCGCAGCAGCGCCACCCGCCCGTCCTGCTATACCGTCGGCACTGCAGGGCGCCACGCCCGATGAGCAGATCGCGTTCCTGAATCAGTGGTACCCGATCGTTCGCGAGCGAATCCCGCAACGCACGTCGGATCCCGCACGCCTGGAGGCGTTGATGGCACTGGCCGAACGCCTGAATCCCGTCATGTGGACCGATGCCGATCAGATCGCAGATGGGCTCCTCAGCGCCTCCGAAGCGCTGGAACGATTGTCGCGGGTGTTCTCTCGTCGCCGCCGCAGGCGCCGGCCGGCTAAAACATCGACCAACCCGGCGTCTCCGGAGCAGCCGCCCCTGGCGACACGTAATGGACTGGCTCGCACCCGCGGTCCTCAAGCTCGCAGAGATCGGCCCGTGGGCGCCGGTGTTGTTCACTCTTCTCTACATCGTGGCGGCCGTTACGCTTGCGCCGGCCTTTTTTCTCACCGTCGCGGCTGGTGCGATGTTTGGCGTATGGCGTGGGTCGATCATCGTTTTCATCGCCGCATCACTTGGCGCATCCGCGGTGTACGCCGTCGGAACGCGTGTCGCCCGCTTCGGATGGATCAAGCGGGTTACGCGTGATCCACGCGTAGCGGCGGTCCGCGCCGCCATTCAGGGGGACAGCCGCTGGATCATGTTTCTCCTCCGCCTCTCGCCGCTGGTGCCGTACAACGTGTTGAACTATGCGCTTGTGCTCAGCGGCGTGCGATACGTAGACTTTGCGATCGCCCTGGTCGGAATGATTCCCGCGATCATCATGTACACGTACTACGGCAAAGTGGTGGGAGACGTCGCCGCGCTCGCCGCAGGGGTTTCACCGCCTCGCGGGCCGGAGTATTTCGTGCTGCTCGGTGTTGGCCTCATCGCGATCGCCGTCTCGACGACGATGATCACCAAGGCGGCGAGGCGGGCGATGGAAAGACAGCAGGCTAGATGAGCTGAACGCGGAAACCCGGAACCCGGAACCGACGATACGGTTCACGATTTTGCGAACCGCGCCTCGATGTCGAGGATCTTGTTCAGCCGGCGCCGGTGCCGGTCCTCGCCTGAGAACGCCGCTCCAAGAAAGGCTTCCAGCAGATCGCCAGCGAGTGCCGGGCCGATGACCCGCGCGCCCAGACACAGCACGTTCATGTCGTCATGTTCGACCGCCTGCCGGGCGGTGTAGCAATCGTGACAGACGGCGGCGCGAAGGCCGGGAAACTTGTTCGCGGCGATGGAAACGCCGGCGCCGCTGCCGCATACAATCACCCCGCGCTCGGCCTGGCCGTCGCGCAACGCCACCGCCACGGATTCCGCGCAGTCAGGATAATCAACGGCGGCAGTGGAGTGCGTGCCCAGATCGAGGACGTCATGTCCTTTCGAGCGCAGAGCCGACGCAAGATCGCGCTTCATTTCGTAGCCCGCGTGATCGGCGGCGATGGCGATACGCATGGGTTGCTATCTTAGCCCGCCTGTTATAATCCGCCCTATGCGAAATACCGCTAAGTGGTTGACGCTTGCAGCCTTCATGCTCGCCTCAATCGGGGGCGCGGCAGCGCCTCAGAACACGCCGCCTCCGGCGCCGCAGCAACCGGCCACGCAGCCGGCCACACAGCAGCCGACCTTCCGCGTCCAGGTCGACCTCGTGACGACAGACGTCATTGCACGCGACGGGCAGGGACAGTTCATCTCGGATCTCAAGACCGACGAGTTCGAAGTCTACGAAGACGGCGTCAAGCAGGACATCGTGTCGCTCGTGCTCACACATGGTGGCCGCGTGTTCAACGTCCAGGCTCCGCCACCGGCGCCGGTCCAGGAAGGGATCATCCTGCCGGCCGCCCGGCCCACCAATGACGCCGCCGGGCGTGTGTTCCTCATCTTCATCGACGATCTGCATCTGGACTTCCGGATGACGCCGCGCACGCGCGATCTGATGACACGCATGCTGCGCAATCTGATTCATGACGGCGACATGTTCGGAATCGTATCTACGGGCACCTCGTCCATCTCGGAGCAGCTCACCTACGACCGGCAGGTCCTCGAATCCGCGATCAAGCGGGTAGCGGGCAGCGGGCTCAGGCCCGAAGACATCATCAAGACCGCGCAGAGCGCCCAGGGCCATCCCGAGCTGCGGTATCGGGCGCACGTTGCGTTCTCGACGGCGTATCAGTTGATGCGGAATCTCGAAAGCCTGCGCAACCGGCGAAAGGCAGTGCTGTACATCAGCAGTGGCTACGACTTCAATCCGTTCGCGACGTCGCGGCTCAAGTATGAGGCTGAAATGTTCGGCGGCACCAGCGAGCAATTGGATCCATTCACAAACCAGAGATTTCAGGGCCAGCAGTTCGCGGAGGCCGATCTGGTCCGCGAGCTGGCGGAGCTGACTCGCGCGGCGAACCGTGCCAACGCGACCTTCTATACGATCGATCCAAGAGGCCTGGTCGCCGGTCCTGATCTCGATCAACAGGTTGACACCGCGGAATGGCAGGAGCATATCCGCGAGACCCAGGACAGCCTGCGGGTGCTGGCGGAACAAACCGGCGGCATTGCGATTGTCAATCAGAACGACTTCGATCGCGCTCTCAAGAGGATCGACAACGAGACGAGCGACTACTACGTGCTCGGCTATTACTCGAGCAACCCCGATCCGCTGAAGCGGACTCGCCGCATCGAAGTGAAGACACGGCGCGACGGTGTGCAGGTATGGTCGCGCACGTCGTACAGCCTTCGGCCGCCGACCGCTCAGTAGTTTCGCGGGGCGCGCGCGACGGCCTGGAACTTCGGCCGGATCTGCTCGAACACTCGCATCACTTCTGATACTGCGCGCGGCAGTCTGCGCATCTTCGGGTACAGCCAGCCGGTCTGGCGATGCAGCGCGTGCTCCGCGATGCGGCTGCAATGCAGCTGCTTGGCGTGCACGTCGGCGGTCGCCGCCTGCCAGGGAATGATGCTGATGCCCAGCCCGTTCCGCACCATCGCCTTGATGATCTCGACGTTTTCCGTTTCCATGACGATCTCCGGTTCGATTCGTTCCCGTGTGAAAAATTCCTCGACGAGACGCCGGGTGATGGAACCGGTTTCGAAAAGGATGAAAGGCTGCCGTGTCAGGTCGGGCGGCGCGGATCGCGCGTTTCTTGGCCAGCGGATGCGCGGGGTAGGTGATGAGCAGCAGCTCTTCCTCCAGCACGGGTACAGATTCCAGATCGTTGGTCTCGACCGGCAGCGTCACCAGCCCGAGATCGGCCGCCCCCGATCGCAGAAGGGCGATCGAGCGCTCCCCGCTTCCCACCGTAACTTTCAGATCGAGGTTCGGGTGCGTGCGACGAACCTCTGCGAGGAGCGACGGAAACACATACAAGCACACGGTCATTCCGCCAACCAGCCGCATGGTGCCCAGCAGTGATTCCCGTGTATCGCTGATCGCCGAGACCGTGTCGTGCACGTCCTGGAACACGCGATGGCTCAACTGGAGCAACGATTCGCCGGCGGGCGTGATGCGGATGCGGCGGCCGATCCGATGGAACACCGGTTCTCCGAGCTCCGCTTCGAGCAGCAGCACCTGACGGCTGATCGCCGATTGCGAGACGTGGAGCTTCTCGCCGGCGGCGGTAAAGGATCCCGTGTCGGCGATGGCCCGGATGATTTCAAGCTGCCGGAGGTCCATGCCGTGGGCTATGTTCCGTCGAGCGCTGCGCGGGTCCGCTCGATCGCGCGGTCCAGATAGTCGGCATCCAGCTCGATTCCGATGAAGCTCACACCCAGCTCCGCGCACGCGACCGCGGTCGAGCCAAGACCAAGAAATGGATCAGCCACGGTTCGAATGCGATCGAGGCCGTGCAGCCGGAGGCACATCTC
The DNA here is from genome assembly GCA_963814955.1 of uncultured Acidobacteriota bacterium. Classification (GTDB taxonomy): domain Bacteria; phylum Acidobacteriota; class Vicinamibacteria; order Vicinamibacterales; family UBA2999; genus DATCJA01. The sequence continues at coordinate 177,500 of CAWFEX010000011.1, forward strand.
CGGAAGCCGCGGAGGAAAGGTGGCGGGATGCGGTCGATCCTTCTCTCGGTCTTGAATCGTGTCGTAGGGGATGAACCAGGTATTCCCGCGACACCGAAGACCCGAGGCCGCGCCCTTCCAGCGGCCGATGTTCGACGCATCCTGATAGCGGACTCCCACGGCGCGGCGGTCGAGCGGGGTTTCGCCTCCCGGCGTGAAGTGAAAGATGAACTCGTGGCAATCGTGCAGAAAGCGCCGACTGTTGATCGGTTTGTAGTGGCCGACCGCGAGGTCCTGATCGAGGCCCGCGTTCGCACCCGCCATCGCTTTTTCGATTGCGATCGACTTGATCCAGTGGATGGTGTTCTGCAGCCGCAGATAGGGCCGCGCCGCCTGGGCAACGTCGAACGCGGTCCACGGATCGGTCGGTTTCGCGCCGACGTTCAGAAACAGCGAGCCGTCGGCCGCCAGAACACTTGCGGCACAGCGAACCCACTCGGCCGTCCACTTCAGATATTCGGAACGCGGAATCGTGTCGTCGTAGCTGCGATACTGAACGCCCAGATTGTACGGCGGCGACGTGACGATGACGTCAATGGATCCCGCTGCGAGCAGGCCGAGGACCTTGACGCAGTCGTCCAGGTAGAAGTGGTAGCTTGCGCTGCGAGATTCCAGTGAAACCCGCGGAGGCGGGACGCTGAGCACGACGGGATTGTACCGCGTGGGTACAAGCCGTCGCGCGATCAGGAAGCCTTGATGGCGAATGGAACAGCGGAGGCGGACACGCGATCGTGCGTGATCGTGTGGTTGCGGCGATGGCCGTGGAGCTCACAGCCCGGTCCCTTCTCTTCGACGTAGGTGACCTCACGGCTCGTTGCCACTTCGCGATAGCGGCCGATGACGCAACCGCATGTCAGCGTTCGAAATCCCAGGAGCCGCACCAGACTCATACCGATCCTCCGATCGACGATTTAGCAAATTCTGTACCGCTGAGGTTCCAGCATCCCGCGTTCGTTTCCGGGGTGAAGGACCATCGCGGGATCATTCGGAATAAACGCGAAATCGCCTCAAACGCTTTCCGAACCCGGAACGTCCCCTTCATGGTCTTGTGGTCGGCGGGCCGCACAGGGTGTCGCCGCACCGACCCGGTGGATCGCGTTCAACCGATTGGATGTTAGAGTTCCCCGACCCATGCGCCACCGGCACCTGACTGCGCTCTTGACCGCTTTTCTTATCGTCCCCGGTCGTGTGGCGGCACAGATGGATCCTGACGTTGGCGCGCGTTTGATGGCGGAGCCAGCCGTTCGTGCGGCGCTCGACGCCGCGCGAGCCGACGAGCCGCGGACGATCGACGATCAGGTACGGATTTGCGAGGTCCCCGCGCCGCCGTTCAAGGAGGCGGCCCGGGCTGCGTTCTACGCCGACGCATTTCGGGCCGTCGGATTGAGCAATGTGCGGATCGACAAAGAGGGCAACGTTCTCGGCGAGCGCCCCGGCCGCAACATGCGGCCCCATCTCGTATTCAGCGCACATCTGGACACGGTGTTTCCCGAGGCAACCGACGTTCGAGTCACTCGGCAGGGGTCCATCCTCCGCGGTCCCGGCATCGGCGACGACTGCCGCGGCTTGGCCGTCGTCCTCGCTGTGGTTCGTGCGCTCAACCACGCGAATGTCGAGACGGCTGGCCCGATTACCTTCGTCGGCACCGTCGGTGAGGAGGGACTCGGCGACCTTCGGGGGGTCAAGGCGCTGTTTGGCGACACGCTGAAAGGGCAGATCGACCGGTTCGTGGCAGTTGACGGATCGGGCCTCGACGTTACGCACATCGCCGTCGGCAGTCTTCGCTACAGGGTCACATTCTCCGGGCCGGGGGGCCACAGTTACGGCAACTTCGGAATCGCAAATCCCACCCATGCACTGGGCCGGGCAATTGCGGCCCTGGCGGATATCCGGCCAGCATCGAATCCGAAAACGACCTTCAGCGTGGGCCGCGTGGGGGGCGGCACATCGGTGAACGCAATTGCGGAGGAGGCCTGGATGGAAGTGGACATGCGGTCGGCCGATCCTGCGGCACTGCGCTCGCTCGACTCGCAATTTCACCGTGCTGTGGATCAGGCGCTCGCCGCGGAAAACGCGCGCTGGGACCAGAGGGGCCGGATATCGGTTGAGAAGGCCCTCGTCGGGAACCGGCCAGCCGGCAGCGTCCCGGCATCTGCCCCCATTGTCCAGGCGGCGCTGTCGGTGACACGGGCGCTGGGACTCGCTGCGGAGCTCACCGAGGGTTCAACGGATGCAAACCTCGCGATGAGCTTGAATATCCCCGCGATTACCATCGACGCGGGAGGCGTCGGGACCGGGTCACATGCGCTCGGGGAAAGCTTCGATACGACCAATTCGTGGCAGGGAACCCTGCGGGCGCTTCTAGTTGCGATCGCGCTGGCGCAATAACAGCGCCCGAAAGCTTTCAAGCTCCACCGCACGCTGCCGCGCGGCGGCAATTCTGGCGCGAACGACCCTGAACACGAAAGCGGCGTGGCACGCGCCGATGACGGCAGTTTCCTCCCACGTGGGAAGCGGTTCCAGATTTGTGATCATATTGATCACCGTCGCGCCCACGAAGACGGCCGAAAACAGTGGATCAACGCCGCCGCCCGGAAGGGCTGGTCCGACGGTCATCGCCGCTGTTTCCCAGCGGGGTCCGTCCGAGGCTGCCTCATAATGTACCTGTAGATAACGGCCAATCCTCTCCGCTCCGACGTGAAGCGCGTGAATGGCCTCGAACCCGGCGACGAGCACCGCCAGCGGCAGCAATCCCGTGATTGATACCTGTCCGAAAAGAAAGAGAACGACCGCCAGCGCGGCCCAGAGTGCGCACGTCACGGGCATGATCACCATTCTGGCGGTCCCGCGTCCCGAAATGGTACGCCGCAACGCCGTGAACTCCGCGGTTCTCAGCGCTTTGAGCTGTTCTGAGGTTTCCTGGGGGATCTCTACTGGCACTGTTTTCGCCTTCCCTGGAACCGAGCCCCACGGAGATTCGGTGAATCAGTGGGCAGAGAGTACCTTTACCGACCCCGGTCTTGTCAAAAGGGTCTTGCGCCCTACAGAAATCTTGCTAGAATGCCGAGACACTCCGTAACAACTTGTCGCGTAAGGGGTTGCTCGTGATCCAGACCCGGCTCAACAGGACGGCTCAACTGGTTGGTGTCGCTGCCCTCATTGCGTGGGGGCTTCCAGGAACAGCGGATGCTCTGGCCGTTCCGCGAGCGTCGCGCGAGCTTGCCATCGCTCTTCCTCACATTCTCAATCAAGGTTCGACGTCCGCTGTTGGCCCGGAGCGCCCGAAGGTCACACACGTCGTCCGGCGCGGCGACACGCTTTATTCGATTGCACGACGTTACGGCACGAGCGTCGCGTCGCTCAAGGCGTGGAACGGCATGCAAGGCAATGCCCTGCAGACGGGCAAGCGCCTGACGGTCTATACGTCGCGTGCGTCCGCCAGTCCCGTGCGATCGGTGCGATCGGTACGATCGACGCGCCTGTCGCGACGAGCCGCCGCCGCGCAAGCGTTGCGCGAAGCGCAGGAGCCGCGATTCAAACTCGACGACAACGGGGCGACTGTGCCTGACCTGCGCGCGGAAGCGGCCATCATCTATAGTCCGGAGACGGGAAAAGTCCTGTGGGAGGAGAACGCACAGGATCTGCGATCAATCGCGAGCATCACGAAGATCATGACGGCGGCGGTGTTCCTCGAGGACGATCCGGACATGTCCCGCGAAATCGCGATTCAGCGAGTCGACACGCTTCGCGCATCAACGACATATCTCCGGGCCGGCTACAAGGTCACAACCAGCGATCTGCTGCACCTGCTGTTGATCGCTTCCGATAATGCCGCCGCACGGACCCTGGCGCGCATATCGCCGCATGGGTCGCAGGGCTTCATCGTGCGGATGAACGAGAAGGCAGCGGAGCTTGGACTGACCAACACGCACTATTCGGATCCGTCAGGGCTGCTGTCCGACAACGTCTCCACCGCGTACGACATGGCTCGTCTCATTACGCATGTCGCAAGCGATCATCGCATCGCAGAGATCATGCAGAAGCAGTATCACGTCTTTCATGCCGGGCGCCGCACGATCAGTATCCACAGCACAAACCAGCTCGTGATGAACGGAGACGTGGACGTGCTTGGCGGAAAGACCGGTTTTATTCGAAAGGCTGGCTACTGTCTGGCCACACTGCTTCGTCTGCCGCAGGGTGGACCTCAGGTCGCTGTTGTCGTTCTCGGCGCCCAATCCAACGCGGGCCGGTTCTGGGAAACCCGGCATCTGTTCAACTGGCTGGCGAGCAAGGCCCAGGATCTCTTCGGTGGGACGCCCGTCGAGGCCGCCGGCACTATCAACTAGTCAACCGGAATACCCCCTCTGCATCGCGGCCGCATCGAGCGGCAGCGTGGCCACCGTGTCCACGATCGGCATAACCGGCCGCGTGGCGCGTCGTCCGTCATACGCTTTGACATATCGCGTACAAACATCGCAGGCATAGACGCGGTACAGGCCGTTTGGCGTGGCAAACGATGTGATGCGGGACCGGTCGCTGTTGCGGCAGAACGGACAGGTGAGCGTTTCGAAGTTCCAGCGCAAGCCGCATCGGCCGCAGATAAGGTGGCGTTCGGCGGTTGGCGTAATCACGGCGAGTTCCGGCTCGCCGCCGCACAGAGCGCAATGCGGATGCTGCCAGCCTGCCAGCTCGCTTCGCTGCTGCAAGACTTCCGCGCACCTCGACAGAAAAGGACGCATCGCCAGCGTCAACACCTGGTCGTCGGCGCCTTCGCCGGCCGCTGTGACGCCGGAGTCGGGCGACCGCGGTGCAGCCGTAGCTACGTGCTTCTCAACCCCGGCGCGGTACCAGCGGCCAACCACCGACACGAGAGACTCGTCGCGGCCAAGTGCGTGGATCTTCTGAAAGTCCCCCTCGTCCAGCGCGCCAAACCGTCGGAGAATGTCAGCAGTCTGCCTCACCGCCAGGCGCAGTTCTGTGAGCTCGAGCGGGATGTCTTCGAAACGAAGCAGCGGACGTGCCTCGGCCTGATGGGACTTGAAGATCCGCTCGTTCAACTCGAAGGAAGGCAGCGGGATGCGGGCTTGAATGCGCCGCTGGACCTCGAGGAGCTCGAGGTGCATATCGACGGCGTCGCCAAGCTCTGGTTGTCGCTGCTTCAGGGCGCGAAGCTCGATTGCTTCTCGGGACTCGAGGCGGCCGGGGCGCGACGGCCGAGCCGTTCTGTCGGCCACGGGCAAATCATATCAAGGCCGATGATAAGTTGAGTCAGCAATGCGCATCCTCATGATTGCGTCCGAATGCGCTCCGTTCGCCAAGACCGGCGGTCTCGCCGATGTGGTCGGGGCGCTTCCTCGCGCACTCGCGCGGGTCGGCCACTCGGTGGATGTCGTCATTCCCCGATATCGGGGAATCACCGCAGGGAACCCTATCGGCACTGTGACCGTAGCCTTGGATAACCGGGCCGTCCACGCCGGGGTGTATGCGACCACGGATCATGGCGTGCGCACGTTGTTCATCGAACAGAGGGACTACTACGACCGGGAGCAGCTCTATGGAACAGCGAGCGAAGACTTTCCGGACAATCCCGCTCGATTTGGTCTCTTGACGCGCGCCGCGCTCGAGTGGGGGAGCATGGCGGGTGGGCGCTACGACATCGTCCATGCGCACGACTGGGAGGCGGGGCTCGCACCGGTGTTCCTCGCTCAGGCGTACCGGAAGACCGGGGCATTTCGCCGGACCGCCGCAGTCTTTACGATTCACAACCTTGCGTATCAGGGCAATTTCGATTCCGGCTGGCTCCCTCGACTTGGCCTCGGCTGGGAGCTGATGAGCGTCGACGCCCTCGAATTTTGGGGGCAGGTGAGTTTCTTGAAGGGGGGAATCGTCTTCAGCAGGCTGATAACCACCGTCAGCCCGCACTATGCACGGGAAATCACAACACCGTCGTTTGGCTTCGGTTTCGACGGGATCCTGAGACACCGGGCCGCCGACCTCATCGGAATCCTGAACGGGATCGATTACGATCAATGGGATCCCTGTCGCGACCGATACCTGCCCGTGCCCTACGACGCCTCACGCATTGAAGGAAAAAGTGCCGCGAAGCGGCTGGTACTCGAGCAGTTCGGACTACCGGCCGACGAGCATGCGCTGCGTCGTCCGCTCGTGGCAATGATCACGCGGCTGGTGGATCAGAAGGGTCTGGATCTGGTGGCGCAGATCGCGGATGAGCTGCCTCATTTGGAGGCTTCGTTCGTTCTTCTGGGCACGGGAGAAAGACGATACGAGGATCTCTGGCGCGCCCTCGCGCGGCGATACCCGGATCGAGTCGGCGTCAGGATTGGCTTCGACGAACCGCTGGCACACCAGATCGAAGGCGGAGCGGATATCTTCCTGATGCCCTCACGCTTCGAACCGTGCGGCCTCAACCAGATGTACAGCCTTCGCTACGGAACGGTCCCGGTCGTGCGAGCGACCGGAGGCCTGTACGACACCGTCAGGAGCGTTGATCCTTCCACCGGAGAGGGTAATGGCTTCACGTTCGACGAGTATTCGGCCGCGGCGCTTCTGCAGGCGCTCCGGCGCGCGCTGGTGACGTTCGAGGACCGTGTGGCGTGGCGGCGAATCCAGATTGCAGGCATGCGGCAGGACTTTTCGTGGGACGCATCGGCCAGGGCATACGTGGCGGCCTACGAACGCGCGACAATGATGTAAAGGCCGGGCGCCGGAAAGACACTGCCTGGCGACCAAAGAGAGAGCGAGATGGCATCCGACAAACTGAGAACGCTTACCGACAGCAATTTCGACCAGGAAATCAAGAACGGCGTTGTGCTGGTGGACTTCTGGGCCGAGTGGTGCGGACCGTGCCGGCGAATCGCGCCAATCGTCGAAGAGCTCGCGGGCCAATATGACGGCCGGGCCACGGTGGGGAAGTTGAACGTCGACGAGAACCCGAACGTGCCGGGCCGCTTCATGATTCGCGGAATTCCGACGCTGCTGTTGTTCAAGGACGGGCAGCTCGCCGATACGCTCGTCGGCCTCGCGCCGAAGGAAGACATCGCCCGGATGATCGACAGGCACCTTCAGGGTTAAACGCACCAATGGCCGATCGAAGAGTTGTCATCATTGGTTCCGGTCCCGCGGGATTGACCGCCGCTCTATACACGGCGCGAGCAAACCTGAAACCTCTGCTCATCGAAGGACTGGAGGCCGGTGGTCAGCTGATGCTGACGACAATGGTTGAAAACTGGCCCGGATTCCGCGACGGCATCATGGGGCCGGATCTCATGGCGGAGATGCGTGCGCAGGCGGAGAGGTTCGGCACCGACGTGCTCGCCGGCAACGTCGTGGCCGTCGACATTTTGCGCCGGCCGTTCACGATCACGCTGAGCGAGAGGGAACCGATCACGACCGACTCACTGATCGTCGCAACCGGCGCGTCGGCCCGCTGGCTGGAAATCGGCTCTGATCGGAAGCTGTCGGGCCACGGCGTGTCCACGTGCGCGACGTGCGACGGCTATTTTTTCCGGGGCAGACCGATTGCGGTTGTCGGGGGCGGTGATTCGGCGATGGAAGAGGCGATCTACCTGACCAGGTTCGCCTCGAAGGTCACGGTCGTCCACCGCCGCGACAGCCTGCGGGCGTCGAAAATCATGCAGGACAAGGCATTCGCCAATCCCAAGATCGAGTTCGTGTGGGATTCGGAGATTGCGGATATCTCCGACGTCTTGAAAGGCGAGGTCACGGCAATCGTCATCCGCAACCTGAAGACGGGGCAACTCCGCACGCTTCGCCTCGACGGAGTCTTCATTGCCATCGGGCACACTCCGAACACATCGCTTTTCCAGGGCCAGCTCCTGCTCGATGCCAGCGGCTACATCATTACCCACGATGGCACGCGCACCAGCGTGCCCGGTGTGTTCGCCGCAGGCGACGTGCAGGATCACATCTACCGTCAGGCTGTAACCGCCGCAGGTTCGGGCTGCATGGCCGCCATCGACGCCGAGCGTTATCTCGACGACGTTCCACAGCATCTCAACGAAGCGCAGCAAGTCACGGTGTAGCGTGGACGCGGAGGTCGCGCAGCTTCTTGCGATCCTCGATGCCGCCTACGATCGCAAGTCCTGGCACGGCACGAACCTTCGCGGTTCGCTTCGCAGCTTGACGGCTCACCAGGCCGCGTGGCGACCCTCGCCTGGCCGCCACAACATCTGGGAGCTGGTGGTACATGCCGCGTATTGGAAGTACACAGCGCTGCGACGCATGACCGGCGCGCGACGGGGGTCTTTTCCCTTGAAAGGGTCAGACTGGTTCGTTCGGGGCGACAAGCCGAACGACGCCGCGTGGCGCGACGATGTAGCGCTCCTCGATCACATGCATCGATCGCTGCGCGACGCGGTGGCGGCGCTCTCCAGACGAGCGCTCGGCCACACGCCGCGCGGCAGCAAGGTGAGCAACTTCGCGCTGCTGTCCGGCGTTGCCGCGCACGACCTCTATCACGCCGGACAAATTCAGTTGTTGAAGAGGCTTCAGAAGTAACGTTTGACGCCGAAGGTGAGCGTCATACCGGTCGCGTCCGGCAGACCCGGCGGATCGCTGACGACGTCCCATCGCAACTCGCCCTTGAGTGTGGTGAGCGCGGTCGCGAAATATTCGACGCCGCCGCCGAAGTTGAGTCCTCCCCGCGTTTCTCCTTCGGGATCCGGTCGCTCGTCCAGAATGAGCCGTACGAAATACGCGCCAGCACCTGCCGTGACGAACGGGTGCCACACACCCATTTCCCAGTTATAGACACCGTTGAACAGGAGCTTGAATTGCCGGAAGTGATCCTCGGTTCGGCCGTTGACGCCGGGGTCGGTCCAGACCAACATGAAACGGCCGCTCAGTCGCGGCGTGAAGTACCACTCGCCGAAACCATCCACGGTTACAGCACTCTCAAACGCGTCGTCCGGGAAAAACGCACCGATGTCGATCCCTGCAGCGAGCATCCCCTCGTCAGGCGTCTGCGCAGAAGCGGGTAAAACGTTCCCAACGAGTAGCGCCAGCATGCAGATGAGTTGGAAGTGTCGAGTCATGCAGGCCGCCAAAGCAACCCGACTGCCATCGTGTGCAAAAGTGAGAAATGACTAAGCAGCGCGATCTATCCACCCCCCGCCAACGACGACGTCGTCGTCATAGAAGACGACTGCCTGGCCTGGCGTGATCGCCGCCTGCGGCGAATCGAAGACGAGCTCGGCGCATCCATCGTGGAGCGCCCGAACTCGCCCGGCGGCAGCACGATGGCGGTGCCGAATCTGCGCCGTCACGCTCAGCCACGTGGTTGGCGGATCGACCGAAATCCAGTTCACCCCTGACGCGGTCAGAGTCTCCTGGTCGAGTGCGGTTCGAGGACCAACCGTTACGGTCCCGGAGTGCGCGTCGATCTTCAGCACGTAGAGGGGAGCAGGGCTCGACACGCCGAGTCCCTTGCGCTGGCCGACGGTGTAGCGATGCACGCCATCGTGTGTCCCGAGCACACGCCCATCCTGATGAGCGATTGTCCCTCCAACCATGGCAGATGGCTGGTGCCGTGCGACGAACGATGCGTAATCTCCATCGGGCAGAAAACAGATTTCCTGGCTGTCGGGCTTGTCGGCCACACGGAGACCGAGTCGCCGAGCCTCGGCCCGCACCTCCGGCTTGGTGAGCGTCCCGACGGGGAAGTGCGCGCGCCTGAGCTGATCCTGAGTGAGCGAGAAGAGGAAGTACCGACTGATCCTTGTGCGAGTCGGCACTCCGTCGCAGCAGCACACGCCCACCTGCTGTCTGCTCGACCCGGGCGTAATGTCCAGTCGCAACGCCATCGGCGCCAAGCCCTCTCGCACGGTCGAGCAGCGTCGCGAATTTCAGGTCGCTGTTGCAGTGGGCGCACGGCAGCGGGGTGCGGCCGGATGCATACTCCCGAACGAAGTTCGACACGACCGTGTCGTGGAACTGGCGCTCGAAATTCAAAATGTAATGGGGAATTCCCAGCGCGGCGGCGACCCGGCGAGCGTCATACAGATCGTCGAGCGTGCAGCAACTGCCGAACGGCTGACTGCCGCTCTGATCGTATAGCTGCATCGACATACCAATGACGTCGTGACCCTGCTGTGCAAGCAGGGCGGCGGCGACCGATGAATCGACGCCGCCGGACATCGCAACCACAATTCTCATGTTGGCAGATCGGGCTGTTGGAGGTTCACACGCGTGCCGGAGTACGCGTCAAATTCCTCAGCTTTTCGACAATTCCTGGAAGAATTGCCACGACCCGGTCGATCTCGGCCTCCGTGTTGGCGGCCCCCAGGCTGAAGCGGATGGAATTCTGCGTCCGGTGCGCCGGAAAGCCCATGGCCTTGAGCACGTGCGACGGCTCGAGCGTGCCGGACGAACAGGCCGACCCGGTTGAGACCGCCACCCCTTCGAGATCGAGCGCGATGAGGAGCGACTCGGCCTCGATGCGGTCAAAACTGATGTTCGTGGTGTTCGGCACCCGGGGCGATCGCGCGCCGTTGACTGTGGTGCCCGGCACCGCGCGCAGCACACCCTCCTCCAGGCGATCGCGCAGCGCCGACATGCGCTGCGCTTCGTCGTCGATCTTTGCCAGCGCCATGGTTGCCGCGACGCCCATTCCGACGATGCCGGCAACGTTCTCGGTGCCTGCACGGCGGTTCCGCTCGTGCTTGCCCCCGGTGAGTATGGGCAGCAGCCGGAGTCCACGGCGCAGCCACAAAGCGCCCACCCCCTTCGGTCCGTAAAACTTGTGGGCCGATATCGACACGAGATCCAGGTCGAGCGCCTTGACATTGAGTCGAATCTTGCCAGCCGTCTGCACTGCGTCGGTGTGAAAGAGCGCGCCTCGCTCGTGCGCCACACGCGCCATCTCCGCTATCGGCTGTACTGTGCCAATCTCGTTGTTGGCGTGCATGATGGAAACGATTGCGGTGTCGTTCCTGAGAACGTCCCTGAGGGCGTCGGGCGATGCGATTCCACTGGCACCGATCGGCAGAAGCGCTGTCGACCATCCGCGCCGGGCTAGCGCCTTGAGGGTATTCAGGACCGCTTCGTGCTCGATCGCGGTTGCGATCAGATGTCCCCGGCGGGCAGGGTCGAGCGCCTCGGCAACGCCGCGAATGGCGAAATTGTCGCTCTCGGTGCCGCCGCTGGTGAACACCACCTCGCCGGGATCGGCGCCGATGAGGGCAGCCACCGCGCTCCTGGCCTGATCGACGGCGGCCTTCGCGCGCTGTCCAAAGTGATGGACACTCGACGGATTGCCGAAATCCTCTTTCAGCACCCTCGCCATCGCGTCTACCACGGCTGGGTGGACGGGCGTCGTGGCGTTGTGATCCAGATAGACCCTGTTCACGTGGGACCTTTCTGGCATCCTAGCATCCACGCTAAGTCTCAGCAATAAAACGCCTAGACAATATTTTCTTCGCGCCGATATACTCTTTGGGCTCTCCCAGGCCGTCCGCCTTTTTTGGATCGCGACGGGCCGTAAAACGAGCCTTTATTGGGGCGGAGGACGCACATGTGGAAGCGCGATGAAGCCGTAAAACCGACGAGCGGCCAGGTAACCCCTACCGGGCCGGCCGTCCAGACTACTCAATCCAGTTCGTCGGCATCGCAGCCTGAACCGCGGCAGCAGACCGGGAGGGACGTTGTGAATATTGGCAAGTCGGTGGTGATAAAAGGCGAACTGAACGGCAGCGAGGATCTGACCATCGAGGGGCAGGTCGAGGGTAAGATCGAGCTGAAGGATCACGTGCTGACTATCGGGCCAAACGGCAAGATCAAGGCGCAGGTCTTTGCCAAGGCGCTGATCGTGCTCGGCGAAGTCAACGGCAACGTAACGGCCACCGACAAAGTGGAAATCAAGGACGGCGGCTCGGTCGATGGCGATATCATCGCGCCGCGAGTGGCCATTGCCGACGGCGCGCATTTCCGGGGCAGCGTCGATATGCAGCGGCGTGCAGTCCAGCCGCAGAGCGCGCAGAAGGATCAGCAGCAGCAGCAGCAGCAGCAGCGGCCCACTCCGGTGGCACCGCAAGCCCCGGCGGCACAGGTCGCGCAGCACGCAGCGCGGTAGGTTGACATTCGGGATTGGTGATTAGCGATCTGTGATTTGCGGCTCGTGATTGGCTGCGGGAGGCGACCACGAATCGACGATCGCAATCACCAATCAGAAACCGTACATCACAGATCGCAATTCGCCAGTGGCACTTTCCGATCTCTTTGCCCGTCGCCGCAAGGACGAGCAGGATACCGACGGGCCAGTGCAGCCCACCAGGGCACTGGAACGGTTTCTTGCCGGGCTGAGCGGCCGTCCACAACCGGTCATCCTCGACCTTGGTCCGGTCGTCGGCTCCAATGTCACCTTCTTTCGTGAAGAGGTTGGCTGCAAGATTTGCCTCGAGGATCTGCCGAAGGACATCGACCGCCATGTCACCGAGGGAAAGACCGAGCAGCTGGCGACGTTCTTCGACACGCGCTTTCCCTACGAATCCGACACCATCGACGGCATTCTCTGCTGGGATATTTTCGACTTCCTCGACCGTCCTTCGGCGGAGCGGCTAGCGAAGCAGCTCAAGCGCGTGCTGCGCCCGGACGGGCTGCTGCTGGCGTTTTTCAGCACGGCGGACCCGCGGTCGACGCCTCGCGCCACCTACACGAAGCATGTGGTCGTGGATCGAACGCACATTCAATACCGGACTTACGCGGCGGCCCGCGGCAAGGAGCGCCCGCTGCTCAATCGGGACATCCAGCGGCTCCTTGAACCTCTGCGGATTACGGAAAACGTCCTGCTCAAGAACAACCTGCGCGAGGTGCTGTTCCGCAAACAGGGAGCGTCCCAGACGGCTGCGGCACCGCCCGCCGCGCGCTGACGCCGCCAATGGCGCGGCCCGTCGTCGCGTTCCTGACCGACTTCGGCACGAAGGACCATTACGGCGGCACCTTAAAAGGTGTCGTTCTCGGCATTTGCCCCGAAGCGGCGTGCGTGGACATCACCCACGAAATACCGCCCCATGACGTCATGTCTGGCGCTCTCGAGCTGGCAGCCGCCTACAAATATTTCCCGGCAGGCACGATTTTCGTCGTGGTTGTGGATCCGGGAGTCGGATCGAGCCGGCGGCCGATTGCCGCGGAGGCGGGCGCGTACCGGTTCGTGGCGCCTGACAACGGAGTGCTGACGCTGGTTTTCAAGGAAATTGCACCCAAGCGCGTGGTGGAGCTCGTCGAACGGCGGTTCGCCCGTCCGACGGTCAGCCGCACGTTCGAGGGAAGAGACCGATTCGCCCCGGCGGCCGCCTGGCTTGCCAAGGGAGTCGAGCTGAACGCGTTCGGGCGAACACTCACGTCGTGGCAGGTCCTGGACGTGCCAGAGCCGGTCCTGACCGACTCGCAGGTGAGCTCTGAGGTGCTGCGCGTCGATCGCTTTGGAAACCTGATCACCAACGTCGATCGCCGGGCGTTCGAACGCTTCGCGGCTGGCGGCGGCATTGAAATCGTCGCGGGCGCGGAGGTCGTGGGCAAGGTCGTCCTGACATATGCGGATGCCGAGCCCGGCGCGCTCTGTGCGCTGTTTGGAAGCTCGGATCATATGGAGATCGCGGTGAACGGCGGAAGCGCGGCGGAGCGGCTGGCGCTCGGGCGTGGGGCGAGGGTGACGATTACAAGAACCTCGTAGCACTGGTACGGGGGCGTTTCCGCCTTCGCGTAAAGCTACGGCGGACCACCGTAGCCTTGGCGGAGGTGGTACGGCACGCCCGGCTGGTCACGCAGGCTGAAGCCTGCGCGCTACGGCAGGTCAGACGTCAGGCATCGGCGGGCCACAAAGGCCCGCCCTACGGTTATGAAACCACTCTGTGGTACGTTTGCCCGGATGGTCAGTTTTGAACTAACCGACGATCACCGCCTCCTCCAACAGTCCGTTCGCGAGTGGGCGGCCAGGGAAGTCGCGCCCCGCATCCACGATCTGGATCGAGCGCATCAATTCGACCCACACATCCTCACCCAGATGGCGTCGCTCGGCCTGCTTGGCATTTCTGTTCCGGCCGAATATGGCGGATCGGGAATGGACTACATCGCGCTTGGTCTGGCCTGCGAAGAGCTGGAATACGTCGATACGTCACTTCGCGTCATCATGTCGGTCCATGCTGGATTGAATTCGCTGACGCTCCTGTCCTGGGGAACTGAGGATCAGAAACAGCGATACCTGGTTCCGCAGGCGCAGGGCACGAAGATTTCCTCATACGGGTTGACCGAACCGTCGGCAGGGAGTGATGCCCGCGGTATCCAGACGGTGGCCGTCAAGAGGGGCGATCGGTATTTTCTGACAGGCGAGAAGATGTGGATCTCGCTGGCGGATGTAGCCGACAGTTTTCTCGTGTTCGCCTGGAGTGATCTCGACAAGAAGAAGGAGCGCGATCCCACCGGTCTCAGCGCGTTCGTGGTGGAGCGCGCGTTCAAAGGATTCTCGAGCGGCACGCTCAAGGAAAAATGGGGCATCCTTGCCGGCAACACCGGCTTCTTCAAGATGGAAGAGGTCGAGGTCCCGCGCGAGAATCTCGTTGGCCGTGAAGGCGAGGGTTTCAAGATTGCGATGTTCGCGCTCGATCAGGGGCGTTACACTGTCGCCTCCGGAGCAACCGGCCTGATCCGTGCCTGTCGCGACGCCAGTGTGAAATACGCCAGGGCCCGCAAGACCTTTGGCGTCGAGATAGGATCGCACCAGCTCGTGAAAGAAATGATCGCCCAGATGGAATCCGACTACGAGGCGGCGCGCCTGTTGTGGCTGCGCGCGGGCTGGCTGAAGAACATCGGCCAGCGCAACACGAAGGAAACCGGGCTCGCCAAATGGTTCGCGACCGTCGCTTCAGAACGCGCGGCCGGCGATGCCGTGCAGATTCACGGCGCCAACGGCTATTCGGACGAATATCCGGTCGGGCGCTTCTATCGCAACTGCAAAGGCGCGGTGATCTACGAAGGCACGCGCGAAATCCACAAGATCATGCAGGCCGACTACCTGCTCGGGTACCGGACGGATCGGCCCACCCGATGTACCCTGCCTGCATGGCAGGACAGTAGTCACAAGGCTCAGGCTGCGACGGCGCAGTCACGATGAACACGTTGTGACTTGTGCCTTGTGACTTGTGCCTTGTGACTTGAATGAGGAGAGTCCCATGACGCTCACCCGCACAGTCGGTTCGGAGAATGTGGAAGATGAGGACACCATCGGCCGGAGGTTCATGGACCTCGACCTGTCACTCGACTTCCTGCGCGTCGTCGAACAGGCGGCCATCGCGTGCGCGCAGACGATGGGCCAGGGCGATCGGCACAAGTCAGACCAGGTGGCAGTGGAGGCTATGCGGCGCGAGCTCGACTCCGTGCCCATCGACGGCACCATTGTCATCGGTGAAGGCGAACGCGACGAGGCGCCGATGCTCTACATCGGTGAAAAAGTGGGCCAGTCGCACAAAGAGACCAACGGCCGGAAGTTCCCGCAGGTGGATATCGCCGTGGATCCACTCGAGGGAACGAATCTGTGCGCCACCGGAGCGGCAAACGCGCTTGCGGTGCTGGCGGCGTCCGAACACGGCGGCCTGTTGCACGCACCTGACATCTACATGGAAAAGCTGGTCGTCGGTCCGAGCTCGAGGGACGTTGTCGATCTGGATGCGCCCGTGCGGTTCAATCTGCGGGCGATCGCGCAGGCCCTCGGCCGTCGTGTCGAAGACCTCGTCGTCATCGTTCTGGACCGCCCGCGACACAAGCAGCTCATCGACGAGATTCGTGCGACGGGCGCGCGGATCAGATTGATTGGAGACGGCGATCTTTCAGCCGGTATCGCAGCGGCAGTTGTGGGCAGCGGTGTACATGCGGTCATGGGAACTGGAGGCGCGCCCGAAGGTGTGCTGACGGCCGCGGCGATGCGGTGTCTCAACGGTGAAATCTTTGCGCGTCTCGTCATAACCAAGCCCGAGGACGAGGAGCGGTGTCGTACTATGGGGATTACGGACCTCACAAGGGTGTACCGCTCGAAAGATCTTGCTTCAGGAGAGCGGATCATCTTCGCCGCCACAGGGGTGACCGACGGCACGTTGATGCGCGGCGTGCGGTTCTTCGGAGAGGGCACACGCACGACGTCGATTGTGATGCAGACCCACCAACACCAGATTCGGTTCATCGACAGCATTCAGGTGAATCCGTCAAAGGATGTGAAGATCAGGTTCTAGTGGATCCCATCGGTGCAGTCCTGGAAACGTAACCAGGCGGCGGTGACCGCGGCTGCCTTCGTGGGTTTTACCGGCTTTACGCTGGTAATGCCGTTCCTTCCCCTTTATATCCGCCAGCTTGGCGTTACCGACATCGGCGAGATCGCACTGTGGACCGGGGTGACGTTAGGCGTCTCGCCCGCCATCGCTGCGCTCACTGCGCCGCTCTGGGGACGCGTCGGTGATCGATTTGGCAACAAGCTGCTCGTGCAGCGGTCGCTGATCAGCTTCATCGCAGTGATGACCGCAATGGCGTATGTCACGAGACCGTGGCATCTGTTCGCGCTTCGCGCTATCCAGGGGTTCTTCGCCGGGTATGGACCGCTGACGTTGTCGATGGCAGCGCTCTCGGCGCCGCGCGAGAAAATGGCTGTCGCGATCGGTACGGTGCAAACAGCTCAGCGCATGGGCCCGGCGATTGGACCCGTGATCGGAGGAGTGCTGGCGCCGGTGTTCGGCCTCCGCAACTCGTTCTTCGTGGCGGCAGGCTTCTATCTGGCGGCATTCATCATGATCACGGTGCTGTTCAAGGAGCCGCCGCGAGCACCAAAACCGGCCGCCGGCCGTCCCCGGACGGCCTTTGCATCGATTCTGGCGTTCGAAAATTTTCTTCTGGTGATGGTCGTGCTGTTCGGGCTGCAGCTCGTCGATCGAAGCTTTGGGCCGGTGCTGCCTCTGCATCTCGGCGAGCTGGGCTATTCGTCAGAGGATGTGCCGGTTGTCGCAGGGGTCCTCTTTTCGGTGCTCGCCTTCACCGCGGCACTCGGCAATCAACTCTCGAGCCGGGTGCTCAGGCGTCATTCGCCGCGAGTCGTCATCATCTGGGCTGTGCTGATTGCCGCCGCCGGGCTGGGTGTGTTCACCATGTCCCGGAGCATCTGGGTGCTGGCTCCCTCGCTCGCCGTGGTGGGCCTCTGCATGGGTACATCGATCACGACGGCATTTACCGCCGGAGGCGCCGTCATTCCTCAGGACGTGCACGCGACGGGGTTTGGATTTCTGACGAGCGCATCACTGAGCGGCGTGGCCATCAGTCCAGTGCTGAGCGGTCTCGTGGCCGCGCGGAGCATCCGGGCGGTATTCGTGGTCGCCGTGGCCGTCTTGTTGACGCTCGCCCTCGTCGTAAGGCGGGTCATGGTGGAACGCAACCCGCCAATCGAAGCGGCGCCGGTCGTCGACCAAAGCTAGTGCGTCCCTTCTACGCTCCAGGCTCCGGTTGATGAACCCTCATTCTTCGTGTTCCCCCTTATGCTTCCGCCGGCGCCATGGACGCTTCGTCTTGTCCTCGTGCACCCCACCGGTCTGACGGGGGAGTGGGGCGCGAGGTTTGATCGCCTTCTTTCGTTTAGGTCGTCGGGCCGCCACGGTCGTGGTGCTATTGTAGTGAGTGTCCCCATCAAAGCCGGAACGCGCCGCTCTGGTCGGCCTCGTAAGCGGTCCGGGCCGCCGCCTCGATTCCGAGCGATCGCTCGCTGAGCTGGCGGGGCTTGCCGACGCGGCCGGCGCCATCGTCGTGCTTCAAGTGATGCAGGAACGACCCAGGCCCGATCCCGCGACATTCATCGGGGCGGGCAAGGTGTCGGCTCTGGCGTCCGCCTGCGCCGAGGCAGGCGTGGACGTGGTCGTTTTCGACAACGAGCTGACGCCGGCACAACTGCGTCAGCTCGAACAGAAGCTCGACTGCAAGGTGGTTGACCGCACGCAGCTGATTCTCGACATCTTCGCGCGGCGGGCGCGAACCCGCGAAGGCAAATGGCAGGTGGAACTGGCGCAGCTCAAGTACCTGCTGCCGCGCCTCGTCGGTACCGGCACCGCACTGTCGCGGCTTGGCGGCGGCATCGGTACCCGTGGTCCTGGTGAGACCAAGCTCGAAACCGACCGCCGCCGCATCCGTACCCGCATCAGGTCGGTTCAGCGGGAAATCGATCACGTCCGGCAGCGGCGCGCTCAGCTCAGAGAACGGCGGCAGCGACAATCCGTCCCGACGGTCGCCCTGGTCGGCTATACCAACGCCGGAAAGACGACGCTGTTCAACCGCATGACGAACGAACGGGCGGTTGCGTCAGACGCGCTTTTCGTGACGCTCGATCCCCTTGTCCGCCAGGTACGTCTTCCGGATCGACGCGAGTTGCTCGTATCCGACACGGTCGGTTTCATCGATCGCTTGCCACACACGCTCGTTGCGGCGTTTCGGGCGACGCTCGAAGAAGTTGCGGAAGCGGATCTGGCGTTGCACGTCATCGATGCGGCGTCGCCGGAACGTGACCACCACATCGCCGCGGTACGAAAAGTGCTGGAGGAGGTTGGCGCTGCGGAGGTCCCTTCAATCGACGTGTACAACAAGGCGGACATTCTCACTGCTGATGAACGGCGGCGCATTACCGACCGCGACCCCGGAGCGGCCCTGATTTCGGCGCGCACGGGCGAAGGTATCGACGAGCTCGTCCAGATGATTGCTTCCCGGGTTGCGCTCGACACGCGGCGCATTACTATTACCTTCGACAGCGACAAGGCGTTCGACCGCGACCAGATTGCCCGGCTCTACCGTGTGGCGCGCGTCGTGAGCCACGTCGCCACTAACGGCCGCGTCGTGATCGAGGCCGATGTGCCGCGGCGGTACATTGCGCGGCTGACGGCCCCGCAGCCCCCCGGAGAGACTGCGAATGCGAGCTGAACGGCTTGCCCTCGTTTTGATGATTGCGTTCGTCGCGGCTGGCTGCGCGACGAGGCCGGCGCCGCCCGTCACCACTTCGCCGGCGTTTCCGGAGTTTGTGTATCCAGTTCCTCCACGTGGTATCGGCACCGTGGATGATGCCGCTCGTCTCGACCGGGGGTGGCGGTTCCTGCAGGCGAACGACCTGCCGAATGCGGATCTCGAATTCAGCGCCGCTCTGAAACGAACGCCGGCACTCTATCCGGCGCGCGCAGGGAGCGCCTACGTTTCCCTGGCCGGACAAAAGCTCGATGCGGCACTCAGCGGGTTCGATGCCGTCCTGAAGACGGCACCGACGTATGTGCCCGCGCTGATCGGCCGCGGTCAAACTCTTCTGGCCCTGAATCGAGACACCGCGGCGCTCGTGGCGTTCGAGGCGGCGCTCGCAGCCGACCCGTCGCTGACGGAGGTACGCCGAAGGGTCGACGTGCTGCGGTTTCGAAGTCTGCAGGAGTTGATTGAAACCGCGCGGACCGCGACAGCGGCCGGGCGACTGGACGAAGCGGCCGCGGCGTATGAGCGCGCGCTGTCGGCGTCGCCGGATACCGCGTTTCTGTACCGTGACCTTGGCCTCGTCACACTGCGGCAGGGGAACATCGACTCCGCACTGAATCGATTCCGGCGAGCGGTCCAGCTCGATCCTTCCGATACCGCCTCTTTCATACAAATCGGCCAGCTGCTCGAGCGGCGGGAAGACTTCGCCGGCGCCGAAGCTGCGTACCGGCAGGCGGCAAACAACGATCCGAGTGCGGAACTGAGCGCGAAGCTCGCGGCGCTTGCGGAGCGGTCGCGCGACGCAAACCTTCCGGCTGAGTTCCGGGCGATTGCGGCGGCGCAGCAGATTGCGCGGGGCGATTTGGCGGCGCTCATCGGCGTGCGCCTCGAAGACGTCCTGCGGCTCACTCCGGCGAAGGAAGTGGTTGTCACTGACATCGCCGGACATTGGGCCGCGTCGTGGATTACCGCCGTTGCGCGTGCGGGCGTGATCGAGCCGTTCGCCAACCACACGTTCCAGCCGGGGAGCCCGGTGACCCGGGCCGAGCTGGCGGGCGCGGTCAGCCGTGTCCTGACGCTTGCGGCGGCGAACCGGCCGGACTTGCGGCCTCATCTCACCGCACGACCCGCAATCGCCGACATGTCAGCCGGCCACCTCAGTTACCCGGCCGCGTCGATCGCGGTGTCATCGGGCGTGATGCCTCTCGCGCAGGGCGCTCGTTTCGAAGTGGCACGCCCGGTCTCGGGCGCCGAAGCCACCAGCGCCATACTTCGCCTGCGCGATCTCACCAGCGCCCAGCGCTGACCCGCCGTGGGCATTCTCACCGTCGCCAACCAGCTGACGATTCTGCGGATCATGCTGGTTCCGGCGTTCGTCCTGCTGGTCGTGTACGGCTATCTCGGGTGGTCGCTGGTCGCGTTTCTCGTGGCTGGCATCACCGACGGGCTGGACGGACTCATCGCAAGACGGGCCGGCCAGCGGACGAGTCTGGGCGCATGGCTGGATCCAATGGCCGACAAGCTCCTGCTCGTCACGACATTCATTGTCCTGACGCTGCCTGGCATCCCGTTGACGAACCATCTGCCGCTCTGGCTGACGATCGTTGTGATCAGCCGCGATATCGTGATCGTGGCCGTCGTCGCGATTATCAGTTTTGCTATCGGCCCGCGCACGTTCCAGCCGTCGGTGTGGGGCAAGCTGGCAACGGCCACCTACATCGTCACGAGCGTCGTCGTGATGTATTACAACTTTCGCCAGGAGGACGCGGTCATCGTCGACGTGTTCATCTGGACGTCACTCATCGTGACACTGGTGTCCGCGGCCGACTACTTCCTGAAGCTGCGCCGTCTCATCAACGAAACGCAGGAGCCCACGATTTCGCAGGCATGAACCGGCCCGGAAGGCAAACCGCCGCGGATCGGGGCGGGTTAGGTCGCGAGTTTGCTCTTGAAGTAGTCGACCGTTTTGACGAGACCGTCTTCGAGTCCCACTTTCGGTTCCCATCCAAGCAGAGTTCGCGCCCGCGTGATATCCGGCCTTCGCTGTTTCGGGTCGTCCACCGGCAGAGGCCGATACACGACCTTGCTCGATGAACCCAGCAATCCGATGATGACCCGCGCGATCTGCTCGATGGTGACTTCGTGCGGGTTGCCGATGTTGACGGGATCGTTGGTGTCGGCGTCCATCAATCGGAGCACGCCGTCAACCAGATCGCTGACATAGCAGAAGCTCCGGGTCTGAGTACCATCGCCGAACACCGTGACGTCCTCACCCCGAAGGGCCTGCGACATGAACGCAGGAACCGCCCGGCCATCGCGCAGCCGCATCCGGGGGCCATAGGTATTGAAGATGCGAACGATTCTCGTGTCGAGACCGTGGTAGCGATGATAGGCGAACGTAATCGCCTCGGCGAACCGCTTTGCCTCGTCGTAGACGCCACGCGGGCCGATTGGATTGACGTGGCCCCAGTACGCTTCGGTTTGTGGATGTTCGAGCGGGTCCCCGTACACCTCTGACGTCGACGCCAGCACGAAGCGCGCGCGCTTGGCCAGGGCCAGACCGAGCGCATTGTGGGTGCCGAGGGAACCTACTTTCAGGGTCTGAATCGGTAGCTCGAGATAGTCGATCGGGCTCGCCGGGCTTGCCCAATGGAGAATGACGTCCACCGGTCCGTCGATGTCGATGTACCGGGTCACGTCATGTCGAATGAACTCGAACGCGCGGCCGCGCAGGTGATGAAGGTTGCCGAGATCGCCCGTCAGCAGGTTATCCACGCCGACGACCGTGTGACCGCGATCGAGCAGCGCTTCGCAGAGATGCGATCCCAGGAATCCGGCGGCGCCGGTGACGACGGCTCTCAATATGCGATTCCGCGCTGGAACAGGCCGCGAAAAAGCGTGAGCCACATGATCTTCAGATCGAGGGTCACCGACCAGTTCTCGATGTAATACAGGTCTGTACTCGATTCGCTTTTCCAGCGAGGTATTGCCGCGCCAGCCGTTCACCTGCGCCCAGCCGGTGATACCAGCCTTCACCTTGTGGCGCAGCATGTACTGCGGAATGCGGTGCTTGAACTGCTCGACGAAGTAGGGACGTTCCGGCCGTGGCCCGACAATCGACATGTCGCCTGTGAGGACGTTCCAGAACTGCGGTAGTTCGTCGAGGTCGAAGCGCCGGAGCCACCGTCCGATCCGTGTGGCGCGCGGGTCGTCATCGCGAGCCCATACTGGGCCCGTGTCGTTTTCGGCTCCTTCGGGCATCGATCGAAACTTGTAAACATTGAACGCTTTACCGTCGAGACCCATGCGCTCCTGGCGATAGAAGATCGGACCCTCGGACGTGAGTCGGACGAGCGCCGCAATAATCGCCAGCGGAAGCGACAGAAGCAGGAGCGCCACGGCGGATACGGCGACGTCGATGGCCCGCTTCACCCACGTATTGAAGCCCTGCAGCGGAACGTCGTTGATGTTGATGATCGGCAGACCGTCGAGATCCTCGAGACGTGCCCGCAGCGCGATGAACTGCAGAAGGTCTGGCACGACCTTCACGTCGATGAATTCGCGGCTGGTGATTTCAATCAGATCCAGGAGCTTCGAATGTTCCTCGAGCGCCAGAGCCACGTACAAATGATCGACACGCTCTCTCTGCGCGATCTCGCCGACCTCACTCAGCGTGCCGAGCAGCGGCAGGCCGCGATACCCGAGATGGTCGCCGCCTGCCCGGTCGTCGACGAACCCGACTACCTGATAGCCCAGCTCACGATGCTGCAGGATACGGTCCGCAACCATCCGGCCGAGGTCGCCCGCTCCGGCAATCAGGATGCGCTTGAGGCCGATGCCGGCCCGCCACCGCCGCTCGAGGAGCTCACGCACGGCCTCACGGGAGCTGTATGTGAACAGAACGTTGAGGCCCAGGAAGAGAGCCCACACAATCTGCGACACTTCGTATGCGCCGCTGGCCTTGGCTTCCTCAGACGCGTAGTAGACCTGCACGTACAACGTCGAGATGACGCCTAGAACCACGGCAAGGATGCTTCCAATCAGGACGGCGAAGAAGTCGTCTACGCGCGAACGCCCACGACGCAGGCGATACACACCCTGAAGCTGGAAAGCCAACGGCGTGAGCACGACGATGAACGGCAGCACGTTGACGTACTGCTCGAACGGCGGATATCCGTGCGTGACCGGCACGAGACCGCTTTCGAACCGAATCCCGAATGCCAGAATGAACGCCCACGTGGCCAGAACCGCGTCCGAGACGACGTAGCAGGCGACGAGGAGGCGGTTGTAGCGTCTTACCATCGCGTTCCAACAGGCGAGGCCGTGGTCTCCTCGATCACTTCGCGCATCCGGCGCACGTGGCGCTCACGCGTGAAGCGCTGCGCCGATGCCGCGATTGTCGCGGGGTCGAAGCGACAGCCGGCAACGCGATTGAGTGCCACCGCGAGCGCCGCCGCATCGGGCTCATCGAACAACACGCCATTCTCGCCGTCGATCACCGTCTCGGTGGCGCCTCCGCGGCCGAGCGCGACGACGGGACGGCCGCACGCATGTGCTTCGACAGGCACGATTCCAAAGTCTTCCTCTCCGGGCAGTATGACAGCGAGCGCCTTTCGATATTCATCGCGGACTTCCTGATCGCTCAACCGTCCAAGAAACTCCACGTTCTGTCCTGCCCGGGCTTCCAGCCTCCGCCGATCCGGGCCGTCACCGACGATGCGCAGTGCCGCCCCCACCTTCTCACAGGCATCCATGGCCAGCTCGATTCGCTTGTACGGAACGAGAGCGGACACGATCAGAAAGTGCGTGCCCGGAGTGATGTCGGTGGGATGAAAAAAGACCGTGTCAACCGGTGGATACACGATCGTTGTCTCGCGATTATAGTATCGGCGGATCCGTGCTGCAACGTGCGCCGAGTTGGCGACGAACCGATGCACGCGTGCGGTCGTGGCCACATCCCATCGCGCCAGCCTGGCCAGCAGGGGCCGGTACACCCATCGATTCGCGAAGCGTCCCACGCGCGCAGGTCCGAAATACGCATCGAATTGATCCCATGCGTACCTCATCGGGGAGTGGCAGTAGCACAGGTGCCGCGCCCGGCCGGGAGGCACAACCGCCTTCGCCGCGCAGTGACTCGAGCTGATCACGAGCTCGTACCGATCCAGATCGAACTGCTCGATGGCGAAAGGAAAGAGCGGAAGGTACTTCCGATAACTCGTCGCCGCGAGGGGCAGGCGCTGCACGAAGGACGTCGCAATACGATGTCGCTCGATTGTCGGCGACACGGAGCCGCGGACGTAACACAAGGTAAAGATATCGGCGTCCGGATGCAGCTCGCACAAAGCCTCGAGCACGCGTTCGCCGCCGCGCATGCCGGTGAGCCAGTCGTGAATCAGCGCCGTTCTCAGTGGCTGCCTCCGACTTCCTGATAGAGCTCCCGCGTTCGGGCCACCGAGCGTTCCCAGGAGAACTCGCGTGCGCGGGCAATTCCCTTTGCGCGAAGCTCTGCGCTCAGCGCGGCATCGGTCAGAACCCGGTGCATGCCTTCGGCGATCGATTCCACCTCGTAGGGATCGACGAGTACGGCGGCATCGCCGGTCACTTCCGGCAGCGACGATACGTTCGACGTCACCACCGGGGTGCCGCACGCCATCGCCTCCAGGGGCGGCAGACCGAAGCCTTCGTAGAGAGACGGAAACACGAACACCTCGGCGAGCCGGTACAACACGGAGAGTGTTTCATCCGGCTGGTAGCCGAGGAAGCGGACGTGCTTGTGGAGCTTGTGCGTGTGGACGGCGCGCCTCAACGCCGGCAGCTTCGAGATCTCGTCGCCGATGATGAGCAGCTTCAGCTCCTCGAAGCCGCGATGCCGCAGCATGTCGTATGCCTCGATCAGCCGGACGAGGTTTTTGTGAGGCTTGATATTGCCGACATACAGCACGAAGCCTTGCGTGAGCTGGTACCGCTCGCGCACGCGTGCCACGTCCTCCTCCGACGGCGCGGCACGAAACCGCTCGTCGATGGCGTTGTAGACGACCACGATCTTCTCCGGCCGGACGTTGAAAAAATGAATGATGTCGCGTTTGGAAGCCTCCGAGACGGTGAGAATGCGGTGCGACCGTCGGACCGCCATCCACATCGACGCCTTGGCATACGCGTACGCCGCGCGGCTCGGCAGGTATTGCGGGAACATCAGGTGAATGCAGTCGTGAATGGTGACAACCGAGCGGCACCGTGTCGCCGGCGGCAGCACATAGTGCGGCGCATGAAACACGTCGGGGCGCTCGCGGTGGAGGACCCACGGCACGTGAATCTGCTCCCGGAGCGAATAGTTTGGCGACGGCTCGAGCACAGTGCGGAAGTTCGGCCCCAGTTGACTGCCGACGGACAAATCCGATGCCTGGCAGAGAAGGACGTACTCGCTCTCGCGATCGATGCGGGCCAGATGCCGCAGGAGATTGCGTGTGTACGTCCCGATGCCGAAATCGTGAAGCTTCCGCGCGTCGATGGCGACCCGCATCTCTAGTGGACCGGGCGGCGTTGTGACTTGTGCCTTGTGACCTGTGCTTTGTGACTTGGCATGCGTAGCCATTATATTGGCCGTCAGTCGGGCGGCAGGCGATTGCGCAGTGCGAGATACCTGCGAAGCAGCGGCAGCCAGTTCGGGCGGTGCTTTGCGTAGAACGCAAGCTGGCTCCGACGGTACGCCTGCTCCGTGAGACCCGGAAGCGAAGCGACCGACCGTCCGCGTAAATGGCGGACCTCGGCGTCAGGGACGAAGAGCACCCTGCGGCCGCGCGCGCGAATCGCCGCGCAGAAGTCGACGTCTTCCGCGTACATGAAATATCGCTCGTCGAATAGTCCGACCGCTTCGGCGTCGGCTCGGCGCACCAGCAAACACGCACCGCTGACCCAGTCAACCACCCGCGCCCGGCGCGTCAGTCGTTCAACGTAACCGCGTATCAGTGGGGTGCCGCGGTCATTGCCGCGGACGAGCAGCCTCTGGCACAGCTCGGCAAACGGTCCAATCATCGAGCCGAACGACAGCTCCGCGCGCCCCTGTCCGTCCACGAGACGGGGACCGGCGATCGCGGCATCGGGCCTGGACGCGAGTACTTCCAGCAGGCGCGCGATGGCTCCGGGACCAACCTCCGTGTCCGGGTTCAGCACAAGCACGAACCCGGCAGTCGAGGCTCGAATGCCGATGTTGTTGGCGCGCGCGAAGCCGAGGTTCGACCCGGCATCGATGATCCTGACGGCGGGCCAATGCCGCTTGATTGCGCTTGCGGTTCCGTCGGGAGAGGCGTTGTCGACGACAATCGTCTCGCAATCCAGTGGAGGAAGTGTCCGCGCCAGCGAATCGAGGCACGCGTCAATCTGCCCGATCGAGTTGTATGTGACGATGACGATCGAGAGCCTCCGAGTGGTCACCTTCGACCTCTCACTTCGACCTCTGCGCCTTCACCATCACCTTTGACTTTTGACCTTTGACTCTTGACTTACGGTACTCACCAACACCTCGAGCACCTGCTCCGCGCATGCCTGCCAGGAATACCGAGGCATCAGGCGGACAGATGCACCGAGGATGCGGGCTCGCTCGACTTCGTCGAAGAGCGCTCGCTCGATGGCGGCCTGGATGAGCGCGGGATCGGGTCTCGACACGTAGAGGGCCGCATCCTCGTACACTTCGCGAGCAACGGGCGTATCGAGCACGACGATCGGAACCCCGGCGGCGAGCGCTTCGAGAGGCGTCAGGCCGAACCCTTCGTACTCGGAAAGAAAGACGAATGCGCGGGCCCGCCGGTAAAGGTCGCGCAGGACTTCCTCGCCCACGTAGGAACGAAGGTTGATGCGATCGGCGGCGCCACTCGCCGCAACGAGATGGTCGACATCCACACGCGGAACCGTGCGGTTGTCACCGACGATCTCCAGGCGTACGTCGTTTCGATGTCGCGCCAGTCGTCCGAAAGCATCGATGAGGGCGGGAATGTGGCGGCGCGTAAAGAGTGAGCCAACGAACAAGACCACATTCTCCTGCGGTGCGGCCTTCTCGCGCTCGAGCGGTGGCGACGGGACCAGCGAAGTGGTGCCGGGGTAAATGACGTCCACGCGAGCCCCGTCGATGCCGAGCAGCCGCACGATCTCGCGTTTTGAGAACTGGGAAATCGTCAAGACACGCGCTGCCCGCCTGGCAGCCATCTTTGCGACAGCGCGACGCCGCAATCCCTCGCGCCACCCGAACCATTCCGGGTGCGCGGCGAATGACACGTCGTGGATTGCAACCACCGTTGGTACCGAAGAGAACACCGGCGCCGTGTACCCCGGGCAGAAAAGAACATCCGCCTTGGTTTGACGAACGAGCGAGGGCAGTGTGAGCTGTTCCCACATGGTGCCTGCATTACCGGTCCAGCCTCGACGGGCAACGAAGCGGGCGCGCGGTTGCGCCGAAGATTCGTCCGCGGATTCGGGTGCGCAAAGAACGAACTCGTGTGACCGGGCGGAAGGAAGCTTCTCCCAGACAGCCAGCAGGCTGGCCAGATATCGGCCTACGCCTGTCGGTTGCTCCCGAAGCTCTCGTGCATCAATGGCCACCCTCATTCTTGATTCTTTGATTGCCGTCGAGCGACGGCGTCGGCATAAGCGTGGCGCAGGGTTGCGGCCGCTGCACTCCACGTGAACGTCCGTGCGCGCTTGATCCCGGCGGCGCCCGCTTCCGCAGCCGCCCGGTCGTCCGACGCGAGTCGTTCGAGCGCGTGAGACAGCGACGCGATGTCGGTGGGATCTATCAGCACACCGGCGTCCCCGACGACTTCAGGAAGCGATCCGCGGTTCGATGCGACCACAGGAACTCCGGCCGACATCGCCTCGAGAGCCGGCAGGCCGAAACCCTCATCGAGTGACGGCATTACGAGCGCCCGAGCACCGGCGTAGAGGGACTCCCGTTCTTCGTCTCTGACGTAGCCGACATACTGGACGTGGCCCGCCAGCGGAGGAGCTTCCATTCGCGCCAGCCACTCGGTTGCCTTCGACGTGGTGCGCCCTGCAACAACGAGTCTGGGAGCTCCCGGCATCCGGTCACGAAGCCTCTGGTACGCATCGAGGAGGGCGCCAAGGTTCTTGCGCGGCTCGAGGGTGCCCAGGAACAGCAGATACCCGGCAGAGGGCACATTGGGCGCTTGCCCGAGGGTTTTCCACACCGGGGCGCCGGCCGGACAGACGTAAATCCGATCCTCCTCAACGCCCAGGCTTTCGCTGATTAACCGTTTACCGTAATGGGTAGAGGTGATCACCGCGTGCGCTCGCAGCGCGTGCGTGCGAGCCAATGCCGGGTAGTCCCGGCGGACTTCGGCACGGGTGTCCGCCGCGTTCGTCAGGAAAAACAAGTCGTGGATGGTCACCACTTGCGCCGCCCGCCGTGCAGGAATGAGAAGCGGGTGCGGCGAATGGACGACGTCCACGGGCCCCGCAACCGCTTCAACTGACGGCCATCCAACGCGATTCCATAGCAGGTTCAGCACCCGCACCGGGATGCGCCGGTCGATTATCCGGGCGGCCAGTTCAGACGATACCTGCAAAGAAGGCCGGTCTTTCCACGAGCTCGTAAAAACGGCGACCTCACCCGGATAGGCTGCGCCATATGCGCGGATGAGCTGATGAATGTATTCGCCGACGCCGGTGCGCTCTCGAAGGGCGGGCCGGTAATCGACGAGAATGCGCATCGAACCGTTATCATAGCCTCAGCCATTTTGAGGCGAACCGGCGACGAAAGTCGCGGAGGGACATGAAGATCTCCGTCGTTGGTACTGGATACGTTGGCCTTGTCGCGGGTGCGTGCCTCGCCGAGAGCGGCAATGATGTGGTCTGTGTCGACAAAGACGACGACAAGGTCCGCATGCTGCGCCGCGGCAAGATGCCATTTTACGAGCCGGGCCTCGAGGAACTGGTCCGCCGCAATCGATCTGAAGGCCGACTCACGTTCACGTCCACATTACCGAAAGCCGTCCGCGCGTCGGCCGTCATATTCATTGCCGTCGGCACTCCGCAGGGCGAGGACGGGTCCGCCGATGTCAACCAGGTGCTCGAGGTCGCACGCGACATCGCCAAGGCGATGAATGGCTACAAGGTGATCGTCGACAAGAGCACGGTGCCCGTGGAACGAGTGATCGCGTCCGCGAAGTGATCCGGCGCGAAACGACTCACCCGTTCAGCGTGGTGAGCAACCCAGAGTTCCTCAAGCAGGGTGCGGCCGTCGAAGACTTCATGAAACCCGACCGCGTGGTCATTGGAGCCGAGGATCCGAGAGCGGAAGAAATGATGCGCGAGCTCTACAGCCCGTTCACGCGCACAGGCGCGCCCATCATGGTGATGGACTGTGCAAGCGCCGAGCTGTCGAAGTACGCTTCCAATGCCATGCTGGCGGCTCGCATTTCGTTCATGAACGAGATTGCAAATGTCTGCGAGCTCGTCGGCGCCGACATCGACCAGGTCCGCCGCGCCGTTGGGTCCGATCGCCGCATCGGCCCCTCGTTTCTGTTTCCGGGCATCGGCTACGGCGGCAGCTGCTTTCCAAAAGACGTTCAAGCGTTGATCCACTTCGCCGCGGACAAGGACTACGACTTCAGGATTCTCCAGGCTGTCGAGGCTGTGAACAAGTGCCAGAAGACCCGCCTCCTGGCCAAGATGCGGACGCACTTCGGCAGCCTGAAGGGAAAGAAAGTCGCGGTGTGGGGTCTGTCGTTCAAACCCCGGACCGACGACATGCGCGAAGCTCCCTCCGTGCCGCTCATCGAAGGCCTACTGGCCGCGGGAGCGTCCGTCCAGGCGTACGACCCGGAAGCGGTGCCGGTCGCAAAGCGCATTTTCGGCAACCGGGTTGCGTTCGCCGCCGGTAACTACGAGGCGCTGAAAGGCGCTGATTGCCTCGCTATCGTTACGGAGTGGAACGAGTTCCGTCGGCCGGACTTTCCGCGCATGCGAAAGCTCATGCGCGAACCGATTGTCTTCGACGGTCGCAATCTGTACACACTCGATCAGATGAAACAGAACGGATTTACTTACTACTCCATTGGCCGCGCCTGATTCCCGCCCTGACCGCGGCCCGGTTCTTGTGACCGGCGGTGCGGGCTACATCGGCAGTCATTGCGCGAAGGCGCTCCGCCGAGCCGGTCACCGCGTCGTGATCTTCGACAACCTGTCGGCTGGACACAGGGAAGCCACGCTGGGCGCGCCATTTATCGAAGGTGACATCGGCGATGTCGACGCGGTGCGGCGCGCGCTGCGTGACAGTGGCGCGACCTCGGTGATGCACTTCGCCGCGCTGCTCCTCATTGCCGATTCGGTCCGCGATCCCTCCCGTTACTATCAGAACAACGTGGTCGGGACCCTTGCGACCCTCGAGAGCATGGCAACCGAGGGCTGCCGGCAGTTCGTGTTTTCGTCAACCTGCGCCGTGTACGGCGACCCCACCGAGATTCCCATTCGCGAAACGCACCCGACAGGGCCGATCAACGCCTATGGGCAAACAAAGCTGGCCATTGAACAAGCGCTGCCGCACTTCGAGCGGGCGTATGGTATCCGGTCTGTCCGGCTGCGGTACTTCAACGCCGCCGGGGCCGACCCGGACGGGGAGCTTGGCGAGGATCACACGCCTGAGCTGCACGTGATTCCTCGAGCGTTCGACGCGGCGATGGGCGGACTGCCATTCGAGATCTTCGGCGAAGACTATCCAACGCCGGATGGAACGTGTCTGCGCGACTACGTTCACGTCAGCGACCTCGCCGACGCTCACGTGCGCGCTTTGAAGTACCTCGAAGAGGGCGGTGCGTCCGCGACATATAACGTCGGCACCGAGCAGCCTTCGTCGGTGCGGGAAGTATTGGCCGCGGTCGAACGCGTCTGTGGTAAACCGGTGCCGCGACGGGTTGCTCCACGGCGGCCCGGCGATCCGGCGGTGCTTTACGCATCGGCGGCCCGGATTCGCAGTGAGTTGGGATGGATTCCACGCCACGTTGCGCTCGACACCATCGTCGGCGACGCGTGGCGCTGGCATTCGACACATCCGCACGGTTATCAGGTGAAGACACGATAATGTCCAAAATTCGAGGTGTTCTCGACGATCCGCTGCTGTCCGTCGTGATGCCTGCGTTCAACGAGGCCGCAACCATCGAGGAGATCGTGCGGCGTGTCATGACCCTGACGCTGCGCACGCAGCTCATTGTCGTCGACGATGCGTCAACTGACGGAACGAGGGACATTCTCCAGCGTCTCCAGCAGGAGCTCGGCTTCACGCTGCTGTTGCAGCCGCACAACCAGGGGAAAGGGGCCGCGTTGCGGCGGGGCTTCGAGGCGGTGAGTGGCGACCTGGTTGTCATCCAGGATGCGGATCTGGAGTATTCGCCCGAAGAGTTCCCGATGCTCATCGAGCTGATCTGCCAGGGAAGGGCGGATGTCGTATACGGATCCCGGTTCCTGGGCCGCCATCGGGTCTTTCTGTTCTCCCACTATTTCGGAAACCGGGTGCTCACGCTGATAACGAATATCCTGTACAACACGATGCTCACGGACATGGAGACCTGCTACAAGGTCATGCGAACGGAAGTGCTCCGGTCCATGAAGCTCCAGTCCGACGGTTTTGGCATCGAGCCGGAACTCACCGCGAAGATTTTCAAGCGCGGGTACCGCGTGTACGAGGTACCAATTACCTACGACGGACGCGGATACGAGGAGGGCAAGAAGATTGGGTGGCGCGACGGTGTAGTCGCACTATGGGTGCTGCTGCGGTACCGGTTCAGCGAGTAAATGTCCTGTTCCGGCTGCTGGAGTTCGCGCGTCCGCATCGCGCGCGACTGCTTGCCGCCGTGGCAGCGATGCTGTTGTACGGAGCGGCGTCTGCCGCGCTTGCGGCCCTCATCCAGCCGATCTTCGATCAGGTACTTCCAAATCGCGAGAATCTCGTTCCGATCGCCGCCGCCATTCTGATCGTTTATCTCATCAAGGGCGTCGGCGCGTACCTGTCGGGGTACCTGATGACCGACGTCGGTCAACGCGTCGTCTGCGACCTTCGGAATCTGCTGTTTCGTCACATTCTCGGACAATCGGTCGCCTTTTTTGCGCTGCAGACCACGGGAAAACTGCTCTCGCGCATTACCAGCGATGTTGCGCTGGTGCAGCGCGCCGTGTCCGAAACGATGGGCGACCTGGCACGAGAGTCGCTCGCTTTGCTGGGCTTTGCAGGTCTCCTTGTCTACTACGACGCGCGCCTTGCCCTGGTCTGTCTGACCGGGGCGCCGCTGGTCGTTTACCCCCTCGTGCGCCTGGGTCAACGCGTGCGGCGGACGGCGCGGCGGAGCCAGGAGGCGCTCGAACAGATGTCGCACGTGAGCGCTGAAGCGATCACGGGGCATCGGATCGTCAAGGCGTTCGGCGCCGAAGCGCGAGAGACCACGAAATTCGAGCGGGCGTCGCAGCACTTCTATCGCACGAGCATGAAGGTCACGAGCTCCCTGTCAGCGTTGCCACCGCTGATGGAGTTCATCGGCGGCATCGCCTTTGTTGGGGCGCTCGTTTATGGATCGCAGGAAATCGGCGCCGGCAGGCTGTCGCCGGGCGAATTTACCGCGTTCGTCGCGGCCCTGTTCATGATGTATGCGCCCGCGAAAAAGCTCAGCCGCGTCAACGCGGACCTTCAGCAGGCAATGGCTGCGGGCGAACGCATCTTCGAGATTCTCGACTTCCATAACGAAGTGGAGGAGCGCCCCGGGGCAGTGACACTGCCGCCATTCAGCCGTCGGATCGAGTTTCGCGATGTGCGCTTCGGATACGGAGGCACCGAGGGTCCCGCAACGCTCGATGGCGTCAGCCTTGCGGTCGGCGCAGGCCAGATGCTGGCGCTCGTCGGGCGCAGCGGAGCCGGCAAAACGACCTTGGTAAACCTGATTTTGCGCTTCTATGACGTCACCGGCGGCGCGATTCTTCTGGATGGTCTCGACGTGCGCGACGTGACGCTCCGGTCGCTGCGGTCGCAAATCGGCCTCGTGACGCAGGAGACGGTACTGTTTGACGATACGATCGCCGCCAACATCGCGTACGGCAAGCGCCGAGGCAACGCGCGACGAGATCGAGGCGGCGGCACACGCGGCGCATGCGCACGAATTCATCACGCGACTCGACAGCGGCTACGAGACGATGATCGGCGAACGCGGACAGCGGCTGTCGGGGGGCCAGCGGCAGCGGATTGCGATTGCGCGGGCGATTCTGAGGGACTCGCCGATTCTGATCCTCGACGAGGCCACCTCATCACTGGACGCTGAGGCAGAGATGCTCGTTCAGGACGCGTTGTCCAACCTCATGCGTAATCGCACGTCGTTCGTAATCGCCCATCGTCTTTCGACGGTGCGCCGGGCCGATGCCATCGTGGTTCTAGAGCGGGGCCGCATCGTCGAGTCGGGAACGCACGACGAACTGATGGCGCGCGGTGGGGCGTACGCGAAACTTTACGATCTGCAGTTGCAGGAAGAGCCGGCGGAGATCGAGATTTAGCGGTATGTCGTTCGCGAAGCTTCAGCGTGTACGTCCATTGGTAGGTACTGAATTCAGGTTGCAACGGTCCAGCAGATGATCAAATCGATGACCGGGTTCGCTTCGCTGACGCATGAGGATGACCGCGCCACGATCGGGCTCACCATCCGCACGGTCAATCACCGGTTTCTCGACATCCAGTTACGCATTCCCTCCTCCCTTGCCGACCTCGAACCGCGCGTCCGCGCGCTCTTACAGAAGCGGCTGGCGAGAGGTCGAGTCGAGCTGGCTATCAATGTCCAGCTGCGGAGCGTGGCCATACCCACCATCGAGCTGAACGCGGGGTTCGCCGGTGCGTTGTCAGCCGCGCTGGATCAGGCGCGCGAGCGCGGTCTCGTATCCGGATCGTTGACACCGGGCGACCTGCTGCGGCTGCCGCAGGCAATCACCATTCGCGACCGGCCGGTGGAGGCCGATCCCATGGTGGAGGCCCAGCTCGGTGCAAGCGTCGCGGCCACCGTCGAGCAGGGGCTTGCCGATCTCGATGCCATGCGGACCCGCGAAGGCGATCATCTCCGCGCCGACCTCGATGCTCGGCGACACATGCTGGCCGGGCTCGTCTCCCAGCTCGCGGCCGCGGCCGACGACGGTCGCACTACGCTCGAGGCGCGCCTGAGGGAGCGGGTGCGTGAGATCAGCTTCGAGCTGCCAGTCGATCAGGCGATGATCGCGCAGGAGATTGTCCGAGCGGCTGCGCGCTCGGACATCAGCGAGGAAGTGACGCGGTTTCGCGCCCATCTGGCTCATTGGGAGGTATTGCAGGCGGCCGACGAGCCATGTGGACGGAAGCTCGATTTTCTCCTCCAGGAGATGAATCGCGAAATCAACACGATCGGCGCCAAGGCAGACGGACTGCGCGTGTCGGACCTGATCATTACCGCCAAGGCCGAACTCGAGAAGATGCGCGAGCAGGTTCAAAATGTCGAGTAGGCCCCCTGACCACGAGGCTCAGGGCAAGCCCTTCGACGGGGCTCAGGGCAGGCGCGGACTGCTGTTCATCGTCTCGGCGCCCTCAGGCACGGGAAAGACAACGCTGGTCGAACGGCTGGTCCAGGTGGTGCCGAATCTGACGATGTCGCGTTCGTATACGTCCAGACCGGCACGCACGGGAGAGCGCAACGGCGTCGACTATAATTTCATCAGCCGGGAACGCTTCGAAGCGATGGTGCGCGAGCGGGCGTTTCTGGAGTGGGCCGACGTTTTCGGCCACTATTACGGTACTTCAGCCGCCGATACCGAGGCATTGCTCGCTGAAGGGCGCGACGTCGTGCTCGTGATCGATGTGCAGGGCGCGCGACAGGTCCGCAGTCGTGGGATTGAAAACGCTGGCATCTTCGTCCTGCCCCCTTCAGCCGACATTCTGGAGCAGCGTCTTCGCGGACGCAGCAAGGATTCCGAGGATCAAATCCGCCGGCGGCTCGAGGTGGCGTGTCGAGAGGTTGACGAGTACTCGCAATACGAATACGTCGTGATCAACGACGAGCTCGACGCCGCCGTCGAGCGGTTGGCGTCAATCGTAATGGCCGCGCGCGCGCAGGTGAAGGTCATTCGGCGCGAGGCCGAAAGGATTATCGGGACGTTCAGATATGCAAAGACCACCGAAGGAAAACCGGTTTGAGTTCGTCGTGATTGCCAGCCAGCGGGCGCGGCAGCTGCTCGCTGGAGCCCTGCCGCGCGAAGACGGCGAGAAGAAAGTCACAATCGCGCAGCGCGAGGTGCTCAAACGCAAGGTCGAGAAGATCGATCAGGAGTGAGATGCCGCTAATCGCCCTCGGCGTGACGGGCGGGATTGGCGCTTACAAGGCGGTCGAGGTGTGCCGCGGCCTGCAGAAGCAGGGGCACGATGTCGTGGCGGTGATGACGCGATCGGCCGCGCGGTTCGTCGGGCCAGTCACGTTCGAGGCGATCACCCGGCGTCCGGTCATCACCTCTCAATGGAAGCCGGGGATGAACGCCGACATCGAGCACATTGCGATTGCGGACGCAATTGCGCTGCTGCTCGTGGCACCGTGCACGGCGAACATGATCGGCAAGTTCGCCCATGGCATCGCCGACGATTTCCTGAGCTCGCTGTATCTGGCGACGCGGGCGCCGGTGCTGCTCGCCCCCGCGATGAATACGAACATGCTCGCGCACGACGCCGTACGGCACAACGTCCAGACGCTGGCGTCGCGCGGCGTGCGATTCGTCGAGCCGGGTGAGGGGTATCTCGCGTGCGGCTGGATTGGAAAAGGCCGCCTCGCCGAGCCGGCCGATATCGTTGCCGCGGCCGTGCGGGTCCTGTCGCCGGTCGAGTCGCTCCTGCGCGGACGGCACGTCCTTGTGACAGCCGGGCCCACGTACAAAGACATCGATCCCGTCCGGTATGTAGGAAACCGATCCAGCGGCCGTATGGGATTTGCGCTGGCATCGGAGGCACGGCGGCGCGGCGCGCGCGTCACGCTGGTGGCCGGGCCGACCCGGATTGAGCCGCCAGCCGTTGACGAGGTCATTCGTGTC
Organism: uncultured Acidobacteriota bacterium; assembly: GCA_963814955.1. Lineage (GTDB taxonomy): Bacteria > Acidobacteriota > Vicinamibacteria > Vicinamibacterales > UBA2999 > DATCJA01. Next base: position 213,617 of record CAWFEX010000011.1, read on the forward strand.
CGCAGCGCGGCCGAGATGCACGCGGCCGTCATGGGAATCTCGCGCCATGCGGACGTCGTTGTCATGGCAGCCGCGGTAGCCGACTACACGCCGGCCGATCCCGCGGCGGACAAGATTGCCAAGACCGACGCGCCGCTGACGATCACGCTCGAACGGACACCCGACATTCTGGCCGAGCTCGGGCGGATATCGTCTGATGTGGCGACGCGGCGGCCAATTCTCGTTGGATTTGCCGCGGAAACCCGCGACGTGGTGGCCAGAGCTCGTGACAAGCGACTCCGGAAAGGGGATCGACCTGATCGTGGCAAACGACGTCTCGCGGCCGGACGCAGGGTTCGACGTCGGCACAAATGCGGTGACCATCATCGGCCCCACCGGCGAGAAGGAATTGCCCGTCCAGGCGAAGGACGAGATCGCGGCAGCGATCTTCGATCAGGTAGAACGGCTCATTGGCACCCGGGCCACAGCACCCGTTCGTGCGTAATGTCGAGCGACCAGCTCCGGGCCCATCTCGAATTCTTCGGCGAGCTCGGCGTCGATGGCGTCCGGCGCGACGCAAACTGGAGCCGACGCGCAACGCCAGATCCGCGCGTAGCCTCTGAACCCCCCGAAGCCACGGAAGCCGCTCCGCCGCAGATCGTTCAGGTGTTTTCCTCCGCGGCCGATGCTCTCGCCGCAATCAGAGAGGATCTCGGCGACTGCACCCGCTGCAAGCTTCACCGCCTGGGCCGCCGCCAGATTGTTTTCGGTGTGGGCAATCCGGATGCGGACCTCATGTTCGTTGGCGAGGGGCCGGGCGCTGACGAAGACATCCAGGGCGAGCCGTTCGTCGGCAGGGCGGGGCAGCTTCTGACGAAGATTATCGAAGCCATCGACCTGCGCCGTGATGACGTCTACATCGCCAACGTCATCAAGTGTCGCCCGCCGAACAATCGCAATCCCGAGCCCGACGAAGTCGAGCAGTGCGAGCCGTTTCTGTTTCGGCAAATCGACGCAATCAAGCCGAAGGTGATTGTGGCGCTTGGCAAGTTCGCCGCTCAATCGCTGCTTCGAACCACGGAGCCGATCACTCGGCTGCGCGGGCGGGAGTACAGTACCGGGATGCAATCCTCATCCCCACATACCATCCCGCCTACCTGCTGCGCACCCCTTCCGCCAAGCGTGACGTATGGGAGGACATGAAGCGCGTACGAGCGATTCTTCGTACGTAGTGTCCGGCTCAGCTCTTCGTACGTAGTGTCCGGCTTCAGCCGGACCAAAGTGATGCGCGAAGATACAAAATTCAAACTGCACTAGACTTGATGGAGAGTCACTGCCCCTTTCATATCCCGTTTGAATCCTGCATCTGGCATTGCGCCTGATATCTGTCGCCGTCCCCGTTCCGTATCTCGATTCCCTCACGTATAACGTTCCCGACCAATACCCGAAGGCACCGCCAGTAGGGTCGCGCGTCCGTGTTCCGGTTGGAACGCGGATGGTCGTGGGTTGTGTGATTGGGCATGACGCCTCGATCGCGGCGGACACCGAACCGCGGGACGTTGCGGAGGTGCTCGATTGGGAGCCGTTTCTGCCGCCGGCGGTTGTCGACCTCTGCCGCTGGGTCGCTGATTACTACATGGCCGGCATAGGGGACGCGATTGGCGCGGCCTTACCCCCTGGAGCGCGGCGCGCGTCGGCATACAAGACCGAGAGAGTGGTGTACGCAGGGCAGGGGTCTGACCCGGGGTCTGACCCCGGGTCAGACCCCACCCGGCTGACTGCTAAGCAGAGCGCGGTGCTCGAGATGCTCACGACCTCGCCCGACGGCATCAGGACGTCGGCGTTGCGCGAGCGCGGTATCACCAGCGCTGTAATTCACCGCCTCGTTGCCCGCGGTCTCGCCGCGGTTCGCGAAGAACCGGCGGAGCGCGACCCATTCCAACGCGCCGCAATGTCACATATCAGTCACGATCCGGCGCGCACACTGACGGGCGAGCAGACCGGCGCTCTGGACGCGCTCATCCGGCTCGCCGACGCCCGCCAGTTTCACGTGGCGCTGCTCCATGGGGTGACAGGAAGCGGCAAAACAGAGCTGTACATGCGACTGGCGCGGCACGTCTGCGAACGCGGCCAGCAGGTTCTCTTGATGGTTCCCGAGATCGCGCTCACGCCGTCGGTCGTCGCGCTGTTCCGCTCGGCGTTCGGCGCACGCGTCGCCATCCAGCATAGCGGCCTCTCCGACGGCGAACGCCACGACCAGTGGCAGCGTATTCGCGGCGGGCAGGTCGAGGTCGTCATCGGCACGCGATCGGCCGTCTTCGCTCCGCTCCCCACCCCGGGCTTGATCATCGTCGACGAGGAGCACGACAGCTCCTACAAACAGGACGAGTCGCCGCGTTATCACGGACGCGACGTGGCGATCGTGCGGGCGCGCGACGCCGGGGCGCTGGTCGTCCTCGGCTCGGCGACACCCTCGATGGAGACGTATCACAACGCCGCGACTGGCAAATACACGCGCCTCGCACTCGAACGACGGGTCCTCGAGCGGCCGCTGGCGTCGGTGACGCTCGTGAACATGCGCGACGAGTACGCAGCGGACGGACCCGACGTCGTCGTCAGCCGGCTGATGGCTTCCGCCATCGAAGACCGTCTCGCAAGGCGTGAACAGGTGCTCGTCTTGCTCAATCGGCGCGGCTATGCCACGGCCGTGTTCTGCCGTCAGTGCGGCGATACGTTCGAATGTCCGAACTGCAGCGTGTCACTGACCGTGCACCGCCGGCGCCAGGGGTGGAGCGCACGCTGTCACTACTGCAATTACTCGACGGCCGTCCCGAAAACCTGCCGCAAGTGCGCCGCGCCGTATCTCGAGCAGGCCGGCTTCGGCACCGCGAGGATCGAACAGCACCTGGCAGAAAGATTTCCGGACGCTCGGGTAAGTCGCGTGGACCGCGACTCCGTCAGGCGCAAAGGCACCCTGACAGCGCTCCTGTCGAGATTCGCGGCAGCTGAGATAGACGTGCTGGTGGGGACGCAGATGATTGCCAAGGGCCACGATTTCCCCGGCGTGACTCTGGTTGGTGTCATCTCGGCTGACATCGGGCTCGGTCTGGCGGACTTTCGGGCGGCGGAGCGGACGTTCCAACTGCTGACGCAGGTGGCCGGGCGCGCGGGCCGCGGCGAACGCACTGGCGACGCCATCATCCAGACGCTTTATCCGGAGCACTACAGCATTCAGGTGGCCTGCCGGCAGGACTATCCCGGTTTCTTCGAACGAGAACTGATCTACCGCCGGACGATGTGCTACCCGCCTGCGATCGCACTCGTCAACGCGCTGGTACGCGGAAAAACGTTCGATCACGCAATGCAGACAGCCACCGCGATGGTTCGTCGCCTCGAAACCGTCGCCGATCGCGTTCCGTTCACCTTACTGGGTCCGGCACCGGCGCCGCTTGCACGCCTGCGCGGTGAACACCGCGTGCAATTCTTTCTGAAGGGTCATCGTCGCGGCGCCATGCGGGACGCGCTGCGCGAGACGCTCGCGGAAATGCCGGACGTGAGACGCCGTGTGACCATCGACGTCGATCCGCTGAATGTTTTGTAGGCGTTCGGAACGCGTCTAGGGCGACCCGACGAGGTCGAGAGGTTCGATCGGGGCGGGTGTAAAGCACAGGACGAACATGACCACCGCGAAGACGGCGAGCCACAGACGTCCGGTATCGAGCGGAATGTGTTCATCGACCGTGCGCGGGTGCCGTGGCCCGAACGCCAGCAGCATGACCACGGTCAACGCCGTCCAGACCAGCCATGAGCTGGAAATGAACGTCAGCCCGATCAGCGCCGCCACGGTTCCGAGCGTCACAAACGTACTTCCTCGTCCCAGCACGGCGTACGAGATGTGGCCGCCATCGAGCTGTCCTATCGGAAACAGGTTCAGCGCGGTTGCGAGCAATCCGAACCATGCCGCGAAGGCCATCGGGTGCATGTTGATCGAATAGCCGTCGGGGGGCGTTCCCCAGTACAACCACGCGATCGCCTTGAACAAAAGCGGCTCGCCAAGCTCCACGAAGCCGGCGGTGTCGGCGGGCAGCGGCGTGACCCGTGAGAGACTCATCCCGAGCAGAAGCAGCGGCACGGCAACGAGAAAGCCTGCGATGGGTCCCGCAATTCCGATGTCGAACAGCTCGCGCTTACCCGGAATGATCTGCCGGATGCGGATGAATGCGCCGAGCGTTCCGGTGAGCGGCAGCGGCGCCGGCAGAAAATAGGGAAGCGACGCGTCAACGCCGTAGTACTTGCACGCGAAGTAATGACCGAATTCATGAGCGCCGAGAATGGCGAGAATCGACGCGCTGTACCACAGGCCGCTGAGCACGAATCCCAGCGCGGACAGCTCCTGGTTTCGGTTGCCGAAGTCGGCGGAGAAGCTCGCGAAATGCTGGGCCCCGACGAGCACGGTCGTAACAACGGTCACGAGGAAGAGAACGAGGTGACGCCAGCGGCGCGGACGTGGCGCGGGTCGTACCACCGCCGCGAGGGGCGGTTCGACAGGATGACGCAACACGTATTCCGGGGGATTGGACGAAGCGAAGCCCATACGGGCCGTTACCCGATATTCTGCAGCTCTTTGCCGGGCTTGAAGCGAATGGTCCGCCCCGGCGGGATGCGAACTTCCTTGCCGGTTCGCGGGTTGCGGCCGATGCCGCGCTTCCGGGGCTTCACCTGAAACACTCCGAAGCCACGGAGCTCGATCCGGTCGCCTCGCTGCATGGAGACGCGCATCGCGTCGAACACGGCATCGACGGCCAACTCAGCCTTGACTTTGGTAATGTCAGCGATCTTCGAAACCTCGTTGACGATGTCGACCTTGATCATGCAGGGAGATCCTTGGCTGAGGGAACTGTAACTACTATAGAAAGAACCACTTACGCTGTCAAATGAATCGTGAGCGACTTCTGTCGGTCGTGCTCGTCGGACGCCCGAACGTAGGCAAATCGACGCTTTTCAACCGCCTGACGGGCCGTAGACGCGCGATCGTCACAAAAATCCCCGGCACAACGCGCGACGTCATCGCCCATCCTGCGGAATGGCGGGGACGGAAGTTCGAACTGGTGGATACGGGCGGGATGTTTGGCGCGAGTCAGGATCCTCTGCACGATCTTGTGCACGAAAGAGGCCGCCGCGCAATCGCCGCTGCGGATCTCCTTGTCCTCGTTGTAGATGGACGCGAAGGCCTCGTGCCTGGTGACTTCGACATCGCGAAAGCCGTGCGCGAGGCAAATGCGCCCGCCATCGTCGCCATCAACAAGAACGATGATCGCCGTGCCCGTTCGAGTGTCCTCGAGTTCCACCAGTTGGGTTTCGACCACGTGCTGGAGATTTCAGCGGAGCATGGGGAAGGCACCGGCGACCTGCTCGACGTCGTCGTGGACGAACTAGGGTTGCGGGCGCCAGCCGAGGAGCGCTCAGCCGAGAAAGCGGACGAGGGGAAAGCCTCCCGCGCAAGAGCGAGAGACGACGCATCGCGCGAGGTCGGCATCGTTGTCGTCGGGCGGCCCAATGCCGGCAAGTCGTCGCTCGTCAACCGATTACTCCGCGAAGAACGAATGCTCGTCAGCGAAACACCGGGCACGACCCGTGACGCTGTCGATGCACTGCTCACGTGGCATCGCCGGCAGTTTCGGATCGTCGACACCGCGGGGATCCGCCGGCCCGGCCGTGTGGCACGCGGCGGTCAGGTGGAAGCGGTCAGCGTCCTGCTCGCCCGGCGTGCCATGGAATCGGCCGATGTGGCGGTCATCGTCGTCGACGCCACACAGGGCGCCACCGACCAGGACGCCGCGATTGCCGGGGAAGCGGAGAAGGCCGGGTGCGGAATCATCATCGCCGCCAACAAGTGGGACCTGATGAAGGGGAAGGACGGCGACGTTGCGAAGGAGTTTGACGAGGCGCTCCGGCGACAGCTGAAGTTTCTCGATTACGCGCCCGTGCTGCACATCTCCGCGGTCACCGGAGAGCGCACGCCTCGATTGCTCGAGACGATCGACCGCGTGGCGGCCGCACGAACGATGCGCGTCAAGACACCTGAACTGAATGCACTGATGAAGCAGCTCACGAGCGCGCACCTTCCGCCGAGCCGCGGCCGCACCGCGACGCGCATTCTGTACGCCGCCCAGACCGGGGTGGCGCCGCCGACCTTCGTGATTTTCACCAACGTGGCCACCGAGCTTCACTTCTCGTACGAGCGGTATCTGGTGAATAACATTCGGGACTCGTTTGGTTTCGTCGGCGCGCCGATCCGGCTGCACGTGCGACGCCGCCGCCGAAAATAAGCCGCAGGCTGTTATACTTGCCCGGTGACTCCAAAGCTGTACAAAGCTTCGGAAGTCTGCGAGGCGACGGGTGTCCAGCCGTACGTGCTCCGGTCGTGGGAGAAGGAATTTCCCGGGATCGGAGTGCAGAAGTCGCTCGACTCACCGCGTCTGTATCGTCAGTCGGACCTCGACCAGGTCCTGCGTATCAAGCAGCTCGTCTTCGTCGAGGGGCTCACGCTGGCCGGGGCCAGACGGCGGCTCGAGGAAGAGTCGCCGCGGTCGAAGGCTCGCACTGCGGCAATCGCAGACGAGGTACTCGACACGCTTGGCGCAGACGCGCGATCGCGGATCGAGCTGGTTCGAACCGGTCTTCGTTCGATCCTTCAGGTGCTGTCGAAGCGCGCGGGCATGGCGACGGTCCCCGAGCTGCCACGCAACGGATGGCGCCGCGAATCGGCGCTGCGGCGGCGTCAAACCGACGAACGGACGGAGCACCGCGTCTGCCGCTGGCCGAGGTCGAACGGCGGCCAAGCCGGCAAAGCGTGCGAGCACTCCAAAGCGTGCCTCTGGCGCGCGCAAGGCGAAGGCCGGAAAACGGAAGCGCACAAGCGCTTGAACGGGATGTAGCGCAGCCTGGTAGCGCACTTGACTGGGGGTCAAGGGGTCCCGGGTTCGAATCCCGGCATCCCGACCATTTTTCCATGGTTGGTTGCAACGTAATCGCAACGGGCGCCGCGAGTGGCGCCCGTCGCTGTTCTGAGAGGGCCTCGCCATGAGCATTCCGAAAGGCTTCGAACCGCCCGACTTGGATCCGGAAGTCCTCGCAGACGTTCAGGGAGGCCGCGAGGAATTGTTAGAGGCTGTGCGCAGAATCGCCGCCAACCAGGAACAAACGAACAAACTGCTTAAAGAGATCCTCGCCGTGCTCATCGCCGGAAACGATGACGGCGAGAAACGTCGCTACCCGCGCGTCTTGACCTAGGCGCTCGCCAACAGTCCAATCGTTCGACTGGAACCCGGCCCCTCAGAACTAGATGATTCAGGTTCAATTGAAGCTCCGTCTGACGAAGGCTCAGGATCGCACGCTCGAGCGGTGGCTGTGGCATTTGACCGCCGTATGGAATTGGGCGGTAAAGACGATTGAGCGAGAGGGGCCACGGCTGTCGCTCTATACGCTCTTCGCTCGACTAGCTGGTCACGGCTCGCGGATCGGTATTTCTGGTCGTGCCGTGCTTGGGACGGCGCAGACAGCCCACGTCGCATGGCGGCGGGCGTATCGCGGTCAGGCCGGTCGGCCGCGATTGAAGGGTCTGCGGCGGCCGTTGACATCCATTGCGTTTGACTGCTGGAAAACGAAGCCGCGCGGCCGTCGTATCACCGTCCCAATCCTGGGGGCTGTGCGGTTTCATCCGCAAGACATCCCTGATGGTCACGTTGGGGCAGCGCGGCTGGTGAAGCGTGCATCGGGTTGGTATCTCTGCTTGTTCGTTCATGCTGAGCCAGCGCCGATTCAGGTGACCGGCGATGGCGAAGTCGGCATAGACCCAGGCTTCTCGTCGCTCGTCACGCTCTCAACGGGTGAGCGCATCGAGCACCCGCACGAACTACAGGCGGCGGCTGACCGTCTCGGCCAAGCGCAGCGGGGCAACCAGAAACAGCTCGCGGCTCGTATTCAGGAACGGATCGCGAATCGTCGAAAGAACCGGAACCATCATCTCTCGCGACGGCTCGTGGCCGAGAATCGCCTCATCGTCGTGTCGGCCGATCAGCACTGCGCCGTTGCTAGACGTTTCGGAAAGTCAGTTACCAGCGCAGGACATTTTCAGCTTCGGTCCATGCTTGTGTACAAGTGCAGCCGTACAGGCGGTCGCGAGGTACATCGAAGTGTCCAATCGGCATTCCACCGCCCTTTGACGGTGCAACCGGACGCGCAACACGCGATCTTTGAAAACTGAATACCACTCCTTTTCCGTAAAGCCGGTCGGGCCTCGCGTTATGCAGGTCGGGCTAATCGCCGTCGCCGACATCCGGAATTCGCGAAAAGTGTTCAAGCAGTCAATCGCTTATCGGATGTCTCTGGTGCCAGCGGTTTGGCGGTATGCTGCGAGTACCTGGGGGCCGGTCGCGATATGCCGGTCGGCCTAATGATTAATTGGGCTGACCATGTAAAACGGGTGGGAGGCGACGTTTGCGCAGGATTAAAAAGACCTTCGAACTTTCGCGCCGCGACGTGCTTCGACTCGTCTCCTCCGCGGCCCTCGGCGTCCCGTTCGCATCGTCCGCGGCTTACGCTGGCCAGGGTGAGCGGCAGCTGCCGCACGAAGGGGTGTTCGAACTCGGGGACGTGCGACTTGAATCGGGCGTGACGCTGCCGAATGTGAAACTTGGGTACAAGACCCATGGCCGGCTCAATGCCGACAAGAGCAACGTCCTCCTCTACCCCACCCCATATCCCGCACAACACGGCGACATCGAGTGGCTGATCGGTCCGGGCCGGGCGTTAGACCCTGACAAGCACTTCATCATCGTTCTCGATCAACTGGGTAATGGCCTGTCCTCGTCGCCAGGCAACACTCCGTCACCATTCGATCGGATGAACTTTCCGATCGTCACGATCAGAGACGATGTTTCGGCGCAGCACAGGTTGGTGAGTTCTGGATTCGGCATTCGACGAGTCGCTCTGGTGACCGGGTGGTCGATGGGCGCCCAACAAACATTTCAGTGGGCGGTGAGCCATCCGGACATGGTTGAGCGTATCGCGCCGTTTTGCGGCACCGCGAAAACGACGCCCCACAACGCCGTGTTCCTCCAAAGCGCTCGATCTGCCCTCACCGCAGATGCCGCGTGGATGGACGGCAACTACAAGGACCAGCCGGTCAAGGGGGTGCGTGCGTTTTCACACGTCTATGCCGGTTGGGCATTCTCGCAACCCTTCTATAAACAGGAACTGTACCGGGAACTCGGATTCACCTCGCTGGAAGATTTCATCACCGGGTTCTGGGAGAAGCGATATGCGCGCCGCGACGCGAACAATCTGCTCTCCATGCTCCGTACCTGGCAGCTGAGCGATGTGGGCTCAACCGTGGGATACGGCGGCAGTCTCGAGCGGGCGCTGGGCGCGATCGAAGCTAAGCCACAGTCATGGCGGGAGAGACGGACCTCTACTTCACGCCAGCGGACATCGAGGCGGACGCGGCATGCATTCCCGGCGCTCGCTTCCAGGTGATTCCGTCCCTCTGGGGTCACATGGCCGGTGCCGGCCTCAACTCGACGGATTCGCAGTTCATTGAAACGGAGATCAAGGCTCTGCTTGCGATGTAAATTCGTGACGCGCTGTGGGCACCTGCTGTTGCAGTGCCACCTCGCGGTTTTTCGGACTGGCCGCCCGACCAGCGTTTGCAGCACCCGGCGGCGCGCGGGGCGATCGTGAGCCGCCGCGGCTGAAACGCAGACGTTAGCTCGCGATCGACGCCGTAGCGTTTTGTCTCTCAGGACACCTGACTGACAGACGAGAGCGTAGCTGCACGTTCCCCACAAAGATCGAGCGTTGCAGGCTCACGAAATGCAACCGTGCGTGCAATCTACTGGTTGCGTCGCCAGCGCGTGCATGCTGATGTGCAAGTATGGCCGCGCCACTCTGCCGCGCAATCGGCCGCCATCCATGCGTCCTCGATCGTCGTGAATTCGCGGTTCGCTCCCACAGGGCCTAGGCGTGTTCCGAACGGGATGACATCGATCGTCACGAAGATCCCCGGTTTACGTTCTTCTACGAAGCCATCCGACCCATCATGGTGGTGGCGGTGCCACTCTCTGAGCTTCGTCGCGTTCACCACGTTCGCCGCTAGCGATGAGGTCTTGCGCCGGTTCGAGGTGGTCATCGTATGCCGTCCTGACAGCGGGCCGCGGTGCGAGTCACGCGCATCACGAATCTCTCCGCAACGCGTTCAACAGCAGTGGCCGCTCGCAAAATGCGTCGCATGACTTGTCCGGACACTGTGTGACAGTGCCGACACTTGGAGCCCTAAATCGTCGGTCGCGATTAATTTCCTCGTCGGTTAGACGACTTACAGAAGATTTCGGTCACATCGCACGCATCACCCGACTTCGACGACCTCCCACACGAGTACCTCACCGTTCCGGATTTTGCGGCGTATCTGACGGTGGGCGACAAATTGGTCCGGAAGTGGATCCGAGCCGGCGTGCTGCCGGCTTACCGGTTTCCGCCGGGGCCGACGGGCGAGGTGCGCATCGCGAAGGCGGACGCGATCGCGTTCATCGAGCGGGCGCGCTTTCAGAGCTAGGCCGATCGCTGCTCCTGTTGCTTACGGGTCACCTGCCATTCCGCTTTGCACTCGGAGCAATACCAGTGCAGCTGGATCTTCTCGCCCCGAATGGTGTGTTGGAGATGGACAGTGCCCGACCTGCCGCAATGAAGGCAGTGGCCTGGCCTCCGAATGGAAACCGGCGTATTGGGCATGGTGGAAACCGAGCCAGGAGAGCGTATCACGGCTACGGTTCGGGAATTTGCTGAGTATGTGACGGTCAGCCCGAAGACGGTCTGGAAGTGGATCTCAAACCGAGAGTCACCCAAGTCCACAGTGCTTTCGTGCGAGCCAGAAGCGGAGCGATCGAATCTAACGTGCGCATCTTCTCGAGGCTACCCGCGTCGCCGTACTGGTCTGTGGGGGTCACCGGCCACTCGGCTTTGCAGTTTGAGCAAAGCCAGTGGAGGTGAAGTCTTTCGCCGTCAATGGTGCGCCGAAGATCGACAGTCCCTCGGACGTCGCACTGAATGCAGCGACCCGGCCTTCGAAGCGAAACCTGGGTGTTCAGCATTTGTGTCGATGGCGCGAGAGATCCCACAAGGCCGCATCGGGTGGAGGCCAGCTATGCGCTGGGGAGATCCCGCACTGCCCGCCGTGGGAGATCCCTCGCAGTCGCGGTCTGGAGCGAATTTAGTGCCGGTTCACGCGCGACAAAGACCGGCCGAAATCCGGCGGCCGACACCAGAAGTCGCCGGGCGCATGCCCTTTTTTCCTGGCAGCGCCGGAATGCGCTACGCGCACGCGATGATGAATGCCTGTTCCGAGATGGAACACGGCCGATCGCGCGCCTCTTTCCACTGGCCACTTGACCTCAAGGCAAGGCGACGCAACCTAAAAGAATCAGGAGAAATCGAATTGTTCACGGACCTGTGTGCTGGAGATCGTGCAACTCTTGACGTTGCGGAAGCCTGCTTGATAGTGCAATACATTGCAATATACGCTTCAATCAGTGACGCCCAAGACCGCCAGCACCTTTCGTATCGACGACGAGCTGCTCGAAGCTCTCCAGAAGGTCAAGGAACGCGACGGCATTCCGCTATCAGAACAGGTACGTCGAGCACTAAAGATGTGGCTCGAGTCGAAAGGCGTCAGGCCGAAGCTGCCGGACCGAAGGAAGTAGCAGATCGGAGACGCCGGATGCAGTGAACACCCGACGGCTCCTGAGCAAGCAGCACGCGTACACGTGCCGACGAGCCTGACGAAGAGTACCACGCCAGACCCTCCGGCCTTCACACTGGAGGCCGTTATGACATCCGCGAAACCTACAGTCGTTCCCACCCATCCCTCTCCGCGTGAGCTCGCCAGCGACTTGCAGCTGCAGCTCTTCGAACAGGCGGCGGCTGCGAGGTTGATTGCCAGACTGCTCGCGAACTTGCACAAACCGACAGCAATCTTAAGCCAGTCGCCAACGAAGTACTCGACGGCCTCGTGACCGTCGCACATGGAATCGCGCGCACATGCTCGGAGGCCGGCGAAAGCATGTCGACGTTCATGAGTGACGGTGCGCGATGAGTGCCACTCGGAAGCGTCGTCGCGTCGGCGGTCTGCGGAAGCGCTGCGAACATCGGCCGGAACAGTGGCCGAAGTGTTCGCACGCGTGGCATATCAACTTCCAATGGCGGGGCGTGCACTACCGCATCAGCCTCGATCGGCATCTCGGCAAACACATTGAAGCGAAGAGTGACGCCGAGGACGCCGCGGCGGACATCAAGAAGGCGATCAAGGCGGGGAAGTTCGGAGAGCAGCTGCCGGCAAAAGAAGTGCTCACCCTGGAGCAACTGCTGTCGACCTACATCAAGGAGTACGTCACGCCCGAACGCCCGCGCTCGCTCGTCAACGCGAAGTATCAGGCCGGTGCAATCGGTCGCCACGAGCTGACGCTGCCGACAGCCGAGCGGCGCAGGTTTGGTGCCTGGCTCGTGGCGGACGTCACGACCGGCGCGCTGGAGAAGTTCCGAGCGGCGAGCCGTGTCACGAGCCTCGTGAAATCGAAGGACAAGGACGGCAACCCGAGACGAGCTCGTCGCCAAGCTGCAGCTAGTCGAGCCCGGCGCGTCGGGCTTCGAGTTCCAACGCGTCGGGGTCGAGGTCCACGGTGACGAGGAAGTGCGGGAGACAGAGGCGTTCGACGGTCGAGGGCTACTGTTTCGGCGCGCCCGGTTCGTCAGTGGACCACCAGTGCCCGCAGGCGGGACAGTGAAAGATCAGCATATGCCGAAGCTTATTCTCGATGAGGGCAACCGGGCGCTCGCACACGGAGCAGACGAGGCCGGTGTGCTTCGGTGTGTCGGTGGTGCGCGGCGGACCATCCTGAGTGGGCATCACTCTCGACCGGGCGTATCGTCGTATTCCGGTACGAGGCGCCAGCCCAACTTCCAGTTCTGGGCCTGCAACTGGTCGCTCCAACGGAGTGCGCTGGTCCAGTCGTTGAAGACTCGAGACCCGAGCTTGTGGCCGTTGAGGAACCAGGTGACGACCGCTCCGTCAGCGCGCGGACTAAGCACCGCATGCGACAACAACAGGCCATCGGCGCGATGCATTCGCCACATGACGGTCGGCGCGTTATACACCAACTGATTGGGCACCGCACCCAAGAGGCAAGGCAGATACCAGGACAGAAAATGCCCCTTTACGCCGAAACCGAACAACGCCCGTCTTGGAAGGCGGCCAACGGGCAGACAAAGGTCAGGCCCAGATGGGGGGCGGACTGTGACCGATAGACGCGCTAGGCGCACGCTTGAATTCGCGACGTGGCGCCCACTGAAGCGAGGTGATACCGATGCCTAGCGCGGTCGCCGATCGCCACGCAGAACGCGTTTTGGAAAGCCTCTGCGCCTTCTGTCTCCAGCCCTTCGAGCCGACGCGCCCGCATCAACGGTTCTACCGGCCGTCATGTCGAAAGGCGCATTTCGATCAACGTCGGGAGCGCCGACCGGATCTGTTCCTGGCGTGTGCGGATGCGATTGAATCAGCCGTCTTTGACCAACTGAATAGCCGGTGAAAGCCGAAGGCCAGAAGCGGCTGCAGAGGAAACGAAGACAGGTTAGGTGCTGAGGGCATCGGGACAGTCCCACGCGTGCTCACATGCTGGACAAAAGCGCATCATCCCGCCGTAATGGGTGGCGACGACCAGCGCCTTGCGCGACTGACACTGAGGACATTCCAGACGAAGAATTAGACCCGGGTCTGCTTTCGGAGTAGTTGCGGACGGCGGAGGATGCGTAGAGGCCATGTTGGACTTCTCGCTTCAGCAGTTGCTCCCTTAGGTGAGGTTCCCGGACATGGGCAGCTCAAATGGGACAGCTCAGGAAAAAGTGATTCACCTTAACACGCAACTCAACCTGGGCCGTTGCGAGCTTAGGCAGGCTCAGTTAGTGGACCGGAGGGAGCGAACGGCTTTGGCCGAATCCGCACCGGCGGCACACGGTATCGGGCATTTAGGGTCAGGCGAGGAGATCCTAGCCCAGATGTAACGATGCTTACGCGCAGTGTTTGACGGTTGCGTGGGAATCACAATGGCGCCAGTTGAAGAGCGAGGCCGCCGAGCGTTGGACCTGGAGCCGCATTCCCGGTCAGCGAATGTCTAGGAGCGCGAGCGGATGGCTTTGATGAGTTCGGCGATCTCGCGCGTGAGCGTATCGAGGCGTTCTTCAACTCGACCCAATCGTTGGAAGTTTTTGCGTACGACGGCCTCGATATTCTCAAACTCGATCCGGCTCACGTTCATCGCTTCGCCGGGGAGTTTCTTACGCCGTTTCGGAGAGGGGCGACGCTTGGCCACCGGCCGAGCTTAGCTCAGACGGCTGTGTTGAACAATGTGCCGGTAATTCGCCCTCGGACCGGCTTACAGCACGCAGGCCTTTCCCTCGGCAATAACGTCAGCCACTCTTGCCGGCCCAATCCCACTCACGTCCTCGAGTTCATTCACGGAACGAAACGGGTGAAGCTCTCGCAGGTCGACGATTTCCAGCGCGCGGGCCGGACCGATGTGGATAACGCCCTGCAGCTGGACGAAGTCAGCGCGGTTGATGTCGATGCAGGAAGGTGGCGGCGATGCCTCCTGGACAGGTGAGAGAGACGCGGCCGGCGGCGGCTCCGCGCGGTCTCCGCGCTCGACACGCACCGTATACGTACCGGTCGACTGTGCTTCAACGATCACCGTGCCATTGATGTCGGTGCGGTACACGCGCGCTCCGGCGTTCGTGTACAAGTCAAGCGCAGCCCGATCGGGCTGCCCGTAACTGTTCCCGGCGCCGGCGCTCACGACGACCACTTCTGGTGAAAGCGCGGCGATACCTTCAGCGGTGTCTCCGTTGCTCGAGCCATGGTGACTGGCCTTGTGAACCTGAACCGGCTTCAGCCATTCGGCCTGATGCGTTCGCCACCACGCCCATTCGCGCGGCTCTGCGTCACCTGCCATCGACAGCCGGAACGCGCCGTATGCGGCGACGAGCGCCACCGAGTTGTCGTTCTGATCCCAGTCCGGAATGCCCGGTGGCGGAACCACCATCAGCGACACCTTTCCCATCGTCACTCGTCGCACGGTCGGCTCGAGGAGCTGGCTGCCCGCAGCAGCGGCGGCTTCCAGGACGCGAGCGTGCGTCTGGGTGGACGCGGCAATACCGTTCTCGAGGTAGTACGGCGGTTTGAGCGCCCTCAGGACCATAGGCAGGCCGCCGACATGGTCAGCGTGGTTGTGCGAGGCGATGGCCAGACCGACAGAGGAGATGCCGTTCGCGGCAAGGTAGTCTCGCATCCGTCCGGAACGTTCGCCGCCGTCATAGATCACGTTCTGGCCTGTCGGACTCTGGATGAGAACGCCGTCGCCTTGCCCCACATCGACGAAATGCACGCGGAGAAGCGCAGGCTCCTGTGTTGACAGGGTCTGCACCCACGCCAGGAGCAGTACAGCCGCGAGCAGAACACGACGGCCCGTTTTCATAAGAATCCCTTGCGACGGCGATCTTGCCATCGCCGGCTCTCGATCACAGACCGAAGTTTTCCTGCCGGTCCGCGCGAAGAACCACGAAAGACGAGGGGATCGCCGCGAAAATATTGTGCGTGCAGTGTCGAAAGTGTACGCGCATTCCCGGCGCCGTCGGTCGAACGCTGAAGCGTCCGGTCCGGCCGAAATGGTTTGTGACCGTTGCAGTTGCGGCCATCGTGGAGGGGTGCAAAACTGCGCGGGCGCACCCCTTACCACCTGGCGGACGGCATGCAGAACGGTCGAGGTATGACTCGACCATTTTCAACACCGGTTGCGCTGCTGATCGCGTTGGCGCTCGTGACGCCGGCGTGTTCGGGAGGAAGCAACAACGAGAACCCCCCGTCGGGCATGGTAACCGGGCCGTCGCCCACGCCGTCGCCATCGCCGACGCCGTCGCCAACTCCAGCTCCAAGTCCGACTCCGGGCTGCTCGGCCAGCGTTACCGGTCTGCCGACGTCGATACCCGGTGCTGGCGGCCGCTTCCAGTTCGGGATCGGCGCGTCGTCAGGCTGCTCGTGGACGGCTCGGACGGACGTCGGGTGGGCCGACGTTGCTCCTGGTTCCGGTCAGGGTAATGCCTCGCCGACGCTCAACGTCAACGCGAACACGACCTTTTTCACCCGGCAGTTCACGGTCAATGTGAACGGCCAGGTGATCCAGGCAACACAGGCTGGCGCCAACTGCTCCTATACGGTGGATCCGACGTCTCTCGAAGAAAGCTTTGAGGGCGGCAGAGCGTGGGTCAACGTCTCGACCACGGAAGGATGTGGTTGGACCGTGACCGCCAGCGAAGGCTGGATACGCGTGCTGACGACGAGCGGCGCGGGGAGCGCGACGATTTTCATTGAGTTGTCGCCGAACAGCGGCGACGTGCGGAACGCCTTCCTGACGGTCGCAGGCCAGCGCGTGGACATCAGGCAGCGGCGTCGCGGCTGACACAACAACACCGGGACCGGTTTCATGACCATAGGGCGGGCCTTGACGGCCCGCCTGTGGCGCGTACGGCCTAACACCTACTGCCTACTGCCTACTGCCTAACGCTCGTACACTGATTCCATGAAACTCGCCCTGGTGACCTGGGCAGCGCTGTGGGCGTATGTGGCTTCACCTTTTCGCTCGTTCAGACTTCGGCCATCGTTCGAGAATGTGTCGTTGGTTCCGTTCACTGACGGCTCGCCCCGCGGAATCATTCTCAACATCCTTGCCTTCGTCCCGCTCGGGTTCTTTTGCGCTCGTTTGGGATGGAGCCCGAGGGCCGTTATTTTGATCGGGTCTGGCGTATCCCTGCTCACCGAGGTGCTGCAGCTGTTCTCGACCCGCCGGCACCCCTCGGTCACCGATCTGATCCTGAATACGGTCGGCACCCTGATCGGGATGGTCGTGGCCAGCACCATGCACAACCCGGAAACGGTCAACACGAATCAAGAGCGTCTGCATCCCTGAAGCGTGGAATCAATGGAACACGCACCTGCGGACAAAACTCCGCGGTAGGTGAGACTTTCGATTACAACCTTGTCGCTCACGGTCTGCCCGCTGGCCAGACCAACGAACATGATTGGAATGCGTCTTGATCAGTGCCTGGATTGTTTGGGAGGGGATGGATGGGAGCCGAGCTCGCAGCCTCTACGAACCACATGGAAAGACACTACATCGAGCGTTTCCAGATCGCGGTATTCGGCGGCCTGTTGGAATTTGCGTGGTGGTGTCGGAAGGCGTCAACGAACTTCGAACGCCGGCTCCTGCGCGCGGGCGTTTGGCTGATGGATTCGCAGAAACCTCGGCATCGCCGGTAGCGCCGATTCCTACTGCACCGCCGGATTCTTTCCAAAGAGCCGCCGCGTAATGAGCGGCAGCACCATCACTGCGATCGTCAAGAGGAACAACGCCAGCGCGATCGGCTGCTGAACGAAGATCGCCAGATTGCCTTCGGACACGATCAGCGTCCGCCGGACGCCGCGTTCGAGCAGCGGCCCAAGGACGAGTCCCAGCACCAGAGGCACGGGCGAGTAGTCGAGCTTCAGCATCACGAAGCCCACAGCTCCCGCAACCAGGGCAATCGTAACGTCGCTCATCGAGTAGTGAATGGAGTAGACGCCAAAGATCACGATCCCAATCACCATGGGATAGAGAATGGCGGTCGAGATGTAGACGATGCTCGCGAGGACGGGAATCAGAAGCGTGGTCAGAAAGACCAGCATGATGTTGCCAATCCAGAACGAGCCGAACACAGTCCAGACGAAATCGGGATTCGTCGTGAAGAGCAGCGGTCCTGGCTGCAGCCCAACCATCAGCAACCCGCCCAGCAGTACAGCCGTCGTGCCTGACGCCGGAATCCCGAGAGCGAAAAGCGGGATCATCGCGGCATACGAGGCGCTGTTGTTTGCCGCTTCTGGCGCGGCGACGCCTTTAATCGAGCCCGAACCGAACTCGCTCGGCGTCCGCGAGTATTTCTTCGCGGTCGCGTACGCCAGCATCGTCGAAGCTGTGGCGCCGACACCAGGCACTACGCCGACGAAGAAGGCCACCAGCGAGCTCCAGATCAGCACCCATTTGCAGGTAACGAGGTCACGCAGATTCGGGAGCAGCGATCGGAAACTGTATTTCGCCAGTTTCGCGGTTGTCTGCTGCGAAAGACTGACGAACATTTCAGAAAGTCCGTACAAGCCGACGGCGACGATGGTGAAGTCGATGCCGTCGAAGAGATCGACGAACCCAAACGTGAAGCGGGCCGGGCCTGCGATCGGATCGAGGCCAATCATGCCGATCCACATGCCGAGAAAAAGCGCGGTAAAGCCCTTGACGATGTTGCGTCCTCCGAGCACGGTTACGAGCGACAGCGCGAAGCACATCAGCGCCGTCATCTCGGTCGGCCCGAAGGCGAGCGCCGCCCGCGCAACGGGGACAGACAGCAGAGCCAGGAGCACGATCCCGATCACGCCGCCGATGAACGACGCGTAGACGCTCATGCCCAGCGCGCGGCCGGCTTCGCCCTTCTTGGCAAGGGCATGCCCGTCGATGACGGTCATCACGGATGGCGCGTCGCCGGGGATGCCAAGAAGGATCGACGTCACGGCGCCGCCAAACATCGCGCCGTAGTAGATTCCTGCCAGGCCTGCGATAGCAGCGGCTCCGCCAAAACCAACCGCCACCGGAAGCATGATGGCCGTGCCTGCCGCGGGTCCGATTCCGGGCAGCACTCCGACAATCAGGCCGACGACGACACCGATGAGGGTGGCAATGAGAAGGTCGGGCGAGGTTGCCCGCGAGATACCGTCCGCCAAGAGCGAAAGGGCGTCCATCAGATCCCGAAGACGCCTGTGACGAGCGGAACCTGCAGGTACACCGCGAAGAGGAAGTGACAGAGGATGGGGAAGGCGACGGCGATGGCCAGAATCGTCGCCGCGGATCTTGCCGTCCAGCGAGGCTGGATCACGGCCGAAATGGCTGGAACCAGCAGGCCACTCGCGACGAGCATCCCCAACCAGGGCGTGATGACGATGAAGGCGGCGACGATCCCGACGATGGCGAGCGCCTTGTAAAGCCCGGTAGCGTCGAATTGCGCCTCGAGAACCTCGGTGCCGCGCAGGCTTCGCACCAAATTGGCCAGGCTCAGCGCGACAATCCCCACGCCCACCCAGAACGGAAAGAAGCCCGGGCCGGGAGTCGTCCCGCGCATGTATCCGTAGGCGAGGGCATTCCTGACTATGTGGAGACCGAGTGCGGCCAGACAGCCGGCAAACACGCGGTCGATTGTTGTCGTCGTCATTGGCGTTGGGTCGACCCGGGCGCGACCACCTCGAAGGTCGGCCGCCTAGCAGCGAAGCGAGGTCGCCCCTACTTGATGAGGCCGAGCTCGGTCAAGAGCTTGATATAGAGCTCATTGGTGGTTGCAAGCACCTGTCCGAACTCTTTCGATCCCACGAAGCGCGGTTCGTCCCTGAAACGATCAGGGTACTCACGCTTCCACTCGTCGCTCTCGGCGACCTTGCGCAGCGCGTCCTCCCAGAACGTTACCGCCTCAGCGGGCGTGTCGGGCGGCATTACCACCCCGCGAAGCTGCACGTGCTCGATGTTGTAGCCGAGCTGCTTGAACGACGGAGTGTCGGCGAGCGATTGCAGCCGCTCCGGCGTGCTCACCGCGACGGGACGGAGCGTACCGGCTTCGATCTGCGGCAGCACCTCACCAGGGTTGCCCAGCATGAAATCGATGTGTCCGCCAAGCACCGCTGTCATGACCTCGCCTTCACCATCGAAAGGGACGGTGTCGATCGTCACGCCTGTGGCGTTCTGAAGCATGCGGGCAAGCAGCACCGGATCCGAGACCACGCCGACGGTCCCGGTCGTCAACCGTCTTGCCTTTTTCACGTCCTCGAAGGATTTGATCGGCGAGGCCGCTCGAACGGCCATGATGTACGGCGACATCGCGATCGCCGCCACCGGAGTGAAATTCTTGTACGTCACCTCCGAGGCGCCAAGCAGCGGGGTGGTAAAGAAGCTTACGCTCACCGTCGCCAGCGTGTACGGATTGCCCGCCTGCTTCGCGACGTAGGTATACCCGATCGCGCCGCTGCTGCCTGGCCGGTTCTCGACGAGCAGGTTCACAGGAACGAGCTTCAACTCCCGAATGACGTTCGCAATGGTGCGACTGAGGACGTCGCTGCCTCCTCCCGCTCCGAACGGCACAATCATGGTGACGTCGCGCGAAGGGTACGACGCGGCCGCATCGCGCGAACCCTCGCGGCTGCAGCCCGCGACTGCAAGAGCGAGAACGATTCCGAGGATGACCTGGGTATTGCGCATTATCTGGACTCCTTCGCCACGTCCTCGCGAAGCAGGTAGCCGTGGCTGTCGCGTCCTTCGAAAAGGCTCTGACGCGGATCGGTAATCCGCGCCTCACGAAGCGCGTCGTAGTTCGGAGTGAAGCCAAGTCCTGGACCGCCCGGGATGGTGAGTCGGCCGTCAACCGGATCCGGCGTTCCGTAGAAGAAGTGTTTGCCGGTCATCCACATGCCGTAATGGAATTCCACCGGGCCGCCGTTCATCAGTCCGCAGAGATGGTGCATGTTGAAAATCGGCCAGCCGCCGCCGTTTGCCATGGGCAGATTGAAGGCCTGGGCCATGTGCGCCACCTTGAGCGTTTCGGTGATGCCGCCGTTGTAAATTGCATTCGGCTGAATCACGTCGACCGCGTGGTTGGCGATGAGCTCGCGGTAACGCCAGCGGTGGCCTTCCATCTGACCGGCGGCAACCGGAATGGACGTCTGTCGCCGGAAATCCGCAAGTGCCCGGGCGTCGTTCTGCTGAATGGGCTCCTCGAACCAGAGAATGTTGCAATCCTCGACGCCGCGCGCGAGCAGCCTGGCGTCGTGCGGATTGAACCAGCAGTTCGCGTCAATCATCAAGTCGATGTCAGGTCCAATCGCCTCGCGCGCCGCCCGCACCCGCCGCACATCGTCTTTCCAGGTGCGGGAGGGTTCGCCGCCTACGACCATCTTCAACATCTTGTGACCGTCCGCCACGAATTTCCTGCCGTATTCGGCGAGCTGTTTCTCGTCGAAAAAGGGATATCCGAACGTGGCGTACATGGGCGCCCAGTTCCGGTAACCGCCGACCAGCTCGTGAATCGAGCGATTCTCCTTCTTCCCGCGGATATCCCACAGCGCGACGTCCACCGCGGACAGCGCGTTCGAGATCACCCCGGTATAAGTGCGGCTGTTCAGCTTTCTCCAGACATGCGAATGGATCTCCTCTGTATAAAGCACATCGCGCCCCTGGAGTGCCGGCGCAAGGTGGTGCTCGATGCACGCCATCACGGCCCAGGGAAGGATCGAACCGGTGATGCCAAAGCCCTTCAGCCCTTCGTCTGTCTCGACTTCCACGAATACGAACATCCGGCTTTCGATCGACTTGCCGATATTCGGCAGGTCGATTTCGTGCCGATGCAGCGAGGCAGAAATCTTTCCGATCTTCATCCATGTCACTCCGTTCTGAGCGGAAGGTGAGCTGCCGTTGCGCGACCCGGACCGCCGGCCGTTATCGTATATGATGGCCACCGATGGACGAACGCTCGAAGAGAGGACCGTCAATGATGAAGAAGGCGCTGATTGGACTGATTGTCGTGGCGTGCGTAACCGGCGTCATGCAGGCGCAGGGTCGCCAGGGAGGCGGCCGCGGACGTGGCGCGCAGGAGGAGAGATTCCCCACGCCGCAGCAGTTCGCTGCGTCCAAGCAGACGCAGCAGCACATTGCGACTGCGATGAAGATCGCGCGGAACGATCTGGTGACAGAAGCGAAGGCGTTCTGCACGCCCACCGGACCGCAGCGTCCCGCGCTGGCACGGCAGGCCGCCGGCCTCGCCCCGGAGCCCGACCGGCTTCTCGAGCCGATCCGAATGTTCGAAAACCTCTACTATGTCGGCTTCAGCGATGTCGGCGCGTGGGTGATCCCGACCAGCGACGGAATCATCCTGTTCGACGCCCTCAATAACGCCGACGAAGGTCGGGATGTGCTGGTAGGCGGGTTGAAAAAGGTCGGTCTCGACCCCGCGCAAATCAAGTATCTGATCATCGGCCACGGACACAACGACCATACAGGCGGCGGAGTCTATATCCAGAACACCTACAAGCCGCGGATCCTCATGGGTGGGCCGGACTGGAACACGGTTGTCGCCGGCGAGCGGCCGGACCGCCCTGTGATGAAGCGTGACATGGATGTGACCGATGGCCAGAAGCTCACGCTCGGCGACACCACTGTCACGCTGATGTTGACCCCGGGGCACACGCCTGGAACCATCGCAATGCTGATGCCGGTCAAGCATCAGGGCCGTACTCACACCGCGCTGATCCTGAGCGGAACCCAGATGCCGACACGCGCGTCGCTTGCGACCTTCGAGCACGTCTTCAACGACTTTGCGAAAAAGCAGAACGCCGAAACCGCGATCGGCTCACACCCGGACATCCTCGTGAACAAACTTCCCGCGATGGAAGCGCTCGGCCGGCAATATCCCACTGGACCGCATCCGTTCCTCATGGGCCCCGAGCGGTTCGGCCGTTACCTTGACATCGTGCTCGAGTGCGGCAGGGCGAGACTTGCGGCGTTAGACTCGAGTTCATAGCAAGGCAAGTTACAGAGGCACAGAGGCACAGAGAAAACGAACAGGCTCTCTGTCTCGACAATGAGATATCTGGTTACGGCCCTCCTCAAACCCGGACGCCGCAAGGCGCTGCAGCGCGCCGTGGACGAGGGGTCGCTCGGCCACGGTTCGGTTGCGGGTGGTGAATATCTCCGCGATATGGAGCACGCGCGCGAGCTGCCGGACGGCCGCGTCCGCTGGGTGGAGGTCTGCTTCTGCTCCACACCGCTGGCCGAAGAACGGCCGTACTGGGAGGAGTATTTCGAGCTGCTTCAAGTGAAGGACGCTCACGCGCGCAGCCGGTGCCGCGACGCCAATGGCGACGAGCCGTGGGCGTGTTGCGACTGCGATTGCACCGAGCGCCTCGAGCGGTGGCTCTCGAGGCAGGGGCAGCCATTTCAACCCTGACGATCGACCTTTTCGGGAGCCCGGCAATGGAAACAGCCGGCCGGTCGATCGCCACCCGAAGTTCGTGAAAGTCACCGGGCGCACAGTCGCAGCGATCGCTATCGTCCTGCTCGCGCTTGTCGCTGCATGGGCGCCGATGGCGCCTTCGCTCGTCGAGGACTGGTTTTCAACCAGCACGTATCCCGCCATCCAGCGGACGGTCACGCCGCTCTCGAACTACGCTCCCGTTGCACTGCTGGATATTCTGATCATCGCGGCCGTCCTCGCAATTGCCGTGGCGTTTACTCATGCCGTGCGAACCGCTCGCGCCGGCCGGCGGCTGCCCTCGCTTTTGGTTTTTGTCGGCCGCCTCACGGTCGGCGTCGCGACGGGCTACCTCGCGTTTCTCCTGCTGTGGGGGCTCAACTACCGGCGCGTCCCGATGGAGCAGCGCTTGTCTGTCGCGCCCGGATCGCCCGCTTCCGACGCGGTCGTTCAACTTGGCGTGATGGCCGTGGCCCAGCTCAACGCGCTTCACGACGAGGCGCATGGATCGGGTTGGCGGCAACCGCTGGATGATCCGTCGCTGTTACGCGCGTACGGAGAAATCCAGCACGTATTGAGCGATGCCCGACCGGCCGAGCCAGGCAGGTTGAAGCGCTCGATGCTCGGTCCCTACTTCCGATGGACCAGCGTGGACGGCATGATCAACCCGTTCGGCCTGGAAGTGCTGGTGAATCCCGACCTCCTGCCATACGAGCGCCCTTTCGTCGCCGCGCACGAGTGGGCCCACCTGGCGGGCTATGCCGACGAGTCCGAAGCGAGCTTCGTGGGATGGCTGACGTGCCTGCGGGCGGACGCCGCGGCACAGTACAGCGGATGGCTCGCGCTGTACTGGCAGGTGAGCGGGGAAGTCGATCGGACGGAACGCTCGACGATCGATCGGGCGCTCGGAGAAGGTCCGAGACGCGACATCAACGCGATCGTCGCCCGCATTCGCCGGAGCGAACAGCCGTGGCTGCGGAATGCCGGCTGGCGCGTGTACGACCAATACCTCAAGGCCAACCGCGTGGAGGAGGGCATCCGGAGCTACGGCACTGTCCTGACGCTTATTTTGCGGGCCCGCTTCGACGAGGGTTGGACTCCGATCCGGCGCGACGCGCCTTAGCACCATCGTTCGCACGGTTTGTGACCCGTTGTTCCGTGGAATGAGGGTCGGGACGCCGCTGCCGCTGCCGTTCGCGAGCTATCTCATCGGGCGCCAGTCGTCCGGCCTGCATGTAACGATCTCTGTTTGCCTTGTTCTGTTTGCTCATGTTGTTTTTGAGGTCCGGCTAAAGCCGGACACTACGTACCTAAGGACTGAGGTCCGCCTCAAGCCGGACACTACGTACCCTAAAGACTGAGGTCCGCCTCAAGCCGGACATTACGTACGCTCCACGCATTGCTCTATATCCGAAAGCGCAGAATCGCGCCGACCCCGCCAACACCCTCCAGGAGTGCCGGATCCTCGATAAAGCGCGTCCTGGCAGCATTCTGCTGCGCGCGTGCCACCAGCTCGCCTGCGAGCTTGATGCGGTCCGGGTCGAGTGCCGCTTGCGGTGCCGTCGTGTCTACCTCAATCGGGCCTGGAGGTGAATCCGGAGGCAGGCTGTTGATGCGTTGAAGGCCCTCGGGGCGGGCGGTAATCAACAGCTCCTCGACCTGACCCTTCGCCAGCGCGTCGAGCGTCGCCTCCGGACCAGTGACGGCGAGTCCCCCCGCGGACCACGCGTCGATCATGGCCGCAACGCGCTCGGCGTCCGATTCCGCATCGCGTTGCCTGAGCGCGTCCAGCGTTTCCGCCAGTACGTGTGCTCCGGCGTATTGAGGGCGAGATGCAGCACGTCGATCACTTTCTCGGCCAGGTGTTTTGGAAGCTGATCCATGAGCACCGGCCGCGCCGTGTCGTCGGCGGCGACGACGATGCGATCGATCGCCTCGCCTCGGACGACGCGGTCGAGAACGGCCACGACCTCCTTCATGTGGTGCAGGTGAAAATTCTCAGAGTGGCGCTGGTATCGCGCCTGCGACGATCCGCCTGCCGCGCTCCGCCGTGTCTTGGTGTTTGTAACCTCCGCGTGTGCGTCACGACGGCCCAGCCGAAACACGAACAGACGCGCCGAGTTCGTATCCACGAGCAGCGCGGCGTAAGCGGGGTACTGATCGTTTATGCGCGCGAGCGGATAGAAGTGGGGGACCGAGCCGATGAACAGCGAGTGGTGTGTGAACGGCGCGGGGAGCTGGCATGCGTCGAAAAACCCGTCGGCGGCCGAGCACGCAAACAACGCGAGGCCGTGCACCGACGCGGGAACCTCGCGCGCCAGGTATTCGCGGATACGTTCGACGTCGCGATCGAAGCTCTTTCGTGCGTCGCCGTGGAAGGAGCGGCTGCGCTCCGGGAACACTTTGCGCAGGAATATTTCATGAGTGCGCCGGCCGTTATGGTCGGGCCGCATGTCGAGATACAGGCTCAAAACGGGCCAGTCGGTCGGTTCGAAGTCAGCGAGCCTGTCGAGCTGACTCCGTAGAGGGGTCGCGGTCGCAAGGGTAGTCTTGGGCATACCCGAGCTGTCGCAAGGCGTGTGCCTGGAATTCAACCGCGAGATTCGTCAATTGCCTCTGTATATCGCACGGACGCCCGACGGAGGCGATCGCGTATCGCTCGCCATAGGCCTGCGTTGTCTGAAAAATCCCTCACGAGGATGACGTCAAGTCCTGCTGCGTCCAGCTCGCGGAGGGCCGAATACAGTCGGGCCGCAATCGCCTCCACATCGGCTCCCGATCCAAGCTCGGCGATGACAACGGGCAGATCGCCGAACAGGCGCGCGTCTTCCGTGCGTCACAAGGACACCGACGCGCTTGCCGGCTGCAAGGGCCTCACGAACCCCGTCTTCGAGCGAGGTGGCGGCTGACTCGGCAACGTGGGGATACAACGTCATCGGCGTGCGGGGGGAATAGTGCTGCGGCAACAGCCCCGGTGAACGCATCGCACTGGCATCGCTCGCAATGGCTGTCGCCCCGACCCGCACGTCGGGAATGACCTCTCTGAGCGCCTCGATTCCAACGGCGCCCGGTCTCAGCACTGTGGGCGGCACGCTCGTGAGATCGAGCACAGTGGATTCCACGCCGACGTCGGTCGGGCCCCCGTCGAGCACCATGTCGATCCGGCCGTTCAGGTCCTCCAGAACATGCGACGCCCGAGTGGGGCTGGGTCGCGAGAACCGATTGGCGCTTGGAGCCGCAACGGGCAGGCCGGAAGCCGTCAGCAACGCGTGTGCAATCGGATGAGCCGGAATCCTGATCGCGACCGTATCGAGGCCGGCGGTAACTTCGGAGGGCACAGCCGACGAGCGGTGCACGACGAGCGTCAGCGGACCCGGCCAGAATCGCTGGGCCAGCGTGACGGCGATCGGAGGCACTTCGGAAGCCAGCTGTCTTGCGTCATCAAAGCGCGCGACATGGACGATGAGCGGATCGTTGGAGGGCCGTCCCTTCGCCTCGAACAGCCGGCGAACGGCGGCGCGATCGAGCGCATGGACACCAAGGCCGTACACCGTTTCGGTGGGGAAGGCGACCAGCCCGCCCCGACGAAGGCAGTCGGCCGCCCTGGAGATAACCTCCCGGTCAATGTGCTGCCGGTCGACGTGAACAACTTCAGTCACACTCTGTAGGGTAATCTGTCATCGTGCAGCTCGGGCTCCCATTCGAACAGGAAGCTCCCGACCAGTTTTATTTCGTACGCCACAAACGCGCTCGGCGCTATGTGATGCGCGTCGACAACGAGGGCCGCGTCCGCATCACCATTCCACGCGGCGGCTCACGGAAGGAAGCAACGGCATTTGGGATGCGGCACCTCGAGTGGATCGCGAGCGAGCGGGCTCGAGTCCCGTTGACGCCGGTAAGTGCGACGGAGCAGGTGAAGCTGCGCCGACGGGCGTCAATCGAGCTGCGGGAACGGCTGCTGGAGCTTGCCGCGCGTCACGGGCTTTCCGTTTCGCGCATCAGCATCCGCGATCAGCGCGCGCGATGGGGATCCTGCGGGCCCGACGGTCATATCTGTCTGAACTGGCGGCTCCTCCTGATGCCGCCGTCGGTGCGGGACTACGTCCTCGTTCACGAACTGATGCATCTGCGCCGGATGGACCATTCGAGCCGGTACTGGAAGCTCGTAGCCGACGCCTGTCCCGATTACAGGACGGCACGGCGATGGCTCCGCGAACACGGCCGCTCGCTGCGGTGACGTCGCGGGCAACGTGCCGCAACACCGCTAGGTTGTCGCGCGGGCGTTTGGTAGGCTTTGACTATGGAGAGCCGCCGCCAGCTCTTCGCCATAATCGGGGCAGCCCTGGGCCTGACACCGCTGGTCGCCTGGCTCGGCCGTTTTCCGTCTGCCGCTGACAGCGGGACGACTCGCAACTTCGCCGTCACAAAGACGGACCAGGAATGGCGTGCGACGCTGACTCGCGAAGAGTACCGCGTGTTGCGTGAGCATGACACGGAGCGAGCGTTCAGCAGTCCGCTCGATCATGAAACACGCCGCGGCACGTTCATCTGCGCCGCATGTGGAAACCCGCTCTACTCCTCCGGCACGAAATACGACAGCGGAACCGGTTGGCCAAGTTTCTGGTCGCCACTGGAGAACGCGGTTGGAACGTCGATCGATCGGAGCTTCTTCATGGTACGGACCGAAGTCCATTGTGCTCGCTGCGGCGGCCATCTCGGTCATGTCTTTTCCGACGGACCGAAGCCAACGGGCCAGCGGTACTGCATGAACGGAGCGGCGATGAAGTTCGTTCCAGACGCCTGACAACAAGGACGCGGTGCCATGCATCCACAACGCTTGATCCTCATCGCCGCCCTGGGCATCGCCGTCGGTTACGTGTGGCTGACGGGCGGATTCGTCGGCATCATGGACATGTCGGCGCAGAGCACGCCGCCGCCTGCCGTCTCTGAAGTGGAACGGCAGGGACAGGCGGTCGCGACATTTGCATCAGGCTGTTTCTGGTGCACTGAAGCTGATTTCGACAAGGTCCGCGGAGTGATCTCCACCACGTCCGGCTATACGGGTGGCAAGGTCCCTAACCCGACGTACAGGCAGGTCTCGAGCGGATCAACGGGTCACGCTGAGGCCGTGCGCGTCGTCTTCGATCCGGCCGTCGTCAGCTACGAGCAACTGCTCGAAAGTTTCTGGCACAACGTCGACCCGTTCGTGGCCAACCGGCAGTTTTGCGACGTCGGCAACCAGTACCGCCCTGAAATCTTCTTTCACAACGATGCACAGCGCGTCGCCGCTGAAGCATCGAAGGCACGGATGGAGAAGCAGTTCGGAGAAAAGATCGTGGTGGCGATCACGGCCGCCGGACCGTTTTATCCCGCCGAGGAGTATCACCAGGACTACTACAAGAAGAACTCCGCACAGTACCGGTTTTACCGGTTCGGGTGCGGTCGCGACCGGCGTCTGCAGGAAATCTGGTCCCGCGCCCGCTGACTGCGCCGGGAGGGTCAGACCGGGGTCAGACCCGGGTCTGACCCCGGTCCACTACCAAGATTGTTCGCCCGTGTGCGGTCTTCGCACATATCTGTGCACCGCCGGCCCGCGGTGTGTCTGTCCCGCCCGGACGCTGAGGGTCAGACGCCCAACGTAAGCTCTATCAGTTCAATAATTTGACAACGCTTGTGGCACACGTGCGCGCGCGATGCGCAGGGTGGTGATGCTCTTGCTATGACAAGACCGTTCCGGCCTTGTCGGCAGGGACCTCAATATCCACATGCAGGCCGAACGTCCTCATATCTTCGTCGTTGACGACGACCGCGCGGTGCTGTCACTCGTGGGCACGAACGTCAGCTGCCTCGAAGTGCTGCGGGCGCTCCGGACCGTCAGCCCGCAGTGCGAGGCCGTTCTGACCACTGGCTACCAGAGCGTGGAGGCTGCGGTGGAGGCTCTGAAGCAGAGCCTCACACGACTTGCGTCAGAAGTACTTCATCCAGCGCGGAGGGCGCCCCCAATCCGCAAGTCCCGGCATCCCTTCTCGAGGTTGAACGGGACCACATCATCCGCACGCTGGAGCTTGTCGGGGGGAACAAGGCAGGCGCGGCACGGTTGCTGGGTATGAGCCGGCGTGCGTTGTACCGCCTGTTAGAGCGGCATGGATTACACCAGCGTGCCCGATCCGCACGGACCGGGAGTGTGTCGAAACCCCGATGGACCGGACATCGTGACTGACACCGCCACCCGCCGGCGTCCGCGCATCCTCGTCGCCGACGATACGGACACGATTCGCGCGCTCTTCGAAAAACTTCTGACGGGCGAGGGATATCAGGTCGTCAGCGCTGAGGACGGACTCGAGGCGCTCGACGCCGTGAGCGTTCATCACCCCGATGTCGATCCTGCCCGACGTCGGCATGCCCGGCATGGACGGCATCGAAGTGTGCCGCAGGCTCAAAAGCGGATCCGGAGACTCGCCTGACGCCGGTCGTCCTGGTCACAGGCCTCTCTGACCTGCCGGATCGGATTCGCGGGATCGAGGCGGGGGCCGACGACTTTCTGTCCAAGCCGGTGCACCCGCAGGAGCTTCGCGCCCGCGTCGCGGCGCTCTTGCGCATGAAGCAGCTCACCGATGCGCTCGATTCGGCCGAAGCGGCATTCATGGCGCTGGCGCTGACGATCGAGGCGCGCGATCCAACCACGAAGGGACACTGCGAGCGGCTCGCACAGCGGGCCATGCGCCTGGGCCGCGCCTCGGCGTGTCCCCGGACGACCTCGAGTGCGCTGCATCGCGGCGGCTACCTGCACGATGTCGGCAAGGTCGGCGTGCCGGATTCAGTGCTGCTGAAAGCGGGGCCCGCTGTCAGACGCAGAATTTGCATTGATGAAGCGGCACACGGAAATCGGCGACTCGCTGTGCGCTCCGCTGCAGTCGCTGCGGCATGTCCGCCCGATCATCCGTTCGCATCACGAACGGCTCGACGGCAGCGGTTATCCAGACGGACTGCGCGGCGATGAAGTGCCGCTGCTCGCGCAGATCGTCGGGATCATCGACGTATACGATGCGCTGACCTCCGCGCGGCCCTATCGGCCGGCGCTGACCAGCGGGACGGCCATCCGCCACCTGATGCTCCAGGTGGAACAGCGCAAGTTTTCCAGAGGCTTGTCAAGACGTTCCTCGACACGCTGGACAAAGTCGAGGAGACGCCTCAACTGCCTGAAGTCGCAGCCTGCGGCTGAAGA
The DNA here is from genome assembly GCA_963814955.1 of uncultured Acidobacteriota bacterium. Taxonomy (GTDB): domain Bacteria; phylum Acidobacteriota; class Vicinamibacteria; order Vicinamibacterales; family UBA2999; genus DATCJA01. The sequence goes on from CAWFEX010000011.1 coordinate 244,008, forward strand.
GGACCGCCGAAACCACGCCGCCCGGTCCGAAGAACCCGGCGCCTACGGTCATAACTTCCGAGACGCTGCGGCGCAGGTCAGCCGCCGCGCGTGTGCATCTCGAGGTGGGGATCCCGGCGCAGCGTATCGAGCGGGATGAGCGGTGCGCGGTCGCGCGTTGCAAGCCGATCTTCTGCGCCGCGGTCGCGACGTGCCTCCCAGATGGATCGAATCAGCGCGGCCAGCTCCGGTGGAGTGGCCCCGCCCCGCAGCGCCGCTCGCAGGTCAGCACCCCGCGCGGCGTACAGGCAGAGGTACCACATGCCATCGGCGGTCAGCCGGCTGCGGTCGCAATCCTCGCAGAACGGCCGCGTCGTCGACGCAATGACGCCGAAGACGGTGCCGTCGGGAAGACGATAGCGATCGGCCGGGGCCGAGGAGACCTCGACGATGGGGGTGATCGGACCGTAGTGGCGCGCCAGAGACTGGAGCATCTCCGCGCGTGACACCACGCGCTCCATCGACCAGTGGGTGGCGCCGCCAACGTCCATGTACTCGATGAAACGTACTTCGGCGCCATGCCGGCGGCCGAACTCAATCAGGTCCACGAGCTCGTCGTCGTTCGTTCCACGGATCACGACCGTGTCGATCTTGAGTCCGGGAAACAGCGGGGCGGCGGCGGCGATGCCCTCGAGCACCGGTGCGAGCTCGTCGGATCGGGTCAGCTGCGAAAGCGCTGCGGCTGCAGCGTATCGAGGCTGACAGTCAGCCGATGCAGCCCGGCCTGCGCCAGCGCCTGCGCATGCTGCGCCAGCAGCACGCCGTTGGTCGTCATCGCGAGGTCCTTGATGCCCTGACGCGAGGCCAGCGCCGCGACGAGCCGTGGAAGGTCGCGCCGCAGCAGCGGCTCGCCGCCGGTGAGCCGCACCTTGTCGACGCCCAGCTCCGACGAACACGTCGACGAGCTGCTCGATCTCCTCGAACTGCAGGATGTCCTCGCGCGGCAGCCAGACGTAGTCCTGCTCCGGCATGCAGTAGCTGCACCGCAGGTTGCAGCGGTCGGTCACCGACACCCGCAGATTGCGAAGCGGGCGCTGGAACTGGTCGAGGAGCACTGGGGTCATTATCAATCAGGTCAAAGGGGAAAGGTCAGGCAAAGGTAAGTACCTTTGACTTCACCTTTGCCTTTTGCCTTTTGACTTTTGACCTTACGGTTACACAATCGACAGCCTGGTGCGGTCGTGGGGCAGGAACGGGAAGGCTGTGCGCTGGCCCTCGAAAGAGGCGCTCCAGCGCCCGGGAATCCGGGTCGCGCACCTGGGGCACGTCCCGTCCGGCGTCAGCCGGTACTCCTGAATCAGATATCCGTACCGCGTGATGAGCCGCTCGCCGCAGTGCGTGGCAGGCGGTGTGTTCCAGGTCGCCGACCCGCCCCGGAAGGTTGCCGGCGTAGACGTACCGCAGGCCAGACTCGCGGCCGATGCCGCGGCTGCTGTCTGCAGCATCGCCGCCGTGGTGTTGGACGGCGTCGGTCATCCTGTAGTCCTGGTGAAACGCGGTGACGTGCCAGGGAATATCCACCGACACGCCGGCCAGGAACTCCGTGAGCCGGCGCAGTTCTGGCTCGCTGTCGTTGAAGCCCGGAACGAGCAGGGTCACGATCTCAACCCAGACGCCGCTCGCATGCAGCCAGCGAATCGTCTCGAGAATCGGCTCGAGGCGTCCGCCAAGCTCCCGGTAACGCTTGTCGTCGAAGCTCTTGAGATCGACCTTGTACAAGTCGATATGCGGACGGAGGTATTCGAGCACGCGCGTCGTGCCGTTGCCGTTGGAGACGAAGCCGGTGACGAGTCCCTGCTCGCGCGCAGCCTGGAACATCGCGACGGCCCACTCGACGGTGATGAGCGGTTCGTTATACGTCGAAACAACAATCTTCGCGTGCTGGCGCAGCGCATCCTGGACGAGCGATTCGGGTGTCGTATCACGCGGCGGCGCCACCGCCTGCGGATCGCGCAGCGCCTGAGACGTAACCCAGTTCTGACAGTAGCTGCAGTGAAGGTCGCATCCGAGCATCCCGAAGCTGTACGCGAGCGCGCCGGGGTATGCGTGAAAGAACGGCTTTTTCTCGACCGGGTCGCACTGCACGCCGCCAACGTAGCCCCACGGCACTCGGAGACGCCCGCCTTCGTTATACCGGACCTTGCATACGCCACGGGCTCCCACCGGAATCGGGCAGCGATGTCCGCACGCGTAGCAGCGCAGGCGCGTCTCGTCGATCGATTCGACGAGCTCCGGCGCTGCGTCGCGCGTGCGCACCGCAAGGACTTCTTCGAGGGTTGCCATTTCTGACTTGTCCGTTCCCGGTCTACTGCCGTCGAACACGTATCGCGAGTGCCTCGTCCGTTGTGGCCCTCTACTAGATCGATCGTACGATACCGGTCAATCGATGCACCGGATTCCCAGGCCCGTGTGGCTGCTCGGCTGGTCGAGTCTGTTCACCGATGCGGCCACCGAGATGATCTACCCGTTGTTGCCGGTATATCTCTCCAGAGTGCTTGGCACCGGCGCCCTGTCGCTGGGGATCATCGAAGGAGTAGCCGAGGCGGTCAACAGCGCGCTCAAGATCGTCTCAGGTTACGTTTCGGACCGTCGGGAGAAGCGCCGGTCGATCGTGATCGCGGGTTACGCGTTGTCCTCGACCGCGAGGCCGCTCATCGCCCTCACGACAGGCTGGCCCCAGGTGCTTCTGGTACGGGCGCTCGACCGCACGGGGAAGGGCATTCGCGGCGCACCACGGGACGCGATGCTCGCGCGTTTTGCCGCCACCGGCGAACGCGGGCGCATTTTTGGTTTCCATCGCGCCATGGATCACGCCGGCGCCATTATCGGCCCGCTCGTCGCCACCGCAATCCTGTTCTTCGCGCCTGGGGAATATCGCCTGGTGTTCGCGCTGACTGTGATTCCGGGCGCAATCGCCGTTGCGCTGTTGTTTCTGGTACCGGAGCCGGCAGCAGTAGCGCCCATACCGGTCGCGTCAACAGGCGATTCCGGCGCTCGTCCTGAAGGTCGCAGGCACCTGTTCGCGTTCCTCGCAATACTGCTGTTGTTCAGTCTCGGTAATTCCGCTGACGCGTTCCTGTTGCTGCGGCTGGCTGACGAAATCGGCAATGCGACGTACGTGCCTCTGCTCTGGTCGGGACTGCACGTTGTAAAGGCGTCGCTCTCGACGTGGGGCGGAACGTTGTCGGACCGTATCGGGCGCAAGCAGGTAATCGTCATCGGCTGGCTACTTTACGCGCTCGTCTACATCGGCTTCGCGACGGCCAGTGACCGCGCAGACCCTCATTGCGTGGTTCCTCATCTATGGCGTTTTCTTCGCGCTCACGGAGGGAGCGGAAAAGGCGCTGGTCGCCGATCTGGCGCCTGCCAGCAGGCACGGCCTTGCGTTCGGCGCATACAACACTGCATTGGGTATAGGTGCGCTGGGCGCAAGCATCGTGTTCGGCCTGCTGTACGAGCGGTTCGGCGCGGCAACGGCGTTCACGACCGGTGCGGCGCTGGCGGCCTCGGCAGCCTTGCTGCTGTCGTTCGTTCCGATGTCGTCAAGGGCGGGTGCTATGATCGTAGGTTCCGATGCCTCGAATTCTTCGTCACTAATGACGACGGTGTGCATTCAGAAGGAATACATGCACTTGCCGAAGCGCTGGCGCCGCTCGGCGAGGTTACGGTCGTTGCGCCGATTCAGGAAGCCAGCGCGATTGGACACGCGCTGACGCTGAGACGTCCGTTGCGGCTGGAGCGCGTGCGAAACGACGTCTATGCCGTTGACGGCACGCCGACCGACTGCGTCAACGTAGCGATCGCGCACGTGCTGAACGGCAAGCCGGATCTGATCGTGTCGGGCATAAACAAGGGTTGGAACCTGGGCGACGACGTGACGTATTCGGGCACCGTGTCTGGCGCGCTGGAAGGCGCGCTGCTCGGCATTCCGAGTCATCGGCGTTCTCGACGCAAAACAAGGGCAACCACTTCGATTTTGCACCGGCGGCGCAGGTCGGCGTTCACCCTTGCCGAAGCCGTTCTCGGGCGCGGGATGCCGAAGTTCACGCTCCTCAACATCAACGTCCCGTTCGGGCCGAACAAGGGGTTTCGGGCGACCGTGCAGGCGAAGCGCAATCATGTCACCGTGGTGAGCAAGCGGATCGACCCGCGTGATCGCGCGTATTACTGGATCGAGGAAGGGGAGAACACGTGGGAGCCGCACGACCGCTCGGATTACCAGGCGGTGCGCGACGGCTACATCTCGATTACGCCGCTGCATCCTGACATGACGGCGCACGGTGCGCTGGGCTTTGTCGAGAGTCTGCCGCTGGTGACGCCCGCGGAGGTACGGTAGACTGATTTCTTCGTCGGGGCGTGGCTCAGCCTGGTAGAGCACTCGGTTCGGGACCGAGGGGTCGGAGGTTCAAATCCTCTCGCCCCGACCAAATTTCCTCATTTTCCTCAGAGAATCCGCAGAACTTAGTCTGGCGGGTCACTCGGTTTTCACTTCCAATTCGAGGGTCGAGAACCGAGTGTCCGGTGCTTCAAATCAGGCCTTCCTCCAAAATCCTTCGAGATTTCTCGCTTCCGTCGCTCGCGACTGGTCCATCCCACGGACTCTGCGAAGCAAAGCGCTACCCTCCACGCTACCCTGACAATCGAGATCCGGCACGATTCGCGATCTGACTAATCAGTTGATCGTGTTGTCGCGACGATGCCATCCGGGGCCGGATCCAAGCCGAGTTTCGCGGCGCGGGAAGGACCTGCTGGGCACATCCGACGGCGCCGGATGTGGCTGGAGACTGTTAGCCGCTGGCCACCTTCGCCTGCCGGAAGAAATCCGCGGGCATTGGTCTTTGCAATTTCCACACGAAGCTGATTGGCCGGTCGCCCTTGTGCGAGACGTAGTCTGCGGGGCCGATGAACGTGTAGGGCATCGTGCGCCCGTCCTGCTTCTTTCGTGGACGCACGAAGAGCAGGATATGGCCGCCACGGTTCCGGTGATGAATGTAGCGCTGCCCGGTCTTCGAACGCTGCGTGGTGGTTGACTGCGATTCCCAATGGAACAGAGTGGGCGAAATCGCATAGTCCTTGTAGAGCGTGGATGGCGAATATTCGCGCTCTGATTTTTCAAGCGTCACAAAGAACAGGTCGGAGTTCGTCTGCTCGTCACGAATCACCCCGGTCTGCTTCCAGGCGGTCTTATTGAAATCCAGCATCCCGAATGCTGTGAGGACATCGTCCACCGTGTGGCGCGCGTGCACGGACAGGGGCACGCGGAGGGGCGATCCAGTGGGCCGGGCGAGGTCCAGCGGATAGGTGAGATGCTCTGACCGCTCGTCCAGGAGGGGAATCAGCTCGCGCAGTTCCTCGCACGATCGCCGGATGCGCGTGAAGGAGCGCGACCGACTCGGCGAGTGTCTTGGGTGCGATCTTCGATGGGATCGCGGCGAAATGAAAGCCGGTCACGAGGCGACGATCGGCGTCAGTCCGTTGGATCACGGATGCCGATGCCGCTAGGCGTTCATAGGCCTCGAGCCGAAGCGGATCGTCCACGTGGAGTAGTCCGGCCAGGCGATCACCGATGAGCGTTTCATATGGCCCTGGAGCGGGCACCTCCAGGCGCGCGTCACGTTGCAGGCCCGACCAACTGCCGGAACGGTACACGTCCTCCAACTCCAGGCCCGCCTCCTGAAGGAATTCGGGAAGCGTGATACGACGCCCGGACGCCGAACGAGCGCCGGCGAGCGCCATCAATTCCCTCACCATCGCAGGACGACGCGAGGGAATGGCGCTCTTCAGGTTGCCGAGGACGATCTGCGTCGCGACGCGATCCAGCTGCATCGAGCAGCCCGCAGGCAGGAACGGAAAACCCAGTTGCACCTGCTTCTCGACTTCGGTTCGCGTCGTCCCTGTGACGGCGCGATAGCGAAGGTCGAAGCGGAACTGCCGATGCGACTGGCCGATGAAGTCCAGGACCGTCACGCAATCTTTTCTCTCATGGCGCCGCAGCCCGCGGCCGAGCTGCTGGAGAAACACGAGCGCGCTTTCCGTCGGCCGAAGAAAGAGCAGCGTATCGACCTCCGGGAGATCGACCCCCTCGTTGAACAGGTCTACCGCGAAGAGTACCCGCACCCGACCCGCGCGCAACGAGGCCAGAGCGGCCTTTCGCGTCTCGCTGTCGGTGTTCGCTGACACGGCGACTGACGGTAGACCGACCTCCGTGAACCGCCGTGCCATGAACTCCGCGTGCGCAATACTCACGCAAAATCCCAGCGCGCGCATCGTCCCCGCATCGCGGTGCTTCTGCCGCACCTGCTCCAGTACCAATCTCACCCGCGCATCGTCTCCGGTGTACAGGCGCTCGAGTTCCGCCGTGTCATAGCCTTTGCGAGACCACCGAACCGATGACAAGTCGGTGTTGTCATGCAGCCCGAAATATTGGAACGGGCAGAGCAACCCGCGCTCGAGCGCATCCCAGAGCCGCACTTCCACCGCGATGTGATTGTCGAAGTAGTGAAGGATGTCTTCGGCGTCGGTGCGTTCGGGCGTGGCGGTCAGCCCCAGGAGGATTCTGGGCGGCTGTCGAGCCGAGTCGGCCTTTGCGCCGCCGAAGAGATGTTCGAGCAGCCGCCGATACGTCGGCGCCGCCGCATGATGGAACTCGTCGACAATCACGACGTCGAATGCGGCCGGATCGAGCTGCGCCAAATCGACCTGCGCCAGGGACTGAATGGAAGCAAATACGTGCCGCCACTCGTCGGGCCGATGGCCGTCCACGTAGAGCTCGCCGAAGTCTCCCGATCGCAGGACTTGGCGGAACGCGCCGACGCTCTGCCTCAGGATTTCTTGTCGATGGGCCACAAACAGCAGACGGAGATCTCCGTGCTGATCGCGCAGGCGCTTGTAGTCGAGCGCGGCGACGATGGTCTTGCCGGTTCCCGTCGCGGCCACGACAAGATTCTTGAAGCGGTGATGCCGTTCGCGCTCCACGGCGAGCTTCTCGAGCATCTCGCGCTGGTGGGGCCACGGTTCGACATCCAGGAACAGAAGCGGCGCCTCGAGAAAGTCGCCTTGCTCCGGCGCGACCGCGCGATCGAATCGCGCGGCATCCCGGGCCGGTTCATAGGATTCGTATTCGGGACTCTCCCAGTACGTTTCGAACGTGGCATCGAACTTCTCAAGGATGTCCGGCGAGCCCACCTGCGATAGGCGCACGTTCCACTCCACGCCGTCCACGAGGGCTGACTTCGAGAGATTTGACGAGCCGATGTAGGCGGTGGAGTAGCCACTGGCGCGGCGGAAGAGCCACGCTTTCGCATGAAGGCGCGTGGACTGCGTGTCGTACGAGACCTTGACCTGCGCGCCGCGCGCCACCAGCCAATCGAGCGCTTTCCGTTCCGTGGATCCGGTAAACACGGTGGTGATCACACGGAGTGGCCTGCCCGCTCGGCACAGCGCCTCGAGCGGATCGGCCAACAGCCGCAGCCCATGCCATCGCACGAAAGCGCACAGCAAGTCGATGGAATCGGCGGACGGGATCTCGTGGGCGAGCGCGTGGGCGAGGCCAGGCTCCCCGCGTGCATTCACCAGGAGGTCTGACGCGGACAGCGCGACTAGCGGGGCGATGACGTTCCAATCCTCGTTCGGCAATCTGGCGATCCGCTGAATCGCACGCAGTTGTTCAGGCGGGCTTTGGACCAAATCATCGTTGGGCCGACCGTCAGCTGGATTGGCGGCAAGCGAACTGATGATCTTGTTCGTCAGATCCGATTGCGCAGCGGCCCGGTCTTCTTGAGGGAGAGCGTCCAGTGCACGGGCCACCACGGTTGCGATGTGCCGAGCCAAGATGGCATGTGTCTCGGCTGCGTCGATCTCCTCAGTGACGATGTGGGCGGTGGCGGAATCGAAGCGGAGAAGCCGCGCCTTCAGGCCGGCCGTGACGAGGCGCTCGTAGAGCCCGAAAGGGAGGTCATCGTCGTCGGTGGACATCGGGAAACGCGGGCAAGGTTACTCGAGGGCGACCCGCCCGAACAATGATCGTCGGGCTCGAACCCGAGCGCTGGACTGCTGGCGGCATGCCGCACACGTTGATCGTTAGATCCGCGGACCGCGTTCGCGACGCGCGCCCCAGAGGGCGCGAACGATCACTCGTGTGTCATCGAACGTGTAATAGAGATGGACGGCGACTCTCCTGAGGTAGACGCGGCGAACGCCGGGAACGGGCGATTGAGCGTAGAGCGTTCCGGCACCCGGAAGCACCGCGATGATCTGGAGCGCCTGTTCGAGTTCCTCGGTAAACACGTCCGGGTGGTCGCGGTTGGCCAACCACCAGGCTTTCTCTCGCCGAACGTGTTCTTGCGCAGTGGCTGTGAAGCGAACGCGGCGATTCTTCAACGCGATCGAAGTTGGCGAAGGATCACGTCCGCGTCGACGAGACGACCGGCCTTGATGTCTTCGTCGGAATCTTTCAGAGCCTGATGGAGCGCGGCTCGATCTTCCTCATCGAGCCAGTCTCCGGGATCGAGCGGCAGGAGCTCGATTTCGGTTCCTTCGGGCAGATCGGTGGGCTCATCGACGACAAGTCGCCCGGCCTTCACTCGAGCCTTCAGCGTCATGCGATCACAGTAGCACCGCGACCGTTGCTCCACAACTCAGGAGACGCGCGAGCTGGAAGCGGCCGCGATGGGCGAGATCCGGACGAACCGTCGCGAGCATCGACCGCGCCGGAAATTGGCGGCCGTGTTCGGCGAATGCGGGAGCTGGCCGCGGCCGAACCGCTACCCGGTGACTACCCGAGTGCGAGAATCTGCGAAATCGTTCGAAAACTCGACGCGGCAACGATCGGTTCGGGACCGAGGGGTCGGAGGTTCAAATCCTCTCGCCCCGACCACTTTTCATCAATTGGTTGCAACGAAATCTGCAACGGGCGCCGCGAGTGGCGCCCGTTGGCGTTTTCTGGCCGGCCATGAGCGAGCTTCCCTGCCGTGATGGTAGCCAACTCGCGGCATAAATCTCGCCTACGACGCGGCCGCGCGGCCCTGGGTTCTATCGTGTCTGGAGTGCTGACTTTTTTCGCACTCGCGGACGTTCTGACCGTCAGCCCGGAGACTGTCTGGAAGTGGATCAAGGCAGGCTTGCTGCCGGCGTTCAAGTTCCAAGGCGAAGCGCGCATCGCGAAGGCGGACGCCATCGCGTTCATCGAGCAGGCGCGGCTTTAGCGTTGATATGGCTGGGATCTGTCAACTGGGCAGATCGCTCCCGACCTCACGCGTTGTGAGTTCCCCTTCTCAGCACGCTCTTTCCGTGCTCTTCGTTCTTCAGATCCGTCTGGTCGGCGGCACCGCGTTCTAGCGACGGTTGACGCTGCTGATATCCGCGGGTTGGGTACCGCCCAGACTGTGGTTCGTCGCGGAGCTGCCTCGCCCTAGGCACGGACGTATCGATGGTGCTGATGTCCATAACGTCTTCGAGGGTTCTCCACCTGGCCGCGATGCCGCCGGCCTGACGGACCTGATGGCCGCGTCACGCTACGCGGGCGGCGGCGGCACCTCCCGTGCGATCGCCCAGATGAATCCCGTGAGCTCGCGCGCAATCGCGGTCGCGACCTTCGGCTTCGCCTTGCCGCGCGCCACCAGCTTGCGAAAGCGTGACGTCAGGCGGAGCTGCGCTTTCCACGCGATGTCACAGACGGTCTTCGGCAACGCTTCTTGCCGGTACAGCATCTGCCGTCCGATCCGCGGCACGCCCTGATACGCCCACGCCGCTTCGGCGAGCAACCGTCGCGCATGCGGATTGCCCGCTTTGGTGATCCCGCCCCGGCGGACACTCGGCCCACTCGAGTATTCCGAGGGGACCAGGCCGAGGTACGCCATCAGCTCGCGCGGATGCGTGAAGCGGCGAATGTCGCCGACCTCGGTGACCAGACCCACGGCGGTGACAAACGACACGCCGCGCAGCGCCTGCAACGCGTCCACCACCGGCGCCCAGCGCCACGCCGGCGTGAGCTGCCGGAGTTGGTCGGTGAGCCGCTCGACCCGGCGTTCGGTCTCGTCGATCGTGTCGCGGTACTCCTGCAGCGCGATGTGCTGCGGGGCGAGCGGGAAACTGAGATCGGCCAGCCAGCGGCGATACGGGCGCGTCCACCCGGCGCGTCCCGGATAGCGGCGACCCTGACGGAGCAAGAACGCTTTCAACCGATGCTTGGCTTGGGTGCTCAGGCCGACCGCGTCTTCGCGCGCGCGCACGAGGTCACGCAGGGCTTCATCATCGGGCGTCGGAATGTAGATCGCCGTGAGCTCGCCGGCGCGATGCAACCGGGCCAACGCATCGCCATCGCGCCGATCGGTCTTGATCCGATCGCCGCTCCGTTTCGGCATGCTCGAGGGATTGACGACGACGCAGTCTTCGCCCTGGGCGGTGAGATAGCGGTGGATCCCAAACCCGCACGGGCCGGCCTCGTACACGAAGCGCAACCGACGGTTCGGCGCCCGCAGCGCCCGCACGACCTTGGCCACCGCCTCCAGGTCGCCGGGGATCACGCCGTAGTGGCGCACTTCGCCGTCGCGCCCCTCCTCGGCGAGCGAGACGTCGATCGATTCCTTGTGGACATCCATCCCCACGAACATGCTACGTTTCGCCATGACCTGCCTCCGTTGTATGTGGCTCTGCGCGTCGCCCTCATCGGCGTCGCGTAACCCACGATTTACTACGTGAGGCAGGTCTCTGCTCCGACAGCCATACTGTCTAGGCCGATCACCGACGGTCCACGGCGACGGTGGCTCTCTGATTCTCGACACCGCGAGAAAGACCAGAATGACCACAGTGCTTCAAGCCACTTCGTTCGCACGAGCTCGGAACGGACGGTCCTGGCTCGCGCGCACATCATGCATCGTCACACTGCTAGCGGCGCTGATCTTGATCTTCCGACCGGCCACGAACGCAGTCGCGCAGGGAGGCCCGCAGTGGTTCTCAGCGTGGACGGTGTCCCACAACGTTCGCGAGACAGCCCCCGCCCTCAGCAGCAGCACCGTGCGCATGATCGTCCGTCCGACGATCTCAGGCACTTCGTTGCGCATCAAGCTGGAGAACACGTTGGGGCAGGGCCCGGTGGCATTCTCGGGCGCGTTCATCGGTGTGGCGGACACGGGCGCGTCGGTGATGCCGAGCACGAACACTGAGCTGAGCTTCAACGGTGGTACCAGTCTCAACCTTGCACCGGGCGCGGGGGCGTGGAGCGACCCGGTGGCTCTTGACGTGAAGGCCTTCCAGCGGTTGGCGGTGAGTCTCAACGTCGCTTCGGCGTCTGACATCAGCACGCACACGCTAGGTCTGGCGACAAATTACTACGCTCCGGGCAGCCTCGGAGCCGAAGCCTCCGGCAGTGGCTTCATGCCCGTCCCACAACGGGCCTCCGGCACCATGGTCGACGCCTTCCCGTTCTACTGGCTTGCGGCAGTCGATGTCCTGTCGCCGTTGGTCTCCGGGACTATCGTGGCGTTCGGAGACTCGATCACCGATGGACGCTGCAGCACGACCGAGAACGACGTTGTGCTGCCCGACAAATATCTGCGCTGGACGGACGTTCTGGCAGCGCGCCTGAACTCGCGACCTGCGAGTGAAATCAAGGCCATCGCCAACGAAGGCATTGCCGGCAACCGAATCGTGTCTGGTGGCAACGGTCCTCCGGGACTTGAACGGCTTGACCGCGACGTGCTCGAACGGGCGGGCGCAACTCATGTGATCTTCTTCGAGGGAACGAATGACATCACCGGGGGCGCCACTGCCGCGCAGGTCATCGCCGCTACGCAGCAGATCATCGACCGCGTCCACGCGAAGGGTCTTTCGATTATCGGCGTGACTATCATTCCGCGCGGCAGGCCTGTGCTAACGGGATGGACGCCGGACATGGAGGCGCAGCGGGTGGCTGTGAACGAGTGGATACGGACCCGAGCGAACTTCGACGCGATCATTGATTTCGATGCGTTGTTGAAGGGCGGGCCCGTTTATGCCGGAAGTGAATCGATAAAGGCCGAGTTCAATTGCGACTACACGCATCCCAACGCTGCCGGGTACAAAGCCATGGGCGAGTTCATCGATCTTGGTCTGTTCAGAACCGGCGCTGCACGGACCAACGACCGTCGCTGAGGGTGTCTCAGCACGAGGAATGGTCGATCAGGTAAGCGTATGTTCGATCGGCAACAGCCTAACATGGCATGCAGCCGACGGCGCATGGCCCCGTTCGCGCCGCGACTGATACCAAGCGTTAGCCGGACACACTCAAATGCAGCACATTCTCGAAGCACCATCAAGGAGGCGACGAGCGGAATTTCTGGCGGCGGTGTCGGGAGCCGTGACCTTCATCGAGGCCTGGTAACGCCACCCCGTACAGTCGAAGCGTTCGAGCGCTATCTTGCGCGACTGCGAGGACCGGCGCACATTGGATACTGGATCCGTACGAGCGAAGACGAACTGGCCGGTGTCATCACCATCAGTGAGATCGTTCGGGGTGCATTCCAATCTGCATACCTTGGGTATCATGCCTTCGTGCCCCACAACGGGCACGGCCGCATGAGTCAGGGCTTCGGGCGGTCCTCGGCGAAGTGTTTCGAGTCCATCGGCTGCATCGGGTCGAAGCAACATTCAACCCGGCAATACGGCTTCGCGCGAATTAGTTCGTGGACTCGGATTCCGGCAAGAAGGCTTTTCGCCACGGTACCTCAAGGTTGGTGGTCGCTGGCGTGATCACGAGCGGTGGGCGCTCACGGTCGAGAACTGGCGCCAATATTCCAACGCTGCCTAACAACCGCCTGGAGCCGGCGCGGTCCACGGTCCTGTGCGATTATGTCGCTGCGCCGCGCGGCTCGAGCGGCACGTTAGGTCGAATCAGCATGAGCTCAGCGTTGGTGAATCGAGCGGTCCGTTCGCTGGCTTGGCCGGTGCTGAAGGACCGCGGCTTTTCGTGCTTCACGAGTCGCACCGCTTGGCGTGACCGAGAGCAGTTGATCGACATCATCAACTTTCAGTCGTTCAACCGTTACAACGCCGACGTCTTGGGTTGCACAACCTTCTCCTTTGCGGTCAACCTGAGTATCTACCTGGCTGACGTGCCGTCGGACCACCCTTTACCGATTCGGAACGAACAGCTTCGTCCGGCGGAATACAACGGCCACATTCGGCGACGGCTGCTGCCCGGGCATCCGGGCCTTCCGAAAGCGCGGGATGTCTGGTTTGTTGACGAACACGGTCACAACACGTCAGACGTCGTAGCGCAAGCCGCTGATGCGCTGACCGAGACGGCCGAGCCATGGTTTGCCGCGTTCGGGGATCCGCGCCCGTGCTTTCCGTTTTGCGAGGCGTCACAGCGCCGCCCGACGAAGGCACGTGGCTACCCGGCGCTCCGGACTCCGCGGCACGCAACACATCGGTCGGGTACCTGGCGCTGGCGCTCGGCGACCGGCGATCGCTGTGCGCCACTTGCAACGGGCCCTCGAGCAGTATCGGGGCTTTGACGCCCAGAACGCCAAGATCTCCCGGAGATTCGACAGGATGACTCCCGGGCATCTTGAGAGAGCGGTCGCTCAGCTATCCGGAGAGTCGGCCTAACCACGGCTTGCACCCGACGCGGCGGTCAGGCGACGGGTGATCTCCTCGCAGGATAACCCCGGTCCTCGATCGGGCAGTGTATCCTTGCGCGGTTCCCAAGAGCCACACGCATCGAAAGTCGCAAGGACTCGCATGAGTAACGTCACACAGCTCGCGGCCGCAACGGCGTTCGCAGCGCTCACAGGATGCTCGTACATGCCGCCCGACACGTCTGGCGCCGGCAAACGCCTCGTGCTTGCCGAACAGGGCTACTTCTTTGTCGGCGGTCACTATGTGAAGTCGAAGGATGGCCAGATCCGCGTCGGACAGATGTACGTCAAGTACCAGATTCCCGAAAGCCGCACGCAGCCGTATCCGATCGTGATGTGGCACGGCGGCAATCAGACGGGCACCAACTTTCTGGGCACGCCCGATGGTCGCGCGGGCTGGGGCGATCACTTCCTGCAGCAAGGCTACGCGGTCTATATCGTCGACCAGCCGGGACGTGCGCGCTCCGGCTATTTCACGGACGCGTCCGGACCCACTCGTCGTCCAAACACTGATGCGATGCAGATTCGCTTCACCGCGCCGGAGAAGGCCAACCTGTACCCTCAGGCGAAGTTGCACACGCAGTGGCCCGGCAATGGCATGCCGGGCGATGAGGCGTTCGACCAGT
>CAWFEX010000012.1:0-339695 GCA_963814955.1 uncultured Acidobacteriota bacterium
GATGTATTGCTTCAGCAAATTGCCGAAGACCGCTCTCGTTCGCAGGTATTGGCTGCCGATCGTTGCCGACAGATTGTTCCAGGCCGGTTCCTCGACGTTGGCCGGTGGGCTCAAGGATGCGGCCCGACGTGGCAGAACGCGCAGGCCATCCCCACGCGGTAAGGTCTGACCAGCGACGGATCCAGGTAGTAGGACGGGTCGCTGTAATAGCGCTTCACGTCCCAGCGACTAGCCGCTGCGGTGTCGAACTTCGAGTTGGCGTAGAGCCGCAGTCCGACGATGCCCGATGAACGTCCGAACCTGAGTTCGTCGGGTTTCTTGACGCTCTCGTCTGTCGGTTTCCGAATGTACAAGCCGACACGATCCGCGGTTGTCGGTACGGCTGTATCGGGTTCGACGATGAGCCCGGCCTTCTCGAACCGCCGCCACTGTCGCTCAGGGTTGAAATCGACAAGCTTCAACAGATCGATGAATCCAGGGTTGTAATTGGCGAGCCAATCCCAGAAGGCTTCGTTGCCGCCCGTCCACAACATCCAGGTGTTCCGACCTCGAATCTGTTCGGGAGTCAGATCTAGAGGCTGGAGCTGCCCGGCAACGGCGCCCGGCATTTGATCCATCTGCGAGAAGTAGTTGGAGTCGTCGGCCGGAAAGTCTGCCTTCGTCTTTCCGGCAGTTTTGGCTTCATCTTCGATCGGCGCGCTCGGGGCGGCGCTGCACCCCCATTGGCTGCCGGCAAGGATGACGAGTTGGAGGAGAACCAGGAAGAGCGACACTCTGCCTGCCGTCACGCGGCGCGTCATTGCAGTTTCCACAACGGAGAGGTGCCGTTCGTTTCGAACGTCCTCCACGCCTGGTTGATGCACTGCTGCTGCGGGGTCGTCAGCTTCCACGACAAGGGCGCCCCTTGACACACTGGTGCGCGGTCCGTGCCCGGGTAGTCGAACACATACGGGACGATGCGCACGTGCCGGCCTTCCCACTTCTCCTCCAGGAGCCGGAGCGTCTGAACGCCACCGGCCCACTGTGCGAACGACAATGCATGGAGCGCCGTAGACGGCGGCGCCGTAATCTGCCAACGCCATCCATGACGGGCGATCGTCAGATCGAGTAAGGGCGGCGGTTCGGGGCTTTCGGAGTTGCCTAGCCGCGTCAATAGCGGCGAGTCTGACGCAACCAGACCGCGGGCAATCACGACGCCCACTTCGCCGGGCATCCCTTGCCCCTCACTGAACAGTTCCTCGAGCGCATCGTCAACCCACTGAGACAGCGCCACGAGCCCATAGGTGTCGTAGTAACCGCCGTCGACCAGATGGAACGGCTCGACTCCTGGGATATCGAGCGTTGCTGCAGGGCTGACGTACGGGAATGCGGCGGACAGGCGGGCCGCCGTCACCATCTTCAGTCCGATGTCGCGCGCTGGACCGTTGTCGCTGCCTGACAGGCGCAGGATTCGGTTGGCGCTTTCAACCACCGGATATTGGCGGGCCTCTTTCTGAAAACGAGCTCTGTACGCGGGCGTCGGCAACTGCGTTGTCGCAAACGCGATGGGCCGGCCGGACTCGACGATCGTGCTGTTGAACAGGAAGGCCGGAAATGGCCGCGACGGAGCAGGCCCGAGGTTGAAGTCGCGGGCGCGCTCCGACCACCTTCGCAGCGTTGCCTCGTTCATCTGCGCTTCCGGCAACCGCTGTTCCCAACTGCTTTCGAGCGCTGCACCACGATCGCGGCCGCGTCTGAACCCGATGATCCCGAATATATCGCTCCCGATGAGTGCAGTGGCGACGTCGTCCAAGCTCGGTTTCAGCGCTTGTTCTTCGGCCTTTTTCAAAGACGACTCGCCCTCGTATGCGCCGTAATACAACGAGCCCATCGACGCACCTGAAACGGAGCTGATCATGGCTACGCGGCTGCGCAGTCCGCCCCGCAGATGTTCGTCGATACCGCGCAGCACTCGCAGTGTCCAGGCACCTGCCTGAATGCCACCACCCGCGGCCGCGACGACGAGGGGTCGCTCCCCGAAGCGCTTCAGTACCTGTCCCGGCGTCGCCAGGCTGTACGTGGCCGTCGTCAGGACCGTCGGTACCGTGTAGTCCGTTCGCGACCAGGACCCCGACGTCAGCGCCGCGGCCAACGCGATGGTAAAGAGCGGCGTCCGATATCGATCGAGAAAGAACGCGACGCCCGTCAGCGCCCAACTCGTCAACAGCAAGAGAAGGACGATGGACGTGACCGTCGGCGCCCAGAATGCAGCTTCAGTGGCGTACAGGGGCTGCGTGTAAAACGTGAGATCTCCCGGACGTGATTTGAAGTAGAGCGCGACCCAGAACAATCCGACGGTGATCGCGAACTGAATCGATGCGAACGTATGGCCGGGCAGGATACGGCGTTCTCCGTCGGGAAGCGTTTCGACGTAGCCGCTCCTGCTCCCGAACAAACTCGAAACAAACGATCCGAGGCAGCGAAATTTGAACGCTGGCGGGGAGTGGTCAGCCGCTTTGTCCAACGCGTATGCCAAGCAGAACAAGTTGCGAAAGGGGACAGCAGGATCCCAGCGGGGCTTACCAGGAACCCTGTCCGAGAGGAGCGCCGCAATCAACTCGATGAGGAACAGCAGGAGCAGCGCTCCGATCGTGCCTGTCACGATACCGGCGACTATCGTCCGCATGCTCAGGGACAGCGACACGAGCCCGACCGAAAACAGCAGGGAACCGGCTGCCACGACACCAGTCCAGAACACCCCAAACGCAAAGACTTCGTGATCGAGCACGCGAAGCGATTCGTCCTGCACCCGCTCCCAGCTGTAGGCGCGCACGTTGCCTATCTGGGTTCCGCATGCGAACAACACGGCGATCGCCGCCATTGTCGTCAGCACGACGCCGCTGAAGTTGGCGGCCACGAGAATGCCCCCGAGCAGGTCCACCGCAGGCCCGAGCGCGATCGGCCCGAAGGCGGCGAGTATCAGCAGAATGATGAGTGATGCGCGTGCCAGGTACAGAAAGCGCAGCATCAGTCCGCTCATGTTGAGGAGACGAAACTGGAGTAAAAACGCAACGGCAGGCGCCAACAGCGCTGTGAGCGTCACCCAATCGAGACGCCGGAACAGGGCGCCGCCGACGAAGATGGCAGATGGGGGATCGCCGATGCCGAAGAGCGCGGCGACGCCAACGACGCCGACAGATCCGAGAGCGCCGATGCAGAACAGTGCCGCGATGCCCCGGGCCACAGGTCGGCGCCAGCGGTCGAGGACGGCTGCTTCACGGCGCCACCCGGCTGCTAGAGATAGCAGGACAAGGCCGGCAACAACCCATTTCGTTGCCGCGGCGATGTTCATTGCCGCGAACCACCAGTCGGGGGTCTGTCCGCTTCCCTCGCCGAGCCTCCGCAACACGAGAAGGCCGAACACGTTTTCCGTCGCGTCCGCGATCATCACGACGATGGCGCCATACTGCGCGAGCCGGGCCCGAGGGGCGGATGTCAGCAGCCGGACCGATGCCCGGAGCAGCAGGCCGTACGCGACGAGAAACATCATGTCCGCGGCGAGTTGCGCGCGGAGCAGGCTCACGGTTTCGAACCGGGGTGTCGGCTCTCCCGGTTCAAGCAGCAACTGGTTGAACTGCTTCGCGTCGTGAGCAAAAAGGACGCTCGCCACGCTGAGATCGCCCGGGCGAACCGCGGCGACGACCGCGAATGCTGCAAGCGCGACAACCGTGAGCCACGACAGGCGAAGGCGATTGGTCAGACTATGCACGACTCGCTCCGATTCGTGGACCGAATATTCGGCGACCAGATATATCGGCTAGCAGAGACTACGCATCGCGCGCGTCCTGACGCCGTTTTGGAAACTCGCGGTTTTGGTGAGCCGGTTCGAGCCGCGGGGGCGCGATCATAGCCGTTTGGCTGCCTGACTGAATACCGAAAAGTGGCGAAAAGCCTGGGGCTTTATCGCGACCCAATGATGAAAACGCGCGGGCTGGCCATTCCGAACACCAACGACCCGTCAGGAGCGCCGTGGCCCCGGAGGGCGCCGGCGTCCGGGACCTGTCCGCGGCAGCCGCCGGTAGGCCTGCGTCGGTCCGGTGCTGGCTGGGAGACGTTTGACCGTTGCGCCCCCGTCGGTAGCCGTCGATCCGAGCGCTCAGCGAACAGCTTCTGGCAACAATCAACGCGGCCGACGTTTCCGAGGCGAAAAAGATCGTCCTGTCGGAATGGATAGCTTTGCAGTTCACGTTCGGCCTGGGCACCGACTCCGACCACTCACCAGTCCGAATCAGCCGGTTCCTGAAGGCTGCGTCAGAACTCACAAAGCGGCTGTGAAGATTCAGCTCACCGCAACGGCGTTGCCTGCCATGCGTGTTCGAGCTCGATGACATCTGAAAAGCGCTTATCCGGACGGGACGCGAGGCACCGCAACAGGCACAGTGCAGCGTCGACCGGCAATAGCGGAGCGTACTTCCGTGGATCGACGACTTTACCGGCGAGTTCCGCGGCCACGAGGCGCTCGACCGTCGTTGCCTTGAACGGCCGGCGACCGGTGAGGAGTTCGTAGCCAATAACCCCAATCATGAAGATGTCCGTGCGGCCGTCAGGCTTTTCGCCGAACAACAGTTCCGGTGCGAGATAGAACGCATCGCCATCGATCGCCTTCTGGCCGCGGACCGGCTGCACGCCCGTGCGTGTGAACACTTCATGGATCTCCGACACACCGGCCGACGAGATCACGAGGCGGGCAGGGTCCCCACTAGTGGCGAGGCGGATGATCGATGGCGTCAATCCAAAGGCGAGCAGGCCGTGTGTATGCAATGCACAAGTGGCGCCGGTCAGATCCAGCAGCAGAGCGCGGCCGTCGTTCCACGCGAATGCGCCTTCACGGTCCATTACCTCACGTAATGAGGAGCCCGGAACGAAGTCAGTGACGACGTACACGAGGTCGTGCTCCTCGCCGTAGTCACGCACGCGCAAAATTGAGGGGTGATTGACCGGTGCCATGCGCGCCTCCCGCATGAAACGGGTCCGGGCGGCCTCCCACTCGGTATCCTGTTCCCGCCGGATGACGCGGATCGCCACCTCGTGCCGCGTGGCGCGATGAGTCCCCTTGTGGATATAGCTGCCGAGACGACCGCGCCCAATGACCTCACCGACTTCGTACGCATCGGCCATCCGTGACGTGGACCCTTCGACAATTGCGGGAAGTCTGTCGGTGTCGCCGGAAAGCGCCTGTGCAAAGCGGGACGCCGTTTCCCATCTCGACTGCGGGTCCTTCGCGAGCGCTTTGACGATGGCCGTTTCCATGCGCGGCGGGATGTCGGGGCGATATCGTGTTGGTGCTTCGGGCATTTCAAATAGATGTTTGGCAATCAGAGCTGGGGTATCGGGCGCCTCGAACGGGCGGCGGCCTGTCAGCAGCTCGTAAATCGTCACGCCGAAGCTGTAAATATCGGATCGTTCGCCGACTTCTTCGTCGTTCAGTTGTTCCGGCGAGGCGTACGCAACGGTTACGTGCGTCGGGCCGTCATCGGCCCGCCGAGCGCTCTGGGCCTTAGTCACCCGAAGAGCGCCAATACCGAAATCAATGATTTTGTAAACGACTTCACCGCCCGCGTAATGATGCGTCATCACGTTGCCGGGCTTCAGATCGCGGTGGACGATGCCTTGGGCGTGCGCCACGTCGAGTGCGCTGCCAATTTGCGAGGCGATACGGCATACCTCGGCGACGTCGAACCTACCGCGATCGTGGAGCTGCTGTTTGAGGCTCGGGCCGTTCAAGTGTTCCATCACAAGATACGGACCGAGACCGGTTTCGATACCGAAGTCAAGGACGCTGACGATATGGGGATGATGCAGTGCGGCGCACATCCGTGCCTCGTCCATGAAACGTGTTTCCAACATCCGGACGTCGCCGTTGCGGGTGATGATCTTGATCGCCACGACATCGCCAAGGCGGGTGCGGCGGCAGCGATACACCTTTCCCATCCCGCCAACGCCGATACATTCTTCGATCTTGTATCGCCCGTCCAGAACGGCGCCGGGGCGAACGTGCCGCATGCGCGAATTCTACGTTACCGAGGTCGACTAAACGCGTCGACGGCGCGCGGGCTCGGAACGCTCTCCCTCGTGTGAAGCGGTATCATTCGAGACGCCGTGCCAACCAAGACCGTCAGGAAGACCCGCCTTCTGAGCGACGAACCGACCGTCGAGCTCGTGCGTAAAGCGCGCACGGGTGACGAGGCGGCGCTCGAGGCGCTGCTGGAGCGGTGTCTGCCCCCGCTCAGACGGTGGGCTCACGGCAGGCTGCCGGCCCGGGCACGGGGGCATCTCGATACCGTTGATCTCGTTCAGGAGGCAGCCATCAATGCTGTCGCGCGCCTCCAGACCTTCGAACCTCGTGGCGTCGGCGCGATGCAGGGGTACTTGAGACGCTCGGTCATCAACAAGATTCGTGACGAAATGCGGCGGGTGAGCAGGCGGCCCCTACCCGCTGAGCTGACGGACAACATCTTTTCCGATGACGCAACGCCCTTGGAGCGCTTGATGCTCAAGCGACGTTACCGCCAGTACAAGGCGGCTCTGAAGCGTCTCAGACCCAAGGACCGCGACCTCGTGGTCGCTCGCATGGAAAGCCAGTGGACCATTCAGCAGATCAGCCAATCGTTCGGGTTTGCGACAGCGGCTGCGGCCAGGATGGCAGTTACGCGCGCGCTGCGGCGTCTGATGACACAGCTTGAAACCGGGGACGCACCGGCAAAGCCGAAGACTCGCGCCTGATCATACGCGCGCCCGTCGCTCCTGCTGGGATTGTTCAATCCGGCGACCTCCTTCGTTTACTAGCTAGAAGGGGGCACACATGCTCAAGCGCATAGTCGTTCTGATGGCAGTCGTCGTTGCATTAGCGGCGCTGCTCGTCCCGTCGTCCACGCACGCTTCGATGTCTACGCTGGCGATGTCGAAAGTCAATCACCTGACGTTCAACACTCCTGTCAGGCTGCCGGGCGCCCTGCTGACGCCGGGGACGTACACTTTCCAGGCGGGTCCCCAGGGGAACAGCTTGGACATCGTTCGCGTCACGACCCGTGATGGCCGGCGCATTCTCTACACGGGCTTCACCGCTGCTGTCACGCGGGCGACGAGGGGGCCAATGGTGTCCTTCGGCGAGGCGCCCGCTGGTTCGCCGCAGCCGATCGCGGTGTGGTACGAGGACGGTTCCACAATCGGGCACCAGTTTCGTTACTAATCGCAGTAGCCCGCCAAGGTGCGAAGGAATTGTCGTCTCCTTCGCACCTCTCCATCGGTTTGCATTCCTTATTACCCACTCTTTACATCGACCGCTCGCGTGAACCCATTCCGCTCACTGCGCGTATGCTCCCAGCACGTTGGTCGCGCTGATCATCTGTGTTCAGCGCGCGAAAGTGCGGTCCTGACGCATCAATGCACATAGTGTTCGATTCGGGCTGACTCTGCGTTTACGTCTAGTGAAGGAGGCAATTCCAATGCGCAATCGCAGAATCGTCCTGACCGCGCTCGTCGTCCTGCTCGCTGTGGTGTTAGCCACGCCATCGACGCAGGCGGGCGCCAGTCTCGGAAAAGTCAATCAAGTGACGTTCAGTGCTCCGGTCGCCCTCCCGGGCGTTGTCCTGCTTCCAGGAAAGTACGCGTTCGAAGCAGGAGCGCTGGGGATGAACCCCAACATCGTTCGCGTGACGAGCGCCGACTACCAGAAGCTGTACTTCGTCGGATTCACCCAACGGATTCCACGTCCGGCAGCGATAGCATCCAACGAAGTGATATCGCTCGGAGAGGCACCGGTTGGAACACCGAGTCCCATCAGAGCGTGGTATCCGATCGGTTCGCAGGCGGGTCATGAGTTTCTTTACCGGTAGATCGCCCGGGGATGCGCAGGAGCAGTAACGCTCTTCGCATCCCCGCCACGTCGTGTAAGATCAAAGGCTGTTTGCGTCCGCACTCTCTTAACCTAAGCGTCATCCAGTGAAAATTCACGAATATCAAGCCAAGTCGGTCCTGGCACGGTTTGGCGTGCCTGTGCCGCGCGGCGAAGTGGCCTTCACGTCTGCAGAAGCAGGCGACATCGCGCGGCGGTTGGACGGCAATATTGTCGTCGTCAAGGCCCAGATCCACGCCGGCGGACGCGGGAAGGGAGGCGGCGTCAAACTCGCCAAATCGCCAGACGCCGTCGAGCAGCTCGCCAAGCAGATGATCGGAATGACGCTTGTCACGCATCAAACCGGTCCCGAAGGCAAAAAGGTGAGCCGCGTGCTCATCGAGGAAGGGCTGCAGATCGACCGCGAGTTGTACCTGAGCATCCTCATCGATCGCGCGGCCGCGCGGCCGGTTGTGATTGCCAGCGCCGCCGGCGGAATGGATATCGAGGAAGTCGCGGCAAAGGAGCCCGCAAAGATTCTCAGAGAGTACATCGACAGAGGTACAGGCATTCTGGCGTTTCAGGCGCGGAAGCTGGCTTTCGACATGGGGCTCGAAGCCGTTCCGGCGCAGAAGTTCGTCAAGCTGCTGGACGCGGTGTACAAGGCATTCATCGAGACCGACGCGTCGCTCATCGAAATCAATCCGCTGATTCTGACGAAAGGCGGCGATCTCCTGGCGCTCGACGCGAAGGTCACCTTCGACGACAACGCGCTGTATCGTCACGCGGACATTCGCGACTTTCGCGATCTCTCCGAGGAGGACCTGCTCGAGGTCGAGGCGTCGAAGTTTTCGCTGAACTACATTCGCCTCGACGGCAACATCGGCTGCATGGTGAATGGCGCCGGCCTCGCGATGGCGACGATGGACATCATCAAGCTGGCTGGGGGCGAGCCGGCCAACTTCCTGGACGTCGGTGGAGGGGCGAACGCCGAACAGATCCGGAATGCCTTCAAGATTCTGATGTCGGACAAGAACGTGCGCGCCGTGTTGATCAACATCTTCGGCGGCATTCTGCGTTGCGACGTGCTCGCGCAAGGCGTCATCGCCGCGGTGAAGGAATTGGGCGTCCCGGTGCCGATTGTCATCCGCATGGAAGGCACGAACGTGGAGGAAGGGAAGAGGCTGCTGAAAGACAGCGGCCTCAACTTCACTACCGCAGATTCAATGGGAGACGCTGCCGACAAGGCGGTGGCTTTGGCGGGGAAGGCGTAGTCCGTGGCCGTTTTGCTCGACAAGAACACGAGGTTGATCGTTCAGGGCCTCACGGGCCGCGAAGGCACGTTTCACGCGAAACAGGCGGCGGCGTACGGAACCACGGTCGTCGGTGGCGTGACGCCCGGAAAGGGCGGGACCATCCACGAAGGATGGCCGGTGTTCAACAACGTGCACGACGCGGTGAAGGAGACGGGCGCCAACGTCACCGTTATTTTCGTGCCGCCGCCATTTGCCGCCGACGCGATCATGGAAGCCGCTGACGCGCGTATTCCTCTGGCGGTGTGCATCACCGAAGGAATCCCCGTCGTCGACATGCTGAAGGCGCTGACGTTCATGGAAGGCAAGCCGACGCGCCTGGTCGGTCCGAATTGCCCTGGCGTCATTTCGGCAGGGAAGGCGAAGGCAGGCATCATTCCCGGGCACATCTGCAAGGAAGGGCGCATTGGCATTGTCTCGAAGAGCGGCACGCTGACATACGAGGCAATCCATCAGCTCACGCGTCAAGGCATGGGACAGACGACCTGTATCGGGATCGGCGGCGATCCTCTCATCGGGACGAACTTCATCGATGCGCTGCGGCTGTTTGCGTCGGATTCCGAGACTGACGCCGTGATCATGATTGGAGAGATCGGCGGAACGGCGGAAGAGGACGCAGCCGACTTCGTCCGGCGTGAGTTCAGAAAGCCGGTCGTCGGCTTCATCGCGGGACAAACGGCGCCTCCCGGCCGTCGGATGGGTCATGCCGGCGCGATTATTGCCGGCGGCAAGGGCACGGCGGCCGAGAAGATGGCGGCACTCACGAGCGCCGGAGTGCACGTCGTAAACAGCCCGGCGGAAATGGGCGCGAAGATGCGGGAGGTCTTGGGGAAGTAATGGAACGGACGTTCGCGATCATCAAACCGGACGCGGTCGAGCGGCGGCTGATCGGCAGGATTCTGGCCCGCATCGAAGAAGCGGGCTTCACGATTCGCGCGTTGCGGCTGCAACACCTCACGAAGAAGGAAGCCGAAGGTTTCTATGCCGTCCACCGTGAGCGGCCGTTCTTCGCCGGGCTCACGGACTTCATGTCCTCCGGTCCGTGTGTCGTGATGGCGCTCGAGGCGCCCGACGCCATCCGGAAGTGGCGTGCTTTGATGGGCGCCACAGATCCAGCGAAGGCGGAGCCCGGCACTCTTCGCAAGGAGTTCGGCAGCTCCATCGAACGGAATGCCACGCATGGGTCGGATGCGCCCGAGACCGCGGCCTTCGAGCTCGGGTACTTCTTTCGCGGGCTGGAGTTGCAATAGACAATAGAGGCGTGGGCCGGCTTCTGATTGTTCTCGGGCTTGTGCTGGTGGCGGTCGGCCTGCTGGTCAGCATCGGCGTGCCAATCGGACGTCTGCCCGGCGACATGACATATCGTCGCGGGAATTTCTCCTTCTACTTTCCGCTCACCACGTCGATCATCGCGAGTATCCTACTGACACTGTTGATGATGTTCTTGAGGCGGTAGCCTGCGGCCGATGCCGGCAGCCTGACGCCCAGAGCCTACCGCATGCCTTCCATCAAATCGGACAAGTGGATCAAGAAGATGGCGGTCGAGCACCGGATGATCGAGCCGTTCGAGGATCGCCAGGTGCGCGCCGGGGTCATCTCGTACGGGCTGTCGTCGTACGGCTACGACATCCGCGTCGCCGACGAGTTCAAGGTCTTCACGAATATCAACAGCACGGTCGTCGATCCGAAGAACTTCGACGCCCGCTCGTTTGTCGACGTGAAGGGGGACGTGTGCATCATCCCGCCCAACTCGTTTGCATTGTCGAAGACCGTCGAGTACTTCCGCATCCCGCGCGATGTGCTGACCGTATGTGTCGGGAAGTCAACCTACGCACGCTGTGGACTTATCGTCAACGTCACCCCCTTCGAGCCGGAGTGGGAAGGTTTCGTCACGCTCGAGATTTCGAACACGACACCGCTGCCGGCGAAGGTGTACGCGAATGAAGGGATCGCGCAAGTGCTCTTTTTCCAGAGCGATGAAGTTTGCGAGGTCTCTTACGCGGACAAGAAGGGCAAGTATCAGCGGCAACCTGGGCTGACGCTGCCGAAGCTTGGTTAAAGGCCTCATTCTGACCCGCCGACGGGTAGCAGTTCGAAACGATGATGCGGCGTGAACGCGGACGAGCGATCGGTCGGATGAGGGCCCGTCGTCGGACCAGAGGTGCGACGACGTGCGTCCACAGCGCGATGAGCGGCCAGCGCGGCCAGCCGCCCCTGCAGGCCGCGCGGCGTGCCGATGCCGAAGAGGGTCCGCATCAAGAGTCCCAGATTGAAGCCGCCGATGTGGACGAACAGCCGTTTCAAGATGTTCGCGTGCCCGCGCAGATGCGTGCGCCGCATCCCGCCGGTTTCGTAGAGATGCGCATTCGGGCGTTCCAGTCGCTCGCTGCGTCGCCGCAGCAACGCCAGCCCGCGCGCGCCGCGGATGCGTCGGCGATTCGCGTACACGGCGTCGCGGGCCGCCGGCCTTGTGTCTTCCAGCTGCGCCGCCCGCGATCGGGCTCGGCGATGTAGGTCCGCAGGTCGAGCGCCGCCAGATCGACGAGCACCTGATTGCTGTGGTACCCCTTGTCGGCGACGACCTCGTCGATCACCGCGGTCTCGCCGTCGGTCACCGCGGCCACGGCCTCGAGTTCTTCGGCCGCCGCCGTCACCGTCTCGGCGATCGTCGTCGTGTCGCCCTGATCGGCGCCCTGCACCGTCACGCCCACGATCGCGCCGGTCTCCATGTCGACCGCGTGCTCGGCCTTGTGCGCGAGATGCGTGCGGCCGTCCTTCATCTTCGTGATGCGCGCGTCGGGATCGTGCGGATGGCGCCACTCGGTGTTGCGGCCTTTCTTCGGGCGCTTCCGATCGAGCCGCGCCAGATCCGCGCGCGTCGGCGTCTCGATGCCCGAGGCCTGCGCGAGCCGCGTCAGAAACTCCTGATACGTCTCGCCCGAGTCGCGCCGCACGATGCTCCGCAAGGCCGCGTTCGCCTCCAGCGTGGTCGCATCGATCCCGATCGTCTTGCCCTTGACGAGATCCGCCGTCGCCAGCACCTGCAGGATCCACGTGAACACCGCGCGGTGCGTCTCCAGATCGATCAGCCGCCGCGTCCGCGAGATCGTCGAGTGCTCGGGCGGCGACTTCGTCCAGGCCCAGGCCCAGGAAGCCGCGCAGCGCCAGCGAATCGGCGGTCGCGCCACGCGATGCCGCGCTCCGAGTCGATGCCTTCGAAGTAGCCGATCAACAGCAGCCGAAAGTACGTGCCCGGCGTCAGGCTCGGGCGTCCCACGTCGTCGGCGTAGAACGGCGCGCACTGCGCTTCGACGAACTCGTCGAAGGCGTGCGCGTCGAGCACCTGATTCAGCCGCTGATAGAACGGATGCCCGCCGGTGGGCGGCAACTCATTCGTGGCAATCCACAACCCCGGCGTCCGTGCGCGGTCCTTGCGACGACCCATGGCCATGCCGGAGTGTAGTACGTCGGATCGATCGTGTCGATCCCTCCTTTAACCACTAGGCTACGCGCTCGGCCTACGAGCGGCTGGCTGCGGCGGTGCCCGGCGGCCGCCTCATCGTGGCTGAGCGCAGCGGTCACCGGATCGACCGCGATCAGCCCGAGGTCATCGTTGACACCGTGATCGAGGTGATCCGATTGTCCAGAACGAATCGTTAGAGTCGAATCACCGCAGGTATCTGAGGCACCCTATAATCAATCGAATGCTTCGAACTTACCGCTCCGTCCTTCCGACGGTCGATCCATCCGCATTCGTCGACGTCAGCGCGCAGGTGATTGGCGACGTGCACATTGGGCCCGAAAGCAGCGTGTGGATGAACGTGGTGGTGCGGGGCGACGTCAACTACATCCGCGTTGGTGCGCGTACCAACGTCCAGGACCTTACGCTCGTGCACGTGATGCGCCATACGCATCCCACGGTCATTGGAGACGACGTGACCATCGGGCACAGTGCCGTCGTGCATGGGTGCACGATCGAGGATCGGTGTCTGATTGGAATGGGCGCGATTCTGTTGAACGGGTGCCGTATCGGCAGCGGATCGATCGTCGCGGCGGGGACGCTCGTGCCGGAAGGCATGGTCGTGCCGCCTGGCTCGATGGTGATGGGCGTGCCTGGAAAAGTGCGACGCTCGCTCACCCCGGAAGAGGACGCGTCGATCAAGCGGTACGCCGACAACTACGTGCGCTACCGACTCGACTTCCAGGCCGAGCACACTCCCGCCTGATATGCCACGCACTGAGCCGGCGCGCGGCATGCGCGACTTCCTGCCGGAAGACGTGCGACGACGGGAGTATGTGATTGGCATCATCAAGCGGGTCTACGAACGATACGGGTTCGAGCCGCTCGAGACGCCCGCCGTCGAGAATCTGGACACACTCCTCGGGAAGTACGGCGACGAGGGAAACAAGCTCATCTTCAAGATTCTGAAACGGGGCGAGCACGAAGCCACGGGACAAGCCGACCTCGCGCTGCGCTACGACCTCACGGTGCCGCTCGCGCGTGTGGTCGCCGAGCATCAGGCAAAGCTGCCGCGGCTGTTCAAGCGATATCAGATTCAGCCGGTCTGGCGCGCCGACCGTCCCGCGCGCGGACGGTTTCGCGAGTTCTATCAGTGCGACGTGGATTCGCTCGGTTCGTCGTCGCCGGTGATTGAGGCTGAATTGTGCGCCGCTGTCGCTGACGCGATGACCGAGCTCGGGTTCGATGATTTCGTCATTCGAATCAACCATCGCGATCTCCTGACGGCTCTTCTGAGTTCCGCCGGCGTCGACGAGTCTCTGCACGGCAGCGCGCTGGTGGCACTCGACAAGCTGGACAAAGTCGGACCGGTCGGTGTGGCCGCCGATTTCGCGGCGCGAGGAGTTGCGGCAGAGGCCGGGCAACAATTGTTGTCGTTCCTGGGTGTAGGGGCCGACCTTCAGGTCGGCCCTGAAAACGAGCTCGAACGTATCGCGGCGTGTGTCGACGGTGACGTCCGCGGTCTCCGGGCTTGCGAAAATCTGCGAGCGCTCGTGTCGCTGACGTCGGGCACTGCTGCGGAGACGCGTATCCGGCTCGATCCCAGTCTTGCCCGCGGTCTGTCGTATTACACCGGCGCGATCATGGAAGTAAACGTCGCGGACCTTGCCGGCAGCCTGGGCGGCGGCGGGCGCTACGACAATCTGGTCGGCATGTTCTCGGGTCAGCAGATTCCGGCCTGCGGTTTTTCGCTCGGCCTCGAGCGGATTCTCGTGGTCATGGCCGAACGCGGGATGTTTCCGCCGTCGCTCCCTACGTCGCCAGCCGACGTGCTCATGGTCATGTTCGATGCGTCACGTGCAGCGAGCGTGACAAAGGTGGCCGACCAGCTGCGAGCGTCAGGGCTTCGGGTGTTCGTGTATCCGGATCCCGACAAGATCGGCAAGCAAATCAATGTACGCTGACGGGCAACATATCCCTTACGTCGCGCTTCTGGGCGACGAGGAGATCAAGGCAGGCACTGTGACGGTGAAGGATTTGAACACCCAGGCGCAACAGACCTATCCACAGGCGGCGGCGGGCACCGCAATTCTCGAGGCGTTGAAGCAACGTGGCTGAGCAGCTGGGAGACCTGACGCGCACGCACAGCTGTGGCGCTCTGCGTCTGGAGGACGTGGGTGCCGACGTCGTCCTGCTTGGGTGGGTACACCGGGTACGCGACCTCGGTGGATTGCTGTTCGTCGATATTCGCGATCGCAGCGGGATTACGCAGGTCGTGTTCGACAAAGACGACGAGCCGCTCATGGCGAAGGCCAAGCGGCTTCGCTCGGAGTTCGTTATCGGCGCCGTGGGACGCGTTCGTCGCCGATCTGCCGAAACGATCAACCCGAAGCTGCCGACCGGAGAGGTCGAGGTTGTCGTTCGACGGCTCGTGCTGTTGAATGAGGCCAAAACGCCGCCGTTCCCGATTGCAGACGACACGCCCGTGTCGGAAGACGTGCGCCTGAAATATCGATACCTCGATCTCCGGCGTCCGGGACTGCAGGCGAACATCGGTCTGCGGCATCGAGTGACGGCAGTGATCCGGCAGTACTTCGACAGGAATGGTTTCTGGGAAATCGAGACGCCAATTCTCACCAAGTCGACGCCGGAAGGCGCGCGCGACTATCTCGTGCCGAGCCGTGTCCATCCGGGCGAATTCTACGCGTTGCCGCAGTCGCCCCAGCTCTTCAAACAGATCCTGATGGTAGGTGGCGTGGATCGGTACGTTCAGATTTGCCGCTGCTTTCGGGATGAAGATCTGCGGGCCGACAGACAGCCCGAGTTCACGCAGGTGGACGTTGAAATATCATTTGCACGTCCGGAGACCATTTTTGGCGTGATCGAACCGCTGATGCGCGACATTTTCGCCGTGGTGGGACGCGACATCAAAACGCCGTTTCTCCGAATGCCTTACTCGGAGGCGATCGCGAAGTACGGATCTGACAAGCCCGACCTGCGCTGCGGCATGCCGATACAGGATCTTCGGGAGGTTTTTCGCGAGTCACCATTTCGTGTCTTCAGGGACATCGTTGGTGGCGGCGGCACCGTGAGAGGGTTCGTAGTCAAGAACGCAGGCGATTACTCCCGAAGCGAGGTCGACGGCATCGTCGATCAGGCCAAGCAGCTTGGGGCGGCCGGGCTCGTCTGGGCGCGCACGGCGCTCGACGGCACCATCACGAGCTCGATCATGAAGGCGCTTGGGGAAGACGGCGTGCGCCAGATGCTCGCCGCCGCTGCTGCCGAGCCAGGCGACCTGCTCCTGGTTGCCGCCGGCGAGCCGGATTCGACGTCGAAGCTGCTCGGACAGATCAGGTTGAATCTCGCGAAGCAGAAGGGTCTGCTCAGTCCGAACGAATATGCGTTCGTGTGGGTGGTGGACTTTCCCTTGCTGGAATGGGACCCGGAGGCACGCCGATACGTCTCGATGCACCATCCTTTCACATCGCCCCACGACGATGACCTCGACCGGCTCGACACCGAGCCGGGCAATACCCGGGCAAAGGCGTATGACCTCGTCCTCAACGGAAGCGAGGTGGGTGGGGGCAGCATCCGTATCCATGACGCCAATTTGCAACGTCGCATCTTCTCGCTTCTCAACATCAGTCCTGAGGAGGCGAAGCTGCGATTCGGTTTCTTCCTGGAGGCGCTGGAGTACGGCACGCCGCCGCATGGCGGCATCGCGCTGGGGCTCGATCGTACCTGTGCCATTCTGGCGGGCGAGAATTCAATTCGCGAGGTTATTGCGTTTCCGAAAACCGCTGCCGCAGTCGACTTGATGTCCGACGCGCCGTCACCGGTCGATCCGAACCAGTTGAGGGAGTTGCATCTGCTGATAAAGAAATGAGAAAGATTTCCCTGCCCGAACAAGGCATCGAGACGCTCTACGGGGCGCACGATGCCAACCTCAAGCACATCGAATCACTGCTCAACGTCGGCATCCGGACGCATGGCTCCGAGCTGACCATCGAGGGCGCTGCGGCAGACGAACAGCGCGCTCTGCAGATCTTCGATCAGCTGCGGACGTTGATGGCTGAGGGGTACTCGCTCCAGAACGGCGATGTAAAGACCGCAGCCGATCTCCTCGCGGAAAACGCCGATGTCGATCTGCGCGAGTATTTCGGCAAGGGCACGCAGCGGCAGACCACGCGTCGGAGGGTGAATCCCAAGAGCGTGAACCAGCGCAGGTATCTCGATGCGATCGAGCAGTTCGACATCGTGTTCGGTGTGGGACCCGCAGGCACCGGCAAAACGTACCTGGCGATGGCGCAGGCCGTCAGTTACCTGGTCAGCAAGAAAGTGAGCCGCGTCATCCTCGCGCGTCCGGCGGTGGAAGCCGGTGAGAAGCTCGGCTTTCTGCCGGGCGACTTGCAGGAGAAGGTCAATCCGTATCTTCGGCCGCTTTACGATGCGCTGTTCGACATGATGGATTCGGAAAGGGCGACGCGGCTGCTCGAGCGGGGAGTGATTGAGGTTGCGCCGCTTGCGTTCATGCGCGGGCGCACGCTCAACGACGCGTTCGTGATTCTGGACGAGGCGCAGAACACGACGTCCGAGCAGATGAAGATGTGCCTCACGCGCCTTGGCTTCGGTTCGAAGGCGGTCGTGACGGGTGACATCACGCAAATCGATTTGCCGAATGCCCGCATGTCGGGTCTCGTCGAGGCGCTCAAGATCGTGAAAGACGTGGACGGAATCGGATTCATCTACTTCGACGACAAGGACGTCGTCCGTCACAAGCTGGTCCAGCACATCATCAAGGCGTACGAGGCGTTTTCGAACGGCTCGCGCTCGAATGGCTGATGAGGACAGGTAGGGGCCGACCTTCAGGTCGGCCCGGCCCTCCAGGTCGGCCCGGCCTTTCACGTCGGCCGAACCTGACGGTCGAGGTGGTCAATGATCCGAGCGTTCGTGCGTCCGGACTGAGTCGCTGGCTGTCGTCGGTAGCCCCGACCCGCGCGCGGGGCACGGTCACCGTCGCGATTGTCTCCGACACCCGTATTCGTGCCATCAATCGTCGTTACAGGCGCAAAAACCATGCGACGGACGTCCTGTCGTTTCCCAGCCAGGACGCCGGTCACCTCGGAGATATCGTGATTGCGGCGGGCGCCGCGCGCCGGCAGGCCCGCGAGGCGCGACACGCGCTCCAGACCGAGTTGCGGGTGCTGGCGCTCCACGGATTGCTGCATCTTCTTGGCTATGATCACGAGCGCGATGCTGGCCTGATGGCCCGCGTCGAGGCGCGGCTCCGCGCTCGCGGCGGGCTGCGTGAAGGCCTGATCGAGAGACGCCGTTGACTCCGCTCGCTCTGTTCCTCCTCGCGTGCGCGACTGTGTTCCTGGGATCGATCCAGGCGGCGTTCACCGCGCTGATGCGTCTGTCACTGCGGCTGATGGCGGAGCGGAGCGGTACGAGCGATCGCCTGGGGCGATACCTGGACGATCCGCGCCAGCTCTTCATCCCGATTCGAATTCTGATTGGACTGTGTACGGTGCTGGCCGGCGTGCTGATCGCAAGGGTGAGCACCGTCAACAGCACGCAGTCGGTGGCGGCGTTCTTCGTCTCGCTGGTGGCGTTCGTTGTGGTGTGCGAACACCTGCTGCCGATGCTGGTGGCACGCGGCGGGCCCGAGCAGGTGCTCGACGTGCTGCTGCCGGCGTTCGATTTCATCGCACGGGCGCTGCGTCCGATGACCAGAATGTTGATCGACATCGCGGGCAGCCGCGCGGAGCGCGACGCGCCGGCATCGGCGACCGCCGATGTCGACGCCGTTCCGAGAGCGCCGGCGGCAAAGGAAGAGGAAGGGGACCAG
Source organism: uncultured Acidobacteriota bacterium (assembly GCA_963814955.1). Lineage (GTDB taxonomy): Bacteria > Acidobacteriota > Vicinamibacteria > Vicinamibacterales > UBA2999 > DATCJA01. Next base: position 18,498 of record CAWFEX010000012.1, read on the forward strand.
GGGTCCATTTCGGAAGAAGAGGGGCGCGAGCTGCTCCAGTCGATCGTCGATTTCACGGAGACCCTCGTTCGCGAAGTGATGACGCCGCGCCTCGACATCATCGCAATCCACGCAGACGCCACGCTGAACGACCTTCGCAACCTCTTTCGCGAGGAGCAGTACTCGCGTATTCCCGTCTATCGGAAGGACCTCGACGATGTCGTCGGCATCGTCTATGTGAAGGACCTCGTCGCTCTGCCTCCGGGCGCGGAGCCCCCTCTGACCACGTTGATGCGGTCTGCCTACATGGTGCCGGAGAGCAAGAGGGTGTCGGAGCTGTTGAAGGAAATGCAGCGACGGCAGCAGCAGATGGCGATCGTCGTGGACGAGTACGGCGGGACAGCCGGGCTCGTCACGGTGGAAGATCTGCTCGAGGAGATCGTCGGAGAGATTCGCGACGAGTACGACGTCGAGAGCGAAACGGTCGTCGAGGAAGACGACGGGGTGTTTGTGTTCAGTGGCAAGGTCAGCGTGGACGAAGTAATGGACCGGCTCGGCGTGGAAATCGAGCGCGAAGGGTTCGAGACGCTGGGCGGCTATCTGCTGTCGCACCTTGGACGGATGCCGTATGTGGGCGAAACATTCGAGGTCGACGATCTGGCCGCAGAGGTGCTCGAAGTCGAGCGTCGACGTATCACGAAGGCGCGAATCCGCCGGCGCGCGAAGGCAACGGCGTCCGCCGAGTGAGATGTCGATTCACCCTCAAGTTCGTATCGGGCATGTTCATCTGAAGGTTGCCGACCTGGATCGTTCTTTGCGCTTTTATTGCGGCGTGCTCGGGTTCGACCTGACGCAGCGGTTTGGCCCGGCTGCGGCATTCATTTCCGCAGGCGGCTACCATCACCACATCGGTCTCAATACCTGGGAAAGCCTTGGCGGATCGCCTCCTCCGCCTGGAACAACCGGGTTGTACCACCTGGCGATTCTCTATCCGTCTCGATCTGAGCTAGCGGACGCGTTCCTTCGCGTCACCGAGGCGGGTATCGCTCTCGACGGTGCGGCGGATCACGGCGTAAGCGAGGCGCTGTATCTGCGAGATCCCGACGACAACGGCGTTGAGCTCTATTGGGACCGTCCGATGGAGCAGTGGCCTCGAATGAAGGACGGCCGCCTCGCCATGTATACGAGGCCGCTCGACCTCGATGGCCTGCTTCGCGATCGTGATTCGACGGCACGGCCGCACACGATTGGTTCCGGACCGCGCGATCTGTAGTGGTGACGCCGCAATTCCGATCAACATCGGTCCAGACGATGAGTGAAACGTGAAGTCGGGGCTGGTTTCGTTCATCGGCAGACCAAACGCCGGGAAATCAACGCTGCTCAACCGCATCGTCGGGCACAAACTCGCAATCGTTTCCGACAAGCCGCAAACCACGCGCACCCGGATCCTGGGCGTGAAAAATTATCCGGACGGACAGATTGTGTTCGTGGATACGCCCGGGGTGCACAAACCATCCCATCGCATGAACGTGCGGATGGTTGACGTGGCTCTCGAGGCGATGCGTGACGTCGATCTGGTGACCCTCGTCGTTGACGTATCGGTCAAGGAAGGCCCCGGCGATCGCCACCTGCTCGGGCTCGTCAAGGACGTCAGCACTCCAGCAATCCTCGCCTTGAACAAGGTTGACCTCATCGCCAAGGCGAAGCTGCTGCCCATCATCGACAGGTATCGGCATGCGCACCCGTTCGCGGAGTTCGTGCCGATTTCGGCCTTGGACGGCACCAATGTCGACACGCTGGAGGCGCTTTTTCGGCAGTATCTGCCCGAGGGCGAACCTCTTTATCCCGTGGATTACGTCACGGATCAGCCCGAACGGTTTTTCGTGGGCGAAATCGTGCGCGAGCAAGTGTTGCAGCTCACTCACGATGAGCTGCCGTTCACGACCGCGGTGGTTGTGGACAGTTTCGAGGAGCCCGAGGAGGGCAAGGTCGCGAGCATCTATTGCACGATTCTGGTGGAGCGCGAGTCGCAAAAGCCGATTGTGATTGGAAAGGGCGGCGCGATGATCAAGCAGATCGGCACTGCGGCACGAGCGGAGCTCCAGCGTTTCTTTGGTGCCCGCCTGCATCTCGACCTCCGCGTCAAGGTGAGATCCGAGTGGCGCGACGACGAGCGGGTCCTCGATGAATTAGGCCTGCGCGGACGGTGACGGGATCGGGCTCTCCGAATGCGCGACGACCCTTCGACGTTTCACCGGGGTCGCTGTCAAAAAGCTGTCAACGGGTCGCAATCGCGTGCTAAATTGAGCTGTTTACACGTGACGGACCCACCTGCATCATGGCGGCGCAGCGAAGAATCGATCTCGTTCTGGACTCGGTCAAGCGACTGCTGCGTATTGGTGCGACCGCTAACCTGTTGAACCTGCTGCAGAAGCAGCACCCCGCCGATCTGGCGCAGATCTTCAGCGAGCTCCCGAACAGAGATCGCGAGGGAACCTTCAGCCTGCTGGTCGAGCGAAACGGCCGGCTGGCCATGGAGGCGATCTCGGAACTGGGTCCGGAAGCCGGCGCTGCCCTGCTGGCGACTCGGTCGGCGGAAGAGATCGCCAAGCTCGCGCAGGAGATTGAATCCGACGACGCCGCCGCACTGATCGACTACCTGCCCGAAGAGCTGTCGACGGCAGTCCTCGAACTGATGCGTCCGAAGCAGTCGGTCGAGGTGGAAAACCTCCTCGAGTACGACGAGCGGACGGCCGGCCGCATCATGAACCCGCAGGTCTTCGCGCTCAGCGAGGACCTGACCGTTGGCGAGGCGATTACGGAACTCCAGGGCAATCGCGATGTGGAGATGGTGTTCTATCTCTATGTCGTCGACGGCCGGCGTCACCTCGTGGGTGTGACGTCTCTGCGGCGGCTGCTGCTGGTGTCACCGGAGACGCCGCTCAAGCGGATCATGACGACCGACCTTATCAGCGCGCGCGTCGACATGGACCAGGAAGAAGTGGCGCGTCAGGTGGCCTCCTACAACCTGCTCGCCATTCCGGTGGCCGATGAAGAGAACAAGCTGGTTGGCGTCATCACGGTGGACGACATTATCGACGTCATCAAGGATGAGGCGACGGAGGACATTTATCGTCTGGCCGGTGTAGCCGGCGACGAACGACCTTTTACGCCGGCGGCCGAGTCGCTCCGCAAACGGCTGCCGTGGCTTGGAGTCAACCTGGTTACGGCGTTCGTGGCGGCGTCGGTTGTCGCCCTGTTCGAGGGCACCATCGAGCGGATAACGGCGCTCGCCATCTTCATGCCGATCGTGGCCGGGATGGGCGGCAATGCGGCCACGCAGACGCTGACGGTGATCGTGCGCGGCATCGCACTGGGCGAGCTCACCTGGAGCAATTCCCGCAAGGCACTGGTGAAGGAAGCAGCCGTGGGTGTGGGCAACGGCGTCGTGCTTGGTCTGTGTGCGGCGCTGGTCGTGTGGGCAACCCGGGGGAACCCGGTCCTCGGGCTAGTACTGTGCGCCGCGATGATCATCAACATGTTCGTTGCCGCCACCGCCGGAACGCTCGTGCCGCTCGGTCTTCGCGCCGCTAATATCGACCCCGCCCTCGCCTCATCCGTCTTCATCACCACGCTGACCGATGTATTCGGATTCTTCTCGTTCCTCGGTCTCGCGACCATCTTCATGCGCTATCTCGGGCCGACTGGTTAATGTCGTTCCCGGTTCGCGGGCAGGTTCGATTCCGGGTTCCAGGTTCGAGAAGTGTGAACGACGTAAAATAGATCATTCGTGCCGTTGTACACAGCCGACGCGCTGATCCTTCGCACTTACAAGCTCGGTGAAGCCGATCGCATTGTGGTATTTCTCACTCGCGATCGTGGCAAAAAGCGCGGGGTTGCCAAGGGCGCGCGGCGTTCCCGGTCGCGGTTTGTCGGCGCCCTCGAGCCAATGACAGAGGCACGCGTCGCCTATTTTGAAAAGGAGCGGCGTGAGCTCGTCGGTCTGAACTACGCTGAGACGGTCCGTTCACCTCTCGCGCTGCTCGGTCTGGCCGGATCGGGACCGCCCGTCGCGCGTGAGGCCGACACCGGCTACGGGAGACTCGAGCGCTACGTACCCGATTGCAGTGCCCTGGGATACATCGGCTACTTTGCCGAGCTCCTCGATGAATGGGCTCAGGAGGCGGATGCCGACGAGCGGTTGTACCGCCTGGGCACGTCGATGCTTGGTGCGCTGGGGGTAGGAGCCCCGGTGGAACCCTTGGCGCGCTATTTCGAGTACTGGCTGCTGCGCCTGCAGGGTGTGTATCCCGAAGCGCGAGGCACCCTGTCGCGACGCGCCATGTCGTTTCTTACGGTGTCGCGGACGATCTCGCCTGACCGGATCGGCGATGTACCGGCGGACCGGCGAACACTCAAGGAGTTGGAGCAGCTCCATCGCGGACTGATTGCGATGCACCTGGACAAGACGTTGAAGTCGGATCGCGTACTCCGCGACTTGTACCGCGACAGTTAGCGTCGAGCACACGCGTGACTTTTCAGGACCTGATCCTCAAGCTTTCGGCGTTCTGGGCATCGCAAGGGTGCCTGCTGCAGCAGCCGCTCGATCTGGAAGTGGGTGCGGGCACATCACATCCGGAAACGCTGTTCAGGGTGCTCGGCTCCAAACCGTGGAGCGTCGCCTACGTGCAGCCATCGCGACGGCCCGATGACGGCCGCTTCGGGCAGAACCCGAACCGCCTGTTCAAGCACCACCAGTACCAGGTCATCCTGAAGCCGTCGCCGGACGAAGTGCAGCGTATTTATCTGGACAGCCTCGAGGCGTGTGGTATCAATCCGCGCCAGCATGACATCCGCTTCGAGGAGGACAACTGGGAATCACCGACGCTCGGCGCATGGGGCATCGGGTGGCAGGTGCTGCTCGATGGCCTCGAGATTACCCAATTCACGTACTTTCAGCAGGTCGGCGGCATCGACCTGTCCCCGATCTCCTGCGAGATCACCTACGGTCTCGAGCGGATCGCGATGTTTCTGCAGCGGGTCGACAACGTGTTCGACCTCGAGTGGGGCGGAGGAGTGAAATACGCGGAGGTGCGCCTGCAGGAAGAAATCGAGCAGTCCAAATACGCGTTCGGCCAGGTCAACATGCCGCCCGGGGCGTTCGCTGCGTTGCACCGCGAGCTTTTCGACAAGAATTACGGGTTCGCCGAACAGCTGCTGGATACGGGATTGATTCTGCCGGCGCTGGAGCACTGCCTGAAGTGCTCGCACCTCTTCAACATCCTCGATTCGAGCGGCAGCATCGGCGTTACCGAGCGGACCGCGTACATTCTTCGCGTGCGGCAGCTGGCGGTTCGAATCGCCAAAGCCTACGTCGATCAGACGGCGGGCTCGTCGCCCGAGGCGGCCGCAGCCGGCGGGGCAGCTGCGTCGGAGGGGTCATAGGTGGACCGGGAGCTCCTGATTGAAATCGGATGCGAAGAGATCCCTGCCAGCTGGCTGCCGGATCTCACCGCGCAGCTTGCCCGAAAGCTGGAGGCCCGTCTCAAGGAATTTCGTCTGACCGCCAGCGCTCCCATGGAGAGCTACAGCACTCCAAGGCGTCTGACGATTCGCGTCGCCAGAGTCAACGAACGTCAAACCGATCTCGAGGACCTGGTCACAGGCCCTCCAATCGCGGCCGCATATGCGGCCGATGGAACGCCGACGCCCGCGGCGTCCGGCTTCGCCAAGAAATATGGTGTCGAGGTCGGCGCGCTCGAACGTCACGAAACGCCCAAGGGCACCTATCTCGCGTATCGAGTGCGACAGCGCGGCAAAGCGACAGTGGACGTGCTCGCGGACGTGATGGGTGCGCTGCTGCGCGACCTGACATTTCCAAAACAAATGCGCTGGGATGCGCACCTGGAAGACGGCAAAGGCGAGCTCGTGTTTGCGCGGCCGATCCGCTGGCTCGTGCTCATGTACGGCGGACGCGTCGTACCGTTTGTCATTCGCCGCTCGGAAATCGCGCAGGGACCGAACGTTCAGGACATCCGTTCGGGTTCGCAGACCTACGGCCATCGGTTTCTGACGACGAGCGGCCGAGCGGGTCGTGCCATCAAGATCAAGACCTTCGAAGACTACCAGACGCGGTTGCTCGAAAATTTCGTCATCCTCGACCGGAGCGAGCGCGAGTCGCGCATCCGCCGCGAGCTGGAAACACATGCCAGACGACTCGGCGGGCGCGTGAGTCTTTCGACGAAGGCTGGCGGATCGGCGCAATCGTCCCTGCTCCAGGAAGTACCCGATCTGGTCGAGTACCCCTCCGTGGTCGCCGGGCATTTCTCCGTCGAGTTCCTGCATCTCCCGGAAGAGGTGCTGACGACGACGATGATTCATCACCAGCATTTCTTCCCGGTCGTAGACGACGAAGGAAAGCTGAAGCCGGCGTTTCTCGCCGTGGTGAACATGGAACCCGAGAAGCCGGAGGTCATTGCCCGCAACGCAGAGCGCGTGCTGGCGGCCCGGCTGCGTGATGCGCGTTTCTTCTGGGACGAAGACCGGAAGACTACGCTCGAGGCGCGGATTCCGCGCCTTTCGACAATCCTGTTCCACAAGAAACTGGGCAGTTATCGGGAGAAGGCGGACCGCGTCGCCGCTCTCGCCAACTGGATCGCTCGAGAAGCGCTGGAGCAGCCGGAGAACGTCGCGCAACAAGCCGAGCTTGCGGGCCGTCTTTGCAAAGCCGACCTCGCCGCTGACATGGTCCGTGAGCTCACCGAGCTGCAGGGGACGATGGGCGGTATTTACGCTCGCGAGGAAGGTCTGCCCGAGCAGGTGTGGAAGGCGATCTACTTTCACTATCTGCCAATCGGGGTAGAAGCCGACGCCCAGCCGTCACGCCAGCAGCTCGGCCGCGCGGCAATACCGTGGGCCGCCGTGTCACTGGCGGACAAGCTCGATTCGATCGCGGGCATGTTCATAGCAGGGGAGCGCCCAACAGGATCGCGCGACCCGCTGGGTCTGCGCCGGCAGGCCCAAGGCGTGGTGAAGATCCTCGCGGACCTGCCAGAGTTGACAGGCCTTACTGCGCGCCTGCGCATCGGTCCGCTGTTGAATCGCGCGACCGAAGGTTTCAGAGACGCCGGCGACCCGGCGCCGCTGCTGTCTTTCATGGCGGATCGACTCGCGTACCTGCTCGAACAGCGCGGATACGACGTGCGCAGCGTGCGCGCCGTTCTCCATGGCGACATCGCTCAAGTCAGTCCCCTCGAAGCTCGCCTCAAGCTCGAAGCGTTGTCGCAAATGAGCGGATCGCAGGCGCTGCTCGGCGTTGCGGCGCTGCTCAAGCGGGTCAAGAACATCACCAAGGGCGTGAGCGATGGCGCGAACTGGACGGCAATCGAGGGGCGGCTGATCGAGCCAGCCGAACGCACGTTGTGGTCGCAGGTCGATGCAAACGCGCCGGGCATCCGCGGCGCTGCGGCGCGCGGCGATTATCGCGAAGCGTTTGCCGGCATCGCGGCGCTGCAGCCGCCAGTCGCGAAGTTCTTTGACGATGTAATGGTCATGACTGATGATCAAACGTTGCGGCAAGCGCGGTTGGCTCTCGTAGCCGCACTTCGCGATCTCATTCTGGGAATCGCCGATCTGTCGGAGATTGCAACAGACATGTAACGTTGGGGCGTCCTTCAGGTCGACCCGCGGACATTGGACGAGACGCGTCTGGTCGTACGGGCCGGCCTTCAGGTCGGCCCGTGGAGGAATTGAAATCGAATGGCAAAAACCGGAGCTCGGAAAGCGGTGCGTGGGTTGGCAAGAAAGATGAAGCCGGCAGGTAAGGCTGCCGCGCGCGCCGCGCGAAGTAGGAAGTACGTCTATTTCTTTGGCGATGGAAAGGCCGACGGCGACCGCACCATGCGCGACAACCTCGGTGGCAAGGGCGCGGGACTTGCCGAGATGACCAACGCCGGGCTGCCTGTGCCACCAGGCTTCACGGTGTCTACCGACGTCTGTTCCATCTACTACAAGGAAAAAGGGCGCATACCGGCCGCCATCGATCAGCAGATCGCCGAGAACCTCAAGAAACTGGAAAAGGCCGCCGGCGCTACCCTCGGGTCCGCCGAAAATCCATTGCTCGTGTCCGTCCGGTCCGGCGCCAAGTTCTCCATGCCCGGCATGATGGACACAATCCTCAACCTCGGGCTGAACGATGCCGCCGTGGAGGGACTGAAGGCGCGCACGTCGAACGGCCGATTCGCGTTCGACAGCTACCGCCGCTTCATTCAGATGTTCGGCAACGTCGTGCTGGAGATTCCAAAGGACGCGTTCGAGCATGAATTCGAGGGCGTGAAACGGTCGAAAGGGGTTTCCCAGGACACCGATCTCGATGAACAGGCGCTCCGAGATGTCGTGAATCGCTATAAGCATGTGATTCACACACGGACAGGTCGCGATTTTCCCCAGGACCCGCACCAGCAGTTGAAGATGGCCCGCGATGCGGTGTTTCGTTCGTGGATGAACCCGCGCGCGCGGGAATACCGGCGGATTTACGACATTCCGGATCACATCGGTACGGCGGTCAATGTGCAGATGATGGTGTTCGGCAACACCGGCGAGCGATCGGGCACCGGCGTCGGTTTCACGCGTAATCCAGCCACCGGATCCAAAGAGTTCTTCGGCGAGTTCCTGATCAACGCGCAGGGCGAGGACGTCGTCGCCGGCATCCGGACGCCGCAGCCGATCGCCGAGCTCGCGAAGGTGATGCCGAAGGCGTACAAGCAGCTGCGCGACATCACCACCAAACTCGAGCGTCACTACAAAGACGTCCAGGACTTCGAGTTCACGATCCAGGACGAGCGTCTGTTCATGCTGCAGACGCGCAACGGCAAGCGCACCGGATACGCGGCGGTCATGATTGCCACCGACCTCGTCGCCGAGCGGTTGATCACGCCGAAGGACGCGATCCTTCAAATCGACCCGGAGTCGTTGTCGCAGCTTCTCGCGCCGGGATTCGATCCGAAGGAATGGAAGTCCCTTCCTCTCGCGACGCGAGGACTTCCTGCCTCGCCTGGCGCCGCGAGCGGGCACGTGGTGTTCAGCGCCGAAGACGCGGTGAAGTGGTCGGACGAGGGTAAGCCGGTCATCCTCGTGCGCCGCGAGACGGTGCCGGACGACATTCACGGCATGTTCGTGTCTCAGGGAGTACTGACGGCCACGGGTGGAATGACATCGCATGCTGCGGTCGTGGGGCGGCAGATGGGTAAGCCGTCCATCGTTGGCGCGGGCGAGCTCGAGATTGACGAGGAAGCGAAGCGGTTCTCGGTGAATGGTCACGCCGTGCGCGAAGGGGAGTTCCTCTCTTTCGACGGTCTCACCGGCGAGGTGAAGCTGGCCAAGGTGGCGTCGCGGCCGAGCGAGATTCTGCAAGTGGTTGCCGGCCAGCTTCCGCCGAAGGATTCAGAGATCTATCGTCGCTTCAATCAAATCCTGACCTGGGCCGACAAGTATCGGCGGATGGGTGTCCGTGCGAATGCGGATCAGCCGGATCAGGCGGAGCTGGCGTATGCCTTTGGAGCAAGCGGCATCGGCCTGTGCCGCACCGAGCACATGTTCTTCGGCGAGGGCCGCATTCCCATCGTGCAGCGCATGATCCTGGCGGACAACGAGGCCGATCGCCGGGCTGCGCTCGAGGAGCTGTTGCCGCTGCAGCGCGCGCGACTTCTACGGCGTGTTCAAGGGGATGCACGGGCAGCCCGTCACGATTCGGACGATCGATCCTCCCCTTCACGAGTTCCTGCCCAAGCGTGAAGAACTGATGGTCGATATCGTGAAGCTCGAGGCGCAAGGCAAGATCGGATCGGAGCTGGACGGCAAGGTCGCGTTGTTGCGGAGAGTCGAGCAGCTGCACGAATTCAATCCGATGCTTGGCCACCGGGGCGTCCGCCTCGGCATCACCTATCCCGAGATCACCGAGATGCAGACGCGCGCCATCATCGAAGCCGCCTGCGATCTCGCCAAGGAGGGCGTGAAGGTCATACCGGAAATCATGATTCCGCTGGTCGGGCTCGTCAAAGAGCTGCAGGACCAGAGGGTGATCGTGGACAGGGTGGCGGAAGACGTGATGAAAGAACGCGGCGTCCGCGTCAAGTATTTCGTCGGCACCATGATTGAAGTGCCACGGGGAGCACTGACGGCAGATCAGATCGCTGCCGAGGCCGAGTTTTTCTCATTCGGGACGAACGACCTGACCCAGCTGGCGTTCGGCTTCTCGCGCGATGACATCGGCAAGTTCCTGCGCGTTTACCAGGACAAGAAGATCCTCGACAAAGACCCGTTTGCCACCTTCGACAGCGAGGGAGTCGGACCTTTGGTGCGGACCGCAGTGGAGCTCGGCCGAAAGACGCGCCCCGACATCAAGCTCGGTGTGTGCGGGGAGCACGGCGGCGACCCGTCATCGATTCACTTCTTCGAAGAGGTCGGGCTCGACTACGTGAGCTGCTCACCGTACCGCGTGCCGGTCGCGCGCCTTGCGGCGGCCCAGGCCGCCCTCGCGGTCAAAGTGGGGGATTGAAGCGGAACGTGAACAACAATGGTCACGATTTACGCCCACCGTAACGGTGAGACGGACAATGTTCCGAACGTCGATCCCGCGTGGCTTGATCCGGCGTCGGGCGTCACCGTGTGGGTCGATGTCGCCGCGCCGAGCTCCGATGAAGCACGCATTCTGACCGACGTGTTCCATTTCCATCCGCTGTCTGTCGAGGATGCGCTCAGCAGTATTCACTCGCCGAAAATCGAACCCTATCCCGGCTACCTTTACCTGATTCTTCACGGCATCGACTTCGACCACGCGGAGCGTGAATTCGCGACACACGATATCGATTTCTTCCTGGGCCGCAATTACCTCGTGACCGTGCACGACGGCCGATCGCGCAGTATCGCGAAGCTGAGGATGATCTGCGACCAGCATGAGCACGTGCTGGCGGAGGGTCCCGCGGCAGTGATGCACCGGATCATCGATTCGATGGTCGAAAACTATCGGCCCGAGGTCGACGTCCTGGAAGAGGAGATCGACACGCTCGAAGAAGCGGCGATCCTGGGCGTGCAGTCGGATCTCATGAGCCGCATTCTTGCAATCAAGCGCGATCTTGCATCGCTGCGGCGCGTTGTCATCCCGCAACGCGATGCGGTTGGCCGGTTGGCGCGCCGGGAGTTTCCACTGATCAACGACGAGGTTACGTACCGCTTTCGCGATGTGTACGACCAGTTCGTGCGGTTGTCCGAAGAGGCGATCATGTTCCAGGACCGGATCAGCGGCATCCTGGACGCCCACCTGTCGTCGGTATCGAATCGCCTGAACGTCGTCATGAAAGTGTTGACGGTGATCTCGACCATCTTTCTGCCGTTGACCGTGCTGACCGGCATGTGGGGCATGAACGTTCCATTGCCGATGCTTCCAGGCGGAGAGATGGTCCAGTTCTGGTGGGTCGCGGCGATGATCGCTGGTGATCGCCGTCGTCATGCTGCTGGTGTTCAGATTGAACAGGTGGATCTGAGGCGTGGACCAAATCCGGATTCTTCCCGTCGACCTCGCAAACCAGATTGCCGCCGGCGAAGTCGTCGAGCGGCCGGCCTCTGTCGTCAAGGAGCTGGTCGAAAACTCGATCGATGCGGGCGCGCGGCGGATTGTGATCGCCACAGAGTTAGGCGGCAAGAAACTGATTCGCGTCGAGGACGACGGCCATGGGATGAGTCCGGAGGACACGCGCCTGGCCGTCGAACGGCATGCGACGAGCAAGATACGGCGCGCCGAAGACCTCGACGGTATCTCCACGCTTGGTTTCCGCGGAGAAGCGCTCCCGAGCATTGCGTCCGTTTCGCATTTCGCGCTGCGCAGCAGGGCGCGCGGCACCGTATCGGGCACCGAAGTCCGAATCAATGGCGGCTCCATTGCGTCGGTTGTCGAAATCGGGATGCCCGAGGGTGCGGCGATCGAGGTGGCGGACCTCTTCTACAACCTGCCTGCGCGCCGCAAGTTTCTGAAGTCCGATGCTGCCGAAAGCGCGCAAGTCTCCCGTCTGGTTACGCAACTGGCGCTCTGTTATCCCGAAATCGGCTTCACCCTTACAAGCGCCGGCCGCAGGGTGATCGAGTGTCCGCCGGTGTCCACGCTGCGCGACCGTCTCTATCAACTGTATGGCGAGCGATCCGACCTGATTGAGGTACGCCGCGACACGGGTGGTGACGTAAAGATTGTCGGCTACGTTGCCGCACTTGCGGAGCAGGGCCCCACACGGGGCCCGCAGAACGTCTTCGTCAACCGGCGGATTGTCAGGGACCGGACCATCGCGCACGCCATCATCGACGCCTACAGCGTGGCGTCGATCAAGGAACGCAGTCCAGAGGTGCACCTGTTCGTCTCGATGCCACCAACCGCCGTAGACGTGAACGTGCATCCCACGAAGGCCGAAGTGCGCTTTCGCGATCAGTCGTACGTGCACGAACTGATTCGCCGCGTTCTTGGCGACGCGCTCGGTCGCGGCCTCGTCCCGGAACTGCGGCTGGAGGCGCCGCCGCCATCGGAAGCGACGACGACGTTACCGTTGCCGACTGCGTATGCAAGTGCATACCCGAGCCGGTGGATTACGGCTCCGCCGTCCGCCGACGTGGTGTCCGGCTTTCCGGGCACGAGCGCGGTCGAGGGCGGCCGGACCGAAGCGACCGGACAGATTCGACCGATGATGGCGCTCGGCCAGTTCCGAGACACGTTCATCGTGGCCGTAGACGACGAAGGGATCGCGATCATCGATCAGCACGTCGCGCACGAGCGAGTGCTGTTCGAGCGCATCGTGGAACGACTCACATCGGGACGCCTCGAGAGTCAGCGGCTCCTGGAGCCGATGCTCGTCGAGCTGTCGGCCGGCGCACGTCAGGCACTGGCGGCGCATGCGGTCAGACTCGAGCGGATGGGATTCGAGCTCGAGGACTTCGGAGGCGGTGCCGTGCACGTCGCCGCAGTCCCGGCGCTTCTCACACGCGAGGACGCGGAAGCGGCCATTCGCGCGCTGGCGCAGGATCTCGAGGGGCTCGACGGCGACTCGAAAGTAGAGGAGGCACTCAAGCGGATCGCGGCGACGATGGCATGTCACGCGGCCGTGAAGGCCAATTACCCGCTGACCGCTGAGAAGATGGCGCACATTCTCGAGGAGCTGCGACAGACGGCGTATTCGACGATCTGTCCTCACGGCAGGCCTGTGATGCTGCGGCTGACGAAGAGGGAAGTGGAAAAGAACTTTCAGAGAATCTAGTGGTATGTCTTTCCTGAATTACTACCGGCCGCGCCGATGTCGCGGCCGGAAGATCGCGGTCGAAGCTTGTTGTGCGCGGTACTCTTTCAGTTGATACGGTCCACTAGATGATGTGCCGCAGGCGTTCACGGCGGCTGGCTGCATTGCTTCTCGGTGCGGCGCTGCTGGCAGCGTGCCGTGCTCCCCGTGATGAACCCCCGCTCACCGATCAACCATCTCAAGATTCGAATCCCGAGGCTGAAAGTCGTTGGACAGACAAGCCAGGCTGGGCCACGACAAAGTTCGCTGTCGCGGCAGCCAACCCGTTGGCAAGCGACGCCGGCTACCAGGTACTTCGCGCGGGGGGGTCAGCGATCGACGCCGCCATCGCGGTGCAAATGGTTCTGACGCTGGTCGAACCTCAGTCGAGCGGCATCGGTGGGGGCACTTTCGTGCTGCACTGGAATGGCAAGGCAGTTGAGGCTTTTGACGGCCGCGAAACGGCGCCGGCCGCCGCCGACGAAAGGTTGTTCCTCGAGGCCGACGGCCGACCCATGAGTTTTTTCGAGGCGGTCGTCGGTGGCCGCTCAGTGGGCACACCCGGAACGCTGAGGGTGCTGGAGCTGGCACACCGGCGCTACGGCAAGCTTCAGTGGCGCGCGCTTTTTCAACCGGCGATCCACCTGGCCGAAGAGGGTTTCAGGATCAGTCCGCGTCTCCACATCCTGCTGAGAGCCGACGAGTACCTCAAAAGCGATCCCGTCGCGCGCGCCTACTTCTATGATCGCGACGGGGAGCCCCACCGCGTGGGGACGCTGCTGCGCAACGCCGCGCTCGCGTCCACCCTGAAGGCAGTCGCTGAACGAGGTGCCGACGCCTTCTACAGCGGCGAAATGGCAGACGAGATCGTCACGAAAGTACGCGGCCACGCGTCAAATCCAGGCCGCCTAACAACCGCCGACCTGCGCGCCTACCGCGCCGTGACGCGTGAGGCGTTGTGCAGCGACTGGAAGCGCTACCGGGTATGCGGCTTCCCGCCGCCCTCGTCTGGAGGAATCGCGGTAGCGCAGATTCTCGGCATCCTGGAGCGCGTGCAAATCGCGCCGCCGATGCAGGATGGCCTTCCGACGCCGGAAACACTGCACGTCTATGCTGAGGCCGCACGCCTCGCCTTCGCCGATCGTGCGCAATACGTCGGCGATCCGGCGTTCGTTGCCGCACCGGCGGGATCGTGGTCCAGTCTGCTCGACCCGGCGTACCTCGCCGAGCGGGCGGCGCTGATCGGCGGACAGGCAGCAACGAGCGTTCAACCCGGCGTGCCGCGTGGCACACGTGCCAGCTACGCGCCGATGCCGCCGCAGCCCGAGTCTGGTACATCGCACGTGTCGATTGTGGACCCCTACGGGTATGCGATTGCCATGACGACCACAATAGAAAATCAGTTCGGATCGCGACAAATGGTGCGCGGCTTCCTGCTCAATAACCAGCTGACCGATTTTTCGTTCGTACCGGCCGATTCGAAGGGCCGGCCGGTCGCTAACCGCGTGGAGCCCGGTAAGCGCCCGCGCTCCAGCATGAGTCCGACGCTGGTGTTCGACCGCGAGACGGGCCGCCTCGTGATGAGCGCTGGCGCACCAGGCGGCGCGATGATCATTCACTACACCGCGAAAACGCTGCTCGCCACACTGGACTGGAATCTGAACGCGCAACAGGCGATCGCTCTGCCAAACTTCGGTGTGACCGACGGACCGCTGCTGCTCGAGGCCGGGCGGTTCGCGCGATCGACGCTGCAGGCGTTGGGTCGCCGGGGGCACGACGCGCGGGAGGTCGCCTTGCCGAGCGGCGTGCACGCGATCCAGCGCACGCCGACGGGCTGGTTCGGCGGAGCTGATCCACGGCGCGAGGGAACCGTGGCAGGAGAGTGAATCCGCGGGAAATCCTGGTCCAGAAGCGTGGACGACACCTTTCATAAGAGGAAGTTGTTTGACACGATCCGGGAGCACTGCTAAATTGTTGTTGCTCGTAATTCACTGACAACCAAGCGCTTAGCTCATCCGTTCCCGTGGGAGCGGTGTGCGCGATGCACGCTGCCGAGCTGGAAACCCTGCGGACGTGTTCCGTCGGAGTGTCCAGCGGATTTCGGAGTTCGCAGTGTCCATTCGTCGAATCGTTCTCTTCGCCGGTCTGACGTTCTCCCTGTCTTCATTGGCGTTCAGCCTGGGTGGATGGGCGGCGCAGCGTTCCATGGCCGCGCAGCTCGCCGTCAACGACGCCCGCCTGAATGAGCTGCAGGAAAACGTCGCGCGGAACATTCTGCACACCCGTGAGCAGGCGGCCGTTCCCTTCGGCACCGACGGTGAACTGCAGGACGAGGCGGTGCCGTCCGCCGGGTCGGCGCAAAGTGCGCTCGTCGACGAAATCAAGCGCCAGCTTCAGAGTGAAATGGGCCTGCTGCCCGTGCGGCTGCTCCGGGAGCGCCGGGAGAGCTTCGTCGAGCTGAACAGCGTCGACAATTTCGGGAAGACGAGTTATGGCACCGCCGGATATCTCGGCAACGGCTACTTCATTACCGTCAAGCATGGGGTCATTGCGCTCGATGGAGGCGACGGCGCTGACGCACGTCGCATCGCGTCCGTCAGCATTCGCTACCAGAACCGTGACGTGCCGGCGCAGGTCGTCGACAGCGGCGATGCCGATGTCGAGGTGCACCGGGGCGACTGGGCGATTATCCGTGTGCGCCGCAGCATCGAGCTGCCGCCCCTGAACGTCGACATGTCGTACGGATTCGATTTCGCGGAGCCAATCTTCCGTATGGGCAACGACTACTCGAAGGGCATCATTCTGAGCACGGGCTACGTAGGTCAGCAGATCCCGAACGGGCTCGTGACGTGCCTGACCGACGGCCATCCGGGTGTTTCGGGTGGCGGCGTGCTCAATCAGGGAGGCGATCTCGTCGGGATCCCGATTGGTCGAATGCAGGGCGACTACCGCTTCTCATTCATCCTGCCCGTTCGTCAGGAGATGTTCCGGAAGGTGCCTGGCATGCTGGTGCGCAACGCCGACGCCGACTAGGGCGGTTTCGAGTTCCATGTAGCGTAGTTTTGAGTCTCGAGCGTTGAGTCCTGATCCGTCAGACGCTGCGAGCTCAAAACTCACTACTCAGAACTGAAAACTGCGCCGGATTCCGGATCCGGCATCACTTCGACTTCTGCGTCTTGAACTTCTCCCACTCCGCCAACCGTCGTTTGATTTCTTTCTCGAATCCTCGATCCGTCGGAGTGTAGTACTTCCGGTTGGCGACCGATGGTGGCAGACATGTCATGTCCGTCACCGCATCCGGATCATCATGCGCGTACTCGTAGTGCTTGCCGTACTCGAGTTGCTTCATGAGCGGCGTTGGCGCGTTCCGGAGGTGCAGCGGCACCGGTTCGGCCGTTTGCATATGCGCATCGGCCGCGGCAGCGCCGTAAGCGCGATACACGGCATTACTCTTCGGCGCCGTTGCCAGGTAGATGGCCGCCTGGGCCAGCGCGGTATTTCCCTCCGGCATGCCGATGAAATGGACGGCATCCTTTGCGGCCACCGCGACGGTCAACGCCTGCGGATCGGCGTTGCCAACGTCCTCCGAAGCAAACCTGATCAACCGCCTTGCAATGTAGAGCGGGTCTTCGCCGGCCTCGAGCATCCGCGCAATCCAGTAGACGGCGGCGTCCGGATCGCTGTTTCGCATCGACTTATGCAGGGCGGAGATCAGGTTGTAGTGTTCTTCGCCTGCCTTGTCGTAGAGGAGGGCCCGCCGGCGAATCGACTGCTCGAGCTGCGGCACGTCGAGCCGGCGCATCGAAGTTGCCGGATCCTGCGTCGCCACCGACGTCGAGAACTCGAGCAGATTCAATGCCGTCCTCGCGTCGCCGTTCGCAAACTGGGCGATCGCGGCGACCGCCGCGTCCGTCACGACGATGCCGGAAGCGCCGAGGCCGCGGTCGCGGTCTGCGAGCGTGCGTCGCAGGATCGTTTCTATGTCGACCGACGCCAGCGGCTGAAGGACGAACACCTTCGAACGCGACAGAAGGGCGGCATTGATCTCGAACGACGGGTTTTCGGTGGTCGCGCCGATGAGCACGATGTCGCCTGCCTCGACGCGTGGCAGAAACGCATCCTGTTGTGCCTTGTTGAAGCGATGGATCTCGTCGACGAAGAGAATCGTACGCTGTCCCGTGGCGCGGCGCTGCAGCTCGGCGGCCGCCATGACTTCGCGAATCTCCTTGACGCCGGAGAGCACCGCGCTGAACTGCACGAAATGGGCACGGGTCATGTCGGCGATGATGCGGGCGAGCGTGGTCTTGCCGGTGCCCGGCGGTCCCCAGAAAATCACCGACTGGAGGACGTCGCGCTCGATCGCCTCGCGCAGCGGCATGCCAGGGGCGAGGATGTGCTGCTGACCCATCACCTCGTCGAGCGTTCGAGGCCGCATTCGTTCGGCGAGAGGAGTGCCCTCCTGGGGTGGGCCCGAACGTTCGCCCCTGGTGGTGCGTTTCCGTCCCTCCTTGCCCGGGGTCGGTCCGTCGTTGTCGAACAGCCCGCTCATGGACGTTGCCGCCGGGCGGCGTAAACGAGAATCGCGGCCGCGACCGCCACGTTGAGCGATTCGACTGGAGCAGTCATCGGGATTGTGACTCGGTCATCCGCCAGCGCTGTTGCGGCGTCGCTCAATCCTCCGCCTTCGCCGCCAACGAGCAGGCCCACCCGTCCGCGCCAGCCGACCGCATCCGGATCCCGCCCGTCACGGGGAACGGCTGCAACGATTCGGCCACCGTACTTCCGGATACAACTTATCGCGGCATCGACGGACAGCCCCGCAGTGACGGGCAGGCGCAATATGCTCCCCATGCTTCCGCGTACTGCCTTCCAGGAGAACGGACTCGCGGACGTCCCGCAAACAAGGATTCCCGAGACACCGCCGGCTTCTCCCGCGCGTATCAGCGATCCCAGATTGCCCGGGTCCTGCACGTCGACGGCGACCAGAACGAAGCCATCTTCCCGGCGGCAGATGTCTTCCGCCTCGCTTCGCGTTCGGCGGGCAATCGCGACGATGCCGGATGGTGCGCGGACCGGGCTCACCGCGGCAAATGCCGGCTGGGCGACGGTGAGCACTCGTGCGCCATAGGCCTCGGCGGCGCGAGCGACCTCGGCTTCCTCGGTGACCGTCGTCCGCGAGGAGGCAATCGCGACGGCTTCCAGTTCAGTGCCTGCTGCCATTGCCTCACGCACCAAATGAGCGCCGTCGAGCAGCAACCGCACCCCGCTCGGATCGGGCGTTCGCGCCAGCTCGCGGAAAGAGCGGACGAGCGGGTTGTGGCGGCTGGAGATGGAGGTCATCTAGGTGGTAGGTGGTAGGTGGTACTACCAGCTACAACCTTGCTACCAGCTACCGCCTACCAGCTACCGGCTATGTTACAGTCAGTTCCGCGATGAAGGATCGCATTCTCAAGCGTTTCAGCGATGAGATCAGCGCGCTCGAGCGCGAGCTGAAATTCGAGCTTCCGAAGGAAATCAAACGGGCTCGCGAACTGGGCGACCTGCGGGAAAACGCCGAATACAAAGCTGCCAAGGAGCGACAGGAGATCGTCAATGCGCGCATCGCGATGCTGAAACGGCGCGTGGGCGAGATCGCGCTGATGAATCTCGATCGCGTTCCGCACGGTCGCGCAGGTTTCGGCTCCACCGTGCATCTTCGCGATGGGAAGGGCGACACCGTCGTGTATCAGCTCGTCATGCCGGAAGAGGCGGACGCTGAGAAGGGCACGATCTCCACTTCTTCTCCGATCGGTCGAGCCATCCTGAACAAGGAAGAAGGCGACGCGATCAAGGTCGTGACGCCCAATGGCGTTCGCCAGTTCGAGCTGATCAAGCTCATCACCATCCACGACGAACCATGAGCGTGCCGTTCACGAACTGAGAAGTGAGCACCCAGAAAAGCGAACGGCGAGTGCGTTACTCTCCCGACCGCCGTACCGCACTCGTGCTCTGCGGAACAGGTGCGCACGGCGCCTACCATGCCGGCGTTCTCAAGGCGTTGGAAGAAGCGGGCGTCAAAATCGACGTGATGGCCGGCCAGGGCGTCGGAGGGGCCGCGGCCGCGCTCGGCGCCGTCGACGGGGCATCGCGTCTGTGGGATCAAAAGGGAATCTGGCGCAGAGGAGCAGCCAAATCCTTTTACCAGTGGAAAACGTCCGTGCGCGTGGCAGGATGGCTTGCGTTCCTGTTC
Source organism: uncultured Acidobacteriota bacterium (assembly GCA_963814955.1). Classification (GTDB taxonomy): domain Bacteria; phylum Acidobacteriota; class Vicinamibacteria; order Vicinamibacterales; family UBA2999; genus DATCJA01. The sequence goes on from CAWFEX010000012.1 coordinate 38,016, forward strand.
ATGGCCCTGACGCTTGCGACGTTGGTTCTGCTCGCGACAGGCCGCGAGTCCGCGTCGGCGCCCTGGCCGATCGCTGCGGTCCTTACTCTTGCTGGCGTGCTGCTGACAATCGTCGTCGTGGGCGGCATCGCGGCTCGTCGCGCTTCAAAGCGACGATCCGCGGAAGGAAAACCGTGGTGGCGGTTGCTGGGAGCGCCGGTGGACGGGGACCGCGCACGCAGCACTTTTGCCGGAGCGCTGTGGGAGCTGCTGCATGCGGGCGGGCCGGTCCGGAACCCGACGCGTGCGGACGTGGGCCGGCGCTATGCAGAAGTACTCAATGAGAGCGTCGGCCAGCCTGGATTTCGTGAGCTGATGATCGTGGCCACCGACCTCGACTCACGACGCGATATCGTTGCGGCGCTCTTGCGCGACCCGTTTCGCCGCGATTTCGTTGCAGCGCGACCCGGGGAAGAGCGGCGGGCGGAAATCATCGATCTGGCGGGGACGGGTCGCGAGCACGCATTCGACGTCATCGCGGCGGCGCTCACGCCTCCGGTCGCCTGCGATCCGCACCTGGTCACCTTTGGAGTGGACAGTTACTGGCGCGGCGAAACGCATCGCTTGTGCGATCGTCCAGGAGCATGTTCGCGAATGCTCGACGAATTGGCCGGCGCAGGTGTCACTCAGACCATCATCGTGAGCGCGGTTGCCGCGCCTCGCGTGCCGCATCGCCTGGCCGGTGCCCGGGTCGAACCGCGCCATCGGCTCGGAGAGTTCCTGGCCGCGGCCGAATCGGCCGCGATACGGGACGCGCGCGACATGGGGCGACTTCGATTCGACACCGTGCATGTGATCAGTCCCTCGCACAACCCAATCGGACCATTCGATGTCCGCGGCGCCTACGATGAGTCGTCCGATCGCTGGACGGATCTCACCGAGCTCATGAATCGCGGCTACGAAGACGCCTATCGGCAGTTCATAGAGCCGGTCGTTGGGGCGAGTGGCGAACAAATCGCGCACGTCAGCCCGGTTGATGTGGACATGCCTCGGTAAGAGCAGCCGTGCATCGAGACACTCGAGATCGTTCACGCCGGCTACCGGAAGAAAACCGAACCCGGGGTGTTTCTCGCGGGACCTCAGTTCTCGTCAACGTTCACGTCGCCCGGAGATCCGTCCCACCATCCGCTTTCCTACGGCCGCTTTCACAACCCTACGTGGACCGCCTGGGAAGAGGCGCTGGCCGTTCTCGAAGGCGGCGGCCAGGCGGTGGCATTTGGATCGGGAATGGCCGCGCTCAACGCTGTTTTTGGCGTTGCCCTGAGGCCGGGCGATAGCGTGGTGCTGCCGGCCGATTCGTACTACGCGGTTCGCCGCCTTGCATCCACCTGGCTCGAGTCCATTGGCGTCCGCGTTCGGCTGGCGCCGACGAAAGACGACGCGCAGGCTTCGGCGCTCGACGGGGCCCGGCTCCTGTGCCTCGAAACCCCGTCGAACCCCATGCTCGACGTCTGCGACATCCGCGCGCTCGTTGATGCGGCGCGGGCGAAAGGTGTCATGGTCGCCGTCGACAACACGACCGCCACGGCTTACCTGCAGCAGCCGCTCGAGATGGGGGCCACGTTCGTGGTCGCGTCCGATACGAAGGCCCTTACGGGACACAGCGATCTGATTCTCGGGCATGTCGCAACCAGCGACGCCGCGCTGGCGGACGCGCTGCGTGCGTGGCGCACGCACCATGGTGCGATTCCGGGTCCCATGGAAGTGTGGCTGGCCCACAGGTCCCTTCCGACATTGCCGCTGCGCGTCGATCGGCAGTGTTCCTCGGCTGAACGCCTGGCGGCATTCCTTGCATCCCGGTCCGACGTCACCGCCGTGTACTACCCGGGCCTGCAGAGCCATTCGGGGCACGAGATCGCCAAACGTCAGATGCGAGCGTTCGGTACGGTGGTCAGCTTCGACCTCGCCACGCGAACGCGTGCTGAAACCTTTCTGGCCGCGCTGACGCTGGTTCGTGAAGCCACGAGCTTCGGCGGCGTACATTCCATGGCGGAGCGTCGTGCGCGCTGGGGAGGCGACGCCGTCAGCGAGGGACTTGTCAGGTTCAGCGTCGGATGCGAGGCCGCCGACGACATCGTTGCCGACGTGACGGCCGCGCTGGACGCCTCACTGGCGCGTTGAGAGCACGAGCCGCGCCGCGCGTCCCAGAGTCGAGTCACGGAATGAATTGTTCTCCGTGTCTCCGCGTCTGCGTGGGCCGTGTGTGTCTTTGTGGCCCGCGTGTGTGTGTGCGTGGCGCGCCCTAGCAATCGAGGCAGCGTACTTCGCCGAAGATGGCTTCGTGCTTGTCGGGATTCTCGCGCGCGTAGTTGACGAGGCAGCGCACGGCTTTTCCGATGTCTGGCAGGCCGTAGGCATCGGCCATGCTCTGCAGAAATGCAACCTTCTCAGTCTCGAGGTCGATCGGGCGGGCTTCGGCGTCTTTCACGGGCGCAGTCTCCTTACGCTTTGACCAGTCGTTTTTCGGACGCCTGGTGTTCGTGCAGGAATTCGAGCGCCATGCTGAGGACGCGCTCGGTAAAGGCTTCGGCAGGCAAATTGCCGAACTTCTCGCGGAAGGCGTGCAGCGGCACGACGGCTTTCGCCATCGCGCGGTGACCACCGGCGCTGCCGATGTCGGCGAAGTACTTTCGCACGAACTCGCCGGCGTTGCGTGAGTAGCCGAGGTTCCTGACCGACATGATCAGAGAGTCGTTGACGATCCCAGCAACGATCGTCCACTTGACGTTCTCGAGCTGAAGGTAGAAGTCCGCGACGTATGGGATGAAGTCCTCCCGCGGTGTGGTGCCGAGGAAGGCACAGAATACCTGCTCTTCCATCCGGCCGTACTGTTTGGCTCGGACGACGAACTCGAGCCGTTCCATGGTGATTTCGGCGCCCTCCATCTTGCGAATGAGAGCGGCGTCGGCGAGCGGATAGAGATACGAAAACGCTTCGATGTCCACCCGGTTGGCCTGCCGGTTGAAGAACAGCGTGTCGGACTTGATCGCGTACAGCAGCGCGGTCGCGGCCCGTTCCGAGATGTTCGCGTCGACCGCCCGCAGGTGCTCGGTCAATATGGTCGAGGTAGAGCCGTAATCCGGCCGGATGTCCTTGAACACCGCCGTATAACCCGCCTGCTCGGGGTGGTGGTCGATGACCAGGTCCACCTTGTCGATGACGCCGCCGAAGTAATGGGGCTGGACGTCCACCATGGCGATGCGCTCGTATTCGCCGACCTGGGCCGGAGTGACGTGCTCGACATGCAGATCGAGCAGATTGACCATCCGGACGTTTTCAGGACGGGTCACACCTTCCAGCGCGGCGATGATGCAGGTTTGACGGGTGCGGCGGAGCACGTTGCGCAATGCGAGGCCGCTCGCAAGCGCGTCGGGATCCGGTTCGTTATGCAGAAGGATCAGCACCCGGTCGGCATCGCTGAAGAATCGCTGATATTGCTGCACTCGGAGACGTGTCAACGAGCGGCTGAACTCGGTAAGCAACGGTCCACCGAACAGCTCCGACAGCGCCAGATAGTTCAGCTCGGGGAACTGCGACTTCAGCTCCTCCTCACGGGTCCGGAAATCAGAAATGCCGACGCCGAGCACGTAGATCAGCGTGCCGCCTGCGTCGCGGATGGCCTCGATGATTCTCTTCAGGCTGCGGCGGCCGGTGTCTTCAACGATGACGCACGTGCCGGGCGTCACGTCGGCCTTCAGGTAGGTATCGGTGCGGCGCGGGTCGGCTGCGGTGACGCTCAGGCCCGCTTCGTGGAGGCGACGGGAGAGCAGTTTGCTTTCGACCAGGAACTCGACTTCGAAACTGGGCAGGAGGATTTCATCGAGCATCCTGATGACCAGATCGGTCTGACAGACGGCGAGGCACCTCATAGATTGACCAGAGCCGCCTCGGTATGAACCTCCACCATTGGCCCGAAACTCCCATTATACGCCCGGCTCTGCACTCCGATTATCGGGTGTAGGATGGGAAGACTCCAGCGAATACGATGTTTAACTACGTGTTTACAACGATTGCAGTGATCCTGGCGGTGGCAGCCGGGATGCTCGCTGCCTCGCATCCCTCGGCTATCGCCCGGGATGTCCTGACCGCAGTCGAAGGACAACAGCCCGTATTCCGTACGCGTCTCGATCTCGTGTCGATGGGGGTGACGGTCACCGACCGGCGCGGCAGTCACGTCAGCGACCTGACGCAGGATGACTTCGAAATCATCGAAGACGGCCGGACGCAGACCATTACCTACTTTGCGCGAGGCGACGAAGCGACCTCCGCGCCCCCGCTGCATCTGGGGCTGCTCTTCGATACGAGCGGCAGCATGGGTGAGGACATCAAGCTTTCGCGGTCGGCCGCGGTGAGGTTCCTGAACACGTTCACCGACGCGGAGGACATGACGCTCGTCGACTTCGACACCGAGGTTCGGGTAGCCAAGTACGGGCAGCGCGACTTTGCGCGGATGGTGGAACGCATCCGCGCCCGCCAGCCCGGCGGATGGACCGCGATGTACGACGCGCTCGGTGTTTACCTGGACGGTGCCGCGGACAATGAGGGGCGCTCGATTCTCGTGGTCTACACCGATGGCGGCGATACGCGAAGCACGCTCAACTTTTCGGACCTGCTGACACTGGTTCGAGCGTCGGACGTCACGATTCATGCGGTCGGATTTCTGGAACATCAGTCGAGCAGTTCCCGCTTGACGCAGAGACAGCGGCTCGTCGAGATTGCCGAAACGACGGGCGGGCAGGCATTTTTCCCGACGGCGATGAAAGACGTTGAGGCCGCCTACGACAAGATCGTGGCCCAGATCCGGAATCAATACACACTCGGCTATACGTCCACGAACACCGTTCAGGACGGCAAATGGCGCAAGGTCGAGGTGAAGATCGCCCGCTCCGCGCTCAAGGATGCCCGCGTTCAGTCCCGCAGGGGCTATTTCGCCCTCTACAAAGAAGGACAGTGAATCAATTTATGATTGGTGATTAGTGATTTGTGATGGGACCGCACGTCAAAACACGAAGAACGCGAAGAGGTCGACATTTTAAGCCTTCGTGCCTTCGTGGTTCCGCGTCTCAATCGCAAATCATCAATCGCTAATCATCGATGCCATCTGTCTACGATCGATTCACACTCGTCAGCGATTTCGAGGTGCGCGGCGATCAGGTTCGCGCCATTCCCGAGCTTGTCGAGGGTCTCAATCGCGGCGACTCGCACCAGGTGCTGCTCGGCGTCACCGGCTCCGGCAAGACGTTCACGATGGCGCAGGTGCTGGCCGCCGTGAACCGGCCGACGCTCGTCATGGCGCACAACAAGACGCTCGCCGCCCAGCTCTTTCAGGAATTCAAGCGCTTCTTTCCGCAGAATGCCGTCGAATACTTCGTCAGTTACTACGACTATTACCAGCCCGAGGCGTATGTTCCGGCAACCGATTCGTACATCGAAAAGGAAGCCACGATCAACGACGAGATCGACCGGATGCGGCTCTCCGCGACGCGCTCATTGTTCGAGCGGCGCGACGTCATCATCGTCGCCAGCGTCTCGTGCATCTACGGCCTCGGATCGCCGGAGGCGTACTACGGCATGCTGCTGCCGCTCGAGCTTGGCCAGCGAATCGACCGTGACCAGATCCTGCGCAAGCTCGTGGAAATCCAGTACGAACGCAACGATACGGAATTCGGCCGCGGCGCCTTCCGGGTGCGCGGCGACATCGTGGAAGTGGTGCCGTCGTATGAGGAACATGCGCTCCGGATTGGCCTGTTCGGTGACGAGGTCGACGAGCTGGCCTGGTTCGACGCGCTGACCGGCAAGGTCATACGCCGCGTCGACAAGGTGGCCGTCTACCCGAAATCTCATTTCGTCACGTCACGCGATCGAACGAAGCGCGCCGTCGAATCGATCAAGCGCGAGCTCGAAGAATACCGTGGGCAGCTCGAGTCGGAGGGGAAGCTGCTGGAGGCCCAGCGGCTGCATCAGAGGACGATGTTCGATCTCGAGATGATCCGCGAGATCGGATATTGCCACGGGATCGAGAATTACGCCCGGCACCTCACCGGCCGCGCCCCCGGTGCACCGCCACCCACGCTTCTCGACTACCTGCCCGACGACGCCCTCGTGATCGTGGACGAAAGCCACCAGACTGTCCCACAGGTCCGCGGCATGTACCACGGCGATCGCTCGCGCAAGGAAGTGCTCGTCGCGTACGGCTTCCGGCTGCCATCGGCGCTCGACAACCGGCCGCTGAGCTTCGCGGAGTGGGAACAGCGCGTGAAGCAGGTGGTGTTCGTCTCGGCGACGCCAGGTCCCTACGAGCTCTCGAAGTCCGGTGGCGCCGTCGTTGAACAGGTCATTAGACCCACAGGCCTGATGGATCCGCCGATTGAAGTCCGGCCCGTCCGCAGACAGGTGGACGACCTGCTGGCGGAAATCCGGGAGCGCGTGGACCGGAAAGAAAGAGTGCTGGTCACAACGCTGACCAAGCGCATGGCGGAGGATTTGACCGCGTACTACCAGGAGCTGGGCGTCAAGGTTCGCTACCTGCACTCGGACATCGACACGCTCGAGCGGGTCGAAATTCTGCGCGATCTTCGCCGTGGAGCGTTCGACGTACTGGTTGGAATCAACCTGCTCAGGGAAGGCCTCGATTTGCCGGAAGTGTCACTGGTGGCCATTCTGGATGCGGACAAGGAAGGGTTTCTCCGCTCCGGAGGGTCGCTGATTCAAACCTCCGGGCGGGCCGCGCGAAATGTCAACGGCCGGGTCATCATGTACGCGGATACGATGACGGCGTCGATGAAGTCCGCCATTGCGGAGACCGAGCGTCGACGCGCGCTGCAGGCGGCGTACAACGCCGAACACGGGATCACGCCGGAGTCGGTCGTGCGCGCGATTGACGACGTGCTGTCGAGCGTGTACGAGCGCGACTACTCGGCGCCGCCTGTCTTCGGCGACGAGCGTGAAGTGTTCCGGACGCAGGCGGAACTCGACGCGGAAATCGCACGCCTCGAAAGCGACATGAAAGCGGCCGCCGCGAATCTGGACTTCGAGCGGGCCGCCTCGATTCGCGACCGGGTCAAAACACTGCGCAGCCGCGAGCTCGGCCTGACCGGCCTCTCGGCCGGCCGGTAGCCGAGTGCTGACAATCATCGAAAAGCCGCTCAAGTCGGCCTTGCTCGAGTTGCAGGAATACGTTCGCCTGCAGATAGCCACGCTGCGGGGCGTGACGAGCCGGCCGTACTACTTCAACGACATCGTCGAGCAGTTCGAAGAGATTGGGATCGGCTCATTGACGGTTGTACTCCTGACAGGGTTCTTTACGGGCGCCGTCCTCGCATTGCAGACGGGAATTACGCTCGATCAATTCGGTGCGCGTCCGTTCGTTGGACGTCTGGTGAGCGCGTCGATGATCAAGGAGCTGGGCCCGGTGCTCACCGGGCTCATGCTTGCGGGCCGCATCGGGTCGGGCATTGCCGCTGAGCTCGGGTCGATGGTAGTGACCGATCAGATCAACGCGCTCCGTGCGCTGGGAACCGACCCGGTGCGCAAGCTGGTCGTGCCGCGGGTGCTTGCTGGAGTCTTCATGGCGCCGGTTCTCACGGTGGTGGCCAATACGGTAGGCATCATCGGTGGATGGCTGATAGCCGTGTTTCAATTAAGAGTGGCTTCGAGCCTGTACTGGACGTCCGTCGTCGACGGTTTGTACCTCGAAGATGCCTGGATGGGGCTCATCAAGCCGTTCTGTCTCGGCTTCGTCATCGTGACGATCGGTTGTCACGTGGGGCTGCGAGCCCACGGCGGCACGCAGGGCGTCGGACGAGCGACGACGAACGCGGTGGTGGCTTCGTCTGTCGCGGTAATTGCGGTGGATTTCTTCGTGACGCGTCTGTTGATTACGCTCTTGGCGCCTTGAACGGTGGGACGTGTGCCCGCACCTCACTGAATGACCCTTGCGACTGAACGCTCTCCCGAGCTGGCGGAAGCGCTAGGCCCCGGTTCTCCGATTGTGGTCTTCGACAAGGTGTCGCTCGCCTTCGACGAGCAGGTCGTGCTCCGCAACATCAGCTTCACATTGCTCACCGGACATACGAAGATCATCCTTGGCGCCAGCGGCTCGGGTAAGTCGACGATATTGAAGCTGATTCTGGGCCTTCTCAGGCCCGACTCTGGTGTCATCTGGGTCAACGGAGAGCGCACCGACAAGTTGTCCGAGCTCGAGTTGATGGCGGTGCGCGCGGATCTGGGAATGGTGTTTCAGGAGGGTGCGCTGTTCGATTCGCTCAGCGTGGCCGACAATGTCGGCTACAAGCTGTACGAGGAGACGCGGATGCCCGATGATGAGGTCCGGCGGCGCGTCGAGGAGGTCCTCGGCTTCATCGGGCTCGGCGAGTACATCGACCGGATGCCGGCGGAGCTCTCGGGCGGTCAGCGCCGGCGGGTGGCGATCGCGCGTGCGATGGCCGCCAAGCCGCGGCTGTTGCTCTACGACGAACCGACGACGGGTCTCGATCCGATTACGGCGACGACGGTTGACGACGAAATCATCAAACTGCGCGACCTGGAAAACGCCAGTTCGATCCTCGTGACGCATCAGTTGCGCGACGCGTTCTACGTAGCGGGGCAGGAAGCCGTTCGGCGGGATGACGGACTGCTGTTGATCCGTCCTGCGGACGAAGACAAGTCCGAGGAAGCGGAATTCATCATGTTGAAGGACGGCTGGATCGCGTTCGAGGGGCACGCGGCGGAGCTGCGGTCATCCTCGGATCCGTATTTGAAAACGTTCCTGTCGTAGAAAGGCGAATTGAATGCCGCGTACGCGTTCGCTTGGTTGGGCTGAATTGAAGATCGGGCTCGTGACGGCCTTCGCGATGATCATGGCGATGATTCTGATCTTCCTGCTGAGTGGCGAAGGAGGATTCTTCTGGCAGCGGTACTCGCTGAAGACCGTTTTTCCCAACGCTGCGGGGTTGAAGGCGGGCGCGCCCGTGCGACTAGCCGGCGTCGAAGTCGGTTCGGTGAGCCAGGTCGACCTCATGGGCGAACAGGTCGAGGTCGTCATGGAGATCAATCGAGATTACCAGCCGCAAGTGACGACGGCGTCCCGCGCCTCGCTGGGATCGGTGTCGCTCCTCGGTGAGGCGGCGCTCGACATCACGGCTTCAAGTTCGGGTACGGCGATTCCCGAATGGGGCTACGTTCCGTCCGCGCCTGCTGCCGGGTCGTTCACGGAGGTGGCAACGAAGGCCACCGCAGGTATTGAAGAATTGACGGGCATCCTGCAGGACCTCCGTGGCGGCCGCGGTACGATGGGCCGCCTGTTCACGGACGAAGCGCTCTATCAGGAGATGAACGCGCTCGTCGGTGCCGCGGAAACGGTTGTCCGGAACGTCAACAGCGGACGAGGCACGCTCGGCCGTCTGGCGAACGATCCAACGGCAGCACGGGCGCTGGAGACCTCCTTGCAGAATTTCGAGGCGATCAGCGCGCGGATCCGATCGGGTGAAGGGAGCCTCGGCCGGCTCCTGAACGACGATACGCTCGCGCGCTCACTTTCTTCGACGACAACAAACCTCGACACCATCACGGGACGCATCAGCCGTGGAGAGGGGACCGCCGGCAGACTAATCAGCGATCGGGCGCTGTACGACCGGTTGAACTCCATGTCCGAACGCCTGGACAAGGTCATGGCAGGCCTGCAGCAAGGCGAGGGCACCGCCGGCCAGCTGCTGCGTGATCGGCAGTTGTATGAGAACATGAATGGCGCGGTCGGCGAACTGCGACAACTGGTGCGCGACATTCGCGCGGACCCGCGGAAGTTCCTCAACGTAAGAGTGAGCATCTTCTAGTCCGTCTCGGTTGTTGACGGACGAGGCCTGTCGAGTGAACGACGTCTTTCTCGGAATCATCGCCGTTGCGGTGCTGATCATGGCCATCATTCAAGTGGCGGCCATCGTGGTGGCAGCGCGCGTGGCCCGGCGCCTCGATCGGTTCGCCGACAGCCTCGAGCAGGACATTCGTCCGGTGGTGGCAAGCCTGCAGGCGCTGACGGCCGACGCCGCGCGGGCGACCTCGGCCTTCCGGGCCATCCTCGCGATTTTCCGCGGCCCCAGGAAAGACGAACGTTCGAGCAGCGAGGAAGATCCGCTGTTCATCGGGTAAACCCCTTCGCCTGAGGGTTTCTTCGCATTTGACGGCCGGCTCATCCGGTGATACAAGTCGCGCATACATTAGACAAGCCGCTGGCGCGCACGCCCGTGTGGTGCCGGTGGCTGCCTGGGGGGTGCAGCCATGACAGACTTGCGGCGTGGCGTGCGGTGGTTGGCGGTGTTTGCCCTACTCGCTCCGGGAGTCGCGGCCGCTCAGGATTCGAGGTCCGCGCAGCTTGCGACGGAGCTCGTCAAGCTCCTGGACGCGATGAAGATCGACAGCGTGGCTGCCAGAATGCAGGGCGATGAGTACGCCGGAGCGTTATACTTCCCGGGAAGTCAGCTCCTGGTGGTGAAGGCGCGCTACATCGTGCCCGAGCGTATGGACGCGCAGCTCGCGCAGAAGAATTACCGCGACGTGTATATCGATCTCAACAGCGCGTCGGTGCCAGCGTCGAAACTGTTGATTGCCGACCTCGGCGCCAACGGATTGTTTGCGAGGCGCCGGGAAAACCAGTTCGATACCGCCGATGTCGGCGGCAAGAGCTATTCGTTCGACGGCGACTGGGGGAAGGCGAAGATTTCGGAGCAGGAGTACTCGAAGGCGTTCGAGACGAGCGAGGGCGAGTACCTGAAGATTCTCGAAGCTCTGGTTGCGCAGCTCAAGAAGACCTCGTAGCCGGCGCAAGTCGCCAATGCTGCGAGGCAAAAAAGGGCGGCCCTCACGGGCCGCCCTTTTTGTGTCTAGAAGCCACAGTACGTAGTGTCCGGCTTCAGACGGACCCTTGAAGCAGGCAATCGTGCCGTCTACCCGCCTCTTGGAGTCGCAGGGTCGCGAAGTCTCATTCAGACAAGGACGTCATGGACCTGCGTCACATCATGCTCGCCTACTACAACGAGCGAGCTTCCGAGTATGAAGAGGCGTACACGCTCGGCACCGGGACAGCCTCAATCACCGATCCGAGTGTGTTCACGTCGGAGATTGTGACGCTGGCGGCTGTCGTCGCTGAATTCGGGAACGGCTATCTGCTCGATCTGGCCTGTGGCACCGGGTATTGGCTGCCGTACTACGCGCCGAATTGCGAACGCGTGACGCTGTTTGACCAGTCCGAGGCGATGCTGCGCGAATGCGATCGGAAGGTGCAGCGCTTGAATATCGGGGATCGGTGCAGTCTCGTTCGCGGCGATGTGTTCGACTACGATTTCGCACCGGGCGCCTACGACTGCGCGTTGATAGGTTTCTTGTTGAGCCACGTCTCCGAGGCGCAAGAGGCCGAAGTGTTCGGCTCGCTGAGAAGGATGCTTCGCCCTTCCGGGCGATTTCTGATTCTGGACTCTGCATGGACCGAGCTGCGCGCGAAATTCAACCGGAAAGAGGAACGGCAGGAACGCCAGTTGAACAACGGCACACGGTTCGAGATTTACAAGCGGTATCTGGATAGAGTGGACATCGCGGGCTGGGCGGAGAAGTATCGGCTGACGACGCGGATCGCGTACTTCGGAACCGCGTTGTGCGCCGTCTCGGGCCGGTTTCGACGAGATTTAGGACTCTCGCACCTCGGGCCTTCGGTTTAGCGCATGCCGATACCGTCGGCAATTCTGGCTGCATCGGCCCGGGTGAAGTTGCCGGTGATCATGGCGGAATTGCCAATCGCGGAACGCACCACCGGCGCCATCACCACCTGCCCGTCGATCAGAATGGCCACCGGCCGTCCGATGTGAGCCGCGGTTGCCTGGCGCATCCGTTGCGCTCCAGCTTCCAGCAATTCCACCGAGACACCGAAGCGATCCGGGCCATCCTCGGTGGCCCAACTCTGGGCGATGTCGTCGTTCGTCACGATCGTCTCAGGGTGCAGGTAGATCATGCGCCCGGAATCGGCAACCTGGGCGACGATCAGCCCAGGCACCGGCCGCAGCTCCGCGAGACGCACCTCGAATCGGACGGCGGCCCGGAGCGTCCCACTATCGCCAAAAGCGACGAGTGACGGCAATGACGGCGAGGGTGGCGGCCAGCGCGCCTCCGGCGGCCATCGCCACATGACGCCGGGGCGGTTGAGCGACCGACGCAGCGGCCACGACGGTCCGGCGAATCTGCTCGCGCGTCTCGTTCATACGTGCCGAATCGTCTTTCAGCGGATCGGCTTCTCGCAGCAGATCAGATACGTTTCTCATGGCGTGTCTCCATGTCTGGAGCCGAGTAGACGAGCCAGATCGCGACGTCCCGCCCGAAGATGCCATCGCACGGTGATGGCAGTGATGCCCAGTTGCGACGCAATCGTCGAGACGGCGAGCCCCTCCAACTCGTGCATCACGACGACTGCGCGTCTTCGAGGTGGCAGCCTGTCGAGTGCACGCCATACCGTTGCCCGCGCGATTACGGCGGAACCGTGATCGGGTTCGGACTGAAGGGCAGGTTCGTCGTGGTGCTTTTGCACCGCGGCTCTCCGCCACTGGTCGCGGCGAAGATTGATCAGTACACGCACCAGCCAGGCTTCCTCGCGGTCGGCACCGAACGGCACGGATTTGGTCGAACGGGCGGCGCGGAGGAACGTCTCCTGGACCAGATCGAGAGCGTCGTCAGCTGTTGGAGTCAGCCGGCGCGCCAGCCGGTACAGGCGCTGATGGTGGGCGTCGAACAGTGCGGCGACGCGGTCGGAGGATCTCTCCTCGACGGGAACCGCCAGCGTGCTCGCGATCGGCTGACTGCTCACACTTACCTAGACGCGCGACGCGACCAGAATGATTGGCCTCCTATCACTACGGAGCCGGCGCGAGTATGGTGAGGACGAGCAACCGGCCGGCGCCGGTGTTGCGGATACCGTGCGGTACACCTTCAGGGGCGACCAACAACACTCCCGCTCGCATCGGAACGTCGCCTGCTTCGAGCAGGAACAGTCCCTGGCCTTCAATGACGTGGTAGACCTTGTCCATGCCTGCATGCGTGTGGAGCGTATGCTCCTGCCCGGGCTCGAACGCATTCAGGCCGACCATCACGTGCTCGGACCGGAAGATCGTGCTCTTGCCCATTCTGTCGGGCGAGTAGACGGCGTGGTCGCGTGGCTGGATCGCAGTCGGATGTTCCATGGCAGGGATACTAGCGGAAACGGCGCTGCGCAAGAGTACGTGCAAGGTGCGCGGGGTGTCTGCGGCGATGACAAGCGCGCCGTGCTCTGTGGGTTTGTCCAGCTGCGCAGGAGGTATCACGTCGATCACCCTCGAACCGGTCGTTCTCGATGCGCTACCTGAGTGAGAGGACCTTATGGGCGAGTTTCAAGACCACTACATGCTCGAAAGACGGGTGGCGCCAACAGGTCAGGGCGTGCGAACTTGCCGGCGTGGAGCTTCTCTGCTGCCCTGAGGCAGTACTTGGTGGCCTTGCCGACTATGTCAGCGGCCCCTTTGAGATCGCAATCAGTGAGCGGAACCTCCAGAAGCGCTTGGATCCGATCGCGAGCGATACCTAATCGTCGCGGAGATCGACACGGCTGTCCAACTGCAGGCACAGTGACAGCCAATGGAGTCGATCCGTACGCGCTGCCGGTGCGACGATCCGCGGACGGCCCTATCCCGACTATATGACGCACGAATGGAAGAACGCCGTCTGTTTCGGCAGGATCGACGTGCTGCAGGGCCTCCTTGCCGCCGGAGCTGACATTGACGCGCGTGACGAGCATGGACAATCGGCGCTGATGCTTGCTGCCGTCGCCGGCCGCGAGCCTGTCGTCAAGTGGCTCGTCGAGCGCGATGCGCGGCTCGATCTCACGGCGAAATATGGTCTGAGCGCGCTCATGTTGGCCGCGGTCAACGGCCATGTCGAGGTGGTCCGGACACTGGTTCGAGCGGGCGCCAACCCTGAATTGCGCGGGTCGGGTGCACCAGGATTCGCCGGCAAAACGGCTTTGGATCTCGCGATCGCTCGTGAGGAACCGGAGATCGTCAGCATTCTGCGCTCCGTTCAGGCGACCCGGACTGAATGACGAGCAATCCATACACCGTCATGGGCGGCGGCCGAGGTGATGCTCACGTTTCGTCCGCGGCCGCCGTCGGACACAGCGGGATACGATCTACAGGGTCAGCGAACATGATCCGATCACGCATTGAAGCTCGCAGTTTGGGCATCGACCGTTGCCGTCGCTTTGTTCGCTTCACTGAAACGCCGCCCTGGAGCAGCAAATGGCCAGCTCTTATACCGGATTGTCTGGTAGCCAGTCTGACAGCCAAAGGACGGACACGGGCAGAATAACGCTGTCAGTTCACGCCTTCTCTGAGTCTCGACGCGATTCGTCGTCAGGTTCGACGCCACTCCCCTCCGCATCGTGCTCGTCGGGATTGGGCAGCGACGATGCCGGGTCGCTTGCCGGGAATGAGCCCGCAACAGTTTCATCGAGAGCCGCCTCGCGAATGCGGCGTTCCTCTTCGGGCGTGTGATTGTGTGCGTCCGTCATGGCGGTCTCCCTTCACGACCATGCTCACGATACGCGAATTCGACCCGCCGAGACTTGAAGGTGACCGCCGGGCCGTAAGACCATCTCAAACCGTTACACACAGGCAATGCGGTTAGCGCTCCTCTGTGAATTGTCCGGGCTGGCGGACTAAAGCCGCTACCCAGGCAGACTCCTCACCCACTCAAGTAGATTCGTTCAGGGCCAACGCGGCCGTTCACAGGCACGAATGTTGCCCGGTGGTGGGCAAGCGGTCGCTCTCGTTGATCGCTTCCCGGCCAGGGGCTCGATCGACAGGCTCTTCAGACATACAAATTGAAGACGGTCACATTTGGTGCTTTTCCGATCCTCATCCACGACCATCTGGCCCGGATCTATTTCCGTCTGCTTGGCGAGGTAGATTGCAGGCGAATCGTCTGCCGCGAGCGTTGTCTGTGCGATGAGTGTGACGGATTGGGATTCCGCCCGCCAACCAGATCTGCAGCAACTGCAAGCCGTTGAGCGTATCCGCGCGATGACCGATCGATCCTGGGAGAGCGTCGCTGCGAATGAGCGTGCCTCCTGGTATCTCGACCCGTTAGTGGCGAAACAGAAGAGAGCCGTGCATCTCACCCTGGCTCACAAATGGCTCGAAGAACGGGCCGGGCTGACGATTCTGAAGACCGATCTGTTCGAGGAAGCCAACAGCGGCGACGATGAGGTGTTGTCAGGCTTGCCGGCTTCTGCCCGCTTAATCGGTATGGATATCGCACCCACGATGGTGTTACGGGCACGGAGGTGCACGAAAGCCAATGGCGTGCGGTTTCTTGCAACCGATGTCAGGCACATCGGGCTCGCATCGGCGAGCGTGGATGCGATCTTCTCGAATTCTACGCTGGATCACTTTTCTTCAAAGGAGGAGTTCAAGGAGGCACTTCGAGAATTGATCCGGGTATCGCGGCCAGGCGGCACATTCGTTATCACGCTGGACAATCCCCGGAACCCTCTCTACGCTTTCCTGCGGTGGCTTGGAGGACGTGGCTGGCTACCGTTCCCCCTGGGCTACACAATGCCTTTGCCCGCTCTCGTGGCTGAACTCCAAGATGCGGGAATCGAGGTCAGTGCCACCGACTACGTGATTCACAATCCGCGGGTCCTCTCGACGGCGATGTTCCTTGTGGCCCGACGGGTCCTTGGGCGGTTCGCGGACCGGCCGATCGGCTTGCTGCTGCGCGTGTTCGGCTGGCTCGATCGATTACCAACCCGTGGTTACACCGCGTGCTTCGAAGCGGCCCGCGGGACGAAGCGGGGTTAGGAGAGTCCCTTGGATCGAAGGCCTTCCACGATCCCTCGACTTCTCGAAGCACATCTTGCTGACCAACCGGAGCGACCGGCGATTCGTAGTGGCGGACGGTCCCCCCTCTCTTATGCGAGTCTGACCAGGCAGGTGCACTCGACGGTTGGGCAGTTGCGCGCCGCCGGGATCGAAAGGAACGATTCCGTCGCCGTCGTGCTGCCCAACGGACCTGAGATGGCCGTTGCGTTCCTGGCCGTGGCCTCCGCCGGAGCATGCGCTCCGCTCAACCCGGCGTACCGGGTCGACGAGTTCGACGTCTGCATGTCGGACGTCGATGCCAGGGCGCTTGTCCTGCTGCACGGGATGGAGACCCCAGCTAGGCGGATTGCGCAACGGCGCGGCATCCGTATAGTGGAGATCTTCCCGAGCGAGAACGGACCTTCGGGGGAGTTCATGCTCGACCTCCCCTCGAGCGCAAACGGCGAGACGCAATTCGCGGAGGCCGACGATATCGCACTGCTGCTTCATACCTCCGGGACCACCGCCGGACCAAAGATCGTTCCTCTGACCCACCGGAACCTGACTGCTTCCGCGGAACATATTCGAGCATCGCTCGGCCTGACGTCAGCGGATTGTTGTTTGAACATCATGCCGCTGTTTCACATCCACGGGCTGGTCGGAGCCGTGCTGGCATCGATGGCCGCCGGGGGAAGCATTGTCTGCACCCGCGGCTTCGAAGCGCCGAGATTCTTCGAATGGCTGGACGAGTTTCGTCCCACTTGGTACACAGCCGTCCCCTCCGTGCATCAAAGCGTGCTTGCCCGCGCACCGGGGAATGAGGAAGTAGTCTCGCGAAGCCGACTTCGGTTCATTCGATCAAGCTCGGCGGTCTTGCCGGCCCGTCTGACGACCGACTTGGAGCGGATGTTACGCGTGCCGGTCATCGACTCCTACGGCATGACGGAAGCTGCGCATCAGATGGCCACTAATCCCCTACCGCCAGGCCAGCGCAAGCCGAACTCGGTGGGGTTGGCGGCAGGACCGGAACTCGCCGTCATGGACGTGGAGGGCAAGCTGCTGCCGTCGGGTGAAGTAGGAGAGATAGTGATCCGGGGGCCGAACGTGACGCTCGGCTACAGACGGAACCCCGATGCGAACCGCAGCGCATTTCGCGATGGCTGGTTCCGCACCGGTGATCAAGGCTACGTGGATTCCGACGGGTACCTGTTTCTCACCGGGCGGCTGAAGGAGATCATCAACCGCGGAGGCGAGAAGATTTCGCCGCACGAGGTGGACGAGATCCTCCTCAGCCACCCAGCTGTCGCACAAGCGATTACGTTCGCCCTGCCGGATATCCGACTGGGCGAGGATGTCGGAGCCGCGGTCGTGCTTCGCGAAGGGTGTTGTGCCGGAGAGCTCGAACTTCAGGAATATGCAGCCGAACGATTGGCAGATTTCAAAGTGCCGCGCCGCATCGTCATTCTGGATCAGATTCCGACGGGCCCCACCGGGAAACCGCAACGAGTGGGATTAGCCGATCGACTTGGCATGGGCCGCGCCGCGTCGCCGGCCGAGACGGACGGCACACCATTCGATGCTCCAATGACGACGACCGAGGTGATGGTGTGCAGTCTGTGGAAAGAGGTGCTTGGGATTGACCGAGTCGGGTACTCGCGATGACTTCTTCCACCTGGGTGGAGACTCATTGCTGGCGACCCAGCTAATCGCCCGGGTTCGCGACAAGCTGGGCGTTGAACTGAAACTGGTGCACTTGTTCTCCAATCCGACCGTGGCGGCCGTCGCCGGTCGTATAGAACAGATGAGGGAGCACCTCGAGCATCCGCCAGACGTGCTGATTGGCCCTCGTTCCAGTCGTGAAGAGGCAATGCCTTCCTTTGCTCAAGAACGGATGCACTTTCTTCAGCAGTTTGAGCAGGAGAAGTCATTGCTGAACCGCCCGGCTCTCTTCCGGCTTCGAGGACCGCTGAGCGTCGATGGGTTGAGGAAGAGTTTCGCCAGGATCGTCGAGCGTCACGAGGTGCTCCGCACAACGTACCATCTCGCGGACACCGGACTGATGACCAGAATCGAGCCTCCCAGTACGCCGGAGATTCCCATCCTGGATTTCGCAGGGTTGCCGGGGCCGGAGCGCGCGATCCGGGCGACGGAGGCCGCACGCGAGGAAGCGCGCCGGCCATTCGACCTGTCTCGGGACTTGATGCTTCGTGTCACGGTCATGCGGCTGGACGAGGAGGAGTACTACCTGTTTCTCAACATGCATCACAGCGCCTCCGATGGCTGGTCGTCCGGGGTCCTGTTCCGGGAACTGTCCGCGCTCTACTCTGCGCATTGCGAGCGCCGGCCGCCGTCGCTTCCTGAGCTGCCGATTCAATACGCGGACTTCGCTGTCTGGCAGCGCGAATGGTTGCGCGGAGAATTCGTGGAGGAGCAGATCTCCTATTGGAGAAAGACCCTTGAGGGGAGCACGGAGCCGGTCGAGTTGCCGGCGGATCATCCGAGACCGGTCATAAGGACGTACCGCGGCCAGACAGAATCAATTGTTCTTTCACAAGAACTCGCGCAATCGATCAAGGCCTTCAGCAACAGGAATGGTGTCACGCTGTTCATGACAGCGCTCGCCGCCTTCCAGACTTTGTTCCATCGGTACACCGGAGTGGAAGACCTCGTCGTTGGTTCGGTGGTTGCCAACCGCACTCGACGGGAGACGGAGAATCTGATCGGGCCCTTCGTGAACACGGTTGCGTTGCGAGCGGATCTCTCCGGGAACCCCACCTTTAGTGAGCTGCTTGCGCGCGCCCGTTCGGTGGCGTTGGAGGCCTTCGCCCACCAGGATCTCCCTTTCGACAAGGTGGTGGAAGCGCTCCACCCGCGCCGAAGCACGAACCATCGACCCTTCTTCCAGGTGATGTTCCAGTTGCGGAATCTCCCCCTGGGCGACTTGACACTGCACGATCTGACGGTCGAAGAGCTCCCTTTGGATGCCGGCGTTGCCCAGTTTGATCTGCATTTCGAGGTCGAAGAGGTTCGGGAAGGCCTTCGTTGCCAAGCGACCTACAGTTCGGAGCTTTTCGACGCGCAAACCATCCGACGTCTGCTGGGCCACTATCGCACCCTCCTGACGGCGGCGATGCGGGACCCCAATCAGAAGGTCACGAGACTACCAATCCTGACTGAGCAAGAGCGTCGCAGCATTCTCGAGGACTTGAACCAGACCGAGCACTCTTGGCCGAGCGCTTCGTTCCCGGAAATGTTCGAAGCTCAGGTCGAGCGGACGCCCGACGCGCTGGCGGTCCTCCTGAATGGAAAGGAACTGTCGTACCGGGAGCTGAACGAGCGCGCGAACCAGGTGGCGCATCACTTACGCCGTCTGGGTGTGGGTCCGGGGGCACTCGTCGGCGTGTGTATTGAGCGGTCGTTCGAGATGCTGGTCGGTCTCCTGGGGATTCTGAAAGCGGGAGGCGCGTACGTGCCGCTGGATCCGGACTATCCGCGCGCGCGGCTCGCACTCATGTTGGCAGACGCAGACCCGTTGGTGGTGCTCACCAGCAAGAAGGTTCGCGATCGGTTGCCGCCTTTCAGTACACCTGAGCTTCGGCTGGATTCGGACTGGCCATTGTTTGACGACGAGAGCCCCGAGAATCCGGCGCACCTCATAGGTCCGTCGAACGCGGCCTATGTGATCTATACGTCGGGGTCGACCGGCACGCCCAAGGGAGTCGTCATTACTCATGAGGCGCTCGCAAACCTTCTCTGGTCCGTGAACAGCATGTTCGCGATGGGTGAGACCGACCGCGTTCCCCAGGTCGCCTCCTACTGCTTTGACTTCTCGGTCGCTGAGATGTTTTCGCCCCTGAGCTCGGGCGGGTGTGTCGTGCTGCTGAAACCTGGCGGGCAGCGAAACCCGGGCTACCTGGCGGAGCTCATGGCGCAGACCGGCGTGACGGTGTTGAATGTGGTGCCCTCACTGCTCAGTGCTCTTCTCGAAGAGCCGCGCTTTTGTGATTGCCTGAGTCTCCGGATGGTGATTGTGGGCGGCGAAGCGCTGGGAGTCGAGTTGCACCATCGCTTCTTCCGGAACTGCACAGCGGACCTCTACAACGCCTACGGTCCGACGGAGGCGACCGTCGAGACGACCTTCTGGAAATGCCACCCGGACTATGCCCACTCGAGAGTTCCAATCGGGCGTCCCATCGCAAACAGCAAGGTGTACGTCCTGGACCAGAACCTTGAACCCGTTCCTGTGGGTGTGCCGGGCGAGCTCTATCTTGCGGGGATCGGGTTGGCGAGAGGCTACCTGAACGCGCCGGAAAAAACGTTGGAGAGGTTCATTCCCGATCCATTCAGCGACAAATCCGGCGCGAGGCTGTACAAGACCGGAGATCGGGTGCGTTTCCTTCCTGACGGCAATCTCGATTTTCTGGGTCGTCTCGATGAGCAGGTCAAAATCCGCGGATTCCGAATCGAATTGGGCGAAGTCGAATGGGCGCTCTCTCAACATCCTGATGTGGGGGAGGCGGCGGCCGCAGCCCATGAGTCCAGTACCGGGTGATAAGAGCTTGGTTGCGTATTTCGTCTCCGCTACGGACACGCCGCCTACGGATTCCGAGTTAACCAGCTTTTTGAGGCAACAGCTGCCAGACTACATGGTGCCCGCGCACTTCGTTGCGTTGGAATCCTTTCCACGAACGCCCAACGGCAAGTTGGATCGGAAAGCCTTGCCTGCAGCGGGAGCCGCCGTTTTTACGGAGTCGGCGGAGCTTGCAGCTCCACTGACTCGGGTAGAGGCGATCGTGGCGGGCATCTGGTGCGAGGTGCTCGGGCGCAGCAGAATTCAACCCGAAGACGACTTCTTCATGATCGGCGGCGATTCGTTGAAGGCTGTACGGGTTGTGGCAGCCGTCAATCGCACGCTTGGCAGCCAACGTGTCGCTGGAGGAGTTCTTCCGAAAGCCCACCATCGCAGGACTAGTCGCTGCATCAATGCGCCAGCCCGAGACGGGCCGCCCGACGAGAATACCCCGCCGCGGAAGCTCCGATCCGTGCTCACTTTCTTTTGCGCAGAAGACGATTCTGGTTCCTGTCCCGGCTGGAGCCGGACAGCCCCAAGTACAACGTCAACGCAGCAGTTCGTTGGCGCGGGCCCATGAATGTTGGGGCACTTGAAAAATCGCTGCAAACCGTGGTCATGCGCCACGAAATCCTTCGCACGACGTATCACGACGTAGCCGGAAGGCCGGTCCAGGTGGCTGCCGAACAGGCGACAGTCGACCTGGGCTTGACGGACCAGCGAGGCACACTAGCCGGACTGCGCGACGATGAGGTGCGCCGCTTCCTCCGGCGCGAGGCGGCAAGGCCGTTCGACCTCTCGCGCGACGTGCCTCTGCGCGCGGCCTTGCTTCGACTCGATGAAGAAGAATTCGTCCTTTTCCTCAGCGTCCACCATATTGCCTGCGACGGCTGGTCGTTCGACGTCCTGTATCGCGAACTCGCGGAGTCCTACGCGTGTCTTTCTACCGGGCGCACGCCTGCGTTGAAGGCGCTGCCGATCCAGTACGCAGACTTCGCGTTGTGGCAACTACAAAGCTTGCAGGGCCAGAAGCTCGAGGAGGAGCTTCGCTACTGGTTGAATCAGCTAGGCGGCCCTCAGCCGATGCTCTCGCTTCCTGCCGACCGCGCTCGCCTCAACACCGAGGATTACCGCGCTGCAACGGAGACCTCCGTGCTCTCGTTGTCGCTGCTGGAGGGACTGAGGGGGATAAGCGAACAGGCGGGAGACACCATGTTCA
Organism: uncultured Acidobacteriota bacterium; assembly: GCA_963814955.1. Classification (GTDB taxonomy): domain Bacteria; phylum Acidobacteriota; class Vicinamibacteria; order Vicinamibacterales; family UBA2999; genus DATCJA01. The sequence goes on from CAWFEX010000012.1 coordinate 59,710, forward strand.
TGGTGATCGTCGCCGCGTTTCAAACTCTGCTTCAGCGGCTGTGCGCTCAGGACACCATCTCGATCGGGACTCCGATGACCGGAAGGGAACATCCCGAGTGCGATTCGTTAATCGGTCCATTCATGAACACAGTGGTCCTGCGGACCGATCTGTCCGGAGATCCTACCTTTCTGGAACTGCTAGGGCGGGTTCGACAAGTCGTTCTTGGCGCTTTCGCACACAGCCAGGTCCCATTCGACAAGATCGTCGAGACGCTGAACCCGGCCCGTGCGACGGGCCAGAATCCGCTCTTCGATGTGATGCTCGAGTTCAACAACTCGAGTTCACTACAGATCGACGGTATCCAGATAGAGCCGCTGGTGGTCGAAAGCCCGCAGGCGAGGTTTGCGATCACGCTCCATTGTAATGAACGGGCAGACGGGCTCCATCTGCGCCTGGTTTTTCAGCAAGCCCTGTTCTCACCTGAGCGGATGCAGGCGCTGTTGCGGCAGTTTCAGGCGCTGATCGAAGGAGTCGTGAACGACCCTGCCGCACCGATTTCCAGGCTGCCCCTGTTGCGAGATGCCGAGCGCCGCCAGATTCTCGAGGGATGGAAAGCGAGGCCGTCCGACACTCCGCTGGACCGGTGCATACACGAATTGTTCGAGCTGCAAGCCGAACGAAGCCCGCAAGCGGTCGCCGTCCGATTCGAAGAGAGCTTCCTGACGTACGAGGAGCTGAATCGCCGCGCGAATCGGCTCGCCCATCACCTGCGAAGCCTGGGTGTCCAACCGGAAGTTCTGGTCGGCATCTGTCTCGATCGCTGCACGGAAATGATGGTTGCGGTGCTCGGGGTGCTAAAAGCTGGCGGGGCCTACGTTCCCCTCGACTCTCACTCGCCGCCGGCACGTCTTTCGACAATGATCGACGATGCCGGGCTGTCGATCATTCTTACCCGCGAGCTGATCATCGGGAAGCTTCCGGAAGGCGACTACCGGACGATCTGTTTGGATCGGGATTGGGCAGTCATCGAGAACTCAAGCGATGAGAATCCGCAGCAGGACGGAGGTTCACAGAGCCTCGCGTATGTCATCTACACGTCCGGTTCGACGGGCAAGCCGAAGGGCGTCCTGGTCGAGCACCGATCCCTCGTCAATTATGTGAGCGGCCTTCGCGACCGCCTCGGGCTCACGCAAGCGCAGAACTACGCCCTGGTTCAGCCCTTGAGTGTGGACGCGTCCGTGACAGCAATCTACTTGCCTCTGGTGACCGGCGGTTGCCTGCACCTGATCTCGGAGGACGGGTCGCTCGACGGCAGGTCCTTGAGCGAGTATTTCCGGATTCACTCGATCGACTGTCTGAAGATTGCTCCTTCCCACCTGGCGGCTCTCAACTCGACCCTTCCGCGGCCGCTGATGCCTCGCAGGAAACTTATCCTGGGCGGCGAGCCTTCGCGGCGGGACTGGGTACTCGGCCTGCAGACGGCCGCGCCGGATTGTGAGATTGTGAACCACTACGGCCCAACGGAGGCGACCGTGGCAGTCACCGTTTATACGGTGACGGAGTCGACAAAGGCGCTGGACTCGCCGACGCTTCCCATCGGCCGGCCGCTGCCAAATGTCTCCGCGTATGTCCTGGACCAGCACATGGAATTGGTGCCGGTCGGCGTTGTCGGCGAGCTATATCTGGGCGGGGACTGTCTGGCTCGCGGATATCTCAATCAGAAGCAAAGTACCGAGCAGGCTTTTGTCCCCGACCCGTTCCGCCATCACGAAGGGCCAAGACTCTATCGGACAGGTGATCTAGCGCGTTCCCTGCCCGACGGGAATCTGGAGTTCCTCGGGCGGCGAGACGGCCAGGTCAAAATTAGAGGATTTCGAATCGAGCTGGGAGAAATCGAAGCGGCTATCGCGAAGCATCCGGTAGTCCGGGAAGTCGCCGTGATGTTGAGGGAAGCGACGAGCCCCGCAGGGGGACGTCTGGTAGCGTACGTCACGACGGCCCGCCCACAGGATTTGACCATCGCCGAGCTGCGTAGCTTTCTGAAGAAAACGCTTCCCGATGTCATGTTGCCGCAAGCGCTCGTGCTCATGGACGCGATGCCCAGAACTGGTCATGGCAAGCTGGATCGCCAATCGCTTTCAGACGTCGAACAAGAAACCGACACGCTGAATTCAGCCCGGTCCGAGACACGAAATCTCTCTCCTCGCACGGCAATTGAGAACAGGCTCGTTAAGATCTGGTCCGAGTTGCTCGGTCTGGATGCGGTCAGCATCCACGACAACTTCTTCGAGCTGGGAGGGCACTCTCTGCTCGTGATTCAGGTCGTTAGCCGCGTGCGAGAGCAACTCAAAGTAGAGTTGGACGTCCGCTACCTGTTTGACTTCCCGACGATCGAAGAGCTGGCTGGAATCATTGAGAAATCCGCAGGGGGGGAACCTCCAGCTCCTCTGGTATCGCCGGTCTCCTTCGCGCAAAGTCGTCTCTGGTTCCTCGATCAGTTCGAGCCTGGCGGTACATACAACATCTCGGCGGCCTACCGAGTCAGTGGAAGGCTCGACGTCAGCGCACTCGAGGCGAGTTTCAACGAGGTCGTCCGGCGCCACGAGGCCCTGAGGACAACGTTTTCGTCCGAGGACGGCAAGCCGGCGCAGGTGATTCATCCATCTGTCAGAGTGAAGATTGCCGCGAGGGATCTGCGCGAGCTGCCGGCGAACGAGGCGGAATTCCAGACGCTACGGGTGGTGACGCAAGAGGCGCGCCGGCCATTCGATCTGAGCCAGGGGCCGCTGCATCGAGTGACGCTGTTCCGATTAGGCGACGAGGAGCACCTGCTGCTGATCACGTTTCATCACATTGTTTTCGATGGATGGTCGTGGAAGATCCTGCGTCACGAGCTTGGCGAGTGCTATGCGGCTTTTTCGAAGGGCGCTTCGCCGGCATTGTCCCCACCTGCACTCCAATATCGCGCCTATGTCCAAGACGAGATCGACAGAATGCAGGGTCCTGGGCTGGACGAGAAGCTCCGTTACTGGAAAAAGCAACTTGCGGGCGCACCTTCCATCTTGCGTTTCCCGGAAGATTATCCGAGACCCCGCCGAATGAACTTCGACGGCGCCGCCGAAACCGCTCAAATTGGCGCTGATCTCTGCGATCAGTTGAAAGCGCTTGCGGCGCGGGAACGAGCGACGCTGTTCATGGTCCTCCTGAGCGCGTTTCAGTTACTGCTTCACCGGTACACAGGCCAGGAAGAGATTGTGGTGGGAGCGCCGATCGCGGAACGAAACCAACACGGATACGAAGCGCTGATCGGTCTTTGTGTCAACAGCGTCGTGCTGCGGACCAATCTCTCGGGCAGGTTGACGTTTCGCGAGCTACTCGGGCGCGTCCGGCAGGTCGCCCTCGAAGCCTACGAGCATCAGGATGTGCCGTTCGATAAGCTCGTAGAGGAAATCGGCGTCGAACGCGACCTGGCGCGCAATCCGTTATTCGATGTGACAATCAACTTTTCGCCTCAGTCTCCGACGTGCGCTGAGCTCGCCGGACTCAGCGTGAAGCCGTTCGAACTTCCTGACCCTCCGTCAAAGCTGTCCATGACTCTCTATCTGAGTCCGGCAGACGGCGGGCTTCGCCTGCGAATGATCTACCAGCGAGCTGTGTTTGCGCCGGAGCGCATGGCCTGCTTCCTGCGGCACTTCCGGCATCTGCTGGAGCAGGTTGCGGCCGAGCCGGACCAGCCGATCGACGCCTATTCGTTGGTCACACATGACGACAGCCGCGTGTTGCCGGATCCCACAGCGCCAATAGCGGAGCCACTCCAGGGACTCGTGACGGAGCGGTTTGCCGAAGCGTCCCGCCGTGCCCCCGCCTCTGTAGCAGTGTTTCAGGGCGCCCGTTCGTGGACTTACTCTGCGACCTACGCACAGGCGGCCGACATCGCGCTGAGGCTACGCACTCGCGGGTTGCAATCCGGCGACATCGTCGCCGTTTGTGGGTCTCAAAGCGTCGGGTTGATTGCCTCGATGATGGGGGTGCTTTTCTCCGGAGGCGTCCTGTTGCCGGTCTCTACGGACCTGCCTGTGGCTCGAAAGCAGCTGATGGTCAGGGAGACACGCGCCAAATATCTGTTGTGGGTGGGCACGCAATTGCCGCACCACGATCGCCCTCTGATGCAGGAGGACATCGATATCTTGTCCGTAGATCCCTGGGGTCGAGCGTTGGATCAGACGCTGTCGGAAAGTGTCGGGCAGCTCCCGCAGCTGGACCCGGAGAATCCTGCCTACATCTTCTTTACGTCAGGCACAACGGGTCTCCCTAAAGCCGTTCTCGGATCCCATAAGGCTCTGAGTCATTTCCTCGCCTGGCAACGAAATGTCTTTAACGTGGGACCTCAAGATCGTGTCGCCCAACTCACCAGCCTCTCCTTCGATCCCGTATTGAGGGATGTGTTCCTTCCTTTGACCAGCGGCGCCAGTGTGTGCCTTCCTGAGGAAGGACTTTTGCCACCGGAGAATGTGCTGGACTGGCTCGAAAAGGAGCGGATCACCATCTTGCACACAGTGCCGACACTTGCCCGGGCGTGGCTCGATGGCCACATGGGCAAGACCGAACTTCATGCACTTCGCTGCGTGTTTCTCGCCGGGGAACCACTCACGGACGACCTCGTTCGGCTTTGGCGCGGTGTGGTCGGGGCAGGATGCCAGATCGTGAATCTCTATGGGCCAACCGAGACGACGATGGTGAAAAGCTACTACATCGTACCGGTGGATGTTTTGCCTGGCGTGCAGCCTGCCGGGGGACCTCTTCCGAACACACAACTCCTCGTGTTGTCCGATCGGGGCAGGCAATGTGGCGTTGGGGAGCTCGGTCACATTGCCATTCGCACACCGTTTCGAACGCTCGGTTATCTCAATAGTCCTGATGAAAACGAGAAGCGATTCGTTCGAAATCACTTCCGAGAAGACGAACGGGATCTGATATACCTCACGGGTGATCGGGGCCGTTACCGGCTCGACGGTTCGCTCGAGGTTCTCGGTCGCGTCGACGATCAGGTGAAAGTGAGAGGCGTACGGGTCGAGCCCGCGGAGGTGGCGGCGGTTCTTGCCCGTCATCCGGCCGTCAAATTCGTGTTTGTGAGCTCGTGGGAACCTGAACCGGGCCGACCTGAGCTCGCGGCCTATATCGTTCCTGAGGGATCGGGCTCAGTTGGTGTCGCGGAGTTGACGTCGTTTTTGACTGAGCATCTGCCAGCTGCCATGTTCCCGAGCGACTTTGTGTTCTTGGACCATATGCCTCGAACCCCGAACGGAAAAGTCGATCGGAATGCTCTGCCGAAGCCAGTCCGATCCGCCCCGAGGAGATCGGCGCAAACAGTTCCGCCGGAGAGTTTGATTGAACGGCAAGTCGCCGCAATCTGGTCGGCGGTGCTCGGAATCGAAGGGTTCGGAGTGGATGAGAACTTCTTTGCCTTGGGCGGCAACTCGCTGCGCGCGGTTCAGGTGATCGCGCGCGTGCAGAAGACGTTCGGGAGTTCCCTCTCTGTGCGCACTGTCTTCGAAGCTCCAACCGTCGCCGGATTGGCTGCCGCGATAGAACGAGAAAGACAAGGAAAGGAAGAAATCGGGGAGCTGCTCCTGGAAATCGAAGCCCTCTCCGATGAAGAGGCTTCCTCAATGTTGGGTGACTGACGACGTGGCGATTTCTGGTATCAAGAAAGAGTACGGTGTTTCCGCTGACCTCGCGGAACGTATCGCGAAGCTGACACCAGCCCAGCGAGCGCTCCTCCATCAACGCCTGGAGAGACGAGATGCGTCGCGTCCTTTCAAAGCAGGGGACGACGACTCGGCCGGCGCGGTCTCCTTCGCACAAGAGCGGCTCTGGTTTCTGAACCAGTTGGACCCTGACAGCCATGTTTACAACATCACGTCCGCATTTCATTTGCAGGGCGACCTGAACCTGAATGCTCTTCAGTCGGCTCTGGATGGCGTGTTGAGACGTCATGAGGTCTTGCGAACAAGGATTCGCAATGAGGATGGCAAGCCGGTTCTCGCGCTTGTCGCGGACGAGAAGTGCGAGATCACGGTGGTCTCGCTGGAGGAGAGACTCGTCAGCGCAGAGGACGAGCATGTGGCGCGGCTGCTGCAAGCCGAAGCCCGGCGACCGTTCGATCTAGCCCGCGATCCTTTGCTGCGCGTTACCGTTTTGCGCCTTGCCCGGCAGGAACACATTCTGCTGCTGAGCGTCCACCATATTGCCTCCGACGCATGGTCGATGCGGATCCTGTACCGGGAGATTGCCGAATTCTATGAGGCTGTCGTCGCGGGGCGGCAACCGCAGTTGCCGCCGCTGCCGATTCAGTATGCGGAGTACGCACGGCGGCAAAGGCGCAAGTTTCAGGGCAGAGCTCTGGAGCGGGATCTGGACTACTGGAAGAAGCAACTCGCCGGCAGTGCTCCGGTGCTTGATCTGCGCACCGACCATCCACGATCGGAGCGGCAACGTCATCGAGGTGTCAGAGAGCTGTTTCTTCTGGACGGCCCTCTCACGGCCGAACTGAAGGCCCTGAGCCTCCGGCGGGGCGGCACGTTGTTCATGACGCTGCTGGCCGCGCTTCAGATTCTGCTGTACCGCTACACGGAGCAAACCGACATTCAGATTGGGACACCGGCTGCGAATCGTGACCAGGAGGAAATCGAGAACCTGATAGGTTTCTTTGTAAACACACTCGTGTTGCGGACAGACCTGTCGGGCGATCCCACCTTCGAAGAGGTTCTGAGACGCGTGCGCGAAGTGGCTTTGGGTGCATACGCTCACCAGGATCTGCCATTCGAGAAGCTTGTGATGGAATTGCATCCCGAGCGCAACCCGCACCAGTCTCCGTTGTTTCAGGTGTCGCTGGTGGTCCATCAGAGTTCAGGCCGGCGTCTCTGCTTGCCAGACCTGACGATACGGCCTCTCGCCGTGGATGACGGCACGGCCAAGTTCGACTTGACGCTCGGCGTGAGAGATGCCGGCGACTCCATGTCGGCCTGGATCGAGTACGACACTGACCTGTTCGAGGCTTCGACCATCCGCCGCATGATCTCGCACTACCGGGTGCTGTTGGAGGCCGCCGTCAAGAGCCCGAACAAACGGATTTCTGAACTGGACCTGCTGAACGAGCCGGAGCGGCACCGCCTGCTGGTTGAATGGAACGCCACAGAAGCAGAGGTCGCGCCTGTCTGCATCCACGAGCTGTTTGAGGTTCAAGCCGAGCGCACTCCTGAGGGCACCGCGATCCGCTGGAGTGGAGACAGCATCAGCTACAGAGAACTGAACACCAGGGCAGACCTTCTCGCTCGGAGGCTCCGTGTGCTCGGTGTGGGGCCTGGCGTTCTTGTGGCGCTCTGTCTGGAACGTTCGCCGGCCATGATCGTTGGGGTGCTGGCGGTGCTGAAGGCCGGCGGCGCATATGTTCCGCTCGATCCGAGTTACCCGGTTGGCAGGTTGTCGTTCATGCTTGCCGACTCCGGTGCTCCAGTCGTCGTAATCCAGGATCACTTGCGCAGCCTGTTTCCCGAATACAACGGTCAATTTCTCCACGTGGACAACCTTGGCCACGCGCACGGGGGCAAGCACTCGGAAAGCCTCGACCGTTCGACGCGGCCCGACGATTTGTGCTACGTGATTTACACCTCAGGTTCCACCGGGCAGCCTAAAGGTGTGGAGATATCACATCGCGCCCTGGTCAACCACATGCAATGGATCCAAGCGGAGTTCCCTCTCACGCCGCATGATCGCGTCGTGCAGAGAACTGCTTATAGCTTTGATCCATCGGTCTGGGAGTTTTTCGCGCCGCTTTTTGTCGGCGCCTCTCTTGTGCTTCCGACAACCGACGAGTCAAGGGACCCGCACCTGCTGATAGAGCTGATTCAAAAGCACGAAGCCACCATTTTGCAGTTGGTGCCGTCTTTACTGGCTTCGCTGGTCAAAGTGGGAGGCCTTGAGAGATGCCACACCCTCCGGCGCGTCTTCTGCGGCGGTGAGGCCCTGACCGCGGATCTCGCATTGGGGCTGTCGAAGCTGCTGAATGCGCAGATTATCAACGTGTATGGGCCCACCGAGACCTGCATCCACGCGACGTTCAAGGTTTTTGATCCGAATGAAGACGGCAGATCTGTTCCGATCGGTCGACCCTTGGCGAACGTCCGCGCATACGTGCTCGATGGCAATAGACAGCCGGTTCCGATCGGCGTTCCGGGCGAGTTGTACGTCGGAGGAGCCGGCCTGGCCCGCGGGTACCGCAATCGGCCCGATCTGACGGCGGATCGGTTCGTCCCCGATCCGTTCGTGCGCCAATCGGGCGCGCGTATGTACAGAACCGGCGACCGGACATTCGTCCGGCCGAATGGCGACATCGAATTCCTTGGAAGGCTGGATGACCAGGTCAAGGTGCGGGGCTTTCGAGTCGAGCTGGGTGAGGTTGAAGCCGCACTCAAAGAGCATCCCGCAGTGCAGGAGGCGGTTGTCGTGGCGCGGGAAGACGGGCACGGAAGCTCGCTGGCAGCCTATTGGGTTCCGAGCACGGAAAAGGCGGTCCACATAGAGGAACTCCAGTCGTTCCTGCGTCAGAGGCTGCCCGACCATATGGTGCCGTCGCGCTACACCATGATCGACAGCGTACCTCTGACGCCCAATGGAAAGGTAGACCGCAAAGCGTTGCCGGAGCCTGTCGCACGTGCGCCTCAGCGGGTCGTGATCGGCCCTCGCGATCGGACCGAGGCGGAACTCGTCCGCGTGTGGCGAAGCGTCTTGCAAGTCGAGCCGATCGGAGTGACCGACAACTTCTTCGATCTCGGTGGCCACTCGCTGTTAGCCGTCCAGCTCTTTTTCGAGATTGACAAACTCTTCGGCCGACGCCTGCCTCTGGCGACGCTCTTCGAAGCACGAACGATCGAAGGATTGGCGCGAATTGTTCGCGATGAAGCGTGGAGTCCGCAATGGTCTGCACTGGTCCCCATGCAACCGGCCGGCTCGAAGCCCCCGCTGTTTTGCGTACATGGCGTCACGGGCAACGTACTCTTTTATGCCCACCTGGCGCGGCGTCTCGGTCTCGATCGGCCCTTTTACGGGTTGCAGGCGATTGGTGTGGACGGCAGATGCGATCCGTTGGGGAGTGTCGAGGAAATGGCTGCCGCATATATCTCGGAGATTAAGACGGTTCAGCCCGAGGGTCCTTACTTTCTGGGGGGATTCTGTGCCGGAGCCTACGTGGCCCTTGAGATGGCCAATCAGCTTCGCAACCAAGGCTCCGAGGTCGCTCTGCTGGCCTCGTTCAACACAGATGGGAATTGGAAGCGGGTGCAAAGTTTACGAGATGGGTTCCGATATCACTGGCGCAATCTTCGCCGTTTACAAGCGAGGAAACGGCCGGACTACATCTTGTCGCGCCTCCGCTTCCGCAGAGGCAGAATGACCGGCGCCCTGCGCCGGTTGATGTGCCGCCTGTGTGTTTTCGCGGGCGCCCCACTTCCCGAGTGGCTGCGCGACTTTCACATCGAGGACGTCCATCGGGCGGCGATCGCCAAGTACAGACCAAGCTCCTACCCGGGAAAGGTCGTGTATTTTCAGGGAGCCGACGACAGCTTCCGCGACCCGCGGCCCTTCTGGTGTGACTTGCTCGGCGGACAGCTCGAGACTCAAGTCCTGCCCGGGCGCGGAATCACGCTCTTCGACGAACGCAACAGCCAACAACTGGCGGACCGGTTGAAATCCTATTTGATGTGAATCGCCGGACCGACGCCGTCTCTGTGGCCGCTGGTGGTGCCATCCTCTGGTACTCCCAGCGCTGGCCCGGCGTGCGTACGCCGTGGACCATGCCCCATGTCCCGATGGACGTGTACCTGACGGCGGGGGGCGCCGAATGGCACCGCCTTCCTTTGATTGGCGAGCTGACGGTGCGCGATCGGTGATGAGATGAGCATCCCCATGCCGACCCGGCAGACTCACGCGCTGATCGACGGGATCGGGTGGAACCTCCTCGCCGAAGGTCTGGCGGTCCCGACGGGCGTCCTTACCGCCGCGTTTCTTGGGCGCATGCTGGGACCGTCGGCCTACGGCCTCTTCGCGCTGGCGGCGTCGCTCATGGCGGTTCTCGAGTGGATGCTGGCGGCGCTCTTCGCGCGGGCCGTCCTCAAGCTCACCGCCACAAGCAACGATTGGCAGCCGATCGGCGCCACCGCAGCGCGGCTGAGCCTTGCGTTCGGTGCCGCCATCGGTGGGCTCGTCGCAGCGACCGCCGGTTCTTTGGCCGCATGGTTGGGCGAGCCCGAGCTCGTGACGTACCTGCGCTTGTTCGCCGTGGAGCTTCCACTTTTTGGCCTGTTTGCGGCAAGCCGCAACATCCAGGCGGGCCGCGGCCTCTTTCGGCTGCGCGCGCTGGCTGGCGCGGCGAGGTGGACGGCGCGGCTGGCGCTCATGGCGACGTTTGTTGGCGCCGGCTTGTCGATTCCCGGCGCCATTGCCGGCAGCATCGGCGCGGTGATCGTCGGGTGCGCAGCCGCGCAGGCCGGTCTCCGACTGCCGTGGTGGCGACTGCCCGGCGCGCCGGCGCGCGAGGTGTGGATGCTGGCGCTGCCGCTCTTCGCGCTGGCACTGAGCCTTCGTGTCTTCGAGAAACTGGGCCTGTTCGTCTTGAAGGGACTCGGCGCGACGGCAGCCGACGCAGGGCTGTATGCCGCCGCGCAGAACCTCGCCGCCGCGCCGACGCTCGTGGCACAGGCCGCGACGCCGCTCGTGCTGTCGGGTCTCACGCTCGCGCTGCAGGACCGTCGTCGCGATGACGCTCGCCAGTTCGCCGCCTGGACCTTCGGCCTTTCGCTGTGGCTCATCCCGTTTGCCGCATTCGTCGCGGGTGCGTCGGACGAGGTCATGGCTTTCGTGTACGGCCCGGCGTTCGTTGCGGGCGCGAACGCCGCGTCGATGCTGATGCTCGCCTCGGTGGGCACCGTGGTGGTTGCCGTCGCCACCTCCATGCTGATCGCGGCCGAGCGCGTGCGGCTCGCACTGGCGCTCGCGACGCCGCTATGCGCGGCGGCGTGGGCCGGCTTCCTGATGATCGTGCCCGGACACGGAGGAGCTGGCGCCGCTTTCATTACCATGCTGGTCGCGCTTGCAGGGGCCGTTGCGGCCGGGCTCGCGGCCCTGCGGGTGTGGAGGGTGAGCATCGACCCTGTCACCGTCGCCGCCACGATGACGGCCGCTGCGGGCGCGTACGGGTTCGCCGTCGTGTGGGAGACGCACGGTGTGCTGTTGCTCGTGAAGAGCGGCGTCGTGTGCGTGCTGATCGCCGCGCTTCTGCTGCGCATTGAGTTCGGGCGACTGTACGGCCGTGCACCGCGGGCGGCTCCAGGACCCTGAACGGACCCGCACCGCGCTCGGGCCGAGAATCGCGTGTGGGACGCCGTACCTTCGACAGCTGATAGCCACACCTGCCCGACTGGAGCCATCTCGGGCAACGTCCCGAACCTGCGTTATCCGCACGCTCGACGAACAAAAAGCGCCGACTTCTCGTTGAAATTTTGGTGGCCCAGATTTTCCCCAGATGGAACCCACTGACGAGCTGGATGCGCCAAGTCGAAGAATTCCAGAGAGCCGCGTAAGTCGGTTTGCTACTCGGAAATCCGCCTCTCGGACATCTGCGAGGTTCCTCGCAATCCTTTCGTTTCTTCCACCCCGCGGCTTGACGCAGGCCGCTGCCGCCGAGCTGCTCGAGATCGATCAACTCAAGATCTCCTCGTTCACGCGCGGTCGGTTGGCTGGATTTTCCTTTGACCGGCTCGTGCGATTCCTCGTGCTGCTCGGCAGCGACGTGGAGATCGTCGTCAGACCGCGTGCGACGCGCCGCCGGTTGTGCCCGGGTGAGGGTCACCTGAGGCGTTGCGACAATGGGCGGGGTAGTTAGCCTCTGATCGACGACGCGGCATGTCGGTGACGTTCCAGACACCGCTGCGCGAGGAGGAGTATCACGATCGATTTGAAACCAAAGATTCCCCCGGGACGGATGGTCGTCATTCCACATAGAATCTCAGGCGGGATGCCAATTTCGCCCACCTTGACTGGGCGCCGATTCGGCGTGTATCAGGTGGGCTCATTGCTGGGTGTCGGCGGAATGGGCGAGGTCTACCGCGCCCGCGATACGAAGCTCGAGCGGGACGTCGCCCTCAAGACCCTCCCGCACGATGTCGCGGACGATCCCGAGCGGCTCGCGCGGTTCGAGCGCGAGGCGCGGGTCTTGGCCTCGTTGAACCATCCCAATATCGGCGCGATCTACGGATTCGAGGATGCGACGACGAGCGACGGCTTGCGGGTGCGGGCTCTCATCCTGGAACTCATCGAAGGGGATACGCTGGCCGGCCGGTTGATGCGCGGCCCGATTCCCGTACCCGAAGCGTTGGCGACGGCCCGACAGATCGCGGATGCGCTCGACGCCGCGCACCAGCGGGGCATCGTCCATCGCGACCTCAAACCCGCGAACGTGAAGATCACACCCGCGGGGCTCGTCAAAGTGCTCGATTTTGGCCTCGCCAAAATGGCGGCGCCCGACCTGCAGGTTCGAGACGCGACACATACCGCGATGCAGATGGCCGAGACGCGCGAGGGAATCGTGCTCGGCACCGCGCCGTACATGAGCCCCGAGCAGGCGCGCGACCAGCCTCTGGACAAACGTACGGACATCTGGGCCTTCGGATGTGTGCTGTACGAGATGCTGAGTGGGCACCGCGCATTTGGCGGCGCCACCATCTCAGACACCATCGCCGCCATCCTGCAAGGCGAAGCGGACTGGAGCGCGCTCCCTCTTTCTACGCCGCCAGGTGTCCTTCGTTTGGCGAAGCGCTGTCTCGAAAAAGACCCGGAACGGCGGCTGCGCGATCTCGGGGACGCGGACCTGGCGCTCGACGTCGCCCCGGCAATCGCCGCGGCGAACGGGTATCCGCGTTGGAAGGTCTGGACGGTGACGACGGCCGCCGCACTCGCGGTGGCGACCCTCGCCGTGCTGGCCCTCACTAGGCCGCGCGTCGCTCCGCCGCCGCCAGCCCCACCGGTGCGCTTCCAGATTCCGGCCCCGGTCAACCTCTCCGAGTCCGGCACGTTCTCCCTTTCACCAGAGGGGCGTCATCTCGTGTTCGGCGGGTCCGACGCTAAGGGGATTTTTCGGTTGTGGATTCGGAGCCTCGACTCGCTGGAAACGACCCCAATTCAGGGTTCGGAAACAGAACGGGAAAGCATCAATTTCATGCCGCCAGTTATCTGGTCGCCGGACAGTCGCGTGATCGCGTTCTTTACTTTGGCCGGGCTCAAACGAATGGACCGGACTGGTGGTCTGCCTCGAGCGGTCTGCGAAGTGCCCGGTGTCGGCGTCGGCGGGGCCTGGAATACAGCAGATGTGATCATCGTCGGCAATACGAGCGGCGGCCTGGTGCGGTGCCCTGCCGCAGGCGGCCCCGCGACGCCCGCGACGGCACTGAATCCTTCGCTGAAGGATGCGGCCCATCTGTTTCCAGTGTTTCTGCCCGACAACCGACACTTCCTGTACCTGCGTGTGTCGCGAACCGATCCTTCAGAGAGCGGCTTGTATGTCGGAGATCTCGAGACGCCTGCTGACCGTCAAAGCACGGAGCGATTGGTCGAAACCCCGTTCGGTGGCAGTTATGTGCCGGGTCCTGTCGGCGACGGCCATGTGTTGTTTGTCCGAGATGGCACGCTGATGGCGGTGCCCTTCGATGCCGAACGGAGGATCGCAATCGGTGAGCCTTCGACGGTGGCAACCGGTGTCGGCTCTTTCCGGGATGGAGCGTTCTTTTTCGCTGCCGGCAATGCGCTAGTGTACCGAGAGGCCGTCTCGCAATTTCAACTCACATGGCTCGACCGCCGAGGTGCGGCGAAGGGCTTGGTCGGCGAGCCGGCAGAGTTGGGAGGCGCGACGCTGTCGCCAGACGCGACCCGCGTCGCCCTCTGGCGTCCCAGCCAGCTGGGTCGCTCCTCCCACGAGTTGTGGCTGGTTGATGTCGTGCGCAACACCAGCACGCGCTTTGCGACCGATCCCGAAGGAGACATGCCGACATGGTCGGCGGACGGAAGAGATCTGTACTTCGTTTTGGGCACCCGCGGCGCCAGTCTCAACCGCAAGGCCGTTGACGGCAATCGTCCGGCTGTAACGTTGCGGCGTTCGGGCACCAGTGACGGCCCGCTGTTGGCAGGAAGTACCCCCATGGACTCTACTCCGGACGGGCGCTTCCTGGTGTTTTCCGTCGAAGGCAACAGGACAGCCATCGACCTCTGGCTTCAGCCTCTTGCCGCAGGCGCCAAGCCGATACCGCTCATTCAGCAGGATTTCGATCAAAGTGACGGGCGGCCGTCACCGGACGGCCGCTGGCTGGCGTACGTGTCGAACGAATCTGGCATCGACGAAGTGTTCCTTTCTCCGCTGACAAGAGATCCAGCCACCGAAGTCCCGGTTGTTGGTTCAAAGGTGCTCGTCTCGAGCGGCGGTGGCATGTCGCCGCGCTGGAGGAAGGACGGGCGCGAATTGTTTTATCACTCCAGTGGAGCGGTGATGGCCGTCACCGTGGACGCCGCGGCGGTCGGCACGCCCACCGAACTCTTTCGCGTGCCTGGCATCCAGAGGGAGTGGAGCGTGAGCGCCGACGGCCAGCGCTTCCTCGTCGCCGCGCCAGTTCATCAAAGTGCGCCGACGTTCACCGTCGTCGTCAATTGGCAGTCGGCTCTGAAGCACTGACCGTGTTACGGCCTTCTGCGGAGTTTCAACGCCCGCAGCTGTCGTTCGCCGGGTCTGTGCCAAGGGCGTCGAGCGCTCACCCTTGATCGCGCACGAGTTTGCTCACTCGCCACGGTAATCAGCGTGAGCAAGACACACGCGGTTCCAGCGGCGTTCATGTTTCTAGCGAGCGTCGTCGCTCCATCCTCTAAAGCTCCGCCGTGCGTGCAACAGCGCTGCAAGGCGCCACGGCATCGCCGGCATCTACGGCAACCGCGGCATTGTGGAATCGCTAGCTTACAGAAATCTAATGTGTCTTAGGGGGTTCGAATCCCACCCTCTCCGCGCATATCTAGGCCTTTTGTTATCCACTTAACGGCGGAGTGGGTTAACGACGTGTTCCAGCGTGCAACGAGAATCGATTCTTCGCTACTCGCCGGGAGCTGGCGCGGGGACGCCGCACGTCATCACGGACTGATTTTGCGACTGGTCCGATTCAAGGAGACTGCTGCACAACGGGCCTCCAACAACCGGCGGTTCGATCAATGAAGTGGGTTGGTGATTTCAGCCGCTTAGAATCAATGACTTGGAGTTGGTGGGCGCGGATGAGAATCGAACCATCACCCCCGCGTGTGAAGAAATCTGGATAAGTCGGTTTCGGCCGAATATTTTTGAAATCGGCGGTCCTGCCTGTCTAAACCCTGCTCATCCGCTGAGCGCGGCGATCAAGCCTATGTCGTCACGCCGTCGCGCTGACGGTTTCCGTGAACCGCAGTGTGTTGCCATCTGGGTCATCGACGTAGAACTCACGGGTTCCCCACGTCTGATTGGTCGGCCCGAGATGGACTGGACTCTCACGCTTCGGTGGCTTTAGGCCACGCGTCAAGAATTTCTCGAATAGCGCGTCAACACCTTCCGTTATCACGGCCACGGCCTGACCAAATGCGCCATCTCCACCGTGACTCGACAAGAACAGGCGGTCTCCATCGCGCGTGAGGACCACAAACGACGGGTCGGTCAGTTCGTCATGGCCGCCCGCTCGGGTGAAGTCCAAAACCTTCGTATAGAAGTCCACCGACGCTTTGATCCGGGAGCACCGGACTGTTGGGATGATGGCCATCGTCCTACCCCGTGGAACGTTTCTTTGCGGCAATCCGTTCGCGATCCGACAAGTCCCTATCCGATCATGCCCGATCGATGCGCTGAACGACGACGAGACAGCAGCGGTGATGGTAGGCTGTTACGTCTTCGGTGATGAAGCAGGACCAAAGGTCAGCAGCATCAAGCGGGCGTGGGCAACGGCCGTGCTGAAGGCGCATGGGTATACGCCCCAATGGACGAAGGGCACGAGAGCATGCGGACGGTTAGATAACGTCGTGGCCAACGAGATGCCGCCAGCGGATCGGAAACGGAGCACATTCCCGAGCAAGTCACGAAGGTGGATCATGCGACGGTCGTCAACTGGGATGACGTCTAGTCTTGCGAGAAACCCGAATCGTCTTTCGCTGGTCCCAGCGGAGCGAACCAAAAATTGAGGGCGTCCGCTCGCCAGTAGCGACCGACCAGGACGTATTGATTACGCGCGAAGTAATCCAGAATCTGTTGCCGCACCGGGGCATGTGCCTCGATTGCAACGAGGCTGGGAGTGAATCGCTTGATAGAGAACCCCGCAAGAGCTTGGGGTTCCGCCAGTTCGATGTCCATGGACAGGAAATCGATGCTGACGATCCCAAGGCGATCCAACACATCGTCTAGGGTGGACGTCATCGCGCTCGTAGGCGTGACCTCTCCCCAGTTCTCAGTGAATTCGCGAACGGCAGATGCGACCTCATCATTTTCGGTGACGTAGAGAGCGGCCGTTTGATTTGATACGTCCGAAATGAAGACTGGGACGAACGTCGTTCGGGGGCGGTGTTTACGGTAGCCGGCGGCAAACTTCACCTGCGGCTCGATCGCGATCCCCGACCATCCCAGCGCCGTCTCGAGGTAATAGGTATTGCTGGACCGTTGGTGATGATTGGCGCCAACCTCCACGAAGATGCCGTCACGGCGACCCTTGAAGAAGTCTTTGAGAATCCATTCTTCGGGGCCCAATGAGTTATGCGAGGGGCCATACCGGGTTGCGAGGGCGTTCAGCTCGCCATGGTCGAGAGCCAGGAATGCTTCAAACCTCTTCTCGGTTCGAGCGACGGCGAACGCGTAAACAAGGGAGGCCAGCAACGTTGCCCACATCGTCAACTCGATCGCGTTAAGCTTGGGCTGCGGCACTCTCATCGGACTCTATCGATACGACGGTGGAGTGAGCGTCAGTGGAGCGTTGGAAACTTCTGTTGCCATCTCGTTGCAAATCACGCCGAGATCGACCACTCGCGTCTTTGCATCAGGGAATCATCCGGCCACGCTAATTGCTTAGTCAAGCTGAAGTGGTGAATGGTGGGCGCGGATGGAATCGAACCATCGACCCCCCGCGTGTGAAGAAATCTGGATGAGTTGGTTTAGGCCGAATATTTTTGAAATCGGCGTTTCTGCCTGTCTAAACCCTGCTTAACCGCGCGTTGCTCAGAGGCCACTGTTGATCGCTGAGGACCAATGCTCACCATCACCGCCCGCTAGTGGCGACCGCGATCCATTGCCGACAATATTTACGTCATCCTTAGCACGATGGCCGCGCCTACGAACACACCGCGCTCCGCTTCGCGGAGAAGCCCTGCGGACACCATTCGGCTGAGAATCCGCTGCGCGGCGTCGAGTTGGACGTTTAGCCATGCCCCGAAGGTTTCGACACGCAACGTAACGCTTGGGTTGTCGAGCACCACGTCCACCGCCCGCCGAAGTTTGGCTGAGCGTTCGGGAAAGTTCCGGCGTTCTGTCCGAGCCATCGTTTGCCCTCCTGCCACGTCAAAGGACAGTCGAACGGGGGGACGCCGGTCATTTTGACTGCAACCACGGTGCCGCTTGTAGCTCGACGGGCGGTGAGGGGAACGCCTTGCAGCGCTGCGCCGCGTGCCCGCCACCGATCATCACGCCCGATTCATGCGTTGCGCTCGCCGCTCTAGCAGCGCCTTCACGCGGTCATCCTGTGCCTTCATGTATCGGGCAGTGGTCTGGATATTTTTGTGGCGAGCGGCTTCCTTCACTTCTTGGATGTTCCCGCCTTCCTCGATGAGCGACGAGACGAACTCATGCCGCGCATCGTGCCACACGAGGTCATCAGACAGGCCCCGCTGCCCTGAAGAGCGTCCTCCAAGTGCTCGTGAATTTCTCGACCTTGCGGCCCTCATCGGTGCCGAATACGTAGACACTCCGGTCCGAGGAAGCGACGTTCCTCCAACACGCGCCGAAGGCGGGCCTGTCATGACCCATACGGCCTCGTCTTGGCCGGTCATCTTGCCGCCTTTCGCGTTCATCCAGGGCAGCTTGATTTTCCAGTTGGCGTAATCGACATGCTTCACCTGCACGCTTAGCATCTCGCCCGCTCGAAGTCCGGTATCGAACGCCGCGCACAGCCGACGATACATCTCACGCCCGGCGCGTCTCAGCTTCTGGTTTGGCTTGCTGGAGTCTTTCCGCGTGGCAACCTTCCATCGTTCGCAGACTTCAAAGAGTCGCGCCTGTTCAGCATCCGATATGCGGGTTTCACGGTTCCGCTCGCCCTTTTGCCGCTCAATCAGGAGGAAGGGGTTTTCTGTCGTCAGCCGCCGCTTGGGGTGCCGTGCCCAGTTGAACAATCGGACACCCGATCGAACGGTAACTGTTCCAGGTGCGAGGCGTCCAAATGACGTGGCGGGTGCGAGTCGTTGTGTGCGATAGCGGCACGTCGCGTTCCCGCATCGATTCCATCCAGCGTTCAACGAGAGTGGAGGAGACGGCAACCTGCGCGAACGTCATTTCTCCGAAGGCCGCACGGAACGCCTTGATGAACGAATGAACCGCATTGCCCGTGAAGCCTCGCTTCTCAATCTCGGCTGCATAGTCATCGAGAACGCGATTGACCGTAAGACTGTTCGGGTCGAGCGGCCTGCCAGCAGGCTCGAAGTTGCCCCTCAAAACGACTCCACGCATTTCAGCGAGTAGATCGATTGCCTCACTGCGGGTCAACCGGACATCGCAGGACGCTACCTTGCCCTGGCGGTGAAGAGTCCACAGCGTTGAAGGCGATGGGTCCAATGGGATGGTCGGCTTCACCGAGGAAGTAACGCGGCGTCATTTCGTGAATCCACCACGCCCGATCACACCCGCTTCATCCTTGCGGCTCGAACCCGCTGGCGAATCCGTGCGGTCATGACGCGCTCGATAAGGTCATGTGGGAGGGCGATGAGGAACACCCCGCCCGCGCTATAGAAGTTCCAGCGTTCGACATACGGGTCGAGCACCGCTTCCTCGACGTGGTAGCCACGTTCTGCGAGGAATTGCTTCACCCATGCGATTTCGTCCGCAAACGTTCCGAGCGGAACATTGAACAGCGGCGATGTGGATTTCTTCCGCTCGACGCCTGTGGTAGCCGCGTTGAACATGCCGAACATCGCTCAGTGAATCAGCTTGGGAACATCGGCGGCTTTTGCTGGGTCCCTTGACGAGTCGTCTTTCACTTCTATCGTCCGCTCACGACGGGACAGCAGGGCGTCTTGCCGTAGAATCCTCCGCACATGCCCATCGGCCCCGGCAGTCGCCTCGGCCCCTATGAAGTCACCGCCCTGATTGGCGAGGGCGGCATGGGCAAGGTCTGGCGGGCGCATCACACGGGGCTCAAGCGGGACGATGCCCTGAAGGTGCTGCCGGATGCCTTCGCGTCGGACCCTGACCGACTCGCTCGATTCCGGCGAGAAGCGCAGGTCCTCGCCTCGCTCAATCATCCGAACATCGCCCACGTCCACGGCCTTGAGCAGTCGGACGGCGTGCAGGCGCTCGTCATGGAACTGGTCGAGGGGCCGACGCTGGCCGACCGCATCGCGCAGGGGCCGATTCCCGTCGATGAGGCGCTGCCGATCGCCAAGCAGATTGCCGAAGCCCTCGAAGCCGCACACGAACAGGGCATCATCCACCGCGACCTGAAGCCCGCGAACATCAAGCTGCGGCCCGACGGCACGGTGAAGGTGCTGGACTTCGGGCTGGCGAAGGCGCTCGAACCAGCATCAGCGGCGCAGCATGGACGCGACCGCATCGCCGACCATCACGTCACCCGCGATGATGACCGGCGTCGGCGTGTTGCTCGGCACCGCCGCTTACATGAGCCCGGAGCAGGCGCGTGGCAAGGCCGTGGACAAGCGGACGCGACATTTGGGCGTTCGGGTGCGTGCTCTACGAGATGCTCACCGGCCAGACGGGCATTTGGCGGCGAGGATGTCACGGACACACTGGCGGCTGTCGTCAGGGCGCGAGCCGGCATGGGACGCTCTGCCTGATGGTGTGTCGCCAAGCGTGCGGCCTGTTCCTGCGTCGATGCCTGCAGAAGAACCCGAAGCAACGACTTCACGACATTGCGGACATGCGATTGGCGCTTGAGGGTGCGTTCGAGACAGCAGCGGCTCACGGCGCACAGTCCGTGGCTGTCGCGCAGCCTGCTGTGGCGACGGCCGCTGGCGGTTGCGGGGGCCACTGCCATCGTCGCAATCCTCGTGACTGGCCTTGCTGCATGGAGCCTGTGGCCCACCGGTTGAGCCGCCAACGGTCAATCGGTTCGACTACGCCCTTCCCGAGGGACAGCAGTTCAGAACTTGGCCGGCCCGTCATGGCACTTTCACCTGATGGCCGTCACTTCGTTTACAACGCCACGGAGGGCCTTTACCTCCGCACGATGGGCGACCTTGAGGCCGGCTGATTCCAGGGACTGATGGGGACCTCACGAATCCGTTCTTCTCACCCGATGGGGAAGCCGTCGCATATTGCAGCAGGGGGAGTTGAAGCGCGTCAGTATCAGCGGTGGCGCTCCAGTGGTCATCTGTGCGACGCGACGAATCCGTTTGGCATGAGCTGGGGAGCGGACAACACGATTCTCTTCGGCCAACCCAAGGGCATCATGCGTGTGTCGGCCAATGGTGGCACGCCGGAACTCGTCATCAAGGCCAAAGAGGGCGAACAGGTCGACGGTCCGCAGATGTTGCCTGATGGGGACTCCGTGTTGTTCAGCGTAACCACAGCCAACGGTGTCGACGCGCTGGGACGCAGGCGCAGATTGTTGTGCAGTCGCTTCGCACAGGCGAACGGAAGGTCGTCTTGCAAGGTGGGAGCGACGCACGCTATCGTGCCGACGGGACATCTCGTCTACGCGCTTAGAGAACGGACTGTTCGCGGTGGCGTTCGACGCAGACCGGCTGGAGGTCAAGGGGGGCGCGGTGTCCGTGGTCGACGAGGTCTTACGGGCGACAACAGCAGCAGTCAGCTCGTCCACGGCGAATTACGGGGTGTCGGGGCGAGGGACGCTGGTCTACGTGACGGGTGGAAATGCGCTGCTCCGCCCGCGTAGCCTGGTTTGGGTTGACCGGGAGGGGCGCGAGGAACCGCTAACCGCGCCCCCGCGGAGCTACCTTTATCCCCGGCTGTCGCCGGATGGGACGCGCGTCGCGGTCAGTATTGGGGACCAGCAGGACGACATCTGGGTCTGGGACCTTGCTCGCAACACGCTCACACCCATTACCTTCAACCCTGGAGCAGACCAGTATCCCGCTTGGACACCAGACGGCCGGCGGCTGCTGTTCGGCTCAACAGCCGTATTCTGGCAGGCAGCGGACGGCACCGGGTCGCCCGAACGGCTTGGCGAGGGTTCAAACCAATTTCCTTACTCGGTGTCACCCGATGGGAGCCGGGTCGTGTTGCGCGATGGAAATCCCCCGTATAACCTGGCGGTGCTCTCGCTCGGAGCCGACCGTCGGACGGAACCGCTGGTTCACACAGAGTTCCATGAGCTGAATGCCGAGATTTCCCCGGATGGTCGGTGGCTGGCCTACGAGTCCGATGAGTCGGGGCAGCGCGAGGTCTTCGTGCGACCGTTCCCCAACGTCGACGCGGGCCGATGGCTGGTATCGAATGGTGGCGGCACAAGGCCACTGTGGGCAAAGAACGGTCAGGAACTGTTCTATCTGGCGATAGTCGGTGCGGACGCCGTCGTCATGAGCGTCCGCGTCGAACGTGGGGCGACGTGGACGGCAGGTTCACCCACGAAACTCTTCGCGGGGCGGTTCTTCTACAGCGAGACCGGGAGAGGCGAGGGGCGCACTTACGACGTGTCACTTGACAGTCGGCGGTTCTTGATGGTGAAGGACAGCTCCAACGGCAATTCCTCGGCTCGCTTCATAATCGTCGAAAACTGGTTTGAAGAGCTGAAGCGCCGCGTGCCGGTGAACTGACCAACCAGGAGTCTTCTCCACCACCACCCAACATCTACGGTTCATGCGCTCTCTCGCCGTTAGCTGCTCAGATGCAGACCAGCTAATTCTCACGGCTGGCCAAATCGCATCCATCCCATTGACATGTCGGACGTTGCGGCGAAACGGATTAGCGCACCGCTAACAGCTTCGGTGTGGTCGGCGAGGTTGTCAGCAAGCGGGAACAAAGCAGCGAGTAAACCGTGGGGCTCATATCCGTCACGCGACACGCAAGCGGTCAGTTGACGACCGGACCCGATTCACCTGCTGCGGTGCCGCACCGAATTGGCTGACATCCTTCCCACTGACAACGCTTGACTCAATGAACTGGTGTAGTGCCAGTCGCTCGGCTACGTCCCTATAAACAAAGCCAACACCGTCGCCGGTCTACGAAGCGGGCATCAAGTGCGGGACCAAACCGATGTTTTTCACAGTTGTTTTACGCTTCATTGGACGGCAATTTCTACAAACGCGTGCGACCCGTCATTCTGAACCTCGCTGAAATACGTGACTCCTCTCAGTCCCTCACGATTGGCATTTCAACTTCAAGCCTCGCGGCGGGCGCGCGTGGCGGTTCAGCCTCGACGTCGAACTCGGACGCCGCCTGAAGAACAAGGAGGAGGCAAAGGCCGAAGCTGAGAACATCCGCATCGCAATCCGGGCGGGGACGTTTGTCCGGTCATCGGACCGGCAGCAAACAGCGGCACCGGCCACGACGCCGGACGTCATCACCCTAAAGGCATTCCTCGGGATTTACACTGAGCGCCGGACGCCGCCGCTCAGTGCCAACGACGCGGGGTGCCTGCGGCAGTTCGTCGGCTTTGGCGATGTGGGCACGAAGGCGATCCGCGCCATCACGGCGGATGACCTCGACGTGTTTTTCTCGCACCTATCGACCAACGGGCGCGCGGCCAGCACGCGCAACAAATACGTGCAGGCAATCAAGGCCATGTTTCGGTGGGCGGTCAAGAAGGGCTACCTGTCGGGCGACCCCGTCGACGCCGAGACGATCAAGCGCGAGAAGCACGCTCAGCGGAATCGCCGGCTTGTGCCCGACGCTGTAAACGACAAGGGCAAGATCGAGCGCGATGGTGAGGAACGGCGCCTGCTGGCGGTCACCGGGCCGCACCTACAACGGCTGATCATTGCCGCGCTCGAAACCGGGATGCGCCGCGGCGAGCTTCTGAATCTTCAATGGCGAGACGTAAATCTCGATCGAAAGGAGATCACCGTTCGCGCTGAGACTACGAAAACTCGCACCGGCCGCATACTGCCAGTGTCCTCGCGCTTGGCCGCTGTTCTTGAGATGGCCCGGACCTCGGTGCTGGCGTTTCTGAAAACAACGGAACCGCCGGACGGTCGCTCAGAGGACGAAACGGCGGCGCTGCTGGCTCGCTGTTACGTCTTCGGCGACGGTGCAGGGCTGAATCCAGAACGTCAAGCGCGCCTGGGAGACGGCCGTTCTCAAGGCGCACGGCTACATCCCAGAGTGGAGCCCAACGAACAGACTCACGGCAGCGTCTCGAGCCGCGGTCGACCTGATCGACCTGCACTTCCATGACCTTCGGCACGAAGCCGGAAGCCGGTTGCTTGAGGCGGGCTGGCCGCTGCACCACGTCCAGCACATGCTTGGACACGCAAACGTGTCTCAGACGAGCACGTATTTGAACGCGATGCGAATTGGCTTGCAGGACAGCATGAACCGGTTCGATAGCCAGCAGTCGAATGCCACGAGCGTCGCTGTGGGCAGAGTGGCGGCGTCAGATGTCACGAGCGAGGCGACTGTGAATTGATCGGAACGGCGTCAACGATTTAGCGAGCGGCTCAGTTCGAACATTACGACACACGTCTGGAACACGACACGGCGAGCGTCTTCCCAGGTCACAGGTTCTCTTTCTCGTAGGCCGCCGTGCTCCTGTCGCTGGACTAAATCAGAGACGACTCCCCAGTAAGGGATGACCGCGTCGAGGAAAGCCGCTTCGGTATCACCGAGACGGCCTCGCGACTTGAGTATCGATCGTAACCGATCGACGGTTTTCTCGGGTTTGATCTGAGAAACGTCGATGTGATGTTGAACTGCAAGCGAACTGGCGAATTCCTGCATCGCCTCTCGGCACAGGTGTCCGATCGTCGTCAGTTGCTCCGTCGACTCCGCACCCCACAGCGCCTTGCATGCTTGTTCCCACTTCGAATAAGCCACAGCGTGACTCAACTTAAACTCAGGTGCCGTTAGGAACCGCTGAATCGCGTCCTCAACAGTATTGACGGCCGGCGCCCTTTGTTTGATCTCCTGGTAATGCTGAATGCCGCGTGGCATCACACTGAACACTGCGAGGATTCCCGAAAAAGTCCGCCGCAACATGCCATAACTCGCTAGCACTTCGGCGTCGCTCAGGCTTCCCGCAACAGACACGCCGCCCGCGTTCATATGAACAAACTGAGTCTGGGTATCTCCAAACTGGTCCATCGCAAAAAATCCACCGCGTTCTTCGGTCCGAACGCTCCTATGTGCCTCGACGAATTTGGCAAGGAGGTCTTCTTGCTCTGGCTCAAGCTGCATGACTCTGCTCGCGTTGCAATCCCGTTGCAAACTCGACGCAGGCCGACCCTCCGCCTTTTTGCAACGACGAATCGCCGACTGATCCGTAAGTCACTGATGAAACTGAAGGTTGAAGTGGTGGGCGCGGATGGAATCGAACCATCGACCCCCCGCGTGTGAAGCGGATGCTCTACCGCTGAGCCACGCGCCCAGAACTAGCGGAGTGAACCTCGGGGGTCTCGAGAGAATCGAGTCTAGCACAAGGGAATCTGCCGGCTGGGTCCCTCAAACGCCCGGCTGAAGCTGGGGACTACGCCAGGTCCGGCTGAAGCCGGACACTACGTACTCCAAGGTCCGGCTGAAGCCGGACACTACGTACGGCTCTAATCTGTCCCGTACAAGCGATCGCCGAAGTCGCCAAGTCCCGGCACGATGTACTTGTTCGGGTTCAGGTGATCGTCGACCACGGGCGTATAGATCGGCACTTCGGGATGGTGGCGATCGACGAGCGCGACTCCCTCCGGCGCGGCGACGATGCAGATCATTCGAATCATCCGCGCACCAGCGGCCTTGATCAGATCGATTGCGGCAACGGCGCTTCCGCCGGTTGCGAGCATCGGATCGATCATCAGCACGTAGCTGCTCGAAAGATCTGACGGCAGCTTCGAGTAGTACTTCGACGCAATCGCGGTTGCTTCATCGCGCTGCAGCCCGATATGTCCGACACGCGCCCTCGGCAGCAACTCGAGAACGGCGTCGAGCATCCCGAGCCCGGCTCGTAACACCGGAACCACGACAACATCCCCGCGGACGATACGGCCGTTCGCTGGCCCAAGCGGTGTGATGACGGTGTTCTCGGCCGATGGCACATCTCGCAGCGCCTCGGCAGCGAGCAGCACACTGATTCGATTGGCGGCCTGTCGAAACTCCGGCGGCTTCGTTTGCATATCTCGAAGCTCGTTGAGCGCGTCCTGAACAAGCGGGTGCTGCACGATGTGAAGCGGCACGGCACTTATCATAGCCGGTGAGATCCCGGAATCAAGGCACAAGGCACAAGGCACAAATCACAAGGCCGGCAGAAGTAACATTGCTCGCGATGAAACGTTCGATTGTCGTCGTCACCGCCGCCGCGTCGGTTGCCGGAGCGCTGACGCTCGTCTGGAGCCAGACGGGGCAGCGGGAAGTGTCACTCGTCGTAACTCACGGAACCGTGGTCACTATGGACCCCGGAAGGCGGACTATCGCCGACGGTGCTGTTGCCATCAATGGCACGGACATCCTCGCGGTCGATTCGTCCGAGGCGATCGAACGGCAATTCCGTGGCGCCGACACGATTGACGCATCCGGCCAGGTGGTGTTGCCCGGACTCATAAACACCCACACGCATGCGCCGATGGTGTTGTACCGCGGGCTCGCCGATGACGTTGCCTTGATGGAGTGGTTGACGAAATACATCTTTCCAGCGGAAGCGAAGACCGTGTCGCCGGAGTTTGTGCGCGTTGGCACCAGGCTGGCCGCGCTCGAGATGATTCAGTCAGGCACAACCGCCTACGCCGACATGTATTACTTCGAAGAGGAAATCGCACGCGAAACGAAGGCGGCGGGACTGCGCGGCGTGCTCGGGCAGACGATTATCCAGTTTCCCGTCGCGGACGCGAAGACGCCGGCCGACGGGCTCGCGCGCGCCGAGCGGTTTATCCAGGAGTTCCGGAATGACGAGCTCATCACTCCCGCGGTGGCGCCTCATGCCATCTATACGCTCGACGAAGCCACACTGACGGCCGCACGCGAGATGTCCAAAAAGTACGGCGTGCCAACGGTGATTCATCTCGCGGAGACACGCGACGAAACGAAGATTGCGCAGGAACGTTTCAAAGCGTCGCCGGTTGGCTATCTGGACCGTCTGGGCTTCCTCGGCCCCGGCGTTCTGGTGGCCCACGCCGTCTGGGTGTCGGAACCAGAAGCGCTCGTCCTGCGCACGCGCGGTGTCGGCGTGTCGCACAACCCGGAGAGCAACATGAAGCTTGCAAGTGGAACGGCCCCGGTTCCGGCCTATCTCAAGGCCGGTGTCGCCCTCGGTCTTGGCACCGACGGCGCCGCCAGCAATAACGACCTCGACATGTTCGACGCCATGCGCACCGCATCGCTCCTGCACAAGCTGCAGACCGGCGACCCGCAGGCGCTGAGTGCACAAACAGCGCTCGAGATGGCGACGATAGGCGGCGCGCGTGCGATGGGAATGGGCTCGCAGATCGGCTCACTCGAGCCGGGCAAGCGTGCGGACGTGATTGTCGTCGGCATGACAGCCGCCCGGCAGACGCCGATGTACAACCCGGTGTCGCACCTGGTTTACTCTTCGCGCGGCGACGACGTCCGCACGACGATCGTCAACGGCAAGGTCCTGATGCGGGATCGGAAAGTGACGACGCTGGACGAGGGGGCTGTGCTTGCGGAGGCCCGAAGCTGGGCGGTGAAGGTCAGAGGTGCGATCGGAGCACAGTAAGGTCAAAGGTCAAAGGTCAAAGGTCAAAAGTCAAAAGTCAAAAGTCAAAGGTACGACCTGACAGGATCCCCGTTAATCGAGCACCGCGATGTACGGCAGATTCCGATACTGTTCCGCATAATCAAGTCCGTAGCCGACGACGAACCTGTCTTCGATTTCGAAGCCGATGTAGTCGACTGTCGTTTCGACTTTGCGACGCGACGGTTTGCTCAGCAGGCACGCCGTGCGGAGATGACGCGGCGATCGCGCCAGGAGAATCTGCTGCATGTAGTTCAACGTCAGGCCCGTGTCCACGATATCCTCGACGATGACGACATCTCGTCCTTCGACACCGCTCTCGAGATCCTTGAGCAGCTGGACCTGACCCGATGACTTCGTGCTGGTCCCGTAGCTGGACACCGCGATGAAATCCATCGAGCACTTGCCGCGCATGGCCCGCGCGAGATCGGAAAGAAAGACGAAGGCGCCTTTCAGCACGCCGACGAGATGCACTCCGTCCGGATGATCGCGATCGATCTGCGCCGCGATCTCGCCGACGCGACGCTGGATGTCGTCCGATTCAATCAGGACCTTGAGCGGTTCTGAGTCGTGGCGGTCGTGTGTCTTGAGCACGCGTCGCACGCGAGAGTAACATACGGTCCGCGCGCGATGAAGCGTTTCCAGATGATTACCGAAGCCGATGCCCGAGTGCTCGAGTACGGCAGCACGGTGGCGCTTGTCGGCGGAGGACACGTCACACCGCTGGCGCTCGACACATTGAAGGCGCGGCGAATCACGCTTGTGCGGGAAGGCGTGGACGTCGACGCTGACACGCTGGCGCCCCCGCGCGAGATTCGCACCATTGCCATCGGCGGCGATCACACATCGGTTGCGCTGAAAGCCGTACTGCGCGAACACCTGCGCCGCGGCGGAGTCGCCGTGCACGATCTGGGAACCGACACGAACGATCCGGTGGACTATCCCGACACCGCCGCTGCCGTCGCGCTCCATGTCGCACGGCGGGAGGCAGATGCCGGCGTGGTGATTGACGGCTCCGGGATCGGATCGACGATCGCCGCCAATAAAGTCCCTGGTGTACGCGCCGCCATGTGCATCAATCCGACGCTTGCGCGGTACGCGCGCGAGCATACCGGCGCCAACGTGCTCGCGCTCGGCTCGACGCTGGTGACACCAGCCGAGGCAGTGACGATCGTGGACACGTTCATGAGTACTCCGATGAGAGAAGCCCGTTACATTCGAAGGCTCGCCAAGATCCGTCATCTCGAGGACCGGCCGCTCAAATAAATGGAGACGGCGGACCTTCAACGTCTGATCCAGATCGTCGTCGAGGAACTGGCGGCTGCCGGCAGCACGGCGACGCCGATCCGGTGCGGCTGCCATTCGGTTCTGTACGAATGCTGCCCCGACAGGCTGAAGAGCATTCTGGCCGCCGGCGCCTCGCGCATCGGCTTGCACGCGTCCGGCGCCTCGGCCGGTGGGGTCGCCGGTCTGATCGATCACACACTGCTCAAGCCGGACGCGACGCGCCAGGATATCGAAACGTTGTGCCGCGAGGCCGCCGACTATGAGTTCGCCAGCGTGTGTGTGAATCCCACGTGGGTGGCGCTCTGCGCGCGTCTGCTGCGCAACAGTCGCGTCAAGGTGTGCTCGGTAGTTGGCTTTCCGCTGGGGGCAACCACGGCCGACGCGAAGCACTTCGAGACGAGACGCGCGATCTTCGACGGCGCGTGCGAAATCGACATGGTGATCAATGTTGGCGCTCTCAAATCAGGCGACCTTCGCGTGGTCGAGCGCGATATCGAGGCTGTGACAACCCCGTGCCGGGAAGCGGGAGCGGTGAGCAAGGTCATCATCGAAGCGGTGCTGCTGACTGACGAGGAAAAGATCACAGCCTGTACGCTCGCGAAAGCAGCCGGCGCCGACTACGTCAAGACGTCCACCGGGTTCGGCCCGGGAGGTGCGACCGCACATGACGTCGCGCTCATGCGGCGGGTGGTCGGTGACGACATGGGTGTGAAGGCGGCGGGCGGCGTCCGCGATCTCGAGGCGCTGAAAGCCATGGTGGCCGCCGGCGCCTCGCGCATCGGCGCGAGCGCAGGCGTGCGGATCGTTCGGGAATCGCAGGGGCGGCAGCCGATCGACACTGCCAGAGGGTATTGAACCGCCGGGATCGCGCGCCCCGCCTCGTCGCCAACTGCTTCGTGTGCGTCGTTGTGCTCGGATGTGCCGCCACGGACGTGCAGGCGCAGGGTACGCCACCGCCCGGACCCTTCGTCGTTGATCTGCGTGCAGGGGGAAGCGCCCTGCCGCGGGATGCCCCGTATTTCCCGTCTGCGCCATCGGGAACCCTCGTCCCCACCGGTGGGTTCGCCATCGACGCGGGCGCACATGTATATCTGATCAGCCTCGGTCCGGCCCGCATCGGATTCGGGGCGGGCATTCTGCGAACTGGGGGCCGGACGTCGCCGCAGGCAGCGAGCAGCGCAGCGGGCTCGTCCACAGCGCCCGTCGCCAGGCCACGTGTGGAGACGCGCCTCACTTCGGTCACGCCGCAGGTTTCGTTCAATTTCGGCTCGGCGGCGGGATGGAGCTACATCAGCGCAGGGATGGGGCCGGCACGTGTTCGGACCACCGTCGCGTCTTTTCAAGAGGACGACGATGGCGTGGTCACGACAATACCTGAAACGTCCTTCGAGCCTTCCCTTCGCGACATGAATCTTGGCGCCGGCGCGCGCTGGTTTACGAACAGGCACTTTGCCATTTCCTTCGACGTTCGATTTCACGTCGTGAGCGGCGGGTCAGGAGACGCGGCACCACCGAGAAGCACCCTCGCAGTTGCGACGGCGGGAATGTCCTTCAAGTAGCGCGCACGCTTGCAGCGTGCGCGTTCCTGCGAAGCGCGATACAGGTCATAAATTGCGGCGCCGTCGAATGTCGCAACGGGTCGCTGCGAATTAATCGCTCCCAGACGGGTCGCACCCGAAAACCTTGCGACGAAGTCGGTCTTCTCGCTGCCGTCCAGCAAAAGAAACGCTGGGAACCCCTGTTTCTGAAAGTGCTCGACCGCTGTTTCGAAGCGCTCGGGAGCAATGAAATCGTAGCGGATCGTCAAACGGCCGGAATAATGCCTGGCGCTTCCGGCGTGCAGCACAGCGAAGACGACCGCGCGCTCGGGGAGTTTTTGCGCGATGTAATTTCCAGCCGTCGCGTACCGCCACTCGGCGGTTGAGTCGAACGACCCGTTCCTGCGTCCATATGCAATGCCGTACGACGCAATCCACGCAACGAGGAGAACAACTGCCAGCCGGCCGGTTCGTCGAGGCAACCGGACCGACAGATTGAGAAGGGCAACGCTCAGGAGCACGAAGGCGACTGGAAACGCTGG
Source organism: uncultured Acidobacteriota bacterium (assembly GCA_963814955.1). Classification (GTDB taxonomy): domain Bacteria; phylum Acidobacteriota; class Vicinamibacteria; order Vicinamibacterales; family UBA2999; genus DATCJA01. The sequence continues at coordinate 90,232 of CAWFEX010000012.1, forward strand.
AAACAGGAACCTCAGCGTCCACCACGTGTCGAGAGGTACATAGAACGCGTAGCAGAGATAAACGCCAATCGCGAACGCTGTATAGGTGACCAGCAACGAAGGGGGACAGTCCGTTGCTGCGGCACGCATGCGATTTTTCCATAAGAGCACAGGTCCTGCGGCGGCCAGAAGAACGATGGGGCTCTGGCTGGCCAGGATGCGTTGGGTGTATTGCGCGAGGTTCGGCCAGAAGTAATCCCACCGATAAAGCGTTCCCCCCAAGAGGCCGTATCCCGACGCCAGGGGCGATCCGTACCAGTAATCGTTCAGATAGCCGACTGCCAGGCACGCTGGCAACGACGCCGCCGCGAAAAGCAACAGCCGTTGAACGGCCAGCGGCTTTGACAGTCGCGTCGCGACGAGTTCTGAGGCGAGCCATGCGGCAGGAACAAGCGCCAGCGGCGTCAGGTTGGGCCGCGTGAGAATGGCGGCTCCAACCGCAACGCCGGCAAGCACGGCTGAGCGGCGGGACGCTCGCGGCAACAGAACAAGCGCCACGGTCCACCATGCCATCGCCGGGATGTCGCTCATCGGCATATGAGTCAGTTGAAGTACAAACGCCGGACTGGTAGCGACGAAAAGGGCCGCGATGAGCCCGGCAACCCTCCCTGCGACCATCGTCCCGAGGATGAACGTCGTCCACACGGCGACACCGGCCATCAGGGGCATCACGTAGAACATCGCATCCCGGCCCCCGAGGCGTGCGAACAGGGCCATCGTCATTGGAAAGCCAGGTGCATAGGTGGGGACCAGTGAGGCGCCGTCGGTGCCGAGCCGATACCCGAGCGGAACCAGTGCCTGCGGGGGGATGGCGTCGGGCAGTGCGCCAGCCCAAGGCAACGCCGCGCGCGGAATGCCGGAAAGCCACAGTTGAGTCTGGCTGACGTACCCGTAGGGATCGGGACCGCCAGCGACGAATGCTCCCCTCAGAATGCCGAAACCGACGACAGCGACACTGACCGACGCGGCCACGGCGGTAAGTAACCATCGAGTCTGAGAGACGGTCAGCCGAGGAAGGCTTCTTTCAAGTGCGCCCGCCAGATAGTTGCATTCGGCGATCAGCGCGCGACCCCGGCAACCGCGGGGTGCGAGCATCCAGGCCGCAACGCCGGCCCCGAGTGCAATCAGCAGAGGGTTGATCGCATTTCGCGATGAGATGCGGATCGGGCCGACCTCGAAGAAGAAGCCGCCCGTGAACGCCACGACGAACGCCCACACGAGGGCCAGCGCCGCGAGTATCAACGGCAGGCGGGAGCGGGTCGGGCGTTCCCGATCGCCAATCAACTCATGCTCGAGCAAAAAAGGCGGGCGACAAAGCGTGCAGGGAACTGGAGCGGGAGAGCGTACGATCGGTCAACTGCATCACGCGATTGTATCAGCGCAAAACCGGATAGAATCCCGACGCTCATCGCCTCCGTGCCGCTTCTCGACCGACTCTATATCGTGTGCCTCGAACGCGCGGACGCATGCGAACGGCGTCCACTGACGATGTTGTTCACGGCCGCGCCCGCGGTCATGCTGTTGCTGGTCGGCGTTGGCACGTTCGTGCTTCAACGGTTTCCCAATTCCGGCGATGAGTACGTTTATCTGTATCAGGCCGCCACGCTGGGCGAGGGACGGCTCTCGAACGCGGCACCCTCATTTCCAGAGTTCTTCGAGTTCAATTACATCGCGCACGATCGGGGACGCGCCTACGGCACGTTTCCGCCGGGTTGGCCCCTCGCGCTTGTGGGGGCGCAATCGGTGGGGATTCCGCTCTGGTTGTTGAACCCGCTGCTTGGGACGGCCACCCTTGCACTCATGTGGGTGGTGGGCCGCGTCCTATACGGCCCACGAATCGGTCCGCTCGCAGCAGCCATCACCGCGATCTCGGGTTTCTTTCTCTTCAATGCTGCATCGTTCTTCTCGCACACGTTCTGTGGAGCCTTATTGCTGCTCGCCGCGTATCTTGCCCTCCGGGGGCCTCGCTCTTCAGTGGCGTATCCGATCCTTCTCGGCTTATCGATCGGGTGGGCGGTCGTCACGCGCTATTTCACGGGGGTGATCGGCGGAGCCGCGATTCTCGGCTTGCTCATGCGCATTCACCGAGGACGCGGTCTGAGGCCAATTGCGCTCGTCGCGCTCGGAGGACTGCTCTGGGCCGTCTTCCTGCTTGCGTACAACCACGCGCTGTCGGGGAGCCTGTGGCGGCTCACGACGACGTCTCTGACGTTCTCTCTCTGGTTCGCACCAGGATTCATGCTGCTGGGCTTCGACATCCTCGCCACGCAGCTGCTCCAGTTCATCCTGTGGACGCCCGCCGCGCTGCTCGTCGCCTATGTCTGGTACTTGTGGCATGGCGACCCGGCTGCGAGGCGAACGCCGCTCGAATGGCTCCTCGCGGTGACGGCGGTAGCGTTGATTGCCTACGTGAATCGCGGCGGCAATCAGTACGGTCCGCGGTTCTACTACGAGGCGTTCCTGTTTGCGGTGCTCTTCACGACCGCCAGCCTCTTTCGTGAAGAGACGCTGGCGCAGAAGGACGCGGCGGGCCGAAGGCTGTTTGCCGCGATGGTGATCAGTGTGATGCTCTCGCCTCTCCTCATCGCCTTCCACGCGCACCGCACCAGCACGATCATCACGGAGCGGAAGGACGTCTTCACGCGTGTTGCGGCCGCCCGGCTCACCGACGCCGTGGTCTTCATCGGCAGCCGCGTCGGGACCGAGCGATCGATGGCGGCGCTCGACCTGACGCGCAATGGCATCGACTATTCAGGCCGTGTGTTATTCGCGCTCGATCACGGAGCGGAAGAGAATTGCCGCCTCGAGGAAAACTTCCCGGATCGCAGATTGTTCGTGTACACGTGGAATACGGCCCAGCGCGCGGGCCGCCTATCTGAGCTTCACTGCGACGGCCAGTGATGGTGTGGCTGCCGCGGTCAGTGTTTGAGACTGGAGCGGGAGACGGGGATCGAACCCGCGACATCGAGCTTGGGAAGCCGGCCGTCGAATAGATCTTCTCGACTGATGAGCATGAGTTTCAGCGAATCAGCGAGGGTCGGTATCAGTTCGTGGTGCCTGAGATGAACACCGATTTCGACGTCAATCAGGTGCGCCGCGAGCGGCATCAACTCCACGCGGAAGTCACGGTGTACTGCGGCCTCGCCAGCGTAAAGACCCACAATCGCGAGCTCTTCATGGCCGGTCTGAATTTGTCGAGCCTCCGAGACCGCGACCAGCTGGCCCGCTCCCTCGCCACGAGCACGAAGATCGGCGCCGACACGTGGGCGCCGGTCGTTCACGAACTGAGCACCCGGATCAGACAGGCCGAAGACGTCGGCGCCGGCGTCGTGAACCTTCAGGACGTGCCACGCCCGGCGGCTGAGCAGTTCTTTCGCATCGGTCGGCTCTTGATTCCTCGAGCGCATCCATCGCTGTTTTTTGGCGACGGCGACGCGCTCAAGACCTACACCGGGCTGTATCTGCTCAGTGAATTACGTAAGCAGGGCGTTCGTGTCGGGATTGCCGATTGGGAGCTCACCGCACCGGACCATCGAGAACGCGGCGAACGAATCGACGGCGACGCCCCTGACGTGATCTATCTCCCCTGCACGCGCCCTCTCGTGTATGAGGCCGACCGTATCGCTCGGGCCATTCACGATCATCGCCTCGATTACCTCATGCTCGACAGCGCCGCGCCGGCTTGTGCGGGCCGGCCAGAAGACGCCGAAATCGCGTCCGGATACTTCCGCGTGTTTGCGCTCCTTCGGCATCGGATCGTTGACCATCGCGCACGCGAACCGTTCCGAGCAGTCTGATCAAAAACCGTTCGGTAGTGTTTTCTGGTTCAACCTGGCCCGCGCCATCTGGTACGTGAAGCGAGCCGAGGGCGTCAGCGACGGGTCAACCGAGATCGGGCTCTATCCGCGGAAATTCAACCTCGGCGCGCCACAGCCGCCGACCGCCTTACGTTTCCTCTTCACGGAGACGCAAACACGCATCACCGTCGCGGACATTGCCGACATCGAGTCACTGGCGTCGAAGCTTCCCCTGAAGGACCGCATTACGCATGTGCTCCGTAGCCGCGCGCGGACGGTCGAGGAAATCGCCTCGGAGATTCCCGACAGCGACACCGAAACCATCAGTCGGACCATCCGTCGCTACAGCAACGACCAAGCAAAGGTCCGGCTGTTCACGAAACTTCCGGACGCACGTATCGGACTTGTCGAACGGAGGGCATCATGACCTCCGGATATATGTCCGGACACACCGGACAACTGTCCGGCGGACACACACCCCCCTATAAGGGGGTGTCCGCCTGCCGTGTCCGCAGTTTCCGTGTCCGCGAATCGGGTATCAGGCGGTTAACAGCCGAGTCTCGTTTCTGCTCGACAGGCTCGGCCCATTCCTCGGCGACCAACATCTGCGCCGTGGAGAGCTCGACGTCGAGGGTGTTTCCCACGCGACAGTGCGTCAGGTCCACGCCGTTCAAGACGTTGGCGAGTTTGCGTATCAGGCGGATTCTCATTTGGCGCTTGCAGCGGAGGGCCGTGACGGTGTCACTTCGCAACCGAAATGCCACCACACAATTGCAGGGAAATGCACGAAACCGCAGACATCTGGTTCGTTTCAGGGTGTTGTTTTGGCACACCGTGTCCGGACCGTGCGCTGCCGCTGCTATCAGCGCCTTCATCAGCGGGTCGGGTGCGCGATGAAAATTCACTCCTCCCATTCCCCCGCGATCGCACCTCGGCTGCTGAGCCTCAAACAGGCCGCCGAGTATCTCGGGTGCTCGTATTGGACCGCGAGGGATTACGTATTGGCCGGGTTAGTTCCTGTGGTGAACCTGCCTCCATTGCGGCCGCGGGAGGGCGACCGCGCGAAGACCTCGCTTCGCCGCGTCCTGGTCGATCGTGAGGACCTTGATCGGTTCATTGAGGCACTCAAGTACCCCGGAGCACGCGCTCTGTCAGCCTCTGCGCCCTCAATTCAGGCCCAAAAATCAGGGGGGTGAATCGGGGCACTGTGCCTGCGGTGTGCCCGGACGAAAGGGTGCGCGCGTGAGCACGAACGACATCGCGACCACTGACGCGCCGCCGGTCACCGTGCCCGCGGCGGTGGAGGCGGACCCTCTCGAGCGCCATCGATTCAAGCCGGGGCAGAGCGGCAACCCCTCTGGCCGGCCGAAGCGGGAGCGGAGCCGTGAAGTCTTGTTGGCGCAACAAGACACCCTGAATGATCAGCTCGGGTTCGGCGCGGTTGAGCGCACGACGTTCAACCGTGATCACGTAGCGTTGCTGCGGGAGACGGGTCTCGATCCGGCAATCGTTGGGGCACCCCTTGCCGAAGCGCAAGTGGCCGCGTTGGTGTCCGCCGCACGCGGGGTGGAAGTAGACCCGGCGGCCGTGCAGGCACTGGATGCGCAGTTGCGCCAGGAAATGCGCGGGCAGTACGGCCCTGACCGGGCCGAGCGCCTATTCATCGAGACGCAGCGATTTCTGGAGGCCCACCCGAAGCTGAAGGCCGTCGTATTGATGCCGGGGTTCGCGACGTCCTTCTCGGGGAAGAAGGCGATCGAGGCCGTTCTAGAGCACGTTCGGAAAGAGCGGCATATATGAGCGCCACACCAGAGGAAGACATCGCGACCGCGCTGACGGCCGCAGAGGCCGCACTCGGGCCGCTCGCCCAAACATGGCGGGAGTATCGAGACGCGTACAAGGCGGCCATGCAGTCCGAGTACGCCGCTGGTGGGGTGAGGGCGCAGGACAGCTTCGATCATCAGCACGGGCCCGCCCGGGCGGCGACGCGGCTCGTGCTCAAGATGCGGCGGCTCGGGCTGGCGGGGCTGCTCGATCGCGCGGGCGCGCGCTGAACTGACGGTGACGTCATGCCGCTCAAACGAAAACGCAACGACGTGACTGTGCGCCTGTTCGGCCATGCGCGGCATGGGTTTGTCGCGACGGACCCCGCCGGGCGATCGCGGGCGATTCCGTTTGCACTGGGGCCACATGGTGGCCGGCCTGAAGCATCGCCGGGGCAACGATGCCGCGACGACGGCCGACATTGTCCGGCACGTAAGCGGGCATAAGGCGACCACTGCCGAGGCGACCCATGTCGAACCTGACCCCCTCAAAACAGACGCCTCACGCAGCGCACGTGCGCTTTTGCGGGTGTGTCCTGGCTGCGGCGCCGAGTTCCAGCCGACGCGTCCGAATCAGGTGAGTTGCCGGCCAAGTTGTCGGGCTCGTGCGAGTCGTCAGAAGAAGGTGACTCGGTATCTCGAGCTCCGCGCGGGGCTCGATGCGATGTTTGGGATCACCCGCGACGAGTAGAGGTAATCATGCCTTTGACAAACCAATCAAAGGTCAAACCGAAGGCACGGAAGCGGGACGGCGGCGCAGAAACCGTTAATACGCGGAGAAGAGTGCGTCGAGGTGTTGGCGCACGAACAGCGGCAACCCGTCGATTGGCGCCGACCACGAGAAGTGGCACACCACACAGCGAAAGGTCGCGACTGTTTGGGAGCGCACGAGAAGATCGATAGCGGAGGCGTCACACCCGCGGACCGGGCATTTCATGGGGACGCTAACAGAAGACTGGGGCGGGAGAGACACTGACTGCATTTGACCCCCCGGATTGAGGAATCGTAATCAGTCCTAGGCGGCGTGGCTGTTCAAATGAGCACACCAGTGAGCATGGTTTGTGAAAGGCATATTTACACGCGTGAACTGTAAGGCGAAGGGCGGTCGGGCGGAACGTCGGTGCATCCGGATTCTCGAAGCTGCTGGCTACGTCTGCAACAAGACAGGCGGGAGTCTCGGCATCTTCGATGTGATTGCGATCGGGCCGTCCGACGTCCGGTGCGTCCAGGTCAAGAGCAACGAATACCTCTCGGCGGTGGAACGCGAGCAGTTGAAGGCGCTGCCGGTGCCGGCGAACGTCACACGGGAGTACTGGCGGTTCGTCGATGGACAACCGGGAAAACCGCGCATCGAAATCCTTTGAGCCGCGATGCCCGGGCTGCGGCGAAGACCGGCTCATCGAATGGGACGCGGTGCTCGGCCTGTGGATTTGTATCGTGTGCGGGCGGGAATGGCGAATTTCGTCGGCGGCCCGCAGATCATACTGACCAAGTGGTCGTTGATAACTGAATACACGCTCTCGAAGCAACCAATGACCGCACGACGGTGATGAGCTTGTCGGCTACTTCGGCCTTGAATACGAACGCGGACGCGCCCGCCCCGAATGCCTTGCGCCAAAAAGCGGGATCAGCATCACCCGTCATTAGCACGATGGGGATCGTAGGAAATCGCTGGTGAATCGCCGTTGTTGCCAACAGACCATCCAACCCCACGAAATCACTGTCCACGACAACTGCATCTGGCCGAAGCTGATTCGCCCGCTCGACCAACGCGGCACCGTCGGCCACGATGCCAACCACGTCAAAGTGTTCCGTCAACAGCCGCAGCACGGAACTCTCGACCCGTTCATTGTCTTGCGCGAGGAGCAGTGTCGGTGTGGTCATCTGCGCTGCGGCCGCTCGGTAAGTCACAGCATTCCGGTCAGGCGATGACTCCGGGAGCATTACCGCGGGATCGTTGCGCAGTCGGGCTGCGAACGCAACTGGGAGAAGTACCAGTCAGGACCGGACCGGGGAAAACTAACAGGCTGGTCGCCTGCCGATTCGGGCACCGATCACCGGCGGGTCCAAGTCGGCGACCGCACACCAGAAGCGCAAACCGCCGCTGGCGCTGCGGTCATGCGAACTCTTTGACAACTGAATACCGCCGTGTTGAAGTGACCCCGCTCAGCCAACGAAAGATCAAGCAGAAAGCGGAGGCGAGAAACCTGGAGCGGATGGAGGCTGGATTCGCACACCGCGGCGTCTGACGGCTCAAGCGACAACGCCGAAACGCCTACGGAAGAACAGCCGAACGTGTTGAACTGATTGGCCTTACAGAACTGGAGCGGGAGACGGGGATCGAACCCGCGACATCGAGCTTGGGAAGCTCGCGTTCTACCGCTGAACTACTCCCGCTCTTCAGGGCATCATTGTAACCCTAGTAGAGCGCACGCTTAAGCCTGCACGCTACTTTCTGATCAGCGCCAGCACATCGTCGCGCTTCTGCTCCATAAGGGCCGGTGATTTCGCTTCCAGATTGAGGCGCAACAACGGTTCGGTGTTCGACGGCCGCACGTTGAAATGCCAGTCCGGATACTCGACCGAAATCCCGTCCATCTTCTGGATTCGCCCATCGTGGAAGCGCGCCTCGATGTCCGCGAGCTTCTTCGGCACTTCGGCCATCGACGCCAGCTTCGTATTGATTTCACCGGAGATGAAGTACCGGCTGCGGAACGGTTCGAGCAATTCGCGCAACGACTGCTTCTTCTTCGACATGAGCTCGAGAATGAGCAGCGCGGGAATGAACCCATTGTCCGCGTAGTAGAAATCGCGAAAGTAGTAGTGCCCCGTGACCTCGCCGCCGAACACCGCATCTTCATCGCGCATTCGACGTTTGATGAATGCGTGGCCGACGCGATTCTCGAGCGCCCGGCCACCGTACCGGCCGACGATGTCCTTGACCGCATGGCTGGCGCGCAGGTCGTACACGATGGTGGAGCCCGGTTGCTTCAGCAGAAAGGCCTCGGCGAGAAGCGCAGTGACGAAATCACCGGAAATGAACTCGCCGCTGCCATCGATGAAGAAGCAACGGTCAGCGTCGCCGTCCCATGCGATGCCGATGTCCGCGTGCTGCCGGACGACTTCGGCGGTGATGTCGCGGCGATTCTCCTCGATGAGCGGGTTGGCCTCGTGAGTCGGAAAGGTGCCGTCGATGGTGAAGCACAACTTGGTGACGCGACACGGCAGGCGATCGAAAAGCTGTGGTGCCACCAGGCCCGCCATGCCGCTGCCCGCGTCGAGGACCACCGAAAAAGGCTCGATCGCATGCGGATCGACGAACGACATCACTTTTTCGATGTATTCGGGGAGAACATCGCTCTTGGTGGTCGAACCGCGCGGTGCCGCAGGCGTCGGCAACGCGTCGTTGGCAATCATGCGCTGGATGTCGCCGATCCCTGCGTCGCCGCTGAGCGGCAGCGCGCCGGCCCGCACCATCTTGACCCCGTTGTACGCCTTCGGGTTGTGCGAGGCCGTGATCTGCGCGCCCCCGCCGAGCTCATTGTGCGCGACCGCGAAGTACAGCATGTCTGTGCCCAGCATCCCGCAGTCGATGACATCAGTGCCCTGCGTGCGGACACCCTCCACGAAGGCGGCTGCGATGCCGGGAGACGACAGACGCATGTCGCGGGAGACTGCGACGCGATCGGTGTGCAGATACGCGGCGAACCCTCGGCCAATGAGATACGCGACGTCCTCGTTGATCTCGCCTGGGTACAGTCCTCGAACGTCGTAGGCCTTGAAGATGTCGGGATTGACGCTAATCACAAATCACCATTTCCATCAGATACGCGTGTAATCGGTGAGCGTGGTGTTGTCGCCGAGGACCGTGGTGCCGTCCAGGCTGACGCTGCATCCAAGACGGCAATTACGACCGAGAATGGCGTTCCGCACTTTCGCTTCCCGGCCGACATGACAATTCGGCCACAGAATGGCCCCGTCGACCGAAGCATTCTCATCGACCAGCGTTTCCCGTCCAATCACGGAATAAGGTCCGATGCGCGCCCCTGCCTTTACGACGACCCGCTCGTCGAGAAAGCAGGGGCCTTCCAGGACGGCGCCCTCCTCGACGTGCGCGTCAGGCGCCACGGATGTTGCACCAGGCGCCAGATTGACGAACGGCGTCGTGACGTAGCGTCCGTCCATGATGTCGCGATGGACGCGGGTGTACTTTTCAGGCGTGCCTATATCGATCCAGTATCCGGCATAGATATACGCGACGAACGTCTCGCTTCTTTCCACGAGCGACGGGAAATAGCTCCGCTCGATCGACCACGGGACGCCATCGGGAATGCGATCGAACGTGTCCGGCTCGAGCACGTAGATGCCCGCGTTGATATGGTTGGTCGTGATCTCGTCGGCTCGTGGCTTTTCGAGAAACCGCCGCACGTTGCCCTGCGCATCGGTCTCGACAAGTCCGTACGCGCTGGGATTGTCCACTGGAGTGAGCACGATTGTGGCTCGTGCGCTGCGCTCCCGGTGCAGGGCGATGACCGAGGCAAGGTCGATTTGCGTGAGTACATCGGCATTGAACACGACAACGGATTCCGACAGCCGATCGGCAGCATATTTGACGGCGCCACCCGTCCCGAGCGGCTCGGGTTCGACGACATAACGGATCTTGATGCCGACGGCCGACCCGTCGCCGAACACTTCCTCGATTCGCTGCGGCTGATAGTTGAGACTGAGGATGACTTCGTCGATCTCGGGGACTCGTTTGATCAGATCGATCTGGTAGTGGAGGAAGGGGCGGTTGAAGATCGGCACGATTGGCTTCGGTGTATTGATCGTGAGGGGGCGGAGTCTGGTACCCTGTCCCCCCGCAAGGAGAATCGCCTTCATGCCAATCCGCCGATCATATCCGATGGTCGGATGGTAGAATTGGGTGCCCCAATGAACCTGCCGAACACCTTGACGCTGGTGCGTATCGTACTCGTGCCGCTTTTGGTCGTTGTGTTGCTCACCGAGTTCGAGGGTCGCCGCATCTTTGGCGTGTCGAAGGAACTGGTCGGCGCGGTGATCTTCGCAGTCGCATCGATCACCGATTGGCTGGATGGGTATCTGGCGCGCCGCCGGCGTCAGGTGACGTGGATCGGCCAGATGCTCGATCCGATTGCCGACAAGCTTCTCACGTCGGCAGCGTTCATCTCCCTCGTGCAGCTCGACGTGGCGCCCGCCTGGATGGTCGCGATCATCATCGGCCGCGAGTTCGCGGTTACGGGCCTGCGCAGCCTGGCCCACGCGAGGGGGTTCGTCATCCCGGTTTCCCGTTTTGGAAAGATCAAGATGTCGCTCCAGGTCGCCACGATCCTTCTGCTGATCCTTGGCACGGGGCCTGTGCCGGTGCTGGGGCCGATAGGCCCAATCATGCTGTGGGTGGTGCTGATCGCGGCGGTGGCATCGGCGGGTGACTACTATCGTCGATTCCAGCGGCTGCTGAGCGCGCGTGTGACCGACGTCAGCGTTGCACGGGCGCGGGCCGACACGGCAAACGCCCGCAAAGCAGGGTAGAAAGTTCGGGAGGCCCGAAGGTCTCCTCTATATCGGAGACCTGAAGGTCTCCGCCTACCGTGGAGACTTTCGAAGAGCGACGTAATCGCCGACGCGGAATCCGTCGCGCGAAAGCGTCCCCTGCAGCGTCGAAGATTCCGGCCTGACATCTATTGCCACCGCTTCTCCGAGCTCGTAGAGAAAATTGCCCGGAGTCAGGTTGTCACGATAGACGACAAAGCGCGCGCCGCGCGTCACGCCATGGTCGCTGCCGCGATCGACGACGAAGTAGTCGCCCTCGCCGAAGCTCCTGCGATTGTCGTTCCCAACCATGATGCGCCCGTAATTGCCGCGCTGCGCCGGCGCGCGGTCGGCGGAAACGGGCGTTATCGTGGGCAGCGCGAACGGCTCCAGATAGTCGTCCAGATGCACCGCGTCGCACGGGTACGTGATTGTCGCCAGCGACATCGTTCGATCGGTGGCGTAAATACGCAGCCATCCCGACGTCTGGATCACCGCCGGGTTGTCGCGACCGATCGCTCGCTTTTCGCGACGCACCGCGCGGCGGATGTAATACATCTGACCGACTTCGATGCCGTTGTCCGTTCCACCGTTGACCGTGATCAGCTCACCCGGCGCAAAGTTCTTGTGAATGGAGGCGTGCTGGCTGCCGGTGATGCGCAGCGGTGTCGGCGGCTCCTCGAACGCCAGGGTCGGGGCGCACGCCAGCGCAAGCACGTCCGGAGGTAGATCGATCGGGTCGGGCGTCGGGGCCCGCTGCGCGGCGGCTGGCATCGCCATCGCGATCACGCCGGACGCGAGCCACAGAACGACGCGCCAATAAGACACAGAGGCACAGAGTCGACTATTCATATGCTCTCGCCTGGGCAGCCGTACCCCGTTCTGCCCGTCCCTGCACGTGGCAGGCCTTTCTTGCACGTGGCAGCCGTGAACCTTCTGCGGCACGTGGTAGCCGTAGACCTTCTGCGGCATGTGGTAGCCGTAGACGACCTTCAGGTCTACGGAAAGTTATTGATTCTTCAGCTTTTGGAGCCGTTCCCGGGCGTCGTCCAGGTATTCGCTCACCTGGAATTCGGCAATGAGCCGTTCGAGATACGGGATCGCCTCGGCTGTCTTATCGGACCTGGTGAGGGACTCCGCCAGATAGAAGTAGACGGCGTCCCTCCCGCCATAGGCGGGGTCGTCCCTCAGCACTTCGCGGAAGCGGTCGATGGCACCCGGGTCCCACCGGATGCGGTAGTAGGTGAGGCCCACGCGGTAGGAATGCTCACTCAGGCGGTCGCGTGCGGCGCGCCATTTTTCCTTGACCTCCGGCATGAGCGAGCTGTTCGGGAATTTCTGGAAGAACACGTCGAACTCGGCAAGCGCGCCCCTGGTTTCGGTCTGATCGCGATCCGCCGATCGCATCTGGACGAAATGGGTCATCGCCATCTTGTATTGCGCGTAATCCGCACGCGGGCTCGTGGGATAGAACTGCAGAAACTCGCGAAATTCATTCGTGGCCTGGACGAGCGATTCAGCCGTGTTTTCGCCCAGGTACGAATCGCCGAGACCAAGCTTCGCGTCGGGTCGAAACGGACTTTGCGGATATCCGTCGACGATCTGCTGGAAGTACGTCCGGGCGTTCATCCATTGCTCTTTCTGGATCGCCTCGTTGGCTCGCTCGAACAGAAAGCGGTCGGGTTGCGCGGCGCCGGCTGGCGGTGTCTGCTGTCCTCCGCCGCACGCCACCGAGACGGCGAATAACAGACTGACAGCGATCGCGGACCATGTCCGGAGGGTAATCATTGGCCAGCCGTCATCCACTCGTACTGAGCGCGGAGACCCTGCTCGAGCGTGACCGTCGGTGCAAACGCGAGATCGGTCCGCGCCCGAGTGGTGTCTGCGTAGGTATCGCGCATGTCCCCGCGCTGCGCTTCGAGGCGCTCGATGCGCAGCGGCCGTCCGGTCACCAGTCTGATGAGCTCGAACACCTCGAGGAGCTCCACGCGAGATCCCCCACCGATATTGTAGACACCACCAGGTTTTCCGCGCGTGGCGGCGGCGACTGTTGCCGAGACGGCGTCGGCCACGAACGTGAAGTCGCGCGTCTGGCGGCCATCGCCGAACATGGGCACCGACTCGTCCTTGAGAACGGCACTGAAGAAGCGCGAGAAGCCCATGTCAGGCCGCTGCCGAGGGCCGTACACCGTGAAGTATCGGAGCGACACCGTCGGAACGCTGTGATTGACGTGATACAGGTAGCAAAGCTGTTCAGCGGCCAGTTTCGTCACCCCGTACGGAGAAACCGGCTGCGGCCGTGCATCCTCGCGCATCGGCAGCGCAACCTCGTCACCGTAAATCGACGAGCTGGAAGCGTACACGAACCGTTCAATCGGTTTGCCGACGCATGCTTCGAGGAGGATTTGGGTCGCCTCCACATTGTTCACTGTATAGACGCCGAAATCGCGTCCCCAGCTCTTCCGAACACCGGCCTGGGCTGCCAGATGAAAGACGTGCGTGGCACCTTCCAGGAGCGTTCCGAGTTCGGCCGTGGCCAGCGGCTGCTCCACGAGCGAAAATCGTGGGGACTCGCGCAGTCGTACCAGGTTCCGCTCCTTCAAGGCGCGCGGGTAGTAATCGGTGAAGCAATCCACGCCGGTGACCGTGGCGCCAGAGTCGATCAGCCGTTCGGACACGTGCGATCCCACAAACCCTGCCGCCCCCGTGACGAGCGCCTTCATTCCAGAATCTCCCGGACGCGCGCCGGCAGCCGGCAGGGTTTACCCGCCGCGTCGACTGCCGCATGCACTGTGTAGCCGACCGCCGAGCACCGTCACTTCGTTCGCCAGTCGGATCTCGTAGTCGAACCGGATCCGCACCGGGCTCACAAGTGCGGCGCTCGTCGAGATCTCGACTTCGTCGTCGTAGCGTGCCGGCTGCCGATATTCGCAGTGTGCTTCGATGACGGGCAACGCGATGCCGTTGGTCTCCATTTCGCGATAGCTCCAGCCGGTGTCGCGAAGCCACTCCGTGCGTGCAACCTCGAACCACACGAGATAGTTTGCGTAGTACGCCACGCCCATGCGATCGGTGTCGGCGTATCTGACGCGGACGCGGCTCTTCCGGATCGACGGCGCCGGGCGCGCCGGCGCTGCCTGAGGTCTGTGGGTCATGCGTGGAAGGGCGCGGCGGAACTGCACGCGGCCCTGAGCGCGCGTGTAGCTGATTCCGGCTCCGAAGCGCCGAAGATCGCCTGTCCGGCAACGATTATTGAAGCTCCGGCCGCCACAACGTCAGCGATGTTGGCTTCGTCAATGCCACCGTCGATCTCGATCGACGCACCGGAGGCGGCGCGATCGAGAATCTCGCGCACCCGTCTGAGCTTGTAAATACTCTGCGGAATGAACTCCTGCCCGCTGAATCCCGGATTCACCGACATGACGAGCACGAAATCAAGCTGGCCGGCGATCTCCTCGAGCGCCGATGCTGGTGTGGCTGGATTGAGCGCCGCGCCCGCTTTGACACCCCGACTCCTGATGTGTGTGATGGTGCGATGCAGGTGACGAGCGGCCTCGACGTGAACCGACAACATGGCCGCGCCGGCGCTGGCGAAGTCATCCACATACCGGTCCGGGTCCTCAATCATCAAGTGGACATCCAGGGGCCGGGTCGCCACACGCTTGAGGGCCCGCACAACGGGCACGCCGATCGTGATGTTCGGCACGAAGTGGCCGTCCATGACGTCTACGTGAATCAGATCGGCGCCGCCGCGTTCGACTGCCGCGACATCGCGCCCGAGATCGGCGAAATTTGCCGCCAGAATCGACGGCGCGATCTGCACAGGACCGTTGTGCGCGCGTCGATCCGTCACCGGCTCACCTCGAGCGAGATCGGATCGGCTGGACCAACGCGAAAGCCGCCGGCCGGCCGCTGTCGCACCACCGTGCCCGGCGGCACGCCCGCATAAGGCTGCGACCCGACGATGGTCACCCGAAACCCTCTGGTCCGCAGCGTCTCAGCGGCGCGCTCGCCGTTGGTTCCGATGAGATCGGGCATGACGTATGTCGTCGCCGTCTGGCCGCGGTTGAGGAGCAAGGATACTTGAGGCGCCCGTGACGAGGGCGCGGGGTCCTGGGCGACGACCGCATCCTCGGAATAGTCGGGCGAGCGGAACTCCGATGTCGTGGCGATTTCGAGGCCGTCTTCGGCAATACGCATGCGAGCGGTGCGCTCCGTTTGTCCCACGAGTGTCGGGATGACGGTCGTGCGGGGGCCTGAGCTGACCCAGACGCGGATCGTGCGCTGTTGGCGGGCCTGGCTTCCTGCGGGCGGATCCTGCTGCATGATTCGCCCAGCGGGGATGCGCTCGTCAGTGCGCTGGTAAGGGTCGAGACGGAGCGCCAGGCCGATTTCTCCCAGGACCTGCGAGGCGCGATCGGCGGCGAGGCCAACGAGGTCCGGAACCTGCACTTCGCGGGCACGGACCGCCACTCGCATTCCAATCGACGCAAACAGCAGGAACGTCGCGATCAGAGCGGAAATCAGCAGCAGAGATTTCCCGAGGTTCCAGACACGAGCGCGAAGCGCCATCTGCGAGTGATCGTACCACGACGGCCCGATCGGCGGAGACCCAAAGGTCTCCGCCTACCATGTCTCACCAGTGACGTGGTAGCCGGAGGCCTTCAGGCCTCCGGGAGCATCATGAGCGCCTCATCATCGCCGCCGCAAAGAACGCCTCCAGGCCATGTGCGAACGGCAGGGTCCTCAACATCCCGCGTCCGTCGAGCAGAGGTGCAATGACCGGTGTATTGTCGGCGCGAAGATCGATGGGTGCGAAATCGGGATGCTCGGAGAGAAAAGCATCGACCACACCGTCGTTTTCTTCAGGCTCACTCGAGCACGTGGCGTAAACAAGTCGACCACCGGCACGGACGGCGGCGGCGGCGCGTCGAAGGAGCGCCAATTGGTCCGCCGCGAACACGTGAAGGTCATTTTCATTCCGTCGCCACCGGATGTCGGGATCGCGCCGAATTGTCCCGAGTCCGGAACACGGGGCATCAACGAATACTCGATCGAACGTACGTTGAAACGGCAGCTCACCGGACGCGGAAACGTGAACAACGCGCACCCTCGTGGCCCAGGCTGCGTGGACCGTCGTGTTCAGCAGCTTGATTCGCCGCGGCCGAACATCGCACGCCACGAGAAGACCGGTGTTGCGCATATCAGCCGCCATCGCCACAGTTTTGTTTCCCGGAGATGCGCACAAGTCGAGCACGTGCTCGTCGGGCCGCGCACCGACGGCGTAGCTGACGAGCTGGGACGCCTCGTCTTGAACCAGAAACGATCCATCGGTGCGCGCCCGCAGCGGGTTCCCCGAGATAACGATGAGGCCGTCAGGCGCGTGAGGAGTCGGTTCCGTCTCGATGCCTTCACGAGCGAATGTGGCGGCGAGCTCCTCGCGGCGGGTGCGAAGCGTGTTCGCGCGCACGGTCAATCGCGGCGTGTCATTGTTGAAGCGAACCCATCGCTCGGCCGCCTCGAATCCGTATCGATCGAGTCAACCGAGCTACGAGCCATTCGGGATGTGAATGCGTTACCCCGAGGTACGACAGGGCGGCATTCCGATCGAGCGGCGGCGCGGGTCGCGCGGGCAGCGGCAAGCGGCGGCGCTCGCGCAGCGTCGTTCTCAGCACGGCGTTCACGAATCCGCTCGCGCTTGCTTTCCGGGCGTATCGAGCGAGATCAACCGCATCGTCGACGACGGCCGATGCGGGCACGCGGTCCAGGTGAAGGAGCTGGTACAGGCTCAACCGCAGGATCTGAAGAACGTCGAAGTCGATTGTCGCGAGCGATCGGCGGGCGAAATGTTCGATCAGCACGTCGAGACTGCGCTGCCATCGCAGCGTCCCGGTGACGATGTCCGCCGCAAGCGCCCGGTCGCGTTCGTCGGAGAGGTGCTGGCGAGTGAAGGCCAGCGCCGCAGGCAGATCCCCATGTCCTGCGGCCACCGTGCGGAGCGCGTTGTAGGCGGCGATACGTGCCGGCGCGGGGGGCATGAGGTGATTGATGAATTGACGAATTTACGAATTGACGAATTTACGAATTGGCGAATTTGCCAACTGACGGCGGGTCGACTGCCGCATTCAAGGATTCGAAATCAATCGGTCAATCCGTCAATCCGTAAATTCGTCAATTTAGTACGGTCCTTCCAAGCCTCTCGCCGGCGGCGATTCGATGCCCGGCCAGAAAGTCCCGCACTCCGAGCGGTTTGCCTCCCTCGAGCTGCATGCAGTCGATCGCAATTCGTCCTTCGTGACCGGTGGCGACGTGAAGTGCGTCCCGTGAAACGGCGACAACCGTACCTGGCGGCGCACCCGCGGAGGCATCTTCGACGTGCGTTTTCAGCAGGATGAGACGGGTATCAGCCAGATACGTATAGGCGTGAGGCCATGGATAGAGGCCACGCACCCGGTTGTGGATATACGAAGCGGGCAGGCTCCAGTCGATGAGCCCCTCTTCTTTCGTGAGTCGCGGCGCATAGCTGCACAACATGAAATCCTGCAGCTCCTCGTGCTGCGAGCCAACGGCAATCTGGTCCACGACTGTGACGAGCAGGTCGGCCCCCATCACGGCGAGGTCGCGCTCGATGACGTCGCTCGTTTCGTCCGGCCCTATCGGCCGCTTCACCTTGGCCAGCATCGGACCGGAGTCGAGCATCTTTTCGACACGCATGATCGTGACGCCCGTCTCCAACTCGCCGTCGATGACCGCCCGGTGCACCGGCGCGGCGCCACGGTATTTCGGCAGCAGCGACGCGTGGACGTTGATCATGCCGTGCCGCGGCACCATGAGAATTTCTACCGGAATGATTTTGCCGTAGGCAGCGACGACGCCGAGGTCCGGATTGAATTGGTTGCGCAGAACCTCGGCGAACTCCGCGTCGCGAAGACTCGTGGGTTGCACGACCGGCACTCCCTGCGACTGCGCCAGCGATTTCACAGGCGACTCCGACACCTTCTGACCCCGACCCCTCGGCCGGTCCGGCTGCGTGACGACGCCAACGACCTCGTGGCGGGAGGCGAGCAGGCGCTGCAGCGTCGGAACCGCGAAGTCCGGTGTACCGAAGAAGACGATTCGAAGCGCCCCGGATTCTGTCACCATTTGCCGTTCCGCGAGAGCTTCTTGATCTTGCGGAGGATCAGATCTTTCTGGAGGCCACGCAGGCGATCGACGAACAGAGTGCCGTCGAGATGGTCCATCTCATGTTCAAAGCACCTGGCAAGAAGGCCGACCGCTTCAATCACCTGCTCGCTGCCGTCGCGAGCGAGGCCCTTCAGCACAACGCGCGTGGAGCGGGCAACGGTGGCATTGAAGCCGGGGACACTCAAGCAGCCCTCGTCCTCGCGCTGCTCGCCGCCACGGTCCACGAATGCCGGGTTGATGAAGGCGAGCAGATCTCCCGGATTGCGGCCCGCGGAGACGTCGGCGACGAAAATGCGCAGACCGACGCCGACCTGAGGTGCGGCCAGCCCGATGCCGGGGGCCGCGTACATCGTTTCGATCATGTCGTCGACGAGTCGTTGGATCTGCGTCGTGATTTCAGAAACGGATGCAGCAGGCTGATGAAGGAGCTCGTCGCCGTACCGCAGGATGGGTCGAATCACACTTGGAACCTGAAAGCCTTTGCCCTACGTAATCGCACCAGTGCCTCGCGGTGCGAATCGCCGCCGCACCTGCTCGGCGGAAACCGCGTAATGGCGTTCGATCTCCTCGATTGAATCGCCGCCGAACTTTTCCAGGAACGCGTCCGCCAGGACGAAAGCCACCATGGCTTCGCCCACCACGGCGGCGGCGGGCACCGCACACACGTCGCTGCGTTCGATGGCCGCCGGCGACTCCGCCATCGTGGCGAGGTCTACGGAGCGAAGGGGCTTCATCAGTGTGGAAATCGGCTTCATGAAGGCGACCACCCGGACGTCTTCGCCGTTTGTCACGCCTCCCTCGAGACCACCCGCATTGTTCGTGGGCCGTACGGGAAAGCCGTTCTCGCGCGGAGGAAGGATTTCGTCATGCACGCGCGATCCCGGCCGGAGCGCGACCTCGGGTCCGATGCCAATTCCTACGGCCTTGATGGCGTGGATGCACATGATGGCTTGTCCGAGCCGGCCGTCGAGCTTGCGGTCCCATTGCACGTACGAGCCCAGACCGACAGGGATCCCGCTGGCGATGATCTCGAAGACGCCTCCCAGCGTGTCGCCTGCGTCACGCGCCTTGTCGATGGCTGCCATCATCCGCTGCTGGACGTCGGAGTCGGCGCATCGCAGGGGCGCCTCATCCGAGATCGCCATCGCCTCGCTGAAGGAAACAGTCCGCCCTTCTGGCAGCATCACGTCACCGATTGCGGATACATGGCTGGCGAGGCGGATGCCGAATCGGCCCAGCAGCTGGCGGGCCAGGCTGCCGGCGGCGACGCGCGCCGCCGTTTCCCGAGCGCTGGCACGCTCGAGCACATTGCGGATGTCGTCGTGGCCGTACTTGATCGCGCCGGCAAGGTCCGCATGGCCGGGCCTTGGACGCGTGACCTCAGCCCGGCGAACGCCGGCCGCTCCTTCCGGCATTTCCGACTCGACGTACATCGTCTGCTGCCAGTTGACCCAGTCGCGATTGCGAATGACGAACGCAATCGGCGCCCCGGTCGTGATGCCGTGACGAACGCCGGCAAGTATTTCGACGTGGTCGCTTTCAATGGCCATCCGGCGGCCACGCCCGTAGCCCCCCTGTCGCCGCCGGAGCTGGGCATTTAGAGCCTCGACGTCCACGTCGAGGCCCGCCGGCATGCCGTCGATGGTGACGACCAGCGCCTGACCGTGTGATTCGCCCGCGGTGAGAAACCGCAACATCGTGTCGACATTTTACTATCCGCACCGCAGCCGGTCCCCCGGCGCGCCGGTGATACACTCTCCGGCACTATGCGGACAACGTTTGTGCGTACGGCATTACTGGCGCTGCTGCCGACGATGCTCGCGGCGTGCGGCCAGTCGGAACCGACAGGTCCTCGAGTGTTCTTCGTTCAGCCGCAGGATGGCGCAACGGTAAAGAGCCCGGTCATGCTTGAATTCGGCGCTGAAAATTTTCAGGTAGCCGCCGTTCCTGCAGGCACCGTGACTGAAAGCAGGCCGAACATCGGCCATCATCACGTCGCCATTGACGCGGACTGCCTTCCGCCCGGAACAACTATTCCCCGAGCGGCGCCATGGGTGCACTTCGGCGATGGCAAGAACGTCATCGAGATGCAGCTGCCGCCAGGGCAGCACCGGCTGACGCTGCAGATTGGCGACGATCTGCATCGCACGCAGGAAGGGCTCTGCTCGACGATCACCGTCAACGTCGCAGAATAGGGTAGCCGGAGGCCTTCAGGCCTCCGGATTGATGTCCGGTCCAACGGTAGCCGGAGGCCTTCAGGCCTCCGGGCCGGGCTTCGGAAAATCAACCCATTCCTGGCACCATCCCGCATACGGATACTCACCGATTGCCTGCGTCAATCCCGCTCTAACCGGGTTGCCGAGCATGTACAGCGCATGCCGATAGGTGTCTTCATCGGATCGCAGCACATGGTCGAAATAGCCCACCTGCCAAAGGCGGCGACCATAGTTTTTTGCATACTTGAACCCGGTCCTCTGCTTCCATGTCTTGATGAAACGGTGAAGATCCGCGTCGTCGGTTTTTCCCTCGATGAGTAGGTGCACGTGGTCCGGCATGAAGCAGTACGTGAGGACTTCGAACCGCTCAATATCGGCCGCTCCCTGAATCTCGTTTAACACTTCCGCCACGAGTTCGGCATTGTCGAACACCTTTCGGCGCGAGTGCACACAGACCGTGAGTGAATACCGGTATAGGCCCCTATACGAGAATCCCTGAATTCGCGGTCCGCCGTCGGGCATGCCAGGAAGGGCTGCAAGAACAGTGCGGGCTAGTGCAGACGACTACCGGAGACCTAAAGGTCTCCGGCTACCTGTCTCTGTCACCGAGGTTTCGTGTCGTCGCCTCTCAGCGCGCGGTAGCCGGAGGCCTTCAGGCCTCCGGATTGACGTCCGGTCCTCAGGAAGATCGAACCATTCCTCACGCGATCGCCCGTTAGCGATGTGGCGAAATTTGCCGCCTCGCTCGTACCTTTCGCCTTGCCGGATTTGCGTCATCGATTCGCGATTCGCCGATTTCTGGCTGTTCCGTGCGAGTACGGTGATTTGCATGGCCGGGCGGCATGGTGAGGCTCCTCCACGACCGGTACGTTGCATACGACGACATTCATGGCTGCGATCTGGCCACGGGCGACGAAGTGCGCCTCGACGACCTCCCCGATGAGGTCTCGCGCGAAACCGTTCCCGCACTCATTGAGCTGCTGAACGACGGACGGGACGGCAGCCCCAGGTGGATAGCGCTCGACGTTCGCAACCGGGCGCAGGCTGCCGCTGTTGCCCGCCGCGCCGCGGCGGCTGGGCGGCTCCGCGGGTTCGTGCCGATCCTCGTGTCGTTGTACGGGCGTCTCCGGCATGCGCTGGCGAAGGATCTCGATCAACGGACGCTGCTGCTGATCGGGAGTGTTCCCGCGCCATCCCACACGGATGGGCACCCTCCGCGAAAGGCGTGGCAGCGCAAATTTCCAGGGCAGCCGTCGGCGCAGTCCAGTGCGGGTTGGAGCGCGAACACCAGCAACAGCCTCGCCGCTGAGCGCACGGCACTCGTCGATGCCGCCGCGCGCGCACCCCGACCGCACGTCCTCCTGACGTTTCGCGCCGGCGACAACACGCCAGCGGACGGCGTGGTCCGCGAAGCCCGCGCGGCATACGGTCTACAGCCGCGAGGGCGTCTGCAGGCCAGCGCTGCGCCGTCTCCGGATGTCATGCGTCACCTCGAAAGAGCGACGCGCGCAGCAGGGTTTCAGCGCGCGGGAAGGCATGCCGCCGCTGAACGTCTCCTTCGGGACGTCGCGGGCACTCTGGCCCGGCGCGAAGCCTGGGACGCAGCGGCACAGACGCTCATCGCGCTCGCCCGTTTGTTGCTCGAGCGAGGGCGGGTGAGTGGAGCGGACAAGGTGCTTGACGAAGCGGTGCATCTCGCTCAGTCCGGCGGAGATGAAGCGCTCGCCCTCGATGCGAGGATCTGGCAGGCGATAGCGCGTTCGGATGCCGGACGTCTGACGGACGCCGAGTCGATCTGCCGCGCGGTGCTACTTACGACGGCGGCATCGATGCCGCAACAGAGTTGGGCGCGGGCCGTGCTGGCCCGCGTTTTGTGCTGGCAGGACCGAGTGGACGAGGCGCGCCATTGCCACGTGCCGCCGTCCGCGGACTCATCATTCGATCGCGACGCCGTTGTTTCGGCCTCGATCGACGCGACGCTCATACGTACCCTTCTAGCTGCTGGTGAGGTATTCCACGCGGGGCTGGCGGCGCGCTCGTTGCTCGATCGCGTGGCAGACGCGGCCGATCCTCTCACGCGACTCGTTGCGCAGACGGCGCATTTGCGTGTGGTTGCGGCTACTGGCGACCTGCACCTTGCGAGCCAGGCATTTCAGTCGGTCTGGACGCTTGCCAAACAAGCGCACGCTCCCTGGCGGGCCGTGCGGGCGCGTCTCATCTGGTACGACGCGCTGCAGCGAGGTGGTCGGCTTCGCGAGGCGCAGCGTGAACTCGATCGGGTGGCGCGCATGCGTCGCATCGCGCCGACGCTTGTCCGGCGCGCAATTGAAGCGCGCCTCGTCGCTGCCGCGGAGAAAACGGATCGGAATACGGGGCCGAGCCGGGCAGCGACACGCGCCTCATCATGCGGCGTTGCGCTCGTGCATCTCGCGCACGAGGAGGACGACGACGGAGCAGCGCTGCGGCGTGTGCTCGAACGCACGGCGCGCGACCTGTGCCCGAGCCGCGTGGAACTGATATCGATGGACGCTGGTCCGGTCAGCACCCTCATCAGCATAGGAGCGGGACTGGCCACACATATCGGGCAACGCGTCCTCGAGGCGGGGATTCTCATCCAGAGCGACGTCGACGACGGCGCGTGCGAAGTAGGTGTTCCGGTCCGCCTCGGCAGCCGCCTACTCGCCGCCCTCATATGCCGATGGCCGCTCGACAGACAGCCTCCCCCGAACAGCCTCGACCTCTTGACGCTCGCCGCCGCCATCATCGCCCCCCGGGTCGACGGTCTCATGAGCGGCATTCGCGAGGTATCAAATGCATCGACGTCTGTCCCGGAGCTGATTGGCGCAAGTGCAGCCATGTCGGAGGTGCGGCGCGCGATCGGACGCGCGGCGCGGGCGCCGTTCTCGGTGATGATCGAAGGGGAGAGCGGCGTCGGAAAAGAGCTCGCGGCGCGGGCGATCCATCACCTCAGTCCCCGCCGCGAGCGGCGGTTTTGCGACGTGAATTGCGCGGCTCTTCCAGAGGAGCTTCTCGAATCGGAGCTGTTCGGTCACGCGAAGGGAGCGTTTACCGGCGCGGTCGCGGACAAGGCGGGTCTCTTCGAGGACGCCGACGGGGGCACGCTATTCCTCGACGAAGTGCCGGATCTCTCTCCGCGGGGACAAGCCAAGCTGCTGCGGGTCGTACAGCAGCAGGAAGTACGCCGCGTCGGCGAAACCTTCTCGCGCAAGGTCGATGTACGGCTCGTGGCCGCCGCCAATCGCGATATGCGCGCCGAGGCGGCCGCAAAGCGATTCCGGACGGACCTGCTGTTCAGACTCGACGTCATTCACCTCCGTATCCCGCCGCTGCGGGAGCGCCCGGAGGACGTCCCGATCCTGGCGCGGCATTACTGGCGCATTGCGGCGGAGCGCGTCGGGTCGCGCGCTTCGTTGACGCATACGGTGCTGACGGAGCTGGCGCGGTATCCCTGGCCCGGCAACGTGCGGGAGTTGCAGAACGTGATGGCGGCATTGGCGGTGGCCGCACCCGCGCGAGGCCGGGTACCCGCATCGATACTTCCGGCAGCGATTTCAGGAGCCGCAGTCGTCACGACGCCCAAACTCGCCGAAGCGCGAACGCAGTTTGAGCGCCGCTGCGTCGAAGTGGCGCTGGCGCGCGCGAATGGCAGCCGAACGCGCGCCGCGGCCGAGCTGGGTTTGACGCGCCAGGGGCTGCTGAAGACCATGGCGCGGCTGGGCATTGATCCGTCGCAGCCTGATGCGACCGACACGAGCGGAGGTGGTTCAGCAGAGGAAACGTAGTGCGGCGCCCGTAGACGTCGTGGTCAAAAGTCTGGATGCGTCCGCTCTCACGGGTGTAGCATCGTCGGTTTGATGAGGAGGCTCAGATGAGACCCGCGACTTCAATCGGCCTGGTGGCGGCATTCATCGTCCCGTTTTTTGCGTTCGTGATTGGGCAGGTGGACGCGCAGGGTCCGCCCGCCGCCCAGGCGCCTCCTGCGCCGGCGCTCAAGGAAACCGTAGCGCAGGAAATCCCGGGCGTCATCAGGGGCGGTACGAAGATTGTGCTCCTTCGCGATGGATTCATGGGGACAGAAGGCGTTATCTCGATGCCTGACGGAAGCATGCTATTCACCGAGCAGGACGCGGACCGGATTATCAAGGTCGACCGCGACGACCGGATCTCGACGTATCTTGAAAACACCAACCGGACGATCGGTCTGGCGTACGACCAGAAGGGTCGCCTGATCGGAACCCAATCGAGGGACCCCAAAGTGGGCGTGCTGGCGCCGGAACCACGCACCGTGCTCGCGGATTCGTTCGAGGGGCAGCGGCTCGTGCGGCCCAACGACCTCGTCATCGACCGCAAGGGCGGCATCTACTTCACGGATCCGCTGGGGAATCCACAGCAGCAATTCCGTGAGCCTCCTCCGGGGCGGAAGCCGCTCCTCTTCTACATCAGACCCGATGGCTCACTGATGAAGCTGACCGAAGAGATCACGAACCCGAACGGAGTTCAACTGAGCCCTGACGAAAAGACCCTGTACGCCACCAATGGGCAAGCCATCATGGCGTTCGATGTCCAACCGGACGGCAGCGTCAGAAATTCAAGGGTCTTCGCCAAGAGCGGCGGTGACGGCCTCGCGATCGACACTCAGGGACGGCTGTACTCCGCGGTTGGTGGCGTGCAGGGCATCCGCGTCTTTGCCGCCGATGGCAAGGATCTCGGCACTATCCCTGTCGGCGTCGCCCCGCAAAGTGTCGGGTTCGCGGGTCCCAACAAGAAAACCCTTTACATTGTCGGGCGCGGGGCACTGTACAAGACGCAGAGCGAAATGATCTCGCAGGGGATTCAAACGCGCGCAAAGTGATCGCCGGGTCTGCGATTCGACGAAATAGCCTCATCGCAGGACCCGGCCTACGTACTGACACGTTCGTGGGGCGGGTTCCGCGGAGAGCATTTCGCATCGAGCCGCGGACCCGCCGTCATTTCTTGATCCAGATCAATGGCTGCCGTCAGGCGGGCCGCTAGCCTTGTCTCGAAGACACCAATTCCACGGTGTCGCGAACAGGCGGTGGCAGATGACTTTGACGGCAGCAGATCGGCCCTCTACTCAGCAGGCGCAATGGTTCGTTTCCTGGTTTGATTCCGCGCATTACCAGAAACTCTACGAGCACAGAGACGCCGCCGAAGCTTCAGGATTCGTCGACGCGCTCATCGCGCGACTCCAACCCGGCGCGTCGGCAACGATGCTCGACCTTGGCTGCGGCACCGGGCGTCATTCGCGGCACCTGGCGTCGAAAGGGTTCCGCGTGACGGGTATCGACCTGGCCGCCAGCAGCATCGCGGAGGCAGCGCAATCCGAGCGGCCGAACCTCAGGTTTTTCCGGCGCGACATGCGGGCTCCGTTCGGCCGGAACAAGTTCGACTACGTCTTCAGCTTCTTCACGAGTTTCGGGTACTTCGATGACGCCACAGAGCACCTCGCGGTCGTTCGGAACATTGCGAGGTCGCTGAAGCCCGGCGGCACACTGGTGCTCGATTACCTGAACAGCCATCATGCCGAAATGCGTCTGACACGCGAGGAAACCAGGGTGATCGACGGAGTTGTGTATCGGATTGCGCGCTGGAGCACCTCGAAACATTTGTTCAAGCGGATCGTGATCGAGGACGAGCGGGAGGGTCAGCCGCTGGAATACTGCGAACGCGTGGCGAAGTTCACGTTGCGGGATTTCGAATCCATGTTCGCGCTTCACGGCCTGGGCCTGGACGCGGTGTACGGCGACTACCACCTGAACCGGTACGATGCCGAGGCCTCACCGCGGATGATCCTGCTGGCCCGCAACGCTGAGCGCACGGCGAAACGCGTCTCACTTCCTCGACAAGTTCTTGCGGATGCGGCTGAGCGTCTCGGGCGTAAGGCCGAGATATGACGCGATCATCCATTGGGGAACGCGCAGCGCGATTGCGGCGTACGTCTTCATAAACTCCAGATAGCGCTCTTCGGCCGACGTACTGAGCGCACTGACGATCCGTTGATCCTTGGCGGCTGCGTGGCGCTGCAGTCCAGTGCGCTGCGCCGCGGCATATCCGGGAACGTTGTCGACAATCTTCTGGTGTGAAGGCGGATCGATCAGGAGAAGCTCGGAATCCTCGATTGCATCCACGAAGTACTGCGACGGCGTTCGCGCCGCAAGGCTGTTGATGTCCGCGAACCACCAGTTCTCAGGGGCGAACATGACGATGTGTTCCTTGCCCTTGCCGTCGATCACATAGCTGCGAAGGCAGCCGCTGGCAACGAACGCGGCATGGGTCGCCGCGTCACCGGCACGTTGAAGAAACTCGCCCGTTCGAAGCACCTTCGGTTCGAAGAGTGCCCTCATGAAGGCGAACTCCTCCTCGGTGAACGGCGCTTTGTCTGCCAGGTACGCCCGCAGCGGTTCGAATTGGGACGCAGATGCTGACATTGGTGTGGCGACTCTAACCTGTGGATACGGAGCCGGTGTTCACGTGACGGCCGCTCTGGAATACATGTCGATCGGGCATTCGAATGGCGGGAAACACTCGCGCTTCGCCTTCGTCACGGAACGACAATACTGCGTCGATGCACCCGCGCGAATCGTCACCGCGGTCGATGTAGTCGCCCAGGAAAACCACTACATCATCCTTCGAAACCTCACCGTGAATCTGACCGAGCAGATCCTGCAGTGCAGCCAGATTGCCATGGATGTCACCAATCGCGAACGTGGCCATGCGTCTCGGATACGCAGTACCTTACCATCGTGGTTGATGAACTATTTGGATCCTCAAGAAGTCACTTTTGTGAAAACGTCAGCTACGTGACGATTCAGCGCAAGGAGACACCGAGCGTCTGAACCGGGTTTGAAAGGGAAAAGGATGATCGGCGCCATTGCGGGTGATGTCATCGGCTCCGTCCACGAATGTGGCATGACCAAGTCCACAGACTTTCCACTGTTCGATACGCTCAGTTGCTTTACTGATGACACGGTCCTGACCGTCGCCACAGCGCATGCGATTCTCAGCGGCACGTCGTACGAAACCGCTTACCGTGACTTCGGGCGAAGGTATCCGAATGCCGGTTACGGCGGCTTGTTCCGTGAGTGGCTCTTGTTGGCAGACCCCCGACCGTACAACAGTTGGGGCAACGGTTCGGCGATGCGAGTGGCGCCCGTCGGGTGGGCGTTCGACAGCATTGACGAAGTTTTGCGCGAAGCAGAGCGCAGCGCGGCGGCCACGCACAACCATCCCGAAGGGATCAAAGGCGCGCAGGCGACGGCGCTGGCTGTGTTCCTGGGCTGGTCAGGGGCGTCGAAGGAAGAGATCCGGGATGACGTCGCCGAGCGCTTTGGTTATGACCTGCACCGGCACATCGACGGGATTCGGAGCACTTATCAGTGGAGCGTATCGTGTCAAGGATCCGTGCCCGAAGCCATCGTAGCCTTTCTCGATTCGAAAGACGTGGAGGATGCCATCCGGCTCGCCATATCCCTTGGTGGCGACGCAGACACACTGGCGGCGATTGCCGGCGGAATCGCGCACGCGTTTTATCGACACGTGCCGGACAGCATTGTGGCCGAGGTGAGAGAGCGCCTGCCTGCCGAGTTTCTCCAAGTGGTCGATGAATTCGAGAGTCGATTCTCGGTTCGAGACGTGAGGTCGGGCTGAAGAGGTCCGGCTTCCGCCTACGCCAAGGCTACGGCGGACAAGAAAGCCGGACACGACGTCTACTGCGCTTCGCCGTATGCGACCTGTGCTGCCAGCGTCACGCGATTGGCGCCGCGATAGGCGAGGCCCGGAAATGTCTTCGGCATCTCATCCTGGAGAGCCTTTGCCGCTTCTTCCGACGATCGTCCTTGTGTTCTCAACTCCGCCGCGCGCGTTTGCAGCGCGCGGAAATAGTCGCGATACGTCGCGATCATCGACCCGTCGCCGCGGCGTCCGTGACTGGGGATGATGACGGCCGGTTTCATCGCGTCGAGACGGTCGAGGATGGAACTCCATGTTCGAACACTCGAATAGGTCGGCTGAAACGCCGGAAACGCCGGCATGACGACGTCACCGGTGAACAGGACTCGATCCTCCTCGATGAGGAACACCGTGTCGCCGCGTGTATGTGCCGGTCCGGTGCCGACAATTCGGACATGAACGCCGCCGAGATCGAGCCTGTGCTCCCGGTCGAACGAAATGTCCGTCTTCCGGAAATTCACTCCTCGGAGCAGCTCGGTGTTGAACGCATTCTGGGTCGCGAAGTTGATGGCGGTCGCCAGTCCGAGCTCGGCCAGATCCTGGTCCTGCACCTTCGAACGAATCACTCTCGTCGAGGCGGGAAATCCCTGAGCGCCCAGATCGTGTTCGGCATGGTAGTGGGTCATGGCGAGGTACTGCTCGCCGCCGCGGCTCACCTTGGCAGCCTCACGCGCAGCCGTCTGGCCGTTTCGCGGCCCGAGGCCGGTATCGATGACGAGCGTCGCACGCGAGCCGACGACGATTCCGATGTTCGACACCTGCGGCACATCGCCGTCGGGAATCCAATAGACGTGAGGAGAGATCTTCTCGGTCGCGTTCTCGCGCACCAGAGGCTGAGTCGCGGGTTGCTGCGCGCGCAACGCCAGGCTGGCTGCGAAGGCAAGCGCGATCGCCGAAACGATGCGCCGCCTGTTCACGTGGGTTCGCTCCCCCAAAACCGGTCCATTCTGACGATTCGTCTCCGTGTCTCCGTGCCTCCGTGGCCGGTGATGTCGAGCGGTAGCCTGCGCTCGTGGCAACATCTACCGTGACGGACAGCGGTCGGGCAGCACCTGGAAGCCTTCCACGTCGATGACGATCTGGTTGTACATCGGGTCGCGGATTGGGTCGCGCGAAGTCGTGGTACCGCCGACCCGGACGCGGCCGCCGAGGAACGTCACGCCTCCCGGCCCCGCTACATCTGACTTGCGCACAAGCCCCGTGATTTCAACCATCGACCCTTCGCGCTTCTTGATATCGTCCAGAAGGCTGCGCGGGCCGGATAGTCGAAATCGCCGTCCGGGACTTATCCCCGTCGTGGTGTTCTCGCGACCCTCGGTCTCCCCGACGACAAACAAACGGTCTTTCGAACAACCGGGGACCGTAATGCGTGTCGAATCGCTCGGGACGGGCCGTTCCTGCGCGACGACGACACCGGCAACCGAGAACGCGAACAGGAGGGCGATCAGCACGTGCATGGCGCCAGTGTAACGCCTTTTTTGCGGGTCCTCCCCAGGCAGAGTCGGCCCGGGCGGCAGATGACGAGAAGTGCCTAATATGAGCGCGAAACCGCGTCAGGCTTGCGCGTTCCCGAATCGAGGCGTAGTCTCTGCGTGTCGAATCCGCGGATTCGGCGGGAAGACCAAATAGCGGCGGGTCGTCGGCCATCATGTTCGCGGAAGGAGCTCAGAAATGATCACGAACAGAGCGTTGGGGATCGCTGGGGTCATCCTCAGCAGCTTGTGGATTGCCTCGCTGGGCGGAACGAGCGCCCTCCAACGGGGCGGCGAGGCGGTTCGCATCGACAACGATGACATCGGCGGGGTCGTGACCGGCGCACGCGGTCCCGAGGCGGGCGTCTGGGTGATTGCGGAGACCAACGACCTGCCCACCAAGTTCAGCAGAACGGTCGTCACCGACGACCAGGGACGCTATCTGGTACCCGACCTCCCGAAGGCGAATTACAGCGTCTGGGTGCGCGGCTACGGGCTGGTGGACTCGCCGAAAGTGCAGTCGGCGCCCGGCAGGATCCTGAATCTCACCGCCGTGACGGCGCCGAATCCTCGCGCGGCTGCGGACTACTATCCGGCCGCCTACTGGTATTCCCTGGCCCGGGTCCCCGACAAGAGCGAGTTTCCGGGCACGGGCGACGAGGGTAATGGCATCTCGCCCAACATGAAAACTCAGGCCGACTGGCTGAGGATGATGAAATCGGGCGGCTGTACGACCTGTCATCAGATCGGCACGAAGGGAACGCGCGAAATACCCGCGGCGCTTGGCAAGTTCGAGTCGGGTGCGGCCGCGTGGGACCGCCGCGTCCAGTCCGGGCAAGCCGGCGGTCAGATGAGCAACGGCCTCAACAACATGGGGCGCAGGCGGGCGCTCGCGATGTTCGGCGACTGGACGGATCGAATCGCCGCCGGCGAGGTGCCTCCGGCGCCGCCGCGGCCCCAGGGCGTGGAGCGGAACGTCGTCGTCACCCAGTGGGACTGGGCGGACCCGAAGGCGTATCTCCACGATGTCGTGTCGACCGACAGGCGCAATCCGCGCGTCAACGCGAACGGCCCGATGTACGGCTCGCTCGAGCTGAGCGCTGATTACCTCCCGGTACTCGATCCGACGCGTCACACAGCGACGCAGGTGAAGTTGACGGTGCGCGACCCGAACACGCCGCCGACGTCGGCGATGATGCCGCAGCCTTCACCGTACTGGGGCGATGAGCCGATCTGGACCAGCAAGAACAACGTGCACAACCCGATGATGGACGAGCAGGGCCGCGTCTGGATCACGTCGGCGGTTCGACCCCCCGCCAATCCCGACTATTGCAAGGAAGGATCGAGCCATCCATCGGCGAAGCTGTTCCCGATCAATAACGCCGGACGGCATCTCGCCATGTACGACCCGAAGACGCAGAAACTGACTCACATCAGCACCTGCTTCGGCACACATCACCTGATGTTCGCCGAGGACGCCAACCACACGCTCTGGACGAGCGGCGGTGGCCAGGTCGTGGGATGGCTGAACAGGAAGATGTTCGAGCAGACGGGCGATGAGGCCAAGTCGCAGGGCTGGACGGCTCTCATCATGGACACCAATGGCAATGGCAGGCGCGACGCGTACGTTGAGCCCGACCAGCCAGTCGATCCCACCAAGGACAAGCGATTCGGCGGCGCCTTCTATGGCGTGTCGCCGGCGCCAGATGGCTCGGTGTGGGGAACGTCTCTCGGCCTCCCCGGAGCCGTCATCCGTTTGAATCCTGGATCGAACCCGCCCGAAACTGCGATGGCGGAGGTTTATGAGCCGCCGTTCAACAACCCGAGCGCCAAGATTCAGGGGTACTCACCGCGTGGATTCGATATCGACCGCAACGGCGTGGCATGGCTGGCGCTTGCCAGCGGCCATATGGCGAGCTTCGACCGGCGCAAGTGCACGGGTCCGCTCAACGGTCCGAAGGCGACCGGACAACATTGCCCCGAGGGCTGGACGCTCTATCCGGAGCCGGTGCCGCAGTTCAAAAACGTTACTGATTCAGGCAGCGCTGAGGCGAGCTACTTCACGTGGGTCGATCAGTTCGACACGCTCGGACTTGGCCGAAACATCCCGATCAACACGGGCAATGCCGCCGAAGGGTTGCTGGTCCTGAAGGACGGGAAATGGGTGGTCCTTCGCGTTCCGTATCCGACCGGGTATTACACGAAGTGGCTGGACGGCCGGATTGACGATGCGAACGCCGGATGGAAGGGCAAGGGACTGTGGAGCACCGTCAGCACCCGCACGCCGTTTCACATGGAAACCGGTCGCGGCACGACGAGCAAGGTTGTCAGGTTCCAGCTGCGTCCCGACCCGCTCGCGAAGTGATCTCGTAGTCCAGAACCGGTTCACAACGTAGGCCGGGTCCTTCTGGACCCGGCAAACCAGGCGGGTCCGAAAGGACCCGCCCTACGCCCGGTGATAGTGAAACCGTCCTAAAACGTCGCGAGCGCGTTGAACGGAGAAGCGGTTCCGCCCTGTATCTGGAAGATGTGCAGGGTGAACATGAACTCCCAGCGCTTCAGCCGTGCGGCTTCTCGCGCGGCGTCCTCGAGATAGGCGTTGTCGACGATCGGTAATCCCAGATTCACCTGCGTGAGCTGATGGATTGGCCGATTGATGCCCTCGACTCCAGACGGCTGTACGTCGTTCACCGCGTCGCTGGCAAGGAGCGACACGTCGCGGGCCTTCAGCCAGGGCAGAACGGACGCGTGAAGCCCGGCTCCCGCCTGACCGTACGGCCAGGGTCCCTCGGCTTCCCGTTTCGCCCAACGCCCGCCCCGAATCAGGAGCGCATCGCCGGCGCCGATCCTGATTCCCGCGAACTTTTCCCACGCTTCGAGATCCTCGACATAAATCGGCGTGCTCGGCTCGAGCCATCTCACCTTTTTCAGCAGCGGCATGTCCACGAGCACGGCCCGCGTGATGTAGCCCGGCCCCATGCGATCGGCGGCCGACTGCTGGCAGCCGGCGGCAGTCAGCGTGAACGGGAACCCGTTGTAGCTGACCGCAGCCTCACCGGGCTTCCTGCCGAGCGGCCCCTGATAGTGGCACAGCGCATCCAGATGCGAATTCAAGCCGTCATGAATCGACAGCTGGATGATGTCCAGCGCACCGAGAACCGCGCCCGTCTTCGGATCGATGCGCGCCATGCGGTGCACGTTTTCGCCGAAGCCTCCCGTATCGCTGCCCTGTTTCTTGATGGGATTGATTTGCAGGGTGACCGTTTTACCTTCCGTGACGAGGGCCAGCGCCTTCTTCGTCTTCTCGGGCGTAATCAGATTGAGGAGTCCTCGCTCGTCCTCCTTTCCCCAACGGCCCCAGTTCGACAGCTCGCGTTCCCACTGTTTCAGCTTGGCCAGCGTCACGAGGCGCGCAGGTTCCTGAGTTGAGGGATGTGGCTTGAACGTCTGCTGTCCCCCTTGGCCGATTACGAAGGCTTGCGAGACCAACAGGGCGGCGCCAATCGCAAAAGCTGGACGTGCGGTAAGTCTCAACATGGACGAATGCTCACTTCTGTGCCGGAGCGTTCTTTATCAGGAACTCGTCAGGATTGACCGCTCCTTCATAACACGCCGACTCCCACAGTTCCTCGTCAGGCCGGCGCCGTTCGGCGACGCGTATCGTCCAGGGGCGCGTAAACACCGTCGGATCATCGATTGTCGCTTCATAGATCATGTTGTTTCTGTCGACAAACGTGAGCCGCTCAACGATGTGCGCGTTGTCGCTGTAGAAATCGCCTGTGTACGTCAGACGTGCTCCCTTGACGCCCGTGGTGTCGATGATCAGCGTGTTGCCTTCCCAGCGGCCGCGGCCGTCACCCATCCAGAGCTTTACGTTCGAAGCGACATGTGGACGGCCATCCAGCGGAATCACCCGGTACGCGTGATAGGTGTCCCAGACAAAAACCACGGTGTCGCGACCCTGAATGATCTTGAACGACGGAATGATGAAGTACAGGCGTGGCACTCCGGATAGCAGGCACCTGTGCTGCGTGTCGATGTGCTCCGGTTTCGTCGGCCACGCGTAATCGATCGACTGCTGCTTCTGCTTTGCAGCAGCCCACGGCTGATACGGCACGAGGCCATCGGGAGGATCGACAATCCGGCTTGGCAGGCGCACGTTCTGCTTCTCGAAATCGGCCTGCTGACTGATGGGATTCGTCAGCGACACCGTGGAGCCGTTGACCGCGGCCCACATGCCCTGGACGTTCGGCTGTCCATCCGCGAGTCGCTCGAAAGCCGCCCTTCCACCTTCCTGACCCCGAACCGGCACCGTCATCCACGCGAGCGCTGCCATGGCCGCCGCCACGAAGGACAGGAGTCGTTCTCATTGCGGGACCCGCATTTCGGGATACGGATAGTACTTTTCGAGGTCGAAGCCGTAGCATTCGTAGTCGAAGAGCTGAGCGTTCCTGTTCTTGTGGCGATACAGAGTCATGCTCATGTTCCATGGACGCGTGAATACTTTGGGATCCTCGACCATGACGTGGTACTGAATGTGATCGGGCGTGATCAACGTGTAACGCTCCACGAGATGCAACGCCTCGCTGTGAAAGTTGCCGGCGCGGTCGAACCAGGTCTGGTCGTTGAAATGGACGACATCCACGACGAGGGTGTCGCCTTCCCAGTGGCCGCGGGAATCGCCAAGCCACCAGTCGATCGGACCCCTGGGATGCGGTTCCCCATTCGTGAACACGAAGCGGACAGCGTGCACGAATTCGAACAGCATCGTCAGCTCGCCGGGTGTCTGAATGATTTGAAACGGAAACGGCATGTACATCATGCGCGGCACGCCGGGCAGGTAGCACTTGGCTTCCGGGTCGAGCGTCGCACGCTGCTCGTAGTTCTGCTTCTTTTTGGCGAGCGCCCAGGGTTGATAGGGAATTTCGTTCCCGTCGACCACTCCCGGACCGCCAGGCACGCCTTTCTGCGCGGCATGATCCTGAATGTCCCAGGCGGCCGTGTTCATAGCCTGCCAGATGCCGGACAAGTCTGGCTTGCCGTCGGAGGTTCGTGGGATGCCCGGCGGGCTCTGAGCCTGAGCAGCGCCGAGAGAGGGCGTAAGGGCGGGTCCATGGGCGAACAGTCGACAGCGTGGCGAGGAACCAGAGAATTGGCTGGAGCACTCCAGGTTCTTCTCACTGAAGACCTCCTCCTCGAAGGTTCATGGTCCGCCTGAAGCCGGACACTACGTCTGCGGTCTGCTGCAACTCAGTCGTAGTGTCCGGCTTTAGCCGGACCTCCCGGCGGCGCCGGCACGCCCCCGCGCTACTTGAGCACGTTACTCGCCTGGGCGCGCTCCACGTACTGCTGCACGTCAGCTGGGAGAAGCAGCCGCTGCTGCTGCAGCTTCTCGGCTGCTTGCTTCACCGCCGCGACGTAACCCTCGTGATTCTTGTAGCGTTCTTCGAGCGAAAGGCGCGGATCGCCGGCAGCCATCCGTTCCGCTTTCGTGGTCTTGAACGAGATGTGCTGGCCGTTGGCCTCGCACCCTTCGTTCTCGCCGAATTCCGCGCGACGCAGTGCCCAGCCCGTTGTCGTGGCGATCGGCGCCTCGACCGGAGGAAGCCGAATACCGGCAACTTCGTTGCCGTCCTGGTCGACGCGCGACACGAAAATCGGGTACGCCGAACGGCCGGTCAAGCGACGGCGGATATTTCGACACGATGCCCTTGTCGAGCATCGGTCCGAAGTCGAGATGATACCGGGCGGTAATCAGACCCGTGTAGGTCACGCCGGGGATCGTGGGCCATCCGAGCGCCTCCTGAGGAACGACAGCGGTTTGCGAGCCGGGACGATGGACCGCTTTCACCATGGTGTTGTCCGCGCGGCGCGGAACCCGACTTGCCGGCGGCTCGGTGCCGTCGGTCACCCATCGATCGAGCGCCACCAACAGCGCGCGCAGCGCAGGGAAGGGGCTGGTCGGGTTCAGGTACTGCTGACAGGTGCCCATGCTGTTCACATTACCGACGCCGTGCGACAGCCCCGAGATCAGGAAGAAGCGCACGTTTTCGGGATCTGGCAAGTCGTTGCCTTGGGTATCGGTGTGCAGCAGCGAACCTGCCTTGACCCAGTATTCATTGGAGGAATTGCCGTCGAAAGCCTTCGGACAGGTATTGCTCGCCGCACATCTCGCACTTCGCCCGCCTTTCTTGCCACTCAGGTGGTCGGTGAGCACCGGATAGGCAAACGGAAACACACCCTCGGGATACAGGTGGTTCTGACGGTTGCGTTCGGTTCTGCCGGTCTGCGCGAAACGGTAGTTGATCTGATTGCCGTTCCCGCCGCCGGTCCATTTGAGCATGCCGTCGACCGCGCGGCCGCGCTTCTCGTCTTCGTTGAAACCGAGCGCAACGAAGTCGTTCAAGGCGCGCGTCGGCTGCGAGATGGAAAACGTGAACACGTAGCGCACATCTCCCGCGAGCGGGTTGGCGGTACCGACATTGTCCTTCGTGGCGTGGCGGAGAAACGACACGAAGTCGCGCGTCGCCGCGAGTCCAACCGCGGCCACGACGGGATCCTTCGCGGTGTACGTGAACTCGTATACGTGGCTTTGCTTGAAAGGCGTCCCAGCCGGCAGGAGCCGAATGGTTTTCTCGTTGACGTACTCCCAGCCGCCTGCGGGTACCGTGGCTGGCGGGTCACTCAGGCGCGCCCGCACGGTCAGCTTCGCTGCGGACTTGATCAAGGGTCGCCGCTGGATACGTCAGGTCGTATTTCACGCTCTTGCCGTCGTCGAAGTTGATGTACTGGTACCGACGGACCGGTGATGCTCGACCCATTCGGGTTCTTCGCAACGGGTACAGAAATGGTCATCCCGTCGTCATCGCTGGTCGCGCCGAAATCCCACCCGTTGCCGACCACCGAATAACCGAGGTTCATGACGAAGCCGCTGCCGGCTTGTGCGGCCGTCCTGGGGTTGTTGTTCAACGGCGTGTCGTTCAGTGCGCCCAGCCGCATCTCGCCACGGTTGTTGAAGTCGAGGATGACCCGATGGTTGCCCTTTTTCAAATCGATCGGCTTCAGGATGAAGATGTCCATCGAATACTCGACCCTTCCGCGCGCATTTCGCGGCGCGAGCGCCAGGTCGGTAATGATGGCGTTGCGCGGATCGGCAGGATCGAGCTCTCCGTAGGCCTTGCCTCGGAGTTTTTCGTACTGCCCGACGCTTCCATTCGGTCCGAAGACACGCCCCTCGAACGCGGGCGATTGCGATCGCGCAGGGTCGATGACTATTCTCGTGATTTGCGCCTCGGCGGCAGGCGACGCGAGGCCGATGGCCGCGGCCACGACGAACGCGGCAGTCACACGTCCGTAAGGGGTCAGGATTCGGAGCGAAGATGCGGATGCGTTCATGACACTCCTCCCGCAGCGCAATTGCCCTGGATCGATTCGTCCCCGTAGGCGACAGCGCAATTAGACTCCAGGACGGTGAAAGAGTGGTAGCCCCGCGCTACAATCCGCCGAAAATGCCTACCTTCAAAGACAACAGCGACTGGCAGAGCATCCTGCTGAACCGAGATCTGCCGGTCGCGTACCTGATGATCCGCCTCACCATGGGCTTCCACATGTTCGCGCACGGCGCCGTGAGGCTGCCGATCCTGACCGAATTCGCGGGACAAACCGTTACCGAGTTTGCCCCGGTACGATTGATTGGGCTCCCATTCTTTCCAGCGTGGCTGGTATATCCGTTCATGCTCAGCGTGCCGGTTGTGGAGTTCTCCGTCGGAGTCCTGCTGATTCTCGGACTCAAGACGAAGCTGGCCAGCATTGCCGGCGGGGTGACGATGCTGCTCCTGATGTTCGGGACAGTCGCCCGGATGAACTTCGGGACCGCGCATCTCATGTGGTTCTACGTATTGATCTTTGCACTGCTCGCGGGAGCCAACTTCGCCGATCGATATTCTCTCGACAGAATCTGGTGGGCCGCCAGGCCCGCACGCTGACATTGTGACGCGCCTGTCAACGAACCTTCTTGAGGGCCCCAAGCATGGTAACTGGTAGCCGGAGGCCTTCAGGGCTCCGGGCCCAGGCCGCTAATTAGGAGTAAACTCGGTCATCCGGATGCCGGTCCCGTCATCAAGAATCCCCCAACAGGAGGGCCCGTGAGAAGGTCTCTGCACGCGACTCTGCTGGCGACCGTGGTGCTCATCGCCCAGCCGCTGTGGGCCCACCATTCCACGTCGGCGATCTTCGAAAACGACAAACGAGTCACGGTAACGGGCACGCTGACCAAGGTGGACTGGATCAACCCGCACATCGTCATCTTCGTCGAGTCGGGCAGCGGCGCCTCTGCGGAGACGTGGAGGATTCAGGGCAATCCACCCGCCTGGTGGAGAACCGTCGGCGTGAACCGCGCCGACTTTGCAAAGGGATTGGGACAGAGCGTGACCGTCGATGCGCTGCCGGCGCTGGACGGCTCGCGCTACGGATATCTCCGTCGAATTCGGTTTGCCAACGGTGACAGTCTCGAATCGATGAACACGCTGTAAGGAGAGACGCGATGAAACGCATGATCTGTGCGGCAATCATTTCGACACTGGCGGCCGGAGCCGCATCGGCCCAGCAGCCCAGTCAGTCCGCGAACGATCGGCCAGACCTCAGCGGCATTTGGTCGACATTCCCTGGCGTGAATCCGGTTTCCGGGCTCAAGCGCGAAGTTGCAGGAGTTCCGGAAACCCGCATCGTCGATCGCACGGCCATCCGAGGCGTCGTCAGCAAGGGCAGTGGCGTGTTGCCATGGACGGACGCGCCGTCGTACAAGCCGGAGTTCCAGGCCAAAGTAAAAGAGCTCGACAGTCTGCAGAGCAAAACCGATCCGGTGTTCTACTGCGCCAAGCCTGGATTGCCGCGCGTGGGGCCACCGCGTCGCATCCTTCAGTTTCCGAACGAGATGATTTTTCTTTACGAGGACATGTCCGGTGATCCGTACCGGGTCATTCCAACCGACGGTCGCCAGCACCGCGCCAATGCCAATCCTTCCTACTATGGGGATTCCGTCGGCCGGTGGGAGGGAAATACGCTGGTCATCGAGGCCAGGAATTTCGTCGAAGACACATGGTTCGGCGAAAAGGGCTACTTCCATACAGACGCAATGCGCGTGACCGAGCGACTGTGGCGCGACGGTGAGAATCTCGTGTGGCAGGTCACCGTGGACGACCCGAACGTTCTCACCACCCCCTGGACGATGGCGCCGCGCATGGTGAAGCGATCGACGCAGCCCCTCGAGGAGTCGCCTGCATGTCGCGAACAGGACGGCGCGCTTCTGCAGAATAACGATCATCACGATCAACGGTGATCCTTTCGTAGGACGCAGGCTTAAGCCTGCGCCCTGCAAGCGTGCGCGCTACAACCTGCGCGTACTGGAGGAGTGCTATGACTCGCACGTTATGTTTTGCGCTGCTTGCGGGAGCTGCGCTCGTGGGCTGCACGCAGGCGACGCCGGAACAGCAGGCCGTGAACGACGCGGCTACAGCGCTTGGCGGACGCGATCGCATCCTCGCCGTGAAAACGCTCGTGTTCGACGGCGAGGGAACACAGTACAACCTGGGACAGGACGTCACTCCCGAGGCGTCCGGCCAGACGTTTACTGTCACAGCCTATCGCCGTGCGATCGACGTTGCAGGAGGTCGCGCCCGGACCGATCTCACGCGCCGGCCGAACTTCACTTTCTTTCAAGGCCCCGCGCCCCAGCGCCAGGTAAATGGCGTCGACGGCGCGGTCGGCTACAACGTTGCGCCCTCGGGCACCGCCACGCGGGTGGCCGATAACGTGGCGAACGATCGCCGCGCCGGCATCTTTCACACCCCGCTCACGGCCGTACGCGCGGCCCTGGACCCGATGGCGAAACTGGCGGGCGCTCGGGCCGAAGGCGCCGAAACGCTGGTTGACGTCACCCCGCCAGGTGGTGTGACGTTCACGCTTGCCATCGACACGATGACGAAACTCCCGACGCGCGTCCTGTCGAAAACCGACGACACGAATCTCGGTGACGTGGTGCTCGAAACACGGTTCGCGGAGTACCAGGACGCCGGCGGGATACAGCTGCCGATGCGTATGACGACGAGGACAGACGACTTCACGACCGCCGAAATTCGCGTAGCTAAGTACATGGTGGATGGCGACACCGGCGACCTGGCGGCGCCAG
The DNA here is from genome assembly GCA_963814955.1 of uncultured Acidobacteriota bacterium. GTDB lineage: Bacteria > Acidobacteriota > Vicinamibacteria > Vicinamibacterales > UBA2999 > DATCJA01. The sequence continues at coordinate 130,270 of CAWFEX010000012.1, forward strand.
CCGATGCGAGCAAGGCGCCGGCAATCGCGGGACCGCCGCCAGCGACCGTCGCGGTCGAGGAGCTCGCCAAGGGTGTGTGGTACCTGGCCGGCGGTTCGCATCACAGCGTTCTGGTGGAGTTTGCAGACCACCTCACGCTGATCGAGACACCTCAGAATGACACGAGAGCGCTTGCCGTCATTGCCAAGGCGCGCGAGGTCGTTCCCGGCAAGCCACTGACTCAGGTTGTCAACAGCCACCATCATTTCGATCACTCGGGTGGCATCCGTGCGGCTGTCTCAGAAGGCCTCACGGTGATTACGCACGAGGGGAACGTCGCCCTGTTCAAAGAGGTGGCGGCGCGGCCGCATACCGTCGTGCCGGATGCGCTTCAGAAGAATCCAAAGCCGCCCTCGATCGAGGGCGTGACAGGGGAGCGGGCGCTGACCGACAGCACAATGACCGTGAACCTGTATCCGGTGTCGGGTCCGCACTCGGAGACGATGCTGATGGCGTATTTCCCGCGAGAGCGGATGCTCGTCGAAGCCGACGTCTACAATCCTGGTGGCGCCGTTCAGATGTTTGCCGGACAGTTCCTCGAGCAGGTGAAGAAGCGTAATCTCCGCATCGATCGCATCGTGCCGTTGCACGCCAAGGTGGCGACCTACGCTCAGTTCGTGAAGGAGGCAACCGCCCCGCCACCGGCGACGAACTAAGGAGCGCGCAGATGGTTACGCCAATGATGAACACGAGGCACATCAAGATCGCATCGGTGGCGGCGATTCTGGCGGCGGTGCCGGCGCTGCTCCATTCCCAATCGATACCACTGCCGTCCGGCGCGTTCGCGAGCAACGTGGAGTTCGTCAGCTTCACGAACCTGAACGGACACGTTCCGTTCAAGATGTCGATCCATCAGGCCAACGGGCGTTGGTACATGTATGCGGGGGCGCAGGACGATCGCGGATGGAGCGTCGTCGACATTACCGACCCCGCGGCCCCCGTGGTCCTGAACTGGATTCCTGGTCCCAGCAACACGCGAACCGTGCAGGTGGATATCGCCGAGGGCAAGATGATCACCGCTCTCGAGAAATCACAACGAGGCGGCGATACCAATCCGGACGCACCGTTCGACGACGGGGTGCTGATCTGGAGTCTCGAGGATCCAGTCCATCCGAAGGTGCTCGGTCAATACAAGACGGGTGGCCTCGGCACCCATCGAAACCTCTACGCCGGCGGGCGCTACATGCACCTGGCGGCAGCCATGAGGGGCTATGCGGGGAATATCTACGTGGTCGTTGACATCAGCGATCCCGCCAAGCCGATCGAGGTCTCGCGATGGGCGCCGCCCGAGCTGAAGCTGGCCGATCCCAACGCGCAGAATACGGCGTGGCCTCACGGCGCTGGTTTGCACGGCCCTCCGGTGGTAGTGGGCAATCTGGTGTACCTCGGCTTCGACACCAAAATGGTGATCCTCGACATCACCGATGTGCGGCGGCCCAAAGAGGTTGGGTCGCTGAACTTCGAATCCCCCGTACCATCTGCTTTTTGCCGCGCATACGGTGTTGCCATTTCCGAGTCGGCAGATCGCGTTGACCAACTCGGAAGGCGGATGCGCAGACGGGCCAAGTCAGGCATCGCTGGTAGACATCGCTGACCCCTCGAAACCGAAAATTCTGTCGTTCTTCCCGGTACTTGAGCCCCCGCCAGGGGCGCCGTACAAGAACTTCTGCGAGCGAGGAGCCGGGTTTGGTGCTCACAACGTCAACATGCTGTTCCACAATCCTTCAGTCGATCGCTCGGACACGATCGTGTACATGACGTACACGAACGCGGGACTGCGGGTGTACGACATTTCCGACGCCCGGCTTCCGCGCGAGCTTGGCTACTTCGTGCCCCCCAATCCCGTCCACGGCGAAGGCACAGCGGCAGCCACGGCAGGTGAAGGAGGTGTGTCCAACGGCGCCGATGTCGTTGTTGATACCCGTGGCTACATCTACATGTCCGATCGCAGTCAAGGGATCTGGACACTCCGGTATACGGGGCCGAAACCCGGAGCCGCACGCCCCGTGGTGCGCTATCCGCTGGCGCCGACGAGGATCAAGCAGGAAGAAGCCGAGCGGCAGCGCCGCGCTGGCGAGCGATAGGAGTGGAGCGGGCTACACCTAGAAGTTGGTCAGTTCCGCAGGAATCGCAGCGAGGCAGTGAGGGCACACGACGATACGTCCGCGTCGCGGAAGCGTCGATGTGAAATTCACATGTGACCGGAGCAGCCGGATGGCTTTTACGACCGCGATTCGTTCACCACACGCCGAGCACTTCACGGGCGCCTCGAGGGTGTACTCGACTTCGCTCGTCCACTCGTGATCTGTTGAAGCAGTCGGACTGGGCGTCGGAGGTTCTTCTTCCGGGACGCGGTCGGGCTGTTCGGAGGTCGGAGTGGTTGCGCGGCGAAGGGCTTCGAGGAGCCGCTCGGGCGCAATCGGCTTGGTGATGTAGTCAACGGCGCCGTACTCCTGGCTGTGGCGCACGCTCTGGAGGTCGTCGATGGCCGTCACCATGATGATGGCGGTTTGCGGCCACAGGGCGCGGAGTCGTGCACTCAGCCACAGGCCGTCGTGACCCGGCATCTTGATGTCACACAACACCACGCTTGCGGGCCTGGTGACCATCATCTCGAGAGCTTCCGCCGCGGTCCCGGCTTCCGCCGATGGATACCCCCACTTGTCGAGGCATCGGGTCAGGAACTGACGCACAACGGGCTCATCGTCGACGACGAGCACCGGTACGGCTGTCTGGGTGCCCGAAAGACTTGTGGCCACCCCTTGTTCTCTGAGGCGCACCCCTTCTCTATCGGATCTCTGGGAAAGCCCCTACAGTTCGGCGCTCCGGTGCATGGTGCCCGTCTGTAGAAACCAAAGGCACGCTCTGACGGTCCCAGGCATATAAGCGCCCGCTACCGTGAACGAAGTCTGGCGCCCAAAAGCGTGAAAACCGCCATCGGCGCGACTTTCGCGGCCCTGTGTCTCGCCAACCTGCAGGCGGGTATGCCTCAATTCTTTGAAAATAGGCGAGTTCGCATCATACATCTCTAGAGATATACAACGGCTCAGTTGTTGCTCCCGCGCTGGGCTTATGACCCTGAAATGCGTTGTCCGGCGCCTCGTCACGGCGTACGGACGGTGTCGACCTTATCGAATACGCGCTGTTGGGCGCGTTTGTCGCGATTACTGTCAATGCCGGCGTGAACGCACTCGGCGATTCCCTCGATGGGTTCTATACGGGCGTGTTCGATTCAATCGGGGTCATGTCAGCAGCGGCCCCCGAAGGTGTTAGCGGTGGGGGTGGGACCGGTGGTGGCGGCACGGGAGGTGGCAGCACCGGCGGAGGCAGCACTGGCGGCGGTACGACCGGCGGTGGCACCGGTGGCGGCGGTAATGGAAACGGGAACGGCGGCGGTGGCGGGAATGGCGGGGCGGCGGGAATGGCGGCGGCGGGAACGGTGGCGGCGGGAACGGCGGCGGAAACGGGAACGGCGGGGGAAATACTAAATAGCTGCAGTGGCGGCGCCCGCCGCCAGCCTGCTAACAGCGGGTGTTGCTCCACTCGACCTGGCGGTTACTGCGTGATGCCGGCGATAGTCGCCGGCATCGCATCAATCCTCACCATATAGACAAACGTCTCACCAGGCATCAGCACACGCATCGATGCCGTCGTCCACGTTTCCCGCGCAACCTCAATCTCCGGCGCGCCACACCGTCTGCGTCCCGTGAGATCGGTGCGCGGCGATCTTGAATCCGTCCGCAATGAAAGCCGCACTGACGATGGTCCAAACCCTCAGCATTGCGTTGGCTGGTGTACGTTGGTCGTCAATTCTTATCGGTGGATCCGTCCTCTTTCTGGATGAGCTGCGAGACCGCACCTGGTTCGATAGCGACCCAGTTCCGGGCCGCTGAACGTCATCAAGGCCAGCCGCGTTCCATACACGAAGACACCGGTCGTCAAACCAGCGCTTGGATACCAGAATTCCGGGTACTGCCCAAGCGCGGTGTAATATCGCCACGCGTCCCCAGAAGCACGGGGATCAGGAGGACCGATCATGCGGCGTGCACTGGCGTTGTTCTTCACCGTACTGCTGTTCGCGGCCATGCCGGCGACGGCGCAGGAATGGACCGAGTACGAGAACGTGCAGGATGGCTTCCGGGTACTGTTTCCGGGTCAACCCAAAGTAACCGAAACCACCTGGAAATCGGAATTCGGCTACCCCCTGCCGGCGCGTGTGTACACCGCCGATCGTGGCAACGAGCGCTATTCCGTGACCGTGGTCGACTACAACCCGATCGAGGAGCAAGGCATCGCGCGTCGCAAGGCATGTCCCCCCGGTGCTGAAACCTGCATCGGGAGCGATCTGAGCGGACCGGGGCACTGGAAGCACGACGTCCGGGGCGCCCTCATCTACGCCACGTCGAAATTTCTGCAGCGCAACGCCAAGTTGACGCATTACCTGTGGAACCATCAGGACCTGGTCGAAGGACACGAGCTGCAGCTCACCAACAACGCGGACGAATCGCGCACGTTTGTTTTCATCGGCATGCACGAAATGAAGTTGTACGTTTCTGGAGGGAACCGTTCCGAAGGGGGCGCCGGAACCCGCGTTGTTCCAGTCTTCGGCCGGGTGGCTCGACAAGGACGGAAACGGCATCCGATATCAGACGATCTACGCCAATCAGTTCTACGGCTTGAAACAGATGCCACCGCCGTCTCGCGCCGGGGGCGGCCGCGGCGCGGGCGGGCGACAGGGGGGCGCTGGTGGCCGACGGGGTGGCGGCGCGGGGAACGCCCAGTAACGCCAACTGGAGGACATTGTGAGAATGCGACTGCTGTTGTTGTCGTGTGTGATCGCGTGCCTCTGGACCGATCCCGCCGAGGCGCAACTCGCGTCGCCGGGCGAAGGCGGCGTGGCAATGGGACACGTGCACCTGGTTGCTCGTGACGTCGAAGCCAGCCGCCGGTTCTTCACGTCGCTTGGCGGCACGCCCGTGCAGAACGGGTCGCTCCAGCTGATTCAGTTTCCCGGTGTGTTCGTCATGCTGCGCCAGGCCGAGCCGACGGCGGGAACTGTCGGATCGGTCATCAACCACTTTGGATTCAACGTCAAGGACATCAAGGGATCCGTCGCCAAGTGGCAGGCCGCAGGACTTAAGGTCGAGGTGACTCGGGCGGACCAGGCGTGGCTGATGACTCCTGACGGCGCCCGGGTCGAGATACTGGAAGACGCGGCGATTACGCAGCCGATCCGCATGCACCACGTTCATTTCAATGTCGTTGCAGTTCCGGAGGTGCAGGCGTGGTACGCCAAGCATTTCGGCGCGGTGCCCGGCAAGCGTGGTCAAAATGCCGCCGGCGATCTGCCGGGTGTGAACCTGACCTTTGGCAAGGTGGAGATGGTGAACGCAGGCACGCGGGGGCGGGCGCTCGATCACATCGGCTTCGAGATCCGAAACCTGCCTCAGTTCATTGCAAAGCTCGAGGCTGCCGGCGTCAAGCTCGATTCACCGCTGCGGAAAGCGGGCAACAATACGACGTCGATCGCATTCCTGACCGATCCGTGGGGCACGTACATCGAGCTGACAGAAGGATTGGCGCCTTAAGGAAACCTGAACTCACGCAGGCGCGGTTTTACGCCGCGCCTGGCGGGCCGTGAAGGCCCGCCCTACGTGTCGGCGTCAGTCGTCGCCGACACAGATATTGATATCGTCAGACGGCGGCTGCGAGCGCGTCCATCCGATCGAGCGGGATCATCTCGCCCACCTTGCCGGCGCGCGCCTTCACTTCGTTGTACTCGATAGTGGCTTCGCGCACCGCGTTCGCGTTGTAATCCGGCGTCAGGGTGCCGTTCCACTCGGCGTACCAGCGAACCGTGTCCATGATCAGCCGCTCCGGACCGATCCAGTTGTCGAACCGGCCCAGCCGGATTTCGGCCGCGGCCACGCCCGGCGTCATCTTGGCGTCGTAGCGTTTACGCGCCTCCACGCCCAGCACCTTGAAGTACTCGGACATCTCGGCAAGCTCTTTTTTGCCGCCAATTGGTCCATGCCCAGGGACAAGGACATCGACATCCCATCCGAGAATGGCGTTACACACGTCAATCCATTTGGTGATGTAACTGTTATTGGCGTAGGGAGCAACCCAGAAGAAGCCGACGTCGCCGAGAAAGACGATCTTGTGCTGCGGGAGATAGGCGACGACGTCGCCCCACGTGTGAGCGGGGCCGACACACCGGAACTGCACTTCGGTGCCGCCGATGTCGTAGACGAGGTCGTCCTTGAACGTGACCGTCGGTGGCACCAGTTTCCGCTCCTCGGCCACTTCGACGACGCCGGGCGTCGGATTCCACATTTTCGGCGTATTGGGAATCGCTTTCAGTACTTCCGAGCGGCAGTACGGATGGCTGAGGATCTCCGCGCGCGTGAAGAACTGGTTCCCATTGACGTGATCGCCATGATGATGGGTGAGAACCAGGCGTCCGACGTCCTTGCCCGTGGCCTTCTGCGCGGCAGCGATGAAGGCGCGCGCCGGGACAGGCCCCTGCAGTGCGTCGATCGCCAGGAGGAAGTCGCGTCCGGCGATGATGCCCGCGTTCGACACGCCGGCGGCGCTGATGCCGGGACCGCCTCCCTGCACGTAAGCGTAAACGTTGGGTGCGAGCTGACGCAGCTCCCGGTTCCAGACAGGCGGCATCGGGTAGCGCGGATCCGTCGCCGGCGGCGGTGTGGGGTTGATCACCTGCGGTGCGCCCTGCGCGAAGAGGCGCGCGTCGCCCGCCCGTCCGAGCATTGCGGTGGCACCAACGAACGCTCCCGCGCCGAGCCGAATCGCTTCACGTCGGTCCATACGTGCCTCCTTGAGTGGCTTGCACGAGGCGCATGATGCGCGGCAGTTGCACTTCTGTCAACACTCAGCCATCATGCCAGCGACCGCCGGCGAGAGACTATGACCTTCTTCCGACTCTCCTTTGCCTGCCTGATTGCGATCTTCCTCTCGACGCTGCTGCGCATCGGCGATGTCGCGTTGGCGCGGCAAGCTGACGCGTCACGCGAAGGTTTGTTTTCGGCCATACGGCGTGGCGCCGTCGCAGAAGCCGACCGATGGCTTGTCAGTGGCGCGAGCCCAGATTCCGTCGATACGGAGGGCACTCCGGCGCTGATGGCTGCCACGCTGTTCGCCGGCGCCGACATGGTGAAGCTGCTCCTCGATCGGAAGGCCGATCCGAATCGGACCGATGCTGCAGGAGCTACCGCATTGATGTGGGCCGTCCCGGATGTGGAGAAGGTCCGGCTTCTGCTCGCTCGCGGCGCAAATGTGAATGCGCAGTCGACCAGCGGGCGAACCGCACTGCTCGTCGCCGCTGCGTACCCCCGAACCGTCAGCGTCCTGCGGCTCCTGGTAGAGGACGGCGCCGACGTGCGTGCACGCGATCGGGCCGACACTACCGCGCTCGCACTGGCCGTACGGTCCGGCGATATCGACGTCGTGCGTTTTCTCGTCGAACGAGGCCTCAATCCACAGATGCTCTCGCCGGTGGCGTTCCGCGCGGCGCTGGCCCGGCGCGATCGCGCCACGACCGACTTTCTGTTGTCGAACGGTCCCGGTCCCACGGCCGATACGGTGATCACGACGGCCGCGTGGCAGCCCGCGGAACTAGTCGATCAATGGATCGCGCGAGGAGCCGACGTGAACGCGCGCAACGCTCCGCAGTACGGACGAACGGCGCTGTTGACAGCCGTAACCTCCGAGGCGGCGGGCGCCGACACCGTGCGGCTGCTCCTTGATCGAGGGAGTGACCCGAACGTTCGGACAACCGAAGGAGAAGCGCCGCTCGATTGGGCGATTTACAAAGGCGACCGCGCGAAGATCCAGCTCCTGGAACAGCACGGAGCCAGTCGGGGCAACGGTCCGCGCCGCGACGAGATCCCTCCACCGGCCAAGGGTGGTGTCGTCGATCCACGCCTTTCATTGAACAGGAGCGTCGCCCGAATACTCGATGTCGCGCCGTTGTTCCGTCAGCGTACCGGATGCATCTCCTGCCACCACAATGCGCTGCCCGCGATGGCCGCGGCCACGGCGGAACAGAAGGGCATCGAAGTGGATCGCGTGCGCGCGCGCGCGAATCTCGACGACATATTCACATTTTTCAAAACGAATGCGCCGCGCGTGATGCTGGGCGATCCGGCCGTCGGTGGGGAAGCGCTCACGGCGGGTTATGCGCTCATGGCTTTATCCGCCGCTCGGCATGCAGCAGACCAGGTGACGGCAACCATCACGCACTGGCTGATCGCGCGGCAGATGTCCGACGGGAGCTGGCTCGGAAACGGCGTCAGCCGTCCACCTTCTGAATACAGCACGATTAGCCACACCGCCATTGCCGCCGGTGGTCTAGTGGCGTATCCATTGCCGGGCCGCTCTGTCGAGATCAGGGAGCGACTGCGACGAGCGCAGGAATGGCTCGTGGGGGCGCAGCCGGCATCGGCAGAAGAGCGTGCGATGCGTCTGATGGGTCTGGTCTGGACGGCCGCTCCACGGCCTCGCATCGAAGAAGCGCTGGAGACAATCCGTCGCAGCCAGGAGACCGGTGGCGGGTGGTCTCAGTTCGGCCGTACCGAAGCCGATGCCTACGCCACTGGGCTGTCGTTGTACGCTCTCCACGTTGCGGGAATGCCGGTGGGCGATCAGACCTACCGCCGCGGCGTGGCCTTCCTGCTCGGCACGCAGTATCAGGACGGAACGTGGCTGGTGAGGACTCACTCGTTCCCTCTCCAGCAATATTTCGAGAGTGGATTTCCGTTCGGGCGCCATCAGTGGATCTCCACTGCCGGGACGAGTTGGGCAGCGTTGGCGATCGCACAAACGCTGCCTGATGCCGTCAACGATTCGGTCACGCCCTGAAGCACACGCGCAGGACGTCTGACTCAGAGAGCCTAGCGCGGCAACTGGAACGGGTCGGCGGGCGGCGGCGCGGTTTTCGGATCCTTCAGTCGCGGGCGGGCGGCGTTAATTGCCGGAACCGTCGTCCGGATCATGTGCCACCCTTCGTTGACTCTCATCACGATTTCGTCAGCGCTGTTCGCCGTTATGTTGCAGGCAACCTTGTGGGACTTGCAGGCCGCGAGGATCTTCTGACGCGCCGCCTCGACCTCCGGATGAGTGCCGGGCAGGCCTAAGGAGTGCGCCAGGTCGTTGGCATTTCCCAGAAACAGCGACCCGACGCCAGGCGTCGCGGCAATCTGGTCCACGTTGGCGAGGCCTTCGACCGATTCGATCATCATGGTGGCCAACAAGTCGCCGTCGGGATTGAGCGGCCAGAGATCTGCGTGGCGCTCGTATTCCTCAGTCGTGACACCCCAGATCCAGGTGGCGTTCCCCGGGCCGGAGCCACGAACGCCCCTGGGCTGCTGATACTTGGAATCGCGCCGCGGGGGGTATCGCATGTAGCCGACGGCGAGACGGGCTTGTTCCGGGGTATCTACTCCATTGAAGAAGACCCCGTGTAGTCCCATGTCGAGTGCCTGCTTGACGACCCATCCCGAATCATTCGCCTCCGGCGGAAAGCGCGCCATCAGGGCCACGTTGGGCTGGAGATTACCCTTCTTCAACACCATGGCGCGGTCGGCCATCGCAAGGTGGAACTGGTACAGCGCGGGCATATCCAGCGGGTTGTGTTCCATGTCGACATAGATGTAGTCGGCCGGCGCCCGGGCCGCGGCCCGCGCCGAACCAATGGACATCTCGATGCCGGCCTGAAGCCCGTAGACAGTGCGGCCTTCGGCGAGCTTCGCGATGACTGGATTAAGATGCAGCCGCTGCTCGGCAATCTGGGCCGTTACCGCGCCTCCCGCGGTGAGTAAGACCCCGGCGGCAACGCCGACCGAGGCGAGCTTCAGGAGTACGTGATTTGCCATTGCGCGGACCTCCTCGTCGTCGGGAGCCTACTTGGTCGGCGCGCCGGGCGCAAATTCACGTGGCGCGCGGAGCGCGCTACAATCCACGGCCTCAGAGATTCGTCCGCTCCTCAAGGCGTTATGGATCGCACAATGCATCCTCTGTGAGGCTGACGCAATGCTGAAGAGCTGGTTTGGCAGCCCCGGGACTTCGCGCAGACGCTGGGCGATTGCTTCGATCGCCGGCGCGGCGGTCTTCGTGTCAGGCGCCGTCGCGGTGCTGTTGGCGCGCGTCCCGTTTTCTTCAGAGACCCTGCGGTCGCGCCTCATTGCGACATTGCAGGACCGCCTCGATGCGGACGTGGAGCTCGGCGCGGTGACTCTTCAGGTGCTGCCGCGATTCGAGGTAAAGGGCGATGACCTCGTCATCCGTCACAGGGCCCGCCGCGACGCGCCACCGCTGTTCTTTGTGGACGCGTTCACGGTAAACGCCGATATCTTTGGCTTGTGGCGGCGGCACGTCTCCTACGTGAAGCTCGAGGGTTTGCAAATTCAGATTCCTCCGGGCACGGACGACGTAGGCAACAAGCCCGAAAGCGCAGCTCGCGGCGGACCTCATCTGGTCGAAGGGCCGCAGGTCGTGGTGGACGTGCTCGAGGCGCCCGGCGCGGAACTCGTGATTTTGCCGCGGCAAAAGGAGAAGCCGCCGAAAACGTGGCACATGCACGACCTGCGGGTGGAGTCGGTCAGTGCGAATACGACGATGCCGTTCAAGGCGCTTCTGACCAACGCGGTTCCGCCCGGTCAGATTGCCACTGAAGGTTCTCTGGGGCCATGGCACCGCGACGATCCGGGCCATACGCCTTTGGACGGAAAGTTCACGTTCAACGACGCCGATCTTGGGGTCTTCAAGGGCATCGATGGCACGCTGTCCGCCGCTGGTAGCTACGGCGGGTCGCTCGAACGGATCGATGTCCGAGGTCAAACCGATACACCAGACTTCATGGTGAACATAGGCGGCCAACCGGTACCGCTCAAGGCTACGTATCACGCGATCGTCGACGGCACGAACGGCGACACCCGTCTCGAAGAGATCGAGGCGTCGTTCTTGAACACGTCCCTGACCGCGAAAGGGGGTGTCTTCGACGTTCCGGGTGTGAAGGGGCGCTTGATCACGCTCGACGTCACCATCGATCGGGGACGGCTCGAAGACGTGATGAAACTGGCCGTGAACACGCCGAAACCTCCGATGACCGGCGCGCTTCAGTTGACGACCGCGTTCAAATTGCCACCGGGTGAGCAGGACGTGGTGGAAAAGCTGGAGCTGGATGGCCGATTCGTCATCGCACAAGGCAGCTTCATGGATGCCGGCGTTCAGCAGAAAATCAACACGCTCAGCCAGCGCGCGAGCGGGAGACGTCAAGTCGCAAGTCCGCGGAACGTCTCGTCGACATTTGCGGGCCGCTTCGCGCTGAAGGGCGGGGTTCTGGCTCTTCCGCAGGTGAGTTTCGACGTTCCAGGCGCGGTCGTCGAGTTGAAAGGGCAGTACGCGCTCAGAAGAGAATCGCTGGCGTTTGCAGGCGAGCTCAATATGGACGCGAAGCTGTCTCAGACCACAACCGGGTTCAAGTCGTTCCTCCTCAGAGCTGTCGATCCGCTCTTCCGGCGAGGGGGCCAAACCGTCGTTCCGATCAGAATCACGGGAACGCGTGACCAGCCTTCATTCGGTCTCGACGTCAAGCGTGTGTTCACGCGCAGAGACGTCGCCCAGATCGATCGTTCACGAAATTAGTTCGCAGGAGGCCACCATGAATGACCGGATGCTCCGTGCGTACCCATTCGTGCTTGCCGTCGTTTTCTCGTTCGGGATGTGGCCTTCCGATGCTGGTGCGCAGGCGAAGACCGCAGCTGCGATGGGACAGGCGGCGAATGCGTTTCTGTCGTCGTTGACCCCGCCGCAGCGAGCGAAGGCCGCGTTGCCGTTCGACAACGACGAACGGTTTGTCTGGCAGGAGGCGCCGGGAGTGCGCTCGGGAGTTGTGCTGCGGGAGCTCGACGACGCCCAGCGAAAACTGGCGATGGCTCTTCTGCGAACCAGCGTCGGTGATGGCGGCTACCAGCGAATACAGATGAGCATGGCACGCGAAACGGTGTTGAGCGCGCTCCAGAAGGCGCCCGAAGGACAGGCGCTGCGCGATCCGGCGCTGTTCTACATCACCATCTTCGGCACCCCCTCCACGACAAACCCATGGGGATGGACGTTCGAAGGACATCACATCTCGACGCACTTCACGGTTCGAGGGAACCAGGTGTCTATCGCGCCGATGTTCCTCGGCTCCCAACCGAACGACCTGCCCGCAGCGCGGCTGGAGGGGACGGCGCAGGCCGCCGCGGCCAAGATTCCCTCCCCGTTCAGCGGTCGTATCATGGGTCCGGAAGAAGACAAAGCGAGGGCGCTCGTCCAGTCGCTCGACGCAAAGCAGCGCGCCGTTGCTGTCTTCGATCGAACCGAGAAGCGCGATGCTGACATGCTGACCGGAATCAACACCCGTCGCGTGCGGCCGCTGACGTCTCCGGGATTGACGGCGCGACAGATGAACGCCCAGCAGAAGGCGCTGCTCGTCGCGCTCGTGGAGGAGTATCTCGCCCGGGTTCCGGCAGATGTGGCTGCCGACAAGCGCCGGCGACTCCTCGAGGGCGCAGCGCTCGATGAGATTTCGTTCCAATGGTCCGGAAGCACCGATACGGGTCAGGCGCATGCCTACATCGTCCAGGGTCCGACGTTCCTGATCGAATACGCCCAGAATCGCAACAATGCAGTTGGGCACGTGCACACGCTGTGGCGCGACTTTGATGGCGATTTCGGAGGCGAGATCCTCGGTACGCGATAATCCGGCATTCGACACCAGGCTTAGACACTTTAGGTACCTTAGGCACGCTAATGAGTTACGATTCCGCCTGCAGGGAGGCGAGCATGCGTAGGCATCGGATCAATCCGGTCGCTGTCGTGGGTCTGGGCGCGCTGGGATTGCTCGCGGTCGCGAGCCCGCCGGTTGCGGCGCAGACGAAGGCCTACGGCGGGCGCCTCTCGCCGGTGCCCATCACAGTGGCGATGCAGGATACCGTCGCTGGTCGCGGCTCGGTCACGGCCGTACTCGCCGGTGATCGACTCACTATCGAGGGCACATTCGAGGGGTTGCGCTCGCCGGCGACCGTCGCGCGTCTCCACACCGCGCCGCGCGGTGTTCGTGGGCCGGCGGTCGCAGACATCATGGTGCCTGCCGTCAGCAGCGGCAGCTTCAAGGCTGTCGTTCAACTGTCCGCTCAGCAACGGCAGGCGCTCGAAAAGAACGCCTTGTACATTCAGATTCACAGTGAGAAGGCACCGGAAGGCAATCTGTGGGGTTGGCTCCTTCCACAGGAGGTGAAGCGGTGACGCGCACGACACATCGAACGGTGAGGGTACTCGTCTCCGCCACTGCCGGCGTGATTGGTGCCGTAGTCATCGCCGGCCAGCAGCCGCCCGCGGCTGGCGCGTTCACGGCCGCGCAGGCGTCCGCTGGCCAGCAAGCCTACACGACAAGCTGCGCCAGTTGTCACATGCCCGACCTGCGAGGGAACAACGAAGCTCCGGCGCTCAGCGGCCAGGACTTCATGAACACGTGGCGCACACGCCAGGCACGTGAGCTCGTCGAGTTCATCCAGGGCGCCATGCCGCCGGCGGGCCCGCGCCTGCCGCCGGAGCAGTACCTGGCGATCACCGCCTACATTCTTCAGGCGAATGGCGGGCGGGCCGGTGCGCAGCCGCTGGCCGCCGCCGCGGCTACACCAATCGGCGTGATCGCAACGGGGCAGGCGCCGAACGCGCCGCAAGCCGCGGCGGCACCAGCCGCCGCGGCCCAGGCCGACGACGGAGCACCGCGCCCGGCATCCGGCCTGACCATCGCCGGAGAAGTGCCGAACTACGTCCCGGTGACCGACGCCATGCTGCGCAATCCGCCACCCGGCGACTGGCTGATGGTCCGGCGCAATTACCAGGCATGGAGCCACAGTCCGCTCACGGAGATCACGCCCGGCAACGTAGGGCAGCTCAAGCTTGCCTGGGTGTGGGCCATGAACGAGGGCGGACAGAGCGAGCCGACGCCGCTCGCTCACGACGGCATCATCTATCTGATCAACACCGGCAACATCGTGCAGGCGCTCGACGGGCGCACGGGCGAGCTGATTTGGGAACATCACGTCGGTCCCGAAACCCCCAGCACGATGCGCAATATCGCGATCTATCAGGACAAGGTGTTCGTGGCGACGGGCGACGCGCGCCTGGCGGCGCTCGACGCGCGTACGGGCCGCCTCGTCTGGGACGTTCCCATCACTGAGCGGAACAAGGGCTTCACCAACAGCAGCGGTCCTATCGTGATTCGGGGGAAGGTCATCCAGGGCCTGACGGGTTGCGCTCGTTTCCAGACCGATCGGTGCTACATCAGCGCGTATGACGCCAACACGGGCAAGCAGCTGTGGAAATTCAACACAGTGGCCCAGCGCGGCGAACGCGGCGGCGACACGTGGGGCGACGTGGCCGACATGTTTCGCAAGGGTGGGGAGACATGGATCACCGGCAGCTACGACCCGGATCTCGACCTCACCTACTGGGGCGTGGCGCAGGCGAAGCCGTGGGTGGCGGCGAGCCGCAACATGAAGACGTCGGATCGCGTGCTGTATACCAGCTCCACCGTCGCGCTCAAACCCGACACCGGCGAGCTGGCCTGGTTCTTCCAGCATTCCCCGGGCGAGTCGCTCGATCTGGACGAGGTGTACGAGCGCGTGCTCGTCGACGTCGGCCCCCGCAAGTTCGTCTTCACCATCGGCAAGCCTGGGATCTTGTGGAAGGTCGATCGCCAGAGCGGCGAATACGTCTCATTCAAAGAAACAATTTTCAACAACGTCTTCGATCGCATCGATCTCGAGTCTGGCGTGCCGCGATACCGGCCCGAGATCATGGCGGCGAAGGTGGGGGATTGGGTGCAGGCGTGCCCGAGCACCGAAGGCGGGCACAACTGGCACGCGACGAGCTACCACCCGGGAACGGGGTTGCTGATCATCCCGCTGGCCCAGTCGTGCATGGAGATTTCTGGCCGCCAGGTCGAATTCAAGGAGGGTGCCGGCGGCACGGCCGGCGACCGCCGCTTCTACGAGATGCCTGGCTCCAACGGCAACATCGGCAAGCTTGCCGCGTTCGACGTGAACACGATGCGCGAGGTGTGGAGCGTCGAGCAGCGCGCGGCGTTCCTCACGGCGGCGCTCTCGACAGGTGGAGGACTGGTTTTTGCGGGCGATCTCGACCGATATTTCCATGCCTACGACGTGCGTACAGGCAAAGAGCTCTGGAAGATCCGCCTCGGTACGTCAGTGCAAGGGTTCCCGGTGTCGTTCACCATCGGAGGCAAGCAGTACATTGCCGTCACAACCGGACTCGGCGGGGGCAGTCCTCGTAATGTCCCGCGCACGATTTCTCCGGACGTCCGGCATCCACAGACAGGGAACGCGCTGTACGTGTTCACGCTCGAGCAGTAGATCAGAGCACGTTCGCTGATCAGGGTCCGTGCTCCGGTTTCTCGTTCGCCGCCTGGCACTGACCCTTCCCGTCCTGCTGGGCGTCGCTACACTCGTCTTTGCGCTGATCCATCTCATTCCTGGCGATCCGGCGCAGGCGATGCTGGGAGAAACAGCATCGGAGCAAGACGTTCAAGCCCTCCGGCAACGGCTGGGCCTCGACCGGCCACTCGTCGAACAGGTCCGGAAGCTTCCTCGCCGGAGTGGCGCGCGGTGATCTCGGCACCTCTCTGCGCACGAACGAGCCCGTGGCGAGCGCCATCATCGATCGCCTGCCCGCCACGCTGGAGCTGGCGGCCGCCGCCATGCTGGTGGCGATTGGCGTCGCAATTCCTTTGGGGATCATCGCTGCCGTCAAGCGAGGTACGTTTGTCGATCACCTCGCGACCACGCTCGCACTGTCCGGAATTTCGATCCCCAATTTCTGGCTGGGGCCCCTTCTCGCCATCCTCTTTGCCGTGGAACTGGGATGGTTGCCGGTTTCGGGCCGCGGGACATTGGCGCACCTTGTCCTCCCGGCGATTTCGCTTGGCGCTGCGCTGGCCGCGATCCTGGCGCGCATGACACGAGCGTCGCTCCTGGAAGAGCTGCGCGAGCCTTACGTGCAGGCAGCGCTCGCTCGCGGTGCCTCCCGCGTGCGAGCCGTCCTGCGTCACGGCTTCCGCAACAGTCTGATTCCGATTGTGACAATTGTCGGGCTTCAGTTCGGCGCCGTTCTCACCGGTGCCGTAATCACGGAGACGATCTTTGCGTGGCCGGGCGTCGGCCGGCTCTTGATTCAATCAATCGGATTTCGTGACTACCCGCTCGTGCAGGGATGCATTCTCTTCATTGCGACGACGTACGTTGCCATGAATCTGGTGACCGATCTTGTATACGGGGTGCTCGATCCACGGATTCGATACGACTGAGGTATGACTCGCGTCGGCACCTTCATCGTGGCGATTGCGGTGCTGGCCGCGGTTGTCGGGCCTCTCGTTGCGCCGTTTGATCCGGCCGATCAGGAACTGGCCTTGCGGCTTGCCGGACCCACCGGCACGCATTGGTTCGGCCTCGACGAGCTGGGACGCGATATCTTCGCGCGCGTGCTCGCGGGTGCGCGCATATCGCTGCTGGTTGGCCTGGTCGTCGTCGGAGTTTCGTCGACTGTCGGAATCGCGCTCGGGTCGATCGCCGGTTACTTCGGCGGCCGCATCGACGAAGCCATCAGCCGCGTCATCGACATCCTCCTTGCGTTTCCCGGACTTCTGTTGGCGATTGCGCTCGTTGCGGTCCTCGGTCCCAGCTTCACCAACGTCATCCTCGCGCTGTCCGTCATCGGATGGGTCGGCTACGCGCGGCTGGTGCGCGGCCAGGTGCTGCGCGCGCGTGAGCTGGATTTCGTGGAGGCCGCGAAGGCACTGGGCGCGTCGACCGCGCGCATCCTGACGAAGCACGTGATTCCGACCACGCTGCCCGCCGTCAGCGTGCAGGCGACGCTCGGCATGGGCGGCGCGATCCTGTCCGAGGCGGCACTGAGCTTCCTCGGACTCGGCGTCCAGCCGCCCACACCGAGCTGGGGCACCATGCTGAATTACGGACGGGGACACCTGCTCGACGCACCCCACCTGACCATCTTCCCGGGCCTCGCGATTGCGACGCTCGTTCTGGGATTTAACTTTCTTGGAGACGGGTTACGCGACGCGCTCGATCCAGCAGCGCAGGGACGAAAGATGTAGTGGATCGGAGGCCTGAAGGCCTCCGGCTACTACCTAGCCACGTCCCAGCCGCTGCTCCAGCCGTGCCAGCCGGTCGTTGATCGTGGAGTCGATGTCGCGGTCGTCAATGAGAGCGGCGTAGCGGACCAGCGCATCGACCGCTGCCGCAAGGTGTCCCAGGCGTTCGGCCGCATCAGCGAGGTAACGGTACGCCAGCGGGTCCACCGGCGCCTTCGATGTTGCCCGCACGAGTGCACGTTCGGCGCCGGTGGCATCGCCCGAGAGAAGCATCGCTCGGCCGTACCACATCAAGGCGTCTGCCGGCGCATCCGCGCTCGTCGCACGCGGCCGCAGCGCTTCAATCGCTTTGTTCAACGCCACAGAGTCGTTTCGACCTTCAGCAACGTCCAGCCACACACGTCCGAGCGCGACATAGACGTCAGTCCGGCCGGGGAAGCGTTCGGCGGCGCGGCCCAGCGTGAGAATCGCGGTTTCCGTTCGTCCCCACCGTGCATAAGCGAGCGCTACGCCGATGAGGCGCTCACCGCGCGCGGGCTCCAGTGCGGCCAGCGCCTCGAGCTGTTCGATTGCCTGCTGTCGTCGTCCGGCCTGTTCGTAGACGTCGGCCAGCGCTTCGCGCGCCTCGACGAACGCCCCGTTGATTTCAACGGCGCGCGTCAACGCCTTCAGCGCCGCTTCGTTCTCGGATCGTTGTCGAAGGCACATCGCCAGCAGGTAGTGCGCTTCGGCGAACCGGGTGTCGAGTCCGATGGCGTGCTGCAGCGGCTCGATAGCCTCCGCCGTACTGGCCGTTGCGGAAGTGCGCGAGACCCAGTTTGTAGAGCACACGCGGGGACCGATCGTCGAGCTGGGTGAACGAGTGGTAATGCTCAGCGGCGCGGCCATAGTTGCCGAGCACGGCGTTCACGTCGCCCAGCAGCTCTAGGGGGCGCGGCGCGGACGGATCGAGACGTGACGCCTCGCGCAGGTCCCGGAGCGCCGCGTCGAGCTCGCCGCGGCGCCGGTAGGTGTCTCCCCGTTTCAGATGCGCCAGCATCGAATCGCGCTTGAGCGCCAGCGCACCACTGAAGGCCTCAATCGCGCTCGACGTCTGGTCCTGTGCCCCCGCTGCGTCACCTGCCGCAATCAGGCGCTGGAATTCGCGTTCCTGGCGGACGGCGTACCATGCCACCACCATCCCGACCATCAGGGCCGCCAGGCCGACCGAAACCACCAGAAGCCGCTTCACGATTCCGAAGATGGTAACAGAGGGTGGAACCGGGGCCCGTGGGTGGTGTCTAAACCGGTGTAGACTGCTGTGGATGCCCGTACGTCGGGAGATTTTGTGAAGAACGCTGGCGCGCTCAGCTGGTCGCAACGTCGAGAGCGGCGAAGCTGCGCTGATTGCGCGCTGTGCGAGTGGCGACGAGGTCGCGTGCGCCGAACTGGTGGCCGCTCACCAGCGCATGGTCTACGGGCTGGCATTCAACCTTCTGGGCAACCGCGACGACGCTCTGGACCTGTCGCAGGACGTGTTCCTGCGCGTCTTTCGAACGCTATCCCGCTTCCGTGGGCAGTCGGCCCTTCGCACCTGGATCTACCGCATCGTCGTCAACCAGGCGCGCAACCGGCAGCGGTGGTGGCGCCGGCGGCACCGCGCCGAACAGGTTTCGCTCGACGACTATCTCAGAAACTTTGGCGACCTCGAGGCACGACAGGACATCCTGCCCGATCGACTGCTGGCGAGTAAGGAAACTGCCGCCAAGATCTGGCAGGCGATGGATCAACTGCCGTTCGACCAGCGCACCGCGTTGATTCTGCGCGAGGTCGATGGGCTCCGCTACGACGAAATCGCGTACACGTTGGATGTGGCGGTGGGAACGGTGAAGTCGCGTCTCACGCGCGCGCGGCAGGCGCTGCGCTCCGAGCTGCTGGGGCTTCGATCATGATTCCGTATCTGGGCTGCCAGCATGCACGGGAGATGCTCGAGCCGTTCGTCGACGGAGAGCTGCCGGTCTCCGAACAGGTGGCGCTGGAAGCGCATCTGCGCTGGTGCGAGACGTGCCGCGCGCGCGTCGAGGACTTGCGGTTGATCGGCTCGGCGCTGCGGCTGGGATCGGCCGCGTCGGCTGCCGACCACACAGATCCGGTCGCGCTCGCCGCGACATACGACGAAGTGGTGACGCGCGTTCGAGCCGAACACGATCAGTCGTTCGCCGTGTACTGGCGCGAGCTGCTTCACCGACATGCGTTATTTGTGGCCGGCACTCGGCGCCACGGTGGCGGTGATCATCTGCGTGTGCGCCTCGACGCTCGTCAACCAGATCGTCCGCGCGGAGAGGCCCGACTCGCTCGCGGCCTTGATCTCGATCATGGCAAGTCCCGGCTCGGACGAGAACCCGCTGCACCTCGAGTCGGGCATGCTGGTGCCGCGATCGCTCGGTGTCAGCCCGGCGCTGGCGTCGATTCCGGAGGAAGAGGCGGTCTACGCGGTGGCGGCGGTCGTGACGCGTGAAGGCCGCGTGTCGAATTACGAGCTGCTGCAGTCGGTTCGCGAGCCGCTGGTCGATCAGCGGGGGGCCTCGCAGGACGCTGAAGTGACGGCGGTCCTCGATGCCGTCAGGCACTCGCGCTTCGAGCCGGCCCAGACCGTTGACGGTGTTGTGGCGGTCAATATGGTATGGCTGCTGGCGCGGACGACGGTCAAGGCGTCCGCCAAGGGCGACGTGATCGATGGAGGCCCGGTTACCGCCGCGCCGGCGCGGGCAGTGCTTCGCCCCGCGCGCTCGTAGCGTTGTTCAGGGAATCGGTCGCGCGGATGATCACCGCGCGCGCCGCCACGTCACCTTCCAGAATCAGATCGAACTGCTCGAACCGCGAATCGGCAATGCCGTCCTTCGGATAAACGGCCTGCCACCGGTCTCCATCGAGCGAGAACTCGACTTTCTGAACCGACGAATCGGCGTCGCGAACATCGAACGACACCGTCACGCGACCACCGTTGCGACTCACGCCTGTGACTGTCACGGCCGGCGGCGTGTTGTCGATTTCGAATGTCGTGCTTTCCATCGAACCTGCGAGCGCCGCGTCCGGCGAGTTTGAGGGGAGATCGGATGCAAGGACCTGCACGACGTAGCGGCCGTTTGGCACCGACGTTGTGTCCCACACGAAGATTTCATCCCTGAGGCCGCGCCTGAGCGTTTTCCAACTCGTTTCACCTTCGCGCCGATAGAGCACGTCGTAGATCATTTCATCGCGGTTGTCGTCCTCGGCGCGCCAGACGAACGTGAGCAGGCCCCGCTGATATGCGCGCCGTCCCAACGCAGGTCCGCCAGTGGCACCCGGGGCAGGGGCGTTCTGCACGGCCGCGCGTCGGTCGGGTGTCTCGCCTTCAAAACCGGCGATCTCGGGTTCGCCGGTTGGAAACGGCCGCTGGAAGACGGTACCGGGCGGATGGATCGTGATCGACGAAACACGAGGTCTTGCGTTGCGCGGCAAGTACGCTGCCGTCACGGAGGTGAGCACCGGCGCCTGATCGCGGTCGGCCGCCAGTACGGCGCGCCACTGCAGATACCGCGCGCGCGGACTTACGATCGACGTTCCATTCGGGTCCGCGTACGCGGCGCTCCAGTCGCTCCACGTTTCATCAGCGGTCCGCGTGTTGCCGGAGCGGGTCGAGATTTCGACCTTCGTCCCGGTCGGTACCGATGCCTGCCACTTGATCGCTCCCCAGGTGGCGACCGACTGCGCGTCCCTCACATCGGAGGTGTACGTTCCGCGGCCCGCGCGCGTCGCCGACAGGCGCAGCACTTTGCCGGGGTTCGATGTGGCGAAGAGCACGCGTCCCGTACGGTCGGGTAGTAGCGCCGTTATCTGCTGGACCGTCGCTCGCGCCACGAGCGTCGGCTGGAGGGGATCGCCTGAAAGGCGATAGATCTTTCCCTCGTTCCCGGTGGCCACCAGCACAGCTCCGTCATTTTCGAACGCGACGTCATATGGCGCATCTTCGCGGAGCTGCCATATGAGGTCCGAGACGCCGTCGGGCATGATGCGATAGATCGCGCCCGTGCCGAGGCTCTGCGTCCCCCTCGGTGCCGGTGCAGCCGGGGTGGCCTGCATGGGAGCTGGCGTCGGCCGCTATCGTGATCGACACGACCTCGGTCGAAACCGACGCAATCGGCGGCGCGGGCGGCGGTTCGGGAGCCTGCGACGGTGCGCGCTCTGGCGGCTGGGCGCCGCGACCGGTCACCGCGGCCGCATAAATATCGCCCTTCGAGTCGACACGAAGCGCGCGAATCTCGTTGTAGGGAGAATCGAGCAGCACGAACGGCTTGCCGGCCGCATCCAGCTGGAACACGCGGCCGGGCGACTCCGTGCCCGCGAGGAGCCGCTGCCCGCGATCGAAGGCGAGCGTCATGACGTGCGTGGCCTTCGTGTTGTAGAACGGCGCACCTTTTC
Organism: uncultured Acidobacteriota bacterium; assembly: GCA_963814955.1. Lineage (GTDB taxonomy): Bacteria > Acidobacteriota > Vicinamibacteria > Vicinamibacterales > UBA2999 > DATCJA01. The sequence continues at coordinate 151,949 of CAWFEX010000012.1, forward strand.
CGTCCGGCGCGATCTTGTAGATCTGCCCCTTGTCGCCCGTGCCCGCGAAGACATTTCCCGCCGAATCGACGATCAGGCTCCAGATGTAACGGTCTGGAGGATCGAAGAGTACCGTGCTCTTTCCGGCCGCGTCGATCCTGTAAATCCTGCCGTCGGGCGATGTGGCGGCATAGATGCCCCCGTTCGGCGCGAGGGCGATCGCGTGAACTTCCAGTTCTTCCGCGTCGAAGAAGACGGCGCTCTTGCCGTCGGCATCAATGCGAAACACCTGCCCTTCGTTTCCGGTTCCGGCGAAGGACGAGCCATCCGGTGCGCTCACAAGCGTCCATAGGAATGGCGCGCTCGATTCGTATACCGGCGCGACGGCTGGACCCAGGGTGAGGCGGCCGTAGGGATCGATCGACAGGTTCTCGACGTCACCCTGAAGGAACTCGGCCTCAGTGGACACCTGCCAGAAAGTCGGAAGAGCAGCGTAGCCAACGGACACGACGAGGCAGGCGAACAGCAGCGCGATGACGGTTCGCTTCAGGAGAATGCTCATAAATGAAAGCGTGTCTAGAGGATCATTCCTCGATTGGCACCGACAACGTGCGTGAGCCGATGATCGCGTACTCGGTTGCGATGTCCCACTCGCCGAGCACGGCGTTCTGCAGCGGTCGGAAGCTGCCGCCGTTGCGATCAGACTCGAGAACGGCCATGACCGAGGGTGGGAGCGACGACAGCGATTCGCCCTTGACGACGGCCCCCTGATCGCGACCGAGCACCCGCACGTAGAGCCTGTTGTTCTTCCGCGCGTTGTTCAGGACGCGCATCATCTGGTTCAAATCGCGTGTTTGCAGAGGCTGCACCTGCAGCTCCTGCGCTTCCCATCGCGAAAGCCGCGTTCCATCGCTGACCATGATGGAGACCGAGCCGCGGGCGCTCGGCGGAATATCAACCGGGACGGTCCTGGTGATCTCTTCGCCCCGGTACGTCCGCACGAGTACCTTGAGGTCGACCCGGGAACCGGGCTTGATTCGATTCCCATCGATCCACACGCGCTCGAGCGTCGCGCTCCGAGGCTGCTCGCTCGCGTCGATCTCCAGGTCCAGCCGTTCGAGCTCGACGTCCTCGAACGCGTTGCGCAGCAACACGTTGATAGGCGCAACCACATACGCGGCAGCGCCAATCGACGGCTGATCGCCGGTGAAGAGATCCTCGAAGGCCACGTTCCCATAATTCCTGATCGATGCCGCGCCCCGGACCACGTAGCTGGCAGCGCCGTTCTGACGTTCGTATGACGTCAGCGTGTTGACGATCGAAAGGTATGCGAGGAGCGGCGTAAAGAGCTGGTCGTTCACCATTGACATGTTGAACGTCTTCTTCGTGCCGCGGTCCGATGTCAGGCTGATGCGGACGGGGATAAGTGCGGGGCCAGGCCCGAGCGTGCCGGCGATCGTGGTAGCGCGGTCTTGTTGCACCGTGCCGATCACTTCGCCAGTGCTCGCAATTTTCATCGAGTTGGCGAGACTCGGCAGCAGCGTGTGCACGTAGGCACGCGTCATCGGGAACTGCGTCGGTCCCAGACCGTAGAACGGGTGGCCGAACGCATACACGCGCCGGCCATCGACTTCCGTCACCGTTCCGGTGGCCCCGAGTTCGAGATCGCCGCTCATGAGCGCGACGCCGACCGGGTCGCCAGGCCGAAGCGGTTGCGCGGACGCGGAGCCGCCGTTCGACTGAGCGAGCGCGGCGACGGCGGAGCCGGCCATGACTGGAACGAACCCCTGGTCACTGAATGCCGACGCGATGGGATCGATCACGCCCGGATCGAATCCGCCGAGCGTCAGCGGCGTTGCGATCGGCCGCAGCAGCGTGCCGATGCCTGGGTTCAACCCGGTCCCGCCAAATACCTGGACATCGGCTGCGCTGTCGGCAAACGGACGTGCCCAGCTGAACGCCTGGCGAAGAGACGCGCGGAGGCTCTCGGGTGTGAGCGGCATCTGCAATTCGACCCGTGCGGCTGCGCGGCGCGGTGCCGCGAACGTTGCCGCCTCGGTCATTTCGCCAATCGGCGTGATCCCGGCGATCGGTTCCTTCGAAAACTGCCCGAGGGAATACGACACCGCGCCAACCATGCGGCCGTCGATATACACGGGACTGCCGCTCATGCCGGCGATCACACCGGTGTTCGCGAGGGGGCCGCCCTCGAGTCGCGCGAGAATCAGATTCCGGCGAGGCCCGATGACGTTGCGCAGGACGCCAAGAATGTGGACCTTGAACTCATCGAGCCGGTCTCCCTCGAAAACGGTCTTGCCCACTCCCACCATGCCCGGTTTCAGTTCGTCTACGGGGAATGTGGCACTCTGACCGATCAGGCCGGTCGCAAGGTACAAAAAGTAGAGCCAACGTACAGGCAAGCAGTTTCGCAATCATAGGCTGGTGACTCATCTTGAAGATACGGGTAAACCGCTGAAACTGCAAGGCCCTGCGGGAACGGCTGATGTGCGGCGGTTGACAGAGGGAAAACGGCCGGAGTACAGTTTTGGCTCGGTTTTGAGACTGATGCCGGAGCGCTTTACCTTCTTCGTCGCGCCGAGCTACGCCAGCTACTGGTGGTGGTATCGGACTGTGACTGAGGGGGCACGCGCCGTCTAAGACTCAAGCGCACACTTAGCGAACCAACGCCTCTTCAGCCATCCGGTTGGAGAGGCGTTTTTGTTTTTGATGAGCACTTCGAGGCTCTGCGAAACGGTGACTGGCGCCACGATGACGGAGCTCGTAGCGGCTCGCGATGCAGCCGTCCACGCCGACATGGTGGAACTGCGTCTCGACGGCGTCGCCAATCCGGACGTGGCGCAGGCACTTCGCGACCGGCGCGTCCCGGTCGTGGTGACCTGCCGCCCGACGTGGGAGGGTGGCCGATTCGAGGGCAGCGAAGAGGAACGACGCCGACTGCTGAGCGACGCGTTCGCGTTCGGTGCCGAGCACGTCGATATCGAGTGGCGTGCAAACTTCGACGACCTCATCCGTACGCATGCCTCCCGGGCCGTTGTTTCGTCCCACGACTTCGCAGGCGTACCCGGCGATCTATGTGCCCGGGCGCGTGCAATGCGCGCAACGGGTGCAGCGGTCATCAAGGTTGCGATCAGCGCCGCGCGGCTGTCGGACACGCTCGCGTTGCTCGATATTGCCAAGGACGGTGGCGCCGTCGTTGTTGGAATGGGCGCGGCGGGCGTTCCGAGTCGGCTGCTTGCCGCGCGGTTCGGGTCTCTTTGGACGTACGCCGGAGCTGGAGTCGCGCCGGGACAAGTCCCAGCCGCCGACATGGTCGGCCGATTCCGATTTCGGACTGTCGGGCCCGCGACCGCCCTCTACGGCGTCGTCGGCGACAACGTGATGCACTCGTTCTCGCCCGCAATGCACAATGCCGCATTCACGGCGGCTCGCCTCGACGCGGTTTACGTGCCGCTCCGCGCGGCGGACTTCGATGATTTCCTGACCTTTACCGATGCGCTGGGCATTGCAGGCGCCAGCGTCACGATCCCGTTCAAGGAGGACGCACTGCGTATCTCGAGCAGCGCTGATGAGTTGACACGGCGCGTCGGAGCGGCCAATACGCTGCACCGGCAGGCTGACGGATGGCGGGCAACGAATACAGACGTCGACGGGTTTCTCGATTCGCTGGAGGCTGCTGTTGAAGGGGGCGGGCTCGCCCGCGCAAGGGCATCGGTGCTCGGCGCAGGCGGAGCCGCCCGGGCCGTCATCGTGGCCCTCGTGTCGAGAGGGGCTGTCGTTACCGTGCACGCACGGCGGAACGAACAGGCCAGGAAGGTCGCGGCATCGCTCGGCGCGCAGGTCGGACCGTGGCCACCCGCGGGTGGATCGTGGGACCTGCTCGTCAATTGCACACCGCTCGGCAGCCTTGCGGAGGCGGACGCATCACCGCTGCCGGAGGGACCCTTTGATGGACATGTCGTATACGACCTGACATATGGACGACAGCCCTCGCCGCTCATCCGCGAAGCACAGCGCGCGGGCTGTGTGACTCTGAACGGCTTGCCGATGCTCGTGGCGCAGGCCGAGCGGCAGTTCGAATGGTGGATCGGACAGCGTCCTCCTGCAGGTGCGATGAAGGCGGCTGTGGCTCGTGAGGTCATGGGGGGCGATGCATGCGCGTGACGACGTTCGATCAATTCCGGGAGCTGGCCAGCGCGGCACGTTCGTCCCGGTGTGCAAGGAGATCGTCGCCGATCTCCTTACGCCTGTGTCGGCGTTTCTGAAAATCGCGGAGCACTCACATTACGCGTTCCTGCTCGAGTCAGTCGAGGGCGGCGAGCAGGTTGGACGCTACTCGTTTCTCGGCAAGGATCCCTTCCTCGTTCTGCGATCGCGGGGCGGTCGGACGATTGTCGATCGCGCAGGGGAAACCTCGGAATCAGGTGAGCCGTTCATCGGCGCGCTGCGCAATTTGATGGCGGGTCTGCATTCCCCGTTCGTGCCAGGATTGCCGCGTTTTACCGGCGGGGCGGTCGGATATCTGGGATACGACGCCGCTGCCTGGTTCGAGCCCGTGCGTCTGCAGTCCGCCACGGCCGTGGAAGACGAGGCGGGGTTCATGCTGTTCGATACCGTCCTTGCGTTCGATCACGTGCGGCATCGAATCCTGATTATCGCGAACGCGCGCATCACTGGCGACGACGACCTCGAATCGCTGTATCAGTTCGCGCGCGCGAAGATCGATTTCGTCGAACGCGAGCTCGATCGGACCCTGTCCAAACCCACCACGCTCGCGGGCCGCCCTGTAGAGATTCGATCGAACGTCGCGCGCGAGGAGTTCGAGGGGATGGTTCGTACCGCGAAGGAGTACATCGCGGCGGGCGACATCTATCAGGTCGTCCTCTCGCAGCGATTCGAGACGTGCTTCGATGCCGATCCCTTCATGGCGTACCGGGCGCTTCGCCATGTGAATCCATCTCCGTACATGTACTTTCTTCGCATGGGAGACCGTGCCATCGTCGGCTCTTCACCGGAGATGCTCTGTACGCGTGGAAGGGCAGCACATCGAAACACACCCGATCGCCGGAACACGGCCGCGTGGAGGCACGGAAGACGAAGATGCGCGGCTCGCTGAGGAGCTCAAGCGGAACGAAAAGGAACGCGCCGAACACGTGATGCTCGTCGATCTCGGCCGGAACGATCTGGGACGCGTGTCGACGTACGGCACGGTGCGAGTGCCGACCTACATGGCGCTCGAGCGGTACTCGCACGTCATGCACCTGGTCTCCATCGTCGAGGGGCAATTGTCCGAGCGGAACGATCGGCTTGACGCCCTTGTCGCGTGCTTTCCGGCCGGCACCGTGTCTGGTGCGCCGAAAGTGCGGGCCATGGAGATCATTGCGGAGCTGGAGAACAGGCGGCGCGGCGTCTATGCGGGCGCAGTCGGATATCTCGATTTCGCTGGCAACCTGGATTTCTGCATCACCATCAGGACGGTAGTCATCGAGAACGGTCGTGCGTACGTCCAGGCGGGCGCGGGCATCGTCGCCGATTCGAATCCGGCGGCGGAGTACGAAGAAACCCGCGACAAGGCGCGCGCGGTCATTCAAGCACTCGAGTTGGCGCAACGTGGACTGTAGGGGCCGACCTTCAGGTCGGCCCGGAGACGGCATGCTGTTAATGATCGACAACTACGACTCGTTTACCTACAACCTGGTGCAGTACTTCGGTGAGCTCGGGGCGGACATCCGCGTCCATCGCAACCGTGACGTCACTGTGGAGGAGGTCGAGGCGATGCAGCCGGCGCGTATCGTCATTTCGCCGGGTCCGGGACGGCCAGAAGACGCCGGCATCACACCCGAGGTCATCCGGCGCCTTGGCCATCGAACGCCTATTCTGGGTGTGTGTCTCGGACATCAGGCGATCGGCGTCGTGTATGGGGGCACGGTCTGCCGAGCGCACACGCCGATGCACGGCAAAACATCGACGGTTGTCCACGACGGCAAAGGCGTGTTCAGTGGCATCACGGCGCCGTTTCAGGCCGGTCGATACCATTCGCTCGTGATATCGAGCGCGGACGTGCCGGCTGATCTCGAGGTCGCCGCGCGGACGCAGGAGGACGGCACGATCATGGCGGTGCGCCATCGTGCACATCCCGTCCACGGGGTCCAGTTTCATCCCGAGTCGGTACTTACCGATGAAGGGCGGCGCATTCTGAAGAACTTCCTGGAGCTGTAAGTGAAACGACGTTCATTGAAACGGGCCACACCCCTCGACGTCGCTCGGGGTGCCCTGAGCAACAGTCGAAGGGCAGAGGCACAGAGGCACAGAGTTCATCGTGAAAAAAGTTTCTCGGGATAAGCCGCATGTTTACAGCTCTTCTGGAAAAGCTGATGCGGCATGAGGACCTCACGGAAGAAGAGGCGGCGGGCGCCATGCGCGAGGTGATGGATGGTCACGCCTCGCCCGCCTCGCTCGGCGCGCTGCTGTCGGCGCTCGTGATGAAAGGGGAGCGGCCGGCGGAAATCGTCGGATTTGCCCGCACGATGAGAGACCATGCCGTGAAGCTTTCGCGTCCCTCCGGCGACGTCTTCGACACGTGCGGCACCGGAGGCGATCGATCTGGCACGTTCAACATTTCGTCTGCGGCGGCATTGGTGGTGGCGGCGTGCGGTGTGAAGGTTGCCAAGCACGGTAATCGATCCGTCTCGAGTCGCTGCGGCAGTGCTGACGTCTTCGAGCAGCTCGGCGTCAACATCGCGGCTCCACCGCCGGTGGTCGAGCGTTCGTTGCACGACGTGAACATCGGGTTCTTCTTTGCACCGACATTCCATCCCTCGATGAAGCACGCGGCCCAGACGCGACGCGAGCTCGGAGTCCGGACGGCGTTCAATCTCCTCGGTCCGCTGACGAATCCTGCGGGGGCGCGCCGGCAGATCGTGGGTGTTCCCCGGCCGGAACTTGCCGACCTCGTTGCACGCGCGCTTTTGATGCTCGGGTCCGAGCGCGCGTGGGTGGTGCACGGTGTTGATGGCATCGACGAGATTTCGACGACTGGCTACACAAAGGTGCTGGAGTGCCGTGACGGCTCGGTCAGCACCTTTTACGTGCATCCGGCCGAGTTCGGGATCCCGAAAGCATCGCCGGTGGACTTGCAGGGTGGCGATGCCGCCCAGAACGCCGGGATTGTTCTCGACATCCTCGAAGGGAAGAAAAGCGCCGCCCGCAACGTTGTTCTGCTGAACGCCGGTGCGGCGCTGTTGGTGGCCGGGACTGTCAGCAGCGTACGGGAAGGCATCGCGCGGGCAGCCTCGACGATCGACGGAGGCGCTGCAAAGGCAACGCTCGACAAGATGGTGCGCAGCTCACGTGAGGAGGCGGTCGCGTGAGCACGACGCCCGATCTGCTGCGCACCATCGTTGCCGCAGCCGTGCGTATCACCGCCGTCAGACGCGAACGCGAGCCGTTGGCTATGCTGGAAAGGCGCGCGGGCGACGCGTCTCCCGCGGGCGCGGCGTTCGAGCAGGCACTCGCCTGTAACGGCCGGGTGAACATCATCGCGGAATGCAAGCGACGCTCGCCGTCGAAGGGCGTGCTGCTCGCAAAATACGACCCGGCGGCGATCGCCCGGCAGTACGAGTGCGGCGGGGCCGTGGCGGTGTCGGTGCTCACAGAGCCCACGTTTTTCGACGGCTCTCTCGAGCACCTCGAGGCGGTGCGGCGTGCAGTGTCGCTGCCAATTCTGCGCAAAGACTTCGTGGTCGATGAATACCAGCTGCTGGAGGCGCGAGCGGCCGGTGCGGATGCGGTGCTGCTCATCGTGGCGGCGCTCGACCAGTCAGCGTTGGTGCGACTTCGAGTCCGTGCGTCGGAGTTGGGCCTGGCGGTTCTCGTCGAGGTGCACGACGAGGTGGAGCTCATGCGGGCGGCCGATGCCGGCGCGCGTCTCATCGGCGTGAACAACCGAAACCTGCGGACTCTGACAGTTGATGTGGAGGCGTCGTATCGCCTGGCGGCCAAAATGCCGCGGCACGTTGTGGCGGTCAGTGAGAGCGGTTTGCAGTCGCGCGCCGATCTCGAACGCCTCTCTGCTGCCGGATACCACGCGTTCCTGATTGGTGAACGGTTCATGACGGATGCGGATCCCGTGCAGGCAATTCAGACATTGATACGGGACCCGATATGTTCGTGAAGATTTGCGGCATCACGCGGCCGCCCGACGCAGTCCACGCCGTGAGGCATGGAGCCGACGCGCTGGGGTTTGTTTTCTGGCGCGAGAGCCCCCGCTACGTCGATCCGCGGCGTGCAGCGGAAATCGTCGTCACCGTGCCGGAGGGAGTAATGACGGTTGGCGTCTTCGTGAACGAGTCGGTTGATGGGATACGAGAGGTCGTCGCGCAAACGGGGATTTCCGCCGTGCAGCTTCATGGCGACGAGCCTGCGGAGTACGCGGCGGCGTTGGGATGGCCGGTGCTCCGGTCGATCAATATCGACGAAGCGGACGAGACATGCCCCACATGGCCTGTGAACACGACGTTCCTGGTGGACGCGTTGGACCGGGTCCGTCGAGGGGGTACGGGGCGTCTCGTCGATTGGGATCGGGCCGCCACGCTCGCACGGACGCAGCGAATAGTGCTGGCCGGCGGTTTGACGAGCGCGAACGTTGCCGACGCCATCGTGCGCGTCGGACCCTTTGGCGTGGATGTGTCATCCGGCGTCGAGGATGCCCCTGGTGTAAAGAACGCTGATCAGGTAGCGCGCTTTCTGGAAAGCGCACGGAGTGCCTTTGAGCGACGCGAAATCGGCCGTCACTGAACGTCCCGTCTTCGGAAGACGCGATCCCGACGCACGCGGCTACTTCGGTGCCTACGGCGGCCGCTTTGTGCCCGAAACGCTCGTCGCCCCGATCGACGAGTTGGCGGCCGGCTATCTCGCCGCGCGCGCCGACCCGGCGTTTCGCGACGAGCTCGATCGTCTGCTGAAACATTATGTAGGCCGTCCCACTCCGCTGTATGAGGCGCGACGCCTTGCGGAGAACGACGGATCCGAGATCGGCGGGTCCGCGGCTCGCAGCGAAGCACACTCGCCGCGGAACCCGCCCCACGTACGTGAAAAAGCCTCGCCGGGGAACCCGCCCCGCGTACGAATCTTTCTCAAGCGCGAGGACCTCACGCACACGGGCGCACACAAAATCAACAACGCCCTCGGGCAGGCGCTGCTTGCCAAGCGAATGGGCAAGCGGCGAGTCGTCGCGGAGACCGGCGCGGGGCAGCACGGCGTCGCCACCGCCACGGCATGCGCGCTGCTCGGGCTCGAGTGCGACGTATATATGGGTTCGGAAGACATGCGCCGACAGGCGCTCAACGTCGTTCGCATGGAGCTGCTCGGCGCGAAGGTGCGCCGCGTGGACGCCGGGAGCCGCACGCTGAAGGACGCCATCAACGAGGCGATGCGCGACTGGGTCACGAACGTCGCCAGTACGTATTACCTGTTGGGCTCGGCGTTGGGACCGCACCCGTATCCACTGATGGTTCGGGAGTTTCAATCGGTGATCGGCCGTGAAGCCCGGGCACAGATCCTGGATCAGGCAGGGCGTCTGCCGGACGCCGTGGTGGCGTGCGTGGGTGGCGGCAGCAACGCCATCGGTATCTTCGACGGCTTCATCGAGGATCGTGATGTTCGATTGATCGGTGTCGAGGCGGGCGGGGAGCGGATTGCGCCGGGGCGGCACGCAGCGAGGTTCGCCGGTGGCGCGACCGGCGTGTTGCACGGCACCCGCACCTACGTGCTGCAGGATCCGGCCGGCAATATCGAGTTGACGCACTCAATCTCCGCCGGGCTCGATTACGCCGCGATCGGTCCGGAACATGTGTGGCTCCGCGAGCTTGGCCGGACCGAATACGTGAATGTGTCGGACGCCGAAGCCTTGGAGGGGTTTCAAACGCTGGCGCGATGCGAAGGGATACTTCCCGCGCTGGAGTCGGCTCATGCGATTGCGCATACCATGCGCCTCCTGAGTGACGTCCCCGACGGCACTCTCATCCTCGTCAACCTTTCCGGGCGGGGCGACAAGGACGTCCAGTCCGTGATGGAGGCGCTCAGATGAGCGTCGTCGGCCCCGCGCAGCATCGTCTCGCCGAGACGTTCGCCCGGATCCACGGTCGCGCTGACGGCCCTGGCCTTGTGACCTACATCACCGCGGGCGATCCCGACCTCACCAGAACGGAGGGAATTCTCCGTGCACTGGAGCGCGGCGGGGCGGATGTCATCGAGGTGGGTGTGCCGTTTTCGGACCCGCTGGCCGACGGGCCCGTGATCCAGCGCGCCACGGAACGCGCTTTGGCCGCCGGTACAAGCCTCGGAGGCGTGCTCGACATGCTCGCTCGCTTACGAGCGGAGCTTCGAGCGCCGATAGTTTTATTCAGTTACGTGAATCCAATTCTGCGGCTCGGTGCTGAACGTTTTGCGGATCGCGCCCAGGATGCGGGCGTTGACGGCGTGCTCGTGCTCGACTTGCCGATCGAGGAAGCTGGCGAATTCCGGAGCCTGATGGCCTCGCGCGGGATTGATACAATCCTTCTGCTCAGTCCGACGACGACCGACGACCGGCTCCGCAGGGCGGCTTCACTCGGCAGCGGTTTTCTGTATGCGATCTCGCGGCTTGGGGTTACCGGCGCGCGCGATTCGATCGCAGAAGGCGCCGAGGAGATGGTCCGCAGGATCCGGGCCTGCAGCTCTTTACCCGTTGCCCTGGGATTCGGCATCTCCAAACCGGAGCAGGTGCGCGAAGTGGGCAAGTGGGCCGATGCCGCCGTTGTCGGAAGCGCGCTGGTCAGCGTGATTGCGGAAAACGGCGCATCGAACGATCTCGATGCACGCGTAGAGGAGTATGTGCGGTGGCTGAAGTCCTGACGAGCATCGAGGAATTGCGAAATCGTATCGACGTCATCGACGAACAGCTCGTGCGCCTCCTCAACGTGCGGGTGGCGTGTGCGGTGGAAGTGGGCAAGTTGAAGCACGAAGCCGGGCTGCCCATTTACCAGCCGGAGCGCGAGGCGCAGGTATTGAGCGGCGCCAGGCAGGCAGCCACGGAACTGGCCGGACCGTTGACGGCGGAAGCGGTGGTGCGAATTTTCGAACGCATCATCGATGAAGCACGGCGTGCGGAACGGGCGGCCAGCCGGACCGGCGAAGAGCCCGGACCATCGCTCGGCGAGTAACGCAGCGCGCGGCGGTTGTGAAAATTCGCTACGTAGTGTCCGGCTTTAGCCGGACCCGTGAATCGGGAATCAGCAAGGAGCGGGAGACAAGTCATGGTCGTTGTAATGGAAGAGCGGGCCACCGAAGCGCAGATTGATTCGGTGATCGCGCGCCTCATCGAGCTCGGCATGGACGTGCATCGATCGTCGGGCGCCACGCGCACGGTGCTCGGCGTCGTTGGCGCCGGCAAGGTCGAGAAGGAAATGATCGAGATTCTCGACGGCGTCCACGAAGTGCTGCGCATTTCGGAGCCCTACAAACGCGCGAGCCGCAGCTACAAGCCCGAGGACACAGTCGTCACCATCGACGACGTACGAATAGGTGGCGATGAGGTGGTCGTCATGGCCGGGCCTTGTTCTGCGGAAACAGAGGAGCAGTGCTTGGCGACTGCCGCGGCGGTCAAACGCGCAGGGGCCAAAGTGCTGCGGGGTGGCGCATTCAAGCCGCGGAGCTCTCCATATAGCTTCCAGGGCCACGGCGAGGCAGGTTTGCGGATGCTGCGGCGTGCGGCCGACGCGCACAACCTGAAGCTCGTGTCCGAGGTGATGGACGTCAGCCAGATCGAGCTGGTCGCCAAGTATTGCGACATGTTCCAGGTCGGCGCGCGCAACATGCAGAATTACACGCTCATCCGCGAGCTCGGTCACGCACGCAAACCGGTGCTGCTGAAGCGCGGTATTTCCGCCACCATCGAAGAGTGGCTGCTGTCGGCCGAGTACATTCTGGCCGGCGGCAACAGCGACGTGATCCTCTGCGAGCGCGGGATTCGAACGTTCGAGACCGCCACACGCAACACGTTCGACATTTCCGCCATTCCGGTGGTGAAAAAACTGAGTCACCTTCCCGTGGTCGCCGATCCAAGCCATGGGGCCGGCCGGCGCGACATGGTCGCCCAGCTCGCGCGCGCTGCCGTGGCGGCAGGGTGCGACGGGTTGATCATCGAGGTCCACAACGATCCGGACCGTGCGCTGAGCGACGGCGCACAGTCGATGTTTCCCGCTCAGTTCGATCGGCTCATGGCCGAGCTGCGGATCATTGCTCCGGCGATCGGCCGCAGCATTTGCCTCGAGGCGATGGCGCGCCGCGGATGGGCGCGCTGACAACTTCCAAGCTCTGATTCCCGACTGCCACGTTCACGGCTTTCCCGATGAGTGGCGACCCTCTTTTTCCGCGCATCGCCATCGTCGGCCTCGGCCTGATCGGCGGTTCGATTGCATTTGCGGCCCGGCGCACATGGCCGGCGACGCGTGTGCTCGCCATCGACCGCGACGCGGTGCTGCGCGAAGGTCTGTCACGCCGCGCCATCGACGAAGCCGCATCCGAGCTGTCGGCCGTGGCGGGCGCCGACCTGGTCGTACTTGCTGCGCCGGTCCGCCAGAATCTTTCTCTGCTGCGTCAGATTGCCTCGCATGTGTCGCCATCCGCCGTCGTCACCGATGTTGGCGGAACCAAGCGCGCAATCGTCGATGCGGCGGCGAAGCTGCCAGCCGGATTGACGTTTGTAGGCGGACACCCGCTCGGCGGCGGGGCGCGGGGTGGATTCGAGTTCGCCACCGCAAGCCTATTCACCCGCCGTCCGTGGATCTTGACGCCGGCCACCGGTTCTCAGAGTCACGGAACCGCGGACGCCATGGAGCGGCTGTCCACATTCGTGACGGGGCTCGGCGCGTTTCCTACGACGATGTCGGCGGCGGATCACGATCGGCTGATGGCATTCATCAGCCACCTGCCCCAACTGACCGTGACGGCATTGATGGAGATCGTCGGCACGATAGCGACCAGCGACGGTCTACGGCTTGCGGGTCAGGGTCTCATCGACACCACGCGATTGGCGTCGAGCCCTGCCGGCGTGTGGCGCGACATCTGCGCGACGAACGCAGACGAAATTGCCCGCGCGCTCGACCTGCTGATTGAACGGCTCTCGGATCTTCGCAGCGACCTGCAGCGCGCCGAGATCATCGATGCAGTGTTCGATCACGCAGCACACTGGCGCGCGGAGCTGATGAAAGGGCGGGACTGAACAAGGCACAAGGCACAAGTCACAAATCACAAGGCACAAACCGAAATGTTCTAGTCTTCGTGTTCTTCGTGGTTTTTATTCTTGTGACTTGTGCCTTGTGACTTGTGACTTGGCGTCTGTATACTCCGCGCGCAGGGGAGGTTGTCATGAAGGCGTGCATTTCAATGTTGCTCGTCCTGTTCACACTTGGCGTCAGCGTATGGGCGCAGAATTCGCCGCCGGCCCCAAAGCCGGACAGTGGAGCCGCTCCGCATGTGGCAATCGCCAAGAAGGCGGCAGGCCAGGAACATCTGGCGCTCTTCAACAATATCTGTACGCCGCCACCCCCCATTCAACCCCAACAGGGGCGCGGCCGCCAGGGCGGCGCCGCGCAGCAGGGGCCACCTCAGGCGCCGCCGCGGTCCGAGTGGTATGCCGCGCCCGTCAAGGTGTTCGACAACCTGTATTGGGTGGGCCAGACGGAATACACGGCGTGGGCCGTCACGACGTCCGAGGGGATCATCGTGATCGATCCGCTGTACGGGTATTCGGTCGAGGAGGAAGTGGTGAACGGGCTCACCAAGCTCGGACTCGATCCCAAGAGTATTCGCTATGTCGTCGTCAGCCATGCACATCAGGATCACGTCGGGGGTGCGGCGCTGCTGCAGGAGCGCGGTGCGCGCGTCGTGATGAGCGCAGCAGACTGGGACTATCTGGCCAGCGACCCTGGCCGCTGGCAGAAGGCCAAGAAGGACATCGTGGCGACCGACGGCTACAAGCTGACGCTCGGCGACACCACACTCACGCTGCATCTCACGCCTGGACATACACCAGGGACGATCTCCACCATCATCCCCGTGAGGGATGGCAGCAACCGTCATGTGGCAATGCTGTGGGGTGGAACGGGCTTCAACTGGCGCAGCGGATCTCCTCGATACATTCAACCCAACACGCCGGCGACCTACTGGTATGAGAACTATGCGAATTCCGCTCGGAAAATGCGCGATGTCGCGGCGAAGGCGGGCGCCGACATTACGCTGTCGAATCATCCCCAGTACGACAATTCGACGACCCGGCTCCCGATGATGGCCAAGCGCACCGCCGGCCAGCCGCATCCGTACGTAATCGGGCGCGAGAGCGTCAACCGCTTTCTGACTGTGGCCGAGGAGTGCGCGAAGGCAGGGCCTCTCTGGTAATCAAGTCACAAGTCACAAGTGCAAGGTCTAAGTCACAAGAATTGCCTCTCGTTGTGCTGTGCCTGTGCTTGTGACTTGTGACTTGATCCGCCTGGCGCGGCGTAACCACTTACGCCAAGGCTTCGGTGGTCCGCCGTAGCTTCAGCGAAGGCGGAAGCCCGCCCTACGTCAGTCTCTCATCACCATTCGCGTACGGACACGCGACCTGTCGTCCGTTCCGCTCCAGGAGGGGCGGTGTTGCCTCGGCGCAGTCCGGACGTGCGATGGGGCACCGGGTGCGAAACGCGCATCCCGAAGGCTTGTTGAGCGGCGACGGCAGGTCGTCCTTCAGACGCGCGATGCGAGTGCGGCGTGCGTCCGGGTCGGGTCGCGGCACCGCCGAGAGCAGCATCCGCGAGTACGGGTGCATCGGGCGGTTGTAGACCTCCTCAGCAGGCCCCGATTCCACGATGTTCCCCAGATACATCACGAAGATCCGGTCCGAGATGTGCCGGACGACCGAGAGGTCGTGCGAGATGAAGATGTAGGAGAGCCCGAACTCCTCCTGCAGATCCTGCATCAGGTTGATGACCTGCGCCTGAATCGACACGTCGAGCGCGCTGACCGGCTCGTCGGCGATGACGATCTTCGGATTGGTCGCCAGCGCGCGCGCGATGCCGATGCGCTGCCGCTGCCCTCCGGAGAACTCGTGCGGATACCGCGTCGGCATGCTCGGGCGACAGGCGCACCTTCTCGAGCAGCCACCGCACTCGTCTCGCGGCGCTCGGCCTTCGACTGCGTGGTGTGGATCTTCAGCGGCTCCTCGATGATGCGCCCACCGTCATGCGCGGATTGAGCGACGAATACGGATCCTGGAAGACCATCTGGAGGTCGGAGCGATACGGCGCATGTCGCGCACGGCCGAGCGCCGCCAGGTCGACGACGCCGTCCGGACGGTGATAGAGAATCCGCCCGTCGACTTCGACGCGATAGTTCATCGCGCGCAGGATGTTCACGATGGCGCGCCCGACCGTCGTCTTGCCGCAGCCCGACTCGCCGACCAGGCCGAGCGTTTCGCCGCGCGTGCAGCGTCAGCGACACGCCGTCGACCGCCCGGACTTCCGCCTTCTTCCGCGGGATGATGCCGCCGAAGACGGGAAAGCGGACGTGCAGATCCTGCACGTCAAGAATGACGTCCGAAGTACCCATGACAGTCGTCGTGAAGGTGGCACCGCACCCAGTGGCCGGGCGCGGCTTCGATGAGCGGCGGCTCGAGGTCGTGACACGGCTCGAACCGCTCCGGGCAGCGCGTCGCGAACTTGCAGCCCGGCGGCAGGCGATGAATGTCGGGCACGGCGCCGGGAATCGTGGTCAGCCGCTGCGCCTGCGCGCCGTCGACGCGCGGCAGCGACGCGAGCAGCCCGCGCGTGTAGGGATGCAGCGGGTTGTGGAACAGTTCGCGAACCGGCGCGATTTCCTGAATCTTGCCGCCGTACATGACGGCCACGCGGTCGCACGTTTCGGCGACGACCGCAAGGTTGTGGGTGATGAGCAGGATCGCGCCCGCTTCGTGGCGCGCCTTCATCTCGAGCATCAGATCGAGAATCTGCGCCTGAATCGTCACGTCGAGCGCCGTGGTCGGCTCGTCGGCGATGAGCAGCGCGGGATTCAGCGCCAGCGCCATGGCAATCATCACGCGCTGCCGCATGCCGCCGGACAGCTCGTGCGGATACTGATCCATCCGCGTGGCCGGCGTCGGGAATGCCGACCTCCGTCGAGCATCTGGACGGCGCGCGCGCGCGCCTCCTCGGGTCGCGTCGCGGGCTCGTGCGCGAGGATGACCTCCGTCACCTGCCTGCCGATCGTGAACACCGGATTCAGCGAGGTCATCGGCTCCTGGAAGATCATGCTGATGTCGCTTGCCGCGGATCTTGCGGATGTCCTCCCACGACAGCTTGAGCAGATCGCGTCCGTTGAACCGGATTTCGCCGCCGACGATGCGGCCGGGCGGATCGGGGATGAGCCGCAGGATGCTCAGCGCGGTGACGCTCTTGCCGGAACCGGATTCGCCGACGAGACCGAGCACCTCGCCCGGCAGGATGTCGAGATCGACGCCGTCGACGGCCTTGGCGACGCCAGATTCGGTGAAGAAATGAGTCCGGAGGCCGCGGATTCTGGAGCAACGGGGTGCGTCGTCATCGCGAGCCGCGAATATTCCTTGGGATCGAACGCTTCGCGCACTGCTTCGCCGATGAAGACAACCAGCAGAAGCGTCGTAAACAGCGCACCGAGAGGGAAAAACACGAGCCACCACTTGGTGAGGTTTCCATCCCTTGCCCAATCAGCTCGCCCCAGCTCGGTGTCGGCGCAGGCAGCCCGAAGCCCAGAAAGTCCAGCGCGACCAGCGCGCTGATGTTCGCCACGATAGTGAACGGAGCGAACGACACGACCGGAGTCAGCGCGTTCGGCAGGATATGGCGGAACATGACTGCCGGCTTCAGACACGCCAGTGACGATGGCGGCAGCAACATAGTCCTTCGCCTTCTCCCGATAGAACTCCCCGCGGATGTAATACGTCATTCCCATCCACTCGAACGCGGCCAGGATGATCACCAAGAGCCAGAACGATGGCTGCATGACCTGCATTCGGCCGGGAATGTAGACGGGCACCACGATTGAGCTGACGATGATGATCGTGTACAGAAATGGCAGAGAGGACCAGATCTCGATCAGCCGTTGACCGAACAGGTCGATGCTTTCCGGCTAAATACCCCAGAACGGCGCCCACAACCACACCGATACCGTCAGCGAAAACAGTACCAGCATCGCAAACGTCAATGAGATGTTGAAGCCATACGCAAGCCGCACCAGTACGTCGCGGCCGCGGTCATCGGTGCCGAATGGATGATCCCACGACGGTGGGTGCGGCGGGGAACCAGGCAGGTCGAGCAGCGAGTCGTTCGGGCCGTAAGGATACAGCGGCATGAGCACCCAGTTCCCGGAGTTCGACGCCGCGAATGTTGCGCGCAGTTCTCGATAGTTCGGCTCGCCGATGACTTGCTGTCCGAACGTCGCGGCAGGGTAGAACCGCAGAATCGGGAAGTAGTACATCGTTCTGATAACGAACGACGAGAGCGACATTATTGGCGAGGAGCGGCAGCAGGAATGACAGAAGATACGCGCGCGACGATGACAAGGAACGCCCCGTATCCTCGCTTGATCCGTCGGAACTTTCGCACGCGCCTACGGAAAATCGACTCCGAACGAGCTTGCACCCGCACGTCCGATGGAGAGATCGCCCCTTCTTCAACCTGGTGGGCCAGAACTGCCGTTTCAGCGGAAAGCGCGGAAACGGATTGAACGCCGTCGCTGTCGCGATCAGTCACGTGCCGGCTCCCGCTTGTTACTTGAATCGAATCCGCGGATCCACCAGCGCATAGATCATGTCGGACAGGATGTTGCCAATGAGCAGGAGTAAGCTCCCGATGACGAGGATCCCGAGGGCCACCGGATAATCGCGCTGCAGAATCGATGTGTACCCGAGATACCCCATCCCGTCGATGTTGAACACCCGCTCGATGAGAAACGATCCTGCGAGGATCAGACTGAATACATGGCCCAGCCCGGTTGCCAGAGGAATGAGGGAGTTGCGAAGCGCGTGCACGAAGATGACCCGCTGCTCGTCAAGCCCCTTCGCGAAAGCTGTGCGCACGTAGTCTTGCCCCAGGTTCTCGAGCAGGGAGTTCTTCGTCAGAATCGTCAGCGTGGCGAATGATCCCACCATATAGCAGACTACGGGCAAGAACATGTGGCGAGCCTGGGCGACGATCTTTTCGCCGATGCTCAGAAAGTCCCAATCGGGTGGTCTGAAGCCGCCAAGCGGAAAAACGTTCCAGTAGCTGCCGCCTCCGAACAGCACCAGCAACGCAGTACCGAGCGCCCAGCCTGGAACCGAGTAGCCGAGAAACACGACTGCACTGCTGATGAAGTCGAAACGGGAGCCGTGTTTCACCGCCTTGATGACGCCCAGCGGTATGCAGATCAGATAACTGAGTAGGAACCCCGTCAATCCGAGAAAGATTGACACTGGAAACCTACTCTTGATTACGTCCCAGACAGGCTCCTGATACACGTAGGAGTTGCCCAAGTCCAGGTGCGCGAGGTTCCGCAGCCACAGCGCATAACGCTCGTGGACGGGCTTGTCGAACCCGTAGTATTCGCGTATCTGCTGAATGGCGTCCTCGGGAAGCGCTTCAACAGATCTCCCGCTTGCCGCCGCGCCCATTTGGTATTGCATGATGCGGCGCTCCACCGGACCGCCAGGCACGAACTGCGTGACGAAGAACACCGCGAGCGTAATTCCGATAAAAGTCGGGATTACCAGCAAAAGGCGTCGCAGGAAGTAGGTCCCCATACGGTACCGATCGCCCGCGTGTATGTGATGCTAGTCGGCGCCCGCCCCAGTCGCCTGCCGGACCCCCTGTCGCTGCGCGTACTGCTGCCAGTAGCGCGCCTCCGTCGTGCCCACCGCCATCTTGACGGTCGTGTCATTCATGCCTCGCGCGACTTGCGTCTCCTTCTCCCGATCGATCCACCAGAGAGACGGAACATCACGATAGTCTCCGATGCGCGTCAGATACCCTTCCGGGTGGCCGAACTTGTTCCAGAATGCGACCCGATGGTACCGGCGTGTCCCACGTCAAAACGTATGGGTGGATGTTGGCCAGGATTCCGTCTATCTCGCGGATGATTTCTATTCGCTTCTGGGCGTCGAATTCGCGGTCGTATACATCCAGAAGCTGATCGATGCGCTGGTTCTTGATGCCGGTGACGTTATTGGTGCTGTTAGCGTCGGACAGCGTCGACTTATATGACGTTTCCGGATTAGGGAACAGCAGGCCTGACCATCCCAAGTAAATCAGATCGAATCGCCGGTCACCCATCAGCTGGAACATCGTTTCGGGTGTCAGGAACCGGAGGTTCAACGTCACGCCGAGCTTACGGAGATCCTCTTGGTACGTTGTGAGTGCCGGCTCCGTGATTTTGTTCGCGTACATCAGCTCCATCGTCAGCGGCTGGCCATTGCGCGTGAGCCTGCCCTGCGCGTCACGGTCCCTCCATCCCGCTTCCGCAAGCAGCTTCACCGCGAGCTGCGGATCGTATTGCATCTTGGGGTTCTTTGGGTTCTCGTAAATTCCCCCCGAGTAGTACGAGTCGATTGGCATCACCTCACTGTAAAACAGCTTTTCGACGATCAACGCGACGATTCAGCAGGTGGGCCAGGGCTTGTCGCACCCGTACGTCGTCAAACGGCGCCTTGCGCATATTGATCGCCATTCCAACGGTTCCCATTGGATAGTCGTTGTAGACCTTGCGTTTCTGAATGAGGCCGCGCTGAATCCGGTCGATAGTCACCCAACTCCTGCACCCAATACGTCGCATTGACGGGCGAGTAATAATCGAGGTCCCCGCGCTTGAACATCTCGAACGCGAGGTTCTGATCGCGGACGACGATCTGCTGGATCTCGTCGAAGTTGTTCGCGCCGATGTTGCGGCGATACGTTCTCGGCCCAGTAGTCCGGCCGTCGCCGGATCGTGAGCTGATCGTCCGCGAACGACGTCGGATTCGTTGACGATGTACGGGTCCGGTACCTGGCAGCATCTTGAAGTTGTATTCCTTGACATACCGATGCGCCGTCGACAGTTTTCAGGACGTGCGCGGGATAGAATCGGCATCATGCCGCGAAGTACAGGAAGTTCCGCCAGTTGAGCACCTTGCTCGTGACGCTGCACGATATAGCTGGCTCTCGGCGACAGGCTTGTCGTACTTTTCGTAAGACGAGCTGCGTCATGGGATCCTGAAGACCCTTGTCCATCATCAAGCGTCCAGGTGGCGACAACATCCTCCGCCGTAACCGGCTGACCATCTGAAAAACGCGCGTTGGGATCGATGCGGAACCGGTAGGTCATGTGGTCCGGAGATATCTGCCAATGCGTCGCGAGACCGGGGCATGTAGTCGAGCGTCGTCGGATGAGAGTCGAGCAGGGTCTCGTAAACCAGTGCTGCTCGATCATTAGTCCGAACTCGGTGTTTGTTCGGCCCGTCGGATCGGCAGCGTCGTTGGGAAGTCCAGCTGGAGCTCGCGGAAACGCCGCCTTTCACGGCGCGCGGGTCGCCGATCAGGTCGTAGTCGGCAGTTCGTCTCCCACCCCTCCCCGTGAACCCTCGGCCGCCTTGTTCAGCAGGTACTGACGGATCTGCTCCGTTGTCCGCGTTGGGGAACACCGGGTAGGCAGCTTTGTCCATCGCCACCTGACGTCCGTCCGTTGACGTCGCGGTGGGCGCGGGCGCGGACCCTTCCTCGGGCGTCGAGCCACCGCCGCATGCGACAGACAGGCCCATAACCAACGTCAGGGTCACGAAATGGCGGATTGCGCGCATCGGATTGACCTTTCGACAAATTCGAAAGAGAAGCAGCTCGTACAAAAGACATGCTAACAGGCGGTCGTCCCAGCCGGCAGGAAACCGTTGTACTCGGCGACCGCCGCGTTCTGGACGGCGGGTCGGCGGCCGTGTCAGCCTCCCCTCGAGCTTGGCGTAACGGATCAGGTCGCCCGTCACTGTCGGACCTTTCTGATCTCGTCAACGGCATGCGGGTTCTCGAGCGAAGAGAGGTCGCCCGCATCCTCGTCGAGATAGGCGGCTCGAATGACCCGCCGCATGACCTTCGCGTTTCGTGTCTTCGGGAGCTCGGCGACAAATTCGATGGCTGCCGGTCGCAGCGGCTTTCCGAGGCGTGTGGCGACGAGCGTTTTCAGCTCGTCACCGAGTGCGCCGCTCGCGAAGTGACCCGGACGAAGCACGCAGAAGCAGACGAGCGCCTGTCCCTTCGACGGATCGGGAACGCCAACTGCTGCGGCCTCGATCACGCCAGGGTGTTCCACGAGGACCGACTCGACTTCGGCCGGCCCGAGTCGTTTTCCGGCGATCTTGATCGTGTCGTCCGACCGCCCCAGGATGTACCACAGGCCATCCTCGTCTATAGCGGCCCAGTCGCCGTGGACCCAGACATTCTCGAAGCGCGACCAATACGTTTCCTCGTAGCGCTCGGGGTCGCGCCAGAAGCCTCGTGTCATCCCTATCCACGGCGCGCGCACGACCAGTTCGCCAACCTGATTGCGCACAGGGTGGCCTTTGTCGTCTACGACGTCGGCGGCAATGCCGGGAGGCGGCCCCGCAAACGAGCAGGGTTTCATTGCTGTCAACACGTTGCCTGCGACGAGCCCACCGGACGTCTCGGTGCCACCGGAGTAGTTGATGATAGGAATACGACAGCCCCCGGCAGTTTCAAACAGCCACCGCCACGATTCCGGATTCCATGGCTCGCCGGTAGAGCCCAGGATCCGAAGCGTTGCCAGATCGTGCGCACGAACCGGCGCTTCTCCGTGCCGCATCAGTGAGCGGATGAGCGTCGGCGAAACGCCCAGGATACTAACATTGTGCCGCTCCACGAGCTCCCACAACCGGCCGGGCCCCGGATGGTCCAGGGCGCCGTCGTACAGCACCATCGTGCCGCCCAACAGCGTCATCCCGAACACTTCCCAGGGGCCCATCATCCATCCCATGTCCGTTACCCAGAACATGGTGTCGGAGTCATGGACGTCGATGCAGTGAGCCATGTCCTGGGCGGCCTTGATCGCGAAGCCGCAATGTGTGTGGACGGTGCCCTTCGGGCGTCCTGTGGTGCCGGACGTATAGATGATCATGAGTGGATCTTCGGCGTCCGTTCTTACCGTGTCGCAGCGATCCGATTGACGGGTGACGAGGTCGGGCCACCGATGATCACGTCCGTCGATCAGGGGCACGTCGATGCCGATGCGTGGAACCACGACGACACTGTGGACCGAGGGTGCCATCCCGGCCACGAGATCGGCGGTTGTCTTCATCGCGACCGTATGACCGCGTCGCCAGAACCCGTCAGCGGTCACGATGACGCTGGCTTCGGCGTCGTGAACGCGCGCCCCTGCGGCATCGGCGCCGTAGCCGGAGAACAGCGGCAGTACGACGGCGCCAAGCTTCATCGTGGCGAAAAACGCCACGATCAGCTCCGGGCACATCGGCATGAACAGGGCCACCCGATCGCCTTTGCGCACTCCCAACTCCCGAAAGGCGTTGGCGCAGCGGTTGACGTCGGCATAAAGCTCGGCGTAGGAGATGACGCGAGTGAGGGCCTCCTCGCCCTCCCATCGCAGCGCGGCCTTTCGTTCCACCTGCGTGCCGATCCACTTGTCCACGCAGTTGTGGACGATGTTCAGCTGTCCACCGATGCACCAGCGTGCCCACGCGATGCCGCGGGAGGTGTCGAGAAGCTGACGATACGGTCGGTAGAACTCGATGCGCAAATCTTCGAAAACGGCCGTCCAGAACCACTCCAGATCTTCGGTCGACCGGCGAAGAAGATCGTTGTAGCTTGCGATGCCATGGCGCGCCATGAAGGCTGCCAGTCTGCTGCGCTCGCGATACTCGCGTGTCGGCCGCCAGGCGATGTCACCGCCGAAGGCAAACTCGTCTGCCATTGATGGCATCTTAACAATGTCCAGTGGATCAAAGGTCAAAAGTCAAAAGGCAAAAGGCAAAAGGCAAAGAGTGAAGGGAAGCTTTAATGCGCGTTCATAGGGCGGTGCTGGACGTCATTGCGGCACATGCGCGGCGGGAGAGTCCGCGTGAGTGCTGCGGACTGCTGATCGGCACCGATTCGGAGGTAGTCGAAGCCGTGCCTGCCACCAACGCCGCGAGCGATCCGCTCCGCCGTTACGAGATTCCCGCTATCGAGCACCTGGGGCAGATCAAGCGATGCCGCGAGCTGTCGAAAGCGGCGCGTGTCGCGGTCACCGTCGTGGGCGCATATCATTCACACCCGCACAGCGCTCCGGAGCCTTCGCCCACGGATCTCGAGCAGGCGTTCGAAGACTTCCTGTATCTGATTGCAGGGCCAGTGGAAGTCGAGGAGCGTTTCGACGTGCGGGCCTACCGGCTCAGGAACGGGCGCTTTGAAGCCGCGGAACTGAGCGTCGTTGAGCCTCCCGAAAGAGCGACTCCACGCGCGACAACACCGTAGGCCATCGATACTCCCGATCGATGTACGCGAGTCCCTGCCGGCCGAGGGCGTCGCGGGCGGCCTGCCGATTCAGCAGAAAATCAGCGGCCTCGTCGAACTCCGCCGGAAACATGTAATACAACCCGCCGTTGGCACGGCGCACCTGACCCGCGAGCACTTTGCAGCGGCCGTTCACCAGCGCTGGAATCGCATGGTTCCACGCCTCGAGGAGCACGATGCTGAGGCTCTCGTACCAGGACGGCACAACGAGTGCCTGGGCGTGAGCGAGAAGCGCCTCGCGCACTTCGTTCGTGACGTACCCAAGGACCCGAATCCGCGGATGCGACGGGACGTCCATCTTTGCCGGGCCCGCAAGCACGAGCGTCACGTCGGGACGCGTCGCCGCGTACTCCTGAAAATTTTCGAGTAGCGCATCGCATCCCTTGTTGCGATCCACGCGACCGAGGTAGAGCAGATATTTCTGCGGAATGCCGAGCGCATCGACGGGTGTCCGCGGCGTCTGACCGATTGCAACCGGTTCGAGTCCGATGCCCACCACCATCGACGGATGGAGCCGCCTGTACGCACGGCTGGAGACGAGTTCTTCCTCTTCGGGCGTCAGGAACAGGTAGCCGGCCGGTTTGTCGAAAAACGGCGGCAGCACGTCGAGGTTGACGGCGGCGTCGTCCTCGGCCGTTGGCACGAGCACCGACCGGTCGGCGACGATCGGCAAGCCGAAGTACGACTGGTAGTACCGAAACGTCCAGAACACGACGAGGTCGAAGTCGCGGCCGTTGGTACGTAGAGTACTCGATCAGCGCCGGGGTCTCAGGCCCGTTCTCGCGAAACCATTCCTCCTGCCGATCGCGCGAGGCTCCACCTTCGAACACTTCGTCGCTCAAGTCCGCAAAGACTTTCATGCGGCGAGGACGCGTTACCGGAAAGCGGATGACCGGAACGCCGTTCTCGGCTCCTCCCCTGCGGGAAGCGCGTTCTCCCAGGTCACGTAATCCTTCGCGCAGGTGGTGAGAATTGTGATGTCGTGGCGCCCGATGAGCCGTTCGGCAAGCTCACGGCAATGCCCTTCGGAGCCACCGGCGATGTCGGCCCCGTACCGCTGGACGACGAAGGCGAGCTTCATCGCCGCGGCGGGAAATCGGCGTCTTTCTCGGTGCCGCCAGGGGATGTCGCGTGTATCGGCGCCGTGGCCGTACGTGACCCGGACGTGTTGAGCTGGTGCAGTTCGCGGCGGAGGAGGGCTGCTTCCACTGCCAGCTCCTGGACGCACGCAAACAGCACATGATTGGTTCGGCGCTGACGTTCGAAATTGTCACGGCTGTACTCATACAGCCATCGCAGCATTGGCATCAGGAGTCGGCGCTTGATGAAGAGGATCGCCGACGCCGCACCAGCGCCTCGGTGCGAGCGATACGACATCTTCGTCGTCAGGCGCCACGTATGAGGCTCGCCAAGCAATTCGGGAAGGATCAGTCGGGCCGTCTCGGGCGTGCTGACGGCTGCGCGCAGCACGCCTTCGACGTCCGCAAACAGCGAGGGATCGTCGAATGCTTCGTAACCTGCCTCGACAAGCTGACCGCGCAGTCGTTCGCGGACGCGGCTGTGCAGCTCCGCCATCACCGCGTCGACATCGACGCCTGCGGCGTCAGCGACCAAAGCCTTCGCCTGCTCCTGATCGAACGGTGACGTTGGTGCTGGCGGCGGCAACCTGCTTGGTCTTCTGCTTCAGTCTGAAGAAGACCCGGTAGGCGCCGCCTTGCCGGTAAATGTGCTCCGCGGAAAAGCGCCGCTGAATGGTGCTTTTTCCCGCCTCATAGGGGTCGCAGTCGCCCGAGTTCTCCGACATCGTGCCGTCACCCCAGTCCCATTCGACAGTGGCACAGTAGAAATCGGGATAGTCGTCACTGCCGTCGCGGAGATCCGCGACCGCACGCACGCGAAGCGGAGTAAAGCCTACTGGCGGCGTCACCCTGACCGCCAGCGATGGCTTCCTGTTTTCGGGTTGCTGTGCGTCCACGCCCAGCGCGCACGTCAGCAGCACTCCCATCGCGGCAGCGAACGTGCAACACCGGTGGCGGGGATCGGTCATACTAGGCCTCGAACCAGATACGATTCTAAGCCTGTCCTTCCGACCGGACAAGCAAGAGCCGACGAGAAAGCAGACACGTATCGATGCAGACTGCTCCCCCGACGCTGTCCATCGATGTCGCTACAGGACCGTCACGCGACATTGAGGCCGACCTTCTCATCATTCCCGTACTTGAGGACGACGCGCTCGCCGATGAGCCCGAATTGGACCAGGCGTCGGGCGGCGAGATCAGCGCGGCACGCAGGCGGCGGGAGTTCAAGGGCAAACCCTTCGACCTTTTCATCACTGGATTGCACGGCTGGAAAGCCAGTCGCGTTGCGCTCGTCGGACTAGGCTCGTTGAAGGATCTTTCAACCGATCGCCTGCGCCGTGCTGCGTCGACCGGGGCGCTGGCCGCTCGCCAGCGCGGGCTGACGCGCATCGCGATCGCGCATCGACCGGGCCTGCACGCGGCTGCGCATGAGGCAATCCAGGTACTCGCGGAGGGGGCAATTCTTGCCAACTTCGAGGGTGCTTCCTACAAGACGGTCGATCCACCACTCGTGTGGCTCGAGTCGGTGCTGCTGCGCGTGGACGGCGACAAGGCTGCGGTGGGCCGCGGGCTCGAACGCGGCCGGGTACTCGGCGAGTACACGAATCTGGCGCGCGAGCTGGCAAACGAACCAGGCAACGAACTCACACCTCGCGCCTTTGCCGACCGTGCGGCGGTCATTGCCAAAGATGCCGGACTGACGGTTGAGGTACTCGACGAAAAGCGCATCGCCGACCTCAAGATGGGTCTTCTCCTCGGCGTGGCGCGGGGCAGTGCGGAACCGCCGCGCGTGGTCGTGCTGCGGCACGAACCGAAGGGCGCTGCCGAAGCAACCGGTACTCGGACTGATTGGCAAGGGCATCACGTTCGACACCGGCGGCATCTCGATCAAGCCGGCCGACAACATGGACAAGATGAAGGACGACATGTCCGGGGGCGCAGCGGTTCTGGCAGCTATGTGCGCCATCTCGCGGCTGCGCGCACCCGTGCGCTGCATCGGAATGATTCCGATGACGGAAAACATGCCAGGCGGGAAGGCGATCAAGCCTGGCGACGTCCTGACGAGCGCAGAAGGCAAGACGGTCGAAGTGCTCAACACCGACGCCGAGGGCCGGCTGATTCTGGGCGATGCCGTCTGGTATGCACGTCGTCTCGGCGCCACGCATCTAGTCGACGTGGCGACCCTTACCGGTGCCTGTGTCGTTGCCCTCGGTCGTTCTACGAGCGGGCTCTTCGGCACACCGGACCACTGGGTCGAGCAAGTGCGCCGCGCGAGCGAGCGAGCTGGCGATCGCTCATGGCCCATGCCGGTCTATGACGATTACAGAGAGCTGTTCAAGAGCGAGATCGCCGACTTCGCCAACACGGGTGGGCGCGCAGGGGGTGCCATCACCGGCGCGCTTTTCATCAAGGAGTTCACCGGCGATCTGCCGTGGGTCCACATCGACATCGCCGGGACTGCATGGGTGGAGGATCCCAAGCCGTATCAGCCCAAAGGCCCCACAGGCGTGGGAGTTCGCACAATGGCCGAACTGGCGCTCGGCGTGGACGAGTGGGGTAAGCTGTAAGAGTCGATGTTCTTTCTGCAGCAGCAGCCTATCGTTGTCGATGTCATCAAACAGCCAACACCGACGCGCGACATCAGCATCGACTACGTCATCACGATGTTTCAGACAGCCGGCGTTTTTCTGCTGGCCGCCGCGGTCGGGGGCATCATCGTCGGCGCCATCTTTGTCGGCATTCGCCGCTTGAGAGACGCCTCCCGACCGCATACCGGTGAAACCGAGCACGTTCGATTGCGGATCTAGCTTCAGACGCTAGTTTCTCTTTTAGCTTCGGTGGCGCCTGGCGCTCGGGCTGGCGCACGCGGCCGCCAATCCGGCACGCCCACCCGCCTGGCGTGCACGGTCGTTCGAACCGATCACTGTACCGCGACCTTCGGTGCCGCCTTGAGCGACTGCTGGTACTTGAGGATGCCCGCGAAAAGCG
The DNA here is from genome assembly GCA_963814955.1 of uncultured Acidobacteriota bacterium. Lineage (GTDB taxonomy): Bacteria > Acidobacteriota > Vicinamibacteria > Vicinamibacterales > UBA2999 > DATCJA01. Next base: position 179,586 of record CAWFEX010000012.1, read on the forward strand.
CCTCGGCGATCTGCTGGCGGTAGCTGGTGCTGCGCAGCAGCGCAGCCTCTTGCCGATGCGTGAGGAACGAGACTTCCGCAAGTGCACTGGGCATCGTCGCGCCCACGAGCACCATGAACGGCGCCTGTTTCACGCCCAGATTGCGCGCGTTGCGATCGGCCTTGCGCAGCTGGGCGTGCATCGACTGCTGGAGCATCGCTGCAAAATCACGCGATTCGTCGATCTTGTTGTTCATGGCGATGGCTTTGACGATATCCGGCAGGCTTCCCATCGTCTTCGAGGAACCGGCGTTTTCGCGCGCGGCGATCGCCTCGGCTTCCGGGTTCGTCGCGAAGCTGAGGAAATAGGTTTCGAACCCGCGGGCGTTGGCGTTCGCGCTGGCGTTGGCATGAATCGACAGGAAGAGGTCCGCCGCCGCCCGGTTGGCTATCGCAGTTCGCTCCTCGAGCGCGACGTATGAGTTGTGTCGCCGTGTAAGGACGACGGCCACGCCGGGTTCCCGTACGAGAAGCTGTTCGAGGCGCAAGGCAATGTCGAGCACCAGCTCGGCTTCGTTCAGTCCTCGCACCTGCGCGCCAGGGTCGTTCCCCCCATGGCCCGGATCGATGACGATGCGGGAGATACCGAGTCCCAGTTGGCGGGAGAGGGAGAACCCGCCACCTCTGTTCGTTGCGGCGCCTGACGGCGGCGGTGCCGGTGGAGGTGTTGTGGAGGGCTTCGGCGTCTCGGGCGCCCTGGCCGCCGTGACCGTGATGGGATCCCTCGCGTCGGCCCGCTCGAAATCGATGACGATGCGGTACGGGTTGTAGAGCGAATACACGCTATGACGAGCGTTGCTCTGAAGATCGAATACAACGCGTGTCCGGTTGTCCGGCTGTCTACCGATTCTCGCCTGTCGTACCACTTCGTCGGCAAAGGGAATCGTGGCGTCCTTCAGTGCGTCGACGGTACTGGTGTTTTTCAGGTCAAGGGAGACGCGCGGTGGCGCGTCGAGGCGTTCCTCGTGAAAGATGGCTTCGCGCTCGAACTCGAGGGTGATTCGCAGCGCACCGGGCAAAGCTTCCCTCCGCACAGCCCGGAGCGTTGCCTGTCCGGTGGCATCGGTCCCATTGAGGCGGGTGGTGTGACCGCCGATCCCGCGAATCAACGAGCTCGTCGGATATTGGGATTTCAGCAGAGCAAAGAGCCGCAGCGCCGCGGCCCTGTCGCGCGAATCGCCGAACTGCCAGAACGCATCGGCTGACAGCACGCCGCCCTGCCAGAGCGCGTTGTCGCTGTATCCGCTGCGTGGAAAACGGCGAACGAACATTTCGTACGCCTCAACCGTCATCCGTATGCGATCGAGCAGCAGCAACGTCGCTTCACCTGACGGTTCCGCGCTCGTTTGCGGGGCGAGGTCCAGCTCCCGGCGCAAAACGCGCTCCCGACCCAGCATGTCGGTGTAGGACGTTTCTGCGTCTTGCGGAGCGGCCGCTGGTGAAGCCAGGCTGACGCCGCACGCAGTGGCGCCGGCGACCACAAGGGCCGCCAGTGCTCTATCGAAGCTGTGCATCAACCTCCTCGAAGTAATTGCGGTCGACCAGTACCTCGCGAGGCTTCCCACCGGCGCCGGGGGAGACGAGTCCTTCGGCTTCCATCATGTCGACGAGACGCGCGGCTCGGCTGAATCCAATACGCAACTTTCGCTGGAGGTACGAGATCGAGGCCTGTCCTGTCCCGACGACGATCCGGGCAGCTTCGTCGTACAGGTCGTCCTTCTCGAAATCGAGCGCCTCGGGGCCGCTCTTGTCGTCTTCTGCCGTGATCGACTCGTCGAACACAGGCTTGCCCTGCTTGCGAAGGAAGCTCGCGAGCCGCGCCGATTCCTGTTCGGAAATGTAAGGCCCGTGGAGACGAATGCATCGGGACGAGGCTGGCGGCAGAAACAGCATGTCGCCGCGTCCGAGCAGTTGTTCGGCTCCGTTGCCGTCGAGAATGGTTCGAGAGTCGGTCTTCGACGACACTCGAAACGAGATGCGTGACGGCAGATTCGCCTTGATGAGCCCGGTGATGACATCGACCGAGGGTCGCTGCGTGGCGAGAATCAGATGGATGCCGACGGCTCTCGCCATCTGGGCCAGCCGCGCAATCGATTCCTCGACCTCGTTGCTGGCAACCATCATCAAATCGGCGAGCTCGTCGATGACCACGACGATAAACGGCAGCGGCCGCGGAGCCTCAGGGTCTTTCGATGCACCTTCCTCGAGCGCCAGCCGGATGTTCCGGTTGTACTGATCGATGTTCCGCACGCCTTCGCTTGCCAGCGTCTTGTACCGTTCTTCCATTTCGTGGACGGCCCACCGCAGCGCATTTGCCGCCTTCTTCGGATCCACGACGACAGGCGTCAGCAGGTGAGGAATGTCCTCGTACATCCCGAGCTCGAGCCGTTTGGGGTCGATCATGATCAGCCGCACGTCGTCGGGGGTCGCGCGGTAGAGGATGCTGGTCAGCATTGCATTGAGGCCGACTGATTTCCCAGTCCCGGTCGAACCGGCAATGAGCAGGTGCGGCATCGAAGCGAGATCGGTGACGTAGGGCTCGCCGTGGATCGTCTTGCCGAGCGCCAGCGTCAGCTTCGAGAGCGATCGCCGGTAGGCGTCGGAGTCGAGCAGCTCACGCAGCGAAATGGTTTCGCGGTTCGGATTCGGAATCTGGATGCCGACGGTCGATTTGCCCGGTATGCGGTCGATGAGAACCGATTCGGCCTTCATGGCGAGGCTCAAGTCGTCCGCCAGACCAGTTACCTTGCTGTACTTGACCCCCGCCTCGGGCTTGAACTCGAACGTCGTGACCACGGGGCCCGGATGGATTTGAGCGACTTGTCCCTCGACGGAAAACTCGTGGCACTTTTCTTCGAGGTGACGGGCTGCTTCCATGAGTTCCCGCTCGTCGATCTTGCGCTCTGCCTTCGGCGAATCGAGCAGCGACGCGGGCGGCAGCGTGAACGCACCCTGCCGTCGCGGAGCCGGCTTTTGGCGGTTCCGCAGGCGGCGGTCCGCTTTCGGGCGCCTTGCGCCCCACAACTGGGATTGCGGGCCCCGGGATTGTCCGGAACCCGGGAGCCCGTGCACGAGATCCCGAATTCGCAGTTCCGCGATCCCCGATCCTCGATGCCCACGGATCCCGGACTCCCGGACCCCGGATCCCGCGTTTTCACGTGTTTGGCGATGACATTCCGGCGCTCGCGTTCTTTGCGGCGCCGCTCGAGCCACAACCTCGCCCATCCAATGCCGCGCGCCGACAAGTCGCGGGATTCCTGACTCGCTCGGGCGAACAGGCGGCCGAAGGAGAACTGGGTCGACAAGATGACGGACAACGTCATCAAAGTCAGCAGCACGATGATCGAACCGGTCCTGTTCAGGTAATCGGAGAACGCGCTATTCAGCCATGTCCCGATCGATCCTCCGGCCTGAAAGGTCTTGTCCGGAAGATCGGTAGTGCCAAGCAGAAGGCTGAGAAATCCGCTGGCGCACCCAAAGAACAGCGTGACGCCGACCAGCTTCGTGTACGCCGCGTCCGGCGGCTGACACCAGAAGTAGTGCCAGCCGATGATTCCGATGACGAGCGGCAGCAGATAGGAGGCGTAGCCGAACAGCTGGAACGACAACTCGGCAAGGAAAGCTCCCACCCGGCCCACGAAGTTCGCGGGCGCTTGGGCCGCGTCGGTCGTGAAGAACCAGACCGGGTCCGACGGTTCGTAGGTGACCAGCGAAATGAGCCATATGAGCGCGAGCGCGAACAGTGCCACACCGGCGAACTCGCTGATGCGCCGCGACAGGGTGGACTCCGACATCAGATCTCCATCAGGACCGGCAGCACCAGCGGCCGGCGGCCCGAACGCTTCTTGAAGAACCTCCGCAACTCGACGCGAAGCTTTTCCGTCATCAGTCCCTGATCGGTGCGTTCCTCGACGCTCGAGCTCGAGATGCACTCGGCAACGATGCCGGACGCGTCGCTGAATATCGAGCTCGCCTCGCCCTCGCCAACGACAAAGCCGCGGGCCACCATTTCCGGGTCGCCCACCAGCATGCCTGTCTGCCGGTTGATCGCGACCACCGCGACGACCACACCATCGCCGGCGATGTGGCGCCGGTCCCTGAGCACTTCGTCGCCGACTTCGCCTATGCGCGTCACGTCGATGAGCACACGACCCGCCGGGGCCTTGTCGGCAATGCGTGCACCGTGATCGTCGAACTGGATCCTGTCGCCATTCTCGGCGAGCAATACCTGCAGTTTTTGTTCTGCGCCGGCCATGACGCGCTGCGCCTCCCGTGCGTGCTGGGCGAGATGACGGTACTCGCCGTGAACGGGTACGAAGTATCGCGGGCGGACGAGCGACAGCATCAGCTTGAGCTCCTCCGCACTGCCGTGCCCCGACACGTGCACGTGCTTGATCGACTCGGTCACCACGTCGGCGCCTCGCCGCGCGACGTGGCTGACCGTACGGGCAATCGCCTTTTCGTTGCCCGGAATCGGCCGCGCCGACAGGACCACAGTATCCTCGGGTCCGAGCCGGACGAAGCGATGGTCATCGATGGAAATGCGCGGAAGAGCCGCCTGGGGTTCCCCCTGCGATCCTGTCGTGATGCAAAGCACGTCCTGAGATGCATGACTCGGCACGTCGGAATCGCGGATCTGCACACCGGCGGGAACGCGCAGAAAGCCAAGCCGCTGGGCGATTTCGGCGTTTCTGACCATGCTGCGACCGACGAATGCCACTCGCCGTTCGAACTGGACGGCCAGGTCGACCAGGATCTGCATCCGATAGATGCTCGACGAAAACGTGGCGACCACCAGCTTGCCATGAGTGCTGGTGAACAGCTCCTCGAACGCGTCGATGACCTCGACCTCGGGTCCGGTGAATCCCTTCCGGTCAATGTTGGTGCTGTCGGCGAAGAGCGCCAGCACACCGTTACGGCCGAGCTCTGCGAACCGATGGAGGTCGAAATGCTCGCCGTCAATAGGCGTCTGATCGATCTTGAAGTCGCCAGTATGGACGATCACGCCCACCGGCGTCGTAATTGCCAGCGCGACGCAGTCGGGCATGCTGTGCGTCACGCGGATGAATTCGATGGAAAAAGGACCAACGGTCACGACGTCGCGTGGCTTGACCGTCTTGAGGCGATCGCCGGCATCGATCGAATGCTCCTCGAGCTTGGGCTCGACGAGCGCCAGCGTCATTGCCGTGCCGTACACCGGGCCGTCGAAGAGCGGCAGCACGTGGGGCACCGCGCCAATGTGGTCTTCGTGGCCGTGCGTGAGGATCAGCGCGCGCACCTGGTCGCGCCGCGATTCCACATATGTGAGGTCGGGGATGATCAGATCGACGCCGAGCTGGTCCGGATCCGGAAACATGACGCCGGCATCCACGAGGATGGTCGTGTTCTGCCACGACACCGCCATCATGTTCATGCCGAACTCGCCGAGACCTCCGAGAGGAACGATCTCGAGCGCGGACGGAGACACCACTGGTACGGCGGACTGATTCATCGAAGCCCAGCTTCACACACCGTTAGCGTCTTCACCACGACACACGCCCGGGCGGGCTGCAGCGCGGGTCCCCGACTGGCGTGTCAGCATGTCGGGAATAGGCGGCTGGAAACGCCTAACCCTTCAACGTACTCAAGGCTGCCTTGAGCATGTCGAAGGGGTAAAAACCGGGCAGGATCAATAACTTCCGGCGAAAACTATAGCACAGCCCTCGATAGCCGGGCGACGTCCGAGACCGTCAATGTCTCTGGTCTTTGTGATGGATCGAGGCTCGCGCGCCGGATGGCTTCTTCGGCCGAACGCCCAAGCAAAGACGCCAGGGGCCGGAGCGCGTTGAGGAGGGTTTTGCGCCGGTGAACGAACAGGGCGCGCACGATTCGCTCGAAGGCCGCGCGGTCCACGTCGGCGCTGAGCGGCCGGAATCTCAGACAAACGAGGGCCGAGGTGACTTTTGGTGCCGGCCTGAACGCGCCCGGCGGCAGCGTCAGAAGGCGTTCGACATCTGCCGCGAGGCCGGCCTGCAGGGCAAGCGTGCCGTAGCCTGCACTACCGGCCCTGGCCACGAGACGATCGGCGACCTCCTTTTGCAGCATGATGGTGGCATCGCGAAACCGCGTTCCCTCTTCGGCGTCGCCGAGGAGGCGAAACAGAATCGGCGACGCAACGTTGTAGGGAAGATTCCCGGCGACCCGCAGCGGCTGCCGCTCAGCTCGCAGCGCATCGTTGAGGTCGATGCTGAGGAAATCGCCCGTGATCACCCGCACGTTGTCGGGCACGCGCGCCGGCAACGCGTACGCGAGATCGCGGTCGATTTCTACTGCAACGATCTGGCGCACACGCGGTGCAAGTGCGCGGGTAAGGGCGCCATGTCCGGGACCGATCTCCAGAAAGGTCTCGTCCGGCGAAGGGGCGATGGCCTGAATCACCTTGTCGACCCACGCCGGTTCGAGGAAGTGCTGGCCGAAACGCCGGCGCGGGCGTGGACGGTCAGGCCTCGGTGTCGTCGGCAGCCGCTTCGCCCCGCCAGTACCGCTCTTCGATTTCTTCGATCTCTTCCTCACTGAGGCCAAAATAGTGGCCCACCTCGTGGATTAGCGTCTCGCCAATCACGGCGCGAATCTCATCGACATCTTCGCAGTCTTCCTCAATCGGCCTTTGAAAAATCGTGATGCGATCCGGAAGTACGTTGCCAAACGCCCATGTGCGTTCGGTGAGCGGGGTGCCCTGATAGAGGCCGTATAGCGAATCGGGCGGCTCGATATCCATTTCCTTGAGCAGCTCCAGACTCGGTTCGGTCTCGACGACGAGCGCGAGGTTCTGTATTTCGCGACGGAAACGTTTCGGAATCAGGGAAACCGCTTCACGAACGAGGCGCTCGAATTCGGCGCGTTCCATGTGCCGCTTTGACTTTCGGTCGCCCGGGCAGCCCCTCGGCCGACACGACGCGACGATAGTACTCGCAATCCTTGCGCACCGAGCAGCGGCCGCACAGCGGCTTGGGTCGGCAAATGCGACGGCCGTGCAGGATCTGGACGTCCGATGCCAGCGTCCACATAGCCTTCGGCAGCATCGCGCAAAGCTGCGCCTCGACCTTTTCCGGGCTCTCGGAAGCGGCGATCCCGATCCGGTTCGACACCCGCAGCACGTGACGATCGACCGGCAACCCCGGCACACCAAGCGCGTGACCGAGCACGACATTGGCGGTCTTCCTGCCGACGCCTGGCAAAGCGGTGAGCTCCTCCATATCTGCCGGAACCTGGCCACCGTGCTGTTCGACCAGTTGCCGCGACATCCCGATCAGCGCTTTTGCTTTCTGGCGGAAAAACCCGGTCGACTGGATAAGAGTTTGGAGCGTGTCCGTCTCGGCGGCGGCGAGCGACGCCGCATCGGGGTATCGCGCAAAGAGGGCGGGCGTCACCATGTTGACGCGCTCGTCGGTCGATTGCGCGGACAGGATAGTCGCCGCGAGAAGCTCGAAGGCGTTCCGATAGTGGAGCTCGGTGTCGGCGTTCGGATGCTGCTTCGCCAGCGTGCGGATGATGCGGCGAACGTCGGCAGAGGATTTCATTTCAGGTCAAAGGTAAGCCCTTACTTTGAACTTAGTGCACCGGCCCCTTTGTCCATCCGACGTTCGAATACGACTCGGAGAACACGCGCATGTGCTCCTGCAGCGCTGCTACGAGGTTCGGGATGAATTGGACAGGAACCACCACGCGCGCGCGCACCGGTGCACGCACCACGTGCTGATTCTCGGCCTCGTGCAGCTCCTTCTCCGAGAGCGGCATCACCTCGCAGAACGTGAGCGTGAAGTCGAATGGCGTATGCGCAATGGAGCAGAAGTTCGCGTAGATGCGCGGCTCCCCGGCGTCTTCGTCGGGAATGATTGTGAAATTGATCTGTTTGCGTTCAGGCTGGTCGGACATGAGACCAAGCTTAATACCTTCTCATCACCCCCACGACGACCCCCTGCACCTGGACCCGGTCAGCCTCGATGAAAAGCGGCTGCATGGCAGGATTGGCCGGCTGCAGGCGGACCCGACCGTTCTCGCGATAGAACTTCTTCAGGGTGACGTCGAGGCCCCCGACGAGCGCAATCACCATCTCGCCGTTGTCGGCGGATTTCCGATCCTCGACGATGACGTAGTCGCCGTCGCGGATCTGCTCATCGATCATGGAGTCGCCCTTGACGCGCAGCACGTAGCTGTCGCGCTTGCCGGCGAGCGTTTCAGGTACGGCGATTGTTTCGTTCGAGGCAACTGCCTCGATGGGTGCTCCGGCGGCGACGAACCCGAGCAGGGGCAGTTCCACTGCGCGGCTCCCACCGCGCGTCGGCACCAGCTCGACGGATCGGCTGCGGTTCCAGGCGCGGCGGATAAATCCCTTCTCCTGAAGATTCGTCAGGTGCTTGTGGACCGTGGCGAGCGACGAAAGGTTGAACCGTCGTCCGATTTCCTCGAGGCTCGGCGCGTATCCATGCTGCTGAATGAATTCGTTCAGGTAATCAAGGATTTCGCGCTGACGTTTCGTGAGCGGAAGCACGGCATACCTCCATGACAAAGCCACGGAGCCACCGCGGCGTCCCCGCGCCTCGATAGCGACTCCGGCGAATCTTGGCTGAGGTGGGCGACTATATGCGAATAGAAGGCGAAGATCAAGGGAGTCGTATGACTCGACGGATATAGGGAGATTGGGAAGGGGTGTTGCAATGCGACGGCTATGAACGTCGTATGACGGGACCGATATAGAGGGTGCTACACTCGAAAATGACGCCGCCACAGAGGGGTTCCATGCACCATAACCTCCGCCGGATTGCCGCGACGATTCTTACGATTGCGGCCCTTGTTTCGCTCGAGGCAGCGACCGTGACCCGCCAGAACGCAGAAGCGTTCGCCCAGAAGGTCGCCCAGATTCGTCGGCAGAGCGAGGTGGGTAGCCGCGCCGCGCGTCGGACCCCACTCACCCAGGACGAGTTGAATTCCTGGCTTGCCTATCAGTCGCAGCCGCACCTGCCGAACGGCGTCAGCGCTCCCGAAGTCACCATCGTCGGCCAGGGGCGCGTATCAGGAAACGCCGTTGTCGACCTGGAAACGATCGCGAAGCGACGGTCGTCGGGCGGCAGTCTGGACCCGTGGAGCCTGGTAGGGGGCCGTGTTCCAGTGACGGTTACCGGCATTCTGCATACTCGCGATGGCATGGGCCGCTTCGAGGTGCAGTCGGCCGAAATCTCCGGCTTGCCGGTGCCGCCCGCGTTCCTGCAGGAGCTGCTCAGTTATTACTCGCGAAGCCCCGAACGGCCGCAGGGTGTCCGTCTGGACGACACGTTCTCGCTGCCCGCCAACATCCGCCAGATTGAGGTTGGGCAGGGGCAGGCCGTGGTGGTGCAGTAGCGGGGCGCCTGACAAGTCACAAGTCACAAGTCACAAGTCACAAGTCACAAGTCACAAGTCCGAAGTCACAAATCGCCAATCGCCAATTACCAATCACATTTCACAAATCACCCTTGTGACTTGGGCCTTGTGACTTGAGCCTTGTGACTTGAGCCCCTTGCCTGTTGACCTCGCAACTCCGCTGCAATTCCTGAAAGGCGTGGGGCCGCGAAAGGCCGCCGACCTCAAGCGCGCCGGTCTTGTCAGCGTCGAAGACCTGTTCTACCGCCTGCCGTTCCGCTACGAAGACCGCAGCCGCATGCAGCCAATCGCGTCGCTGCGACCGGGCGCGCGCGCCGCCGTGCTCGGCGAGATCAAGAGCGCCCGACTGGCGATTACGCGGCGGCGGGGGTTCAAGATTTTCAACGCGGTCGTCAGCGACGGCAGCGGGGCCATTCGCTGTACGTGGATGAATCAGCCTTTTCTCGCCGACATCCTCCAGCCCCACCTTTCGGTCGTCATCTTCGGCGACGTGAGACTCGATTCCACCGGCCTTCACTTTCTCAACCCCGAGTACGAAATCGTCACCGATGACATGGCGGGCGTCCATACAGGACGGATCGTCCCGTTCTACGAAAAAACAGGCACCGTGACGCCCAACATGCAGCGCAAGCTCGTGAGGTACGCGCTCGACCAGGTGCCGGCGGCTGTTCCGGACATTCTGCCGGCCCCGGTCCGCGATCGCCTGCATCTTGTGCCCAGGCGCGAGGCGATCGAACAATCGCACTTTCCGTCGAGCGACGCCTCGCTCGACGAACTGAACGCCTTTCGTACGCCGGCACAACGGCGGCTGATCTTCGAGGAATTCTTTCTCTATCAGATCGGACATGCCTGGCGGCGTCACGCGGCGAGCAGCGAATTCAAACCCTTCGTCGCGAAAGTAGACGAGCGGATCCGCGCCGCCGCGGCGAAGATTCTGCCGTTCAAGCTCACCGCCGGGCAGCGTCAGGCGATCAAGGAGATTGTGGAAGACATGCAGCAGCCACAGCCGATGAACCGGCTGCTGCAGGGCGATGTCGGCGCCGGTAAGACCATCGTTGCGCTTCTTGCCGCGCTCGTCGCGATGGAGAACGGACTGCAGGTCGCGTTCATGGCGCCTACCGAAATTCTTGCGGCGCAGCATTACACGACCATCGTGAGGCTGCTCTCACAATCGCGCTTCCGTGTAGACCTGCTGACCGGCAGCACGCCGGGTCTGAAGAAGCACACCCTTCATGCCCACATCGAGCGTGGCACCACGAATCTGGTCGTGGGGACCCACGCCCTCGTTCAGGAGAACACCCGGTTCCACAAGCTCGGCCTCGTTGTCATCGACGAGCAGCATCGCTTTGGCGTGGAGCAGCGGGCCGCGCTCCGCGCGAAGGGCCTGAGGCCGGATGTGCTGCTGATGACGGCGACGCCGATTCCGCGCACGCTCGCCCTCACCGACTATAGCGAGCTCGATGTGTCGAAGATTCCGGACCTGCCTCCTGGCCGTACGCCAGTGCGTACGTGGGTGAAGCCGGAGTCGCGTAGAGATGAGATCTATCAGCTCTTGCGGGATGAGCTGGATCGGGGACGCCAGGCATATGTGATCTATCCACTCGTCGAGGGATCGGAAAAGATCGATCTCAAATCGGCCACCGAGATGGCCGATCACCTGCAGTCGGAGATCTTTCCTGCGTATCGGATTGCGCTCCTTCACGGCCGGATGAAAGCCGACGCCAAAGAGCGGGTCATGCAGGCGTTTGCCTCGGGCCAGATTCACATCCTTGTGTCGACCACGGTGGTCGAGGTGGGCGTGGACGTGCCGAACGCGTCAGTCATGGTGGTGGAACATGCCGAACGGTTCGGCCTGTCCCAGCTTCACCAGCTGCGTGGCCGAGTAGGCCGCGGACCCTGGGAATCGCATTGCATCCTCTTGTATCAATCGCCATGGACAGACGAAGCGCGCGAGCGGCTGCGCGCCCTGGCGACGATCACCGACGGGTTTGCGATTGCCGAGAAGGACCTCGAGCTGCGCGGTCCCGGGGATTTCTTCGGCACGCGTCAGTCCGGTCTGCCGACGCTGCGCACAGGAGATGTCGTCCGCGATCGCGACATCATGGAAGACGCTCATCGGGAAGCGCGACGGCTGGTGGGCGAAGGCGGCCTTACGGGCGATTTGCTCCAGTTCGTTCAGCAGCGTTGGGAGCAGCAATTCGGCCTGGTTGAAGTGGGATAGAAGGTACCCGGACGTCTAGGGTGGTGCTGGGTGCGAGAGCAGGTGTCTCGAATCTTCGGGAGTTGGACGTGCGTGTGATCGCCGGAGACTTCAAGGGGCGCCGGCTCAAGACGCCATCTTGGGAGGGTGTCCGGCCGACCTCCGACAAGCTGCGCGAAACGCTGTTCAACATCCTGCGGTCGCATGTCGACGGCGCACGGGTGCTCGATGGTTTTGCCGGTACGGGTGCGCTGGGCATTGAAGCACTCAGTCGCGGTGCGGCGCATGTCACCTTCGTCGAGCAGGATCGCCGCGCGGTCGCGCTGATCAGGGAGAACCTGACGCTCTGCGGCGTGCAGCAAGGCTATACTATCGAGTGTGGCGATGCCGCGTCAGTGTTGCGGCGTCTGCCTCACGATAAGCAGTTCGACCTGGTTCTGCTGGATCCCCCGTACGACGCTGACCCCGGTGCGGTCCTGCAATCACTGGAAGCTGCCGCCGATCTGATGAACGCCGACGGTCTCCTGGTGCTCGAGCGGGCCCGGCGGCGCGAGGCCGAAGTGCCAGCCCTGCTGCTGCGCGTTCGCGACGTCGTGTCCGGAGACAGCGCACTGACATTGATGAGGGTGCGACGATGACCCCTGCCGGCCCCCCAAACGGCCGCCTTGCAGTCTTTCCCGGCTCGTTCGATCCGCTGACGAACGGTCACGTCGACATCATTCTGCGCAGCACGCACCTGTTCGAACGGATTCTCGTGGCGGTTCTCGTGAACACGGAGAAGAAGCCGCTGTTTACGGCTGATGAACGGGTGTCGATAGTGCGGGAGGTTTTTCGCGAGTACTCGAACGTCGAGGTGGATACGTTCGACGGATTGCTCGTCGAATACGCGAGAGAACGGCGCGCAAGCGCGATCATCCGGGGTCTCCGCGCCGTGTCGGACTTCGAGTACCAGTTCCAGATGGCGCTGATGAACCGGCATCTCGAGCCGAAGCTCGAGACGGTGTTCATGATGCCGGCAGAACAGTACACGTATTTGAGCTCACGGCTGATCAAGGAAGTGTTTCAGCTGGGTGGCGAAGTGCATGGGTTGGTGCCCCCGGCTGTCGAGCGTTGGCTCCGCGCCAAACAGGGCGCGGGAGTCAGGAGTTAGGGGCGACCGCAATCGGGCAAGATCAGGGGGAAAGCATGTTCGCACAGCGTCTCGCGAAGGTTTCGGGATCGGCCACTCTCAAGGCGGCCGCGGAGGCAGAGCGGCTTCGTCGCGCGGGATTCAACGTCGTTGACTTCACCGCGGGAGAGCCGGATTTTCCAACACCAGAACACGCGAAGGCAGCGGGGAAGGCCGCCATCGACGCGAACTTTACCCGCTACACGGCAGTCGCTGGCATTCCGGAACTGCGGGAAGCGGTTGCCTCACGCTACAAGCGCGACTACGGCATCGACATCACCCCGGCAGAGGTCCTCCTGACTGCCGGCGGTAAACAGGCGCTCTTCAACACCGCCCTGGCTTTGTACGATCCTGGGGACGAGGTCATCACTCATGCTCCGTATTGGCCCACCATTCCGGAGCAGGTGAAGCTCGTAGGCGCCATCCCTGTCATCGTGCAGACAAAGGCGGACGATGGTTTTACGGTACAGCCGGAGGCCGTGGTCGCCGCCATCACCCCGCGGACCAAGGCCATCATCATCAACTCCCCCTGCAACCCTACGGGGGGGCTGGTTGACGAAGCGATGCTGACGCCGATCGTCGAAGCCGCGGCGAAGCGCGGCATCTGGATTGTCGTGGACCTCTGCTACGAGCAGTTGATTTATGAGGAGGTGGCGCACAAGCTGCCGAAGGTGCTGTTCGATCGCCACCGCGATCGCACGGTCATCGCAGGCTCGGCCTCGAAGTCGTATGCCATGACCGGGTGGCGCTGCGGCTGGACGATCGCGCCGAAGGAGCTGACCTCTGCTTTCAACACGATTCAGGGTCAGACGACGTCGAACATCACGTCGATTACCCAGAAGGCGGCGCTCGCCGCGATATCGGGACCGCAGGACGACGTCTCGTTCATGCTCAACGAATATCGCAGACGGCGCGACAACATCCACAGTTGGCTCACGGCGCATCCGGCAATTCGGTGTGTGAAGCCGAAGGGCGCGTTCTATCTGTTTCCGGACATATCGGGACTGCTGGCGCCGGACGGACTGAGAACGTCAGCGGACTTCGCCCAGGCGCTGCTCGAGAAGGAACACGTCGCCGTGACCGCCGGTGAGGGGTTCGATGCGCCGGGTTACTTGCGTATTTCGTACGCCACCTCGATGGAGCAGTTGCGCGAGGGTGCCGACCGGATTCTCCGTTTCGCCGAGTCGCTGCAGCCGGCGAAGGCGAGTGCTTAGGGCCGACCCCTTCATTGCGGTCGTCGGCGCGGAGTGGGCCCGTGCCGACGCGTCGTCGCTCGAACGATACGGTCAGGACGCTCTCGGGATCATTCATCCCCCTGACCTCGTCCTCATCCCCGCTGATAACCGCGAAATCGCAGCCATTGCGCGGCTCTGCAACGAGCAGCGCGTCCCCCTTGTGGTGCGCGGGGCGGGCACCGGCTACACGGGCGGCGCGGTGCCCACGCGTGGTGGCATCATTCTCTCGACCGAACGGCTGAACAGGATCCTCGACATCGACGAAGCGAACCTGCTCGCGGTCGTGGAACCAGGAGTTGTGACGGGTCATCTCCAGCGTGCCGTCGAGGCCGTGGGCCTCTTTTATCCACCGGACCCGGCCAGTCTCGAAAGCTCCTCGATTGGTGGCAACGTTGCCGAATGCGCCGGAGGACCGCGCGGCTTCAAGTACGGCAATACCCGGCGGTACGTGCTGGCGCTCGAAGCAGTCTTGCCCACAGGCGAAATCATCGAGACGGGCTCGAAGGCCGTGAAAAATGTCGTCGGCTACGACCTCACACAACTGCTGGTCGGTTCGGAGGGGACGCTGGCGATTCTGACGAAGATTACACTCCGGCTGATTCCCAAACCGCCGGCCCGGTCAACACTGATGGCGCTCTTTACGGAGGTCCAGGCCGCCGTCGAGGCCGTGACCGGACTGATTCGCCGGCGTGTCGTACCTGCCACGCTCGAACTCATCGACGCAGAGGCGCTGCGCGCGGTGAGCGCACATCTCGGTCGGGACATCGCGCCGGGGGGCACGGGCGCGATGTTGATCGTCGAAGTCGATGGCACGCGCGCGGCTGTCGCCGAAGAAATCGACGAGGTTGCGCAATCGTGCCGGGAGGCAGGCGCCACTCGCGTCATTCCGGCGGCCGATGACGAGGAGCGCGACCGCCTGTGGACCGCACGCCGGGTCATCTCGATCGCCCTGCGGGCGACCGGCTTGCTGAAAATCAATCACGACGTCGTCGTCCCGCGCGGGCGCGTGCCGGAACTGTTCGCGCTGCTCGACGACATTCGCGAGTCCTATCGCCTGCGCGTCGTCGCCTTCGGGCACGCTGGCGACGGCAATATCCACGTGAACTTCATGGTCGATCGCAGCGATTCCGAGGAGCGCACGCGTGCGACGCATGCCGAGCGCGTTCTCTTCGAGCGGGTGGTCGCCCTGGAGGGATCGATCAGCGGCGAGCACGGGATCGGTTTCGCGAAAGCGTCATACATCGGAATCGAGCTGTCGCCGGAAGTGATTGCGTTGATGAAGCGGGTGAAAGCGGCCTTCGATCCGGCCGGGATTCTGAATCCCGGCAAGATCTTTCCGTAGCGCGGCTACCTGTTTGCCACCAGAAGAACCCGGTCGAGATCCTGAGCTGGCAGCGGTGACAGCAGCGTGCGAAGACGCACGTTGCCGGTATCGAGATATTGGACTTCGCCGAGTCGTATCGTGCTGAGGCCGGCAATGGTTTCAAGGCGCGGCAAGTCCGCGGCGCGCACTACGAGCAGCACGCGCTCCGGCGATCGCAGAAAGTCGAGAGCGTTACTTTCATTGAACAGGTCGACCTGCCTGAATCGCGTGTAGAACACGAGATTTCTGACCAGCACCTGATAGACACCGACCGGTTCCCCTGAATGGCGGTGCGTGCGGACCAGTTGCGCCATCCGCTCGACCGGCTCGGGTCTGGCGCCCGCCAGCGCGCCGAATTGCACCGACAGCAGCAGCGCTGCGCCACAGATGGTCATCGTGGTGGGCAGCAGTCGCCATCGCCGGGCGGCGGCGAGCCAGGCAAGAACACACGCCGAGGCGCCGATCAGGATGAGCCCTGCGTTCGTCAGAACGGGCGATGCGTTGATAAAGAGAGGCGCCGCCCGAACGAGAAGAACCGCCAATGTTGCGTAGAGCACTGCGGTTGCGAACGTGGCGATGGTCAGCATCCGTTGAGGAGTCCGATCAACATCGTGGATGCGCCTGGTAATCGTACGCGCCAGCATGATTCCAAGTGGAGGCAATACCGGAAGAATGTACCGCGGCTGCTTTCCGATCGAGAGCGTGAAGAAAAGGAGCGGCACGATCGACCAGATCAGGAGGCGCCAATCATTGATGCCGAGCGGCCGACGGCGCAGGACGGTGTCGCGCAACGACTGCCACGGCAGCATGGCGATGTACATCGACCAGGGCAGCATTCCGCCAATGACAATGGGGACATAAAACCAGACAGGTCTCGGCGCATTGAAGCGGTCGGTCGTGAAACGCTCGAAGTTGTCGCCCACGAAAAAGCTCTGGAGGTAGGCGACGCCGTGTTCGGACACCATGGCCAAGTACCATGGAACCCCAATCACGGTAAACGCGGCCGCGGCAAGCGCGATGTCCTTCAAACGAATGTCGGTGAATCTGCGTTCGCGCCACCAGATTGGGACCAGCACGATCGCGGGAATTGCGACGGCGAGCGGTCCCTTCATGACAAACCCGAGACCCGCCGCGGCACCGGCAAGGAGCGGCCGCTTCTCGAGCCCACACCACATCGTCAGCGTAATGAAGAACGCCAGCGGGAGATCGGGGAGGGCAGATCGGGCCATCGCGAAGCACCCGCCGCAGGTGGCGACGATAGCGGCGGCAAGCCACGCCGCCTCATCGGGCGGCCCTGTTGCTTCGTGATTGAGTCGGCGGGCGATCGCCCACGTCAACAGCACCAGTCCGATGCCGGACAACGACGACCATAGCCGCGCAGCGAGCTCCGTCGGTCCGAAGACGAGATAGGTGGCTGCCGTCAACCAGTAGTAGAGCACCGGCTTCTGCCAGCGATCCGAATAGTTGAAATGCGGTGTCAGCCAGTCGCCGCTTTCAACCATCTCGCGCGCCGCTTCCGCGTAAAACCCCTCGTCGGAGTCGGTGATCGCGGGGCGCCCGAGGCCGAGGAAGAACGTCAGCGATGAGAGCAGCAGCAGGGTGAGGACGGGCCGCCGTATTCCTCGGCGCAGCTCGGGATGTCCTGACCCTTCGGCATGCTCAGGATCACCCCGAGCAGGGTCGAGGGGTGAGGGCGAGTGGACGCGCACTGGGGCCATTCTAGCGAACGTCGCTCACGCCCTGTGCATCAACCGCGAAGGACGCACCACGCACAAGCACCCGGGAGCCCCGCCTGTCATAATTCGTTATATGTCCAGAACGATCGCGGTCGTCGGGGCGTCGAGCGACCGCCGCAAGTTCGGGAACAAGGCTCTGCGGGCGTTCCAGGCCGAGGGCTATCGAGTGATTCCGGTCAATCCCAACGAGCGCGAGGTCGAAGGGATGCAGACGTACAACTCGGTGCTCGACGTGCCCGACGCCATAGATATGGCCACTGTTTACGTGCAGCCCGACGTTGCCGTGCGGCTTCTGTCGGAGTTTGAACAGAAGGCGATACCGGAAATCTGGATCAATCCTGGTGCCGAGAGCGCGGAACTGTTTGCCGAAGCCCGCCGCAGAAAGCTGAACGTGATTGCCGCGTGCAGCATCGTCGCGATCGGCCGCAATCCGTACTCACTCTAAAGTAGCCTTAAGGCGCCTACGGTGCCTGGAGCCACAACCGCAGGGCGGGCCTTTACGGCCCGCCTAGCGCGGCGTAAAGCGCGAGCCCTACGTGAGTTATCAAACATGATCACCATCCGTCTTCGCAAAAACGGGCCGTATGTGATTGAGAGTGACGAAGTGCAGATCGTCGACTGGAATGGCGTCCCGTACAAAATTGGGCGCCGACCGGTCGCATTGTGCCGGTGCGGCGCCTCAACTACCAAGCCGTTCTGTGACGGCACGCACTCGAGAAAGGGCTTTCAGGCGGCCGAAGCCGCAGTTCCGGATTCGCAGGACAAGCCTGCGAATCCGTGAATCCTCGAGGCGGAGCCTCGCTAGCTACTGCACTGGCACCTGCACGAAGAACGGCGTCGCAAGCGTTGCCGCGATGTCGGTTCCCGCTGCCAGTGTGACTTCGCGGCCGCGCGTCGCCAGGACGACGCCGGTGCCCGCGGCGCCGCCGATTGCTGCGCCCTTCGCAGCACCAGATCCGCCCCCGAGAATCCCGCCGATGATTGCACCACCAACGGCGCCAGCGCCCACCTTCGTCGCATCCTCGCCCTTGGTCGCTTCTCCTTCGAACGTAATCGGGTTGGTCCTGAAATCTTCGCGTCCACCATCGACTTCGGCTTCGGTGAACCGGAAGGTCAGGCGCGAGCGGCCCTGAATGCGACCGGCTCGGGCAACGTCAATGACATTCCCGTTCAATACGGTTCCCGCTAGCAGCACCGTGTAGCCATCGACGACAACCGATTCACGCAGCCGGGCGCGGACCGGCGTTTCGACCTGCGCTGTCTCGGACGACACCGCCGTCAACAGCTCGAGGGAGAGCCCAGTGTTCGCGGGCGCCGTTACCTCGCGGAATCGCGGAGCCGCCGGACGTGCGGGAGCCGCCGCCGGGGGCGGGGCTGAGACGCTCGCTGGGGCAGGTGCCAAAGCCTCGGCGACGGGTGCCGGGCGAGGCGCTGCCGGGCGCGCGGCGGGCGAATCACGTCGCGTGGCGACTGGCGCTGACCTGTCCTGACTCGGCGACGGTCCCTGTACGGCCGGAGCGTTTTCCGTAACCGGCTGCACGGGCGCGGCGGCCTCGACTGCCGGCGCGTTCAGATCGAAATTCTGGGTATTTTCGGGCGTACCGCTGCCGCATCCGATCAGGAATGCCGAGCAAAACAGGGTCGCCGCGGTCCAGGACGTTTTCATGACTTCACTCCTTCACCTCGACCGGGGGCAAGGATCGGACCAGGTCAAGCATGTCGAGGGTCAGACCCGGGGTCTGACCCCGGGTCTGACCCTCTATGACGGGCTGCAGTCGCCGTCGCCCGCGGCGTATCACGATCGCTTATCGTCATCGAATAACTATCAATTTGACGAATGGCTCGCCATCAGGCAGACTGGCCAGCATGGCGAAACGTACCGGCGCACAGATCATCTGGGAATGCCTGGTGCACGAAGGCGCGCATACCGTCTTCGGGTATCCGGGCGGCGCGATCCTGCCAGCCTACGACGCGATGCTGGACTATCCCGTTCGGCATGTGCTGGTTCGCCATGAACAGGGCGCGACCCACATGGCCGATGGATTTGCCAGGGCCGGCGGCGGCGTCGGCGTCGCCATTGCCACCTCGGGACCGGGCGCAACGAACATGGTGACCGGCATCGCCACCGCCATGATGGATTCGTCGCCCATCGTGTGCATCACCGGACAGGTTCCAAGCAAGCTCATCGGGTACGACGCGTTTCAGGAAACCGACATCACCGGCATTACGCTGCCAATCACAAAGCACAGCTACCTGGTGACGCGGGTGGAAGACATCATGCCGGCAATGAAGGAAGCATTCCACCTGGCAAAGTCAGGACGGCCGGGTCCGGTACTTGTGGATATCACCAAGGATGCGCAGCAGGCGTCGATTGACTGGACGTGGGATTCCACGCCGGTCCGGATGCGCGGCTATCGCGCCGATCGTCCGGTTACGCGCGAGGATCTCACGAAGGCCACAGACCTGATTCGAGAGTCCCGCAGGCCGGTAATCCTTGCGGGCCAGGGCGTCATCCAGAGCGGCGCCACCAGCGAGCTGCTCGCTCTCGCCGAACGGATTCACGCGCCGATTGCCATGACGCTCCTGGGTCTGGGCGGCGTGCCCGCCAGTCATTCGCTGAATCTCGGCATGATGGGCATGCACGGTGAGGCATGGGTGAATCATGCGATTCAGGAAGCCGACCTGCTGCTGGCATTCGGCATGCGGTTCGACGATCGCGTCACCGGGAACATCAAGACGTACGCGCCACACGCCAGGAAGATTCACGTCGATATCGACCCGTCGGAAATCAACAAGAACGTCATTGCCGATGCCGCCATTGTCGGCGACCTGCGAGAGACGCTCGCGGACTTGCTCAACGTGCTCGAGCCGGCCGATCACGCTCCCTGGCTCGCGTACATCGACTCAATGAAGGGCGATGCCGCGGTTCGCGATATTCAGAAGCTGCCAGACACCGGTCATCTGTACGCGGCGCACGTCATCAACGACATCTGGCGCATTACCGGCGGCAACGCCATTGTCGTGACGGATGTCGGCCAGCACCAGATGTGGGAAGCGCAGTACTACCACCACGAAACGCCGCGGTCGCTTGTCACCTCGGGCGGCCTCGGGACGATGGGCTTTGCACTGCCGGCGGCGATCGGCGCGAAGATCGCGCGTCCGGATGCGGAAGTATGGGCGATCGTAGGAGATGGCGGTTTTCAGATGACCCAGGCGGAGCTGACAACCGCCGCGCAGGAAGGGGTCAAGGTCAACGTCGCCATCATCAACAACGGCTACCTCGGGATGGTGCGGCAGTGGCAGGAATTCTTCTACGAACGGCGCTATGCCGCCACACCGCTCCGGAGCCCCGACTTCGTGAAGATTGCCGAGGCACACGGGTTAGAGGGTCTTCGCGTCGAAAAGCGGAGCGAGGTTGCCGACATCGTCGAGCGCGCCCGCACCCTGGAAGGCACGGTTCTGATTGACTTCCGAGTGGAGCAGGAGGATAGCGTGTACCCGATGGTGCCGGCCGGCGCCGACCTTCACGCGATGATTCGCCGCCCGGAGCGTTCCGTGCTCGCTGAGACCGGTGCTGATCCGATTTGAAAAAGGCCAAAGCCGAGTATTAGTAGGGGCCGACCTTTAGGTCGGCCCAGCAGCAAAAGCCTTTCAAGAGTTCGCCCAATGCATCACACCCTCGTCGCCCTTGTTGAAGACAAGCCCGGCGTCCTCAATCGGGTTGCGTCGCTCTTTCGACGCCGCAATTTCAATATCGAGTCGCTGACCGTCGGTCGCACCGCCGAGCCCGGGATCTCGCGGATGACGATCGTGATCGACAGCGATCAGGCGAGCGCCGAACGCGTCACGGCGTACCTTTATAAGCTCGTCAACGTCCTGCAGGTGGAAGATCTCGGCGCTGTGCCCGCTGTCGCGCGCGATCTGGCGCTCGTGAAAGTGGCCGTTGCCGGGCACGATCGCGCGGCGCTCTTGCGCGTCGTGGACGAAACACGAGCCCACATCGTCGATACTGGCGAGCAGACAATGACACTCGAGATTACGGGAGAGCCACCGCACGTCGATGCCGTGATCAGCCGCCTCGAGCCGCTCGGCATCATCGAGATGGTGCGGACGGGGCAGGTGGCGATGCGACGGGGAGACACGGCGCTGTCGGCGGCGCAAATCTAATAGATTTACGAATTGACGGATTTACGAATTTACGGATTGACGAATTTGACGTTGGCTTCAATTGTTCAATGAAATCCGTCAATTCGTAGATTCGTAAATTCGTGAATTCACGTACTTCGCAAGGTTCAGGAGCAGACATGGCGACGATGTATTACGACAGGGACGCGGACATCCAGTTGATCCGCAAGAAGAAGGTGGCGGTGATTGGCTACGGATCGCAGGGGCACGCGCACGCGCTGAACTTGAAGGACAGCGGCGTTGATGTGGTCGTCGGTCTGCCGGGCACGAGCAAATCGGTCGAGAAGGCGCGGACGGCGGGACTCAACGTGCTGAGCATCGCGGACGCGTCGAAATGGGCCGACGTGATCATGATTCTCGTTCCCGATCAGCATCAGGCCAAGGTCTACACCGCCGATATCAAGGAACACCTCACAGCAGGGAAGATGCTGATGTTCGCGCACGGGTTCGCGGTGCGCTTCAACTGGATCGTCCCGCCGAAAGACGTTGATGTGACGATGGTGGCGCCCAAGGCGCCAGGGCACCGCGTACGCGAAGTGTTCGAAGAAGGCGGCGGCACTCCCGGTCTGCTGGCGGTCCACCAGGACGTGACCGGACAGGGCAGAGCGCTGGCGCTTTCTTACGCGCGGGCAATTGGCTGCACTCGCGCGGGCGTCATTGAAACGACGTTTGCGGAGGAGACGGAAACCGATCTCTTCGGCGAGCAGGCGGTGCTGTGTGGCGGCACGAGCGCGCTGGTGAAGGCAGGCTTCGAAACTCTCATCGAGGCAGGATATCAGCCGGAGATTGCGTACTTCGAATGTCTCCATGAGCTCAAGCTGATCGTCGATCTGATGTATCGCGGGGGCCTCGCCTACATGCGCTATTCGATCAGCGATACGGCCGAGTACGGCGACTACACCGCGGGCTCACGCATCGTGACTGACGAGACGAAGGCGACGATGCGGCAGCTCCTCAAAGAGATTCAATCGGGCGAATTCGCAAAGAAGTGGATCAACGAGAACGAGACCGGATGTCAGAATTTCAAGGCGATGCGTGAGCGCGATCGCAATCATCCGGTCGAGATCGTGGGCTCCAAGCTTCGCGACATGATGCCGTTTCTGGATCCGGTCAAGCTGCCGCAGCCGGCATCGGTCTAGCTGGTAGGTCGTAGGCGGTAGCTGGTAGCGCGCTGCCGGGCCACCTTCCGTACGTGGGCCGAGTTCCGCAGCGCTAGAACGATTCAGGCGCTGCGGACCCGGCGATCATGTCTATGAACAAATATTCCTCTCGAATCACTCAGCCGCGCAGCCAGGGCGCGTCGCAGGCGATGCTGTACGGCACCGGCCTCACCGACGCCGACCTCCAAAAAGCGCAAGTGGGCATCTGCAGCATGTGGTGGGAAGGCAACACCTGCAACATGCATCTCGATCGACTCGCCGCGCACGTCAAGGAGGGCGTTCAGGCCGCGGGACTGGTTGGACTGAGATTCAACACCATTGGCGTCAGCGACGGCATTTCGATGGGCACGGAGGGTATGAGCTTCTCGCTTCCGTCGCGGGATCTCATTGCCGACTCGATCGAGACCGTCATGGGCGCGCAGTGGTACGACGGGCTGATCACGGTCCCCGGCTGCGACAAGAACATGCCGGGCTCGGTGATGGCGATGCTCCGCCTCAATCGGCCGGCGTTGATGGTGTACGGCGGCACGATTCGCCCTGGCCAGGCGCTCGGCAAACCCCGCGACGTCATTTCTGCATTCCAATCGTACGGCGAGTATCTCGCGGGCGTCATTACCGACGAACAGCGGCTCGATATCGTTCGCCACGCCTGCCCCGGCGCCGGTGCCTGCGGCGGCATGTACACGGCCAACACGATGGCGGTGGCGATCGAGGCAATGGGCCTGTCCCTGCCGTACAGCTCATCGATCCCGGCTGAGGACCCCGGGAAAGCGGAGGAATGCCGCCGGGCCGGTGCCGCCGTACGGACGCTGCTCGAGCGCGACCTGAAGCCGCGCGACATCCTCACGCGCGATTCGCTCGAGAACGCGCTGACGATGGTCATGGCGCTGGGCGGATCTACCAACGCCGTGCTGCATCTGATGGCGATCGCCCGGACAGCACGCGTGGCGCTCTCCCTGGACGACTTTCAGCGGATAAGCGATCGTGTGCCGCTGCTGGCCGATTTGAAGCCAAGCGGCCGATACGTCCAGGAAGATCTTCATAACGTGGGCGGTACGCCGGCCGTCATGAAGTATCTGCTCGAGCGCGGACTCCTGCACGGAGAGTGCATGACGGTGACAGGAAAGACGCTCGCGGAAAACCTCGCCGACGCCGCGCCGCTCTCTCCAGGCCAGCAGGTCGTCCATCCGATTGAAACGCCGGTATTCCCGCGCGGCCATCTTCGTATTCTTCGCGGCAATCTTGCTCCGGACGGCGCGGTTGCCAAGATCACCGGCAAGGAAGGCGAGAAGTTCGCCGGCCCGGCAAAGGTATACGACTCCGAAGAGGCGATGCTTGGGGGATTGGAGCGGGGCGAAATCGCGAAAGGGTCCGTCGTCGTCATTCGCTACGAAGGGCCGAAAGGGGGCCCGGGGATGCCTGAGATGCTGACGCCAACGTCCGCAATCATGGGCGCCGGACTGGGCAACGACACCGCGATGATCACCGACGGACGTTTTTCAGGTGGATCGCACGGATTCATCATCGGACACATCACCCCCGAAGCGCAGGACGGCGGCCCAATCGCTCTGCTCCGCGACGGTGATCGCGTGACGATCGATGCGTCGACGTGCGAGCTGCGCGCCGACCTCAGCGACGAGGAGCTCGCGGCGCGGCGGGCGGCGTGGAGGGCACCCGCACCCAAGGCGACCAGCGGGGTGCTCGGGAAATACGTGCGGCTGGTGCGTTCGGCGTCGGAGGGATGTGTGACGGACTGATTGGAAACGTGCAGGTCAAAGGTCAAAGGTCAAAAGTCAAAGGTCCTCCTCCCACCAATTCGGGTGATGCGGGCGCGCCCGGCTCTTTCTAGAATCAAGTCGTGAACCCAGCACGTCAGCCAGACGTCGTCGGTGACGCTGCGCTGCTCGACGCGTATTCGCGCGCGGTCATCGATGCCGTGGAAATCGCCGGACCGGCTGTCGTGCGCGTCGAACTGCAACGGGGCAGCGGTTCGGGGGTCATTTTCACGCCCGATGGTTTCACCCTGACCAACAATCACGTTGTCGAACGCGGCGGACCGATCGCCGTGACGCTTCCCGACGGCCGAACCATGTCGGCGGCTCTCATCGGGAGGGATGCGGACACAGACCTTGCGGTCATACGGGTGACGGGGTCTTCGCTGCCCTGGGCACAGTTTGGTGATTCCCGGCGGCTTCGCGTGGGGCAGGTCGTGGTTGCGATGGGAAATCCCTACGGCTTTCACCATTCCGTGACGACCGGTGTTGTAAGTGCGCTGGGACGGTCGCTGCGTTCGCGTTCGCTGCGCCTGATTGAAGATGTCATTCAGACAGATGCAGCGCTCAATCCCGGCAACTCGGGCGGTCCTCTGGTTACAACTACAGGCGACGTAATCGGCATCAACACGGCCGTCCTTGCCGGTGCGCAAGGACTATGTTTCGCGATTGCGAGCAACACGGCGCGGTTCGTGGCATCGCGGTTGATCCGGGACGGCGCGATTCGCCGGAGCTACGTCGGCATTGTCGGTCAGCAGACTCCCATTCCGCGCGCCCTCGCCCGGGCGAACCAGCTTGCGGTGTCGTCAGGCGTGCTCGTAGCGTCAGTGGAACCCGCCAGCCCGGCGGCCGCCGGCGGGCTGGGCGAAGGAGATGTCGTCCTCTTGTTTGCCGGACATCCCGTCGCGGGTATCGACGATCTCCATCGCTACCTGACAGATGAATGCATCGGCGTGCCGTCGGAGCTGACCGTCCTTCGGCGAGGAACGCGGCATCAGGTGACGGTCGTACCGACGGAACGAAGAACAGCGGACTGACGGGCTTCAGAACGTAATGAGCCCCCGGCGCACGGCGCGACGGACCGCATCAGTCCGGTTTGCGGCGCCCAATTTCCCTGAAATGGATGCGACGTGAAATTTGACGGTCTGGTCGCTGATGCCAAGCCGGTCGGCGATGGCGCGGTTGGGCAGCCCTTCGGCCAGCAGCTCGAGCACCTCGACTTCGCGCGGCGTCAACGGCTCCTGGAACGCGTCGAACGATTCACCCGCGTACGTAGTGTCGGGCTTCAGCCCGACGTTCGGCGCCAGCAGAACCCCGTCGGCCTGGATGCGTGCGGCTTCGGCCGACTTGAGCGTTGGAAACTCCCCGACCACGTCGATGATGCCGTCGAGGCTCGCGCGCATGCGCGCGCGCTCCTCGGCAGATCCAATCAGAATCACTTTCATCTCGTCGCGCGCGGGCGCTCGCCCACAGTGACGGACAGCTCGGTCGCGGTGCCGGCACGGAGCACGGCAAGCGACACCGCGCGGCCTATGCGCTGGCCGGTCAACAAATCGAGCAGGTCTTCCGGCGACTCGATCGGCTGACCATCGAAGCTCACAACGACATCGCCCACCATGACGCCCGCGCGGGCCGCCGGGCCATCGGGCGTCACGCCGACGACGAGCAGCGCTTCCTCCCGATCGCCAAGAGCTGCGGCGGCACGCTGATTTTCGGGCAGCGTCACCGGTTGGCCGGCAACGCCCAGGTATCCACGCTTGACGCCGCCGTGCTCCAGGACGCCGGCAATTGCTTTCCAGGCAATCCCGGCCGGAATAATCACGCCGAGACCGCGAATTTCCGCCGCCGTGGCCACGCCGATGAGGCCGCCGGAGGTGTCGAGAAACGCGCCACCGGCGAAACCGTCGTGCATGGGCGCGGTCGTGCGGATGACTTGATCGATGGCGCGTCGGCGGCCCGTCGGAAGCGGACCTCCGATGACCGACACGATGCCGGCGCTGGCGGTCACCGCGTTGCTCCACGAACGGGCAACAGCGAGTGCGATGTGACCGACGCGGACCTCTGCGGAGGCCGGTGTCAGGCCGCGCCCGCTCAGACCTGGAACCCGCAGCGCGGCCAGGCTCGTCGCGGGATCCCAGCCGGCAAGCTCGGCATCCAACAACTCGCCTTGATGGATGCGCACGTGCAGGCCATCCTCGCGACCGACTGCGCGCATGGTTGTTACGACGATTCCGTCGCCGTAGACCACCCCACTCGCAGGCCTGCGGCGTCCCCGTACCTGCACAATAGAGGGCGCGACCGAGGCGACAACGTCTGCCAATTGGTTCGAAAATTCAGTCAGCATGAAAGCATCGTCGCCGAAACGACGAGGACATGCATCACCCGAACGGGGGGCTTACAACAACAGCACTTCGACGCGATGCGCGTGTACCGCTCCGTCGCAGGGTGACCACGCGAAGATTGTGAACCGCCCGTCCTGGGATGCCACGAGCGCAATCGCTCCACGCTGGTCGTGCACGAACTGTGCTGCAGCGAGATGTCGCGTCCCACCCAGTTGACCCGGATGCATCCGCGCGGCCTCACCGTCGACGACCGGCTCGGTCACGACAATCTCTTCGACCGGGGCGCCGCCATGGCGACGGACGATCTTGGCGCCAAATGCGTGAAGCTCGTACTGGTCGGTGACTATCGTCGCACCGTCAACGGCCGTCAGGCCGGCGAGGGCGTCGATGGCGTGGTTCATCGCCTCGGTCCATTCGTGCTCCGGCATGCTGTCGTGATTGTGCAGAACGTTCATCAGCTCGCTGAACGGCGGTTCAACTGCGTAGCGAATCGGATGGACGATCGACTCGCGCCAGTCGCCGCTGCCGCTGGGTACCACGAGCAGGATTCCGCCTCGCCCGTGGCGGCGCATCGACAACGCCATCTGCACCTGGACGTTCAGCGCTTCGTCCTGGAGCCATGCGTAGTCGAACCCGAGCATCGACGTCAGCAGAGCGGGGCAGTCGGCGATACGCGAGGCCCGTTCGTCGACGATCTTGATGCGGTCGCCTTCGAGTACCGCGAGGTTGACGAATTTGCGTGATTCGTGCCGCGGCCGGTGTTTCAGCACCAGCAAGCCGGGTGCGACCACTTCCACAACGAAGCAGAACGGCGGAATCAGATGGGTCGTTCCCCACACCGCGAGGTCACCATAGCCGGCCTGACTCGCCGAAGCGGTGCCGCCGTGAGGCGGCACCGCGAGGGCGGGCCAGACGCCCAGATGGATGCCCGGTTGCTCGACCGCCGCTGCCAGACGGGTGAGCGCACTTGGCTCGAGCGGCAGCGGATCCGCGAATGTCAGCGGCGAGACCTCCGGCAGCGGCCTCAGGAACGCAAGCGAAATCTTCGGAACGTAGCCCTCTTCGCGCCGCACGCTGGCCCAGAAAGCCGTATCAATGAGCGCTTCGATCTGGTCCGCCGTCGGCAGCAGTTCATGAGGCGGCTGTGCCGACTCCAAAGGCGGCAGCGCGGCGCGATGAATCTGGAGATGCTCCGCCACCGTCGGCGCGACGATCCGCGCCACCGCGTACGCAGGATGATTCATCGCTCTTAGTGGATGCCCGGAGGCAACGGGGTTGTTTCGGGTGACTCCTTTGCGGCCGGGGAAATACCGAGAAGGGTGCGAAGCTCGTCTCCCTCCATGACCTCGAGCTCGAGAAGCCGGCGGGTGACGGCTTCGAGATCATCGCGGTGCCCCGTGAGGATTTGGCGCGCCTGCGTATGTGCGTCGCCCATGATTCGTTTGACTTCCGCGTCGATGAGCCGCGCAGTGTCTTCTGCATACGCGCCCCGTTCGGGACCCATTGTGATGTCGAGGAACTTGTTCCGCTGGTGGCCGTCGTAGTTGACGGCGCCGAGCGCATCGCTCATGCCAAACTCGGTGACCATCGCCCGGGCGATGTCTGTTGCGCGAAGCAGGTCGTTCTGGGCACCCGTGGAAATTTCGCCGAGCGCAATCTCCTCGGCGGTACGTCCTCCCAGCAGGACCGCCAGCTGATTGAGCAGGTCCTGACGCTGCATCAGGTAACGGTCCTCGAGCGGCAACTGCATGGTGTAGCCGAGGGCGCCAAACCCGCGCTGGACAATCGAGATCTTGTGTACAGGGTCCATGTTCGGGATGAGTGTTGCGACGATCGCGTGGCCGGATTCGTGGTAGGCCACGATCTCGCGCTCTTTCGTGCTCATGACGCGTTTCTTCTCGAGTCCGGCGATGAGCCGGTCGATCGCCTCTTCGAAGTCCGCCATTTCGACCGCCGTCTTGTCCTTGCGCGCGGCCAGCAGTGCAGCCTCGTTCACCAGGTTCGCCAGATCGGCGCCGGCAAAACCCGCCGTGCGGGCCGCAACGACCTTCAAGTCGACATTCCCTGCCAGCTTCACTTCCTTCGTGTGGATGCGCAGCACCTCCTCGCGTCCCTTGACATCGGGCTTGTCGACGAGGACCTGTCTGTCGAATCGTCCCGGGCGGAGCAGTGCCGGGTCGAGCACCTCTGGCCGGTTGGTCGCGGCCATGATGATGATGGCTTTCCGGGAGTCGAACCCGTCCATCTCGGCGAGAAGCTGGTTGAGCGTCTGCTCGCGCTCTTCGTGCGAGCCGATAGGGCTCTGCACCCGCGCGCGTCCGAGAGCATCGAGCTCGTCGATGAAAATGATGCACGGCGCCTTCTGTTCGGCCTGGGCGAAGAGATCCCGGACACGTGCGGCGCCGACGCCGACGAACATCTCCACGAACTCTGATCCGCTGAGACTGAAGAACGGCACCTTGGCTTCACCAGCCACCGCTCTGGCCAGCAGGGTCTTGCCCGTTCCAGGTGGGCCGACGAGCAGCACGCCTTTCGGAATTCGTCCGCCGAGCGCGGTATATTTCTTCGGAGTCTTCAGGAATTCGACAATCTCCTTCAACTCCTGCTCGGCTTCGTCCACGCCCGCTACATCTGCGAAGCTCGTTTTGACATCGTCTTCCGCGAACACGCGATGCTTGCTGCGGGCGAACGACATGACTCCGCCTTCGGCGCCTCCCATGCGCCTGAAGAAAAAGCTCCACAGCGCGAAGAGCAGGACGATGGGGATGACCCAGCTGATGACTTCGGGGAGCCATCGGCTGACGAATTCACCGGTGTATTTGACGCCGGCGGTATCGAGCTCCTCCAGCAGCTTGGGATCTTCGATGCGGGCAGTGTTGAAGTTGCGGCTGCCGTTGACATCGCGATTGAACGTGCCGCGAATCGACTGCTCGCCGACAACGGTTTCGGCGACCTGACCGCCGCGAACAGCGGCTTTGAACTCGCTGTACGAAATTTGCCGGCCGGCGGGCGCGAGAAACCACGCCTGGGCCAGCATCATCAGCGTGAGGAACCCGAGAACGTACCAGACCACACCGCCGGGCCGGCCCGGACGCGGGAGCGAACGCCGCTCGCCCGGTCGCTTGTCGCGCGGGTTGATCCCGGGTGGTGTTCGTGTATTGGGCACTACGCAGTCACCGTTTGTACTTTCTGGAACTTCAGTTCATTGTCTCCTACGTCCACGGTGATTCGATCGCCTTCGCGAAACTCTCCCTCGAGTACGCGCATCGCCAGCGGGTCGAGCACGCGCCGCTGAATTGTCCGCTTGAGCGGTCGCGCGCCGTACATCGGATCGTATCCCTCAGACACGAGGAAGCTCTTCGCCGCCTCCGTGAGCTCGACGTGGATCTTTCGGTCCTCGAGCCGATTCAACAGGCCACGAATCTGAATGTCGACGATCGCCTTCATATCTTCCAGCCCGAGCGCGTGGAAGAAGATCACTTCGTCCACCCGGTTGAGGAACTCGGGACGGAAATGTTGTCTCAGTGTCTCCGTCAATTGCCGGCGGATGCCCTCGGTCAGATCCCCCGTATGTTCAGCGATGAAGTGACTGCCGAGGTTTGACGTCATGATGACCACGACATTCTTGAAGTCGACCGTCCGCCCCTTGCCGTCGGTCAGGCGACCGTCGTCAAGAAGCTGCAGCAGCACGTTGAGCACCTCGGGGTGCGCCTTCTCGATTTCGTCGAAGAGGACCACGGCGTACGGCCGCCGTCTGACGGCTTCGGTCAACTGCCCGGCTTCTTCGTAGCCGACATATCCCGGAGGCGCACCGATCATCCGGGAAACCGTGTGCTTCTCCTGGTACTCCGACATGTCGATGCGGACCATTGCGTGTTCGTCGTCGAAGAGGAACTCCGCAAGCGCGCGTGCCAGCTCTGTTTTCCCGACGCCAGTCGGTCCGAGGAAGATGAAGCTGCCGAGCGGCCGGTTTGGATCCTGAAGTCCGGCGCGGGCCCGCCTGATCGCGTTGGAGACCGCGACAATCGCATCCTCCTGGCCGATGACGCGCTGATGCAGGCGTGCCTCCATGTGAATCAGCTTCTGGATTTCCCCTTCCATCAGGCGGCTCACAGGGATGTTCGTCCACTTCGACACGACTTCCGCGATGTCTTCCTCGTCGACTTCCTCTTTCAGCATGCGCTGGCTCTTCTGTAATTCGGCGAGCCCGACTTCCTGTTCGCGGATCTTCTGTTCCAGCTCCGGGAGCCGCCCGTACTGCAGCTCGGAGGCTTTCGCGTAGTCGCCCGCGCGCTGCGCGCCGTCGATGGCCAGGCGAACCTGCTCCAGCTCCTCTTTCAGCTGGCGCGAGGTCTGGATTGCCTGTTTTTCCTGTTCCCAGTGAGCGTGGAGCCGGGTCTGCTCTTCCTTCAGATCTGCCAGTTCTTTTTCGAGGCGACCGAGGCGCTCGACCGAGGCCGCGTCCCGTTCCTTGCGCAGCGCTTCGCGCTCGATTTCGAGCTGCATGATCCGCCGCCGTACCTCGTCGAGCTCTGCCGGCATCGAGTCGATTTCCATCCGCAGCTTCGACGCCGCCTCGTCCACCAGGTCGATCGCCTTGTCCGGCAGGAACCGGTCGGAAATGTACCGATGCGACAGGACGGCGGCCGCCACCAGCGCCGCATCCTTGAACGTCACGCCGTGATGAATCTCATAGCGCTCACGAAGTCCGCGCAGGATGGAAATGGTGTCCTCGACGTTGGGTTCGCCCACGAGCACCGGTTGGAATCGCCGCTCGAGGGCGGCATCCTTTTCAATGTGTTTCCGGTACTCGTCAAGCGTCGTCGCGCCAATCGTGTGGAGCTCGCCGCGCGCCAGCATCGGCTTCAACATCTGCGAGGCATCCATCGCGCCCTCGGCGGCGCCGGCACCCACGACGGTGTGCAGCTCGTCGATGAAGAGCACAATCAGCCCCTCGGAGTCGGCGATTTCCTTGAGCACGGCCTTGAGGCGCTCCTCGAACTCGCCGCGATATTTCGCCCCCGCCACCAGCGCTCCCATATCGAGCGCGAAGATCTTCTTGTTCTTGAGTCCCTCAGGGACGTCGCCGCGGATAATCCGCTGTGCGAGACCTTCGACGATGGCGGTCTTGCCGACGCCAGGTTCGCCGATGAGCACTGGATTGTTCTTGGTTCGACGCGACAGCACCTGGATGACGCGTCGCACCTCTTCGTCGCGGCCGATTACCGGATCGAGCTTGCCTTTGCGCGCCAGATCGGTGAGGTCGCGGCCGTAACGGGCCAGCGCCTCGTACGTGGCTTCGGGGTTCTGTGACGTCACCCGCTGGCTTCCGCGCACTTGGGTGAGCGCCGCGTACAACGCGTCTTTGCCCGCGCCGCTGCGCTGCAGCAGCTGCGCCGCGGGCGAACGGCCGGCTTCACTCGCGAGCGCCAGCAGCAGATGCTCGGTGCTGATGAACTCGTCCTGGAGGCGTTCGGCCTCAGCCTGCGCGGAGTCGAAGATCAGCTTCATGCGGGGCGAAAGCCGCAGCTCCGCGCCGTACGCCTTCGGGAAGTTGTCGAGGAGCTTCCTGGCGTCCGCGGCGACGCGAGCAGGATCGAGCATCATCTTCCGGAGCACCGATGGAACGATCCCGCCAGCCTGCTCGATGAGGGCAACAAGAAGGTGCTCCGGAGCGACCTCTGCGTGCGTGAGCTCGGTCGCGAGATTCTGCGCCGTGATGACCGACTCCTGCGCCTTGTCAGTAAATTTGTTGAGATTCATGTTGTCATGCCGCCGAATGCTTCTTTGCGGCGGCTTCCTCTAGTTTCGCGATAGCCTCGTAGTGTTCCCGCTCGGCCGGCGTGAGCTCCGTGGGAAGCTGCACCTCGACACGGGCGTAAAGATCTCCCTTGTCATCGACATGTCCGATCTTCGGCATGCCATATCCTTTGAGCCTGAAGACCTGCCCGTTCTGGGTGAGCGGCGGAATTCGAAGCCGCACCGACTTGCCGGACAACGTTTGAATGGCAGCTTCGCCACCGAGGACCGCTGTCGTCACCCGAACCGGAACTTTGACATAAAGATCGCGCCCTTTCTGCTCGAACTGGGGATGCGGTGACAGACGCACCCTGAGATACAGATCCCCGGCAGCGCCACCTCCGACGCCGTGCTCGCCTTCACCGGCAACGCGGACACGTGAACCGTCGCTCACGCCTGCCGGAATGCGTACGTCGACGGTCCGCACATTTCCGTCGTGCTTCGTCGACAGCCGGCGCATCGTCCCGTGATAGGCGTCCTCCAATGTCAGCTCGATTTCGTGTTCGACATCACGGCCTGGGTGCCGCCGCGAGCGTCCACGCGCCGACTGTCGAACGTCGCCGCCAAAGAAGGTCGTAAAGAAGTCGGAGAAGGGATTCGTGTCGCCGAACAGCTCCTCCATCTCCTCCTGCGTCATCGTCCGGAACCCGCCGCCGGAGCCGCCGCTTCCACCCATGTTGGCCGACCACTGCCCGGCAAACGGGTTGGGCCGGCCCTGTGCTTCGGCCTGTTCGTAGAGCCGCCAGTTGGCGCCAAGCTCGTCGTACTTCTTTCGCTTGGAGGAATCGCCAAGAACTTCGTACGCTTCGTTGATCTCTTTAAAACGTGCCTCGGCCGCCTTGTCGCCGGGATTGACGTCGGGATGGTACTTCCGGGCGAGCTTGCGGTAGGCCTGCTTGATTTCCTTCTCAATAGCGGCCTTCGATACGCCGAGCGTTGCGTAGTAGTCTTTGAATTCCATGGTCTTTAGTCTTTGGTTTTAGTCACCGGTCCTGACGCAAGACCAAGGACAAAACCCTAAAGACGTTCATAGTCCGAGCGCCTCGTTGAGCCGCCTGATTTCGTTGAGCAGCTGCCGGCGGCCCGTGCCGGTGCTGAGCGCGTGCTCGTCCATCAGCGGGCGTATGCGCTGCATCACCTCGGCAATGGTCAGCAGTCTTTGCACGCCGGCCAGATTGATCCCCGCTTCGTCGACGAGGTGCTTGATCAGTCGCAGGCGCTCGAGCTCCTCCCGGGAATAGAGCCGCATGCTGCCAATCGTCCGCGACGGCTGAATCAAACCGAGACGCTCGTACTTCCGCAGCGTCTGCGGATGCATTCCGAGCATCTCTGCTGCCATGCTGATGAAATAGAGTTCGCGCTCCACCTTGATATAGATCGAGTGTAGGGTTTGATACGACCCATGTCAAGGTTGGCGGGATCTTTTCAGAGTAGGATCTATGGCTGTTCCAGCTCATTGCGGACCACTCATGACAGGCCTTCGACCGCGGTCTGGCGCCCGCCACAAGGGAAACGCCCGGCCGTGATTCGGGAAGGACAAACCACTACACGGTCTTGGACATACAACCAGCCGATTTCGTAACAATCGGCGCTCTCATTGCCCTCGAAGGCCTGCTGAGCGCCGACAACGCCCTCGTCATGGCGATCCTGGTGCTGGGTCTACCACGACCGCAGCACCACAAAGCCCTTCGATACGGTCTGATTGGCGGTTTCGCGTTCCGCATCATCGCGACCCTGCTGGCCGTATATCTCATTCGCGTCTCATCGGTAAAGCTCGCAGGCGGGTTGTATCTCCTCTATCTCACCTACTCACACTTCTGGGGCCACAAGGAAGGCGAGGATCGCCGCGCGGCGCCGAAGGCGAAGCCGTGGCTCGGCCTGTCGGCGTTCTGGGCGACGGTGGTCAGGGTCGAACTGGTGAATCTGGCGTTTTCGATTGATTCGATTCTGGTGGCCGTGGCGATGTCGCCCAAGATGTGGGTCGTGATGACGGGGGGTCTCCTCGGCATCGTGGCTTTGCGGCTCGTCGTCGGTCAGTTGATCAAGCTGGTCGAGCGCTATCCGACGCTCGTTGACGGCGCATTCGTCATCATCGCGTGGATTGGCCTGAAGCTTTGTCTCGATTACCTGCACACAGCCGGTTACGTCCATTTCGAGATTCCGCAGTGGCTGTCGCTCGTGCTGATCATCGTGATCTTTGTGATCTCCTTCATCTACGCGCGGATGCAGGGACCAGTGGAGGTGGGGCAGCCGACCGACAGATTGAAGGACCAGGCAGAGGAACTGATCGCCGAAGAGGGCACCGTTCAGGAGCGCGCCGGCACGGAAGGCTGATTACCGGCGAGCGCCAGGGGTCAGCTGCGTTTCACGCCGCTCACCGTTGCGCATGTAGACGACCTTGACCGCCTGGTTCACACGCAACAGTTCGAGGGCATACGTGTAATCGTAAATGTTGGCAATCGTCTTTCCGGCGATTTCCACGATGATGTCGCCTTTGGCAAGTCCCGCCTGTTCGGCCGGTCCGCCTCCCACGACGCCGGACAGCAACAGCCCTTTGACCTCGGTCGCGTAATCAGGAATCGTCCCGGTGGTGACGCGGACTCCCGCGAGGCTGCCACGCGAGGCAGGCTGTTCGACCTTGGTGAATTGCGGCGCCTCGTCTGTGTCCGCCACGTTCCTGACGAGTGAGCTCGCCATCTCTACGATCCGGTTCAGGTCTTCGTAGTTGATCTTGTCGGCGGTGTCCGACGGTTTGTGGTAATCCGTGTGCGACCCGGTGAAGAAGGCGAGGCTCGGCACCCCCGCCTGATTGAAATTGGTGACATCCGTCGGCTGATAGGGATCGGGCTGAACGACGAGGTCGAATCCGGCGGCGATGTTCGCGCGCTCCAGGAGTCGGCCCCACACTGGACTCGTGCCCGTCGCCTGTACGACGAGCCGGTTGTTCTGCATGCGCCCCACCATGTCGAAGTTGAAGTACGCCGCAATCTGGTCGACGGGTACGGGGGGTTGCGTGACGAACGCATTGGATCCGACAAGGCCGATCTCTTCCGCGGACCAGAGTCCAATCAGGACGTGTCTGCGGCGGGGTTGACTCGATTTGGCGAGCGACTCGGCGATTGCCAGGACCGCCGCGGTGCCCGACGCGTTGTCGTCGGCGCCGTAATGGATCGCAGAAGCCTGTTCCTTGGACGCCAGCGAGTTGCCCCTGTCGCCCCGGCCAAGATGGTCGTAGTGGGCGCCTATGGCGATCCACGATTTGTCGGCGGCCGGTGCGGGCGCAGTCGCCGGCAGATACGCAACGATGTTACGCGCGGTGTGGCGTTCACGAACGACCGATGCTTTGAGCGCCAGCGACACACCCGGTAGGTCGAAACCGGCAACGTGCGGGTTGCCTGAGTCGAGCGCCTCCTGCGCTTCACGCAGCGGCTTGACGGTTGCAAAGAGGGCGTCGGCAACCGCTCCGCTGATGCTCGCGGCTGGAATGCCGGAGCCGGCAAGCGCCGTGTCGAACGTCATCGGCACCAGCTCGCCGGCATTCGGCGATCGGGGTCCCGTCACCACGAGGAGCGCTCGGGCGCCTCGCTGCCGTGCGGCCATCGCCTTGTATCGAAGATCCGAGTAGCGCGCGAGGATGGCACGAGTCTGCTGATCGGTGTCTTCGGGAAAGTAGCGAAGGACCAGCACGATCTTGTCTTTCACATCGATGCCGGCATAGCTGTCGTACGCGAAGTTCTGTGATTCAGGGACGATAAGGCCGTAGCCGGCAAAAACCACGCTTCCGGTGACGTCGCCGTCGTCTGAAAAGGACAACGCCCGGATGTCGGCTGGTGGTGAAAACGTTCGCCCCGTGACGGCGACCTGCGACCCGCCGTCCCGGCTGCCGCCCGTGAACTCGAACGGGATGAACATGTCTGACCGGCCAGGCAGGGGCCGCGCGCCGATGCGGGTGAGTTGGGCCGTCAGGTACTCGGCCGCGAAACGTTCCCCTTGCGAGCCGGCTTCGCGTCCTTCGAGCTTCTCGGACGCCAGGAATTCGACGTGGGTTTTCGCGGGCGAGGCAACGGGTGTCTGCGTGCGTACCGCTGCGGGAACCAGCAGCAACGCCGCGATCAGCGCACTTGTCGATTTCTGCATGATGCAAACCTAGAGTTTATATAGGTTTAAGTAGGGGTCTGACCCCGGGTCTGACCCCGGGTCAGACCCCCTCTAACGCGCGCGATTCGGGGCGGCCTGAAGCGCCGCCAGGGCACGAGCGTGATTCCACTCGGCCAGGAAGACCTGTCCCTCGCGGCCGCCGCCTCGGCTCGACGTCCATGCGAGCCGACGTCCGTCGGGCGACGGCACCGGCAACCCGTCGAAACCGTCGGCGTATGTGATGCGCACCGGCTCCTTGCGTCCGTCGATGTCGACCATGAAAACTTCGAAGTTCTCGAATCCCAACTTGTTCGAGGCAAACAGCAGATACTGCCCGGACGGATGTACGTAAGGCGCCCAGCTCATGGCCCCGAAGCTGGTGATCTGTCGCGCATCCGTGCCATCGGGCTTCGCAGTCCAGACATCCGCGATGAGCCCCTGCTCGTCGAAACGCCGCCAGATGATTCGCGACCCGTCCGGAAAGAAGAAAGGTCCGCCGTCGTATCCAGCCGCGTTGGTGAGGCGCCGAACCTGCGAGCCATCCGCGCGCATGATGTAGATCTCCGCGAAGTAGCTCGGATCGATTTCGAGCTGCTTTTGTTCGGCCCCGCTCAAGGTGCGGTTGTACGCGTCACGGTTCGAGGAGTAAACAATCCACTGCCCGTCAGGCGAATAGCTGCCCTCGGCATCGTACCCTCGTGCGTTTGTCAGACGGGTAAATTGCCCGGACTTCTCGGACAAGGCATACAGCTCGAACTCGGGGTCGTAGTCCCACGCGTATCGCCGTTCTTTGCCCGATGCGCGGAAGTCGAGCTCCTCCTTCTGGAGCGCCTTCGATTTCGGATCGTGATGCGTGGAGGCGAACAGAATCTGATCGCTTCCGGGGCGGAAGAAAGAGCACGTCGTCTTGCCGTATCCCGGCGAGATTCGCTTTGTCTCACCGGAC
Source organism: uncultured Acidobacteriota bacterium (assembly GCA_963814955.1). Classification (GTDB taxonomy): domain Bacteria; phylum Acidobacteriota; class Vicinamibacteria; order Vicinamibacterales; family UBA2999; genus DATCJA01. Next base: position 217,066 of record CAWFEX010000012.1, read on the forward strand.
GCGAGGTCGAGCGCGTAAATCTGGTAGAAGGGGTTACCCGGCTCGCGCTCGCTCTGAAATACCAGGCGCTGCCCGTCGGGCGACCAGTAACCTTCACCGGCGCGGCGGCCCTCGATCGTCAACCGCCGTACGCGCGACAGAAAATCGGCCTCAGCCGCGCCTTCCGATGAACGCTCGACGGCAGCCTGGCGGGCCTCGAGGCCCGCCGCTGCCACCAGCAGGGTAGCGAGCAGTACACGGCTTAGGCGTCCGCTCATCGGTAGCATCGTTATACCATTCAAGAGGTGCGTTTTTCAGATCTTCGCGCCCTGTCGCGTCGCGACTGGGTCATCACCGCCGTCGGCGCCGCCGTCCTCGTGCTGCTGACGATGAGCGTCGTCTGGACGGGCCGCCATGCCTGGGCCGTCTATAAGCTGAACCGCGGTGTCGGCGACACCGTCTTCTACGACGCCAACGACCGGCCCTGGTTCCGGCTTGACGAGCAGCGGCGCGACGTGCGTCTCGAGCAGATTTCCACGTTTTTCAAAGACGCAGTTATTGCGGTGGAGGACCATCGGTACTATCTCCACCCCGGCGTCGACCCGATCGCACTCACCAGGGCCACCTTTTACAACCTGCGATCCGCAACCGGCACGCAGGGCGGCAGCACGATTACGCAGCAGTTGGCGCGCACGCTGTTTCTGTCGAACTCGAAAACCTACGCGCGCAAGCTCCAGGAAGCGGCGCTCGCCGTCATGCTCGAGATTTTCCTTTCCAAGAGGGAGATTCTCGAGCTCTATCTGAACCGCGTGTATCTCGGCGCCGGCATCTACGGTGTCGAGCCGATGTCGCAGAAAATGCTCGGCAAGCCGGCATCCGAGCTGACACTGGCCGAGGCCGCGCTCGTGGCGGGGATCATCCGGGCGCCGGCGTCATATTCGCCATGGAGCCATTTGGACGCCGCGCGGCGACGCAGCCATGTCGTGCTGCAGCGAATGAGGGAGGAAGGAAAGATCACCGGCGACCAGGAGCGGCAGGCACGCGTCGCGTCTCTGCGCATCCAGCCGCCGCCTGTCGTGACATCGGCACGACACGGATACGCGAAGGAATATCTGCGCCAGCAGTTCCGCTCCCTCTACGGCGGCGACAATCCGCCGGACTGGAAAGTGCGCACCACCTTCAACCCTGCGATCCAGGATGCCGCTGAAGCGGCGGTTCGCGACGGACTTCAGCGTCTTCGGTCGAAGGGGTTGCAGGCAGCGCTGGTTGCGATGGATCCACAGACCGGCGACCTGCTCGCCATGGTGGGCGGCTCCGATTTCGCATCGACGCCATTCAATCGCGCGGTGCGCAGCCGGCGGCAGCCCGGGTCCGCCTTCAAGCCATTCGTGTATGCGGCGGCACTCGAGCGCGGCTTGTCGCCCGTTTCGATGATCACCGGACTGCAGCAAGTGGCGGTCGAGGCGCCGAGCGGTGTGTGGATTCCGCGCGACGAGCGCGCGGCCGGGCGCACCGAGATGACGCTCCGTGCGGCGCTGCTGGAATCGAGCAATGCGGCGGCGGTCCTGCTGCAGCAGCAGGTGGGTAGCGGTCCGGTGCTGCGTCTTGCTGCGCGATCTTGGCGTGCACGACCAGCCTGACGTGCCGTCTCTCGCACTCGGAAGCGGCCTGGTGACACCACTGGAGCTGACTGCGGCATACGCGGTGTTTCCAACGCTGGGATATCGTGTGCGGCCGCGCGGGATGGTGTCGATACAGAATGCCGACGGAGAAGACGTGCATCGCGTGCACATCGAACGGGAGCGGATCCTTCCCGAGCCGATCGCGTTTCAGATGGTGTCGATGCTGGAGGACGTCATCGATCGAGGCACGGGCGCCGGTGCCCGCAGGGCTGGCGTTCGGGGCGCGATCGGCGGCAAAACGGGATCGACGAACGATTATCGAGATGCGTGGTTCGTTGGTTTTTCTTCTTCGGTGGTCGCCGGGGTGTGGGTCGGTTTCGATCAGCCGGAGAGGATTCGAGAGGGCGGATCCGGCGCGCGTGTGGCACTCCCTATCTGGTCCGATTTCATGCGCCGCGTTGGTCGATGGCGCCCGGCCGAACCATTTACGCCACCTCCCGATCTGCGCACGGAGGAACTGTGTCAATTGTCATATCAACGGGCTGTCGAAGGCTGCCCGGGTTATACCGAGTATTTCAAGGAAGGTGACGCTGTTCCGGCGCGGCTGTGTTCCATTCACCCGGGAACGCTGAAGCAGCGGGCGCAGCGTGTGCTACAGGGTTTCTTTACCGCGCTCGGCGAAGGATTGAAGGGCATCTTCCGCTGAAACCGGTCAGCAGGGCCGGACGTATCAGGTATCATTGACGTCTTCCGGCACATCCACGTCACTCCCCAGTGACGTCATCCGATTCTCTATGCGCCTACTCTCGTCGTTTGCCGCTTTTCTCATACCGATCTCGCTGGCTGCCTGCGGTGGACAGGATCAACCGCAAGGAGGAGCTGGGGGACCGGGCGCGTTTCCGCCCACCGAAGTGAAGACGGTGACTCTCGAGCCTCGACCGTTGCCCCAGTCGTCTGAGTATGTCGCGACGATTCGATCACTACGCTCGACGACGGTCCAGCCACAGGTGGAAGGCATCGTCCGCGAAATTTTCGTCAGGTCGGGGGCTCGCGTCGGTCGAGGGCAGCCTCTTATTCAGATCGACCCCGACAAGCAGGTGGCGACGGTGACGGTGGCGGAATCACAGCGGCTGTCCCGCGAAGCCGACCTGGCGTTTGCCAAGCAGCAACTGGCCCGCATGCAGAAGCTGAACGAAGCGGGCGCGGTGAGTCTCGCCGAGCTCGAGGCGGCGGAAACGGCGTACAAGAACGCAGAGGCGCAGCTGGCCGCCGTGCAGTCTCAGATCAAAGAGAGCCAGGTGGAACTCCAGTATTACCGCGTCACGGCGCCAACAGCCGGCACGGTGGGCGACATTCCGATTCGTCAGGGCGATCGGGTCACGCAGTCGACGGTGATTACTACGATCGATCAGCCTGAAGGACTCGAAGTCTACGTGAACGTCCCGCTCGAACGGGCGAAGGACCTGAGACCAGGCCTGACAGTGGAGCTGCTCGACACCGGCGGACAGGTTATCGCGTCCAATGCGATTACATTCATCGCGCCCCGTGCAGATGACGCCACGCAAACGGTACTGGTAAAAGCGACGTTGCGGCAGATGCCGGCGACCATCCGCGTCATGCAGTACGTGCGCGCCCGCATCATCTGGAGCAACGAGCCGACGCTCGCGGTGCCAATCGTCGCCGTAACACGCGTGGCGGGCCAGCAGTTCGTCTACGTCGCCGAGCAGAGCGACAAGGGATTTGTCGCGCGGCAGAAACCGGTCACCCTTGGAGATGTGCTCGGCGAAGAGTACGTGGTCCGCGGTGGCCTCGAGCCCGGTGCGCGCGTCATTGTCTCGAACGTGCAGAAGCTCGGCGACGGCGCACCCGTGAAACCGTCATAACCGCCGAGTCCGTCCAAAGAGGATAGTCGTGTTCGTTGACACCTTCATTCGTCGTCCAATTCTCGCCACTGTCTGCTCGCTCGTGATCGTGCTGGCCGGCGCGCTGGCGATCCCGTCCATGCCGATTGGCCAGTATCCGGACGTGGCGCCACCGACCGTGAGTGTGATCGCGGTCTACACGGGCGCCAACGCCGAAACGGTTGAAACGGCGGTTACGACGCCCCTCGAACAGGCTATTAACGGGGTCGAGGGCATGCTCTACATGTCCTCGTCCAGCACCAACAGCGGCGTCAGCCAGATCACGGTGACCTTCGACGTCACCCGCGATCAGGACATTGCCGCCGTCGACGTACAGAACCGTGTCAACCAGGCGCTTGGACGCCTGCCCGGTGAAGTACGGCAAACGGGTGTCACGGTTCAGAAGTCGGCCAACAACTTCATCGTCGCCGTGGGCGTGTATTCCGAAAAGGGTGTGTACGACTCGCTGTTCATGTCGAACTACCTCGATGTGTACGTCAAGGACGCGCTCAAGCGCGTTCCCGGTGTGGCCGACGTCATCATCTTCGGCGAGCGGAAGTACTCGATGCGCCTCTGGCTCGATCCGCTGCGCCTTGCGGCGCGGCGGCTCACGGCGGGCGACGTCGTGAACGCCTTGCGCGAACAGAACGTCAACGTCGCAGCCGGCAGCGTTGGCGACGCGCCGGCAAGGACCGGCCAGACGTATCAAATGAGCGTTCGCGCCGCCGGACGGCTGCGCGAGGCAGCGGAGTTCGACAACATCATCATCAAATCCGGGCAGGATGGGTCGCTCGTCCGGCTTCGCGACGTCGGCGCCGCTGAGCTCGGCGCCGAAACCTACTCGTCAACGCTGCGGTTTCAAGGCTTCGATGCGCTCGGCTTCGCGGTCGTCGGACTTCCCACCGCCAACGCACTCGATGTTCGCGATGGCGTCGAGGCGGAGCTCCTGCGTCTGAGCCGGTCCTTTCCGCCGGGCCTGCAGTATGCAGTTGCCTTTGACACCACCACAGTCGTACGGGAGTCGATCCGTGAAGTGGTGCAGACCCTTCTCGAGGCGGTTGTCCTCGTCGTTCTCGTGATCTTCGTCTTCCTCCAGAGCTGGCGCGCCACCCTGATTCCGGCCCTCACCATGCCGGTGTCGCTGATCGGAGCGTTCGCGTTCGTGCACCTGCTCGGGTTTTCGATTAACACGCTGACGCTCTTCGCTATCGTGCTGGCGACAGGCATCGTCGTCGACGATGCGATTGTGGTGATCGAGAACATCGAGCGCCATCTTCAGGAACACCGGAAAGGACCTCACGAAGCCGCCTCGGACGCGATGCGAGAGGTCTTCGGTGCGGTGATCGCCACGGCGCTCGTGTTGATCGCGGTATTCGTTCCCGTTGCATTTTTCCCAGGCACGACCGGACGGTTGTATCAGCAGTTTGCTCTCACAATCGCGTTTGCCGTCGCCATCTCCGCATTCAACGCGATAACCCTGACGCCGGCGCTGTCCGCTCTTCTGCTCAAGCACGGGGAGCTCGGCCGCGGGCGAATCTTCGGCGCGATCGAGGCCACGATTGTGGGTGGCACGCGGTTATACGTGCGGCTGATTCGAGGATTGGTGCGTGTCCGGTGGGCCGTTGCGCTGGTCTTCGTGGCGCTGCTCGGCGCCACCTATCTCGTATACACGCGCGTGCCGCAGGCGTTTCTTCCCGAGCAGGACGCCGGGTGGTTCATGACGCTCGTCCAGGCGCCGGCAGGGGCATCACTCGAGTACACCAGCAGCGCGATGCGGGAAGCTGAAAAGGTGTTGATGACCACGCCCGAAGTGGAGTCGGTCTTCTCAGTGGGCGGCTTCAGCTTCACGGGGGCGGCGTCGAATACGGGCATGATCTTCACCCTGCTGAAGCCGTTCGAGGCACGGGAGGGCGACGAGCACCGCCTGCAGGGGCTGCTCCCGCGGCTGCAGGGGCCGCTGTTCGGGATCCAGAGCGCGATGGTGATCTCGTTCGCGCCGCCCGCAATCTTTGGTCTCGGCGCGTTCGGCGGCTTCGAGATGCAGGTGCTCGATCAGACCGGCAGCGGCGACATCCAGGCGCTGGCCAGCGGCACGCAGAACCTGATTGGCGCTTCGCGACAGTCGCCGCTCGTCAGCGGGTTGTTCAGCGGATTCACCGCGAACGATCCACAGCTGGCGGTGGACATCGATCGCGAAAAGGCACGGAGCCTGGGTCTGCCAATCAGCGAGATCACAAGCGCGATGCAGATCTATCTCGGCTCGGCCTATGTGAACGATTTCGACTTCAACAACCGCGCCTACCGCGTGTATGTGCAGGCGGATCGTGCATACAGGTCGGACCCCAAGGACCTCGGCCAGTACTACGCGCGAACGGAGCGCGGTGAGATGGTGCCGCTCACGAATGTCGTGAGCGTGCGTGAGACGACGGGGCCGCAGGTCATCAACCACTTCAATCTGTTCCGGTCAACGACGATCAATGGAGCAGCGGCGCCGGGATTCAGCTCGGGGCAGGCGATTGAAGAGATGCAGAGGCTCGCGGAGTCCTCGCTGCCGCAGGGCTTCGGCTACGCCTGGTCAGGTATTTCATTCGAGGAAGTTCAGGCCGGCGGACAATCTGCCGCCATTTTCGGCATCGGCCTGCTGCTCGTGTATCTGACGCTGGCGGCTCAGTACGAATCGCTGATCCTGCCGTTCATCGTCCTCCTGGGCGTGCCGCTCGCGGTGCTCGGGGCCTTGTCGGCGCAGTGGGCGCGTGGACTGCAGAACGATCTGTATTGCCAGATCGGTCTCGTCCTCCTGATCGGTCTGGCCGCAAAGAACGCGATCCTGATTGTCGAATTCGCCGAACAGCTGCGAGCGAAGGGTCTGTCGATCGTCGACGCCGCCATCGAAGCGGCGCGCATCCGTCTCCGGCCGATCCTGATGACGTCGCTGGCGTTCATCCTGGGCGTCATGCCGCTCGTGTTTGCGACCGGCGCAGGGCAGGAGGGGCGCAACTCGGTGGGCACGGCCGTGGCGGGCGGGATGATGTTTGCGACCTTCCTCAACGTGATCTTCATTCCGATCTTGTACGTGCTGGTCCGCACGTTGATTCCCGGCGGCCGCCGCGAATCCCAGGTAACGACCCATGCTTGAGCTACGCGCCGCGCTGTTGGCAGTCGCCTTCGCTTCGTTGAGCCCGGTGGTGTACGGCCAGGCGATCGAGCAGGTAACCTTCGAAGACGCTGTCCGCCGCGCGATTACCAATCACCCGACGGTTCAGATGGCGGCCGCCGATATCCTTCGCGCCCAGGCTGTCGAACAACAGGTGCGTTCCCAGTCGCTGCCGTCGATAGGTGCGTTCATCACGACAAACGTCATCGATCCCGTGACCAGATTCAGCGGCAGCGCAATTTCGCCACGGACGCAGACAGTGACCACCGCCGACGTTGCTGTACCTCTCATCGTGCCGGTGAGATGGGCGGAACGGAACCAGGCGGAAGACCAGGTATTCGTCTCACAGCGAGGCGTCGAAGATGCGCGGCGGCAAATAGGCATTGCGGCAGGCGAGGCGTACCTCGCCGTCATCGCCCAGCTGCAGGTGCTGGAGCTGAACGAACGCGCGCGTGACAACGCGCGCGCGCACTTCGAATACGCCAACCAGCGTTTTCAGGGGGGCATCGGCAGCCGTCTGAATGCCGTTCGTGCCGAGCAGGAGTTGTCGGCCAACGAATCGCGTGTCGAAGGGGCCCGGCTGTTGGTGAGGCGGGCGCAGGAAGCGCTTGGTGTGCTCATCGCGGCCGACGGCCCTGTGACGATAGCCGCCGAACCAACGCTCGATGTGCCGCCCGAGACGGTACCAGACGCGGAGCTGATTTCCGACCGCGAGGACCTTCGCCTGATTCAGGCACGCGAATCGGCCGCTCAGCGACGCGCCGCTGACGCCTGGAAAGAGTATCTACCGTCGGTGACGGCGCTGTTCACGCCGCAAATGCTGACCCCAACAGGTCTGTTCGCGAACTCGCGTTCGTGGCGCGGGGCTGTTCTGTTCAGTGTGCCGCTGTTCGATTCGGGCCAGCGCCGAGGTCAAGCCCGGGAACGGCTGGCACTGCTCGATGTCGTTCGCGCCGAGCGCGCCGAAGCCGTACGTCAGGCGAGCTCCGAAGTCCGCACCGCCCGGGAAGCCGTGGCCACCTCCGAGCGTGCGCTCATGCATGCGCAGCGCGCCTCGGAACAAGCGAACGAGGTCGTCAGAATCACGGACATTGCTTTCAGGGAAGGTGCGAACACCAATATCGAAGTGATCGACGCGCAACGGCAGGCACGCGATGCGGAAACCGCCGTGGCGATTGCCGCACATTCATTGCGCCACGCTCGGCTGGAGCTGCTGGCTGCGTCGGGGCGGTTCCCGCAGTAAGAAGAGCGGGAACCGCGCGCCGGTTACTCTTTGATGACCGTCGTGCCGCCTCCTCTCATGGCGAGTGCGACGATCACGACGAGAAGCAGAAGCGCAACGACACCGATTCCAATCCACAGCGAATTGGCCCACCACGCGCTTCCGCCGTCAACGTCGATGTCGATTGAATCCTGACCGGGCTGCTGTTCCATCACGAATGCGTAGCCGCTGTCGATGGCCGCCGCAAGCGCCGGCGTCGTGACACCGCTCACCATTCCAAGGCCGAGCAGTGCGAGCACAACGATCACAAAACGCATTGGAACGTGCCCCATTTCGTTGCCGGCTATCGATCCGCGATTTGAAGCGTGTCTCTCACTCGCTGAAAGGCCCGCTCATACGTGGCCGCCTCGGTCTGAGGGGCGACGCCAATCAGGTAAAGAATCGTTCCATCGCGGAGTTGTGCCGTCGAGAGGTTGACGTATTCCCGCTGACCCGTGACTTCGGACACGTTGGCGAGCGGCGTGGACAGACCCTGCCGGCCGCCGATGCTGACCCGGCGTGTACTCCCGGCGCGCTCCAGCTGCGGATTGGTCCGGGCAAAGTTGTCGAGGAGCTGTTGACTGTCGCGCTGCAGATTTCCGCTGCCACCGGTCGCGACGCCGATCTCGATGCCATGGGTAAAGGCGGTTTCACTATTGCCTGAAAGGAAGCCACCCTCCGGCGCGTAGGTGACGCCACCGCCGCCGGTGTTGACCTGCTCCCAGTTCGCCGGGACGCTCACGCGCAGGAAATTCGACGGAGTGTAGGTTCTGAATCGCGTCGAAGGCGGCTCGACATTCACCGCTCGTCCGGTAGTGCCGACGGAGCGGGTGCGAGCCTGCCCCTGCGCGATCTGTTCGGCGGTGTACGCCGGCGACATCCCCCGCAGGCGCGACTGGATCGACGCAAACTGGCCAGTGTCTGCGTTTCCCTGCACCCGCAGCATCGACGCTTCCTGAGTGATCGCGTTCGAGCGGTTGCCCGGATCCGGATGGCTGCTCAGCCACTCGGGTCCGCTGCGGCCGCCTTCGGCCTGGATCGTCTGGAACATGCTCGCCATCGCGCGCGGGTTGTATCCGGCGCGCGCCATGATCTGCGCGCCGAGGAGGTCGGCCTGCCGCTCGTATTCGCGGCCGTACTTGAGGAAGTAGGCGCCCAGTCCGAACTGTGTGCCTTGTGCAATGACCGAACCCGCCGTGCCGCCGACGATGGCCCCGAGAATCTGGCCTGCGACCGCGCCAATCTGGAACTTTTGTCCCTTCGTTGCCTGCGCGGTGCCATGTCGAAGCGCAACGTGCGAGATCTCGTGCGCCATGACGCCGGCCATTTCAGCCTCGTTCTTCGAGGCCTCGATCATGCCGCGGTTGAGAAACATGGGACCACCGGGCAACGCGAACGCGTTGATCTCCTTCTGGTTCACGACATCGAACGTGTAGCGGAATTCGGCGTGACGGAACTCGGGTGGAATTCCCTTCACCAGATTTTCCCCGACGCGCTCGACGTAGTCCTTCACGCGGCCGTCGTTCAGCATCGGCAGCTGCTTGCGCGCTTCCGCGGAAGCCTCCTGGCCGAGCTCGACGTCCTGCTGCACGGAGTATTTGTTCGGATCAGGAGTGATCCTGGTCTGGGCATCGGAACTGGCGATGCCGATCGTGACGAGCAGCGCCAGCACCACCCTAATGTACTGAAGAGGGGACAGTGCTCGAGTCATGCACGTTACTAGTGCAAGGGTCCAACCAATCCGGGCTCTGCCGCAGGTAACTGCATGGAAAGGCTCCTCGAGGTTCGCGTGTGCGGATCTGATCCAATTAGCGAAGCACGATACCCACTGTGGCGCGCCAGAAGCTCAAGCGTGACACACCGGGTTGGGCAAGTGGTCCGTCGGCGCCGCTGGCCGCCTTGATGTACCGGAGATCGAAGCGCAGACCTGTACGGTCCGTTACGAATCCGATGGCGCCGCCCCCGAGGTCGACGGCCAGAAGGTTCTCGTCAACCGGGAAGAGGCCTGCCGCATGTTTGCTCCTCGCCTGCATCAGGCCCAGTCCGCCGACCACGTACGGCCGGAGCGACTCGCGAGTGATCGCGAGCGGAACAGCGAGGATCACATTGCCCGTGATCGTCGTGACGCGGCTCGTCAGCACGAGGCCGAGCGGGTCGTCGCCCTGAAAGAAGCCGGGTGTGTGGCCGACCTCCGCCTCGATGCCGAGAAGCGAATCGCTCAGAAGAGCAACCGCCGCGCCGAGTGTGAACTTCCGGCCTGCGCCCTCTTCGAACACGAGCAGCGTTGTCTCCGGCGCAAATGAACCTCCGGCGAACGGCGTGATGAGCCACTCGGCTCGGGCCGGATTCGGCGCCGCGACGATGACGAGCCAGAAAAATACCGTCAGCAATGCGCCGTGCGCCGCTGGCCGGCACCCGATCATCAGGCGACGAAGAGCTTGAGGAAGAGCTGAGCGAACAGTGAAGCCGTGACGTCGCCGCTGGCGAGGTTGTAGGGGACGGCGAGGCCGTCGCTGTTTGCCAGGAGAATCAATGTCAGCTTCCGGCCCGGGACCTTGATGTAGAGAGCGGAGTAAGCGTCGCGTGCGAGGCCGAAATGCCACACGATGCGCTCATTGTTGTACTGCTGCACGAACCACCCGAGGCCGGTCGGTACGGCTCCCGCCGCTGCCCACGCGCGCTGCCGAGTCTCGGCCTCGAGGAGGATGTTGTCCTCGAGTGCGGCATCAAAAAGCGCGAGGTCGCGGACGGTGGACACAATCCCTGTTGAAGCAGAGAGAGACGGCCGGGGATAGTCGGACCGGGTTGCGCGGCCCCCCGTCACTTTATACGGGACGGCTACGCGGTGCAGGATGGATTCGTACCGGCTGCGCTCGCTGTTGGTGAATTCCCGCCGCGTCGGAGTTCCATCAGCGAGGTCGTGACTCGGGACGGAATTCGTCATCCCAAGGCGATTGAGGATCTCTTCGGTGATCAGCCGCGCGTAGCGCCCGCTCGAACATTGGTCGATGACGGTCGTGAGCGCCGCATAGCGGTTCGAGTTGTACCTGGAAGCCACCGCCTGGCGCTTTGTGCGACAGGAGCTGCTCGAGGGTGGTGCTGTCGTCAGAGAACTGGGAGTTCCATCTCCGCACGCGATCGGATAAATCGAGATTTCTCAGCTCGAGGCATTGCTGCAGCAGGACCGTCGATGAGAGAACCTGTGTAAGGTCCAGCAGCGGATACGGCGTGTCGCCTTTGGCAACCTCAAAGGCTTCGACATCCTGATAGCCGAATCCTTTGTCCCAGACGAGCTGACCGTTCTGCGTGATCGCGACGGACAATCCTGGAATGCCTACCTGCTGCCGCAACGATTCGACGTACCGTTCGAACAGCGCGACGGGTAAACTCTGGCTCTGAGCGTGCGTGTGCGACGCCACGACAGCCAGGGCAAGCGAGGCGACAGTAAGGAGCTTTAGCGTACGCACCAGGTTTCCCCCAAAATCTTACACCGGCAGAGGTTCACCTGTGGTACAGTGCAGAGGACCTTTTATGGCTCTTCCGTTCGGATCCGCGGGCAAACGCGTCAAAACAGCCCTGTTTTGCGCGCTATTGCTCTGTTCGGCCACCGCGACCCTTGTGGCGGCGGAAGGCCTGCGCATTGTGCCACTTGTGCGCGACGATCACGTGCTGGTGACATTCGAGCTGGCGGACGGGTTCACTGAGGAAGTGCGGGCGGCCGTCAGGAGCGGGCTCAAGACCACCTTTACATACACGGTCGACCTCCGACTGGAGGTTCCGGTGTGGGTGGATCGGACGATCGTGACCTCCACCGTCACCAACAGCGTCGAGTACGACAACCTCACCCGGTTGCATACCGTGGTGCGCATGGTCGACGGCAAGGTCGAGACCACGCAGGTGCTCGAGAGCGAAGCCGCGGTCCGCCAGTTGATGACCAGTTTCCAGCGGCTGCCACTGTTCGAGACATCCGTTCTCGAGCCCAACCGCGAGTACTACGTGCGTATCAGCGCGACGGCGCGGCCAACCAACGGCGCTTTCCTCTGGCCGTGGGGCAGCGGAACGTCCGGCCAGGCGAAGTTCACGTTCGTCCGGTAGGCGTTTTTCCGGCTTCACAATCCTTCACAGGCGTATCGGCATAGAATCCTCCCATGTATGTGGTGACGCTGGCACTTCACTCGCTGCTGCGATGGGTAGTGCTCGCCGCGGGGATTGTTGCATTTGTACGTGCAGTAGCAGGTATGCGTGGGCGGCGAGCGTGGACGCCTGCTGACAACCGCGCGGGTCAGGTGTTCGTAGGGATGCTGGACCTGCAATTGCTGCTGGGCATCCTGCTGTATCTCTTCCTGAGTCCGATCACCAGCGTGGCGTTCCGCGATTTCGGTGCCGCCATGTCGAATTCCGGGCTGCGGTACTGGGCAGTGGAGCACCTCGCCGGCATGGTGATTAGCGTAGCGCTCGCTCATGTCGGCCGCGCGCGCGTCCAGAAAGCCACTGAACCGGCGCGACGACACAAGCTGGCGGCGATCTTCTTTGGTTTGGCGCTCGCGGTGATGCTGGCCTCGATCCCATGGCCGGGCACCGCTTCATCACGGCCACTCTTCCGCGGTTTCTAAAGCGGCGTTGACGTGCGTCGCGCCAGTGTGTCTCTAGGGCGCAGTGGCGGGGACGCAGAACCGATCGAAGGCGGCCGTCATCATGGCCGCAATCTGCTGGGGTCCCTGGTTCTCGATCTGCCGCCGCTCCAGCATCCACACGAGCTCGCCATCCCTCAGCAGCCCGATCGACGGCGACGAGGGCGGATAGCCGGTGAAGTAGCTTCGCGCGCGCTCGGTTGCCTCGATGTCCGCGCCGGCAAACACCGTCGCCAGGCGAGTGGGGCGCGCGCCGTGCCGGAGAGCGATGGCCACACCAGGGCGCGCTTTCCCCGCGGCGCATCCACAGATTGAGTTCACCACAATCATCAACGTACCGCGCGTCGTTTGGACGGCGTCGTCCACGTCTGCGGGCGTGCGCAGCTCCTCGACGCCCAAACAGGCGAGCTCGGCGCGCATTGGCGCCACGAAACTTTCCGGATAACGCATGAGTCATTATGGCCCAGCCGCGCTGAGGATGACAGTGACCGGGCAGAGCTGAAACGGCATAAATCCTGAACGTGTACTGGCTCAGGAGGCAAGTTCATGAAACGCGCAGCGATTCTGGTGCTAACCGTATTCCTTCCCGCCGTCGCCGCGGCACAACAGCCGTGCACGACGGATGCGCGTCAGGTCGTGAATGAGCTGTACCGACACATGCTCGAACGCCAAGCCGACGCTGGCAGTGCCCACTGGGTGCAACAGCTCGAGAGTGGTCGGATGACAGTTCGCGGCGTGGTGCGCGCGATTGCCGCGTCCCCCGATACACACAGCGGTTCGTGTATACGGAGAACGGCGAGAACACGCCGTACGAGCGCTCTGTCGCCAGGCTGTACCGGCACATTCTTGGACGACAGCCTGACGTCGAGGGTCAGCGCGCATTTGCACGAATGATCCAACAGAGCGGACCGGACGCGGCCATCGATCGCATTCTGGAATCCAGAGAGTACATGCAGCAGTTCGGTGAATGGGGCGTCCCCGGATCGGGCGGCGTTCGTTACTGTCCGTCGAACGGACGGGACAGCGTGCAGAACTCAACCGGTGCCGACGGGCGATTCCGCACCGACGGGCGATTCCGCGACATGGACCGTAATGCCGACGGCGTGATCAGTCGGCCCGAGTGGCGGTCGAGCAACGGCGCCATGCCGGCGTTCAACAGGCTGGACGTGAACAACGACAGCAGGCTCACGCGCGCGGAATTCCGCGGTCAGTTCGTCAATGACGACTTCGACACGGCGGCCACGTCGGGAGAGTTCATCGTCGTGGATTCGCGCGAGCGATGGACCAACACGAGCCTCAACGTTCAGGCAGGCGACCTGATCGTCTTTGACGTGACCGGCACGGTTCGAATGAGCAACGAGCCCGGCGACGTTGCTGCAGCGCGAGGAGCGCGAAGCGGACGGCGTGCTGCCGATTCGCCGTTCTCGAGCCAGCCGGCCGGTGCGCTGATTGGGCGCATCGATAACGACACGCCGTTCTTCATCGGTAACCGCCGATCGGTTCGGGCGCCGTCGAGCGGACGCCTGTATCTTGGAGTGAATGACGACTATCTCGGGGACAACTCGGGTGAGTTCGAGGTGATGGTGTCGGTTCAGTAACTACATCTCGACCTGCACTCCAAGCTCGACGACACGTTCGGGCGGCAGGCGGAAGAACGCTGTCGCCCGAACGGCGTTACGCGCCATCAACACGAACAGTTTTTCCCGCCATATAGCCATCCCCTGGCGACGTGACACGATGATCGTCTCCCGTCCCAGGAAATAGGTCAGATCGTCGAGGTTCATCTCCACCCCCTTCGCGCGCGCCACTAACAACGCTTGAGGCACGTCTGGATCGTCCATGAATCCGAACTGGGCGCGGACGTTGAACAGGCCGCAGCCGAGCGTCTCGAACGTGATGCGCTCGTCGGGAGGCACGTGCGGCACCTGCGCGGTGGTGATCGTCAGCAGAACGACGTGCTCGTGAAGGACCTTGTTGTAGCGCAGATTGTGCGCCAGGGCGGGAGGCGCGCCGCGTGGCTGAGCCGTCATGAAGACAGCTGTTCCGGGTACCGGACAGGCGGATTCGCCGCGATTCTCGCCACGAAGTCCTCCAGCGGCAGCGCGCGCGCGGTGAGCCTTTCCGCGAGCAGCCGGCGGCCCGTCTTCCACGTCGTCATGAACATGAAAATGATTCCGGCGCCCACAAGCGTGACCCAGCCACCCTGAATCACCTTGAGGATGTTGGCGCCGAAAAATCCGACGTCGATCGTCAGAAATGTGCCCGTGACGCCAACGGCAAGCGGCATCGCCCATCGCCAGCGCTCGGTCATCACCACGAACAACAGCAGCTCGTCGATGACCATCGCCAGCGTCACCGCAATCCCGTACGCGGCGGCAACGGCGCCAGAGGAGCCGAATCCGATCACGATGAGCACAGTGGCAACCATCAGGGCCCAATTCACCTGGGGGATGTAGATTTGGCCTACTTTCGCTGGGCGAGGTGTGTTCGATGTCGAGACGAGGTGCGAGTCCGAGCTGGATGGCCTGTCGCGTCACCGAGAAGGAGGCAGAGATCAACGCCTGCGAGGCGATAATCGCCGCCGCCGTCGCAAGCCCGACGAGCGGAACAAGCGCCCACTGCGGCGCCAGCAGGAAGAATGGCTGCGACGCGGTTGGGTCCAGCAGCAACAGGGCCCCCTGGCCGAGATAGTTCAGTACCAATGCGGGCAACACGAGACCGAACCACGCAAGCCGGATAGGGTGCTTTCCGAAGTGGCCCATGTCGGCGTACATCGCCTCGCCGCCGGTCACCACCAGGAAGACGGCTCCTAATACGGCGAAACCTGGAAATCCGTTCTCCCGAAAGAAGTCGAACGCATGGCGCGGATTGAAGGCGGCAAGCACTGCAGGCGCCTGCACGATCCATACGATGCCGAGTACCGCGATGGTCAGAAACCAGACAATAACGATCGGACCGAACAATCGTCCAACTCTGTGCGTGCCGAACTGCTGAATGACGAACAGCACGACCAAAATCGTGGCGGTTATCGGCACGACGTAGGGGCTGAATAACGGCGTCACGACTTCCAGCCCTTCGACCGCACTGAGCACCGAAATGGCTGGCGTAATCATGCCGTCACCGTATAGCAACGCGGTGCCGAATATCCCTAGCGCGATCAGGACGGGCCGGCCGACGGCAAGTCGCGATGCGCCGCTTGCGCCGCCGTTCCGGCTTGGCACCAGCGCGGTGAGCGCCAGAATGCCCCCTTCCCCCTGGTTGTCCGCACGCATGACGATGGCGATGTACTTGATCGAAATGACGATCACCAGCGCATAGATGATGAGCGACAGGACGCCGAGCACGTTGTCGTGGGTGGGCGGGACCGCGTGCGACCCGAAGAAGCACTCCCGGATGGCGTAAAGAGGGCTGGTGCCGATGTCGCCGTAGACGACGCCGAGGGCGGTAAGGGTCAGTGGCAGCAGAGCGCTGCGATGGTCAGTACGTTTCCTCATCCGCGGTGTGCTGCACCGGGGTCGACGTGTCGGACACGAACGCTCCAGTATAATCTCCGTTTCCCGTATATGCGCGTCGCGCGACGACTGATCATCGGCGGACGCGTCCAGGGCGTCGGCTTCCGCTATTTCACGCAGGAGGCGGCTGCCCGCGAAGGTGTGACCGGTTGGGTGCGGAATCGGCCGGACGGCAGGGTCGAGGCGTACATCGAGGGTGAAACGGAAACGGTCACGCGCTTGGAGCGTGCGCTGCGGCGCGGGCCACCGGCCGCGCGCGTGGATGACGTCGAGGCCGAAAGCGAGCTGCCGAGTGGAGAGTACTCGGGCTTTGTGATCAAGTAGCGGAAAGGCTTGTCGCGACCGATTATGGATTTCAAACAGCACATCAGGCATGTTCCGGATTTTCCGAAGCCGGGGATTCTCTTCTACGACATCACGACGCTGTTGAGAAACGCGGAGGGACTCCGGGCGACCATCGAAAAACTCGCGAGTCCCTATGCTGCAGACCGGATCGACGTCGTGGTCGGCATCGAAAGCCGCGGGTTCATCCTCGGGGCTGCGGTCGCCGAACGGCTTGGGGCCGGGTTCATTCCGGTTCGCAAGCCGGGAAAGCTGCCGGCAAAAGCCATCAAGGAGGAGTACGACCTCGAGTACGGCAAGGATGCGCTCGAGATTCACGCTGACGCGGTCGATCGCGGCCAGCGTGTGCTCATCGTGGACGACGTGCTGGCAACCGGAGGAACCGCCGCCGCCGCGGCACAGCTGGTGAAGAAGGCGGGAGGCGACCTCCACGGCCTGGCGTTCCTCATCGAGCTGCTGGCGCTCAACGGGAAGGCGAAGCTCACGGGTGAACGCGTGTACTCGGTCCTGCAGTACTAGTCGCGCAGGCTGAAGCCTGCGCTCTACGGACGACCAAGCCTACGCTCTACGGACGACCAAAGCCTGCGCTCTAAGGTCGACCAGGCTGACCCCGCGCTCAATCCGCACCTGTAGCGGGGGGCTTCAGCCCCCGCGTTATCTATCCGCGACGCCTTCCATGAGAAACGCCACCAGTGGCGGGTAGGTTTTGTCAGGGGCTTCAAGATGCGGCACGTGCCCGAGCCCCGGAATCAGATGCAATCGTCCCCGGCCATTTGGGATGCGCTCGGCGACGAACTGCGTTCTTTGCTTGAACACCGCCGCCGATCCGGGCAGGACGTCCTCCGCCCCGCCAAATACGAGCGTGGGCGCCGTGATGTGCTCCCAGTCGTTGACGACCGCGTCCTGATATATGACCTGACCCAGCAGCGTCTGGATCATGGCGAGGCGCGGCCAGTCGGCGCTGAGGGTCCACGCGTATCGGTAACGCGTGTACTTCTCGAACTCGGGGTTCCACGCCGCCGTGTTGTGCGCGACGTACCGCATGATGCCGGCCCGCACGGTCTGATACGTCGCGCCGAGCGTCCGTTTATAGGTTTCGTCGGTGCTTTCCCACGGTCTCTCGAAGCGCTGATCGACGAGGCCAATGGGATTGTAGAGAACCAAGCGTTCTGTCATGTCGGGATACTGAGTGGCGAAGCGCGCGGCCAGCATCCCGCCCATGGAGTGGCCGACGATCATCGCGCGCTGGATTTTGAGGCTCTGCAGGACCAGCCGCGTGTTGCGCGCCATGTCATGAAGGTTGTACGGAATGATCGGCTTCGACGATCGCCCGTAGCCGATCTGATCCGGTACGACCACTCGAAAGCCCTGCTTGCGCAGGACGTCGATCGGCCCACCCCAGTAGAAGCCCGCGAAATTGTTCCCGTGCAGCAGGACGACGGTATGGCCATTCGGCTGCCCGAGAGGCGGCACGTCCATGAACGCCATCCGCACGTCCTGTCCGTAGAGTGTCAGTGTCAGGTACGAAACAGCGTGTGGGTACGGCACATCCTCGGATGTGATGCTCCCAGGCGCCACATCCGGCGGGGGAGGAGCGGCCGGCGCAACCTGCGCGTGAAGCCCGGTGGACGCCGCAACGAGAAGGCCGGCGCAGCACACTGCAAAGATGATGTTCTTCATAGAAGGTTGAAGCTTATAACAGGACTGCGAGCTCGGCGGTGCCCGTCCACGACCATTTGTCGACGCTCTCTGTTTCGCGGTAGGATTCGTGGCCTCGCAGCTTCACTAGGCGCTCGCTTGGAGGTGCTGCCATGCCCAACACGAACCGCCCATTACCTATTCCGTGCCCCAAGTGCCATCACAACGGATGCACGCTCGTCGTGAAGAGCCTTACCGTCATGACTGTGACGTGCGCGAACTGCGGTCACGTCTGGGCGACTGATATGGATTCGCTACCGCCAGAAGTCCAAGAGAGAATCCCTGCCGCGTTGCGCGACGCCTAGGTGGTCGTCAGTCGCTCTGCGCCGTTACGGCTGACTTCACTTTACCTACTTGAACGTGAGCTGACGGTCCTGGAAGGAAGAGGGCCGGTTCGACCGCGTCGCACGTTCCACACCGTCGCAAACAAGGTGGTGTAGAGCGGGCGCCTGCCGGCAACCGTGTCACATGCGATTCACATGCGCTCGTTCGCGGTCCGGTTCCGATAATGAGGAGGCCTCCACAGACCACGAATACCGACACCGAGTGCATTGCACTGTGACGACGCTCTCGCTTGCCACGGAGAGCTTCGCAACGTGGTGGTCACACCCGGGGCAACGTATTTCAAAAAGAACATCGAAAGGGTCAGGCGTCATACAGCTTCTCCGTCGAATGTGGCTTAGTGAAGCTGCAGGCCCAACGCAAAGGCAGATTCAGGAAGTCAGCTGGGAGAAGCTAAGCGTATCTCAGACCTCAGCCGTAAGCAACCTGCGTCCGTAGAACCTCATTGACGAAGGACAGCGGCGACCGAAGGATGGTCGGCAGCAACAACGCCCGCACCGGAGTCACGAGCGGCGCTGCGAGCCATCGACCTCAAATTCCACGACTTGCGGCATGAGGCGGGAAGTCGACTGCACGAGAAAGGCTGGCCGCTGCATCACGTCCAGCACATGCTCGGGCACGCCTCCCTTGAGCAGAGGACGACCTATCTGAATGTGACGTTGCTCGGGCGTGAAGACAGCATGCGGCGCCACGACGAACCAGTCGAAGTTTGCAAAAAAGTTGCAAACGATGGCGGCATAGAGTCGGCGCCTCTTTGCAAGGCTTCAGCTGATCCGCCGGCGCATCATCCAGTAAACTAGCGTGTTAGCGAGATCACGTCCCCGTAGCTCAGATGGATAGAGCGCGCGCCTCCTAAGCGCGAGGCCGGCAGTTCAATTCTGCCCGGGGACGCCAGAGCGCTGAAGTTCAAAGTGCAAAGTGCAAAGTGTAAAGTAAGTAAAAAGTTATGAAACGCAAAGAACGCCATCAACTCAAGGAAAACGAGCTCGTCGAGATGATCGTCAGCGCGCGAACAGCATTCGACGCGAACCGGAGCCGGCTGACACTCATTCTGCTGATTGTCGTCGTCGCTGGCGCCGTCGTTGGCGGCATCGCGATGTGGCGGCGGAACACCAACTCGCGTGCGGAGCAGCTGCTGGCCGATGCCATGGTGGCGTTCAATGCGCGCGTCATTCCAGTCACCACAGAGCCGACGCAGCCGGGCGAAGTACCCGCGGCGGCCGGCATCGGCGCCACCGGGTCGTTCCCAACCGTTGCGGCCAAGCTCACCGCGGCGCTGCCAAAGCTCAAGGCGGCCGCGGATGCCTACCCCGATAGCGACGCCGGCATCACTGCGCGCTACCACTACGCGTCATCGCTGGCCGCCACCGGCAAGTACGATGAGGGCATTCGGGCCTTTGACGAGGTCGTGCGCCGAGCCGGCGTGTCGAGTCTATACGGCCGGATGGCGCTGTTTGGAAAAGCCGACACGCAGGCACGCGCCGGTCAGTTCGACGCGGCAATCGCGACGTGGAAGGAGCTGGCGTCGAGCACGGACGAAGCGCTGCCGAAGGACGCGATCCTGATGGAGTTGGGCAAGGCGTACCAGGCGGCGGGGAAGACCG
This sequence comes from uncultured Acidobacteriota bacterium, assembly GCA_963814955.1. Classification (GTDB taxonomy): domain Bacteria; phylum Acidobacteriota; class Vicinamibacteria; order Vicinamibacterales; family UBA2999; genus DATCJA01. Next base: position 237,112 of record CAWFEX010000012.1, read on the forward strand.
AGGAAGCCCGCAAATTGTTCAACCAGATCGTGGAAGAGCACCCGACGTCTCCGTACACGGCGGAGGCGCGAGCCGAGCTCGGCAGCTAAGACGAAACCGGAACCACGAAGACCACGAAGATTTCAAAGATCTTCGTGACCTTCGTGGTTTCAGCGCGCCTTCCTGACGTCCTTGAATCCAACGAAATCAGCCTGCGCCGATAACCGCAGACCGCTGATGTTTGGCCGCACTACGGCGATGTTGGTCTTGTACCAGAGACTGACGTACGGAACGTCTTCGGCCACGATTTTCTGGACCTCACTGTAGTACTTCCGCCGCTCTTCGTCGGTACTTGCGCGCGTCGCAAGGTCGAGCCACCGATCCACGTCGGGATTCTTGTAATGAGCGCGGTTGAAGCCCACGGGTGGGACCTGCTCGGAATGAAAGGCCCTTCTGAGTATGTCCGGATCGGTAACTCCCACCCATTGCAGCGTGTACATCTGAACGTTGCCTGACAGCACGTCCGCGTAGAAGGTGGCGAACTCGTAGGATCGGACGTCGACGTCGATGCCGACTCGCTTGAGATCCTGCTGAATCACCGTGGCCTGGAGCCGGTAAAACTCGTCCGTGGACGTCTTCAGCGACAGTCGCACGCGCGCCAGCGGACCGTCACCGTCGGGGTCCTGGTAGCCGGCCGCGTCGAGCAGCTGTTTCGCCTTCGGAACGTTGTATTCGAATTGCGGGACATCCGGTTCGAATGCCCATGTCACGGGCGACAGCACTCCGACAGCGGGTGTCGCGAGACCGCGACGCAAGTACTTGACGATGGCCTCACGGTTCACGGCATGCGCGATCGCCTGACGAACGCGCTTGTCGGCCAGTACCCGATCGCGGAGGTTCAACCCGATGTAGGTGTAGTCCACACCCGGTGCCTCGACGACACGCAGCTCGCGCCGGCGCTGAAGCTCGAACGCGATGTCGGGAGAGATATCGTTCACGGTCACGTCCGCCGCTCCCTTGCGCAGCTCCAGTGCCCGCATCGTTTCGTCGGGAACGATCTTGAGAACGATGCCGGCATTGAGCGGAAGGCCATCCCAGTAGCCCTCGAAGGCGGACAACTCAACCTGCTCGTCGGCGAGGTAGCGAACGAACCGGTACGGCCCGCTGCCAATGGGAAAGGTCCGCAGCGAATCACCCGCCTCCGCGGGAACGATGGGCATGACGAGCTGAATGGGGAACGATCCAGACGGCTCCTTCAGCTTGAACACCACGGTGTAGTCGTCCATCGCCGTGACGCTGCCGAGCATCCGATATGCGCCTTTCCGCGGTGACACGAAATCCGGATCGAGAAAGCTGCTGAAGGTGTAAACAACGTCCTTCGCGGTGAGCTCGTGTCCGTCATGAAACCGGATGCCGCGCCGAAGGTGCGCGATGTAGGTAAGCGGATCCGGGTTGTCGAGGCGCGCCGCCACTCCTGGCGCCACGCGGAGGTGTTCGTCGTTCACCATGAGGCCGCTGTAAACGAGCTCATGGACCCGCTGCGAGACTTCGTCGGTGCCGACCCGCGGATCGAAGTTCAGGGGCGACAGGCGGACCAGCACCGTGACGACATTCGGATCGCTCGAGAAGCTCTGTGGGCGAGCGCACGCGGCAGCGAAGGCGACCCAAAAAGCCAGATGCAGCACGCAAACGACGCGGCGCACGTCACTCTTCCTCTGCAAGCTTCTTCAGCTCGGCAATCAGCTCCAGCGCCCGGCGTGGAGTAATGCCGTCCACATCAACCGAGCGAAGCTGTCGGACGACCTCCTGATCGCGCCGTGACGAAGCGTCATCGAGGAGGGGAGTCGTCTCGCCAGCAGGCCTCGCGAACAACCCGAGCTGCCGGGTGTCGGGATCCCCGGGCGCACCTGAAAGGGTGGGCCGGCCGCCGCGCGAGAGCTCGTCGCGCTCGAGCCCGCGAAGAATCTCTTTGGCCCGTCCCACCACGGCTGGCGGCAGGCCGGCCAGCCTGGCCACCTGAATCCCGTAGCTGCGGTCAGAGCGGCCTGGCACGATCTTCCGCAGGAAGATGATGTCCTCTTTCCATTCGCGCGCCGACACGTGCATGTTGACGACGCCAGGAAAGGAGTCGGCAAGGTCGGTGAGCTCGTGGTAATGGGTCGCGAAAAGCGTTTTGGGTCGTGCTTTCGCGTTCGTGACGAGGTATTCGGCCACGGCCCAGGCGATGCTCAGGCCGTCGAACGTCGACGTGCCGCGGCCGATCTCGTCGAGCACCACGAGGCTGCGCGATGTCGCGGTGTGCAGAATGTTCGCGGTCTCCTGCATTTCCACCATGAACGTCGACTGCCCTCGTGCGATGTTGTCCGACGCTCCGACTCGCGCGAAGATGCGATCGACGGTTGGAATCTTGGCGTCGCGGGCGGGCACGAACGACCCCATTTGTGCGAGCAGCGGAATCAGCGCCACCTGCCGCAGATAGGTGGACTTGCCGCCCATGTTGGGGCCGGTCAGGATGACGAGCTGCCGCGTCGATCCGTTCAGCTCCACATCGTTCGGGACAAAAGCGCCGGAGGCGTGGCGTTCCACGACCGGATGCCGCGCATCGGCGGCGACGAGCTCGTCGCCGTCGTGGACGTGAGGCTTCGTGAAGTTCGCCACGGCCGCCGTTTCGGCCAGCGACGCCAGCACGTCGAGCGTTGCGAGCGCACGGGCCGTGTCCTGAATGCGAGGCGCTTCGGCCGCCACCGCAGACCTTAACCGTTCGAAAATCTCCAGCTCGCGCTCGAGGATCCGCTCGTCGGCCCCGAGCACTGTGCTCTCGTATTCTTTGAGCGCGGGCGTCGTAAACCGTTCTCCACCGGCAATGGTTTGTTTGCGGTGGTAGTCGTCGGGAACCGCGTGAAGGTTCGACTTCGATATTTCGATGTAATAACCGAAGACGCGGTTGAAGCGGACCTTGAGCGAGCCAATTCCAGTCCGCACCCGCTCGCGCTCCTCCATTTCGGCAATCACTTGTCGTCCGGAGCGGCTGATTGCTTTGAGGCGATCGAGCTCCGCGTCGACGCCGTCTCTGGTAAAGCCGCCGTCGCGGGCGAACGCTGGCGGTTCGTCGATGATCGTCTTCTCGATGAGATCGCGCGTCTCGGCCAAATCGTCGAGCTCGGCGATCAGACTACGCAGGAGCGGGGCCTGCAGATCCGCGAGCGCCGTTCTGATGCGCGGCACCGCAGCCAGAGACAGCCTCAGCGACACGAAATCTCGGGGAGCGGCCGTTCCCAGTGCGACGCGAGCCACGAGACGTTCGAGATCGAGAACGGCCTTCAGCGTTTCACGGAACTTCCCGCGGTCGGTTGCACGGAACGCGAGCTCCTCGACGGCATCGAGCCGATCGCGGATCCGTTCCAGGCTCCGGAGCGGCCTCAGCAGCCACGCGCGGAGCAACCGTCCGCCCATGGAGGTGACCGTCCGATCGATCTCGTGAAGCAGCGAACCGGCGACCGTGCCGTCGCTTCCAGCAACGACCTCGAGATGTTTGAGAGTAATCGGGTCGATAAGAAGAGCGTCGGCACTGGTCTTGTAGCCGATTGTGTGGACGTGGGCCAGGTCGGCCTTCTGCGTGTCGCGCAGGTACGCGATGAGTCCACCAGCCGCCTGAACTGCGGCAAGACGACCTTCAAGGCCGTACCCTTCGAGGCCGTGGACTTTGAGCTGCTGGAGCAGCGACCGCCGCGCTGTCTCTGCCTCGAACGTCCATGCGTCGGCGGTGGTCACCGGGAGCTGCAGACGCGTGATCTCCCGAATCCCGTCCGCAGCCGTCGAATCGGCCGGTACGACGATCTCCCGCGGACGCAGGACCTCGATTTCGTCTCCCAGCGCCTCGCGCCCTTCGACGCCCACGTATTCGGCGCTCGTGAACTCTCCGGTAGATACATCGATCAGCGCCACACCGTAGACGTCCCGATCGGCGACTATAGCCATCAGGTACGCGGGTTCGCGCGCCGCCAGATACGCGGCATCGGTGAGGGTGCCGGGAGAGACAACCCGAACGACTTCGCGCCGGACGAGCCCCTTGGCCTTTCTGGCGTCTTCGACCTGCTCGCAAATTGCAACGCGGAACCCTTTCGTGACCAACTTGGCAAGGTAGCCATCCATCGCGTGAAATGGAACACCGCACATCGGAATGGCGCCGCCGTCGCCGTCCTTCGATCGCGACGTCAGCGTCAGATCGAGCGCTCGCGCGGCTACGAGGGCGTCTTCATAGAACATCTCGTAGAAGTCACCCATCCGGAAGAACACGATCGCGTCGCGATGCTGACGCTTGGCGTCGAGGTACTGACGCATGGCCGGGGTGACGGAGGAGGATGCCTGCTGCATTGCGTAATTGACGTATTCACGAATTATTATCTGTCACTCAGATGCTGATCCTGGCCCTCGACACGACGACCAGTGGTGGCAGCTGCGCCCTGATGCGCGACGATCGTATCGTTCGTGAGGAGGCAAGCGACAGCTCACGGTCGCACGCAGCGAGGCTTCCGGGAGAGCTCGTATCGCTCCTGGAGCGTGAAGCAGTCGCGCTTGCTGAAATCGATGGGCTCGCGGTCGGCGTCGGGCCCGGGTCGTTTACCGGACTGCGCGTCGGTATAGCAACGATGCAGGGACTCGCCGTGGCGCTGAATCGTCCGTTGTTTGGTGTGTCTGCCCTCGACGCGCTGGCAACACTTGCGATCGACGGGTCTGGGCCGATCACGCGACCAGATCCGCCCCACGGGCCTGAGTCTGCCCGGGCGGTCACTGACGGCCCTGTTGCCACGTGGATTGATGCCTGGCGTGGCGAGGTGTACGCATCGGTGTACGAACACGGCGCGGAAGTGGAACCGCCGACGGTGGCTGCGCCCGAACAAGTGCTGCGTAGACTCGCAGGCCGATCCACGCTGTTCACGGGCGACGGCGCCGAAGTGCATCGGGAAGCGATCCGTGCGGCACTCGGCCATCACGCGCGCTTTACCGAGCCCGTGATGCCGTTGCTGGCCGGCGCGATGGCTGGTCTGGCCGCGAAAGACTTCAGAGCAGGACGTCGGCCGCTCCCGCACGCGATCAGGCCGCTGTACGTCCGCCGATCTGACGCGGAACTCGCCAGGAATCGGGCATGACTACACCAGAGACGGTAGGGCGGTACTGGATTGAACCGCTTGCAGACGAGCTCGACCTCGACGGCGTTCTCGAGGTCGAGGCCGAATCGTTCACCAATCCGTGGACGCGTGAGATGTACGCCTGGGAACTGCAGAACCGCGCAATGTGCCACATCCTCCTGGTGCGGACCGAGGAGTGCCGGGTCGCGGGTTTCTGCGCCTTCTGGCTCGTCCTCGACGAGATCCACATCAACAACTTTGCGTTGCGTCCGCGGTTCCGTGCCCAGGGTATTGGCACCGGACTGTTGCGACAAGTACTTGCGGAAGGCCGGAATCTGGGGGCGCGGCGGGCGACGCTCGAGGTGCGGGCATCCAACGAATTGGCACGTCGTCTGTACGAACGGATGGGGTTTTATGTGGCGGGCATTCGGCGGAACTACTACACAAATCCCGTTGAAGATGCGCTGGTCTTGTGGCGAGACGAAGAGCTCCCGGCTCAGGAGCAGCGCGTCTAGCCCGTCCCCGGGTTGGGCCATCTGGCTCCCGAGCGACAAGTATGCTACCTTGCCGGTAGGGTAAAGACCGCGTGACGGGTCTTCTTCAATGAAGAGGAGGGGCGGCCTATGAATGCTGCTGAAGCACAGGAAGTCAAACACCTGTTGCTGCACCACAACGATCAATACCGCCAGCTTGCCGAACAGCACCACCAGTTGGACCACCGCCTGCACGAACTCACCGATAAACATTACCTCTCGCCCACGGAACAACTTGAAGAAGTCAACCTGAAGAAACGCAAACTCGCGCTGAAGGACCGCATGGAAGCGATAGTCCGCGAGTTCAGGGGGGGAAACGGCCACACGTCGTAGCCGTGGGGGCAATCATAAGGCACAAGTCACAAGGCACAAGTCACAAGGCCCAACGATCTGGGTTTCACTTGTGACTTGTGAATTGCGCCCAGTGACTTTGATGTAGTGTTTCTTTTGTGCGGATCGATCCCGCAGGCTGGCCCTTTGTTGGCGCCGCGATCGTCGCCGGTGCCCTCGGCGCTCTGTTCCTCAGTACCGTTCTCGGCCTGGCCTTCCTGATCCTGGCCGGCATTTTTCTGTTTTTCTTTCGCGACCCCGACCGCGTCCCGACGCAGGCCCCCGGCGCCGTGCTGGCGCCGGCCGACGGTCGTGTCCTGATCGCCGGGCCGTCAACAGCCCGGGATTTTCCGCCCGATAACTGGAAGCAGATAAGCATGTTCCTGTCGCCGGTCGATGTACACGTCAACAGGCTGCCTGTCGGAGGAGTCGTCGCTCGAGTGGAGTACCATCCCGGCCAGTTCCTTCCGGCCTATCGCACCGACGCCGGCGATCTGAACGAGTACACTGAGGTCTGGATCGACCATGCCGGGCAGCCGGTCGTCGTCCGGCAGGTCGTGGGCATCCTCGCTCGAAGGGTGGTCTGCCGCATCAGGCAGGGCGCCGAGGTTCAGGCCGGCGACCGCTTCGGCGTCATGAAGTTCGGATCCCGGATGGACGTGTTCGTCCCGGCAGATGCGCAGGTCATGGCGAAGGTCGGGGATCGAGTGGTTGCCGCCGTCACCGTCATCGCCTCTCTGTCCCAATCACGATGAACGACGACAACCAACGGTCACGGTCGCGAATCAGAATGCTGAGGCCGCTTCGCCGGCGCAGCGATGTTGCGCAGCGCCGCCTGCGCCACGGCGTCTACCTCCTGCCGAGCATGTTCACGCTCGCGAACATGTTCTGCGGTTACGCCTGCATCGTCTACGCAATGCGCGGCGAATTCATCACCGCCGCACCGTTCATCGGACTGGCCATCGTGGTCGACATGCTCGACGGCCGAATTGCGCGGATGACAGGCACCACGAGCGCGTTTGGCATCGAGTTCGATTCACTGGCCGACATTATTTCGTTTGGGGTGGCCCCCGCCATCCTGTCATTCTCGTGGGGGCTGCAGTCGCTCGGACGTCTGGGCTGGGCGGCCGGTTTCATCTTTGTCGCCGCCGCTGCGACCCGCCTGGCGCGTTTCAACATTCAGGCAGCGACTCACGACAAGCGCTTTTTTGTGGGAATGCCGAGCCCCGCCGCGGCCGGTGTCCCTGCGGCAACGGTTTACGCGTATCCGTGGGGCCTCCACACGTATTCCGAGGCGCTGCCGGTGCTGGCCATGGTGATTGTTCCTGCACTTCTGATGGTCAGCACCATCCGGTTTCGAAGTTTCAAGAATCTGGATTTCGGCGTCCGGCGCAGCTATCCGGTGCTGATCATCGGCGCGGTATTCCTTGCGCTTCTGGCCGCACATCCTGAAAGCGTCCTTGTCGTGCTGGCATACGGGTACCTCGCCTCAGCGTTCATCGAAATGGCGTGGCACCGCATCCGGCGGCGGAAGAGCCAGACAGATCCGGAAAGCGGCGAGACCACCAGGGAGACAAAGGATACGAAGGCGCTGTAACGGGTGTAGGATTGTCCCGGTCTGGACAGCCAAATCGGTATCCCTGATGACGACGAGATGGCAATGGTAAGGAGGGTAGATCATGCGCGTCAGTCCCCTCGCTACGGTGGCATTCGTCCTGTGTCTTTCGGGGCCTTCTTTCGCCCAGGAATGGATCGAGTACGTGAGTCGGGAAGATTTCTTCGCGGTGAATTTCCCCGCGCAACCGGCGGTGCGGGCGATCACGTATCCCACCGAATACGGCATCACCGTACCCGGTCGCGTCCATAGCTCTCAGGACGGGCCGAACCGCTACTCCGTCACCGTCATCGATTATTCGAAGGTCCAAAAGCTCCACCAGGAGCGACTCGCCGACTGTCAGAAGTACCCCAACCTATGCAACAACCCATGGGTGGGCGAACTGCGAGGGGCGATGGACTATGCGGCGTATCAATTCCTCAAGCGGGACGCGAAGGTCTCGCATTACGCGTACTACAACAGTGACCGAGTGGAAGGACGTCGGATACAGCTCGCCAACGCCGATCGAACGCAGACGTTTGCCGCGATCCACATGCACCAGAATCGTCTCTATATTCTGGAGGGAACGGTCGCGGAAGGTGCACCACCGCCGGGACTGTTTCAGCAATCTCTGGGATTCGTCGACAAGGATGGGTTCAGGGTCCGGTATGACACCGTGTACTCGAACATGTACCCGCCCCCGCCGCGCGTGCAGTACCCAGGCATGCCGGCGCCCGGGCAAACCGCCAGATGACCGGCTGTGCAGGTCGGCGGTCGGGGGTGTCCGGCGCGCTTTGTAGGCGGGTCCGAAAGGACCCGCCCTACGGCTCATGACGTTGCGATCGGCAGCGTGAGTGCCACGGTCGTTCCCTGATCCCGTTCGCTGACGACGCTGATCGTTCCGCCGTTCGCCTCAACATTGCGTTTGGCAATCGGCAGTCCGAGTCCGGTTCCTGTCGTCTTCGTGGAGAAATAGGGCTCGAACGCCCGCGCCAGCGCCTCGGCATCCATACCGACACCCGTGTCGCTCACCTGAATCTGCACCGAGGAATCAACGGCGCGGGCGACGATGCTGAGGGCGCCGTTGCCAGGCATTGCGTGCAGCGCGTTTTCGACGATGTTCACAAGAGAGCGGGACACGAGCGTCCGATCGACGTAGACCGCCGGAAGGTCGCCCGGCACGTCAACGTCAAAGCGAATTCGATCTGAGAGGCCGGCCCGATAAGGGTCGACCGCCTCACGGATCAGTTCCGACACGCCGACCGAAGCCGGCCGCGCGGTCGGCGATGACGCGAAGCTCGAAAACTCCGACGCGATCTGCCGGAGCAGCCGTACCTGCGTGAGGATCGTGTTGACGCATTCGTCGAGCACGGCGCCGAGCGGGCGGCCGCGATCGCTGTGCACGCGGCGCAGATGTTCGGCGTTCAGCTGAATCGGGGTCAGCGGATTCTTGATTTCATGCGCCACCTGGCGTGCCATCTCGGCCCATGCCTCGAGCCGATGGGTGCGCTGCAGTTCCTTCTGCTGGCGCTGAAGTTCGCCGGCCATGCTGTTGAAGTCGTCGACCAGGCGCCGGAACTCGTCGGACGACCGCGCGACGATCCGCGCATCCAGGTCGCCGCGGGCGATCCTCCCCGTTGCGCGAGTCAGGCGATTCACGGGATCGGCGATGCGCTCGGCCAGCCAGTAGCCGATCGCGGCGCCGGCAAAAACGAACAGCAGAGCACCGAGCAGCACGCGTCGATCGAGCGTATCGATCTGGTCTTCGATCTGCAGCTCGCGCGAGGTCAGCGGCACCGTCAGCATGGCGTCCAGCTCACGCGTCGCAACCGACGTTCCGGCCACGAGGTAATTGAGGGTTCCAATCTGTTCCCGCACCACGCTGGCGGCGTCGTTCTGCAGCGCGAGCGCGCGGTATACCTCGGCGGGCGTGCGGGTCGGCAGGAGGCCCGAAGCGAACAGATTTCGTTCGCTGGTTGCCCTCAGTTGCGGGCCCACGAAGATGTTGACGTCCTGATCGATGAGGCGACTCACCCACACCATGAGGTTGTCGTCGACGCCAAGCCCCTGCGCGACGGCCCGCGGTGCGGCAAGGTCTTCGACGACGCGGCGGGCCGCGGACGCCGTTCGCACCGCCTCCTGTTCGACGTTGGCCCGCATCTGGTCGGCAACGTAGTTGCGGGTCGCCAGCGCGAGTGCCGCGACAGGCACGACCGTGGCGGCGATGAAGGCCAGCAGCAGCTTGCGATAGAAACTTGCGCGAATTTCCCGCAGCAGCGCGCGAGCCGTGGTTCCGCGTCGACCGAACATGCCGAAAAGCGCGGTCGCGGCGAGTAAGAAAAGATAGGTGAGGAATGCGAGGACTGCAATTTCGGCGAGGTTGACCAGGTGATCCAGGAGCGACGCATCAGGAAAGCCGAGCGCATAAATGCCGCCACGGTCATTGAGGATATAGACGCTGTAGTCAGTGCCGCCTTGCTGCAGCTCCGCCCAGATCGGCGCTCTCGACTGCTCGATCCGTGAAAAGACGACGTCATCCAAGGGCCACGCCGTGACGCCTGACGCATACAGGGGCGTGCGGCTCCAGCCGTAAACCGCGAATTCGACGTCGCGGCCCGACACGGCCTCACCTTGCGAGGGGTCGATCGGCCGCATGAGCTCGACATACGGACTCTGCGACACGATGAACGGCAGGTTGGCGTAGTCGGCGGGCATTGCGTGGACGACGATCGATCCAGCAGGCTGGCCACTGGCGTCGCAGAGGGCGCGGCCCGCGTGCAGGATGCGGCGATCTTCGGCGAAGAATGGTGATACTTCCTCGAAGATCGGCACCGCGCCCCATGTGCACATCTCCTCGTCGGAGCGCGGCACCGCAGTCAGATCGTCGGGAAGGTTGAACGCGAATCGGCTGATCAGGAGACCGTCCGGGCCGAACAGTTCCACCGAGGACGTGACGGGATACGACGCCAGCGACGTGATGCGCCACACCTGAAAGGCGCGGTCGGTGGGCGCTTCAGCGCCCGACGCCGCGACAGGCGCGGTCACGAGTTCCGTGAGGCCCGGAAACGCATCGATTCGGTCGAGACTTTCCTGGAGAAGCTGTTGGACCGTCTGGCGATGATTGACCGCTTGTGGCGCGAACCGTGTCTCGACCAGCTGCGCTTTGGCGGAGCGGGTGAGGTCGAACATCGACAGATAAAAAGCGAGAGCAGGAACCAGCAGACCAAGGGTCATCATCGTGAGCCTGAAGGCCTGCGAGCCGTGCCGATAGCGGGCTTCGATCCGGCTCGCATACACGACCAGGGCGATGACGACTGCAAGCGCGACGAGAAGCGGGAACCCCTGTGCCGTCTGACTACCGGAACCGAGCTGCCATATGAGCAGGGGCAGCGCCCAGAATCCTATTGTGGCGACGCGCACCCGCAGGTCGGAGCGCGGCACCGACCATGGAACGAGAGCGGCTCGCAGAAAGAGCACACCACATCCGAGTGCCGTCGCGTGCCACACAATCAATCCGACCTGGAGTGCCAGTCTCGCGGTGCTCCATGGGTGCAGGGAGTAGTGCAGCAGATCGAGCGTGGTATTGGCGACCGTGTCCTGGAGGAAACGCTCGTATACGATGAGCAGGAACGCAACCGCGATGCCCGCACCAAGTTGTGTCATGGCGAACACGGCCATCTCGCGACCGGTCTTGACGCGGCGACGTCCCTGTCTGCTGGCGCTCGTCGGTCGCACACTCTCCTGGTTTTGCCGGGGAGGAGCGGACGCCGGCCAGAACGTGAGGCGCCACGCATCCAATGCGTACAGAAGCAGAGCCGCGAGGACGCTGGCTGCAATCGCGGTCAGCAGAAAATCGAACGGCGATGTCAGCAGTGGCCGCAGTAGGGGCGACGCGTACTCGGTGCCCGAAAAGAGCGAGGCATCCGACCAATCGGCCGGCGACGCCACGCGCAGCACGAGCCGGCTCAGCACAATGGCGCCTGCCATGAGCGCCACCGCTGCCGCATAAGGCATCGTACGAGTCAACCGTCGTCGCCAGTCGAGAAGCGGACCGCAGAGCAGGGCGATGGAGATTGCCAGGGTCACAAGCGCCAGTGATCTTGACGCGCGGCGCCATCGATCGCGGGTCTGCGCCAGATCGGCCGCGTCGATCGATGCAGTGAGGAGGCGGCCTCCGGACGGCGCCTGCACGTCGAACGCCGAGGCATCGGGACGCGTCCGCGCGCCTTCGAATCGCAGCTCGATCGACACGGGTGCCACGCGGGTTCGATAACGGAAGGCGTCAGGGTCCGCAGACGGCGCCATCGCTTGATCGAGGGATCGCTCGGCGGCGATCGCACCCACGCGCTCTCCACCAGCCGTCATCACTGGAGTGACGTAGACAAGTCGAAGCCCGAGGGCCCCTCTCGCGAAAAACCACGCCTCGTCTCCCTGCAGGCGGTCGGCGGGCAACTCCGATGGCCGGCCGTCCCACGCCAGCGGCTGACCGTCGGTCCCGTAGGCGGTGAGCGCGTAATCGGCATCCTGGGCCTGGGCGAGCGCCGCGTCCGCCGCGGCAAACAGGCGGCGGGACGCGAGAAGATCGCCATTCTGGGCGGATGCAACCGTATCCGGATCTGCGAGACCGAGACCCATCAGGCGGAGCGCCCGCGCCATCGTGTCGAACGATGTGCGCACACTGACCTGAACGCGGTCCCTTGCCGCCGATTCGTCGAAACCAAGAACGGCAATCTCCGCAACTCGGCCGATCAGGAATACGGCGAAAGCGCAGCCCACGCCAACGACGACCAGAAGAAGCAGTCGCCGCGCGGGTGGAGGAGGCATGGGGGTCGCCCGGTCCGGAAGCTGCACAATTTGATTGTAGGACTTCTCGACCGCCTCTCTATTTCGTCGCGGAGGGGTAATCGCCTGCCTCGATGCCGCATCCCCTGGTTCGCATTGATGCTCGCGCGGCCTTCGGGAATCTCTCCGGCGCTACAATGAAAGAGCCCCCATGTCACGTTCCGTTCTGAAGGCCGCCGTGAAACGGGGGGCCCTTATCGCGGCGGCGAACTGGCCGGTCACACTGATCCAGGCCTCCGCCGACTCACTGTTCAAACTGCTTCTGGCCGCGCCGCTCATTGGGGGAGTGTTTTTGGTGGCGCTCGCCATCGGTGGAGAACCGAGCGCGATTATTTCGCTGGAATCGGGCGAGATGTTTGCCACCATCGCGACCGCACTGACGGCGCAGCCGATGGTGCTCGCAGCCTTCCTGCTCGCGCTTGCCGTCGTGGCGGTCGGAGGGTCGATTTTTGTTTTCCTGTTGAAAGCGGGGACGGTCGCGACACTTGTCGAGAGCGAGCGCGACGCTGGTCCAATCGAGGAGCCTCCCCTTCACGTGAGCGCTGTGCTGCGCGCTTCGCGATTTTCCGTGGATTCCTACATCGACGCGGCGGGGCGCCTTTTTCCGCGGTACGTGCGTCTCGGCTTCATGTTGATGGGCGTGTACCTGGTGTCTGGCCTCATCTACCTGGCGGTTGTCGTCAACCGGAATCGTTCGGAGGGGTGGGCCCTCACCGCGCTCATCACCGCGGCGTTCGCCGCGTGGATCACGGTTGTCAACCTGGGGTACCTGTTGATTCAGATCGTCGTGGCCGCAGAGGACTGCAGCGTCGCGGCGGGGATGCGAAGAGCCACGGCCTTCGTGAGGCACGAGCGCCGTCACGTGACGGCAGTGTTTCTTCTGGTCCTCGCGCTGGTCGTGGCTGCGACGGGCGCATCTGTCCTGGCAACAGCGGCACTCGGGCTTGTGGCTTTCGTCCCCTTCATAGGATTGGCCGCCTTACCCCTGCAGCTTCTCGCATGGTTGTTGCGAGGCCTCGTGTTCCAGTATCTGGGCCTCGCCTCGGTGGCCGCGTACCTCAAGCTGTATCGCGGTTCCGCAAGCGCGCAGAACCGCGTGACCCCGGCGCCTTCCTACAACCATGCGTGGCGGACGACTTAGTACGTCGTTGACGGTCCATAGCTATCCACAGGGAGGCTGACCTGTACGAGAAGTTTCTTTCACCGGCTGGACGTCAGCTCCACGAGTCGGCTATCAGGCGGATGGGGACCGTTGTGGCGCGAGCGCCCGACATGGTCTCGTTTGCCGCAGGCTATCCGGATCCAGGTTCGTTCCCGTGGGAGGAGTTTCGTCAGATTGCGGACGAACTGCTGGCAGGAAAAGATCCGAGCGTCCTGCAGTACGGCCCGACCCGTGGCTTCGAACCGCTGCTGAACTCCATCGTCGATGTTCTCGCGTCGCGCCACATCGACGTCGCCCCCAACCAGGTAACGATCACCTCTGGATCGCAGCAGGGCATCGACCTGATCGGCCGGGTGCTGATCACTGCTGCTGATGTAGTGCTTGTCGAGCTGCCCGCCTACACCGGCGCGATCTCGGCATTCAAGAACGCTCAGGCTCGGCTGGTGGGTGTGAGACAGGAAGAAGACGGCATCAGCCTCGAGGACCTGGACGCGGTGTGTCTGCGAGAGCGAAACGCAGGGCACCGCGTCAACCTTCTATATCTGGTACCGAACTTCCAGAATCCGACGGGCCTTCTTCTCAGCCAGCAGAAGCGTCAGCGGCTGCTCGAGTGGGCCGAGCGTCGCGATGTGCTGATCATCGAAGACGATCCGTACGGCGCTCTGTACTTCGACGACGTCGCGACGGCCGCCGACACGCGATCGATGCGCGCCGACGATAGACACGGCCGGGTTCTGTATCTCAGCACGTTTTCAAAGACCCTGGCGCCCGGCTTTCGCGTTGGCTGGATGGTGGCGCCCGCGCCACTCATCGAGCGCTTCGAAACCGCGAAGCAGTCCATTGATCTGATGACCGGCAGTCTGGACCAGCGCATGATTCATGAGGCGGTCAAACGCGGCACGCTCGATCGGCTGGCGCCGCCGCTCCGCGAGCTGTACCGCTCGAAGCGCGACGTCATGGAGCTGGCTCTCCGCCACGAGCTCGGAGACCGATTGCGATGGCCCGCGCCGAAGGGTGGATTTTTCATCTGGGCGACCTTGCCTGAAGGGTACGAGGATGAACAGGTGCTGGCGCGTGCACTCGAGCAATGTCTCGTATTCGTGATCGGGAGCGCGTTCTATGTGAATGGCGGCGGACACAACCGTATTCGCCTGTCGTTTTCGGCGCCTGCGCCCGAGCGTCTACGTGAAGGAGCTCGCCGGCTCGCGGCAGCCTTGAAGCCAGTGGAAGTTGGCGCCGAATCCAGCTGAAGCCGGAATCGCGAGCAGATCCGGCGGGCGTGGATACTAGCGGCGACTATTCGACCCGCTCACGGGCCAGTGTGCGCCCGGGTAGGGCACCAATGGGCGCGGCCTTTTCTTCTCGAAACATCAACGAAGCCGGGCGCCAGGCTTCGACGACGCCTTCCCGGGTGATGGTGACGAATGCAACACGGAACGGTTTCGGCTCGGGGTCGATCAGAGGAGCGCCAATGAGATCGCCGGCGGCCGCTTGTGTGCCCATCACCTCACCCGTCTCGCCGACGAAGACCGTAATAGCCGGCAGCAGACCTGGCAGAACGACGATGCCGCGGAATGCGCGCGGCGCGAAAGCGGGTCTCGTGCCGGTGGGCTTTCGCCAGCGTTGATTGCCATTGCCCCGATTGACGGCCCGAATGACATTGTCGAGCGACGCAAAGTACACTGCATCGACGTCAACGGCCGCACCAACCACGTCGCCGCCGTTGCGCCATTTCCACGCGTCGGCGCCGTTGTCCGCACGCAGCGCGTAAAAGAAATTGTCGGTGGAGCCGACGAATACGCGGTCTCTTGCAACAGCGGGTTGGCTGAGCGTACCGGGCAACTGGCGCGTCCAGAGCTCGTCGCCCGATTCAAGCGACAGCGCGACGACCCTGCCATCGGTCAGCGACAGATACAGCGCATTCCTGCCTCCCGGAACGACAGAATGCGCTGACCGTGCCCCAACGGATCGACGCCACACGAGGTGACCGTCGGCGGCGCGAAACGCAAGCACGTCACCCGAGTCAGCAAGCGCGATCAGCCAGCCGCTGTCCCACACGAGGGGTGTCGTGACGGATCCCTGCATCGGCACCGACCAGAGAGGCGCGCCTGTGCCCGCGTCGAGGGCCACAATCGTGTTGTCGCCGGGGACGAACAACCGGCCGTTGCCGACCACTGGTGCCACGGCGGTTTCGAGCGGGCGACTCCACACCAGGAGTCCGGTTTCGCGATCGAGGGCCACGAACAGCTTTTCGCGGAGCGGAAGGTAGATGCGATCGTCATCCATGACGCCGCCCGTTGACGGCGCGATCGACAAAGTAACTTTCCACGCTGACTCTGCTTCAAGCAGTGGAGCGGGCGAAGGTTTTGTCTCGCGGAACGTGCGCGCGATCCCCTCGTAGCGTTCTGACGGATTCGTCTGCGCGACGGCGGTCTGATCAGGGCAGAAGCCCGAAGCGAGCGTCAGAAGAATCGCTGTAAGTACTCTGACAGCGCAAGATGTCGTGGTTCGCGCAGCGCGCACCACGATATAATACAGTGCCAACGAACGAGCGGCCGGCAGCTCGTTGGTTCACGCCTGTGTCCCATCAAACCATTCTCGTTCTCGATTTCGGGTCTCAGTACACGCAGTTGATTGCCCGGCGCCTGCGTGAGCTGTCGGTCTACTCCGAGATCGTGCCGTTCAACGTCCCGCTCGAGACGCTTCGTCGCAAGGACCCTGTCGGCATCATTCTGTCCGGTGGACCGCGAAGCGTCTCCGATGCCGGCGCCCCGAAGTGCGCACCTGAGCTGTTCGAGCTCGGGCGGCCGGTGCTCGGCATCTGCTACGGCATGCAGTTGATGACGGACGTTCTGGGCGGCGAAGTGCGTCGCTCGGGCCACCGCGAATTCGGCCATGCGCACGTGCGCGTCTCGAAGAATGGCGCGCCGGCGCCGCGTCTGTTTGCGCATGTGCCCGGCGAGCTGCGCGTGTGGGCGAGTCATGGCGATGATGTTGCCGCCGTCCCACCCGGATTTTCGGTCTCCGCGACGAGCCAGACGGCACCAATCGCGGCAATGGAGGCGCCGGAACGCGGGCTCTACGCGTTGCTGTTCCACCCTGAGGTGGCGCACACGGACTACGGCGTGGCGATCCTGAGGAATTTTGCCTATGACGTGTGCGGATGTACAGGCGACTGGACGATTGCCTCGTTCATCGAGGAAGCGACTGAGCGCATTCGGGCTCAGGTCGGCAGCGGTAAGGTCGTCTGCGGATTATCGGGCGGTGTCGATTCCACGGTTGCGGCGTTATTGATCCATCGTGCAATCGAAGGCCGGCTCACGTGTATTTTCGTCGACAACGGGCTGCTGCGGCACGAGGAAGCCAGGCAGATTCGCGATCGGTTCGCGGAGAAGATGCGCCTGCCGCTTGACTTCGTCGATGCATCGGGACTTTTCCTCGAGCGGCTGGCGGGCGTCGTCGATCCCGAACAGAAACGGAAGATTATCGGGGCGACGTTCATCGAAGTCTTCGAGACGCGTGCGAAGGAGCTTGGCGGCTTCGATTTTTTGGGCCAGGGGACGTTGTATCCGGACGTCATCGAGTCGGCGTCGGTCAGCGGTCCTGCCGCGGTGATCAAAAGCCATCACAACGTCGGCGGGCTGCCGGAGCGGATGCATTTCAAGCTGGTCGAGCCGCTTCGCGATCTGTTCAAGGACGAAGTGAGGCGCGTCGGCCGCGACCTTGGCCTCGACCGCGAATTCGTGGTGCGTCAGCCATTTCCCGGGCCCGGGCTTGCGGTGCGCGTCATCGGCGAAATCACGCCAGAGCGGTTGGACCTGCTCAGGCGTGCCGACAAGATCGTGGCCGAGGAAGTGCGGAAGGCGGGGTGGTACGAGCGCCTGTGGCAGAGCTTTGCCGTGCTCCTGCCGGTGCAGAGCGTCGGCGTCATGGGCGACGCCCGGACGTATGAGTCCACGGTCGCCATGCGCGCCGTGGAAAGCCTCGACGGCATGACCGCGGATTGGGCACGGCTGCCACACGATCTTCTCGCCGCCATCTCGTCGCGGATTGTCAACGAAGTTCGCGGGATCAATCGCGTCGTTTACGACATTTCGTCGAAACCGCCGTCGACTATCGAGTGGGAGTGATGGTGCAGGAACCCGGAACCGATTGATCATGTCTGAGTTCGTCCATCTCCACGTTCACACTGAGTTCTCGCTGCTCGACGGCGCGTGCCGCATCGACGAGCTGCTGGACGAAGCGGTGAAATTGAAGATGCCCGCGCTCGCCGTGACCGAGCACGGCAATCTGTTCTCTTCGGTCGTCTTTCACGACCACGCGCGCGAGCGCAACCTGAAGCCTATTCTCGGCTGCGAAGTCTATGTGGCGTCGGGCAGTCGGTTTGACAAGACCGGGCCCCAGAGCGAAACCAACCATCTGGTGCTGCTCGCCGAAACAGACGAGGGGTACCGGAACCTGATTCGGCTGGTGTCGGCGGGCTATACGGAGGGGTTCTATTACCGGCCGCGTATCGACAAAGACCTGCTGGCTCGCCATGCCCGGGGGCTCATCGGCCTGAGCAGTTGCCTGAAGGGCGAGGTCGCAAGCGCGCTGAAAGTGGAGCAAACCAGGCCGGCACTCGAGGCGGCGGCCCGTCTCCGCGACATTCTCGGACCGCAGAACTTCTTCCTCGAGATGCAGTTTCAGGGTCTGGAGGAACAGAAGATCGTGAACCGCGGCATCGTGCCGCTGGCGCGCGAGCTGGACCTGCAGCTGGTGGCGACCAACGACGTGCACTATCTGCGTCAAGGCGACGCCCAGCCGCACGACGTCCTGTTGTGCATCGGCACCGGCAAGACGGTCAACGACGCGCAGCGGTTGCGTTACCACGGCGACCAGTTCTTCCTGCGAACCGCCGATCAGATGGCCGCCGTGTTCGGCGACTATCCCATGGCGCTGCAGAACACGCTGCTCATTGCCGAGCGCTGTAACGTCACAATCCCGAAAGGGCAGAACCACCTGCCGTCGTTTCAGGTGCCCGATGGCTTCACGCTCGACGAGTACTTCGAGCATGTCGCCCGTGAAGGGTTTACGCAGCGTCTGCTGCGGCTCCGCCGGCTCGCATCCGAAGGGAGGCTGCGCCACACCATCGACGAATACGAACGTCGCCTCGATTATGAGATCGAGATGATCAAAGGAATGGGCTATGCCGGGTATTTCCTGATTGTGTGGGACTTCATCCGCTATGCGCGCGAACAGGACATTCCGGTCGGGCCCGGACGAGGTTCTTCTGCGGGATCGGTGGTCGCCTGGTCGATGCGCATCACGGACGTCGACCCGCTCGAATTCGAGTTGATCTTCGAGCGTTTCCTCAATCCCGAGCGCGTGTCGCTACCCGATATCGACGTCGACTTCTGCGAGCGCCGTCGGGGCGAGGTGATCGACTACGTGACGCGGAAATACGGGCGCGAAAATGTCGCGCAGATCATCACGTTCGGAACCATGAAAGCAAAGGCCGTGGTCCGCGACGTCGGCCGCGCGCTCGACATGTCCTATGCGGACGTCGACCGGATCGCCAAGCAGATCCCCGCAGCGCTGGATATGACGCTCGACAAGGCGGTGGCCGAGAACCCGGCGCTGAGCGAGATGGTGGCGAACGACCCGAAGGTGAAGGAAGTGATCGACATCGGCCGGCGTCTCGAAGGCATGTCGCGTCACGCCTCCGTACACGCCGCCGGGGTGGTCATCGCACCAGGGCCCGTGACCGATTACGCACCACTGTACAAAGGGGCCAGAGACGAAATTACGACCCAGTGGAACATGAAGGAGGTCGATCGCGTCGGGCTGCTCAAGATGGACTTCCTGGGGTTGAGCACGCTCACGCTCATCCGCGACGCGGTCACCGAGATCAAACGGACCGAAGGGACCGACCTCGATATCGACAACGTGCCGCTGGACGACCCGAAGGCGTACAAGCTCTTCGCCGATGGGGCCGCATACGGCATCTTCCAGTTCGAGAGCTCCGGCATGCGCGATCTGCTTCGGCGCGCCAAGCCCGACAGCCTGGAGGACCTCATCGCATTGAACGCCTTGTATCGTCCCGGACCGCTCCGGAGCGGCATGGTGGACGATTGGGTGGCACGGAAGCAGGGCAGGACCGAGGTGAAATACGAGCTTCCGCAGCTCGAGCCGATCCTCGCCGAGACCCACGGCGTCATTGCCTATCAGGAGCAGGTGATGCGCATAGCGCAGTCACTCGCCGGCTTCTCGATGGGACAGGCCGACGTGCTGCGCAAGGCGATGGGGAAGAAGGACCCGAAGGTCATGGCCCAGCAGCGGCAGGCCTTCGTTTCCGGCGCGAGGAAGAACGGCATCAGCGAGAAGAAGGCAACGAAGATCTTCGAGCTGATCGAATACTTCGCAGGCTATGGCTTCCCGAAAGCGCATTCGACGGCGTATGCATTCGTCGCGTATCAGACGGCGTATCTCAAGGCGAACTATCCGTGGCATTTCGCTGCGGCGCTGCTGACCATCGAGGCCCAGAACACCGACAAGCTCGCGGTATACCTGGCCGAATGCCGCGAGCGTGGCGTGCCGATCCTGTCGCCAGACATCAACGAGAGCCATCTGAGCTTCTCGGTTGAACCGAACAAGGGAGTGCGCTTCGGGCTTGCGGCGATCAAGGGCCTTGGCGAAAGCGCAGTCAATGCCCTCGTCGCCGCTCGAGAGCAACTCGGCGGGCGGATTCCATCGCTTCACGCGCTGTGCGAAGTGGCAGACCTTCGGATTGTCAACAAGCGCGTGCTCGAGGCCCTCGTCAAGGCGGGGGCATGCGATTTCATGGCGGGACATGCTGACAAGGCTCGCCCTGCGACTGTCAGAGCGCTTCGAGCGCGGTTGTTTGCCGCAGTGGACGCTGCCTGCGACCACGGAACACGCACGCAGCGCGACAAGGATCTGGGTCAAACGCAGCTCTTTGGCGGAGAAGAGGACGGTTCGACAGGCTGGAGCTCCGGCACGACGCTTCCCGAGACGTCAGCCTGGACGGAGATCGAGCAGCTGCAGCACGAAAAGGACGCCCTCGGTTTGTACTGGAGCGGCCACCCGACGGATCGATATGCGCAGGCACTTCGCGAGTATGGAGCGAAGTCCACTGCGGAACTGGTAGGCAGGAAAGACATCGATGGGGACGACCCCGCCACCGAAGGTCTCAACGGCACGCGCGGCGCCGTGCGGACGTCCGCTGGTCCGCAGAACGGAAACGGCCAGCGGGCCGCAGAAGACATCACCATCGGTGGCATCGTGTCCGCGGTGCGTCCCTTGAAGACGCGCAAAGGCGACCGCATGTGCGTGCTTACGCTCGACGACGCACAGGGAAGTCTCGAGGTAGTCGTGTTTCCCGACGCGTTCAAGCAACATGGCCATCTGGCGGAAGAGGGGCGAATGGTCCTCGTCAAGGGTCGCTGCGAGCGCGACGACGAGAGCGCACGGGTGCTCGTTTCTGAAATTGCTCCCCTCGAGATCATCACCGAGCGTCTGGCGTCCTCGGTGGCCATCACGCTGTCTGCGCCGCCTCATGACCGTGACACGTTCATGCAGTTGTGGGACGTACTGATGCAGCACAAGGGCGATCGCCGCGTTGCCATCGAGCTGTGCGATCCCGATCACCACCTGCGTGTGACCATCGACATCAACGCGCAAATCCGAGTCCGGCCGTCCGAACGTCTGGTTGCGGAAGTCGAGAGGATCTGCGGGGCCGGTTCCGTCAGCCTGCGGTGACCTACTCTGTCATGCCCATCGCCGACAATTTCAATGAGTCACAGAGACGCAGAAACAGCGCGAATCTGTATGACTGCATGTCTTTGCGGTGCATAGCGGTGTATGCCGCCTGATCTGCTGGAATTCGAGGAGCCGGTCCGACCTCTACTGAAAGAGCTCGAAGCGCTCTCGACACAGCCACGGACGCGCGAACGGCAGCTGTCGCTGGACAGCCTGCAGCAACGCCTCGACTCGGCGCGCGCCGAGATTTACTCACGCCTGACGCCCTGGCAGCGCGTCATGGTGGCGCGTCACAACAACCGTCCGACGGTGCTCGACTACGTGGCACGTCTGTTCACGGAATTCACCGAGATCAGCGGCGATCGCCGATTTGCCGACGACCACGCGATTGTGGCGGGCTTCGCGCGATACAAAGGCGATCCGGTGATGGTCGTCGGGCATCACAAGGGTGGCGGGGGCGACACGAAACAGAAGGTGTACCGCAACTTCGGATACGCCAAGCCCGAGGGATATCGGAAGGCGCTTCGCGCGATGAAGCTCGCCGAGAAGTTCAGGCGGCCTGTGGTTGCGTTCATCGACACGCCGGCGGCCTATCCCGGGATGGAGTCGGAAGAACGAGGCATCTCGGAAGCGATCGCCTACAACCTGCGCGAGATGGCTGCGCTCGACACGGCGATTATCGTTGTCGTTCACGGCGAAGGCGGCAGTGGGGGCGCGCTCGGACTCGCGATTGGGGACCATATTCTGATGCACGAGTTCGCGATCTACAGCGTGATCCCGCCGGAGGGATGCGCCGCCATCCTGTGGCGCGACGCGAACCGGAAGGTCGAGGCGGCGCAGGCGCTGAAGCTCACGGCGCCGGATCTCTTGAAGTTTCACATCATCGACGAAATCGTCCGTGAGCCGGCTGGCGGCGCACACACGAACCACGGCCTGGCCGCCTCGCTCCTCGACGAGGCGTTGTCTCGTGCGCTCGTAGAAGTTTCGGCGATGGATCCGCACTCTCGACTCGAGGCGCGCTACCAGAAGTTCCGCGTCATGGGAAATATCGGCATCACCGAATCATGAAAGCCGACCGGATCTGGCAGGCCAAGCAATGCGACGAAGCGCAGGCGGACCTCGTCGCGCGCGAGCTGGGTATTTCTCCTGTCACGGCGCGGCTGTTGTGCATCCGCGGGCTCGACGATGTCGAGGACGCCCGGCATTTTCTGTCTCCATCGCTCGACGACCTGCACGATCCATTTCGGCTGACCGACATGGCAAGTTCGGTCGATCGCATCTGTGCGGCGATTTCCCGCCGCGAGCGCATCGCGATCCATGGAGACTATGACGTCGACGGCGTCACGTCGACGGTGATTCTGCGGCGCGCGCTGGAGTTGCTGGGCGCCGATGTCGTTCACTTCCTGCCCGAGCGGCTGCGCGACGGGTATGGGCTGCAGCCTGCCTCCCTCGAGCGCCTCCACGCGGACGGTGTGCGGCTGGCCATTTCGGTGGATTGCGGCATCAGGGCGGACGAAGCCGCTCGTCATGCGGCCGCGCTGGGCCTCGACCTCATCATCACCGATCACCACGAGCCCGACGCCGCGCTGCCGCCCGCATTCTCCATCATCAATCCCAAGCGCCATGACTGCTCCTACCCGGACAAGAATCTCGCCGGGGTCGGGGTCGCCCTGAAGCTCGTGCAGGCGCTGTGCCTGCGAGCGGGACGTACCGGATGGCTTCCAGCGTTCGTCAAGGTTGCGGCGATCGGGACGCTGGCCGACGTTGTGCCGCTGACGGGTGAAAACAGGGTCATCGCAAAGCTCGGCCTTGGAATGCTGTCGACCGGCCCTCACAAGATAGGGTTGCGTGCCCTGATCGAATCGTGCGGCCTGACGGGAAAGGAGATTGACAGCTATCACATCGGGTTCGTGATTGGGCCGCGTGTCAACGCCGCGGGACGCATGAGCACACCGGACATCGCCGCACGGCTGCTGCTTGCCGCCGATGAAAGCATGGCCGACGAAGCTCGCGCGCTCGCCGAGCAGCTCAACGCCGAAAACCTTCGCCGGCAGAAGGAGGAGGCCGATATCGTCGCGCAGGCGCGGAAAACGGTAGACACCGATCTTGAAGTCGGCGCCCGCACGGTGATCGTCGTCGCCGGCGACGGCTGGCATCGCGGCGTCATCGGCATTGTGGCGTCCAAACTCGTCGAGGCGCTGAATCGGCCCGCAATCGTGTTGTCGATCGACGGAGGCATCGCATACGGGTCCTGCCGAAGCATCCCGTCATTCGATGTCCTGGCGGCGCTCGAATCGTGCGCCGACCTGATGACGAAATTTGGGGGTCATCGACAGGCGGCGGGTCTCACCATCGAGACTTCGCGAATTCGAGAATTTCGAACGCGGATCAACGACCATGCCGATCGGTGCCTGCAGCCGGACGACCTGCGGCCGCGTCTCTGGATTGATGGAGCGCTGACGTTCCGTTCGATCACGCCGCAGGTGGCGTCCGAACTCTCGGCGCTGGCGCCGTTCGGTGTCGGCAATGCGTGTCCGGTGTTCCGGACCACCGGCGTTGAAGTCGTGGATGGACCGCGCCTTGTGAAGGACCGTCATTTGAAAATGGCCCTGAAGCAGGAGGGCCGGGTCATGCGCGGTATTGCATGGCGTGCGGCCGATCGGGAGGCGTTCGTATCACAGCACCGGTCGGCAATCGACCTCGCCTATTCGCTCGAACAGGACACCTGGAACGGCGAGCGCTACCTCCAGCTATCGGTCGCCGACTTCCGGGCGCCGCAAACCTGACGCGGTAAGATCTAGCTGGTGATCCTGTCGTTCAGCTCGAGACGGTCCAGATGACGAGGTGGCAGAGGCACGCTCGCTTGGGCGTGGGTGTCTTCGGGATTGCCTTCGCCATCATCGTGTACGCGGCGATTGGCGACCGTCAGACGGCATCCCCTCTCCAGCGCCCCGAGCGGTTCGACCCCCGGGCAATTCTCGAAAGCGCAGGCGCGGCGTTTCAGCAGTTCCGCGAAGCCAAGCAGGAATTCGTCATCGAAGCGGAGCGGCAGCTCACCTACGAAGACGACACGACGAAGTTCATCGGGATCACGATCAAAGTGCGCAACCGGGGCGGCCGCGACTTTGTGGTTTCCGGACGGGAGGGCCAGGTCGGGCAGAACGAGGAAGAGCTCGACATTGTTGGTGACGTCCAGCTCGCTGCGAGCGATGGCTTCACTGTGAATGCCGAACGCGCGACGTTCAGCAAGGCTGATTCAACGGTGAGGGTTCCTGGACCGGTCTCCTTTCACAAGGGCGGGATGTCCGGCTCGGGCAGCCGGATGACGTACAACGAGGGAAGTGATGTGCTGTCGCTCGCCGAGGATGCGCGTGTCGCGGTGGCCGACGAGGCGGGCCGCATACACACCCAGTTCACGTCGGGATCGGCGACGCTGGCGCGGCGCGACAAGTACCTTTCGCTCGAGGGCAACGTCCACACAATCCGCGACGATCAGGTGCTCGACGCAGATCGCGGCATTGCTCGTTTGTCGGACGACGAGGAACGAGTGACGTTCATCGAGCTGCGCGGCAATGCGCGCGTTGCCGGGGGCGGCGCGTTCGACTCGATGAGCGCGCGAGACATCGATCTCGACTACGCGGACGATGGCGAAACGCTCGAACGTGTCGCATTGCGGGGAAATGCCGGCGTCGTGATGAAAGGTGAGGAAGATGGCGCCGCGGGACGCCAATTCGGCGGAGAATCGCTGGACCTCGTGTTCGCGGCTGATTCGTCCCTGGTTGGCGCCGTCGGCAGGGAAGCTGTGCGGGTGGAAATGCCAGGAGCGAAAGGAGCGCAGTCGCGCAGCATTAGCGCGCGCACCTTCGATGCATCCGGAGAACCCGGCAAAGGTCTGACGGTGGCGCAATTCAACGACGATGTCGAATATCGCGAGGCGGGCACCGCCGGCAAACCGGCGCGCACCGCGCGGTCGGCGGCCCTGCGGCTGGCGCTGGCCGACGACGAGGTCGCGAACGCGGTGTTCACGGGGGGCGCGAACTTCGAAGAGGAAGGCTTCCGCGCGTCCGCAGCGCAGGCGGACTACGACCCCGGCAAGGGCACGCTGAGCCTTACGGGCCCCGGCGGTGCGCCGCGTGTGACGAATCCAAGCATCGAGATCGAGGCGAGCTCGATCGCCGTGACGCTCGAGGGCCTGCGCATGGTGGCGAGCGGTAACGTCAAGACGGTGCTGCGTCAGCCGACCGGGACACCATCGAAGCCAGGCGCGAGCGGAGGCCCCGCCAATGCCGAGGGCCGCCTGCCGAGTCTCCTCCAGCAGAGCGAGCCGGTGAACGTCAATGCGAGCGCCCTCGACTATCACGACGCCGCAGGCAAGGCCGTATACACCGGAGGCGCGGCGCTCTGGCAGGGTCAGACAGCGGTGCGCGGCGACGTTCTCACCCTGGATCGAACGCGCGGCGACTTCACCGCCTCGGGTGCGGCGCGGTCGAACATCGTGCTCGACACGGGCGCGTCCGTCGGACGCGCGTCGGAGATTCATTACGACGATGCGGCGCGCCGAATCACTTATGGAACGGGTGACGCGCCGCCACGCACCGCGGCGTCAGCGAGCGCCCTGCCTCCCGCGCAAGTGAGCGGGCCGCAAGGCGACCTGCGTGCAAAACGCATCGACCTGCTGCTCTCCCGAACTGCATCACACCTCGAAACCCTCGAGGCATATACCGAGGTGAACGTACGTCTGGATAAGCGGGTGGCGACAGGCGATCGCCTGACCTACAACGCCGATGCCGAGCGATATGTGATGACCGGGATAGCCACGGTTCCCGTCAGAATCATCGAGGAGTGCCGCGAAACGACCGGCAGAACGGTGACGTTCTTCAAGTCGGCCGACCGCATCATCGTCGACGGGAACGAGGAGGTCCGCACGCAGTCGAGCCGCAGTGGCCCGTGCACTCAGCCGACCACGCCTTGATGTCGACGCTGCGCACGCACGAGCTCACGAAATCCTACAGCGGCCGCACCGTCGTTCGGGGAGTCAGTCTCGACGTTGCCTCGGGCGAGGTCGTCGGTCTGCTCGGGCCCAATGGCGCCGGCAAGACGACGACGTTCTACATGACCGTTGGTCTGACCGCGCCGGACTCGGGGCGGGTTCTTCTCGATGGCGACGACGTGACCGACGATCCGATGTACGTTCGCGCGCGAAAGGGTATCGGGTACCTGCCGCAGGAGCCATCGATTTTCCGCGGACTTTCGGTCGAACAGAACATACTGGCGATTCTCGAGACGCTGAGCGTCGATCGTGCGGCGCGCCGCGAGCGACTGGCGGAACTGCTCGGAGAGCTGGGCCTCACGTCGCTCGCCAAGGCGCCCGCCCACACCCTATCTGGCGGCGAGCGGCGTCGCGTCGAGATTACACGCGCACTCGTCGTGTCGCCGCGTTTCATGCTGCTCGACGAGCCGTTCGCCGGCATCGATCCGATCGCGGTGACAGAGATTCAGAAGATCATTTTTCACCTCAAGGCGCGTGGCATCGGGGTGCTCGTGACCGACCATAACGTTCGTGAAACGCTGCGCATCACCGACCGGGCGTACATCGTGCATGACGGGGCGATCTTCAGGAGCGGAACGCCGGACTCGCTCGCGGCCGATGAGGATGTACGGCGGATTTACCTCGGAACCGAGTTTCGGCTGGATTAGAGGGGATGTCGTTCCCTTCGCAACTCGGCCCCGCGATGTCACGGCCAGACGATCGAGGTCGACGGCCCGTTGTCAATGGCACTCATTCCGCTCGGATGGTCCGCTAAATGGTCTAATATGGTTTTCTGTGTGTGGAGGTTAGGGGCGACCAGCTGACGTCATGGCGATTTCGCAGAAGTTACATACCAAGCTCGTCCAAAAGCTGATTTTGACGCCGTCGCTGCAGCAGGCGATCAAGCTGCTGCCGATGTCGACGCTCGAGCTCTCCGAGCTGCTCAATCAGGAGATCGTGGAGAACCCTCTGCTGGAGGAGGTACCGACGGAAGAGCTGCAGCCGGTCGACGCCGCGCAGGAGAAGCAGGAAGAGAAACCACCCGAGAAAACCGACACGTGGGACGACCAGGACTACGAGTACTTCTTCGGCGACTATCTCGACGACGGGTATCGGCCGCACACGCCGACCGAAGTCAAGGAACTGCCGCCCATCGAGAACACGCTGTCGACATCGATGTCGCTGGCGGATCATCTGCTGTGGCAGCTCTCGATGCAGACCGACGATCGCTCGACGCGGGAGATTGGAGAAGCCATCGTCGGCAACCTCGACGACGACGGGCAGCTGGTGGCCACCGTCGAGGAGCTCGCGGCCATGGGGCCGTGGCCGATTGAGCAGGTGGAGGCCGCGCTCAAGCTGGTACAGGGGTTCGACCCTATCGGCGTCGCCGCGCGCGACCTTCAGGAATGTCTGCTGCTTCAACTTCGCCACCTCGGTATGACCGGCACGCCCGCCGAGAAGATCGTCACCGACCACATGCGGCTGTTGCAGAATCACCAGATACCCGAGCTGGCCCGCAAGCTCGCGATGTCGATCGACGATCTCAAGCAGCATATCGAGCTGATTCGACACCTCGATCCAAAGCCGGGAAGCCGGTACAACCCGTCGCAATCGCAGTACGTGATTCCCGACGTCTACGTGGTGAAGGTCGAAGATCAGTACGTCGCGGTCCTCAACGAGGAGGGGCTGCCGCAGCTGCGCATCAGTCCTGTGTACCGCCGCCTGCTCGACAAGAGCGCGAACAACAGCGACGAGACGCGTGCCTACGTCAAAGACAAGTTCCGATCCGCGCTCTGGCTGATCAAGTCGGTGGAGCAGCGTCAGAAGACGATTCACAAAGTGGCGACGAGCATCATCAACTTTCAGCGCGACTTCCTCGATCACGGGATTGAGTACCTGCGTCCGCTCGTGCTTCGCGACGTGGCGAACGACATCGGCATGCACGAATCGACGGTGAGCCGCGTCGTGACGAACAAGTACATGCATACGCCGCAGGGCGTGTTCGAGATGAAGTACTTCTTTCACAGCGGCATCAGCAGCGCCTATGGCGAAGCGGTGTCGTCGGTGACGATCAAGCAGCGCATTCGCAAGATCATCGAGCAGGAGGATCCGCGCAAACCGCTGAGCGACTCGAAGATCGTCAGCATTCTGCAGCGCGAAGGCCTCGAGCTGGCGCGCCGGACAATCGCCAAGTACCGCGAGGAGCTCAAGATTCCAACGTCGAACCAGCGGAAAGTTCTTTACTAGGCTGTGCCTTAGGCCGGGAGCCAAACGCCCAAGCCCAGAACCCAGACCCCTTCCCCTATGCGCCTCGAACTCACAGGACGACAGGTCACGATCACGCCCGCCATTCGCAAGGCTGTCGAACGGCGCCTGGCGCGCATGGGCCGAATGCTGCAGGACCACATCGTCTCCGTGCAGGTGGTGATTGGGCGCCTCAAGTCCCGGCATCACGTTGAAATGACGCTGCACGCGCGCGGCGACCACTTCTTCCATGGCTCGGCGACGGGACGCGATTTGACGGCCGCGCTGGGAGCCGCCGCGGAGAAGATCGAGCATCAGGTCCAGAAGCTGAAAAGCAAGTGGACGGAACGAAAGCGCCAGGGCATGTCGACTGCGAGGGCGGCGTTGCCTAAGTCCGAGCAGGAGCGCGCTCCGGGTCGGATCGGCGCGAGGGCCGCGTTCGCCAGCGACGGCGAGGTGCGGATCATCCGGACGCGCCGCTATGCCGTCAAGCCGATGTCGGTGGACGAAGCGGCGCTGGAGGTCGGCGCGAACCAGGGCGCGTTTATCGTGTTTAGAAACGCGCTGACCGATACGGTCAACGTGCTCTTCCGGCGGCCCGATGGCAATCTCGGTCTCATCGAGCCGGACGCCTAATCAAGGCACAAGTCACAAAGCACAAGTCACAAGTCACAAGGGACAATCCAAGGCTCGCCACAAAAGTACCGAGCCCAAGGCACAATACAGGTGTGACGCCAGTGCCACACGCCAAGGGCGCCGCACGACGGCCGTCGCGCGCTGCCTCGCCCAAAGCCGCGCCGCGAAGACGGGCATCGGCGATTGCACGGCCGGGCAAGTCCGGTTCTGCGGCGCGCGGCACGCGGCGGTTCGTCATCCTGACAGGCCTGTCCGGATCGGGGAAGACGCAGGCGATCCGTGCGCTCGAGGATCTCGGCTATTTCTGCATCGACAACCTCCCGACGCAGCTCATCCCGACGATTGCCGCGCTGTCGGCGCGTGAGGACACCGGACTCGGCAAAGTCGCCATCGTCGTCGACGTGCGCGAACGCGGCTTTCTCGCCGAGTTTCCGCGCGTCTACCGCAAGCTGAAGGCCGAGCCGGGCGTCAATCCGAGGCTGATCTTCCTCGAAGCGAGTGATTCCGCGCTCGTGCGCCGCTTCAGCGAGACTCGGCGACCGCATCCGCTGGCCGCCGATCGGTCGGTGAGCGAGGGAATCACCGAGGAGCGCAGCCGCCTGGATGGCATTCGCTCAATGGCGGATCTGATTCTCGATACGTCGAACATGACGGTTCACGAGCTGCGCGACAGGTTCATGGCCTTGTCGCGCGACGGACGCGCGAGAGCCGAAATGGTCGTCAACCTCGTGAGCTTCGGATACAAGAACGGCGTGCCGATGGATGCCGATCTGGTTTTCGATGTTCGCTGTCTGCCCAATCCGCACTTCGTCGAACGGCTGCGTGGACTCACGGGTCGCGATGCCGCGGTGGCGCGTTACATGCGCAGCCGTCCGGAGACGCGCGAGTTCATCGATCGACTGACGTCGTTCCTGACGTTTGCGCTCCCGCAGTACATGAGCGAGGGGAAAAGCTATCTGACCGTCGCGATTGGATGTACCGGGGGGCGACACCGATCGGTGATGATTGCCGAAACACTCAGCAAATCGCTGGCGGCGATCAAAGGCGTCAAGCTGCGGGTGCAGCATCGGGATTCCTAGGCCTCACGGCCTGGAGGGAAGGACAAGTCATGGGAGTGACGCGCGTCGAGAAGCCGTGGGGTTACGAGCTGCACTGGGCAATCACCGACCGCTATGTGGGGAAGGTGTTGCATGTGAAGGCCGGCCATGCACTGAGCCTGCAGTATCACAACCACAAGGACGAGACGATTTACCTCTATTCAGGGCGCCTGCTGTTCGAGATCGAACGAGAAGGACGGCTGATGAAAGAGGAAATGGCGCCTGGTGACTCGGTGCACGTGACGCCGAAGACCGTCCATCGCATGACCGCGATCGAAGACTGCGACGTACTGGAAGTATCGACGCCCGAGCTTGACGACGTGGTCCGCCTCGAAGACAGGTATGGCCGGCGTGTGGAGACGAAATAGGCCCCAGGCCTCAGGAATCAGAGATGAAGACCTCCGAGGCCTGAGCCAGCCGTGATTCCTGAGGCCCCTGAGGCCTGAGGCCTTCAGAATGGTATGTCGTCGTCGGTCAGCGGCTCGATCGGCGCCTCATCCGGGCCGGCGGCTTGTGACGGAGCGCGCTCCATTCCTCCGCCGCGGCCACCGCCACCACCCAGCAGCGTTACCCGATCGGCCTTGATTTCCGTAGTGTAGCGCTTGTTGCCGTCCTTATCGTCCCACTGCCGCGTCTGCAGACGGCCTTCGACGTACACCTGCTTTCCCTTGACCAGGTACTCCTGGAGCGTTTCGGCCTGCTTGCCCCAGAGCACTATGCGGTGCCATTCGGTCTTCTCCTGACGCTGGCCCTGCTTGTCGTTCCACACTTCGGTCGTTGCGAGGTTGAGCGTGGCCACGGCGGCGCCGCCGGGTGTGTAGCGCAGCTCGGCATCGCGTCCCAGATTGCCGACCAGTATTACTTTGTTGACGCTTCCCATGTCGTGAATGTCTCCCCGCGCCAGCCTATCGCACGCGTTGGACAGCGCAGGTCACGGTGGTGCGGGCGTGGCTAACGCGGCTGCGCTCGACTGAGGCGATCCAGATTCTGTTTGGCCAGCCGCCCGGCGTCGCTGTCGGGAAAGCTCTTTGCGGCCGCTTCCCACGATGCCCGCGCCGCATCTATCTGACCGAGGCGTTCCTGGGCGAGTCCGCGCTTGTAGTACGCGACGGGCACCGAGTTCGTGCCCGGGTACGACTGGATGAGCTGATTGTATGCGGCAATTGCCTCAGTCCACTGGTTCTGTGCGAAATAAGTTTCACCGATGTAGAGCTGTGCGTCGTCGGCCTGCTCCGAGCGCGGAAACGCGCGAAGGAACGCTTCGAACCCGCTGATCGCGCTGCTCCACTGGCCGGCGAAGTAATCCGCCTGCGCAGTCTCGTACAGACGAGTGGGCGAGAGGCCCGCGGTAGACGGTGGGGCGATAGGGGGTGGGAGCGCCGGCGCCGTGGGGGCGGACGCGTTCGGGTCGGCGGGTGCGCTTGGATCGATTGGCACCGGCGCCGCCACCCCATTCTGCTGCAGCGCCTGGACCGTCGCGCGGAGCGCCTCGAGCTCCTCTTGCAACGA
Source organism: uncultured Acidobacteriota bacterium (assembly GCA_963814955.1). GTDB lineage: Bacteria > Acidobacteriota > Vicinamibacteria > Vicinamibacterales > UBA2999 > DATCJA01. The sequence goes on from CAWFEX010000012.1 coordinate 268,957, forward strand.
CCCTATCCGCACGCTGGTGTCGCCCGCACGCTCGCGAATTCTCCCAACGTCGGCGGCGATGTTGTCGATCAGGAGCTTCTGATCCGCGAAGTTCTTGCGCATCGCGTTACTGTTTTCTTCGAGCCGGGCATTGAGCACCTTCACCGATTCAGCAAGCGCCTGGTTGAGCGCAGTCAGGGTGATGGCCAGCTGCTGCGTTTGCTCCTGCAGCATTCGCAGCTCCGCCGCCATCTGCTGATGCTCGCGGTTCTGCGCAAACGTCGGGGACGCCTGATGCAGCAGAACAACAGCGAGCGCGAGAGAAATCCTCTTCGTCATTTCGATCCTCGGACGTGACCCGTCGGCTCCGGCTCGGCTGAGCTCGCCCCGGGCGCAGATCGCGAAGCCGTCAAATGCTCATGTTACTTCGATGTGATCACAAAGTGGGCACGCCGGTTCTTTGACCACGCGGCTTCGGTGTGTCCGGGATCGAAGGGGAACTCCTTCCCATAGCTGACGGTTCTCACGCGATCGGGCGCAACGCCCAGCGACACGAGGTATGTCTTGACGGCGACCGCCCGTCGCTCTGCAAGCGCCAGGTTGTACTCGGCGGTGCCGCGCTCGTCGGCGTGACCCTCGACCGTAATCACCCACGCTCCGTATTTCTTGAGCAGACCGGCATTCCCGGTGACGACAGCGCGTCCCATGTCGTCGAGTTCCGAGGTATCCAGCTCGAAGAACACCGGTTTGAACGGCGAATCGCGATTGAGATCGTCGAGCGATCGGCCGCCGATGGAATCGTCGGCGACCGGCTCAGACGGCACGGGCAGTGGTTCTTCTACACGTGTAGGTGGTGGGGGCGGCGCGGCGCTGGTTACCGGTGGCGCCTCCGCGGGTGGAGGTGCCGGCTGAGCGACCGGGGGCCGCCGCCGGGAGCATCCCGCCACCACAAGAGATAACGCAATCACGATTACAAGGTAAACACGCATATGAGTCAGTTGGACCATAAGTCAGTTGGACCATGAAGGTGTGAAATTGTTGCCGTCACGTGTGACCTGATGAACGCCGCGACCGTCGCGGCCGATTGTGAAGATTTGTGTCCGTCCCGTACGCGTCGACGTGAACGCGAGATGGCGTCCGTTAGGCGAGTACGCGGGGCTTTCGTTGCTGCCCTCGCCAAACGTTACCTGCCGCGTTGTGCCGGTGGCGAGGTCGTAGGCCTTGATGTCGTACCCGGGGCCGGTGCGCGCGGCAAACGCGATTTCGTTGAACGGCGCAGGCGACCACGTGGGACGGTCGGCGTACGATTCGGATGTCGTCACCCGGCGCAGGTTCAAGCCATCGGCGCCGATGATGTAGATCTGCGGCTGGCCGGCGCGGTCGGATGTGAAAGAAATCTGAGTCCCGGTGGGCGACCAGGTCGGTGTCGTATCAATTGCCGGATGGTTCGTCAGCCGTCGCAGGCCGGAACCGTCTCTGTTGATGATGTACAGCTCCGGATTTCCCTCGCGACTCGAGGTAAAGACGATGCGCATGCCATCGGGGGAAAACATCGGCAGCCAGTTCTGTGTGCCACCCTTGGTCGGCTCCTGTTGCAGCCCCTGGTAGATCATCGCAATGAAAAGATCGGGATATCCACGCCGGTACGAGGTGTACGCGATCGATCGTGCATCGGGCGACCACACCGGCGTGAGATTCAGCTGGCGGTTCGTCGTGATGCGGCGCACGTTCGCGCCGTCGTAATCCGAGATGTAAATCTCCTTGACGTCGCGGTTCTCGACCGAGCCGACGACCCGCTCGCGGTTCCGGTCCGACGAGAACGCCAGCTTCGTTCGCGCGACGCCCCTGAGCGCGCGCTGCTGCTGGTGAATTTCGTCCGCCAAGGTGTGGGCGTAGAGGCGGGGATTGGCGTCGGAACCAGAGTATTCCTTCGCGAACACTGCCTGCCGCGTCCGCACGTTGAAGAGACGAACCTCGATGCGCACGTTGTTGCCGGTCTTCTGTACGGTGCCGAACAAGACCGCGTCGGCCCCCAGCTCGTTCCACGCGTTGAACGCTATCTGATCGGATGAGCGTGCCACCGGCACGCTGGCGTAAGTGTCGCGCGGAATGAGGTAGAACTCACGTTCGAAGCTGAGATCGTCCCAGAGCACCTGCGCCACCGTCTTCGCGATCTCCGCCGAGTCCGGTGTGAGAGCCACGAAGTCGGGAATCGCGTATCGCGGCGGTGTCCCGGGATCCCCGCTGATCACGACGGCGACTTCCGAGGGTTGCTGGGGAGCGGCCGGCGTTGCGGGCTGCTGGGCGGAGCCCGGCGCGGCGGTCTGTCCGGAGACCTGAAGGTCTCCGGCGACCAGGGCCGAGGCCGCTGCAATCACCGCGATCAGGTAGCCGGAGACCTTCAGGTGCCCGGTCGACGAAACCTTCAGGTTTCCGGTCGAAGGAAGCTGCAGGTTTCCAGTCGACGAAACCTTCAGATTCGCGGTCCAACGATTTTTCACGTTCACCTCTGATAATCAAACGTCACGTGCACGGTCAGTGTCGGATTCGGGAACTGAACCGGGAGCTCTGGCAGTCGAGTCGTCAGTAGGGCCCGTTCGGCCGCCAGATCGAGTGCCAGAAACCCGCTCGGCTTTTCGACCATCACTCCTTGTATCGATCCACTTCGATTGATCGTGAACTTCATTCCTGTCGATCCGCGGACGCCCTGGTTCGCCTGCCAGTTACGCTGAATCAACGTCACCATCTGCTCGATGTATTCCGGACAGCAGAAGTTCGAGACGTCGAGCTGCACACCACTGCCGCCGACCCCTCCGGTCGCAAGCCCGAAACCCTGTCCCCGTGCCCCCGTTTCGGTCTTCGTCACGCCCGGCTGCGGTTCTTCCTGCGAGGGCTTGGGTGGCGGCGGACGCCTGACCGGCGCTTTGGTCGGCACGACATCCTCGCGCGGCTTGGGCGCCGGCGGGGCAGGGCGCGGCGGTTCGGGTGTCGGTTCGGGAATCTCGCGTCCACCCATCGGGGTCATCCCTCCGGCACGCGGGCCGGGGGCGCCCGACAGACTGATTGTCATCACCGTCGGCGGCGTATCGTCGGCCGAGACACCCCAATCGAAGGGACCGAAAATCAGGAAGGCGAGAACACCGAGATGTGCAGCAATCGACCACACCACCATCGCGCGGAATGGCTCCGCCTGCTCCCGCCGAGCAACGATGACGTCGGTGACTTCGGTCATTTCGAATCAGCCGGATGGAGCAGGCAGGGGAGAGCTGCTCTCATTGTTCCCCAGGAAGCTTCGAGATGATGCCAACATTCTGAACACCGGCTTCCTTCAATCGATCGAAGACCTCCATGAGCTCCTGCAGGTTCACCTCGCCGTCGCCGCGAAGGTAGACGAGCTTGTCCGTGCGTGTGAGCATCATCTGCTTCACGCGTTCGGCGAGGAAATCCAGGCGCACGGCCTCCTTGTCGATGAACACGCGTCGATCCTCGCGATAGGACGCCGGCAGATCCACAAAGAGCCGGTCGCTCGCAATTTCCTGAGAGCGGCTCGCAACGGGCAGGCTCACTTCGACCCCTCGCTGCAGCATGGGCGCCGCGACCATGAAAATGATGAGCAGGACGAGCATCACGTCGACCATCGGGACGACGTTGATTTCAGCGAGTGTGGGCGCGATGCGCCGGCCGCGCTGATGACGACCGCCGGCGTTCGGCGCCGATGCCATGACCTTCGGCATAAATCCCTACGTGAAATTGCGCTCGGCGATGTTGAGGAACTCGAGCGCGAAGTCGTCCATGGTTGCCGAGAACTCCTTCACCTGGTGGGTGAAATGGTTGTAAAACACCAGCGCAGGAATTGCCGCGAAGAGCCCGGCGGACGTGGCAATGAGCGCTTCGCTGATTCCGGGCGCCACAATCGCCAGATTGGTCGAGCCGGTCGCTCCGATGCGCTGGAACGCAATCATGATTCCAACGACGGTGCCGAAGAGCCCGATGAACGGCGTGACGCCCGCCGTCGTGGCAAGAAACGTCATACGACGCTCGAGCTTGCTCACTTCGTTGGTGGCCGCACGGATGAGCGCGCGGTCCACGCCGTCGAGGCTCTTCAGGGTTGGACGCGCCGAGGAAGCCGCCGGATTGCCGGCCTGCGGCGTTCCCGTATTGCCGGTCGCGCGGAACTGGGCGTTCATCTCGGCGTAGCCCGCCTGGAACACTCCGACGAGCGGCGTGGCCGGCACGGACGAGCAAACCGCCTGCACTTCCGAAAACTTGCTGCTGCGGCGGAACACATCGAGGAACCGCGATGTGTCGCGCTGAGCGCGGCGGAACGACCAGAATTTCTGCAGGATGATCGCCCACGATGCAACGGAGAACACCACCAGGATCACAAGCACCGCCTGGTTGAGCGGTGTGGTTTCGGCGATAAGCGAGATGACATCGCCGCTCCGGGCAGCAGGAATTCCGTCGCTCTGCACTTGCAGTGCGAACAGAAGGGAGCCAAGCGTGCGCAACGAAGCCTCCGGAACGTTCGGATGCGCGCCGCTGGGAAGGCGCAGGAAAAGTCAGCCTAACACGCGCCCGGAATGCTGTCAAATATATGATACGATGAGGGTTCCGCGCGCATGCTCCGTTTTCTCCGGATCCGCAATCTTGCGGTGATTGAGGCTGTCGAAGTCGAGTTCGAAGCCGGCTTCAACGTGCTGACCGGAGAAACCGGCGCAGGGAAGTCCATTCTCGTCGAGGCCGTCGGGCTGCTGCTCGGCGCCCGCGCGTCGGCCGATCTCGTGCGCACCGGTGAAGCGCACGCCGCCATCGAAGCCATATTCGAGCACGACGGTGAGGAGATCGTCATCCGCCGCGAGTTGACGAGCCAGGGGCGGAGCCGTTCGTTCATCGGCGGCGCTCTGGCGACCGCGGGTGCGTTGCGCGACCTCTCTGCGCAAGGTGGTCGAGCTGCACGGGCAGCATGAGCATCAGGCGTTGCTCGACCCGCTCACACACCTGCCGGTGCTCGACGAATACGCCGGTCTGCGAGAGGTCGCCGGCCTGGTGTCCGAAGCATGGGTCGAGGTTCGAGCCCTCCGCGAGCAACTCGAACGATCGCGCATGGACGACCGCGAGAAGGCTGCCCGCCTGGATCTGATTACGTTCCAGCTCGGGGAAATCGACAAGGCCGCGCCTCGAGACGGCGAAGACGAGGCTCTGACTGCCACCCGGCAGGTGCTCGCGAGTGCCGAGCGTGTTCAGCGCCTCTGCCATGAAAGTTACACGGGGCTTTACGAGAACGACCTCTCGGTCCTCGCGTCTCTTGCGGGCGTGTGGAAACGGGTTGGCGAGCTCGCCGAAATCGATCCTCAATTTTCTTCGTATGTCGAGGCGCGCGACGGCATCAAAGGGCAGCTCGAGGATCTGGCGTTCTTTCTCCGAAGCTATGGCGAGAGTGTCGATTCGTCGCCCCGGCGTCTCCAGGAGGTCGAAGATCGTCTGGCGCTGTTGGAGCGGCTCAAACGGAAATACGGCCCGAGCCTCGACGAAGTCATCGCGCGCGGCCGATCTCTGACGCGCGAGCAGGAGCTGCTCACCGATGCGGGAGCGCGCGCGGAGGATCTGCAGCACGCGCTCGACAAGGCCAGCGGCCGCTACCTCTCAGCGGCACGGGAGTTGTCGAGGCGAAGGCGTGAGTCGGCCGGGCCGTTCGCGCGCGAGGTCGAAGCTCTGTTGGCCGAGCTCGCCATGGCACGTACACGGTTCGAGGTGCGGTTCAACGCAGTGGAGCTTGGCCCGGAGGAGTGGAGAGATGCGGGGATCGATCGCGGCGAGTTCTACGTGTCCCCCAACCCGGGGGAAGAGCTGCGGCCGCTTGCGCGGATCGTTTCAGGGGGTGAGCTGTCGCGCGTGATGTTGGCGCTGAAAACGATGGCCGCGGGCAACGATCCGGGCAAAACGCTCATCTTTGACGAAGTCGATGCCGGCATCGGCGGTCGCGTCGCCGACGTCGTCGGTATGCGGCTGCGCGCGCTCGGGGAAAGGTTCCAGGTGCTGTGCATTACGCATCTGCCGCAGATTGCCGCCCAGGCGACAACGCACTTCCGAATCGAAAAGAATGTACGGGCGGGCAGGACCCTGACTTCGGTGGAGCAGTTGAGCGCAGCGCCGCGTGTCGAGGAAATCGCGAGGATGATCGGAGGGAACGTCGTGACCGACGCGGTCCGTGCCACGGCGATGGAGCTTCTGGCTGCGCGGGCGAAAGGCGAAAGCGAAAGTCCCGGGCGAAAGCGAAAGTCCGCTGGCGTCTAAACAAATGGCCAAGAAATACCTGATTGAGACGTTCGGCTGCCAGATGAACGTGCACGACTCCGAGCGGATGGCGGGCCTGTTGGATCAGGCCGGCTACGAACCGACGGATGACGAGCGCGAAGCGGATGTCGTGGTCATCAATACGTGCAGCGTTCGTGAGCATGCCGAAGAGAAGCTGTATACACGCCTCGGCGAACTCCGGGTGCTTGGCGAGGAAACCGGACATCGCCCGCTCGTGACCGTCGCCGGTTGCGTGGCCCAGCAGGAGGGCGCGCGTCTGCTCAAGAAGAGCAACGGCCATCTCATCGACCTGGTCATCGGGACGCAGCGGCTGAAGATGCTGCCCATGCTCCTCGAGCAGGCTGCGCAGTCGCCCTTTGCCGCAGTCGACATCAGCGCCATGGATGACGTGAGCTTTCCGCTCGGCGTCACCCGGCGCGCGGATCCCGTGAAGGCGTACGTCACGATCATCGAAGGATGCAACGACTACTGCGCGTTCTGCGTAGTGCCGTACACGCGCGGCCACGAACGAATGCGCGCCAGGGCCGACATCCTGGCAGACGTTCGTCACGCGGTCGAGACCGGACACCGCGAAGTCCAGCTGCTGGGCCAGATCGTCAATCACTACCAGGCGCCGGACGATCCGGCCTGCGACTTCGCCGGACTGCTGGCCGACGTGCACGACATCGCCGGCGTCGAGCGAATCCGTTTTGCCAGCCCTCATCCGCGGCATACGAGCGCGCGCCTCATCGAGATGGTTCGCAGCCTCCCGAAAGTGTGCAAGCACATGCATCTGCCCGTGCAGTCCGGGTCGACCCGAGTGCTCAACGCGATGCGGCGGCGTCATACTCGGGAGGCGTACCTCGATCTGGTGGCGCGCATACGGGAAGCCATTCCGGACGTCGCCTTATCGACCGATATGATTGTTGGCTTTCCCGGCGAAACGTCGGCAGACTTCGAGCAGACGCTGTCGCTCGTCGAGACGGTGAGATATCACAGCATGTTTTCGTTCAAGTACTCGGAGCGTCCGAATACGCTGGCATCGCGACGGATGCCGGATGATGTCAGTGCGGAGGACAAGACCGCGCGCATCATGGCGCTTCAAGCGCTGCAGCGTGAAATCCAGACGGCGATTCACGAGCGGATGGTGGGCGGCACGTGCGCGGTGCTGGTGGACGCGACGAGCCGGCGCCGCGACGGTGAGATCTCGGGCCGGACCGAGGGCAATACGGTCGTGAACTTTCCGGTTCCGGCGGGAACGCCGGCGGAATGGCTCGGGCGGACCGTCCGGGTCACCATTCGCCGCGCCGGTCCGAACAGCGTGTGGGGACAACCCGCTCCGCAGCCAGGGGCGCAGCTTTTGCGTAGCCTGGAGAAGTTTGACGTGTCTTGGGATCACGCGAGAGGCAGCGATGCAGATTGAAATGACCATCAAGGGGCTGATGGTGGACCCCATCACCAACATGCCGATCGTGATCCTCAAGGACAAGGGGGAGAGCGTGTGCTGCCTATCTGGGTGGGCATCTTCGAAGCGAACGCCATCGCGCTCCAGATGGAGAACATCGCCACGCCGAGACCCATGACGCACGACTTGCTCCGGAACGTCATCATCGATCTGGAAGGCAGCGTCGAGCGTGTCGTGGTGTCGGACCTGAAGGACAACACGTTTTACGCGATCATTCATCTCACCGTGCGCGGCGAGCGCGTCGTCATCGATGCGCGGCCGAGCGACGCGATTGCGCTCGCGCTGCGGACGCGGTCGCCGATCCTGGTCGAGGAAACCGTCATCGACAATGCGAAGACCGTGGACTTCGCGTCGGAGCGCGCCGACAGCGATCGGCTGCAGAAGTGGCTGGAGAGTCTCGATCCCGAGGAGCTCGGGAAGTACAAGATGTAACCAGGTGGCAGCTGGCAGGCGGGAGTCGTCGGTAGCCCTCGGCCGGATTTCCTGGCACGCATGACCAATCGTCGTCAGCACTAACGATCGGTTGCCAACTGAGTACGAGCTACCGCGCACCAACGACCAGCTGAATGTCGGCCGGCCGACAATGCTCCAGCGTCAGACAAGCGTAAGCCTCGCGCACGGGCCAGTCGCCAATCCGATCGCAGATCACGGAGCGACCGTCTGCCGGCTACCGACGACCACCTAACGACGACCACCGACGACCACCTTCCACCCAGGGTGCTCGCCCTATTTGCGACGCGAGGCAGTAAATCGCGACTTGTGACTTGATCTCCCACTACACTATCCCTAGAATGGGCGCGTCACTCCTCCACAACATATACGTCCAGGGACATGATCGTCGCCATCGCCAATCAAAAAGGCGGCGTGGGCAAGACCACGACAGCCGTCAACCTTGCCGCCGCGCTGGCGATGCGCGGGGCGAAAACTCTGCTCATTGACCTTGACCCGCAGGCCAACAGCAGCATCTCGTTCCTGGAGCATGGCGGAATCGCGCGAAGTACACGTACGACGCCATAATCGAGCCCACCTGTCAGCTCGCTGACGTCGTCCAGCCGACGACGCACCCGAATCTGTTCATCGCGCCGAGCCGCATCAGCCTGGCGAAGCTCGAAGCGCGGCTGGTGGGTGAGCTGGACGCGCACTTCAAGCTGAAAGACAAGATCGCTCAGCTGAACGGCTACAAACATATCGTCATCGACTGTCCGCCGGCGCTCGGGCTGCTGACGGTCAACGCGCTGGTCGCCGCCACGCATCTACTGATTCCGATTCAGTCGTCGTACTTCGCGCTGGAAGGGACCGACGACCTGCTCGAGACGATCGAGAAGGTGCGGCAGCGGCCGAACCCGGCGCTGCGAATCCTCGGTGTGGTGATTACGATGCACGACAAGCGGACCGCGCTGGCGCGCGATATCCGCAAACAGATTCAGAAGGTCTTCGGCGGGAAGGTTTTCAAGACGGTGATTACGAAGAGCGTACGCCTGGAGGAGAGCCCGGCGTACAAGGAATCGATCTTTACGTTTGCGCCCGACTCGGTCGGCGCGACCGATTACTACAGCCTGTGCGAGGAGGTGATCGAACGTGTCGAAGCGCGGACTGCCTAACACGCTGCGAATGCGGCATGACGTGCACTACGTGGAGGCGCTGGCGGCGTCCGCCGGAACGCCAGTCGGGCGCCTAGTGCCAATCGACCTGCTCGACCCCAATCCGGACCAGCCGCGTCAGGTCATGGGTGATTTGTCGGAGCTCATTGCGTCCATCTCGGAGAAGGGCATCATCGAACCGCTCGTCGTCCGGCAGCGCGGGCCGCGTCTGCAGATCATCGCCGGTGAGCGCCGGTACCATGCGGCGGTGCAGGCCGGCCTCCGCGAGATTCCGATCGTCGAACGGCTGGCAAGCGACGCCGAGGTCATTGAGCTCGCCCTGATCGAGAACCTGCAGCGGAAGGACCTCACTGCATTTGAAGAAGCGGAGGCGCTCCAGCAGCTCGCGCAGCGGTGCCACTACACGCACGAGGACATGGCGCGGCGGCTCGGCAAATCGCGCACGTCCATCACCGAATCGCTGGCGTTGAACAGCATGCCGAACGAGGTTCGGAACCTATGTCGGCTGGCCGACATTACCTCGCGATCGACGCTCCTGCACATCGTCCGACAGGCGACACCAGAAAAGATGCTCGCGCTGGTCGAGAAGATGGCGGCTCAGGGTTCAGTGACGCGGCAGGATGCCCGGACGGAAACATCGAAGGCGAAGATGGCGCGCCCGCGTCCATTCATCTTCGCGTTCCGCGCGCCGACGAAGACCTTCCGCCTTCGTATGAGCTTCACGAAGAGCAAGGTCGACAAGTCGGAAATCATCGAAGCCCTGGAAAACATCATCCGCGAACTGAAGGCGGCGAAGTAGCCAGGCGCACGTGCGCCGCCGATAGTCCGCACGCGTTGTAGGGGCCGACCTTCAGGTCGGCCCGTCTCAGGTCGGCCCATCTGGTTGAGACCGAGGAAAACGGCCATCGCGGGAACATCTTGGTAGCTGTGCGCCGCGTTCAGGCGCTAATGGCTGCGCGGCGACGGACGTGAGCCCTCAATCCGGATGAAGGGAGGCGCTCCAGCAGCTCGCGCAGCGGTGCCACTACACGCACGAGGACATGGCGCGGCGGCTCGGCAAATCGCGCACGTCCATCACCGAATCGCTGGCGTTGAACAGCATGCCGAACGAGGTTCGGAACCTATGTCGGCTGGCCGACATTACCTCGCGATCGACGCTTCTGCACATCGTCCGACAGGCGACACCAGAAAAGATGCTCGCGCTGGTCGAGAAGATGGCGCGCCCGCGTCCATTCGTCTTCGCGTTCCGCGCGCCGACGAAGACCTTCCGCCTTCGTATGAGCTTCACGAAGCGCAAGGTCGACAAGTCGGAAATCATCGAAGCCCTGGAAAACATCATCCGCGAACTGAAGGCGGCGAAGTAGCCAGGCGCACGTGCGCCGCCGATAGTCCGCACGCGTTGTAGGGGCCGACCTTCAGGTCGGCCGTCTCAGGTCGCACGTCGGCCCGTCTCAAGTCGGCCCATCTGGTTGAGACCGAGGAAAACGGCCATCGCGGGAACATCTTGGTAGCTGTGCGCCGCGTTCAGGCGCTATGGCTGCGCGACGAGGCATTCAGCCGTTCCAGAGAAGCGGGTCAGTGGTGTGGCCGTGCGGTGCGTGGAGGCCTAAGGGCGGGTCGGAAGCGTGGTTTCGGGCGTATTACGTTAGAGTCGCATAATATACGTTATGTTAACTAATATGGGTCTCACGCCGTCCAGCTTCGGGCCGGGAATGTCGAATCAGGCACCTCGAATTCGACTGGTCCCTGCCGCGGAAGATGTTCCATTTCCACGCCTCCCCGCGTAAGGGCAATCAGAAAGGCAACGCGCGTAAGCGCGGCGGCCTGCAGACAGCGGAACGGGATCTCGACTTCGAGAATCTCGCCGGCGGCCGCCTTCAGATCGCTGCAGGCGTCACGATGCCAGCCATCGGCCCGTCGGACTTCCAGATGCGAGTCCACTCCTGAGAGCCTGCCTGGCTGGGACCGGGTTCCGTCCGGAACCGTCGCCCGGTGCACCACAATCTGAACGCCAGCAGGCTTGAGGAATCGGACACGCAGCAGGTCGCCGTCGGCGTTGAAGAGGTCGTGGAGCGGACGTGAGCCCTCAATCCGGATGAAGAGCCGCTCGAGCGTGAAGCCGAACCCGATGACCTGGATGGCGTCGTTGCCATCACCCGATTTGTGCATCGTTGACGCACCAGTCGCGGTATCGACGCTCCCGGCTCCAATCCATTCGAAGTAGCTCGTCACCTCACCGTCGATCGTCGGTTCGATGAAACCGGTGGCCGGCTCAACGACGAGGGTCGATGGCTGTGTCGTGATGTTGGTGACAAAGAGCTCTTCCGGGATGGGCTGGTCCAGCGCTACGTAGACATTCCGCACGTGCCGTCTGAACAGGTCGTCGAACTGCGCGTCGTGATCGGAGGAATGGTCGTCCCCGTACCACCAGAACCAGTCGCTCCCCTCGGCGATGAGCACTTCCTCACGCGCACGTGACAGCGCTAACGCGGAGGCTGCGGGGGCGGCGCTGTCGAGAGTACGCCGCGCTTCGGCAAGCTGACTCCAGGCTCGATGGTCGTCCGGATGGCCGATCCAGATGTAAAAGTCGCCGTTGATCCACGATCCTGGGTGGATCGACGTCAGCGTCCTGCTCGGCGCGGCGCATGCCTCTGTCATCGTGACGGTCTGGATCTCAGGGTGTGCAGCCAGGCGGCCATAAAGCGCGCGCAGGAACGGGCGGCCTTGCCGGTCGTAATGCTCCCAGGCGTTCTCGCCATCGAGGACGATGAAAACGGTCGCCTCTTCCCCGCCGGTGCGCACTTTATAGCGCCTGCCTGCCGTTACGAGGCGGTACACGAGGTCGTCCGCCGCACCTTCGGCAGACCACGATGCGTACGTGAAGCCGATCAGGTCGGACAGCGAGTGATCGCGAAATCCGCACGCGACCGGGCGACGGCCTCCGGCCACCGCGTACGGCTGATACAGCCGCTCAGCCTCGTCGATGTGTCCGTCGCCCGTCCGGCCCAGTGAAATTCCAAGCGAGCGCGCCAGAATTTCCTCGTCGGTCGCCATCCACGTGAAGCCCGCCTCGGCCACGAGCGGCACCATGTCATCAGAGACGGACCCTTCCGATGGCCAGAGTCCACGCGGGCGATGCGCAAACAGCCGCTCGTGGAGCGCGACCGCACGCGCGAGCTGTTCGGCGGCGTCCTCCGGACGACGAAAGCGCTCGCGTGGCATGCGGGAATGCGGATGAGCGCGAAGGTAGACGTCGGTATCGCATAGCAGCGGGAGAATCGGATGATAAAAAGGGGATGTCGACAGCTCCACCTGTCCCCGCGCTGCGGCCGCTGCGTACTCGGGAATCACCCTGTTCAGCAGCTCCAGCTCGACCTGCCGTAGTGTCGCCTTGTCTTCTTCCGTGAAACCGCGTTCTCTGGCCACGAGCGCGTGAATGCGCGGGTCCTCATCGTGGTACGACTGGTCGATCCACACAAGCTTGTGCCAGACCTGCAGATCGCGAAAGTCCTGCACCGTGAAGTGGGACGCCTGGGAGTGTGCGCTGAGCCCTCCTCCCTCGTCGCGCCGCTCCAGCAGCTCGCGATATCGCGGGTGCGTATCGATCATCCGCGGCCGCTGCGCGTGGAAGAAGTTCTCGATGCAGAACGCGCGTTCGTCATCGGTCAGCTGGTCCGCCGGCTTCAGCCCGAGATCGAGGTGCCGATCACGGGCGTCATTGCGGGCGTAGGCCTCGAGTTGCACCAGCAGGGACGGAACGAGGTTGAACGTCACCCTTGTCGTGGGAAACTCCCTCAGCAGCGCGACCATGCCCCAGTAGTCCTTGAGGGCGTGCAGCCGGACCCATGGCAGCACGTGCTCCCCCGTCAGGATGTCCTGGTAGAACGGCTGGTGCATGTGCCAGACGAGCGCGACGCGGGTCATAATGAAACGACTCGGAACCGGCGATAAGGGATCGAAAACATGCGCATCGTCGATCGCTACGTGATTCGTGAAGTGTTGTGGCCTCTGGTGATGGGGCTGCTCATCTTCACGTTCATGTTAATCATTCCGTTCCTCATCGAGTACGCGGAAAGCTTCATCTCCAAGGGCGTTCCGGTACCGGTCGTGTTGCGTGTCATGGCAACGCTGTTGCCATCGGCGCTGGCGCTGACGATTCCCATGTCGCTCCTGCTGGGATTGCTCGTCGCATTCGGGCGTCTGTCCGCCGACCGCGAGTTCGTGGCGCTTCAGGCATGCGGCGTCAGCCTGCTGCGCCTCATGCGTCCTGTCGCGCTGCTTTCGGTCCTGGCGTGGATCGCCACGTCCTACATCCTGCTGGTGGCGGTGCCGGACGCGAACCAGCGCTACCGCGAGATCACGTTCAGCATCGTGGCGGAACGTGCCGAGGGCGAGGTGCGCGCGCGCGTGTTCTACGAGGACTTCCCGGACGTGGTGCTTTACGTGCGCGAGGTGTCGACCTCGGGTGGCGGCTGGACCGACGTGTTCATGGTGGACAATCGCACGCCCGGCGCCCCGGCGGCGTTTCTCGCCCGCCGGGGTCGGGTCGTCATCGATCGCGCGCAGCGGACCATCGAAATGGTGCTCGAAGATGGCGCACGTCACAAGGCCGAGAACGCCGGCGAATATGAGGTGTTCCGCTTCGACCGACTGGTGCTCAGCCTGAATCCCGAAGCCGTGTTTCCGCGCGACGGGCCTCCGCTTGGCGCCCGCGAAATGTCGATTCCACAACTCCAGGCGAAGGCTGCGGAGCTCGAACAGCAGGGCATTTATCCGCACTCGGAGCTGTTCGAAATTCAGAAGAAGTTCTCGATTCCTTTCGCGTGCCTCATCTTCGGGCTGATCGGCCTGGCGCTCGGCGCCAGCAACCGACGCGATGGCAAGCTCGCCAGCTTCGTCGTCGGCCTCGGCGTGATTTTCACCTACTATGTCGTGCTCTGGCTCGGCCAGGCGCTCCTGCGCGGTCACGTCATCCCGCCGTGGCTGGGCGCGTGGGCCCCCAACATCCTCCTCGGCGTCGTCGGAATACTGCTCTTCATGTGGCGCGATCGGGGATTTGATCGGCCACTGCGGCTTCCCGCACTTCCCCGCATGGGATCGATCACCATTCCGCCACTCCGGCTGCCGATGCTGGGGATTCTCGATCGCTACGTCGCCACGTTGTACTCGCGTGTGGCTGCGCTCGCCGCGGCGGCGCTCGCCGGCATTTTCTACATCTCGACGTTCCTGGAGTTGTCTGACAAAGTGTTCCGCGGCCAGGCCACGTGGGCGATGCTGTGGTCGTACTTCTGGTTCGTGACGCCGCAATACCTCTATTACATCCTTCCCCTGTCCGTGTTGTTGGCCGCGCTCGTTACGGTGGGACTCCTCACGAAGAACAGCGAGCTCGTGGTGATGAAGGCGTGCGGAATCAGCCTCTACCGGATTGCCCTACCCATGATTGCCGGAGCGGTTGTTGCCGGCGGCATTCTCTGGTTCCTCGATGAAAGCGTGCTTGGACCGTCGAATCGTCGAGCCGAGGCGATTCGGCATGTGATTCGCGGCGGTTCGCCCGAGACCTTCGACGTGCTGCATCGACAGTGGGTCACCGGCACCGGCGGCGAGATCTATCACTACGACTATTACGACCCGCGAACGCAGCGGCTCAGTGGACTCTCGGTGTACGAATTCAGCGAAGGCATGCGCACGCTGACTCGACGGACGTATGCGGAGCTTGCGACCTACGTTGACGCCCGCCAACAGCGCGGGAACGATTCGTGGACACTCCAGCGAGGATGGTCGCGCGAATTGACGCCAAGCGGCGACACTCGCGTCTTCACGCCATTCGCGGAGTCGAACGCGCGCCTCGAACCCGCTGCCTACTTCGACACGCAGCAGCCCGACGAACGGTTCATGAGCTACTCGCAGCTTCGCGACTATACGGCGGGACTGCGCGCGAGCGGATTCGACGTCAGCGCGCAGCTCGTGGCACTGGAGCGCAAGCTCTCTTTCCCGTTCGTGACGCTGGTCATGACGCTGCTCGCAGTGCCCTTCGCGGTGACCACTGGCCGGCGAGGGGCGATGTACGGCATCGGCGTGGGCATCGTGCTCGCCATCTGCTATTGGATCGCGATCAGCGTATTTGCGGCACTTGGCACGGGTGGTGTGATGACGCCGCTGCTCGCCGCGTGGGCGCCGAATCTGCTCTTTGGCGCCGGCGCCGGCTATCTGCTGTTGACCGTGCGAACGTGACCTTGCCGGTTGCGCCCCGCCAGCTTGAGGAGGCCACATGCCACGCTTGCTCATCGCCGTCGTGCTCGGGCTCGTTCCTGTATTTGCACACCCGCCGGTCGAGGCCCGACAGAACACCGGTCCCTACTTCCCTCCCCCGCTTCAATGGGAGAAGCGCATGCCCGGGCAGGTCGGCCTCGACGCGGCGGCGCTCAACGAGGCGATCCAGTTCTCCATCGCGCGCGAGAACCAGACGTTCCGGGACCTGCAGCTGTATGCAGTGATCACTCGGACGAACGAGCCGTACAACACGCCGATTGGCCCGACGACGGTGCGCGGGCCGGTGAGCGGTCTCGTGATCCGTAACGGCTACATCGCCGCCGAATGGGGGGAGCCGTCGCGCGTCGACATGAGCTTCAGCGTCACCAAGACATTTCTGACGACGGTCGTGGGCCTCGCATGGCAGAAGGGCCTCATTCGCGACGTGAACGATCGCGCGCGGGGCTACATGCCCGGCGGCGTGGACCTGTTCGACGCTCCGCACAATCAGCCCATCACCTGGGATCACCTGCTGCGTCAGACGAGCGACTGGCAGGGGACGCTTTGGGGCAAGCCTGACTGGGCTGATCGGCCCGAGGGCGAGTCGTCCACCTGGCCGGACCGGAAGCTGTACGAGCCAGGGACACGCTACAAGTACAACGACGTGCGGGTGAACGTCATGGCGCTGGCGCTGCTGCACGTGCTGCGCCGGCCGTTGCCCGAGGTGCTGCGCGAGGAGATCATGGAGCCGATCGGCGCCTCGTCCACCTGGCGGTGGCACGGCTACGACAACTCGTACGTGGAGATCGACGGACGCCGCGTGCAGTCGGTGTCGGGTGGCGGGCACTGGGGCGGCGGCATGCACATCAACGCGTACGACATGGCGCGCTTCGGCTATCTGTTTCTCCGCAACGGCAAGTGGAAGGACCAGCAGCTCGTGTCCGAGCAATGGATCAAGCAGGCGCGAACGCCCGGAAGAGCCAACGAGGAATATGGCTACGCCAACTGGTACTTGAACACCGGACGCAAGCCGCTGCCGGCGACACCGGAATCGAGCGTCCGGTTCAGCGGCGACGGCCCGAACATCATCTACATCGACTGGGAGAACGATCTGATCGTGGTGGTGCGCTGGATGCGCAACGACGCGCTCAACGAATTCCTCGGAAAGGTGATCGGCGCGATACGCCCGAGGCCGACCGCATAATCAGCTTGAGGATCGAGGATCGATGCTCAAATCATCGATCCTCGATGTCCAGATTGGGTTCAGTTCACTTCCCGTATTTCACATCATCAAGCCAGATTCGCCCGTTGGCACCGAGTGCTGTGTTGACGGTGTCGAACACGAACATTATTGAATCGACGTCGGCAAGCACAGGCAGCGGGCGGGACGCGTCGATCGACCGGAGGTCGTTGAACGCGATCGTGATGTCGCGCGGCTCTTTGTCGATGAACACCGTGCGCTGCCACCGTTCGCCGCTCGGCTCGCGAAACTGCACTGATACGCGCAGCGGCCGATCAGCGCGCGCGTTGAATACGAGGCGGTCGGTACTGGGCCAGCGGCGTGGCCGGACGCAGCACGAGCGCGGCGTACGGGCTGTCCGACATCGAACCGCCGACGGCATAGCGGAAGGCAAGCTGAGTACCGCCCACCGTTGGCACCACGTCGAGCGCGGCTTTCGACGTAGGATTCGTTTCCGCCGTCCATCCGGTGGCCGGACCGTCAGCGTATTGCATATTGAAGGTGGAAGCGGGCGGGAGCACCGCCGCTGTCGAGGGCTTGGCGCGTTCCCCGACATAGATCGGATTCGACAGTAACCACGGGATTGGCGGTTGTCCCGGCGCGCCGGGCAGCGAGACCTCCACGCGGTACGCACCGGGGCTTCCAATCAGGGTCTCCTGCGTCATCCGCGTGGCTGACTCATTCGTCTTGATGCCGTCTCTGAACAGCTGGATCAGGGCGTCTCCCGGTCCGTCGAGCTCGACCGTCAATGTCACCTCTCGCCAGCTTGGTAGAACGCCCCCGGCTTGAACGCGCGTGTAGCCGTCGGTCGCCGTGAACGACAGCGCGCCCCCGCGACGCATTCCGTCGATCGCCGTGTAGACCTGTCCGCTGCGGATCGCGCCAAGCACGAGCGGAGCATCCGTGGCGGCGTCTCCGGTCAGCGTGACCGTCGGCAGCACGTTGGCGAACACCCGGAATACCCGCTCATAGGACGGCACGTGCAGCGACGCGCCGGCATTGTAGGGCTCGCCGAGACTGCGCAAGCCGAGCCGCGCATGGGCATCTGCGCCGGCAATGCGCAACGACCGGTCGATCGCGCGTCAGTGAGTCCCACTGCTCGATCAGTGCATCCGGGCGATCCAGCAGCGTCGTGAGCGTCTCTGTCTGGCGCGCCGGATACGTGAACAGGGCCTTCGTCAGCATCCAACGTGATTCATCGCGCCACTCGCTGTCGCCGTTCAGCCATTCGAAACCGTCGACCGGGAGCGTCCAATCAGACCAGCGCAGCTCAGGTTTGAGCGATCCAGGATGTGCGGCGATCGACAGACCGCCGAGGCGTGTGACATCGTCGATGACATCACGTGCCTCGCCGTTCAGCGGATACGGCGATTGAGGCAATCCCAGCGCGACGATGTGCCCGTCGCGGGTGCTGATTTCGACGGCGTCGATGCAGAGTACTCCGGACAGGTACCGGGGTGGTTCCGGCTTCCTGGTCGCATCGCCATGATCTGTCAGAACGATGAAGTTGAGGCCGGCGCGAGCCGCCGCTGCCGCAACCTCTTCGACCGTGCCGGTGCCGTCCGACCGACTGGTGTGAATGTGGATGGCGCCGCGCACGCTTGTTACGGCGCCAGGCGCGACGCTGGCGATCGTGGCGGCGCGTGGCGGGAGCGCGACATACCACGCTCCGCCGATACAGGCCACGATCGCGATCGAAGCGATCCTACGCACGAGGATGAAACTGGTCGTAGACGTCGCGCATCCGCTGTTCGAGGACGTGCGTGTAGATTTGCGTGGTGGACAGATCCGCGTGACCGAGCATCATCTGAATAGCTCGGAGGTCGGCTCCACGCTCGAGCAGGTGCGTGGCAAACGAATGCCGGAGCACGTGTGGACTGATCCTCGACTTGAGACCTGCCTGTCGCGCGTAGGTCCGGAGAATTTTCCAGAACCCGACGCGCGTCAAGCCTGGTCCGCCGCCCCGCGCGTTCACGAAGAGGCGTGGACTGTTCCGCCGGCGAAGCAGGGCGCTGCGCGCCTCCCGGATATACCGCCGCACCCAGACGACAGCCTCGTCACCAATCGGAACGATGCGCTGCTTGCCGCCCTTTCCCGTGCACGTCAGGTACGAGGCGTCGAGATTCACGTCGGCAGGGCGCAGGCCGATCAGCTCGGACACCCGCATCCCCGTGGCGTACAGCAGCTCGATGAGCGCACGATCGCGCAGACCTCGAGGGGTTGCCACGTCAGGTTGTGCGAGGAGGCGATCGACGTCCTCCATCGACAGGAAGCGCGGCAGAGACTTCCACGCGCGCGGGGGGCGGAGATCGTCGGCCGGGCTGTTCTTGATGCGGCCGTCGAGAACGAGGAACCGGTAGAAGCCACGGTAGCAGGCCACCGCACGAGCCACCGAGCGTGGCGATCGGCCATCGGACATCTGGCTGCGTACGAGCCCCTCGAGATCGGGCCGCGTCAGCTTGTCCACCGGGAGACCGCGTCCGGCGGCAAACTCTGCCAGCAGCGCCAGATCCCGCGCATAGCTGTCGACCGAGTTGGCCGCCAGCCGCCGTTCGACGGTCAGATGCGTCAGGTAGGCTTCGACCCGGGCTGGAGATACTCTCGCCACGCAGACTCTGTTGAATCGGTAGAATTGATTGTACGTGAAGCCAACCAGTCATGGGCGACGGCCCGTGACGCTGCATAGAGCTTCTTCAATGAGGCCGTATAGCGTTCCGACTGTGAACGCCAGACAACGATGGTGATGCGTTCGAAATGGCAGTCGCTTCCGACCGAAGCAATCAATCCTTCCAGCCTCGGCATCGACAAGCTCTCTCCCGGTGAAATCGTCGACCTGATGGTCAACGAAGACCGCAAGATGCTGGCAGCCGTGCAGCGCGAGCGCGAGCGGATCGCGGTCGGCATCGAGATGATCGCCTCGACGCTGCGGAAAGACGGCCGCATCGTCTTCGTGGGCGCCGGCACGAGCGGGCGCCTCGGCGTTCTGGAATCGGCCGAGATGCCGCCGACGTTCAGCACCGAACCCAGCCTCGTCCAGGCCATCATGGCGGGCGGACAAGGCGCAGCCTTTGCGGCGAAAGAAGGGGTCGAGGACAACTACGAAGAGGGCGCGCGTGCCATCACCAGGTTCCATCCCACCAGGAAGGACATCGTGGTCGGTGTCTCCGCCAGCGGAATGACCCAGTTCGTGCGCGGTGCCCTGACGAGCGCGCGGAAGGCAGGTGCGCGGATCATCTTCGTCACCTGCGACCCCGCCTCGGAGCTGCAGACCTTCGTCGACCTGACCGTTGCGCCAGCCGTTGGTGCCGAGGTAATTGCGGGATCGACGAGGTTGAAAGCAGGCACGGCGACGAAGCTCGTGCTCAACATGCTGACCACCGGAGCCATGGTGTTGATTGGCAAGACCTACGGCAATCTGATGGTCGACGTGCACACCGGTTCTGAAAAGCTCAAAGACCGCGCCCGCCGCATCGTCAACATCGTCACTGGAATGGAATACGACGACGCCGACAGGTTGTTGAAGAAGGCGCACTGGAACGTCAAGGCGGCGATCGTCATGCAGAAGACCGGGCTGCCCTATCAGAAAGCGATGTCACGGCTTCGCAAGGCGCACGACTCGATGCGCGATGCAATCGGCGAGGATATCGAACCACGGCTGCGTGGAATGCTTCAGGGACACGCCGAGGGTGCCTCGACCCGGCCGTAGCTGCTCGTCTTCAAAGACGCGCCGCTGCAGCGCGATCGAGGTAGAGCTCGACGCGGCGATGGAGCTGCAGAAACGACGCCGGCAGACGAGTCGAGATCGGTCCATGGAGTGCCCGCTCCACGCACTCCGCTTTTCTCTCTCCCGTGGCGACGAGCACGATGACGCGTGCCTTCAAAATCGCGCCCATGCCCATCGAGAGCGCCTCGCGAGGAACCTGGTCCACATCCCCGCCGAACAGCGGTGAATTGTCGCGGCGTGTCGATTCAGCCAGACGCACGCGGTGTGTGTGGGCGGTGAGTTCGTCGCCGGGTTCGTTGAAGCCGATGTGGCCGTTGCGTCCGATCCCGAGAAGCTGAAGATCGATTCCCCCCGCAGCCTGAATCGCCGCCTCATATCGGTCGCATTCGGCGTCCAGATCTTCAGCCGCCCCGTTGAGAAAATGAATGTGCGATGGCGCAAGGTTGATAGCGTCGAACAGATGGTGATTCATGAACGTCCGGAAGCTGCCGGGGTGCGATGGTGCGACGCCGGCGAATTCGTCGAGGTTGAAGGTGATGGCGCGGGAAAAGTCGACCTGGCGAGCCGCGTGCAGCCGCCGCAACTGGGCGTAAGCGGCGACCGGACTACGGCCGGTGGGCAGCCCCAGAACGAGTCCGGGCTGCTGTGCGAGCGCCGCTGCGATGCGCTGTGCGAGTGCGACGGCGGCGTCATCCGGTCCGTCGAAGATGTGGACGTCCACGCGCTTCTACACGTAGGACGGCACCGTTACCTCGCCGCGTGCCGCGGCCAGTGCAAGGCTCACCGCCCCTACCGCCGGCTCCACCTGAAGCAGGTGCACGACGCTGCGCGGAGCAATCTCGGAAAGCCGGGTTTCGACATCGCGCACGAGCGACGGAACGCCACGAAAGATGCCGCCTGCCAGGATCGTCGGAAATGTTTCGCCTCGCATTTCGAGCCGCGCAATGACCGAAGCGGCGGCCGTCGCGAGCTCCGTCCCGGCTCGTGCGAGGATCTGCCCCGCCACCGCGTCACCGTCGTTTGCTGCTTGATGCACGAGCGCAGCCAGTCCGGCGATCGCCCGCCGATGCAGATCGCGATAGTAGATTTCGTGAATGAGCTCGGTCGGACTCCGCAGTCCCATGTGGCGCAGGACGAGCTCGGTCAGCTGTGTCGCCGGTCCGCGGCCGTCGAATTGGCGAACCACGGAAGCAAGTGCAGACCGCCCAATCCAGAACCCTCCGCCCTCATCGCCGATCAGGTATCCCCATCCCCCAGCACGGGCCGCCTGTGCGGATCGGTTTCTCCCGTACGCAATCGACCCTGTGCCGGCGACGATGACGACGCCTGGCTGATCGCCGGCTCCGGCCTGAAGTGCGACCAATGCATCGTTGACGACAAGCGTTCGGGCCTTGTAGCCGATCCGGTTCATGATGCTGCGGATGGTCTGAGAATCCGAGGGCCGATCGACGCCGGCAATGCCGAGACAGATCGCCGACGGGGCGATGTCATGATTTGCCAGTGCCGATTCCATCACGCCGTGCAGCACCTTCTCGACCTCCAGCTCCCCGACCGATTGCAGGTTCGCACCGCCGCCGCGCGCCTCCGCGATGATGCGCCCTTTCTCGTCGGCGAGCAGGCAGACGGTCTTGGTCCCTCCGGCGTCGATTCCCAGGACGTGCATGCTCTTTTATGGTACTTAACGAGAGGTTCGCACGCGGAACCGAACCGGCCAGGGGCGTGCGCTTGACATTCGGTGTCTCCCCTTGGCTGATGGTCTGAACGTTTCTGCAGTTTTCGTCGATTGAATCGAGATTCCAGGTTCACTGCCGCCGCAGGCGTGCTCGCGCGCGCCGTCCAAACGAGGGCATTTCCGGCCGCTGTCGTGGAGGTCGGTAGTGCCGCACGCCCGCTGTGGCGCGAAGCATTCGGTGGCCTGACGTTCGACGCTCAGACGTCCCCGGCCCGCGAAGACACGATCTTCGACCTGGCCTCGCTCACCAAGGTGCTTGCAACGACTCCGCTCGCGATTCAGCAGGTCGAGCGCGGTGCCATCGAACTGGATGAAGGCGTCGACACACACGTCGGATGCTGGAAAGGCGACGATCGCGCGGGAGTGACCATGCGGGACCTCCTCGCTCACTGTTCGGGCCTTCCCTGGTGGACGCCGTTGTTCCGCGAGTACCGCGGCCGCGAGGAGTTCGAACGCGCGATCTGCGCGGTGTCTCTGGACTACGCACCGCGCACGAAGTCGATTTACAGCGACCTCGGGTTCATTCTTCTCGGGTTCGTGCTTGCGGGCGACAGAACGCTGCCGGAGCGCTTCGACGCGCTGAAGGCGCAGATGGGCGTCGTCGAGGATATGCAGTTCAATCCACCGGCGCTCTGGCTCGAGAGAACCGCCCCCACCGAGATTGATCCGTGGCGTCAACGTCTTCTTCGCGGCGAGGTGCACGACGAAAACGCGTTTGCGCTGGGCGGCGCCGCGGGCCATGCGGGGCTGTTTGGCACTGCCGCCGCCGTTGGTCAGCACGCTCGTCACCTGCTGCAGATCCTCGGCGGCAGGGTTGGAGCGTTCCAACGAACATCGCTCGAGACGTTCGTCAGCCGCCGTACCGATGTTCCCAACAGCTCACGCGCGCTGGGGTGGGACACGATGCTGCCCTCGTCCTCGTGCGGCAGCCGGATGTCACCGCGCGCCTTCGGGCACACAGGCTTCACTGGCACGTCGCTCTGGATCGATCCCGAACGGGATGTCTACGTCGTGCTTCTCACTAACCGGGTACATCCCTCACGAACGAACGAAGCAATCAGGCAGGTGCGTCCCGCCCTGCACGATGCCGTGATGGACGGATTGGACGCCTGAGCCCGTTGTGTCTTGTGGTGGCTCGAGCCGTGCGATGCGGTTAAAGCCGTCCGCCTTGGCCGCCGCCGAAAGGCGACTGCGGGTTTGGTGAGCCAAACGGCATCGTACGGCCCGGACCTGACGGAGGTGTTGGTGTTCGACCGGGCCCGCCTCGATTCGGTCCATCGAGTCCGGTCCCGCGACCACGGCCCGGCTGCAGCCCTCGGCCCCGTCCGGGAAGTCCGGCGGCGGGCGACAGTCCCGCCGGCGCGCCTGGTTGGCGCGTGGCCGCGGTGCTGGCAAAAATCCATTCGTTGTAGCGACCCCTGCCGTTGTAGAGGCGGAACGACTGAGCCGTGCTCCGGCTCGATACGCCAATGATGGGACCAGCAGCCGCAGTCGCAGGCGTTTGCCCGAATGGCGCGGCCCCACTGCGGCCGGCCGCTCCGGGAAACTGGAACCCTCTACCTGTCGGTGGTGAGCCAGCGCCAGTCTGTTGTTGACCTCGACCGGCGGGCGACGCGGCCGCGCCTCCCTGCGGCTGTTGTCCCGGAAGTCCAGGTACCGCGCCAGCCGCCGCCATCTGACCCAGGTACACCGGTTGAAAGTCGGTATTCGTGATGGGGTCTTTGTACAGTTTGCGGATGAAGCGACCGTCGCGCAGCGCAGTCAAAGACGTGGGAAAGCCGCCGGTACAACGCGAGAAGAGATCGATTGCCTGAACGTACTGTTCGCCACGGAACACAAGTTCCGCCTCTCGCTCGCGCTGCACCATCGTCCGCCAGGCAGGGAGTGCGACACCCAGCATGATGCTCATCACGCTGAGCGCCACGAGCAGCGCCGCCATCGCATAGCCGCGCTCCGGCTTGCATGTCATGGCAGAAGAATTTCCGTCCTTCCCGTTCCCGATTTCCCATCGACTGTCTGGACCGTTACCCTTACCGTGAACGTCCCGGCAGCCCCATAGACATGTGCGATCGTATTGCCGGACGTCGTCACATCGTCCGAGTTGTCGCCGAACTCCCAGGTGTACAGACTGGATCAGAGCAGTCGCGGTCCCCTCACCTCCGCCTGTTACGGTTGCCGTAAACGTGCAGCGTCGGGTGGCAGCGCAGCTATCGGTGATCGAAACGCTGATTGGTGTAATAGGCGGCTTCGGGGTCACGATCACGGTCGTCGAGCTCGTCGTCGATTCGCCCGCGACATCCGTTGCCTGCACCGTAGCGGTGTACGCCACTGGCGACGTGCCAGACGGACCAGAATAGGTGTGTGGAAGCGTTAACGTCACCGGAGCCGTGGCACTGCCACCGGCCAGATTACCCAGGCTCTGTGACGAGCCGTCACCGAAGTCGATTGTTGCGGTTCGCAATGTGCTGCCGCCGCTGGGCTTCGTCACCGTGAACAGTACGGTTGCCGTGTTGTTGGTGGCGCTGGCCTGAACGGCCGCACAATTACCTGTCCCTGACGTCGGCGCGCAGGTAATCGTCACGGTTGGACCTGGGCGTACAGCGACGGTAACATTCGAGCTCGTTTTCGTTCCCGCGGTCGCGTTGACGACAGCCTGTTGGCTCGTCGTGAGTTGCGTTCGTGCTTCGCCACTCGAGTTGGTGACGACATTGCTGTCGCTCAGGCTTCCCTGATCGGAGGTGAACGTCACACCGATCCCGTCGAGCGGCTGACCGCTCTCGCTTACAACCGTTGCAATCAATTCAACCGATCCGCCATTTGGTCCGACGGTGCCCGGGTTCGCACGCAGTGTCACGACGTTTACGGCGGCCGCGCCGACGGTGATCTCGACTGCGTTCGTGGCGGTTTCGCCGCCGGAGGCCGCGCCGGAGATCGCCTGGATACGCGCCACGCCGGAACTGTTGGCGGCGAAGAAGGTCGTCACTGCAACGCCGTTGCGCGTTTGCGATTCCGCCGGTTCAACCCGTCCCACTGTCGTCGTGAACCTGACCGTGGTGCCATTCTGGACGGGGGTGCCGGCCTGTTCCGTGACGATCGCCATGATCTCGGTCGTGCCGTTTGGGGGCAGTACTCGTGCTGCCGCAGAAATCGTGATAGTTGACTGGGTCGGCGCCAGGAGCTGCGCGCGATCGCAGCCGGCGAGGGCAGCCGTCACGGCCAACAACGCGTAGGAAGCGGTGACAGACGATGGTTTGTTGATCATTCGCGCTACCAGTCGGCGTACATCGTGCCATCCAACGCCCGACCCTCCGATCCGCTCTTGACGTCGAAAACACCTGCCTGCGCCGACGGGTTCGCAGGATCGATTTCCGACATCGTCACCTGCCATGTCGTGTTCGAATTGGTGAACGGATCCTGCGGTAACGCACGAAGGTATTTTTCCGACACGAGCGAATCGAGCGCCGGCGGATATGCGTTCTTGTCTGCGTAGTACTGATCGATCGCGTCCCGCATCCGGAAGAGGTCCTCCTTCAGTACCGCTTCCTTCGCCCGTGTCTGGCTGTTGGCATGCACCGCAAGGCCGATTCCCGCCAGAATCACGATGAGCGACATGACGATCAGCAGCTCGATGAGGGTGAACCCCGTCCACTGCGGAAGTCGTTGACGCGTCTGCCTTTTCACTTCACCAGTCCTGATATTTCGTCCCATCGAGTGCGGTGCCGTTGAACTTCGTGTACACGTCGAACACGTTCTGCCCGCCCCAGCTTTGCGACGTCGGCGAGTCCTGGTACGAGCGCAACCCCCATTCCGTCGAACCGGTCATGGGATCGACTGGTACACGCCTGAGAAATTTGAGCTTGCGTCCGGACGCGTCGTTGGCGGCCGAAACACCTTCGACGAGCGTTTCGAGGTCCGGTGGATATCCTTCGCTCCCGGGTTCCAGCTCTGTCGTCGGAATGCGTCCCTGATCGACGGCATTCTTGAACTGATCGAGCGCGGTGCGCATTTCGCGAAGCGACCGGCGAAGCTCGGCCTCGCGCTGTCGTTGGGAGACGACCTGCGCCAGCGGCATTACCGCCGACGCAAGCACCAGTAAAATCGTCACGACAACGAGCAACTCGATGAAGGTGTATCCGTTCTCGGGGCGGCGGAGCTTCCTCATTACTTGACGATGACCGGCGTTATTGTTCCGAACTGCAGCGTCACGGGTGTTCCTCTTGGAGCCGCCGCCGCGCCCGTGACCGCGAGATTTGCGGCGCCGCCGCCAACGGCATCGAAGACCACGGCGGCAAGGAGTCCGGTGCCCGCCACGCCCGTCTGATCGCCTGTTCTCACGATGGCTATGTCGATGCGGCCGGTCGTAGCGTCCACCTGTTGGGTAAACGTGGCGGCGATGCCGCCGGTGCGCATGAAACTTCCTTCCTGGACCGCGCGGACCCGAAGCGCCGACGGGTTGAACGTGAGCGTCAGCGTCACGCTCGATATCTGCGAGGCGCCGACGATCGACACCGGTACGGTGTACGGACCCGCACCGACGAGAAACTCCGGCCCCGGCGGCGAAAGAATAATCTGACCGCTACCCGGGGTGCTGGGGATCGCGGCCGGCGGAGCTCCACCAGCCGGCGCGCCGGGAGCAGGCACGACAGGGGCCATCGCCTCAGGCTGGGCCGGTGCGGCAGGAACCGTCGTCGTCCCGGGAATCTGAGAACTACCTGGCGGTACCACTGGAACACCGCCGGGACCGGGTGCTCCCGGCTGTCCGACATTCGGAGCACCCGGAATCGGCACGACCGGCGTCGGCACGGGGACGGCGGCGCCGGGCGCCAACGGCACACCCGGCGCGACGTCAGCAGGAGCTGGTGCGGCAATGAGCGGCGGCGGTCCGCCGAGGCCAAGGCTCTGCTGCGATCCGATGAATATCGGACTCACATCCTGGAATGTCAGCTCCTGCGTTCGTACGATGCGCGGAGTCAACAGCATGACGATGTCGGTTTGCTTGATCTCGCTATCGTTCGATGCAAGCAAACTCCGCAGTATCGGCAGGCGCAGCAAGCCGGGAATTCCGCGGAGAGAGCGCCGTTCCTCCTCGCGCAGCAAACCCGCGAGCAGGTTCGATTCGCCGTCGCGCAGCCTCAGGCGTGTTTGTACTTTTCGGGATCCAAACGAGGGAAGGTTCTGACCTGCGATGTTGATGTCCTGGCCGAGCGTGCTGTTTTCGACGATCAAATCGAGGATGACGTCGCCTTCGAACGTCACTCGCGGCGTGACCTGGATGTTTACCCCAACCGGCCGGTAGTTGAATGACGTGAGAGGGTTGAAATTCGCGCCGCCCTGCGCCACCGGCGTAAATACCGTGGCCGGAACCGGAATCTCGTCGCCCAGATTCAGCGTGATCTGCTGTCCTTCGGCGCCGCGAAGCTGCGGTTTCGCGATCAGCCGTGTTTCCGAGTCGCTCTCCAGGAACCGCACCACGGCAGACGGGACCGAGAGATAGAAATCTGCCGTCGAAATGCCGCGCGTAATCGTGTTCAGGTTGAACGGCTGCGGCGACAGCGTTGCCGTGTTGTCATCCGCGGTGCCGCGCGGATCGGTCTCGGGAGAAAAGACTGCGTTGATCGCGAATTGCGACAAGTCGATGCCGAACTGCTTGGCGCGCCCGCGACTGACCTCGAGAATCTGGACGTCCAGAACGACTTCGGCCTTTGGGTTGTCGTTCTGCTCGACGACGCGCTGAATGATCTGAACGATGTTGGCACTCGCGCGAACGGTGATCGTGTTGTTGGTCTTGTTGGCGACGATCTGCGGTGCTACCGCGAGAGCCGGGATGCGAATGACGCCGTTCAGGATTTGCGCCACCTCGGTTGCATCCGCATGGGAAATGAAGAAGGTGCGAATCACCTGCTCCTCGTACAGCGCGCGCTTCTGCGCGTTGTCGGGGATGACCATGATGGTGCGTTCGTTGATCACCTTGAAGAACAGCTGATTCGCCGCAAGGATCTGATTCAGCGCCTGCTCGAACGTCACGCCGCGCATCTGCACCGAGTAGCTCCGATCGGCGTAATCGCGCTCGAATGTGACGTTGATCCCGGCGGACATGCCCATGGAATTGAGGATGTCCCGCAGGCTGGCGTTGTTGAACACGACGTCGATGGGATCCCGCGAAGCGGGGTTGAGCAGCGGCTCGGGTGATTGACGCGCCGCCTGCTGGAGCTGTTGAACGGTAGGTTGGGGACGAGACGCCTCGGCCAGATCACGCAGGCGCCGCTCCATTTCGATCACCTTGGCGGCGATTTGGCGATTCGTGGGATCGAACTCGCTGGCGCGGCGGTATTCGCGCATCGCGTCCTCGATCTGTCCGCGTGCTTCCAGTACCCGTGCCTGATCGAGGTGCCGGATCGACGCGCTTACCATGGCGCGCTCGAGCGCGATCTGATAGTCGATGCGGTCGGGATTCTCCTGGACCGCCTGCCGGTAGTGCTCGACGGCAGCGTCCCAGTCACCCGCCCGTGCCGCGCTCTCGCCTCGGCCGAATGCGCGGCCGGCGCCACAGCCGGCGCCGATGGCCGCGATCACCAGGATGGCGAGGAGCCTGACAGCGTTTCCGATACGTAGTCGATGCATCATTGTCCTGACAGACGAATGCTCTGACGTCCGCGGCCGTCGACATAGGCGAGTTCCACCGCCTCAGGGGCGACCCTCAACATCCGGTAACGGCCTTCGATCGTATCGCCTTCCTTCCCGTAGAAGACGTTTCCCTTGCCGTCGCTCAGGATAGCCACGCGGCCGGCCTGACTGGGCGCATCGACCAGGCCGATGAACCTGAGAGGGATCGGCGGCAGTGGCGGCGGCGGTGGCGGGCCCGCCGGTGCGACTGCCTGAGGAGGTGCCACAACGGTACGCGAAGCCCCGCCCCCGCCCGAGGGAGCTGCGGGGGGCGCTGGTGCGACCCGTGCCTCGAATCGAAACGGGTTGCGATCGGGCTCTTCGAGGGTTACCGGTGTCCGTCGGAGCAGCTCCAGCTTTACGTCGTCTAATTTGGTCTCGTCGGATTGCGATGCCCGCGCCCGCGAACGCGTGGCCGGGCGGGAACGCGCGGCGGCGGGATCTTCGCCCCGCGATATCAGCACCGTGGTGAGCAGAATCGCTCCCCCACCCACGATTGCAAGCAGCACTCCGCGGCGGGGGACGTTCATTGCGGCATTTCCCGGAAGTACGTGGAAAGGTCGAGCGTCACAACCAGAGAGCCGCCGTCGTCGGCGCCTTCCGCGAGTTGCACGTTGTCGATGACGACGAATTCGCGCGATGTCTCCAGCTGATAAATGAACGCACGCATGTCCGCGTACGTGCCCTCCAGAATCAGCTGGATCTGAAGACGCGTCAGCGTGCTGCCGCTCTCCACGACCGGCGCATACGTCGCACGGCGGTACTCGAGGTCGGACTCGCGAGCAAGCTGGGCCAGCCGAAGGTACGTCAACCGCCTCGCGCCGGCTAGATCGCGTGGCAGCACCTCGTTGTAAAAGGTGGTCAGCTCCGCCGACGCCCTCGACTTGCCGGTCAGTACGCCGGACGCTTCGTCGTGCTCCACCCGCGCCTGCGACAAGGACTGCTCTGCGGTCCGCTCGCTCTCGGTCACATTGGCGACGCGATCCGACAACGGCGAGACGACCGCGACGTACACGACGGCGTTGAGCAGCACCGCCACGCCCAGGCCAATCAGGAGACGACGGTGTTCGGCGGCAGCGCGGCGCACGAGCGAAAGGCCGTGTGTGGAGTCCACTTAACCCCCCGCTCCTTCGACTGGAGTCGCGCCTTCCGGCGGCGCCGGCGGCACATAGGCGCCTTCAATAACGGCTTCGATCAGCCCCTCGGTGTTCGTCTGCTCCTGAATGGACAGAACGTTGTGAAACGACCCGCGTTGTTCGAGCGCTTCGATGAACGCGTCGAGATCCTCAGAACGCCGCGACTCGACGCCGATGCCGACGACGAAGCTCGTTTTCTCGAGCCGAGGCTGCACGGCGGTGATCCGAACGTCGGAAGGAAGGGTCGCTTCGAACTCCGACAGCAGGTCGGTCCACGAAAACGCGCGCTGGTCGATGATGGCGTTCGCTTCGCGCGCGGCGTTCGCCACGACCTGCAGTTCCTGCGGATCGATCTGCGACCGAATTCGGACGGCTTCGGCCCGCAGCCGCGCGGCTTCACGCCCCGCCTCGGCGGCGCGGGCGCCAAGCGTCGACTGGCTCGCGCCGAGCCGCACGATTTGGATCCCGTTGAACGCCGTCAAGCCAATGACGATGGCGACGGCCAGGCCGAGCACGACGTGAACAACGCGTACGTTATAGAACGGGCGGGTGGCCAGGTTGGTGCGCAGCATCAGGAGCTCATGACCTCGACGCGGGTCCGCAGCAGCACGCCGGCCAGCGGCGACAACACGTCCATCAGCTCCGACGTCGCCGTAATGCGATCCGGCAGCGCGGCCGCGGCCGTCGGATCGATCGACTCGACTGCCGTCCCGAGCCGTTCTTCGAGGCTCTCGTGCAGGTGGTTCACGGCGCCGGCGACACCGTTGTTTCCGCCGAGCAGCACACGCGCGAAACCCTGTCCCGCGAGGCGGTCCTGGTAATACATCGACGTCTGATGCACCACGTCGGTCAGCGATTCTTCATCTTCCTCCGGACGGTTCCGGAAGAAGATCAAGTCGCCGGCGCGCACGATCGCAATGGACGTGTACTCAGGACGCCGGTGCACGATCAGCCAGTCGCCCTCGATCGAGCGGGCCGATGCCAGCGTGAGATTCACGACTGCGAACGTCGCGATGTCGACGAGACCTGCATGGAGGCCTGCGTCGCTGCATACATCCTCGTACCCTTTGACCACGTCGTTTCGCGCCACCACCACGATGAACTCGGCGCTGCCGTCGGGGCCGCGCGTACCGGGCGAGTACGTGACAGAGGCCTCGTCGATCGGGAACGGAGCAGCCTTGCGCATCTGCCAGCGCACCAGTTGATCCAGGTCGTCGCGTCTCGCAGGCACGCGTTCGAAACGGATCACTGATACCTTGGCGGCCACGTCGGGAATAATCAGCGCGACACGCGCTGGCCTGGACGCCAGCCGGCCAATGACCGCGCGCAATCCCGCAACCACGGCTGCGCGGTCGGTGATGTTCGGCGACGTGAGTGAGGCGTGGACCGCGTTGCCCGGGAGGCCTTCGACGGCGTATGACTGGACCGCCAGGCGAGCCCGGCGCGAGGTCATTGTCGCCGCCGACACCCGCGTCGGCGTGATCTCCACAGCCGCATCGGGCGGCGGGCTGGCCAGCCAGGAAGCAAGCAGGCTCATTCGACGAACGTCACCTTGTTTATTTCGCGCAGCGTCGTCTGCCCAAGCAGCACCTTCTCGACCGCAGATTCGCGGAGGAAGCGCATACCTTCTTCATGCGCGAGTTTTTTTACTTCTGACGTGGGACGCCGTTCGAGAATCATCTCACGGATGCGATCGGACAGGTCGAGGAGTTCGCAGATCGCCGTTCGTCCCTTGAACCCCGTGCCGCCGCAGTCCATGCAGCCGGCTCCCTCATAGAACCGCTGCGTGGCGGCGAGGTTCGGGTCCATTCCGGAGTCCTCGAGCGCCTTTCGTTCGACGGGAACCTGCCGCTTGCAGTGGGCGCATGTAAGGCGGACGAGCCGCTGGGCCATCACACAGTTGAGCGCGGACACGAACTGATACGGCTCGACGCCCATGTTCAGGAACCGTCCGAGGACGTCGACGACGTTGTTGGCATGGACGGTGGTGAACACCAGATGCCCGGTCAGCGCCGACTGGATGGCAATCTGCGCGGTCTCGGGGTCTCGAATCTCGCCCACCATGATCTTGTCGGGGTCGTGGCGCAGGATCGACCGCAGCCCACGCGCGAATGTCAGCCCTTTCTTCTCGTTGATTGGAATCTGTGTGATCCCGGCCAGCTGATACTCCACTGGATCTTCGATCGTGATGATCTTGTCCTCCACGGATCGAATTTCCGACAAGGCCGCGTAGAGCGTGGTGGTCTTGCCCGATCCGGTCGGGCCGGTTACCAGCACCATCCCGTACGGCTCGCGGATGTACTTCCGGAATCTCTTCAGCTCTTCGTCCGGGAACCCGAGAATATCGAGCTTCAGTTCGGTGAACTGCTCGCTGATGGATTCTTTGTCGAGAATGCGGATGACGGCATCTTCCCCATGCACGCTTGGCATGATCGACACCCGGAAGTCGATCGTCTTTCCGGGCATCCGCACCTTGAATCGCCCGTCCTGAGGTACGCGCTTCTCGGCGATGTCCAGCTCCGCCATGACCTTGACGCGCGAAATGATCGAGCTGTGGAACTGCTTGGCGATCGGCCGCATTGCCGGCTGAAGCACGCCGTCGATGCGGTACTTCACATGAACGGCGTCGTCGCCCGTCTCGATGTGAATGTCGCTCGCCCGCCGCTGAATGGCCGTGTAGATGGTGGAGTCGACGAGCCGGATGATCGGACTGATATCGCTCGTCAGCCGCTCGACCGTGAGATTATCGTCGGCCGACTCATCGTCTTTCAGTACCTGCAGTTGAAAACCCTCAGTCGCCTCCTCGAGCACGCGCTGGGAGCTTTCGCTCTTTTTCAGAATGGATTGGATGGCCGACGGTGCTCCAACCGTCCGCCTTACCGGCATGCCAAGGATGATGCTCAGCTCGTCGATCATCGGAAGGTCGGTTGGATCTGAAACAACGATGACCAGCGATCTGCCGTCGCGCCGGTACGGCACGAAGCCGTAACGCAGCATCAAATCCGCCGGAATCGACCGGAACAGCTCCTGATCGATCCGGAAATCGTCCATATCGATGAATTCAAGCCGGTACCGTTCTGCCAGCTTGCGCGCGCGTGTGACCTCGGCCGAGTAATCTTCGGGGGTTTGAATCAGGTTGGGATCGACGGTTTCCATTTCTCAACCACCCATGACCGAACTGAGCTCGAACAGCGGCATGTACAGCGCCAGCACGACGGCAGCGATCACGACACCCATCACGACGAGGATGACCGGCTCAATCAGCGTGATAAACCGCCCGACCTCCGTCTCGATCTCCTCGTCGTAGAAATCCGCGAGGCTGTTCAGCATGTCCTGCAGAGCTCCAGTGGATTCGCCGACTTCGACCATCTTGACTGCCACGTCGGGAAAGATTCCCCGCGCGAGGAGCGCCGAGGCGAAGCTTTGTCCTTCGCTCACCCGACGAGTGACTTCGCGGATCTCTGCGCCGAAGTGTCGATTCGTCATCGCTCCGCCCGCTATCTCTAGAGCATTTACGAGCGGAATGCCGCCCCCGATCAATGTGGCGAGCGTTCGGGCCAGCTGAGACGTGGAAAACTTGCGGACCGTTTCCCCGGCCCAGGGGAGCTTCAGCAACATCTGGTCGACATGTTCGCGATGTCCGGGGCGGTTCACCCACCAGAAGCCCAGCGCAGCGGTACCGGCAATCGCGATCGCGATGAACCAGAAGTTTGCAACGAGGCCGTTGGAGAAGCCGACGATTACCCGCGTCGAGAGAGGAAGCTCTCGGCCGTAATTGCCGTAAAAGCTCGAAAATGCCGGTACCACCCGGACGACGATGATGCCAATGAGCGTCACCATCATGACGACGAGAATGGCCGGATAGATGAGCGCCGAGATCGTTCGACGGCGCACGGCGCCGATGACCTTCTCGTACGCAACATACCGCCGGATCACGGCGTCGAGATTGCCGCTGCGCTCACCCGCCATCAGCGACGCGGAGTAGACAGCGGGAAACAAGCCCGAATGGGCTGCAAACGCATCCGACAGCGCCGTGCCGGCTTTGACCTTCTCGTAAACGGTGTCGAGAACGGCTTTGAATGTCTGGTTCGAGATACGCTGCCGGAGGATGTCGAGCGACTGGACGAGCGGCATCCCGGCCTTGAGCAACGTTGCCAGCTCCTGATTGAAGACCAGGAATTCCTGTCGGGACACGCGCTGACGGCGCCCTCCGCGTGTCGCAAGCGCCTGAACGCTGGCACGCCGCTGGAGGGAAAGGATGTACAACCCTTTTTCTTCCAGCTCCTTACGGAGGCGAGACTCGCTGTCGGCGACGTAGACGCCTTCGATAATCTCGCCGGTATTCGTTCCCAGCCTACAGCGGAATTCCATCGGTCCAGTGTGGCATATGGCGGTAACCGCCTGCGGTCACAGTATTTAGGTATACGACCCTAGACTATGCCGCGAGCAGGTCGGACGGGACGGCCGACCGGATACCTCCTTCCCGAGTGCAAATTTATGAAGTCCCGTTTACTGCGGCTCCACAAACGCCCGGAACACCCTAATGCCCAATTCCCGAGGATCTGCGCTCTTGAGGGCCGGGAGAGCCGCCGGAACAAACGTTTTATCGACCGAAATCGTCATTTCGATGGTGTCGGCGGCGCCGAGCTGGTCGGTGGAGATATCCACCCTTCTCAGTTCGCTGCCGCCGGGGGGAGCATGAAGCTGTCTACGACGGTCTGCCCGATACGTGCTTCGACACGCTGCGGTTCGGTGAACGCCTCGGTAATCGGCTGATCCGCCTGCAGGTACAGTCGCACGCCACGCTTAGGGTTGCGGAACGACAGCGTCGCATCCTTCTTCGACCACTGCCACTCGCGGCCGGCGTCGGTGGCCACTTCAGTCTCGTACCACCCATCATTGAACACCACGACCAGCGGGTCGCTTTCGAGACGCATGTCAAACGAGGCGACGCGATACGACCGCTGGCCTTCGGTCTGGCCCACGAGCGGGAGCCGATCACCACTCTTCGGTGAAAAGAGACCGATCTCGACCGTCGTCTCGCCGACGTACGGGAACTTTGGAATGAACATCGTACGGGAGTATTCGATCGTCGCCCCCGGCTTCCACTGCCGCGTCGGTGTCGGCAATTCGTGATCGTCGGTCCACATCAGCTCGCGGTCGCCATCGAGGAAGTGCACGAAGACCCAATAGTCGTCCGTGAAGGCAGGCAGGTTGGGCGCCACAACGAACCGGTATGTCATTTGGACCGGGCTGCCGATGGCTGCAGCGGGCTTGCTCACCGTCACCGTCGGTGTGGCGACCGGCGCCATGTTGTCCTCGGCGCGAGAGCAGGCTACCGCCACGCCGGCCAGGAGCAACAGGGCCAGTGTACGATTGAATGCACTGAACATCGTTATCTGCATAATACCGCGCAAACCGTGCTAGAGTTCGTCCCACGTTCATGCCGGGAGACGCGCTGGGGATGGTGGAAACCAAAGGCCTCATCGGTTCGATTGAAGCGGCCGATGCGATGGTCAAAGCGGCCAACGTCGCCCTGATCGGCAAGGAGTACATCGGCGGCGGTTATGTCACGGTGCTGGTGCGCGGCGACGTCGGCGCCGTGAAGGCTGCTACCGACGCAGGGTCGGCTGCCGCGAGGCGCGTAGGTGAACTGGTCTCGGTTCACGTCATCCCGCGGCCGCACAACGAAGTCGAAAAAATCCTACCCAAGTCATAGGCGATGGCGGTCGAGAGCGCCGCACCACAAACCGACAAGGACCTCGCTTCAATCGCAGAGGCGCGCGCGTTGGCCCGTGCCGCCCGCCAGGCCCAGGCGCGGTTGGCAGAACTGTCACAGGAGCAGATCGACGCCGTTGTCACGGCGATGGCCGAGGCCGTTACTCCTCAGGCCGAGGCGCTCGCTCGTCTGGCAGTCGAGGAAACCGGCTACGGCGTGATCGCCGACAAGGTCCAGAAAAACCTGTTCGCCTCGCGGCGGGTCTATGACTTCATCCGCCCGATGCGGACCGTCGGCGTCATCAACCGGATCGAAGACCGAAAAATCATCGAAATTGCCGAGCCATTCGGCGTCGTGGCAGCGGTTGTTCCGTCGACCAATCCCACGTCGACTGCCATATATAAGGTGCTCATTGCCTTGAAGGCACGCTGCGCCATCGTCATCAGCCCCCATCCCGCGGCGGTTCGATGCATTACGCGAGCGGTGGAAATCATGGCGGAAGCTGCCGCGGACGCTGGTGCGCCTCCGGGGAGCATCGGGTGGATGAAGACGGTAACGCTCGAGGGCACGCAGGAACTGATGAAGCACCGCGACGTGGCAGTCATCCTTGCGACAGGCGGTATGGGGCTCGTTCGCGCGGCGTACAGCGCGGGCAAGCCTGCCTACGGCGTTGGCCCCGGAAACGCCCCCGCATACATCGAACGCTCGGCCGACATCAAGAAGGCCGTCCGCGACATCATCACCGGCAAGACATTCGACAACGGCGTGCTCTGCTCGTCGGAGAACTCCGTTGTCGTCGATGAGGCGATTGCAGAAGAAGCGCGCCGCGAGTTCGTGGCGCAGCACGGCTATTTCATGAATCCCGCCGAAATCGACGCGGTTGCGAAGGTATTCGTGACCGCGCAGCGGCTTCCGAACCCGGCGCTTGTCGGGAAGCCGGCGGTGCACATCGCACGAACCGCCGGGATCAAGGTACCGGACGGCACCCGGGTCCTCATGGCGCCGCTCGCGGGTGTTGGCCGCGACTATCCCCTTTCGATAGAAAAGCTCGCCCCGATTCTCTCCTGGTACGTCGTCAGCGACTGGCGGCAGGGATGCGAACGCTGTATCGAGATTCTGCGTTACGGCGGCATGGGGCACACGATGTCGATCCACTCCAACAACGACGAGGTGGTTCTCCAGTTCGGACTGAAGAAACCGGCGTTCCGCATCTGCGTCAACACCCCGACGACGCATGGGTCAATCGGGCTGACAACCGGGCTGGATCCTGCCATGACGCTGGGGTGTGGCGGCTGGGGCGGCAACATCACGTCCGACAACATAACCCCGCGTCATCTGCTCAACGTGAAACGGCTCGCGTACGAGGTACGTCCGGCCGTTGTTCATGGATCAACGGAGCCGGTGCGCCAGACGCCCACCACGCCTGAATCGAAGGCTCCCCTGCCAAAATCCCCCACGCGCCCGGCACCGGAAGGGATACCAGCCGAGGCGCTCGCCGGTCGAATCGATCGGTTTCTGGCCTCACGCGGATTTGCCTACTCGCCCGCCAGGGAACCCCTGGGAGGGGGCAGCGCTCCAGAGCCGCCGGTCGAATTCGTCTCCGAGGAAGACGTTCGCACGGCGCTGAAGACTGGACGAAAACTGCTAATCGACGAAAAGACGATCATCACCCCCGCAGCGCGCGACCTGGGCGAAGCCCACAAGGTGTTCATCGAGAGTGGCTGGCCACGGTGAAAAGTCCATAACTGCTGAGCCAATTGGACTTATTGTTGACCTCGGATCGAAGGGAATGGTAGAGTAATCGGTCATGCTTGGATCACGTATCGTCCAGGTCGGGGTCCTATTGGTTCTGGGCGCGCTCGCCACGGGCTGCGCGACCCGGAAGGCCGGCACCTCTGCCCCGGTTCTGCCGCCTCTTGTCAGCGTGCCCGCCCCGCCCGTTACGATTCCGGAGCCTGCCCAGCCGGTTGACCGGGTGATGGAGCTGATTACAGTTTCGACATCCTACTTCGAGGCCGGCGAGCGTGAGCTCAAGCAGGGGCACCTGCGGTCGGCCAAGGACGAGTTCAATCGCGCCCTTGAGGTTCTCCTGGAGTCACCGTACGGAGGCAGGACGGAGCCGCGGATCCGCGCGCATTTCGACCTGCTCGTCGAGCGGATCAGCGCCCATGAAGTGGCTGCGCTCGCCCAGGGCGACGGCTTCGAAGAGCAGCAGCGGTCTGAATCCGCCACAATCGACGAACTCCTGTCGATATCGACGTTCGAAACGCCCACACCTACTGCGGAGACAACCCAGGCGGTTGCGGCAGACCTCCAGTCCAGCGTCCATGACATCGACATCCCCTTGAACGCCAAGGTGCTGTCGTTCGTGCAGCTGTTCTCCGGGCGCCTGAGGACGTTTCTCGAGGAGGGTTTGAGTCGCAGCGTGCAGTATCTGCCGATGATCCAGAGCATTTTCAGGGCCGAAGGACTGCCGCTGGATCTCGCGTATGTGCCGCTCGTTGAAAGCGCCTTCAAGCCAACCGCGTTGTCGCGCGCAAAAGCCCGCGGCATCTGGCAGTTCATGCGCGGCACGGCTCTCGAAAACGGTCTCACCCACGACTGGTATATCGATGAGCGAGCCGAGCCCGAGAAGGCTACGCGCGCAGCCGCGAAGTATCTGCGAACGCTGAACGGTATGTTCGACGGCGACTGGCACCTCGCACTGGCCTCCTACAACGGCGGACCTGGACGGGTGCAGCGAGCGATGAAACGCTCCGGACGCAGCGACTTCTGGAACCTGTCCGCGTCAACCCGTTATCTCCCTCGAGAAACACGCGACTATGTGCCGCTCATCCTGGCGGCCATCATCGTCGCCCGCAACCCCGGACAGTACGGGATGAACATCGAGCCCGTGGACCCGGTTCGTTACGAAGCCGTCACACTTCCTACCGCCGTCGATTTGCGCCGCGTGGCGGAGTGGATCGGAACTCCAATTCAGGTGATTCAGGATCTGAACCCGGAGCTGCGCCGCTGGACGACGCCGGTCCGGGCCACCGAGTACCGAGTTGAAGGTGCCCGAAGGAACCGCCGAAATCCTGCGGGCGCATCTTGCTGAGGCTAACCCCGACGATCTGGCGCCACTCAACTGGCACATCGTGAAGAAGGGCGAGACGCTGCTGTCGATTGCAAAGAAGCTGAAGGTCAGCCGCGTCGACCTGGCAGAGGCCAATTATCTGTCGTCTCGATCGCGACTCACCGCCGGCGACCGATTGATTATTCCGCGTGCTCCAGCCCTGCTGCTGGCGTCGCTCCCCGACAGCGACGTCCCCGCGGTCGAGCGCCGGCCAACGGCCGACGTGGCGGCGATCAGCAACCCCGCCCCTGAGGCGGCACCCGCGACGGCGGCGTCATTGACGTATCGGGTCAAGCGCGGCGACACGCTTTTTTCGATAGCGAAGCTGTTCCGGACGAGTGTGGCGTCGTTGAAAAGCTGGAACGGTCTGCGAACGAACTCGATCAAAGTTGGTCAGCGGCTCACCATTTTCACCAGCAGCAACGCCGCCGCCGCCACAAACTGATCCCGGAACCTAGGCGCGCCGCCCACCCGGCGCGGTCTCGCCCTTCCCTGCGCGTAACAGGCGGAGACTTTCGTCAATCCGCTCGACCAGCACCCGCTCCTGGTTCAGCATCCGCAATGTCTGGTGTGCTTCCTCGATGACGAATCGCACGTTGGCGAGCCGTCCGTTCAATTGATCAACCATGGCCTTCTGATCGGTGACTGTCTTGAGATTTGCCTGAACACCTTCAAGAAGCGCCGTGAGCGTGGCTTTGGACTGGACGGCATTCGCGGCAATCTGTTCCTCCGTTACGGACGCCACCTCCATGAGTTGCTGCATCTCGCGACGGAGGGCAGCCACTTCCTGGTGCTGTTCGGCGACGAGTGGCATCTCCAGCGCGGACTCCACGGCGACCGCGCTCTCGCCGACCGCCGTTATCGCCGCGTCGCGTTCGGCGAGCCGGTTCAGCGCGCGTTCGATTTCCTCGGACCTGCGGGCAAACTCTGCGATCTTGGCTTCGAGCGATTCGGCCTGAGCGATGGCCTCCTGCTGACGCGCTTCGACGCGCGCCAGTTCGTCGAGGACTTCCCCGCCCGCTGGACTCGAACGCGACAGCTCTTCAATGAGAGCGTACATGGCGTTCATGCGTTCCGCCGCGCCGCTTGCAAGCGCCTGACTCGCGGACGCAAATTCTGCCAGTCGCGACTCCTGGCGGGCGAGGTCCTCCTCCGCACGCCGCATTTGTTCGATGCGTTCGTTTGTTTCGTCCAGACGGCTGTTCAGGACGTTCAGCTGCGTCTCGATGGATGGCATCCTGTCCTGGACCGAGGCCACGGCATTCACTGTCTCCTGAGCGCCTGCGACCTGCCGCACAATGTCGTCGAATCTAGCGGTGAGCGCATCGAGCTCTTCCCGGCGAGTGAGCTGCGATGTCAGCCGTCCATCGATGTCCGACGCGGTATCGCGCAACGCGTTGAGTCGTTCCTCCACGGAGCCGACGAACTCCACGCGTTCGCCCACGCGTTGGAGACGGTCGTAAAGCTCCGACGACAGCTCGCTGAGCCGGTTCGCGTTGTGCAGGCCCTCATCGATCCGACCCATCCCGGCGAGAATCGTTTCCATCGTCTTTTCGAGCTCCGAACTGCGAGCGCGGAACGACGACAGGCGGTCGTCAAAGGCTTCGAGTGCCTTGCGGTCGTCGGTCAGCTTGTCGCGCAGCTGCGCCGCGCCGGTATAGGCGTGATGGAAGTCGTG
This sequence comes from uncultured Acidobacteriota bacterium, assembly GCA_963814955.1. Lineage (GTDB taxonomy): Bacteria > Acidobacteriota > Vicinamibacteria > Vicinamibacterales > UBA2999 > DATCJA01. Next base: position 309,552 of record CAWFEX010000012.1, read on the forward strand.
GACGGCGTTCTGCAGCTCGTCCAGATCGGCCCGACTGCGCCGGAACCCTTCAATGTCCGCAGATGCGCGCGCCGACATCTCTTCCACTTCCGCCAGCTGTTCTCGAAGTGCTTCGAGGCCGGCTTGTTTCTTCGCCAACTCGTCGGCCTGCGTCAGCAGCTCCTGGAAGCTCGTCCGGAACTCGTCGCTCACCGCTGCCGTCACATCGAGCTTGGCTGCCGTCTCGGCCACCAGTTGGTCGAGCCGTGTCAGTCGTTCCTCGGTACGCTCCGTGTGACTCAACCAGCCGTCGAGCTTGGAAATGTGACTTGCCATTTTTCCGACGATTTCGTTCAGCCGGTTCGTGTCCAGCACGGCACGGTCGATGATCTGCTTCTGGGCATCCACAGCGTGAACCTTCTGGTCCACCTGCTCGGCAAGCGTGGTGAGCGATCCAAGTTTTTCTTCGATGGTGTCGCTCAACTCGCGAAGGGCTTCCATCTGTCCGAGACGCCGCTCCATCTCCTTGACGGCTTCGCCAGCGGAGAACGCGTTGTCATCGGCCTCGCGTGATGCCTCTCGGATCGCGTCCACATCGCGGGTCAGCTCTGTGGCGGTGCTTCGCAGGCGTTCCAGGTCGCCGCGCAGCGAGGTTCCAAGATCGACCGCTTCTTTAATGCCGATAAGCTCAACCGAGGAGTGATGGAGCTGCAGGCGGAGCTCTTCGAACGTTGCACGCTCCCGCGCTATGGCTTCCACCGAGGCACGAGTCTCGGCGACTTCCGCTGATAGTTCGCGTGTCTGACGGCGGTGCTGATTCAGATCTCCGTCTGGGGCCGTCAGCTTTTCAATCTGACGCTGGGCCGAGCTGGTCGCGGCGAGGAGCGCCTGCACGCGCTCTTCGAGCTCACCAAGGGCCGATGCCCGCTGCTCCAGCTCCTGAAGCCGCTTCTCGAGGGCACTGGTGCTCGCGGTGGCCGAACCGGCCTTTGCATCGAGCTTCTGGAGAGCTTCGCCAACTTCAGCGAGCCTCGTGCTCTCGCCGGTCAGTTGATTCAGGATCGCGTTGAGGGCGCTCTGCTCTTCGCGTGCCGCGTTGACGAGAGCCTCGAGCTCCTCGTAGGACTTCTGCGGTTTCTTGCCACCGATGCCTTTGATGGCGTCAAACATCATGTCCTCAACGCGCAACACTTGTATCGGCCGGCTGCCCGCATAGATCCAGAGACGGTCTCACGGCTGCGAGCCGCGACAGTCCTCATTGCAGCCGTTCCGCGGCGGAGTGAGGCCGTTCGGTCGGTATTGGTTTCGAAGGGAATCGCAGTGATGCGACATGAAGAATAACCGCCGCTGGACGTAAGCTCAAGCACAGATTGCAGTTACGAACACACGTGGCGTGGCCTGGTGCGGCCGTTTCCGCGTACCGCCACGTGGGCCTGGCGAAACTTCCGGACTTTTCACGGACCGGCACAGCTCAGGAGCTTGCATAAGCCTCGGGCGTGCTGGCAAGTCTGCGAAGCGCCGCAGTGTTCGGGGTCGAAGCCTACGGTGTTCATATCGAAGTCGATGTGTCGTTCGGGCTTCCCCACTTCACGATGGTTGGGCTGCCGGATGCGACAGTGCGGGAAAGCCGCGACCGGGTCCGGGCCGCAATCAGGAACTCCGGATTTGCTTTTCCATCCCATCGAATTACCGTCAATCTGGCTCCCGCAGATGTCCGCAAGGCGGGCTCCTCGTTCGATCTCCCTATTGCGCTGGGTCTGCTGGCGACTTCCGGCCAGCTGACGCGTCGCGCGGTCGACGACACCGTGGTCCTCGGCGAGTTGTCTCTGGACGGAGCGATCAATGGCATTCGTGGTGTGCTACCGATTGCCATTGCCGCGCGCCGTCTTGGCGTACGCCGGCTGCTGCTGCCACCGCAGAATGCCGCTGAGGCGACTGTCGTGGACGGCCTCGACGTGCAAGTCGCGCGGTCTTTGCCCGAGGCGTTGAACGCGTTGAACGACCCTGATTGCGCCGAACGCGCGTCGGTCTCGATGGTCGGCTCATCGCCGCTTCCTTCCGATGGCGACCTGGCGGAGGTCAGAGGCCAGCTGCTTCCGCGGCGCGCGCTGGAAATCGCCGCCGCCGGCGGACACAACCTCCTCCTCTGTGGTCCGCCAGGCGCGGGCAAAACGATGCTGGCGAGGCGTCTGGGCGGCATCCTGCCGCCCCTGACATTTGAAGAAGCGCTCGAATGCACGGCCGTGCACTCAGTCGCGGGCATTTTGCCGGCCGGTGCGGGCCTCCTGACCGCGCGGCCTTTTCGGGCGCCCCATCACACCATTTCCAACATCGCGCTCGTCGGCGGCGGTTCCAACCCGCGGCCAGGTGAAATTTCGCTGGCGCACAACGGCGTCCTCTTCCTCGACGAGATGCCAGAATTCGATCGGCGTGTTCTCGAGGTTCTCAGACAGCCGCTCGAGGAAGGGCGTGTAACTGTGGCGCGGGCGGCACGGACCGCGGTGTTTCCGGCTCGATTCGTACTCGTGGCGGCAATGAATCCCTGCCCCTGTGGATTTCTCGGCGACGAACGTCGTGCATGCCGCTGCACGCCAGGTCAGATCGCGGCATATCGCGGTCGCATTTCGGGACCTCTTCGCGACCGCCTCGACCTGATTGTGCCGGTTCCGGCAGTGCCAGTGCGCGCCATCACCGATGGCCAGCCGGGTGAGTCGAGCGCGCGTGTCCGCGAACGTGTCGCTGCGGCGCGCAGCACGCAGCAACAGCGCTACAGCGGTATACACGGCGCGGACGAACGCCGATCTTCGAGCCTCTGCGGTCGCCAGGTTTTGCGCCCCTTCGGAGGAGGGACGCGCGCTCCTTAGAAAGGCAATTGAGCGGCTCGGTCTTACCGCACGTGGATACGAACGAGTGCTCAAGGTCGCGCGCACCATTGCCGACGTCGGGGGCTCAGAAGCCGTCGATGCGGAGCATATTGGGGAGGCGCTGCAGTATCGGTTGGTGGATTGAATGGCCGACCTGAAGGTCGGCCCCTACACAAGATTGTTCGTCCTCTGCGGCGTCCGTGCGTCGTATATGGCGTGTGCCGCGGCGGCGGAAATGATGATCGCGCCTCCCACGAGTGTCCGTACTCCCGGGCTCTCGCCGCGGACAAGCCAGGTCCATATCGGATTGAGCACCGGCTCGAGCAGCAACAGCAGCGACACATGAAGTGTTGGAAGATGGCCGACCGCGCCGGTCAGCAGCAGGTACGCGAGACCGATCTGAAAAACACCGAGGTATCCAAGCGTCGCCCAATCAGCAGCAGAGACTGACGGCAGCGGTACGAGAGCAGGAAGGCCCACGAAGAACGCGAAGACGTTTCCGGCGACGACGGCCGATAGTCCGCTGCCGGGTTGATCACGTTCCACCCACCGTAATCCGAGGAGGGTGAACGCCCAGCTCACACTGCAAAGGACGCCTAACACGTTCCCGGTCGCCGGGTCGGGCGCCGTGACCGTGGCATCAGAGGTCACGCCGACGCACAAGACGAGCCCCGCCGCCGCTGCCGCGAGAAACAAGAGGTCCCGCGTTCGAAACCGTTCTTTCAGCAGCACTGGCGCCAGGATGACGATGTACAGCGGCGCCATCGATTGCAGAAAGATGGCGCTTGCGGCCGTTGTGAGTTTCGTCGACGTGACAAAAAGAACCAGCGTTGCAGCGTAGATCGCGCCGACGCCGAGACTCCGGGCCGATGGACGCATCCGGCCGCGAAGCCAGAGCATGATGGCGATCGCGGCAATTCCCGAGCGGATCGACGCCACCTGCAGGCCTGACAGAGTCGCCGTCTTTATCGCCGCCCCGCCTGTCGAAAACAACGCCGCCGCCGCGACCACCCGCAGGACCGCGGCGGCCGGGCTTCGCCTGTTCATCGCCTCAGCTGTCGATTTTTGTCGAGTCACGCGATGCGCCTGTGTTAGGCTCACTTTTCCCAGCTCTCCCCGGGCTTTCGGGAGCGGTCATCATTTCATTTTTTTCCGAACGCTGATGCCATTGCGGCGTTACACAATTCTTGTGGCCGATCGCACCTCAGGTGTAGTGCGGCGCGCCAACGTTGCGGCACGCCTGATGGTGCTCGGCGCGTGCGGACTCCTGATCACACCGATTCTCGTTGGCTTCGGCGCCGCCTGGAAGGGTCAGAGCGACGTGGCGCAGCTTCGCGAGAGTCATGCGGCGCTCGAAATCGAAAACGCCAACTACCGCGAGGCCACGCGCGCGCTTGCGGGTCAGATCGAGTCGCTCCAGACCGCCATCTCTGACTTGAGCTCGCGGTCGGAGCTCGATCCAAACCTCGCGAAGGCCATGAGCCGGTTGCCCGCGCTGGTGAAGTCGCGCGCCATGGGTGGCAACATCCCGGACCCGCGAAAGGATCAGGACCTCTCCTACGCCAGGACGCTCTCCGCGCTTGCGGTGCCGGAAGACACATTCGGATTACTGCGGATGCTGCTCGAAGGCCTCCAGGACCGCCTCAACGCGCTCTCGCGCAACGTTGAGCGTCGAAATGCGCTCGCCAACGCCACACCGTCCATGTGGCCAGCATATGGATGGCTTTCGTCGGGAATGGGGCTGCGTCGCGATCCCGTAACTGGAGCTGCCGACTATCACAACGGTCTCGACATCGCCGGCGAGCGGGGACAGCCCGTCTACGCCACCGCGTCAGGCACGGTCCGCGAGGTGGGATATCAGGGCGCGTACGGCAATCTCATCGTGATCGATCACGGGTTCGGGCTGGAGACCCGGTACGGGCACCTGCTGAAGCTCCTTGTCAAACCAGGTGTGAAAGTCCAGAGAGGCGACATCATCGGACAGGTCGGCGCCACGGGGCGCGCAACCGGGTACCATCTGCATTACGAGGTCACAGCCAACGGCCGGCTGATCAATCCGCTGCAACTTCTCACGCAGAAGCCGCGAGACCGATAACCTCCCTACAATCTGCGGTTTCCTTGCCGATCCCGTTCCGGCACGGCTACAATCGGAGGATACGCCTCCGTCGACAGACGGGTACTGTAAGTTGGTGGTTGGATGTTCGCGCCGGTGATCCTCGCATCCTGAACCGCCGACCGCCAACCGCCAACCAAAGCAACGAATGATCGGTCAACTCCTCGCCAAGGTCATAGGGACGCAGAACGAGCGCGAGCTCAAGCGGCTCGCTCCACGCGTGGTCGAGATTGGCGCGCTCGAGCCGGAGGTGCAGGCGCTCAGCGAGGAGCAGCTCCGCGACAAGACGCAGGAATTCAGGAAGCGCGTCGCCGACGGCGAATCGCTCGATGACCTGCTCGTCGAAGCATTCGCTGTCGTCCGCGAAGCCGGCAAGCGCGTGCTGAACATGCGGCACTTCGACGTGCAGCTGATCGGCGGCATGATCCTCCACATCGGCAAGATTGCCGAGATGAAAACCGGCGAGGGCAAAACGCTCGTCGCGACGCTGCCCGCCTACCTCAACGCTCTCGCCGGCAAGGGCGTGCACGTCGTCACCGTAAACGACTATCTGGCCCGCCGCGACTCCGAGTGGATGGGGCGCATCTATCGATACCTCGGGATGAGCGTCGGCGTCATCCAGCACGAACTGACCGACGCGCAACGTCAGGTTGCGTACGGCGCCGACATCACCTACGGGACCAATAACGAGTTCGGGTTCGACTATCTCCGCGACAACATGAAGTTCGATTTCGCTTCCATGGTGCAGCGGGGACACCACTACGCGATCGTGGACGAAGTCGACAGCATCCTGATCGACGAAGCCCGGACGCCGCTGATCATTTCCGGACCCGCCGAAGAGTCCACCGATCTCTACTACGAAGTGGACCGAATCATCCCCAGACTGAAAAAAGGCGCCGTCACGCAGGGCAACGTCAAGGCTGAGGATCGCGAGAAGCTCGAAGGCACCGGCGACTATCTCGTCGACGAGAAGCACAAGACCGTGACGCTGACCGAGAGCGGCATGGCGAAAGCCGAGCAGATGCTCGGTCACCGCGTAGTTGCGGGATCGGGCGGGTTATATGACCCGGTCAACATGCCGCTGCTTCATCACATTCAGCAGGCACTGCGCGCGCACAACCTGTACCACCTGGACGTCGAGTACATGATCAAGGACGGCCAGGTGGTCATCGTGGACGAGTTCACCGGCCGCCTCATGCCGGGACGCCGGTGGAGCGACGGACTGCATCAGGCGGTGGAGGCCAAGGAGAAGGTCAAGATCGAGCGTGAAAACCAGACGCTCGCCACCATCACCTTCCAGAACTACTTCCGTAAGTACGGCAAGCTGTCGGGCATGACCGGCACGGCCGAAACCGAGGCGCCCGAGTTCGCGAAGATCTACAGCCTCGACGTGAACGTCATTCCGACGAACCGACAGCTGAAGCGGATCGAAGAGCCGGATCTCGTTTACCGCACCGAACGCGAGAAATTCGAGGCGATTGTCGACGACATCCTGCAGAAGCAGGCCTCAGGACGGCCCACGCTGGTCGGCACCGTCTCAATCGAGAAATCCGAGCGCTTGTCCGCTCTGCTCCGGAAACGGGGCATCAAGCACGTGGTGCTGAACGCGAAGTACCACGCACAGGAGGCGGAAATCGTCGCCCAGGCGGGCCGCAAGGGGAACGTGACGATCGCCACCAACATGGCCGGCCGCGGCACGGACATCCTGCTGGGCGGCAGTGCCGAGCACATGGCCCGCCAACAGACGATTGCGGAAGAACGGGCAGAGCGGCTGCCGCGCGGCGAAGAGAAATTCGTCGACGACGAGGAGTTCGTCTACTTCTTCCATGTCGACGGGTTCTTCCGCGTGCCCCGTCCCGACTGGGAACGCATATTTACTCACTTCAGGCGTCAGACGGAGGCAGAACACCGCGAAGTCGTCGATCTTGGCGGACTCCACATCCTCGGGACCGAGCGCCACGAGGCGCGCCGCATCGACAACCAGCTCCGCGGGCGCGCCGGCCGGCAGGGCGATCCAGGCTCTTCACGCTTCTACCTGTCGCTCGAAGACGACCTGATGCGCATCTTCGGGTCGGAGCGGATCTCCGGTCTGATGCAGCGGCTTGGCATGGAGGAAGGCGTTCCGATCGAGCACGGCATGGTCACGCGCGCCATCGAGCGTGCGCAGCGGCAGGTCGAGGCGCAGAACTTTGCCGTCCGCAAACACCTCCTCGAGTACGACGATGTCATGAACAAGCAGCGTGAGAGCGTGTACACGCTGCGGCGGGAGATTCTCGAGGGGCGGGTCCATCTGACCGAGGAAGAAGTCGTCGATACACGCGAGTACATGCTGGCCCTCGGCGAGGAAATTCTCGAGGACCAGGTCGACCGCTTCGCCGGCAAGGATGTCGATCCCCCGGAATGGGATATCCCGGCTCTCACTCGTGAGGTGTCGCGCGTGTTCGGTGTCGACCCGCAGGAGCTGGAGCGCCTGAAGCTGGGTGAGCAGAACACGGATGAGATGACCGATGCGATCTGGACGATCGCAAAGGCCGGGTACGAGGAAAAGGAAAAGCTTGTTGGTGTCGAGCTTCTCCGCCGTGTCGAGCGCGACATCATGCTTCAGATTGTCGACACCCAATGGAAGGATCACCTGTACTCGCTCGACCACCTCAAGGAGGGCATCGGCCTTCGCGGATACGGCCAGCGGGATCCCCTGGTGGAGTACAAAAAGGAAAGCTTCGGGCTGTTTCAGGACATGAAAGGCCGGATCGAGGAGGACATTGTCCGTTATCTCTTCCTGCTCCGACCGGTGGCCAACGACGAGACGGCTCCGGTTCCGCGCCCCGCAGCACGGCGGGCCGCGCCGCTCACGATGAACAATCCGGCCGCGGAGCCCGTTTCGGCCTTCGGAGGGGGTGGTCGGGCGACAGCGACCGCGGTAGCGCCTCCGCCGGCATTCGGCGGCGGTGCGCCGCGCCCGGCCCGCACGGGTGGAGACGACGTCGTGAAGACGGTGAGGAGAGACGAACCAAAGGTTGGCCGGAACGATCCATGTCCCTGCGGCAGCGGCAAGAAATACAAGAAATGCCATGGACAGGCAGCCTGAGACACAAATGGAAACGAAGATTGACGACCTGACTCTCACGGTCTCCGAAGTCGGCATTGCCACTGCCCTCACCTTCGACGACGTGCTGCTTGTCCCGCAGCATTCCACTGTCCTGCCCGCGCAGGTCGACGTTTCGACACGGCTCACGCGCAACATCCGCCTGAACGTGCCTCTTGTCAGCGCCGCGATGGACACCGTGACCGAGTTCGCGATGGCCATCGCGATGGCACAGCAGGGCGGCCTGGGTGTCATCCACAAGAACCTGTCGATTGCCGAACAGGCATCCGAGGTCGATCGTGTGAAACGGTCGGAGAGTGGAATGATCGTCAATCCGATCACGCTGTCTCCCGCGAATCGGATTTACGAAGCACTCGAACTGATGAAGAGGTACCGGATTTCCGGTGTCCCGATCACAGAGGATGGGAGCAAGGAGGGACGGCTGGTCGGCATACTGACCAACCGGGACTTGCGGTTTGAAACCAACGTCGACCGCCCGATCGACGAGGTAATGACCAAGGCGCCGCTCCACTCGGTGCCGGTCGGCACGACGCTCGACGAAGCTCGCGAAATACTTCACCGGCACAAGGTGGAAAAGCTGCTCGTCGTCGACAGGGATTACCGGTTGAAGGGCCTGATCACCGTCAAGGACATCCAGAAGCAGATCAAGTACCCGAACGCCTCTAAAGATGTCCTTGGACGACTGCGATGCGGCGCGGCCATCGGTGTGTCCCGGGATGCGCTCGAGCGCGGGCAGGCGTTGGTCGATGCCGGCGTTGACGTATTGGTTGTCGACACCGCTCATGGCCACTCGCAGGGCGTCATCGACATGGTGGCGCGCATCCGACGGGAGTTCCCGAATACCGACTTGATTGCCGGAAACGTGGCCACGGCCGATGCCACCCTCACGCTCGTCAACGCGGGTGTCGATGCCGTCAAGGTGGGCATCGGTGCGGGATCCATTTGCACGACCCGCGTGGTCGCCGGGATTGGCGTGCCGATGATCAGCTCGATCATGGAGTGCGCGCGTGCCGCTGCGAGCCGGAACGTACCGGTCATCGCCGACGGCGGCATCCGCTATTCGGGGGATGTCGTCAAGGCGCTGGCCGTGGGCGCCAGCTGCGCGATGATTGGAAATCTGTTTGCGGGTACCGATGAGAGCCCCGGCGAACTGATCCTGTTTCAGGGCCGCAGCTTCAAGGAGTATCGGGGCATGGGGTCGATGGGCGCCATGCGGCGCGGCAGCCGCGACCGGTACTTCCAGGACGAGTTCGACCTCGAGGGAGGGCGCGCCGTCGACAAGCTCGTTCCCGAGGGCATCGAAGGACGCGTCGCTCACAAGGGCAGCGTGGCGGCGATGATCTATCAACTTGCCGGGAGGACTGCGGGCAGGGATGGGTTACTGCGGAAGCGCCACTCTTTCAGAATTGCAGCGGAAGGCAAGACTCATCCGCATCACGCCCGCCGGCGCGCGCGAAAGCCACGTCCACGACGTGACCATCACCAAGGAAGCGCCGAACTACAGGATGGAATAACTACGCCTCAGGCCTCAGGCCTCAGACTGGGGCCACTGATTCCTGGGCCCTGAGGCCTGGGGCCTATCGTGATCCGCCGGCTCGTGTCGTCGCCTATTTCGAGAGTCACCCAGATGGCGCCGGGCATCGCGTGCGTCAATTGTTCGGGCCACTCGATGGCCAGCACACCGTCGGCAACGCCCATTTGTTCCAGGCCCAGGTCTTCGGTTGCGGCCTTGTCGATCCGGTACAGGTCTGCGTGATAGAGAGTCAACCGGCCGCCGCGATATTCGTGGACCAGCGTAAATGTGGGACTGCTCACTTCCGCGGGATCGATACCCAACCCGGCGGCCATCCCGCGCACGAACGCCGTTTTGCCGGCGCCAAGATTTCCTGACAGGAGCACAACATCACCGGGCGTGAGCCGTGCCGCGAGCTCGCGTGCAACCGCGTGGGTTTCTTCTTCGGAAGTGGTGAGACGAGTGGTGTTCACCTCAATCCGCGTCCGCCTCTTTGCCGACGAGCTGGTTCAGCGCCTTACCGAGGTGGGCCATCAGATCCGTCGCTGTCATGGCCACCTGACCAACGCTGTTCTCGGTCAGGTCGCCAGCCGCGCCATGGAGAAAAACGGCAAGACGGCAGGCCGCCTCGGCGTCGAGGAGCTGTGCCAGCCACGCCGCAATCATGCCGGTGAGCAGATCACCGGTGCCGCCGGTCGCCATGCCGGGATTGCCGGTTGGATTGATATAGATGTGGCCTTCAGGGGTCGCGATGATCGTGCGGTGGCCTTTGAGGACGACATACAGCCGCCGTGTCGTTGCGAAATTCGAGGCGACCTCGATCCGATTGGCCTGCACCTCCTCCACGGTGGCGCCGACCAGCCTGGCCATCTCGCCCGGGTGGGGCGTGATGATGATCTCGCGTTCTTCCGTCCCGACCAGTCCGGACGGATCGTCAGCGAGTACGGTCAATGCGTCCGCGTCGAGAACCAGAGGCGCGGTGGACCGCTCGAGGAGCGACCTGACGAACGCGGCAACAGCTGCGTCGCGACCGAGGCCGGGGCCGCAGGCGACGACATCGTTCTGAAACTGGAGCACGGTTTCGACGGCCCCCGCAGCGACAGTTCCATTCTTGGTGTCGGACAGCGGCTCGGTCATGTACTCCGACGCCATGGCCGCCACCGTTGCGAGGCATGACGCCGGCGTGGCAACTGTGACGAGGCCGGCGCCCGACTTCAACGCTCCCATGGCAGACAGATGCGCCGCCCCCGTCTTTCCTCGAGACCCGGCGATGATGGTGACCCGGCCGAAATCTCCTTTGTGCGACTCGGGTGCGCGCGGTGGCACCAGCGGCCGCATTTGTTCCGGCGTCAGCAGCTCGATATGAGGGCCCTCGAGGCCATCGAGGACCTCAGGAGGAATGCCGATGTCGGCGATCACGACATCGCCCGCATGTGCCTCACCCGGAGGCAGCACGAGCGGCAGCTTCGGCGCCGCCAGCGTGACCGTCATCGAGGCGTCGATGCAGTGGCCTATGAGCTGCGGGGTGTCCGCCGACAGGCCGCTCGGCAGGTCGATCGAGACGATGGGAATGCCCGACGTGTTCACGTCTGCGACCACGGTTTCCATCATTCCGCCGAGCGCGGCCTTCAGGCCGGTTCCGAAGATGGCATCAACAATCAGCGAACAGTGAGAGATTTCCGAGAAATGCAGCTCCCACGCTTGTTCGTCGCCGATTTCGACGACGGTGACGCCCAGTCGTCCGAGAATATCGAGATTGAGGCGCGCATCGCCGCGAACGTCGGCGACCGAGCCGATGAGGAAGACGGTGGCGTCGATGCCCCGCTGAACGAGCGTCCGCGCCACGACGAAGCCGTCGCCCCCGTTGTTACCGCGGCCGCAGAGCACCGCAACGCGCCCTTCGAGACGCGATTCGAACGCCGTCTCGATTGCGGAAACGACCTGACGGCCCGCGTTTTCCATCAGCACGAACGAGGGTATGCCGATGTCCTCGATGGTGAAGCGGTCGGCCTCGCGCATCTGCGCGGCGTTGAGAATGCGCATCAGATAATCGGTGTCAAGGCGAGGGCGTCTTGCGGTCGGGCAGTTCAGCGTATCGCCTGTAGTACGCTTCTTGCAACATACTCCCTGTATCCACTATGCCTGCCACAGTCAATGTGAACGGCCGCATCTCGCCCGAGGCGGAGGCGGTGATCTCGGTGTTCGACCACGGTTTTCTCTATGGCGAAGGAATCTACGAGACGATGCGGACGTACAACAATCGTCCGTTCCTGTTCGATCGTCATATGCGAAGGCTGCGCAATTCCGCGCGCATGATCGCGCTGGATCTGCCGTTCACGGACGGCGAATTGGCCATGCAGATCACCGAAACGAGGGACGTCGCCGACGTGCAAGGCGAGGCATACATCCGCGTGCTCGTCACGCGCGGCATCGGCGAGCTGACGTACGACCCTCACGCCACCCCTACCCCGTCCATCGTCATCATCGTCAAGCGGCAGGTGGATCCGCCGCCGGAAGCGTACAAACGCGGCGTGCGCGTGGTGCATCGTGGACGTCGTCCGCAACCACCCCGACACCGTCAACCCTCTCATCAAGAGCAACAATCTGCTCAACTGCGCGCTCGCCGGGCAGCAGGCAATCAGGCGCGGCGGGTATGAAGGGATCATGCGCAACTACCGGGGGGAACTGACCGAGTGCACGACCGCAAATCTGTTCGTGGTTCAAGACGGAACCGCTCTTACGCCGCCGCTGGAATGCGGCCTGCTTTCGGGAATCACCCGCGAGTTTCTCTTCGAGGTCGGGACGGAGGCCGGGATCGCGGTTCGCGAGCAGGTGCTCCGCGACGAGGATCTTTTCAGGGCGGACGAGGCGTTTCTCACGAGCACCACGCGCGAGCTCCTGCCCATCGTCAACGTGGATGACCGCACGATCGGCAGCGGATCGCCCGGACCGATTACGAAACGATTGCTGGAGAGCTTCCGCAAACACGCCTGGTCGAGCTGAAGCGAGATCGCACACGCTCAATCGGGACCGCGCGTGACAGGTACGTAGCGCGCAGGCTTCAGCCTGCGCGACGTAGCCTGCGTCATCCGACGGTCGTTTCGACGGCAGGACAGGAACAGAACAGGTTCCGGTCTCCGTACGCGTTGTCGATCCGGCCAATTGGCGGCCAGAACTTCTTCTCTCTCACAAACGGAAGCGGAAATGCGGCCTGCTCGCGGGAATATGGGTGCGTTCCATTCGGATGCGCAGACTGCCTGCAGCGGTGTGCGGCGCATTCTTCAGCGGGTTGTCATTCCGGTCCGCGCGGCCGGCAGACTACGTCTTCGATCTCGAACCGGATCTGAATCATCGCGTCGCAGAACCGATCGAGCTCGGCTTTGTCCTCGCTCTCCGTGGGCTCGACCATCAAGGTTCCGGACACGGAAAGGAGACTGTCGGGGCATGAAACCCATAGTCCATCAGGCGTTTCGCCACGTCCATTTCCTCGATGCCGACCTGCTTGAATCGCCGCAGGTCGAAGATCAGTTCGTGGGCGACGCGGCCGTTCGCCCGCGCGTACAGCACCGGGTAATACGGCTCCAACCGAGCCTTGAGGTAGTTGGCGTTGAGAATTGCGTGTTTCGTCGCGCTGACAACGCCTTCGCCGCCGAGGAGCCTGATGTAGCCGTACGAGATGAGGAGAATGCTGGCGCTCCCCCACGGCGCCGCGGAGACGGCATGAATGGCTTTATCTCCTCCGGCACGCGCCAGCGGGTGTCCTGGCAGAAACGGCGCCAGGTGCTTTGCCACACCAATGGGTCCCATCCCGGGCCCTCCCCCGCCGTGGGGGATCGCGAACGTCTTGTGCAAATTCAGATGGCAGACGTCGGCGCCAATTGACGCCGGGCTCGTCAGCCCGACCTGGGCGTTCATATTCGCCCCGTCCATATACACCTGCCCGCCGTGCTCGTGAACGATGTCGCAGATGGTGCGGATTTCGTCCTCGAAGACGCCGTGCGTCGAGGGATAGGTAATCATCAGACACGAGAGCCGATCGCGGTGCTCCGCGCTCTTCCTGCGAAGGTCCGCGACGTCGACGCTGCCATCGGCGGCCGACGCCACGACCACGACACGCATTCCCGCCATGGCGGCGCTCGCGGGATTCGTGCCGTGCGCGGACGCCGGAATCAGCACGACGTCACGGTGCTCCTGGCTCCGGGCTTTGTGGTACGCGCGAATCACCATCAACCCGGCGAATTCTCCCTGCGCCCCGGAGTTCGGCTGGAGCGACACCGCCGCGAATCCGGTGATTTCGCAGAGGGCCGCCTCGAGCTCGCGAAAGATCTCTGCATACCCTAGCGCCTGATCGACGGGCGCAAACGGGTGCACGCGGCTGAAGTGCTCCCATGTCACCGGCAGCATCTCGGTGGCCGAGTTCAACTTCATCGTGCACGACCCAAGCGGAATCATCGACGTATCGAGACCGATATCTTTCCGCTCGAGATGGCGGATATAGCGCATCATCTCGGTCTCCGATTTGTGCGCATTGAACACTGGATGCGACATGAAGGGCGTGCTTCGGCGCAGTGGTTCCGGAAGGTGGTCGAGTCCGGAGGCCGGCGGAAGTTCGGCTACGGGTTCTGCACCGAATTCAAGATCGGGCGCCGGTTTGCCGAGCGCTGCGGCAAAGACGGTGATGATGTCCCGAACGTCGCTGGTGTCGACGGTCTCGTTCAGTGAAATACCGACCGTCCGCTGATCGATATAACGAAAATTGATTCCCGCCGCGACTGCATGCTGGCGTAAGGTTTCGGCCTCGATTGGCAGCTCCACCTGCAGCGTCTCGAAGTAGCAGGCATTACGCTGTCGCAGCCCGAGTCTGCCGGAGCTCGCGCTCCAGCAGAAATGCCAGCGCATGAATGCGGCCTGCGATCGCCCGCAGGCCATCAGGTCCGTGATACACGCCGTACATCGCCGCCATATTGGCCAGCAGCGCCTGGGCGGTGCAGATATTCGACGTCGCCTTCTCCCGCCGGATGTGTTGTTCACGAGTCGCGAGCGTCATCCGATACGCGGTTCGGCCGTGTGCGTCGATCGATACGCCGATGATTCGGCCGGGCATCTGACGGATGTACGCGCTTCGCGTCGCGAAGAACGCGGCGTGCGGCCCGCCGTAGCCGAGAGGGACGCCGAAGCGCTGTGAGTTGCCGAAGACAACGTCGGCGCCCATTTCGCCAGGCGGAGTGAGCAAGGCCAGCGAGAGCAGATCCGTCCCGACAGCTACCAGCACACCCGCCTGATGCGCGCGATGGATGATCGGCCGAAGGTCCTGAACGAGGCCTGCCTCATCCGGATACTGCAGAAGCGCCCCGTATGGCGTGGAGCCGTCCGCCGAATCAAAGGTCATGCTATCGATCGGCGTCACTCGCAAGTCAATGTCGAGCGGCTCCGCCCGGGCACGCAACACCTCGATGGTCTGCGGCAGACAGCGATCGCTCACCAGGAATACGCGTTTCGCCTCGGCGTCCGCGGTCGGTCTGATTCGTGCGCACCCGGTGGAGCAACGTCATCGCCTCGGCAGCCGCGGTGGCCTCATCCAGCAGCGAGGCATTGGCCACTTCCATCCCCGTCAGGTCCGCCACCATCGTCTGAAAGTTCAGGAGTGATTCGAGGCGTCCCTGCGCAATTTCCGCCTGGTACGGCGTGTACGGCGTGTACCAACCCGGGTTTTCGAACACCATCCGCAGAATGACGCTCGGCACGATGGTGTCGTGATAGCCGAGGCCGATATACGAGCGGAACGTCTTGTTGCCCCGGCCCATCCGGGTCAGGCGCCGCAGGTATTGATGCTCGCTTTCCGGCGGCGGGAGCTTGAGCGGCTGCGGCAGACGAATCGATGCGGGCACCACTTCATCGATGAGCGCATCGAGGCACGCCACGCCGATAGTGGAAAGCATCGCTTCCCGCTCGTCGGCGGAGGGGCCGATGTGACGCGGCGCGAACCAGTCGTTGGCGTCGAGGCGTGACTCAGCCAAGGAGGTCCTGATACTGCTTGCTGTCGAGGAGCGACGCAGCTTCGCCGGGATCGGAGACGTCGAGCTTGATGATCCAGGTGCCGTGTGGATCGGTGTTGACCGTTTCCGGGTGGTGCCTGATGTGATCGTTGACCGCTGTCACGCGACCGGTGATCGGGCGCAAACAGCTCGGACACAGCTTTGACGGACTCAATCGAACCAAACGGCTCGCCGGCGGTGATCTGCGCGCCGATGTCCGGCAGCTCCACGTAAACGACATCTCCGAGTTGCTGCTGCGCGTAGTCGGTGATTCCCACGTCGCCCACGCGGCCGGACAGCCGTAGCCATTCGTGATCTTTCGTGTACTTGCGGTCATCCGGATACGCCATCTCGTCCTCGTTTGTAAAACGGCATTGGCACGACTCGCGCTGTGACAGTGCGGCCGCGGATATCGACGTCAACTTCGGTCGCCGGCACCGCCATGTCGATGGGCACGTACGCCATGGCGATGGCCTTCTTCAGATAGGGCGTCTGGGTGCCGCTGGTGACGACGCCTATCGGCTTCCCGTGACTGACCACCTGATGCCCGTGGCGCGCGATGCCGCGATCGATCATCTCGAGTCCGACGAGCCGGCGGGACGCTCCACGCTCTTTCTGCTGCAGAAGCCAGTCGCGGCCGATGAACCGCTCGTTGGTCCAGCCGATCATCCACCCGAGCCCGGCCTCGATCGCGGTGGTCGATTCGTCGATATCGTTGCCATACAGGCGCAGGGACGCCTCGAGGCGAAGGGTATCGCGCGCCCCAAGACCCACGGGGACGACGTCGGCAGAACGGCCCGATTCCAGAAGCGCTTCCCATACCCGACCGGCCGTATTGGGTGGCACGAAGATCTCGAAGCCATCTTCGCCGGTATAACCAGTACGTGAGATCGTGGCGCGTGCACCGGCCACTTCACCATGGGAGAACCAGAACGGGTCGATACCGTCGAGCTCGACGCCGGTGAGGGGCTGAAGGACGTGCTGCGATGCGGGCCCCTGCAAGGCAATCAGCGCGTAGCGACTGCTGGAGTCGATCACCGCCGCCTCACTGACGTCCTTCACCTGCTCGCGAATCCAGGCGTAGTCCTTCGCGACGTTCGCGGCGTTCACCACCAGCAGAAAGTGTGACGGTCCCATCCGGTACACGACCATGTCGTCCAGGAACGTCCCCTCGGGCGTCAGCAGTCCCGAGTACTGAGCCTGCCCGACGCGGAGCCGCGATGGGTCGCTGCAGGCGACGCGCTGAACAGCGGAAAGCGCGTCGCCGCCGGCGATTTCGATCTCTCCCATGTGGCTGACGTCGAAGACGCCGGCACGTGTGCGAACGGCCATGTGCTCGCTGGTGATGCCCGAATACTCCACGGGCATTTCCCAGCCTGCGAACGGCACCATCCGCGCGTTCAGTGCGCGATGTTGGGCGTGGATTGGAGTTTTTCGGAGCGCGGCGGTGGCCGTATCGGTCATTGAGCCGTTCGGGTTGTTCGGGACGTTTTGAATCGTTCGGTCTGCGCCGGTCACGAATCGCGCCAACGCGCGAACACTAAACCGTACTATGCCGGTTGAAGAAGGGTCAAGAACAGGACGCTCGTGAAGTGGAAGCCATCGGCGTGATGTCTCGGCGCTCGTGGCGACAGGCCGCTTTTCAATACTGACCGGGGAGTATTGACGCGTCGCGATCCTGCGTCCGAAAGATGCTCGATAGGCTGCTCGGCTCTACTTGACGATCACGCGCACGTGCGCGGTCGTCCAGCAGCACTGTTCGCCGCCGCCGCCGTCGCCGGACGTGTCGTTCACCTGAGCGCGGACGACGTACTCGCCGGCGACGCTGAAAGTGGCGGTCGTCGAGGCTTCGAGAAACATATTCGAGTCGCCTTTCGTGACGAGCGGGATGCGGCTCTGGGCGAACGCCACGCGAGCAGGGCCGCGATGGTCGCGCCAGTTTACGGTGATATCAGGCCGCGGCTCCGGGGCGGGGTCGCCAGGGGTGGCCGCGCTGGCGCCGCCGATTCCGATCACCTGACCGCCGACGACTGCTACCGCGTCGGAGGCACGCGCCGCCGGACTCGTGGCGCGAGCGCGGGCCACAAGCTCCGCTTCCACGTCACGCTCCTGCATCGGCACATCGGATGCCCAGAGCGTCAATGACACCGGCCGCCCGACCGCTGCGGACAGCGTATGCACGATGCCAGCAGACGGTCCCGTCAATACGGGGCCGTCCCGCGCGAACCTGATCACTGGCGGTTCGTTGCTGTTGGCCGGATGCTTGTAGAAGTTGACCCAGTAAGCCGGGTTAAGCCAGAAGGAGACCGTCGACGTCTGGCCGTTGGCGGTCAGCGTCCACGTCAGCCGCTTGTTGTCGAAATCCTTTCGGTACCTTGATCGCAAAGACGCCGTGCTGACGGCCAGCATAGAAGTGCGTGGGCTGGCCGTAGTCGGGACCGTCCGGCTCGATCCGATTGTCGGGACCGATCGGAATGTCTAGCTCCTGACTCTTGTTGCGGTTGTAATACCCAAGCAGGATCAGGCTCTCGCCATTCTTATCGGGCCCCCATCCCTCGAGCGCAGGAAAGATCGCCTCGCCGGATGCACCAAGCGGCTCGAGGACGAGCGGCGGCCGGGGGAGCTGGGCCAGCCCCGGCGTCGCGATCCCCGAGATGGCAATCGCGATCGCCGCCACCAGTAACAACGCCGCGCCATGCGATTTCACCGCATGCGTCCCCTGATGCGCAAAGCGCTGCTCGCTAACGCGTACCCCTGGTCAGTTGCGTCCGGCGCGCCTCAACCTCGGCGGCGTACTCGTCATCGTTCAGGTACGTCACGTTCACCCACGCATGGCCCATCTCATCGACGGTGCGGTCGCCGTACCCGACCCAGACGTTTGGATCCGGATTGTTCTTGTTGGCCACCGTGTTGTCGTGCCACGCCGTGATTTTCAGCATCGTGCCCTTCGGCAGCAGCGGCGCGGCATGGTCGGCGTAGACGTACGCGTTGTGCCAGTTGAAGGTGAAGTTGTCGACGTGGCTGAGGATCACCGTCTGGCCGCTCGGCAAGATCGCCTCGAGTGACATCGCCTTACCGCGCAGGTGCATGTGCGGCTGGAAACTTTCGATCCGCGCCGCCTGCCGCAGCGGATAGAAGCTCTCGGTCGCCTTGATGGTGTTCGGCGGAAGGTCGATCGCGCCGTCGCCGGTATTCCCCATGCGGAGCAAGTGCTGCCGGTACTTCGGTTCCTGTCCCTTCGGGTAGAAGTAGACGGCCATCTCCACGAAGTCGGTGATGTCCTCCTTGCTTGCCGAATAGTGGATGTCCCAGGCGATCCGCGAGCCGGGCAGCAGCAGTTTGCCGCTGTTCGGCCGCATCTGCTCCCCTTCCTTGCCGACCGCGAACTCCATGAACCGGCCCGGGCCCGCCTGCGTCAGCTCGTCGGGCTCGTCCTGAAGCAGGTCGGAATTGGCGTGGTGGGTGATCTTGCGTCCCTTCACCGTACCCGGCCGCACCTCGATGGCCCGCACCCAGCGCGGCTCGGTGACGCCAGACGGGACGACCGGCTTCCACCAGGTGTCGTTGGCGCCGGCCTTTTGCGTCCACGGCGTGGAACGGATGATCAGATCGGGTTCGCCGAAGAGGGCCGCGTAGTTCCAGCCCTGGCCGTCCGGCCAGGTCTTCGGCGGCGGCATGTCCTTCGGGTTGCCTTGCGGGGCGCCTGCATCGACCCATCTGACGATTGTGGCGATCTCGTCGTCAGCCAGCGACCGGTCGTTCTTGAACTCGTGGACGCCCACGGTCTTGTCGATATGCCATGGCGGCATCTGCCGCGCCATCACGCGCTCCCGGATAGAGCGCGCCCACGGGCGGACCTGCTCAAAGGTCTGCAGCGACATCGGCGCGATGGAGCCTGGCCTATGGCAGGTCTCGCACTTCGCCTGAAACAACGGAGCGATGTGCTGTGAGAACGTTGGATTCTGCGGCACGTCGGCGTGAACGATCGCAGGAGCGAACCCGCCGATGCCGAGTCCCAGAGCGAGAGTACCCAGTCCCCTCGAGAGCATGGTGCGCATCGCTCCACTCCTTTCGGATTGAATCTCCGAGCGGCGATACATGGGGTCGGGCGAACGAAGCTGGGATTGTACCAGCGACTCCCCGCAACGTCCACTGGTTCGAGTCACGGGGCTACCCTCTCCGCTCTTTCCGCCTTAATGCCTGTTCCAACGACGTCTCCGATGTCCGTTCGTTCCCGCGATCGCCGTCGTTCGGCTGTCTGGCCCCCTGACAAGCCCAACTCACTGACTGTCTCGAGGGTTGTCCCACGCTGCTTGTTCAACTGCCGCGGTCGAAGTCGGCCGCCGGCGCCGCACGTGATCACTTTCCTGTTCAGCCCTGGTGATCACTGCATCGTAATCCCTCGAACAGGCGTGCAACTTGTTGGCGTGGTGATCCATCCTGCGGAACGGCGTGGCCCGACCCATACGCGCAAATGGTGCACGGTATGCCTGTTGCTCTCGCCGTTTCCGCACATCGCTCCCCCATTCCATATGCCTCACAGAGGTACCAGAACCGTAATCAGGGAGGATCGAATGAGGAAACCGTGGATCGCTATGGGCACACTGGCTGTGGTGTTAATCGCCACTAATGCGTTCGCCCAGCCGGGTGGATTGAGAGGTCCAGAGGTGGGCAGGAAGCTCTGGAACTTCAACGTGATCGTCAAGCCCCATGGCTGGCTCGATACCGCCAACGCATGCAACGGCGCTCGCATTTTCTTCGACGAGGAGAATGGGGGTGGAGTCAATGGCAGGATCACGTGGGTGCTGGACCCGACTGCCCCACAGAACTTTCAGATCACTGACTGTAATGGGACCGATGGCGCCGCTTCTGTAAGGGTCGACGAAAATCTGGGAAACGTTATTGTTGCGATCCGCGTCGTCGGTCCGCGCACTAGCAATCTGAAGTTCACATGTACAGAACTGATCAATCCGACCTTAACCGGCGGAGAGGATCTGTGTGTGATGGACGAAGTGAATTTGAACAAGAGCAAGAATTTCACAACCGTGATGAAGAACATTGCCGAAGGGGAGTACGAAGAGGTGCTGTGGGAGTTCGATCCCACCGGAACGTGGAAGATTTTCCAGGTACGGGTGTACGAATACATCTATCGGTAAACTCGAGGCGCGAATCTACGGGTGATGAGGGCGCGCTCGCATGAAATGTGGCGCGTCCTCCTCGCGACGAAACACTTCCGGAGAATTTGACACCGCGGTTTGACTACTGAGGCGTCGGTCTAAGGCACGCGCCGACCAGGGCTGGAACCACACTTCGACATAGCGCGCCGTATAACCCTTAACCCTTCCCGAGTGCTCAGCGCGCATCGTATTCTACGAGTCAGCCGTTTTGTCGCGGGCACCTGATGTCCTTGACTTCCTCGTGACGTCAGCGATAATCGGGCCGCTGACATGAAAGATACGCCGTCAGCAGATGTACGGCCGCCAGATGCTCGCGACGAAGTCGCCCGGGGGGCAATGGAATCGGTTGCCGCCGGCGGTCCGCTCGCGAGCGTGCTCGAATTTCTGTGTGGCGCCATGGAGGACGCCTCGCGCGACGGGGTGATCGCCTGCATCCACCCGCTCGACGAGTCGGCGTCGACCTTTCGTGACACGGCGGCACCCAGTCTTCCCGCGGATTATGCCGAGGCCGTCAACGGCATGGCCGTATCGTCGCTGACCGGTCCGTGCTGCTACGCCGCGACGACGCGGCAAACGGTCGTGGTCCCCGAAGTCGCCGCCGATCCGAAGTGGGTGGCGTTTCAGGCGTTTGCGGAGCCACTGGGGATCCGATCATGTTGGTCCACACCAATATTCTCCGCCGATCATCGCGTGCTCGGGACCTTCGCGCACTATTATCGCGAGCCACGCGATCCAAGTCCTCGCGACGCGCAGATTGCGGAGCTTCTGACGCGTGCTGCGGCGATCGCGATCGAGCGGAGCCGTGCGGAAGCGGCGTTGCGCGAAAGCGAGGCCCGTTTCCGCGAGCTGGCCGATAACATCAGCCAGTTTGCCTGGACGGCCGATCCGACGGGTCGGATCTATTGGTACAACAAGCGGTGGCACGAGTACACCGGGACCGTGCTGGATGACATTGAAGGATCGGGCTGGCGGAGCGTGAACCATCCCGATCACGTCGTTCGTGTCGTGCAGCGTATCCGGCACTCCTTCGAGACCGGCACGCCCTGGGAGGACACGTTTCCGCTTCGCGGCCGAGATGACAAGTATCGTTGGTTCCTCTCCCGCGCGCTGCCCATTCGCAACCATGGCGGCGACATCGTCCGTTGGCTCGGAACCCACACGGACATTACCAAACAGATCGACGCCGAGCATGCAATCCGCGATCTCAACTTAACGCTCGGGGAGCGCGTCGAAGCTGAAACACGCGAACGACTGCGCCTGTGGAACGTTTCCCAGGACCTGCAGCGCGAACTGGCGCAGGTGACCCGGCAGACCACATTGGCTGCCATGTCAGCGTCGATCGCCCATGAGGTCAGTCAGCCGCTCGCGGCAATCGTTGCCAATGGCCAGGTTGGCCTGCGTTGGCTCAAGAGCACAAATCCGGATATTGCGGAGATCAAAGCGTCGTTAGAGGACATGGTCGCCCAGGCCGATCGCGCCGGCGAGATTCTCGCCAACATCCGCGCGATGTTCCGGGGCGATCCTCACGAGTCCATATCTCTCAACGTCAACGATGTCGTGTGCGACGTTCTCGCCCTGGTCCACGGCGAAATCGAACGGCATGGGATTGCGGTGCACCGGCACTTGCAAGAAGACCTGCCCAACATTGTCGGCGAACGCGTGCCGCTCCAGCAGACGGTCATGAATCTCATCCTGAACGCCATCGACGCGATGAGCGTCGTGCCGGGGCGCGCGCGCCGGCTGTCGATCACGACGGAAGCACGTCAAGCGGACGGCGTCTTGATCACAGTCGGAGATACCGGCGTGGGTATCGATGCGAAGGACCTGGATCGCATCCTCCAGCCATTTTTCACGACCAAACCGCGCGGCATGGGGATGGGCCTCCCGATCTGTCAATCGATCGTCGCTGCGCACCGCGGCCGGTTATGGGCAACGCCGGTGACTCCAAATGGATCGACCTTTCACGTTTACCTGCCAATCGCTGCCCCCGCCGCCAACCGTGGGCGCGAAGTGATCTCAATCGTCGACGACGACGAAGCGTTCCGCAAGGCGATGGTTAGGCTCATCAAGTTGCTTGGCCATGCCGTTGTGTCGTTCGCGTCTGCTGAGGAATTTCTGACCTCGGACCGGATGGACGACACCGTCTGTTTGATTTCGGACGTCCAGATGCCGGGCATGAGCGGGATTGAACTTCAGGAGCGCCTGAATGCCGACGGCCACCGTTTCTCGATCATCTTCGTGGCCGCGAGCCCCGAAGCGTCGATTCGGGGGAAGGCGCTGGCGGCAGGCGCGCTCGAGTTCTTGGGCAAGCCGTTCGATGACGAGGTGTTGATTGCCTGCCTCGAGCGCGCGCTCGCGCGCCGGCAACCGTATACGACCGCATGAGGTGGCGGCAGCTTTGCCGGAGGATCGCAAGTGGGCTTTGGCGGGCTTCCTCTTCAAAGTCGAGACAGCAGCCAGGCTCTTTGTAAGGCAGCCATCAAGAACCACCACCGGGGCCGGCGACGCGACTTCTAATGTGATGATTTCTTGTTCGGCAATCTTCGCCGCCGAGGCGACGCGATCTGCGGTGTCCCGTTGGGGTCGCTGACGTTCATTCCTTCAGAGTCGCTGTCCAGTGGGTGAGAATGGTGATCGGCGCTTCGCGTGCCTCGTCAACCGGCCTGCTGACAATGAAACGCTGGCCGTCGCCGCTCACGTCGTACTGTTGACGGTTGCCACCGCCAACGCCTCCGCCCGCTCCTCCGATACCGCCAAAGGCACTGAGGTCGAACAACGCGATCGGGGTGGAAATCTGCGGTGTGGCGCCCGTTGCCTGAAATCGAAACCGCCATGAGCTTCTGGTCCGAGGCCACATAGAAGAGCTCCTGACCGTCGCGGCGCCATCGCGGCGAATGTCCTCCGTTGGTCGAAACGAGCCACTTGCCCGAGGCAGTCGGAAAACGCTGAAGGTACACGTCTCCTCTGCCCGACTCGTTCGAGAAGTATGCCATCCATCGACCATCGGGAGACACCTGTGCGGCAGTCTTGACGAAGTTGGACCGCGGCAAGTAGGAGGTCGGCTCTCGCTCCCCAGTCACCGGGAACGACCACAGCTCGCGGGCGTCATCGGGACCGTAGATGATGAAGTTTCCGTTCGGCGACCAATCGTGGAGGAGTGCGAACGATTCGAGAATCCTTTCTTCCGTGCCTCCGCCTTTCGAAGAGGTCACATACACGCCGGGATCGCGTGTGCGGAGGGAACTGAAAGCTATTCGTTGGCGATCCGGGGACCACACCGGGAATCTGTCCGGCGCGGATCGAACGTGATACGTGTGGACACGCCGCGGGTCGCATCACCTGTCGCGGCTTCGGGAGAAGAACAGCGCGCGGCGCACCGACCCGGCGGCCCGTCCTTTGATGATGAAGGCACGATAACCGTCCAGCTTTAAAGCGCTGAAAGTTGACGTCCGTCAGTCGGTAACACACTGGCAACGTTCGTATAGCCACTGACCGCCCTTCGGGAAGACGTTGCACGAGCGTGGCGGTCATTGGCGTGACAAAGCTGGGAGCGGGAGAGCGACTGCAAGAGCGTGATCGCACGCGCGAGGTCGGGGTATTACGTCGGTGCGCTGGACGGTCAGTTCGCCGGCACGAGGCGCTTCAGCTCCTCGAAGCAGTTTTGGACCACCACGATCTTTGGTCGCGCCTGCTCACCGCGCTCGCGTGCGGCTGAAGCAATCATTTCGGATTCCTTCGGGAAACTCACAGAGAGTAGGACGGTCGAGATACGCGTCACCGTTTCAGCGCAGTCTGCCATTCACAATCACCGTCAACGGTGGCTGCGCTGCGTCCCGGGGATCGATCAGGACAAGGAAGCGCTTGCCGTCGACTGTCACCGCATACCGATAGGACGGGAATGGCAAAGGCAACGCGAGTGGCGGGACGTCAAAGAGCGGTCGTGGACCGTCCACCTGAAAGTTGCTGCCGCTGGTCGTCACAAGCACAGACATCAGCTTTCCATCGCTCAACCAAAACAATTCCTTGCCATCACCACGCCAGCGCGGTTCTGTGCCTCCTCCGCGTGAAATAAGCCACTTGCCTGTCGTGGGCATCGAGGAACTGTCAGACGCCTTGCCGAACGAGTCGATCGCGAACGGCTGCACGAACACCTCGTCGCGGCCAGATTCGTTGGGCACATACGCGAGCCAGCGTCCATCGGGTGAGAGCTGCCGGTGGCTTTCATTGAATTGCGTCTCAACGACCGCAACAGGTGGGTCGTCGGCTGCAGGGCGGAGCGCAAAGACATCGCCCCTTTCCGAGTAGATTACATGAGCCATCGCGGGACCAATCCGAAGCGATCTTGAAAGAACCCGAGTGAGAATGGCTTCCTCTTGAGTCGTCGGAGTAGCTTCTTCGGTAAGTCCGTCCGGCCGGCACGAGTTGAGGAGAAGATGATCTGCCCGCCGTTCGGAGCCCAGACAGCGTCGCGGTTCATGGAGACGTTCGACGTAAAACGTAATTCAGTGCCACGCTGCCACTCGCCGATCCACAGATCCCAGTGATTCGCCTGCGATCCCTGGCGCGCGACCACCACACGCTGTTCGTCGGGGGAAAGCGCAAAATTCATGATCCTGCCCGGCTGGCCGGCAGAGGCCATTTCCTTACCGGCTCGATCGAACCAGCGAGAGACGCCGTTCTGCATTGACCGCCCAACCCGACTGATACACCAGCGTGCCGTTGGCGGATACCGAGTACACATACCGGGAGGTTCCGCCGGGAGACAGAATTTGCTCAGCTATAGGGAACATCTCGCCGCCGCCTGCAGCGTCTCGGGGTGCACGGGTTGGGCCATCACGTGTACCTCTCGGACGAAAAGCACGTACCGATCTCTGCCCTGATACCGGCGCGACGTAAGCCGCATTCGCCGAATTCGCCAGCAGCCGCCACGATCCTCCGTACTGAGCGTCCCGACGTATACGCCCCTTGATCACCCTGAGTAATTGAATAACAGGAAACGCCTGCCATCGGGCAGGAATGCAGGATGCAGTGCCGGAGACGTGCGCTCAATCTTCACCGGCGTTGCGATTCCACCATCCGCTGCCACGCTCGACATGCCCAAACGGCCTTGGAACAAGATGGTTCCGGCACCGTTCCACGCGGCCGGGAATATGCCGTTTATATCAGTCAAGCTCTGGACCGGCCCGCCATTGGCAGCGATCCTTTCACTTCCCTTGCGCGGTGAATCCGATAAACGGCTGTCGGGCGACCAAAACGGGATTTGCGCACCGTCAGTGCCCGAAAGTTCACGCGCTTCCATCGAATCAGTCCGCGTACCCACAGCGAGCGTGCCGCCGACCATGGCGGCAATCGCGAGGCGCGTCCATCGGGCGAAATCCAGAGCTGTCGACTGATGCGTTCGACGGCGGAGCGACGGAAAACGTGAACACTCTGGTGTCAGGCGCCGCTTTCGGCGGAACGCAGCGAACGCAAACAGGAGAGCCCCCATGGCGGCGAGCGCAGCGACTCGGCCAGCAACCACCGACGTATCTGGGACTGCTGCGGCGCGGCCACATGCGCCGTGGGCGATCCTGGCTGCTCGAGAAGATGCCAGGCATCCCAATGTCACGCAGCCTCGTTCGGGTCCTTCTCCAGGCAACTCTTCAGCAGCCTCTGGACGCTCAGCGGAATCTCATTCCCGATCGGGGTCGCTCTTTCAGCACTGCCACCAGGGTCTCCGCCACGTCCTCTCCCTCGAACGCGCGTCGGCCTGTGAGCATCTTCGTAAAGCACACAGCCGAATGCCCAGATGTCCGCGCGCTTGTCGACTGTTTTGCCACGGGCCTGCTCGGGGCTCATGTAAGGAGCATGACCCAGGAGCACACCAACGCCGGTCATCATCGCGGGTGACGTGATAGTGGGAGACGCGTACCCATTGACCCGTGCGGGCACTGGCTCGAGCGCTTTTGCCAGCCCGAAGTCCAGCACCTTTACAGTGCCATCCGGTCGCACTTTGATGTTCGCGGGCTTCAAGTCCCGGTGAATGATCCCTTGTTCGTGAGCGGCCTCCAACGCTTCGGGAATCTGCTTCGCGATTGGCAACGCTTCGTCGACTGGAATAGGACCTTGCGCGATGCGGTCCGCCAGTGTAGGTCCTCACAGCTCCATCACGAGGGCGCGGATGCCGTCTGATTTCTCCAGGCCATGGATCTGCGCGATATTCGGGTGGTTCAGCGCGGCAAGTGTTTTGGCTTCCCGCTCGAATCGCGCCAGCCGCTCGGGATCGTTTGCGAAAACGTCCGGCAGCACCTTGATCGCGACCTGCCGGCCGAGGTTGGTGTCGGTGGCCCGATAAACTTCCCCCATGCCCCCAGCGCCGATCTGGGCGATCACTTCAAACGGACCAACCCATAACTCGTTTGCGCAGAGAGCCATCAGTTCGTCGGCACGCGACGCTTCAGCTCGTCTGCCAATTAAGGATGCTGATCATGATGACTCGCCGTCCATCGCGCGCTGTTCGGGTTCGCGCGAACGCTCGACAAAGGCCTGCGCGCGTTCGTCCATGATCGCAGGGGGTCACGGCTTGAGAGCTGCCTGCCAGTTCATGAGTACCGTTAGCGTCAGGTCTTGTGCACCGCCGCCGGAGGCAGGCGTCAACGCCAGGATGCGGCCGTCCGCCGCGATGTCGTACGGATACGGGTGCACGCCGGCCGCCTCCACCAGTCGCATCACGACGGAAGGCGTACCGGTTCCACCGAGGACCCGACGAGCCGTACAGGAACATTCATTAGTCGGCCGTCAGGGGCTCGATACAACAACTCCCGGCCGCCCGAGCCCCACCGCGGATACCGCCGCCGCCGCTTGATACCATCCGTCGAATGGCCGCGTTCGGGAAGCTCTGCACGTACACGTCGTCGCGTCCAGTTTCGTTCGACGTAAACGCCAACCACTGGCCATCGGGCGAGAATTGCGCGTGGCGCTCGGAGAACGGCGACTGCAGGAGCGGCGCCGGCTTGCGCGCCCCGTCATGGCCAGCAGCCAGACGTCGTCGGAAGTACCCTGGCTGTTTGCCGTGTAGGCCAGGTGCTTACCGTCGAGCGACCAATCGCTTGGGTACACCTGGACGTCGAACGTCGAGAGATTCTCTACCTCGCCGCCTCCGCGGGTGTTCATCGCCTGCAGCATTTCTCTCCGGTTCACCCCCGTGAACGCCACTTGCTGACCGTCGGGTGACCACACGGCGTACCACCCACGGCCCTCCGAGGTGACCCGGCTGCGAGCCCCACTGGTGAGATCGACCCTCCAGAGGTCACCACTGGCCGCATCCCTGATGGTGACCAGAACCTCGTGGCCGTCTGGCGAGAGGCGCAGCCCGATGTACTGCTCGATGGCCCCCACGGTTCCACGCTGGGTGCCGTCACGTCCAAACCACCCTAACCGATAGCGGGACCCTCCTGCGCTGTAGAGCAGCGTGCCGTCGTTCGACACCGACACGCTCGCACGGCTCGTCCCTAAGGATGAGGCGACGTCCTGTGTGCCAGGCACGGCCACGGCCGATCCCATGAGCTGCGCCGACGCCGAATCGAACGGCTGTGCCATCACCGTATCCCGGGCGACCCATAGCAAGTATCCGGGACTGTTGCCCTGGCCCGGGACGTACTGGCGTCGGATTGTGCGTTGAATACGCGCTTCGTGTCGCCTGGTCGGTCAAGCGTCGTGAGATACACGCCGCGCTCGGTTCCTTCCACGAAGTAGATAAGCGTGCGACCGTCTGGCAAGAACTTCGGCCATCGATGGCTGCTTTCACCGGCCGACAGTGCGGTGAGCGGCGTGGGCGTTCCGCCGGAGGCGCTGACCTGGTAAAGCGGGCCAACAGAGTTTGGACTGAACACAATCGTCCCGTCGGCATTCCACGTGCCGCCTCTCGGTCGATTGCGCGCGCAAGTACAACCGCCGCCGCTCCCGACACGTCTATCCGCCGCAGGTCGCTGCTCGTGAAAAAGCCGATCGCGCGGTTGTCGGGCGACCAGAACGGAAGCCTGGCCCCATCGGTGTCTTGAAGCTCCCGGGCGGTGAGCGAATCCAGGGCCCGAATCCATAGCCGCGGTGTCCCGTTCGTGACCGCCACGAACGCGACGTTTTGGCCATCGGGAGAGATGGCGCTTCCGCCGCTCATTCGGGGAGGACTGGAACTCGGCCCCCGGAGGGGTGAGGTGAAAGCTCAGGGGACGTGGGTCGGCCCGCGGTCGCGGCCAAGTCGTCCAGAGCGACACGCCGAGCGCCGACGCCGTGACGAACCCGACGAGCGACGCGAAGGCCAGCGTCCGCCAGCGGCTACGTAATGTGACCGCGCCGGCCGGGCGTGTCGTCCACCAGATCGAGGCCGTGGCGAATATCCCGCGCGGCCTGCCATCGCTCACTCGGATCCTTCGCCAGGCACTTCTGCAACACGCGATCGACCGCCCGCGGCGCCACGGCCGCCACCGATGGGGCTTCGCGCTCGAGAATGGCGGCGATGACACTGGTCGGGGTCTCCCCGTCGAAGGCACGACGGCCCGTCAGCATCTCGTAGAGCACAAGGCCGAACGAGAAGATGTCGCTGCGCGCATCCGCCGGCTTGCCCTGCGCCTGCTCCGGAGACATGTACTGCACCGTCCCCAGAATCGTGTGCTCGCCTGTCAGCGGCCGTGTAACCGTCAGCGACTCCGACGGCGCATTCGGCCCGGGTATCGTGCCAGTGGTCGCGACCTGCAGGTCCCTCCCGAGTTTCGCAAGCCCGAAGTCGAGGAGCTTGACGCCCTGCGCGGTCACGAGGATGTTGCCCGGCTTCAGGTCGCGATGCGTGATGCCCTTACCGTGTGCGGCGGTTAGAGCCGAGAGGATCTGTCTCGCGAACAGGAGCGCACGCTCGAGCGGCAGCGGGCCGGCGAGCGGCTGGCCATCGACCAACTCCATGACGAGCGCTTTCATACCACCTGAGCGCTTCAAGCCGTGAATGCCGGCAATGTTGGGGTCATCCAGGGAGGCGAGGACTTCCGCTTCGCGCTGGAACCGGGCAAGGCGCTCCGCATCGGCCGCGAACAACTCGGACAGATTTTCAGCGCGACGTCGCGTTTCAGTCGCTATCCGGGCCCGATAGACCTCTCCCATCCCGCCGGCACCAATCTGGCCGATGACTTCATATGAGCCGATGCGTGTACCAGCTGAAAAGCGGCATCAGTTTGTCTTCACTGGATGCTTCAGAAACTGGGTTTACCCTCAATGACAATCATCCCCGGCGTCCAAGTTCGCTCGGAGCCACCGCCCACAAAGAAAATGAGGAATCGCTCGCCGTCCGGCGAGATGTCTTAATACATCCGGCCTGCATAGCCCCCGGGA
>CAWFEX010000013.1:0-447532 GCA_963814955.1 uncultured Acidobacteriota bacterium
CCAGGGCTCTCGGCCAGCTGGCCGGCACCCCGAAGACCAAGCTCTACCTGCACCTCGACCACACCGACCTCGACGGAACAGGGTCGGCCGGGCCGAGAAGCTCGGCCCCGCCACCGCCGCCAAGATCCGCGACTGGGTCGGCCACGCCCGGGTCACCATCCAACCCGTCCTCCACACCGACCGCACCGACCCGGTCGACGCCCACGACCCACCCGCCTGGATGCGCGACCTGGTCATCCTCCGCGACCCCCGCTGCGTGTTCCCGCACTGCCAACGCGACGCCCGGGGCTGCGACCTCGACCACACCATCCCGTTCGACGACACCGGCCCACCCGGCCAAACCAGACCCAGCCAACCTCGCCCCCCTCTGCCGAAGACACCACCGCGCCAAGACCACCGGCCGCTGGCAATACCGCCGACTACCCGACGGCACCTACCAATGGACCGGTCCAACGCCTAGCTCGTGAGCGCCCGCAGCTGCGCGAGGTCATGAACGTCCTGGGGACGGAGCTCGTAGCCGCTGTGCACGCTGATCTGGTGCGCGGCCGAGATGCACGGGACCGTGCGCCCGGCGATGACTCCGTGCTGGAGGGCCTCGGCGGGGTAGTCGAAGGTGGCGCCGTCGAGACCCGCCTGCACGCCGTGGCCCGACGCGTCGAAGACGACCGGGTGCACGTCCACCCAGCCCGCGTCGGAGGCGAGCTCGACGCGGACGGGGAGCCAGTCGGTCTCGACGGCGTACCCGAGGGCGGCGAGCGCCTCCAGGGCCGGGTCCAGCTGCTCGGCACGGACGGCCAGGTCGAGGTCGCGGTGCTCGCGGGTCTGGCGGCCGACAAGGGCATCGACGCCCCAGCCGCCCAGCACCCAGGAGGCGACGCCGCGGGCCTCGAGGGCGTCGAGGACCCGAAGCACCTCGCGGACGAGCATCCCCGCACCCTAGTCAGCATCCGGCGGAGGGAGACTGACCTCGTGAGCATCACCATCGAACCGCCCCACGCCGTGCTGCTCGTGGTGGGACGCGAGCAGTTCGCGCCGCCGACGTCGTTCGGCGATGCGACGTGCGCGGCGACCGCCGACTGCGTGGCGGTCTCCGTCGCCGACGGACCTGCGTTGCTCGAGCTCGCGCCGGCGCCGCACACGAGCGGGCTGAGGCTGCTGGGTTCGTTCACGATCGAGAGCGAGGGGCTGGTGTCGGTGCGCGACGTCTACAGCCGTGAGTACGACACGCTGGGCGTGCCACCCGGCTGGGCGCTGGTCACGGTCTGGGGAGATCTGCCCGCGGAGCCACGTCACGTCGCCGTGCAGGTCGAGCCCGCGTCAAGAGGCAGGGTGAGGCGCCCGTCCCGGTTGCTCGGGGCGGGCGCCTCGTGCTTCGTCGTCGTGGTGGTGGTGAGCGTGTCGTTGGCGACGCGCGGTCAGGCTGATATGCGCGGGTTGGTTACCGCAGGACGGGCTGTTCGGCTGGAGCGGACCGCGTGTCTAGGGTCGAGCGTCGCCGGCCGGTGAGCGTCGGCTGCTCATAGCTGTGTCGCGGGTCGCTCCACGCGCTGCTGCCACCAGCCGTGGTCGACGAAGCAGATCGTGGGGCTGGCTACTCCTCGAGGACGGCCAGGGACCAGCACCAGCCGGCCAGCTCGCGGGCGATGGCGACGTTGGCGACCACGTGCCGCTTGCGTGCGGGCTCGAAGGTGATCCAGCGGGCGTGCAGCCGCCGGTTGCCCTCGTCGCCGCGGGCTCGGGCCGCTGGGGTGGCCAGCTCCCAGCGGTCACGCATGGTCTTGCCGACCACGTAGCGGGCGCGGTGGTGCCAGGCGGCCTCGACCAGCAGCCGGCGGACGTGGGTGTTGCCGGTCTTGGTGATCGAGCCCTGGACCCGTGACTGCGCCCGAGGAGTACTCGCTGGGCACCAGGCCGACGAAGGAGCCGATGGTGTTGCCGGTGAACCGGTGCCAGTCGCCGATCTCGACCGCCAGCGCGAACCCGGTCAGCGTGCCGATCCCGCGCAGGCATCCCAGCCGACGCACCAGCGGGGTGAACTCGCTGTCGGCGGCCATCGCGGCGATCGCGGCGTCGAGGCGGTCCCGGCGGGCCTTGACGCGTCAGCACCGCGTCGTAGTCGGAGTCGAAGGTCATCTGCAGCGCCGAGTGCGTCGAACCGCTGCCGGCGCAGCCACGCGTCGTGGGCACCGGTCCAGGCCTGGCCGCCGGAGTAGACGATGCCTTGGCGCAGCAGCAGCTTCGACAGCCGGTGCCGGGCCCGCATCAGGTCACCGCGGCAGTCCTCACGGGCCCGGACCAGATCCCGGGCGTTCTCCTGGTCGACGGTGGGCACCGACACCGGCGTGAACTCGTCCAGCCGCAGCAGCCGGGCCAGGTGGACCGCGTCCCTGGCGTCGGTCTTGACCCGATCACCCGACGGGCCGCTGCAACTTCGACGGCGCCACGACCTCGCACCGGATCCCCGCCGCGTTCAACGCCCGGGACAGCCCGAACCCGGTCGGACCGGCCTCATAGGCCACCGCCACCGGCCCCGGCAGATCCCCGAGCCAGCGCCGGATGTGCTCATGTGACGGGGTCAGCCTCGCCTGGACCAGCTCGCCCGTGACGCCATCGATCGCTGCCGCCGCGACCGATCGGGCGTGCACGTCGAGCCCAACACTCGTACGCTCGGTAAACACCGGGGCCTCCCACAAATGTCGGATAGGCCGAGCAGGCAGCCCCTGCTCGGTAACCCACGAATTTGTGAGTGAGGCCCCGGCCCGCAACCCCGTCACCGCGACCGGGTCACGTCAGCCTAGCGCGCGTTCTCCCGCAGGGTCGCGCCGCGGGCGCCGCGCACGGTCAGGGCGGCACTGGCGAAGGCGAAGGCCCCGAAGACGACCGCCGAGGCGACGGCGATGATCACCAGCTGTCCGATGTCGACGGCGGGCACCAGGCGTGGGGTCGCCAGGGTCTCGATGTAGCCGAGACGGATGGTGCGGAGCACGACGTACTGCGCGAGCGCGCCGGCCAGGATCCCGGCGATCGCAGCACCGCCCAGCACCACGGCGAACTCCCGGGCCACCGCGGAGACCACCACGCGCCGGGGCACGCCGACCACGCGCAGGGCGGCCGCGTCGCGGCGCCGGGCGGGCAGCTGGACGGCGGTGGAGACGAACAGGCCCGCGAGCGCCATCAGGAGGACCAGGATCGACGCGACGGCGTAGAGACGCAGCGCGAGCGCATAGGCACCCTGGTCCAGGGTGGCACGCTCGTCGGCCAGGGTCTTGTCGACGCTGAGCCCACGGTCGGCGAGCTCCTTGCGCATCGACGCGGGGGTGTCGGCGGCGGCCGCGACGTACGCGGTGAAGGTGTTGTCGTAGACCAGGCGGTCGGAGACGAGCATCCGGTAGTCGATGAGCGACCCGGCCGGACCGACGAGCGGGAGGCTCTCGGCGGAGAGCACCTTGCGGACCGGCATGTTGGCGCCCGAGATCGGCAGCGAGTCTGCCCGGGAGGCCTCGCCGGGCTGGTCGTGGACGCCGACCCCGACGACGAGCGGCCGTTCCGCGGGGATCTCTCCGGGCACCAGGCGCACCTGCCCGTCGGCGCGGGTGGTGTCGATGTCGGCGACGATCCGGCCGCCGGTGCTGGTGACCTCGATGTCCTGGAGGGGGTTCGCGGCGCCGGTGACGCCCTCGGACAGCGCCCACCCCACGCCCTCGATGCCGCCGGGCAGCGGCTGGTCGTCGACGATGATGTCCTCGATGGTGAGGCGGCCGTCCATCGAGATCCGCAGCGCCGCACCGCCACCGACCGTCATCCGTTCGACGCTGCAGCCGGTCCGGCAGAAGCCGGCCTTGGTCGTCACCGTCGACGTGCCCTGCTCGATCGGCCCGACGTAGACGTTGCGGAGCTTCCCCGCCGCGGTCCGGAGCTGGATCTCCACGTTGACGTTGCTGTCCGTGACCAGGTCGCGGTCCACGGCGAGCCCGACCGAGGTGCCGGTGAACCGCGGCGGCTGGCCCGACGACGCGATGAGCGCCTGCACCTCGTCGACCGTCGTGCCGGGGGTCCACTCGTCGGACCAGTCGAGCACCGATGCCATCCGCGACGCGTCCACGACCGCCAGCCGGGCGCCCGGGCTGGCGAACGACGCGAGAGCCATCAGGGACGTGCCGTCGGGGTCCACCTCGTGGGTCAGGTCGACGGTCTGGGCCATGGTGAGCGGCGACGACCAGAGCTCGGCGGCGGGCGCGGCCGTGGCGGCGACGCTGCCCCGCCAGTCGGCCGCGGCGTCGTAGACCCCGATGCCGAAGACCCCGACGGCGATCGCCGCCGTCACCGGGAGGATCACCAGCGTGCCCTCCTGACGCCGACCGAGCGCGCGCGCGGCCACGAAGCCGGGCAGCGAGCGGCCGGGGCGTCGACTCGCCCGGCGGGCCAGCATCTGGATGACCCGCGTGGCGACGAGGCCGGCCACCACGGCCAGCACCACCGGCAGCACGAGGTCGCTGATGTCGGGGCTGCCCGGCGAGCCGCCGGTCAGCTTGGTGGCCAACAGGCCCACGGCGAGGGCGACCAGGGTCAGCTCCATGAGCACCGCCGTACGGCGCGCCGTGCCCGGACGCTTGAGCCCGGCGAGCTGCGAGGCCAGGGTGTCCCGCAGCACCATCCCGACGGCGAGCACCGCGACACCCACGGCCGCGAGGAAGACCACCACCGCCCCGACCAGCGCGGCCGTCGGCAGCGGCAGCGGCAGCCCCGGCGCCAGCCAGGCCCGGGTGAGCCCCAGGGACAGGCCGATCCCGGCGAGCACGCCGAGCGGGAGGGCGACCAGGATCAGGACCAGGGGTTCGACCAGGCCGAGCGCCCACAGCCGGCGCTCGCCGACGCCGCGCAGCGAGGCCAGGGCGAGCTCGGGCAGCCGGAGCTCGCTGGCGGCGGTGAGCAGCCGCAGGAGCAGGGCGAGCGCGACCAGCACCAGCGACAGCACGGCCGGTGCGATGGACGAGCGAGCCGTCTGCTCCTGGACCCGCGCCTCGGCCAGCAGCGCCGGCAGGTCGCCGAGCGGCGAACCGACGAGCGATGCGTTCTCGAGCTGGACCGGGTCCCCGGCCACGGCCCTGCCGGAGGCGGTGGCGTCGGCGAGCTCCTGCTCCGTCCAGTCCGGGGGTACGACGAGACGCCGGTCGACGCGGACCCGCCAGGCATCCGCAGGGACCGCGTCGAACGACTGGGGTGTGACGATCAGCGGGGCCGGCTGGTAGGGCTCGACGGCGCCGCTGATGTCGTCGATGCGCCGGGGCACGCTGGCCAGCCGGCGCGGGTCGAACCAGAAGTCGGTCTCGGTCGCGGGGACCGTGTAGGTGCCGACGATCGTCACGTTGGGCAGCCCGCCGGTGAGGTCGACCGGGTCGCCGATGCCGAGCCCGGAGTACTCCGCGTCACCGGCCAGGATCAGCGCCTGGCCCGGGCTGGTCGGGCAGCGGCCGGTGATCTGGAGGTGGTCGCACGCGCCCTCCTTGGCGAGGAGCATCGCCAGGCCCCGGCCCTTGGTCAGGTCCGGGGTGGTGATCCCGGAGTCGACCCGCACCGACTCGAGCTGGGTCTGGGGCGCGGCGAAGGGACCCTTGTCACGGGCCAGCACCGCCTCGGTGGCCACCCGGACCCCCTCGGCCGGGCCGCCCTGGAACTCCGGCGCCGGGACGAGCTCGCGGCTCAGCCCGGTCGAGCGTGGAGGCGCGTCATTGAGCCGGGTGACGACGTAGGAGTTGGTGACGGCGACCTGGAAGACCGGCCCGAGCACCGCCGAGCCGATGGCGAGCGCGATCAGCAGGAGCGAGCCCGCCGACAGCAGGGCCCGGGAGCGGATGCCGCGCAGCACCGCGCCGAGCAGGGTGCCGGTCATCGCGTCGCCACCCCCTCGCGCAGGATCGACGGACGGGTCAGCTCGGGGTCGATGCGCCGGCCACGCCCCGCGACGAGGACGACGATCGCGGCGAGCGCCAGCCCGGTGGCCAGCGCCGGCAGCACGGAGGACACCGGGACGAGCGGGATCGCGAACGCCGG
Source organism: uncultured Acidobacteriota bacterium (assembly GCA_963814955.1). GTDB lineage: Bacteria > Acidobacteriota > Vicinamibacteria > Vicinamibacterales > UBA2999 > DATCJA01. Next base: position 6,052 of record CAWFEX010000013.1, read on the forward strand.
GACCTCCACCAGGGGCAGGTCCGCGAGCAGCAGCCGGGCCGCGAGCAGGCCGGCCCCGACCCCGGCGACCACGGCCACCGCGGCCAGCAGCACCAGCTCCCCGAGCCCCGCGGACCGGATCTCGCGGGTCGGCACCCCGACCACGCGGAGCGAGGCGACGTCGCGGCGGTACGCCGCGCGCTGACGGCCGCCCGCGGCCAGCAGGGCGAGCAGCGCGACCAGCAGGCAGCAGCCCGCCATCACGGCGTACATCCAGGCCTGCACCGCGCCGGACTGGCGCTCCAACGAGGTCGAGATGTCGTCGAGGGTGCGCACCGTGCCGCCCTCGTCCACGAGGGCGGCCAGGACGTCGGCGGGGGTGTCGGCCGCGGCGAGGATGGTGACCTGGGCCGCCGGCACCGTCGGGCTGCTGGCGTAGAGCGCGGTGCGCAGGTCCCCGAACAGGCCGGCCGCGCCGACCAGCGGCAGCGCCGGGAGCTCGGCGCGGATCGACGCCGGGTTGGGGTCGCCGCCGGGGCCGTCGACCTGGGGGCCCGTCTCCCCGAACCTCAGGCCCGGGGTGGCGAGGACGCGGGAGCTCCTGGGTCGCCGCGACCGCGTCGGCGCGGACCACGCCGGAGGCCCCCGTGGTGACCACGAGGCCGGTGTCCGTGGCCTCGATCGTGCCGGTGTCCTCGGGCGGCCGCTCCCCGGCACCGCTGACCTTCCACTCCTCGTCGACGAGCTCCACGTCCCCGAAGCGCAGGCTGGTCAGCGTGGTCGCCCGGCCCGGGTTGAAGTCCGTGAACCGGTCGTCGCCGATGACGAAGAAGTCGTCGCCGAACTGCACGCCGGTCTCCACGACGAGGCCGCGCACCACGCAGCCCTCGCCGCACCTGTCGAGCGGCTCCGAGGCCTCGACGATGCCCTCCGGAGCACCCAGCAGCCGGAGCACGGCGCTTCCGGGCGACCCCGCCGCGGTCACGTAGTCGAGGGTGATCTGGGTGGCGCCGATCGCGCGTGGCGGCGTCTGCGGCACGCGGACCGGGAATGCCTCGGCGGTCGCGGAGACCTGGTCCCCCGTGGCCAGGGGCGGGCGGTCCGCGACCAGGGACTCCACGTCGTCGCCCACGGGTGCCGCGCCGGTGCCGTCGTAGAAGTCGCCGACCACGGCGTCGTAGCGGCTGGTGTCGACGAACGCGCGGCGCCGCGCGGCCTGGTCGTCCGGGATGAGGACGGCGGCCATCAGCCACCGGCCGTCGGGGTCGTGCTCCTCCGCGATGGCCAGCGCCTCCTGGGCGGAGCCGTCGACGTCGACCCGCACGGGAGCACCCGCCGTGATCCGCGCCGACTGGTCGGCCCAGCCGGCCACGCCGACCGCTCCGGTCGCGGCCAGGGTGGCGACCGCGCCGGCGGCGACGAGGAGGCGCAACGCGGTGCCTCCGTCGGCGGTGCGGCCGACCCGGCGGGTGGCCAGGAAGGCCGGCAACCCGCTGCTGGCGGTCCGGGCCGTCGCGATCCGGGCCACCACGCGGAGCAGCCAGACCGTCAGCTGGCCCGCCGCCAGTCCGACCAGGGCCGGGCCGGCGAGCACCACCCAGTCGGGGTCGGTGCCGCGGCCGCTGCGGTAGACCGCGATCACCGCCGCCACGAGGATCAGCACGCTGCCGAAGGTGGCCGCGGTCGAGGCGGGTCGGGTCCGGGTCGCGATGCTGACCTGGTCGGAGAGCGGCTCCGAGCGCGACGACGCCATGCCGGCGAACACGCCGAGCAGTCCGACGGCCACCACGGCGCCGACCGCTGCCGGGGTGGAGCCGGCGAGGGCGACCTCGGGAGCATCGAGCCAGCGCCAGGTGGCCAGCCAGGTGCCGGCCACGCCGAGCCCGACGCCGGCCACCGCCCCGGCCAGGATCGCCGTCAGCGGCTCGGCCAGCATGAACACCACCAGCCGGGCGCCGTGCACGCCGCGCAGCCGAGCCAGTCCGATCTCCTCACGCCGGGCCACGGCGAGCTCGTGCCCGGCGGCGGGGACGGCGAGGGCGCCGATGACCGCCAGCGGCAGCACCAGCCACGGTGACGTGCCGGCGGCCGCCGCGAAGCCGAGCACCGTGACGGTGCCCGCCACCACGACGGCGGCCATCGCCGCCAGGGTCAGGAGCGGCCCCCGCCGGGCACGTGCCCCGAGGGTCGCCCGGCTCATGCAGCGCTCACGCGTCGTCCGAGGGCCGCGCGAAGGGGTTGCGGACCCGCTCGACCGGGACCGGCTCCGCGGCGGGCTCCGGGGCGGTCTCCGCGGCGGGCTCGGGGGCGGCGGGCACCTCGACCCGCACCGGCGGCGCCGGCGCGAAGGCAGGGGCAGGCGTCGGGCGCTCGGCGGCCCGACGGGCCCGCGGGGGGACGTGCTCGACCAGCACACCCTCGTCGAGCGCGTAGTGCCGGTCGCAGGCCTCGACGACGGCGGGGTCGTGGGTGGCCACCACGACGACCGCGCCCCGGGCCGCCTCGGCGCGCAGCTCCTCCAGCACCAGTCCGCGGTTCCCCTCGTCCAGCTCGCTGGTCGGCTCGTCGGCCAGCAGCACGTCGGCGCCGACGACGAAGGCGCGGGCGCAGGCCACGCGCTGCATCTGGCCACCGCTGAGCTCCTCCACCTGGCGGTCGCCGAGGTCGGCGATGTGGAACCTGGCCAGCGCGGCCTCGGCCCTCTCGTCGGCCTCGGCGGGCTTCACCCCGCGGGCCCGCAACGCGATCGAGACGTTCTCCCGGGCGGACAGGATCGGCACGAGTCCGTAGACCTGGAGCACGAACGCCACCACCGGCCGCGGGTCCCCGGTGCCCTGCCACATCGAGGCCCCGTCGTACGACGTGCCGCCCGACGTGGGCTCGATGAGTCCGCCGGCGATGGACAGCAGCGTGGTCTTGCCCGAGCCGCTCGGCCCCGACACGGCCGTCACCTCACCGCCGCGGAAGGACAGGGTGACGTCGTCGAGCAGGGTCCGGGACACGACGTAGGAGACCTCCTGCACCTCGAGGTCGCTCATGCGCCGTGCTCGCCCTCGTCGGGCCTGGACAGCACGAGCCGGTCGTACTCCTCGGGCTCGATGCGCACCAGCGTCCCCTGGGGCCACTCGGTCGCGATGTGGGTGGGCAGGTGCAGGACGCCCTCGGCGCCGATCACGACGTACTCCGAGCCGTCGCGGCCCTCGGCCCCGACCCGGCCGCCCTTCATGGTGATCGTGCGGGGGAAGGTCTCCGCGACCTCGGGCTGGTGGGTGACCACGACGATGGTGGTGCCGAGGTCGTCGCCGAGTCCGTGGATCAGCTCGAGGACGTGGTCGCGGTCCTCGTGGCTCAGCTGGCTGGTGGGCTCGTCCGCGAGCAGCAGCTGCGGCTCCGTCGCCACCGCGCAGGCCAGGGCGAGCCGCTGCCGCTGGCCGCCGGACATGGTGGAGACGATCTGGTCGACCTGGGCCTCCAGGTCGACCCGGGACAGCAGCTCGCGGTCCTCGGTGGCCCGGCGGCGGTCGGCCGGGTCCATGCCGAGCCGGGCGAAGCCGATGTTCTGCCGGGCGGTGGCGTAGGGCAGCAGGTTGCGGGTGGCGCCCTGGAGCATGGTGCTGACCCGACGGGCCCGGACCCGGGCGAGGTACCGCTCGCCCATCCGGCTGATCTCCTCCTCGCCGAGGAAGATCCGGCCGGCGCTCGGCTTCTGGATCCCGCCGAGAAGTGTGAGCAGCGTGGACTTGCCGGAGCCCGAGGGGCCCAGGAAGGCCACCCGCTCCCCGGGCAGGATCGAGAGGTCGACGCCGCGCAGCGCGACCACGTCGTGGCCCTCGAAGGTCCGGTAGAGGTGCACGACGCCGTCGCAGCGCACGCCGAGGCCGCCCGCCGCGGCGCGGTCGAGCACGTCACTCATGCAGTCCTCCTGTTCGGGCCACCCGCGACACCATCGCGAAGCACGCGCGATGGCAAGCCACCGCACCCGATTGTCACCATCCCGCAACCTACGTGGCGGCCCCAGAAGCGCTGGACAGGGGTGCGTAGGGTGCTGCCCATGCGGGCTCTGGTGAAGACGACCCCGGGACCGGGACTCGAGCTGACCGACGTGCCGGAGCCGACGCCCGGACCCGGCGAGGTCAAGATCCGGGTGCTGCGAGCGGGACTGTGCGGCACCGACCTCCACCTCCACGACTGGGACGACTGGGCGGCGTCGGTGGTGCGACCGCCCATGACCATCGGTCACGAGTTCTTCGGCGAGGTGAGCGAGGTCGGCGCCGGCGTGACCAGCGTGCGCCCAGGCCAGCGGGTCTCCGGCGAGGGACACATCGTGTGCGGCATGTGCCGCAACTGCCGCGCCGGCCGCCGGCAGCTGTGCATCCACACGATCGGGGTGGGCGTCGACCGCGACGGCGCGTTCGCCGACTACGTCGTGATCCCCGCCACCAACGTGTGGATCCAGCCCGACGACCTCGACCCCGACCTCGGCGCGGTCTTCGACCCGCTCGGCAACGCCACGCACACCGCACTGAGCTTCCCGCTCGCCGGCGAGGACGTGCTGGTCACCGGGGCCGGCCCCATCGGGGTGATGGCGACGGCGATCGCCCGCCACGTCGGCGCCCGCTTCATCGTCGTGTCCGACCTGAGCCCCTTCCGCCTGGAGCTGGCCCGGCAGGCCGGCGCCGACCTGGTGCTCGACCCGACCCGCACCTCGCTGCGCGAGGCGATGGACGGCCTCGGCATGAAGGAGGGCTTCGACATCGGGCTGGAGATGGCGGGCGCGCCGGCCGCGGTCGACGCGATGATCGGCACCATGAACCACGGCGGCCGGATCGCGATGCTCGGGCTGCCGAGTGACCCGTACCCGATCGACTGGGCCAAGGTGATCACGCACATGCTCACCATCAAGGGCATCTACGGCCGGGAGATGTACGACACCTGGTACGCCATGTCCGCGATGCTGCAGACGTCCGCGGCCCTGCGGGACGCCGTACGGTCCGTCATCACGCACCGCTTCCCGGCCGCGGACTTCGAGGCGGCGTTCGCCGCGGTGCGGTCCGGCGAGTGCGGCAAGGTGATCCTCGATTGGAGCGACTCATGACCCCCTCTGTCCCTGCGACCCCCTACGCCAAGGTGCAGGAGCGGCTGCGCGCCACCCTCGAGGAGATCGAGGAGGCCGGCCTGACCAAGCGCGAGCGCGAGCTCGAGACGCCGCAGGCGGCGCACATCGGGGTCTCGACGGGCTCGGGGTCCGAGCCGGGCGCCGACGCGCTCAACTTCTGCGCCAACAACTACCTCGGGCTCGCCGACGACCCGCGGGTGGTCGCCGCGGCGGCCGACGCGCTCACCCGGTGGGGCTTCGGGATGGCCAGCGTGCGGTTCATCTGCGGGACCCAGACCCTGCACAAGGCGCTGGAGGCGGAGCTCTCGGCGTTCCTCGGCACCGAGGACACCATCTTGTTCTCGTCCTGCTTCGACGCGAACGGCGGCGTCTTCGAGACCCTCTTCGGCGCGGAGGACGCGATCATCTCCGACGCCCTCAACCACGCGTCGATCATCGACGGGGTGCGCCTCTCCAAGGCGGCGCGCTACCGCTACCGGAACGCCGACATGGCCGACCTGGAGGCGCAGCTGGTCGCGGCGGCCGAGGCCCGCACCCGGGTGATCGTCACCGACGGCGTCTTCTCGATGGACGGCTACCTCGCGCCGCTGGACCGGATCTGCGACCTCGCCGAGCGGTACGACGCCCTCGTCCTGGTCGACGACTCGCACGCGGTCGGGTTCGTCGGTCCCGGCGGTCGTGGCACCCCTGAGCACTTCGGGGTCATGGACCGCGTCGACATCCTCACCGGCACGCTCGGCAAGGCACTCGGGGGTGCCTCCGGCGGCTACGTGGCCGGCCGCCAGGAGGTCGTCGACCTGCTGCGCCAGCGGGCCCGCCCGTACCTCTTCTCCAACGCGGTCGCGCCCACGGTCGCGGCCGGCTCCCGGGTCGCCCTCGAGATCGCCGCCACCTCCGACGAGGCCCGCGAGACGCTGCGCCGCAACACCGCGCTGTTCCGGGGCCTGATGACCGAGGCCGGCTTCGAGATCCTGGCGGGCGAGCACCCGATCACCCCGGTGATGTTCCGCGGCGAGGACGGTGCCCGGGAGGCCTCGCGGGTGGCGGACGAGATGCTGGCCCACGGCGTCTACGTGATCGCCTTCTCGTTCCCCGTGGTGCCCCGTGGCGAGGCCCGGATCCGGGTCCAGCTCTCGGCCGCGCACAGCGAGGACGACGTCCGCCGCTGCGTCGCGGCGTTCGTGTCCGCCCGAGGGTAGGGATGGTTCACCCCGAGGGGTGTAGACATCTTCCCTCCCCCACCGGAGGGTTGAGACGTGCCCATCCGGCTTGCGCTCGTCAACGACTACGAGGTGGTGGTGCGTGGTCTCAACTCCATGCTCCGCCACTACCGTGACGACTTCGCGATCGTGGAGCTCAACGCCAACACCGAGGTGAGCGAGCCGGTCGACATCGCGCTGTTCGACGTCTTCGCGCAGAGCTCGGGGGACGGCGAGGACGTCCACGACCTGCTCGCCAACCCGGTCGTCAACAAGGTCGTGGTCTACGGCTGGAACGTCACCCCCGCGATCGCGCGCCGGGCGATGGACCACGGCGTGGCCGGCTACGTGTCCAAGACGCTGCCCGCCCACGAGCTGGTGCAGGCGCTCCGCGCCGTGCACGCCGGCGGGCGCGTGGTCTCCGGCAACGGCTCCAAGCGTGCGGTGATCGGCGGCGACTGGCCCGGACGCGAGGAGGGTCTGACCGCCCGCGAGGCCGAGGTGATCGCGCTGATCACCCAGGGGCTGAGCAACAGCGACATCGCGAGCCACTCCTCGCTCTCGATCAACTCCGTGAAGTCCTACATCCGGAGTGCCTACCGCAAGATCGGCGTCACCAGCCGGACCAACGCGGTCCTGTGGGGCGTCGAGCACGGCTTCCACCCCGACCGCGCCCGCATCGACGGCCCCGGTTCGTGAGCTCTCGCAGACCTCCTGCTCCACTCAACCAACCAAGAAATGACCGGGTGCTGCACGGGGAGGGGGCCCGGTCGGAAGGAATAACCCCATGGTGGTCCTCGGACTCATCCTGCTGATCCTCGGCCTGCTGCTTCCGCAGAGCATCCTCGTGACGATCGGTCTCATCCTGATCGTGGTCGGACTGATCTTGAACTTCGTCCCCATCGGCGGTTCGAGCCGCAGGGTCTTCTGACGGTCCTAGACCTCATAGGTACCAGCACGCGTAGCCCGGCCCTTCCCGTTAGCCTGCACAGGTGAACGGGAGGGGCCGGGCCATGCTCGGGGCGGGGGTGGCCGCGCTGCTCCTCGGCGTCGCGCCGGCCGGCTGCTCCGAGGACACCGGGACGCCGACCGCCGACGACGCGGCGACGTCGGTGTCCCCCAGCCCGTCGGTGATCACCCTGTCCCCGCTGCCCGCGGCCCCCGAGACGCCCGCCTCCGGGAGGCTGTACGCCGACCTGCGGCAGTCGTCCCGCGACGCGGCGCTGGGCCGGATGGAGGTCTGGATCCGCAACGACCGGGAGCGCGACCTGACGCCCACGAAGGTCACCTACGTCGACGGCCGCTTCCGGCGACCGCTCACCGGCGAGCGGCTCCGGCTCAACCCCGCGCGCAGCATCCGCGGCTACCCGCTCTACCTCCCCGCCCGGCCGGACTGCGACAGCGACGCCACCCGCGGCCGGGTGGTGGTGGAGCACGGCGGCCGACGCGAGGAGCTCCCCGTCGAGGACGAGGCCGACGTGGTCGCCCGCTTCGTGGCCACCACGTGCCTGCGGCTGGAGGTGTCGGAGGTCGCGGACCTCTCCTTCGACGACGAGGTGGCCGTCGACGGTGAGGGCGAAGGCAGCCTCGGCACCCTCGTCCTCGTGAACGGCCTGCTCGACGTGACTCGCGAAATGGCCGAGGCACGTTCATGAAGGCACCGGTGCGCCGAATGTTGGCAGTGATCCTTAGCGTGGTGGCGCTCGCCGCCCTTGTCGCTGTCGGTGCCCGAATCGCCTTCGAGCGCCGGATGGCCCGCGAAATCGATGCGCTTCTTGGCGATGCGCGACGTCCTGGCCGACGGGTGATTACGAACGACGACCTTCAACGTGTCCCGGACACGGTACAGCGTTGGTTGCGCTACTCGATCGTCGTTGGAAGCCGCGTGCCGACGACCGTGCGTCTGCGTCAGGACGGTCAGTTCCAGATGGAGGGGAGAGGGTGGATGCCATTTGAGGCAGAGCAGTACTTCACGATCAATCCGCCCGGGTTTCTTTGGAAGGCGACCTTCCGGATGGCGCCTCTCGTGTCGGTGACCGGTCGGGACCAGTATCGTGCGGGCGAAGCCAGTATGGAGATGCGGATACTCTCGCTCGTTCCGGTGGCGAACAAGACCGGCGGCGGCCTGAATCAAGGAGACCTGCTTCGATTCCTGGGCGAACTGCAGTGGTTCCCTGCTGCCGCCCTCGAGGATTACGTCGTGTGGGAGCCGATCGACTCCCACTCCGCGCGTGCCACGATGACCTACGGCGGAATCGCCGCATCGATGACCTTCCGATTCGACACTGACGGCCGCCTCATCGAATCCACGGCAGTCCGTTACAACGACTCGCGGGGACGGAACGAGCCGTGGATCAATCGAAATGAATCAGATCAGCAGTTCGGTGGGATCCGCGTGCCGGCCGCGGGCGAAGCCAGGTGGGAGGACAAATCCGGGTCGTATCCGTACATCCGATGGCGCATCACCACGATCGAACACGACCTTCCCAGTCGGTTCGAGCGTTGACGTGACTGACCGGCGTTGGGGTGGTCGAGCGCGTCCTGTCGCTGAGGGTCGGCCGACACTTCATGCACGTCATCGGTGGCCGAGGATGAGGATGGCAGGTACTCCGTTTCCGTTGGCACGCGCGGTCGGGATCTGGTTGACGCTGGTCGCAGTGGAGTCGATTCACGGGGTGATGCGGCGATTGTTCCTTGAGCCGCCACTCGGCGATCTTCGCGCACGACAGGTGAGCGTGTTCACGGGCGCTGTCCTGATCACGATGGTGTTCTCGTTCACGCTTCGGTGGCTGGGTCCGCAACCGGTGAGGCGCTGGTGGGAATTCGGACTGCTGTGGCTGGCGCTGACGCTTGTTTTTGAAGTCGGGCTGGGGCGCGCCACCGGGATGTCATGGGACCGCGTTGCCTCTGACTTCGATCCGCGGCGTGGCGGATTGTTGGCGTTCGGCATGCTGGTCATCCTCGTGGCGCCGCGACTCTTGGCGCAACGTCGCGGCTTGCTTCATCATGGTCATCGGGCCTGACCGGCGGCTGAAGCCCGACGGCACGAGAGCGCAGGACGCACGCACTTGACCGGCGCGACGGGTGGCGATCGAGGGAGGTCGGCTGGTGCGTGAGAGGTGGTTATACGCACAATCTTGGGCGCATAAGCGTGGTTACCGCGTCGCCGACCGCTCGGACACCCCGCGTGATCACTCGCTATGCCAAGTAGCTCGCCTCGATCGTGGCGATGGATCCGACTCGGCATGTGGTCGACAGCGGCGATTCTCGTTCCAGTTGTAGCAGCGCATGCACTGTTCCCCGGTAATACGCGTCGGGGAACGAGAAAAGACGAGCGGGGCGCTCCGCTACCAGGTGACGACATTGTTCCCCATCCCAAGACGGGCTACACGATGGCCATTACAATCCGGGCAGCGCCATCTGACATCTGGCCGTGGCTCGTTCAGATGGGCCAAGGTCGCGGCGGGTTCTACACACACGAATGGGTCGAGAATCTGCTGAGCGCGGATATCCACAACGCCGACCGTGTCGTTCCAGCGTGGCAGCGGTTGGAGATGGGCGACACGGTCCGCCTCACGCCCGACCCGTATTTTGGACAGCCCGGTCAATTCATGACCGTTGCCGAGATTCAGCCTGGACGAGCGTTGGTGTTCCGGCAAACGCTGCCCAACGGTTCCACTGCGAGTTGGGCCTTGCTCCTGTTGCCTGAGGACGACGGGACGACGCGTGTCGTCATGAGACGGCGAGGCGGCGATCCCACGCTTTTCGACCGTGTGATGGCACCTGGTTACGCGTTCATGGATAGAGAAATGCTTCACGGCCTTCGTGAACGAGCTGAAGGGACCGTAATCAGGGACGCTGAACGCGATCGTTCCTGACCAGGAATCGACCGTTCATTCGCATGGGCAACGGGTCACCGCTCAAAAACGCGTCGTCCATCGCGGGACGCTGCGCATGAATGTGCAGGTGCGGCTCGTTGGTGTTGCCCGAATTCCCGACGTTCCCAAGGACAGCACCAGCGTGAACGTGCTCGCCGGAACGGACCTGCACCGTGCCTCGCTCCATGTGACCGAGAAGGACGTGCACGCCACCACACTCCATGAAGACGAAGTTGCCAGGGAGATGCTCACGATCCGGCTGCGGTGGCGGCATGTCAGGACGACCGTCTTCCGCCCGCAACACGGCACCCGAACACGGCGCATGGATAGGCTCCCCGAAGATCGCGTAGGCTCGCGGATCGCGTGGGACAAGACCGGGTGCCCGCATGCCAAAGCTGTTGACCTCGACGATGTCGACACCATAGCTCTGTCCGCGATAGTCACGGAAACGAGGCGCCGTCAGCGTCTGCACATGCGCATTAATCAAGTCGCTGCTGCCTCCATTCGCCACCAAGTACGTTCCGTCGTGTAATGGGAACTCGAGATCGACAATCTGCTCCTGTGGCGGCCATCGCGCGCGGATGGCGGTCCCCGCGAGACCGACGAACGCGATCGCCATCAGCCCGTTCAGCGCAACGCCAAACCACTCGACTCGTCGTTGTGGCCAGCGTTGAACGGACCGCACTCTGCGACCAATCGGGTAGGCCTGCAGGGCGAGGATCGCGAAGTACACGATGGTCAGTGGCCACGGCACGATCAGCCATAGACCCGCCAGTGCGATGGCAACCAGATAGGCGGTCGTCATAAATAGGCGAAGCAGCGTGCCGGAACGGCTTCCGCCCGTGGAGAACCACAGCGACGCCAGGAAGGCAAGTGGCACTGACGACTCTGCGCGACGAGGAGCAGAGCGTGGACGGCCACCATTCGGCATCGAATAGGGAGCAGGGCGAGTGCCAAGGTTCGGACCTACTGCCACGAGCTGAAATCATCTGTTCCGAGGGTCAAGGCCGAAAAACTACCCACTCGGTGCGTGTTTGTTCGCTTTCTACCGGGAAGTCACTCGGTTGTGGCGTGATGACGCCTGCGTGATCGTCAGGACAAATGCGGCAAGGTTTCTGCGTCACTTATCTGTCGTGTTCCGAGGCCCCTGATGTTTGGCCGCTCAGGTACCTAGCGACAAGAAATGAACAGAGCAAGCAGCTCCCCGGCGATGCCCTGATCCCGCAGCCCATTGCCTCGCTCGTTCACGCGATTACTATCGGACGAGCGCCGCGTGAGGTGTGGCCTTGGCTCGCACAGATGGGTGCTGGAGGTCGAGCAGGATGGTACAGCTACGACTTCCTTGATAACGGCGGGCGACCGAGCGTTGTGCGCATCGTGCCGGAACTTCAACAGCTGTCCGTCGGCATGGTTTTCCCCGCCCTACCAGGCATGACCGACGGTTTTACGCTTCTCGCATTCGAGCGAGACCGCTTTCTCATCCTCGGGATCGCGAGGCGAGCCGAGTCGGCGCCAGCGACCAGCCTGCGGCGCGGACATCTGCGAAACACGGGTGCAGCTTGAAGCCCTCACCGATGGCCGCGCACCGACGAATGACGCTACTGCTGCTGGCGCTAATGCTTGCACAGTCGCTGCTCGGTCTGTCGCTGCCCGATCAGGTACAGAGATGCGGCGTGGGTCAGGGCCACCTGGTACGGGAACGACTGGGTCACGCTCTTAGGGGCTGTCCCTCTGCTGTGGGTCGGAATACGAACAGCCGCCAGAGGATCCGTACGTGGACTGGTGCTCATGCTCGGCATGGCGGGATACGCGTTCTACAACTACGCCTTCTATCTGTTTGGCGCCGCACTCAACGTATTCTTCCCGCTCTACGTTCTGAGCTTCCTTGTCGGCATCGCGACACTGGGTCTGTTGGTCTCGCAACTCGATGTCAATACTTTCGCAAGGTCCTTTCGCGCTGAGACGCCGGTGCGTTTCATTGGCGGTTATCTGGTCTTCGTGGGCGTCGGACTCGCCGTCGTCTGGCTGGGTATGTGGGGAGCCTTCGCGTTTGCCGGCCGCCCGACTCCAGTCGAACCGGACGCGTTCAAGGTGGTCGCCGCGCTTGACCTGTCGCTCATGGTGCCCGCTCTGGCCGTTGGCGGTGGACTGCTGTGGAAGCGGCGACCCTGGGGATATCTGATTGCGACGATCGCGGCGATTCAGGGCGCGTTGTACCTGCTACTACTCTCCGTCAACTCGGCGATCGCGATCAGTCGTGGTCTCGCCGCCGCGCCCGGCGAGCTCCCGATCTGGGGACCGTTGGCCGTTTTCACAACGCTCGCCGCAGTTGTACTGGTCAGAAGCGCGTCGGGCCGTCTTCACGCGCTCTCACTGGCGAACACCTCCGAGCAACGGTGAGTGCCGATGTGGAATCGCTACCTCGGAGCTCTTCTCGCGTTTGGGGCGATCAATGCTTTCGCAGGCGGCTGGTATGGCCTCTCTGGAGCTCCAGGCGTGCCGCTGGAGTGGCTCGCAGGCAGTGCGTTCAGAGATTATTTCATCCCAAGCTTGATCCTGTTTGTTATTGTCGGGGGTGCACTCGCATTTGCTGCGATAGCTGTGTTCGCACGATTTCGGCTGTCGCGCGTCAGCGCTCTCACCGCGGGGATCATCGGTACTCGTCTGGATTTCCGTACAGCTCGCCATCATCGGGTATGTGTCGTGGATGCAGCCCGCAACCGCGGTTGCCGGAGTTGCTGTCCTCATCCTGGCGTCGCGGCTGCCCCCGTATGAACACCTCTGATCTTATTGGACTCGTGATCGCGGCGCTCGGTGGTGCGGCCATTGGGCTCGAGCGTCAGTGGTCCGGGCACGCGGAGGGTCCCGGCGCACGGTTTGCCGGCATCAGGACGTTTACGATGCTCGGCGCCATCGGTGGGTTCACGGGATGGCTGTGGAGCGGCGGCGTCACCATCCCTGCCGCGATCCTGTTGGCGGGTGCCGTGGCAATCGTCGCAGCGGCTTACGCGGCTGGCAGTAGGCAAGACATTGATGGCACCACTGAAGTCGTAGCTCTGGTCGTGCTCGCGGCCGGCGTGCTCGCCGGGCTTGGGTCCATTCGCCTCGCAAGCGGCATCATTGCGATCGCAACGCTGCTCCTGATCGAGAAATCCAGGCTTCACGCGCTCGTGAAGCGGATTGACGACGTCGGGATGCGCTCCGCCGTGCGGTTCGCGGTCTTGGCCCTCGTGGTGCTGCCGCTGCTTCCCGAGGGACCCTACGGACCGCTGGGCGGTGTCAAGCCGCGTGAGCTCTGGGCGTTGGTCCTGTTCTTCTCGGGTCTGAGCTTCGCCGGATACGTGGCGCGACGTCTCGTCGGTCCTGGTCATGGGTATCTGGTGACCGGGTTGCTTGGCGGGCTCGTGTCGTCGACGAATGTCACCTTCACATTCGCGCGGACGAGCCGACTCGAACCCACGATGGATCGCGCACTGGCGTTCGGTGCGGTTGCCGCCAACGCGATGCTCTATCCCAGAGTGCTGGTCGCAACCGCGATCCTCAACGTAGCAGTCGTCGGGCCGCTGCTCGTGTATCTGCTGCCGCCCGCAATCTTTGCTGCGTTAGCCGCTGCTGCGGGTGTGCGCCGGTCGCCGGCACCGGCTGCGCCTGAACTGCCCCAGCGGAATCCGTTGCAGCTCACCGCTGCGCTTCAGATGGCCGGCATCTTTCAAGGTGTGCTGATGGCGATCTACGCGATTCGTGAGTTCTGGGGCGCTTCCGGTGTTCTTGCTTCCGCAGCCGTACTCGGTCTTACCGACGTGGATGCGCTGACTGTCTCGATGGCGCGCGACGTCGCCCAAACGATGTCACCTGCGATAGCAGCCACAGCGATCGCGGTCGGTGTGCTCATGAACACGGTAATGAAACTGGGATTGGCACTTTTCTTTGGCAGCCGCGGGTTCAAGATGATTACGGGAGGTGCGCTCGCGCTCATGCTCGCAGCCCTTGCGATCCCACTTGTGTATCCACTTCTATGAAGTTCATCGGCCAAATCGTGTGAGTCAGCCCCGCGACGTTCCCCGTGCGGATCTTGCTTCTCTTTCTTGCCGTGAAGCCTGTGCCACGCGTGCCTACCGGCGCATCCGTTCTCAGACGCCGGGCGAATCGAGTACAACGCCGTGACCGTATAGCCCCAGCCGCTGTGCTCGGCTCGCCTCTGAGCGGGCCGAAATTTCGTCAGGACCTGGGGAATATTCCCACCGTACTCGCGAATGTGAGAGCAGGCGACCGCACCTACATCAACTGATAGCTCGGAAACTCGTTGCGGATGTTCGGTTTCGCGTCGCAACAACTCTCTGCAACTTCGCAACGTGGACCATCATCTCGGCACGCCCGTTGCCCTGATCCTCTGATGCCGGACGCTTGCAGCGCCCGGCGCCAATAACAGGGGGCGTTATGTCAGTAGCCACACTCGACCGCGTGACCGTCGAAGGGCACGTCAGCCCCGGCTTTGGAACGGTGCGCGACGCATTCACTGAGAACTTCGCCCGTCGGTATGAGCTGGGCGGCGCCTGCTGTGCGTATCACTGCGGTGAGAAGGTCGTCGATCTTTGGGGCGGTATTCGAAACAAGCAGACTGGTGAGCCGTGGGAAGAGAACACTATGGTGGTCGTCCACTCGGCCACCAAGGGTCTAGCCGCCATGACCCTCGCGATCGCGCATTCCCGCCGTTGGCTCGACTACGGAGAGCGCGTTGCCCACTATTGGCCAGAGTTCGCACAGCACGGCAAGGAGAACGTCACCGTCCGCCAGCTCCTCGGACACCAGGCGGGGCTGTTCGCGTTCGATGAACCCGTCGATCGCAGCGTCATCGCCGATCTCGATCGGCTGGCGGTCGTATTGGCACGTCAGAAGCCCGCGTGGGAGCCGGGCACGCGGCAGGCCTATCACGCGCTGACACTCGGGTTCTATGAGGGCGAGCTGTTACGGCGTGTCGATCCACGACATCGCAGCCTCGGACAGTTCTTCCAGGACGAGATCGCGTCGCCGCTTGGGCTCGACTTGTACATCCGCTTGCCTGAGCAGATTCCAGACTCCCGCCTCGCGACGCTCGCGCCGCCTGGCCGAATCGAATTGCTCCTGGGCTTTCCGCCTCGACTGACGCTGGAGGCGATGAACCGGCACTCGAATATCTACCGCGCCCTCGTGGTCAATCCCGGCGCTGGCGTGTACTTGGATCCGCAGCGCATCTACGCGCGGAATCTCGAGGTGCCATCGGGCAACGCCGTCGGCACTGCCCGCGCAATTGCGCACGCCTACAGTGTCTTCGCTACCGGAGGCCGCGAACTTGGGTTGCGCCAGGAGACGCTCGACCTTCTAGCGGCGCCAGCGGTCCCTCCGACACACGGGTTCTTCGACGAATGCCTCAAAGGCGAGGCGCAGTTCTCGTTGGGCTTCATGAAGCCGTGCCGCAACTGGCCGTTTGGTAGCTCCAGGTCATTCGGCTCGCCGGGCGCCGGCGGTTCGCTGGGCTTCGCCGATCCGGAGGCGGCAATCGGCTACGGCTACGTGACGAGCCAGATGGGAGTGAAGCTTACGGGTGATCCCCGCGATATCGCGCTCAGAGACGCGCTCTACGCCGCACTCGAGATGTCGTGAGGGACCCGAGGCACCGGAAGGCTGGACGTCATGACCACCATCAAGGCCTTCATCACGAAGCACCAGGTGCTGACGTACTTCGCTCTGGTGTTCACGATCTCATGGGGCGGCTTGCTCCTCGTCGGAGGACTTGAGGGACTGTCGGGTAGGGCCTGGCAATCCGATCCACGGCTGCCGTTCATGGTCGTGGCCATGCTCGCCGGTCCGAGCATCGCCGGGCTTCTTCTGGCTGGTGTCGTCTCTGGCCGAGCGGGTTTACAAGAACTGCTCTCCCGTCTGCTCCGATGGCGAGTCGGCGCACGATGGTACGCGGTCGCGCTGCTGACTGCTCCTCTCGTTTTCGCAACGGTCCACCTTGCGCTTGCACTCGCGTCGCCGGTGTTCGTCCCTCGCGTCCTTTCGACGGGCAGCGTAGGGCCGCAGCTCGTATCCGCCATCGCAGGAGCGATTCTGGTCGGTTTGTTCGAGGAGATCGGCTGGACAGGCTTTGCGACCCCCAGAGTGCGGTTGCGCCACGGCGTGCTTGCCACCGGCCTGATTGTCGGGGTCCCGTGGGGAGCTTGGCATCTCCTGACGAACGACCTCTGGATCAGCAACGCCTACGCCGGAGACCTTTCTGTCCCCGTCTTCGTGATAGCGAACGGCTTGAGTCTGGTTGCTGGACAGCTGCCAGCCTATCGCGTGCTGATCGTGTGGGTCTACGACCGGACCGGCAGCTTACTCGTGGCAATGCTGATGCACGCAAGTCTGTCGGCCTGCACGTTTCTCGTCAGCCTGTCGGCTACCGGCTTCGCCTTCTTGATCGATGTCTTTGTGTTCGCCGCTGTGTGGTGGATCGTGGTTGCCGTCGTCGTCGCAACAAGCGGCGGACAGCTCGCGCCCCAAGCGCTCCGAAGGCGGGCTGCCTGAGACTCCGTTGGATGTGGGTCTCACGTCCTTCAGACGTGGGGCACCGGCTCGATCACGCGTGGACGACGAGCGAGATGTTCACTGCCAACAACGGGAACAAGCCCAACGGCTCCGATCGTGAGCAGCGCTCCCATCACGTTCGGCACGTAGGGCGAGACCGGCGACGTAATGAAGATGTCGAGCGCGGCATGAAAAAAAGCGACCGCCGCAATCGATCCCCGGCTCGAATTAAAGAGCCACGTCAACAGGATGGACCCGAGCGCAAGCGAGAGGAGCCAGCCAGCCGCTCCGGCTAGTCCGAGGTTCGACAGGCCTTCGCTGAACGCGAAAAGCGGGAGATGCCAACCCGCCCAGCCGACGGTCAACACAAGCGACGCTCGAAGGGCAGGCATCCGCGCCTGCAGACGAGGCAGCGCGAATCCTCGCCATCCGACTTCTTCGCCGTACCCATAGCAGATGACGTTTGCGAGCCAGTATAGCGGACGAGGAAGTGTCGATAGTTCTGCACTCGCCCCAACAAACTGCCATGCGATCGGTTCGCGGTAAATGCCGATCACCACCAATGTGCTGAGCACAAAGAGCACGGCCGGAATCAGAATCGCAGTACCCACCCACGAGCCACCTTGAAATAAGCGGCGACGTAGTCGCGTTAGAACTGCTCGGTCGCCGGTCATTCTCGTCACGAGGACCGACGACCAACGCTAGTGCGACGACGATCCCGCCAGTCAGGCATCCGATAACAATTCGAGCGATGTGATGTGTGGCCATGATGACCGTTATTCGTATTCTCGTCTTGTGAGCTGTCTTCGTTGTGGCGTTCGGTGACGCCGGGCCGGCGTCCTCGCCGGCCCGGATGACCTGGCTACTACCGGGCGATGCCGGCCAGTTGCCTGTGCATCGCCGCCGCCGCGTTGGCTTCCTTGGCGGCGTCACGCGACAGCGTGACCAGACGGTCGTGATGCACCGCCGCTTGCGCGATGCGCGTGCCGCGATAGGTTTGCGCCAACGTGACATGAACCTCCGCTTCGGCGGTATACCGCTTGGCCCGCGTGAGGAAGTACTCCTCGAGCGCCCGGTGCTCAGCGGGTATGCGTGCCTTGGCGGCGAGAGCATTGAGCTCTTGTTCCGTCGGTTCCGAAACGCCGGCACCGCCTTCGAACCGCGCACCGTCACGCGGCGGCGTGCCGGGTGTGCCGCCCGCCGCTTTCTCGTGGTACAGAGCGAGTTCACGGACGGTTGTCGCCGATTGGGTATTGAGGTCGGCGAGACGCTTGCAGTGCACGCTCATGCCGATGCCCAGACTGCGGCTCGGATTGCCGCCAAAGCCTTGCGCCATCGACGTATGTCGCTTGGCCTCCGCGGAATACCGTTCTGCAAGCGCCGTGAAATGCGCACTGAGGCGTGCGTGATCACCAGGTTCGCCACGATCGACGAGTTGCCGGACCTCGACCGCATTAAGGAGCCCGGATGATCGGTCTTGCCCCGCAGCGCTCCCGATCACAGCGACAGATGCAAGAGCGGCGAGCGCGACGGAACGGAAGTGAATCGTTCTCATGACGACCTTCCTTTCTTCGTGACCGTAGCCACAACGAAACAGCCGTTATGTCGATGGCGGTGCGCTTCGCACACGCCGATTCAATGGGGACCGCGCGTACAAGGTGCGCGGTGTGCGGCTGTGGGCTTAGATCCGAAGAGCGGTGGTGAGAGGCTGACAGTCGAGCGAACGTTCCCGATCGGCCCCGGCGCGATGGCGAGTATCCACGTTCGAAGGAGCGAGCTGATACCGTGACAGCGGAAGCGCGTACTCTCTGTCCGGCGACCGAGTACGCCTGACATTCTCTTGGACAATCGAGGTGGCACTGAGCACCGTGTTCCGGCAGCCGTCCTGGCCAGCCACGATAGTGAAAGTGGCCAGACGCTCGTGATGGCAGCCACTGGCGGCGGCTGTGCTGGGATCACACCAGGTTCTGCACAGTAATGTGGCAGTAGGGGTCCCCGTCATTGCCAGCACGATGGAAAGTACGGCTACACGGAACACGCTGCTCTCTAGTCAGCCCCATCAGGCAAGGGCCGCGCCACGATCGAACGGCCACAGGGAATGGAACGGCAGCATGGTGCCCGGTCGGATCGCGGGTATCGCCGCTGACTTTTTCAGCGTCGCCGCGAACTAGTCCCCACCTCGCGGAAAGTGGGTCACCTAAACGGTGAGCGCGCGCTGCTCCTCATTAAGATTTCCGCGCCTCATTGGCTGGCACGGTGTGTGCCATTGGCGCTGGCGAAGTCTTCGGTACCTCCGGAGAAGAGGATTCGGCCATGCTTGCCACAATCTTTGTTCGCATTCCGCTGGCGCTCGTTCCACTGTTGCCCCTTCCCGATTCCCCGCGCGACTGTCGGCTCGAGGTCCTGACGCCGCAGGCCGTCGAGGAGCGAACGCTCGACGAGTTCCAGGGGCGCGTGAGCGCGTACGTGATGGTCCACCGCTACCTCACCCGGTCGCTGTCGCCTGTTCACATGCTCTTGGACGAGGAGGCGACGTTGGTGAACGACGAGTTGCGAACCGCGCTCGTTGCGGCGTATCTGCAGGCGCGACCCGGACGCATCTTTACACCCGCCATCGGGGAGCTCCTGAGAGAACGTATCGACCACGCACTGCGTTATGGGGTCGCCCACGGCCCGATGACTGGTTATGAACCGCTCTGCGGCGAACCGCCTCCCATGGTCAACCAGTGGTTCCCACCGGCGCTCGGGTCGGCATATTGGCCGGCGCTTGCACAGGTACTGCCCGTGATTCCGGAGGAGCTCGATTACCTGTTCTGGGGACGCGACCTCGTGATCGTCGACGTGGACGCGAACCTGGTGATCGACGTGCTGAGAGATGCGCTGCCCGAAAGCGGTCGTCCCAGCGTCGTGTTCGAGTAGCAACCGAATGCGCGGGAAGGAGTAGAAACCAATGCCAGCCAGTCCGACGCTGCAAACGGCCTGGGGCTGCCGGTGGAGCCGGCATGGTTATCGGGTGCCCGGTGTCCCGGATCAGTTGCAGCCCGAAAAACTCCGGGTGTCGGGTTCGGACTGGCGAACGAGAAGTATCTGAGTCGCTGGCGACGACATAACCGTCGCCACGTCACCGCGTGGAGACGACCGTGAGAAAGGAATCGCAGATGCGCGCTCTCCGTTTACTCGTTGTGATCAGCACCGTTGGCCTGACGGTCGCCATTGCGGTGAGCTGCCGCAGCCAGGAGCGTCCGCAGCAGGCTGCAGCCCGGGGCCGGCTCCGGTGGGATCGATCCGAGACGTCATGCACAACATCGTCGAATACAACGCGTTCAAAATCTTCGATTCGGTCGCCGTGACGGTTACCTTGAAGGGGACGGACGAGAAGCAGCCGCGTACCGAAGAAGAATGGGATGAGATCTTTCACGCTGCTATCACGCTCGCCGAATCGCCGAATCTCCTCGTGACCCCTGGACGCCGCGTTTCGGCGCCGGAGGAGGAGAACTCGAGCGATGGTCCTGAGGAGCTGACGCCGAAACAGATTCAGGCGAAGATCGACGCGAACCGGAATCTATGGCTGAAGCACGTCGCGGAGCTGCAGAACGTCGGCAAGGAAACGATGCAAATCGTGACCTCCAAGAACGCGAAGGGCCTGTTCGAGATCGGCGAGAAGATCGACAGGGTGTGCGAGAACTGTCACCTCGAATTCTGGTATCCGGGAGAGGCCGCACCGAAACCGGCCAACACCACGAAGTAACCATGCGACTTGTCTTCCTGGCTATCGCTGCCGCCGTTGCCGGGCTACCTCACGCGACTGCCGTCGAAGCGCAAGGCCAGGCAGGAACGATCGTCGGCCATGTGCGGCTGATGGCCACCGCACCGCCGAATGCCATCATTCGAATGGGTGGCGATCCCAGGTGTAGCAAGGCCGCGGCGGGCAAGCGCATCACCCAGGACATCGTCGTGCGGAGCGCTGACGGGGGGCTCGGCAACGTGTTCGTCAACCTTCAGGGATCGTTTCCTTCGACACCTGCTCCGTCTCCACCTGTGACGCTCGATCAGCAGGGATGCCTGTTCGTGCCGCGGATGAGCGGTGCACGCGTCGGCCAGACCTTGCAGGTGACCAACAGCGATCCAACGGGCCACAACGTGCACAGTCTCTCGGCGCACGGCAACGCGTTCAACATCATGCAGCCCAAGCAGGGCATGATGAACAAGTTTCCGTTGAAGTCCGAGGACCTCGTGATGCGCATCAAGTGCGACCTCCATTCGTGGATGGTCGCCTACGTCGGTGTGGTCCGGCATCCCTACTACGCCGTGAGCGGAGGCGACGGTGCGTTTACGATTGCGCGCGTGCCGCCGGGGCGGCACACCATCCAGACCTGGCATGAGCTATACGGACGGTTGACGCGGACGGTGGATGTCAAGGCCGGACAAACCGCCACCGTGGATTTCGTCTATACCGGCAAGGAAAAGCCGAGTACCGCCAGCGTGATCGATCTCGTCGTTCCGGGCGACGCCGCGGCGATTACGCTGATTGCCGCACGTTGACGCGCGCCGGCTCGACCGCCGGCCGCATCTTCCCTCGTAAGAACCTGCAAGCCACTACCACCGACGTCAGACTGAGCGCAACACCGCCGAGACTCAATCCGACGATGATCGGATACCACGCCCGCGGAGTCTGGTACCAGCGTGGGGAAATCTAGGCTGTGCAGTCCCTAATAGCCATCGCTCCGTTCGGCTGCCACGGACCTCCGCCAGCGCAATCGATCCGTCCCTGGCATCAGGATAGAGCCAGGTTCCGCAGGATCGTCTCTGGTGCCGCCGATCAACATCACGTTCCACTTCCGAGCGCAAGGGGTTCCCTTGGGCTCGATGACGATAGCGACGGTCTTGAGCGGCATCCTCTGGGTGTCGTTCCTGCTTACCAGGGGAGCCTGCGCAGCACGCGGAACGAGCCAGCGATGGAGAAGCGGGCCGGAAGCGATGTGAAACGCCATTTGAATGGCCGCCCACAATGACTCTGACGGTCTGTCGCATCGGTCTCTCTTGGTCCATCGAAATCTGGCGTCGTGCCTGGCCCTTCTCCGTCAAACGGTTTGGATCAACCACGGAGCAAGCACTCTGGTACCACCACCGCACGCTCAAGTCCGGGACGGAACTCGATCGATGGCGTCAACGAGGTAACTGTCACACTGCGGAAAATCCCCATGCGTTCCGGGTAATTTCACGGTGCTTTCACTCGGATACCGGCAAATCCCCGTGTCTGCTCTTCACGGCGGCCGGCAGCGTTTATGCGTCTGCGATCTCAAGGACTTGGGCAATCAACGACCACTGGGCGGGAGCACGAATATGACGTCAGTACGAGCGAGTCGCGGAGAGAGGAGGCGTGGGCTCCCGGGCGATGAACTGATCACTAATCCGATCGCATCGCTCACCCATGCGATCACGATTCGGCGCCCGCGGCGGGACATCTGGCCGTGGCTGGCGCAGATGGGAGCCGGAAATCGAGCAGGGTGGTACAGCTATGACGTCCTCGACAACGGACGCCAGCCAAGCGCCGCGCGCATCATCCCCGAGCTTCAGTCGATCTCGGTGGGCACGGTCTTCCCAGCCATTCCAGGTGTCACGGACGGGTTCACAATACTAGCCTTCGAGCCGGCCCGCTTTCT
Organism: uncultured Acidobacteriota bacterium; assembly: GCA_963814955.1. Taxonomy (GTDB): domain Bacteria; phylum Acidobacteriota; class Vicinamibacteria; order Vicinamibacterales; family UBA2999; genus DATCJA01. The sequence goes on from CAWFEX010000013.1 coordinate 28,436, forward strand.
CGTCCTGGGCTGGTTGACCCCCGACGGCGCACCGCTCGTGACGTGGGCATTTGTCTTAGATGACGCCGAGCACGGCTCGACACGTCTCATCGTGCGGGCGCGCGGTGGATCCGGGTATCAGTTCCACGGACTACCGTGGCCGGTCGCGAAGCGCATCGTCCCGATCGTTCATTTCATCATGCAGCGGAAGCAGCTGCTTGGCATTGCCGAGCGCGCGGAGGTGGCCATGTCTCATCCATCTGCGTTCAAGACCCCTGAAGGTGAAGCCGCGTATCTCGCCGCGTATGACGCCGCGATGAAATGGTGGCCAGTTCCGTACGAAGAGATCGAGGTTCCAAGCCGGTTCGGGATGACGCATGTCATCGTGAGTGGGCCGAAGGATGCTCCACCGTTGGTTCTGTTGCACGGCTATATGGCGACGCTGACGATGTGGTCGGCCAATATGGCCGATTTCAGCAAGGACTATCGAGTTTATGCAATAGACGTGATCGGCCAGCCAGGTAAAAGCGTGCCTGATCAACCGATACGACATGCGGCCGATTACGTGTCGTGGCTAACCGTGACGTTGGATGCACTGGGCCTTGAGCGCGTCGGTCTCGTCGGCATGTCCTACGGTGGCTGGTTGGCCCTCACCTTCGCAGTTGCCGCACCGGAACGCGTCCAGAAGCTTGTGCTTCTATCCCCCGCCGCCAGCTTCCTGCCACTGGTTAAACAGTTCAGCGTGCGCGGGTTGCTGATGTCGTTGTGTCCGACACGTTTCACGGTGAACTCCTTCATGCGCTGGCTCGGATTCACGGATGATCCCGGTGACATGGACGCCGGGCCAATGCTTGATCTGATGTATCTCGGCTTGAAACATTTTCGAATGCCGCAAGAGACGTTGCGTGTTGTGCCCACGGTGTTCTCCGATGGTGAACTGGGTGCGATGCACGTACCGACGCTGCTGCTCATAGGCGAAGGGGAAGCCATCTATGACCCGGCAGCAGCACTGGATCGCGCGCGTCGCGTTGTCCCTGATCTCCGCGGCGAACTGGTGCCGCGGGCCAATCACGACATGTGCTTAAACCAGTATCGAATCGTGGACGCGCGAGTTCTCGATTTCCTGAAGTCCAGTCGACGCACCTTCTCTGAACGTCTTGTCGCCTAACTGCGGGCGCGAGGTGAGATGATGGGTTCGTGGCGCTCCAGAGACGCCATAGTAGCCATCTGCGAAGGCATTGGTGGCGCTGGATGCGAGAAGCCTCCGAGGACGTAGCGATTCCATATCTGCATCATCGCTGCTCAGAGAGGTTGGCCAGTGCGAGCGTGCGTAGACGCCCCGCGCACTTCTCAGCAGGACAATCGCGGCGACTGTTGTAAAGGCCGCCAAGGGTTCCCAGATCGGGAGCTGGCCTGGTGCCACGGCGAGACCTCGGCTGATCGCAACGCGACAAACAACCCTCCGGGCAAGCTCGCCGATGCCGAACTGCATTTCGCGGACGGGCCTCTGACCGGCGGCTCGATCACGCGTGGACGACGACTCGCCAACACAAGATTGGGGCTGGCGAGCAAGGCCGTTGTATACCAGTGGGAATCAGGACAGTGGCCGCCGTCAGTCGGCAGTTACACGCGGCCGGCGAACTCGCGCGTTTCGGTGTTCACCTTCACTTTCTCGCCTTCCTTGATGAAGAGCGGTACTTTGATTTCGAGTCCGGTGTCGAGTGTGGCGTTCTTGGTGACCCCGCCGCTGGCGGTATCTCCGCGAACGGCAGGCTCGGTCTGGGCCACGGTCAACGCCACGTGTTGCGGGAGCTGGATTCCGATCGGGTTGCCGTTGAACTTCTGGATCTGGACCTGGACGTTGTCCGACAGCAGCAGCCGATCGTCGCCGAGAAGGTCGGTCCGAAGCGTCACCGTCTCGTAGCTCCCCTGATCCATGAAGTGATACCCCTCTCCGTCGGAGTAGAGGAACGACGCGCCAATCATCTCGAGATCGGGCTCCTGGAACCTGTCACCGGCTTTGAAGCTCTTGTCGAACACCGCGCGCGTAACCAGGTTCCGCATCTTGATGCGCACCAGCGTTTGCCCGCCGCGGGCAGTCGGCTTTGATACCTCGACTTCCAGGCAATGGTACGGCGCCCCCTCGTGCTCGAAGAACATCTTCCGCTTGATTTCGATTGCCTCCAGCAGGTTCGCCATCGTCGAGCGTCAATAGTATCGTTAGCATCGCCTCATTACGAACAGCGCATCTGGTCCCTCGCTGCCAGATCGCTGATGCCCGTGCTTACGACGTACGGGGCGTCTCGATCTTCCTGTGCCCTGCCATGCGCCGGCCCCCCTCGGGCTCGCCTTTCGACACGATTTTCAGTTCCGGACGTCCGTCCGCTCGGCGCGTTATTACTCTGCGGCATACCCTTGGAACGAGTAACCTTACAGAACGGATGCTTGGATGCTGGGCCTGGTTACCGCCACGGGCATTCGCTGAAGATCTTCGGGTAGCACAATTTATGCAGGTAACAGCAGACGTCTGAATTCAGGTAACGAGCAAGACCTCTGCACACGGAGGCAAAGATGACGGGAAAGATTAGAACATTACGAGTCGACAAAGGGTTTGGTTTTATTAAGGACGACACCGGGAAGGATCTGTTTTTCCATCAAAGTGCCGTGTATGGCGAGGGCATTGACAATCTGCGTGAAGGCGACAGCGTCGAGTTCGACGTCGGGCACGGACCGAAGGGGCCTCGTGCGGAGAACGTGCGGCGCACATCCACCTAAGCACGGCTGACGGACACGGTCGTTGCGCCGCGCAAATCGATCCATTCCCGTACGAGCTTCGCACCCCCTCACACAGTACCCGTTGGCCCGTCCGTAATCCGTCACGAGATACGCAGCGGCGACTGCCAGGCTGCAGATCACAGATCACAAATCACAAATGTTCTGGCTCGCCGAGCGTGGATTTGAGCTTGTCGAAGGGGTCGACGAGCGGATCGCGTTTCGTCCAGTCGATGCCGACGATGCCATAGAGCCAGGCCGGCAGGGGGACGGTTTCGATGACGACCGGAATGAGCCGGCGCTTGCGGTCGCCCATGTCGAGTACCTTCGTGATGATGGCCTCTTCTTCGGTGTTCCCGCTTTCGAGATAGCGTGAAGAAATCACGGCGATTGTGAAACGGCTCTGCCGAATCGCGCGTTCCATTTCCCGCAGGAAGCTGGCGTTGGCCTGAAAATCCCGCTCGTCAATCGCCACGCGGTAACCTTCGGTTTCGAGCGCGGCGACGAGCTCGGTCGCAAATCGCTTGTCTTCCCCCTCGTGCCTGTAGCTCATGAAGACGTCATAGCGGAGTGGCAGCTCCGCAGGCGCCCGCGATGCAGGCGCGCCGAGCCGCATCGGAGCCATGATCGACGTTGGCACCGCCTGGGCGGTTGCTACCAGGCACACGGCGAGGAAGGGCACCCAGAGAAAATAAGTGCTGCTGATGAAAGCCGCACAGCGGCCGATCGACGCCGGCGTCCACACTCTCTCGGCCACGCCGGCTGCATCGAACAGCAAGTCATCGCTCGAAAGCTCCGGATTCGCCTGCTGGTATGCCACTCCGAGCGCCGTCAGGTCGGTCCCGATGACGACGGACCGTTCACCGTAGCGCGCGGTGCAGGCACGCTGTGCGTAACCACCGATGGCGAACGAGGCGAGCCCAAGTGCCAGCGATACGACAGCCATTGCCACCCAGGCGCGCGGCCGCGCAGCGGCGCGCCACGCGAGGAACGGCAGGATGGCAAGGGTCACGATGGCGGCGGAGGCGAGTGCCGCGAACGTCCATGGCTCGACGGCGGCGGCGCCGGAAAGAGCGGGTGGTTGGGGAACGAGCGCAGCGGCGGTCGCTGCGAGCAGGACCGCGCCGGCGGTCACCCATACCCGCCGGTGGCGCCCGAACAGGCGGGCGCCGCCTGTCATCGCGGCAATTCAGACGGAACGGGAAGATCCAGCAGGAGCTCCTTCCTTCCCTCGCCAACCTTGACGACGGTTCGTTCGCCGAGCCGCGCAGTTGCCGGATCCCGGACCCACATCACATATCTGCCCGGGACGAGGATCTCTTCGGTCGGGCTACTCAACTGGGGAAACAGATCCGGAGTGGCATTGCTGGCGGCTTCGAACACTCTCGGCATATAGAACACCTGCCAGCTCCGCCTCTCGATGCCGCCCTGCAGCGTCCGCACCCGCACGACGACCGAGCCGCCGAGTCGTCCTCCGCTTTTCGCGCAGTGTTCGAGCTTGTCTTCGAGATCTTCGGCAACGGCGTCAACCGTCGCGGCCAGGGTTTCGGTGTCCCCCCTCTTCAGCGCCGCCTCCAGCGCGGCGATATATCCCGCAAGGTTATCGCGATAGTCGTCGGGCGACTCGGCTGGCCATTTCGCCGACAGCGCCTGGAGCCGCGACAGCGCCGCATTCGCCCGTCGCTGCGCCGCCTGCACTGGCGCGGACGCGGGAGGCACGCGCGCCAGGACGGTGGCAAGCGTGCCGAGACTCGCTTTGACCTGAGGTGACGGCGGCGGCGCGCTGACGCGCGGCATCCCCCTCGAGGCGCCGCGCTCGATGAGAAATGCCACGACATGCTTCGCCGTCGTCGGCGAGGCTTCGGCCCATTCGAAGACCGTTCTTCCCTGGCTGTCGCGGATCGACGGGTCGGCACCTCTCGACAGCAGCGCCTGAAGAATGCCGAGATCGCCGTTGCGCGCGGCAATCATGAGCGCCGTCATGCCCCGTTCGTCGGCCACATTGAAGGGCGCGCCCATCGCGAGCACCTGGCGGATGACCATGTCGTGCCCCTCGGTTGCCGCTTGCAGCAGCCTGCGTCCGAGTGCCTCGGCCTGCTCGAGGAGCATCGCGGCGTCCGCATGACCGCGTTCCAGCGCGACTTGGCGCGCCGTCCTTCCGCCCCTGGCGGCGATGACGTCGGCGCCCCTGAGCACCAGCGCACGCACAATGTCGGTGAATCCGTTCGCCGCGGCGAGCATCAGCGCTGTCGAGCCATCGGCCGCACGCCGATCGACGGCCGCGCCGCTCTCGAGGAGCTGTTTGACCACTTCCGTGCTGCCGCGTGCTGCCGCCCACATCAATGGGGTCATGCCGCGTCGATCAGGGGCGTCGACTGCGGCGCCGCGTGAAAGGAGGCTGCGGACCGCAGTGAGATCTCCGGCTTTTGCCGACTCCAGGAGAGTCGCTACCGGAGCCTGCGCCGGAGTCGCCGCCTGGTTGAAGAGCAGACCAAGAAGGACGACGGATAGCAGCATGATTGCCAGTCTACGTCAGGCCGGTCTGGTACCAGGGAATGCGGTGCTGATTCTGCCACGAACTGCGTGCGGCAGAGATCCGCGACCTTCCAATCGAATCGGTGGGCACAAGCGTACCGTTCCGTTTCAGTCGCTGATAGCGACAACGAAGGCCAAGATCGAGAGGAGCACCGCGAGGACACTGATCGCCAAAGCGCAGGACCCAGCCTGACGTGATCCAACGATTCCCGTTAGGCTCGCCGCCCGTTACTTCATGCCGCTCTGTTGCGAGCTGTCGGGTTTGATGCTATCGTGACGAGTCTCCGCCGAGTTTTTGCCGGGTTTTTAGCCGACCGTTTTTTGACTCACTCCGCGTTGCGCGTGCTGACCCTGCTATCGGTGTCGCCGCGTGGGCTGTTGACGGAGTGCGCCGGGCGACTCACTGTGAACGGGAGACAAGTGCTGGTCAAGCGCGTCGTGGCCGTGGTGCTCGTGACTCTTGCGTCGGTGGCGCCCAGCCATGCGCAGTCGTTCGGGCGAAACAGAGTGCGCTACGAGAATTTCGATTTTCAGATTCTCGAGACGCCGCACTTCAACATCTATTACGACTCCTCGGATCGCGAAGCCGTGGTGCAGGCCGGCCGGATGGCCGAGCGCTGGTACGACCACCTCTCGCGGATCCTCGATCACACGTTCACCGAGCGTCAGCCGATCGTGCTGTACGCGAGCCACGCGCAGTTCACGCAAACCAATGTCGTTCCGAATTGGCTCGGCGACGGCATCGGGGGCGTCACTGAGCACGAGAGAGGACGCGTCGTTCTGCCGTTTGCCGCCGGTCTCGGCGAAACGGATCACGTGCTCGGACACGAGCTGGTTCACGCTTTCCAGCGAGACATCCTGAAGCGGGGCGGCCGGCCGATGTCGTCGCTGCCGCTCTGGTTCGTTGAAGGCATGGCGGAATATCTCTCCGTCGGCACAATCGATACGAATACCGCGATGTGGCTGCGCGATTCGATCGAGCAGAATTCGCTGCCGCGTCTCGATCAACTCGACGATCCCTCCTTCTTCCCCTATCGATACGGGCAGGCCTTGTGGGTGTATCTTGCCAACACGATTCGGCGACGATGTGGTCGCGAAGAGTCTGAGGAGCAAGGCACCCGGAGGCGCCATCGGGGTCATCGTCACGGAGACCGGTGTGGACGCCAAGGCGTTGTCGTCGGCGTGGCACGAGTTTATTCGCGGAGCTGTCGCGCGACCGCAAAGCGGGCCGCCTGCAAACATCGGCGGTCACCGTGCTCGGCGGAAAGAGCGCGGATTCGCGGCTGAGCGTCGGTCCGACGTTGAGCCCGGACGGAGAGGCGATCGCATTCTTCTCTGATCGCAGTCAGCACTCGATTGACATGGTCGTCGCCGATACGCGAACCGGGGCCGTTCGCCGCAGGGTGGTGAAAACCGAAGGCGACGCGCATTTCGAGAGCCTCCAGTTCATCGAGTCGGCAGGCGCGTGGTCGCCCGATGGCCGGCTGCTGGCGATGGCCGCGCTCTCGGGCGGCGCTCCGGTGCTCACGATCCTCAACGCCGCATCAGGCAGCGTGGAGCGCGAGTTGCCCATTCGACACGCGGATCAGGTCTTCAACCCGACGTGGTCGCCCGACGGCAGGCGAATCGCGTTTTCGGTACTTCGCAACGGCTTCAGCGATCTCGAAGTCATCGATCTCGAGACAGCCACGGTTCGTTCGCTCACGTCCGATGCGTTTGCCGATCTCCATCCCGCCTGGTCGCCGGATGGCCGGACAATCGCGTTCTCGACCGATCGTTTCACGTCGTCGCTCGAGACGTTGACGTTCGGTGAATTCCGGTTGGCGTCGATCGATGTCGAGTCAGGGAGGATCAGCGAGCTGCCAAGCATTGCCAATGCGAAGAACATCGATCCGCACTGGTCCCAGGACGGCGACAACCTGTATTTCGTCTCCGACGGCGACGGGACGAACAACGTCTATCGCGTCGTTCTGGCAGATGGTTCGATCTTCAAAGTCACCGATGTCTCGACGGGTGTCAGCGGGGTCACGGCGCTCAGCCCGGCGCTTGCCGTGGCAGGACCGGCGAATCAGCTCGCATTCAGCGTCTATCGCCACGGTGCGTACGAAATTCACGTCGTGGACGCCACCGATGGTTCGCGCCTGCAGCCGACGCCAGCCGTCGCGGACGACCAGAGTCATGAGACCGTACGCCTCTCGCTGTAACACCGCCGGAGCGAATGGTCGCCGGCGCCGTCACCCCGCCCACGTTCGGCCTGCAGGACGGTTCACAGTTCACAAGCAGGCCGTATCGAGCCACGCTTGTCTCTCGATCGCGTCGTGCAGCCGTACTTGACGGCAGGAGGCGGCGGCAAGGGAAGTGCTCTGCGCGGTGGGGTTGGCCTGTCGTTCGGCGACATGCTGGGCGATCAGAAGGTGCAGACGGCGCTGCAGGTGGGCAAGAGCCGCGACGATTTCGCCTATCAGGTCAACTATCTGAATATGCGCTCACGCTGGAACTGGGGCGTGCTCACGAGCCAGATACCCTGGTTTACCGGCTCGACGATCAGCCACGGCACGATCGGCGAACCCACAAGTCGTGCGCGAGACTGACGTGCGCAGGGAAGTGCACCGCCGGATCCACGGGGCCGCCGTGTATCCCTTCAGCAGCGCCAGGCGTCTCGAACTCTCCGGGGGCCTGCAGGCAATCGGATTTGGTTCGCAAACCATTACGAGCGCGTACTCGGGCTTCACCGGCCGGCTGATGAACCAGACCACGGTCAACAATCCCGCCGACCCGACCCTGTGGCTCGGCGAGGCTCACGCCGCGCTGGTGCACGACACTGCAACGTTCGGCCCAACCAGTCCCATCCTCGGCAGGCGCTATCGATTCGCGGTGGCGCCGACATTCGGCGCGCTGACCTTCGCCACGGTCACGTCCGATTACCGGCAGTACTGGATGCCGCTGCAGCCGTTCACGGTCGCGATACGCGTGATGCAGCTCGGGCGCTACGGCACAGACGCCGCCGATGCCCGGCTGTTGCCGCTGGTCTGGACGATTCGCGACATCGTCCGCGGCTACGGCGATCTCGGAACTGGACCGTCGGCACTCGGCACCTTGAGCGCCTCACGAATGCTCGTCGGCAATGGCGAAATACGGTTTCCGATTGCCGGTCTGTTTTCGCATGCGTCACACGTTTGGCGGTCTGCCGATCGAGGGGCTGGCATTTACAGACTTCGGACGATTCTGGATGCCCGATCGCCTTGGTGGCGCGACGTACCCTGCTTCGAAGCGTCGGAACCGGGGTACGCATCAACGCCGCGGGCATGATCTTCGAGCTGGATGCCGTTCGCCGCTTCGATGCGGCGCGCGGATGGACGTTTTCCTTCAACCTGCGCCCCGGATTCTGACCCGCCTGACGACTGGCACATGTAACAGTGCCACCCTTCCAAACTGACAGTCCTCTGACGATCGGCGCCCTCGGACGGTTTCTTGCACAAAGCTCGCAGGGCCACCGAAAGGCCTCAACAAGAGGGAAGGGAGACTGACAGATGAAACTTGCAGGCTTTGTGATCACCGCCGTCGTGGTTGGATTGTCGGGCCCGGCGTTCGCGCAGACAGGGAGCGGTCAGCAAAGCGCGGCCAATCCGCCAGCAACTCAGGCCGTCGCGAACACGCCGTCCGACGAACACCCGTAGCTTGGATGGCATCCGGATTCATCGGAACGAACTTCGGCAGCGAGCAGGAGCACCAACGTGGACCTGTCGTCCATCGAGGACCTCGACACCAACAATTCGACGAGTGTCAACTTCGGCGGACAAATCGCGTACGTCGCGCGAGGCGTGATCGGTGGCGAGTTCCTGATGGACTTTTCGCCGGGCCTCGGCGGCTTCGACAACCTGCTGTTCGAGCGGTCGCCGGACGTGAACAGCTACATGTTCAACCTGATTGCGGTGGCGCCATTCGGACACGCCCAGAGTTACGACCCATACGTCTCAGGCGGCATCGGTGCCGTGACGCTCGACTCCACCATCTTCGTTACCGACCCGACTCGGACTCCGCCTCGCCGCACTCGCAACCCAGACGGCCAGCGGGTCGAAATTCGGTTGGAACATCGGCGGCGGACTCATGGCGTGGTCCGAAAAGAACTGGGGCTTCCGCGGCGACGTGCGGTACTACACGACCCGCGGCAGCGACGCTGACGTTTTCGATCTGAACAACATCGGTGACGGAGACGTGTTCCGCGACGTCGAACTCTCGGGTATTTCGTTCTGGAAGGTGAACGCGGGCCTGGCCTTCCGATGGTAACAGCCGATCCATCTGCTGCTTGGTTCTTCGTTGTCGTGGTTGGGCTGAATTTCAATGAGTTGCAAGCAGCTTACGGACAAAACGCGGACAGCAAACTTGTAGGGCCGCTGATTATCGACGACGGGGACATCATGATTCGTGCGGCGATCAACAGCGTTGCCTCGCAAGCGGTGCGCTCGTTCGCGTGCTCGAAGATTGGTGTCCGCCGTTCCCCGGGGGTTTTTCTTTACGACCCCAAGTCGCCGCCAGCAGCCGGCAGGACTAGAGTGGCTTTGATTGAAGATTGGGGCTGGCGAGCAAGGCCGTTGTTCACCTCCACTTTCTCGCCTTCCTTGATGAAGAGCGGTACTTTGATTTCCAGTCCGGTGTCGAGTGTGGCGTTCTTGGTGACCCTGCCGCTGGCGGTATCTCCGCGAACGGCAGGCTCGGTCTGGGCCACGGTCATCAACGCCACGTGTTGCGGGAGCTGGATTCTCGAGATCGGGCTCCTGGAAGTTACTCCTGCGTCATACCCTTGGAACGAGTAACCTTACAGAATGGAAGCTTGGATGCTGGGCTTGGTTACCGCCACGGGCATTCGCTGACGATCTCAATGATGCAGGTAACGGCAAGACGTCTGTTCAGGTAACGAGCAGGACGTCTGCACACGGAGGCAAAGATGACGGGAAAGATTAGAACATTACGAGTCGACAAAGGGTTTGGTTTTATCAAGGACGACACCGGGAAGGATCTGTTTTTCCATCAAAGTGCCATCTATGGCGAGGGCATTGACAATCTGCGTGAAGGCGACAGCGTCGAGTTCGACGTCGGACACGGACCGAAGGGGCCTCGTGCGGAGAACGTGCGGCGCACATCCACCTAAGCAGGGCTGACGGACACGGTCGTTGCGCCACGCGGATGGCGCGACGACAAGTTCCTCATTCTTGCGAACGGCAAGCCGCTGAGCTCCACGCACGGGTCAGAGGAGGCCCTGGCCACCCTTGGCCTCGGGCGTACCCGCGCGCGCCTCAGTATCTCGGCTTGGGCCTTGGCTCGGCCTTCACGCCGCCGTGATCCTTGCAGGCGTTTGCCTTCAGTGTTGCCCGATCGGTCTTACCGTCGGCGCAGACATAGGTCGTTTGAACGGCATCCTTGGTTTCTCCAACCACCTTCTTCGTCCCCTTCTCGGTCGCCTCGACGGTCGCCTTACCGGCTTCCTTGGTCACGCTTCCAGCCTTCTTGGCGCCGTCTTTCAAGGCCCCCAGCTGCGCGAACGCCGCGCTGCCGGTGACACAGAAGACGGCCACCACCAGTGATGAGATGATTCGTCGCATGATGGAAACCCCCAGACATGTGGTTCAAGTGATGTTCCAGCGGGATCCATGAGCACGGACTGGGATCCGAGAACCCAACCGCCATGGTGCTCTCAGACGCTTGGTTCTCGGTCCGACCAGGAATCGTGAGTCGCACGAAGCCGCAAACCGATGTGGTTCGACGTGGGCTTGGCAAAGGCCAGCAGCAGACGGAGCCTAATTTGCGCCGGCCGCCGCGTCCCGCTCATATAATCCACAGCGAATTTGGCCTGACTCGGATGCCGGCTCGGGTGCAGTATCTTCTGACCCGCACTCCGTGCGGGCGTAAACGTCGGGTGCAACACGTTGGGAGGAGCGATCATGGCTAGAAAAACCAGCAGACGCCAGTTTGTGCAGGTTGCCGGCCTGGCTGCGCCAGGATTGATGGCGGCCACTCTTCCGCAGGCCGGCGTGATCGCTCAGGCGCAGGCGCGACCTGCGCCGAGCACGATGGGCGCACGCTTTCGCGCACTGCTCAATGGGCCGGAGCCATTGATATGCCCCGGCGCGTACGATGTCCTGACAGCTCGTCTGATTGAAGTGCACGGGTTCAAAGCCGCGTTTGTCGGCAGCAGCGCCCCCAATCAGGAGTTGGTCGCCCTGCCGGACCAGGCGATCGTCACGGTGTCCGAGATCATCGCGTATAACAGCGTCATTGCCTCGAACGTGGATATCCCGATACTCGCGGACGTGGACGATTTCGGCGCCACGCCCCTGAACGTGTACCGCTTTGCGAAGCAGGCCGAAAAAGGCGGCATCGGGTGCGCGGCCTTCGATGACCGGATGCCGCTCAACCGCGCCACCGCCTATAACGTTCCTGGCGTTTTTCCGAAGGCTCGGATGATCGACAACATCCACGCGGCCGCTGACGCGCGCACGGACATGGTGCTGATCGCACGGTGCCTCGCTCCGACGCCGAACAATTCGTACACAGAGATGCTGGATCGGGCGGCGGCGTATGCCGAAGCCGGTGCTGACGCCGTATGGATTGGATTGCCGACCGCGCAAGACTACGTACGCGCGGCCGACATGGTCAAAAAGCCCCTCATGGCGGTGATCGGCGGAGCGAACCTGCCGGCCACGGCAGCCGCGATGAAGGCAGCCCGCATCGCGGTCGGCCAGTCCGCGAGTATGGTCAACATCGCGTTGGGCGCCATCGACAAAGCCCTGGTCGAGTTGAAAACCACGGGCCGAATGACCGAAGCGCAGAAGGGGTCTCTGAGCCGGGAGACGGCGGACAAGGTTGAGCAGGTCGAAGAGCTCAACGCCCGCTCGCGGAAGTACAACCTTCCCACCGCGTCGGCTCCCGAACGCCAGCCGTAGCCGTTGCGCTCGAGCCAAGATGGCCTCGCGACCATAGCGCGTGGCTCACGGGCCACGTTGCAGATCCTCGGTTAGCACTTGAGTCGCCCGGGATTGATATCGTCGCGTGTTTCGGCGATGCTGTCGTCTTGGCGTTCCGACGTTAAGGTCGAGAAGTCAGAATGATCGGGCGCACCGTACTCCACTACAAGATCCTCTCTCCGCTTGGCTCCGGGGGCATGGGGGTCGTCTATCTCGCCGAGGACGAACGCCTCGGACGACAGGTGGCGCTCAAGTTTCTCCCTGCGAGCTGGTTGCAGGAACCCGTGGCACTCGAGCGGTTTCGAGTTGAGGCGCGTGCGGCCAGTGCGCTCAGCCACCCGGGAATCTGCACGATTTATGACATCGGCAACGACGGCGATTCACCCTTCATCGTCATGGAGGCCCTCAAGGGCGAGACGCTTCGAGAACGGATTGCAAGGGGCGCTTTGCGGGCTCAGGAGATTCTCGAGATCGGCGTTCAACTGAGTGACGCGTTGGACGCGGCGCATTCGCGCGGAATCGTCCATCGGGACATCAAGCCCGCGAACATATTTCTTGGTGAGAAGAACCGGGTGAAGGTACTCGACTTCGGGTTGGCCAAGCTTGGCGCGACCCCGTCGGGGCCTCCATCCCTGACTGACTCGACGACCGTCGCGATGCTCCGTGCCCACCAGATTCAGATGACAACTCCGGGGACGGCGGTGGGAACGGTCTCGTATATGTCTCCCGAGCAGGCGCGCGGGGACGATGTTGATACCCGTACAGACCTGTTCTCTGTCGGCGCCGTGCTCTACGAGATGGCTACAGGCGTCCAGGCCTTTGGCGGCAACAGCATCGCCGTGACCTTCGATGGCATCCTGAATCGCACGCCGAAGCCAATCTCGCAGTTGAACCCCCTGATACCGTCGCAGGTCGAAGCCGTTGTTGCCAAGGCACTCGAGAAGGACCGCGAGCTCCGGTACCAGCACGCGTCGGACCTGCACGCAGAATTGAAGCGGATTCGCCGCGATCTCGACGGCAGCTCCTTCGTCACGAGCCAGGCGGGGTTGACTGCCGCGCGTGACGCGGCGGTCGCCGCGACCGCCACTCAATCGCAAGTGATCATCCCTTCGCGGGGGCGCTGGTACAAGACGGGAGCAGTGGCGGCACTCGTTGTCGTGGCTGTAGGCATGTGGGCCTGGCTTGACCGACGCGGAAGCGAGCAGAGCGCTGGAACTCCGGTCGGCGTGCAAGATGCGGTAGCCCCTGGAGGGTCGCCAGCTGAAACACCAGCTGCGGTTGCTCCTGCGGCGCCATCGGCGCTGGCGGGGCCGGCACCCGGCAGCGTTGTGGAACCGGCCGACGCGCAACCTCCACCGGCGCCGTCTGAGCGCCCTCAGGCAAGTCAACCCGTTGAGACGCCCCGACCGCCGCTGCGTCCCGCTCCCACGCCCGCGGGAGGTGCCACGATACCCGAGCAATCGCCACCGTCTCCGCCGACAAACACGGCGACTGTACAGGGGCCCACGATTCCAAGTGCGTCAGCCGCAGAACCGCCTGCGAGCACCATCACCGGTCGCGACAATGCGCCCAATCAAACACCGCCGTCGGCAGTCGCGCCCCCGGCTCCGGCAGCAGAGAGTCGAGCAGGCGCCACTCCCTCCGTACCGGCCCCGCTTCCTCAGAAACCAGACATATCCGCGCCCCCGCCGGCGAAGCCTTCCGTTGCCCCGATCGACGATGAGGCCGCTATTCGCGGTGTTCTTCGCTCCTACGAGCAGGCGATAGAAACGAAGGACATTGCGCTATATCGTTCCATCCGGCCACGTCTGACACCGGCGGAAGAGGCGCTGTTGCGAAACAGCTTCCAGCAGGTGGATTCCCAGGAGGTCACGATTCGCGTTGAGAGCCTCAACATCGATGGCCGCGTTGCGACGGTTCGCATCGTCCGTCAGGACACGCTCGTGTTTGGCGGCCGGCGTCAGACGCAGAACACCACCCAGACCCTGCAGTTCGAGAAGACCGCGTCTGGGTGGGTCATCAACTAACGGAATGAATCTCCTGACTGCATAGCATGAACGTCACAAAGGCGATGCGCCTGACGATTGCCATCGCGGCACTGGCGCGGCTTGCGGACCCTGCGGCGGCGCACGCACAACAGCCGTACAACGTGACTGTGAACATCACGGAGCTTTCGCGAATCTTCGCGGATCTGTACGGGCCGGGCGGCCTGGTTGTGAACAGCTCGGCGGACCTCGCTGGAGGCGTTTCGCATTCGGGTCATTTCAACAGCGGGTTTGAAAGCGAGTTCTCCCAGTTCGGAACGGCACTGACCAGCCAGATCGTGTCCCTGCCGCTGCCGGCGCCCGCTTCCGGATTCACCTATCAACTCGATCCTGGGCTTGGCGTGTTCGTACGGTCGACAACCAGCTTTGGCCCGATTTTTTCCGAGCGGGCCGACACCATCGGCGCGCGCCGTTTTGCGATTGGCTTTGCCTTTCAACGCCTCACGTTCGATTCGATCGAGGGCTTGGATCTTCGGGCCGTGCCGGCCGTTTTCTCGCACGACAGCGCCGAGCTGCGCGGTGGCCGTGAAGACGTTGTCACCACGCTGAACACGATCGACGCACAAGTCTCGCGCTCAGCCACGTTCTTGAGCTACGGAGTGACCGACGCGCTCGACGTCTCGTTCGCGGTATCGTTCGTCACCACCGAGGTGGTCGTCACCTCGGACGCAACGATTCAACGCCTTGGCACAACTGTCCCGGAAATACATTTCTTCCGCGCCGCCGATGACAGCATCGGAAGGCGTCGGCTGTTCACCGCGTTCGGACACGCGAGCGGCCTCGGCGACCTGACCGTCCGATTGAAACAGACGCTCACCAAGTCGCAAAGACGGGGCACGGCGCTCGGCGTCGATCTGCGCATGCCCACAGGCGACGAGCGGAATCTTCTCGGGACGGGCGCGGTTGGCGTACAGCCGTTCTTCGTATGGTCCGCGACCTACGGCGCGTTCTCACCTCACGTGAACGCTGGCTACCAGTGGAATGGCTCGAGCATTCTCGCCGGGGAGCCGGGTACGGGGATCGCGGAAGATCTTCCAGACGCTGGCGTCTATGCGCTCGGTGCGGTTCTCGCCATTCATCCCCGAGTGACGGCCGCCGCTGATCTTCTCGGCAGGTACTGGATCGACTCGCCCCGGGTGCGTCCCGACGACTTTCACTCGCTCGACGGTCATTCGGTTTTTCCCAGCCTGACGTTCACGTCTAGTTCCTTCAACGAGCTGAACGGAGCATTCGGATTGAAAATCAACGTCCTGGGACAGCTGCTCGTGAACGCCAATCTCCTCGTCCGCCTCAATTCGGTGGGACTGCGCGACAAGGTCTCGCCGCTCGTCGGCGTCGAGTACGCTTTCTGAGGCGCTCGATGGAGCGATCAATGAATGCGATGAGTGAGCGTGCTTCTCCAGTGGGCAACCCGATCTTGGAGCAAATGGTTCCGCGAAACCGCACGCTCGACGGCTTCGCGCTCGAACCCGGATGTGCCCAGGGAGTGGCCCTACAATCACTCGCCGCTGGTACGCGGCTCACAGTGAACACGCGCAACACCCGATATCAGGTTGTTGTTTTGGATCCCGTCACGCGACAGGTGACCGTCAGTGGAGGCTTGACTTTCCGCAGGGGGATCCAGGGTCGTCTCGAAGGTGCCACCGTTGGCGGCAGCGTGTTGCGACTCGGTTGGATTGGCGTCGGTCTGAGGATGGAGCTGTCGACAGATGGTCGGCGGATCACGACATCGGCGGTTCGGACCGTCACGATCGAGCGCCACTTTCAACTTTCGAGTTCAAGTGCAAAGTGAACTTCTCAACAGCACCTTTATGGGAGCGTTCCCTTCAGTTCTTTATACATTCGTCGCAGAACGACTTCCCTCTGCGCGGCGAATGCGTGACAGCTTCGCGTACTGATCGAGCTTGACTGCGGCGACTGCCTGATCTTCACTCGCGCCCCGCGCAATCTCATTCTGGAGTCCGTCTCGTGCTTCCACGAGGATTTGCCGCATGCGGTCGAGCGCCGCTCGAGTCTGCTGCGGATTTTCGGGGATTGGCCCATGACCCGGTATGAAGATGTCGGCGTCGAGCGCCTTCACCGCATCCAGCACCCGAATCCACGAGACACCGTAGCCCCCTGCCATATTCGGAAATTCTTCGTTGAAGAACACCTCGCTCATGTACGCAATCCGGTCTTGGGGAACGAACAGAATGCTGTCTCCTTTCGTGTGCGCGGAGCCGAAATAGAGAATCTGAATCTCCTTGCCGCCGAGGTGCAGTGTCATTCGATCGCGAAACGTCGCGTCGGGCATCCGTGCGCGCTGCTCCTCGTCCGGTAGCTTGCCCCGCTGCATCTGGTCGAGCAAGCCGGCACGGTAAGTTTCGTGCCCGATCTTGAATGCATCAGCGTAGGCGATATTTCCCTTGCTGAACGGATCGTGAAACACCGACGAGACGAGATAGCGAACGGGCTGTTTTGTGACGCCGGCAATCGCTTGCCGTTGGGCGCGCGCGATCGCTTCCGAGTCGAGAGCGTCGAAGACCACCACGCCCTCGCTCGTGGCGACGACGCCGCTGTTGAAAAGCCTGCCTTCGGTGTTCTGGGTGAACACGTAATGGCCGGGAATGATCTGCCTCAAGCTGCCCTGAGTTGGCCGCCCGATCAGGGGACGGCGTCTGCGAAGCGGCAGCGCTCTGCAGCGCAAGCAAAAGCACAGCGATGGTCGCAAGCCTGGTCGTCATGGGCGTAATGCTAACGCCAAATCGGTCGAACGTCTTCGCGCTGGCGGTATGATTCACGCATGTCGACGACATCCATGTCCCCGAACGGCCGGGTGGTGATTCCGCCTCGTCTGCGAGAGAAGCGCCGCCGGATCCTTCTGCTCCTGTGTGTGCCCTTCTTGTGCGTGGCCGGCTGCAGTGCTTCGCCAGGCAATCCGAAAGTCCCGGCTGGCGCCACCAGCTCCGGCGGCAAGCATGCGGTCATCGAAACCGACAAAGGCGCAATCGAGATGGAATTTTTCGAGGCAGACGCGCCGAAAGCTGTCGAGAATTTCAGGCTGCTGGCCGAGCACGGTTACTACGATGGCCTGACGTTCCACCGCGTCGTCAAAGCATTCATGATCCAGGGCGGCGATCCCTCAGGCAACGGCACAGGCGGAGAGAGTGCGTGGGGAGGTTCGTTCGCTGACGAAATCAACCCGCAGTCGGCGCTCTACAGCGGCGGCTACCGCCGCGGCTTCGTGGCGATGGCCAACGCGGGCCCCAACACCAACGGCAGCCAGTTCTTCATTCTTCAGGAGGATTATCCGCTTCCACCCAACTACGTGATTTTCGCGCGGGTCACAGGAGGCCTCGAGGTGGTCGACGCGCTCGCCAACACCGAGACAACCGTGGGTCCTGGCGGCGAACCGAGCCAGCCCGTTACACAGCTCACGATGAAGAAGGTCACCATTCGTCCCTAATCGCCAGCGCGCTTCGGTTCGTCCAGTCATCGTCGTTCGAAAGAGACTCGCTCCGCCTATGCAGGCCGATGCGCGCAGGAACGAATGAATCTGGCGCACCGCCAGCGGAATTCGCTCCTTGGGCTCTTTCCACGGAGAAAGGCTCACTTCGGCCTTGGGCGCGAGCATCTTAGCGGGGATAGGAAACATTAGCGCGGCGTGGATATACGATAAGCAACCTCTGGAAGTGGAGGAACCGTCATCAAGGCGCTCACACTTCAATCGCGGGGATAGCCATGACAACATTCATGTCGAGACTGAGTGCAGGCATCGTCATTGCGGCTGCCGCCGGCGCCATAGGCGTCGCACAGCACACGTCGGGGCCGACCGGCTGGTCGGCCAGCAACTACGATGAAAGCGCCAACCGCTACAGCCCGCTGACCCAGATCACGCCGGCCAATGTCGGCACGCTGGAGCGCACCTGGAGCATCCATCTCAAGCCCGCCGGCTACTCCGGCAGGCTGCTCAGAGGCGACGCCATTCCCATCGTGATCGGGAACACGATGTATGTCGGGTCGCCGTACGGCGAGGTGTTCGCGCTCGACGCCACCTCCGGCACAGAGAAATGGAGATTTCAGCTGCCGAACAACGACGTCCCGGCCAAGCGCGGTATCGCATACTGGCCAGGCGGAGGCGGCCGCCCGGCGTCGATCGTCTTCGGGTCGAACGCCGGCGCGCTCTACTCGATTGACCCGGCGACCGGCCGACTGAACGACTGGTTCGGCGACAAGGGCATCGTCAACACCAAGACGCCGGAAGTAATGCAGACCGGCATGAACGTACCGGTACTCGCACCTGTCGTCTCCGACCATCTTCAAGAATCTGATCATCACCGGCGCGGGCCCCGGCGAGGGCCCCGGCGGGTCCAACGGCGGATCAGGCCCCGCCGGCGACACACGCGCGTGGGACGCGACGACGGGCAAGCTGGTGTGGACGTTCCACACCGTGCCGCGTCCGGGCGAACTCGGGTACGACACATGGGGCGGGGAGAGCGCCAAGAACCGGTCCGGCGTCAACGTATGGGGCCACATGTCGCTTGACGCGGCGCGCGGCATTCTCTACATGCCGCTTGGGGCTCCGAACAACGATCGCGTCGGCATCGACCGTCCCGGCGACAACCTGTTCTCGTCGTCGGTGGTCGCGGTCGATGCGAACACCGGCAGGTATATCTGGCATTTCCAACTCGTGCACCACGATGTCTGGGATTACGACATGCAGTCGGCTCCGCTCGTCGTCGACCTGCAACGGGGCGGCGCGACGATTCCCGCGCTCCTCGTCATCAACAAGACCGGGCTGCTGTTCACGCTCAACCGCGTCACCGGCAAGCCGATTTTCGATGTCGTCGAGCGTCCCGTGCCGAAGAGCGACGTGCCCGGAGAGCAGGTATCGCCGACGCAACCGTTCCCGGTGAAGCCGGAGCCGCTGGCGCAGATGACGATCTCGCGTGACAACCTCTACAAGGGCGAGCCTCAGCACGAGGCGGTACTGCGCGCGCCTAGTCGACGACAACAACATGAAGCTCGGCGGTCCGTACATGCCGATCGCCGCAGAGCGCTACAGCATTTCTCCGCCAGGACCACAGGGGGGCATCAACTACTGGGGACCCGCGTACGATCCCAATCTGCACCTGTTCGTGTCGAACACTACAAACCTCTTCCAGCCGATGCGGCTGGTCCGGCGGCCGGACGGCAGCTGGATCAATGCGGGGGAGCTCGCCGGTCTACGCCGCTTCGCCGATCCCGATCGGCGCCTGCCGTGCGGCCCGATCCCGTGGGGCGAGCTGGTCGCCGTCAACATGGATACGGGCGACATCGCGTACCGCAAAACACTCGGCGTCTCCGACATGCTGCCGCCGGGCCTTCAGAACACGGGCCGGCCCAGTACCGGCGGCGTGATTCTCACCGCAAGCGGGCTCACGTTCGTCGGCGGCACGGACGATTTCAGGTTCCGCGCGTTCGCCACGGCAACCGGCGACAAGCTGTGGGAGATCAAACTGCCATCATCGATCGAGACCGCGCCAATCACGTACATGGGTGCGGATGGACGGCAGTTCGTGGCGGTCGTGGCCACTGGGGGCAGCTTGACGGGGTCGGAGGTCACCAACGACGAAATCATCGCGTTCGCGTTGCCGAAGAAGTAGCACGGGCTCACAACGGAAACGCGTGGCACGACTGCGTGGCAGGCTTCGCAACCGATTGCCTTGGGCGTACTTAGCCCAAAGGAATTTGCCCTTCTAAGCAGGGGCCGCAGGTGCGAGTCCTCCCGGGCGCGCCATTCCAACGTTCCTTCGGAATGGCCACGCCCGCCAGGTTCTTGCGTCTGCTTCGCCTGCGGCTCACGCAGACCGAGTCCTGCCGGGCGCCCAACCTTCGCCAAGCGCGCATCTCGTCTTTCTTTCGGGCGAGTCGCCCCGGAACTTGAGTCACGGCCGCGCGTTGGACCCCACACGGAACTCTCCGGATAACGCATGGGTCATGAGCTGTGTCCCCTTATCAGTGGAATGCACGTCAATGGCACAAACCCTGAAACGTACACGGAGTGGATGGGAGTGGATGTATGTACCGCGCAGCAGCGATAGTCACCTGTGCCCTGTTCCTTGCCGCCGCGGTTGCGGCGCAGCAACCCCGCACGACGGATGCGCAGCACGTCGTGAACGAACTGTACCGCCATATGCTCGAGCGGCAGCCCGACACTGCGAGCACCGGCTGGGTGCAGCAACTCGAAAACGGTCCAATGAGCGGACCCCAGGCCTTTGTTGATCGCCTCGTCACGTCGAGCGAGTACAGTCAGCGGTATGGCATGGTCCAGCGTGGCGTCCGAACGTTGCCGACGACGGGACGAACTGTCCTGGTGGAAGCGTGGGAGAGATGGAGCGACACGGGCATCGACGTCCAGCCCCGGGACCTGTTGTTATTCGAGGCGAACGGCACAATCCGGGTAGACGACCGCGATGATCGCAACGGTGCGACGGCGGACGGCGCGGGGGGCCATCGGAGTGTCGATGTGCCGATGCTGACGCAGAGAGCTGGTGCGTTGATCGGTCGCATCGGTTACGGCCCGCCGTTTTTCGTCGGTAGCAGCCGTGCGGTTCTGGCACCGACGATAGGACGGCTCTATCTCGGCGTAAACGACGATGACTTCAGGGACAATGTCGGATATTTCGAGGTGATGATCACGATTCAATGATCGGGATTCGGGATCCGGTATTGGATTATGGCAGCGTCCCCTTCAGTTTTTTTGTACATTCGTCGCAGAACAACTTCTCTCTGCGCGTCGAACGCATACAGTTTCGCGTACTGATCGAGTTTGACCGCGGTCACGGCCTGATCTTCACTCGCGCCCCGCGCAATCTCATTTTGCAGTCCGTCTCGTGCGTCGACGAGGATTTGCCTCATGCGATCGAGCGCCGCTCGCCGGTTGCGCCGCTCACGATGAAGAAGGTCACGATTCGTCCCTAAACGGCAGCGCGGTTCGGTGCCTCCACCGATGTGACCTTCCCAGCCTCGGCGAAGGCCACGAAAAGTGGTCTTCGTCGTTCGCAGAGACTCGCTCCGCCTACGCCGGCCGATGCGCGCGCAGGAACGAATGAATCTGGCGCACCGCCAGCGGAATTCGCTCCTTGGGCTCTTTCCACGGGAAAAGGCTCACTTCGGCCTTGGGCGCGAGCATCGCACATTCCATGGCAACGGCGTAAGGGTGTGCAGGGACCTCGTCTGGCAGGATCAGGACCGGATTTTGGCAGCTCCGCACGAAATCACGTGTCACTGTAAACACGAAGTCGGGGTCGGTCTCGAACATCTTGGTGACGAATTGGTCAGTCAGCTGCAACGAGATCTCGGGCCGTTTCGCGGTCAACAATGCACCCCAGCTTTTCCAAAATGCGCCTGGGTACTTCGGCTCGCGCATCTCCGGCCGCCAGCCCACGGGCTGCGCCACCACCGCCGCGACAATCCGATTCGGTGCGCGCTTCAGAAGACTCCAGATGAAGGGGCCGCCAATGCAAAAGCCCATCACGAAGAACCTGTCAATGCCGAGATGATCCATCAGCCCAAGCTGATCGTCGGCATAGGATTCCCAAGGCCGGTCGACTTCAACAGGGCCGGTCGATTGACCGCTGGGGGCGTTGCGCAGGTCCGCCGTGATGCAGCGGTATTCCCCCTGGAACTCCTCGATCGCGTTGAACGGCGCGTTACCAGTGAAGAAGCCAATGGTCGAGTTCAATCCGCCGCCCGGAAGCAGCAACAGAGGGAAGCCCGAACCGGCCTCCTCATAGTAGATGCGAACCGAGCCTCTTTCGTAGAACTTGCCCCCTTGGCGCGTCTGCTGAGCAAGTACGCGCGGCACGGCGGCCGCTGCCGCAGCCGCAACACCCGCGGCCAATATGCTGCGTCTGGTCGAATCCATAATCAGCGTCCTCTTTGCCTTGTCGATCGTAATTGCAGTTTGATCCGCAAGCGCGCCAGCATACGCTTTCATTCGGGCTTGCGCTCAACGACCCTGAATCGGCGGTTTCGGGGCGTCCGGATCGTTGTAGTAGATGAATTGATAGCGGAGCTTCGTCGTCCCGTCCTCGTCGAGCCATCCAAGCGACTGCTGGAAGATCAACGGCGGAGGAGCATCCTTGGGCACGGTCGCCTCAGTAATAACAAGCCTGTTCTCGTGCATGTACATTGACGCAAAGGTGCGGGATTGATCGTTATTGGTGAGCTCCACGAGCAGTCCTGCAACAAGGTCCGAAAAATTCGATATACGCTCGTAATCTTGGCGTCTCGCGCCAGGAACTTCGACATCGCATAGACGACCGCGCTTCGCACGTCCGTTTTCCAGTATCCAGGACCATACGCGTGAACCGCCAGATCAAGGGCGGGCAGGCTGCGGGATCGCTCTGAGAGGAGGCGTTCAATCGGGTTGTAGTCGACCACGGTCACCGAGTAGCGGCCGGAACCTTGGGTGCCGCTATAGATACGAGCCGGGAGGATCGCGCTGAACTGCGACGTCCAGGTCGTTTCCGTGACCGTCGGTTGACCCGGGAAGGTGATGGTGAAGCGATCTTCCCGGCTGACAAACTCGGTCCATTCCTGGGCGAACGACGTCCCCGACATTGCCAATACCAGGGCTGACGACATGAGCAGGATCAGGCGCATGATTGATTCTCCGCCGTCGCGACCAGATTCAGTTCCTGAACTCCACGGTCGTCTTCAGTGTATTGCTCTCGATCCCGGGCGAATCGGTGACCCGCACCTGAAAATCGCATTGGCCGGCGGCCGTGGTGCCCCCAGCAGCCGCTTTGCGCAGGTGGGGAAGGGCGGCGCGTACGACGCCAGCGCTCACCGTGCCCCTGACTGCGCCGACGATCGGTTCACCCCCGCAGCCGGCGGTGAACCAGACATATGGTGAATCACCAAGATCGCCAGCCGCGTCAGCAGCGACCAATCGCAATTCGACCGTTGGCTGATTCGACTGTGGCGGCACGATCCTGAGATCAGAGATGGTGGGAGCGTGGGTTGAAACCGAGATCGTTGCAGGAGCGCTACGACCCATCCGCATCACGAGTACCAGGGACCGATCGCCAGGCGCCGCGTCGTTCGCAACATCGAGGGTGATCTCCCACCACCCAATTGCCTGTTCCGTCTCGCTCCCGCTCCCTTTGATACCGGACACCGTCATACCAGTTGAAGGTGAGATCTCCGCAGCCTGGACGGCGTCCCGGCTGGGAATCGCGACGTTGATGACGGTTGTGTGACCGCGCGCCACGTGTCGTGGATACACAGTCTCGATTCTGGCCTGCGGCTGCTGCGCGCCCTGTCCAAGAACGGAAACGACGGACAGGAGGGAGACAGCGACTCCGCCGACCGCGCACACCCGATAGCGTTGCATGTCTGCCTCCCTTTCGGAAGCCGCAACGAAGCGGTACGTATCTCCACACTGGCTTCCGGTGTCAACGTGATAGACGGGATTTCTTTTTCCGCGTCCGCCGCGAGACTGGCGATCAAGGACCCTGCTGCCTCCCTACTAAACCCTGCGGGTCCTCAATTCGAGCTTTGAAACTCAATTCGAGCGCGCTGTTGACGCGAATTGATAATGTCCCCTCGCCAGCGAAATAGAAATGTCCCCTCTAAGCTGATGACCTCGAAGGGGGTCACGGTTGGGGAGGACAGAAATGAGCGGGCGGGAGCTGACGCGGGTGGAGGTGTTGAGCCGCGTGAAGGCGGGGACGCTGAGTCTGGGGTCGGCGGCGACGTTGATGGCCGTGAGCTATCGCCAGGCGAAACGTCTGGCGCGACGCTATCAGGCGGAAGGCGCCAAGGGGCTGAAGCACCGGAGCGCGGGTCGGGGGTCGAATCATGCGCGGCCCCACGGCTGAGCGCGAGCGGGTGTTGGCGCTGGTGCGGGAGAAGTACAGCGGGGCGATTGCCGTGCGGTTTGGGCCGACGCTGGCCGCGGAGCATTTGGCCAGTGAAGACGGGATCACGGTGCATCACGACACGTTGCGCCGCTGGATGCTGGCCGTCGGCTTGTGGAGTCGCGCCCGGACCCGCTCGGCCCATCGCGCGCGACGGGAGCGCAAGGCGCATTTCGGCGAGCTGGTGCAGCTCGATGGCAGTTTCCACTTGTGGTATGAGACGCGGGCGCCGCGCGGCTGCTTGATGAATTTGGTCGACGATGCGACGGGCCGGACGCTCGCGCGGCTCGGGGACCACGAAACGATCTGGGCGGCGGTCGATGTATTGCGCCGGTGGATCGAGGTGTACGGCGTGCCGCTGGCGCTCTATACGGATTGGAAGAATGTCTACGTGCGAGAGCCGAATGCGGAGGAGCAGGCGACCGGGGCCGTACCGCTGACGCAGTTTGGCCGCATGTGCGGGTCGTTGGGGATTCAGATCATCGCGGCGAGCTCGCCGCAGGCGAAGGGGCGTGTCGAGCGGAATCACGGCACCCACCAAGATCGGCTCGTGAAGAAATTGCGGCGGCTGGGGATCGCGGATGCGACGGCGGCGAATGTGTTCCTGGAGACGACGTATCTCCCCGAGCACAACGGCCGCTTCGCGCAGGCCCCGGCGTCGCCCGAGGACTTTCATCGGCGGACGCCGAGTCGGACCGCGCTCGATCAGGCGTTGCAGCTCGAGGACACGCGGGTGCTGTCCAACGACTGGGTGATCCGCTACGACACGCGGTACTTTCAGGTGGCGCGGCAGAGCCAGCAGGCCCCGGCCCGGAGCACCGTGCTGGTGCGCGAGAACGCGCACGGCGCGATTGAGATGCGCTATCGGGGACGCCGTGGTGCGCTGGAGCGAGATTCCGGCGCCGCCGCCCAAATCGCCGCGCCCGCCGGCCACACGGCCCCCGGCTCGGATCGCGGCACCGGTGCGCCGCGGACCGAGCGAGGATCACCCGTGGAGCTGCGGCTACGACGAGCGCCAGGCTCGGACCCTCGCGGCAGGGCGCGCGCAATGACACAGGCCCATGGACGCTGCCGGCACCGTGGACGCGCAGACGCGCCCACCGCGCCTTGCAAAACGCGCGGACGCGTTTCGCACAGCGCCCACAGGCCATCACCCAGGGGACATTTCTATTTCGTTAAGAACGGGGACATTTCTATTTCGCGTTGACAACTCAATTCGAGCGCGCTTGACTACTGTGTGAGATCGGCTATCCTCTGGCCCACGCGCGAAAGACCATAACGACGCGACCGCCATTCTTCTTCGTAAACTGGGCGTACTTCCGCAGCCCTCGTCAACGTCAGGATCTGGTTACGTCGCTGCCAGTAGATGGGCCTGTGAAGTCCGCTCGCGACCGGTCGGTCACTTCGGCTTCTGCAGGAGTGCGTCATGAACAACACGCGCGAGACGTCCCCACAGCGAAGCATCCTCGTTCTGTTCCTCATGTTGGTGCTGCTGCCAGTCCCCGGCTGGGCGCAGCAGGAGGCCTCCATCCTCGGGCAGGTCACCGACGACACCGGCGGGGTCTTGCCCGGCGTGACCGTCACGGCCAGGAGCCCGGCATTACAGGTACCGCAAGTGATCGACGTCACCAACGAACGCGGCGAATACCGCCTGTCCCCGCTGCCGATCGGGACCTACATCGTGGAATACACGCTCGAGGGTTTCCAGAGCGCGCGACAGGAGCAATTGCGGCTCACGATCGGTTTTCAGGCACGAGTGGACGTGTCGCTGAAAGTCGCCACGCTCACCGAGTCGGTGACGGTATCCGGGGTCGCGCCCGTGGTGGACGTGACGTCCACGACCGCCCGCACCCAGCTCACGAGAGAAACCCTGGAGCTGATCCCCACGGGCCGGAACAGCATCGTCGCCGTGATGGTTCAGGCGCCCGGCGCGCGCCCGCAGTTGAACTGGAGCTTTGTCACGGGGAACCCGCAATTCAAGGTGTTCGGCCAGCTCGGCGAACAGTGGGTGGCGCTCGAAGGCGTAGTGACCAGCGGACCCAAGACGGGAACGCAGGGCGGCAACCACTACGACTACGCCGCCATGGAGGAATCGACCGTCACGACCGTGGGGAACACGGCCGAGTCGCCGACCAAGGGGCTTCAGATCAACGTCCTGTTGAAGTCAGGTGGCAATGACTTTCATGGCAGCGGCTTCTTCGCCAAGACGGGTCACCGCTTCGAGAGCGACAACCTCACGCCAGCGCTGAGAGCAGCGGGGCATCACTTCCGGCAATCCGGTCAACAACCGCACGGATGCCAGCGGTGAGCTCGGCGGCCGGATCGTCCAGGACAAATTGTGGTTCTACTACTCGACACGGAGGCGCGAGGAGCAGGTTGGCGTCCTGAATGTCTTCAAGCCCGACGGCACCCCCGGCGAGAACGACCAGTTCCAGTATTTCCACACAGGCAAAGTGTCGTATCAGATGACGCCCAACAACAAGTTCATCGCCGCGGTCCAGTACGTCCGTCAGGGCGGCGTGGCCCCCGGGAACCAGCGGGTGGCGTGGGAGTCGCGCGTGTACAGTCCGACGCAGGCGACGACGAGCAAGATTGAATGGCAGGGGATCAGGGGCGACAAGTTCTTCTCGCTGCAGATGGGAGCCTGGGTCTGGAACGTCACGCGGCAGTGTTACTCGGACAACGTGGCCACCGTCGACCAGCTGACCCAGGCGGTCACGGGGTGCTATCAACACGTACGGGATCGACTCCTTCGAGAGTCGGAACCACTCGAAAGGCACGATGAGCTGGTACAAGCCCAACTTGTTGGCGGGCAACCATGACTTCAAGGTGGGGTTCGACTACGCGGCCGCCCACGCCGATCGGAAGATCAGCTCCCGAAACGGCACGAACAACGAGGCAACCGGCCTCCCCACGCGGCATGTCGGCAATTACGAGCTCGTCTTCAGGAACGAGCGTGCCTTTCCAGATGGCGGCCTGGAACAACTGCTACAAGAAGAGGTTCGCCGGATTGCGTGCCGAAGGATCTCACCCACACGACCTGGCTCTACGCACAGGATAGCTGGACGATCGCGCGCCGCGCTGACGCTGAACGTGGGCGCCCGCTACGCCCACGCGGTCGGGGTCATCCCGGAGCAGTGCCGCTCGGCCTCCGATGCTCCGCTCGAGACCGTGTACCCGGCGCAGTGTTTCCCGCGCATCGAGTTCCCAACGTGGAATTCACTGGTGCCCCGCATCGGCGTGGCGTTTGACGTGTCGGGCGACGGCAAGACCGTCCTCAAAGGCGGCTGGGGACGCTTCGCCCATAACTGGCATTCCGACGAGCTGCAGATGGCGAACGAGAACGTGCACCTCCGGTCGCTCTACACATGGCATGACACCAACGGCAACAAGCTGTTCGAGCCGGGCGAGATCAACTTCGATCGCAACGGGCCGGACTTCGTCTCGACGAGCCTCTTCACTGGCGGCGAAGACGGGCTCGCCGGCGCCGTCCCCAACCCGAACATCAAGGAGCCGATGAGCAACGAGTTCAATGTCGTCCCTCGAGCGGCAGCTGATAGCGGATCTGGCCCTCCGCGTGACCGGCATTTATTCGCGGCAGCAAACCTTCCGGGTGCAGAACAACCTGCGGCCGTACGAGCGTGTACAACATTCCCATCACGAATCGGGATCCGGGGCCCGACAACAGGCTTGGCACGGCCGACGACCCGGGAACGCTGATCACCTACTGGGACTACCCGGCAGCCTACCGGGGGCGATCCTTCCAGCAGCCGATGCTGGTGAACGATGCCGGATCGGACCAGACGTTCAAGAGCTACGAGATGGCGCTGAGCAAGCGCCTGTCCAACAGGTGGCTGGCGATGGCGTCCTACTCCTCCACGGACGTGAATATTCCATTCACCCAGAACACCGCCAGCACGGGCAACGATTTCACAATGCCCGGCCTCCAGGTCTTCTTGGCGACGCTGGATCCGAATGCGGAAATCAACGCGCGCATCAAGAATCGGGAATGGACGGGCAGAGCGTCAGGAGCCTACCTCTTCCCGGGCGACTGCAGGTGTCGGCGAACTTTGAATCCCGGAGCGGCGCGCCGTACGCGCGGACGGTGTCCTTCACGGGCGGTCAGCAGATCACGTCGCAAGTGGTCCGGGTGGAGCCGATCGGCACTCGAAGGATGCCGACCATCAATCTGCTCCACATGCGCGCGGAGAAGTCATTCCGCCTCAGACAGGGACATCAGGTCTCTCTGCGGTTCAACGTCTACAATTTGACCAACATCAGCACGGTCGAAACGCTGACGCAGCTGTCCGGGCCCAATTTCGAGCTACCGCTGACGATCATGCCGCCCCGGATTGCCGAATTGGGCGTGCAGTACACGTTCTGAGGTATCCGATGACACGTATTGGAGCCGTGCTCTGCCTGTGCTGCTGCTGCTGGCGGAAGTGCCCTCGAGTGCCCAGACGCCACGAGCGGAGATCTCCGGCGGGCTATGCGGTCATGCACGACCAGGATCGAGCCGAGACGTTCCCGGCAGGATGGGTCGCCTCCGTGGCTGGAAATATCAATGGACTGGATCGGCGCCGCCGCGGAGGTCGGCGGCAGCTACAGGACGTGCCGTGACTGTCAGCGGGGTCCATTTACGAGCGCCACTTTCCGTGGAACGGACCGCAACCTTCGGGTGTACACATTCATGATCGGGCCGCGGTTCGCCTCTCACGCGCTGTCGAGGGTCACGCCGTTTGCACAGGTCCTGCTCGGCGGCTCCCATATCAGCGGCGGCGTCCAGTTCGACGGCGCGTTGACGACGGGGTTCACGTACCAGCCCGGAGCGGGAATCGACGTCGATGTGATGCCGAACCTCGGGCTCCGGTTGCAGGGCGATTACCGCGTGATTCGAACCGAGGGACATGACGGCAAGGCGTCGCGCGTCCTTGCCGGCGTCGTGTGGCGGCAGGGCCGGCTGCCGTAAGAGGCCGATCGCGACGGCGCGAAAGGGACGATCGAGTTAGGACCCGCCCGCGAGGCGGCGGCCCGCGATCCACACCGAGTGGATCTGCCGCGTGTTCCGGATATCGGACAGCGGGTTCGCGTTCAATACGAGAAGATCGGCGCGCTTGCCGGGCTGGATCGCGCCCAGTTGCTGCTCGAGCTTCATGACGCGGGCCGCGCCGCCGGTGGCGGCCACGAGCACCTGCATCGGCGTCATTCCGGCCTTCACCATCATCTCGAGCTCGACCTGCTCGAAGTAGCCCTGCCACTGCCCCAGATTCGTGCCCGTGTCGGTGCCCATGGCGATCTGCACGCCCGCATCCGACAGGGTCTTCAAATTCCGGTTGGCCTGCTCCAGCGCCGGCTTGATGGCCTGGGCCTCCTTGTTGTTCCGCGTCTTCTCCTGCAGGGCCGGATCGTTGAGCATCGTCATCTCCCGGCGGTACACATCGACATGCCGCAGGAAGAACGGGTCGCTAAAGAACGCCGGCGTCGTCTGGTACACGAACTGCGCCAGGTCGCGCGTCAGAGTCGGAATATAGCCGACGTTCCGCCGCTTGATCTCGGCAATCACCGGTGCATCCACGGGCTGGTCGCGCACGCTGTGGGCAATGACGTCCACGCCCTTGTCCAGCAACCCCTTCGCGTCCTTCAGGTAGTACAGGTGCGCCGCAACCCTGAGTCCTCGTTTGTGCGCTTGATCGATGAGGGCGCCATAGACGTCTGGCGTCATGTCATTGGGACCGCCCGTGATGTGGATCTTGATGATGTCGGCCTTCTGGTCCGCGTAGCGGTCCACGCGTGTCCGGGCTTCTTCTGCTGTCTTCAAATCTCTCAGACTCTGGCCGGCGACAAACACTCGCGCACGCTCGAGGGTGCCGCGCCCTTGTTCGTCGCGCAGCTTGACCGCCTCCTCAAGATCATTTGCGCCAGCCCCGAGGACGACCACCGTGGTGATGCCGTAGTCGGCGTACACCCGGAGCTGCCCGGCGAGTTTGTCGCGGATCGGCCTGGTGGACTGATCCGCATTCAGGTGGCCGTGGGCATTGATGAGCCCCGGCACGATGGTCTTGCCGGCCATGTCGATCCGCGTGGCGCCGGCGGGAACGGTGGCCGCGGCCCCGACGGCCTGGATGCGGCCGTCCGCGATAACGATCGTGGCCCGCTCGAGCGGTGCGGCCCCGGTACCGTCAATGACGCGGCCGCCGGTCAGCGCGAACGTACCGTCGGCGGGTGCCTGCGCCAGTGACGACTGGAACGAAGAGCCTGCGCACACCACCAACGTGCCCAGGAGACCCACTGCCACACGCGTAGAGATGCGACTCATGCTGACCTCGTTTCGATGTATCCGCCAACGGACAGCCGCGAGGATCGGCGACGCGACTCGGTACCATCCAATCCTGCGCGACAGATCGGTCTCATAAGTTACCAGGACCAAGTCCATCATGGCTAGGGACGTCTCGGCATCGTCCGCTTTCCATCCACGACAGGCGGAAAGTCCTTCACCTCGTCATACGCTTCGGTGATGAAGCGGTCCTTGCTCTGCTGCGTGTCGCCCTGCGTTGTCGCCTCATACGGCGCCGTCAGGTTCGCTGCCAGAACGTCATTCAGCGACTTCCCCTGCTCGCGCAGCGTCTTCACCTTAGCTAGGATGTCGAGCAGCATGGCGCGATAAGGCTGAAGATCTTTCTTCTTGATCAGCGTGCCGTGGCCAGGAATGAGCGTCGTGTCGGGACCGGCAATCTGCTCGAAAAGGTCAATCGCATCGAGCATGCCCCTCAGCGAGCCGCCATTGTTCTGATCGGCGAACGGATAGCCGAAGTTGCGGTAGAAATCCTCGATGTAGATCACATTGGCGTTGCGGAAGCGGACGATGGTGTCGCCCGCAGTGTGGGACGGCATCATCGGGATGAAGTCCACGGTCTCACCATTCATATGGAAGGTCACCGCCGGCTGGCCGCGTGTGGCAGGGTCATAGCTATAGGTCACCACCGGAACGGCGGCCATATCCGGCGTAGGCCCCGCCTCGCCATTGGCGCGCTGCGGGGGACGCAGCATTTCATTCCGCAGATTCTCCTGCGCGTGGATCAACGCCCCCTGCTTGGCAAAGAAGGCATTGGCGCCCGTGTGGTCGCCATGAATATGCGTATTGACCAGAATGCGGATGGGCGCATTGGTGAATGACCGGATCGCCGCCAGTGTCTTGTCGGCCACCTGTCGGTTCTGGGTATCCACCAGCAGGACGCCATCCGGTCCGAAGAGCGCCATGGCCCTGCCGCCGGACGCGTCGGGGTGTGCTGGATCAACGCCTTGCGAACCATGGAGCACGAACAGGTTCGGCGACATCTTCTCCGTCACCCTGATCTCAACCTTGTCCCAGGGTGTCGTGTAGCCAGGAGGAAACGTATACGGACCCTTTCCCGTTGGGATGATGATGACGGGATAGCCGGTGCCCTGCGCCCACGCCACCGTGGGCATTGTTCCCAGGGCGACTACACTCAATAACAACAACGCGGGGCTTTTCATGATTCCCTCCTTGCCTGTCTGCACGTGGGCTGGTGTTGCGCAGAGCGTTCGGCGGCGATGCTATTGAACAGTGAGTATTTCCGCAAGTTGATCGTGACATACGAGAACCGCGTCGTCTTTCGGAGCCCGGTTCCGAAAGCAACCCGAAGGTTGTCACGCGCCGACCTGTTATCCGGATCTGCTCTGCTTCAGGAGAGAGGAGGCGAAGACGAAACCGGCCCGACGTCGTCCCAACTGGCCGCAGCCGCTCGAGGTGGTCGAAGCGCTCGCCAAAGCAGACACCACGGGCAAGATCCGAAGAGCAGATCCACCAAACAGTGGATAATCCGCACATGCGCAACTGCTTCCGCATTCTCGTTTCCATGTCGCTTCTGACGGTCGCTGTTCGGGCGCAGAACCCGACGCCGACGACGATTCCGAACGGTCTGCCGGAGTGGGCCTTCAATATTCCTGACAAGGTACAGCCGCCCGAACCGCGCGTGCCGGCGACGGTGCGCGCCCCGGGCAGCAGCAAGGAATACGAGGCGACCGCAATCGCCGGCAACGCGAATCCTCCCGACTGGTTTCCCGACGAACATCCGGCCGCGCCGCGCAGCGTGAAGGGTCCGATGCCGAATGCGTGCGGGTCATGCCACCTGATGTCGGGCCAGGGGCATCCGGAATCCGCGGACATCGCAGGCATGCCGGCCGCGTACATCATCCGGCAGATGCAGTACTTCAAGAGCGGTGCACGGAAAGAGGACGCGCGCATGGGGCCGATCGCGCGCGCCGTCTCCGACGAGGACGTGCGCGAGGCGGCGGAGTATTTCGCGAGCGTCAAGCCCGCGCCATTCGTGAAAGTGATCGAGACCGCGACGCCGCCGAAGACCTACATCAGCGCTGATGCGCGCCATCGACGCCTTCACCCGGACGGCGGCACCGAGCCAATCGGACGCCGAATCATCCAGATTCCGGAAGACCCGATGCGGACGACCATCCGCGATCCTCACTCAGGCTTCATCGCGTACGTGCCGCCTGGCAGCATCGCGAAGGGTGCCGCTCTTGCGAAGACGGGCGGCGCGGGCAAGACGATTCAGTGCGCGATCTGCCACGGCGATGCGCTCACGGGGCTCGGCGAAGTGCCGCGCATTGCGGGCCTTCAGCCGGTGTACATCGCGCGGCAGCTCATCACGATGCAGAACGGCACGAGTGCCGGGGCCAATTCGGCGCTGATGAAGAAGGTCGTCGCGAAGCTATCGGAAGACGACATCATCGCGCTCTCGGCGTACCTGGGGTCGCTTTCACCTCGTTAATGCTCTGCGCGGCGAGCGATCCAGCCTCCTCGCTGCCGAATCCCGACGAGCATGACGCGGAGGGCAGCGGCGTCGAACCTGCCGACGAGCCGCGTCCGCGCATTCCCGGTGGCAGGGGCGAGAGCTGATGGTGCAAGCCGCTCGCTCACGTCTGAAGGTCCATCGTCTCCTCCATCCGGCTGTCTCGAGCTACCGCATATCGTGACCATCTGACCAGGGTCCGTGAACCGGAGCGAACGGACCGAAATCACGACAGGGCAGGTGTGCATTCGCGGCGGCGTTGACTTTGCTGTCCAGCCGTTCAATGCGCGTCGCACGGATCCTCTGCGTCGTTCAACGTGCCGTCTCCTGCTCCTCAAATCGTCACGTCCAGACAAGAACTGATAAGGCTCCGAACGCCAGCGCGCTGCTCACACGATGCACGTCAACCTCGAGGTGAATTTCTGACCCCTCACGGAGAAGACGGGAATAAGCCTGCAGCTGGCCCGCGTCATGCTCTGGTGGTAGCGGAGGAGTAGATGCAATCCACAATCAGGAAGGTCACGAGAGACGCGAGGACATGGGCAATCTTGCTTGCTCTCGCGGCGACAGCGGGAGCGGTGGCCATGTCAGCTACGCGTACAGCTGAAGCAAACGCGAAGAGGACGACACTGGAAGCGGTGGACATGTCAGGCGCGCCCACCCCGGAAGCAAATGCCAAAAGACTGCTGAAGGCTTCGTCGGACTATATGGCTGCGCAAAAGGCCTTTTCATTCGACTACGACACGTATCTCGAGGTTGTCACCAAGCAGAATCAGAAGCTCGGACTGGCAAGTTCCGGCACACTGACGGTGAACCGCCCTGACAAGATACGCGCAACCCGCATGGGCGGATTTGCGAATGTCGAGTTCGTCTTTGATGGGAAAACGGTGACGATGTTCGGCAAGAATGCCAACGCGTACGCTCAAGTCGAAGCGCCAGGCACGCTCGATCAATTAGTGGACGAGTTGCGGACCAAATATCATCGGCCCATACCCGGGGCGGATTTGCTGATGTCGAATGTTTACGATCAGCTCATGCCCGAGGTCGTCGATACCAAGGACCTGGGAAGTGGCGTGGTCGGCGGCATCGAATGCGATCATCTGGCTTTCAGAACGAAGGAAGTGGACTGGCAGATCTGGATTGCTCAGGGGAGTCGTCCTTATCCCTGCCGCTACGTCATCACCAGCACGAAGGTAGATGGAGCGCCGCAGTACACCATCGACGTGCGGGCTTGGAACACGGGCTCGGGGGTCGCGTCTGATCGGTTCACACTGAAGGTTCCTGCAGACGCCAAGAAGCTCAACCCGGGCGATCTCCGCGACTTCGACGAGTTGCCGGGCATTTTTTCGATCAAGAAAGCATACGGAGGTCAATGACCATGGCCAAGCGCATTCGAATGTTCTTCCTTGCTGCAGTGTTCGGTGCCTTGTGCCTCGAACTGAGCGAGCGATTCTTGCCTCCAGGCATGAGCGGCTTCGTTTCCACTGTCGAGGCGATAGTTGGTCGTCCTCTGACGCCGGTCAGCATCTCGGGTGTTGCGCGCAGGACAGCCCGACGCTGTGCAGCGGATGTGTACGACTGCTGAATCTAGAAGAGATTCGCAGTCGTCCGCCCGTCCGCACCGTACGATACGAGAGCCTTGGGACTCGTGCGCTTCGGTTCGATGATTTCCGCTCGTGAGGGTTCGCGCGCTCAAACAAGCACGAGAGGCTCTCGCCGACTGGGCACATCAGAACGAGCTACTGTCTCTTGATCCGCTCGAGAACTCGGCGTCCATGAGCGCACACTGCGAGCCGCTGCCTGTACGGGTCATCTCCGTGTTCTGGAAGAGGATCACATCGCCTCGCGGCCGCGGCTAGTCACGCCACCCAGAAGCACAGGTCCCGAGCTGCGTTTGTTTCCCGGGCGACGGCAGGCGTATCATCCTCGCATCTTCACACCCAGCACGTCGATTGAGCCCTTGAGGAGGCCGCCGTGCAGCATCTGCTCCCGGGGGTGACTCTGCTCGCGTTTTGCGGACTGGCGTGTGACGGCGCAACGACACACTCTTCCACGACGCTGTTGCTCATCGGGTTCGCCACGTGTGCGAGCTGGATGCTGCTTGCGATTGATAATCGGCTGCGACGAACGTGAAAATTCCGAGCGCAAAAGAGGGAAGGGTATTCATCGGGAGGCTTTCATGAGGCACGATCCGATTCCTCGAAGGACTACGAGTCAGATATCCCGCCGCGGGGCCATCGGGAAAATCGGTGCGGCAGCGGGAATGGCGGTCTTCGCCCCGCGCCTGGCGGCGCAGCAGGCCCCGGCAACTCAGGGGCCAACCCCGAACGCGGCGCGGGGCGTGCCGCCGAGCGTCATCTCCAGCCCCCCGCGCGATTTCACTCCCGGCGCAGGCCCGGTGACCTACCCGGACCCGGACGTCATCACCATCGACCCGGCCTTCGCCGCCCTTCGGGTGAACAACACCGGGATCCATCGGCTCTTCACGGGAGGGATGCACGACGAGGGACCTGCATGGTGCGCTCAGGGGCGCTATCTGGTCTGGAGCGATATTCCGAACGACCGCCAGATGCGCTGGATCGAGGACGACAACCGGGTCACGGTGTTCCGTTCGCCATCGAACAACAGCAACGGCAATACGTTCGACCATCAGGGCCGGCAGATCTCATGTGAGCATCGTGGCCGGCGTGTCGTCCGATACGAGCACGATGGCTCCGTGACCGTGATAGCTGAGTTCTATCAGGGCAAGCACCTGAACTCGCCAAACGACGTCGCCGCACATCCCGACGGGAGCTACTGGTTCACGGATCCGTTCGCCGGGGCCTCGTTGTACGAGGGAATGCCCGACGCTCCGGGCGGCCTGCGCAACCCAACCGGACTGCTGAACGGGAAAATTGGCCAGCCCGTCGGCTCCGGTGCCCTGAAAGGCGAGTTGGCCTCGAACATTTATCGAGCCGACCCCTCCGGTCGCGTGGACATGCTCATTAGCGAGGAGGCGTTCGGCGGAGGGGGCAACGGCATCACGTTCTCACCCGACTACAAGAAGGTCTACATCGTCAGTCGACAGCTTCCGTGGGTCTTCGACGTGGGTCCCGACAACAAGATCAGCAACCAGCGGCAGTTCAGCGACCTCATGGTGGATGGTGTCAGATGCGCAACCGACGGCATCCGGTGCGATATCTACGGCAACCTGTGGTGCAGCAGCAACGCTGGCGCCAACCTGGGCTATAGCGGCGTGACGGTGTGGTCGCCTGAAGGTAAGTTGCTTGGGCGAATTCGACTGCCTGAAACAACCGCCAATCTCACCTTCGGAGGCGCCAAACGTAATCGACTGTTCATGACGTCAGGCCAATCACTGTACGCGCTCTACGTCAACACACAAGGGGCAGCGCCGGGTTAGACGTCTTGAATGGCCAGATTCCCCACGAATGAGTCAAGTTTTGGCGCGCCATTCAAGACGGCTACGCCCGCGCGGAGCGCGGGCAATTGAACACTGCGCTAGCGAGGCGAAGCCATGCCGACCGCGTTCTTCTCGCCGGGTCTGGGGCGGAGCCTCGCTAGCCTCTGGCGCGCCAGGTTGCCGGGTCCAAAAGGACCCGGCCTACGTGGCGCAATGTCATACGAAGATTGCGAAGGTTGTGAAACTCGGGCTATCGTCAGTCCCTGTGATCTCTTCTGCAACGCAACTCGAAACGAGGGGGTTCCTTATGCGCAAGCTGATGCTCGCGATCGCTGTGGTAATGGCGTGCGGCCTGTTTTCGGGACCTGCTCTGCTTCAGGAGAGAGGGGGCGAAGATGAAACCGGCCCGTACGAGGTCGTTCCCAACTGGCCGCAGCCGCTCGCCCGTCCCGGGTACGCGTTAGGCTCTCAGGGCGGCGTCTTCGCGGAGAGTCCCAACCGGATTATTCTGGTCAACCGCGGTGAGATAAAACTGCCCGACAAGCTGCCGAACAATTTCACGGGTGCCTACGGCTCCATCGGTTCGTCACTGACGCCCACGCCGGAGATGCGTAATTGCATCATCATCGTCGATGGCGCCGGCAAGATGATCGAGTCGTGGACTCAGTGGGATCATCTCTTCCAGGGCGGACGCGGTCCGCACAAGGTCAAAATCAGCCCGTACGATCCACAGCGACACGTCTGGGTGATCGACGATTTACGGCAGCAGGTCTTCAAGTTCTCCCACGACGGCAAGCAGCTCGTCATGACGCTTGGAGAGGCCGGCGTGGCTGGCAACGACGAGAAGCACTTCGGCCGGCCGACCGACATTGCCTGGCTGCCCGACGGTACCTTCTTTATTTCCGACGGCTACACGAACACCCGCGTGGTGAAGTTCGACCGGAACGGGAAGTTCCTGATGACGTGGGGGACCCCGGGCACCGGCCCTGGTCAGTTCAATACCGTGCACTCGATTGACATCGATCGGAACCGGCGTCTCTACGTTTCCGATCGAGGGAACATGCGGATCCAGATCTTCGATGAGAATGGCAAGTATCTCGATCAGTTTGGAGGCCTCCGCCAGCCCCAACACGTCATGGTCACCGCCGACGGGCATCTCGGAATCGTCGGTGGCAACAACAACAAGGTCACCAAGTTCGACCTCAAAGGGAAACTGATCACTTCATGGGGTACGCAGGGCACATTCCCGGGTGGGCTCTGGAACATGCATCAGTTTTCGGTCGATTCAGAGGGAAATCTGTACATCGCGGAGGCTACCGGAGGCCGCACTCAGAAATTCCGGCCCAGGCCAGGGGCGGATCGATCGAGATTGATTGGTCCCCCCCAGCCGCTGATGCCCTTAGGGACGAATTGAGACTTTCGTCGTCAAGTGCAAAGTAAGAAGTGGAAAGTAGAAAGTAAGTTGAGAAGTTCACTGTCCACGTGCAC
The DNA here is from genome assembly GCA_963814955.1 of uncultured Acidobacteriota bacterium. Classification (GTDB taxonomy): domain Bacteria; phylum Acidobacteriota; class Vicinamibacteria; order Vicinamibacterales; family UBA2999; genus DATCJA01. Next base: position 66,332 of record CAWFEX010000013.1, read on the forward strand.
TTTGAACTTACTTTCAACTTTGCACTTTCTACTTTGAACTTTCTGCGAAGCTATTTCCCCCCGCGGCTCTTGATTCCCTGCGCCAGCATCTGGACCTTGAAAACCGTCCCGCCACCGACGATATACAGCGTCTTCATATCGGGACCGGCGAAGGCAAGATTCTGCGGTCTTCTCGACGGCGTAATGGAGCCCAGATACGCGCCCTGCGGAGTGAAGACCTGAATCTTCCCCGCGGCCGCTGTGTACAGCCGGCCCTGAGTGTCGATGGTGAAACCGTCTCCTCCTCCGACCACTTTGCCGTCTGTCACCGGCAGGCCTTCATACTTGGCAAAGTTGCGGCGATTCGTCAGCGTTCCGTCGTTCTGGACATCAAACGCGAGCACGTACCCGGTGCCGCCGCTGTTGACGTAGAGGATTTTGTCATCGGGGCTGAGACTGACCCCGTTAGGAATCACGTTGTCTACCACCTTGATCACCTTGCCTCCGCTTGGCGGCAGATAGTAAACGGCCGGCGGCAAGGAAGGGTTGGGGGCGTTGGCGGGATCGGTGAAGTAGATACCGCCTTTCTTGTCGGCGATCAGATCGTTCGGACGAACGAATGGCTTCCCTTCGAAATTGTCGGCAAGCATCGCTTCACTGCCCTTGGGATAAACCACTCTGACGCCCACCTTACCCGGAGCCGTCGTTGCACCAATGAGCCGGCCCTTCGGGCCCCAGGTCAAGCCATTCGGACCGCCCGCAAGAGCGGCATCCACGAAGACGGATTCTTTCCCGTCTTTCTCGACCCTGGCAACGCGGGCCAGGATGGTTTCGCAGAAAACCATGGTCCCGTCGGGCAAGGCGATCGGCCCTTCGGTACCTTGCAACGTAACCCCGGGGTCGCCGTGTCCGGGAACGTTTGCTATGACGACTTCTATCTTCGTGCCGCCTTTGATGACGCCAGGGATATCGTCGGCAACGGTGTCGGTAGGCGGCACCTCTGGAGTGCCCTGGCCTTGTCCCTGGCTCAATGCTGCTGCCGAACCGAAGAGGGATACCGCCGCAAGGATCATTAGTGTCCATCTCATGGACTGCGTCCTCCAGTGCCTCACGCTATACGCTCGGCTCGTCTCACTGTCAAGGTGTTACAGCCGGACCTTCACGAGCGAGTTCGCGACCGGGACGGGTCCGTCTTGGCAGACGTGCCAAAACTGAGCACGTCCACATCAGCAGACCGTGCGTCAATCAGGTTGATGCGTGTGACGCAGAAATGTTCATCGTCGGCGAAGATGTCCGGCTTGGTTCCAGACACGCCGAGCCCGAAAAAGCCGTCCTGGGAGTAGTGACCATCGCCTCCGGCGCCGTTGACGAAAACGTGGATTCCCTTTTCGGGTGCGACGGATGGGCCCTTAGGGTTGTCCCTCGACCGGGGTCCGTACACGCTGACATTGTGATCGTGTCCGGCCAGCGTAAACGCCGCCCTGGGCGCGCCCGCCGCGTCGAACAGCATCTTCCACAACGCATGGAGATCGTCGTTGTCGCCGTGACGTCCGCGACTGAGCCGACTGTGATGCGCCACAATGATGTTCGATCGCCCGGGTTGCAAGGTGTTCTGCAACCACGTTGCGCGGGCGTGATCGCCGGCCGGCCACGGATTGTTCCTGTAGTCGCCGGTGTCCAGGAAGATCAGCCTCCAGCCCTCAAGATCGATGAAATGTTCGTACTTCGCCCCACCGCTTTTGCTGGTGTCCACGGGCTGTTTGGACTCGGGATGGTCCCGCCAGAATATGTCGTAGCCGTGCGGAATCCTGCCGATGTGAGGCATGTGCGGGTCGTCTACCCAGTCGTGATTGCCAGGCGTCTCGCACATGAGACGGACATCGCGGTCCATCTGCTTGAAGAACTCGGTGAACGACTTCGTATTGCCGCCGGGATAAACGTCGCCACCGTAAATGATCAATGCGGGAGACCCCTTTGTGCGAATCCACCGAATCAAGGCCGTCGGAATGGGTGTCTTGTTGTCCGGACCGCCGATGTTCACGCCTTGACCGGCTCCATCGCTGAACCAGTACACGAATGACATCACGCGCCCGTCTTTCGTGGTTTGGGCTTCTTGTACTCCTCCGCTGCAGAGGCCGCCGCCGTTTCGGGTCCCGGTCGCGGCGGATCGATCATGATCGTCGCGATGACCTTGTGCTCCCGGACCAGCTCATTGGCCATCTCGATCACCTTGTCAGGCGTGGCGAACTGGTGTGCGAGAAGATTCAACGTGCCATCTTCCTTCTCGAGCGAGAGCATCCAGTAGCCGTAATCGTCTTGGGTGATGTGTAGTATGTCCATCGCTCATACTCTTTCCGTCGAACGTCCTTCTTGTGCTTCTTGCCGCCTTTGCGAAGCACGCGAGCCTGATCCTTCGACCTGGCTCAGAGGGTCATCCGGAGCAGCGCCGACGTGAAAGGCTTGCCGTACAAATCCGCGCTATAGCGATGTGAAAATCGCTATGACGTCGGCCAAGCAGGCCGGTGATCACCGAGCGACCGTTCGGCGTAAGGTGTAATGTGGTTACGCGCCCATCGTATCGTCCATTTGAGCGAGCGGCCGTGCCGCCTCGCGCAGCGCGGCAAGCGCCTCTTCAAGCGGGACCGGACGATTCGGCACAAGCCTGCCGACGGCCCGCAGTGGCACGATCTGGTCACGCGTGTCGTCGCCTTCGCTCACCAGCCAGAGCCCCTCAAAGTTCAGCGCCGGTACGCGCAGCAGCCGCACTTCTACCTCCCGATCGCTCCGCTCGGCGATCGTTAGCGCTTCAGAGAGGCCACGCTCGAACGTCTCGAGGTGTTGCGCAGACGCTGACATCTGCAGGACGCGCGGATCGTCCTCTTCGGTGACATCGAAGAAGGCGCGCGGCGTCTGCCCGGCCAGTTCGTACACGCGAATCGCAACTGGCTGAAATGCAGGGCTTCGATCGCCTGTCAACGAATCGAGCCCAAGCGAGAAGATCCGATGAGCGATGCCAAGCGAGGCCTGGTCGTCGCGGACCAGCTCTCGAGGGTCGGTCACGGCGAGGTCAGCCTGCTTCAGCTTCAGGAGCGGGCGCACCTCCCAGATACGGCGGAGAATCGATTCCTTCGGGTAGAAGAATTTGATCGGCAATTTGAAATAGCTCTTTGTGAAGTAGGTGTGTGTCCAGGTGCCGCTGCCCTGATAGTTGGTGGAAAAATCCGACACCGTCAGGTGGCTCTTGCCGTAGATAGGATCGTCGATATCGAAGTAGGTCGTCCCCGCAACCAGACTGTAGCCGTAGATCACCATGAAATGTCCGCCGCCGCCGCTCCAGCCGATCCGCGCTCCCACGGCGCGGCCGGCGTCGATCTCGTCGCGCACCTGCTGAAAGGTTGCCTGACCCATGAAGCTGACGAAGTTGTTGGTGCGGGTAAGCGCCTTGTCGAGGTACCACGGAACATTGCACTGTGACGGCACGCTGCTGTTGCAGCAGTCAGTTCGTCCGAGCTCGCCGTTGGCGACCTTGCACTGCGTCCATGGACTGAAGAACCAGTAGAAGTGTGACACGCTCGTCGACGTGGCTGCCCAACACCAGTTCGACTGGGTCTGCATCTGCATGTCGAAACTGAGCTGTTTGGACTGAAACAGCTTGTCGAGGATGTCGAACCGTCGCAAAAGGGAGCTGTATTGACGACTCGTGAGAACGGCGACCTCAGATGTGTTCATGGGCGGACCTCACGCGGTGGTTGCACGCCAGGGGCGCAAGAGTATCAAGCGTACTAACGTTCCTTCGATACGAATCGAACGCACGGGCGCCTGCTTGACTGATGAGCTGGAATTGCAGACCATTCTTGCAGCTCGATCAGGAGGTCCCATGAAGTCGCTATTTCTCGGTGTCCTTGTATGCGCATTTGCATCTGCAGGTTTCGCTCAGGAGTTGGTGTCCTATCGCGTTGTCGCAACCAACAAAACCTCCACGATGCAGAAGGAAATGCAGGAGGCGGGCGACGCCGGATTCCGGTTCGCCGCGGTGATGGGCGGAGACACCGCATTCGGCGGCAAAGAAGTTGTCGTGGTTATGCAGAAGACCGCGGCGTCAACTGGGAAGTTCGAGTACCGCCTGCTGGCAACGAACAGAACGGCCACCATGCAAAAGGAGATGCAGGAGGCTTCGGACGCCGGGTTCAACTATGTTGGTCAAACCGTATTCGACAGCCTTTTTGGGGGCAGGGAAGTGGCCTCGATTTTTGAGCGCACCAGCGACTCGGCGGCCACCCAGAAGTACGAATATAAGCTTCTTGCCACCAACAGAACCTCGACGATGCAGAAAGAGCTTCAGGAAGCAGGCGAAGGCAGCTTCCAGATTATCGGAATGACGGTTGGTAAGACGTTGGTCGGCGGGAACGAAGTCGTGGCGATTCTGCGGCGCTCGACAGCGGCTCAGTGACTATCCTGCCGGCCCTCAGTGTACGTGAACGACGGTCCCTGCCTGCCGCGGCGCACGATATCGCATGAACACATGGAACGAGACCGGCGAGCCATACGGTTCGTCGAGGTTGGCCGGTACGGCGTAACCCGTGACATCGGCGCCGGCGCCGAACCTGCCGGCGCGCGCGCGGACGACGTCTCGCACGTATCCGAGCGTGAACGCGCTCACCTGTGACTGCCGATGGCGATGAAAGGACCCGCGCGGGTGGAACCCGGTGACGAGCTCCGGCTCGTGAAGCAATGCCGCGGATATTTGTGCCGACCAGGGACCGCGAGCCCATGAGACGCGTGTAGCTACCGAGTCGAGCGCCCCGAAGTCGAGATCGAACCGACGGCCCCGATGCCACGATCAGTCGCAGTGAGTCCGAAAGAGTCCTATCTGAACCCGGTTTCGGTTGCAGGTACCGATGCCATTCCCCGCGACCTGACAGGCGTCGCGGTCGTCTCGATGGCACCGCGCGCGTCGTGGTGATGGGGCAGTCGGCGACACACCCGACGGGACCATCGTGACGCAATCCCACGGGCCATGTACGCGATGCCTCTCGGCTCGAGAGTCAACGTCACGTTGTACGGCGTCGCGGCGTAACCAGGAGGGTACATGGTGATGGGTTTCCGGCGCCTGCGCGGACGCTGCTTGCAGGGTCCTGAGGCAGTAAGAACCCTCGTCTGTGCTCCAGAGTCAGGCGTCGCATCCAGCCCGCTTCCCGGCGGCGACGGACGTGAACGAGCGGTGCAGGCGGCGGAAACTCGCCTGCTCTACGAGAATGCCCGCACCGGGATTGTCGTCACCATTGTTATCTCGTCGCTGTTGGCCTACGCGCAATGGGTTGTCATCTCACATGCCGTCGTCTCGGTGTGGTTGCTCTACATGCTGCTCGTGTCTGCGGCGAGATTCCTGCTCGTTCACCGATACTGGCGTGCGTCACCGAGCGACACTGACAACGGCCGCTGGAATGTGGCGTTCGTCGTCGGCGCGGCCATGGCGGCGGCAGGCTGGGGCTCGGCCGCGATTGCGCTCTACGCGCCAGCCCGACCGATGAATGAGACTTTTCTCGTGTTCGTCGTGGGCGGTGTCATGCTCGGCGGGGCTTCCCTTTTGGCAGCCAGGCCCGAGGCGTTTCTCACGTTCCTTCTGCCGCCCGGTCTTCTCACTGCCCTGAGTCTGGCCAGCGTCGGAGATGAAGCGCACCTGATGATGGGATTCCTGTGCGCCCTGTTCACTGTTGCGACGCTGGCCACGACGTGGCGATTCCATCTGATGATCGATTCCTCTTTCAGGTTGCGATTCGACAATCACGATCTCATCGAGAGTCTCCAGAATGCGAAGAACCACGCTGAAGCCCTGAATCGAGACCTCGAGCTCCGCGTCAGTGACCGAACCGCCAAACTCGTGGAAGCGGATCAACGCAAGAACGAATTTCTCGCGACGCTCGCGCACGAGCTCCGAAACCCGCTTGCACCCATTCGGTTCGCACTGGAGCATCTCAAGGCCGCCACGCTGCCTGGGGGCGCGGCGCGCGCCCGTGAAGTGATCGACCGTCAGGTTCGGCAGCTCGTGCGGCTCGTCGATGACCTCCTGGATGTGTCCCGGATCACTGCCAATAAGATCCACCTGCGTCGTGAACCGCACGAACTCGAGCGTCTGATGGCCACTGCCGTCGAGTCCATCATGCCGCTCGCGACGGCCGCGGACCAACAACTGGACGTGTGTATGCCTTCGACGCCGATTCGTGTCGACGGTGACGGCGCGCGGCTCGTACAGATCTTTGCGAACGTTCTCAACAATGCGGTGAAGTTCACGCCGCGTGGCGGGCAGATCTGGTTCACCGCGGACCAGCAGTCCACTGAGGCTGTGGTGCGCATCCGCGATACGGGGATCGGAATCGTGCCCGATGTCCTCCCGCGGGTTTTCGAGATGTTCGAGCAGGCGGACCCCGTTCTGGAACGGTCCGCTGGTGGCTTGGGCATCGGGTTGACGCTGGCGCGGCGGTTGGTCGAGATGCACGGGGGCCGCATCGCTATCACCAGCCCTGGGCCGGGTAAGGGGACAGAGGTCGAAATCCGTCTGCCAATTGCAGCGGTGCAGGCCGCGGAAGCCATCGCGGCCGAACCGTCGACTGCTGCGGCAAGGCGCAGCCTTCGCGTGCTGATTGTCGAAGACAATCTGGATGCTGCGGAGATGCTGGAGCTGGCCGTTTCGCAACTGGGCCACGTCACCAAAGTCGCCCACGACGGCGCCACCGCAATCACCATGGCGTCTCAATTCGCACCCGACGTGGTGCTCCTGGACATTGGCCTGCCGGTGATGAACGGCTATGCCGTCGTACGAACCTTGCGGGAACGGCCGGAATTCACCGATGTCCATATCGCCGCCGTCACGGGATGGGGGCAGGAAGAGGATCGCCGGAAAGCACGAGAAGCTGGATTCGACAGTCACTTCACAAAGCCGCTCTCTCCAGCGGCGCTGCAGGATCTGCTCGCCAGGATCGCACCGCATGCCGTCGGGGCGAGACGCGGTGAGCACGCCACCACGAACCAGCCCCACTGAGAGTTCCCCCGTTCTCTGGCGCGACAGTTCGTGGGCAGCCCCTGGAAGCAGCCGAAAGGCTTCCCTTCAGGGTTCGGTGGCGAGCTTCGGCGTCGTCTCTGGCGGACGCCTGTGACGGGTGCCCTGCTCGTACGCATAAGCGAGCCTGATGAGCGTACCGTCTTCATAGGGCCTTCCCATGAACGTGATCCCGGCGGGAAGGTTGTCGGTCGTGAATCCCGCCGGCACCGAGATGACGGGAACGAACACGAGGAAGGTGTTGAGCGCCGGCACGCCCTTCTGGCTCACATACGGCGGATTCACGCCGTCCTTGATGAGTGTCGGCTGGTGCTCGACCGTCTTGTGGACAATCGCATCCAGCCGCTCGTCGGCCATCACCTTCATCACCGCGACCATCAACGCGTCGCGTGCCTTCAAGTACTCATAGTGCCGCTGCGCGTCCAGCGGCACCTGCAGGCGGGTCTTCGAAATCTGGTTGACCTTTGCGAAGTCTGGCGATCGCAACATCTCGCCGCGCGTCTTGAAGGGCGCCGTTGCACTGTGCCCGAAGAATACCTTCCAGGATTCCTCGACCTCCGCGGGACCGGCGGCGCGCTTGGCCAATGCCTCTTTCACACCCGGAATCACGATCGGATCGACCAGCGTCGCGCCGAGGCTTTTCAGCTCGCTCACGGCGCGGTCGAACACGGCGGTCACTTTCGTGAAGTCGGCCGAGTCGGGCTCGGACTGCGAGCCAATCGATTCGCGCAGGATCCCGATGCGCGCGCCCTTCAAGCCGTTGCTGTCGAGCATCGCCGTATAGGTCTTTGGCGCACGGCCGACGCCGAGAGCTGTGACGGGATCCTCGGCATCGTAGCCGACCATGACGTCGAGCACGCGTGCGACGTCGGCCACGCTGCGCGCCATCGGACCGAGCGATCCGAAAATCTGCGGCCAACCGTCGTACACCCCGGTGCGACTCACGAGCCCTTCGGTCGGCCTCATCCCGACCACCGACGTCCACCCTGATGGTCGACGGATCGAGGCGAGCGCTTCCTGTCCGATTGCGACGCCGGTCAGGTTGGCGGCGACGCTCGCGCCTGATCCGCCCGATGAGCCGCCGACGGTTCGATCGAGCGCATATGGGTTCCGCGTCGATCCAAACAGCGACCCGTGAGTGTCGCCGCCTCCGAGTTCACCGAGCGTCGCCTTGCCGAGGATGATGGCGCCCGCGTCCTTCAACTTCCGTGTCACGAATGCGTCACGGCCCGGCTGATAGTCCTTGAACAGCACCGACCCGAGCGTCGTTGGCATCCCCTCCGCGTCGATCTGATCCTTCAGGACGATCGGTATCCCGTGAAGCGGACCGACGAGGCCCGAGGAGGCAAATGCCTTGTCCAGGCGGTCGGCGTCTTCAAGTGCCCCGCGATTGATCGTGATGAGCGAGTTGATGTTTGGCCCATTCCTGTCGTACGCATCAATCCGCGCGAGATACAACTCGACCAGCCTTCTCGCCGTCAGCTGTTTCGATCGGTAGGCGGCGTGAATGTCGCTGATGCCGGCTTCGATGAGTCGGAACGGGGCGCTCTGGCTGGACGGCGACGGAAGTCCAGGAGCGCCCGCCGAACAGCCGGAGACGAGCAGCGGGAACGCCGCGGCAACGCACCGCATTCCGACAGGCATGAGCAGGGAAAAACGCAAGATGGGCGTCCCCTTTGTGAATGTCTCGCCTAAGGCTCGTGTGGGAGGGCGGGCGTGCTGACCGGCGGCTTGCGGATGGCGACTGCCTGCTCGAACGCGTACGCGTACGCCAGGAGCCTGTCCTCCGTATATTCGAGCCCGAGCAGTTCGGCGCCTACCGGGACGCCAAGCGGCGCGGAGGCGCTCGGCGCGGAGAACCCGGCCTGGAAGGTGACTGCCGGAAAGCCCGTACCGTTGGAGAGCGTGCCGTTTCGCTCCGCCTGATCGTCAGCCGTGATTGGCACCGCAAGGATCTTCTGCAGCGGATAAACGATCGCGTCGAGTTTGAGGTCCGCCATCTTCGCCGCCACTGCGAGCCGCAACTTGTCGCGATTCAGCATCCGGTCCTTGTAAGCCTGGCTATTCATACCGTCGACGATGGCGAGCTCCTCTTCCAGCGTCTTCTGGGCCGCCGACGTCTTCGCGGCAACGAGCTGAGCCAAGCTGTGGACCGGAGCGTTGGGACCGAGCGTCGAGAAATACCGGTCCATGACAATGCGGGCTTCGAGTGTCGACGTCGCGACCGCCGGCGCGAGCGTGTCGTACTCCGGCAGGTCGAAGCGGACCAGAGTGGCGCCCAGCGACTCCATCCTGGAGATGACGCCGGCCATCACGCGGTTGACCTCGCGATAGCGGTCGCCGTCGCCGAACAGGTTCGTCATGACGCCAATTCGCGCGCCCTTCAAGGCGTCCTTGCGCAGCAGATGCGTGTAACTCTTCGGAATGCGCCCGGCGCTGAACGCGGTTATGGGATCGGCTGCGTCATAGCCAGCCATTACATCCAGCAGCAACGCTGCATCGGTGACGGTTCGCGCGATCGGGCCGACCTCGTCCTGCGTCTGGCTGTTCGGGATCACGCCGCTCCGACTGACCAGGCCGCGCGTCGGCCGTACGCCGACGAGATTGTTCGCGGACGCGGGCGAGCGGATCGACTGGCCCGTATCGCTGCCAGTACCGATAAGGGCGAGGTTGGCCGCGACAGCGGCGCCGGTCCCGCCGCTGGATCCGCCAGGGGTTCGCGTGAGGTCGTACGGGTTCAGGACTTGACCGCCGAGGCTGCTGAGCGACATGCCGCCGCGCGCGAACTCCGACATGTTCGCCTTGGCAAGGATCAGCGCGCCGGCCTTGCGGATTCTCGCCACCGTGAAGGCGTCGGCGGACGGCTGCGAGTTCCTCATACCGACATTGCCGCCCGTCGTCGGCATGTCAGCGGTGTTGAAATTGTCCTTGAGGACGATCGGGACGCAGTGCAGCGAGCCGGCGCCGGACGGATTGGCCTTGTATTGCCGGTCCATCTCGGCAGCGATCTCCATTGACCTCGGATTGATTGTGATGATGGCGCGGAGCGCGGGCCCCTTCAAATTGTACGCGTCGATCCGGTCCAGATACGCTCTGGTCAGTCCCGCGCACGTCAATCGGCCGGCGGCGAACGCACTGTGGATGCCGGCGATGGTCGCTTCCTGCAAGTGAAATGGAGCTGGTTGCTGCGCACGCGCGGGAGATGCGATGAGGCCGAGCATCACGCACATCACCGGCATTCCCACCTGCAGCGGCACGAGCTTCGTTATCGGAGTGCGCATGAGAGTGATAGACGTAGTGTCCGGCTTTAGCCGGACCGTGATGGTAGTAACACGAACCGGTTCCGAGCGCAATAAACATGAAAACGATTTCTCGACTACCTTGACAATGCAACAGCGGGACTGCTAAACAGCAATTCCACTTCGCGGTGGCCACAACTGAACAGGTCGAAGAGAGGTTCGTATGCATGGAGCAACACGTGGAGTAGCGCTCTTCCTGGCGGGTACGATCTTCGGCGCAGGCCTGATGACGTCGCTCGCGGCTCAAGGCACTCTCAATACGGGTCTGAGGCTCAACCACGTCGGCATTTCCGTTCCGAACTTCCAGGAGACCGTCAGCTTCTACGAAAAGGTCATGGGCTTCCGCGTGTCCCACCGGTTCGCGCCCAACCCCGACGGACGTCCGGGCACGGCATTCGTTCAAATCAGCCGCGACACTTTCATCGAAATAGCTCCCGCTATGCCCGATGCGAAGCCGACAATCACGCACATCGGCATCGGTGCCGACGATATCAAGGCCACGGTGGCGCGCCTTACCCAGAATGGCGGCAAGCCGACCGCGCCGAACCCGAGCGCGAACAGCGGCTCGATTCTCGCGAATATCACCGACCCGGCCGGGATCAGGACGGAGCTGAACGAACAGCCTCCCGGCTCGATGATGCGGCAGGCGATCGAGAGCTGGAAATAGCGAAGGCGAGTCCGTGATATCGCGATGAGGAATGCCCTTCAAACAGAAAGGAGTCGCTCGTGAGGCACTCACTGACGGGGCTCTGCGTCGCGGCCGTCATGCTGGCGGTCTCGGGCGCCGCGGTTGCCCATCACGGCGCTGCGACGTTCGACACGGGTAAGACACTGGTCCTCGAAGGCGTCGTAACGGAGTGGGTCTGGGCCAACCCCCACTGCTTCCTCAAGTTCGACGTCAAGGGGGCGGATGGCACGGTCCGCACCTGGACGACGGAAACCAGCAATCCACCCGACATGGTCAACCGCGGCTGGAACCGGCGGTCCTTGAATCCCGGGGATCGTGTGACGGTTACCGTGGAACCAGTCAAGAACGGGAGCCCGGTCGGACGCGTGCTGGAGGTTGCACTTCCTGACGGACGGGTGCTGAACGCACGCGGCGGCGGTGTGGCGCCCGCCCCCGGCCGCCAGGGCAACGCGCCGCAATGACGCGCCACGCGGCAAGGAGCAGCACGGTCATGTCACATCGCCACAGCCAAGGGCGAAGGTCAGTACATGCGAGCGCCTGGTTGGTCCTTCTGACCGTAACGTGTCTCGTTACGTTCTCTTCTGTCGGGTTCAATCAGGAACAGGTCGTCCGCGTCCCCGGCGCGGTGTACGACGCCGACTTTCCCAACGAGAAGCCGGGCCCGGCGCCGCGGCGCGATCTGTCCGGAATCTGGGAGCCGGCCCGTGGCCCCGGTGACGCGATCGGAGCGCAAGGCGCCAAGAGCTACCCGGATACGGGACGCCCGGAACACCAGCTGCCGTTTACACCCCAGGGTCTGAAGGCGAGTCTTGCGAACAAGCCCGCGTGGGGCCCGCGCGCGGTGGCGTCGGCAATCTCAAACGACCCGCAGCCGACGTGCGAGCCGCAGGGATGGCCGCGGATCATCCTGCACAATTACCGGACAGCCCAGATCGTTCAGACGCCGAAGCAGGTGCTGATCCTGTACCAGTTCAACCGGAAGTGGCGGAACATCTGGACCGACGGCCGTTCGAACCCGAAGGTGGACGACTTCCTCGAGCCGCGGTGGTGGGGTTATTCGGTCGGCCGCTGGATGGACGACTACACGTTCGTCAGTGAAACGGTCGGCCTGGACGAGCGGACGTGGCTCGACAACGTCGGCCGTCCGCACAGTTTCGAGGCGCGCATCGAGGAACGCTACGTCCGGCGGGATGCCGTCCACATCGACGTGACGATCACGATTGACGACCCTGTGTATTACTCCAAGCCGTGGATCGCGCTCGACCGGCTCCCGCTGCGGCTGCAGCCTGACACCTTCGACATCAGGGAAATGGAGTGCTCGCCGAGCGAATTCGCGCGCTACACGAAGGAGTTCGCCGAGCCCGCGGCCGGGGAATCGGTCAAATAATTTTGCCGGATTATTGTCGTGCGGTGGCGTCAATCGAGAATGTCGACTGGGCTCTGGGATCGCCGCACGTTTCTTGCCACCGGAGTTGTCGGTGCCGCCGGCGCCGGCGCGTGGTGTACCACATCGGCATCATGGGGCGCACGTTTCCTGCGCGAGCGGGCGCGCGAAGTCGGACATGATGTGCCGCCCGCGCCGTATACGCCGACGCTCGCCTCCCGATACCGCCGCCACGTCCAGAAGTTGGGGAGACGGTAATTATTCGGACCTGAACCCGCTGCGCTAGCTGAGCCGGTATCCCGACCGCGCCGTGTCATCACCGCCAAAGCTGCGACGTGCGTGTCGACAGCCGCAATGATGAGGTTGCACCGAGTCGGAGGCTCTTCCAGATGCTAATCGCGCTGTCCGGTGCGGAAGTTACCAATCTTGTGGCTTGACGCGAGAAGCAGCGAGAGACAAGATCGCGTCGCCTGCCCCCCTGAGAAGACTAGCGTGGAGCATCCATGGCTGCCGATCGTGTCTCTCCGCAGGTTCCTCGGCACGAAGCGCTCACGAGTTCGCTGAGACATTACATTGGCATGTGGTGCCTGTTCGTGGCCGCATTGCCTGTCGTGGTGACCCGGTTCGGGCTCATTCCCGTTTACGAGTCGCAGAAAAATCTGTTGCCGGCATATGCCTCGTTCTTCTGTGTCCTGACACTCGCCTACGTGTTCAGCCAGCGTCATCGGCTGGCGCGTGCGATGTTCGCGGCACGGCTGTTATGGACCGACGTCGATGCGGTTCAATCGAAGGCATCCAAGCCCTTGTCGATCAACGGTGGACTCGCAGGCATGATTCTCGGTGCCATCGGTTGCGCGGCCATCTATCTGTGGGCGTTCGAAAGCGGCCGAACATCGCCGGACTTCCCGACACTACCGCCCAGTTCCATGAACGCGGTGTTACTCGCGCTGTCGTACATCACCTTGTTCCTGCTGGCGTCGGCGGCGTTTGCCGTCGTTGCCGTCCGCGAACACATGCAGCAGGTGCTCGGCCTGAGCGATGCAGAGGTCATCACGGGCTTGCCTCGACCCACCGAGCTGCCGACGAACGGTGCGTCGTCCGCTGCGCGGCACGGCGGTATTACCGTGCTCTCCGAAAGAGGAGCGCGTGTGTCGGCCGGGGGCAATGAGGACAGGTTCAGGGTCGACGACGTTTTCAAGAGTGAGTCGAATCCCGCAATCCGGACCGGTCTCGCGGATCCAGGTCGATTCTGAACTGTGCCGGATCTGAAGCGCCTCGTGCCGGTGGATCGAGCCTGCCACTAGTTTTCACACGACGGACTTCTAATCGCGCATCACGTCAGTCGGGCTGTTCGCTACCGATAAGTGCGCATGCGAGCCCTACCTGACGGGAACCGTGGCGCCCGCCGACTGGGATCGCAGCCATTGAATCGTATCGCTCAGCGTGTCGTGCAGCGGCCTGGGAGTCCAGTCAAGCTCGGTGCGTGCCTTCGACGTGTCGTACCAGGCATAGCGGCCGATAATCTGCAGCACATCGCGGGTGATCGGTGCGGACTTTCGACGAAGGTTGCTCACAAGCTCGATCGCCCCAACCAGCGCATGGACGATGAACGTCGGTGGCGTGAAGCGTGGCGCACGCACGCCTGTGATTGCTGCGACCTGTTCGAACAGCTGGCTCACGGTGAGGTTCTCACCGCTCAGCAGGTATCGTTGTCCGGATCGGCCGCGCTCGGCGGCCAGCACCATCCCGCGCGCAAAGTCGCGGACGTCGAGACAACCGAAGCCCACGTTCAGTTTGAACGGCATCTTGCCCCTCATGAGTGCCTGGAGGAGCTTGTTGGCCGGTGCACCCGAGGGATCGTCCGGCCCGAACGTAAACGCGGGACAGACGGTGAGGACCTCGAACTGGCGGTTCGCCTGAGCCAGCGCGTCCAGTTCGGCCTGTCGACGAAGGTTGGCGTACGGGAGATCCAGCGCGTGTTGGGACCAGTCGGCAGACTCGTCGAGCGGTACCGGCTCACGGTTGACGCCGATCGCCAGCGCGCTGCCCGTAACGACCGCACGCCGCACGCCGTTGGCGGCCGCGGCCTGCAAGAGCAACCGAGTGCCTTCAACGTTGACGCGCTGCATCTCCTCGAGCGCCTTCGTCCCGCCGCCCACGCTCACTTTGAACGCGAGGTGCAGCAGCGTATCGACGCCGGCACAGGCCGACCGCACCGCGGCCGGATCCTCGAGATGCCCCGGGCACCGCTCCACGTCGAGACGATCGAGTACGTCGAGCCTGCTCCCGCGACGTTCGAGCACGCGCGGACGGATCCCCGACTGATTCAGCCACGTCGCAACGTGGTACCCAAGGAAACTGGTCGCAGAAGTGACGAGAACGGTGTTCATCGTTCGTCGCCGCCGCCGGTCTGGGGGATATTGACGACGCCGGCGGCGACAGTGAACGTCAAAGTGAGAATCGTCTGCCTCGAAAAGCCTGGCAGGTCGTTACCCCAAATAGCGTGAAACACGCTCGGCTGCGCTCCGGTAATCTTCACTGTGATGCTCGGTTCGTTGGCGGCCGCCGACGAACGCGGTTGATCCGGCGGTAACAACCGGTGAGAATGGCCCCCTCTCCGACCGCGTTCTCGTTCTTGGGATCTTCCGCCTGCGGGAAGCCGTCAGGCGAGGATACTCTTCAATGAGACTCTCGATTGATCACAATATTGAATCTGTTGCACACACAAAACGCAGCGCGCCCGACTCAGCCGTGCCGGATCTTGGCTTCATCACCGGGAATACTGCGGCCGCACTGCAGTCGTTCTTCCATACTGTCGATCGCATCGTCGCCGACAATCCCGTTGCGACGGCGCGATTGCTGGAGCTGGGCGGCAAAGCGCGCTCGGCATCACTGACGCCGGCGGAAACACAAGAGCTCCAGTCGCTCAAGGGCAAGGCGATTCGCCAGGGTCGCGCGGTCGGGGCGGTGATGGGGTTCTTTCTGAAGCTCAAGCCGTATCCGATGCTGGAAGAGATCCGGCGCGAGGGCAAGCTCTTTCAACCGCCGTTTGGACCAGTGCTGGTGGTGGACGGCCACTGTGTCCGCGAGGTGCTCGAGCGCGACCAGGATTTTACCGTGGAGCCCTACGGCGTCGAGATGACGAAGGTCATGTCGCCGCTCCACAACGGCGGCTTCGACACCTTCGTCTTGAGCACCGACGACAACGCCGCCTACGAACCGGACAAGCGCCTGCTCTCACTGGTGTGCAACCGAAGCGATGCTGAGCGGATCACTGACCTCGTTCACCAGGAGTGCGTTCGCCGGGTCGGGGCCGCAGTAGCGGCGGCCCGGACGAGCGGCTCGCTGACGATCGACGTTGTGCAGAACGTTGCCCGGTACGTGCCCGTCACGCTCGGCCACGAGTATCTCGGCGTGCCGGTGGCAAGTCGGCCCGGATCGTTCGAGATGACCGATGACATGCTGGCGTATTACGGGGAGCCGATCGAGGGCCAGCCGGAAACGGGGCTGAAGAAAGGCGATGGCGTCATCCCCGACGAGCATCAGATGTACGCCTGGATCAAGGCCGCGTTTCGGCACTTTTTCAACAACATCCAGAAGAATCCGGTGGTACAGGAGCAGGGGTTCCGTGCGTGCCGCCAGCTCCTGGCGTACCTCCTGCGGGAAATCGAGATCCAGCGACAGCGCATCCAGAACGACCAGCCGGTCGCGGATACGATGCTGACGCGGTTGGTGCACTTCCAGCTGGGGCGCTCCACGCCAGCCGTTGAACGGCCGCCCGATCTTGACTCGCGGCTCGTCACCGACCTGCGCATAGCAGAGAACGTCATGGGCACGATCGTCGGCGCCGTTGCCGGCCAGGAGGAGGCGACGTGCCGCGTGATCGATTCGCTGCTGCGGCTGCAGGACGGCGAGTGGCGAACCGGGGGGCCGCCGGGGTACCGCTACGGCAGCTATGCGGAGGCGCGGCAGTTGGCTCTCAACGTTGTGAACGGCACAGAAAAAACCGAGAGCCGGGCGGCGCTATACCAATACTTCCTTGAAGCGCTGAGACTGCAGCCGCAGGGCGAGATACTGCTCCGGAAATGCGCACGCGAAGGAGCGCGCATTGCCGACAGCCGGCCGATCGCGGCGGGTACGCTGGTTTTCGTGTCGCACGGATCGGCGATGAGGGACGTGCCCGAACCAGACGCCTTTATCCTCAATCGGCCGCAGGAGCACTACCTGCATTATGGCTGGGGCCGGCACACATGCCTCGGGCAGTACGTCTCGCCGGTCATCATCGTCGAGTCGATGATCGCGCTGCTCGCCCTGCAGGACCTGGGTCGGCCTCCGGCCGGGGCAGGTGAATCTTCGTTTCCTGTCGAGCGGCGCCCAGGGCATCTCCAGCTGGACGACGATAACCTGTACGCCACTTCCTTCACTCTTCGGTTTTCCGATTCGGGAACCACGCGGCAGTTCTGGCCGCTCACGACCCCTGGCGACTTCGAGGTGATGTGACATGTGGATCGAGAGATATCGAAACCTCTGTTGCGCTGCGCTCGCCCTGCTGACTGCGTCGGGATGCAGCCGCGGCGCGCAGAACAGGGCTCCGGAATACGCGGAAGCCGCGAAGCGGGCCCAGTCAGGCCATGTCGGTCCTCTCGCTGACGACTCGAGCGACGAGATCATGTCGTGGGTGGACGGCCAGGTGGTCGCCGATTGGGCAATGGAGATCGTCAAGCGCGATCACGCCATCCAGGGATATCTCGACGATACCGATCCGGCGCGTGCGCAAACCTACGGGTTCCGCAGCGGTCAGAACCCACAGCTGGCGTGGAGCTGGTTTCGCGACAACCCCGTCGGGTTCAACGGCGTGCCGTTCGTGCTCTTCAAGACGATTATCGATCTCGATCCGAACCACGAGCACCCGACGCTGCGCGCGATCGCTCGCATCTGGAAGCGCGAGGCGGCGCTGCCGGCGGGATCCGAGGCCACGGGTGCCCGCTGGACGTTTGACCACATCGGGATGGGCCCGAACCCGGTCGACTACGTCGATGGCGTCGCGCGCCCCGTCGGCGAGCGGCGTTCGCCGTTGCCGTTCGGATTCGCCTACGAGAACCCGCGCACGTTCGAGCCGCTGTCGGCGGTCGAGACAAGGCTGTACGACGGACGGCTGCTGGCGCGCCGCGTATTCCAGAACACCAGCCTGCTGATCGCCAAGGCGCGTGCAACGGCTCACGAGGACAACTGGGAGCGCGACCGCCCGGGATTCGGCAGCCCCGGGAGCATGGATCGCGTGTTCCTGTCGTGCGCCGCATGCCATGTCGGGCGCGTCATGGTGTCCGGGAAGGTCAAGTTCCTGCCGGGGATGCCCAATACGGAGATCGAGGCACAGTACTTCTCCAAGCTGCTGATGCTCACGGCAGCGGCGCTGGTCGAATCCGGGTTCGACGCCGCATCGGTGACGCCGGTGAACCCGGCGAATATCCGTCCGAACACGAGTGCCGTGAGAGCGCTGTACACCGAGATGCTGGACAAGGCGCGGCAACGGCCCGAGACGCTTTACGGGTCGTCACCGGCGGACATCGCGCGCGGAAAGATCCAGGCACTGGCGGTGGCCGATGAGTTCCCGAGCGTCGTGCAGGACTTGATCGCTATCGGCGTAAAGACGCATTTCATCTACTACGTGATCGCGAAGAACAACGCCTACCGGCAGCCGCTCCCCGATGTGCTCGAGGACCGTCCCGGGCAGATGGATGCGTTCGGCATCGCATCGGGGCTGGTAGCAATCCACACGCGCCGCCCGGACAACAGCTTCCTGCAGTTCGTTCAACGCGACAATCCACGAAGCCCTTTCTTCACGGGCTTCTCGAAGGCGAACGGGTTGCCGGCCGACGTGCCCGGGCTGACCGAGTCGGTGTCGGATCCGAAAGCAGCCGCGGAACGGATCTTCAAGACCATTCCCGCATGGGCGCCGCCGGTGCCAGCGCCAATCGACGTCAAGAGTCTCAACTGGGCCGTCGACCGCTACCACGCGAACTGGGACGGCAACCAGGGCGCCTCCTCGCGCACGCTCGCCTCGGGCGCCTCGGCAACCGGTGATCCCCGGATGGTCAACGTGCGCATCCACGAGCCGCTGAACCCGTTCATCGACAACCTGCCGCCGCCGCCGTATCCGTTCCCGAGCGTCGACCTGGCGCGGGCGCGCGAAGGCAAGGCGCAGTTCCGCGCGAACTGCGCGTCGTGCCACAAGCCACGAAACGAGGAGATCTACCCGGCATCGCGCCTTGGCGTCGATCCGAACCGTACGCGGGTGAACACGAGCGTATCCCGGGTCGGTTTAGCGGCGTTGGTGACCGAAGCCTGTCAGATCTACGGTTTGAACAACCAGGGTCAGCCGGGCGCCGAGTGGTGCGTGCCGGAGGGCGACTGGCAGGCGCGGCTCGACGAGTACTTCCGCGACACGCCCAGACGGGTGGTCGAAGGCACGAATGGCTACAAGGCCGACATGCTGCACGGGATCTGGGCGCAGGCGCCGTACCTGCACAATGGGTCGGTGCCGACGCTCGGTCAACTCCTGTGCCCGGGCACGCGTCCGCAGCGATTCCTCCGCGGCAACCTGCGTTATGACGAGGCGCTCGTTGGCTTCGAATGGGCTGACCGCCCCGCGACCCGCTACAGTCCCTACGAAATGATCCTCGTGAAGGAGTACGACACGAAGGTCCCCGGGAAGGCGAACGCCGGGCACACGTTCGGGTCCGATTTGTGCCCCGACACTTCCGGCCTCGATCCGGTGCGGGATCGGAAGGAAATCACAACGCGCATCCTGCAGTCGCCCGTCGGATCGCTCCTGGAGTTTTTGAAGACGCTCTGAAACGGCACGCTCCGTTTATCGCGTGCCGATCTTTTGAAGCGCCGTGCGAATTTGAGTCAGGTGCGCGTTGATCTTCTGGGCTCCCGCCGCAGAGGAATAATTCGTCGGACCGCCCGGCCACCCATGACAAAAATTCCCGGGTCAGCGAACAGTATTCGCGATGATGAGCAAGGTCACGAGCGCACCCGCGGCCACCCACGACAGCTCGGCGCGGCGTCGAAGAAAGAGCGTTCCCAGGCAGACAACGGCAGCGGCTGCAAAAAGAAGCTGCCAGTAGAGCTCCTCCGTGGCTTCGGTAACCTGCGTAGCCGGTATGCGCCGCCTAATGCTGCTGATAATCCGCGCAGCGACGTAGGAATCAGGCTCGCGGCCGATTTCGAAATATTGCCCGCCCCCTACCCGCGCAATCTCTGCCAGCGATGCGCGGTCCAGTGATGCGTGAAGCGGAGGCCTCCCAAGAGGATCCGGAATCGTTCCGCCGCCGGTTGTACCGACTCCGACCGCATAGACAAGAACCCCCCGAGCGCGCGCATCAGCGAGCGCTCGTGCCACGGTGCCGCTCCAGGCCTGTCCGTCCGAGATCACGAGGAACGCCTTTGGGTTGTTCGTCTTCCCGAACAGCTTCTCGTCCATTTCAACGAGCTTCAGCCCCCATGACACCCCTTCCTCGATGTTCGTGCTCCACGTCGGATCGTCTTCAAGACGAAATGGCGGTTCATCGCCAAGGTGATCGATGAAGAAAAACAGCGCATTTGGGTCTTTCGTCAACCGCACCTGCGGTGCCGTGTGATACGCGAATATCGCCAGCGCGACGCGATCGCCCTGCCAGCTGAGCGCCTCGCCAAACGCACGCAGGAACTGGACCGACCGACGCCACCGGTTCGGCTGTACGTCGGATACATGCATCGACGCGGAACCGTCCTGGAGAACGACAATGTCCGCGCTGGCGCGACGCATGACGGACACGCGTGCGACTGGCCGGGCGAGCGCCGTGATACAGAGCGCAGTCGCCACAGCGAGAGCCAGCCAGAACGCGAAATCCCCAAACAGCGGCCGTCGTTCACCGACGGGGAGCACCCGGCCTTGGTCGAGTCGTTTCGCATCCCTGCGCCGTCGCAGCACCAGCCAGATCGAGAGGAGCAGCAGCGCGCCAGGGGCGACGAGCAGCCACAGGTATAGTGGTTCGGCGAAACCTACAGTGCGGAGATCGACGCCGAGAAGCATGTCCTATCCCTTGCGTGGCGGCGGATCCGACGTTCCAGCGGCGGGCTTGTCCCGCTCCTCCTTCTCGAGGGGCACGTACTGCTGGAACTGGCGGTCGAATTCGGGACGCTCGGATCGGCCTTCGCGGCCGAAGGTGCCACGCGGCGTCGTCGGTGGGAGAGCCCGGCGGCGCCCCTTAAGGATCTCGTCGCGCAACCGCACCATGTACTCGTAATTATGGGCGGCGTTCTCCGCATACCGCGTGTCCTCGGGGCGCCGAGCATTGTTCAGGACCGCCCGGTACGCGCTTATTGCCGCATCGACCACCACGAGTGCCGTCGTGCGATCCTTGGCGCGAGGCTGGCCGTTCCGATAGACCGCGTTGGCGACAATCAGCTGCAGCGGAATATTGTCGGCCGCGACATCGGCAACTGGATCGGTTCGGTCGGCCGGTGCCAGCACACCGTACTGCTGCTGCCAGTACGTAAGAGCTGCTTTGCGCGCGTGCACATCGTTCAACGGTCCTGCGCCAAACCCCGGCACGCGGCTGGCGTACTGGTAATAGCGCTCGACCAGGGCCAGCGACTCATTCGCTTTGGCGTAGTCCGAGGTGGCGAGCGCCTGCTGGGCGTCTGCCAGCTCGCGGTTTAGCCGGCTGGCGCCCAGGCACACGACGCCGAGCGCAGCGAGGATAACGGCACCAGTCACGTAGCCAGCAATTGATTTCATCCGACCTCCAGCGCGGCTGCGGTCCAGCCTCTAGGGAAACGTTCTGAAACTGCGGAAACCGACTTTCAAACCCGCGGCGAAAAGCCACAGCGCCACTGCGATGAGCGCGTAGCCCGAGAATCGCGGCTCGTACGCCGTGTACTCACGTACATCGATCCGGCCCGCGGACAGACGGTCGATGTCTGCGACCGCCTGCAGAATAGTTGCTTCATCCGACGACGCATAGAATCGGCCTCCGGTGCGTTCGATGGCCGGCTTCCACATCTTGTCCTCGCGGATCTCGCCGAACTTCTTGTTGAACGCCGTCCGGATCATGTAGACGGGAATCGCGGACTGGCGCGCCGTGGCGACCAGCTGGTCAATCGAGGCTCCTTTGAGTTGGAGCTTGTCGTCGATGCCGTCGCTGAAGACCACCATGAGATTGCCAGACGCATTCGCAAAGTCGAACGCCTTGAAAAGGTTCGCTCCAACGTCCACGCCTTCGAGGATCGTCGTCCCGCCGTCGCCGAAGCGCGCCCAATTCACCGGATCGGCGATTAGCCGGATGCTGAGCAGCACGTTCTCGTAGTCGGTCGTGAACGGCGTCACCACGTACGCGTTGCTGCCGAACTGGATGAGCGCAATTAGATCGCGGTACGGGCCGTCCATCCGCAGCTTCATGAAGCGCTCGGCCGACGCCACCGCCGTGAAGAACGTGCGGCTTTGCGGCGTTTTCAGGACGGAGGTGTTGAACTGCAGGATCATGCTGTTGGAGGCATCGATGACCAACGCAATACGGCGACCCGGGTAGGTCACTTCCTCGCGCGTGAACGACGTGAGCGGATTCGCGAGCGCCACGGCGAAGAATGGAAGCCCGGCCAGAAAAAGTAGAATCGGCGCATGGCGAAGCCCCGCCAGCGGGGATCGTCGCATGACGGGAAGGAGCGCGGGCAGCGCCACCGCCGCGCGCCGTGCGTTCGTGAAGCGGACGCTGCGGACCACCGCCATGAGCACAGACAAGGCCACGAGCACGATCAGCACTAGCAGCGCGGTATCGCCGGCGGTAAAGTGCAGATCTCGCCATCGCACCCGCAACCACTCGGCGAGCGTTCGCTGGACGACGATCGAGAGGTCAGTCAGTGACGCCATGTTCCGATGCCGAGCGTTGCCGCTGACTGCACGAGAGCCTTTGCGGCGCGCATCGGTAGCAGCGACGCCACGCGCAGCCTGCGCAGCGCCCCGGCGCCGTTCTCGAGCAGGCGATCGATCTCCTGCACATCGACCGTGCCGGAGCGCCCGTACCGAACCGCGTTGAGGCCGGCGAGCACATCGCGAATTCGTCCGACGGTCTCTGGGTTCGCGCTCCACGGGCGGTTGCCGTTGCCCGACGCTTGCAACCGGTCGATTGCGTCCGCCGTCGTGGCCGCCGATACGAGAGCATGTCGTCTCCGCAGGATGCCGTGGCGCACCGACAGCTGTCCCTCGTGGGTTGCGGCGTCGCCGGAAACGAACTTCTGGGTCAACGGCTGCGACAGGGCGATCGCGCCGGCTATACGGAACGGCGCGAGCACGCGGCCGGCGAGGCCCGGGTTCCACCCTTCGCGCGCCGCCTCGGACCGAACGCGGTTGATTTCGTGCAAACAACCCCGGAGCAGCGTGCGCGCCGGGACCGTCGGTTCAAGGGCTGGACCGCGGTTCCGGAAACGCTCGACGCCGCGCACGGCCGCAATGATCAACAGGACCCCGGCAAATCCGAAGCAGATGGCTCCGCCGACCAGGCCAACCGTCGATTGAAAACGTCGCGACTCGATGTCCCCGAATGTGTCCAGTGACGAGTCGCGGATGTCGTCCGCAGGCGCCGGCAGCAGCGAGAGGATTCGCATCGGCAGCGATGGGAGCACATACGTCTGCTCGGCGCCCTCGATGGTTTCAGCGGCACCGGTCTGCACGCGAAACGTTACGTTCGTGGCTGGAATGGAAATGTCGCGCCCGAAAAATTCTTCACCCAGCAACCGAACGGTGTAAATGAACTGTATATAGCGCCAAGGCGGCATGACGATGTCTTCGTGACGGGTCCCTTCGATGACGTCATAGGGTGTAAGTTGCAACGAGGTCGGCTCGATGTTCGTCACGTTCGGAACGACCACCGCGCGCTCCGTTTCCAGAACCCGGCAGGTCAGCGTCAGACCGAACGCCTCGCCGACCCGGACCCCGGTCTTGTCAGCCTTCCACCAGCAGCTGATCGGGCTCGGCCCTCTCTCGTCGGCCGCCGTGCCGGTGGCAGGGGATTGGGCCGCCGCCTGTCCCGACACCCAGGTTCCGCAGGTCAAGAGAATGATCGCGGTGCGTATGGGCCACGACTTTCTGTACATGAATCTCGATCCCCTGGTTCTGACGTTAGAGCTTGCGCAGCCGCCGCTCGGCGACGAAGTTGACGAGGATAGTCTCCATTTCCCACCGGTCAAGCCCCACCCGCACGATGTCGAGGTCAGCGTCGCGGGCCAGGCCCTGAATCGTCTGTTGCCACTCGTCAACCCGCGTAACGAGCCTGCGCAGCTCGCGTCGGGAGAGCATTCGCGTCCGGTTGGTCTCCACATCAAAGACTTCAATCCAGCCCGCCGACACATCGGGCAGCTGGAATGCGAACCGTGTGTCGGCCATGATCAGGAAGACGTCATGGACGTTGTTCAGAAGCGACAGCTCGGAGATGATCCGCGCTGCGTCCGGGAACAGGAAATCTGAAATCACGGGCACTAACGAGGTCCGCCGCAGATGCGACGCGATGGTCGCGGTGAAATCTCCGTGTTGCCCCGGTGCATCGGATGTGATCCGGTTCTGGTACAGATCCAGGCAGTGTAGTACGTGGGGCTTCCCGATGCGCGGCCGCACCGCTGCCATCTGACGAAACTCGTCGTCGAAGGTAATCAGGCCGAATAGATCCTGGAAGAACACCGCCGATAGCCCGACTGCTGCGACCGAGCGCGCGAGCGCCGCGGCGATAGGCATGCCAGACGTGCCGCATCGCGTCGACATCGACGCGTCCACAACGGCGATGACGGCAGCGGTCCTGGGTTGCTCGAATTCGCGCGTGATAATCGGGCTGAAGTTCGTCAGCGACGATTGCGCCCAGTCGATCGACGATGTCCGGTCGCCGGGCTGCCAGTCGCGCACGCCGACGAAATTCGATCCCGGGCCTTTGAAGACGCTGTCGTGATCCCCGATGGTCCGTTCCTTCATCCGTTTCAGGATGAACAGCTCGATCTCGGCGATTTCCGACAGGTTGACGAGCGGCTCCGCGACCGAGTTCTGTTTCATGGAACCGGCACGCGATCGACGATGTCGTTGATGATTATCTCAACGGTGACGCCGTGACTGGCAGCATGCGGCCCCAGCCATACTCGGTGCGAAAGGACGTACCTGGCCAGATCCTGGATATCCTCAGGATAGACCTCCGATCGCCGGCGCCACAACAGCGCCCAGACCTTGACGAGGCGACCCCAACAGATTGTGGCGCGCGGTGATGCGCCGAGCTCGACGCACTTCTCGACCAGTTCGGACGGCGAATGGTAATTCCATCCGGTTTCGGCGCTGTACGGCCGCGTCGCGCCGACGAGACGGCGGATGTATTTTTCGAGCGCCTCGTGGAGGAATACTTCGCGGGTAATGACCGATCGAAGCTCAATAATGCGGTCCTTCGACGCCAGCGGGTTAAGGTGAACGCCCTTGAAATCGAAGCTCACCAGCCGCTGCTCTTCCTCCGGAGGCAGGTAGGGGATGTTTACGATAATGGCAAACCGGTCGACGGCCGCCTCTGAGAGCGGGAACGTCCCCTGGCCCAGCTCGACTGGGTTCATCGTTGCGATTGCGAAGTTGAACGCCGGAAGCTCGTAGGTGACCTTGCCGACTGTGACCGTCCGATCCTGCAGCCCCTCGAGGAACGCACTTTGGGACTTCAACGGGATCCGGTTGATCTCGTCGAGGAGAATCACTTCGGCCGAGGCGAGCGGACCGACCTCGGTGATGAACTCGCCCGTCGCCGGGTTGATCATCTGAAAGCCGACGACCTCTGTCGGCTGTAGGTCTGCGCGCCCCTGGATACGCGCGAACTTCGCGTTGCTGATGGCGGCGACAATGACGCCAAAGAACGTCTTGCCTACACCCGGAACGCCGCGGAGTAGAAGGTTGCCGGCGTTGACCGCCCGTTTCTGTTCCTTGTCGTAAGTCGTCGGGATTTCGGACAGCAGAACGACGTTGGCCAGTGCCTTTTCGGTCTCGTAGCCAACGAGTGCCTTGTTCGCCTCGTGGACGATCGCCTCGTGTAAGTCGATGGCCTCCTGAAGCTCCGCATGCATTGCGACGCATTATATGTGGGCCGAGTAGTGGACCACGATGCAACCTTGACAAGAAAAGCTCCCTTCTATATACGTGCAATCCGTTCAGATGCAGCATTTGGGCGGTGGAAGGGTTGCTCGCACGGGACGTGTATACCCTTCGTGGTGATGGTGCGGATTTCGGGAAGGGAGTCTTCCAGTGAAACGCTGGTTCCTGGGATTGCTGTTGGGTTTGATGGCGATCTGCGCATTCATGTCGATCCCTGTCCTGGGACAGACCACGGCTACGGCCCCATACGTGCCGCCGCGGACGCCGGACGGACAACCCAACCTAGAGGGAACTTGGCAAGTGCTCAACGGGGCCCACTTCGACCTCGAGGGCGCTACCCCCACTCTCGGCGTGCCCGCAGGCCACGGCTGGGTCGATGGCGGTGCCGGTTCGATCCCTATCAGCCGGCGGCGCTCGCAAAGAAGAAGGAGAACTTTGCCAAGCGAGCGGAGCTCGATCCTGAATCCAAGTGCCTTATTGGCGGGATCCCACGCATGACGTATATGCCGTATCCCTTTCAGATCGTCCAACAGGCCGACAAGGTCACCTTCCTATACACCTACCGAAGGTTTCTTCGCCGCGTTCATATAAACGGGAACCCGCATCCAGAGGGGCCGATCGATTTCTGGCTGGGCGACTCACGCGGTCGCTGGGAGGGGAATACCCTCGTCGTTGATGTAATCCATTTCAACGACAAGACCTGGTTCGATCGGGCTGGGAACTTTCACAGTGAGGAGTTGCACGTCGTGGAACGGTATACACCAACGACTCCAGACCACATGCTCTATGAAGCCACCATCGAGGACCCCAAAGTCTTCACGCGGCCGTGGAAGATCAGCATGCCGCTTTACCGGCTTCAGGGAAGAGAGGCGGAGTTAACCGAGTATCGGTGCGACGCCTATCTCCTCGACCAGGAATGGGACAATCCGAACTCCACCTATTTCCAGGAGCGCTGAGAGCGGCGATGCAGAAGCGAGGTGTCGAGATGGTCCGCAGAATTTCCCGTTCAGTCTGTGCCGTGGTCGCGGCGCTGGCGGTGGTGGTCGCTGTCGTCTTCCTGGAGTCCGAACCCGTAGCTGGGCAGGGCTTTTGGCCGAAGGATACGCCGATTCTCCCGATGTACAAGCAGTGGGCCGCCATCAAGGCGAAGCTTCCCCCTTACACGCCACCGCGGACACCGGATGGTGTGCCAGACTTCCAAGGCAGATGGGGGGGCGCCGGCGGGGATGAGCAGCTCAATGTCGAAGGCCATGAGGTGATGCTGGACATCGCGTCACCGCCCCAGGAAAGCAGTACTCTCGGATCCACCTAATCAGAAAGTACCCTACCTTCCGTGGGCGCGGGCGAAGTTCCTGGAACACCTGAAAGGACTCGGTCGGGGATGGCCGACCGACGAGGTTCCGAAGGGAGGTCCACGCTCCTACCTCCACTCGCGGCAGCTTTGTATCCCTGCCGTGACGCGCAAAATCGTTGACGGCGGTCAGGAGATCGTTCAGAAGCCTGGTCTCTTCATGATCCTCAGTAACAATGATTGGTACCGCGTCGTCCACACTGACGGGCGTCCGAATACCAGTCCAAATTCAAGGACGTGGTTCGGGAGCGCGCGTGGCCATTGGGAAGGCGACACTCTGGTCATCGTGTTCACCAATCTCAATGCCTTGGGGTGGATTGACTATTCCGGGAACTTTTACACCGAGAATGCAACGCTGACGGAGCGGTGGCGATTGGCCGACTACAACACAATCGACTACGAGCTGACCGTCGATGACCCCAAGACCTTTACCCAGCCCTGGAAGATGAACTTCCCGAAGAGGCGTCAGGGGAGTGGCCCAGTCGGTCGTCCTCTTCCGCCCCGCGGTGGGCCGTCGGCCGGGGTCCCGGGATCGCCGGGCTCACATCCAACGGGCCGACAGATGGCTTGCCCCCTGTGAAAGACGCTTACGCAAACGAGGTCTGGGAAGAAGCGTGTTTCGAGGGGAATCACCAGAACCTGATCGGGAACCACGACATCGGCTACAAGTGGTTCCGGGGCGTGAAGCCTCCCGAGTGAGGCGGGCGCGTTTACGAGATAACGGTTGACCGACTACGGTTTCACATCTCGAGTCACCGGGGGTAGTTTCAGCATCGGTTAAGCGAACTTCACGGCAGGAACGCGGCGGAGGAGACTGATGAGAACAAGGTCGGCCATCGTCAGTTGGTTCATCGTAGTTGGCATTCTCATGACGCCTACCCTCGGGCAGGCGCAGGAAGCGGTACTGGGCGGGACGGTGACGGATTCCACGGGCGGTGTGCTGCCCGGGGTGACGGTGACCGCGGTCCACGAGGCGACTGGCAACACTTTCGAGACGGTCACCGACGCGCTCGGGAGCTTTCGAATGCCGGTGCGCGTGGGCACGTTCAACCTTTCCGCGCAACTGACAGGGTTCGGGACGACGTCCCGAATGGTGGTGCTCCTTGTCGGCCAGACGGCGACGGTCAACCTTCAGCTGGCTCCCTCACAGCTGCAGGAGACGATCACTGTCACCGGACTGGCGGCATTGGTTGACACCACCACCTCGAGTCTGGGCAGCAACATCGATCCAAAACAGGTCTCGGAACTACCGGTGCTCGGCCGGAGCTGGACGGATCTCACGCTGCTGGCGGTGGGCTCGCGGGAGAACAACGTACAGGCCGACGCTCCTGGTCTCAACATCGGATCGGGAAGCCTGCAGATCAACCTCGACGGCCAGCAGATAACGCAGGTCTTCAATCCTTCGAACGGCCAGCACCGGATCAGCCGGGATGGTGTCGCCGAATTCGAATACGTGACCAGCCGGTTCAACGCGACGCAGGGCCGATCGAGCGGCGTCATCGTGAATGCCATTACCAAGTCGGGGACCAATGTCTTCGCAGGAACCACATCAGCCTTTTTCCGGCACGATAGCCTGAATGCCGCCGATCCCATCGCCGGATACGTTCTTCCGTACTCGAACCAGGCGGTTGCCCTTACCTTTGGCGGACCAGTCCGGAGAGATCGGCTTCATTTCTTCGGGTACTACGAGTACGAGCGCGAGCCGAAGACCTTCACGCATCCGACACCGTTCCCGAGCTTCAACGTCGATCTCCAGGGCACACGTGTTGGGCATACGCCAGGTGGGCGCGTGGACTACCAACACTCGTTGGCCACGCGTCTCGCCATCCGCATAGGAACGGCGTCAAGGGAAGTTCCGGACCGAGGAAGGGACTGCTGGCGGCGCTGAGCGGCACCCATCGGCAGGTCAGTCGAGACCGTTCGAGACTCAGACCGGGTTGGCTACGCTCACCAACGTGCTCAGCAACCGCGCTGTCAATGAGTTCAGAACAGGCTTTTTCCGCTACGAGACGAGGCTGGTGTCTCCCATCACGTGGGACAATCACCCAGCCAAGGAGAGGCTCGGTGTGACCAGCGGAACACCGCGCATCAATTTCCAGGGATTTTCAATCGGACAGGATAGTACCGAACGCGCCGACCCATTCGGGTCAGAAGCACCTTCAGCTGAAGAACGATTTCATGTACTCGGCCACGAAAGCCGGACGACACGATTTCACGTTCGGCGGTGAGTATGGATACATGAGGATGTTCCTCGGTAACTGCCGGCAGTGCATGGGCATTCTCGACGCGAATAACGGCCCGATTCCTGCCAATATCCAGGCGCTTTTCCCTGTGTGGGACGATCCCGACAGCTGGAATCTGGCACCACTGTCGTCGATCTCGCGGCGGTTCCGTATCGGTATCACCGACGAGATGTACACGTATGTTCCACGCC
Source organism: uncultured Acidobacteriota bacterium (assembly GCA_963814955.1). Classification (GTDB taxonomy): domain Bacteria; phylum Acidobacteriota; class Vicinamibacteria; order Vicinamibacterales; family UBA2999; genus DATCJA01. Next base: position 95,671 of record CAWFEX010000013.1, read on the forward strand.
ACATCGCCGCGGGATGGATTCAGGACAACTGGGCAGTCAACAATCGACTCACGCTGAATCTCGGCGTCCGGTACGACCTGCAGACCGGCGTGTTTGCGCAGGAGACTGAAATTCTGCCCTGGGTTAGGGGAGGACGTTCCGAGGACAAGAATGATATTGCTCCACGCCTCGGCTTCGCGTACACGCTGAACGACCGCACCGCGGTACGGGGCGGCTTCGGCAAATACTTCGGCGAAGTCACCGACCAGATCGCACATGGAAGCCCGGCATGGACGAGGACCTTCACCGTCGAAGTGCTCAATGACGGCCGTCCCAATTTTGCCTCGAACCCCTTTAATGGGCCGCTTCCATCTGTTGATCAAGTCAGAGCGACGCTCTGCGAGAACAATGGCGGCGCTCCCGGTTGCGTTCGCCGCGACATCAACAACAACCTGGCGAGCAACGATCTGCAGGTGCCCTACAGTTATCAGGCATCAATCGGCTTCCAGCGGCAGCTGGGGAACACGATGGGGTTCGAGGCTGACTATGTATTCACCGGTCATCGCCACGAGCTCTTCAGCCGTAATACGAATCTGACCTACAACCCGGTCACAGGCGCCAACTACCCGAACACGGCTATTCCAACCAGGTTCGATCCCAATTGGGCGAGTGTCTCGCAGTATTTTTCGGAAGGCCGGCAGGATTACCACTCGCTGCAGACGGGCTTCACGAAGCGCTTCGGCGACAGGTGGCAAGGTTCGGCGACGTACCTGCTTTCAGCGACGTGGGACGAAATCCCACCGCCAGACGTCGGATTCACGCTCGCGCCGGATATGGGCGCCGAACGTGCGCTTGCCGCCGGCGAGCAGCGCCACCGCCTCGTCATGAACGGGATTTTCGAAGCGGGTTACGGCTTCCAGTTCAGCGGGATCTATTTCTACGGATCCGGTCAGCGGTTTTCCACAACTTACGGAGGCGATCTGCGACGGCTGGGGTTGAACCCGACCAATCGGCTGCGCCCCAACGGCTCGATCGTGCCGCGCAACGACTTCGTCGGCGAAGCGATTCACCGGGTCGATCTCCGTATTCAGCGGCGGTTTTCGCTCGGTGGGAGCCGAAGCATCGATGGCATTGCTGAGGTGTTCAACCTGTTCAACCGCGACAACTATGGAAGCTGGGTCACCGACGAAGCGAACGCGAATTACGGGAGGCCGGATACGAATACCGCCATCGCCTACCAGCCGCGGATGGCGCAGCTTGGTTTCCGCGTGGCGTTCTGATTTGTTCCGTTGATACGCGCGCAGGGCGCGCCAGGTATCGTTTCTAAATTGTTGTGGGAGTCACTGAAAATGAAAAAGTACATACTTGGGTTGCTGGGTGCCGTCAGTCTGCTGCTGATGGCGACTCCCGTCGCAGCACATCATTCTTTCGCCGCGGAATTCGACATTGACAAGCCAGTCCAGTTGCGCGGGACGCTCGTCAGGATGGACTGGGTGAATCCTCACGGGTGGCTGTATATCGAAGTCAAGAACCCGGACGGAACCGTGACGAGATGGGCGATCGAGGCCGGCGGAGCCAACGGACTACTGAGACGGGGCATGCGGAAGGACGACTTCCCGATGGGGATGGAACTCATCGTCGAGGGGTATCTTTCGCGAAGCGGGAAGCCCGTGGCCAACGGCCGGAGTCTGAAGATGCCCGACGGGCGAAATTTCTTCCTGGGCGCCAACGACACTCCGGACGCCCCGAAGTAGCCGCACGTTCCAAGCCCGGTTGTACCGCGGAAGGAGATGACGATGCGCCGAATGGAAATTCTCGCGGGGCGTTCATGGTCCGGCCTGCGTTTTGCTGGACTACTTGTCGCCGCGCTGCTCTTCGCCATGGTGCAGCCATCGGCGGCGAACGATCCACTGGAGGAAAAACAGGTTATCGCCGCGCTGGACGCCTGGAGGGCTGCGAGTATCAAGAGAGACGTTGCCGCGCTCGACAAGGTCCTCCATCCGGATCTGATGCTCGGTCACTCGAACGGTATTGAGGTCGAAAGCAAGGCCGAGGTGCTGAAGAACGCCCCCAACTACCCAGACTGGGACCCGATCGAATTCGACGTTCGCAGCATCCGCATCTACAACGGTGTTGCGCTGGTAAAAGGCATCATGGCGTACAGGTTGCGCGGTGCGAAAGAGAACAATGGCTATCGCAATGCGCTGTTTGTTCTGGTGAAGGATACGCAGGGGTGGCGAATTGTCGAGCGCCATCCGATACCGCTACGATCCGCCCCGCCTCCGAAGTAGCTCGGTGCGTCCGCAGTCCACGCACTCCGCCCTGAGGTGTCGTCCTGGCCGACCAGCATTCGAAAGGACTCCTCGAATGACGAGCGTGCTATGTCTAACATAGGTCGAGCAGGAACCTCGTCGGTATTGAACGTCAGCGTGTTGATGATGCTTGCGATCGCCATTGCGATTTCCCCAGTGGCCGCCAGCGCGCAGCCGAATCCATATCCCTCGAACCCGTATCAAAGCGTCGACTGGCCCCTGCAGCTTCCTGCGAACTTCAAGTTGGGGCACGTCGTGGCCGCGGACCTCGGCCCGGACGGAAATATCTACGTGGCTCATCGATGTGGTCTGTACCAACCGGTGCGCGAGAACTGTATCGAAGGGACCAGCGCTCCGATCCTCAAGCTGGATCCATCAGGCAAGCTCCTGAAGGCCTGGGGCGAAGGCCTGATGGTCTACCCGAATGATTTGGTTTTCGACAGAGAGGGCAACCTCTGGGTGACCGACGCGATCGGAGAGGCCAGCGTACTTCCGAAATGGACGCCTCCGCGCGGCAATCGGATCCTGAAGTTCGATCGGGAGGGGAATCTTCTGATGACGACTCGGCACGCCGGGGGTTGCTGGACTTGGGCAGTACCAGTTCAGCGACCCCAGCGGCATGACGTTCGGTCTCAATGGCGAGATTTATGTAGCCGACGGCGAAGGGCGGGTCAACGCGCGGATTGTGAAGTTCACCAGGGACGGGAAATTCATCAAGGCGTGGGGGACGCGCGGGTCCGGCCGCGACAACCTTGATCAGCCGCATGCTATTGCCGTTGACTCAACTGGCCGCGTCTTTGTGGCCGACAGGCGGAATAATCGGGTCGTTATCCTCGACGCGGACCTGCAGTACATCGCAGAGTGGCGGCAGTTTGGCCGGCCGAGTGGGTTGGCGATCGACAAGAATGACATTTTATATGTCACCGACAGTCAGACCACCGAGGGACGCCCCGGATTTCGAAACGGCATATATATAGGAAGCGCGAAGGACGGGAAGGTAACGGCCTTCATTCCGGCCGGTCTTTCGGGAACGCCTGAGGGCATTGCGGGGCTATCCGTCGATGCATCGGGGGACACAATCTGGGGCTCAGGCGGGCTGACGGTTTTCAAGTTCGTGCGCAGGTAACAACACAGCTGTACCACCTTGACAGGGACGCGGCGGAAGCCCGTCTCCGCACGAGTTGCCGCCTTTTCCGCTGTTACTGGGAGGTTTCTGGTGAAACGTTGGTTCTTCGGATTGATGCTCGTCCTAAGCGCAGTCTTCGCAATCATACCGATGCCAAGTGTGGGCCAGACCCCGCAAACGGCGCCGTATGCGCCACCCCGGACTCGCGAAGGGCAGCCGGATCTGCAGGGTATCTGGCAGGCTGTCAATACGGCGTCGTGGGACCTCGAGGCTCATAACGCGAGTATCGGTGTGCCGGCTGGCCACAGCGTCGTCGACGGGGGGCGTCATCCCGTATCAGCCGGCAGCGCTGGCGCGAAAAAAGGAAAACTTCGCCAAGCGCGCCGGAGCTCGATCCCGAAACGAAATGCTGGCTTCCCGGCGTGCCCCGTATCACCTACATGCCGCACCCGTTTCAGATCGTGCAGCAAACCGACAAAGTGACATTCCTGTACAAGTTCCAGGAATTACGTTCGCAACGTGTGGATGAACGGGAATCCGCATCCCGAAGGACCAATCGATTGGTGGATGGGTGATTCGCGTGGGAGCTGGGACGGCAACACGCTCGTGGTGGATTTGATCCACTTCAACGACCAGACGTGGTTCGATCGCGCCGGGAACTTCCACAGCGAGGCGCTGCATGTCGTCGAGCGCTACACACCCATGAGCCCGTATCATTTGCAGTACGAGGCAACGATCGAAGACCCCAAGGTCTTCACGCGTCCGTGGAAGATCAGCATGCCGCTCTACCGGCGCATGGAAAGGACCGCCGAGCTGCTTGAATACTCGTGCCCGGCGTATCTGCTTGAGACAGGAATGGAACGATCCGAATTCCGAATTACTTTCGCCAACGTTGAAACGCCGCATTCATGAGTGAGGTATCGACGTGAATCGTAGAACTGTTGCCCCCATGACAACTCTGACGGTCGTGCTCTGCCTCGTCCTCCTGGCGCCGAAGCTGGCGGCCGCTCAGGGATTCTGGGCAAAGGATGCGCCGAAGGTTCCGATGGCACCTGCCTGGATCAAAGAGAAGGCACAACTCCCGCCCTACACTCCGCCACGGACGCCGGAGGGCGTCCCGGATATGCAGGGCTTTTGGGGAGGCGCGGGGGGTGATGGCGCCGCCGACCTCGAGGACCATGAATACATGGACGCCACCACGCCGTCCCATGAGACGTTCATTTCCGAACCGCCCGACGGGAGGGTTCCTTACACCGATTGGGCGCGGGCGAAACATCAGGAGATTCGGCGGGGCCTCGGAAGAGGGTGGCCCGGGGAACAAGGCCCGCGCAGCCACGGCGCTCCACGATCGCTGTGTCTGAATTCGCTGCCGCGCATCAACGTCGATGGCGGCCAGGAGATCATTCAGAAACAAGGCATGGTGATCATCGTCAGCAGCATGGGGTGGCATCGCGTGATCTACACCGATGGCCGTCCTGCTATTGGCGGCGATGCGAAGTTCTGGTTTGGCAATTCGCGCGGTCGGTGGGAAGGTGACACGCTCGTCGTGGAAGTGACTGGAAACAACGGCCGAGGATGGTTCGACACCGCTGGGAACTTCTACACCCCGAACACCAAATTCACCGAACGCTGGAGGCTCGCCGACGCGAACACGATCGATTATGAAGTGACCATCGAGGATCCCTCGATTTATACCAGGCCGTGGAAGCTCAATTTCCCGAAGAGGCGCCCCGGTACCGGCCGGAACAATCCTGGCGGCCTTCCAGGTGCGACGTCAGGCTTGCCGTCTCGGGTGGACAAAGATCCATACGCACAAGAAGTGTGGGAAGAGGCGTGCTTCGAGGGGAACCACGAGAACACGATCACGCAGACGAGAACTCGGCTTCAAGTGGTGGACTCCAATCGTGCCGCCCGGGAAGTGAGCCACGCCGATTTCTATCCGGCTAAGTGCCGTGCAAACGGGTTGCCGACGTAACCCAATCCACGCGGGGTGATATGAACCGTCGAATTGCTGTCGCCGTCGAGGCGCTCACGCTTATACGCGTGTTTCGTAGATGCTGGCGCCTGGCCGACGTGTACGGCGCAGGCGTTTTGGCCCCCGGACACGCCAAAGCTCCCGATGACCAAAACATGGATTGCGCTGAAAGCGAAGCTCCCGCCGTACAGTCCACCGCGAACGCCAGACGGCGTGCCGGATTTTCAGGGAGTATGGGGCGACTCGGGAGCCGACGGCCAGGCTGACCTTGAAGACCATGAGTGGCTGGACGTGACGACGCCACCCCAGGAAAGCGTTATTTCCGATCCACCAGAGCAGAAAGTTCCCTACCTGCCGTGGGCGCTGGCCATACGCAACGAGTTTCGGAAGGGGTTGGGGCGAGGATGGCCGGGCGAACAGGGTCCCCGCAGCCACATCGCGTCCCGGCAGTTGTGCCTGAATTCGATGCCACGCATCCACGTCGATGGCGGCCAGGAGATCATTCAGAAACCGGGCTATGGTGATCATGTCAGCAGCACGGGTGGCATCGCGTCATCTACACCGATGGGCGCCCGCAGTTGGCGGGAATGCAGGATTCTGGTTCGGCAATTCGCGCGGACGGTGGGAAGGTGACACGCTCGTCGTCGAAGTGACTGGAAACAACGGCAGAGGATGGTTCGACTACCGCCGGGAACTTCATGACACCCCGAACACCGAATTCATCGAGCGCTGGAGGCTCGCCGACGCGAACACGATCGACTATGAGGTCACGGTCGAGGATCCGACAACCTTTACTAGATCCTGGAAGATGAACTACCCAAAGAGGCGTGACGGGACCGGCCCGACGGGCGGTCCGAGAGCCCTCCCCGGTGCGACGACGGGCTTGCCATCGCGTGTGGCTGACAACCCGTATGCGAAGGAAGTCTGGGAAGAGGCGTGCTTCGAGGGCAATCACGAGAACACGATTACGCTGCGCGAAATCGGCTTCAAGTGGTTCGGCGGAGTGACTCCTCCGAAATGAATTCAGCGGTGAAGGCTTGGCAAGAAGGCGCGGTCATTCGGCGGCTTGCTGACCGTCTGAGGCGATGATGAGAACAAAAGCGTTGATAGTTTTGGTCTGGATAGTCACCGCCATTTCGGGGCAGGCTCAAGATGGATCTGTGGGCGCAGCGGCCCGCTCAACTCTCTACGCCGTTGTTGGCAAAGAGATGACCCAGTACGTCGTGGACACGGACAAGATGACGTTGACACGTCGCGGCACAGTGACGCTGCCGGCGAACCCTCAGTACGCGTGGCCTCATCCGTCCAGGAAGTATTTGTACGTCATCTTCAGCAATGGTGGGGCCAGCTACGTTGGTAGCCGGACGGGCAATTGGCCATTAGGCGACGATCACGGCTTGAGTGCGTTCCGCGTCGACCCCTCCGGCGCCCTTGAGCCTCACGGTCGGACGGTCGCGCTGAAGGCTCGCCCGATCCAGCTTGCCGTTGATCCCCCTGCCAAGCATGTGCTGGTCGCGTACAGCGTCCCCAGTGGCGTGACCGTGCACAAACTCGACCCCGATGGAACCCTTGGCGCGGAAGTACCGCCCTCCGGGCAGTTGGATCTGGGAACCTATGCGCATCACGTGCAGGCGGATCCGTCTAACAGATTCGTGGCGCTGGTCACGCGCGGGAATGGCCCGCAGCCTGGCAAACCGGAAGATCCGGGCGGGCTGAAAATTTTTGCTTACAAGGACGGTGTGCTGGCGAACCTGAAGTCGATCGCACCGAACAAGGGCTTCAACTTCCAGCCGCGGGATGTCGCTTTTCATCGAACCAAACCGTGGCTTTTCCTGACCTGGGAGCGGCAGGGACAGCTGGAGGTATACCGGATCAACAACGGATCGGTTGATGAGCCGTCGCTGTTCCGCAAGAACACACTGGCGGATCCGGCCAACGTTCGCCCTATGCAGGCGGCATCCGCCGTCCATCTGCATCCGAATGGCAGGTTCGCGTACGTAGGCAACCGGGCAACCGCGGTAACTCAGATCGACGGCAAGGCGGTGCTTGTTGGTGGAGAGAACAACATCGCGGTCTTTGAAATCAATCAGAGCACCGGCGAGCCCACGCTCATTCAGAACGCCGATGCCCACGGAATTCGGCCGCGCTCGTTTTCCGTAGATCCCAGTGGCCGAATGCTGGTCGTTGGCAACCAGAATGAGTTCAACGTTCGTGATGACAAGACCAAGGAAGTGCGCAAGGTTCCTGCCGGCATGAGCGTCTTCCGCATCGGCAGCGATGGCAAACTGGAGTTCGTGCGCAAGTACGACGTGCCTACCGAGGAGCCCGACAAGTCGCTGTTCTGGGTCGGATTTGTGCCTTTGCCGTAGCTACATCAGACGGTTCGGCTCCGACCGGTAAACGCGGCACGGACTTTTTCGTCGAATCCCGGCCTCAACGGGCGACGGTAACGCGCAGGAAGGTCGCGGGAATCGACGTCGCGCCTGTCACCTCGCTCTTGTTCTGACGCTCGAAGAGGACCTCGAGCTCCGCCTGAAGTTCCGCGGCTTTGCCGTTCTGTTCGGCGGCGGCAAACGCGTTCATCGTGGGACCGTAGTAGTTCCTGAAGTCCGCGACAAACGCAGGCGGTGAGTTCGGAGAGCGGAAGGTATACGTCTCTCTGGAGAATGAGACGTTCTCGGCTGGAACCCCCGCTGCCACGAACCGCTCGATCACGTTGCTGTCGATCCCCCATGTCATCGGACTGACGAAGCCTTCAGGCGGTGGCGGCGAGTAGGCGGAGCTGATTTTCAGGATCTGTGCAACGAGCGTCGGATCGCCGGGAATCCAGTTCCCCATGACGATCCGCCCGCCGGGGCGCGTTACACGCACCATCTCCCTGGCCACGTCGAACGGCTTTGGCGCAAACATCGCTCCGAAGATGCTGACCACGAGGTCGAAGCTCCGATCGGCGAGGTCGCTCAGATTGGTGGCATCGCCTTCCTGGAACCGGCAGTTCGCAAGGCCCTCTGCCTGCGCGCGCCTGTTCCCGGCTTCGACCAGATTGCTGGCGATGTCGACACCGAGGACGTCGGCGCCCAACCTGGCCGCCGGCAGGGCGGTCGTCCCGTCGCCGCATCCCAGGTCGAGCACCTTCATTCCCGGCGTGATACCGAGTCCGGCGACGAGGGCCGCTCCGCTCTCGCGCATGGTCGCCGCGATGCGCGTGAAGTCGCCCTTTTCCCACAGTGCCTTGTTCGCATTCATTGACATATTTCAGGAAAGCAGTGGCAGAACGGTGAGTATAGTTCATCGGTCACTGTCGGCGATGCACGGCTCGCACCCTTCCAAGGTTGAGCCGGGGCCTGCAGGTCGAGACTGCGGGGCGCGGCATCGGCTCCGCTCGGTTTTGATCGCATGCGAGCGTCGCGAGATGGCGGTCGGGTATAGTCAGCGGCTGGTGCAGGTGTTCACCGTATTCGTGATTCTTACGACCCTGCTGTCGACGGCGACCGCAGTTTCGGTGTTGCACGCCCAGGAAGCCGCAAAGACCCGCACTGTCTGGGACGGCGCCTACACGGACGCGCAGGCGACGCGTGGCGAGGCGCGCTATCGCGTGAGCTGCAGTGGCTGCCACGGCGAGGGCCCGCGCCGTGGCGAGGCGTTCATGCGCGACTGGAGCGGCAGCGACGTCGGCAGCCTTTTCGCCCGCACAAAGGCTTCGATGCCGCCAGGGGAGCCGGGGAGTCTCAGCGACGCCGAGTACCTCGACGTGGTCGCCTACATGCTTCGCGTCAACGATTTCCCCGCGGGGCGCGAAGAGCTCCGGGCCGAGACCATCGGCAGCATCCGTGTCGAGGGGCGCAGCGGTCCCGAGCCGGTGCCGAATTTCGCGCTCGTGCGCGTCGTCGGCTGCCTGGGTGCCGGCCCTGGCACCGATTGGACGATGACGAACGGCAGCGCGCCCGTTCGCACGCGCGATCCGGCCGCGTCGACGGGTGAGGAGCTGAAGGGATCCGAAGCCGCCGCGCTCGGCAGCGCGACGTTCCGGCTGATGAATGTCTACCCGCGGCCCGAGGCGTACACGGGCCACAAGGTGGAAGCAAAAGGGTTCTTGATCAGGGATCCGAACGGTGACCGGATCAACGCGACTGCGGTGCAAAGCCTCGCGCCGCTCTGCGAGAGGACTGTGCCGTAGACGCTACGGCTCTATCGTCCCGATTCCATCACCTCGCGAATCGCGGCCGCCGTCACCGGCGAGCTGATGATGTTCATCCCGCGCTGCACGCCTTCCGCAATCTTGAGCGGCGTCCACCCGCGCTTGTCGGGACGATTCCACACGTCCATCCGCGCGCCCCGCTCAGCCAGGTAGCGCACCACCGACGGCGCGTGCTTGAGCGCGGCGCCGTGCATGGCGGTCTCGCCGTCGTTGTCGACGGCATTCAGATCGTTGCCGAGCTCGAGCGCGACTTTGACCGCCTCCAGGACCTCGGGCTCGGTGCCCGGGTCCTCGCCCGGGTTCTGCGTCCCGACGCCGGCGGCCACCATGAGCGGCGTCGTGTTGTCCTCGGTCGGCAGCTTCGGATCGGCGCCGAGCTCCACGAGCAGCCGCATCAGCTCGAAATCGGCGGTCCGCGCAGCGAGCAGGAACGGCGTCGCGCCGATCGAGTTCAGCGTGGTCAGCCCCATCTGCGGCCGCTTCGTCGCGCGCGCGTTCACGTCGGCGCCGTTGGCGACGAGCTTTCGGACGAACTCGAGGCTGCGTCATGTTGCCGGATCCCGGCGGCGCGGGATCGTTGCTGCCGGCGATGCCCATCTTGCGCACCCAGGAGATCTGGTGCAGCGCCGTCCAGCCGCGCGGCGCTGTGTTCGCATCGACGCCCTGATCGAGGAGCCACGCCGCGAGCTCGAAGTGGGCGTTGGCGGCGGCAAGCAGGAACACGTTGAGCCCCGCCTCCGGCGGCCCAGGTGGCCCGGGCGTCGTATCTTCCGGCGCTGGCTCGTCGATCGGGGTCGTCGAGGGAATTGCGTCATTCAGGTTCGCGCCGGCGGCGACGAGCGCCTTCGTGGCGGCGATCTGGCCCTCGCGCGCCGCAAACAGCAGCGCTGTGAAGCCGCCGTTCGAGCGCGCATGGACATCGGCGCCCCGCGCGAGCAGCGCCTCGATCACCGCGGCATGCCCTTCGGCCGCCGCCCACATCAGCGCCGTCTGTCCGCGCCACGCTTCCTTGGCGTTCACATTGGCTCCGTTTCGCAGCAGCACGTTCACGGCGTCCACCTTCCCGGTGCGCGCGGCGGTCATGAGGACCGTCTCGCCGCCCGGGAGCACCGTGCTCGCCTCAGCGCCGGCCTTCAGGAGCAGTTCGATCGCCGCCGCGCTTCCGTTGAGGCACGCAAGCCAGAGCGGCGTCACGCCGTACCGATTCGCCGCCTTCACGTCGGCGCCGGCCGCGATCAGCCGCGTCATTGCCTGGATGTCGTCGACATACGCCGCTTCGTGAAGCGGCGTCGTGCCATCGGTCCGCACACCGGACGGCTGGGCGGATGTTACGCGGGCCGTGCCCGCGACAAGCAGCACCAGCGTCACGAACCCGACGACGGCTTTGGCGTGCATCCTCTCCTCAGACGTTGAGCGGTTCGAGAATTTCCTCAACCTTGCCCGTGCTGTCGACGAATCTCTCGAGTTGGACGCCGACCTTGTCGAGCAGCGTCAGGTGGAGATTGGCGAGCGGCGTCTGCTGCGCGTACTTGATGTGACGCGCGCCGCGCAGTCGACCGGCGCCACCGCCGGCCACGACTATCGGCAGGTTCGAATGGTCGTGGACGTCCGGATTGCCCATACCGCTGCCGAGCAGGTACATCGAGTGGTCGAGCAGCGTGCCATCGCCGTCGGCCGTTTCCTTCAGCCGCTGCACCAGGTAAGCGAACAGCGACACGTGATGCGCGTTGATCTTGGCGAGCTTGGCCAGCTTCTCGGGATCGTTCGTGTGGTGCGACACCGGGTGGTGCGGCTCGGGCACACCGATGTGCGGATAGGTCCGCGTGCTGGTCTCGCGCGCCAGCTGGAACGTGATGACTCGCGTCATGTCGGTCTGCAGCGCGAGCACCTGGAGGTCGAACATCAGCTTCACGTGGTCTTCCCACACGGCCGGCACGGTTGCCGGGCGGTCGAGATCTATCGAGACGCCGTCGGTGCTCGCCTGCTCGGCGCGTTGAATCCGGCGTTCGACTTCGCGCACCGAATCGAGGTACTGCGCCAGCCGCGTGCGATCGACGGCGCCGAGCTCACGGCGCAGCCGCGCCATATCGGCGGTCATCCAGTCGAGGATGCTGCCGTTGCGCTGGAGGTCGGCGCGCCGGCGCTCCGGCGGGCCGCCGTCGCCAAACAGGCGCTCGAACACCACGCGCGGATCCGCCTCGGTCGGGAGCGGGGTCGTCGGTGACGACCAGGACAGGTTGTTCTGATACGCACAGGCGAAGCCGTTGTCGCAGTTGCCCACTTGCGCAATGAGATCGGTGCCGAGCTCGAGCGACGGGATCGGCGTCTCGCGTCCGATCGCCTTGGCCGCGATCTGGTCGACCGTGATTCCGAGCTCGTAGTCGCTGCCTTCCGTGCGCTTCGCCTGGGCGCAGCTCAGGAACGTGCAGTTGGCCGACGCGTGGTTGCCGGTTGTATAGGCGTTTCGCAGTTCGAGGTTGCTGATGGCGGTGACCTGATCGAGGAACGGCATCAGCGACTGGAGCGACGGCGACAGCTCGGTTATCCGGCCCTCCGCGGCCGGGACCCACTGCATCCAGTTTGCGCCCATCGGGATGTAGACGAACCCGAGGCGGCGCACGGGTCGCGCAGCGGTCTGCGCAAGCGCCGAGGCAGCAGGCACCATCGCATCGAGCAGCGGGATCGCCAGCATCGTCCCCATGCCGTGCAGGAACGTCCGCCGGGGAAATGAAGTTTTCGTGATGAACATATGCGACTCCCACGCACGCTGAAGCGTACGCTCTACACCATCACCTGTAGCGCGCAGGCTTTAGCCTGCGCGATCAATTGCCTGCGCGATCAATTCGCCGCCGCGTTCCGCATCTGGAACGGCGCGCTCTTCACCACACCCAGCACAATCGATGAAAACCGGTAGTCCTGACCGCGTGCGCCGCGCGCGATCGCCCTCACCGCAGGAGCGTCGTAGTACTCGAGACCGCGCCCCAGCGCGTACGTGAGCAGCTTTTCGGTGACCGTGGTCACAAACAGTTCCGGACGGCTCAGGATCGCCTTGCGCAGGCCGGCCACGCCTTCGAACGACGTGCCGCCTGGCAGGCCCCCTGACGCGTCGACCGGCGAGCCTGCTTCCGTGCGCGTCCGCCAGCGGCCGATGGCGTCGAAGTTCTCCATCGACAGGCCCGCCGGATCCATCAGCTGATGGCAGCCCGAACACGCCGGATTCGAACGATGCTGCGTCATCCGCTCGCGCATCGAGAGCACCTTGCCGACCGGCGGCGTGCTGAGCGGCGGCACGTTCGCGGGCGGTGGCGGCGGCGGCGTGCCGAGGATGTTCTCGAGCACCCACTTGCCGCGAAGCACCGGCGAGGTGCGGTTGGCGTACGACGTGACCGTCAGTACGCTGCCGTGGCCGAGGAGGCCCGCGCGCACGCTGTCCTCGCTGAGCGAGACGCGGCGGAACCGGCTGCCGTAGACGTTCGGAATGCCGTAATGGCGCGCGAGTCGCTCGTTGACGAACGTGTACGGCGCGCGCAGCAGGTCGAGCACGTTGCGGTCCTCTTTGACGACGCTTTCAAAGAGCAGCTCGGTTTCGCGGCGGAAGGCCTGGCGGAGATTGTCGTCGAACTCCGGGAACGTGCGCGGATCGGGGCTGACGGCGTCGAGGTTGCGCAGGTACAACCACTGTCCGGCGAAGTTCGTCACGAGGGCCGCCGCGCGCGGATCGGCCAGCATGCGCCGTACTTGCCGGTCCAGCACCTCAGGCCGACGAAGCGTCCCGTCGCGCCCCCGCGCCAGCAACTCCTCGTCCGGGATGCTGCTCCACAGGAAGAACGAGAGGCGCGACGCGAGCTCCACGTCGCTCACGCGGTAAGGTGTATTCGGCGCGATGTTGCGGTCGCGCTCGATGCGAAAGAGGAACTCGGTGCTGGCCAGAATCGCCCGCAGCCCCATCTCGACGCCCCCCTCGAAGCCATCCGTTGCCCGCGCTTCGCGATAGAGCCCCAGCGGTACCTCGAGGTCGACGTCGGTAACCGTCCGCCGGTACGCGCGGCGCGCCAAAGTAGACAGAATCGTCTTCGCGCACGCGGGCTCATCCGCCGCGCCTGCCGGACGGCAGACGAAGATGCGGCGGCGGCTCGGCGTGTCGCCGGCACCGCGCGTGTCGAAAGGTCCGGTAATTGAAACCGAACGTACCGCCGGCTGCACGCGCGGATGCCGGTCCATATTGAAGTGCGCCGGATACGGCTGCCGCACCGTCTCGAGCAGGGCAAACGATTTCCGCGGGAACGTCGCGCCGACCTCATGCGGACCCGCGGGCACGGTCGCGCGTATTTTCAGGTCGCGATCGACCGCTTCGTCTGAGTAGTAGTCGCCGACCTTGTAGCGGTTGGGGACCACGGTGAAGAGCTCCAGCCGCCGGCCGTCGATGGTGAGCTCCAACTGGTGGGGCTCGTAGAGCCCCTCAACGTTCTCATTGCGATCGCGCGACAGGCGGATCTGGAACTCGTATGTGCCGTCGAGCGGAAACATGTACCGGACGGACGTGCCGCCGCGAGTCCCAAGCGGGAGCCCGTTGACATGATCTTCCTGCGTCAGGTCCGGCGGCAACAGAACGATATGGGTGGCCGGCGCGGGGAGCGGACTGCCGACCGCGAGGCGGCTTACTTTCTGGGCAGCCGCGAGATACCGCTCCAGCAGCGTCGGCGAGAGCTCCCCGACCGCGACGTTGTCGAACCCGTGGCTCGCGTCGTCTTTCGGCAGGAGCGACGAGACGTCGACGTCGATGCCGAGCAGATCGCGAATCGCGTTCTGATACTCGGCGCGATTCAGCCGGCGGAACGTCTCGGTGCGGCCTGGATTGGGCGCCGCGGCCGCGGCTCGATCGAGCCCGGTCTCCAGATGCGCGACTAACGCCTCGTACGTCGCCTCGTCGGGCCTGGGCGAGCCGGGCGGCGGCATCATGCGGACGCGCAGCTTCCGCACCACCTTTTCCCATGTCGCCGCGTGTTCGTCCACCCGATCGACGTCGAGCGGAGCGAGCGTCAACCCGGCGGTCTTGATCTGATCGTTATGACAAGTGAGACAGTATTGCTTGAGTGCTGCGCGCGGCGCGGAAGATGACGCGGCAAGGGTCGCGGCAGGCTGCTGCGGCGCGCCGGCCGTCAAGGCTCCGGCGGACGCCGACATGATGACCAAACCGCCTGCACACCAGAGGAGCCAGCGCTGCATAGCCCTCCCGTCGCGATCCTTCGACTCCGCTCAGGATCGCCCTGAGCAAAGTCGAAGCGCGACGCGCCTAGGATAGACCAAATCGGGCCAGCCTGTTACTGCGGTCTACGGTCTACGCTAGTATTGACGTTCCATTGCGCATACGGCCGCGTGTTGCATTAGTGATTCTGCTGGGTATCTCCGTTTCGGCGGCCTCGGCGCAGCAGCTCACACCCTCCAGTCAGCCGCCGACAGCGGCCGCGGGCCAGCAAAACGGCCAGGGTAATCAGGGGTCGCCCGACAACGGCGACCGCCGCCGGATACGGGCATTCCGACTCAACGATGGCGAGTCGCTCATGCTTGACGGGCGGCTGGACGAGCCGGTCTGGGCGCGCGCCGAACCTGCGGGCGACTTCGTCCAGATCGATCCCGACAATGGCCAACCGGCTACAGAGCGGACCGAGGTGCGCATCGCCTTTGACGCCGACGCGCTGTACATCGGCGTCACCTGCTATGACTCCGATCCCGACGGCTGGATCGCGTATCAACGTCGACGGGACGAGGGATTGCCCTCCGACGACAAAATCCAGCTGACGATCGACACATTTCTGGATGCCCGTACGGGCTACTTCTTCGAGATGAATCCCCTCGGCTCGATGGCGGATGCATTGATCGACAAGAACGGCGAGAACCGGGCGTGGGACGGTATCTGGAACGCACGCGCGCAGCGCAGCGACATCGGCTGGACGCTCGAAATCGAGCTCCCTTTCCGGACGTTCAACTTCAACCCGGGCAGCGACGCCTGGGGCATCAACTTCCAGCGCACCGTCCAGCGGAAGAATGAATCGAGCATCTGGAGCGGCTGGGCGCGCAATCAGGGGTTGCGGCGGATGACAAACGCCGGCATGGTCACGGGCATCCTGGACGTCACTCAGGGCCACGGGCTGGACATCAAGCCGTACGGCTTGTACACCTCGGAGGCATCTCCCGGCCGCGGCAGTCCTCGCATGAAGGGCGAGGGGAGCGCCGGCTTCGACCTCTTCTACAACCCGACCCCGCTGCTGCGCGCCAACTTCACGGTCAACACCGACTTTGCGCAGACTGAAGTCGATCAGCGGCAGGTCAACCTCACCCGGTATTCGCTGTTCTTCCCCGAGCAGCGCGACTTCTTCCTCGACGGTGCGACGTTCCTCGATTTCGCCAGCAACAATCTCCGCAACAACGACGACCGCGGCGGCAGTACCGACGACCAGGTCATCCCTTTCTTCAGCCGGCGCATCGGCCTGAGTACCAACGCGACGCCGCAGCGGATCGGCTACGGCACAAAAGTCACCGGGCAGGTGGGCGCGCAGGACGTGGGCCTGCTCCACGTGCGGACTGGCGAAGACGAGGGGTTCGCAGGTGAAGACTTCACGGTCGGCCGCATCAAGCGCCGCATGATGGCGCAGTCGTACATCGGGGCTCTGTACACCCGCCGAGATCCGACCGGGGCCGGTGCCGAGGCGCGACACACCGCGGGACTCGATCTCTCCCTGGCCACATCGACATTTCGCGGCGACCAGAACCTCGAGTTCAAGGCGTGGCTTCTGCACGCGACGCGGCCCGACGCGTCGAGCGGCAATTCAGCCTTCGGTGCCACCCTCGAGTATCCGAACGATCGCTGGAACTTTCGTTTCGATACGACCGAGGTTCAGGCGAACTTCGACCCGGCGGTCGGGTTCCTGCGGCGCCAGAACTACCGGCGGTATGCGCCCTGGCTTCGGTTCCGGCCGCGGCCGCGTAATAGCCCGCATATCCGACAGTTCTGGTTCGACGGCACCGTCGACGTGATGACGGATCTTCACAACGGGCTACTGAACCGCGACCTGGAATTCACGCTGTTCGGTGTGCAGCTTCAGTCCGGTGACTTCGTCGCCTTCACCGCGACCAACCGCCGCGAGCGGCTCGACGCGCCGTTTGCGATCAGCCCCGTGATCACACTGCCGCTCGGGTCGGAGTACGACTATTCGCGGTTCCGCATCAATGGACGGACGGCGGAGCGGCGCATGCTGTCGATCAACGGCCGGTTCGAGACCGGCCAGTTCTATTCCGGCACCCGCACTCAGCGGCAGATGAACCTGAACGTCCGTCTGCGGCCAGGTCACATGGTGTACCTGTCAGGCGAATGGAACAGCGTGAGGCTGGCCGAGGGAACGTTCTCGACGCGTCTGTACCGCCTCGTCGGCGAAACGCAGCTCAACCCCTTCATCGCGCTCGTCAACGACGTGCAGTACGACTCGCAGAGCGCGGCGCTCGGCTGGCAATCCCGCTTCCGTTGGATCCTGACGCCCGGCAACGATCTGTATTTCGTCTACACGCACAACTGGCTGGACGACCCGCTCCTCAATCGGTTCGCAACTCTCGACAAGCGGGCCGCGTCGAAGATCCTTTATACCTACCGGTTCTGAGGGTCGTCGACGTGCCTGTGCAACTTCGTGGCGGCCCAACGCGGCGGTCGCGCAGGTGGGTCTGCAGTTCGATTTCCAAGGACTGTCAGTCTTTCGGGTTCGTGGCAAAGACGGTCAGCTCGATGGTGAACCCACGGTCATCCATCTCGAGCGCCGATCGCACGGCGTGCGCGATCTCCTCGCCCCGCAGCTTCGTCGGGTTCTCCCTGTTCTGCTGGAGGCCGGCCGTCGCGTAGAAGTCGGTGAGCACTTCGCTGGGATTGACGAGAATGACGCGAACGTTGTATTGCCGCAGCTCCGCGCGCCAGCACTCTGTCATCCCACGGAGGGCGAATTTGCTGCCGTAGTAGGCGGTGCCCTTTGCCGCGCCTCGAACGGCCGCAGTCGAACCGATGTTGATGATGTTGCCGCTCTTCCGCTCGATGAAATGCTTTGCCGCTTCACGCGCCATCAGCATGGCGCCCGTGACATTGGTCGCGAACACGTCTTCAAAGCTGCCAAGGTCCATCTCGACGAGTGGCTTGATGACTCCGAAGCCGGCGTTGTTCACCAGAATGTCGAGATGATCGAATGTCTGGAACAATTGCTTATAGCTCCGAAGGACATCCGCCTCCTTTGTCACGTCCGCATGGATCGGTTGAGCGCCGATCGCCTTGCCGGCGGCGGCCAGCCGCTTTTCGTCGCGGCCCGTTATTGCCACCTTCGCGCCGGCCTCGGTCAATGTCTTCGCAATCGCGAAACCGATCCCGCTCGATCCTCCCGTGACTATCGCCGTGGCGTCCTTCAGATTCATCGTTCAGTCCTCGGATAATCGTACGTTGGCAGCCGACAGGTCTTCTGCGAAGAATTCGTGCGTGCCGCGTTCTCCCGCGGCGCGCCGGTCGGCCTCGAGCTGCCGCAGCTCGATGCGTCGGATCTTTCCTGAGATAGTTTTTGGCAGCGGTGCGAACTCGATCCGCCGAATCCGCTTGTATGGCGCAAGCCTGCTGCGGCAATACGCAAGAATCTCCGATGCAAGCTCGCGCGACGGGGTGAAGCCTGCCGCGAGCGTCACGAATGCCTTCGGCACAGCGTGCCGCAGCGGATCAGGGCTCGGCACAACGGCGGCCTCGGCAACTGCCGGATACTCGATCAGGACGCTCTCGAGCTCGAACGGGCTCAGCCTGTAATCCGACGCTTTGAAGACATCGTCGGCGCGGCCGACAAACGTGAAGTAGCCCTCGTCATCGCGCGACGCGATGTCGCCGGTGTGGTAATAGCCATCACGCATCGCATCCGAAGTCCTCGCGTCGTCATCCACGTATCCGTCGGTGAGGCCGAGCGGCCGATCGTCGAGGCGCAGACAGATTTCGCCCTCCTTCGGCGACACCCGTCCTTCGGGATCGACGAGCACAACGTTGTAGCCGGGAAGTGGCCGACCCATCGAGCCGGCCTTCACCGGCTGCCCGGGCGAGTTGCCGATCTGGGCGGTGGTCTCGGTCTGGCCGTAGCCGTCCCGGATCGTCAAGCCCCATGCGTTCTGCACCTGCGCGATCACTTCCGGATTGAGCGGCTCGCCGGCGGACAGCGCTTCACGCAGCGCGACGCGATAGTCGCCCAGCGGCTCCTGGATCAGCATTCGCCAGACAGTTGGTGGTGCACACAGGGTGGTGATCCGGTGCTGCACCAGCGCGCTGAGAACGGCCTTGGCGTTGAAGCGCGCGTAATTCAGGATGAAGATGGTTGCCTCGGCATTCCACGGCGCGAAGAACGAGCTCCACGCGTGCTTGGCCCACCCGGGCGAGCTGATGTTCCAGTGACGGTCGCCGGTCTGCAAGCCTAACCAGTACAACGTCGAGAGGTGGCCAACGGGATAGCTTTGATGCGTGTGCACCACGAGCTTTGGGTTCGCGGTCGTTCCAGACGTGAAGTACAGAAGCATGGGATCGCTGGCACGTGTGACGTCGTTCGCGGTGAATGCCGGCGCTGGCGTCCCGTGCCGAAT
This sequence comes from uncultured Acidobacteriota bacterium, assembly GCA_963814955.1. Lineage (GTDB taxonomy): Bacteria > Acidobacteriota > Vicinamibacteria > Vicinamibacterales > UBA2999 > DATCJA01. The sequence goes on from CAWFEX010000013.1 coordinate 114,897, forward strand.
CGTATCGATGCCATCCTGCCGGTGCGTCCCCGACCGCAATTCTTGTGAACGTGCCGGTCACTCCGGCGAACTTCGACACATTGACGGCGCTCGTGACGACGAAACGGACACGTCCGCGGTCGACGCGATCCTGAAGGTCAGCGGTCGTCAGTAGCGTCGTAGCGGGTGTTACGACGAGGCCAAGCTTGATGGCGGCGAGCAGCGTCTCCCAGAGCGCCACTTCGTTGCCGAGCATCAGCATCAGGCAGTCGCCCCTTCGTGCGCCGAGTTGGCGCAGGAAGTTTGCGATACGGTTCGATGCGGCCGAGAGTTCCGCGAAGGAGCGGATCGTCTCCGTTCCATCCTCTTCGACAATGTGCAGCGCGGGACGATCGTTGCCGCTGGCGACGGCATCGAAGTAGTCGAGTGCCCAGTTGAAATGCTCCTGAGCCGGCCATTCGAACGCGCCGACTGCTGTGTCGTAGTCGGTCCGGTGCTTCAGAATGAAATCGCGGCTGGCGAGGAACCTGGCCGCGGGCCCGCGTGTAGTCATCACGCACCTATAAGAACAAGTCCCTCAGTCGGCAACGACCTCGATAGACGACCCACCAGGCTCCTCCCTGAAACGGATTGTACGTCCAGCATCCCACAGACCAGGAACCCACGCCAAAGAGAGATTTGCGATTTCGATCCCGAAGAAATTTCGAGCCAACAGCGGAGTATCCGTTAGAATCCGCGTTCACGCTCCCAATGACCCTGGGCCCCGGAACCCGTCTCGGGCCGTACGAAATCGTGGCGCTCATCGGCGCCGGCGGCATGGGCGAGGTCTATCGTGCTCGCGACATGCGCCTCGGCCGGAACGTGGCTATCAAAGTCCTCGCCGCGCAGGTTGCCGCCGACCCCGACGTTCGCGCCCGCTTCGACCGGGAAGCGCGGGTGATCTCGTCGCTGGACCATTCGAACATCTGCCGGCTTTACGACATCGGGCGAGACACATCGCGGGACGGCGAGCCGATCGATTACATCGTTCTCGAGTACCTGGAAGGCGAAACCCTCGGTGCACGTTTGGCGCGGGGGCCAGTGCCGATTGAGCAAGCGCTGCGCTACGGCATTCAAATCTGCGATGCCCTCGACGCCGCCCATCGCCGGGGACTAACCCATCGCGACCTGAAGCCTGGCAACGTCATGCTCACGCCTGGCGGTCTCAAGCTGCTCGATTTCGGGCTGGCCAAATCCCACAGCGAGGTTGTGTCAGCTGTGCCTGCTACGGTGGGCGAGCCTCCCGCGAGCGCTGCCGCCACGCGGCTGACGCCCGCGCCGACGACGAAGGGCACGATCCTCGGTACCGATTCAGTACATGGCGCCCGAACAGATAGAAGGACGGGAAGCGGACGCGCGAACCGATCTTTGGGCCTTCGGCTGCGTTCTGTATGAAATGGTGAGCGGCCGACATGCATTCGATGGAGCGACGTCGGCGTCGCTGATCGCGGCAATCCTGGAGCGCGAACCCAGCCCCATCCCTCAGAGCGAACCTTTTCCAGGCCGGCTGTGGGACATCATTCGAACCTGTATCGAAAAAGACCCGGATAATCGATGGCAGTCGGCGCGCGACCTGGCCCGCGAGCTGCGCTGGTGCTCGACCGAATCAGCATCCGTCGCCCGCCATGTCGGCCCGCGTTCCCCGAGACCCATCACGCGCCGAGCGTGGTTTGCCGCGGCCGGCGGTCTGCTTGTCGCCGGTGCCGCGGTTCCGATCGTGCGACGGTATACGGCATTCGGAGCCGGCGGCCCCCCGGTCATCGTGTTGATGGACTCCACGCATCCCGAACGGGTGTACGACGCCGAGACGCGAAAGGCCGGGGGAACCAATGCCGACGACCTGACCGACGTGCTGCGCGATCTACCAGTGCGGCTCGTGAAGGAAAACACGAATGCGACGTGGCATCGTGAATACGAAGTGCTGCAGGAACAGCCGGCGCTCATCGTCGCGCACCGTTCGTGTTTTTACGACGCTACGATTCTGGGTGAAGCGAGCCGGGAGGCGGCCTTCGTCAACCTGTCTTGGGACAAGTTCGAATTGTTCGTCGGATTCGTCGCACAGGCCAATCCTCAAACATTGATACTGGCGTACTCCAGGGCATCGTGGAGCGACGAGAACGCGCGGCGCCAGTGGCTTACCTCGATGGAGCAGCGCTTTCCGCCATTGAAGGGTCGCATCCATGCCATGGTTGTGCCCCTCGATCGTGCGACATTTCGAAACGCGCAGACCGGTGCCGAGATACGGAAGCGCGTCGTGGACCTGCTCAAGCTGGAGACGGCCTGACGTAGCCGTTCTTCCGTCTGCTTCGGTGCGCCTCGTAACGAGGACGACTTGCAGAACGTCCTCCGAGGGCAACTTGTTATACTTTGCCCCGTTCGCGGCCCTCAACTCAGGCACTCAGCTCGGACAACGAGACGTAAAAATGCCAGCCAGACACGTCGGACGCCGGTGAGCGAGGAGCATCCAATGGACGGCACTCGACGCAGTTTCTTGAAAGCCGCTGTGACGGCCACGGGGGCAGCCGCGACTCCAGTCCTGGCTCAGGCGCAGGGCATCGGTCAAGCCCACGGTCACGCGCACCAGACGATCCCTTCTGACCTCACACTGCGAGTCAAGTCGCTTGAATCGCTTCTGGTGGAGAAGGGCCTGGTCGATCGTGCGGCCCTGGATGCTGTTGTAGATATGTACGAGAACAAGGTTGGACCGCGGAACGGCGCCCGCGTGGTGGCAAAAGCGTGGGTCGATCCTGCCTACAAGCAGCGACTGCTGGCAGATCCGGACAGCGCGATCGCAGAGTTGGGGTACGGCGGCCAGCAGGGTGAGCACATGGTGGTCGTCGAGAACACGCCTGCAGTGCACAACGTGATCGTATGTACGCTGTGTTCCTGTTACCCGTGGCCGGTGCTTGGTTTGCCGCCAGTCTGGTACAAGTCCGCGCCCTATCGCTCGCGCGCGGTGATCGACCCGCGCGGCGTGCTGCGCGAATTCGGATTGGAGCTTCCCGACGACGTCGAAGTGAGAGTGTGGGACAGCACCGCAGAATTGCGGTATCTGGTTTTGCCGGAGCGTCCCGCGGGCACGGAGGGCTTGACCGAAAGCGCTCTCGCGGCGCTGGTGACGCGTGATGCCATGGTCGGCGTCGCGAAGGTTCTCCCGCCAGCGGAAGGAGCGAAGGCATGAACGGCGCCCACGACATGGGCGGGATGCAGACCTTCGGTCCGATTCGGCCCGAGAAGAACGAGCCGGTGTTTCACGCGCGCTGGGAGGGCCGCATCCACGCCATCTGGTCCGCGATTGGATCCTGGCGCAAGTGGAACACTGATGCCGGCCGTCAGATGCGGGAATCGTTTCCCGCGCCCGAATATCTGGCGCTCGGTTACTTCCAGCTCCGCTACGCGCAGGTGGTTGAATTGCTCGTCGCTGCGGGCATGATCACCCGTGCCGAGCTCGAAAGTGGCAAGCCGGCGAAAGGGACGCAGAAAGCGGTACCGCCGCTGACCGCCGATAAGGTTCCCGCCTGGTTCGCGAATGGGAACCCCAAGAAACGCGCCGTTGAGGTCCCACCGCAGTTCCGGGTTGGCCAGCAGGTGCGCGCCCGCAACATCAATCCTGCAGACCCACACGCGCCTCCCGCGCTATGCGCGCGGCAAGGTCGGCGTCGTCGAGATCGACCATGGCGTATTCGTGTTCCCTGACAGTAACGCCCAGGGCCTGGGTGAGAAGCCGCAGCACGTGTACTCGGTTCGTTTCACCGCGCGCGAACTCTGGGGTGAGCAGGCGAAACCGAAGGACACCGTCGTTGTGAACATGTGGGACGACTATCTCGAGGCGGTGTAGTCGCTCAGCCTGAATGACGCAGCTCACCCCGACGGCGGAATCCGAACCACTCGCGGCGTTGCCGCATCTGCCCCGCGACGAGGGCGGGCCGGTGTTTGCCGAGCCGTGGCAGGCGCAAGCCTTTGCGCTTGCGGTGAAGCTTTCAGAGCAAGGGCATTTCACCTGGAAAGAGTGGGCAGCCGCTTTGGCAAGTGAGCTCCAGGCAGCTGCCAGACGTGGTGAACCCGACGACGGTTCTCGGGTCCTACGAACACTGGCTGGCGGCTCTGGAGAAGTTGGTCACGACGAAGGGACTCGCTAATCCAACCGAGCTCCTTACACGGAAGGAAGCCTGGGCCGGTGCATACCGAAACACTCCTCACGGTCAAGCCTGTCGAACTTCAGTCGTCAGCCACGTCCGAAGCGCGCTGGCTTCTCCTTGGGCTTGCGTGCACGGTTGGCGTGTACTGGATTCTTCAGTATGCGACTGTCGCCCCGGGCGAATGGGTCGCACTTCCACCTGTGGGATTTGCGGCGAGCGCTGGTCTGGGCACGCTGCTCGGCATCCGGCACGCGCTCGAGCCGGATCATCTCGCTGCGGTAACAACCCTCATGACCGGTGAGCGCAGCACCTCGAAAGCCGCGTGGCTCGGCGCGTGGTGGGGACTGGGACACACACTGACGTTGCTCATCACTGGAGGCCTTCTCGTGGTGTCGCGGGCTGAAATGCCAGCGATCGCGGCGCAGGTGTTTGAGCTCTGCGTGGTCCTGCTGTTGGTTGGCTTTGGCATGCGCGCGATCTATCAAGGCGCTTGTCGACTGTCTGTGCATCCGACGCACTCCCATCGAAGAGCGGGAGCGTTCTCACCCTTTAAGGTGGACCGATGGACAGTCGCACGACCACTCTTGGTGGGCGCCGTGCACGGGTTGGCGGGCAGCGGCGCACTGACCGCGCTCGTGGTGACCACGCTCCCGTCAACAGTCACCCGGCTGGCGTATCTGACGCTATTTGGTATCGGAACGATCGCGGGGATGGTAGTGCTCTCAGGGTTATTGGGCTGGCCGATGGCGCGACTGGGTAACCCATCGCGGGTTTACGCGCGCCATTTCGCTCGTCGTCGGCAGTGTTTCGACCGCGCTCGGTCTGTTCTGGTTTTATCCCCTCATCGAAGGCTTGTTCTGAACCTTCAGCGGATGAGTCCTCCCGGCGGCAGGCCGCTTGGCACGCGCGCGGGGATCGTCCGATCGAAATTCTTGTCAGTGAGTGCGTTCAGGAAGGCGATGATGTCCGCCATCTCGCCGTCGCTCATGTTGTCGACGCGCCGGAACTGGCCAGACACGCGCGCGACGCCGTTGCCGTTTCTGCCTCGATCGCGGCCATCGCGATCCCCCTCGTTGGACACGTTGGGATTCTCCGACCGGCCGTTGTTGTAGAAGCGCAGGACATCCTGCAGTGTCGCGAGCATGCCGTTGTGCATGTAAGGCGCCGTCAGCGCGACGTTGCGCAGCGTCGGCGTGCGGAATCGGAACCGTCCCGCCCCGGCGTCGGGCTGCGCCAGCAGCGGATGCTCGGCGACGCCTTCCGCGTGGTGATCGAAATCCGAAAACATCGGGCCGTCGTGACAGCGGTCGCATCCGACCTCGTCAAACGTCTCGAGGCCGCGCCGCTGCTGCGCCGTCAGCGCGTCGAAGTCTCCGGCGCGGAAGCGATCGACCGGGCTGTTCATCGCCACGAGCGAGCGCTCGAAGGCGGCAATCGCCTCGCCGATTCGGGGGCCGTCGACCGTCGTGCCGGGTCCGAACGCCTCCTGGAACAGCGCGACGTACTCGGGAATCTTGCTGATTCGTGCGACAACCGCGTCTACTGCCTCGGCTTCCGGGTAGGCATGGCCACGCATTTCTTCGAGCGCCTTGATCGGCTCGAGCGCCTGGGTCTCGAGACTGCGCACCCGGCTGTCCCAGAACATCGGCGCCCGCGCCTGGTTGACGGCTTGCGGTGGTGTGCCGTCGAACCGTCGTCGGCCCCGCCGACCGTCATCATCGTCATCGTCGTCGTCATCGACACCGTTGAAGACCACGTTCAGAATCGTCGGTGAATTACGCTTCACTACGGGAACCTGACCCTTCGAGACGTCGACGCGCTTCGGTCCCAGCCCCACGGAGCCGGTGCCTCTCGACAGGTCGCGGCCGTCCGCGTAGGCGAAATCCGGGTGGTGGCAGGTGGCGCATGCCGTGTCGTTGTTTCCCGAGAGGATGGGATCCCAGAAGAGCAGTCGTCCGAGGCGTACTGCGGTTGTATTAGTGCGGGGTGCGATCGTCGTCTCGATCTGTTCCACGCGGGCTGCCGCCGCGAGGGCGAAGGCAGTGGCTGCGACGAAGAGCGCGAGCCCGACGAACATGATGCGTCTCATCACCATGGTGGTCCTCCAGGTCGCCGAGAGTGAGAGTATACAGCGATGAGGTACGACTTCCTTATCGACAGTTACGCCACCGAACGTGTGAAAGTCCTCAGTGTCTGGAGCGAGTTCAGAGACGAGGATCTCGCCGTGCGGCCAAAGCATGACGATCCACGCGGACGCAGCGTTCAGGAACAGATGGTGCACCAGTGCGTCAGCGAAGATACGTGGTTTCGAACGATGCTTGGTATCGATGTCGGAGCGCCGCCGCTTCCGGAACGCGAGATTCGACTCGAGTTCATGAAGCGATACGCCGAGCATAGCGGTAAGCGGCTCGAGCGGCTGCGGCAGACCGAGGAGCCGTGGTGGGAGGAGTCGGTCGCGTTTTTCGATGTGCGGCGTTCGAGAGCCTGGGCGATGACGCGTCGATTGACGCACACGTCCCACCACCGTGGCCAGCAGATGGCCATGCTGCGGATGCTGGGACGCGACCTGCACAGCAACTACGGGCCGACCGCCGACACCGGCGGACTGATGCAGAATCACGCACCGACTATCTACGCGTATGCGAGCCTGGAGGCGCTGTTGAAGGCCGAGAGCCGGGGCGGTGCGAAAACACCGCTTCCTGCAAAGAGTGGCAACGCTCTCAGCGAGCGACCCATGAAGGATGCATGACGCCGACGTCGGGATTCAGTAGTTGAAGAGGTAGACGGCGCCGGAATCGGTCACCGAGTTGTCGATCCCATCACCGTTCGCCCCCCTGGCTCCGCCGTCTTCGGAGCGCGCGCCCACGGCCAGCGTGCCATTTCTGCTGAGCGCGACGCCGCTACCGAACTCGTCGAATGCTTCGGTGTTCGAGCCCTTCACGTATGACTGAAACGTCCAGGCCGCACCGGCCCGAGTAAAAACGTACAAGGCGCCTGCTTCGCCCGCGGAATTGTCATCCTGCCTGCCATTGATGCCCTTGGCGGCGCCGTCTTCGTTGGGAGCGGACACCGCCAGCGTGTTCCCGTCACCACTCAACGCCAGCCGCACACCAAACCAGTCCTCGATCCCGGAATTGGAGGCCTTGAACGACGCCTGCTGGGACCACGTGCCGCCCGAACGGATGAACACGTACGCTGCGCCGACCGAGATATCGTCAAGCGTGCCGATCCTTCCAGAATGGCCGGTTTCAACCGTGTTGATGCCTGTCGTCAGGCTGTCTTCATCGGGCGCTCCGGCCGCCACCGTGTTGCCGTCGTCGCTGATTGCAACCCACGCTCCGAGTGAGTCGGCTCGGTCCTGGGTTGACGCCTTCAGATAGGCCTGCCGCGACCATGACGTGCCACTTCGTATGAAGACCATCACGGCGCCCGTTCCCGGCGCGTTGTTGTCCTCCGGCCCGTTGATGACGTTGGAGGAGCCGGCTTCGTCATATACCCCGACCGCCAGGGTGTTGCCATCGGCACTCAGTCCAACGGAGTAGCCAAAGAGGTCATTGGCATCGGCCCCGTTCGGACTAGACGACTTGACGTAGGCCTGCTGCGCCCAGCGGCTGCCGGTGCGAGCGAACACGTACACGGCTCCGGCGCTGCTGGCCGAGTTGTCCGCCTGGTTGCCGTTGATTCTGGCATCCGCGCTGTCTTCGGAGATGGCCCCAGCCGCCAGCGTGTTGCCGTCGTCACTGAGAGCCAGGGAGAACCCGAACTGGTCGCCTTCGTCCGCTTCGCCTGTGTTCGATGCTTTGAGGTAGGCCTGCTGGGACCAGACGGCACCCGTACGAGCAAACACGTATACCGCACCGGATTGTTCCATCGAATTGTCGGCCTGGTCGCCGTTGACTCCGATTGCCCGGCTGTCCTCGAAGTATGCCGACACAGCCAGAGTGTTACCGTCTGCACTGAGGGCGACCAGGCTTCCAAATTGGTCGTTGACGCCGGGATTCGAGGCCTTCAAATAGGCCTGCTGCACCCAGCTATCGCCCTGACGCGCGAAGACGTAGACGGCCCCTGAGCTGACAGCGGACGCATCCGCCTGATTGCCGTTGATGCCGACGGCCGCGCTGCTTTCCGCCCGCGCGCCCACGGCCAGTGTGTTGCCATCTCCACTTAGAGCCACGGCATCGCCAAACTGGGCCCGTTCGCTCGGGTTGGAGGCTTTGATGTAGCCAACCTGCTTCAACGGAAACGTGGGCGATGGCTGGACGATGGGCCCTGGAATGGGAGCGGGGGTCTGGGGTCCTTGTCTCGCACGCTGCGACTGCGCCTTGGTGTCCGTGGTAATGCCGGTCACTGCCGCGGATACCGCGAGGGCAAGAGAAAGGAGGCTATGAGACACGCGCCTTGTCATCTCTTCACGGCCGTGAGGATGATCATGATAGACGCGAATCAATTGTAGTGACCAAGAGGGACGCGCTAGAAGGATATCGATGAAGAAGGATCAGAGCGACTCGCAGAAGAAGGACGAATCTGTGCGTTCGCCGCGTTACGGCTGTCTCGGGAACCGCCAGGGACCCGATACGTGAATCTCCACGACGTCGGTTGCGACGCCCTTGTCGTCGACAATGAACTGGTAGCCCAGTCCCAGGCCTTCAAACAGCGTCTGGGATTGCGGCACCAGCGGCCGCGACTCGTCGCCGGCGATCGTGCCGTCCGCAATCTTGGCGATCAATTGGCCGCCGGAGAGCGACACTTCGACGGTGCGCCTGTTTGCAAACCAGAACCCACGGTAGACGCCGACGTACCGCGCCAGCACATCGGGTGCAACGGTCACCGTCGAGTTGGCGGCATCCGAGACACTGCCGGTCCAGAGCTCGCTGCTGCGTTCGCAGACCGCCTCGAGCATTTCCGTATCGGCCGCCAGCGCCATGTTCGCCGTAAAACCCCACGGCTTCGCGTACGCAGCCGGATCGGTGAAGGTCACCTCCACCTCCAGGTGGCCGACGTCCGGGCGCCGGTATCGCTCCGTCACACGCAACGCCTCCGTATGCGGCTGACCAGAGGCATTCAGCCATGTCTTGTCGTTGAAGCCGACACTGTCCACGACGAGCGTGTCGCCGTCCCAGCGCCCCACGGAGTACCCCATCCAGCTTGGTGCGGGGTTGGCCTCCAGCGCACGGCCGTCCATGTGGATCACGCGATAGGTGAGGTTGTCGTTCAGGATCGCGAGGGTGGCCGGCGTCTGGAGGATGCGCTTCCACCCGCCAAATCTCTCGGCCTCAGGGCCGCTCGGCAGGCATTGGAAAAAGGGGCGCCTCCTATAGTAATCCTGCTGATGCTGACGGACGACGTCGTTGACCCACGCCTGCGCGTTGATGGGGTCTGCACGGGGGACGGGAGCCGGCCCGTTCCAGACTCCGGTCAAATCGGGCTTGCCGTCGGGCCCGCGCGGTGTCGGTCCGGTGAGATCCGGCTTGCCGTCGTGAGTGCGCGGAATGTCGGGCGTAGGCCGATCCAGCCACTGGGCCCCGGCCGGAATCGTCCCCATCATCAGGATGAGCGCCGCGAGAAACAGCCTCATATCGCCCTCCGATTTCGTTGTGGAACGACGCGTCGACGCCGGGATAGTAACACTCCGAGCACTTATGTGAGATCGCGCGCTTGAAACTCAACGATCTCTGGCGGATCGACCGAAAAGTCGCTGTAACGAAGCCACGTTGGCGTGACCCTCAGGTACGTGATCCCCGGCCAGCTCTGGCGCTCGCGTCCTTCGGGAAATCTGGCGAAGTACAGATCGAGGAGCCGCGCCAAATCGGCGCGTTCGGGTTCATCCGTCACACCTTCGAGTTGCACCGTACGGGTCGCGCCGGCGGCTGCGGGGCCAATGACGAGAGCCACCGCGGGGTTGTGACGGAGGTTGTCCGCCTTTCGGGACGTCCCGATCGTGTCGAAGAACACCTCGAATCGGTCGCTCACGATGACGCCAACAATCGCCGCCTGCGGCGTGCTCGATGCCGACACCGATGCCTGCACGGCGTAGAGCTCCTTGCGCATGAACGCCAAGAGCTGTTCTGGGGTGATTGTGGACACACCGCGCAGCCTAGCATCCCACCGGGCGGGGCTCGCAACTCCGTATCAGTCGCCGAGTGGTGACTGAATCCGTACGAGCAATAGGTCGTCAGTGCGGCGTCACTCGCGAGCAATCGCGTCCGCCCTCCGGTTCTGGCCGTTATACTCATGGCCTGATTATTTGGAATAACCTGATCGGCTGAATCACCCTTATCGGATGCTCTCGAATACTTTTGGCGGGAGGCTTCATGTCTGATCGCCGCGAATTCCTGAAGTTCCTGGCCGGCAGCCCGCTGGTGCTGGCGTATCCGGCCTTGCTCGAGGCATTCACCCAGGCACCGACTGCGCAAGCGGCCGCCGCCACCCTGGCGAGTGCGGCCGACGCTCTGGACGTTTACGATTTCGAGGCCATGGCGCGCACGGTGCTGCCACCCGCACACTGGGGCTACATGGCCACGGGCGTCGACGGGGAGGAGACGCTCCGGGCGAATCCGCGAGGCTTCGACCGGTATCAGTTGCGCGTGCGCCGGTTCGTCGACGTGAGCCGCATCGACATGGGGATGGAGCTCTTCGGGCAGACGTTCACCTCGCCCGTGATGCTGTGTCCCGTAGGCAGTCAGCGGGCGTTCTATGCCGAAGGCGAGCTGGCCGTGGCACGCGCCGCCCGGGCGCGAGGGCAGCTGCAGATTCTCTCGACGCAATCGTCTACGGCGATCGAGGACGTTGCCAAGGCTCGAGGTGGCAGCGGCTTGTGGTACCAGCTCTACACCACGAACAACTGGGACGTCACCACGAAGTTGCTCAAGCGTGCCGAGGCGGCGGGATGTCCCGTGGTGGCGGTGACCGTCGATCTGCCGGCCGGCCGCAATACCGAGACAGACCGGCGAATGGCGCGAGTCGATACGCGCGCATGCGCCAGCTGTCACGGCGTGGCTGGCCCTGCGGGTGACGGACGCGCCGCTGGCATCAAGCCGATGTTCACGGGCCTCGACATGAAGGGTGTGACGCTCACGTCGGCCACGCTGACGTGGGACTTCGTGAAGCGGGTAAAAGACGTCACGAAGATGAAGGTGGTGATCAAAGGACTGGAGAGCGCCGACGATGCCACCCTCGCGGTGACGAGCGGCGCCGACGGCATCATCGTGTCGAACCACGGCGGCCGCGCCACCGAGACCGGCCGTCCCACCATCGACGCGCTGCCGGAAGTGGTGCAGGGGGCGGGTGGTCGCGTGCCAGTGCTGCTGGACGGCGGCGTGCGGCGCGGCACCGACGTGTTCAAGGCGCTGGCGCTCGGCGCCGCGGCCGTCGGCATCGGCCGCCCGTACATCTGGGGCCTGTCGTCGTTCGGTCAGGCCGGCGTCGACCGCGTGCTGCAGATTCTCGACGCCGAGCTGCGGCTCGCGATGGTCGGTTGCGGCACGGTGGCGCTGAAGGACATCACCGCGAAGTCGCTCATCGACAGCCGTCTCAGGGTGTGACAGGCCCTGTCGTTCAACGAGGAGACAGCCTTCGTGTCGTGCGCGACACGAAGGCTGCGTCGGCTACGCGTGCGTTGGCTGCTGCGCGAGCTGCTTGAAGAATTCCTGCGCGCGACGATCCAATTCCTCGCGCGAGATATCCTCTTTGTGCGTTGCGATCGTCCACTGATAGCCGAACGGGTCGGTGAAGGTTCCGCTGCGGTCGCCCCAGAACTGATCGCTCATCTGTCCCATCGGACCGGGCGCAACCTGGGCACCTGCCGCAACCGCGCGATTGAACAGCGCGTCGCAGTCCTTCACGTAGATCCACATGGAGATCGGCGATCCGCCGAACGCCTTGGCGCTCTTGCCGCCGCCCATCGCGTCGTTCAACATGATCCGCGAGTCTCCGATCTGCAGTTCTGAGTGCATGATTTTTCCGTCAGGAGCGACGGCGCGTGACTTTTCCTCCGCACCGAGCGCTTTCTTGTACCAATCGATCGCCTGTGCCGCCTTGTCGAAAATGAATTGCGGCGTCACGCTGTGATACCCCTCCGGGATTGGATTCTTTGCTGTCGCCATCACGTCCTCCTTCGGTCAATGCGCAGTCTCGTGTTGTAGTGCTTGCGAACGCTGTTGAACTTCGCAGCCACTGGTGCCGTCGTCTCATCGCATCGAGACTCCACGGACCAGGTCCTGCCGCAGAGATGGGGAGCCAGATGAAGGAGAACAAGACGGCTCGCGTGCCTTGATTCATTACAGGCCAGAAGCCCTGCGGGGCGTGTCTGGCCCCCTCGTCCGTAACGCTCGCGTGCCGCGCGATGCTAATCCAGCCACTCACACATACAGACTGCTCCTCGAGACACGAATCATCGGTCGCAACTCTGCGGGTCTGCTGAGCGTGGCCGACGGCTGGCTCAGCTCACGGATGTACACCAACGCCGTGCCGTCTTCGCGGGGTCATCAATGCAGTTGTAACGGAAGGCCGAAGAGCGGAAGAGGCTCTCAGCATCGAGCAAGGAACGCCACGCGGCAATTCAGCGTGGGCCCTGTCGAGAGTAGTTTTGACGGAACAGCTCGATCACATTCGAAACCTCGGACGCGGTTCGCATCGGGACGGTTACCCAGCCGGACTGCGGAAGGACATGATGCGGTCTCGCCCGACCAGCCGCAATAAGCTCGTCGCGCACGCGGCGGGGGAACGGCAGGTCCGCGATGGTCGCGTGAAGATGACCTAGCTCCCGACGTCCTACCCGGAACTCGATGCCGCCAAAGCGATGGTCGTGCGTCGTGACGCCTTCCCAACTCCCGACCGCTGCGCGAACCGCCGCAACCGCCGCCCGCGAGGACAAGACATCGCCGCTGTCCGTCCCTGCCGCCGAATCAATCCGTTCGGAGCGAAGCTCGCGTGCCATGGGATCCCCCCGTTTCTTACGCCTACACACAAGCTTCACTCTTGAAGTGCACTTGAAGTCAAGCTGAACGTAGTCATGACTCTGAAGCGTCACGCTCTGGACAAGAAGGAGATGCGGAAGCAGGGGACTCTAGCGCGACGCCGATGGCGCGGACCAGACAGGGCGGCCGTCTACGGCAATTGTGGCCACCCACCGCGGATCGAGCAGCATCTTGTGGCTCCGAGCGGGCGAGAGCTGATCTTCTGGGAACAGTTCGCGAATCCGTACGAACGCCAGGCGGCCCTCTTCCGACCCTGCGAACTGCATCCCGCCAAACCCCACTCGAGCGTAGCCGGCGGTATCGTCGGCGAAAATGATCTGATCGGTCGGCAGAGATACTCTCAGGCCGTCTGGAAAAACGACGAACGTGCCCGCGGGCCCATTCCGGATGATTGGGAGCTGCGAAACAACGTCCCGTTCGCGATAGAGGGAGGTATGGGGCGCGAACTCGATCAACAGGGGGACGTGTTCCATGTCATCACGAGGCCTCAGTCCCCGTGCCCGTTAACGACTCTCAGCTGGCGAAGGGCGGTTCCCAAGGATACCCGGGGTCGGTTGTCAGCCGGCCATCATCGACCGGCATGCCGACCGTGAAGTGGTACAGGCTCTGGAATGCGTGGCCGTGTAGCCCGAGCACGTGGTGCACGGGATCATCGAAGAAACACCCAATCCCGGTCGCGCGCGCACCGGCGGCCTCAGCTTCGAGATAGAGCGCCTGACCCACGATGCCCGTCTCCCAGAATAAGTGGCGGTAGAACGACGGACCCAACGTGTGCAGACTGCTGTCGAAGTCTGCGAGCATCCCGAGGCTGAAGAAACCGTCAGCGGCGATATCCTGGTCGCAGCTGAGGCGAGCCGAAAGCGAGCGCGCATCGGCGCGCGCCAAACATCGCAGCGGCAGTTCCTCGTCGGCGAGTTCCCACAGGAACTCCGGGCGACAGGCGGCTCGCAGCCGGTCGAACGCCTGGGGATCGCGCAGCAACAGGTACAACCCCGCTGGCAACTGATCGACGCGGTGGACGAAAATGGCGAGATGCACGCGCGGCGTCCACCACACGCTGTTCCACGGTGTTCTCGCGGTGGGCAGGACGCACGACAGCATGTCGACGAATGTCGCGCGGTCGATCGTCGAGTGCCCATCGAAGGCGAGCGCGCTCCGGCGCTGCAGGAGTAGCGAGCGCGCATCGATCTGACGAGTGCGCCGGGGAAGTCGATCGCAATTGGCCACAGAGACGGTCGGTACCGGCGACCGCCCAGGGTCTTCGGTAGCCCGTGCGACCTCGTCGATCAAGGGCCACTCGATGTGCTGCTCGCTCAGCCGGTTCGCGTGGCCCGACCACCGGCCACGTGCGATGCCTTCGGCGAGCTGTGTCACAGTGTGCTGGGGACAGTCGGCCGACTCCGTGGCGGCGATCGCCATGATGCAGCCGGGCTCTTCGCGTTCGGCCTCCGTGAAATCCTCGTCGCGATCGATGCCGGTCACCGCCGCGATCGCACGGCATGACCACGCCGGCAGCAGGACTGCGCGCCACCCGATGAGCGCGGCGGCGTTCGACACGGCGGCTATCGCGTGGCCCAGGTCGTGCTGGCAGTAGCGGAAGGCCCGTTCGCCGTATTTCCACGCCTCGCGCCAATGGATCGACGTCAGCGCGATCAGCAGTCGGTCCTGTCGTCCGCCGAAGGCCTCGCGCCACACGCCCTCGTCGAAGACGCAGCGCACTTCGACCGCGTGACGATCCGCCGCGTAGTGGTACACCGCCGGCTGATCAACGAGGCCGGGGAGCGCTCCGCAGATCACGTACGCCTCGGTTGGATGAAGGTTTCCGCTGGACGGGTTCACCCGGAGGGACCACCGCGAGGAGCCGAAGCGCTTCCATGCCGACAGCCCCAACGCATGCCTGAGCATGTCGCCGAGCGCCGGAGCACTCAACGGTGCGGCCGTCAGCTCGCCCTGGCACGTCTCATCGAACGTCGTACGACCGCGTGCGTAGCCATCTGTTGCGACACCGGGCGCCGGATACAGCGGGAAGACCGGCGTAGCGGCAAACCCACGGAACGGGCGCGGCTGCGACGCCCAGTCAAGGTATCCGAGCGATTGAGCGAACGCGTGGAAATGATGTTTCGTTTCGTCGTGATAGCGGTACACGGTCGCGAGCGACGCTTGAAGCGACTCGCGCTCGTGCAGTTGTGTGGGCCGCGACACGGGATGTCATCATACCGTTCGTAGCCCACTACCATGCGTGAGTGCGACGAATCTCCACCGCTGCTTCTGCGGGAGGCGATCGCCCAGTTCAACCGCGGCGAGTACTTCGAGCAGCACGAGACATTGGAGCTGCTGTGGCGGACTGAGCAGCGCGAGGTACGGCGCCTCTATCAAGGCATCCTGCAGATTGGTGTCGCGTTTCACCATCTTCGGCGGAGGAACTACCACGGGACGGTGTACATGTTGACGCGCGGCGCGCGCTACCTGACACCGTTCTCGCCGCGCTGTCAGGGCATCGATGTCGAGAGGCTCCTGATCGATGCTGCGACGGCGCTGAGGGCTGTAGAGCAGCTTGGGCCCGACCGGCTCGGGGATTTCGATTGGCAACTCGTGCCGATGGTCCGCCTGGGCACGTCGCAACTCCCTTCCACTTGAGCATCAGTAACCAGTGCGGTGTTGATCGCGATCGGGTCCGCGCTCTGATGCCGCCTGTATAATCACGCCAGCTTTGACTCTTACGCTTGGGACTCGCCTCGGCGTATCGACTGTGTGGAGGACATCATGAGGACCCGCATCGTGGTTGCTGCGATCGGTGCGTTGCTGTTGCCCACGGCCGCCCACGCCGCCGAGATCAAAGTTCTCTCGACGCAGGCGGTCGAGGGAGCGTATCGGGAACTGGTGCTGCAATTCGAAAAAGCGTCGGGGCACAAGGTCACCACGACTTTCACGGGGACGCTCGACGCGCAGAGGCGGATTGCCGCGGGCGAAGCCTACGACCTCATCATCATGGCGGGCTCGGCGATCGACGACCTCATCAAGTCCGGCAAGGTTGTGCCAGGCAGCCGGGTCGATCTCGCCAGCTCGGGGGTCGGGGTGGCCGTGCGCGCCGGCGCGCCGAGGCCAGACATACGCTCCACCGAGGCCCTGAAGAAGACGCTGCTCGCGGCCAAATCGATCGGCTACTCGAGCGGCCCAAGCGGCGTGTATCTCACTGGCCTGTTCCGCAGGCTGGGCATTGCCGACCAGATCAAGTCGAAGCTGAAGCAGACGGCGACCGGCGTGTTCGTCGGCAGCATTATCGCCAGTGGGGAGGTCGAGATCGGCTTCCAGCAGGTCAGCGAGCTGGCTCATTATCCCGGCATCGACTACGTGGGGCCGCTACCGGCCGACATCCAGAACGTAACGGTCTTCTCGAGCGGGATCCAGGTTGGGGCAAAGTCAGTCGATGCCGCCAAGGCGTGGGTCACGTTCCTGATATCCCCGGCGGCGGCGGAGGTATTCAAAAGCAAGAGCATGCAGCCTGCCGGCGTCCGACGCCCGACGTAGTCCGGCCGGACGCAGAGCCACGAATCAACCGCGCTTTGACTCGCCTGCGTATTCGGCGTCACTGACCCGCTCGAACCAGTCCGTCGTCGTGTTGATGTTGACCGCGAGGTGGGTCATCGTGGCGTCGGGCGTCGCGCCGTGCCAGTGACGTTCACCAGGCTCGATGCGGATAGCACCGCCGGCCGCGACCTCCTGAATCGGTTCGCCTGCCTTCTGGACGCGGCAGCATCCCTCGACGACGAGCAATAACTGCACCCCGGTATGCGAGTGCCAGGCCGTCCGGGCTGACGGTTCAAACCTCACCCGGTACATGTTCGTCGGCGGTTGCTCCGACAATCGATTGATGTTCGCTACGGTGACACTCCCGGCAAAGTGCTCTGCATCAGCGGGGCGTAGCGGATGGTCAGGTGCGTGAAAGAGCTTCATGTGCCTACCATTACATAGAGTGCGACCTTGTTGAAGCCGGGAAGTCGTGCCCCTCAGTTCTCCCTCCAGACATCTGACGGAGGCCTGCTCAGGAGCACCGACTACATAGGGAAGAAACCGGTCGTGATCTTCTTCTATCCCAAGGACGATACGTTGGGCTGCACGATCGAATCGTGCGCGTTTCGCGATTCATATGCGGATTTCGTCGCAGCCGGTGCTGAAGTCATCGGTATCAGTGCTGATCCGGTCACGTCACATCATCGGTTTCAGGAAAAGTACTCGCTGCCGTTCATTCTGGCCAGCGATGTCGACCACGAGGCAGCGCACGCGTACGGCGTGCCGAAAGGACCACTTGGCCTCGCCGGACGCGCAACCTTCGTCATCGACAAACACGGGATGGTGCGGGACGCCTTTTCCTCGCAACTTCGCGTGAAGAGGCACGTGAGTCGTGCTCTGGACCTCGTCCGCGGACTTGCGGAAGAGTCGGACTAACGGGTCCTTTTGCCGGCGGCGACATCCGGGCATTCGGCCGCATACACTGGTATTACATGGTGACGGGACGGGCGCGCGAATACCGTGTTCCACGAACAGCACTCGTCACGTGGAGCGTTCTGTGACTGAGTCAATGGACGACTTCGCCACACTGTTCGAGGCTTCGATCCAGGCGAAGCGCATCGAGAAGGGCCAGACCATCGAAGGCACGATTGTCGCGATTGGCCCGGAAGTGGCGCTCGTCGACGTCGGGGGCAAAAGCGAAGCCACGATCGACGTCGGCGAACTCAAGGACGACGAGGGCGATCTCGAGGTCGCTGTTGGCGACCGCATTCAAGCCATGGTGGTGTCGACCACAGGAGGACTGACCCTCTCGCGGAGACTGGCGCGACGGGCCGCGACCGAGCGGCAGCTCGAAGATGCGTTCCAGACCGGCCTTCCGGTGGAAGGCAAGGTCGAAAAGGCAGTGAAAGGCGGGTACGAGGTGCGCATTGGCCGGCAGCGCGGCTTCTGCCCGGTCTCTCAGATTGACACCCTCCGCACGGACCCATCGGCGCACGAAGGCCGTGTCTACGAATTCCGGATCATCGAGTTCAAGGAAGGCGGCAAGAACCTGGTCGTCTCGCGGCGTGCGCTGCTCGAGGAGCAGCAGCGGGCGACCGCGGCCGAGGTCCGGCGGTCGATTGCGGCCGGCGACGTGATGACCGGGCGTGTCGCCTCGGTGCGCGACTTCGGCGCGTTCATCGACCTCGGTGGCGGCGTGCAGGGCTTGCTGCACGTATCCGAGATGGGGTGGTCCCGTGTGTCGGATGCATCGCAGATGGTCAAGCCTGGCGACGAGATCACTGTCAAGGTCCTCCGCGTAGACGAGAACAAGCAGAAGATCGCGCTCGGCCTGAAGCAGCTCAGCGACGACCCATGGTCGAAAGTCCACGAAACGTACGCGATCGGCCAGGTGCGCACGGGCCGCGTCACGCGCCTCGCCGACTTCGGGGCGTTCGTCGAGCTCGAGCCGGGCGTCGAAGGATTGGCGCACGCCTCCACGTTCGCGCCGACGGGACGATCGGCGGGCTGGTCCACTCAGGTCACGGCGGGGATGACGGGGACATTCGAGATCCTGAGCATCGACCTCGAGAAGAAACGGATCGGCGTGGCGCTCGTGCCGGAGGGTTCGGCGCGGAGCGGCGGCACGGCGCCATCGCAGTCTGAGATCGTGCCGGGCGCGCGTCTCACGGGAAAGGTGGAGCGGCACGAGAAGTTCGGCGTGTTCGTGTTCCTGGCGCCGGGGCTGTACAGGTCTGATCCCGTTGGCGGAAACCGGCGTTGCGAAGGAAGCGGATATCTCTCGAGCGTTCCCCATCGGCGGCGACGTCGAGGTGGTCGTGCTCGAAGTCGACTCGTCTGGCAGGCGCATCCGGCTGAGCGCGAAGGCAATCCTGGATGCACAGGAGGCCGCCGAAGTGCGCGAGTACAGCGAGCGCGGGGATGCCGCGCCGGCCGAGGGGTTCGGATCGCTCGCCGACAAGCTTCGCGGCGCACTCAAGCCGCGCGAGAAGTGAGGGGATTTATGAGTGATGTCGATTCAACGTTGCGCAAGTCCAGAGTGAACGCGGAAACTGCCGCACGCGATCTGAAGTCAACCGAGCGTGCGGCCGCCGCCGCCAAGAAGCGCGCGCAGGTCGCGAA
Source organism: uncultured Acidobacteriota bacterium (assembly GCA_963814955.1). Classification (GTDB taxonomy): domain Bacteria; phylum Acidobacteriota; class Vicinamibacteria; order Vicinamibacterales; family UBA2999; genus DATCJA01. Next base: position 134,161 of record CAWFEX010000013.1, read on the forward strand.
GCTGGCGCTGAAGAAGGCAAGGAAGGAATCGAAGAACGCGCGGAAGGCGGCGCGCAAAGCCCGGAAGGCGGTCGCTGCGGCGAGCAAGGCCTTCGACAAGGCGACGACTCGCGTCAAGAAGGCGGAAGCTCGATTGAAAAAGACAGAGCGGGCACAAAACAAGCGTAAACAGACAGCTGCGAGCACCGCCACGCCGACGAAGGTCACTGTGGAGACGCCGGCCGCCTCGGAGAAGCGCGTCCGTCCCCCGGCCGTTGCGCGTGCCGGCGAAGCGTCGTCGACGCGTCCGGCCCGTGCCCGTGTCCGCCACGGCGCCAGCGGCTTCAGCCGTCGAACCGTTTGACGAGGCCGACTCATTCCTCTTGGGCGAACCGCCGGTCAATTAGCGAACAACAGACGAGGAAAAGTGGAAACGTGCGTTCCACTTTTCCCCCTCCCTTCTCTTCTTCCGGCGGGCAGCCGATAGCTCCGGTATGCCACCGGTTCCGGTGCCCGACCGGCTTCTGATGGGTCTCTTCGGGATGGCACGCCGTCTGTTCCTCCTCCAGGGACTCGCATTCGGATGCGCGTGTGTTGCCGCGCTTGCGTGGGGGGCGCCTGCGGGAGCGGCCGACTGGGTGTCGCGCGCGTTGTTCTTTGCCGGCGTGCTCTCGGGGACGTTCGTGGCGGCCGGACTGCTCCTGGGATGGATGCGCCAATGGCGGCCGCCAGCCGGCACACCGCACCAGGGCTCCTGGCCCTGGTCCATGGCGCTTGGGTCCTCGCTCGTTGTGGCGGCCGGTCTCGCCGCGATTGCAGCCGCGGGACTTCCTTCGCTGTGGCGTCAAATTGCCGAGCAGCTCGCGGCCATCGGGTTCTGGGAGGGAATCGCCCGGCCCGACCCGTTCGGGGGAATCGTGATTCTCCCGATTCTGGTGACGCTGTTCGTGCCGGCGCTTGTCACATCTGCGGCGGCATTTTCGTTCGGGTTCCCGCTCGTGCTGCTCGCCCGATTGTCCGCCCGGCCGCTCCTCTTCCCGACGCTGCTCGCGATGGGCGCCGTGTGCCAGGCCGCTCTCGTGGGGACCGGCTGGCTTGCATCGAGCCTTCTCGGCGAGGTGGCGCAAGCCGCAATCGCATCGATGTCCGCCACACCAGACCCGGAGCTGGCGCAAGTAGCCGACCAGCTGAACGCAGCAATCGGCACATTGACGCGAGCGGCGACGGCGCTCGTGCTGCCGCTCGCCTGCATGATTTCGTGGGCCGTGTTCCTCCGGCCCTCCGGCCCGCCCGCAGCTTCATTCAGCCGCGATGCGACCGCGGAACCAGTCGGTGTTCCATCCATGCCGGCGACGATCGGCGTCACGCCGGTCGTGCACCGCATGGTCGAAGAGCCGACGGCCGCCCGCATTCCGGACAGCCCGGCCCCGATTGCAGCCGCTCTTCCGCAGGATCGGGACGTGAATCGGCCGGGTGCTTTTTCCGCCTATGCCCACCGATGGTTGACCGTGCTCGGTGTGTTGCTCTTGCTGTTCTGGGCTGTGGCCGGACTGCGAGCTCGCCCGGCGTACGTAAATTCCCTGCCGGCAGTCGGGTCTTCACTGGATCAGGGTCCGGCAGTCATCCAAGTCACGTTCACTACCGCGCTCGACTCCGCATCGACTCTGTCCCTCGTGCAAGTGCCCGCGGTGCCGGGTAACGGCGAAATCGCTCGTGAGATCCCCATACTCAGCCGACTCGCTGCTGACGATCCGCAACACCGCACGATTGAGGGCATTCCGCCCGGACTGGGACAGGGGTTGTACCTGGTCCGCTGGGCCGCGCTTCCTGCGGGGGGTGGGGGAGTGTCACGCCACGGATCGTTCTCGTTCGGAGTGGGTGCGGCGGTGCCAGAAGACGGCGCCGGCAACACTTACTCGCTGTACGAGCGCGATGACGGTGCCCGTGGCCATCGCTCCACGTTTCTCGGTGGTCTGGTGCTCCTGGTCCTCGGCGTGTTGGCTCGAGCGCGTCGGGAAGTCGATATTCGCTCGGCGCGTCCCTAGCTCAGTGGACTTGTCGAGTCGTTAACTACTCAGCGCGACCGGGGCGGTCAACGATGTGGATGGATGTCCGGTCGATCCGGGTGTCACAAACGATCGTCGTCCGATTGTCAGAAACGAGAGACCTGCGAGCACGCACAACACACCAGCAATCCAGAACGCCAGCTGATAGTCGCCCAACATCGTTCGGATCGCCCCTGCGCCGAACGCCGCCATCGACGCGCCAAGCTGATGGCTCGCGCCAATCCACCCGTAGATCACACCCGTGTTCTCGCGGCCGAACGCCTCGGTGGTGAGACGCACCGTGGGCGGAACGGTCGCAATCCAGTCGAGGCCGTAAAACACGGCGAACCAGGCGAGTCCTGCGGCGGCGCCATCCATCAACGTGAACGGAAGGAAGAGCAGCGAAATGCCGCGAAGCGTGTAATAAGAGAACAGCAGATGCCTGCTGGAATACCGATCCGTGAGCCACCCCGATCCCGTCGTCCCGATGATGTCGAAGATCCCCATCATGGCGAGGAGCTGCGCCGAGCGGACTTCCGCAATGCCGTAGTCATGACAGGCCGCAATCAGGTGCGTGCCGATGAGTCCGTTGGTACTGGCCCCGCAGACGAAGAACGTTCCGGCGAGAATCCAGAAGGCGCGTGAACGGACCGCATGGCGCAGCGCCTCGACCGGTGCCATCGCGCGCGCGGGCGGAACCCCGACAAGGTGCGTCCGGCCGTACGGCAGCAACCCGACGTCCTCGGGGCGGTCGCGCATGAACAGGAAGACGATCACGAACAGGACCACGGCGGCGCCTGCAACCAGCAGTGCGGCGGCGCGCCACCCGCGCTCGGCGACCAGCGAGGCGAGCAGTGGCAGAAACACGAGCTGCCCCGTGGCGTTGGCTGCCGAGAGGATGCCCAGCACGAGGCCTCGGCGCTCGTCAAACCAACGGCTGGCGATGATGGCAGCAAGCACCATCGACGTGACACCAGTTCCGGTGCCGACGAGCACGCCCCACAACAACGTGAACTGCCACTCGCTCTGCATGCGTGTGGTGAGCGCGACTGACACTGCCAGCAGGGCCACGGCACCAAGGACGACGCGGCGCAGGCCCCAGCGATCCATCACCGACGCGGCAAATGGACCGATGAGTCCGAACAGTGCGATGTTGATCGCCACCGCCGCGGAAATGACGGTGCGGCTCCATCCGAACTCGCCCTCGAGGGAGATCATGAGGACGCCGGGTGTCGCACGGACTCCGGCGGTGACCAGCAGGACGGCGAACGTGACCAGTGCGACGATCCACGCGTAGTGGAGCCGATTCGTCGCTGCGTTGTTTGACTGCGTGGGCATCGGTCTCCGTCAGTGTACGCCGTTCGTGCACAGCGCCAGCCCGCAGGACTCATCCGGCGTCGTCGAAGTAAGCTAACGAGACCTTGACACCATCGCGGGTCGCACGCGCGTTATCGGTCTCGCTCGTGGTTGCGTGCACCGGCGGGATGGCCTTCGCGGAATCGACGTCGGCGTCTGCGCCAGACGCGCTGACATTGGCGGCAACCGCGCTTCTGCCGACGCAAGCGGGCGATCAGTCCAATTCGCGGCCGCCGTTCGTGCGGCCGAGCATAAAGGTCGTCCGCATCGACGCCCAGGATGCGCCGCTGATCGACGCCGATCTGTCGGATTCCGTGTGGGCAAAAGCCGCTGTCATCGACGATTTCAAGCAGCGGTCGCCTAATCCTTACGAGCCGGCGACCGAACGGACGGTGGTGCGCATTCTCTACGACGCCAACAACCTCTATTTCTCGTTTTACAACTACGACAGCGCACCCGATGAAATCGTCGCCCGCAACATGCAGCGCGACGGGCAGGTCTTCACATCCGACTCGGTGATGATTTTTCTCGATCCAGGCCAGACCCGCCGCAATGCCTACAATTTCGAGATCGGCGCGTCGGGAGGACGCACCGACCAGCTCGAGCTCAATAACACCGAGGAACTCACGGAATGGGACACGATTTTCGACGCCCGCGCCCGAATCGTCGAAGACGGCTGGGTGGCTGAGTTCGCGATTCCGTTCAAGAGCCTCTCCTATGAGGCGACGCAGACCACCTGGGGATTCGACGTCGCCCGCCGCATCTACCACAAGAACGAACGCGTCCACTGGTCGGGGTTCAATCCGGCGCTCGAGTTCACCGACGTCAGCCAGAGCGGTGATCTGGTCGGGATCGAGAACCTCAGTCAGGGCATCGGACTGGATGTCCAGGTCTATGGCGCGCCCCGGCTGACGCATGACTGGCAGCTCCGAGGCAACGACGCCGGATTGAACCTTGCGGCAGGCGGCAACGGCTTCTACAAGGTGACGCCCGCGCTGACCAACACCCTCACCGTCAATCCGGATTTTTCTGATGCGCCGCTCGATGTCCGCCAGGTGAACACGACGCGGTTCTCGCTGTTCACGCCCGAAACCCGCGATTTCTTTTTGCAGGACGTCGCCGCCTTCGAGTTCGGCGGGCGCAGCTTCGGCCGCAATTCGCAGGACCGGGTATCGAACAACGGGAGGCCGTTCTTCTCGCGCAATATCGGCCTCGTGCAGGGGCGGCCGGTGAGCCTCCCGGTCGGGAACAAATTGTCCGGACAGTTCGGGGGTTTCGACGTCGGCGCGTTCAGCGTCTTGACCGACAAGACGCCGGGTGGCGAGGACGGTCAGGTCCTGTCGGTGGCGCGCGTCACGCATCCACTGTTCGCCGAGTCGAAATTCGGTTTCGTATTCACCAATGGCGATCCAACCGGTCTCACCGACAACACCGTTGCGGGCGCGGACTTCCAGTACCGCAATTCGAATGTCTTCGGCGACAAGGTCCTGCAGGCGGACATGCTCTACATGAAGAGCTTCTCGAGCACGGCCGGCAACGATGAATCGGCGGCCGTGTCGCTCAACTTCCCGAATGAGCCCTGGTCCGGCGATTTTCTGTTCAAGCAGCTAGGGGAACGGTTCACGCCCGCGCTCGGCTTCGTCAACCGCACCGCGATCCGGCAATACGTGGGGACTGTCGCCCATTTGACCCGCTACCGGAATACCTATCTGAACACCCTCGAATTCGGCACCAATTTCGAGTTCGTCACCAATCTCGACAACGTGCTGGAATCGCGCGCCAACGATATCCATGTGAGCGCGAGGTCGAGGGTTGGCGATCAAATCACGCTGCGCGTGATCGATTCATTCGAGAACGTGCCGCTGACGTTCTTCCTGCCGAGAACGGTGCCCGTGCTGGCGCGGACGTATGACTGGACCAACGTCAATGTGGGGTTGCGTACATTCAACGGACGGTTGGTCACGCTGCAAGCTGACGTGACATGCTGCAGCTTTTATGACGGCGACGCGGTGAACGCACGAGTGACCCTGATCTTCCGGCCCAGCACGCATTTCGAGATCAGCGCAGGGCACGAGGCCAACTTGATCGACTTGCCGACGGGCAGGGTCGACATCCATCTCGATACCACGGATGCGGTGGTCAATTTCACGCCGGACATGCAGGTCGCGCTCCAGGCGCAGTACGACAACATCAGCGAGAGCTTCGGCTTCTCGGCGCGCTATCGCTGGGAATACCACCCCGGCAACGAGCTCTTCCTGGGCCTCGGACAGAGCGCACTGATTTCCAATCGCGGCTTCATCGGGCAGGTGACGCAGGCCACCATCCGTCTGGGGCACACGTTCCGCTTCTGACGACGGTATCTTTGGCGCAGGTGGTCAGCCGGACCCTGAGGTCCGCCCAGGTGGACACTGCGTCGGCTATGAAACTGGTTCTAGAAGAGGTAGTTCAACGTGACGTGGCAGCTGGTCACGTTCTGAGTGTTCAGTCGTTCGTCGCGGTTGCCGTGTAGAGAATGTTGTGCGGCTCGATGTTCAGTTGCGGGCCCTGTGCGATTCCTCAACGAGGACCAGTCCGCTCTGCAGCGATGCCGGAATCTTGAGGACACCGCCGAAGGTGCTCAGGTCGTAGCCATCCTGCAGACGTCCGGTCACGTCCACGCGCGCGCCCTGCCGGGGTGCGCCGCTGGTCGTCACGACCCAGAGCCCCTGGCCACGATCCGTGATGCGGTAGGCGCCCCGGCCAAGTACCGACGCGGTCTGCTCGACGGTCCCGCGCACGGTGACGGACTGATTGGCGTATTTCGCGGGGTCAGCGAGAAGGTCGTTGATGCTTCGGGCGCCGCATCCGGCTGCGGCCAATCCCAGCCCGAGCACCAGTCCGACCCGAAGATGTGACAAACCGACCATTCCACCCCCTCTGGCTGAGTATTGTGCCACGGCTGAGGATCACCGGGACTCGCTTTCAGCGTTACAATCTGCGCCGTGACGAAGAGGAAGCTGTTTTCGGTCCTCCTTGTCGGCGTCCTGGGGGCGGCCCAGCCCGTACACACCCAGGACACCCCAAGCCGCGGCCCCAACGTTACTTTCGAGCTGCTGCCGGTGCAGGGCAACATCAGCATGCTGGCCGGCGCGGGCGGCAACATCACCGTCCAGACAGGCAGGGACGGCGTTCTCCTCGTCGATTCCGGCTCCGCCGCGATGAGCGAGAAGGTGATGGAGGCGATCCGGAGCCTGTCGAAAGGCCAGATCACCTACGTCGTGAACACCACTGACAGGAGCGATCACGTCGGTGGCAACGAACACTTCGCGAGGACCGGCCGGCCTCTGGCGATCGGACGTGCGGCGCAGGCCTCAGTCTTCATCATCGCTTTCAGCACCATCCTGGAACGGATGAGCGATCGCAGCCTTCAACCGCCCATCCCGGACAGAGCCTTGCCGAATGACACGTACTCGGGGCCGCAGAAGAACATCTACTTCAACGGTGAAGGTGTCGAGATCTTTCATCAACCGGCGACAACGGACGGCGACAGCATGGTGCTGTTCCGGCGGTCGGACGTGATCAGTACTGGCGATCTGTTCGATCCGACCCGGTATCCCTTCATCGACGTGAAGACCGGAGGCAGTCTCCAGGGAGTGCTCGAGGGGCTCAACCGGCTCCGGCAAATGGTGATTCCAGCCGACCACGTGGAAGGCGGCACCATGATCATTCCGGGTCACGGACGGGTGTGCGATATGGCGGATCTGGCCGCCTATCACCAGATGGTCACCGTCATTCGCGACCGCTTGCAGGACATGATTGCGCGCGGCATGACGGTGGAGCAGGTGAAAACTGCGAGGCCGACACGCGACTACGATCCGATCTACGGCAGCACCACTGGCAGCTGGACGACTGATATGTTCGTCGAGGCCGCGTACAGGAGTCTGAGCAGCAAACCGAACAGCAGTAATTAGTGCGGAAGGAAAGTGGGAGCACGGTCATGAGACAGCGATTCCTCGTCGTTGCGGCGTCTATCGCGTTGGCTCTGCTGGCGTGGGACGCTGGCGTGGCCCTGGCCCATCATTCCGTGTCGGCGACGTACATCTTCGGCAAGTCCGTCAGGATAGAAGGGACGCTGAAGGAGTTCATCTGGCGTAACCCGCACTCGTTCATGCGGGTGGAGGCGCCGGACGACAAAGGCATGAAGTACATCTGGATCGTCGAGGGCGCCGCCCCGCAGCAGCTCAGCGAAGGAGGCCTCACGGCGAGCACACTCCGGCCCGGCGATCAGGTCATCGTCACAGGACGGCCCGGACGCATCGCCGAAGACCACAAGCTGCTGCTGCACACCATCGAGCGGCCCTCGGACGGCTTCAAGTACCGAAGGTCCCAACAATCCACAGTGACCATCATGAAACGACGAACACTCGTCCCAGTCGCTTCTGCAGCGTTGTTGTTGCTCTCGACGCTCTCGGCTGCGCAGGCCCCGAAACCGGCGCCCGGCACGGCGTCAGCAACCCCGCGCACAGCGGCGGCGTTCGACATGACGGGTTACTGGGTGTCAGAGGTCACGGAGAAGTGGCGCTTCCGCATGATCGTGCCGGACAAGGGGGATTACACGCAGGTACCGCTCAATCCCGCTGGCCGCAAGATCGCAAACGCCTGGGACCCTGCGAAAGACGAGGCTGCGGGTGAGGCATGCAGGTCATACGGTGCCGCCGCGCTTTTGCAGGTGCCCGGCCGGCTGCACATCACCTGGCAGGATGACGCCACGATTCGGCTCGATACGGATTCGGGTACGCAGACGCGCCTGTTTCGTTTCGCCCTTCCACAAGGTCAGGGCGCCCCGAGCGAGTCGAGGGGCGGCGCGCCCGCGCCTTCGAATGGGGCGCCGACGTGGCAGGGACATTCGGTCGCCATGTGGGGCGGCGCCGAACCGAGGGACCGCCGCGACGGACAGGGAGGACCCGCAACCGACGATGAGGGCAATCTCGTCGCCGCGCGGCGCGAACCCGACTACCTGAAGGTGACGACCACCCGCATGCGTCCCGGGTATCTGCAGAAGAACGGCGTGCCCTACGGCGCGAACGCGGTCGTCGAAGAGTACTTCGATCTCGCGTCAGATCCGTACACGAAGAACACATGGCTGTTGGTGACAACGGTCGTCACGGATCCGCAATACCTCAACGAGCCGTTGATCATGCACTCGCATTTCAAGAAGCTGCCGGATGCCTCGGGATGGGATCCAACGCCGTGCCGCGCGAACGAACCGCGCTGAGGATGGTCAGATGAGAGTCACCCTTCTGATGCTCTTCGTCCTGCTGGGCCCCGGCTGGTCGTCATACGCGCAAGTCGATCTGGCCGGCGAATGGGGTCCGCGGAACTACAACACCCACGTCGACATCGGCGACTACACGGGCATGCCGCTCAACGAAGAAGCTCGACTGAGAGCGATGGCCTGGCACCCCGATCAGCTCGACCTTCCGGAAAATCTCTGCCGGCCGCATCCGATTGACCACGGCTTGCGTGTATCCCCGTCGCAGCTGCGGATCACCAACGAGTTCGACCCCGAAACCCGAAGGCCCGTCGGCATCCGCCTGCTCGTGTCCTGGCAGGAGCCCCAGCAGGTGATCTACACGGATGGGCGGCCGCATCCCTCCCCGAACGCTCCTCACAAGTGGTCCGGATATTCGACTGGTCGCTGGGATCGCAACACGCTCGTGTACACGACGACGCACCTCAAGGAGGCGTATCTCTCGCGCAACGGCGTGCCGAAGAGCATCAAGTCGACGGTCACGACGCGGGTACACCGGTACGGCAGCCTGCTGACTGTCTGGTTCTTCATCAACGACCCCGCCTATCTGACCGCGCCGTACATTCGTGCGTCGAGCTTCGTTCTCGATCCGAACCAGATCATCCCGCCGTTTCCGTGTGAGATGAGCCCGGACGGCACGATCGTTCCGGCGGGCAAGGTGCCGAACTTCCTGCCGGGCAAGAACGAGGTGTTGCCCGAGTTTGCAACCGAGTACGGGATTCCACTCGAGGCGTCGCTCGGCGGCGAGGAAACGATGTACCCCGAGTACATCAAGAAGATGAAGACCATGAAGGTGGCGCCACGCACGACGACCGACCACTATCGGCGCGCGCAGTGAGGGCATTCGATCACCTGTCCATCGCACTTCTCACACGGCCGTAACGGTCCGGCTGAAGCCGGACACTACGTACGAAGTAGCTTGTTACACATCGTAGTGTCCGGCTTCAGCCGGACCAAGGGTTGTTCGGCGTACGAAACTACCTGCGACGCGCGTTCGCCCGAAGGAGTGAAACCATGCACAGCACGATTTCGAAAAACTGCGCGGTGGGAATGTTCGTCCTGGGTGCAGCGGCCGTCGCCGCCCAGGCGCAGGGCCCCAACGATTCGTCGCCTTTGGTGCTGCCCGGTCACCGCTACGATCTGCCGGCCACCCTCATCACGGCTGCCCAGATCGAGGCGCACAAGAAAAACATGATTGCCGCCAAAAATGACGACGTGCCCATGAACATGGTCAAGGCTGGCGGCGGCAGCGACAGGCATCAGGTCGGTATCAGTGTGGTGAACCGCAACAAGGGACAAAAGAACCCGAACTATGCCGTTCACGATGATGTGGCAGAGGTCTACTACGTGATCGAGGGCAAGGGTCGTATGAAACTCGGCGGCAAGATCACTGATTGGAAGCGCCGCCCTGTGAGCGCAGGCAACGGCAGGGGCAGCGCGGGGACGACGGCGGTGGGCGCCAGGGACGTGACGATTGCGAAGGGCGACGTCCTCATCATCCCGGCGGGCACGCCTCACAAGTGGGAGGATGCCGAGGAGTTCACGAGCTATGTGGTGGTGCGCGTCGATCCGGACGGCGTCGCTCCCTTGATGGAGCTCGGAACCGCGAAATTCACTTCGCAGGATTAGGCGCCAAGTCGATCTGTTCGAGGAGAACGAAGATGATCAAAAAGATCGTATTCCGTGCACTCCTGATCGTCATGGCGGCGCTCTCACTTCACGATCTGATCGGAATGGCCCAGGGCGTGATGACGCCGCCCGGCAAATTCATACCGTCAGCTCAGTGGAAGAAGATGCTCGATGACGACAAGCCCGAACTCGGGATCGTCGCCGGACAGGCTGCCCGAATCCTGCCGCCCTTCGTCATTCGCCGCCGGGTCGCAGGGCCCAACAACGCGAGCGTCCACACAAAGGAAGGCGATGGTGCGGACGTGACGGAGGTGTACTACATCCTCGAGGGTGGTGGTGCGTACACGACGGGCGGATCGATGCCGGATCCGAAGAACCGGACGGCCGGGATCAAGGGAGGCATGACGAACGAGATCAAGCCGGGTGATGTCATTGTCATCCCGCCAGGGACCGCTCACTGGTTCAGCAAAATCAATGGCCACGTGACGTACCTCGAGGCCCGATTCCCCGGGAACCTGCTGGCCGCGACCGGCAAATGAAACGGATGGAGGCGCAAATGAGATCTCAGGTGCTGACAGGTGTGTTGCTGATCGCAATCACCGTCACGGCCGGGCACGCGCTCACTCGCAGCCCGGAACAGACATCGTCAGGAGCTGCGGGACAGTCCGCGCAGGCGTCCGGCCGGACCCTTCCTGCGGATATTTTTCCTGACACAGGGAACCGCTTTCCGGCAATCAAGCGGGAGCAGTTGAACGACGCCGGAAAGAAGCTCTATGACGCGAGGGGGGTTGCGGACGGCTTCGGGCCAGGAGGGATACGGCTCTATAGCCCGGCGGTGGCCGACACGATGACCAGCCTGAACGACTATCTTCGGCGCAAGTCGGGTCTCGAGCCTCGCCTGGTGGAGCTGGCGATCCTCGTGACAGCGCGGGAGATGGATTGTGAATATGTGTGGACCGCGCACGAGCCGCCGGCACTGAAAGCGGGTTTGCAGCAACAAATCATCGACACTGTGAAATACCGCAGACCCGTTGCAAACATGGGAGAGAGGGAAGCGGTCATCATTCAGCTCGGTCGTGATTCGATCGGCAAACACAAGGTCGGCTCCGATACATTCGCGCGCGCCGTGAAACTATTTGGACATCAGGGAGTGGTCGACATTGTTTCCCTGATGGGTGACTATGCGGCAACCACAATCCTGCTGAACGCCGCAGACCAGCGTGTGCGTCCGCGAGACAAGTCGCTGCTGCCGCTACCGTAGATCCTCTTCATCACTTACGTAGGGCGCCGCTTTATGCCGCGCCCTACGTTACGAAACCGGTTCCCGCAATCGCGTCAGAAGCCGTACTTGACGCCGAACTGCATGACTCGCGGCGTGCCGGCCATCGTGGTCACCCGGCCGAAGACCCCTGAACCGAAGTTCGTATCGGTGATCCTGCCTCCCTGGATCGGCCCCGCGATTGGAGCGCCCCAGTTGAACGTGTTCAGCAGATTGAAGGTCTCGACGCGCAGCTCCAGCGAACGGTTCGCGCCGAAGGGAACCACGCGCGACAGCGCCAGGTCGATCGACCAGAATCCCGGCGCCCGTACGCTGTTCCGGCGGAAGTTGCCGAGCGTCCCAGGTGCTGGCAGCGCGAATGCGGCCGGGTTCAGCCAGTTGTTCGGACCCTTCTTGTCCCCGTACGGATTGTCGAGCACCTGGTCCACGCGCTGGTTCTGAATGCCGCTGAACGCGCGATCCTGGCCGGCGATCACATTGAGCGGCTGTCCCGATCGCGCGGTGACGATGCCCGAGATGCGCCAATCCGAGAGCGCGGCGCGCAGCGCGCTGTTGACCATCTGTGGCGTCCGCACGCCGGCGACCAACACGCCAATGTGGGTGCGATCCTGATCGCACAGCCCGCGATCGAACAGGAAATTCGTGGGATCGGTGTACCCGTTGGCGATCTGCGGGAACCCGCCGGTCTGCAGCGCCGGATCGCCGAAGCAGCGGGACACTGTGTAATTGCCGCTGAGGCTCAGGCCGTCTGCCGCTCGACGCTGGAACGACAGCTTCAGGCCTTTGTAGTCCTGTGTTCCCACCGCCTGGTGAATGTCCATGTTGCCGATGAGGCGCGCTGCCGCCGGGTTCTCGCCGGACAACGACAGGACCCGCCGCTGGTTCAAGTTCGAGTTATTGCTGCACGTCGCATAGAAGACGCCGTCGAGCGTGCAGGGACCGAGCCCGAGGAACACGCCGGGATTGATTGCGACCTGCTCCCACAGTCGATCGGTGTGGCTGCCAATGTAGCTCGCCGCCACCTGCCAGGCCAGGCCGAGCTGCCGCTCGATCGTGACGTTCCACTGCTGGATGCGCGGCGAGTTGATGTGCGGCTCGGTCGCGCCGTAGGCGCCGAACGGGAGGAACTGCGTGTCGCGGCTCGTCAGAATCGGATGCGGATCCCCGCCGAGGTGCGCGTAGGGTCGATCGAATCCGCCGGGCGGATCCTCCACGATCGACCGGTTGCCGTACGGGGGGGAGTTCGCGTTGATGAGTTGATACTCCGCGTTGGGGAAGTCGTAGGTGAGCCCGTAGGACGCACGCACCGCCGTGCGGCCGTTCCCGCTCACGTCCCAGCCGATGCCGACGCGCGGCGAGAAATTCAGCCACTGGGTGTAGAGTCCGCGCTTGCCCGGCGGGAAGCCGGGATCGCCCGGATAGAGGAGTCCGGCCGGCGCGTTCACGAATGTCTGGCTCCTGACGTTGTTCCGGAAATTGTCGCGGCTGAAGTTGTAGACGGCGCCGCTCGTGACGTTTTGTCCGAAGTACGGCTCCCAGCGGAGACCCCGCGTTGATCGTGACGCGCGGCGTCGCCCGCCAGGTGTCCTGGGCATAGAGGCCCATGTACCACTGGTCCATCGGCAGAATGGCCGGGCCGCCATGCTCGAGCCGGCCGACGCGTCCCATGAGAAAGTCCGACAGTGCCAGCCCGGTCAACTGGCCGGTGAAGATCCAGAACCCGCCGGAACGGGCGTGCGTCTGGAAGTAATACTTCCAGTACGCGGCGCTTGCGCCGAGCGAGATCTGATGATCGCCGTGCACGACCGTGAAGTCGTCGCTCAGCTGCGAGGCATTGGTCAGAAACCGGCTCGGCCCCTGATTCTGGGCTTCGAACGCGCCCTGAACGCGCACCCACATGACATGCGGTTGATAGCTGTACACGTCGGAGCCGAGGTCGTAGGGATCAAAGGTATCTGGCGCGAAGCGGCTCACGGCGGAGCGGTTGAACGCGAACCGCAGCGAGTTCACCGTGTTGGGACCGAAGACGCGCGTGTTACCGACCGCCAGCGAATGGGCGAGCGCGTCGAGCCCCTGCAGCCCCACGTTGCTCGCGGCGTCGAACAACGACAGCACACTATCGCCTTCCCGCATCGGGCTCGGCATCGTCGCCGAGGTCGCCAGGTAGCGGCCGAAGATCGTGTCGTCGCTGGTGCGCTGGTAATCGATCCGCGCGAGATACTGAACCTCGTTGCTGTCCTTCGTTTGAGAATAGGTGACCTCGCCGCACGGATCCGTCGTTGTCGGCAGGTACTTGACCATGTTCAGCGCCGCCCTGCTGAGCAGCGCGGGATTGACGCGGTTGTTTTCGAACCCGCCCCGCAGCGCAATCTGCCGGCCCCCATTGCAGGCGGGCGACGCGAAGGCGGTGAAGTCGCCGGCCAGCATCGCCGCCGTTGGCACCCGCGCGAGGTTGGCGGCCGGCTTCTGCCGCACCATCGTTCCCTGCACGGCGCCGAAGAAGAAGAGCTTGTTCTGCACGATCGGCCCGCCGATCGTGCCGCCGAACTGGTTGCGCTTCAGGCCGTCGTCCACGCGGTTGCCGTCCGGGCCGACCTGCGCGAACGGGTTCGTCGCGTTGAAACGGTGATCGCGCACGAACTCGAACACGTTTCCCGTCAGGCGGTTCGTCCCCGACTTGGTGACTGCGTTGACTGCCGCCCCGGAATGCATTCCATGCTGCGCGTTCAGGCCGCTCGTGGCCACGCTGAACTCCTGTAGCGCATCCGGAAAGGGAAATGGCAGGTTCAGGTTGTCCTGCGGATTGTTGTGGGTGGCGCCGTCGAGCAGGTACGCCACGCCGAACGACTGTCCGCCGGCGACCGACACGCCGAGGCCGCCCGGCACCGCTCGTGTCGGCGCGTTCGTGACCTGCACGGCCGCGCCCGCCACCATCACCAGCTCGACCGCGTTGCGGCCATTGAGCGGCAGCGCGAGGATTTCCTCGTTCCGGACGACCTCGCTGATGCCGGAGCTCTGGACGTCCACCAGCGGAGTCGTGCCTTCCACGGTGACCGATTCCTCCACAGCACCCACCACGAGCACCGCATTGATCACAGGCGTGGCCGCCACCTGCAGGACGATGCCCGTCTGGACGTATGAGCGGAAGCCCTGGAGCGACACTTCCAGCCGGTACGGGCCGGGCGGCAGGTTCGACAGCACGTACGATCCATTGCTGTCGGTGACATCAGACCGGGTAAAACCGGTGTCGATCTGTGTGACTGTGAGCGTTGCGCCCGGCAATACGGCGCCACTCTCGTCTGTGACTCTGCCGCTGAGCTGCGCGGTCGACAACTGCGCCGACGCAACGGCACCAGTGAGCAGGACGGAAACCAGCGCGAGCGAACAGCCCCGGAGCACGCGTCCCATAGACCTCCTCCATCGAATGCGATCGATCGACGAACGGCGATAAGAACGGTTCCGAGTCCCGGTATGAAGATGCGATGGGGCAGCTGAGGGGCGTATTAGACCACCGGAAGAAAAGGGAGTCCAGATGCGACTTCTCTTCCGAAGCCGGCGCGAAGGGGCCGGCGTAAGGAGGACGTGTCATTCACACTAAGGAAGGCAGCCGTCGTTGAAAGATTCCATCGTCATAGTCGGTGCCGGCGCGGCCGGAATTGTCGCCGCGATATTTGCCTCCGAGCGATCGCCGGTTACCGTCATCGAGCGGACGAGCGACGGGGGGCGCAAGATCCTGATCAGCGGCGGCGGCCGGTGCAACATCCTCCCCGTCGCGCTCGAACCCGACCGGTTTGTGACCGAATCGCCCGCCCATCTTCTGCGCGGTATGTTGCGGGCGTGGCCTCTGTCCGGGCAGCGGGAGTTCTTCGAACGCGAAGTGGGCATTCCGCTCACACTCGAAGAAAAAACGGGAAAGCTGTTTCCCCTCTCGGGTCGCGCAAGGGACGTCCGCGACGGGCTGATCGATCTGGCGCGGCGGCGCGGCGTTGAATTTCAATGGGACACATCGCTGACCGGCCTTGCGCCAACATCCAACGGCTGGTGTGTCGCGACGACGCGAGGCGAGATCCACGCGCGAGCGGTGGTACTGGCAACCGGTGGATTGTCGGTGCCGAAGACAGGTAGCGACGGCGCAGGCATCCACATCGCCGCCAGGCTTGGCCACGTTCTGCACGATACGTATCCGGCGTTGACGCCGCTCATCGATGCGCCAGGCACATTCGCGTCGCTCTCGGGGGTGTCGCTCAACGTGCGATTGCGTGCGAAGTGGCGTGGCAAGTCCGCAGAGGCGTCCGGCGGCTTCCTGTTCACGCATGGCGGCTACAGCGGTCCGTCGGTGCTCGACCTGTCGCACGTCGCCGTGCGCAGCCGGATGAGCGAAGACGATGCGGCGCATGCCGCAGTGCTTCGCGTCGCCTGGTCCGCGAAAGATGCCGGCGTGTGGCAGCAGGAGCTCGCGACATCAACCGCCCTCGTGGTCACGACTGTCGCACGACATCTGCCGCAGCGCCTGGCGGTACGACTGCTAGAGGAAGCGGGGATCCCGGGCGATCGAAGAGCCGCCGAATTGCGGCGTGACGAACGGGCCGCGCTGCTAAGCGCCCTGACGGCGTTCGTCCTGCCCTGGACCGGCGACGAGGGCTACAAGAAAGCGGAGGTCACTGGCGGTGGCATCGCGCTCGACCAGGTGGATCCGCGAACACTGGAGAGCCGGCATCACGCGGGTTTGTTTCTGTGTGGTGAAATGCTTGACGCGTTCGGCCCTATAGGCGGCCACAACTTCGCCTGGGCGTGGTCCACTGGCCGCGCGGCAGGGCTCGGCGTCGCGCAATACGATTAGGTGCGGTTTCATGGAAGATCATTTTGTCGTGACATGTCCTTACTGCGGCGAGGACATTGACATCTACGTGGAGCCTGACGTCGCTGGCAGCTTCGTTCAGGACTGCGAAGTGTGCTGCAACCCGTGGCGTGTTCGTGTCTCGCGCGACGGCAGCGATCGTCGTGTGGACGTGGCACGCGCAGATGGATCTGAGTAACTGTGTCTCTATGTCTCCGTGGCCGTCGGCAGTGAGGTAAGCCGTTGAGCGTTTACCTCACATACCAGTGGGCCGACATCGACAGCCCAAAACCACCCGCGTCGAAGCCAGTGAACGGAGTCGGTGCCCACAGCTGTCGAAGGTCCGCGCTCACGGCGAGCTGCGGAAGGTTCGCCCAGGTGAACTCGCCGCCGCCGAAGAATTGAGAGCCGAGGCCGCTGTCGACCATGTCGGCGCCGACCAGGGTGTTTCTCAGTGTCGAACGATAGATGTTGATGCCTCCGCCGATGTACGGCCGGACCCAGATGGCGTTCGTAACCACGTTCGACGGCGAGTAAATGACGCTGGGCGCGAACTGCAGCGATCGCACCTGCGCAGTGGTAAAGGTGTTCGTGTACGTCGTTTGGCCGAACTCCACTTGTACGCCGAGAGGGCCATGCGTCCATGCCCGACCCGTGGCGGCAAAACCAAGCGCCCGCGTGCCGATTCGGCCTCCCAGCCCGATGACGTGGGATGGCAGCGATGGAGCCGGTCGTGAGACCCCGGTCGGGTTTGGTGCCTGAACGACTTGAACTGCAATGGATGAATCCGACGGAGACACCGGTCCGGCCAACGCGGTTCCCGTCGTTCCCTTCGCGGCCGCCGCCTGCGCATCAGTGCCGCGCGAGATCGTGCCCCACGCCACATGCAGATACCCCACGCCATTGTCGCCGTCCGGCCACGAGACGCTGACCCAGCTTCCGAGCTCGCGCACGACGACGAGGCTCTTGCCGCGTGGGGCTTTTCCGATCACCGCGCTGCCCGTGCTGGGCGCCTTGTGGACGTCGGCGGATGTCGTGGTTACGACGAACAGCGGGTCCTGAGCGTACAGCGGCGATGTGCCCATCAGAAGTATCGTGATGACAGCGGCAGCAAAACGACCCATCTCTGTCCTCCTCGCGCCACTCGAACATCGACCCTGGAGTGACGGTTCTGTGATCGCCGTGACCGGGCAATGCCCCGAAATCGGGCCAAGACGAATCAGACAGGCTTTCGGAGCAAAGGACGTGCTTGGCCGCCGGCGGCGTGCAGGAACGTGAAGACTCGTCTTCTCAGAATCGCCAGAACAGGCCCACAGTGATTGCTGTGTGGCTCATGACGCCACTGCCGGAGAAGGTACGAACGGCCGTCATCGCAGGGCCGGTGAGAGTCGAGGCAGCGACCGCTGTTACGCCGAGCGCGGTAACAGGATCGGACGAGTTGTTGCTGAACTGAATCGACGGCTCCGCGCCCAGGACCCCGCGGCCCGCCGGCGACATCCCGAGCCGCACGCTCGGAGTGGCGTCGAGGACGGTGCTCGCGTCGTTGTTGATGAGCGTCAGGCGCGCACCGACTGGTACACCCCACCGTGGGGAGACGAGATACTTCACGCCGCCTCCCAGGATGCCGGCAAACATATGGTCGTCCCGCGTATCTCCCACGACGACGATGTCGGTCTCGTCGATCGGAGCGCCCCCGGGCAGCAGAAACTGGTAATTGCCACGAAGTGTCGAGCGCGGCGAGTTGCCGGCGATCGAGACCACACCCGCACCGAACGCGGCATACGGGATGACGTTCCCGCTCGTTCGTAAATTGATGATCAATGCCCCGCTTGTAAAGAGCTGACGGCCACCTTCGCGTTCGAGCACGGCGGTCGATGTAACGCCGTTCAGGACTCTGTTGGGGTTGAACCTGATCACGCCATCGAATGCCGTCAGAAAGCTCGCACGCGTCGCTTCGATTGCGTCGATATTCAGCTGAGTGACTTGGAGCCGCGCGAGGCTGTAGTCCACGCTCAGTTCGGCGCGAAGCCGCCGTGTCAGCGCGCGGCTGACGCTGAGACCAACGGTTCCTCCCCGACGGCGCTCGCTCATCGGCCGTCCGAGCACAGGATCGAGGGCGGTGATCCTCGCAGGAAGCGCCAGAGGCGAGGCAGCCTGCGTGGCCAGGGACGAGGCGGCTTGATTGAACAGAACGGCCCCGTCGCCGAAGTACCAGGACGACTCCCGCCGTGAGGATGGTGCTGGGCTGGTGGCGCCGGTCGCCGTCGTGAACACCTGGCCGGGGCCTGGCAGGGTTATCGAACCGCCCGTCGGGTTCGTCGGCCACATCCCTCCGCCGCGCAGCTCGATCTCCCATTTTCCGGCATCGGGCGTTTGCGCTGCCGCCGGCAGCGCCACGGCGACGAGTGCGGCGAGAAAGAACACGACCATCCCGAATTGAGCACGGGTGCGCATGATCTCAAGTTCCTTTGTCTGCGAGGGACGCGTGTCCCCAGGTTCCAGGAGGTCACGACCGGTGGGTCGCCGCGATTCTAACGAAAGCCGTCAATTGGCCCAAGGGCTTTCAGTATTCACGCGCGACGAGTTGCGTTGTTCCAGGCTGGTGTGAGACGGCTCGGCATGTGCGGCCTACTGTGGCAAATGAACCTTCCACCACTCACCGGCGCGTTCATCAGTCCACGGCTGCTCGAGCGCGATCGCGTCGAGCCGATGAAGAAGATCGCGGGCCGACTTCGGGCGATCGTCCGGATTCTTGGCGAGGCAAGACATCACGAGCGCGTCAAGATCCGGCGGAATCGGAACCTCGGTTCTGGATGACGGTGGCTCTGGCGGTGTATGCGCATGCGCCAGCAGCAGCTTCATCGGCGTCGTGGCCGTAAACACGAGTTGACCAGTCAGCAGCCAGTACGCGACGCAACCGGTTGAGTAGATGTCGGCCCGTATGTCCACATCCGCGCTTGCCAGTGCCTGCTCCGGCGCGATGAACGCGGGCGTGCCGTGAATCACGTTCGGTATCGTGATCGCCGTCTCCGCTTCCG
Organism: uncultured Acidobacteriota bacterium; assembly: GCA_963814955.1. GTDB lineage: Bacteria > Acidobacteriota > Vicinamibacteria > Vicinamibacterales > UBA2999 > DATCJA01. The sequence continues at coordinate 153,614 of CAWFEX010000013.1, forward strand.
ACGGCATCTCGTGCACCACCTTGGCGATGCCAAAGTCGAGAATCTTCACGAAATCGTAGTCCTCGCCGTACCGGCACAGGAAGATGTTTGCAGGCTTGATGTCGCGATGCACCAGCCCGCACGACTCGGCCTCGGAAAGCGAATGGCACATCTGTCGAAGGATGTAGACGACGCGCTCGGGGGGTATAGGGCCGAAGCGCTTGATGAGCGTGTCGGTGTCCACTCCGTCGAGCAGCTCCATGACGTAATAGAAGGAGCCTGCTTCAGCCACGCCGAAGTCGAACAGCGTCACCGTGTGAGGCGAGCGGAGCTGGGCGATGACCTGCGCTTCCCGCTCGAATCTTCGTCGCATCTCATCCGAGCTGCCCGCGGTGTTCCCTGGCAGTGACGAGCGGATCAGTTTGATAGCGGCAGGCCGTGCGAGCAGGCGGTGGCTTGCCCGCCAGACCTCGCCCATGCCTCCTTCACCTAAACGGGTCTCGAGCCGGTAGCTGCCAAGCTCGCGCGCCCGCGTAACCTCGGTGCCCAGAGCGTAGACGACCCGGGCACCGACATACGCCATGATCACCACCAGCAGGTAAGGGAAGCCAAATGCGAAGAAGACCATGAAGCCGGTTGGCAGCAAGGCCGGCGGGAACACAGCGATGGAGAGCAGTACCATTGCCGGAACCGATGTGACCGACGCGAGCGCGGCAATGACGGCGTAGCGAGGCACGGTCGGCACGACGACGTTGAACAGGAGCATCCACACGGCGACCCAGGACAGGCCGATCCAGGTCGGACCAACAATCACTGCCATTGGGTGCAGGAACTCGGCCGCCGCAATGCCATAACTACTCACCACTTCGAACACGAGCGCGAGAATCGATACCGTGGCGGGCCGCACCTTGGCGATGCGAAAGGTCATTGCCACCGAAACCGCCACCGCGATCGAAATAACTCCCGGTGCCCAGTACACCGGGCTGCTGAACAGGATCCTGCGGTCCTCTGGAAAGAGGAGCGGTGCAAAGAATGCGGCCATGAAGAATGTGAACGCGTAGAGCCACGCGAGAGTCTGCAGGCGACTGCCTGCGCGATCTATCAGGTCCGGGTGGTAATCCCGTCGTCGCGCGATCGACGAACGAGGTGCTTCGGGGTTTCGGTACGAACAGCGTTTGCTCGTGGACGGACGGAGGCATGGCCGGCTGCTCGACAAGAGTAGCAAGACCGTGCCTGGATCCGCCCTACGTCTTGCCCGCCTGGATCGAGACAAGCGCAAACTCGCTGGTCTGGCCGCGCGGCTTGACGGTGACGATGCGGTGACGTTCCTCGGTGCCCACCACGAGCTGGACGTGCTCCCCGCCGGACTGCGAGCGGCACTCGGGGCGGCCGTTCTTGAAGTGCACGTCGCCGCGGCATTCGGTGACGGCCCCGAATGGCTTCATGTGCTCGCGGTAGAAGTCGAGGACCCGTTCCGGCGATTCGTCGCTCACGTACTCGGCCGCAACCACGTGGAGGCCGAACCAGGGCGTGCCGATGCTGACGTTCGCACGGTCGTAGTCGCCATCACTGTCCTCTCGGGACAGTTGCGCGCCGGGGTAAACGGGCAGTCCCGTATTGCCCGAGGTGTCGCCGGTGCGCACCGCCATCCCTCCCAGCGGAGTGCTGATATCGACCCTGGTGGTTTTGCCGTCGTGCTCCTGACGTACGACATCACAGGCGGTTGCCAGCACGACGGCAGGCAGGACGGCGACCGTGGCGAACAGGCGACGAATGAACATCGCATCCCTCCTTGGCTGCTGATAGATACGGAATCCACCACGAACAGGTTTCGCTGCCTGCAGCGTCGTCGGACTGATGAGCCGGCGCACCCCTTCAGGACACAAACCCGCGCTCACGCGCGAAAACGATGGCCTGCGCGCGCGACCAGACGCCGAGCTTGTCGAACAGTTGCGACAGACGGTTCCGCACCGTCTTCTCGCTGATACCAAGCCGTTCGGCGATTTCGGCGTTGCTCAATCCATCGGCGAGCAGCGCCAATGTCTCGCGCTCGCGCCTGGAAAGCGTTTCGAACACCGGATCGGATGCTGCCGCCGGCGCAGTCTGCCCGGTAAAGTCGAGGACCGCATCCTGGAAACGCGTCCACGCCGGTTCGTGCTCGAGCAGCACGTGGTTGGGCGAGTCGAGCTCGACGAACTGTGCCCCGGGAATTTCTGATGCCAGCAGACGACCCTCGGAAAAGGGCGCGATTGCGTCATTGCGCGCGTGAAGCACCAGCGCCGGCGTCCGCACTTCGCGCAAGAGCGGCGTGATGTCCGTACTGGCCCTGGCGCGAAGCAGCGTTCCCGCCAGGGCCGGCGAGGTCGTCTTGCGGCACAGTTCGTTGAACCAGCGCAGCTGCTCGTCGGTACCTTCAGGAATGAACCGCGACGTGAATACCTGTCGAAAGGCGGGGTTGTCGCTTCCCCACGAACTGGCCAGCACCGTAATCGCCTCGTAGGTACGCTCGGCCTCGCGGTCGCCGCGTCGGAGCGCCCCCCGCGCGAAGCCGCCGTACAGCACTATCCGGGCGACGCGCTCCGGATGCCGGACAGCGTACGCAATGCTGACGGCGGCACCGTGCGAAATGCCGAGCAAGACGAACGGTTCCGTCAGATGAGCGGCCTCGACGACGGTCTCGAGATCCAGCACGCGTCGCTCGAGTGACATGTCCCGGACGTCCCATTCGGTCATGCCGCAGCCGCGCTCGTCGTACCGCACGAAGCGAAAGTGGTGCGTCAGGAATGCCATCCAGTGCCGCCACACCGGACTGTCGAGGTCGTATTCAAGGTGCGTCAGCCATGTCGCCGCCTTCACGAGCGGCATTCCGGCGCCAGATTCGGCGCAGGCGAGGCGAACGCCATCCGATGCAGCGACATAGCGGACCGTCTGGCGGATTCGGTCGCCCATTGGCTTCGTGCTTCACTGGAACCGGTTTCACAACTCACGTACGGCGCGGCTTTATGCCGCGCCAAGCGGGCCCCAAGGCCCGCCCTACGGTTGTGAAACCGGCTCTACGGCCGGATCGGTTCGGGACATTCGTCCCTACGAGGAGGCGCGATTGTAGCAAATCGGGACATTGCTCATCTGGTGCGACACTCCGCTTCGGCGCATCGTGGGACCAGAAGTCAGGAGGTCCCGATGGTCAGACGCATCACGTATTTCGTCTATGGCTGCATCGCCTACGCGCTGTTCCTCGCGACGTTTCTCTACGCCGTTGCCTTCGTCGGCGGATTCGGCGTTCCAACGCAACTCGATGGTCCCGCGACAACGCCGTTCTGGACCGCACTCGGTGTTGACGCGTGTCTGCTCGCCGTATTTGCGCTCCAGCACAGTGTCATGGCGCGACGCTGGTTCAAGCGCTGGTGGACGCAAGTCGTGCCATGGGCGATTGAACGTTCCACTTACGTGCTCTTCGCCAGCCTTGCGCTCGACTTGCTGTTCTGGCAATGGCGCCCGCTTGGCGGGACGGTCTGGAGCATCGACCAACCGTTGGCGCGTGCCCTCATCTGGACGGTGTTCGCGTACGGCTGGCTGCAGGTCCTCCTGATGACGTTCTTCATCAACCATTTCGACCTGTTCGGGCTTCGACAGGTGTGGTTCCACCTCGTCGGCCGGCACTACACGCGTGTCGACTTTGCGACGCCGGCACCCTACCAGTTCGTGCGCCACCCCCTGTATCTTGGATTCCTGCTGGCATTCTGGGCGGCGCCGACGATGACCGTGGCGCATCTCGTATTCGCAGCCGCAACGACCGCGTATATCCTCGTGGCCATCCAATTCGAGGAGCGCGACCTCGTACACGAGCACGGCGCGTCGTATTCGGCGTACCGCTACCGCGTCCCGATGTTGATCCCCAGGCTGGCCGGAGGAGCGAAGGCGAGGGTGGCGGAGCAGGCCACTGCGCGACGAGGAGTGTGAACGAAGTGCGTATCCTCTACGTTTTCCCGCATCCCGACGACGAATCCTTCGGGCCGGCACGGGCCATCGCCGCTCAAAGGCGCCAGGGGCACGACGTCTACCTGCTGACGTTGACTCGTGGCGAAGCGACCAGGGTCAGGCACAAGTTCGGGTGGACTCTCGAACAGATGGGCGAGGCTCGTTATCGCGAGCTGCTCGAGGTGGGTAAGACGCTCGATCTCACCGGCATCCGGATTTTGAACCTGCGCGACGGTGCACTAAAGGAAGTCGATCCATGGATAGTCGAACACGTGATTCACGATGAAATACTCCGCGTCGAGCCACACGTGATCGTCACCTTTCCAATCCATGGCATCAGCGGCTTCCACGACCACATCGTCACGCACTTTGCGGTGACGCGGAGCTATCTCGAGCTGCACGGTCCCGAGCGTCCGTGGCTACAGCGTCTCGCTTTCTTTACCGTCGTGGCCGCGCCGATCGAGTTCCCATGGCATGTGAACGTCACCGCGCCAGGGGAGATCGATTGCGCGTTCCGCGTGACAGACTCGGACATGGAACAATTTCACAAGGCGCTCGACTGCTATGTCACTTATGCCGATGTGATCGCCCGGACGAAGATTCATGAAGTATTCGACAACGAGGTCCACTTCGAGCTATTTCGTGAAGATCACAAGCCGCCCTTGAAGGATCTTTGTGAAGGGTTGAACACTGGTTCGAGGACAGAGGCGCATGCAGGACTTTCTTGATGCCGCTATTACAGAGGCGAGGCTGGGTCTCGCGGAAGGAGGCATTCCTATCGGCGCCGTGCTCGTCCACGGTGACCGCATCATCGGACGTGGACATAACCGTCGCGTCCAGCAGGGCAGCGCCGTGCTTCATGGCGAGATGGACGCGCTCGAACGGGCGGGACGTCAGCCGGCGTCGGTATACCGCAACAGCGTGATGTATACCACCCTGTCACCGTGCGCGATGTGCAGCGGCGCCATCCTGCTCTATGGGATTCCCCACGTCATCGTGGGCGAGAATACGACGTTCCTCGGCGAAGAAGAGCTGCTGCGTTCGCGTGGCGTGACAGTGGACGTCGTGCAGGACGACCGATGCATTGTGATGATGCAGCAGTTCATCAGGGAGCATCCGTCTCTCTGGAACGAGGACATCGGCGAACCCGTTTAGTGTGTCTCGGTCAGCATTGGGTGTCTCCTTCCGCGTTCGGTACCCAATGCGACGTTTCGGCAGAAAAGAGCTAGTCGAAGGGCGGCAGATTGGTCTAGTGTCCTCAGACGTGTTGACGGGCATGCGTTTTTCCACGGTCCGGCTCACAACCGGCCCGCGGATTCACTACGCGGAATACGGCAACGCCGATGGTGAGCCAATACTCTTTCTGCATGGGTGGCCAGACTCCTGGTTCTCGTGGAGCAGGGTCGTGCCACTGTTGCCGCAGGGGCTTCGTGCGTTCATGCCGGACCAGCGCGGATTCGGCGACTCCGAGCGACCGCACGCCGGTTACGGTATCGGCCAGTTCGCGGCAGACGCTGTGGCGTTTCTCGACGCGGTTTCCGTGGAGCGGGCCACGATTGTCGGGCACTCATTCGGCAGCTTCGTCACCCGGCAAGTCGCTTTGACCCGCCCGGATCGCCTCCGTCGGATGGTGCTCATCGGCACAGCTGTGTCCGCCGCAAGCCAGGTAGTGCGCGAGGTTCAGGGCCTCGTAAGGGACCTCGAGGACCCGGTATCGGTGGAGTTTGCGCGCGATTTTCAGGCGAGCACGGTGTATAGGCCGGTACCCGATTCGTTCTTCGAACGGATCGTTGCTGAGAGCTTGAAACTGCCCGCCCGGCTCTGGCGCGACGTGATTGATCAGTTGCTGGCCTACGACGATGCAACGCAGCTGGCGCGGATCGTCACTCCAACGCTCCTGCTGTGGGGGGAGCACGACGCGCTCTTTGCCAGAGAAGATCAGGAAAGTCTGGTGACCGCGATCCCGGGCGCCAGACTCCGGATATACCAGGAGACCGGCCACTGCCCGAACTGGGAACGCCCGGAGGACGTGGCAGCTGACGTTCACACTTTCTTGCGAGAGACCTGAGGCTCACGAATCCTTATTGGCTGGTAGCCAAGTCATAAGTCACAAGTCACAAGGACCTACATCTTGCGCACGACGTACCAGTTGTTTTGTATATCGTGCGCTAGCTTGTTCACGGTGACGGAACGGAAGCCGGCGTTCCGCAGATACTCCTGGGTCTTCTCCTCGCCCCACATCGCGCCGAGGCCCTCGCCACCTTGCGCGAGAGAGACCGTCATGCAGTGCATGCAGGAGATCGTGTACAGCAGCGTGCCGAGCGGATGCTCGATATCTTTGTCCACATGTCCGGTGCCGCTGATGTCCTGCATCAGATAAACGCCGTCTGACTTGAGCGCGCGGCAGATGCCCTTCAAGACGTTCAGCGGCTGCGCTTGATCGTGGATGGCATCGAACGTGGTAATGAAGTCATACGCTTCTGACTCCGCAGTTCGATCGAAATCGCTCAGGTCGCGAACAAGGTACTCGAGGTTGTTGAGGCCGGCAGCCTGGGCTCGCGCATACCCGATCGCCTCTTCGGAGAGATCGATACCCGTGAACCGACTCGCCGGGTAGAGCGTTGCCAGACGATGCAAGATGCGGCCGCGACCGCACCCGAGATCGAGAACCTGGATGCCCCGTTCGAGCCGGTCGGTGAGGCCGGGCACGAGCGGCAGGATGTGGGATTCGAGCGACGACAGGACAGACTGTCCACTGTCCTCCGCCATCACCTCGTGGAATCGTGGAAATTTGTCGTACGCAACGCCGCCGCCTCGCTTGAAGCATTCCAGCACATCATCTTCGACGCCGCCCAACGTGCCGATGTACTGGGCAAACACCGCCATGTTGTCCGCACCGGCCGCGCGGGTCAGCGCTGCGGCATGCTCGGCCGGTAACCGGTACCGGGTAGTTTCGACGTTGTATTCCACGACGCCGGCGGTGACCATCGCGCCGAGCCACTCCCGCACGTAGCGTTCATGGAGTCCGGCCTCGACGGCGATGTCGTTGGCGGTCGCCGGTGGCATGCGACTCATGACGTCGAAGAGACCGCTGCGGTGGCCAATCGACACCATGAGACAGAGCGCCGCGTCGTTCAAAGCACGCAGCAGACGTTCCGCAAAGCCTTGTGCTCGTGCCGAGTCGAAATGAGATTGCGCCGCGTACGTCATGATCAGGACCTCGGAATCAATGGTTTCGAGCGATTCGGATGTTCTTCTTTAGCTTTTGATTCCCTCGAACAGGTCCGTTTCGCGTGCTCGTCCGCCATTCACGGTGCTGAATGCGCGGTAGAAGGATTGCTCGCTCCACAATGCGTCATGGTGCGCCGGCGGCAGATCCTTCAGCTGTTCATAGGCGGCCACCTGTGACTCATGGCAGGTAGTCGCCTGCCAGACCGTCGAATAGAACGCGCGAGTATCAATCACAGTAGTGATCGCCCAATCTGGCCACGCCATCCCTTGCCGTTGGACGCCGTCGACGAGAGCAACCGGTTTCCGGAACGCTATTTGGTACGCGGTCCACTTCGATTCCGGCCATGCCAGGTAATAGAGCTTCGACACCGAGTGCGTTTGCCCTGAGCCTTCAACGCCGCCGGCCATAAACGCGGGGTCGGCAGCGGCAACAACCGCTGCGGTCGTGAATTGAGATATCGCGATGTGATCCGGATGTCCATAAGCGCCATCGGGTCCGAATGTGACAACGACGTCGGGCCGTACGCGCTGCAAATGCCGGACAATGCTCCCGACCGTCTGGCGGACGTCTGCACGGTCGACGCCTCCATCGTGGCAGTCGAGGAATGAAACCTCGTGTACGCCCAGCACCGAAGCGGCAGCTCGCAGTTCTCTCTCGCGTATCTTCGCGAGGGCCGACGGGCCGGGGTGCCGAGGGTCGTCAGCACGGAGTCCGCGGTAACGGCCGTTTTCGCCCCGCGTGGCTGTCAGCAGAAAGACTTCAACGCCTTGAGCAGCGTATTTTGCGAGCGTACCTCCTATGCCCAGGGACTCGTCGTCGGGGTGTGCGAGCACGGCCATTAAGCTCAAAGTTCGCATTACGCTCACTTTCGGTGACCGTCAGGATTCCTGACGTTGTGCCTCTATGCACTGCCGTCTCGTCCCCGAGGTAGATTCGATCGCCCGCGACGCGGTGCCGATGCCGGCCGCTCCGCCGTTGCGCTATAGTCGTGTGCCTGCAGTCTTTTGTGCGGGCGTTCGCGTGCCCCGCACTTCGAGCGCACACATCGGTCACGGCAATGATCGAGGAGGACGCCGATTATGGATCCGATCAGACGCAAGATACTGAAGACGGGTGCCGCGGCGACGGCCATGGCCGCCGCGCCGTCCGTGTTTGCTCAGCAGACCGGGCAAGCCGGAAGTGCCAAGTTCTTCGAAAAAGGCCCCGTTCGCATTGCCTATCAGGAGGCCGGCTCCGGCTTCCCCTTGTTGCTCATCGCCGGCGGGGGACTGAACTCGCGGATGGCCGGCTTGATCACCAGCCCGTTCAACCCGATCGAGGAGTTCAAGGGAGAGCACCGGTGCATCTTCGCCGACCTGCGCAACGCCAATGGCGGCCAGTCGTCGGGCCCGCTCGAGGTCGACCGGCCCTGGGATTCACACACCGATGACCATCTCGCACTCATGGATCACCTGGGCGTCGACAAGTTCATGGTGCTCGGTTTCTGCATTGCCGGTCCGTTCATCTGGAACCTCTTGAAGCGAGCCCCCAATCGCGTTGTTGCGGCGGTGCCTGCTCAACCCGTCGGCTTCCGGCCCGAAATGCCCACCGTGCTCTATGACGGCAGCATGACCGGCTGGGGTCCGGAACTGGTCAAGCGCCGGCCCGACATCACCATGGAGATGGTCGAGAAATATCTGACGAAGATGTATCGCACCAATCCCGACTTCGTCTTCACGGCGACGCGCGATTTCGTGCGCAGCTGCCAGACGCCGGTGCTGATCATGCCGGATGATGTCCCGGCGCATCCGTACGCGGTGGCGATGGAATGTGCCATGCTCGCGCCGAAGGCCGAAGTGAGCATGTACCCATGGAAGGAACCGAAGGAGCGAATCCCTCTGGCAGTACGTCAGGTCCGCTCTTTCCTCAGAGCGCATCGGCCCGCAACCTCATAGACCATTCTCCGGCGGGTCCGAAAGGACCCGCCCTACTCACGCCGTCCCGTTCTCCGGCGGGTCCGACCAGCCTCCGCTAAAGCTTCGGCGGTCCGCCGTAGCCCCAGGCGAAGGCGGAAAGGACCCGCCCTACTCACGCCGTCGACGCGCTTGGCCGCAGTGTGCGCAGGCCCATATACAGCAGCCAGCCCGCCGGTCCGAACATGAACGTCAGGAAGAGACAGGGGATGAGCAGAAGGTGCGGGACGCCCCTGTCGCGTGCGTCCCGCGCTTCCCAGGTGCCGATGAGCAAGTCGAAGGCGAGGTAATGCACCCATCCCGCGAGGAGGAGCCATCGATTGGTGAAGAGTGACGCGACGCCATCGAGCGTCGCGAAACTGCCTTGCGCGCTTCCGAACATCGTGACGATGATGAGTATGTAGAGCAGGGCGAACAATGCCGGGACGGCTTTGCCCGTCACAAACTCCGTAACCCATCGCTGACGGGGCAGGATGGCAAGCATCAGCCATCCGAGCGCGGCGATCGCATTTGCGATCGTGAACAGTTGTTCTGGCGACATAGCAACCTCACACAACGACCGGCTTGTGTACCGGGTGCAGACCGACCATCGACGGCGCTACCGCGACTGCCGTCGCCGATGCCCAGATGCCGAAAAGAGTCATCGTCACAGCGTCCGGCGCGAGGACCGACTGCCCGCGAAGGGCCTGAGACAGAAGAATGCCGAACAGAGCCAGATAGCTCGACGCCGCGACAACTGTCAGCCGGGTGCGAACCAGTTCGCGCGTCCGTAGGCGGCCGAGCACGAGCGCGACAAACGGCAGTATCTGCAATGCGTGCAAGCCAAGGAAGTGCGGTATCCGGAGGTCGCCATGGGAGGTGCTCCACCCCGTGCCGGGCAGGCCCGGTCCGCCGTCCGGAGCCCCCACGGTATGGGCACCCACGACGGTCATCGTCGCGCCGGCGTTCGCGGCGTCGAGCTGCTGACGCGTCGGCCGCGTCATCATGCCCCCGGTGAGAGCTCCAATGATGGTGATGGTCATTCCGAGCCGGAGCGCCCAGCCCAGCGCCATGTCCCCGAACCGATGTCGCCACAATGCGACTGCGACGGAGATTGTTGACAGCGTCTGCAAGAGTATCGCCGCGCCCATCATTCCGAACAGCACGCCGTCGAACGGCGTCGCGATATTGAAGTGGCTGGTTGTGCCGCGAAACGCTTGAAGGCTGATGATCGCCATTTCGAGCACCATCACGACGGCCGTCGTCCATCCAATGATGCGGCGGGTCCGCTGCCATTCGGGAATGAGGCTGAATATCCACGCCAGCGTGAGCGTGTAGATGGCAATTGAGACGGCAAATTTCGCCGGCTTGAGCCAGGCGGGCGCGGCGGTGATGGTTCGCGGGTCAACGACGAGTCCGATCACGGCCGCTCCCAGGAGGGCGATCATGGCGAGGCCGGTGATGGTCAGGGGCGCGCTGGCACTTCGAAGTCTGTTCAGCATGTGATCCTCGACTTTCATGATGTAATCACTGTCAACATTAAGCTACCGCACAGTGTTGACAATGTCAACATATCCGCCGTAGGATGTGATCCAGATGGCTGTTTCCCCAGCAAAGCGGCCCAGACGCAAGCGAGCAGGTCGCTACCACCATGGCGACCTCCGGCGGGCGCTCGTCGAGGAGGCGTTGAGGACGATCCATACCGCCGGGGTGGAACACCTGACCCTGCGCGGCATCGGCGAGAAGCTCGGCGTATCCAGGACGGCGCTGTACCGGCACTTTTCCGACAAGCAGGCGCTCCTCGCCGGCGTCGGACGCGAAGGCTTTCGAATGCTGAGGCTCGCGCTGACTGAGGCCTGGGAGGAGCACGGGAAGGGACGCGAAGGCTTCGACGCCATGGGTGCGGCGTATGTGCAGTTCGCGGTCGCTCATCCGTCGCATTACCGGGTGATGTTCGGCCGCTTTCTCGAGTCGTGCTCGAAGGACGCCGAATTCATCCAGGAAGCCACGGCGGCATTTCAAGTGCTCGTCGATTCGCTCGTCGAACAGCAGCGGTCCGGGCTCATTCGGCGCGACGATCCGGTGCTTCTGGCCCGGTTCATCTGGTCCGTGGTGCACGGCATATCGATGCTTGTGATCGACGGACAGTTGCGCGGGCTCGACGAGCGGGGCGAGGCGCTCAACAGGTACGCAATCGAGCGGATACGCGCCGCGATCGACGCTGCCTGAGAAGAGATCGCCGGGTCCACGGCGCGTCGAGATCGCGGACGCGCCGTGGAACCCGGCCCACGTAGATTCACCCGGATACTGACGGGCCGTCATTGCGCGCGCGTGCGCGGTGCTGTTCTTGCACGTCGAGCATCGCGATGGCAGGAGCGAACATGGCAAAAAATCCGGACACGATGAAGAAGATCGCAAAGCTGATGCGCGACCTCGACTTTTGCATGCTTACAACGCACACGACGAGTGGCGGGATGCATGGGCGGCCGATGTCGAACAACGCCGAGGTCGAGTTCGACGGCGATGTCTGGTTTTTCAGCGAGGCCGACTCGCGCAAGGTGCGCGAGATCGAAGAGGAGCCAAGCGTGCATCTGTCCTACGTGGACCTCGACGATTGGCGCTTCGTGTCGATGACCGGCAGCGCTCAGATTGTCCGGGACGCCGAGAAGAAGCAGGAACTGTGGCTCGAGGACCTCGAGCAGTGGTTCGACGAGGGCCCCGAAAGTGACGGCATCGTGCTCATCAAGGTAACGCCGGCTGTCGTTTCGTACTGGACGAAGGAAGACGAAGGAGAGCTAAGGATCACTTCCTGACGCCCACGCTGCAAGTTCCCTCATCACGCACGGTTGTGGTACCTGGCGGCCTCTGCAAACGGTTACATAGAGGTAGACCTTGCACTCCGGAGGCAAGCCCGCCATGTGTCGCATGTTGACGACGCTGGGAATCGTATTCGCGTGCATCACGATTCCCACAGCACAGTCGACCAGTGGTCAAGCACCATCGACGTTTCCAACTCCCACATCAGAATGGACCGGCCCTCGAACGTCCGACGGTCAACCCGACGTGAGCGGCCAGTGGAACAAGTCATGGCCCGGCTCGAATGGCGCCAACTTCGACCTGGAAGAGGGCATCGATCCCCTGGAGATCAAGCTCACGGACCGCGACCCGAAGAATTTCCCGCGACCGAAAGTCGTCCAAACGCCGGACGGCAGGATTCCATACCAGCCGTGGGCGCGGGCTCTCCGTGAAGAAATCAGAAGGCACGTCCTGAACCCGGAAAAGGTCGTGCACGTCGATTCCAACGCGCGGTGTCTGCAGATGGGCATTCCGCGGCAGAGCCTTGATACCGGATTCGAAATCGTGCAGACCCCGGGCTTCCTCCATTTCGTCTACCCCTACAACAACGCCTACCGCATCATCGCCCTGGACGGGCGCCCGCACATCGACGATCGCATCAAGCTGTGGCAGGGAGACTCGGTGGGCCGGTGGGAAGGGAACACCCTCGTCGTAAGCGTTCGCAATCTGAACGAGCACGCCTGGTACGACGCGTATGGAAACATTCACAGCGACGAGCTGCGTCTCGAGGAGCGGTGGGTGTTCGTCAGCGCAAATCGTGTCCATTACGAAGTCACGAGCTACGACTCCAAGGTGTTCACGCGGCCGTGGACGGCGCGGAACGAGTTTGCGCGCGTCGACAAGCCTGTGGAGATTCTGGGAGAGCGGATGTTTCGAGGGCGAGCGCAATCTGGAGAACAAGAACCTCGTCGGCGATGATGACGAAGCGGTCCGCTCGTATCCCTACCCCGGGTTCACGGCGAAATATCCCGGATTTGCCGTGGAACGCCGATGACGCGGGCCGTCACCGGAACGCTCGTCTTCTTCGTACTCGTCTCCGCTGCCAACTGGACGACTCCGCTCCATGGACAAACAGCGCCGGCTGCGGCATCGGGCATTCCGCGAACGCCAGAAGGCAAGCCTGACTTCTCCGGTGTCTGGCAGGTACTGAACACCGCCGCCTGGAACATCGAGGCACATCAGGCTGAGGACGGTGTGCCGCCCGGTCTTGGCGTGGTCGTAGGTGGCGAAATTCCATACCAAGCGTCGGCTCTCGAGAAGCGGAAGGAGAACTTCGCCAACCGGACCGCTCGGGACACGGCGGCGAAGTGCTTCATGCCGGGCGTTCCGCGCATCACCTACATGCCGCACCCGTTCCAGATCCTGCAGACGCCGCAGAAGACCACGATCCTGTACCAGTACATCCACGTGATCCGGCACATCTACACCGACGGGACGCCGCATCCGCGCGGTCCTATCGAGTGGTGGATGGGCGATTCCCGTGGGCGCTGGGAGGGGGACACGCTGGTAGTGGATGTGGTCCACTTCACCGATCAGACGTGGTTCGACCGGGCGGGCAACTTCCATTCCAGTGCGCTGCACGTGGTGGAGCGCTACAGCTTCATCGACCGGGATCACATCGATTACCACGTCACGATCGAGGATCCCGGCGTGTTCACGCGGTCCTGGGAGATGCGCATGCCGCTGTACCGGCGCATCGAGCCCCAGATCCGGCCGCTCGAATACGACTGTTACGCGTTCAAGGACATATTCCGCCTGCCCTGAGGAGGCCAGGATCCCCCGAGCCCTTGCATTCGGGGTGCGGTCTGGTTTAGTCTCTGGCCGCCGATGTAATCGGTTGCATTGAAGACCGACCCGGGCCGATCGATCGGCCTGAAGGAGAGACTACATGTTCGCTGCTCGGTTCGCCGTCGGTGCACTTCTGATCCTACTGACTATTCCTGCCTCCGCCCTGGCGCAGGTGACGACGGGAGAAATCGTCGGGCGCGTTGCCGACGAAAGCGGCGGGGTGCTCCCCGGCGCCACCATTACTGTCCAGAATCTCGGCACCGGCGACGTGCGCACGACGGTTGCCAGAGATACCGGCGACTACCTCGTGACGTTGCTGCCGCTCGGCAATTATCTGGTCCGGATTGAGCTGCAGGGGTTCTCGACACAGGAATCGAAAGTGGCCGTGCGAAGCGGTGAGCAGATTCGCGTCGACGGCCGTCTCAGAGTCGGGTCGGTCAGCGAGACCGTGGAGGTGACGGCCGAATCGCCGCTGCTCCAGACCGAGTCGGCCACCATCAGCACCCTCGTCACGGAGAGCGAGGTGCAGGATCTGCCGGTCAACGGCCGGAACTTCATCAGCCTCATTCAGGGGGTGCCCGGGGCGAACACGGGAGCCCCGAATGCACTCGGCAGCGGCACGCGGCCCGACGATCGGCGGCCCACCGCCTCGGTGTCGATCAACGGCGCGGGCGACAACCGCAACAACATGCTGATCGACGGGATGGACAACAACGAGCGTGCCATCGGCACCATCGTCGTTCGCCCCTCGATTGACGCAATTGCCGAAGTGCGGGTCCAGACGAGCAATTACCCCGCCGAAGTTGGGCGGACAGCGGGCGGCGTGGTCAACATTCTCACGAAGGCGGGCACCAATACGCTCCATGGCACGGCCTACGGCTTCTGGCGCGATGACAAGTTCGATTCGCGCGACTACTTCGCCACAGTGGACCCGCTGCTCAAGCAGAAGCAGTTCGGGGGAAGCATCGGCGGGCCGCTCGTGCGCGACCGGACGTTCTACTTCGTCGACTACGAAGGGTTCCGCAGCCGGCAGGGGCAGGTCAATGTCCTTACCGTGCCCACGGCGAGGATGCGCAGCGGCGATTTCTCTGAGGTTCCGATCGTCATCTACGATCCGATCACGCGACAGCCGTTCGCCGGCAACGTGATCCCGCCCGGTCGGATCGATCCGATCGCCGCCCGCTTCGCGGCGCTGTATCCCGATCCGACGTCGCCCGGACTGGCCAACAACTACTCGAGCACGACGCTTCGCACTCAGAACAGCACCACCGCCGACGCGCGCATCGATCACCGGTTCAGCGATGCCAATTCGGTGTGGGGTCGCTACTCCATCAACGACTCACGCACGGTGACGCCGCCCGGGTGCCCCCCGGTGAACGGCATCCACGGCAACTGTCTCACCGGGGCGAACGCCGGCTTTCCGGGGCCGAACGACACCGATGCGCAGGCCGTCCAGGTGAACTTCGTACGCATCTTCAGCCCGTCAATGGTTGGCGAGTTCAAGGGCGGTTACATGAAGGTCGGCATCTTCTCCTACCCGTCCAATTACCAGACGAACGTGAGCCAGCAGTTCGGTCTGTCGGGCGTGAACATCGACGATCTGGCCTCGGGACTTGCATTGCAGAACGTCGTCGGCTTTGCCTTGCTCGGCGACACGCAGAACATTCCGCTCATCAACCAGAACTGGACCCAGCAGTACAACGCGTCGGTTACGAAGACGACCGGCGCCCACAACATCAAAATCGGCGGAGGCGTGATCCTGCGGAAGTTCAGCGTCATTCAGAGTCAACAGCCGAACGGTCTGTGGACGTACAACAACCTCGTCACCCGCAATGCCGCGGGCGCGGGCGGGCATGCGATGGCGTCGTTCCTGTTGGGACTGCCGTCCCAGGTCCAGCGGTCGCACACGCCGTTCGAGCCCTTCTACCACGTGCAGGAACCGAGCGTGTACGTGCAGGACGACTGGCGCGCCACGTCCTGGCTGACGGTGAATGTGGGCCTGCGATACGACGTGTTCACGCCGTTCACCGAAGAGGAGGATCGCCTGTCGAATCTCGATTTGACGACCCCCCGCGTGCTGATCGCCGGGCGCGACGGGGTGTCGCGGACGGCGGGCGTCGAGACCGACCGCGGCAATATCGGGCCTCGCTTGGGATTCGCCGCCACGCTGCCTCGAACATCGGTGCTGCGCGGAGGCTACGGTCTGACATATTTCCCGTCGACGATTGCGTCGTTCGCATACATGAAGAACACACCGCTCTTCAGCATCTACGGGCCGGTGATCAGCGACGCCACGCTCCTCGGAGGTCTGCCGACCGTCTTCCTGAGGGACGGATTGCCACCACAGCCTGGCGCCCCGCCAACTGCACCGAACCTGCTCAGCGGTGCGTTCCGCGCGGTGGATCTCAACATCAAGGCGACCCGCGTGCACCAGTTCAATCTGCAGTTCGAGAAGGAATTCAGCGGCAGCGTCGCCACGGTTGGCTACATCGGATCACGGGGCCAGCGCAACGGCATGAACCCGGACATCAACGTGGCGCCCCCTGGCGCAGGAGCAGTGCAGCCGCGGCGCCGGTACGCGTCAACGCTGCCGAACCTGACGACGCTCAACTTGTACGCGAGCCTGTGGGAAACCTACTATGACGCGTTTCAGGCCACGTTCCAGCGGCGCCTGAGCGGAGGGCTGTCGTTCAATACCCACTATCGGCTGGCGAACGCGGAGTGGACCGACTTCGTTCCCTGGGACGGCCTCGTCGAGGAGCGTGAGGCGGCGCCGAGGGACATGCGGCACATGTGGGGCGGCCAGGTGAACTATGCCCTGCCGTGGGGCGAGTCGCTGACGGGCTTTGCCCACGGTCTGCTGGCCGGCTGGCAGATCAACGCGGTGGCGAACATTCAGAGCGGGGAACCGTTCGACATCCTCAACGCCGCGGCCCGCGCCAACACCGGCCTGAACGATCGTCCGAACATGGTTGGCGATCCCGAACTGTCGTCCGACGAACAGACCGTGCAGCGGTGGTTCAACACGAATGCGTTCGTCGCCCAGCCGGTGAACACCCTCGGCGATGCGCCACCCTCGGTTCTGCACGGGCCGCTGACCAAGCGGCTGGCGCTGTCGTTCTTCAAGGAGCTCAGCCTCGTCGGGGCGGCGCGGCTGCAGCTGCGCTACGAGATCTACAATCTCGGCAACGCCGCGAACTTCATCAACCCGGTCAGCACTTTCGGTACCTCTGACTTCGGGTCGATCAACAGCACCGGCAACTTCCAGCCGCAGCAGATGCAGTTTGCGGTGAAGGTGATCTTCTAGCACGACCACTCTCGCGGCAACGAGCCACGGCGACACGGAGACACGGAGGAGAACGGCCAAGAGCTCCGGCCTCCGTGCCTCCGCAGTAAAATCGATGTTGTGGTCACGGGCGCATCCACCACCGTTTGACGCCCGTGTGCGGAGATGCGTCATGAATATTCGCCGTGTCGTGGTTGCCGCGGTGTTCCTGCTGGGGGCGTTCGTCTGCTCCGGCGGAACAGCGGCGGGGCAGCAGCCAGCGCCCGCAGGCGTGCCCGATTTGTCCGGCGGCTGGCTTCGGCTTGACAGCGGCTCGGGGAGCTTTGACGGGACCGTTGCGAAGCACCCGCCGGCAGAGCTGACGGCCGCGGGCCGGTCGATGGTTGTGCCTGGCGACGGCCGCAATCTGATTCCGGCGGGCGGCTTCACAGGGCCGGCGAAGCAGACCGGACAAGCGTACATCGTCAACAACGGCGCCTGCACCCCCGAAGGCACGGGCGGCAGCGCGATCAATCCGAATTCGACGGCCATCTTTTTCCTGCAGTCAAAGGACGAAGTCCTGATGGTTCGCGAGGGCCCCGGTGGCCGGCGCTTCTATATGGATGGTCGCGCGCATCCAGAAACCGCGAAGCTCACGCCGAGCATGTACGGGCACTCGACCGGTCGTTATGAGGGAAACGCCCTGATCGTCGAGACGGTCGGCCTGCCCGAGGGCAATGTACAGGGAGGCGGAAAACGCCGGGCCGAAACACGCCTCACCGAGCGGTTCGAGCTTGCGCCCGACGGCAAACGACTCACGATCACCTACACGTGGGACGATCCGGTGCTCTACGTTCGTCCCCACACCTATCAGTACCTCTTCGAGCGGCTACCTGAGGACAGCTATGCATTCGAGACATGGTGCGATGCGAGCGATCCCCTTCAGCGTCAGTCAGTCGTTCTGCCCAAACAGCAGTAGCATGAGAAAGCTCGCCGCCGTCTGTACTGCCAGCAGTTGCGATCCTGGTAGGTGCTGCATCCCTCAGCGCTCAAGCCGGCGCTCCGACCGATATCAGCGGTTATTGGGATCTTCCGATCGATGGGCGTTTCGTCCCATCCGCGCGTCTGTCACCAGGCGTCACGCCGGCGATGATCGAGGCCGAGGCCCGCAAGAAGGCGAAGGCCATCCGGTGGTGCAACTGGGTAGGCATGCCGACGACGATGGATGTGGGCCGACCGCTCAACATCCGTCAGGGAGCCCGTGAGATCGTGATCATGGCGGAGTCGCCCGTGACGCCCGTGCGCCATTTCTATCTCAACCGAAAGACGCACATCGACAAGGACACGTTCGATCCGACGACGAGCGGTGACTCGATCGCGCATTGGGAAGGGGACACGCTCGTGGTGGATACGACAGGCTTCGAGCCGACCAAGGGCATCACGGAGATTCCGGGCGGCGGATTCAGAACGGCGAGCTCACAACTGGTCGAGCGCTATCGTCTACTGAAGAATGGAACCGTGCTGTCGGTGAGGTTCACTTGGACGGATCCGTCCGTGTTTCAGACTCCGCACACCTACGAGTTCCGCTATCAGCGGGTTGGAAAAGGGTATGAGCCGTGGCCGTACCAGCTCTGCGACCCATTCGACCCGGAGCGCGCCGCTTTCTTCGAGCAGCCGCAGTAGGGCGGCGCGCATCCGAATCAGGGCTTTGCCTTGCTCAGGAAGGCGACGCGCTCGTCGTCATAAGGGTCGCAGCCAGAGCCCAGACGGCCGTCGTAATCGCGGGGCATGCGGTTGTACCGGTACTCGTAAGTGTGTGACCCCTTGAACACTCCGGGGTCGGTCCAGGTGGAAACGAGCTGAAGCACCTGGCCGTTCTTCAGCAGCTGGAACCGTTCGACGAGCTTCGAGTTCGACGTCCGGAACCCGCCGCCGGGAATACTCAAAATCCCGCGGTCCGCAGCGAACATCGTCGTGTCGACCACCAGCACGTTGCCTTCCCAGTGGGCGATCGAATCGCCGTACACCCCTCGATCGTATGCCTCGTCGGGAATGTGCTCTCGCCGATTGAGGTAGATGAAGCGATTCTGAGCGGGTGCGTACTCGGTCAGGATGACCATGAGGGTGGAGCTGATTCGGATGTTATAGGGAGACCCGAGCCCCATTGCCGCGGGCAACCCGATCTGATGGCAATAGCGGACGGTCTCCTTGTCCTTGGTCGCAACCTCCTCGAGCTTTTGCCTCGTGATACCCGGCAGAAGCGCAGCGTCCGGAATGTGGCGGCCATCGCGGGGGTCTGGAGGAAGGAGCCAGTAGCCGGACAAATCGCGGGGATCGACCGGCGTAATCGCCTCGGGCGTGGCGCCTCTCCCGCGGCCCCCGGCGGGGGCCTGTCCGGCGGGCCCACCTCCGCGGATGCCTGGACCTTGCGAGGAGAGGACCGACATCGACAACACGACGGCGCACGCCGCGGCGCCGGCACCTCTGATCCACTTCTGCATAGGAGCTCTCCCTACGGAGCTTCGGGCCGCGGCTTGAGCGTTCCGTTCTGGTTGGTCTCGATCCACAGTCGTGAATCGCACCAGCTTTCCCAGATCTGCTGATTGGCCGGGAGGCGCTCGAAGACGATGTCATACACGAGCGGCTTCAGATATACCTTCGGATCGTTCCACTCGTACGTGATGGTCAGCCGCTCACCATCCGGAGACAACCGGAAGGTTTCGATGAGCTCCGTCGACGGCTCGGTCCACCCGCGTCCAAAGCCTGTCATCCCCGGCGTGAACCCGCGGGTCGTCGCTACGAACGCGTCTTTCTCCCAGCGGCCGATCGTGTAGAGCCCGGTAAACCTCGACGGAAACGGCCGTCCGTCGGCAAATATGTACCGGCCGCCGTGAGCGCCGTCCCTCAGCATCAGCACGAGGTCTCTGGTAGCCACGAGCGACATGCCCGCCGAGTTGATCGTGGGGGACGTATTGCCGGTGCCCGGACCGCCGCCGACCGCGCAGCGCGGGGCAGAGTCGATCTGCGCACGAATGTCATAGACGGGCGGGGGTGCGTCCGGCCGGGGCGGGGGCGGGAGCTTGGCTGCATACTCGGCGTGCAGCTGCGCAGTCGGGAACGCGTCGCTGATGCCGCCGTAACTGTGACCTCCAACCGTATCGAGCCGATTCCAGATACCCGAGAGATCGCGTGGCGGTGCGGCCGGCTGCTGGGCAGGCAGTCCAGTTGTCCAAAACACCGCCGCGATCACGGTGATCGCCATTTTGCCGAGCGCGCGTCTCGTGAACATCTTCAACCGCCTATTCCGCGTCGCGCGATGGCGACGCACATCTGAAACAGGGCCGACGGAAATTCAAGCTGACGCCCCGAGTTCAGCGAACGTGAAACAGCACGTCGCGGGCGGCGGTCCTCCCTCCACCCGCGCGTGAGCGGCCTTCAATCCGAATAACGTGAGGGCCCGGCGCGAAGCTGTTCAGCGGGATCTCCACGGCGTACTGATGCCGGCTGTCGAGTCCTCCGGACGAGCGCTCATCGCGATGTTCGAACACGACCTGGCCATTCTCGCGACGCGCCACTGCTGAGAGCTCCAGCCCGTGCGGCGTCGCTGAACCGTTGTCGTAAAACTCCGTCAGAAGTGCGAGCACGTCGTTGCGCCCGAATTCGCGCACCGTGGTCGGCGGTGACACCAGAACGTTCGCAAGCGGATCCAGTGCCCGTACGGTGGGTGTGTCCGACGCGCTGCCGGACGTGAGCGCGACACCACTGATCCACAAGCCAGGGGCGCGAAAATCCGGCACCTCGATATCATGGAACACGCTGCCAGTGCGTCCGGCTCCGGTTTCGGCCACCGCAACGCGAAGCTGATAACGTCCAGGGGGCAACGACACCTCTGAGATCACGCGGAGTCCCCGCTCGCGCGCGAGAGCCGCATTCGCAGACCGCAACTCCAGATCGAGCTTGTGCTGCCTACCGCGACGCACCGACCCGCCTGCGTCCAGGGCCGATACCGACACATCGAGCGTGTCGAGAAACCGGTCGTCTTTTTCGACAAAGCGAAACGCGTCGGTGCGCATCTCGACGGCCAAGGCAACGGACGCGTCTTTTTCCGGGCCTGCGTAGGCGGCCGCGGACAACATCAACGGGATCGCCGTGACAGGAATCGGACTCGCATTAGTCGCATCGATCGGCCTAGCTGCAGTCTTCCCGTCGTCGTTGCGCCCTCGCCCGGCCACGTATCCGCGCCGTGCCCGCACCTGCATGCCCGGCCGCCTGACGCGAACCTCGATTTGACGAAACCGGCCATCGCGCCGATCGTTCGTAGAGTAGTAGCCGAGGAGGTAGTACGTGCTGTTCTCGCGGACGACGCGTTCGAAGACACCGGACAGGTCGTTGTTGTCGATTCCGGCAAATCCTCCGGTCTGATCGGCGAGCTCCCGCAGGCTCTGCTGGGAGATCCGAAGCAGATCCAGCATCGTGCCCGGGACCGAGAACTGCGGGTCGTTCGGGGACGTACCTGAAATATCGATCGACTCCCCGAACGTTGCGAGCCCGCGTGGGTCAATCGCATAAATGGCCACGTTTGCCCGCATCGCCGCGGCCATCGCGTCGGTCGCGTCGCGAAGAATCGTGCCGGCCGACACGTTCTTGAAGCCATCAAACACGTTGTACGTCAGCCCTTCGCTGACGAGGATCATCGACTTCCGCCGGCCGCGCACACCGTCCATGAGCGCGGCAAGGTCGCGGACCACGGTCAGAGTCGATCGTGCCTGATACGACCGCTCGGCTTCGAACGGGTTGAGACGGCTGTACGGGTCGAAGGGATCGCGGCCATCGCCTCCGGCGGCGCGCGGGTTCACGGGACTATCCCTTGGGTCGCGGGTGTCGCGATTCAGTGCGTCTGCGATTTCCAGCGCTTCGGATCGCAGGCGACGCCCTGCGAACTTGTCGACTGCCTGGAGCAGCAGACGGCGATTGCCGGTGAACTCCTGAGATGCCGTAACTCTGCCGCTGGTGTAGGCCACCGCCGCAAGGTCGTCGTCTTCAAAACGGCGTTCGAAGAATTCCCGCAGGAACGCTTTCACCCGCGGAGTGTTGGCGACCGTCGTGTGAAGGTCGTCCAGTACGAAAAGGTAAATCCGGCCGCTGGCGCCTGTATTGGTTGCGACGTCGGATTCGACCGACGTCTCCGCCGACACGGCGCGAGGCGTCATTTCGATTGGGAGCCTGACGAGCGAGAACGCCAGAATCTTTTGCGGCCGGTCATCCTCGAGTATTTCGAAATCGCTCTGAGTGAGGTCGGTCACGAGCCGCCCTTGCTCGTCGGTCACAAGGGCGTCCACTTCGACGTAGTTGACTTCCGCGCGGAAGGTCACTGGCGGCGGCGGGACCGGCGCCTGCTGCGCGACAACAACGACGACGCTCGCAGCGATGAGCGATAGAGCGATGGGAATTCGTCTCGTCATGACCGCGCTTGTGTCTCCACGTCGCGTGTATTAGATTGCAGCCGTTATTGTAATCGGTTGCAGGCAGCGTACGAATGCGACCATTCCATCGTATGAGCGGGCGAGCGAATCTTTTGGCAAAACGCAGTCCGGCGGGTCGGTTGGCGCGCCTCGTCGGTCTTGTGGCCGTTTGCGTGTGGGCTGCTCTGGCAGGTCCTGTTTCAGGCCGTCAACGTCCGGCCGATGTTCAGGGTTGGCCGGTCTATGGCGGCCAGCCAGGGCAGACGCGGTATTCACCGCTGACGCAAATCAACCGCTCGAACGTCGGACGTCTCGAGGTCGCGTGGACATTCGATACTGGCGAGACCGGCGGTCTCCAGACCAATCCGATTGTCGTGGACGGCACGCTCTACGTCCCGACGCCAACCCACCAGGTCATCGCGCTCGACGCCGCCACCGGCGCGCTTCGATGGCGGTTTGACTCGGGCATACGGGGCCGCGGCGCCAATCGGGGCGTGACGTATTGGCAGGGCGCCGCGGAAGCTCGGATCTTCGCGGCGCAGGATCAATACCTCTATGCGCTGGACGCGCGCACTGGACGGCCGGTGGCCTCGTTCGGTCAGGCGGGTCGAATCGATCTCCGCGATGACCTCGGACGCGAGCCGGCGGCACAGTCGGTTCCCCTGACCACGCCCGGTGTCATCTTCCGGGATCTGCTGATCATTGGCGGACGTCCTGGAGAGAATCTCCCGGCGTCTCCCGGACACATTCGCGCGTACAACGTACGTTACAGGGAAGCTGCGCTGGATCTTTCACACAATTCCGCATCCGGGCGAGTTCGGGTACGAGACGTCGCCGAAGGAGGCGTGGACGTACAGCGGCGGCGCCAACAACTGGGCGGGAGTTGCGCTCGACGAACAGCGCGGGATTGTTTATGCGCCGACGGGTTCTGCAGCGTCGGATTTCTACGGAGCCAATCGCGTCGGCGACAACCTCTTTGCCAATTCATTGCTGGCGCTCGACGCAGCAACCGGCAAGCGTCTGTGGCATTTCCAGGTCGTCAAACACGACGTGTGGGATCGCGACCTGCCGTCGCCGCCTGCATTGGTCACGGTGACGAGGAACGGAACGCGGGTCGATGCGGTCGCCCAGACGACCAAACACGGCCACCTGTTTCTCTTCGATCGAACGAACGGCGCGCCTCTGTTCCCAATCGAGAACAGGACCTATCCGGCTTCGGACGTGGAAGGCGAGCGAACCGCCGCCACTCAACCGCTTCCCGTGCGGCCGGCCCCCTTCGCTCGTCAGCGGCTGACGGAGGAACTCCTCACCAACAGAACACCTGAAGCTCGCCGCGCGGCGCTCGAGGCGTTCCGGACGTTTCGAAGCGACGGCCAGTTCGTCCCGCTCGCGGTTGGACAAGAAACTGTTGTCTTTCCGGGTTTCGACGGGGGAGCCGAATGGGGCGGCTCGGCATTCGATCCTGCAACCGGCGTCCTGTACGTGAACGCGAACGAAATGGCGTGGACCGGCAGCCTTGCGCTCAACGAAACAGGCGCCGGCGGGCGACAAACCTACCTGCGTGAGTGCGCTTCATGCCATCGCGACGACATGCGCGGCGAACCGCCGCAGTTTCCGTCACTGATAGGAGCGGCAGCGCGTCGTTTCCCCAACGAGCTCACGGCAATCATTCGCCAAGGCGCCGGCCGCATGCCGGGGTTTCCGGGACTGACAGACGCCGAACTCTCGTCGCTCCTCGAGTACCTCCGCACGGGTGTAAGCGCTGACGACGGCAATGCATCTCCGTCACCAATCTCCCTCAAGTACCGCTTCACGGGCTTCAAGAAGTTTCTGGACGCGGACGGGTATCCCGCCATCGCCCCACCCTGGGGAACGCTGACTGCGATCGACCTCAACACCGGTGACCACGTGTGGCAAATACTGCTTGGTGAATATCCGGAACTGGCCGCGCGGGGCATCACGAATACGGGAAGTGAAAACTACGGTGGGCCGGTCGTGACGGCGGGAGGCCTGGTCTTTATCGCCGCGACGAATTTCGACAGGAAAGTACGCGCCTTCGACAAGGCGACCGGTGCGATCTTGTGGGAGGCCATGCTGCCGTTCTCCGGAAATGGCACTCCCGCCACCTACGAAGTCAACGGACGTCAGTACCTCGTCGTGCCGGCTGGCGGCGGCAAAGGACGTCCTGGTGTGCCACTCGAGTCTGGCGGGATTTACGTGGCGTTTGCTTTGCCACGATGAGGGGTACGTAGTGTCCGGCTTCAGCCGGACCGGTGGATCGACGACGGGTGTGAGCCGCTAGCGCGAGGGCACGAACGCCACGCCCCACGGCCGGTCACCAACCGTCACGCGCGCGACGACGGCTTTGGTCGCCACATCCACGAAGGAAACGTCGTTCGACGGCCCGTTCGCCGTGAAGACCAGCCGTCCGTCGGCTGACGTGGCAATGCCCCACGGGCGCTCGCCTACTTCCACGCTCGCAACAGGTTTGTTCGAGGCGCTGTCGATTGTGACGAGACCCTTGCCCCGGCCCGTGCTGACGAAAACGAGCGCGCCATCCGGAGACGAGATGATACCCATCGGCCGCACCAGCTGGCCGCCTTCCAGCTTGATGGTGGACGTCACCTTGTGCGTCTTCGCGTCAATGACCGTGACAGAGGAGTTGTTCTCGGCGCTGACGTAGGCGCGCGAACTGTCAGGGAGAAATCCGGTGGACCGCGGTCGCGGGCCGACGGCAATCTTCGCGATGAGCTTCGGCGACACGGCGTCGATGACGGAGACTTCGTTGTCGGCCTCCGAGGTGACATACACAACCTGCCCGTCGGGCCTGAGATCGACACCCTCGGGCTCGGCGCCAACGGGAATGGTTGCGATCACCCGGCCATCGCTTGCATCGATGACACTGGCCTGCGCCACGTCCTCGTTGGCGACGAACAGCCATCGGCCGTCCAGGCTGACCGCAAGCTGCTCCGGATCGGAGCCGCCCGGAATAATCCTGAGGAGCTTGCCGCTCTTTACGTCAACCACGCCGATGCCGTCGGCTTTCCGATCCGGCGGCGGCAACTTCGATTCATCTACTCCCGGTCCCGCAATCGGCGATCCGCTGAGCGCGACGTACAGCGTCGTATTGTCCGGACTCACTCTCACGCCGCGCGGACGCTTGCCGAGCGGGATGGTGCCGACCAAACGCCGTGTCGCCACGTCAATCACGCTGAGATCACCGGAGATCTCGTTGGTGACATATACCCGCCCCTCGGGTGCCGAGAGAGCAGTTGCGCCTTCGACGGCCTCGGGTTGAGGCGGTGCAGCGGGCTCGCGGGAGCAAGCCGCCGCCATCAGACACACCACGACGAGCATCAAAACGCGTCGCATCACAAGCCTCCCGCGCGCGACTATACAACAGGGTCGCTGGACAATGTAACCGATTGCACTATCATCTGTGCGGCCACCATCCACGAACCGGAGGAGGGGAACGTGTTTCGTCAACTTCATGTGATCGGCAGCGTGCTTTGTGCGCTGATCGCCGCATCCGTTTTGATGGCTCAGGCGCCGCAGCCGGTCGTGAAGGAAGTGGGCAAGGGCGTCTTCATCTTCGAGTATCGCGGCTACCAGTCGATGTTCGCGGTCGCGCCCGAGGGCGTGGTTGTCACCGATCCAATCAGCACGGACACTGCCAAGGTATATCTCTCAGAGGTGCGCAAGATCACCTCGGCTCCGATTCGCTACGTCGTTTACAGTCATCATCATTTCGATCACGTCGCTGGTGGCGCGCCCTTCAAGGCGGCAGGAGCAAGGTTCGTCGCGCATCGCAATGCCGCAGCTCAACTGGCGCGACTTAAGAATCCAGCGGTAGTGCCTCCTGACCAGCTCGTCGACGACCGTGCCACCCTGAACATCGGCGACATGAAGGTCGAGCTGCACTATCTGGGACGCAACCATTCCGACAACAGCCTGATCGTGGCGGTGCCCCGCGAGCGGGTGATCTATGCGGCCGACTGGCTTCCGGTGGGCGAACTGATCTGGCGCAACATCTTCGATTCCTACATCGACGAATGGTTTGTTGGCATCGATCGGGCATTGGCGCTCGACTGGGAAAAGCTGGTCGTGGGCCATGCCAGAATGCACAACCCGAAGGGATGGGGTACCAAAGACGATGTCCGCGCGTTCAAGCAGTACTTCACCGATTTGAAAGAAGCCGTCAGAGTGGCGCACGCGGAGGGCAAATGCCCGGATCGCGCGCCGACCGAAGTCAAGCTGCCCAAGTACGAAAAGTGGTTCCGGTCCGAAACCTATCTGCCCCTGAACGTGGACCGCATGTGCCTGTACTGGCGAAATGGATGGCAGTGATCGAAGAGGGCTTTCGCATGTATACCAGACGTGAGTTCGGTGCGTACGTCGCTGCAGGGATCCCGGCCCTCACATTCTTGACGAATGGCGCGCGCTCTCTGGCGCAGTCCACGACGCCGCCGAATCGATCGCTCGTCAACGGCGTGCAGTTTGGCCTGCAGCCATTTTGCTATCACGACCTCCCGATGACGGCCGCGAACAGAGGTACCTTGATCAAGCGGCTGGTGCAGAACGGCCTTGGGATGGTGGAGCTCCACGCGACATGGGTGGAACCGCAGTTTGCGGCGCCTGGTGTGAGTATCGAAGAGGCGCGGGAGAAACTCCGACAGTGGCGCCTGACCGCCCCTGCGTCGTTCTACCGTTCTATCAAACAGGAGTTCGACGACGCCGGCATCGTGATCTTCAGCTATTACGTGAACCTCAACGACAGTTATTCCGATGCGGAAATCGACGCCGTCTTCGCCGGGGCGAAGATCCTCGGCGCGCAGGGATGCGTCGGCTCACAAGGGCTGCGGGTGACCGGACGGCTGGCGGCGTTTCCCGGCAAGCACGGCATGTTCATGGGCGTGCATAACCACGCGAACCTGTCGGATCCGGACGCCGCTCAACAACGAAGCCAGCTTCGTGAAGGCGCTGTCGTTGTCGCCGCACATCAAGGCGACCCTCGATACCAGGCACTACACCGCCGCCAACGGGGACTGTCTGGAATTCCTTGCGCGACACCATGCCAGGACGTCGAGCGTACATCTGGGGATCGAAAGCGGAACAACGGGCGCAGCACCCCGTTCGGCGAGGGCGACGCGCCGATTATCCAGGTTCTCAGGATGATTCGGGACAACCGGTGGCCGATCGTCGCGCTGCTCGAGTTCGAGCACGGGACGCTGCGTCCAAGCGTGGACGAAGTGCAGTTGATGTTCGACTACTGCAA
The DNA here is from genome assembly GCA_963814955.1 of uncultured Acidobacteriota bacterium. GTDB lineage: Bacteria > Acidobacteriota > Vicinamibacteria > Vicinamibacterales > UBA2999 > DATCJA01. The sequence goes on from CAWFEX010000013.1 coordinate 181,380, forward strand.
ACGCGCGCTCGCCTGACACAGGCAGGAGCGCAGATGCCGATTCGTCATCGTCTTTCTCTGACGGTGTGTGGATTCCTTGCAGCCGTGGTCTCGGTGGCGGCGCAGTCCGGAGCCCGGTCGGGCTACAACGAAGCGTTCATCGGGCCGCCGCTGGCCGATCCGGTGATGCAGTACGACAAGGAATCGTACGTGATGTACGGATGCGCGTACTGCCACGGCGTGAACCTCGTACCGCGTGGCGAGGCGCCGGACCTCAGGCGGTCGGCGCTTGTTGGCGGTGACGTAGACGGCAGCGTCATTGTTCGCGCGCTCCGCGCCGGGTTCCCGCAGACAACGAAACTATCGCCGATGCCGCAGTACTCGGACCTGAGTGAGCAGCAGCTCAATGCCATCGCCTCCTGGATTCATTACGCACGACAACGCGACCGTCACACGGCGCTGACCCAGGCGCCTCCCGCCACCGGTGACGCATCGGCGGGACAGAAGGACTTCGATGCGCGCTGCAGATCCTGTCATGCCGGTGCCGCACAGCTGACGGGCATCGGCACAAAGTACGACGCCGCTTCGCTGCGCGCGCGCCTGCTCGAGCCGCCAGGTCTGACTCGCCGCAATGCGTTCGCGCTCGACACACTTCGTGACAACCAGACGGCGACCGCGCGCCTGCGGCACGAAAGGCTGCTGGAAAACTACTCGACCGAGCAGGTGGCAAATCTCGTCGGCTACCTGCAAACTCTCAAGTAACCCCTGTGCAATTTCGCGTTTTCCCCGGCACCGGGTGGTCGATCTCCGAGGTCGGCTACGGTATGTGGGGAATGGGTGGATGGTCGGGTTCCGACGACGGAGAGTCGGCGCGCGCGCTCGATCGGGCCGTCGCCCTCGGTTGTAACTTCTTCGACACTGCGTGGGCGTATGGCGAGGGCCACAGCGAACGCCTGCTCGGTGACCTGATTCGCCGTCATCGTGGACGTACGCTGTACGTCGCTACCAAGGTTCCTCCCGCAAACCGGCGATGGCCGGGAAGGGCGGGGACGCCGGCGGAGCAGGTGTTTTCATACGACCATATCGTGCGTTCCACGTCGGCAAGTCTCACAAACCTGGGCGTTGCCGCTATCGATCTGCAGCAGCTTCATGTCTGGGACGACTCATGGGCTTCCGCTGACGGGTGGAAGAAAGCCGCTGAGGATCTCAAGCGGCAGGGCGCCATCCGTGCGTTCGGAATCAGCGTCAATCGCTGGGAACCGGCCAACGTGCTGCGCGCACTCGACACCGGCCTCGTCAATTCGGTGCAAGTGGTCTACAACATTTTCGACCAGGCGCCCGAGGACGTACTGTTTCCCGCGTGCGAACGCCTGGGTGTAGCCGTCATCGCACGAGTGCCGTTCGACGAAGGCAGCCTTACCGGGAGCCTGACGCCGGCGTCACAGTGGCCGGAGGGCGACTGGCGCAACACGTATTTTGCGGGTGCCAATCTCACCGAGACGCTCCGGCGCGTCGAGGCACTGCGACCGCTGGCTGCAGGCGCCGGCCTGACGCTTCCGGAACTGGCGCTTCGGTTCATCCTCCAGCACCCTGCGGTCACGACAACGATTCCGGGAATGCGCCGGCCAGCGCACGTCGAGCAGAACCTCGCCTGCAGCGCGGCAGGCCACCTGCCAGGCGCCGTCGTCGATGCGTTGCGCGTGCACCGCTGGGAGCGGACGCCCGATGACCGCCCGTAACAGCGTCCTGGGCAGCACGATGACAGGGCGAACATCGCCTTGTAACCGGTTACACGTGCCGCTATCATCGCGTCGAGACGCCTAAAGGAACATGCCGACACGACGCGAATTCAATCGCCTCCTCGCTGCGGTGCCGGCGTCGATGGGTCTCGCTCTCGTTCAGCAACCTTGGCGGCCAACGATCATTCAGGGCGTCCAGTTCGGCCTCGAAACCTTCAGCTTTCACGATCTGCCGCCGTCAGGCGATCCCAGACTCGTCCCGACAATCGTGCGCAACATGACCGAACTCGGCGTCGCCGAATGCGAAATCATGTCCGCGCACGTCGAGCCGTTCCCCGGAATTTCGACCGGGTGGTGGGTGCAGGCGCGTCGTGCGCCCGGATTTCAGCAGTTGCGCGAAGAAGCGAGGCGCTGGCGCCTCACGGTCCCGATGGAGCACTACGCGAGCATTCGCCGTCAGTTTGACGAAGCGGGACTGCAGATGCACCTGTACAACGTCAACTTCAACGAAACCTTCACCGACGCCGAACGCGATCGGACCTTCGAAGCGGCGAAGGCGCTCGGGGCGGCAGGCTTCAGTTCGTCAACGGTGATCAGCGAAGCCAGGCGGCTCGTACCGTTCGCCGAGCGCCACCGCATGTTCGTGGCGATGCACAACCACAACAACCTGGTGGATCCCGACCAGTTCGCCACCCCTGAGAGCTTCGAAACCGCTCTCGCCATGTCGCCGTACTTCAAGGTCACGCTCGACATCGGCCACTTCACCGCAGGCAACCAGGATCCGGTGGCGTTCATTCGGAAGCACCACGATCGTATCGTCAATATCCACGTACGTGACCGCGAGCGCAACAACGGTCCGAACAGGCCGTTCGGGCAGGGCCATACGCCGATCCGTGAAGTGCTTCGACTGATACGAGACGAGCGATATCCAATCAGGTGCTATCTGGAGTACCAGTACGGGTCGTTCCGGTTCCCCCTCGAAGAAGTGAAGCGATGTCTCGAGTTCTGCCGGCAGGCACTCGCCTAGCATTCGCGCTTCTGGTCTGCGTGTTCGGCACGGCGGCGCCGTTCGCGCAATCGACGACGCCAGGTGTTGCGGATGCCGGCGGCTTTCCGGCCCCTACTCCTGTGCTCGAGCGCGGCCGCGCTGTCTACGTGCTGAATCACTGTCACTTTTGTCACGGCACCGATTTGCGGCGTGCCGTCATGGGCGCGACCGATCTGCTCCGCAGCCCGCTGATCGGCGCCGACAAGGAGGGTGAGCTGCTCGGTGCGGTCGTGCGTGCCGGACGACCGAATCTGCAGACCGCGATGCCGCGGTACGATCTCACTGCAACGGAGCTGGCGGACCTCGCTCGGTACATCCATTACCTGCGGCAAGTGGGCCGCTACGCCGATCTGACGAGCGCGGCGCTTTCGAACGGCGACCTTGCCGCCGGCGAAGCCTATTTCGGCCGGCGATGCAGGTCGTGCCACGCCATCGACGCTAATCTGAAAGGCATTGCGTCCAGGTACGACGGCGCGTCTCTGCGCGCGCAGGTGCTTCGGCCGCGCGCGTTCGCGGCGCCCGATGGGACGTCAACGGAGGGGCGAAGTGCGCACCTTCAACTGCTCGAGCAGTACAGCGAGACGGAGCTCGCCAGTCTCCTCGCCTACCTGAATCGCACAGCGCGTTGAGGTCCCGGAAGCGCGTGGCCGGTCGCTTGTAACCGATTTCACCCGACGTTACGCCTCTTGCCACCGGACCGGACTGCGCGTAGGATATGCAACCGATTACATCGATTGTTTAACCCGGTCGCAGGCAAGAGCGATTCGCCAACTTCTTACGCATCGCAAGGAGGGATCGGTCATGGGTTCTGGACGACAAGTTGTCGGCGCGATTACGGTCGGCATTCTGCTCTCTGCCGCCGCGTGGGCGCAGGTCACGACCGCCGATCTCGTGGGCCGCGTCACGGACGCGAGCGGGGGCGTCCTTCCCGGCGTGACGGTCACCGCTACGCACGAGGGGACTGGCGCGGTACGGTCGCAGGTGACGAGCGATACGGGCGATTACGCGTTTACGCTCCTGCCGATCGGGACCTATGACGTCAAGATGGAGCTGCAGGGATTCCGGACACAGGCTGCACGGATCGTCCTGGCCAGCGCGGCCCGCGGACGCGTGGACGGCCGGCTCGAGGTCGGGCAGGTCAGCGAAACCGTGGAGGTGACCGCCGAGGCGCCGCTGCTGCAGACTGACGCGTCGAGTGTTGGCGTACTCCTGCCCTCGCAGGTCGTCGAGAATGTGCCGATCCTGGATCGGAACATCACACGACTGATACAGATGGTCCCTGGCGCGCACGAAGGTGGGTTGTCGTCGGCCGCCAACGGGACTCGTCCCGACGAACGTCGGCGCACCGTTGCGATTTCGGTGAACGGCGCTTCCGACATCGAGAACAACCACATGATCGATGGCGCGGATAACAACGAGCGCCTCATGGGTACGTCAGGGGTACGGGTCTCGCTCGACGCAATTGCGGAGGTACGGGTCCAGACGAATCTCTACGCCGCTGAAACCGGGCGAACTCCGGGCGCGGTTATCAACATCATCACCAAGGCCGGCAGCAACGTCTTCCACGGCAGCGCGTTCGAGCACTTCCGCGACGGTCGTTTCAACAGCCGCGGCTTCTTCGAGAACCAGGATCCGGAGTTGCGCGAAAACACGTTCGGCGGCAGCCTCGGGGGACCGATTCGGCGCAACCGGACGTTCTTCTTTGCCGACTACGAGGGATACAGGCTGGACCAGGGCCAGCCGAATCTGATCACGGTGCCGACGGCGAGGATGCGGGCAGGCGATTTCTCGGAGCTGCTGCCCGGCACGATCATCTACGATCCGACAACGACACCGCGGACGCCGTTCCCCGGCAACGTCATCCCGCCGGACCGCATCAACCCAATCGCCCGCAGTCTCCTCAACCTGTATCCGCGGCCCAGCGGGTCCGGGCTCGCCAACAATTTCTCCGGCGTGACGACGCGCACGCAGGACTCCGACACCGCTGACCTGCGGATCGATCATCAGTTCAATCAGGACAACTCACTCTTCGCGCGCTACTCGTTCAACGGCGTCAGGTACCTTGACTCCGGGTCTGTGCCCGATCGTCGACGGCATCGACCCGGGCTGCGTGCTCGCGAACGTCGGCGGCGGCGGCGCGTTCCCGGGCCCGAATGAGACCGACGTGCACGGGCTGCAGGCCAACTATCTGCGCGTCATCAGTCCGACGCTCGTCGCGGAAGTGCGCGGCGGCTATCTCAAGCTGGACATCGCGTCGTTCCCCCCGAACGAAGGGACGAATGCGGCATCGAAGCTGGGGATTCCGGGCGCCAACATCCCGAACGCCACTGGCCTGTCGGCGATTGAGGTGATCGGCTACGCGTATCTCGGGGATCAGGGATTCCTCCCGATCGAGTATCACGACACCACCAGACAGGTCAGTGGGGTCGTGACGAAGACCTGGCGAGCTCACACGTTCAAGGGCGGCGGCGGGTTTATCACCCGCTGGGCCTCCAAGCGGGGGATCGGCGGCTCGCCGTCCGGCAATTTCACGTTCAATTCGCTGTTGACCAACAACGGCGCGGGCGTGGGCGGCAACGCCGTCGCCTCCCTGCTGCTCGGGTACCCGTCGGCCGCGACGCGCAACTTCGAGTTGGTCATTCCGAACTACCACAGCATCGAGCCGAGCGCCTTCGTGCAGGACGACTGGCGCGCCAACTCGTGGCTTACGCTCAATCTCGGCGTGCGCTACGACGTGTACTCGCCGTTGACGGAGGAGAACGACGCCATCAGCAATTTCGATCTCGCCACCGCCAGGCTTCTCGTCGCCAATCGCGACGGGGTGGACCGTGCGGTCGGCGTCAAGACGGATTACTCGAACCTTGCCCCACGGCTCGGCGCGTCCGCCACGCTGCCGTGGCGGATGGTCCTGCGCGGCGGCTGGGGATTGTCGTACTTCCCGACCAACATGCACTCGCCGGCGCTCTTCCGCAACCCGCCGTTCACGAGCAATTGGCCCGGCCCGACGATCAACCTGGGTCCTTCAGGCGGCGTACCGACATTGTTCCTCTCGGGCGGCTTTCCGGAACCCGAGCCGGCGAACGCCGTGACCCCGAGGGGCGCGATTGCCGCGGTCGACGCCGACTTCAAGTCGACGCGCACTCAGCAGTTCAACGTCGTGCTCGAAAAAGAGTTTGCCGGCAACGTGGCATCGGTCGGGTACGTCGGGTCGCGCTCCGATCGGTGGATTGGCGGTGGGTCAGGTGCACCGGGGCGCAACTACAACCTCCCGCCCATCGGTCCCGGCAACATCGACACCCGGCGCCCGTTTTTCTCGGTGCTGCCGGGCGTAACCAACATCACGGTCAGAGAGAGTGACTATCGGGCGTGGTTCGACTCCTTGCAGCTGGTGTTCGAGCGCCGGTTCAGGGCTGGCTGGAGCTTCACCACGCACTACACCTACGCGGTTGGTGAGTGGGAAAGCTGGGTGCCCTGGAATACCGCACGGACCGAGCGTTTCCGGTCGGATAACGAGATCCGTCACAAGTACGTCGTGACAGCGACCTACGAGCTGCCGGGCCAGGGCCTCGGAGGGGTGGCAGGATCAGGTACTCGGCGGATGGCAGGTGAATGCGAGCGCCTTCTGGCAGAGTGGGCTGCCCTTCAACGTGACCAACGGCGCGGCGCGTACCAATACCAGTGCGGCCGATCGCCCGAACCTGACCTGCGATCCGGTGCTGCCGTCGGGGGAACGGACGCTCGATCGCTGGTTCAATACATCGTGCTTCGAGCCGCAGCCGTTCTTCACCGAGGGCAACGCGCCGCGTAACCTGCTGGTCGGTCCATCGCAACGCCAGCTCAACCTGTCGATCTTCAAAACGGTCGCGCTGCGAGGCGGGACGCAGCTGCAGTTGCGCGCCGAGGGCTACAACTTGACGAACACCCCGAACTTTGCGCCGCCGGGCAACGCGGTCGGAACGCCGACCTTCGGGCGGATCTCGAGTACCTGGGAACTCGATCGGCCGGCAGATGCAGTTCGCGGTCAGGTACCTGTTCTGAACGGAGGGTGGGCGTTCACGGCCCGCTCGTCCGCGGTTGAGCTGCGCCCGACGAGCGCCCCATGACCCATGTAGCGGCCATTCTCGATTCGCGGAGGGTTACATGTTGTACACGAGACGCTATTTCGGCAAATTGGCATTGGCGGGCGTGCCGTTGGCAGGTCTCAATGTGTCCGCGAGTCTTGAGGCGCTGGCGCAGGCCACGCAGCGGCCGAACTCGGTGATGAACGGCGTCACCGTCGGCACTATTACCTACAGCTATCGGGCCATGCCCGATCAGAGCGCGGAGGCGATCCTGCGCTACGTGGTCGCCTCCGGCATCAGCCAGATCGAGTTCATGGGCGGCCCCGTGGAAACGTTCGCCGGCGCGCCGCCGCGTCCCGCCGGCCCCGGTCGCGGGATGCAGCCTACGCCCGAACAGCAGGCGGCGCAGCGTGAGCACGCGGCGCGCCTGCGCGCATGGCGCACCTCAGCGTCGATGGACCGCTTCAAGGCCCTGCGCAAAATGTTCAACGACGCCGGCGTCACCATTTACGCCTGGAAGCAGCTCGATCCGAACATGACCGACGAGGAAATCGAGTACGTGTTCGATGTCGCCGAGGCGCTCGGGAACACGCACGTCACCCTCGAGCTCGTCGAAGACGCGGCGCAGCTCAGACGACTCGGCGTGATGGGCGAGAAGCGGAAGATCTTCGTCGCCTACCACACGCACCTCCAGGGGAGCTTGACGGCGTTCGACCAGGCATTTGCCGTCTCGAAGGCCAACATGGCAAACGTGGATCTCGGGCACTACGTGGCCGCCGGCGGCGACCCGGTCGCGTTTCTTCACCGCCACCACGCGCGCATCGCAAGCTTTCACCTGAAGGACCGCACGACACCCGCAAACGGCCAGAAAAACCTGCCGTGGGGAACGGGCGACACACCGCTGGCACAGATTCTTCAGACGGTGAAGAAAAACGGCTGGAAGATGCCTGCGACGATCGAGCTCGAATACGACGTGCCGCCCGGGTCGGATGCCGTGAAAGAAGTCGTCCGGTGTCTCGAGTTTTGCCGGCGGGCGCTCGCCTGAATTCCTCTATAACGACCACCCCTGTCGGTACTCGCGTGCAATGAACTGGTTCGCGGCGGCGTTGTTCACCACCGTGCCGCTCTGCCCGTCGTAGCGGATCTGAACACCCTGGCCGGCTCTGATTGCCACTATTCCAAGCAGCATGTTTTCAGTCAGCCTGGACGCGTACTCGAAATCCGAGGTCGCGTTGCCGTGGCTCCGAATAGCGTGTATCCAGTTCATCGCGTGCAGTTCGCCCGGGATACGCTCGTACTTCCGGGGAACCTTGGCGGCGGCCTCCATCAACGATTCCGGATAGAGTTGCGGGTTGTTGCCGTACGAGTTGTGCATGAGCACGCCCTTGTCACCCACGATGATGGCGGCGCGCCGATGGCTGACTCCATCCGGCAGGTTGACGGGACGCGGTGCCCACAGCCCGCCATCGCGCCAGTACACCGTCACACCCGGACGAGTACCTTCTGCCGCGTAGCGGTATATCACCTCCATCGCCGCGGGGTAGCTGGCGGGCTGGCCGTCTTCGTCGAGCCCGAATGGCGACGATGTGGCTTCGACGGTGGCCGGGTACGTCAGTCCGAGCGCCCAGTACGCGTGATTCAGCGTGTGCGCAGCGATGTCACCAATGGCGCCGACGCCCCAGTCGATCCACCCGCGCCAATTGAATGGGTGATAGATCGGGTGGTACGGCACCTGAGGCGCCGGACCGAGAAACAGGTCCCAGTCGATCTCCGGTGACGGAGTGTGGGCGAGCGAGAGCGCTCTGCCTACCTCTTGACTCAGTCTCCGCGGTGGCGTCCAGTCGTTGCCCGCGCCCGCCGAACCGGGCGGCGGCGGAAGCGGTGAGTTGTAGGAGGTAGACAAGACCCCTTCGGCACTTCGCGCCGGCCGTGGAACGCCTTGCGGCCAGATTGGCCGATCGGTGGAGAGATGCACTTCGCGCACCGGACCGATCAACCCGGCTTGAATCCACTCATTAATCAGACGGGCGCCATCGGTCGACTGTCCCTGATTGCCCATCTGTGTCACGACCTTCGCACCCCGGGCGGTGTCACGGAGGACGCGCGCTTCATGGATGGACCAGGTCATCGGCTTCTCGACGTACACGTGTTTGCCGAGTTCCATGGCCGCCTTCGCGATGACGGCATGCGTGTGGTCCGGTGTGGCGATCAGGAGCGCGTCGATGTCGCGCTGCTGCTCGAGCATCCGGCGGAAGTCGGTGTAGCGCTTTGCCTTCGCATACGCGGCCTGCAGCCGGAGCCGCGCCTCGTTCGGCTGGCCGTCGGCCCCGCGGGTCGACCGCGCGACGCGGGCATCGACGCTCGGCAGGTCGACGTCAGCCAGGGCGACGATGTTCTGCCCACCGGCGACGAGCTCGGTGGCCACCGCGGCGCCGCGGCCGCCGGCGCCGACGATCGCCACATTGACGATGTCGCTCGGGGCGCGGCCGGCCTGCCCGCCGAGGACGCGTCGCGGCACCAGAGTCAGCGCGGCGGTCGCTCCCGCCGCTCCGATGAATCGACGCCGAGTGACGTTCTTGGCGCGCATGCTCAATCCTTTCTGTGTGCGTCGGCTTGCCCCAAGGGGCGACGAAGGGTAGCATATGCAACCGATTACACCAAGACGTTCAAGCGAGGTGACGACGTGATCAACGGACGAACCCGCATCGCCATGGTGCTGGCGAGCATGTTATGGAGCGCCGGAGTGGTGTTCTCGCAGGGCCAGGGCGGCGGCGGATTCGTCGCCTACCCGCAGCGCCCGCCGGGTGATCCGGCAGCCATCGAGCGCGGCAAGGCCACCTACGGCGTCAACTGTGTCTTCTGTCATGGGGCCGACGCTCGCGGCGGTGACGGCGGCGGGCCCAACCTGTTGCGCTCGGCCATGGTGCTCAACGACCAGGACGGCGAGTTGATCGGCCCGGTCGTCCGGGAGGGACGGGGCAGCATGCCGCCCTTCACGCTGACAGACGCGCAGGTGAAAGACGTGGCGGCGTTTCTTCACAGCTTCACGGTCAGCAGCCGCACGGGACCGACGACGATCAACATTCTCGTCGGCGACGCAAAGAAGGGCGAGGCGTTCGTGGCGGCGACCTGCCTGTCGTGCCACACCACCGAGGGACTCCGGCAGTTTGCCGCGAAGATCGCCGATGCGAAGATGCTTCAACAGATGTGGATTTCCCCCGGCAACAGCGGAGCGCGCGGCGGCGGCCCCGCACCGATCCCCGCGCCGACGATTCTTGTGACCGTTACGCTGACGTCTGGGGAAGTCGTGAAGGGGCGCCTGAGCCGTGTGGACGACTTCGTTGTCAGCCTTACCCAGGCCGACGGGACACACCGCACCTTCCGCACGGTGGGGACGGGAACGAAAGTGGAGATCCACGATCCGCTGACACCGCACAAAGAGCTCCTCCGGCGGTATAGCGATCCAGACATTCACAACGTGACGGCGTACCTCGCGTCTCTCAGGGGACAGCCATGAAGAAGCTGCTCATTGCGTTGATCGTCTTCGGCGGCACCGGCGTGCTGTCCGGCCAGAATGTGACGCGCGACGCGCTCCACAAGCCTTTGGCGGAGTCGTGGCCTACCTACTCCGGCGATTACTCCGGCAGGCGGTTCAGCGCGCTCACCCAGATCAATCAGGGCAATGTGCGCAACCTCACCCTCGCCTGGACGCGGCGCCTTGTTGCGGGGCCCGGTCCAACGGGGCCCCAGCCTCCCGACACACCCCCCGTGATCACGGGCGGGGAGGGTGACGTGGTCTTCGGCGGCGCGACGATCGTCAAGGGTTCGATCCTCATGGTCGATGGCGTGCTGTACGTCACGGCTCCTGACAACGTGTGGGCGCTCGACGTGCACGACGGCCACCTGCTCTGGCGCTACTTCTGGAAGACGAAAGGCGGCACGCACATCGGCAACCGCGGTGCCGGCATCTGGGGCGGCTACCTCTTCTTCGTGACGCCGGACAACTATCTGATTTCACTCGAGGCCAAGACGGGGAAGGAACGGTGGCGGAAGGAACTGGCAAGTTTCCAGGAACAGTACTTCCACACGATGGCGCCGATGGTGATCGACAACCACGTACTGGTGGGGTCGAGCAACGATCTCGATCGGCCGGGGTTCCTGCAGTCGTTCGATCCCGAGACCGGAGCACTACAGTGGAAGTGGTTTGCCACGCCGCAGAATGAAGGAGAGCCCGGGCTCGACACCTGGAAGAACCTCGATGCCTCACGTCACGGAGGCGGGCATCCGTGGGTGCCCGGCGCCTACGATCCCGAGACGCGCCTTTACATCATCGGCACGGGTAATCCGACGCCGGCGTACACGTCAGCGCCGCGCGGTGAAGGGCTGCCGAACCTCTTCACGTGCGCGCTCGTGGCCATCCACGTCGATACCGGGAAGATGGCGTGGTACTACCAGACGTCTCCTCACGACACGCACGATTGGGATTCCGCACAAACTCCGGTGCTCGTAGACGGTGAGTTCCGCGGCCGCCAGCGCAAAATGGCGGTGACGGCGGCGCGCAACGGCTACTTTTTCGTGGTCGATCGCGTAACCGGTGAGCATCTGCTCTCGAGCAAGTTCTCGGATTCGGCGAACTGGGCAAGGCCCGAGCTGAACGCCAAAGGGCAGCCGATCCGCATACCGGAAAAAGACCATCACATTGCCGGCGCGCTCGTTTCGTCAGCGAATCAGGGAGCAGCCAACTGGCCGCCGCCGTCGTACAGTCCGCAGACCGGGCTGTTCTACGTGCCGACGGCTGAAACCTACGCGCTGTACTACCTGACGGAACCCGATCCGCGCGGCGCACTCGGCCTCGGTGGAAAGGAAGAGCTGGGCGTCGGCACGATCGGCAGCTACCTGACCGCCATCGACTACAAGACCGGCAAGATCGCGTGGAAGCGCCGGTATCGCACGACGCTTAACACCGGCCTCGGCACAGGTCTCCTCGCGACGGCCGGCGGCTTGCTCTTTGCCGGGGACGTGTCGGGCAATTTCGTCGCATACGATCCGAAGAATGGCGACCCGTTGTGGCATACCCAGCTCGGCGCCGTCACGACCAACGCCCCCGAGACGTTCGTGGCTGGCGGGAAGCAGTACGTGCTCGTCGGTGCGGGAGATACGCTGTACGCATTTTCGCTCTATTAATGGCTTTGTAACCGATTACAGAACATGGTATAGTTCCGCCGTTTCCCCGGTCGGTAACGCTTCTTCTGGAGACAAAGTCATGACCTTCCGGTTCGCCGTGCTTGCCGGCTTCCTTTCGCTGATGGCGATCCTGACTGGCCGCCCCGTCCTTGCGCACCATTCCTTCACGATGTTCGAGATGGACAAGGACGTCACCTACAAGGGGGTAGTCGTCGATTACACGTGGGTCAACCCGCACGTGCATATCACGATCGACATCAAAGCCGGCCCGGGCGTCGATCCCGCGACGGCAGGCACGTGGGACGTCGAAGGCGGTTCCACCAACATCATGGGACGCCAGGGGTGGACCCGGGCGACCCTCAAGGCAGGCCAGGAAATCACTCTGGTCGGCCACCCCATGCGTGACGGGTCGAAGGGCATCTCGCTCTTCTACATGATCATGCCCGATGGCAAGCGCCTGTACCACGACATCGCCCGGCCGAAGGGCGAGGGAGACAAATAGCTGTGTACTCGCGTCGCGAATTCGGCAAGACCGCGCTCGCCAGCCTTGCGCTCTCTGTCACTCCGTCGCTGATTCGGTCATCCGCAGCGACGACGGTCCGCGGGGTGAAACTCGGTCTCATCACGGGCAGCCTGAATCCGCTGCCGGATTTGGCCGGCCGCGACCCGATTGACGTCATCATCGAGCAGTGCAAGTCGCTCGGCGTGGTCGACGTCGAACTCGTCACGGTGTTTCCGCAGGGTCAGCCCCAGGTGGTCAGCGGTGGGCGATTCGGCCAGCCGCCGGTCCCGGGTCAGCGTACGCCGGAGTTCGAGAAGTCGCGGCATGCGCTGCGCGAATGGCGAATTGCCCTGCCCCTCGATCGGTTCCGTGAAGTGCGTCAGAAGTTCGACGCGGCCAAGCTGAATCTCTTCTCGTACGTCCAGACCATCGACGATGACATGACGGAGGCGGAGATCGACGCCGTCTTCAAGCAGATGCAGGCGCTGCGCGTGCCGATGTTCACCACGAACCAGACGCGCGTGGGCATGGGTCCCCGCGTTGCACCGTTCGCGGAGAAGTACAACATCAAGGCGGCCTGGCACCCGCATGCCCAGGTGCAAGACGCCAACGAGGTGGCCACGCCCCGGAGCATGGAACTGCTGCTCGGGATGTCCAGCGCGTTCGTCGTCAATCTCGACATCGGCCATTTCACGGCCGGCAACAACGACGCGGTCGCGTTTCTTCGCAGGCACCACGAGCGGATCACTCATCTGCACATCAAGGATCGCAGGCGGAGCGACGGCCCGAACGTCCAACTCGGCACCGGCGATACGCCGATCAAGGAATGCGCGGCACTCGTGCGCGACAACAAGTGGCCGATCATGTTCATCCTGGAGCGCGAGTACCGCGACGCGCCGGGGACGGCCGTCGAACAGACCCGCTGGCAGCTGGACTATGTGAAAGGCCTGCTGGAGGCGTAGTGCACGGCCCGGTCGTCGCGCTCCTCGCCGGCGTCGCGATGCTCGGGCAGCAGGCGTCACCGGCTCGTCCCTCCCTCCTCGACGTCAAGGCGCGCGCGTCTGCAGAAGTCGTCGCGCCAGGGGAACGGTTCCAGCTGGTGCTCGATCTGGCGCCGTCAGCCGGCATTCACGTGTACGCACCTGAAGTGCGCAACTATCGGCCGATTGCGATCAGAGTGGACGCCTCGCCGGGGCTGTCGGTGGTGGGCGCCCCGCGATACCCCGTTGCTGAGTTGTACTACTACGCACCGCTGAAGGAGACGGTCCCCGTGTATCAGAAGCCGTTCCGCGTGGTGCAGATCGTGTCGGTCGATCGGTCGTTTGCGCCGGGATCGACGGTGACGATCGCCGGGGCGCTCACGTATCAGGCCTGCGACGATCGGCTCTGCTATCCACCGCGCACCGTCCCCCTCGCATGGAAGGTGCGTATGAAGGAGACACTGTGAACCGTCGCAGGATCGTGTTCGCCCTCGGCGTGATTACGTGCTTGGCTGGGAGCGGCGCCGACCGCGGCGCGGCCCAGGCACCCACCGCGCCGGCCCAGGAACCGCCCGTCGAGACGTACCAGCAGCAGATGGCCCGCGAACAGCGCGAGCATCCCACGCTCGCGATTGGCGCAGCGGCGCGGGACTTCGCGCTCAAGGGCGTGGACGGTCGCACGTACAGACTCGCCGATTTCGCGGACAGCCCGATCCTTGCGGTGGTATTCATCTCCAATCATTGCCCCGCGTCCCAGTTGTATGAAGCGCGGATCAAGCAGATCGTTGCCGACTATGCCGGCAAGGGCGTGAAGGTTGTGGCGATTGCGCCGAACGGACCCCAGGCGATGGCGCCTCGCGAGCTCAACTACAGCGACGTGGACGATTCCTTCGAGAGCATGGTGATTCACGCCGAACACCGGAAGTTTACGTTTCCGTATCTGTACGACGGGGACACTCAGTCGGTGGTCCACCAGTACGGCCCGAAGGTGACGCCCCACATGTTCATCTTCGACAAGGACCGGAAGCTTCGATTCGAGGGTCGCATCGACGACAACATGCGGGGCAATAACGTCAAGAGTCACGATACGCGGAATGCGCTCGACGCGCTCGTCGCGGGACGTCCCGTGCCCGTCGAGCACACGGCCGTGTTCGGCTGCAGCACGAAGTGGAACACCGCCATCGCCGGCAAGCAGCGGGAGATCAAGGAGTGGATGGCCAGGCCGGTGACCCTCGAGTTGGCGACTGCCGACGATCTGAAGAAGCTGCGCGCGAATCCCACCGGCAAGACACTGATGGTGAACTTCTGGGCCACCTGGTGTGGACCGTGCCAGGTGGAGTTCCCTGAGCTGCTGACGACCTACCTGTGGTACCGGAGTCGTGAGTTCGAGTTTGTCACCGTTTCACTCAACACGCCGCAGGAGCGTGCCTCCGTGATGCGGTTCCTGGAGGAGCACCATTCGGCAGTCAGGAATCTCCTCATCGACTCCGAGGACGTCTACGCGATGCAGGCCGCCTTCGATGCGCGGTGGGAGTCCGGCGTGCCGTTTACGATAGTCATCGCCCCCGACGGCAGCGAGATTTATCGGGTGGAAGGGGAGGCCGACATCCTGGCGTTACGCCGCCGGATCCTCGGCCATCTGCCCGATGCGGGGATGTTTGCCGGCAATACCGAGTACTGGAGGAATTGACGTGCGTCGTCTGCTGCTCGCGCTTCTCTTGGGTGTTGCTGCTGCGAGCATCGGTAATGCACAGCAGCCCGCCATTCCAGACCTGACCGACGGCTGGGTCCGGATCGACACCGAGGGGTCGGGAGACTTCGGCGGTTTGACCTCGAAGTTTGCTCCCGCCGTCCTGACTCCGGCCGCGGCCGCTGAACTCAAGAAGGCCCCGCCACCACCGCCGCGGTTCGATTACGCGCGTGAGTCGTCGAGGCCGCGCGCCGAAGGCGAGGCATACATTGTGACGGAAGGGCGGTGCGGCCAGGCCCTTGGGGGAGGCGTGCCGCTCGAACCGAACTCGGCGGCGTTTTTCATGACGCAGTCGGCCGACAAGGTCCTCATCACCCGCGAAGGGGCCGGCGCCCGCTACCTGTACCTCGATGGGCGCCCGCATCCGAACCTCCCCTCCTGGACGCCCACGAATCAGGGGCACTCGGTCGCGCGGTACGAACAGGGCGACCTGCTTGTCGAGACGGTCGGCATCAACGCCGGTAACGTCACGGCCGGAGGGCGGCGAACGCCGGAAACGAAACTGACGGAGCGCTTCCACCTTTCACAGAACGGCCAGCGGCTGACAATCACCTACACCTGGACCGATCCGAAGATTTACGTGAAGCCACACTCGTATTCGCTTCATTTCGATCGGCTGCCGGCAGAAAGCTACGCGATCGAAGACTGGTGCGATGCATCGGATCCGCGCACCTCGCAGTCGATCGTGGTGCCGAAGCAGCCTCAGTAGGCAGGACTCAGGCCTCAGGGCTCAGGAATCAGGGGGCAGGGATGAGAATGCTTGGAGCCGTCGCCATCGCGCTGGTGCTCGCAGGCGCGACGACCGCTGCGCAGCAGCGCGATATCAGCGGAACCTGGGAACTGTCGCTCGATGGCCGGCGGGTGCCCGCCGCCAAGCTGGTGGCGGGTGTGACGCGCGCGACATTGGATGACATCGCTGCGAAGGACGCGCGTTCGGTGCGGTGGTGCCTTCCCCTCGGCATGCCCTACACGATGGGAGGAACTGGACGGCCGCTCGAGATCCGGCAGGGTTCGCGCTACGTCACTATCGCGGCTGAAGCGACGCTCGCGCCAGTCCGCTACCTGTATTTGCACCGCACCACGCACATCAACAAAGAGGAATTCGAGCCGACGACGAGCGGCGATTCGATCGCACGATGGGAAGGGGACGTGCTGGTAGTTGACACAGTCGGATTCTCGGGCTCGAAGGGCATGCTCGCGATTCCCGGCGGCGGATATCGGACGGAAACTACACGTCTGACGGAACGCTACCGCCTCCTCAACAACGGTGCCGTCTTGTCCGTAACGTTTACGTGGGAAGATCCGGCGGTGTTCGCGGCCCCGCACACGTACCGAGTACCGTTACCAGCGCCTCCCGGCCATATACGAGCCGCGCGCGCCCCTGCCGTGCGACGCGTTCGATCCGAGCCGCGTGGCATTTCTCGAGCAGCGATGACGGCGCGTCTTGTCGTGTGGGCGGTGGCAATCGCCACGGCCGTTCCCGCTACAGCACAGCAGCTGCCATCCGCGCCCGATCTGGAAGGAGGCTGGGTGCGGATCGATGCGGAAGGTTCCGGCAGCTTCGGTGGTCTGTCGGCGAAGTTTCCCTCGGCGGTTCTGACAACTGAAGCTGCGGCGCAGCTGAAGAAGGCCGCTCCTCCTCCGCCACGATTCGATTACGCGCGCGACCAGTCGCAGCCGAAGCCGCCGGGCGAGGCGTACGTCGTCACCGACGGCAACTGCCGGCTGCCCTCTGGTGTCGAGCCGAATTCCGCGGCTTTTCACATCGTTCAGTCGCGAGAGCAGGTTCTGATCCTTCGTGAGAATCCCGATCCCGGCCGCCGCATCTTCATGGACGGACGAGGCCATCCCGACCTGCGCCGGTGGACACCGTCTCTCACCGGTCACTCGATTGGCCGTTACGAAGGTGGTGATCTCGTTGTCGAGACGATCGGGCTGACGTCGGGCAATGTGCCTGCCGGAGGATTGCGCACTCCGGAAACACGGCTGACCGAGCGGTATCGCCTGTCCGCCGACGGCATGCGGCTGACGGTCACCTACACGTGGGAGGACCCGAAGATCTACCGGAAGCCTCACACATATTCGATCCCGATGGAGCGCATTCCGCCCGGCGGTTATGCCTTCGAATGGTGGTGCGACTCGAGCGATCCGGCGCAGAAGCAGTCGGTGAAGCCGCCGGAGCAGCCGCGGTGACGCGCCTTGTCACCGCTGTCGTGTTCTGCTTGTACGCCGGGGTCGCCGCGGCGCAGTCCTCTGACATCAGCGGTTTCTGGGAGGTGCCGTTCGATGGCCGCAAAGTGCCGACGGCGACGCTCGCTCCTGGCGTGACGCAGGCGATACTTTCGGAGCAGGCGAAGAGAGACGCGCACGCGATCCTGTGGTGCAACTACCTGGGCATGCCGGCGCTCATGGACAGCTGGCGGCCGCTGGACATCCGTCAGGGTCGGCGCGAAGTCGTCATTCAACCCGAGGTCAACGCAACGCCGCGGCACATCTATCTGAACCGGGACCATGTCCCTGCCGACGAGTTCGACCCGACCACTGTCGGCGACTCCGTCGGCCGGTGGGAGGGCAATACGCTGGTGGTCTCGACCAGGGGCTTTGCTGCCGACAGGGGTGTGACAGCGATTCCCGGCGGTGGATTCCGCACCGCGGCGACGCGCTTGACCGAGCGGTACAGGCTGCTGGAGAACGGATCGGTGTTGTCGGTTACGTTTACGTGGGAAGACGCGATGGTGTTTGCGAAGCCGCACGTGTATGAGTATCGCTACCGCCGGCTGCCAGCCGGGTACGAGCCGAGACCGCCGCTTGTCTGCGACCCCTTTGACAACGAGCGCGCGAAATTTCTGAGCGGGACGCCTGCGGCGGCTTTCGAGAGGTAAAACCGTGCTCACACGTCGGGAATTCGGCCAGACACTGCTCGCAACGATTCCGCTGTCCGCGGTCGCCTTGGCGCAGACGCGTCGAGTGACGCGCTACGCGTCGCGGTTCAGCGGCGTGAGAATCGGGGCGCAGACCTACTGCTATCGTGCGTTCCGTGATACGACGCAGCCGTGGTCGGCTGCGCGGGTGGACCAGCTCATGGACCGCGTCGTGGACGGGATGGTGCAGAACCGGATCGACCTTGCCGAGTTCTGGATCGCGCTGGTCGAGCCGCCGGGCGGGCCCGGCCGCGGTCCGACCGATCCGGTTGCGCGGGCGGCGCTCCGGCAGTGGCGGCGCGACCGGCCGCTCGACGTGTTCCAGCGTGCGCGGCGAAAATTCACCGACGCCGGCATCGAAATCTACTCCTGCATGTTCAATTTCGCCGACGATCTTGTCGACGATGAGCTCGAGTTCGCGTTCGACGTGGCCCGGACGCTGGGCACGAACATCATCTCGGCGAACTGCACGCGCGCGTCCATCAAGCGAGCCGCGGGATTTGCCGATCGGCACAAAATCTACGTGTCAGCGCATGCTGAGAACGCGCCCTTCGACCGCGATGCCGACGGGATGGCGTACGAAAAAAATCTCGTCGGCGCGCTCGCCCATTCGCCGTTCATCAAGGTCACGCTCGACACGGGCCACTTCACGGCTTTCGGCGGTGACGCGGTGAAGTTCGTGCGGGAGCATCACGACCGGGTGGCGAACCTGCACCTGAAAGATCGTCTGCGGCGGGCCGAAGATCGCAACGATCAGAACACGCCCGAATGGGGAAAGGGTGACGCGCCGATCGTCGAAGTCCTGCGCTTGATGCGCGACCAGAAATATGCGTTCGCGGCATGCATCGAGTACGAGTTACGCTGGCAAGGGCACCCCGGTCGAGGAGGTGCAGAAATGCCTCGACTACGCCAGAACCGCACTCACGACCTAGCGAGGCTGCGCCTCAGACCACCGAGCATGTGGCTCCGCCTCGCTAGGGGCAGTGTCTGCTTGCCCGCACTCCGTGCGGGCGAGATGTCTTGAAGGGCCGGCGAAAAACATGACTCATGATGCGGATTCTGGCCCTTCAAGACGGCTGGCGTTCGCGCTGAGGATCATCTCGCTCTGCGTGGGCGTGTTCTTCCTGGCCATGGGAACGAACAAGCTGGCGTGGATCGGCGATCCGCGCCTGCTGGAGGATCGTTTCATCGCCTGGTTGCCGATGGCTGCGCCATACGCTCGCTGGTATCTCGAGACGATAGCGATTCCCGGTGCGGCCGTCTTCGCGCGTCTTGTACCGCTCGCCGAGATCTCGACAGCGTGTCTCCTCATCGCCGGAATTCAGGTGCGGGCCGTTGCCGCCGCGGCGATGTTCATGGTGCTCAACTTCCATTTCGCGACCAGCGCGTTTTCGTCCTGGGCGTTTCTGCGTGATGGGACGGGGCTGCCTGTGCTTGGCGCACTCCTGGCAATCGCGCTCGCCGGCGACGCGATGCCCTGGTCCGTGCGCGTCACACGGCGCGGGCAGGCAGAGGTCAGCGGGGAGGAGGCGCCGTACTTGCCCGCACCATGAGCGTGTGCGGGAGCGTGACCGACACCGGAGCGATCTCGTTGCCCCGGAGGATCTCCAGCAACAGCCGTACGGTGCCTTCTCCGATTTCTCTCATCGGCTGCGCGATCGTGGTCAACGGCGGATCCGTATAGCGGGCGAACCGGATGTCGTCGAACCCGATGACGGACAGGTCTTTGGGGACCGACTTCCGGAGTCGCTTCGCCGTGTCGATGACGCCAATGGCCATCTCGTCGTTGAAGCAGAAGATCGCTGTTGGCGGGTCGCTTCGCAGCAGGAGCTGTTCGGCAACTGCCGCGCCCGAAGCAATAGAGAAATCCCCCTGCATGACGATGAGGTCGCGCTCGGCACGTTCGGTTTTCGCCCGGGCGGTCGCGCCCCGGAGACGGTCGCGGCTCAGGGGGCTGACAAGCGGTCCGGTGATCACCGCGATTCGCTTGTGTCCCAGCCGGTACAGGTGATCAACCGCCTCGCCCGCCGCCTTTGCGTTGTCGATATGCACGCTGGGTACGCCGAGGCGCGGGCTGAACTCGCAACCGTTTACGATCGGCGCGGGCTTGGGCGCCAGTGATTTGAGCAGCCGCGCCGCCTCCTTCGGCAGACGGTGACCGAGGAAGATCAGGCCGTCGGCTTCCTTGCGCTTCAGGATGAGCGCGTAGCCTTCCTCCCTTTTCTCGTTGTGCTGCGTGTCGCCGACGAGGACGGCATAACCCTCGCGTTGCGCCGCGTCTTCTATGCCCTGGAGGATCAGTGAAAAGAAGGGATTGGACAGGTCGGGGACCGTAATCAGGATCTTCCGTGAGCGCAGCGTCCTGAGGTTCTTGGCTGCGTAATTGGGTTCGTAGCCAAGCCGTTCCACGGCCTGCATCACTTTTCGCCGGGTCTCCGGGGCCACCACATCCGGGCGGCTGAGCACGCGCGATACGGTCGCCGTCGACACGCCGGCACGTTTCGCGACTTCGTAGATGTTGGACACGATTGGTGGCGTCATCATAGCCCGGCGCCCGCCGAGCGACCGCGCGAGCCAGGTGGCGGCGACGCATCGGTTGCCGCACCCGCTAAGGGCCTGATACGATATGCAAACGATTACACGCTGGGAAATAAGCGTATCGTCGCTCAGCTCCGTCATCGCACCCGCGGCGCGGCTTGCTCGCGGGGGAGAATTCGCCTAGCATATGCAACCGATTACATCTTCGGGAGGAGCCGCCGGAGCGATTCCTGAAGGGTGGAAAGCACGCTCAGCAGTGCAAGGCCGCCGGCCGACGAACGCCATCACCGAGACCTGCAAGTGACGGCACGTAACGGAGAAATGGGGTCGATGCAACGGATCGGAATGGGCCTGGTCGGGCCGGGGTTCGTCGGGGCGCATCACGTCGACGCGGTGCGGCGGCTTGGATTTGTCGACGTGGTCGCGATTGCTGACGTCGATGAGGCGACTGCCCGGACCAAGGCACGCGCGCTTGGCGTAGCAAGGGCGTACGGCTCCTTCGAAGCGCTCGCCGCCGATCCGGCGGTGCACGTCGTGCACAACACGACGCCGAACTTCCTGCACGGTCGCGTCACCCGAGCGGCCCTGTCACACGGCAAGCACATCGTGTCGGAAAAGCCGCTGGCCATGTCCGCCGATGAAGCACGGTCGCTTGTGGCTTGCCGCACGCGATGCCGGCGTCGTCCACGCGGTGACGTTCAACTACCGCGGCAATCCAATGGTGCAGCAGGCGCGAGCCATGGTGGCGGCGGGAGAGATCGGGCGCGCGCATTACGTTCACGGCGCGTATCTCCAGGACTGGTTGCTCAAGCCGACCGACTTTTCATGGCGCCTCGAGCCGGATAAGGGTGGCGCCAGCTCGGCGGTCGCCGACATCGGATCGCACTGGTTCGATTTGGTGCAGCACGTCAGCGGTTTACGCATTGAGTCCGTGCTCGCGGATCTGACCACTGTCGTCTCCACGCGCTACAAACCTCGCGATGCGCGCGAGGCGTTTGCGACCTCGGGTGACACACGCGGCGAGCCGTTCGAGATGCGCAGCGAGGATCTGGCGACGATTCTCCTGCGGTTCGAGGGAGGGGCGAAGGGGTCGCTGTCGGTCGGGCAGGTGTGCGCAGGACACAAGAACGACTTGTGGTTCGAGGTCAGCGGCGCGACCGGATCCCTCAGATGGTGCCAGGAAGATCAGAATCAGTTGTGGATGGGCCGGCGTGACGCCCCTAACTCCCTCATGACCAAGGATCCCGCGTTGTTGGCACCAGCGGCGCGGGCGTATGCACGACTGCCGGCCGGACACCAGGAAGGCTGGCCCGACGCCTTTCTGAATGCGCTGCGTGGCGTGTATGCCGCTGTTCTTGCGCAGAAAGAGGATGAGGCGCTCGCCCAGGCGACGTATGCGACCTTCGAGGATGGCTACCGCGCCGCGTGCGTTGTCGAGGCCGTGCTCGAGAGTCATCGACAGGGTGCTGCGTGGACGAATGTCCACGCGCCGGAGCTGGTCGGGAGCGCAGGATGAAGCTGGGCGTTTTCACTCCCGTCTTCGGCGGGCTTGCCGTGCCTGAAATGATCGCCCGGGTGCAGGCGTTAACGCACGTGCAGGCAATCGAGCTTGGAACTGGCGGATGGCCGGGCCGCGATCATCTCGATGACCTCACCGACATGATCGAGGGCGAGTGCCGGGCGTCGACCTATCGCCATATGGTCGAAGACGCGGGACTGACGATCAGTGCGCTCTCGTGTCACGCCAACCCGCTGCATCCCAACCCGGAAATCGCCCGCGCGGCCGACGAGCTGTTCAGACAGACGGTACGGCTGGCCGCCAGGATGCAAGTGCCGACCGTCGTCACGTTCTCCGGATGCCCCGGCGATTCCGATGCGGCAAAGCACCCCAACTGGGTGACCACGCCATGGCCGCCTGAGTTCCTCGAAATGCTCGAATGGCAGTGGGAGAAAAAGGCCATCCCCTACTGGACAGGCGCGGCGAGGTTCGCGGCCGATCACGGGGTGACGGTTGCCCTCGAAGCCCATCCAGGATTTCTCGTCTACAACGTCGAGACGTTATTGAAATTGCGGGCGGCGGTCGGTTCAACAATCGGGATCAACTTCGATCCCAGTCATCTTTTCTGGCAGGGCGTGGAAATTCCGGCAGCCATCGGGGCTCTCGGCAACGCAATCTTTCACGTGCACGCCAAGGATCTTGCTTTCGATCGCCGGAACACCGCGGTCAACGGCGTTCTCGACGTCAAGAGCTATCGGCGGCTGGGCGAGCGGTCGTGGCTGTTTCGCAGCGTCGGCTGGGGCCACGACGAGATGGAATGGAAGCGAATCGTCAGCGCGCTTCGTCTCGCCGGCTACGACTACGTCATAAGCATCGAGCACGAAGATGCCCTTGCCTCGGTTGACGAGGGACTGCGCGCCGCCGTTGACGTGCTCAGTCGCGTGGTTCTACGGGAACCTCCTGCCGAAGCGTGGTGGACATGACGCCCTCGCGCCTCTTCCGGGCAAGCTGCATCGCGCTCGTGGCCACGGCCATGTCCTTCGCAATTCGCGGGGACATCATGGGCGACTTCGAGCGGGTGTTCGGCCTTTCTGCTACCGAAGTCGGGTGGATTTCAGGGGCGGCGTTCTGGGGCTTCGGGCTTTCGATTCTGCTGGGCGGCCCGCTTGTCGACACGCTGGGAATGAAGACCCTGTCGCGGCTTGCCGCAGCCGGACACATCGGGGGCGCACTGCTGACGATCGTCGCCCCGAATTTCACCGTGTTGTTCGTGGCGACTCTGATCATCGGCGTCGCCAACGGACTTGTCGAGGCATTCGTCAACCCTCTAATCGCCACGGTGTACCGGGACGACAAGACGTCAAAGCTCGTGGCGTTGCACGCGTGGTTCCCCGGCGGCATCGTGATTGGCGGTCTGCTGGCCTACGCTTTCACACAGGTGGGACTGGGGTGGCAGATCAAGATGCTGCTCCTGCTGGTGCCGTCCGCGGTGTACACGGCGATGTTCGCGCGGGAGTCGTTCCCGCCCACCGAGAGTGCCGCCGCCGGTGTGTCGCTCGCGGGTATGGCCGCAGAGATCCGGCGACCGCTCTTCCTCGTGGTGTGGATCTGCATGTGGCTCACCGCGGCCACTGAGCTCGGTCCGGGTCAGTGGTACGCCAACATCTTCAATGAAGTGATGCAGAGCAGCACGCAGGCGGGTGTCATCCTGCTGGTCTGGGTAAACGGCATCATGTACGTGATGCGGCAGTTCTTCGGCGGGATTCCACACCGGGTCTCGCCCCCGGCACTGATCGGCGCAACCGCACCGATTGCCGCAATCGGACTGTATCTGTTTGGCCAGACGACGACGGCGCCGATGTGGTTCGCGGCGGCTGCGCTGCTCGCGATCGGGACTGCCTTCTGGTGGCCGACGATGCTTGGTATCACATCGGAGCGCTTCCCGCGCGGCGGGCCGCTCCTGTTGGCGATCATCGGTGCGTCGGGCGCGGTGTCGACGGCGTTGTCCGGTCCGGTGATGGGATGGATCAACGACCGCTACGGGGCGGCAGCAGGTACTGCCCATGTGGGCGCTGCTACCAGCGATTCTCACGGTCATCTTTCTGCTCATCTATCTTAGCGACCGTGCCCGTGGCGGCTATCGCATCGAACGCATCGAGCGCGACATTCGCATGCCCAGCCGACAGGTGCTCTGATCCGGGCGGATCGCTGCCCCGTTGTCTCAGCGGCCGCATTCTGGAGTGTTGACCACACGGCTCTCAGGAGGCTGACGATGTACACGCGACGTGAATTCGGACGTTTCGCGGCAGGAACGGTGGCCGCTGGGATTGCCGGGGTTCAGCTCTACGCACAGAACAGTCGCATCAGCGGTGTCCGAGCGGGTGCCATCAGCTACTGCTTCCGCAGCATTCCGCGCCCGGCCACGGGCGACTACATGGACACGATCATCGACGCGTTCCGGCAGACGGGACTCACCTTGTGCGAGCTGGAGTCAGTCCGCGTCGAGCCGGAACCGGCCATTGCCGGGGGCGGCCGCGTGCCGGCCGCCATCACGCCTGAGTACACGAAGCGCCGCGAGGAGCTTCGGCAGTGGCGCCTGACGACGCCGCTGTCCCGCTTTACGGAGATCCGGCAGAAGTTCGAGCGCGCGGGTATCGAGCTGTTTGGCTACGTCGTGACGTTCTCAGATGATTTTACCGACGCCGAAATCGATCGCTCGTTTCAGTTCGCGCGAGCTTTGGGTGCAGGAGTGATCGGCACGAATCAGACGCGGGTGCCAATCGGGCCCCGCCTGGCACCTTTTGCGGAGAAGTACGGCATCGCTCTCGGGTGGCACAACCACGCCAACGTCGCCGATCCGACGGAGGTCGCGTCGGTGGAAAGCTTCGAGCGGCTGTTCGCCATGTCGAAGCAGTTCAAGGCCAATCTCGACATCGGGCATTTCGTCGCCGGCAACAACGACCCGGTGGCGTTCATCCGCAAGCATCACGACCGTATTTCCCACCTGCACCTCAAGGACAGGCGTCGTGACAACGGCCCTAATCAGCCGTGGGGTCAGGGAGATACTCCGGTGGCGGAGGTGCTGCGGCTGTTGAATCGGGAGAAGTATCCGATCGCCGCCATCATCGAATACGAGTACATGGGGAAGGGAACCGCGATTGAGGAAGTGAACGCATGCGTTCGCTTCATTCGGGAAACGCTGACCTGATCGCGGCTGTACCCGAAGACCACGTTTCGTTTCCTGACAGCGCTCGATCGCGTTCCTCGATTGGACGTGGCTCCACCCATCGTGCGTGTCATCGGCGCATCGCTTGCACGTGTCGTCTGATGCACGCCAGCGACAACAGCACAAGCACCATCAGAACGGACCAGAGCGCGAAATAAGCAGGCGGTCCGCCAAGATTGATCGCCATCGACGCGGCGTACGCCGCAAGGACGTTACCGACTCGCCCGACCGCAACGGCCGTTCCGACGCCCGTGCTCCGGATCGATGTCGGATATACGTGCGCGGCCAGGGCATACATCGTCGCCTGCACGCCGTTGGTCAGGCCGCCGGTCACCAGAACGATCGCCATGAAACCGGCTGTCCTGCCGGGATCCAGAGGCCAGACCGCGAGTATGCCCCCGCACACAACGGCCCCCGCCGACATCGTCAGCATGGAGGCTCTTGAGCCGAGCCGTTGCAGAACAATCGCGCCGAGTACCGCCCCGACGACGCCGCCATAGTTGGACATTGCAAGCGCCCGGCTGGCTGCCGGCTGGCTGAAGCCGACCTCGGCGCTCGTCAGCAGCGCTGGCAACAGCAGGACGATCACGTAGTTGACCATCAAGCCGAAGAAGAACGCGATCCACAACGCGACGGTATCGCCCGCAAGCCCTCCACGAAACAGGTTCGCAAACCTGTCCCCCGATATCGACGCGACGTGCGCTTCATGTGGCACCGGAAACGTCGCGTCGACGGGGATGTCGTGACCGCTGCGACGCAGGAGCCGCGTCAGTTCAGGCCACCGGCCTGGATGACGCGCGAGGAACTTCGGCGACTCCGGAAGCAGCCGCCATAGCGCCAGGCTGATCAGCAGTGTCACGATACCGGCACCGATGAAGAGCGCGCGCCATCCGCTGGTGGGGATGACCGCGGCCGCGAGCTCGCCGGCGAGCGCGCCGCCGAGCGGGATGCACACAATCGTCAGGGTGACTGCCAATGCGCGCCGGTGCATTGGAACGTACTCGGAGGCAAGCGTTGCGGCATTCGGCATCGCGCCGCCGAGTCCGATGCCGGCCACGAGCCGCAGCGCGGCGAGCATTGCAACCGACTCGACCAGCGCCATCATGAACGTGAGCGCGCCAAACACCACGACGCAGCCGATCAGCGTCGGCTTGCGGCCAAACCGATCGCCGGCCAGACCGCCGAGCAGGCCGCCGACCATCATTCCGAAGGGACCAATGGCCAATGCTGTCGTGAAGTCGCCGCGCTGCAGGCCCCACTCGCGAATCAGCGCAGGGAGCGCATTGGGCAGCAGCTGGTTGTCGAGCCCATCGACGATGATCGTCAGCGCGGTTCCGAAGATCAGCAGCTTCTGGTAATTGCTCCACGGACCTTCATCGATCAGTCTTCCCGGATCGATTGCGCGTGTATCGGATGAGGCTGGCGTCATGCCAGTTCGCTGGTGACCTGGGGAAAGACACGCTGGAACGCCTCGGCGTGCACGATTCCTCTGCGTCCGGAATTCCGCACGGCCTGCGAGCCGCGACGGCGGCTCAGGTCCGAGTAGGTCCTGGACGAGGTGGCCTTGTGCTTCCATCGACTCCATCGCCGCCAGCTTCTTGTCCCAGACAGGCGTGACGTCGAGCAGGATTTCCGGCTTGAAGCCGCACTGCTCGGGCTGGTGGGGCTCGAACATGAACACGGGCGGTGCGCCGAGGGCCGGACCTTCGAGCGGGTAACCTTCAGCCTGCGCGTAGACGCGTGTCTGAAGCGAGATGGTGTTCGCCGCTGGGTGATCCGGATTGTACGGGTCGGCGTAGGAGTGGGTCAGCACGAACTCAGGCCGGCAGGCACGGTACTCCTGGACGAGCGCGTGCATCAACTCATCCGACAACCGCAGCGGATAGTCGCCAGCGTCGAAGAATCGCACCTCGGCGCCAAGGAGGGTGGCCGCCCGTTCCGACTCGGCGCGGCGGATTTCCTTGACGCGGGCTATTGTCATCCCCGGTTCTTTCCAGGCGCCCTGACTCTCCCCGCGCTCACCGTAGGACAGACACAGGATTCTCACGCGACAGCCACGCGAGGCATAGAGGGCGATGGTGCCCCCCGCGCGCCAGACGAAATCAGCAGCGTGAGCGCTGAAGACGAGCAACGTTGGAGTCTGTGTCATGGCTGAAACGAGTCGCGCCTTTCCATTACCGTTCAAGCGGTTCTTCAGTCTAGACTGCGCTTTATCGCTCCGACGCGGCTGTGAGCGGTGTGATTATGGTGCGTCGTGGATCGTAGGACGCCGGGAGGGATGTTAATGCGGATTCGTGAAATCGCCGGCTGGCGCAGCGGCATACTCGCGCTCGCCTTCGTCTGCGCCACCGGAGACATCGCCGCCGCGCAGTGGTTGTCGCTCCCGGTTCCTGGAACGCCGCGCACCCCTGACGGCAAACCCAACCTGACCGCCCCTGCGCCTCGTACGGCAGACGGCAAGCCCGATCACTCGGGCATCTGGAAGCTCGATACCTCTGGCCACAATCCCAACTACAACCTGCTGGCCAAGGGGACCGAGGCGCCGATGCTGCCGTGGGCAGAGGAGCTCTACAAGCGTCGTGTCGCGACGCATGGCTTCGACAGGCCGATGACGGTCTGCCTGCCGCACGGCGTGCCTGATGGCCTCACGTCACCGTACGGGTTCAAGTTGATCCAGACGCCAAACGTGGTGGTGCACCTGTACCGAGGAATTCACGAAGTACCGCCAGATCCATACCGACGGGCGGAAGCTGCCCGACGATCCGAACCCCCAGTATTACGGCTACTCAGTCGGGCAATGGGAGGGTGACACGTTGGTGGTGACCACTGCCGGTTTCAAGGAAGGCAGCTGGCTCGACAACGACGGCCACCCCCATACGGAGGCGCTGCGCACGACCGAGCGTTTCCGCCGCACCAGTTTCGGCGCGATGGAAACGGTCGTCACGATAGACGACCCGAAGGCGTATCCCGCCCCTGGACCGCCGAGACGATGCGACTCCGCCTTCAGCCCGATACGGAGCTGCTCGAGCATCTGTGTGAAAACAACAGAGACCTGGATCGCTTGCAGCAGATCTGGCGGGAGCGCACGCCGGCCGCTCCACCGGCTACGGGGAGATAGTGATGAAGGCGAAACTCGCGTACATCCTGTGCGTTGCCGCGTTGGTTGCGTCCGGACGGGTGCTGGCGCACCATTCGTTCGCGGCCGAGTTCGACGAGAACAAGCCCCTCAAGCTGACCGGTACCGTTACGAAGCTGGAGTGGACCAATCCGCACATCTGGTTCTTCATCGACGTCAAGAACCCGGACGGGACGGTGACGAACTGGGGACTGGAAATGGCAAGCCCGAACAATCTGCTGCGTGCAGGCTGGAAGCGCGACTCGATGAAGATCGGTGATGTGGTGGCGGTGGAGGCGCGACAGGCGCGCGACGGCAGCCCCAACGCGAACGCCCAGACAGTCGTGTTGACGAGCACAGGCCAGAAGCTCTTCGCCGGTTCGCCTGTTCAGCCTGCGCAGTAGTTCGGATACATTCGCCTGCGCGCCACACACAATCTGTCGCACGGTACCTGTAGCGCGCACGCTTTAGCGTGCGCGAATGCTTTAGCGTGCGCGAATACTGAGCTATCCTCCAGGCCATCTCTGCACCTGCACCAGCCGGAGGGAGACGTATGAAGCGGCAATTCACTCTTGCGGTGACCTTCGTGGTCGCCTGTTCGATTTCACTGTCCGCTCAGTGGCCGAGGCGTGAACAGCCGGGAGTTCCCAAAGGTCCCGACGGCAAGATCAGCATGACGGCGCCGGCGCCGCGCGCTGCCGACGGCCATCCCGACCTCTCCGGCATCTGGGATGTATCGCCGCGCCGCGAAAAACCGGGCAGCGCCCCGCCGGGGCAACCGCCGCTGGCGGTATTCGCCAACCTCGCTGTCAGCATGGTGGGCGGACTCCCGCTTCAGCCATGGGCGGCCGACGTCTCGAAGAAGCGTGTGGCGAATCAGCGTTACGACAACCCCGACGCCCTCTGTCTTCCCCAGGGACCGCTGCAGTACCACCTCGATCCGCAGCCCAGGCACATCTACCAGATGGCCGGCCGTACCCTCGTCGTCTACGAATCGAACTACGGGTTGCGCACGATTTACACCGACGGGCGACCGCTGCCGACGCTTGGAGAGCCGCAACCGTACTGGCATGGCTATTCGATCGGGCGCTGGGAGGGCGATGTGTTCGTGGTGGAGTCCAATAACTTCCGCGGCGTCCAGGGCGGGCTCGCCGCGGATGGATGGCTCGATCAGATGGGTCATCCCTTCACGGACGCGCTGCGGCTGACCGAGCGGTTTCGGCGGATTGACTTCGGCAATCTGCACATCGACATCACAATCGACGATCCGAAGGCGTATACGAAGCCGTTCACTGTGCGCGTGGAGCAAGTGGTCGCGGCCGATGGCTGGGAGCTGGCTGAATTCATCTGTCACGAGAACCAGAAATTTCTGGAGATGACGGGACGGGCGATTCAGAAATAGAAGTCGAGTCGATGTCGCGACGGAGGCAGTACTAACAGTGAACGTTCCGATTATTGACATCCATCCGCACATCATCGCGCCCGACTCGCAACGCTATCCGCGGACGCCGCTTGGCGGACATCAGTCACTCTGGTCACAGGAACGCCCTGTCAGCGTTGACCAGTTGATCGCGGAACAGGACAGGGCCGGAATCCGGAAAGCCGCTCTCGTCCAGGCGTCGACGTGCTATGGACACGACAACTCCTACGTTGCGGATGCCGTAGAGGCGCACCCCGAGCGGTTCACCGGCGTCTTTTCCTGTGACATCCTCGCATCCGATGCCTGCGAGACGATGATGCATTGGGTCGCCCGAGGACTGACCGGGTTGAGGCTGTTTACGACCGGCAGCACCATGCCGGGTCAGGCGGGCTGGCTGGACGATCCACGCTCGTACCCTGCATGGCGCAAGGCAGAGGACATGCGGCTTCCGGTCTGCCTGCAAATGACGGCGGACG
Organism: uncultured Acidobacteriota bacterium; assembly: GCA_963814955.1. Classification (GTDB taxonomy): domain Bacteria; phylum Acidobacteriota; class Vicinamibacteria; order Vicinamibacterales; family UBA2999; genus DATCJA01. The sequence continues at coordinate 211,817 of CAWFEX010000013.1, forward strand.
GCATTGCGCAACTGGAAAACGTGCTGGAGCGCTTCGCCGGCCTGCGGGTTGTGCTCGATCACCTTGCCCGCCCCACTCAAGCGGATGGCCCCCCCTATGAGGCGGCCGCAAGTCTCTGGAGGCTCGCGCGGTTTCCGGGTGTCTACGTCAAGGTCACGGAACGCAACTTCGTGGGCGCCTCGTCGGGAAGAGCCACGCCAGAAACGTTCTTCGGCCGGCTCGTATCCGAGTTCGGTGCGTCACGGATTGCGTGGGGCTCGAACTTTCCGGCGTCGGAACGCTCGTTGCCCGACCTTCTTGTCCTGGCGAATGAGGCTTTGCGGTTCCTGCCGGAGACTGACCGCGAGTGGATTTTCTCGCGCACGGCCCAAGCCTTGTATCCAGCGCTCGCGAATGGCCAGCCAAGGGCGCGCCCTTGACGTCATCGGTGACGCTGCACTCGTTGCTTGGCACTCATGCCGGGACCGAGGCGCTGAAGAGCGGCCGCGTACGCTCACCTCTGGTCGCGTTCGAGTACGCCGACGTGAAGGTCATCAACACTCAGTTCAAAGCGTTGATTCGCGAGGGCAAGTACGACTTCGGCGAGCTCGCCATCGCGACGTATCTGCAGGGATATGAGTATCGCAAGCCGTATCTGATGCTGCCTGCCACGATTCTCGGACGGAATCAGCATCACACCATCTTCTACAACGCGGATCGCGGCCCCCTTGCGCCATCCCAGTTGAGCGGCAAACGTGTGGGTGTCCGCGCCTATACACAGACGACCGGGGCGTGGGTGCGCGGTGTCCTCGCCGAGGACTATGGGGTCGATCTTCAGAGCGTGACATGGCTCACGTTCGAGGATCCCCATCTGGCCGAGTACCGCGGGCCGGCCAACGTCGAAAGGGCAGCCGGAGGGAAGGAACTGAAACGGATGCTCCTCGACGGTGAGATTGACGCCGCGATCCTGGGCGATGTCGCCGAACAGGGCGCGCTCAAGCACCTGATTCCGGATCACGAAGAGGAAGGGCGCCGTTGGGCGCACACGCACGGCGGCGTGCCAATCAACCATATCGCGGTCATCCACCGGTCGATCGTCGAATCACGGCCGGACGTCGTGCGCGAAGTGTATCGTCTGCTCGCTGAGAGTCGTGCCGCAGCCACGCTGCCGGGCGGCCTGGACGACCCGCTGCGCTTCGGCGTGGCCGCGACCCGCACGTCTCTCGAACAGATGGTGGCCTATGCGTCCCAACAAGGTCTGATCTCGCGGTGTCCCACCGCCGATGAACTGTTCGCCGACGCCGTGCGCATTCTGGGGCCGGCAGCGGAGTGACATGTGAGGATTGCGACTGACTCGCCGCCAGTGAACGCCCGCCGCGCACGTCCGCTGTACAAGGATCTGTCCCTGCAGATTCTGGTGGCGATGCTGTTGGGGGTCCTCGTTGGATACGTCTGGCCGCAGAGCGCAGACTCATTCAGGCCGCTCGGCGACCTGTTCATCAGGCTCGTGCGGATGATCGTTGCGCCGATCATCTTCTGCACCGTCGTCCACGGGATTGCAAGCGTGGGCGAGGCGAAACGCGTCGGTCGGGTAGCGGTGAAGGCGCTCATCTACTTCGAGATCGTGACGACGATTGCGCTGGTGCTCGGGCTCGCGGTGGTGAACCTGTGGGCGCCGGGCGCCGGGATGAATGTCGATGCCACTACCCTGGAGGACACCAACGTCGTCGAAGTCGAGCAGGAAGTAAGGCCGGTGGGCTACGGCGAGTTCCTGGTAAGCCTCGTCCCGACGAGTGCCGTCGGCGCGTTCGCGGAAGGCGAAGTCCTGCCCGTGCTGTTCTTCTCGGTGATGTTCGGCTTCGCGCTGCTGGCTCTCGGTCCGAAAGGCGAACCGATCATTCACGGCGTCCAGGCCGTGTCGCAGGTCCTTTTCAAGATGATCGCGTTTGCGATGTACGTCGCACCGATCGGCGCGTTCGGCGCCATCGCATTCACGGTTGGACGGTTCGGACCGGAGTCGCTGCTGGCGCTCGGCAGCCTCGTGCTGATGTTCTACGTGTTGTGCATTCTGTTTGTCCTGCTGGTGTTGTGGCCGATCGCGTGGGCATTCGGGATCAACATGCCGCGGCTCGTCCGCTACATCGGCGCGGAGCTCATGATCGTCGTTGGCACGAGCTCGAGCGAGTCGGTGTTTCCGCGCTTGCATGCGAAGCTCCGGCAACTGGGAGTCGATCCACCGGTCGTGGCCCTGGTCCTGCCGGCTGGATACGCCTTCAACCACGACGGCACGTGCTTGTACTTCTCGGCGGTCGCGGTGTTCCTGGCGCAGGCCGTCGGGATCGATCTGTCGATAGGCCAGCAGGTGGGACTGCTCGCGATCCTGCTGGTCACGTCCAAGGGCGGCGCCGGTGTCGCCGGGTCCGCCATCGTCGTTCTTGCATCAACGCTCGCCGCCACGGGAACCATCCCGGTGGCGAGCGTCGGCCTGATCCTGGGCGTGCATCGTCTCCTGTCGTCGGCCTTCGTCCCCGTGAACGTGCTCGGCAACGCGATCGCGACGCTGGCGATGGCCCGCATGGAACGGGCGATCGATGTGCCGAGATTCGAATCCGAGCTTCGGCGCCCGGTTGCGGCCGACATGCCCCTGGACGCGGTCGAAGTCGAGCCGCGCCGGCCCGGCGAGAGGCAAACACCGGTCGCATCCTGAAAAGGGGTCGTCTTTGATACACCCTGCGTTGACATTCCGAAGAAGCGGATGTTAGCGTTCCGCAACTCTTGCAGTTCGGAGACGTCCCTGAATATAAACCGGAGAATAACAGCTATGACGCGCGTCCGAAGGGCCCTGTGTATTCTCGCGTCGCTCGTTCTTTTTGCCATCGTCTTCGCCCCTGCCGCCGCAACGGCGCAGATCGCCACGGCCGAACTGAACGGCCGCGTAACCGATAGCAGTGGAGCGGTCCTGCCAGGCGTGACCGTAACTGCAACCCAGACGGCAACCGGGCTCGCGCGCACGGCTGTCACCGACGAGAACGGCGCGTACCTGCTCTCGAACCTGCCTCCCGGCCCGTACCGGCTCGAGGTGGCGCTACAGGGATTCCGAACATATGTGCAGACGGGGATCGTGCTGCAGGTTGGCGCGACGCCAACGATCAACGCCGCTCTCGAGCTCGGCTCGCTCGAGGAAACGGTGACAGTTGAAGCGGCCGCGCCTCTGGTGGACGTTCGCAGCGCGGGTATCAGCGCGGTCGTGGAGAACGAGCGCATCCTGGAGTTGCCACTCGACGGCCGGAACCCTGCGTCACTGGTGCTCATGGTTGGCGCGGCCGTCCAAACCGCCGAGGCGACGAATCGGACGGCACCGGGCGGTGTCAGGATTTCGGTTGCCGGCGGGCTGCCGACGGGCGTGGGCTATACCCTCGACGGCGCAACGCACAACAACCCGCAGGAGAACGTGAACCTGCCGCTCCCGTTTCCCGACGCGCTCCAGGAGTTTCGTGTGGCCACGAGCGGCTTGTCAGCCCAGAACGGCGTCCACTCGGCCGCGTCGGTGAATGCAGTCACCAAGTCGGGCACGAACGGCTTCCACGGCAACGGCTTCGAGTTTCTCCGCGATCGTCGTTTCAACGCGACGAGCCCGTTTGCGCGCATCGGCCCCGATGGCGAGCGGGAAGACGATGGTCTCAAGCGGAATCAATTCGGCGGAACGCTGGGCGGTCCGATCGTAAGGGACAAGCTGTTCTTTTTTGTCGGCTACCAGGCTACGATTTTGCGGCAGCGGCCCGCATCGAACATTGCGTTTGTGCCGACGGCGCAGATGCTGGCCGGTGACTTCACGACGTTTGCCTCAGCGCAGTGCAACGGCGGGCGCGAGGTTCCGCTGCGGGCGCCGTTCGTGAACAACAGGATCGACCCGGGGCAGTTCAGTCCGGCGGCGCTCAACCTGGCGCGGCGGCTGCCGGCGACGACGGACCCGTGCGGTCAGATTACCTACGAGGTCGGGTCCGACCGCGATGAGAAACAGACACTCGCCAGGGTCGACTACCAGTTGGGAACCAGGCATTCGATCTTCGGCCGGTACTTCGTCCAGCGGTACACCGCGCCGCCGGGCTACGCCGGGGGCGATGACAACGTGCTGAAAACACGGAACCAGGGCACCGACGCCTGGTCGCACTCGACGACGCTTGGTGCGACGACGGTCTTCAGTTCCACGACCGTGAACGCCGTGCGCTTCGCGATGAACATCAGCGATCTCGACAATTACCAGACGCCATTCTTCTCGCCGAAGGATCTCGGTGCCAACGTCTACAGTTACGACCCAGGCTACATGGTGATGAACGTCACCGGCGGGTTCGAGATATATCCAGGTAATCAGGCGCGCGCCGCCTTCCTCAACGACACGTATCAGATTGCCGACGATTTGACGGTGGTCCGAGGCGACCATCAGTTCGGCTTCGGCGGACACGGGCAGTACTGGGTTGGCGACTACGTCTCGACGTCACGCGCCAACGGCAACTGGCTCGTCGACGGCCGGGTCACAGGTCTCGGGCTTGCGGACCTGCTCATCGGCCGTATCACGAGCATCGAGCATGGCGCGAAGAACTTCCTGAACATCGACAACTGGTATCTGGGGTTGTACGCGCAGGACTCGTGGCGCCTGTCGCCGCGGGTCACTCTGAATTTCGGGATGCGCTGGGAGCCGTACTTCGGGCAGAACGTCCTGAATAACGCCGTTTCAATCTTCAACATGGACAACTTCCAGCGGGGCATTAAGAGCAAAGTGTTCCTCAATGCGCCTGCGGGGCTTCTTTATCCAGGCGACGAGGGATTCCCGGACGGCCAGACGGGCCTGAACAAGCAGTGGGGGAACCTCTCGCCGCGGGGCGGTTTTGCGTGGGACGTCCGCGGCGACGGCCGCTTGTCACTGCGTTCTTCGTACGCCATGGGATACGACTTCATGTCCGGCGAGTACCACAACATCAACGCCGGTGCGCCGCCCTTCGGCAACCGCTCGATCATCAACGATCCACCCGGACTGATGGACGATCCTTACCGCACGACGGTCGGCGGCGATCCGCATCCGATCGTGACCGGGCCGAACACGCAGTACGTTACAGTTCGGGTCGTTCGGGACGATGAATCCCGACATCAACTCGAACCGCATTCAGTCGTGGAACGTCACCGTGGAGCAGCAGCTGGGCACCGAATGGGGTGTCAGCGTGGCCTACCTGGGCAGCCATTCGGATCGCCTTTGGGCGCAGGTCGCGCTGAATCCCGGCGTCTACATGGGGCTGGGTCCGTGCACGCTCAACGGCGTGGCCTACCCGGTGTGCAGCACCAACGCGAACCTGAATCAGCGCCGGGTGCTTTATCAGCAGAATCCGCGTGAGGCCCAGTTCATCGGTCCGCTCGACCTCAACACTGACATCGGGTGGCAGAACTACCACGGTATAAAGCTGGCCGCCGTGCGTCGCGCGGTGAACGGCATCAGCCTGAACGCGAACTACACGCTGTCGCAGTGCCGGGGCACTCCGCAGAATCCCCGCTTCAATCAGACGAGCGGGGGTTATCTGAAACCGGACGATCCGTCCTTCGACGAAGGCTACTGCGACCAGGACCGGAGACATCTGGCCACGCTGACGATGGGCTACGAGACGCCGGCGTTCGAGAGGACGGTGCTGAGCGCCGTTGCCTCGCACTGGCGATTCTCAGGGATCCTCAACGCGCGCTCGGGCACCCGTTTGAACGTTGAGAGCGGCCTCGACAGCGCATTCACCGGCATCCGGTATCAACGGCCCAACAAGGTGTCGGACAACCTCTACAACCGCACGCTGACGAGCTGGTTCAACCGCGACGCGTTTGCCCAGCCAGCTCCCGGTACGCTCGGTAACCTTGAGCGCAATGCTCTGGTCGGGCCGCACTACTGGAACATCGACCTCGCCGTGTCGCGGATGCTCAGGGTGGGCGCGACGCAACGGTTGGAGCTTCGCCTCGAGGCGTTCAACCTGCTGAACCACTTCAACTGGGGGATCCGCAAGCGAATTTCCTCATCCTCAACTCGGGGACGTTCGGTCGCATCACCACTCAGGCCGGCGCGCCGCTGGCCGGCCCGCGTATCATGCAGTTCGGCGTGAAGTACGATTTCTAGGTGGTAGGTGGTAGGTGGTAGCCGGAGACCTTCAGGTCTCCGGACGTTCTTGGAGGATCTGTAATGAGATGGACGGTCGGTATCGTTTGCTGTGTGTTCGTGCTCGTCGCGGCGGCGCCGGCGCGCGCGCACCACGCCTTCGCGGCGGAGTTCGACGCCAAGAACTGCTCCGATGTCACCGGAGTCCTCACCAAAGTGAATTATGAGAACCCGCACGCGTACCTTTTCGTGACCGTCAACGGCGAGGAAGCGACGTTCCAGCTCTCGTCAACGTCCAACCTGCGACGGGGCGGTGCGACGTATCCTGTTCTGAACGCCAGCGTCGGCAAGGAAGTGCTGGTCAGGGGATGCGCGTCGAAGAACGGTGAGAAGCACCGATACGCGGCATCCTTCATCAAGCTGGCCGATGGCACGGTGCAGCGCGTGGGACAGGACGTCGAAGGGCATCTTCGGCACGAAGGTCTGGAGGTAACGATGAAGGCGTCCTTCTGCATGGCGCTCGCGGCCGCCGTTCTGCTCCCCGCAGCCGTCGCTGCGCAGGAGACGCCGGCCGACCGGGACTTCATCGAAGCCCGGGGCAGCGTCAAGCCGGTGCCGCTTCCGCCCGGCGGCGCCACGCCGCGGATGGCGGACGGCAAGCCTGACTTCTCCGGTGTCTGGTTTCCGGGGCCGACCGGCCGCGCCAACGCGTGGAGTGTCGTGCCCGACGCGCGCATCGTCGAGGATCCGATTCCGTTCCAGCCGTGGGCCAAGGAGAAGTACGACTCCATGAGCCGGACGGAAACGGAGCTTTTCGGGAACGCCAACGTGCGCTGCCTTCCTCCCGGCACTCCCGGCATGTTTACGGAAAACCCCTACGCGATTCAGCTCGTCACGAAGCCAGGGCAGTTCGTGCACCTCATCGAGAACAACAACCGGTTCCGGGTCGTGCGAGTCGGGAATCGTCAGCACAAGCCGCCGGAGGAGCGTGAACCGCTCTTCAATGGCGACATGATCGGGCGCTGGGAAGGCGACACGCTCGTCATCGACACGATCTCGGTGGACGAGCGCACGTGGATCCGCGACGGCTGGTTCCACAGCGACGAGCTGCACGTCATCGAGCGGCTGCGGCGTCCGTCGATGAACTACCTGGAGTACCAGTTCACGATCGAGGACCCGAAGGTGCTGACCAAACCGTGGACGTCGGTCTGGCGGAGGTACACGCTGTCGGTGCTGGATGAGGACCTGACCGAGAATTTCTGCACCAATAACGAGAACGCCGAGCAGTTCCTCAAATTGATCGAACAGGAACGCCAGGGCCAAAAGCCCCAGGGCGAGAAGCCGGCCGAGCCGTAATCTGCGCCGGCCGGATCTTCAAGGGCTTCGCCGCCACCAACACACTTGAGCCCCGGCTTAGTCTCCAGCGGCAAGCATTGATGCCAGACACGACCGGAAACCGCACGGGCGGACGGATCCTGGTCGACGCGCTCTGCGTGCACGGCGTCGATCGCCTGTTCTGCGTGCCCGGCGAAAGCTATCTCGACGTGCTGGACGCGCTCCACGACACGCCGCAGATCGCCGTCGTTGTCGCCAAGCACGAGGGGGCGGCGGCCAACATGGCGGAGGCAGATGGCAAGCTGACGGGACGACCAGGCATCTGTTTCGTGACGCGCGGGCCCGGCGCGACGCACGGAAGCGTCGGCGTCCACACGGCCTATCAGGATTCGACGCCGATGATCCTGTTCGTCGGCCAGATTCAGCGCAACGCGCGAGGCCGCGAAGCGTTTCAGGAAGTCGAGTTCCGGCAGATGTTCGCGCCGCTCGCCAAGTGGGTGGCCGAGATCGAGACGGCGGATCGGATTCCCGAGTACGTGCTGCGCGCTTTCCAGGTGGCGACGTCGGGCCGCCCGGGACCGGTCGTCCTGGCGCTGCCGGAGGACGTGCTGGCGGAGCAGTCGTCGGCCGTCGATACGCGCCCGTTCCACCCGGTGCAGGCGATGCCCGCCGACGCTCAACTCGCTGCCGTGCGTGACGAACTGGAGCGCGCCAGCCAGCCCGTCCTCATCGCCGGCGGATCGTGCTGGTCCGACGAAGGGTGCGCCGCGCTCGGCCGGTTCGCGGAAGCGAACGAGCTTCCGGTACTGAGCTCGTTCCGGCGTCAGGACCTGATCGACAACGACCATCGATGCTACGCGGGACACCTCAGCCTCGGGATGCCTCCGCATCTGCAGCAGCGGATGAAGGCCGCAGATTTGATCATCGCTCTCGGGACGCGCCTCGGCGACATCAACACGATGACCTACTCGCTGCTCAGGCCACCGCGCATCGCTGCGCGACTCGTACACGTGTACCCCGAGCCCGCCGAGTTGAATCGTGTCTACCAGGCCGATCTCGCCATCGCCGCCTCGCCGTCGGCCACGGCGATTGGTCTCGCGAAACTGGCGCCGCTGAGTGCGCCGCGCTGGAAGGCGTGGACGGCAACGGCCCGGCAGGAGTACCAGAAGTTCATCGAGGTTCCAAAAACGGCACCACGCAGCGGCGTCGATCTCGCCGTCGTCATCCGTCATCTGGCGACACACCTTCCTGCGGACGCGGTCGTCGCCAACGGTGCGGGCAATTTCACCGTCTGGGTGCACCGGTTCTTTACCTACCGGCAACCGCGAACCGAGCTCGCGCCGACGAGCGGCTCGATGGGATACGGTTTCCCTGCCTCCATTGCTGCCAGTGTGCGGTATCCCGGACGGACAATCGTCTGTGTCGCCGGCGACGGCGATTTCCTGATGTATCCCCAGGAGCTCGCGACCGCGGCGCAGTACGGCGCCCGCGTCATCGTGCTCGTCGTCAACAACGGGATGTACGGGACGATCCGCATGCACCAGGATCGGCGCTTTCCCGGACGCGTCTCGAGCACGGATCTGGCGGGACCGGATTTCGTTGCGCTCGCCAAATCATTCGGCGCGCACGCCGAGCGCGTCGAAACCACGGAAGCCTTTGCATCAGCCTTCGAGCGCGCGTGCGCCGCGGGGCGATCGGCGGTGCTGGAACTGGTGATGGATCGGGATCAGATCACGCCCGACCGCCGGTTGAGTACGTAGTGTCCGGCTTCAGCCGGACCGACGTTTGGGTCCGCCTGAAGGCGGACACTACGTCTGACTTCGTCCGCCTTTAGGCGGACCGTGTGAGTCCGGCTCAAGCCGGACACTACGTACTGGTGCTACGTACTCGTGCGGGCTGGTGCAGCATAGCCGGGCAGGACCGCACGAGCGTCCGCCGCGACCCCTGATTCGAGCTCGCGTCCACGCGTTTCGGGCAGCATGGACGTCGCGATCAAGACGAGCATGTACGCGCAGGCCGCACACAGTCCCATGGCGGTTCCGAGACCCAGGTTTGCAGCCAGCATGCCGACGAGCGCCGGCACCAGCGAGCCCACCGCCCGGCCCGTGTTGTACGAGAAACCCTGCCCCGTGGCGCGTACGCGCGTTGGAAACAGTTCCGCAAACGTCGCGCCCATGCCGGCGATGATCCCCGACTGAAAGAAGCCGAGCGGAAACCCCAGGAGAAGCGCGGCGGTGCTACCGAGCGGTAACAGCGTGTAGGAAGGCACAACGACGGCAGCGGCGCACGCCATGATGACGAACGTCTTGCGGCGCCCGAGCCAGTCACTCAGGTGCGCGCTGATGACGTAGCCGAGAAACGAACCAAAAATGTTGAAACCGAGATAGGCGCCGGTGCCGAGCACCGAGAGCTTCCGCACGGTTCGGAGGTACGTCGCGAGCCAGGTCAGCGTCACATAGTTCCCGCCAAGGCCTCCGGCCGCAAGCATCGACGCCAGAATCGTGCGGCGGCGGAGGCCCGGGCCGAAGATCTCCAGAAACGGAAGCCGGCGGTTGTCCGACGCCGCCCGCATCTCGCGAAATACCTGCGGCTCTTCCACGTAGCGGCGGATCCAGAGGACGAAGAATGCGGGCAGCAACCCGAGGAAAAAGAGATACCGCCACGCCATTTCCGGCGGCGCCACGCTGAACACGATCGTGAACAGAAGCACGGCGGCGCCGTAGCCGACCGACCAGCCGCTCTGCACGCACCCGACGGCGCGCCCGCGGATCCGTTTGTCGATAACCTCGCTCATCAGAACGGCGCCGGCGGCCCACTCGCCTCCGAAACCCAGGCCCTGCATGCTGCGAGTGAACAGGAGCTGCTCGAACGACTGCGTGAAGCCTGAGAGAAACGTGAACAGCGCGAACCAGATGATGGTGATGCCGCAGCACGGCGGCGCGCCCGAACCGATCGGCAAGAATGCCGGCCAGCCAGCCGCCGACGGAGGAGAACAGCAATGCGGACGTGGCGAGCGTACCCGCCTGCGTCTGCGACAGTCCCCACACGGCGATCAGCGTCGGCATGACGACCGCATAGAGCTGGACGTCCATCGCGTCCAGCGCCCATCCGGTGAAGCAGGCCCAGAACGTGCGCCGCTCACGCACGTTCATGCTGGTAAACCAGTTCGCCACGGTTCTCGATTCCTTGGTGGTGTGGACTAAGGGCTCGTTGACGACGGCGGCGGCCCTACATTCGGAAGCGGCCTTCATCGAGGCCTTCAGATATATAGAACCGCGGGTATTGGAGCACGGTTGGGCAGCTGTTTCAATGATTGCGACGTTGATCCTCGAGCGATCTCAACGTCGCAGATTTCACAGCAGCGGCTTACAATGCCCTCGTCCCGGGCGGTCACCGCGGTGATGGTTTTCCGGCGGCGCACGCGTACGCTCGTGGGCGACATTTAGGCCGTTCGGGCGCGCATCATCAAGGAGCGGTAATGAGGATCAGGGCAGCAGCGTACGTGGCGTTGGTCGCAGGGATCAGCTGGTTCGCGAGCTCAGCGGCTGCACGGCAGCAGGCACCGCGTGCCGATTTCGCCGCGAGGCCCGCGTCGGCGATTCGATACCTGAAGGCGTCGAACCCGGGAGAGGACGACCGGATGGGACGAGGCGATCCGCTGGTTGGCGTCGGTCTCGCCATGAGCGCCGATGGCAACACCCTCGTCATCAGCTCGCCGCACGAGGACGGCGGTGCGACCGGCGTCAACGGTAACCAGAAGGACGAATCGGCGTGGGACGCCGGCGCCGTGTACGTGTTCGTCCGGTCCGGCGCTCGGTGGACGCAGCCGGCCTACATCAAGGCGTCGAACACACAGACGTCTGACCGGTTCGGGATTTCGGTCGCAGTGAGCGGCGACGGGAACACGCTCGCAGTTGGTGCGACGCTCGAGGACAGCGGCGCGCGCGGCGTCAATCCGCCGTCGGCTGCGGGCGCCGGACAGGCGGACAACTCCGCGGAGTCGGCCGGCGCCGTGTATGTGTTCGCGCGCACCGGTACGACGTGGGCGCAGCAGGCGTACATCAAGGCGTCGAATGCTGACGCCGGCGATCAATTCGGCTGGTCGCTGGCCCTCAGCAACGACGGCAACACGCTGGCCGTCGGCGCCCAGGGCGAGGGGAGCGCTGCCACCGGCGTCAACGGCAATCAGGAAGACAACTCCGCGGGCGACGCCGGCGCAGCCTATGTCTATTTCCGCCGCGGCGGCGCCTGGACGCAGCAGGCGTACATCAAGGCGTCGAATGCGCAGGGGGCGGACCGCTTTGGCTTCTCCATCACGCTCAGCGGTGACGGCAATACGATGGTCGTCGGCAGTTACGACGAGGACGGCGGCGCCAGCGGCATCAACGGCGCCGTGAACGAGGAAGCCCCCGGATCGGGCGCCGCGTACGTGTTCGTCCGCCGAAGTGACACGTGGACACAAGACGCCTACGTAAAGCAGTCAACCACGGTACGCAATTCCGCCTTCGGCTCCGCCGTTGCGCTGAGTGCCGACGGAAGCACGCTCGCCGTAGGTGCGGTTGACGAGACCAGCCTGACGCGAGGCATCGACGGCGACGAGAAGAGCCAGCAGAACAACGCCGTCTCCGCAGGCGCAATCTACGTGTATGCCCGTGCCGCCGAGGGCTGGCAGCGGCAGGCGTACGTGAAATCGTTCAACATCGGGCCGACCGACCTGTTCGGTATTCGTCTGGCGCTCAACCGCGACGGCAGCGTGCTGGCTGCCGGGGCGCCCGGCCAGTCCGGCGGCGGCCGTGGCTTCAAGGCAGATCCCGCGGACTTCACCGCGCCGGAATCTGGCGCTGTATACGTGTTCCTCCGCAACACCGGACGCTGGACGCAGCAGGCCTACATCAAGGCGCCGAATGCTGATGAGTACGATCAGTTCGGCAGCGGCGTGGCGCTTTCGGGTGACGGCGCGACCATGGCCGTCGCTGCCAACGGCGATGACAGCGGATCGGGCATCGACGGGAACCAGAACGACAACTCGGTCCGTGATTCAGGCGCGGTTTTTGTGTTTTATTATAGTAGAGCGCACGCTTTAGCGTGCGCGATCAGTTACCCATCGGCCACCGCAGTGATCGAGGAGGACAGCCGCTTATGGATCCAATCAGACGCAAGATACTGAAAGGGGGCGCCGCGGCGACCGCGATGGCCGCAGCGTCAAAGGTGTTTGCTCAGCAGACCGGGCAGGGAGGAGCACCCATGTCCTTCTACGAAAAAGGCCCGGTTCGCATCCGCTACGAGGAGCACGGTTCCGGGTTCCCGCTGCTGCTCATCGCCGGCGGAGGATTGAACTCCACGATTGCCGGCTTGCACAGCGGGAATCCGTTCAACGCGTTCGAGGAATTCAAGGGGGAGTACCGCTGTATCGGGGCCGATCTGCGCAATGCCAACGCAGGCCAGTCCTCAGGGCCGCTCGAGATCGACCGTCCGTGGGACGCCCACGCCGACGATCAGCTCGGTGTGCTGGATCACCTGAAAATCGACAAGTTCATGGTGATGGGCTTCTGCATCGGCGGTCCCTTCATCTGGAACCTCTTGAAGCGGGCGCCCAATCGAATTGTGGCCGCCGTCCTGGCGCAGCCCAGCGGATCGCGGCCGGAGATGCGAGATCTGTTCTACGAAACCAACATGAAGGGCTGGGGTCCCGAACTGGTCAAGCGTCGTCCCGACATCACGATGCAGATGGTCGACAGATACCTGACCAAGATGTATCGCACCAACCCGGACTTCGTCTTCACCGTGACGCGCGACTTCGTGCGCAACTGCCAGACACCCGTATTGATCCTGCCGGATGACATTCCGGCGCATCCGTACGCGGTGGCCATGGAGGCTGCGATGCTCGCGCCGAAGGCCGAAGTAAGCATGTTCCCGTGGAAGGAACCCAAGGAGCGGATTCCGCTAGCCGTACGTCAGATACGTTCCTTCCTGCGCGCGCATCGGCCGGCGGCGACTTCCTAGACAACGGGTTCCTGACGTAGGCCGGGTCCTTCCGGACCCGGCAGCCGGGCGGGTCCGAAAGGACCCGCCCTACGCGAGGTTGAATCCGTCTGAAGCCGATGTCGCGAACGACGCGCCTTTCCAAACCATTTCGCATAACCGACGGACGGACGTTCCGGCTCAAGGACGCGGATCCGGCGAGCACAGGTGAGTTCAAATCGCGGCGCGACGCCGAGGGATGGCTCGAGCGCGGCGTTGCCCGTCTCAGCGAGCTCCAGGAAAAGCTGTACGCGCAGGACCAGTGGGCGCTGCTCCTGATTTTTCAGGCGATGGACGCTGCGGGAAAGGACAGCACGATCAAGCACGTGATGTCGGGGGTGAACCCTCAAGGCTGCCAGGTGTATTCGTTCAAAGCTCCCTCGGCAGAAGAGTTGGACCACGACTTCATGTGGCGGACGACTCGATGCCTGCCCGAGCGCGGCCGCATCGGCATTTTCAATCGTTCCTACTACGAAGAGGTTCTGGTCGCGCGCGTGCACCAGGAGATTTTGGAGGACCAGAAGCTGCCGAAGGGGCTGGTGACGAAACAGATCTGGCAGGAGCGCTTTGCGGACATCGTCGCGTTCGAGCGCTACGCGACGCGCAACGGCATTGCGGTCCGCAAATTCTTTCTGCACGTATCTCGCGCCGAACAGAAGCGCCGGTTTCTGAAACGGCTCGAGGAGCCGTCGAAGAACTGGAAGTTCTCGCTGGGAGACGCGAAAGAGCGCACCCGCTGGCGCGACTACATGCGCGCGTACGAGGACATGATTCGCCATACGAGCTCGGCGTTCGCGCCCTGGTACGTGGTGCCCGCCGACAACAAATGGTTCACCCGACTGGTCGTTGGCGCCGCGGTCGTCGATGCGATGGAGGAGATGTCGCTGTCGTTCCCCAAGATGGATCGAGCGAAGCGACGGGAGCTTGCGGCCGCGCGGGCCGAGCTCGAGGCGGCGTCGCGCGGAACGCCGCCATTACGCGCCGGAAAGGTCTAACCGTTGTGGCTCAGGGCCACCATCGCCACGAGAACGCCCCACAGAATCGATACTTCGAAAATCATAAAACCTCACGGATGTTCTCACGAGTTCACATTACGGAGCGTCGACGGACACGTCCGTCTGACACTTCCTCTTATCGGCTGACCACGCTGGCCCCCGCATACCTGCGTTCGTCGCACATAGCGGACTGCCGTCGACACGTCTGTCCGCCAAAGTCTCCCGTAACGACCATCGCTCGTGCCTCCAGCCGATTCATGTCCGAACTTTCAGTGAGCGCTTGCCGCCGTTCGGTCGTGCAACCAAGTGCACGAATGAGAAGGAATCGTATAGAGTGTCGAAGGTACGCGTAGGGCGCCCCCCGCGCCATGGACGTCGACGAGGAGCAGATATGTGCGATCAGGATCACTTTGAAGAAGATCAGCTGGAATTCGAGAAGAACGGACTAGTGACACGGCGGCAGTTCGGCGTCCTCCTGGGAGCGGGCATGGCGATGATGCTGCCGCAGGTTGCCAACGCGGTCGCGGTCACCGAATCGGACGTCACCGTGAAGACGCCGGACGGCACCGCCGACTGCTACTTCGTGCATCCGGCGACCGGCACCGCCCCAGGCGTGCTCGTGTGGCCGGACATCTTCGGGTTGCGGCCGGCGTTCCGGCAGATGGGCAAGCGGCTCGCCGAAACCGGCTACTCGGTGCTCGTCGTCAATCCGTTCTATCGCGTCAAGAAGGCGCCAACCGCGGAGGCCGGCTCCAAAACGCCGATCCCGCAGCTGATGCCGCTCGCGCAAGCCCTGAACGAGACGACGCAGATGACCGATGCGAGGGCGTTCATCGGATGGCTGAACCAGCAGGCTTCCGTGGCGAAGAACAGGAAGATCGGGACGCAGGGTTACTGCATGGGCGGCCCGATTGCGTTTCGGACCGCTGCCGCAATGCCGGATCGGGTGGGTGCCGCAGCCTCATTCCATGGCGGCGGACTGGTCACCGATATGCCGAACAGTCCGCATCTCCAGGTGGCCAAAACCAAGGCGCAGCTCCTCATCGCGATTGCGGCCAACGACGACATGCGGTCGCCCAATGAGAAGAACGTGCTGAAAGAGACGTTCGCCAAGGTCAATCTGCCCGCAGAAATCGAGGTGTACACGGGTGCCGCGCACGGCTGGTGCCCGCCCGATTCGGGTGTGTATAACGAGGCTCAGGCCGAGAGGGCATGGAGCCGTTTGCTCGCGCTCTACGAAAAGGCGTTGGCCTGAACACGTCGAGCCGCCGCGGATTTCAGGTTGGGGTCGTGTTACATCACCGACCTGAGATCCGCAGGCGTAGATTCAATCGTGCCGGGCGCGGCCCCACGGTCTGCGCTCTTGGCGGGAACGACGCTCGGCGTCGTGCCTCTCTTGTCGCTGAGCATGAACAGGCACGCGCGTGCTGCGACGGCCGAGAGTGCTGCGACGCGGATGGCCGACGGGCGTTTCGCCGGCGGCAGATTGGCGAAATCAGCGCACACTCGCGAGGCGGCGCCGAGCCGCTTCCGCTGCGGCAGGTATTTCGCGTAACGCTCGGCGATCTGTCCGCGTAGATCGTCCTTCACCATCGTTACTTCGCGAGCGTCGGCGTCTGCCTTATCGACCAGGTTGTCGAAACATTCCAACAGTACGTGAGCGTCGTGCAACCGGCCGAGCGTGTCCTGTGCTTTCTTGAGATCCGCGACGGCCGCCTCGCGTCGGCCACAGGCCACCGCACGCCGCCAGTTCCGCGCTGTACCGCAGCTTTTTTGCCGCGATTCGCACTTCGTGAACCCGGTTTGGGAAATATACGCCGGCGGCACGATGAACAGCGTGGTTGAGCTGATCGGCGCGCCGGGTGACGCGCTCGCGGAGGACCGTCGCCCACCCGGTGGCCAGCGTTTCGTCGAACGGATGCCACCAGTCGCGTCGGCGGCGGAGCCGAAGCTGGTCGCGACGGTCGAGGCGGAGATCCTCAATGGTCTTAATCAGCCGCCGTCGCGCCGCGGCCTGGCGGAAGGCTACCGTTCTGCGAGCGGCGGCTATCGCATCTGACGCCAGCGGCATGCGCCCGGCCAGTCGTGCCAGGTCTGCGTCCATGACATCCAGCTGGCGGGCGCGACCGAGTTTGCGGCCGAGGCTCTTGACGAGCCGCGTCACGCGTTGCACGTCCTGGGGAAATGAGTTGGCAAACAGCGGCAGAGCCTCCCGAAGCCGTCGCGTTATTACTCGCGCCTGGTGGATTCCTTCGACGTCGCCATCGCACACCGCCGGCAAGTAGCCGAAGAGCGCTTCTGTATGTGTATAAAGCACACTTGCGGGGAAGGCCATCCGTTCACATCCTCATGTATGACGACAATGCAAACGACGATCCCTGCACCCCATCCTGAAAAGGCGAAAATCTCGTGCAAGTCGTACGTTCGATTTCGGACGTCGTTCGTTATGCTCGACGAGGGAACGCGGCTGACATGGCTGACGATCACATGATCGGCAGGAACAGAGAAGCTACTCATGCCGTCTACTCACCCGGACAAATTGAGAATCGAGTTCGATCCCGAAAGGCTCACGATCGCTGACGGCACGGACGCACGCACGGGCCTGTCCGCCGCTGTTGTCTCAGACGGGCACCTGTGGCTTGCGTGCGACGAAGGATGCCGTCTGGATCGGTTCGACGTGCAGCGCGCGGGCCTCCGTTGTAATCACCACACGACCTTCGATCTCGTAGATCTGTTGAAATTGCCCGCGGACCCCGACGAAGAGGCCGACATCGAAGGGATGGACGTAGACGAAGGGTGGTTGTGGTTCGTGGGTTCTCACAGTGTGCTGCGGAAGAAAGCAAAGAAGAGCGAATCGCCGACGAACGTTGCGAAGAGGCTTGCCGAGACGGGGCGTGACGGGAATCGCCACCTGCTGGCGCGCGTGCCCCTTGTTGGGAGCACGCCCAAGACAGCCGACGGAAAACGCCGGGCCGGAGCGCTGCGCGCAACTACGACATCGAGCGACCTGCTGGATGCCATCGTTGAACATGACGATGTCCACCTGGCGCCCTTCGTGGACATTCCCGGCAAGGACAACGGGTTCGACATTGAGGGGCTGGCGGTGCGGGGCATGAATGTCTTCGTCGGCCTGCGAGGTCCAGTGCTGCGCGGGTGGTGCTGCGTTGTCGAGCTCGCGCTCGAATCGGATTTCAAGGGGCGCCTTCGAATGAAGGGCACTAACAAGCGGATCCCGTATCGCAAGCATTTTCTGGACCTGGGCGGGCTCGGCGCGCGCGATCTCATGTGGTACGGCGACGACCTTCTGATACTGGCGGGTCCTTCGATGACACACGATGGGCCGACCGAAATCTGGCGCTGGAAGAATGTGAAATCCACGCGCGCCCCGAGTGGATCCGATGTAAAGCGCCTGATGGTGGTGCCGCACGGCGAGGGCACCGATCGCGCCGAAGCGATCTCATCATTCGAGGGTGCGGGCGCACCTTCCGTGCTGGTAGTCTTCGACCACCCCGGCAAGCACAGACTCGTCGCGCCGGCGTCGGTGCATGCGGATATCTTTCGGCTTCCGTGATCACCAACGTGGCTTACCTTGACTCGCTCCCCATGCGGATCCGAGAATCGCGGCACTCGCTCGCTCCCTCCGACACAACAGAACCCGCAGTATCGACGGCGCGTCCCTCGGATACGCGTCTGCGCGCGGAGGCGTTGGAATGGATTTCTCGAAAAAGAACCTGAAAATCCTGGATGGCGCGGGAAAGCTCAGTGTCGGACTGCACGCCGGCGATCTGGACGAGCCACTGACCAGAACGGACAAGCCGCTGCTTGCCCTGGGCGTCGACGTCGCACCGGGGCAGGCCCTGTCACTCGGTCATTCGGACACTGTCAAGGTGTCGTTCGGCACCGAAACGGCGGTCGCGTTGAGGCCGTTCTGGTCGGGCGTTGGGGCCGTGCGCGATCTCGCATGCGTCGGGTTGGACACATACTTCGACGAGCCCGCGCACGGAAAACGGCTGATTCTTCTCTTCGATGTCGGGGGCGAGGCTGACGCGAGCGCAAAGATGGCCGCGAGCTTTGGCGTCCTTTCAGCAGGCCTCACCATTGGCGCCGGCGCCGACGCGCGATATCTGTTCGCGCGCTCGTTTGCCGACACCACGACAGCGACCGAAGTACTGAAGGACTTCTTCACGTCGATGCGGCTGCCGGGACAGATAGCGGAGCCGTTGGCGGATGACGAAGTCATTGTGCTGGAGTACGGTGGTTATGCGTCGTTGGGCGCCTCGCTGGGGTATGGCTATCAGATCAAGGGCGCACCCTCCTTCGAGGTCGGCCAGCTTCGTGTGACGGAAAGCTATGCCTTCAGTCTGATGGCCAAAGCGGGTCTGTCGGCGAAGGTTGCGGGGCGTTTCCGAATCGCCGTGCGCGCAGGGTCGGAAGCCGGCTGGGTTCGCGTCGATCTCCATCGGACGAGCACGAACACGTTCGCCATCGCTGCCGACGTCAAGGCAACGGCGACCCTGAAGCCGACGGATTTCCCCGCGACGACCGACGAGTTGCTGGAAGCGCTGCTTGGACTTCGGGCCCGCAACTTCCTGAACCTGCTGCAGGATGTCCGCACCTACACGGATTTTGCTCAGCTTCAGTCGCGCCTCGACACACTGGCTGAGGGTTTCATCGAGAAGCTCGTCGGCAAGGGGTTCGACGAGCTCGAGCAGCGCACGAACTTCGACGAGCTGCTGGGGAAGGCGCACCGCGTTGCCGATGCCTATGCCAGGGCCGGCGACCACGCAATCGCACTGTTCGACCGCTACTACGATCCCGCCACGAAGAACGTCCAGACCGCTCTCAAAGACGCATTGAAGCAAATCACGAAAGCCACTCAGTGGAAGCGGTTCGAAGGCGACATCGACCCGACGCTCTGGGCAGTCGTCAACCAGCTGACCGGTGGAGATCCGCTTGGCTTTGCATTGAAAATCGCGAAGCCCGGCGGACTCACCTCACTCGCCGACTTGCAGAATCGCGCCTCTGACATCCTCGACCAGATTCAGAGCGACGCCCATAAGGAGATCCTGGAGGTCATCGGCCTCGCCAAATCACATTTTCCACTCGACGGGTTCGTGACGGCGCTGGCCGGTGTCGACGGCCCCGCGCTGCGTACGCTCACGGCACGACCGCTGCTCGGTTTCGTGGAACGCATCACCGGCAAGGCGGTCAAGGGGCTCTCCGCGAGCGAGGTCGGTCAGGTCGCGCGTCGTCTGAACGAGGTGCTCGGCCGGCTCGAGGAGGCGAAGAAGACATTTCACACCCGAATCGTTGAAACGCTTACGCAGTCGGCGGAGTTCGAGCTTCACGCGGGATACAGCCGCGCGCGCGAGCACGATGCGCTCGTCTCGGTCGAGATCGATCTGCGGGCCTCCGAGTTGATTCGAGCTGCGGCGCACGGCGACTTCGCGACCGTGCTGGCATCGGCGTCTACCGGCCGGGTCAGGGTTCGCGACGGCGTGCTGACGCGCAAGCTGCAGACGCAAAGCAAGTTGTCGGTCCACGTTGTCGGATGGCATACGGACTGGATCTACGACGCCGTCGATCGGCTGCTCGTCGAGTCCGAGCAGCGGATCGTCGCCGAAGAGGGCAATCAGTTGACCGTCATGACGACAATCGAAATGCAGCGGGAGAAGGAGACGAAGCGCGGACGCGACCGGGCCCGCGAGCGCATCTATACGAATCTCGTGCTGCGCTTTCTCGGGGAGTCGAGTGGCGCGGTGGCCTTTGACGCAAAGAACCGGTCCTATTTGATCGACTCGATCACGGGAATGTCCTCCCGGTATCAGCTGGTGTTCGACGACGAACGGACGACGCCCTCCGAGTTGGCGCAGTACCTCAGCTTCGCGGACGATTTCGGTTTGGCTACTTCCGACGCGGCGGCGGAGGCAGCGCTGGCGCAATTGCTGCCGCGCGATGCGAACGGTGACTTCGGCCGGGTCTCGGTGAGTTACGACGTGCGTTTTACAGAGGCCGGTCTGCAGGCATTTCTCCAGCGGCCGTTTGCCGCCACGGATGAAGCGAGAGTCCGGCGCCTCTTGCGGCTGATTGTCCTGGGAAACTACGTGAGCCGCTCACATCGTCTGGCGCAGCGCGGGTGGGCATATTGGACACCGGGCGTGCGCGAGCAGTGGAAGTCGCAGGGCCCGAATTTCGCGAGCCATTTCGCGCGTGAGTTCTCGCCAATTGCGCCCTCGCCGTTGCGAAACCTCACAGCCCCGCCCAAGGCAACGCTCGACGGCACCGATTTGCGTCAACTCGACACGCTGTATCGCATCGAGGACAGCCTCGTGAAGGCGTTTTCGGAGCTGAGCCGACTTCTGGCGCTGAAGAATCGAACGCCCGCTGAGTATGAGAAGGGGCTATCGGACTTCGGGACGGCGCTGAAACATTTCGACAGCATGGACGAAGGTGAAAACACGATGTTTGCCGTGCTCGATCGAATGATTCAGGATGCGTTGCCGCCTGGCGCGACCGATCGGCATCGCAACTCCAGTATGACGGTCAAATCGCGCATGAACGGCGCAGAAACCACTCGGGTGCTGGTGGCGTAAGAGAGGGTCGAGCTCCATCGCTTTGACACATCGCGGAATCGCCGTTGTTCCGGCCTGGCTTCTGGGTTAAGGTGTGGCAGCTTTTCAACGAACACGGCGGTTAACCGCCGCAATCCAGCAGGAAACTCTATGCGCACGATGTTATTTGCTCTGGCCGTCCTCGCGATCGCGTCGATCGTTGCCACCAGCTCGGCTCAGACGCCGTCAGCCCCCGATCCGCTCGCGATCGGCGGCAAGGATACCGCGTGGTTCATGGACCGCGTCGGCCGGCCGGATACCGACAGCGAGCCGCAGGCCCCGTTCAAGATCATGGGCAACGTCTACTATGTGGGCGCCAACAACATCGCCTCGATTCTGGTTGCCACACCGCAGGGCCACATCCTGCTGGATACTGGCACGCAGAAGATGGCGGCGGTCGTCTTCCCGAACATCGTCAAGCTTGGCTTCAAGCCGGCCGACATCAAGGTGATGCTGATCTCGCACGCGCACTACGACCACATGGAAACGATGGAGACGATTCGCCGCATTACCGGAGCGACGGTGGCGGCGCTGGAAGCCGAGGTCCCGTCGCTGGTCAGCGGCCACGACCTTTCGTCGACCGAGACGTGGGGCCACGAGCCGATCCAGGTTGGCCGTGTCCTCAAGACCGGGGAAGACATCCATCTGGGAGGGTCAACGGTCAAAGTGATTTGGACGCCCGGCCATACACTCGGCGCGGCCGCCTATTTCATCACCACGCAGGAGGACGGGAGGACCTATCAGATTGTCTACGGCGGCCCGCCCGGACCGATCACCGGCGATCCGAAATATGACACCCGCCCGGAGGACGCCTTCAATTCTTACAAGGCGCTGCGCGCGATGAATCCCGACATCCTGATTTCCGGCCACCCGCAGAATCTTTTCAAGGGCAAGCTGGAAGCGCTGTGGGCCAACAAGCGCCCGAGTCCGCTGGCTCTGGCTCCCGGACAGTGGGCCAAGATGGTCGACGACTCCGAGGCGAACTACAAGAAGCGCCTGACGGCGTCGACCACGTCGTCACGGTGACCGTTGGACGTAGTGTCCGGCTTTAGCCTGACCCCACGCTGACCCTCGCACGTAGTGTCCGGCTTTAACCGGTTGTACGTAGTGTCCGGCTTTAGCCGGACCCGTCGTACGCAGTGTCCGGCTTCAGCGGAACCATCCGCAGATGTAGTGTCCGGCTTTAGCCGGACCTGATATCCATGAAAACGTGGTCGCTCCGTTTCATCTTCGTCGCCGTGGTTTCGCTCATTCCGGGCGCCCTGGCAGCGCAACCGCAGTCGGCGATTATCCGTGGTCGTGTAGCTGGTGCGGATGGTCAACCGGTTGCCGGTGCCGCGGTAACACTGCTCGATCGCCTCGGATCGCCTATCGCGGCCACACAAACGGAAGCTGACGGTAGTTTTCAGCTGGAGAACGTGCCGCCGGGCACTTACACACTGCTTGCCGAAGCCCCCCCACAACGATCGGACGCCCGCGTGGTCGCCGTGCAGACGCCACTGCCGATCGATGTCCAACTGACGCTGGCGGCTCATGTCGCCGAGAGTGTGATCGTTCAGGGCACCGCGGAAGCGCAGGTGACAACGCGCATGACCATCGCAGGAGACGCGATTCGTCAGCTGCCGACGCGGATGCCCAGTCGAGGCGTACAGCAGGTGCTCGCCACTTTGCCGGGCTGGGGCAGCGAGGATAACGGGCTGCTTCACGTCCGCGGTGTCGATGACGGTGTCCTGTATGTCGAGGACGGTTTGCCCGTGTACGACCGCATGGATGCGTTGTTTGGCATTGCGCCCGACCCGGCGAGCATCGGCAGCCTGAATGTGCTGACCGGATATATCCCGCCGGAGTACGGGCTCAAGTCCGGCGCCGTGATCGAAGTGCAGTCATCGACGACGCCACGCACAGCGTGGGTCGGCACGGTCGATACAGGAATCGGCAGCGATGCTGTCCGGTCGCTGCGAGGGTTCGGCGAGGGACCTGTTGGGGGCCGCGCGAACCTTGGTGTGAGTGTCACATCGGACCGGTCGGACCGATTTCTCGATCCGGTGCATCCCGATAATCTTCACAACGAAGGTAACGTCCTTTCGAGTGAGGTGCATTTGAATGTGCTCGCGACCGACGCGAACCTCGTCAAGGTCGATGTAACGGGCGGACGCTCGCGCTATGAGGTCCCGCATGGGGAAGCGCAGGAGGACGCCGGACAGGACCAGCGACAGCGTGTGGTGCAGCACTCGCAATCTGCCTCGTGGCAACGCGCCTGGTCGGATGCCGCCGTCTCGCGCCTGGCGGCGTATCGCCGCCATGTTGACGCGGACCTGCTGGGCAGCCCCGGCGACCTGCCGCTTTCAGCCCGCTCCGATCGTCAGCAGGCCCGAACCGGATTGATCGCCGGTCTGACGTACGAGCGAAGGCGCCACACCCTCAAGTTCGGATTCGAAGTCGGGCATCTCACGCTGCGGGAGGACTTCAGTTTCGCAGTGACGAATCCGCAGAAGGCGGAAGCCGCCGGGATTAGCGAACGCGCGGCCGAATTCGGAGTCGCCAATCCGTTCCGTTTTGCCGATCAAACGAACCGCGGCCAATGGTCTTTCTACGCACAGGACCGGGTTCGGGGGACGGATCGGTTCACCGTGGACTTCGGACTCCGCTTCGATCGGACGCACCTCCTGATCCCCGCATCGCAGTGGAGCCCCCGCGTCGGTGTGGCGTATGCGTGGCCCGGCGCAACGACGACGCTGCGGGCGTCGTTGAACCGTTTCTTTCAACCACCACAGCCGGAGCATTTGCTCCTGGCGTCGTCAGCCGGGGCGCGAGCGCTGTCGCCGTTTGCGGCCGAGGCGAGTAGTGGCAACAGCGGCGGCGCCGATCTTGAACCCGAGCGTCAGACCGCGTGGGAGGTGGGTATCGATCGCTGGTTTGCGGGCGCGATCAGGCTGGATACGGCGTACTGGTCGCGACACGTCCGCAATTACGCGGACCCGAACGTCTTTTTTGGCACGACAATCATCTTTCCGAACAGCGTGGCGAGCGGTACCGCGCGAGGCTGGGATTTACGCGTCGAGGTACCCAGGTATCGCGGCTGGTCGTCGTATGCCAGCTACACACTGTCGAAAGTGGAGCAGGTTGGCCCGATCAACGGCGGACTCTTCCTGGAAGAACATAGCCTCGAGATCAGCGCCGGCACGCGCTTCACACCGGATCATGACCAACGCCATCTCGGCGCGGCCGGCCTTATCTATCAGAGCGGTGGTCGCGGGTTTTCTGCGTCTGTCGCCGCACGGTACGAGAGCGGCACACCGCTCGAAGTCGACGACGACGATATAGCGGACTTGACGAAGCGCCCCGGCGCCGAGCTCGTAGACTCCGAAAAAGGCCGTGTCCGGGCGAGGACCGTTTTCGACCTGAGTCTCTCGCAAACGCTGCATCGGGGTCGACGGATAGATACGTCGGTCCGCCTCAGCGTCCTGAATCTCGCGAATCACGCATTTGCGCTGAATTTTGGCAATCCATTCAGCGGCACGCATTTCGGCGCCCCGCGCACGCTGCGGGCGGATCTACGTATCGGGCTGAGATAACGGAAAAGAAGTCGCACGTAGTGTCCGGCTTTAGCTTTAGCCGGACCCGTGCCTCATTGACAGAGCGTCACGACACAGATTGACAGGATGTTGCGATTCTCCGGTGGCACCGGAAGGCCACGCTCGAGCAGCAGCTTTCGGATGAGCGCCGCCGTCTCCGGATACGCGACCGCGGACTGCACGCCCACCCGAACGAGACCCTCCGCGTAGTCGAGTGCCTGCCACCTGTATCCGGCCGCGACCGAGCCTACTCGTTCCGTGTCGCGGCTGCCGCGATCGCGGGTCTCGAGCCGGGCGCCGCGGTCGACGAGCAGTTGGACGAGGGGATTGCGACCCTTGAGCGCTGCGCCCATCAGCGGCGTGCGGCCGTCATTGTTCGCGTGGTTGGGGTCGAGGCCAAGATCCAGCAGCATGCGGATCGCTTCGAGGTTCTCCTCCCGTGATCGTTCAAACGTCACGCCCTCGACCCAGCCTATGCCGGCGGCCGCCGTCAGCGCGGTGTCGCCGTTCGCGGTCGCGATGTTCGGATCCGCCCCATATTGCAGCAGCAGCTTCAGCAGCTCGGTATCTCCCGACTGGGCTGTCCGGACGAACGCGGTGGCGCCTTCTTCAAAGAACCACTGCATCGTGAAGATCGTGCGCGTAAGCGTGTTCTGGCTGACCCGCGCGTTCGGATTCGCGCCTCTGTCAAGCAGGAGCTTGATGAGCTCCAAGTGATCCCGATCAGGCTTCGGGACAGGATAGTCGCCGCCCTCGATGTTGCGGTTGTCCGTGGCCAGATAAAGCGGCGTCCAGGCGCCCTTGTTGGCGAGGTTGACGTCGGCGCCGCGCTCGATGAGCAGCGCCGCCAGCGCGTAGTTGCGGTTGTTGATCGCGGTCAGCAGCGGTGTCCAGCCATACTCGGTGGTCTGGTTGACGTCAGCGCCCGCATCCAGCAGCGCCAGTGCGGATTCGATGTCGCCTTCGCGCGCGGCAAAGACCAGGGCGGTCAGCCCGCCGCCGCCGCTCCCGACCAACCCCGCCAGAATCGGCACATTGTCGTCGTTGTCGTCAGCCGGGATGCGCGCCTGCGGCCCGTCGGGAACGAGCTCCTGCCGGCGTTCGAGCTCGAGCTGCTCGGCGTAGGTGCGTCCTCCTTCGGCCGCGCGGCGACGCCGGACCTGCGCCTCCTCGACACTCTTGACGTTCAATCGCGGCGCGAAATAGTTCTGTGGCAGGCCCGCCGGGCCCGACTTCACCCCCGGGTTCGCACCGGCCGCGAGCAGCACCCTTACCGCCTCCGAATGACGCTCGGTGACCGCCCACATGAGCGCTGTTGTCCCTCGGAGATCTTCGCGCGCGTTGATGTCCACGCGCGCGGCGACCAGTCGTTTGATGAGATCAACTTGACCATTGCGCGCCGCAAACATCAGCATCGTCTCGCCGTTGGGACCGCGTTCCTTCGGATCGGCTCCCGCTTTCAGCAGCCGCTCCACCATCCGCACACTGCCGTGGAGGCATGCCATCGCCAGCGGCGTCACCTCCTCGCGCGTCACCACGCGGACATTCGCTCCCGCTGCAATGAGCAGATCTGCCGCCTCGAGATCGTCGCGATACACCGCCCAATGAAGGGCCGTCGAGCCGTCTACCTGGCGCGCGTTGACGTCGGCGTTTTTCCGGATCAGCGTGCGCAATGCAGCCGTGTCGCCGCGCATCACGGCGTCGGCAACGTCGCTGGCACGCGCCTCGACGCCGACAACGGCAAACGCCACCGCGCACGCGAAAAGGGCCCGCCCTACGGTTATGAAACAGGTTCTCGTCACTTCAGGCACTCTAGGCACTACAGATCCTCGAGTCGTCCCGTGCTATCGCCCTGCTGTTCCTGCTCGACGTCGTACAGGTCGAGCAGCCGCAGCAGCAGATTGCCCGTGGGCACGGTTTTCGTCTCGTAGGCGAGGTGCCGGTTGCCTTCCAGCCGGCCGCCGGCGCCGCCAACGAGGATGTGCGGCACGTCGTAGTGCTGGTGCTGATTCGAGTTGCCCATGTTGCTGCCGTACATGAGCAGCGAGTGATCGAGCAGGTTCCCGTCAGCCTCGGGAATGGAGCGAAGTTTTTCAGCGAAGTACACCAGCGTCGAAACGTGGTACCGATTCAGCTGGGCGTAACGCCGCATCTGTGACGGATCGTCCTGATGGTGCGATCCACCATGGAAGCTCACGCTCGTACCGCCGTCGGGGAACAATGGTCCCTTTGGGAAGCGGTACACCCGGCTGGTCAGATCGCGTGCACACAGCACGGTGGCGACGCGGGTGATGTCGGCCTTGAACGCCAGCGCGAGCAGGTCGTAGTGGAGCCGGATGTGCTCGTCGAAATCTTCGGGAATGCCGGGCGGAAGGTCGACAGACGGCACTTCGGTCGACGCCTTCGCGGCCAGTTGAAGGCGTCGCTCGATCTCGCGAATCTCTTCGGTGTACTGGTTGATGGTTCGCCGGTCTGCCGTGCCAAGATCGTTCTTTAGACGCTCCAGCTCGCCGACGAGCGAGTCCAGAATGCTGCGCCGCTGCACGAGACGGGCGGCTCGTAACTCCGGCGCGCCGATGCTGCCGAACAGTCGCTCGAACACAACCTGCGGGTTGAGCTCCATGGGAATCGGCGCCGTTCGCATCAGGGGCTCATCCGGGGGCGTCGGCAGCGCCGTCCACGAAATCGAGTTCGTGTACGCGCAGCTATACCCCTCGCCGCAGTTGCTCGAGCTTGCGTTCGGGTCTTCGACGGCCAGCTGCAGCGACGGCAGCAGCGTCTCGGCGCCGATCTTCCTCGCGATGAGCTGGTCGATGGTTGGACTGCCGACCGTCGCGTCGGAGCCCGCCGTCTTCCGAGGCTTGATTCCTGTCAGGTAGGCCGCTGCGACCCAATGGTCCGAGCCGGTGGTCCCTTCCGGCGGCTCAGCCGATTTCGACCACAGGCCGGTGAGCACGACCGTCTGCTTCTTGACCTTCTCGAGCGACTCGAGGATGAACGGCAGCCGTTCGGGCAGCGCGCCCGTGGTACCTGGCTCCCAGAGGCCGGGCGCCATGCCGTGCGGCATGAAGATCCCGACGAAGCGCTTCGGCGGTGCCGCGGTCTGGGCCAGCGCCAACCTGGCAGGCGCCATCGCATCCAGCAGGGGCAAGGCGAGCGTCACTCCAGATGTCCGCAGGAACGTCCGCCGGGGAATGTGCCGCTTGGTAATGAAGGACATATGGGCTTCTCTCTCACCGCGTCGGGCCGACGGACGCCTCGCGCACGACATCTGCATCCGATCGGGCCTTGGTGTTCATCTGAAACGGCGCACTCTTGACGATGCCAATGACGATGGCAGCGAATCGATTGCCCTGGCGGTCGGCGTCGCGAGCAATCGCGCGCACGAGCGGCATGTCCTGATACTCGACGCCACGTCCGAGGGCATACGTCATCAGCTTTTCAACGGTGACCCGCACAAACTGCGCCGAATAACTCGTGAGCCACGTCCGAAGGTCGGTGGGGCCGTCGACGCTGGCTCCATCGAACAGCTCGGCCGAAGCGTCAACTGGCGTTCCCTCGTCGTGACTGCGCCACAACCCGACGGCGTCGAAGTTCTCCAGCGCGAACCCGATCGGGTCCATCAACCGGTGACACTGCACGCAGTCGGGGCGTACGCGATGCTCGACCATCTTTTCGCGCATCGACGGTTCCCGCGCACTCCCTCTCAGATCGGCGGTCCGCGGTGGAAGCGGGGGCACGTTGGCTGGCGGGTCGGGTGGGTTCACGCCGAGGATGTTGCTCATGATCCACTTGCCGCGCGTGACAGGGGAAGTGCGTTCGGGCTTGGACGTGGTCGTCAGAAACGCGCCCTTGCCGAGCAGCCCGCGCCGCATCTCCAGGCCGGGACCGAGCGGAACCCGTCTGAACTGGCTGCCGTAGATGTGGGGGATGCCGTAGTGGCGCGCCAGCCGCTCGTTCACGAAGGTGTAGTCCGCGGTGAGCAGGTCGGTCACGCTGCGGTCCTCACCGATGATGCTGTCGAAAAGCATCTCGACCTCGGTGCGCATGGCCTGGCGCAGCGGATCGTCGAAGTCGGTAAACAGCATCGGAACGGGCACCGCGCTGTCGAGCCCCCGCAAGTTCAGCCACTGGCCGGCGAAGTTTTGCGACAGCGCCTTCGCCTTTGGATGTTTCAGCATCCGACGAACCTGTTGCTCCAGCACGATCGGATCGCGGAGGCGTCCCTGACGGGCGACGGCCAGCAGCGCCTGGTCAGGCGGACGGCTCCACAGGAAAAACGAGAGGCGTGACGCAAGATCGATGTCGGTAATCTTGTACGGCTGGCCGGGTGCCAGTCCTGCCGGCTCCTCTTCGATTCGATAGACGAACTGCGGAGAGGCAAGAATGCGCGCGAGCGCCATCTCGATCCCGACTTCAAAATCCTTCTCACGCCGACCCGCAGCGTAGAACTGCATGAGCAGGTCGATATCACTTTGAACCGCCGGTCGCCGGTACGCCTGTGTCACCAGCGTGCCCAGGATCCGTCGGGCGCACGGCGTTTCGTTGGCGACGCTGGCGGGTTTGCAGATGAGGATTCGCCGGCGGCTCGGTGAATCGGCCGGCGGTTTGGCGTCGTACGGCCCTTCGATGCGTATCTGTCCTACGTGCGGAAAGAACGTGTAGCCGGGCGTCGGGCCCGTCTGAATCGTGGAACGCCGGAAGCGGCAATCCAGATCGAGCAGCGGAGCATAATGCGTGGCCAGGAACGTAACGCCCACCCGATGCCGACCGGCGGTTGTCGTGAAGCGAACGCGCATCGGCGCGCCATCGCGGCCGCCAAAGAACGCCTCCGGCCCTGCCTGGCCGGATCGTCCGGCCCCTTGTTGGCGTCCGCGACAGTCGGCGGCCGGGAGCCGTCCGCCTCCCTGCCAGTCCAGCAGTCCCAGCCGGTCGCCGTCCAGCAGGATGGCAAGGCGCTCACAGGGCACCGAACCGAATCCTGCTGGCGACATGTTGTCGCCAAATATGGGCGTCACGGTGATCGTGTATTCACCGTCCGATGGAAACAGGTGATCCACGAGCATGCCCCCGCGCGTGCCGAACGGGAGCCCCTCGATGTGATAGTCCTGCGAGGTGTCCTCACGCGGCCGGTGGATTGCGAGGGTCGGCGGCTCCGGTACTCCAAGCGCCAGCCGGGCGATCTTCTGTGCAGACGTCACGTACGCTTCCACCAGCGTCGATGAGATCCCGAGGGCGCCGGCAATGTTGTCGAACCCCGAGGTCGAGTCGTCTGCCGGCAGATATGTCGCGGCATCGATCGGCAAGTCGAGCAAATCGGAGACGGCGTTCGCGTACTCGACTCGATTCAACCGGTGCAGTCCCGGGGACGGAGTGTGAAGGACCGAGCTCCGATCGAGTTCGTTTTCAACCCAGGAGATCAGCGACTTGAGCGCGGCGCCATCGGGTCGGGGCATGCCGGCGGGCGGCATCATGCCCGCGCGCAGCTTGCGGGCTACGAGCTCCCAGGTGCGCGCCTCGCGCGCCACGTGCGTCAGGTCGAGCGCATCCAGGACGAGCTTGCGCGCCGAGTCGACGCCGGCAGCCCTGGCTTTCTCGTTGTGGCAACCGAGGCAGTAACGGTCGAGCAGCTGTCTGTGAGCACCGGCCGTCGATGTGAGGGGCGCAGACGTTTGTGGCGGCGCCGGGTGTACTTGGCGGCGCCGGGTGTAGCTGCCCAGGCAACCCACACCAGTGAGGCACTCGCAAAAACCACGAAAACGCGGACATTCACTCCCATCGCGCTCCACGTGGATGCGCCGGCCCACGCTTCCGGCGGGCCTTAGTGTAGCGCCGCGGGCCGTATCGAGGAAGCGGCGGCAGCTAAGCTTCAGGTGGCGTCCGGTACATGCTTGCAGTAGATTCCCGCCCATGCCTCATCTCACACCGGTCTCGTCACGCGACCGTATCGAAACGCTGGACGTGCTCCGCGGTTTTGCCCTCCTGGGCATCCTCGCCATGAACATCCGAGGCATGGCCGGCCCTCTGAGCTCGTATATGTACCCGTACGCGCTGTTCGATTACACCGGTGCGAGCCGCGTCGCGTACATCTTCACGAGCGTGGTCTTCGACCTCAAGATGATGGGGCTGTTCTCAATGCTCTTCGGGGTGGGGGTTCTCTTGTACACCGCCAAATCCACCGAGAGCGGGCGGCCCCCGCGCGGCCTCTGGTTCCGGAGAATGGGGTGGCTTCTCGCCATTGGCCTTGTGCACGCGTATCTGATCTGGGGTGGAGACATCCTCGTGCCCTACTCGATGTGCGGCATTCTCATCCTGTGGTGGGTGCGCCGCCTGCCCGCTGGCGTGCTCATGGTCGCGGCAGTTCTGGTGTTAAGCGTCGGCGCGGTTCTGGGGATCGTGCATGCCCTCGGCTGGGAAGAAATGTCGGCCGCTGAGCGCGCACAGGAAGCCGCGATCATGATGCCCACACCGGAGCAGGCCCGCGAGCATCTCAGCTGGATGCTCGGATCGTATCCGGAAGCCGTCGCGCGCCACGCACCGGACGTGTTCCTGTTCCAGACAGTGTTCTTTCTGGCGTTCTTTCTCTGGCGCTGCAGCGGCATGATGCTGCTGGGCATGGCCCTCTACAAATGGGGCTTCCTCGACGGCCGCCGGTCGACCGGCACGTACGCGCTGGTGGCCGCGTTGTGCATCCCCGGAGGCCTGTTGCTCGCGTGGTACGGCACCGTTGTGCTGGAACGCATTCAATTCGCCGTGCCGGAGCGCGCGTTCGCCGATCTGTGGAATTACGTGGGAGCCGTTGCAGCCTCTGTTGGTTATGCGGCAGCACTGGTTCTGCTGGTGAAGAGTGGCGCACTGGGTCGTCTGCGTCGAGCGCTCGCGGCCGTTGGCCAGATGGCGTTCTCGAATTACCTGCTTCACAGCGTCGTGACATCCATCCTCTTTCTTGGCTGGGGATTCGGTCTCGCGGGTCAGCTCGATTACGCTGAACAGCTCGTCGTGGTCGTGGCGATCTGGGCAGCCCAGCTCGTGGTCAGCCCCATCTGGCTCGGGCGCTACCGATTCGGGCCGGCCGAGTGGCTCTGGCGATCGCTGACGTACTGGAAAAGGCAGCCGATGCTACGTAATCCTTCGCATCCATCCCCATTCGAGCACGCGGCAGCCGGCACGTAGGAGCACGAGAAAATCGAACGCACGTCCAATCGCGCGTTCGCCCGCGTCCCGGAGCGTATGATCTACGTCGTGACCCGCAGGGCCGCGCTGCCGCTTCTGCTCGCGCTGATCGCGTTTACGGTTCACGCCGAAGACTGGCCGGAGTTCCGCGGCCCGACGGGGCAGGGCCACTCGGCCGAGCGCGGCTTGCCGCTCGAGTGGAGCGAGTCGCGGAACGTGATCTGGAAAACGCCGGTTCCGGGCCTTGGGTGGTCGACGCCGGTGGTCGCAGGCGGGCGTGTCTGGCTGACAACGGCGGTGCGGGAGCGCGGCAGCGCGTCGCTCCGGGTGCTGGCGTTCGACGTTCAAACCGGAGTCCCGATCATCAACGTCGAAGCATTTCGGCTCGGCAATGCCGCCCTCACCAACGCGAAGAACAGCCACGCGTCACCGACCCCGGTCATCGACGGCGACCGCGTATATGTCCACTTCGGCGCCGACGGCACAGCCGCGCTGACGACGTCCGGCGAGATTGTGTGGAAAGCGCGATTTCCCTATGTCACCCAGCACGGCAACGGCGGATCGCCGGTCGTCTTCGAAGATCTGTTGATCTTCAGCTGCGACGGGTGGGATGCGGCATTTGTCATCGCCCTCGACAAGCGGACTGGAAAAGTCCGATGGAAGACGCAACGCCGTTCGCCGTCGGACCAGGCCTACACCACTCCACTCGTGATTCGTGTCGGGGAACGGGACCAGGTCGTCAGCATCGGCGCCTATCGCGCGGCCGCCTACGATCCGCGATCAGGAAAAGAGATCTGGCGGGTGGCGTACGCAGACGGTTTCTCCAACGTGCCGCGCCCGGTGTACGGCCACGGGCTCGTCTACATCGCAACCGGATTCCAGCAGCCGTCCCTGCTGGCTGTGCGAGCCGACGGCACTGGCGATATCACTAAAACCCATACCGCGTGGACGCTGCAGCGGGGCGCGCCTTTGACGCCGTCACCGCTGCTCGTCGGAGACGAGCTGTTCGTCGTGAGCGACATCGGCGTGGCATCCGCGCTGGATGCGAAAACCGGAGCGTCGCACTGGGTGCGGCGGATTGGCGGCAACCATTCTGCGTCGCCGGTGTTTGCCGACGGACGGATCTATTTCCTGAGCGAAGAGGGACTGGCGACCGTCATTGCACCCGGTACCGAGTTCCGCGTCCTGGCAAGAAATCAGCTCGACGGGGCGACTCTGGCTTCAATGGCCATTTCTGACAGCTCGATCTTCATTCGCAGCGACACTCATTTGTACCGTCTCGGCACGCCGAGATAGGCAGTGCGTCGAACAGCGCCCAGGTGATGTCCCACCAGTCCCACCCGGAGTTTCTACCCCCTTCCAACGTAAACGTGCCGCTGTGGCGGTTCATGGATCTCGAGAGATTCACAGTCGCTGGTGTCGGCGAAGTCGTTGTACTTCGCTCGCGGCGACGCATTCCAGGGCGATTTTGACGAGATGCTGACGGAACAGATCGACAAGACCATCTTCGAAACTGCCGATTCGTCGATGTACGACATGTGGCGTGAGGCGCAGCTCAGCGACAGACTCAACGCGTACATCAGTTGCTGGCATGCAACGGAGGCGGAGCCGGAACGCGTGTGGGAGATGTATGGTGCACATGCCGCGGTGGCGATCAAGAGCACGTACTGGCGTCTGTGCCGCAGTTTCGATGCGCATCTGGAGCCCGTATATATCGGACTTGTCCATTACGGCGCGGAAGATCTCGCCGCGAGCGAGAGCCTGCCGAACGGCTTTGCGTTCTGGATGCACAAACAGCGGAGCTGTGAACCTGAACGTGAACTGCGCGCGCTGATCTGGCGGCCGCGAAACTTTCCGGTCGCGATCACCGGAGCCAAGCGGCGACAATCGGCCGAAGTCTGTACGGGACGTGGGCGCGGATTCCAGCCCCACTGGTGTCCTCGTTCCCGTGCCCCTGGATGAACTGATTGAGACCGTCGTCGTACTGGCAGCAGCGCCGCGCCACGAGGTGACACACGTTGAAGAACTGCTCAAGGGCGCGGGTGTGGCAGCCCCGGTGGTCCGATTACGGCCAGGTCCGTCATGATTCCCGTTGACACGAATCTCGCACGGCGCGATGCAAATGCGAGTTTGCGCTCGCGGCCGCTGCGTGCATAGACTGGAGGCCCATGAGGCTCCGGACACTTAGCGTTCTGCACCTCGCGGTGGCGTTGTCGCTCAGTCAATTGCCCGCCGGTGCCCAGACCGCGGACAGAGCGGCGCAGGCTCCTCAGCCTTCGGGCATTCCGCGCACCCGTGATGGCAAACCCGATCTGTCGGGTATCTGGCAGGCGTTTACCACCGCCAACGACAATCTCCTGTCCCACTCCGCGAGCGAAGGGGTTCCCGCGGGGGTTGGCGTGGTGGAGGGCGACGAGATTCCGTACCGCCCTGAGGCGCTCGCCCGGAAGCAGGACAATTTGGCGAATCGAGCGACGCGCGACACCGAAGCAAAATGCTACCTGCCGGGCGTCCCGCGCATCACGTACATGCCGTTCCCGTTTCAGATTGTCCAGATGCCCGAGGTCACCACGATCCTGTACCAGTACCTCCACGCGGTTCGTCACATTCATACGAACGGGACCCCGCATCCGAGAGGACCCATCGAGTGGTGGATGGGCGATTCACGCGGCCGCTGGGAAGGCGACACGCTCGTCGTTGACGTCGTGCACTTCAACGAGGACACGTGGTTCGACAGAACCGGCAACTTCCACAGCGATGCCCTGCACGTCGTCGAGCGATACACGCTCGCGGATGCCGATCACATCGATTACGAAGTGACGATCGAAGATCCGAAGGTGTTCACGCGGCCGTGGAAGATGCGCATGTTGCTCTACCGGCGGAAGGAACCGAACTTTCAGCTTCTCGACTACGACTGTTATGCGTTCCAGTGGGAAAAGTCACTATCCGTACCCGGGGCGTTGATCGCGAGAAACGGAGCGTTCCAATGAGATGGCACCAGGCGGTAAGGGTTCTCGGGATCGGCGTGGCACTCGTGGGGCTGTCCGTTTCGCTGTCAGGTCAGGGTGCGCAGCCCCAACCTTCAACACCGCAGAGCCCATGGCCTCCGGCGCGGACCGCAGACGGACAGCCCGACGTGCAGGGTTCGTGGCGTCCCGTACTGGGGGGGACCCACTCGTTGGACCCGGCGAAGAGCAGTGCGGTGGATTTCGAAGAGCGGTTGAGCGGAGTGGTCAAGCTCAATCCAAGCCGGATCGTGGACCCGCCGGACGGCCACATCCCGTATCAGCCGTGGGCGGCGGCGCTGCGGAAGGAACTCGAGGCGGCGTACGAGAATCCGACCAAGCCCGAGCACATCGACACGCAGACCCGCTGCTTCGTGCCCAGCGTGCCGCGTTTGTACTACTTTCCGACGTTCAAGATTCTTCAGCCGCCCGGGAGTGTCGTGTTCGTTTGGGATGAGTATCATGCGTTTCGCGTCATCCCGCTGGACGGCCGGCCGCGCGTCCCCGCCAACCTGAAGCTGTGGATGGGCGATGCGCGTGGCCGTTGGGAAGGAAACACGCTCGTCGTGGATACGACCAATCTCAACGCGAAATCACGACTCGACGTCGTCGGAGATTTCTTCAGCGACAAAGCGCACATCGTGGAGCGGTTCATCTTCATCGATGCCAACACGATGAATTACGAGGCCACGATCACCGACCCAACCGTGTTTACCCGACCGTGGACGATGCGGGTAGCTCAGAGGCGAATGCCGGACGACGAAATGTGGGAGTGGGCGTGCCACGAAGGCGAGCAGGACGCGGCCAACTCGTCGAGCAAGGTCGTCCACTAGAGCAGGAGCTTCCGCATCTTCAACGCGTCCATCCGAAGACCGGAACGAAGAACGTGCTGCTTCCGTTCCACGGCCTCATAGCCGAGAGCAACATAAAACGGTTCGGCGTTCACTGAAGCATGGAGCTCGAGGTGTGAGAGGCCTCGCTCTTGGGCCATACGCTCCATCTCCCGCACCAGGGCCGAGCCGACGCCCCTGCGGGCAGCGCTGGGGACGACATAGCAGGCCCGCAGCTCCGCCTTCTGAACGACGAGGGCACCGAGACCTACCGGCTCGCCGTCGAGTTCCGCTATCAGACGAATCTCACGATCGCCGTTTTTCAGGAAACCGCGAACCGAAGCCTCTGTGACGGGCGCGGCCCACGCTTCGATGACGTCAGGCGGGTAGTGCTGTGCAGGAAGTCCGCGAACCGAGCGCCCATGGATTTCAAGGAACAAACGTCCCTCATCGTCACGCATAGGGCGGACCACGACAGCCATGTTTGGAAGTGCGGTGTGCCGGCCGCGACGTCAGCGCGGCCGGTAGTGATTCAGAAAGAACGGACGACTAGTTCTCTCCCGCGCCGCGGATATTGGAACCCGTTCCCCGCGAGTAATACCGGCCGTTGACTTCCATGCCCATGAACTCGGCGGTGCGCTTCGACTTGTCTCGCGGAGGATGCGCAATGATCTTGACGCGATTGCCTACCTTGAGGATCTGCGGAGAAATCCCCGACGCGACCATCGACGCCGCCCCGGACCCCTCGAACCCCCAGCTTTCCGGCTTGCCAGTGGGACCCGGCACATCGAGCGTGATCCACATGTGCGGATTCCGCCATTCGACGTTCGTGACCACGCCTTCGACCGACACCAACTGATCGACGTCGTACATCGCCCGCGAATGATGGGCCGACAGCAGCGTCGTCATCGACACGAACCCGACAATCACCGTCAGAATGCCGACCGTCTTCCGCGCCATACGTGCCTCCATGCTGCAAAACTGCCACCGAACGATGGTTCGTCTGCTCCGTACGATCCCAGGTCATGATCCGAGACGCGTGAGATAGGTTTCCGGGCCATCCTCCGGCCGGCACAACACTTCCTCGATGACGTCGAGCGGTTGACGTTTCAAGGTGATCGCCGGCGTCTCCCACGGCTTCGTCAGCATCTCCGGATCTTCCACTGTCGCGCGATACTCGAGCGTATCAGCGTCAATGCGACGCCATCGTTCGACGATGTGCATTGCGGGAGAGGTCAACCACACCCCGGTGCTCGCGTTCGTCGGCCTGTCCTGGGCACTCGCCAGCCATCCTTCTCCATTGAAGGACGTCACGTCGATGACGAGCGTGTCACCGTCCCAGCGTCCCGCCGAGTCGCCGAGGTGTGTCGGATACAGATACTGCTCCGAGGTGTGCGGTCGCCCGGTTGTGGGGATGATCCGGAAGATCGGGTAGGCCGCGGTGAACACGAATGCGAATCCGGGGCGCTGAACGATCTGAACGGGATGCCCAATCATTGCGGCGCGAGGGAACGCGGGAGGAGCGCACCGCATGGTCGGGTCGTCCTTGGCCGACAAGACCTTCATACGAGCGCGCGCCTCGTCCTTGTACAGTCCCTCGAGCTCGGTCAGATTGAACGTGTCGCGCCCGGAGCTTGCGCCGAGCGGCTCGCCCTTCCAGACGCCGGTCAGGTTCGGTTCGCCCCACGTGGTTCGCGCCGCGAACGAACCGGCACCCGCTCCCGACCCACTCGACTCTGCGTTGTCGCTCGATCGCACGCCGAGCCACACGGCCGCTCCGACGACAACCGCGGCAACGGCAATCGTGATCGCCCGCGTGCTCATCGGACACCGCCCTGCTGCTTCTTCGCCGCTTCCGCGGCGGCAAATTCCCGGTGCCGCGCGTCCAGCTCGGGATCCAGGAAGCAGAGCGATTCCTGGACCGTGTCGTACGGCACCATGCCCCGGCGGTCGGTGGCTCCGGTCCATGGAGCAGTCAGCATCTTCGAGTCTTCAACAACGACTCGATATTCAAAGACCTGCGCGTCCGGTCGACTCCAGCGCTCGGTGATGCGCAGCGCGTCGGACGATGTCTGAGGGAGCCGGTTCGGGGGCCTGGCATCGCCGAGCCACGGCTTGCCGTTGAAGTCCGTCACCTCGACAACAAGCGTGTCGCCTTCCCAATGACCGACCGACGAGCCGAGGAACGACGGCTTGCGCGCGGCGCGAGGTCGCTGCCCGTTCTCCTCAACGATCGGAATGATCCTGAAGCTGCTGGCGCCTTCGTTGAGCATCAGGAGATATCCGGGAGCCGACACCAGTTGGACGGTTCCGCCCATCGCGCCGTTGACGGGTGACGGTGGCCAGCAGTGGTAGTTCGGCGTATCGATGCCGCGCCAGTCGATCAGGCCTCGTGCGGCGCCGCCGCCCTCCCTGTAGTCACGTGCCTCCGGACGGTATAGCGACTCGAGCGGCACCGGCGGCGGGGCAATCGTCGCCTCGGGCCAATAGACGCCCGAAAAATCCGGTTTTCCATCCCATGGTGTGCGAGGCACCGGGTATTTCATGGGGTCCGGCGTGTACTTCGCGACGCGATCGGTGGCCTCGGCGCGACTCTCTACGCCTGGAGGCAGAATCTCTTCGATCCGTCTGGTCCAGTCGGCGCCCGCCGCCGCCGTCTTTGGTGGCGTATATGGCTGGATTTGCGCGGATACGTGTGACGCGCCGATCGCCGCGATCAACGCCAGTACTCCGATGCCGGCCGCAACCAGCATGGCTGGTGCCGCAATCCTTCTCATGCTCACAGCACACCTTCCTGTGGCAAATACGAGAGACCCGCGGAGGAGGAGAAAGTAGCGCACTCTGCGGCTGGGTTCAATGATTAGAGTGCCTGGGGTGCCTGGGGTGCTGGAACCGGTTTCTAACCCGCCCTACGGGGTGTGCCCCGGTGAGGGTCTTGGAACGGTAGAGACCTGGCTCGAAGAGAGCGCCTGAAAGCCGTTGAGCCGGCTATACCGGTTGCCCGCGGATCACCCGAATCAGCAGAAAGACGACGGCTATGACAAGGAGAACGTGTAGCCATCCGCCCAGCGTTGTCGTCGTTACCATCCCGAGCAGCCAGAGCCCCACGAGCAGAATCACGAGGAACATCAACATCTGCGTCCTCCCCGAAACCTCGAAGCACGTGGGATGCCAGATAGCGTCTGCGCCGGTCGCTCAATGCGCTACAATCCCGCACGCATTGCGCGCGTCCGCGCGGCTTCGGCGGAGACCCGCCGAGGTACGTTCGACTTTAACGAAGCCGGTCGGCCCGAACCTTTCGCTACCAGCAAGGAAGGCGACGTAGCGACTCCGTAGGGCCGTCCTCGCCGACCGACAGGTCGAAGATCAGATGCTGAGGAGGTCCTATGGTGCGAAAGTCATTTTCTGTTGTCGCAGTCCTGGGCCTGGTGGTGCTGACGGTCGGGCCGGCTGCTGCCCAGGATGCCAGGGCGGTCCTGCAGGCCGCGTCCAAGGCGATGGGTAACCTGAAATCGGTGCAGATCACCGGCACCGGCTGGAACGCCGCGGTGGGTCAGAGCTTCACTCAGGAGGAGGACTGGCCACGGTTCGAGGTGACGCGCTACGTGCGCACCATCGATTTCGAGGCGGGCACCTCGCGCGAGGAGTTCACGCGCAGACAGGGCAACAACCCGCCACAGGGCGGTGGCGGCACGCCGATTCAAGGTGAACAGCAGCAGGTGTTTCTCGTCAGCGGGAACAGCGCCTGGAACCTCGTGGACGGAAAACCTGTTCCGCAGCCGGGCCAGTATCTGGCGGGCGTTCCCGTCGGGGAGTTCCGTCAGCTCGACATCCTGCTCACGCCGCACGGATTCCTTCGCGCGGCCATGACGGCCAAGAACCCGACGGCCGTTTCGCTGACACTTGGGTCGCCAACCGGCGCGGTCACGCCGAACGGAAAACAGACGCTCGTCTCATTCACCGTGATGGGGAAGTACAAGGTCGTCGGCACGTTTGACGATCAGAACCTGCTCGCGCTGGTCCACACGTGGGTGCCCAATCCTGTGTACGGCGACATGCTGTACGAGCTGCGGTATCTCAACTACAAGGATTTTGGAGGCGTGAAGTTTCCGACCACGCTCCATATCCATCAGGGAGATCCGCGGTTGATGGTTGCGCACAACTCGATGGAAATCACGTTGAACAACGTCCAGCCGAACATCGCCGTTCCGGCGATCACGGTGCCGGCGGAAGTACAGAAGGCCACTGCGCCTGCCGTGCGCGCGGAGTCGCAGAAGCTCGCCGACGGCGTCTGGCTTGTCGCTGGAGGCACTCACAACAGCCTTGCCGTCGACTTCCGCGATTTCGTGACGGTCATCGAGGCGCCGCTTAACGAAGAGCGCTCGCTCGCCGTGCTGGCGGAAGTCGCGCGCCTGATCCCGAACAAGCCGATTCGCTACGTCGTGAACACGCACCATCATTTCGACCACTCGGGCGGGCTGCGCACCTACATGGCGCAGGGCGCGACGGTCGTCAGCCACCAGGCGAATCGTGACTTCCTCGAGAACGTGCTGTTCAGCCCCGGGATGCGAACGATGATGCCGGACCGGTTCTCGACCTACTACCCCTACTTCAGCGGAGGCAGGCGGCCGCTTCCGATTGAGACCGTCAACCAGAAGTACGTCATCAGCGACGGCGTGCGGACGCTCGACCTCTACCCGATGCAGGGGCTGAACCATCATGGCGGGATGCTGCTCGCGTACTTCCCGAAAGAGCGAATCCTGGTGAATGCCGACTTGTACACGCCGCCCGCACAGGGCGCAGCCGCCCCGGCTCCGAATGCCAACATGAGAAGCCTGCAGCAGAACATGCAGCGGCTGAAGCTCGAGGTCGCGCAGCATGTGCCGATCCACGGGCAGCCGGGATCGGGGGAACAGTTCGTTCAGATAGTTGGAAAGGGAACGAACTGAACCTGAACCAGTCGTTCACACTTCTCGGTTTTCGTTCTCGGTTCGTGTTCAGGTTCGCCGGGCTTCGACGTCGGCCTCCGCGCGGAGCGCTCCGGCGAGGCCTCGCCGAAGCCTTCGCGAACGCTGAACACGAACCGAGAAGCGAGAACTGAGAAGTGTGAACGACAGGTCTTCATACATTGAGCTACATCGGAGCGCTGGACCAGGGCACCACGAGCACGAGATTCATGGTGTTCGACGCGACCGGCGTCGAGGTGGCCAGATGTCAACTGGAGCACCGGCAGATTCTGCCGAAGCCGGGCTGGGTCGAACACAATCCAGACGAAATCACAACGCGAGTAGCCGAAGTCGTCACGGGAGCTTTGGAAGAGGCAGGGCTTCACGGCAGCGACCTTGCGGCCATCGGCGTAGCCAACCAGCGCGAAACGACCGTTGTCTGGAATCCGCGCACCGGCCAGCCATGGCATAACGCCATTGTCTGGCAGGACATGCGGACCGACCACGGCGTCCGCGCGCTGGAACCGCATCGCGCCCGGCTCATCGAACGAAGCGGCCTGCCGCCGGCAACATACTTCTCTGCCCTGAAGCTGCAATGGATTCTCGATAACGTCGAAGGCGCACGTGCGGCGGCGGAGTGCGGCGAGGCGGTGTTCGGCACCATCGACACCTGGGTGTTATGGAACCTGACAGGCGGACCTGACGGCGGTCTGCACGTCACCGATTTGACCAATGCGAGTCGGACGCAGCTCGTGAATCTGAAGACCAGGGACTGGGATGACGAGCTGCTGTCGCTGTTCCGTATTCCACGACAGATCCTTCCGCGCATCTGCGCCTCCTGCGACCGATCCGCGTACGGTGTGACGCGAAAGGATGGACCGTTCCGTGCCGAGGTTCGAATTGGCGGTGCGCTCGGCGATCAGCAGGCCGCTCTCGTGGGACAAACGTGCTTTACGCCCGGCGAAGCAAAGAACACGTACGGCACGGGCAATTTCATGCTGATGAATACGGGAACGGAGATCGTGCCATCGCAAGCCGGTCTTCTGACGACCGTGGGTTACCAGTTCAGCGGGGCAGACGTCGTATACGCGTTGGAAGGTTCGATCGCTGTCACCGGATCGGCCGTGCAATGGCTTCGCGACGAGCTCGGCGTGATCGCCTCGGCGGCCGAAATCGAACCGCTCGCGGCAAGCGTCCCTGACAGCGCTGGCGTGTGCTTTGTGCCGGCATTCTCGGGACTCTTCGCACCGTATTGGCGGGCAGATGCACGCGGCGCCATTGTCGGCCTGTCACGCTTCCACACGAAGGCGCACCTCGCCCGCGCCACGCTCGAGGCCATCTGCTTCCAGACGCGCGATGTGCTCGACGCCATGACCGCAGACTCGGGCGTGAAACTGCAAGTACTGAAGGTCGACGGTGGGGCTACGGTGAACAACCTGCTGATGCAGCTCCAGGCCGACATCCTGGGTGTGCCCGTGGTACGTCCAACAGTCACCGAGACCACGGCGTTGGGCGCCGCCTATGCAGCGGGCCTCGCCGTGGGCGTCTGGGAGGATCTGGACTCACTGCGCCGGAACTGGCGCGTGGCGCGGCAGTGGACGCCGCAATGGAGTGCGGACCAGCGCGAAAACGCCTACCGGATGTGGCGGAAAGGTGTAGAGCGATCGCTCGGCTGGATTGTCGGGCCGACCTGAAGGTCGGCCCCTACAGGGGACTAGGGAGGACGCTTTCGCAACGCGCCTTCGATTGACTCGAAGATGTGCCCGGCGTATGGTTGGCGCAGTTTGATCGTCCGGAAGGCTGCGGACGGTCCGGAGGCACTGATATGAAAGCACGAACGATCAACATTGTGGCTGTATCCATTGCTGTATTGGCGGTCGCCCTCCTGATCAACGACCGGCGGGGACCTGTCGAGGGACAGCAGACGAGGACGCCCGGCGGGGGCTTTGCCGCCGTCACCGGACTCAAGGGCGGGCAGGACGTATTCGGTCCGTACGATCCGGTTCAGAACTGGCCACGGCCGCTCGGGGAGAGTCTGCCCAACCACGAGGCCTGGACCTGGTCGCAGGCCACCGATGTGTTTGCCGAAAGCCCCGACCGCGTCATCGTTGCGCAGAAGGGCGAGCTCCCTGTGCTGCCAAGCGGGCGCGGACGCGGAACGACCTGGCTGCCGCAGCTGGGCCCCAGCATCAAGTTCCCCGTCGGCGGTGGCGTGCCGGTGCGCGAGGCCGCCAGCGCCACTCCGAGCTCGGGCAAGGCCGCACCCGATGGGAGCGACGGCCGGCCGGGCGTCGACTGGCGGTGGGAGCACGTCATCGCGGTCTTCGATCGCAACGGCAAGATGACCGAAGACTGGTCGCAGTGGGACAAGATCTGGGGGCGGCCGCATGATGTGGAGATCAGCCCGTACGATCCGGAAAAGCACATCTGGATCGTGGACGCCGACAACCACTTCGTCGCCAAATTCACCAACGATGGGAAGAAGCAGCTGCTGTTGCTGGGGACGCCTGGTGTGCCGGGCAACGACGACACGCATTTCGCGCGGCCGACGTTCATGGCCTTCATGGACGCCAACACCTGGTATCTGGCCGACGGCTACGACAACACGCGCGTCATCAAGTACGACATGAACGGGAAAAAGCTTCTGCAGTGGGGGATGAAAGGGGAGCAGCCGAACGAACGGCGTCCCGGCTACTTCAACAGCGTCCATGGCATTGCCGTCAACCCGAAGACGCGTCAGGTTTACGTGAACGACCGCAACAACGGCCGGCTTCAGGTGTTCGACGAG
The DNA here is from genome assembly GCA_963814955.1 of uncultured Acidobacteriota bacterium. Taxonomy (GTDB): domain Bacteria; phylum Acidobacteriota; class Vicinamibacteria; order Vicinamibacterales; family UBA2999; genus DATCJA01. The sequence continues at coordinate 255,199 of CAWFEX010000013.1, forward strand.
AATGGCAAGTTCCTGGATCAGTGGGATTTCGGTCCGCGGCCGCCCATGAACATCCACAGCATCACGCATGGGCAGCGACGGCGTGCTCTGGGCCGCCGATCAGGGGTCGCACAAGCTCCTCGGCTACGACGCCAAAGGGAACTTCCTGTATTCATGGGGAACGTTCGGCACGTGCCAGGGCTGTATGTGGGGCGTGCACGGGTTCGCCACCGACAAGGACGGCAATCTCTACACCGCCGAGGTCAGAACCGGCCGTGTCCAGAAGTACGCCCCGCGAAAGGGCGCCAACGCCGCGTTCCTCGTGGGCAAGCCCTGGCCGGGGGTCTGGTAGACACCCTGCGATTAGAACCGGTTTCGTCACCTACGTGATGAAACCGGTCCTGATCACTCGTCGCTCGATACGCTACCGCCGTTTGGCCGCTTCGTAAATACTCGCCGACCCGCCGCCTATCGCGGCGCCGATCAGCGCGCCCTTCGTGCCTTTGAGCGCTCCACCGATTCCGGCGCCGGTCGCGGCCGCGCCGCCGATCATCAGAGCCGTCTTTGTTTTCGACCGCTCCGGAACACGCTCGACCGACTGCGCCGCCGAACGCCGCGCAACCGAGCGATTGGTCCCGTACACCGCCGGTCGCGCCCGGCCGTAGTCGTCGTAGACCGCCCTTTGCGTCGATGATTCGTTGCAGCGGGCTGCGTAGCTTTGTGCCGAACCAACCGCCGGCATGGCCAGCATGCCCAAGGTGACGACGGCGACGGCAATTGGCTTCAGTATCTTCCCAACCATGGCATCCACTCCTCGCGCGGGAGCGGCGAACGCTCCAATCGCGCCTGACGCAGACGCAGCATCTGCAGCGGTGCGCTCAAAGAAAGTGCCAGCCTTGAACTGAACCGGACCATTCACCGATCGCGCATTTTGCGAAACTCCGCTCGAGTCCGTCCTCGCGGAGCGAATACAGCTGAGCCCGCGTGGGGACGCGTGTCGCGCGGCAATGTGCGGCATGGCGTGAAGACGATCGGATGCGATACTGAGTGCATCATCACCTCGCGAATTCTTCTCGCTCTCATATCGACAACGCTGGCGGCAGGTTGTGTGCGTGCACACGCTGTCGTTTCGCTGGAGGCTTACCCGGCGACCTGTCGAGGCCTCGTCGCCGAATCTGGAGCCACCGATCCGATTCGGATGGCGTGGCACGAGCTGGATGATTCGGCCGGTCGCCTGGCGATGGCCAGGTCGTGCGGCGCCGTTGGGCCGGCCGTATACCTTCCGCCTGTACGGAACGACGGGCTCTCTCAGGATGCAATCGATAAGCTCGTCATCCTGAGTTGGAACGTCCACGTCGGAGGAGGAGATGTCGCGGCAATTGTCCGGGCCCTCCGCGAGGGAAACCTGACAGGCGGTGAGCCGGTCGGCAATTTCATCGTGCTGTTGCAAGAGGCATTTCGCGCCGGCACTGCGGTGCCGAATTCGCCGGTGAACGGAGCCTCGATCCCGCGGCGTATCGAAGAGTTTCCTCCCGATGGACTGCGGCGCGACATCCTGCAAAGTGCGCGCGAGCTGGGCCTCGGCGTCTTCTATGTGCCATCGATGCGCAATGGATCGCACCGGGGGGTGGCCGCCGAGGATCGCGGCAACGCAATTCTCTCGACGCTCCCCCTCTCGGACCTCACGGGCATCGAGCTGCCGTTCGAGCGCCAGCGTCGCATTGCCGCGTCGGCGACGGTGTCAGGTGTCGATACGGCCGGCAATCCCTGGCAGCTGCGACTCGTCACCGCACATCTCAACGCGACGGCAAGCATGAAACGCCTGTGGGTCTTTTCCGCGGGCGTTCGGGAGCGGCAGGCCAGACATCTGGCCGGGGTGCTTGCGCGCGCCGACGTCCCGACGGTCGTCGGCTCTGATTTGAATTCGTGGGCGGGCGGGCCCTCAGAGCCGGCTTACTCAGAGCTCCGCGCTCATTTTCCCCAGACACCCGCGCTCGGCGGTGAGCCGACATTCCGTGGCGGCAGGATGCTCGACTTCGTGTTCCTCCGCGTACCGCCAGTCTGGGCGGGACAGCTCCAGACGCTGAGTAGCTTTTTTGGATCCGATCACCGCCCGCTGATCGGGTGGATTCAGTTTCGGCCCGCTCCCGTTTGCAGCCGCTTGAGCGCGGACTGCACGGCGTCGCGCAGCGAACCCGAATCCTTCGACAACTCCTGATCGAGCTTGCGCAGCTCGTCCATCGCCTGGTCCATGCGGCCGGCGCCTGCGTGCAGCAGGGCCACGTAGTATCGAATCGTGCGGCGCCGCGACTCGTCGTTCCCCGCGTACTCGTTGAACGCCCAGCCGAGCGTACCAATGTGATCGTCGGGAGGCAGCGCACTGAGCAACGCCTGCCGATCTTTTTCATGACCGCTGAGCGTCGCAAAGTAATACGGACCCCAGAGCGCCTGAGCCTGTGCCATGCTCAACTTCTGACTCTCCCGCCTCATGGCGTCGGCGACCCGCACTCGCTCGACAACAGATTCCGGCGTGTTGGTGTTGCCGTATGCGGACCATTGCAGCGTGCGAACGCTATCGACCGCGCGTCCTGCTCGAAGGGCCGTGTCGAACAGTTTCGCCGCTCGAGCGACATCGTCATCCTGGAAAAGAATCCAGTGGGCGAGCATTGCATTCGCGTAAGGATTCCCCGGATCGATGGCCAGGGCCTCTTCGTACCATTCAGCCGGGTTCAGTTGCCGATTCCCGTCGCGCCACATCAGGAAACTGGCCCAGCCAGAGTGGGCCAGCAAGTCGGCCCGGCGCGCGCCGGTGGCCGAGGGGAGCGCCGCGTCCACCACGGCGAGGCCCGGCTTGATCGCTTCGCCAAACGAGGACTTGCCGCCTTCCACGCGGACGTTGCGAATCCAGTCCATCGCGGCGTCTTCCTGTGCCTGTTGAACCGCTTCTGAAGCCGGGGCCAGTTCTTTCGCTCGCGCCAGCGTGGACAGCGCCTCGACGGATTGGCTGCGCCGACGCTGCGCCGATGCCTCGGCCAACAGAGCTTCGACCTGGCGCATCTGATCGGACGTCAGCTCCGTCGGCCGGTCGCTGGGGCCCGTTGACGCGGTCGCAGACTCGCCGTCGCCTGCGCGCAGAACGAGGTAAGCCGCAAGTCCGAGTGCGAGAACGGCCACGAGCGCCGCTGCTGGCCACCAGCGCCGCAGTAGCAACCGCCATGCGGGTTCGCCTTCGATCATGGCTGCCAGGCGATCGCACAGCCGTTCCGCGTCGTCATGGAACTCCGCGTGATCGAGCGCGGCGAGCTGCCGGTTGCCCAGCGGCGCAAGCGATGCCGGCAAGTCTTCCTTCTTCGGCATCGACGCGCCCTGGACGAGCACCGGTACAACCGGGATGCTGCGGCTCAGAGCGGTCTCGACCTCCAGACGAACGAAGTCGCCGGGATCGTCGAGTCGGCGGGTACCGTCGGCAGCGCGCAGAGACGTCCATCGTGGTCCGATCACGACGAGCATCGCGGCGGTCTGTCGCAGCGAGGCCTGCAATACCTCGACGAAGTCGGTGCCCGGGTCGATGGTCTCGATGTCGAGGAACACGCGATCGGCGCCGAACCGCCGGTGCAGGTGGTCGGCGAGCCGGCCGGCGTCACCGGATGCGTCCTCCCGCCGGTAGCTCACAAAGATGCGATTTGAAGTGGCGGTCCGCGGCACGTGCTCGATGATACGCGGAACCACGAAGGACACGAAGATCGCGAAGACACGAGGGTCAGGAATCGGATCCGAGTGATTCGTGACCTTCGTGTCCTTCGTGGTTTCCGGCTCTAATTGGTTCGCGTGGCGTCGGTACGTGGCGTTCCGTTGATGACGCTGTAGACCTGCTCGATGTGCACGGTCCGGTGCGTATCCCATCGCTCGAAACCTTTATATGCATCGAGCGTGAGGGTCTTCTGAATGTCTGCCAGACTGCGGCCCGCTCCGATTCCTGCGGCGACGCCCTTCGACAATTCCTCGAGGTACTGGAGCGACATCGCGGCGTCCTTCTTCGTTCCCATCAGCGCGTGTCCGGTCGCGGCGTGATCGAAGTCGAGCGCCATGATCGTGCGCAGTGCGTCGATATATGCGCCGACCGTCGGCGTGATGTTCTGCGGCAGGCGCTTGACCTGCAGCACGTCGGCGCTGAACACCGTTCGCTCGTCCGGGAAATAGAGCGCGGTGCTGTCGTCGGTGTGCGCGACGCCGAGGGGCACCATGATGACGCGCTTGCCGCCGAGCGTCACCGTGTGGCGGTCGCGGAACGTCGTGCTCGGGAGGAACACGTCGTTCACCGAACCGCGAATCAGCTCGGCCGCACTGAGGATGCCGTTCCGGTTCTCGTCGAACAGGTCGAAGCGCTCCGCCGTTGCGCCGGTGGCCTCACTGCGCTCGACAACGCCGTTGCGGTTGGCGTCCATCTTGACGCCATCAGCCGGTAGTGGCGGGTTCCCTGGAGGAAGTGCCACGCCCGCCCGCATGTTGGCGTGACCGACGAACTCGGCGGTATCCGCAAAGACGACGCCTCCGGACGCATGGTCCCAGTCCTTGTGTGTGTAAAGGACGTAGCGGACCGGCACCTTGAAGCGGGTGGCGAACTCCGCCTTGAGCCAGCGGGCGAAGTCGCGATTGATCGGGTCGGACATGATGATGCCTTCGGGCGTCACCAGGAATACGGTGTAGTGGTTGTCGTTCTGGGCCCGGTACAGCTGGCCCGTAATGTTCACGATGCCGCGTGGTGGCGATTTCTGTTGTGCCATGGCGCTCGTCGCGACACCCGACATCACAGTAATAACGAGGATAGAGGTCAGAATCCTTCTCATGATGATCTCCTTGCGGCGCTTAGCCTACTCCAATATGGCGGGTTCGGCGAAGGAGAAGGTGGGCGGTATCATCAACTCATGAAGCTCCTTGTCGCGTATCTCGCTGACTACTGGCGGCTTGTCGTGCTCGCCCTGGTTCTTGCGGCGATCAACCAGGTCTTCTCGCTCCTCGACCCGCTGATCTTCCGGTACGTCATCGACGAGTACGCGACGCGCTTCTCGGAATACTCGACGGAAGAGTTCTTTCGCGGCGTGAGCGTGCTGCTGGCCGCGGCCGTCGGAGTCGCGTTCGTCTCGCGCGTGGCGAAGAACTTCCAGGACTACTTCATCAACGTGATTACCCAGCGCCTTGGTGCGCGACTGTACTCGGACGGCATCCGCCATTCGCTCGAGCTCCCGTATACGGTGTTCGAAGATCAGCGCAGCGGCGAGACGCTCGGCAAGTTACAGAAAGTGCGCAGCGACGTCGAGAAGCTGATTACCGCCTCGATCAACACGCTGTTCACGTCCCTGGTCGGCATTGTCTTCGTGATGATCTACGCCTGGAGCGTCCATTGGCTGATCGCGCCGATTTACTTTCTCACGGTGCCGGCGCTCGGGATTCTGAGCTCGGTGCTCAGCAAGAAGATCAAGGTGATTCAGAAAACGATCGTGGCCGAGACCACGGCTCTTGCCGGCGCCACCACGGAATCATTGCGGAACATCGAGTTGGTGAAGAGTCTGGGTCTGGCGTCGCAGGAAATCGCGCGGCTGAACAGCACGACTGACAAGATCCTCCGCCTGGAGCTGAAGAAGGTCCGCTACATCCGCAGCCTCAGCTTCGTTCAGGGCACCGTCGTCAATGCGCTGCGCACGAGCATCATGTTCCTGATGCTGTATCTCATTTACGTCCAGGCCATCACGGTCGGGCAGTTCTTTTCGCTCTTCATCTACTCCTTCTTCATCTTCGGGCCGCTTCAGGAGCTCGGGAACATCATCAACATTTACCGGGAGGCGGAGGTATCGCTGAAGAATTTCGAAGACATCCTCCAGATGAAGAAGGAGCCGCGGCCGCTCAACCCGGTGCCGCTGGGCGATCTGCAGCGTCTGGCTTTCAGCCATGTGAGCTTCAAGCATCAGACCGCTTCGTCACCGGCGCTGACCGACATCTCTTTCACCGTCAAGCGCGGTGACACAATTGCCTTCGTCGGCCCTTCCGGCGCCGGAAAGACGACGCTGGTCAAGCTGCTCGTGGGACTGTATCGCCCCGAAACGGGCGAGATTCTCTACAACGGCCACCCCGCATCGGAGGTGGATCTCAATGAGCTGCGCGAGCAAATCGGCTTCGTGACACAGGACACGCAGCTGTTTTCCGGCACGATTCGCGAGAACCTCCTGTTCGTCAACCCGGCCGCCACGGATGCGGAATGTCTCGACGTGCTGCACAAATCGTCGTGCGACAGCCTGCTGGCGCGCGCATCGCAGGGCCTGGATACGGTGATTGGCGAGGGTGGCGTCAAGGTGTCCGGGGGTGAAAAGCAGCGGCTGTCGATTGCCCGCGCGCTCCTGCGCCGGCCGCACCTTCTGGTCTTCGACGAGGCGACGTCCTCTCTGGATTCGTTGACCGAGACGGAGATCGGCCAGACGATCCGTGAGGTCGGGACGAGTCAGGACGTGATGACCATTCTCATCGCTCACCGGCTGTCGACGATCATGCACGCGGACCGTATTCATGTGCTCGAGCGGGGCAGCATCATCGAGTCGGGCACGCACGCGCAACTGCTGGACGAGAAGGGACTGTATTACGCGATGTGGCGGCAGCAGATTGGCGAGAAGCGAACGACGCCGGTCACCGCGGCCCCGCCCAGGCTTGCGCTGGTGTGACGTTAATTGATCGACGGCGTCAGCCTCGATTCACCGGGCTGTGCCGGACTGGAACTGGCGATGATGGACATCCAGCCGCGAACCGCCAACGGAATGAAATACACGTCGAACGGCACTCTGAATCTGATCTCGCTCTTGAACACATAGACACAGATGAAGAGGCCGAGGATCGGCGCGCCCCAGACAAGGAAAAGGTCGTAGCGGCGATTGCTTGCAGGCCAGCACGATCGCAGACAGACGAGGAGCCCGGCGACGAGGGCAATTGAGAAGAAGAGCTCGTACAGCCGGATGATCGGCCTCACCGAGAGCTGGTCCAGCGGCCACGAGAAGTTCCCAACGAAGAGAAAGGGGATGTTCTCGAGCGACTGAACCAGTACGAACGGGTCGTTTCGAATGCAGCGCAGTCCTTCTCTCATGAAATACGCCGAATCGATGAACGGCCGATCCCATTCCTTGCGCTGGAACATGTCCAATTGAGAGTAGAGAGGGGAGAACCACTGATTTCCCGCCGAGTCCCTATTGACCTTCGAGGGACATTTCCCTTCTATGAAGTTGAGTCCGCCAGCGGAGGCGGTGAGCTGAAAGATGCCGATGGTCCGGTAGGCGAGCGTTCCATGAAGAACCAGTCCGGCGCCGATCACAGCGACGATCGGCGCAACCACTTTGAGCGCGGCGGACCACGGCTGGCGCTTCCAGTGGAGGATGCCGAGCACGAACAGCGGTGCCAGAAACACGTGCGTGCTCTTGATCCACATGGCCGCGATGAACACGACGCCCCAGGCAGCCGACCATGCGTACGACGGTCGCTCCACAACTTTCAGGCTCACCCACAGCAGCAGTGACAAAAGGAAGGTAAACGTGTTTTCAGAAATCGCAAACAGGTTGAACCCGAGCCACTGTACGTGAAAGGTTCCCACCACCAGCGCCGCGAAACCGACGCGCGGGCCGAAACTCTTTTCCGCGGCTTTCCACATGAACCACAACGACGCCGCGCCGATGATGGATTGATAGATGGCCAACGCCTGGGTCCAGTTCCTGAACGCCAGCTTGAAAAAAGCCACGACGAACGGAAACCCAATCGGCTGAAAGAAATGCGTCGGGAGCCAGGTGCCGGTCAGGAGGTCTTCGGCGATATTCGAATAGTTCCCCATGTCCGAGAACAGCCGGTTCGACAGCGGATACAGGTACGCGGACGCCGCCCGGATGATGAACGCCACGGCAAGAATTGCGTAGCCTGCGCGCTTCATGAGACTAGAATTCATCCAGTTATTGACGTTAGCTCAGGTTGGGCCGCATATAATCGGCGAAATCGCAGCGAACGTTCGAGACCGCGGAAAAATGGAGGTCACCATGAAGGACATCGTCACGGTTGCGTTGATTGTGCTGGCCACTTCGAGCGGCGTGCTGGCGCAGGAGGGCCGCGGTAGCGCGCCGCCCCCGCCGCCTTTGCAGCCAGGGGCATCGCAGGCCGACGTGGACGTGGCTCTGCTTGCCGCACCCGCGAATCTCCGCGACCAGGCCACCGTCATCAAGTGGAAGCCCGACTTCACCTACGACACACTGAGGAAAGGGACGAATCGTCTCGTGTGCTACAACCGGTCGGGACAGGCCGGACAGCAGCCGTTCTCAATTGAGTGCACGAGCATCGGGAACGTGGAGCGGGTGACGCAGAACATGAAGCTCGAAGCGATGGGCGACAAGAAGCAGGCAATGCTTGATGCCGCCGAAAAGGACGGCACTCGCGTCAAACCCGAGTACGGGTCGATCTTCTACAACCTGTCCGGTCCGGACCGGGAGCGCGCGCGGGCGCACATGACCGTCGCGATACCCGGTGCCACAACGCAGTCCACAGGACTGCCCGATAACAACAAGCAGGGCGGCGCCTGGATCATGAATGCCGGCACGTCGACTGCGCACATCATGGTGCCAGGGCACTAGCTCAAATTGCCTGGAACCCATTTCCATAACCGTAGTGTCCGGCCATTCTCGGACAACCGCAGTGTCCGGCTTTAGCCGGACCTGAAGTCCGCCTGCCCTTCGACTTACGCTCAGGGCACCCCGAGCACGTCGAGGGGTGAAGGCGGACACTACGTCGGTTATAAAACCGGTTCTAGGCACTTCAGGCACTTTAGAGAAAGTGAAAGGAGAGTATTGAAGCCTGTCATCGTCGGTCTTCTTGCACTCGCCGCCTTGTCCGGCGCCCAGCGAACGCAGACGTTCAGCGGTGTCATTACCGACGACGTGTGTGCGCGGGACGGTCACGCCGGCATGCAGATGGGGCCAACCGACGCAGAATGCACGCGATTGTGCGTCATGCTGCACGGCGCTTCATACGTGTTGTACGACGGCAAGGATGTGTACACCCTCATCGGGCAGAACGAGCCGGACGAATTCGCAGGGCAGAAGGTGCGGGTTGTCGGAACGCTCGACGCGAAGTCGAAGGCCATCCACGTCGAGTCGATAACGGCCGCGGACTGAGCGGGCTGGGGCACGCACCAGTGCAGCCGCACGTCACGCGCGGCTCGGTACCGAGGCAATCGAAGGGGTGTGGGCGAAGTCGAGGCGCCGGCGGAATTCGCGCCGCAGAAGCAGCATGATCACCGCGAGTTGCATGGCTCCGGCAACGACCGACAGATACCAGATCCATCGCAGTTCGAATCCGGGAACCCGCGCCAGCGCGAACGCAGGAATCGCGACCGCGACGATGCGGGCGAACGACGCGGCGAGCGGAGGCAATGTATTGCCCATCGCCTGAAACATGCTGGAGGCGACGAACACGATCCCCGCGGCGGCGAGGTTCCACGAGGTGATCCACAGGTACTCGGCGCCCATGCCGATCACCTGCGGGTCATCGGTGAAGACGCCAACCATCGGCTGTCCGGCGATCTGACAGAGAAGCGTTACGAGAAGCATGAAGGTTGCGGCCATCGCAACCGCCGTCTTGAACGTGGCGCGGACGCGATCCGGTTGCCCCGCGCCAAAGTTCTGCCCGGCGACGGGCGCCACGGAAAAGGCCAGCGCGACCACCGGCATGAACGCCGCCTGCGTGATTCGCATGCCTATGCCGAATCCAGCCTGCGCGGCCGCGCCGAACGGGCGCGCGATGATGTACACGACGAATACGTATACCCCCATCAAAACGAACTCGCCACCGGCGGGAAGTCCGATCGCAAGCATCCTTCTCCAGATTCCGATCGAGGGTTTCCAGTCGGCGGGGACCAGCTTCAGATAGGACGTTTCCGGTCGCAGGAACATCGACAACCACACATTGCCGACGACGACCGCCAGCAGAGAGGCGATGGCGGCGCCGGCCACGCCAAGCGGCCGATGGCCGATCCAGCCGAAGATCAGGAACGGCGCCAATGCGATGTTCAGAATCACCGTGGCCGTCTGCACGACCATACCGGGCCTGAAGTTGCCCGTGCCGCGCAGCGCGGCGCCGATGCACGCCATCGGGAGCTGCAGCGCCATGGCCGGGATGAACCAGAGAAGGTATTCCCCCGCCTGAGAGGCGGTTCGATCGTCCGGACCCAGAAGGTTGACATACGGCGTGCGCAGACCCATCGCGACGATGAAAAAGATCAGACCTACGACAACGGACAGTCCCATCGCCTGGTCGAACGCGAGCTGGGCGCCAGTGCGATCTTTTCGACCGACGGCGTGCGACACGAGCGTGGTGACGCCAACCCCGAGCATCTGGGTGATCGCAATCACGATGAAGGTAAGGTTGCCGGCGATGCCGACGCCCGCAACCGCCTCCTTTCCAAGTCGGCCGACCCAGTACAAATCGACCAGGAAATAAAGCGTCTGGAACATCATCGTGACCAGCATGAAGCCGGCCGTCTTTACAAGATGCCGCGCGACCGATCCGGTTGTCAGATCCTGCATCTCGCTATTGTGGCTGCCGAGCCAGCTCGCGTCGGGTGGATGTACGGCGCTCGATCGTCATTGGCATGCCGAATCGTGGACGGAGCGAAATGAGCGGATGCGGTTCGACTTTGTGCCCTGGGATCAGGTGAAGACGATAGTCCTGGGCAAGTGTCGCGAGCACGAGATGCGCCTCAACGAGCGCGAATTGGTTGCCAATACACTGTCGCGGACCGGCGCCGAACGGCAGATAGGCAAACTTCGGCCGATCCGCGACGCGCTCCGGCGTGAAGCGATCGGGATCGAACACTTCCGCATCCGGCCAGAAGGCGGGCAGGCGGTGCAGGACGTAAGGGATGATCAGCGCGAGCCATCCTCGCGGCAGGGGGAACCCGCCGAGCTCGTCATCGGCCAGTGCCTGCCGGGAGAACGCCCAGGCCGGTGGATACAGTCGCATGGATTCGTCCAGCACCATGCGCGTGTACGGCAGATTTCCCAGATCGGAATATTCCGGACGCCGACCGTCGAGTACCGCATCGATCTCCTGTTCCAGCCTCCGCCGCGCTGCATCGGACGTCGCGAGCAGATACCAGGTCCAGGTCAATGCCAGCGACGTCGTCTCCTGACCCGCCAGCAGAAACGTCGTCACCTCAACCTTCAGTTGCTCGTCGGTCATTGTCTCGCCGGTCTCTTCGTCGCGGGCGGACATCAGCATGGACAGCAGGTCGGCGCTGTCAGTGGGGTTCCGTCGGCGCTGGCTGATGACGTGATCGACGGCACCCTGGAGCACCGCCCGCGCCGCCTGGAAACGCCGGTACTTCGGGGTTGGCCATCGATCCGTGAACCCAAGCGACCAGAAGCTCTCGCCGATATGTTCGTTGATGACCATCCACGCACGATCGACGTCGCCGGCGAACGGGCCAAGGTCGGACCCCAGCAGCGCGCGCAGCACGACCGTGCGCGTGAGACGCATCATCTCGGCGGCGATGTCCACAGGACGCCCGTGTGACGCGATCGCCTGCCACTCGGCTGCGGTTTCCCGGGCGGCATCCACCATAATGCCGGCCAGGGCCGAGATTCGCTGCCGATGAAATGCGGGTTGCGCAATCCGCCGCTGGCGCAGCCAGAACTCGTCCTCGCTGGTCAACAGGCCGTTGCCGAGCGAGGCGCGCAGTTTGTCGTACAGAGGGCTCTTGTGATAGTTGCGCGCGTTCTCCTGCAGCACGTGACGAATGTCACGCGGATTCGTGATGAGGTAAGCGCGTCGCGGACCGATCTTCAGAAACACGACGTCGCCGAAGCGGCGCGCGGCGTCCATGAAAACTGCTGTCGGGTTGCGTCTGACCGCCGGGAGCATGCCCAGGATCGGGAGCCCACGAGGGCCCGGTGGCAGCCTCAGAGCGGAACCATCAGAGCTGCGCATCGTACGAGACGACTATAGCGCCGATGGCACGCCCGTCTTGCGCGCCGACCCGCCCGTCATGCGACTGGGGATGTACGTAGTGTCCGGCTTCAGCCGGATTAACAGGTTTGCCCGCTAGAGGGCCGACGATCGTGATGCCGCTTGGGCCGCGAGTCTCACAAGCTCGGCTTCAAGAACGGAAAGTTCCACAGGCTTCGCCAGGTGCATCTGGAAACCAGCTTCCGCCGCCAGTTTGCGGTCCGCTTCGTGCGCGAAGGCACTGAGTGCGATTGCCGGAATCCGGCCGAGCATGCCAGGGATGGCGCGAATCTGCCGCATGAGCGAAAGCCCGTCCTCACCGGGCATGCCGATGTCGCTGACGAGCACGTCTGCGGCGTTACTCATGAGCTCGTCGAGAGCGGCGCGCGCCGAATGTGCGGTCGTGACGTGGGCGCCCGCGGCGCCCAGAGCCTCGGCCAGGAGGTCCCTCGTATCGGCGTCGTCATCTACGACGAGAATGCGGACGCCGGCGAGCGGTGACGATTGAAGCGCCAGAGACGCGGGCGGAACTGGACTGGCGGATGGAGTGTTCGCCGGAAGGCGCAAGACGAAGCGGGCGCCCCGGTTGACGCCTTCGCTGTGAGCCTCGACGGTGCCGCCGTGGAGCTCCGCAAGACATCGCGTGATGGCCAGACCGAGACCAACACCTGTGTGCGGCCGTGTCGTCGAGCTGTCGGCCTGGCGGAACCGCTCGAACACGTGGGGCAGGAACTCGGGGGCAATCCCGACCCCGGTGTCACTGACGCTCAGCTGAACGAACGACTGTTCCTCGGTGAGCTCTACCGACACGCGACCGTCGCGGGGCGTGAACTTGATGGCGTTCGAAAGAAGGTTCCAGATGATCTGCTCGACCCGGGCGATGTCGCCGTAGATATTGCCTGTGCCGGGCACGATGGCGGCATCGAGTCGTACGCCGCCTTCTTCGGCAGCCGGCCGCAGCGACTCGACCACGGCCGACGCAATCGTGGCGACCGTCAGCGGCTGGAGCTCCAACCGCATCTTGCCCGTCACGATACGAGAGACATCCAGGAGGTCCTCGATCAGGTGGGCCTGGAGACGGGCATTCCTGTCTATGACCTGCAGCGCGTGTTGGCGGCGCTCCTCGGCCAGGGTCCCGGTGCGCAGCATCGAAAGCCATCCCAACACCGCATTGAGCGGCGTTCGCAGTTCGTGCGACAGCATCGCGAGGAACTCGTCCTTCGAGTGATCCGCTTCCTGCGCCTGCGTCCGCGCCTCTCGCTCACGGACAACCAGATCGCGAAGCTGCGATTCACTCTCACGCAGCGCGTGTTCCGAGGCTTCGAGAACGGCCTGGTGATGGGCCGACGCTTCCCAGGCGCGAACCTGGACGCGCGTCATCACGAACAACATCAACGACAGCAACAGGCCGGCAACCAGTGTCCACTGCGCCGCCAGCGGAAAGGCGACGACCGCGCCGCCGAGGGACCTCACAATCATGAGCCATTCGCGACCCGCTCCATGAACGAGCTGTGCCGACTGGAACTGCAGCGCGGTGGTGTCGTCCGCGGATCGGTGAAGCAGCGCGGTCGGCTGAGGATCGGCGCCGTCGTACACCTCGAACGCCACGGACGGCGTGGCCTCTTCGACGATGTCGGTGAAGAGCTCGACAGGATGGAATGAACTGAAGACGAATCCCACGAGCGCCCGTCGACGGTCGGCCACCGTGCGGATCGTCGCTCCGCTCCGGTAGATCGGCACGTAGAGGATGAAACCCCCTGACACGCCCACCTCGAAGGGCTCGGTCGCGCCAACCTTGTCGGACAACGTCGGCTCACCAGAGTCGCGAGCGTTTTCCATCGCGGCGCGCTGAACCGCATCGGTCCACATGTCGAAACCGATCGCCCGTCGATCGCCCCCGGCTGTGGGTTCGAGAAAGACGATGGGGTAATACTCCGGCCTCGGGCCTCGCGGTGAAACGGTGAGCTGTGTCGGGCTGTCAAGGTTGATGGCTCGAACGACGTCGTTCAGGTCGCGGCGGGCGATACGCTGTGAAAAGCCGATGCCCTCGAGCCCCGGGTAACGTTCGGGCAAAGCGAGGTGGGTGATAAAGGACCGGAACTCCGCGGGGTTCTTCTCGTTGCTCGACGCAAACAGCGCCGCCGCGGCACGAGTCACCTCGAGATAACTGTTGACCCTGCCCTCAATTTGCTGGCGCGTCCCTTCCGCGTTGCTGAGGAATGCCGCCCGGGCCCGCGCCTGAATGCTCACCGCCACGTACAACGCGACGGCGACCGACAACAGACAAGACAACAGGAGCAGGGCGTATGGCACCCATCGCCGCAGTGGAAGCCGTGGCCGTCCGATGTGGAACCCGCGGTTTTTCACAGCAGTAACGTGATAGACAGGCTTCCCGCGTTTGTAGAAACCCGACTTGGACGAGGGGCCTGACGGTTCGTGCTCGTCCTGTCAGACCGACGACGCCGTTCACACCGCAATCGCGGTGCCTACACCGAGGGGCCGTTCAGCGGGTGGAATTTCAATGAGTTGGCGAAATGGAATTGCAGAATTGTCCCCGAACGGCAATTCCTGTCGTGGCCCGCACGCGCCGGGGGGCGCGATACTAGTGTCATGTCGCCGGCCGCGGGCCTGATTCATCACACCGATGGCATCACACGCTGCTGGTGGCCAGGCGAGGATCACGCGTATCTGCGTTATCACGATGATGAATGGGGGATTCCCGTCGCCGAGGACCGGCGGCTGTTCGAAAAGATCTGCCTCGAAGGATTCCAGGCGGGGCTGAGCTGGCTGACGATTCTCCGCAAACGTCCGCACTTCCGAAACGCCTTCGCGGATTTCGATGTCGACCGCGTCGCGCGGTTCAACGCCCGCGACATACGGCGACTGCTCAGCGACGAGAGAATCATCCGTCATCGCGGCAAGATCGAATCGGCGATCAACAACGCCAGGCGCGCTGCCGCAATCCGCGAGGAGTTCGGATCGCTGGCGGCGTACTTCTGGAGCTGGGAACCAGACCCGCGGTCGCGCCCGCGGCGCCTGACGCGAAACGCACTCATGCAGCTTGCGCGGACACCGCAATCCATCGCGTTGAGCAAGGACTTGAAGCGGCGGGGTTGGACGTTTGTGGGACCGACGACGGTTTATGCCTTCATGCAGGCCATGGGTCTGGTGAACGATCATCTGGAAGGCTGCGCGAGCAGGGCCGTCATCGAACAAGCGCGGGCGGTGTTCCGGCGGCCGTTCACGAATCCCGAATCGCGTCGTGCTGGTCGGCGAGACGCCGCAGAACAGGGGCGACCTTGACAAAAGCATCGACGACAGCTGGATCGAAGTGCGTTCCGCTGCCTTTGACGATGAAGGCGACGACGTCATCGTGCTGCATGGCCTCGTGATAAACGCGACGCGAATGGATGGCGTCGTACACATCCACGAGCGCAATCAGGCGGCCGGCAATGGGAATCTCGGTGCCGCGTAAGCCCTGCGGGTAGCCGGTCCCGTCCCACTTCTCATGGTGGGTGTAGACGATGTCCTTGGCGATGGTCAGCGTGACGTCGTCGCGTATTCCCACTTCGCGTTCTGTCTTGAGAATGACATCTCGCCCGTGGGTCGGGTGCTTGCGCATTTCCAGCAGCTCGTCCGCGGTGAGCACCCCAGGCTTGTTCAGCAGGCTATCCGGCACGCCCACTTTTCCGATGTCGTGGAGAGGCGCGAGCGTCGAGAGCAGATCGATTCGTTCGGGAGTCAAGTAGGCGCTGAATTCGGGACGGGTCGCGAGCTCCTGCGCGAGTACGCGCGTGTATTGCTGCGTTCGCCGTGAATGCCTTCCCGTTTCGACGTCCCTGATTTCGACGAGCGAGAGAAGTGCCTGAACCATCACCCGCTCCGTCGTGACTTTGTCGCGCCCGGCTCGATCGGCGCGGATTCGCTCGATCACGACTTGAGCAACGGTCATGAACGCGAGAGCGGAAGAAAGACCGATCGTCGGGAACAGCGGCGACAGGAAGGCGCCGTGTCGCGAGAGCAGCGCGACAGCCACGGCCCACGCTCCGATCAGGCCGAGAATCGCGCTGACGCCACCCCAGGCGAGGCCAAAGCGGGACACCACCAGGGCGGCGAGCATGCCGAGCGCCAGTACAGACAACGTCTCGAGGGTCAGCCCGTACTCAGGCCGACGAAGGAAGTCCCGCTGCAGGAGGTTGTCGGCGACCGTGGCCTGGACTTCGACACCGGTAAACACTGTGTCGAGAGGTGTCGATACGACCTCTCGCGTGCCGAGTGCGCTGGTGCCGACAAACACGATCTTGTCCTTGAAGGCATTCGCATGCGCCTGGCCGTTCAGGACATCGACAGCCGAGACATACGCAAAGGTATTTTTGACGCCTCGGTATCGCAGGAGCAGATTGCTCTTGCCGTCGAGCGGCACATGCACGTCGCCGCCTGCGCCGACCTGGTGAGCACTTTCACCTCGGTCCCCACCGTCTTCCGAGATCAACAGCGTCGAGGCGTCCACATTCGCGACGCGCAGCGCCACGCCGCGCGTTCTCGTTGCTGCTGAGACGGCGGCGAGCGCCAGAGCCGGATAGACGTGGCCCTCGAATTCCACAACGAGCGGAACGCGTCTGAGAATGCCATCGACGTCGGGCACGGCGTTCATAAATCCCGAGGCACCCGCGGCCCGTGCGAGGTTCGGCAGGTTGCACACGGAGGCGGACGCCCGGAAAAACGGATCAGCCGCGTGCTCGTCATCGCCCTGAATGATGGCGAGGCCAAGTGGGTGATGTACGCATTCACGCCGCAATTGGCCGGGATCGTCGAACGTCAGCGCAAAGCCCAGCACGACGCGACCGGCGTGAAGCGCGTCCGCAAGTATGGCGTCGGGGTCTTCACCCGATTCACCAATCCGGTCCGATTCGGCGAACATGATATCGAGCGCGACGATGGACGCGCCGAGATCCCGCAGGTTGCCGATCAACCGTGCGATGAGATCGCGCCGCCAGGGCCATTGGCCGATCGTGGTGAGACTTCGCTCGTCGACGTCGACGATGACGATTCTGCCATCAGGCGGGTGAGTGCCGGCGGCGCGCACCAGCGTGTCGTAGATGCGCCAGTCCATGCGGGCGAGTGACGCCGGGCGGTAGAGACAGAGTGCTGCGACGACGAGCGTCGGCACCAGTCCACACAGGACAACGAGCCGCCGCAGGCCGATTGTCATCTGACGGAGATATCGACGCGGCGGTTCCTGGGCTCGAACACGTCGTCTGCCGTCGGGACCAGCAGATCGGACTCGCCGTGCGAAGTCACCTCGATCGCCGACGCGTCGAGGCCGGCGTCGATCAGAAAGCCGCGGACCATCTCGGCGCGTTTCCGGCCAAGATCGAAGTTTGCGGTAATTGTGCCTGTGGTGTCGGTGTGGCCGATGATCAGGAGCTCGGGAACAGGATGCTCTTTGATAGCCTGCAGAATGTCGGGGACCATGGAGCGGCTGTCGTCGGTGAGCTCGTCCGACTCGAAACGAAAGTACACCGTAAACCGTTGCGGCGCTGGCGGGAGAGCCCTCAGGGCGTCTCCGAAGATTCGGCGCACATCCGATTCGCTCAGGCGGGTCGCGGGCGATGGCGCCTCGTTGGCCGATGCGACTGTCGCTTCGCGCGCCTCGTCCAGATCGGTTGTCCCTGAAGAGTTCGAGACCGCCGCGCGCCCTGACGAGTCGTCTTCACCGTCGGGAAGCAATACCGTTAGTGTTTGACCGGGGCGCTCGACAAGCTCAATACGCAGCATTGCGCACGCCGACGCGAATCCCGCGCCGGCGAGCGCAACGAGAACAACGAGCGGTCGTGCTCCAATCATTCCGGTACGACACGCAGCGCCAGTGTCGTCCCGCGAACACCGACAATTGCCCCAGGAGTTTCAAGACGGACCGAGTCGGGCGACAGCTTTGCGATGCGTCCGGACACGTACGCCGCTACGCCGCGAACCACTTTGAGCACGAATCCGAGCTGGCCCGCTGAAGGGGCGTACGCGAAACGTTCGAGGGAGACCTCGCTGGCGGGGCCAAGCGACACTCGCGTGTCGTCATTCAGAGTGATCCCGATGCGGCCGTCGGCGCCCGTCCTGACAACGTCGGCTTCGTACACCGGCTGTCCAACATGAGCAGGGCCGACGTTTCCGGCGCGGACGATGAATACTGAGCCCGAGGCAACCTTGACGCGTCCGGCAGCCAGCGGTTCAGCGAAGGCTGGCGTCGCCGCGAGCAACATAACGCCGGCGAAAAGCCACGGTACGGCGCGCAGGCGTGCACCGTGGGAACTGCTGCGGCTTCGATGATTCATCATGCAACACCCCACTTTCAGCCCGATTTGCGGGTTCTTAAGCTACATATCGTTTATCGGCTTTGCGGGGTGGTCAGTACATCTGCACACGATTGCACGGCCCGAAGCGGGCGACATTGTGGGGGCCGACCTTCAGGTCGGCCGTGGGGCGGGCGACACCTGTAGGGGCCGACCTTCAGGTCGGCCCGTGACCTAGAACAAGCGGAGTTGATGTGAACCGTGTGGCTTCCGTGAGACTCGGCTCTTGTCGTCGAAGACGGTGCGCCCCCCGTGCGACCGCGAGGCTGCCCGTTCCCACGCGATTGCGGCGTTGACGTCCGACGTCGGGTCGAGCCGCTCCTCGATGGCTCGGGTAAACGCGTCAAGACGTTTCATCCCGTGCAGCTTTTCGGAATGACCGAGCTTTGCCGCGTGAAGCGACCGGCGGAGCACCGCGATGGATTGGTCATATACGTCCAGTGGAACAGGAAACGGATGGCCGTCTTTGCCGCCGTGCGCAAACGAAAACCTCGCCGGGTCATCGAAACGCGACGGCGCACCGTGCACGACTTCCGCCACCAGCGCCAGCGACTGCAGCGTCCGCGGACCAAGTTGTTCGAGCAGCAGAAACGAGGCGAAATCGCGCAACTCGCGATCGTGAGCGAGTGCCAGCACGGCGCCGAGCCGCTTTTCGTTGACGTCCGACGCGCGGACAGAGTGCCGCGCCGGCATCGTGAGGCGTCGTACGCTGCGAATCGTCTCGTCCGGATCGCTCCGGGCGATCGTCAGGAGGGCGTCCTGGGCAGTCCGCGCACGCGAATCCACCAGATTCATGACGGTGCCGACATGTTCTCCGACTATCGCCGAATGCGGATCGGCAGTGAAATCGCGAACCGACGCCGAGTGCCAGTGATAGCGCCGGGCGAGCCCGCTGTCTCCGTTCATTCCCTGTTGCACGATCGCCCAATCGCCTTCGGACGTAAGGACGAACGAGTGCAGATAGATCTGGAAACCGTCGGCGACAGCGTTGTTGTCTATGCGGGCGGTCAGGCGGCTGATCCGGACCAGCGAGTCGCCGTCGAGACTGTTTCGATCGGCGAGCGCACGCAGTTCGTGCGGAGTGTTGCGCGAGTGTTTGCCGCGACCGCCGCAGATGAAGATTCCCAGATCGCTGGCGCGCCGATTGAGTCCCTGCTTCAGCGCTCCCATCACCGACGTCGTGATGCCCGAGGAATGCCAGTCCATCCCGAGAACCGCTCCCAGCGCCTGAAACCAGAACGGATCGCTGAGCCGGGAGATGAATGCAGCTCGACCATAGTGATGGACCACACTTTCGGTCACAGCCGTACCGAGCGTCACCATTCGGGTCGCCAGCCACGAAGGGACGCGCCCATAGTGGAGAGGGAGATCCGCGAAACCGGATCGAGGCACGGTTCATTTTTGCACGCGCAAAGTGTGGGGGCTCACGCGTATCGAACATGGCGTCCAATCTCATCAGCAGATTTGTCGTGCAAAGCGATTGACCGGTGCCGACACATCAGCTAACGTCGCGGACGCGAACACATAACAGCGATCTGGCGACGGCTGATTGTCCATCTCAGTCCTCTCCTCGGCGTCGATCGCGCGCCCGCTGGCAGACAGTAGGGCACGTCGGATTCTCGGCACCTTGCCCCTCATCCAGTTATGGCAGTGTGCTGTCCGACGTGCTGACGGCAGGACCTGTGTGTTGCGGACGCGGCTGGATGCTCGCCGTGGAAGGACCAATAGTCACCATGCCTGATGTGTTTCTCAGCTACGCCCGGGAGGATCGCGAGCGTGCTCGGGTTCTGGCGGGCGCGCTCGAAACACAGGGCTGGTCCGTCTGGTGGGATCGCAAGATCATCGCAGGCGACACATTCGACGAAACAATCGAGGAGCAGCTCGCGACCGCCAAGAGCGTCGTCGTGCTCTGGTCGGAACAGTCGATCGGGTCCGAGTGGGTGAGAAACGAGGCAGCGGCTGCGTCCGAACGAGACGTCCTCGTTCCGGTCCTTCTGGACAACGTCAAACAGCCGCTCGAATTCCGGCGCAGACAAGCGGCCGACCTGACGCGCTGGGCTGGCGATCCGAGGGATGTTGAATTCCAAGGGCTCGTCGAAGGCATCGCCGCAAAGACGCGAACGCCGTTGCGGCCTCGAACGACGCCGCCTGTCATTGAACGCGCATGGCATCGTGTGCGGTTGAAGCCGGCACTTGCCGCGCTGGTCCTCATCGCGGGCGCCGCCGGGTACCTGATTTGGACGGTCGTGGGCCGCGATGGCGCCGTTGTAGTCGATGAACCCGGCGTCGATCGACTGAAAGTCGTCAACGCGGCAACGTCCGATGGCCGCGATCGCGACGCCCCATTCATGCTCACTTTCGGTACGGTGCTGAAAATAAGTCTGGAACCGGACCAGGAGTACTTCCTGCGGCTTTCGGAAGGTGCGGAAGCGGTCAAGGTGGTGCTCGACATGAGACGCGTCGACTTACGAAACAGCAACCTTCAGAGCACACTCTCTGGCCTCAACCAGGACGGGACGGTGGCAGAAGAGCGTCTGATCGATTTCAACGAGATAGACGTTGGCGCCAGAAAGACAGCCTCGTGGTCGACGAGACGAACGACGCCTGTGGGTTTCAAGCTGCTGAACGGCAACGTGCCGGCGGATTTCTGGCTCAGCGTGCGCCGGGAGCCGGCGCCGCAGTTCGTGCCTTTCTTCGGCGACGTCGTGCCGCAGCGGTTGCCGCTCGGCGAAGAGGCATCCGGAGTGCTCGAGCGCAATGAGGACGCCTATTACCTGGTACCGCTCGGGCAGGGCGAGATTCAGGTCGTCGTCGATTTCGCCAATGCGGAGAGGCGGAAGACGAATATTCAAGGATCGGTCGCGCTCCTCGATGTGGACGGTGGAAATTCCAGGGAGATTGTCCGGTTCAATGAAATCGAGGTCTCTTCTCGCAAGATCGGAACCTTCGTGACTCGAACACCTGGTTCCATCATCGTGAACGTTCAGAACGACGACGACCCTGTCAGATTCGACTTGAGGCTCATTGCAGCCCCAGCCGGGAATACGGACATCAAACCGATCCTGCGGCGTTCGAGGGACATCAGCGGCAAATGGGTCGCGGAGGCGACCAGGAGCGGGCAGCGCCCGTTCCAAATCGAGCTCGAGCTCGACGTCATGAATGACCGGCTGTTCGGCACCGTGCACTACCCATCCGGCGACGCGGGCATCCAGGACGGCGAGATCGAAGGGGATCGGATCCGTTTCCGGACCGTGCACACGCCTCAATTCGACGCAGCACCAGCCGAAATCAGATTCGACGGCCAGATTACCGGCGAGACGCTGCAATTGATTCTTCAGGATTCCACGGGGGTCGCACGCGTCACCGCCCGCCGCCGCTGACCAACCGGCGTTCAGCGCCGCAGGTCGGGTCACCGCGCACGTGCGTCCGAGAGCCGGGGCGCGAATCTATCGCAATTGGAAGGTGACCGTAACCGTCATCACCACCGGCACGGGCTCGCCGTTGAGCCGCGTAGGGTTGAAGAGCCACTGTCGAACCGCCTCCACGGCAGCCGCATCGAGGAGCGGAACGGATCGAAGCACTCGGACGTCCCGTACGGTTCCGTCGATTCCGATAACTGCCTCGAGAATCACGGTTCCCTTGATTCGTGCCACGCGGGCAACCTCTGGATAAACAGGCGGCACGTGGTGAACTCGCTCGGGCCTGGTAATGGCGCCGCCCACTCGAACCGGTTCCCGATCCTGCGGTGCCGGCGGCGGTGGCAGCGGCACGTCATTGACGATGCTATTGAGCGGCACACCGTCAATCAGTGATGGGCCAACGTCGAAAGGTTCGGGAAGCGTGGGATCGGCTTCGGGCTGCACACCCTGTGGTTCCTGAACCGGCGCCGCGCTTGACGAGGCTCTGTTCACCGGCTTTTCACGCGCGCGAAAAGCTGGTGGAGGCGATGGCACGACAGGGATGACGTGGACGAACTCGACAACGCGATGAGGCTCGGGAAGCTCGCCGGTGGCAAACAGCGGTATCCCAAGAACGAGGGCAAGAAAAACGAGATGAGCGGCGACGGACAATGCCAGCGTGACGGCACGCATGAGAGCCCTCCTTGCCGTGTTTTACGGCAACAGCGGATTTCACAATCCGCCACACAGGAAGGCCACGCCGGCGCGACCCTGTTATATGAATTCGACACCGGTCCACGATGAGAGTTCCTCAGCTAATCGACGAAGAGGCGTTGCCCGCCCGTTCGAGGCGCTAGTCTGCAGGGGCAGGTAAACACTGCCATGCGCGAAACGAGCCCGTAAGGAGCGGTTTCCATACAACCGTCCGGCCGACGCTCTCTTGCAAGTGCATGCTGAGGATTTCCAGACGACCCGGTTCACTGATGACGAGCACCGACGGATCGTCACAGATTGCCGACGGGAATGCCGACAGCCCGGACGCTTGAAGAAACGCAAGGAACTGTGGGCTCTGGTTGTTCCGGCTCAACCGAATCGTGAGCAATCGAACTTCAGGCTGGTGAAACGGTCTCCACCAGTGTTCTTCCGGAAACGTATCCCGGTGAATCACGACAAGGGAAGGGTTCAGGGCGGCGAGTGCGGCGCCATCGGCGTCTACCTGAAGGCTGTGACGATGGTTGGCGGCCATGGCCGCGAACACGGTTCGCGCCTGATATCCACACAGGACGAGCGTCACGACAAGGACGAGCGATGCTGATTTCTTGCTCAGGTGTTCGGAACGCATGGTGGCCAGGACAACGCACACGAAACAGGCAATCATCGGTGCCAGCAGTCGAAACGGAAGGCTTTTGAAACCAACCTGCACGGCCAGGCAAAAAACGAGAAACGACAGGGCCATGGCCAGTGTCACGCCCGAATCGTGTCGACGCGACCATAGACTGACGATCAGGAGAAGTCCGACCAAGGCGGGCCAGACCTCATTCAAGCGTTCGGATACGTTTGCCGCGTCGAGGATCCACAGCCGCTGGATTGCGGCCGTCACATAATCGAGTGGTGTCAGCCGCGCCACGGTCGACTCATAAAAATCCCGAACGGGTTTCACGCTGAAACGGTCCGGATTCACGCCCCACGCCTGTTCCAGCATCAGCCAATCGTCGGCAGTCCATCCCACCGCACGCCTGGCCCCGCCAATGTTTACCTCGCTCGGCAGCACCGATTGCCAGTTCCAATCGAACAGCGCCGTGACGAGGTCGTTCAGTTCGCGATAAGCGTCCCATTCCGGCCGCATCTTGTAGAGAGCGATATCGGCAAGATGAAGTACTGCGAAGAGACAAAGGGATGCGACGAGCAGCGCGCCCGCTGCCGCGATTCCACGCCGTCGCGCCTGCATGGCGCGCGGCAACAGGCACATGCTGACCGTGAGCGCGCCTGCCATGGCGCCGCCGGATCGCAATAGCAGGCCGAGAACCAGCAGTGCTGCTGCCATGAGCAGGACCATCCGGCGAGTTGGAGCCTCACTTTGAAGCTCAGACCAGGCGAGTGCGACCGCAGCCCCTCCGGCTATCGTGGCGCTGATGGTGTATTGCACGCTGCCGACCAGCGGCAGCATCGCCGCGGTTGCCGTTGCCGCCGCCGAGAGACGAAACGTTCTGGAAGACGACGAACCCCAGACCAGCGTTACGAACACGGCCGCACCCCACACGAGTGCTGCAGTCACTGTGATGTCCCACGCATAGGCCGCAGGCCAGACCTGACGGACCCCGACGAGGAGCCAGCCGAGGATTGCGTTTGGCAGCAGTGCAAACCCGGTGGGCGGCTGACCGGGGATACGGGTTCCTTCCAGGACCGCACGAATTGTTGCGTCGTCGTTGGTGTCGTACGCGGGCGGAATCCACAGCCACAGAGCCAGCACTGCACAGACAACGAGCGCGGCCGCAACGCCGAATGTCGCCCATTCGAATTGCCGTACCTGTGTCCTTCACCTCAATTTCCCCTCGAGGCGCAGATGCCCGTATCCTGTGTCACGTGGCGCGGAAAGACGCCACAACAACATACATGGCAACCTCAACCCGCATACAGGCGGCGGACGCGGCCTTTGCCGCCGTCAAGCGATTTTATTCGTCCTCACGTTACTCAGAGCGGCGGTCGGACCCAGGAGTGTCCGATTTCACCTTCGGCAATCCGCACGAACTGCCGTTACCCGGCCTCGTGTCAGCGATTCGCGAACGCGCACAGCCGCGCGACAAGAACTGGTTTGCTTACAAGGCGAGCGAAGCGGAACCTCAAGCGTTCCTTGCCGAACATGTGGGTCGAGAACTGGGACTGGCTTTCGATGCCGAAGATATCGCGCTGACGACAGGCGCCTTCGCCGCCATCATGGTGGCGTTTCATCATGTCCTCGACGCCGGCGACGAAGCCATCTTCTCGGAGCCGGCATGGTTCTGCTACGAGCCACTGCTGCTCGCTGCGGCTGCCGTGCCGCGCAAGGTTGCTCTGAGCGCGCCAACATTCGATCTCGATCTTCCGGCTATTGACGCGGCGATCGGCCCGAGAACGCGGCTCGTCATCGTCAACTCGCCGCATAATCCAACCGGGCGCATTTATTCGCGCGAGGTGCTGACGGACCTGGCAGACGTTCTGGAGCGAGCCTCCACGCGCGTTGGTCACCGAATCTACCTTCTCTCGGACGAGCCGTATCGCCGGCTGCGATTCGACGGCAGGGCGTTCCACAGTCCGGCGGCTGTGTATCCATGGACGTTCATTTCCTACAGCTACGGCAAGGTCCTGCTGGCCCCCGGCCAGCGGCTCGGCTATCTGGCGATTTCGCCGCTCATGCCGTACCCAGAGCGTCGGGCGTTCCGCGACTCGATGCTGTCAGCGCAAATGGCGCTTGGCTGGTGCTTTCCGAACGCCGTCATGCAATACGCGGTGCCGGACCTGGAGACGCTGTCCATCGATCGACCCGCGCTGGCCCGACGACGCGATCGCCTCATGAGCGTGCTGGGCGAGAGCGGTTACGAGGTTCTGCCGCCGGAAGGCACGTTTTATCTGTGGAGCAGGTGGCCAAAAGGCGATCCATTGCAGCTCTGGACCAGGCTGGCTGACCAGAACGTGTTCGTCCTGCCGGGCAGCCTCATGAACGCGCCGGATTATTTTCGAATCAGTTTGACCGCGTCCGATGCCATGGTCGAGCGCGCACTCGAGGCGTTCCGAGAGGTCGGGCGCCACTCATACGCGTGATGTCCGCTGCGGCCACAGTGACGTTCGCGGATCGCCGGGCGCTGGAGTCGCGACGTGCTTAAGCGCAGGCACATCTACGTGCTCCTGTTCGCGGTGCCTGCGCTGCTCGTCTCACTGATCGCGGCGGCCATGGTGCTGGCCGCAACAGCGGGCGCCCTCTGGCTGTTCGTGTTCGGCGACAATCCCTGGCCGCCGGTTGCAGACACGCTGCTTGGAGCCGTGCTCTTCCTGGCAGGTGTGGGGGTGTGGCTTGGGCTTCTGTTCGTTGCCTATACCGTTGGCAAGCAGGAGGAACTTCGCTCCACGCTCAACATGCGTCACGTAGCTCTGTCCGTTGGCGCCACGATTGTACTCATCGCGGTGATCGTCGCGCGGGTGACGGGTGTGCAGATCTTCGGAACCGCGAGCGACAGTCTAATCTGTTCGGACCTCTGTCGGGCACAGGGTTTCCCGGCCAGCGGCACGCCACCGCGGGATTCGGGCGACCGCACCTGCAGTTGCTACGACGATCAGGGAAGAGAGGCAAGACGAGTTCCCCTTCCAGGCGCGGCTTCGAGCAACCCGTAACACAGGCAACCTGGCGCACGCGCCGCTCGTGAAACAGGACATCGGTGGCACTTCGTCGCCTCGACGAGGATGACACGCAAAGGCTGTTCGCGCGCCGACCGCACCACATACGGCGGCGATCTGCACTCGTCACCTGGTACCACACTTGCCCAGGTATCAGGTGCGCCTGTCCTCACAAGGGAGCGATTATGCGACGCATCTCCGGATTTCTCTCGTTCCTGGTTGTCGCCGGGGTCCTCGTCATCGGGCCATCCGATGTCGCCGCACAGGAGCGCGCAGCGATCGAAGGGTTCGGCGGGCTGTCTCTCAACAACGCGCTGCAGTCGACGTCTCTGGCGCCGTCGCTGGGCGGCACCGTGACCTACAGCGTCGTGCCAAACATCCAGTTGGTCGGCGAAGCAGGCCGACTGAGTAATGTGCTCCCGACCCTTTCGGGGACGGTGTTCTCCGTAACCGGTACCGGCGTGAGTGCGTCCGCGTTCTATGGAGAGGGAGGCGCCCGGCTGCTCCTGGCTCCAGACTCGGCGTTCACCCCGTATGCGGAAGCGACCGCCGGGATAGCACGGCTGGACATCCGCAGCGACCGGCTCAGCCCCGTGGCGAATGCCGCGACGTCGATTGCTCTTGGATATGTGGGCCGAACCACACCGACGCTCGGCGCCGGTGGGGGTTTTGTGATTCAGGGAGGGCCGATCCTCTTCGACGTCGGCTACCGCTACAAGCAGCTGTTCGCGAACGACGTCATGCGTTTCGCCCTCGGGTTTGGACAGCAGTTGCACACCCATCAAGTGCGGGTCGGGCTCGGCGTGCGGTTCTGATACGTAGTGTCCGCCTTCACCCCTCGACGATGCTCGGGGTGCCCTGAGCGTAAGTCGAAGGGCAGGCGGACCTCGCGGTCCGGCTAAAGCCGGACACTACGTCTGCTGGGTCCGGCTAAAGCCGGACACTACGTCTGCTTGGACACAACGAATGTGTGACTACGAGGGTGTGACGCCCGCCTGATGGCGCGCAACACGCGCCGCGATTGTCCGGCGATTCATGTCGATCCTGCCGTTGAACCCCGCGCCCTCGAGGATGACCACGTGGTTTGCACTGACGTTCCCGGTGACCGACGCGGAAACCGCCATCTCGACGTGTTCAGAGGCGGAAATCGAGCCGCGGACAGTGCCGCGGATATGAACGCGCTTGCCGCGGATATCCGCTTCGATGTGCGCCTGATCGGCAATCGTCACGATGGCATTCGGGACGTCGATGTTGCCTTCGACGCGACCCTCGATGAGCACATCCTCATCGCTGCACAGTCTGCCGATGATATGTAGTGGGGCTGGAATGGTGACCATGGTGGTGGAGTGCGAGCCTCAGTCTACGCGTCCACATGTGTCCGCGCAACCAGTTCGTGTGACAGCATGCGGCAGGAAATTCAACCAAAGCACAGCTGTTAGGCGTTTTTCATGTTCACGCGTCTGACACGCCATACCAGGACGGAACCGACGATGTGAGCTCAATCGGCGACGAATTTTCGCGGCGCATATTTGTCGTGGCGGCGCAACATTCCAACCAGCTCGTCGCCGGGGATGGGCCGACTGAAATAGGTCCCCTGCGCGCGGTCGCAGCGCTGCTCCCGCAAGAAGGCGAGCTGCGCGGCGGTTTCAACGCCTTCGGCCGTGACACTGAGCCCCAGCGCGTGACCCATGCGTATGATCGCTGCAACCAGCGCCTGATTGGTCTGGTCCGTCGCACAGTTTCGGACGAACGAGCGATCGATCTTCAGCGCGTGCAGAGGAAAGCGCTTCATCAGACCGAGGCACGAGTATCCGGTTCCGAAGTCGTCTACAGCGACCTGAATCCCGAGACGACGAAATTCCTTGAGGTGGCGCAGCACGCGTTTCGGGTGATGCATCAGTCCCCGCTCGGTGAGTTCGAGCTCGAGCAGGCGCGGATCGTAACCCACAGCGCGCGTAATATCCCGCAGCTCGTTCAGCAGATCAGGATGATCGAAATGTCTGCTCGACAGGTTGACGGCGAGCTTCAGCGCCTGGCCACGCTCGTGGACGAGGGCTTCGGTCATTGCCGACTGCAGGACCCATCGCTCGATGGACAGAATGAGCCCGGTCTCCTCCGCGATCGGGATGAAATCCGCGGGTCGAACGAGGCCCATGCTGGGATGCTGCCAGCGCACCAGCGCCTCGAGACCATCGATCCGTCCGGTCTGGAGGTCCACGAGCGGCTGGAAATGCAGCAGCAGCTCACCGCGGTCGAGCGCGTGGCGAAGGTCGCTGGTGAACGCCAGCTTGGATGACGCCTCGCTTTGAACGCGCCCTGTATAGAAGCGATAGGTGTCTCGTCCTTCGGCCTTCGCCTGGTACATGGCCCGATCCGCATTTCGAAGCAGTCTCTGCGGGTCGGTCCCGTCAGTTGGATACGAGCTGACACCAATGCTGGCGGTGACGAAGAGCTCGCGACCGGACACCATGAAGGGCGCCTTCAGCGCGTGCTGCAGTTTTTCGGCTATCGGGAGCAGACCGGAACGGCGCTTGACCTCGACCACAGCGATGAATTCGTCGCCGCTGAGACGGGCGAGCGTGTCGTTGCTCCTCAGCGATCGGCGGAGACGTTCGCCCCACTGCCGCAGCACCTCATCGCCAGCATGGTGTCCAAGCGTGTCGTTGATCTGCTTGAAATGATCGATGTCCACGAAGAAAAGTCCTGCGACGAGCCCATCGCGATGAGCTCGTTTCAGCGCTGCATCGAGATGCTCCATCAACATCGTGCGATTCGGCAGCTGCGTGAGGCTGTCCCGGTACGCGAGGCGCTTGATCTGAAGCTCGGAGTGTTTGCGCTCGATCGCATATCTGATGCTCCGCGTGAGTACGTCGCCTGTCGTGTTGCCTTTCGGCAAATAGTCCTGGGCGCCGGCCTTGACGGCGCGGAGTGCGAGCGCCTCGTCTTCGGCGCCGCTCAGGATGACAACAGGAAGGTCAGGAACGACGGCGACAACCGTCGTGAGGGCATCAAGATCGGCGGCATCCGGGAGCCCGAGATCCAGTAATACGAGGTCGTAGACTTTCTCTGTGAGCCGTTCCACGGCGGCCCTGATCGAGGTGACGTGGTCGTATTGGAAGTTGGCTGATGCGACGCTCATCAGAGTGGCGCCGATGAAGCCCGCATACCCCGCATCGTCCTCGACGAGCAGAAGGCGGAGGTCGACGTCCGTATCCGCCATGACCCGTGCCGGCATCGTGTCCTCCTGTTGACAGTGTATGTGCAACTGCGTGCAGCAACTGTCAGCAATTCAGACGGTTTTGAGGGGCAACCCGGTGAAGAGGCACGGTGCGTGCCATGGACACGAAAATCCCTCGATCGTGCGAAGAGTTGCGCATCGTCGCTTGTGGGTGGAAGCGTGCGGGCACACGCCGAGACGACGTGTCAACAGCGAGCGCTGACACCGGGGGGACAGGACGGTACACGAAGATACTCGAGCAGCCAGTGAAGGCTTCAGAGCGGATCGGACAGCTCGCGAAGTCTACCGGTGGCATGCACTCGTGCGCGCGGCGTGCCCGGTGCCCGGCCAATTCTGTGTATTGTCTGAGGGGTGGTATTGTATCGGCCGTCGACCGATGAGTGCCCGACGGAGAATCGTATGCGCCTGAGATCGCTCGCAGCAGCAGCCTTTATCGTATGGATGTCTACTCCTGCGTTTGCGCAGGAGTGGAGGGATTTTGCTTTCCAGCAGGATCGTTTCACCTGCAATTTTCCTGGTGACCCGAAGATCACGGACACCACCTTCATGTCGCAGTTCGGGCATCGTCTGCCTGCGCGGGTGTACAGCGTCGAACTGGCCCGGAATCACAAGTTTTCAGTGACGGTCGTCGACTACGGCAACATCACTCAACTGGGATTGGAAAAGCAGAAGTCCTGTCCCCCGGGCTCGGAGGCATGCCGTGGAGGATCTGGTGCTCCGGGAAATTCAACGGGGCCGGGTTACTCCAAAGCCGACAGGGCTGGAGCGATTACCTACGCCACCTGGTTGTTCATGCAGCGCGACGCGAAAGTGACCCATCTGCTCTGGACGAATATCAGTCTTGTCGAGGGGCACCAGATTCGCCTGTTGAACAACGCGGACAAGTCGCTGACGGCTGCTTCCGTCTTCATGCACGAAGACAAGCTGTATATCGCCGAGGGCACCGTTCCGGAGGGGTATCCCGAACCCGGCCTGTTCTATCAGTCGCTCGGGTTCCTCGATGAGAACGGCAACGGCATCCGCTACGCGGACTTCTACCACAATGGATTCCCGAAGCCGCCGCTGCAGGGCGCGGGCCGGGGAGCCGGGCCTGCGGGAGGAGCCCAGGCGCCTGGCGGCCGCGGGCAGGGTCGCGGGAATTAAAGGAGGCCGTCAAGGCCCGCCCCACGGTTATGAAACCCCCGTGACGATGACTGTCACCGGCCTGTCGAAACCGTAACCTGCGGAAGTAGTCGATCACACATTATGCGCGGGCTGCAACGGGCACGAGGCTTGCCCGTCGCAGCGCATGCCCAAGCGACATGCATGTGTTGCGCTCTGTCTGAGTGTCCTCGCAACGGCCGCCGTTCACGCCCAGTCCACGGTCGTCGAACTGAACGACGCCGGCTGGAAGATGCTCCAGAGTGGTGAAGGTGCGCGGGCAGGAAAGCTGTTTGCGGAAGCACTCGCTCTCAAACCGAACGATCCCGTCCTTCTGTTCGGTGCTGGAGCCGCCGCTCACCTCGACGGACGACCCAGGGACGCGATGGGGCGCCTGCAGCGGGCGCTGGAATTCAATCCGGGACTCACCGGAGCGTCGCTGCTGCTCGGCCAGATCGCGTACGCGGAAAACGACGTCGCAACCGCAATCGCCGTTTACGAGAAGGCGCTGAAGTACGCCCCCAATGATCGAGACCTGGCCAGTCGCCTCGCGTCGTGGCGCAAGGAGGCCGACACACATCAGGGTTTCGATGAGCGCAGGCTGGATCGCTTCAGCGTCATGTTCCAGGGTCACGCCGACGCGCCTCTGGCGCTTCGTGCAACAGAGGTGCTCAACTCATCCTTCTGGGAGATTGGACGGGCGCTCGGCGCTTTTCCACCCAACAACGTTGCGGTGATGCTCTATACGGACAGGCAGTTCCGGGACATCACGCAGGCGCCGGAGTGGGCCGGGGGCGTGTACGACGGCCGCATTCGGGTTCCCGCCGCCGGCGCGGCGCGGTCACCGGAGTCATTCGAACGCGTGCTCGTCCATGAACTGACGCACTCGATCATCGCGAATCTGGCGCCGCGAGGAATCCCGGTTTGGTTGCACGAGGGTCTCGCACAGTACTTCGAGGGGGACGATCCGCAGGCGGCGCAGCGCCGCCTCAGAGCCACGGGCCGCACGATTCCGCTCCGAAGCCTCGAGGGAAGCTTCATGCGGCTCAGCGCGGCTGATGCGCAGATTGCTTACGACGAAAGCCTCGTCGCGGTTACTCACATCTTTCAACGCCCGGGGTTCAACTGGCCCAGCCTGTTTCGTGCGCTTGGCGAGAACGATCGGACCGAGCACACGTTCGATAACTTCGGATACCGGTACGCCGATTTGGAGGCTGAGTTCAGGCGGTAGCGGCGGTCTGGTCTGAAGCCTCAGTTACCCGACTCCCCGAGGGGCACGACCTGAATCGCCGCATCACGGACTTCCCCAAGAAACCGGTTTAGGGTAGACCCTTTGAGAAGAATCTCCCATCGCGACCGCGCGGTTTGGCCAAAAATCACGTGGGTGATCCCTTCGCGGTTGGCGAACGCAATGAGGCCATCGGCGGGCCGATCGGCCCTCACCCGCACGACGGTCGCGCCGAGTTCTTCTGCCAGCGCGATGTTGCGCTGAAGCGCGTCCCGATCGGCCGGCCTGATGTGTCCAGGCCGCTCGCGAGGTGTCTCGACATAGACGGCATACCAGCGGGCCCCGATGCGGCCGGCGATACGTGCTCCCGTGCGCAGAACCCTCGGAGCATCGGCGCTCGAGCTCATGCAGACCATCACACGCTCGGGAATGAGCGCGGGCTCCAGCCCCTCCCGCTGGCGGCGTGACGCCGCCTTCTCTCCGATCTCGTCGGCCACGGCGCGCAGCGCGAGTTCGCGCAGCGTGGAAATGTTCGTCTCGCGAAAGAAGTTCGCCAGTGCCTGCTCGACCTTGTCGGGCGTGTAGACCTTTCCCTGCCGCAGGCGGCTGTGCAGCTCCTCAACGGTCACATCGACGTTGACGACTTCGTCCGCGCGGTCGAGAAACGTATCGGGCACGGTCTCGCGAACCCGTACGCCGGTCACGCGGCTGACCGCGTCGTTCAGTGTTTCGAGATGCTGAATGTTGACCGCGGTCATGACGCCAATACCCGCATCGAGCAGCTCCATTACATCCTGGTAGCGTTTGTCGTGCCGCCCACCCGGCGCATTGGTGTGGGCGAGTTCGTCGACTACGCACAATGCCGGCTTGCGCGCGAGGATCGCATCGAGGTCCATCTCCTGCAGCGTGACGCCGCGGTATTCCAATTGTCGCCGGGGAATGATTTCGAGATCGGCGATTCGAATTTCAGTGTCGGCGCGCCCGTGGGTCTCGACGAATCCGATCACCACGTCTACGCCCTGACGGCGGAGCATGTGCGCGTCTTCGATCATCGAATAGGTTTTGCCAACACCGGGCGCGGCGCCGATGTAAATGCGCAGCCGGGCATGCCGATTAGGGTGCAGTTGTGCCAGCAACTGGTCGCCGGTGGGGCGCGCCTCCTCTGACACCTGGGCTCCATCCTAGCGCGCGCTATTCACCGGGAGTTGTGCCTTTACGAATTCTTTATGCCTTTTTGCCGATCCCTTTAGGGCCGGGACTCGTACGCTCAACTCGTGGACATCCCCGAGATGATTCCTTCCGTGGAACTGAAAGGCACCCACGCAGACAAGGTAAAGACGCTCGACGTCGCCATTGCCAGACTCGATGAGCTGAGGACGGCCCTCGCCGGTCAACCCGTACCAGGCGCACCGCCCTACGAGTTGTACGGTCGCTACATCAATGCGCCTGTCTGGCCGTGGTTCGCCGCGGGGTGGGTGCTGGGCGCGCTGTTCGTGGTGCTGTTCGTAGTGGCGTGGAGCTACTCGTGACGACTCAATTCGCTTCGATGGAAAGGTGAAACGTGATGCTCGCATTGGGAATGGTGGTGCTCGGGCTCGCCGCGTTTGCGGCCATGTTCGGGTTCGTCAGACTCTGTGACCGCGTGTAGGTGACGCCATGACGCTGCTGTCGTTGTTCTTGAGCGTTGCAGCCTTCGTCTACCTCGTCTACGCGATGCTCCGGCCGGAAAAGTTCTGAGGCGTCTTATGGGCACCGAATACATGGCCGTCGGCTTCACCATTCTGTTCACGGTTGCCACGAGCGCGCCGCTGGGCGGGTACATGTATCGAGTGTTCACGGGGCGCCGCACGCTGCTGGATCCGGTGCTCGGCCCCCTCGAACGCCTGGTTCTGCGCCTCACGGGCGTCGATCCGAACGAGCAGCAGGACTGGAAGCAGGTACTCAGTTTCACTGCTCGTCTCGAACGTGTTCATGTGGCTGGCGACGTGGACGATCGTCACGCTGCAGCACTACCTCCCCCTCAATCCTGACAGGATCGGCAACATGGAGCCGACCCTCGCGTTCAACACCATCTGGAGCTTCACCACCAACACGAACCTGCAGCACTACAGCGGCGAGACCGGGCTCTCGTACTTCTCGCAGATGTTTACCGTTACGTTCCTGCAGTTCGTGACCGCCGCGACAGGCGTGGCGGCGGCTGTGGCGACCATTCGCGGGCTGGCGGGAAATCGCCTCACGCAGCTCGGCAGCTTTTATGTCGATCTCACGCGTGCGACGGTTCGACTCTTTCTGCCGCTCGCGGTGCTCTTGTCCGTCTTGCTGATGTGGCAGGGGACGCCCATGACATTCGAAGGCGCGGCACGAGCGACAACTGTCGAGGGAGCGGAGCAGACGATCGCCCGAGGCGTGACCGCGGGTGTGGTGTCCATCAAGCAACTGGGTACGAATGGCGGCGGCTACTTCGGCCCGAATTCAGCTCATCCCTACGAGAATCCCACGCCGCTCTCGAACTTTATCGAGACCTGGTCGATCGCGATCATTCCGATGTCGATGGTGGTGATGCTCGGCTACATGACAGGGCGGGGCAAGCTGGCCGCCGTGATCTTTGCGACGATGCTCGCAGTGTATCTGCCGATGGTGGTCTTTGCCATCGCGCAGGAAGCGGGAGGGAATCCGGCGATTGCCGGTATGGGGGTCGACCAGTCTACGGGCTCGATGGAAGGCAAGGAGGTTCGCTTCGGGGTCGGCCTGTCGGCGCTCTGGGGTGTGACGACCACCGTGACGTCGAACGGGTCGGTCAATTCCATGCACGATTCGTGGACACCTCTGGGCGGGCTCATGCCACTCATCGGCATGTGGCTCAACAACATCTTCGGCGGGGTCGGCGTCGGCTTCATCAACATGCTGATCTTCGTCATCGTTGCGGTGTTCGTGGCGGGCATGATGATCGGTCGCACGCCTGAGTTCCTCGGAAAGAAGGTTGAAGCCAGAGAGATCAAGCTGGCGAGCCTCGCGCTCCTGTGGCACCCACTGTCGATTCTGGTCGGCACGGCCATCGCCTGCTACGTATGGGCCACAACGGCCGATCCGAATTCGGCGCTTGTGTGGCTCAAGAACCCGGGCCCACATGGGTTCTCGGAAATGCTCTACGAGTTTTCCTCCGCTACTGCCAACAATGGCTCGGGCTTCGAAGGGCTCGGCGACAACACAGCTTTCTGGAATATCTCGACGGGCCTCGCGATGATCCTCGGCCGCTACATTCCCATAATCGCGCCCCTGGCACTGGCCGCGTCGCTCGCCGCGAAGCCGGCCGCGCCCGAAACGGCAGGATCGCTGCGGGCTGACAGCGCGACGTTCGGCGTGACGCTCTGGGCGGTCATCGTTATCCTCGGTCTGCTGATGTTCATGCCCGTCGCGGTGCTGGGGCCAATTGCCGAACACCTGGCGCTGAGGTAGCCATGTTCAAGGAAATACGGCAAGGCGTTCTGTTCACCATCGTGATGATGGCGCTGCTCGGTGGGGCGTACCACGTCGTGCTGTGGGGCATCGGGAGCGTCGTCTTTCCGGAACAGACCGAAGGTAGTCTGATTCGTCGCAACGACGGCACGATCGCCGGCTCGCGGCTGATCGCGCAGAAGTTCACGCAGCCGGAATACTTCCAGCCGCGGCCCTCGGCGGTCGATTACAACGGGGCGTCGACCGGCGGCAGCAACTACGGACCTTCCAATCCCGACCATGTGCAGGCTGTGCAGGAGCGCCTCTATGCGATCACGAAGCGGGAAGGCGTGACGGCCAGCGACGTTCCCTCGGAGATGGTGACGACGAGCGGGGCTGGCATGGATCCGCACATTCCTCCGGGCGCGGCGGCGCTGCAGGCCGCACGCGTGGCGATCAGCCGGAACGTGGACGTCAGGCGGGTACGCGAGCTGGTCACCGCACATATCGAACCGCCGGCGCTCGGGTTCCTGGGTCGCTCCCGAGTCAACGTGCTGGAGCTGAACCTCGCGCTCGACGACCGGTTCGGCTCACCGGTGCGCCAGCCGGACCGCGACGAAGGACAGTAAGCCATGGCAGAACGTGCACGTTCGATTTCGATCTGGGATCCGACCATCGTGAGCCCGGCGGTAGCGGACTCGTTCCGCAAGCTGGATCCGCGAGTTCAAATCAAGAACCCGGTCATGTTCATCGTGGAGGTCGGCAGCCTGCTGACGACGATCGTGTGGCTCCAGGAGCTCGCCGCAGGCGGCGGGAACCCGCTGTTCACCGGGCAGGTCGCCTTCTGGCTCTGGTTTACCGTGCTCTTCGCAAACTTTGCGGAGGCGATGGCCGAGGGGCGCGGCAAGGCGCAGGCGGCCACGCTGCGCAAGGCGAAGACCGAGACGACCGCCGTCCGCGTTCTTCCCGGCGGTACGCGCGAAACAGTCAACGCCGGCACTCTGCGCGCGAACGACGTCGTCCGCGTGGAGGCGGGACAGATGATCCCGGGCGACGGCGAGATCATAGAAGGTGTCGCAAGCGTCGATGAATCGGCCATCACCGGCGAGTCCGCGCCGGTCATCCGCGAGGCAGGCGGAGATCGCTCCGCGGTGACCGGCGGCACCAAGGTGCTGTCGGACTGGATCGTTGTGAAAATCACGTCGAATCCGGGCGAAACGTTTCTCGATCGAATGATCGCCCTGGTTGAGGGCGCCGTCCGGCAAAAGACGCCGAACGAGATTGCGCTGAACATCTTGTTGGCGGTCCTGACGCTGGTCTTTCTGCTCGTCGTTGTCACGCTCGAGCCGTTTGCCAACTACGCCGGTGCCTCGATTCCGATTCCGGTACTGACCGCGCTGCTGGTCTGCCTCATTCCGACGACGATTGGCGCGCTGATTTCGGCCATAGGGATCGCAGGGATGGATCGGCTCGTGCAGCAGAACGTTTTGGCGATGTCGGGGCGCGCAGTGGAGGCAGCCGGCGACGTCGATACCTTGCTGCTCGACAAGACCGGGACCATCACCCTCGGCAACAGGCAGGCGGCCAACCTCCATCCCGCGCCCGGCATCAGCGACGCCACGCTCGCGGACGCCGCGCAGCTCGCCTCGCTGGCCGACGAGACGCCGGAGGGACGTTCGATCGTCGTGCTGGCAAAGGAAAAGTACGGCTTGCGAGGTCGCGAACTGGCCGCTCACGAAGCAACGTTCGTGGCGTTCACGGCACACACGCGCATGTCCGGCATCGACTTCAACGGGCGCTCGATCCGGAAAGGCGCGGTCGACGCCATCGAGCGACTGGTCCAGCAGCACGGAAATACGCTGCCCGCGGAGCTGCGCAGCCAGGTCGATCGCATCGCCCGCGACGGTGGAACGCCGCTGGCCGTGGCAGAAAGCGGCCGGGCGCTCGGCGTCATCCACCTCAAGGACATCGTGAAAGGCGGAATCCGCGACCGGTTCGCGCACCTGCGCGCGATGGGGATCAAGACGGTCATGATTACCGGTGACAACCCGCTGACCGCCGCCGCCATAGCCGCCGAAGCGGGCGTAGACGACTTCATGGCCGAAGCGACGCCCGAGGAGAAGCTCACACTGATCCGCTCCGAGCAGGCGGGGGGACGCATGGTGGCGATGACCGGCGACGGCACCAACGATGCGCCGGCGCTCGCTCAGGCCGATGTGGGCGTGGCCATGAACACCGGGACGATGGCGGCGAAGGAAGCCGGCAACATGGTCGACCTCGATTCGAACCCGACAAAGCTGATCGAGATCGTCGAGATCGGCAAGCAATTGCTGATGACACGCGGCGCCCTGACGACCTTTTCGATTGCCAATGACGTGGCCAAGTACTTCGCGATCATTCCGGCGATGTTCGTACTCGCGTTCCCACAGCTGGGTGTGCTCAACGTCATGCACCTGGCGACACCACAGTCGGCGATTCTCTCCGCGGTCATCTTCAACGCCGTGATCATCCTCGCGCTGATTCCGCTGGCGCTCAGGGGGATCACCTACAAACCGCTTGGAGCCGCCGCAATTCTGCGGCGCAATCTGCTGATCTACGGCGTCGGTGGGGTCATCCTGCCGTTCATCGGCATCAAGGCGATCGACGTCGTACTCGCAGCCCTTGGTCTGGCGTGAACCGGCGTCACAGATCCGCGAAGCGATATCCCACCCACGGTTCGGTCATGATGTATTTGGGCGCCGCGGGATCCTGCTCGATCTTCTTCCGCAGCGAACGGATCAGCACGCGCAGGTGCTCGGGCTGGTCGGCTGCGTGAGGGCCCCAGATCGCCTTCAGTACGGCGCGATGCGTCAGCACGCGGCCGGGATGCTGTGCGAGATACGTGAGCAGCTCGAATTCCTTCGGTGTCAGCCGCACCTCTTCGCCGTTCCGGAGCACCCGAAATCGTTCACGATCGATGACAAGGTCGCCTCGTACGATCGGCTCGGACGTCGGTGGACTCTCCACCCGCCTGAGCCCAGCACGGATACGCGCGAGGAGCTCCTCGGCGCCGAACGGCTTCGTCACGTAGTCGTCTGCCCCTGCATCCAACGCGCGTACCTTGTCGCCTTCGGCGCCGCGCGCGGAGAGCACCAGGATGGGCACGTTCGACAGTTGTCGTACGCGAACGCACAGCTCGACGCCGTCGATATCCGGCAGGCCCAGGTCGAGCACGACCAGGTCCGGCCTATCGCGATCCACCGCCTCCAATGCCGCGCGACCAGTCATCGCGGAGAAGACGTCATAGCCCTGCGCGCGCAAAAGCGGCGCCACCGTGCCGATGATGTTCGGCTCGTCGTCAACGATCAGGATGCGCGAGCCCATGCTTACGAGATCGCCGTCGGCACGCGGACCGATCCGGGCACGACGATGGAAAACCTCGCGCCCGCGTGCGCGACGTTTTCGGCCCAGATCCGGCCACCTGCCGCCGACAGCAGCCCGCGCGTAATCGAGAGGCCCATTCCGGTTCCAAATGTTGTCTGACGGGCGGTACGGCCACGATAAAAACGTTCGAACAGGTGGTCGAGCTCACCGGGATCCAGACCGGGTCCCTGGTCGGTGATCGCAACATGCAGACCGTCAGGCTCGACACGCGCCTGCACGAGAATCTCCTTGTCCTTTGGCGAGTAGTGTGCGGCGTTTTCGATGACGTGAGACAGCGCAACCGACGATCAAACGTGGATCGATCTCGACCTCCATGTCGGAGTCCGCATCCACGCGCAGCGCGTGCCCCTCGACGTGCATGCCTGACGTGGGCGACGGCAGCATCTACAACGTCGGCCGCCGTGACCCACTGCCGCTCGATGCGGATCGCCTCCGCATCGATGCGCGCCATGTCGAGGATGTCCTGAAACAGGCGAGTGAGGCGGTCGAGCTCCACGATGGCGGTGTCCGCCTGCACATGCCGGTCATTCGTGGGCAGATCGCTGCGCAGGTTCTCCACGGCGACTCGTATCGCCGTCAGTGGTGTTCGCAGATCATGGCTGAGCGCCGCGAGCAGCGTGCCCGCCAGGTCCGCCTTCTGCCGCACAAGCGCGGCGGCGTCACGTTCCGCCAGGAACTGCGCCCGTTCGATGGCAATGGCGACGACGCCGGCGACGGCGTCGAGCGTGCCGATGTCGAGCGCCGGGGACGCCGCTACCAGAAGCCCAACGGCTTTCGTACCGTGTCGGAGCGGGACGATGAACGACTCGTTGCGTTCGCCGGCCCGGACGTGGCCTCCGTACGCACGTTGTCGGGCATCGAACTCCAGGGTGCCGCGCGCCTTCGCCAGCGCCGTGTTGAGGGCGCTCACATCGACGGAAGATCGTCGCTTCCGCCCTGGTAGATGCGCCAGCCGTGCTCGTCGGGAAGGCAGACCGCCACTCTGGCGAGCTCGAAGCGGCGCGCGACGTAGCGGGCCAGCACCTCGATCGCGCCGGCGGTCTCGGTGGTCAGCAGCACGTCACGGGTCAGGTCGAACAGACGCGTCACTTCATTGCGGCGCGCGATCGCGTCTGCGCGCGCGATCCTGCGCCGCCGCGGACAGATTGCTGGCGATGACCGCCACCACGAGGAAGGCGAACAGCGCAATCCAGTTCTGCGGATCGGCGATCGTGAATGTGCCGACCGGAGGCAGGAAGAAGAAGTTGAGCGTCAACATGGCCAGGATCGACACAATGATCGCCACTCTCAGCCGCGCGAGCGTCGCGGCGCCCAGCGCCACCAGAAGAAGCACCAGGGCAGCCGTTGTCGGGCTGACATCAGGCAACGCCCGGAGCGCCGACCGTGACGGCTGCGATAGCGCCAAGGCTGCACAGCGAAGACGAGGATGTCGCGCACGCCAGGGTTTGCGGCCCGTCATCACCTGAATGGAGATTCTGCCACTTTGAATGAGGCCTTCGGCAGTCGGGTCAATTTCTTATGGACTCTTTACGCCTTTCTTACGTGCACTGGCGCTAACGTGGTGCTCGGAGAACGGGGATGCAGGTCGTTACATCGTTCCATGCGTCTGCGGTCGAGCCCGACCAGCTCAGCGCCATCATGGCCGATTACATGGCGCTCGAACGCGCTCGAGCTATCGCAGGCTGTTCGTCGCGCGGTTCGGTCTGCTGGCGCTCTCATTGCCGTTGCCGGCGCCGGTCTGCATTGGCTTGCCGCGCTGCCGACCTGGTTGGGCGTAGGACTCTGTCTCGCCGCTCCGGCCTGGGCATGGTTCGTCGAACTGAGGTGCGACTGGCGGCTCGCGCGCCGGCTGGACGAGGTTCCCGAACGTGCAGCCGTATCTGGTGCTGTCACCTCTCGAGCACGAAAGTCATAAAAAGTTCATAAGTACGCCGCGTCGTATCGAAAGGAGACGACCGCGTTCCTCGCATAATGGGGACGTAGCCAAATTCGCTCACGAGCGAAGCGGGGGAACCATCGGAAGTCCCGGTTGTGGCTTCCAGGGGGCGCGTCCGGCATTGAGCCCGGTAGAGGACTCCAACCTCGAGCCCGTCAGCTAACCCCGTCGGCAATTGGAGGTTTCGTGTCCGTTTCGTCCGCTGCCTCGCGAGTCGACGCCCCGACGCCAGCGCGTGATACACCGCGCCGGCTGCTTCCCCTGACACTCACCGCGCTCGGCGTGGTTTACGGCGACATCGGTACCAGCCCGTTGTACGCCATGCGCGAATGCTTCTTCGGGTCACACTCGGTACCGCCCACGCACGACAACGTGCTGGGCGTGCTTTCAC
Organism: uncultured Acidobacteriota bacterium; assembly: GCA_963814955.1. Lineage (GTDB taxonomy): Bacteria > Acidobacteriota > Vicinamibacteria > Vicinamibacterales > UBA2999 > DATCJA01. Next base: position 296,100 of record CAWFEX010000013.1, read on the forward strand.
TGATCATCTACTCACTGATGCTCGTCATTTCGATCAAGTACGTCGCGTTGGTCATGCGTGCGGATAACCACGGCGAAGGGGGCGTGCTCGCGTTGACCGCGTTGGTCCCAGGCCGGAGCGGCGCAACCGGCGGGCCCACGCGGCTGGCTGTCGGGCGACCAATACTGATTGGACTCGGCATTTTCGGAACCGCGTTGCTGTATGGCGACGGCATGATCACGCCCGCCATTTCCGTGCTCGGCGCGATAGAGGGGGTGGAAGTGGCCACGCCTCTATTTCGGCCCTACGTGGTGCCTGTCACGGTCGCGATTCTGGTCGCGCTCTTTGTGATTCAGAAGTACGGCACTCATCGCGTGGGAGGACTGTTCGGTCCCGTCATGATCATCTGGTTCGTCGTCATCGCTGCGCTTGGCGTCGTCTGGATCGTGCGTGCGCCAGCGGTGCTCGGTGCGTTCGATCCTCGACACGGCTTCGACTTCTTCCGCGACAACGGCATTACAGGTTTTGCCGTGCTTGGCGCAGTCTTCCTGGTTGTCACGGGTGGCGAAGCGCTTTACGCCGACATGGGGCATTTTGGAAGGTATCCCATTCGTGTGGCGTGGTTTGCGCTTGTGCTCCCTGCTTTGGTGCTGAATTACCTCGGCCAGGGAGCGTTGCTCCTGACTCGATGCGAGCGTCGAGCATCCTTTTTTCCTGCTCGCACCATCGTGGGCGCTGCTGCCGCTCGTGGGACTCGCAACGGCCGCCGCGATTATCGCATCGCAGGCGCTGATTTCCGGCTCGTTTTCCATTACCCGTCAGGCGATCCAGCTTGGGCTCGCGCCCCGGCTCGAAGTGGAGCACACGTCGGCTCATGAAATGGGCCAGATCTACGTGCCTCAGGTGAATTGGGCGTTGATGTTCTCGACCGTGCTCATCGTGATTGGGTTCGGTTCGTCCGGTGCGTTGGCGGCAGCGTACGGCATTGCGGTGACGCTGACCATGATCATTACGGTGTTGCTGCTGTACGTGATCATGACGCAGCGCTGGCGGTGGCCCAAGCCGGCGGCCCTGGCGGTGGTGATTTTCTTTCTGACCATCGACCTCGCATTCTTCGGCGCGAACGCGCTGAAGATTCTCCAGGGCGGGTGGGTGACGCTTGTGGTTGCACTGGTGCTGTTTACGCTCATGACGACCTGGAAGACCGGCCGTCGGCTACTGGCCGAACGGCTGACAGCGCGCGCGCTTCCTCTCGACGAGTTCCTCGCGACTGTGGCTGCCGTCCAGCCGGTGCGCGTGCCTGGGACGGCGGTGTTCATGACGGCACAGCCCACGGGAACGCCGCCGGCACTCACACACAATCTCCGGTACAACAAGGTTCTTCACGAGCATGTCGTCGTGCTCACGGTGACGACGGCGCAGAGACCGCATGTATCCGCCGAGGATCGCGTTTCGGTCGAGCCGCTCGGCTACGATCTGTTCAACGTGCGCGTGCAGTACGGATTCATGGAGGATCCCGATGTTCCGGCAGCGCTCCTGCAGGCGCGCGAGCAGGGCCTGATCCTCGATTCTGATGATCTGACGTACTTCCTGGGGCGCGAGACCATCATCGTGACGCGTCGAAAAGGGATGGCCATCTGGCGCGAGAAGCTGTTCGTCCTCATGGCTCGCAACGCGATTCGCGCGACGGCGTTCTTTCGTCTGCCGCCCGAGCGTGTCGTCGAACTGGGTGTGCAGGTGGAAATGTAAGGACGGCCTACTCCCAGTAATCCCTCAGTTCGCTCAATCCTCCGATGATGAGATCCGGAGAAACAGCGGAAGAGGCCGGCAGGCCTGCGCCGGCCGCATCGACCCAGATGCCGGTCATCCCCATCTTTTGTGGCTGTCCGACATCCCATTCCAGATTGTCGCCAACCATCCAGGTCTCGGGCGGAGACGCAGCCAGCTCGTTGAGCGCCAAGCGGTAGATTCGCTCGTCCGGTTTTCCGAACCCCAGCTCTCCTTCGACGAGAATCAGGTCGAACAACGGCTCCAACTGGAACCGCACGATCTTCTGACGCTGAACCTCGGCCGCGCCGTTGGTGAGCAGCGCGAGTCGGCACCCGCTCTCGCGCAGCCACTTCAGTGTTTCAACGGCGCCCGGGAAAAGAGCAGTGCGCTCGTCGCGGCAACGGTCGTATCGCTCGGCGATTCGTTCGACCAGTGCGTCATCGTCAGTTCCAATGGCGGCGAGCGCCATCTTCGTGATCTGCCGCCGGGCCGCGGCCAGGTCCAGGCGACCCTGTCGGTGCCGTGCCGGGTCCGACCAGAACCATTCGCGAAGCCTGAGGATCTCAGCCAGAACCGTTTGCGGATCCACGTGGGGCGCGCATGTTTCGCAGGCGACGTCCCAGCAGTCCACGACCGCACTGCCGTCCACGATGGTGTCATCCAGGTCGACCAGAACAGCACGCGGCCGCTGGCGGATCGCAGCCGTACCCGGGGCAGAAGGCGCGCTCACGACGTAACATTAGACTCGTTTTCGCTGACCACCTTGAATCCTTGGCATTCGGCAAAGTCCGTGGCAAAGTGACGGGTCACATGTCTTCCGAGAGCGCCTCCGTACTGCAACGCGCATCAGCCGTCGATTCTGCCTGGAGCCTGCTTCGAGCCGCGCGCCAATTGGCCGACGGGCTCGAGAGGAGCGGGCGATTCGAGCTGTTCGGAGACGCCGAACCCGATGGTTTGCGGCCGTTGACGCCCGGCAGCTCCGGTGGAGTGCTTGCGTGGCAGCCAGGCGAAGGGTGGGAATCGCGTCTCCCGGCGGACGATCCGCGATCAGATCTGCTGAATTTATACCTCCCCATCTGCAGCGCTACGTCCGCGCGTCCGCTTACGGTGGGCCACCTCGGGCAAAGCCTCGATGGATTCATTGCAACGCCATCGGGCGACTCGCAGACCGTCACCGGCGGCGACAACATCGTCCACCTGCATCGGATGCGCGCGTTGTGTGACGCGGTGGTCGTCGGCGCGGGTACTGTCGCAGCCGACGATCCGCAGCTCACCACACGCCACGTGCCGGGACCGCACCCGCTCCGCGTCATCTTCGATCCCGGACGCAGGCTGACGCCGACATTTCGACTGTTCACGGATCGCACCGCTCCCGTGCTGTACATCTGCACGCGATCCCGGATTTCAGCGGGTGAGAGCCATGTCGGTAGCGCGGTGATCGCCGCGATCGAGGGCGGGGAACCGGGAGAAGAAGCGGCGCAGGTGTTGCATCTTCTGCGTGCGCGCGGATGCGTGCGAGTGTTTGTCGAGGGAGGCGGGGTTACCGTATCGCGATTCCTCGAAGCCAATCTTCTCGATCGCTTGCAGATTGCTATCGCGCCGATACTGATTGGTGAAGGGCGTCCAGCGGTTCGGCTCACGCCGCAGGTTCGCTTGCGTGACTGCCGCCGGCCGAGTTACCGGGTGTTCCGCATGGGCGGTGACGTGTTGTTCGACTGCGACTTGAGCGTCCAGGCTGACAACGCTCACAATGGTGTTCCCGGGATGGTTAATCGAGTCATCTAGTGGTGACAGGTACTTCTTCAGCGTATACGGTCCACTAAGTACCTGGCGAATCATGCGCAGGTTCAGCTTCGCGCTGGTCGTCATTCTGGTGGTCCTGGCGGGCACGTCAGGGCGGCGGGCCTCGTCTGCGCCGGAGCCGGTCACAACATTTCGTGTCGCCACGTTCAACATTCATAAAGGTGCTCCCAGGCAGGGTGCCTATGACCTCGAGCGCACGATCGAGGGGATCCGGCACCTCGACGTGGACCTCGTCGGCATGCAGGAGGTGATGCGCAATCACCCCGGCTTCCGCTGCGACGACCAGGCCGCGCTGATGGCAGAGGGGCTGCGGCGGCGTACCGGACGTCCATGGACACATGTTCGTGCGAAGGCGTGGATCACGGAAGATCGCCAATGTATGGCCGAAGGTCGAGGATCAGACGCCGCCACCGAAGATCTTGCGTTTCTTTCGGCGAGCCCCGTTCTCGAATCGAGCTCGGTCCGCCTGTCAGAGGGACGGGTGGGATTGGCCGTGCGCGTCGCAGCGATGCCGCATCTGCCTGTCATCGTGACGCACCTGGCAGCGAACCGCGAAAATCAACCCGATCGGATCCGTGAAATCGCGAGACTCCTGCCGTGGGCGCTGCGACAAGGTCCTGGCCTGCTGATCGGCGACTTCAACGCCCAGCCGGACTCCAGCGAGCTCGGTACGGTAATGGCGCAATATCGCGATGCGTGGGCCGAAGCCGCCGCACGTGGCCGGGTCGGCGGCGTCACCTCCGGATCGACGCGGCCGGGCCGGCGAGTATCTCGCATCGACTACGTTTTCTATCAGCCGGGAATCGACGTCACGTTGGAGTCCGTGGACATCGTCGATTTTTCGACTTTGCCTGGATTCGGTGAAGTTTCGGACCATCACCCTGTGGTGGCGACGTTTCGTCGGAATCCTGCAGTCGACTAGACCGCCTTCATTACCGTGGGCCGGGTCCTTGGACTCGGCGAATCAAGCGGGTCCGGAAGGACCCGCCCCTACACTGCACGCCTCTGCTCTGGAGGCCAGGCCGCGAAATCGTCGTGACCGACGACGACGCGGGAACGTCCTGCGGCAACATGTTCCAGACGACGCGTGCGCCACCGCGCGATGGCAGTTGCCTGTTCTGGCGCCATCTCGGTGGCGGCTTGTGCCCAGCCATCGATGAGGAGCCGCATTACGTCACCCTCGGCTGGTCCCAACCTCCAGTTGCTCGACTCACGCCGGACGCGATACCCGAGATCCACAAAGCACCGTTCCGCGGACGCGGCGGCTTCAGGCCCCTGCGCCGGCCCGCCTAGTCCCTTGTCGGTGTTCTGATGGCGGTTCATGAGATCTCGAACTGTGTTGTCCAGAGGCTCTTCCGGCGTGCACGTGAATTGGCCGTTGTAGGTGATGGCGAAGAGCGCTGTCGCGCCTTCCGCATGGCAATGTGCGGCAAGCGCACGGAGCCAGGATTCCGACACGAGATCGAGCAGGGCAGACGCAGTCACAAGATGGCGCCCCGAGAACATCTCGCGGTCGTCCAGGATTCCGAGGTCCTGCTGCCGCGTCTCGACGTCGCACTCGAGCTGCGGGCCGAGAAGGACGCATCGCCCCGGCTCGATCCAGGTCTCGTATCCGCGCGCGACGCCCCAGGAGGCTAGTCGTTCTGGCAGCTCCGCCAGAAGAGCAGCGCTCCGGTCGACAGCAAGCCACTGCTGTTTGCGGCGCAGACGCTCGCACAAATACCGGACGTTCGAGCCGGTGCCGGTACCGAGGTCCAGCACCCGGATCGGTTCGCCTGCGGGCGCGGTTTCGACGACTGCGCGCGTCAGTGCTTCGGAGCGCGCCGCAAAGTCGGCGGGCTCGCGCAGTCGCAGCCAATCGGAGAGTGCGTCAGCCACGCGTGTCCAAGTGACTGATGGGAGCGAGCGCAGCCGCCATCCGCGTGCAGGCGTCGTCCCAGGTTGGCAGCAGGTCACGCCTGCGTCGTGCGCCTTCGGCGAGGGTCGCTCGAAGATGGTCGTCGCGAAGCACACGAGAGAGGGCGTCGGTAAACGCCAGGACGTCTCCCACCGGCACGATCAGCCCGGCGTCATCACCGACGAGATCCGGGATTGCACCGGCCATCGTCGAGACCACTGGAAGTCCGTGGGCCAATGCCTCGGCGACCGCCATCCCGTAAGTCTCTTGCTGCGTGGCAAGGACGAAAAGGTCGGCCCGGTCATAGGCACTCGCGAGAGCGGAACGGTCAAGGTCCCCGACAAGCGAAACGCGATCCCCCATGCCGAGCGACGCTACCTTTGCCCGGACGCGACCGGCTGTTGCCGGGTCGCGCGTGAGACTGCCGGCGCACGTCAGACGCCACGGCACGTCCCGTGTCGCGCCAAGCGCCGTAAGCATCAATTCGTGACCCTTTCCTTGATTGAGCGTCGCTACGGTCAAGAGCTCGAGGGTACGAGCGGGGCCATTGTCGGCCGTGACGCGCGAGCCGCGCGCCAGCGGTGCGGGATCCGTGCCGGGTTCGACGATGACTACACGATTCGGCTCGATGCCGTATTTCGCGATCAGTGGGACTGCGGCTTTGCCTGTGACAACGACGAGCGCCGCGGCTCCGAGGGCGCGGCGCTCTCCCTCCTCGAAGCGCGCGGCGGTACTCGCATCGAGGCCTATGGCGGCAGCCAGGGGCTGATGAACCAGTGCCACAAGACGCAGACGTGATGCCTCGCGGACGATGATCTCGGGCATGGCGCCGAGGGCCAGGCTGTCGACGATGACGACGGATCCTCCGTCAACGGCAGCGAGCACTCGCTCGGCGTGCTGCAGCGCGTCAGGTGTTGGATAAGGAAAGCTCGTGTCGAGCTCGAGAACGTGCACCAGCCAGCCTCGCCGTCGGAGGCCGTCAACAATCCGCAAATCATAGATATAGCCACCGGTGCGCGTCTCGAGCGGACCCGGCGCAGCAAGGACAACCGACGGCATCTTATGCCGGTTTGATTTCGGCCTCGAATGACGCCGACGCGATGTGGGACTCGTGCAGTGTGACGCGGATCCGCTCGAGTTTGGTGCCCCCCGGTCCAAGATCGCCGCGCGCGACGGCGGCGACAAGACCGTCGAAGACGACCCGTGCCAGCATCTCTGTCGTGGTGTTGCGGCCGGCGAAGGCCGGAATCTCGTCGAGGTTGCGATAATTCAAATCGGCGAGCACCCGCCTCAGCACGTCTCCCGCGCGACCTATATCGACCACGATGCCGTCGGCGTCGAGGTTCGGTCGCTTGAGCTCGACGTCCACGACATAGGTGGCTCCGTGAAGTCGCTGTGCGGGGCCGAACACCTGGCCCTTGAAACTGTGGGCAATCATCATGTGGTCACGAACGGTGATGCTGTACATAGGTCAAAGGGCAAAGGTCAAAAGGCAAAAGGCAAAAGGGCGCCAACTACGAGTATCTGATCCTGTGGCACAACGTGTCGCCTGGCGCCCGGGCGAGCGTTGACATGACGTCCGGAAGCGCCTCGAAGTCGCTCTCGCCCGTAATCAGCACGTCGAGCGCCGGGTTGCGCAGCAGACCGAGGACGAGCTGCATCCGCCGGCGACTGTCCCATCGCGGACGCTGTGATGGGGCGACATGACCCACCTGTGAGGACGCGATCGTCAGGCGTTTGGAATGGAATGCGCCTCCGAGCGGCAGCGGCACGGTCTGATCGCCAAACCAGCTCAGCTCGACGATTTTGGCTTCAACGGCCGCCACCTGCAGCGCGAGATCAAGGCCGCCCGGCGCGCCGCTCGCGTCGATGACGAGGTCGGCCTCGGGACGGGCCGTGTGCGGTTCTGCGAACTGCACCTTCAGAGCCCTGGCGACTTCCGCGCGGCGAGGATTGATGTCGATCAGCTCGACGTCGCATCCGGGAATACCCGAAAGGAGCCATGCAACCAGGCATCCGACGGTTCCCGCGCCGATCACCGCGATACGATCGCCGAGGTGCGGCCGGCCGTCCCAGACTCCGTTGACGGCAGTCTCGAGATTGGCGGCCAGTACCCGCGCGCCCGGGAGGTGTGCCGTCCAGCAGGAGGTGCACGTCCGCGGCTGGGACGATGAAGCGAGTTTGGTGGGGATGCAGAACGAACACTGTGCGGCCGACCAGAGTTTCGGGACCGCGTTCGACGCGGCCGACGATCGAATAGCCCGTACTTCACGGGGGATGGAAACTCTCCCTGCTGGAACGGTGCGCGCATGCGCTCCCATTCGCTCGGCGGAACACGTCCACCAAACACGATCGCCTCCGTGCCGCGGCTGATGCCGCTGTACAGCGCGCGCACGACGACATCGCCCGCGGCCGGCGTCGGCAGTACTTCGTTGCGAATTTCGCCATGTCCTGGTGCGGTGACCCAGAATGCTCTGGCCTCATCCTGCATACGCCGACATTCTGATGCCGTACACACGCCGTTACAATGTCGTGTTCGTCTCGGGGACCGGAATTACGGCAGGCGTTGCGTGGATCGTTGGTTCGTCGATCGACGCCGGCGTTGTTTACCCGCTGCAAGCAGCCGCCTTCTTTGCGCTGCTCGTCGTGGCCGTCGTCAGCGTGGCCGGCGCGGACCATCCGTTCCCGCGCTTCGGACCAGCCAATTACGTGACAACGATCCGGGCGATGCTGGTAGCGCTCGTCGCAGGGTTGGTCGGGCGTTCAGTACCACCGGGAGTGCTCTGGGGCGTGATATTAGTGACGGCGCTGGTGGCCGTGCTCGACGGTCTCGACGGCTGGCTTGCGCGCAACACAGGCACGGTCAGCGCGTACGGCGCACGATTCGACATGGAAACTGACGCGGCGTTCATCCTCGTCTTGTCGATACTGACGTGGCAGCACGGAAAGGCCGGTTCCTGGGTGCTGCTCTCCGGGCTCATGCGCTACGCGTTCGTCGCGGCGGGATGGGTGCTTCCATGGCTTGCCAAGCCGCTGCGGGCAACCCGACGCGGCCGGACCGTGGCCGTCATCCAACTGTTCGGGCTGAGCGTTGCGCTCGCCCCGATTGTTTCCCCGCCGGCCAGCGATGTGGCGGCTCTCATCTCGCTGGCTGCCCTCGTGTGGTCGTTCGGCATTGACGTCGCGTGGCTGTCGCGCCAATACCGCACGTCGTAGGAGCGAAGCATGTCCATCGTGTCACGGCTTGGATCGCCCGCCGGCGCACTGCGAATTCTGTCGGTGGCGCTCGGTGTGTTCCTGATCTTCATGGCGCTCGACAAGATTGAGTGGCTGAGCGACAGCACGATGCTGACGCGGCGCCTTCAAGAGTGGCGCGGCATGGTTCGTCCGCTGGCCCGCTGGTACCTCGATACGGTCGCGATTCCCGGAGCTCCCGTATTTGCGCGCGTGGTGGTGCTGGCCGAGCTGGCCTCAGGGACCGCGTTGATCCTGGGAGTAAAAATACGCCTGGCCGCCGCGTTGGCGTTTCTGATGGTGCTCAACTTCCATCTCGCCAGCGATCTCGTCTTCCGTTACAGCTATTTGATCAACGCCTACGGGCTGCCGATCCTCGGTGGCCTGCTGGCCCTGGCTGTCGGCGGAACCCGGTTGCCGTTCAGCGTGTCCCGAAGCTAGTGCGTTCGTTCGTAGTGTCCGGCTTCAGCCGGACCGTCGTGAGCGCGTCGAAGGGCGGCTTCAGCCGGACCGTGCGAGCCTCGGGTGCGTCGAAGGCGTCGAGCAGCATCGACGTCAGTTCGTGCATCGCACCGATCGATGGACGTTGCGGTTGCAGACCCTCATGGAATCCCGCATCGCGCAGCCGGTGAAGCACAGGGTCGCGGCGGCCAATCACGTGCACGGGCACGCGCCACGGCGCATCCTTCCCGCTCACGGCGGCGGGCGGCTGATGGTCGCCAATCACGATCAACAGCGGGTCGTCTGACTGCTCGCGCACGTAGCCCGCGAGCGACGTGTACTCATAAGCCATGGCGCGCACGTAGCTCGGCGCGAGGTTCGACAGGTCCGGACTGACAGCCATGGCGCGCGCCACATCACCTTTGTCATAGGCATCCCTCGTCAACATCCGCGACCAGGCTGGCTGATACGGCGGCACCGGGCCGAACGGGGCATGTGTGGTGCTCGTGGGAAAAACGACGAATACGGGAGCGCGAGTGGATTGGCGCCGCTCGAGCGTGTCGAGCCGGGCCAGCGCGTACTGATCCGGAATGCTCCACCACCCGAACTGCGGACCCTCATAGTCGAGGTCATCGCGGCCGTAGATCACGTCGAAACCGTAAAAGGCTCCTTCGGGCCAGGCTTGCCGCATACCGGGCATCAGTGCCACGGTGCGATACCCTCGTCTGGCGAAGTTCGTGATGATCGTGTTCCGCCGCGACGCCATCAGGGAGGTATAGGCGTACTGGTCGCGCACTTCCACGCCCGACAGCAGGCTCAGGTGCGCCAGCCACGAGGAGCCGCCGAAGGTGGGGGAGTCCACGTAGGCCGAGACCACCTGACGCCCGGAATCACGAATGGCGGCCTCGAATTCGGCGCGGCTGGCAGCGAGCCCCGCCGAAATTTCCGCCGTCTCGTATGCGATGGCGCCGTACAACTCGACGAAGATGAGCAACACGTCCACGCCCGTGATGGCCCGAAGGCCGGTGTCGAGCGCGGGACTCGGTCCGAGCGGCGCGGCCGCCGCACCGGCGCCAAACATCCCCAGCGCGTAGCGCGCCTGGCGCGCGTAGGCTGGCGTCACCGGGTTGGCAAATGTCACGTCAAACGGGGATCCGCCCGCGAACCGCTCACCGGCGAAGAGGACGAGGGCAATCGCGCCCAGTGCCCCAAGCGTCAATCGGTACTGGTCGACTTGCCATCGCCAGGGCGACCTGGCCAAGAGCGAGGCGAGCGACGACGTAGGCCACGGCAAACGCCAGCACCGTTACGGTCGCGACAGTGGCAATCAACCACCAGGGGGCGGCCCGTGCAAGCATCGCTGCGACATTGCCCAGATGCTGGGAGTCCCAGTACAGATTGAACTCCCGTCCATAAAGGCCGGGAGCGGTCACGTCGAGATAGTGTCCGGCGACGAGCGCCACCCAGATTGCCGGCAACAGCCGCCGCGCCAGCGCCGGAGCGCGCCGATAGGCGAGGGTCAGCAGCAGCACGCACACGGCCAGCTCGACTGACAGGGCGGCGCCCCACGCAATCTTCGGTGTGGGCCACACGTTTTCGAACGTGAGGGAGGCGTTCAGGACGATTAGCGACAGGACGAGGAGTAACCCGTCACGGAGCGTTGCCGCGAACCGCCGTCGTTCACGTATCTGGGTCACTTTCTTTAGACCGACGAGAGAAGGTGTCCGAGCTTCTCCTTCTTGGTCTTCAGGTATCGCGTGGTGGACGCTGTCGGCGGGATTTCAATCGGAAGCCGCTCACTTACCGACAATCCGTCGCCCGTCAGGCCCGCGAGCTTCCTTGGATTGTTGCTGAGCAGACGCGTCGACTTCACGCCGAGATGGCGCAGCATGCCGAACGCGGCGCGATAGTCCCGGCCGTCGGCGGAGAAGCCGAGCCGCTCGTTCGCCTCAACAGTATCGACGCCCTGGTCTTGCAGGGCGTAGGCGCGAATCTTGTTCGCCAGCCCGATGCCGCGCCCTTCCTGATCGAGATAGAGCAGTACGCCGCTCCCGTTCTCGACGATTTGATCCATCGCCGTGTGCAACTGCGGGCCGCAATCACAGCGCGCGGAATGGAAGAGGTCGCCCGTCAGGCAGGCCGAGTGCACGCGCGTGAGCACGTTCTCTCCGTTGCCGATGTCCCCGCGGACGAGCGCCACATGGGTTTTTGTGGAGAAAACGCTCTTGAATACGTGAATGTCGAACTCACCGTGATCTGTCGGAAGCTTTGCCGAAGCGACGCACCGCACCTGTGGCAGGCGAAGCAGCGCAGCAATGGAGGTCAGCGTACTGCGGAACCATGAAGTCACAAGGGAATCCCCAAAAGCATTGATTGTGGCGTGATCCGTGATCGTAGGTGCGGATGAAAAACCTTGTCAAACCGGCGACGAGCTCAGCGCGCAGATACCGGCTGCAGCCCGGCTCGCGTCAGCGCTTCGCGAGCCTCCGCGCCGGTCAGCGTCCGCAGGAAGGCGCGAGCCGCGTCGCCGCTGACGGCGCTGGTGGGGATGGCTGCCACATAGATAGTCGGCAACTGAATGGCCGCAGGCAGAGTGCCGGCGACTTTCACACCCTTATTCGGTTGCAGCTCGCTCGTAAACGAGATACCGAGCTCTGCCTCGCCCTTGGCGACCGCGTCTGCGACTTCAGACCCCTGCGTTCGATAGACGATCTTCGGTTTCATTGCTTCCGCGATACCCAACCGCTGAAGGAGGCCTTCCATATACGTTCCGGACGTTCCGCCTGACGCCGGACTCACATAAGAAACCGAGCGGGCCTTGAGCAGCGCGGCCTTGAAGGCGTCGGGCGTCGAAAGATCGGGCGAGGGTGCTCCCGCCCGCACGCCAACACCAATCAACGCGCGCGCCAGATCGACCCGGCTTCCGGCGACAATGAGATTCTGCTTTTGCAGCGCGTCCATGCCGGGACTGGCAAGGACGACGACATCGGCTTTCTCGCCGCTGGCCAATCGTTTCTGCAGTGCGCCCGTGGTGTCGCTCACGTAGACGAGCCGGTTACCCGAGCTGCGGGTGAACGCGGCGCCGGCCTCCTTGATGGGTTCTGTCACCGCCCCGCCGACCAGCACTCTGAGCTCGGTCTGCGCGAACGCAAACGCGGGCAGCAGGATCAGCCAGATGAACGCAACACTCGTACTCAATACTTGACGCATCAGATTGTCTCCCTCGATCGTTGCGTGTCTCGTCCCGGGCGATCCTTCACATCCGTCGCGGCCGGTCATCTCAAGGTGCAGCGACCGGCGCCGGTGCGGGTGCGCCGCGGGGTGGAGGCTTCGGCACGTCGGGAATATTCACGTAGGTGCTCTGGTAGCGAACCGGTCTTCCTTGCTCATCGAGCCAGTTGAGGGACTCGTTGAAGGCCACCGGCGGCGGGTCGCCACGCGGCACGGTCGCCTCGACGATCACGAGGCGGTTCTCGTGCATATAGATCGACGCGAAAGTGCGTGACTGGTCGGCGGTGTTGGTGAGTCGCATTTCGACCCCCTGAACGAGGGCGATGCCGTTCCAGCTGAGCGTCGTTATTTTGGCGTCGCGTTCGGCGAACTTCGATATCGCGTAGAGCGTCGCGCCGCGTATGTCGGTCTTCCAGTAACCGACGCCCCAGTCGGCGATGCCTTGACAGGTGTTTGCGCCCGGCGGACACGACCGCGATCGCTCCACCAGCAGACGTTCGGTGGGGTTGTAATCGACCACCGTAGCAGAGTAGCGGGTGGAACCCTTGACCGCCGCGTACACACGCGCCGGGAGGGCAGCGCCGTACTGGGAGAACCAGGTCGTGTCGGTGACCACGGGCCTTGCAGGGAACGTGAGAGTGAATCGTTCCTCCTGGCTGACAACCTCTGCCCACTCATCGGCGGCATTGCCGGCAGCAGCGCCGGGAACGATGCGGGTCTCATCCAGTTTTTGAGGTGCCGGCAAGCGGTTCGTGGGGTCGATGGTTGTCTTCAGCGTGTTGCTGTCCGCCCCATGTGCGTCGGCGACGCGCACCTGAAGGTCGCACTTCGCAGCCGACGCCGTGCCTGAACCCGTGGTGGGATACGGGAGGACAGCTTGTACGCGACCTCCGGAAACCGTGCCGCGCACGACTCCGGGCAGCGGCATATCGCCACACGCGACCGTGAACCAGACGTGAGGTGCGGGGCCAAGATCGCCTGACGCATCGGTGGCCGCCACTTCCAGGTGAAGCGCGGGCGGGTTCGGTCGCATGCCGAGAAGGCGCAGGTCCGCGATGCGCGGTACGTGGGACGGAATCATCAGAGCGGTAGGGAGAGTGCGCCCCGCCGGCAGTTGCACCACCAGCGCACGCTCGCCGGGTTTGGCGTCCCCGGTCACCTCAATCGCGATAGAAAACCAGGTGAGGGCCCCCTGAAACGTCTCGCCTCGCGTGACGCTCGAGACAGAGACGCCCTGGGACGGCGAGATTTCGGCGCTTTGAATATCGTCGCGCGTCGCAATGACAACATTGACGAGGGTGGTCTGCCCGAGGGGGAGCTGGCGTGGATAAGCGTTCTCGATTCTGAGCTGCTGGGCTTGGGCCAACTCGGCGCCCAGGCAGAGATACGAGACGACGGCGACTCCAAGGGTGAGGGACCGAATACTCCGGCGCATGAAACACCCCCGCTGTTATTCGACGCAAACCCGTCGGCGAGCAGGGGCAGCGTAGCCGTGGCGGCTGGGCGTGTCAACACGTCGGCGGTATCAGGTCGGATCGCTGGGCCTTCGCGATGTTCAGGTGACCGGTCGCGCACGAACGGCTTCCCGGACCGCTTGCACGATCGCATCGACGTCTCCGCCGGCATCGAGGATTTCGTAGATCTTTTCATCCTTTCCGACGAGGGAGGTCACTGCCTTGGCGTTCGGACTCGTGAGCACGAAGCGTCGGCCCTTGAATGAGGTTGCCCGGAGGTGTTCGAGAAAGCGCCAGCTGCGCGCCAGGGGCGCAACGACGTCGTAGACGACGACCTGTGGATCGTGCTGCCGCAGCACGGACCCCACATCGAGCCCGGCCCGAATCTCAGCGACGTGCATCACGAGAACGACGAGCCCCGCCGCCTCGATTCGATCCTTCAGCAGTTCCACGAGGTCAGGATTGGTGTTGATAACCATGACGACCGGCGGGTCGCTCATTGCGTTCTCTCCGGTGCATTTGCCAGCAGGTGTCGGAACACGGCTGCGAAGGGGGCAACTACGATGCCAGACAACCGACGTAAGGCTCAGTCGCCGGCCAGCAGAGGCACACCTCTTGCTGGGGTTTGTTTGCGGAGGAGAACGTGTCAATAAGACAAGGCGTCGGTCTGGTGCTGGTCGTGATCGGGATCGTGGCCCTCGTGTGGGGCGGAGTCTTCTGGACAGATCGCGACACAATTCTTGACGCGGGTCCGTTGGAGATTGCGACGGAGAATCGCGACGGCGTGGCAGTGCCTCCGGTGCTCGGCGCCATCGCGCTTGTCGCGGGCGTGGTTTTGCTGATCCTCCCGAGGCGCACAGCAAGAACCTAGTTTCATAACCGTAGGGCGGGCCTTTCCGCCTTCGCGTAAAGCTACGGCGGACCACCGTCCAGCCAGCACTGGCTGGTCGGGTCGCAGAGCGACCCGACCCCGGCGGAGGTGGTACGGCCCGCCTGGCGCGGCGTCAAGCCGCGCCCTACGTGAGTTATGAAACGCTAGGCACTCTAGGTAATCCAGCCATATCCTGTCGCGCTGTGAATCCACAGCCACTCATTTGCGTAGCCGATGTCGAAGCGAGCAGCCGCTGGTATCAGCGGCTCTTGGGCTGCCAGAGCGCGCACGGAGGGCCCGATTATGAGCGGCTCGTTTTCCACGGGAGGCTGATCCTTCAACTCCATCAATGGGATGTGGCACATCATCATGGCGGCATCGGAGATCCCGCGCTAAGACCGTACGGAAACGGCGTGCTCCTCTGGTTCGAGTTGGGCGACTTCGACGCGGCGGTTGCGCGCGCTGAGAGCCTGAACGCCGAGATCGTCATGCCACGCCATCGCAACCCTCCCGGTGGCAACGGCGGTCCCAATCATTGGGAACTCTGGCTGCGCGATCCTGACGGTTACACAGTCGTGCTCGCCAGCCCGGATGGATCGGCGGACGGCACGTGCAAACATACCTAGTCCTATTTCGACCCCGTCATCCGTCATTGAACTGGTTGCAGACTGAAAATTTCGATTGAACGCGGGAGACAGACAATGGCGGATTTTCTGTTGATCTATGAAGGCGGCGATCCGAAGTGGATGGAGCACGCCACACCTGAGCAGATACAGGCCACGATGCAGGAGTGGGGCAGCTGGTTCAAGCGGCTCGAGGCGTCGGGCAACCTCCGGAACCCCGGAGCAGCATTGGCCCCCGGTGGGGCGGTACTGACCGCGAACGGGCGCGGCATTCAAACCGATACCGGGATGGCCGAAGTCAGGGAACTGATTGGTGGTTACTCGGTTATCGCGGCGGACTCGCTCGAACAGGCGGCCGAATTGGCGAAGGGGTCACCGTTTCTGCGCAATAACCAGGGCGGCCGCGTCCTCGTTCGTCCGATCTGGCAGCAGGGAAGTTAGGCGGTTCGAATCGCGCGGTCGAGCTGTCGAGCAACGAGCTCCCGTTCGTGCGGCGTTCTCGCGCGCGCAAGCGCTTCGTCGCGGAAGCCGCGGGCCGACTCCTCCGAGCCGGCCCGTCCGTAGAGGTTGGCGAGAACCGCCGCAACCGCAGGTCCGTGGGGCAGGCGGCCTTCCCGGCGAATCGTCTCCACGAGCGGAATCGCTGCCAGTGGACCGTCACGATACGAGATCGCCACCGCGCGGTTCAGCTCGACCATCGGCGAGGGCGCGACGTCGAGCAGCCGATCGTAAAGGTTGCAGATCGACACCCAGTCGGTGGCGTCGAACGTCGACGCTGAACAGTGGCGCGCGGCAATCGCGGCCTCGAGGTGATACCGGCCGGCGGCCACGGCGTCCATCTGCGACGACCGGGCCAGGTAGTCGAATCCTCGCCGAATGAGGCTACGGTCCCAGCGAGAACGGTCCTGTTGATCCAGAGGAATCAATCGGCCCGACTCGTCGACCCACGACTCGAGGCGGGAGGCATTGAGGCACATGAGCGCCAGAAGAGCGACCGTGTGACTGTTGGCGAGCGACGACTCGTCAACCAGCAGTTCGGTGAGCAGGATGGCGTCGCGGCACAGTTCGCGGACGACCGGCGTATCGGTGGTCGAGAGAAAGCCTTCGTTGAACAGGAGATACAAGGCAGTATGGACGGTGTCGAGCGCCGCCGGCAGGTCGGCTGGCGGCGGCAGCTCGAATCGCGCGTTCTGGAGCAACCGGCGCGTCCTGTACAGGCGCTTGTTTATCGTGGCTTCGGTTGTAAGGAGCGCTCGGGCAATGGCGGGCACGCTGAAGCCGCACAGAGTTCGTAGAATGAGCGTGACGCGGTTCTCCATAGTGAGATCGGGATGGCAGCACATGAAGATCATTCGGAGCTGATCGTCCTGAATCCAACGCTCGCCGAACTGCTCGTCGATCGTCATCGTGAGCGTCCACTCGCTGTCGAGGTATTTCGCGAGGTCGGCGGCAAAGGTCCGCCGCGTGCGTTCACGACGAATGACGTCGATGGCGCGATTGCGGGCGGCGGTCAACAGCCACGCCGAAGAGTTGTCCGGTGTTCCGCGAACCGACCAGTCGCCCATCGCGGCGATGAACGACTCCTGGACGACGTCTTCGGCCAACTGAAGGTTGTGGGGACCGAGAATGCGCGTGAGCACCGAAATCAGACGTCGGGACTCACGACGAAAGAGAGTGTCGAGGTCGCCGGTCACGTTGCTCATCAAAGATTGGCCATCCTAGTACTACTTTGTCAGATCCGCGGATTCACTCCGGGATCTGATCGGAATCGAGATTAAACAGCTTGTACTTCTCGGCTGACTTCGGTACGCTCCCGCTCGGTGCTGTCGCGATTGCCGCGCAACGCGCCGGTGTGGCTCGACCGCTTGAGCGAATGGCTCGAGCCCTTCGAAGTGTGCTTCAGACACGTCGCACAGCGCGGCGCCTTCCGTTGCTATCTGCTCGGGTTGCTGAGCGACAGTCGCCGCAAGTCGATGAGCGCGATGCTCGAGCGCGTCACCGATCCCGGGACCTATCAGTCGTTTCAGCACTTCATTACGCACGCGCCGTGGAGCGCCGAGCGCCTCTGGCGGCAGCTGCGGGCGGTGATCCCCGAGCGCACGGGCGTGCTGATTCTCGACGGCACGAGCTTCCCGAAGCAGGGTCGGCGCTCGGTGGCGGTCGCGCGCCAGTACTGCGGGACCTTGGGCAAGGTCGCCAACTGCCAGGTCGCGGTGACCGCGGCGCTGTGGACGGGCGTGCGCGCCTGGATGCTGGGGGCGGCGTTGTACGTGCCCGCGGAGTGGCTGACCCCCGAGGCGCGGCAGCGCACGCAGATTCCCGCGTCGCTGCGGTTCCACGAGAAATGGCGCTTGGCGCTCACGTTGCTGCGGCAGATCCGCGCGGCCGGCTTTCAGATCACCGCGGTGCTCGGCGATGCGGAATTCGGGGACAACGGGATGCTGCGGCAGTACCTCCACCGCGCCGGGCTCCCCTACGCGCTCGGGATTTCGTCGCATCTGACCGTGTTCCGCGACGCCGACACGAGCGCCGTCGCGGTGCGCGCCATCGCCGAGCAATTGCCGCGAACCGCGTGGCGCATCGTCACGTGGCGCAATGGGCGGAATCGACCGTGGAAAGCCCAGTTCGCGGCACTGCGGGTCACGCCCGCCCAACGCTGGCCGCACCGGCGCCGCGCCGCGGACGTCTGGCTCCTGTGCGAACGGGATCTCGGCGCGACACCGGGTATCAAGCACTACCTCGTCGCCCTGCCGGCCACCGCGGCGCGCGACGCCCTGGTGCGGCTGGCGCATCAGCGGTGGGCGATCGAGCAGCAGTACCAAGAGCTCAAAGACGAGCTCGGGCTCGATCACTTCGAGGGGCGCTCGTTTGTCGGCTGGCATCGCCACGTCGTGCTGACGGCCATGGCCTACAGCTGGCTGCAGGACGCACGGCGACGCGCCGGTGCGCGACTTCCCACGCTGCCAATCGCGCGTGCGGTGATCACCGAGATCCTCACGGCGCATTTTTTTGTGACGCGCCCGCATTACTTACGAACCATGCAGAAACTCGCGGAAATCGATCTGCGAATCTAACAAAGTAGTATAGAGAACTGTGCGGGAGCGGTCAAACGAGAAGAGATTCCAGAAGCGATTTACAAGCATGTGTAGAGAGGTGCCATATGTCACTAAGTGAACTCGAGATGTTCTTGAGAGCGTGGGATTATGAGGCGGACAACACGGTCAAGCTCCTCCGGGCGCTGCCCCCCGCGCAATACGACTTTCGACCAGACGCCGGCGGTCGCTCTCTCGGCGAGCTCGCGTGGCATCTTGCCGAGACCGACGCGTATATGAGCTACGGGATCGAATGCGGGGAGTTCAAGATGGATGCGAAACCACCAAACATCGAACGGCCGCGCACGGTCGAGGCACTGGCGCCAGGCTATGAGCGCATTCACCGGGAGGCGGTTGCGCGCATCCGCAAGCTGAAGCCCGAGGATCTCGACCGCACGCTGGCCTTTTTCGTCGGCGAGATGTCGGTTCGCGACATCCTGTGGGGCGCCATCCTGTCGCACGGCATCCATCATCGCGGTCAGCTCAGTCTCATGTGCCGGCTGGCGGGTGGGAAGTCGCCGGGAATTTACGGCCCCAACAGAGAAGAGATGGCCGCTATGCGCGCCGGTGCAGCTGCTTCGTGAGCTCCGTGGTCTGGCGTGGGGCCGAGCCCTTTAGGCTCGGCCCACGAGAATGACTCGTTTCCGCCGGGAGCCGAGAGAAACGCTACTGAGTGGTAGTGACCGGCCCGCCACGCAGGTCGCGAATCTCTACCTTGTTCACCTGGTCGACGATCTTGGCGAACGCTCGCGCGGACTGTTCCAGTCCGTACGCCGGCACTGCTGACAGCGTGTCCATGTCCGTGTGATACACGGTGTGGTCGATGATGTGAAAGCTCGGCGCATCGGTGAACACTTGGCCAAGCTCGCCGCCGGGTCTCCCCTCGGGCCGTGAGTACAGCGCGATGCCGTACTCCTGGAAAGTCTTCAGCACGATGTCCTGCAGGCGTCGGCTGCCGCCGACGTACCAGCGGCGTGCGCTCACGATGTTGGATGTGATGAACGCCTCACCAACGAGGTAGGTTGCCACCTGCGCCGTGTGCTCGGCGTTGATGAGCAGGGCAGTCTTGGCAAACATCTGCTGCATGTTGTTGTGGACCCATCGGATTCCGGCGTTCTCGCCGGAGGGGGAGTGGTGGGCCGCGGTCGTAAAGAACGTCATCGTCCTGCGGCGCTGCGCTTTCGGTACTTTTGCGTAGTGTTCCGCCAGCGCAACCATCGTCGCCATCCCCGACGCATTGTCCATGGCGCCTTCGAAGAACGAGTCCGCATGGGCCATCACGGCAATGTTCTCGTCGGTCGCGCCCGGCAGCACACCCCAGACGTTGGCCGTTTTCAGACCGGTTCGCGTTTCCACCGCCAGGCGGACGCTGAGCGCGGGCGATTCCTTGCGCTCGATCATCCCGCGGATGGCTCGGCCGTCCTGGTCGCCAAGCATGAATACCGGCACTTTGGCCGGCGCCGCCGTCCCTCCGGCTTGCGGTTCATTCAACACGTTGCCAGGAAAGCCGACGATGACCAGCACGGCAGCAGCGCCCGCCTCGTCGGCGCGTCGCACTGCGCCCAGTGTCAGGGCGGTGTTTCCGCGGCCGCCCGGATTGGGAAAACCATACAGAACGACAGCTTTGCCCTTGACGTTGCGGTCGGCAAAGTCCGCGGCCGTTCCCATGCCGATCCATGCCGGCTCGAGGCTGACGGTCCCGTTCGTTGGCACTGAATTGAACAGGGGGAACACCGTCGCGAGACGGGTGGTCTTGCCGCCGCCGCTGACCGTCATTTCCCACGACGTCGGGAACCACTGCGGTGGAAGGTCGGCCTCCTGGATTCGCACCTGTTCGAGCCCGATGCGGCGGAACTGTGCCGCCGTCCATTCGTTGGTCATGCGTTCGTACACAGTGCCGGCAATGCGGCCCCAGTACTGGTTGCCGTCATCGCGGCTCTTCCGCGAGATCGCCGTGATCTCGTTAATCATGGCCTTGATGCGGAACCCGTCGAGATCGTTATATGCGACGTCTCCCGGAGGATACGGCCACCGCAGAAATTGATCGTCGGCGAGCCAGTTCGGTGGGAGGTTCGTGCCGCGAGGCAGGTCCGGCGCCGGATCGGTCAGGCGGCCTTCCGTCGGTGCTGGGGTCTGTGACGTGCCCTGGGCTCTCGACGCGGTCGTTGCGGACAGCATCGCGGTCGCTATCGCGATCCCGAAAATGATCCGTAGCCAGAGTTTCATGCCAATGCTCCTGTGCGACAGTGTGCAGCGCCCTTCCACGTCAAAAAGCCAACACTGGTTCGGGTAGTGTCCCACAAGCTGCGCGAATTCTGCCACGTGATGCGCCGGTGTGTTAAGGTACGGCCAGCTGTTCTGAGCCTCCCGCAATCCGGCGGGTTCCTCACCATGGCTTGGCCTAGAGGAACCCATGACCCGTCTACCGACCGATCCCGCTCCATGCGTTCCGCCGCGGAACCTTTCCGCCGCGTGCTTTTACCTGGCTGCCTCGCAGGTTCATGCCGGAGGCGCCCAATGGTAATACGTCCGCCGCATATCAACGCGTATGAGTTCGTCGTTGTCGCATCACTCCGCGCGAAGCAATTGCTGGCGGGCTGCGTCGCCCATTTCGCCGAACCGCACAATGCCGCAACGATGGCGCAGATGGAAGTCGCGGCAGGTCGTATCGCGAGGGTTGTCGGCGAGAGCGATTCGGCGCGGCCATCCGGCGTGCCGGTCTCGTGAGACCTGCTAAGTTCGCATACTGAGGGCTCTCGATGGCCACCACTAGATCAGTGACGTCCCCGCCACTCAAATGCCCGTTCTGCCGTTCACCGAAGGTCGCGACTACCAGCAAGGCGATCGATGGCGAAGCGTACTGGCGGTGCCACGCGTGCGGGCAGATCTGGAACCCGTCGCGACTGAAGTTCGTCAGCGAACGACCGTAACACCCGGCAACGCGCCGGACGTTCGTGGTGCACTGACGTTCTCACGTTGGATCCCGCCCGTTTGTTCTGCCTGCGTCAGTCTGTGTGTTGCACGCTCCAGAAGTCATCAAGCCAGCTGTCTCCAACAATAGCCGCCCCAAAGCGTTCCGACCGCGTGCGGTTGGGATGCGCGTTCTCGACCCAGGCAGATTGAAGAGTAAGCTAATCGGCCATCACGCGGTCGATCATGCGAGCCGTTCTGCCCTCTGGAATCACCTCGGCGTGGCGTAGTTTTCGTTCCCGCCGCACGCTCGGCGGCCTGGCAGCCGCATTCGTTGCCGTAACGGGTCTGGCCTGGGGAATTTTGTCGCTCACGTGGCCGGTGGCGCCTGTTCACGTCCACGTACGCTGGAGAGCTGGCGTCACAGAGGGGCAGCGCGTTGAGCTCGAACGGCAATTTCAGCTGACCGACGGGCGGCCGATCGAGGGAACGAGCTGGGAGTATCAGCTCGTTGACGCATCGACGGGGAATATCCGGACCATTGTCCAGAACGCCAGCGTCGACGACACCGCTCATCTGAACCGCATCCGCTTCCGCCCGGAGTTTGCTCAGGACCGTGCTCGGCAGATCCTGGTCTATTCGGCGGCCGTCGGCGGCGTCGGGTCGGTGCTCTTTCTCCTCGTCTTTGTCGTCACCGGGCGGATTCTGTTGCTTCGTGTTCCTTCAACGTCGGACGTTTTGGCGTTCCTCGCATCAGCGCGCGCGGCGGCCTTAACTCCGGACGCGGGCTCGCGAGCCGCAACAACCGAGCGCGCGACGCCTGGCCGCGGCCCGCTGGTCTCTCCGAACTACAGCCGTCACTTGACGGTCTTTGCAGTAGCTGGGTTCGTTCTCGCAGTTGTCGCGATGGTGACGCTTGCGGGTGCCGCTGCCGGATCGGCAGCGCTCGCACTCATCGTGGTTTATGCCTGTGGCTACCTGGTTGGTGCGCTGCTCGTGAGCCGCGTAGACGGGGATTTCGGACTGTCGTGGGCCGTGATTCGAACAATCGCCGGCTTGCTGCTGACCGCGTCTGCATTCCTGTTGTCGCTCGTGCTGTCAGTTCCATGGTTTCTCGCGCCCGCAGCGCTGGTTGCCGCTGCCGTTTATCTTCGTGGCAGAACAGCGTTTGCGTGGCCACATACCACTGTTCGATTTCGCTGGGACGACGCGGTGGCGGGAGGGCTGGTTGCAGTCCTGCTGTTGCCAATCGCGATGACGTTCTTCCATATGGCGCCCGGCAGCTTTCCTCCGGTCTTCTACAACATTGATACGGCTTACTTTCTGGAGAAGGTACATGCGCTGGTCGAGGCGACCAGTTTTCCACCGGAGTCACTGAGCAACGTGGGCGTGAGGCGCACGTACCACTACGGCACGCAGGCCATGGCGGCGTTGATCTCACGGAGCTCCGGACTCCTGCCTCATCATGCGGTGTTCCTGATCGTGCTTCCGTTGCTCACGGCTGGCGTTGCGGCGGCGGCCGTGACCGTGGCGCGGTATGTGAGTCCGGCCGTGCCGCGAAGCGTGGCGGTTCCATTGCTCCTTCTTTCGACGCCGTCGATGTCCAACTCTTTCTGGAGCACGTTCGGTCCCGAGCTCTGGGGTGCCGCGACGTCGACGGGGTTTTCGATGGAAACGCTTGCCGGAGACTACAGCCCGTGGGGTTTTCTTTCGAACGAGGGACAGAACGTCGGCGGTGATTTCGTCGTTCTCGGCAGCGTTGCCGGCATCGCAGCCGCCCCATCCTGGGGATGGACGCTGCCCGCCTTCCTGATCGGAAGCGCCATATTGGTCAAGACGCCGGTGGGCGTGGCCCTGGTGGCCGGCTTCCTGCTGGCTGAGACGTGGCGAGCGATGACCGGGGGACGCTTCTGGCCATCGCCTCAGATGCTGGCCGCCCTGGCGGTGTTCACCGTGACGGCTGTCGCATTCTTTCTCGTGAGGCTCGAGTCGAACTTCCGTGTCGAGCTGTTTCCACTGGCGCACCTCACCGGGATCGTCGAGGGGGGGAGTCTTTTCGGGTTCGCTCTCGATGTCCTGTGGCTGTTGCTGCCCGTCTTGATCGTGTGGTCGGCGGGCATCATCGATCCGGACAAGCGCAGCGCGCCGATTCTTCTGATGGGGCTCGCGCCTTTCGTCGTCGTCAACACCACGCGCATGGACAACATCGTGGCGGGCGGCGGAGGCACGGGCGGCGACTGGTTGCAGATTCTGCATCCGGTGCCCTTCCTGCTGCACGCATTCGCGCTGAGCTTCGTGAGCCGGCGCTGGGGGCGACTCGGACGTGCGCGGCGGGTGGCCGTCGTGCTGGTGATGGCAATGGCGATTGTGCCGGTCGCCACTGTGGCTGCGCGCTACTCGCTGCGGTTCGCCATGAATCCAGAAGACGGAAACGAATTTGCCGACAATCGATCGCTCGCGGACGCTCTCGCCGCCATCCCCGTGCGCGGCAGCATCGTTGTGACGAATGATCTTCGCTACCCCGCGCAGAACTTCACGCGCAACGACCGGCAGATGCAGATTCCAGCGCTCTACGGGCACCAGGCGTTTGCGGTGAACTATGCCCATGAGGCGGTGGAGGAGCGGCGTCCTTTACAGCAGCTCTTGCAGCAATCGCGGTGGACCGAGGCTATTTCCGAGTCGGCGCGCGCCTACCATTGGACGCATTTCCTCGTTCGCAAGGACTACGCTCACCCCGTTCCGATTCCGCTGGAGCAGGTGTTCGAGAACCGCGATTACGCGGTATTCCGGTTTCAGTGAGAGGATTGATGAGCTACGTCGCCTCGAGGGCGATCATCGACTCGATGGCGGCCAGCGCGTCGGTCACGTTCATTCCACGGGTGATGTGGAGGACCACGGAGCGGGGAACGACGCCCAGCAGGTCGAGCTGGACCCATACGTCGAAGCGCGCCATGTGAATCCCCGCCACCTCGGCTGTCCATTGTTCGCCGCCCACGGCAAAATGCCGTCGATCGAGGGCCGTGAACCACCAGCGTGCCGCACCCGACCATGGGCCGGTCACGATCTCGGCGCGTCCTGCCATGGTCGATGGATCGAGCTCTGGCATCTTGGAGACCGCAGAAATTGTCGGGTTGGGAACGGCCGCATTGTAATTATTGATCGCGCCGAATCAAGCGAAGCGATCCGCGAAGGATACCGACTCCGGCGGTGCGGAACGCCGGAATCACTGCAGCCCTAGGAGATATTTTTTTTTCGCGCGAGAGGTTTCAACAGGCTCTGCACATCATGTCCACATCATTCACACATCTTTTCCACAGATCAGAGCGCGCTGTTCGTTCGGCGAAGGATCCGGGGTCAGACCCGGGGTCAGACCCCGGGTCTGACCCCTTGTGCAGAGAGACATGTCCTGATCGTTCGAGTCTCATCGGTCATCCGCCAGGTCAGCCGTAACGACTGCCGTCGCCTAAGCCGGCACCTGCTGAACCAACTCGAAGTTCACGATCGCGGTCCGGTAATCGAGCAGCGCCCGCAGCTCGGCCGTTTGCGCAGCTGCCAGATTCGCGTTGCGCCTGCAGCACCAGCTGCATCACCGTCGCCCTGGCCTGGTCGACCTGGGTCGGACACAGACGGGTCGAGCTCTGCGCTGATCTCGCCTTTCTTCACCACGCTGTTGTAGTCGGCGCACAGCGTCTTGATGGTTTCCGACACCTGAGTGCCGATCTGAACCGGACCGGTCGAGCACGTGATATGTTCCGGCGCGTGAGACGCAGCCACCGGAAAGTGTGCGGAATGACGGCCTTCGCGTTCGGCACGCTCGTGACCGCCGTTGTGGCGTTCGCGCCTGGTTCAGGGACGCCACCGGCGCAGGCCGCGCAAGCGGAGCGTCGCGTTCCGCAGTACCGGGTCGATCCGGCCTGGCCGAAACCTCTTCCCGAACGTTGGCTGGTCGGGGCAATTGCCGGGGTCGCGGTGGACGCCCGCGACCACATCTGGATCGTGCACCGACCCGGGACGCTCCAGCCCAACGAGACGCGATCGATCTGGCGCGCCGCCCCTCCGGTGCTCGAGTTCGACCAGGAGGGAAATCTCGTGTCAGCGTGGGGCGGACCAGGTACCGGCTACGAGTGGCCCGACCTCGAGCACGGCATCTACGTCGACCACGAGGAGAACGTCTGGCTCGGAGGAGGGGGCGAGAAGGATTCGCAGCTGCTCAAATTCACGAGGCAGGGCCGGTTCCTTCTGCAGATCGGCCGGAAAGGGCAGAACAGCGGCAGCAACGACACCCGGAACCTCGGCGCCGCCGCCAACATGATCGTTGACCGCGAGACCAACGAGCTGTACGTCGCGGACGGTTATGTGAACCACCGCGTCATCGTGTTCGATGCGACCACGGGCGCCTACAAGCGTCACTGGGGCGCGTACGGGAAGCGGCCAGACGACTCCTATTTCACCGAGGCGGGAGAGCGGCTTCCAAGTCCCTTCAGCGGAGCTGTGCAGTACCGAGAACCGGCCGAGTCAGTACGATCCCGATGGTCCGCCGCCGCCCCAGTTCCGCATCGTGCACGTGGTGCGGATTGCCCGCGACGGGCTCGTCTACGTATGCGACAGGACGAACGATCGCATTCAAGTGTTCCGGAAAGACGGCACATTCGTAAAAGAGAAATTCATCGCGCGACGAACGCTTGGGAGCGGATCCGTCTGGGATATTGGCTTCTCAACGGATCCCGCCCAGACCTACCTGGTCGTGCTCGACGGAACCAATCAGCAGGTGTACATCGTCGAACGCGAGACGCTGGAGGTGGTGAGCGGGTTCGGCCACGCCGGACGCTGGGCTGGACAGTTCTACGGGGCGCACAATCTCGGCGTCGATTCGCAGGGGAACCTTTTCGTTGGCGAGACGTACGAAGGGAAGCGCGTCCAGAAGTTTGTGTATACGGGACTCGGTGCTGCGCAGGCGCCGCTCGTCCAGTAGACGACAGCGCACACCGAAAGCTTGTAGAGCGCAGGCTCAGCCTGCGCGACAAGGACTCAGCCGGGGGAACCCGAGGCCGTCGCCGGATTCGTCGTGACACGCGATTTCTAGGCAGAAGCGTAATGTCCTGCACAACTGCGGCGCGCCGGGTCGAGCGCGTTCCGACCTTTGACCTTTTGACTTTTGCCTTTTGCACTTTCTCCAATCGTACGTCAGTGTCCGGCTTCAGCCGGACTGACGCGGGTCCGCCTGAAGGCGGACGCTACGGCGGCCAAGGATCTTACAGCTCCCGCAAGGCCGACGCGATCGGCAGGCGCGCCGCGCGTATGGCCGGCAACAAGCCGCCGACGAACCCCATCATCAGCGCATAGAAGAGTCCCATCCCCAGCAGTTCCGGAGTCACGCGAAAAGCAAACGCCACCTGTGTGAACGTCTGAAAGTTCATGGTGGACGTCTGGTACCCGTTGAACGCCAGGTATGCGGCGATTCCTCCAATTGCACCACCGATGATGCCGAGTCCCAGCGACTCGGCCAGTACCGATACCAGAACTGACGTCGTGTTGAAGCCGAGCGCGCGCAGTGTCGCAATCTCGCGCGCCCGTGTCGCGACCGCCGTGTACATCGTCAGGATGGCGCCGAACACCGCGCCGACACCCATGAGAGCCGCGATGCCGAAGCCTATCGTCTGAATCAGCCGGGTCATCGCCACGGATTGCGCCGCGTCGTACTCGTTCTCGCGACGAATGGACAGGTTGACCTGCGGGTTGGACGTCAGCCAGTCACGGAAGGTATCGAAGGAATCCTGTGAATCAAGTTGCACGAGTACCGATTGAAACGTGTTGCCGCGCCGATAGGCTCCCTGGAGCGTACGGACGTCGGACCAGATCTCGGTTTCGGCCACTCCGCCATCGGCTTCGAATACGCCGACGACCTGCCACTTGTTCTGTCCGGACACGATTGTGTCGCCGACATTCGTGTTAACGAATTGCCCGTTGGCGGCGCGGCCCACGATTACCTCGTTGGTGCCGAACTCGAACATGCGACCGGAGACGAGAGACACCTCCTCGCGCACCGCCGGGCCGGTCGCCTCGATCCCACGCATGGGCACGTTGGCCGACCCGTCGGGCCGTGATTTTTTCGGCACATCGAGAATCACGTAGAGCTCGGCGGAGGCGAGCGGCCCTGAGCCGCCGCGCCGCATGCCCGGGGCTTGTTTGATGACGTCGACGTCCGGACCGTCGAGCCCGCTCGTCAGCTCCGTATCCGCCCCGCTTCGCATCACAAGTGCCCGCCCGGGCGAACCCGAGCCTTGCATCGCCGCCGCGAAGCCGGCGGCGATCGACAGCACCGAGACGAACACGACGACCACGCCGGCAATACCGATAATGGCCACTGCCGATGAACTGAGACGGGCAGGGATGGTCCGGAAATTCAGCGCGATGATGGCGGCGGTCTGGGCGATCCACTTCACGTCAGGCTCTCCTCAGGGCGTCGGTGATCCGCAGCTTCATTGCGCCGAGCGCCGGCGCCGCCCCGGCGAGGAATCCCATGGCGACCATGAGTGCGACGCCGATCGCGACATCGCGTGGCGACAGCACGAAGATTGGCAGCATGCCACCCGTCGGGTCGCCCTGCTGGACAAACAGCCAGGCGAGCGCGAGCCCGAGCCCTCCGCCAACGAGCACGATGAAGAGTGATTCGGCGAGGACCAGCATCAGGATTGTGCCGCCGGTAAACCCGAGTGTCTTGAGCACCGCCAGTTCGCTCGTCCGCTCCCGAACCGACTGCGCCATGGTGCTCGCGGCAACGAGCCCGAACATGAAGAGCACCACTGAGGAAATCGCAATCATGATCGCCCCGATATCGCCGATCTGCGTCGCAAAACCCTCGATGAAGCCTTTCTCGGTGGTCGTCTTGGTTTCCGCCGACGAGTTGGCAAACATTTCGTCGAAAGTGCGGCTCAACGCCACGGCTTCGGACGGGTCCTGAATTTTCACGACATACCAGCCGACGAGTCCCTCGCCTTCGGCGCGGTTCTCATCCAGATAGTCGTATCTGAAGAAGAACTGCGTCTTGTCGATGCCGTCATCGCCGTCGTAGATCCCGACGAGGTTGAACTCCCAGGTCTGGCCCTGTTTCGGCTGCCAGATGGTGCCCGTGAGCGGAATCCGGTCACCTACGTTCCACCCGAAGCGCTCGGCGAGATCCCTGCCTGCGATCGCGCCCTGCCGGTCGGACATCCAGGCGTTGGCCTGGTCGGACGGCAGCCGGAACTCCGGGTAGATCTTCAGGAATGGTTCGGGGTCGACGGCGATGTTGGCGAAAAAGTTCGCGGGCTCCTGATAGATGCCGTTGAACCATGTCTGGTGCGTCGCCAGTTCCACGCCCGGCGTTTGCTGCAGCCGGCCCAGATAGGAGTACGGCAACGGCATGATCAGGCTCACCTTGTGAATGAGGATGAGCCTGTCGAGACCCGCGATGTCGATCCCCAGACTGAACGCCGCACGAATCGTCATCAGCAGCCCGAACAGGAGGAACGCGACGAAGATGGACAGCAGGGTGAACGTGGTGCGGAACCGTCGACGCCAGACGTTCCTCCAGATGAGCGGAAGGAACTTCATGACTGACCGTTCCCGGTGAGAACGCCCTTGTCGAGATGCAGTGTGCGGCGCGCACGTTCGGCGGCTCGTGGATCGTGGGTGACCATCACGATCGTTTTTCCGTGATCGCGATTGAGCGCCTGCAGCAGATCGAGGATCTCATCGCCCGCCTTGCGATCGAGGTCTCCAGTCGGTTCATCGCAAAGGAGCAGCGTCGGATCCGTCACGATCGCGCGGGCGATGCCCACGCGCTGCTCCTGGCCGCCTGACAACTGACGCGGATAGTGCTTCGCCCGATCGGCAAGGCCCACGACCTTCAACGCAATGCCCACGCGCTTGCGGCGATCGGCCTTCGACAGCGATGTGAGGAGCAGCGGCAGCTCGACGTTCCGCTCGGCCGTGAGCACCGGCAGGAGGTTGTACAGCTGAAACACGAAGCCGATGTGCCGGGAGCGCCACCGCGAGAGCTGCCCGCCGTTGAGCGCGCTGATGCGGATGCTGTCGACTTCGACGTCGCCTCCGCTCGGCGAATCGAGCCCGCCCATGAGGTTGAGCAGCGTTGTCTTTCCCGAACCGGATGGCCCCATGAGCGCGAGGAAGTCGCCTTTCGGAACATCGAGGTTGACGCCCGTCAGCACCTCGATGCGCTCGCCTCCGCGAGTGAAATATTTGTGAACGTCTCGTACTTTGACCAGTGCCTCTTCGCTCATACCCCGCGCCTTTTCATTGCATGACCACTTGCGCGCCGCTTGCCAGTTCCGCCGGCGGCTCGAGAACCACACGCTCTCCAGCGTTCAAGCCGGCAAGGACTTCCATGCGATCGCCATCCGTGCCGCCCACCTTGACGGCGCGCCGGTCGACGACACCAGTGTTCGACACGACAAAGGCGTAGGACCGATCGCCCTCGGTACGGATGGCGCTCTTCGGCACCAGCGTCACCGGACGC
The DNA here is from genome assembly GCA_963814955.1 of uncultured Acidobacteriota bacterium. Classification (GTDB taxonomy): domain Bacteria; phylum Acidobacteriota; class Vicinamibacteria; order Vicinamibacterales; family UBA2999; genus DATCJA01. Next base: position 325,923 of record CAWFEX010000013.1, read on the forward strand.
GCGGCAGCCACGTCCGGGCCTTCCTCGTCTCGAAGAAAGGTGACCTTCACGCCCATGTCCGGCAGGATGCGCGAATCGAGCTCGTTGAAACCAATGCGCACGAGCACTGTGGCCTTCTGTCGGTCGGCTGCCGGTACGGTGGTGATGACGCGGGCCGGAATCGGCGCATCCGGATACGCATCCAGCGTCGCACTGACGCTTTGAGCTGGCTTGACGCGGTTGATGTACGCCTCGTTGACGTCGACTTCGATTTCGAGCGACTGCATGTCGACGATCGTGCAGATACCTGTTCGCGTGAAGCCGCCGCCCGCGGAGACGGGCGATACGGTTTCGCCTACCTGTGCGTCCTTCGAGATGGCAACGCCGCTGAAGGGTGCCCGGATGACGGTATCGTCGAGGTTCGTCTTTGCCAGCGCAACCTGCTGCTCGGCGACGCGAACCTGTTCATGTGCGGCGAGAATGCGCGCGTCGAACGTGTCGACCTGTGCTTCGGCGGCCTCGAGCTCGGCCTGCGTCACGAGCCCGTCCTTGATCAGCCGCGCCAGTCTCGCGTGCGTCAGCTTGGCTTCGTTGAGACGCACTTCGTTCTCGCGAACGCCACGCCGCGCTGCCTCGGTTTGTGCTTCCGAAAGCGCCAGCGTCGCCTTCAGCGTCGCGTCATCGAGTCGAGCGAGCACCTGACCCTCTCGGACCGCCATCCCCTCCTCGACGTTGACCTCGACGAGCTTGCCGGTGATCTTCGACGCAACCGTTGCGCGGCGGCGGGCGGTCACGTAGCCCGCGGCGTTGAGCACGGCGGCCTGCGTACCGGCGGCGCGCTCGGTCACCATCGCTGTTTCAACTTCGAGAGGCTGTTCGCGGGTCATCCAGCGCCAGCCAGCGGCGCTGGCGAGGCCGACCACGAGCAAAAGCGCCAGCCATACCAGCCACCGCCGAGACGGCCGGTCAGGTTCGCGATCTATACGCAGCGCGGCGAGATCGTCTTTGAGATCAGCCATTCAGATCCAACAGCATAGTCGGCGTCCGTAAACTCCTCCGGAGGGGGTCAGACCCGGGTCACCGGTCTGACCCCTGTCCCGTCAGGCTCCGGTAACGGTGCACATTCATCGCTGGCGACGCGTCGTCCGGGCGGCAGCGGCCGGCTGCGCGGTCAACCGGCTTACATGCTCGGCGCTGACATCGGCAGCCCTGGACAGATAGTCGACGATGACCTCCAGCTCCTTGTCGTCGTAACTGCGATGGAGCCGCGACATGGCGGCTGCAAGCGGCTCGTACAGGGGCTGGATACGCTCCAGTGCCCTCGGAAGCACCTCTACGAGAACGCGCCGACGATCTCGCGAATCATGAGTGCGGCGGACGAACCGGTTGCGTTCGAGCCTGTCGATCACCGCGGTCATCGCACCAGTTGTGAGCCCGGCGTGCTCCGCAAGCTGTCCTGCCGTCGTCGGTCCCGCGAGGAACAGGAGGTCGAGGCATTCGAGAATCGGTGGAGTTACGCCGACGTGACTGGCTACGGTGTCGCTGAGCAGAACCGACTGCGCACTGACTCGTCGCAGCACCCGGTCGAGCGTGTCCAGCAGCTCGGTACGGTGCCGTGCCCGGCCCGATGTCATCTTGATTGTCAAGTATCTTGAATATAAAGATATCTGTCAAGCTCCTCTACAGCCCCGCGACGCGACACATTGCCTGTGTGTCAGGTCTGCGGCACACGCGCGCGGCGGGCAACGGCGAGGCCCCACACGAGCACCGCCACAATGGCGATGTGGTAGACGATGTCGAGCGGCGTCTGCGGCCCGATGCCGGCGACGATGGTGCCGATGCCGACGAGCGTCCAGAAGAGAGCAAAGCCCTGGGCGAACAGCCCGGCCGCGCGAGTCCACATAGGCCGCAGCCACGTCAGCGCCGCGCCGCCGAGCAGAACGGCGGCGATGATGCTTTCGGCGACTCTCGCTTCATGGTGTTCGTATCCAGTCACCAGCCAGCCGCCATGGATGATGGCGGCAATAACGAATGTGGCAGCCTCGGCAATTAAGAACGTGCGAATGACCTGTGCCATAAAAACGTTCCTCTCACGTTCCTATACGCATTGATCCTGGTGCAGGTTTCGAGCTTAAGGGTGGGTACGGTCCGGTTTCCGCAACCCGCGCGCGGTCGCGCACGCTAAAGCGTGCGCTCTACATAATGATGGACGCGGTCGCGGCACGCTAAAGCGCGGTCGCTCTACATAATGATGGACACGCTCGCGCACGCTAAAGCGTGCGCGCTACGTAGGTTGTAGCGCGCAGGCTTCAGCCTGCGCGTCCCGGCCGCTACAAAATCGCGTCGAGAAATCTCGAGCCGACGTTCAGACAGTCAAACACGTGCAGCCCCAACTGCGAGGCAAGCTCCACACAGACGGCGGTACCGCGACAACTGTTGCCATACCGATCCAATTTCGGTGAATAGGTACTGATTCCGAGCTGCCGGTTCACCACCGCAATGACGCCCCCGCCCACACCGCTCTTGGCCGGGACGCCGACGCGATAGGCCCAGTGACCGGAGTAGTCGTACATGCCGCAGGTGAACATGATCGAGAGAACGTCTTTGACGTAGCGTACGGAGAACACCGACCGGCCGGTGATCGGGTGGGATCCCATGTTCGAGAGTGTCGCGGCCATCATGGCCAGATCGCGACTGGTCACCAGAATCGCGCACTGCTTGAAATAGATGTCCAGCGCCGCTTCGGCTTCCTCGTGCACGATGCCGAAGTTCAGCAGCAGATGCGCGATTGCGCGGTTGCGGTGACCGGTGCGCCGTTCGGATTGATACACGGCGTCGTCCACGGAGAGAGTCCGACCCGCCAGGGCGCTGAACCGGTCGAGCAAATAGTCGGTGGTCCGATTCCCATAAATGGCATGGAGCAAGGCGGTCACCGTGATCGCCCCGGAGTTGATCATCGGGTTGAACGGGCGATTGGTGTCGCTTTGGAGCTGAATGGAATTGAAGGCGTCGCCGCTCGGCTCGACGCCGACGTGCTGAAACACCTTGTCATGGCCCAGCTCTTCGAGCGCCAGCCCGAATGTGAACGGCTTCGAGATCGACTGAATCGTGAACGCTTTATCGCAGGTCCCGGCCTCGAACACGCGGCCGTCGGCGGTGACCAGGCAGATGCCGAAATCATCCGGGTTGGCGTAGCTCAACTCGGGGATGTACGTCGCGACGTCGCCCTCGTCTATCGGCAGACACTTGGCGTAAGCGGAATCGACCAGCGCCTGAAGCTCCTGGCCGCGCGTGACTTCTACGCGTTGTCTCTGGCATTTGGATCGGCACGCTCGGAGCAATGGCTGTGCCTAGCTCGTCCGTGTATTCTGACCGGCGCTAAGGTCAATACATGCAAACAGTTCAGGGACAAATGAGATCAGGATCGCGGCGTGTTGCGCGCTACAACAATGTCGCGATCTTCCCGAGATGGCGACATGTTCGAAGGATTTGGTCATTGTGGGCCGGCAGCATCAATGTGGGGCATCGATGAACGACCGCGGTTGGGCTGACGCCTTAGACGCGGCCCCGCCCGTCGAGAAACATGGCGCGGCCCATGCTTCAGTTGACATGCTCGCCGGGGCCGGCTGACCACTTTTGCCGAGCGCTGTGACTGGTTACACAGATGAGTTGCATCTGCGCGCATGTAAGTTTGACGGCTCTGTAGTCTCAATGAACGATTGGGTGGGCGGCCCAGCAGTTTGAGTAGTGGTATTGGAAAACTCGAGAGACCAGAAGGAGGGGCGAGTGCGGCCGAGAATCAATACTGAGCCGGCGTTCGACCCGATGACCCTGTTCACATCGGAAAGACCGGCCGTCGCCACGCCAAATTCGCAGGCGGTTCCCGAGCGGCGTCCGCCAATGTTTGTGGCCGTGCCGGATCGTTATCCGCTTCGCGGACCGCGCATTTCATCGACCGCCGCAAGAGTCACCGTTATCACAACGTCGGCGATGGTGGTTGGGGTTCTCATCGGCTTTGCGAGCGGATACCTCACTTCGCCGGGGTTCAACGTACCGGGGGCCACCGTGCCCGGTGCTACCGTGCCGCGTGCTACGGCGCCGCACGCCGCCGTGCCGCAGGCCACCCCGTGCCGGAGGCCGCCGCACCGGAGGCCGCCGCACCGAAGGCCGCACCCCCGGCGGCACCAGCCACGCTCAACCCGTCCCCATCACAGATCTCGGCGACGGCTGTCAATCCGCCATCGAGCAAGGCAAACACAGGCGGGCCGCTTTCGGCTGCACCAGTCCGGGAACCGCGCGTTCCGGCAGCGGCGGCGGCCATCACGCGGCCTCAAGGATCGATCGTGGTCGTGTCCCGTCCACCAGGAGCGGACGTCGCGCTCGACGGCCGCGTTGTGGGGCAGACGCCGATGTCGATTCCGAACGTGACGGAAGGCATGCACGTGCTCGGCATAGAGCTGCCGGGTTTCAGCCGGTGGGCGACCACCGTGCGCGTCGAGGCCGGCGAGCCCACACGGGTTGGCGCGTCACTGACGCCCTGATCAGACCCGGTCGTGCGGCCGGCCGCAGCCGTCTCACGATCGGCCTAAACACCCGTTGAAATCCCCGACAGGCGACGCGGCGTCCCCATCAAGGGACACCGTTCCGGCTCAAGACCGCCTTAATCGCGAGCCTTTAGGCCATCGCGGCGTCCCTGGCCTGGTCACGTTATTGCCTGACGGGGCTGCTGGCTCCGACTGTCCCCGCGACATATAATCCGGCGACCGTGCGGGGCCGGCTTGACCCGCCATAGTTTTCAATGACACCCGCAATTTCGCCGCGATTGGTCAGCGCCACTTTGCTCGCATGGGCCGCGCTTCAAGTGGTGCCGGGCGTTGTGTTCGCCCGCCCGCTCGCACCCGCAGCAAGCCAGGCAGTGAACGCCCAAACACCCGACGCGCCGATCGTCATCATCCGATCCCAGTACCGGCGACTGCCGTTCGCACAGGACATCCAACGCATCGCGGTCGCGGCCCCGGAAATCCTGACAGCAGAACTGATTACCAGCCGTGAGCTGTTGCTACTCGGACGCGAAACCGGTCGCACGACCGTCATCGTGTGGTTTACCAACGGAACGTCCCGTGAGTTCGCGTTCGCGGTTCAGCGGGACTTGTCGGTTCTCGAGCGCGCCCTCAAGCGAGTGCATCCGTCCATTGAAGTCGAGAGCGCGCCCGATCGCGATGCGCTCGTACTTACCGGTGTCGTGCCGGATATCAACGCGTCGCTCACCGCCGAGGCGATCGCGCGCAACTACCTTGACGCAGGCAACGGTGAGCGCGGCACGCCGCAGCCACTCATTGCTGCTCCTCCGGATGCAACCGGTGCCGTTCCACCTGGAGCACTTGGCGTTGCGCCCAACGCACCGGGAGCGCAGCCGGGCGCGCCAGCTGCGGCGCCAGCGAGCCAGCTCCAGGGTGCCATTCAGCCGTCGGGCACGGTGATCAACCTCATTCAGCTCGACACACTGCCTCCGCTGCCGGAAGAGAAATTGCTCGACGCGATTCGGCTCATTGGCGGACAGGACGTCACCGTCCGGCGCATCCTGCAGGGCAACGTCCGCGACGATGCCACGGACACGCTGGTGCTGGAAGGGCGCGTCCCCAATCAGACAGCGCTCATTCGGATTCTCGTGCTGTCGGCGCAACTCTTTGCCGGCCAGACGGTCACGGCCACCGACATTCGCGTGCTCGCCGACGAAGCCGGTGGCCTCGCCGACGAAGCACAGATGCAGTCGCAGTCCACTCAGACGCAACTCGGCGGTGGCGCGACCTCGTCCCTTTTTGGTGGTGCGAGGGGAAGCCGTCTCACCAATCAGCTCCGCAGCAATCTGGGGCGGGCGAAGGTCATCGAGGTGTCTGGTGGACGGATCCTGTCGTTCCTTGAAGTGAGCGATCTGCCGCAGGTGCGCGTCGACATTCGTCTTGTCGAAGTGAACCGGACGAAGTTGCGGACGTTCAACCCCAATACCGTGGTGGCAGTCTCGAGTTTCCGGCAGCCGTCGCTGAATCCATCACAGGCGGCAGCGACAGTCCAGGGCGATCAGGCTGCACGGGTCGGCAGCGCAGGCGCGGCCATCCAGAACGTGCTGTCGTTCCTCAATGGCGGGCTGCTGAATGAATTGCAATATGCGGGCGGCAATGCGGCGATCGCGACGGCGTTATCGCTGCTCGAGCGTGAAGGCATTGCGCAAAGCTTGTCGTCCCCGTCGCTGACGGTACTGTCGGGAGAATTGGCACAGGTCCAGATTGGTGGTGAAGTGCCAGTACCGACTGCCTTCGCGCCGGCCTTCGGCGCCGTTGCTGCGGGTGCCGCCACCGCCGCCACCACCCCCGGTGTTTTCAGCTCGGTTGAGTTCGTGCCGTTTGGCGTTCAGCTTCAAATCCGCCCGCTCGTGGGTGACGACGACACGATCACACTGGATGTCCAGCCGCTCGTGGTCACACCCGACGCGGTCCTTACGGATGCCATTCGTCAATCGACGGGTACCGCCGTCGCCACAACGGCGTTCCAGACGCGCGCGCTGCGCACCAGTTCGAGGCTCCAGGACGGACAGGCCCTGCTCATTGGCGGCCTGCTGTCGAACAACACGTCCACGAATACGGCCTCAACGCCGGGTGTCCGGGACACGCCGGTTCTGGGCTGGCTATTCCAGAGCTTCAATCGGAACGACCAGGACACTGAGTTGATCGTCATGGTGAATCCCGTTATTCTCCGAGCACCAGTTCCAGACGTGGCCCTGTGGACGTTTCCCAACCGGGATGAGCTGCTTCGCCCGGTCATCGCCGGGCCTGCAACGGTGCAACCTAAAGAGTAAACGCGGTCGGACAGGAGGGTGTGATGTCGAAGGTGCTACAGCGGTTGCGGAACAACAAGGGTGCGTCGCTCGTCGAATATGCGCTGATCGTGGCGGGCGTCTCGCTCATTGGTGCCGCTGCCGTCTCGGTGTTCGGCCACAAAGTCACGGACATGCTGGGCATGTCGGCAGCTGTCATACCGGGTGCTCACGTCGACGACAACGCGCCGATTGTCAGCGGCCGGACCATCGAAACCTCCACGAATACCCCTGGCTTCGATTCGGGAAACTCCGCAACCGGTATTGGTCTTGACGTCAACGCCATTACGCAGTCGAACGGAGCGACACGTCTTGGCGACAGTGTCGGCGGAGACGGTTCCCTCTCGTCGCTCGTCCTCGAAACGCAAAACAAGTAAGGCCCCATGTGCACCCGAGGGCCGCGGTGATCTCCAGGGCGCAGACGGGCGGTCGGCCCGGTCTGCGACGCCTGGAGCGGGGGGCGGCGCTCGTCGAGTTCGCGCTCGTTTCGCTGCTGCTGTATCTGCTGGTGGCGGGAGCTGTCGAATTCGGGCGGTTGATGTTCGACGCAAGCGCGATCCAGGATGTCGCGCGTCTGGCGGCGCGGGAACTTGCTGTCGCCCCGATCAGAGCAGACGCGACGTTCGAGTATGCGCTGTCCTGCGATGCGACCGCCGATCCCGGCTGCCTGATCGACCTGAGGGCCCGCGTGTTCGACCCGGCCTGCCTGGTTGTCGACCTTGACGATCCCGCGGTATCTGCCGATCCCGACGGGTTCTTTGCGTCGATGCCCGTGGTGAATCGCGCGCTGAGACCGCTGATGGTCAGCGAATCGTCACGACCCAACCTGCTCCGTTACGCCGGCGCGCTGTTGGGCGACGCCACCGGTTTGGCGTGCAGCGCCGTGGGGCCGAACGGACAGGCTGCACCCACTGGGCTGACGGTTGCCATTCCTTTGATCGAGGCGCGCGATGGCAACGGCGTCGAATCAATCACCTGGGTGCCGGTGCTGCAGGAGATCCGCTCGGCCCAGGACGCGGACTGTCCGGCGAGAGGGCCATTCAGCCTCATCTACCTCGCAAACCAGGACGAATGCGGTCCGCTCGACGCCGATCCCCTTGCGGATCGCGGGTTGGCGGCCGTACGCGTCAATTACCCGTATCAGGCCGCGACGCTCAGCGGCTTTGTGCCGTCGGCGCCGAGCGACATCGATCCACTTCCTCCCAATATCGCGAACCCGATCGTGGCCGATGATGGAGCCGTCCAGCAGAACAATGCCGCTCCAGGGGCCACCATAGACGACGGTGGGGTCGGGCCGTATGCGGGACCTTTCGGACTGGGCCGACAGTTCGCACTGGCCGGCAGGGTCGTGCGGCCGTTTCGCAAGCTGATCTCGGCGCAGGCGATTTATCGCCGTGAGGTCGTCGAGTGAAGCCTTTCGCGCCGCGCCGCCCGGGCGCTCCGTCAACGTTCGGCGCCCCGATCGTGGCGCTGGGGGTTGTCGTGTCAGTGGTGCTGGTGGTGGCGGTGCTGATGGCGCTTGGCGTCGTCGACGTGTCGAGATTCACGTCCAGCGAGCCGTCCACCGAAGGCCTCATCGCCGTGCCGACGCCCGCGACCGCGATTCCCGCGTACGCGAGAGTGCGGCGCGATCATCTGTGGGACCGCGCGAACAGTCGGCTCGCCGTGGTCTATCTTCCGCCAAGGGCCGTTACCAAGGAGATGCTGGTCAACATTTCCGACATCCTCGGCCGCGTGCTCGATCATCAGAAGGAACCGGGGTACGTCTTCACCGAACTGGATTTCCTGCCCAGAGGTACCCGCGAGGGCATCGTCGCCGGCATTCCCGCAGGGAAGCGGGCGATTCGGATTTCCGCCGATCAGGTGGACGGACTGTATGGCCTCAACGCCGGCGATCGGTTCGACCTTCTTGCAACAATGCCGATCGATGCGAGCCGCAGCGGCGCTCAGACGTTCAACTTCTCCGGGCCGTACAGTCAGGAGCTCGCGCTTCAGGCGCAGCTTTCGAACTGGAACAAGCAGGCGACCGTGCGAGTCATCGTTCAGAGCGCCGTCATCGTGGAGCCGATGAACACGCGAGCGGTGCCGACTTATCAGAGCACGCTGACGGAAGGCGCCGCCACTCGAACGCGTCCGGTTCAAGAGGCTGTCATCGCAATAGATCCGCACGAAGTAGCGCTGCTCACGGAAGCGATGGCCGTGCAAGCCAAACTGACGACCATTCCCAGGTCGGGTCGCCCGGACGATCCGTTGGACAGCAGGACCCCGGACCGGCGTCCCGTCAGTCCCTTCGCGACCGGTTCCTCCAATACAGGCGGCGAAGACTCGGGCCTCTCTCCGGAAGAGTCGGAAAATTTCAGGGTGGTCGAAACGATCATCGGGCAGAAGCGATCGCTCACCGCCGTCCCGAGGCCGTAGGTGCTGGTTCAAATCGCGGTGATGGTGTTCGTCCTTTGCGGACTCTTGTCCCTCGTCATCGACATCGGCTACGCAAGACTCAGTCAGGGGCAGATGCAGAACGCGGCCGATGCGGCGGCGCTCGAGGGACTCGGCAAGCGCGACGCCGGTGTGCGCAACCCGGTCACGAATCTCGCTGTCAACGACGCATTCGCCAGCGACTGCCTTCGCCGTGCGGCAGCCAGCCGGATCGTTCGCTGGACGTTCGACGACAACTTCGAGCCAGCGGATGGCGATGCCGGCTCGCAGCTCGGCGCCGGGCCTGTCCTTGATGTAACGGAAGGCGCCACCACGCTTCATGCGCTTCAAACCGTCAGCGTTCCCGAACCTCACGTGTACAAACCGGACCTGCAGCTCAATCAGCAGAATCAGGTCTACGGCGACATGGTCAGCGGGCGATTCTGTTACACAGCCGATCCCGTTCCGTCCGAAGGGAGCATTCACGAGGTGCAGGACATCGTGTGCACCGAGCCGCAGCGGGGCGGCGGCGTGTATGCCCGGAACGATTTCAACCCGAACCTGACGTCGCCCGGGCCTCCGCCTGGACTGAACGAATGTCCGGGCGTCGATGAACCCGTGCCTGTCCCCTGGCCTCTTCCTGGAACCGGATCGCTGGCAGGTGTTGACGACAACGCGTTCCTTGTTCGGCTGCGTCGCTCCGGCGACTTTCAGGACCTGGCAGGTCAGACGGAAACGAACGTTGGCTCCAGCGGACCGACACTGCCGCTGACATTCGGAAAGGCCACCACCATCCAGGGAGACGATCCCACTTCGGACTACTCGGTACGTCGCGATGGGCTTACCGTTCGTGCGACGGCGATAGCGACGATCCGGCCAGCTCTGCGGGTTGGCCTTGCTCGAGTCAACCCGGCGCAGCCGGGTGTCACCCGGTTCGCACTGCTCGACGCGTGCGTTCAAGCGCCGACCGGAGCTCCGGTGACGATCACGGTGACGATCAATCCTGTCACCGGTGTGATGACCCGGACGGGTGCGGGCACGGCAACATGTCCGACCGGGGCTGTTGTGGGCAGATTTGTCACGAACCCGGCAGCCATCACCACCGTCGGCAACGTACTGCCGCTCGCTCCATCAGCGGTTGCGTGCGCGACTGCTGCATCAATCGCGAATCAGTACGGGCCCGTGTTCTCGCCGATGATGGCGGGACCGCCGCGAGTGATTGGCTTCGCTCGAGTAAATTTCGTGCGGGTCGCGGTGTGTCCGGCGCCCGCGAACCCCTTTACTGCGACGATTACTCGTGCGCCATCGCTCGTTGCCGCCTCGAACGCCAGTGCGGAGGTGACGGGTGCGCTGCCGCTGCCGATCACCGCAACCCCCGCGGACGTGCGAGAGCTGTTCGACAAGAACCGTGTCCGCAACGGGCGTGTGAATTACGCACCGGTCATGGTGGCCGTTCTGGCCCGGTGAACCTCCTCCATCATGTGGACAGAACAAACGAGCGACGCCGACAAGAGCCTGCGCGTGCTGATCGTGAGCGGCGACCGCACGCTCGAAGAGGAATTCCGCAGCGCCCTTTCGCGCGTACCCGATAGACGAGGCACGGTATACCTCGTCGAGACATATCGTGAAGCGATCGACGTGGCGCGGCGGCGGCAGCCGAATCTGATCCTCATCGACATCGACCGTCCGGCAAGTGAGATCGCGACCCTCTCGAAGGATCTGCAGGCCCAGGTCCCGGATTCGGCGATCGCCGGCACGTTCACGCCGGACCGTCTCGAGCAGGGCCAGTCGGAGGGCGCCACGGTCATCGAGCTCCTGCGAGCGCAGGTGCGCGACTTTCTGCGGCGGCCTCTCTCGACCACCGAGCTGCGCGCCGTGCTGGATCGGCTCTTCTCGCGCTTCCCGGGTTCCTCTTCCACGACGCAGGGCAGAATCGCCGCGTTCGTCAGCAACAAGGGAGGCGTGGGCAAGTCGACGCTGTCGGTGAATGTCGCCTGTGGCCTGGCGCTCCGGCATCCCGATGAGGTGCTGCTCATCGACACGTCGCTGCAACTGGGCACGTGCTCGATGCTGCTGGATCTGAAGCCCACCACGAGCATCGTCGACGCCATTCGCGAGCGGGATCGACTCGACAAGACGCTGCTGCGTCATCTCACGCTCAGGCACGGAAGCGGACTGCGTCTCCTTGCCGCGCCGGCCGACGCCCTCGAAGGCGCGGAAGTGGACGAAGAGGCCATCTCACGAATCGTCAACATGGCGCGGCGGTCGTTCAGGTACGTCGTCATCGACACGTTTCCAATGCTCGACAGCGTCTTGATGTCGATTCTCGACGTGACCGACGTGGCGCTGATTGTCGTCCAGGGTCTGGCGCCTGCCGTCGCGGGCACCGCCCGCCTGTTGCCGGTGCTGGAAGGGCTGGGGTTGACCGCTTCGCGGCAGCGCCTGGTGCTGAATTACAACTACAAGCCGTTTCTCGGAAATCTTCAGCCTGCCGACATCGCGAACCGGCTGCAGCGCACGCTGGACTATGTGGTGCCATACGAGAGCAGCGTGCTGACGTCGATGAATACAGGGAGTCCGCACATCCTGCATTCGAGGCGGTGGGAACGATTCGGACGGACAGTCAACCGCCTCGTCGAGGATCTCGACACGTGGACGGCGGTTGACGGAGCCAGGGATACCGTTGCGCCGCAGTCGCCCGCGGATCTGCGTCTGAGGACGGCCACCGATCCAAGAGAGGTGTTATGAGCGATCGACGAGAGGACCTCGCGTTCCACGCCAACGCCATCGATCGCCGCCGATTTTCCCGGCTGTCCGGCGATGCCGCCGCACGGCTGAAGACCGCCGCCGCGCGATCGGGCCGGCTACCGACCGAGGACACGGACACTGGGGCAAAAATCACCAAGCCCGGGCGCGCCGACTATCTGGCCGTCAAGGCCGCGCTGCAAGAGCGGCTGCTCGATGAAATCGGCGAGCGGGGACTCCTCGAGAACGACGGCGCCGACGTGGCGGCCGCCGTGCAGGAGTTTGCGGCGCGTGCGATTGCCTCAGAGGACGTGGGGCTCAACGAAGCCGAGCGCGTGCGGCTCGCCGAGGAACTGACCGACGAAACCATCGGCATGGGTCCACTGGCGCCGCTCCTCGCGGATCCAGCGGTCAGCGACATCCTCGTGAACGCGCCCGACAAGGTGTACGTGGAGCGGTTCGGCCGCCTCGAACGCACCGATGTCCGGTTTCGTGATGCCGAGCACATCGTGCGTGTCATCGAACGGATCGCTGCCCGCGTCGGCCGGCGCATCGACACTGCGTCGCCGATGGCGGATCTGCGGCTGCCGGACGGGAGCCGCGTGAACGCGACGCTTCCACCGGTGACGATTGACGGTCCCACGCTCTCGATTCGCCGCTTCGGCCGGCGACGGCTCCGGCGCGACGATCTGCTGAATCTCGGGACACTTTCTCCCGAGATCCTGGAGTTTCTCGTCATCGCGGTCCGCGGACGCAAGAACATCCTGATCTCTGGCGGCACAGGCGCGGGCAAATCGACGCTGCTCGGTGTGCTGGCGGAAGCGATTCCCGACAGCGAGCGCATCGTCACGATCGAAGATACCGCGGAGCTGTCCCTCGACCAGGAGCACGTTGTCCGGATGGAAACGCGTCCGGTGAACATCGAAGGGCGCGGCCGCATCCTCGCCCGCGACCTGCTGATCAATGCGTTGCGCATGCGGCCCGATCGCATCATCGTCGGCGAGGTACGCGGAGCCGAGGCGCTCGACATGCTTCAGGCGATGAATACCGGCCACGACGGCGGCATCGGGACCATCCACGCCAACTCGACGCGAGACGCCTTGTCGCGGCTCGAGACGATGGTGCTGATGGCTGGCACCGAGCTCCCGTCGCGCGCGGTGCGCGAGCAGATCGTGTCGGCCATTCATCTGCTGGTGCACGTGCGGAGGTACGATGACGGCGTCCGGCGGATCGAATCGGTCGCCGAAATCACCGGCCTCGAGGGTTCAACGCCGCAGATGCAGGAGCTCTTCACGTTCCGCCGCCGCGGAAAGCAGGGGAGGCGGGTCGTCGGGCATTTCACGGCGACAGGCGTTATCCCGAGGATGGTTGACGAGCTGCGTGATGAAGGCGTTCAAATCGCGTCGGCGCTGTTTCAACGATCCGAGGAGCCGGATCTGTGATTGCCTTTGTGCTCTCGTCGGCACTCGCGATGGCGATGGTGTACGTCTGGTACGGACACCGGATGCGACGCCTCGCCGACGTGCGACTGGCCGAACTGATTGGGTCGGCCAGCGCGCCCGTCGAGAGTCGGGAAGAGCCGCGGCGAGCAGTCCGGTCGTTTCCGCCACGCTACCGGCTGGCCCCACCTGCCGTGGGCGTCGTCGTTGGCGGGGGGCTGTGGATCCTGGTTGGGTTGCCGCTGGAAGTTGCCGCAGCGTTCGGCATCCTCTTTGGCGTGCTCGCACATTTGATTGAAGACCAAATCGCGGGTCAGAAGACCGCGCTGATCGAAGCGCAGCTCGCTTCCGCGATCTACCTGATGGTTGCTTCTCTCAGGGCCGGGGCCAGCCTGCTTGCTGCGTTCGAGTCGGCGCTCGAGGAAGTGGGACCGCCGCTCCGGCCGTATTTTCAGGAGGTCGCCGGGCGCATCCGGCTGGGTGACGACCCGCGTGCCGCCGTCAGCGACCTGCAAGTGAACATTCCGCTCGAAACATTCAGGCTGTTCGCCACGTCGCTGGCCATTCACTGGGAGGTCGGCGGCAGCCTTGCGACAACGTTGTCCACGGTGGGGCAGACGATTCGCGACCGCATCGAGCTGTCGCGACGAGTGCGTGCTCAGGGTGTCGAGTCACACGCATCGGTGGCTGTCGTTCTCGCTATCGCGTACGTCCTCGCGTTTCTGATGTGGCGTACGAACCCGGACCGGATGCAGGCATTCGTCAGCACCAGTATAGGTACTGCGATCATCGCGGGTGTCATCGGCCTCCAGGCCTTCGGACTGGTGTGGATGTCGAGGCTCAACCGAAGCACGTTTTGAGGGAGCTGCACGAGTGCTGTACGTCATCGGTGTGTTGATAGTCGCGGCGACGCTGGCTCTCGCGTATGCAGCCGCCCGGAGCTGGAGCGTGCGGCGGCGGGCACTGGTTCGCTTGTACGCGGTTGACGATCACCGCGTATCCGTTGGCGGGCCATCGTCGAGAGATACGGCGTTGGCGCGATGGCTGGCGCGCGCGGGTTATCGCCGGCCGAATGCGCAGACGTTGTTTATCGCCGCGACCGTGGCGTGCGTGGGCGTGGGCGTGGTGGTCAGCCAGATATACCGGCTGGTTCTGTTCCGGCCCCTGTTCGACGCCGTCGTCAACGTGCCGGGCAGCGCCGGCGATGTGCTCATCCTGGTGCTGCAGGGGGGCCCGTGGATCGTCTTTGCGATTACCGCACTCGCGCCGACGCTCGTTGTTCGGGCGGCGCGACGGTCGCGCGTCCGTGCGATCGAGCAGGATCTGCCGCTGGCGCTCGAGCTCTTCGCCACAATGGCTGAAGCGGGGCTGGGATTCGACGCTGCGCTCGCCAGAATCGTCCGCGTCCAGGGGAGCGGCCGGGCGCTGGTGTCCGAGTTCGTGAATTTTCAGCACGACATGCTCGCCGGAATGCCGCGCATCCAGGCGCTGCGCCAGCTCGCGCGCCGTATCGACGTGCCTTACCTCACGAGCTTCACGTCGGCGTTGATTCAGGCGGAGCAGGTCGGAGCCAGCATGGCGGAAACACTGCAGCATCAGGCGGTAGACCTCCGTCAACGGAGGCGGGAGAATGCCTTGCTGCGCGCGCAGGCGCTGCCCGTCAAGCTCGTATTCCCGCTGGTCATCTGTTTTCTTCCGGGCATCTTTGCCTCGACGCTCGCGCCCGTGCTCTTCCAGATGGTCGAAGTCGCCAACAGCGTGCTGAGGTCTTCGGGGAGATGACCACGTACGTAGTGTCCGGCTTTAGCCGGACCGTGAAGGCGTACGTAGTGTCCGGCTTTAGCCGGACCGTGAAGACCTACGTAGTGTCCGGCTTCAGCCGGACCGTGAATCCCCGGCTGCGCGCTATTACGGTTGCCTGCCTGACAACGACCGCATGTGCGACCGCGTCGCCAATCGTGCGCCAGCAATGCTTCAACCCCGACGCTCAGCTTGCCAGCGTGCTCCAGCCGTATGAAACGCTGCGGGCGAAAGGCTGCGAGGGGGCAGCCGTCGAGAGGGGAAGTTCCGAGTGCGAACGCCTCAAGCGCGAGATCGAGAGGCTCGCGGTCGTGTGCCCGGGTCACGCGCCGACGCTCATGGCCAACGCCGTTCTCGCGTACGACGACCAGCGGCCGGCAGATGCACAGCAGGCGCTGGACCTGATTCTGTCGCAGCCGCGGGCATATCCGGACGCCGCGGTCCTCAGGGCGCGAATCGCCATCGAAGAGGGCAATGTGCCATTTGCGCGGCGGCTTCTGGAACAGCAGATCAAGCTGGTGCCCGACCATTCGGGACTGCACGAAACCTACGCGGCCACCTTGTATCTGGATGGGAAGCTGGCCGACGCCCGCGACGAGCTGACGATGGCTGGGACGCTGGGTGCGCCGCGGTGGCGGATCGCCTATCACCTGGGACTCATCGAGGAGGCTTCGGGGCGCGGTACCGAGGCGAGTCGTTTTTACGCCGAAGCGCTGCAGGGGAATCCCGGCTGGGCGCCTGCGGAGTCTCGTTTGCGGGCGCTCCGCGCCAGAGGCGCGACACCGTAGACCAAAGGTCACGTCAAAAGTCAAAAGTCAAAGGGGCACATGAGTCCCGCGCATACGGTCTTTTTGACCTTTGACCTTTGCCGTTTTGATTATACGTATTCTCCAATCAATCCGGATCGGCGACCGTGACGGTCCTGGAGATCGTCGCCGACTGCCCCCGTTCGTTCCTCACGGTCAACGTGACGGTGAACGTTCTCTCCTGCGTTATAGCGGTGGGTGGTCGTCATGCCCGACCCGCTGCTGCCGTCGCCGAAATCCCATGAGAACGTTCCGTCGGTCAGCGTAGACGATGAGGCGTTGAAGAAGACCGTGTCGCCGGTGTGAGGATCGGTCGGAGAGAAAACGAAATTCGCCGAGCCGGCCGGCAGCGTCGTCGACACGGTGAGCTGCCGCGTCGTGACGGCAGTGAGTCCCGCTTCGTTCGTGACTCTGAGCGTCACCGCGAACGTCCCTCCCCGCGTGTACCGATGAGTAACTGTGGGGCCGGTGCCGGTGGTGTTATCGCCGAAGTCCCACGCGTAACTCGCACCGGCGCCCGGGGCAGGGATCGGACCCCCTGGTCCAGGGATGGGAGTGCCACCCACGGTGAAGACCACATCCTGATTGATCGCCGGAGCGGTCGGTGAGAACGTGAAGTTTGCGGCCTGAGGCGGCAGCGTGGCGGAAACGTTGATCGTTCGCGACGACGTCGACGTCTGCTTCGCATCGCTTGTCACCGTCAGCGTGATCGTGAACGTCCCACCGCGCAGGTACCGGTGCGTCGTCGTCACGCCGGAGGCGCTCTGCCCGTCGCCGAAATCCCATACGTACGTGCCGTTGCTCACGCTCGACGCCGAGGCGTTGTAGGAGACGTCCTGATTGATGGTGGGGTTGGTCGGCGAAAACGTGAATCGCGCCACCGTTGGTACGGTGCTGGGGAAGTCGTCTGCGGTGAACGCCACATAGGTCGGCGTGTCCTTGGACAGCGTGACGCCCTTCTCCGAAGAGAGCGCCCCGGTTCTGGTGTCCCTGGCCGTGAAGGTGACGTCCGCCTGCGGCGTGGGAGCCGTGCCGTTGGAGAAGACGTTGGCGTTGGACTCGGGAAGCTTGATGGAGAACGATTGCGTCTGGCCGGCGTCGACCGTGCCTACCCCTTTGCCGTTGGCGAGCGCCTGAATGGTGTTGGCGGTTCGATTGACGACAATGACCGGAAAATCGGACTCGTACCGACCAACGCAACCCGACAGGGCGAGCGCTGCCACAAGGCCGCCGAATCTCCGAGATTGGACGGCCGAAGCGAAAGGTTGCGAACATCTAAAGATGAAAGGTCAAAGGTGCAAAGGTCAAAGGTTAGGGATCAAGGTCCGTACCTTTGCCTTTTGCCTTTTGACTTTTGACTTACAAGGTCTGTCTGCTCACCTCGTCGCTTTCAGATCCGCATAGGCCTGGCGCACGAATCGTTCGCCGGTGGTGCCAGGCTGTTGAACGCGGGCATCCAAGTCCGCGTTGACCTTCGCGGCCACCACTTCGTCCTCGCTCTTGCCCTGAGCGACCAGCGCCGCGACGCGATCGCGAACCGCCATGGCGACGTCGCGATGCGCGGTCACCGCGTTGCGATCCACCGTCGGTCCGTGGCCCGGGATGATCTTCGTGTTGGGGCCCGCGTGACCGATCACCGTGCCGAGGCCGTCGATCAGTCCCTGCAGGGAGCCGCCGTTGTTGCGATCGACATTCGGATACTCGATCGCGCGGTAGAAGTCGCCCGTCATGATGATGTCGAGGCCGGGAAAGTAGACCATCGTGTCGCCGTCGGTGTGCGCCCGCGGGATGGCGATCAGCTGGATCTCTTCGCCGTTCATGTGCAGCGTCAGCTTCTCGCGATAGGTCTGCTTGGGCAAACCAACCGCGGGCATGGTACACCTGGCGCACCATTGGCCCCCGGGTTCGGATGCGCGAGACGGAACCGGAGCTCCTCGCGCGAAATGATCGTGGCGCCCATCTTGCCGAAGTTCTCGTCGCCCCCCGTATGGTCGCCATGCACGTGCGTGTTCACGACGAACTTGATCGGCTGCGGGGTGATCTGCTTGACCGCGGCGGCAATCTTGTCGCTCAGCGGTGCGAACTGCGTGTCCACCATGAACACGCCGTCGGGCCCGACCAGCACGCCGATCATCCCTCCCTGTCCTTCGAGCGTGTAGAACTTGTCGGTGATCTTGGTTGTCTTGATTTCAACCTTGCTGAAATCGGGGGGGCCCTGCGCGTAGGCGAGTGCGGCACAGAGCACGCCGGCGCCGACGGCGAATGCGATTCGGAGGGATTTCATTGGCGGTGACTCCTTCGAAGACTAGCGAGGCTTCGGACAACCAGCATGTGGCGACGCCTCGCTGGTGGCAGTGTCTGCTTGCCCGCACTCCGTGCGGGCGAGACGTCTTGAAGGGCTTCGCAAAGCTCGACTCATTTGGTGCGGATTCTGGCCCTTCAAGACGTCTAGTGGCGGTTGCGGCCGCAGGTTACATCAGGTGGGAGGAGGGGACAACTCGATACTCGTGGTTCCAGGCTCCAGGTTCCGGGGTTCGAGTTCCTGGTTCCAGGTTCGGGAAACTCCGGTCCGGCTCGCTTTAACGAGCCCCGGAACCGGGAATCCGGAACCCGAAAGTGCCGTTTGATTGTTCCGTTTCGGTTCAACAGGGTGATGCAAGCGAGAAATTTGTCTTCCTCGGAGGCGCCAAGTCCCTGTAACGGAAAGATTTCACATTTTTTCACATCGACGAGAACTCAACAGATAGAACAACTTAGGGTCCAGGGCGTAACTGTCTTCTCCAGTTCCAATGTGGCAGGGCAAATGCTCAGCTTTCGCGCCCGGTGTCCCCCCACACCGAACTGCGAGTCGTGCTCGTAGCGGAGCAGGGTCTGTTCCGCGCAGGGCTGCGGAGTCTGCTCGAAAGCGCATCGGAGTTCTGCAAGGTCGAGGAGGCCGGAAGCGGGCTCGACATAGCGCTTCGTACTGCACTTATCGCAACCGACCTGCTGATCCTCGATTTGGCTGTTCCGGTATTTCCCACACCGGAGGTTCTCCAGGCGCTTGCCGCGACGGTTCCCATCGTCGTTCTGTGGGACGACCGCGATCGACCCAATCATCAGGTTCTTCGCGAATCAGGGGTGTGGAGATCGATTGACAAGCGGCTCGGCGCCGCGGCTCTATTCGATGCGGTTCGCGATGCGATCGGTCGAAGGCCGAACGTGGCAACCATATCGAACGTTCGGCAATACGGGCTGACACCGCGCGAGCGCCAGGTTCTCGCCGGCGTCGCGTCCGCCTTCCCGAACAGACAGATTGCTCAGCAGCTCGCGATCACGGAAGACACCGTCAAGCGTCACCTCACAAGCATCTTCGACAAGGTCGGGGTGTCGAACCGCGTTGAGCTCACACTCTTCGCCGTCCACCACCGCCTTCTGGATACTTCCATGGCGGCCGAGAAACCACGCCCTCCCTTTCGTTCCTCGAGAACGCCGCGTCGCATCCTTCCCTGGCGCCCGCCCCTAATCGGTATTCGCTAACGTCGCATCACCCTCCGATTCGTCGGTCTCGACAATCGCCGCCTATCTCCATTTTCCCTATATCCATTCGGACATAACCACTTTCGTGGAATTGACGAGTCTTGCACGGAGATTGACACTGTCGGCTGGCTTCCCGTGCACCAACAAAGAGATCCGGCATGAATCCGTGCCATGCCCGCCTTCGGTTGGGCCGGAGTTCGTTTGTTTCACGAATAACGTTGACACACATGGTTCGTCCCAGCGCATGGCTGTGAGCACGAAACCACAGGAGGTTTCTAATGGGTAGGAGAATCGTCGGAATGGCGGGTAAGGTCGCTGGCCCGCGAGGAAGCTGGCGAAGACGCTGGAGTTTCGTGTTGTCGCTCGTCATCGCCGTCGAGCGCGGCGATGCTTGTAAAGCAGACCGTGCTGGCCGTGCACGATGCGGGCAAGCTCCAACTGGATGGCGACGCCGACACTGGCACGCAGACTGTAGCTCTCACGCCGGCAGGCGTCGACGACTGGGACAAGGTCTGTTACCTCGTGGTCCAGAGGCCCATTATCCAGGGTGGTGAGGGACTGACGCCTACCCAGGCAGTAGCGCGGTGCGGCACCAGTGCGGCGTTATCAACGGGAGTCATATCGGCATCCTGGACATCCGAGGCGGTCGCCAATTCCACGACCATCTTCACGGAAGGCTCCAAGGACATTCTCGACCTGAACGGGTGGTCCTACAAGAATACCGGTGGGTTACCTGACAAGGACAACCTTCTGCACGGCTTTGCGGCCCGCTACTCGTTGCCCCCTGATCCCGACGACCCTACTAACCCGTCCGACACGGTCTGTCCGGCCGGCAGCGCTGCCACGTGCGAGATACTGTATTTCGGCTCCGACCGGTACGACGATGAGGGCAGTGCGACGACAGGAGTCTGGTTCTTCCAAGACAAGATCACGTTGGGCGTCAAGGGGTCATTCGATGGGCGACATACCGAGGGTGACGTCCTCGTGACGAGCGAGTTCACCATCGGCGGCACGATCTCGACGATGAAGATCTTCACCTGGACCGTTCACTGCCTGGGAACGAACAAGAGCGACGGGCTCCTGCCGTCCCCCTTCACCGACACGGACTGTGGCGAGAAGAACCTCTTGCTGCGGGCACAATCCACCGCGGCTAATTGCCTGACGGCCGGCGATGGTGATGCATTCTGCGGCCTCGTCAATCCGTCCGCCATTGTGTTGCCATGGTCGTTCAACGACAAGGACAATACGTCACTGCCGACCAACCCGGTATTTCCTCAGGGCGGCCCCGACGGGGCGAATGCTGGAGAGTTCTTCGAGGGTGGAATCAACCTGTCGCAGCTCGGCCTCGCAGGCGAATGCTTCCAGAGCGTCCTGTTGGAATCGCGCGCGTCCGCGGAGCCAAACGCAACGATCAAGGACTTCGTTCTCGGACAGCTTGGCGAGTGCGCTGGAGCGGTGACGACCGACGTGAAGCTGGCCAACGGTACCGGAGCTGGCGTCGAACGCCATTGTCGCGCCCGGAGTTGGTGTTAAGGACCTAGTGACGGTCACCATCAGCGGTGCCACAGCCCCCGACGATGGGCAAGGAACTGTCGACTTCTTCTACTGCTTCAATGCGAGCGCGGTTCCTACTGGTGGCTGTGCGACTGGCGGGACAGCCGCAGGCGCCGACATTCCGCTCGTGGATACTTCGAGCCCGGCGAACAATAAAGACGGGGTGTCTGGAGCCTTCTCCAGCGTACTCAACGCAGCGGGGAGCGCGCTAGCGGCCGGTTATTACTGCTTCCGGGCTGAGGTCAATCTGACGAACTACGACGACCCTGCTGCACATACGAACGTGACGACCGAGTGCTTCCAGGTGCAGGATACGTCATCCACGGCCACCGCGCAGGACTGGCTGCCGAACGACTCGGCCACGGTCACCTCCACAGGTGGGAGCGCTTTGAGCGGCTCGGTGGTGTTCACTCTCTACACAGGGTCAGACTGCAACGCCGGCAACGATGACACCCAGCTGTATACGGAGACCAAAACGTTGACGAATGCAGCCTCACCCGCAACAGTGAGCACAAGTAATACAGCAGTGAAGGTCACTGCGACCGGCACTAGCACCGTGTCGTGGAAGGCGGTATATAGCGGCAGCGCGGGCGTCACCGGGTCCAACCATTGCCAGACGACAAGCCTGACGATTACCAACTAACCCAACCCTAGCTCAGAAAGCCTGAGCTGGACCGCGCCGAAGGGAGGCCCCGAAGCGATTCGGGGCCTCCCTCCTTTTCGGAGCGCCTTGACACTGACATCGGCTCCTGACTCAGTCGAGCACCGTAACGGGTAAACACACGCGAGGGCTCCGGCGAAAAAGCCGGAGCCCTCGCGTTTTTTTCAGGGGACGTAGCCTTCAGGAGTAAGGGCCGCGACACCGCGCTCGCGGCTACCGTATCGACGGGCTCGCTACTTTACTCCGCGACGGGGAAGCTCAGTGACGCAAGAGGCTTACTGCTGCCGAAGCTAATCAACTCTGCGGTGCACTCGGCCGCGCCGCTGGACCACAACGCCGATGAGAAGTTGAGGACTGGTGTAAGTGGCCAGACCGCTGCATATACCCGCGCACCGTTTTGGTAGCACGACACGTTGACCTGATTCCACTGTTCGGACGCCGAGACCGTGAACGACACTGAATCGCCCCAGCTGAAGCCGCTCGTGCCGTAGTCATAGACCATGTCGAGCGTCAGCGAAGTTGGCGGAAGTGGACTGATGTTGCCTTTGCCATTTCCGTTGCCACCTTTGGCCTCGAGCATTGTCGGCGACACGATACTGGGTAGCGCGATCAGGTTGTTCGATCCCTGGTGCGAGCTGTCACAGGCCACGCTGCCCGCCGCCAACGCGACCACCGAGGCTATGGTTACCAACGTGCGCATAACTGCTCTCCTTCTCTGGCACTCGAGCACGCGACCGCTGCCACCGGGCGACGGTCTACTCGGTGCTTGCTGTTGAGGCGGAGGGCAACTCATATGCCGTCCACGTGGCACCGACGCCCCGTGCAGAAACTTTCCAATGAATGCACAAGGAGAGCGGCGACTGCACGAACACGATTCATCACGAACGTCAATCGTGTTGGGTAGGCACGTTACGGATCCGAAAACGGTTCAACTCAGTTCGTGAGGACGCGGCATGACTCTAAATGAGCGGAGTGCACACACTCACTGCGGCTTTGATACAGGAGCGAACTCTGACGACGTCGTCAGTGATCCTTGACGTCTTTGTGGTGGGTGTCGGCTGTGAAAATCTTTCTCGTGAAGCTGCGCTGTCGCGCAGACAAAGAAGGCGGCCAGTGGCCGCCCTCTCGAGCAAGGAAGGTAGATCTTCGAGATCTTAAAGCCGCTACGCGGCGACGTTGAAGCTCAGCGTCGCAAGAACGGTGTGATTCACGCCGTAGTAGAGTTCTGCGGTGCAATTCGCCGCACCGCCCGGCCATGACGACGACAGGTTCATGTTTTACGTCCAAGGCCACGGATAACCGTCAAAGAAACCAGCAGTCGCACCGTAAAGGACACTGCCGTTCTGGTAACAATTGAGTTCGTACGTGCGGCGTCGTGGTGCTGTCGTAGACACGTTAAAAGTGACCGTGTCATTCCAGTTGGGCACCCGTTTCCGTTTTGTCGGCGTACATCACCAGCGAAAGACTACCGCCGCCACCCCACTAGTCGTTCCACCGCCGCCCTTGCCGCCACCCTTGCCGCCGCCTCCCTATGCGGACCTCGCTTCGAGCGCCGAAGGTCCAACGAGACTGTCGGCAGGAAGTATGTTGCCGGCCGAATTCGATCCCTGCTGCGAGTTGCCGCAGCTTGCGGCGCTCGCCGCCAGTACGACGATGGACGCCACGGTTACGAATTTGCGCATCGCGATGCTCCTTGTCGATTCATTAGCTGCACGGCCAGCGTTCGAGCGGACGACTTGGGGCGAGTTCCGGCCAATGCGCAGGGGGGCAACGCAGATGCCAGGAGTCCCGGGACCCTAAGAGTGGAAAAACCCTAATGAACTCGCACGAAACGAGCGCAGAACAATCGCCGGAGCCTTGAAAGACCCGTTGGTCTTGCGCTCCGGATTACGGTTTCGAAAGAGTCGTTAAACGGACGGCGTCTTCCTCGATACGACTCGATGTGCCTGCAAGCGCGCACACCGATCCCGTACACCTCATCAACAAAATCTCCTTCACGTGTCCGCGTTTCAACAAGACGAACGTCGGCTACGGAAGGTCACATACGTATGGGTTTTTCAATCGGGGAGAACCTTCGCGGGGGTTGCGAAGGATTCCGAATCTTAAGCGGCGAGTACGGTGATGTCAAGCAACGCAGCAGTATCAGCGAAGCGATCCTGGACCCGATTCGCTATACCCTTTCCTCTGAATCCGTCCGACAATTGAAATGATGAGCTCGGCTGCGCGGCCTCTCGCGTTTCTTTTCGTCGCGGTCTGCGCCGCGGCTGGAGCGCGCGCACAGTCCGGCAGCGATGTTGTGCTCATGGTGTCGCCTCCGGCGGCCGTGCTGCACACAGGCGACGCCGTACTCATTACCGTTGAGGCGTCGTCTCCGCTGACGGCGCTTGAAGGCGAAGCGTTCGGCCGGGCGGCATCGTTCTGGGCGGCCGCGGGTGAGCGACAGTGGTTCGGCTTGATCGGAGTCGATGTCGACGCTCGTCCCGGCACGTACGATCTCGTAGTGCACGGCACGAGCGAACGCGGAGCTGCGCACGCGCGCATCTCGCTGCCGGTTCAGGAACGGCGTGTCGAGACGCGCCGCATTCGCGTTGCCGAACGTTTCATGAACCCGCCGCAGGAAGAAGCCGCGCGCATCGCGGCGGATGCCCAGCGTCTCGCGCAAGTCTTCGCGCAGTCGCAGTCAACCCGCCTGTGGCACGGCCCGTTCACGCCGCCCGTGCCGGGATCGTCCACGAGCGGCTTCGGACGTCTCACCGTGATGAACAACGTGCCGCGAGGCCGGCATCGCGGTGTCGACTTCCGGGCGCAGGAAGGCACGCCCGTCTACGCACCGAACGCCGGCGTCGTGGTGCTCGCGTCGGATCTCTACTTCACCGGAAACACGGTGATTCTCGACCACGGCGCTGGACTCTACTCGCTGTTCGCTCATTTTTCTTCGCTTGCCGTTGAAGAAGGCATGCAGGTCGCCGGCGGAGACCTCATGGGAAAAGCGGGAGCGACCGGCCGCGTGACGGGACCGCACCTGCATTGGGCGGTCCGCCTGAAGGACGCCACCATCGATCCTCTGTCGCTGATATCAGCTCTGCGCACGATCGACTGACGGTCGGTTCCGCGCTATCGACGGACCGCGCACGCGCACGCTAAAGCGTGCGCGCTACGGGTGCGCCACGGGCAGGGGGCGCGCGATCACGATGCATCGGTCGTAGCGCGCAGGCTTCAGCCTGCGCGGCGTTTCGGCCACGGGCCCGCCCTCCACATTTTCCGGTTCGCCGTCGGCGAGTTGCCCCATAATGTGCACGTCTTTAAGTCTTGGGTCCGGCTAAAGCCGGACACTACGAGTATCCGCACGACAAGAATCGCCTGGGTGGGATCGCATCTTCCGGTTGGACCGCTGATGCAGTCTGGTTCGTAAATGTGTTCTCGTTGTGCCGTGCATAGCGGTCCGTTGCGCGCGGAGCGCGCCAAGTAGATACAGCCAACCAGCCAAGGGCGACGGCGTGCAGCCGACGGGATATCAAAGGGTGAGCCCTTGGCTGGTTCGCGTGAGGTAAGACGGCAGCATCACACAGGAGAACGAATTATGGCGAAGCGACTTTGGATGTCATTGAGCCTCGCGGTGCTGATGGTCGGCACGGGAGGGGCGCAGAACGTAGACAGCGTTCTGAAAGCCGCCGCAGCCGCGATGGGCGTCACCAACATGAAGTCGATCCAGTACACCGGCACCGGCTGGCAGGGCATGGTGGGACAGAACGTCGCCCCGGATCAGGATTGGCCGCGCGTCGATCTGACAAGTTACACGCGGACGATCGACTTCGACACGCATGTCGTCACGCGAAGAGTATGTCCGCATCCAGGGCAACAATCCGGCACGCGGCGGCGGCGCAGGGTTTCCATTCCTCACCGAACAGCGCGTCGTCAATTTGAACAGCGGGAACTACGCGTGGACGATGAATGCACAAGGACAACCCACTCCCCAGCCGGCTGCCGCGGAGATGCGCCGACTGGAAATCCTGCTCACGCCGTGGGGATTTCTCAAGGGCGCGATGGCGCCGGGAGCCAACCCGACGGTCGTCACGCGCAATGAGTACGGCGGCAGAGTCAGCGTCGTTTCTTATATGGCGTTGGGCAAGTACAGAGTGAACGGCACCATCAACGCAGACAACATGGTGCAGCGCGTTCAGACCTGGGTTCCTAATCCTGTTGTCGGCGACCTGTACTACGAAAACGTCTACACCAACTACCGCGATGTCGGCGGTGTGAAGATTCCGCGGTTTCACCAGCATCAGGATTACGACGATGGGGGAAACATCCCGAACGTGAGCGGAGGAGATCACGGGTTTGGTCTCGAGACGGTCTCGGACGTCAAGCTGAATGTCGCGAATGCCGCGCTCACCGTGCCCGACGCTGTGCGAAGCGCCACCATCGAGCCGGTCCGCGTGCAGTCACAAAAACTGGGCGATGGTCTCTGGCTGATTGCCGGGGGATCGCACAACAGCGTGGCTATTGAATTCCGCGACTATGCGGCGGTCATCGAGGCGCCGCTCAACGAGGAACGGTCGATTGCGGTGATCGCCGAAGTGAACAAGCTGATTCCCAACAAACCAATCCGGTATGTCGTGAATACGCACCATCACTGGGATCATCTTGGCGGAATCCGGACCTACGTCCACGAGGGCGCGACGGTGATTACCCATGAACTGAACCGTCCGTACTACCAGGAGGTTCTGCGGGCGCGCCCCTGGACGTTACAGCCCGACCGATTCTCGCTGTCGCCTCCAGAGGAGTGGTCCGAAGGCAACATCTTCGAGACGGCACGTGAGAAGTACGTCCTCAGCGACGATACGAGAAGCATCGAGCTGCACAACATCCTGGGTCTGGCTCATGCTGTGGGCATGCTGATCGTCTACATCCCGAAGGAGAAGATCGTCGTACAGGCGGACCTTTACAATCCGCAGGCGACGGCGGTCAACGCCAGCAACCGGACGTTCTACCAGAACCTCCAGCGCTTGAAGCTCGACGTGACAACGGTCGTCGGGATTCATGGAAACCCCGGGCCGATGTCTCAGTTCACGGGTTTGATGAGTAAGGCGAAGTAAGAACCTGTGGTTCACACTTCTCGGTTCTGCTTCTCAGTTCGTGTTCAGGTTCGGTTCTACGTTCGGTCCGCCTGAAGGCGGACACTACGTCTTATTCTTGGCCACGGACGTAGCTGCGGACGTAGTGTCCGGCTTTAGCCGGACCGGTTTGAACGTGAACACGAACCGAGCACCGAGAATTCAGAAGGGTGAACGACACGTTCACACGTGGGGCGGGTCCCGCGAGCGGAAAAAGGTCCTACGCGCGCGGACCCGCCGATCTAGAATCCGACACAACAAGGAGGCCTGCGATGGCGACCAGATCCGGCATCCACCGAAATGCGTTGGCGGCGGTTTTCGTGGTCGGGTTCGCGGGTCTTACTCCTATTTCTGGTTGGGAACGCCCCTGGCTGCAGGGGAGTCGCTGCTCGGCGGCACGGTCACGTCTTCCGCCGGTCAGCCGGTGGCAGGCGTTCCGGTCCGGGCTCACCGCGCCGACAGCAACATCACTGTCAACGTCTATACGAACGGTCAGGGCAACTACTCGTTCCCGGAGTGGTCTGATCTAGCGCCGGGGTCCTACCGCGTTGCCATCGAGCTTCCCGATTTCGAGCCAGTCACGCGCGACATCGCAGTGTCTTCCGGCAAAACCGCGCGGGCCGACTTCGTCCTGCGGTCGCGTCAGCCTTCACTTGCCGACGCGACTGCATCGGAAATCGTTGCCGCGCTTCCGGGGACCGACGAGCAGAAGCATCTGGTTATCCAATGCGACAACTGCCACTCCCTGCAGTTCGCCCTGCGGACCGGGCGCACGAAGGAAGGGTGGACACAGATCATCCGGCGCATGGCGGGGGAACGAGCCGTCTCACGCGAAACTCCGGGCACTCGCGCGTTCGGCCAGAAGAAGTACGTCGAGCCACTGGCCGAGTACCTGGCGTCGATTCGCGGGCCGGACTCATCGCCCGATCTTCCGTTCCGGCTTCGCCCCAGGCCGACAGGCGAGGCGTCCACACGGCTTGTCATCACCGAATACGACGTTCCGAGAAGCGGGCACCGCGACCTGAGCATCATTCGCGGCGACCGCCGGTTTGTCTGGCCGCACGACATTCTGCTGGATCCCAAGGGACCGTATGCCTATTACACGGATCACTTCAGCTTCAATCTCGGACGGCTCGACAGGCGAACAGGCGAGGCAAAGGAGTTCCCCTACTCCCTGCTGCAGGGCATGGGCAGGGAAGGGATGGGGGTCGTCACCGAGGGACAGCTGCGCGCGGGGAATCCGGGCGGCGGATCACATGACATGGCCTTCGATCCCGATGGCAACGTGATCTTTGGCATGGGCGGCGGCACGGTTCGATTCAATCCCAGGACCGAAGCGTTCACTCCCTGGGCGTCCGGCAGCAACATGTTCGGGATCGATCCGGCCGGCAAAGTGTGGTACCTCGACAAAGGACTGCACGCGCTCGACATGCAGAGCGGCGAAGTGCGCCACTACACCGTGCCCGCGGAGACCGACGACGATACCTACGACATGGAGACGGATGGGAGGGGGCGCTCGATCATGAACCTCTGGCGACTGGGCAAGTTCGGCCTGTTCGATCCCGCGTCGCAACAGTTCACGGCCTACGCCACACCGACGCCCGGCTCAGGACCGCGGCGGGGAGAGATCGACGCGCAAGGCCGTGCATGGGCGACGCTGTACTGGGCCGGACGCGTGGCGCGCTTCGACCCTGAGACACACGAGATCACGGAGTACACGGTTGTCCCGGGCAGCAGCCCCTATCGCCCGCCGTTTCCGGCCCCATACAGTCTTGCCGTCGACAACAAGAACCAGTTCGTGTGGACCAATGATTTCAACAGCAGCCGCATCTATCGCCTGGACATGAAAACCGGCCAGTCCACGGAGTTTTTGATGCCGGCATCGTATGAAGTGCGTGATCTCACGGTAGACGAGACGGCCGAGCGGCCAACCGTGTGGATTCCCGTCTACCGCCCGCCGGCCCGGATGGTCAAAGTACAGCTGGCGTCGAACTAAATATGGGACAATAGCGCCACCTTTTTCCTCGGAGGGACACGTCATGAGGTTCGTTCTTCCCGTGTCGCTCGCGCTGCTCGTGACCGCTGCCGCCGTGCCCATGCAGGCAGGCCAATCAGCGGCGCCAGTTCGAACGCCCCCGACCTTCTCGAAAGACATCGCGCCCATCCTTCAGGAGAACTGTCAGGCCTGTCACCGGCCGGGCAGCATCGCGCCAATGTCGCTGCTCACCTACGAGCAGGCGCGCCCGTGGGCCAGGTCGATCAAAGAACAGGTGATTCTCCGCCAGATGCCGCCCTGGTACATCGACAAGAACGTCGGCGTCCAGCACTTCAGCAACGATCGATCGCTCACCGAAGGCGAGATCGACACGATTGCGAAGTGGGTCGATGCCGGAGCGCCGCAGGGCAATCCAGCCGAAATGCCGCCGCCGCGCCAGTTCCCCGCCTCGGAAACCTGGCAGATCGGCGAGCCGGATGTCATCGTCGGCCTGCCGAAAGATTACGTCGTGAAAGCCAAAGTTCCAGACCAGTGGCCCGACATTCTGGTCGATCCGGGTCTCAAGGAAGACCGCTACATCCAGGGTGTGCAGATCATCCCGACGAAGGGATACACGGTCATCCACCATATCCGCACGTCGATCGTCGAGCCGAACGACGAGAGCCGCGGCAGCGGCCGGCTCGATGACGCCGATCGGCCGCTCGAGGTGGGAGAACAGGGCGTGTTCCTCAATGAGTACGCCATCGGCAAACAGGGCGACGTTTTTCCTGAAGGGTCAGGCCGGCTGATAAAGGCAGGCACGAAGATCAACTTCCAGCTCCACGTCCATGCCACGGGCAAGGAAGACACACCGGCCAATGTCGCCCTTGGCCTGAAGTTCTACCCGCGCGGTTACGTCCCGAAGCACGTAATCTCGTCGACGACGGTCAGCGCACCGCAGGTCGACCTGCGGCCGCACACGGACAATATCCGTTCCGATGGGTACATGGTTCTGCCGCAAGCGGCACGGCTCCTGTCGTTCCAGCCGCACATGCACAATCGCGGAAAGGCGGAGTGCCTCGAAGCGATCTATCCGAGTGGCAGGGTCGAAACACTGTCGTGCGCGAAGTTCCGGTTCAACTGGCACATCAACTACGTGTACGCAGATGACGCGGCGCCGCTGCTGCCGAAAGGCACGATGCTGCACGCGATCATGTGGCACGACAACACCGCGAAAAACCCGTTCAATCCGGATCCGGATGCGCAGATCACCTACGGACAGCGGACGGTCGATGAAATGTCGTCGGCGTGGCTCAGCTGGTACTACATGTCCGACGAGGACTACAAACAAGAGGTCGAAGCTCGCCGCGCGCGGCGGGCCGTCGTCACCACATCGTCGAATTGAAGCGGAGGGTCGGAAGTGAAGTCGCTGCTGGCGATCGCTTCGTCCGTGCTTGTGCTGGCGGCAACGGGCCATGCCCCGGCCAATGCTCAGACCTACGCCAGGGGCCAGGACATCAGCCCGACGTTCGACGGTTGGGAGCAGAACGCGGACGGAACCTACACGATGCATTTTGGGTATTTCAACCGGAATGCCGACGAGGCGCTGGACGTACCGGTTGGAGCTGACAACCGTTTCGATCACGGCGACAGCGATCGAGGGCAGCCAACGCACTTTGATCCTTCGCGAAAATGGTGGGTGTTCAAGGTGGTGGTGCCGGCCGACTGGCCGAAAGAGCAGCGTCTGACGTGGACGTTGACCACCTACGGCAAAACAAACCAGGCCAAGGGCTGGCTGCAGCCCGAGTGGGAAGTCGACACCGACCTTATTTCCAAGAACGGTGCGCGCGACCCTTCGTTGATGACGAACGGGACAAACGCGCTGGATCAGGATCATGAGAATCGTCCACCCGCGATCACCATTTCTGCTCCGCAGACCGTCAGCGTATCGGACACGCTGACGCTGACAGCGACGGCGACCGATGACGGCCGCCCGAAGCCGATTCCGGACCCGGAGGGCAGGCTGCAGCAAGGTGTCCGCGTCCGGTGGATCGTGTACCGAGGCGCAGGCAGGGTCACGTTCACTCCCGACATCATGCCGGGGCGGGTTTACGGAAAACCCGCGACGCTTGCGGCGAAGGTCAATTTCAGCTCGCCTGGTGCCTACCGGCTGCGCGCCATCGCCAGCGACGGCCAGGCGTTTTCAACCCACGACGTAGACGTCACAGTCAAGTAGGAAACACCGCGATCCTGGTCCGGCTAAAGCCGGACACTACGTACTTTTGTGAAATGGTCCGGCTAAAGCCGGACACTACGTCTGCGGACGCTACGCAGGTTCGCCGTTGCGTACGTAGTGTCCGGCTTTAGCCGGACCGTCCTCGTTGAGTGCGAGCGCCCGGTGAAGGCCGATGAGCACGAGATCGGGCAGCAGCACATCGAAAAGGCTCTCGCGCTCGAAGAGCCGCACGAACCCGCCGGTGCCGATCACCGTCGCCGGCTCGCCGCCGAATTTGTGCACGCGAATTTCGCGGGTGAGCTCGCGGATCATCGCCCGGTTCCCGAAGTACAGCCCCGACTGGATGCTCTCCACGGTCGACCGTCCGACGAGCTCCGAAGGCTGCACGATTTCGACGGTGGGAAGCCGTGCCGTGTTCTGCTCCAGCGCCTCCATGGCAATGCGCAGGCCTGGCATGATGATGCCGCCAAGGTATTCACGATCGCCGGTGACCACGTCGATCGTGGTCGCCGTGCCGAAGTCGATCACGATGACGTTGCGGCCGGGATGCAGATGGACCGCCGCCATCGCGTTCGCAATGCGATCGGGACCGACCTCGAGTGGATTCCGATAGCGGATCTTGAGCCCGGTCTTTGCGCCTGGCCGAAGCACGAACGGCTCGACGTCGAAATATTTCCGGCAGCAGCTTCGCAGCGAATAAAGCGTTTCCGGCATCACGCTGCAGAGCGCGACCTGGCGGACCTGCGACGGGTCAGTGCCATTCTCCCGGAGGACGCTGCGCAAGAAGAGGCCGAGCTCGTCCGAGGATGTCGGTGGCCGCGAGGTCTTGCGGAAACGAATCGTCAGCTCGTCGCCATTGAACACGCCGCCGAAGATCTGACTGTTGCCGACGTCGAGGGTGAGAATCATCGAATGATGTCGACTGGCACGTTGTCGATGAGGCGAATATCGCCCAGCCGTACCGCGCCCAGTCTCCGCCCGTCGCGATCTTCGACGTAGTCCACCGTAAAACCGGATTTGCGGAGATCGTCGGTTGCCGCCTCGGCGCTCGGAGCGGACGCGAGCACCTTGTGGAACGTGGGAGCTCGCTGCCGGTCAGCCGCCGACAGCCGGCGGTTTCGTGAGCTCTGCGCCAATCCGTCAGGGTCGCGAATCGTCTTACACCCAACGATCGTGGTTGGCAGGAAGAAGGCAGCCGCCATTTGCTGGACGAGCGTCAGCTGCTGCCAGTCCTTTTCGCCGAAGTAGGCGCGGTCCGCTGATGCGATATTGAGCAGCTTGAGCACCACCGTCAATACGCCTTCGAAATGTCCAGGGCGGTGGGCACCTTCGAGCACCGCCGAGAGATCCAGTTCCCTGACGCGAAACCGGTATGCGTCGGGATACAAATCGGCCGCAGACGGAAGAAGCACGAAATCCGTGTGCTCCGACTTCAGCGCGTCGATGTCCGCGTCGAGGGTTCGTGGATAACCTGCGAGGTCGCCGGCGTTGTCGAACTGTGTCGGGTTCAGAAAGATGCTGACGAGGGTGCGATCGTTTTCGGCCCGACTGCGTCGTACAAGCGACAGATGCCCCTCGTGAAGTGCCCCCATCGTCGGGACGAACCCGAGCGTCACACCAGCTCGAATCTGCGACAGACGTTCTGTCCGCCAGGCCGGTATCTCGTGAAATGTTCTGGTCACGAGTAGCTTTCCTCGATGGCCGGGAACGTGCCCTCCTTGACGTCGGCGTCGTAGTGGTTCAAGGCCTCTTTGACGACCTGCTCTCCGTCGAGATACTTCCGCACGAATTTCGGGGTGTGGCCCGTGTCGATGCCGAGGAGGTCGTGCAGGACGAGAATCTGCCCGTCGGTCCCGGCGCCGGCGCCGATGCCGATGGTAGGAACCTGCAGCCCGGACGTGATTCTGGCGGCGACCGCTGCGGGAATGCATTCGAGGACGATGGCGAAGCAACCCAGCTTCTCGAGCGTGCGTGCCTGGCAGAGCAGCTTTTCGGCCCCTGCCTGGCTCTTGCCTTGTACGCGAAACCCGCCGAGCTGATGGACCGACTGCGGGGTAAGACCGATGTGTCCCATCACCGGCACGCCGGATCCGATGATGTGGCGGATGACGTCTTCGCTGCCCTCCACTCCTTCGAGCTTGACGGCGTGTGCGCCGCTCCTCATGAGCGTCCCGACGGCATTCATCGCGGGCAGCAGGCCCTTTCGGAAAGAGAGGAAAGGAAGATCGGCAACGACGAGCTTGCCGGCAGCCGCTCGCGCGACGGCTGCGGTGTGCGCCGCCATCATTCGTACGGTGGCATTGAGGGTGGTCGGATGCCCATACAGCACCATGGCGGCGGAATCGCCCACCAGAATCGCATCCACCTGCGAGCGGGCAATGACGGCCGCCGACCAGGCGTCGTACGCCGCAACCATCGAGATTCTTCGTTGCGCCGCCTTGAAGCGGGCGAAGTCCTGCACGCTATTCATTTGCGGCTGCCAGAGGAAAGAGGGGTGGGGAACGGGCTGGTGTGAGTCACGGTACCTGTCTCTCCGATCAGGTCCTTCACGCGGTTGACGCTGTTCCAGGTTCCGGGTTCCGAAGGTCGCCGTTCTTGCGAATCGGCGCCACGACCATCTTACCGTGGAACGGCGGCCTGACAATGAGTCCACACGACACGAAAGCGATTTCGGCGGGCGTAAGCGTCACCGCCGCAAGAGCGCTGTATCTCGTTGATGCCGCGGGGCTCGAGAGTGGTCTGTTTCCTGCTGGGCGTCTCCGGTCCTACCGACAAGGAGAAAACCGCATGACAAAGGTTCCCGGACTGTTTATTGGCGCGTTCGCGTTGATGCTCGCGACAGCGCCAAATCTCTCCGCTCAGACGCTGGCGGCCACTTTGAACGGCGGCGAAGAAACGCCGATCCTCAATACGGGCGCCGTCGGCACCGCCGAAGTCTCAGTGGACGTCGCAAATCAGGAGATCCTCGTGACGCTGCGCGTCTTCAATGCTCCGACGCCCACCACCGCAGGCCATATCCATATCGGACCCGTCGGCATCGCCGGACCGGTGGTAATCAACTTCCCTGAAGCGCTGGTTGGACGGACCGGAGACTTCGCCATGACCTTTCGTGTCGGTCCGCCGCAGTTCGTCGCCCGGCCGGCTATCGGGATCAACACCATGGAGGACGCCATGCAGGCGATCCTGAACGGCAATTCCTACGTCAATATCCACACGCAGCAGTTCCCGGGAGGCGAGATTCGCGGTCAGCTGAATCGCGTGAAGTAGCGAAGGGGGCCGACCTGAAGGTCGGCCCCTACATCGCTAGGGCGGGACAAAAAGCATATCGGACAGGAGCGGCACATACGGCCGTCCCCTGCCCGACTCGATCACCGCGGTTTGTGAGCGGTGACAGATTCTCTTGCTCGCGCACGCTGAAGCGTGCGCTCTACAGCTACGAACAACCTCAACGCGTATAGGCGCCGTTCGAAGTCTTCTGCACGTACCCGTGTGCAGCCAGGAAATCAAGCACACATTCCGATGTCGTACGATCGAGGCCCCACAGACGTGCCACATTGGACGGTGTGAGGGCCAGCGCCGGCGTCCCGAGAAATTCGTGTCGCAGCCGGCAGACGAGACTGCTGAATGTGTCGTCCGTGACGTTCTCGTATCGATTCCGTTGCCTGACTCTGGTTGCCAAAGGCTCCTCGCATCGCGGGCAACAATGCATCCCGCTTCCCGAACGTGTTCCGCTGGGTTCTCTCCCAGCCAACCGGGCCTAGATAGAGCATCGTCCGTGCCAAGCGAAAAGCGGCGCAAATCGCGCACAATGGCGCATCCGTCAACGGGGTCGATGAAAGCGGCGTGCGATCTGCGCACGGCGCGCTGGTTGACCCTGTAACCCTCCCGCACGCTTCATTCCCTTCGCTCGGTAGAAAACTCTGACTTTTTGGAGATCGACCGGAGCACTTCCGCGCCGCATGACTCACGGGCCCGCCGCGTCAGTGCGCTGTTCTGCCAACGAGTGCACACTTCTGCGCTGCTGATTCGGCAACTCCCAGGAGTGGTTCATGTGGGCTCGATGGGCGCATCGTTCGAAAGTGGCTGCGCGCTGTCAAAAGTTGATTGCCCTTTGTCTGGCCGCCTCAAGACTTCGCGGCCGAATCATCCTGAAGAAAATCGACCTCCTCCAGTCAAACTGTTGATCCGCCTGCGGGTTGTCGACGGCGCTCGCTTGGCAGCCGCATTGCTCAGTTTTCGCGGTTCGGGCCTATCCAAGGTCCGTCTGCGCAACTGAGGAGCCCCTCACATGTTGAAAACGACGCGCGTGCTGGTCACAAGCGCTGTGGCCGCCACGCTTCTTGTGACGACCGTGGCTGCGAATCACTCCTGGGGTACTTACCACTGGGCACGCACTGCCAATCCGGTGAAACTGCAAATAGGAGATAACGTGTCCGGGGCGTGGGACGCCCACCTGGATGTCGCGATTCAGGACTGGGACTACCCGAACTCGGGCGTGCTCGACCTGACGAAAGTTGCGGGCGCGGCCGCGAAACCGCGGAATTGCCGCCCGACGGCCGGTCGGATCGAGGTGTGCAACTACCGGTACGGATCGAACGGCTGGCTGGGTATCGCGCAAATCTGGATCAACGGCGACCACATCACGCAGGGCACGACCAAGTTGAACGACACCTATTTCAACATGGCCACCTACAACAAGCCGGAATGGCGTCAACTGGTCATGTGTCAGGAGGTCGGGCACGATTTCGGGCTCGATCACCAGGACGAAAATTTCAACAACGGGAACCTTGGCACGTGCATGGACTACACGAACAATCCCTCGAGCAACCAGCATCCGAACCAGCACGATTACGAGCAGCTCGCGGCGATTTACTCTCACCTTGATACGTTTACAACCGCCGGTGCCGCCAAGCTGCCCAGTGCGATGCCTCCGGCAATGGGGTTGATCGACTTCGAGACGCCGGCGCAGTGGGGCAAACGGATCCACGGCACCGCGAACGGTCGGG
The DNA here is from genome assembly GCA_963814955.1 of uncultured Acidobacteriota bacterium. Classification (GTDB taxonomy): domain Bacteria; phylum Acidobacteriota; class Vicinamibacteria; order Vicinamibacterales; family UBA2999; genus DATCJA01. The sequence goes on from CAWFEX010000013.1 coordinate 362,043, forward strand.
AGGAAATCTACGAGCTTGATTTCGGTCGCGGGCACCGGGTGCTCACGCACGTGTTCTGGGCCGATCCGGACGCCGACGCCGACGCGCACTGAGTTCATCTCGACGGCCACAGAGGCGCAACGACATGAAGAAGACCCCGGTTCTTCTCGCCCTGGCGATCTTCATATCGCTCGCGCCCACGTGCACGGGCCCTTCGTCTTTGGAGCTTCCACGCGATCGCGCCATTGAGATTGCGCGATCGCATGTGTCCTTCACCCCCGATACCGTCGACGCCATGCAGGCAACATCAGGAACGCGCAGCGTCTGGCGTGTGACCCTGCGAGGACGGCTGCCAGGACAACCGCCGGGCCTGTTCGAGGCAGCCATCATAGAAATCGACAGATTGACCGGCGAAATCGTAAGCGTCAGTCGCACCTGACTCCCGCCAGCTGCGGTACGTAGTCCGGCTTTCCGCCCACGCCTTTCGGCTTCGGCGGACACTACGATGAATCTGACACGGGCGGAGTATGGCCACCGAAGACGAACGCTGCGCCGAGGCGAGAAAGCTGCAAAGGATAGACGACGCGTTCCGGAGAGGCGACCTGGACGCGTTGCGCGCCGCCGTTGACGACCCGGCGGTCGTGCCGAATGGCCCGATGCCCGATGGAATCGGCGGCTGCCTCGTCTACGCCATCTATCACAGCCCTCTTGCGTTCATCCGAACGCTGCTGGAGATTGGCGCGGATCCCAATCCGCCCGTCCTCGATGGTTTCCCGCCGCTCATCGCCGCGTTGAGCTGTACGCGCGACGTGCCGGGTGCGACCAGGCGCACGGACGTCGACGCCATTATCCGGTTGCTCCTGGCTTTTGGCGCCGATCCGAACCAGCGCGGCATCAATGATTTCACGCCGCTCCACATGGCCGTGGCCGAGCGAAATCTGCTTGCGGTTCAGATTCTCCTCGATGCCGGCAGCGATCCTGATTTGCGTACGCGGATCGACGACTGTGAGACGCCTCTCGAAATGGCGGAGAGCGCCGGATTGGAGGAGTTCTCGGCGATGCTCGCGCGGAAGGGCCGGCCGCTCCGCCGCCGTCTTCGCTCGGGCCTGACGCTGCTCGGAGATGTTCCGGGCACGGGCGACCAGGTGCGGCGTCAGCACAATTACCGGATTCGCCTGCGATTGTGGTTGAACAAAGGCGAACCTGTTCGCTGGCAGGCGCCGTGGGGACAGCTGAACGAGGCAAGACTCGAAGACAACGGCGCGACGCTGACTACCGTCGTGCGGATTGACCGGCACTCGCTGTTCAACGGCCTTTTTTACGGCATCGATGGCATGAGGGTCGGTGGGACGCGCCGATTGGAGATCGCGCCGCATCTGGCCTACGGCGATCGCGGCGTGCCCGGCGCGATCCCCGCGGGGGCAGTGCTGACCGCAGAAATCACGATCCTGGAACCACGAAACCACGAAGATCGCGAAGGACCTGAACCTTCGTGATCTTCGTGGTCATTTGATTTTTGCGCGCGCCTTGCGGCGTTCGGCCGAGTAGCGTTTCAACCTGGCCGAAATTGCCCGGCCAGCAGCGACCGACGTCGTCCGCGTGCGATCGGTCGCCTCCTTGATCGATCGGCGAAGTGCCCGGCGGTGCTGGGGCAGGCGCAGTTCGGGAAACGCACGCTCGATCGCCACGATCTCCGCGCGAAGCCGCTTGAGCGTGACTTCGGCGCCGGTGCGGGCCAGCTCGCGAATGCGGTCCGCGGTCATTGAACGGTTCTTGGCCATGTGCTCCTCTATCGATGTTCTCCCGGGTAGGCCGGTCCTTTGGACCGGGCTCCCCAAGCGGGTCCGGAAAGACCCGCCCTACTCGGGTTGTGAAACGTCATCGCCGCCCGGTCGCGGTGACCTCAGACTCGGACACGCGACCGCGGGGTCCGAACGCACTTAGGAATACTCCATTCTGTTCGAAAGTGTCCCCTTGGCACATTGCTTGACGGGCTGAACCGGCCACCTCTCCGCGCGTCGATCGCAACGGATGAGGTCGGATTTCGTATGAAGGTTTCAGAGATCGGTTCCGTCGTCATCGTCAGCCTGATTCCGGTCTTGGTGTATTCGGCTGTTGCGGGCGATTGGCGAGCCGTCGGCAACCACGATGTGACGCTGGTTGTCCTGGCTCTGGCGGCTGCGGGGATCCTCGTTTGGCTCGGCCTCGATGAATACCTTGCCGAGCGCCAAGTCACGGTGGCGGCCATGCAGCGGTTCGGTCAGACGTTCGTTCACGAGTTCGAGCGGCCGCTGATTCAGCCCGACCGTGCTGAGCGTCCCATTCAGTCGCAGCTGCGGGCGAGTCCCGACCGAGGCCGCCTGGAAATCTTCCTGGCTCCCGCAGGCGGCGGCCGTTATCCGAATCTTTCCGATCACCGAACGAATGTGGCGTACGACGTCCGCCGCGTGCTCGATGCGCTCCGGGATCGGCGGTTCGAGTGTCAGCCGGTTTATTCGCAGGGTTCGTGGGTGGTGGTGCCTTTTCAGTTCAGAGTCAGCGCGAGAGAGGCAGGCAGCAAATGAACATCCTTCTCCTGAGTACAGGTGGCGGCGGCGGCAACATTCTGCGCTCGTTGAAAACGCTGTTCGAGCTCGACGTGACAATCACGCGAAAGACGGACCCGGAATATGCCGCCCGCCTCGAGAGTGCCGTAACCACGCGTTTCCTCGACACCAACGAGTTCGCGCTCTCTGACCTGCCTCCGGAAGAGCGTCTCCTGATCGGCACGCGTACGACAGGCCGGCTCGGAGCGCGTCACAACCCCGAGGTGGCCAGGCAGGCGCTGGAGGAGTCGAAGGCGGACGTCGAGGCGGTCATCAATCGCCACTCCGTCATCATCCTGGTCGGGACGGGCGGCAAGGGAACCGGGGCCGGCACCATCTTTCCCCTCGCACAAATGGCGCGAAACCTGAAGAAGCTGGTCCTCCCGATCTTCGTTCGGCCTTCGTTCGAGCGCCACGAAGTAGACAAGCGACGTTACGACCACGCGCTGAAGGTCTCCGAGCAGTTCGATGCTGCCGGAATCAGATTGATGGAGATTCTCAACGACCGCGGCTACGACGAGGCTGCGCCGAAGTCTCAGCTCCTGGTGTGGCAGCAGATGAATCTTCCAATCGCCAGGGGCCTGCGCGGCTTGATTTACGTGCTTTGGGATCTCTGTCAGGTGGACCCATCGGATTTGTCCATGCTCTTCGCCGGCCCGGGACGACTGCGCATCGGCTTTGGTGAAATCGATCCCGCAGCAGGCGTCGATCCACATGATGAGGAGGTTCATCGCGCGGTTCGAAGTTGCTGGGACAACCCGTACTATGCATTCAGCAAGCCGGCCGGAACGTCACTGGTGTGCATTCACGGTGACTGGTCGAACATCGTCGATGCAAAGATAAAGGGGCAGCTCGTGGGGGCCGCTGTCGCCGGCGCTTCCGGAACTCCCTACAATCCGCTCTACACGAGGGCCGTCCAATCGCCCAGGCCGTGGGGCGTCACCGCTCTGTTCGGCGAGTACACAGGCGTGCACGCACCTCTCGAAATCGACTGGGTATTTGAGACGCGCAATGTGCCCGTTGCGAGCATCGACGCGAGCTTCGCTGAGACCACGCCCATCGTCGAGCACGTTCACGCGAAGGATGCACCATCGGCCGATTCCGTAGTCGCGCAACCGGCGTCGACAGAGGTTCAGGCTCCTGCGATGGTTGCGGTCGATACGTTGGACGAGCCAAGAACTCCGTCGAGCTTATGGGAGCTCGCGGTTGCCGTGAACCGTTCCGACCCTGCCGCAATTGCGGTGGCGAGCAACGGAACAACGGCCGGAATTTCAGTGGAGGGATCCGAAGTCAAAAAGCTTCTCGGGACGATGTGGTTTCGCGCGATTGTTCCGCGCCTCTCACAGGAATGGCAGGCGCGCATCCTGGATGCGCTGGTCGACGGTGTCGCGGTATCGAATCATGCGGTAAAGCTCGGTCGCAAGACCCTGCCGTTGAACGCACTGGACTACGACCAGCTTCAGGAGGTCGCGGCCAGTTCATGGATGCCGGATATCGCGCGCGCCGATCTCGAGCTGCTTGTCACGACCGGCCGGCTGTGGGGCAGGGACGCCGTGAAGCGATTTCGTTTCGTTCCGGCGCCCGAGCAGCGGTCGACGTCGAAGCTGGCGAATCTGCTCGAGGGGCTCAGGGGCTGACGCGTCGTGGACGTCCGTCCCTATTTCGCGTCCTTGTCGAAGCTGGCTAACGCCTCCGATTCGTCGTCGTACGAATCAAACACCGTGAGCAGTTTCGTGACGATCAGGAGATCCTTTATCCGTTTCGTCGGATTCAGCAGCTTCAACCTTCCGCCGCGATTCTTTGCCGTGACATAGGTCTGCACGAGCTCGCCGAGACCGGCGCTGTCCACATACGACACGTCGCTCAAGTCGATGATCAGGTTCGTGTAATTCTGATGGAGGAGGCTCTGAACTTTGTCCTTCAGAAGAACGTCACCCCCTTTGTTGAGGGTGATGTCACCGTTGATCTTGATGATGGCGACGTTGTCGACAATCCGTTGCTCGAGCTGCATGAACTCCTCCTGGAACGACCAGAAAAGGTGGCGGGGGATTCTACCTCACCCCGTGTATTGAACGACAACCATCGTGACGTCGTCGTTCGGCGTCGCGCGACCGCAGAACGCGCGTAGATCTGCGAGCAGCGCGTCGAGCAGCTCTCGCGGCGGACGACTTCGATTGAGGGTGGCAGCGGCGAGAAGACGGTCGTCCGTGTACTCCTCGCCCGACTCGTTGACTGCCTCACTGACGCCGTCGCTGAACGCCACAATGACGTCCCCCGGCGTAAGGGTGAGCGCTTCCTCGTCAAACGCCGCGTCATCGAACATGCCAAGGACAAGTCCGCCGGCCTCGAGGCGCCGCACGCCACTGCCTGTGACGAGCAGCGGTGCGTTATGGCCGGCGTTCGAATAGAGAAGCGAGCCGTCAGGGGACAGAATCGCATAGAAGGCCGTGAGGAAGCGGCCCTCCACATTGCGGCGAAACAGCCCGCGATTGAGCCGGGTCATCACCGGAGCGCAGCGCGATTGGTACGACGCCTCTGCTCCGAACATCCCGAGTACTGCGGCGGCCAGGAGCGCCGCTGGCGCGCCTTTTCCCGCAACGTCGCCCAGGATGAATCCGAACTGTTCGCCCGCTACGTCCACATAGTCGAAGAAGTCACCGCCGACCGCCCGGCAAGGCAGGGAAGTGCCGGCCGTCGAGAAGAACGCTCCGCTCCGATTCGACGCAGGGAGTAGCGACTGCTGGATGGCGGCGGCAACCTTCAGCTCCTGATCGAGCTTCGCCCGTTCGAGGGCCTCCCGATACAGCCGTGCGTTCTCGATGGCCATTGCCGCTTCGGTACTCAAAGTCTCGAGCGCAGTACGAGCAGCCTGGGAGCGCAGAACGCCTTGTTTGCGGCTGTCCAGATACAGCACGCCGATGATCTTGTCCTCGCCCTGCTCTGCGGCGGTCTCCAGGTATCGCACCAGCCGGAGTGGCGCGCAAAGCACCTGACGGATGCCCAGCGCAACGGTACCCTTGTGATCCGCCTGGTCGAGCAAATCCTGGACAATCGTTACCTTCCCTGTCGCGAACACTCCCTCTGGAATTTTTCGACTGGTTTCGAACGTCCGGCCGGGCAATGTCACTCGCCCGGTGGCACGTCCCAGCTTGAACTCGAGCACACCCTCTTTGTTTGCGAGCATGATGAACCCGCGCTCGGCGCCGGTCACATCGATAGCGGAATCGAGCACGAGCGCGAGCACGTCGTCGAGCACGCGTCCCGATCCGAGCGCACGCAGCCCCTCGAGCAGGCTCGCCATATGACGAAGCTCGGTCGCTGCCGAGAGCGCGCTGCGCTCCTGCGAGACATCGTCGTCTCCGACGACGAAGATGATTTCGGTCTCGCTGGAGTCGCCGAGGCGGATACGGTCGCCGTGAACGAGAACCTGCTCCTTCGCCTTGGCGCCGTTCACGTACGTACCGAACTTCGAGTCGCAATCGCGCAGCCGCCAGGCGCCGTTTTCCCGCGTGATTTCCGCATGCTGTCGCGATACGCCGACTCCCATGACGCGGACGTCGCTTTCGGTGCGGCGGCCGATGGTGACGACAGACTTGTCCATCGGCACCTGGCGCCGGCCGTTGACGTCGGTAATCACGAGACGAGGAAGCTGATCCGTCATGCGAACTGCGAATCGATGGTGTCGCCGGAAACCTGGATCATAGCCGAAGCATTCTATCGAACGTTGTCGACGTGAAACCGTTCGCTCAGTGGGCCGGTAACGCGTCGTAACGGAAGTTGGACACCTCGAGGGTTTCGCTCCCGGGCAGATAAAAGCCGAAGCGCGCTTCGGGTGTCGCCCGCGTCCACGTATCGAAGACCTGCCAGCCGGATCCGGCGTTGTACTGATGAATCACTTGCGTGTCGGACACCTCGACACTCAGGTGCAGGAATTCACCGTTCGACGGGATGCGATGCGCCACCCTTGGCAGCTCCCGGCGCGAACCGTTGACGATTTCCGTGCGATACGAGAGTCGTCACCCATTCTATGAGAAGAGTTCCGACGCCGAAAACCGATGACACTCGTGCAGGGTTTTTACCGCGACTTCGCGATCCATCGGGGCAGGGTCGTACGCCCGGTAGACGACACCCATGCCGCCTTCACCGAGCTTTGCCGTGATCTGGTAGCGCCCGGATCTGGTTCATGAAGACACCCGTGACCCCCGATTCTGCTACGTCCGATGAGGTTCGCTCAAGGGCTGGCACGCTTTGCACCCCGCGAGAGTTCTGACACTTTCGTAACCTTGACTCATCTCTCTAGCGGATATACACGTGGGATCTCCCCGGGCTCCGACTTTACGTTTGGGACCGTAGCGGTCCAATCCCCGAGACCGAACATAGGAGACCGCATATGGAAAGGCGTTGGCCTGGCAGTGGCGCGTTCGCGATTTTCGTAATCCTCGTGGCGGCGTGGCCCGCTCCCGCGCAGACAGTCAACGTGTCCCGGTGCGGCGCCGGCGTCCACGAGGCAGAAGGGCTGGGGGCGGTGCTCTTTCCGGAGGACCAGATCTTCTGTCCCCTCGTTGCCGATCCGAAGGAACCGAGGTCGTTCGCCAGTTATCTGCGAGGAAGGTTCCGGACTCTGGACGACCCTTCAGGTGAGATGACGAACATCGCGGCTGTCGGCCTGGGAGACAGTTTTGGCCTGGTTCGGTTCGGCGGCCCGTCCATCGGCGAAGGCCTTCAGCTCGATGTGATTGGAAGCATCTTCGCCCAGTTCGACCTCGGGGCCCCCTCGAACGACCTGATCAACGCCGACTACGTCATCGGCGTTCCGCTCACGTTTCGCCGCCGGGGGTTTAGTCTGCGGACGAAGCTGTACCACCAGAGCTCTCATCTCGGAGACGAATATCTGCTCCGCGACACGGACATCGAACGCGAGAACCTGTCGTTCGAATCGTTCGAGGTGCTCGCGTCGCAAGAGATCGGCGTGGTGCGTGTGTACGGCGGCGGCGAGCGCCTGTTCCGGCGCGAGCCAGACACACTCGCGACCAAGCTGGTGCACGGCGGGATCGAACTTCGCACGGCGCGCAATGCGCCGGCCCAACTGGTGGCAGGAATCGACATGAAGGCGACCGACCGTCATGACTGGTCCCCGGCCACGAGCGCGAGGGTTGGAATCGAGGTCAGGCGATCCGGACCGGAAGGTCATCCGGGGCGACTGGTGATGTTCGTCCTGGAAATATACGAGGGGCCGTCACCGTATGGGCAATTCTTTCAGGACGACATTTCGTATATCGGCTTTGGAGTTCATTTCGGGCTCTGAACAACAGCGCCGAATCGCTGTTGCGAGCGCTCCTGAGCTTTGCGAACGCTCCTCTTCCCGATTACGTGGCGGCGCGCTGGTCTCAATCGACTGAATCAACTGGTGGGCCGCCGCCGTCACGTCGTCGACCGCGCGATCGAAGGCTTCCTGATTGGCGCGGGACGGTCGATTCATTCCGCTGAGTTTCCGCACGAATTGCAGCGCCGAAGCGCGAATCTCGTCGGAGGTTGCGGGCGGCTCGAAATTCGCGAGGGTCTTGATGTTTCGACACATACCCTATTGTCTCAAAACCACGAAGGTCACGAAGAGTAGACAGGTAGGGTCTCACTTCACCATTCAATATTCCACGAACGCGTCATCAGGAAAACAGTAGAGCCAGCGCTCGCCGCGCTCGGCCGATGCGACGACGGGATGACTGCGGGCGCGGGCGTGCTTACTGGCGTGCCGGTTCGGTGACGAGTCGCAGCAAAGCGTCACGCCACAGGTCTGACAGGTGCGTAGATGGACCCATCGCGCTCCCATTGCCACGCACTCCGCGCATTCCCGCTTCTGAGGCTGCTTGACTTCGCTGATTTCCGCAATGTGGGAACACGTATCCGCCATTGTCGGGAGCGTATCATGGGCGCATGAATGAAGAGCGTTGGCCGGCGCTGCCCGACGAGTGGCGTAACACGTACGCCACGCTGCACATGTGGACGCAGGTGGTGGGGAAGGTCGCGCTGGCGAAGGCGCTGCCGCTGAATCACTCCTGGGGTGTGGCGTTCCAGATGTCGCCACGCGGCCTGTCGACCAGACCGCTCCGGCATGGCGGCAGAGCGTTCGTCATCGCCTTCGACTTCATCGATCATCGGCTCGCGATATGTGCATCCGATGGCGCGGCCCGATCACTGCCGCTCACACCGCGCTCCGTCGCAGCGTTCTACAACGACGTGATGCGCACGCTCGACGAGATGGGGCTGTCCGTGCGAATCTGGCCGGTGCCGGTCGAGGTCGAGAATCCGATTCGATTTACGGAGGACACCATCCACGCTTCATACGACCCGGCTTTCGTTGAGCGGTTCTGGCGGATTGTCGTGGCCAGCGAGGCGACGTTCAGCGCCGCGCGTTCCGCTTTCGTCGGCAAATGCAGTCCGGTGCATTTCTTCTGGGGCGGTTTCGACCTGGCGGTCACGCGATTCTCGGGCAGGCCCGCGCCGCCGAGAGAAGGTCCGGCATTCATGCGCGAGGCCTACTCGCACGAAGTCATCAGTCACGGCTTCTGGCCGGGCAGTGGGCCGGTGCAAGAGCCGGCGTTCTATGCTTACGCGGCTCCGGTGCCGGCTGGTATGGACGCCCTTGCAGTCAAGCCCGCAGAGGCGTTCTATCACCAGGAGCTGGGAGAGTTCATCCTGCCGTACGAAGCTGTGAGGCGCGCGGACGATCCCGATCGCGTCCTGCGAGAGTTCATCGACAGTACTTACACAGGAGCCGCCCGCGTGGCGGGATGGGATCGCGAGGCGCTCGAACGATCGGGGAGCTGACGATCGGTACCGTACCGTTATGACCGTCAAAAGCGATCGTGAGCTGCTGACTGTTGCCGGCAGGGAAGTGTCGATCTCGAACCCGCGGAAGGTGCTGTTTCCAGACGCCGGATACACAAAGCTCGACGTCGTCAACTACTTCATTGCTGTCGCTGACGGAGCGCTGCGCGGGGCCGGCGGGCGGCCGAACGTCCTCGTTCGGTATCCCAACGGCATCGGGCAGGAGTTCTTCTACCAGAAACGCGCGCCGGAATCGCGTCCGGACTGGATCGAGGTCGTCGAATTGGCGTTTCCGTCCGGACGAACCGCCGAGGAAGTCGTCCCTCGCGACGCGGCCGCGCTGGCATGGATGGCAAACCTCGCCTGTCTGGAACTTCACCCTCATCCAGTTCGAGCCGAGGATCTCGAGCATCCCGATGAACTGCGCGCGGACCTCGACCCGGTGCCCGGTGTCGAGTGGTCTCAGGTGCAGGAAGTCGCGCGCGTGGTGCGCGGCGTACTGATCGACTTCGGGTTAGTCGGATGGCCGAAGACGTCCGGTTCACGCGGTATTCACGTCAACGTACGCATCGAGCAGCGCTGGACGTTTCCCGAGGTGCGGCGGGCAGCCCTCGCACTGGCGCGTGAGGTCGAGCGGCGGGCGCCTGCGGTCGCCACCAGCAAATGGTGGAAGGAAGAGCGGCACGGCGTGTTCATCGACTACAACCAGAATGCAAAAGATCGCACTGTGGCCGCGGCGTACTCCGTCCGTCCGAGACCGGATGCGCGCGTGTCAGCGCCACTGACGTGGGATGAAGTCGATACCTGCAATCCCGCGGATTTCACCATGGCAACCATGCCGGCTCGTTTCAAGGCAATCGGCGATCGGCACGCGCAGATCGACGAGCATCCATGCTCGCTCGACGCACTTCTCGAACTGTCGGCACGACACGAGAAGGAAGGCCTTGGCGACGCGCCCTGGCCGCCGCAGTACAGGAAACAGCCCGGCGAGCCACGGCGAGTTCAGCCCTCTCGTGCGCGTGAGGCGAACGCTTCGCGCACGGTTGCGACTGGACGCCGCATACCAAAGCACCCTCTGATCGAGATTGGACGGTCGGCGCGAAGGGAAGAGGCGCTCGAAGAGCTCGAACGGTGGAAGGCGCGCCACCCAGACGCGGCCGCACACCTGCAACCCGCCGATGTGCTCGTGGACTCGATGCGCGGGAGATCGTCGACGTGGACACGGGTGCGCATCAATCTGCAGCACGTACCTCCGGCCATCCGGCCGTCGCAGGAAACGGTGACCGCTAGCCGGACGACCGACCAGCCCCGAACACCTTCTCGAGCTCGTAGGCCGGTGTGACGTCCAGCTGATCGTAGCGGCACTCACTCGGCTTCCTGTCTGGCCGCCATCGTAGAAATGTGGTGGCGTGGCGGAAGCGGTCTCCCTGCAGGTGGTCGTATTTCACTTCACAAACGCGTTCGATGCGCAGCGGTTCCCACGAAAGATCCTTGCCGGCGCTCCAGCGGCTCTGTCCGCCAGGCATGCGCTGGCCGGTTGCGTCGGTCCCGGCCCACGAACGCCACGGGTGCGATGCCAGCGCATTTTTCCGGAGCGGCTCGAGCTCGGCGACCAGTGCCTTCCGCGCGGCCATGGTGAACGATGACGTCACGCCCACGTGATGCAACGTGCCTTGATCGTCGTACAACCCGAGGAGCAGCGACCCGATGGCGTCGGGCGCGGCTTTGTGCCACCTGAACCCGGCGACGACGCAATCGGCGGTCCGGGCGTGCTTGATCTTGAACATCGCCCGCTTGCCGGGCTGATACGTGGCATCAACCGGCTTGGCGATGACGCCGTCGAGACCGGCGCCTTCGAAGCGCTCGAGCCACTCGGCTGCCATACGTCGATCGCGGGTCATCGGGGTGAGATAGACGGGTGGTTCAACCCCGGATAACAGCGCCTCGAGCATCTGGCGACGCTGATGTTGCGCCGTGTCCATCACAGATCGCCCGCCGACGGCGAGCACGTCGAAGGCCACAAAGGACGCCGGCGATTCCTTCGCGAGCTTGGCCACGCGCGAGGCGGCGGGATGCAGTCGAAGCTGCAGGGCGTCGAAGTCGAGACCCTGGGAAGTGGCGATCACAATCTCGCCGTCGACCACGGTTGCCGGTGGAATGCGCTCCAGCAGCGCGTCATGCAGCTCCGGGAAGTAGCGATCGAGGGGCCGGAGGTCGCGACTCTGGATGTAGACGTCTTCCTGTGTGCGGAAGACGATGGCCCGAAAGCCGTCCCACTTGGGCTCGAAGAGAAACCCTTCGCCGGTCGGCAACGTGTCGACCAGCTTGGCAAGCATCGGTTCAACGGGAGGAACCACGTGGTTGGAGTTCGCTCGTGTTGGTCCCTGCCGGAAGCCTGAAGGCTTCCGGCTACCGCGAACGTTTCCAGGCTCGGTAGCCGGAGACCTTTAGGTCTCCGGAAGGAGACCTTCACGCTCTAGGCTCGGTAGCCGGAGACCTCAGGTCGCCGGAAGTCTATCGGGCACCCGTCGATGTCGCCTGCCCCTTGAACACCGCGTCGATCGCCGCCTGCGCGCACTTCTCGCCGTCGCCGCTGGACACTCCCATCGCGCCGATGACCTGGCCGTTGAGGACGATGGGCAGGGCACCCGGCTGTGGAAAGTCGTCCATGAACGTCGGCGCAAGCGTTTCGCCGCTTCGCACGAGCTTGTTGGTTTCCGACGTGGCGCGGCGCCAGCGAAGCGCCGACTGGGCTTTCATCAGCGCCGTGTCGATGGCATTGGCCGCCGCGCCCTCCATGGCGTGCGACTCGATGACATTGCCGCCCCAGTCCAGGATCGCCATCGCCACGATCGTGTTGTTGCGCTCGGCCCATGCGATGCAGGCATCCGCAAGGGCCCGCGCGCCGGCGCTCGAAATGACCTTGATGTCCCTGGTCAGCTTGACCTCTCCCCGCGCCTGCGCAACGGCGAGGTCGGGGGCAAAGGAGATACCGATGAACACGGAAGCCAGAAGCACACAGGATTGAAGGCGCATGTGACGTCTCCTTCAGAACAAGTCACAAATCACAAATCACAAATTCCGAATCACCTTGTTCCAGACATTCCCTTGAACGCGAGCTTCTGCATGCCCATTCCCGTCTGCGCCACGTACAGATTGCCCTTCGAATCGGTCGCGAGGTGATGGCCCGCGCCAGTGAGGCCCGCGGGTTTGATGGCGCCCACGATCTGCAGCGACTTACGCTCGACGACGGTAATCTCGGGGCCGTTGCCGACGTACAGGAACTGCTGTTCGCGATCGGGCGAGAGCGCCAGATTGCGCGCAAACGGCGTGTCGGTCTTGATGACCTGGTTGACGAACTTTCCCTGGGGCGTGAATACCTGGACCCGGCGGTTCTCCCGATCGGCGACATACACCATGCCGTCGCTCGACACGCGGAGGGCGTGGACGATGTTGAAATTCTGCGGGCCAGCCCCTGCCGGGAACGCTTTCGGCGTCACGACCTCACAGGAGTCGTCGTCAACAGGCTTGTTGCCAAAGGCGCCCCACATCCGCTTGAAGGCGCCGCTACTGGCGTCGAACACCACGACGCGGTCGTTTCCGTACCCGTCGGCGACGAACACCTCGTTGGTCGGCGCATGCAGCCAGACGTCGGCGGCGCGATGGACGTTCTGCGTGTCCGCGTTGCCCTTGCTTTGACTGGTGCGGCCGATTTGCAGAACGAACTTGCCCTCCTGCGTGAACTTGACGATTTGATCGTCAGCGACAGGCTTGAGCCCGGCAATGCCGTTCGTGGGGCAATTGTTGCCGGTAATCCACACGAAGCCCTTGGCGTCGATGTGAATGCCGTGTTCGCGCTCGGGCCACTGATAGCCGTTGCCGTTGCCGCCCCACGCCTTGATGAAATTGCCGGCCGTGTCGAAGACGACGACAGGCGGCGCCGCCATCTTCGCGTCCTCGGGCTTGAGCAGCGTCCGCGGCCGATGCAGCACCCAGACGTTGTCCTGTGCGTCGATGGCAAAGCTCGAAGGATCGCCGAGCTTGTATTTCGGCGGCAGCTTGGGCCAAGTCGTATCCACCTCGAACGCCGGTAAACTGCGCGTTGAAGCGGGCGCCTGGGCGGTCACAGTACCCTGAGAGACAAAGCTCGAATCGACGCCGGCGAGAACGACGGCAATCGCGAGAGCGAAGAACAGATGCGCGCGTTTCACGGCTCCCTCCTCAGGTGAAAAGATGGACGGCTCAGCACTTGTGCCGCAGATTCTTGCACAGATCGGACGTCGGCAGGCGTCCGTCTGCGAGCCGCCGGCTTGACGGGCAGGCAGTTCAGCGGTATTTCTACGACCGAGAGGGTGCCGTGCGCGGACGGCGACACCTGTAGAGCGCACGCTTTAGCGTGCGCGGACAGAACCCCGTAGAGCGCACGCTTCAGCGTGCGCGTTGTGCATTCACGTTGTGCATTCAGCCGGAGGGCGTGATGGTGAAGCGATTGGGTTATGGGGCGGCCGTGACCGCCAGCGCGGCCGTCGCGCTCTGCGTCGCCGCCACGCCGGCGCCGGCGCATCATGCGTTCGCTGCCGAATTCGATGCGACCAAGCCCGTCAAGTTCGAGAAGGCCGTGGTGCGCAAAATGGAGTGGGTCAACCCCCACGTGTGGATTCACATCGAAGTGCCGGCTGCCGACGGCAAAGTCGAACAGTGGGCCATTGAGGCCGGCACACCCAACGTGCTCTTTCGGCGCGGGTTTACCAAGGAAGCGCTGTTGCCCGGAACGGCCATCGTCGTCGACGGCTATCGCGCGAAGGATGGCTCCAGACGGGCAAACGGCCGCGACCTCACGCTTCCGGATGGAAGGACACTGTTCCTCGGTTCGTCCGGCACCGGCGCGCCCGTGGAGAAGTAGGGCGGGGCCTTTGGCCCCGCCATCCTATTGCTCAGGCGGGTTGCCGGAAATATAGAGCTGATACAGCTCCTCCTCGTTGGCCGGGACCTTCCTCGTAATATCGACGGTCATTGTCTTGCCTTCCCAGCGTCTTACGAGAGGCTCCTTGCGCAGATGGCCGAGGTACGTTTCTTCCGCCATTTCCACGCACCTGAAGGGAATCAATTGCGCGTTCGATTCGAGACGCCGATAGAGCGGCAACCGGATCGTCCAGGGACGCGTAAAGACCTTCGCGTCTTCGATTCGTGCTTCGGTACTGAATGGCGTCGCGCCCGAGCGGTGTATACCGCTCCGTGACATGTAACCCGTCGCTGTGAAAGTTGCCGGACCGATCGAACCAGGTATACGACGTGAAACGCGTGACGTCGACCACGAGCGTGTCGCCGTCCCATTTACCGACGGAATGGCCCATGAATGCGTCACCCGGGTACGGCACCACTTCGTCCATATGAATCGTGCGATCCGCGTTTCGAAACTCGAAGGCCATCATGATCTTGGTGGTGCCCTGGATGATCTGGAACTTGTAGGGCAGATACATCGCCCGTGGCACGCCCGGCAGGTAGCAGCGCAGCTCCGGGTCGCGATCGAGCCAGTTGGCGAAATTTTCCTTCTGCCTTGCTGCGGCCCACGGCTGATAGGGGATTTCGTCGCCGTCAACGACCCCGACATCAGCAGAGATCCAGCCCATTGAGCCGAGGGCGACAACGGGCGCGGCCAGGACAGGCACATCGGGATACGCCCCGCGCTGTCCCACGATTGGACGGGCGTCGTGACTCAATAGATCCCAGTTTGCTGACGTGTTCGCCTGCCAGATCCCGCTGAAATCTGGTTTACCGTCGGCGGTCCGTCGTATTTGTCCCGCCTGGGCCGCGACCTGCGACTGTCCCGTTCGCGTCGTCAACACAAATACGCCGCCGATCACCGCCGTCGCAGCAACGGCACCTGCCGTACGTTTCAAGGCGTTTCGCATCTCAGAGGCTCCCTCGTCCAACGGACGTAGTGTCCGGCTTCAGACCCTATGTAGGGCAGAGGATGGGCCGGGTTGTATGTTGAAACTCTTTTGAGGACTAACTCGAAAGGAGTTCGACATGACCAACACGACCCATCAGGCGAAGTCTACTGCAGCGGCGTTGTATGTCGCGTGTGAGCTGAGTGCGAAAGAGTGGTTGCTGACGATGAGCCGGGCGACGGACGCGAAGCGGCTGCGCGCGCGGGTGCGGCCGGGGGATCGGGTGGCGGTGGAACGGGTGTTGGCGGAGACCAGACGGCGGATGGGGCTGGCGGCGGATGCGCCGGTGCGGAGCTGCTATGAAGCGGGGCGCGACGGATTTTGGCCGCATCGGTGTCTGACGACACTCGGCGTGACGAACCTGGTCGTCGACTCGTCGAGCATCGAGGTCTCGCGCCGGGCGCGGCGGGCGAAGACGGATCGACTCGACGGGGAGAAGCTGCTCCGGCTACTGCTGCGGCACTGGGGTGGCGAACAGAAGATGTGGCAGGTCGTGCACGTGCCCTCACGCGAGGCGGAAGATGCGCGCCACGCGAGCCGGGCCCTGACGACCCTGCAGGCGGAGCGCACGCGATATCGGAATCGCATCCGCGGATTGCTGGCGCTGCACGGGGTGAGGCGCGTGCGCCTCGATGCGCAGTTTCCCGCACGCCTGGCGACGCTGACGGATTGGGCGGGGGCGCCGCTGCCCCCCGGGGTGGTGGCGCGGCTCGAGGAGACGTGGCGCCTGCTGGACCGCGTGGAGACGGAGCGTCAGCGCGCGCGGCGCCTGGAGCGGGAGCAGGTCCGCGGGTCGGCGGGCACGGTGGCGCAACGGCTGGCCCACGTGCGGGGGATCGCCGCGCGCAGCGCGACGATCCTGGCCGAGGAGCTCTTCAGGCGGGCCCTGCGCAATCGACGAGAGGTGGGCGCGCTCACGGGCCTGGTCTCGGCGCCGTATCGGAGTGGCACGATCGTGCGGGACCAGGGGATTGCGCCGAGTGGGCTGCCGGCGGTCCGCCGGGTCGCGGTGGAGATCGCATGGGCCTGGCTCCGATATCAACCGGCCAGTGCGCTCGCGCAGTGGTATCACCGGCGCTTTGGCGGCGGCGGCGCGGTGACGCGACGCATCGGGATTGTGGCGTTGGCGCGGCGGGTGATTATCGCGCTGTGGCGATATGTCGAGCACGGGATCGTCCCTGAGGGGGCGCTGCTGAAAGCGTAAACCCTCGACGACGATCACCGCGCGACACGCTGCCCGTTGGTCCGGTAGGGTCGCCCTCGCGGCCCGGGCTTCAGAAGGGGCGCGTGGAACGGTTTCGCCCAGCGCTTGACGCGCATAGAGGATCTGGTGCTCGGCCGAGCGCCGACACGCATAGGAGCTCGTGGCGAGCGTGACTCGCCCAGCATCGAAACCGCGCGCGGAGCAAGACGTCGACGCACCTCCGCGGACCTCAGGCTGACGAAGAGGTCCGCTCCGGTGACGTTTGTCGAAACGGAAGAGACTTGACATCAGTCCGGCTCATAGGAGCCGGACCGACAAACTCACGGCACGCATCGCGCAGCCTTGTTCGACGGATCGGCTGTCGTTCCGCCCGGCTTGTCGCGATACGCGTCGTGACACTGTAAGCACGCGTCGGCAATCTGGTTCGTCACTTCGATCACCGCGTCACGGTTTCTGGACTGCGACGCTCGATACGCCGCCTTTCCAGCTTCAGCGAGCCCGGCTGTGTACTGAATCCAATCGGCGCGCTCGACGGGAACCGGCTTTCCGTTCTCGCAGCGGCGACCTGGAAGCAAAAGAAGCGGCGTGGACTCCGCAAGAGCGATGGCGGCGTAATCGACAAGTTCCCATCCTGAATAGATTCCGGCTCCCCAATCCACCCACGAAAACGACGTTGGTCCTCCGGGCGACCATCCCGGCTTCTGCTCGCCGGGATCCTGGTTTTGAACGTTGAAGAGCAGGTTAGAGCTCGGAAACAGAATGCCGCGCATCACCTGCGCCATATTGCCTGGCGGCCGATCGGCGCCAACGGTGACCGCTGGAGCGGCGGCCAACGTCCCGGGAGCCGAGACAATCGCAATCTGCTTCAGGGTGTCATCTGCGCCAAGCGCCGCCGGCCCCGCTTTGAATGCGCTCGCTTGAAGCAAGTACGCAACAAGGTCGGTGGCTTGCACGCGCGAGAGCGTGCCTGGTTTCGTGGCCGGCATCGTGTGTTGAATCTTGTCGACGACGTCGGCCAGCGGGCGCCTGTCCCACACGCGAAGGAAGTCTGCACCGGCCAATGGGGGGCCCAGACCTCCCGCGAGAGTAGCGCCGTGACACGCGCGACATTCGACCTCGTAGATCTCCTGTCCGCGCTGAGCCTGTGCGGCGGTGTACACGCCGTCGGCGACTGTCCTGCCTGATTGCGCGATTACCGTCCAGGTGACGCCGGTTGTGCTGAATGCGGCCAGTGCGATAGCGGCTCTCCAGCGTAACCGCATCCGCTTTCCTCGGTGGCTTTCGCACATAACGCACCCTGCTGAATGGGCGCGAATGTATCACGAACGTACGCTGTCATCGTACGTAGTGTCCGGCTTTAGCCGGACCAAGGTGATCCGGCGATCGAACGAGTCCGACTGAAGCCGGACCCGTGCTGTCGGATTTAGCGGAGAGTTGCCGCCCAGTTCGTGATCACAGTGATGGGCCGAAGTATGCGAGGGCAGTGCTGGCGTCGGCTATAATCGCCACCCCCCGCAAGGACGGCGTCAGGGGTTCCTTCGATGTTAGGAGGGTCGCTATGCAACTCGACCAACGGATCGTCGGCGACGTCGCGATCGTGAAAGTCACCGGTGACATCACGCTGACTCGGGGTGGAAACGTCCTCCTGAAGGACAAGGTGCAGAGCCTCCTGCATCAGGGATACAGGAACCTGCTCCTCGATCTGGGTGGCGTCTCGCATGTAGACAGCGCCGGGCTCGGCGAGATGGTGCAGGCTTACGTGACCACCAAGAACCGGGGCGGATCACTCCGGCTGCTGAATGTGACGAAGCGGCTCCGCGACTTGCTGGTGGTGACGAGGCTCCTCACCGTGTTCGACGCCTACGACAGCGAGGCGGAGGCGGTGGCCAGCTTCGAGACGGCGCCCGCGTCGTAGGGGTTGGACATTGCAAGGCACAAGTCACAAGTCACAAGGCACAAGGCACAAGGCACAAGGCTCAAGGCACAAGTCACAAATACCTGCACACACATTGTGACTTGTGACTTCTGACTTGTGACTTGTGACTTGAAGGGCCCTCAGTTCGTCGGCACGAGCCGTTTCAGTTCTTCGTCCCAGTGCTGGACGACCACAATCTGCGCTGGGGCAGCCGCCTCAGTGGACGCCGGTCCCTTGATCATCAGGAAACGCTGACCGTCTTCGCGGGAGGCGCGGGAAACGTGTGGTCCCGCGTGCTGAGGTCGTCTGAAGGCCCGAGGCACGGTGCTCGCAGGGGTTTCCAGAGCCACTCCGAAAGAGGCCAGATTGCCGCCCTTGTGAATCGGTGCTGGTTACGTTTTCGCCACGCCGACGGCAAATCCGCAATCGGAGAGGTAATGGACGGAGGCAGAACACCTGCGATGCTTCGAGTCGTCGGCGTCCTAGGAACGATCGTCGCGTTCATTGCGGCCGAAAGCGTCCCCGCGGCTCGTGCTGCGGAAACGCGGCCCATCAATGTGCAGGCGTCTGGCGCACGGATGCCTGTAGTCGCGGGTAACCCGCAAGCTGCCTATCAGGCGGCTGTGTTTGTCACGCTTCCGATAACCAAGGGCTTCGCCGACGCCACTCATGTCCTAGTAGAAACCCGGCAAGTCGTTCAGGACGCGCTCTATGCTTTAAACACAGTTCGCCTCGTCGAGCGTGCAGAAGACAGCGATGCCATGCTGACGGTGCTTGGACGGGGAGCGGGCCACGCCGAGCTGAACGCGGCACTACAACTGGTCGACCCCACGGTCGTCGCATCTCCAGTAATGATCAGGGGCAACGAGGGCTACATCGAAGCGATGCTCACCGTCGGATCGTGCGGTGAAGCCGCGACGAGTGTTTCGACCTCGAGTAAGTCCTCTTCCTGCTACAGGAAAGTCTTCGTTGGCTTGTGTGCCACCAATCGCGCCGCGCGCCAGGGCCAGAGTGCTGCATCGAGCTCGTGGAGTGCGTGCGCCAACGCTCTCGCCAGGGACGTGCAGGCGTGGTTCAGCCAGAACGCGAGTCGTCTTCTCGTGCTTCCGCGGTAACGAAACAAATAAAGTCACAAGTCACAAATCAGACATCGCAAATCCCAAAT
The DNA here is from genome assembly GCA_963814955.1 of uncultured Acidobacteriota bacterium. Taxonomy (GTDB): domain Bacteria; phylum Acidobacteriota; class Vicinamibacteria; order Vicinamibacterales; family UBA2999; genus DATCJA01. The sequence continues at coordinate 381,667 of CAWFEX010000013.1, forward strand.
CCCCAATTGAGTCGAACAGGTGTACTATCCGCTGTATCGGAGGGCGCGATGACTGTTCGACCTCTCGCTAGCCGTCTTGAATGGCCAGATTCCTTGCGAATGCGTGGAGTATTGAACACGCCATTCAAGACGGCTACGCCCGCGCGAAGCGCGGGCAATCAAACACTGCCTAGCGAGGCCCTCATCGACATGCTTGAACGTCCGAGGCGGGGCCCCGCTCGGATCCTGACGATGGCCCTCGTCTCGGTCATGTCGGCGATCGCCCTTGGTGCGCAGTCGGCGGGCACGTATACGCCGCCGAAGACGCCATGGGGTGAGCCCGACCTGCAGGGGATCTGGAGCGGCGACACGCTGACCCCGCTCGAACGTCCCGCCAAGTTCGCCAACAGGCCCGTGCTCACCGAACAGGAAGCCGAAGCGATAGAAGAAGACATTGCGTCGCGGCCGGGACGCGACGATCGGTCCCAACGAGGCACCGAGCGCGATGTCGCCCAGGCTTACAACCAGCACTGGCTTGCGCCGCCGGCGCGGCTCGCCGACCGCCGCACATCGCTGGTCGTCGATCCGCCTGACGGCCGCGTTCCTCCCGTTACGCGCGAGGCACAGGCCCGGATGACGCAGATGCGGGAGTATCTCGAGGCGTTGCTGCAGGGAACCTCAGGTGGACGGCCGGGACCAATCTCGCCGCGCCGGAGGGAGCCGCCGCCTTATTACAACGTGGCGAGGATGAATCGCGCCGACGGACCGGAGGATCGACAGACCACCGAGCGCTGTTTCGGAGCAACGATGCCCAACCTGGGTGCCGTGTACAGGATCGTCCAGTCACCGGGTGCGGTCGGCATCTATCACGACTCCGGCCAGGGTCAGGGCTTCGTTCGAACGATTCCCGTTGACGGCTCCGCTCATCTGCCTTCGAAGATTCGTCTGCTCCACGGCGACGCACGCGGTCGATGGGAGGGTGACACGCTCGTGATCGACACGACGAACTTCACCCAGAAGATGGATTTCCGTGGATCGCGCGAGAATCTCCACCTCGTCGAGCGGCTCACCCGGACGTCGGACAGCCGCATCACCTATCGCGTCACCGTCGAGGACCCCAGCACGTGGACGCGGGCGTGGACCGCGGAAATACCGTGGGAGCGGCAGCCCGACAAGATGAACCAGGTGTACGAATCAACCTGCCACGAGGGCAACTACGGCCTGCTCGGCATGCTGGCGAACACGCGTGCCGCTGAGCGCCTGTTCAGGGAAGGCAAGGGTCCGAATCCGGAGCTGCAGGACAACGCGACAGGCGGAGACAGCGACGGCGACATCGGGAAATGATCGAGAGATACGTGTAGGTCAAAGGTCAAAAGGCAAAAGGCAAAAGGCAAAAGGCAAAGGTCTCGCGCGAGAGCCCTGTTTTCGATGTCCCCTCATGCGGCGGTCGAGTGGCTGGCGAACACGGAGTGGAGCATTGCTCTGCACGAGTCGCAATACGCGTATGCGATTGTGGAGTCCGTGCACGTGTGGGCACTTTGTCTGTTCGTTGGATTCGCGGTCGTGCTGGATTTGCGGCTGGTGGGTCTCATCTTTCGTGGCGTGCCGGTCGGCGACCTGATCGGTCGCGTGCTTCCCTGGACGAGGATTGGCTTCGTCGTGATGGTCATCAGCGGGATCCTGCTCTTTTACGCCATTCCGGTTCGCACCTACCACAACATCTTCTTCCGGGTGAAAGCGGTGCTGCTGATTCTGGCGGGCCTCAATGCCTGGATGTTTCACAACGGCATCGCGCGGAGCGTATCGGGTTGGGGCGCCGGCGTGAGACCGCCGCACGCGGCGAGGCTGGCAGGGGTCTTCTCGCTGGCGCTCTGGACCGCGGTCGTATTCTCGGGCCGCCTCATCGCCTACAACTGGTTCGACTGCAGCAAGCCGCAGTCAGCAATGGTCAAGACGCTCGCTGGTTGTACTCCGGAGATGATCGATCCCTATCAGTGAGAGCCGCGGCATTGGCCCGGCCGGTCGTGATTCAGGAAGGACATACCACCTAAGTGTTGCTGCCGTTATTCGAGGCGTTGGAGCAGAGCGCGATCGGGGAAGCCATCCGGAATTCGCTCTGGATGTTTCCGATCATCGAGGCGTTCCATCTGATCGGTCTCGCCGTAATCGGCGGTGCGATTCTGGTGGTGGATTTTCGTCTGCTCGGGTTGGGGCTGCGCAATCATCCTGTGGCGAAGCTCGCCCGCGACATGCAGCCGTGGGTCATCGGCAGCGTCATCGTGATGGTGGCTTCCGGGCTGCCGCTGTTTCTCTCCGAAGCGATCAAGTGTTACTACAGCTTCGCGTTCTGGACGAAGATGACGGCGCTGTTGTTTGCACTCCTGTTTACGTTCACGATCCGGCGCCATGTCACGTCGGCGCCTGACAATCGTGTTTCGCCGCTGCTCTACAAAGTGGTCGGGCTGACGTCCATCGCCCTCTGGTCGACCGTCGGGTTGGGGCGGGCGATGGATCGGGTTCTCAGGGTAAAGCGGTGACGCCAGCGCGGACGTGAGGCGGTTGCGGATCGCGGCAATGTCCTGCTTTGTAAATTTCCAGTCCACTGCGCGCCGGTTCCGCAGCTCCTCGTCCCGCCAGATTGGCCGCATCAGCCCGCGCGTGCTGTGCGCACTCGACGCCAGCAGGAGATGGCCGATCTCGTGCGCGACGGCGTATCCGAGCAGCGTCGCCGCCTCCATGCCGGCGGCCTTCGCCACCCGATCGACGCGGTCGAAGTAGATCGTGGCCAGGACCGCGGTGCCCGCGCCGCTGTCGACGAGGGCGTCGCCGAGCGGGAGCTCCCGCTCGTAGTGTTCCCACGTCGCGCGAACGATCCGGATGACGAGCTCGCGGCCCGCCGGCGGGGCATCGCAGGCCGCGACATCGGAGTCGCAGTGCTTCCAGGAGACGACAGCCGAAGCTGAAGCGAGCGTTGCACCGGCCACGTCCAGCGCTGCCGCCTTCAGGTCCGGGTCGACTCCGGCCGTCGCGGTCTGGTAGACCCGGACGGTCACGCTGCCCTCGAGCGCGTCGGCACGCGCAGTCCCGGATGCGGCCGCCAGGACGCAGAGTGGAACGATCATGCAGGCATGTCGTGCTGTCATCCCGCAAGGGTGCCGTGCGGGACGGGGTGCCTCAATGCACCGGAGGTGACATCAGGTGAAATGTAGGTGAATGGATATGACGGTCCGGCGCTTAAACGGCGGGCGCGGCCGGCACGCGTTGATGAAAATCGCGCAGGCCCAGGTCGGTGAGAAACGCGCCGTACCGGGCGTCAGACCTGAGCGCGGCGAGTCTCGGGTCGACGGCCACATTCATGATGGCCGGGTCGCGTTCTTCAGAGCCGCGTTTCAGCGCTTCGAAGGCAAGATCGAGCTGGCCCATTGCCGTATGGGCCAACGCGAGGTAATACGGCGGGACATATCGCCGCGGCGTCATCCCGTCGAGGGCGGCAATGAGCGCGGCCGCCGCATTTCGGTCGCCGAGCACCGCGCGCGCGTATGCCAGTGACGCAAGCGCGGTCGGATGCGGATCGGCTGCTGTTGGCGGCCGACTCGAGGACACGCAGCGCTTCCTTCGGGCTGTCTGCGGCCATCAGGGCCGATCCCAGCAGCACGCGGGCGCCCAGATGCGAGTCGTCCATTTCGAGCGTGTGGCGGCACAAATCGACCGCCGCGTCATAGTCGCCTGCCAGGTAGCGCACCCACGCGCTGATCGCATTCGCGGTGAGGCAGCGTGGATCGAGCTCGCGCGCCAATTCAGCCTGCCGAATTGCTTGCGCGAAGTTTCCGAGCGACGCCAGCAGCCGCGCGTACCCGCTGCGAGCGGACTCGAAGCTCGAATTCAGGGAGATGGCGGTCGTATACGCGGCCCGCGCCCCTGGGGCATCCCAAAGCAGCATCCGCCTGACTTCGCCGATCGCGAAGTGCGCCTCGGCAATGGTCGTGTCGAGCTGCAGCGCGAGTGTGGCAGCCTGGTGAGCGCGGCGCAGGGCATGCAGCGGCACCTCGCGGTAGTAAATGGCGCCCATCGCTTCGATGATCGCCACGCCGGCGTGTGCTGCGGCAAATGACGGATCGCGCGCGACGGCATCCTGGAAACACACGAGGGCTTCAGCGTGGCCGGTGTCCGCGATCCGGTGCCAGTGATATCGACCCTTCAGGTACGACTGATACGCGCCGGCGTCCCGCGAGCCGTGCACCGACGCGGGATCCTCGGCGTCGAGCTCCATCGCCAGCGAACGGGCAATGCGTGTCGCGATGTCGGTCTGCGCCGAGAGCCAGTCGGTGATCGCCTGCTCGTGCGTTTCGACCCACAAGTGCGTGTCGCTCGCGGTTTCAACGAGCCGCGCCGTAATGCGAACACGCTCGCCGTTGTGCCTGATGCTTCCTTCGAGCAGATAATCCGCTCTCAGTGTTGCGCCAATCTCCCGTGCAGTGGCGGTTGTGTTCCGGAATGCCCGCGACGAATGGCTCGAGATCACACCCAGGCGGCCGCGGCATCGCCGCCCGAGCTGCGAAATCATTTCGTCGGTAAACGCATGACCGAAATAATCGTGCTGCAACCCCTCGCCGAGCTCGGTGAAGGGAAGCACCGCAATGCGCACCCGATGATGGTCGGTCCGGACCGGCGATGGCTCGTCCGCCTCGTCTCCAGCGAGAAACCGATAACCGCGACGGGGGACTGTTTCAATGAAACGCGGAGTATCGGCATCGTCGCCGAGCGCGGCCCTGAGGCGCTTGATGGCGGCGTTCAGGCTGTGCTCGAAATCGACGAACGTGCCGGCCGGCCAGAGGCGCTGACGGAGCTCCTCCCGGGTCACGACCTGACCGCGTCGCTCGAGCAGCATCTGCAGGATGACGAACGGCTGTTCCTGGAGACGGACGCGACCGTTGGCCGTACGAAGCTCACGCGCGTTGACGTCGAGCTCGAATGCTCCGAACTCCATTCGTGTGGGGTTGTCTGTCGCCATGAATCCAGTTACGCGCCTGTCCCGAGCTCGGTCGAGGGACCTGTCCCGAGCTTTGTCGAGGGACGCCGGCGTCACGTCCAGCATGACGTAATCGGCGGGGATCTGAGAAGAGGGAAGACCTGCCGCGACGCCTTCAATCGGGCGATGTCACCTTCATGTCACCTCGGCGTCACCCTCTTAAACGTAGTGTCCGACTTTAGCCGGACCATCAGGTTCGTCGTTCTGAAAAAACCTGGGGTCCGGCTGAAGCCGGACACTACGTACCTGTAGAACGTGTAGCGCACTCCGAGCTGCATCGTGCGCGGCGCGCCGACGCTGGTCAGCGTATTGAACTGGGAGCTCGTGCGCTCGTTGAAGGGGTTGCCGAAATTGTTGCGATTCGTGAGGTTGTACAGCTCCCAGTAGACGCCGAGCCTGCGGGCCTCGGCACCCAGCGGGAGCTCGTACTGCACCCGCAGATTCAGCGCCAGGAAATCGGAATGGCCGGGCATCGTATTGTGGATGGCGTAGCCGTTGGCGTCGACCTCTGACAGGATCGGCAGGGTCGCATCATCGCGGCCTTTCACCGGCCGGTCGAAGTTGTCCAGGTCGTTGTTCACGTCGTCGCCCACGAGCTCGTTCACCGGATTGCCGGTGTAGTACACGAAGGTCGCCCCGAGGCCCAGCCCGCGCCAGGCGTCCCAGTTGCCGCCGGCCGTGAACGCGTGCCGGTTGTCCAGGTTCGTCAGGCCGAAGTCCGCTCGCGGGTTGCGCCCGCTCGTCACGCCGTAGTCGTCGTTGACCCGCCGGCCCCAGATGGCAAAGGCATTCCCCGTCATGACATTGACATCGCGCGCGCGGGCCAGCGTGTAGCTGACGCGCCCGGACCAGCGGTTGGCCAGCCGCTTCACCACACCCAGCTCCAGCGCGTGGTAGTCGCTGTCGAAGGCGTCAAGCGTCTGATACTGCAGCACGCGCCGGAAATTCACGCCGCGCGCGGCCGCCGGAATCAGCGTGCCCGTTGGATCGAACGCCGCGACGCCCTGCCAGGTCACACTCCCGCTGGCATTCAGCGGCCCTTCGTTGATGTCGATCTTGCCCGTCTGATCGCGCCCGATGTTGCCGACGTAATCGACCGTGAGGGCCAGGTTCGGCACGATCTGGCGCTCCACGCCGCCACTCCACGACCACAGGTAGCCCAGCCTCGGGTTCCCGCGGAGGGTGGGGATGTCGAGGAACAGCCCGACCCGCCGCGTTCCGGTTGCGCAGGTCCACCAGGAAGGCCCGGCAGGCGGCGCTGATCTCCGCGCGTCCCTGGCCATCGCCAACGGGATTCAGGCAGACATGCGCCGGCCGCTCGCCACGCTGCGACGCCCGATCGTTCCCGGTATCGAACGAATAGGCCGGTCGAGATCACCGAGTTCCCCAGGACGTCGTACATGAACTCGTTCCGCGCCGGCTCGTAGAACTTGCCGATGCCGCCGCGGAAGACCATCCGGTCGCTCGCGGCATACGCCACGCCAATCCGCGGCGCGAAGGCGTCCTTCGTGTCCGGCACGATGTCCGAGTAGTCGTACCGCACGCCGAGGTTCAGCGTCAGCTTGTCCGTCGCCCGCCACTTGTCCGAGACGTAGGCGTTGGTGCGCCAATCCTCAACGTCGAAGAAAGAATCTCCCACGCGTATCCGAAAGCGACTCGGATAGGTGACGGGGTTTGCCGGGTCGAACGGCCTGTCCGTCAGAAAGTTGAACTGGCCAAAGGGTCCGCCGGTCCCGGCGGGCGCGTGAAGGTCGTCCCACCGTTGCTGCTGGCGCCGAAGCCGAACTTCCACGTGTGATTGCCGGGCGTGAACGTGAACTGCTCGGTCAGCGCAATGGTATTCCAGTAATGCGCGGCCGTGCCCGCCCGCGGGCCCGCCCGGATAGCTGGGATGCTGCTGCTGCGCCCCGAAGTCCAGCGGATCGCCGCCGTTCAGGCCGATGATCTCGTGAGTGTCCGGGTCGAACGGATCGTTGTTGAAGTCCGCGTTGTAGAGATCGCGGGCGGCCTGCCTCAGATGCTCGATGGTGGTGCTCAACTTGAGCTCGTTGAGCATCCGGCTGTTGAGGACGGCGGTCCAGTGGGCGCTGTTGATCGTCTCCTTCGCCCGTTCGTAGCGAAAGTTCTCCGGAGGCTCACCTCGTGCCTCGGCCACTTCGCCGATACCAGTATTCGGGTTCCATATCGTCGAGAAACGGAGGTTATGCCCCGGCGTCAACTGGTAATCCACCCGCCCGAAGTACTTGGTGAGGTTGACGTCGTAGGCGTCCGCGAAGGAGGTCGCCAGCGGCGCCGCCTCGGCGGGAAACTTCAGGTCGAGCGCGTCCTTGAGCCACTGTTGCTCGGTGTTGAAAAAGAAGAACGCCTTGTTCCGGAGGATCGGTCCGCCGATGCTCGCGCCAACGATGTCGTTGCCGCTCTCCGGTTTCTCCCTGCCATCCAGCTTCGTGAAGTAGTTGGTGGCGTTGAAGCGGTCGTCCTGACCGTAGTAATACCCACTGCCACGAAACTGATTCGTCCCGCTCTTGGTGACCGCGTTGACGATGACGCCGGAGGCCCCGCCGTATTCCGCCCCGTAGTCGTGCGTCATCACGTTGTACTCGGAGAAGGCGTCGATGGTCATCGAGACCTGCGTAAACGCCCCCCCGCGATCGTCCTTGTTGTGGACGCCGTCCACCAGGAACAGATTGCTCTGGCTCTCGCGGCCATTCGCGCTGTAGGTGGTGCCCTCGAAATTCCCGGCGTCCAGCTGCGGCGTCAACGCCGGGAATCATCTGCATCAACGACAGCATCTCGCGCCCCTGCGTGGGCAGGTTCTCGATGTCCTCGGTCGTCAGGCTGCTGCCGAGGGTCGTCTGGGTGACCTCGATGAGCGGGGCTTCCCCGGTCACCGTGATTTGATCGGTCAGCGTCCCGATGGGCATCGTCAACGTGAGCGTGACGGCCTGCCCGACCAGGATCCTGATTCCTGTGCGCGCCTGCGTCTGAAAGCCGGTCAGCTCGGCCCTCACCGTGTAGACACCGGCTGCACCGCCGGGAGCACGAAGCGACCGGCGTCGTTCGAGACGGCCTCCCGCACGAGACCGGTCGATTCCTCTGTAAGCGGTGATGGCTGCACCTGGAAGAACGGCCCCGGACTGGTCCACCACGCTGCCGTTGAATTCCCCGTGGCGGACTGCCCAAACGCTGGGGACGACGGAAAGGAAAAGCACCGCGGCGACGGAGACAACGCGGACGAACATGTCTGCCTCCTCGGGTCTAGGACCCTTGTCAGGTTGGTGGGTTCTTTGAAGTTCCCGTTCCAAGTGGGGCGGGTTCCGCAGCGAGTGTCGATCCCATCGAGCCGCGGACCCGCCGTCTCTCTTTCAGAACGTGTATCGCAATCCCAGCTGCATCGTTCGTGGAAGGTCCGCGTTGATTGACTGCATGAAGAATGGCGAGCGGCGATCGCCGACCGGGTTGCCGAAGTTCACCCTGTCGAGCGCGTTGTAGATTTCCCAGTAAAAGCCTACCGACTGCGACGTCGCCAAGCGGTGCTGGTACTGCATCCGTACATCCAGACTTATCTTGTTATTGCCCTTGATCCCATTCCGGATCGCGAGCCCGTTGGCATCGACCTCCGACACGATAGGCAGTGTTGCGTCGTCGCGCCCCCTGACCGGCCGATCGAAGGTGGTGCTGTCACGATCAGCATTCCCGTCGCGTCCTATCGTTTCATTCGCCGGGTTGCCGGAATAGTAGCGGAACGACGCGCCAATCCCGAGCCCGCGCCACACGTCCCAGTTGGCGCCGCTCGTGAACGCGTGCCGGTTGTCGGTGTTCGCGAGGCCGTAGTCCAGCCGCGGGTTGAGGTCGTCATTGACGCGCTTTTCGACAATGTTGCCGCCGCCGGTCGTGCTCGCGTTTACATCACGCGCGCGCGACAAGGTGTACGCGAAACGCCCCGACCACCGGTTGGCGAACCGCCGCGTCAGTCCCACCTCCAGAGCGTCGTAGTCGGTATTGAATTCCGGTCGCGATTGATACTGCAGCACGCGCAGGAAGTTGGTGCTGCGCGCCCCCGCCGGGATCAGGGTTCCGTCCGGATCGAACACCGAGGGGCCGGGCCGGCCGATCTGCCCGTTTGGCAGAAGACGCGGCTCGTTGATGTCGATTCGGAGCGTCTGGTCGCGCCCGCGGTTGCCGACGTAATCCACGGTGAGCGCAATGCCAGGCATGATCTCACGCTGGATACCGCCGCTGAACCCGATGAGATACCCCATTTTGCGATCGCCGTCGAGAATAGGCTCGCTGTTCACGAAGGAACCGGCTTCGACGCGGCTGCGAATGCTCATCATCTCCGCACGGCACGCCGCGCTCATTACCGCCAACCCGTCACGACCATCCGGCCGCAGGCACGCACTCGCGGGAAGCACCCCCCGCGCCGCTGACTCATCCTGAATGTCGACCAGGTTCACCGGAGAGATCACCGAGCCAATTAGGAGATTGGAGGCAACGGCGGTCGCCTGGTACTCGTAGAACTTGCCAACCCCCACTCGGATGACTGTCTTGTCGTCGGGAGCGTACGCCATGCCAACCCTGGGTGCGAAGGCGTCCTTCGTGTTCGGGATCATGTGCTGGTAGTCGTAACGAACACCCAGGCTCAGGGTTAGCTTGCCGGTGGCTTGCCACTTGTCGGCCACGAAGAAGTTCGTGCGCCAGTCGTCCATGCCGTAGAACAGCTCGCCCAATCGGATGCGGAAGCGGTTCGGATACGTGGCAAGGTTCGCCGCGTCGTAGGGACGGTTCCCGGCAAAATCGAACAACCCGAAGTAGTTTCCTCCGACGACATTGGTTCCGCCGTTCTTGCTGACGCCGAAGCCGAACTTCAGGGTGTGATTCTCCGGCGTGAAGGTGAACTGATCACTGAACCCCGTTGTCACCACGGACGCACCGCTCGGGCTTTCATGCGGGCCAGCCTGATAGTCCGGATGCAGCTGCCCGGAGCCAAAGTCCAACTGGTCGCGGCCGCCAAGACCAATGAGCTCACCCTCTCCACCGCCCGTGATTTCCCAGACTTTGTCACCACCCGTATCGAAGAGCGCCTGGTCTCCGACGTGCAGCTTCTCGCTGACCCGGAACACCCGCGCCTCGTTCACCATGCGATTGTTGAGCACACCGAGCCACTGACCGCTCCAGAAAAACTCTCCCGGCTTCGGGGCGCGTTCAATTCTCATGGCGGAGATCGTCCGCTTGTCCCGCTCGTGGTCCTGGCCATTCACCGCATTCGGGTCGAACAGCGTGCGGAAATTGAACCGATTCGACGAGTTGAGCTCGTAGTCCACCCGTTGAAAGATGTTGGTGGATTTGATGGGAAGGGCGACGGAGTACGACGTCGCCAGAGGCGCAGCCTCCGCGGGATACGTCAGGCTGGCCGCCTGGTCGATCTGGAGGCGCTCGATGTTGAAGAAGAAGAACGCCTTGTTCCTTATGATCGGCCCGCCGACGCTGCCCAACGTCGTCTTGACGCCGCTGTCCGGCTTTGCTGTCCCGGCCAGTTTCGTGAAGTGGTTGGTGCCATCCAGGCTGCTGTCCTGATAATAGAACGCGCCCCGGCCATGGAACGCGTTGGTCCCGCTCTTGGTGACCGAGTTCACGATGGCGCCGGTTGCGCCTCCGTACTCGGCGCCGTATTCGTGCACGAGCACCTGAAACTCCGACGTGGTGTCGATCGTCATGCGTGTCTGCGATCCCGACCCTGTCAACGTGCGATCGTCGTTGTTGTACATGCCGTCGACCATGAACAGATTGCCGCCCGTCTCGCGGCCGTTGGCGCTGTACTGCGAACCCTCGAAGGCGCCCGGCCCAAGGTTGGGCGTCATGCCGGGAACCAGGGCCAGCAAGGCGTACTGCTGGCGCCCCTGCGTCGGCAGATCGTCGATCTGCTGTGCCGTGATGTTGGCCCCGATCTGCGTCTGCGTGACCTCGATGATCGGCGCTTCGCCGGTCACCGTAACCACGTCGGTCAGCCCCCCGACCGGCAACACCAGGTTGAAGGTGACGGCCTGGCCGACGAGCACCGCGACTCCCGTGCGCGTCTGGGTCTGAAAGCCGGTCAGCTCGGCCCGAATTGCGTATCGACCGGGCGGAACGGCCGCGATCACGAACCTACCGCTCTCGTTCGAGACGACCGTCCGCATCAGGCCGGTGGCCTCGTCGGTGATGGTGATTGTTGCGCCGGGAAGGAGACTCCCGGTTTGATCAGCGACGTTCCCGTTGACTTCGGCGACGCCTCCCTGTCCGAATGCCGGGATGACAGCGAGGACGGTGATTGCAGCGACGCGCAACGCACTACGAAGCATGTCGGCCTCCTCGGGTTAATCGAGTAAAAGGGCCGCCGACGCCGTATGAGTGCGGGGTCGTATATCTGCGCGCGATCCTAGGAGCGGCTCATCGGCGAGTCAAGCCGCAAATCGGTCGACACTCTTAAAAACGGATCCTGGTGAGGACGGAACTTCCGGATGAGGTGGCAATGAGGATTGTGGGGATGGCGGGTCCGCGGCTCGATACTCGCCGCGGAACCCGCCCCACGTACGGCCTACATCAGAGTTTCAGAATGTGTATCGCACTCCCAACTGCATCGTTCGCGGAAGATCGGCCACGATCGACTGCATGAAGAACGCCGACGAACGGTCGCCGACGGGGTTGCCGAAATTCACCCTGTCGAACGCGTTGTAGATTTCCCAGTAGAAGCCCAGCGCCTGCGCCGTCGCCATGCGGAGCTCGTATTGGAGGCGCAGATCGAACCCTATCTTGTTGCTTCCCTTGATCCCGTTCCGGATCGCGAGTCCATTGGCGTCGACGTCCGACACGATCGGCCGCGTGGCGTCGTCGCGGCCTCTGACCGGGCGGTCTGCGGCACCCTGCCCGGTGGTCTGGTTGTCGCGGTCGCCGTTGGCGTCACGGCCCAGCGTTTCATTGGCCGGATTGCCCGAGTAGTACCGGAACGACGCGCCGATTCCGAGCCCACGCCAGGCATCCCAGTTGCCGCCGCTCGTAAAGGCGTGCCGGTTGTCGGTGTTTGCGAGCCCATAGTCGAGCCGCGGGTTGAGGTCGTCGTTGACACGCTTCTCGACGATGTTGCCGCCGTTGGAGAAACCGGCATTGACATCGCGCGCACGCGACAAGGTGTACCCCAGGCGACCGGACCATCGGTTGGCGAACCGGCGCTGCAGGCCGATTTCAAGCGCGTCGTAGTCGGTGTTGAATTCCGGCCGCGACTGATACTGCAGCACGCGCAGGAAGTTCGTGCTGCGCGCCGCAGCGGGGATCAGCGTTCCGTCGGGATCGAACACCGACGGACCCGGCCGCCCGATCGTTCCGTTTGGCAGCACACGCGGCTCGTTGATGTCGATGCGGAGCGTCTGGTCGCGCCCGCGGTTGCCGACATAATCCACGGTGAGAGCGATGCCAGGCAGCAGCTCGCGCTGGATACCGCCGCTGAATCCAATCAGGTACCCCATCTTGCGGTCCCCGTCGAGTACCGGCTCGTTGTTCACGAACCCCCCGGCGTCTACGCGGTTTCGAACGCTGATCAGCTCCGCGCGGCACGCAGGACTGATCACGGCGAGCCCATCACGGCCAGCCGGGCTGAGGCATGGATTGGCGGGAATCACTCCGCGCGCGGCAGATGTGTCCTCGCCCGTGTCGTAGATGAACGCGGGCGTGATCACGGCGCCGGCCTCGAGGTTGGAGAGGACGGCGGTCGCCTGGTACTCGTAGAACTTGCCGACGCCCGCTCGAATGAGTGTCTTCTCGTCGGGGGCGTAGGCCACGCCCACCCGCGGCGCGAAGGCATCCTTCGTGTTCGGGATCATGTGCTGGTAGTCGTAGCGGATGCCCAGGTTCAGCGTCAGTTTGCTACTCGCCTGCCACTTGTCGGCGACGAAGAAGTTGGTGCGCCAGTCGTCCATGGCGAGAAACAGGTCACCCATCCGCATGCGGAACCGCCTCGGCCACGTGGCAAGGTTCGCCGACTCGAAGGGCCGGTTCCCGGCAAACTCGAAGATCCCGAAGTAGTTGTGCGCCGACGATATTGGTCCCGCCGTTCTTGCTGGCGCCGAAGCCGAACTTCAAAGTGTGATTCTCCGGCGTGAAGGTGAACTGGTTGCTGAACCCTGTGGTCACGACCGACGCGCCGCTCGGGCTTTCATGCGGCCCGGCCTGATAGTCCGGATGCATCTGCCCGGAGCCGAAGTCCAGCTGGTCGCGCCCGCCAAGGCCGATGAGCTCACCCTCTCCGACACCGGAGAGCGCCCACACCTTGCCGCCACCCTCGTCGAAGAGTGCCTGATCTCCGACGTGCAGATTCTCGAGCACGCGGAATACCCGCGCCTCGTTCACCATGCGGTTTCCCAGCACACCAAGCCACTGGGTGCTCCAGAAAAACTCTCCCGGCTTCGGCGCGCGTTCGATTCTCATCGCCGAGATTGTCCGTTTGTCCCGTTCGTGATCCTGACCGTCCACCGCGTTCGGATCGAACAGCGCCCGGAAATTGAACCTGTTCGACGCGTTCAGCTCGTAGTCCACACGCTGAAAGATGTTGGTGGATTTGATGGGAAGGGTGGTGGAGTACAGCTCGCCAGCGGCGCTGCCTCTGCCGGATAGTTCAGGCTGGCCGCCTGTTGGATCTGAAGGCGCTCGATATTGAAGAAGAAGAATGCCTTGTTCCTCAGAATCGGTCCGCCGATGCTGCCGAGCGTCGTCTTGATACCGCTGTCCGGCTTGTCCAGGCCATTCTTTTTCACGAAGTAGTTGGTGGCATCCAGGCTGCTGTCCTGGAGGTAGAACGCGCCCCGGCCATGAATGGCGTTGGTGCCGCTCTTGGTGACCGCGTTCACGATCGCGCCGGTGGAGCCTCCGTACTCGGCGCCGTACTCGTGCACCAGCACCTGGTACTCGGAGGTGGTGTCGATCGTCATGCGGGTCTGCGATCCCGTTCCGGCCAGTGTTCGATCGTCGTTGTTGTACATGCCGTCGACCATGAACAGATTGCCGCCCGTCTCACGGCCGTTGGCGCTGTACTGCGAACCCTCGAAGGCGCCCGGCGCAAGGTTGGGCGTCATGCCGGGCACCAGGGCCAGCAACGCGTACTGCTGGCGTCCCTGTGTCGGCAGGTCGTCGATCTGCTGTGCCGTGATGTTGGCGCCAATCTGGGTCTGCGTGACCTCGATGATCGGCGCCTCGCCGGTCACCGTAATCTGATCCTGCAGACCTCCGATCGGCAGCGCGAAGCTGAGTGTGACGGCCTGGCCGACAGCGACAGCGATTCCGGTCTGTGTCTGCGTCTGAAAGCCCTGAAGCTCTGTCCGGACCGTGTAGCGGCCGGGCGTTACCGCGACGATGACGAAGCGGCCACCCTCGTTGGTGACAGCCGTCCGGACCAGTCCGGTGGATTCTTCTGTGATGGTGACGGTTGCACCGGGAAGGGTGCTCCCGGTTTGATCGAGTACGGTCCCGTTGACTTCAGAAACGCCTCCTTGGCCGAGCACAGGAACGACAGACAACAACAAAACCACCGCGGCGTACAAGTACGGCGAAGCATAAACGGCCTCCTCGGGTTGTGGGGGTGGTATGCGGGCTGGGAAAGGACCGACGACCGACACCGACGACCGACGACGACGACCGACGCGTGAGTTTTCCGAAAGATTGGTCTACATACGCCGCGCCATACTAGGAATTGCGCGGTTTGGAGTCAAGGGCCAAGCGACCCGGTCAACGGACGTGAAGAAAATGCGGATGAGGTTCTGCTCGGAAGAGAACCGCCCGAAAAACGGCCACGCGGCCGATCAGGGGTCGGAGTTACTATCTTCCGATCCTTCAGCGACCCGTTGGCAGCGGCGGCGTTGAACGAGGAGGGTTGTGAGATGCGGAGTGCATTCACAAGCTCGGTAATCGCCATAGGTTTCCTGGCAATCGGCCCGGTCGCGGCCCCCCGTCAGACAACCGCTCCAGCACGAACCGCCGACGGCAGGCCCAAACTGCAAGGCATCTGGCAGGTGATGAACACGGCCGCGTGGGACCCTTGAAGAGGCGTGCTGGGAAGGGGAGCGCGATCGTCAAAACATTCTCGACGCGGGCTATAAGCAGTATTATTACGGGGAAGCCTGGCGAGGGCGGTAAGAGGATCCGATATCAGTCGGATGTGAAGGGAGCCTAGCGATGACATTCAGAGTTTCTCTAACGGCCGCTGTCGTCGGTCTCCTGCTGACGGCGGTTGCTGCATCCGCGCACCATTCGTTTGCCGCCGAGTTCGATGTGAACAAGCCGATCAAGCTCCGAGGGACGCTGACGAAGATGGAGTGGGTCAACCCTCACGGCTGGATCTACATCGACGTCAAGCAGCCGGATGGCAAAGTGACAAACTGGGCGATCGAGGCCGGCTCGGCGAACGCGCTCATCCGCCGCGGACTGCGGCAGACTGACTTTCCCGCGGGCGTTGAGGTGATGGTCGAGGGCTACCAGGCCAAGAACGGGACGCAGAAGGCCAACGGCAGCACCGTGACGTTCGCCGACGGTCGCAATTTCTTCCTCGGCGCGTCCGACGCGGGGGCGCCGCCGACGAAGTGAGGAACGAACAAGTCACAAGTCGCAAGTCACAGGTCACGAGTCACAACTTCAACCGAAGAACCTTTGTGACTTGAGCCTTGTGACTTGTGACTTGATCCGCCGCCGCCGGCCTACGGCGGCGGCGCCTGGCTCGAGCCAGCGAACATCTTCCTTCCGTTCAGCAGCACCGTCTTCGCGTTCATCAGTTTGCTGCCGTCGCGCGCCAGGAAGCCATCCACGGTGAGAGTGTCGCCGATCTTTATGTCGTCGCGCTTCCAGCCGAGCCTGATGAGCGCCATGATATTTCCCATTTCAATCGCCCAACTCGTGACGTTGCCCGCGTCGTCTTTTGCATCGACGTGCAAGAAAATATGCGGGTTCGCCCATTCCATCTTCGTAACCGGGCCGGTAATGGTGATCGGCTTTGCGGCGTCGAATTCGGCCGCGAACGAGTGATGCGCATGGACGGGGTGTGTCGCGAGCGCGAGGCCGAGAAGCGATGCGGCCACTACGTGTCTCATGATGCCCTCCTCACTTCGCGGCTGTCGGTCCCACCATGTGCTGCAGCGACTTTTCGTTCTCGTTGCAGACGTATTCGAGCAGGTCCGTGTTAATCGCCAGCGACAGCTTGAACGTAGTCGTCCACGGCTTCGTGTACGCCTTCGGATCGTCGACCGTCAGTTCCACCTGGAGAGTCCCGTAGTTCACGCGCCGAATGCGCTCGACCGTCCGGGCCTGGTCCGTGAGCGGGTGCCCCATGATGTCCAGCCATTGTCCGTCCTTGTAGCCGCTGGTTTCGACCACCAGCGTGTCGCCGTCCCACTTGCCGACCGAATAGCCCTTGAAGGAAGGCTCGGGGTTCTTCGGGAGCGTACGGCCGTCGAGAAAGATCTGGCGGTACCTGCAGCATGTATTCGTCGAGGATCGTCAGGCTGTCGGCCGTCTGAATGATCTTCTGCATCGCGAAGCTGGGCCACGCCCGCGGCGATGCGATTGGCAGACACCGCGCAACGGTGTCGTCCTTCCCGAGGTCGGCGCCGCGCTGCTTCACGAGCGCCTCTGCCCAGGGTTGCATGGGCAGATTGGGAGCAATGTTGATGGCCTGTGAGGGGATGCCGGTCTGCGCATCGATGCATCCCAGGCGGGCCTTCGTCTCGTCGCACGGCATCCGCTCTGCATCCCACAATCCCGAGAGATCCGGTTTCCCGTCCGCCATTGCCGGCGCAGGCGCCTCGAGGTTCGGCGTGCCCGCCGCCGTCAGCGGCACCTTCGTGCGGACGTCGTGCCACTGCGCAGATAACGGCGCGGCAGCGCAGCCAACGATGACGATGAGAACGACCATTTGTCCGAGTGGGTACATACGTGCCTTCTTTCCGCGAGGTTGTCTTCGCCGATACGTACCCGGCAACAAGGTGTCTATGGTGATTAACGCGCGGGAGCTGTAGATCCGAACACTCGCGCCCTTCAGTGGTGGTCCGTAGCGTCCGCCTTTACCTCGACTGTTTTGGGCTGTCATGAGTGAGTCGAAGGCCAGGCGGGAGACCACCAACGGTCCGGCTGACCACCTCCGCCAAGGTCGCGTCGCTGCGCGACGCGACAAGCAGTGCTGCTTGGCGGTTCGCCGGCGAACCGCCCCGGGTGGTCCGCCGAAGCCTTTGGCGAAGGCGGAAGCCGGACACTACGGTCGGAGCGTTACCAGCCGATCACCATGTCCTTCGTCGCTGTATCGAAGCAGACGGGCGTGCGATAGAGCACGTCCAGTGTTCGCGTCCGGGGCGACGCGCGCCTGATCGCATAGGCGGGCGGGTAGTTCGAGGCCCAGAGCATCGCACCAGGGCCATCGTGATGGCCGATGAACACCGTGGCAGGACTGAATGTCTTGACGAGTTCGACAAGCGGCGGAATTCCTGCCTCGAAGTTGACGTAAGGGAGCATCGCTACATCGACGGCCTCCGCGCGCTGCATCAGCGCACGCTGTTCGTTTGTGATCGGCCCCGGGCTGTCCGCAAACATCACCCGGAAGTTGTTGCCAAGCGTGAACAGATAGTTGATCACGCCCGTCGTCCCGATGCTCGGATCCCGGCTGCCACGGGCGCGAACCGCCTCGGCCTGCTTCGCCTCCGCGTCCGAGTACAGAATCCTGCAGCGCTGCCGTCTGCAACGCCGCCTGCTGTTTCTCCAGGAATCCCTCCGGCACCGTTGTGGCAATGACGTTGTGTCGCCCGAGCACGGTTTCGACTCGGACGCCTGGATACTGCAACACTTCGCCGCCTTTGACGGCCTTGAATTGCCGGGCGCCAAGACCACCTTTCGCAACGACGTCACCCGTCTGCGCCGCGCCGATTACTGTAGCGCCGGTTTGCCTGGCGACGGACGCCGCATCCGACATGTGATCGAAGTGCGGATGGCCGATGAAGATCGCGGTCGCCTTTTTGAACTCCTGAGGCGTCACGCCTATGCGGTGGTTACGTGGCACACGTTCGTAATACGCGTCGAGCAGGAAGACGTTGTCGCGATAGACCAGCTCGTAATTGGTGTGGCCAAGCCACCGGATGACAACCGTCTCCTGACTCTTCGGCAGCGGTCCGCCCGCCGAGACCGGTGTCAACAGTTGACACGCAGGGTCCTGGTGCAGCGTCTCGCGAGGCGTTTGTACGTAAAGCACGGCTGGCGAAAGCACCATAGCGCAGAGACAAAGGAGTATGCAGAAACGCATCGAAGCGGTCATGAGCAGCTCCTCGTCTCAGTTGCCGACGTAGAGCTCGCGGGTCACGGTGTTGATGCAGACCGGAGCGCGCAGGAGCGGCGCGATCGCTCGCGTCTTCGGAAATTCGTCGCGAATCGCCAGACCGAGGGGCCCCATGGGCATGTCCAGCATGCGGTTCCGGTGCCCGTCGTGGTGGGTCGGCAGCATCAGGTCCGGCTTGAACAAGCGGACGTATTCCATCGTGATCGGAATGGCGAGCTCGCCGCCGTAATACGGAATGAAGCCGACGTCGACCTTCGGCTTGCCCTGCATGATCTTTCGTTCCGCGTCAGTGGTCGGCCCCGCGCTGTCCGTGTAGAACATCGTGAAGCCATTGTCGAACGTGAAGAAATACGCGATGGTGCCTTCCTTGATGAGCCGGTCGCGCTCCTCAGCCGTGGTCGGCACCATTCCGCCAAGCCGTCGGTCGTGCGCCTGCTCCTGCGGTGTGAGGCCGCCTTTCAGGCTGATCGCGGCCGCCGCCGCCCGATCCTTCTGCATGTACTCGTTCGGCACGATGTTGTGGTGGCCGAGAACGGCCTCCACCGTGAAGCCGTTGAATTTGAATGTCTCGCCGCCGAGTCCCTTGACCGCTGCCATTTTTTTGTCATCGACGCGTCCCGTTCCCCTGATCCATCGCATCGCGATTGGATCGGCCACGACGAGCGCGCCCGTCTTTTCGCCGATATACGGTGCGTCCCACAAGTGCTCACCGTGTGCGTGCCCGATGAGAATCGCGTCGACATCTTTCGTCATCATTTCGGGCGTGACGTCGCTCTGTTCCCACCACGAGAGCATGTCGATGCCCGCGTCCAGGAGGACGACGTTGTCGCGGTATGCCAGCTCGTAGTTCGCCACGCCAAGGAAGCGGAGAACGGCGACGTCGGGGTTCTGCGGCCGCGGCCCACCAGCCGCGGTCGGCATGAGGCTCGAACACGCGGGCTCCTTGTCGAGGGCTGGATACGACCCTTGAGCGGATGCGGTAGACGCGAAGGCAAGAAAAGTGAGCAGTACGACGGCGGTTCTGGTCGGCATTATTACTCCAGCTGAGGCGCGCCTAATGTAACTCAGAAGTCCAGCTAAAGCTGGACACTACGTATGGACGCGGTTACCCGCTACGTACGGACCGCGGTGACCGCGGTTACCCGCGCGGACGTTGTCTTGTGATGCCCCAGATCAGCCGCGTCAAGGGATCGGGATCCTTCAGGCGGAAATCAACCCACGTCATGGCGTTCAGAAAAATCGGCAGCTCCACGTTATCGGGCGCGTCCGGCAGCAGCACCGGAATAACGGGACTGTTGCGCTTTTTGAACTCGCGGAGGAATCCATCGAGCTCCTGCTGCTGCCACGGTCCGATGCCGGCCGCGCCTACGAACACCGCCGCGGTCCGAATGCTGCCGATCTGCTTTTCGAGCAGTTGCTGCCAGGGCTGCCCCGGAGGCAATTCACGTTCGTCGAGCCACGTCAGCAGGCCACGTTCCTCTAACAAATCGGCGATGCGCCGCACCGAGGGCTTGTCGGCGCCGTTGTGGCACAGGAATACGTCGAATTCGCCACAGGCGCGTTTTCTGTCCAGCTCCCGCTTCGTCGAAAGTCGCTCCGCGGCGAGCTCGGCAGCCGCAGCACGTGCTGCGGCGTCTGCGGCCGCATCAATGGTGTGAGCATCGGCGGCCGTGCGAAGCGATGCGCCCACTGCACTCACCGCAGCAGCCGGCGTCACATCAACGAGGCGGGCATCGGGCGAACCGCTCTTCAGGAGCAACGACGCATCGCTGGCGATATCTGCAAGCGCGCCGTGCGCGTGCGAAGCCGCTTCCTGCATGGTGGATCCTGTGGCCAGGCTCGCATACAGGCGGGCAGCGAACACGGCCTGCGGCCGGCCGCGGAGCGTGCCCTCGGAAACCATGACGGACGGCCCGCGATCCCACAGCGCAGCGGGGGACGCGTCGAACGCCGAATCGCGCGCACACGGCTGTAAAACGGTGAGCTGCAGGGTTTGATGCTGACTCAGGAGAGTTCCGAGATATGGCGTGGTGATGCTGCGCGCGCCGCGGCTCGTATTCTCGAGCGTGAGCGTGCCGTATCGCGCGGCAGCCCGCCAGCTCGCGTGCCCGATGAAGTGGAGAACATGACACGGGCTCGCGGCGAGCCGCTGTTTCAGTGCCTGCTCGGTGGCGGGCACCACACGGTCAACGGCGACGAGACCCTGAGCCTCGAGCGACTTCAGCGCGTTCGAGAGATCCTGCCACGCCGCTTCGGCGTCGAAGGCCGCCGCGTCGCGGGGACAGGGAATAATCACCACAACGCGCAGCGGCAGCCCCGTCAACCGATCTGCTCCGGCGCCACCCGTACCGGTCACGACGGCTGCAGGTCGCCGGCCGCCGCTGCACCCGAGGATTTGGGCACAGCGGTACCGCAGCCGGGGCAGAAGCGTGCGGTGGGAATGAGTGCGTGCCCGCAGTGCGTGCAGAAACTTGCGACGCCAAGCGGCAGGCTGCCAGGCTGCGGGCCCGCCAGCGTGTGTTCGGTGTTCACGACCTTCTCGTAGTCACCGCTGTCGACCCACGCCAGAAACTGGCTTGCCCTCATCACCGTCCACGGATGAGTCTGTCCCATCGTGCTCAAGGCCTTCACGAGCCAGTTCAACTTGTCGGCGTCGAGCGCCTTGAACTCGCGCGCCTGCTCGATGAAATCCTCCGGATTGATCGCGTCGTGATATTTCTGCGGCAGGCCGGCAATCTTGATCATCGCGGTGATCGGGACATTGGCGTCCTGACAGGCGAGCAGCCCGGCGCGATCGGCGGTGAACTCCGACATCCGCTTCCAGTTCAGCAGCGCCACCTGGAGACCTGCACTGAGCAGCTCTCCGAGGCCAAACGTCGCGCCTCCGACGATGGCGCCGATAACGGGAAGGAACTCCGCAATCTGGTAATACAGCACGTGACCGCTCTTGATGTGCCCCACTTCATGCGCGATCACGAAGAAGAGCTCGTCGTCGGTCAGGAGGTCGACGGCTCCGGCATTCAGGACGATGAGAGGTCGCTCGACTCCTGCCGTGAAGGCATTCAGGTCCGACCCGGATGCGATGTACAGGTCGGGCGGCTTGGGTAGATCGAGGATGTCGCAGGCGGCCATGAGCTTTTCGTGCACGTCCGGCACGCTGTCGGGGGTGACGCGCAAATGGCTGCCAGTCAGCTGCACGCGCAGGAGGCGTTCAAAGCCCCACTCGTTGCATTTGCGGACGACGGTCTCGAGTCCGTTGCTTTTCTGGAGCGCGTTGAGCGCCTGCGCGTCGAGCGGATGTTCGTAGGTTTGCGGTCGTAATCCGGTCAGCTTTTTGCGCGCCATCGTCACCACCGTTGCGCAGTGCCGTTGGCGACCCGATATGCATCGATAGCAGACCAGATCGAGACGGCCAGCCACCCGAGCCCCAGGGTCGGCGCGGCCGCCACGAGCGCGATCACGAGCATGATCGCGCCTTTCTTGGTGTCGCCGTTGTAGAACTGGCCAACGCCGACGATCAGAACCGACAGAACCGTGGCGAGCACGGGATTCTTGCCTGTCACGCTCCGCGATTCCACGAGTGGGGGCGGGGGCGCGCCGCCGCGCGTCCGCGGATCCAACGGAGGGGGTACAGGTGCCTGCGACAGTGGGGCCCCACACTTGAAACAGAACTTCGCGGTTGCATCGTTGGACGCGCCACACTGCGCACAGAACATGATTCCTCCCGAGCATCCGCCTTTCCGGCGTCTGCGCGGAGATTATACGCATGGCGCGCCGTGCAATGGCGTGCACGCCAAAGATCTGCGCAGCAACCCCTTGTACTTTTGACTTTTGACTTTTGACTTTTGACCTTTGACCTTTGACTTTTGACCTACGTGTTTCTCAATCCCCCAGATGTCTGCGTCGAAGCTTTTCGGGGAAACGCTCGATCGCGTATCGGAGCATCGTGCGGGGCATTCTTGCCGCATAGACGCGAAGAAATTTCTCCTCGACCTGCTGGTCGCGCTTCCCGATTTCGCGGAGCATCCACCCGACCGCTTTATGGATGAGGTCGTGTGGGTCGTTCAACAGCATGCGCGCGATAGCCAACGTCGTTTCGAATTCGCCCGCCTTGATGTAATGAAACGTGGCAAGGATCGCGATGCGCCGGTCCCATATGGATGAGGATTTCGCGAGCCGCTTCAGAATGCGCCGGTCGGCGCCGCGGAGGTGCGCTCCGACAATGTGTTCGGCAGAACAGTCGACGAGATCCCAGTTGTTGATTCGACGGCGGTTGCGAAGGTATGCGCGATAAATCGCGGCGCGGCGCCTCACGTCGCCGCGCTGATACTGCCCGATCAGAATCAGGAGGGCGAGCAGCCGTTCCTCATGCCACGGGGACTCGAGCAAACGCGAGATGTCCTGTAGCGGAAGGTTCCGATATATGCGTGACAGTTGCCGGAGCTCGGGTACTTTGATGCCGAGAAATCGATCGCCGGCCGCGTATTCTCCTGGCGCGGTCTTGAAAAACCGTTGCAGCCCCTTCGCCCTGAGTGGATTCGCCAGGGCTCTCGTTCGACGTGGACCGCAGCCGCGGAGGCCGGTGGGGATGCGTGTGCCGATCGGCTCACGTCCGAAGGATACAGGGTCGCGCGACGTCGACCCGCAGGGACTACGCGCCTGGCGAGGCGCGCGCCCGAGCCCGCAACAGTCTGACAGCTGCGCATTCGGCAGCTCAGCAATTCGTGCAATTGTCCGGTTTTGAGATTGACACGGATCGGTTGCCCAGTTAGCTTCGCTTCCTCCGCCTCGACTCGAAGGCCAAGGTCTGCATGGGTGCGATTCTCGTTCGCGTCGGCGATGCCGGTCGCAAACCGCTCGACGACGTGATGGATATTCAGGTCGTTTCAACGCGCACCGACAGCGTCGTCGCGTCGGTGCCCGATGTCCGCGGCACGCGATCTACCAAGGTGCGGGGACTCGTCGAGCGGGAGCCATACCTGATCAAGGTGTTCCCGATGCGCCACCGGCCGGTCGCGCAATTCGTTTTCGCCGGAACAGACGCGGCGCCCGCATCGGTGCAGCTCTACACTCCATTGCATCCGGAACGGGTACGCTCGACCACGTTTCCCTCCTTTTCCGATGTTCACGCCGATCTCAGGCGCGTCCTCGAGTCCTCTACGGTGGAGGGCATCGAAGGGAAAGGCCAGACTCTGTACGACGGTCTCAGCGACGTGCAAAAGGCGGGGCTGCTGAACCTGTTCACCAAGATGTCCGCGTTCGGCTTCGACGATCGAAGGTCTGTCTGGTCTTTCGTGGACAGGCTCGTTCGCGTGCGAGCGGATCGCATCTTCGCCGATGTACAGCCCGCCCTTCGCGATCTCGTGAAGAGCGGCATTGCATCGGAACGGTTTCGTGAAGTCTCAGGTTCGTTGCACACCCCTCCTCCCGGCTACTGCGCGGCAGGTTCGTTCAAAACGCCGGAACATTACGGAAACATGCAGCTGACGTTCTTCTCGACCGTGGAAGCGCCGCTGGCGTTCAGAGTCGACGCCGACATCGACGACGCCGCCGGACTGGGCCATGTGTTCCAGGTGATCCGCAACCACCTGACGCAGGGCACCACGCATCCGTACGACATTCACCAGATTCTCGTGTTTCGCCAGGAAGTGATGCCGCCATACGACCTGGCCTGAGTCCCGCCAAATACCCTGGGGGAGGAGATCCAGATGCCCACCAACGAGCACGTCCCGCTGATCCTCATTCGGGGATTCGGGGGGCTCAGCGTTGACGACGAACGTCAGGTTGCGTACCAGGGCTTCAACGAAGGCACCGTCTACCCGCATAAACGCGGCGAGAACTACATATACGAGGGCCTCGTCCTCAAGTACCTGAAGTCGCAGTGGCAGTATCACGACGCGACAAACGTCGTCGGCTATTACGGCAATCCGGTGCTGGAGGACGCGGAGCTGCCCCAGCCGCTGCGGGCCCTCGACCGGAAGTACTTTTCCGGTGACCGCGTGGTCATCGACCCTGGCACGGCACTCGAGCTGCTGAAGGCGCCTGGCGACACGCGCAAGAGCCTCTGGGTGTTCCGTTACTACGACCTGAATGCGCGGAACTTCAAGGTGTATGGCGAGGCGCTGGCGCGGCTCATCGATTTCGTGCGCGATCTGACCGCGCTGAAGAGCGGGTCACTCGCCTCGAAACTGCCCGTGAACATCATCGCCCACTCGATGGGCGGCCTGATCGTCCGCGAGCTGGTTCAGGTGACGCTTCCAGGGCTCGGCCGACGGGCTGACGAATGCATCAACAAGATCGTGACGCTCGGAACGCCGCACCGGGGCATTTCCTTTCAGGGGATTCGTGACTGGAAGTTCACCGAAGCGGACGAGGAGCTGGAGCGATTCAATCCCGACGCGCAGGCAGACGCGGCGCAGCGGTGGTCGTACGTGAATTTCGCAAAACACTTTCCGCCAGAGCGCGTCCTCTGCGTGGTCGGCACGAACTACCGTACGTACGGAACGCGCGTCGCAACCGTGCTGAACCGGTTGTTTTCGACACCGCAGGAGTACGGCTGGAACTACAACCGCAGCGACGGTCTCGTCAAGCAGACGTCGGCGCAGCTGCCGGGCGCGCCGCGAACGTTCATCCACAAGTGCCATGGCGGACCCGATTCGGTCGTGACGGCACGCGAGTCGTTCGAAGTGGCGACGCGCTTCTTTCACGGGGACATCCACGCACGAGTCAATCTTGCCAGCGCGCGCGTCACGCGAGGGCTGGATCGCTTCGGTAAGAGCGAGATCTTTTTCGGGATGTCGGTGAAGCCCCGGCGCGTCGATTTCGACCTCTTTCACCAGAGCGCCGAGGCCGAGAACTGCTACGGCCCATTCCGCAACCCCGACCTCAGCGATCCGCCAAGCGAGAAGGGGTTTCCGGGCTGGGCTGGGCCCGACCGTCTCATCTATGAAGGATGGTTTGATTCGTCGCGGATTTCGCTCGATCGGCCGGCCGCCACGCGCGATCTCGTTATCAGGCTCGATTTCTACGTCGGTGAACGCGATCTGCTCGGAGTTGGATTCTCCGACAATGTGATCTTTCGCAAACAGTATTACCTGCGCGCGGTTGCGCCCGGTCCCGAAAGCTTCGCGGCGTCGATGACAGGATCCAGATGTTCCTGTACACGGACGAAGGCTTCGCCGACGACATGGCCGGGCAAACCAATGACGTTTGAAAGCGGCCGCTGGATGTTTGCAATTGGAGGCACAGGGTTCGAGGCGCAGCTTGGTATCCAGCTCGAGTACGTCGGCGCCGCGACTGTGTGATTCAACTTCAACGAGTCACGATTTCTTCGACGCGCCAGCCCCTGGAGACTGCTTCGGTCCTGAACTGCTCGGTCAGATCTTCCTGCCCGCGTGAAGCGCCGTCCCACACGATGAGCGCGCATTTTGCGGCGTGTGCCGCGGAGGCCAGCGCATCGCCCTCGTCCAGGATCGCGGTATTTGCTCTCGCATAGGCCCCGTCGCCTTCCTCGTTCCCAAGGATGACGAGGTCTCTCTCCGCCGCTGCGTCGGCGACGAGCCCGTCGAAGAGCGGACCCCAGTCTCCCGGTCTGTCAACGACCGAGGTCGTCCGAAAGCGATCGACGGCGAACGGCAGGATGACACGACGGCGAATGCCACGCGCGCGCGCCGCCTCCAGCGCCAGCAGATCGGCGCCGCAGGCAGCCGACGAGACAACTGTGGAGGCCGAATGTTCCGCGAGCACCGAGGCGATCGCCTCGCCGACTCTGTCGCAATTGTGAAGAGGGAATCGCGCGACGGCGGCGTCGGCTGCGTCGACTCGCCGTCCCGCCACCGCGACCACGGTCGCCGTGGCCCCGGCCTTGCTCACGCGGTCGCCCAGAGGGTGTCGGCGAGGAGCTGATTCAGGCGATCGAGCTGTGCGCGCGTGGTATCCAGCATCCAGGGAGCGGGCGCGGCGGCCTCGGCCTCCTTTTGCCATCGGGCTGCGGTGTCGCAGTCGCCGATCCCCAGCGCCGCCTCCCACAGCGTGGCGAGTACCCAATACCGGCTTGCGGCGTCGGGAGCGATCTCGAGCGCGCGCTCGCAGTATCGAATCACCTCCCGGCGCACGCGGCGCGCAATAACGAAGTCCGCAATCGCTTCGGTCTTGTCGCCGCCATGCTGGTGCTGGCGTGCGCGGCAGTTCAGAAGGAACGCGAGGTTGATGCCGTTGTAATAATCCTGCTTGAGATAAAAGCCCCGCTCGTATGCACCGATTGCGCCGTCGAGAAACGCGCGGTCGCGGTCGATGTCCCACAGCCGTTTGTGGACGGCCCCCCAGAGACCCAGCGTTTCGGGATCGTTCGTGATGTCGGGGTCGAGCTGGCGAAGATGCTCCCGCGCCGCGACCAGCGCGGCGCGCGGATCCGGCTGTTTCGACTTGTAGGTCGCAAGTGCCAGCTGTTGGACGACGTACTCGTCACGTGGCCGCATCTGCAGCACTGTTTCGAGCAGCCCCCGTGCGGTAGCGAAGTTGTTCTGCGCCATTTCGGTGCGGGCGATGCTGAGCAGCTGCTTGGCGTTCTGATCCGGCGTCTCCACCTCCGGTTGGGCTGTGATGCCGCGCGCTCGTGGTTCCTCCGCCGGCGGCTGGAGCTGCAGAAAGGTGTAGACGGGACTGTCAACCGCGTCGTTGTCCACGATCTGTCTGATCGCGGCCATCAGCTCGCCCTTGAATCGCGCCGCCTCCCGGCGACCGACATCGGTGCCGAGATGCTCGTAGCGGCGAATGACGATGTGGCTGAAGTCGAACGGATTCTTGAACTGCTGTTCGGCAACGATGATGGTGGCGCGGGGCCGCACGCCGTACCGGACGCCGAGCTCGTACGCCGCATTCAGATTGGACGTGGACAGATCGGCGATAACCAGATCGGCTCGAAACAGCGCGTCGTACATCGGTCCATCGATGGTGCCCGAATGGACGATTTCGTCCGCTCGCACGCAGCGGAGTCCGGCCGCGACGACGGCCTCCTTGATCACCTCGTACGAGGCGTCGAGGTTGAGGGCGCGGCCAGTTGCGAGATCGGTTTTCTCACCGAAGCCCTGAACGACGAAGCAGGTTTTCTGTCCGGTCATGTCGCGACGGTCTCGTTCCTGAATGCAGCCATCGCCTCATAAATCCCCCGGCGTGCACGGTTCATGTTGCCGAGGGGCCGGTGTTCCGGAAGACAGTGCCACGGATTGAACGCGGTCTGCTCGCACGTGGCAACCCGCACGGGATCGTCGAGCGACTGCGGCGGAATCCGTATGCGTGCGACCGGAATATACGGCGACTCCTGGAGTTTCCATTCGACCGACGCGTCTTCGATCGGCATGCGTGCGGCATCGGTCTGGAACTGAATCATGAAGTCAAACGTCGCTTCTGACTCGGCGAGCCGCGCGCGCATCGCGTCCTTGAGATATGTATCCGTGAGCACGGGCGGCAACGAGCTCCTGCGCAACGACGTCGGCGCGACGGCGTACTTCACTGCGCGCCCCGGACCGAAGAGGTACGGAGTCGTGCTCCAGTAAGGGATGTCCAGATGGCACGTCGGATTGGCTCGCGCGGCCAGAGCGATGCGAAGCGCCTTCGGATGTGTCAGAAAGTACATCGACCGCCGAAACCCGCCGGCCTCGTTGGCCTGGAGCAGCTCGAGGAAGCCGCGGGTATCGCCGGCCATCATCACCGGGTGACTGTTCATGACAATGTCCTGAACGGTGACTCCCGGCGTCAGGTTCGGCCGGTCGACGCCGCTGACCCGCACGGTCATGCCGCGAAGGTCGCGCTCGCGATCGCTGGTTGAGGCTGCATTGGCGAAGCGTATCGATGCAGCGTAGGTGTGCGGCATCGCAAACAAGCCCACGCGGTACTCAGGGCGGAGGTTGTCCAGGATCGTGAACTCGGCGTCCACGCAGGCCGTTTCACGAGCCTGGTTGAACCGCCGCCGCGCGCCCGATCCGTATCTCTTTGCCGTTGCCGCTTTCAGGAAGGTAATGAATTCCGCTGTGACGGCCTCCTCATCTCGTGCGATGACTTCCTCTGCCAGACCTGGGGCTGCCATGGTTAGACCCTCTCGTAATGCTCGACGAATGGTGGCGGATCGAACACCGACATGATTTGCGCGATCATTGCCTCGCGCGACGGGAAGCGCTTCTCCTCGTAGCATCCGAGCGGGTTCTCGACGACGTTGACCAGACACCGGTTGCAGTAGGTACACGGCTTGTCGGGCTGGTCCTTGCCGCTTCGGAAGATCTCGACCAGGTCGTTGTTGGCAACCAGCGGACGCGCCGCGCTGACCGCGTCGCAGTCGCCGCGTTCGATCGCCTTGCTGATGACCGAGGCTGTCTGGAATCCTCCGGTGCAGATCACCGGTACGTTGACGGCCGCCTTGATCGCGCGAGCGTCCGGCAGGTTCTTGCCTTCAATCTGGTCCGGCGGGCCGGCGGCGTCGTTCCACCGGTTGCGCGCGAGCGGTCCGGCGCCTTTGAAGAGCAGAAAATTGGCGAACGTGCGCTCACCGCTCGACACCATCGTGTCGTAGCTCTTGACCAGATCCTCGACGGGCAGGTCGACGCCCGCGGGATTTCTCGGATGCGGGAAGAAGCTTCCCGTGGATACGTGAATCGCGTCGACGCCGGCCTCGACCAGCCATTTGCACACCTGCACCGACTCTTCCAGCGTATTCCCGGATGGTCCGAATCCCAGGAACGCAATCGCGTCGTCGAATTCCTGCGCGCTGATTTTCATCTGGAGGTGAAAGTCGTTGCCGACCCGCGCTCGAATAGCCCGCACCACCTCGAGAACGAAACGCGCCCGGTTCTCGAGGGGGCCGCCGTATTCGTCCTTGCGGTCGTTGATCGCCGAGCTCAGGAACTGGGTGATGAGGTAACCGTTCGCGCCGTGCAGCTCGACGCCGTCGAGTCCGGCCTCTCGCGCGCGGCGAGCCCCTTCTGCAAAGGCCGCGACGGTTTCGGCAATCTGGGGCTTGGTCATGGCCTCGCAGCGGAACCCGTGAATCGGGTCGCTCTGCGACGTGGACGACAGGCCGGTTGGATATTCGATGCCGTTGATGTCCCGCTGACGCCCTCCGTGACTGAGCTGGAGGATGAACTTGCAATCGTACTCGTGAACCGCTTTGCCGACCGCTCGCCAGAACGGAATGTGCCGGTCGTGGTCGATCATCGCGTAGTTGGGCACGATGCGCCCGCGCAGGTGAACGGGAACGAAGGAGGACACGATCGCTCCCACGCCTCCCTTGGCGAACTTCGTCTCCCAGTTGATGCGGGCCTGGTTGCCCGACCCGTCGTAGTTGTCGAAGCGGCCCGAGATGTTCGACCTCAGGATCCGGTTCTTGATGGTGAGGTTGCGAAAGCGCAAAGGCTGAAAAATCACCTCGTGTGCCATGACGCTCACCTCGCCTTTCGCCACGGATGGAAGGCGCTCTCGATGCCCTTCATGAACGGCGCCACGGCGGGGAAGTGGCGGCTGATCAGGTCGATCATCGACGTCTGCTCGATCCAGTCGATGCCCTGCCTGGTGTAAATCTCGGGGCGATAATCGCGCGACAGGAACCTGTCGCTCTTCAGGCGGCGCGATGCCATGAGGAGAAAGATACGGAAGGCAGTGTCGCTGAAGCCGAACCCTTTCGGCAGCGGCTCCGCCATCAGGCCGACGTGCGTATCCACCAGTTCCAGATCGTTGTTGTAGACACGCTTCAACTCTTCAGCCCACTTCGGATTGTCCGTCAGCTCCTCGAATGAGGTGACGGGCGCCTTGTGAAGCAACCGGCGGAAGCGGTTGTAGCGTGGGATGCCGCGTTCGCGGTCGCGAAGGACGTCGACCGTTCCGAGGTCGAACTGCTCACCGTTGTCCTTGACGAGCGTCTGCAGGTGCTTCGGGAAGTTGTGGAGCCGGATGGCGCCCGGGTACGAAATGCCGAAGGAGTACAGGAGATCCTCCGCCTTGAACTGTTCGAGAATCTTGCGGCCGCGCTTTCCCGACATGTCGGGCAGCGTCACCTGCCCGATCTTCGACCCGTCCGCGTACGAAGAGATGGTGTAATCATCCGGCATCAGTTCGTGCATCCGGTAGACACACACGAACTCTTCGGTGAGGGTATACGGCGCCGTGTGATGATCGGTCGCTGAGCCGGGAATGCCGCCGAGGACTTCGTTGTCGTTGAGGCCCGTGAAGACCTTCTGCAGATCGCCGAGAGCGCCGCGCCAGTTCGTTCGCAACGCCGCCTGGGTGATGGGGTTCGGCAGGATCGCGGTGGACCACTCGACGGTGTGAATCTTGGCCAGCAGCGCCGCATTGACCAGCCGCGCCTGCTGAAACAGCCGCTCGTCGTCCCATAACGGGTTGTGACGGCGCAGCATGTCGCAAATCGAGTTGTGCTCGAGCGCGAAGAGCCCATGCAGCAGGCTGAGGCCGACCCACGAGTTCTCGGTGAAACCGGTGATTTCGCGGCCGGTGACGGCATCGAAGCCAAGCCGGGCGCTCGGACCGACCAGAACCTTGCCGTCGCGGCCGATGCGCAGCCCCGCCTGCTCGGCTGTGGTGCAACCGTAAACCTGCGACCCGTCCCACCAGTGGGTGTTCTCGTTTACGTAGGCGGGCGGACGTGTCGAGTTCGGCACCTTCGGCGTATCCGCGGGGGTTACGGGCACTCGCATGGGCCGTTCGTGCCATGTGTCGCCGTCGGCAATCGGGATGTCGTGCGTGTTGGTCCAGACGCCCTTCTTGTGGACGAACCAGTCATGCACCTGGAACTGAATCCACGCCGCGGCGAGGACGTTGACGATTTCCGCCGGCTGGAACGCCGTCCGGGTCAGCAGTTCGAGGCTGACAGTGCGCGGGTTGGGGTTCATCAGGTTCGCGACATCGGGAGTCGTCTCGCTGAGTGGCACGTTGCGTCCGAATCGGACACCAGCGCTGCCCATGCGCGGGCACCGCAGGTCGTTGTACGTCCCATCGTTGGTCCGTGTCGGGTGCGCGTCCGCGGACGCCGCCGTGTCGCGCGTCTCGAGCGTCGGTTCCTCGGTGTCGTGCAGATTCTTCTGGCGCAGCTCGGTCCGCAATTCGATAAGCCGGGGCGCAGCTACGGAATACGGAAGTTCGAACCACTCCTTGTCGGAGACGATGGACATGGGGTCACTCCTGCCCGGACGGATGGGTCCGCCGTGCAACTGTCGGCGTGTTGAGAAATCACGGCTGCGGGGAGCAGTGCCGCGGTGCACACCCTATCGTTCAGAACCTCACGTGTCAACGGCGCGTTGCACGGAACGGGTCAGTTTTTCGTAACGAAAAGTTCACTCCCTGGACCACAGCTGATCAGTTCGCGGGACGGACGGTCGCACGATTCGCGCTGAGGATGGCGAGCCGTACCGCCATGAACGTAACAACGCCCCAGAAGAGCAGAGCGAACAGGAAGAGCAGACCCATGAGGAAGGGGCGATTCAGCACCGAGGTGGCGGTGGCGAGACGCGACATGGGCGCTTCGAGCGCCGCCACACGCTGCATCGGCTCACGCAGCTCGCCGAGATCCTGCATCGCAGGCTGCAGGGCTGCGACGGAGACGAGCTGGGGTCCGAGGCCGGACACCATTTCCAACGAACCCCGCAGGTCCGCAACGGCGTCGAGACTGGTGCGCATGTCGGCGACACGGGTCATCGGGGCACCCAGTGCCGCCGTGGCGTCGAGACTCTGGCCGATGCCGCCCAGGCGGGTCATCGGATCGCGGAGCTCGGCAAGCGCGCGCATGCTCGGGTCGAGCGCGGCAACGCGCCCCATCGGCTCCCCGAGCGCGGCAACCGAGCGGAGGCTCGGCTCGAGAGACGCCACAGCCTCCATCGGCGGCCGCAGCCGCTCGACACCTTGCAGGGCGGGGACCAGGCTTGCCGTTGTTGCCGTCGACTCTTTGACGATTTCGGTATTGCTGCTAATCACGGTTGAGCTTCGGTTGATCGCTTCGGTGCTCTGTCGCAGACCTGTCTGGAGATTCGTGATCATCGAGCATCCCACGCTCGTGACTGCCACCACGATCATTGTCGTCGCGCGTGTGATCGACATAAGCGTCCTTTCGGTGCGCACATTTGCACGAAGAGTATTGTCGAACTCGGAGGTCGCTTGTTCATAGAAGGTCCGTGTGGTTCAATGGCGCCACCCTCCTGGCATTCCAATGGAGAAACGTCTTGGGCGCGTATTGCGGCCGATGGTCCCTGCCGCAATCGCAATCGCGATTGGTGTAGGTCTGTGGCTGATGCTGACGCTGCGCACCGATCGCCCTGTCGTGTACGACGACATCCTCGAGCACTTCAAGTACGGATCGATCGGCAGCGAGCCCGGGGTGTCGCTGCTGCGTCCGGTGGGCGGTGCGTTACCGCCGTACGCCGTGTTCACCGCGCTTCCGTCAATCTGCCCTGACAAGCTTCCCGGCGGATATGCATCGCTCGGGTTCATCTTCGAACCGGGACGCGATCTGCCAATCGGGGTAGCTCGTCGCAATCGCCAGGGTATCGACCACGTCGGCTTGAACTGCGCCGTCTGCCATACCGGCACCGTCCGCGACACGCCAACCTCGCCTGCCAGGATCGTGCTCGGGATGCCCGCGCATCAGCTCGACCTGCAGTCATTCGTCGAGTTCGTGCTCGAGTGCTCGCTGGACAACCGCATGACCACCGAAGCCGTACGCGGGCGGCTGTCCAATGCCGGCGGCTCGTCGTTGTTTCAGCGGCTTCTGCTGCGGTTCGGGCTGGTGGATCGCCTCAAGCTGCAGACGCTCGAGCTTCGCAACCGTATCGGGCCCATTCTTGGCAGCGCCGTGCCACGGTGGGGCCGGGGCCGCGTCGATACGTTCAATCCGTACAAGGCGGTGCAGTTCAACTGGCCGCTCGATCGTTTGCCACAGTCCGAGCTGATTGGCGCGTCGGATTTGCCATCACTGTGGAACCAGCAGCCGCGCGAAGGGCTGCAGCTGCACTGGGACGGGAACAACGACTCGGTCGATGAGCGCAACCTCAGCGCCGGCCTTGGCGCCGGCATTACGCCCGTCACCGTCGATCACGGCGGCATCAAGCGGGTTCGCGACTGGACGTGGACGTTGCAGCCGCCTCCGTATCCATACTCGATTGATCGAGCGCTGGCCGCACGCGGCGAAGCCACGTACGCACAGGCGTGCCTCCAATGCCATGGCGACCATCGCTTCCGGGAAGGCGTCAGGGCCGGCGAGGGGCTGGGCAAGGTGGTGAATGCGAGCGATATCGGAACCGACCGCCATCGTCTCGATTCGTACACGCCGGCGTTTGCGGCGAACCAGTACGGGCTGTTTCCGGATTCACCGTATCGCTTCCAACGCTTTCGGAAGACCGCCGGTTATGCGAACCATCCGCTCGATGGAATCTGGGCACGCGCGCCATATCTCCATAACGGATCGATTCCGACGCTGCGCGACCTGCTCGAACCGCCGGAGGCGCGTCCCGCTGTGTTCTATCGAGGCTACGACGTATACGACCAGGTCCGTGTCGGGTTCGTCACGAACGTGCCGGAGGAACGCGGGCGGCGATTCTTCCGTTACGACACGTCGATACCCGGCAACAGCAATGCCGGTCATCTGTACGGGACGACGCTCCCTGAACCGGACAAGCAGGGGCTCGTCGAGTATCTGAAGACGTTTTGAACAGGTCACCCATGGCGAATAACACCACTCCGGGCCGCTGGTTCCGCCGCGTCGTGTGGATTGGTATTTTTGCGAACCTTGCGCTGGCGCTGCCGACGATAGCCGCTCCCGCACAGCTGATTGCGATGGCAGGCCTTCCCACCGCGACGCCCGACCTCTGGCCTCGATTCGCGGCGCTTCTCCTAATCCTGCTGAGCGTGTTCTACATCCCGGCCGGGCGCGACATCGATCGCTATCGCATCGTCGCGTGGTTCAGCGTTGTGTCTCGTCTCGCGGGAGTTGTCTTCTTCCTGTTCGAGCCGTCGTACCGCTTGTTCATGTATTTCGATTTTGTCTTCCTCGTTCCGGAGGCGACGCTGCTGATCCTGGCGATCAGAAGTGCGGCGCCCGCGTCAAAAGCAATCGGCATGAGCGCGGCATGAAGCGACTTGCCCCGCGCTGGCGCGCCATTCTGTTTTCAGCCCTCGTGGTGTTCGGAGTGGCCGGCGCCATGTTCGCGTACGACAACTTCTTCCGCGAAGAGCCCGAGCCGTATTTCGAGTCGGACGAAGATCACTTTCTCTTCGGGTCGATCGGCACGGAACGAACCGACGGCGTGCCGTACTGGGTATGGCTCGTGCTCCCTCGCATTTTTCCGGATCTGCTGCCGGGGGCGGGGGGTTACGCATCGGTTGGCCTTCTGGCAAAGGATGGCCACGAGATGCCGGTCGGACTGTCGAAAGTGACGGTCGGCTTCCCGCGCGTCGGGATCAATTGTGCGGTGTGTCATACGGCGAGTCTGCGCCTGCGACCCGAAGATCCGCCGATGATTGTGGCAGCGGCGCCGTCACATCAAACGGCACCGCAGGGATATCTGCGGTTCCTGATGAATGCCGCTGCCGATCCGCGTTTCACGCCCGACCGAATCCTTGAAGAGATCGGCCGGAACTACCGGCTGTCGATGCTGGATCGGTTTCTGTACCGCTTCGCGATCATTCCTGGAACGCGTCGTGCGCTGCTCAGTCTGCGCGAGAGGAATTCCTGGATGAACGATCGCCCCGAATGGGGCCGCGGCCGCATCGATCCCTTCAACCCGGTCAAGTTCACGACGCTTCGACAGCCGATCGACAAGACGATCGGTAATTCCGACATGGTGCCGCTGTGGAACTTCCGGTCTCACAGCGGCTACTCGTATCACTGGGATGGACTCAACACCGACCTGCGCGAGGTGGTCCTGTCGTCGGCCGTTGGTGACGGTGCCAACATGACCTGGGTGGACCGCGACTACGCACGATGGGAGAACACCGACAAACGCCAGATGTCGAGTCTCCGCCGGATCATGAACTACATCAGCGAGCTGCCGCCGCCGAAGTTTCCCTTCCAGATCGACCAGAGCCTGGCCGGGCAGGGCGCGGACGTGTTCCGCAGCGAATGCGCGATGTGTCACGCGCCGGGCGGCGCGCGTTTCGGTCAGGTCGTGCCGGTTGCGGAAGTCGGCACCGACCGTCATCGGCTGGACATGTGGACCAAAGGATCCGTCACGGCTTACAACGCGTATGCCGAGGGACGCGTCTGGGATTTTTCGTCGTTCAGAACGACAGAGGGCTATGTCGCAGTGTCGCTCGACGGCTTGTGGCTGCGTGGACCGTATCTGCACAATGGCTCCGTGCCGTCGCTCGCGGATCTCTTCGAACCGCCCGATGCGAGGCCGAAGCAATTCTGGCGCGGCTATGACGTGCTCGATCCATCCAGGGTGGGATTTGTCTCGGACGGCAGTGAGGCAAGCCGTGTCGGG
The DNA here is from genome assembly GCA_963814955.1 of uncultured Acidobacteriota bacterium. Taxonomy (GTDB): domain Bacteria; phylum Acidobacteriota; class Vicinamibacteria; order Vicinamibacterales; family UBA2999; genus DATCJA01. The sequence continues at coordinate 417,485 of CAWFEX010000013.1, forward strand.
ACGTTCTACGACACGTCACTGCCTGGCAACAGCAACGCCGGACACACCTACGGCACGACGCTGCCGGCCGCAAGCAAGCGCGCGCTTGTCGAGTATTTGAAGACGATGTAAGTCCGCAGTCGAAACCACGAAGGGCACGAAGGAATTCAATCGGTTCCGCGTCCGGCTAAAGCCGGACACTACGTCTGACGTCTGAGGCGCGCCACTCCGATCGAACACCGCGGGGAAATGGTCGTCACGCACCTGCCGCCCGGCGGCATGCGCTCCGACGCGCGCCAGCTCCGCGACGTTCGACGGGTTGTCCATCGCGCGCAGAGCGTCGGCCTGCGCATCGGTCACCGTCATGCCCAGCTCCCGTTCGAGCCACGCCGGTTCGAGGACGGCGTTGTAGCGCAGGTAGGTCATCCACTTGCTTCCGCCGAGCGCGTCGTCGCGGAGATCGCCGATCTCGCGGTTGATGGTCCACGGCGCGGCCGATCGTCCGAGCCACTGCATCATGGTCTGAACCAGGCCGTCGCAGTCGTTCATCAATGCGGCGAGCGACCGTGCCGCCTGTTCGAGCGCCGACATGCCGGTCACGGCGTCAGCCGTCAACGGGGTTGCGCCTGATCCAGTGCCCACGGACACGAAAAGCAGGTTGTCCACGCCGGCCGGCCACTCGAATCCGTACCCTTTCAGCGTCGCGAGCAGCAGCAGCTGCAGCGATGGGTTGTTGAAGGGGCTGACCCCGCCATCCACGAACGCGCCGTCAACGAACGCCGAATCCTTGACCGCCACGCTGAGCCGCTCGGGCTCGAAGTAGTGAGGGGCGGCAGTGCTTGCACGAACGACCTGCCAGAGCGGGAAGTGCTTGTTGGCGATGCCGGTGCCGCCGGCCCGCTCGTTGTAGTACCGGCCGCGCGGATTGTTGTGCAGAGGCCAGGGGCTCCCGGTGTCGAGCCGCTTGGTCATTACCATCAGACCGGTCTGGAGTCGAGCGCTGCCGAGCGTTTCGTCCCCGAATTGTTGCTTCAATGCGGTCACGAGAGGCAGCCGCGCGAACTTCGGCACGAAGACGCCGAATCGATACGGTGGCTTTTCGAAGACCGTGTTCGCCAGGGCTCCGTAGAGCTCCTGGAGCCGCGATACGCGAAATCCGAGCGCGAGTCCGGCAGCAATGATCGACCCGGTAGACGTGCCGCCGATCAGATCGAAATAGTCGGCCAGGCAGAAGGTGTCGGGTGTGGGCGAGCGTTTGCGCAGGAGGGCCTCGATCCGCGCCAGATATTCGAGGGTGAGGACTCCACGGATGCCGCCCCCGTCGAGCGCAAGTATCCGTTTAGGTCCCTTGGCCGTCAGCCGTTCTTCGAGCGTAGTCGTCATCGCGCGTTGCCGCCGCACGGCAGAATCACGACGGCGACGACCAAAGGTCTTTCCGGCCCCGCTCCGCCGGGCGGCAACAGCTGTGGTGTGGTCGAACGTCGGGTCGCGTTAGTGGACGACCTCACCGTTGACGACGTCGTCGTCCATGGGATCGAGATGCGGGATGTCCAGCGCGCGTACGGCCTCGATAGCTAACGCGAACGTCTGGTCGGTATCGCACTTCGCGTTGGACTCGCGCAGCCGCTGTCGTGCGGCGCGCAACGCGCGCAGCACCTGTGCGCGGTCGAATCGCTGGCCCTGACAGTGGTCACAGAAACTCATCGGCGTCGGTGGCTCCTTCCGAACGGTTCTCTTCCATGTTCTATCAGATCGAACGTTCCTTCACAACGGAGTCTACCTTCACAGTAAACTCCAGCCCTCCACGTGTATCGTCCAGAAATCGAGACCGCGGCGCCCGAGACGATCCGCGACGCCCAGCTCGCGAGGTTGAACAGCCTGCTTTCGCTGATTCTGCCTCGCAACCGGTTTTACGCGCGGCGCCTCGGGACGGTTCGCCCCCTGTCTCGTGGCCGGAGTTTCAACGGCTTCCGTTCACGACGAAGGCCGATCTCGTCGCCGACCAGGAGCAGTCGCCGCCGCTCGGTACGGTCGCCACCTATTCAGCTGGCGAGTACACCGCATATCACCAGACGTCGGGGACGAGCGGCCGGCCGCTCGTGGTGCTCGACACGCCGGAAAGCTGGGAGTGGTGGGCTGAGTGCTGGCAGTATGTGTATGCCTCGGCCGGTGTTCATCCGCGCGATCGGATCTTCTTTGCGTTCTCGTTCGGCCCTTTCATCGGCTTCTGGAGCGCCCACGCGGGCGCCCGGCGGCTCGGTGCGTTGACGATTCCGGGCGGCGGCCTCGACTCGAAGGGGCGCTTACAACTCTTGAGGAGCACCGAATCGACGGTTCTGGTTTGCACGCCGACCTACGCGCTGCGGCTGGCCGAGGTGGCGGAACGAGAGGGCATTCCGATTCGCGACAGCGCGGTGCGTGTGACGATTCACGCGGGCGAGCCGGGCGCCTCGATTCCCGCGGTCCGCAACCGGATCGAGGAGGCGTGGGGCGCACGTGTGTTCGATCATACTGGCGGTACCGAGGTAGGGGCGTACGGATTTTCGTGCCCCGCTGGCGAGGGCGTTCACGTCAACGAAGCGGAGTTCATCGCCGAGATTCTGGAGCCATCCAGCGATCGTCCGTGTGTTGAAGGAGAACGGGGCGAGCTGGTCATCACGAACCTGGGCCGTGCGGGATGGCCGGCAATCCGCTATCGCACCGGTGACGTCGTCGTCGTGGGAAATCGATCGTGCGAATGCGGCAGGACGTTTCTGCGTCTGCCGGGTGGCGTCGTCGGACGAACCGACGACCTCATGGTGGTCAAAGGCGTCAATGTGTATCCCTCCGCTATCGAGGCCATTGTTCGCACATTCGAGGTGGACGAGTTCCGCATCGTGCGCACGCGCGCGGGATCCTTGGAGGAGCTCACGATCGAGGTTGAAGCGAGCGGTGCTGTTGCCGAGAGGCTCGCAATTGCACTGCGCGAACGGCTGGCCGTCCGGATCGCCACCCGCGCTGTTCCCGCCGGCTCATTACCGCGGTGGGAGCTGAAAGCCAAACGACTCGTTGATCTACGGTCGGTATAATCGAGTCCGGTATTGTCGCCGGGTCCGGCGCTCGCGAGATCTCGATTCGCGCCGGAACCCGGCCCACAACAGGTCTGGACGTGGAGGGTTTATGGGGCATGTTCCGCGGACCGCGGCGTTGCTGCTAGGAGTGCTCCTGTGCTGCGTCTCAGTCGGCGCGCAGCAGCAGAGCAGTGCGGGTAACGGCACGCTGGAGGCGTACAAGAACGACGCAGCGGCCAGCGTCGACTCCATGGCGAAGATGGCCCAGGAAATGGTGGACTCCGTCTTCAGCTTCTCCGAGCTCGCGCATCAGGAGTTCGAGACGTCCCGTTACCTGACGGCCATTCTCGAGAAGAACGGCTTCGCCGTGCGGCGCGGTGTCGCCGGCATGCAGACCGCCTGGGTGGCGACGTGGGGATCGGGGAAGCCTGTCATTGCGCTCGGGTCGGATATCGACGGCATTCCGCAGGCATCCCAGAAGCCGGGCGTGCCATATCGAGAGCCGTTAATCTCTGGAGCACCGGGACACGGTGAGGGACACAACAGCGGTGTACCGATGAACATCGTCGCAGCGCTTGCCGTGAAGAAAATCATGGAACGCGAGCGGCTGCCGGGAACGCTGATGTTGTGGCCCGGCGTCGCCGAGGAGCTGCTTGCCGCCAAAGCCTGGTTCGTCCGTGAAGGACTCTTCAAGGACGTTGATGTGACGCTCTTCGCGCACGTCGGCAGCAACATGAGCGTGTCGTGGGGCTCGGCAGATTCCAACGGCCTGGTGTCGATCGAGTACACCTTCGACGGCGAAAGCGCGCACAGCGCCGGTGCGCCCTGGCGCGGCCGAAGCGCGCTCGATGCCGTTGAGCTGATGAATGCGGGGTGGAACTATCGGCGCGAACATCTGCGTCTTCAGCAGCGCTCGCATTACGTCATTACAGAAGGTGGCGATCAGCCGAATGTCGTGCCGTCGAGAGCGACCGTCTGGTACTTCTTTCGCGAAACCGATTACGCGCGCATCAAGGAGATGTGGGACATCGGCGACAAGATCGCGCAGGGCGCCGCCTTGATGACGGGGACGCAGTGGACGTCGCGGATCGTCGGCGCTGCCTGGCCGCGCCACTTCAACAAGCCTGTGGCCGACGCGATGTTCACCAACATTCAGCGCGTCGGGCTTCCGAAGTGGTCGGACGACGACCAGGCGTTCGCGAGGGCGGTGCAGAAGGAAATCGGCGCTCCTGCCGAGACAGGGCTCGCGGAGGAGCTCGCGAGGCTCGGTGAGCCCGTGAAAGACGAGGATAAGCGTGGCGGAGGCTCCGACGACATCGGCGACGTGTCGTGGACCGTGCCCACGGTGACGCTGGGTTACCCGTCCAACATCCCCGGCCTTCCGGGACACAACTGGGCGAACGCCATTGCCATGGCCACGCCAATCGCGCACAAGGGCGTTGTTGCCGGCGCCAAAGTCCAGGCGATGACCATGCTCGATCTTCTTCTGCGTCCGGAGTTGGTGAAGAGCGCGTGGGATTACTTTACGGACGTCCAGACAAAGGACGTGAAGTACACGCCCTTCATTGCAGCCGATACGCCGCCGCCGACCTGGATCAACAAGGAAACGATGGAGCGGTACCGGCCAGAGCTGAAGAAGTTCTATTACGACCCCTCGCGGTACCGAACCTACCTGGAGCAGCTGGGCGTTACCTACCCGATGTTGCGAAAAACCGATTCACAGTAGGAGCCGACCTTCAGGTCGGCCCTGCGCGTGTTCAGGTCGGCCCTGCGGCGTGTTCAGGTCGGTTCCTACCGGGCAAGCGGATGAGGACGAAGCTGGAAGTGGGCCGCCTTCGGGCTGTTCGCGGTGCCCCCCTCGAGGTGAAACATCGTCCGAGTGCCCGAGGTGGACCACAGTCCCTTGCCCTTCCAGCCTGCGTTTGGATTGTCGATGCGGCCGTCGACGTTCTTCGGGAAAAAGCCGCTCGGATAGGGAATGTGGAAATTGATGAACGTGCCGTTCACGCGGGCGATGAGCGAATCGTTCAGATTGCCCATCGCAATTGGCACGTCCCGGCCGAGACCAAACGTGTCGAACCAGTCCACCCACGTGTAGTAGCTGGCCTCGGCACTGCCGGCGTCTTCGACGTCGCGTAACTGGGGACCGGGCAGACGGTGCAGCGTCCACCCTTCTGCGCAATGCGCGCCGGTCGCGGCCGGTCCGCGAAGCACCTTGCACTTGCGGCGATCGAAACTGCCGAGGTGCCCGCTCGCAAGTGACACCCAGAACACTCCGTTGCGATCGACGTCGCCGCCGCGCGGCCCGAACCCGGGTGCCGGCACGTCGTAAAGCTCTGTAACGGCAGTTTCCGACGGATCTTGTCCCGGCGTCACACGCAGAATGTGGCCCGGATAGCCGACGACGGTTCCCCATACGGCGCCGTCCGAGGGACTGACGGCCACCGCGTAGATGTTCACTGCGACGCGTTTGTCCTTCGCCGGATCGACAGCTCCATCGGGCTCGACGTACGGATCGCGGCGGCCGTTGCCGTTCGTATCGAGAACGAACGGCGTCCAGCCCTGCGACCGGACCTCATCGCCCGTCGCTTCGTACATGCGGCGGTTCAACCACCCAATCACGCCCGGCCCGCCTTCGATGCCGCTGCTGGTCCACAGCGTGTGGTTTGCGTCGCTTGCAAAGTTCAGATGATGTGTCGGGAAGCACGTGCTGACGAGCGTGAATGCACCAGTGGCCGGGTTGTACATCGACAAGTGACGGTTCGACTGCTGGAGGGGAAACGCTTTCGCCGACGGATGATCGGATCCTTGCTTGCAGAACGCTGGATTGTCGGCCGGACGGATGCGCGAGGTGAACCACACCCGCCCGCGCTCGTCCATCATAGGATTGTGTGCGAGCGTCCTGCTGTCCCAGATAGGCTCGGGACCCCAGTGTGCGGAAGGTCCGAACGGATTGCTCCTGGAGGATGGCGTCTGCGGATCGCGAACCGGGTGCGTGACCTCGGTGACCGTGTGCGCGATGGGTTCCAGCACTGGAAGAAGATCGGTGCTGTCCTCAGTTGACGCGTACACCTTGCCATTCGGGTTGACCCGCGGATTACGCCGATCCGTGGACATGGCGTCGTGCAGATATGCCGTGGGGCGGCTCCAGTCCCACAGCGTGATCACCAGATTGCGTTCGATGCCTCGCGGTCGTTCGGGCCTTGCAAACGGCAGTTCGCCGCCCGCGATACGGTCGGTCCAGTCGGCAAACAGCGCGAGAGCCCGGTCGCTGTCGAGCCGGTTGATATCGCGCGCCATCAGCGCACGGGCGCCACCTGCCTGCAGCCGGCGTGACCAGGCCTCGACAGATGTGCCGGACATGCGGAATATTTCCGGGATCGTTCGCATCCCTCGGGTCCCCAGTGCGTGGCACGACTGGCAGGCCCCGGTCTTGATGATGTTCAGCCAGGCACCCTGGCTCGTGACTTTCGAAAGCGGGAATTCCGGTTTCGCCGGCACCCTCAGCATCGAGAACCAGTAGAGCGCCGGATAGTATTCGGCGGCCGCCGAAGGCGATGGAGCCGCGACCGCCATCAAGTCCAGCGTCTGGCCGGGCTTTGCCTGCGCCCGCGGTGAGTCGATGAGGCCGTATCCGCGCACCCAGACGTTGTAGGTGGCACGAGGGAGGTCGGGAACGAGGTAGCGCCCCTGGTCGTCAGTGACGACAATCTTCGCGAACCGGGTGGGCAGGTCCGTTGTTTCGGCGATGACCCATACTCCCGCTTCCGGGCCGCTCGAACCCCTGACGACTCCGCCGATGTCGTCGGCATCGGTGGCGACGATCGGGGCCGCTGATCGCTGTCCCGCCACGTCGATGGCGGCCGCAAGCATGAGAAGAGCGATGGCGGCGCGCTTCATCCGGCGCCAAGAATATCAGGAGTGCGAAGCACGATAAACTGCTGAAGTTCAGATGACGACGCACCCGGTTCCGTCTCCTCCGCGCTTTGCCGCCCTGCGAGTTGCACCGTACCGCCGCTACTTCCTTCTCAGCCAGATGTCGATGATGGCCGACAACATCGAGCACGTCATCAGCTACTGGGTGATGTTTCAGGCGTTCCACTCGCCGGCGCTCGCCGGGTTCGCGGTGATCAGCCACTGGGTCCCGTTCCTGCTCTTTTCCCTTCACATGGGTGCGCTCGCGGATCGCTACGACTGCCGCAAGATGATCCAGATCTCTCAGGTGCTGTACGTCGTCGCATCGATCACCTGGGGATTGCTGTTCCTGGCGGGAACGCTCGAGATGTGGCACGCGGTCGTCATTCTGCTCATTCACGGGGCGGCCGGTGTGATTGCGGCGCCCGCGCAGCAGCTGATCATTCACGACATGGTGCCGCTCGAGCACCTGCCGAGCGCGATTCGGCTGAACGCCAGCAGCCGGTACCTGTCCATTCTGCTCGGGCCGGCGATTGGCGGCGGGTTGATGCTGCTGCTCGGGCCGGCGTGGGGGCTGCTTGCGAACGCGCTCATTTATCTGCCGTTCAGCATCTTCCTGTTCCGCGTGCCGTACACGGGGCACACATCGCACGAAGCGGTGCGCAGCACGCGGCCATTCGGATTTGCGGACGTATGGAACGTGTTCCGGACCGCTCAGGCCGAGTCGCGCATCATGACCATGATCGTGCTGGCCGGCGCCTCGTCGTTCTTCGTCGGCAACGCGTTTCAGGCGCAGATGCCCGAATACGCGCAATACCTCGGCGCCGACGATACCGGCGCTCAGTACACGATTCTGCTCGCCGCCAATGCCGCGGGAGCCATCGTTGGCGTCATCCTGCTCGAAAGCGCGACGCTGCTTCAGCCGACGGCGCGCACCGCCATCGTGTGCGCCGCGCTCTGGGCGATTTCGATGGGACTGTTTCCAATGACGCAGAATTACGTGGTCGCGGTGGCTCTGCTGGTCGTGGCGGGAGTGTTCAGTATCGCCTTCACCTCGGTCGCGCAGACAGTAGTGCAGATTCTTGCGCCGGCGCGCGTACGCGGCACGATCGTCGGCTTGTTCAACACGGCGATGCTCGGGCTGCGCGCGGGTGCGGGTGTCACCGTCGGCGTGGTGGGCGCGTTTACGGGCGTCCGTCTCTCGCTCGAGTTGTCGTCGCTGATGGTGCTTCTCGTGGCGATAGTCCTGTTCGCGCGCGAAGCCAGGAACGGGGCGCAGGCGGAGCCGTCGCTCGTCACCGACCAGGAGTCGGTGTGATCGTCCTGCGCCCTACACCCTTTGTCCTGTGAACAGGACGCTCGCCAGACAAGATCCCGCGGAATTTGGCCAGAATCACCACGCTTCGGACGTGGCACGCGCCGTGAGTTACTTCCATCAGCCCCACTAAGGAGGACGCTGATGGCGCGGTCATTTTTTCTGGTTCTCGCGGTGCTGGCCTTGTCGCTGCCGGCAGACGCGGCGGCACAGGGCAAATCGGGCAAGGTGAAAAACGGCAACGGTCCCGCATTCTGCCGCAGCGGCGCCGGACATCCCGTGCACGGATGGGAGTGGTGCCGTCAGCGCGGCTGGGATGACCGCGGCGTGGTCGCGTCGAACAGAACCCTTCGCCGGGATCAGATCCGCCAACGCGACCCGTATTTGAGCCGGGATCGCAACTCGCGCGTCAATGACGCCGCGTTTTCCAACGGGTATGCGGACGGCTACGAAAAGGGTCTGGACGACGCCCGCGACAACCGCAGCTACGATCCGACGCGTCATTCATGGTACCGCTCCGCCGATCGAAACTACGACTCGGACTACGGTTCGCGGGCGCAGTACGCGAACGGGTATCGCAGTGGTTTCCGCTCCGGATACGAGGAGGGATTTGCCGACGGCGATCGGTACGGCAACCGGAACGATGGTGGCGGCGGCTTTCCGTGGCCGTTCTAAGAGCGTGAGGGCGGCTTTCGGTAAGCCGCCCTCCTCTCATCCATTCAGATCCGTCCGACCGCTCGACCTTCTTTGAGCTGACGTACAATTCACGCTCACCTGGAGGCGAGCGTGAAACAGTTCTTTCCAACGACGATTTTGTGCGGTGTAGTGGTCTTCTGTGGTGCTCCGACGATCGCTCGCGCACAGGGCCAGCCGCCGCCCGATCGCCCTGCCGTGACGGTTCGTGGTCAAACATACACACCGCGGTCGATCCTGTCTCGAAACATGGGAACCGAGCAGGACCAGACCACGCAGTTCGCGCCTCACAAGATCGTCGGCAATATCTATTACGTCGGGACGCGAACGCTGAGCGCGTTTCTCATCACCACTCAGCAGGGGCACATTCTCATCAACACCACCTACGAACGGAACGTTCCGGTCATCGAGAAATCTGTCGCCGACCTCGGGTTCAAGTTCTCTGACATCAAGATCGTGCTGGGCACGCATGCGCATGGCGACCATCAGGAGGGAGACGCGGCGGTCAAGCAGAAGACCGGTGCGCAGGTCATGGCGATGGCCGAGGATATACCCGCCCTCCAGGCGATGAAGCCTGGCGGCAAGGAGCATCCGATCGACAGAACGCTGCGTGACGGCGAGTCGGTCACCCTTGGCGGGACGACGCTCGTCGCGCATCTCACAGCCGGTCATACTCGCGGCTGTACGACATGGACGACCCGCGTGCAGGACGCGGGCAGGAACTACGAGGTCGTGATTCACTGCAGCTTGCGCGCACCAGGAAACCTGACCCCTGCGGTTGTCGCCGAGTTCAACCGCACTTTCAAGGTTGTGCGCGCGCTGCCGTGCGACGTGCCGCTCGGCGATCATCCGGCGCAGTACAACATGCACGCCAAGCACGCGAAGCTGCAGAGCGGCGGCGCGAATCCGTTTGTCGATCCCGACAACTGCGATCTCGAGACCGATATACAGGAGGCAATGTTCCGCGCCGCTCTCGAAGAGAAGTAGAGCGCAGGCTTTAGCCTGCGCGTGACGAGTGTACAGATCCGGTTATCAGGAGGCCATTTATGACTCGCATATTCATGACGCTGCTGGCATGCGCGATTCTGACGACCCAGCTGTCGTCGCAGGGGCAGCCTGCGGCGCAGGCGCCGCAAATCGAGGTCAAGAAAGTGGAGGGCACCGAGAACGTCTACACCTTCCGTAATCAGAACAGTCAGTCGATGTTCATCGTGACGAGCGACGGCGTCATCGTCGCGGATCCGGTCGGTTACGGCCGTCCGCAGGGCGGGGCGCAGTACCTCGCCGAGATCAGGAAGGTCACGAACCAGCCGATCAGGTATCTCGTGTACAGCCATCACCACTTCGACCACATCGCCGGCGGTCGGGCCTTCAAGGACGCGGGCGCACGCGTGGTGGCGCACAGGACGGCCAAGGAGCGCCTTGCGGTGCTCAACGACCCGAACACGGTTTTGCCCGATGAGACGGTCGATCAGCGCCGCACGATCACGCTGGGCGGAACCGCTCTGGAACTGACGTATGTCGGACAGAACCATTCCGACAGCACGCTTGTCATGCGGCTGCCCAAGGAGCGGATTGTTTTCGTCGTCGACCTGCTGCCGGTGGGCCAGCTGCCCGGCCGCGGCATGATCGACTTTTATCCGTTCCAGGCCGAAGCGTCGATCAAACAGATCCTCTCCATGGACTGGGAGCGGTTGATTCCCGGCCATCCGGGGGTCAACGGCCGTCTCGGCACCAAGAAGGACGCGCAGGATCAGCTCACGTTCCTGCAGGACGCGTCGGCGGCGGTCAAGGCAGAGGCGCAGCAGGGACGCTGCTGGGAACCGGTCGAAAGTGAGTTGAAGCTGCCGAAGTACGCGAGCTGGCCGGGTTACGAGGCAAACCTGCCGTTCACACTGCGACGCTACTGCGCATTGTGGGGGCGGGGGACTTAGAACCTATCAAGGCACAAGTCACAAGTCACAAGGCACAAAACAACTTCAAATTGTGGCTTGTGACTTCTGCCTTGTGCCTTGTGACTTGTTTCGCTTATTGCCCCGGAAACCCCTGTCGCACCGCTTCCGGGCCGCCTTGAATGAACAGCGGCGTGTTGGGCGTGTCGCTCTTGGAGATTCGCGCCAACGCGCCGTGTGATTCGACGACCTTCCCTCCATACCCCTCGAAAACTACTTTGTCACCTGGAAGGAGCGTCGTGCGTCCCCAGCCCTGGCGCTGGACGGTGTTCGGGCTGGCCATTTCCATGTTCCAGTTGGTTACTTTGCCGCTGGCGTCGGTGACGTCGATGTAGACGTGCATGTGCGGATTGGTCCACTCGACCTTGGTGATGACGCCGGTCAGCGACACCTTCTTCTTCGCGTCGTATTCGGTATCGAATCCGTGATGCGCGGCAACCGATGCCGCGAAACAGAGAAAGCCGAAAACGGCAGCGACCATTCCAGGCGTCGTGCGCATTGCTGTACCTCCTACCATTTCCCGAAACGCTTCGGGTCCGGCTCAAGCCGGACACTACGTGGCGTGCCAGGCTTACTTCTGCTGCTCCAGCTTGCCCTCGGTGTTCAGCTTATAGCCGCCTGCGATACCCAGCTGATTGTTCTCCGTGCAGATGTACTCCATCAGCTCGATGCCCGGGGCGGCGAGATTCGCCGTGAACTTCAACTGCACCGGCTTGGAGAAGGCACCGGGGTCGTCCAGGGTGAATTCGTTGACAAGCGTCCCGTTGTTGATGCGCGTCCATCGTTCAACGGTGTGGAGCTGTTCGGTGTGCGGTGTCCCGCGCGCGTCGAACCAGAACTTGTCGTTGTAGCCCACCGTGTCGATGACGAGCGTGTCGCCGCTCCACGATCCGATCGAGTGACCCCACCACGTCGGGAACGGATCGGCAGGATGTTTTCGGCCGTCCATGTAGACCACGCGATGTGCACCCGCGTCGCCCGTCTCGTGCAGCACGTAGATGTGCGTCAGTCCCTTCGACGTGTACGACATCGAGAATTTCCACGGATAGGGGTTGACGCGCGGCACGCTCATCGGCAGGCAGTAGATATAGGGCTCCTCGTAGGTGGCCTTCTCGCGTTTGGCTCTGAGGTCCCGCGCCCACGGGAGCAACGGGAGCTCGCCGGGCTTGAGCCCGCCCTCGCGCTCGATGTCGGCGTCGGAGCCGCCCCCAACCCACGGACCCGTCAGGTCGGGTTTTCCGTCGTGCATCCTCGGCACCGGCAGGTTGATGATCGCCGCGTCGGTCGTAACCGGTCCCGGCCGGCCCGATGGAATCTGGCGCACGCGTTCGGGTTCCTGCGGAGCCGCGCCCTGCCCCTGTAACTGGACGATCAACGCTGCGGTGATGACGACCACAGTGGCTGCAACGGCTAGAGTTCGTCTCACGTCACGCCTCCTTCTCAGGGCCCGGAGGCCTGAAGGCCTCCGGCTACCGGCGTCAATCTGAAGGCCTCCGGCTACCGGCGTCAATCTGAAGGCCTCCGACTACCGGCGTCAATCTGTGACCTGCACACCGCCGGGACCTTGGGCCGACCTGACCACCTGCGCCAAGGCTACGGAGGTCCGCCGTAGCTTCAGCGCAGGCGGAAGGTCGGCCCCTACAGGTCTACGGAATCGCATCAGGTCTACGGAATCGCCCTTGATGCCACCGCACCCGCGGAGTTACGCTCGGCGCCGGCCGCGTCGATGCGCGGCCGGCACTCCGGGCATCAGAACGGCAATGCCGCACAAAATACATCAAGTGCCGGGAAACGCAAGGAGCAACTCAGCCTGTTGAGACGGCCGCAGAACGAGGTGAACACCATGAAATTCGGACATGTGCTCTTGGCGGCACTGGGGTTAATCGTCATTGCGGCGGTCGTTTCGCCGCCCGGTACCAACGGCGCGCTGGCGCAGTCGCTGCCAAACCCCTATCGAATCGTCGACGGCTGGGCCCAGCTGCCAAGTGGCCGCCAGATGGGCGCCGTCGGCAAGGTGGCGATCGACCCGGACGGCCGCCATATCTGGGCCGTAATTCGGTGCGACCCGCTCGCCGATCCCGCGCGGTTTGGCGATGAGTGCCGCGACTCGAAGACCGACTCGGTCTACAAGTTCAGTCCCGACGGCAAGGTGGTGACGAGTTTCGGGGGCGGCATGTTCATCTGGCCGCACGGCATCGACGTGGACCGCGAGGGCAACGTCTGGGTGACAGATGCAGTCGCCGCCAATCGGACGCCGAAGGGCGACAAGCGCGGACAGCAGGTCGTGAAGTTCAGTCCCGCCGGCAAGGTGCTGATGACGCTGGGTACCCCGGGTGTCGGCGGAGCCGGTGCGGATCACTTCACGTCGCCGAGCGACATCGTTGTGGCCCCGAGCGGCGAGCTGTTCGTGGCCGACGGCCACAACGAAGACGGCAACAACCGGGTCGTGAAGTTTTCGAAGGACGGCAAATTCATCAAGGCATGGGGACGGACAGGATACGCGCCAGGCGAGTTCCGCACGCTCCACGCCATTGCGATGGACTCGCGCGGCCGCATCTTCGTGGCCGATCGCGCGAACAACAGGATCCAGCTCTTCGACCAGGAAGGGAAGTTCCTCACGCAGTGGACGCAGTTCGGGCGGCCGAGCGGCATCTTCTTCGACTCGAGGGATCAGATTTACGTCGCCGACTCGGAATCCGACGATGTGCAGAATCCGGGCTGGGAGATGGGCATCCGGATCGGTGATGCGAGGAGTGGGTGGATATCGGCGTTCATCCAGTATCCGTGGGGAGACCCGCGCGAGACGCCGGGAACCGGCGCGGAGTTCGTCGCGGTCGACCGCGAGGGCAACCTGTACGGCGGCGAACCGCGTCCGAAGAAGCTGCAGAAATACGTCAGGGTGCGGCCGTAGAACGTAGAGTGCCGGGAGTGTCACTGTTCCATTTCCCGATCTACACTTCAGATAGATGGATTTTTCGGGCCTAAGGCGCCGCCGCAGCGACGCGCCGAACTTTCTCAAGACCGACCTGGATATCGACCGACTGGCGGACGACATTTTTTCCCGCTACGAAGGCCAGCAGCAGATCGTCATCGACGGAACGCCGTCCACCGCCACGTTCTTCCGTCGTGAATACTGTCCGGAATTCCGTGTGATGAAGCTCGCGGGCTGGCTGGCGCTGACCGTCAATCAGTACGCAGGGCAAAGCGGCAGCGGCGTGTTGCCGATGCGCGTCACCGTGCCGGAGATCATGCTGGCCGCCTTGATGCACGACCTCGGCAAACAGCACGAGGACTGCGCGCCGTTCATCGAGCTGCTCAAGCAGACCGATCTCAGAGGCGCTTCGGGTCCGGATGCGGCCACGAACAAGGAATACGTGCTGGGCATCATCCGCGACGTGCACTGTCGCAAAGGGCCGTGCATGATCGATCGACTCGGCGACGCCGGCCGTCCCGAGCTCAGCAACCCGTTCATCGCCACGGTGTCGCGCCGGCACGGCGACGACTACAGCGTGAATTGCGGCACCAAGCAGGGATGCTGGTGGGCGCGGGAGATCAACGTCGTGACGATTGCAGACGACTTCGACGCGATGACCTCCGACGGCCCCGAACGTGCCTACAAGAGCGGGACGCTGTCGTTCCGCGACGCGGCAGCGCTGCTATGGAACGGAGTTGACCGCGGACGATACGAGCGTCACATCGCCCGGATTTTCATCGAGGACGTTCTGGCCCTCGACGTGTCCGGTCCGGCGGAACCTCACCAGCCGACCGCTTGACCGTCTTTCCTGTGGTCCGACCCCGCACGATAGACGCCATTCACAGGTAGATCGTCGGTCACACTTCGGGCGTCGAACGCCGGCTCCGGCAAACCGGGATCGCGAGTGAACAGAATGCCCTGGTAACCGCCGACCGACCCGCCGTCCACCGGCTGTACGAAGTGCCCCTTCATCTTCAGCGCGGCACCAACCAGGTTGAAGAGGTGCGCCTCGAGCGAAAGAACATTCGCCGTTTGATTGTGCGTGAACCTGGCGGCGTCGGTCGTCATCTGGACGTTCATTCCGAGATCGATCAAGTTGACCATGTGCTGCGCGTGAGTCTCGGGCTGGACGCTGCCGCCCATATTGCCGAACGTCATCACCGGCCGGCCATCCTTCATCACGAAACCCGCAATGATGGTGTGGAAGGGACGCTTGCGGGGAGCGACGACGTTCGGGCTGCGCGGGTCGAGCGAGAATGCGGAGCCCCGGTTGTGCAGCACGAAGCCGTACTTGCCGACGGTGGCCCGGCTTCCGTACACGCTGTACACACTATGAATGAGCGACACCATGTTGCCCCACCGATCGGCGGTCGTCAGGTAGATCGTGCCGCCTCCGGTCCCGCCGGACACAGACGGCGCTGACGCAGCTTCAGGATCGATACGGCCGCACAGGCTTGCCGCATACGACTTCGAGAGCAGCGTAGAGACGGCGACGGGTGCGAACCGGGGATCGGCGTTGTGCCGGTAGAGATCCGCATAGGCCAGCTTCTTCGCTTCCACGAGCAGGTGCCAGTACATGGGATTCGACGGCCCGAGTTGCGCGAGGCTCATACCGAGCTTCGGCACACACACCTCGAGAATGTTCAGCATCTCGAGGACCGCGAACCCTTGTCCCGGCGGCGGGAGCTGGAACACGTCGTAGCCGTGATAGTTCGTCGTCACCGGCTCGACCCATTCGGATTCGAACTCCGCCAGGTCGGCTGCGGCCATGACGCCGCCGTTGGCCTGCACCTTTTCGACAATCGCCGCTGCGATGTCGCCCTTGTAGAACGCGTCGCGGCCGTCTTGCTGAATCAGGCGCAGCGCTGTCGCGAGACGTGGATTCCGAATGATGCTGTAGAGGGGAGGTGCGGCGCCGTTCAGAAGGAAGGTCTCGCGCGAGTCGGCGTCGGCGTTCAGCGCCGCGACGACGTTATTGCCCGAGAGATCCGAATGCCGCCGTTCGGCCAGCGGCCAGCCTTGCTCCGCCACGCGCGCCGCCCGCTCGAACGTCTCCTTGAACGTCATCGTTCCGAAACGTTTGAGCATCGCGTCGTATCCGGAAATCGCGCCGGGAACGGTCGAAGCATTGACGCCGGTTCCCGGCATCGACGTGCGTCGAAGCCGCTCGATGAAGAACTCGTGCGTCCATCCGGCGGGCGCCCATCCCGCCGACGCGAGGCCGTACAACTTCTTGTCCCTCGCCGACCACACGAGCGCGAAAAGATCGCCGCCGATGCCCGTGTCGTTCTGCGACGTCACGTCGAGCACCGCGCCGGCGGCGACGGCCGCGTCGATGGCGTTGCCGCCTCGCTGCAGGATTTCGAGGCCCGCCTGCGCCGCCAGAGGATCGCTCGTTGCGACCACGCCATGGCGTGCGAGCACTTCCGAGCGCCCCTGCATCAGCCAGCCCTGGGCGCGCACACCCGGGACCGCATTGATGGTTTCGCCAGGATTCGGGACCTCAGGTGTAGGCGTGCCGAATGCGTTGGGCGATTGCGCAATTCCGGTCACAGCCCAGCAACCGGCGATTACTGCAGAAGCGAAGACGAGAAGTCGACTGCGCATGGGTAAATCTTTTCCTTTCGGTTCCCGACATGGTCTCACAACTGGCTTTCCAGTCGACTGATGGGCTCCCGTCATGCCTGTCACAGGAATTGCAGACGTTTGGGCCCATGCCGGTTGGGCTTGCCGCCGCCACGATGTCGTTGTTTTCCCTCCTGTTTTTCGCATCGTGCGGCGGAATGACTCAGCTGGCGCCGGCGGCCCCCTCTCCGCTGCCCTCCGGGTCCATCTCCAACGTGACTCAGCCGCCTGTTGGGCCGTCGCTCGACCGCGCGATACACGGCACCGTCGGCCCATTCGACGATGAATCGCCGTCGTGCTTTGCCGATCTGTTCCCGTGCGAACGGTTCAATTTTTCGCTGCCGCACGAAGGACCGATCGAGGTCACGCTGACCTGGGAAGGCGATTCGAGAGCGCTGTTCGTGCAGTTGTACTGGGAAGGCCGATGGCTCGCTCACGAGGATGTGGCGCCACGTGGCGGCGCGTCGCGGATCGCGTTCCTTCGACCGAAGATGGAAGCCAACGACTACGAGTTGCGCATCGTCAGCCGCGAACCAACGCTCGCCATTCCATTTACATTAATCGTGAAGTATTAATGTAGGGGCCGACCTTCCGCCTTCGCTGAAGCTACGGCGGACCACCGTAGCCTTGGCGCAGGTGGTCAGGTCGGCCCTGATCTTTCACCTGTACCTCTGACCCAGGGAGGTTGCGATGGCTTGGCGTTTAAAAGGACAGCTCATCGAGACGTGCAGCTGCAACATGTTCTGCCCCTGCTGGTTCACGGTGAAGGAGCTGATGATCATGGACCAGGGCTGGTGCGCCGGCGCCATCGTCTTCCGATGCCGCGAGGGTAATAGCGACGGCGTCGCCCTGGCCGGTCGCACGGTCGTCTTCGCCGTTAATTTTCCAGGGCCGACTCTCTTGGACGGCAACGCCGACGCGCGTCTCTACATAGACGAAGCGGCCAATGCCGACCAGCGGCGGGAGCTCGAAGCTATCTGCAGCGGCCAGAAAGGCGGCCCGATGGCGGCGCTCGCGCCGCTCGTGGCGAAGTGGCTGCCGGCGCGGAGCGCGAAGATCGACGTCGCGGACGAAGGCGAGGTCATTGCCGTCACTGTCGGCGATCTCGGACGCGTCGAGTCGCGGCGCTTGAGAGACCCGCAAGGGCAGGGCTTCACGTTGCGCGGCGGTGGATTCGTGGGGGGCCTCGGGATGGAGGAGGTCGATCTGGCGCCGAGTGCCAGCCGGTGGACCGATCCCGACCTGCGTCAATTCGAAACGAAGTCCGGCGCTCGAGGCGAATTTTCCTGGAGCTCGTGACGTAGGGCCGGCGTCAGTCCGGCTGAAGCCGGACACTACGTACACACCGCCCTGGCGTGTCAGAATCGCAGCGCGGGGAGGTGCCGTGTTTCCTTATCACGACGAAAACCAGACGCAGCGCACACCGATCGTGACCATGGTGGTAATCGCCATCAACGCGGTCGCATGGCTCCTGGTACAGGGTGCGGGGTCGTCGTCGGGTGTGGCGCGTTCGGTGTGCGAGCTCGGTCTCATCCCGGGCGAGCTGACACAGTCGGTTCCGCCTGGAACGTCGTTCCCGATGGGCGAGGGTCTGGCGTGCCTCACCGATCCCGGTCCGCAGACGTTCCATCTCATCACCTCGATGTTTCTGCATGGATCCTGGATGCACCTGCTCGGCAACATGTGGTTCCTGTGGCTGTTCGGAAACAACGTGGAAGACTCGATGTCGCGGCCGCGCTTCGTGGCCTTTTATCTCTTGTCCGGCCTGGCGGCCGCACTGGCGCAGGTGGCTGCGGAACCTTCGTCGGCAGTGCCGATGGTCGGCGCCTCGGGTGCGATCAGCGGCGTCATGGGCGCGTATCTCCTTCTATTTCCGCGCGTCCGCGTGTACACAATCGTCCCGCTCGGCTTCTTCCTGCAGCAGATTGCGTTGCCGGCGTGGGTGATGCTGATCTACTGGGCGTTCCTGCAGTTCGCGGGTGGCATCACCAGCGTCGTGTCCGAGCAGTCGGGCGGGGTTGCGTTCTGGGCGCACCTCGGTGGCTTCGTCGCGGGAGTCGTACTGGTGAAGATCTTCGAGCGGCCCCAGCGCGTGGCGGCGCACGTCGCCCGGCACTGGGCGCCACGGGACGCAGGCTGGCGCTGATTGCATCGTCTCGGCGACGTCGCTCTGTATGCCCTCCTGTGCTTCGTGTGGGGCTCCACATGGCTGGTCATCAAGGTGGGATACGGAGGCCTCGGACCGTTCAACGTCGCGGCTCTCCGGTTTTTTCTCGCCGGCGCGTTCTTCCTTCCACTCGTGCGGATCTTTCATGCTCGATGGCCGCAGGGAAGGGCAGAGTGGATGGTGGTGTGGTGCGTAGGGCTCGCGTTGTTCGCCGCCGACTACGGGCTGATCTACTGGGCCGAGCAGTTTCTCGACAGCGGACTGACGGCGATCCTGTTCGCCACGCTGCCGCTCATCACCATCGTCGTCGCTCACCTCTATCTTCCCGGGGAGCGGATTACCGGTCGCAAGCTCTCGGGTACCCTGGTCGCGTTTCTGGGTGTGGTGGCGCTCTTCAGCGATCACGTTCGGCTCGATCCTTCGAAGGCCGGTCCGATGATCGCGGTCGTCGTGAGCGCGGCATGCGCGGCAGTCGCGGGTGTCGTCAGCAAACGAAGCGGCGGGGCACTTCACCCGGCGGCGCTGAACGCGCCGGCCATGCTGATTGGCGCGTGCGGGCTGCTGGCGGCATCGCTACTGGCGGGCGACGGGTTTCTCATGCCGGGCGACAGGTCCACGTGGGGCGCCATCGCATATCTGGCGCTTGCAGGCAGCGTGCTGACGTTTCTCGTCTACTTTTCACTGCTCAAGACGTGGAGCGTCACAAGCTTGAGCTTCATCAGCGTCTTCACTCCGGCCATTGCATTGTTCCTGGGGTTCATTTTCCTGGACGAGCGGCCCACGCTGTTGACAGGGCTAGGTACGCTGCTGATTCTGACGGGCGTGACGGTCGCGCTGAGTCGAGAAAGGCCGGGCCACACTTGATGACGGCGCATTCCTTGCACCCTGGTTGAGTAGCGGTATAAATGAGTGGAATACGGGTCTCCGGGATGCCAGCAGGTAGCGAACATCGGATTCTAATCGTCGAGGATGATGACGCGAACCGTGAGTTTCTACGTGCTCTTTTGGAGGATTCCGGCTTTTGTGTCGCGACGGCCTGCGATGGGCGGGAAGCGCTACAGTGGCTGCACGGCCATCCGCCGCCGCCTGACCTCGTCCTCCTAGATCTGGAGATGCCGCGGATGAGCGGCTGGGAATTCCTGCAGGCCGCCGATCGCACGGCAGACCTCGCGGGGACGCGCGTCGTTATGCTGACCGGACGTGCGCGCCATGTACGAATTCTCGATTGGCTCGAGAAACCAACGGCTCCAGACCTGCTGGTCGAAAAGCTCCGCCACCACATCCGTACGGCATAGGAGGCAGGTCGCGATCACCTGAGGTGAACGGACGTCTCCCGGGTACTGGATCATGGTCGACGAACTGAATTCGTGCGCAACATTATCGACAGACGCCGAGCTCGAGGCCGCATTGTCGGAATCCTTCGAGCGGCCAGTCGTGCTCTTGAAGCACAGTGAATGGTGCAGTGTGAGCGAACGGGCGATCGAAGCCGCACGCGGCGAGATCGAGGAGTGGGCGAAACGAATCGGCTGCAGGATCGTTGTCGTGCAGAATCAGCGTGAGCTGTGCGACTCCATTGCTCGCCGCCTGGGCATCCGTCATGAAACGCCGCAGATCCTGGTGATTCGCAACGGCCGCGCCGTGTGGGATGCGTCGCATGCGGGAATCACAGAGTCTTCCGTCCGGCGAGCCCTCGAGGCAGCGCTGGCAGGAACGCTGCTTCCTGCCCAACGAGAGAGACCGTGAAGGAAACGACGGTTGATCAGGCCCCCGACAGCGGTGGTAGTTTCTTGGGGATCCGAATCGAGAACGTGGTACCGAGCCCCTCGTGCGATTCGAGCTGGATTTCGCCAGCGAGGGCCGCTACGCACTCCTCAACAATCGCGAGCCCGAGGCCGGTTCCCTCGACGCCCAGCTGGTCGTCCAGGTGGGCGTGCGCTCGCACGAAACGCTCGAATACCTTCCCGACTGAATCAGCGGGAATGCCGATCCCGTTGTCGCGGACGCGAATGTCGTAGTGCTCGTTGCGCGCGTCGGCCTCGACCGCCACGAACCGGACGTCCTTGGCGCGGTCAGAGTACTTGATGCCGTTCGCAACCAGGTTGATCAGAACGAGCTCCAGGGCACCGGTATCGACATGCACCATCAGCGGTTGGGAGTGCATCCGCAGCTCCACACCCCGGGCGCCAGCCATCTCGTTGAGCTGACGAAACACTTCCTCGATCAACTCTCGGAGCTCGGTCGTCTGCTCCGTTGGCTTGTCGGCCACCACGCCGGAGCGGGGGAGTCGTTCGAAGCTCCGGATGATCTTGATCGCGCGCTCGGCGCTGCGCCGGACGGTTGCTGCCAGACGTCGGCGCTGGTCGTCATCGGTCGCCGATTCGCCGGCAAGCAGCGCCGCGCCGAACTGAAGGGTACCGAGCACATTTCTGAGTTCGTGGCCGATCGCCCGGTTGAAGGCGTCCAACCGCTTCCCTTGTACCGCAAGCGTCTCCGTGTACTCGCTGATGAACGTCCCGGCGGTCATCTGCATCAAGACACGCACTGCGCGCCCGACTCGTCGCCCTGCCTCCAGACATTCGGGGAGCGAAGGCGGTGGCAGCAGGATGCTGGTTTCTCTGATAACGAACTCGTCCAACACCTCTCCGAGCAAATCGTATTCGCGGAGTACCTGGTGGAGCGACGCCTGCTGTTGGTGACGCAGTTGCCCCAGTTCTCTCGCCTTCGCGATGACAATCGCTCGCGCGGCGATGTCCTCCTCCGTCGGGTCGGCAACATACTTGCCAATCTCGTCGATCAGTGTGGGAATGTGATCCAGCAGCAGGTCGCTGGGAAACACCGAACGAGCGTCGACGGGAACCAGCGCCAACAGCCGCTCGAGCCACTGCTCCGAGAGGTGACGGCTCGCTTGCTGTAGCCTCACGCCGAGTGTGCTGGCGCAGGGTGTCGTCACAAGTGTCGCCGATAGCACTCCCTCCCAATCGCCGACCGAGCTTCAGTACCCCCGTCGCCCGCGCCGATTGGAGGCCCAGATGTTCAACAGGATGAGACGAGGCGACAAGTATACCGTGTCACTGCTGAGCCCACGTGCTCACGGTCGAAGTGTTCATTTATCCTTTCCGCGCGAATCCTGCGGCACGAGCCAATATCGTCCGCCCGGCCCGCTCGGTACGTCTCGCAATTGCCGCTCGGCCTCGAACCAGTCCTGACGGTCGTTTCCATGTTCACCGCCGCGGGCCTTCCACAGCGCGTAGGCGCGATCGGCGATTTCTTCCTCATAGACGAACAGCAGACGGTATCGATCGAAATGCGAGAGCCATTCATCCCAGGAGATGTTGCGAAAAACCAGCCTGCTGCTGCATGGGCCGGTTAGCGTGAATTTCTGACTGTTATAGGTACGGAAAACCTCGCCGCGGGCAACAGCCCGCAAAGCGTGCAGGTACTCGTCAGTTAGCGGTCGGTGCGACATCCCCAAACTCTCGCTCGGCGCTGCGGCGTAATCTCGCATCCGTGCCCGTAAAATTCCTTGATTAGAATCAAGTGCCCAAGCAACGGGCGCAGGTGACGGCCGACCATTAGCAGAGATGCCGCGTTTAATATCTTCGCTTCTTTTGTGGTTGGGGTGTTGCTGCCCGCCGCCGTGATGATTGCCTTGTTGTTTTTTCTATAGGCCAAAAAGCCTGTCATGGCCGGCGCAGCTCTACGATGGACTTGCGACTTCTGGTGTTATAGCTGTCGGCACTTATCGGACGTGCCGTGCCACGCCGATGATGTCCGTTGATAGGAGCAATGCGGACGTTGCGCTCGGGTACGTCGAGGTCTCAGTTTGAACCAAAGGCGACATTTTGCGGAACGTCTCGTCGATTGCCGCGGCGTCAACTACTGCGCTCTTTCTCGCTCTCAAGGAGTACGACAACGGAATTCGCGGATTTCCCGCGATTTGGTGCCCATGGCCCATCTAGTCGGGCCGTGAGCCTGGGAGCAAATCATCAAGGTCCGGTAGCTGCTCGACGTAGAGTAACGCTGCGGATTGGGCCGGGCCGATCATTCAAAATAAGGAGCGCGTGGCTTCCCATCTGTAATCGACATGCCGCGTGGGCTCGGGCAACCGCGCGGGTTCGACAACTCTCGCCGGTTCGGGAACGCGTGACTGCTCTGGCGCGCGGCTCAGTATTCGCACGCGGCTTGGCTGAGACGCAAAGGCGCGCCTGATACCCGTTAGGATCGCAGACATCGAGCTATGGTCGTCATCGCTCATCGGGCGATGCTGGCACGACGGTCTCAACAAAGGGTTTAGCTGGTCGATCTGCGGTTCTACCGAAAACGTCGAGTACCGCCGCCCGTAATTCTACCGAGAGCATTCCGTCGGGCAGCGTAGTGCGGAACATTACAAAGTGGCCGACGCACAATATCAGCAACAAATAGCCCTCTTTCCAAAGGCAGGCTATTCAGGCCGTGCCGCCGCACGGCCCGATAGCCGGGCGCCGTCCACTTACCCCCAAAGCCTAGCACTCGGCTATTATGGCCGAAGTCGCTTCTCCCGGCTGTCACAGTTGGGCCACACACCCACGGTTTGCAAAGAAGCCACCGCCCGGTTCGATCATGGCGATGCTTGCGGTGAGAGCTATCACCGGGCAGCCGGTCCTCAGCGGTTCGCTGGGATTGCTAAATTGCGAACAACTTCTTTCGTGGAAAACTAACACATCCGAGGGCAATTTCGGGGATGGAAAAATTCATCGCTTTGACAACCATCGCGGCATTTTTGATCTTTGCCGGAACCTATGCACTTGCGGTCCGAAACGGCGACTAGCCGCGAGACCGAAGCCCCGCCACTGCGTGCAAGTGCCTAATCGTGCCTCGAGGTCAGTTTCCCGCATTCGCACCGAAACACGCGGAGAATCCGGCCGTCCTTCGGATTAGCTATGGCCACGATCAACTCAGCATTCGCCCGACAGTGGTTACAGGCAACAACGCTTTCTCGGCGCTCAAAGGCCTTCGCAACCTGAAGAGTCATGGGGGAAGCCACGGTAAATCGCCCGACGGGAAAAAATCGGCGTCGAAACATTAAGCGCGCGGTACGCATACGAGATCCGCGAGGCCACGGTTCTTATTCGGGCCAGGTTGATATCGGGTTACCAAGGTCACGTTTAGCCCGGCTCGGCGCCAGCGCTGCTGGTTGCGGCGGACGGAAGAGCCGCCGCTGATTTGCGGCGCTCCGTCCCACGGTGTGACCAGATTCCAACACCGGCGGAAAATCAGATCGATCCTTATTCGGAACACACTTGCGCCCATCGCCTTTCGCACGGCTCCGGGAAGATGTTTGGCGATTCAGGCGTCAAATCACCGCAAACATGGAGTCGTTACGAGTATCATCCCGTTGGACCTTCAACGCAGGTGCGAACAGCGGTGGACCGCCAGATTTGCTCGGCCGGTCCCGCCGGTGGCGCCGAAACAAAAACTTGAAGGGCAAGATCAGCAGGCAGCCCAGGTGATCTATAGCGGCAAGAATTCAGCATCGCGCGAATGAAAAACCCGCTGGGGCCAGTCCAGCGGGTTTCTCTCGCACCCAGAAATCGCGATTACCAACGCGATTTAGGCAGTCTAATCGGCAAAGATTAACACTCAGATAACCATGGTGACGCCGTCAGGATTGGCATCGCGCCAGAGTTTTGCCTTGCTCTGGTCCTCAAAGATTTACAAACCCGCGACAGGCTTAGCCGGTCTTCCGGGATTTCAGCCCCCAGCCCCTCCCGGAAGCAAGATTGGCCCTGGCTTTGAGAGAGCTGGGGCCGTTTCATTTCTGCGGCAATCCGGCGCTGGCTCAGTAGCGGCCTCACCCCCAGATTTGGCAGGCTTCTTGCGGTCAATAGCCCTAAAGGCACTTGGACCAGGTCCGTTGTGTCGTAATGAGCCATTTTTGGAGAAGGCAAGTGACCAAGTTGCGTCATTCGGGGATTTCCACCTCAACACAGGCCGCCGTGATCACGTCCATGATCGAGGATCTTAAACGAACGATCCAGATCCTAGAGATCGATATTTCCACCGAGGAGGAGCGGGTACAAATTTTCGATAAGGCTGATCCGCTCTATTCGACGCTGGCAAGGACGCTGGCGCTCCGGCGCGACAACCTGAGTGTCACGGTTGCCGACCTTGAGAAACGCCTCGTCGCTGTCACTCAGGCAATCCGCGCTTCCATCTCCGAGGCCGCCTGATCAGAAAATGGCGCGGGACCGAAGCCGCGCCGTGTGGCGCGCACCGGCGAGTTCGGCCGCTGACTATCCCACCGGCACATTTCAAAGCCGCGGCGGTTATCTCGGCTTATGCAACGCGGATCTCAGCGAAAATTTCATCGCAATACTCGCTCAGCCTCCTAGCTCTTTGCTGTTCCGGGCGAGATTTAGCGATCAATGCCGCAATATCTGCTCGCCCAGAGGCTGCAACTTCGTGAAGCAACAGAAGGGCGTCTAGGGTTACGCGTTCGAGACCGCACTCCATTTTAGACCTCCACGTTGGTTCTTATTCCTTTCATTGATTGGGAGGTCTGAGGGCGTAGTTGAGGCGCTTCTTAGAGCATTCATGGTTAAAACAGGCCGAGACTAAGGCCGCCGAGCGTTTCGGGCGATGCACTAGGTGCCCCACATGAAAAACGCGGGGTCTCGCCCCCGCGTTCTCGTTCTATCGCTTGAGCCGGCGGCGATGGGCCACCAGCCGCTGCCATAGCGACAGGTACACAGTGATCGAGACGCCAATTTGAACGGCGTCTACTTTTACGAGGGACGAGGTTCCGGGCTTCGCTTCCTTGTTCTTTAGCCTTGCGGGCTTGACATGGTAGCCGGGACACTAAGGACGGCCCCTCCGACCGAAACGGGCACTGAACGGTCAGGTGCTCGGAGCCCACGTTACCGCAGGCGTGCCCCGGTCAGCGAACGGCTGACAGCGACGACTGCCATGCTTGCTGCAAAAGGAATGGACGCCGTTGCCGCGGGCCGGGCTGCTACCAGCCTGCTGGGCCGGGCCGTCACGGGCCAATCTACCCTGATCGCCTTCAAACACCGCGTTCAATGCCGTCGCGCTGATTTTTGTCGTCGCGGCGCCCGTGCTGGTCACCACTAAGATCGGATTCTTGTTGTATGCGAAAATGCACGCTGCGCGGTCAATCATAGCCGCGGAGAAGCAACTCAAGCCCGCTGCCGCGCGGGCGGGAGGTAGTGCAGGACGGCCGGCTGCTCGACCCCGTCAAAGAGTGTCCCGACTTCGTAAGGCTATTCGCCTTAGCGACAGTCATCGTAGGACTGGTGAATTGCGTTTCAACCCAATCGCCATTCTTTGATGCGTGGACTGTAAACGTATCCATTTAACCTCAGTTAGAATTCTGAAGCATAACTTCGTCGGTGTTGATGTCGCCCTTGATCGTGTTCGCAATCTCAGCAAGTGCCATTACCGATGAAAACTCGACGATCGAATAACTTCGGGTGCCGTCGCTGATCGAGACGTCTGCGAGCCTTCCCACGATCCGCCACTCTATAGCTTTCGCAAATGCATCCTTCGCCGTTTCGGCGGTACCGCTGAGCTCGTGACCATCGACATATGCGTGAACAGAAAACTGCGGAAGGACCGCATCTTTAATGTCACGGTGCTCCGCCAACTGAATTACTTGGAATGGCGTTTTCTGGCGCTCAAATTCCGCCAAGTCCTGATACGCTTGCTCGAATTCTGCCATCGCGAGCCTCAATATGATGTCTGTAGCTCAACGGCCGGTCTGCACTAAAAGCAACGGCCCTAGGGTTTCTTCTTGTTCCCCGGCTTCAGGAAATGGACGCCGACCTGATCGCCATTAACCCAGGCTAGTTGGCAGCGCCGATATGCTTTGCCCATGGTTGAAAGCAGAAGGAAAAATTCCTTCAGGTTCAAACCCTCGATCGAGCCGTCGATGGTCAGTCTGGCGCCCGTATCCGATACATCCTCCATGGTGCAGGGACGGCGCCAGGTGCCGTCAATCGCCATCATGTTAGCGGCATAGCCCCGCTCAAACACGACACGATGTGCCTTGCGATTTTCCATCTTCGGCAATCGTCACAATAAGAAAAAAGGCGAAGAGGAAACCCGCCGGGTCTGCGACGGGTTTCCCTACGCAACACTCTCGCGTCATTCCTTGGGGGATAAGACCGCGATAAGCAAACCTTACGCGTGAGTGGTTAATATTTGTGCGCGGTTATTGACAACGGAGCATCGAAAGCCCCGCTCGCCCGGCGGGGTTTTCGCTATTTAAGAAACGAAGTCTCCGCACGATTTGGGCTCTCAATCAGGAACCGGACTTCCTGAAAATAATGCTACGAT
Source organism: uncultured Acidobacteriota bacterium (assembly GCA_963814955.1). Taxonomy (GTDB): domain Bacteria; phylum Acidobacteriota; class Vicinamibacteria; order Vicinamibacterales; family UBA2999; genus DATCJA01. The sequence continues at coordinate 444,489 of CAWFEX010000013.1, forward strand.
GAGAATCTAAGCATTCATCTCAATTCCGCTTCCGCTGGCGGCATGGTTTTCCGAATATGGCCCAACGCTCTGACGTCTGTGCTTTCGTTTTCGATCAAACGGATGCATAATGCCTTATGGCAAAAGCAAAAGTTAGCTTCAGGATCGTTCGAATCGCAGACGATGATTGGAGTATCCAGGCCGACTATCCAGACAGCGAACAACGAACAATCTCGGGTCTGACCAGTAAGGAAGACGCTAACGAGTGGATAAATGGCGAGCGAAAGATCGCTTGGCTCCGCTCGCAGGGGTACGCCAAGTGAATCGATAGGTTTTAGGTGACTGAGACTTTGATTGTGATTGTTTTCATAGATCCGATTGCTTACCGACTAATTCTAGCGCCGACGCAGGGTAGATCTGCACCGAGCCTTTGTGCACCTCACTCTCCACGCAATAGCCCTCGGGGGTGAGCCCTGTGTCCGGCCCGATGGATCTCAGGCAAGCGTCAGGGATGTCGTTTTGCACGCGGCCGGCGTAGTCGCGGTAGGCGGCATCTGCTGGTGCGGGTGGTTCAACTGGCGAAAGAACGCGAACGAGGTCACGGCACTCCAGATGACCACGGGTACTCTGCTCGCACTGGTGATAATCTGGATGTTAGTTCGTGATCGCCACCACACCTGGACGTAAATAAATCGATTGAACCGAAATATCTCGATAAGTTAAGCGGTATCTTGACCGCATAGTTGCGCAGGCCTTTAGATATCGAACTCGAGCCAATCACCGGTTTGATTTTGATCGTGTGTCTTAAGTGATGATCTGATCTGTCAGCGCAGGACAAACGCACATATACTGGCGAATGTCCGCTTTGAGCCAGTCGCAAACAGAGATCCGACGGCGCAACGTGACTTCACATTTGCAGCGTGCGGCGCGCAGCGGGCGTAGTCGACGCCGCATTCGGCGCCGATATTGCGGACGTCGTACGCGTAGATCCAGGAGTTGTCCTCGCCGCCGCGCTTGTCGTGGGCAAAGGCTGGGCTCACTCGCTCGTCGAGTCTCGAGCAGCGCCTTCTGCGCAGCAGTGTCCCTGGCCCGCAAGTGATCGAAGGCGAACGCTTGTCATCGAGGTCATCCTTCCGTTCCCGCAAGAACGCTGGCCAGCTTCATCGCCTACGCCGGGGCCAACCCGGGCAAACTCAAAATCGGCTTTGCCGGTGTGGGCACGCCCCAGCACATCGGAATCGAAATGTTCAAGGCGATGGCGGATGTCGATATGACCCTGGTCCCGTACCTCGGCCTCGGCTCAACCCCTGCGCTTGCCCACCTCCTTGCCGGAAAAATCGACGCCATGTTCGATCCGATGCCGTCGTCCATCGCGCCTATCAGGGCTGAACGGTTGATCCCGCTGGCGGTGACGACTCCCGCAAAGTCCGACGCATTACCAAATGTCCCGTCGGCATCAGATCTGGTTGCAGGGTACCAGGCGGGGTCGTGGTTCGGTATCGTCGCGCCCCATCAAACGCCCGCTGCTTTGGTCGAGAGACTCAATGTAGCCGTCAACGCAGCGTTCAGGGATCCGGGAATGAAAGCGAGACTGGCGGAACTTCGCGCATCGTTGCTGCCGGGATCAGTAACGCAATTCCACGCATTCATTCAGAGCGAGACGGTCAGATATGCTGAGGTGATCCGCTCAGCGGATATTTCGGCCAAATGATTTGCTCCGCCGTGGACGCTGGCGGGACGCTGTCAAAAATTGAGCGAATTGAGTGACGGTCGCCGCGCCAAAGCCGGACGGGCGAAAGTCGCGCCTACATCGGCTCCAGCCCCAGCCCCGCGATCAGCTCGGCCCAGATCGGCGCTTCCGTCCGGTAAAGCGTCTGGCTGGCTTCCAGGGTCATCGGGGCTTCGTCGATCGCCTGGTTCTTGAGCATCTCGCGGATCGCATCGGTCTTGCCCGCGGCGACGAACAGGTCCGACAGCTTTTGCACGATTTCGGCCGGCGTTGCGGCGGGGACGGCGCAGGCCTGGAACGTGGTGAGGCCAAAGGCGCGCGAGGTTGCGCCCTGCTCGTGGAAGGTCGCGACATCAGGCAACACGCTGATGCGGCGGCGGGACACCGCGATCGCGCGTCCCCTGCCGGTTTGCAGCACGCCGAGCGCGGCGGTGTAGCTCCCGATCCCGCCGTCGAGCGTCTGCCCCGCGAGATCGGTCCACATCGGCGCTTCGCCGCGATAGTGCACGGCCTCCATCTTGAGGCCGTACTGCTTGTTGAGTTCGGCGATCGCGATATGCGCGTAGGATCCGGCCGCATAGGTGCCGATGTTCACTTTTTCGGTCTTCCGCGCGTAGGCGATAAATTCCTCAAGATTTTTCGCGCCACACTTTTCGCTGACGATCAGCGGAAGACTGCCGGTCGGCATGATGCTGACGATGACGAAATCCTTGCCGACGTCATAGCGGATGTCCTTCATCGTCACCGGGTTGGTCATGTACGTCGTCGTGTTGTTGATCATCGCGGTGTAGCCGTCGGGCGCGGACCGCTTGAGCTCCACCGCGGAGACGGCGCCGCCGCCGCCGACCTTGTTTTCGACCACCACGGTCTGTCCAACCTGCCGCGAAATGTAGTCACCATAGGTGCGTGCGAAGAGATCGGTCTGGCCGCCGGCCGCGAAGCCGACGAGCATCTTGATCGGTTTGGTCGGCCATGCCGTGTTCGCAAACCCTGGGCCCGCGGAAGCCACGGCCGCCGTCGCCGCGCCGGCCGCCATGAGCTGGCGGCGTGTGAAAACGAACGGTGCTGGCATTTTCCTCTCCACTTTTTTGTGAGCGCATTATTGGGGCTGCAGCGTCACGGCGCAAGCGAATGTGGGGGATGCCGGTCACAGAATGAGCGCGCGTGCTTCGATTACTCCGCTCAAATGGGGGGGTGGTCCCTTTGGCAAGGAGAGCGCAACATGACGACCGACGAATTTTGACCCCCTCGAGCGGCGGGTTTTGACGGTAGCTGGGCCGACGCATACGTCCGTTCTGCCCTCAGTAAGGACATTCCAGCGAGCGGCTGCTTTGCG
>CAWFEX010000014.1:0-220393 GCA_963814955.1 uncultured Acidobacteriota bacterium
GGCGTATCCTCGCGTCAGCCGCCGTCGGCTGCAAGCCGAGTTAGACACCGCTCAAATACCTATCGACGACACTCCATGTCTCCATGAACAGCTTCGCGCGATCTTCCGCCTTCGCTGTCGCCGGCTCGCCATGGCGCAGGGGATCGGCGGCGGCCTTAATATAGCGAAGAGTTTCTTCGGTGCTTTTCGACACCTCTCGGGAATTTCTCCCACTGTTTCACCTTGTCGGCGGTGGACAGGCCATGGACGGTCGCGCAATGGTGGCGTAACGACTCAATCGCCCGGTAGCAGTAGAACCCAGTGCCGTCGGTGTGCTTCATCGATGAAGTCAGATCGCTGAAGCAACGATTCAGGAACACGCCTTCTAGCCCAATCATCTTGCTTTTGAGCCGTCACTCCAGAGCCTGTTGCACATCGATCGGACTTGGCTCTTTCCGCGAGGCACGGGATGTCGATCCCAAAGACGTAATGGATTCCACGACTACGATTCAGAAACCCGCGTCAGTTGCAGGTCATAGGCGTAGCCCTTGAGATGTTTACCCCACCATAGCCAGGTGATCTTCTGAACAATGTTCTTCACGACGTTTCGAAGGTCGAAGATGTCCCAGTCGGTAGGTCTGCTCTCGACCCATACGGCGACCTGATTTCAAAACGATGCTTACGTTTGCTTGGCCTTCGACTTCTGAGGCAAGGTGTGAAAATCCCAGGGTAAATTGAAGAGACAGCCTGGGCTCGCTCTGGTAACACAACCCCCTGAAACAGATAGGATTCCGTCGTTTCTTCAAGGTGTACTAGACAGTATGGCTGTCAGAGCAGAGGCCTGCCTCACGTAGTAAGTCGTGGATTGCGCGAAGCCGATGAGGGTGACGCGCAGAGCCACATACAACGGAGGCAGGCCATGGCGAAACGTAGCATGTTCGTGGGGATGGATGTCCACAAGGAATCGATCGACGTCTCACTCGCGGAAGAGGGGCGGGACGGCGAGGTCCGACACTACGGCGTGATCCCAGGTGACCTCGAGGCGGTGGCGAAGGTCGTGCGGGCGCTGCGCGCCCCGCAGCGACGGTTACGGTTCGTGTATGAGGCCGGCCCGTGTGGGTTTGGCATTCACCGCTTTCTCACCGCGCAGGGAGAAGACTGCGTCGTCGTCAATCCCTCGAGCATGCCAAAACGCAGCGGGGATCGGATCAAGACCGACCGCCGCGATGGCGACGCGCTCGCCCGATTGCATCGCGCGGGCGAGCTCACCGCGATCTACATTCCGACGGCCGATGATGAAGCCCTGCGTGATCTGGTGCGCGCGCGCGAAGACGCGGTCGGCCTGAGCACCCAAGCCAAGCATCGATTGAAAGCGTTCTTGCTCCGCCAGGGTCGACGCTATCCGGGACGCGCCGGGTGGACGCGCCCGTATCGCCGCTGGCTGGCCGACCTCAGTTTTCCCCTGGCGCCGCAGCACATCGCGCTGCAGGAGTACCGCGACACGATCGACGAGACCGAGCGCCGCGTGGAGCGGCTCACCGACCAGCTCCGGCAGCAGACGCCCGCGTGGCGGTGGGCGCCGGTGGTGGATGCCCTGCAGGCGCTGCGCGGAGTCTCGTTTGTCACCGCGGTCGGCCTCGTCACCGAGATCGGCGACATTCGACGGTTCACCCATCCGCGTGAGCTGATGGCGTATCTCGGCCTGGTCCCCTCGGAGTACTCCAGTGGGCCGAGCGTCCGCCGCGGCGGGATCACCAAGGCGGGCAATCCGCACGCACGACGCTTGCTCGCAGAAGCCGCGTGGGCCTATCAAGGCGTGCCCCGCATCGGACGGCAGATGCTCTACCGACAAGAGACGTTGCCGAAATCGATCTGTGACATCGCGTGGAAAGCGCAACTCCGCTTGACGTCACGTTTTCGCAAACTGGTGGCGCGCGGCAAGGCGAAGCCCAAGGTCGCGACCGCGATTGCGCGCGAGCTCACGGGCTTCATCTGGGCGATCGCCAAGGAGGTGCCGCCGCCGGCGGCGTAAGCCGACGCGGCGATCAGATCCGTCAGGCCGGCGGCATCGCGGCCAGGTGGAGAACCCTCGGGAACGTTATGGACATCAGCAGCATCGATACGTCCGTGCCTAGGGCGAGGCAGCTCCGCGACGAACCACAGTCTGGGCGGTACTCAACCCGCGGATATCAGCAGCGTCAACCGTCGCTAGAACGCGGTGCCGCCGACCAGACGGATCTGAAGAACGAAGAACACGGAAAGAGCGTGCTCAGAAGGGACTCACAAGCGTGAGGCAGGGAGGGATCTGCCCATTTGACAGATCCCAGCCATATCAACGCTCGGATTGCCTGATTCGCACTCGCTCTCCGACCGAGTCCATCACGTTTTTCTGAAAGCGCGCGGGAAGTGAACCGATGCCCTTCCCTTTCGACCCCTCGCCCTCGACTCTCTGGACCCTTCACCGCGACGGCAAGTTCGCGTCGTGTGAAGTGCGGTTCGTGCCGCTGGGGAGCGAAGTGCGGATGCTCAGGAATGGGTCCCTGCTGGTCTCGCAGATTTTCGCCAACGGCGAGGAAGCGCTAGGGTGGGCCAAGGAGGAATATGATGGTCGGTGCCGGTTGGTCGGAGGAGGAACAGCCAGCCTGAGTGTGCGAGCCGCGCAAATTTGAACAGAGGAACACTGGTTGATTGCACAGAGTTGCACGCAAAATTGAGCCGGAAAACCTCAACGTCTTCAGCGTCGATTGAACCCGATTAGCGATACACCCCCTGCCAACTGCTTCCGGCTGTCAGACTCGCCTATAACTCCACGATCGGCAAGGACGAGACGTGCCCGAGTGGGCAGACCTTTGAAACAGTCACCCGCCCAGACGCCGGATCGACAAACACCTCGCCGACCGTGCGCGGAAGCTCGCAATGGTCGTTTATGCTTTCCCAAGTTTCGTCAGGACCAGTTGAACTAGTCCGTCCGGCGTGAGATTTCGCAGCGACACGTAAGCGACCGTGCTGGTCATTCCCGGCACTTCAGTGTCATCGAATCGAACAGGCAGGATGTATTCCTCCTTCGCGACGAGTGCCCGCGCTTGTGCGTGCTGCCGTTCATAGGTGGTCCATGCCTTCTCGACGTAAGCCTTTGAGATGAACATCACGACATAGCGCGAACGGTTCTTGTAAATCTCCGCGAGATGGTCCACCAGATTCTTGCCCCAAAGACCGGCTGTCTCGAACTTATCGTAGAAGACGCTCACTCTATTGTTTCTGAGTCCCACCGCGACGGTTTCCACATACTCGCGGTCTTCTCCGGCGAACGACAGCGCAACGTCGTATTTCTCGAGCCGCTTCGTTGGAGGAGGTGGCGGAGTGCTGGCGGCAGGCGCGGTCGTGGTTGCAGAACCCGCTCTCCGAATCGGCACACCCAATGATTCAATCCCTTGTGCCATTTGCGCGATTCGTTGTCGTCGCGCTGTCAGCCACGCACCGGCATCACGCGGTAGAGAATCGTTGAACGTGTCCGCATCACGACGCACCCAGGCCAGCCACTCCTTTACTCGCTTCAGATCCTCCTCGAATGCGGTTTTAGTTGCGGCGACATTCTGATCCGACCGTTCGACCGTGAAGACGAGTGCGTCTTCGAGTATGTCGGTCACAGCCGGAGCCACCGAGCTGAATGTGCTGGGGTGACACCTGAACAGCTGCCCATCCCCGCGATAGGGGACGTAGTATGTCGCTCGAATGCCCGGAATGTGAAACGGTTCATCTCGATTGATGATGTGGCGGCTTCTGTCCCAGCTCAGATCGACTTGAGCTTCCTCCACCTCGACGCTGATGGCTCCTTCCGCCAGTTCAGGAGATTCGAGCGAGAACTGTGCGATGTAGGCTTCGGTCAGTGCCTCCAAATCGCCGCTTCGTATCGCGTTCGCATCTGCACCCTCAATCGCCACCTTCATCCGTCCACGTTGGTTGTCGCAGACGGCTCGCAAGTCGTGATCGTGAAAGAGGTAGTATGCTCCGTCATTTCGTCGCGGCATCGGTCACAGCTTACGCGCCGAGGTGACGCTGGTCAAAATGTGGAAAGGTGTTTTCCTGTGTGTTCCTGATGTGGGGAGATCGTTATGCCGTTGGACAAACCGAAGCACACTGACATAGCGAGATGCTCTGGTCGCTTGAGCAAGATCTCACCGAAGGCCGCGCGAGGGCGCACTAGCCCCGTCTTCATAGGCAGGACCATGCCGACATCTTCGTGTTACTCGAACTGCATATCTCCCTGAATATCGACTGGCGCAAAACGCTCGACGTGATGTTAGGCGTGTCGCCGAAACGGCAGCAGCAACGCGACACCGCCAACCAACGCGATGATCCCGACGATCGGCGAGAGGGGCAGGCGCTTATGCTCCGTTGTCGTGATTTCGATCGGTCCACCAGCAACTACCGTCTTGCGCTGCGTCCAGGTAATGCCACCCGAGAGCAACGCGATTAATCCAATCACCACAAGTACCATTCCGATGATTCGTTGGATGGACATGGGTCTCTCCTGCTAGAGGTGTCAGCAAAAGACGATCCCCCTTCAGGTGGAACCGGCGAACACTTCAACGGACCAGTCAGCGAAAGACTTTGCTAATCAGCCACAACTGCGACCGCAGACGAGGGCTACACAGCCGGCTGCGTGTGTCCCATCTGCCCATGTGTCCTAAGTATTCCTACCCGGATGAATTTTCGCTGTCTGGAAATTGATTGAGTAGAAATCGATAGGACTGATGGGGCACTTGGGACAGTCCGGAAGACGAGAATCATTCTTTGCCAGCGCGACGTTGCGGCATCGCAACACTCGCCAGCGCAGTGCCGCCGTAGGTCAATCCGGGTTCGGCACGACAGGAATCGCGATGGGCCTCTCAGGCTTTTGCTTGGGCTGAACGTCCGGGTTCGTTTCCGGGTCCTGATTTGTCGGTCTCGCGATGGACGACCTCTTGCTCGAATCGTTCTAACTCGTCGGGAGTCATGTCACGTTCGGCCATGGTCGTGCACAGTTGAAAAAGCCGTCCAAGTGAGGAAATTCATGAACTTCGCTGGGCACCGCCTGCTTGGTGGCACTGTCCGATCTCTCGCGGGCCCCCGCCGAATAACTGCCATCAACGGCCATTAAGCTGCCATGGCAGCGGGCCCCTACGAACTGCCGCCACTGCTACCACCGCTTAGGAGTGGCAGAGTGGCAGTGGGTGGCACAAGAAGGTGGGCTGGATCGTAGTCGCCACGGCGTTACTCGTTATCGCTCGATCGCGCCTCTGCGTTCATTCCGAAGACAGCCTGACTCACTTCTTCCACCTCTCCTGCCAGTTCACCGCAATCGTGATGGCCGCTGGTGCCACTTCCGGCGTAACGCTGTTGACCAGGAACCGCTGACCGTCTGACGAGACCGCATAGTTGGTGCGCCACGGCGCCAGCACCGCCGGAATGCGCGTGGCGAATAGCGGCTGGCTAACACCGACCTCGAACGTGTCGGTGCCTCCGAATCGGAACGGCGATGAGACGGTTATCAGCGGCGACGTAGAATAGTTCTTTGCCGTCGCCGCGCCAGAGCGGCTGCGACCCGCCGCCTGTGGAAACCAGCCGCTTGCTCTGCCCCTACCGGAGAATGGCCGCACATAAACTTCCCACTCGCCCGACTCGTCGGACGCGTAGGCAAGCCACCGGCCGTCTGGCGACAGACGCGCCTGCAGTTGGTTCGACGGCTCTTCCAAAATCGGCTCTGGGCTTCCCGTCCGCGAAGTTGAATGCCCACATGTCGACGGCAGTGTTCGCCCCAAAGGTGTTGTAGACGAGCCAGCGCCCATCGCGCGACCAATCTTCGGGAAACAACACAGGGGACCGGAAGGGCACCGATTCTTGACCGGTGCCACTGGCCGCCATCTGATACAGGTGCTGTCCTTCCGCGTCGAACGAGCTGTACAGAAGGTATCTTTCCCGTCGGGCGACCAGATGCCGAAGCGGCGCAAAACTGAATTGGCCAACTGGGAACGTGAGGCGCGAAGGAACGCCACTCGACAAATCGATGTTCGAGAGTTCGTTCCTGCGGGAGTAATCTGCTCGGTAATCAGAAGGTTCTTGCCGCCGGGTGACAGCGCCGGACTCTGGTAGGGTTTGGCCGAGCTCCGACGTTTGCCGAGCGGTCGGCCGTTCCTGTCGAACCACTAGCAGCTCCGTCGTGCCTGCCTGGCCATTCCAGTACGCCATCGTCCCGTCTGCGCCGATCGAGAGCGCCAGATAACTGGGCCCCGGGCCCGACCACACGCGATCGCCAAACGCGGACGCTTGTCCGGTCAACACCCCGACCCTGGCGTCGAAGGGCTGGACCATCAGAGTTGCCGGCCTGATCGAACAGCAGGTGCCCGGAGCGCGCGTACACGGCATTGGCGGTGGAGGGAAGGATCTGCGTTTTTTCGCTGGAATCCATCGAGCCAACGTAGACGCCAGTGTTTTCCGGTATCGCGCTTCGAACGTAGAAGATGAAGCGGCGGCTATCAGGAGAGGAACTGCGGCCACCCGTGGGCGGGCCTCACCTCTCGCCGTATCCAGCTTCGTGACCGGCACCACTGGGCCGCCGTCCTCCGATATGCGAAACAGTGCGGATCCCCGCGCGCCCGCCGAAAAGGATGATCCCGTCAGCGTTCCAAGCGCCAGAGTTCACGTCCACCGCCACGTCGGCGAGATCTTGCGGAACAGTGCCCCCGAGCGAAACCTTCTTCAATTTGCCCCGCGCGTAAAAGGCGAGACTTCGGCTGTCGGGCGCCCAGAACGGTCCCGTCGCGTCGTCTGTGCCTGGCAGCGGCTGCGCGGCGGCCGATTCGAGCTGCTGCACCCAGAGCTGCGGGCGGGCACCTGGCGCGGACGCCACGAACGCGAGTCGGCTTCCATCAGGGGACACCGCGAAATGGGGCATCGCCGAGATGTCCTTCGGGGTGAACCTCGTCCCGAGCGGGCGGGACGATGGAGAGGCGGAGCGGGCGGAGGTCCGCCGCCGGACGTCGGAGCACGAGCGCTGCGAGAGCGATGACCGCTACGGCCATCACTGCGGTTGCGGCGGCCCATAAGCGCTCGCGTCGAAAAGCACGCGATGACGCTGGGCCGATGACGCTACGTACGAGGCCCGGTGCTGCGGACCCGCCGGAAGCCGCCGTCGTGAGCGCATCTTCAATGTCAATGCGGACGTCGGCGACATCGTGCAGGCGCCGCCTGGGATCCTTCTCGAGACAGCGTTGCAGCAGCCGTTGGACGGCGGGCAGCGTCGTGTCAGGCAGCACGTTCCACTCAGGCTCGCGTTCCAAAACGGCGGCGATCGTGTCGGAGATCGTTTCGCCCGGAAAAGCCGGCCGTCCCGTCAGCATTTCGTACAGCACGCACCCGAATGCCCAAATGTCCGTGCGCTTGTCCACCGCCTTGCCGCGCGCCTGTTCGGGGCTCATGTACGCAGCGGTGCCGAGCAGCACGCCGACGCCGGTCATCATCGCGGGAGACGTGATAGTGGGCGACGCCGTCGCATCGACTTGTGGCGGACACTGGTTCGAGCGCTTTCGCCAATCCGAAATCGAGCACCTTCACAGTGCCGTCCGGCCGCACTTTGATGTTCGCGGGCTTTAGGTCGCGATGAATGATGCCTTGCTCGTGTGCGGCTTCGAGCGCCTCAGCAATCTGCTTCGCAATCGGCAGGGCTTCGTCAAGCGGAATCGGTCCGCTGCGCGATGCGGTCAGCGAGCGTCGGTCCCTCGACCAGCTCCATGACGAGCGCCTGCACGCCGTCCGACTGCTCCAGCCCATGGACGTGCGCGATGTTAGGGTGGTTCAGTGATGCGAGGACCTGCGCTTCCCGCTGGAATCGAGCCAGCCGCTCTGGGTCCGACACGAACGCATCCGGCAGCACCTTCAGGGCATCATCGCGCTTGAGCCCCGTATGGTGTGCCCGCCACACCTTGCCCATGCCGCCTTCGCCAATCAGGGCGGTGACTTCGTAGGGGCCGACCCGGCTGCCGGGGCCGATGGCCATGTGCGAGGCATTTTACGGCACGGCGTGGGTTCGTGCCGCTTCGACAGTCGAGGACGACGACAGTCAAGGACTTTCAGGGTGACTTGGGTGGGTTGGGTGGCTTAGTTTTGGCCTTCCCCCTCTACCAAATCTCTCTCGCCTCATTGTGCAGAGGAGAAAATCATGTCTCCCAAATCCCAAACCACCACACTTCTCCCTCGCGCAGGAAACGATGACGATTGTCGAGTCCGGCTTCAAGTTTTAGTGAAACGCGGCCGCCAGAAACACGGCGTCGGTCGCCCAATCGGCCTCTTGTGCTTCGCTAAACGCTTCGGCGCGTTCAACACGTAGGCGAAGCAACGCATCCGGTCGTCCCAGCGGCAGTCCACGATTTCGACGGAGCCTACGATGACGCCAGTAGGCAGGTCGCCGGGACGCTTGCCGACCTTCCGCCATTCAGAGGGCCATTCTGCAGGACGGAGACTGGCATACAGGTAGACGCGCTCACGGATGTTGGTCGGACGTGAGCGATACTCCCGAGTCTTGTTGCCGCGAAGAATCAATTCGACATACGGCTGGCGGATGCTGATAGCCCGAACGAGTCCGCGCTTCTGCGACGACGACATCTGGCGCCTCCCACTGCCCGCAAGCTCGGTTTTCATCGGGCTTCTGATGCCTTGAACTGGCGGTTGGGTGATGGCATCCTACCGCAACCTCAGCGGTGTGAGCGTAGGACCTCTTTCGGAGTGCGGCCACCTGGAGGTCCTGCAACGAATTAACTATCGCGGTGAGCCTCGCATTCGGCAATCGGAATGGCGTGACAAAGCGACCAGCGCGGCGAGAGTGGATAGGTCTTGCGGAGGTTCGGCCGTTCCCTGGAAATGAGTTCCTACGCCAGTCGGGGGCCTTTGTTCCCGTTATCGGTTATGCCACGAACATTCGGGACTTTTTCGGGTTGGCGTGCAAAGAGCTTGAAAGACTCCAGTTGAAGGTTCTGCGAATGGAGGACATCGAGCTGCTGTCTGAACGACGACGAAAACATCGTTTTCCGCCGCGACTCGAACGCGAGATTGGCACGCTCAATCCGAAACGGCGGATGGTCTTTGGAGACATCTTCTCGTTCCCTGTAAAAACCGTGACAAGGAAGCGGCGACGACCGGCCAAAAGCAGACGCACGCGAGCGTTGAGCGTAGGTGGCAAAGTGCGCCAGACGAAGAACCGAGAGTGAAGTGCCGTTTCCTTTTGACCCATCGCCCTCGACGCTCTGGACGCTTCACCGCGACGGCACCCCGGCATCAGGTCCGATGTCATCGTATCAGTGAGTTACCAATTACTTAGCGGGAACCTCGAAACGGGTCTCGAAAGGCGCGCATTCGCCCACGCCTTTTGACACGTCACGCGTCCGAGGGGTGGTTTGCCCACTCATCTCACATCTACCCGTGTCGTGTCGCTGAAGTCGACATAGAATCTCGTCGACGTGAGGTGACGCGATGGCTGTGGTACAGGTGCATATCGATGCGAGTGGAAGGGTCGTCGAGCAAGAAGTCCACGGGAACAAGAACCCCCCCGATGTAATCGTGTGGTTAACGGAGCGCGGCAACCAGCACACGATTGTTTTTGTGAAGGGCAGCCCGTTCGCTGAGACCGTGTTCCAGGTGCCCGGCGGCAGAGCGATACGCGGTGATGCCGACTCTCGTGCCTACAAGTACCGATGTGTATACCGAAGGCGCGAGAACGGATGATCCCGATGTCATCGTCGATTGACAGGCGACGATAATCACGTCTCGGTCGGGCCGCTTAACGGTCAGGCGACCAACCGACGACTCATTGAGCGCGACCGCGAGCGATAAGCCAGACGTCGTCTCGCGCCGTCGCGCAAGCGCTGAAGGCGGTGGGTTCTGCAGACTACAATGAGCGGTCGCAAAGCTCAACCCGACGAGGCGGTGAAACGTTACGCGCGTGTCACGCGCCCGCACCCAGGAGGACAGCAATGAACAATCAGACGTTTTTTCATCAGACCATGTCGCAGGAGTTCGAACGGTTTCACAACGTCCTTGCCGCCCTGCCCGGTGAGAACCTCGCTTTCAAGCACGAACCCCGATCACGCTCGGCGCGCGAGCTCGTCGGCCACATCATCGGGCACGTCGACGACATGATCGAGCTGATCGACGCCGGCGTCATTCATCATCGGATGGAGGTGCCGTTCGCCAACCACGAGGCCGCGGTGAAAGCGTTCGACACCAGCTACCAGACACTATTGACGAAGCTCGAGCGGGTCAGCGACGAGAACTGGGCGACGATCGGCGACTTCCGGGTTGGCGATCGATCGATCTACCAGGCACCCGTGCAGGCGCTGGCATGGATGCTGTTGCTGGACGCTGTGCACCACCGCGGACAATTGAGCACCTGCATTCGGCCGATGGGCGGCAAGGTGCCCGCCATCTACGGGCCGTCTGCCGACTCGGTGGTCGCCAGTTGAGAATCGCGCCACTCTGACGAAAGGAGTCCGCCATGCGTGCACGCTGGATCCTGCCATTAGTCGTGGCCCTTGCCGCGGTGGCCGCAGCCGTCCCGACGGCACAAAGCCGCAACTCCAAGTCGCTCCAGATCTACGTCGTCGACGTGGAGGGCGGCAACGCGACGCTGATCGTCTCGCCGACCGGTGAATCCCTGTTGATCGATGCAGGAAATCCCAGCGACGGACGCGATGCGAGACGCATCGTGGCCGCAGCCTCCGACGCGGGCGTGAAACAGATCGATCATCTGATCACGACGCACTATCACGCCGATCACCTTGGCGGCCTGCCGGAATTGCTGCCGCTTCTCCCCATTCGTCATTTCATCGACCATGGTCCAAACATCGATCCGATGGGTTCGGGCGCGAAGTTCGAGTCGGTCTACAAGGAAATGTACGCGAAGGCCAAACACACGGTGGCCAGACCGGGCGACAAAATCCCGATCGCAGGCATCGACGTTCGTGTCGTCACGTCCAACGGCGAAACGATCAAGACGCCGCTGCAGGGCGCCGGCACGCCGAATCCGTATTGCGCCACCTTCATGCCCGGTACGAATAACCTCGAGGACCCGATGTCCGTCGGCGTGCATCTCACGTTCGGAAGATTTCGCACCGTTCATCTGGGCGATCTCACCAAGAACAAAGAGTTCGAGCTGATGTGCCCGAGCAACAGGCTGGGAACTGTCGATGTGATTCTCGGGGTGCATCATGGTCAGGCCACGTCGAATTCGGAGGTGATGGTGCATGCCCTCCGGCCGCGGGCGATCATCATGAACAACGGAACCCGCAAGGGCGGTGAGCCCGAAGTCATGAGAACGATTCACGCGTCTCCGGGACTCGAAGATTTGTGGCAGATGCACTTCTCGCTTCTGAGCGGCCAGGAGTACACGGTGCCCGGAATGTTCATTGCGAACATCGCAGACGCCGCGCCCTCAGAAATTCCTGTCGCACCGACACCCGCTCCGCAGCCGGGAACCGGGGCGGCTCCAGCGCCGGCGCACAATGGAGCTGCGCACTGGATCAAGCTGGTCGCCGAGCAGGATGGGTCGTACACGATCACGAACGCGCGAAACGGATTCAGCAAAACGTACAAGCCGGCCAATTGAAACCCATTTGACGCAGCGCGCACGCTCGAGCGTGGCGATCCCGCCGGTCCACGTGCCGTCGCGCAGGCTGAAGCCTGCGCGCTACAACCCACACCCTGGCCGTTGCCGTGTACCGGTAACGCGCACGCTTCAGCGTGCGCGGATCACATGATCTGGGCTGATTCGCCCGGTTTCCGGTTGCCACGCTCCCTGGGCTACCATTGAGGTCCAAGTATCTCAAGCAGAGTCAACGCTGACGGCAGCGCCGGCGTATAGACGCGTAGCGGGTAGGGTCTGCCCACTTTCCCTCCCGGTAGGAAAAAACCACTGATGAGCATCGTTCGCCCGGGGGGCCTGCGGCTCCCCTTGTTAGTCGCCCTCGTGTGCGCCTGCGCTTCAACGGCCGGCGCTCAACAGTCCGCCCCACCCAGCGCTGCGGCAAATCAACAGAACGTACAGGCCAACCAGGGTAACCAGGGCGCAGATAGCAACGGCCGCCGCCGAATGGCGGCCTTCCGAATGAACGATGGTGAGTCCGTCGTGCTCGACGGCGTGCTCGATGAACCGATATGGTCCCGGGCAGTTCCCGCCGCCGACTTCATCCAGCAGGACCCGCAGAACGGCCGCCCTACGACTGAACCGACGGAAGTGCGTATTGCCTACAACGACGAGTTCCTTTACATCGGCGTCACGTGCTACGACTCCGAGCCGGAAAAGTGGCTGGGCTACCAGAGGCGACGAGACGAGGGACTTGGATCGGACGATCGGTTCATGTGGGTCATCGACACGTTCCTCGACGGCCGCACGGGTTACTTTTTTGAAATGAACCCGTCGGGCCTCATGGCCGACGCACTCCTCGGCGTGAACGGACAGAACCGTGAGTGGGACGGCATCTGGAACGCGCGCCATCGCCGCAGCGAAATCGGCTGGACGCTCGAGATCATCATCCCCTTCCGGACGCTCAACTTCGATCCGAACAGCGACACGTGGGGTGTCAACTTTCAGCGCACCGTCAAGAGGAAGAACGAAGAAAGCGTCTGGATGGGATGGGCCCGCAACCAGGGGTTGCGCCGCATGAGCAACACCGGTCTGGTAAGCGGCATCCGCGACGTGACGCAGGGCCATGGGCTCGACATCAAGCCGTACGGCGTGTTCACGTCACAGGCTTCCCCCGGACGAGGAAGCCCGGCGACGGTCGGAAATTCGAGTGCAGGCGTCGATCTCTTCTACAACCTCACGCCGCAGCTCCGCGCGAACTTCACTGTCAACACCGATTTTGCTCAAACGGAGGTCGATCAGCGTCAGGTCAACCTCACGCGCTATTCGCTCTTTTTCCCGGAGCAACGCGATTTCTTCCTCGACGGCGCCATCTTCTTCGACTTCGCCAGCCCGGCCGACAGCACCAACAACTACAACAACCAGAGCACGTTCGACAACGAGCGCGTCCTGCCGTTCTTCAGCCGGCGCATCGGCCTGAGCGCCAACAGCGAGCCACAGAAGATCGACTACGGCACGAAGATCACCGGCCAGCTTGGCGGTCAGGACGTCGGCATCATGCACGTGCGGACGGGCGAGGACAGCGATACCGCAGCAATCGGAGAGGACTTTACCGTGATGCGCCTCAAGCGCCGGGTGCTGCAGCAGTCCTACTTCGGCGCCATGTACACGCGGCGCGATCCGCGCATCGCCGGCACGGGCACGTCCCACACGGCAGGCGTGGATGCACGGCTCGCCACGTCATCCTTCATGGGTGACCAGAACCTGCAACTCGACGGCTGGTTTCTGAATTCCAGCCGACCCGGCGTGTCGCGCGGCAATTCCGCGTTTGGCGCCTCGCTCAGCTATCCGAACGACCTCTGGAACGGTCGTATCGACACGGTTGAAGTGCAGGAGAACTTCGACCCGGCAGTTGGCTTCGTGACCCGGAACGGCTACCGGCGCTACACCGAGTTTGTCGAATTCGGCCCGCGCCCGCGCGACCACCGCTACATCCGCCAGTTCACCTTCGGCGGCGCGGCGACCGTGCAGACCGATCTCCGAAACGACGTGCTGCAGCGCGCGTTCGATCTCACGCTCCTCCAGGTGAACCTCCACTCGCAGGACAATTTCGGGTTCTATGCGTCGAACCGCCACGAACATCTCGATGAGCCGTTCGAGATTTCCGACAACGTTACGCTCCCCCAAGGCGCGTCGTACACGTTCAACCGGTTCCGTTTCTGGGGACAGACGGCCAATCGGCGCATGCTGTCGATCAACGGCCGCTACGAGGTAGGCGACTTCTATTCCGGCACTCGAACAGAACGCCAGGCCAATCTCTCGATTCGCGTTCGGCCGGGCTTGTTCCTGTATCTCAACAGCCAATGGAACCGCATCAAGCTGGCCGAGGGAAGTTTCAGCACGAGTCTGTACCGCTTCACCGGCGAGACACAGTTCTCACCGTTCATCGCTCTCGTCAACACCATCCAATACGACTCGCAGAGCGCCGTGGTCGGGTGGCAGTCCCGATTCCGCTGGATCCTCACGCCGGGCAACGACCTGTACCTCGTCTACACCCACAACTGGCTGGACGACCCGGTGCTGAACCGGTTTGCAACCCTCGACAAGCGCGCCGCATCCAAGATTCTCTACACCTACCGGTTCTAACGCGGAACGCCGTTTCCGTCCCGCGCGCCTCTTGGGCTACCATTGACGCGGGATCCCTGCAGGGGCGCGCCGTGTGTCAAACGCGCGCGACAACGGCACATAACACGGCGCACCGGTCAGGGTCGGTCCCCCTTCCCTTCCCTTCCGGTAGGAACCAATTCATTCATGAGCATCGTCGGTCCGGGGGGTCTGCGACTCCCTTTGAAAGTCGCCCTGCTGTGCGTTTGCGCGTCAACCGCTGCGGCCCAGCAGACGGCTCCAGCCTCTCAACCGTCGGCCAGCCAGCAGAATGCCCAGGGCATTCAGGGGGCCGATAACGGCGGCCGCCGCAGGATGACCGCCCTTCGGCTGAATGACGACGAGTCGATGACGCTCGATGGGCAGCTCGACGAGCCTTTCTGGTCGAGAGTCATCCCCGCGAAAGACTTCATTCAACGCGACCCTCTGAACGGAGAGCCCGCAACCGAGCCGACAGAAGTCCGCATCGCCTACGACAGCGAGTCGCTGTACCTCGGCGTCACCTGTTACGACTCCGAGCCGGAGAAGTGGCTTGGATATCAGCGACGCAGGGATGAGGGACTCAATTCCGACGACGGCTTCGCATGGACCATCGACACGTTTCTCGACGGGCGCACCGGGTACTACTTCGAAATGAACCCTTCCGGGCTCATGGCCGACTCGTTCATGGGGATCAACGCCGACAATCGCGAATGGGACGGCATCTGGAACGCGCGTGCACTGCGCAGCGAGATCGGCTGGACGCTCGAGATTGAGATCCCGTTTCGCACGCTGAGCTTCAACCCGAACAGCGATACCTGGGGCATCAACTTCCAGCGCACCGTGCGGCGCAAGAACGAAGAAAGCCTGTGGATGGGTTGGATCCGCAACCAGGGCGTGCGACGGATGAGCAATGCCGGCCTGGTGACCGGCATCCATGATGTGAGCCAGGGACACGGCCTCGACATCAAGCCCTACGGTCTCGTCACGTCGGAAGCCTCGCCCGGACGCGGCAACGCGGGAATGGACGGCAACGCGACTGGCGGCATCGATCTCTTCTACAGTCCGACGCCACAACTGCGAACGGTCTTTACCGTCAATACCGATTTCGCCCAAACGGAAGTCGATCAGCGGCAGGTCAATCTCACCCGCTTCTCACTCTTCTTCCCGGAACGGCGCGACTTCTTCCTCGACGGTGCGACGTTTCTGGATTTCGGCAGCGACATCCAGCGCCGCGGCGCCGGTGGCTTTTACTTCGGCGACAACAACGCCGGCGACGACCAGGTGATCCCGTTCTTCAGCCGGCGCATCGGCTTGAGCGCGGATGCGACACCGCAGAAGATCGATTTCGGCACCAAGGTCACCGGGCAGATGGGAGCGCAGGACGTTGGCCTCTTGCACGTGCGGACGGGTGAGGACAACGGGTTTACGAGCGAAGACTTCACGGTGGCGCGAGTCAAGCGCCGCATCATGGCGCAGTCCTATATCGGTGCGCTGTATACACGTCGCGATCCACATGAGGGGAACGGACAAGCGCGGCATACAGCCGGCATCGATTTTTCGCTCGCGACAACGAGGTTCAGGGGCTCGCAGAATCTCGAGCTCATTGGATGGTTCCTTCACGCCACGCAACCCACCGCCACCCGCGGCAACTCGGCGTTCGGCGCAGTGCTCGATTATCCGAACGACCGCTGGGTCGCCAAGTTCGAAACCACTGAAGTGCAGGAGCACTTCGATCCTGGCGTCGGCTTCGTGCGTCGCCTGAACTACCGGCGCTATGCGCCGCAGATCGGGTTTCAGCCGCGTCCCGCCAACAGCCGCATCGTGCGGCAATTCCGGTTCGGCGTCACTGTCGACACGATGACCGATCTGCACGACCAGTTGCTTACACGCGACATCAATCTGTCACTGTTCGGCTTCAACACGCATCAGCAGGACAATCTCTTCATCAGTCTCATCCGACGCCGCGAGCGCCTCGACGAACCGTTTCAAATCAGCCAGAGCATCACGCTGCCGACCGGCGCGACGTACGACACGACACGGTTTCGCGTGCAGGCGCAGTCGGCCAACCGCCGCAAGGTTTCGGTCAACGGGCGCATCGAGGTTGGCGATTTCTATTCCGGCACACGCACCGAGCGGCAGCTCAACCTGTCGCTGCGTCTGCGTCCCGGGTTTTTCCTCTACCTGAACGGACAGTGGAACAACATCAAACTGGCCGAGGGAAACATCAACACGCGTCTGTATCGCGTCATCGGCGAAACGCAATTCACGCCCTTCATCGCGCTCGTCAACAACATTCAGTACGACTCGCAGAGCGCGGTGCTCGGCTGGCAGTCACGCTTCCGGTGGATCCTGACGCCTGGCAACGATCTATACGTCGTCTACACGCACAACTGGCTGGATGATCCACTGCTCAACCGGTTTGCGACGCTCGACAAACGGGCGGCATCGAAGGTTCTTTACACCTACCGGTTCTAGCCCATTCTCCCACCCGTTTAGACACCGTCCGCAGCCGGAAAACGATACACGCGCGACGTCCTACCGGCCTAACGCCGGACACTACGTCTGAGATCTGGTCCGGCTGAAGCCGGACACTACGTCTGCAGGATCAATGGATTGAAGGCGGCGGTGTGCGTTGCGTGGACATTACGCGTGCAATCGCGGCGCTGAGCTCACTCTCGGGGACGTCGAAGGGACCAGCCACGACCGCGCCGAGCGTCAGCTCCAGCGCGATGACTACTCCGCCCCCTTCGAACGGGCTGACAATCCAACTGAATCCGCGAAGCGCAATTGGGCGACCCGCCTCCACGCCGGGGTCTCTGGCGCGATCGAGCGCCCTCAGCATTTCCTCGAGGACCGCCACGACATCAGTGTCAGTCCACGCCCGGGGCTCGCGGGAGACCGGCGCAATCGTTTGCGTGGTGGCGTGATTGTCGCCACGCAGCCAGATCTCTACGGGAAATGTCATCACTGATAGCGTAATTCACAATTCGACGTGCAAAACCAGCCAAGGACTCCGCCCCTGATATCCCTTCGGTCTTCACGGCGACGGTGAAAGCCCTTGGCTGGTTGGCCAGTCTCTCTTTGGCGCGCTCTGCGCGCCTAGGACCGGATCTCACAGTGCGCGGAGCTGCGCTTCGAGCTCCTCCGCCGACGTGGCGGGCGTCTCGCACGCGAAATCACGGCATACATACGCGGTGGCTTGACCGTTGCGGGCGCGAAGCGCCTCGGTCCAGGGCAGCAGTCGCGACAAGGCCGCGCGGTGCGAATCGGCGATCGGAACGACGACCGCAGACGGCAGATAGTGGCCGCGCACGGCAGACTCGAGTGCGCTGGCCCGTGAATTGTCGCGATTTCCAACGATCATGACTTGTGGAACGCCGAGGTAATGCGTCGACAGCGCCGCCTGCATCATCGGAACCACACGACCCGCCGACATGCCTCCTTCGAAAGCAGCGAACGTGCGCTCTATCTTTTCCACCATCGCCGCATCGCCCGTCAGATGCGACATTGTCAACAGGTTCAACACCGCCACCGAACTGGCGGCCGGCTCCGCACCGTCGTATTCTTCTTTGAGGCGCAGCAGCACCGACGGATCGCTGCCGGTGGTGCTGTACCACCCACCGCCGACCGGATCCCAGAACAGCTCGTCGAGGCGCTGTTGAAGTGTGAGCGCCCACTCCAGCCACGACGGATCGCCATCGGCCTGAAACAGCTCGAGAAGACCGAAGATCAAACAGGCGTAATCTTCGGCATACCCGTCCACGCCGGCATCGTCATTCCTGAAACGTCGCAGCAGTATTCGCGTGTCGGCCTTCCACAGGTGCGACCGGATGAAGCTGGCGGCCCGCCCTGCAATCTCGACGTAGCCGGACCCGTGTTCAAGCACCCGGCCGGCACGCGCGAATGCGGCAATCATCAGGCCGTTCCACGCGGTCAGCACCTTGTCGTCCAGGTGCGGTCGCGGCCGCCTCGATCGGACATCCAGCAGCGTGGCCCGCGCGCGCGTCAGAGCGGCCGCAACGTTCTGAGCAGGTGATCCCGCAACCGCCGCGATCTCGTCGACCGAGCGCGCGGTATACAGCAGGTTCTGATGCGTAAACTCGTTCTGCGGATCGAGTGGCGCGTTGCCATCCGGAAGAACCCCGTAGCGGATACGAAAAATCCCCGCCTCATCCCCGAGGGCGTCAGCAATCTCCTCATCGCGCCAGACGTAAAACGCGCCCTCGCGCTTGTGGGGCGAAGGGTCATGCATATGCTCGGGCGGCACGCTGTCGGCGTCCTCGGCCGAATAAAACCCGCCGGCGGGATGCATGAGGTCGCGACGGACGTACTCGAGCGTGTCGGCCGCGACGTCTGAAAAGAACGGATCGCGGGTGAGCTGCGCCGCCTCGAGGTAGGCGAGCACGAGTTGCGCCTGGTCGTACAGCATTTTTTCGAAATGAGGTACACGCCAATCAGCGTCGACCGAATAGCGATGAAAGCCGCCGCCTATGTGGTCGCGCATGCCCCCCAGCGCCATCGCCCGGAGCGTGGTCAGCGCCATGTCCTTCGGCTCCGCAGCGCCCGTCCGTATGTGCTCGCGCAGCAGGAACAGCAGCTCGCTCGGACGCGGAAACTTCGTGCCCGTGCCAAAACCGCCGCGCCGGCGATCGAACGCGCCCGCAAACTGGCGGACAGCCGCATCCAGCACGGTCCTGTCCGGGATGCCACTCCCGCCGGCGCCTCCGACCGATCGCAGGCGCTCGACGATGGAGTTTGCCGAGTGCTCAACCTTCCCGCGCTCCTCGCGCCAGACCCGCGCGATTTCCTCGAGAACTTCAGCAAACCCTGGTCTTCCCCACCGCGACGTCGGTGGGAAATAGGTGCCGCCATAAAACGGTTCGAGAGACGGCGTCAGCCACACACTCATCGGCCAACCGCCAGACCCGGTCGTTATCTGGACGAATGTCATGTAGACGCGGTCCACGTCCGGTCGTTCCTCGCGATCGACTTTGATCGAGACGAAGTGCTCGTTGAGGACGGCGGCAAGTGCGGCGTTCTCGAAGCTTTCGTGCTCCATCACATGGCACCAGTGGCATGTCGAGTAGCCGACCGACAGAAAGATCGGCTTGTCTTCGCGGCGCGCTTTGTCGAACGCCGCGTCGCCCCACGGATACCAGTCGACGGGATTGTCTTTGTGCTGGAGGAGGTATGGACTCTGTTCGAAGGCCAGGCGGTTGGACATGGAAAGGTGTTTGAGAGTCTGGCAATTATTGCTGCGGCATCGCACGCGGAGGCGCCATCCGCTGGAGCCGAGCTTTGATCGTCTGGAACTGTCGCGTGTCTCGTGTTCCGCCAGGACGGCGCGCGACCTCGTCGCGCAGCCGCCCGATTCGATCCTGTGGTGACGGATGGCTGGAAAAAAAGACTTCGACACTGCCCGGGTTGCGGCGCGCCTCGGCCTGGAGAATCTCGAAGAGCTCCACCATCCCACGCCCGTCCCAGCCGGCGCGGCGCATCAGCTGCAGGCCCACTTGATCGGCCTCGCGCTCATCGTCACGGCTGAACTTCATGAAGATGCCATTCGTGAGAAAAGCGGCGGCCGCCTGTGCGGCGTTGCCGCCCCCGCCGTTGCCAAGGAACGCCCCCAGCAATCCCAATCCAAGATTCGCCATGATGCCTTTCGTGAGCTGGCTTGCCGCGTGGCGCTGCGCAATGTGCGCCACTTCATGTCCCAGCACGCCAGCCACTTGTGATTCGTTGGTGGCCGCGTGAAGCACGCCTCGATGGACCCACACCGGGCCCCCGGGAAGCGCAAACGCGTTGATCTCGCGATAGTCCGCCATCGAGAAGCTATACGGGTATTTCGGGCCGGCCGCCTGCCGTGCCAGCCGCTGTCCGATGCCGCGGATGTAGGCGGTTACATCCGCGTCGCGGACCTCGGGCACTTCCTTTCGGACCTGCGCATTCGTCTCCTGGCCTATCTCGATCTCCTGCTGTACGGACACCAAAGAAAATTGGGCCAGCACGCCAGTCGCCGGCGAACAGCACACCGCCAGGATTGCAATGGTGCGAAGACGGCCGTTCATACCCGTGGGGCCGGCGCTGCCGGCATCTCATCTGGTCGACGCCGGCGCAGACGCGCGTACGCGGCCGTGAATTCCACTCCGAACATCAGGATCACTGAGGACACATATACCCACAGCAAGAATACGACGACGGCTGCCACCGATCCGTGTATGAGATTCAGGCGGGTGCTCCGACCGATGTACCACGAGAACCCGCTGAACGCGAGGCGCCACAGCACACCGGTGAGGACCGCGCCCACCCACACATCGCGAAACCGGGTCTTGGCGTTCGGGATGAAGTAATAGATCAAGCCGACCGCGAGAATGAGAAGGATGGTCGCCGAGTAGGTTACTGTCAACGACTGCAGGGCTTGCAGCCAGCTGAAACGCGCCAGCATCACTCCGAACCACGACGCTTCCGCGATTTCAACCGCGCTCACCAGAAACAGCGCAACAATCAGCACCCCCCCGCTCGCCACGAGCATGACGAACGACACCAGCCTGTGCTTCAGGAAGCTGCGCTGCTTCTCCACGCCCCACGCTTCGTTAACGGCGCTGGTAATGGCTCCGAACACGCCGAGCGACGCCCAGATCAGCGCCAGCGCGCCGCCTACGCCAACTCTGACACGCGTTGCAGTGAATGCTTCCAACTGCGTGCTGACGAAATCAAACTGCGTCGGGAAGTAGCGGAACACGAACGTCAGCACCGCCAGGCGGTCGGCGTCGTCGGCCGTCACCGAACCCAGAATCGAGATACAGAGCAGCAGAAACGGAAAGAGCGAGAGGAGAGCGTAATAGGCGATCGAGGCGGCGTGCGTGAGGTCGTTGCCGTTTATCAGTCGTATAAAACCACGCCAGGCCGCGACGCCAGAAAAGCGAAGATCCGCCCTCAAGCGGAGCAGTATCCGAGCCAGCGTCACGTGGTGATTATTAGCGGAAACCTGAAAGTTTCCGTCTACCGGGCAGTTCTACCGCACGGTTGGGTGCAGTAAGGTAGCCGGAAGCCTTCCGCATTCGCGCGAAAGGGTAGCCGGAGGCCTTCAGGCCTCCGGATTCTCACGCAACGAATCGCCTTACGACCGGCCGTAATCGCTTCCGGGGGTGTTGCCGCCGAAAGACCCGGGCGTGCTCGACGACCCGCCGGTGTAGTTACTGCCGGTGTTCGTACCGGCGTAGCCGCGCACTTCTTCGGCGCCACGCTCCACCGCGGTGCGAGCCTGATTCACCATGTCGCGGCCGCGTTCGGCCCACGTGTTCGCGGTTTCCGATGCGCGCCGATACTGTTCGCCCGCTTTCGTGCCCAGGTTTCTGGCCTGCTCGCCGAGCTGGCCACGCAGGTCTGAGCCGGACCTCGGCGCGAGCAGCATTCCCAGGCCGGCGCCGAGAACCGCTCCTGTCAGCAGCCCCATCATGAAGCCGCCGGCTGGTTCGGAGTTGTAACGATCGTAGCTGTCCGACATCTGATCCTCCCCCTGACAAGACAAGTCCCAAATCACAGGTCACAAGGCGCAACGCCCCAGGCACGAAGCACCGGGTGCCACGCACTACTCAATGCGAAGTGCTGCCGCTCGATGGATACTGGCTGTGGCTTGCCTTGAAATCCGCCATTGCGCGCATGCCTTCGTTGGCCAGATCCCCTACCTTCGCGATCGTCGACTGAAATCGTGTGAACTCTCGCCGAAAGTCGTCAATGGCCGGTTCGAGACGCTCGCGCACACCTCGACCGCGCTCGGTAAAGAACAGATACGCCGCGACGGCGCCGCACACTGCACCCAATGCCGCACCACACACCATCCGAGACTGATCGTTCACACGTCCTCCTTCCTGCCGACCGCAGAAGGCGTCGCTCCAACGACGGACCCTCAGCGGTATGGAGTGTTCCAAAATGAGTGCCATGCCACGCGCCGCCGCATTCGTGCTCTCGGCGACGTCCGGACAGGCCACTGGGGGATGTTACGCTCGGCTGGGGAAACTGAACCGTACCGCGATTGGCTTGAGGCCCGAGGCACCCTGAGCCCTGGGGCCCTGCCCTGGCCCTTCAGTGGCTCGCCTGTCCAGCAGCGGCCGCACGCTGCTGGGCACGCTGATCCTGGATGTCATGCTTCTTCATCTTGCTATAGAGGGTGGGACGATACAGACCGAGGATCTGCGCGGCCTCCTGCTTGTTCCAGTTCGTCCGCTGCAGCGTCTGAAGGATGGCCATCTTCTCGATTTCCGCGAGCGTCCGGTGCGGTGGAATCGTGAACTCCTGCGGCGGGGCGCCTTCCTCGCGGATGGCCTCAGGCAGGTCGATGGGCTGAATTTCCCCAGTCTTGCTCACGAGAACCGCACGCTCGATGGCATTTTCCAGCTCTCGGACGTTTCCCGGCCAGCGGTTGCGGATGAGCAAGTGGTACGCCGCAGGCGAAATCGAACGAACGTTTTTCTGATACCGCTCGTTGAAGCGCGAAAGGAAGTGCGTGCAGAGGAGCGGAATGTCCTCGGTGCGCTCACGAAGCGGCGGCACCCGCAGAGTGATCGTGTTGATCCTGAAATACAGGTCTTCCCGTAGCTTTCCTTCACGAAGCGCCACGTCCAGCTCGATATTTGTGGCGCAAATCAGTCTGAAATCTACGTGGACCAGGCGATCGCTGCCGATTGGGCGGTACTCGCGTTCCTGCAGCACACGCAGCAGCTTCGTCTGCAGGTAAGGGGGCATCTCCCCGATCTCGTCGAGGAGAAGCGACCCGCCTTCAGCCATCTCGAACAGCCCGATCTTGTCGATATGTGCGCCTGTAAACGACCCTTTCTTGTAACCGAACAGCTCACTTTCAATGAGGTCCTTCGGGATCGCCGCGCAGTTGATTTTGATGAAGGGTCCCTTCACGCGGTTCGAGTTGAAGTGAATCGCGTTGGTAATGAGCTCCTTTCCTGTGCCGTTCTCACCCTGAATCAGGATGTTTGCATCGCTCGCAGCGACGCTTTCCACGAGTTCGAACAGCTCCTTCATCTTCTTGCTTTGTCCAACGATGTTGGCAAAGCTGTACTGGCTGCGAACCTGCTCCTTGAGCTGCCTGTGCTCCGCTCGAGCCTGCGTCTGCTCGATCGCACGCCGGATGAGGTCGATCAACCCATCCTGGGTGACCGGCTTTTCAAGGAAGAAAAAGGCGCCTGCCTGCCCGGCCTCGACGGCGCGTGCAAGGGTCCCCTGACCGCTGATGATGATTACCTCTGGACCGACATCGATTTCTTTCAGCCGGCGGAGCAACGCAATTCCATCGAGGTCCGGCAGCATCAGGTCCGTGACGACCACGTCGGGACGCCACTGCTTGAAGATCTCCTCCCCGCGAGTACCGATGAGTGCCGTTCGGACTTCGTAGCCCTCAGCTTCGATGACCATCTTTAGCCATTCGGTCATCGCAGGCTCGTCATCGATGGCGAGTACGCGGCGGCGTTTTTTGTTCCCGGAAAGATAAGCGGAAGTCGACATGTCGGTATTACTCAGCAGGAGAGTTGTGGTCGCTGGTGAGCGTTCTCAAATCATACAGTACGAGGTTCATTGTAGAAAAAGTTTACAGAGTGTACACGATACATACAGACGAGGTTCCAATGAATCTGGTCCTATAATGCCCGCGATGCGCGACGACAAAGGAGCATCAGCCCCCTCGCGAGCACGCGACGGGGCACCTCAGGCCCCCGCTTCGGCAACACCGGCACCTTCGGCCTGTGGCGAGGATCCGGTGCCCTGTGAGCGTTGTGGAAGAGCCGGCATGTATCGAATGCATGCCGTGTGGCGCTGTCCCGCGTGCGGCTTCAAGACCGACTGTTGCGGATGGTGACCCCCCTGGGCGTCGCGCTCTCGTGCCCTCAGCGAGAAGCCTCGGCGAGGCCTCGCCGTGGCTCGCCAGAAACGATCAGCGGCGAGCGAAGGCGGGACCGAACGACTCCAGCGACGACATGTATCGCCTAAGCAGCCACATCCGCACGAATTCCTCGGAATTCATCGACAACCACGCGCGGATGACCGGACTTCTCAAGCAACTCCGCGACCGCACGAGCGTGTGCCGTCAGGGTGGGGGGCCAAAATACCTGGAACGCCACAGACAGCAGGGAAAACTGCCGGTTCGAGAGCGGATTGACCTCCTGCTCGATCCAGGCTCGCCGTTTCTGGAGCTGTCGCCGCTCGCAGCTTGGGGGTTGTACGAGAACGACGCTCCGGGGGCCGGCATCGTGACCGGAATTGGGCGCGTCTCGGGGCGTGAATCGATGGTCGTGGCCAACGACGCCACCGTAAAGGGGGGCACGTACTACCCGATTACGGTAAAAAAGCACCTTCGGGCACAGCAGATCGCCCTCGAGAACCGGCTGCCGTGCGTGTACCTGGTGGATTCCGGCGGCGCCTTCCTGCCCCTGCAGGCTGAGGTGTTCCCCGACAAGGACCATTTCGGCCGGATCTTTTTCAATCAGGCCCGCATGTCTGCCGAAGGCATTCCCCAGATCGCCGTCGTCATGGGGTCGTGCACCGCCGGGGGAGCGTACGTGCCCGCCATGTCCGACGAGACCGTCATCGTGAAAGGGACCGGAACAATTTTTCTGGGCGGCCCTCCGCTGGTCAAAGCTGCCACCGGCGAAGAAGTGTCAGCCGAAGAGCTGGGCGGCGCCGACGTCCATACTCGTTTCTCCGGCGTCGCAGACTATCTGGCCGAAGACGATGCGCACGCGATCGGGCTGACGCGGACGATTGCCTCGACGCTGGCCACACGGAAGGCTGTGCCCGCCGACATCACGTCACCTGAAGATCCGGCGTACGACCCGACGGAGATTTACGGCATCGTCAATGCGGACGTGCGAAAACCGTATGACGTACGTGAGGTCATCGCGCGGCTCGTGGATGGTTCCCGGTTCGACGAGTTCAAGGAGCGCTATGCGCCAACCATCGTGACGGGATTCGCACGGCTCCACGGGTTCCTCATCGGCATCGTCGCCAACAACGGCGTGCTGTTTTCCGAGTCGGCGCTCAAAGCAACCCACTTCATCGAGCTGTGCAACCAACGGGGCATTCCGCTCGTCTTCCTGCAGAACATCACCGGATTCATCGTCGGGCGCCAGTACGAGCGTGGCGGCATCGCAAAAGATGGGGCCAAGATGGTCCATGCCGTCGCCAATTCAGTGGTGCCGAAGTTCACCGTCGTTGTGGGCGGCTCGTTCGGTGCAGGCAATTACGCCATGTGCGGTCGCGCCTACGAACCGCGCCTGCTCTGGCTGTGGCCGAACGCCCGCGTGTCGGTGATGGGCGGCGAGCAGGCGGCGACCGTGCTGGCAACCGTCAAACGGGAGCAGCTTGCACGCGAGGAGAAGACCCTGACCGAAAGCGAGGAGGAAGCGATTCGACGGCCGATTCTCGAAAAGTACGAGATGGAAGGATCGCCGTATTACTCCACCGCGCGCCTCTGGGACGACGGGATTCTGGATCCTGCACAGACAAGGGAAGCGCTCGCGCTCGGTGTTTCCGCGGCGTTCAACGCACCCATTCCGGCACCGAAGTACGGCGTCTTCCGAATGTGAACTATGTTCCGCCGCCTCCTGATAGCCAATCGCGGCGAAATTGCCGTCCGGGTCATCCGCGCGTGCCGCGAGCTTGGCGTTGAATCGGTGGCGGTGTATTCGGATGCCGACGCCCGCGCGCTTCATGTGACGCTCGCCGATCGCGTCGTACGCATCGGGCCTGCGCCCGCCCTCGAAAGTTACCTCTCGACCGACGCGATCCTTCGTGCCGCAACGGAAAGCGGAGCAGAAGCCATCCATCCGGGCTACGGGTTTCTCGCCGAGAACGAGACTTTTGCTGCTGCGTGCGGCAGCGCAGGCCTGACGTTCGTCGGTCCGCCGCCTGACGCGATCGCACGACTTGGTTCCAAGATTGCCGCGCGTCAGGTAGCGATACGAGCCGGAATTCCAATCGTGCCCGGCGAAACGCCGGCCGATCAGCAGGACGCGACGATTGCGGAGGCAGCTCGCAGAATCGGATTCCCTTTGCTCCTCAAGCCATCGGAAGGCGGCGGCGGGATCGGCATGAAGGCTGTGTTCGAGGACTCTGCCTTGCCCGCGGCGATCGGCCAGGCCCGGCGTGAAGCACTTGCCGCCTTCGGAGACGGGACGCTGTATGTCGAGCGGCTGATCGAGCGCCCGCGACACGTGGAGATACAGGTGCTGCTCGACCACCACGGTCATGCAGTGCACCTGTTCGAACGCGAGTGTTCGCTTCAGCGCAGGCACCAGAAAATCGTGGAAGAGGCGCCTTCGACCGCGTTGACACCAGGCCTTCGCGCGCGAATGGGCGATGCGGCGATTGCCCTGGCCAGCGCTGCCGGGTATCGCAACGCGGGCACGGTCGAGTTTCTCCTCGAGGGCACCGGTGAATCGGCGCGGTTCTATTTCCTCGAAATGAACACGCGTCTGCAGGTAGAACATCCGATCACCGAGCAAACGACGGGCGTCGACATCGTGCGCGCGCAGATCGCAATCGCCGCCGGCGAGCCGCTCTTGTGGTCGCAGAACGACCTCACGCAGCGCGGACACGCGATCGAAGTACGCGTGTATGCGGAGGATCCGTCCCGTCACGATCTGCCGCAGGCCGGATCGCTGCGGCTTTACCGCGAGCCGGTCATGCCGGGCATCCGCGTCGACGGCGGGGTCGTCGAGGGGGGCGAAATTTCGGTCCACTACGACCCGCTGATTGCGAAGCTGATCGCGTCGGCCGATACACGCGAAGCGGCCAGAAAGAGGGCCATCGCCGGGCTGCGCAGTTATCCGATTCTCGGGGTTCGAACGAACGTCGCGTTCCTGATTGCGCTTCTCGAGCATCCACGCTTCATCAGCGGCGATATCGATACTGGTTTCGTCGACAGCGAGCGCGCAGCACTCCTGGCGGCGTCTGCGTCCGAAACGCCGCCGGAAGCTGTCGCCGTGGCAACCCAGATGGAAAGCGTCGCAGGACAGGTCGGGGCTGCACCGGGTGTTACGGACGATCCGTGGGCGACACTGCGAGGCTGGCGTGGCTGAGGGTGCCGGAAGCCCGAACGCGCCACGTCTGGAGGTCACGCCGCTCGGCAACGGCCGATACAGCGTCTCCGACGGCACAAGGCAGCGCCTCGCTTATGCCGCAGGCCCCCCCGAGGAGCGATGGGTGTTCATCGACGGGCGGGTGTACGTCATCGACGTCACCGGCGGCGCCGACGGCCGTGGACAGCGCGCGCACGACGACGAGATGGCGCTTGCGTCGCCGATGCCTGCGACCGTCGCCTCTATTCACGTCAGCGAAGGGCAGGTTGTCGCGCAGGGCGACCTCCTCCTCATGCTCGAGGCCATGAAGATGGAAATGCCGATCAGGGCCCCACGCGACGGTCGAGTCAAGACGATCGCATGCCAGCGTGGCGAGCTGGTACAGCCGGGAATAGCACTGGTTGAATTGGAGTGAGGATGGCAACTTCATCGATCACCGATTCATAGCCGTTCCCACGCCCCTCGCGCCCATTCGAGAAATCGCTTCTCGCTCCAGTAGTTGACGATGCGGTCCTGTGGAATCGCCGCCAGCCGCGCATGCGCGATGGCGACGTCGATGAAGTCGAGCTCGGGGTGCGCGTGCGCGTCGCTGTCCAGGGCAAAGATGCACCCCGCGGCGACAGCGCGTGCGGCCAGCTCATAGTGCACGTCCTGGCGATCCCACGATCCGTCGATTTCAATCGCCACCTTCCGACGCGCGGCAACCTCAAAAACGGCGTCCCAGTCGGCCGACACGCCGGGTCGCACGTTGAAGCGGCGTCCTTGCGGATGCCCGAGGATGCAGACCCCGGCCTGCGATACGGCGTCCACCATGCGCGCCGTCTGGTCCGCCGGCGTCCGAAGCAGAGAATGGGGCGAGGCCACAACGAATTCGAACAGCCGAAGCTCATGCGGTTCCATGTCCACGGTGCCATCCTGCCGGATGTTGGTTTCGATACCCTTGAACATGCGAAAGCGACCGTCGTAGCGCAGGTTGATCTGATCGACTGCGGCGTGTTGCCGGGCGGCATCTTCCATCGACATGCCGCGGGCAATCGGCAAGCCATAGGAGTGATCGGTGATTCCCGCGCACGTATAACCCCTCGCCAGGCACGCGTCGGCAATCGATTCAAGCGTTTCCGCACCATCGCTCCAAACCGAATGCATCTGGAAGTCGCCGCGGTACTTCTCCCGCGACGGCGGAACGCGCCTCGAGAGAATTTCGTGTACGGCCGCATAACTGAGAAATCTGTGCCGGTAGCCGCGGAGCACTGCGATCGCGTCGGTCTTGCCGGCCTCTGCCACGGCGGTTTCGACGAACGCCGACGAACCGTCATACACGAGCTCCCGGGCGATACGGTCTGTCGTGGGTCCGATGCCCGGAACGGTGCGAAGCGTATTCGCTTCGACGAGCGGCGTGATGTGCCGATCGAGGCGCAGCACAGCTTTGGCCGCGCGCTTGTAGCCCCATCCGCGCTGACTCTTGCCCGCAACCGCGGCCATGTCCAGCAGCAGCCCGGCAAGCTGGAGATTCACATCGCGGGATTCAGGAATCGGCTGTTCGGCCATCGACGGAACTGTGACACGATTGTCGATTGACAATCGCGGTCTGAATCTTTCAAATACTCAATCCTCGATTCTTTCGTCGAAAACCAAGACTGGAGCGGACAGAATGGCAACCTTCGCGCGGCATGCTGATGTGGACTGGACTGGGAACCTGATGGAAGGCAGCGGCACGGCCAAAGCCGGCACGGGCGCGTTTACGCTGCCCGTGACGTTTCCGAGCCGCATCGCGTCCGAAGGCGACGGTAAAACGACGCCGGAGGAAATGCTGGCCGCATCACATGCTGTCTGCTACACGATGGTGCTGACGAATACCATCACCAAGCAGGGCGGCAAGGTACGCCGTATACGCGTCACCGCGACGGTGACGGGCGACAAGAGCGACGCCGGCCTCAAAGTAGTGTCTTCCCACCTGAAAGCCGTCGTCGAAGGGCTGGAAGGCATCGACCGCGCGAAAATCAGCGAGCTTGCGACCGGGGCGGAGAAGGGATGCCCGATCTCCAACGCGATCCGGAACAACGTCGCGATTACCGTGGAAGCGCAGGCGCTCTAACCAAGGTCACAAGGCACAAGTCACAAGGCACAAACCACAAAGCAGGCGCTTTTTTGATTTGCGATTTGTGCCTTGTGACTTGTGACTTGTGACTTTAGTTATTCGTTCTGCCCTTCCGCCTGCAGCGAGAGGTACCGCTCGTAGCCCATCTCCTTGATCATGTGGAGCTGTGCTTCGAGCCAATCAACGTGCTCCTCCTCGTCCTTGAGCAGCTTTGAGAACAGCTCGCGCGACTGGTCGTCGCCCTCGTTGCGCGCCACCTGGATGGCCTTGTTGTACATCGCCACCGCATTGACTTCGAGCTTGAGGTCGGCCTCGATCTGGCCGCGCACATTCTGGCCGACGTTCAGGTCGAGGTACTCCATTTTCGGCGTTGCGTCGAGAAACAGAATCCGCTCGATCAGCACCTCGGCATGCTTCATCTCGTCGATCGCCTGCTTGCGGATGTACGAGCCGAGCCGGTGATACCCCCAGTTGTGACACATCTCCGCATGGATGAAGTACTGGTTGATCGCCGTGAGCTCCTCGCGGAGCGCTTCATTGAGCTCAGCTATCACTTTGTCGTTACCGCGCATGCAACCTCCTTGCGCGATCCCCGGACCGCGCATGACGCCATCGTACGTGTGTGCGCCATGCCCGATCAAGCGCAACGCACAACCGGACCGGACATTGCATCCGAGACTCAGTCTCAATCGTAGCCAGCCGGAGGAGCCACATGGACGCCGACATTCCCATTCGACCCCTGGGCGCAACGGGCGCGATGGTGTCTGCGCTTGGCCTTGGCGGATACCACATCGGCAAAATAGAGAGCGAGCGCGAAGCAATCCGAGTGGTCCACGCCGCAATCGATGCGGGCATCACGTTCATGGACAACGCCTGGGAGTACCACCGCGGGCGATCGGAAACCGTGATGGGTAAGGCGATCGCGGACCGGCGGGAGCGCGTTTTTCTGATGACCAAGGTGTGCACGCATGGACGAGGTAAGCGCGAAGCCATGCGCCAGCTGGAACAGTCCCTTCGGCGGTTCCACACGGACGTCCTGGACCTCTGGCAGGTTCATGAGTGCGTGTACGACAACGATCCGGAACGTCACTTCGCCAGCGGCGGAGTGATCGAGGCGCTGGATCAGGCCAAGCGGCAGGGGAAGGTTCGCTTCGTCGGCTTCACCGGCCACAAGCATCCCGACATCCACCTCGCCATGCTCGCCCACGACTACACCTTCGATACGTGCCAGCTGCCCCTCAACTGCTTTGACGCGTGGTTTCGATCGTTCGAAAAGAACGTGCTCCCGCTATTGGTCGGCCGCGGCATCGCGCCGCTCGGCATGAAGAGCCTCGGTGGCGACGCCCGTCAGGTGAAAGAAAAGTCGTCACTGCGGAGGAAGCGCTTCGCTACGCCATGAGCCTTCCAGTGGCGACGACGATCAGCGGAATCGATTCAATGCGCGTGCTGCGCCAGAACATCCGCGTCGCGTCGGGCTTCAAGCCGATGTCCGAGCGCCAGATGAATGCGCTGCGAAAACGCGTACATGCAGAAGCCGAAGATGGACGCTTCGAGCTGTACAAGACAACCGCGACTCATGAAGGGCCGGTCGGCCGCAAGCAGCACGGCTTTCCCGACGACGAAGAGCTTGCTGCCTAGCCCTAGCCCTGGGATGGCACCATGACCGCAGGGCGGGCCTTTTACGGCCCGCCTTACGGACTTACCGGATGATGCAGTCCGCGATGAAGCCAATCGCGCGATCGGCTGTGCATCTGGTTGGACGATAGAAGGTAATCAGACGACCGCAGATGATGACCGCCGTCCAGAAAGCCAGCGAAAGGGCGCCGCTGATTTTCACGCCTGTCGGCAGTGCGGCCTCGGGGCCAGGGACATTCAGACGACGGAACATCGCCACGTAGAAAATCAGCACGTTCAGTCCGGCCAGCGCAAGGAACAGCAGCTTGAACTGAAATGCCCGGTTGTACACGTATTGATTGGCCTCCGCCATCAGAAACATCGATCCACTGGCGACGTTGATCGCGAAGCCAAGCACCGCGAACGGCACGAGCCGATGAAACGCGGATAGCGGCACCCGGCTGGCCATTCCGAGCAGCCGCAGGTCCCACACCACGATGCAGCCGAACAGCAGCGTCAGGCCAATGAAGTGGACGCTTTCGACGGCAGGCCACCCCCAGCTCGTCTGCATGAACAACCTGACGGGCGTTACGCGTGTGATGGTGTGCTCAAACCAGAATTGAAAGGCTCCCATGGCTCATGACGTCGCATCGAGGCGCGTATACGTGTACGCCAGCAAGCGTCCGGCGACAATCGCGGCCGCCCAGCAGAAAATCGAAAACGCGACCAGCAGTTTCGGTGGGCGCAGATCCTGTCTTCGCCGGATTGCGCCAACCAGCCCGAGCGCGATGCCGATCAGCGCGAGCTTCAAATAGAACACGGGATTGGTCAGCGCTTTCGTCGGGTACCCGAGAAGAAGCGCAATGCCGGACACCGCATTCAGCGCGAGGCCCAACCACATGACCGGCAGAAACCGGTCGAATACCCTCACCGGAACTTGCGGCGCAATCCCCAACAGCCGCAGGCTGTGAGCAATGTCGACACCGGCCAGCAGGCCGAGGCCGATCGTGTGTACCGCAAGAATCATTGGAAACGCGAACAGCGAGGGCGATTCGCGCATCCACACACTGAATGAGGTGGCTTCCAGCCAGAGGAAAAATGGATCGAGCACCGCCGCGATGCTATACCGGCACGGCGGAAACGAGAAGGTGCTCGAACCGGACGTCCGCTTCGGGACCCTGTCCAGCCTTTTCCAGCACACGCGAGAGCGTCAACGGAGCGCCTTCGTAGTACCGGAGTGTTCGGTTCGCCCGCTTCGATCGCTGACGTCGTCAGATACAGGTCGCTGACGAGGCCCTCCTTCAACAGGGCTGTTGCGGTTCGTCGCCCACCGACGCCAGAAATCGCTGCAATTCCGCGACGACGAAGCAAGTTCATCGCGGTTTTGAATGAGAGGGGCTGCCCGGCGTCGATGACTTCCACCCAGGATCGGTCGTTCACGCGATCTCGAAGCCGGCTGGCCGTTGATGATCCCGTCACCACGAATACTCGCAGCGTCGGTTCCTCGAACATCAAACCGTGCTCGATCGGAATGTTGCCGCTATCCGTGATGACAATCTGTGCAGGATGACGCGCAAATCCGAGTGAAAGGCGGAGCGATACCAGCTCGGGATGCCACACCGAAAACACCAGGTCCCCGCTCCGCGCGGTTGCGGCACCCGCCATTACCGCATCGACCGCCACTCGGGATAACCCTTCGTAGATCAGATGCTTGTCGGTTTCGCCCCCTCCGAGGGTCGAGGGGTCGGGCGCAACGGTGTCCCCACTGCGCGACTGAACGAACACAAGACTGACGACCGGCGTATCGGGCGAATCCCCAAGCGACCGGTAGAAATCACCGTCAAAAAGCCGCCGGCTCCATGCGTTTCCGACCGGCACGACCTTTTTACCGGACGCTTCGTCGAAGGTGCTACGAAAACCGTACAGCCGGGCTGCCAGGGCCTGTTTTTCCTTATGCAGGCAGTAGGTTTCGAAGCGGTTCACGTTGGCACGAGAAGCGCAATTGGTGCCGTACAATGAATTCAGCAGCTCCCCGCGAGGTAAAAACCATGAAAAAGCTCGTTTTGGCGTTCGGGCTGCTCCCGGCGCTGGCCTTCGCACAGGACGCGGCCGAGGTTCGCAAGATGTACGAGGCCGGCCGCTATCAGCAGGTAGTCGAGCGATCGAGCGAAGGAGCGGCGCCCGCGGTCGTTTATACGGCTGCCCAGAGCCATCAGAAACTGGGCGCGAACGATCAGGCGCGTGAAGCTTACGCACAGCTCGCAGGACAGGATGGTGCGTGGCACTTCATCGGGATGTCCGGACAGCAGTTGCTCGACGGTGACACCGACGGGTCGGTCGAATCGGCGCGTCAGGCTGTGGCGAATGACGGCGGCCTTGCCGAAGCCCACTTTCAGCTCGGACTCGCGCTGGCGAAGCGCGAAGACTGGGGAGGCGCAGCCGACGCATTCGACCGGGCCGTTGAACTGAATCCGAGCATGGCGTACGGCCACTACTACGGCGGCCTGATGCAATACCGGGCCGGCCGACCCGCGCGAATGGCAAACGCATTCGAGCGCTTCCTCCAGCTGGCGCCGGAAGCGCCCGAGCGCCCCGAAGTGATGCAGATCATGCGCACAGTCAGGGGCCGATAAGTCAACGACAAATCCGAAACCACGAAGGTCACGAAGGAGGTTTTCTTCGTGATCTTCGTACTCTTCGTGCTCTAGAAAATTTGTCCTATCCCGAAAGTCCACCTTCCTGAAGACGGTTCCGACCGGCCCCACATCACACGCCCGTAGTCGACGCGCAGAAGCGCAAACGGAGTCGAGACCCGAAGACCAAAACCAATCGATCCCACCAGGTCACGGAGGCTCGCGTCAGCCGGGCGCTCGAACACATTTCCGGCATCGATGAACGCCACTCCCCTGACCCACCGGTAAACGGGCAGCCGCACCTCCTGGTTGAGGAGGATCATCGCCTGGCCACCGTTAGGCTCGTCTCCGAAGATGCTGCGAGGGCCGAGATCGTCTTCGGCGACGCCGCGCACCGTCCGGGACCCGCCGGCGAAGAACATCTCCTGGCGGAACACGTCTTCACCGCCAACCGGCACCATGATTCCCCAGCGTGCCGCGGACGCGAATACAACGCTGCGCCACGCGCGGAAGTAGTACGCCTGCGCAAGCTCACGGATGAACCGATCGCTCGACACAGGCGCCTCGACGCGACCGAACTCGAAGCTCGATGAGAGCAGCTTCCCGCGCGTGGCGTCCAGTGGATCGTCGCGATCGTCCCACGCCGTCGCGCCGTTGAGGCGCGTGACGTTGAGCGTGATGTCGAACGCAAGCGGATTATCTTCCAGACTCTTCGTGTCGAACGTGTGATTCCGCTCGAACGTATAGGAATACGAAAGACTCAGCTGCCGCACGACGCGCGCCCGCTGTTCCCAGGTCACACTGCGTGCGACTCGTGATGAGTGAGGTCGCCTGAATCTCTTCCCGCGATCGCTCGCCTACAAGAGACGACTCGATCGGCAGCCCGAGAAACGTCGGTGCGTTGCCGAAGAGCCGTCCGCCCTGCTCGCGACGCTGCAACTCCAGCGCGGTCCCGACAGTGATTGCGCGCCCGAATACCGTGCGGCGAGTCAGGTCGGCGGAGAACCCGGGTACGAGCTCACGGCCTTCGGGGTTGTCCTCTGGCCGTTCTTCGGCAACGACGAAACCATACCGAAGCCTGACCGCCGGCCATTCTTCAACCGCGACGCGCAAGCGCATCGACGTCGCGCCGTCAGCGGCCGACTCCTGCTGCTCCGGGGTGACGTCGATGCGACGAAACAAACCGGTTTCGAAGACGCGGGTCCGCGCCTGCAGCACCTCGTCGGCCCTGAGCGGCGCGTCGACCGGCAGATCGAGGGCGCGAACGATCACGTCGGTGTCGATCGCACGGTTCCCGGTGACGACAATGTCCTTGAGAACCTGTCGCGGGCCCTCTTCAATGACGAACGTCACGGTAACGAGTGCCATCTCCTGATCGATGGTCGGGCGCATCATGACCGTGGCGGCAGCAAATCCTTCCAGGCGGTAAAGTGCCACCAACCGGCCACGGGCGGCCTCCACGAGATCAGGGTCGTACGGTATCTCGGCATCGAGCGCCGCCGCTTCCCGGCGCGCCTCCTCAGACAGCGTCTGCCCGCCTTCGAAGACCACGCTCGACACCAAGAAGACCGGCCCCGCGTCTATGTTGACGGGCAACGTGGCCGTACCTTCGGCAAAGACCGGCGCACCAGTCGTGACCCGCGCGCGTACATGACCGTGAGCACGGAGATACGCCGACACTTCACGCTCCACCGCGTCCGGGTTCGACACGGCCTGCACGATCACGTCGCGCTGGTCGAGAACATCGAGGATCTCGGCGGTCGTATCGTCCGGCACTCCCTTGATATCCACCACCGTACGCGTGCTGCGCGCCCCCAGCTCGACGACGACCTCGAGCGTTTTGACAGTCCCCTCGTCGCGGATGCGCGCATTGACGATCGGCTGCAGGTAACCGCGGCGTCCGAGCTCGTCGCGGACGATCTGCGCGGCTTCCTCAACGATGAATTCATCGAATACTGCTTCGAACCACGCCGTCTCCAGCCTCGAGCGAAGCCCGGCGTCCAGCTCCATTCCCGTGACCACAACTGCAGTTCGAGGACCAGCCTCGATGGTATAGGTGAGCGTGACGCTGCCATCCTGTTCCATGCGCCGCGGCGTAATCCGCGCCGTCAGGTAGCCTTCGCTTCGGTAGAAGGTTTCCAGGCGATCGCGATCGGTTTGCCATTCGGCGAAGTCGAAGGTGTCTCCGGGGCTGAGCCGGAGAGTCTCGCGCACGCGTATCTCGGGAAGAGCGAGATCTCCGGACACCTCCACGGCCGCAACCCGCACGGCTGGTTTTGCGGGCGGACGAGGCTGAATCGCAGGAGCTCTGGTCCCGAACGTCAGGTCGTGGCGAAATCCGTACGACCGCAGGTCGTTGTCATCCGACACCAGGCGGAGATCCAGATTGCGCCTCGGGAGGTAGTCGACAATCCATGTCTGCGCATCGCCGTCGCGCAGACTTTGCGAAAGCGTGAGGTCGAGGTTTGGCGCGAGGCTCTTGCCGAAGGTGATCCGGTTGGTGGGATCTTCTTTGGTGGTAGCCACTTCGGTTGGATCGCGGCGCAGCGTCTGTCCCTCGACACCGCCAAGCCGGAGGGTATCGAGTCCGACCGCGCGGCTCGCAAATCCCAGCACCTCGCCCGAGAAGTTGCCCAGCACCTGCTCACCAATGAATGCCGCATCGTCTGGCGCCAGATTGTCGAGCGAGCGTCCGGTCAGGAGCAACGAAGCCACCTCTGCCTGCCCGAGCTCCGGTGCGGAGGTCGAGCGCAAGTCGACCTTGGGGCCCGCCGCTGGTCCCATGATGCTCACCTGGATGTCCTCGCCACCCGCGCGTGTTGTCGCTTCGATATTCAGAATCGGCTCGATCGCCGTAGGATTCGCGAAATCAATCGCACCAAAGTTCACGGTGTACACGTTTCTGCCGACGAACAACTGTCCGCCTTCGCGCAGCTCCGCGCGGCCAGACGTTCCAGGCGTCCTGGCCGTACCGATGATGCGCAGGTCACCTCCGAGTTCCAGTCGGGCGTAGTTGTTGTCGACCAGGATGTCTTCATCGGTGATTACGCGTATATCGAGCGCAAGCGCGTCGAGGAAAGGAGAGGGTTCAGCCGCCGCGGTCGTCTGCTGCGCCTGCAAGGTCGCGAGCAATCCCGTCACGACAGCCATCGGTTCCCGGTACGACCCCCGGAGAACCGTCACCGTGCCCGACAACTTGCCCGCTCCAATGTCGCTGGAGTTGCCAGGAGGCGAGCGGAAGGTAAAGTTCAAGTCGGCATCGAGCTCGCTGCGAAGACCGGGCGGATATTCGAGCGCCATCCCGCGGATACCAGTGGCGAGCTCAGCCTGGAGTCCCTGGTCTGGCGCGTAGTCGACGGTGCCGCCACCGGTAATCGCGCCCCCGTTGATCGACCCGGTCACCTCCGTAATGCGCGCGGTTGTTCTCGTCACCACCGTTCGAACGGCGAGGTCGGAGGCGAGCACTCGCGGCGCGGCAAGGCGCAGTTCGCCATCGGTCACGACGATGTCGCCGTCGACGCGCGGATCGTCGAGTGCGCCTGTAATCGAAAGGCGTGGCTCGAGCGTCCCGCCCGTTGTCAATCCGGCACCGCGAACGAAAGGTGTCAAAAGGCGCAAGTCGACGACGCCGTTCGCAAGGATGGCCGCCTGCCGATCCTCCAGCCGCACCTGACCGCGAACCGTGAACGACGTGCCCTGCCCCACCCATTCCCAGGCCTCCACCCGGGCAAAGCCGTCTCGCGCAACGATGCGTGTAGGCAAACGCTGCGTTACGGGCAGATCCGCGACCCGAAGGTCGAACCGGTCGATGCGAAGCTCACCGGTGAGATCGGCCAGTTCCAGTGTCGGGCTGGAAGCATCAATCGACGCGTCGATCGTTCCTGACAGTTCGTCGAGCGTGCCGGGCTCCACGAATGGCGCCAGAACGGCGGGCGTCAAATTCGTGGCGCGCGCGCTGACAACCGCCGGGTTGGCACCGGCGGCGACTGTGCCGCCGACGACCGCCAGCCGGTCGCTGAACATCGAGAGCGGGGCTCTGCCGCTCACGGAGAGCATCGACTCCTCGGTACTCCGCCGATCCCTCGCGCAACTCCAACCATCCACTCTCAGCGTGCGCGCGGACGCGAAGCCCAGTCACGGCAGGCGAGTTCTCAACCGCCACAGACGCGGGGCCCACCTCCAAATCGGCGGCAAGAACGGGTTGCTGAACGCTTCCGGTCACGCGTGACAGGAGCGCCACGGGACCCTCGCCGCCGGTGACCGGCAACTGGGTCAGCCCAAGCGCGGTCGCGGCACGCACCACCTCGTCCACATTGCCCGTCACGGTCAGCAGGACCGCCGGCGCGTCCGGCACGGCGTCGAACACGGGCAGTGAACCCGAGGCCGATACGGCGACCTCACCGGCGCGAATCTCGAGGCGATCTATATAGGCCCGCTCAGCGTCGTACCTGAGACGCGCCGCGTCGCCAAGCCTTACCGGAAGATCGCCAGCGCGAGCCTCGAGCGACGTGATGTCGAGGGCGGCCGAACCACTTCGCCACATTTCAAGGGGCAATTCCGCGTGCAACGCGAGCGTGGTCGTTCCTGTGATGTCCGTGGGCGTGTCCACGTCCCGCAGAATGCGCGACAAGTCCAGCTCTCGGGCGCTAGCGTCGATGGTGGCGGCATATGGCGCGTGGAGCTCCACGCGACCTGTGGCACTGGTCGAAAAATCCTGCGCCTGCGCTTTGATGTGCGCCGCCTGACCGTCGAGGTCAAACGAGGCATCGAGCGGGCCCAAAGCGATCTCATCCCACGTCGCATTCCGGACCGTCAGCTGTCCCGTCCCGCTCGGCGCCTCCGTCGAACCTTCGCCCATGAAGCGCAGCTCCACCAAACCCGACGCCGGTCGGTCGTCGGTTGGTTCGATCATCCATTCGGTACCCTGAATCGTTGTGGTGTATCGGCCAGTTGTCGTGTCGTATGTGCCGGTGCCGGTCAACCGCCCGGACGTCGACGGTTGGCTCGCGGAGAACTCGTTCACGGCGAGCAATGTGTTGCTGAAACGGCCTGTGGCTCGAATGTCACTCAGCGGCTGCTCTGCAGCCACGGCGTCTGGAATCTCGACGGTGAATTCGATCTCCGGTTGTAACGGGCGTCCCGCAAAGTCTGCCTCGACCATCGAGGCCTCGACCTGCGCGGCCTCCACGCCCCGAATCGTGGCGGCGCCCTGAATCCTTGGATCGTTGAGCGGACCGTCAACTTGAATATCGCCTTCGAAAGTCCCCGCCGTCACAGCGCCGCTGTCGATGTTGGCGACACCCGTCGTTCTCAGTACATCAACGAGGCTGGGCAGCCCGGTTTCACCGACGCGGATCGTTCCTGAAACCGTGTTCTCCAGATTGCCGCGCAGCCTGAGCAGAACCGGAGCGATGCCGCCGACGACATGGCGCCCCTCGAGCTGCCAGTCGCCCTCGCGAAGCGAAAGAGACGTATCTCCGGAGACCGCGATCCGGCCAGCGGCGTTACCGGAGGACGTCATCGCCATGCGAATGGTGCCCGACCAATGCGCCACGTCGAAGCCCGTTCCTTCGGCTTTGAGCTCGCCGGACACGACTGTTGACGGAACGACGTCGGTACCCGGCGCCAGCGTTCTCGTCGCGGCGGCGGCATCAACGCCGGTCCACGACCCGTTGAGTTGTCCACTCCCGTTTGCATCGAACGGCAGGGATCCGGTTGCGGTTACGCGTCCGTTCTCGAATCCAAATGTCAGCTGCTCGACCTCAGTTCCTTCCGGCCTGATTCGTGCCCGAGCAGCGAGATCCGTGACGGTCAGCTCCTGCCACGCGAGTCGCCCCGACGTGACGCTCACGTGGGTATCCAGACGGTCGAACGTTCCGGCAGTCGCCGCCTCGAAATCGAGATCGCCTTGCGGCAGGCGGCCGTTCACGACGACCCACCGTGCAACGCGCGTAACATCAATCGTTCCGCGCGCGCCGAGATCGACGCTCGGATCGCGTGCAATCAACGTCAGTGACCCGTCCAGACGGGCTGAGCCTTCATCGGACCGCATTTGCAGATTGTCGAAGTGGAGAGCGCGTCCGTCGAAAGATGCGTTCCCGTTCAACTCTGAAATGTGGGTGATCTGAGTCTCGGTATTCAGCTGCGCGTCACCCTGGAGGCGCACATAGCCCTCGTCCGGTGCGAGAAGCAGCGCAATCGACGGCATTGAGAGGAACATCACCGCCTGCTCATCGCGAAGATCAACAGCCAGTCGAGGGATGTTCAGGCGCTGAATGCGCAGCGCCGGGGGATCACCTCCGGGTTCCTCCGAACGCACGCGGAAGATTGGAGCTGCCGTCCTCTCTGCGCCTCACGAACACCCGCGCGTTGGTGGCGCTGATGTCGTCAAAGGCGACGTCCCCAACCACCACGCGCCACGGCAACGCGACCGACAGATAGTCGGCCGTGACGAACGGCTCCTCAGGGGAGTGCACCGCCGACAAACGGAGGTCTGCCAATCCAATGCGAAGCGTCGCGAGGTTGTAATCCAGCCTGCTGGCCTCCAGACGCAGGTCGTACTGGTCTTCGACCGTCGAAATCGCGTACCGCAGCGCGGCGGCGCGCACGAACGGCACGTGCACCAGTACGACGATCAGCACCGCCGTCGCGACGAGCACGCCGAGAACGACTGCGGAACGACGCCGGAAAGAAGGGTTCATCGACATCGCAGCCTGTCTCAGACCGTTATGCAGCCCAGAGCGTGAATTTCGTATTCGATGTGTGTCTGCATAACGGTCCCGGCGCGCGTAGCGCGCCAAGCAGATACTGCGAACCAGCCAAGGGATTCAACCGGGATATCAACGGAGGCCCTTGGCTGGTTGTGTTACCCTACTGTAACGCCCGCGTGCCTGAGAGAATCAAGGCTTCGCAGCCCCTCGATCTCACGCTCGAACTTGTTCCGAGGTCGCGATTCGACGTCGTCGAGCTGCGATCCCATTTTGCCGCCGAACAC
Organism: uncultured Acidobacteriota bacterium; assembly: GCA_963814955.1. Classification (GTDB taxonomy): domain Bacteria; phylum Acidobacteriota; class Vicinamibacteria; order Vicinamibacterales; family UBA2999; genus DATCJA01. The sequence continues at coordinate 40,661 of CAWFEX010000014.1, forward strand.
GAGGCATTCGCACCCTATCCACACTGCCTGTACTGGTCGTCACACACAACCGCCGGGTTTCTGGACCGCAGCCTCGCGGCGCGACTGACCCCGGAATCGGTTCCAAGCTACCTCGAGGCGTTTCGCGCGCTGTTTCCCGAAGGCGCCGGCTACGAGCACGATCGCCTCGACCGCCGAAACGACCTCGACCCCAAGCAGCGCGCAGTCGAGCCGCGCAACGCCGACTCGCATCTGGCGTTCATTGCCGGAGGCTTGCGCCCGTGTGTGACCCACCCGAACCGCCCCGGAGAGTCGGTATTCTTCGTCGACCTCGATGGAATGATCTCCGGCAAGCCGCGGAGACGACTCACCCGCCTGATTGGCTTCCACAACGAACGTGTCGTGCGCTCGACGCGGATTGAGGTGCCGTTGTCCACGCACCCGATTGACTCAGTGAACCTGAAGGATCCGCGCCTCGGCATCTACCAGCAGCTGGCCGACTTCGTGACGCGCGCGGGCGTGGGCAAGGGACGGCTCCGCATCGACCTCGACCCGTCTGAACGCCACTCGGCATTGACGATCAACGAATACGAAACGCTCCTGATGAAGCACGATCTGGCGGAAGTGCTCCGGAACCCGCTTCGGTTCTTCGCGGAAAAAAGCCGGCACGCGCTGGCCAACCCGCGCGCCGTCCCCGCAAAAACGCTCGGCTACGCGAAGTACGACTTCGTCCGGGTGCTCAACAAGAGTCTCGATACGCTCGGTCTGCGGGGTTCAATCGTGGAGAAATTGCTGGCGCGGACGCTTGCCGTGCCCGCCGCGCGCTTCTTTCGGATGCGCCGCTCCGTCAGCCTGCTGATTTCGGAACGGCCGGACGGAAGCAACGGACTCATCGAAGGAACCTACCAGAGCCCAATCCTCGTGCAGTGGGAACGTGCGCCGCGCGAGACGCGTCTGCTCGACGTCTCCCTCAGCGAGCTACGGTAGCTACTTCGGCAGCCTCTCCGGCATCTCCGCAACGACATACGCGACCGCCGCAATGGCCGCGGCAGCCTTTGATACTTCCTGCGGAGTGATGCGCTCAACCGTGTCGGCGGGTGTGTGGTGAATGGCGAAGTAGCGGCCCGGGTTCCCGAGATAGGCCATCATCGGCGCATTGCCGGCCTGCGCGATAGGACCGATGTCGGCGCCGCCGCCGCCGGCGACGATTTCGGACAGACCGAGCGGAGCCAGCAGTAAACCGATTTCCCGCATCAGGTTCCGCGCCGCGGCGCTTCCCGAAAATCCCAGACTTGCCGGCTCGAATACCCCTGAGTCCGATTCGAGGGCGAACACATGGTCGGCTGCATGGGCGGCATGCTTGGCGGCGTAAGCCGTGGCGCCTCTCAGGCCGTTTTCCTCATTCGTCCAGAGGACGATGCGAACGGTACGGCGCGGACGAATGTTGAGCTTGGCCATCAGCCGGGCCGCTTCCCACGTCACGATACAGCCGACTGCGTCGTCGGACGCGCCAGTGCCGACGTCCCACGAGTCGAGGTGACCGCCGAGGAGAACGATCTCCTCGGGACGTTCGCGGCCACGGATTTCGCCGACGACGTTTGCCGACTCGACATCGGCTTCGGTTCGCGCTTCCATCGTGAGTTTCACGCGCACGCGGCCGCGCGCGCCCAGCCGTGCAATACGGTCCGCATCCTCAGCGGCCACTGAGGCTGCGGGAATTGGCGCGACACCCATTCCGTACTGGACGCTTCCCGTGTGTGGTGTACGCAAGCCAGTCGGCCCGACGCCGCGCACGAGCGTGGCCACCGCACCGAGTTGTGACGCGAGGCGCGCGCCGTTGGTGCGATATGTGACGGTATCGCTATAGGTCGTAAACGGCGCGTTCAACAGAACAATGCGTCCCCGCACGTCCCCTGCACGAGAGCGAAGCTCGTCGAACGACCCCACGGTGATGACGTCGGCTTCAATACCACCCGGTGGTGTGCCTCCAGAACCACCGAGACCGAGCACCGCCAACGAGTGCACCGGTGGATGGACGATTTCGGCGCTCTCGCGTCCGCGCACCCAGCGCGGCACCATCACAGGCTCGGTACGCACATTCTCCAGGCCATCTCGCCGCATGGTCTCGGCCGACCACGCGATAGCCCGCTCCAGATTGTCGGACCCGCTCAAGCGATGACCGTACGTGTCGGTGAGCTCCGCGAGACGACGCCATCCGAAATCGTCCGCCGTGGCGGCCTGAATGAGACGGGTGACCGTTTCGGTGTACAGCTCGAGCCAGGCCGGGCGGGGTGAGGGCTGCTGCTGCGTCTGGACCGACGGCGTCAAGACAACACACGCGCACACGATGACGAGACCCAGCCTCACGGAGCGAGCGAACGACATCACCTTTACTCTAGTGTAGCTTCGAGACGAGGAGGCGAATGAAGGACACCGGACGGGATCGGGATCCGGGGCGGCCGGATCCCGATCCTGATCCCCCTCGTCAGTTGCTGGACGAGGTCGTCACCGTCCGCACGTTGCGCGACGGCGCGGTGATCAGACGCGCACGCTCGGCGGCCGACAGATTGGCCTTGGGACGGAGCTTCATTGGCCGTCCCACGTGGACGTCCGCGGTGTAGAGGTTGCCCTCGCTGTCGACGTGGAACTGGTGCACACCCCAGAAGCCGCCGGGGATGATGCCAAACGTCCCCCATGCCGCCAGCAGTCGTCCGTTCAGATCGTACTTCGTGAACTTCGACGTCTGGCCTGACGCCGACCAGAGGTGCTGGTCGTCGGTCATGAGGAACGAGTACGGCAGCGGCACGCCGGTCCAGGCTTCGAGGAACTTGCCGTTTTCGTCGAAGATCTGAACGCGGTGATTCGCGCGATCGCTTACGTAGAGGCGATTCTTCTTGTCGATGACGATCGCGTGCACCGTATTCATGTAGTACGGACGCGTCTCGTTCGGCGGGTTGCCGCGCATACCCCACGAGGTGAGGTACTTGCCGGTGCGGTCGAACTTGACGACGCGGGTGTTGATGTACCCGTCGCTCACGAAGAACGTGCCGTCCGGCAGCCACGCGATGTCGGTCGGACGCGCGAAATGCGTTTCGTCATTGCCTGGTACGCCGCGCGTGCCGATCGTCTGCACGAGCTTCCCGTCACGTGTGAACTTGAAGATGGCGTGCGCGCCGTCATCCACGAGCCATACGTGCCGTTCCGGATCGTGCGGGCTGACGAGTATGCGGTGCGGCCGGACGAACAGACTGTTGTGCTGCTCCCACGATTCGATCAGCCGTCCGTTCCGATCGACGATGTTGAAGACGTGATCCTTCCGGGGATGCCGGGCGGGATCCTTCTGCGACCAGTCGTAGCCCGACGCGTTGCGTGTTGGTACCAGATCTCCGGGTTCCTCGAGCACGGGGAGGCACCCCCGGGCAAAAATGTAGACGCGATCCGGCGTCTCGGCCCAGATGCCCGCCGTCGAGCCGATCTGGAAGCCCTGACCGCACCAGTTCTGCGGCCACCCTGCGACTACGTCATACGGACCGGTGATATCGCCACCGCCCTTTTGTTGCGGCGTCTGTGCGAACCCACCGATCACGAGGAGAACAGTGAACGCCGCAATAGCGGCCAGGAATTTTTTCATGACAATAAGCCCCCTCTCGGCAAGCCGGGATTGTAAATCAAAACGGACCGATCCTTTGTACCGTCACAACCCGCCTGCCGGGCGACACGACGCCTCAGGTCGCGATCTGCGGCCTTGACCCGCCGGACCAGCGGCGTATACTCCGCCCTACTACCCATCCCGATCTCTGAGCATTCTTAACGTCCCGTTTACGACAAGGGAGGGTGTGATGCAGCGCTTCCTGCGGGGTTTCTCGGCTGGCGTACTCGGTTTCCTTGTGACCACCGGCGTTGCCTGGGCGCAGTTGTCAACGGCTCAACTGAGCGGCCGGGTAACCGACGAAAGCGGCGCCGTGCTGCCGGGCGTGACTGTCACTGTCACGCAGACGGACACGGGTTTCACCCGAAACGACGTGACCGACGGGAACGGATCGTACGTGCTGTCGAACCTGCCCCTTGGTCCGTATCGGTTGGACGTGTCACTGCAAGGCTTCCGTACGTACGTGCAGACCGGAATTGTTCTGCAGGTCGGTGCTTCGCCTGAGATCAATGTGGCGCTGTCGGTAGGTGCCGTCGAGGAGTCCGTCACGGTGGAGGCGGCCGCACCGCTGGTCGACGTGCAGAGCTCCGGCATCAGCGAAGTCGTTCAGAACGAGCAGATCCTGGCGCTGCCACTCAACGGCCGCAACGCGGCGGAGCTGGTGATGATTGCCGGGGCCGCCGTGCAGACCATCACATCCACTCAGCGGGTCGCACCGGGTGGTATGGGGATATCGGTGGCGGGTGGGCAGTCGTTCGGCATCGCGTATCTCCTCGACGGCGCCATGCACAACAATCCACAGGACAACCTGAACATGCCGTTCCCGTTCCCCGATGCCTTGCAGGAGTTCAGCGTTGCGACAGCCGGCCTGAACGCGCAGCACGGCATGCACTCAGGTGCGGCGGTGAATGCCGTGACCAAGTCAGGCACGAACCGCTTCGCCGGCAACGCTTTCGAGTTCTTCCGCGATCGCCGCTTCAACGCGCGAAACCCGTTCGCCCAGAAAGGGCCCGACGGCAAGCCTCTGGATGATGGGCTGCGGCGCAACCAGTTCGGCGGCACGTTCGGTGGGCCGGTCGTGCCCAACAAGCTCTTCTTCTTCGGCGCGTATCAGGCAACCGTCGTCAAGATGACTCCGGCCGACAATATCGCGTGGGTTCCGACCGCCCAGATGCTGGCCGGCGACTTCACGACCTTCGCGTCTCCGGCGTGCAACGGCGGCCGGCAGGTCAACCTGGGTGGCGGGTTCGTGAACAACCGCATCGACCCGGCCCAGTTCAGCCGGGCTGCGGTGAACATGATCAAGTATCTGCCATCGACGACAGACCCGTGCGGCCAGGTGACCTACTCGTTGCTGGACGACAGCACCGAGCACCAGTATCTGGGGCGCGTCGACTACCAGCGGACGTCCGACGATTCGATCTTCGGCCGGTACATGGCCACTAAGTTCGACAAGCCGATCCCGATGCGTGAAGGGGACAGCGCGCTGTCGCTCTATGACGCCGCCAGCAATCGGAACCTTCTGGGCATGGACGCGCTGACACACTCCCTGGTCATCGGTGATACGCGTGTCTTCGGGTCCAACACGGTGAACTCGCTGAGGTTCTCGTACAACAGGTCCGGCGTATTCCGCCTTGCTCCAGCGACGTTCGACCCGTACGACATCGGCTCTGACGTCTACAGCTATCAGCCCGATGCGGGGGTCTTCATCGTCTCGGGCAACGGGTTCCAGGTGAACAATCCGGGGCCGAGCCGCTTCACGACCGATGCATCGCAGTTGAGCAGCGATCTGACGCTGGTGCGCGGTGATCACCAACTGGCGCTCGGTGGCAACCTCGCGTACTGGAAGTTCTCGTTCCAGTCGCACGCGCGATCGGGCGGCAATTGGAACTTCACCGGCCAGTTGACCGGCCTCGGGCTGTCCGACTTCATGATGGGACGAGTCGGCCGGCTGGAGCACGGCGGCCCGGCGCTTCTGCCGATGAATCAGTGGTACATGGGCCTCTACGCTCAGGACACCTGGCGCATGAGTCCGCGGGTCACGCTGAATGCCGGCCTGCGCTGGGAGCCGTATTTCGGGCAGAGCGTCACCAGCGGCGCCGTCTACAACTTCAGCCGTGAGAACTTTCGGAACAACGTCAGAAGCCAGCAATTCGTGAACGCACCCGCCGGGTTCATCTACCCCGGCGATGCGGGGTTCCCGGGCGGGCTGCGAGGCATCAACAAGCAGTGGTGGAACTTCTCCCCACGCGTAGGTTTCGGCTGGGACGTCGGCGGCGACGGCCGCACCGCGGTGCGCGCGTCGTACGGGCTCACCTATGACTTCCCGAACGCGGAATATCAGCTCATCAATGCGAACTCGCCTCCGTTCGGCAACCGCACGATTGTGGAGGACCCTCCGGGACGTTTCGATCGGCCGTACGCGCACATCGGCGGGGATCCGCACCCTATTCTCACGAACCGCGACACCGTGTTCATTCCCTACGGCGCATTCGGTACCGTCGACCCAAACCTCAACTCGCCGCGCGTGCAGCAGTGGAACCTGACGATCGAGCGGCAGCTCGGAAGTCTCTGGCAGGCGGCGGCCAGCTACATCGGCACCTCCACGGATCGGTTGTGGAATCAGGTGGCGATCAATCCCGGCGTCTTCATGGGGCTCGGTCCGTGCACGCTTCAGAACGTGTTCTATCCCGTGTGTACCGACCAACGGGAATCTGAACCAGCGGCGCGTGTTCTCGCTGTCGACCGAGAACCCGGCAGCGTCGCAGCTCATTGGCAACCTCGACATCCATGACGACAACGGGAAGCAGAACTATCGCGGGCTGAAGCTGTCGTTCCAACGTCGCGGAACCGGGATCAACTTGAGCGGCAACTACACGCTGTCACGCTGCTTCGGCCATCCGTCGTTCCAGACGGGCGGGTTCCCGCAGATCGCCAACGGCTACACCAACCCGGAGGATCCCGACTTCGACATCGGTTACTGCGATCAGGACCGCAGGCACATCGGGGTCCTCAGCGTAGGCGTGCTGACCCCGCAGTTCTCGAGCGGTGCGATGCGCGTCGCCTTCTCCGACTGGCGCGTCGGCGGCATTCTCAGCGCCCGCTCGGGACAACCCGTCAACATCATCGCGGGCCAGGACCGCGCGTTCACCGGCATACAGAACCAGCGGGTCAACCAGGTGCTCGACAATCCGTACGGCGACAGGAAGACGCCGAACACGTGGCTGAATCCCGCGGCGTTCGCGCAGCCGGCGCCCGGTACGCTCGGGAACTTCAAGCGCAACAGCGTTCGGGCGCCGGGGTACTGGGCGGTCGACCTGGCCGTTTCGCGGCTCGTTCCCGTCGGTATGGGCCGCACGCTGGAGCTGCGGCTGGAGACATTCAACCTGTTCAACACGTTCAACTGGGGACCGCCGACCCTCATGAACGCCGACCGGACGCACCACAACTTCAACTCGGGCGCGTTCGGGCGAATCACGTCGATGCAGGGCGCGCCGCGCATCATGCAGTTCGGCGTCAAGTACGGGTTCTGATGGCAGTCTTCGTCGATCGACGACAGCTTCTCAAGGCTCTCGGTCGTGGCAGCCTCGCCGCGGCAGCCGGCCGCGTGCATCGTGGCCGGTTGCCGAAGCGGAAGCGGCCGTGCAGTCGCCCCCCAACGGCGGACGGACGGGCGTAGCCATGTTCGTCCGGCTGCCGTTGATGAACGGCATCATTCCGCATGCCGGGGGCACCGCGATGGAGCTGTACCACAGGCATCCTCACGATCCGCGCGAAGAAGTCGTGCAGCCGGACGACATACGGCTGCAGGCGCGGCTCACCATGCGCAATCACAAGGAGATTCTCGATTGGGTGGGCCTCGGCTGGCGCAACGTCGTCAAGCTGACGCGCTACCAGACACTCATGGACGAGTCCCCTCAGATCGAGGCGGTGCTCCGCAGCTACTTCAAGGACTGGTGGCCGGCGATGACGATCTACGAAGTAAGCGGGCTCTCATCGCCGCAGGCGCGACTGGAAATCGACATGTGGGTGGCCCCCGCCGGCGCCCGCGTCGTGGTCGGTTAGCGCCTTCGTCCAGCCGGCGGCAAGACAGCGACCATGGCACAGCAATCACTGCACCAGTCGAAGCTCAAAGGGCTGCACTCGATCTTCCCGCGGCCCGAAGTCACGGATCGTTCCGCGTTCGCGCCTGGCATCGAGATCAGCCCCTCTTTGGACCTGCTCGTGTTCTCTGGAATCACCGCCTACCCGCCGGATGTCGATCCGTGGAACCCCGGGACCTTTCAGATGCCGCAGGATCCGGCCGCGCGGAGCAAGCTCGCGACCGAGAACCTCGATCGACTGCTCAAGGCGGCGGGCGCGACGTGGGAGCACATTGTCTTCAACGTGAACTACACCGCACCCCCCGGCGGCGGCAATATCGACTTCGGCGCGCAATATGGAGACTGGCGGCCCTGCAGCACAACCTTGCGAGTGAAGGACACCGGCGTGCCGGGTGCCAACGTGCTCTATCAGATCACCGCGACCGCTCCGCACAGAGAACCCTCCGCGCGCGGTCCCGTTGCAGGCATCGAACCGATTTTTCACCGGCCAGGCGTCAGCCTCAAAGAACTGCCGCAGGCACCGGCAATCAGAGTGACGAGTGCGGTCGACATGGTGTACTTCCCTGCGGTGACGGCCTACCCAATCGACGTCGATCCCTGGAATCGGGGCAGCTACACGCTTCCAGACGATCTGGCGACGCAGGAAAGAATGGTGGCCGACAACATCGACCGGATGCTCAAAGCCGCCGGCATCGGCTGGCAGCACATCGTACTGATGGCCCGCACGGGCGAAGTCAATCGGGTCGCGACCATGCAGGAACGAATGGCCGACTGGCGTCCCTGCCGCACGACACGCGCGGTCAGCACGGGAATTCCAGGCGCCCGGATCATGTGCGAGATCACGGCTGTCGCGCCGCGCAGGACGTAATCGGAATCAACAAGCCACGGAGGCGCGGAGACACAGAGAGAATTCATAGCCTCCGTGACTCGGTGTCTCTGTGGCTCGTGATTGATCAGCGGCTGGACGTCGTGGTGCGCTGGCTGGTAACCAGCTTCACGATCCGCCAGTTGTTCATGTCGGCCACGAGCAACTCGTTCTCCGACGGACAGGCGAGGCCATGCGGCCAGTTGAACTGTCCGGTCTGGCGCCCCGACTCGCCGTAGACCCCGACGATCTTGCCGTCGAGCGTCATCTTGTAGAGCCGGCCGGGTTCCGAGTCCATCACGAACAGATACTGCGTCGGTCCGTTGGTCATGCACATCGTCCATGGCGCCGTCTCGTCCGGGCGGTTCATGGGCAGATTTCCAAGCACCGGATGACGCGACTTGTCGTAGGGCACGTTCATGTGCAGGAATCGCACGAACCGGCCCTCGCTGTCGAAGACGTGAATGCGCCGGTTGCCGCGATCGCCCGCGTACAGGTTGCCCTGCCGATCGATCTGCATCGTGTGCACGTTCCGGAAGTGTCCCGGGTTGAGGTCGGCGTGCTCGCCACCTTCGCCGTACTGGCCCCAGGTCTTGACCCAGTTTCCGTTCTTGTCGAACTTCGCGATGCGGTTGTTGACGTAGCCCTCGCTCACGTAAATGTTGTCCTGCGCATCCCACGCGATGTCGGTCGGTCCGTTGAAGAGCCCGTCCACGGGGACGGCCTTGGCCGGTTCCGGCCGGTGGTACTCGCCCTCGTATCCCTCGGGCCGGCGACCGAGGTTCATCGTGACGTAACCGGCGGGGTTGAACTTCATGACCGAGTTGGTGCCCTTATCGACGACCCAGAGGTTGTCGTAGCGGTCGAAGCGTACGGTGTGCGCGTATCCCAGCCCGTACACACCCTGTCCAATCTCCTTGACGAACTTGCCGCTTCGATCGAACACCAGCAGCTGCGTCGTCGCATTACCGTAGAGCGGCCCGTTGGTGGGGGATCCGGGATGGTTGAGCACCACGATCTCCCCCTTCGAGTTGACCGCGACGCTCAACGTTTCACCAAGGTTCATGGTGGGCGGGTACTTCAGGAAATCCTGCACAACCTCCAAGGGAAGACGAGGTACGTTCGAGTTATCGATCGGCCGCGGGGCCTGTGCCTGCGCAGACCCGGACGGAGCGACTGACTGCGTTACCAGGTAAAGCAGGAGCAGCGATCCACCGACGAGCACGGTCAGCAGAAGTTTTGAACGTCGCACAGGAGCCTCCTCGTGGAAATGTTGGACCGGCGCGCGCTCATCATACGCTCGCCGCGTGTGACATGCACTCAGCCGACTCTCGGCGCATAATATCGATTCCAGACAACTGACACCACGCGGAGGAATGTCATATGCGCCTCGCGACCCGGAACCTGGTTGCCGCCCTACTGTTCATCGCCGCCTGCGGTTTGATCCCCGACGCACCCTGGCACGCACGCGCTCAGGAGAATCGGAACAGCGGCGCGCGGTTCGTCTTCGATGGCTCGTGGCCCAGGCTGCCGCTTCCGAACAAATGGACGTTCGGCGGCGTCACGGGGCTGGCTGTCGACAACGACGATCTCATCTGGGTGCTCCATCGCCCCAACGACCTGAACGACACCGAGAATTTCGCGGCGGTGGATCCTCCGCAGGCCGAGTGCTGCGTCAAGGCACCCGCCGTCCTGGCGTTCGACCGTCAAGGGAATCTCGTCCATTCGTGGGACACGCCGCAGGGTCACATGCTCATGGTGGACTCGAAAAATCAGGTGTGGGTGGGTTCCGACACGTTCCGCATCTACACCAAGCCGGGAAAGCTGGTCGCTGAGTTCCCACGCTCACCGCAGAGGCCAGCGCCGGCCCGCCAGGGCGGACCGCCGGCCCCGGTCATCCCGGCCGGAACCGAAATGCTGGTCGCCGGGGTCGAAGGCGCGTCCTTCGACGAAGCCGCACGCGAGGTGTACGTGATCGACAACTACCTTGCCGGCCGCGTGCTGGTGTTCGACATGGACACCTACAAGTTCAAGCGGGGATGGGGCGCGTACGGAAAGCCGCTGAGCGAGATTGCGCCGATGCCGCGGCCGAAGTACGACCCGAAGGTCCCGCTGACGACATACAAGGACTTCCTGGGCCATGTCACCATCCTCGTCGCCGGAAACGATGTCTATGTGGCAGATCGCCAGGCGGATCGCATTCAGGTGTTCACCAAACAGGGCAAGTTCGTGCGGGAGTACTCCGTCGCGCCGGAAACACTCGGCGATGGATCGGCGGTCGGCCTTGCGCTGACGAAGGACGGACGGTCGCTCTTCATCGGCGATCACATGAACAACGTCGTCTGGCTGGTCGATCGGCAGACGAACGCGATCACGGGACGAGTGGGATACCTGGGTCGCAACGGCGGTGGATTCAACGCGCTGCACATGGTCGCCACCGACTCGAGCGGCAACCTCTACACGGGCGAAGTGGATCCCAATAACCGCGTGCAGAGGTTCTTGGCGAAGTAGTGGACGCGAACGCGCACGCTAAAGCGTGCGCGCTACGTTCTAGAGTGCCGGGGTGCCTGAGTGCTCTTACGCACTTCAGGCACTCAAGGCACCTCAGGCACTTAAAACGTCAATCTGAATCCGAGCTGCGCCGTTCTGTTCTCCCCGCTAATCCGCTGGTTGTACTGGCGGTTTGCCTGATCGCTGTTGAGCGTCCAGTTCGGCGAGTTGAACACGTTGAACACTTCCGCGATCCCGTCGAGTGACACACGACCCAACGGAATCCGCTGTTGGACGCGCAGGTCGACTCTTTGACGACGCGGCTGCGTGAAACTGTTGCGCTCGATGATGGTGCCGTCGGGGCGCAGCCGCTGCCGCCGTAATGCCTGGCCGCCACCTCCCCCGCCGACGCCTCGGAGATCGCCGCTGTATACATGCGTCGCGCGCTCTCCAACGCCGAGGTAATACAGTCCGCTGACCTGAAACCCGCGTCCGACCTGCCAGATGCCGTTGAATGCGGCGCGGTGGCGCAGGTCGGTCTGCCCCAGCGTGAACTCACCGCCAAGATCGGGGGACGTTGGGAACGCCACGATCTGGAGCCCTGAGAAGGGGCGCGATTCTGCGTCCCACAGGCCCGACAGCGTATAGGTTGCCGCTGCCTGCCAGCGGTTACTGAGGCGCTTTGTGAACCCTGCCTGCATTGCGTGGTAGCTCGAGCGCGCAGTACGCGCGGACATGGAGATCAGTCCGTAATCAGGCAGCGCGCGGCGCGCGATGTTTGAGAACGGATAGTTGGCCCCCGTTGCCGGATCGAACGTCAGGTTGACGTTCTCGAGAATGTCCTTCTCGTGCCGGCCCTGCGTATAGACGTAGTCGGCCTCCACGGCCATCGTCGCGCCGATCTGCCGCTGGATGCCGATCGAGTTCTGCCAGCTCCGTGCGAGATGACGGCTGTACTGATCGGGCGCGATCAGCTCGCCGATGGCCAGACGCAGACAACCAGGCGCGTTGCGCGCGTGGCAGAACCGCTCCTCCGCCTGCGCAAGCGTCGGCAATGGCTGTCCGTTCAGCGGGTCGGCGGCGAAGTTCGCACGGCCGTCGTTGGTGAACTGCAGCACGCGCAGCCGGTTGATCTGCGCCACCCAGAACGTTTCGACAGACAAAGGCACGCCGAAGTACAGGCCCGACCCGCCGCGCACCACGGTCTTCTCGTTCCACTGGTACGCGAAACCGAGTCGAGGCTGCAGGTTATTGGTGTCGTCCGGCTGTCCTGCGGGGTGCAGGTTGGGAATCTCGTAGTCGTTCCCACTCGCATTCATGCTGATGTCGTAACGAACGCCGAGGTTGAACGTCAGCCGCTGTGAGACACGCCAGTCGTCCTGCACCCAGGCGGCATATCTGCGGCCTGACGTCGTGGGTGGTGTAGTCGCCGATTCCGATGTCGTAGGTGCGGACGAGCGGCGAGATCGCCGCCAGGTTCCACGTATCGGCATTCGAAGGCATCCGGGAACCACGCCTGCAACTGATCGGACGAAGGCAGCGGGCCGTTGCGTGCATCGATGATGCCCATGCACGATCTGACAGTTGTTTCCGTCGTCGATGTAGCTCTGGTACTCGCCGCCGGCATGCAGATCGTGGCGGCCGCGCATCTCGTAGGAGAACGTAAAGTCGTCCCGGACCATCCAGATATCCTGTGCCCCGTGGCGCGGGAAGAACCGGTTGCCAGCGATGGTGAAGCCGGTGAACGTGATCCGCGGCGCTCCGGTCGTCACGCCGATACCCCGCTGCCAGTGGTTGTTCCACGTCGTCAGATTGGCATCGCGGAAGATGTAGCGTGTCTTTCCGCCTTTGATCTCATTGGCGGCCCTGGAGCCGATCACTTGCGTGAACTGCAGCCAGGTATTCGCGGTTCGGTTCGCTGTGCGAGCCCGTTTCGGCAGGATGGTTCTGGTTGCCGGCGCCGAACGGCTGCCAGACGCGAGCCTCGGAGTACTTACCCATCATGCGGGTCTGCGGCGACAACTGGTAGTCAAGTCGCGCGCCACCCATCTTGACCGTCTGCTTGCCATTCAACTCGATGTTGAACGCGGGAAACGGGGTGTTCCAGACGCTCGTCCGCGGTTCGCGCTCGTACTCGAAGTGTCCGAAGTAGTGCAACAGATCGCGGCAGAATCGGACCGCCAACCGTAAACGCGAGCTGCTGGTTGTCGATAGGCACGACGCGATCGAGCACCGGGTTCTCGGCGTTGAACCGGCTATCCCGGAAGTTGCCGCGCACCGAGCCCGACAGCGTGTTCGTGCCCGAGCGGGTGATCGCCCTGACCTGGACGCCGGATGAGCGTCCCTGCGTCGCGTCGAACCGGTTGGAGATGAACTGGAACTCGGCGATCGAGTCCTGCGAGTAGCGCGGCTGGCCACCGTACCCGAGCTCGACCGGCGACATTCTGACCGTCGAGACTGAACTGGAACTCGCGCTGCTCGCCCTGTTGCGATCGGGCAGCGGCGTCGTGCCGCGTCGGGTTCGTCATCCGGCTGCCCGGCGCCAGCATCGCCAGCGCCATCCAGTTGCGGCCCTGTGACCGGCAGATCCTGCACCTGCTCGCGGGTCGATGTTGCCGCCAAGGCTCGACGTCGCGACGTTGAGCAGCGGCGCTTCTGCCGTCACGGTCACCGTCTCCTGCACGGTGGACGGCGCCATCTGCAGATCGACCGCAACCGTCTGTCCGACCAGCAGCTGCAGGCCGGTGCGCGTGACCGTGGTGAACCCCTGCAATTCCGCCGTCAGCTGATACGCCGCCCACGCGTGCCGGAATCCTGTAGACGCCGCGCTCGTCGGTGACCGCGACGAACCTGTTTCCGGTCGCCTCGTGAACCGCCGTCACCGTGACGCCGGGCAGCACTGCTCCGGTCGAATCCGTCACGGTTCCCGTAAATACCGCTTCCTGCGCGTGCGCCATGACAGGCAGCGCGAGGAGTACGCCGATCGCAACCAGACATCTCACGAACCGAACCTTCATTGAGCGCTCCTTGGTGCACACTCACCTTTGCCCTTTGCGCCCTTGCCCTTTGCTCTATCTCCGCCTATTTCGTTCCGCTCGGCGTGGCGGCGTCATAGACCACCCGCCCGCCGACCATGGTCATCATCACCTTGATGTTCTTGATGTCGCCGGCGGGAATGGTCAGGTAGTCGCGATCGATCACGACGAGGTCCGCGAGCTTGCCCGGCTCGATCGAGCCGAGATCGTTTTCGCGGAACACGAAGTACGCGTTCTTGCGCGTGTGCGCGATGAGCGCGTCCTCGCGGCTGATCGTCTGGCGCAGGACGGTTTTGCCACCAACCATCTTGCCCGTAACCGCCCAGCTGAGCGTTTCGAACGGCAGGATCTGGTTGGCACGGCTGCCGTCGCTGCCGAACCCCCAGGTAATGCCGCTCTTCTGAATCGTGGCGAGCGGCGCCATGTCGTACGCGCTGTCGCCGAACTGGCGGAGATTGATCCCGCCATTGATGACGGCCCACGGATGCACCGCGGCATACATTCCCAGCCGCTTCATGCGCTCGAGCTGCGACGCATTCGGCTGGTTGAAGTGCGCCAGCACCCACCGCAGGTTCCGAATCGGATATCCTTGTTCACTGCCTCAATCTGATCCAGGAACGAGTCGATCGTCTCTTCGAAGTTGGTGTGCACGTGCAGCGGCAATCCAGCCTTCGCCACCTCCGTGATGATGCGGCGCCACTGCGCAAGGTCTTCGGCCTTCGTCTCGACGCGATGGCGGAACATCGGGTCTCCAAGGCCGCTGCCGAAGTTCTCGCCGAAGGCGACGTGATCGACCGAGCTGTCGCCCTGAAACACTTTCATCTGCGCGATTCGAGGCAGAAACTGCTCGGCATTTCCGCCGCCGGCGGGCGTGGTGATGCAGAACACGCGAATGTTCAACTGCCCCTCGGTCGCCCAGCGGCGATAGCGATCGAGCAGGTCGGCTTCGCAACCGGCGCTGCCGAACGCCGTCAACCCCGACTGGTTCAACTCGTGGATCATGCCCTGCGTGCTCGCTTCGATATCCTGATCGGTGGCAAGCGGAAGCTTGTCGACCAACGGCCGGAATCCTTCCTCGCTGATGCGACCAGTCGGGCGGCCGGCGCTGTCGCGGACGACGCCGGGGAATTCGGAAGCGGCGGATCCGCGCGGCGAGGATTCTGTGACACCGCGTGGTACCCGCCCCACATCGATGGCGTCGATGCCGAGCAACTGCAGCGCCCGGCTGTTCAGGTACGCCTCGAAGTACGACGCCTGCAGAAACACCGGATGGTTTGGCGCTGCCGCGTCGAGCTCCTCACGAGTGAACGGCTTCGAATCGTCTGCGAACTGCTCGACTGCCCAACCGCCCAGGTTGTAAATCCATTCTCCCGGCTTGACGCGTTCGGTCCGGGCCCGAAGCAGCGCGAGCGCCTCCTTGCGCGATTCCACACCGTCCCAGCGGACCTCGTACTTCCAGGTGGTGCCGTACCGGAGCAGGTGCATGTGGTTGTCGATCAGTCCCGGCAGGACGGTCCGACCGCGCAAGTCGATGCGACGGGTCGAAGGGCCGGCAAGACGACTGATCTCCTGGTTTGTACCGACGGCAACCACTCGCTCGCCGCGCACGGCCACCGCCTGCGCAATCGTGAATCGCTCGTCGACCGTGACGATCTTCCCGTTCGACAGGATCACGTCTGGCGGGTTTGACCCACCTGAGCCCTGGGCTCGCAAAGCAGAACCCGCCGTGACGAGGGCGCCAACGCTCACCAGCAGCGGAATTACAGCTCGCAGTCGCATGGATACCTCCACAACCCGACGTCTGAACCGGCGGCATTATGGCTCCGTTACCCCAAATTGCCTATACTTCCGGCGAGGACGCCCATGATGAGAGTTGCCAGCAGATTCTTCGTCAGCGCATGCATCGCGATGGCATCGGTCGGTGTGGCGGGACAGAACCGGCCGCAGCAATCGGCGACGGAATGGCAGCAGAAACATGCGATGGGACTCAAGCATCGAACGGCGTGGGACCTGTATCAGGCGTTGAAAGCGTCAGCGCGGGGCGCCAAACAGAATCCACCGTTCAGTGAGTTGCCTGACTGGTCCGGGCTCTGGACCCAGGCCGGCGGCGGGTCATTCTTCGGCCAGGGACCGGCGGGTGTCGGACCGAAGCTCACGGCCGGCGCGACTGCTGCACTGAAGAAGGCACAGGAATTGGGGGCTCAGGGAATCACGTATGACGAGAACCTGAGCGAGTGCGGTCCTCCGGGCTTTCCGCGCTGGCTCGTCATTCCGTTCCTCCGGGAGTTTGTCGTCCGACCCGAGCAGACCTGGCTTTCTTCGGAAACCGTGAACAACGTCCGCCGCATCTATACGGACGGACGCGGTCACCCGTCGCCGGCCGACGCGTATCCGCTCTATTACGGCGACTCAATCGGCTTCTGGGACGGACAGAAACTCGTGATTCACACCGGGCAGCTGATGGCTCGCTCGATGGGTCGAAATCAGCCAGACCAGAGCGAAAAGATGGAGACGGTTGAAATCTGGGAAAAAGTCGATGCTCGCACGATTGTGGCGGATGCCTGGATCTACGATGCAGAGCTCTATCAGGAACCCTGGTACATGCAGCGGCGGTACTCACAGGTGCCGAACGACGACAAGCTCCTGCGCATGAACTATTGGCACTGCGGTGAAAATCCGAACAACGAGGTGTTTAAGACGCCCGAGGGAGGCACTCAGTACCGCGACTTTACGTTTACGCCGAGCGACGATCGCACGAAGGAGCAGGGTCGATGACGAAGACGCTCAGAATTACGGCGGCGAGCGCGATTATCGTGACCGCGCTGACAACCGTGAGCTACGCCCATCATTCGGGAACGATGTTCGACGACAAGAAACAGGTCACGCTCGAGGGCGTGGTGAAGGAATTTCAGTACACGAACCCGCACTCGTGGCTGCTCGTCGACGTGACGAACCCGGACGGTACCGTGACGACCTGGGGCTTCGAAGCGGAAGGACCCAACACGCTGCTGCAGGCCAAGATTCGCAGAAGCGACTTCGCCCCGGGCACGAAGATCACGATCACCGGATTTCCGATGAGAGATGGACGTCCGGCCGCCGCATGGACGAAGGCGGTGCGCGCTTCCGACGGCGTCGAGTTCTATCCTCGAGGCCGGACTCCGCAGGTCCAATAATCCATCGGTGCAACGCGCAAGCCGTAGAGGCGCAGGTTGAAACCTGCCCCCTACCTGAACTGTGCACGCCGTCGGATTCCACGCGGATCCGTCGGGAAGTTTCTTGAAGGAATAATTGACGACCCACGGTTGGGTCAGATACTCAGGATCTTCGACGATCTGTGTGAACCGGAGCCACTGACTCTTGTCGGGCAATTCCATGACGCGGAAGTACTCGGTGAGCTTGGCGTTGGCCGTGTACGGCATCCCGTTCTTCCAGTAGTAACCCGGTGTCAAGCGCAGGGTGACGACTTTCAGGTTGCCGCCGCGCTCTACGTTTCCCGAACGCGGCCACGATCGTCCACGCCGCCATCGAGTAGCCCTGTCGGCTTGGTTTGACGCCAGGCGGCGGCTCGAACTTCACCGCTTCTGTTGGCAAATAGGTCGCGTTGCTGAAATCCATCCGTCCACCGGGGCCGTCGACGGACCGAAACGGAAAAGACGGGTCTGGGTGCCGGAGTCGGCATCGACCTTCAGGGTATTGTCGTCCTGCCACGCGATTCGCAGATGCGTCGGCTGGCGCATGATGCCGGGCGCGCCATATGCCTTGCAGGAATCGCCTTCGGCTTCGTCCTTCGCTGGATCCCATTTCATGGCTGCCTGGGCGCCCGCCACGTTGTACGGAATATTCGATCGCGCGGCCGGATTCGGGACCGACCCCGAGCAGGCCGACACCGGGGTTCTCGATCACACCGGGTGCGCCCACGCCGAAGTCGCCTTTCGGCGCCGTCAGCATCCGGACGTGCCAGTCTTCGGTGATGACCGCGGTCCAGTAGCCGGTGAGATCGATAGGGGCCAGCGCCCGGGCGGTCGGGGGCGCAGCCCCTGCTCCACCCCGTCCGCCGCGACCCTGCCCTTCGGCGATCGCGGGTCCGAGGAGACCCACAGCGGCCGTCAGCACAATCAGCGTCTGTCGGTTCACCTTTGCCCTTTACCTTTGCCCTTTTCCTTTGCCCTTTACCTTTGCCTGTACCTTTGACTTTTGCCCTTTGACTTTTGACCTTACACGTCACTTAAAACGCGCACGCTGAAGCCTGCGCTCTACACTCAATTCACAACCTCACCCGCACCACCGCCCCAGCTCTTGCCATCAGTGGTACGAGTGATCTTGATCAGTCGCGCGCGTGTGGCGTTGGGGCTGCGCGACGGGTTCCCGACGACTTCAACCGGGTCGCCCACCTTGAACGCATCCTTGTCGATGCCCTGCTGCGCGAACTGACTCGCCGCCGCCCCCTCGATCGTCCAGCGTTCGACGGAGCCGTCGGCGTTCTGGACCTCGACGTACAGGAACGAGTGCGGCGAGCGAAGCGTCACCTGTGCGATCTTCCCTGTGATGGTGATCTTCTGGTCGACGTTGTAGGTGCCGCCAAAGGAGTGGTGCGCGTAGACAGGCGCGTTCGAGAGCAACGCGGCGACAAGGGCGAGAGCGGCATATCGGCGTTTCATGTGTTTCCTTCACGGGCCGACCCCAAGGTCGGCCCCTACATATTTCCCGCGCCGACCTTAAGGTCGGCCCCTACGGTCGCTCAGGCTGCGGAACACCGCTTCGACGAATTGCGCGGTTGCACCCCGCTGGCGACCGAACAACGGGTCGTAATCCATGGTCGGCTTGGCTGCCTTCACCTGCGCCAACGTCATTCCCTTGTCGATCATTGACTGAACGCGATCGCGCACGATCATCAACATGTCTCGGTAGTACCCGACGTCGGCCGCGTCGCCGATCCAGCCGTGGCCGGGCACGATCATCGTGCCGCCCTGAGACATGAACTCCGTCACCG
Organism: uncultured Acidobacteriota bacterium; assembly: GCA_963814955.1. Taxonomy (GTDB): domain Bacteria; phylum Acidobacteriota; class Vicinamibacteria; order Vicinamibacterales; family UBA2999; genus DATCJA01. Next base: position 59,772 of record CAWFEX010000014.1, read on the forward strand.
ACATGTCGACCAGCCGGTTGAGCGCGTCGATGACCCCGTCGATGCTGCCGCCGCGGTCGACGTCGATCGGCGGATAGATGTCGCTGTTGTAGATGTCCCCGGCCGCAATGACGTCCGCGCGGCGGAACCAGACAATCGTGTCGCCGTCGGTGACCGCGCTCGGCGGATGGAATAACTGGATCGGCTGGTTGTTGAAAAATCGGTACAGCGTGTACTTGTCCGACGCGTACGTGTCGGTCGGCGCGAGCGGCTGCCCCTCGCTCGACTCAGTGAGGCGGCGCTGCACCGCTTCGTGCGCGAGCACTTGAAGGCTCAGCGACGGATCGCGATAACCGAGCACGCGGAACATGGGCGACTGCCGGATGTTGGCGTTGCCACCGACGTGATCGGCATTGGCGCTGGTGTTGATGATGAACCGAATCGACGGTTGTGCCGGTGCGTGCGTCGCCAGCCAGGCGTTGGAAAGCGGCGACGCGGCCTCGGCCGGCTCCGGCGGCCGCATCGTTTGCGCCACCTCGCGAACAGCCGCCAGCACTCGATCGCTCGCCGCCCCTGCGCCTGAATCCACCATGAGGATGCCGTCACCGCCTACCGAAACGGTGACGTTCCCGCCGGCGCCGGCGATGAGATACACATTGCCGGAAACGTGTAGCGTGTCGACGCGGTCGTACGTCGGGGGACGCACCGGCTCGGCATCCGCGCGCTCCGCGATGCGCGTCGAGCCGTCGGCGTACTCAGGTTTGTACGCGGACTGCGCGGTCGGAGCCGACAGCGTCGCACCCTTGGTCCGCCACTCCGGATACGTCGTCGCCGCACCACCTCGTGTGCCCTCCTGCGGCATCCGGTACTTGACGGCCGACTCGGTGAGGTACGGGTTGTCGCCGTTCAGGTAGTGCGGCACGCGATACTGCGCACCCGGCTGGTACTCTTCGGGCTGACACGGGTAGAGCGGGAGCTGCAGCGTGGGCGCGCGAGCGTACGTCGCGCTGCGAACGAGCGGCTCCGTCAGGTAGTCGGGATCGATAACGGTGAACGTCCACTCGAGGAACGGCTCCTGCAGCGAGATGTGCTCGATCACCGTGGCACGAAAGCTGGCGGGAACGCCGTTGCGGCGGATGTAGCTCTCCTTCAGATGAGTCGTCGTGATCTCGAGCGTGTCGCCGCGGAATCGGCCAGTGGAGAAACCATCCCAGGAGTGGGCCGCGTAAGACGAGGGACGTTGGCGGCCGTCGAGCCAGATCATCCTCTCGCCGGGCGTCTTCTCGTAGACGATACGCAGGGCCACGAGCTGGCGGCTGACCGGATCGACGACCTGGTCGATCCGCATCGGGTCGAGCCCTTTCGCCTGGTAGGTCGGGCCCCGCGGGCGGCACTGCAGGAGCGGCGAGGTGGCGTTCCACTCCTCGTCGTACGTGTCCGCGCGCATGCGCGCGGCGTCGTTCAGCGGGAGCCCGCGGTAATCACCGGGGTACGCACCGGGCGTCCGATCGCGTTCATCCTCGTAGGGAAGCCAGCGCCATGTCCCCGTCACGTCGATGGGTGAGTTCTCCTGAACCAGGACTGGCTTCGACACGGCGGACAGCATCAGGATCAGCACTGCCGTCGTGCGAGCACGGTTCAGCATCGTCATGAGGTTGAAGTGTAGGCGTGCAGGGAGTTGTTGACAAGCGCCGAGGGCGCGCCGTCGACTTGGAACGACACAACTCGGATTCCGCTATTTCCCCCGGCCTTTGTAGCCTTCCGCGATCATCGAAACCTTATAGACCGCCCCGCGAGCGACGATATAAAGAATTCTCCTGTCAGGACCGGCAAACGCGAGGTTGTTGGGATTCCGTGAGACTGGAATCGTGCCCAGGTGTTGGCCCTTTGTGCTGAAGATCTGAATCCCCGCCGCCGTCGCGGCGTACACGCGGCCCTGAGCGTCAACCGTGAGACCGTCCCCTCCAAATCTGAGGTCCGGTGTGTCATTGGGACGCTGGGTCACGATCTCGTACCTGGCGAAGTTGCGCTGATTCTTCACGGTCCCGTCCGGCTGAACGTCGAACGCCCAGAGGTATTCGCCACCTTCCTTCGGGAGATCGGCAATTGACAGTGTCGTTTTCGCCACTCTGCTCTGGGTGGCGACGTACAGGGTTCTTTCGTCCGGACTGAGGGTAATGCCGTTTATCCGTTCGACAGGATGCGCGAACACGCTGATCACCTTCGCACCTGGACGGGCGTACAGGACCGTACCGGATCCGGAAAGTGTGAAGTAGAGGCCGTCCTTCCTGTCGACGACCAGATCGTTGGGACCTTCAAAGGGTTTGCCGTCGAAGTTGTCGGCAAGAACCGCTTCACTGCCCTTTGGCCAGATCACGCCGATCTTGTTGACCGGTGGGTGTTCCTTCAGGGTTGTAATGAGACGGCCTTTCGAGTCGAAGCCCATCGCGCTGGCGCCGTCCGTGTTGCTCAGAAATGTGGAAGGTTTTCCTTGAGGGTCAATCTTGCCGACGCGGCGCTCCATGTAATCCCAGTAGAGAAGCGTCCCGTCCCGCATGGCCACCGGACCATCCGTATGCTTCAACCCATCCACGACGACTTGGACTTTTGTGCCGCCCTTGACCACGCCTGGGATATCCGGGGCGATCGTCTCGGTTGCCGGCGGCGGCAGTGGAACGGCGGCCTCCTGACCGAACGCTACGACCGCACAGAGAAGACCCACGGCAACAACGAGTCCGGTCTGCGATCTCATGGCAACCCCTCCTGATTTCTGACCGTGCGCATTTGTCTGGAGTGAGGATCAATGGTCGTGGTGGTGGTGTGCCTGCTCGTGCTCCGCGATCTGCTTGTCGCGCTGAGTCTTCGCATTCCGCCTGCGAGCAGCTTCCAGGTTGGACCTCCGCGTGTGGGCCGAGCTCACGGCGAACATCGACAGGAGTCGTTCCAGGTTGTGGCCCTGGCACCCGGGACACGACGGCAGGCTCGAGTCGCGCACCAGGGCCTCAAACCGGTGACCACACGCTCGACATTCGAATTCGTAGAGGGGCATGGTTTATTGATCTCCACGAAGTAGTGGCATTGTCCGTTCAGTTGGGCAACAGCGAAGGCCAGTTGAGAACCACGGTGATCGCGGGCGTGGCGCTGGTATCCTCCACGTACATCAAGAAGCGCTGGCCGTCGCGGGAAACGGCATAGGGGAAGCGGTGACCAGTGCCCAGCGGTCCAGCGATGCGCGTTTGAAAGAGCGGCACAGGCGCGCCCGCCTCGAGCCTGCCGCCCGCGATCTTGACGGCCACCGACATCAGTTTTCGGTCGGGGCTCACGTAAAAGATCTCGTTGCTGGTCGGGTTCCAGCGCGCGTCGGTGCCCCCGCCGACCGATACTGCAATCTTCTCGCCCGTGGGCGGCCACGGCTGGACGAATACCTCAGCGCGGCCGCTTTCGGTCGATCCGTACGAAACAAACCGGCCGTCAGGTGAAAACTGCGGCTCGTAATAGCTATTGCTGGTGGTCGATTCAGCTTGAAATCGGGTGAGCTCTCGTGGCGCGCCAGAGGCCAGGACCTCGGCTTCACGCTGAAAGCGCGCGAGCCGATCGGGATCGGCGGCAAACGACTCCGGCAGAATCTTCAGCGCGACCTCGCGCTTCAGCCGCGTGTCGCGCGCCCGATACACTTCCCCCATGCCGCCCGCGCCAAGGAGCGCGGTGATTTCATGCGGGCCGAGGCGACTTCCGGTCGTCAGTGCCATCGTGGAAAGCAGTCTCTTACACGTTCAAATCATCAATCATCGCTTCTCAAATAAAGAGGGCCACTCTCGCCGGGCATTTTACGCGAACGGGCCCGAGTAGCGCTGCACTGTATACAGAGATCGCAGGCACCTCTAGTGGCGTCTCGGGGACTCCTGGCGAGGGCCAGCTCCGGACGCGCCACCGACAGCACGGCGTCGCCGGTACGCTCCCGACTCGCGGCCCGGAGGCCTGACTGGCGGCGCGGGAGAAGCGTGCCGGGCGAGCCGTGCCGTTCGAGCCCGCCGATGTACATAAGAAAGCGGCTGGAGCCCGACGGGGCCGGAAAGCGACTGAAGCGATTCCTCGCCGCGAGTTTGGGCCGCGTGATCTCACGATCGCAACGCAATGGACCATCCTGCACCGCGGCACCCGGCCCACGGACGTCTACCCGGGGGGAAGTGGGCCGGGTTCCGCGGCGACGCGGTGATACATGAAGCCGCGGGCCCGGCTCAACCCCGAAAACGCCAAGCCAATCCAGAAAAGCGCCGCTGCCACTGAGATTGCCCCACCTGTCCACACACTCGTTGGCTCCAGACGCAGACGAACGACATGCGATCCGGCAGGAACCACTACTCCGACCATCGTATGGTTCACGCGTGTGATGCCGACGTCTTCGGAGTCGACCGATGCACGCCACCACGGGTAGTACACCTCGCCGACGACCAGAAGACACGGCTCGTCAGACTTCACAAGGTACTGGTACCTGTCGAGATCCGCGAGCACGTCGCTCGCGTGCGTAACCGCCGGCGCGGCGTTCCAATCCAGGGGATTTTCAGGTTCGATCAGTGCCACGCGCGTTGGATCGAATTCCCCTTTGCCCTGCGGAAGATGACCGGAGCGAATCGCCGCAAGCGCCTCAGGGTCGGTCACGTTTGCCACCGAGGACACGCACCAGGCGCGCGGCAGCGCGTGCGCATTTCTGAAAACGGTGTAGCGCGTATCGGGATCGTCCTCGTAGTAGTGCAGGTTCTCCAGCCGCGACCACCGCTCTCGCTGTCCGTCGAGTTGGTGCGCGAGCGGTGAACGCTCGGGCACCAATGCATACCGAATCGAAAACAGATCGAGGCCACGATGCCCTGGGGTGGACAGTGTCTCCGGATAGACATCTCCCGGACCGCTCATTCCAAGCACGTCGAGATAGCGCTCGATGCCGAGCGACCCCGAGCCGCTCGCTGCCGGCACGTTCCAGGGCCTCGTGAGATTGGGCAGCAGAAACGGGTTCTTGCTTCCATCGGTTGCGAGAACGCGCTCGCCGCTGCGCCGCAGCTCGTTGCGGAGTGCGACCACGGCTGGATGCGGAATCGCCTCGGCACGAACGATGTCGGCATAGACAAATCGCTGGCCGGGCATCCGGTAATGCAGCATGGCCAGGTCGACCACCTGAAAGCCGACGAACAACGCCGCACACCCAAGCAGCGCCACGCGGCTACGTGCCGTTACGCGCGCAACAACCGCGCAGGCGACGAGCAGGGCTGCCAGCAGGAGCGGCCAGCCGAGCGCCCACCCTGCATAAAGCCGACTTCCGGTGACCAGTGCCCCGATGTCCGGTGTGCGCCAGGCGAGAAACCCGAAGACGGCGAATGCGAGCCCAACCGTTGCGACAATGGCCCACGCCACGGTGCTCCACCATTCCCGTCGACGCGTCAGCTCGGCGAAAACAATCCCCGACACGACCGACAGACAGAGCGACACGACGAACAGGTGTCGCGCGGGCACGCGGAAGCTTGCGTACCCTGGCGCATAGAAAAACAGTGTGCCGATCGGCGTCGCCGCCCCGAGGCACAACAGCGCCGCGACCACAGTGAGCGCAAGCCACAGCCGTGCGTCCGACCGCTGATTCGACCGGACAAACGGCGCCGCGAGTGCGAGCGCGAGTGGCAGCAGCCCGGCATAACCGGTGTTCTCGGCCGGACCTCCCAGGCCGAAGTACCGCACCGCGATCTCCCCGTCGTGCCAGAACCCTCCAAAGGCAAATGGCAATACAAGCGTCAGAAGCTGCCACGGCGGAAGCGCCTTGGAGATATACAGCTCCCAGTTCGATTGGGATCGACGACTGAATTCTCCGAGCTCGACCATCGGCAGCACTGCGATCGCGGCCAGCGCAAGTCCCAAGGCGATTGCCGCGCCCGACCACCCGACCCGTGCAAACGCCACGCGACGCACAGGCCGATCGATCACAACTCCGCCAAGGACCACTGCTGCGGCCAGATAGGCCGTATAGACGGGAACCTGCGGATGTCCCGCCAGCCACATCAACGCAAATCCCAACGCCGAAACCGCGGCGCCCACCCGGTGGTGTCCTTCTCGTATGACTTGCAGTCCGTAGAGCGCCAGCGGCACCCATGCCGCGGCATGAATCTGGTTGAAATGTCCGATGTGTCCGAGCATCACGCCGCTGAAACCGTACGCAAATCCACTGAAGGCCGCGGCCACATTCGACGCCGTCATACGGCGCACCAGGAGAAACCCGCAGGCGCTGGCGATCGCGTATGCCGAAATCAGGAATATGTTCCAGTCGAGACCCGCGCCGCGGAACACGTGCAGCACCGGGTACCACATCAACGACTGCGGATCGGCGGCAATGGGATAGCCGGAGTACATACCTTGCGTCCACAACGCCGGAGGCGAGAGGTATGCCGCAACACCGAAGTCCAGCGAATCGCTCGGAGCTATGTAGTTGTCGCTGAGGAAGCTTTGATAAAAGAACCCACAGTAGAAGGCGATGTAAAGAAGCAACGCCACCGCGAACGCGCGCGCGTCACGCAGCAACCCGCACCCCCCGAGAACCGTGTGTCGAGGTATGAATCGGAATGATACGACGTCTTCAGTACCGGCACGCCCAGGCGGACTACTCCGGCGCGGGCGAGGACGATCAGGCGACCCGCGTCGGTCGCGCCGCGGGCCGAGATGGAACTAGGAGGCGGAACCTGGAACCCGATTTCTGGTCACAGTGGACCGTGGCACCGCCGTTACCGCCGCTGAATATCGGATCGGCAAACGTGACCTCCGTGCGCGGACTTAAGTCTTCTGCACATTGGAATATCGCTGGCGGGGTCCGCCGAGCGCTCGTATTGTTGAGCTGGTTGAATAGTCGAGCTCGTGCGTAACAGGACGGGCGTCGCGATTCGCTTCGCGATCGCCGCCGAGTTTACGACAGGACTGTTTTGGAAGTTGACGCTCCCACGATGCACGTTCTGGATTTGTGTCGTCAACGAATGCAGAAAGGCTGTGCTGACAGGAACCACCTCAGCGCAACATCGACGTTGTACGCGCACTGAATTGGTGTTTTGCCCTGAAAAGTCCAATGGTCGATGCGGTCAGCGCCTGCAGGACCGCGCGCATGGGATATCTGCCGACGGTATCAACGATCCAGAAGGTTCGGAACGCTGGGCTCGAGTCGCATGCAGCGTACCTGGCGCTGAACTTGCTCAAGCGCGAGAGGCCCCGGTCATCCAAACATATGTCGACATCGGTATTGGTTTCCCCTGCTCGCCTCAGGATCTCGTGTCGAGCGTTTCTCCTTCGAGTGCTCGCGGCGGACGTTCTCCGCCGCGCGCCCATTGTCGTCTCGGCGCACATGGCGCTCGCCGGGGTCGCCAGCTTTCTGGCAATCTGGCTCCGGTTTGATGGGAACGTGCCTGCGACACTGATGACGGCCTACTGGCAATCTCTGCCGTGGTTGCTTACCATCCGTCTCGTCACATTCTTCCAATTCGGGCTTTACCACGGGCTCTGGCGGTATACCGGCGTCTGGGACCTCACTCGAATCGTTCTCGCCGTGCTCATCGGCAGCGCGGCAATATACCTTTTCCTGTACTGGCCCTATGGACCAGCCGTCTATCCTCGATCTATCGCGATCCTCGAATCTCTTCTGTTGATTTCCTTTCTTGGCGGCATTCGGCTGCTCTGGCGGATTCTCCGGGAAACGTTTCGCGTCAAGGAAGGCCGGCGCGTGTTGATCATCGGTGCGGGAGACGCCGGCGAGATGATCGTGCGGGAGATGCGCAAGAGCGTCGACTACGATCCCGTCGGCTTTGTCGATTCCGACCCGCGGAAGCTCGGTCTTACGATCCACGGCGTCACCGTCCTCGGCACGCCCGACCAGTTGCCGCAGCTGCTGGCCAAAACTCAGCCGAGCGAGGTGCTTCTCGCGATTCCGTCGGCCGCTCCCCGCGTCGTTCGGGCGCTGGTCCGTCACCTCGAGCCGTTCAAGCTGAACATCACCACCCTCCCCAGCCTGCATCAGCTGGTGCACGGCAAGGTCGGCATTACTCAGATCAGGCCGCTTGCGATCGAAGATCTGCTGCCGCGGAGTCCGGTGACGCTCTCGATCGACCCCGTCCGTAGCCTTATTGCCGGAAAATGCGTGCTCGTCACCGGGGCCGGCGGATCGATAGGGTCGGAGCTCTGCCGGCAGATTGCGCTGCTTGGACCGGCCAACCTCGTGTTGCTGGATCGCTACGAGAACAATCTCTATGCGATAGCGAACGACCTCATCGATAAGGACCGTAATCTGCCAATCCACCCGGTAATCGGCGACATCACTGACGCATCCCGCATCGATGCGACCTTCGCCGAGCATCGCCCCGACATCGTCTTTCACGCAGCGGCGCACAAACACGTTCCTCTCATGGAGGCCAACCCGTGCGAGGCGGTGAAAAACAATGTGATCGGCACCCGGACGGTCGCCGAAGCCGCAGAACGCTACGGGATCGAGCGGTTCGTGCTGATTTCTACCGACAAGGCCGTCAACCCGTCGAGTGTCATGGGGGCCACCAAGCGAGTCGCGGAGCTCCTCGTCCATTCCGCGCGCGCGAGAGACTGTGACACTCGCTTTGTCATCGTCAGGTTCGGCAACGTGCTGGGCAGCAACGGCAGCGTCATTCCCCGGATGATGGAGCAGATTCGGGCCGGTGGACCTGTGACGGTCACGGACCCGAGCGTGTGCCGGTTTTTCATGTTGATCCCGGAGGCGGTGCACCTCGTGCTGCAAGCTGCGGTGCTCGCACGGGACCACGACACGTTCGTCCTCGACATGGGTGAGCAGATCAAGGTGCTGGACATCGCGCGGACCTTGATCAGGCTCTCAGGCTTCATTCCCGACGAGGAGATTGCGATCACATTCACTGGCCTGCGACCGGGCGAGAAGCTGACGGAAGAGCTCGAGGCCGATGACGAGACGATGGAACACACCGAAACCAGCAAGATTTTCCGCGTCGTATCGTCCGGTGCAGTCGATTCCGTGAGATTCGTCGAGCGCATCAACGAGCTAACCCGCACTGCGCAGCAGAACCGGAAGGACGACGTAATCCGGTGTTTGCAGGAAATCGTCCCGACGTTCAGTTCCGTCGGGACTCCCGCGCCGCCGTCAGTCGCCGTGCCGGGCCGCAGAGTGCCGGCCGGCCCGCCAGTCGTGCGGGTCGCGTCGCTTTCCAGCGCGACTCGCGCTGTGTGACCCGCACGGACGCCCGCTTTTGCCGGTTCCTTTATCGGCCGCTGACGAGCTGGCCGCTGTCGTCGTCCTTGGCGCGTCGAAATAAACCAAATCGTCGTCGGCGGGTCTGGCCAACCGCCGACACACGAGGCAGGCGCTATGGCGGATAGTGGAGCGCAGACGAGCCGCAGTCCACTAAAGGTCAGCGTCATCATTCCGGTATTCAATCGGCCAGAGGCTGTGCGGCGCGCCATCGACAGTGTCCTGACCCAGACGTGTCAGGACTTTGAAATCATCGTTGTAGATGACGCCTCGACGGACGCCACGCCGGCCGTTGTCGCTGCTTTCACCGATCCGCGCATCAGGCTGCTCCGCCACGAACGAAACCACGGCGGCGGCGCTGCAAGAAATACGGGGATCCGGGCGAGCTCGGCACCGTATGTGGCGTTTCTGGACTCGGATGACGAATGGCTGCCGAACAAACTGGAACGTCAACTGGCGGTCTTTGAAGGAGCCGCGGATGAGGTGGGGTTGGTCTACGCGGGAGTCGAGCGCGTCTACGAAGACGGCGTTGTAAGTCGCGATGTTCCACGTAGCGGTCAGAACCTCACGCGGACGTTGTTGCTTGAGAACGTCATCGGAGAAACGTCAGTGGGCATGGTGCGTCGGAGTGTGCTGGACGAGACGGGAGTTTTTGACGAGAGTTTGCCCTCGTGTCAGGACCTGGATCTCTGGCTGCGGATCTGTGAGCGGTTCCATGCCGTTCCGGTTTCGGAAGTCCTTGTGAGAACGAGCAAGGGCACTGACAGCAACAGGATCTCCGCGAACATTTCGCGCACGGTTCTCGGTCGAGAGCTGTATTGTCGAAAGCACCGGGAAAAGCTGACTCGGCACGGCGTGTTGCATCTGTTTCTGCGCGAAAGCGGCTGGTGGCAGCAGCGCCGGGTCCGCGACGCTCGCCTGGCTCGCCGTTCTTACGTGGAGTCACTGCGAGCGAAACCGCTGGCGCCGTGGACGTATGTCTTGCTACTCGTGTCTTACCTGCCAATGTCATGGTTGGACTTTGCGGCACGATGTAAGCACCACGTCACGAGATGGCTGAGGTTCGGATTGTCCTACCTGCGGTCCGACGCGGGCGTATCTCCTGTGCCTGACAGCTCTGGTCCAATCTGACGTGCTGGCCGTTGTCTTGTGAAAGACGACCCCCTGGAATGATCGAAGGGCGCTCATGACCACCTACGACCCGGAAATCCATTGGACGCGTGTCGCCCGCGAAGTGGAGCACCGTCCCGCAGGCAACATGCTCGCTGGAAACAGCGATCCTTTCCACGCCTACCAACGCAAGAAGATGCTGCGTCGATTTCTTGACACGGTAGACGTGGCCGGTCGTACGGTGCTGGAAGTGGGGTGCGGCCCAGGGGGCAATCTGCTCCACCTACAGCGCCGGAATCCTTCCCGCACAATCGGCGTGGATATCTCTTCGCGAATGCTCGATATTGCGAGGCGGCGGCTGCAGGGCCACGACGTCGAGTTAGTGAAGACCGATGGGCGACGGATCGATCTCCCGGACCGGACGGCTGATGTGACATTCACTGTCACGGTGCTCATGCACGTCACCGACGATGACATGTTCCGCCGATTGATGGCGGAGCTGTGCCGTTTGACCAGGCACACATTGATCATCATCGAGCGGACCACGCGCGACCAGCCGTCAGTGATCGCGGCGGATGGACATGCGACGTGCCGTCGGATCGCCGATTACGCGGACGCCGTGCGCGCCAACGGTCTCGTCGTGCGCGACACCGAGGAGCTGCGGTTGCGGGTCAGCCGATTCGGGTTTGAGTGCGCACACCGGGTCTTCGGGCGGGCTGATCGGCGGGATGGCGAGCCCGAGACTGCCTTGGCACAGGCGCTCCAGTGGAGCTGGCTGCTCGTCAGCCGTTGGGTGGACGATTTCGTATCCGATGATCTGACGCTAACGAAGCAAACATTTGCTCGCGTGCAGTGATCATGGACTGCTGGCGGTTATCATCGGCAGGTGTGCCGTCACCATGACGTGGCCTACCTTGTGCGTCGCGCGCCCGATTCGGACCTCGCGCGAATCAGGATGAGCGCCTGCAGGGGCGCTAGCGACCGGCCTCGATCTTGTGAGAGCCGGCCGTAAACGTGGTTGCGGTCGGGGGATTTAAACCCATGGAAAAAGAGGTTATACGGCTAGCGCCAGCTCGGTGACCTGCGCACCTCCGTTTACTTGCTCAAGCAGTTCCATCCTCGCGCCCACTTTGACAAACACCGACACCCTCTCCTTGTCACGGTTGTTGTCGGTCACGAAAAGCCTGCCGCCGGCTGCCAGTGTCTTCTTCAGATTGCCCAATACGTTGCTGAGCTGGGCGTCCGAGAAGTAATCACGGTTGAGCACGTTTGCGATTTTAATGATTTCCGGAGTTTCACCGGTCCATGGAGCAAACATATCATGCTCTTGGATGACGATTCGCGGGTCGGCCGCGGCCCGATCTCGTAGATCAGGATTCAATAGTGAGACTTTCCGCACCCGCTGGTCGTTGTGGCGCGGAGCGGACGCAAGAATTCTTCTGGCTATCAGCCCGAACGGGAATATTGCGCCGTTGACTCCCGAGAACACTAGGTAATGCCGCCCCGCCACGAGCGTGCACTCCCCATGTCGGTCGAAAAAATAGAACCGACCGTCGTCCTCTATGCACGAGGCGATGAACGAAACATCAGTAACGTAATATCTAGCGAAACCTTTGCCGAGCTTCTCGATCAGATCCAGCGAAGTGGTTCCGTCCGAGGCCGCGAGATCAAGAATCACGGGCCTGCGATTCGCGCATGAGCGCTGGATCATCGCATCCGTCATCATGTGCCGCCCGGCACGGGTCGTTTTCCAGGTAGTTCCGGAAGCCAGAACCGCTACGCCTTCCGTAAAAGCAGTACGTCGCGCCACTCCGTCCCGTGCTGAAAAGAATTCCGGTTCCACTAGCACTCGTGGATTCCCCTTGATTGTCAGGCGTGCCAACCGATGAAACCAGCTGGGAAGCCCCAGGCAAACCTTTACCGGAAACCGCATCGCTTCAAGCTCTGATGATAGCCGGCAATTGGCGGGCTGTTTCCGCGCCACTCAAAGTGAGGCCGGAGGCGAGATAGCCGAAGAAGTCGTACGGGTCGAACGGGAGTCGATCCACTAGCAGTTCACCTCTGCGAGAGCGCCCGAGTCGCGCCAAGCGCACCAAAGACAAGGCCGCCTTGTACGGACGCAGGACTTTCTCAAGTTTGCCCTGAGCCTCATTGCGCGAACTCGTGAACGGCCTTTCGACGGTAGGAAGTTCGCAACCGCCTCATCCTCGAGGGTGCGGCGTTTCTCCTCCTGTAGCTGACCAATGAGGGCTAAGCCTTTCTGGCTTCCTCGAAAGCTACTCCAAACTGACGTCTCCCCCAAAAACGACGGTAATCGAAACTAAAGACAGGGACTCCTATCACGTTCGTCGGCTTCCGCCGTGGCGAAAAGCTCACGAGTTGAGCTCGTAGAGATGAGGAGACGCTCGTAGCCGCGAGGTCGACACATTGACCAACCGGCATGATCGCGTCAGCTACAATCGTCGCGTGTCGAAAGGCGGGGTAGAATCCGTGGCATTGCCTTGAATCCTGTGCGCAGTTCGAAGTTGGGGGCAGAGATTCAGCGACGGCTGCGCTGCCCCGTATGCCGAGCCAGCCTGCAGCTCGCTGATGACGTTTGCTGCTGCACCCGCCCCGAGTGCGCAACCCGCTTTCCAATCGTCGATGGTGTGCCCATACTGCTCAACGAAGCGCAAAGCGTCTTCTCGATCGACGATTTCATTCATCGACGCGATACCACGTTCCACTCGCACGGCAGCACACTCGAGGAAATCGTTCAAGGATTCCTAGGTCGGCTTCCAACTCTCAGCTGTTCCGTCGGAGCGGAGCACAACTACGCGCGCTTTGGCGATTCACTTCTGAAACTCACCTCGGCTCCCAAGGTGCTCATCGTGGGTGGGAGTATTCTTGGCGAAGGTATGAGGGCGTTCGTGGCGAATCCTGCCTTCGAGCTGATCGGCACCGACGTCGCTTTGGGCCCGCTCACGACGCTCGTTTGCGATGCCCATGACATTCCGTTCGATGACAACAGCTTCGACGGAGTGATCGCTCAGGCGGTGCTCGAACACGTCGTTGACCCGTATCGATGCGTGGATGAAATTCACAGAGTGCTGAAAGCGGGGGGCCTGGTGTACGCCGAGACTCCTTTCATGCAACAAGTGCATATGGGTCGGTACGATTTCACGCGATTTACCCACTCGGGACACCGGCGGCTGTTCCGGGATTTCGACGAGGTTGCCAGCGGCCCGATTGGTGGACCTGGGATGGCATTGGCCTGGTCGTGGGAATATTTCCTGCTGAGTTTCACGACATCGAGAGTGTTGCGAGCCGTCGTACGGGCATTTGCGCGGGTGACCGCTTTTCACCTCAAGTACTTTGATTATTACTTAGCAAACAAGTCGCCCTCCGTTGATGCCGCTTCTGGCTTCTATTTCATCGGACAAAAGGCAGGGCGTCGTCTTTGTGACCGCGAGCTGATTCGATACTACAGAGGAGGATTACGTTAACAACGGTCGGCGTCGCTGAGCGCGCTTGACTCCTTCCACGGCTTCACCTCGAGCAGCTTTCAGGCGTTTCGCCATCAGCAGCCTGCGCGCGCGCTATCAGCCCAAGCAACTGCCCACGACAAGCAAGCAGGTTCCAGTCAGCGTTCTCTTAATGGCGCGCAGCGAGCCGTTCAGGTGAAGGCGATCTAATCGTTTCAGCGCTCCCTGCCACCCGACTTCGCCGCGATACCGTCGGATTGCGTCACTGACCGCGACGGCGAGCGCATGTCTGCCTTGTTGTTCTAGAGCCGGTAGGAGTTCGTCCCAGAATGGAAAGCTGGTTTCGTCCAACTGCACGTTGGCAGCGATGAGTTCCGGCGTCACCTCACCCCGCGCGAACGTGGAACGCTTGTCCAGCTGCCCGGTGATGAGCAGCGCCGTCAGAGTTCTGAGGCACTTCTCACACGACCCGCAGTTGACGATTCCATCCGAATACGATTCATAACGATTGCACACGTGAAGTGCCCGAAATGCCGGCTCCCATCCGGCAAGCAGCCGCGTCTTCTCCAGCCGGGACAGTGCCACGGAGTCGTGGCGGATCTGCAGATCGCTGCTGCTGTAACTCGGATCCAGCAGAGGATGTGAACCATGCGGATGCAAGTGCCTGTAATCGAACGAGGATCCAATCGAGAGTGCGCGGATACGGTGGTGCAACGTGTGCCCCACGGAGGCCAGCACAGCCGCTTCGAATGCATCGGACCAGAATCGCCAGTCCTTGTCCAATTCGTGGATATTTGTGTAGACCGGAATCGTCGTGACATCCGCCTCGCGACCCAATCGTGAGAGCACCGCGAGGACACAGTTAAAAGAGTCCAGCCGCTCGATTTCGAGGCCGAAGATAGGTACGCCGTCCCGAATGTAGCCGGGGTCGTCCGGTGCGAAATTCAGTCGATTTACTCGCAGTGTCGCGAGCGAATCGATCCCACCAGTAAAGCAGAACGCAGCTCGCCTGGACCCTGATGATGACGGCGGCAGGTTGGAGCGATCGCGGGATTCTATGCTCACGGGTGGACGAGGGTCGTCGGCCCAGAACCGCAACAGACGCATGGCCTCGGTCAAGCCCACCTTCAACTCGGGACACACCCGGGCATCGATGGCGATTCGGCGCTCGCCGTGTCGCAGCGCCACGATGGTACACGCCGCCAGAAATGAGTGCGGATTGACGGACCCGCGACCGGAGAATTCGCTCGGAGTCTCGAAGTAGAACTCCCGCCTTCCTCTCGGCCCGTCTTCCCAGGTCACCGTTGCCGACGTTCTTACGCGGTCAGAGTGCTCGCCGTATGTGAGGTTTTCGATTCGCATCGCCATCCCTGAGTCGGTACAGCACTTGTTACGGGGGGGAGGCGGTCGATCGGTGAGTAAGAGCAGATGCCGACCCTGGTACTTATCCGAGAATCACGGCACCATGCAAGGTCAACAACGGATTTACGTGATTGCGACGCGCCGCGCATACGAAGCCTCGAATCCTTCCGCGCGCAGCCGCAGCCGCGGTGACTGATCGCACGGGGCTGCTTGCAGAAGGGACACGACGTCCTGTTTCAGTCCCGAGGATTATTCTTCGACTGGAGTGGCCGATGCTCGGCTTGCGGTGGAGGGCCAGCTCGAGATGAACGACGCTCTCGGCTCGGCTTAGGCGGGAATGATGCGGGGAAGGGAACTACGATGAACGCGGCTCACACATGCGTCAGGACACTGACGGCGGACTCCGCCAATGAGTGGAGATTGGCGATACGCTCGCGAAGTCGTGACGATTCCGACAAACCCGCTATCGAGAGGATTGTCTGCCAGCGATACGCCCAATCGTGCCGGCGCAATGCGTTGACGACGTTATTGGCACGCGCCCGAGCGAGACGGTCGGGCTGGACGTCAAGATTCCAAAGCGTCTCTTCGATGGCAGACGCCTCGGCGGGGAGCGGGATCACGGCGTCGGGCCAGTCGAAGTTCTCTCGATAATCGCTGCAGTCCGGCGCGCTGCCAAGAATCACCGGCCCACCCGCGATACTCTCGAAATAACGGCTCGGTACCGCCTCCTCTCCTCCAGTGCGCTCGACAAAATGCGGCGAATCGTTGTGCCGAAACGCGAGGGCATAGCGGCTTCGCTTGAGCAGGTGACGTAGCAGAGCCCGATGTTCGCGGTAGTTCACCCAGGTATCCATCCCTGCCCTGACGGAGTCGAAGACGTACAAATGCGTTCTTCCTCCATCAAACGCAGCAGCGCGTTGTGGATATGGGGTGTGCGCCGACCCATGCTGAACGCATCGATTGTCCGAGGGACACACGCCGGATAGGGGCACGACGCCAGAGCATCTGCTCCGATCGGGAGGTAATCCACACGGGTGCCGGTAATAGATTGCATCCGCGGGATACTCCAGCGGCTGAACACGAACACGTGATCGAACTCCCGAAGCATTCCCAGATACGGCTCCGCATCGTCTACTGCGGGTGCCCATTGCTCGATGATGAAACAGATGGCTTTTCGCGACTGGCGCCGCCAGTTGAGATGACGGAGGTAGGCTGCCTGCCACGCGAAATGAAGCACCGCAAAAAACAGGTCAAACGTGCCGTCGACACGGATACGTTCCGATTCCGGCAGGCGAGCGAATCCCAGCGTTTTCCTGACGATGGACGGCAGCTTCCGAGCAACGCGAACGGCACGCGAGCCCGGCCGACGGTGCGGTGCGAGCATTCGCGCGCTTTCGATGGACATGATGACGTCCTCGAACTCGTACATTCCGCCGTGCCACACGGGTCGTTCGACATTCCGCTGGGAAAACAACAAGACCCGCGCGTCTTGCCGCGGCGGCGCGGCGGCATCGTAGGCGAGCGGGAATATGCGCCCGCTGCCATAGTATGAATAAGAGCTTGAGCTCGGATGCTGTTGCTCATTCGAACGCGACGGCTCGAGATCAGACATAGGCTGTGGGCTCTGTCCCAAAATGTGATGCGATCGTCACCGCCGAGTTGCTGCACGCAAATCGGTGAAGATCTCCGGCGTCGTCGTCACGTGATCGTGAGCGCTATTTACGCGACACAACACCAGATGCAGCTTCCCTTAGTGAATGTTTCTGACCCTGAGCGAGTCTCACGGCACTCTCGGAATGAAGCAGTCCGTAATACAAATCCGCGGTCGTCCTGGCGATGGTGCTCCACGAGAACGTAGTGGTCGCGAGCGTTTTCGCCGCGAGGCCAAGTTTGTCGCGAAATGCACGGTCGTTTAGGATGGCGATCGATGCTTCTGCAATCGCCTGAGGGTCGTTCGGCGGAACGACAAAGCCGCTGACACCATGCTTCACCACCTCACTCAGGCCGCCTGTGTCCGTCGCAACCACTGGCTTGCCCGCAGCGTACGCTGCCAGTAGAACACCGCTCTGAGAGGCTCTCAGATACGGCAGAACAACAAGATCGGCAGCAGAGAAATAGCTGCTCACTTGTTCGAGCGGAATGTATTCATTCCGCACACGAACGCTGTCATCCAGCGAATATTTCGCGAACAAGGTTGAATAGTGGTGGCATGTCGCGGGGTCTCCCGCTATCTGTCCCGCGATCACCAACATTGCGCTGTCGCATCTGGACTTGATGGTGTCGAATGCCTGAAGCAGGACGTCGAGTCCCTTATAGCGCTTAATCATTCCGAAGAACAGAATCACCTGACGATCTTCGGGAATCCCGAGCTCCACTCGCGCCGCCGTTGGCCGCGCCGCGACATGTTCGAAGAGCACACTCTGGCAGCCATGAGGAATCATTGTGATCTTGCCCGGATCGACGGTGAACAACTCGAGCATTTCCTTCCGGTTGTTCTCGGAATGCACGATCAGGCGGTCGGGAATTCGGTAGACACGTTCGAAGAATGCGCGGTTCTCCGGCGTATGTTCGTCGTGCGGCAGCAAGTTATGCACGGTGTATACGATCTTGAATCGCAGTAGACGCAATAAATGGATGAAACGCAGATCCGCGCGTCGATCCATCATCCACTGGATGTGCACGATGCGTGTGCCGTTCAGAAGCAGAACGAACGCTGCCTTGAAGAGACGAATCGTGTAGCTCAGGGACTTCAGACGGCCTGTCAACCAGGCGTATTGGCCGATAATTGTCTGACGTATTTCTGGCGCCGAGGCGCGGTCATGGCCGGTGTTCCGGTTGCTTACGAGTCGGAATATCCTCGCGCTCCACGACTTGATCAGACTCGGCTTGAAGAGGAACCAGACATCAAAGTTCCGATCGACATGCCTGAGCTCGTAATTCTCGGACGTGATAACAGTAGCGGAACAGCCGACCTTCGCCAGACCTTCTGCCAACTCGAACGTGTAGTGTGTGATCCCTCCACTAGTTGACGGATCGTACAGGGCAACCTTCGGATAGTTAGGCTGCATAGGTAGGCGGGAAAGGAAATCTCTCAGACGGTGGCCGCGGCGCGAACTTCAGGTCCGTGCGACGACCCTGCCACCATCTGGTCGTAAATCCAGCGGTACGTCTGCTCCATGCCCTCACGCAGCGAAATCTGCGGAGCCCAGCCCAGGCGTTCCTGAATCAGCGTATTGTCACTGTTGCGTCCGTTGACGCCTTTTGGGGCATTAAGGTTGTACTTGCGTTTCAATGTAATTCCGGCAATCTCTTCGACGATGTCCACAAGTTGGTTGATGGTCACACACTGGTCGCTGCCGAGATTCAATGGGTCCTCGATGTCGCTGGCCATGATCATCTGCGTGCCCTTGAGACAGTCGTCGATATACATGAAGCTCCGAGTCTGATTTCCTGTGCCCCAGATCTCGATTTCGTGACGGCCGGACAGCTTGGCTTCGATGACCTTGCGGCAGACGGCCGCTGGCGCTTTCTCGCGGCCGCCCGTCCACGTGCCGTGTGGGCCGTAGACATTGTGATAACGCACTACCCGTGTCTGAACCTCAAAGTCCTCGCGGAAGTGCCGGCACATGCGCTCACTGAACAGCTTTTCCCAGCCATAGCCGTCCTCCGGCATCGCCGGATAGGCGTCGGCTTCCTTGAGCGGCACAATGTTCTCGGATACCTGCTTGTCCGCGGCATACACGCATGCCGACGATGCATAGAAGAAGCGACGCACATCGAATTCCCGCGCCGCCATCAACAGGTGCGTGTTGATCAAGACGGACAACATGCATAACGCGCGATTCGCCTCGATGAACCCCATGCCCCCCATATCCGCCGCGAGGTTGTACACCAGGTCTGCGCCCTGCAGTGCCTTGGAGCAGTCTTCCCTGCGCTGGAGATCGAGCTGCCAATTCTCCACGCCAGGCACCACCTGGTACCAATCGGGCAGCGTTTTGATATCGACAGCCCGGATGCGTCGGTGACCCTGCCGAACGAGATCGGCGACGAGATGACCGCCGATGAATCCGCCACCACCACATACGACGATCAGGTCATTAACGTCTGTTTTCATTGTTCCTTTCCTTCTGTACTTCGCTGGTCTCGACGAGGGCTATGGGAGGACAGAACGTGCGATCGTCAGGGCACGCTGCTGTTGTTAATCACTGAGGGTGGTGTTCGGAGGACCTGTTAGCCGAAGAAAAGGCGGGGCCGTGACCGGCCTCATCCAAACAGCGTCGCACCCAGTCTGACGGACAACCTCCATACAAACGTGATTTCACGTACTCACGAGCAGGGATCGAAGCGGTGAGGAAACGCCGCAGGATGAAATTTCGTCTCCTGAACGTGCTGTTGTAGCGGGCGGCTACTTCCCTCGTGAAGGCTCGCCGCTCTCTCGCTTCGACCGACCAGCTCGTGACGAGACGTTGGCGCAGCGCGGAAGGAAGGATTTCCTGGCTCGTCTGGATTGCATGCTCGATCATGTCGTCGATCTTTCCCGCCTGTTCCGACGAACCGAATCCGATTCCAGCGGTCGCCTGACTCCCGTGAACGCGCCACCCGCCCCAGGTATCGGGCACGTGGACTGTGTTGGCGACCAGCGCGGCCCGCATGCTCCAATTGAAGTCGCCTACCGAACCCCAGCGCGATTCGAACCCTCCAATCCGATCGAACAACCTGCGTCGGATGAGAAGCTGCGTAATTGAGACGTAGACCGATCCCCCGAGAAGGTGGAGCAGGCCGTCAAACGGGGCACGGCGAACGTGAAGGCGGTGCAGGAATGGTCCACTGCTCTGAACGAACGCGGATGCCTCGGACCACCATTTCCCTATCTCTACAACATCGTTGCCGTTCTCATCAATCGCTCTCAATGGGC
Source organism: uncultured Acidobacteriota bacterium (assembly GCA_963814955.1). Taxonomy (GTDB): domain Bacteria; phylum Acidobacteriota; class Vicinamibacteria; order Vicinamibacterales; family UBA2999; genus DATCJA01. The sequence continues at coordinate 79,867 of CAWFEX010000014.1, forward strand.
AATGTGCGAGGTCACAATCCGGATTCGCGTCCAGCGCAGCGACGAGCTTTTCGAGGCAATCGGCCGGCATGGTGTCGTCGCTCGTTGCGATGTAAACATATTCGCCGCGTGCCGCACGAATGCACGGATTCCAGCTGCCAGGTGTGCCCTCGCGTGGTCCCTGCCAGGCGTGCATCCGCGGCTCGCGTGTGGCCGTCTCGCAGATGTACTCCCATGCTCCGTCATTGGAATAGCTGTCGTAGACGAGCAGCTCCCAGTCCTGAAGCGTTTGATCGCGGATCGTCTGAAATCGTTCAGGAAGGAAGGGTCGCGTATTCAGGTTCGGTACGCAGATTGAGACCTTGGGGGTCATGGACGCGGAGACCGCGCTGGACTGTCGGGCGGCCAATGCGAGGTTTTATCGGGGCCAGAATGCGCCAGCGTCCACGTCGATTGTCCAGCGTCGCCTTCCATCAGACGGACGTTATCCAGCAGGAGATCGATATTCATCGTGCTCCGTGAACTGTCCTCGAACACCACAGTGGCCGCTTTCGAATCGGCAACGAAAGTTGCCTCGTGTCTCTGATAACGTCCACCAGTTCCTGGGGCAAAAACGACGATCTCGTCTGAAAGAAGTTCCGTGGCGCCTCGAACGGTCACAAGGATTCGTTGTTCATCATGGTTGACCAGCGAGAAAGCTCCCACATCGAACGAGAGAACATATTTGCGCCCGGGGACGGTTGCAATCCTCTGTGAGATTCCCCCTCCCGCCTCGTGCTGTCCCCAGTTGAAATGCACCAGTTGGCGGCCGTCGGTCACGCCATAGCGCGCATTCGTGGAAATGGACGCATTCCAATCATTGGGGCCCGAGAAATTCCATCCGGCCGTTCCGTACTCGAAGCTACCGTTGAGGAGGATCGCCGGAGGAAGGATCGTCAAGGTTGCCGCGGAACTCGTTACCGAACCAGCACCATTCGTGACAACGACCGAATAGTTGCCTGCCTTGCTTTGGTCTGCGGCAACAACCCGCAACTCGCGGCCGATTGCCCCTGGTATGTCGTGGCCGCCGAACTCCCATTGGTACGCCAGCGGTCCTGGGCCCGCCGCCGTCACCTCGAACGTCGCTGCCTGACCCTGCGGAACGGCAGTCCGTGCCGGGTCGGTGACCACAACTGGCAACCGGGAGCTCTCCTCGACAATTCTGACGTTGTCGAGGAGGGCGTCTATCACGACGTACGTGTACGACCGTTCGGTGAGTGTCAGGATGGTATTGGGCGAGTTCGCAACGAAGCTGACGCGGTGAGGGACATAAAACGGGTCGCGGTTCAGCCCCGCCACGCGCAGCGTCTTGTCGAACAGCACTCCATTGCCCGCGATAGTAACGCGCAGCACCTGGTCTGCGACCGCTCCCACCGTGCCAAAGTCAAACGCGAGCGCGTACCGCTGGCCGACCTTCGTAGCAAACGTCTGGCTGAGGCTGGCGCCTGATGACGGCTCGTCGTTGGCGTTGAAGACCAGCACCGCGCCTCCCTCCGCGGCCGGGCGCACTGGATCCCCGGTCGTCAGCGCAATGTGGCCTTCCACGAGCCAGCCTTCAAGCCCCGCTTCGAAGCTGCCATTGGTGAACTCCGGGGCTCGCATGAACGCAAAGGGCAAATGTGTTGCGTTCTTGACATCCCGCCACGCTCTCGGCCAGGCGCCGATCGAAACCAACACCGCGGCACTAGCCGCGATTATGCCCGTCACGCGAGACCAGCGCTTCCACCTCCGCCGCGCGACTGTCGCGTTAGTGATATCGGGCCTCTGCGAGTGTGTCAGGAGCGGCATCGGCGCGGTCGGCGGGGGTGGCTGCCGCGCACGCGGTCTCCGCACCGCCCAAAATATGGGGCTTCCAGAAGTCGGGATCGAATGTCATCCACGCATGACAGCCAAATGGAAGACGGCGATGATTCAGCTCGAAGCAAAGGCGCGGCGCCGCCTCGAACGCGAATTCCAGGCCTACATCAACGGGCGCGATCCTGAACCGGGGCCAGTAGCGAGCAGCCTCATACGACCAGAAGAAGTCGTTGTTAGACCCGTGCATCCCGGGATTCTGAATCGCGTGCCAGTGGTCGAGAGCCCGCGTGACGACTTTTAATCGAGGAAACACTCGGCGAACGCGCTCGAGCAGCGCGAACAACGGCCATGTCGTGCCGGCGTTCCTCGTGAGCAAATCCGCAAGACGGCGCGCCGGCTGTTGTCGATATCGACTGGCCAGTACGCGGAGCACGCTCTGCACTTTCATGAGCGTGAATCCGCCATTTCCGACGCGTGCCTCTTTGACCCACGGGGTGTCGTTACAAGGCAGCCACGGGGCGCCGATGTAGTCCCATCCTGCGTCGCACCACCGGCTCAAGTCGTCCGAGAAAACCAGGCTGTCGAGATGGTAGATGAGAATGTATTCGTAATTCGCAAACGTGCGGTAAAAGCGTGGCCACATGAGCAAGCGATTGTGCGCCGCGACCGAACCGAAGAACTTGCGGGGAAACTGAAGCGTGCGAAATCCAGCGCGACTGAATCTCGACGCGGCGGGCGCCACCAGAAACTTGTCGTACCGTCCGAGAAAGTGACTGAGGTGCCGGAGCGAAAGCTCCTCTTCCGGCCTCAGCTCTGGCCGCGCCGAAAGCGGCACGACAATGGCCACTTTGCGTATCGCGCCATCGCCAGAGGCCACTGAAGATCCCATGCCGTCCTCAGGTGGCTGCTTTCGCAGCCGGCTGCCGCTCGTGTTCGGAGGCCATCGTCTGGCCGGTCAGCCCCGTCGGCCGAAGCGGATCCAATCTTCTGGCCGCGTGAAGCTCCGCCAGCTTCGCCGCCACCTTTCGATGCCCCAGCTCGTTCCAATGACAGTCGTTGGTCTTGTAGCAGCTGAGGTCCAGGAATTCCTTTCCTGCGACGAAGGGAACACCGGCCGCTGCGCAGATGGATTCGATTCTCCAGTCGGGCAGATCCGCGTCGAACGCCTCGAGCTCGGGCTTGAGCGACTTCAGGTAATCGTGGCCCTCGCGCAGAAATTGGCTTGGCTCCGGGATCGTGAAGATCATCAGGTCGGCGCCGACCGTGGCGCACACGCGCTGCGCCCGCCGAATCAAGTATTCGCAGGCGCCATACGCGCGCTCTGCGAGAAAGGTGTTCGAGCACATCTCGGCGAGGGTCGCCAGGTGGATGTGGCCTTTACGGGCGCGTGCCGGAATCGGCCATTTCTCCTCCGAGACGTGGCTCGAGACGATCTCCCAGCCGCCGACCGCCCTGCGCTCGCGGAGGAACGGCCTTCGGTAGCCGTGCAACTCGGGTGAGAGGTTGTCGTACAGGTCGTTGCCGAAGTACACGAACCACACCACCAGTTTCCCTCGAAGAGATTGAGCGAGCTTCTCCATCCACAAGAGGGACTGCGGCATGTTGTAGCCGCCAATCCCGATCGGCTTGATGCGCAGCCGTGGGTTCAGGTCGGCAAACAGGTGCTCGTCGCTGACGCCATAGCCGGCCGCAAACGAGTCGCCAAAAACCACGATGTCGCTTTCTTCGACGGTGGATCGCCCACGCCATCCGTGAGCGTCGGTGGAGATGCGGAACAAATCAACCATCAAATGATGCGTGCGCAGGTTGGGACGTGGCTTCCACCCGAAGACGGGATCGAACTGGATCAGCTGGTCCAGTGTCACGTAAGCGGGCTCGACCAACCGCGCACCGGCCCGGGTACACGCAGCGACGACCCAGAGCACGGCGACCACGATGATCAGCGGCGTCAGGAGCACGAGCCCCACCGACGCCGCGGCCCAGGCAACAAGAGTTCGTAACATCAACCTTGACCCTAGAACAACGTATAGATGTTTGCGTGGGAAGCTTGGGGTTCATCCTCGGACAGCAGCTTGAGAATGGCGAGGAATGGCAGCAACGAAATTGCCCACAGATTATGAGTCCGCTTTGCCCATCGAATGTAATTCCCGATCCATCCGGCGGATGCCGCGTCTGCACGCGCGCCGTCGAAAAGCGCGGGGTACGCGTCAATCGGCAGTGAACGCCGTGGAACCCACGACGACCGCGGGTCTGCAACAGCGTCCTCTCGCGCTCCTGCCTTGGCGGCGACAACGACCACTGAATAACAGATCGCCAACACCGCCGCGGAACCAGCAGCAGCAAGCGGCCGCACGAGCCGACGGTTCCAGGCACGGTACACGCGCCACGCCAGATCCTCTCGAACGAACGCAATGAATGCCGCCAGACCGGCGACAACGGCGGCCATAACCGCCGGCGCGATGTGGGAAGTCCAAAGGTCCAGCACAATCCAAGGCAGCGGCAGGAGGCAGCTCACTGTGAGCCAGAAGGCGCGAACCAGCACGCGCCGCTCCTGAGACGGAAGAAAAATCGAAGTTTTTGCCAAATCAATCCAGCGCGTACTGCGCCTTATACAACTCGGCGTCCTGCAATGAACCCGCCGGCTGGTTCTCCTTCAGAACCACGCAGTTCTCGAGAACCAGCGCGTCCATGTCGGTGGCCAGAAAACACTGGAACGCCTCTGCCGGGGTGCAGACAATCGGCTCACCGCGGATGTTGAAGCTGGTATTGACGATGACCGGGGACCCGGTCAAGGCATAGAACCGCCGCATCAGTCGATAGAAGCGGCCGTGGCGTGCTGCGTCGACCGTCTGGATGCGAGCCGAGTAGTCGACGTGCGTAACCGCCGGGATTTGCGAGCGTGGGACCGCAACCCGAATCCGCAGGTCGGGATCCTGCATCCGCCGGCGTTCCTCGTCGCCGAGCGCCGCGCGCCACTCGCGACGCACGGGCGCGACCTGGAGCATGTAAGGGCTGTCTTCGCCCGGCCGCATCTCGAAAACCGCATCCACGAACTCGCGAAGCACGCAGGGGGCAAACGGCCTGAACGATTCGCGATACTTGATCTTCAGGTTCATCTTCTGCTGCATCCGCGGCGAGCGTGCGTCACCGATGATGCTGCGACACCCGAGGGCACGCGGGCCGAACTCCATCCGGCCCTGAAACCAGCCGATGATCTTTTCCTCGGCCAGCATCCTGGCAACGCGATCGAGCAGTACCGCCTCGTCAGGCATGAACTCGTATTCCCCGCCGACTGAGTCGAGGAACAGGCGAATGTCCTCCGCGTGGAATGCCGGTCCCAGCAACGACCCCTTCTGAGCGTCGGACGACCGCACCTGGCGCGGCTTTCCGAGCACGTGATGCCACACGAGCAGCGCGCCGCCGACCGCGCACCCGGCGTCTCCCGCTGCCGGCTGAATCCAGATGTTCTCGAAGGGCCCTTCGCGGAGCAGCCGTCCGTTCGCGACGCAGTTCAACGCCACACCTCCGGCCATTACGAGGTTCTTCGCGCCGGTCACCTGCGAAGCGTGGCGTCCGGCCCGCAGTACCACCTCTTCGCACACGAGCTGGATTGACGCGGCGAGATCCATCTCCTTCTGAGTGATGAAGCTTTCCGGCGCCCGCGGAGGGCCACCAAACAACTCGTGGAACTTCCCGGACGTCATCGTAAGGCCCTGGCAGTAGTTGAAGTACAGACATGTCCAGCCTCAGCGAGCCATCCTCGAAGATCGACACGATCCTATCGCGGATCAAATCCGCGTATCGCGGTGTGCCATAAGGCGCCAGACCCATGAGCTTGTATTCGCCCGAGTTCACCTTGAAGCCGCTGTAATAGGTGAAGGCGCTGTACAGCATTCCGAGCGAGTGCGGAAACTGCATCTGTTCGCTCAACGAGATGCTGTTGCCCCGGCCGATGCCGATCGAGCTCGTCGCCCACTCCCCGACGGCATCCAGGGTCAGAATCGCCGCTTCCGGAAAGGGTGACGGAAAAAAGGCGCTCGCCGCATGTGACTCATGATGATCCGCGAAACAAATTTCACCGCCGAACGAGGGACCCAGCGCCTGCCGAATCCGTGAAGCCAGGTCGAGCTTGACATCCGCCCATAACGGCATCGCCGCCCGGAACGACTCGAACCCCGTCGGCGCGTAGGTGAGATACGTGTCCAACAGGCGCTCGAACTTGACGAGCGGCTTCTCGTAGAACACGACGTAGTCGACGGCCGACCGTCGTATGCCGCCTTCGGCGAGGCAGTACTCGATGGCGGATGACGGAAAGCCCGGATCGTGCTTGCGCCGGGTGAAGCGCTCCTCCTGCGCGGCGGCGACGATCTCGCCGTCTCTGACAAGGGCTGCCGCGGAATCGTGATAGAAAGCCGAAATGCCGAGAATGTTCGTCACGCCGCCATCCGCGATGTGGCGAGAATACTTTTGAGGTGGTCGGCCAGGCGAAGCGAGAGGGCCAGCATCGTCAACGCCGGATTCGCGTAGCCTCCGGTCGGAAACACCGAGGGTCCGGCGATATAGAGGTTGTCGATACCATGCACGCGACAGTTGGGGTCGACGACGCCGTGCCGCGGATCCCGATGCATGCGTGTGGTTCCCATGTGATGGTAGCCGCCGTGAGTTCCCGCTGGCGGCACCGTCTCGACGAGCTCCCGATAGAACCGTCCCCAGCCGCTCCTCTCGAGCGCCGACGAGATGATCTCCTGCGTTCGGATGGCGCTGGATATATCCTGCGGCGCGATTTTCCAGTCCAGGCGCACGCGCCGTTGACCGAACGCATCGACATGGCGCCCCAGCGTGATACGGCTTTCGGGGTTGGGAATCTGCTCGGTCATGTTGGCAAAGATATACACAGGTCGTGTTGGAAGCTTGCCACGCACTCGTCTGAAGATGGCTGTTGCAATGTCATCCCAACCGGCGACGACATGGCGGAGGTGCGCACCGATGTCAGGTGCGGTTCCGCGCAGCAGTGCTTTCAACGAACTTTTGGGCGTCTCGTCAAGCCTTCGATACTTGAAGGGGTCTGGCCGACGAGCAGGCATCAACTGAATGTTCTGGTTAAGCAGCCTTTCGCGGCGAAGCACCTCCTCACTCAGCGCCAGCTTTCCGACGACCGCAACGTCTCTCACCGTGTGGATGTCGTCGTAAAAGGCGGTGCAATCGATATGATTCTTCGCGAGCACGAGCATTCCAGACCAGAAATGGAGGTGCTCCATGAAGAACCGCCCGACGAGATCGTGCTGGTTTCCGAGACCGGATGGCTGCTTCCCGTTGGAGAGCAGCATGAGTCGGGGCGTTTCGATCCCGCCGGCGGCAAGAATGTAGATCTTCGCGTCGACAAAGAGCTCATTACCCGCCAACGTCGCGGCACGCAGGCGCCCCACGTGATTGGCCCTGTCGTTGGCCTCGATCTCCAGCGCAGTCGCGTGCAGGCAGGTCGTCACGTTTTCGGCCCTGCTTACCTCTCCACGATACGCGCGTGCGAAGAGGTCCTGCCGGCAGACTTTGTACACAATCGTCTGCACATCGTCACCGAAGTGCACTCGGGGACGGCGATCGGGATCCGTCCAGTCCTCTACGTCGTAGCTCGCCGGGCCGATCCGGCTGAGGGCCTGAGCGCGGTAGTAATAAGGTTCGAGGTCGCACCTGCGGAACGGCCATCCGCTGTAAGGGACCCAGTCGCGCTCCTCGAAGTCGATAGCGTCCAGCGGGCGCATCCTCGCGCCAACCTCGCGGCCACCGGCTGGCGTGTGCCACAACATGCTCGAACCACCGAGACACCTCGCGCGTGCGGTGTCCAGCGGATAGTAGGGATAGCCGATGTTCTCTCCGGCGTCGAGTGATTGCGTCTCCGACTCTTGCTGCAATCCGCCGCTTTCCAGCAGGCACACCTCGAAGGGCGTGCCGAGGAATTCCCGCGCCAACGTGATGCCTGCGAGGCCGCCGCCGACGATGCACACGTCGGCGTTCACTACCGTGCCTGTCTCTTCCGCGCGCGCATCGATAATCATTACCGACCACCGGGAATGGATGACCCACCAGCCTCACTTGACAGGAACGCGACAGCCGCGCCAAGGGGCCGCGACCAGCCAAGGATCGAGATCGGACCGATGCTCTTCAGGTGCAGCACCGATCCGAAGTCGTTCAGGGGAGATGAGAAGAGGTGTCTGGCATTGCCGCCGAGTACGCCGCCCCCTGGAATGATTTCTCCCGTCCGCGGATTGATCCATTCGACAACGAATGTCTTGCCTGGTCCGCCGGAGAGATCGACCCAGAATGTTCCGGCGTTTGGCGCATAGACAAGATATTCAACGCCACGATTCGCAAGGCAGTAGGCTGTTTGCGTCAGAGCCGTCTGGGGTGTCATCGCCGAGAGATCCATCCGGTCCGCCTGCGAACGGGCATGCCCCATCGCCCGGCGCGCGGGTTCGAGATCCCAGACCAGCTCGTTTTCCATCAAGATCGGATGCTCGCCGCGAGTGAACGACTTCCATACCCACGACGCGTTCGCGTTTGCGAGCAGGTGATGATCGGTGTCCGACACGACGATTTGTCGCCCGGAGGTAGCCGGCGGATCGTTCGGGTCGTAATCGGCGAACCCGGGAGAGACCCAGTCGGCGGTTGTACGGAACAAGCGGGAATTGTCATGCGGATGCGTGCTGGTGATCCCCACCAGATGTTGCCGCGGCTTGGCGGCTTCGTAGCTCCGAACGTAATCGACCAGATGTTGCTGCCACGCGTAACTCCGAGGTTCGCCTCATTGGCAATTTCCCAGATCACATTGTCGAGGTCATTGAGCGTATCGATCACGCTGCCGATGTAGTGCTTCTGCAGGGCCAGAGCAGCTGGATGGGTCAGGTCGTTATAGGCATCAAGGTCAGACCGGCCAGTTCCACATTGACATTGTTGGCCGGATTGAACGGGTGCGCGTCCCAGCTGAAGCGGTGGCGATCGAGCCCGCGAGATGCCTCGGAAGAACATCACGGACACATAGATGCCGTTGGCGCGAAATTGCACCACGCGATTTCGGAGGCGATCGAGGAACTCTGGGTTCACGATGGTGACATCCCACTTCGCTTGTCCATCAAGTGCCGTCCCGGGGCCCGTCCGCGCCCACGGGCTTGGAGTGGACTCGAACTGGTAGTGATCGAACGTCCATAACCGCGTGAAATTGTGATTGCGCGCCTTTAGAAACTCTACGTATTCGGGAAACGTCCGAAAATGCGGGGCCTCCCGCATAAGGCTCGACCCTGCCGTTCCAATCCTGGACGGTCGTCCAGAAGTGCGACCCCGTCAAAAGGATCGCCCGGCCGGAGCCGTCGGCGAAGTAGCGTGGGTTCGTCGGATGTATGGCGAGAGGCCCCCCGACGACGGGCGCCCTTTGTACCAGGCGTCCCGGCGCACGCGCCAGCAGCGATGCAAGCGCCAGCACGGATAAAGCCACCGCGATCAAGCCAACGACCGCTGAAAGCTTCCTGACCCTGTTCAAATATGCGTTGGGCATCGTACAGACCAGACAGCTCTCGATTCCTGAAACTGACCAATTACCCTCTGGCCGCGACAGTCCGCTTCAACGACGCGAGACTGCCATTCAAGCGGTCGCGGTCGAATTTCCGCAGCCGTCCGACGAGCCCTGTCTCGCGGCGAGTGCGAGCCAGCGCTTGCCGGATACCGGCGGCCAGATCCGACCGTCCGACTTCGGTCAGCGGAGCGATCAACTCCTCGTAGTAGGGTTCAACCGCCGGGGGCATGTAGAGCTGGTTGATCAGCTCCGCGGAAAGATCGCGCCGCACGAACACTGGTGCCCGTTCAAAGGCTCTAACAGCCACGAGTTCCAACATCGTGCGGACGCATTTCTCGCATTCACCGCAGTTCAACCGGCCGGGTTGATACAAGTCTGGCTTGTTGCAAACTCGCAGATTGCGCAGGGCCGGCGGCCACTCCGCCACCAGCCTGGCCTTCGCCAGGCGCGACATCGTCAGCCCGTGACACCTGATTTTCAGAGTGTGGCTGCCGAAGTTGGGTTCGATGAGTGGGTGAGAGCCATGCGGAACCATGTGCGGCACATCGTAGTCGGTCGCAATCGTCGCGCTGGAAAGCCGCCGGCCGAGCGCATGGGCAACGGCGCAGAGGGCAGGCCCCATGTGAGCGTTGTACCAGAACGTCCAGTCGGGGTTCAGGCAGCGCACGTTACTCGACACCGGGACCAAGGTAAGTTCGGCTTCCTTCGCCAACTCGGTCAGTGCCTGGAGCACGTAGTGGAAAGGCTGCTCGTCTTCGACTTCCAGTCCGTACACGATGATCCCGTCCTTGAGCCAACGCGGGTGCTCTCGAGGAAAGCACAACCGGTTCGCCCGGAGCGCGGCCAGTGAATCCACCCCCCCCGTAAGAAAAACCGCGGCTCTTCCCGATGCCGCCTCAACGTGCGAGCGTGGTCTGGCCTCGATCCTGGCAGCAGTGTTTCCCAGGTTGAACCAGTGTTGGAACAAACGTGTGACGACTTGAAGATTCTCCAGCAGCTCGGGGCAGACCTCGCCCTCCACACAAATCCGCTCTTCCCCGGCCCACAGCGCCGGACTCAAGCTCGCCGCCAGGAACGCATCCGGCAGCGGTGCCAGCGCGTCGGCAAAGTCGTTCTCGGTTTCGAAATAGACTTCGCAAGCGGCACGCTCGGAATCCTCCCAGACGACTCGCGCCGTCAGTCGAGGCTTTCCAGCGGGTTTTTCGATTCTGAGATCTTCAATTCTCACAGCCGGACAGTTCCCTTTTCACCGCAGAAAGCCGCCGAATTCCCGGTTGGTCATCGTGATGTGTCGCCGCAGTTTGTCCAGCACCGGTTCCCGGCACCCGCCATTGAGAGAGACGTGCGCCCATACATCCAGCAATAACATCTTCCACTTCAGCCAGTGGGGAGATTCGTTCCAGAAAATGTGCCTCCTCGTTCCTGCTCAGCTCGAACAACTCGGAAATGAATGACCGATCGAAGTAAGCCGCATCGATTCGCATCCGCTCCTCGGCGTACGCGTTGATTGGAAATGGCTTCTTGTCCTGCCGGAACAGCTCCGGCGGCAGATACCTCTCCGCGACTTTTCGCATGACCCATTTGTCGCGAAAAAAGTAGTGGCTCTCGTCGCGCGCGCTCAGTGAGAACCGAATCTTCGAGCCATACGGCATGTTCACGGCCAGCTTCGCCAGCCGATTCTCCAGAAACGGAAAGCGCGCCTCGATGCTCGCGGCCATTCCCATCGAATCATTCCGATGCAACAGCGCACGCAGGTTGTAGCCCAGCAAATCCAGCGAGGGCAGCACGCCTCTGAACCGGGAGCTGTCACTGTCGTGGCCGATGCGCTCGCGGATCTCGATGGTTTCGTTGACCGTTTCGAACCGGTTGTGCAGCGCATGGACAAGTCCTTCACTCGTCCAGGCATCTCCGCCCTGCACGTACAGCGGTCCTCGATAGCGCATCGGGTGGGGAGGTGGCGCCGGCCTGAGCCAGCGCTTTACCATCCGCAGCATTGGAGCGACCCCGATGTACTGACGGATATCGGGTGAGCAATACGGGTAACCCAGGAAATACTCATCGGAGGCTTCACCGGACAGTACCGCCTTGACCCCGTTGCAGCGCACCAAACGGCTGACCGCCAGGTACGGAACCGAATGCGGACACGAAAAGAAGGGGTGTCCGAAGTGCTCGGTCACTTCAGGGATCGAATCGATGAAATCCTCGTCACGGACCTTTACGGCCTTCAGGTCGAGCTTCAGATGCCGGGCCAGCCGCACCGCGGCCGGATACTCACTGACGGGCCCGACCACGTTGGCGTGAAAGATCGCCAGATTCGCGTGGTATTTGGCAGCGATGGCCATGATCACCGACGAGTCGAGCCCGCCGCTGCACAAGGCGCCTACCGGAGCGTCGGCGACGAGCTGGGCTTTTACGCTGTCGTTGAGCAGCTCATCAACGCAGTCGACGACGTCTTGCGATCGGAGCCGCGCCAATCGCTCCATTTCTCCTCGATCGACGAAGTCAACCAGCGAGAAGAAGCGGCTGCGCCGTACACCCCTTCCCTTTTTCACGCGCACCACTCCGCCGGGCTCAACAATCCGAATGTGCTTGAAAAAGCTGAAGCCCTTGGTCGGCCCGCTGAATCCGTAGAGGAACCCCGAGATGGATAGCAGGTCGGGCTCGAATGTCACCCAGGGCCGCATCGCCCGGATCTCGGAAGAAAAGACGAACATCTCTGGCGTGTCATACACGAACAGCGGCTTGATTCCGAAACGATCCCGCGCCAGCAGCAGAGACTTGGTGACGGTGTCGTACAGCCCGAAGGCAAACATCCCCTCGAGTCTGGGAAGCGTGGCGTCGGGCCCCCATTTCAACAGGGCCTCCAACAGCACCTCGGTGTCGCTCGTGGTGCGAAGCTGCAGCCCGGATTCTTCCAGCTCCGCGCGCAATTCAGCAAAGTTGTAAATCTCGCCGTTGTACACGAGCGCGAAGCGCTCCTCCCTGTCCCAGAACGGCTGATTACTCCGCTCGTTCAGGTCGAGCAGCGACAGGCGCGTGTGGACCAGGCCCACGCCAGGTTCCGCGAACGTCCCATGACCATCCGGGCCGCGATGAGCCAGGAGTCGGGCGGTGTGCGCCAGCCGTGCCTCGTCCGGCACATCGTCCATCCGGTGACAAATCATTCCGAATATTCCGCACATGGTATGCGTCCGGCCCCGAGCTCGCCTCACGACGCGCTCAGCCGCTCACTTGAATCGATGCTCGTCGCTCCGCAACAACGACGGGTTGCGCAGCGAGGAAATCCTTCAGGGAATTAGGTGAGCTGGTGTCTTGCTCGCGTTAATCGATCAAGGCTGCGACCGCTCGGCCGGTGGCCGCATAAACCGTCGTCCATTTCAGGAGCGGTCTCATGACTCCAGGAATCGGCCGAGGATAATCGCCTCGTGCTGTATCTGTCGCCGAGAGAGAGTCAATGACTCGGAAGAGGACCGCATCAACAACGTTTGCATGACGGCTTTCAGGCTCCAAGGTCATGAGAACGACGTCAACCGATACGGGGCCTTCAGCCAGAAGATTGCCAGGAATCCATCCGGTGCTGATATAGCGACCGGGCGGCCGCCGCCGCATTCTCCAAACCGGGTCGACATCCTGCGCCACGAACAACAGCACCCCGTCTTCGTTGCGGAGGCCAAAATGGGGATGAAAAATGTAACCTGGCGTCAGAACCTCGTACTCCAGCTCCACTCCCACCGGGCGACGAATATCAACAGTGTCAACAAGGTCCCCGTCCACCGACCGGACTCGCACGGCGCATAGACGCACCACGTCGTCGCCAGGAGCCGAGGACAGGTCCGACCACTCGTGTTCGGCCGTTGTACCAACCCCTGAGCTGAGATAAGCGCTGGCTACGCGGTGTGCGGGGCCATCAAGCCGGACCCTTCCTTTGTCCAGCAATACGCAGCGCTGAGAGAGGCGAGTGACCGCTTGCATGTTGTGGGACACGAACAACACGGTCCGGCCGGTGTGTCCCGCGTCGTCCATCTTGTCCAGGCATTTCTTCTGGAACTCCGCATCTCCAACCGCCAGCACTTCATCGACGATCAGAATCTCCGGCTCCAGGTGAGCCGCGACGGCAAATGCAAGACGCACATACATGCCGCTGCTGTACCGTTTCACCGGCGTGTCCAGAAACTTTTCCACTTCGGCAAATGCCACAATCTCGTCGAACTTGCGCTTGATCTCCGAACGGGTCATCCCCAGAATTGCGCCGTTCAAGTAGATGTTCTCGCGGCCCGTCAAGTCGCCATGAAACCCAGTCCCCACTTCCAGCAAGCTTGCCGTTCGACCGCGAAGGCGGATCCGCCCGGCGGTCGGTTCGGTGATCCGGCTGAGAATCTTCAGCAACGTGGATTTGCCGGCGCCGTTGCGCCCGATGATTCCGACCACCTCGCCCTGTTGGATTTCCAGGTTGACGTCGCGCAACGCCCAGAACTCCTCGAGGGTCGGGCGGCGCGATCGTGCCACCCGCAGCCAATTCCAAGGGCGGAACGCCTGCTCCAGCGCGTGGCGGAGACCATCCGATTGGTCGCCTTGATGGCCGATCGTGTAGCTCTTGGACAAGTCCTCGATCGTGATGATCGGATCAGGCATGAGGAAACCGGGGATGCTGCAGAATCGCGAGTGAATTCACACGTGCGAGGCCGAAACGCTCAGATGATGTCGGCAAACGTGCGCTCGGTCCTGCGGAAATAGTGGATGCCGGTTCCGAGCAACAAACCGACGACTACCAGCGACAACAAGAACCCAGGCCAGTACAGCGCCGCGTCGCCGCCGAGAACCGCCCAGCGGAAACCGTCGATCGCTCCGACCATCGGGTTCAGGGAGTAGAGCAGTCGCCACTGCTCCGGTATCACCTGACTCGTGAAGCCGACCGGGGAAATATAGAGGCCGAACTGAACCATGAACGGCACGATGAACCGAAAATCCCGGTATCTGACCATGAGCGCTGAAATCCACAGCCCGAACCCCAGGGCCGCACCAAAGGCCATCAGAACGAACAACGGGAGCAGAAACACACGCGGTCCTGGCACGTACTGATACCAGACCATCAGCAATGCCAGGAGGGCGGCGGAAACCAGCAGGTCCACCAGGCTCGTGATGACGCTGCTGGCTGGAACCGTCATGCGCGGGAAGTAAACCTTCGAAATCAGCGTCGAGTTGGTGACCAGACTGCTGCCGCACTCGGAAATGGCGGTCGAGAAGAACTGCCACGGCAGCATGCCGCAGAACACAAGCAGCGGGTACGGCACTCCGCCGGACGGCATGTTCGCCAGCCTGCCGAACACCACCGTCAACACCACCATCGTGAGGAATGGGCGAATCACGGCCCACGTGATGCCCACGACGGTTTGCTTGTAGCGGATCAGGACGTCCCGCCAGGCAAGGAAGTACAGCAGCTCGCGATAGCGCCAGAGGTCCTTCCAGTACTGCCGCTCCGTGCGGCCCGCTTCAATGATCAGTTCGTGCATCGAGAGGACTGCGGATAGTCATCACCACACTCGTAATCGGAACTTCAAGCTTGCAGAGGGTGACCGGACATATAGAAGGGCCGACGTCAGTGAGCGTGACGCAACTCCGGCGGATCCGGAAACCGACGAACTCCCAGACTTCGCGCGACGACCACTTTCAGCGTGCGCAGGAGTATTCGAACATCATACAGAAACGTTGCGTTCGACAAGTAGACGCGATCGAGCGCCAGTTTGGCAGGTAGCACCTGCTCGACATATACATCCATGGCGACGTCCGATGCGAGCGCGGCCTCACAATGCGTGTAGTAGTAGAGCGTCCCCGGACTCGTTACGCCCGGTAATACCTGCAGCGTCGCGACGTCGTCGGCACGATAGTGAGCTCGCACAACCTCGGGCGCTTCGGGTCGTGGTCCGACGAGAGACATATCCCCCTTGATCACATTCAACAGCTGGGGCAGCTCGTCGATTTTGGTCGCTCGCAGAAGCCGCCCCCAAGGGAACACCCGGGGGTCGCGCCATGCAGTAATCGGCATCATTCCATTGTCGGCGCCGACATGCATCGTGCGGAGCTTGTACATGATGAACTGGCGCCCCCGATACGGGTCCGGACGTTGGCGGCCGCGGCGATCCCGGCCGATTCGTTTGGCGCAGTACAGGACCGGGCCCCGACTGGTCAACTTGATTCCGACGGCGCCGATCACGAGCAACGGCGAAGCAACGGCAAGGACAAATAGAGCGATTGAAATGTCGAAAACCCGTTTGATGGTGAACGGACGTACAGGACGGCTTCGGGCGATCGAGCTCACGCGGCTTTCGATCCGTACCACTGTGTAGCGACCGCCTGCGTCGAGAAGCGGGCACAGACACCGCACACGGCTTTCGCGGCCGCACCAACCTCGTCAAGACTCAATGCTTCGCCCGCCTATGAGAAGACTCAATTCGGAACAATCCGGACGTTGACCGGGGGGGCAGGGCCTAAGGTGGAAGTGGCCTCCTCGCCCGTCTCCACGGCTGCTGCGAGATCGTGTAACCACAACTCTAAGTTCGTATAGCCCGACGCGGTTACGGTGTGCGGATTTGACGGCAATGTCAGCGTCCTTCGATTGACCGCAAGGAAAGGATAACCACCCACTTGACTGACTTGCGAGACATACGCTGCCGGTCCGGTCTCCGACTTCTTTGATAATGCGCAGATCTACCGCGTCCCGATCCCGGGGCCTGGCGCCAGCGTTTGCCAGCACATGCGCGTAGGTCGCCGACCCGGAGAGCGGCGAATACCCCGGTACAGCGACTGGCGGTGAGCTGACACGCGGGTCGATGCCCTCGTTCGCAATGACGGCGAATTCAGTGAACCCTGGCGGGACTGGCCCGTTGTCCAGCACGTTATCGTTGAGATACAGTTGCGACCCAGTGACTGCGTTCCGCGTCGCGAAGGCGCGGTACTCACTAGCTGTGTTCGAGTCCCGCCGCAGGTAATTACCAACCGCCGAAGCCATAAAGGGACCTTCGCCGGGCTGCACGCCCCACCACGGGCCGAGGACGGGCGCGTATATCAGATTGTTCTGGACGACGGTTGATCCCGAGCCGCCGATCTGAGGGCTACGAAAAGCGTTGTGCGCGAGAGATTCTGAAGAATGGCGATGTTCTTGCCTCTCCCGACCAAGACGCCGTTACCTGTCGAAATACCGCCACCGGTGCAGTCACTCGACCCTGGAGCCGCGATCAGAATTTCGGCCACAATCGATCGCCAGACCGTCGAGTCGTGCGGGGTCGTCACCAATACTACGCCTTCGTCCTGCGCCCAACTGATCGACACGTGATCCAGAACGTTGTTGTAGACGTCGAAGGACGAATTGTTGAAATTCCAGAACTGTATGCCACTGTTGCAGGTCCCATCGCCAGGCCGAATGCGGAAATGTTGCCAGAGCGTATCGTGCGCGCCCACAACAAATCCCCGCTTCGGTGGGATAGCTGCCCACCACCCGCACTCGTGATCCCTGGCGAGGGGGCCGTTTGCCCCGCTACGGTCAGACAGGGACTTGTCACGTTGATGTTGGACGTGATGTTGATGTAACCGCTGATCTCGAAAATGACGACTCGCGGGCCCGAAGCCGTGAGGGCGGCCCGCAGCGAACCTGTCCCCGGTGTCGTTCAGGTTCGTTACGCGATACACCGCCGGATTGGTGCCGCACGCATAGGCCGCCCGCGTTTGCATACCGAAACCAGCCGCACCAGGCACGATGGGAGGCGATGATTGGGCGACACCTGCAGGCATCGACAACGCCAGCGGTACAAGCAAACTCGCCACAAATGACATTCGCGCGGCCATCCAGCACGTCCGCATCAGCTACTGGACTGCACAGCCTGACTCAATGCTGGGACGCTGCCGCGCCATATGACGCTCGTCCTGACTGATGATGAACTGCCAGTGGGAACCTGTCGACCGAAGCCAGTTCGGGACTATCAAGCGTTCTCGTTTCGAGAGAAAATACCGACGACACTGTCAGTTCTGCGATGTGCGGCTTCCCAAGGGGATGTCAGGGGACTGAATATACGCCGCCCGCGGCAGCGGTTCTCGAGCCTGGCTGTGGCACATGCGGATCCTTGCCTGCAAGCGCAAGGTCGAGCTGTCGCAGCCAGTCTGAGACCAGGAAGTTCCACGACAACTCCCGTTCGGCAAGGCGACGCCCGCGCCGCCCCAGCTCCTTCGCGAAACCGTCATCATCCGCTAACTGTGTGATCGCCTTGGCAATTTCGTCAGGGTTGCCGGGTTCAACGACCAATCCCACCTGTTCGTGCGCGATCAGCTCCGAGGTTTCACCCCAACCTGCGTAGATTACCGGGACCCCGCACGCCATCGGGGGAATGGCCTTGGACAGGCGCATTTTCCTCGAAATTTCCATTGGTCGGAGAACGACCAGGCTCGCGGTCGTGATCGACATCAACTGTGACATCTCTTCGAATGGAGACGTGCGAAATACGATGTTCGACAGGCCACGTGCTTTGGCTGCCTGCACCAGATCCTCCTTAACCGGACCCGTGCCGATCATCAGGATCACAAGATCGCTCCGATGTCGCAGGCGTTCTGCCGCGTCGATGAGTACCTTCGAGCCCCTGGTACGCTGCCATTGTTCCGGCGTATGTAAACGCTTTCTTGCCTGCTACCCCCAGACGCTGCGCCAGGTCCTCATCCGGCGGCAGCGGCCTGAGCGTGGCTGTATCGGCTCCATTGGGCAGAAACGTCAACCGCTCTTTCGGTATACGGTACTTCCGATGAAAGTGGTCGATGAACGCGTGGGTAACGGTCGTGACGCACGCGGCATCCCGCATCAACTTGCGTTCGATGGCTGCGGCTGCACCAATAACCCACCGAATACTGATCCATCGGTCGTCGGCGGCATGTTCCACCTGAAGATCAGGAGTGTTGTACACGGTACGGTATGCCGCGCGCCACAGACACCGCCCAAGCCGGAACCGCCAGAGTTACAGGCTGTGCCTCGACGAAGATCAGATCAGGGCGATCCTCCAGAGCCAGCGCAACGCCGGACGTGATGGTGAACGACAGATAATTCAGCAGTCGCTTGATGACCTTCCGCCCTGATGCCGGGTACAGCCACACGCGGCGTACCGGAACTCCGTTGATCTCCTCCCGGGCCGTGAGTCGACCTCTGTACTCCGGGTAAACGACGCCCAACGGGTAATTGGGCATTCCTGTGATTACACGAACGCGGACACCGAGCTTCTGGAGCTCACGTGCCATGGCCATGAGCCGGACACTCGGCGCGCCGGACTCCGGCGCAAAATACTGTGTCAGAATGACGACATCACGAATTCGCATCGGGTCCGATCTAACAGCCTTCATGTAACTGATGGCCACGTCAGCTCATATCCCGATGTTCAGTATCAGCACCATTTCCGTAGAGAGCTAAAACAACGCAAATCGCGCTCGGGTCCGCGCGTTTCGTCGCGGCGATATCACAATCGCCGCGGCAGAATACTCGGTACTGCACGGTGTGGCTCTTTGACCATGACCGATTGCTAACGCCACGCCGACAACCGCGACCGCAATCATATTGCTGCCTCCAGCTTCATGATCGGTCTGCTGTCAGGCACGACTGATCGGTCGACAAAGATGCGCATCCAGAATTCGAGCCACAGGAGCGCCCACAACCGTGCGCCATGATCTGCCGACCCCGTGATGTGCTCGGCCCAGAGCTGTTCAAGATATGCGTGATTGAAATATCCCCCATCTCTCGTCTGATCCGAAAAGATCACGTCATGCGCCATCCGCGACCACGGACCGCGGAACCAACGATCGACGGGCAGCGAAGCCGTGCTTCGGTCGATACCACATCGCGCGGCAGCCAGCGCACGATCCCGCATCCGAATGAGAACGGCGCAATCGGTTGCCGCTGTAATCGACGGTTCTCGCAGATGCCGCACATTGTCTTCGGCGCGTGGTGACCAGGAAGATGGGTGACGAGAACGCAACCGGCGTCGATAACGCTCACCTATTCGGGCGTCCAGTGCGTCGGCAACCTGACACTCGGCAGGCCCTCGTCGGTCGTCAGTGGGTGAGCTAACGATTGCGAATGAGCCGCGCGGCTTCAAAGCGCCAGAAGCCGCGTCGACTCCATTCGCTGGTTAGGCGGCGCTGCGAAACGTCACGAACAGTCTACGGCTGGAGCGTCTTTGCGCGATTAATCCGCTTGACAGACGTCAGTTCTGAGCGGTGATGCGGATATCAGTTGGTGGAAGCGGCCCTTCCGGTACCGGAGCCCCATCGACTTCATATGCGCCGATGTCATAAGAACCGCCCTGGGGCCTGGCGACTTGGACTATGTCCGTTGTCACGCCTGCTAACGTCATTCCCTTGTCGATGGCGGGACTGTTCGACTTTGGCCGAAAATTCCCACCGTTGGCGTCAACAAATAGTGGGTCGGCCCCGAACAGATTGTTCGAGGTAATCGTCCCGGCAATCTCGCTGTAATTCGTCGAGTTGCCATAGGCTATGTTGTTCCGCACAGAATTGGAGTTGCCTCCGACAATTCGGACGCCGGTTCCAGACACTCCATAAACCGTGTTGTTCGCAACCATGACATTCGACGCCGAGACCTCAATTCCTGCCGTGTTGGCGCCGTTCGATGGAATCGAATGAACCACATTGTTGTAAACCTGTGTGCCACTGGTGGTCGAGTAGACGACGATGCCCCAATGACGCCCCGGTGAGAGCGGCGGACCAAGGTTCTGCACGCCACCACTTCGGAGATGATGGATCGTGTTGTTGCGAATGATGTTGCCGTTCGGTTGCTGTCCGTAGCCGTTGTACACCTGAATTCCAGCGCCGGGGAGATCGTAGAAGGTGCAGCCCTCCACGAGGTTGTTCGGCGACTGCACATAGATGCCGTGATCCCGATCGTACAGGCCCCCACCGTGCACCGTCAGATTGATGAACTCGTTACTACCAATCATTCCCGCTGATCCTGCGGTGAGGAGGATCGCCTGGGAGTCGCTCGGACTGCCGATAATCTCTGCGTTCTTCACACGGATGTGATGCGGGTTGAACCCGAAACCCGCTTCGATCTTGATGGCGCCATCACTCGCATTCGAGCCGTTCATGTTGATACGGTCGAACTCGATGTATTGTTGATTCTTCGCGACTCGGAACACGAACAATCCTGACGATGGCTTCAACCAGACCGTTTCGCCGGTGTAAGCCGCGATCCGTACAGGAGCGCTCCATGAAGTTCCCGACGGAACATTGTCGATGAGTGACTCTACGTACGTACCGGCACGAACATACAGAGTGTCACCCGGCTGCAAACAGCTTGCGCCCGCCGTCACGGTGCGCTTCGGAGTGGATATCGACTGCGCCTGCGCACACGAGTTGGCGTCGTTGCCGTTGAGGGCTGCATAGAACGTCGCGCCCTCTGCCAAGCCTGTCGCTCCAATGCACAGGAAGGCGACAACGATCCCGCACGCGGTCTGTACTCGTTTCACGATGCAACTCCGTCAGGTGGGCAGTTCCCGCCCGCGGCAAAGTTGATACCAACCCAACGACTCCACGAAACGCCCCTCTCCCTCGGCGTGAGCACGGATCTTAGCCGCAGAATGGTAATTGGAATTGCATCATTGACGGCCGTCGTGTCGGCTTGGATCTCCTCACGACCCAGGGGTGCGTGTGCCCTGGCTCGCGCAACCCGAAAATATTGGGTGTGACCCCGAATCGTTCGAAGGTCGTGCATAGTGACGCTGCCCCGCTGGTCGCCATCAGGCATATTGCGCCCGCGGGGCCTTCGACAATGCGCGCCTGTAAATGGCAATCATCCGCTGCGCGAGATGACTTTCGTCGAGATCGACCACGGCACAGCGGCCGTTCGTCCGCTGGCGTCTCTCGAGAATGACGGTAAGAGCCGATGCCATGACTTGCGGGTCGTCATCAGCGCACACCATACAGCCTTCCACGCCCTTCGCCCGTTCTTGAACGTCGCCTACATCTGTCGACACAAACGGCAGATTGCAGGCCATTGCCTCCTTGATCACGTTCGGTGATCCTTCCCACCTTGACGTAAACAGAAGCGCATCGCACGCATTCATGTGCGTGATCACGCGCTCGTGTGGGACACCCCACACGACCAAGAGCTCTGCATCGAGCCTTGCCGGCAGTCGCGCGAAGACCTCGCGGGCGAGCCAGTACCGCTTCCGCCCATCGTCAGGGTTCCCGACGAACAGGACCAGCGGCTTCGATGCTGGGAGATCGAGTTTCCTGCGCGCTTCAGCGACACTTACGAGCCGCAGACGCGCAAAATCAAGTCCCGATGGAATCACCTCGCACGGCCGGTCCGGTAAGTACCGGCGCAGGTGAGACGACACAACGACGAGCTCGTCTGCGCGATGGGCCACCCAGGACCCAATGGCGCGCAGAATTCGCCCGAGCACGGTGTCTCCTTCGCCCCCGCGATCCGTAACGACCAGAGGAAGACGCGTCGGAATCGCAATCAACCCGCTCTGGCCCCACTGTGCGTGTACGAGATCGTACATCCCGGATCGAATTTTCCTCCGAACACATAGCCACGCTTTCGCGTAGTTCATCGGGTTCTTAGCCCCACGGAATGCGAAGACGTCAACGTCAACGCCCGCTTTGCGAAGAAACTCCACCTGACGCACGACAAACGGGGCTAGATGCTGTCGCGTTTCGTCCGGCCACTCGCACGTGATCATCAGCACGCGCATACGACAGGGTCACATTTCACAGCGCAAACGCCCGCATCCACATTTCGAGCGAAAGAACTCTAAACAGCCCCAGGAACGACTCGGTGTTCAGGCGGCTGTTCCCTTCTCTTCCGTACCAAGCTCGCAGGCGGCCGCCATCAACGTAGCGGTCCGAACGCAATCTGTTACCGAGCAGATCGGAAATGGAGGCGCGGAGGTCACCACTGAGCCAAGCCCGGTCTGGGGCGGCGAATCCCAGCTTTGTCTTGCGCCATCTAACCATGTCCGGAATGAGGCCAGCCGTCGCGAGCCGCAAAGCGAACTTGCTCCAGCCGCGGTTTACTTTCAAATGGTCGGGAAGGAACACGCCTAACTGAACCAGCCGATGATCCAATAACGGGACGCGCGCCTCGAGCGAAAAGGCCATCGAGGAGCGGTCTTCCATTCGCAGCAGCTGCGGCAGCGTATCGACCAAAATGTCGTCCAGTTGCATGCGTTGCATGAGGGTGCAACCACTTCCATCAGACTTACCGCGGGCAAGCGCCCTACGCCACCACCGTGTCGCCGGCGTGCTGCCGTCATCCGCGCTGCTCCTCCATTCGGGTCGCAAGGCGTGCTGAAGCGCAGCATCAACATTGAGAAGCCTCCGAATGCGAGCCGGCAGATAGCGATACCCATTCCTGATATCGAGAACGTAACCATCACCGTGTCGAAGCATCGCCGTCAACTCGCGGGACAGTGTCCCTAGTTGACCTGAGCGAAAGAGGCGCGCGAGGTACGCATATCGGAATTTCGCGTATCCACCGAACACTTCGTCACCACCCTGGCCGTCGATCAGCACCTTGACCCCGCTTTCTCTCGCCGCCTGCATCACTCGCCACTGGGCATAGAAGCTGAGCACGCCGAACGGCATGTCCTGGTGCCACGCCATGCGTGCGAAATCGCGCCAGAAGTCGTCCGGTTTGGGGAACACAAGATGAGGCTGGGCGTCAGCCGAATGCGCAACTGCTAGTGCGTACTCTCGTTCGTCAAAAGCCTTCTGGTCGAAGCAGGACGTGAAAGTGAAAAGCCGGCCGTTCAGCGCGCTTGCCGACCCTGGTTCGTCGCGGGCAATCCTGCCTATTGCGCCCACCAGAGTCGATGAGTCCAACCCTCCGCTGAGACAACTTCCAATGCGCACGTCACTGATTAGGTGCTTTCTGACCGTATCGAAGAGTGTCTCTCGTAGTATGCGAACCTGCGCATCATCGGCGCGTGCACAGTGACTCCCGGGATCAAGAGTCCAGTAACGACGTGGAGTCACGCGGCCGGTGGGTTCGACTGTTACTGTGTGCCCAGCCGGCAGCGAGCGAACGCCGCGGAACAGGGTGCGCTCTCCGAAGTCACAGTTGCCATGCGTAAGGAAGCCGATGACGGCCTCGTCGTCCGCTTCTCTTGGTACTCAGGGAGAGCCGTAAGCGCCTTTATTTCCGAGGCGAATGCGAAACCGGCACTCGTGGAGCAGTAGTATAGAGGTTTAATCCCAAGTCGGTCTCTCGCACAGAAAAGGCGCTTGTTCACGTCGTCCCATACGGCAAACGCGAACATTCCTTCAAGGTGATCGACGCAGTTCTCGCCCCACTCGACATACGAATTCAGCAGGACTTCGGTGTCGGTCCGCGTTGTAAACGAGTATCCGTTTCCTTTCAAAGTAGCCTTGATGGCCAAGTGGTTGTAAATCTCCCCGTTGAAAACCACCCAGGTTCGACGGTCTGGCGTGCACATCGGCTGCAACCCACGGTCTGAGAGATCGAGGATTGCGAGACGTCTATGCCCAAGCCCAACGCGAACATCGCCGCTCTCAGCGTCAGTACGCCGGCGAAAGCAGTAGCGCAAATCCGGCCAGGCGCCTGACCCAAGAAGAAATCCTTCACCATCGGGCCCGCGATGCGCCAGCGAGTTCGCCATCTGCTGGAGCACGCGTGTATCGACGGCACGATTCAGATCGGCGACGATGCCAACAATTCCGCACATCGTCAGTTAGTTGTGACCGTCGAAAGCCGCGTCCGACCCGTGTTAGACAGCACGCAAAGAGACACCCGCCTCCATCCGAGCTCGGCGACTGCTTGACCGTGCCGACACGGTTCGAACGGCGGTAATTACATGTTCGATGTCACTCGTCGACATTCTCGAGTACAGGGGCAGGCTGATCACGCGCCGCCACACGGCTGACGCCGCGGGCAGATCGGTTGGCGTCCAGCCGAAAGCCTGTTCATAGTAGGGGTGGAGATGAAGAGGCCGGTAATGAACCGCACACGATACCCCGGCTTTAGCGAGGTCATTGATAAACGTGTCGCGATCGACCGCCAGTTTGTCCAACCTCAGTCGGACACCAAACAGGTGCCATGCGTGAACCCGGTTTTCATCATTGGCCGGTAATTCGAGCTCCTCCAAGTCCTCCAGTCGCCGCAAGTATTCGTGCGCGATCGCTTCCCGTGCTCGGCGCATGTGTTCCGCTCGAACAAGCTGGTGAATCCCAATGGCGGCCGCGATGTCGGTCATGTTGTACTTGTAGCCTGGCTCGAGGATGCGGTAATCCCAACTGCCGTTTCCTGAATACCGGTCCCAGGCATCCTGCGAGAGCCCATGCAGCGACAATACGCGAATTCGTGCCGCCAGCTCGGCATCGTGAGTCACGGCCATTCCGCCCTCGCCCGTCGTGATCGTCTTGTTGGCGTAGAACGAGAAACAGGAAACAGCAGCAGTCTGTTGTCCGCATAGCTGCCACGGCGCATCAGACCCCCGACGCCAGGCCGCTGGAAACGCGTGAGCAGCGTCTTCGACGACCCACAGACCATGTCGCACCGCAAACTCAGCAACATCGTCGACGTTCATCATCAATCCTGCGACGTGTACCGGAATGATGCCAACAACGGACAGGTTCGAAGGCAATCCAGCCACTCGGCTGCCGGAGCGGATACGCTTTATCGTCCGTTCGGCATGGTCCAGGTCCATGTTCAGGGTGCGCGGGTCACAGTCGATAAGGATCGGAATGCCACCTTCATAGCGAACCACTTCCGCCGTCGCGGCAAAGGTCATAGCCGGTACGAGCACGCCCTCGCCAGCGCGCAACCCGAGAGCGTGAACGGCCAAGTGGAGTGCCGCGGTGCACGAATTCAATGCGACCGCATGGCGTGCGTTGACCGCTGCCGCAAACGCTTCCTCGAAGCGCTTCACCCGAGGCCCGCTGGTGAGCCAGCCAGACCGGAGGGTGGCCACTACCTCCTCGATCTCTTCATCACCCAAGTTGGGACGAAAGAACGGTACTCTGGTCGGTGTGGCGACTTCAGTTGTATTCGGCGTTGCGAATTCAGAATTCATCTGTACCTGAGGGAAAGCTTGGGATGGCAGCTCGGGCCGAACGTCAAGCCTGCGGAGGGGCCTGCCGGGCTTTTGCTCTGCAGCACCTTCTGGTATCCGGTGCCGGATCCGTTCGAGCACCGCTCTGCGCCGCTATGAACCCGAATAGGAGCCAGGTTAGTTTCCGTGCCTCCCAGTTGAGCGAAAGCCCGCCTATTGCCCAGCAGAAGCCGACGACCATCCACAGCAACCGGTCTCTGCGACGGGAGGCCCGAAATAGTCCATGCGCACCTGCGAGCCAAAAGCGCGACAAACAGGCAAAGCCGAGCAGACCTTGCTCAGCGAGGACGGCAAGGTACGTGTTGTGCGCCGCGGCACTCCTCCGAGTCCACCGAATGCGATGGCCACCGGATACGCACCGGCGCCCGCGCCGAGCAGCCGGGTTCTCGACAGCAACACTCAGTCCAGCCCGCCAAATCTCAACGCGGCCACTCAGTGAGAGTGCGTCGCGTTGACTGATCTCCTCCTGAATCGTGCTCAGCCGGGCCCAAATCGACTCCGGCACGAACTGTGCCGTCATCACGCCTATTGCGATCGCCACGACGAACACTCCGGCGACCGAACGCGGTGATGACCACTGCAGAGTAAGCGGGACGATCGCCAGGGCGATCAGACCAGTCACAAACGCTCCACGACTGCCGGTGAGCAAGATCACTAACGGCGCAACTAGCGAAGTAGAGTTTCAAGACCAACCGCACCCAGCCAGAACGGCGGCGCATCAGTTGCCAGGCCATTGGCATTGCCAGCGCCAGCGTCAATCCCAGGTCGTTCGGGTCCAAGGGTACCGCGCCGGTCGAACTGAACCGGTCGTAACCGATGGATCTTCCCGTGACAAAGTTGTTGAGCACGTTGGCCATTGGCACGAAGCAGCCAAAGCAGCAGGCCACGAGTAACGAATGCACTTGTTCCTCAGACCGCGCAAATTCCCGCATCAGCCACATGCTGCCGACAAGTTGCGCATCAGTGATCACGCGCTGCAGCGTCAAAGGCAGAGACACGGTCCAAAACAGCGATAGGGCACTCACGACGGTGAACGCCATCCCGAGCCACAGGATCAGTCCGAGCTTCCGCATCCGACCCACTGATGACGACTGCCAGCAATCCGCACCCCAACGCCAGCATGCCGATCCCGCGGGCTGCGGTACCCGCGCCCGGAATCGGAACCGCGTCCCACGGTATTGAAAAGGCGTATAGCCAGAGGAAAGCAAAGGCTAATTCACGCATCGAGGTTGAAGACCCGTTCGTATTCGTCCAGCGCGGCCTGAACGGTAAACTGTTTGAGCGCTTCAATCTGAGGTGCGCCGCGAGGGCGCGTGAGCGCCCGAACAATCGCCCGGCTCATCGCTTCGACGTCACGGACGGGAACGAGATCTCCCAACGCGCCATCGCGAAGGATCTCGCGCGGCCCGCTCTCACAATCCGTAGCAATGACCGGCGTTCCGAGTGCGAGACTTTCAATGAGCACCGTGGGGAGCCCTTCATAGTCCGACGAAAGGACAAACACGCTCGCTCGTGCCATGCACGCGTACGGATTTGGCACAAACCCAGGCAGCGCGACACAGTGCTCCACGCCATGACGTCGAATCGAAGCTTCGAGCGCTGGGCGGTCTGGCCCTTCCCCGAGGATGACGAGGCGCACGTCGAACTTGCGCCTGACGACTGCAAACGACTCAATGAGCAGTGAGGAAATTCTTCTGCGGGACTAAGCGACCGGCACTGATGATGATTGGACGCGTCGTATCTTCGAACCACGGGTGAGCCGGACGATCCCCAGCAGCTGCGATGAGGGTCGGCGTTATGACAGGGTTGAGTATCACCCGGATTCGCCCGGGTGGAACGCCGGCCGTCCTCGTGAGATCGTCTGCGACACCGTGGGAAACCGCAACAACGGCATCGGCCCAGCGATGCAGTCGCCCGAGAAGCCAAGGAAGGGTTCTCATTCGGAAGTCTCGCCGGGCCCACGCACCGGTGTCGAACACACAATGAACGGAAATCACGGTCCGGTTGCGCGCGCGAGCGATTCGTGAGGCCGCCATAGCGACGAGATTGGCGTGGTCGAGACCGGCAATGAGCACACGAGGGCGTTCGCGTCGCAGGTACCGGACGAGCGGGACCAAGGAGCGAAGGACCCGCGGTGCACCGAGATCGATGACTCGGACCGCCGGTGGGACACTCGGCAGGTAATCGCCCTCGGCGCTCGCAAGCACGAGATCGGCGCGAAATCCGCGGTCGCAGAATCCAGCCGCAAGGTTCAGCATTACGCGCTCAGCCCCGCCTCCCTCGAGGGATGGAAGGAAGAAGGCCAACCGCTCGCGGGTGTGCGCGGCCATTACGCCGAAAGAGTCGACGGATTCGCTGAAGGCAGGCTGGCTACTTCCGCAGAACGAAGCGTCCGATGACAAGCATGTCGAGGCCGGTGCCGAAGAAGACGCGCACCGCGTCGCGCGGGCTGCATACGATCGGCTCGTGAAATCCGTTGAACGACGTGTTGACGAGCGCGGCGACGCCCGTTGCCTGCTCCATTTTCTTGAGAAGCGCCCAGAATGGCTGCTGGTCTTGCGTGACGGTCTGGACACGAATAGTCGAGGCTCCAATCGGGATCACGTGTCGGAAGCGATCGCCCCGCGGCCGATATTCGTACTCCATCCACGGCGACGATGGCGGGCCGCAAAACAGCCCATGAACGTCGTCGCGGCACACCGATACACCGAATGGACGTGATCGCTCCCGCTTTCGCAGAAAAAAATTCAGATTGTCGAGCACGTACTCGCACAGCGGGTTGGCCAGTATGCTCCGGTGGCCAAGTGCCCTGTGGCCCCACTCCATACGCCCCTGAAACCAACCGACCAGGTGACCGCGAGAAAGCGCGCCCACGGCTGCATCCTGCGCCTCTGTTTCACTCACGAACTCGTAGGACAGCTTGCAGCTATCGAGCGTCTCCTTGACGGCTTCCGACTCGTACCCGGCTCCGAGGAATGGCGAAACGACCGGCTTGTTTTGACAGCCATCGCCTTCCGCAACCATCAGGGAGGCGCCGATGGCCAAGCCGGCGTTTCCCGGGTTTATAGGAACGAAAGTCTCCTTGAACAGGCCCGACTGCACGAATCACCGTGTTGAAGTAGGTGTTGTAGAAAAGGCCTCCAGCCAGACACAGCGCGTCGGCGTCTGTGGCCGCTCTGACGTCGGTGAGGAGCGCGACGAGCAGCTCTCCAATCCTCCCCTGAAAGGCGCTCGCGGTTTCAGCGGCATGACCATACCGGTGGCGGTCTCCCTGAATCATCTGATCCACGTGGGCTCGCCAACCTGAGTCAAACTCCAGTGCTCCGTCCGTATAGCGAAACGTTGTTGCGAGCTCGTGGATCCGAGCACCGCTCCCCAGATGTGCCAACGCCTCCAGACGATGCGGCTGGCCGGGCGCAAATCCGAAAAGCCCTGCGCATTCCGTATAGAGCGACGCGAAGGCTCGACCGTGCCACGGCCATTTCAGGTCGTTCAGCCTTTTCCGGTCACCGAACCACACACTCAATTCACGTCCGGAATCGGTGTCGCAGACCAGCACGACTGCCCGCGAAAAGGGCGATGACAGGAAGGCCGTCGCGGCATGAGCGTGGTGATGATCGATCGTGCGGGTCCGAAGCCTCGCCGGCAGGCGTATTTCAGACTCCGCTGCCACGTACGTCATCACGTCATCGGGCTGGCAGTCGGACAGCTCGATCACTTCCGCAACCGCCTCGACGGGCAGCGAACCGGGAACCAGTCCGATTCCGCGCACCCGTGTGAGCCGTTCCTGTTCGCACGCCGCGCGGATCTGCCCGTCGACGCACATCGCAGCGCACACATTCCGCTTCGCTCCCCCTATGCCGACGACCGCTGGCACGCTGCGCTCTTCACACGCTTAGCAACCCTGCAATGATCAACAGCCACGGCGTTGACGCACGCCATCGCTTTACACATCGTCCTATCTCGACGCCCATCGCCCGACTTATGAGTACGCCGAGGAGCGCCCCGCTGGTATTCGCGGCGACATCGACCAGCGACGACTCTCGACCCGGCAGGAAACGCTGCAGGCACTCGACGATGAACGAAACCACGAAGGCCAGGCTGCCGACGAGGATGAGTCTTGGAAGCAAGGCGTGGCGACGTCGCCCGCGGTACACCAGGATGCCCAACGGTACGAACAACAACATGTTGAGGACGAAATGTGTGGGTTCCTGCTGTCGCGACTCCGCGGAGAAGGCAGTGAACTCCCACGCCTCACCCGGCGGCGGCACGGTAAAGTCAAACGGCGCGAGCGTGACCGTCGCCGCGCACGCGAGCCATATCAACATCAGCCGCGTGCTGAAATCGCCGTTCAACGCAGACGTCAACACCCTACGCGACTTCAGTGCCGCTGGAGTACGAGTAATAATAGGCAGATTGATGATCGGGCTTCGCCTTGTTGAGCACCGCACCGATCACCCGTGCCTGCACCGAAATCAATCGTTCCAGCGCCGTCCGCGCCGCCTCACGGGTTGACGCGCCCGCACCCACGACAAACAGCACCGACGACGCCGCGTTTGCCATGATTGACGCGTCTGCAAGAGCCATCACCGGTGGGCAATCGAGCACGACGATATCGAAGACCTTTCGGAACCCGTCAATCAGTGTGATCAGACGTTCGCTGTCCAGGAGATCGGAGGGGCTCACGACACCTGCACCGGCCGGCAGAACGAACAACCCGTTGACTTCGGATTTGAGCAACGCCGCACTCGGCTTTGTTTCTCCCGACAGGATATTCGCAAGCCCCGGAGACACCGCCAGGTCGAACACGCGGTGGATTTGAGGCCGATGCATGTCGGCGTCGATGAGCAACACTTTTCGGCCGGACATCGCCATCGATATCGCAAGACCGCTGGAAATCACGGTCTTTCCTTCACCGGCGTTCGTGCTGGTCACCGCCAGCGTCGTGACGTCGGCAGTCGGCGATAAAAGGATCCTCGTGCGGACTGCTCGAAGTGCTTCGTTAAACTCCAGAGGCATTTTGCGGGCCAAAGGATGTGCCTTTTTGAAGGCATCGATTTTTGGAGCGATTCCGAGAAGTGGCAATCCAAGCATCTCTGAAATATGCTCCGGACCGCTCATTCGCGGATTCAGCCGCTCGAGCCCAATCACTAGCGCAAGGGCAATAAACCCCCCTCCCACGAGCGCCACGAGGACGTTCACCAACTTTCGCGGGCGGATGGGAGCCCGGGGGACAGCGGCCATGTCAACGATTCTGACGTTGTTGGACTTCAGTTCGCCCGAGAGTTCCGTCTCCTTGAGGCGCTGCAGAACGCTTTCGAAGATCTGCTGTGTGCTTGCAGCATCTCGCTGGAGAGCACCGTAGCCGATGGATTGCTGATTCAATTCGAGCACTTCACGTTTCTGGGCGTCGAGTGCGGCGGTCAGCGCGCGCTCACGGGCCTGCGCCGTGCTGTAATCATTGCGAATGCTGGCGACGACTTTATCCGTCTCAGCCTTCAGCCGGCCTTCTGCCGAGGCGATCGCCGTGTCCATCTTGATCATGTCGGGATGGAGTTCCCCGAGTCGTTCGGCGAGCTGCGCGCGCTCGCGCTGCAACCCCGCCAGCTCCGCCTTGAGTCCCTGGATGAAGCTGTTCGAGGCTATTGGAGGGAGGGTATCGAGTGGACCGCCGCTCGTCTCGATTGATTGGAGCTGGTTGTATACAGCTTCTTCGGCCAGCCGCTCCGTCCGTGCCGTCGTGACGTTCGCGCTGAGCTGCGCCAGCCTCTGCACCACGATATTTTGATTTTGCTGGTCACCACCCAGCGAAACCGCATCTCTTTCCTCGCGGTACCGTTGCAATGCGGCCTGGCTGGCGTTCACCTCCGTCCGGAGCTCGCCAAGGCGTTCGTCCAGCCATTTGCTCGCGTCCCGGTTTCCCTGGCGTCGAAGCTCCAGATTTTGATCAACGTAGGTTTCGGCGACCGTGTTTGCGATCCGTGCGGCGAGTCCGGCATCCGCCGACACGAATGAAACACTGACTACACGGCTGGGCCCGAGCTCGCTTCTGATCGGACTGACGGTCAGCTCGCCAGGAAGCTGTTTGAGGCCAAGCCGTTCCATCGCTTCGGCAGCGACGGTGCGACTGCGAAGGATTTCAAGCTGGGTCAAGAAATAATCGACAGTTGCGGTATCCTCCGTCCCCCTCTGGAACGGCGCGGTGGCCTGCGATTCGGGTTCAATGACCACCTGGGCGCGCGCTTCATACATCGGAGTTGCGAGCCGATTGTAGAGAATGGCGATGCCCAACGACGCAGCGACGACGGCAAAGATCAAATTTCGCCGTCTCAGCAGCATCCGCAGAATCTCGACGAGCTGAATCTCTTGCTGCCGCTCACTTCGAATCATTTCGAGCGGTTGCACAGCGACTTGCCGTGCCAGCTGTCTGGATTCCGAACTGCGTGTCGGCCGCGACGGTGGCTCGGGGTCGAGTTCTGGCTCGGCTGCCGCGTCCTCTGCGGCAACAAACTGCATGTCCTCGGCTTGCGGCGAGTCAATGGGCTCCGCGCCATTCAGACCGGCCCGTTGCATCGCTTTGTTGATTCGACTCATGGTCGTGTTTCCTTCAGCGCTTCTTGAGCTTGTTGAATCCCATACGCCTAGGGCCGGACCGGCCCAACGGAACTCTTCTCATCGCGCGCCTTTAACGTCGGCAACATAACGGTATCGAGCACCTGCTCATCCGATTTGGTCAAGTCTGTCGCTGAACGCTGGGATTTCTTGGGAGAACTGTCGGGACCCGCACCTCCCGAAGACCGAATATCGAAATCGCGGCAGACCTCCCGCACCAGTGGCGTTGTCACGAGCCGCTGCTCAGCAGCGAAGCCGCTCACCAAGGCGTTGTCGGCGATGACATTTATGGCGCGCGGGACGCCCCGCGATCGCTCGTGAATAAGGACAACCGCCTCGCGGGAGAAAATCTCTCCCGGAGTCCCTCCCGCTGCAGCGATCCGGCCGGCGATATACCCACATGACTCCGTCAAGTTCAACGGCCGCAGCTCGCATCGCAGCGCGATCCGCTGCTTTAACTGACGCAGCGACTGATCTGTCAGCCGGTCGGCAAGCTCCGGCTGCCCGGCGATGATGAGCGAGAGTAATTTTTCGTCATCTGTTTCGATGTTCGAAAGCAGGCGGATCTCTTCCAACAGCTCCAGCGGCAGACTCTGAGCCTCGTCGACTACCAGAACCGTCGCCTCCTGCGCGTCGCGCCGTTGACGCAGCAGCTGTTCGAGTTCGAGGAGCAGGTCCGCCTTGGATTTTCGCGCTCGCGGGCTGAGACCGAATCGTGCCGCCAACATCTGTACGAATTCTTTACGGGTCAAGGCCGGATTGTGCAGATGCACGCAGTGGGTCCGCGATGACTGCTTGTTGATCGCGGCCCGGATGACCGTTGTCTTGCCGGTACCCGACTCTCCGACGAGGAGCGCTACACCTTTCCGCGAGGCAATCGCGTACTCGATATTGCTCAACGCCTCCTGGTGCACCTCGGTTGCGACCAGGTATCGAGGGTCCGGCGTCAGATCAAACGGCCGTTCACGTAGCCCGTAGAAATGTTCGTACATCGACCCAGCACACCTCAGAAGAAACGTTCACGGACAATGATCGTGTCGTTCGGCTGCACCACGTCCTGAAGCTCGGCGCTGATGGTGCGGTCCTGCCCGTCGATTTTCCGTATGATCTGAATTCGCCCTGTCGAACCGCGATCCGTTACTCCTCCTGCGAGCGCGAGCACCTGGCGGACGGTCATCCCTTTCCGGATCGGGTACTCACCCGCCGCCGTCACCTGACCCGATACGAACACCGAGTTGACGCGCGGAACGAAGATGGTATCGCCTGCCTGTAACGCGGCATTCTGCGACAGCGTGCCACCCTGGAGATTTTGAAGATCGATGCGAATGACATTTGAGCCATTCTCCTGTTGCGCACGCGCGACAGCGGCGGCGGCATCGGGTGGCGGTGCACCGCTCGGCGGACGCACGATGATCGCCTCGTTCCCGGCACGTTCCGTGGTGGAACCGACGCGCGCCAGCGCCTCGAGGACCGTCATCGAACCCGTGAACTGCAGGCTCCCGGGCTGGCGCACCTCGCCTATCACAAAGATCTGCTGGCTTCGATACTGCTCGACAATCACGCCGACCTGCGGGCTCTTCAAGAATCCCTGAGACAACCGTTGACGCAGCTCGCTTTCGATGGCGGGCGTGCTGAGCCCTCCCACCTTCACACGCCCGATGAGCGGAAACGTCAGCGAGCCGTCTGCCTGGACGCTATAGGTTCGCGAGAGCTGCGGCTGATCGTACACGGTGATGCCAAGGACGTCGTTCGGGCCGACAACATACTCGGCTTGGGCTTGCCGTGCGTTCTGAGGCGGCGGTGCGTTCTGGGGCGGCGGTGCGTTCTGGGGCGGTGCCTGGTCAGCACGAACCGTCAGGTTCAGCATCATCAGCAATAGGACGAGAAGACAGCATGAAATGCCGCATCGGCGCAACGATATTCTCGAACATGACCTCGGCAACATGATGATCCTCATCACTCGCCCCCGAAATGGAGACGCGGTACTAAAAGACGTGACTGACAGACGAGCCGATGCGAAACCGCTCGAAGCCGTGGCCGAGCGCGTCAGCTTCGCGCCCACGGTAATCCACATCGAACCCGATCCTCGTACGTCCAATGCTGTACCCTACACTCAGGTTGGGGTTTAGTATGACCTCGTCCGGAAATCCCGCTGTGTCGCCGGGTGCTTGGGGATCATGTCGGCGATAAGCGATTCGGTAGCGCCTGAACCCTGCTAGCGCGTCCCAGCCATCACCGAACCGCTGCCTCACGGTGCCACCGATCTCCGCTAGAACGTAATCGAGTTGCGTGTCGATGTACGAAGGCTGCAGCTCGCGCTGCGCAGCGAAAGCGAGCTGCGTTCGGCCGCGGAACGTGTACTGAAGATCGACGTATGCGACCATGCCACGGAAGTCCGGCTGGCTGCTGTCACGGTAGTGAAGTTCTCGGAAACCGATTGCCGCGCGTCCGCTGATGAGCGCGAACGGCTTGAACTCAACGGCGGGCAGTATTCGAACGCTGTCCGAATCGCGGTCGGACGAGAACGCGAACCGACTCCGGCCGTGCTCGACGTTCAAGGTGACCGTGGTCAATGGTGTTGCCTGGTACTGAATCACCCCGCCTTCGACCCATCCGGCCTGGTTCAGTTCACGCGCGAGGTCTGCTCCACGGAACAGAGACTCACCGTAGAAATGAACATGAGACCGTTCCACATACGCTCCCGCAGACGTCTTCCTGGTCATTCGCACGAGCGAACCGACCTGTACGGCATCGATCCGCCGCTCGGCGATAGCGTCGATTTCAAGGTTCTGGCGGTGGCGCGTCCTCACAAAATTGCCCGACACCCAGGGCATGACGCGGTTCAGGAACAGCTCAACGCGGCCGGAATGATCATTGTCGACGGCTCTGAGATCGTCCACCCTGTTGAAATAGTACATGTCAAGCCGACCACGGCCGTTCACACGAACGCGCGGCGTGCGAAGCCACGCCTGAACTGCCGGACTGGCGGTGGCCGTCACATCGCCCTGGGGATTATCGTCTTCGCTGACATTGAATACATTGCTGTCCCACCCGATGTTGGTCACGCTGATCGTCGGCGAGAGCGACACCGACCCGAATCGGAAGCGAGCAGCGTCCGCGTCATCCTGGGCTCGGGACGGCGCGACCGTACCAGCGACAACGCCCGTCGCGATCAGCACAACCATTCCGCAGCGTATGTTGGACATCGCGGGTTACTTCTGATGGAAAAATTCGGCCGCGAGGATCATCAGGGCCGGCTTCTCCTCTGGCTTTTGTCGCATTTCGCACGCGAATGTACGAAAGCCAATCACTATCGCGATTGGCGAAACTCCCAGAATTAGGTGCTCCTTCAGCAACTCCACTCGTTGAGTGACATCTTTGCCCGCGAAAACGACCACCTTGCTGCGCCTCGTTTGCGCACCCGACGTACGGGCGCCCACGCGCAGGGCAGATGCCAGCAAAACCCCTTCCTGGCAACGAAAACAGG
This sequence comes from uncultured Acidobacteriota bacterium, assembly GCA_963814955.1. Classification (GTDB taxonomy): domain Bacteria; phylum Acidobacteriota; class Vicinamibacteria; order Vicinamibacterales; family UBA2999; genus DATCJA01. The sequence goes on from CAWFEX010000014.1 coordinate 115,466, forward strand.
AGTTATGCACCTAAGCTCAGCAGCTAGTCGCGCGACGCAATGACGGCCTGCTCGACGATATGTGTCTCGACTCCAGCGGTCGCCGCTTCCGGTAGCCTGACGGCTCCAAACAGGCGATCCTGCTCTCCGCGCAGAACGTCGACGAGCCGCCCCGCCGGGATATCGACGTCCGCATACGACACGGCTTCGTCCCTCTGCAGATTGCGCTTCAGGCGACATCCCTGCGCCAGTCCCATCGGAAGGTAGTCGCCGGCCTGGAACTCGTGGCGGTTTTCCAGCATGCCATAGCAGGTGAAACCGCCAATGCCGTCCAGTTCGTCGCCGGCCCGGAGATCACGCTTCGCAACGGTCAGGACCTCGCACACTGGAGGACCCGCTGGCGCGATCGTGGCGTCGCGAAACAGCGCGGCTCGTGCCGCGGTAATAGGGACCTCGAAGTTGCACAAGTGATAGGGCGTGTAGAACACGTAAAACGGACCGTCGCCCATCTTGTGGTACGTCATATAGCGGCGCGGAATCGGGTGCTCGTTGTACCCGAGCACGAACACACCGGGGCTGGGTTCCGCACCCAGGATGTAATCGACCAAGCCGCCGTCGAGGAGCTGGTCCGTTGGAAAGAGCGTGAGCGCATCCTTCACGTGTTCGCAGCGCGGCCCGTACATCCCGCGCCGGCCTGCGCGATGTCCCGTGGCGTTCGCCACAACGGCCATCTCCATCGAAATCTTCGTGCCGTCGGCAAACGACGTGACCATGCGGGGCTTCTGGTGGTACTTGTCGGCAAACGCTTTCTGTGTCTCGGGCGTGCGGTAGGGATCCTGGAGCCCTTTGATGTTGCCGGCAAGAACCGGCGTGAACCCGATGCTCTGAATGAATCGGTAGAGATTCATGATGACGCCAGGTTGATCGCCGTCGGCGTTCGTGATGACGATTCCGGCGCGATCGGCGTACACCTTGAGCAGCGGCCCGATGGTCGCGTCGAGCTCCGCGTTCATCAGGACGAGATGTTTTCGATGGCGGATCGCGTCCATCGCCACGTGCGCACCGAATTCCACCTCTCCGGTCGCCTCGATCACGACATCGACCTGCGTGCTTTCCGAGAGCGCGGCGGCGTTGTCGGTGACCGCCGGCCGGCCGGCCTCGATGGCCTCGTCCAGCGCTGAACCCGAGTCAATCGGATGCGCCGCGGATGCTCCGGCCTCCTGGAACGCGCGGACAGCCTCCGACAACGTCCGGTTGGCAATCGCGACGAGGCGCATCCCGCGCGTACAGAAGCATCTGAAAGGCGATTCCGCGCCCCATGTACCCTGCCCCGACCAGAGCGATCCGAATCGGGCGTCCTTCGCGCTCGCGCTGCTCGAGCGCGGTATCAACGATGATCATCGTAGGAACCGGGAGCGACGCAGTCAGTGTGGAGCGCCGCGGCCACGCGCCGGAAATCGGGCCACGCGCGATCCTTCGGCGACACCGTCGGTGAGGCCGTTTCTGGCCAGGCGATGGCGAACTGCGGATCGTCCCAGCGGATTCCGCGTTCGGCCTCGGGCCGGTAATACTCGGACACTTCGTAACAGACTTCGGTGTCGTCCACCAGCGTCTGGTAACCGTGCGCGAAATCCTTCGGCACATAGATCTGCCGCCGGTGTGCAGCAGTCAGCTCGAATGCCGCCCACTCCAGGTACGTTGACGACCCGGGCCGCAAGTCGATGATCACGTCCCAGATAGCGCCCCTGGTGCACCGAACGAGCTTCGTCTCCTGAAACGGTGCCGTCTGGAAGTGCAATCCCCGAATCGTCCCCTTTCGAGCGCTCCACACGATGTTGTTTTGCACGAACTCGGCAACCAGACCGCGCGCTTCGAGTTCCCTGCGGCACCACCCGCGGCTGAAGAAGCCGCGTTCGTCTCCCCGTCGCTCGATATCGAGGAGCCAGGCGCCTTCGAGCGTGGTGGGCTCAAACAGCAGGATCGACTCTCGCGGGAACAGTGGGCGTGAGCATCGCGGCCGATGCCGCCAGCGGGACCTCCGCCGGCTGCGCTGGACCGAGACCGATGCCTTCATACCGCCGCATGCGCGTCTTATCCAGCATGCGCCTGCCGTCCACGACGACGGGCGGATTAGCGGACTCAGTCAGCAGTGCTGGCAGCTCCTCGAACTCCGGCCACGCGGTCAGCAGCAGCACGGCATCGACGTTCACCGTCGCTTCCGCCAGTGACGTCGCGTAGCTCACATTCGCCGAATCGATCATCACGCGGGCGGGACCGGCAGCGATGGGGTCATAGGCAATGACCTTTGCGCCTTCCGCGAGCAGACGAGCAATAACCCGCAGAGAGGGAGACTCGCGAAGATCGTCGGTGCCCGGCTTGAACGCAAGGCCAAGGACTGCGACGCGCAGTCCATGTAAATCCGGAAAATGCTTTTTCAACAGCCCAAGCACCTCGGCTGGCTGCTTTTCGTTTGTTTCCAGAACAGCGCTCAACACACGCGCCGGGCGGCCGCGGCGCGAACCCCATTCGATGAGCGCCCGCACGTCCTTTGGAAAACAGCTTCCGCCAAAGCCACAGCCGGCCTTCAAGTAGCTCGTGAGGGCGGGAACGACGCGGCTGCCGTCCGCGGCGGTGGTGGTGATTCGCCGGTCGGAATGAAGGGCGCTCATGACGTCGACCGCGTCCACGCCCGGCTCGACGGCGCAGAAGTTCCCGATCTCGTTCGAGAACGAGATCAGCGTTGCGAACAGCGCATTGGACGCGTATTTGATCATTTCTGCTGTTCGCACGTTCGTTCGGATTACCACGGCATCCTTGAACGCCGCGTAAATGCCGGCCATGGTCTCGAAGCTGCGTTCGTCGATCGCTCCCAGCACGATGCGGTCCGGGGTTTGAAAGTCGTTGACCGCCTCGCCTTCGCGCAGAAACTCCGGGTTCATTCCCAGGCCGAAATCGACACCGCATTTCTTCGCGGATGTACTTTCCAGGATCGGCCGGACGCATTCCTCGGTCGTGCCTGGAACGACCGTACTCTTCACCACAACAACGTGGTAGCGAGCAACGCTCGACAGACACTTGCCAATTCCTGCGGCGGCATTCTCGACATACCGCAGGCTGATGGCGTCGTTCTCCAGCGGAGTTCCGACGGTGAGCAGCGTGGCGTCGGAACGTCGAACGGCATCGGCGAGGTCCGTCGACGGGAAGAAGTGCTTTCCCAGGCACCGGCCCAGGAGCTCGTCGAGACCCGGCTCGTGCAGAGGAAGAACACCACGGTTCAGCTGCGCAATGCGCCCGGCATCGAGATCCACACAGATCACCTGGTGTTTGCGGTCCGCCAGGCACAGCCCGGTGACGAGTCCAACGTAACCAGCGCCAACGATAGCGATATTCATGTATCCGAGTGCTCGCGATTGTGGAGATACCACAGCAGGCTGCGTCGGAGACCCTCGTCGAGGTAAATGTCTGGAGAGAAACCGAGCTCGCGTCGTGCCTTGCTGATGTCAGGACACCGCCGCCGAGGGTTGTCGGTGAGATAGTGATCGTCGGCGCTACGGCGTCGGATCACACGCCCCGAATACCCGAGAGTGGCGGCAGCGATCGCCGAAACCCTGGACGCCAGCTCATCAATTGAGATTTCCGGACTGTCGCAGCCAATGTTGTAAGCCTCGCCGCGACGGCCCTGAACCAATGCCTTGACATATCCGGTAACCGCGTCGGCGATATAACAGAACGTCCGCGTGGCCGACCCGTCCGAATACAAGACCATGTCGCGATCTTCGAAAATATCGCGGGCCAAATCGGGTATGACCCGCTGGTCGGTGATTCTCAATCCTGGCCCGTAGTTGTTGAAGGGTCGAACAATCGTCACCGGAAGCTCATACTGCTGCGCGAAGTTGACGCACAGCGTCTCACCAAAACGCTTCGACTCGTCGTAGCATGCGCGCGGACCCGTCGACGAGACCCGTCCGGGGTACGACTCTGGTGTCGGGATGGCATCCGGCTCGGGATCGCCGTAAATTTCGCTGCTGGAGAAGAATAGGAAGCCTTCGATCGCATGCCCACGGTCGCGCTGCTGCCGGCTCCGCTCGAGAAGGAGTCGAACGCCTGCGACATTGGCGTCCATGGTGAGGATGGGATAGCGGCGATACACGGAGGGCGACGCTATCGATGCCGCGTGCAGCACGTAGTGAAAGTCGCCAAGCTGATCAGGCAGCGGCGTCGTAACATCGTGCAACGCGACGCGCAGCGACTCTCCCGCAACCTCCGCCATCCACGGCGGGACGCCGCGAACATAGTTGTCGGCGACGGTCAGCTGAATTCGATCGCCGGGCTTCACACGACGGTTCCATCCGAGCAGCACCTGAATGAGGTAATAGCCCACAAAGCCCGCGCCGCCGGTCAGCAGCACAGCGCGACCCGACATCTTCGCAAGCACGTCGGAAAGCCTGGCACAGCAGTAGTCGATGTCCTCGTCGACGACGCCGGCAGCCGCAGCCGAAACGCCGGTCGAGGAAGCGATCGTCACGTAGGCACCCCTTCTTCGTGTTCGTCCGCCGTGTATGCTCCGGATCGCTCCGCAGCCGCGCGATCGGCGTCCACCGGGTCGCTCCAGACCTTCCATGGCGCCTTGCCAGACGCCCACAACTCTTCCAACACCATCCTGTCGCGCAACGTGTCCATGGGATGCCAGAAGCCCGGGTGCTTGTACGCAGCGAGGCCCCCGTCCTCGGCGAGCCGCTGAAGCGGCCCCTTCTCCCACACCGTCGCGTCGTCGGTGATGTAGTCCAGCGCCTCAGGCTCCAACACAAAGAAACCGCCGTTGATCCACGCGCCGTCGCCCTCCGGCTTCTCCTGGAACGCGTGCACCCGCGTCTGCGTGCGGCCGAGCGTCAGAACGCCGAATCGGCCCGGCGGCTGCGCCGCCACCAGGGTTGCCAGCGCCTTTTGGCTGCGGTGGAACTCGATGAGGTCGCGGATGTTGACGTTGCTGACGCCGTCGCCATACGTCACGCAGAAGGTGCCGTCTTTCACATAATCGGCAATCTTCTTGAGCCGCCCGCCCGTCATCGTCTTTTCGCCGGTTTCGACGACAGTAACGGTCCAGCTTTCGACGCCGTTCTTCAGCACTTCCAGCCGGTTGTTCTTCAAGTCGAAGCGGCAGTCGCAGTGACGCAGGAAATAATTCGCGAAGTATTCCTTGATGACGTAGCCCTTGTACCCGCAGCACACAATAAACTCATCAATGCCGTAGGTGGCGTAGATCTTCATGATGTGCCACAGAATCGGTCTGCCGCCGATTTCAATCATCGGCTTCGGTTTGACGATCGTTTCTTCGCTCAACCGTGAGCCAACTCCGCCGGCCAGAATGACAGCTTTCATATTGTCGTGTTCCGCATCGCGCGCGTATAGAACCCGGTCACCAAAGGACGCGCGCCTTTATCGCCCGTGTGGATACAGCTCCGCCCTCTCACTCACATTTCCGGGCGAAAACTACAACCGTCCGCGCGCCCGTCATGCAGAGGTTCTAAACTCGTGCGCGCGGGTGCCGCTGCAGCAAAACGCCTTCCATTCGGGTCGCGCGAGCAATCTACTGACAAATAAAGGAGTTATCGCCAGACGAAACCGTTAGAGCTGCAAGGATCGGGGACGTCCGTGCTTGTTTTTGCCTGAGCTGGCGGGTTATATGCGTCCGTTCAGCGGTCGCGGCGTGTATATTTGCGCCAATACCATGAGGATTCGCATACCGTCGACGGCACTGTTCATCTGCCTGCTTTCGATGAGCGCGGCGGCGGCGCAGGACGGACTGCGTAGTGGATCACCTTCCGAGCGCACGTCGGAGTCCAGCTCGAGCGTTGCCGAAGGACGCGATTTGTTCCGCGTGCCGCCGGATTTCTACACTCGGCCGCCAGACTCGGGACCGTCGCGTTTATTCTTCCCGTATTTCCTTCCGGCGCCGGTGCCAGCTCCAGATTGGTATTTTCATCAGTCTGGACGCATCCCGGTGCCGCTCGCCGAGAAGCCGAACCGAGCGCGCGAGGATCTTCCCGAGGCGACAGTTCTTCCAAGCCCGACTGTTGCGCCGCTCTTGCCGGGAAGGCCGAAGACTTTCTATGTAATTCCTGGTTGCTATGCGGGTGACAAACCGCCGGAGCCTGAATGGCTGCCCGAAGGGTGTGACCGGTCCCGAATCAGAGCCATTCCGCCGCGTTAGACCTTTCGTAACGCCGCAGGCGGCAGGGCGGAAGCCGCCCAAGGTAGACGCGGTTATGCGAAGGCTGTTCATGACCGCGTGAACGACGACTTCGCTGTCGGGCGGTCGTTCGCTCGCGCGTAGTCGGAACCTTGTAACGTGACTCGACCCTTGGTCTAGCTCCCGTTCCTAAAACTCCGGCGGTCCTTCACTGTCACCGTCGTCGTGCACGCACCCGACACACCTGCGGCGTTTGTGGCCCTGCACGAGACGGTTGTATTTCCAAGCGGGAACAGAGACCCTGATTTCGGCTCGCAGCTTACCGTGACAGGGACGGTCCCGTCGCTGAACACCGGATTTGGGAACAACACCTTCTCTTTTCCACTCTGCCCCGATTCTGTGACAGGTGCAATCTGTGGGCACGTGAGGGTCGGGAGAGCAGGGTTCGGCTGCGTGCCGGATGATGATTCTGGCTCGGGTGCCAATTCTGGCTCCGGTGCGGGCGCTGGCTCGGGTGCGGGCGCTGGCTCGGGTGCGGGCGCTGGCTCGGGCGCGGGTGCCGGAGCCGGCGCAGGCTGACTGGGCGCCGCCACCACCACGGTCGACGAACACGACGCCTTCTGCGCTGTGGCATCGACGGCGTTGCATGTGAACGAGGTCGTTCCCACGGCAAACAGTGAGCCTGATTTCGGCGAGCAGCTTGTCGAGATCGGCGTCACTCCGCCGGTGACCGTGGGAGTCAACGTCACCGACATCGGGTTCCCATCGGGTGACGTCAACACTGGCGAGGGACATGAGATCGCAAGGGTCGGAGCTGATACCCGACCAGAGACTTCGGGCGACGGTGGGCCGTTCGTGCCGCCCTTGTCGTAGGACTGTACAACGAAGTAGTACGTCGTCCCTTCGGTCAACCCGGTGATACTGACCGAAGTCACATAACCGGCCTTGACCGTTGTCGAGTATTTGCCTGATTGCGTACCCGTACGAGACCAGGTACCCCGCCACGTTGGTGGAAGGGCTGTGATTCCACGTGAGCTTCACTGACGCGGCTTCGACGTGTTGTCCCAAGCCAAGCATCGCAAGAGTGACGATGCAGGCAATGTGCAGTTTGTGCGAAGCCATCGCGCGCCTGCAGGGCAATGAAAATGCCGCTGTCGAAGGCGACGAAGCGAGCAAGGAGAAACATCGCTTGAAGAAGAACTTAGCGGACTAGCGCCACGTTCAACCAGTACGAGGGCGGCGGAAATCTATCACACGTTTGTTTGCCGACTTACAGGAAGGAACAATTGCGGCGTCGCTAGATTGCTGCTCGGATGGCGTTGTGGTGAAACGATTGCCCTCGCCGCCAAGGACACGCGATTGGACAGGTACTTCACAGAAGTGCCACGAACCGCTCACGCCTATGGGAAAAAACATCTGGGCTAGGCCAAGCGCTGCCCTCGCGTTTCCCGGGCGAACAGAAGCGTGACGGGCCCAAGCAGATACACAAGACTCAAGACGCTGATCGCCTGCTCGAAGGAACCCGTATACAGCACGACGACACCGGTCAAAAATGGGCCCGCGGCCGACACGATGCGGCCGATGTTGAAACAGAAGCCTGCGCCGGTGGTCCGCAGCCGCGTGGGGTACAACTCCGGCAGGTAGATTGGAAACCCCGCATAAATGCCGAGCGTGAAGAATCCCAGTACGGGCAGCAGGAAGAGCATCTGCGTAAGCGTCCATGGAATCAGGAAAATGAATGGCGCCGATAGCGCGCCTCCCACGAAAAAGAATGCGAACGCGGGTTTGCGCCCCCATCGATCCGCGAGTGCGGCCACGAGCGCGTACCCTGGTAATGATCCCAGCGTGAGAATCATGATTGCGTAGCTCACGTAGGAATTGGCGTTACTGCCTGACGCGACCGATGGATCGGCGGCGATTCTGTTCTGGATGAGCGCCGGCACCCACGCAGAGACCCCCCAGAACCCAAAATTCGCGATCGTGGCCATCGCCGATCCGACGATTGTGTCGCGCCGGAGCTGGTGCCCGAAGATCTCGGCCAGCGTCAGACCGTGTGGCGTCTGTGACCCTGGAATGCTCGATGTCTGCAGCCACCGCTCGGACTCTTTCATCTGCTTGCGGAGGAAGAACACGAGAAGAGCGGGAAGTGCGCCGACCAGAAAGACAAGCCGCCAGCTGTAGCTGCCGACGAGGAGGTAGATGCATGCCGCGGCGAAATAACCGGTTCCGGCCGCTGTCTGAAGAATCGCCGCACCTTTTGCCCGCGCGCGCTCGGGCCACGTCTCGGCGAGCAGCGCGGCTCCGGCCGCCCATTCGCCACCGACGCCAAGACCGGTGAGAAATCGATATACCCCCAGCTCCCACCACGACCCGGAGACCGCCGCCAGGCCGGTGAAGAGCGCATAGATCAGAATCGTGAGCATCAGCGTGGTCTTTCGTCCCAGGTAGTCCGCGGCCACACCGAATGCGATGCCTCCCAGCGCCCACCCGGCGAGAAAGATCGAGAAGATCAGGCCACCGTACCAGCCGATGTTCTGCACCGAGCCCTGTGTACCGAGGAGATCCCTGAGCGCCGGCCCCATGACCATCGTGTAGAGCGTCGAGTCCATCAGGTCGAACATGAACCCGAGCCATGTCATCAGCAGAATGGTCCACTGGTAGCGCGTAATGTCTTTCCACCACGGCACAGCGGACGCCGCCGCGAATTGGAGCGCCGAGGATTCGAGAGAAGCTGACGCTGGATCGAACTGGGTCACGCGCGTATTTGACACTATTTCCACTACCGAACAAGATGGGCTCGGGGATTCCCGGACAATTCAGAGTTGAGCCACCTCGTTTCTTCAGGATCCTCGAGGCCGTGCAGATGGCGGCGGAGTTGATGGCGCCGACGATTTTCATCGATGACGGGCCACAGAGGCACGGAGACACAGAGGTTCGCGTGCGTGGTGTCCGGCTTTAGACCCTTTTTCATAACGCCGTAGAGACGCGGTAGCCGCAGTGGTGCACGAAGTTCGCGCACTCCTGCGGTGTGAAGAGCGTGATCGCGATGCGCACGAGCTCGACGATCTGGTCGAATGTGCGCGGGCGCGCCGCGCGGAGAAAGGCCTTCAGTTTCGCGAAGGCGAGGATCGATTCGGAATCGGACCAGGTGCGCCACCCGAACTGGCGGACCGGAGTTCGCATCGGTCGCGCCACCGAGGACAGAGTCACAGCGTTCATTCCGCCCGCACTTCTCGGACGCCAGACCGCTGGGCGTAGCTGGAGAAGGCGTGGCACAGTCGACGCAGATGGCAACGTGTACACCGCGGAGGGGCCTGGCTCGCGTCCCGCCGCAGGAGGCGGATTGACGAAATTCCTCAGACGATAGGTGCCTTCACCTAGCGCGTCTCCGGCCACACCGGGCCTTAATGCGGCGTCCTCACGCGCCCGACGCCCCTGAAGACGAACTTCTGCAGACGCTTTCCTTCCCACGTCTCTGTGGTGTAGAGGTTCCCCTTGGAATCGGTTGCGATGCTGTGGACGCCGAAGAACTGCCCTGGCTGACGGCCGCCTGTACCGAAGCTGGTGAGCACGTCGAGCGTGTCGCGACGCAGCACGTATACACGGTTGTTCATGCCGTCGCTGATGTAGAGGTACTGCTGCTGAGGATCGCGCGAGAAGGCCACGTCCCACACCGAGCCTGACGCCTTCGTGCCGCGCGCAATGAATACCTCCCGGACGAACGTGCCATCGGGCTTGAACACCTGGAGGCGGTCGCTATTGCGATCGCACACGTACAACAGCCCGTCGTTGGAAAGCATGGCGCAGTGGACCGGGTTGCGGAACTGCTTCGCCGGCGGCGCCGCCGGGTCGTACGCCGGCACGGGCGTATCGTCCGGCTTGGTGCCGTACGCGCCCCAGAACCGCTTCATCTTGCCACTCGTCGCGTCGACGACCGCCACGCGCTTGTTGAGATATCCGTCGGCGAGGAAGGCTTCGTTCGCCTTCGGGTCGACGAAAATCTTCGCGATGCGGCCGAAGTTCTGCTGATCGTTGCTGCCTCCCGCGTAGGTCGGCTGCCCCTGCGGGTTTGGCGGGCCGCGGCGCGCGTCCGGGCGGCCGAACTGCTGCAGGAACTTGCCGTCCCTGGTGAACTTCACCAGGTGCGAGTCGCCTGGACCGTTGCCGCCGATCCAGACGTTGCCGACATGGTCGATGAAGATACCGTGGTTGGCGGTGGGCCAATCGTAGCCTTTCCCCGGCCCGCCCCAGGACCTGACGAGATTGCCGTTGGCGTCGAAGGCGAGCACCGGCGGTGCAGCGGCACAGCATTCGCCATTCTTCAGTTCCAGCGCCTTTTCGTTGTCGGCCAATGTGGCGGAGCCGCGATGGACGATCCAGATCACGTCCTGTTCGTCGACCCAGACGCCGATGGTCTGCCCAAGCACCCAGTTGTTGGGCAGCGGCCTGGGCCAAAACGGGTCGACTTCGAACCGAGGCGCCTCTACGCCCGACTGTTGCGCGGCGGCCTGCTCAAGCATCGATTCCGTGAGAGCGAGAGCGACGAGCAACGCGAGGAACGTCGCGCCGACGAGGAGAGTGCGTTTGCGCTTCATGCCGGCCTCCCGTGGTGAAAAACCGGAGTGCGAGCTGAGGGAAGACTGCTGCGGATTATACAGTCATGCGCGCCACCGGACGCGCTGGACCGAACCACGAAGGACACGAAGATCGCGAAGATTGGGCCCTTCGTGACCTTCGTGGTTTCGTGGTCCAAAAAGGCGATTTTTTGGGGTACACTGCGGCACATCCGGGAGGACAACGATGGCCAGGAACCGCTCCGTGGATCGTCGAAACTTTCTAAAGGGAGCCGCCGTGACGGGTGCAGCGGCGCTCGTCCCCGATTCAGTCGCATCGGCCGCTCAGGCGCCTTCGCCAGCGGCGCCGGCTCAGCGGCCCGCAGCCGCCTTAACGGCGGCGCGTGAAGCCGATCCCGCGGTCGAAGTGGACGCCCTGACCACAGACCGCCCGGGTGGCGACTTCATGGTCGACGTCCTCAAGTCGCTCAACATCGAGTATGTCGCGTCGAACCCCGGTTCCAGCTTCCGCGGCATTCACGAGTCGATCATCAACTACGGCGGCAACAAGATGCCGGAGTTCCTCACGTGCTGCCACGAAGAGTCGTCTGTGGCCATGGCGCATGCCTACTTCAAGGTGGAAGGCAAGCCGATGGCCGTGCTCTGCCACGGCACGGTGGGCCTGCAGCACGCCGCGATGGGGATCTACAACGCTTACTGTGATCGTGTCCCGGTGTACATCCTTGCCGGTAACTCGCTCGACGCTACGATGCGACGGCCGGGCGTGGAATGGGCGCACAGCGTTCAGGACGCCGCCTCAATGGTGCGCGACTTCATCAAGTGGGACGACAACCCCATCTCGCTGCCTCACTTCGCCGAATCAGCCGTCCGCGCCTACAAGATCGCGATGACACCGCCGATGATGCCCGTCGTCGTGGTGATCGATGGCGGGCTGCAGGAGGATCCGATTCCGACTGAGATCGCCTCACGGCTTCGGGTGCCGAAGTTAACGACGGCCACGCCGCCGCAGGGAGATTCCGGAGCAGTTGCCGAAGCGGCCCGGTTGCTCGTCAATGCGCAGAACCCGGTGATCGTGGCCGACCGCCTGGCGCGCACGCCAGCGGGGATTGCCAAGCTTGTCGAGCTCGCCGAAGCGCTGCAAGCGCCGGTCGTCGATCAGCATGGGCGTATGAACTTCCCGTCGCGCCATCCGCTCAATCAAAGCGAAAGCGGCGGGCAGCTGATCGCGAACGCCGACGTCATTCTTGGTCTCGAGCTGACCGATTTCTGGGGCACGGTGAATGCGTTCCGCGATTCGCTGCACCGGTCGGCGAGGTCTCGCATCCGGCAGGGGACGCGGTTGATCAGCATCACCGCCGTCGATCTCTTTACGAAGAGCAACTTCCAGGACTTCCAGCGCTATCCCGAAGTTGATGTCGCCATGGCAGCCGACGCGGAGGCGACGCTTCCCGCACTGACCGAAGCGGTCCGCAAGCTGACGACAGCCGACCGGCGCACGGCGTTCGCCGAGCGCCGCACCAAGTTCGAGCAGGCGCACGCGCGCGGGAAGGAAGCAGCGCGCGCCGAAGCGGCGCACGCGTGGGAGGCATCGCCAATCAGCACGGGACGGATGGTTGCCGAGATCTGGGGTCAGATTCGCAACGAAGACTGGTCGCTCGTGTCCGAGAGCGGCAACACCAGCGGTTGGGCGTTCCGCCTGTGGGACTTCGACAAGCACTACCAGCACCTCGGAGACTCCGGCGGCGCCGGCGTCGGCTATGGTGCTCCGGCGGCAGTGGGTGGCGCGCTTGCCAACAAGAAATACGGGCGCCTTTCGATAAACATCCAGGGCGACGGCGACATGTTGTACGCACCTGGTGTGTTGTGGACCGCGGCACATCATCAGATTCCGCTGCTCACGGTAATGCACAACAACCGCGGCTATCACCAGGAAGTCATGCACATCCAGCGCATGGCGAATCGTCACCAGCGCGGCATCACGCGCTGGAACATCGGAACGACGCTCGAGAACCCCAACGTCGACTTCGCGAAAATCGCCCAGGGCATGGGCGTTTACGCCGAGGGTCCGATCGCAAACGCGCAGGATCTCGGTCCGGCGCTTCAGCGTGCGCTTGCAGTGGTCAAGAAGGGCCAGCCAGCGCTCGTCGATGTGGTGACGCAGCCGCGCTAGGTCGGACCTGGTGGCGGTAGTTGGTAGCTGGAGGCCTTCAGGCCTCCGTGGGGCGGGTGCCGCGAGCCTCTGGCCGAATCATCGCGAGCGGACCCCGCCATCGAGAGGGATGCATGAAAGCGGTTTGGGTCGGTAGCCTGGTATTCGTCGTGACGCTCGGCATTGGAGTGTCGACGCGCGCACAGGATCAAGCGCCTGGCGCTAAACCCGCCGCGACAGCAGCTCCCGCCGGCAACGCCGAAACGGGCAAGAAGCTCTGGGTCAGCTACGGTTGCTGGCAGTGCCATGGCTACGAAGGCCAGGGAGGCGCGGCGGGCCCACGGCTGGCCGCGCGCAATATTTCGCTCGCGGGATTGACAGCCTACGTCCGACGGCCCACCAACCAGATGCCGCCATACACGGAGAAGGTGGTGCCCAATGCCGACCTCGCGCACATCCACGCGTATCTGCAGTCGCGTCCGGCTCCGCCGCAGAACATCCCGCTGCTGCAGAAGTAACGCGTCTCGCCGCCGCGCGCCCGGAAACTAGTCTTTCTTGTCCATCGCGGTGACACCGCCGCCGTGCGCCTGCTCGTCGACGGCGCCGGAGGGAACCACCGTCGCAGGAAGCGGGAAGCGCGGGTCGGTGAACAGCTCGTTCCACTTGGCGACCGTCTCCCGCACCCGGGCGGGGCTCGCCTGCGCCACGCGGGGAAAGGTGGCCAGTTTCTCGAACGGACGGCACGCGTCGATGACGGCGCGCGTGTTGTAGGGCGCGGACGGATCGTCCAGCAGCGGATCCACCTTGCTGCCCCATGACTTGCGCAGAATCTCGATGTCCTCCGACGGCTCGCAGCGCGTGCTCACCGCCCACATCACTTCCTCGAGGTTCATCGGATCCACGTCATCGTCGACCACGATGACGAAGCGGTTCATGTAGGCCGCCGCCGGGCACTGAGCGGTAAGGTACCCGGCCTGGCGTGAATGACCGCAGAAGCGCTGCTTGATCGACACGACGATCAGGAGGCGGCCGCCGCAGGATTCGTGCGACCAGACGCCGCGGACGTCGCGCAGACCGATCTTCACCAGTTCGTCCTGAATCATTGCCGACTTGAGCAGCGCGCGCATGTACGAGTAGTCGTTCGGCGGCTTGCCCGGGGGCGCGCCGAGGATGATCGGATCGTTGCGGAAGTACACCCGTTCGATGTCCATCGTCGGCACCGGACGGATGGACCCGGAGTAGTACCCGGTCCATTCGCCGAACGGTCCCTCTTTCAGCAGGCGGTCCGGGCGAATCCAGCCCTCGACGATGATCTCGGCCGCTGCCGGCATCGGCAGGCCGGTGACCTCGCCGCGGACGACGCACAGCTTCTCGCCGATCATCGCCCCGGCGTACGCGTACTCGCTGATCGCATTCGGCACCTCGGTGCCCGCGACCATCAGGAGCAGCGGATCGTGCCCGAACGACGCGAGCACCGGCGCCTTGCCCTCCCTGGCGAACCAGCGCTCGTATTGTGCCCGCCCCTGTTTACCGGCTTCGGCATTGATCGTCGCGGAGCGCCCGTCCTCCTGAATCATCATCCGGTAGGCGCCGACGTTGATGCGGCCTGTGTCGGGATCGCTCGTCACCACCGCGACTCCGGTCCCGATGTACCGGCCGCCGTCGTGCTCGTGCCAGCGCGGCGCGGGAAACCGCGTCAGGTCCACGTCGCGCGCCTGGACGACGTTCTCGAGAATCGGACCCGTCTTGATCACATCCGGCTCGAACCGCGGTGCCGCCATCTCCCACTGAAGCGGCTTGCCACGGAGCGACTGGATGAGACCCGCTGTGTCGAGATGGGGATCGAGGCCGAGCGCGATCGCCATGCGCCGCGCATTGCTGAGGGCGCCGGTCAGAACGCGGTACCCACGCGGGTATCCGACGATGTCGTCGAACAGGAGTGCGGCGGGCGGCTTGCGGCGGTAATTGATCTCGGAGATCGTGCCGATCTCCAGATCCCAGTGCGCGCCAGAGACGTGCTGCAGCTCTCCCAGTTGCTCTACACGCGCAAGCCAGCTGCGCAGGTCGGCTGGACGCGGCATTATGGCTGAATGACGTCGAGCTTCATCGCCTTGTCCCCGAGTAAGGCGTGGCGGCGATGCCACGACCCCAAGGCAAAAAAGGAATCCAAGAGCGCGAGGTACATCTGGCGAGGATTCGCATTGGAAACAACTGCCGCCACATGATGCCCGCGACCGACCTGACATTGCAATATACTCCGCAGCGCCCGTCTGGCAGGGAGTCCCACAATCCAACCGGAGCAGGGCCACGTTCGCGAACAGCGTCCCAGACGGAAATCCATGCCCAGTGCAGCCAGCAACGACACGTTCACCACATCCGACCAGACCACGATCGCCTTCACTCGCCACTCAGCTCCGCACGCAGGTGCGCCTCGGCTGGTCCTCATCCATTCGCTGGCGCTCGATCGCCACATGTGGGACGCCATCGTGGCGCGGCTGGAGCCGCATGCGGAAGTGCTCACGTACGACTGCCGCGGCCACGGGCAATCAGATCGGAAACCGGGGCATTACACGGCGGAATTATTCGCCGACGATCTCGCGCAGCTGCTCGACCACGTCGGTTGGAGCACGTCGGCGGTGGGCGGCTGCTCCATGGGCGGCTGCGTCGCGCTGGCGTTTGCAGGACTCCACCCCACCAGAGTCACCGCGCTCGGGCTGACCGACACCACGGCATGGTACGGCGAAGACGCGCCGCAGGCGTTCAGGAAGCGTTCGGAAGCGGCGCGCGAAAAGGGGATGCGCGGACTCGTGGACTTCCAGGTGACCCGCTGGTTCTCGGATGCGTATCGGGCCGGGAATCCGCCGGCGATGCAGTCGGCGGTGGAGACGTTCGTCGCCAACGATTTCGAGTGCTACGCCGCCAGCTGCGCGCTGCTGGGGGAGGCGGACGCGCGCCAGTACCTCCCGTCGCTCCGCATGCCGGTCGCGATCATCGTTGGTGAAGAGGACTACGCGACGCCGGTGACGATGGCGCAGTACCTGCACGAGCAGCTGCCGCAGTCCACGCTCACGGTGCTCTCGAAAGCGCGGCACCTGACGCCCATCGAGCACCCGGACGCCATCGCGAATGAGCTTCTCGCCCTGGTGCGCCGGCGGTGAGGCCGGGCGAAGTCCGGCAAGCGGCGGCGGCCAGCGCGAGGCCAGGTCCTGCTGATCTTATTGCGCGCCTGGAGAGCGTCCCCTTCACACGCTGGCATTTGCGCGCGCGCGTGATCATGGGGAGCGCCACGTTCTTCGACGCTTTCGACGCGCTCTCGCTGGCGTTCGTGCTGCCGGCCATCGTGCCCCTGTGGGGCATTACGCCTGTGCAGATCGGCTGGCTTATTGCCACCGGCTATCTGGGCCAGTTCGCGGGTGCGCTCCTGTTCGGCGGGCTCGCGGAGCGCTACGGGCGCGTGCCGAGCGCAGCGGCTGCTACGGCTCTGATGTCCGTGATGAGCATTGCCTGCGCGCTGGCCGGTAACTTTCCCGCGCTGCTCGTGCTGCGCCTGGTGCAGGGGATCGGCGTCGGCGGCGAGATGCCGGTGGCCGCCGTCTATATCAACGAGCTTTCAAAGGCGCGCGGCCGCGGCCGATTCTTCCTGCTCTACGAGATGATTTTTCCAATCGGCCTGATGGTCACCGGCCAGGTCGGCGCGCTCGTCGTCCCGACGCTCGGGTGGCAACTGATGTTCCTGATCGGAGGGGTGCCTGGACTCGTCATCACTGGACTACTGCTCCGGCTGCGCGAGTCGCCACGGTGGCTGATCGGCAGGGGACGAATCGACGAGGCCGAGGCGATTATCCGCGAAATCGAGGGGAGCACGAAGGGCACGAAGGACGGAGCGGCGGTAGCTGGAGGGCTTCAGCCCTCCGGGCGCGGAGACCTGAAGGTCTCCGACCACCACGATCGCGCCGGTTCGCCCGTGCGCACGCGCTGGGCAGAACTGCTGTCGCCGGTCTACCGGCGGCGCACGGTCGTGACCTGGATGCTCTGGGCGAGCGCGTACTTCATCACCAACGGCCTGAACAATTGGATGCCCACGCTGTACAACCGCGTCTACGGTTTGGGGCTCGACCAGGCGCTCCGCGCGGGGACGCTCACCAACATCGCGCAGGTGGTCGTCCTCTTCGCCTGCGCATTTGCGATCGACCGCGTCGGGCGCCGCCGATGGGTCACGTTCTGCTTCATCGCCGGTGCGTTGCTCCTTGTTTCGCTCGGCTCGTTCGCCGCCAACTCGGTGACCGCGGTCATCGTTCTCGTTACCGCCAGCTACGGCATCGTCGGATCGGTCAACGCGGTCCTGTACCTCTACACCCCGGAGATCTACCCGACGCGGATGCGCGCCATCGGCACCGGCTCGGCCACGTGCTGGCTGCGGCTCGCCTCGGCGGCCGGTCCGTTGTTGGTCGGATACTTCGTCGTCGCGAGCGGCACGGCCGCAGTGTTCCTGATGTTTGCCGCCGCCGGAATGGCCGGTGCGGGGGCGGGAGCGCTGATGCTCGAGACCCGCAACCGCCGACTGGAAGAGATTGCGCCGTGAGTGACACTCCCGGGCTGCCCATCGCAGTCCGCGTGCGAGACTGATGTAGGATTCGCGTCGGTCATGGCCGTTCAAACCTCTGGCGACATCTCCGTTCGCGTGCCGCCCGACACCGTGTTCAGATTCCTGCAGGACCCGCAGCGGCTCGCAGCCTGCATCCCGGGCTGTCGTGATCTCCGCGAAGTGGGTCCGAACCGCTACTCCGCTGTGCTCAGCAGCCGCGTCGCCTTCATTACCGTCAGCTTCAAGGTCATCATCGAGATCACGAAGCTCGACCCTCCGCACGGCATCGAAGCCACGATCGCCGGCGATGCTGTCGGTCTCGCCGGACACGTGGCAGCAACGGCAGCCGTGCGGTTGGCGGGCGGGGCCGGGCAGACGACGATCCGATACACCACCGACATTGCCCTGACCGGCAAACTCGGGGGCGTGGGACAGCCGGTGTTCCGCGCTACGAGCGCGCAGCTGGCGCGCGAGTTCGGCGCGAATCTGAAGCAAGCACTCGAGGCGCAGCCGACGGGGATCGCCTCATGAGGCATTTCGAGCTGCTGGAGCCGGCGACGTTCGACGAAGCGATCGCCCTGCTCGAGGCCGGTGACCCAGGCGTGCGGGCGGTGGCCGGTGCCACCGCACTCGTGCCCATGATGAAGGCACGCCTGTTTCAACCGACGCGCCTGGTCAGCCTGCGCCGGCTCGACGGCCCCCTCCGCGGCGTACACGACGACGCCGGCGGGCTGCGCATCGGCGCGCTTACGACGCTCACGCAGCTCGAGCGCTCGACGCGCGTTAGAGAAGCGGCGCCGGTGATCAGCCGGGCGCTGCGAACGCTGTCGAACGTGCGCATTCGAAACGTGGCAACGCTGGGTGGCCACCTTGCCCATGGCGATCCGCACATGGACCTTCCACCGATCCTGATGACACTCGGCGCGCGCGTCCGTTTGGTGGGCCGCCGCGGTGAGCGCTGGATCGATATCAACGACGTCGTGCTCGGCTATTACCAGACCGCGATCGCACCCGACGAGCTGCTTGCCGAGATTCAGTTGTCCGCGCAACCGCCGGACGCGCGGACATGGTACGAAAAGTTCACCGCGCTCTCGGCCGACGACTGGCCGACCGTTGGCGCCGCTGTGTGGTACCGCACAACGGGAGGACCGATCACGGAAGCGCGCGTCGCCGTTAGTGCTGCCACTGAGCGTCCCGTCCGGCTCGCCGACGCCGAAGGCGTCTTGACCGGCGCCTCCGCCGACGCAGGCACCTTCCGCAAGGCGGCCGACGCCGCCGCGGAGGCCATCGAGCCGCTGGCCGACATCCGCGGGAGCGCCGCCTATAAGCGCGAGATGGTTCGGGTGCACGTGCGCCGGGCGCTCGAGAGGGCGCGGTAACAATGGCCGACACCATCGTCCTGCCTTCCGATGCGCCAAGCACCGAGGCCGGGACCGGTCGCGCGCTGCGCGAAGTGGGTCGTTCGATCCTGCGGCTCGAGAGCAACGCCAAGGTCGACGGCACCGTCGAGTACATCCACAACCTGCACCTGCCAGGGATGCTCTACGGCAGGATCCATCGCAGCACGATCCCGCACGGCCGCATCGTCAAGGTCGACGCCAGCGCGGCGCTCGCCGTCGAGGGCGTGCACGCGGTTTTCACCGCGGAGGACGTCGCGGGCATCGTGCCGAATCCTTATTACGGCCCGGCCTTTCACGACCAGCCGATTCTCGCTCTCGGTAAGGTGCGCTACGTAGGCGAGCCGGTGGCCATTGTGCTCGCGGCGGATCCACATGTCGCCGAAGAAGCGGCCGACCTTGTCGCCGTCGAGTATGAGCCGCTCGAGGCCGTGTTCGACGAGGTGGCCGCCGCCGCTCCCGGCGCGCCAATCCTTCACGACGAGCTGAGGCCGGCGGGGACGTTCGCCGATCTGAAGCATCTGGCCGGTCGGCGCGGGACGAACGTGGCGCTGGACGCCCACGTTCGCCACGGCAGCGTCGCGAAAGGGTTTGCCGAGGCCGAGCACGTCTTCGAGCACACGTTTCGCACTGGCAAGGTGATCCACGCCGCGTTCGAACCGATAGTGACGGTGGCCGAGCCGCAGGGCACACATGGATTGACAATCCACACGGCCTCGCAGAGTCCCTCGTTCGTGCGAAGCGAGATCAGCCGGCTGCTCGGCTGGCCCGAGAACCGCGTCCGCGTCCGCACGGCGTTTCTTGGCGGCGGCTTCGGCGCAAAGCTCTACATCAAGCTCGAAGCGATGGCCGCGGTCTGCGCGCTGCTCGTCCGCAAGCCGGTGCGGATCGCGCTGTCGATGGACGAGCAGTTCTACACCATCACGAAGCACGGCGCGACCGTCCGGATCAAGACGGGCGTCATGAATGACGGACGAATGATCGCGCGGGAGGTCGAGACGTTCTGGAACGGCGGTTCCTACGCCGACATCGGCCCACGCGTGACGCAGAAGTCGGGTTTTACTGCGGCCGGGCCGTACGACATCGAGCACGTGACACTCGACAATTACGCCGTTTATACGAACGAACCGCCCGCCGGGGCGCTGCGCGGCTTCGGCATCTCGCAGCTCGTCTGGGCATACGAGCGGCAGGCCGACATCATCGCGCGCACGCTCAGGATCGATCCCCTGGAGTTCCGCCGCCGCAACGCGCTCAGGAACGGCCAGTCGCACGCGACCGGCACAATCGTCGACGGCATGGAGGTGGAGGCGGTGCTCGACGAACTGGCGGAGAAAATGGAGTGGCACCGTCCGTTCGACCGCGGCACCGGCACAATCCGGCGCGGCCGCGGCGTCGCGATCGGCGTGAAAGCGTGCATCTCGTCGACAACGTCGACCGCCACAGTACACGTCTACGGCGACGGAAGCTGCGCCATCCACTGCAGCACCGTCGACATGGGACAGGCGTCGGATACGACGATGGCCCAGATCGCGGCGGAGGTGCTGGGCCTGCCCACCACCGCCATCCGGGTCGTTCATCCCGACACGGACATCACCCCATACGACATGGCCACGCTCGGGTCCCGATCGACCTTCCACATGGGGAACGCGGTCCGACGGGCGGCGGAGGATGTGCGCGCACAGCTTCTGCGCATAGCCGCTGGCGCGCTCGGCACCGACCTCGACGAGCTCGATTGCCGCGACGGGGCGGTCAACTCACGCACGGGTGCGCGTCTACCGTTCCGCGAGGTGATGCTTGCGCGCTTCGGGATGCAGGCCGGCACGATCGTCGGCTTTGGAACCTATACGCCGTCGTACCAGAAGCCTGACGTCGATACCGGACAATCTCCGAATATCACACCGTTTTGGATGCTCGGCGGCGCCGGCGCCGAAATCGAGGTCGACTGCGAGACGGGGCGCATCACGGTTACGAAGCTCGTGAACGTCGCCGACGTCGGCCGCGCGATCAATCCGGCGTCGGTCGAGCGGCAACTGATCGGCGCAGCGATCATGCAGATGGGCTTCACGCTCTTCGAGGAGATGGTCTTCAACGACGGCCAGGTGCTGAACGCCAGCTTGGCCGACTACAAGATCCCGGGCTTCCTCGATTTGCCGCGCGAGCTGAGCGCCGCGTATGTGGAAATGCCACACCGCGACGGGCCGTTCGGCGCAAAGGGCGTTGGCGAGACAGGCATCTTCAGTCCGTCGCCCGCGATTGCCAACGCGCTGTATGACGCCACCGGCGTGATGATTCACGAGATGCCGCTGACGCCCGAGCGCGTGCTGCGCGCCATCCGCGCCGCCGAACAACGTCCGCTGGGGAAAGAATGACCATCTCCTTCACGCTCAACGGCCGCCGCGTCACTGCGACGGCTGCGACGCACGAAACGATTCTCGAGGTGCTCCAACGCGACTTCGGGCTCTTCGGGGCGCGCGAGAGCTGCGGCCAGGGCCTCTGCGGTTGCTGTACGCTGCTCGTCAACGACACCGCCGTGTCCGGCTGCCTCTATCTCGCCGCGTTCGTCGACGGCGCAGAACTCGTGACCGTCGAAGGGCTGGCGCGCAACGGCGAGCTACACCCGATCCAGCGCGCGTTCGTTGAGAAGAGCGGGTTCCAGTGCGGCTTTTGCACGCCTGGGTTCATCCTGATGACGAAAGAGCTTCTGAGCCATCATCCACGGCCGTCCGAGGACGATATTCGACATTACCTGTCGGGGAATCTCTGCCGCTGTGCGGCTTATCCCGACATCATCGAAGCCGTCAAGCGCGCCGCGGAGCTGCTGAGGAGTTAGCGCCGGCGGGTCCGAAGGACCCGCCCTACATGATTACTTGACCGGCTCCCGGCCGGTCATCTTCAGGAACATCTGGTTCTCGTGGCAGATGAATTCGATCATCTCAGAGCCGTCTGGCACGATCACCTGTTCCATCCGCACCGTGAACGGCCGTGAATAGGCTTTCGGGTCGTTGATGGTGACATCGATCTGCAGGTTGCCGAAGTTCACGCGCCGGAATCGCTCGGTCATCTGGAGCGCGTCGGTATACGGACTACCCCGCGAGTCGAGCCACCCATCGCCCGGGTTGCCCCCCTGCACGCCGCGGAAGTTATTCGTCTCGACCACGAGCGTGTCGCCCTCCCACCGGCCGACCGAGTAACCGTGCCAGTAGGGCTGTGGCTCACCCAGCTTCGGCAGCCGCCGGCCGTCGGTGTAGATCGTCCGCAGCATGTAGTTCGACTCGTGGACGATCAGGGTCTTGTGCGGCAGCTGGATGATCTCCCGCGGCTGCGGGTCGTTGTGAAACTGCCCCGGGCCCTGCGGGAGACACAGCGCGTCGGGGTTGTCGTAGCCACCCGCGCGCTTCTTGACGAGCTCGGCCGCCCAAGGCTGGTACGGCAACTCGTCCTTGAAGCCCGCGCCGATGTTGCCCATCGTCGCCAGGGGAGGCTGGCCAGACGGCGTGCTGCCCGGCTTCTCGGTGCGAGTCGTCCGCATCCAGATACCGGACAGATCGAGCTTTCCGTCAGCTGTCCGTGGCGCCGGCGCCATGAGATTCGGCTTGCCGTCGGCCCCTTTCGGAGCTCTGGGCTGCGGACTCAGCGGCCACTGAGCGAGCAGCGGCGACGACAGGGCAGCGACGGCCACCACCAGGAACACGGTGAACCACCGTTTCATGTCAGCCTCCCGATCAGCTTCAAAAAGGTACAACCGGACCCATGCGACGCGAGCGTCGGCGTCGGCTCCACGGGACGCTGCGAGCCCCGGTCGCGACGGCCGTTTGTAACGCGTCAGGGTTGCTGTCCGGGATTCGCGCCTGCAAACAGCTTCTGACCGGTGCTGGTGATTACCGTCTGGGCGTTCGCGTTGGTCGAGCCGTTCTTGGCCCGGCTACCCTCGATCGTCACGACGTCGCCGGGCTTCAGCGAAAACCTCGTCCAGCCGTTTCGCATCAGCCCGTTCGGGCTTGCCAGCTCGAACCCCCAATTGGCCACCTTTCCTGTCTCGTCCTTTATGTCGACGTAGATCCAGGCATGAGGATTGGTCCAATCGAGGCGCGTGACGGCGCCCGTCAGCTTGACCGGCTTGTCGGAGTCGAATTCCGCGGCAAACGCATGATGCGCGACACCCGGCCGCGCAGCGAGCAGGACACCCAATCCGACGAGAAGAACAGCGGCCTTGATTTTCATGGACATACCTCCGCGCGAGCTAATACACGGAACGGATAGGACCCACGAGTGGCGTCATTGTCGTTGCCATCGCCCGGTACGTCAAGGAGCAGGGATTCCCGGCGCCTGCGACTGAAGGCCCTTCCGGATACCCTCGATGAACGCGTCAATGTTCTTGCCGGCCAGCCGTTCCAGCAGGCCCTGAGGGCCGAACGCAGCGAGTTTGCCTGAAATCGTGACATCGCCGCGCCAATGCACGACGGTCTGGCTACCAGTGCGCTCGAGTCTGAAGCTGGTCACCATGTCGATGACGCTCGCGAGACCCGATCCCCGGCCCACGACCGTTGTCGCGACCGGGGGCTGACGGTCCCGGATCTCGAGCTTCATCACCATCGTGCCCTTGATGTGCGACACACCGACGCGCGCGGTCACGCTGAAATGGTCGTCGTCCTGGATGTCCACGTTCGTGACGTCCGGCATGTGGCTGCTGACCCGGCGCGGATCGGTGAGAAACGCATAGACTTCAGCCGGCTCCGCATTCACGTCGAACTTACCCTCTAAATGCATCTCTTTCCTTGTGATTGGTGATTGGATTCGTGATGCGAAGCGGTTTCAAACCGTAGGGCGAAATCACATGTGGACTGTGCCTACATCGAGCCCTCGGGCCCTGTCGAATGCAGCTGCAAAAGCGCGGCGGAACAAAACACCGGCAAGATGACGCTTGTATTGCACCGATCCGCGGGTATCGTCGAAGGGCTGCGCAGCCTCGACGACCAGGTTCTGCGCATCGCGCAACACGTCGGGTGTGGGCATCTGTCCGTCGAGAAGCTCTTCGGCGGCTCGCGCTCGAATCGGTGTGGCTCCAAGCGCACCGAGGCTGACCGCAACGTTGCGGCAGCGGTCGCCGTCGAGATCGAGCTGAACGCCGACACTGGCGACGGCAAAGTCGCCCGCCCGCTTTTCGAATTTGACGTACGCCCCACCGGTCGGTTTCGGCCGAATTCCAACCGACAGCCCGATCACCATCTCGCCGGTTGCCAACTGCGTCGTATACGCATCGATGATGAAGTCGGACAATGGCACATGTCGTGTACCGGCCCGTCCCGTAACGGTGACCTCGGTATTGAGCGCGGCGAGCGCGGCCGGCCAGTCGCCCGCAGGATCGGCGTGCGCGATGCTGCCAGCAACTGTTCCCCGGTTGCGAACCTGCACATCGGCCGTCAGGTTGGCGGCGTCACGCAGTAGCGGCAGTTGTTCCCGGACAATCGCGGACGCCGCGATCTCCGCATGGCGGCAGAGCGCTCCGATGACGAGTCGGTCGCCGTCACGGCGCAGGCCGTTCAATCCATCGACCCGGTTGATGTCTATGAGGCATCGTGGACTCGCGATGCGGAGCTTCATCATCGGCAGCAGACTTTGACCGCCTGCGAGGATTTTCGCCTCGTCCCCAAAGCGCTCGAGAAGCTGCACTGCTTCGTCGATGGTCCGCGGCGCGAAATACTCGAACTCGGCGGGATACACTCGTTACCTCATTCCCGGAGACCTGAAGGTCTCCGGCTACCATAAGCAGGAATTTCTGTGTCTCTGTGTCTCTGTGGCCTGTTGGCACGATGAAGATCGACATCTTCAACCACATCATCACGCCGCGCTATCGCGAGGCGAGGCTCAAGACGGCTCCTCCGCAGATGCGGCTGCAGGAGCAGGAACGCGTCATGCCCGCGCTGTTCGATCTGGATGCCAGGTTCCGCGCGATGGACACCGCCGGCGAGGGTTACGTGCAAGTCATCAACACAGCGAATCCGCCGGTGGAGCATCTCGCCGGTCCGAGAGAAGCGCTCGACCTCTCGCGCATTGCCAATGACGAAATGGCGGAATTCGTGTCGCGATTCCCCGAGCGGTTCGTTGGCGCCGCCGCGTGTCTGCCGCTGAACGACGTCGACGCCGCTCTCGCCGAGCTTCATCGCGCCGTTCGTCAGCATGGCTTCCGTGCTGTGCAGATCTACACCGACGTCAACGGACAGCCGCTCGACGATCCGCGGTTCGTGCCGTTGTTCGACGGGATCGCGGCGCTCGATATTCCAATTCTGCTTCACCCGGTACGTGCGTCCGACCGCGCCGATTATCCGACCGAAGATATGAGCCGCTTCGACAGCTGGCGCATCATCGGCTGGCTGTACGACACTGTCTCCGCAATGGCGAGACTCATTTTTTCCGGGCTCTTCGACCGGCACCCGCATATCAAGATCGTCACGCATCACCTTGGCGGCTTTGCCCCTTACGCGTCGGAACGATTGCGCGAGGGGTACGACAAGCTGCTCAAGGCCGCTCGCGCACGGAATGAGCCGGTGACGCTGAATCGACATCCGTACCGAGTACTTCCACGATTTCTACGCCGACACGATCACGATCGGCTCAGTGCCGGCATTACGGTGCGGCATCGAATTCTTCGGGTCGGACCGTGTGATGTTTGCGACGGACATGCCGTTTGACACCCAGGGTGGACTGAAATACATCGAAGTGGCGCTGCGCGCCATGGAGCAGATCGACCTCTCCATCGACGACAAGGCAAAGATCTACGAACACAACGCACGCCGGTTGTTCGGGTTATAGGTCGTCATGTATCAACCTCCATACCCGCTCCGGGGACAGCGGAAGATGCCGCACCTTCACGCCCAAGGGCGCCAGGGCGTCTTCCACGGCGCTGGCAATCGCCGCCGGTGAGGGGATGGCGGCGCCCTCCCCGGCTGCTTTCTGGCCCAACGTCGTGAACGGATCCGGCACCGGGTAGTGCTCGATCTCGATGTGAGGCGTCTCGAGCGTGGTGGACTTTCCATAGTCGAGAAGAGTCAGTGTCAGCAGCTGGCCGTCGCTGCCGTAGACGAATCCTTCGCCCAACGCCACCGAGATGCCATGAGCGGCCGATCCATATATCTGGCCGTCAACCACGGAAGGGTTAATCATGGTGCCGTTGTCGCTGACGATCACGTATCGCAGCACACGCACGCGACCGGTCTCGGGGTCGACCTCGACAACCGCGGCATGGGCCGCCGCCGAAAACGTGTACTGAGCCCGCACCCGTCCGTCTGCGTCGGGCAGCATGAGCGGATCGGCGTGCGGATGGCTGTGGTAATAGGTCGCCTCCAAGCCGGGTTCGAATCCGGGAGGCAGCTGCGCCTGATTGGAGTACGCGATCTTCCCGAGGTCGGCGAAGGTCACTGACTCGCCGGGTCCGCCCGGCTGATCGGCGGGTCCGCGGCTCGATGCGAATGAGTCTCGCCGCGGCACCCGCCCTACATAGACCACACCATCGTCGATGTGCAGGGCGCTTTTGTCTTCCTTCAGCACATGCGCCGCGAGCGTCAGGACCTTGTCGCGAACACGGGTCGCCGCGCCATGCACGGCGCCGACATCGTACAGATGAAAGTTGTTTCCGCTGTTGGACGAGGAGACACCCCATGGAGACAACGCGGTGTCGAAGATGCCGGCCTGCGACACCCTTTCCGGAGCAACACCGAGAACGTCGGCAACGATTTGTGATGCGGTCGTCTCGTGCGACTGTCCGCAGCTCGGCGACCCGAGCGTAAAAACGACGGCGCCGTTCTTTTCGATCTTGACCCTGGCACCCTCGACGCCACCTGCACCCGGCATCTGCTTGGCGTGGGGAAAGATGGCCATGTCGCGCGCGGCGTTTCTGCCTCCTGGCTCGACCCCGATCACGACCCCGATACCCACGTACGGGCCGACCTGATCGCGTTCGCCGACGGCGGAACCGGCGTGCGGGCCGACCTTGCCCACCGCCCTGGTCCGATCCTGTCGCCGGCGTACCTCCTCATAACCCACATTGGCGAGCGCTCTATCGAGCAGCGCGTGATAGTCGCCGCTGCCATAGATATTGCCGTTCGGCGTGGTGTACGGAAAGTCATCCGCACCAATGAGATTCCGTCGGCGCACCTCGACCGGATCGAGGCCGAGCTCCTGCGCAACGCGGTCCATGATGCGCTCCCAGACGAAACACATGCCCGGCTTGCCGATGCCGCGATTCGGCACGACCGGACACTTGTTCGTCAGCACCGACCGGCCTTCGAGCCTCAGGTGCTGCACCTTGTACGTGTTGAACAGGTTGTTCAACTTGTTCGTGAAATGAATCGTCAGCGTACTGACCGATCCTCCGACGTCGTCGGTATCGCGGATCCTGAGCCCGAGCACCTCGCCATCGGCTTTGACAGCGGCGTCCACGTCGAATTCCTGCTCACAGGAGTGCCCGCCCGCCATCATGTGCTCGCTGCGATCCTCGATCCATTTGACCGGTCGGCCGGTCTTCACGGCCATCAGCGCCGTCAGGACCGCGTACTTTCGTATGAGATGAATCTTCTGACCGAAGCCGCCCCCCACGTCGGGCACAATCACGCGGACGTTGTCGACGCCGAGCGCTTCCGACAGCGCCTCGTAGATGACGTCGGGCGACTGTGAGTTGCACCAGATGGTCAGACGTTCCGGCGTGTTCTCGGCCAGACAGGCGAATGGCTCGAGCGGCGTGGAGCTGTAGCGATGTATCTTGAGGTTCTCGCTGACAATCCGATCCGCTCTCTTGAACGCCGCTTCGACATCCCCGTACGACACATGGCCCTGCCAGGCGACATTGCTGCCAAGCTCCTCGTAAATCAGCGCCGCTGATGGACTGGCCGCATCCCCGGCGGTGACAACCGCCGGCAGAGGGTCGCACTCGAATTCGAAATGCTCGAGCGCGTCCTCCGCGACCGCGCGGCTGTCGGCAGCCACCATGGCGACCGGCTCTCCCACATAACGCAGCTTGTCTGTGGCGGTGGCGTATTCCGGAATCGGGACGCGGAGCCCCGCGGCGTAACGCCCCGGCTTGAACGGGCGCGTGAGGCTTCTGATGTCGGCGGGCGTAATGACGCCCCGAACACCGGCCAGCCGAGCAGCGTTGTCGCCACGAACGGACACCACGCGCGCATGCGCGTAGGGACTACGCAGCACGGAGGCGTGAAGCATGCGAGGCATCGACAGGTCATCGACGTATCGGCCGCGGCCGGAAACCAGACGCGTGGCTTCCTTGCTGCGAACGCTTCTTCCTACGTACTGCCGCTGCTGTGTCATTGGCGCAGGCGCGCTGCTGCGTCCTTGACCGCCTCGACGATCTGGACGTACCCGGTGCACATGCAGAGGTTGCTCGAAAGGTCCTGGCGGATCTGCTCTTCGGTGGGGTTCGGGTTCCGCATCAGCAGGGCATGGCTCGCCATGACAAACCCGGGAGTGCAGAAACCGCATTGAAGTCCAAACCTGCTGACGAATGCCTCCTGGATCGGATGGAGTGAGCGGTTGCCGGCAAGCCCTTCAATCGTGGTCACCTCGGAACCGTGTACCTGTACCGCCAACATCAGGCACGACTTTACGAGCGCCCCATCCACGAGCACCGAGCAGGCGCCGCACTCGCCCACCACGCAGCCGACGTGCGTGCCGGTGAGCCCGACGTGATCGCGAAGAAACTGCACGAGGAGTGTACGCGGTTCGACGTCCCCTTCGTATGTCTCGCCGTTGATGGTCAATCGTACGGAATGCTTCACAAGAAAAGCGCTCCTCGAGGCAACGGCACTCGCAGCGCACGGTCGAACAACCCATAGATGAACAGCCAGCACCCGAGCGCATACGCACCCGCGAGCACTGTCGACTGCCGTGCGACCGTCAGCAGGTAGGCGAGCGCGAAAAGCGGCACGGCGACCAGCGCACCAAGCAGCCACAGCAGGATAAAAAAGGCCGCCATCCAGATGATCGCGGACAGCCATTCCGCGCGTGACGCGGTCACGAACACATCGGGTAGATCGTTGAATGGGGCCGCGGGCTCGGTAACGTGGTCGCTCTCTACGGTTGGCACCGAGGGCCGACGAAGCCTCCTTGCATCGATCACCAGCTTCATCGCTGCCACACCCAGCAAAACGGCCCCCGTTGCCAGCGGAAACACCGCCGTCCGAAACGGCCAGCTCGCTGCCTGATACAGCACCCATACCGCAGCGATCACGAACCCGATCGTTACGGGTACGTCTGCGCGATGAATGACCGCAGGCATGGCCCGAAGACGTCCGCGCAAGAGCGGCCACACCAGTCCAAACGCGGTCACGGCCGCAAACGCGATTACGAGCGGTCGTCCAAGCCAGCGCCACTCGTAGAGCGAATACGACAGAAAAAGGTACCGCTCGGCGATGTCACCGAGCACGAGCGCAAGCAGCAGCGGCGCGCGCGGCCAGTCCCAGCGGATGGCCGCCACGCCGACGACGGTGGCGCCGAGCATGAGCAGAATGTCCGCGAACGTGTTGTGTGCCGTGTATGCACCAAAAGCTGTCAGAACCATCAGGAACGGCACGAGGACGACGGCCTTCACACGCGTGAGGCGGACGAGCTGATTGAGAAACAGAAACGACACCATCACCGCAATGATGTTCGAGAGGACGATCACCCACACCATCGAATAGGTGACATCCAGATTCTTCGTCAGCATCGCGGGGCCGGGCACCAGACCCTTGAGCAGGAAGACGCTGAGGAGAATAGCCATCGAGATGCTGCCAGGAATCCCGAACGCCACGGTCGGAATGAGATTGCCGCCTTCGCGCGAATTGTTCACGGCTCCAGTCGCGAGCACCCCTTCGACATTTCCTTTGCCGAACGTTTCCGGGTGCCGTGACGTGTGCTGCGCGTGCGCATAAGCGATGAATTGCGACACCGCGCCCCCCATGCCGGGAATCACGCCGATACCGACGCCGATGGCGCTGGCGCGCAGCGTGAGCCACCAGTGCTCGAACGTGTCACGGACCCCCTGCATGACCCCTGCGACCCGTTCGTCGCCGGGCCGCTGAGCGATGCTGTGCTTGGTCATCATCAACTGGAGCACTTCTGCACCGCCGAATAACCCGACGACCACGGGAACGACGTTGACTCCTTCCCAGAGGTACAACTGGCCGAACGTGAAGCGCTGGATGCTGCTCTGCGGGTCGAGGCCGACCATCGCCAGCAGAAAGCCGAACGCCGCCATGATGAACCCTTTCATCAGGTTTCGTCCGGCGAGCGACACGATGAAGCTCAGACCCAGTACGGTCAGCATCAGGAATTCCGGCGGGCCGAGCTGAAGCACGATGGGACGTATCACGGGTACGGACACAGCCAGCACCACCGCACCGACAAGCGCGCCGACCAGCGAACTGAACAGAACCGCGCCGAGCGCCCGGCCTCCTTCGCCGCGTCGCGTCATCGGATATCCGTCGAGCACGGTTGCCGCCGACGTTGCCTCGCCGGGAATACCGAACAGAACGGATGTGATGTCGCCAGTCGTCGCGGTGACGGCGTGCATGCCGAGCAGGAACGCGAAGGCGGAGATGGCGTCCATCGGGTACACGAACGGCAGCATCATGGCGAGCGTCGCCGCGCCGCCAAGGCCCGGCAGGATTCCCACCAGAAGGCCTATCGCGATGCCGACGAGCATGATGCCGAACGTGTGGGGCGCCAGCACTTGCCACAGTGCCGAAAGGAACACGTCCATGGTTAGTGCCGCAGGCCGGCAGGTCGGGTCATCGCTCGACTCGGTTCGGGATGACTCTGTCGGACGTCATTACGGCTGAATGATTTCGCGATATTTCGCAGCAACCGCCGGCGGCGTCGCCAGCACGTCGTCCAGAATCTCGTGGATCTGCGCGGCGGTCTTCGGCTGGAATTCGAGTTTCATGGCTCGCGCTTCGTCGAGGAGTGCCTGGTCGTGATAGGTCGCCGCCAGGGCGGTGCGCATGACTTCGACGCGCGAGGGATCGACGCCGGGCGGCAACGTGAACGGCTTGGCCATTGCACCGGGTGCATCGACAAGGCGCAGCAGCCTGCTGCTCTCCTCGTCCCTGGCAAATTCGATCGCAAGCGGCACATCCGGCAGATCCTTGTGGCGCGAGGTCCCGTTCTGGACGAACACCTTCGCATATCCGTCCTGGAGCCACTGGCTGGACGCGGACTTCACCGACTCCCAGCCGAGACACATGCCCTGGATCTCACCGCGCTCGACGCCGATGCGGACATCGTTTGTCGTCGGGTAGCCAGCCACCGCCTTCAGGCTCGCCCCGGTTGCCGCGGCGAGCACGCGGGGCGCGTCATAGGTGTTCGATCCCGGACCTGTGCCTCCGACACCTATCTGCTTCGCACTGCCGATCATGTCCTTGAAGGTGGTCAGCATGGCATCGGTGCGGACGATGCAGACGTTCGGGTCGTCATATGAGCTGCCGAGCCAGCTGAACTGCCGGAGGTCGAAGTTCACGCCTTCCCCACCAGTCAACTGGTTCATCATCTGGGCCTCATGGAAAAGGCCGATGATCGTGCCGTCCTTCGCTGCGGCGCTGAATACGTGGTTGGCGGCCACCAGACCCCCGCCTCCGGGCATGTTGACGACGATGACCGTAGGTGTACCGGGAATGTGCTTGCCGATATGGCGGGCTATGAGGCGCGCGGTCGTGTCGAAGCCGCCGCCAGCACCCGAACCGACGATGATGCTGACGGTCTTGCCGCGATAGAAGTCAGCGGCCGGCTGCTGCCGCTGATCGGTCGTCGATGCTGACTCACTGCACGCCAGCATCCCGAGCGCCGCGACGGCGCACAACGCGTGCAGAGTCCACCAACTTACGCGGAACACGCGAGTTAGCGTACATCAGATCCCCGGCGCATGTGCCGATAGTCCATATAGGTCGGTTGCTGCTGCGGCATTCGACACCAAAAATGAGGTATAACGGGCAGCTATCAGAGCTGTTTTTCGGGGAGCGCCCCGGGGTGCGCTCGGTGGCCAACCAGGTGGAACCGACCTGACCTTTGACCTTTGCCTTTTGCCTTTTGCCTTTTGCCTTTTGACTTTTGACCTTACGGTTTACACGTAAAGAGAGGTCACGATGACGCGCACAACTGCCGCAGCAGCATTGGTCGTTCTGGGACTCTCAGTTATCTGGGCGCCCGCAGTGCAGGGACAGGCCGCGTCGAGCTGGGTGAGGCTGTTCGACGGCAAGAGCCTCGATCGGTGGACCCCGGTCGGTCAGGCCGACTGGAAGATCGTCAAGGACGAGATCTGGTCGACCAATGGCGCCGGCTTCCTGCTCTCGAAGCAGCCGTACACCAACTTCGAGATTCGGGCGGACTTCTGGGTGACGCCTGACGCCAACAGCGGCATCTTCATCCGGTGCCAGGATCCCGCCAAGGTGGGAGCGGCCACGTGCTACGAGGTCAACATCTTCGACACCCGGCCCGACCAGACGTATCGCACCGGCGGTATCGTCGATGTCGCCAAACCAACGGCAATGATCAACACCGGCAATAAGTGGAACTCGCTCGAAATCGTCGCCAAAGGACCGCGGCTGATCGTTCGCATGAACGGGATGCAGACCGTCGACGTGGAGGACAAGAAGTTTGCGCGGGGCCCGTTCGCGCTCCAGGCCGGCGTGGGTGTCGTAAGATTTCGGAACGTCCAGATCAGGGAATTGAAGTAGGAGGCACGAGATGAATCGCTGGGTAGTGTTTGCGCTCGCCGCATGTGCCGTCACCGCTGGCTGCGATGACAACGGCACGACATCGCCATCCAATCAGCCGGCCGTGTTCTCGACAATATTGCGGCCGTCCAATGAGGTTCCGCCCATTACCAACGCAGAATCCAACGGCACCGGGGCGGCGCAAATCACGCTGCAGCTGACGCGCGACGGCGCGGGCGCGATCACCGGCGCGACTGCCGACTTCTATTTTCAGATGAGCGGATTTCCCAGCAATATGATTGTGGTGGGCGCGCACATTCACCCCGGGGTCGCGGGCATCAACGGTCCCGTCATCGTGAACACCGGGCTCACAGCAGGGACGCCGTTCGTGGCGAGCAGTGGAACCGGTGAGTTCCGTGCAACGGGAATTCCGGTGGACGCCGCAACCGCTCAAGGAATTGTCAATAACCCAGCCGGCTGGTACTTCAACATCCACTCGCCGCTGAATGCGGGTGGCTTTGCACGCGGTCAACTGACGCGCATTCAATAACCGCACGCCACGCTGAAGCGTGCGCTCTTCAAGTCGTGTAGGGGCCGGCCTTCAGGCCGGCCCTATCGCCTTCACCACGCCACCATCGCGTTTTCGAACAGCGCCGCAAGCTCGTCCGGCCCGGCCGGACGCGGCGACAGCTTCGTGACGCGATGCTGCGGCAGCGTTCCTGCCACGAGCGCCGGTATGTCGGCCTGCGTATACCCGATTGCCCGCAGGCCATTCGGCAGATTCAGGCGCTGCATGAACCACGTGATCCTGTCCGCGAGAATTTTCCCGGCATCGTCCGCGCGTGCACGCGATACGTCGGCCCCCAGCATCTGCGCGGCTTTGAGGTGACGAGCCGGATTGGCAGCCGCCGTAAAGCGGAAGACCGACGGCGCATTCAGCACCACGGATGTGCCGTGAGGCACCAGCGCGTGGTCCGTTGCGTACCCGGGGGACCGATAACCCTTCACGTTCCCCGACACGGCGTACGACATGCCATGCGGCAGGTGCACGCCGGCATTCCCGAACCCCATGCCCGCATAAGAGGCGGCGAGGAGCATGTTGGCCCGCGCCTCATCATCAGAGGGATCGTCGACGGCTCGAACAAGGTAATCCGACACGATCCGCATCGCCTCGAGCGCCCAGATGTCGCTCACGGGATTCGAGCCCTGGTACGCTGGCCGTAACGCCGGCCGGCCTGGGTGGGGACGGTTCGTATACGGCGCCGCGGTGAACGATTCCACCGCGTGGCTGAGAATGTCGAGTCCGGTCGACGCGGCGACCTGCGGCGGCACCGTTCTGGTGTTTTCGGGATCGAGATAACCAAGCGTCGGCTTGAGACGACGGTTCGCGATGCCGGTCTTCGCGTGCATGCGCTGCAAATCGAAAATTGATACGCCAGTGGTCTCGCTGCCGGTGCCCGCTGTCGTGGGAATGGCCATCAGCGGCTTGAGCGGGCCCGGCACCGGCACTCCCCTGCCGATTGGCGGATTGACGTAATCGAGAAAGTCAGCCGGCGGATATGTCGTGTACAGGTTGACCGCCTTGGCCGTGTCCAACGTCGAGCCTCCACCAACGGCGACGAAGGCATCGAACGGACGCGCGCGTGCAAACGCGATTGCGTCGAGGAACGACTCGTCCGTGGGTTCCACGCGGACCTTGTCGTACAAGGCAAACGGAACCTTGTTTGCCTCGAGCGACTCGAGTACTACCCGAACGGGCGGCAGCTTTGCCAACACGGGATCGGTCACCACCATCACCAGCGTCACCCCAAGGTCGTCGAGATCCATGCCGACTTCGCGCGTCACGCCGACGCCAAAGCGAATGCTCGATGCGGCCATCTCGAACGCAACGTCACGAATCGCGTCGTCTGTCATGAATTCCTCAAATTTCTTGTGCCGTGAAGCTGTCTCTGGCAGTATCACGCTGACGCGTGGACCATGGGAGGAAGATCATGCGCTTGACAGGGTTTCTTTCGGCAGCCTTTATCGCCCTCGCGCCGGGGCTGTCTTTCGCCCAGGCCTACACACAGTATTTCAGCCGGACCGATTTCTTCGCGGTGGCGTTTCCGGGCGAACCAACGATCCGGGACATCACGTTCACCTCGGAATACACCGGCGTCTTTCCCGCTCGCGTCTACACCGTCGACGGCAGCCGCGGCCGCTATGTGGTGACCGTGGTCGATTACACCAACGCCGAGAGCATACACAAGGAGCGCCTGAAGAATTGTCCGCCCGACGCGCAGAGCGAGTGCGTGGGCAGCGACGACGCGCCTGGCGCCGGGTCGTGGAGATACGACGTGCTGTCGGCGCTCGATCACGCGACGCGCGCGTATCTGACGCGCGAAGGAAAGGTGACGCACTTCGCGTGGGCGGTCATCGACCGCGTACCGGGCCGCCAGATTCACCTCACCAATCCGGACGGCTCTCGAACATTCCTCGCCCTCCACATGCACGAAAACCGTCTGTACATACTGGACGCGACCGTGCCGCCCAAGGCGCCCGAACCGGGACTCTTTCAACAGTCCCTCCAGTTTCTGGACAAGGACGGCAAGCCGATTCGATACGAGTCGGTCTACGTGGTCGGGCAGCCCGCACCAAAGCGCACCCGGTGACCACGAAGGGCACGAAGATCGCGAAGGACACGAAGGGAAGTACGGGGCGGACCCTTTAGGGTCCGCCTCCGCCGGCCGCGAGTCGCGCACCAAGCGCCGCGCGATCGAGCGCGCGCCCGTCGAAGTACACGGCCTCGATGCTGCGGGTCTGGCGGATGTCCTCGAGGGGATTGCCACCGAGCACGATGAAATCCGCCCGTTTCCCCGCCGTCAGGCTGCCCATGTTGCGAAGGCCCAGATATTCCGCGGAGCGGCTCGTCGCTGCAACAATGACGTCGGCTGGTGTCATGCCCGCGCCCACCATCTCGGCAAGCTCACGCTGCTCCGCATACCCGAACAGGTGATCCTCGAGGCCGGTGTCGGATCCAAGAATGATCCTCGCTCGCGCCTTGCTCAACGCCGCGAGGCTGCGCTGCAGGATCGTGTACCGGTTTCGCGCGGCAGTCGCGGTGGCTGCGTCCCGAGAGGTGAACGACGCCCGGATCCGATCGATCACGGGCGCGGAGGTTGATTGACGCAGCAGCGCCATCAGGCCCGGTTCGTCGAACCACGAGGGAACGGTCGAATGGGTGCCGCGCTCGGCGCCTCCAAGATTGGGCATCACGTAGACACCGCGCCGCACTATTGCAGCTATCAGGGCGCCATCCATCTCGCGGTCGCGCACGAGATGCGCGAGGCCATCGATGCCCGCATCCACAAGACCCACGGCGTCCTCGTGGTAGAAGACGTGTGCGTTGACCTTCAACCCGTGGGCATGCGTCTCCTCGATAATGGCGCGGTAGACTGGCGGCGGCAGTCGCGGCGCCCGGCCTCCGCGGTCGTCCACCCAGATCTTCACGAGGTCGACCTTCCTGGCGGCAAGGTCGCGCACGGCGGCTCTGCCCTGCTCAGGCGTCGTTACCTCGTAGGCAATCCCCTGATAGGCGGCGGCGCCTGGACCGGCGTTCGGGGCGCCGATGCCACGGCCCAGCGAGCAGCAGACGGGCTGCGTCCGAGCGTCCCTCCTGGTCGCGGCGAATCTCGTAGGCGAGCTCGCCTGGATCGATCCCCTGGGACATGACGACGCGGATACCGTAATATGCCGCGCGCGTGAGATCGTCCAGGTACGTTTCGCGCGTGTAGTTGTCGCGGTCGTATGTCAGCCCACGCTGAAAGCCCGGATGCCCATGGGTGTTGATCAGGGCGGGCATCACCACCTTGCCGGTCAGGTCGATGCGGGCCGCGCCGGCCGGAGAGCTGATGTCCCCACGCCGCCCGACCCGCACAATCGCGCCGTCCTGCACCAGGAAGGCGGCGTTCGCCGTCGGCGCACTGCCGTCGCCGCGAATGAGCAGCGCGCCCTCATAGAGAGCGGCGCCTGACGTGGCTGTCTGCTGAGGCGCCGCCCGCGCGGCCGATGCCAGGACACACGCGGCCACGGAGAGGGCGACGCCCAGCAGGCGAAACGTCTTCGTTTGGCACGCGTGCAACGGCAGCTCCCTGTTACGCGCACGCTGAAGCGTGCGCGCTACGACTCTCACCAGCCTCCTGTTACGCGCACGCTAAGGCGTGCGTCTACGGTTTCCAGCTGTCGAGCGCCTTGCGATGCATCGAGTCAGGCGTCAGCTCCGCCAGCTCGATGCGACCCATGTATGGATCGGTGATGTTCGCGAGCAGCGCATTCGTGGACGCGCTCTTGTTCACGTCGCTGACCGTCACGCCTTTCTGTTTGAACGTCTCGACGGCGGACTTGATGTTCTGCACGTGAAGCCCGTAGTGCGTGAAGCCGGCCGGTCGCTCGGCATTGGCCTGACCGAGCTCGAGGAACGTATTGTGGCTGATGTGCAGGTAGACCAGCGTGGGCTGCCCCTTCGCGTCGGTCGCTCGGAATGCCTCGCGGTAGCCCATCTTCTGCGTGTAATAGGTGATCGCATCAGGAATGTTGGGAACGTTGATGCCCACGTGGTTCATCATCACGACATTCTGATTCTGCGCAAGCGCCGCCTGCACGGCGAGGCCGACCATCAAACCCGCGACGAACAACACAACACCTTTCATACGCGCCTCCCGGCCGGAGTCTATTTTTCGGGGATACCGAAGTCAATGTACGGGGAACGGTTCCGACTTGCGGTAACCAGGGCCGTGGCGGACGTCCGGCTCAAGCCGGACACTGACGTACCAGCGTTGTGCCTTGTGCCTTGTGCCTTGTGACTTACTTCCCTCCTGGCCGCGCCTCGACGCTCGACCAGTCCAGGTAATCGCCCGAACAGGAAATCTCGCCGATCTCCCACCCTGGCCTGAGCTCGTAATAAAACGTCGTCTTCCACGGCTTGGCGAGCGCAACCGGATCTTCCATCGTGATATCCAGCTGCAGGTGATCCCGATCGACACGGCGGAAGCGTTCGGTGACCTTCAGCTGATCGCTGTGCGCATGTCCAAGACGATCGAGCCACGTCTTGTCGTTAAAACCAATCGTCTCCACGACGAAGTCGTTGCCTTCCCAGCGGCCTACCGAGTGGCCCATCCAGAGGGGATCGAGCTCGCCTGCAGCGAGCTTGCGGCCGTCGGTGTGTACACGGCGGATCGTGTGGTCGTATTCGTACAGCAGAAGCGTGGCTTTCGGCAGGTGCACTACCTCGAAGGGATACGGATGGAAGTAGACACGAGGCACCCCCGGCGGGTAGCACTTGGTCAGAACGGGATCGTTCGTCTCATCGAGGCGGTAATTCCCGCCGTTGGAGTCCTTCGCTTCCTTGAATCGTGCCTCACCCCACGCGGTCAACGACGGCGGATCCTGCTTCGGATCCGTAAACGTAAAGTTGGTGTAGCCGCGGTTCGCGCCGGGCGGATTGCGCATCATCCATACACCGCCCACATCGCGTGCCGGGGCCGGCGCCGGAGCCTGGGCAGGGGCCGCCACGGGCGCCGCGCCCCGTCCTCTTCCTCCCTGGGCTGCCTGTTGTGCAACCAGAGCGGATGACGCGGCGACGAAAGCAACGACGAGTGCTGTCAATGCGCGCATGGATTGGACCTTCACTGATTCTCAGAGAGCGGCAGAGGATTCCCTTCGGGTCCGACCAGATTTCGAATCTGCAGCACGTGACTGCCGTCCTTGTGCGGCGTACCGGTGACGACGATGTGGTCTCCGGGGTTCAGGGTCTTGCGCGTCCATCCGGCGCGGGCGAGCTTGGTGGGCGCCGTCAACCACCCGGACCACTTCTGACCAGCCTGATCGCCGCTTTTCACGTCCCAATACACGAGGACGTGCGGATTGGCGAACTGCATCTCGGTAACCGTTCCCTCGAAAGTCACCGACTTCGTCTGGTCGTAGGCGGCGCCGCCGTGGTGGCCAGCCATCACCTGAGCAGTCAACGCAAAGGCTGCGATTGCGCCCGCAAGAAACATCCGTTTCATAGCCATCCCTCTTCGCGGAGTGTCCCATTCCACCGCTCGGGCTGTCAACGCGGATGGAATCCAGCCTCGGCTCCGCTCCGACATCCCGCGGAGCCTCGGCTGGTTGTACGTTCTTGGCGCGCTTCGCGCGCCGGGGACCGCTATGCGGTCTCGCAACAATACAGGATCTACTCAGTGGCCGCATAGCGGTCCTAACCACGCAGGCCTGACCGATGAGGGGGGCTTCCAGGGTGACGGAGGCGTCGAGGGGGCGCAGAAGTACGGAGATTCAGCGACGGCCGAAGATCCGGCCCCAGAACCCGCGCTTTTTCTCCGGCTGGGCGGCGGGCGCGGTTGGCGCAGGTAGCAGCATTCGGCTGCGCCACTGACTCCGGCGCCGTGTTGGGCGCAGCCGCGGCCGGCGCCGCGGGACTCGGTGCGGGCGTCATGGTGGCTGACGCAACCGTCATCGGTGGAGCCCGATGCAGCAAGTGGTAAGTGCAGTAGTCGATAGGTTCAGTGCCGTGCTCGAAATATTCGGTGCGAACCGATATCGAGGGATCGCCGTAGCACGCCGATGTCGCCAGCTTTCCGCTGAGCGGGCAAATCGCAGCCGAGGTCACCGACGAGGGCGTCGGGAAACGCTCCGCTTTTTCCTCCTCCTGCGTAGCCGACATCATGAAGCGCGTCCACAGGGGAACGGCGAGCTGCGCGGCATAACCCCCTGGCGCGATCGTGCGGGGCTGGTCGTAACCGACCCACACGCCGGTGACCAGCGCTGGGTGTGTATCCAACGAACCACGCATCGCGGTACTCATTCGTGGTGCCCGTCTTTCCAGCCGCAGGAAGACGGAAGCCGAGCTGCCGGACGGCCGAGCCCGTGCCGGCGTTGATGACATCCTGCAGCATCGACGTGATCAGGAACGCCGTCACCGGCTTGATCACCTGCTGGGCAGTCGGATGCGACTCGTACAGTATCTGCCCCGAGCGTGGTCGTGACGCGCCGGATCAGGGTGGGTTGGACGAGCGCTCCCTCATTGGCAAACACGCCATAAGCAGACACCAGCGACAGCATCGTCACTTCGCCGGAGCCGAGGGCCAGCGACGGCACACCCGGCATGCCAGCCATGCCGAACCGTTCGGCGTACTCGACGGTGGCAGGAATGCCGACATCCTCGATCATCCGCACTGCGGCACGATTGCTCGACAAACGCAGCGCACTCCGCATCGTCAGCGCGTCGTCATCGACGTGACCGTCCTGCGGAATCCATGCACCGGCGGCCGTCAGCACCGGCTCACTCAACCCGCGAAGGACGGTGGCCGGAGTGAAGCCGCGCTCCAGGGCCGTCGCGTATACGAAGGGCTTGAACGCCGATCCCGGTTGACGTTTCGCCTGCGTCACGCGATTGAAGCGGCTCTGGTCGAACGCTCGGCCGCCAACCATCGCCCGCACTTCGCCCGTGTGTGGATCGATCGCGACGAGGGCAGCCTGGAGCGGGTTGGTTGCTGCCCGCTGCCGGTAGGGCGCGCGCTGGCGCTTTTCGATGGCGGCAACCGCCTCGGCGACTTCCGTCTCCGCAGCCTTCTGCATGTCCAGATCGAGTGTCGTTTCGACCTTCAGGCCCTCGGTAGAGACGCGCTCCCATCCGAACAGCTCGACGAGCTGCTGGCGGACTTCTTCCTTGAAATACTGTCCGTACGCTTCTTCACGGCGCAGCGCGTCGTTCACCACGACAGCCTGACGGCGCGCGGCATCGTATGCGCGCTGATCGATGGCCCCCTCGTCGAACATCACACGCAGCACGAGGTTGCGCCGGGCCAGCGCTCGCTGCGGGCTGAGCGTAGGCGCGTACGCCGAAGGCGACTTGACCAGACCCGCAATCATCGCCGCGTCGGCGACGTCGAGGTCCTGGGCGTGCTTGCCCACATACCCGAGCGAGGCCGCCTCCACTCCGTACAGCCCGTCGCCGAAATACGCCTTGTTCAGATACAGCTCGAGGATCTCGTCCTTGCTAAAGGCGCGCTCCAACTGAATCGCGACGACAACCTCCTGCAGCTTGCGTCGGAAGGTCTTGTCCGGTGTGAGGAACGCGAGCCGGGCCAGCTGCTGGGTAATGGTGCTGCCTCCCTGCTCCGCACGTCCCGCAAGCACATTGTTCCAGCCGGCGCCGATAACCCGGATGAGATCGAAGCCGCCGTGCCGATAGAAGCGCTGGTCCTCAGCCGCGACGATCGCACGAATGACGTGGGGAGATACTTGCGCGAGCGGTACGTGCAGCCGTCGCTCCTGGAAGATCGTGAACGCGTGGCGCCCTTTCACATCGACGACGGTTGTGGCGCGCGGCATCGCGCCGACACTGCGTACTGCCTCAGAGCCGGGCAGTCCTCTGATAGCGCCATACCCGAACGCGACGGTGGTGCCGATGAGCACCCAGATTCCGACAGAGAATGCCACGACAGCGCCCATGAACAGCTGCGGTCGCGGCCGAATCACCCCAAGCAGCAGATCGCGAACAATCTCAGGCTGCATGACGGCACCCAGCCGAGCACGGACAGCCGAAGGCTGAATCACGGTAAGCAGCCGATGGAGAAGAGTCGGAAGATTCACGGGCCCGGTGGTTTCAATGGCAACAGCTGTGCCAGCAGGCCCGCCGCGGCGGTTGACCCGATTTCTCCCCAAATGCAATGTAGGCTGAAGGTTAGGGGCCGTCTCGAGTGTAAGAATGTCCTGCGTGTCATCCGTGCGGGCACTGCCGTTAAGCGGAGATTGCTTGGCTCAAACAGCATGTTCTGGCAACATTACGCCGCCGGGGGAATTGAACATGCGCCTCATTACAGTGATTTGCGCCTCATTCGTGCTCTTATCTTCATCCGCATTCGCCCAGGATTGGAGCGAATACATCAGCAAAGAAGATGGCTTCCGGGTGGACTTTCCGGGTCAGCCAACCGTCGCCACCACAACCTACAAGTCCGAATACGGCGCGGATCTCCCCGCGCGCGTCTACACGGTGGTGCGCGGTCCTGACCGCTACTCAATTACGGTAGCAGATTACCGTGACATTCAAAGAATCGCCGACGAGCGGGCGAAGAAAACGTGTCCGACGAGCTTCGGCGACGAGCGGTCGTGTGGCCTGGCCAACGCCGGCCGCGGCTACTGGAAAGAAGAGCTCGGCGGCGCGTTGCTGCACGCGATGCACACGTTCATCAAACGCGACGCAAAGGTCACGCACCTCGCGTGGGCGTGGCAGGACCTCGTCGAAGGCATCGAGCTCCAGTTGGTCAATAACGCGGACAAGTCCCAGACTTTCGCGCACATTTCAATGCACAAGAACCGCCTCTACGTTGTCGAAGGCACGGTCCCCGGCAACTACCCGCCGCCCGGGTTGTTCCAGCAGTCCATGGGCTATGTCGACGAGGAGGGACGAGGCGTCCGGTATCAGTCGGTGTATTCGAACCTGTACGGCGAATGGTCGAAGGACTTTCCGGCGCAGCCACAGCGCACGGGTCAGGGCGGCGGCAGGGGCGCGGGGCCGGCTGCTACGCCGCAGGGTGGAACTGCCCCCACGGGCAGGTAGCAGCCACAAGTCACAAGTCACAAGTCACAAGGCACAACGCAGGTCTCAATTTGTGACTTGTGCTTTGTGACTTGTGACTTGTGCATTTCCAAGGCTCAGGGGAACCCGATATAACGGCCCCCGACAGCCACAATCGTCCACAGCGCCAGCGATACAACGGCTATCACCTTGCTGGACGGCCGATTCGCGCTCGTGTCATCCGCCAGCGCGACCTTGCGACGCACTGAAAACGTCAAGGCGAGGACGACGAGCAGCGCCGCCATCTTCACCCAGAAGAAGGTGAGGAAGTAGTACTTCGTGGCGAAGCACATGAACAGCAGGATTCCTGTGGAGACCGTTACGAAGAGGCCGCGCACGAG
This sequence comes from uncultured Acidobacteriota bacterium, assembly GCA_963814955.1. GTDB lineage: Bacteria > Acidobacteriota > Vicinamibacteria > Vicinamibacterales > UBA2999 > DATCJA01. Next base: position 157,994 of record CAWFEX010000014.1, read on the forward strand.
CCACCGTTCCGCGTCGCGCGCGAGCACCGATACTGGCTGACGCTGCAATCCCACGCCGAGCAGACGCAGGTCGACCAGCAGCACGGCCCCGGTGATCATGGCCAGGCCGACGAGATGAATGGTCGCAATGACGGGAAAGATCCAGGGCGAACCGCGCATCGCCACCAGCGGCGACGAATACTGCACCCACCTGCAGAATTCCAGGACAGACATTTAGAAAGGTAAAAGGAACCTTTGACTTTTGACTTTTGACCTTTGACTTATAGCGATCACCTCGTGACTTATAGCGTTCACCTCGGAAACCAGTAGTCCTGATACGCCATCATCCGTCCCGCCGTGATGATGACAATCCACAACGCCAGCGAAAGTCCTCCGGCCAGCCGTGCGGACCGAGGGGGGACCGGATCTCGATCCCAGTCGCCAATCCGGCGAAAAGTCGTGCGATGAAAGAACCAGGCGTTGAGAAGCGCCAGAACCAGCGAGGCCATCTTCACTCGAAAGAAGACGTTCTGATATCTGGCGAGCGGCGCCGCATAAAAGAGGAGCGCGCCTGACGCGACCATGACGAACAACCCGGCGCCGCTCCATGGCACGAGCCGTTCCAGGACCTGCGACACGGGCACGCGGGTCATCACCATGCCCAGCAGCCGCAGGTCGATCATGATCGCCGTCCCGACGAACACGGCCAGTGTGAGGACGTGAATCGTCAGGACGACTAGAAAGGCATAGCGCGACTCATGGAACGCGATGCTCCACGGAGTGTTCCCCAGCCACTCGAACAACTGAAACAGAGACACCAGTGGGCCAGGGCCGTTCGCCTAGCCGGGCTTATTCGCCCCTAGCGGTTCTGATTCGTTGTGCCGTTGCCGTCCGCGCCGGGAGCCGAGCCGCCCATGAACACCTTGCGGCCGTCGAGATACTCGACGAAGACGCCAACGCCCTTCGACTCGCCGCTCTTGGCCTGGTAGGCGAACAGCTTGATCTGCGACCCAACCGGCAAGCTGAACTTGGTGATTCCGTTCCTCAGCAGATTGGTCGGGGGACCGCCTTCGATGCCCCAGTTCACCACCTTGCCATCCGGGCCCTTCACATCGAGCCAGATCCACGCATGGGGATTGACCAGTTCGACCTTGGTCACCGTCCCCTGCAGGTTGATGGGCTTATTTTCGTCGAATGCCGCCGCGAACGAATGATGCGCGCTAAGTGGCACCGCGGCCAGAACCAGGCCCAGCGCAGCAAGCACGCCCACGACCCTTACTGTCATCCGCATCTGGTACTCCCTTCCTCTCGTTCTTATTCACCGCCCTGAATATAGCCCTATTCGCCACCAGGCAGCCTGGCTCTCGCCGTCCCGCCTTTTGCCGCTTCGCGTTCCCGGAGCTGCGTGCCCCGGACCACGTTGATCACCCCGTAGTTCGACTCGTGGCACGCGAACTCGAAGATCACCGAGGGATCGACCCGCGGCATTTCCGTCTCGACCCGCCACGGCTGCGTCCAGGCTTTCGGGTCGGTCATCGTGTACTGGTACTTCAAGGTGTTGGGACCGACGCGTGTGAACCGCTCGACCACTTGCAACGCATCCGTCGCCCCCTGGAAGTTCTGCGCCGGAGACCGGTCGTTGAAGTTGGTCGTCTCGACCACCAGCGTGTTCCCCTCCCACCGGCCGCGTGCATCTCCGTACCACTGCCGGATCTTATCGGGCAGATGCCGGCGGCCATCCAGCGGAATGATCCGGATGTCATTGTTCGACTGGGTGACGATCGTCACGTATCCCGGGCTCTGGAAGAACTGCGCCTCCGCTGTGACGCCGGCCGCGGAACCTTCTCCGCCGGGATTGCCGCCCCGCACGAGCGGTATTGCCCCGTTGCCGAGAACGCACCGGGTGTAGGTGTTGCCGAACGTCTGGATACCGGCTGCCGGATCGCGAAGCTTTGCCGCCGCCGCGCGGCCGGCCTGACGCTGTTCGGCATCAGTGGTCCGCGGAGGCAGCCGGCCGTTCGAAGGTTCCACGATGAGCGACGTACGCAGGTTCGGCCGGGCGCCTCCCTGCCAGCCGTCCATCCCGTACTCCTTCCAGTCGTAGTGCACGGTCCGCGGATCGACTTCCGCGTCGCGCTCGACTCGCTCCTTGAAGACGTTCAGCGCCTCTTCTTCGGTGTAGAACGCCTTCTCACCGAGTTCGGCAGGACGTTGAAGCGGCGTATATGTGGCGAGGTGCCACACGCCGCGCAAATCGGGATCGCCCCACGCGGTACGCGACGGCGTCCAGTTCTTGAGCGCCTCGGCCTCCTTGCGTGCCGTCTCGGCCGCAGCCTTGATGGCGGCCTCCGCGTCGGTGGCAGTCTGCGCCACCGGCCGCCCGCTCGAACCCTGCTGCGCCGTCAGGACCACTGCACCGGCGGCGAGTACCACCACGACCGCGAGAGCGCCACAGACCCTGAGGATCCGAGTCCGCATAATGGTGCTCCTCCATGCTGTGGCTGTTATGCGGCTGAGAGTGAAACCGCGATAACAGCGCCAACCTTGATGTAGGGGCCGACCTTCAGGTCGGCCCGCCCGCTACCGATTATTCGCCGCCGCCGCCGCGACCACCGCCCCCGACCGGCCGTCCAGCCGCCAGGGCTTCGCGCTCCCGTATCTGAGTGCCGGTCACGACGTTGATCAGCCCGTAGTTCTGCTCGTGACACGCGAACTCGTATATCAGGTTCGGCTCCACGCGCGGCATCTCCGCATCCACCGACCAGGGACGGGTCCACGTCTTTGGATCCGTCATAGTGTACTCGTATCGCATCGTATTCGGGGCTACCCGCGTAAATCGCTCTACCACCTGAAGCGCGTCGGTAGAACCCTGGAAATTGACCGCCGGCCTCCGATCGTTGAAGTTGGTCGTTTCCACGACCAGCGTGTTCCCCTCCCACCGGCCCCGGGAGTCGCCAAACCAGTGCCGGACCTTGTCGGATACGTGCTGCCGGCCATCGACCGGAATAATCCGCACGTCGTTGTTCGACTGCATGACGAGCGTCACGTAGCCCGGACTCTGGAAGATCTGCACCTCGGCGGTCACGCCGGCCGCCGCGGCCGCGGACTCGGCGCCAGGGTTGCCCCCGCGCATGAGCGGGATGGCGCCAAGCCCAAGAACGCACCGCGTGTAAGTATTGCCGAAGGTCTGGATGCCGGCTGCCGGGTTTCGCTTTTTGGCAGCCGCCTGCGCCGCCTCGCGGCGCTGCTGCGCTTCAGGCGTCACCGGAGGCAGACGGCCGTCGGGCGGATCGACGATGAGCGACGTGCGCAGGTTGGGTCTGGCCCCGCCCTGCCACGCATCCATGCTGTACTCCTTCCAATCGTAGTGGACCGTTCTCGGGTCGACTTCCGCGTCCGCCTCTACCGCCCGCTTGAACTCGGCAACCGCCTCTTCCTCGGTGTACAACGCCTTGTTCGCCAACGCCGCAGGACGCTGCAGCGGCGTGTAGGTGGCAGTCAGGTACACTCCCCGGAGATCGGGATCGCCCCAGGGTGTGCGGCCCGGATCGAAGTTCTTCATGGCCGCCTCACGCTTCGCCAGTTCAGCCGCTGCCTTGATGGCGGCGCCGGTATCCGACAGGTTTGGCGTGATCGACGGTGTGGTGCCTGACGGCGCCTGCGCCATCAAGACGGCCATTGACGCTGCCGCCACGGCAGCCAGCGCCAGCACGAGCACTCTCCTCACGTTGGGAATCCGCATGTACGTGACCTCCTAACGCTCTTCGTCGGGCCGCGTCCCGGGTGGGAAATAGAGGCCCAGCGGGTCGTACAACAGCTGTTCGACGAACGGGACGCAATTGAACTCGACGAGTTGAACATTCGGCTCGAGGCGGCGGTAGACCGGGAAGCTGATCTTCCACGGGCGCGTGAAGACGTTCGGATCCTCGATCGTTGCCTCGTACGTCATATGATTCGGCCCCTGCGGCGTCCAGCGCTCGACGACGTGGAGCATATCGGTCGCATAGTTGCCCGCTCGATCGAACCACGAGTAGCCGTTGAAGCCCTTGACGTCGACCACGAGCGTGTCGCCTTCCCACTTGCCGTTGGACCATCCCATCCACGAGTCCACGGGCGCTTCCATCTGCGGGTCGACGTGAATCTGCCGCATGGCCCACTTGTACTCGTAGACCACCAGGATCTGGTTCTGATCCTGGAATATCTGGAACGGGAACGGCATGTAGTTCGCGCGCGGCACACCTGGCCGGAAGCACTGCAGTTCCGGATCGCCGCTGTCGAATCGTTTCGGATCGTTGGTGATCTTCGGCGTCATTCGGTTCTGGAAGTTCGCATCACGTTCGGCCAACGCCTCAGGCTTGTACGGAATCGTGCCGTCGCCGTCGATGATGCTCATGCCGCCCGGCTGGGCGCCGTACGCGCCCATGATCTCGGGACGCGGCCCCGCCTCGGCCGAATGGGCTTCGATGTTCCAATTCGCCGTGGTGAACGACTGCCAGATGCCGTTCAGATTGGGCTTGCCGTCCTCGGTTCGCTCCACCCGCGCCGCCGCTCCCTGCCCTGGCAGGGCGACGGTGAACCAGAGCGCAGCCGCCACGATCAGTCCTGCAACGGCGAGTATGCCTATCGACCGTTTGCTCATCACGTTCCTCTACTTTCCGATTCCGGCGGGTCCCAAAGGACCCGCCCTACGTGGACCACGCTGGAGGCCGGGTCTTTCATGGACCCGGCGAATTCTCAAAAATCGAGCTGCGCGCCGATTCTCAACAATCGTGCACTGAGAGCATACGCGACGTTCTTCCACGCCGACCCATATGTCGGGGTCATGCTGAGCACGTTGCTCGCATTGAACACGTTATAGATATCGAGATGCCCCCGCAGACGCGTTGCCCCGCCGAGCCGGAAGAGGCGCGAGAATCGTAGATCAACCTGCGTCAGCCTCGGCTCGAACATCGTGTTCGGCGGTATGAGCTCCGTGCGGAAGGTCTGGGTACAGGTGGTGACCGTCTGGCTCGGGCACGCCGCCAGGTTGCGGCCGAGCACGTCCCTGATCTGCGCATTGGGGATGATGTAGCTTGCCGTGATGGGAATGCCGGGACTGTTTTGGAAGATGGCGCTCGTTTCCAAATCCCACGGCAGTGGGTACACGGCCAGAAACTTCACCTGCGTGCCCGAAGACCACGGCGGTGCCACGTGACAGAACTGCGAGTTGCGAGGTACCGTTGAGGTCGCCGGCAGCGGCAGCACATTTAGGAAAGCCGCAGTCGTGAGTGACGGGTTGTCATTGAGAAAACAGTTGTCGGTGACGGTTCGTCCGACGCCCAGCCCGCCGGAAAACTGACCTCCTTGCCCGAACCGACCGTTCAGCGAGAGTTCCAGACCGTTGAACACCTGCGTCTGCTTCCCGTAGTTCGACGCCTGAGTGACTACGTTGTCGACGCGGCCGAACAGCGCCGGCTTGACGTCGTACAGACCGCAGATCTGGTTTCCACCCCCTCCCGGCAGCCGGGAATCGGACGGCGCGGTGACGCAGAAGGAATCGAAGTTCGCTGCGCCCGACACCGCGACGTTGTCGGTCGCCAGGAAGCCGTCGTACCACGTGCGGTAATACCCGACGTTCAAAGCGAATCCCTGCGTCAACTCATGCTGGAAGTTCACGGATGCCTGCCAGTTCCGGAACTGCTTGTTGAAGCCCTCGAGCGCATCGGGCGCGTTGCGTGTCGACAGTCTCGGCCTCCCGAAACCCTGATCCGACCATGGCCCGCATTCGCCATTGGCCACCGGATTGAGAAGCTCGCAGTCGGGTGCGAAGTTGCCGCTACGCGGATCACCCACACCGAACGCGGTGTCGTTCCACGTTCTGTTTGTGGTCAGGGAGAACAGGTTCGCGGGATTCGCCGGCGATACACGAATGATGTCGGGGTACATTCCCAGCGAGCCCTTGATCGCCGTGCGGCCATCGCCGAACAGGTCATATGCGGCACCGACGCGCGGGCTCAGGTTGCGCCAATGCGGAATGTGCTCCGCGGCCGGCACGTTCCGCTGGCCCACAAAGAAACCTGGGGCGAGCACCAGCTCGGGACTGGACATGTCGACGTCGTTGTAGCGGAGACCCAGATTCAGCGTCAACCGGCGAATCGCCCATTGATCCTGCGCATAGATCGCAGTGTCATATGCCACTTCTTCGAAGTGGTGTGGCGTCGCGAGCAGCTGCAGCGAGACGGGCCGCTGATTGTTGAACGTGTACAGGATGGCACGGTTCGCCATGAACAAGTCGGCGCCGTACTTCGCGTTGTTCCCCGTCTTCACGGTGCGGACGTTCACGCCGGTCTTGAGGCTGTGGGACCCCGTCACGTATGTAAGGGAGAACTGCTGATGGTACTGCGTGCGGGGGAGCGTCGAATAGGATGATCCTCCAACCGTTGCGCCGTACGCCGCGCCGTACTTGAGATCCAGCGACTGTTCCGTGATCTGGATGGCGCTTTCGTCGACGCCCGCTCCGCGCCGGTTCGTCTGCGTGATGTGATTGCCGCCCGCTGCGACCATGAGCAGCAGCCGGTTCGTGGCAGGGTACGTCCACGTCCCGGTGACATTGAAGGCTGGCTCGTATGCGTGCTCGGTGGCCGCCTCGGGGGTCACAAGTGAGCCTCCCTGAGGACGGAAGAGCGCGTATACGCAGTTACAGTTCGCCTGGAAGGAACCACCCACGACAATCTTGTGCTTCTCGGTGGCTTGCAGCGTCAGGCGGAGACTGTAATCGCGATAGAAATCGTTGCTGTTCGCCGGGCGGCTCAAGTCGGGCTCGTAGAGCGTGCTCGCCGGCTGCGTGTGCTTGTTCCAGTAGATGCCGGCGGCGTACTGCTGCGTAACGCTCTTGCGCGCGGAACCGAAGAACCACAGTTTGTTCTCCTTGATTGGACCGCCGACGCCGCCCGAGACGTCATAGAACTTCTTGATCGAGGGCAGCCCCTGCGCCGAGCCGCTGAGCCCCCGGGCGATCAGCTCGTCGTTGATGTTGTTGCTCTGCAGGTCCGGGCCGGAGTACGCGAGCTGCGCGATGCCTGAGAAGGTATTGCCGCCATCGCGCGGAATCATGTTCAGCTGCATTCCCCCGGTATCGCGGTCGGCGCCGATGCCGCTCGTCTCCGCGACGACTTCCTGGAAGTTGACCTGACTCCAGACGAACACGCCGGTGTTCGACGCCGCCATCTCGGTGTTCATGCCGTCGATCACCGGCTGGGCGTTCGGTGCGCCGTGAATCGAGAACCGCGTCTGCGATCGGTCGCTCAGGTTGCCGAGCGCGCGGTCGCCCTCGTTGTTCATCACCGCGCCCGGCATCACAGAAATCAGAGTGGACAGCCGTCCCGACCCCGGCAGCGCCTGCAGCGTTTCCGCCGCGTACTGCGTCTGCGCGCGTGCGCTGCGCGTATCGACGAGCGGCGCCTCGCCCGTCACCGTAATCGTTTCTTCGACGGTCCCGAGCTGGAGCTCGGCGTCGACCGTTGCGGTGAACTCCGCGCGGAGCTCAATCCCTGTGCGCCTGAACGTGTTGAAGCCGGTCAGCGTGAACGTGACCGTGTATGGACCCGGTCGGAGATCGACGATCCGGTACACGCCCTGACCGTCGGTCACGCCGACGCGCACCTTCTCAATCAACGCCGGACTCGCTGCCTCTACAGTGACACCGGGCAGCACCGCCCCGGAGGCGTCACGGACAACCCCCGCGATACTGCTCTGCGCCCACACTGCGGACGGCAGCAGGACCACGCACAACACGACAACGAACAACACTCCTCGCGAGCGACCCATGCGCTTCCTCCCTCTCCGTACGCAGTGCGTGGCAGCTGCTAGTGGACCTGTGGTTGCCGTCGCGAATCTCCGGTCCGGCTGAAGCCGGACACTCTGTACCCGGTCCGGCTAAAGCCGGACACTACGTATGAGCTACTCGTCTCTACGCGACACGTCCGCGGCTCGTCCGCCCCGTGCCGCTGCTTCGCGCGCCCGGATCTGGGCGCCCCTCACGACATTGATCAAGCCGTAGTTCTGCTCGTGGCACGCGAACTCGTACAGGCCCGGCTCAATTCGCGGCCACGGCACTTCTGCCGTCCACGGTTGCGTCCATGTAGTCGGGTCGGTCACCGTGAACTTGTACTCGATGGTCTTCGCATCCACGAGCGTCAACCGTTCGACCAGATGGAGGTTGCCCGCGGATCCCCGCCATTCCCGCTGCGGGTGAAAGTTCGTCGTCTCGATGACGAGCGTGTTGCCTTCCCACTTGCCGCGCGAGTCTCCGAGCCAGTGACGTACGGTCGACGGCAGATGCCGGCGGCCGTCGAGCGGCACGATTCGGATGTCGCTGTTCGACTGCAGCACGAAGACGACATAACCCGGGGACTGGAAGATCTGGGATTCCGCATCGTGATTCCCCGGTACGCGCGGCGGCCCCTGATTGCTCGTGACGCAGCGTTCGTACAGACCGCGGCTGATCACCGACGGCCCCCGACGGGCGTCGGCCGCGCGCTTCTTTCCCTCGGGCGTCAGCGGCGGGATGCGGCCATCCGGCGGATCGACAATCAGCCCGGTGCGCAGGTTCGGCCTGACCGGACTTTGCCAGGCGTCCATCCCGTACTCTTTCCAGTCGTAGTGCACTTCGCGCGGATCCACTTCGGCGTCCGACTCGACTGCGTGCTTGAACGCGGCGATCGCTTCCTCCTCGGTATAGAACGCCTTCCCTGCCAGTTCCGCGGGACGCTCGAGCGGTGTGTAGCTGAGGCTCAGCCAATACCCCCGAAGGTCCGGATCGCCCCACGCGGTCCGGGGTGCCGACCAACTGGCGCGGGCCGCCTCGGCCGCTTTTGCGGCGTCGGCCGCAGCTTTGATCGCAGCGTCAGTATTCGTGATGGTGGGATGGAACGACTGAGTCCCGGAGGGCGTCTGGCCGCGTAGGGTCAACGGGTAGAGCGCGACCGCAGTCGCAAGCGCGAACGCGCCAACACCCAACGGCACGAGAAACCGGGTCCGCATCGAACACCTCCTGGAACCCTCGCTGCCTGTTGTTTCCTGCCTTCACCACGTCGGGGCGGTCCGGCGACCCGACGAGCCAGGGCTGCCAATCGGCCGGCGCGGTAACGGACAGCGCGGAATTCCGCTCGAAAACGTCCCGATCGCGCCCTAGTTGCGCGTCGTTGATGACTGGCGGCCGAATGGTCATCGGCTTAATAGCACTGTGGTCGGCGGCCGTCAAGGGAAGGCCGCCGATTTCAGGACACCTCGTGGTGCACGCCAGTCTGCGTGCTATCGCGGACTGCCGCCGTCGGCGCCAAGCAGCAGCGTCGTCCCGTCGGGGAGGGTCATGTCACGGCCGTTGGCCTTGCACGCGGGCTCGCAGATTCCGTCTTTCGACTGGTAGCCGTCGGCCACGATCTCGGTGCCGATCGCCAGCGAATTCTTGGTCAGCCCCCGCCGCATCAGCGTATTGGGCGTGCCCGCTTCGAACATCCATTTCTCGACGGTGCCGTCGGGCTTCTTTACTTCCATATGGATCCACGCGTGCGGATTGATCCACTCGACCTTCGTGACCGTCCCCCGCACCTTGACGGGCTTGTTGGCGTCGAATTCCGAGTTGAACGCATGATGCGCCACCACCGGCGCGGTACCCAACAGCAACGCGACCCCAGTAAGCAGACTGAAGAATTTCGTTCGCATCTACCACCTCTGATGTGCACCCGGCCCGGGCCGACCTAAAGGTCGGCCCCTACACAATCGCAATCAACAGCAATCGCAATCAACGCAATCGCAATCCTTATCTGTCGTCGCCGCCGCCGGCCGCGGGACGGCCAGACGACTCGGGCACCTTTTCTCCTCTGGCCTCGCGCACGCGGGCGCCGACGAGAAGGTGCACGGCAGATCGTAATTGTCCTCGTGCGTCGTGTACTCGAACAGCTGATCGTTGGTCTTGCTCCACGGCACGACCGCGGTCCACGGACGCGTCCACGTGTTCGGATCCGAGATCGTGAACTCGTAGTTCAGCACTTCGGGACTCACGCGCGTGAAGCGTTCAACGATCTTGAACGTGTCCGGATCGGCGTTGCCATAAACCGCGCCCGCGTCCTTCCGGAAATTCGTCGTCTCGACGACCAGCGTGTTGCCCTCCCATCGACCCCGCGTGTCGCCGAGCCACTGCTTCAGCGTCGGGCCGATATGTGGCCTGCCGTCCACTGGAATGACGCGCGCGCTGTGGATCATCTCCTGCAGGATGACCACCTGCCCCGGACTCTGGAAGATCTGCGCCGTATTGTTGTAGATGGTCCCGAGGTACGGCGGTCTGTCGGTGCGGATGATTCCTCGCACCGGAGGCGTGAACTCTTCGTGACTTTGCGGCAGTCCCGCATTGAAGCGAGCCACTCGCGCGGCTCCTTCCTGCGCCGCCAGCTTCCGCTCCGGCGTCAATGGCACCCGCGGAGGAATGCGCCCGTCAGCCGGATCCACAATCAGCGACGTCCGCTTGTCCGAGAGGAGCTCCAGCCGGCGGGAGTCCATCCAGTGCTCGTTGTAGGCGCGGGCCACGTCGGCTGCGTTGCCGCCGTCACGACGATCACGCGTCAAATCGAACGCCAGCTTCTCGGCGAACTCCTCCGCCTCCTGGTCTGACAGCACCGCCTTCTCTCCAAGGGCTGCCGGACGTTCGAGCGGCGTGCTGGTCGCAAAGTTCCAGGTACCCTGCAGGTCGGGATCGCCCCACGGCGTGCGGCCCGGCGTCGCCGGCCTGGCGGCCGGAGCAGGCTTGGCCGGCGCAGCGGCGGTCGCGCCCGCGGCCGGCGCAGCCGGCTTTGGAGCCTGCGCGACCAGCGGAGCGATCGACCACAACCCGACCGCTGCCACGACACCCAACACACCGAGTGACATCAGAAATCGACGAGGCATCGAGCACCTCCACCCGCCACAAGCCACGGAGACACCGAGACACGGAGCACAATCTGGTTTACCTCTGTGCCTCCGCGCCTCCGTGGCCCGTCGCATAGGCTCATTTCTTGCGGAAACGTCCGTACAACAGTTCTTCCGTGAACGGCTGACACTTGAATTCCAGGAGTTGAACGTTCTTTTCCATCCGCCGATAGAGCGGAAAGCTGATCTTCCACGGGCGGCTGTAGACATTGGGATCTTCAATCGTCGCCTCGTACATGATGTGGTACGGGCTCACCAGAGTGTAGCGCTCCACGACGCGGAGCGCTTCACTATGATAGTTGCCCGAGCGGTCGAACCAGGTTTCCTTGCGCTGCCCGGTGACGTCGACGACCAGCGTGTCACCTTCCCACCGTCCGCGCGACCAGCCCATCCAGAAATCACCGGGGCTTTCCTGCTTCAAGTTCATCCGGACGACGCGCGCGGCGCTCGCAAACTCGTAGGTGAACAGGACGGCATCGGACGATCCCTGCACGATCTGGAACGGGAAGCCCATGTAGGTCGCGCGAGGGATGCCCGGCATGTAGCATTTCAGTTCCGGGTCGCCCAGGTCGTGCCAGGTGTCGTCTCTGCTGACGTCGACTTTCGCCCGATTCTCGAAATTCTGTTTTCTCTTCGCCAGCGCCTCCGGTTTGTAGGGAATCACGCCGCCTTCGACGACGCTTTGCCCCGCGGCCTCGGCAGTGTAGGTCCCTACGAGCTCGGTGAAAGGGCCCGCCTGCGCTTCGTGATCCTCGAGATTGAAGTTGGCAGTGACAAGGGCCTGCCAGATGCCGTTCAAGTTCGGTCGGCCATCCGCCATTCTGGGCACGGTGAAGCGCGGGAAGGTGCCGGGTGTAGGCGCCTGTGCCGCCGCCTGTGCCAGCAGCGCAATCGGCGTCGCAACGACGCAAACGAGAATGGCAACCGCCGCTGACAGGTTCCTGCTGGGTTTCCGCATCTGAGGTCGTCTCCGTAGGCCGGGTCCTTCTGGACCCGGCAACCCTTGACCCGGCAGATCCGGCGGGTCCGAAGACCCGCCCTACTCCTGCGGTAGTCGATCGCGCTCAAGCGTGCGCGATCCGACTACACCACCATACTACCAACTACCACACTACCTACCTGGCTCAGAAGTCCATCTGCGCGCTGATCTTGAACATCCGACCGCCCAGGATCTGGATCGGGCGCAGCCACTGGCCTCCAGTGGGCCCGGCATATCGCGTCGTCATGTTGAGCACGTTGCCTGCGTTGAAAACGTTGTACAGATCCCCATTCGCCCGCAGTCGCACTCGCCCCGCACGGAAGCTCCGGGACGCGCGCACGTCCAGTTGTTGGAGCCGGTCCTCGAATTCCGTATCCGTCGGCATCATGTTGATCACGACGTTGGCGTTGCAGGTAGCAGCGCCGCGGCACTGGCCGAGATCGCGATTGAGCGACGGCCGAATTTCCGCGTTCGTGAATGCGCGGCTCGCGACGATTGGGATGCCAGGCATGTTGAAATACATCGCGCTCACCTGGAAGTCCCACGGCAGCGGGTAGATCGCGAAGAGCTTGATACCCGTCGCAGCGGTCCAGGGGCGGCTGACGTGACAGAACTCGGATGTTCTCGGCGTAAGGACGGTCGTTGAGACCGCCACTGCCCCGATGTTGTTCGGCAGCAGTTGGGGCAAATCGTTGAAATCGCACGTATCAGTCACCGTGCGTCCAACGCCCACGCCGGCCGAGATCTGCGCGCCGCCCGCGAAGCGCGCGTCCAGGCCGAGATCGAAGCCGTTGTAGACCTCGCTCTGCTTGCCATAATGCGTCCCCTGTGTCACCAGATTGTCGACGCGGCCAAACGCCGCTGGCTTGACGTCGTACAACCCGCAAATTTGATTCCCGCCGCCGCCGGGCAGCCGACTGTCCGTCGGCACCGTGACGCAGAATGGATCGAAGTCCGCTGTCGTGAGCGCCTGGTTGTCGGTGGCCAGGAAGTTGCCGTACCAGGTGCGGAAATAGCCGACGTTCAGTGCGACGTTGGGGCGGAGCTCGTGCTGTAGCAAGACTGACCCCTGCCAGTTGTAGTCCTGGCGGTTGAAGCCGCCCAGCGCATCGGCCGCACGGCGCGTGCTGCCGGCGCGAACCTGCCCGAAGGACAGGTCTGACCAGGGCCCGCACTCTCCGTTCGCAACCGGGTTCCGGAGATCGCAGTCGGGCACGTAGTTCCCGTTGTCGTTCCACGTCCGTGTCGTGCTGGCCGCCTGATTGTCCGCAGGGATGTCGACGGCAGCAATCACATAGGGCGTGTACCGGCCCAGCGACACCTTCAGCGCCGTCTTGCCGTCCCCAAAGACGTCGTACGCGGCGCCAAGCCTGGGGCTGACATTGGTCCAGTTCGGTGCGTTCTTGGTCTCCGGGAAGCTGCGCGCCGGGACCCATGGACCGGCCGGCATCTCTGTCGCCGGCGCCCCGCCATTGAAGTTGGTGAACCGCACGCCCATGTTCAGCGTAAGTCTTCGAATCGTCCACTGATCCTGGGCGTAGACCCCGATGTCGCGCGTGCGGAACAGCCTTTCGAACGGCACGGCGAAGATCGTGACCTGCTGGGGAATGCGATCTCTGAACGTGTACGACCGCGCGCCGTTGACCTGGTTCCAGTCATTCGCGCGGCCGGGGCTCCCCTCCTGGTACTCACTCACGTCGACGCCGGTCTTGAAGGCGTGCGACCCGGTGATATAGGACATCGACACGCGCTGGCGGTACTGTCTGTTGTGCTGCACCCGGTAGCCCTGGGCGTGGGTCAGTCCCAATGCCCGTGAGCCGTAGCGGAAATTCGTCGACAGCTCCGTGATCCCGATCGTGTCCAGCCCCACGCTCTCGTCGGTCCGCAGCGTGTTGTTGTTGAACACATTGGCCGAGGCCCCCGCCTCGATCAAGAGCCGGTTGGTGACCGGGTACGTCCACGCGACGAGCGGGAGATAGTTGACCTTGTAGTTGTGCGCGCCGACCGCCTCGGGCGTTCCCTGAATGTTCTGCTGCGGCCCGAGCTCCAGCAGCGGCCAGAAGCAGCTGCAGTTGGGCTGCACCTGATAGGACGCGACGATCTTGTGCTTCGCCGCCGCCTGCCACGTCAGTCGCAGGCTGTAGTCGCTATAGTAATCGTCGGTGTACGCCGGCCGGTCGAGGTCCGGTTCGTAGAACGTCACACGCCAGACCGGATCCGTACCGACGCGCTGGTTCTGAAGCTTGTTGAAGTAGTTGCCCTGCTGGAACTGCTGGTTGGCGCCGAACCGGTACGCGTTGAAGAACCACAACTTGTCCCGCACGACGGGCCCGCCGATGGCGCCGCCCGTGTCGTAGTGCTTTTTGAGCGATGACGAGAATGCCAAGCCCCGCGCGCGCAGCTCGTCGTTGAGATTGTCCGCCTGCAGGTCCTGAGTGGTGTGGGAGGTGCTGAAACTGCCGGAAAACGTGTTGCCGCCGTCCTCTCGGCACGATGTTCATCTGGACGCCGCCGGTATTCCGTTCGGCCGACGTGCCGCCCGTCTCGACGACGACTTCCTGGAAGGCCAGCTGGTTGAACACGAAGATGGCGCCTCCCTGCAGACGCTGAACCAGACCATCCTGCATGGGAGCGTTGTCCTCGAAGCGGCCCCCGTGCGCCGAAAAGGCATTGGCGCGCTCGTCGAGGCCGCCCACGCTCTGCCACACAGGGTTGCCGACGACAGCGCCAGGGATGAAATTGACAAGCTGGCTGATGCGGCCGGAGGTGGGGAGTGCCTCGAGCGTCTCGCGCTCGAGCGTCGTCTGCTGGCGCACGTTCGAGATGTCGACCACCGGAGACTCGCCGCTCACCGTGATCGTTTCCTCGACCGTGCCGACCCTCAACTCGGCATTGATGGTGGCGGTGAATCCGGTCGTCAGCTCGAGCCCCTCGCGCCTCAATGTGCTGAAGCCGGGCAGGGTGAAGGTCACCGTGTACACGCCCGGGCCGCAGGTCGACGATCCGGTACAGGCCCTGACCGTCGGTGACGACGGTGCGGACCTTGTCGATGAGGGCAGGACTGGCGGCTTCGACGGTGACGCCCGGCAGCACCGCGCCAGAGGCATCGCGCACGACTCCCGCGATCGAGGCACTATCCGCCACCTGTGCCGATGCACCGGCTGGCACGACGAGCAGGGACCCGACGACGAGAACAACGACGACGAACAACGCGGCCCGCGAGGTTCCCATAAGGCTTCCCTCCTATAAAGGCGTGAAGGAGCCGAGTATGAATATGAACAGACGTCAACCGTGTACGCTGATCACCTCACCCGGGAAGATATGAAGGTCCGCGGTGTATAGCACCCTCTGTCCACGACGGTCAAGCCAACGTCCGAACCCGCATCGAAAAATTCAGGATCGGCCGGCGGCCTTGGCGACGACCGCAATCGGATCGGCGCCACCATGAATATGCAGAACCTGCGCAACGTCCAGCTTCAACCGCTGGATGTTCTCGTAAAAATTGACGGTGAACTGCGGCGGCGATGGATACGGCTTGGCCCCTGGACGCGGATGAAACGCATCGGCCTGAATCAGCACTTTCTGTTTCGGCAGGTACGCCATCAGCAGACCGTCATGATGCAGATTGCCACGGATATGGTGCAAGCTCCAGCGTGTTGGTCGCCATCGGTCAGCACGCGCTTGTCGGCGAACCCTTCGACTGTGGCGCGCCGATTCGATTTCGCGAGACTGTCGGGATTGAGGCGATGCGGCAGCCCGAGCACTTTCTCGAGAAACGGCTTGTTGACCTCCTGGGTGATGATGGTGATCCCTTCGGCCGCAAACGCCCGGATACCGCCTGAATGATCGAAGTGCGCGTGCGTGTTCACGACGTACCGTATTGGCTTGTTCGGCACGAGCCGCTTCACTTCCGCCATGACGGCGTGTGACCGCGCATCGTTGCCCAGCGCTTCGACGACGACGAGATGGTCGGCAAACTCGACGAGGACGCTGTTCAGGCCGGCGGTGATCACCCAGGCGCCATCGCCGAGGCGCTCCGACTTTGCGGCTCCTTCGGCTTGTGGCGCCGGCGCGTTGTCGGGAATCTGCAGCGTCGCCGCGCCGTTCGGCACGACATTGCTGACCGTGATGTCGAGCGTCGGGTGCCCGCCCTGCCGTTCGACGATCCGCGTTGGAAACTGTACGCCTCCGAAATCCTTGTACCCGGAATACTGCGCCTCGAGGACCATGTCGCCCAGCATCGTGTTGTCGATGCGCGTCTCGACGCGTTCGACGAGGTTCTGATCGTTGAGCGTGCCGGTGACGGTGTACTTGCCGCGCGCCATGAATGAAAGCGTGCGCCGTCCTGCAGCGTTGCCGAGCGTCGCCTTGTTGGCTGCCGCCGCTTTGAGGAATCCGTGCGGCGTCATCCAGATCTGGAGCTCACCCACGTCGGTGCGCGGGCGTGGCCTGCCGGACCTGGGTCTGCTCGCCGAGGATTGGCCGCATGCCGCCCTGGCCGGTCGTTGCGTTGAACCCGCCAGCCCCGCCACCCCGGGCCGGGTTCTCGTCGTCAACCCTGACGAGCTCTTCGCGGAACGCGGGAGTGTCGTAGCGGACGCCGGTGTTGTATTTGGTCACTTTGAAGCGCGGCCATGGTGACTCCGGCCTGAAATTCTGACCCACCATGAAAACGGCGCCGGTGCCCGAATACTGAATCGACTGCACGCTGGCGGTGCCCATGGCCTTGACCGCGGCGTCGATGGTCCCGCCCGCGTCCTGCGCACCGACGGCAAGCCCGCACAACATCGCACCGAGAAGCGCCAACGACAGGATCTTTTTCATAAGGGGGGGCCTCTCCAACTTCGCCGCGCGGCAATTCTACCGCCGGTTGCACACCGATTGACAGCGGCGCTAGACTGCGACGCGGCGTAGGGCGGCTCCTTTCGGAGCCGCCTCAAGCCGGGTCCAAAAGGACCCGGCCTACGGAGAAAAGGAGTCGAAATGCCCCGGCTGCTGTCGCTTTTCCTGCTCGCCTCGTTGACAGTTGCTTTCGGTTTGTACCCTTCTGCGGCCTCGCTTCAGCAGGGAAACATCGTTCCCGCCAAAGGCGGTGTGGGTGACATCACCGGCCCGTACGAAGTGCCCGATCCGAAGTGGCCGGAGTGGGCGCACCCGTATCCCAAACCGGGTTACATCTGGGGATCGCAGGGCGGCGTCTTTGCCGAATCGCCGAATCGTATCTACCTGGCCAATCGCGGCGAGCTGAAGCTGCCGGAAAAGGTTCCCACCAAACTTCCCCGGCAACTGGGGCTTCTTCAATCAGCAGGCCGCAACGCAGCCGATCGCCAACATGGTCAACACCATCGTGGTCGTCGACGGCAACGGCAAGTTGATCGAAGCGTGGAACCAGTGGGACAAGCTGTTTGAATGGGGGCGCGGGCCGCACCAGGTTTACATCAGCCCGTATGACCCGGAACGCCATGTCTGGGTCGTCGACGACATGCGCCACGTCATCTTCAGGTTCACCCACGACGGCAAGAAGCTGGTGCAGACGATCGGCGTGCTCGACGAATTCGGCGACAACGAGGACCTCACGCGGCTGCGCCGGCCGACCATGATCGACTGGCTGCCTGACGGCACGTTTTTCGTCGCGGATGGCTACGGAAACACCCGCGTGGTGAAGTTCAACAAGGACGGCAAGCCGTTGCTCAAGTGGGGCACGCGCGGCACCGGCCCCGGCCAGTTCAACACGCCGCACGGCATCGCGGTAGGCGGCTCGCCGCCGCGCGTCTTCGTTTCCGATCGGGGGAACCGGCGGATTCAGGTATTTGACGTCGATGGCAAGTTCCTCGACGAATGGCCGGGCATCGCGCCGCACAGCATGATGATGAGCGCCGACGAACATGTGTGGGCGGTCGACAGCATCAGCGATCGAATCGTCAAGTTCGATCTGTCCGGACATGCGGAGTACTCGATTCGGACAGTTCGGCACCAGACCCGGATACACGTGGGCGATGCACCAGATCTCGGCCGATCAGGAGGGCAACCTCTTCATCGCCGAGGTGTTCGGTGGGCGGACGCAGAAGTACCGGCCGAAGCCTGGCGCCGATCCAACACAACTGGTGCGCGGGCGGTCGCTCATGCCGATGGCGGGAGGCACGCGATGACGGGGCGTGCGCGGACACACGCGCACGCATTCGTAGCGCGCAGGCTTCAGCCTGCGCGAGCACACGCGCACGCTAAAGCGTGCGCGCTACTGGTAGCGGTCGCGTTGACGGTGCCCGCCGCCGTCTCTGCACAGGGGCGGCCGAACTTCTCGGGAACGTGGAAATACGTGTCGAGCACTCCAGCAAACTATCCGGGCTCGAACGGGTGGGGCGTGCCATCGCCGACGATCGTCGTGACGCAAAGCGCAACAGAACTCACCATCGAGGGCGGCCAGTTCGGGGCGACGCCAATGAAGGTTGTTTACAAGCTCGATGGCAGCGACACCATCTGGGACGGAACGTCGAGCAGTCAGTCGGGGTCCACGGCCGTCGTGAAATGGCGAACGAAGGCGAGCTGGGATGGAAGCCGGCTCGTTCTCTACACGTGGAATACGGCCCTGAACCAGATGCGCGACATTTTCAGCCTTGCCGGCGGCACACTGACGATCGTCAGGGCGACCGAACAGCCCGGGCCTTCAACGAACGCGACCCTGACGTACACAAAATAACCGTTGGGCCGTTGGGCCGACCTGCCGTTGGGCCGACCTGAAGGTCGGCCCTACAACATACGGATTCGGGGGGCGGGTGCGTCCGTTATGACGATCTCTTTCTCGCAGGCACCGCCACACCGGCAATCTTCACGTTGACGGAAAACAGCGTGCTTCTGGTGGTGAAGTACAGCGTCTTCCAATCGGCGCCGCCGAAGGCGATGTTCGTCGTCGCCGGCTGCCCATGGACGATGCGCCCCAGCTTCTTTCCTTTCGAGTCGAGGATGTAGAGGCCGCCGGCGCCGCCGCTGTACACGTTGCCCGCCGTGTCGACCTTGATTCCGTCGGGCACACCCGGCTCTGCCCCGCCCAGGTCGGCGAAGACGCGGCTCGTCTCCATGGCTGCCATGCCGTTGGGGAGAAGATCGTACGCGCGCACGTGCCGGCGCCGGGAATCGGCAACATAAAGGACACGTTCGTCGGGCGACAGCGCGATGCCATTGGGCCGGACCATGTCGTCGATGACGAGCGACATGGAACCGAGGTCGGCCGAGACGCGGTAAACGCCGGAAAGCGTCACGTCCCATTGTTCCGGAGCCGCCGTGCCGCCCGGGTCCGTGAAGTAGATCGTGCCATCGGACTTGACGATCACGTCGTTCGGCCGCAACAGGCGCTTTCCCTGGAAGCTGTTGGCAACCACGGTGAGGCTGCCGTCGGGCTCGTAGCGGGTGACGCGTCTCGTCAGATGCTCGGCGGAGATGATGCGGCCCTGCAGATCGCGCGTGATGCCGTTGGCCTCGTTGGTTTTCTCCATGGCGACGCTGGCGCCACGCCCAGGGGTGTACTTCATCCGGCGCGCGGTGTGGATGTCGTTGAACAGCAGATAGCCGTCCTCCGCCATCCACAGCGGGCCTTCTGCCGGCCCGATGTCGCCGCCGTAGCCGGTGGCGAGCTCGCGGATCGGCTCGGACGCGGCGATAACGTTTGCGAGCTCGGGCGCCATCGATTCGATCTTCCCCGGCGCCTGCGCAAACACGCTCGCGGCGCCGCGGGTCATTGCGAGGCTACCCACCGCGCCGACCAGTTTCATCATCTCTCTACGCGACAAACCGCTGGAAGTGCGCATACGTCTCCTTCGACGGCCCTGGTCAAGGTGTTTGCGTGGGAGCGCCGACACTGAAGAGCAGACCGGTGTACTGCATCTCCTGCCAGGTTTGGTCGCCCCAGAAAACGTCGACGCTCGGATCGGGGTTGGATCGGTTGAGGGCTGAATTGTCGTACCACGCGCTCGAAACGATCCGCGAACCCTCGGGGACCCGCAACGGCTCCCGAAACATGTAGGTACGTCTGCCAGTTGAAGTCTGTACTTCGGCACCGACAGAATCATCCGTTCGGTGCCATCCGGCAGGACCAGCCGATACTCCCACTTCTTCCCGCGCAGATGCGTATGCGGGAACAGACCCCAGAGAGTCGCCTCCCGCCGAAAGGCGACCTCTGCGTCCACGCGTACATCGCGCGCCCGGGCGGGCAACCTGAGCTTCGAATTGAGGAACTGGCTGGCCATCACTTCGCGCGGCGTCGGGTCCTTCGAAAAGATGAACCCGATCTTTGTACGATCCGTTCCTGCCGTCCCGTTGGTCGAGTAATGCATCTGGAGCTCGATCACGCCACCCGCTTCGAGGCGCAGCGCGCTGCCCGGAGCAAAGACCTGCGGGCAGCGTCCCAGGCGCGTAAGTGGCGATGAGTCTCGGTTGATTCCCGTCGGTGCGACGGGGTCGGAGGCCTGAAGCACGTGGGGCGGGCGGGCGGCTGACGCTCCGCATCGACGGCCAGTACCGGCAGGCGCTCCGTGTCGGGCTTCGCTCTGTAGTACGCCAGGACGTGGTGAACGAGCTTGCGGTTACCCGGCCGGATCTCGACCGCCTGAACGTATCGTGGCCCCGTGAAATTCGCCGGGATGTACATCCATTCGTATTCAACAGCGCCCTGTGCCGGAACCGGGTAATCCTCACCCATCTCGAAAACGATGTCCGGCTCGCCGATTTGCCAGCCGTCAACATATTTCGGAGGCGGCGGCGCTTCGGCGGGATCGCCTTCCGGCGCGCCCGCGTTTGCCCACGCCGCGATCGTGTTCTTGTCCGCTTCGCTGAGGCGTCGTTCGTTGGCGAACTCGCCGTGCGCGGGATCGGCATGCCAGGGCGGCATCACGCCTGTCAACACCGCAGCGTGCATCGCCCTCGCCCACGGGCGCGCGTCTTTATAGGTCAAGAGCGACATCGGTGCGACTTCGCCCGGTCGATGGCAGTGCGTGCAGTTCTTGAAAAGGATGGGCGCGACATCCCTGCTGAATGTTGGTGCACGCGACAATTGCGACCCGTCCTGCGGCGGCGCGGCCTTGAGGGCAACGAGTGCGCCAAGGCAGATCACAAACAGCCCGGCGACGATCGCTGTCTTACGCATACGTTCTGCGGCGTAGTTCTTCGAAATTGTAGGGGCCGACCTTTAAGTCGGCCCATTTCTATTACGACGCTACCGGCTTAATCCCGAGCAGCTTGATCAGATTCCCGCCGAGGATTGCCTCCTTCTGCGCGTCGTTCAAGACCTTCGCGTTGAGGATGAAGTCGATACCCACCGGCCAGTCGAACGGAAAGTCGGTGCCGTAGAACATGTGATCGGCGCCGACCTCCGCAACCAGGTTCCTCAAACCCTCCTCGCGAAAGATCATCGAGTCGATGTAGAGGTTCCTTCTGAAGTATTCGCTCGGCTTCAGCTTGGTGCAGTCGCCCTGTCCGCCGCCACGGCCGCATCGCGCGTCCGAGCGCCCGAGGTAGGACGGCAGGTATCCGCCGGCGTGAGCCGCGCAGATCTTCAATCCCGGAAAACGATCGAGCGTTCCCTCGAAAATCAGGTGCGACAGAAATACGGTGGTCTCGAGCGGATTGCCGATCGTGTTGCCGAGCGCGCCCTTCCCGCCAAGCCGCGCGTTCGAGGTCGTGCCGGGCGCCTGCTGCGGGTGCATGAACAACATGACACCGAGCTGCTCGGCCTTGGCCCAGAACGGATCGAACTTCCGATCCGACAGCTCCTGCCCTTCGACGCTGCCGCCGATGGGCGCGCCGCGCATGCCCAGCTTCTTGACTCCCATTTCCAGCTGCTCGGCGGCGAGGTCCGGGTGCTGCAGGGCGCATGTCGCCATGCCCACGAACCGATCCGGGTACCGTTTGACCCACTCGGCGGTCTTCTCGTTCTGCAGATCGCAGACCCGGCGAGCAAGGTCGCGATCGGCCGCGTACCACCACGGGTTCATGTTGAGCACCGAGATGTCGATGCCCTCTTTGTCCATGTACTGGAGCCAGCCTGGTCCGAGGTAACGATCCTTGTTGGCGGCCTGTCCCTTGAACTCCATCTCGAGCGGCGTGCCTCGGACGAGATCAATCGCTTCCGGGACGAAATGGTGGGCGTGAATGTCGATGACGGTGATGCGGCGGCCGCCGATCATCGCTCGACGGCGTCCTGCGGCAGGGGCCTGAGCGGCGTTGAGCGCCATACCCGCGAAGCCGCCACCTGCGACAAGCGCACCCGCCGTTGCGCCCGCCATGTTCTTCAGAAACGCTCTTCGATTCCGCATCGTCTTCTCCTGAGGATTGCCGGGTCTGCGACTCGATGACATCCATCTCGTCGCAGGACCCGGCCCACGTACCAGCATGTGGTGGGGCGGGTCCCGCGGCGAACATCCTCACGTCGAGCCGCGGACCCGCCGAGGTGTCTAGAACGTCAGCTGCGCGCTGAACTTGAACAGGCGTCCACCCATAACCTGTATCGCGTTCCTCCACTGGTTATTCGTGCGAGTGTACGCCGCTTGCTCGTTCTGGATGGTGCTCGCGTTGAGCAAGTTGTAGACGTCGAAGTTCCCCTGCAGCCTGCGGGTCCCCATCGGGAAGTTGCGGGTGATACGGAGATCCACCTGTTGAATCCGGTCACCGTAGAGTGAGAAGGGTGGGATCAGGTCGATCGCGGGGAAATTCGAATTACACGTGGCAGCGGTCTGGCTGGGGCACGCCGAGAGGTGCCGGCCCAGCGACGGCCTGATTTCAGCATTGGTGGCAACGTAGGTGGCCCTGATCGGGACCCCGGGAATGTTCTGATAGATCCCGCTGGCCTGAAAATCCCAGGGCAGCGGGTAGACGACCGAGAACTTCACCTGAGTCGAACTGGACCACGGCCGGCTGACGCGGCAGTAGCCCGGCCGCGGATCCACCACCGGTAGCGCCAACGCTGCGCCCGCAGGCGTCCCGGCAGTGAGCGTCGACGGCGAATCAATCACCATGCAGTTGTCGGTCACCGTGCGGCCGGTGGCCAGGCCTCCCTGGAACTGTCCGCCCTGCCCAAACCGCGCGCCGAGGGCGATATCGACGCCGTCGAACACCTCGCTCATCGTGCCGTCGTAGTGCGACGACTGGGTCCGCAGCAGGCCCATCTGGCCGAACTTCGCCGGATTGAGGTCGTAGAGTCCGCAGATTTCCTTGCCGCTCACGTTGCTGGGCAGCCGGCTATCCATGGGCGCGGTAATGCAGAACGGATCGATAATCCGCCGGCGTCACCAGCGTGTTGTCCAGCACCTGGAAACCGCCGTACCACGTGCGGAAATAGGCGACGGTGAGACCCAGGTTCGGCCGCAACTGGTGCTGGACCGCGATCATTGCCCTGCCAGTTGTAGTTCTCCAGGTTGAAGCCCCCGCGCGCGTCGTCCGCAAAAACCGTATTGCCTTCCCTGACCTGACCGAAAGTGCGGTCATTCCACGCCCCGCACTCGCCGTTGGCCACGCGGGTTTCTGAGATCGCAGTCGGGCACGAAGTTGCTGTTCGCGGGTCCCCGGCGCCGAAAAACGTGTCGTTCCAGCTCATCGTCGTGCTTGTGGGCTGATTGGACACGGGGAGGTTTACGCCGACGCCCGTGTTGCGCGGCTGGATACCGGCCCAGCGCCACCTTGATCGCCGTCCTGCCGGTGCCAAACAGGTCGTAGGCGGCGCCCACTCGCGGGCTGAGATTTTCCCAGCGGGGCGAGTGCTTGACTTCCGGGAAATCGCGCGCCGGCACGTACGGGCCCGCCGGCAGGTGCGATTCCGGGATCAACCACGTCATACACGGCGTACCGGAGGCCCAGGTTCAGCGTCATCCTCCGCATGGTCCACTGGTCCTGCACGTACGCCCCATTCTCGGTTCCTTCCTGATACGGTCCGTATGGCCCCGTGTAGATCGAGACCGACACCGGCAATTGGTTTCGGAAGGTATACGAGATGGCCTGATTGACGAGCCAGGGGTCGTCGTAGCTCTTACGGCCCTGGCTGAACTGGTTCAGGTCGACGCCGGCCTTGAAGTTATGTGTGCCGGTGATGTAGGACACCGCGACCCGTTCGTGTAGTACGGTCGTCGTTCAGTACCTGGTAGAGCGTGCTCCGCGAGCCGTACCTGAGGTTCAGCCCCGTGTCCGTGACCGAGATGGCGTCGTACCCCACACCCGGTATCCGTGCCTGGTTGCGGTGATAGATACTCAGCGACCAATCCGCCTCGAACAGGAGCCGATTGGTGGCCGGATACGTGTAGTGGGCCGTCGTCAAGGACTGGGGCAACTGCCCTGGTCCTGTGCCGTCGTAATGGTGCTCGGCGACGGCTTCTGGCGCGAAGATGGGACTCACCTGCTCCAGCAGGGCAAACGTACATTGACAGGACGGATGAAGCGTGTAATTGCCCACAATCTTGTGCTTCGGCGCGGCCTGCCACGTGAGGCGAACCGAGGCGTCCTTCGAGAAATCATGGTTGTAGGCGGGCCGGTCCAAGTCCGGCTCGTAGAACACAGTGCCCTGTCGCTTGTTGTAGTAGTTACCAGCCTGATAACTGGACCTGTCCTCCCACCGGAGGCGACTGAAGAACCACAGCTTGTCCCGCATGATCGGGCCGCCAACCCCTCCCCCGACGTCGTAGTACCGTCTGACTGACCCCGCCTTGGTCAGGCCACGGCTGCGCAGGTCGTCGTTGATATTGTCGAACGTCAGTTTCGGGCCGGTGATCTCGGTACTCGACAGTTCCCGAGAACATGTTGCCGCCATCCTTCGGGATGATGTTGATCTGGACGCCGCCGGTCGACGCTTCAGCGGAGCCGGCGGCCGTCTCGACGACGACTTCCTCGAAGGTGTGGGCGTTGTATTGGAACCCCCCGCCACTGAACACCCTCGAATCCATGCCGCCGAAGTTGTAGGTCATGTCGTCGGCGCGCTGGCCATGAACCCCGAAAAAGGCGCGGTCGCTCCCGACACCGCCGACATCGTGGAGGGTCGACGCATTGGCTCCGCCGTCGGCCCCCACGATGAGCGTGATGAACTGCGCGGGACGCCTGCTGGTCGGGATCTCATCGAGCAAGTCGCGCGAGAGGGTGGTCTGCTGCTCGACGTTCGAGATGTCCACCAACGGAGCTTCCCCTGTCACCGTGACCGTCTCCTCGACCCCTCCCACTTTCATCTCGCCGTTCACGGTCGCGGTAAACCCCGTGGTCAACTCGATCCCGTCGCGAACGAATGTGCTGAAGCCGGGTAACGTGAAGGTGACGGTGTACGCGCCAGGCCGCAGATCGACGATGCGGTAGAGGCCCTCGCTGTCCGTAACGACAGTGCGGACCTTTTCGATCAGGGCAGGGCTGGCGGCTTCAACCGTGACGCCGGGCAGCACGGCGCCCGAAGCGTCTCTGACTACGCCGGCAATGTTGCCGGTCTCCGACTGCGCCGATGCGACAGCCGGCAGGAACAGCGCACAGAACAACACGACGACGAGACGCGCAGGGACCGGAGAGTCATCACTATCCTCCTGCTTGCGAAACCGCGTCTCCCGCCCGATACGGGAATGGGTTAGGAAGCCATTACGCCGATATCAATAGGTGCCTCCGAAAGATGGGGTAACCGCCGGGTCTGCAACTCGACGAGGTGCGCCTCGTCGCAGGACCCGGCCTACGTTACAGTGGGGCGGGTCCCGCGGTGAGGCTCATTCGCATCGAGCCGCGGACCCGCCTTGCTATCAATTCAATCAGTTCGTGCCTACCGTGAAACGCAACTCCTGTCCCGCCACCTTCGACGGGTCGGCATTCGGCCTGGGCCGGAACTTCTGCACGCGTCCATTGAAGACTTCGGCAACGTACAGGTTGCCGTCCTGATCGGTCGTCAACTGATGCGGACCGTTGAACATTCCGGGCTGTCCGCCGCGCCCGCCCCAGCCATACAGGAAATGGCCATCCAAGGTCGTACTTGAGAATCCTGTTCGTCCCGCCGTCACCAACCCACAGGTACTGATCGGTTGAGATGTAGTGGTAATACGGCGACGAATTGGTGCCCGTCGAAAACATGCTGAGGAATTTGCCGTCCAGATCGAAGATCTGGAACCTGCGGTGCGTCCGATCCACGACGAACAGCCGCTGGTCCTTGCTGATCGCGATGCTGTGCACCGTGTCGAACTCGTTCGGCCCGGGGTTGTTCGGATCCTTCGGCGGGCCGCCCCAGTCCTTGATGAATTTGCCGTCGCGATCGAACTTTGCGACGCGGGTACCGCCGTAGCCATCGCTGATGAAGAACGTGCCATCGGGCAGCCAGTCGATGTCCGTGGGGCGATCGAACAGCTTGCCGGCGTCGCGCCCGCGCTGTCCGACCGTGCCGAGCGTCATCACGAGCTTGCCGTCGTGCGTGAACTTCCAGATGACGTGCTGCTGATCGTCGATGATCCAGACGTGCTTTTCCGCATCGTACGGATTCATCTTGATCTTGTGCGGACCGCGGCCGCACTTGTCCTGAGCGAACATCTTCTCCATGAACGGCCATTCGTCGACCAGCTTGCCGTCGCGATCCACGATGATCACGGAGTGATGCCACCGTCGCTCCCAACCGCGCTTCGCAACGGGCTCGCAGGTGGCGCTGAGCCCATCGGGGTTGCCCGTCGCATTGCCGCGAGTCGGCTGGAGCATGGCGTACGGCGTCCACGGCTTGGCGCCCTGGGGCAGCGGCAGCTCGCCGCGCTGGGCGATCCAGATCCGATCGGGCGTCTCCGCGAAAATGGCGCCAACCGATCCCCATGTCCATCCGTCGTGCTTCACTCCGTCAGGACCATCGGGCAGCGGCTGCGGCCAGTTCGCCACCGGCTCATAGGGGCCGAACTCGTCCTGTCCGCCAACCTCCTGCGGCGCAGTCTGCGCCGGAGCAGCTGCCGCCTGTGGCTCGCTCGATGGCGCGCTGCAGGCTGCGACGCCCACCGACACCGCGACGATTGCCATCAAGAGAAAAATGAGTGACCGCGTTCGTACGCGCATTTGTGATTCCTCCTTTTACCGTGTGTCCCGTCTCGGCGGGTCCGCTTCCGCCTCCGCAAGGTCGGGTCGCAATGCGACCCGACAAGCCAGCGCTGACTAGACGGTCCGCTTCGGCGGACCGTCCCGGCGGACAAGCGGCGACCCCGCCCTACTTGTCCCCAGGCGCGCCGGTACCAGCGGACCCGAGGAACAGTTTCTTTCCCTCAGGGAGCGTCACGTCCCGCCCGTTGGCCCGCCGCGAACCGTCCCGCGCCTGATAACCGTCAACCACGACCACCATGCCGGGCTTCACCGTGTTCTTGTTGATTCCCCGCCTGAACAAACTGTTTGGAGATCCCGCCTCAATCATCCAGTTCTCAACAGTGCCATCCGGTTTCTTGACCTCCACGTGCATCCACGAGTGAGGGTTGATCCACTCCATCTTGGTGACCGTCCCTGTGAACTTGACCGGCTTCCGCGCGTCAAATTCCGAAGCGAAGGCGTGATGGGCCCTCACCGGCGCCACGGCCGCACCGAGAACGATACCTGCCATAACCAGGATGACTGTGATTCGCATCGGATTACCTCCGTTAACCCTCACCCTGAACTGCGCGAGCCTCGGGGGCGTTCGGGTCGAACTTCTCTCCCCTTTTCTCACGTTCCCGGGCTCCATGCAGCCAGTGGTACATGTCGTAGTTCAATTCCTGGCACTGGTATTCGTAGATCTGCTCGTTCGTCTTGTTCCACGGCACCATGATCGTGAAGGGCCGCGTCCACGTTTCCGGATCCTCAATCGTCACCTGGTAACTGATTTCGTCGGGACCGACGCGAGTGAATCGCTCGACCAGGCGGTATGTCTTCGGGTTGGCGTTTCCATACACGACGCCGGTTCGGCCGACATCGGCGGATGACAGGAAGTTGCGCGTCTCAACCACGAGCGTGTTGCCCTCCCATCGTCCGCGCGGATCGCCGAGCCATGTTTCAACGTTGTCGGGCAGCGCCGGTCGTCCATCGACGGGAATCACCCGGGCAAAGTGGATCATCTCGGAATAGATGACGACGACGCCGGGCGCCTGAAAGATTTGCGCCATGTTGTTGTAGATGGCCGGCAGGTACGGATGCCCGCCGCCCTCGTTCCGGCGCCTGATGATGCACCGGTTGCCCACGTCCATGTCGCGGTAGCTCTCCTGGAACCCGGCATTGAACCGGCGCGTCGACAACTCCGCTTCCGCCTGCGCCCTGCGATCCTCGTCGGTGAGCGGACGCTCGACGCGCGGAGGGATTCTGCCATCGGGCGGATCGATGAGGAGCGACGTTCGTTTGTCCGCCGTCAGCCGCATCCGATTGGGGTCCATCCAGATTTCGTTGTAAGACCGCGAGACATCGGCCTGGGCTCCGCCGTCGCGGCGATCGCGATCCAGCCTGGAGGCAATGTCTTCCTGGAGGTCCTCGGCTTCTGAGTCGGTCAGGACCTGCTTGCCGGCCACCTGCTGGGGTCTTTGCAGTGGCGTGCTCGTCCCGTAGTTGTAGATGCCCTGAAGATCGGGGTCGCCCCAGGGTGTGCGGGGTGGTGTCCACGACTCGGCCGCCGCATCGGTGCCTCCGAGAGCCGAGAGCGCCCGCGTGACCTGCCCGCGCGCGGTGAGAAGTACGACTGCCACGAGCACGACGACGAGAACGCCGAGCGGAATCAGGAGTCGTTTCATTGATGATCTCAGCCTCGGGTTAGCTGGTTGATTTCTTCGTAAACCGTCCGTACAACAACTCTTCGACGAACGGCTGGCACTTGAACTCCATCAACTGAACGTTGGGCTCCATCCGGCGATACAACGGAAAGCTCACCTTCCACGGACGCGTGAAGACTTTCGGGTCCTCGACGGTTGCCTCGTACCACAGGTGATATGGACTGACCGCCCTGATGCGTTCGACCACGTGGGCTGCGTCGCTGTAGAAGTTGCCGGCCCGATCGAACCAGTTCTTCTCGTTCAGCCCGGTCACGTCGATCACGAGGGTGTCATCTTCCCACCGGCCGCGCGACCAACCCATGAAGAATGTATTGTCGACCGGGGACTCTTCCTCCCAGTTCATCCGCACGATGCGCGTGCTGCCGTTGAACTCGTGGGTGATCAGAATGGCTTCGGGAGTCTGAACGATCTGGAAGGGATACGGCATGTACATCGAGCGGGGCACCCCGGGCATCCAGCATTTGAGCTCGGGATCACCACGCGCTGGCTCGATGCCGTCTCCTGGTATCGACACATTCGTCCGGTTGTCGAAGTTCGCCTTCCGTCTCGCCAGCGCTTCCGGCCGATACGGGATGACGCCACCCTCGATGACGCTCTGCCCGCCCGGCTGCGCACCCCACGCACCCGTGAGCTCAGAGTATGCGCCCGCTCTCGCCGAATGCGCCTCCAAATCCCAATTGGCGGTCGTCAGGCTCTGCCAGATGCCGTTTAGATCCGGCTTTCCGTCCGCCGTCCGCGGCGGCGTATATGCCGCGAATTGGCCGGGAGTCGTCACCTGAGCGACCGCGGGACTTTGCAGCCGCATCACGAGCCAGACGGCAGCCACGGCAGCGGCTGCCACCACCGCAACGATTACTGCGTTCGACCGGTTTCGCATTGAGGGCCCTTCGTACGTGGGCCGGGTGCCGCGAAGCGGGACCCGGCACCGATTACTGCGTGCCTGCCGCCTTCGCGTAGAAGTTCAGAAGACGAACTTCGATCCCGCTGCCCTTCAGCGCTGCAGCGAATTCCTCCGTCTTCTGACCCATGTAGTGGTACGGAATCGCCACTCTCGGCTTGAAACCTTTCACGCACGCCGCGGCTTCTGCCGGTGTCATCGTGTAGGGCAGATTCATCGGAAGAAGCGCCACGTCAACATCCTTTACCCACTGCGCGATGGCCGGAACGCATTCGGTGTCGCCTGCAACGTAGACCGAGCCAGCTTTCTTCTCCCGAACCACCGCCAGCTTGTCGGTGAACGCAATGTAGTAACCCTGTCCGCGACCCGAAGGGTGGTAGAGCTGGCCGGGAGCGGGGCCGCGCTGGAGGTTGTAGGCCGGCACGGAGATGACGGTCATGCCCGCAAGTGCCGTCTCGTTGGTTCGCATCGTGCGGTTGGTCATCACGGTGACGTCCGGGATTTGTTTCAGGTCGGCCACCGCCTGCGGGACGACAACCGGCGCACCCGGCTTGCGAAGCTTCGCGACAGCCGCCGCGTCAAGATGATCCTGGTGAATGTCGGTGACGAGGATGAAGGTCGGCCCGCTTGGCCCTCGACAGATCGGCCATGCCGCTCACCGGATCGACGATGACGACCTTGTTACCCTGCTCGATCTGCACGCTGCCGTGTCCGAGGGCGGTGATCACGATCGGACCACCGCCAGCCTGAACGCTGGTCGTGGTGGGCATCTGTGCCTGTACGATCGACGCCGCGATCGCGAACGACAACGCCACGCTCAATCGGAGTCTCATGTCCCCTCCCTCCTCGGCGGCGCCTCTATATGTCCGCTGCTGGTGGTCCCCTTTTGTCTGTCCTCCCGCGTCCTGCGGCTAGAAGCGGTTTCATAACCGACGTAGTGTCCGCCTTTAGGCGGACTTCAGGTCCGGCTAAAGCCGGACACTACGGTTATGAAACTTTCTCGCCTTGCTAGCTATTTGCTCGACACGGTCGGTTCGGCAATGACCGGATTGTTCAACGCACCGATGCCTTCGATGTCGCACTTCGCCATATCGCCCGCCCGCATCCATCGCGGATCGGCGCGCTCGATGTTGGTGCCGGCCGGGCTGCCGCCCGCGATGACGTCGCCGGGATTGAGCGTCACGATATTCGACGCAAACGACAGCAGCTCGAAGATGTTGTGGCTCATGCGATTGGTGTTCGAATCCTGCATCACCATACCGTTCAACGACATCGTGTGGCGGGTATTCATCGGATCCTTGAAGAACTCCTTCGGCACGATGAATGGGCCCAGCGGGCCGAACGTGTCGTGGTTCTTTCCAATGAACCAATCCGAGCCACCCATCTTCCGATCGCCGCGGCCGCCACGATCGGACACGTCGTGATGCGCGGTGTAACCGAAGATGTAGTCTGCCGCGCGCGCCGTCGCGACGTACTTCGCCGGCCGGCCGATGACGACCGCGAACTCACACTCGAAGTCGATGTTGGTGCGCCCCCTCGGCATGACGATGGAGTCGGTCGCACCGATGATGACTGTTGGGAGCTTCTGGAAGAGGTACGGGTTATCCCGCGTGTCGTTCGCCTGACGATCCCAGATGCCGGGCGCCGACGTCGCTGCGGGCGCCGGGCCACGTCCGGGCGCCGCTGCCGGTGCCGCGCCGCGGGCGCCGGCTCCGCGCGCCTGATTCGCGGCGATGCCTTGTTCGTGCTCGACGTAGTTGCCACCGGCGTTCAGCTGTACTGACGGCCGCACCGGAGGAAGAACTTTCACCGCGCTCAGCGGCACCGCGTACGCAGGCGGTGTTGCCGCACTCGACACGACCTTCGCAATGGCGCCCAGCCGCTGCCTCCATTCGGCATCGTAGCGGGCGATCAATTGCTTCATATCCGTCGGCGGTGTCAGCCGCGCTGCCGAGCTGTTGCTCATTTCGAACGCGGCGTTCGCCCTGGCGATATCGACCACCTGTGTGTCGCGGAGCACCAAGGCAAGGAATGTCCGGCCGTTCTGGTCGACCGTTCCTAACTTGAATGGGACGGCGGCACCGGTCTGCGCGGCCACGCGAATAACCAAAGCGAAGGCGATCGAAAACGCGAGAGCTACAACCATCCGCCTGGGAGCCATGTCCACCTCCACGGTTGCCGAAATATTAAGGCGCCAGAGGGCCGGTATTCTACACCCGCCCACTGGCGGCTTGCTGCCTGGTGACAGACGGCGTTAGAATCGCCCACTTTCATCCTCTGGGAAATACCTTTTTTCCGTCGGACCTCTTCGCACTCTTAAACAAGGGAGGTCGTAATGCGATCGGTGTCGATTCAGCGGCTCCTGACCCTCGTGGTGATCCTTGTCATGCCCGTGGCTGCCTACGCTCAGGAGGCCACGTTCACGGGCTCGGTCACCGACTCCACTGGCGCCGTCCTGCCAGGGGTAACCATCACCGCAGTCAATGAAGCAAGCGGCAACACCTTTACCGCCGTCACCGACGAACGGGGCGACTTCAGGCTGCCGGTGCGGGTCGGCACCTACAGGATCACGTCAGAGTTGTCGGGATTCACGACCGTGAATCGAACTCTGCAAATCCTCATTGGACAGGACGTCGCCGTCAACGTTCAGATGGCGCCATCAACCGTGCAGGAAACCGTCACCGTCACGGGCGAGGCGCCGCTGGTCGATACGACAACGTCGACGGTCGGCGCGAATATCGATCCGCGGCAGGTGGAAGCTCTGCCCCTCAACGGTCGGAACTGGATGGACTTGACGCTGCTGGCGCCGGGCGCGCGCCGGAACGAAGGCGGCGGCATGGCCCAGTTCCGCCAGGGCTACTCCCAGACCAACGTCGACGGCCAGCAGCTCACGATCAACTACCACTCGCAGACCGACACCGAGCAGCCCGGCTTCAGCCGCGATGCCATCGCGGAATTCGAAGTGGTCGCCAACCGGTTCGACGCGACGCAGGGGCGCTCGCAGGGCATGGTCGTCAATGCCGTCACCAAATCAGGGACGAACAGCTTTGCGGGAACGCTCGGCGGCTACTTCAGGCACGACAAGCTCAACGCAAAGGACTTCATCACCGATCGGGTGCTGCCCTACTCGAACCAGCAGGTGAGCACGACGTTCGGCGGGCCGATCCGACGAGATCGCGTCCACTTCTTCGGCGCCTATGAATACGAGCGGGAGCCGAAGACTTACACCTTCACCAGTCCGTACCCGAGCTTCAATATCGACCAGGAGTTCCCGACGAAGATGCACAAGGTCCTCGGTCGATTGGACTATCAGTTCACGCCCCAGACGCGATTGTCAGGGCGCTTCTCGTACTTCAACAACATCTTCTTTGCAGGCGGCGGCGCCACGCAGCACCCGTCGGCCGCGGGCACGCGTGAGCGCAAGACGCCGCAGTACAGCGCCACGCTGACGCAGGTGCTCAGCGGCAGACGCGGTAAACGAAATCCGCGCCGGCGGCACCAACTACGAGCGGCTCGACCAGCCGACGGTACGCTGGAAGGGCGGACCGTTTCCGTATCACCCGGTCGGCTCGGGGAATTCGCCGGTGATCCAGCTTGCGGGTTACAGCATCGGCGCCAATACGCTGAATATCTTTCAGCACACGCAGTCCCTTCGCGACGATTACACGACCTCGTACGACTTGGGCGGACGCCACGACGTGAAGCTGGGCGGCGAATACTTCCGCTTCCAGGCCGATTTCAGGTGGTGCAACCGGTGCATGGGCGAGATTAACGCGCGGATGGGCGCCGTGCCCGCGGCTACGCTCCAGGCGCTGTTCCCCGTTTGGAACGATGCCTCGACCTGGAATCTGCAGCCCCTGTTGCCTTACACGACCGAGGTGCTCCACGCCGTATCGGATACGGAACACCGTTACAACATTGTTCGTCACCTCTTCGGTGGCTGGGTCCAGGATGACTGGAGGATGAACGACCGTTTGACGTTGAATCTCGGCGTGCGGTACCACTGGGACTCCGACGCACATTCGGAGAAGCTGGAACTTCGGCCGTTCCTGCCGGGCAACCAACCGCACGACAACAACAACGTCGCGCCACGGATGGGGCTCAATTTCCGCCTCAACGACCGTACGGTGTTGCGCGGCGGATATGGGCTCTTCTTCGCGTTCTCGCCGAATGACGGAGTGCAGCAAAGTTATTCGATGGTGCATCGGTTCGAGTATCAGATCGCCAAGGACACTCGTCCAGACTTTATCCCGAACTGGTTCGGACCAGGAGCGAGCGGCGAGGGTGAGTTTGGCGGGCCTCGGCCGAGCTGGGAGGCCTCGTTGGCGCGGGCGTGTGACATCAACAACGTGCCGGGTTGTGTCCGGCGAGCGATCGCCCAGGAGATCAATTACCCGGGTCGCCGGACGCCTTACAGCCATCAGGCGTCGGCCGGTGTCCAGCATCAGTTCGGCGACACGATGTCATTCGAGGCAAACTACGTGTACACGTCGGGACACCTCGAGGAAACCGTACACAACGCGAACCTGAGCTACAACCCCGCTGACTGGCGCGAACTACAACTTCAATGACTTCAGCCGCCGGCCGTTTCCCGACTGGGGTGTCGTGCTCCTCGAGTACCTCGAGGGGTACTCGAAATATCACGGTACCGATCTGACCTTCACGAAGCGGTTCAGCAACCGCTGGCAGGCGACCGCCACCTACACGCTCGGCTTCTTCAAGGACGGGCTGCCCGTACGGCCGCAGTGGTACCTCGATTCCAATGGCATCATGGCGCGGCGCGACGTCGGGTTCCCGCTGGCGCCCGACATGGGTGGAGATTACAGCTATGCTGGCGCGTTCTTCGCGGGAGGGGCAGGTGCCGCGGGCGACCAGCGCCACCGGGCCGTCCTCAACGGCGTCTGGGATGTTGGTCTGGGGGTTCAGGTAAGCGGCATCTACTTCTACGGATCAGGCGAACGGTTCGCCACCAACACCGGCGTCGACCGCCGCGGAGAGGGGGTCAACGCGGCCTCAGAGCTTCGGCTGCGCGCCGACGGAACTATTGTTCCGCGTGCGGGCATCGTCGGCGAGCCGATTCATCGCTTCGACATGCGACTGCAGAAGCGGGTTTCGCTCGGTCCGCGCGTCACGGTCGACGGATTGTTCGAGGTGTACAACCTCTTCAACCATGAAAACTTCGGGTCGTACACGACCGTCGAGAGCAACGCGCAGTACGGCAACCCGTCGTACAACCGCTAGCCTCTCGTATCAACCGCGGATGCTGCAGCTGGGATTCCGGCTGGCGTTCTAGAGAGAAACGCGTAAGGCAAAAGTCAAAAGGGAAAAGTCAAAAGTAGGCCGGGTCCTTTTGGACCCGGCGATCACCTCAAGGCGGGTCCAGAAGGACCCGCGTACTCGTGTATTCCAGCGTGCGCTCCTGCGCGTCCAGGAGTATCCTTTCGCCAGCCGACGTCCGTAGAGCGCACGCTTTAGCGTGCGCGTGAACCGGTGAACGAGGTGTATCCGATGCGCACGCGACTTTTCACAGTCATCGGGGCAGCGGCGATCGTCGCAGCCGTGGCCGTATCGGTAAACGTCAGGTCGGCCACGACGACGGGTGGGCCGCGCGACGTCGTGGGGCGAACCTGATCTGCAGGGCATCTGGACCAACGAGTTCGATACGCCGCTGCAGCGTGCGGCGCGCTACGGCACCCGGGAGTTCTTCACCGAAGAGGAACGCGCGGAGCTCGACAAAGAGCGTCTGGCGCTTCTCGGCAGAGACCGGCGGGTCGAGCGCGGCACTGAACTCGACGTGGCCGGCGCATACGGCTCCGTGTTCATGTCGATGAAGCGCACGGGCCGGCGCACCTCGCTCATCGTCGATCCGCCGGATGGACGCGTCCCCCCACTGGTGCCGGAAGCGGCTCAGCGGGCCGCAGCCGATCGCGAATTCCGGCTTGCGCTGCTGCAGGCGACCGAAACCTGCAAGAGCAACTCGACCGCGTGCGCCGGCGGCAAATACGTTCCAACGCCGTCCGCCCGGCGAGGTGAGGCGCTCACGCGTTACAACACCGCACGCATGAATCGCCACAACGGCCCGGAGGACGGGAGTCTTGCGGATCGCTGTCTGTCGGGCAACATCCCCGAGTTCGGCACCGCCTACGGCGGCAGCTTCCGGAGGATCGTCCAGACGCAGGGCGGCCTCTCGATCTTCTACGACGTCGGTCAAGGTCAGGGTTTCCAGCGCAACATCGTGATGAACGGCAGCCCGCATCTGCCGGCGCGCATCCAGCAGTGGCACGGCGACTCGCGCGGCCGCTGGGAAGGCGACACGCTGGTCGTCGACGTCACCAACTTCAGCCCGAAGACCGATTTCATGGGATCGCGGGAGAACCTGCACCTCATCGAACGCTGGACGCGGACCGGCCCCGACACGCTCGAGTACGCGGTGACGATCGAAGACCCTACGGTCTGGACGCGCCCGTGGACGGTGAAGGAAGAATTCACGAGGCAGAACGACAAAGAGAATCGGATTTACTACGAGCCGCGGTGCCACGAAGGCAACTACGGGTTTCCCTCGCTGCTGCTGGCGGCCCGTCTCGCCGACAAGGCCTACGCCGAGGGACGCGGCCCGCACCCGGCCACGAACGACAACGCCACGGACTTCGTGGGCGTCGAAGAAAACCCGCTCGCGCGATACGTTCGCTGCAGGGAGTAGTCATGCTCATCCGGATGATCCCCGTCGCCCTCATCGCCGCCGTCGTCGGCGCCGTTATCGCGACATCAGTGACGCGAAGCTCCGGTCAAGCAGCACGACCCGGAGAGATCGACGGGCGGCCGAATTTCAGCGGCATCTGGCAGGCCAATAACGAGGCGCACTGGGACGTGCAGGCCCACGCCGCTCGCGCCGGCGCCGTGACGCAGCCTGGCATGTATCCCTTCGACTACGCGCGTGTCGCGGCGGCACCCGTGGTGGCACTGGGCGCTGCCGGCGGCGTACCCGCCTCGCTGGGTGTGGTGCAGGGCGACGGCGAGATTCCGTACACACCCGAAGCGCTGGCTATCAAGAAAGAGAACGGCGAGCACTGGATTGACCGCGATCCAGAGCTCAAGTGTTATCTGCCGGGCATCCCACGCGCGATGTACATGCCGTATCCGTTCGAGATCACACAAGGCTCGAACAAGATACACATGGCCTATGCGTTTGCGACGACGGCGCGCACGATCCACCTGGACGAAGTTGACCCGCCGCCGGCGGACAACTGGATGGGGCATTCAGTCGGGCGGTGGGAAGGCAACTCGCTCGTCGTGGACGTCACGAACTTCAACGACAAGACGTGGTTCGACCGCGCGGGCAATTTTCACAGCGAGGCACTGCACCTCGTAGAGCGATTCACGCTCGCGACGCCCGACGTCATTCAGTACGAGGTGACGATCGAGGATCCGAAAGTCTTCACGCGACCGTGGCGCATTGCGATGCCGCTCTATCGCCGGATGGAGCCGAACATGCAGCTGCTCGAGTATCGCTGTACGGAATTTGCCGAGGAGTTCCTCTACGGTCACGTCCGCAGCCAGCAACTGGTCAAGCGCTGGGAGGGCGAGACGATGATCGTCGACATCACACGCAAGGTACCGCCCGGCGACAAGTTCTATGAATGGTTCCGCAAATAGAGGTAGGGCGATGCCGCCGAGTGCGCACTCGACTTCTTGGCGTCGTCGGAGTGCGCGATTAGGTTATCGATGCGCACGACTTATCGTCTTCGTCGAGACTGGCGGTCGTACGGGCCGTCAGCGGTGGCAAGGGGCGGACGCCCAGGGGACACCGGTCAGGGGCTCAGAACACCGTGGGGCGACCCCGACCTCCAAGGCCTCTGGAGCTACGACCTCGAAGTGCCGCTCCAGCGACCCGCCCGATACGGCAACAGGGAATTTTTCACCGAAGAGGAACGCGCCGCGCTCGACAAGGAACGGGCGGAGATTCTCAGTGAGAACGATCGACGCTACTCGCCAGGCACCGAGCAGGACGTCGGCGGCGCATACAACGCCGCGATCTTCACCACGCACAAGCCGGTAGGGCGCCGCACATCGCTCATCGTCGATCCACCGGACGGAAAGATTCCTCCTCTGACGCCCGAGGCGCAGAAGAAGCGAACGGAGATTCGCGCATTCCAGCTTGCGCTGCTTCAGGCCACTGACGTCTGCAAGAACAATCTGCCGGGATGCAGCGGTGGAAAGTACGGACCGCCGTCGCCGCGGCGCGCAGAAACACCGCCCCGTTACCTGACGGTGGCGGCCGCCGGAGGACCAGGGGGTGGCGGCGGCATCATCAATCGCTCCGACAATCCCGAGGACCGGAACCTTGGTGAGCGGTGCATGGCCGCCGTGCTGCCGGATTTCGGCGGCAACACGGGGTTCTTCCTGCAGATCATCCAGTCGCGCGATGCGGTCTCGATCTTCTACGACACCGGCCAGGGACAAGGATGGCAGCGTGTCATCCCCGTCACTGCGAATCCACACCTGCCGGCGAACGTGCGCCAATGGTGGGGTAACTCGCGCGGCCGCTGGGAGGGGAACACGCTGGTCGTCGACGTCACGAATTTCAGCCCGAAGACCTACTTCCAGGGATCGTACGAGAACCTCCATCTGGTGGAGCGGTGGACGCGGCTCGACGCGAACACCATCGAGTACGCGGTCACGATCGACGATCCCACCACGTGGACGAGACCGTGGACCGTGAAGCAGGAATACAACAAGCAGAACGACTTCGCGAACCGGCATTACAAAGAGCCGCGATGCCACGAGGGCAACTACGGGATGGTCGGGCTGCTCGCGGGGGCGCGTGCGGAAGAGCGTGCCTTCGCGGAAGGGCGAGGACCCGATCCAGCCACGAAGTGCACCGCCGGCTGCGGCGGATTCGCCGCGGGCTTTGGTGATGAGGGAGAAGACAGTAATCCGCTGACGAGGTAAGGACGGGCCACAGGAAACGGGCCGCGGAGACGCGGAGACACGGAGAAATACCTTTTGTTTAACTCTGTGTCTCTGTGCCTCTGTGGCCCTGTAGAGCGCACGCTTCAGAGATGCGCGTGATTGGCGTCACGTGTAGCGCGCACGCTTTAGCGTGCGCGGAAACGAACAAGGAGGAATCCCGATGCGACGTTGGTCCACGGGCTCGATGATTGCGGTGGCCCTTGCAGCGGCTGCCGCGAGTGCAGCCCTCTCGCTTTCGATTCCTCGCGCCGCTGCCCAACCCGCCGCGCCGGCCGCTCGTACGGCGGACGGCAAGCCCGACTTCAGTGGCATCTGGCAGGCCAACAACGAAGCGAACTGGGATCTGCAGGCGCACGAGGCACGGTCGGGAGCGGTGACACAACAAGGCGTGTATCCGTACGCATACGCCCGTGTGCCGGCCGCACCTGTGCTGGCCCTTGGCGCCGCCGGCGGCGTACCTGGATCGCTCGGCGTCGTCGAAGGAGACGGGCAGATCCCGTACATGCCGGAAGCCGCGGCGATCAAGAAGGAGAACGGCGAGCACTGGATCGATCGCGACCCGGAATTGAAGTGTTACCTGCCGGGTGTTCCACGGGCGATGTACATGCCCTACCCGTTCCAGATCGTTCAGGGCACGAACAAGATCAACATGGCGTTCGCCTTCACGAGCACCGCCCGCACCATACATCTCGACAAGGTCGAGGAGCCGCCCGATGACACGTATATGGGGCATTCGGTCGGCCGGTGGGAGGGAGACACACTGGTCGTCGACGTCACTCGTTTCAACGGCAAGAACTGGTTCGACAGGGCGGGGAATTTCCATAGCGACGCCCTGCACCTCGTTGAGCGCTTCACTCCAATCACCCGTGACGCCATCCGCTACGAAGTGACCATCGAGGATCCGAAGGTCTTTACGCGAGCCTGGAAGATCTCGATGCCGCTGTATCGCCGGCTGGAGCCGGCCATGGAGCTCCTCGAATATCGCTGCATAGAGTTCGTCGAGGAATTCCTGTTCGGAAATCTCCGCAAGCAGCAGTTGGTCAAACGCTGGGAAGGCGAGACGATGATCGTGGACATCACTCGCAAGGTGCCACCGGGTGACAAGCTCTATGAGTGGTACCGAAGGTAATCCGTGTATGTAGAGCGCACGCTTCAGCGTGCGCGCGCACGAGGTAAATGCCATGCGTAAACAGCTAGCGTCCGTCCTCGGAGGCCTGACTTTCCTTCTCGCAGTCGCGGTGGAGCCTGTGCCGGCACATCACGCGTTCGCGGCTGAATTCGACTCGAACAAGCCGGTCTCGTTCATGAAAGCCACTGTGACGAAGGTGGAATGGGTGAACCCCCACGTCTGGATTCACGTCGACGTCAGAACACCGGACGGCAAGGTGGAACCGTGGGCGATCGAAGGCGGCACACCCAACGTCCTCTTCCGGCGCGGCTTTAACAAGCAGTCACTCACTGCCGGCACCGTTATCGCGATCGACGGCTACCGCGCGAAGGACGGCACCCGGCGGGCGAACGGCCGCGACCTGACGTTCCCAGACGGCCGCAAGCTGTTTCTCGGATCGTCCGGGACCGGCGCGCCGTACGAGCTGCAGCCCGGTCAGGCGAAGTAATGTAGGGGCCGACCTTAGGTCAGCCCGATCTCACACGGTGAAATGCGATGAAACGAGTCTCTCTTGCGCTGCTTGTCCCGGGACTGGTGGTGGCATCACTCGCGGTGGATGCGCAGCAGCCCGCCCCCGACATCGTTCTGACGAACGGCAAGATCGTCACCGTCGACGCCCAGTTCTCGATCGCTCAGGCCGTGGCGGTGCGCGGCGACCGCATCGTCGCGGTCGGGTCGAACCAGGACATCACGCGCCTGGCAGGCCAGAACACGCGCCGCATCGATCTGCGGGGCCGGACCATGTTGCCGGGGTTCATCGACAATCACGCGCACTTCCAGGAGGAAGGCGCGTACTGGAACCTCGAGCTGCGGTTCGACGGCGTCGATTCGCGCAAGCGTGCCCTCGAGATGATTCGCGCAAAGGCGAAGGAAAAGGGGCCAGGCCAGTGGGTGTACAACCTGGGCGGGTGGTCTCCCGACCAGTTCGTGGACGACAAGAAGCTGTTCACGCGTGAGGAGCTCGATCAGTACTCCCCTGACAACCCGGTCTTCCTGCAGTTCAGCCGCGCTGAAACGTTTCTCAACAGCAAGGCGATCGAGGCCGTCGGTCTCGACAAGATGAATCAGCCGTGGATTCGACGCGATGCCGGCGGCCGCCCGACGGGCATCATCGACGTGGCGGGCAACGGCCCGGTGAGAAACGCGGCCAAATTTCTCGACGCGCCGAACGGAGCGCGGGCCAATCTGCCGATGGAAATCATCCGCGCCAGCAGCCTCGCCATGCTGCGCGATCTCAACAGAGCGGGTTTGACGACCTCCGGCGGGGAATGCCAGTGGGAAGACCTGTATCGCGAATTCCAGCGTCAGGGGCGTCAGAGCATGCGGTTCTTCTGCTTCCGCACGGCGCCGGGTGGGCGAGGCGCGGGCGCGATGGAGAAGCAGCTCGCGGCGATTCCCTCGTTGCGGTATCACGACGGCGACGAGTGGCAGGACTTCACGAACTGGGGCGAGAACTTCGCCGGCGGTGGAGGCGACAACCTGTACTCGGTGACACAGCAGCCGGTGCCGCAGGAATCGTGGGACCAGTTCGGGAATTTCGCCCGCGTGGTTGCGAAGGCGGGCATCCAGGCTCTGCTGCATACCCAGACCGACGTGGCGATCGAAGGAAAGCTCCGTCAGATTGAAAAGCTCAATCAGGAGGGCGTCAGCATCCGGCCGCTTCGATGGGCGCTGATGCACATGGAAGGCGTCACGGTGGATCAGATTGAGCGCATGAAGAAGCTCAACATGTTCATTGCCGTGCACCCGCGCGAGATCGTCACGGGCGGATTGCTGCATCGCGTGTGGGGCGATCGTGCGTTCGCAATGCCGCCGCTGAAAGAGATTCAGGACAGCGGCATCATGTGGGGCCTCGGTACCGACGCGTTCGAAGTCAATCAGTACCGCCCATTTCAGACTTTGTACTGGGCTGTGACCGGCAAGATGGTTGGCGGCACCGTCGTGAACACCCATACGGTGAGCCGGGAAGCGGCGCTGATCGCGCACACGCGCAGCAACGCCTACCTCTTCTTCCGCGAGAACGACCTGGGATCGATCCAGACCGGCCGGTTCGCCGATCTGGTCGTCACCGATCGCGACTACCTGACCGTGCCGGCCGATCAGATCAAGGACATCAGGCCGGTGCTGACGATGGTGGGCGGTCGCGTGGTCTATGACGCCGCAGCGGAGACGGCGACGGCGACGCGCTAAGAAC
This sequence comes from uncultured Acidobacteriota bacterium, assembly GCA_963814955.1. Classification (GTDB taxonomy): domain Bacteria; phylum Acidobacteriota; class Vicinamibacteria; order Vicinamibacterales; family UBA2999; genus DATCJA01. The sequence goes on from CAWFEX010000014.1 coordinate 199,868, forward strand.
TCTTCATAACCGTAGTGGCGGGCCTTGACGGCCCGCCTGGCGCGGCGTAAAGCCGCGCCCTACGTGAGTTATGAAACCAGTTCTAGGCACTCCAGGCACTCTAGGCACTTCAGGCACTCCAAACAAATGACGATCCGTGTCCCGACGGTGCGTCACGGCCTCGCCGGGCTCGCGTTGTGTGCCGCCCTCTGCCTGGCCTACCTTCCCGATCTCGGCCATGGATTCGTCAAAGACGACTTCATGTGGATCCGGAGCGCGCGGATTCAGTCGGCCGGCGATGCGGTCGGGTTGTTCACGCAGAACGTCGGGTTCTATCGCCCCATCGTCTCTGCGACGTTTGCGTTGGACTATGCGCTCTGGGGCATGGAGCCGCTTGCCTACGGGGTTACCAATCTCGCTCTTCTTGGAACTGGCGCATGGCTCCTGTATCTCGTCGCCAGACAACTGAACGTGCCGCCGGCGGCCGGTGCGCTTGCGTGCGCGCTCTGGGTGTTCAACTTTCACGGAATCAACATGGCCGTGTTGTGGATCAGCGGCAGGACGGCGCTGCTGCTCACGTGCACCGCACTGGCGGCGACGCTGTTCGTGCTCAGAGGCAGGATGATGCTCGGCGGGCTGTTGTGCCTGCTGGCCATGTTGTCGAAAGAGGAAGCGGTGGTCCTGCCGTTCCTGCTCGGCGCCTGGGTGTACCTGACGCCGAGTGGAACACGACGTACGGCTGTCCGCATTCTCTCCACCTGGCCGCTGTTCGCCGCCCTTGCCGTCTATACCTTGCTTCGTCTCCAATCGGGCGCATTCTGGCCCGCGACAGCGCCCTCCTATTACCAGCTCACCGTGCAACCGCAGGTTGTCTTCAGAAACGTGCTCGAGTACCTGGATCGCGGAGCGACGTGGCCCGCGGTCGTGACTGTGATTGTGATGGCCGCCGCGCGCACGTTGCCTGTTTTCACCCCCGAAGAGCGTCGCATCACAGCGCTCGGCGCGCTCTGGTTCGCGTGCGGCTATGCGATTACGGTGTTCGTGCCTGTGCGATCCAGCCTCTATGCCGTCTTCCCAAGCATTGGCGCGTGCCTCGCCGCGGCTGTCGTCGTCGCAGCCTTGATGCCGAGCCGCCCCGGCCGCGTTCGCACGGCGCTCGCGGTGCTGTCGCTGGTACCCCTGCTGCTCTTTCCCGTGTTTCGCGCGCGGAACGAGAGTCTGGTGGCGCCTGCGGAGCTTTCCACAACCGTTCTGGGTGATCTGCGGCGCGCGACTGCTACGCTTCCCGGGGGCGCTCGCATTGTTCTGATAGACGACCCCATCTCGCGGTTCAACCTCGATACCGCGTTCGGCGCGCTGTTTCCAGACGCAGTGGCGTTAATACTCGGGGATCGGTTCCGGGGAGAAATCCTGTCCGGGGCGGGTGACGTTGCCAACGCAAACCTCGAGGGAGCGCTGGTGCTTGCCCTTCGAAATGGCCGGCTCGAGCCTTACCGCTGATCTCCAGTCGGACGCCCCGGGGACTGCAAAATCGTATTCCGCAAAGAAATTGAGCGTTTTCGCTCGCGACGGGTGTAGGATCCGACTCGTTCAGGAGGCAGACATGAAGTTGATTCCACGGCGGTCAGTGGGCGCGCTGATTGCGGCTGCGCTCGGCATGTTTCTGATGACTGTCGGTGTCGCGCAGAAGCCGGTGGCGGCCCAGGGGGCCGCCGGAGCCAGCCAGAAGATGGAGGACGCGTTCCAGAACATCAAGAGTCTCAGGGGCCACCCGGCGGACACGTTGAACCCAACGATGGTGTACTTCGAAGCCGCTCTCGGGGTCGGCTGTGGGTATTGTCACGACAACGACGCGACCAAGCGCGAGCTCGACACCAAGCCGCAGAAAGAGGTCGCACGCCGCATGATTGAAATGGTGAGCGCGATCAACAAGAACTCGTTCGGGGGCGCCCCGCGGGTGACCTGCTACACCTGTCACATGGGCCGCCCGATGCCGATCGGCGTGCCGCACGTCATCGGCGAAGCGCTGCCGCCGGCTTTGGGAGAGGACTATTACGCCAACCTGCCGCCGGCCCCCGCAGTACCTCCGATGAACCCGACGCAGGTGCTCGACAAGTACATCGAGGCCGTTGGCGGGACAGGGGCGCTGCAGAAGACGTCGAGCCTCATGGCCACCGGCACGGTAACGCAGCGCCGCATCGGCCGCCCGTTCCCCGCACAGCAGGTTGAGATTTCGTCGAAGGCGCCAGGGATGGAGCTGATCGTGACCAAGACGGGACAGGCCGACAACCTGCTGGCTTACGGCCCTACGGGCAATTGGGCAAAGGCCGGCAACGGGGCCGTTCGCGATCTGCGCAATGCGGAAGCCGATGCCACGAAGCTGGAGGATATCTTCAACCTGCCGGTGCAGCTGAAACAGCTGCTGATGGAGCCGAAGATGGAGCGGCCCGAAATCGTGTTCGGCCGCGAGCTCTACGTGGTGAGTGGGCGGACGCAGAATCTGTCGCAGGTCAAGGCGTACTTCGAAAAGGAGAGCGGCATGCTGCGCCGGCTGCGCTACTCCATCAACACGCCGTTCGGCCCATACCCGACGCAGATCGACTATATGGACTTCCGCGATGTCGGCGGGCGAAAGGTGCCCTTTACATGGGTGAACTCGCAGGTGCGGAACCGTGAGTTCACGTGGGCGATGCAGAACGTGCGGGCGGTTGCCGTGGAGGACTCGAAGTTCGCCAAGCCTGCGCCGGCCACGGCCGCGCGCTGACGCCACATCACGGGTTCGACAGGCTCAGCAGACGCTGAGCCTGTCGGTTACGCGCAGGCTAAAGCCTGCGCGCTACACTCCGCACCCGTAGAGCGCACGCTTCAGCGTGCGCGTCGAAGCACTCTCAACACTTCCGCACCCGTAGAGCGCACGCTTCAGCGTGCGCGTCGAGTCTAATGAATCTCTAGGTCATATGGCTCTGCGGATCGAGGATTACGGCCTGATCGGTGATACGCAAACGGCCGCTCTTGTCGGTCGCGATGGCTCGATTGACTGGCTCTGCCTGCCGCGGTTCGATTCCGGTGCATGCTTCGCCGCTCTTCTCGGGAACCCGGATCACGGCCGCTGGATCATCAGGCCCGCCACTCCCCACACAAGCCGTCGCCGCTATCGTCCTGACACGCTGATCCTCGAGACCGATTTCGAAACTGAGACTGGCACCGCGCGCGTGATCGATTTCATGACAGTGCGCCATGGTGAACCGGATCTCGTTCGCATCATCGAGGGTCTCCAGGGTGAAGTCCCCATGGAGATGGAGCTCATCATCCGGTTCGACTACGGGTCCGTCGTCCCCTGGGTTCGCTCCCTGGATGGTCATCTGCGTGCGATTGCCGGTCCCGATGCTGTTTCGCTTTGGAGCGCAGTACAGACTCACGGAAAGGACCTCACGACCCGCGCTGACGTCGTCGTCCGGGAAGGCGACCGGATCCCGTTCCTGCTGATGTGGCATCCCTCGCATACCTCCTCGCCGGAACCGTTCGACGGGATCGCAGCGCTCAAAGACACGGAACGTTGGTGGCGCGCCTGGTGCGCCCGCTGCAAGTACGAAGGGCCCTGGCGAGATCAGGTGGTGCGCTCGCTCATCACGCTCAAGGCGCTGACGTTTGCACCCACCGGCGGCATCGTTGCCGCGCCGACGACGTCGTTGCCGGAGAAGATCGGGGGCGTGCGGAATTGGGACTATCGCTACTGCTGGCTGCGCGACGCTACCTACACGCTGTATGCGCTCATGATCGGCGGCTACACCGAGGAAGCGTTCGCCTGGCGCAACTGGCTGCTGAGGGCTGTCGCGGGAGATCCATCCACTCTGCACATCATGTACGGCGTCGAGGGCGCGAGGCGCCTTCCGGAGCTCGAGCTGCCGTGGCTGCCCGGTTACGAGGGTTCCCGGCCCGTGCGAATCGGAAACGCGGCCGTCAATCAGCTGCAACTCGACGTTTATGGCGAGGTGATGGACGCACTGCACCTCTCACGGCGGGCGGGCATCGCGCACGATCCCAATTCGTGGGCCCTGCAGAAAGCGCTCATGACCTTTCTCGAAAGCGGCTGGTGCCAGCCAGACGAAGGGATCTGGGAGGTGCGAGGCCCCCGTCGTCACTTCACGCATTCGAAGGTGATGGCGTGGGTGGCGTTCGACAGGGCGATCAAGGCTGTTGAGCGGTTCGGGCGCGACGGCCCGGCGGATCGCTGGCGGAAGCTGCGCGCCGAAGTGCACGACGAGGTGTGTCGCAAGGGTTTCGACGCAGAACGCAATACGTTCACGCAGTATTACGGCTCCGCCGAACTGGACGCGAGTCTCCTGATGATTCCGCTCGTCGGGTTCCTGCCCGCCGAGGATCCCCGGGTCCGCGGAACAGTGCAGGCTATTGAACGTGACCTGATGTGGAATGGTTTCGTTCAGAGGTACCGCCCGAAGGAATATGTGGACGGGCTCCCGTCTGGCGAAGGCGTGTTCCTTGCGTGCACGTTCTGGCTGGCCGACAACTACGAGCTGCAGGGCCGACACGACGAGGCGCACCGCCTCTTCGACCGCTTGCTTGGGCTGTGCAACGACCTTGGATTGCTGTCAGAGGAGTACGATCCGGACGCGCGGCGACAGCTCGGTAACTTCCCCCAGGCGTTCTCCCACGTCATGCTGATCAACACCGCGCGCAACCTGTCGCGTCCGCACGGGCCCGCCGAGGAACGAAGGGCGTAGAGCTTACAACCGGCCGGAACCGCACATGACTCGTCGCGGAGCGGCGCCGCAGTTGTGCTGCACAGTCGCCGACCTGCGCAGCATGCCGACACGGTCCGGCTGAAGCCGGACACTACGTACTCCAACCGGTCCGGTTGAAGCCGGACACGACGTACTCCAACCGGTCCGGCTGAAGCCGGACACTACGTATGTCATTCAGCGCTGGACAATCCGCGGTGCGGCGAGCGCCCACAGCGTGTCGTGGAGCGCTTCATCGAGCGCGGCCTGGCTCTTGGTTTCGAGCAACACCTTCATGAGCGTACGCAGATACGGGTCGTCCCGATCGCTAACTCGCGACAACTGTCCCGTATCGGGATTCCAGTAAAGGGCGATTACCGGAGGGCTGCCGGGCCTGTCGAGCCATTCGCGCAGCGCCCCTCGCGTATACGGCTCCCACAGAATCGCCGGACAACAGTGGATGGACGAGTCGGACACGACGGTGACGCGTCGAGTCAGATCGTCGCGCGTAAAGGGCGGCCGGAGAGCGTGCGGGAGAGCAAAATCCCAGCTTCGACGCGGCGCGCCGGCTACGATGAGCGTGCCGGGCGGAGCGTCGAGCGCTTCGCGCTCGATGTCCACAACCGCGCGATATGACACCATCGACCGCGTCTCCCACAGCCGTACATCGTCCACGAGTCGAACCGTGTAGCCGGTCAACACGACGGCAGCCGCGGCCACTGCGATCGACTTCATCACGCGCGCCGGCTGCGCATGCCACAACACGTCGAACGCAATCCCGAGCGTGATCGCCCAACCGGCCGACGCGAGGTACATGTGGCGGGGCGACGCGTACCCGGCGACGAGGGTCGGCGCGATCCCAAGAACCAGCCAGATGACCGAAAAGTAGAGCGCAGCGCGAACGGCTCGACCAGCAGCCTGACGAGCGAGCAGCGCCCCGACTGACGCGACCGCAGCGGCACACAGGCCGACCAATATCGCGGCGCGAGCCACGGAAACTGCGAGGCCGGGTTCGCCAAAGACCATTCGTCTGAGATGGGTAGACACATCCTGGGCGAAGAAGTCCAGCCGCGCCGTTGACAACATGCTCTCGCGCGCGACCTGGCCGAACACTTCGTACCGGAGCAGCAGGTATCCCCCGGTGAGCAGAACGAAAGGTACGTACGGCCGGAGCCACGCCCATAGGAATCGGACTGGGCGATGCCCGAGGACGATGTCGTACGCGACGAGCGCCGGCGCGAGCGTGATGGTGTTCTGCTTCGAAAAAAGCGCGACGAAGCATGCGGCAACCGACCACCAATACAGTGACGTCCGGCCCTCTGTGCGCCAGCGGCAATACAGCAGGAACGTCGCCAGGTAGAAGAACGCCGGCATCGAATCCACCCGGCCGGTCACCCACGCCACCGATTCGGTCTGCATCGGCAGCACCGCAAACGCGATGGCGGCCGTCACCGCAGAAGGCACACTCAACCCGGCGGCACGCTCGGCGATGGCGAGCACGAGGAGAGCGTTGCCGGCGTGCAAGCCGACGTTGACGAGGTGCTGCGGGACCGGGGATCCGGCGTTCCATTGCGCCGCGACCTGGTACGTCAGCGCGACGAACGGGCGCAATTCGTCGGGCGTGTATCCCCAGATGTTCTCCATCCACGGCACGACGAACCACCGGGGAAAGAAAAATGCCGGCTTCGAGGCAAGCAGGCCGACGACACCAAAATCATCCTGCGCGAAATAGTTGTCGAGCGTGGGCACGTACGGCAGCGTTGCGGCCGCCAGCACGAGAAGCACGGCCAGCCGGCGGTCGCTCAGGTAACGCGACATTTCAGCGCCAGGATGATCATGTTGAAGCCCGTTCGCAGCGCGCCCTTCAGGGTTCCCGTAATTTTCGACTCGCCGATTCGGTGTCGATAGTTGACGGGCACCTCGATGATGCGCAGGCCGCGCTTGAGACCGAGAATGACCATCTCGGGAAGGAAGTGCGAGCCGCCGACGGTGAGATCGTCGATGAACCGGACCAGTCCCCGGCGGTGCGTCAGCCGCAGCGTGCACCCGCAGTCGCTGAGCGACGGACCGCCGTAGAGCACCTGGATCAACTTGGCGACGACCCAGTTGCCGATGCGCAGGAACCAGCCCATGTTCGCCTGTTGCCAAATCAGCTCGCGGGTGGTGCGCGTGCCGCACACCATGTCGAAGTCTTCGGAGTATGCCAGCAGCTTCAGGACGTCGCGGCCGACGAACGTACCGTCGGGTTCCGCGAGGATGATCAGGTCGCCCGTTGCCTCGCGCAGGCCACGCCGCAGCGCATGACCGTAACCTTGCTGCGTCTCGCAGACGACCCGGGCGCGGGCCGCCACGGCTTCGGCTGCGGTGGCAGTCGCGTGAGTTGTTGTCGACGACGACGATTTCATCGACAACGCCTGTCTGCAGGAAATCCTCGACAGCGCGGCGGATGTTCTGTCCCTCGTTGTACGCCGGAAAGACGACGCTGACAGTCCGGGATCCGTACATCCGCTCATTCTCTCGCGGCAACGACGAGCATCTGTCCGGCCATCGGTTTAATGGGCGATCGGAGATACGCGCTCACCAGGAACGGAGTGATCGGAACGCGTGCGCCGCGCATGGAGTATGGAAGAAACTTCGGTCTCACCTCGACGACGCGGAACCCATGCGCGCGCAACATGGCCGGCAGCGACACGTCCGTGAAAATCGACCGATGCGTGTAGTCGTCGAAGTAACGACGCCAGGCGTAGCGGAAGTTCGGCTGGACCATGACGAAGCGGCCGCCGGGCCGCAGGACTGCCGCGACACCTTCTACCACCGTCGCCGCCGTTTCCGGCGAAAAGTGCTCGAGGAAGTTCGAGGCCAGCACGACATCGAAAGCCTCTGAACCCAGCGACTCGAGACCCCTTGAGACGTCGAGCACCATCGCCTCGACGCCTGGCGCGGCGAAAGCCGGCATGCCGGGCCAGATATCGACGGCCACGCGCCGCGCGGCATTCACGTTGTTGATCCAGTCGCAGTAGCCGGCGCCGAGCTCGAGGACGGCGCCACCGGGTGGAATGTACGACGACAGATAGCGCGCGACCGCCGTCCAGACCACACGACGCGCCGGATCGTGCGTCAGATGCGCGGTGTGATAGTCGCTCATCCCGGCTGCCACACCGGCGGCAGGTTCTTCAGGATCTCGATTCCCGTGAATGGTGCGCTCTCGCGGGCGCCGTGCCGTCGGACCCACGCCGCCATTTCCGCGAGCCCGTCCTGCAGCGATGTCTGCGGCTTTGCGCCGAACACCGCGCGAATCTTCTCATGCGACGAATGTGCGTGCTGAACCTCACGCCGCGGAGCGAGATGGACGAGGTTGGGCGCCACGCCCATCGCGGCCGCAACAGCCCGCGCCAGGTCGTTGAGCGAACAGGGCGTGTCCGCGCCGACGTTGAAGATCGCGTTGCGAGCCGCCGGGACGTCGACGGCTTCAGCCATGAGCGGCGCAACGTCGCCGATATAGCTGAAGGCACGCGTCTGCGTGCCGTCGCCGAAGATCGTCATCGGCTGTCCCTGAAGAATCTGGTTCATGAAGATACCGATGACGTTGCGATAGCGGTCACCGATGTTCTGGCGAGGGCCGAATACGTTGTGCGGCCGGAAGATGACGTAGCGGAGGCCGAACATCGCCAGACAGGCGCGCAGCTCGAGCTCGATGGCGTACTTCGCGATGCCGTACGAATCTTCCGGATTGGGAGGCGTCTCTTCCGTCATCGGCAGCTCGGGACTCGCGCCGTAAACGGCAATCGACGACGTGAAGACAAACAGCTCCACACCGTGACGAACCGACGCGTTCAGCAGGTTGACGCTGCCGATGACGTTGTTCGTGTAGTTGAACCGCTTGATGAAGTGACTCAGCCCTTCCGCGGCATAGGCGGCCAGGTGATACACGTGCGTGAAGCGCGCGCGTGCAAAAAGCCGCTCGACGGCGTCGGCGTCCGCGACGTTCCCCTGCACGAACTCCGCCGCGGCCGGCACGTTTTCACGGAAGCCGCCGCTCAGATCGTCGAGGACATGCACCTCGTGGCCGCGGGTGATCAGAGCGTCGGCCACGTGAGACCCGATGAATCCGGCCCCGCCCGTCACGAGTACCTCGACCCATCAGGCCGTATTCTCTTTCAGATTGGCGTCGTATCAGACGTAGTGTCCGGCTTCAGCCGGACCGATGCGGGGTCCGCCTAACGCGGATTTCACTTCCGTGGCGCGAACCCTTCGGGATCAGCGACCGGCGTGCAGCCAGCGGCGCATTGGACGCATCGCCGCGCGAGCGGCCGCTGCGTGATCGCGTGCCGCGCGCGGCAGATGGATCTTCAGCACCATGTCGCCCGGCGGTTCTGCTGCAAGCCACAGCCGGCCGCCGCAGCCGCGAATGAGCGTCTGCATGGCGCCCAGGTCCACTCCTGGCCGATCGGACGATGAATCAGACGGGTTCGCCGCAGGCGACAGCCGCGGCAGGGTCCTGGAGGCATCCGACCATACGGCGTACCTCACGGCCGTAACGGTGATCAGCACGTGGGGGCCCGGACGAACGTCCGGATGCGTGGCCACGCTCTCGCTGCCAACCGTCACCTTGGCGAGCTCGAACGTCAGCCGGCCGCCGAACGGCATTCGCTCGCGTCCGTAGGCGGCGACGTTGACCAGGATTCTTTCGACGCGCTCCAGCTCGACGTCGACCGTGAGCGACGACGATGATTTCGGCAGCAGGAACTCGATGTCGTCGCCGGCCACACGCCTCAGCACCGGCGTCAGGTTGCGCAGCACGCGGCCGAGGTCCACCGGCTCGGACGAATCCGACTGCGTCTTGCTGTACACGTCCAGCTGCCGCAAAAAGCTGGCGGCGCGCGTGACGTCGTTCAAAAGCAGCTCGCCCTGCTGCCGCATCGGGCTGTCGTCGCTGATCGCGGCGAGCCATGTCTGGCCGTCCTGACGCACATCCCTGAGCAGGTTGTCGCACGTTGCGGCAACCTCCGAGGCGAGACGGCCTACGGCCTCCATGCGCTCGGACCGGCGAAGCTTCTCTTCGAGCTCGCGGTAATTCGTAAGGTCCTCCACCGCCACGTCGATCTGGCCCGACGGGCCCGGAACCGCGCGGAGTCGAACGACGAAGCGAACGCCGTTCTTCTTCTTCCATATCGTCTCGACGGCTTCGGCGGCACCAGACGCGAGACAGCGTTGCATCAACGCTCGCCAGTCGTCCGGAGATTCGAATACGACCGTCGCAAAATCCACCGCCTGGGCGTCCTGCGCCGCCCGATAGCCCAGCATCTCCGCCATCGCGTCGCTGACCTGTTCGATCGCGCCCTCGCGTGAGCATCGAAGCACGCTCGACGGCAGCTGCTCGAATTGTGCGCGGTGCATGACGATCGTCTCGTCGAGCTCTCGTCTCAGCTGTGCGATTCGGTTTGCGGATCTGGTCTGCAGGGCGTCCTGGGCAGCCGCATGGCTCGCGGCCTGCTCCTTCAATTGACCGTCGCGCTCGGCCAACCGCACCTCGAGCCCTTCGCGCATCGCCGTAGACGAGGCGATTGCGTTCATGAGCTCCGCTTCACGTGCGGCCAGCCGGTCTGCTGCGGCCGCCAACTCCGACGTCCATGTCTGCTTCGCCTCGTCTAACGCGAGCGCGGTCTCATTCAGCCGCCGCTCGAACGTGTCGCGAGCCGCGGCGGTTTCCCCCAGCCTCGCCGCGAATTCCGCTTGATGCGCGGCGAATCGGGCCGCTTCGGCACTCATGTCTGCCGAGTGCCGCTCCATTGCCTCGCGAAGGGCCTGATCGCCGGCTGCCACCCGCTGTTGAAGCCCGTCCTGCTGAACGGCCGCGTCAGCGACCAGGGTGTCGAACGCCGTCTGTTGCTCGTGAGCTGCCTCGTTCCGCGGCCTGGCGTTCGTCGATCATCTGCTGCCTGCTCTGCCCGAGGATGATTTCTGTTTCCGCGAGTCGCCGTTCGGTCGCCTCCAGCGTCGCCGATACGGTGTCCAGCCGGTGCTCGACGTCCTGGCGAGACGCGACCATGTCGGCCAGCCGCGTCTCCGACAGCGACTGATATTCGGTAAACTGCGCGGCGGCGTTGGCGATCTCCACGGCGTGTCGATCGTCGGCATCGCGTCGCGCCGCGTCGGACGCGGCGATCTGCTGCTCGAGCGCCTGGCGGGCCGCCGTTTCACGGTGGAGCTGCTCCTCGAATTCGGCCTGTTGCCGCGACGCCTCGTTCGCGGCGGCGCGGCGTTCCTCCGACGCCTGCCGCTCGGCCTCCTGCATGGCAGCCTCTGACGCGACCAGACGCTGCTTCGATGCGGCGAGCTTCGAGGTGAGGTTGTCGATGATGGACGTCAGCTCGGCTTCACGCCGCGCGAGTTGCTCGGCGGCCTTCACGCCGTCTGACGTGCGCGCCTGCCGGGACTCTTCGAGTGCCGCGGTGACATCAGTCACCTGTCGCTCGAGCGATTCGCGGACGGCTGCATCGTGTGCGAACCGGGCCTGTACCTCAGCCTCGCGTTCCGACGCCTCCCGCATCGAGGCCGCGCGGTCGGCGGTTGCGCGCTGCTCGGTCTCGTGACGGGCGGTTTCCGATGCCGCGCGTCGCTGCTCCGTTCGGGCAAGCCTCACAGTGATGTCGTCAATGGTGGATGCCAACTCGGCTTCTCGCCGCGCGAGTTGTCCGGCGGCCTTCTCGGCGTCCGACGTCCGCGCCAGCTTCGATTGCTCGAACGCCGCTGTGACATCGGTCACCTGTCGCTCGAGCGCCTCGCGGACCGAGGCAGCCTGGGCGAACCGGGCCTGTACCTCCGCCTCACGCTTCGATGCCGCCTGCGTCGCGGCCTCGCGGTCAGCGGCCGCATGCTGCTTCGTCTCCCGCAGCGCGGTTTCCGATGTGGCAAGCCGCCGCTTGCTTGCGGCAAGCTTCGAGGTGATGTCGCCGATGGTGGACGTGAGCTCGGCTTCGCGCCGCGCGAGCTTTTCGGCAGCTTTCGTGGAGTCCGAGGTGTGCGCCTGCCTGGACTCCTGGAGTGCCGCTGTAACGTCGGCCAACTGTTGCTCGAGGCCGTCGCGGACCGATGCGTCGTGGGCGAACCGGGCCTGGACCTCAGCTTCGCGATCCGACGCCGCCAGCATCGAGGCTTCGCGCTCGGTGGCCGCCCGCCGCTCGGTCTGCTCGAGGGTTGTCTTGACCTCGACTAGCTGGCGTCCAAAGGCATCCCGCGCGGCCGTCGTCTCTGCGATGGTTGCCTGGAGCTCGCCCTCACGTCGCGCCGACTGTTCGGTGAGCGCGGCAACTTTTATCGCTTTCGCGTGCTCGGCGCGCTCGTGGGCAGCGGCGGCTTCGCGCAGCTGTTTCTCGAGCCTGTCGCGGGCCGCCCCGGTCAGGGTCAACTCGTTTACCGCCTGCGCCCGCTGCTCGGTGAGCCTGGTGACGAGGTCGGTCAATGCCGACTGCTGTTGCGTCTTCGTTCGGATGATGGCATCGGAATCGCGCAGCTTGTCCTCGAGCGCTGTGCGAGACGCGGTTTCTCGTTCGAGCCTGGCCTGCAGTTCTGTTTCGCGCTGAGCCGCCGCGTGCAGTGAGGCCTGGTCCTCCGCGTCGCGTTCGTCAGCCTGCTGCAGGGCGTATTCGGCCGCACGGAAACGCAGCTCGAGCCTCTCGCGTGCGGCTTGCGTCTCGGCTAGCGCCTCGGACAACTCAGTTTCGCGCCGGGACAATCGTTCCGCGGCCGCTGCAGCGTCAACCGTCCGCGCCCGCGTGGTCTCTTCGAGCGCGTCCGACACGTCGCTCAACTGTCGTTTGATCGCTTCGCGCGCCCGGGATTCAGACTCGCCTTTGCGTTGAGCCTTCGCCAGCGCTGCCGCAGCCTCTTTCAATTGCTGCGCGAGCGTGTCGCGAGCCTCGGTCGTTCGTGTCAGCGCCGCCTCAGACTGCGTCTGCTGCTCCTGCAACTCCGCCGCGATCGTCGTCAGGAGGGCATGCTGGTCGGCGGACGTGCGGACGGTCATTTCAGCGTCCGCCAGTTTGACTTCGAGGGCCGCATGAGCCGTGGTCGCGTCGGCGAGCGACGCACGCAGGTCGGCCTGCTGTGTCATCAGGTCGGAGAATTCTTTCACCAGGATCGAGCCGGAGCGCACGCGGTCGAGCATGAAGCTCAATGCTTCGAACGACTCCCTCGTCTTCAGGACATAGTCCGTGGCGCCCATCCGGAGCGCGGGAATGATCAGTTCCTCGTCCCGCTCGACGACGAAGATGATCGGGACCTGCAGCCGGCGGGGCGCCGCGTACTTGAGAACCGTGAAGATGTCGACACCGGTACGACCGTGCTCGGCGAGCACCACGTCAAATGGAAGCTTCTGTCCAGGCGCCGCAGACACCATCGGAATCGGAGCGGCTGCGCCAGCCGATTCCGGGCCCGGCTCCACGATCTCGATCGCGTGTGGCCCCAGCCGGAAACACTCTCGCGCAAGCGCTGAATCGCCAAGGTACAGGCAGCGCACCGGCCGCCTCGCGGCCAGGCCTTTGGCGCGATGGAGCGTGCGTGTCACGACTCCCGCCAGGTCGGCGAAGAGCGACTCGCCGTCGACGACGTAGTCGTCTGCTCCCGCCTTGAGGGCGGCGAGCGGCCCTTCGACGTCCTTCGTCGAGACGACAACGATTGGCGCGGTCAATCCAAGGCCCCGGGCCTCGCGAATGAACCCGGTGCCGCTGTGATTCGGAGCGTGGTCCTCGACGATCGCCGTCGCGCAATCCGGGTTGTTTCGGACCCAACCTATCGCATCCGAGGCATTTCCAACCCATGCAATGGTGACAGGCTGTCCCGCCTTGTTGAGGGCTGCTGCCAGACGATCGGCGAGTTCGCGGTCCTGTCCGACATGAAGAAGTTTCATGAAGCCTCCGGCAAGTGTGGGCATGCCGGTCCTCATATCGTCCAAAGCACGTCGTGACTACACCACCGGGTGGGCTCCGACTCAGAGGGTCGCGGTTCGGCCATCCCCGGCAGCTGATCAGGAAAATGCCGCTAAGTGGTTCAGCTTTACGGAATTGCGAGCTTCCTACATACTCGCGTGAATGCGTGTGCGCATCATTCAGCGCCCGGCCGGCATCATCGAAGGTGTGTCTCTCAGCGCCTTTATTCCGGGGCTCCGCTACGACGTGAGCCATTCACTCGGGCACTATCTCGTTGCGCAGCGACTCGCCGAAGAGCTCATCGATACCGCGCCAGTCCTGATCGTCGCGCTGGACGCACCCCCGAGTCTCTACAGCCCGTTCCAGGGCGGCGTGCACATCGAGCAGAGCCAGAACGGGGGAGATACGGTCGATCGGAAGCCGAGACGTTCCACCAAGCGTCGTTAGCTTCACCGCTTTTCTCTGCGCGCGCTCGCGGATTTCGGTCCTTTCAACACGACCAACGGCAAACGATTCTGCGCCGGTGCCAGTGGTTTGCGACGCAACCCCTGCCTTATGACCGGCGTATGGCACGGGTGTTGTTATGTGATGTCAACGGATGGTGATGAATAGTTCGTCACGACTTTATAGCGGCGAAGAACTACGCGCCCTGCGGGCGAAACTGGACGAGATGATCGCTGCCGGAAAGGAGATGCTGGAAAGGATCGCCGCCGCGCTGGCGGAGAACACACAAGGGACTGAGCACTGCGCGAGACCACTTGGGAATGCAGGCCGCTGATTGAGTGTCACGCGGCTACGCTCACAAAGCGCATCTCTCTCGATCAGGGCCACTCTGCGCACCCTTGTCTTTGACATATATGCGACCTGACTCACCCACGGGACTGTATTGGTCCATTCGAGGCTCGGTGCTGTGTGCCCGGCACGCCACCGAAGTCGACGACGTGCGATGGGCTGCCGACAGCTGGGAACCTTTGCCGCTGTCGTCACAAGGTGTTCGTGGTGCGCGCTACCAGTGCCAACGCTGCTCGCCTGATGGCACCGCGCTCGCGCCTAGCTCCTCATCTCCGCAAAAGTAGTGATCTCTTCTACAGACGTAGTGTCCGGCTCTCTTCCACAGACGTAGTGTCCGGCTTTAGCCGGACTGGCGGTGAATTCTGGTCCGCGACTTGCTCCAGTGATCAGCGTGGTGTCAGTGGGCAAGAAGCGGCAGACTTGGCGGAGTGACTTCGGGCTGTTCTGTCTGGCGTTTGTCATCACATTCGGCGGCATCATGACGAACATCGCCGGGCTCCATATCGTCGGGTCGTACCTGGAGCGACAGCAGGAACAGCTCAGTGCGCCAACCCGCGACGACTCAGTAGGACCCCGCTTAGTTTTCCATCGCGGCCAGTTTTCAGTTCTCAGTAGTGAGTTTTGAGTTCCGGGTAGCAGGTAGTGTCCGGCTTCAGCCGGACTGACGATCCGCCTGCCGCCTTCGCGCGCGCAGCGCGCTTCGGCGAGCCTCGCCGAGCGGGCCGGCAGCCCTTTAGGACTCGGTCAGCATGACCGGATCGGTGGGCGGCTGAGATGTCTGCTCAGCCGCATACAAAGAGCGCACAAGCGCCGGTCGATGGCGTCTGCAGCTGACCGAAATGTCCGTCAACGCTGAAGCCTTCCTTTGGCGCGGCATTTGCCGGTCTACCCTTCGCTCGTAAAAGCACTCACATATGATTCGCCTTGGAACGCCCGGCGGTGCTCCGCCGGGAAGCCGTCCAACGTGCCCGAAGTGTGGCTCCGATACGATCGAAACGATCGAGGTGCCGTGGTACGCGGAGCTGGAGTATCTCTCCTGCGACAAGTGCCAGTACGTGTGGACCGTTCCGCGGGCGCAGCGAAAATCCAAATGAACGCCGGCTTCACTCGCTCATGTGGTGTGCAGGCTTAAGTCACATGTAGCGCGCAGGCTTCTCTCGCTCGTGTTGCGCGCAGGCTTCTCTCGCTCGTGTAGCGCGCAGGCTTTAGCCTGCGCGTTCAGCGTTCAGTTCGTCGGCACTTCCCTCACTATTTCAGCCCTTCGCTCCAATTGAGGAACACCGTTATTGGCGTCGGCGGCGGGACATCGCCAGCAACGGTGTTGATGAGAAATCGCTGCCCGTCTGCGGCTGGACTGTAGTTCGTGTGCAGTGGGCTCGAAAACGGTCTGCGCGTCTGAAACAGCGGCTGAGGAGCAGCCGGTGCGAAAGTCGTGAGCGTCGTCTTGATCGAGACCGCCATCAGGATTCCATTGCCAGCGATGTAATACAGTTCACCGCCGTCGCGCCGCCATCGAGGCTCGGATCCGCTATCAGTCGAAATCTGCCATCGTGCGCCCGACGGCGGAACGGATTGGACCCATACCTCTCGGGTTCCCGTTTCATCGGTCGTGTACGCAATCCAGCGTCCATCGGGCGAGAGCTGTCCCTGTGTCTCGATGAAACTTGATTGCAACAGCGGTCGTGGAGTTCGATCGCCGTCGAGCGGGAGTGTCCACAGGTCATACGACGTCTTAGAACCCGCGGCTGCGTAAACGAGAAGCCGTCCGTCGAGAGACCAGGAAGTAGGAAACGCGCCTGTTGCACCCGTTTCGATCAGCAGCTCCTCGCGCCCGCCGTTTGCGGGCTTTTGGTACAAATCTGTTGTGCCGGCATATGCCGCAAATGCCACACGGGCGCTCGTCTGGCGACCAGATCGGATTGCGGTTCTGCACGTTGCCGAACGTGAGGCGGGACGCACTGCCTCGCGCTGCGTCAATGAGCCACAGATCATCTATCTCGGACTCAATGTCTTCGCGTTGTACTGCTACGCGCGCATAGTCCGGCGCCAGTGCAGGATTCCTGTGCCCCGCGGCCGTGCCTATGACGCCAAGTGGCCGACCGGCTCGATCGAACCATGTCAACTGACTATCCGGAATCGCTATTCTCGCCGCGTACACGAGGCCGCTGGCGGACGCCGAGAACGAGCCTCACCGGTCGGCGCATATCTGGCGACCGGCTCGGCGATGGCGGCCGCATCGCCGACGACTTCCATGGAACTCAGATCGAATTCCTGCGCGACAAGCGTCTGTTGACCGGCGAAGACCAGGTGATTCGGTGGTGCAAACACAACCCGAGAGTCGTGTGCCAATACTCGGGTCGTCTCTTGCGAGTCGAGTGTGCCGATGTAGATAGCGTCCTGCTCCGGCTGAGCGCTCCTCGCCAAGTAGAAGAAGTGTCTGCCGTCGGGCAGGAACTCCGGCCATCGATGCCACAACTCCTGACGCGCGTCATCGAGCATCGTGACGGCTACCGGAGCACCGCCTTCAGCAGAAACCCGATAAAGACCGCCGGTGAAAAACTCCGCAAACACGATGTCGCCGTTGCGATTCCAGGTACCACCGCGAGTACCCGGTGAGTCGCACACGACTTCGACCAGTCCACCACCTATGTCGACTTTCTTCAATTTCGCTGCGGCGAAGAATCCGATGAATCTGGAGTCCGGCGACCAGAAGGGGTGTGCAGCTCCTTCGGTTCCGGCAAGCACGCGCGCCTGCGCCACGTCGACCGAACGAACCCAGAGCCTTGGGCGACCATCAGCGGTCGTGGCTACGAATGCGAGCTGTCGACCGTCGGGCGATATGGCGAACTGCGGCGAGATCACCCGGCTCGACTGGCCGTCATCGGAGAAGATCCCATTGTCGGGCGGCGTTACCGCGAACTGCACCGGCGTTGGCGTGGTGGCCGGCCGCAACATGAGCAACGCCACTGCCATCAGCGCCATGGTCGCAACAGCCCACGCCGCCCGCTCCCGCCACGGCGCATGACCTGCCGGTGCCGGTGCCTCATCTCGACGTCCCGACAACACGTCGGCCAGCTCAATCCTCGCCACCGCGATGTCAGGGAGTCGCATCTGACGATCTTTCGCGAAGGCGCGTCGGAGCAATCGCACGATGGACTGCGGCGTTCGCGGCGGTAACGCGGAGAAGTCCGGTTCCCGCTCGAGCACGCGTGCCAAGGTTGCCGACACATCATCGCCGTCGAACGCGCGCCTGCTGGTGAGCATTTCGTACAACACGCAACCGAAAGCCCAGATATCGCTTCGCTTGTCTACCTGCCTGCCCCGCGCTTGTTCGGGACTCATATAGGCGGCGGTGCCAAGCAACATCCCGACGCCGGTCATCATCACGGGTGACGTGATGGTGGGTGACGCAGTTGCGGCGACACTTCCCACCACGACTGGTTCAACCGCCTTCGCCAATCCGAAGTCGAGCACCTTCACGGTGCCGTCCGGGCGCAGCTTGATGTTCGCGGGCTTGAGGTCGCGATGAATGATGCCCTGCTCATGCGCCGCTTCGAGCGCCTCCGCGATCTGTTTCGCGATCGGCAGCGCTTCATCGACCGGAACCGGACCGTGCGCGATGCGATCCGCCAGCGTTGGGCCTTCGACGAGCTCCATCACCAACGCGCGAACACCACCTTGCCCGAGCTTGCCGAATGGTCTGTTCTTTCGAGTCCGTAGATCTGCGCGATGTTGGGATGGTTCAGTGCCGCCAGGGTTTTGGCTTCACGTTCAAACCGCGCGAGCCGCTCCGGATCGTTCGCGAAGGTGTCAGGCAGCACTTTGATTGCGACTTGCCGTCCGAGGTTGGTATCGGTGGCGCGATACACCTCGCCCATGCCGCCGGCGCCAATCTGGTCTATTACTTGATAAGGTCCGATTCGCGTGCCAGCTTGAAGCGCCATCACTTAGTAGGCACGAGGCGCTTTAGTTCCTCGACCCAGTTCTCGACAACCATCAGATTCTGCGAGCTGGCGTCGTCGCTATCGTCCTTTATCATCAGAAACCGCTTGCCGGCGGGGTCGATGTCGTGACGCCGGCTCCCATCTTGTTGTTGAGAAAAATAAGGTCCCTCGAACAGCACTCTCGGATCTCCCACAGACAAGGCCGACTCGCCATCGATCGGGACGCCCATCATTGCGTCGCCGCGGAGATAAAACAGCTCACGCCCGTTTGGCGCCCATAGCGGCGCCGCTCCGCCATCGACTGAAATCTGCCTGCGGTCACCTAGATCCGGAAACCGTTCTACGTAAACTTCAAATCGCCCGGACTGATTGGACGCATAGGCGAGCCATCCGCCGTCCGGCGAAAGCGCGGGACTGATCTCGCTGGCTGTGGTCTGAAGCAGCGGTTTCCACTCGAGGGCGCGGTTGATCGACAGTATCCCTATGTTTCCCCCATTGGCTGTCCCATAATCGAAAACGAGCCTGTCCCCGTCGCGCGACCACTGTACGGACGGAAGAACCCCAGGGTTTCGCTCATGAGCAGCAGATCGGCCGGGCCGGTACCATCGGCGGCCGCCAGATAGAATCCGAACCGACCCGCCTGCCGGCGCGAAGCGAAGACGATCCGCCGACCGTCGCGTGTCCACACCGGGTCATTGTCCGTTTCCGGGTCGGTAGTGACCCTGCTCAGCGTCCGCCGTGCCAGCTCAGAAATCCATACGTCCTGGTCGCCTTCCGAGTCCGTGACCGACACCGCCACACGCGAGCCATCCGGCGAAACGCGGGCCCACCCGTACGTAACCGCAGGCAGGCGAAGCAACTCTTCCCGTCCTTCGCGATCGACCCACACGAGTGCGCCGCGGTCCAGAAGCCGTGCCCGCCACGTAAACGAGCGAGCCGTTGCTCGCCAGAGCGAAGTTCGCTGCGCCGCTGTTCCTCTTCGTGTTCACGTTCTCGAGGAGGGGAACCGGGTTCGTCGTGGTGAGGGCCAGTCGTTCCTGGTCGAAGCCGATCGCCCGCAGTGACCGTCGGCGCCGTAGACGATATGTCCCGTGGGCGAGGACTGCGGGTGGCTCCCGCCCGACACGAGGTAGGTGACCTTGCGGTCCTCCAGCGACACCACCGCAATACGTGAAGACTCGTCTGAACCTGACCACGCAGTGAAGAGCACCCCCTTTCCATTGGGTAAGATCTCCGGCCACCAATGGTCCGTCTCGGTTCCTTCTTCCGGACTCACCTCCGTCAGCACTTCCGGCTTCCCGCCAAGCGCCGACACGCGCCTGAGCCCTTTGCTCGAAGAGGTGGCGAACACAATGCTGTCGTCGGCTCCCCAACTGATGCCCCGCGGGATATCGTCGGGTAGATCTGCAATCGGGACCGCCGGGCCGCCGAGAACCGGGACCTTCCTCATGGTGCGGGTGTCGGTGACGACGAACCCCACCCACTGCCCGTCAGGGGAGAAGAACGGACTCTGTGCGCGCTCCGTCCCCTTCAGCATCGTGACCTCAGGCTGATCCAGATGACGCACGTACAGCCGGCGTCCAGTGATCCCGCCGGTGCTCGACTGATACACGATGTGCTTCCCGTCGGGGGACATCGCTACATCTCGCATCGTAGTCGTCATCGCCAACGGGCCATCGGCCGGCGTATTCACTTCAAATCGAACGAGCGAACGTGCCGGCTGAGGGGATGGTCGCGCCAGGGTCCACACCGTAAGGCCGACCACGACGGCCGCAGAGCTGGCCGCAAAAGCCGCCGGCAGTGCACGACGCCATCGGGCTCGAGGTGCGTGCCCTGCGGTTGCAAGCGGATCGACGGACAGAGACTGCGTTGTCGGGTCGAGTTCAAGCAGCCCATCGCCAATGTCACGTAACCGCCGACGGGGATTCTTTTCCAGACAGCGCGCCAGCAACCTGCGAACAGCGGGGGGCACTCGTGTCGGCAGCGCATCCCAAGGCGGCTCCCGTTCGATCACCTTTGCGAGTGTTTCTGAAACGTCTTCACCTTGAAACGCTCGTCGGCCGGTCAACATCTCGAACAGAACGGCCCCGAACGCCCAGATGTCGGCGCGTTTGTCTACCTGCCTGCCACGCGCCTGCTCGGGAC
>CAWFEX010000015.1:0-767766 GCA_963814955.1 uncultured Acidobacteriota bacterium
AAACGAGAGCACGACGACCGCGGTGAACGCGAACCACAACTTCCTCATGCGTTCTCTCCTACTCACGCCGACGAAAGACCGCTTCGTAAATCACGGGCGTTCCGCCAGTCGCCAGCATTCCTGAGCGCGGTCGATTGAGGTCGCGCAACGGCACCTCGCGGTGGTCAATCACTACCCAGCAGCTCAACCTTAATCTCGCCCCAGAGAGCCGATCTTGTCGAATTCTTGAAGTCACTCTAAGGCGCTTTCCGAATGGCACAGTCGTCTGTAACTCACTCATATGACACGTGTTAGTCCCTGTGAGCGTCCATCCCGGAAAAAGGGGACCCTCACCGGCTGTGCTGTATGGGACAGACCGATGCGCAACTCTGCCATACCATCACCTTGAGAAGTGTCATGCTCCATGAATTCATCGCCGTCTACCGCGAAGAGATCATCAGGCGGTGCCGGGCGAAGGTGGCCACGAGGTCGGTCCCACCGCCCACCGAAGCGGAGATCGATCACGGGGTGCCGGTGTTCCTGGATCAACTAATGGATGCACTGCGCCTCGGCCTCACCTCAAGCCCTGAGATCGGTAGAATCGCAGTCAAGCATGGGCATGACCTGCTGCTTCAAGGGTTCACGGTCTCACAGGTCGTACACGATTATGGCGACGTGTGTCAGTCCATCACCGAGCTGGCAGTCGAAAAGAACGCGCCCATCGGCACCGACGACTTTCGCACACTGAACCGATGCCTTGACGACGCCATCGCGGGCGCCGTCACTGAATTCGGACGCGAACAAAATCAGTCTACCCTCGAAGGAGAGGCCGCGCGTGGGAGCGAGCGCGCAGGGTTTTTGGCTCATGAATTGCGGAACCTGCTCAACACCGCGATCATGGCGTTCGAGGTTCTGAAGACGGGAAATGTTGGTGTCGCAGGAAGCACCGGGACCGTCCTTCATCGAACCCTCATGGGAGCACGCGCGCTGATTGGTCGCTCGCTCGCTGAGGTCCGGCTCACGCAAGGTATCCAGAACCGGGAGTCATTCGTGGTGTCCGAATTCATCGAGGAACTCGCCCCAACCGCAATGTTGGAGGCAAACGCCCACGGTATCCGGCTGACCGTAATGCCCGTCGAAGACGGAGTGGCAATCGACGCTGATCGACAAGTCCTCGCGGCCGTGGTGGGAAACCTACTGCAGAACGCATTCAAGTTCACCCGCCCTCGTACCACCGTGACGCTCAGGGTCGTCGCCAGCGCCGAGCGCGTGCTCATCGAGATCCAGGACGAATGCGGCGGTCTCCCGGGGGGAGACGTCAACGAATTATTCCGCCCGTTCGAACAGCGCAGCGCTGATCGCACCGGCGTGGGCCTGGGCCTCGCCTTCAGCCGATGGGGCGTCGAAGCGAACAACGGCCGGATCTATGCGCGCAACCTGCCTAACAGGGGATGCGTCTTCACCGTTGACCTCCCGCGGGTCCCAGTTCCCGTCGTGATGGTGTAGTTTCGAAACTCCACGGCGAAACGCGTCAACTGCACGGCGGGCCGAGCGTCTTACGCTGCCGGCAGCTGAGCCCTTTGTAATTTGCGTATACAGGATGTTCGTGTCAGTCCCGCGTCAATCTGCTGGGCGGCTGAATCGAAGCAGGCGTGCTACGCCTGTCCAATAAATCCGCACAAAGTTGCAGGGGGCTAGACGTCGCGCAGTCGCGTGCGCAGTTTCGACTCGGCGTCCACACGCCGCTGACAGCCCGTAGGCGGCGTGTGTGCCGTAAGGGGGCGAATGATACCCGGGGAGCGAACCGCCCTTCCGACTCAAACCCTGCGTCTGTAGAAGAATCCGCCGCCGCCGATCAGCAGCACCACGAGGACGATGACGAGCAAAGTGGTTGTGTCCATTTTCTCTCCCGTATGTTTGGCAAGCGCGGCCCTGCGTCATCGGCCGTCCACTGAACGCTCGTGAAGGACACGGCGATTCGGCGCCCTCACGGTCAGGATCACGCCAACTCCCACGTACAGGCTAACAGGGGGTGCGGGCTGGTGTCTGTTTCCTTCTGCACACAGCATGAACGCTCGCCAGCCCGAGTGCGAGAGACTCGCCTGTCCGCGAGCTGTGCCCGGTGCCCACCCAACTCGAGATCTCTCACAAGAGTCCTGCGAGAAATCCGGCGTACCATCGATCCATGAACGGTTTCGGCGCGATCGAGTGGCTAGCCCGCGTGGGCTTCCTTGTGAAGGGTGTGCTCTACATGGTCATCGGCACACTGGCCCTCCAGGTCGCAGCCAAGGCAGGCGGACGCGTAACGGGGACGCGCGGCGCGCTCACGACCGTCCTCGGACAACCACTCGGCCGTACGCTGCTGCTCGTGGTCGTTGTTGGGCTTCTCGGCTACGCCGCCTGGCGCATCCTTCAAGGACTCTTCGATCCAGACCGTCTGGGCAACAATTGGCGCGGCCTTGCGATCCGTGCGAGCTTCGTGGCTCGCGGAGTCCTGCACGCGGTGCTTGGCTGGCAGGCATTCCGCCTATATCGCGGGCTGTCAGCCGCATCGGGAACCAGTGAGCGTGAAGTCGCCACCGAGGCATTCCGGTGGCCGCTCGGTGATTGGCTGGTAGTGCTCGCGGGGCTCGGCCTCATCGGCTTCGCCGTGCAGCAGGTGTACGCGGCGATCACCTGCCGATTGGAGCGCAATTTCGATGTCGAAGAGATACGACGCGAGGCTGGCGAGTGGGCTGTGGGCCTCAGCCGGTTCGGCGTGGCGGCACGCGCCGTGGTCTTTGCGCTGCTCGGATGGGCAATCGTCGTCGCCGGTTGGTTCCGCGATCCGTCGGAAGTTGGCACCACGGCGTCGTCATTCCGCACGCTCGCTGCACAACCGGGAGGGCTGGGCCGTTGGCTTCTCGGCGTGACGGCAGCAGGGTTCGTCGCCTACGGCTTCTACGAGATCATCCACGCGCGCTATCTACATATCCGACGCGTCCAGTGAGACCGCACTTGTGAAGCCGTGGGAACTCGGCAGACGAGATGCTCAAGGTGAAGTGTGTGGCCCCGCCGACTCCGCGAGAATTGGAAATGCGCACGGAGAGGTGAACGCTCTGCTGGCGCGTCTTAAAGGCCATTGGGCCCAGCTGCCGAGAACGCGTTCGGATTCAAAACTGCACAAGGCGCTCGTAGACAAGATCCACGTGGGGTCAGCGGCGTCTGCACTGTCATTCCATTCTGCAGCAGCCAATCGGTTTCAGCGGGTGACGTGCGCGAGATTCCGCGGGCTGAACACGGATGCGACGGCATCACCGGCGACGTCTGTCGCGAGCGGAAGGAGTGGGCGGCAGCAGGGAGGCCGTAATGCGCGCTTCCATCCGGGCCGGAAACGCCGGCGCGGCCCCGACGATCTTGTCGCGATACACGGCGAGCATCAATTCCTGAAACACCGGCAGCGCTAACCTCGCCCCGGTTTCTCTCGATCCCAAGAGAACGGTTGTCGTCGAAGCCGATCCTGACGGCGGCGGTAATGCCGTCGGGACCGTACGTCGAGCCCACGAAGATCGCATCCCTGAACTCATTGGTCGTTCCGGTCTTTCCCATGACGGCGATCGGGAACCCGCGGGAGGCCAGGGCATGCGCCGTGCCGGTGGGCAGGCGCACGACACCACGCAAGCCTTCCTGGATGAGCGAGAGCGCGGCGGCGTCAATAGAGGTCGGCACTGGGCCACGCCGGGTCGCGGCCACCATCTCGCCCGAATCGCGCACGATCAGCCCGGATCACGTACGGCTCGGCCACGATGCCCGAGGCCATCGTGCGGTACGCATTGGCCAGCTCCAGGAGATTCATTTCGGACGCACCCAGAGCCGTCGTCGGGTAGCGTTCGAGCGGCGTCCGGACGCCGAGACTCCGCGAGGTCCGCAGAACGCTGTCGATCCCAATTTGCTCGGTGATCCACATGGCCACCGCGTTTCTGGACTCGGCGAGCGCTTGACGGATCGGGATCAGGCCCTTGAAGCGGCCATCGTAGTTCGAGATCCATTTCAGCGGGCGCGCCTGTTCCATTCGGAACGCTGATCGGTTCGTCAGGCACCAACGTCTCGAGCGTAAAGCCGCCGTGCCGAAACGCCGCGAGATAGACGATCGGCTTCATCGCGGATCCGGGCTGCCGCAGGGACCGCGTGACGCGGTTGTAATCGCTGTAGGAAGCCGAGCGACCGTTGAAGACCTGCCGGCCGCCCGTCTCGGCCAGAATCCTTCCATCGCGGTTCTGCAGCACGACGACCGAGCCCTGGATCATCCCTCGGGCCTTCGGATGTCGCTGCTCGTACCGCCCGAGACCGTGCTCCAGCGCTTCGTTCACGATGTGCTGCACGCGAGCGTCCGCCGTCGCGTACACCTGGATCCGTCCCTGCAGCAGATCTTCCACACTGAGGTCGGGGTGGCGGGCTTTGAACTCCTCGAGGACATGCTCGACGACGGCAGGCGCCTGGAGCGCCTGGCGCTCTGTCGTGGCGCACAATCTGAAGCGCGCGCCCCTTGGCGTGCGCCGTTGCCTCCGGCGACAGGAACCCATTCGCCCGCATCAGGGTCAGCGTCTGGTTTCGCCGGCGTAAGACTCTTGCCGTGTCCTTGGCGCTCGGCGCGTAGTCGCGAGGCGATTTGGCAATGCCGGCGAGCAACGCGGCTTTGTCGGCATCATCGGCGGTGAAGGTCGTGAGCCGCCGGCCAAAATAGTATTCCGCCGCCCGCGCGAACCCGTACTGACCGTTGCCCATGTACACGACGCTCGCGTATCGGGCGAGAATCTCTTCCTTCGCGCGGCGCTTCGACCCGAACCGCTCCCGCATCTCTTGTTCGAGCCACAACGAGAGCCGCATCTCCTCCCGCTTGCGAGCCAGCATGTTGACGCTTCGCGCGCCCATGACCGACGACAGCACGCCGGCCACGAGCCCGGTGTGGCGAAGCTGGTAGCTGTTCTCCTGCGCCGTCACGCGGCGGAGAAACATGCCGCGCACAAGCTGTTGGGTAATCGTCGACCCGCCTTGCGGGAAGAGCG
Source organism: uncultured Acidobacteriota bacterium (assembly GCA_963814955.1). Classification (GTDB taxonomy): domain Bacteria; phylum Acidobacteriota; class Vicinamibacteria; order Vicinamibacterales; family UBA2999; genus DATCJA01. Next base: position 5,025 of record CAWFEX010000015.1, read on the forward strand.
CTGCGCCGTCCACCTCGTCGTGACGGCCGCCCCTCACAAGCCGTCCCGCCAGCATGCCGACTCTGACCTTCCCGAGCACGCGAGGCACGCTGAAGTAGTCGATCCCGTTGTGGGAGAAGAAGCGCTTGTCCTCGGCGGCCAGGATCGCGTCACGAACGATCGGTGGAATGTCCTCGTACCGCGCGATCTCGCGGTACTCTCGGGCCAGCTCGATGAGCGGTCGGCCGCCGGCGTCGTAGACGCGGCCGATCGTTGGGAACTCAAAGCGCGTGAAGGGCCCCAGGTCGGGCAGGTTGTGGCGATTGAAGTAGACGTGATGGAACTCGGCGACCGCCAGCAGCGTGGCGAGCACGGACGCGGCGGCGACGATGCCGCCGCCGGTGAGAAGGAGGATGACACGCCTGGTCCAGCGTGATCCGCCTGACCGACCGGGACTCCCCCGCGCAGGTGCGACCGCGGCCACGCCGGCGACGACCGATCAGTCCACCGCGTCACCACGCTCTTCACGTGCAACCTCATTGCGGGCTGGAGCGTCAGAGCCGGCCCGACAGCATGACAGATGACCAAGACCAACAAGACGAGACCGAGGCCGCCGCTGGGGTAATAACCCCATCCCCGGCTGTGTCGCCAGGCTGGCATCGCCCCCAGCAGCATCAGGACAACGACGACGATCAGAATGGTGACCATCGCTCCTCCTGTACGGAATAGCCGTGGGCGACGTAACGCTTCGACAGTAGCAAGAGGAGCGGTGATCCGTCTGTGCAGAAAGGCACGTGCGTGCTCGCCAGCACTGCGTGACGACCTCTACCGTACTGCCACTAAGACAGTGCGCTCTGTGCTGGTGGCGCGTGCCGCCGGGGACGTTGACCCTCGCCTCTGACGCACGCACGTCTCAATGTCTCTTTGAGGACATCCCCTTGCGCGGCAGGCTGGTACGCTGCCGGTAGGTGGATTTCATGAATGACCCTCTCAAGCCTGCGAACACCGACGACGACCGTGAGGATGCCGAGCAGGAACGTGGATGTGCAGAAGAACACGGCATGTCGATGGAGGCGGCCAGGAACGAGGCGGAACAGGTCAGGCAACTGGCAGAGGACGCGCGTGACGTCCGCGACCAGCAACGCGAGGCGCTGGAAACAATCCGACAGGAGCGAGAACGACTACGCGACACCGCTGAGACAGCGCGTGCCGCCAACGAGCAGAACCGGAGCGCCGCCGAGGCTGCGCGGCACGCGGTGATAGATGGTGTGCGCGCTACTGCCGATACCCTGAACGCGACCCTCGAACACATGAAGGTGGTCGAGGAGATGCGACGGACCCTCCGTGACATACGGGACGTGCACAAGCTCGACTCCAATTAGCTACGTCGCGCGCCGGGTTCGAGGCTTCGCTCTTCGAGTCGCCCTCATTCCTCGTCAGGCATTCCCCAGCTCCGGGCTCAACCAGCATTGCCGCTGTGTGGGTACTACTCGGCGGCGGAGGATTCTATTTCGGGCGCTAGAAGCGCAAAAGCTTCCCTGCGGATCGACACTCCGGATGCTCCCGGCGTTTTGCATGTAGGCGCACCGCCGGCGCGTCCACTCGACATCCTGGAATCAGGGCGTGATCGTGCGGCGCGTAACCGTGGTGCGGCCACAGAAGGCGCTCATGTCACCACCTGTACATCAGCCGGGCGAACCCCGAGTGCGCGGTATAGGGCCGCCATTGATACATGAGGCTCACCAGCGTTGGGAATACCGGGCTGTCCAGTGTTCCCGGCGCCAGGGCGAAGTCGTCGACATGGTCCTGGTCGTAGGCGTACCCGACACCGAGCGCGATGTGTGTCGTCAGCATGTGTTGCACGTTCGTACTGGCGCGCTGGATTTCGTTGCGCACCGGGTGGGAGCTGCTGCGGCGGCACGAGTGTGCTGTTGGACGGCACGAGGTACAGGTCATGCGCTCCGGAACGCACGTAATCGTAGTCGACTCGAAGCGTCGTCCGCGTGGTGAGGTGCGGCACGTTCACATTCGCGGTGAAGGTATGCACGCGCTCGTCCATGTCGGTGGACCAGTCTCTTGTCGGATCGTCGAACTGGGGGCCTGGATTCGCCTGCCGTGAGTGTTGCAGCGTCGTGTAGCGCTCGAAGCCGTACGTGGCCCCCATCGCGACGAGGTCGCGCGGCGACGCGTCGATGCTTATCGTGAGCGCGCGCAGGTCGTTGTCCCGCAGCCCGAAGGCGGCGTCGGGACGGTGTTCGCGCCCCACACCCAACGACGCAGTCACCCCCAGCCAGTTGATGGGAATCGCCTGGACGATGGCCGAGAGGCGATCGCGTTTGCGGTCGGAGATGTCGAACTGCCGGAGCGAGACCTGCTCTCCGATATCACTGAAGACCTCTTCATCGAGGCCTTCGCCTTTTCGGATGGCATGTTCGTACTGAAGCCGCAGTGATCCCCACGCGAGCCCGACGCTGTCGACGGCGGCGCGAACCGTGTTGTCTGTCGTCACTTCGAAGAGTCGAAACGTGCGGTCGTCCTGCTCCCGGCCGTAGCCAACGCGGAAGGCGGTAAACGGCAGCGGCGTAAAGGACGCGTCGAGATCGACGAACTGCCGCGTATAGCCGAACGGCTCACTGCCGCCGGTCAACGACGCGGCGGCCCCACTGTCGACCCGAACGTATTGGCTCACGGGAAAGTGCGGGGTCCGGTTGTCGTAGTCATACAGGCGAAACTGGGCAGTGAGCCACAGCGAGCCGAGCCGGCCGTGAGGTGACCCGGTAATTCATCGAGAGGATCCGCGCCTCGGCTTCGGCGGTGGGCCGCGCCAGCGGGATCGCCGCGATTGCCGTATTTATCGTATGGGGCAGCAGCGCCTGGTCCTGGAACCAGCCTCCCATCGACACCGACCCGAATGCCCGACTGCGCGCGGGAAGCGCAACCGAGCCCGCCGCGCTGACGGTGTGCGCAGTGCTGTCCGGCCAGAGCGCCATGCGCCCCTGCGCCGGTGCGTCGGCAAGGTCGGTCGCGCGAAGCGGGTTGTCCCAGATTAACGTCTCGACATGATTGGTAAACCAGGAGCCGTCGTAGGCCAGCTTGCCCATCGCGCGGTCGGTTCGACCATTCCACCGCCGCGCTGAACTCGTTGGTTCGATGATCGACCGGCACGGCAAGCTCTACCGCGTTGGTTTGCCCGAAGGACGCGCCCCAGGGCTGCGCGCCGGTGCGTCTGACACTACTGAATGACACCTTGAGGTCGAGGGTCGGCTTGGCCGCGTAGACCAACCGTATGTCGGCAATGTCACGCCGCGCGCGGAGCGGTGAACAGCCGGCTCTCCGGCACGAGCAGTTGCGTCGTGGCCGTGCCGTTCTGTATCGCCGCCTGCAGCGAGTCGTCCAACCGGAACACGCCCGGACGACTCGGACCGAAACGGCGTGCGGGTACCGGTGCTGTAGAAGAGCGGGATCTGGTTCCACTCGACGCTGCCCTTGACGTCCCCGTAGTGGTCGAACGTCGCCTGATACCGCTGGTCGCGATAGCCGACGTGATCCATCGCGGCCTGGAACTTCCATCCGGCCGTGTCACGGTCGTAGCGAAGCCGATCCAGCGTCGGGCCGTCGCGGAGATCCCGGAGACGCTGGTATCGGGCTGGATCGCCGGATACGCCGCTCACGCGCAGGCCGAAGTCAATTTCGCCCACGCTCGCCGGTGGTACCGCTGGCGCACCGGGGGGGAGGGCGGGCGAGGCGCCGGCGATTGCGCGGCGGCCGGCGGCACGAGCAGGAATGCGAACAGGAGGAGGACGGGGATACCACGCGCGCATGCAGCCTTCTCTATCGGATGAGCGCCTGGCCCGACGGATGGTTCGAACCATGGACCTGGGAATGGCAGTTCACGCAGCCACGGCCGATAATGCGTGGGCTGCCGTTCCGCACGGCGAGACTGTCGTACATCGTGGACGGATGTCTCGTGCCGATGTGACAGCGCTGGCACAGCATGGGCACCTTCGCAACGAGCAGCCGGTCGTTCGACGACCCGTGCGGGTCGTGGCACGACACGCAGCTTTCGCGGCCGGCGGCGTGCTCGAACAGGAATGGGCCACGCTTTTCCGTGTGGCACGAGACGCAGCTCTCATTGATCCAGTTGCCGACCCTGAGCTGCTTCACGTTGGTCGACCCGTGGGGATTGTGGCAGGATGAACACGCCAGCTTCCCTTCCTGCACCGGCATGTGCGACACGCGCTTCGTCTTCAGCGCCTGCACCCGATGGCACGTGGCGCACAGCTCCACTTCCGTTGACGCCGTGAGCTGAGCGGTCGCCGACTGGGGCTCGTGTACACTGTGGCAGGTAACACACGAGAGGTTCCTGGCATCGTGCGCGCTCCCCTGCCAGAGCGCGTGTGATGACTTCGTATGGCATGAAAGGCAGGTGGCACTGACGTCGCGCGGTGTCATCTTCGCGAACTTCCGCAGCGCCGTGTCGTCCGACGGATCCTCCAGGTGCTGCTCGCCAGGGCCGTGGCAGCTCTCGCAGCCTCGCGCCGCAGCGGGCGACCGCGGGTTGGCGGCCTTCCCATGAGGGCTATTCTCATATCCGTGTTGCTGATCCTCGTGGCAGGCGACGCAAGTATCGCTGCCGACGTAGTCTGCCTCCGGAGCTTGTTGTGGTGGCGACGCACCGTCCGCTATGACTCCCCCATCGCCACTACCCGCCACAGCCACGGCGATTGCCATCGCCAGCATGTACGTCAGCGCCGCGGTGAGGAAACTGAAAATGCGTCGCGCCATAGCGCTACGTCAGGGTGTCCCCGATCACTTTTTCTTCAGTGTCTGCAGGTAGGTGACGAGGTCGTCGAGATCGCTGCCCGAAATGTTGGTGAAGGCTTTCATGGCCGGCTTCCGCTGTGCGTTGATCTTTGAGGCCATCACCGGCGCGTTCGTGATCCATTGACGGATGTCCGCCGGCGAGAGCCTCAATCCGACGTCGTCGAGAGGGCCCTTCGTGTTGCCCGTGCCGGCCACCGCATGGCAGATGCTGCATTTCTGCGCCGCGAATACTTTCTCGCCGCGGCCAACTGCCGCGGGATCCTGCGCAAAGGCAAGGGCAGGGACGGCACAGATAATGGCGAAGAAGAAGACGCGAATCATGAATCACTCCCGACCGGCGCTGTCATGACAAAGACGCCGTCTCCGAGAGCGGCGGGAACTGTTCGTTGGCCATCCCGTCAGCACGCGCGCTCGGTGACGCCCGAACGCCGGAGCGGAAAGACAGTTCACCGGAAGACTGTACCGCGGCGTCCGAATAGTCGGTGTTCTGAATTGCACAACCCGACCTGAAAGCGTCGTCGCGATAGTCGAACCATCCGCGCATCCAGCTAGTCGTCCCGGGGGAAATGCGAAGCCTTCGCTCCCACCAGGTTGTCAACCACGCGGCCCCGGAAGCGAGGCTACGTCAGCAGATCAAAATGTCACGCGCAAACGTCACTTTCCGCCCTTCCGCGTCAGCCGAATCGTGATGAGAATCAAGAATTGGCTGCGAGAAGACGGTCTCTCGTCACGAATGGCGAAAATTCGATGTGAATTTGGCGGAGTGATTTGGCGGAGAGAGTGGGGTCAATCCGTGAAGGTTATTTAGGGAAGCGCGGCCCCTGGTAGAACTTGAAACCGGCGAGGAGAAAATTCGCGGCGTCTCGATCGCCTTCGTGGCACGCCTCCTCGAGCTGCTCGTAGCCTGGCTCCTTTTCGCGCTCCAGCGGGAACACGATTGTCCATGGCCGCGTGTACACCTGTGCGTCCTCCATGGTGGCCTGGTAGTGGATTGTGTCCGGGTCAATCATGGTCAGGCGCTCGACGATGCGCAGCGCGTCGCTGGCGAAGTGGCCCATCGAGTCGTACCACCACCGGCCGTTTAGATTCGTCGTCTCAATGACAAGCGTGTTCCCTTCCCACCGGCCGAGTGAGTCGCCCATCCAGAGCTTGAGCGTGGGCCCGAGGTGGGGCCGGCCGTCCATGTGCACGACCCGGAAGATGTGCCCCCCCGCTTCATTCACGATGGTGATCGCGTCTCGAGACTGAGTAATCTGGCGGGTGCGGAAGTTGCCCATCTGCCGGGGCACGCCCGTCGGCAGACACTGCGCGTATGGGTCGATGTACTGCGTAACGTTCTCGTCGCGCTGCGCGCGGGCCCACTCATGATACGGAATCCGCCCGTCCGGCGGGTCGACGACCATCGTCACCGCGGGGCCGAAGCCGCCGGGCGCCGGATTGCCGGGATAGTCTTCGACGTTCTGAAAACCTTGCGCCAACGGGGCGGACCAGATGCCTTGCAAATCGGGCGTGCCATCGTGTGTTCGCGGCGGCGTGAACGTGCGGGCCTTGTCCAGCGCACACGGGTGGAATTTGGCGGACACGGAAGGACATCCCGAGACCACTGGCCGGTTCTTCGAGGCCTGACCAATCGCGGGAGAGACGGACCAACCGAGAACGGCGGCTACCGCAACGGCACCCGCAACTGTGGTCCCGAGGTATCGAGTGGTCATCGTGTGCTCTCCGGAACCTGCCACGAGAAGCATTCGGTACTCGAGCAATCGGAACTGCCGCTCGCGGTGACGGTAGAGGATCATGCTCATCTTCCACGGTCTGGTGAACACTTCCGGGTCCTCGATGGTCGCTTCGTAGTTGATGTGATCGGCGTCGAGCAGCGTGTACCGTTCGATGACGTGCAGCGCCGTGCTGTGGAAGTTGCCGGCCCGGTCGAACCACGTCTCGTCGTTGAAGTCGGTGACATCGACGACGAGCGTGTCGCCGTCCCAGCGGCCGCGCGAGTCCCCCATCCACCAGTAGAGCGGCCCGCGTGGATGTGGAGAATCCATGAAGATGTTGCGGACCGTATGCGCGTACTCATACAGCAGCGTCACCTGCTTGGACGTCTGCGCGATCTGGAACGGGTACGGCATGTATGTCGCGCGCGGCACTCCCGGCATGAAACATTTGCTTTCAGGATCGGCCGTCTGCCGGTTCTTGAAGTTTTCCTGCTTGCGGGCCAGCATCTCCGGGCGGTACGGCAGCTCGTTGCCCTCGACTACCCCCTGTCCCGCCGGAACTCCTGGCGCGGCGTTGTGATCCTGAATATCCCACACCGCCGTGTTCATCGCTTGCCACACGCCGGACAGGTTCGGCTTACCGTCGGCCGTTCTCGGAATCGCGCCGCCCTGGGACGGCGGCGCCTGCGCACCCACGAAAACGATCGTCAGTCCGATCGTGAGACCCAGCGTCGCCGTGGCCGCCAGCATCAGACCGCGCGCGGCGAGGCCGCGGGCCGCGGTCATGGACGGCCAGCCGCTTCGGTCGCGCCGAGGAAGAAATTGCGTCCATCGGGGAGCTTGACCGAGGTACCGTTGGCGGTCGGCGTACCGTTCTTCGCCTGATAACCCTCGACGACGACCTCGGTGCCGGCGGGGAAATCGGCGGGTCTCAGCCCGCGGCGGACCAGCGTGTTCGGACTGCCAGCCTCGATCGCCCAATTGACGACCTTGCCGTCGGGGCCGGTGACGTCGATGTAAATCCAGCCGTGCGGATTCGACCACTCCATTTTCGTCAGCTTGCCGCGCAGCGTCACCGGCTTGTCGCCGTCGAACTGCGCCGCGAACGAATGGTGCGCTCGCGCCGGCCCGGCGACCGCAATGATCGCCACTGCCGCGGCGAGAACTCGTATGGGCCTCATCATTCCTCCTGTGGCAGCGCGCCGCTTAGAACACGAACCGGAAGCCGAGCTGGAGCATGCGCGGCTGGTACGCCACGTTGGTGCTCCGCACCGGCCGCCCGTACGCCGGGCTGACCTCCTGCGTGGTGTAGTTCCCGTAGTTGGCTCGGTCGAAAAGATTGAACGCCTCGATGATTCCAGCAATCGAGCGGCTCCCGCCGAGCGCAAACGTGCGCTGCACGCGCAGGTCGACCCGGTGGATGGGCTCGCCCACGAAGTCGTTGCGCGGCACGACCGTACCGTTTGGACGCAGTCGCAGCTGGCCGCCGCCGCCGACGTCGCGCAGGTCGGTACCGTAGCTGGTGGCGTATCGCTGGCCTGAGCCGTAGAAATACAGCCCGCTCAGTTGAAACCCATATCCCACCTGCCAGATGCCGTTGAACACCGCCCGGTGCCGCTGGTCCTCGGCGGCCAGCGAGTACTCGCCGCCGAAGTCCGGCGCGAGCGGGAACGTCACCGGCTCGAGGCCGCTCACAGGCATGGCGACAGCGTCGCGTGTCACCGACAGTAGGTAGGTGCCCGACGCCTGCCATCCATTCCGCATGCGGCGCACGAAACCTGTTGAAAGCGCGTGATAGTTCGAGCGTGCCCCCTCCTGAATCCAGTTGTCGACGCGGCCCCAGTCCGGATACGGACGCCGGCTGATGTCAGAGAAAGGATAGTTGGCGCCAGTCGCGGGGTTGTAGCTCAGATTGACGTTGTGGCCGGTCGCGTTCCACGCGGCGTTGCGCTCACCCGTGAAAACGTAGTCGGCTTCGACCGACGCGGTGCTCCCGAGCTGGCGCTGCAGGCCGATCGACGCCTGGTAGCTGTGAGGAATGACGGCATTCGGCCCGAATATCGTGAAGGGCAGTTCACGGCGCAGACATCCCGGGACGTTCCTGGTCGAACAGAGATTCGCGAGGACCTGGTCGTAGGTCGGTCTTGGACCGTTCCACGGGTTGGCCGCGAAGTCGGGACGGCCGTCGTTCGGCGTTTCAGGGCTGAGTTGCTGGCTGAACGCGCGCGTGAAGTGCGGGTTGTGGACGTCGCCGAAATACTTGCCGACGCCGCCGCGAACCACCGTCACTGGCGTCAGACCGAACGCGAAGCCGAACCGCGGCGCGACGTTGTTGGTGTCGTTCGGCCGGTCCGGCGGCAGGAACGGCGGAATCCCGACGCTGTTTTCGAACGAGTTGGTCTGCACGTCGTACCGGACACCGAGATTGAGCGTCAGCCGCGATGTCACACCCCAGTCGTCCTGAATCCACGCGCCGTACACGTGACGGGGTGTCACGAGCCGGAAGTCGCCGATCCCCTGCCGCCAGCGCACGGTGATGGGCGAGAGCGCGGCCAGATTCCACGTGGACATGTCGAAGAGATCGGGGAACAGCGACTCGATGTTCGCCGGAATCGGACCGCCGCGCGCGTCGAGCTGGCCGTTACAGACGTTGCAGAAGAAGTACACCATGTTGTGGTAGATGTATTCGCCACCCATTCTGAAGTCGTGGCGCCCGCCGCGCTGGAACGAATATGAGAACTCATCGCGGATGGAATAGTCGTCCTGCGTCGGCCGCTGCGGGGCGAAGGTGCCCGTGCCGATTGTCAGACCGCGCAACTGGATGTTGGGCGATCCGAATCCGCCGGTGACGTCCGCGAGCGGATTCTTGACCTCGCTGTCGTTAGACCACCCGCTGCCGGCGTAGCCGGCTTTGATCTGGTTCAACCCACGCGTCCCGAGCACGCGGGTGAAGTCCAGGTAGAGCTGACTGGACTTGTTATCCGCGACCACGGAGCCCGCCGGCGTCGTGGTGGCGCTCCCGGCTGAATACGGAATGTGCTCCGCCCAGTTATTGGCTCGAAACGACAGGCGGGACTGCTGAGAGAACTGCATGTCGAGGCGAATACCTGCTTTCCGTTCCCAGCGCGTGCCCACCAGATCCAGATTGAATTGCCGATACGGCGTCGTCCACGTGGAGGTCTGAGGTTCCCGCTCGTACTCGTAGTTGCCGAAGAAGTGGACGCGATCGCGCCGGATCGGTCCGCCGAACGTGCCGCTGATCTGCTGATTCGAGTACCTCGAGACGCCGGCCCACGACGTGATCGGCGGCGTTGAAACGGTCGTTGCGGAAGTAGCCGGCCACAGTTCCGGCCGGCGTGTTGGTGCCCGACTTGGTGACCGCGTTTACCTGCACGCCCATCGACCGGCCCTGCGTCGCGTCGAACCGGTTCGCGATGAACTCGAACTCCGCGATCGCGTCGCGGCTGTAGCGCGGATTGGCTCTGTTGTACTGAACGTAGTTCGTCACCTGCTGGCCGTCGAGGTTGAGCTGATACGTGCCGCGCGCCTCGCCACCGACGGGAGCCTCGGCCGTGGCATTGGTCCTCGATCCCGGCGTGAGGGAGGTCAGGTCCAGCCAGTTGCGGCCGTTGACCGGCAGCTCCGAAAGCTGGCGCGGATCGACGTTGCCGCCCAGCTGCGACGAGGCGCGATCGACGAGCGGCGCCTCCGCGGTGACCGTGAGCGTTTCCTGAAGCCCCGATGGCGCCATCTCGAAGCTCACCACGATTTGCTGTCCGACCAGCACCTCCAGCCCGGTGCGCGTCAGCGTCGCAAAGCCGGGCAACTCCAGCACCACGCGATACGTGCCGGTGCGCACCGCCACACGAAAGCCGCCGCGCTCGTCGGTCACAGTCTCGAAGCTATTGCCCGTCGCCTCGTGCACTGCTGTGACCGTGACGCCTGGCAGCACGCCACCTGTCGCGTCCCGGACCGTACCGCCGATCGATGCCTCCTGCGCCCAGGCAACAACGGGCAGCGCAAGAATGAAGGGAATGCCGAGCAGATGGCGGACGAGGCGTGAAGTCATTGGTCCCCCTGCGAAGTGGATCACGCGAGTTGTCAGCTGGCGGTTCGCGCGGCGATTATGGACGCCGCAGAACGAGCGGGTCAAGGTGGACACGCGACTTCGCCTGGAGGCGGCAACGATGCGGGCAACTCGCGCTTAGAAGCTGCGACAACTCTGAGGGTGATTTCGCGGCCGAGCCTGAACCGTTCGAACTTCCGTGCCCCGAACGGTGATCGCAGTTCCGCAGCGTTTGGCGCAATCACGCAAACGTACGATCCGCGCCAGGTGCAGCCTGGCGTGAAGGTGAACTTCTAGGTTGAGCGTGTAGCAGCGATGTGATGCTGCGCCGCGCTTAGTTTCGATCGCGCTCGCTCACGTCGAACGTGTCAGCCTCGGGTGACTCCGGCGTCGCACGGAAGCGAGGCTGGTCAACCGGCGGCATGGCACGGGGTCGGCGGCGCCGACGTGCAGGCGCCTCGGGCCGACGCCGGCGAGCGGCCGGAGTCTCGATCACCGCCTCGCGCTCGGCTTTCCGCTTAGTCTTTCCCGCGCGCAACGCCTCCCTTTGCTGCTTCTGTACTCGGGCATCCGCCTTAGCCAGCGTGCGACGCGCTTCCTGGGTCGCTGTGTCGGCTTTCCGGGCGGTCTTCTCCGCCTTGCGGTGGGCTTTCTTGGCCTTTTTGAACGCCTTCCGCGCGCGCCTCAGTTTGTCCTCTGACGCCGCCGCTGCTGCCGCCGCAGACTTCTGGTCGCGATCGGCCGCTTCCACGGCAGCCCGCAGCGCGCGGAGATCGTTACTCTTCGCCATCGTGTTTCCTCCGTATCCGAGCCGGGTTGCCGGAGCATATCTCAGTTGTGTAACGCGGAGATTCGCGGTCTGGATCAGTCACGCTGACGGACGTGGCGGGACACGAGAGGCGATTTCCACTCCTACTGAGGCTGCAAGGGGTCACCGATTGCATCAAGGCGTTCTCGGAAACGGACGTCACCGAGGATTTGAAGAGGATCGACGTGCCGACCCTGATCTAGTGGTCACGGCATCTCACACGGCTGATTTGGCGCTTCACGCAAATTTACATATCTGACACACCACGTGAGTAAGGTAACCATGTGGCGTTTCGACCCTCCCTGAGGCTCCAATTCACGTTGGGCATGGTACAGATGTTTGGGGCCGTCGTCGCCTTGGTGCTGGTCGTTTCCATGGGCCTCACCCGAACAGCGATTGTCATCGCTGCATTGACGACCGCGTGTACAGTCTGGAGCCGCCTTCTCTTTCAACGCCGATAACGACCATCGGCCGCTGGCTACTTGTCGGCCTCGTCGCGCTCTCAGGGTGCGGCCGCGATCAAGTGGTCTCCGATTTCGATGCCCTGGCCGCAGCTATTCAGCCGGCCGCCTCGCATTCGACCCGCCCTTCCCTCGTCCGTGCTGACAATGGCCAACGGCTGTGTGGCAATTCACGGTTCCAATGGGATGGGCTGAGTGTCGGCCGCTGCCACTGCGAGGCACAGGGGCGACGGCCGCGCTCAACGACGTCGGTCTTCAAAACTTGACGTTGTACAGAAGTTTGAAGTTCCGGCCCATTTCAGGCGCAAGGTCCTTGATCAGGGAGAGATGATTCCGGTACAGCTCGTCGGTCACGTTGTCCAGGCGGGCGGTCACGGTGTGCAGCGCTCTCCCGGACTGGACGGAATACACCGCAAACAGACGCAATAGCCCGTATCCGTCGGTTGTGGTCTCTTCGCGTAACACGCGATCCTGCTTCGCGACTGCGGTCACACTTCCACCAACCTGGAACGCGTTGTACTGATACCGTAGTCCGACGTTCGTGCGAAGCGGCGGCATGCGAGGTAAGGGGTCGTCTGTCTCTTTCAAGGCGCCCCGGACGTAGTCAAGCGTGAATTCGGCGAATAAGTTCGAGGTAAGCCCGAAATCGCCGTGGGTTTCGATGCCCTGGAGCACGCTGTCGGCGGCGACGTTTTGGACGATCGGGAACTCCTCCGCTTCCGCGATATCGAGCTCGCGGCTCGAGAACCGATCTGCGAATTGGTCGAGCCGTCGTTCGAGGTCTTCAAGGCTGATAGGCCGCCGAAACACGAAGTCGGAAATGTCATTGCGGAAATACGTGATTTCACCGGACGCACGCGCATGTCGCCACCGCATGGATACATCGAATCCGAGTGCATGTTCTGGCGTGAGGTCGGGGTTGCCGATCTCGAACGCGAAATTGCCCGGATGCGGCCCAAAGTAGAACAGCTCCTCGAGGGCGGGGACGCGGGCCGCGCGTGCCAGACTCACCGCAATGGTGAGTCGCTCGTTGGCGGCTGCGGGCGTGAACAGCAATCCGACCGATCCCGATCCGGCGGTGAAACTTCGCTCGCCCTCACCATCAGGCGAATAACGCGCATGGTCGACGCGCCCCCCGAACTGTAATGTGACGTGCGGCCACGCGACTTCTTCGAACACGAAGGCGGCAGCACCCCGCTGATCGACGTCAGGCGATAAGACCTCTGCGCCGCTGGCGCCGAACCTACGGTTCAGCAACCATCCTCCGAACTGTCCCTTGAGGCGTCCGAGCGCCTGATGACCGGCCATCAACTCGACTTCTTCGGTGTCATTGGTGAAAGACGTGCCAACCTCGTCACCTTCCAATTCGTCGTGCTTGTAGCGGCGCAAGGTAAATGTCGCGCGGTACGAATCGAACAAGCCGGTCAGCCCCTGCCCACCGGCCCGGAAGCCGACCGAATGACGCCGTGGGGTGAGTTGAACATTCCCTTCTTCGACGATCGGAATGCCGTACTTCGTGTCGTCATACCCGTAGCTGCCGCCGACATAAGTATTCGCGCCAGTCCATGACAAGCCCACGTTGCCGAAGCCGCTACGCGACTGCGAGTTGTCCAGATCCCCTTCGGGTGTCGCGACGTCGCCCGAACGTCGTCCTCCGCCGCCCGCATGCAACGCGAAGCGGCCGGTGCCAGCGCGGATGTCAGCTGCGGCCCCGCCCTCGTTGGCTGCGGATCCGACATCGACCGTCGCATTCCCGGAATACCCTTCTAGCCGCCGCGTCGGAATGTCCTCCGTAATCACATTGACGAGGCCGCCAATCGCGTTCGCACCATAGAGCAACGTGGCGGGGCCTCGTACGACTTCGATACGTTCCGCAGCCGCTGGATTCACGGTCACTCCGTGATCCCCAGACTGACTCGACAGATCGCCCATGCGCTGGCCGTCCTGGAGAATCTGCACGCGATCCCCGTCGAGCCCGCGGACCACCGGCCGTGATGGCGCGGGACCGAAACTGCGAGCGGCCACACCCGGTTGATTTTCCAGAGTGTCGCCCAGCGACATTTCGACCTGCTTCGTGAGTTCTTGGCCGGTCAGCACCGCCGTAGGCTGATACACCTCGAACTGACTGCGAGCATCACCCGTCACAGTGGTGACTTCCTCGAAGTGCAATTCCGGATCGATTGAAAAGTCGATCTGCGGGGCCGCCGTAGTCGAGACCATGATTTCGATGCGACGCGCCGAATAGCCTTGTGAGTGGACGGACACGTGGTACGTGCCGGCCGGCACGTCCTGAAACGCAAAGGTCCCGTCGGCACCGGACGTCGTTGTGCGCCGGAGTTCGTCGATCTGAACCGTGGCGTCGGGAATGGGATCGCCCGACAGCGAATTGACCAACCGACCGGTAAGCGTGATGCCGGTCTGCGCCGCAAGGTGGACGTTGATCGCCACTGCAAGGGCCAGCACGGCGCACGCGAGAACACGCGTACGTGACAACATGATCGCCTCCAAGAGAGATGCCCCTCTCGACGCCGGCACGCGGCGTCATTGAATATGAGCGCCAAGCCTTACCGGCTTGGCCCTACTAACTACGTGAGAGATGCAACCGGCGGAGGCGCTCGGAGCGGTGGCTGCACAGCGGTGCCGTTGTCGGCAGCCGCGCAGACGTCAGGAGGGACAATGCGAGCAGCCTCGACACAGGAGGCCGCTACGGTAGGAACGCGAGTTAACAGCCGAAACGATCGGGACCAATGACAGACCGCACAATGCTGCGGCGAGGGGTCAGCTGTGCCGGAAGCGCTGCCGACACGATGCGCAGCGTGGTCGTGTACGACTATAGGGGCAATTTCGCTGTCGGAATCGTGATGGGTGCCGAAGGTGTGTGGAGTCGCCAGGGCGAGGAGCGACAGCAGCAGAACCGGCCCGACCGCTGATGCCCGCGTACGACACCACTTCAACATCAAGGGCTTACGGTAATGACAGCGTCGTGTTGTGTCAAGGGTATGCGCCGACCCTGTCAAAGCCGACCCGGAAGTGCCGGACTGAGACCTGTCGGGATGGAACCTATGAGTCTCCCGGCATTCACGCTCCCTGATTTTCACAAATGCGCGTGTTCTGCTCGCAATGCAGTACACGCCGCTCGGGGCTGGAGCCCTCTCATTGGGACGCCACGTCCTTGGATGGCTCTAGCCCCTACGCGCAGCGCAGAATCCTTGTGCAGAGTCGCCACCGTTCAGCGGCGTGCCTTTTTCCTCGCTCCGTTAGCCGGCCCGGTCTTCCTCCCCGCACCCACCAATGCTTCCTCCTCGTCTCCTTCGTCCAGATGCGCGACGTCGGCGGCTTCCTGATTAATGCCGCCTTCCGCGAGTGACGAGAGTTTCTCGTCGGCCGCTTTCTCTTCCTCGAGCGTTTCCTGGAGGAGATCGGCAGCTTCGTTGTGGCCCATAGCTCGAGCCCACGCCACTAGCGTTCCGTACGCGGCCATTTCGTAGTGCTCCGCACGCTGGCCACCAGCGATCAGGCACGCATCCATCGTCGCCTCGGCGAAGTCCTCCTCCATAACAGCCTTGCCTTCTTCGATGATGCCCGCGAGACCGTCACAGTGCTTGCCGCGTACCTTCTCGCCCAGCGTCTCGAACACCTGCTCGAGGCGCTCGATTTGTCCACGTGTTTCCTCAAGGTGCGCCTCGAATGCGGCACGGAGATCGGGTGAGCTTGCGGCCTTCGCCATCTTGGGAAGGGCTTTCGTCAGCTGCTTTTCGCCGTCATACGCATCGCGAAGTTCGTCGATGAAGGCGTCGTGTAAGGTTCCAGCGTCAGCCATGGTCAACTCCTCTTTATCGATTTCGTCGGGTATTGAAGTGGACCGACGCCGCAAATTGTCGGCGCCGGTTCCGGTTTTCGATGCCGCTCAGCGCAGAACGTTCCGTGCGCCATGACTCGTGAAGTCGCGCTCGAGTTCGGTCGCGTGCGCCTGGTCTTTCGCGCGGGTACCAAGGACGATGCCGCCTTCTTTGAGGCCGCGCTCGTACTCGGCGGCGCGATTCTCCGGAATGCCGGCGCCAATGAGCGCGCCGACGAGCGTTCCGGTGGCACCTCCAGCGCCTGCTCCGGCGATAGCTCCCGCGATCGGGCCCGCGACGACGAGCCCGAGACCGGGAATCGCAATCGTCGTCGCCGCGGCAACCAGTGCGCCGATCGCCGCGCCGACTCCGAGGCCGATCCCGCCGCCGATGCCCGCGCCTTCAGCGGCCTTGGAGCCTTCCTTGAACTCCTGCCCGGGCTTGACGTCCCCAAAGTGACGTTTTCGCGTGTCATCTGACATGACGACACTGATGTCGTCTGCCTTGTATCCGTGACGCGTGGTCAGGTCCTGATACGCCTTGCCGGCTGCGTCCGGGTTGTCGTACAAGCCCGTGACCAGATTCTTGTTCGACCAGCCGGAGTCGGACGCGCGCGGTCGGCTGCTTCCGCCGATTGCGTCATTCTCAGCCTGGCGTTTGCGCCCCTCGGCATTCTCACGTTCACCTTCGCGCTCGAGCCGCTCGTCGCCGAGCACCGCGCCAGTCGCATCCTTTGCGGCGCCCTTCACACGCTCACCGAATGCGGATGTCTCCTCGCGGAGAGAGGTTTTCTGCCAACCGGGAGTCGAGGACGTAGGGCGGTCGGCCACCGACGCTCCGGGGACGCCGTCGGTTTCGTCGAAGACATCGTTTCGACTCTGACGTGCGCGCCCTTCTGCGTTTTCGCGCTCACCCTCGCGCTCGAGCGACGCATTCCCGGTGGTCGCGCCTATGCCGTCTTTGACGGCGCCTTTTACTCTCTGTCCGAACGCTGACGTTTCTTCCGAAACAGAGTCGTCCGGACGTCTATTGTCATTAGCCATGATTACCTCAATCTAATGTTTAGCCAGTTGGCCTGATGGAGCGGCGCGCGGGAACTTATTCGGGCTCACCGCTTCTTTATCCGTCCGGCTGCTTGCGAGCCGGCCTGATGGGATCAGGTGACGACGCGGTTCGTTGCACCGTTCGACCGTCGTCAAGAATAGAAATGTCGACAACGTCCGCTAGGCGCCGGTCTATCGCGGTGTCGAGCGTTCAGCACGCTCGCGATCGATCGGGACGCCGTAGGTCGTCGCATCTGAATGAGTGTAGGAGATGCGATGCGGCAAGGTCTGTTCACTATTGCTCACCGCTGATGGACCGCTGCAGTCGTTCAGCTCGAGAATACGTCTGCGTTTGCGTGATTGTGCGTGAGTTGTGCCTCACGGCGTCCGGGTGACGAAGAATCAAAAGAGGTGCTTCGCGAACTCGACCGCTGATTGCTTACCGTCGCTTCGGTATCGGCACTCAACCACGCAGTCACTCATCATCATGGTTGATCCGGTGCGCCGCGGGAGGAGCGTGAGTTTCTACTGCGACAGCGTGCCGACAATCTCCACCAGCTTTCGCTTGAACAACTGATCCGACAGCAGCATGAAGTAGGTCAGGAACAAGACCATGATCAGTTGGCTCGCCGCCGATGCCAGGCCTATCGACGTCGACCAGACGAACGTGCTGGCCTGGAACCCTGGCTCTTCAATCTGAACGCGCGATGAGCGTTAAGGGCTTGGCCTTGCAGCGTGTAAGCGAGGGCTCCACAACTCGTGACGACGACGAACAGCATCAGCGCGGCCTGTGCTGTTTTGAACAGACCGGTGCCCAGCTCAGGCATACCATCGGGGATCTCCGTTGAGAAGTGTCATGCTCCATGAATTCATCGCCGTCAACCGCGAAGAGCTCATCAGGCGGTGCAGGGCCAAGGTGGTCACGAGGTCGGTCCCACCGCCCACCGAAGCGGAGATCGATCACGGCGTGCCGGTGTTCCTGGATCAACTGAGGGACGCGCTACGTTTCGGCCAGACTACGAGCCCCGAGATCAGCAGGAGCGCAATCAAGCATGGGCATGACCTCCTGCTTCAGGGGTTCACCGTGTCGCAGGTCGTGCACGACTATGGCGATGTCTGTCAGGCCATCACCGAATTGGCAGTGGAAACGAACGCGCCGATCAGCACCAACGACTTTCGTACGCTGAACCGATGCCTGGACGATGCCATCGCCGGAGCGGTGACCCAGTACGGGCGTGAACGAAATCAGTCCGGCATCGATGGGGAGTCGGCACGCGGGAGCGAACGCCTCGGGTTCTTCGCTCATGAAATGCGGAACTTGATCAACACGGCGATCGTGGCCTTGGAGGTTCTGAAGACGGGGGATGTTGGCGTCGGCGGGAGTACCGGCGCTGTGCTCCATCGCAGTCTCTTGGCTTCACGCGCGCTCATCAGTCGCTCGCTCGCGGAAGTCCGGCTCACGGCGGGCGTTCAGAATCGAGAGCAATTTCTCGTCTCCGGATTCGTCGAAGAAGTCGCATCGGCCTCGACATTGGAGGCGAACGCCCGTGGCATCAGACTGACCGTGATGCCCGTCGAAGGCGGACTCGCGATCGAGGCCGACCGACAAGTCCTCGCCGCGGTCGTGGGAAACCTTCTGCAGAACGCCTTCAAGTTCACCCGGCCTCGGACGACCGTCACGCTCAGGGTTGCCGCCAGCGCCGAGCGCGTGCTCATCGAAGTCCAGGACGAGTGCGGCGGTCTGCCGAGTGGGGACGTCAACGAGCTCTTCCGCCCGTTCGAGCAGCGCAGCGCCGATCGAACCGGCGTGGGTCTTGGTCTCGCGTTCAGCCGATGGGGCGCGGACGCGAACGATGGCCGTATCTATTCGCGCAACCTTCCTGGCAGGGGATGTGTTTTTGCCGTCGACCTGCCGCGGCTCCCAGTCCCTGCCGTCGAAGTGGTTCAGTCTTGAAGCTGCACGCAACGAACACCTCTCAGGGAGGCTTTCGCGCTTTGCCAACGCTGGGCGTTCGTGTCAATCTGAAGGTAGCGGCCTCGCATTCGGCGATGAATTTTGTACAGTAGGCCCCAGAAGGCGGCGACGTGCGATGAGCAAGTCTAAGAGTGCACCGACCACGCTCAAACCCATTGATGCCGTCGATTGGACCGGCGTGCGACTGCAGCGCGTCGAGTACGAGCCCGCAGGAAAGATCTTTACTCAAGGCGATCCAGCCACGAGCGTCATGTATGTCGAGAAGGGCGCCGTCAGGCTGTCGGTCTTGTCGCATGCGGGAAAAGAGGCCGTCGTCGCCCTCCTCGAGGCAGGCCATTTCTTCGGCGAGGGCTGCCTCGCGGGCCAGTTGCAGCGGATGGCGACTGCGACGGCCATGGGGTCGTGCACCATCCTGGCTGTTGAGAAGCCGGACATGGTGCGGCAGCTCCACGCCGCGCCAGTATTCGCGGATCGGTTCCTGACTCACATGCTGACGCGCAACATCCGGATCGAAGAAGATCTTGTCGACCAGCTGTTCAACTCCACCGAGAAGCGGCTTGCCCGCACGCTCCTGCTGCTGGCGCGGTACGGTGAACCCGAGGCGTCTCACCGCGCCCTTCCGAAACTGTCTCAAGAAGTCCTGGCTGAAATGGTCGGCACGACACGCTCGCGGGTCAACTTCTTCATGAACAAGTTCCGGAAGCTCGGGTTCATCGACTACAACGGCGCGCTGAAGATTAACAACGCTCTCCTGAGCGTCGTGCTCCGCGATTGACCTCCACAAGGTCGAGTTGATCTATCAAGGCCGCCAATGGTCAGCGAACGATGCCGTAGTGTTCCTTGACCTTCGCGACGATCTGCGGATCGGTCAACTTATCCGTGGTCTCGATTCCAACGATACGTTCAGCCAGCTCCTTGGAGCGACTGAGACGCTCCTTGAGTTGCAGCTTGGCCTCACCTGGCCCGAAGATCAGAACGGCCTCGGGTTGCCCCAGCTGGCTGATGATCTCGTCGTAGTACCGATCAAGGTGTTGGCCGTGGCGTTCCTCGTATTTTTTCTCACCCCCGCCATCCTCCTGGCCTGAATAACGAGTGTGCGGTCCGACGTCAGATTCCAGAGTCTTGGCGGTGACGCGGTCCTCTGAGGCGGACACAATTACCGCCTTCTTGTGGTCGATCCAAATCCCTACTTTGTGGCTCATGTGAGACCGCCTTGCCGCCCACCGATCCGTCCGACGAAGGAAGAGCGCTTCGAACGAGCACGTGCCAACGAACACGTTCAGGCGCTGGTGCCCAGTACCTGGTGCGACCAAGACTTCGTCAACTGGACAATGCCCAGCCTACCTTACGCAGCGTGCGCGACGTTTGTCTCCGGCACGGGAATCCGCGGGATCTCCACGAGCCCGGCCAGGTATGTCCGGGTCTCGAGCAGCGTCGAGGCCACGAGATTCGCCCCGGCATCCCGCAACACCTGCGTGCTCTCGTCGGCCAGCGCCGACGGTCCCCAGCGCCCGACGAGGATTCGCAATTCGGGCAACGCCGCGCGGAGCCTCTTGACGAGATAACGCGTCTGTGACGACGGACTAGGTGGCAGATCGGCGAGGCACACGACGGAGAACCCTTCTGCGTGCACGAGCGACAGCAGTTCCGAGGCCTGCAGGCGCTTCTCCGTAATCTCGATACCGACCGGCAGATCGTCCAGGACATGGGCGAGCATCGCGAGTGCGAGCTCGTCGGCGACGCTGTTGGTCGCGTAGCCCAGCACGCGCAACGGTTCGCGCGGTACCGTGAGGGGTGGATCATCCGGCGGTGCGGGTGGCTCCGGACGCAGGCGCCGGATGGACTCCGCGGCGTCCGACAGTAGCTCCCGCGTTGCATCGATGACGGCCGTTTCTTCGTCCGGCGATAGGCGCTGCTCCAGGCGGTCGCGCTCCGCATAATTGAGCGCCGGCAGCAACAGGGCGTCGTACACCGAGCGCGGGGACTCGGTCTTGATGTACCGCTCGATGAGATCGGCCGCCTCGCTCTGATCGCGGGCCAGCAGGCGCTGGTAATAGCCAAATTCGGGAGCGAGCGCAGGCGTGTCCGCCAATAGCGTCCCGACAAACTCGAGACCCGGCACGTGCTTGCCGAGCACGACAAAGCACACGGTCAGCGGCGTCGCCAAGAGCAGGCCGAGTGGTCCCCACAGCCACGTCCAGAAGGCCACCGACGCGAGCAGCGCCACCGCCGAGACCCCAGCCGCCCCGGCATACAGCACGGTTTCGAGCACAAGATTCGTGAACAGTTCGAGCACAACAAACAAACCGACCACATAGAGCGGTCCGGCCCAGCCCTCGGCGGCCGCAAGGCTGACCAGGATCGGCGCGCCTGCGCCGAGCACGGGCCCGACGTACGGGATGAATCGGAGAGCCGCAGCCAGCGCCGCCCAGACCAGTGGGTACGGCACGTCGAGGACGTAGAGTCCGGCGCCGGCCGCGATGCCATAGAGCAGATTGACCAGGGACTGCATCAACAGTTGCCGGCTGACGCGAGTGGCTGCCTCGTCAAACGCCTTCGTCGTGATGGCCAGCTGTCTGTGCCCGAACAGCCCGATTATGCGGTCGCGCAGATCCCGGCGTTCGAGCAGCATGAAGATGACCATCGCCAGCACGAGCCCGGCCGTGCCCAACGGACTGACTATTGGGCCGAGCCACGCGAAGCCCGAAAAGCCCGAGACCTGCTCCGAGGTGACGACGACGGGCCGCGAGGTCGTTCCTCTGGGCACCTCCGATTTCCCAAGGTCGGTCTTGATGTCTTCGATCGTCTCCTGCAGCTTCTCGACCGATCCCCCCTTGCCCGCGCTACGCACGTCCGCGATCTTCGAAAGGATGTTGACGCGGTAGCGTGGAAGGTCCTCGGCCAGATGGTCCATCTGCCGCGCCAGACCCCAGCCAGCGAGACCGAGGACGGTGAACACCAGCGTAACCATCGCGAGAACGGCAGGGATGCGGCCGATCCATCGTTGAAGCCAAGTGACAGGAGGAGTCAGCACGAACGTGAGAAGGATGGCGAGCGCGATCGGCACAAGTACAGCTTGCGCCCAGGTACAGGACGACCACGACGAGCACACACCCCGCGAACGTCACCCACCGCCTCAGTGTCTTCGACGTGTCATCCATAAGGCGCGACCGTTCTTGGGCTGTGTCGCAGCACAGAGGGGCAATGGCCCGGCGTCAATCTGCGTGGCGGCTGAATCGAAGCGGGCGTCCGGCCGTGTGTCCAATAAACCCGCGCGGAGGTGCTGGAGGCCAAGATGTCGCGCAATCGCGTTGCGATTCTCGACTCTGCGTCCAGACACCACCGTGCGCCAAGATCGGCGACCGCCCGTGGGAGCGGTGCACCGGCCATGAGGGGCGAATGATCCCGGCGAGCCAGCCGCCCTTCCGACTCAAACCCTGCGTCTGTAGAAGAATCCGCCGCCGCCGACCAGCAGCACCACGAGGACGATGACGAGCAAAGTGGTTGTGTCCATTTTCTCTCCTTGTGTTTGGCGAGTGCGGCCCTGCGTCATCGCGTCCACAGAACGCTCGTGACGAACGACGGCGATTCGGCGCCCTCGCGGTCAGGATCACGCCTAACTCCCACGTGTAGGCTAACAGCGGTGCACGCTGGTGTCTGTTCCCTTCTGAACAAGCATTAAACGCGCGCCAGCTCGAGCGCGAGACACTCGCCTCTCGGCGAGCTTTGCACGGTGCCCACCCAACTCGAGATCTCTCACAAGAGTCCTGCGAGAAATCCGACGTACCATCGTCTATGAACGGTTTCGGCGCGATCGAGTCGCTAGCCCGCGTGGGCTTCCTTGTGAAGGGTGTGCTCTACATGGTCATCGGCGCACTGGCCCTACCGTGACCGGTGGCAAAGAAAGCTTGAAAGTCAAAGTCGCGGCCCTCTTGAAAGCTCACCATGGAACGGTGATTAGGTATTGGAGTCGTTGGACGATCGAGACACTCGAATACGTTGGAAAGGTCGAGGCATGACCGCGCAAGGCCCGCAACCGTCGCCGAACTCCGCGCCCGAACGTCCACCATCCGAGCCGTCTCCGCAGCAGCCACCGGCACGACCCTGGCGCACCGAGGGGCTCCCGAAAGGGCAGCCGCCGAGTTCGAGGCCGCGCTGGATGACGATGGTGCCGTGGTTGGTGGGCTACCTGCTGCTGTTTGGCATGCTGACCGTCCAGGATCGGCTCTCGGGACCGGAAACCGTGTCGTATACGGACTTCAAGAACCAGGTCACCAACAACAACGTGGCGGAGGTGTTTGCTCGCGGTGATTCAATCGAAGGCCAGCTGAGAAAGGCCGCACCCGCTCCTGGCCAGCCGGATCGCACCTATCAGCAGTTCACCACCGAGCGCCCGACGTTCGCGAGCGACGATCTCCTCGCGGAACTGACGCAGGGAGGAGCTACGGTGCGCGCGACACCGCTGGTCCAGCAGCGTGGCTTCCTGACGAACCTGCTCATATCCTCCGCCCCAATTCTCTTCCTCGTGGGTTTCTACCTGTGGATGTTCAAACGCCAGCAAGGGGCGATGGCCGGGGGACTATTGGGAGGCGGGAAGCAGAAGCGGGTGGATCCCGAGACGGTCCGTGTGACGTTTGACGACGTCGCCGGTATCGACGAAGTCGAGGCGGAGATCAACGAGGTCGTTGATTTCCTTAAAGACCCGGAAAAATATCGCCGTCTTGGAGCCCGCGCTCCCAAGGGCGTGTTGCTGGCCGGGGCCCCGGGGACGGGAAAGACCTTACTCGCTCGCGCCACCGCGGGCGAGGCGAAGGTCCCATTCTTTAGTGCAAGCGCCTCCGAGTTCATCGAGATGATTGTCGGTGTTGGGGCCAGTCGAGTCCGTGAGCTCTTTTCGGAGGCGCGGAAGGTGGCTCCGGCGATCATCTTCATCGATGAGATCGACACGATCGGCCGCGCTCGCGGCGGGGCGCGGGCCTTCGGAGGTCACGACGAGCGCGAACAAACCCTGAATCAGATCCTCACCGAGATGGATGGCTTTTCCGGCCACGAGGGCGTCGTCGTCCTGGCCGCCACCAACCGGCCGGACGTTCTCGACCCGGCGCTGTTGCGACCCGGACGGTTCGACCGGCAGATCATCATCCACCCACCCGACCACAAAGGCCGTGTGGAAATCCTGAAGGTTCACACGCGGAAGGTTCCTCTCGCAGAGGATGTCGATCTGAATCAGCTGGCTTCGTCGACACCCGGAATGACCGGGGCCGACCTCGCGAACCTTGTGAACGAGGCCGCTCTCCTGGCCGCCCGTCGCAGGCAGGACGCCGTCTCTCAACGCGATCTGACTGACGCGCTCGAAAAGGTCCAACTCGGCACCGCTCGGAACGTGGTGATTCCGGAAGACCAACGACGCCGGACGGCGTACCACGAAGCCGGTCACGCATTGCTGGGAATGCTCCAGCCGGGGGCGGACCCGGTCCGCAAGGTCTCGATTATTCCCAGGGGCCGCGCGTTGGGCGTCACGTTGTCCACACCCGAGGCCGATCGCTACGGCTATGACGTCAACTACCTCCGCGGCCGGATTATTGGTGCGCTGGGAGGCATGGCCGCAGAGCAGGAGGTCTTCAACGTCGTCACGACCGGTGCGGAGAATGATCTCGAGATGGTGACCCGCATCGCCAGGTCGATGGTTGGGCGATGGGGGATGTCAGAACGGATCGGTACGTTGTCTGTGCTGCCGGCGGATGGAGATCCCCGCATGGCGGGGATCTCGGATGGCCTTCTCGACGCCGTGGACGAAGAGGTCCGGCGGATCACCGACGAGTGCTACGTTGAAGCGCAGCGATTGCTCAAAGAGAACCGCGACAAGCTTGATGCGATCGTCGCCGAACTCCTTCTCCACGAGAGCCTGGACGAGCCCGAGATCTACGCGGCTGCCGGCATTGCACGCCCGGCGATCACGCCCTCGCCCGCGCCTGTGCCCGCGTAGACGCTTGAAGGTGTTGGTGACTCAACCACCTCTACCAGTGACCAATCGTGAAGCGTTACCTACATCCCGAGCCGTTCCTCAGGCGGTAGGCTCGATCAAAGCAAAGTGGCAACGTGGTAAAGCCCTTGCACAGAGTGTGGGCATGACTACACGAAGGTTCGCTCATCGGCACGCCAGGCTGCTCCCCGCGCTGCTTCTGGCGCTGGCGGTCGCCAACCCATCGGCCCAAACGAAGATCACGCCCGAAAAGAACAGTTATTCCGTCGAGGACGACGTCAAGCTCGGGCAGGAAGCCGCGGCCGAGGCCAAGAAGCAGCTTCCGATGCTCAACGACAATCGGGTAGACGAGTTCGTCGAGGACGTCGGCGCGCAGCTCGCCGCGGCGATCCCGGACGAGCTCCGCCACCCAGGCTTCCACTACACCTTCGACGTGGTCAACCAGAAAGAGATCAACGCGTTTGCCCTTCCGGGCGGCCCGATGTTCCTCAATCGCGGAATGATCGAAGCGGCCAAGACCGAGGCTGAGATGGCCGGCGTGATGGCGCACGAGATCGCCCATGTCGCGCTTCGCCACGGCACGGCGCAGGCGACCAAGGGCCAGAAGTTCCAGATTGGCGCGGTTGCCGGTCAGATTCTCGGCGCGATCGTCGGCGGCGCGGCCGGCGCCGTGATCTCGCAGGGCTCGCAGTTCGGCCTCGGCGCCTACTTCCTGAAGTACGGCCGCGAGTACGAGCGGCAGGCCGACCTGATGGGCGCGCAGATCATGGCGCGCGCGGGGTATGACCCGCGCGAGATGGCCAACATGTTCAAGACAATTCAGGCAGAGGGCGACCGCAGCGGCCCGGAGTGGCTGAGCAGCCACCCGGACCCGGGCAACCGCTACAACGCCATCGTCCAGGAAGCCTCGTTGCTGCGCGTCGAGGGCAATGGCAACACCGGGGAGTTCCAGTCGATAAAGTCGCGGCTGGCCGGGATGTCGCCCGCCTACACCGCCGAGCAGATCGCCAAGGGGCAGGCCAAAACCGGTGGCCGAACGGTTGGCACCAGCGGTCGCCGCGTCGTCAACGTGGAGCCGCCCTCGAACTCATACCGGACGCATCAGCCGTCGGATTTCCTGCGCGTGAGCGTGCCGACCAACTGGGACGCAGTTGACGCGAGTGCCGGCCGCGTGACCTACGCGCCCGACGGCGGCTTCGTCCAGGGAGACAACAGCGGCTCCGCGTTCACGCACGGCGTGCAGGTGGGCGTGGCGCAGGGTGGCGGAGGCAATTTGCAACAGGACACGCAGCAGCTGCTCGAGAGCTTCTCGCGGTCGAATCCGAACCTGCGCGCCGCGGGGAACTCCAGACGCGAGACCATCGGCGGGCGCCAAGGGATCACGACGCCGCTCAGCAACGTCTCGGACGTGACCGGCGAGCGCGAATACATCACGCTGTCGACGACGCAGCTGCGCGACGCGAGCCTGCTCTACATCATTGGCGTCGCGCCGCAGTCTGAAGAGAAGACCTACGAGAACGCATTCCGACGCGTTCGGCAGTCGTTGCAGATCGCCGATTGATAACGCAGTCGATGGTTCATTGCATCAAAGTCGGCCGGTAGAAGTTACCTTTTCAGGAAGCGTGAGCCGAAGACTCGAAACGCAAAGACCACCACAAATATCGCCATCCCCAGCAGGATCAGCCTCGTTATCGTCATAACGAATACCTCACATGGCCACCGCTATCAGTCACCATCGCGAAGCGTTACCGGGCCGGGACGCGGACGGTGAGCGGTGAGGCGAGGCTGGCTGCCAGAACTGCTCCCTTCCCCAGGGTCACCTCCTCGCCGCGCGTTGCAAGCACGACACCCGTTCCTGCCGCGCCGCCGATGACCGCGCCTTGCGCCGCGCCACTCCCGCCACCGAGGATCCCCCCGACGATGGCGCCGCCGACGGCGCCCACGCCGATTTTCGCCGCATCCTCGCCTTTCGTGGACTCCGCAACGTACGCGACAGGCGCCGCGTTCACGTCCTCGCGCACATTGCCGGCCTCCAGCCGGTTGAAGACGAACACCAGTTGCGCCCGCCCCTGCACGCGTCCGGCGCGTTCGACCTGGGTGACGACCCCTGACAGCGTCGCCCCGGTCGGAATAGCGACGATCCCGTCCACGATGACGGCCTGACGCACTCGCGCGCGCACGGGCGCCTCCACCTGCGTGGTTTCCGACGAGAGAGGTGTCTGCAACTCCAGTGGAATGGCTGTGCCCTGAGGCACGATCACTTCTCGCCACTCCGCCGCGGGGCGCGCGGGGGCGGCCGGAGCGGCACCGGACGACGGAGCCGTCGTCGGCGGCTTCGCCTGGGGCGAGACCGCGGGCGCCGAACCGCTCGGCTGCCGCGTCGTGGAACGCGTCGCTGGGTTGACCGCTTCCGACGGCTCTGCTGGCGCAGCGGCGCCAGGTTCGGCGGGCGCTCCAGGCGCCGGCGCCGCGGTTTCCTCGGCTTCCCTAGAGTCGTTGTCGTCGCGGCCGCCGCAGGCCACCGAAGCCAGCACGGTGAGCAGTGCCGCAGCTCTCCAGACATTCTTCATTCGAAGCTCCTCCGACTGAGATTGACGGGGGCCGCTATCGCGCCGCGGTCGACGCGTTGCGAGCGGCTTTCTTCTGGAGAATATCGACAAGACGACGGCCGGCGTCGGGAACGGCGTTACTCGTTCCTCGCACGATCTCTCGCGCCGTGACCTTACGTCCGTAGATCTCCGAACTGGCGTCGTCGTCCGGACGCAGCGATGTGCCTTCGAGCGACACCCCCGCGAACAGACCGCGCGAGCGGGAATAACTGAGCATCTCGGCCCGTAGCGACGCATCGGTGGAGGCGCCCGTGTCACGTCCCTTGGGTCCGGCAGCCGCTGACATGTTTGCGCCAAGTTGAACCTTGGTGCTCAGGAGCGCCTCGACGCCACGAGTGTTCATGACCAGGAGCACGAGGTCTGTGGACTGTGCACCCAATTGCAGGCCGACGCTGCCGCCTTCGAGCGCATACATCGCGGGCGCGCTCCATGGTCCGTCGAAGCTCGCACCGGAGCGGCAGACCATCGCACCGCGGCCGTAGCTACCGCCGATGCCGATGGCCACTTTCGTCACCGATGGAACGACGATGACGCATTCGGCCTTATTCAACAGATCCTGGGGAATGGAGTCTGGAAGGTTGAGGATTTCCTCCATGACGAGGCCGGCGTTCTCCAGGCGTCCCTGTTCCTTGTTCTGGGCGAAGAGGCTTACTGCGGTCAGCATGAAACAGAGCGCAAGACTGAAAAAGCGAAACATAGGTGACCCTTCTGACGTTATGTCGAATGGAGGACGAGACCAGCTCGAGGGCGACATGCCAATGCGAGTTGTCTTCCCACTTGATCTTGTCCGAGTGGCGGTCGCTCGTCTGTGTCGTTGTGCACACCGGCCTGGGCGACGTGCGGACTGTCGTTGAGAATCGCCAAGCGAAGGCGGCCAGCACGAACAGGACCCGCGCTACTGCCTCTGGATGGCGGGAAGCAATCCTCTCTTGCGAGCAATAGCTGAAGTCGCTATCCGCTGGTGCGTTGTAACGCTGGCCCGCTACGCACTTCTTGTTTGCTTGCACCGAGGTCGTCGAGCAGTTTGCCGAGGGCGGCCTCGTCCACCGGCTTGACCAGATGCGCGTCAAAGCCAGCTTCCTCGGAGCGGCGGCGATCCTCGTCCTGCCCCCACCCGGTCAATGCCACCAGCAATGGGCGGCCTCGTTGTTCTTGTTGTTCACGAATCTTTCGAGCCGCTTCGTATCCGCTCATGCGTGGCAAACCAATGTCGAGCAAAATTACGTCCGGTTGAAGTGTCGTCGTCGCTTCCACCGCTTCCACACCGTCGTGGGCCATGTGCGTTTCGTGTCCGCTGAACTGGAGAAGCATGGCAAGCATG
This sequence comes from uncultured Acidobacteriota bacterium, assembly GCA_963814955.1. Classification (GTDB taxonomy): domain Bacteria; phylum Acidobacteriota; class Vicinamibacteria; order Vicinamibacterales; family UBA2999; genus DATCJA01. The sequence continues at coordinate 33,648 of CAWFEX010000015.1, forward strand.
CCGGCGGCGTCCCGATTGTCATCGACAATGAGAATGCGGAGCCCCTTCGCCGTCAGCGCCGGCTCGCGAGTCATCGCGGGGGGCGGCACTGTGGCGGTCTCTACCATCATGATCGGCAACCGCACAATGAACTCACTGCCCTGGCCGATGCCCGCACTGGTGACGTCCACCGTGCCACCATGCATCTGCGTCAAGGTCTTCACCAGCGTCAGGCCGATACCAAGCCCAGTCACCGCCCGCTCCAGAGCCGTATCCCCTTGCGTGAACATATCGAAGATGCGTGAACGTTGATTGGCGGCGATGCCGATGCCGGTATCGCGCACACGGATGACGACGTTCGGCGGAAGTCCGCGTGACGTCGTCACGGGGTCACCGGCGGATTCCTCCATGCGTTCCACTGTCAGCCAGATGCGCCCGCCGCGGTCGGAGAACTTGCAAGCGTTGTTCAAGAGATTGCCGACGATCTGCGCCAGGCGAGTCGGGTCGGCGTGCAGGTAGACCGGCTCCTGCGGCAATGTCACCGTCAGGTCCTGATCCAGGCTTTCGCAGAGGGGACGGGCGGCTTCCACGGCGTGATGCACGACCGATGACAATTCGACGCGCTCCTTCCGAAGGACCATCTTGCCGCGGCTGATGCGCCCCACGTCGAGCAGGTCATCGACCAGCCTCACCATTTGTCCGACCTGACGGTCGAGCACATCCATGGCGGCATCGATCGGTTGGCTGAGAGCAGGTGTCGTCCGACCGGTCCCCTGACTGCCCGTCGCCTCGGATTCGAGCTTCCGGGCGCAACGCATGACTTCAAGGGAGTGGCGGATGGGTGCGAGCGGGTTCCGCAACTCATGGGCGAGCATCGCCAGGAATTCACTCTTACGGCGGTCCGAGTCGCGCAACGCGTCTTCCATCTCCTTGCGCGCGGTGATGTCATAGAAGCAATTGATGGCTCCCATGATGTCTCCGCGTTCGTTCTTCAGTGGACGGATATTCACGACGACGGTGATCCGCGAGCCGTCGGGCCGTTCGATGAGCACTTCCGCGTCGCACGCTTCCGCGAGGGTGCCGGCGATGACTTCGGCCATCGGACACTGCTCGTGCGGCATGAAACGACCGTCCGGACGGAACAACTTGAACGACCCACAAAACCGCTTGTCGGTATCGCCTAACACGGGCTCGCAGCCCCACAATTCCACGGCGCGGCGATTGAATTCCTGAATCACGCCGGAGGCGTCACAGGAATAGACGGCGACAGGACCCATTTCGAACAGGGTCCGATAGCGTTCTTCATTCCAGCGCCGATCGGCGTCCGCCCGCGCGCTCAGTGACGCCGTCCTTCATTTCGACCGATTCGTGCAGGGACGGTCCAACCTCGGACTCCAGGGTCTTGACCGTGACGCCACTCGCTGAGGCGGACACGGCAACGGCCTTCTTGTGGTCGATCCAAATGCCTGCTTTGTGGTTCATAGCGCACCTCGTGCAGCGCGTTCTTCCTTAGCGCCTGAATACGCGCCGAGCATCCATGCCGAACGACGGCTCGTCGCGCGTGCCGCCGATCTTGATCGGGATGACCGTCCGGCCGTCCTTTCGGAACATCGGATCGACCACCTTCAGCATCAGCGATTTCCACCCGGTCGTCGTCTGCGACACCTTGGCGTCCATGAACAGGCTGCCGTTGAAGGCGAGTATTTCGCGCGTGAGTGAGTACTGACCGCTGAGCTCAACGATCGCGCCGGGCACGTTGAACGTCAGCGTCGAAAGAGCGAGCTGGCCGTCGGCCAGCTCGAACCGTCCGCTGAACTGTGACGCCGTCTGCGGCGCCGCTTTCGACTCTCTTGCGCTCGCGCGGCGGCTCAGCTCGTTGATTTTCTGCTGCACCTCCGCGTTCGTGAACCGGCCGTCATCGATGGTGAATGCGCCATCGAGCTTCAGCTTGTCGACGACATCCGCGTCGCCGGGCGGCAGGTTGAAGCTCGTGCGAAGGCGCAGCCCGCCGGTCATCGGCGGCTGGGACGTCTTGACGGCCATGTGCATGATGTCTTCGAGCCGGCCAGAAGGCATGTCGATGTCGAGCGTCACGAGCCGCCCGTGCACGCCTTCTACGTCGTAGACGCCGCCCTTTGCGACCAGCGACGTCTTCAGGAATGTCGCATCGATTCTCTCGAGGGTCGTGTCGCCATTGGTGGCGTCCACGATCGCACGGTACTTCGTCTTGAGCGGCACTGTGTGGCCGCTGAGTCTCACCATGAAGTTCGGCGTGTCGGTCTCGCCGTTGACGTCGATGCGTTCGAGCTTTCCGCTGTAACTGCCGTGCGCGGTCAGGATGCCGGAGATGCCCTTGAAGACGCCCAGGTCCGCGTTCTCGAAGGTGAAGGTCCCGTCGAGTGGCGTAAGACCAGGAACGACCTTCTGCCAGGGACCGAATGATCCGGTGCTTGTGATCTGTCCGGGCGGCACGGCGTTGGTTAGCACGGTTCGGAACGGCATCTTCGTGAGGGCGCCGACCGACTCCATGTGCAGCTCGTGCATTTTCCAGACCTTCGGTCGTTTGCCGGCCTTACGCGGCAGGATCGTCAGCGTCGCCCCGTCGGCCACGAGCTCGTCGATCACGATGTCACGCTCGGGTGGGTCTCCACGGTCGGCATCCTGGTCACCGCGCGCGTCGCTCTTGCGATCATCGTCAGGATCATCGTCGGCCGGCGGAATCTGGATGTCGAGCCCACCCAGCTTCACGTGCGCGACGTGGTTGCGCCAGAGTCCGAGCAGATCCGCGTCCACGGTGAACTTGTCGATCGAGATCAGCGGTGGCACGTCGTGGCGGCCCTTGTGACGGATGCGGAGATCGGTGCCTTCGGCGTGCAGAGCCGGCAGGACGCGCAGCGTCAGGTCGCCCAGCTCGACCTCGGCGTCCAATCGGTCGGAGAGCGTCTCGACGACCCGCTTGCGCAGGGTTTCCGACGTGAAGGGGATGCGCAGGGCGAGCGTGATGGCCCCCACCGTGAGAATCCCGAGGAAGGCTGCGACGAAGATCCAGAGCCGGCGTCTAGCGATCATTTGACACGGTTTGCTACCCAACACAGCATGCGGCAAACGCGGACGACTGTCTGTGCAGTTGAGAACAACGCACGTCGAGCAGCTCTAGCGGATTGGACTGCAGGTGCCGTTGAACAAAGCGGTCTCCACTGAGCTCATGAGCCAGCGGATCTGTGCCATCCCGAACGTGCAAGGAGGAACAGCGCACGGAACGACAGGTCGCCATAATGCGTTTATGGCCAAGACACTGCGGTCCGCTGCCTTCGCAACCATCTTCACGGTGCTATTCCCCTTGGTGGGCTGGACGCAGGCCCTTTCGGCAGCGACGGACAGTCCCGTCCCGAATTTCAGGATTCAAGTCTTCGGTGACACGGTTACCGACTTCACGTCCCGGATTGGAGGGTATTTTGAACTGCGTGGCCGATTGGAGCGTGGCTTGCCGCCATTGACGGTGTCGGAGGATGTACGACAGATCAGGCGCGCCACACGTTCGCTGGCCAGTGCGATCCGCGCCGCTCGCCCCGGAGCCCAGCAGGGCGAGTTCTTCACGGTTGCGACGAGTGCCGAGTTCAAGCGAGTCCTGGCCCTCCTCATGAATACCGCCGTATGGGCTGTCATCATGGAGGAAAACCCAGGAGGGTTCAGGCGTGACATCGACGGCCCCTATCCCGATGGGAAATCCTATTCCACGATGCCCGGCATAATCCTCGAGCGCCTGCCCCAGTTGCCCGACGACATCCAGTTTCGGTTTGTGGGACCACACCTGATTCTGTTTGACGTGAGAGCGAGCACCATCATCGATCAGCTTCCCAACGCCATCGAGTGCGCGAGCGACTGCGACGAGTAATTCGGGACCGGGGTGTCGACTCGTGAGCGCTGGCCGAGTGGTGTTGTGGTGGCGCGGGGAACATGGGTCAGGAGTGATCATGGCGTTCAGGCGGCGGATGCGGATGGGTCACGACAGCAGTCTCGTCCGTCGACGACGAGAAACTGAGCAGGCGCCACCGTCATCAATGTGCTGACTTGCACAGACTTTTCACAGAGGACCGTCTATGCTGAATTTATGGCAACATCAGACATCGCCCACTTGGAAAGCCTGTTGGAATTGTTCCGCAAGATTGATGCAGTGTCTCGCTCCGCTCAGGACCCACGGGACTATGTCGACCGACAGATCGAGATGGCACGGCGCCGCGAAAGACGTGAGGACGGCAACAGTCACGCCGCATCTCCCTCGCGGGGCGAGCCGCCGCTCCCTCGCGGGTGCGAGCCGCCGCCCTTTCGACGCCGTCTGCCTCGACCCGCGGTGCTGTAAAAGGGCGACGCAAAGCACACCCGTAGTCATATCGGTATTTATCCGACAGACAACCCGGTGGCCGAGCGGCACCACCGCCGCGACCGCGAGGTTGTGTTCTGTTCTGAACTGCGGAGTAGCGTCCCGTCGCGATAACCTCCACCTATGGTCGGCCCCTCCGCCTCCCGGCACGATCAATGGCAGCACGGAACTCGCGCGCTGGCACGGTCCCGACCATGAGTTCACGTTGATGCGTGAGGTGTATCCGGCGACGTACCGCCTCATCGGCGTGTCCAGTCAGCTTGAGAGGGTGGCGCGCGCCGCGGCGACTGAAGCGGTGCGTTTGGACAAGCAGGAAGCGCCTCAGCGTGAGGCTGAACGGACCGTGGCCGAGGCCGAGCGCAGGAAAGCCGCCGATGACAAGACGCGCACGACAAATTTAGGCGAATTCCGGCCGTGAGCAGCGTTCTCGCCGACTCACACCGGCGCTGCCCCCAGTATCTCAGGATGTGCACGGTCTCCGGGCCCCGGCGCCACAACGAATAGTTTGGAGTTGACTCACATGAAAGTCCGACCGCTACACGACCGCATCTTCGTTCACCGCCTCGAGGAAGGCGAACAGAAAGTCGGGGGCATCATTATTCCCGACACGGCCAAAGAGAAGCCGCAGCAAGGCAAGGTGTTTGCCGTGGGTGCCGGCAAAGTCAAGGAAGACGGCACGCGCCAGCCGCTTGATGTGAAGGAGGGCGACACCATCCTGTTCGGCAAGTACTCGGGACAGGACATCAAGATTGACGGCGAGGAATACCTCATCATGCGCGAGGACGACGTGCTCGCGGTCACCGAGTCGAAGGGAAAGTAGACATGGCAAAACAGATTATTTACGGGGAGCAGTCGCGGCAAGCAATCTTGCGCGGCATCAACCAGCTCGCAAACGCGGTGAACGTGACTCTCGGTCCGAAAGGCCGCAACGTCATCCTCGACAAGAAGTTCGGCTCCCCTTCCATCACCAAGGACGGCGTGACGGTGGCCAAGGAGATCGACCTGAAGGACCCGCTCGAGAACATGGGCGCGCAGATGGTCCGCGAAGTGGCAAGCAAAACGTCCGACACTGCCGGCGACGGCACGACGACGGCCACGGTGCTGGCCCAGGCGATCTATCGCGAAGGCGCCAAGAACGTCGTGGCCGGCGCCAACCCGATGGAGCTCAAGCGAGGGATCGAGAAGGCCGTCGAGGTCATCGTCGAGGAAATCAAGAAGATGGCGCGGCCCGTGTCCGGCAACATGGTTGCCCAGGTCGGGATGATCTCCGCCAACAGCGACCTGACGATCGGCAAGATCATCGCGGAAGCGATGGACAAGGTCGGCAAGGACGGTGTGATTACGGTTGAAGAGGCCAAGACCCTCGAGACAACGCTCGACGTCGTCGAAGGCATGCAGTTCGACCGCGGGTATCTGTCGCCGTACTTCGTCACCGATGCCGAGCGCATGGAGGTGGTATTCGAGAACCCCGTCATCCTGATCCACGAGAAGAAGATCAGCTCGATGAAGGACCTGCTGCCCGTGCTCGAGCAGGTGGCGCGCCTGGGCCGACCGCTGCTCATCGTGGCGGAAGACGTCGAGGGCGAGGCCCTCGCGACACTAGTAGTCAACAAGCTACGCGGCACCCTGCAGGCCGCCGCCGTGAAGGCGCCCGGCTTCGGGGATCGCCGCAAAGCGATGCTCGAGGACATCGCCACGCTCACCGGTGGCAAGGCGATCACGGAAGATCTCGGCGTCAAGCTCGAGAACATCAAGATCGAAGACCTCGGCAAAGCCAAGAAGATCACCATCGACAAAGACAACACCACGATCGTCGAGGGCGCCGGCACGACCGAGGCCATCCAGGGCCGCGTGAAGCAACTCCGCATGCAAGTCGAAGACACCACATCTGATTACGACCGCGAGAAGCTGCAAGAGCGGCTGGCGAAGCTGATCGGCGGCGTGGCCGTCATCAAGGTCGGCGCGGCGACCGAGACCGAGATGAAGGAGAAGAAGGCGCGCGTCGAGGACGCGATGCACGCAACCAAGGCGGCCGTCGAGGAAGGCATCGTGCCGGGAGGCGGCGTGGCGCTGCTGCGCGCCGCCAAGGCGCTCGAACGACTCACGCTCACGGGCGACCAGCTCGTCGGCGTGCAGATCGTGCGCCGCGCGATCGAACAGCCGATGCGCCACATCGCGACGAACGCTGGCGCTGAAGGCGCGATCGTCGTGGCGAAGGTGAAGGAGATGAAGCAGGACGAAGGCTTCAACGCGGCGACCGAGGTGTACGAGGATCTGGTGAAGGCAGGCGTCATCGACCCGGCCAAAGTGGTCCGCAGCGCCCTGCAGAACGCCTCGTCGATCGCATCGCTCCTACTCACCACCGAAGCGCTCATCTCCGAGATCCCCGAGGACAAGAAGGACGCGCCGGCGATGCCACACGGCGGCGGGATGGGTGGAATGTACTGATTTCAAAGGTCGAAGTAAGCGGAACGCACCCAGGGCCGGGCTCTCTCGAACCCGGCCCTTTTTTTGTAATGCGGGTCGTGGAGAAAATGCGGAGGACTCTCCGCGAGATAAGGGCCGTCAACACCGCTGTTCTGTTATGAACACGACTGCCGCGCTAGTTGGAGTCTCGCACGGGCTATCGGTTCGTGAACCCGATGGCTCCGCGGACCGTGAATGGAACCGGAAGGGCAGAACCGACTGGAAGATCTGTTCACATTTGCACACACAAAGTCGGTAACACGGCGCGTTAAGCTGGAAAGGTGACCTGCTCGCTGCGCAAGGGCACCGGCGCTGCGCTCGTAGTGGTCACGCTGCTGGGCAGCACGTCCGACCTCACGGCGCAACGCGGCGAGCTGGATCTGACGGTCGAGGCACCGGCGTCACTGGCTCCGGCGGCGGATCGTGTGCGCCGTATGGATCGCCAGCCACTTGCTGAAGCGCTCGCGCGCGCAGGACTCATCATTCCGCCACAGATCCACGTCACGCTCATTGCGGAAGACGACCTGCGCGCACGCGCCACTCCTCCGTGGATCGTGGGCCTGGCGTCCGGCCTGCGTGGCATCGCGATCTTTCCAGAGCGCATCGGCGTCTATCCGTACGACTCACTGGAGTCGGTCGTCTGGCACGAGGTCGTGCATCTTGCGCTCTCGGCTCAGGCTGGCGACCAGCCACTGCCACGCTGGTTCCACGAAGGTGTGGCGATGTCCGTTGAGAAGGGGTGGGGCGTCACGAGTCAGGTGCGGTTGCTGCTCGCGGCGGGCGGCAGTGCTGGTCTCGCGGACCTCGAGCGTCTGTTCAATGCCGAGACACAATCAGAGACCGCCAGCGCATATCTTCTGGCCGCCGCGCTGGTATCGGACCTCCAGCAGCGTCATGGCGCGGCGGTGCCGGGAGCCATCGCCGACCGCGTCGCGCGCGGCGCGGGCTTCGCGGAGGCGTTCGTCCTGGAAACAGGCGACACGCCAAACGAGGCTGCCGCTCGCGCCTGGCGAATCTACCGCCGCTGGACGAGTTGGATTCCGGCCGTCACCAGCGCGTTCTCGCTCTGGATCGGCATCCTGGTACTTGCAGTTGTCGCGTTTCTCGCAACGCTACGCAAACGATGGCGGCGTCGGCGGCTGTGGGAACAGGAAGAGGTGAACGCGCGGGAAAGTTTGCAGGCCCCCCCGAACAACTTGCCGACGAACCGTAATGATCAGCAGACACCGCATCGGCGTCGCGTTCTGTGACCGCGGATTCGCTTGCTCGCTTCGCTGGCGCCCATCTGCCGAACGTGCTGTGTGGCTACGGCCGCACAGTTGACATCGGCTCAACCGGAGCGGACGATGGCTTCATGGGTCGTGCGCTGCTCGTTGCAACGTTGTTGGTGATCAATTCGCCGGCGGCGTCTGCTCAGGCGTTGAGCACGCTCCACATCACGGTCACGCTGGCTGATGCCACCGGCAAGATCACGTCGGTGGCGCGCCACGCGCTGCTCATCAGCGAAGAGCCGCCAAGCACGGCGCCGCGACGCATCTTCACCACGCTGGCTGGCACGGCCGACGTCTCGCTGCGTCCCGGGCGTTATGCCGTGGAGTCCGATCAGCCGGTGGCGTTCGAGGGCAAACGCTACGAATGGTCGCAGCGCGTCGACATCGTCGCCGGCCGTGACGCCACGCTCGAACTGACAGCCGGCAACGCGTCGGTCGATACCGGTACAGCCGCGGCGACATCGGCCACACCTTCAGACACGGACCCTTCGTTTCTCGCATCTCAGTGGCAAGAGAGTGTCGTCGCGTTGTGGACGCCGACCCGGCACGCGTCGGGATTTGTCGTCGATGCTCGGGGCCTGATTGTCACCAATCAGCGCGTCGTCGGCACCGCGACGTCCGCCGAGGCGCAGTTGACTCCCGACATCAAGGTAAGGGCGACCGTTCTCGCGTTGGATTCCACGCGCGACGTTGCCATCCTCTGGGTCAATCCGTCGGTAGTCAGCATCACTGCGGCCGCTGCCGCTCGGATGCGGCCAGACGAGGCCGTCGGTGGCGAACGGGCAGGAGATGTACACCATCGGCACGGAGATGACGGGACAGAAGCGTCTGACGTCTGGGGATGTGACTGGCGTCGGACCGCGTCTGCTTCTGTCGGATCTGACGCTCGTGCGCGCGAGTGCTGGGGGACCGGTATTCACGGCGGGTGGCCTGATTGGATTCACCACGCTCGATGATCGGGATCCGGATGGCCGTTCGGATGCGCGGATTGTCAGGATCGACCAGGCCTGCGAAGTGATCGCATCGGCGGAGAGGAAGCTGGCCGAGGCGATGCCGCCAGACGCTACGCACCTGCCGCTCGACCCGCGGCCGGTTGCCGTCAGCGCGCTCGGCGAGGCGGTGAAGAATCGCGCTGGCAGCCTGAGTCCGTACCCGATGAGCACGACCGACTTCGACGTCACATTCATCACACCGGTTCACATCTACGGCACGAAGGATCAGGTGCGGCGTCCGGTGATGGACTTCGGCAATTGGTCTGAATACCTTGCCGAGTATCCGCGCGTGCTGCTGGTACGCGTCACGCCCAAGATGGTGGAGGGGCTGTGGGCCAAGGTGGCGCGCGGCGCGGCGATGACGCAAGGGATGTCGCTGCCGCCGATGAAGCGCGCGAAGGCCGGATTCTTGCGGATGCGTGCCTTCTGCGGCGACACGGAGGTGACGCCGATCCACCCGTTCGTGGTCGAACACCGCCTCTCGGATACCGAGGCGATCTACGAAGGGCTGTACGTGTTTGATCCCGCTACGCTCGGTCCGCCGTGCAGCGCGGTGAAGCTGACGGTCTACTCCGAAAACGAGCCCGACAAGGGCGACGCCCGCGTCGTCGATGAGAAGGTGCTGCAGCAGATCAGACGGGACTTCGAGCCGTTATGATCCGAGCGGCTCCACAGGCCGCCGACCCGGCAATCAGCTCCTCATCCGCCCGTTCCGCGAGCTAGATCAATCGTGCGACAGCCGGTGCCGAATCCTACTTCAGAGGCCCATGCGGTGGCCCTTCCTCGTCTGACTTCATCCGGCGCAGCCTCTCAAGAAAGCGTTGGGTCACGGTACTCCGGTCCGGCGAGAACTGACGCACGCATGCGCGGAGGTAAGGGCGCAGCTGCCGCGCGGCATAGCTCGCATATCCGACCTGTCGTATCTCGTTCAACGTCTGCCGATAGTGATCGAGCATCGCCGCTGCGAAGATCTGCCCTGTGCGTGTGGCCCCGACCCGCGCGGACGCCGAGATCCAGCGCACGCTTTCCGGAACCGCGCGGGCTGCGGAGAGCGCCATCACGGAAGACGTTTCGAAAATCGATCTGTCCTGTTGCTCGGATTCCCTCTTGAGCTGGACCCAGACATTGCTGATTGTGTCCCACGACGGCAGATCCGCCGGCTGCAGGCGTCCCGCCTGATCCCGAAGCGACTCCCATTCCTTGCGCAGCCCCGTCACGTCGAGCGGCGGCGTGTTCACCGTGGCAGCCAGCTGAGACGAGGTGCGTTCAAGACCGTCCAGCATCTGATCGACGCTTGTGAACTGTCTCTCCTTCTCGAGCAATCCCTGCGCCTTGAGGGCTTCCGCAATCTCCGGAATCAGCTGTCGACCCAGACCGCAGAGGTCGGCGAGAGCCGCGAGGATCCACACTGGCGACGCGCGAAAGGCGACGATGCCGAGAAGTTCGACCGCGTTGCCCGCCGCTCGCCGTGCGAGAAAGTTGTCCGGCAGTCGCTCCTCGGTGTTGTAAACGCCCTCAACGCCGCCAACGTGCTCGATCACGTACCGGAGCGTGGCGTCGACGAGGTTCTGATACAACCGGCTGCGACGGATGCCCGCCGGGAGAGCGACCTCTCCCAGCTCCCGGGTAACACCGGCGCCCAGGCCCAACACGGACCGGAGGAGCCGCTCGGGGAAGGAAAGCAGATAGTCCTTCGTGGCCATTTCAGCCGCACCTCAGCGGACGGTTTCATGTCTCACCCGAACGTGTTGAACCGGCCGGCAGACACATACCGCCGGAGGCCGCGTTCGAACACCATAACCGTCAGAACGCGAGGCTGAAGAACACAATCCCACAGGCCACCAGGATCCGCGCTAGCCCTGCCTGTGGTGATCGCGGCAATCAGGTGGCAATCAAGTACGGACGCGACCCAATCTCAATCCGTGAATGGGATATGGCGCTACACGCTGGGCACGGTGCAATGCCGCTCGCTGATTTGCGCCCGCTTCTGCTTGAAGGCGCTCGCCCATTCGTCGATGCTGGGGAATCCCGACCGTCCGCTCTCCGGCGCTCGCGGCCTCAGATTGACGCGCGCCGCATCGAACATGTCGCGAATCTGCCGATCAGAAAGCTGCATCAGGAGATTGGAAAGGAACTGCCTGCCCGCTTCGCTGATCACCGGCTCCTTCAGCGTGCCAGTCCATGAACCCGACAGGTTTCCGACGCAGCCCTCCACGTCCTTCCAGATTGGCAGCTGCTTCCATTCAGCAAGGTTCACGCTCGCTCGTGGTTGCTGGTTCATCGCATTTGCACGGCCGAAGGTGATGCCGAGATCCTGAATCATCATCAACGGCATCCGACAGCCGTTAGCCGATTCGTCCAGACAGGCAATGCGCTGGTTGGTGGCCTTGCTGTCACTGTGCTGCAGCAGCACGGCCAGCAGCTTGAACGCGTCTCGCTCGGCCTTCGTCGCGCCGCCGGAGCGTTCATCAACGAGATCGAGTTCTTCCCAATCCCATTTTTCCGCCACCTCACGGCCTGCGAACTCACGTTCGACCGCGGCGGGGTCGAGAATGCGGTCGCCGTTCTCACGCACGATGCCGCCGACGTTCTCCGGACAGCCACGGCAGATGACGCGCACCGAATACATCCGGTCCGCGCCGAAGCCGAGCGCCCAAAGCAGCCGGGACGCGACAACCTCCCCATAGACCTCACCGTTTGCGCCGCCGTACTTCACTTTCAGCTCATCACCGTCAGGCAACTGACAGGCGAATTTCGGCGACGCGCCACCCAGCTTCTTGTCAACGTAGTCACAGGTGATGGTTTCGTCTGGCTGGAAGGACCCTGGCCCTTTTGGCCCGACGCGCAGATCCATCGACGCGATATCGGTCGGCATCCATACCTTCGCGCGGGCAATTAACGGTGCGCGTTTCTCACCCGATCGGTATTCTTCCTGCGCTGACGTGGCATTTCCCGATTGGGCCGTCACTACGAATGCGACGAGGATTGCCGGTGCGACAAGCAGCTCGCGTCTCATGGGTGCAATCCTTTCCTGGCACATGGGCCACTCAGCCACATATGTGCAATGAACCTTCCATCGCGACATTTCCCGGCATATGGCTGTGCTGTCCGGCCCGTTCGGCACACCTTTTACTCTCCCGTTACTCTCCCGCCTGCAGAGATCGCACGGCCTGAACAGACGATTGTGAAAGGCGTATCGAGGATCGCCGCCTGTCTCACCCGAACGTGCTGAACCGGCTGCAAGACGCATAACGCCGCAGGCCGCGCCCGAATACCATAACGGCAAGGCCCAGGTACGCGATCGCACCACCCACGAGCAGAACCATATCCTGCACGGAAGGCATCTGCACGACGCGCGTTGGTATGTAGCCAACGAAGCCCGCGGGCAGCAGCGTGAACAGCGCGAGGCGAAGTGCGCCTCCAAAGAGCGGTTCCGGATACAGGGAGAAAGTAATCAACAGCTCCCACAATTGCCGCGACACGGTTTCGACCTTCCCCAGCCAGAACGCCAGGCTGAAGAACACAATCCCACAGGCGACGAAGATCAGCGAGCCGGCGACGATGGCAACCACGAGCAGAGGCAGCGTGGACCAGGAGACTTCTCCCGACCAGACAATAAACATCATTCCCGATAGCGCGTCGCCAACGCCTGACGGCTGCGATCGCAAACCCAGGGCATAGACGAGAACAGACCTTGGCTGCGTGAGGAGGGTGTCCAGGTCGCCCTCTTCGATGAACCGGCCGAGATGGCGGACACCGCCGGCGAGCGACACCGCCAACCCGAACGCCACCGCGACAATGCCATACAGCAGCGCAATGTCACCGAGACGCCAACCTCGAATCGACGGCACGTGCCGCATCAGCGCCCACCAGAACACGAAGAACGTGAAGTTGTTGAGTGCCATGAACACGACCTGCACGACAAAGGCGCCGCGCAGAGCAAGCGTCGCCTTCAGGTTGGTCGCGACCAGAGCACGTGCGAAGGCCAGGCTGTTGGCTGCTCGACTCACGTCAGCCCCCGTTGATGGTCAACGCCGATGTCGCTCGGCGGAAAATCCAGTAAACCGCAAGCGCCGTGACTGCCCACCAGACCACGAGATCTCGCGCCAACGCGCCAGGCGTGACGGTTCCGTTCGGCAATACGAACGACGCGGGCCCGGCGAGGAGCGCGGGAAACGGCGTGAATGCCGCGGCCCGCTGGATGAAGTCGGGATACAACGCCACGGGCAGCATGAGGCCGCCAAGTACGAACATCAGCTTCTGCCACACCCAGGACACTGGTGAGACGTCCTGCAGCCAGAACGCCAGCAACCCGATCAACACGTGCAGCGCAGTAATCAGCGCGCACGCCACGAGTCCAAAGGGCACCACCATGGCGAGCGCGCCCAGCGGCGGCGTCCAGGCCGTAAAGGCAAAGGCGCACAGAAACGCCGTGAGCCCGAGCAGCGGCGCTCGCACCGCGACAAGGCCGAGACCTGCCGCGAGCTCGGCCAGCACGTACGACGCCGGACGGCCAAGCTGGTACACGACGTCGCCACGGCGAATCGCCTCCTGAATCTCGATATGGAGCGGCGGCGCGCTGAGCAGAATCCACTCGGTGGCCGCCAGGTACCACACGAGGGCCTTCGGATCGGCCGCCACCGGCATTCCAGCTTCACCCACGGCGCGCCACAAACTCGAAAAGACGCCAAGGATCACCGCGAAGAACGCCACGCGCCCATACAGCTCCCCGCGCTCGCGGCGCGCCCGGACGACCGAGATGCGCGCGAACGCTGCGTACTTGGCGATCGCTGCAGCCGTCATGACGGTCCGCTCCTTTCTTCTGCATCCGCGTACATCGCCCGGATCACCTCGTCCAGAGGAACGTCCTCGATGGCCATGTCTCTGATCGATGCCTGACGTACGGCGGCGTCAACGACCTGGCCAAGCGGTGTGACCGCCACCGCGATCTCCAGCTCCGTGCGGTACGCACTCGACGACAGTACCCGCACTCCCGGCAGGCTCATTTCTAGACGTTCGGCTTCACTCCAGAGCGTGATTCGTTTCGCCTTCAGATAGCCACGGCGCAGCTCCGCGATCGAGCCGTCCCAGAGCAGCCGTCCACGATGAATCACGATCACGCGTGAGCAGACCCGTTCCATGTCGCCGGTGTCGTGTGACGTGAGGAGCAACGTTATCCGCTCGCGCTGTGATTCCGTCTGCAGAAGCTCGCGGATCACCGCCTTGGCGGACACGTCCAGACCAATAGTCGGCTCGTCCAGAAACAACAACCGCGGTGCGTGCAGCAGGCTGGCGACGATCTCGCAGCGCATGCGCTCCCCGAGCGAGAGGTGACGAACCGGGGTATCCACGAGCGCCCCCAGCTCGAACACCGAGGCCAGCACGTCAATGCGTCGTCGGTGCTCGCGCGGGTCCAGTTCATAGACGCGGCCGAGCAGCTCGAACGTGTCGCGCGGAGGCAACTGGTACCAGAGCTGAGAACGCTGCCCGAACACGGTCCCTATCTGAAACGCAAGCTTCGTCCGCTGTCGCCAGGGAATGAATCCGAGCACGCGCACGTCGCCGCTGTCGGGCTTGAGAATCCCGGCCAGCACCTTCAACGTGGTCGATTTTCCGGCGCCGTTGGGACCGATGAACGCGACGCGCTCGCCGGGGGCGATCGAGAACGACAACCGATCAATGGCGAGGACCGTTTCGGTTTGTCCGCGAACGAGATTCTGGAGGCGTGCGGCCACACCTCCGCGCCGTGCGCGATCTACGCGAAACGACTTGGAGAGTTGGAGCAGCTCAACGGCGGGTTGCATGGCGACCACTCCGTGCCGCCCTGCGGAGCCCCCCGGAAAATAGAAACGCCCTTCCGGAAGCTCCGGAAGGGCGCGATTGCTGATGAATCGATACGCTTCCGGCTATTAGACACCGACACCCATGTAGTGTTCGCCCGAAAGGGCGATACCACACTGCAGGGTGACGACGCCGAAAGCCGGTCGTGTCATAAGGACTCTGACATTGTGCCCGGATAATTACCGGGCTGTCAAAAACAAAAACCTCACGTACGCCCGCGCACGAGTCTAAGGCTCTTCAACCGGACTCCAGGTCGAATCGGGATTGAAGCGCTCCATCTTTTTGAACGCCTCGAGAGTCGCGGTGCCGAAATCCTTTTCATACACGACGCCGTCGTGACTGACGAGGAATGTCTTGATACCGGTTACGCCGTACGCGGCTGGCGCGGCCACCAGCGCAAAGCCCCCGATCATCACGTTTTTCACGACATAGTCCATCTGTCCGAGCGGCGCCGCGGGCCCCTGCCCCTTCAGGATCTTGAAGAAGTACCCGTGATACGGCTCAGCGCGATCCGTATAGCCCTGCTCGATCGCCTTCGCGACCGCCTCGCCGATCGGGCCTTCCCAGGTGCCCTCGGACGTCCTCCACGCGAGGCCGTCCTGCGTCCCGGGCGTACTGATGATGCGCTGCGCGTACTGGTTCACCGCGAATCCTTGGCGTTTTTCCAGAGCGTATTCGTGCTGTGCTTCGACATAGCCGCGACAGATCTCAATCGCATCCAGCTCGTTGCGGCCGATGCGGCGACTCTTTATCTCCTGCCGTCCGGCCGGGGCATCGAAGGACCATCGGCCGCTGCGCTTCACCATCGGGACGGGGAACGGCCAGTCTTCGTCGCCGACCAGCAAGAATGCGCGCGTCCGACTCGCAGGATCCACTGACACGCTCGTCTTCTCCTTCGCCTTCGCCACGAACTCGGCAGCGCGCTGCCGGCCCTGCGCGTAGTCGTCGCCGGGAAGCACAATCTCCTCGAACTCCGGACCGAACAGCTCCTGGAGCGCTCCGATGTCGAACGCCGTCGCGGCGGCGATGAGCGCGTCGGCGGCCTGCTTCGGCGTCGTGAAGGTCTTGACGGCTGCGGCGCCCGCCACACGTGGAGCGCCGGCCGCGCCCTGTTGTCCGGCAACGAGAGGCACTGTCGCCAGATAGAGGCAGAGGGACGCGCTCATCACGAAGCGGGATTTGCGGAACGTTCGTGTCGCAGGTGCGGTCTTCATCGTTTGTGCTCCTCGTAAACGTCCACCTTCACTATCGGCGTCCGCCGCCACGACTGCCGCCGCCGCCGCCGCTACGACTGCGCCCGCCGCCGCCGCCGCCGCCGCTGGGCCTCGAGCCGGAGGACCGCATGCTCGACGAGCCGCGGCTGCCGCTCTCGCGCGCGCTGGAGCCACTGAACCCTCCCGAGCCGTCGCCAAATGCTCCGCGATTTGCTCCACCGGAGCTCCTCGACAGATCACGGGAGCCAACGCGATCCGCTCCGCTTCCCGCCGAACGATCACCGATGCCGGCGCCGCTCGCGCGTGCGCCTGATGCGCTCGTCCGGGCGCGATCGGCAGCGCCGCCAGCGCGATCGGCGGCGCCGCCAGCGCGATTGGCGAGGTCTCCGCCGGTCGCCGTACCGCGGGTGCCGGTCGTGCCGACTGCGCCGCTGCGCACGTTTCCGCCCTGTCGCTGCACCTGCTGCCGTGCGCCCGCCTGCCGGTTGGCGAGCGATTCGCCCCGCGCCGTGCCGCCGTACCTGTTCGCCGTGGCACGGTCGCGGTAGGGCGCGCCGCCGCGATGCTCAGCTCTGTGTTGCCAGTTCGTGGCGCCGGTTCTGTTGACGTTGCCTGAGCGGATGTTCGCGTTGCGGTTGAAATTGTTGTTGTTGTTGATGTTGATGTCGTTGTCGCCCCAGCCAGCTCCCCAGCCCCATCCTCCACCCCAGGCGGCGCCCATCGCCATGCCGACGCCGAACGAAACCGCCGCGCCCGCCGCGTAGTAACCCGGCGGTGGATAGTAGACGGGCGGGTACGGGTAGACCGGCGGGCCCCAGACGGTGACCGGGTTGTACGAGGGCACGTAGACGATCGACGGATCGGCCTGTTCGATCACGATCACTTGCTGGGTCTCGACGTACTCCGTCTTCACCGATTGTTGTGGCGTCGACTTCAGGTTGCCGTTGTCCTGCGCTTTCGTGCGCATGCGCTGCACGGCCTTCATCACGTCGCTCTGTTGTGCGAGAAACGCGTTGCCGAGGTCGGTGGTCCACTGAATGTCGTCGGCGAGGCGCTTCACGACGTCCGGCAGCGCGGCCATGGCCTGGATGCTCGGATCCCAGGGCTCCTTGGCCACGGCGTCGACCAGTGCTTGATCCTTCAGACCAGCATTTTTGCCCAGCCACTGATAGAGCTGGATCAGCTCGAGCGGATACGTGGATGCCGCGAGAATCTGTGCGAGCAGCGGATCAGGGTACAGGGCGATTGGAGCGACCAGCGAATCGAGCTGGTCGTTCGAAATCAGCGACACCTCGCCGCCGGCCGGGGACGCCTGCCCGTACGCGTCAGCGGCATCGACTACAGCCGCCCACGTATTGCCGGGAGCAATGACGATGGCGCAAGACACAGCAAACAGCGTGCGGATGCATCGACGGGTACGGCTTCGTTGCATATTCATGATCGTTCTCTCTGCGAATCGCCGGGCGCAACCTGTGTGACTGCAAGAAAACGGCCGGAGGATTTACCGAGGGAAAGCGTGGACGCATGCGCGGAACGCCGTGGACCGGCATGCGCAGAGAAGCGGGCAACTACGAATGGTTGCGACCCGTCATCACCGGCGGTGGGCTATGTCTGGGGCACAGCTCACCGCGAAAGCCCGTCTGTTCGAGATCGTCGTACCGCCATGGTGAACGAGATGCTGATCACATGCATGGTGATGACGTCGCGATTGGCCGCGCACAATGTTCCGATTCTTGGGGCGGCTGATAGAACGTACGCGTGGGTCCGGGATTGCACAACCCTCCTGTGACAACGGATTTGAGGTCCGGAAGGAGGGCTTCATCGGCTGCCTGCAGACCGAGTCGAACTATCGGCGTCAACACGACACCGGCCAGGGCGGCTTGTTTGGTACCTGCGCGGGCATGAAGAACAAGTTCATGCTGGTCGGTGCGATGCCAGCGGGATCTCACGCGACCGCCGGCATTGCGCCGGGGACCTGTGGGCCCAACCGTGACCGCGAGACATACGAGCTGACCCTGCGCGCCGTATTGATCAGCTGGACGGTTAAGTACCGGACGCGGGCGGAACAAAATCTCCGTAACGGGCGCCGACAATTCGGAAATTTGCATAATCCCTAGCACAAACGGGTCGGTGCTCGACTCCACCGCCTCCGATCGCGTGGCAGTCCGGTTGCACGCCGCAACGCCCAACAGGTCGACCACATGCGCACGCCCGCTCCAGTGCGTGGCAAGACCCTGGCGATCCCCTCCCTCGTCATTGCGCTGAGCCTCCTCTGCGTCGAATGCGGCCGCCGGCACGACACGCTCACCGGCCCCTCCGATGTGGCTTTCGGAAACGCCAACGCCGCCCTTCTTCTGCCGTCCGACACGGAGCTCCCCTCTATTGAAATTTCCACGCCGGAGGTGTTCGTCGGCGCTGGCGACATTGCGCTGTGCACGGCTGATGGAAATCCGGAAGCAACCGCGCGGCTGCTCGATGCGATCGGCGGCACCGTGTTCGCGCTTGGCGACAATGCGTACATGTCAGGGACGGCCGAAGAGTACCGCGACTGCTATGACCGCACGTGGGGGCGTCACCGAATCCGAACGCGGCCGGTGCCAGGAAACCACGAGTACGAGAGTCCTCAGGCGGCGCCATACTTCGACTACTTTGGTTTCAATGCAGGTCCGCACGGCCTGGGCTACTACAGCTTCAATCTCGGCGCCTGGCACCTCGTTGCGCTCAACAGCAACGTTGCAGTATCAGCCGGATCGGCTCAGGCAGCGTGGCTTCGCGCCGACCTGGCCGCGAATCGCGCGCGCTGCACGCTGGCGTACTGGCATCACCCGCGGTTCTCGTCAGGACGACACGGCAATGAAGCGCGGATGCGCGACTTCTGGCAGATCCTGTATGAGGCCGGCGCCGACATTGTCCTGTCGGCTCACGATCACACCTACGAGCGATTCGCGCCTCAGGATCCCGAGGGCTTTCCCGACAACGAGCACGGAATCCGGCAGTTCGTCGCGGGCACTGGTGGCGCGAGGCCATCCGCGTTCGTCAACATCGGTCCGAACAGCGAGGCCCGACTCGCTACGCTCGGCGTCCTGAAGCTGACGCTCAGCGGCTCCGGATACGACTGGGAGTTTATTTCGGTCTCCGGACCTGGAGACTCGGGTAGCGGAAGCTGTCACTAGACGGCGGAGCAGGCGACGCGATTCCCGACAATCAGCGACATCGTAGACGGCAGTGTGTACCGGGGACGATCATCGACACGAGACCTCGGGCCAACACAGAAGACGGCCGCAGAACCGGGTTGTCGTGGGGAAACAGAAGTGATTATAGCCGGGGAGCCGGACGCCAAGACGCCGGTCCGGCTAAAGCCGGACACTACGTACCGCACGGGTCCGGCTGAAGCCGGACACTACGTACTGCGCGGGTCCGGCTGAAGCCCGGGCACTACGTCGGTGCATCAATCAGGCAGCACCCGCCTTCGGGTTGAGCAGCATCCAGGACGTGCCGAAGCTGTCTCTGAGCATCGCGAAACGGTGAGCGAAAAACGTTTCCTCCATCGGCATGAAGATCTGGCCCCCCTCAGACAGCAGGGCATACAAACGCTCCGCCTCGTCTACGCTGTCAACGGTAAGCGACAGATAAGCGCTGCGAATCGGCTGGAAGCGATCCGCTGGAATGTCCGCTCCAAGGAGTTCCGTTCCGCCGAGGCTCATGCGGACATGGAGGACCTTGCCATTCCACTCCGCCGGCACGTTCCCTGGCCCCGGCTGTTCGCCGTGCCGCATCAGAAACGTCACCTTGCCCCCGAGATGTCGCTCATAAAAGCGGAATGCCTCCTCGCAGTTCCCGCCATAGTTGAGATACGTGTGCAGTTGCATCGCGCTGTGCCCTCCTTCTGCTGAATAGATAGGCAGAAAATCATCGCCTACATTCAGCGTGGCCGCCGGCTGGGAGTTTACTTCGGTCTCCGGACCTGGAGACTCGGGTAGCGCAAGCTGTCACTGGACGGCGGAGCAGGCGACGCGTTCATATCCGGCGGAACGCTGGCGATATATGCGCGAACGATAGCGGCCCGCTCGCGAGCAAAACGCTTGAGAAACTCGATCGACTGCTCGAACGCCTCGTCTGAATGCGGCGTGCGCGGATCCACGAGCGCCGATGCCTGGACCTGCGCGTACTGCCGGAAGACCTCCCGCTCGAGCCAGCCGCACACAGGCTGACCAGGCGGAGCCGGGCACTGCCGCGTCGAAGGATCCGTCACTGCCGGCGTTCCCACCGGGGGACCAATCGAGGTGGCGGCATCGATCAGAGCCTGGAGGTACGCGTGGCGCAATTCGGGGGACGCCCAGATCTTGGTCGACAGCACGTTGCTGCCGATGTTGTGCGTCGGTGGCGGTGTCTCGAGGTATTCGAACGCGAGATCCTGATCCCAGGGAATCATCGCGAACTCGTTTCGTCCTTCGAAGCGGTACATGTAGAAATTGTTCATCCCCAGGCCGCCGAGAAGGCCGTCGGGCTCCGACAGGAAATTCTCGATGGCGATGTGCTTGATGTATCTCCTGACGTCGAGATACGGCCGGAGCGCTTCCTCGAGCCGCGACTCGTCTGCGTCGTTGATGGTCTGGACGAGCCCCTGGATTGGCGCAAACAGCGCATAGTGCGCGGCCGATTCGCGCGTCTTCGGTTCGAATCGGGTCGCGTACCAGTCGAGAGCCGCGTGTGGATTCTGGAAACCGTAAGGCTCCTGCCACTGGTATTCGTACAGGTAGCCCTCGTCTTCGCCCAGGTTGCGTTTCAAGAAATCCTTGTCGATCACTTCGACAATGCCGTAGACCCCGACGAACTCGCGGCTGCCGCCGACGTACACACGAGCGTGTGATTCGCGCGGCGCCGGCACTCCCATACGACGAAACACGAGCATCGCGAGCCGCTCGCGGATCATCGAAGGGTCCTGCCAGAGGTTGTCGAGCGCCAGCGACTTGAGGCCCAGGAACTCCTGTCCGGCCACGTAGCGATTGAAATCAATCCGAAGGGCCGGCTTTTCGGGGCTGCGACTCGTTCGACCGCGAACCCGGATGCCTGCATTCCGCACTCTCACTCCACGCCACTCGATGTCCGCGGGGTAATACGTGTTTTCCCGATACGCCGTGCGGAGCTGCTCCCAATCCAGCGCGTTGATGTGGATCCAGATGTCGTGCAGCGCTTTGTCATCGAACAGGGCGTCGGCTTCCGGCGTCCCAGTGGATCTCGGAGCCGCCCATTGAGCCGAGGCGGAGATCTGAAACAACCCACAGACGATTGCCGCTGCCGCCCAGTACTTCGTTCGGTGTTGTGACATCACTTGGTCGCGCTACAACTGGAATTGCACTCGGAGCGTGCGGCTCCAGGTGCGGTCAATCCCCGGAAAAAATGGCCCGGTCCGTTCCTGGAGCTCACGGATGACATTGGCCCGGACCCCGATGAATCGATTGAGGTACCAGTTCAGCCCGAGGGTCCAGGCGGTGTCTTTCGTTTCGAGAATTCGACGCGCACGCGGTCCGGGTACGCCGGCTCGTTCCGCGGGCCGCCCCCGAAAGTGAGGCCTTCCACACGGCCGGCGATCTCGAACGCGCCGAACCCGCCCTGGAAAATGGGCGCGGCCGGATCGACGTTGTCTTTCTTCTCTTCGCCGGTGATCAGCCACGATCCGCTCAGATACCAGCCACGTTGCACGGCATCGGGCAGATTCTCGTTGTCGATCCCCTGGCCCCTTCGCTCTTCACTGACGCGGATGACTTCACCCTGAACGGACAGTGGTCCCGGGCGCCATTGCAGCTCGGCACCGAGCCGCCGTCGAAGCCCGTTGACGTAAACACGATCGACGAGACGATCGCCGGGAATCGTCTCGGCACGCAGGCTGTTGAGCCCCTCGGGCACACGACCGGCTGTAAACGCTGCACCAACCTCCAAATCGCGCAACGCAGGAACCTGCATCGCGACCAACGGCCTCGTCACGACCCGTCCGGCGATCGTGCGCTGGCTCACTGGATTCATCGCTTCGGTAATGCGAGCGTTGTCGCCACCTTCGCGAAAGAGGCCGATTTCATATTTCAACGCGTTTCTCAGAAAGTCCCCGTGCGCCATCACACCGATATCCCGGCTCGGCGCCAGGTAGGTGGCCGCGAGCGCCCGGTACGCGAAGTTGAGATCCATGCTGCCGGTCGTCTGCTCGAGACTGAACGGCATCTTGAAGCGGCCGAACTGGACCTCGAGGGCCCGCAGCGGGCGCACGTTGACGAACACATCACGCCACGGACGCTTCACGTCGCGGATCTCGCGCTCCACCTGATACTCGAGATATCTCGAAACCCTGCCCTCGACGCCGAGGCGAGCACGATGGAGGTCGAAGGTGTCGTTGGAAGAGTCCCCGTCTTCGTCGGGAAAGTCGCGCCAGTCCGCCTGGGACTTGAAGCGCACGTCGAGACGCACCTTCGAGCCGATTCGAAACGAGGGATGGTCGTCGAAGGAAAACACGAACCGTGGTTCGCGTTGCGTGTCAGAAGACGTCTGACCGGGACTCTGCACATCCTGCTGGACCTGGCCGGCGGCCGGCGCCGCCGACACCATCAACGCCATCGCAACAGCGACCGCCGGCACTTCACGTTTCATCACAGTGGATGACGCGGCGAGCGCCGCCCGCGAAGCGAGCCCGCACAACGACCAGCGATTGTGTTTATGGACAAGCATGCCAGTCCGCCCCCTGAAATATCGGCAGAAATGCTCGATCGACTTATCCCGTTACTGGAACGAACGCGGTGAACAAATCTGTTGGCGGTATTTCAGAAGTGGCTGGAAGCGTCACGCGGTTTCGGCGTCGCAGTTTCAATTTCGCGGGTGTCCAGACACCAACGGTGTGTCTCGAGCCTCTGGTATGTCGTTTGCCACCGCAGCCGCTGCGTATACCAGTGAGGGCGGACACCTCTCCTTCCATTCGTCTCTCTGGTCATTCGATCGCGGGAACTGCTGCACCAAACTGCACATCGTTCTGCGCTGATGCGAGCGAACCGGATTCGCTGCTGCCCGAGCGCAACCCCACGCCGGATCTCCGCGGCGACCCCCTGCTGTTCAACGACCGCGAACTGAGCTTTCTCAGGTTTCAGGAGCGGGTGCTCGAGGAGGCACGCGACGAAACGACGCCGCTGCTCGAACGCGTCAAGTTCCTCGCGATCGTGGGCACGCATCTGGACGACTTCGTCAGGGTCCGCGCAGCCGAAGTCAGACGCAATCCTGCGCGCCGAATGGTCGTCGAGTCGATGGTAAAGCGCCTTGTGTACAGGGTCGAGGTGCACTGGCGCAGGCGGATGCTGCCGGCTCTCCGATCCGCCGGCATCCATATCGTCGACTACCGGCGACTTGCCGCCGAGGAACGATCGGAAGTCGACCACCATTTCTCCACTGTGGTTCGCCCTCTGATCGCGCCGCTCCCGTACGATCGCGCCGCATTCGCTCCCGCACATTGCCAGCCTCGGCATGAACCTGATGATTGAGGCAGCAACTGCTGCCGGCGATGAGCGCCTCTTCGTCGTACGTATTCCCGAGGGCGTTCCCGCGCTTGTACCGTTTCAAGTGGGGCGCAGCGCCTCCCTGGAGTCGTCCGCCAATCGCGACACTCGAGCGCCGCGAGGCTACGTGTGGCTCGACCAAGTGGTCGTCGCGCAACTGCCCGAGCTGCTGCCGGGGCTCCGCGTGGCTCGTTCGCACCGATTCAGGCTGTTGCGGGAAGTGGACGTGCAGCCACAGACCGTTGTGGCGACCGGCCCTGTCGAGCGCGTGCTCGAGATGCTCCGCCTTCGCAAGACGAATCCTGTCGTGGCGCTGGTTGTGGACCGACGCATGCCCGCGGGCGTGCTCCACGACCTCGCGCGCGGACTGGACGTTCCGGAGAGCGGCGTCCACCGCACCGGCGCGGTGTCCGATCTTCGACGGCTGTGGGAGGCCAGCCGGATTGCACGGGCCGACCTCAGGACGCCGCAGCTCGCGGCGAGGAATCCTCCCGCCCTCGAAGGCTCGGCGGATATTCTCGCAGCGGCTCGGGAGCGCGACATCCTGTTTCACCATCCGTACGAATCGTTCCAGCCAATCGTCGAGATGATCCGGAAGGCAGCCGACGATCCCGCTGTCGCCCGCATTTCGATGACTTTGTATCGCACCGACCGTGAATCACCGGTCGTGCACGCCTTGCTCGACGCCGTTGCGCGCGGCAAGCAGGTTCGCGTGCTCATCGAGCTGCATGCTCGCCTCGACGAACACCGCAACGTCACCTGGTGGCACATCTTCGAGCAGGCAGGTGCCGCTGTGTTCCCGTCACCAGCAGGACTCAAGGTGCACGCAAAGATGGCGCTCATCGAACGCCACGAGGGCGGCCGCCTCAGGCGGTACGCGCACCTGTCGTCCGGGAACTACAACGCATTCACGGCCAGAGTCTACACGGACGTGGGTCTGCTCACCTGCGACGACGACATCACGGCAGACGTCGCGACGCTGTTCGACGCACTCTGCAACGGCACGGCACACAATCAGTTTCGCGCGCTGACCGTGGCCCCGCTGACCATGCGCGACACGCTCAAGGAGCTCGTCGAGCGGGAGATCGCCTGCCAGCGTCCTGGCGAGCGCGGGCACATCATCCTGAAGACGAACGGACTGGTCGATCGCGAGGTGATTCAGCTGCTGTACCGAGCCTCTCAGGCAGGCGTCGACGTCGACTTGCTCGTGCGCAGCATCTGCTGCCTTCGGCCGGGAGTACCCGGCCTGAGCGACCGTATTCGCGTTCGCAGCATCGTCGGCCGGTTTCTGGAGCACAGCCGCGTCTGGTTCTTCCGCAACGGCGGGCACGAGGACGTGTATATCGGCAGCGCCGATCTGATGCCTCGCAACCTCGATCGACGCATTGAAATCATGGCGCCTCTCAAGGACCCGGCGCTCCGCTGCCGAGTGTCCGACATCCTGCGCACGTACCTTGCCGACAACGTGAAGGCGCGCGAGCTCCGCCCGGACGGCGGGTACGTCCGCGTCAAACCGGGCGCCGGCGACCAGCGAGTCGACGCCCAAATCGCCCTTCTGCACGACAGCGCAGCGGTCGTCGAGTAACCCATGCTCGTCCACAACTCCCCAGAGGACTTTCTTCGTTCGGTCGAAGACGCCAAGATCGAGCGCCGGCGGCAGAAAGACGCGGAGCTGGGCCTGGAAACGCGCCCGCTCCAGCCGTGGGAACGGTACCGGGCGTTGATCGATCATTACGATTCGTTGCAGGAGGCGGCCGAGCACGGCGACAAAAAAACGCGGTTTGCTCTGCTCATCCTCGGGAGCCTTAACGCGATCAACCTCGTGATCGCAATGCGGGGCGACACGATCGGGCTGCTTCGCGTGAGCGGGGCGCCGAGCGTCGTCTATCTCGCCTGCTACGCGCTCGTGTCGCTCGGCTGCTGCTTCTTCGCCATCAGCGCACTCAGGCCGCGGGCGAGCAGAACGGACGCGACCTACGGACCTCATGGCACGCAGCCGCTTCGTTTTCCGCAGCCGGTGCTGACGCAGACACTCGATGAATACTGCGAAAACTGGCGCACCGCGGAAGTGGGGCGTCTCACGCACGAGCTGGCGTCGCTCGTTTTTTTCACCGCGCGCGGCAACGCGGACAAGATCAAAGCGCTTCGGCGTGTCTACGTCGGCTTGTATCTGCTCGTGGCGCTCACCGGCGGGCTGATCGCGACACTGGCCTGGTCGAGCCTATAACCTGCGTCCGTGTTTTGACGAGCGAATGGCAGCTACGACCGTCGGTTCCGTTCACTGAGCCAAGGCCCGAGATGCTGCTTCACGTCGTCCAGCAGTGGTCGGACAGGATGGTCGGACAACCGCAAAGCTGTGTTCGTAAGTGAAAACCAGGTTCGAACGCGGAATTTCATTTCGAGCCACTGGTCCTCTTCTTCGAGAACCTCCATCAGGTAGACCGCCACTGTGAGGACATCGCCCCACTTCTTGTATTGATACGTGCCAATGGCGTCGCCTAGCAGTTGTCCTCGTAAACCCGCTTCTTCGAAGGCTTCGTTCAGCGCTGCCTGTTCAAGGGTGTGTCCCAGATCGACAAAACCTTTGGGAATCCCCCACTTCCGAGCGCCCCGTCTACGGATCAGGCACACCTCCACGTCGCCGGCACCCCGGCGCAGTGCGAGTACGGCCGCTTGCTGGCAATTGTTGGCCTCGCCTGCCGGCATCACAGCGGTTCAACGCTGACAGTGGCGTTGTAGTCCGGCTCCATCGAATCGGGATCGATCGCATCGCCCGCGAGCAGCGACATCCCTTCCGGCCAGTGCACCTCGAGGTTGCCCGATTTGATCGAGGCGCGCATCAGCCGCCCTTCGAACGAGCCGTGCGGCGACCGCAGGCGGACGGCGGCACCATCCTCGAGCCGGAGGCGTGTCATGTCAGCAGCGCTCATGAGCACGCTGTCGCGGCGGGCGCCCGTCAAGGGGTCGAAGTCCCGCTGGATCATCGAGTTGAACTGCTTGCCGCGGCGGGTTGACACCATGAAGACATCTCGGGCCGGCGGCTCGGCCGAGAGCGGCGCGGCCGCAAAATGCGCCCGTCCGTCCGGAGTTGCGAAGCGCCCATCCGCGTAGAGGGTCCGGCCGCCCCACTGCACCTGATCGCCCTTGCGGGACAAGTTTTCGATGCCGGCATAGAGCGGAATCGCCCGGGCAATCTCGCGCCGGATCGCCGCTGCGTCGGACATGCCGACGAGGTTAGCGCGCTGGGGATCGATGCGCATCATGACCTCGCGGAACACCCACCATTCCGGCCGGGCCGAGCCAATCCTTCGCCCCGGAATCTCTGGCGAGAAGATGATGCGCCGCTCGGTGGATGTCTCGCATCCTCCGCCGGGAGATTCGTAGCGGGTCGCGGCAGGCAGCAGCAGCACGTCTCCGTCGCCATCCACCAGCATGGATGACGACACCATGATGTCCTGGTGGATGCGAAGGCGCGGCCGCCGGAGCGCCGCACGCGATCGATCCACGTCGGCCAGCGTCTCGAGGAAGTTGCCGCCCACCATCCAGAACAGGTCCACCTCGCCGCGCGCGCTGTGCTCGACCATCTCCGGGGCCGTCCACCCCGGTATCTGCGGGACCGGGAATCCCCAGACCTCCGACCAGCGCGTTGCGGTCTTCACGTCGACTTTCGGAATGCATCCGACTTCGGCGCCGCCCTGGACGCCCGAATGGCCGCGGATCGGCACGAACCCGCGATTCGGACTCCCCGGCAGCCCTCGCGCGAGGCCGACGTTCATGAGCGCCTTGATTGTCTCGACGCCGTTTATGTGCTGCGTGAGCCCCATCGACCATACGAATATGGTGTTGGGCCGATCCATCAGCAACTGCGCGAACTCTTCAATCCGCTGGCGCGACATCCCGCTCGCCGACTCGATCCCTGCCCAGTTCTCGGCCAGGGCAACGGCGCGCGCCAAATCGAAGTCGGTCGTCCGCTCGCGCACGAACGCCTCGTCGACGCCCCCGCGCTCGATGAGCGCGCGGAGCACGCCCAGCAGGAAAGCGGAATCACCGCCGGTGTGAACGTCGAACCAGTGGTCCGCCAGCGCGGTCCCGGACACCGCGCTTCGTGCGATCGACGGAATCCAGTACCGAACCAGTCCCGGCTCGAGGTAGGGGTTGACGATCGCGATCTGTGCGCCGTTCTGCTTCGCGTAATGCAGGTACTTGGTGGTTACGGGCTGGTTGTTCGGCACATTCGAACCGAACAGGACGATGAGATCCGCGTTCAGCCAGTCCACGTAGCTGCACGTGGCGGCGCCATAACCGAGCGCTACACGCATGGCCGACGTGGACGCGGCATGACAGAGCCGCGCCGAATTGTCCACATGGTTCGATCCCATGAACCGCGCGGCTTTCTGGGCGGCGTAGTAGACCTCGTTGGTGATGCCGCGGGAAGTCAGGTACATGGCAACGCGCTCGCCTCGAGTTGCTCGCGCGGCGGCGGCAATCGTGTCGAGCGCCGTGTCCCACGAGATCACCGTGAATCCGCTCTGACCGGGACGCCGGATCATGGGCCGCCCGAGGCGGCCGAGGTCGCGAAGCTCCTGCGACGAACGCGTCCGCAGCGACGCGACGTCACCGAGCACGGACGCATCGATTTCCGGCGCCGTGTTCAGGCGCATCAGCTCCAGACGAACCATGCACAGATGCACGCCGGGAAGCGTCCAGTCAGTGAGGCCCGACGTGCCCAGCGCGCATCCGTCACAGACGCCGTCTTTCAGGATCCGCCACGCGAAGGGAAGCTGATCGCGGTTCTCCCACGCCACCCGCACCATTTCACGGTAATGACGGGGCTTTTGATGACCAAGGCCGAATACGCTCATGGGAAGACGGTGTTCATAAGTCAAAAGTCAAAAGTCAAAAGTCAAAGGTCAAAGGTCAAAGGTCAAAGGTACCTACGATTATGAAGACACGCGTACCGCAGCGCGATGGGCACCAACCGAACGACATACGACGAATGGAATCCAGTGAAGCGCATCACCCGCGTTCAGCTACGCACTCTTCGCCGGCACCGTCGCAGAAACAGTGGTTGCGTGCCTGGTCCTGCCGAGCAGCACGGGAATAGCGGTGCTGACGAACATGAGCCCGGCGATCACGTAGAGCGCATCGCCGTACTGGCCCGTCTGCTGGCGCAGCGCCGCAATCAGCATCGGTCCCAGAACTCCCGCGCAGCTCCACGCGGTCAGCATGAGGCCGTAGATAGAGCCGACGTTCTCGGCGCCAAAGCGATCGGCCGCGAATGCCGGCATCGTGCCGAAGCCGCCTCCGTAGCACAGGAGAATGGCGCACGCCAGCATAGTGAATGCCGCGAAGCTCTCGACGGTCGGAAGCAAGGCAAATAGCAGCCCCTGGAGCGGAAACATGATCAGGAACACCATCTGCCGTCCGATGACGTCCGACAACGAGGCCCACAAGAACCGGCCCGCCCCGTTCGCGATCGAAATCGCGCCGACGAGTCCGGCCGCCGTCGCCGCACTGACGCCGGTGATCTCCTCGGCCATCGGCGCGGCCTGCGAAATGATGGCGATGCCGGCGGTGGTATTGAGAAAGAGCAGCGCCCAGAGACCGTACCACTGCCAGCTCGCGAGTGCTTCCTGCAGCGTGTAGGTTTTGGCGGACCGCTGTTTCTGCTGCGCGGCAGATGGACTCCAGCCGAGCGGCGCAAATCCGGCAGGCGGATTTTTCATGAACGATCCGGCACAGGTCACGGCAATGAGATATGCGATGCCGAGCACCACGAACGTTCCTGGCGCACCGATCTCCGACACGAGCCGTGTGGCCAGCGGCGCCGTGATCAGCGCGCCCGCTCCGAAACCTGCGACGGCAATACCCGTAATCATGCCGCGCCGATCGGGAAACCACCGCACAAGTGTTGCGACCGGAACGATGTAGCCGAGTCCGAGCCCGATTCCGCCCATCAATCCGTAGGAGCCATACATCCACCACAGCCGGCCATCCGAAAATCCGGCGAGCAGCACGCCCAGGCCGTACAGAACTCCCGATGCAATCGCGACCGTTCGCGGACCGACCCGACGCATCCACAATCCGCCCGCGAACGCGGCAAAGCCGAGCACGAAGATCGCAATCGTAAACGTCAGCGTGACTTCGGAGATCGTCCAGCCGAACGCTTCAGTGAGCGGAATGCGGAAAACGCTCCAGGCATACACCGCCCCGAGCGCAATCTGCATGACGATGCCGGCCGCGGCAATGGGCCAGCGGCGTGAAACGGATGCCATCGTTGCCTCCTGGCGGGTGGCCGAATCGCGGACCTCGTGCCGAATGCAGCGCGCACGCTTTAGCGTGCGCCTGCGCGTGGTCGAGCAGCGCAGCATACCACCAGCGAGGCTCGCCTCGGGCCGACCAGCATGCGGGCTCCGCCTCGCTGGAGCAGTGTCTGATTGCCCGCCCTCCGGGCGGGCGTAGACGGCTTGAACGGATCGCGAACAGATTCGACTCGTTCGCGAGGATTTTCTGGACGGTCGACGTCCAGCGGCTGCTGTATCATGCCGGCGGATCGCATGTCTTCCGTATCTGGCGTCGTTCAGGTGGATGTGCTCAAGGCGGACGCGCGGCGAACCACCGCCGCCACCGACCGCGTGGCCGAAGAAGCCCCGCTGGAGGTGCGTCTCCACGGAGAGCCGTTCTCCGTCATCATGCGCACGCCCGGATCCGATGTCGACCTGGTGGCAGGATTTCTGTTCACGGAATCCGTCGTTCGCGCAGCGGCAGACATCGAGCACATCGATGACCGCGACGCGCCGAACGTCGTCAACGTGACGCTCGCGCCTCATCGCGCGGCAGATGTCCCCGACTTGATCGGTCAGCGGCGCCAGGTGGCGATGAACTCGTCTTGTGGCATGTGTGGCCGGCGGACCCTGGAGTCTCTCACCATCGATGGCCCGCCACTCGCCTCACGCTGGACCGTTGATGCAGGCACCATCGTGGGGCTGCCGCCCGTGTTGCGCGACGCGCAGCGCGCCTTTGCGGAAACGGGCGGTCTCCATGCCGCGGGCGTGTTCGATACCGCCGGAGCGCTGCAGCTCAGCGCCGAGGACGTCGGCCGGCACAATGCGGTCGACAAGCTGCTGGGACGACTGCTGATGAGCGGTCGCCTGCCCCTCGAGGATTTGCTGCTCTTCGTCAGCGGCCGTTCGTCATTCGAGATCGTACAGAAGGCGTATCTCGGCGGGCTGCCGCTCATTGCCGCGGTTTCGGCACCGTCGAGTCTCGCGATCGAGCTGGCAAACCGCGCCGGCATCACGCTGCTTGGTTTCGTGCGCGGCGATCGATTCAACGTCTATACGCATCCCGGACGAGTCAGGGTGGGCTGAAGACGATGGAGTTGTAAGTGAAAAGGCAAAAGTCAAAAGGCAAAGGTCAAAGGTCGAAGGTCAAAGCGATGCCGCGATCCGGCCCGCCTGGACCCGCGCAGGCTGAAGCCTGCGCGCTACTTCACCTATCGCCTGCGGTGACGCCGGCCCGTCGTTCCTTCTCGAGCTCCAGATAGGTGTGGCATTCGTACTCGAGCAGCTGAATGTTGGGCTCGATGCGGCGGTAGAGTGGGAACCGGATTTTGAACGGTCGGGCGAATACAGCCGGATCCTCGACCGTGGCTTCGTACCAGAGGTGATCCGCGCTCGTACGCGTCCATCGTTCCACGAGGTGCATGCTGTCGCTGTGGTAGTTGCCGGAACGATCGAACCAGTTCTGGTCCGTGAAGTGGACAACGTCGACAACGAGCGAGTCACCGTCCCATCGGCCGCGCGAATCACCCATGAACCATTGGATCTTCCCTTCCGGATGCTTGCTGTTCAGATAGATGTGACGCGACGTGTGCACGTACTCATAAAGAATCGTGATCTGATTCGGCGTCTGCACGATCTCGAAGGGGTACGGCATGTAATTGATGCGCGGCGTTCCCACCATGAAGCACTTCGACTCGGGATCCTCCGTGAAACGGTTGCGGAAATTTTCCTGTCGTCGGGCCAGCGCCAAAGGCAAGTACGGAATTTCGTTCCCTTCGACGATGCCCTGGCCCGCAGGGATACCGAGCTGAGCGGGATGGTCCTGGATGTTCCAGACGGCGGTATTTACCGCCTGCCACACGCCCTGCAGGTCCAGTTGCCCGTCCTGCGTCTGCGAAGCCTTGTACGTGGTCGGCGCCTGACCCTTCACCGGCGTCAACGCCAGGATTGCCATCGTCAACGACGCGGCAACAACGGCCGCGATCCGAAACTGAGTCACGTGAGCGAGCTCCCTTAACTTCTGAACTTACTTTCTACTTTTGACTTTTGACTTTTTACTTATTTATTGCTCCCGTCCGCCGGTGTGCCGGCGAACAACGTGCGGCCGTCGGGCAGCTTCACGTCCGTCGAGCTGATCGTGCGTGAACTGTCACGCGACGGATATCCCGTGACCGCCACCATCGAACGGGGCGGCAAATCGGTCTGACGCCAGCCGCGGCGGTACAAAGAGTTGGGGCTGGCGAACTCGATCGCCCAGTTCCGAACTTCCCCCTTCTCGTCCTTCACGTCGATGTACAGCCACGCATGTGGATTGGTCCACTTCATCTCCGTAATCGCGCCGGTCAGCGTGACGGTCCGGGTGATATCGAACTCGACCGTCAGTGAGTGGTGAGCCGATGCAATCGAGGCGATGGCTCCGACCATCCCGACGGCAACGCCCACGACGCGAAGTCGTCTGTTCATCTGGAGCTCCTGCTGGCTGCCGCCCGCTCAAAGGCGTCCTTGAGCGTCTGGGCTTCCTTCGAGGAAATGCCTGGATACGTGCGGTAACCGAGATTGCGAAGATGATCGGAATTCGCCTCGCCTTCGTAACACGACTCTTCCCACAGCTCGAACCCGGCCCGCGTGTTCCGACGCAGCGCCGACGCCATCGAGAATGGACGCGTATACACGAGCGGATCGTTGATCGTGATTTCCCACAGCAGCGAGTTCGGCTCGAACATGGTGAAGCGTTCGGTGACAACGCCGGCGTCGGTCACAAAACGGCCCTGCTGATCCAGCCATCCACGACCGTTCTGGTTTCGCGTCTCGACCACCAGCGTCTCGCCTTCCCAACGTCCGCGGGAGTCACCCTGCCAGAGCACGATGTCCTTCCCCACGTGGGGCCGGCCATCAAGGACGATGTTGCGAAAGGCGTTCGTCTCTTCGGACAGTTGCACCAACCGCGTCGGGGTCTGGAGAAACTGGTACTGGCCCATGTAGAGGTGGCGCGGCACACCTGACTGAAAACACTGTGCGTTCTGATCGATGTACTTGGCCCTGTTCTGAGCCCGCTGCGCTTCGGCCCACGCCTGCATCGGTACCTTCCCGTCCGGAGCGTCCACCACAAAGCTTGGTCCGCCGTTGTCATCCGGCGTGCGCGGATGTGCCTCCACGTTCTCGTGAGGGACCTGCGTGCCGCCCCAGTATCCGGACAGATCGGGCTTGCCGTCTTTCGTCCGCGGCGCCTTGAACGTTTTCGCCTTCTCGCGCGCGCATGCAAGCACCGCGAGCGGATTGTTGTCGGGGCACACGGACCCCTGCGTCGGTGGAAGAGAAGGGATCGCCTGACCCGCCGCGCGCGTCGGAGTCAGCAACAGGACCCACGCGATCGCGATCGCGCCGACGACGCCGAGTACTCTATTGCCCATTGGCCCTCCGCAGAAGACACACGTCTAGTGGAATGTCCCCCTCGTGAATTACCAGCTGGTCAGCGGCGCCCGCCGCCGCCCCACGTCCATCCGTCGGCAGGACGTCTGATGCCCTTCAAGTGCACTTTGTTTTCGGACCCGGCACGCCCGGGGCTGCCCGTCACGATTACGGCATCACCGGGCTTGAGGGTGTCTTTGGTGACGCCCTGACCGCTCAGCCGGCGTGGATTTCCCCACTCCGCCGAGAACGTTTGCGCGCGTCCATCCTGATCGCGGCTTGTGAATATCAGAATTGCGTGCGGACTCCGGAGCTGAAACTCCTGTACCACGCCTTCGAGTGTGACCGACTGATCCTCAAAGTAATAGGCCGCAAAGGAATGATGTGCGGACACCTGCGCGACTGTCACAAGCGTCCCGATGACGAGGGCCGTCAATGTGCGTCTCACGATGCTCCTCCTGAACGCCTAACAGCTTAGACCAGTTTTACATTGACGTATCGCCCTGGTCCGGCTGAAGCCGGACACTACGTACGGTAGGAGCCTGACGTATCGCCCTGGTCCGGCTAAAGCCGAACACTACGTACGGGAGGAGCCTGACGTATCGCCCTGGTCCGGCTAAAGCCGGACACTACGTACGGGAGGAGCCTGACGTATCGCCCTGGTCCGGCTAAAGCCGGACACTACGTACGGTAGGAGCCTGACGTATCGCCCTGGTCCGGCTGAAGCCGGACACTACGTACGGTAGGAGCCTGACGTATCGCCGCTGGTCCGGCCGAAGCCGGACACTACGTACGTTGGCGTCTGTGCGATCCGGTGGATGTCGCCGTGGTCCGGTGGGATGCCTTCTTCGACCCGCCGCGCCTCGCATCTGTTCGCGGAACACCCGACGAACCCGGAAGAAGGGTGCGCCGAGCCGGGGACTCGGCCGGCCGAGGCGGTCGCGGCAAATCCGGAAAGATCGCGAACAGGTCGATCTGCTTCGCTGCGGTGCGGGTGCGTCGCGCTGGCCGCGGATTCGGGGGTTTGGCCGCCCGCCGCTGAATCGGCGGCACGGACGCATGCTGTGCGGGAACGTTGCCAGGGGCCACCAGCGGCGGGACTTTTGCCGGTGGCCGCGGTGGCGGCACTGTCCCGACGCGTCGTGGAACCGGCGTTCGACTCATCAGCGGGCGAATGATAACAGGAGAGGTAAACGTCGTGCGATCATGGGTCCGTGCGGGGCGTGGCCTCTCTGATCGTGTCTGCGATGGTGCTCCTGACATTGGTATACGCACAGAACCCACCGGCAGCGCCACTCACGCTCGTGTCCCGGGAAGGCCGTCGACCCGTCCCCACCACGATTGCAAACGGTCAGGAACTGATCGCTCTTGACGACGTAGCGTCGCTTTTCCAGGTGGCCGTACGGGAAGACACGTTGGCGGGTGGCATTACCGTCACGTACCGGGGCCGCACCATCGTCCTGGCCGCAGACCAACCGATGGCGTCCGTCAACGGACGCGTGGTTACACTGCCAGCGCCGCCCGTTCGATCGGGACGCCGGTGGCTGGTCCCTCTCGAATTCCTGCCGCGCGCGCTGGCGCCCCTTCTCGAGACGCGCGTCGACCTCAGGCGCCCGTCGCGTCTTTTGATCGTTGGCGACGTGGCGGTACCGCGCGTCACCGCGCGGATTGATGCCGCAGGCCCGCCAACTCGCGCCACCCTCGAGATCGCGCCGGCGGCCCCGGTCAGGGTGACGCGCGAAGGCAACCGCGTGGTTGCGCGCATCGATGCCGACGCGCTCGACATCGGACTTCCCGGCGAGGGCGGCGGCCTCGTCACGGGGTTCCGTCCGGGGGATCAGCCGACGTCGATATTCGTTGTCCTCGACGACCGTGCGGGCAACACCCGATTCACGCCTGCCGATTCTGGCGGCGTCACGCGCGTTGTTATCGAGGTGGCTCCGGCGGCCGCCACCGAAACAGCGGCTGCGCCTCCGGCGCCAACGCCCGCACCTTCGGAGCCAGCCGCACCGCCGCTTCTGAACGTGTCGCGATCGGTGCTGCAGACAATTGCCATCGATCCCGGCCACGGCGGCGCCGACGCAGGCGTGCACCCGTCTGGTGGAGCGGAGGAAAAACAGATCACGCTGCAGGTGGCGCGGCGCCTGAGAACGCTCATCGAAATGAAGCTCGGCGTTCGTGTGATCATGACGCGCGACGACGACACGTTGGTGAGCCTCGACGACCGCGCGGCCGCCGCGAACAACAGCAAAGCGGACCTCTTTCTCAGTCTTCACCTCAACGCGTCTCCCGTGACGAGCGTCGCGGGCGCCGAAGTCTTTCACCTCCGTCTCGACCGCGAAGGCGAAGATGCACGGCGGGCGGCAGAGACGGAAGCCGTGACGCTGCCGGTACTCGGCGGAGCGACGCGGAGCATCGACGTCATTCAGTGGGATCTGGCACAAGTCCGCCACGTCGATCAATCGTCGGCCTTCGCCGCCATCCTCGAAGACTCGCTGCGCGGCGCAAAGGTGAAGATGGCCGCCCGTCCCCGCCAGGACGCGCCAATCCGCCTGCTGACGAGCGTGAACATGCCGGCGGCTCTGATTGAAATGGCGTATCTCACCAACGCCGCCGACCGGCGCCTGGTGCGCTCCGAGGATTACCAGAACGCGATGGCGCAGGGCCTCTACGATGCCGTGCTGCGCTTTCGGGCATATCTCGAAGATCAGCGTCCCCAATGAACACGCGCCAGTACCTGGCCGCCGGCGTCGGCGTGCTGCTCATTGGCCTGCTGGCCTGGGGGGTCATGCGCAGTCTTGAACGGCTTGCCGGAATCCAGCCTGCGCCCGATCAGGTCGTCGCGGAACCCTCCGCGCCGCCCCCCGGCGTGCCTCGTATCACCGCCACTCTGTTTTACGGTTCGGCTGACGGCGACGCGCTCGTTGCGGTGCGGCGCGAAGTGGCGCTTGCCGAGGGTACGGTTCCGCAGGCGCGCGAAATCCTCGAAGCCCAACTCCAGAGTGCACCCGAGCCGTATGCGACCGTTATTCCGGAAGGGACGGCGCTGCGGGCGTTCTATGCGACCGAACGCGGCGACGCCTTCGTCGACTTGAGTCCCGAGGTTTCGACGAAACACTCCGGAGGCTCGTCAACCGAGCTCCTCACCGTGTACGCGATCGTCAACGCGGTGGCTGCGAACCTTCCCACGATTCAGCGTGTCCAGATTCTGATCGACGGCCGGGAAGTGGACACGCTCGCCGGACACGTGGACCTGCGGCGGCCGCTGGAACGAGATTTCTCAATGGTGCGAGACGGACCGTGAGTTAGAGTGGTTCGATGCGCGCCGACGGACGTCTCGCCGAACAGCTCCGCCCAACCCGAATTTCTCCCAACTATCTGATCCACGCTGAAGGCAGTGTTCTGGTCGAAGCTGGCAAAACCAAAGTGATTTGTGCAGCCAGCGTCGAGGATCGTGTGCCGCCTTTCAGGCGAAACACGGGCAAAGGCTGGGTCACGGCCGAATACGGCATGTTGCCGCGGGCCACCACGACGCGCTCCCAGCGCGAGTCGACCGCGGGAAAGGTTGGCGGCCGCACGCAGGAGATCCAACGTCTCATCGGTCGATCGCTGAGGGCGGTGACACGGCTCGACGAACTGGGCGAGCGGACCATCACCCTCGATTGCGACGTCATCCAGGCCGATGGCGGGACGCGTACTGCGTCGATCACCGGCGCGTTCGTTGCGCTGGTGCTGGCTCTGAACAAGATGCGCGAGCAGGATCTGATTCGCACAATGCCAGTCCACGACTACGTCGCGGCGACGAGCGTGGGAATCGTCGACGGTGAACCGATGCTCGACCTGGCGTATTCGGAAGATTCGAAAGCCGAGGTCGACATGAACATCATCAAGACCGGCACGGGCATGTACATCGAGGTGCAGGGTACCGCGGAGGCGCTCCCCTTCGGACGAGAGGCTCTCAATCGCCTGCTCGATCTCGCCGACACAGGTATCCGGCAGTTGATAGCCCTTCAGCGCGGCTTCGTCAGCCAGCATCTGGGCAAGTAGGGGCCGACCTTAAGGTCGGCCCCTACATAAACGCCACTCGGGCCTTGTACAGGCGACCGTGGGGCCACGCGCCCGAATACGCCGAACAATACGCCGAACGGATGTCCAGAATCCTTGTCGCCACGACGAACCCCGGCAAGCTGCGGGAAATCCGCCGTATCCTCGCGCACATACCGGTGGAATTACTGAGCCTCTCAGATTTCCCGCGGGTGGCGGAACCGGAAGAAACCGGAGCGACGTTCGAGGAAAACGCCCGGCTGAAGGCGCTGTACTACGACGAAGCACTCGCCGCAGCGGCAAGAGAATCCGGCCCGATCGATACGGTTGCCGAAGACTCTGGCCTCGTGATCGACGCACTGAACGGAGACCCTGGCGTCCAGTCGGCGCGCTTCCTCCGGCCCGATGCCTTGTATCCCGAGCGATTTGCGGAAATCTTCCGCCGGCTGGCCGCCCGTCCGTCGGTGTTGCGGACCGCTCGCTTCGTGGCTGCGGTCGCCATGGTTCGCGCCTCGACCGTCATCTTCGAGACGACTGCAACCGTCGAGGGAGAAATCGCACTGGAAGCGCGTGGAGATCGCGGGTTTGGGTACGACCCGATCTTCTACTACCCGCCTTACGGGTCAACGCTGGCCGAAGTCACCGACGACGAAAAGATCGCGATCGCTCACCGCGGACGGGCATTTAGAAAACTGGGAGAATGGCTGGAAAGTACAGAACGGAGAACAAAGGGTATGTTCCCCGTTCCATGACCCGGAAGCTGGCCGCGGGCGGATGACCCAATCAATCCGCCCGGGTGCGAGTGGCAGGGCGAGGCGGCCCGTCAGTCTTACGGCTCGTAAGGAAGGACTTGCTCCAACAGGCCTGGCAGGTCTAGCTCCTCAATGTGCGGACCTGGTCGGACCGCACGAACGCTCCATCACGTGTTCGAAACAAGAACTTTGCGTCGACCAGCGCCCCCAGCAACGTATCGCAGGCGGTCCGATCAAGACCCCATAGCCGCTGCGCCTGCGCCAATGTCAGCCTCAAACCAGGCATCTCGATGTATTCCCCCTGGACACGGCGGAGAACATCATCCAGTGCCTGGGACTGCGCTGCCATTGCTGTGCTCCTCAAAACTTCCGGGGTGCGTCGCCGCAGCGGCTGATCAGAGCAACGGACATGCCACCGACTAAGCAATTCGCATAATGCGGCGTAACCTGTTCAAATCGTGGTGGTTCGACGGTTTACGCACCCGCACGGCTGAAATCGACCGTCCCTGGCGCCCACGACAGCCACTGCGCGTGTAGCGCAGCTGGACGCGTTGCTGTACGAAAACCGTTCACCCGCCGTCGAGGCATATCAGTTGCACCCGGCAGAATCCATGGCCATAAATCTCGTCCAGCATCGCGGTGGACCGAGCGTGTGGGACGCACAGGCCGGCCGGATGATGTGGGATGTCGAACGCTGGATTACGTCTATGGTTGCCGGTGGACTGTTCGTAGCCGGCGTCCGCAAACGAACTGCAGCCGGAGGCGCCATGGTGGCGCTCGCTGGGGTGCTCGCCTGCTGGGCGCTGACCGCCCCAAGCACCCGCTCGCGGCGCCGGGGTCAGCTCCGCGCAGTAGTTCCGTATCCCCGTCGCGATTCCGATCCCGTCACCGAGGCGTCCGAGGAGTCATTCCCGGCCAGCGACGCCCCTTCGTGGACCCCCACGACCGCCAATACCGGTCCACGCCGGGACTGAGCGGAAGCCGGACGCTACTACGATTTCCGCAACCGTACCCGCCTGACGGCGTGATCGCGCCCCTTTTCGAGAATGAGCTGCGCCCGCTCACGCGTCGGCAGCACGTTCTGCTGCAGGTTCACGAGATTGATGTTCCGCCAGATGTTGCGCGCGGTTTCCGTCGCCTCGGCGATCGTCAGCCCCGCGTACTTGTGGAAATAGGACGAGGGGTTCTGGAAAACGGTTTCGCGCAACATCAGGAAACGTTCGACGTACCACTGCTCGATGTCCGCCTCGTTCGCATCGACGTAGATGGAGAAGTCAAAGAAGTCCGACACGAACATCGGCGCCCGTCCACTGCCGGTCTGAAGGACGTTCAACCCTTCGACGATGACGATGTCGGGCTGCCGGATAAGGCAGACCTCGCCTTCGACAACGTCGTACGCAAGATGCGAGTAAAGCGGCGCCGGCACTTCGGGCGCGCCGGATTTCAGGTCGGCGAGAAAGCGCAGCAACCGGCGAACGTCGTAGCTTTCCGGGAATCCTTTCCGCTCCATGAGACCTCGAGCCTCGAGGATTCGGCGAGGCCAGAGAAAACCATCCGTCGTGATCAGATCGACTCGGGGATGACTCGGCCAGTGTGCGAGAAGCGCCTGCAGGATTCGCGATGTCGTGCTCTTCCCCGCCGCAACACTGCCGGCGAGCCCGATGACGAACGGCACACGAGGCGCATTCGATCCGAGAAACGTGGCGGTGGCGCTGTGCAGAGTCTGCGTCGCCTGGACGTACAGATTGAGCAGACGGGAAAGCGGCAGATAGATATCGGCGACCTCGTCGAGCGAGACGCGCTCGTTCAACCCGACGAGACCGCGCAGCTGCGCTTCCGACAGTGGAAGCGGCGTTGCAGCGCGCAGACTGGCCCACTGCGCGCGATTGAACTCGACGAAGCGGGAAACCTCGGTCTGCTGAGCGGGGCCGGAAGTCACGGATACATCGTAGTGTAGGGCGAGTCCGCCGCAGCGTTTGGCGAAGGCGGAAAGGACCCGGCCTACGGGCACCCCGGCTCAGAGTCTCAGCAACAGCGACAACGCCATCCCGAACCCGATGATGACAACGAGCCGCCGAACCACGTCGCGGCCCATCTTCCGCGCCAGCATCGCCCCGCCCACGCCACCAACGATGGCGCCGACGGCCATGACGATGGCATCGTCCCAGAAGACGAGTCCGGCAAACATGAAATAGAGCGCAGCCACGGCGTTGATGCATGTCGCCAGAAGGTTCTTGAGGCCGTTCATCTGGTGGATGTCCGTGTGTCCCATTACGCTCAGGGCCGCGAGCATGAGGATGCCGATGCCGGCGCCGAAATAGCCTCCATAAACGCCAACAAGGAACTGGTAGAACATCGTCCAGGAAAGCCAGTGAGACCTGGCATCGTGCGTCACCGCCCAGTTGAACCGGCGCTGGAGCGGCTCCTGAATCATGAACAGAAACGTCGCGAAGGCGACGAGGATTGGCACCAGCTTGTCGAAGAGACTGGTCGGCGTGCGGAACAGCAGCACGGCTCCCGCGATGCTCCCGGCGATGCTCGGCACAATGAGCGCGTAGATGCGGGGGTCGGCGCCTTTCATCTCTCGGCGGTAGCCCCACATGCTGCCAAGCGTGCCGGGCCAGATCGCCACGGTGTTGGTTGCGTTGGCATTGATGGACGGCACACCCAGCCAGATGAGCGTCGGGAACGTAATGAGGCTTCCGCCGCCTGCAACCGAGTTGATGACGCCGGCCACGAGCGCAGTCACAAACACAAGCAACGCGTGCACGCTTCAGCAGCATACACAAGCACGGCCCGGCGGGTCCGAAAGGGCTGGCCCTACTACTGCCTACCACCCAGTAGCGTCGGTGCCCACGTCAAGGCGTCCTGGCGCTTCGCGAAGTGAAAGAGCGGCGTCGTCGCCGGCAGCCTGATGCCGCTCGCATCGGCCATCGTGTTGTGCTCGATAAGCGCTTCCGCCCTTTGCAGCGCCCACGGCGGATGATGGATTTCAACCCGGCGCAGACGACGTGAGTGGTCTGCCGAGTACAGACAGTATCGTTCGGTGAGGAAATACTCGAACGTACCCGGATTCGCGTTGAACGTCGGACCGATCGGTCGATAACGCGCGTTGAAGGCGGCGCTGCCGCCTGACGTCCGCCGGCTTTGATACCGGATCCCGTCACCGTCGGCCGCGACGTCCATCGCGGCCCGGTAGTACGGAAGGTGGAACAGCACTCGCGCCACCGCGACCGCCAGCGGATTGGCCGCGTCGAGGCTGAAAAAGAAAACACCGGGCTTTCCAGCGTACGTCACGTAGGTGCGCACGTTGAGCTCCGGAAATGCAGAGACCCACGGCAGCGCGGGTATCGCACGTGGTGTCACGTTGGTCATGTGAAACGGAATAACGCCCAGCCACGCGTTGCCGTCGAACTGATCTATATCGAGCCCGGACGGTATCCGTTCGCGTAAGCCGTTCACCGATAGCCGGCCAGTGCGCAAAGAGCAAGTCGTGCCAGCTCTGTTTCATGATCCAGCCGCGTTCGGGCAGCGCCCACGGCCGGTGGCTGACGTCGTTCACAACTCCCGCGGGAAAATCGTTCTGCACGTGCAACCTCAGCTTACGGTCGAACGGGAATCAAACCCAATCGCGTCAGCGTGATATGCTCCGACGAAATATCGGGCGTTTTCGCGTTTTCGCGAACACCTCCTGGAGGACATGCGCATGAGTGAAGTAGTCAATACGAAAGACCTGCATCCAGAGGTCTGGAAGCTGTTCGATCGATACGTTCACGGGCTCATCGACCGTCGCGGTTTCCTCGACGGTGCAACCAAGTACGCGGTGGGCGGCGCAACGGCGGTCGGCATCCTCGAGGCGCTGAGTCCGAAATACGCCGAGGCTCAGCAAGTGCCGCCGAACGATCCCCGGATCAAAACGGAACGGATCGACGTGATGTCACCGGACGGCTACGGCAAGGTTCGCGCACTGCTCGCACGGCCGGCCAACGCCACCGGTCGCATTCCGACGGTCATCGTCATCCACGAGAACCGTGGACTGAATCCGCACATCGAAGACGTGGTGCGCCGGGCCGCGGTCGCCGGCTTCATGGCGATCGGTCCCGATGCGCTGACGTCGCTCGGCGGCTATCCCGGCACCGACGAAGCGGGCGTCGAAATGCAGCGGAAGCTGGACCAGGCGAAGATGATGGCCGACTTCGTGGCCACGGCTCGCTACGTCAGAACCCGGCCGGACAGCACCGGACGGTTGGGCGCGGTCGGCTTCTGCTTTGGCGGCGGCGTCGTCAACAACCTGGCCGTTCAGCTCGGCGCCGATCTGCAGGCGGGCGTTCCGTTCTATGGCGGCGCGCCGCGGGCCGAGGATGTGCCGAAGATCAAAGCGGCAATGCTGATTCAATATGCCCAGGACGACGAGCGCATCAACGGGATGTGGCCGGCATACGAGACGGCGCTCAAGGCGAACCGCATCAACTACCAGATGTTCCAGTACCCGGGCACCCAGCATGGCTTCCACAACGACACTACCCCGCGGTTCAGCAAGGAAGCAGCGGCGCTTGCCTGGCAGCGGACGGTGGATCACTTC
The DNA here is from genome assembly GCA_963814955.1 of uncultured Acidobacteriota bacterium. GTDB lineage: Bacteria > Acidobacteriota > Vicinamibacteria > Vicinamibacterales > UBA2999 > DATCJA01. The sequence continues at coordinate 76,394 of CAWFEX010000015.1, forward strand.
AAGAAGCACCTGACGACGTCGTAGCCGGTCAGGCTTCCAGGGCCGACCTAAAACCAGGGGCCGACCTGAAGGTCGGCCCCTACAATTTGTCTCTGACCTCGTCCCCCAACCCTTTCTCCGCTCCGGGCGAATCGACTCTCGTCCGTGCCATAGGTGTTCGCCAGCTGACGGCGGCCATCGTCAACACGACGGTTGGCGCAGGCATCTTCGTGCTTCCGGCGCTGGTCGCTCAAGGATTGGGCGCAGCCGCCCCTCTGGCTTTCCTGGTCTGTGCCGCCATCATGGCGCTGCTTTCGATATCTCTCGCGGTCGCCGGCAGTCGAGTGACGATCACGGGCGGCATTTACGCGTACGTCGAAGCGGCGTTTGGACCGTATGTCGCGTTGCTTGCGGGCGTCCTGCAATGGCTGTCGTTCGTACTTGCGGTAGCCGGCGTGTCCTCGGCGCTCGTCGACCAGCTTGGTGCGCTGGCACCGGTGTTTCGCGCAACGGCGGTGCGCATCGCAGTGCTGACCGTGATTCTCGGCGTACTCGCATACCTGAACACGCGAGGGGTCCGCATGGGAACGCGTCTCATCGAGGCGGCCACGGTGACAAAGCTGGCGCCGCTGCTCGTCTTCGTCGTCGTCGGCGTCTTCTTCGTCGATCCGTCGGCAATGGCATGGCCGGGCTTTCCGGACTCGGATTCGCTCGGCCGCAGCGTGCTGCTGCTGTTATTCGCATATGCGGGAGTCGAGGTGGCGCTCGCGCCGAGCGGCGAGGTTCGGAACCCGGGCCAGACGGTCCCGCGCGCCATCTTCCTTGCGCTCGGCATCACCACGACGCTCTACATTGCCATTCAGCTCGTGGCGCAGGGTGTATCAGGGCCGCTCCTCGCACAGGAGACGGCGGCGCCACTGGCGGAGGCGGCATCGCGCTTTCTCGGGGCCGCGGGGATGACCCTGATGCTCGCGGGGGCAGTCTGTTCAATGTTCGGTTATCTGTGCGGCGATATGCTCAGTTCGCCGCGCCACCTCTATGCGCTCGCACGGGATGGTTTCGCACCTGCGATGTTCGCGTCCATTCATCCTGAACATCGCACGCCGAGCGTCGCCATCTGGACGCATGCGGCCCTGGTGCTCGTCCTGGCCGGCAGCCAGACGTTTCAAGTGATGGCGGTCATGGCAAACGTCGCCTTGCTGCTCCTGTACTTGATGGCGTGCGGCGCAGCGGTGCAGCTCACGCGCCGCAACGTTCGCGAGGCGGGTACGCCCTTCGACGCCCCGGGAGGCTGGACGGCACCGGCAATGACGGCCGCCCTGATGATATGGGTGCTGTCGACCGCGACGGCGAGGGAGTTTGCGGTCACAGCTGTGGTGCTGGCGATTGCGACGCTTGCCTATCTGGTCCGAAAGCGCGCACAATCACAACGAGGCTAGATCATTTACGAATTTGCGAATTGACGAATTGACGGATTTACGAATCGACGGATTGATATCGCGGATCCTGCCGCGCGTTCTGATTGCAGCAGCGCTTGTGGTCGGGGCCTTCAGCGCGGCGTGCGGCCCGAGCGAGCCCCTGCGTGTCACCACGCTGCAGCTCGGAAAATCGCTCAATCCAGACAACAGCGTTGGCGCGCACACCACGCGCTTCAAGCCAGACGATACGGTGTACGTGTCGCTGCTCTCTGACGATGGCGGGTATGGCACCGTGACGGTGCGTTGGCTCCTGAACGGACAGCTCGTCAGCGAGGCAAAGCGCGACGTGTCGTACACACGCGCGGCGGCGACCGAATTTCACCTGCAGAACTCCGGCGGCTTCCCGCACGGAAACTACCGGGTGGAGATTCTCATCAACGGCCAGCCGGCCGGCAGTCGCGAATTCCGCGTGGAGCCCTGATCAAGGCACAAGTCACAAGGCACAAGGCCCAAGGCCAAGGCCCAATACCAACACGTCACAACATCCACGGCGCCGAGTTACTTCTTGTTGCCCACGGGTCCAATGACCTGGCGCTGATCCGCGAACTGAAGCTGGATGGACACGCGAGGTTCTTTGCCGACGTTCGCTGTCGTGTGTCCCTTGCCCGTCAGGTCATCGATGAATTCGATCGACCCGGCAGGCAAATCGACTTTGCCTTCCGCAACCTGGAGTTGTCCGCCGCCCGTCAGATTGATGATGTACCGGCGCTCCGGGCCGACATGATAATCGCTGAAGGTTCCGGGTTGTGACACGCTCACCCTTGCCCCGGTCACTTTCTCCAACACCGATTGTGCGTTCAGTTCGATATTTTCCACATGGGACAGGCCATCTGTCCCCGTATAGACCCGCTGCATCATGAAGGGCTTGTGCGGTGCCTGAGCCACAACCGCGCCCTGATCGATGTTGACCGCCCAGCCGAGACCAAATCCGACCACGAAGGCTCCACAGACCAGGAATCTCGTCGTTGACGTCATCTGGCTTCCTCCCATCAAGGGGATCGTCGTTCCTATGTGGTCCATCCCGGCGGTCCCACCTCGGGACTCTTATACACCATGTATCTCTCGTGGATCACAACGCATCGATGGTCAGGTCGACGTCAACGCAGCAGGCATTCGCCGCGTGAAAGGCGTGCGGCGCACCGGCGTGCGCCTCGGGAATTGGCTGACACTGGACAGGGCCGGCAGCTGCTCCAACGCGCGGCGCCGGCGACACCGCGTGGTTTGCGTGACCACGCGATGGTCGTCCTCTCGTTCGGTCCTTTGCCAGCGCGTCGTGATAGAGCTGCGAGACCTGCTGCCAGCGGTCAGCGCGCTCTGCTCTTATTGGACCTCGCCCATGCCACCGGCGTCGAGTGGCGCGACGATTTCGTAGGGGCCGAGTTTCGTGCCGGCACCGAGCATCAATTCGTCAGTCCTGCCGGCCAGTTCACAATGACCGTGATCGGGGTCGGCTCCGATTCGGCGACTGGCAGCTGAACGAGGAACCGCTGACCGTCGGGAGTAACCGCGAACTGATCGCGGGCTGGATCGACGCTCAATTTCGTGTCGAACAGCACACGCGGCGTACCGGATTCGAGCTTCCTGTCGGTGGTGATATTCACGGCCATCAGTTTTCCTTCGAGATCAAGATAGTAAAGCTCCTTCCCATCTGATCTCCAGCGCGGCTGCGCGCCGCCATTGCTGGATACTTGAAGCTTCTGGTCGGATGGGGGGAACGGAATCAGATACACCTGATGCGTCCCCGACTCGTCGGAATTGTAGGCGAGCCAGTTCCCGTCGAAAGAAAACCGGGGCTCATCGTCATTAGCGGGTGACCGGACGACGGGGATGGGCTTTCGATCGCCGAACAACGGAAGAACATAAATGTCCCCTGCCTCGCCAGCGCGGGGGTTCATTCCGTAAGCGATATATCGGCCATCCTTGGACCAGTCTTCGATCCATTCATCGTCGGATGAATCCAGCAGTGTTTCCTCGCCAGCGCCGCCGGTCTTGCGAGCGAAAATATCTCGGTTTCCCTTCCGATCCGACGTGAAGGCGATTTGAAGCCCATCCGGAGACCACACGACATTTCCGTTGAAACTGAGTGCCGGATCAAACGTAAATCGGGTCAAAGCATCGTCTCGAGCCCAATCGATCAACCAGATGTCGTACTGGGAGCTCGCCGGATTCAGCCGCGCAACGGCGATCTGCTTTCCATCCGGAGAAAGGTCGAAGTTGGTCGTGTACAACCCAGCTTCTCCCGCCGATATCAACTGTTTCCCTGTCCGATCAAACCACGAAAACCGTCGATTGGCCGCCGGTCCTGCGGCGCGGTACACCAATACCCCATTCTGAGACACGGCGAACGCGCTGCGGCCGCCGACACCGGAGCCGATGAAGACTTGGTCGGCAATGGGAACAGGTTCTCCCGTCATTTCCAGTTCGCTTGGATCAAAGGCCTGGGCAAATAAAGTGCCGCCGCGGTGAAAAAGCAGATGGCCCGGTTGAGCATAAGCCGCCATGGATTCCACACTGAGAAGACGTTTTCTTTCCATCGAGTCCAGCGATCCGACATACACGGCTCGATTCGATGGCTGTATGGACCAGGCCAGGTAAAGGAAATGACGCCCGTCCGGAAGGAAGTACGGCCACACGTGTCCAGTTTCCTGCTGGGTCTCACTTAAGACCGTCACCGCAACCGGTTCCCCGCCTGCTGCGGGCACGCGATACAACCTGCTTCCGGAGGAGACGACAATGGTCCCTTCGCTGTTCCAAGTGCCACCAGAAAAATATGGAAGAGAGATTGCATACGTTCTGTGGAAGCCCACCCGAGGTATCCACTTTCTTCAGGGTGCCGCCGGCCACGAACCCGATAAAGCGGCTGTCTGGGGACCAAAATGGCTGTGTGGCTCCGTCGGTTCCCGCGAGCTGCTGCTAACTCGAGCGAAGCGCTCTGTCGAACGAACAAGGCGGTTCTTCCCTCTGACGTCGACGCGACAAACGCGATCTGGCGGCCGTCAGGCGAAACCGCGATATCTAATGGATTGGGCATCGGCGGGACGGATACCAGGAATCGGAATGGATTCGTATCTCGCGCAGGCGCGCCGCGCTGATACACCCCGGCGGCCAGTGCAAGCCCGATTACACACGCGACACCGAAAAGCACCCAGGCGGTCCACTCACGAGAAACGCGAGCCGGTGCCGCCATCGGAGCCGACGTCGCGCCCGACCCCGATGACAACGCATCGAGCGCAAAGGCCAGATCGACCGCTGATTGAAACCGCGCGGCGGGACTCTTCTCGACGCACCGATCGACAATTCGCTCCAGCAGCCGGCGGGATGTGGCGCTCCACAGCAGGCAGGTCGGGCGGCTCCTTCATCAGAATCGCGCCCATCGTGTCGGCCGTGGTCTCGCCACGAAATGCGCGCTGACCGGACAGCATCTCGTAGACAATGGCGCCGAAAGCGAAGATGTCCGAACGATGATCCGCCGGTAGCCCACGCACCTGCTCCGGCGCCATGTACCCGACGGTGCCGAGCACGATGCCAGCTTGCGTGTTCGGTGGCGTCGTGGGCAGCGCGCTAGCGCCGGCTAACGCGGTATCCGGCTGCGTGAGCTTCGCAAGGCCGAAATCGAGAATCTTCACGCGACCGTCGCTCGTGACGAAGACGTTCTCGGGCTTCAGGTCACGATGCGTGATGCCCTTCTCATGCGCCGCCGCAAGCCCATGTGCGATCTGCACCGCGTACTCGACAGCTTTGCGCACCGGCAGCGCCCCACCGTTCAGCCGCTCGCGGAGCGTCTCGCCTTCGAGCAGCTCGGAGACGATGTACGGTGCGCCGTCGTGTTGCCCGATGTCATGGACGGCCAGAATGTTGGGATGATTGAGCGCCGCGGCAGCGCGGGCTTCTTGCTCGAAGCGGTGCAGGCGTTCCGGATCGGCCGATAGGCTCGCCGGAAGGACCTTGATGGCGACATCGCGCCCTAAGCGAGGATCACGCGCTTTGTACACCTCGCCCATACCGCCGGCACCGATGGCGGAGAGGATCTCGTACGGGCCGAGGCGGGTACCGGGGATGAGGGCCAAACGCTGTGGATTATACGGGCTCGGTGGCAGTGCGGACGGGATTACTCCTGACTGATGACGCCGTAATGCTTACCGATTCGGGGGCCGAGCCTCACTTGTCCCTTGGCGGCCGAACGTTACCAATCCACAGTGGGTGGTTGCGCGATGAAAGTTAGCGCCAAAACCTCTTGTACTCATCCGGCAGCGGCAATCCGAATCGCTCGCAGAGCAGTTGAACGTCGTGATAATCCCTTTCGTCGACTTTGTAGCCGGTATGGAACTTCACTAGCCATGCTGGATCGATGCAGCGCACCGGTCTCCCGGCAATGACCCCAGTCCCGGTCAGGTGCTCAGCGGCGTAAGGCACGCCGCCTACGTTCTTACCGGCGACATCAAGCGTGTACGAGTGGACGTCGAGTCGACGTTTACCAGCGTCAGCGAGGACGAAGTTGCACTCCGACGAGTCGGCCTGGGACTGCTCCTCAGAATCCGCGAGTCGCCGTCAGACGACGTAACAGCGGCACCTGCGCGTGCGGTATTGCGATGTCCAGATCGTCGTGGCCTCGAGTCTGCTCTCCCAGCAGAGCGTCTACAGCCCAACCACCATCGACGTGAACCTCAAGCCCGCTTTTTTCGAGGAACTCGAGCAACGAGATGACGTCTGGTGCGGCCAATGGAATCCCAGTCTAACTCCCCGTGTAACCGCGGTGACAACTGATTGCTCGCAACCTATCGCGCGCCAGTTGGCGACTTCACGGAACTGATCTCGTTCGCACAGCTATTTACGAAAATACAGGCTCGTGTCCGTACTCGCCGAAAGAGGGGATGTTCGCGCACCCGACTTTCGGAAGCCGTCACGGAGATCAGCGTTCAGGGATCGGGGCTCCTAACCCCCCGCGAGACGCCTGTCGGATCCCAACGGAGGCGGCCGCTCTCGCCTTAACGGGCAGCGTCGGTGTGTTCGCTGGTGCGAAATACACGATCACCGCACCGACGCCAGCGCTTACCAGGGCGATGATGGCGGCCTTAGGTTCATCTGGCAGCGCGCGCCATCCTGGAATGTTGGAAACCGCCCACAGGATGACAGTGACGACGTTGGCGGCAACGCCACCGGCGATCGCTTTTGTTGCAGTCATGACGAAGTCCTTTCGCAGATTGACGACCGGGCCATGCTCCGTTGGTATCCGCTTAGATGTGGGCAACTCATACGGAAGAACGTATGAGCCCAGTGGATCGAACGCGGGACTTAGGTCCTGCTGACGCCGCACTGACAACTATCTCTCGCACGAGATCGGTAGCCACTTGGCGACCAGTGAGGATTAACCGACGAGCGGCAGATACGCCCTGCCGCCCGCCAGTTTCACCGTTCTCTCGGTCGGAATGACCCGGCTACTTTCCGAATGCCTTCTTCGCGGCGGCTCCCGCCTCGGTATCCTCAATCACCGGATAGACATCGATCTCCAGAACATCAGCCCAGTCGGCCACGTGCTCGGCGACGGGCGCCGGGTCGCTCGCCTCCATGAGATGCCAGCCGAGAGTTGAACCCGGCGTGTGCCAACGTCCCGCGGTCTTCGCGCCAGCCGGGACTGGACCGCCCGCTTTGAGAAACTGGTCAACGGCAGTCTTGTATTTCCCTGGAACGGTCTTCCAAACCACCATGAACTTCATCGATCTCCTCCTTCACATGCGAAAACGCTGATTTGACGTAACGAACCGGAGAAGCGAAGCGAATTTACTCCAGGAAAACGCCGATCTGGCGACCAATGGGCCACACCTGAGATCACTGTCACTTGGCGGTAGTGTCTCAATCAGGTCGAGCCAAATGCGCTAAGGTGTCTCGCCTAGTCGGTTTCGATTCCAGCGTCTCGGAACTGGTTTCGGATCGCTACCACCTGTCGAGACGCATCCTTCCAATCAAGAATGAGCTGCAAGGCGGGCTCGTGACTCTTGCTGCCAGTAAAGTAGGCTTCCGATTCAGGGTCGTCATCGGGTCGCCCGCCGTAGAAGTACGGATTCCCAAGCGCCTTCCTGACTTCTTTAATGTTGGCGTCATGCAGTCGGAGCCGTTGTAGCGCCATGGCCGCCCGCTCTCTTGCCTCCACAAGCTTGGCGAGCAGGTCGTTGCGTGTCCTGTCATCCATCATGGATTCCTCCACGCTGCTGCCGTTTCAGGCGTGACATGCTTAGCGTGAAGTATGCCGAGAACACTCAAGGGCGACAAGCGCCCGGTTGATGTTATATCCGGGCCCGCGCCTGTCCTTGCTGTTTACCACGAGGGGGAGCGCGGGCCCGCGTACGCCGAGGTCCCCAGCATCCACCGGTCGTGCAAGCTGGAGAGCTCAACTGGGCCTTCGCGGCTAAACTCGTAGTCCGCGTTAGGTGGCCGCTCATTCCGGAGTCACGTATGGCGTCAAAGCGGATCTTGGTCCTCGGAGCCACGGGCGGGACCGGACGTCAGGTCGTGGAGCAAGCGGTCGCGGCCGGCGTGGATGTTACGGTAGTCGTCCGTAATCCCGCGAAGTTGTCGACGGCTGCCCAGTCAGTGCGCACGCTCACGGGTGACCTGCTGCGCAACACCTCAGTGCTTACTGCCGCAGTAGCCGGCCAGGACGCTGTCATCAGCACTTTGGGGGTCGGGCAGTCCTTCAAGCCGGGTGGCCTCATTCGCACAACCGCCCCGGCCATCGTCGGAGCGCTGCAGCAGCAGGGTGTGAGCCGCTTGGTCTTCATGTCCGCCTTTGGCGTCGGCGCTACCCGTCAGGATACGCCGCTCCTCCCACGGCTCTTTATCGCAACACTGTTGCGCCAGATATATGCGGATAAGGAAGCCGGTGAGGAAGCAATCCTGAATTCGCCTCTCGACTGGACGATCGTCTACCCCGTCGGCCTCACTGACGGTCCGAAAACCGGGACCTATCGCGTCGGTGAGCGACTCTCCCTTTCGGGCTTCCCGCGCATTTCGCGCGCCGACGTTGCTGACTTTCTGATGAAGCAAGTGGACGACCGCGGCTTTGTGCGGAAGGGCGTGTTAGTGGCGCCGTAGATGGGCCGGCTCACCGTGACCAGCTCCGAGGCGCCGTATTCCTCAGGACTTCCGAAATCGGTTCTCTCCCGGGGACCAGTGCAAAGCGATGGCACTCAAGCGAAGCCGGCCAAAGCGACCACCTAACTATCGCGTGAAGCTGACCGCCAGAGGCTGCCGGTGCTACCGCGCTCAATTCTGCGCCGGCGATCGAGTGTCCTGTTAGCACCGGTCGATTCAGCTCGAGCGCGTCGATGACGGCTAGGACGTCGTCACGGAGGCGATCAACAGGATACCGGTCCTTTGAAACGGCAAAGCCGGACGCGCCAAAACCGCGACGGGTAATACCGTCGACGTGGAAGTCCGCGGTGAGCTTTGGCGCAAAGTCGTCATAGACGTGGGCAGTGTTCCCACCCCAGGCCAGCAGGATGATCGGTCTCCCATTCCCCGGCGATGCCGTTCGGCGTTATGCTGCGAGCCTCGCGGGGTTGGCCACGATACCGTGGTCGGCCTACTAATAGTTGACGACGGCAAGTCACGACGGGTGATGATCCCGCTCATGAATCAGACCATGCGACGACGTGCTGAGACAGCCGTCATCATTGCGCTCTTTATCCTGACCGGCTTGGCGCCGTACGGGCTGAGCGTTGATCTCACGTATCCGGTGATTCATTTGTCACTCGACTTGAGCCTGCAGTACGTGGGCCTCTTAGTCGCATTGGCGCTTGTTTTAGCCTGCGACGGATCGATAGGGGTTTCATGAGTCTTCCGCATCGAGCAACGGCCGCAACTGTAGTTTTCGCGAGCGTGTTGATGAGCACGTGGTCGGCCGAGGCGCAAGGAATTCGCACGCAGCCACTGCCCCTGGTCTGGGTCCTCGCGACAGGAGGGACCATCGCGGGCCGCGGCGCTTCGACGGGTGTTTCCGACTACAAGTCTGGCGCATTGGCGGCCGAAGAACTGGTCAAGGCCGTGCCCGAAATCACGCAGGTCGCCGAAGTGAAGGTTGAGCAGCTCTTCAACGTCGCCAGCGGTGATCTCACGCTCGACAACGTGTTGGCGCTGTCCAAACGCATCAACACGATCTTCGCGACCGACCCAAGGGTTGCTGGAATCGTTGTCACTCACGGGACCAGCACACTCGAAGAGACTGCCTATTTCCTCAACCTCACCGTCCGAGACGAGCGGCCTGTTGTTGTGACCGGGGCGATGCGACCCGCCACGGCAACGAGCGCCGATGGACCGCTCAATCTGCTGAACGCGGTCCGTGCCGCGTCAACCCATGAGGCGCGCGCCAAGGGTGTCTTGGTGGTCCTCAACGACGAGATCAACGCCGCGCGGGAGGCGACCAAGACGAGCACCTACAGAGTTGAAACGTTCCGCGCGCCCGATCTCGGTTTGCTCGGCTACGTCGACGGCGATGCGGTCGTGTTCTACCGGTCGTCCACGAGGCGGCACACGTCCAGGACGGAGTTCGACGTGATGCAGATGCGGGAGTTACCGAAGGTCGACATCTACTATTCGTACAGTTCAGCCGAACGTCGAGATCATCGACACTCTCGTCAAGACTGGTGTCAAAGGGATTGTGTTCGCAGGCACGGGCGCAGGGACGGTCACTGCTGCCGAGCGAGCGGCGCTCAAGGCATTGCGGGCTTCGCCGGCTGGTCCCGGGCCGGTACTGGTGCGTTCCAGCAGAGTCGGCAGTGGCCGCGTCATCGGGCTGACTGGCCTGCGGGAAGAGTACGACGCCCTTGGCCTGATCCCCGGGGATAATCTGAATCCGCAGAAGGCTCGAATTCTGCTGATGCTCGCGCTGACAAGAACAAACAACCGTGACGAGATTAAGAGGATGTTTCTCGAGTATTGAGCGGCCAACGAAACACAATGTCCTTTCGTCAGCTCCTGGCGTGGGCCTGGACGGAGACGCCGCCGATACACAGGCGCGCCGCAGGAATTTGCCTGCCATCCTGAGCGGTGAGTTTCGGCTGCACTCCAGCCTTGGTCAGTTTTTCCAGACGGCAAAGTTCAGGAGCAGCTTCTTGCGTCCGAGCAGTTCCCTCCAGTCGATGAACAGCACGCCGGAAATCAGCAGGAGACCGGCGGCCGCCGCCAGGCCCGTTTGCCAAGACACTTTGCCGTGCAGCAGATCGGTTGCTTGTTCTGCGGTTACTTTGGCGGTGAACACAACCCAGGCATCGCCGAGGAATTTGCCGATGGCGAACCCCGGCAGAATATTCCATGGGTTCACTTGAGCCATGCCGGCCGCGGTGAAAAGGGCCGTCGTCGAGAGTGGTGAAATCGCGTAGAGCATGACGAAGGTGTTCGAGCGCCAGAATCGCCCGCCGAGTTTCTTGCCAAGGAAGGAGAGGTTGTCGTTCTCCCAGCGGCGGAAGATTCTGGCCGAAACGCGCGGCATGTAGAGGGTGAGGATGTAACGGCCGATCAGCGAGCCGATTGCGCCGGCCGCGATAATCCCCCACGGATTCGGTTTCCACTTGACAATGATGAAGGCGAGGATGGTCCACGCCGGCGGCGCGAACACCGGAACTGTGTCGACCAGCAGAGCGGCCGCAAACGCCGCTACATACAGCATCGCCGCCGTTGATTGTAATCGGCGGCTCGTAGACAACGCAGCGCGCTCGTCACGACCCGGTGATTTCGAACGAGCCGAGGATGCGTTCCACTTCACGGACAAGGTCCTCCCTCGGCCACGATCGAATGCTCAGCGTGGCGAGCTCGGCGCCCGCGATAGCGAAGATCATCGCAAGCATCTGCGGTTCTGCAGGACTGTCACCGTGCGCGAGGCCTTCCAGCCGCTCCGCGTGCCGAGATCCCGGGACGACGATTGATCGCGGCGACACGGTGGCGCGGAACAGCGTGGAGCGCATCCGCACTGAATCCGCGAGCGACCGCATGTCGAGCGGCGTGAGGTTAACGGCGACAATCGTGTGCGCATCGCCGCACAGGTAGCCACCCCACGTTTGCACTCGTCGAGACTCTTCCGGGATCACGCGGATGCCGCTGCCGGCGAACGTCTCGGGCACCGACAGCCGGTAGACATCGCCATAGACGCCGCGATGGACTACGGGCGCGGCACGTAGGGCGGCAGTCTCTTGCGCCGTGGGACGACACCTCGCGTTCGGCAGCCACCATTCCTCGAGGGCCTGCTGGGCCTCGGCGTGCAGGTGTGGGATGGCATCGCCCAGCGCGACCTGCTCAAGAAACGACCGCACGATCCACTCCTGGTCGGCGTTCAATGCCGCCAGCCGCGGCGGATATCGGTCAGGAGGACGCAGCGATCGCACCAGCGCCTCGCCGACCATGGCGGGGTCGTTCGGATGTCGGAACGCATAGTCGATCAATCGGGGCAGATAGCGGCGCCACGAACGGGCGTCGAGGTAGCCGAGACCCCAGAAGGCGAATGCTTCGAAGTACGCGTCGGTCGGCTCGTCCTCCGCGGGATCGAACGGCACGGCTTGGCCGTAGCCGTCCACGGCGTTGCCGCCGCGTAGCGTAAGCGGCGGAGGGCTCTCGATGTCGGTACGGAAGACCTCTAACGCGCCGCTGACAATTTCTTCCGGGCTCATGCGACTCGACTGGAGGAAATATTAATCGTCGGGATTCGGCGACGGCCTCCTTCACGTCGCCAACCCTTCGACCGGGTGACGGCGGCAGTCTTGTGCGGGAAGATTTTCAGTAACGACTCACAGCCTGGCCCCCTGCCGGCCCATACCGACAGCGACAAGCAGCCATGCCACGGTCAGGGACGCGAACCCGACCAATACGGGGACGAGCGACTCTGCCGCCCCGATCGCCATCACGCGGTAGGTCTCAGCAGTCAGCTCGCGTGTCCAGACGAGGAACAGCACGTTAATGAAGCCGAGTACGCCGCCAGCGATGGCCGCGAACAGGCCTGCCAGCGACAGCGGGCGCATCAGCGCCAGGTGCCGCTCAGTGGGACGAATCAGGTACACCACGGCCATGACGAGGGGGACGAAACCGAGGATGAGTGACAGCAGCGCGAACAAGCTCGCCTGTCGGAGCATGCTCATGGGACACCTCCCGCGTATCGAATGCGATAAGGTACAACGCTCGTCGCGGAGCGTTGTGACGGATGTCACGGGCGCGGCCCGCGCGCGTTAGTACTGTCGTGGAGCGGGACACCGAGCTGGCGCTGGTCGAGCGGCTTCGTCAGGGCGACCTCGACGCTTTTGACGAGGTCTACGCGGCGTTCAACGTGCGTCTGCTCACGTTCCTGGTGCGGCTGTCGCGCCGCCGGGACGTCGCCGAGGACCTGCTCGAGGAAACCTGGTTGCGGCTCGTAAAGCACGCCCGGCGGCTGCGGGCCGATACCCGGCTGGGCCCCTGGCTGTTCACCGTCGCGCGCAACCTGCACGTCAGCTACAACCGCTCCCGGATGCTGGAGGACTCGGCAGCCGCCAGCCTGATGGCGCTGTGGCCATTCAGCCTCGAGCGCTCCTCGCCTTTCGAAGCCGCCGCGGCCAGCGAGCTCGAGCGCCGCATCGAGCGGGCGCTGGCTGCCATGCCGACGGCCTCGAGGGAAGTGCTGCTACTCGTGGGGGTGGCCGGTCTGGATCCCTCGGACGCGGCTGACATTTGCGGCATTACGCCGGAAGCGCTCCGCCAACGGCTGCATCGGGCGCGCGAGACGCTGTCGAAGATGCTCGAGCGAGACGCGGGGGCCGAGGCTCCGGCGGTGGGAGGAATGTCGTCATGTCCGAGCCGCTGATCCGACTGCTGGCCGAACTTCCGCCGGCCGAACCAGACCAGACGAGGGCCGAGCGGATCAGGATGCGCTGCCATGCGCATTTTGCGCGGCAGGCGCCGCGCGCATCCGCGTCGCGCGCGTCCGCCCGACATGAAAGGACGGTGCAGGTCTGGCAGCCGCTCGTCGCGGTTCTGGGAATCGCCTACCTGACCGAGGTCATCCTTCAGGCACTCCGCGTGTACGGCGTTCCCTAGCGCACCAGCATCTCGGACGGCGGTCGCCACGACGCGTGCGCTCCTGTTTCCGCAGTTCCAGTGCACGTCGACGAGTCACCTCTCCATCCGTCTACTACTTGTGGGTTTCCGATAGGGCTACGTGCTGACCGGACAGAGCAGCTGCAGGGCCTGACCCAGATCGGCGATCAGTTCGTCGGGGTCTTCCAAACCGATGCTGAGGCGAATTAGCTCGGGACGAATACCGATCGCGGCCAGCTCCTCGGGCGCCTTGTCGTAGTAGCTCATGAGGGCCGGCTGCTCGATGAACGATTCCGCCCCGCCGAGGCTCGGCGCCAGGTACGGGATCCGCACCGCGTCGACGACTCGAGAGGCGTCGGCGCCCGTCCCCTTGATCGTGAAGGAGATGACTCCGCCGAAACCGGCCATCTGCCGCGCAGCGACGGTATGTGACGGATGGTTCTTCAAGCCTGGGTACCAGACGCGATCGACAGCCTCGTGACTCTCGAGGAACTCTGCGATCCGCTGGGCGCTGGCGTTATGCTGGCGGACGCGGAGCGCCAGCGTTTTCAGCCCGCGGATCAGCAGATACGCATTGAAGGGGCTGGGAATCGCGCCGAACATCCCCTGGTATCTCACGCGTTGCGGCGATCAAGTGGTCGGCGCCGACGAGGACGCCCGCCATCAGATCGTTATGGCCACCGAGGTATTTCGTAGCGCTGTGCACTACCAGATCGATGCCGTAGTCGAGCGGACGCATGTTGACCGGAGTCGCCAGCGTCGCATCGACGAGCGTTTTTACCTGCCGCGCCTGTGCCAGCGCGGCTAGCCCCTTGAGATCCACGCAATTCAGAAATGGGTTCGTCGGGCTTTCCGTGATGATCAGCTTCGTGTTCGGCCGCAGCGCCTGCTCGATGGCGTCGACACACGGCTCGCACGTCGTGTGCTCGACGCCGAAGCGGCTGAGGAACTCACGGACGAACACCCGCGTCTTGCGGTAGGCGTCACCCGTGATCACGAGGTGCGTGCCTGGCCTCACCATGGCCAGGAGGACCGTCACCAGAGCGCTCATTCCGCTTGCTGTCAGGAGCGCCGCGACGCCACTTCGCCCGTTCGCTTCGAGGGCGGCGAGCTTTTCCTCAGCGACACGCTGGGTCGGGTTCCCGTACCGGCCGTATTCCTCGTTGCGCTGATACTCGCCGCGAAAGTAGCGATGCAGCTCCTCGGTCGAACCGAACGGGTAGGTCGTGGACAAGATGACGGGATTAACCAGGCTGTCGTGCGCCTTCCGGCGGGGCTCACCGCCATGAACGCACTCGGTATCTATACGTCTCGCCATGTCAGCGCGCCGCCGGCAACGTCGCCGTCCGCGTGAAGCCCCGTATCGCATAGCCGACGAAATCCCGGCCGTCCCACTGGTACGCCCGCGCCTCGCGGAGGCCGTCGGGCCAGCACGCCACGATGACGTGCCACACGTCGGGATAGGTGGGTACGCCGGCCGGCGGAGGGGCAGCCATGTCCCTATCCTCCTGACTGAAGTACGCGTCGCAGTCGATATGACTGTGATAGAAGGCCAGGAGTCGCTCGCCACGGTGTTCGGCCGCCTCAACATCCCGCCAGACACGCAACGCGTCCATATGGAACCCGTCTTTGCTCGTCCGCGGGTGGGCTTCCGGGTCGATAGCGTGGAGCCGGTCCTGCAGGTTCTCCATCGGCACGACACGAGTCACATCGTGTTCACCACGCGCAAACAACAGGCCGCAGCACTCCGCCGGATACGCGCTGAAGGCCTGCTGCTGGATCTGGTTCACGAGCGGCGGCGGGATCACGAATGGCGCCTCTGCCGGCGAGGCCTCTACAATGGCCATGGGCAGACAATACTACCTGAACAGGCGCGCGACGCTTGCGGCTCTCCCGCAATGCGCTCGCTCCTTCACGATCTGGATCCTAGTGGCCTGTATAGCCTGAAGTACTACTAATTCGATGCGCCGGGTTTCGATAGCTCCAGCGAATCGGTTTCGCCGCCTTGTTGTAATGACGGATGTATCGTCGGATCTTCCGCGCGAGATCAGCGACCGAGGTGAAGATGCCGCGGGCGAGCAGGTCGCGCTCGATTTTGGCGAACCAGAGTTCGACTTGATTCAGCCACGACGCATAGGTCGGCGTGAAGTGCAGCCGCACATTGGGGTGCGCGATCAGGAACGTGCGCACGGCCTGCGTCTTATGCGTCGCGAGGTTATCGACGATCACGTGGATCTCGCGGCCCTTGGGCTGGCTGGTGACGATCTCGCCGAGGAACTCGACGAACGCCGCGCTGGTGTGGCGCGGCACGGTCTGCGCGAGCACCTCACCGGACCGCGTGTCGAGGGCCGCAAACAGCGACAGCGTGCCGTGCCGGTAGTACTCGAACCCGTGGCGTTCGGCGCGCCCCGGCGACAACGGCAACACGGGATCGAGTCGATCGAGGGCTTGGATGGCGGTCTTTTCATCCGCCGCGAAGACGGCCGCGTGCTGGGGCGGATTCACATACAGCCCAATCACGTCGGCCGCTTTGGGCTCGAAGTCGGGGTCGTCCGACTGCATGTAGCGCTCGAACCGGTGCGGCTGCAGCCCGGCGCGCTGCCACGCATGCGCGACGTGGTTGTGATTGATCTGCAGCAGCCGCGCGAGCTTGCGTGTGCTCCAGTGCGTGCTCCCGTCCGGCGGGGCCTGGCGCGTCTTCTCCAGAATCCGCGCTTCCATCGCCGGCGTCAGCACCGACGGCGGCGGGCTGTAGTGCCCGGCCTGCAGGCCGGCCAGTCGCTTCGCGAGAAACCGACGCCGCCACCGATTGATGTAGTCGCGATAACACGGCAACGTCGCTTCGATCATCGAGTACGAGGCCCCGTCGGCCAGCATCAGGATCACGCGTGCCCGCCGCGCGTCCTCCGAGCGGATCTTTCGGCTGCGCAGACGCGCCTCGAGCTCCGTGCGTTCATCATGAGTAAGAACCAGCGCCATATGGCGCGGCAGCGTACCGGTCCTGAGTCACGCTGTACAGTCCACTAGTTCCCATTTTGAAGGACCGTCTCAGCGTGCGGGCATCAGGGCCGTGGCCCCCCGGGGCTGCTGCTGTGCTCCTGCTGGGCACCACATGGCGCCGCCGAAGCGCTCGATTCATCGCAGCAGACATCCCATCTAGTTCCACCTGGCGCACGTTAGGGTCACCAAATAGGTCCTCCCTAACGCCGCACTGACAACCTATCTCTCGCACGAGATCGCTAGCCACTTGGCGACCACACAGGACTAATCCGGTGGCTGTGGCGCACGCCACAAATGACGACAGACTCGCACGGTGTCATGCAGATCTGCTTAATCCCGGGATGCGTCCGGCCCACAAGGACATCAACCGCTTCTCATTCAAGGATTTCCGAAGGAATCTCTGCTCTTGCGAGAGTCGCGTTAGGCTGCGAAGTTCGCAACCTTGGCCGAGATATGCTGATCGGCCTACTGGTCGTTATCCGCCAACGCCCTAGCTAGAACCATGAATCTGGCCGCGAACATTTTTGACGTCTGGGTGTTCCAACGGCGACCCGATGGCATCGTGTTCCTCTTGCTACACACATCTGTGGAGAAGGCGACACGCTACTTCAACGGAGGCCGGTTCTGGCAGATCCCCAGCGATGCTGTGAACGATGGCGAGTCGATCACCGACGCGATCTGCCGTGTGCTCAGTCGACACGGGCTTCGTCCGAAATGCATCTGGGCGGGCGAACACGCGTACCTTATCTACAACAGACGCTTTGCTGAAATGCAGGCCATTGGAGTCTACGCGGCCGAAGTCGATAACGGTGATGTTCGTCTCGAGCCGTCCCAGCACTCTGAGTATGAGTGGCTACCCTTTGAGACGTGCCTCGAGCGAGTCCACTATCGGGGCTTGAAGGACGGACTGCGCTCTGTGCACGAGTACATCACGGGAGTGAAGGATCCAGCCAGAGAACTTTGCCTTTATGTCTCTGGCTAATCCCGGTGCGCGCACGGCGCACACGCGCATCAACCGCTTTCCGTTCAGGGATTCCGAAGGAATCCCTGCTTTGCAAGAGTCGCGTCAGGCTGCGAAGTTCGCAAGCTTGGCCGAGATGTGCTGAGCGGCCTACAGTTAGTTCGGCGGACGGGCCAAGTCTGAGTCGTCGCGACCGAGGCGGTCACCATGAGAGTATGGCCAGCTACATTCCTCTTACTAATGAGCGCAGCCTGCGCGGCGCCACAGACTCGCGGGCCGGACGCACTCACCGAGGTCAGGGCTGTCTGGACGGCCCAGGTCGAAGCCTGGAACCGTGGGGACCTTGATGGGTTTGTGGCGGGGTACTGGAAGTCGCCGGATCTCGTCTTCTTCTCGAATGGCGCTGAAACGCGCGGCTGGCAGGAGACCCTCGACCGGTATCGCGCGAGCTATCAAGCCGAAGGAAAGCAAATGGGTACACTCGACTTCCCACAGCTGGACTTCAAAGTGTTAGGCACAGAAGCCGTGCTGGCCCGTGGGCGGTGGCGCCTAAAGATGCCCGATGGAAAAGAGTCCACCGGGATGACGTCGGTCATTTTTCAAAAGCTGCCCGAAGGTTGGCACATCGTGCATGATCACTCTTCAGCGGCGAGTAACTAGGGCGTGCGAGCTGTGTTCAAACTGGCACCTACGCTGGTCATCGCCGGCCGTTAGGTCGCGAGAATACGCGGTGACGAGTGACGTTCGTACTTCGCTACTTGGCGACTTAGGGGGACGATTCGTCGCTCGAAATCAGCGCGCCAGCTTCCATCCGCCGAATGGCTTTACGGTCGCGCAATTCGGTCCGCCGTCCTTGCCGGTGCCAGGAACACGGGTCTCGAGAACCATTGATGAATCAGCGGATGCTCGGTCGAGCATGTCCCTCGTGATACCGCTCAACGGAACCTTCAGTCGGCGACTCCATGGCGTGTTGGCTTGCCGCGCGTACGTGCCGATGTCGATATAGACAAATCGCTGGCCTGTTGGGCCTTGCACGACCGGACCCCGAAAGTCGGGGGCCGCACGCTTATCGGCCGCCTTTACGCCCACGCTGAATTCGAAGGACAGGTCTCTGCCTGTGGATCGCTGCGTCTGAACCGTCTTGTAATCAGCGCCGCGACCGATTTGCAGCGCGAAATCCACTCCTGCGGGCGGTTCCTGCAGGACGATTCGAAAGGTCAGTTCTGCGTTCCACCGCCTTGTGCCTTGTGCCTTGTGACTTGTGACTTGTGACTTGTGACTTGTGACTTGATCAGCTGACCGCCTTGTTCTGGTTCCCGGCCCCGTGCCGAAGGCCGCAGCGCGGGCAGTCCGTGGGTGGGAGGCTGTTGTCAACCCGATGATCAACGGGCGGCAGTGTCTTGAGGTACGCGAACATCGCCTTCAGATCCTCGTCGGTCTGCTTGGCGTACATCTTCCACGGCATGTAGTCGTGCAGCTTCCGCGATCGCACCATCCCCGTGCGCATCATTTCGATAAAGAGTTCTTCCGTGTAATAAGGAATGCCGCTTGGAGCGGGGGTAATGTTCCCGCTCGCGACTTCTCCCAACGGGCTGATGAGTGGAAATCCGCCGCCGAACTCCATGCCGGGAATCGCCTGGCCCTGCGCATCGGCAGGTGTGTGACAGTCACGGCATACGCCGATGCGAACCAGGTAGTCGCCGTACGCGACCTGATCGTTCTTGTCCGGCGGCGGTACGGGGTCCGTGACCGGTTCGGGTACTTCATTGATGAAACGGTTCACGGGGAACGGAATTTCCGAGGGCGGCAACTGTTTCCGCACGGGCGGCAGCGAACGTAGGTACACCACGATAGCCGCGAGATCTTCGTCCGCCATGTACTTGTACTGGTGGTACGGCATCAGCGGAAAAAGCGTACGGCCGTCGTTCCCGATCCCTTCGCGAATGGCGCGCGCGAGCATGTCGTCGGTCCACCGACCCGCGCCAGTCTCCGCATCAGGGGTGATGTTCGGAACGGTCAGAAACGGCAGTCCTTCGTCGGCAAACGATCGACCGCTGCCTTCGGTACCGGGCTTGATCGTGAAACTGGACCAGTCAATCTCGGAATGGCACGCCAGACAAAGGCTTACGGATGTCGTGAGATAGCGCCCGCGTTCCAGTCGCTCCGGCGTCGATTCGAATGTGCGATCGGTGAGCGCCCGTGCGCGGGGCCCGATGATGGGACGAATGCCCACGACGGCCGGCACCGCCGCGGCGGCCAGAATAACGAGCGCAACAACAGACAGACCGATTCTCTTCAACCACCGGCGCATCAAGGGACCTCCGTTCAGTGAGAGCGCGTCCGGGTCGGGACGCACTTCTCACTATAACGGAGATCAGCGCGGTAACCCCGGCCCTGTCTGGATGATTCGCTTTTCGATTCCCATCATCCCGCCCTTTTCAATCGTGAAGTCCGGCGGGATCTGAAACAATTCCGGTGGTGGTTCGGTGCGGACGATGTTCTCGAGGCGATACGTCGTCTCACCAAATCGCGGATCGAACCGACGCGAAAGAACCACCGTCTGCAGCTCGGGTGAATGCCAACGTTCACTCACCATTTCGATCGGCGCGACATTTCCGATTGCGCCGGCCGGTATGGTGATGGTGGTCCGGGTGCCTTCGGCCTTGACACCTTCGATGTCACGCGTGCCAAGCGACTCTGTACGCGCGTCCCGCACTTCCGCTGCTTTCGCGGGAGGAAACCCGCGGACCGGACCTTCCAGCCTCTTCGTAAACATCATCGGCGACTGGATGGCCATCTTTCGCGCGAAATCCAGCGAATAGTGCACCTTGGCGACGGGATCGTTGATCGTCACGATCTGCACATCACCCTGGGGCAGGATCGGACCAATCGCGGCGAGCTGTTGTTCGCGGCGCACCCGTCCTTCCCCGTCGCGCGAAACGGAGCTCATCGAGCGCCGCTCAATCCGGTTGCCGTCGGCGAGCTGCTGAAGAATCTCCGTGGTGATCTGGGCCGAATACGGTGCACCGGTAACGGGCTCCCCCACGTCGAACGGCTCGACGGCCATCACGTCAACCGGCAGCTCGAAGTGAAATGGCATGCCGGCGACCCCGGCGGCGCCAATCTGGCCGGACGCCGGATCGAGCGGACCCGAACGGTAGAAGATGACGTCTCGTTCCTGCGCGGCAGCATTCCCGACCCCTGACAGCACGATTCCCATCATTACGCCCAATGCACGCGTTCTCATCGCTCTCCCCCTAGTTCCATCGCACCGCTATACGGCTCCCAACGCGAATCTTGTGCCCGTTATGAACCCGCATAGCGGTCCGGCGCGCGGAGCGCGCCAAGAAGATACTGCCAACCAGCCAAGGACAATCTTCACGGAGATATCAAAGTCAGTCCTTGGCTGGTTCGCTCACCAGCGCCGCGCGGCGGATTGATTGTGCCACGCCCTCGTCACCCACGAGAATCTCAACTTCCACCAGGCTGTCGGCGTCGGGGTTGACCAGCGGCATCCCGAGCGTCGCCAGCGCCATTCTGGACATGCGCACCCGGACGACGCGCAGTGTCGTCGGGTCGACCAGCGGGTCCGGCACGATGACGTAGCCCGCATCGGCAACTGGCCGGGGGCGATACGGAACGGCGGCCGGACGCGCTGAAGGCGTCGCGACGCCGTCTTCGGTCGCTGACGCGCGTGGCGGATCTGGCGCAGCTGCGGCAACAGAAGCTGCCCGCTCGACGGGCGCCTCGACAGGCTCGGAAGTGGCCGATGGCCCGGGTGGTATCCACGCGACGCCGAAGAACACGCCGGCCGCGGCCGGCACCAGCGCCCAGACGAACCAACGCCGGACCGGTGTCCGCCGTGACTGCCGGGCCTGCTGGTGGTCCCATTCGCGCAGCACGGCAGCCTCTACGTACGCCGGAGGACTGAGGCCGGCATCCGTGGCCGCCAGCGCACCGAGCGCGTCGTCAATCCACGCGGTTGATTCGTCGTTCATACAACGCACCTCGCGGCGCGACGAGGAACGGTGCCGTGCTGCCGCTCCACATCGCGCATGCGTGTCGCGATCGCCTGCCGGCCACGGTTGAGACGCGAACGCACGGTCCCGACAGGCGTTCCGAGAATAGCCGCCACCTCAGCGTAGGACAACCCATGAATCGCGCACAGAATCACGACTTCCCTGTAACGCGACGGCAGTTCGGCAATGATCCGGCGCAGCTGGTCGTGCTCCCGTGAGCGCTCGAGCGCGCGGAGCGGGTCGTGGTGCACGATCGGTTCGTGGTCGCCATCGATGTCGAGCCTGACAAAGCGGCGGTTGCGCCGCAGGTAACTGCGCGTCAAGTTGCGCGCGACCCCGTACAGATAAGTCGTCAGGCTCGAATGGTGCGGCCTGTAGCGGTGCAGATCCCGCAGCAGCACCGTGAACGTCTCCTGCGTGACGTCCTCGCCAATCGCCGGCGAGCCGCTCATCAACCTGGCAAACCGGTACACAACCGCGTGATAGCGGCGATAGATTTCCGCGAACGCATCGCGCTCGCCCGACCGCGCGCGTTGGACGAGCTCGCCGTCAGGTGCGTCGGGAAGGCTCGAAGCAGCGAAACGTTCCACCAGGAGTGATTGTCCGAAGCCGGCCAAAAGTTCCCGGAAAAAGATACAGGCGGGGCCCACGAGGGCGCCCGCCTGCATTTGGACGACGGAAACCGGCTGGATGGTTTGGCGGGTCCGCAGCTCGATGAACAAAGCCTCGCTGCGGTACCCGCCCCACGAGAAATCAGCGCGTGGCGTTTTCCGCCGCGGCGTCGTAGACGACTCTCCCGCCGACGATGGTCATTACCGACTTGATCGAGTGAATATCGTCGAGCGGCACCGTCAGATAATCGCGATCGGCAATGAACATGTCCGCCAGCTTGCCGGCGTGCGATGGAGCCGAGATCGTTTTCGCGGTTGAGGAAGTATGCGTTGTTGCGCGTGTGCGCCACGAGCGCATCTTCCCGGCTGATCGGGTACTTCATCACGAGCTTGCCGTTGCCGGCCCCCAGCAGCTTGCCGGTGACGGCCCATCCGATCGTCGTAAACGGCCGGAACTGATTGACTTCGAACGCGTCGGTGCCAAAGCCCCAGTGGACGCCGCTGTCCTGCACCGACTTGAGGTTCGGCATCGCATAGCCTCGCTCACCGAAACGCCGGACGAAGGCGGCGCCGGCAATCACACCCCGCGGGTGGATCGCCACCCACATGCCGAGCTTCCGCAGCCGTTCGAGCTGGTTGGGCGTCACCTGCTCCATGTGCATGAACGTCCAGCGCTTGCCGCGGACGGGCACCTCGCCCGCAAACGCCTCAACCTGCTTCAGCTGTTCCTCGATGGTCCACTCCTGCGTCGTGTGGATCATCACTGGAATCCCGGCCTGCGCGACCGCCTTGGCCATGCGACCCCATTCGTTCCAGGTGGCAGGCTGAACCGTCGGCTTCGTGTCGTAGACGTTGTCCGGCACGTTGACGAGCCGCTCGCCCCAGTTGATGTGATCGATCCACTCGTCACCGTCAAAGAATCGAAGCTTCGGGATCTCCGCGATGACCTGGTCGGTGTTCCGCCCCTGGCCTGTGGACGTGCGGAAGCAGAAGAACCGCATCGCCACCGCCTTGCCCTCGCTGGATCCACTGGCGGTACTCGTTCTGGTACTGGCAGGCGCCTCCCGACGCCGTCAGGCCCGCTATCGCGAAGTCCTTGAGCATCTTCATGCTGCTCGATTCGAAGATGTCCTTCGGGATGTTCTTCAGGACTCCCGACGCGTTGCGCAGCATCCCGCCGACGCGGTCGCCGTCGACGATACCGGTGGCACGACCGCTGGCGTCGCGCTGGATCTCGGGATCCTTCATCTTCTCCATCCCGGTGGCTTCGATGGCTTTGCTGTTCAGGTAGTACTGCTCACGCGAGAACTGGAGGAACACCGGGTTGTCCGGCAAGGCCTTGTCCAGTTCCTCGCGCGTGAACGGCCGCGAATCGTCTGTGAACTGATCGGGAGACCAGCCGCCGAGCGTGAAGATCCACTGGCCCGCACCCTTCTGCTTTGCCCGCGCTCGGAGGGTCTCGATTGCCTGCTTGCGCGTTTCAATCCCGTCGAGGCGGTCTTCGAGCGTCCAGTACGCTCCCTCTTCCTGGTAGTGCGCATGGTTGTCGATGAACCCCGGCATCAGTGCCCGGCCGCGCAGATCGATCCGCCGGGTATTGGGACCGGCCAGTGCGTTGATCTGCTGGTTGGTGCCGACGGCGGCAATCCGATCGCCACGAATCGCCACTGCCTGCGCGATCGAAAACTTCTCGTCGACGGTAATCACCTTGCCGTTGGTCAGCACGATGTCCGCCCTCGCCTGCTGCGCACTCACGAGCATCGACGCGCCGGCGATTGCGGCAAGGGCGAGCAGCAGCGCTTTCCAGATTACACGTGTCATAACATCCTCCAGTGGACGCTCCGCCGCGCGCGACCGGCCCACCGACAACCGAAGCAAAAACATGTGCGATAAGACACGGAAGCCGCAATAGTAACGCTTTGCGGCGCGTGACAGAAACTGGCGTAGAATCGCGGCGCGGCCGATGACGCGAGGTACTGCTTTCAACTGTCCTGGGGTTCGTGCTGCTGGCGAGCGCCGCCGCGCAGGCGCCGCGCCCCGCAGCAGGCGTGCTCTACGAAGGGGCCCGGCTGATCACCGGCAACGGCGGCCCGCCCATCGAGCGCTCCTCATTCCTCGTTCAGAACGGTCGTTTTACTCGCGTGGGACGTCAGGGCGAAAGCCCGGCGCCTTCCAACGTCGTCCGCATCGACCTGACGGGGAAGACCGTGATCCCCGCCCTGATCGACGCGCACTCACACATCGGATACATGAGGAACCTGACGAGCGGACCGCAGAACTATACGCGGGAGAACATCCTCGACCACCTGTATCGGTTCGCCTATTTCGGTGTCGCGGCGAGTCAGGCGATGGGGAGCGACTTCGGCGAGCTGCCATTTCAGCTCAGGGACGAAACGCGCGCAGGAAAATATCCTGACGCCGCCAGGTTTCTCACCGCTGGACGAGGTCTCGCGCCCCTCGAGGAAATCAGCCACGAGAACATGCGCCACGCCGCGTACGTGATTACCACCGTCGAGGGCGCCCGGGCCGATGTGCAGGAGCTGGCACGCCTGAAAATCCCGCTGATCAAGACGTGGGTGGATACCCGCGGCGGCACGATCAAGACACTGACCCCGGACCTGTACGGAGCGATATTCGGCGAGGCGCACAAGCACGGAATGCGCGTTGCCGTGCATGCGACGGGACTGCCTGAAGCGAAGGACCTGCTGCGCGCCGGCGTCGACGTCTTCGCCCACATGATCAGCGACGTCGATGACGAGCTGATCGGGCTGTTCAAGCAGCACCCCGGCACGACGGTCTTGCTTGCGCTGAGCGCGCCGCGCCGGATCGTTGCGGCGCCGTGGCTCAATCCGCCACATCCGCTCATTCGCGAGACGGTCCGGCCTGAACAGATCAAGCGTCTGCAGGACCGTCTGGCCGCGCAGACACCGCAGGCAGCCGAGCAGGCACGTCAGGCGTGGGAGCGATTGGCGCGTGGTGTCCGGCTGCTCGCGGCGGCCGGCGTCAAGATTGGCGTCGGTACCGACGGCGGTGGGCAAACCGGCGATCAGTTCATCGGCTGGACGATGCACGCCGAGCTCGAAAACATGGTCGCGGCGGGCATGACGCCGGCGCAAGTCCTGGTGGCCGCCACACGGAGCTCAGCGGAGATTCTCGGTCTGGATGATCTGGGGACGGTGGCCGCCGGCAAGAGCGCCGACTTCGTGGTCCTCGACGCCAACCCGCTCGACGACATCACGAACACCCGAAAGATCGCCAGGGTGTTCCTGCGAGGCCACGAAGTGGACCGCGCCAGTCTCAAGGCGAAATGGACTAGCGCGGCGCCGAACTAGGTCCGTAGGGCGCGGCTTTACGCCGCGCCGGTGTAGAGCGCAGGCTTAAGCCTGCGCCCTACGTTGGTGGATTACCTCTGCGCGGTGCTCTGCCCGGGGAAGTTTGCGACCCGGCGCGCAGCTCCGGTCAGCTCGAGGATGTGCAGGCCCGTGTTCGCGCGGTCGGCGGTGTAGATGTAGCCGCGGTCGTCTACTTCGACGTTGTTGGTCTGAATCGCGGTCTTGCACCGTCGCTGGGCGCCCTGGCCCACGCACCGCTCGTCGGTCTTGTCGGTCGTCGCCGGAATGTAGAACCCGATCTCCTTCAGATCGTACGGATCGCGGATATCGAGCGCGCGCAGGCCCGCATTGAAGTACGTCACGAACAGCACGCGGCCGTAATAGATCGGCGTCGGGTTCTCATGGGACGCGTGCGCGCCGAACCGGCCGCCGCGTTCGCAGAAGTTGCCGCTCGCCTCGGGCACCGTCCACGTCGACGCACCAACCGGGGTCGCCTCGTAGGTGATCTCCATCATCCGCACAATCTGCCGCGGCTCCAGGCACTCGTTGCCCGTGGTCTCGCTGATGACGGCAAGGAAGTCGCGGTGAGGACCGCTGCTCGTCAGCCGCGGAATGGTGTCGCCGTGCTCATGGCCGGCGCCCGGTTGCGGCGCATTCATCGGCGGCCGCTGCTTCGCAAACTCCGGCAAGCTCATGCCGAGTACTGGCAACGCCGTGTGCGCGCCCGCATCCGGCGGCAGATCGATCTGCGCGATCACCGGATACCGAAGATTGGCCTCTGTCGGTTCCTTCGGCCCGTTCAGCAGCTTCTCGCGGTCGACGATCTGAACGATGCCAGCGCGTCCGGTCCCATGCGAGAAGTACACGCGATTGCCCTTTGGTCCGAGAGAAATTGGTCCGTGCAGGTCGGTCGGCACCGGGCCGGTCGATCCGGGCTGCTGCCCGACGACGCCGTAGTCGCGGATGAACATGGGACTGGCGGGGTTACTCAGGTCGTAGATCTTGGTCATCCGCTCGGCGCGCCATGCGGGATCGCCTGACACCAGATAGCCGATACCTGTTTCGCATTCCCAGAAGCTCTTGTGCGTGTCGCGCAACCCGCTCACGACAACGGTGACGCGGGCTGGCTTTTCGGGCACTGTGACGTCCCAGATCTCGTGTCCGGAGCTGCCGAATGGAGCGCAGCAGATAGACCTTCGTGCGGTCGGCGCGAGGAAGGGTGCTGCCGTTGCACAATGCCGCCATCTGTGCCCCGCCGCGCTTCGCCCTGGCCCGCACCGCCGGGAATATGAAAGAGATAGCGGGGGCTGCGGGGGTTGGTGACGTCGACGATCGACGTCCCGTTCGGTTCCATCTGACCCGTCAGCGGATTGAGCATCTGACCACCATGGTGGCCGACGTACGCGATGTAGCGATCCCCCTGCCGATGGATCGCAGGCATATACGCGCTTCGGGCCTGCAGATCGCTGTGCCCGAGGAGTGCCATGTCGCGCGACTCTGCCTTGTGCTGTGCGGCCAGTCCGGCGCCAAGTGCAACAATCAGCGCCGCAACTGCGAAATGCCAACGTCTCATGTGGCTCTCCCTTATGAAGTGTGAATGCGTGGGATGTGAATACGGTCCCGTCATGCGCTTATAGAGCAGACGCATCAGGCCTGTCAAACGAATTGACCACAATGCCCGCGACATCGCAAGTCGAGGCTGTCGCGGTCGCCCACGTCCGCAAATGTGAACCCGACGGGCCGGATATTTCCATGCTCGTCGGGCCGAATATTACAGTCGGGCCGCAATCGTGTCTGAAAATCGAACAAATTCGGGTGATTACACTGGGCACACCGTTTGATACCCGTTTAACCCTTTCTAGACCGGTTTCGTACCGACGGTAGTGTCCGCCTGCACCCCTCGACGTGCTCGGGGGTGGCCTGAGCGCCGTGCGAAGGGCAGGCGGACCTCAGGTCCGGCTAACGCCGGACGCTACGGGAGAATGCCAGGAACTCGAATATGCGGATGCACAAGGCCACGCAGTCGGATGGCGAAATCGGTCCCGAGAGCAGATCGGAACTGCATCGCTGGGTACGGGAACGGCTCTCGCTGTCGCCCGAAAACGAGCAGGCGCTGCTGGACGCCATGCGACAGCGTGTTCATGCACCACGAGCGGTTGTGGCAGCAGTCCAAGCAGGAGGCCATCCAGGCCGTCTCAGCTGGATTTGCCGAGCGTTTGAACCGGATGCGTCAGGAACTGACGGCGCGCGACGCCACCGCGAGCAGCATCGCGCGCTACTTTGAAGAGCTGGTGGCGGACCTTACAGACCGCGTCCACCGCGATCCGAAGACCCGGCTGATGAACTTCCGGCGCTTCATCGAGCAGCTCGAAGCGTTTCTGGCGCTCGAGCAGCGTGGCCAGTGGTGTGCCATCGGTCTGGTCGACATCACGGCATTCAAGTCGTATAACGATACGCTCGGTCATGCGCTGGGGGACAAGATCATCGACCGCGTCGCGCGGCTGCTGCGCGAGCAGATTCGCTCGGACGACCTCATCGCGAAGGAGTCGGTCGACGTCCGCGTCTCGCAGGACATGCACGCGCGCTTCGGCGGCGACGAGTTTTGTTTTCTGATCCCGGATCTCGTTCAATTCGACGCGGCGGAGGTGATTGCCGAGCGGTTCCGCGAGGCGGTGGAGCGCTGCGACTGGAGCGCCGTGGATCCGCGCCTGGCTGAAAAGCCGGTCAACGTGGACGTTGGGGTCGTTTGCCTCTTGCTCGGCTCGGTGCACGAGCGCAGGCCGTATCGCCCACCAGCTCGCGAACGACCTGCTTACCCGCGCCGACCAGCTGATGTACGAATCGAAGGCGCACAGCTCGCGGCGCGTGTCCTCTACCAGCGTCCGCGTAGTCGACGGAACGCTGCAAAACATCAGATCCCGAGGAACTTTCCGCCTAGGGAGCGCGTGCTACACTTGAGCCTTTCCGCCACATGGTGGGTGTAGCTCAGGGGTAGAGCGCCTGACTGTGGCTCAGGAAGTCGCGGGTTCGAAACCCGTCACCCACCCCAATCCAAGTTCAAAGTGCAAAGTACAAACTTCAAAGTAAGTCGAAAGTTTGAACTTACTTTGAACTTTCAACTTTGAAGTTTGAAGTTGGAGTCTCTAATCGCCCCCGCCTCCCTCCAGCTCGCGATCATGGATGGTGGCGGAATCCATCCGGTGTGTCGGATCGACCGGTGGTGTATCGGCTCCCGAGAATCGCCCACCCATCGCCCCGGGTTGACGCTCGGTCAGCGTCGATTGATCTCGCTCGCCGGGAATCGGTTCGGAGACGACCGCGGCGGGACTTCGGGCCTGCGGCGCGCGACCGGCCGGCAGCTCCAATCCGCCGCTTGCCGCCAGCGTGTCGGTGCTGGCAGGACCAACCACCGGACGCTGTGCGGCTTCCCGCATCGTCTCGTGATCCCATCGGCCATCGCCGGGCGGCGTACCACCCTTATCGCGACGCGATTCGTTGGTCATGAGTACGCGACGTTCATACGGCGTGCCCGAGGCAGGGCCGACCTGAAGGTCGGCCCCTACATGTTCCGCCCACGACTACATGTTCGGCCCACGACCTTCCGGTCGGCCCACCGTACGGCAGAGGTTTTGAACCTCCCAGCGGTTTGATGCGCGTCTGGCCAGGTCAACCGTATCCCCTTGGGGCGACCTGGACCGGGCTCGGCGTCAACTTCGCGATCTACTCGGCCAACGCGACTCGCGTCGAGTTGTGTCTTTTCGATTCACGCGACCCGGGCCAGCCGCCAACGTGTGTACCACTCCCCGAACACACGGACATGGTGTGGCACGGTTACTTCCCGGACATCCGTCCCGGCCAGCTGTACGGCTATCGGATACACGGGCCGTACGACCCTGCGGCCGGGCATCGATTCAATCCCAACAAGGTTGTCGTCGATCCATACGCGAAGGCCATCGGGCGCCCGGTTCGATGGGACGACTCGATGTTCGGATATCAAGTTGGCAGCCCCGACGCGGACCTGTCGTTCGACACGCGCGACAACGCGTCGTTTGCTCCCCTTGCGGGAGTCATCGATCCGGCGTTCACCTGGGGCGACGATCGGCCGCCCCGCACGCCATGGCACCGGACGGTGATTTACGAGATGCACGTCAAGGGGTTTACCCGCCTGCATCCCGGAATTCCGGAACGGCTTCGCGGCACATACGAAGCGTTGACGACGGAAGCCGCGCTCGAGCATCTGACGCGCCTCGGCGTCACGGCCGTCGAGTTGATGCCGGTGCATCACCACGCCTACGAGAAACACCTCGCGGAGCGCGGGCTTTCCAACTACTGGGGCTACAACACGCAGAGCTTCTTCGCGCCCGACCTGCGGTACTCGGCGTCGGGAACACCGGCCGAAGCCGTACGCGAGTTCAAGCTGATGGTGAAAGCGCTTCACAGCGCCGGCATCGAAGTGATTCTCGACGTCGTGTACAACCACACAGCCGAAGGGAATCAGCTCGGTCCGACGCTGTCACTGCGCGGGATCGACAATGCCGCGTATTACCGCCTCGTTCCCGACAACCAGCCGCTATTATCTGGACTTCACGGGCTGCGGCAACACCCTGAACATGCAGAGCCCCCAGGTGCTGCAGCTCATCATGGACAGCCTTCGTTACTGGGTGCTCGAGATGCACGTCGATGGATTCCGGTTCGACCTTGCCAGCACTCTCGCGCGCGAGCTCTATGAAGTGGATCGACTCGGAGCGTTCTTCGACATCATCCATCAGGACCCGGCCATCTCGCAGGTGAAGCTCATCGCGGAGCCGTGGGACCTTGGCGCCGGAGGCTATCAGGTGGGCAATTTCCCGGTGCACTGGACCGAGTGGAACGCGCGCTACCGCGACGCGATGCGCGCGTTCTGGAAGGGCGACGACCGCGGAGTGGCCGAGGTCGCCACCCGCATGGCCGGCAGCAACGACCTGTACGCGCACAACGGTCGCCGCCCGTATGCCAGCATCAATTTCATCACCGCCCATGACGGGTTCACCCTGCACGATCTCGTCAGCTACGACCGCAAGCACAACGAGGCCAACGGCGACGACAACCGGGACGGGGAGAACAACAATCTGAGCTGGAATTGCGGCGTCGAAGGCTCGACCGACGATCCCGCCATCGTGGAGCTTCGTGAGCGGCAGAAGCGCAACCTGATGGCGTCGCTGATGTTGTCGGTCGGCGTGCCGATGATCAGTGGGGGCGACGAAGTGGGACGCACTCAGCTGGGCAACAACAACGCCTACTGCCAGGACAACGAATTGAGCTGGACCCCCTGGAATCTGTCGCTCGCGGAACAGCAGTTCCTCGCGTTCACGCGGCGACTGGTGCGATTTCGCCGGTCACAGCCGGTGCTGATGCGGCGCAAGTACTTTCAAGGTCGCCCGATCCGCGGCGTGGACGTCAAGGACATCTACTGGCTCGACGCCTCCGGGCGCGAAATGACCGACGATGCCTGGAATGCGCCATCGATCCGATCGCTCGGCGTGCTCATGGTCGGCGATGCGCTGGATGAAATCGACGAGCGCGGGCGTCCTGTTCGAGGCGACACCCTGCTGATTCTCCTGAACGCCCACGACCAGGGTACGAACTTCATACTGCCGAGCATCGCAACCCACACAGCCTGGCTGCGCATGCTGGATACGGTCGCGCCGCACGTGGAGGAGAGGCGATACACTGGCGGCAGTACGTATCCGATGGAAGGGCGCACGCTGGCGCTCTTCGTTTTGAGCATCGAACGGCACGAGCGCGGAGCAGCATGACCCGCCCAAGCCCAACTGAAAATCTCCAGCCTGACACGCAGATTCAATCGGCTGGCGTTCGCTCTCGCGATGGGCACGGCCCGCAGCGGATACCCGGGCGTGTGGTTGTTGAAAACGTGCTGCCGCAAATCGACGGCGGTCGCTTCCCTGTCAAACGTACGGTCGGCGAATCCGTGTTCGTGAGCGCCGATGTGTTTGCCGACGGCCACGATCGGTTGTCGGGGGTGCTCAAATATCGCCGCATCGACGCCGACTGGCACGAAGTCCCGCTCGCCGCGCTCGGCAACGACTCGTGGGGCGCATCGTTTGTCGTGACGGAGCTGGGGGAATACGAGTACACCGTCGAGGCGTGGATCGACCGGTTCGGCTCGTGGCTTGCCGCGCTCATGGCAAAAGCGGACGCGGGAGAAGATGTTGAAAGCGACCTGCTCCAGGGGGCGGCGATTGTCGAGCACGGCTTCGTCCAAGACGTAGCGTCCGGCTTCAGCCGGACCGACGACGATCTCCGTATCCGCGAGATTGCCAACGTCCTGCGCAGCCCCCTCGCGAAGTCGGCCCGCGTCGCGGCGGCCCGCGATCCGGAGCTCCTTCGACTCATGCACTCGCGCCCGGACAGAAGCACATCGGCGAGCACGGACCGCCCGCTTCGTGTAACGGTCGATCCCGTGAGGGCACGATTCAGCGCGTGGTACGAGATGTTCCCGCGGTCGTGTACCAACGACCCCGAACGCCCCGGCACGCTCCGCGACGCGGAAGCGAGGCTTCCCGGCATTGCCGCGATGGGCTTCGACGTGCTGTATCTCACACCGGTTCATCCGATTGGATTCACCAACCGGAAAGGCGCCAACAACGCTCTCACCGCGGGGCCCGGTGATCCTGGAAGCCCGTGGGCGATAGGATCGAGCGCCGGCGGCCATACGGCGATCGAGCCAGCACTCGGGACGCTCGAAGATTTCGATCGCCTGGTGGCAACCGCGCAGCATCTGGGCCTGGACGTGGCGCTCGACATCGCATTCCAGGCGTCACCCGACCATCCGTGGGCGAAAACGCATCCACAGTGGTTTCAGAGGCGGGTGGACGGCTCGATCAAGTACGCCGAAAATCCTCCCAAGAAATATCAGGACATTTATCCTTTTGATTTCGAAACCGAAGACTGGCGCTCGCTGTGGCACGCCCTGCGCGACGTCTTCCTGTTCTGGGCGTCGCACGGCGTCAGGATCTTTCGCGTAGACAATCCGCACACCAAGCCATTCGCGTTCTGGGAATGGCTCATTGCCGACGTGCGCCGCCAGCGTCCGGATGCGATCTTCCTGTCCGAAGCCTTCACGCGGCCGAAGGTGATGCGGCGTCTCGCGAAGCTTGGATTCAATCAGTCGTACACGTACTTCACGTGGCGAAACACGGCACAGGAGCTGCGCGAGTACCTCACCGAGCTCACCGGCACCGACGTGCGCGAGTACATGCGACCGAACTTCTTCATCAACACGCCCGACATTCTGCACGAATACCTGCAGCACGGCGGACGGCCCGCCTTCGAAGTCCGGCTGATCCTCGCAGCGACGCTGTCGCCAAGCTACGGCATGTACAGCGGCTTCGAGCTGTGCGAAAACGTCGCGGTGCGTCCGGGGTCGGAGGAGTATCTGAACTCCGAGAAGTACCAGATTCGACCGCGCGACTGGAACCAGCCGGGCAATCTCAGCGAGCTGATCGCCCGAGTGAACCAGATCAGGCGGCAGTACCGGGCGCTGCAGTTCAACAGCTCGCTGACGTTTCATGGCACCGACAATCCTGCCCTCCTCTGGTTCAGCAAAGCGGTGCCCGAAGGATCAGCCTCCGACTCAGATGCACGCGTCTTTGTGGTAGCCAATACGGACACCCGTCACATGCAGCACGGCCGCATCCAGGTTCCAATCCGGGAGCTGGGATTAGGGCCCGACCAGTCGTACGTCGTGGAAGATCTTCTCGATGACGCACGCTACGTCTGGCAGGGGGAGTGGAACTATGTAAAGCTCGACCCGGCGGAACGTATGGCTCACGTCTTCGTCGTTCGACCGCAGTAATCGGTGATGGCGATGAACGATCTCGACCGAACAGCGAACGTGGAACCCCAATCATCAATCACCAATCCCAAATCACCAATCTCCTCCGATCCCCTCTGGTACAAGGACGCAATCATTTACGAGGTGCACGTCCGCGCCTTCTACGACAGCAACGCGGACGGCATCGGCGATTTCCCCGGCCTCACGCAGAAACTGCCGTATCTGCACGACCTTGGCGTCACCTGCCTGTGGCTTCTCCCTTTTTATCCATCTCCGCTTCGTGACGACGGGTACGACATTGCCGACTACACCTCCATCAATCCAATCTACGGCTCGCTGGACGATTTCAAACAGTTCGTCGACACCGCGCACGCACTGAACATCCGGGTTCTGACGGAGCTCGTCATCAACCACACGTCCGACCAGCATCCATGGTTTCAACGCGCCCGTCGTGCACCCAGAGGCTCCCGTGAACGCGACTATTACGTCTGGAGCGACACCGATACGAAGTACTCGGGTACGCGCGTCATCTTTACGGACACGGAAAAGTCGAACTGGACGTTCGATCCCGTTGCCGGGCAGTTCTACTGGCACCGTTTCTTTTTCCACCAGCCCGATCTGAACCTCGACAACCCCGAGGTAGTGGCGGCGATCCTCGACATCATGCGGTTCTGGCTCGACCTCGGTGTCGATGCGCTCCGGCTCGACGCCATTCCGTATCTCATCGAGCGCGAAGGCACGATCAACGAGAACCTCCCGGAAACTCACGCCATCCTGAAGCTGATTCGCCACGAACTCGACGCCCGTTACAGCGGACGCGCCCTGCTCGCCGAGGCCAATCAATGGCCCTCTGACGTGCGCGCGTACTTCGGCGAGGCCGACGAATGCCACATGGCGTTCCACTTCCCGCTCATGCCGCGGATGTTCATGGCCCTCCGCCAGGAGGACCGGCATCCGATTGTCGAAATCCTGAATCAAACGCCCGAGATTCCGGAGGCGTGCCAGTGGACGCTCTTCCTGAGGAACCACGACGAGCTGACGCTCGAGATGGTCACAGACGAGGAGCGCGACTACATGTACTCGCAGTACGCCGTCGACCCGCAGATGCGCGTCAACGTCGGCATCCGGCGCAGGCTCGCCCCTCTGATGGAAAACGGTCGCCCGCGTATCGAGTTGCTGCACGGGCTCCTGCTTTCGCTGCCAGGCACGCCGATCGTCTACTACGGGGATGAGATCGGCATGGGCGACAACGTGTACCTGGGCGACCGCAACGGCGTGCGAACGCCGATGCAGTGGAGCAGCGATCGGAATGCGGGATTCTCGCGCTCCGACCCGGCGCGGCTGTTCGGCCCTGTGATCATGGACCCGGTGTACGGCTACGAGGCCATCAACGTCGAGGCCCAGGAACGCTCGCCCTACTCGCTGCTGCATTGGATGAAGCGCATGATCGCGCTCAGAAAACAGCACGCGGTGTTCGGACGCGGATCGCTGCAGTTCATTCCGACGGCGAATCGCAAAGTGCTCGTCTACGTGCGGCGGCACGAACGCACCACCGTCCTGTGCGTCGCCAACCTGTCGAGGGTGGTGCAGCCAGCGGAAATTCCGCTGGCGCCGTTCGCCGGGCTCGCGCCGGTCGAAATGCTCGGCAATACGGAATTCCCGCGCATTGGAGATCATCCGTATTTCCTCACGCTGGCGCCGTACGGCTTCTACTGGTTCCAGCTGCAGGAAGTCGTTGCGCCCCTCACGGCGCGCACGGCTCCCGTGCCTGAAGAAGCTGCCGCGCTCCCCTCGCTGTTTTCTGGGGTCGTCTGGGAGTCGATTTTCGACGGAGGTCTGCGGACGATCATCGAGCGCCAGGCCCTGGTGCCGTTCCTGCAGCGGCAGCGGTGGTTCGGGGCAAAGGCGCGCTCAATCGCGTCCGTGCGCTTCGTCGACTGGACGCTGCTGCGAAACGGCTCCACTCCCGCGTTTCTGACGATTGTCGAAGCGGCTTTCCACGACGGCGGCCGCGAACGGTATCTGCTTCCCCTGTCGACCGCGAATGGAGCCGAGACGGACATTCTCGGCCACGAACACTCCTCCGCCGCGGTGGCGCGAATCACCGGCGCCCGAAAGGGAGTCGTGTTCGACGGCCTCTTCGACGACGACGTCTGCGAGAGGCTGCTGGCGATCCTTCAGGAGCAGCGGGAGGTGCCGATGCGGGCTGGCCGCCTGCGCGGCTCGCCGCGTCAGGTTCCACCCGGCCCTGAACCGATCAGGCCCGTCGCACGCGCCGCCGACCACAGCAATTCTTCGGTTCTGTTCGACAAGCGCTTCATCATGAAGCTGTTTCGGCGAATCGAAGCGGGCCCGCATCCCGACATCGAGATGAACGAGTTCCTTGCCGCACACGCCTTCACGAGGGTGCCTCCCTTCGGCGGTCACCTCTCGTACGTGCGGAGCGGCGAGGCCGACACCGCGTTGGCGATGCTCCAGGTGTACACCTACAACCAGGGAAACGGGTGGCAGGTGACGATCGAAGAAATGGGCCGGTACTTCGAACGAGCGACCACGCTGCCCCCGCTCCGCAACGTGGACGAATTGCTCGCCGGTGAGACGAGTGTCGATCGAGGAGGTTTGGCCCCCGACTTCGTCGCAGACATAGGGACACACCTGAGACTCGCGGAAGTCCTCGGCCGCCGGACGGGAGAATTGCACGTCCGCCTTGCCGATGCGGCCGGAAGTCCGGCGTTCGAGCCGGAACCGTACTCGGCCGCGGATCTGCGTAAGGAGGCGACCGCCATGCGGGCACATGCGGAGGATCAATTGACGCTGCTCGATCAGTCGCTGCATCGCCTCGACGATCGTCGTCAGGAGCTGGCGCGGAACCTGTTGGCACGTCGCGAAGAGTTGCTGCGCCTGTTCGACGACATCCATCAGCTCAGCGACGCAGGCTTGCGGATCCGGTGCCACGGCGACTACCACCTCGGTCAGGTGCTCGTCACTGAAGCGGACATCGTCATCATCGACTTCGAAGGCGAGCCGTCGCGGCCCCTGGCGGCGCGACGCGGAAAATCCTCGCCGCTGCGGGATGTGGCGGGCATGCTGCAGTCCCTCAGATACGCGGTGCTGACCGCCCTTGGCGCAGCGACGCTGACGCGACCCGAGGATGTCGAGCGGCTCGCACCGTGGGCGCAGCTCTGGGAGACCTGGGTCAGCCGGACGTACGTGCGCGCGTATATCGCGGCCACGGAACAGGCGAGGTTTCTGCCGGACGATCACGACAGTCTCGAGAGACTGCTGTCTGTCTTCGTACTCGACAAAGCGTTTTACGAACTCGGATATGAACTGAACAATCGGCCCGACTGGATCCACATTCCGCTGGCGAGCCTGTTGCGACTGCGAACCCCGCTTCCGGTTTGACGTCTGCGTGGCCGCGCATGTTCGGCCTCCGTCTTGCACCGCCCCGTCCATATGGCTCGAGCCATCTGGAAGGGATCGATCGCGTTCGGCCTTGTCAACATTCCTGTCGAGCTGCATACGGCGGTGCGCGACTCGCGGCCGCGCTTCCGTCTCCTGCACGCTGAAGACGAGTCTCCAGTCAAATTCGAGCGGGTGTGCATTCACGAAGGCAAGCCGGTTGCCTGGGACGAGCTCGTCAAGGGCTTCGAATACGAGAAAGGCCGCTTCGTCATTCTGACGAAAGAGGACTTTCGGTCCGCCGCTCTCGAAAAAAGCCGGACGATCGACATCCGGTGCTTCGTCAAGGACGAGGAGATCGACGACCGGTTTTTTGAAACGTCGTATCACCTGCTTCCCGCCAAGGGCGGCGAACATGCGTATGCGCTGCTGCGCGAGGCCATGCGCCACACCCGTCTCGTCGGCGTCGCCACGATCGTGTTCCGCGACGCACAGCACCTCGCGGCGCTCGAAGTGGTGAGCGACGCGCTCGTGCTGACGCAGATGCGCTACGCGGAGGAGCTCGTCGATACCTCGCAGTACTCGTTTCCCAGTGCCAGGGACATTCGCAAACCCGAGCTCGAGATGGCGCAAACCCTCGTGAAGAATCTCGCCGAGAAATGGGATCCGAACCGGTTCACCGACGAGTATCGGAAGAACCTCATGAAGATCATCCAGGCGAAGAAAAAGGGGCGTGCGCCGAAGCTCGTGGCGCACGAGGAACCTCAGCGCGCGGAGGTTGTGGACTTGATGGAACGGCTCCGTCAGTCGCTTCAGCAGGCTGGGCCGTCGGCCAGGAAACCGTCGCGCAGCAGGAAGACGCCGGCAAAAAAGACCGCCGCGCGCGGCAGAAAGAAACGAGCAGCGTAGACGGGCCGGCCCTCAGGGGCTAAAACCCTACGCGGACCTCTCCCACCACCTGGCGCTTCAGCACATCGCCGAAGATGTGCTGTATCACCTCTTCGTTCGTCAGATTGACGATCTTGATGCTCGTTGTCACACGCTCGGCGGCCCATCTCACGCCGAAGCCTGCATTCACGAGGGTGAACGCATCGGTGATGCCGGCAAAACGGGCGTCGAGCACATCCTGCCAGTAGGCCTCGTCTGTGAAACTGACGCTCATGTTGCCGAGGAACCGGGCGTAGCTGAAGTCAAATCCCGCATTGAACCGGTTCTTCGCCGGCCAGTTTATGTCGTTGATCGTGGTGCCCGGAGGAAGATCCTCTGCAACAGGCCTGGCCTGATACGAATAGTTCGTAAACACGTTGACGTACCGGTTCACGGGCGCGTCGACGCCAATCTCGAATCCTTTGTCCTTGATGGTGCCGAGGTTGAGATACGTAAAGCGCGATGGGAGCAGCACGGGCGGGTTGAGCGTCGCGAGAACCCCGACGATCGCCGGCGCCAGGCCTGGTGGCGGCGCGGCCGGCGTGTAGAAGCGATCCGGCGTGAAATAAATGCCGTCGTCGGTGACGTTGTAATAGACAGCCGCGGTCACGGTTGCGCGGTTTCGTATGACGCCCGTGTACCCGACTTCGAATGCCGTCATGGTCTCCTGCTTCAGATCCGGGTTCCCGAACGCGCGAATCGGAAACACGAACCGGGCAAGCGCTGGCGAAATCGCGCCCAGATTGATCTCGTTCAGAATCGACGAGTCGATGTGGTTGTTGATGAACGAAGGAGCACGAAAGGCGCGGTTGAACGACACCCGGAACGTCTGAGCCGCGTCGGGTTTCACCATGAACGTCGTCCGCGGCGAAAACACCGGATCGTCGATCGACGAAAACTTGTCGAGGCGGCCGCCAACCACCCACCGGAAGCGATCGCTCAGAAAAATCTCATCCTGGATGAAGCCGCCGCCCTCGTTGCGATCGTCGCCATCGGGCGCAAGCGAGATGTCGAACGTGTTGTGCCTGAAGTTGCCGCCGAACGTGAGCACGTTCCTCGTTCCGATCGCCCGCACCTCCGACGCGTCGACATCGAAGGTCTTGGTGTCGAAGGAGAGAGGCAGCGGTTGTCCGGAGAGTCCCCGCGCCAGAAGGTTCGACGCGTTGCCGTCGAGCAGGTTCGTGAAAAAAGAGATGCGGCGGCCGTTTCGCTGGTAACGGCTCGTCAGGTAGACCATTCGGGACTCGCTGGAGATATCGAACGGCCCGAGTCCCGAGTAGATGAGCCCTTCGGTGCCGGCCACACCTCCGCTGACCACAATCGATCCGCCGCCGGAGAGGTCGTAGTCGGCACGGGCATCGAACTTGGGCTGCGACGTCCCCTCGTTCGTGAATGGTGGATACGGCGTGCTGAACCCATTGGGGATGACGCCCGCCGGGCGCGGCAGCGGATCCTGCGTGAAATAGCTGGCTGACAACTTGAACGCCCATCGCTCGTTGACCGCCTCCGCATGCGACCCGTTCACGTAGAAGAGCGACCCGGCATCCTGATCCCGGCCGGTCACGTCGCGATTGAGGACGCCGAGGCCGACGGTCAGGTTCGTACCTCGTTCGGCAGCCAGCTCGCGCGGGGTTTTCGTGATCACATTGATCACGCCGGTCATGGCGTTGGCGCCCCACACGGCAGAAGCAGGACCCCGGATGACTTCGATCTGCCGGACATCCTGCGCGTTCGTGGGCACCAGATCCCACATCACCATGCCGAAGAAATCCAGATACACGCTTCGACCGTCGACGAGCGCGAGCTGCGAGGTGGTCAACGTCGATGTGGCGCCGCGGGTGGTGAGGTTGATGTCACGGGCGGAGGTCTGCGTCACATTAAGGCCGGGCACCGTCCGAAGGAGGTCGCCGATGTTCGTGGCCGGCGAGTTCTGAATGGTCTGCGCGGTCACCAGGCTCACGGCGGCCGGGGCGTTGACGAGCTGCTGTTCGGAGCGGGAAGCCGTCACGACGACCTGCTCCTCGTACGAGACGGGCTGATCGTCTTCGGGCGGCGCGGGCGCCGTCTCCTGCGCGTAGACGGGGACGCCACTCGTGAGCGCCGCCAGCATCAATGCGATACGCATCATCATGGGCGTCGTGCTCCTTCTAACTGTGTGGGGAGGCGCGGCCTCATTGTGAGCTGTCAGCACGGGCGGCGCAAGACAGGTGATATGATCACGCGCTGTGCGCCCGTAGCTCAGTTGGATAGAGCGCCGGACTTCGAATCCGTAGGTCGCAGGTTCGAGTCCTGCCGGGCGCGCCATCCGCCTCCGCTCGCGCATCATTCAGGCGAGCTATGGCGCGATGGCGCTTGAGTGGATTTGACGCGCCGAAGTTCCGGGTGCCGCTGGGAACGAAGGCGGCCGGGCGCGCCAACTCAAGTTCAACGTGCAACGTGCAACGTGCAACGTGCAAAATGGAATGTAAGTTGGCAACTTCGATACTTACTTTGCACTTTGCACTTTTTACTTTGAAGTTTCTGCGTAAGCGTAAGTTCCCTTGCGCCCGTAGCTCAGCTGGATAGAGCGTCGGCCTCCGGAGCCGAAGGCCACAGGTTCGAATCCTGTCGGGCGCGCCACTAATTTCGAATCGTTCGGAAAAGTGCACGATCGGTCTTCCGTCCCAACCGAGCTAGGCGCGGGAAGACCGACTTGGCCGACCGAGAAGTCGTCCCGCCGCTTATGTCGTCATTGCTTCCGTCGTCGCCAGAACCAGCCTGCGAGTCCCAGTGCGCTCAGAATGGGCGTGAACGGCTCCGGCACTTCAATGGAAAAGTCCGCGAAACCGTCCCAGGCCTGGCGCTCGGGCGTCGTGTAGTCACCCCCGCAGCACCCGCGGTTGCCGAAGTCGGTCAACAGGAGGCCGGAGTCGATAAATCCCCCTACCGTCCGGTGTCGGGATCCCTAATGCGTCGGCAATGGAGGCGTCAAACACGCCGGGGCCGAGCGTGTAAACCGCGAACACTCCTGCGTCAATTGGACCGTCCTCATCGACCCCTATCTTGAGCGTCAGAATCGGGGCTAGGAAAGTTCCCGTTCTGTTCTCCCCGCTGATCGAGTTAGCCAACTCGAAATCGATCTGGAGGGTCCCGTTTTCGTACAAGTACTCGCTGTTAGTGACCGTTCCACCAGCATCCGTCTGAAGCGTCTGTTGCACGAACGTCCCCCCGAATGCCTGATAGGTGGTAGGAAACCCTTGCCACTCGTCGCCCCACGACCAACTACTCAAGTCGTACCCGAATTGATCCGGGTTGACGACCCCGAACGTCAGATCTGAATTGAGGAACTCCATGAAGACGACGGGACCTGCCGCAACCTGACGCGGCAAGAGGAGTAGCGACACGACGAGGAGAAGAGCGATCCGCATGGCCACCTCCGGGACGGAGGGTACTCCAACATCGTGCGCCGATTGCGCAGCAAATTTTTGTCTCGGGTCGTGAGATATGAATGTGACCTGCGCACGCTCGCTGCGCATCCCGCTCAGCTTGCGTCGTGGACTGTCATCGGATCGAGTCCACATCAGACGCCGAGCACTCGCCGGCACGGGTGCGATCGTGACCGCTCGCGACGAGTTTCACGGCCAGCCAGGCCGGGGACCGAATTGCTCAGGTTCCGCTGCTTGGCCCCACGCCCTCCGCCGGCGGCTGCACCGACGTCACCGGCCTCATGTTCTCCATGTTCGCCGCCGATACACTGCTACACGCAAGGGGTTCCAGGCTTTCCGTGAGCGTCATCACCACCCTCGCAGCCGATCCTAGCCGGCTCACCGCG
Organism: uncultured Acidobacteriota bacterium; assembly: GCA_963814955.1. Lineage (GTDB taxonomy): Bacteria > Acidobacteriota > Vicinamibacteria > Vicinamibacterales > UBA2999 > DATCJA01. Next base: position 117,799 of record CAWFEX010000015.1, read on the forward strand.
AGCACGCACGACCCACGCCCGGGTGCACAGGCGCTGACGACGCGCTTCGCGGATTTCTGGCTGCTCGGCGGCGCGAGCATCCTGGTCTGGCTCGTGATGATTGTCGCGCAGGGGTTCCGGGCGAGCTGGGCCGTCGATCAGCATTTCAAGAATCTGACGATCACCACCGCGTCGCTCTCGCTGCTGGTGAACTATCCCCACTTCCTGATCTGGTACAAGCTCGCTTACGGGCGGGGCCGAGCCTTCGTCACCCAGCACTGGTGGCAGCTCATCGTCGTGCCCATCGCACTGGCGGGCCTGTTCTTCGCGGCGTTCCTTCAGTACGACGTCCCGGTCGCGAGCCTGCCGCTAGTCCAGGGCGTGACCGATGCGCTCGCCCCGTGGGGCGGTAATGCGCAGGTCTTCTCGGGGCCGCGGCTCGGCGATCTCCTCTTTACCGTCGCCTTCAACGTGATGATCTTCACGGTGGGATGGCACTACACGAAGCAGGTGTTCGGCTGCATGATGGTCTACGCGCACTTCGACCGGTACTCGTTCAGCCGATCGCAGCGCGACCTCACGAAATGGGCGCTGCTGAGCATCTGGGGAATGACTTTCGTCTACAGCAACATCGCCGGCGCGCAAAATACCTTCTCGCAGTTCACGTATTACTCGTTCGATCTGCCCGACATCGCCGGGCCGATCTCGCAGATCGTCGTCGGGGCCGGATTCTTCCTCGTGCTGTACAAAGTCTTCTACGCCAATTACCGGAGAACGAGACAGCGTCCGAGCCTGAACCTTCTTGCCCCGTTCGTCGCGCTCTACCTCTGGTGGTTGCCGCAGACACGCCAGTACGAGTTCTACTTCCTGCTGACGCCGTTCTTTCACTCGCTGCAGTACCTGGCGTTCGTCTACAAGATGGAAGACACGCGGCTGCGGAGCGGGAGCCACCGTGAGCTGCGGGCGACCGCCATCGTGGTGGGCGTCGTCGTGGCCGGGTGGGTGACATTCGAGCTCGTGCCGAACACCATCGACAACCAGCTCGGCACGTTCAACTCGTGGCAGATGTTCTTCTTCTTCACCGCCGCGATGCTCTTCATCAACATCCATCACTACTTCCTCGACAACGTCCTCTGGAGGTTCAAGGACCCCAACGTCCGGGCGTATCTGCTCGGCTGAGCGACCCCGCACGTCAGCCCACGGTGGCTTCGACAAAGCGGCCTGACCTGAAGGACCGACGCGGCCGACCGCGCCGAACGCGGACGTTCCCGAATGCGAATCGGGATTGGAAAGCCGCTATGAGGCGGGCGGCGTTCAGTCCGACCCGGCGTTATGACCTCGCTCATTCGGTACTGCACGCAACTCCTGCTCAACGGTGGAGGCGACATTCGCTGGTGCAGAACGCTCGCGGGCACCGCGACATCCGCACGTCGCTCGTCTATACACAGGTGGTGGTCGATCCTCGGCTCGCTGATGCGGTGCAGAAGGCCTTCACCGTGAAGCCCAAGCGCGTGGACGGGTGCGCGTGGCAACGACGGCAAATAGCTGAGCGTATTCGACTTCCCATCGGCTCGGCGGCCACCGGAGCCGAGGGCCACAGGTTCGAATCCTGTCCGGCGCGCCACAGCCAACTTTCAACTTCAAGTGCAAAGTGGAAAGTGTAAGGTAGAAAGTAAGTTCAAACTAGAGAAGAGGAAACCCAATATGGCAAGGCAGACCGATGATCATCAGACCTCTTCCAACGCAGCTTTCTTCGTCGGTCTACTGCTTGGGACGCTGATCGGCGCGGCACTTGGCGTCCTCCTGGCTCCCAAGTCCGGTACCCAACTTCGGTCGGATGTCCGTGAAGCGGCGGAACGGAGCGCAGAAGCCTTCCGCAGGGCGAGGGCTGTGCGCTACCCAGATTCCGAACCCGAGCAAGAAAACTGACCGCGGAAGGCCGCCGAAACGTCGGAACGCACGCCTCGTCGACGCGACTATGCCCGTGCGCGACTCGCCCGAGCGAACCGCATCATCGCGCTTTGCGAAACGTCAGGTTGATGCGGTAAGGGCCGACAACCGGGTGGCGTCCGTCTTCGAGGCGATGAATGCCGTGGTATCGCAGGCGCGCGGGACCTCCCCAGACGACCACATCGCCGTGCTCGAGCAGGAGACGTTGCGGCGTGTCGGCGCGCCGTAGACCTCCGAACAGGAACACGGCCGGCAGCCCGAGTGACACGGACACGATGGGCGCATCGAATTCGTGCTCGTCCTTGTCCTGATGAAGCGATAGTCGCGTACCAGGTTCATACCGGTTGACGAGGCACGAGTCAGGGACGAAGCGGCTGAAGCCCGCCCGATCCGCCGCCGTGGCCGCGAGCTCCGTGAAGGTGGCCGGCATCGGCGGCCACGGCTCGCCGGTGGTGGGATCGCGGGAATCGTACCGGTAGCCGGATTGATCCGTCACCCATCCCAAAGTTCCACAATTCGTCATGGCCACCGACATACGGCGGCCGCCTGGCGTCAGCATGTGGCGAAACGGCGCTGCCGCGACAACGCGCTCCACATCCGCCAGCAGTTGTTTCTCAACGGATAAGGCTAGACCGTGGAACCACATCGCCCCTGGCGCGATCTGCGCATCGTGGACGTCGGATTCGAAAAGATCGAGGTTCATGTGACCACGGTTCAAGGCGCGGTCCGAGGGGGAATTGGATCAGGCACATGATTGTTGATGGCGGGGATGGTCCCGAGGTAAGCCCAGATTGCCTTGAGATCGTCGTCGCTCAACTGCGCGTAGTTGAACCACGGCATCGGCGGCAGAATGTCGCGCGACGTTCCCATGTGCTTGCCCGTCCTGAGCGCTTTGATAAAGAGCGCTTCCGTCCAGACGCCGCTGCGGAGTCCGGTGTTGGTATCAGGCGTCAGGTTTGCGGTGAAGGATACCCCCCACGGTCCACTCCACGCGGTGAACATGTCGTTCGTTGCCACGGGCCACGTGGCGTCGGCGCCCGGCTTGTACGGAACCGTGATCTTCGCGTTCTCGGGATGACCTGACAGCATCCTGGTCATGTCCTCCTCCGGACCTCTCGGCCCAGGCTTCTTGGGCGTGTGGCAGTCGTGACAACCGCCCACCGTCACCAGCAACCTGCCACGTTCCTCCGCTGTTTGTGCCGCGACCGGAGGGGCCTCTGACGAGGCTGCCGGCGGCGCAGCAGGAGGTTGATTGCAGGCGGAGCACACCATCGCAATCGTCAGCCACGCTGCCACAAGGACGACGCGATCCCGGAAATAGTGCATGACTTCTCCTCTCGTACGTGGTGTCCGCTTAAGGCGGACCTTCGGTGGTCCGCCGAAGCCTCCAGCGAACGCGGAAGCCGGACACTATTGTTTCTTGAAAGCTCAGGATACTAAACAGCACCAGCCGCCGCGTCAAAGCCCCAATCAGACGGCGAGCGAGATGCAGGAGCTAGGAGTTGACCCGGTTCCGCGATACGAATGAATCACTCAATGGAATGCCGACACGCCGGGTAAAACTTACCGGGCGCGTTGGGCGAGCTGTGTCTCGACAGCCACCACGATAAACGTGATGAGCTGTTCGTGAGCTAATGCAGCGACGTTCTTGCCTGCGGGATTCAGGTCGAATGCCGCGATGATGTTGAGCAGCCGCGGACGATCGAGTGCGTGAAGTTCCTGCCAGAGAATGTCGAGGTTGCGCTGGCCAACCTCAAAGGGATCGAGCACGGGTTCAGGGCCAACATACGAGGAGGTCGCCGTGACGGTTGGCGCGGCCGGCCGATTTGATAACGGCGGCGCGACAACGCGCGTACGTACGACAAGCGGATGGAGCGCCCGCTCGAGCGCGCCCTCTGCGTATACGGGCGTCAAGCCGTGCGCCCAGTACCGAGGTACTCCTTTTCAGGCTGGCGCGACTCAACGGGCGACACGGCAACCGTTCCGCCCGGATCGATCGGCACGAACTCCAGCCATCCCTCCCACATGCCATCCTCGGCGAGGCGACCCACGACGCGAGCGTGGAAGGTGGCGGACGGGTGGGTGATCGGCGTATCAAATTCTCGAAGAACTTCAGCCATGGTTCAATCGAGTGAGCTATAAGCAACGTAATTGCCACCGTGATGGCGAGCGACCGATCTTGTGCGCGTTTGCACGCTGTGTAAGCGCGATCGCGCGCCGAAGCTCCAAATTGAGCGCAGGCAGGCTCTGCATTACGGCCAAAGTACTTGCCGAGGTGGCCCCCCGGTAGGCGGTGACCCTTCGCTTTCGTGGGGCTTGGCGTGGCTGTTGTCGGGGCTGACGCCTGCGAATACGTTTCCACACGTACCCCGGCTGTTATCCGGCCTTGCTGTCCTGGCCAGCGGCGCCGATCGGTGGTCAGGCTCCAGCTAGCTCCCATCCATTGCGGCAGATGCAGTCGGATTCGGGGTGTTCGCCCTCCTCGCCGCGCTTGCCGCATGGGTGACCGGGATGACCCGCCGCGCCGCCATCGAAAAGGCGCGCGCGGACGGCCTCACGCAGAAACTCGCCATCGAGAATCGCCACGTGACGCGTTGCTCGCGCTGTCGGAGCGATCGCTCGCAGGCGGCAGCGTCGATGCCATCTGTCGCGATGGGGTGACGGTGACCGCCAGCGCACTCGAAGGGTGCCTAAGGTGTGTTTGGCGTGCGGTGCCCTAAGCGTGCCTGGCGTGCGTAGGGTGCCTAAGCGTGCTGTCAGTAAGCCGCGGCGCGCTTGCACGCATGCGATACAATGACTTTTTTGCGCGGGCCGGTAGCTCAATTGGCAGAGCAGCAGACTCTTAATCTGCGGGTTGGGGGTTCGATTCCCCCCCGGCTCACCAGAATCTTCTAGCGAAATCCTTACATCGCTCATCGCTGGCGAGCACGGCTGACCCGCCATCCGACCCCGTAACGCGACAGAACCGCGTCGAGTTTGCCGGCGGCGTCCGCCTCAGCGCTGGAAGGACATGGCTGTACGTGTTCATCGTGAGTGAGATCTGACTGTGGCCGAGCGTTTCCATGATGGTTCACTGAGCAGCTCACATGAGGTCCACAGAGAGACCCTAAGAGGCCGCTGAAAAACGGCTGATTATGCAGCGACTCTGCCCCACGAGAATGATTCGTTGCATCCAGACACCTCACCTCGAGGCGCATTGTGCGCATCGTACGAGGTCCGAGTCGTTCGTGGGCGCATTCATGCCGGCTTCAGCCGCAGTTTCGGCAATCGAATCAGATTGAACGCCGCACTGGCGAAGACGAACAGCCAGTCGACGTTCGCCAAGCCACGCAATTTGACCTTGCGGATCCACGCGATGTTCTTCAACCACCCGAACGCGGGTTCAACCCGCGGCCGCGCGTGCTGGCTCTGCGCGTAGCCCTGGTGCCGCGTCGTCCGCGCATCAATCGCGCTCCCGCCCGCGCGCGTGACGACCTGCGCGACATGCGGTGTGAATCCCAAGTCGCGCGCAAAACCGACGAAGTCTCGGAGGTCGTAGCCTTTGTCGGCGCCGACCGTCCGACGGCGCCACGGCGCGCGCGCCGTCTGGGCGTGCAACATCCAGAGACCGGCCTCGCGCTCCGCGAACCCGTCGGCCCGCGTGGCACGCGCCTCGGCGATCAGGCCATGCCGGTTCTCGATCAGCAGGTGCCCGAGATACGACAGCTTGGCTTCTCCGTGATGCGTGCGCCGATACAGACGGGCGTCCGGATCCGTCGTCGAGGCATGGGTCGCGTTCGACCGCGACTCGCCCCGGAACTGCCGGCCATCACCATCTGTGCCGCCGTCTTTCCGTTGAAAACTCTTCTGACTCGCCCACGCCTCGATGAGCGTGCCATCGACGGTAAAGTGCTCATCCGACATCAGGTCGCGGGCGCGCTCCACCACGCGACGGAAGAAGCTCCGCGCGGTCTCCTGATTCAGCAGCCGATCGCGATTCTTGGTGAAGACCGTCGTGCTCCAGATCGGCTCGTCCATCTCCAGCCCCACAAACCACCGAAACAGGAGGTTGTAATCGAGCTGCTCCATCAACAAGCGCTCGCTGCGGATCGAATAAAAGATCTGGAGCAACTGCGCACGCAGCAGCCGCTCCGGCGGTACCGAGGGACGGCCGACCGCCGTGTACAGGCGATCAAAGTCGCGCGACATGTCCCGGAGCACGTCATCGACCAACAGGCGAATCGCACGCAACGGGTGGTCCTGCGGCACGCGCTGCTCGGCGGACACATAACTGAACATCGAATCGGGCTGGCGGTCGTCTCCTCGCATGCCGGTCATGGTAGTACGCGACCGGACGGCTGTCGATCGCTAAACTGATGCGTTTTTCAGCAACCTCCTAGTTCGACTTTGTCAGATCGCTGATTTCATTCGAGAATCGCGCAGTGATCGCTTTTGAGGACATTGTACTTTTTGCTCGAGTTCGGTAACGCTGCAGCGCACTGATCGATTCCACTGCGACGGCGCGCGTGCAGCGACTGATCCGATGGTTGGAGCAGTTCAAGAGCTGCTTTGGCCATCGCGCGCAGTTGCTGTCGCTGCGGACGTACGTGCAGGGCGTGTTCAGCGACAGCGAGCGGAAGTCGATGCAGGCGATGCTGGCGCGGGTGACCGAGCCGGTCTCGTACCAGGCGTTCCAGCATTTCATCACGCATGCGCCGTGGGACGCGGATCGCGTCTGGCGACGGTTGCGCGCGGTGGTGCCCGAACGCCGCGGCGTGTTGATCCTCGACGGCACGAGCTTTCCCGAAACAGGGCCCGCACTCGGTCGGCGTGGCGCGGCAGTACTGTGGGGCGCTCGGCAAGATCGCGAATTGCCAAGTCGCGGTGACGGCCGCGCTGTGGACCGGCGCGCGGGCGTGGTGTCTCGGCGCGCGCTGTATCTGCCCGAGGAATGGCTGACGCCGAGCGCGCGGCAGCAGGCGCGCATTCCCGCGGCGGTCCGTTTCAGGAGAAGTGGCGACTGGCCCTGCCGTTGCTCCGCCAGGCGCGAGCCGCCGGCTTCGACGGTGACGGCGGTCCTCGCCGATGCCGAATTCGGCGACGTGACCGCGTTTCGCGCGGCCTTGCATCGGCTCCGCTTGCCATATGCCGTCGGGCATTTCGTCGCATCTGACCGTCTTCACCGGCGCGCCGCGCGTCACGCGCTCCGCCGGCCAGCGCCGCGGCCGCCCGCGCACGCGCCTGCGGATGGTGCACGCCCGTCAGCCCCGATCGCCGTGCGCGAGGTGCCGCGGCAGCTGCCGGCCGGCGCGTGGCGCGCGATCACCTGGCGAAACGGCACGCAGCCGCCACGCACCGCCCGCTTCGCCGCGGTCCGCGTCACGCCGGCCCACGAGTGGCGGCACGCCCGGCTCGCCCCCGAGGTCTGGTTGCTCTGCGAAGAAGAAGCCGGGCGCCAAACCGCGGCTCAAGTACTACTTCGTCGCATCTGCCCGCCACGGCGTCGCTGCGGGCGCTGGTGCGCTTGGCGCATCAACGCTGGGCCATCGAGCAGCAATACCAGGAACTCAAAAGCGAACTCGGGCTCGATCACTTCGAAGGCCGCAGTTATCCCGGCTGGCAACATCATGTCGTCCTGACCGCCGTCGCGCATGCCTACATTCAACGCGAACGCCTGCGCCGCGCAGCGGACCGGCACTGACGTTTCCCGGCGCGTCCGCGCCATCGTCCAGGAAATCTTCACCGCGCTGCTCTTTGCCGCCAAGCCGCGGTACATGCATTGGATGGAACAGGCGAAACGAAAAGCTTCAACTACGGATCTGACAAAGTCGAACTAACCTCTCAACGACGAAGATGACGTGTCGGCCAGCGGTATCACGCTGGTGGTGCCGTGATTGTCAAAGTCCGTTTTTTCTTTCTCTGAGAGAAATCATTTGGTACGAGGCGCGGTCGTATGAGCGCCCCCAAAGATTCCTCGCCTGTCGCCGGGCTCGTCGGCAGGCGCAGCGGCTGTAGAATTCCCCAAACAAATGGCGCTCGCCGTGGGAAGCCGCATCGGCCCTTACGAAGTGATCGCCCTGCTCGGCGAGGGCGGCATGGGCAAGGTCTGGCGAGCCCGCCACACGGCGCTCAGGCGCGATGATGCCCTGAAGGTGCTGCCCGATGCCTTCGCGTCCGATCGCGAGCGCCTCGCCCGGTTTCAGCGAGAGGCACAGGTTCTCGCTTCGCTAAATCACCCCAACATCGCGCACGTTTATGGCTTGGAGCATCGCGAAGTGGGCAGGCGGGTGTGCAGGCGATCGTCATGGAACTGGTCGAGGGACCGACGCTTGCTGACCGCATCGCTCAAGGAGCTATTCCCGTCGATGAAGCATTGCCGATTGCTCGAGCAGATTGCCGAAGCCCTCGAAGGCGCGCACGAACGGGGCATCATCCATCGCGATTTGAAACCTGCAAACATCAAAGTGCGGCCGGATGGGATCGTGAAGGTGCTCGACTTTGGTTTAGCGAAGGCCTTGAGCCCGCGTCGACGGCAGCGTCGACCGAAACGGCGTCGCCCACGATCACGTCGCCTGCCATGATGACGAGCGTTGGCGTGCTGCTCGGCACGGCGGCGTACATGAGTCCGGAGCAGGCGCGCGGGCAAGCGGTTGACAAGCGCGCCGACATCTGGGCGTTCGGCGTCGTGCTGTAGGAAATGCTGACCGGTGCAGCGGCTCTTCGCGGGCGAAGACCTCACCGAAACACTCGCCTCGGTGGTGAAGGAAGAGCCGCGATGGAACCGTGTGCCGGAGAAAGTGACGCGGTGTGTTGCGGGCGTGTCTAGAAAAGGATCCCAAGCGCCGGTTGCGCGACATTGGCGACGTGTGGCGACTGCTCCAAGAGGATGCGCCGGCGAAGGCCACGGCGTCAGCGAAAGCACGAGCGCGGCTGTCGTGGGCCGTGGCCGCCGCGTTTGCGCTCGTGACCGTTGCAGCGCTTGTGACCGCAGGCATCGTGCTGAGTCGGCTGCACGAATTGACGTCGTCGTCTGTGTCGCCGCAACTCGTTCGGTTTGAGGTGCCTTTTCCGGAGAACGTGATTCCAGGGCCTCGGTCTATCCCCGCGCTGTCGCCTGACGGCCGACGCCTGGCGTTTGTCGCGAACGACGCGTCGGGACAGGGCCGCATCTTCGTCCACACCTTGGACGAACTGAATCCGCGGCCGCTGCCAGGCACGGAAGGCGCGTTCGGCACTCCATTCTGGTCCGCGGATAGCCGGTCCGTTGTATTTGCCACGGCGCTCCAATTCCTCTTACCAGGCACACTCAAGAAGATCGACGCGGGCGGCGGCCCGGCACTGACGCTTGCTGAGATTCCAAGCACCCTTCGAGGAGGCTTCTGGACCACCGACGGCACGATCGTGTTCGCGCTTGTGCAACGCGGCCTGTTCAGCGTGTCATCTGCTGGTGGTGTTCCGCAGCCACTGACAACGATACGTGAGCCGACAGCCGCACACTCCTACCCATCGCCGCTGCCGGACGGCCGGCATTTCGTTTATTCGCGCGGCGTGCCTGGCGAGGTTCGTGTCTACATTCGATCGCTGGACGACGCGCCGGAGAGCGACGACCGGGCTATCGTGGACAATGCCTCCAATCCGATCTACGCGTCGTCTCGAACGCCCGGTTCAGGCGACGTGTTATTCGTGCGGGACGGCACGCTCATGGCGCTCCCGTTTGACGAGGCTGCGCTTCAAGCATCAGGAGAGCCGCGCCCTATCGCGCAGGGCGTCGGCCGGGGACCAAACGATCCACAACTTGCGATGATTACTGGCTCGTCGAACGGCACCCTGGTCTACCAGCGGGCAGGTTTTGGTCGCGATCGCCGTCTTACTTGGTACAACCGCCGAGGTGCGGCGCTCGCGACCATCGGGGATCCAGCCGAGTACACCGCCGGCGCGCTGGCGATCGCGCCAGATGGCTCTCGAGTAGCCGTGGCGCTCCGCGAGGAGAACAGGGCCGACTTGTGGATATACGACATCCGACGCGGCGGCAGAACCAGGGTTACCGCGAATGCGGCAACCAACTGGGCGCCTTTCTGGTCGCCGGATGGGTCCCGAATTGCCTTCAGTTCTTCGCGGACATCGCCCGCGAGCCTCTATCTGAAGTCGCTCGACGGTAGCGGAGCGGAGGAGATGCTCCAACAGGGCGCGGGATCCGCAGCCTGGTCGCGCGACGGGCGATATCTGCTGTCCTCTACCGGTCGCGAACTGTGGGTCCTCCGCGATCCGGGAAAGGCTGGGAGCGTCCCAATTCGGATCACCGCGCCTGACCGAAAGGGATTCGTTGGCGGGGCGCGGTTTTCTCCGGACGGACGATGGATTGCCCAACAATCAATAGACCCGTCTGGTGAGGAACAAGTGTTCGTGCGGCCGTTCGATCCCAGCGATCCCGCGCGTACCGAACGGCAGCGGACGTCCCGGTGTCGACCGGCGTGGGAACCGCGCCGCGCTGGGCCCCGGACGGCCGCGAGTTGTTTTACCTGTCAGAAGGGAAAATGATGGCCGTAACCATCACCACCCAGCCCTCGTTGCAAATTGATGCGCCAGTAGAGTTGTTCCGGTTACCGTTGGGCACGGTTGCCGATTCGTGGGACATTTCCCCGGAAGGCAATCGATTTCTCTTCATCACCGGCGACAGCACGCCACCGTCGTTCACCGTCATGCTCAATTGGCAGGAAGCGTTGAAGCGTCTCGTGCCGACGAACTGATGGCACTACAGCCTGGGTCTCGCGTTGTCACCGCAATACATCCCAAGAAGGACGATCAGGCGCTTGGGCAAGTTGACCTTTCGGAGCGTCCGAACGACTTTTTTGAGAACTTCATGGGCAGTTCCCATTTCATCAATTCGACAGGGAGCCTTTGGGGTTTGCAACGCAAAGAAAAGGAGGACTACTCGCTTACCGAATGGGACGCAGAATGTGGGCATCGATTCGATGGAGCACCGTGAAGTGCTCCGGGGCAATCTCTCGAAGAAGCGCATCGTGTTCGCGGTCGAAAGCGTCGGTCTGCTCCGGAGTCAACGTCGCACCAATCGCTCGACAGGCCCGAAACCGTCCCCGCCACGAGTCACGGGTGAAGGGTAGATGCTCGTCAAACACGAACATTGCGTGGAGTCGAAAGTGCCCGTCCGCCCACTGTGGGACGGTTGGAACCTGACCAGTCAAATCAGCATGGCTCCACCGTGGATTGTGTTTCAGGACGAGTGACTCGGATGTTCGTGCGATTGCGTCTTCTCGCGGAAGCCATATCAGGTGGCTCGTGACCAACATCCCGTCAGCCTTCAGCAGCCGCTTGATTTCCTCGATGACGCGGATTGGTATCGAAGTAGAGCCACGATTGGCTCGCGGTGACCACGTCAAACGATTCGCTCGGAAGACCGCTCTGTTCGGCCGACGCAACACGGAAATCCACTTTTTCGCCCTGCGCCTCGGCCCGGCGACGCGCTTCGGCGATTTGTTCTTCTGCGACGTCAATGCCGGTGACGGCCGCTCCTGCTTGAGCAAATCGCAGCGCCAGGAAGCCGACACCGGTCCCCAGGTCAAGAATCCGCTGGCCCTGAAGACCAACGCCGAGTGATGCGAGGAGGTGATAGAAGCGGTCGGGATAGTTGGGTCGCCACCGCGTGTAGTCGGGGCTGGTCTTTCCCCAATCGATGACGTTCCCACCGTCGAAAATTGACATCGACTACTGTGAATGCCCGCAGTGTAGCGCACCGGTTCGTCTGTATGTCCCGCTCTTCTACAACCAGGGAAATGGGCCGCCGAATGGGGGCGAAAGTCGGTGACTCATTGAGAGGGTTTGTCCCACAGGATAGGGGCCACCGTATAATCCACGCGCATGAATCGCCGGAACCTTTTTGGCGTTTTGGCGACGTTGGCGGCTCTTCCATCGCTGTCTCTGAAGGCATTCCGTCTGAACACAGTTGGCGTGCAACTGGTAAGCGTTCGGGAAGCGCTCGGCATTGACCCGGAACCGGTAGTCGCAGCGCTGTCAAAAATTGGGTTTGCCGAGGTAGAAGTGTGGCTTCCTGCCATCAACGCTCCCAGCGTCAACGCGCTTCGGAGCGCCCTGAATAAGCACCGGATGACGGCTCCGTCCCGACATTGGGAGAGTCGAAACGTGAGGCCCGAAAACTTCAATCGGATGCTCACCGAGTGCGAAGTGCTCGGAAGCCAATTCCTTGTCATAACGGCTCTGCCCGCCGAGCAACGGGGCAAGCTCGATTCCTACAAACGAGCGGCAGACTGGTTCAACGAGGCGGGCCGAGCCGCCAAAGGTCGCGGCGTGCAGCTCGCATTTCATTCGGAGGCATTTGACTTTCCGCCACTCGACGGCATCGTGCCGTTCGATTACCTCATCGACCACACCGACCCTACGCTAGTCAAGTTTCAGTTGGACACAGCGAACATCACCAAGAGCGGAAGAAGTCCTCTGGACTATCTCACTCGGTTGGGGAACCGCGTTGTGTCGCTGCATCTGAAAGATGTGACACGCGGCGGCGAAGGAACTAGATTTGGGGAGTGGGCACGGTTCCCCTGTCCGAGATTCTTCGCCGCGCTCAAGTCGCAGGCGTAAAGCATTACTTTGTGGAAGACGAACGGCCCGGCCTTGGTTACGGTCACGTCGAGCGGGCGTTTTCCTTGTTAACCTCTCTCGATTTCTGATTCGCTGTAATCCACCGGGCTGCCGTGGTCTTCGACACGCCCCACACCTTCGCAGCCGCCCGCAACGCACGGTCAATCGTTGCGTGGGCTTGCTCAGGATTTAAGAGAGAGCCTTGTGGAACGGCGTGTTCTGCCCCCCGGACTTAGCAATCCGCAGTCAGGACGAGCGACGTTTCCTCACGACATACATCAACTCGCGGGACAGACCAAACCGCTCAACCTCTGCGTCGGTGAAGCGAGTCGCAAAATCGTCCACGGTCACGTCGAACCCTGACTCTCGCAGCCGATCCACGAAATCAAGCCCATAAGCCCGCACATGCTCGTCGAAGCCGTAGATTCGCCGCCGCTCCTCGTCAGTGTCGACCGAGGGATTCTCTGAAACGTTTTATCCGCGATGATCGGAACCGCAATCACACCCCAACCATCTGGCGCCAACACCCGCGCCAGCTCGCGCGCCTCGCACCCAAACCGGATCGTAGACAACACCTATTGACCCCTTCGTGAGGTGAATGGTTGTTGTGATTCGTTCAGTGATTCCAGCGAGGTGTGGTTGTGGGGTCGTATCCCAATTCTGTCGCAGACGGCCGCTGACTGAAGAGGGGTCGCGCGGCGCGCTATGACGAACGGGGACCCGGCCGGGGGTTGGTCACGGATCGGCAGTTCTACGGCGCTTCAGCTGAAGTCGTCCTACCGCCTGGACGAAGGGTAAAACCAGACTGCCCATCGCGGTGTGATGGTCGCGCGCCCGTGCCCCGACGCCGAAGTTCAATCGCTCGCGTTCGCGCTCGGGCACATGCAGGGTTCCGAACAGCCAGTCCCAGATCGAAAGACAACTCCCAAAATTCTTGTCGAAGTGTATCGGGTTATCGGAATGGTGGATTTGGTGATGCGCCGGGCTGAGAATCACGCGTCCCAGCAGACCAGTCGTAGCGATCCACACATGTGAATGCTGGAGATGCACGGTGACAAAAACGAATGCCACCAGGATCAGGTTCTGGCCCCCGACCTCGAACGGACTACCCAGCTGCAGAAAGCCCAGTATCCCGCCTGTGACCCCCAGAACGATGGCGAGAATATTGATAAAAACCACGGAGTCCACCGGGTGCATTCGAAAATTGGTGAGCGGCGAAAGAACCTCCGCCGTGTGGTGGACCTTATGGAACTCCCAGAGCACAGGGATACGGTGGCTCAAATAATGATCGATCCAGTAGCCAAGTTCGTAGGCGAGAAACAGGACCACCGTCACGATCGACTTGCTGGTGACCTCGTTCAACCCTGTCTTGGGAAGGACGCCGAACGTGTGGGTCAGAGCGACACTCACGATCTGACCGACGGATCGCGTGGACACGATCGCCCATCCAAAGAGAATCCCGAAGAGCAGGACGTTCAGAAGGAAGAACCCGACGTCGGCTCTGAAGGAGGGGCGTCGCAGCCAGCGCGGAAACAGCGCCCTGCCCATCACGCTGTACTTGACGTTCCGTTTCACGGGACGACGACGTACTAGAAGGAATGTGACCGCGATGCACAGTGCACTGAAAAGCGATACGGCAGAAAAGTTGGAGCCAAACGTCAGAAACAGCGTCGCGAATTTCCCGACCACAAACTGGAGCTGGCGTTGAGCGGCGACAAGAACCATCAGTTCCCTATCTACCCGTCAGCAAGTCTGGATCAAAGGATGTGAGATACATGCGGAAACTGTGCCGTGCGTGTCCCACACTGGCCAACTACCTGTGGCGCGGCAGGTTGTGGCGATTTCAGACACCGCTTCCGTCAATTCAGCTAAAGACAATTGCTGCGCACGGAGACAAAAATCAGGCTCAGCCATGTTTTCTGGGCTTCCCGGTGGCTTCGCCCACATGATTATTCCGGAGGCATCGCGAAGCGGAGCATCGGCAGTATCAACTTCATCGACGCAGCGGCCGTGAACGAGTTCATTCGCACTGTCGAGACAGAGGGGTTAGAAACGATCCGGCAACGAGCTTTGTATTCTGACTGTGAATTACTCGCAGAAGTGTCGGATCTTGCGGACGATTGGCAACGAATCATCGACCGCGTGTCGCAGTTCGAAGAGGAAGTGGGTATCGCGGGTCAACCGCGGTGATCGCTCCTCACTGATCTCGATTGCCGAACGAGCTTGTGGGCGCCACAAATGGGGCATCGCTTCACTCATGCGTGCATCGTGCCACTTCCTGATTTTTTTGGCGTATACCCGCGGATGTCCTCGCGCGGCGACATCGTTGGTCGGACGCTTGCACTGACCTGCGGTGTATGCCGGAGACTCCCGTTAGGCTTCATGTCCCGCCTGCATGTAGTAATTGCGGCGCAACGGCCAGCGTCCACATCCAACACACCATCAAAGGTGAGAGCGTGATTCTGGAGTGGCACTGTGAAGTGTGCGGCTTGGAATGGCCGGTCCGACGCAAGGACGAACAGCGACTCGGTAGTGGGTCAGTTTGAAGGGATAGGTGCTAGGCGAGTCCGAGCTGTTGCATCATGCTCATCTGATCCCATTGCTCCCAGCGTTCGACAACCTTCCCGCCAGCAACGCGGTCGAGAATCAGCCCGGTAACGCGCACACGACGCCCTGTCGCGGGAACGGTTCCGAAAGGGCCATTGTTCGTCCCTTCGGCGCTCCATCGTGTCGCCACCTTATCGCCCGCCACAATCTGGTCCTCGATAGTGAAGCGCATATCGGGAAAGGCGGACAGCAGGCCCGAAACCATCTGCTTGAACCCCTCGACCCTCAGGTTCGGATCTGGGCTGCCGTTGATGTGTATGACGCCCTGACTCGCAAAGACATCGTCCGCCACGGAAGCATCGCCACGATTGAGTCCTTCAATCCAGATGCGCTCGTAATCAGTAATCTGCACAGTGCCCTCCGCGAGCGAGTAACGCCAACGGATTCTAACTCACCGACCAGCCCGACGATTTCCTCGATTGTCACAGGACGGTAGAAAACTTGCGGGGCATGGCGATCTCCGCCGAATCGTGACATCGTGCCGCGTCGACCCACCTCCGGCCCAAACCGAAGACGAATCGAACGCGGTGATTCGAGACGGCGCGCTCGGCGCGCTATTCGTCGGAGGTTCCAGCCCGCTGGCCTGGCGTCGCCAAAATAGATGAAGACCGACCGGTTCTTTCGCAACGAGGCATTCTTTACGGTTTCTTTGGCGCCGCCTCGTTTAGAAGTCCATAAAATTGCGTAAAGACGTTGTCCCGTGCTGCGTGCTTCGCGTGGCAATCGTAGCAGTTCGCCTTGGGCTGCGGTGCTGCGGACGCCAGATAACCGCCCGTCATTGGCCCGCCAAAGCCGTAATATGCCCAACGTTCCGGAACGCGCTTCGAATCCCTTACCGCCATTTCGATCATGTGCACGTCCCTCGCGAACTGACCCTGGCGAGCCGGCATTGCATTAGTGCCGATGCCTTGACCAATGAGCACGAACATCGTGCCTTCGCGGAACGTGCCTGTCTCAACGAAATGTCGGTAGGCACTGGGTTCCATCAACGTCGTGTTGAACATCTGATGGCCGCCCTGCCCGCCTTCGGAATAGCTCAGGCCCAGCGACGAGCCGACGAGCACCCAGCGCCGATAGTCGTCAGGCAAGGTGAGGTTCCGATTCGTGTCGTACCGGGGCATCACATCGAGCGACGTCGCGGTTGCCACCTGGCGCTGTTGCGCCGCCGCAAACGTGGTTGATGCGAGGACGACCAGAAACGCGAAGATGGCAACACTGCAGATGAGAGGAAAGACTGTGAGCCGGACGTTCGAGGCACGCATGGTCCCTCCTCAGGAGAATTCAGTACAAACGCGTGGCGTTGCTCTCGGCGATGTCCCGCTCGTAATCCTGCAGGGTAACGCCTTCGGGCTGGATCTGATCGAACAGGACACATGCGTACGACGTCAGCACGTCGCGTGCAGACCATGCTTCGTATGCCCAGAGGCGCGAGCGCAGCAACGCCTTGGCGCAGTGAAAGAAGCACTGCTCGATCTCGACGCCAATCGCAAGCGATGGCGTTTTGCCTTGTGCGACTGAACGCCGGAGAATTTCCGGATCGCGCGTAATCCACGCCCGGCCGTTGACTCGCAGGGTTTCGTCGCGGCCTGGCACGAGGAAGATCAAACCGACGTGCGGATTCGTCAGTAGGTTCTGCATCCCGTCGAGACGTTTGTTGCCAGGCCGATCCGGGATCGCAAGGCGGCGGTCGTCGATTACTTGAACGAAGCCGGGAGCGTCGCCCTTCGGCGATACGTCACAGCGGCCGTCTGCGTCTGCCGTGGCGATGAGCAGGAACGGAGAGTGCGCGATGAACGCACGGCAATGCGCGTCCAATGTGGTGCGTTCCTTGAGGAGCGGCCGTGCCCCAGGTGGGGGTGCGTCCACAACCCCCCGAAGTTCTTCGATGTTCGTGACAACGTGGTCGAATGCGCTCATCCCGGTCGCTCCTACACACTGCTGATAGTAGCCGAGAAGGTCGCGGTTTCGAGAAGGGGTGATCACATGTTGCGGCCTCCGCAGGACCAGGGGAATGGCGAAGCCAGCCGTATCATCATTCGCGATTGCGATCTGTTTCAGTGCTGGATTGATCGCCGCAGCCGGCTCGGTGCAATACGAATCGAATTCGTCCGAGCCGTGGACACTGTTTCTGGTCGGTGCGGCGCTGGCGATTGTGGCGAGGCGGATGCGCCGCCGGAGGTCCAGTTGAATCGATCGGCCGTCAGTGCGTGGCCACGCCGGCAACACGCCGAACATGCTTGTCCACGATCGCGAACAGCAATGCGTTCGGGTCAGCCTTGCAGTCGGCAGCAATCCCCTTCCCGGCGTCTACCCCGGCATCGCGCTGATTTGGAAACGCCAGATCACGATTCACTAGCGACACTTTTGCGAGCGTGATGACGAGCGCCCGCATCTGCGTGTAGTTCTTCGCCGACGCGATCCATGCCTGCGCGCACGTCAACGGGAGTGCTTGCGCTGCCGTCAGTGCGTGTTGGCTGCTCGCGACTCTTTTCGCGGGAGCTGATTGCACCGCGAGCAACGGCGCGATGGCGCCTGCCACGACCATAACGATTGCCAGCGGGACATATCGCGCGTTCATCTGCGGCCTCCTGATCATCGGATCGCCTTCCGGATCTTGTTGACCTTCCTCAGCGTCTCCGCCACGTCTGCCGCATCGTCGAGTGCGTCGGCAATGTCGGACGCTCGCATGGCGACCTCGACGCCGGTGCTGACGGCCTCGGCAATGTCTTCCCGCTCGTAGCGCTCGCGAAGCGCAGAGTCTGCATACACAGCCGCACCGCGCGCCGCCGCATCCAGCGTCGCGTCGAGCGCTTCGTCCTTCAAGGCGTCTTCGATACCCTCGCGCGCCGCGCGACTGATTGCCTTCTTGGCAAGGTCTCCGGCCCAGTCGCCGGTCAGGCCAACTGCGGGCACGGCCATAGCGGCTGCCGTCAGGAGTGCAATGACCTTCAGGCTCGGCATGACGGGATCTCGATCTGGGGGAGGCCCACAATATGTTGTGAGCCTGTGCGATAGCCGCGGGAGATTTCCTCGGACAATTCGGTCTCGCTCGTTCGATCGACGTAAAGAGCAGGGACCGTGCCAGACGACTCGGAGGAAGAGCTGCGACGAATAGCACGAAGCGGCAAGACGGCACCGCGAGACACCTATCTCACCTTCCGCTTCGCCGGCTGCCCGCTTGCGCGCCTTCAGCTTGTCAATCGTTGCACGGCGTGGTGGCCACCTGATCGGTCGAAGGGCCGCCGCGAAACACCAGGACGACACAACTCTGGCCGACACGCACTTCCTCCACGATGAAGCCGTGCGGCGTCATGACAGATGGCGCTTTGACATTCTGTTGAGCGGCCAGCGTTGACCCGACCGTCCCGAGTATTCCGATGATCATCCCGATGGCACCGGCGAGCATGATTCTCGTTCTCATCGCATCCGTCCTTTCGCGCCTTTACAGCCACCTTCCGTTCACGCCGTGGGTTGACGTTGGCTGGCTCCCCTACGTTACCAGCACTGAGCCGGCGAAGAGGTAGCACACACCACGAACCACCAGGATCCCCGATCTGCTTCTTGAAAAATTGACGAGTTCGCTATTGAATTATCGGAAAGTATGGCCCGACGGCCAGCGTCCGACAGCCCACCCCGCACCGATCCGCTCAGCCGAGACCGCACGGCCGACATGCTGAAGAAGCTGCGGCGCCTCAACAAAGAAGCCGGGATGCTGAAGGCCAGCATCGATGATGCCGCGGCGCGGATCGTCGATGAACAAGACCACCGCGCACGGAAGGAGGAATAGCACCGTTCGGATGCTCAAACTTCAACGGATTCGAGGAGG
This sequence comes from uncultured Acidobacteriota bacterium, assembly GCA_963814955.1. Lineage (GTDB taxonomy): Bacteria > Acidobacteriota > Vicinamibacteria > Vicinamibacterales > UBA2999 > DATCJA01. The sequence continues at coordinate 136,754 of CAWFEX010000015.1, forward strand.
TGCAGGATGGCCATTCGGATGACTCGCAACGCAGGAATGCTCCTGTTGGCAATCTGGTTGATCCTCAGTGGCGTGATCGGGTTGTTCGCGCTCCCCATCCCGCCCTTACTCCCGTCAATGCTCGCGCTGCTTGCCGGTATTTTGATTCTGAGCGGTAGGTAGAAATCACGGGTTCTGGTTCGATTGGTTCGTCGGCACGAGGCGCTTCAGCTCGTTGAGCCAATTCTCAACGATAACGATCTGAACCGCCGTACTCGTTTTGACGTCAGCGAGTCCCGTATCGCCCCGCGATCCGCACTGTGCCCTCGCCCGCGACGACGTAGTAGGTAATCTTCAGAACCTTCTGAGCCAACACGATCGCATGGCGCGAGTATGTCGCGCGACCTGTGGCCATCGTCGGTGCCGAAGCAACTCACGATGGCGACCGTCGTTATTCGCTCAGCGCGTCAGGGATCCTTTCGTGGATTTCTGGCGGCAGGGACTCGAGGTCGGTAGCCCAGAAATGGCGGCAATTTGCGCACGTCACGGTCATGACCGTGAGGCTCTTGACGACCAGCGTGCAGCCCTCGTGTTCACAATTCGGACAGCGGATCGGAAGCGGCTGGTTGGTGTTAGGCATTGGACTGGAATCGTCACAAGCGAGAGGGTCCATAGGTGGCGCGCCCCTGAGTGGCAGTATCGCGTAGGAGACAGGGCGCCTCCAGGTATGGACCTCCCGCACCACCGCCCTGAGCGAATCTGATGCCGATTCACGCTGCAGATAGACCGCGAGAATTTCCAGGTCCGATGCAAAAAGTCACCGAACACATGACTTTTTCTCGGGTCAGCTCGCGACTGCTTCGCCAGAATGAGCGCCCCCGAGATCCTGGGATTGCACGCTTTCTGCTCGCGCGGCCCCGACACCTGAACCACGCGCCCATTCAATGTGCAGCGCCAATTGAACAGGGCCTGTCGCCGTTGATACGCTGCGGCAACTCTGTCCCCATGACTGAACCGACAGTGCCCCTTCGCTGCCCGGCCTGCGGAGCCGTCGGGAGTGTCCGTCGCGAACAGCGCATCACGGGCACCACCGTCCGCGTCCTGTGGTGCTGTGGTCAGTGCGACCATGCATGGCCCGCTGAAGACCGCCGCGGGACTCCCGATCGACGGCGTTCCCAACGCGGGGATCGCCGGTCGAAGTAGCAGAGCGAGCCACGACGACGTCGGTGATACCTTGTCCCCATGGCGAAATCCCCGGATGACCTGGAACTACTGGCCGTCCTCATGATGGATGTTCGGGCCACCGTGGAATCAATGCGTCGCTCCGTCACCAATGCTCAGTCCAGCATCGAACAGTTACGACATACCTACGCTGCGACGCAGGTGGCCGACATCAAGGACTGCTTGGAGCAGATCCTGAAAGAGGCCGCAGCTATCACGGACACGACCACCGAAGCCAAGAAACCACTCGCCCAACTGGAAATGAAGCCCACCACCAGAAGAATCGAGCGCCGAAAGAAACCCCGCTGACTACCCCACTAGTCTGGCTGGCGGAGATCGCCGGACGGTCGCATGACGGCAGCCCTCATCATGGTGGACGTTCGAACCCGGCAACAGTGGCGCGCCTGGTTGTCGCAGAACCACGCGTCAAGTCCGGGCATCTGGCTGGTCCGCCACAAGGAGCACACCGGAGTGATGTCGATGCCGTATGAAGACGTCGTTCGCGAGGCGCTCTGTTTCGGGTGGGTCGACAGCTTGATCAAGCGCCTGGACGACGATCGTTATGCGATCAAAGTCACGCCGCGCAAGCCGACGAGCAAGTGGTCGGACATCAACAGGAGACGGTGGAACGACCTCAAGGCCGCTGGCCTGCTCGCCGCGCCAGGCCTCGCTGCGGCTCCCACGGGAAACAGGTATGCGCCACATCCGCCGATCCCGGAGCTGCCGGCCTACGTTGCCGAAGCATTCAAAACGAACCGTGCAGCCTGGCGACACTTTCAGGCGCTTGCCCCGACGTACCGGCGTAATTTCGTCGTGTGGATTCACACGGCAAAACGGCCGGAGACGCGCGAAAAACGCATTCGCGAGTCGATTGAACTACTCGCGGCCGGCAAGAAGCTCGGGCTGAAGTAAGAACGGCTGCCACACATTCACTGGCAGCCGTCAATTCTCAAACGACAGTCTGGATGTCGTCACGCAATGGTCGCCGCGGTACCCTTATCTGTCGTACGTGTAGTAGCACTCCTCACATTCCTGTTCGGAGTCGTTGCTCGGGTCGGCACCACCGCCAATGATGATGCTGAGCTGCTCACTCCACGCACCGGTGCGGTCGCAGCGATTCTTCACGCGCACACGAACAAGGTATCTGCCGCCGTGCTCCGCGTCCACATATCTGAACTCGGTGCGGTTCGTATCGAACATTGAAACGACGCGCCACGGCTGGCTGCCGTCCACCGAGTAGCTAATCTCCACCTGGTATGTCTCCACATTGTGAACCGGGGTCCACTCTCCCTTGATGTAGCCGTCGTCGGTGCTGTAGTGAGGCGTCACCCAGCTCGCTACCTGATCGGGACATGAATTGTCAGGATTTCCAATCGGGGCAATAGCAGCCAGACCGTTGCTCGGCATGCTCAGTGTGGACGTCGGGCTGACGCCAGTGTCGAAGGGCTGATTGGCGCAAGCAGCCGCAGTACAGGCAACGAGCAACATGATCACGTGACGCATTCGCATTTCTCCTTTGTCGTCGTCACCGAACGGACTCGCGTGCGACGAGTCAATGAAAGCCGCCACCAGGTGGGGCAACGAGCGTTCCTGTCTGTGTTCCCGGCCGTGGCGCCGGTCAGAGCGGGAAAATCCGTACAGACAGAGTCGACGCCGGAAGCCTTTCGTCTTGGCAGTTCCGGACAACGCCTCGTCGCGGTGCGATCACAAAACCGCGATGTCGCGCACCGGCAAGAGAGTGGGCGGATTCACAGAGGTCTTTTGTCGGGCTGGAAGAAGACGAACCTCGCCATATCCGCTTCTTCGACGTCCGACGCTTACGGGTTTCGCCGCGTGCTGGAAACCGGCGTCGAAGAACGGAGAAGACTGGCCAGGTGTGACCTGGAATTCACCTCAGGATTACTCCAGCGTCACGGTGGCGCCCTACACTTCGGCTATGGGGGGCCGAGCGCCATGGACATTCAAGATGCCGAAGAGATCATTCGATCGGAGTACATGGAAATGCCAGGATTGCGGCTGACGTTCTGGCAGGCCCAACGCCTGTGGAATCTATCCGAGGAGCGGTGTGAACGGGCGCTGAACACACTCATTGCGACAGGCTTTCTCGTGCAGAACGGCGATGCATGCTACACGCGCCCCGCTTCGCCGACTACAACACCAACGCGCCGTCGTGGTAGGTCGCGCCGAAACCATGGGCGCGCAATGTAAGGCGTCGCTTGGTCTCTCCTTTCGGGTAGCGCGCCTCGGTTGCCGGCAGCGCTTCACGATGGGCGCTACGACACTTTGACGGAGGGACGTTTCACCCGCCGCGGCGCTTTTGTCGGTTTGACGGGGGCCGGCGTCGATGACGGAGCGAGCACGACGCGGGGCGACGAAAACGTACGCACGCCGTGGGCATCGAAGTCGATGACGGTGTGGTACTCGTTCACGCTGTTGAGCGTCCCGTCTCCGTACTGCGTGTGCATAACGCGATCGCCGGGGGTGTACTTCAGCATTTCATCTCCCATGTAAGAGTCAGCGGACACGCCTCACGCTTCCCATGCGGCCGTACCAGAGGCGGGGCAATAGACGCGTGACGCTCGAGCTTTGACGAGGATTACCCGCCAGTTACGGCGGAGAAGACTCAGAAAGCAGTACGGACGCCTCACAAGTGTACGGGGCGACGCCCCGGAAAGGCAACTCCGAGCCAGAATCCTTGTCAAAGCTCGTTAGAAATGTCCCCTGTGTTAACTCGATAGAAATGTCCCCTTTGAAAGAGAAGGGATGACGCCTGTGGACGCTCGTGGAAAACCGCTCGGTGGTTTTCCAAGGAGCGGTGGGCGCGTTCTTGGCGTCCACGGCTCCGGCAGCGTCCATAGGCTTGTCGTCATTGATCTGCGACTCGCCACAGTGGGACGTCCGGGCGGATGCCCTTTATAGGTGCGCCGCCATGGATGATTGGCGGTGTGCGGCGGTCGCGGCGCGGGGCGCGGAAGGACGACCGCGGGCGCCGCCGGGCTCAGCGATGGCTGGCTGGTCGATCTCGGTCCACGACACCGTGCGACCGCGATACTCGACGGCGAGCCGGCCATCGGGCCACTCACACACGGTGACGGTGCTGCGCGCTGGCGCGTAGCCACTTTGCCGCGCCAGCTGCAGCGCGCGATTGTGATAGCGCACGACCCAGTCGTGGCCAACCGTTCGCGTCGCTTCGAGGCGAAACACCCGGTCCAACCGCGTCGCCGCGGGACAGCGCCGATGGAAGTCGGCCGCCGCGGCCGGGGCCTGGGCAAAGCGCGCGTTGTGCTGCGGCCAGTAGGTCGTCTCGAGGAACGCATTCGCCGCCGCGTCCTCCGCGATCGCCAGCCGGCGCAGTTTCTTGACCAGGCGGTCCTGGTGCGTGCCGTGATTCCGCTCCACGCGCCCTTTGGCTTGCGGCGAGCTCGCCGGAATGATCTGAATCTGGAGATCGGCGCACATGCGGCCGAATTGCGTCCGGGGCACCACGCCGGCGGCCTGCTCCGCCGCGGTCCCGGCGCGCACATAGACATTCTTCCAATCGGTGTAGAGCGCCAGCGGCACGCCGTACTGCTCGATCCAGCGCCGTAACACCGCGGCCGCCGCCCAGATCGTTTCCTCGTCACTGAAGCGCCCGCTACTGCGACTCGTGGCGTCGTCGACCATCGTGATCAAGCAGCGCTCGTCGCCCCGCGCCTCATACCACTGATGAAAGCTCCCATCGAGCTGCACGAGCTCCCCGAAGTGAGCCTTCCGCTCGCGGCGACGGCGATAGGGCGGCCGTGTGCGCTGCCGACTCCACAATCCCGCCGCCAGCATCCAGCGGCGCAGCGTCTCATGGTCGATCGTCAGCCCGTCCTCACTCGCGAGGTGCTCCGCGACCAGCGTCGGCCCGAAGCGCGTCGCCACGTCCCCACTGTATTTCTGCCGGATCAGCCGCACCACCCGCTGCCGCAGGGCCGCTGCCGTCCGCCGATTGGACGGTCGGCCCGCCTGCCCATGCCGCAGGGCCTTCGCGCCCCCATGCTTGAATGCCCGCCACAGTCGCTTCGCCTGGCGGTAGCTCACGCCCATCACCGTCGCCGCCTCGACCAACGCCAAGCTCCCGGCCTTGACCCGCGCCAACACCTCCACCCGCCCCAACTCCCGTGCGCTCATGGCTGTCCGTCCCAACAGCGACCTCCACGGCCGCCAGCTTAGGGGACATTTCTAACGAGTCGCCGAGGGGACATTACTCGGGAGTCGCAACACTCCGAGCCAGAATCCTTCAGCTACCGCTTCGAACGAGCGGTGCCGCGCTTCTTCGGTCTGCCTCTGCTGGCAGCCTTCGCCTTCTTCTTCACACGCTCCGGCAGCTTTCTGCCGCCCGTTTCACGATTCCACTCCTCGTAGGTTTCGTTTGAGATTTTGCCTTCGACGAGGAGTTGCGCGAATTTCCGACGCTGCGCCTGGCTCTTGAACGGCATACGCAGGGTGATCGTAACCGGCTGTGAATCCCTGGTCGAGAGAGTCTCGACAATAACGCCTTCAACCTTGCCGACGCTTGCTCCGGCGTGTTCGGCCAGCGGCGTTCTTGTTCACGCGCAGTTGCCACGCCGTCTGCAGAGCGCCCGTCAAGACATCACGATTCGCCTTCGCCAGCCGAATGTGGGTGGCGCCCATCCGGCCCCAGCCGCCGGCGACGGGCAGGAACACGTCCGGCGCGTCAGCCACGAACTCCGCCTGGATCTCGGGTGTCAGCATCAGGTTCCCAAAACCGTGCTTCACCGACGCCAGTGTGGCGAAGATGTGACCGCCAACCCGGAAGTCAACCGCGCCCATGTGCGACCCTTCCTCAGCGCCGTCGAAGCTCAGGGCAATCCGTCGAAAATCCGCTGCGGTCATATGCCGATAGCGTAGTCCGCGAATCCACGGGTTGGCGCTTCGATTCCCTCATGGCCGGCGAACACCGGCGACGAACAGCGACCCCACACCAAACATCAGCAGCACGACTCCCCACCAGAGATTCACATTGATCTCCTGTACGCGCTCCCCGGAGACGAAGCCTGCAGCTGCGAGCACAGCTCCGAGCACGGTGAAGAGCAGACCGAGAGGAACACGAAGATCGAGTTGCATCGAGGCGTTACCAGAACATGACGTTCAGCATCGCGGTCAAGCCGAGAACGACGGCCCCGATGGTGGCGGGCCGACCGAGCCAGTGCTGCTGAGAATCGGTCTGCCGCGGGGTGAGCCCGTAGACCAGCCCTTGCAGTGCGTGCGCGGGTCGTGGTGTGGTCGCCACGCTTACCAGGATGGTGACCGAGAAGCAGATTGACCATGCCCAGATTGCTCCCCAGAGGTTTTGCGCCATGTCCGACGGATACGTGTGCAGCACGGCGAGTTTCGGCACCAGGGCCGCAGTTCCGACAACATCGGTGAGCAGGTAATGCGCCGCCGCGGCGCCTGTGCCGGCACACCAACCCCCAGAACGCGCCATGACCAGTCGCCCGCGGCCAGAACATGCCGAGCAGGAACGTCGCAAACAGCGGTGCGTTCACGAAACTGAACACCAGCTGCAGCATGTCCATGATGTTGTTGAATCTCATCGCCACGTATGCCGTCGCCACGCTTGCCGCAATGCCCACGACCGTCGCGACGCGCCCCATCCAGAGGAAATGCGCGTCGGTTCCGTTCGGCCGCACGTAGGCCTGGTAGATGTCGTACGTCCACACGGTGTTGAACGCCGTCACGTTGCCGGCCATGCCAGCCATGAAGCTCGCCAGTAGCGCCGTGAGGCCCAGCCCCAGCAGCCCTGAGGGGTAATAACGTCCGATCATCATTGGCAATGCCATGTTGTAGTCGTACGTCCCGGCAGGGGTCATCGGCAGAAGGGGGCTCGCGCCGTCGGTCGGGTTTGTCGTCAGGCCAAGAGCAATCATCCCGGGCACAATCACCAGGAAAGGAAACAGCATCTTGGGAACGGCCGCGATGAGCGGCGTCCGGCGGGCTGCCGCCATCGAGTTGGTCACCATCGCCCGCTGGACAACCAGGAAATCGGTGCACCAGTAACCGAACGAGAGCACGAAGCCGAGTCCCATCACCATTCCAATCCACTCCACGCCCATGGGGTTCGCCGAGGGCGCGCCAAGGTGAGCCCAGGAATGCATGAAGGTCTCGGGCACTCGCGAGGCGAGTCCCGTCCACCCGCCAACATCGCGCAGACCAAGGAAGACAAGCGGGGTGAAACCAAAGACGATCAGAAAAAACTGGACCACTTCGTTGTAGATGGCGCCTGTCAGGCCGCCGAAGACGATGTAGCAGAGCACGACGATCGCCGACGCCATGATGCTCAAATGGATGTTCCATCCGAGCAGCAGGGCGAGCAGCGCGCCCATGGCGTACATGCTGATCCCGGACGAAAAGATGGTCATGGCCGCGAACGTCATCGCATTGAAGCCGCGCGTCTTTTCATCGAAGCGCAGCTTCAGGTATCGGGCACGCTGCGCGCCCGCGAGCCGTAATAGAACGGCATCATGAAGACCCCGACGAACACCATCGCGGGAATGGCGCCAATCCAGTAAAAGTGGCTCGTCAGCAAGCCGTACTTGGCGCCGCTTGCAGCCATCCCGATCATTTCCTGGGCGCCGAGGTTCGCCGAAAGGAACGCCAATCCGCCGATCCAGGCCGGAATCGCTCGGCCCGACAGCAGAAAGTCGTCTCCGCCGGAAATTCGTCGGCGGAGGACGAACCCCATCGCCAGCACGAAGACGACGTAGATCACCAGAAGGACCACGTCGAGAGGTCCGAGTCGCATCTATCGAGTCAGCAGGTTTGTGGATCCTCTTCGCCAGCGGCCATGACGCCGGGCGGTCCCAATATTAGGGTAGAGCTGGCCATGAAGGTTAATTACTCTGGGTATGTGGCCTCGCACCGAGAAATGGCTCTGAGGAATGCGGCGAAAAAGCGGGGTGACAGATTACGGATCGATGGCACATCAGCTGCATTAGTGCTAACGCGAATTTCGAGGCCAAACCAGGCGCGACCGAACGTTGAGCCATCGGCGCCTCCAGCTCTTCCGCACATGTGCGCATTAGATGCAACACCCGCTGTCTGACGTCACCGTCCGCCATCTCGCACGCGTCGTAGAGTCATCGGACGACGCGATCGTCAGCAAAGATCTGAACGGCGTCATCATGTCATGGAACCGCGCGGCCGAGCGCATGTTCGGGTACACGGAAGCAGAAGCTGTCGGGAAGTCGATCCGGATGATCATCCCCAGCGATCGACAGGCCGAGGAGGACATGGTGCTCGCCCGCGTCCGAGCGGGTCAAGCCGTCGCCCACTTCGAGACAATCCGGCAGCGGAAAGACGGCTACTCTCATCCCCATCTCTTTGACCGTTTCGCCGATTTATGACGACGCAGGCAACGTCATCGGCGCTTCGAAGATCGCGCGTGACATCACCGAACGCACACAGGCGAGCCTGACGACCCGTCGGCTGGCCGCCGTGGTCGAATCGTCTGATGACGCGATCATCACAAAGGATGTGAACAGCATCATCACATCCTGGAATGCGGCCGCCGAGCGGATGTTTGGATACACGGCAGAGGAAGCGATCGGGCAGTCAGTTCGAATGCTGATTCCCGACGGACCTGCAGGCTGAAGAAGATCAGGTCCTCGCCAAGATTCGCGCCGGCGAAAAGATCGACCACTACGAGACGGTGCGACAGCGCAAGGACGGCGCGCGGCTGAACGTCTCCCTCACGGTATCGCCACTCAGGAACGAGCGCGGGGACGATCGTCGGCGCCTCGAAAGTGGCGCGCGATATCACGGAGCGATCGCGTCTGATGGCCGAGGCGCGCGAACATGCGTCGAATACCGAAAAGCTCAGCGACGTCGGCGTCGCGGTGGCCTCCACGCTGGACCGCGATGCGATCGTCCAGAAGTCACTGACATCGCGACGGAACTGACGCATGCGCAGTTCGGCGCATTCTTTTATAACGTCAGCGATCCCGAATCGGGCGAATGCGTACATGCTGTACACCCTGTCGGGTGCCTCGCGCGAAGCGTTCGCAAGTTTCCGCAACCGCGCGCGACCGCCGTGTTTGCGCCAACGTTCTACGGCGCCGGGCCCGGTGCGGCTGGACGATGTGACGCAGGATCCTCGTTACGGACAGAATGCGCCCGTATTTCGGCATGCCTCCGGGGCACTTGCCGGTCCGCAGTTACCTCGCGGTACCCGTGAAGGGCGTCAGAGGGGAGGTGCTGGGCGGCTTGTTCTTCGGCCACTCTGAGACCGGTGTGTTCACCGAGCAGCACGAGCGGCTCGCACTTGGCGTGGCGGCATGGGCCTCGGTGGCGCTCGAGAACGCGCGACTCTACGCGGATGCTCGGGCGGCGAACCGGATGAAGGACGAATTCCTGGCTGTGCTGTCCCACGAGCTTCGCACGCCGCTCAACGCCATCGTCGGATACTCGCGACTGCTGCGCGGCGGCATGCTGTCGGCCGAAAAGGCGACGCGAGGCCTCGAGACCCTCGAGCGGAATGCCACGTGGCTGACGCAGATCGTGGAGGACATACTGGATGTCTCGCGGATCGTGTCAGGGAAAATCCGCCTCGACGTGCAGCCGGTGGAGTTGCCGGTCATCGTCGACAACGCGGTGGCCACCATTCAACCGGCCGCCGACGCCAAGGGCGTGCGCATTCAGACGATAGTGGACCCGAACGTAGGACCGGTGTCCGGCGATCCGGGCCGACTGCAGCAGGTGGTCTGGAACCTCGTGTCGAATGCGGTGAAGTTCACGCCGCGGAACGGCCGCGTGCAAGTGCGGCTCGAGCGCGTAAGCTCCAACGTCGAAATCGTTGTCAGCGACACGGGCATCGGAATCCAGCCCGATTTCCTCCCTTACGTATTTGAGCGGTTCAGGCAGGCGGAGGCAGGCACGACCCGCAAAACCGGCGGCCTCGGGCTCGGTCTTGCGATTGTTCGCCACATCGTCGAAATGCATGGCGGCACCGTAGATGCGTCGAGCCCGGGCGAAGGCCAGGGAGCCACTTTCCGCGTGCGCCTGCCGGTGATGATTGTTCATCCCGAGGCCCGGGATACGCCACGGGAACATCCACGGACCGAGCAGCGAGCGCCGCTGACGGAGCTTGGTGATCTCACAGGGATTCACGTCGTCGCCATCGACGACGAAGAGGATGCCCTGACGCTCCTCCGCGTCGTGCTGGAGGCCGCCGGTGCGGAGGTGACCACGTTGAGCTCGCCCGCGCTGGCAGTGGAGCGCATCGCGGAAGTGAAACCGCACGTTCTCGTCGTCGACCTTGGTATGCCTGAGATGGACGGCTTCGAGCTCATTTCGCGGATCCGGAAATCGCCGAACCCATCCGTTCGGCATCTTCCTGCCGCGGCCCTGACAGCGTTCGCGCGATCAGAAGATCGGACGAAGGCACTGCGAAGCGGTTTCGAGATGCATCTTGCCAAGCCCGTGGATCCTGGCGAACTCGTCGCCGCGGTCGCAATGCTGGCAAGACGGGTGAAGACGGAAATCTAGGAATCCAGTCGATTAGGGGTTTTCCCTTAGTCGTTAGCTATTTTCCTGACTTGAGCATCTCAGGTCGCCGTAATTAGATTGGATTGCGTCACCCCCCGATGCGACCTGAATCTTCTACCGGCTTGTACTGGTCGATCCGCGGCTCCGTCCTCTGCCTGGAGCACGTCAACGAAATCGACGATCACCGCTGGGGCGTGGAAGAGTGGGAACCGCTGCCCGAATCCTCTCAGGGCTTTCGACATTACCAATGTCAACGCTGCTCACCCGACGGAACGGCACTCGCGCCCTCTACACGAACCCCGTACGCCCCGTATAAGCAGTAGGCTTCCGTTTTTCGTGCGCCGCAGGCGCGCGTCATTCGTCGGACGCTTCCGTCAACTCCCGCTCCGCCTCGAACCAATCCTCTTGATCGCGGCCATGGACACAGCCTCGCATCTCGAATCGCTGGTACGCGCGAAGCGCGACCTCTTCAGGATCTGGCACACGGCGGCTCGTGACAGATGGTCGGTCCGTAGCAATATGCGTGAGCGTTGCGGCGTCGCGGCTCTTGGATCTTCGATTCACCCGCGGCATGGCTTGGCTACTCCGTACATGAAACTCTGACCCGCTTTCAAGTGTTGTCGCTGCTGACACCAGCCTGGTCAGCCGCAGCACGAAGCATGCCGACTGAACTGTGGCAGTGTCTCCGGGCGAACCCTCCTCGAGTTGAGAGAACCGGTTTCACGCTCCGAACCGTGGGTGTCTCCATTGGCTACAGTGGACGTATGGCGCGCGACATCGCAAAGTGAATGCCGCGCTCCAGCGTTGCACCGACTCGATTCGTTTCTGACTTGGTCGTAGATGAGCTCGTCGGACGTGCCAGAATTGCTTTACCGATATCTGTGGCGAGCGGCACCGTTCCAACGCGCCGGTACGCAATCGCGTTGTGGCTCTTGTTCTTCCTGTTCGCGGTCAGGGTAGTCGCGCAACCGCTGGCGCTCGTGGTCCATAGCGCCATCCTCCCTCCTTTCGAGTCGTGGCACAGCGCCGCCCTTCCCTACGGCGTGCTGGTTGCCTCCCAGATAGCGATTCTCCTGGCCCTTGGCGTGACAGCGCGGCGCTTCACCGCGGGCACCGTGACACCCCGTCGACCTATTGGCGCCCTGGCGCTCGTGTCTGGCGCCCTGTATCTGGTCTCGATGGTGGTGCGGCTCGCGCTGGGGTTGACCGTGCTCGGCCATGTCCGCTGGTTTGCCAGCCCCCTTCCGACGGTTTTTCACATCGTCCTGGCGACCTCCCTGCTCCTCTTCGGGCAATTTCACTATGTCCATGGAAGGCCGGCGTCGTCGGACCGATAATCCCGATGTGGTGACGCGGCCGGCACGATTGCTGTCGTACCTGCACTATCCCGGCGTCATGACGATGACGTTCGGGCTCTTCGCCCTGTTGCGAAGCGCAGGGGCGTCCCTCATCGTCAGTACGTATGTTCCGGTGCTGCTCGCGGCTGCGGTGGTCACGCTGCTGGAGTTGAAGTTCCCGCACCGCGCCGAGTGGCGCCCGCCGGTCAGCGAAGTCAAGACCGACCTCGGGTTCATGACAATCGTCCAGCTCGCATTTCCTCCGTTGATGGGATTCGTGTTCACGTATGCCCTCATCGAACCGGCGCGCGCGCTGAACCTGCCGATCTCGGCACTGTGGCCGCACGGCTGGCCAATATGGGTGCAGGCGCTGCTCATGATCCTGACCGTCGATTTCCTGCGGTACTGGCTGCACCGGGCCGCTCATCAGAACGACACATTGTGGCGGCTCCATTCGGTGCATCACTCGGTGGAGCAAATGTACTGGCTGAACACCGCGCGCTTTCATCTGATCGAGAAGGCGATGCAGATGACGCTCGACAGCCTGCCGTTTCTCCTGATGGCTGTCGATCCAACGGTGCTTGCCCTCTATTACGTCGCGTACGCGACGAACGGATTCTTCCAACACTGCAACATCGAGCTGCGGTACGGGTTCCTCAATTACATCGTCGGCAGCGCCGAAACGCACCGCTGGCATCACTCCAGGATCCCGCGCGAGTCGAACGCCAACTACGGCAATACCGTCATCGTGTGGGACCTGCTGTTCGGCACGTGGTTTCTTCCGCGCGAGCGTTCAGTGCACGAGCTCGGCCTTCAAGATCCCGCATACCCAAAGTCGTTCTGGGCGCTGATGCGCGCGCCGTTCACCCGCTGAAACCCGATGTTGGGAATCGTGTTCCGCGGTGGGATGGCGACCTACGCGGTGCGGTACTGGCTTCCCGTGATGCGCAGTGCCAGGCGGCCGCAGCAAACACAGACGAACGTTCTGCGGAAGATCGTGTCCGCAAACCAGACCACGCAGTTCGGCATCGAGCACGGTTTCGCAGACATCCGGACGCCTGAGGATTTTCGTCAGCGAGTGGCGGTTCAGGATTACGAGAAGCTGCGCGACTACATCGAACGTCAGCGGCGTACAGGCGAACCGGCACTCACGGCGGAACCGCCCTTGTTTTATGCGCAGACGAGCGGTTCTACGGGGAAGCCGAAATATATTCCCGTCTGCGCATCGGCGCTCCGCCTATATCGCGCCGAGCAGGCACTATTCACTTACCTGCAGTATCGAGCGTGCCCCGCCGCGTTTTCCGGAAAGGCGCTGGGCATCATGGGCTCCGCCGTGGAGGCCGGGCTCGACTCCGGTCACAACGTCGGCTCCGTCTCCGGATATCTGTACGAATCGTTGCCCTCCGCCGTGCAATCCCGGTTCGTGGTGCCGCCCAGAGTGTCGACGATCGCCGACTACGATCTCAAGTACCTGGTGATACTCCGGCTCGCGCTTGCGTCACCGGACGTCAGCTATCTGGGTTCCCCCAATCCGTCGACGTTTCTCCGGCTGCTCGAGGTATTGAATCGGAAGCGAGACGTGCTGGCCCGCTCACTCGAAACCGGGACTCTGCCCGAGCTCGACACTCTCGACCCGGATACGCGAGAGGTCGTAAGCCGCCGCCTGCAACCCGACCGGGCCCGGGCGATGCAGCTGAGTGGAAAGGGACCTCTCACGTTCGCAAGCCTGTGGCCGCAGATCGCGCTCGTCACGACGTGGACCGGAGGAAGCTGTGGAATCGCGCTCGATAAGCTGCGCACGGCGCTGCCTGGTCATACCAAAGTCATGGAGCTCGGGTATCAGTCCACCGAATGTCGCGGGACGATCGCCCTGGATGCGGAAACGCCCTTCGGTCTGCCGCCGCTTCATCATCATTTCTTTGAATTCATACGTCAGGACCACTGGGATAGCGGCCGGCTGGAGTTCCGCGGTCTTGGCGAGCTCGAATCGAACGAGCGGTACTACATTCTGATCACGACGGCTGCGGGCCTTTACCGGTACTTCATGAACGATCTCGTGGAAGCCGCGGGACGTTACCGCAATACGCCGCTTCTCAGGTTCGTGCAGAAGGGAAAAGGCGTCACCAGCCTGACGGGTGAAAAACTGTACGAAGCGCAGGTGATTCAGGCGGTCCAGGACACGGCGCGGCGCCATGGCTTTGCGCCCGGCTTCTTCCTTCTCGTCGCGGAAGAGGAATCCTCTTCCTATCACCTCTTTCTGGAAACCGACGATGCGGGCACATCGTCAATGCTGCAGACCGCCGCGGAGGTGGACCAGCGGCTCGGCGAGTTGAACGTCGAGTATCACAGCAAGCGTGCGAGCGGCCGGCTGGCCCCTCTGCGGATTGCGCGGCTCAAACACGGAACCGGCGAGGCGTACAAGGCTGCCTGCGTGCGCGCGGGCCAGCGCGAGGGCCAATTCAAACCAACGGTCCTGCAGTATCGACGAGATCTCCTGCTGCGGTTCGAACCGTATGTCGTCGAGTGACGTCCGCGTCGATCGGTTCCAGTTCCACCAGCTGCGCATCCCGTTCAAGACTGCGTTCCGACACGCCTCGGCGGAGCGGACGGAAACGGACACAGTCTGGATCGAGGCCGTCGCGACTGATGGAGTCATCGGATTTGGCGAGTCGTGCCCCAGGCCGTACATCACCGGGGAGAGCCTCGACACGGCGGCGGCCTTCGTCTCGGAGCATGAAGCCGCACTTCGACGGACCGTAACCAGCCTTGGCACGCTGCGCGCGTGGACAGCCGAACACGAGGACGACATCAACGCCAACCCCGCGGCGTGGTGCGCCCTGGAAATGGCGGTGCTCGACGTTCTCGGCAAACGGGGAGGCGTGCCGATAGAAGCTCTCTTGTCGCTGCCCTCGCTTGCCGGAACGAAGTTCCGTTACACCGCCGTTCTTGGCGATGCATCGCCGGACGCGTTTCACGCGATGGCGGAACGATACCGCGCGGCTGGCTTCAGGGACTTCAAGGTGAAACTCTCGGGCGATTCCGAACGCGACCGCAGCAAGATGGCCGTCTTCAACAAATGGAACGACGATTCGATTCGCGTGCGCGGTGACGCCAACAACCTCTGGCCGAACGCCGACGAGGCAATCGCAGGATTGCGTTCGCTCGACTACGGTTTTTTCGCGATCGAAGAACCAATCCGCACGGAGCGCCATAGCGAGCTGCCGTTGATCGCACAGGCGCTGAACTGCGCGCATTGTCCTGGACGAGAGTTTCGTCCGGCGCGATCAGGTGATACGCCTCCGCGAACCGCGGTCGCAGTGGCTCATCAATGTCCGCGTTTCGAAGATGGGCGGCGTGATCAGGTCGCTCGCAATCATCGAGCTCGCGCGGGCGTTGGGTGTGCAGCGTGATTGTCGGAGCGCAAGTCGGCGAGACGAGCCTGCTCACGCGCGCCGCGCTGACGGTGGCCCGTGCGGCGGACGAAATTCTCGTGGCCCAGGAAGGTGCCTTCGGTACGTTTCTCCTCGAGCGCGACATCTGCGATCCGCCGCTGATGTTCGCCAATGCGGGAGTGCTCGATGCGTCGGCGCACCCGATGCTGACGCGGCCAGGGCTCGGCTTGTCGCCGGTGGACGTTACCGCAGTACGTACTGTCTGGCGTCGGCCAGATTGACGCGCGGAAGGCGGACGCTACGGCGAGTCGATTCCGAATTTGAAATCGGTCGGGGCGGATGCGCGAGAGCGGTCGCTAACCCGTCGCCTTGTCCGGTCTGGCGGCGACTAAAGTATCGATACCCGCCGTGCCCACGCCCCAGGCGCTCGAATTTCCCTGCATTTTTTCGAAGAATCCCTGAGTACAAAAGCGGCGTGTGAATTGCTAATTTCGTCGGTCAACGGCCGGCTGTCCGGCCTTGGCATTTCCGCCAATTGGACGTGGGACCTGTGATGCGAAAAATGTTAGTCGAACAGTTGAGCCGCCCGAGCGAACCGATCACACGTTTGGAACTGTGGCTCGGGGTGATCACCGTGTACCTCGTTTTGAGCGCCTTTTTGATGGGTCACTTGTCTACTGAGATGGGCGCCGCGGAAAAAAGCTCCGTCACAGCGGTCAGCGACCGCGCCTGATTCGCTCCCGCAACGGAGCCGCCGCCCGGCTGCTCCGTCTCTGACCGCCGCAAGGCCCCGCTCCCTTTACACCCCGCCCGCATTACGCTAATCTCGCGATTCACAGTAGATAGAATCCATATGCGCATAACCGCACTCGTTCTGGCGGGCGCCCTGACCGTCAGCGCCCTCGCCGTCTCCACCCGCGCTCAGCAGCAGCGCGCCGCTCAGCCAACGAATTCGTCCGATGTGAAAGGCCTCGTGTTCGAACTGGCCAATTCGATGGGGATGCTACGCGGCCTCCAGCAGGAGGACTCCATCCTGACGCTCGAACACTGGGCCAAAGGCACCATGACTGTCGGCGGTCAACGGTTCGACGTGCCGGAATATCGGATGAGCATCAACTACAACGTGCCGGGCATGCGTGTCGACTTACGTCGGCAGCCGGCAGGCGGACAAGCCCAGCGCGTTATCGAAGTCGTTGCCGGCACTTCCGCATGGAACGAGGTCGATCGCGGAAAGGCCGGTACAGCGGCCCGCGACAAAGTCAAGGAACGGCTCGTCCAGCTGTGGACAACGCCCATGGGCGTCGTGAAAGCCGCAACGCTCGCCGGGGCAAAGGCGACGGTCAAGAACGCCGGTGGCTCGATGGTGTTGTCATTCCCATTGCCCGCGCCGGCCGACGACGTCATGGTCAACGCCACGCTGCGGAGAGACAACAGCCTCATGGTGCCCGATCCGGCAGCCCTCAAAACGCTGGTCGGCACCTTTGTCGCCCGGGTGGAAACAACCGGCGGCGTGGTCAGCGATACGACCTATACGGAGTACGGCGACTGGAACTGGGACGACTACCAGGCAGACATCCTGCAGCCGCGCCGGATCGTGCGAAAGCAGGGGGACATGTCGCTGGAGCTGATGACGGTCAACACGAACACCTACAATCCTTACGTCATCATGCCCGTTCCCGACAACCTGAAATAGGACGCTACTAATACGGGTGCGGAGCGTCCGATCCTCAGCCGGAGGGGAACGTGAGAGAATCGAGTTTTAGCGGAGGCAGACACATGAAACCATGGACAGCTTGTAGCGTATTGGCCGCGGTTGTGCTGGCGCTGTTGACGGCTCCGCCGGCCGTAGCCCATCACGCCATTCAGGCAGAGTACGAGATGAGCGAGACGAAAGGCTTTACCGGGGTCATGACCCGGTTTGCGATGATCAATCCGCACTGCCGCTGGTTCTTCGAGGAAACGAAGGCGGACGGCACCAAGGTGACGTGGGAGATGTCGGGCGCGGGCCCGGGCGCGCTCCGCGCCGCCGGCCTCGTGAGAATCTTCCAGATCGGGCAGCCCTACGAAGTAACGTTTGCTCCCGCGAAGAACGGCGCGAACGTCGGCCGCGTGCGGACGATGAAGGGTCCTGACGGCAAGGTCATCACCTTGTTCCACGAGGATCCGACGAGCCCGCTGAACAACTGACGCTTCGAAAAGGACGAGCCATGATGCTTCGACGTATTCGTATCAGTGCGAGCGTCGCCGCGACGATCGCGGCCGCGCTGTGGCTCACCACCGCCGCGGCGACAACACAGCAGCGCGCCAGCAACGGAAACGCCGCGACGCCACGCACTTCCGATGGCAAGGTCGATTTCACCGGCATGTGGGTCGGCGGTGGCGGCGGAGACCTCAAGCCCGATGAGTCGGGCAACATCACCGTCCTGAGCCGCGGGCGCCCGTGCCACCCGGGGCAGGAGTGCAAGCCGGCGATCAATTTCGAGCGCGACAGCGGTGTCCGGCAGCGCATGAGTCCGAATCTTCCGAAGTACAAGCCTGAACACTGGGCGAGGGTCGAGGACCTCGACGTGAACGGCAACTTCAAGGATCCGGAAATCAAGTGCTATCCGGCTGGGCTGCCACGCATGGGCGCGCCGAGCAAGATCGTCCAGACGCCGACCGAGCTCATCTTCCTGTACGCGAGCCACAATGTGTTCCGCGTCATCCCGATTGACGGGCGCGAACACGATCCGATCAGGTCGCAGGATCTTCTCTATTACGGCGACTCCATCGGCAAGTGGGAAGGCGACACGTTGGTCATCGACAGCGTCGGCTTCACGGACGAGACATGGCTTGCCTGGCCCGGCTACTTCCACACGAACAACATGCGCGTGGTGGAGCGATTGACGCGCGAAGGCAACTACCCTCACGTGGCAGGCGACGATACACGACCCCGAAGTCCTGATGGAGCCGTGGGTCATGAATCCCGTAAGGAGAAACCTGAATCCGAATTCGAAGGCGCTGCTCGTCGAGGATCTGCCATGTGAGAGCCGCGACAGCGCCCACATCGTCACGCGCGAGCGCGGCTAGCGAGCCACCGGGCCGCCGTTGCCGCTTACGCGGCTTGGCCGGGCCAGGCGAGATGAAACAAAGGAACGGCGGCTTTGCCGCGCCGTTCCTTTTTTTTGTGTATTTGGGATATCGAGGCCGGCAGGAGAACCGAATGAGCGTTCGTCGGAATCGGGTTACGGCGGTAATCGCGGGGCTGTTCGTGTGTCTGCTCGGTGTCGGGTTCGAGGCGAGCCAGAACGCACCCGCCACACAGAAGCCGCCGATGGCGGAGAACGTGTACCTGAACATACAGGTCCTGAAGGGCATCCCCGTCGATCAGTTCAACGACACGATGGGGATGTTCGCCTCGGCGCTGCTCCTGGACTGTGTGGGCTGTCACGACGGAAGAATCACGTCCGACCCCAAAGCATTCGCGCTTTCGACGCCGCGCATCGAGCGCGCCCGCCAGATGGTCGTGATGATGAACAACATCAATCGCCTGTACTTTGGCGGCCAGCAGCGCATCACCTGTTTCACATGCCACGGGGGCGATCCGCAGCCGGAGCGCTCGCCAAGCCTGCGCCTGCAGTACAGCGAGCTGGTCAACGACGCGACGTCATGGAAGTTCTTCCCCGATGTCGCCGCGCCCCCTGCTGAAAAGGTGCTCGCCCGGTACATCGAAGCGTCGGGCGGCGCGCAGCGGCTGGCAGCGCTCAGAAGCTTCGCGGCCACCGGGACGTACCTCGGGTTCGAGACGAGCGATCAGGAGGTGCCCTTCGAAGTGGTGGCGCGAGCGCCCGATCAGCGCGGTGAAAAAGCCGAGACCGGTGCGAACGACCTCTTGTGGTACTACAACGGGAACACTGCAGGCAGGTACCACCCCGACACCCCGATTCCGCTCATCGAGTTCTCGGGCTGGAGCCTGAGCGGGTCGCGAGTGGACACGATGAGTCTTTTCCCCGCCGAGCTGGCTAAAGGGTTCCAGCAATGGCAGATGGGATATGCAGACATCGACGGGAAGGAGGTCCTCGTCGCCCGGGGCATCAACCCGGGTCAATCGCCCGTCAACCTGCATTTTGACGAGGAGTCCGGGCTCCTCGTCCGGATCGTCCGGTGGGTCGAGACCGCTGCAGGTCCAGTTCCGGTCCAAATCGATTATTCTGACTACCGCGACGTGGCGGGCGTGAAGATGCCCTACACCTGGCTGAAGACATGGACCAACGGGCAATCGCACATTCGATTGAAGGAAATCCGGCCGAATGTGACGATTGACAACGCGAGGTTCGCAAGGCCGAACGTACCTTCAACGTCGCTGCGCTGAGGGAGGGACCGTGAGAAGGCTCATTGCCTGTGTGGCCGTTGGTGTGACGGCTGTGCTGACCGCCGGATCCGTGGCGGGCCAGAGCGCCCAGGAACAGCTCGTGGTCTATGGCGACCTGACCTACTTCCTGGGTCCGGGCAAGCCGCTGAACTGCACGCTGAACAACCGGTATAAGAAGGGCGATCCGGTTGGTTTCCGTGCAACCGCAATCAACCCGGCCACCGGAAAGCGTGACAAGGCGACGCAGCTCGTCGTACACCTCACGTATGGCGGCAGAACGATCGACATCCCGATGCGCGATCGACAGACGGTGAAGGAGCCGGAGCGTGAGTTCTGGGTCGCGAAGTGGATCGTTCCCGAGGATGCTCCCATGGGAATCGTGCGGTTCACGATCACAGCGAAGGATCCGCAGGGACGCACGGGCGAGTTCAAGCCGTTCGACGTTCAGGCCTCGCAGCTCACGATCATCGAGTAGGGTCCGGCCCCACGCGCCAGCGAGTAGCGTAGAGCGCAGGCTTTAGCCTGCGCGATCCTGCGCGACCCTGCGCGACGACTTCAGCCTGCGCGCTCATGCACCACCTCATCTCCCAGCGTGTCAACGCCGAGCGCAGCGTCATGCTCGGCTGGTCGCGCGCCATCCTCCTGCAGCTCGCGCACCCGCTGGTCGCGGCAGGCGTCGCGGAGCACAGCTCGTTCCGCGGTGGCGGCGTGTCGGCCGTCTTTCGACTGCATCACACGATTCGCGCGATGCTGGCGCTCGTCTTCGGCGACGACGACGCAAGACAGAAAGCGCTCGACGGGATTCGCGCGATTCACCGCCGGGTGCACGGCCGGCTCACGCACGACGCGGGTATTTTCTCCGCCGGCACGCCTTACTCCGCCGAGGACCCCGATCTCGTTCTCTGGGTACACGCCACACTGCTTGAATCGATACCGCTGGTGTACGAATTCAGTGGTACGACCTTTAACCTCTGAGGAGCGTGACGCGTATTGCGTCGAGGCGGTCTCAATCGCCCTCGACCTCGGGGCGCGCGCCCACGAGATACCTGGTACGCACGGCGACAATGCGGCTTACATGGCGCGGATGTACGAATCGGGCGCAATCGTCGTGAGCGATCAGGCGCGCGAGCTCTCCGCGCTGGTCGTATCCCCGCCCTTTGGACGTTTCGTTGCCCCAGCCGCGTGGGTCAACCGCCTCGTCACCGTCGGGTTGCTGCCACACGACCTCAGAGGTCAGCTCGGATTGGCGTGGAGCGAGCGACAGGCGCGCCGGCTGCAGTCTGTTGCGACGCTCCTGCGCGCCGCACGGCGCGTCACGCCGAACGCCGTGGCGCTGTGGCCAGAGGCACGCAGGCCGGGCTGATATCATCCCTGCGTGAAACTCCACAACAAGCTGGGCATAGCGCTCCTGCTTGGTATCACGCTGGGGGCAGCGCTTCATCCGTACGCGGACGCACCCGGACTCGTCGCCTTCAACACGCACGTCCTCCGGCCAATCGGCCAGATCTTCCTGCGCACGATTTTCATGATCGTGGTGCCAATGGTCTTTTCGGCGCTGGTGATTGGCGTCTATCAACTCGGCCGCGGCCGGGACCTGTCGGGCGTCGCTGGCCGCACGCTCGGCTTCACCGTCCTCCTCAGCGCTGCGTCGGTGGCGATCGGCGTGGCGCTCGTCAACCTGCTTCAACCGGGACGCGGTGTACAGCTCGCCGCCGCCGGAGTCCCGACGCCGGGTGTGCAGGCGATCGAGGCGAATGCCGCCGCGGTCAAGCCGCTGAGCGACGTGTTCATCGAGCTGATCCCTCGCAATCCGTTCGAATCGGCGGTGAGGGCGCTCGATGGCGAAATGCTGCCCCTCATGGTGTTCGCGGTGATTTTCGGCGTCGCGGTCAGCCACCTGCGTCCGCGCCAAGGCGAGGACGAGGTGCTGCTCGTGAGCGTCTTCGAGCAAATCTTCGACGCCTGCATGCGCATCGTCCATTTTGCGATGCTGCTGGCGCCGTTTGCGGTGTTCGCGATCGTCTTCAATACCGCGTTCACGTTCGGTACCGGCATTCTTGCCTCGCTGCTCTATTACGTCATCACGGTCGTTGCCGGCCTGCTCGTCCAGCAGTTTGTCGTGTACTCCGCGCTTCTGTGGACGGTGGCGCGCCGGTCGCCGGCTGAATTCTTCCGCAAGTGCCGTGAGGTGTACCTCTACGCGTTTTCAACCGCCTCGTCCAACGCAACGCTTCCGCTCTCGCTCGACGTGGCGGAGAACACGCTGCACCTGCCGCCGCAGATCGCCCGTTTCGTCTTGACCGTAGGATCGACTGCGAATCAGAA
The DNA here is from genome assembly GCA_963814955.1 of uncultured Acidobacteriota bacterium. Classification (GTDB taxonomy): domain Bacteria; phylum Acidobacteriota; class Vicinamibacteria; order Vicinamibacterales; family UBA2999; genus DATCJA01. Next base: position 158,890 of record CAWFEX010000015.1, read on the forward strand.
CGGTACCGCGCTGTTCGAGGGAGTGACGGTGCTGTTCCTGGCGCAGGTGTACGGCCTCGATCTCACCATCGGTCAGCAGATCCGCGTGATGGTGATGTCGATTCTTGCCGGCGTCGGGACGGCGGGTATTCCGGGAGGCTCACTGCCGATGGTGATGATCGTGGCGCAGTCGGTGGGCATTCCCGCCGAAGGCATGGCGCTCATCCTCGGGGTCGATCGGTTTCTGGATATGTGCCGGACGGCCGTCAACGTGAGCGGCGATCTGGTGATTGCGGCGCTCGTCAGCGCCCGCGAGGAGCTGCCTGCACCGGCAGTCCACCGTTCGGCGTCCTCGTAGTGTCCGGCTTCAGCCGGACTGAGGTCCGCCTCACCGGTTGCTGTCGGATGAGCATTTTACCGTCGATGGCACGCTGCTCGAGGCCTGGGCCAGTCACAAGAGTTTTCGGCCGAAGGACACGGCCAATCGGCCACCGGATGATCCCAGCAATCCGACGGTGAATTTCCGCGGGGAGCGTCGGAAGAATGACACGCATCAATCGACGACCGATCCCGATGCGCGGCTCTACAAGAAGGGCGTGGGCCGTCCCGCGCAGCTGGCCTATTTGGGGCACGTGCTGATGGAGAATCGCTCGGGCCTGGTCGTCAATACCCGTGTCACGTCCGCGGACGGGTACGGGAGAACGCGATGCCGCGTTGATGATGATCGCGGGCCGGCCTGGCGGCCGTGTGACGCTCGGCGGCGACAAGGGCTATGACTATCCCGAATTTGTCGCCGACCTACGGCAGATCGCGGTGACGCCGCATGTGGCCGCAGAACACGACGAATCGACGCAGTGCGATCGATGCCCGCACCACGCGACATCTCGGTACTAAAGGGGCATGTCTCAGTTTGCCCCCGACGGGGCGACAATGTGCTTGCATTAGGCCGCTCGATGACTAGCGTCTTAGTTTCCTGCTGATTAGCCCGCCGCGTCTGCCGCGTTCGACGGCAGACGCGCTCTTGCCCGCGTTCGGATCTTCCTCCTGTACTTCGCCCGTCGAAAGTCCTACAATCAACTTCGCAAGCTGGTTGATGTCACGCGGTCGCTTCGGGCGTGTTGGCCATGATGGGAGTATCCGCATGCCGCGAAAGGCATGGTGTCCCGTATCGAACAGTTCCTGCGATGAACGAGGTCGATAATGGCTCCATGCTGACACTCCGCCCACTCGAGATCAGTGAAGGGGAACCCTATCAGTACCGAGGTTATCGGACTGCCGACTGGGCGTGGCGCGATGCTCGCTAGATTGTCGGGCGTGTGGAAGATTCTAAAAATCGAGCCCGGCAAGTATTTTGACTGGACCGGCAGCTTTGTCAGCGCTGATGATGCGCTCGCTTCCCTTGAGGCAATATAGGCACTTCAAACTGAGACAGTGCCCCTAAAGGCGGACACTACTTCAGTGTGACGCCGACGGCGTCACATAACTGCCGTTGAACGCACGATCCCTGCGCCAGCTCCAGCCGTCGCTTGGCCTGCGTACTTCGCTGAGCCTCGCCAACTGATGCGCAGCCGCGTCGCGAGAGGGTGTGCCGCTGATCACGATCACATCGCCCGCCTTCAGGTCAGTCGGCTTCACGCCCATGGTGTTCAACTGAAATGCGGCCCGCCAGTTGCCGGTATAGACGGCGTCTTTGGCTCTCACAGTCAGAATCGTATGCGGGTTGGCAAAGACGACCTTCTCGAGCGTGCCCTCGATCGACACGACATGGTCGTGGAAATCCGCGTACGAATGATGCGCGCGCCCCGGAACGACGCAGAGGAGGACGATGCCGCCAACGGCCAGAATGGTGCGCCTCATGAGGAACCTCCCCGTTTGCTCAAGTCTACTCTCGTGCACGTCGAGGCGCATCGGCGCGGGCGCCGCCGGCTCGGGTTCCCCTAGAACGAGAAATGAAGGCCGATTCGCACGGATCGCGGCAGTGCAGGATGCGTATGGATGTCCTCTATGCCCTCCAACGGTTCGCCGGGCAAACGTGAGGCATAGAAGTAATCGATGTCAGCGACCTTTGCGTCGAACAGACCACGTCTATTGAAACGTCTTAGCGAAGGAGTTGTCCCGGTCCAAGCTCGCGCAAGTTACCAAGGCGTTCCGCTTGCTCGAGCGTCCGGCTGACACACGTGGCGACCCCGAGCGTCGTCGCGCGTCGGATTGTGCCAGAGACTTCCAGTTCTTCGGGGCGCATGCGGTAGGCGACCATGAGATATGGCACGCCCGCCGAAAACTGGATCGCCTCGTTGGTGTTCAACTGGTAGAGCGACACTCGCTTTGTGACGGTTCCCTTCCACACGCGCTGCACATCGAACGTCACCACGTGAGCGACCGCCCCTGCGCTCTCTTCTATCTCGCTGACGGTCCCACTGAATACCGCAACGGTCGTAGGCGAGGCGATCGCCTGCGATATCGTCACGAAGGCACATTCTGCACTCGCCACGGCGGGACTTAAACCAGTAGCGACGCCAACCACGATGATGTGAATAAATGCCGCTCGCCCGATTCGGAGAAGAGACGTCATCTGGCTCTTTGGCCCGTCTTGAGGGTCATTCCGTCAGCCTTAACTGTTGCCGAGCATGGAGCGCCGGTCAACATTTTCGCTCGGTGCGGAACCGCCAACGGTGGAAGACGGCCGCAGGCGTCAATAGCTTAGCTGTCCAGGATGAAGCACGGCCGGCGCCGGTAACTCACACGCCGACCACTTGTGGGTAAGGGACATCTCACCGCGGCGGCGCGCCGCACGAGAACCGAGCGGGCAAGGGGCGTTAGCGGGTAGTGCGTGAATGGCTGGGCGTTATCTCGTGCCCCGTGAAGACCACCGCGCGCGCGCTGCCGCTCTGGCAATCTCCCGCCTTCGACTCGCACTGAGATTTGCGGCGCGCGCCGGACCGCCCTTTAGCCCGCCAAGACGTCCCAGCGCTGCAGCATGCGGGTTTCGGACAATAGGCACCGTCCGGCGGCGCAGAACCTCGATCCGTTCCGTAGGTGCGCTACATTCCAGACACGGCGCACCGAGGACAGGGGCATCAACCGCCTCTTCGGTAACGATCTCGTAGTCACAGACGAGGCAGCGTCGCCTCACTTCCAGCAGCGTTGTCCTGCTTGACCGCATCCGCATCCGCTGGCGTCCTCAGCAAATCGGGCACCACATCCTGACAGCCGAAGTCGAGATCGCGCCCGAGGCACAGATGCTTGAGCGCTCAGGTACGAGGATCGAATAAATGCTTGAGCGTTCATGCATTGTGGCCTGCAGCTTGAAAGCATCGCCCAAAGAGCATTGCTGCCGAAGTTATGGATTTTGATCAGTTGGTCGCAGAAATCGCCGGACTCAAAATCGTGCGCGGCGATCCGACTTGATCGTGTGAACGAAGGATAGAACCTTGAGTGAAATCAACGCCGACCTCATGAGAACCGTCGTATCGCCCAATGGTGATGAATATCACGTGCGGATGGCAGGCGAGCAGCTCCCCGACGGGATATGGGTAGGGTGGCTCGAGTTCATCCCACTTGACGATAGCCTCGAGGTGCTGCTCACCAAGACAGAAACGACACAGCCGACACAAGCGGCTGTCGTCCGCTGGTCGGAAACGCTGACGGACGTCTATATCCAGGGGGCGTTTACGCGGGCCGTCAACGCCGCCAACGGCCAAGGCATTCGCGTTGGCGATCCGGAAGTGGCGGCTGGCGAAGCCTCACTGGACCCGTTCGAGGTGCTGCGGCGCGGGAGAGCTGCTCTGCGGGCGCGACTCCGCGTGCGCACGCGGTCGCAGCTGCTGGCGATCATCGAGAGATGCGACCTTAATCCAGCGAACAAGGACCTCTCGCAATTGAGCGATGTACAGCTCGTCACGTTCATCATCACTGCGGCGGAGGTGCAGACGCGCCAGCGAAAGGATTGAAGCGAGGCGGAACACATCTGCTGTCGCGCGTCGGTGGCTGATGGTTCTATGCCGTCTCGGCCAAGCAGCACGAGTACCAAGGACTCCTGCCCGAAAGCCGAGCGCGTCAGCGCGACGGCTGAACGCACGGAAACGGCGCGGCCCGGTAGCGAGGAGCGAAAAATCGTGCATGGTACAATCGGTTCTTCGGCCAGCTTTTTTGTTTCCACCGCGCGGAAGTGGCGGAATTGGCAGACGCGCTAGCCTCAGGAGCTAGTGGCCGCAAGGCCATCGGGGTTCGAGTCCCCGCTTCCGCACCATCGCTTTTTCAATGAGTTACGGCGATCGGCGTTGACGCGGCGTGAGCCGCCTGCGCCTCGTTTGTGCGAATGGTGTGCGAATCCGGCGAGGTATCTGTGCTCGAGGACGTGGCCGACTGCGGAGGTTCGGGGTCGCCTCTCAGGTCCCTCTAGGTCGGGCGTTTGCCCCTAAAATCTCTTTCCTGCGCCCCGCCTTCTCAGAACCGCGCATTCTCTCCACGCAATTTTTGAATTCCGACGTGATTTCAATGAATTCACGGAATTTCAATGAATTGACGGTTTGACTTTGTGGCCCATATGGTTGAGCTTGAAGTAGGATCGATTTATCCCATATGCCCAATTTGGACTGCCCCAACTGCGGAGCTATCCGCTCCGTGCGGCAGGACCGGACCATTACGGGCGACATCGTCAAAATCGACTACGAGTGCTTACGCTGCGGTCGCAGGTGGCGCACCAAAAAGGACCAACGCAGAGGTCCGCGTGACCGTCGCCGCTCGCCACGAGGATCGGATCGTCGCAAACGCTAGACAGCCACAGCGATACGGGCGAGTGTCCCGAACATGGAAACAGGTGGCGCGAACCGCCGAAGGAGCAATGCGCGAGTTCAGGCACTCGTGTCTGGGTGCGCCTCTTGCCCGACTGGAAGGTCAGATTGCTTTCGAGGCGCTGCGGCGCGGCTGCGCGACATTCGACTGGCGCGCGAGGTCGAATGGCGCGACCTCATCGCGTTTCGGGGGCTGCAAGAGCCTCCCGATCTCATTCAGCGAAGCCTAGGACGGCTTATCCGCGCTCCTTGGTCACCATGTGCTGGAGATCTCTCTCGAAGCACGGGAGATCTTCTTCGACCTCGGCGTTGGGGTTCGCGTTCAGCCGCAGCGTGCGCGGATTCATGACCCAGGGCTGCAGCAGCACAGGGTCTTCCACCGTCGCCTGCCACCTGAGCGTGTTGCCGTCGCGACGAATCCGTTCGGTTACCTTCATGTCGATCGAATGGAACCAACCGGGCCACGCAAGCCATGTCTCGTCGTTGAAGTCGACGGTCTCGACGACCAGCTCGTCGCCTTCCCAGCGTCCGCGTGAGACACCATTCCACAAGCCCACCCAGTCGGCCACCGGCGGGAGTGGACGTCCATCGATCGGGATAATGCGCGTCATGCGCAGACCGTAGAGAAAGATCATCTCTTTCGGGGTGTGCACGATCTTGTCGGGCGGGCCCATGCGCGGAACACCTTCCGGCAGACACTTGAATGCAGGATCCAACGCGTTTCCGTCTTTGTCGAGCTGGTTTACTTTTGCCCAGTGCTCGGGCTTGTACATCGGACGGTTGCGAACAGAACGCTGCGACAGACCACTGTCGCGCTCGAAGTTCACGATGGCATACGCGTAGTTGGCATCCGTGCCCGCCGGCGCCGCCTTGTCCAGTTCGGGCGCGCGGGCGCGCAGCAGCGCGATGACGTTGTCGTTGTCGGCGGGGTTCTCGGCGCCAAATCCGGCGCCACCGCCACCGCCGCCAGCCCACATGCCGTTGAAGTCGGGCTTGCCGTCGGACATCCTGGGTGTGGGAACTGCGGCGGCGCCTCCACCAGGCTGCTGCGCTGCCAGGTCCACGCCGACCGGCGCGCACACAGCAAGTACGCCTGCGACGAGAAGCGACACGCTCGTGCCGCACGGTACACGTCGTGATCGTGACTGCATCGTGATGCCTCCAGGGCGTCTGACGTTCTTACTTCTCGAGGTCTGCTTCGCCGTACACGCCGCGGGTGAAAGTGCGGCCATCAGGGAATTTGATCGACCTGAGGAGACCCGTTGTCGATCCGTCGCGCGCGGCGAACGCCGTCGCGGTGATCGGGTCGCCAGGCTTGATGCCGCCGCGCACCGACAGAGGAAAGCCGTTCCGGCGAAGCTGTGCGGCAGCCGCCATCTGAAGCTCCCAGTCCTCCATCTGTCCGGTCTTTTCGTTCTTGACCGTGATGTGCAATTTGGCGTGAGGGTTAATCCATTCTGTTTTCTTGAGCGTGCCTACCAGCGTCACAGCGGGGGCGTTGACGTCGAACTGCGCCTGCACCGCATGATGCGCGGCTACAGTGACTCCTCCTGCGAGGAAACCCCAGACAACGTACCCCACCAGAAATCTCAGTGTCATAGAACCCTCCAGCCGCTCCGGACGCAGAGCCCCCCCAAGAGCACTCATTGTGCCCTCCGTGCCGCTGATGTGTCCAGAGTGGGGGCCCTCCGTGCGCGAACTTACCAGCGCGGCTCTGACCGCCGGCCGCCGCGTCCACCGCCGCCACCACGGTTGTCGCCGCCTCGGAAGCCACCGCCACCGCCGCCGCCGCGCGGAACCTGCGGACGCGCCTCGTTGACCATCAACTTGCGCCCACCGAACGGGCGCTCGTTGAACTGCGCGATGGCGTTCTTTGCATCGGCTTCGTTGGCCATCTCGACGAAGGCGAATCCGCGTGGACGACCGGTCTCCCGATCGCGCACGACATTGACCGACGCCACAGCGCCGGCCTGGGCAAACAACCCTTCGAGCTCGGCTTCGTTTGTTTCGTATGGCAGGTTTCCGACGTACAGCTTCGAACTCATCTCTTGCCTCCGGCATCTCGCAAGATGCATGACCGGAAACTTGGCCCGAGCAGGGTGCTCGGCATCACTGACGCAAGAGAGTCGAGGTAACCACGAATCTGATGCGGGTAAGGCAAATGGCGTCGCTTCCAGCAGACGCGGAAAAGTATATACCCCGGTCGGGGTGGGTGGATCCGGGACAATTTGACGGGCCGAAACTCAGCTGATGCACGGGTTTGACGGTCCGGGCCCAACAGCTCGAGAATGCCCCTCAACCACGCCGAAGTCGCGCAATCAGCGCCTCCATGTCGGCTGGCAGTGGCGCTTCGACCGTCATCCGCCTGCCGCTGCCGGGATGATCGAACGACAACCGATGGGCGTGAAGGGCCTGGCGCTCGAAGGCAATGGGACGAACCGGCCCTGAGCCGGCCGCGTAAAGGCGTTCGCCGACCAGCGGATAGCCGTGAAGCCGCGCCTGAATGCGAATCTGATTCCGCTTGCCTGTCTCCAGGCGAATTTCGACCAACGCTGCGTCGCCGAGCTTTTCGATGACACGGTAGTGGCTGATGGCCTCTTTCTTCTTCGGATCCCGCGGATGCGCACGCTTCTGAACGAGCGCCTCGGCATCCCACACGAGGTAGTCACGCCACACCCCCTCGAGTGGCTGCGGGTGCCCGTGCACCACGGCGAGGTACACACGCTCCGGGTCGCGCCGCTGGAACTGATTCTTCAAATGCTCCTGGGCGCGAAGCCGTGAGGCAAACACCAGCAACCCGGATGTATCGCGATCGATCCGATGCACGACGAGGGGCTTCCGCTTCCCGCGGGAACGCAGATGTTCGCGGAGCGAATCGTAAGCGGACGGGGCGTCCGCTCTCTGCGCGAGCGGCACGGCGAGCAGTCCGGCCGGTTTGTTGACGACCATCAGCTGATCGTCCTCGTAAAGAATCTCGAGCGCACCATGCCCGATCTCTCGTCGGCGCCGCTGCGCGCTCCCAGGCTTGTCCATCCACACGCCAACGACATCGCCGGCCCGGATGCGGGAACCGGCGTCGGCTTCCGCCGCTTCCGATCCGTTGACGAAAACTTTGCCCTTGGCGAGCGCGTCGCTCACTCGGCTTCGTGACCCAAGGCGCTCGCGATCGGCGAGAAACTTGTCGAGTCGTGTACCGGCCGCATCGACAGGAACGACCCACGACGGTATCTCGGGCATCGCACGACGGTTCGCGGGCATCCTGGCGATCCTACGCCGTGGCACCATTCGTGCTGGCGCAAGGGGCATGCCACGAGGAAATCGGTTGAAGATCGCGCTGCTGACGGTCGTCCTCCCATTCCTGCCTTTCCACCACACCGGCGCCGAAGAACAAAATGTCACATGGATCAACATCGTCAACGCGACCGTTACCGGCGGGGTGCTTCAGAAGACAGGGGGATGGGACGGCGTTGACGACGCCGGCGCCACGTCTCAACAGGTACTCTCCGCCGGCGATGGGTACGTGCAGTTCACCGTTGGCGAAGCAAACACATTCTGGTTCGGGGACTCAGTCGCGGGAACCAGGACACCACTTATGCCGACATCGATTTCGCATTTCGTTTCAACGGCGCGGGCTCGGCGGATGTTCTCGAAAACGGTGTCTACGCCGGAGGCGATACGCCGTACAGCGCCGGGGACGTGTTTCGGGTGGCGGTCGTCGGCGGACGAGTCCAGGTACTTTAGAAACGGAAAGTTTCTCCGCGAGAGCGCCAAGGCCCCGTCGTATCCCCTTCTCCTTGACGTCGCCCTCGGAAGCATCGGCGCCACGGTTCGCAGTGCGGTGCTGGGCATCACCCCACCGCCGGCGCCAGGCGGCGGGTTCATCGAGACTGCCGGCTCGCCAGCACTGCGACCGCGATTTACACGATCGCAAATCGAGGCGTTCCTCCCGCAGGGTGGCGCGAAAGGCGGGTTCACGTTTCCGGCCCCATACAACACGTCCGGCGTCAGGCTCACCAACGCGGCCGATTGCGCCGGAGGGGGCGACTGCGTCGGGTACGTCGGTTATTCGTACTGGCGCAATATGAACAATCACATCGGCAGCGCCGACATGTACATCTTTCTCGGCACCGATCGCAACAGCGGCGGCGTCGGACCGATGTTGCTGAAGTACAACAAGGCAACCGATGCAGTAACGAATCTTGGTCCGATCTTTCCTTCGAGTCCCTACGGCAACAGCACGGCAGAAGGCTGGTACTTCAGCGGCACGAATCGCACGCGGCTGTATGTATATCTGATCGGAACGCCGCAATTGCGCCGCTACGACATACTTCAGCGGCAGTTCGAGGCAGCGCCGGCACTTGACCTCACTGCATGCCCCCGGCCCGCTGTGTGTCCGGCGTCAGCGGCTTTCATCATCCAGCCCCATTCGAGCGACGACGATCGCGTGCATTCGGCAACTGTTCAAGACACAAGCTGGCGGCGGATTGGGTGTGTGGCTTACCAGAGCGCTACCCAGCGATTCCAGTACTTTGCGCCCCCGACCGGCTATGCGCTCGACGAATGCCACGTGGACAAGTCCGGCCTGTGGCTGATGCTCCTCGAGACGCGACCCGGCGGATCGCGGCGCAATCGCGTCGTCGACCTGCGGCGCAACAGAATCACAACGATCGACGACGTCAACGGAGCGCTCGGGCATCTGGACATGGGGTTCGGCTATGCGGTGGGCGCCGACACGTTCAACCCGCTGCCGAATTCGACGATCCTTCTGAAGTTCCCGGTCGCCAGCACCATCCGCCCAATCGGTCCGGTGGTACATTTCAACAAACGGTGGGACATCGCGGCGGCGAACCACGTGGCACACGGAAACGCCCGATCCGGTGTCAGTCCTGACGCGCAGTATGCGTGCGGCAGCAACGCCAGCCGGGTACAGGACATGGCGGATGAGATCGTCTGCTTCCCGCTCGACGCGGGCCGCAACAGTGACGGCTCGCTCGACGTTCTGGTCGTGGCGCAGGTGATGACAGACCTTGATGCGGCCGGCGGCCGCGACTCTGACGGCGACGACTACGAGCAAACGCCGAAGGGAAACCTCGATGTCAGCGGCAGGTACTTTCTCTGGACGACGAACCTACGCGGCAACCGTCTGGACGCGTTTCTGGTGAAGATTCCCGCCGAGCGCCTCGCACCATAAACGAACATGCTGCTGCTGGCAGGCGCGATCGCGGCGGGCGTCCTTTCGCTGGCACATACCGCACCATTTGCATTTCTGCTGGAGGCATTCCGCCGCGGCGATTCGTCGTGGCATCTGCCCAGCGACGAATCCTCCCCGGCCGTCTATCTGACCTACGACGACGGACCGAATCCGACGGCGACGCCTTTGCTGCTCGACGTCCTGCAGCGCGAGAACGCGCGTGCGACGTTTTTCCTCATCGACGACCATGTGACGGAAGAAACCGGTCCCATCGTTCGGCGGATGTTCGCCGAAGGACATGCAGTGGGCCTGCATTCGAACCAGCGCTGGCTCATGTTGCGCAGCACGGATCGCATTGCCGACGCGCTCGAGCAGGCCGCGGGACGCATCGAGGCACTCGCGGGATCTCGCCCGTGCCGGTGGTTCCGGCCCCACGCAGGATGGCGCAGCATCCCCCTCTACGAAGCGCTCGAGAGGATGGACTATCGCCTGGCGGGCTGGAGCTTTGGACTATGGGACTGGAACTGGTGGCGTCCGCGCGAAGCAGACGCGCTCGCCGACCGTCTCGCGCGCCGAGCCCGCGCCGGCGACATCATCGTCATTCACGACGGTCATCACGCCGACCCTCGCGCCGACCGGCAGTACGCGGTTGACGCCACGGCGCGACTCATTCCGGCGATGCGCGCTCGTCAGATACGGTTCGCGCCGTTCCCGTGCCGCGATTCTCAGATTCGTAGTGTCCGCCGTTAGGCGGACGCGCGTCAGTCCGGCTGACTACCTACGCCGAGTTCAGTTGGAGAATGCGCTTGTCGCTGATCGATCGGCAGAAGGATCGCGACGTGCGGATTGAACCGATGAAACGGCCGGCCGCTACTCCTCGACCTGCCAATCGGCCAGCGGCTGCGGGCCGGGCGTGATGCCGGCGATATCCGGGTCGCCGCCATCGGGGTTCGGTCCCTGCTCCGCCTTCCGGCGTTTGGTATCTTCCCGTTTCGCGGCCTTCTGCTGACGTCGCTCGATCAGGGCCTTTTCGCGCTCGCGCTTTGCCGCCGTAGGTCGTGCATTGCGTGCCATTTCTCAACTCCGATTACGTGCGCCTCGCGACGAGGGCAGCTCAGCTTCAGAAAGCATATCACCAAACTCGAGGGCTTCCGTCGACCTCTGTGATACCCCATCGAGTGCGAATGTGCATGCCGCGTGGTAGGTGAATCTTTCTGCGCGCTCGCGCAGCGTCGGCCACGATGGACACTCGGAAACCTTCTCGCTGAAGCCGAACGCTGCGTCGATTGATGAGCGAAGTGCGCGTGCTACGATTCCCCCTCTGCCATGATCGCATGCGTGAGATTCCGCTGAGCGCCATCGAGGAGGCCGCTCGCACCATCTACAATCCCGTCGTTCGCACACCGCTCGTCCGCCTCGACTGGCCGCCCTCCGTTCGCGGCAGATCAGAGACCGACATCTTCCTGAAGCTCGAGACCTTGCAACCCATAGGGTCGTTCAAAATCCGCGGCGCTCAGAACGTGATCCGCCAGCTGCCCGCCCACACAGCGAAGGACGGCGTCTGGACCGTGAGCGCCGGTAATGCGGCGCAGGGTGTTGCGCTGGCCGCGCGCGTGGCGGGTGTCCCCTGTTCGGTGATGGTCACGGACACCGCACCCGCAACAAAGCTGCGCGCCATCGAGCAACTGGGCGCCTCGATCGTTCGTGCGACATACGACGAATGCTGGCGAACAGTCGAGGCGCACGCGTCGGATCGCATGCGCGGCTTCTTCGTTCATCCCTTTGACGACGATCGCTTCATCGCAGGCAACGGGACCGCCGGGCTCGAGATTCTCGATGACCTTCCCAACGTCGACGCGGTCATTGCGCCGCTTGGCGGCGGGGGATTGCTGGCGGGCCTCGCATCCGCCATTTGTGCCAGGCGCCCCGGGGTCAAGGTCTACGCCGCGGAGCCCGAGACGGCCTCGCCATTCGACACTTCGCTCAAGAACGGGCGCGCCAGCGTTTTTGACGGGTGGCAGGCCTCGTTCGTCGACGGCGCCGGCGGGCGATCGGTGCTTCCCACGATGTGGCCGCTGCTGTCGCGGCTCCTGGCCGGTTCCATGGTCGTGGCACTCCAGGAGATTGCTGCCGGCATGAAGCTCGTCGCCGAGCGGTGCCATGTGATCGCCGAAGGGGCGGCCGGATGCGCGATCGCCGCCGCACTGTCCGGCCGGGTCAGCGGAAATGTCGTAGCGGTCGTGTCTGGCGGCAACATCGACTTGTCCACGTTTGCGTCTTTAGTAACAGACAACAGGCAGTAGGCAGTTCACAGTCGACTACTACCTACTGCATACTGCCTACTACCGGTGAGGTATCTGTCAATTGTCTTTACTGCCTGATCGCGTCAGCCGCCTTGATGAGCTTGCCCACAACCTGTGGTGGAGCTGGAACGCTGACGCTCGGAATGTGTTCCGGCGTCTTGAATACCCCCTCTGGCGGCTGACGGCGCACAACCCCGTTCGCATGCTGAAGCTGATCACTGCGGACACGCTCGAGCGCGTGATGGCCGACCCTGAATGGCTCGCGAACTATGACAGCGCCATCAGGCGACTTGACGCCGCCCGCGCGGCGAAGAACACCTGGTGTGAGCGCGAGTGCCCCGAGCTGGCGGGACGCACGATTGCGTACTTCTCGGCGGAGTTCGCGCTCCACCAGTCGCTGCCGATTTACGCCGGCGGACTCGGCGTCCTCGCGGGCGATCACTGCAAGGAAGCCAGCGATCTGGGCGTTCCACTCATCGGCGTCGGGTTCATGTACCCGCAGGGCTACTTTCATCAGGAAGTCTCCGCAGACGGGTGGCAGCAGGAGGTCTACGAAAAACTCAACTGGCGGGACGCCGCGATCGAGCCGGCCCTCACCGCCGCAGGCGCTCCGTGCGTGACGGCAGTTCCGCTCGGCAGCCGCACGGTGCTGATGGCGGTGTGGCGCGTTCGTCTCGGACGCGTCAGTCTGTATCTGCTGGACACCGATCTCGAGGAAAACGCCCCCTGGGATCGCGCTTTGTCCGCTCGCCTCTACGGCGGCGACCGTGAGACGCGCATCCAGCAGGAAATCCTGCTCGGCATCGGCGGCGTCCGGGCGCTGAGAGCCATCGGCGCCGACCCGAGCGTCTACCATTTGAATGAAGGCCACGCGGCGTTTGCCGCGCTGCAACGAATCCGGGATCTCTGCGAAAAGGGATGGACGTTCGAGTCGGCGCTGGAAGAAGTCCGCCGCACGACCGTCTTCACGACACACACCCCGGTTGCCGCGGGCCACGACGCGTTTCCCTTCCACATCGTCGAAACGCATTTGTCAGGCGCGTGGGGCGACCTGGGTCCCTATCGCGAAAGATTCTTCGAGCTGGCCAATTACGACAACGGCGGCGGGCCGATGTTCAACATGACCGCGCTTGCCATGAGGACCGCGGGCTCGATCAATGGTGTCAGCAAGCTGCACGGACAAGTGACGAGGCAGATGTGGCGGCCGATCTGGCCAGACGCGCCGGCGGACGCGCTGCCCATCAAGTCGGTCACCAACGGTGTGCACGCGCCAACGTGGATGTCGGCGGAGATCGCCGCGCTGCTCGAGAAACATGTCGGCCCGGACTGGGCGGAGCATCACGACGATCCAGCGTATTGCGATCGCGTGTTGGAGATTCCGGACGAGGAGTTGTGGGAGGCCAAACAGTCGCTCCGCAACTTTCTGTTCAATTTCATCCGGGAGCGCGCGCGATACCAGTGGACCACGCGCAATCCGGGCGCGGCAAGGATTGTGGCGGCTGGAACGATGCTCGATCACAACGCGCTGACGATCGGATTCGCCCGGCGCTTCACGGGATACAAGCGTCCCGAGCTCATCTTCACGGACGCCGACCGCCTCGCGGGCATCCTGAATGCCCACGGCAGGCCCGTCCAGATTCTCTTTGCGGGCAAGGCGCATCCCGCTGATGACGTCGGCAAGCATCATCTGCAGCACATTTACCGGCGCGCGCTCGATCCGAAATTCGGCGGGCGCATCGCCTTCATGGAAGACTACGACCTGCACGTGGCGCACTTCCTGGTGCAGGGCTGTGATGTCTGGCTGAACAATCCGCGCAAGCCGCTCGAGGCCAGCGGCACGAGCGGGATGAAAGCAGCGATCAACGGAACTCCCCACCTGTCGATTGGCGACGGATGGTGGGCCGAAGGCTTCGTCGAAGAGAACGGCTGGCTCATCGACGGACGTGCGGACCCCAACGATCCAGGGGCGCAGGATTGGGCCGACGCTCAGGCCCTTTACACCCTGCTCGAAGAGCGACTGGTACCCGCCTTCTACGACCGCGATGCGCAGACCATTCCGCGCAGGTGGCTGAAGATCGTGAAGGAATCCATCCGCACCGTCCTCCCTCGATTCAGCGCGCGCCGAATGGTCAAGGAGTACGTGCGGACGGTGTATCAGCCGGCACTCGGCGAGCAGGCCGTCACGAAAATAATCGGCCGGACGTTCGCGGATCCGGAGACCCGGCAGCCAGAGGCCTGAAGGCCTCCGGCTGCCGTGGACTTGGAAAGGTAGCTGCCGTGGACTTGGAAGGTAGCCGGAGACCTTCAGGTCTCCGGAGGTTGTAAGATCCAAAGCAATGGCCCGGAAGTCCACGATCGCGAAGGCGAAGTGCGCCCTGTGCGGGGCAAAGGACGTGTCAGAGCCGCGCGGCGAGGAGCGCTACTGTCGCGACTGCTGGGAGAAAAAGATCGCCGTCGAGGAAATCGTCGCGCGTGAGTTCGCGCTGAAGCGCTATATCCGCGCGCACAGCGCGGAGAAGTATCTGATCTATCACTCCACCATCAAGCGCCCCTGCGGCCAGATCATCGTGGTCGACGACGGCTACGATCTGTTTCTGACGATGGTCCTCTATCCGAATTTCGGGTGGGAAGAAGAGGCGTATCACCTCGAGGGCGACCCCGAGGGACGAACGTTTGCCGAGATTCTCGTCGACGTGGTGGCCACCGAGGTCATCGAGCCCTGGGGCGGCGGCAAATGGCACCTGGAGGTATTCCGTTCCTCGAACCAGGAGCCCGAGGACTGGAACGGCGAAATGTGACCGCCATATAATTTCTGTTCGCGTGACGGGCGCGCACCCGTCGGGAGGACCATTCATCATGAACCGTCAGAAACTCGTGCTGCTGACCGTTGCCGGTGCGTTCGCCGTGGCTGCCGGGTCGGCTGCCGCGCAGGCGCCAAAGCCAGCGACTTCCGGTGCCCCGGCACAGGGAGCCCCCGCAGAAAGGCCGAGACTGCTCGCCCCCATTCGCGGAGTCGCGCAGATTGGTTACACCAAGCCGGTCGTCAAACGGGGAAAGGTCGACGGCAAGGACTTCGTCATCACGACGATGCAGATCAAGAACATGGCCGCGGGCCCGATCGCCGGTCTCAAGGTTGACGACTTCTGGTACGACAAGGGCGGCAACCCGCTTCCGAGCGACAGCTACCGGCACCCTCGCCCGCTGGCGCCCGGCGAAGTGATCACCGTGACGCTGGAGACGCCCGCTGATGCTCGCATGAACCGCAATCAGTGGCAGTTCTCGCACGCCAACGGCGAGATCAAGCCGGTGCTCGTGGCCAAGATGTAGGTTAGGCGCTCAGCCGGTCCGCCCACGGCGCGGCGACGGGTAATCTCCACTCGTCGCCGCTCACAACCTTCCACATCGTCATCGCCCAAAGGGCGACGCCAGCCACCCAGATCAGCGCAGCTGTCCCGATAAAGAACCCGAACAGCGATGGCAGGAACGAGAGTGACGCGGCCGCGAGCGCGCCGAAAAATACGACGAGCAGCGCGGCCAGACCGAAGACCACCATCGACTGCGCTGCGTGAAAGCGCACTACCCGATCACTCCGCTCGAGGAACCAGAAGAGCGCGCCTGTAATCCACCACCCGCTGTAGGCGAGCGCCGCGGCGGTCCGAGAGGGCAGTCCAATTGAGCTCATCGCTCACCTGCAGGGGTGCAACGTCGTTGCCAGTTCCCCTCGTTGGCAGGTGGTAATCGGCAGTCTCTAGCGAATGCGGATGAGCACATCACGACCGATAGGTGCGTCGGCGCCGGCAGCAAGGTTGCGGCCCTGTACGCGTATGACGTAGGTCCCCGGCGCAAACTCGTTGAGCGCGAACCTGACTCCGTAGCCGTAGCCGCCGGTCTTGCCCTGAAGATCAGTGGACGATCGTTGCTCGCGATTCTGGAACACGACGCGGCCGTCTTCCGCGCGCACCGTCGTTTCGAGCTCGATGTTGTGGGGCGGCGTATTCACCGCGTTCTCGTAGAACTCGGCAAAGAGCGCGACCTGATCGTTTCGACCGAATTCTCGAACCGTCACCGGTGGACCAGGCAGCACGTCTTTCAGCGGATCAGCTGCGCGCACGGTCGGCGTCTGGGAGGCGCCGGCGGACGTCAACGCGATGCCGCTCATCGCGAACGCCGACTTCTGAAAATCAGGTACCTCGAGGTCGTAGAACGCGCTGCCGCTCTGGTTGGCACCTTCCTCGGCCGCCGCCACGCGGAGCTGGTATCGGCCCGCAGGGAGAGCCACCTCCGAGACCACACGGAACCCACGCTCGCGCGCGAGCTCAGCGGTGTTGGCGCTCATTTCCATGGTGAGCACATGCTTCTGACCCGGACGGATCGTGCCCTTGGCATCGACCGAGGAGAATGCCACCTCCACGCGGTCCAGCAGCATGCCGTTCTTTTCGGCGAACTTGAAGGCATCGGCGCGCATCTCTACCGCAAGCGCCACCGTGGCGTTCGGCGCCGTGCCTTTGAACGACGCCGCCGACACACTCAGCGGAATGCCAGTCGTGGGGATGGGACTGTTCATGGCGGTGCCGACCGCGGCATCGAGCGGGTTCGCGGCCGGCGGCACCCGCGGATTCGGCGCCCGTCCGCGCGGTGCCACGTAGCCACGTCTCGAACGCACCTGCAGGCCTGGACGCTTCACGCGAACTTCGATCCGCCGGAACCGGCCGTCACGCCGGTCGTTGGTCGGATAGTAGCCGAGCATGTAATACGTGCTGTTCTCGCGAACGACACGGTCGAACGCTCCGGCGAAATCGTTACGGTTGATCGACGCAAACCCTCCCGTTTCGTTGGCGAGCACCTGCAGGCTCTGCTGGGACAGGCGCACCGAATCGAGCAGGCTGCCGGTGACGGAAAACTGGGACGGCGTGACGTCCGATGGCGTGCCCGCCGCTTCGATGCCCTCCTCGAATGCGGAGAGGCCACGCGGGTCGATCGCATAGATGGCCACATTGGCGCGCGTGGCGGCGGCGACCGCGTCGTTCGCCTGCTGAAGGATCAAGCCCGCCGACGTGTAGTTGAACACGTCGTAGATGTTGTAGCTGATCCCCTCACTGATGAGCAGCATCGACTTGCGACGACCACGGACTCCTTCCATGAACGCAGCCAGATCTTTAACAGAGGTCAGCGTCGACCGGGCGTTGTGGGCGCGTTCCATCTCGAGCGGATCGAGCAGCTTCAACGTCCGCTCGTCGGACGGATCGCGCATCGTGTTCAAACTGTCGTTGATCTCGAGCGCTTCCGAACGCAGGCGCCGGCCCGCGAACCGATCGACGGCCTCGAGCAGCAGGCGTCGATTGTTCGTGAACTCCTGGCCCGCCACGGCGCGGCCGCCCGTGTAGACGACTGCGGCCAGATCGTTGGTACCGAAGTTCTGTTCGAGGAATTCGCGCAGAAACCTCTTCACGCGCGGCGTATTGGTGAAGTTGACGTGGAGGTCGTCCAGGACTATGACGTAGATCCGGCCCTCCACCACCGTGTTGGCTTGTACATCTGATTCCACAGGTGCGCCGAGAAACAACGGCCGCACTGCACGCTCGATCGGCAGGTTCACCAGCGAGAACGCAGCCACCTTCTGCGGTCGCCCGTCCTCGAGCACGTCGAAGTCGGCTTGCGTGAGGTCGGTGACCACACGGCCCTGGCCATCGGTGACCACGGCATCAACCTCAACATAATTGACCTCGACGCGGAACGTGACCGGCGGCGGAGGGGGCGGTTCCTGCGACGGTGCGCGTTCCTGGGACGCTGGCGCGGCGGGTGTCTGCTGAGCGGCGACAATCGCCACCGGCAGCATCGCCAACAGCAGGGCAACCGGGATACGGATCTTCATGGCTACTCCGATCAGCCCGATTATAAGAGGCCTTTCGGTTCGGACGGCTGGCCCGACTTTTGACCCGGTCCACGCGTCAGAGATGATAAGGTGACACGATGCCCCTTGACGTGACAGCCGTGCAGGGTGCAATCCGCTCTGAACGACTCGACGGGTGGCTGCTCTACGATTTTCACGGGTCGAACCCGATTGCGGCAGGGCTCGTCGGTCTGACGCGCGGGCCTCATATGACCACGCGGCGGTGGTTCTACCTGATTCCGGCGACGGGTGAACCAAGGGGTCTGGTGCACGCGATCGAACGTCACAATCTCGACGCGCTGCCCGGCGACAAAACCGTGTATGCGGGACGCCGTCAGCTCGAAGC
Organism: uncultured Acidobacteriota bacterium; assembly: GCA_963814955.1. Classification (GTDB taxonomy): domain Bacteria; phylum Acidobacteriota; class Vicinamibacteria; order Vicinamibacterales; family UBA2999; genus DATCJA01. The sequence goes on from CAWFEX010000015.1 coordinate 177,392, forward strand.
CGGACTGACGCAGTTGCTGAACGGCGTCAACCGCGTAGCCATGGAGTATTCGGCCGACTGCGCGATTCCGTATCTGTCGCGCGTGGACGCCGGTACCGCAGAAACCGTCCGGCGGCGCGGCGTCGAGATCGTGTCGTCGGGCGATCTCGTCCAGCAGTTCGAAGCCTCGTGGGATCGGCCTCAGCTGGAGTCTCACCGCGCGGCCTCGGCGGCGCTGCACCGTATCAAGGATCGCGCCTTTGCCGCCGTCGCCACGTCGTTGAGCAGCAAACAGCGGCTCACCGAGTACGAAGTGCAGCAGGAAATGGTCGGGTGGTTCGCCGAAGAAGGCCTGATCAGCGATTCGCCGCCGGTGGTCGCGATCGGCGCAAACGCGGCGAATCCGCACTACCTGCCGACGGCTGACGCAGCCAAGCCGCTCGATGCTGACGAGGTACTGCTGCTCGACCTGTGGGGCAAACTCAAAGATCCGGGCGCGGTGTTTGCTGACATCACCTGGGTTGGGGTTACAGGGCGCACGGTTCCGGAAGAGCCGGCGCGGGCGTTTCGAGCTGTGGTCGAGGCGCGTGACGCGGCAGTCGCCCTGGTTGAAGAATCAGCGCGTGCGGGGAGCGACTTGCGGGGTTGGCAGGTCGATCGGGCGGCCCGAACAGTGTTGGAGAAGGCCGGATATGCCGATTACATCCTGCATCGGACCGGGCACAGTCTTGGCGAAAGCGTGCACGGAAATGGTGTGCACCTGGACGATTACGAGACGCATGACGACCGGCGCGTGCTGCCCGGGGCGGGGTTCACGATCGAGCCGGGCCTGTATTTCGACACCTTCGGCGTCCGCACCGAAATCAACATGTTCCGAGGGGAGCGCGAAGCAATAGTGACGGGGCCGCGTCAGATGGAGATAATTGCTTTAGCAGATTGAAGCGAGGAAAGTTCATGGTAAACCGCAAAATCACGTTCTTCTATGCCCTGCTGATCGCAATTGCATCGCTGGCGGTCGGCATGGTGGTCGCCTCCCGGTTCGGAATGTCGGCCCCATCGGCCGCCCAGACAGCCGCGCCGCCGATGAACAGCGCGCCGCTGACGGGACCGCTGACGGCCACCACATTCCGCGACATCGCGAAGGCGGTCTCCCCTGCTGTCGTCAACATCAGGACCGAGCAGCGGCAGCGCGCCCAGGACCTGAGTGACTTCTTCGGCGGCGGCGGCGGCGGCGATCTGTTCGAACGCTTTTTCGGACAGCCGCAACCGCGCCAGCAGCCACAGCAGCCACAGCAGCCACAGCAGCCACGCGAACAGGTGGTGCAGGCGGCCGGCACCGGCTTCATCATCGATAAAGCCGGCTTCATTTTGACCAACAACCACGTCGTGGAAGGCGCGACGCGAATTCGCGTCGCGCTGTATGGCGAGGACGACGGCCAGGAGTATGACGCGCGGGTGATCGGTCGCGATCCGCTGACCGACAGCGCGCTCATCGAACTAACCGAAAAGCCCGACCATGCGCTACCAGAGGTGAAGTTCGGCGACTCCGGCCAGGTGTTTCCTGGCGACTGGGTCGTGGCGATTGGAAATCCGTTCGGCCTCGCGCACACCGTCACCGTAGGCGTGATCAGCGCGATCGAGCGATCCTTCCCGGTGGCTGAGTCGCGCTACGCGCAGGTGCTGCAGACCGACGCTGCGATCAATCCCGGCAACTCCGGCGGGCCGCTGTTGAACCTGCGCGGCGAAGTGGTTGGCATCAACACAGCGATCATCAGCGAAGGCCGGCCTGGCAACGTCGGTGTCGGCTTCGCAATGCCGATCAACGTCGTCCGCGAGCTGCTGCCTCAGCTGCGCGTAGGCAAGATCACGCGAGGCCGCATTGGCGTCGGCATCGGCCCCGTGCCGGCGGACGCGGTTGATGAGTTCGGGCTCAAGGATCGCAACGGCGCCGTGGTGCTCAACGTCGCACCGGGCGGAGCTGCGGCAAAGGCCGGCATCGAACCGGGTGACGTGGTCGTCGGCTACAACGGCAAAGCCATTCGCAACCGCGACGAGCTGGTGGCCATGGTCACTGCCACCAAGCCCGGAACGACGGTGCCGTTGCGCGTCATCCGCGATCGCCAGGAGCGGAACGTCAACGTCACCGTGGAAGAGCTGGACCTCGAAGCAGAAACCGCGTCGCAGCGCGCCGGGAACGGCGGCGGTGGCGGCGGCCCGCAGGAGACGACCAGCGGGTTCGGGATCACGCTCGGCAACATCACGCCGGAGCTTGCACAGCGACTGCGGCTCAATCGGAACGTGTCTGGAGCCGTGATCGTCAGTGTGGACCCGGGCAGCACGGCAGCGCGCGCCGGCCTTGCCGAAGGCGACGTGATCGTCCGCGTCGGACGTGAAAATGTCGCGAACGCCGTCGACGCCAGCCGGGAGCTCGGACGCGTGCCGTCGGGCGGCACTGCATTCCTCCGCGTGCTCCGCAACGGGCAGGAAACGTTCGTTTCGGTGGCAAAGGAATAGCTCCACGCTGTCGAAATCCTCAGGCCTCAGGGCTGTCTCAGCCCTGAGGCCTTTTTATTTGTGGTAAAAGGGGCCTTTCGGGAGGCTGCCCGTGACGCTGATGGTCGAGCGTGAAGTCAAGCTTCGATTTCGCAGTCCTGAGGAAGCCCGTAAAGCCATTCTCGCGGCGGGCGCTACGCCGCTTCGATCCCGCCGCCTTCAGGAGGACGCTCTGCTCGACACGGAAGACGAGGCGCTGCGACGACAGCAATGCGTCCTTCGAATCCGAACCGAACCCGGCAAGAGCCTGCTGACATTCAAGGGGCCGGTACAACCCGGCACGATGAAGGTCCGCGAAGAGTACGAGACCGTCATCGGCGACGGCGAGATCCTGCGTCGCGTGTTCGAGCAGCTCGGGCTGCACGTGTCTTTCAGGTACGAGAAGTACCGCGAGGAATACGCCGCCGAGGACGTCACGATCGCGCTCGATGAAACTCCCGTTGGTACGTTTGTGGAGGTCGAAGGGAGCGAGGAAGGCATCCACCTGATGACGCAGTCGCTCGGCCGGACTCCCGACGATTTCATAACCGACTCGTACCGGCGGCTCTTCATGGAGCATCGCAGCGAGCACGGACTCAACGGCACGGATATGGTGTTTCACGAAGAATGATTCCGGCGCTGGTCCTGACGGCCGGTCTCGCCACTCGCCTCCGCCCTCTTTCTCTCGTTCGCGCGAAAGCCGCGATGCCCGTTGGTGGTGACCCGATCGTCAGACGGATTCTGCGCGGGCTGCGCGCATCGGGCATTTTGGAAGCCGTCCTGAATCTGCACCACCTTCCGCACACGATCACGCAGCTGGTTGGTGACGGCAGCGACCTGGACATCCGAGTATCGGTACTCGTGGGAACAGCCTGTCCTGGGATCGGCCGGGGGACCGCGCCAGGCACTGCCGCTGCTCGACTCACCTGCGTTCCTGGTTGTGAACGGCGACACCCTCACGGATGTCGACGTCGCCGCGCTTCTTGTGGATCACAAACGAACTGGCGCGCTCGTCACGATGGCCGTCGTGCCGCAGATGGAAGGGGCGAAATATGGCGGCGTGCGCCTCGACGACAACGGTGTCGTCACCGGCTTCACGAAGCGTGGATCGACGGAGCCTTCCTATCACTTCGTGGGTGTTCAGGTCGTCGAAGCGCGGGCATTTGCGTCCATCGCGCCAGGCGTGCCAGCCGAATCGGTATCGGAGGTATACCCTGCTTTGATCGCGGCAGATCGGGGTTCTGTTCGTGCTTACATCTGCGAGGCGCAATTCTTCGACATCGGCACACCAGACGATTACCTGCGGGCGTCGCTCACGTTCGACAACGAGAAGCCTGGCGAGCAGACGCGGGGCTCGTCCGCAAAGATCGACCGAACGGCGCGCATCGAGGAATCGATCCTGTGGGACGATGTCGAAGTGGGAGCCGGATCGCGGCTGCGGCGATGCGTTGTGACCGATGGCGTGCACGTGCCCGATGGCACATTGTGGACCAGCGTCACGCTGAGACGGCGAGAGTGGCGATTTGTCGCCCGGTGAGAAGCTGATCGACGGCCTGGCCGTCGGCGCTCAATTTAACGTCGAGCGTTGCGAAATGGCTGCTGATCCCACACAACCGGACGGTGCCGACGCCCGTGTCCGCATCAACCAGTTCCTCTCCCACTCCGGTCGCGACGCGAAGGTTGTTCCGCTTACCGGTGACGCGTCCGATCGTCGATATTTCCGTATTCTTTTCCGCGACGCGCCGCCACAGGTGCTCGCCGTCCATCCCGGGGCGACTGACTTCGACGCACTTCCGTTCGTGAACGTCGCACGGCTGTTCAGCGCCATGCCGGTACCCGTGCCCCGGATCCTCGATCGCTCCCCCGAGCTCGGCATCCTCGCGCTGGAGGACCTCGGCGACGTCACCCTGCAGGCGCATGTCGGCGCGGCGTCGCCCGCTGAGCATGCTGCGCTTTACCGCGAGGCGGTCGCCCTGATCACCTCGATTCAGCAGCGCGGCCGTGAGCTGGCGTCGCCGGAATACGCGCCGTACGGCGTTTCGTTCGATGTCGAAAAGCTCACATGGGAGCTGCGCTTCTTCACGAAGCACTTTCTCGAGGCCTACCGCGGCGCCGTGCTCTCCGGTGCCACGCAAGAGGCCCTGACGCAGGAGTACGCGGCGATTGCCGATGAGCTGGCAGCCGAACCTGGTGTGCTCTGCCACCGCGACTATCACAGCCGGAACCTGATGCTCCATCACGAGCGGCTCTATATCATCGATTTTCAGGACGCGCGGATGGGCCCGGACACGTACGACCTGGCATCGCTGCTGCGCGATTCATACGTCGACTTCAGCGAGCAGCAGGTCGAGGCGCTGATCGCGTTCTTTCTGGCGAAGCGCGGCGCATCGGCTGCAGAGGATGCAGATTTCCGGCGGCGGTTCGATCTGATGGCGCTCCAGCGCAACCTGAAAGCCCTGGGGACGTTCGGGTTTCAAACGACGTCACGCGGCAATCCCGTTTACATTCAGTACATTCCGCGAACACTGAGCTACGCTCGCGCGAACCTCGCCAAATACGAGCGATTCAGCCGGCTCCGCGAGTTGCTGGCTGAACATCTGGAAGAACTCCGATAGCAGGCCTCAGAGCCCAGGCCTCAGGCCTCCGGGCTGTTTCAGGCGACAGCGCCAAGTCATGCTGAGGCCTGGGGCCTGAACCTGAGGCCTGCTAGGATGGGTTGTTTGGCTGACCGGAGCTTTGGCGTCTCGACGCACCTGTTTCACGACTCGCGGTTGACGCGCGAGCATCTCGTCCACATCGCAGGGCACGGATTCGACGCCGTCGAAGTATTCGCGACGCGCTCCCACTTCGACTACCACGACGACGCGGCAATTGCACTGCTCGCTGAGTGGCTGTCGGACACCCGTCTTACGCTGCATTCGATGCACGCGCCGATTTTCGAACGCCTCCAGGGAGGCCAATGGGTCGGTCCGTTTTCAAATGCCACAGCCGATGAAAAGCGGAGGGCCGCCGCGCTGGCGGAAACACGCGCCGCGCTCGCCGTGGCCAGGCGCGTCCCGTATCGGTTTCTCGTCGTCCATCTGGGGATTCCGTCGGGGGCACCAATGTCGGCGGGCGACAATAATGCCGGTGCGGCCCGGCGAAGCCTGGAGGAGATCGTGCCGATGGCTGCGCGAATCTGGTGTCAGGGTGGCCGTGGAAGTGATTCCGAACGCCCTTTCAACACCCGACGCGCTCGTCAGATTGATCGAGGACGAGCTGGAGGGGCTCGATGTCGGTGTATGCCTGGATTACGGCCACGCGAACCTGATGGGCGATCTCGCCGAGGCGATCGAGACTGTCTCGGGTCACCTATGGACCACTCACGTGCACGACAACAGAGGCCGCGAAGATGAGCATCTCGTGCCGTTCATGGGGTCCATCGACTGGGGAATTGCCATGATGGAAACGCAGAAGATTGGCTACGATGGCGTGTTGATGCTGGAGGTGGCGAACAGCAGCGACCCGCTGGACGTCCTGAACCGTTCGGCGGCGGCACGGGAACGGTTGGAGCGCACGTTCGTCACGTTTTGACGAAGTTGTTCACGATGCGTGCGCACATCTCAGACATCGCCCGGTTTGAAGGCCAGCAAGTCACGATCGACGGCTGGCTGCACAACCGCCGCTCCAGCGGAAAAATCCACTTCCTGATCGTCCGCGATGGCACCGGATTCATCCAGGCCGTGATGTCGAAGGCGGCCGTGGGGGACGAGGCGTTCACGCGCGCCGATCATCTTTCTCAGGAAACCTCACTGTCGGTGACCGGCACGGTCCGGGCGGACGCCCGCGCGAAGGGCGGATACGAGATCGACGTGGCGAGCGTGGAGGTCCACGGCGAATCCCACGACTATCCCATCACGCCCAAGGAACACGGCGTCGACTATCTGATGGATCGTCGCCACCTCTGGATCCGCTCCGAACGACAGACGGCAATCCTGCGCGTGCGGCACGAGGTGATCGATGCGGTTCGCGACTTCTTCAATAGCCGCGGGTTCATACTCTGCGACACGCCAATCTTCACTCCCGCCGCGTGCGAGGGGACGACCACGCTGTTTCCGGTTCAGTATTTCGAAGACACAACCGCCTATCTGACGCAGAGCGGCCAGCTCTACAACGAGGCGAACGCCATGGCGCTTGGCCGCGTGTATTGCTTCGGGCCGACGTTCCGCGCCGAGAAATCGAAGACGCGCCGCCACCTGACGGAGTTCTGGATGGTGGAGCCCGAGGTCGCGTACGCGAATCTCAACGACGTGATTCAGCTTGCGGAGGAACTGATTACCAGCGTCGTCGGACGCGCGCTCGAGCGACGCCGCCCGGAACTCCAGACTGCTCGAGCGGGACACGTCGAAGCTTGAAAAGGTTACGACGCCGTTTCCGCGAATGACATACGACCAGGCGGCGCAGCTGTTGAAAGAGAAAGGACAGCCGTTCGAGTACGGGACAGACCTGGGCGGCGGCGACGAGACTGTGTTGTCAGAGCACTTCGATCGTCCGGTGTGCGTGACGCACTATCCGACCGCGGTGAAAGCGTTCTACATGAAGACCGACCCGCAGCAGCCGGACAAGGCGCTCTGCGTGGACGTGCTCGCGCCTGAAGGATACGGGGAGATCGTCGGCGGCGGGCAGCGTGAAGACGATCTCGAACAGCTCCAGCAGCGCATCCGCGAGCACAATCTGCCGCAGGAAGCATTCGAATGGTATCTGGACCTGCGTCGGTACGGGACGGTGCCTCACGGTGGTTTCGGTATGGGAATCGAGCGATGCGTGTCGTGGATTTGCGGGCTCGAGCATGTGCGCGAGACGATTCCGTATCCGAGAATGTTGTATCGGTTGTATCCCTAGGTGGTAGGTAGGTGACGTAGAGCGCAGGCTTCAGCCTGCGCGCCAAGACACCAAATGAAGATTGGAATGATTTCGCTCGGCTGCCCGAAAAACCTCGTCGATTCCGAGGTGATGCTCGGGCTTGCGCAGCAGGCGGGCGGCAGCCTGACACACGACGCCTCCGAGGCGGAGGTGCTCATCGTCAATACGTGCGCCTTCATCGACAAGGCCAGGCAGGAATCGATCGACGCGATTCTGGAAATGGCCGAATACAAGAAGAGCGGCGCCTGCCGTCGTCTTGTCGTCGCCGGCTGCATGGCTGAACGCTACCGCGACGAGCTGCGGGCCGAGATCCCGGAGATCGATGCAATTGTCGGCACGGGAGAAGTCCCTCAGATAGTCGATGCCATCGGCATGGATCCGGGGTTCGGCTTTCGGGATTCGGGCTCCGGGATTCGAATTCCGCTATTGCGTGCAAATGGCGAACCTGTGACCCTCGGATCCCGGATACCAGATCCCGCATCCCGATCTCTCCCTACCTACCTCTACGACGCCGATACTCCGCGACTGATGGCGACGCCCCGTCACTACGCGTACTTGAAGATTGCGGAGGGATGCGATTACAAGTGCGCGTTCTGCATCATTCCGACGCTTCGCGGCCGCTACCGGAGCCGCCCGGCGGAGTCGATCGTTCGTGAGGCGGAAGCACTGGCAGCGCGCGGCGTCAAAGAGCTACTCCTGATTTCCCAGGACACCACCTTTTACGGCATCGACCAGGGCGAGCGGGGCGCCCTCGCGCGCCTGCTGCGCAGGCTCAACCGAATCGACGGCCTGACATGGATTCGGATGCTGTACCTCTACCCCACGACCATCAGCGACGATGTGCTGGACGCGATGGCCGATAGCGAGAAGGTCTGCAAGTACATCGACCTGCCGCTCCAACACGCGTCGGATGCCGTTCTGAAGCGTATGAAGCGGCCGGGCACACGGGCACAATACGAACGCCTTCTCACTCGAATCAGGCAGCGTCTGCCCGGCGTCGCGCTGCGGACCACCTTCATCGTGGGATTCCCTGGTGAGACCGCACGCGACTTCGATGAACTGAAAGCATTCGTGGAGTCGGTGCAGTTCGATCACGTAGGCGTGTTCACCTACTCGCACGAGGAAGGAACATCCGCGTACGCACTAACGGATGAGGTGCCTGCACCGACAAACGTCGCCGCCGTGCCCGGCTGATGCGTACACAACAGCGCATCGTCGCGCGGTCGCAGGCGAGCCGCGTCGGCAGCCGTGTACGACTCCTCGTCGACGGTCCCGCCGCCGAACATGAGCTCGTGCTGCGCGCCCGACTCGAGAGCCAGGCGCCTGAAATCGATCCGGTCGTGTACCTCACCGAATGCGATCCGACAGATATCACCACGGGTACGTTCATCGACGCCGAGCTGGTCGGCTGTCATGAGTACGACTTCATCGCCCGCCCGGTTCGCAAACGCTCCGGCGCACCTCCAAAGCGCGCCGATTGAGGATTGTTCGTAGCCCGGGGGAGGTGATAAGCTTAAGGGTCGCACCTAGGCGGAGGAGTACTCCAAGTGGGCTGGAGCCCACTTTTTTTATTTGGGGCGATGGAGCCGCTGGCACAAATCCGGACAATTGCCGAGCGGGTGGCAGCTTCCCTCGGGCTGAGCGTCTGGGACGTCCAGACCCGTCGGGAGGCAACCGGTTACGTGGTGCGCGTGATCATCGATCGTCCCGGACCAGCGGGAACACCGGAGGAAAGCGTCAGCATCGAAGATTGCGAGCAGGTCAACCGCGAGATCAGCACGATTCTCGACGTGGAAGACCCGCTTCCTTTTGCGTACACGCTTGAGGTGTCGTCCCCAGGCTTGGATCGGCCGCTGCGCACTGCGGCCGACTATGAACGATTCAACGGGCGGTTGGCCAAAGTGGTTGTTCGAGAGGCTGTTGACAATCAGAAAGCGTTCGAGGGCCGCCTGCGCGGTGTCGACAATGCGCATGTGCTGCTGGAGGGCGCGAAGGGACGGGTGCACCGGCTGCCGATTCACCTGATCACGCGCGGCCGTCTCGAAGTGGAATTCTGAAGAACGCGGTGAAAGTGGATCTTGATGGCAACGACAATGCAGAACCCGTTGATGCAGACGATCGAAGCGCTCGCCAAGGAAAAGGGCATCGAGCCGGACATGATCATCACGGCCATTGAAGATGCCGTCCTCACTGCTTCGCGCAAGTACTACAAGACGAATGAGAACCTGAAAACGCGGTTCAACACTGAAACGGGCCAGGTCGACCTTTTCGCCATCAAGCAGATCGTGTCGGATGTGACGAATCCCGCCACTGAAATCTCGCTGAAGGAAGCACAGGAGCTTTACGGCGACGAGGCCGAGGTCGACATGGAAATCGAGTTCCCGAAGCGAACCGATGTCCTCGGCCGCATTGCCGCCCAGACCGCCAAGCAGGTGATCTTCCAGAAAGTCCGGGAGGCCGAACGGGAGAACATCTTCGCCGAATACAACCAGCGCGTCGGCGAAGTACTGAATGCCATGGTCAAGCGGTTCGAGAACGGCGATCTCATCGTGGAGATCGGCCGCGTCGAGGCCGTCCTGCCGCGGAAGGAACAGTCCCGCGCCGAAAGCTATACCACCGGCGAGCGCATTCGTGCCGTCATCAAGGGTGTGAACCGGAGCGCGAAGGGCCCCCAAATCGTCTTGTCGCGGACCGATCCTGCGCTGCTGATCAAGCTGTTCGAGCAGGAAGTGCCGGAAATCTACGACGGAACGGTGATGATTCGAGGTGCGGTGCGCGAAGCCGGCGATCGCGCCAAAGTGGCCGTCTACTCGCGCGAACGGGACGTCGATCCTGTCGGCGCGTGCGTAGGCATGAAAGGCACGCGAGTGCAGGCGATCATCCGCGAGCTGCGCGGCGAAAAGATCGACATTGTCGAGTGGTCCGACGATGCAGTCCTGTTCGTGACGAATGCCCTCAGTCCCGCAAAGGTACAGCGCGTCTCGATCGTCGACGAGAAGGAGCGCGTGGTCGAAGTGATGGTCGAGGACAAGCAGCTTTCTCTCGCCATCGGCAAGAAGGGGCAGAACGTTCGCCTCGCGGCCAAGCTCACGGGATGGCGGATCGACATCAAGAGCGAGGAAGAAAAGCGCCGTGAGGTCGAAGCGCAGTTCGGCGCACTCGACCTGGGCGAGGCCGACACCGCCGAAGCTCCGGTCGACGCAGGCGCGGAGTCAGGATCAGCGGAGGAAACCGCGGATGTCGCCTTCTCAGCCGCGGCCGAAGGGGCAACATCGGAAACGGACCTTTCCTCGGGGGCTGAGCAGGATGAATCAGCGCAGGCAGACGGGGCCGGCGACAGCGACGTGGTGAAAGCAGAGGAACAAGGTTAACGGCGAGGCGAAGGACAGAATTTGGCAACAGTTCGCATTTATCGGGTCGCGGAACTGCTCGGTTCGACGAGCCAGGAAGTACTCGCGTTGCTCAAGCGCGACCACGGCATCGAGCTGAAAAGCGCTTCGAGCACGATTGAAGAAGTCGTGGCGCGTTCTTTTGTCGAGCGTGTCGCGCGGCAGCGCAACATCGCGCTGCCGGGCGGCGACATGTTCGCCGAGACGCCCGTGCCCGCCAAGGGTGGAAAGAAGGGCGCGCCGGCAAAGAAAGCTGAACCGCCGAAGCCCTCTGCACCCGTGCTGGGTCCGCCTCGCCTCGTCAAGACGGTCAGGCCGCCAGCTCCGCCTGCGCCAGCGCCTGAGGCTCCGGCCGAGGTGCTGGACGAACCTCCGGTTGAAGTTGAACAACGGATCGAGGAGCCGCCTGTTCCGGCACCTCGCGTTGCTGCCGAACCCGCGCCCGCATCTGCGGCCTTTGTCGAGCCACCGCTTGTTATACCGGAGCCCCCCGCTCCCCCATTCGAACCCTTACCGGTCGAGGAACCGACGTCGGAACCGGCGACCGCACACGGCCGGTTCGTGCCACCGACACTGCGGCTGCGGATTGAAGAGCCAGGACAACCGGTCAAGCCTGCCCGTCCGCTGACTCCGGCAAAGCGTCCCACGCAGGGACAGCCGACCATGGTCCAGAAACCCGTCGCGGCGGCGCCGCCAGCTGCTGCTGCGCGGCCCGTCAGTCCACGACCGTCCGCGCCACCAAGTGGTCAGCGCGCACCATATCCCGCGCCGGCGCGGCCAACGACGCCGGCCATGTTGGGTGGACCGCGACCGCTGCCAGCCCAGCCAATCCGTCCACAGACGACGCAGCAGGCACGTCCTGGTGGTGTGCCGGGGACGCGTCCTGCGTACGCGCCGCAACGGCCACCCGGCGCGCCGTTCCGGCCGGCACAGCGGCCCGTCCAAACCCGCCGCGAGCGGCCAGTGGCGGCGCCGCCGATGATGATGCCCGCGGCACCTCCACCGATTACGCGCACGATCACGCTCGCCGAGGGCATGACCGTGAAGGATCTCGCGGAAAAGCTCGACGTCCGTGTCAAGGACGTGCTCGCCAAGCTGTTGATGAAGCGCATGATGATGACGATCAACAGCACGCTCGACATGGAATCGGCGAAGGATATCGCCCGCGAATTCGGCGCCGAAATCGAGATGCGGAGCTTCGAGGAAGAGCTCGTGTCCGCCGAAGTCGATCAGTCGAGGCCGGAGGACATTCAGGCGCGGGCGCCCGTGGTGACGGTCATGGGACACGTCGATCACGGCAAGACATCGCTGCTCGACGCCATCCGTGAAACGAGAGTCGCCGAACGCGAGGCGGGGGGTATTACTCAGCACATCGGCGCGTATCACGTCGACGTGGGCGGCCGCAGCGTCGTATTTCTCGATACGCCGGGCCACGAAGCCTTCACGTTGATGCGCGCCCGCGGCGCGAAGGTTACCGACGTCGTTGTGCTGGTCGTCGCCGCCGACGACGGCGTCATGCCGCAGACGCGCGAAGCCATCGATCACGCGAAAGCGGCCAACGTGCCGATCGTGGTCGCGATCAACAAGATCGACAAGCCGGGCTCCAATCCCGACAACGTCCGGCGTGAGCTCGCTGAAGTGGGTCTCGTTCCTGAAGACTGGGGCGGCCAGACCGTCATGGTTCCCGTCTCCGCCAAGAAGCGGCAGAATCTCGAGCAGCTGCTCGAGATGATTTTGCTCTCGAGCGACATTCTCGAGCTCAAGGCCAACCCCCGCCGTCCCGCCTCCGGTACCGTGCTCGAGGCGAAGCTCGATCGCGGGCGCGGGCCGGTGGCGACCGTGCTGGTGCAGGACGGGTCACTGAGCGTCGGCGACAACTTCATCGCCGGCCCAGTCGTGGGCCGCGTGCGAGCCCTCATCGACGACCGCGGACGCCCCGTGAAGTCGGCCGGGCCCGCCACGCCCGTGGAAGTGCTCGGACTCACGAGCCTGCCGCAGCCGGGCGATCCGTTCCAGACGGTGGCCGACGCCGCCAAGGCGCGTCAGATTGCCACCTTCCGTCAGACACGCGCGAAGGAGCAGGCGCTCGGCGCCAAAGGCGGGCGTCTCACCCTCGAGTCGTTGAAGGAACAGATCGCCGAGGGCGGTGTCAAGGAACTGCCGATTATCGTCAAGGCCGACGTGCAGGGGTCAGCGGAAGTGCTCGCCGACACACTGACGAAGCTGTCGGACGACAAGGTCAAGATCAACATCATCCGGTCGGGAGTCGGAGCCATCAACGAATCGGATGTGCTGCTCGCGTCCGCGTCGAACGCCATCATTATCGGGTTCAACGTGCGGCCCGACCGCAACGCCGCCGACGTCGCCGAGCGCGAGCAGGTCGACATCCGTCTGCACTCGGTCATCTACAACGTGACCGATGAAATCAAGAAGGGCATGGCCGGGCTGCTCGAGCCGACGTTCAAGGAAGTACGGATTGGAACGGCGGAAATCCGCGAAGTATTCAAGGTGCCGAAAGTCGGCGCCGTGGCCGGCTGCATCGTCAGCGACGGGCGCATCACGCGTGCGGGCGACACGCAGGCGCGACTGCTGCGCGACAACGTCGTCATCCACGAAGGGAAAATTGGTTCCCTTCGCCGTTTCAAGGACGACGTGTCCGAAGTGAAGACAGGCCTCGAATGCGGCATCGGCCTCGAGCGCTACAACGACATCAAGGTTGGCGACGTGATCGAAGTTTTCACGATGGAGCGCGTGGCGGCGTCGGCATAGACCGTTCATGATCGTCGGCCTCCTTTCCGTTGAGCTCCACATTCCGTACGCTCAATCGCTGAAGGACAAGCGCATGATCCTGCGACGGCTCAAGGATCGGCTGCAGAAGTTCAACGTCGCAGTCTCGGAAGTCGAATACCACGACCTCTGGCAGCGTGCGGGCCTGGGCGTCGTGACCATCTCGACGACAACCGAACATGCCGAGCGCGAGCTGGCCGCGGCCGCCGACGAGATCGAGCGGTTGGAGCCGGGCCTGATCACCCGCACAGAGATCGCGTTCTTGACTTAGACTTTGGGCTTCGGACGTTGGGCTTCGGGCACGCCAGAAGCCGAGAGCCGAAAGCCCGGTACGAAACAGCAATGGCCCAAGGCTACCGGCCCGCTCGTGTTGCCGACCAAATCCGCCAGGAACTGAGCGAGTTGCTGACGCGCGGCGAGGTGCACGATCCCGGCATTGGCTTCATCACGCTGACGCGAGTCCAGGTTTCGCCCGATTTGCAGATGGCGCGCGTCTTTTACACCACACTCGGCGACTCCAAAGCGCGGCGGGACACCGCACGCGCGCTGGAGCGCGCAACGCCGTTCTTTCGCAGACAGATTGGCAGCCGTCTGCGACTCCGTCGCGTGCCGGAGGTCGAGTTCCGCTTCGACGAATCCATCGCCCATCAGGACCGGATCGAGCAGATTCTTCGCGACCTGCACGAGGAGGAACGCGAGCGGCGTGGCTCCCATGACGACGACGGCGACTGAATCGGACACACTGAAGCGGGCGGCGGAGGAAATCCTCAGCCGGCAGCGGTTCGTCATCGCGTCACACGTCCGTCCGGACGGGGATGCAATCGGGTCGCAGCTGGCGATGGCGTATGCGCTCCGCGCACTTGGCAAGAAGACGCGGATCGTCAGCCGGGATCCACCGCCTGAACCCTTCCTCACGTTTCCGGGCGTCGCCGAGATCGAGATTGTTGACCGCGTCGAGGATCCGGGCGATGCCGTGATCGTGATGGAATCCGGTGACTTGACGCGCACGGGCGTGGCAGGACTCGATAGAGGCTTCATCATCAACGTCGACCACCATGTCGGCAACACGATGTACGGCGCCGTCAACTGGTTCGACGTGTCAGCGGCAGCGTGCGGCGAAATGGTGTTCGATCTCGTGCGCGAGCTGGGCGCCCCGCTGACCTACGAAATCGCCGTCCACGTCTATATTGCGATTCTCACCGACACCGGGTCGTTTCATTATTCGAACATTACGCCCCGCACCTTCGAGATCTGCCGAGAATGCGTCGAGGCGGGCGTGAACGCGCAGGCGGTGGCTCGGAGCGTCTTCGACAGCAACAGCCTGGGTCGGCTGAAACTGTTCGGTGCCGTATTGAACGCGATGGAGCTCGACCCGAGCGGTCGCGTCGCAACCTTGTGTGTTGACCAGCGCCTCCTTTCGAGCTGCGGCGCCACGTTCGACGACACCGACGGGCTGATCAATTTCCCGCTCACCGTCAAGCACATCGAAGCTGTCGTGTTCTTCAAAGAGATCGCATCCGGCGACTGGCGGATCAGCCTGCGATCGAAAGGCACCGTCGATGTGAACGCGGTGGCCAGGCAGTTCGGAGGCGGCGGACACAAGAACGCATCGGGCTGCAGCGCAACAGGCGCCGTCGGGGACTTGAAGGCGCTTTTGCAGCAAAAGGTTCTCGAGCAGGTGGAACTGGCTGGTCGGTAGCTGGCTACCAGCTGCCAGCTACCACCTAGCCATGACCGGCGTCCTCGTCATCGACAAGCCTCAGGGGCTGACGTCCCACGATGTCGTGGCGACGGCACGGCGCACGCTGGGAGAAAAGAAGATCGGACACACCGGCACCCTCGATCCTCTGGCCACGGGCGTACTGCCGCTGGCGATTGGGCGCGCTACGCGACTCGCCCGTTTTCTGGCAGCGTCCGACAAGGACTACGAAGCCGGCATCAGATTTGGTCTCACCACTGACACATACGACATCACCGGTCGCGAACTGTGCCGTACCGACGCTACGCCGTCGCAAGACGACTTGATGCGGGCGCTGCAGACGCTGACCGGAGAATATCTGCAGACGCCTCCGGCGTATTCCGCCAAGAAGGTGGACGGCCGCCGCGCATACGACCTGATTCGCAGTGAACGCGCAGTTGTGTTGACGCCGGTGCCTGTTCGCGTGACGTGCGCCGAGCTGCTCGACTTCAACGGGCCCAGCGCGCGCATCGCGCTTACATGCTCGGCCGGCTTCTACGTGCGATCCTTCGCACACACGCTCGGTCAGCTGGCAGGCACCGGAGCGTGTCTCGAAGCGCTGCGGCGTACTCGAAGCGGCGATTTCACACTCGAGAGCGCGCTTCGCCTTGATGAGCTCGGTGATGCGACGCGGGTCGCATCGCGCCTTATCGCACCCGCGGCGCTGCTCACCGACCTGCCGGCGGTCACCGTCAGCGAGCGAGGATTGCAGCACGTCGTACATGGCCGTGAGCTCGGATCCGGCGATTACGCGCCCGCATTTCCGCCTCCCCGTTTTCCATTGCCCCCTGAGCGATGGGTGCGCCTGCTGGACGGGCGAGGCGATCTCGCGGGCATGGCGACCGGCGGCGCAGCGCCAGGTTCTTTGCACCCAGCTCTGGTGCTGATGTAAAATCTAAGTTCTTTAGGGACTCGCATTTAGCAACAATACGGCGGCTTGGTGGATTCGAGACCGGATCAGTTCTGGGCCGTTCGTGGAGGAACCCAACGTGGCGTTTACGAAAGACCGCAAGAGCGGGATTATCAACACGTACCAGACTCACGATTCCGATACGGGGTCGCCTGAAGTGCAGGTCGCGCTCCTGAGCGAACGCATCAACTACCTCACCGAACATTTCAAGGTTCACGCGAAGGATCATCATTCGCGACGCGGTCTGCTGAAGCTCGTGGGTCAGCGCCGACGATTGCTCGACTACCTGAAGAGCAAGGACTCGGACCGCTACGCTGAGCTCATCCGCCGCCTCGGCATCCGTAAATAACTTTGAGCACGTCAAAGGTGAAAAGGCGACCTTTGACCTTGCCCGTCTGATCTTTGACCACCATGCACAATGTCAACCTTCAACGGCGCGAGATCCATGTGGGCTCGCGCACCATTACCCTCGAAACCGGCAAACTTGCGAAACAGGCTGACGGCGCCGTCATCGTCCGATCCGGGGATACGGTCGTACTTGTAACCGCCTGCCGCGCCGCAAGCGCACGCGAGGGGATTGATTTCCTCCCGCTCACCGTCGACTACCGCGAGTACACGTACGCGTCAGGACGAATTCCCGGCGGGTTTTTCAAACGCGAAGGCAAGCCGACGGACAAGGAAGTGCTGACCAGCCGGTTGATCGACAGGCCCATCCGGCCGTTGTTCGCCGCCGGGTGGCGCTACGAAACCCAGGTGATTGCGCTGCTCATGTCAGCAGACACGGAAAATGACTCCGACGTGCTCGCCATCACCGGTGCCTCAGCCGCGCTCGCGCTGTCCGGCATTCCATTCCAGAAGACGATTGCGGGCGTGCGTGTGGGGATGGTGGACGGCCAGTTCGTCATCAACCCCACCTTCACGCAGCGCAAGGAGAGCACGCTCGACCTCGTCGTCGCGGGCAGCATGGAGGGCATCGTGATGGTGGAAGCGGGCGCCAAGGAGGTGTCCGAAGCCAACGCCGTTGCGGCGCTCGACGCGGCCCACAGCGCCATCAAGCAGATCATCGCCGGCATCGATGCGCTCGCGGCGAGCGTCGGCAGGAAGAAAGTGGCCGTTCAGCGGAAGGAGATCGGCCACGAGTTCTATCGTGAGGTCGAAGAGAAAGTCTACGTTCCGCTGAGCGAGGCGATGCGGATTAACGATAAGCTCGAAAATTACGATCGCGTCGATCAGGTGCTCGAAGAGCTGGTTGCGTCCATTCCCGAGGGCGAGGTTGAACGCCGCAGCGAAGCCAAGCAGATCTTCCACGAGTTGAAGGAGAAAGTGCTGCGCGACGAAGTGCTCGAGCGCGGCCACCGGCTCGACGGACGCAAGTTCGATCAGATCCGGCCGATCTGGTGCGAGGCCGGCGTTCTTCCCAGAACGCACGGGTCAGTCGTGTTCACGCGCGGCGAAACGCAGGCGCTGGTCACCTGCACGCTCGGGACCGCCGACGACGAGCAGAAAGTCGAGCACGTCAGCGGCGAGTTCTACAAGCGGTTCATGCTGCACTACAACTTCCCGCCGTTCTCGGTCGGGGAAGTCGCGTTTCTCCGCGGGCCGGGCCGGCGCGAGGTCGGACATGGCGCGCTCGCCGAACGCGCGCTCGCGGCGGTCGTACCCGGCGAGGACAAGTTCGCTTACACGATCCGCATCGTGTCGGACATTCTCGAATCCAACGGTTCCTCATCCATGGCGTCGGTGTGCGGAGGGTCAATGGCCATGATGGACGCCGGCGTGCCATTGAAAGCGCAAGTGGCGGGCATCGCAATGGGCCTGATCATGGATGAAAAGACCGGCCGCTACGCCGTGCTCTCGGACATTGCCGGCGCGGAAGACCATTACGGCGATATGGATTTCAAGGTGGCGGGGACCTCGGCCGGTATCACCGCCCTGCAGATGGACATCAAGGTGGCCGGGGTAACGGCCGAGATCATGAGTAAGGCGCTCGAGCAGGCGCGTCAGGGGCGAATGCACATTCTCGGTGAGATGGCGAAGACGATCTCGGAGCCGCGGAAGGCCATGTCGGCCTTCGCGCCGCGCATCGTGACGATTCGGATTCCGGTGGACAAGATCCGAGACGTCATCGGACCGGGCGGCAAGACCATTCGCAGCATCATCGAGCGAACAGGCGTGAAAATCGACGTCGAGGACGATGGCCGGGTCAACGTGGCGTCGGCCGACGGCGAATCCGCTCAGAAGGCCATCGGCATCATCCAGGAGCTCACGGCGACGCCCGAACTCAACAAGACGTACATGGGCAAAGTGCAGCGGATTACCGATTTCGGCGCCTTCGTGGAAATCATGCCTGGCACCGACGGGCTGCTGCACGTCTCTGAAATCGCCACGCATCGCGTGAAGGATGTGCGCGATGAGCTCAAGGAGGGTCAGCAGATTCTGGTCAAGGTGATCAACGTCGATCCAACCGGAAAGATCCGCTTGAGCCGCAAGGCGCTGCTGCAGGAAGAGGCAGCGAAATCCTCCGCGGAAGCGGCGGCCCCCGCTACCAAGGAATGAAACTCAGCCGCCGGCACGCCGGGCTGCTGCTATGGACGTGGGGCGCGTTGCTGGTAACGCGCCCGTTCGTGCGGCGGCTCGCGGGCCAGGAGCGGGCTCCAAATCGTCCCGAATTCGCACTCATCGCACGGAACTATCGCTTTTCACCCGACCGCATCGAAGTCACGCAGGACGACCTCGTCAGGGTCACCGCCCACAGCGAGGACATCGCCTACAGCTTCGCCGTCGACGAATACCGCATCGTCCGGCGCATTCCCCCCGGCGGAACGACCACGTTCGAGTTTCGCGCCGATCGCCCGGGCACTTTCCGTTTCTACAGCAATCTCACGAATAGCAGTGCCCATGCAGAAATGCAGGGACAGCTGATCGTTCGTCCCCAGTAGCGCGCACGACGCGCACGCTGCACGACGCGCACGCTAAAGCGTGCGCGCTACGACAGAGGCATGTAGCGCGCAGGCTTCAGCCTGCGCGAGGATTCTCACCGGATTGCGACTGGGGCGACCGTCGACCCCGTGGCGCCAACAAGCTTGAGCGGCTGAACCATCAACGCGAACTCCTGCGCGCCCTGGGCCGCCACCTCGTCGAGCCGCAGGTTCTCCAGCAGGTGGATGCCGTAGACCACCAGCATGATCTGATGCACCGGGTTCGAGAGCTGCGGATCGGGGCTCGGCGTCACGTTGATCGGGGCCGTGTCGGCCCCGACGAGCAAGGGATCCTGCCGGGCGAGCCACTCGGCCGCCGCGGCCCCAAGGCCCGGATTGGTCTTCATGTAGCGCTCGTTTTCCTTGCCCCACAGGCGGCCCCAGCCGGTGTGCACGAGCACCGCGTCGCCGGGCTGAAGCGTGAGCTGCTGGCGCTTGAGCGCGGCCTGCAGGTCGGCCACCGTGATCTCGTAGGTGTCCGGCAGCATGTCGACGCCCTTGAGCGCGGCGACGTCGATGAGCACGCCGCGCGTCATCAGCGTGCCGACGTTTTCAATCCCGAGCTTGCTGAACCCGTTGCGCGTGGCAATCTCATCGAGCTTGAAGCAGTTGTACAGGCTGTCGCCATGCGTCTGGTGAGCGAAGCCGTCGAACTGCGTCCCGACCTGGCCGATTTCGGCCAGCACGATCTCCTCGTTGCTGCCGCGCCGGTTGGAGCCCTGGGGCGGCGCGGTGCGTTTGGTGTGCATCTCGAACGTTCGCGTTGCCTGGAGCGGCATCGATGCCTCGAGCCTCCGCCCCAACTCGAACAGCTGGCCGGTCCGGATCAGCCGTGTCGCACGAAGCACTGTCTCGGGCTTCATGTGGTTGCCGGCGCCGCGTTGATCCCCTGCCCCCCATTTGGAGGGACAACGCTGGCTTTCGGACGGCGGCTGCCACGACTGCGCGAAGACGTCGGCAGCGCCGGCACTGACTGTCACAGCGATGGCAACGATGAGCATCGGGCGCATGTTTCTGCTCCTCACGAATCGGTCGTCTACCTGGAGGCCGTCCGGCTGACCGTCTGATCCGCCAGCGGAATGGTGACGACGATGCGATCGTCGGGACCGACGTTGCGAGTCGTGTGTCCCTTTCCAGTCGTGTCCTCGATCAGGTTGATATGACCGGGGCCGATGGTGACTTTTTGTCCGCCGGCGACCTCGATTTCGGCGCGCCCGCTCAGAGTGATGACGAACTGCCGCCTCGGGCCCACGTGCCAGTCGCTTACGGGCCCCGGGGCCCGCCGGCTGAACTCCACGCTGGTTGCCTTCATCATTTCCGACACGTTGCCATTGAGCTTCATCTCCACCTGCTCGGCGTGGCTCTGACCGTCGGCGCCGGTGTAAATCCGCGTCATCATGATCGGCTTCCGCGCCTGCGCGACAACGACATCCTGATCGGTATGAGCTCTCCACGTGATGACAAACGCACCGGCAAGCAGCATGACGACCCAGGCTCTGGTGTTCGATCGCATGGCATTCTCCTCACTGTTGTTCAGCCGTCCCTCGCCTCGACGCCGAGCGCGCCGATGAGACGAACGGGAATTCCCACGTAGCCCCACGAGACTGTCGATGTGGGGCGTCCTCACATCCGCGTCGAGGCTATTCGAGTCGAACGAGCTTTATCACTGCTCCCGATGGCTTCTGGGTGAGCACCAGGGTGTTTCCGGTCACGCTGAAGTCGTATTGATTTCCGGCGCCACCGATCGCGAATTTGCTCTTGGCGACCATGGCCTTCGTGGCAAAGCTGTTTCCGGTCACCGTATACGTGCCGCTATTCAGGTACAGCGCGTTGAACACCGCGACCTTGTCGGCGTCGGTCGCCTTGTCGTTCGAAGGATAGTCCGGCAGCGGCCTCGTCCCCTGGATCCGCGCAAAGCTGTAATGCTGCCGCGCGAACACGTACAGACCAGGCTGCGGATTGGTAATTGGCTGCCCGTTGGCGTCGGCGAACTCAGTGACGCGCCATGCGCCCACCAGCGGGTTGGCGGGAGCCGATGACTGGCCGGAGAGCGTCACCGCAACCGCAGAGCCTGCAAGAACCGTCATCAACACGAACTTGAATGTAGACCATCGAGTTACGGGTGTCATCGGAGTCTCCTTGTCATATCGATCCGATTTGTGCGCCCGGGTGCGGCGGGCATCATAGTAGCCCCGATCGCCCCGCTACTTCAGGAGATCGGCGACTCGAGCAATCCCAGCCTTGGCGCATGCCTCGTCCCCCTCCTGGGAGGAACCCGAGCTGCCGACGCCGCCGACCGTGTCATCTCCCACCTGGATCGGAACACCACCCCCCAGAGCAAGGACGTCAGCGATGTCGCGCTGCGCCTCGCGCGCAGGATCGCCCAGGGTGCGCTTCTGGAACTCCATCGTCGTAATCCGAAACATGCGTGCGGTGTAGGCTTTGCGACGGGCCATCTCGGCAGTCTGCGCGGTCGCCTGCTCGTCGCGCAGGATCACCAGCACCTGGCCGGCGCGGTCCACGACGGCGGCCGACGTATGAAAGCCCTTCGACTTGCATGCCGCTAGAGTGGCTTCGGCGATGGTCTTTGCCATGGCGAGCGACAGGTTCCGCTGCACCACCAGGCCCTGAGCGGCCGGCTGGCTGCTCAGGATCACGACCATTCCGAGCGGGGCGGCGAATTTCAAGGCGCAGGACATCAAGGCCTCCTCGATCCAGCGCAGTTACGCGCGAATCGACATCAGTGCCACTCGTGACGCTTCGTATTCGTACGTGGTCACCTCGAAACGATGCCCGTACCGGATCCGAGAAGTAAACCGAATATGCCTTCGCGTGGTCAATAACCGAATCGACCGTCACTGCTTGATCGCGGTGATCCTT
Organism: uncultured Acidobacteriota bacterium; assembly: GCA_963814955.1. GTDB lineage: Bacteria > Acidobacteriota > Vicinamibacteria > Vicinamibacterales > UBA2999 > DATCJA01. Next base: position 199,487 of record CAWFEX010000015.1, read on the forward strand.
CAATTGCAGGTCGCCGAGACGTTCCAGAAAACGGATGAAACCGGCGGCGCCGACGCGAAAGGCAACCAGGCGGAATCCAGAAGCCTGGCCCGGACCTGGAGGCGCTCCTTCGAACAAGGCCAGTTTCGTGTTCCCGTCATCACTGGAGATCATCAACGGGCCGCGGGTATCGGCGGCCCACTGTTCGTACTCCGGAAGAATCTCCAGGCCCAGCACTCTCTGGTACCACTGAGCCGCTTCATGTCTGTTCGGCACGAACAACTCGACATGATCGATCTGGAGCACCCTGAACGTGTTCACGGTGATGTCGTTGAAAACGCACGGATCCTAGCACGCGCACCGGTGCGATTCGGAGCTCGATAGGTCGCCGAGGCGACGGGCCGACCTCAAGGTCGGTCCCTACCTGTGTCGGGATTCCCAGGCACGGGCCGCATCGAGGCGGGCCGAGAGGGGCGGATGTGAATAAAAGAGCCACTGAACGAGGCGGGATGGCCGCTCTTCCGCCAGGTTCTGTGCGCCGAGCCGCTTCATTGCGCTGTTGAACGCGGCGGCGTTCTTCGTCATGTCCAACGCATATCGATCGGCGCGCCGCTCGTGCGCGCGCGAGAGCGCGTTCGCGAGCGGCAGCAACAGCATCGAAACTGCGCCACCTGTCAGAACGAGAATCGGCAGCACTGCCACGTCCGTCTTGCCGGCGAGCCCGAACCTGCCGATGGACGCGTCGAGTACGCGGTCCGTCAGATACAAGCCGAGCGCCAGCAGCGCTGCTTCGAACGCAATCCCCTTCCAGATGTCGTGATGGACGTGATGTGCGAGCTCATGCGCCAGAATCACCTCGATCTCATCGTCCGAGTGTTCCGTCAGCAGCGTGTCCGAGATCAGTATCCGCCGCGTCCGGCCGATGCCCGTCAACACCGCATTGGCCTTCCTGGTCCGATCGCTCAGCTGCCACTCGAATACGCCAAGCACGCGCGCGCCGGCCCTCTGCGCCAGAGACACGAGGCGCTCGGCAAGCGTTTCACGCTGCAGCGGCCTGATCGTGTAGAAGATCGGCAACAGGAGCACCGGCATAAGCTGCGCCAGCAGGACGAGGATGAGGACGAAGCACAGTGCACTGGCGATCCACCACTTCGCCGGGCTCCAGCGCAGCAGGTAACAAATGATCAGGGCGCCAATCACAGCGAAGACCAGACCGACCGCATTGGCCTTCAGCCGATCGACCCACCAGTGCGCTGTGGTTTGCGTGGACAGCCCGTAGCGCCGCTCCAGAGTGACGCCCTGATAAAACGCCAGTGGCAACTGCAGCGCCTCACTCAGAAGCGCGAGCAACACCACGTAGATGATCACCGTGAGGAAGAGTGAGCCGTGAGCGGCACTTGCAGCTGTCTCCCGGAGCGAGACGGACCGGCCCGTCACAATCAGCACGAGCAGAAACATCGCGCTGAGAGCTGTCGCCGATAACGAGGCGCGGCGTCGCAGGCGATGGTACCTGGTGGCCTTGTCTTCGTTCATGAAACGGAGTCGGGAGTCATTTTAGTGTCCACGAAAATGACTCCCCACCCCTTTTCAGTTCAACTGCACGGAAATGAGTTTCGAGACGCCCGGCTCTTCCATGGTGACGCCGTACAGCCGGTTCGCAATTTCCATCGTCCGGCGATTGTGCGTGATGAGGATGAACTGCGTCCTGTCGAGCATACCCTGCAGCATGTCGACGAAACGCCCGACGTTGGCGTCGTCGAGCGGCGCGTCGATTTCGTCGAGCAGACAGAACGGACTCGGCTTGTACTTGAAGATGGCAAACATCAATGCGATGGCGGTGAGCGCTTTTTCGCCTCCGGACAGCAATTGAACGTTCTGCAGACGCTTGCCGGGGGGCGACGCCACGATGTCGATGCCGCTCTCGAGCGGGTCATTTTCATCGAGCAGGGTCAGACCGGCTCGACCTCCGCCGAACAGCGTACTGAAGGTCTCCTGAAAATTGTGCTGGATGGCGGAAAACGCTTCGTTGAACCTCGCCGTCGATGTCTCGTCGATCCGCTTGATGGCATCGGCGGTCTGGGCAATCGAGTCGATGAGATCCTTGCGCTGTGTGGAAAGGAACGCGTGGCGCGTTTCCAGCTCGTCGAACTGCTCGATCGCCATCATGTTGACGGGGCCGAGGCGGTCGATCTTGCCCTTCAACGCGTTGATGGCTTCTTCCGCGGTCATGACGTCGGTAGGGCTGGAGTCGGACTTGGCGTCGGCGCCTGCGGTCCGGCTGAAGCCGGACACTACGTCTGGTTCCGCGTCTGTGGCCTCTTGTTCCGCCTCCGGATCGGGTTCTTCCGCGGCGATAACCGCGGCGTCGGGCGTCGTCTCGCCTGCGCGCTCCATCTCCTCGACGTCCATCAGGATCTGCGCGAGTGACGACTGGATGGTTTCCTCGCACAACTGAGCGAGGTGAACCATGTCGCTCTCAGCTGTGGCTCGGGCGATGTCGAGTTCGCCTGCCTCCGCCCGGATCCGTTCCAGTGCCTGACGCGCTTCACGAATGACTGCATCGTGTCCATCGACGCGGCTCCGGACATCCGCCGCAGCCTCGTCGGCCTGGCGTACGTCCTCGCGCAGCACCTCGAGGCGGCGAATGTCTTCGTCAAGCTGAACGGCGCCCTCGGCGATCGCCTGCACGAGCCCTTCGCGTTTCGCTCGAAGCTGCTGGAGCTCGGACACGCGGGCAGCGATGCGGCCGTCGACGTCCCGCGCCGCCTCCTCGAGTCTGGCGACTTCGGCAGCAAGGGCCGACGCGCGCTCGATCATCGCCGCGTGAGAGGCACGTGTCTCCGCGACGCGCGCACTGAGCGCATCCACGGTTTCCCGCGCGGTCATGAGACGGCCCTGCGCTCCGGACAGCCCCGCTTCGGCACGCCGCTGCTCGTCGAACAGGCGCACGATCGAAGCCTCTGCCTCGGTGTATCGGGCATCGATCGACGCGCGCTCTTCTTCGGCCTGACGACGCTCCAGTGCGATGACGTCCGCCTTGCGGTTCAGCCGTTCGGCTTCCTCCACGGCGTGGTCGGCCCGCGCCTGAAAGGATACGAGCGCCACTTCCTGGCGGTGCTGCTCGTCGGTGAGCGCCGCAATTGCGCTTGTCGCCTGCGCGATAGCCACCTCGAGGCGGATCGTCTCGTCGCCGAGGCGGGCGAGCTCCGCGCGATCGCTCGCAATCCGCTGGCGAAGCTCCCGGATTTCACGCTTGGTCGACAAGATGCCGCGCGATTCAACTTTCACGCCGCCCGACACCAGATGCGGGCCCCGCACGACGTCTCCTTCGAGCGTCGCGACCGGCGCGGGTGTCCTTCGCGCCATCGACACCGCGACATCGAACGTCTCGGCGATGTACGCCTCCGGAACAACCTTCTTGATGGTGGAGGTGTAAGGTCCGGTAACGCGAAGCACATCGAATATCGGAGAGGTCCCGGGCATCCGAATCGCTTCACTGCGGTGCTGCCCGTTCGACTCCTGATCGATGACAACGAAGCCGCAGCGGCCGGCATCCTGCTCCCGGACGAGCGCCAGGCCTGCTGCCGCGTGGTCATGACGTTCGACGATGACGTGCTGCAGGAGCTCACCAAGGCAGGCTTCGACCGCGCGCTCATAGGCCCTGTCAACCTCGATGTAGTCCGCGACGGCGCCACGCTGTCCAACCTGTCCATTGGCCTGGACGAGCACCGTGCGCGCCGCATCGCCGAACTCCGCCCGGCTGGCCTCGAGCTCCACGAGGGACGCGAGCCGAGCCTCACTTCGCGCCAGCTCCTGCTCGAACGCCCTGACACTCCTGACGTGGCTCTCGTGAGCCGTACGCGCCGTCAGAAGCTCCGACCCGCGCGCGACGCTGTCGATCCTGATCTGCTCCACCGCGGCGTTGGTCCGCGTCAGCGATTCCTGCGCCGTCCTGCGGCCTGCTTCCACGCCTTCGGTCTCGCGGCTCACATCGTCCTGCTCGACGTCCAGCTTCCCGAGAGCTGCCGTCACTCGCTCGCGCTGCGCCGCCGCGTGCTCCATGACGTGGCGAAGCGCGGTCGCGGCGTTCAAGGCGGCAAAGACGTCCGAACGCGCGGCTTCGACGTCGGCTTCGAACCCCTCGATCTGCTGCTGCGCGATCGCGTGGGCACTCTGCGCCTCGGCAAGGGCGGCTGCCGCACTGTCACGGGCGCGCGCCGCCTCCTCGGTCGCGCGGCGCCGTTCCTCCGCCGCCAGCCGCGCCGGTTCGCGACTGGCTTCGAGCTCGCGAAGCTCGGCGGTGATTTCATCGCCCCGCGTCGCGAGCATGTCGACGTGATGCCGATCGAACTCCTGCTGCTGCTGGCGGCGGTTGATGTCGAGCTCCCGCGCGTGAGCCTGCTCGCGGATCTGTGCAGCGCGGCTATCCGCTTCGGCCTGCTCGATGCGCAGGCGCGCCTGATCGGCCTCGACCTCGGCGACGCGGGCGGAAGCGGCTGCCTCGCGCTCTCGCGCCTCGGCCAGGCGCGCATGTACTCCATCGATGGTCCGTGACAACTCCCTGTATCGCCGGACGAGGAGCACCTTTTCCCAGCGGCGCAGCTCTTCTCGAAGACGCTTGTAGCGACGCGCCTTCGCGGCCTGTCGTTTCAGCGCGCCACGCTGCTTCTCGACTTCGAAGACGATGTCGTCGATGCGCGTGAGGTTCTGCTGGGCGGCCTCCAGCTTCAGCTCTGCAGCGCGACGGCGTGATTTGTACTTCGTGATTCCCGCCGCTTCTTCGATCAGCTGACGCCGATCGGCCGGACGCGAGCTGAGAATCATGCCAATCTTGCCCTGCTCGATAATGGCGTACGCCTTGGCACCGAGCCCGGTGTCCATCAGCAGTTCATGGATGTCGCGAAGCCGGCATACCTCTCCGTCGATCAAATATTCACTTTCGCCAGACCGGTACAACCGCCGCGTGACTTCGACATCTCGCGTGAACATCGCGGCTGCCGCATGTACGCCACTTCCATTTCCGTTCCCGTTTCCGTTGCCGTTCCCATTCCCGTGCCCGTTCCCATTCCCGTTGGCGTGGCCATTGCCATTGCCGTCGATACCGACCGGCTGAAATTGCTCGAAATCGGCAACGCCCGCCGAGGGAGGCATCGGCAATCCTGTCAGGCGAAGCCGCACCTCTGCGGTGGCTCCCGGCTTTCGCGCGTCGCTGCCGCTGAAGATGACGTCCTCCATCCGGTCGCCACGCAAACTCTTTGCGCTCTGCTCGCCCATCACCCAGGTGATGGCGTCCGCCACGTTGCTCTTGCCGCACCCATTCGGGCCGACGATGGCGGTGACACCCTGGTCGAAGGCAAGCTCCGACCGGTCGGAAAACGACTTGAATCCGTGGATTTCTAGACGTTCTAAACGCATGTGTGTTGTTGTGGTTGAGAGTCTAAACACGCCTAGCCCTAGTGGCAAGGCCAAAGTAACACCACAATATTTTGGGCTGGGAGCCCAAAGGGCGGGGTGGCGTTACAACACCCGCGTCCCAACTTCCTCCTGTCAACCGCAAGGCGGGCGGACCCGCGCGGGAGTCGGGAGCTGGAACGCGGAGATTACCTCTGTGCTCGCGCGGGTGCGGTCCCGAGTCGCATCAGCGATTCTGCTTCGGGGAACAGCGTCAGCGAGTACCTGCAACTGCGGGTCCTGCCGCGCAAGGTTTCTCCGTGCAACTTCGACCCCGAACAGGTCGATGTCGATCTCGAAGCGAATCATCGCGCGGATGAACGGCAGGTCCTGCTGCCAGGCGCTCTCGTCTATGGTGAGCCTGGATTTCTGCACGTGCTCCTTGAACTCGGCAACCATCGCATCGGTGAGCTGGAAGTCTTCCGTCAGCTCGCGAAGCGGGGCCGAGGGACTCGCCGAGATGCGCTTGTCGTCCGCGCGCGCAAAGCGCTGCGCGAACGTATCGAAAAGATTCCGCGCGAAAAGCGTCCGGCCGAACCTGGAGGGATTGAAGCCTTCGATTGGACCATCAAAGCGGCGATCCGGCTCGACACCGCCGCCGCTGTAAACGCGCCGCCCCGCGTCCGTGTACTTCAGATCCTCGGGTTTGTGAACCTTCGAGGGATCCTGTTCGCGCAAGGTGTAAGTGAGATACTCGTCGAACGCGCCGTCCCACGGCCGCTGGATCAGCCGTCCGCTCGGTGTGTAGTACCGCGCGGTCGTGACGGCAACGCCAGCACCACCGCTCACGCGATACACCGACTGCACGAGCGCTTTGCCGAAGGTCGTCTCTCCAACAATGAGCGACCGATCGTGGTCCTGCAGGGCGCCGGACACGATTTCAGACGCGCTGGCGCTGTTGCGATTCACCAGCGTGACGATAGGGAGCGCCGTGTAATCGCTCTGCTGGGTTGCCCGATAGTCCTGATCCGAGTTGGCAACACGGCCGCGCGTATAGACGATCAAATCGCCTCGCGGCAGGAAGCGGTTCGCGACGCGAATCGCCTGATCCAGCGCGCCGCCGGGATTGCCGCGCAGGTCAAAGACCAGGCGCCGCATCCCCTTGCCGTTCAGGTCGCGCAAGGCGCGCCCCAGCTCCTGATCGGTGTTCTCGCCGAAATCCGAGAGAAGGATGTATCCCGTGGTCGGGTTGAGCAGGAACGCGGCCTTCACCGTGGGTATGTGGATCTCGTCGCGAACGACGTCGAGCTCAATCAGCTTGTCGTAGCCGGACCGCTTGATGGCGACGTGCACCGGAGTGCCCCGCGGACCCCGCAACTGCCGTACGGCCTCGTCGCTCGTCCACCCCTTGGTGTCCTTCCCCTCGATCTGCGCGATCACGTCGCCGCGGCGGACGCCCTTCTGATACGCGGGCGAACCTTCGAACAGGGAAAATACGGTGATCTCCCCTTCGATGACCTGGATGGAGATACCGAGACCGTAATAGCGGCCTTCCTGACGCTCGCGCATCTGCGCATACGTGCGGGGATCCATGAAGCTCGAGTGCGGATCGAGCGTCTGCAGCATTCCGGAAATGGCGCCGTACACGAGACGATCGGATTCGACCTCGCCGACAAAGTTGGCCTCAACCGCACTCAACGCGGCCGTAAAGGCCTTGTACTGCTCGGGAATCTGGTCCTGGGCGACCAGCGCGCTCCGACCGTAAAAGCCCCCCAGCAGCGCGCAGAAGGCGACCGTGAAGACCGCGGCGGAGAAAGTCCTGTAGCTGCGCATATCTGAAGCAACTATAAACGGTTACCTTGACCCCGTCCAGATCGCATTTCTATAATCCAATGAATCACTTGCGGGAATTTCTGGGCACTCGAGGGTCAGCCCGGAACCCGAAGGGGGTGGACCGGAACCCAGATCCCGCAAGCGTTAACGCCGGCGGCTCGCCGGCTGGAGTATTTATGTTTGGTTCCATCGGTATGCCCGAGCTGATCATCATCCTGGTGATCGCGCTCATCATCTTCGGACCGCGGAAGCTGCCCGAACTCGGCCGCTCGCTCGGCAGAAGCATCGGTGAGTTCAAACGGGCGTCCAACGAGTTGCGGAGCACGCTCGAAGAGGAAATCCGGGTCGAAGAACAGCGCGACCAGCGCGCCGCCATTCGCGAGGAGCAGGATTCGGCCGTCGCGGCCGCAACGCAACCCCCGACGCCTGCTCCACCGGTCACGCCGGCTCCCCCGGCGAACGAAACGATCGACAGGACGACCGGCACCGGTCCCGTGGCTTAGTGGTCCGCTCGTGGGCCTGATCCCATTCCCCAAGAACGCGCCGGCCGCTGTGCCGGATGACGATCTCGTCGACCGAGACAACCTCGGAGCTGGCGCCGATGACGACATTGGCGGCAAGATGTCGTTTCTCGATCACCTGGACGAGCTGCGCCGCCGCATCATCTACGCGCTCGTGTCCGTCGGGGCCGGCTTCGTCATCGCGTTCTTCTTCATCAATCAGATCTTCGACTTCATCATGCGCCCGCTGCAGCAGATGCTGCCGCCCGGCGGAACGCTGGTTTACACCGACCCCACCGAAGCGTTCATGCTGGACATCAAGATCGCGCTCATCGCGGGACTGATCATCGCGTCGCCGGCCGTCATGTCGCAGGTGTGGCTATTCGTCGCGCCCGGTCTGTACGCGCACGAGAAGAAGTGGGCGATCCCGTTCATCGTGATGTCGTCGTTCTTCTTCGTTGCGGGGGCGGCATTCTCGCACTACGTGGTCTTTCCGCTGACCTGGCGATTCTTCACCAGCTTCACCACCGACATCCTGACGTTCATGCCCCGGATCCAGCCGGCGTTCTCCCTCTATCTGCGCCTCCTGCTCGCCTTCGGCGTCGTCTTTCAAATGCCGACGGTGGTGTTGTTCCTGGCGCGGATGGGAGTGCTGACCGCACGCTTCATGATCCGCAACTTCAAATACGCCGTGCTGATGATCGTCATTGTCTCGGCGGTGGTGACGCCGGATGGAGGAGGGGTATCGCTCGTCGCGATGACCGGCCCACTGGTGCTGCTCTACATCTTCAGCATCGGACTCGCCTGGCTGGTCGGCAAAAAGAAGACCGATGCGGTCTGACACGCACAGCCGATTCTGACGCGCACGGTGAAGCGTGCGCTCTACGGTGTCACTCGCTGACGCGCACTAGGATCACTCGTAGCGCCACGATGTCCCCACGTAGCGCGCAGGCTTAGCCTGCGCGTCAGTAGGCCTTCGCGAACCAGCCGTGCACGGTTGCAGGACCGTCACACCTCAGGCACTTCTTGCCCGCCGCTGACGGGGCGTCAAACGGGATGTTACGGATGGTGGCCTGAGTGTCTGCCTTGATGGCGGCTTCGCATGCAGCGGAGCCGCACCACGGCGACACGACGAAGCCGGGCCGACCCTCCATGATCTGCTTGAATTCGTCGTAGCTGTCGGTGGACGAGGTGTGTTCCTCACGAAACTTGAGCGCGCGGTCGTAGAGCGCGCGCTGGATCGCCGACAGCAGCCCCTCCACGTGCGCGACAAGACCCTCCATCGACGCCGCTGATTTCTCGCGCGTATCGCGCCGCGCGAGCACTACCTGCGACTTCTCGATGTCCTTCGGCCCAATCTCGAGCCGCAGCGGGACCCCTCGCAGCTCCCACTCGTTGAACTTCCAACCCGGCGTCTGCGATTCGCGGTCGTCGATGAATACGCGTATGCCGCGGGCGACGAGCTCGTCCCGAATACGCTGCGCTTTCGGCAAAACCGTCTCGCGCCAGTTGCCGCGTGGAATCGGCACGATGACCACCTGGTACGGGGCGATATTCGGCGGCAGAATCAGTCCGCCGTCGTCACCATGTACCATCACAACGGCGCCAATGAGACGCGTCGTCACGCCCCAGGACGTGCCCCACACGTACTGCAGTGATTTGTCGCGACCCTGGAACTTGATGTCGAAGACCTTGGCGAAGTTCTGACCCAGGTTGTGCGACGTGCCGGCTTGCAGCGCTCGTCCATCACCCATGAGCGCCTCGATCGAGTAGGTCCGTTCGGCCCCTGCGAACTTCTCGCTCTCTGTCTTTTGACCGTCCAGGACGGGGATGGCGAGCTCGGTGTGGGCAAATTCCTTGTACACGCCCAGCATCCGCAACGTTTCTTCCTGTGCTTCGTCGGCCGTTTCGTGCGCGGTATGTCCTTCCTGCCACAGGAATTCCGTCGTGCGCAGAAACAGACGGGTCACTTTTTCCCATCGCACGACATTCGCCCATTGGTTGATGAGAATCGGCAGATCGCGCCACGAGTGCACCCACTTCGCGTACATCGTGCCGATGATCGTTTCCGACGTTGGGCGGACGACGAGCCGCTCCTCGAGCACTTCCGTGCCGCCCTGAGTCACCCACGCCACCTGGGGGGCGAAGCCCTCGACGTGCTCGGCTTCCTTCATCAAAAGGCTTTCAGGAATGAAGAGCGGGAAATATGCGTTGACATGGCCCGTCGCCTTGAACCGGCGATCGAGCGCCTGCTGCATCAATTCCCAGATCGTGTAGCCGTACGGCCGGATCACCATGCACCCCTTGACGGGCGAGTAGTCGGCAAGCTCCGCGCGACGGACGACATCCACGTACCAGCGTGCGAAGTCGTCCGATTGAGGAGTGATCTCGGTTGGAAGGTCGGGAATGTTCTCTGTCGACATGTGTTTGGCGGCCCGTAAAGGGCCGCCCTACGGATGAAGCGTGCCGAGGGGCGCCCTGCGGAAAAGGCCTACGTAGGGCGGGGCTTTACGCCCCGCCAAGACGATCCGCAATGTGTGTCCTCCAGTGTAGATCGTCGCGCGACGGGAAGTCGGTGCGAAAGTGGCTTCCCCGACTTTCAGTCCTTCTGAGCGCCGCCCTGGCCATGAGCCAGCCTACCGTCGCGATGCTGCTCACGCGCTGGACGTCCGGATCGCGGGATGGATCCCACGCGGCGGCACTGGCCGCGCCCGCCCACCGTTCGAGATGCGCTACGGCATGTTCGAGCGCTGCGCCGGTGCGCAGCAGGCCGACAGCGCGCCACATGAGATCGCGAACCTCATATGCCGTCGGGACGCCGTTCGGATCGGCATCGGGCAGCGACGCCTCTCGGACTTCGAATGTCCCAAGGGCAGCCGGCATGGCCGATCCCGCCATAGCACTGGCGGCGCGCGCACCGAAGACAAGTCCCTCCAGCAGCGAATTGCTCGCCAGCCGGTTGGCTCCATGCACACCCGTGCAGGCGACCTCGCCGGCAGCAAACAGGCCGGAAACCGATGTGCGCCCGTCGAGATCCGTGACGACTCCGCCCATGACGTAGTGGGCCGCCGGACTGACCGGGATTCGATCGCGCGCGAGGTCCAGACCGGCGTGCGCGCAGGCCTGCGCGATGGTCGGGAATCGCTGCCGCACGAACGCCGGGTCGAGATGCGCCATTGTCAGATAGACCGGCGCGCCTGTTCTGTCCGCCTCGCGAACAATGGCGCGCGCGACCAGATCGCGTGACGCCAGATCGCCGGCAGGCTCGTATCGCGTCATGAACCGCTCGCCGGCCTCGTTGACCAACTGCGCACCCTCTCCCCGCAGCGCCTCGGACAGCAGGAAGCGTGGAGCCCCTTCCACGTTCATGACGGTTGGATGAAACTGGACGAATTCGAGATCAGCCAGACGTGCCTCCGCGCGAGCGGCAATGGCCATTCCGTCGCCGGTGGCGACGGCAGGATTTGTGGTTTCGCGAAAAACCTGTCCCGCGCCGCCGGTCGCCAGAAGCGTTCGTTGCGCCGCAACGGTGCCCTGCATCCCGCCGATTGTGGCGAACACGGCGCCGAGGCACTCCCCATCGCGCATCACCAGATCCGTCGCGGCGGCGTCATCGATGACGCGAATGGCTGCGTGCACGCTGACCCGCGACCACAGCAACCGAGCGATCTCGCGCCCCGTCGCGTCGTGCGAGTGCAGCACACGCCTGACGCTGTGCGCCGCTTCGCGTCCAAGAGCAGGCCGGCCGTCGGCGCCACGATCGAATTTCGCGCCCCAGTCGATGAGTTCCCGCGACATATTGCGGGCCTTCGCGTACCAGCACATCGACCGCATCGCGCGTGCAAAGACCATCGCCCGCCGCGATCGTGTCGCTTGCATGCAACTCGGGCGAGTCGTCTGGACCGAAAACCGCGGCGATGCCGCCCTGCGCGTAGCCAGTATTGCTTTCTCGCGGATCGGCCTTGGTCAAAACCACTACCTCACCAGCCTCGGCGAGAGAGATTGCGGCGCGCAGACCAGCAATGCCGCTGCCGATCACGAGAAAGTCGCCACGCGTATCCACGATGCTATCCTAGCGTTTCGCGCGCACAGGTTGCTGCGCTTGATTACCTACTAAGCAGCGCACGTCGTGGTTGTTGCGCCTTGTGCCTTGTGCTTTGTGACTTGTGACGGTTGATCTGCTCGAGGAAGCGGTTCGTATCGATGTGCATGCCGGGGGGCGCGTCTCGCCAATCTGGATTGGCGATGGTGTCATCGAACGAGCCGCGGCACTGCTCGACTCGCAGCACGTTGGCGCCCGGCGCTTCATCGTCTCGAGCCCGGCGATCTGGCGCCTCCAGGGGGAGCGGGTCGTACGGGCTCTCGGTCCGTCGGAACCCATCCTCATTCCCGACGGAGAACGTTTCAAGAATCTGCAGGCAGTCTCGCGCATCTACGAAGCGCTGATTCGGGCAGGCGCCGATCGCGGCAGCACGATTGTCGCAGTCGGTGGCGGCGTCGTCGGCGACACCGCCGGGTTTGCCGCAGCGACGTTTCTGCGTGGCATCGCTCTCGCTCACATTCCCACCACTCTGCTCGCTCAAGTGGACAGCTCAATCGGCGGTAAGGTCGGCGTCAACCATGCACTCGGCAAGAACCTGATCGGCGCGTTTCACCAGCCATCGGCCGTGCTGATCGATCCCCAGACGCTCGGCACGCTGCCGCGCCGGGAGTTCCGATCGGGGCTGTACGAGGTGATCAAATACGGCATGATTGCGAGCCGGGACCTGTTCGACCGCGTGGTTCGCGACACCAAAGTCATCTTCGCGCGCGAGCCCGAAGTGCTGCTGCCCGCCGTCGTCGAATCGTGCCGGATCAAGGCAGACGTGGTGTCCAAAGACGAGCGCGAAAGCGACCTGCGCCGGACCCTTAATTACGGTCATACCGTCGGCCACGCACTGGAAGCGGTGACGAAGTACCGCCGCTTTCGCCACGGCGAGGCGATCGCCTACGGCATGCTGGCGGCTGCCGACCTCGCCGTCGTCAGGGGCGCCCTGGCGGACCGCGAGCGGCAGGCCTTGTCGAAACTGATCGCGCAGCTCGGCCCCCTTCCGCCCATCGTCGACCTGCGAATCGGCGACGTGATGGATGCCATTCGCCGCGACAAGAAGGTCATTGCCGGAAAGCTCCATTTCGTCATAGCCATTCAGATCGGCGCAACGATGACAATTGACGATGTGACCGAGATGGAATTGAGAGAAGTATTGGAGCGGCTTGGACTGAAACCGTAACGGCACGCCTCGCATTGACTCACGAGGAGCGTTCGATGATCACCAGCGGGTTGTCACGTATTCACCAGATATCGATGACGGTGCACGATGTGGATCGCGCCACCCGGTTCTATCGAGACAGCCTTGGCCTGCGCTTCCTGTTCGCAGCCCCACCCGGGCTCGCGTTCTTCGATTGCGGTGGCGTGCGGTTGATGCTGTCGACGCCTGAACCCCGCTTCGATCATCCTGGCTCCGTACTCTACTTCGCGGTCGACGACATCAGGCAGATGTACGAGTCGCTGCGATCGCGCGGGGTTGAATTTCGGGGTGAGCCGCACAAAATCGCGACGCTGCCCGATCGGGAAGTATGGCTTGCAGAATTCGGCGATACGGAGGGGAATACTCTGGCGCTGATGTCCGAGCCCAGAATCGCTGCCTAGGTCTCGGCGATTCCGTATTCCTTCTGCTTCTGCAACAGCGCCCTGTAGCTGACCTGAAGGGCTTCGGCCGCGCGCTCCCGGTTGCCGCCGGCATCCTTCAACGCACGCTCCAGCTTTCGGCGTTCAACTTCCGCGGTGACCCGCCGCACCGCCTCGGCCATCGTGCCGCCCAGATCAATATGCGTCCAGGGATCCGCGCTGGCCGGCGCAGCTTCAGTTGGTTCGCCACGCGCTTCGGCTACCTGTCGGAACGACAAGTTCAGATGACGCGGCTGAATCGATTCGGTGTCGCACAGAATCACCGCGCGCTCGATGCAGTTCTGCAGCTCGCGCACGTTGCCCGGCCAGCCGTAGGCGCGGAGCTCATCGAGGGCGGCCGGCGACAGCATCAGCGTCGGCTTTGTGAGATCGCGGCAGAACCGTTCGACGAAGTGATGCGCCAGAATCGGGATGTCGCCGGTCCGCACGCGCAGCGGCGGAATCGTGATTGGAAACACCGACAGACGGAAAAATAGGTCTTCCCGAAACTGGCGTGTCGCCACGGCAACCTTCAGGTTCCGATTCGTGGCGGCCACGACACGCGTGTCGACATGCAGCGACGACGTGCCGCCGACACGCTCGAACCGCTTTTCCTCCAGCGCGCGCAGAATTTTCGCCTGAAGGCCAATCGGCAGGTCGCCGATCTCGTCGAGGAACAGCGTCCCCCGATGCGCCATCTCGAAGCGACCCGGTTTGCGCGTGGCGGCACCGGTAAACGCACCCTTTTCGTGACCGAACAGCTCCGTCTCGAGCAGCGTCTCGGGAATGGCCGCACAGTTGATCGCGACGAAGGGTCCTTCCGCACGGGGGCTCAGCGCGTGGAGCATTCGCGCGAACAGCTCCTTGCCCGTTCCGCTCTCTCCCTGAAGAAGCACCGTGGCATCGGTATCGGCGGCCCTGTGCAGCTGCTGCGAGACCTGCTTCAGCTGCGGATCCTCTCCGATGATGCGCGGTGCCCCGCGCCGCTCCGCGAGTTCTTGCTTGAGCAGCATGTACTCCGAGAGCATTCTGCGCTGCGCGATGGCGCGCTCCACGATCAGGACGAGATGATCGGGATCGACGGGCTTGGCAAGAAAGTCCATCGCCCCCTCTTTCATCGCCGTGACCGCGTCCTGGATGCTGCCGTACGCCGTCATGACGACGACCTGCAGCTCGGGATCGAGCTCCTTCGCCGCGCGCAAAACTCCCAGGCCGTCTCCCGACGGAAGCTTCAGATCGGTCAGAACGACCGCAGGACGCGACTGCCGCATGTGCTGAATTGCTTCGGCTTCGTCGCGCGCTTCGAGAACGACGTGTGCCTGCCCCTCGAGCGCGTGCCGGAGCATCGTCCGGAGCGAGTCCTTGTCTTCGACGAGGAGAACGGGGAATGCGGACATGTTGGAAGTCAAAAGCCGAAGGTCAACGGTGTCTTGCCCTGACGCTCAGCCCTTGACTCCTGAGTTCATCGGACCCAGCCGGCCGGCACGCCGGCGCGCCGCGCCTCGTCCTGGATGGTGGTGATGGCTTTCTGATGATCGGCGAATTCACGCTTCACGCGGTCGAGCTCGGACATGGCCTTCTGGCGCTCGGCCGCAATCGCGTCGCGCTGCGCAGGATCGTCACGATTTATGAAGTCGGTGTTGAGCGCATTGATGCGACTCTGCAGCGCCTCGGAGAATATCTGCGCCCGGGACAGTGCGTCGCGCGCAGCGGTGATCCGCGTGCGCCAGCCGTCCTCTGTCATCGGAGCGGGTTCCGCCGCCGGGGTCGTAGTTCCTGACGCCTCACCGGCAGTCGGCTGTCCGCCCGGTGCGGCCGGCGCTGGCGCGACTGGAGGCGCAGCACTCTTTGGCCCCGCGGGCGCTGCCGCCGGGGGAGGTTCCGACCGCAGGCTGTCGTTCGTGTAGACCTTGCCAGGCGTCCCCACGGTTTTCCGCCGCTCAGCCTCCTGCTTCGCGACATCTCCGAGCGCCTGCGCCATGGCGGGTGCTGTCGTTGTGACCAGCAACGCGGCCGTAATGCAGGAAACGCCTACAAGCCTCATATTTAGGATTCTCGGCTCGAGAGGTGCAGTCGTCAAGGCTCGGGCGCACTTTTTCATCGCAGTTCGTACCAGGACACAACTCTAACCGACTCCTCGGAACCGGGTGGCCTGTCGACACTCACCGCTATCGTCCGACGGCTGCCGGTCGGGCCGTATGCCCGTCCGACAATCCGCACGTGAGACAGCACTCCCGGGTCATCGGTATCGACGCCCGCAATCCAGACGGCGACGATGGTACCGGCGACCTCGGGGCGACGCCCTGGACCATGTCTGCCAGACGGCCGTACACATACAAGTGGTACTGCACGTCATTGCCCTGGTCGCGCGCCTCAGTGACGACATCCTGGGTGGCCGCCGCCAGGTCGAGGGTAACGGCCCCCACGTGCCGCGTTCCAGCCGGCGGTCCATCCGTAAAAGCGGAACTCGCGCCGTCTTCGTCGAGTGTCTCCCAATCGTCAACGGCTGCGAGCTCGTCGATGACGAACTCAACGCCCGCTTCAGCAGCGTAAAAGGTCTCAGCTCCTTCCCGGTAACTTGCCGCAATCGCTGTTTCGGTAATCGTTCCCAGTACCGAGAGCGCCGGCCAACGCACTGAGCAGGGTCAACGTCATCATCGAAATTGCGAGAGGCATGGCTAGCCGCCCAGATTGAGGTTTCGCACGGCCACGTCGAACTGCAGTTCCAGGTCTGGCAAGTAGCGCTCGACAGAAGTGGATGTGCCTCCGTTCGTAAAGAGAACGCTCGTGGGCCCACGCATCGAATCCAGCGCAGCCTGAACGCGGAGAAGCACACGGACGCGCCGGATTTTCAGGAGATCTGCGTCGAACTTCATCGCCTCTGGATCGTCCGGAACCCAGGGACCATCCTGCAGAGTGGCCGGGTCGAGAGATGACGGCCCCTCTTCAAAGTATTCGAATTGCAGACCCGCCACGTGATCGACGACTGGAAGATCGGTCGAGTCGCCGTCGTAATGCATCAACTGCCACATGCGAGCAGCGGTGTCGCGTTTCAAGTGATAGGTGTGCGATACAGCGGTCGGCTCTCCCCAGGGAATGTACAGAACGGTAACAGCGTCCGGACGGTAGAAGATCCCTAAATCGGTGTCGCTGTCGGTTCTGCCCGTCCGATACGGCATCACCGGTGCGACTGCAAACGGCTGCAGTCCTGCGCCGGCCATCGACAGATCTCGCGTGAGAGCGTCAACCGCCACGCGAAGTCGCTGGTGCATGTCCCCGCGCTCGGGCTGGGCCTCAAAAGCACCGCGCGCGCGGTCGATCAGGCCCAGGAGAGCGGCAGTGATCGTGAGCGTGATGGCCGTCGCTACCAGCAGCTCGGAAACCGTGAATCCATCCACGCGCGCGAGGCTATTCACCCGTCGCCTCCAGGCCGTCCGTGTCCGGACGTCTTGGCCGCTGGAGCGTGACCAGACGCACGCCTCCACCCCGCAAAGCCGCATCGCCTCGTGCAACGGTAACCGTAATAACGAGCGCGTCGAGCGTGGTCGGCAGCGGCTCGACGGTCCAGTGGCGCTCATAGACACCGCGAAACGTATCAGCACCTTCCGGAAGCACCGCGCCTCTGAGGTCGGCGTAATCGATCGCGTCAATCACGTCCGCAGACAATGCCGTCGAGCGCAGTTCTTCCATCTTCTGCGTGGCGAGCACGGTTGCGTAGGTCGCATACTGCGCCTCCGCATGCGCACGCGTCGCAAACACGAAGATCTGTGCAAGGGCCGAGATGGAACCGGCCAGCACGCACGCGGCGACGAGGACCTCGAGCAGGGAAAAACCGTTCTCCGCCGTTTTTGGCATCGTTCGATTTGAAGCGGACCCCGTCATCGTGATTGCGCAACGCTCGTGCCGCCCCTGTGAATGGTCGTGACCCATTCACCGATAAAGAGTTAGAACCGCGCCGCTCCCGCGCCCGTGCAATTCTGACGATGGTGCTTCGACACGTCAGTGGCACAAACGTCGTCCTCGCCCAGATTCGTAATCCCGGTGTTCCGAATTGCAACAGAAGCCTCACGCAACCCAACAAAACCCGGCACTTAGACCGGGAACGGGTCTTGTTCTACAGCCTCGCAGCCATGCGTGATTCATCTGGTTTCACACTTATCGAGGCATTGCTGGTTGTAGCCGTCATCGGCGTGCTTGCCGGGATGACGGCGCCGGTTGTCAGCGCCGGCCTCGACCGATACGAGGTGATTTCAACCAGTCAGCAGGTCGCCGGCACGATTCGGTCCGCACGATATCAGGCGGTCGGGAAGAACATGATTCTTCGGGTCAAATTCGACTTTCCCGAAGAAGGACAGTTCCAGATCGTTGACGCAGACGACAACGCTGTCGGCTCCGTCCAGTATCTCGATGATGACATCAGCTTCGGCGACTTCACCGATCTCGAGTTCAGTACGGCTGGCCGCCTCACGTCGGGCGTTGCCGCCTCGATAGTCATTACAAATGGAGACGCCGCACATGATCGAACGATCGCGGTGTCGAAGAATGGTCAAGTCGAACTGCACACGCAGAGCGACGAGGAATCGGAGGGATAGATCAGTGGCCGGGGAACGAGGCTTCACCCTCATAGAGGTGATGATCTGCACCCTCATTCTGGCCACTGGAATGCTTGCGATTGCAGGACTGCTCGGGGTTTCGACGCAGATGCAGATCGGAGCGCGGGAAGCAGCACGGTCGATGCGCCTCGCTCAGGAGAAGGTCGATCAACTGATGAAGCTGGATTTCGATACAGACGAGTCGATCGCTCTCGGCGGCAGCCTGACAGAAGACTCCGAGGACCATTTCGAACAGCCGCTTTCCGGCGTAACGGTTCGATGGGCTGTCGCGGACGGTCCCATCGACGACACGCGAGTGCTGACCGTTCGCGTCGTAAACCTGCGTGCGCAGCAGTACCGCGAGACCGAACTCACCACGATCATCCGCGAATGGTAAATCTCCTTCGGCACAACGGCCGCCGCAGTGTGGGCGATGACCGCGGCTTTACGCTCGTCGAGTTCATGATCGCGGCATTCATCACTACCGCAGTCCTCGGAGGGACGGTGATGCTCGCCTCGCAGCTGCAACAGGGGTATTCCACGCAGCTGGACGACGTGCTCGTCGAGCAGGAAGCGCGGTTCGCTCTCGACTGGATCACGCGGATTCTTCGATCTGCCGGTAGCAATCCTTACAGCCTCAGTACGTCTCCGTGCCCGGCCGTCGGCACGCCGTTCCAGGCCATCCGGATCGATCCCGATGGCGACGACATGGACAACGACATTCGCATTCAGGCGGATGTCTCGCCGCCGAACGGCATCCTCGGCGGCAGTGTGGCGGGCACCTGCACCGAGGAGGGCGAGGACGTCACCATCGCCCACGATGCGGACGCCTTGACGATTACGCTGGATGACAACAACACGGCCGACGGCCCGGAGGCCATGACCGAGCCGATTATCGCGGAACTTGAATTCACATATCTCGACTCGGGGCGGAACGTCACAACCAACACCGATCTCATTGCGTACATAGGAGTGCAGGTAACGGGCAGATCCAAGACCTACAACACGATTCTCGGTGAGTACCCGGAAACAACCCTCAATACAGAGGTGCACGTCCGGACACGGTGAGACGATGAACGACACCCCCCTCCAGATCGAGAGACAGGATGAGCGCGGAATGGCGCTTGTCGCCGTCCTGCTGCTCCTGATGATGATGTCGGCACTCGGAGCGGCGCTCGCGGTGAACGGCGAGACCGAAACACTCATCGCTCGCAACCAGATCGCCGGAATGCAGGCCCAGGCCGCGGCCGAAGCTGGCTTGAACCACGGCCTGGAGGTCGCCACCGAATACATCTTCGACTGGAAGACGAACGGGTATGCCAGTATCGACGTGGCAGTCGACGGCGTGCTGACCAATGCGGACGCCGGGAACCTGGACGGTCTCGTGTTGAACTCGCCGCTGACGATCAGCGACGGTTTCAACGCTCAATACCAGATCGCCATTCTGGACGATGACGACAATGGCGTCGGCGAAGACGGCGACCCTCTCAACGATGTGAACGACGTGCTGGTCGTCAGGGCCACCGGTACCTCGCGGGATGGTACGAAAGTCGTGCTGGAGGCTCTCATCTCGCCGCTGAGCCTGCCGGCAATCGTCACCAATGGAGACTTGACCCTCCACGGAAACGCCAGCATTGAAGGCGGCGCCGGAAGCGTGCATGCCAACGGCGACCTGACCCTCGACGGGGACAGCGTCGGCATATCGGGCGACGCGTCATCCAGCGGCGAACTGGACTGCAACGACCCCTGCGATCAGGTGGACGGGAACGCGACCGAAGGATCACAGGAAATTCCCGTACCGGCGGTTCATGCGAGCGACTACTTCGCGTGGGCCGATTATGTCCTCAAGGCCGACGGGACGATGACCACTCCGGGTGGGGCGGTCCTCTGCACTTCGAATGGCAAGACGTCGTGTAACGACTGGGACTGGGACAGCGCCAGCGGATCGTGGTCGCTCAACAGCAACAATGTGACAGCCGGAACCTACTACGTTGAAGGCGACGCCTCCGTCTCGGGCAGCCCTGGCAGGACCGAAGAACCCTGCTCAGATCAGCATCATTGCCGAGGGCTCAATCCAGATCTCCGGCAGCCCCAAACTGATGCCTGACAGTCCGGAATTGCTCTTCGTCACGGACGAGGACTTGAAGATTACCGGCTCGATCGACACCGTTGGCGAGGCCGCACTGGTGCAGGGACAGATGCTGGTGAGGGGTCAGGCGGAGATTGCCGGCAATGCGTCGCTTGACGGACAGTTACTGGTGGAAGACGTCGACGTGGGCGACCTCGTGGACAGCAGTTCGATTGGCGGCAGCGTGGTCATCACATATGCAGGTGGACTGGGCGGCAGTGTCTACACCGTCACCTCGTGGCGCGACGTCCGAGATGCTGATTAGGCTGAGATTGTCCCGGGCGCTCTTGGCGACCGGGTGCGTGATGCTTCTCGTGTCCGCGGTGCCTGCGTATCCGCAGTCCCTGGGAGACGTCGCGCGGCGCGAAGCCGAACGGCGCAAGGAACTGGCACGAACGGCGGGACGTGTATATACAAACGAGGACCTTGGCGCTATCGATGCGCCAACCATGCCGTCCGAGCCAGTCCAAGCCGCTGCCCCGACGCCGCCTGAGGAAACGGCGAAGCCGTCAGGCGAATCCGCCACCGGACCAACGGTGACGGAGGAGGATCCGGTAACCCACACGATTAACATCAAGACCACCGCACCGGCGCGGGAGAAACGCCCCGAGCCTTACTGGCGCGGACGCGCCAAAGAGTTGAGAGGACGCCTTGCAAAGTCGAGCGCGGATCTCGCGGCCGCGCAGTCCGGCCTTTCCGCACTCGAAGGAGGGCCTCAAACCCCTGCGACCGTGCGCGAGCGCGCCGTCGCCGCCGCCATGGTGGAACGGCTTCAAGAGGAAGTGCGCTCCCAGCAACTGGATGTAACGAAGCTTCAGATGCAGGCCGAGATGAACAAAGTCCCGGCCGAGTGGATTCGCTAGCACGTCATCAAAGCGGGAACAACCGTGCCGCCCGCGCACGTTACCGCCGTGCGTGAGGACTGGCCCGTCACTGCACCGGAAACACTACCTGGATACTGGCCCCGCCAGCAGCAGACGTTCCCACGGTAACGCGACCGTTATGTGTCACCACAATCTTCTGCACGACGGCCAGTCCAAGCCCGGTCCCCCGTGACCTCGTGGTAAAAAACGGCTGAAATACGCGCTCGCGATCCGATTCGGAGATGCCCGGGCCGTTGTCGTCAACGGCGACACGGCATAGAGAGCGTGTCAGATCCACGTCTCCACGGATCAGGATCTCGGGCCGCCTGCCGGTCGCGTCGCACGCCTCCGCGGCGTTGCGGACGAGGTTGTCGAACATCTGCCGCAGCAGCACTTCGTCACCCTGAACATCAGCAAAGTCCCCCGTCACATCGATCGTCGTTCCTTCAGGCAGCTCCCGGCGCAAATCGTCGACCGCGCGCTGCGCAACCCGACCCAGCCCGATCGCTTGAAACGAGATGTTTTCAGGCCGCGCGAAGTTCAGAAAGTTCGTGACAATCTGACCGAGGGCATCGGTTTCCTGGCGTATGCCTTCGACGTAAGGGCGGTACGGCGCAGGGAGCGCATCAGGATCCAGCAACCGGCTGTAACCATGGATGGTGGCGAGCCCATTTCGGAATTCATGAGCGAGACCAGCCGTGAGCTCGCCCAGCCGGGCCAATGTGTCCTTGAGCCGCAGCTGTTCTTCCAACTCGACGATGTTCGTCAGGTCGGAAAACAAACAGATTGCGCCTTGTTCTTCGGCCTCGCTGACAGCCGACACTGTCACCCCGAAATGCGATTGCTTGCCGTTGACACTCATCACCAGCGATCGGCGAACAATGGGCCGCTTCGTCGTCAGACACTCAGTGATCGCGTTTTCGAGTGGAGCGGCGGCGCTCAGGAGCTTGCGATAATCATTCCCGATCGGGTCTGCGGTGATGTCGAGCATCCGGCGGCCCGCGCGATTGAGAATTTCAACGCGGCCGTTCTGATCCACGACCAGCAAGCCGGCGGTCAGGCTCTCGACAATTTGACTGCTCAAGTGCTCGGAGGCCGCGGCACGGGCCAGCATTGCCTGCTCCTGCCGTTGAAGTCGCGACACGGCTTCCTGCATCGCCGCGGAGAGCAGCGTTGCGTCCGCCGCGCCATCCTGGTGCAGCCGCCGCGCATCGCGAGCGCTCACCACAAACTTCAGGATGGCAAACGTCAATACGCCGACCAGCACGGCCACGATGGCCGTCAGGCCGAGCAGCACATATCCGTACTGAGTCATCGGGAAGGCCCTCCACCTCCACGGGCCACAGAGACGCAGAGACACGGAGGCGACGTGAGAAAGGGCTCAATCACCCGTGGCCCTCAATTACCCGTGGCCCTCAATCACCCGGTAGCCGGAGACCTTCAGGTCTCCGGTTGTCGCATCAATAAAAGGACAGGTACCACGCGAGCATCGGCTCACCAGCAATCGCGGCAACCAGGGCGCCGAGTGCCAGAAACGTTCCGAACGGCAGCGCGGCCTGCATGCCGCCTCGCTTGGACGCGATGAGCGCCACGCCTACCAGCGATCCCGCAAATGATGCCAGTACCAGCGTCAGGATCATCAGAGGCCATCCGAGAAACGCGCCGATCATGGCCAGCATCTTCACGTCTCCCATGCCCAGTCCTTCCTGGCCGCGCACGCGATAGTACGCTTCGGCAATCGCCCACAGAATGCCGCCGCCCGCGACAGCGCCAATGACCGACGACAACCATCCAGGCGGCAGGAACCAGCTCGCCGCCAGTCCGGCCACAATGCCTGGCAGAGTGATCACGTTCGGGAGAATCTGGTGCTCCAGGTCGATGGCAAAAAGCACGATGAGCGCGCAGGCAAATGCCAGGCGAACCATCAGCAACGGACTCCACCCGTAGAAGGCCACGCCGCCGGCAAACACGATGGCGGTCGTCAGCTCGACGGCCGGATAGATGATCGAGATGCGGGCGCCACAGCTGCGGCAACGGCCTCGGAGCATCAGCCAGCTGACGATCGGCACATTTTCGAACCACGCGAGCGGTCTGTTGCACGCCGTGCAATGCGACGCCGGCCACATCAGCGATTCCCGGCGCGGGATCCGGTAGATGCACACGTTGAGAAAACTGCCG
Source organism: uncultured Acidobacteriota bacterium (assembly GCA_963814955.1). Classification (GTDB taxonomy): domain Bacteria; phylum Acidobacteriota; class Vicinamibacteria; order Vicinamibacterales; family UBA2999; genus DATCJA01. The sequence continues at coordinate 222,658 of CAWFEX010000015.1, forward strand.
ACAATCAGACCGGCCAGAGCGAACACAACGATCAGAACAGGCGACGCGGTCGCCGTCACCGAGTCAATTCCTTGGGAAGCGGCCAGAGACGCGACTTGCGGTCCAGCGAGACAACGCCCGAATCGAGGCTATAGGGCGTTCCGGAAGGATCGACCGGAATGCCCTTGAGGTAACCCGCGGCCCGGAGTTCCGCCCAATCGGCCGGCGGTGACCCTTGTCGCTTCTGGAACGCATTCACAACGGCCTGCAACTGGTCCAGCTGATCCAGCGCGTCGATTTTCTGCAACTGCCGCCGCGCGTCGTTGCGAAACCATTCATCCTCCGCGGTCTGGGCAATCTGCTGCCACATGATCCGCGAAGCCTGCCGGCTGCCACCCTGCGCAAGGGTTGATGCAGCCAGCGGCGCCATCCAGATTGGCGCGTTCGGGAACTTCGCGGCACGCGAGAACCAGGCTGCGGCCTGTTCGTAATCCTGTCGCCACCAGTAGTGAACGAAACCGATCCACTGAGCGAATTCCCACTTGTCTGGCTGGGCGCGCAGCCCTTTCTCGAGCAGCGCTATCGCAAGATCGGGACGGCCGGGGCCGCCTGGCGGTGGTTCGGCCAGAAACGTCGACCCGTAGTAGTACGCGATATTGAAACGAGCGTCGAGCGACGTCGTCAGGTCCAACAGCGGATAGAGAAGGTCGTATCGCTTGTTCGGATCGGTCGAAAGCCTGGTCCCTCCGTAGTGCTGCACCGCTCGAATCCAGTACAAGTCGGCCAGCAGAGAGTCGTACGACAGCGCCAGCTCCTTCATTGTTTCTGGCGACCTCACGTACAGCAGGTTCTCATCGACCGCCGCCAACGGACCGCGCCGTTCGTGCACGACCTGAAGACCGACGACGACCGACATCAGGCATGCCAAAGCGCCGAACAGCGGCCACTGCTTCGGCCAGCGAACTGTCATTTGAAGTCCCTTCTCGAGAACACGATGACAGCCGTCGTCAGAAGCAGAGCCACGTAAACCACGCCGTAGACCGTGGTGACCGCCAGATAGGACCAGGGGATCGGCAAGTCCTGGACGGCCTGGGCCTTGACATCGAACGCGGAGAAATTCGGGAGCACGTAATAAAGACCGCGGGCCAGGTACGCGGCTGCCCGCGATTCCACAACGCTCTCGAAATTGCGCAGGTCCTCATTGAAATGTCCGATCACCCAGAGTCCGAATGTGAGGGCGGCGGACAGGAACGGACCCGAAAAGGTCGAGAAGAACAGGGCGATCGCCGTGACGAGCAGCAGCTCCACAAAGATGAGTGCGATGGCGAGGAGCATGCGGGGGTCAGTCGCGCGCGCGTTGGGAAACTGCGAGCTCAAATACGCAAGGACGGCGTAGAACGCCAGCGTCATGATGGCGACATTGACGAGCAGCGTGAGCGCGAGCCCCGCATATTTCCCGAGAATGAACTCGTAACGGCTGACGGGCTTCGACAGCAGGCTGTAGATGCTCCGGCGCTCGACCTCTTTCCACACCAGACCGATGCCGATGAACACGGCAATGAGCAGGCCGAACGTGGCGATGGCGGCAAGTCCCAGGTCCTTGATGATCTTCACGTCCTGTCCGGCGGTCAGCTGGCCAATCAAATACGACGCGCCGATCAGAAGTGCGGCAAATGCGACAAGGTTGTACAGCACACGATCGCGTACCGATTCTTTGAAGACGTTCACCGCGACGTGGCCTATCGCCCTCATAGAACAAATCCCGGCCGAAGATTGAACAACATGCTGCTTTACGTCGTTTCCAGACCGCGATCGCGAGGCGCCACGCCCACCTGCCGAACGAAGAAATCCTCGAGCGTCTCGCGCATGGGATTGAGCGACACGAGACGCGCTCCGCGCGCAGTCAGGTCTGAAAGCACCTGGTCGGGGGCAACCGACAGCGGAAGCTCGAGCGCGTAGCGCTGCTCTCCAAGCGGCGTGGCGCGCATCAGTCCAAGGCCCCTGGTGTGCTCGAGCGCCGCATCGCTGAGCCCTGCAACCACCAGCTCCCACCCGCGTATATCGAATGCCATCAGGTCTGCCAGCGCGCCGACGGCCGCCAATCGCCCACTCGCCAGGACCGCCACGCGGCTGCACAACGCTTCGGCGTCGGCCAGGACGTGCGAACTGAAAAACACGGTGCAGCCGCGATCGCGGAGTCCAAGAATCAGCTCACGAATCTCGCGACGCCCGAGGGGGTCGAGTCCCGACATCGGCTCGTCGAAGAACACGACCTCCGGCTCGTTGAGAATGGCCTGCGCAATCCCGACGCGCTGCAGCATCCCTTTCGAGAACTTCCGGAGCTGCAGGCGCCGCTCGGCCCCGATGCCGACCTCGTCGAGCAGGCGCGCGACCCGTTGTGCGCGCTGGCGGCCGCGGTACCCAAAGAGGCTCGCAAAATAGTCGAGCAGCTCTTCGGCCGTCAGATAGTCGTAGAAATACGGGTTCTCCGGCAGGTAGCCAATCCGCCGCCTGACATCGAGATCGCCAACCGGCCGCCCAAGAATTTCCGCGTGTCCCGACGTCGGGTAAATCAGCTGCATGAGCAGCTTGAGGGTGGTTGTTTTTCCGGCGCCGTTCGGTCCGAGGAAGCCGAACACTTCCCCCTGGTGGACGGCGAAGGTCAGCGCATCGAGCGCGACATACGGGCGGGGACGCCAGAAGCCTACGCGGTAATGCTTGGTCAGGGCTTCCGTGCGAATCGCGTCCATCACGAGTAGCGGGGCCCGGCGAACCGGGACCCGAGCACCGGAATTCGGGCCGCGGACACGTCAGTCCAGCGCCGGTGATTCCTGATCCCGGATCCCGAGTCCCGAATCCCGGATCTCGTTATTGGCTCCCTCCCTGCGTCCTCTTCAATTCGTAGGCAATCGCGGCGTCGAAATACGACGGACGCAGCGTGGAGCCAATGCGGATCCCATTGATGAAGAACGTCGGCGTGCCGTTGATTTGCAGCTTCTGCCCGAGCTGCGCATCGGCGCGGACCTCCTGCAGGACGGCCGTGTAGCGTTCGTCGAAATCGGTGACCTGGGCAATCTCGGCGAGTCCCTCCTTGACGCGATCCCGTGTCAGGGTCGCCTGGTTGTCGAACAGCCATTCCTCCATTTCACGGTGCCGGTTGCGGGCGCGCGCGAGTCGTACGGCGACCGCCGCTTCGCACGCAGAAGAATGGATGCCACCGGTATTGCATTCCGACTCGAGCGGATAGTCGACGTTCACAAACGCCACCTGCCCCGGATACTGCGATTCGTATTTCTGCTGAAGGGTTTTGTAGGCGATGTAGGCCTGGCGGCACGCAGGACACTGGTAGTCGTTGAACTTCACGACGACCACTCGCGCGCCCTGCGCGGGCACGCCCACATCGACGCGCGGCTGCATAGCCATCCACGCCTCGAACTGCGCAACTTCGTCGGACCCCAGCGTCTCGGTCGGCGCGGCAACGGGATCGGCCGGCGCGCTTGCCGCGACCACCTCCTCACGCGGGAACATCGCGATGAGCGCAACGGCCGCAACCACCCATACGACGCCGAGCGTCGCACCCATCGGGCTTCCGACTGCCGCGCGAAGATCCTCACCGAGCCGCGCCGGCAGGCCTGACAGATCGGATGCCGCGCCGCCGGAGACCACGAATATCCCGACCACCGCCACGTACATCGTCAGACACAGCGGGCACATCTGCTGCAGCACGACAAAGGATGCGTAGCCAAGATACAGAACAGCGGCAAGACCCAGCGTCGAGAGGATGAAGATGTAGCCGGCAACTCGCGCCGATGTGTCCGAGTTGGGACGCCGCGTTTCGCCTTTGCCGGAGGCGGCCTGTGGTTCGTGATGGTCCGGACGCATGCCCACGAGGCCCAGAATCAGCACCAGCGCCGACCAGATTGCCCCGCCAGCGGCTACCGGGATGCCGAACACGTAGCCAAACCTGCTCGTCATCACCGCCTCGCAGCTGACGGTTTCGCTGACGTCGCAAAAGCTGGTATAGGTCGGATCCGCCAGCAGCCGGTAATGGACGTACAACGAGGCCGCCGAGGCGACGAGTGCAACGCCGGCGAGCAGCACGATGAGGGTGCGGGCGTGTTTTTTCATAGGTCCTGCCGCATCCTACGGTTCGCTTTGGCGACTGTCAACGTCCGGGGCTGGCGCGGGCCGGAGGCGTGGGAAGGAACGACCGCGATTACTTCAAAGGAATGCCGTCGAGCATGTCTGCCAATTGGGCGGTATCCTGCCGGATTTGGCCGGATTCATCGGCCCCAAAGAAGCGGCCTCCGGTAGACGATGCCGACGGATCACCCTGCGCGAAAAACTGGGCCATCGCGTCGTCGGCCGCACCGTTGCAGGTGTCGGCGGCAGGCGTTACCGACGATCCGCCTCCTGTCACCGTAAAAACATACCCGCTTTTCGGTACGCCGGCAGGGTTGGCCGCCGCGAGATCGGCAGGGATGAACGCGGTACCCGACGTGGGCGGCTTGGCCAAGTCGGCCAACGAGTTTGCATAGCCACCGCCGCCGCAGGTCGAGCCGTATGCCGCCTGGGCATTGGTGATCGTCCGCATCGACGCAACCGCCGACGCCTCGTTACCGGACATCCGGCCCCGCATGAGGCCGGGCACAGAAATAGCCGCGAGCAGACCGATAATCGCGACGACAAACAGCAGTTCGACCAGCGAGAAACCGCTGGCGACACGATGCTTTCCGCGGTGATAGAGTGGAATTGCGGCGCTCATAGCGCAATACAACAAGAGGGGGCACTCGCCGGAGCGCCCCCTCTTGAAGAGTATCGGTTTCAGCTCCGCGTTACTGCAGCGGCACACCTTCCGTCATGTCGGCGAACGTCGCATCAGCTTTCTGCCGGATCTGCCCTGTATGGTCGGTGGCAAAGTAGCGCGTACCTGTGCTGCCAGCCGATGCCGGATCGCCGGTTGCAAAATATTCGCTTTCGGTATCGGCCGCGATAGCGCTACAGGCATCAGCGGACGCGAGAACCGTCTGGGCGAGGCCGTCCGGATGCGTGGTAACGGCGAAGAAATAGCCGCTCTTCGCGTTGGCTGCGTCGACGGCCGCAGCAAGGTCGGCAGGAATAAACCCAGGACCACCCGCTGTCGGGGCCAGGCCGAGATCGGCGAGGTCGAGGACATAGCCGCCGCCACCACAGCTAGACGCGAATGTCGCTTCGCCGCTGCTGATGGTCCGTATCGAACCGATGCCCGACGCCTCGTTGCCCGACATCCGTGCCCGCAACAGCCCGGGCACCGCAATCGCCGCGATGATGCCGATGATCGCAACGACGATCAGCAGCTCGATAAGTGTGAAACCCTTGTTGTCGTTCATCTTCATCTCGTCGCTCCTCAGAGTTGTCTGCTCGGTTGAAACCGGGCCGCCGGGGTTGCCGCTGAGGCACCGGCAGCGAACGCCATCCATAGAGCAACTGATGTGCCGGAACAGCCGAGCTCCGATGGGCGCATATAACTATCGCATAATGTGCGACTTACCGTGAGGGGGTCCGCAAGCGCCGAACGGCGGCCTCCTCAGACTGACAAATAGTGTCAACTCCAGTTGCCGTGAAATGTCACTCGCCCCAAGTAGGCGCAGGCTTAAGCCTGCTCACTATTTCAAATTGTACTTTTTGACGTAATACCGGAACGACCGGAAGCTCATACCAAGCAGTTCGGCAGCCTTTACCTGCACACCTCCGGCGCGCGCCAGCGCCAGGGCGATGTAATGGCGATAGAAGGCCTCCCCGCGCGCCTCGAGGTCGAATCCCACACCAAGGTCGGGGAGCGCCTTACCTGCTATCTCGGGCACGGCTCGACCCTCTCTGACGTCCTCGGGCAGGCTCTCTGGGAGGACGGTCTCCGTCTGTTCCAGCGCGACCGCGCGCTCGATGGCGTTCTGTAATTCGCGTACATTCCCGCGCCAGGGATGCCGCTGCAGGAGCGCGAGCGCTTCGGCGGAAATCGTCTGCACAGGTTTTCCCATCTGAGTGGCGAACTGCTGCAGGAACTGCTCGGCCAGCAGCGGGACGTCTTCCACGCGTTCGCGAAGCGGCGGCAGCTTGATCGACAGGACGTTGAGCCGATAAAACAGATCCTCGCGAAACCGGCCGTCCGCCACCATCTTCGGCAAATCCTGGTTCGTGGCGGCAATCACGCGAACGTCGGCCTGTACTTCCTCCGTACCACCCAAACGCCGGAATCGGCGCTCCTGCAGCACTCGCAGCAGCTTCACCTGCATCGACGGCGCCATCTCGCCGATTTCGTCCAGGAAGATCGTTCCGCCCTCGGCCGCCTCCACGAGCCCCTTCTTGTTGGCATGCGCGCCGGTAAAGGCGCCCCGAACGTGTCCGAACAGCTCCGACTCGAGCAGCGTCTCCGGCACCGCGCCGCAGTTGAGCGCGACGAACGGACGGTCGCGCCGGAGCGAGTTGAAATGAACCGCGCGCGCGACCAGCTCCTTGCCCGTGCCCGATTCGCCGCCAATCAGCACGGTGCTGTTCGTGGCCGCGACGCGCTCGATGGTGGCAAACACCTGCTGCATCGACTCGCTGCGGCCGAGAATGTTCGAAAATTCGTAGCGGCTGTTGAGCGCGCGCTTCAGCAGGACATTTTCCTGTTTGAGGCGACGCGCCTCGAGATGCTGCCGGACCTTCAGCCGCAATTCGTCCATGCTGAAAGGCTTGACGAAATAATCGACGGCGCCGAGCCGCATGGCTTCAACCGCCGTGTCAGTCGACGCAAACGCCGTCATCATGAAGGCGACGAGGTCGTGGTTGATTTCCTTGGCGGTGCGCAGAACGTCGACGCCGCTGACATCGGGCATCCGGATATCCGACAGCAGCAGGTCGAAGGGCGCCTCCTGGAGCTGCTTGACCGCGTTCTTGCCGTTTTCCGCCAGCACCACGTCGTAGCCGTCGCGACGCAGCACGATTTGCAGCATTTCGCGCATCGAACGCTCGTCGTCCACGACGAGAATGCGAGGGTTGCCGGGCGAAGCCGGCTGTGTGGGCCGGGGGTCCTCGACGGCGCTGGCGCGGATCGCCTGTGACTTCATGATGCGGATCTCCCACGCGCGGGCCCGATCTTGGGGGATGCCACTGAGGCCGGGGTCCGCACGGGCAAACGGACGGAAACAGTTGTGCCGGTGCCCACCACCGACGAAACCTGGATTGCCCCTCCGTAATCGCTCACGATGCGGTGAACGATCGCCAGCCCGAGCCCGGTCCCCTTGTCGAATGAGCTTCGAAAGGGTTGGAAGATGTTGTCCAGTTCTTCGGGCGGGATACCGTGTCCCTGGTCTTTCACGCTGAGAATCACCTCATCGCGGTCGCTTCCGGACTCGGTCGCAACAGTCAACAGCAGCCGCCCGCCATTCCGCATGGCGCGTAGTCCATTCGACGCAATGTTCCAGACAATCTGCCGGATCTGATTCTCATCCGCCTCGAACCAGACGGGTTGCGGCGGCGCCATCACGTCGACGACGTGGCCCTCGCCGGCCTCCGAGCTGTTGCGAAGCAGCAGCGCCGTGTCGCGCACTACTTTGCTCAGGTCGAGATTCACGATTGAGAATTTCTGCGGACGCGCGTAGGCGAGAAACGAACGGATTGTGTCGTTCAAGCGCTCGGATTCGCGCAGCACGATGTCCATTAATTGCGCCTGATCGTCGCTGAGTGAGAGCTCCTGCCTGAGAACCTGGATCGACCCCGACATGGCGGCGAGCGGATTGCGGATTTCATGCGCGATGCCGGCGGCCATCTCGCCGACGGCAGCCAGCCGTTGCTGCAGCCGTCCCGTGCGCTCCAGACGCCTCAACTCGGTCACGTCCTGGAACGTGAACAAATAACCGTTTCGCCCGTTGGGCAACGCAATCATCGTCACCATCAGGCCGACATCCAGCTGGCGGCCTTCACCGGTGCGGTAATCGAACTCCACGCGAAGGCTGCGCGTCTGAAACAGCGTCTCGAGACGGGATCTCAGGTCACTGGGCAGCTGTAGTACCTCGACCGCGTCGTGGCCAACCGCCTGTTCCCTGGGAATGCCGGTAATCGCCGATGCAGCGCGGTTGAACGTCAGCACGCGGCAGTCCGCGTCGGTGGTGACGAGACCGCTCAACAGCCCATCGATGACGTATTCATTGAATGCACGGAGATCCTGAATCTCATGAGACGCGTCGCGTAGACGGGACTGTGCATGCCGCAGACGTTCGGCGAGCGAACCCGAGAGAAGCGCGACGGCGGTGAACCCGGACAGGTTGATGGCAATGGTGTATTGCGCAAACTGACGGCCAGGCAGCTCCACTGCGTCGCCGCCGAGCCACTCGGGGAACAGCGCCAGATACTGCGCCGTGACCAGCCCGAGGTACAGGACGCCGCTGAGGACCGCTACCCGGAACGCCCCGCGTCGGAAGCTGATGATGCTCGCGGCAATGATGGGCAGCAGATAGAGAGACGAGAAGTAACTGACAATGCCGCCCGTCAGGCCGATGAAGCCCGACACCAGAATGGCGTCGGTCGCGAGCTGCAGATCGACCAGCCACGGAAACCGCTCGACACCGCGCAAGGTCGCCAGAGACGCGATGCTGAGCGCATAGGTGACACCAATCAGAAAGAAAAACGGGTCGACTGGAAACGTACCTGGTCGGCTGAGCTGAATGAGCGTCGCCCACCCGAGCAGGAGTGTGCCGACGACAACGCGGATGCCAATGAGCCTGGCGAGACGCGCGCGGATATCCAGTCTAGCCTCCACCCGTCAGCTGACTAATCAGGCTGAAGATCGGCAGATACATCGCGATGACGATGCCGCCGACGATGCCGCCGAGCAGCGCAATCATGAGCGGTTCGAGGAGCGTGAGCAGGCCCGCTACCGCGACGTCGACCTCCTCCTCGTAGAAGTCCGCAATCTTGCTGAGCATCGTGTCGAGCGCACCGGTTGCCTCACCGACTCCAATCATCTGGACGACCATCGGGGGAAATACTGCTGTCTGCTTCAACGGTCCTGCAATCGTCTCACCGCGTTCGATGCTCTGTCGTGTGGTGAGAATGCCTTCCTCGACGACGGCGTTTCCGGCGGTGCGCGCAGTAATATCCAGCGCCTCGAGAATCGATACGCCGGAAGCGAGAAGCGTGGAGAGGGTCCGGCAGAATCGGGCGACGGCGATCTTCCGCATCACATTTCCGAGCACCGGCAGCTTGAGGACGACGCGGTCGATGACCATGCGGCCGGCCACCGTCCCGTAATACCAGCGGAAGGCGAAGAAAATCGCCACGCACCCGACCATGATGAACGGCATGAACCGCACCAGCCCGTTGCTCAACCCAATCACGATTCGTGTGGGCAGCGGCAAGTCCGCCCCGAGACCGGCGAACAGCTGCGCGAATGTCGGGATCACTTTCCAGAGAATGGCGCCGACGACGAGCGTCGCGATCACGATGACCGAGATCGGATACACCATCGCGGACTTCACCTGACCCTTCAGCTTGACCGCCTTCTCGATATAGGTGGCCAGCCGCTTGAGGATGGCGTCGAGGATACCGCCCGCTTCGCCCGCCGCAATCATGTTGGTGAAGAGCGAATCGAAGGTCTTCGGATGCTTCTTCATGGCGTCGGCGAGCGACGCGCCACCTTCAACGTCGGCGCGCGTGGCCAGAATCACTTCGCCGAAGTTCTTGTCTTCCGCCTGATTGCCCAGGATGTCGAGACACTGGACGAGCGGCAGACCAGCGCCGATCATGACGGAGAACTGCCGTGTGAAGACCGCGAGGTCCTTCGCCTTGACGCTCTTGGCGCGCGGTTTCTTGACACGCGCGGGCGCGCCAGCTTCCTTGACGGGGTTGATCTTCGTCACGAGGATCTGGTCGCGCCGCAACGCCGACACTGCGGCGTCCATGGAGTCGGCCATGAACTCGCCCGTAATCGTCTGGCCTGCGCGTGACCGTCCGGTGTAAGCAAACGTCGCCATCTGTCGCTCCGCTCTACGTCGTAGCGCGCAGGCTCTAGCCTGCGCGTGATCGCGCACGCTGAAGCGTGCGCGCTACGACCACGAACTACCGACTACTCACGGGCCGACCTGAAGGTCGGCCCCTACACTCACTGACCCTATCGCCCGACCAACTGACCGGGCCGCGGAGACATGCCGGGCCGACCCAGACCGGCGCCTGCCACCACGCCCACGCCACGATTGATCATGTCCTGCAGCTCTTCACGATGCGACGACGCGGCCAATGCCGACTCGAGCGTCACGAGCTTTTTCTGATACAGCGTGGCGAGCGACTGATTCGCGGTCTGCATCCCGACCTTCTCCTGACCGGTCTGCATTGCGGAATAAATCTGATGAACCTTGTCCTCGCGGATCAGGTTTCGAATGGCCGGAGTCGGAATCATGATTTCGAGTGACACCACGCGCCCGCCACCGACTTTCGGCAGCAGCGCCTGACAGACAATCGCCTCGAGCACCAGCGACAACTGCGTCCGAATCTGGCTTTGCTGGTGCGCAGGAAAGATGTCGATGATTCTGTTGATCGTCTGCGCCGCGGAGTTCGTGTGCAGCGTCCCGAGCGTGAGGTGGCCGGTCTCGGCGATGCGCAGCGCGGCTTCGACGGTCTCGAGGTCGCGCATCTCGCCGATCAGGACGATGTCGGGGTCCTCGCGGAGCGCCGCGCGCAGCGCGTTCGAAAAGCTCTGCGTGTCCTGGTGCACTTCGCGCTGGTTGACCAGGCACCCTTGATGCTGATGAACGAACTCGATCGGATCCTCGATCGTCAGGATGTGGTCGTGGCGCTCCTTGTTGATCTTGTCGATCATCGCCGCGAGCGTCGTCGATTTACCGCTGCCGGTGGGACCCGTGACCAGAATCAGGCCCCGGGGCTTCTCGGCGAGCGTGCCCAGCACCGGCGGAAGGCTCAGCTCCTGGAACGATCGAATCCGCTCGGGAATCAATCGATAGACGGCGCCGACCGCGCCCCGCTGATGGAACATGTTGCATCGGTAGCGGCCCACGCCCTGGATCCCGAATGAGAAATCCAGTTCGAGGCTCTCTTCGAATCGCTTTTTCTGCGCGTCCGTCAGAACGCTGTATGCGAGCTGCTTGGTGTCCGCGGGGGCCAGGTCCGGCCCTTCCAGGCGATCCAGATGGCCATGCACGCGTATCTGCGGCGGCGACTTGGTCGTCAAGTGCAGATCCGATCCGTCGAGCTCCACGACCTTCTTCAGTAAATCCGGTAGTGTCATCATTCGCTCATCCTCATCAGCTGCCGGCTCCCAGCGGCCAACTCCCGGCACAGCGCCTGGAGCGGGAAATTGGAAATCCGGGAGTTACTTGACGGTCTCCCTGACGACCTCGTCGATGGTCGTCACTCCTTCCTTCACCTTGCGAAGCCCGCTTTGACGCAGCGTGACCATGCCTTCTTCCACCGCTTTGCGACGCAGTTCGAGCGCGGATGCCCCCACGAGAACCAACTCTCGCAGCTCGTCGGTGACTTCCATCACTTCGTACAAACCGACCCGGCCCTTGAAGCCGGTTTTGTTGCACTTCTCACAGCCCTTGCCTCGTTGTGGAACCACGGACTTCGCATCGTCGGGATCGAAGCCGGCATTCACGAGCGCCTGTGGGGGCGTCGGATTCGGCTCGGCGCAGTTCTTACAGACGCGCCGGACCAGACGCTGGGCGCATACGAGATTGAGCGAGCTGGCAACGAGAAACGGCTCGATGCCCATGTTCATCAGGCGGTTGACGGTGCTCGGCGCGTCGTTGGTGTGAAGTGTCGACAGCACGAGGTGCCCGGTGAGCGCGGCCTTGACGGCAATCTCCGCCGTCTCGAAGTCGCGAATCTCGCCGACCAGGATGATGTTGGGGTCCTGACGAAGAAAGCTGCGGAGCGCTGCAGCGAACGTGAGGCCGATGTTCTCGCGGACCTGCACCTGGTTGATGCCCACGAGGTTGAACTCGACCGGGTCCTCGGCCGTCATGATGTTCGTATCAGACGTATTGATCCGCGAGATGGACGAGGTACAGCGTGTTCGTCTTGCCGGATCCGGTCGGCCCGGTCACGAGGACCATGCCCCACGGCTTCAGGATGGCCGTTTCGAACTTTGCCAGGGCTTCGCTGTCGAATCCCAGCTTCGTCATGTCGAGCATCAACTTGTCCTTGTCGAGCAGACGCATGACGATTTTTTCGCCGAAGAGCGTCGGCAGGCAGGAGACGCGGAAGTCGATGTCCTTCGGTCTGCCGTTGTCCTGAAAGCGGATTTTGATGCGGCCGTCCTGCGGAAGCCGCTTTTCCGAGATGTCGAGCTTCGCCATGATCTTGATGCGAGAGCAAATCGCATCTCGGAATTTCAGCGGCGGCGACATGATGTTGTAGAGAAGACCGTCCATGCGGTAGCGGACACGCAGTTCCTTCTCGTATGGCTCGATGTGAATGTCGCTCGCGCCTTTCTGAATGGCGGACATCAGCAGGACGTTCACCAGCTTGATGATCGGGGCCTCTTCGCCCTGTTTGGCGAGCGTCTCGGCGCTGATTTCCTCGAGCTCCTCGAGCACCTCGACGTCGGCGGCATCAGTCTCGAGCGGCATCTGCTCCAATGCCTTGCTCGCAACCTCGAGAGCGCTGGACCCGTTCGAACCGTTTGCCCCGTTGCCGCCGGCTTTCGCGTAGTACCGCTGGATTGCGTCGAGCACGGCGATTTCCGACGCCACCACCGGCTCCACGTTGTAGCCCGTCATGAACCGGATGTCGTCCATGGCGAACACGTTGGTGGGGTCGATCATCGCGATGGTCAGCGTGGCGCCGGCGCGGGCCAGCGGAACGATCTGGTATTTCTGCGCCGTCTCCGCGGATACGAGCTTGACCACCGACGGGTCAACCTCGAACTCAGCCAGCGAGATCGACGGAACCCCGTATTGCTTGCTGAGGAGCGCGGTGATGTCCGAGTCCTTGACGAACCCGAGCTTGATCAGATTCAGACCGAGCTTGCCCCCGTGCTGACGTTGATGGGTCAGCGCCTCCTGGAGTTGCTCGACGGTGATGCGCTTCTCCTTGAGGAGGAGCTCACCTATACGGACGGTCATTCGTTAAACCGATTCCCAGTGTCAGAAAGACACCCGTGCCCCTACGCCCCACCCGCGCTCGTCGGTGGCGCGTCCGTGGGAAATGTATCCATCGACGTACAGCCCCGAACGGACGGCGATACTCGCTCCGGCGGTTACGGCACGTTCCTCGGCCCCGACGGTATTGGCCCGCACGCCAGCGCGAATCCCGAGCCGCCTGTCCGACAGCCACTGTTCGGCACCGACCGCGACGACGCGCCGAGGACCCGATGACGAGAGATAGCTGTCAACGTCCGCATCGAACGCGATCGTCAATGGCAGGCCATTGACCGGTTCCGGGTCGAAGGCGACGCCGACGCGCGTCTGCCGTGGAAGACGCAGGGATCCGAACTCGGGCTCCAGCACGTTCCGTATCCGCGCACCGACTCTCAAAGGTCCCCTCACTGCGAGCAGACCCACATCCAAATCAAACCGGCCCTCCGCATTTCCCTGATCCAGCGCGTCACCACGATCGAGCAGGTCCGCCGGGTCAGCGAGGCTGTCCTCGCGCCCTGCATGGAACGTCCCGCGGACGTATTTCAACGTCGCGCCAGCGTGTACTCCTGGGATCAAAGTCTGGGCGAGCGTGAGGCCCACGTGACTCGCCGACAGCGAGCGCACTGGTACTCCGGCTCGTCTCTCTTCTCGGTCGGGAGTGTTCGGCCCTGTAGGGTTAAATGGCTGTATGTCAGTGAAACGAAAGCGGTAATAGCTGATTCCAACCGGCGGCGTCGCAAGCGCGAACCAGGAGGTCTTTTGCCGCCATGCCGGCAGCTGTTCTTTCGTCTCCACCGCGGTGCGCGCCAGCGCAACATCCACGAACGGGCCCGCAGCAATGCCCGCGGGATTCCACCATGTGGCACTGCTGTCGGACGCTACCGCGACGAACGCCCCACCCATTCCAGCGGCGCGGCCCCCAACCGATTCGGTGTTTTGGGCAAATGCCAACGCACGCGCGGTCGCCACGAAAATGCACAGAATGACCAGGCGGGTAAGCGGAGAACGGCGCACGAACACGGTATAATTTTGGTGATTTTGATTAGTCAAAATTCTGGGGACAGAGACGAACGTGGTCTGGAATTCCCTGGAAACTCCAATCCTAGCAGGAGCGTGCGTGCAGACCGCCAATTCGCTTGCTGCCCGAATGGTCGGGGTGGTTCGGGCCCCGCGCGCGACGTTCGAGCGGCTGGCGGTCAACCCGCGCTGGGCCGACGTCCTGGTTGTGACATTTTTGGTCACTGCCCTTTCATCGGCGCTTCTGCTCAAAACCGAAACAGGGCGACTGGCGCTGCTCGATCAGTGGGAGCGGACGGCGCTCGCCTTCGGTCAGACCGTCGGTGATTCGGAATATGTCGCACTGGCGGAGGCCAGTGAGAATGGCGCCACCTATGCGGTGGCCAGCGCCCTGGCGAGCGGACCACTCCTGGCCGTCGCGCTGGCGGCCATTCTTATCGGTTTGTTTCGACGGGGCGTGGGAGGGAACGTCACGTTCCGGCACGTGTTGGCAGTCGTTACCCACTCCGGAGTCATCCTGATGCTGCGGCAGGTCATTGCCGCACCGATCGTTTACGTGCGCGAGACCCTTGCAAGTCCGACAACCTTCACGATGTTCTTCTCGACGCTGGATGAGGGATCCCCGCTCGCCCGTTTCTTCGGCAGCGTCGATTTGTTCGTGATCTGGTGGGTCGTCCTGGTCGCAATCGGCATGTCGGTGCTCTATCGACGGCCGGCGCGCCGACTCGCGCTGGCGTTCATGGGGACATACGTGGTGCTTGCAGGAGTGCTGACGATAGCGATGGTGTTGACCGGGGGAACCACGTGAGAAAGAAATGGATCTGGATTACGGCGATCGTCGTCATCGTGATCGCCGGAGCCGGAGTGGCATTTTGGCTGCGCCCCGCGAATGTTCCGGCCGTTGCCGTCGAAGCGGCGCGCAGCCGGGATCTCGAAGCGATTGTTTCGGCGTCGTGCAAGATTCAGCCACAGCGCCAGGTCAATATTTCAGCCAATACCATGGGGCGCGTGACACGACTGGCCGTGGAAGAAGGGCAGCGAGTCCGCACCGGGCAGTTTCTGCTGGAAATCGACCCCAAGTCCCTCGAAGGGCAGCTGCAGCGCGGTGAGGCCAGCGTCGCCGCCGCACAATCGGCCCTGCAGGAGACGCGCACCGCGGTTGAGCAGACGCGCGTCACCCTGGAACTTGCCCGTCAAAACCTGAAGCGACAGGAGGAGCTGTGGCGCGGTGGTCTCACCACCCGCGAGGCGCTCGAGCGCGCACAGAACGAAGTGGAGGTTCGCGAGGCCGAGCTCGAGGCGCGCCAGCAGGAGGTGCGTACCCGCGAGCAACAGATCAAGCAGGAACAGGCAAGTCTCACGACGACACGATACAACCTCAGCCAGGTGATCATCTCGTCGCCGATGGACGGCATCGTGACGCGACGCAACATCGAGCAGGGCGAGAACGTCGTCGTCGGCACGATGAACAACGCCGGCACCGTCCTGCTCACCATCGCCGACATGTCGATTATCGAGGCCGAAATCGAAGTCGACGAGACTGACATCCCTGAAGTGAAGCTGGCCCAGCAGGCGCGCGTCACCATCGACGCGATTCCCGACCAGATGTTCAGCGGACGCGTCACCGAGATCGGCAACAGCCCAATCCAGAACGCCGCTACGAGCGGCATCCCCAACACGGCACAGGCCACGAACTTCAAAGTTGTGGTGACACTGCAGCAGGAAATTCCCGACATCAGACCGGGCTTCACGTGCACAGCGGAAATTACGACGGCGACGCGCAAGAACGTGTTGTCCGTTCCAATCCAGGCGCTGACCGTACGGGAATTGCTGTACGACGCGAAGGGAACGCTGGTGCGCGATCCCCCGCCGCCACGACCGAGCCGTTTTCGCTTCTTCCGTCAAAGCGAGCCACAGCCTGCGGCGCCACTACCCGAGCCGCCCGGCCATACGCGTCGCGAAACCGAGGGTGTGTTCGTGCTGCGCGCCAATCGCGCGGTCTTCCTGCCGATCAAAGTCGGCATCGCCGGAGAGCGCTACTTCGAGGTCGTGTCCGGACTGGATCAGAACGAACAGGTCATCACGGGCCCGTTCACCTCGGTTCGCGAGCTTGCCGACGGGTCCGAAGTGAGGCTCCAGGAGACGCCGGGACGCTCGTAAATGCACCAGATTTTCGAATCCATCGCGATTGCGCTTCGGTCCATCTGGGCGAACAAGCTGCGATCGTTCATGACGCTGCTCGGGAACATCGTCGCAGTGACGTCGATTGTGACGGTGGTGTCGCTGATTCAGGGCGTCAACGCGATGGTTTCGAGCGCGATTCTGACCGACGTCGGCGCCGATGCATTTACCATCCAGCGCGTTCCACCACGCGCCACCCTCACGGAGGAGGAAGAGGAACGCACGCGGAACAACCCGAACCTTACGGTCGCGGAAGCCGACGCCGTGCGCGCATTCAGTCCCGCTGTTGCTTCCGTCGTGGCCCAGGCGCAGCGCCGCGGGGCGGTCACCTACCGCGATCAGGTCATCGAAAACATCCAGATTCAGGGAGTGACGAGCGAGTACATCGACTTCGCCACGTTCGACGCAGAGCGCGGTCGCATGATGACGCCGACGGAGGTCGATCGAAACCGTCCAGTCGTGCTGCTCGGATGGGACGTGGCTGACCAGCTTTTCGGCGACGTCACCCCAATGGACAAAGTCATCAAGATCGAGGGGGTGCACTTCCGCGTCGTCGGCGTCAGCGCCAGAAAAGGCGGCGTCTTCGGCGCGTCGATGGACGGGTTCGCCGTCATCCCGCTCGGCGCGCACGTGAAACTGTTTGGCCCGCGCCAGAACCTGTCGCTGATGGTGAAACCTGCATCGCCCGCGCTCCTGCAAACGGCGATGGACGATGCCACCGTCGCCCTGCGCGTCTCGCGCCGGTTGAAGCCGCGGGAACCAGATAACTTCGGAATCTTCACCTCGGATACGCTGCTCGGACTCTATCAGCAGGCGACCACGGGCATCTTCGCCGTCCTGGTCGGCATCGTCGCGTTGTCGCTCGTCGTCGGCGGCATCGTGATCATGAACATCATGCTCATGGTGGTCAGCGAGCGAACGCGCGAAATCGGTTTGCGGAAGGCTCTCGGCGCCCGCCGGAAAGACATCGTCTCGCAGGTGCTGACCGAGTCGATCACGTTGTCGACCTGTGGCGGTCTTGTGGGAATCCTCCTCGGGTTCCTGGTGGCTCAGGCGATCTCGATGGTGACGCCTCTTCCGGCGCGGCTCGAGCCGTGGTCGGTGATGCTCGGAATCGGCATCACGGCCGCAGTGGGCCTGAGCTTCGGAGCCTTTCCCGCCGCGCGCGCGGCCCGCCTCGATCCCATTGAAGCGTTGAGACGCGAATGATTGGCAGCCTCCTGCGCGAGATCCTCGTCCTGGCGCTGGATACGCTGCGCGCCAACAAGCTGCGTTCAGGTCTGACGGTTCTCGGCATCGTCATCGGCATCACCGCAATCGTGGGCATGACGTCGCTGATTCGGGGATTCGATGATTCGCTGCGCGACAGCATCACCGAGCTCGGACCAAACACCATCTTCGTGGCGAAGTTCAGCGGCGTGAGCCTGGCCGCCGGACGTGAATTCGCCGAGCTGCTGCGCCGACCGAATCTGACCGTGGACGATGCCAAGGCAATAGAAAAGCTCGCGCCTTCAGCCGGGCTCGTCGACATCTGGCTGGGGGCGGGCGGGCCGCCAACGCAAACACGTATCTTTTACGACGGTGAGAGCACGAAGATGCTCGCCGTGCTCGGCGCAACCGAGAAATTCGCCGAGATCAACTTTCTCCAGCTCCAGGCGGGACGCTTTTTCACGGAGACGGAAGTAGACCGGCGTCGCAACCTCGTCGTGCTCGGCCAGACCCCGTACCAGGCGCTCTTCGGCAGGGCGGGTCTCGATCCAATCGGCAAGAAAGTGCGGGTAGGTCCGGTGGAATACACGGTAACAGGCGTTCTCGGCAAGCGGCCCGCGGCGGGTGGCTTCGACCTCGGGCAGGACGACTTCGTCGTGATTCCTGAAACGACGTATCGACGCCAGTTTGGGATCCAGGTCTTTGGACGCGGCAACGAGACGCACCAGAGCGTGCTGATTGCCACAGCGCCGCGGCAGGGGGCCACCCGGGAAGCGCTCATCACCGAGGTCGAAGAAATCATGCGCATCCGCCACGGACTGCGCGTGGATGAAGCGAGCGACTTCGACGTGGTCAGTCAGGATGCAGCGCTCGAAGTCTGGGGGCAGGTCAGTCAGGCCATCTTTCTGGCGCTCGTGGTCATTTCATCGATTGCGCTGATGGTGGGCGGGATCGGGGTCATGGCGATCATGACGATCTCGGTCACGGAGCGCACACGAGAGATTGGCCTCCGGAAGGCGCTCGGCGCCCGCCGCAAGGAGATTCTGTTTCAGTTCCTCGCCGAAGCCGTCGCTCTGACGACGGTCGGCGGGGTTCTGGGCATCCTGCTCGGAAGCGCAATTGGAGTGACCGTCAACCTCGCGACAGGTTTTCCCGTATCGCTGCCGTGGTGGTCGTTCGCGCTGGGATTGGGCTTCTCGGCGACGGTCGGGATCGCGTTTGGAATGGTTCCCGCGATCCGCGCCGCGCGGCTCGACCCGATCGAGGCGCTCAGATACGAATAGCCGTCTCGTGCATGTATGTAGCGCGCAGGCTTCAGCCTGCGCGGATCGGCATCGCGCACGCTGAAGCGCGCGCTCTACGGGGGCCTTGCGCGGACCATCCTCACCGTACGTAGCGCGCAGGCTTCAGCCTGCGCGATTGGATCGCGCACGCCTAAAGCGTGCGCTCTACGCGGACGAGATCTCGGACGGCATCGATCAACGCGTCTCGGCTCCACACGCCAGATCCCCAGAATGGATAATCGCAAAAATCTGTGACCAATCCGGCCCGGATCGGATTACCGAGCAGATACGCGATGACGCGCAGGCGGTCCTCGTCCTGTCGAAGAACGTGGTCGTAGTAGCCGCTCTGCCACAGACGCGCTCCGGTCGCACGCTTATAGGCGTATCCCGTTCCCTGTTTCCAGCTATTCAGCAGCCGACGAAGGTCGCTGTCGCCGGCAGTCGCTTCGAGAAGGACATGCACGTGGTCGGGCATGAAGCAGTACGCAGGAACGTCAAACCGATGGCGCGCGGCCTGCTGGAGGAGTTGCCGACTCACCTCCGTGACCCAGCACCTCTCGGTGAAGATCGGCGCCCGCTGAAACGTGCAAGATGTCAGTGAATACGCGGCCAACCCGCGATATTCGAACGAGACGAGACGCGGAGCGCCGTGACCTGCCATGTCCCCGGCGACGGCAAGAACGGCACCGATCTGGGTCGTATCCGCGCACGCGCACGCTAAAGCGTGCGCTCTACAGGCGCCCTGCGCGGACCATCCTCCAGCCGTACGTAGCGCGCAGGCTTCAGCCTGCGCGGAGGGATCGCGCACGCTGAAGCGTGCGCTCTACTCGTAATATTCCGGCGCTTTGCGCAGCATGCGGTGACCAACCAGATCGTGCTGGATCCAGAGTTTGGCGCCGGTTCGCGCGAGAAACGCATCGAGCTCGCGCCGCGAGGCGGCGGTCTGTTCCTCACTCACCTCGAAGGTCGGCAACCTCCCCAGCGTCCGCTCCTCAGGGTAGTGATAGAGATCCCCGGAGAGCACCACGCCGCCGGTGCGCACAAGTTTCAAATACAGCACTTGATGACCCTCGCTGTGCCCCGGCGCGTGCTTGATGACCACGGTGCCGTCGCCGAACACGTCATGCTCCTCGGTGGTGATGATCACCGCTCGGCTGTCCTTGAGAGCAGCGTACGTCGCCGGCCTGGCGGCGCCTCGTGCCTCGGCGGCAAACATCGCGTCGCGCTCGACCTGGCGTACGAGCCACGTCGCGTGCGCGAACGCGTTCGCGTTGGCTGTGTGGTCCCAGTGGTAGTGGGACAGCGCGAGGTGTGTCACGTCCGAAGGTGAATGTCCGCTGGCCAGAAGCTGTTCCTCCAGCGGAGGCGCGAGCGTGACGACACGCTCCTGGCCATCGGCGCGCGTCACGCGGTGTTCGCTTCCGCTCGGACGTGAGATCCGCTCGTCGTCGGCTATCGCCCCGGCCTCCCACAGCAACACGCCCTGAGGATGAACGATCAGGTATGCCGCAATCGACAGCGGCGTCGTCTGCACTTCCGCTTCCGTGAGGCGATACCGCGCAGGGTCCGACGCGAGGATACCGCCGTCGAGTACATACAGCCGCGGAGAAGTGACGGAAGGATCTGCGGTGTTGCGGGCGCAACCCAGGAAGGCTGCCGCACAGAAAATGACAAGGCTAAGAGTCTTCCACACGATGCTTTGGGCTCTCCAATTCTCGGCAGGATCGCGCACGCGCACGATCGCGCACGCTGAAGCGTGCGCTCTACAAGTCGCCCACGATCGCGCACGCTGAGGCGTGCGCTCTACGACTCCTTCTCCCCGGTCCTGATCCGGTAGCTTTCCAGCACCGGGAACACGAACACGCGCCCGTCGCCGATCTCGCCCGTTCGCGCTGCCTGCACGATCGCCTTGATGGCCTCCTCGGCAATCGAATCGGGCACGACGATCTCGATCTCCATTTTCGGCAGCAGGCTCACGTTGTATTCCTTTCCCCGGTAGATCGCCGTGTGTCCTTTCTGCTTGCCGTGACCGCGAACTTCGGTCACCGTCATGCCCGAGACGTTGAGCTTCGCCAATGCGTCCTTGACCTCGTCTACCTTGTTCGGCCGGATGATGCTCTTGATCAATTTCATCGAGTTCTCCTCCGGCGCGCCTCCACTTCGGTTCGTGGGAGCGAGCCCATCGAGTTCGTGGTCACAGCAGATCTGCGCGCGCGGACGCGCCGCCGACGTGCATGTACGCTTCCTCGCCGTGCTGCGTGATGTCCAGACCGGCGCCTTCGTCGGACTCGCTGGCGCGCAGTGGAATCACGGCTCCGATGATCTTCAGCAGAATGAAACTCATCACCCCGCTGTAAACGATGGCCGCCGCGACTGCGGTGGCCTGGGTGACGACCTGACCGGGGTTGCCGAACAGCAACCCGTCGGCGAGCCCGTTGAGGCTTCGCTCCGCAAAGACGCCGGTCAGCAGCGCCCCCACCGTGCCGCCCACGCCATGTGCCGCAACAACGTCGAGAGAGTCGTCGAGCGCCGTTTTCGCGCGAATCACCAAGCCGAAATAGCTTGGTACCGCCGCAATGCCTCCAAGGAGGATGGCGCTCATCGGGCTGACGAAGCCGGCGGCCGGCGTCACTGCGACCAGCCCCACCACGATGGCGGTCGCTGCACCAACCGCGGTTGGCTTGCCCGAGCGAGCCAGGTCGAGGAACGTCCACACCACGAGCGTGGCCGCCGGGGCGAGCATGGTCGTCACGAACGCGAGTCCGGCGATGTTGTTGGCCGCAAGCGCGCTCCCCGCATTGAAACCAAACCAGCCGAACCACAGAAGCCCGCTGCCGAGCAGTGTGAGAGGCACGCTGTGTGGCAACAGGGGCGACGACCTGTATTCCTGGCGCCTACCGACGACCAGCGCTGCCACCAGCGCGGCGACTCCGGCATTGACGTGCACCACGGTTCCGCCTGCGAAGTCGAGGGCGCCCATGTCAGCCAGCCATCCGCCGCCCCACACCCAGTGCGCGATCGGGGCGTACACAACCAGCGCCCACAGCGAAATGAATGTGACGTACGCGGCAAATCGCATCCGCTCGACGATGGCGCCCGAGATCAGCGCCGCCGTGATGATGCAGAACGTCCCCTGAAACGCCATGAACAGCACGTGGGGGATGGTCCCCTTCTCTTCCAGCCCGACACCGCGCAGCCCGACGTTCGACAGATCGCCAATCCAGTTGTTGCCAACCGAGAACGCAAGCGAGTAGCCGAGAACCGCCCAGAGAACGCCGACAAACCCCAGAGAGATGAAACTCATCATCATGGTGTTGAGGGCGTTCTTCGAGCGAACGAGCCCGCCGTAGAAGAACGCCAGCGCCGGCGTCATCAGCAGGACGAGCGCCGTCGAGATCAACATCCACGCAGTGTCAGCTTGATTCATTCCTCACCTCAGTGAAACGAAGCAGGTGAGGCGCATCTTACACGGTTGAGCTGGCGAGTCAGAAGCGAGACGTTTCGAGGGGTTCCGGAGACCCGGCGATGGTTTCTTCGACGACGACATCGGAAGGCGGGCGCCGCGGGAACACGATGCGCAACATCGGAGGGGTCACCATGGTGGTAACCAGCACCATGATGACGCTCGCCGAGAACACGTTGCGGTCGATCAGGCCGTTCGTGAGACCGTATCCCGCGACAATCAACCCGACCTCGCCGCGGGAGATCATCCCGACTCCAACCCGGACCGACTCTTTCGCCGTAAAGCCGAACAGGCGCGCGAAGACGCCACAACCAACCGCCTTGGTGACTATGGCCACCACGACCAGTACGACCGCAAATGCCGCGCGATCGCCGAGCTCCCGGCCGTTGGCCTGCAGGCCGATTCCAATGAAAAACACCGGAACGAACATCGAATACGTGAGCGGATGAATGCCGGCGTCTACCTGCGTCTTGAACTCCGTCTGTGCGACCAGTACTCCGGCAATGTACGCACCGGTGATCGCCGCGACACCGCCGAGGTACTCCGCCGTCCAGGCATAAAGAAAGGCCAGAACAACGGCAGCCGCCAGCACCGCCTGGCCGACACCGAGGGCCGATGCCCAGCGAAACACGTGCGGCAGCCATCGACCCGCCATGACGGCAACGACGAAGAAGGCCGCCATCCGGACGGCAACGATGACAATCTGAGACAAGTCGACGCCGCCCGCCGACGCACGTGCACCTGCCACGACCACCGACAACACGATGATCCCCATGACATCGTCGATGACGGCGGCGCCAAGGATGGTCGACCCTTCGCGCGAGCGAAGCGCACCGAGCTCGATCAGCGTTTGCGCGGAAATGCTGACGCTTGTCGCAGTGAGGATTGCCCCGACGAAGATTCCTTGCCAGGTACAGGGGTAGACCAAACGCGACCGCGACGGCCGCGCCCCCGACGAACGGGAGCACGACGCCGCCGAACGCCGACCACAACGCCACTTTGCCGACCCGGCGAAGCCCCACGATGTCGGTTTCCAGGCCGGCGACGAACATGAGGAGGACGACGCCAATCTCCGACAGATCGCGGAGCACGGGAAGGAGCGCCGTCGACCCGGCAGAAGCCTCCGCCGGCGTCGCAAATACCGGCCACCCGAGTATGTTCAGAACCGTGGGACCGAGGACGAGACCGATGAGGATTTCACCAAAGACCGCAGGTTGCCCCACGCGATTCGCAAGCGCCCCTGCAAGCTTGGCTGCGCTGACGACCACCGCGAGCAGCAGCAGTAGCTGCAGGACATGGCTCAATCGCTATGCTTCCTTCTCGCCGGTGCGGATGCGATAGCTTTCCAGCACCGGGAACACGAAGACGCGTCCGTCGCCAATTTCACCGGTCCGTGCCGCTTCGACAATCGCCTTGATTGCTTCGTCGGCCAGCGCGTCGCTCACGACGATCTCGACTTCCATCTTCGGCAGCAGGCTCACGTTGTATTCCTTGCCCCGGTAGATCGCGGTGTGGCCCTTCTGCTTGCCGTGGCCCCGCACCTCGGTGACCGTCATGCCTGAGATATTCAACTTTGCCAGCGCGTCCTTGACTTCGTCCACCTTGTTGGGACGGACGATGCTTTTGATCAGCTTCATTGTGTGCCCTCCAGTGTACTTTGCAAGTCGGACGTCAGCGCTCGCTGCTCCGCCTCGGTAAGCTTGATTCCGGCTTTCGTGATGTGGAACACGTCGATGGCCTTCTCGCCTTCCGTGGAAATAAGTACCAGCTCCACGCTGCAGCCGTGCCGCGAGATGACCCGACTGATGCGGTACAGCAGCCCCAGCGCATTGCCCGCGACGATGTCGACGATCGTGTAACGCTCCGACGCCTCGTTGTCGGCGCGGACGACCGGCACCACTCTTGGCGTAATTCGCGAGCGCAGGACGCTCTGCTCGCGCCCGAGCAGCAGCGTCGTGACGTCGGCGCGCCCCGAAACGACATCCTGCAGCACATGGAGCACCTGGACGCCTGCGTCGACATTGAGCGCGAGGAAGCGCTCGTCGTCGGTGAACTGGAACACGTCGAGAACAAGGCCGTTCGGGTTGGTCAGCGCCTGTCCCCGCAGAATGTTCATGCCGAAGGACGACAGCACGCCGCAGATGTTCGAAAACAGGAACGGCTTGTCCAGCGTCACGACCGACAGCGTCCACACCGTCTCGTTCTGTTCGAGGGACACATGAACCTGGTCCGAGCTGATGTCGCGTGCCAGCCGCACGTGACGATAAATGGCCTCACGCGGAAAGAGCTGGAGATATCGCTTCGGCAAGCCCTCGAGAAACCGCGTGATCTCGGACTCGGGCAAATCGTCCGGGCGGCCGGACAGCAGGTCCAGCAACCCCGCCTGATTGCGCTCGATCAACTCGTCGGCGTAGCGCTGCGTCAGTTCGTTGTAGGTGTCGACGTACAGCCGCCAGATCAATTCCTCTTTCCACGGCGTGAGAGTGTCGGGACTGACGGCCTCGATGTCCGCGAGCGTCATCAGGCAGAGCATCTTGAGGCGGTCTTCCGTCCCCAGCAGCCGGGCGAACTCCTTCACGATTCCAGGGTCTTCGGTGTCGCGCCGAAAGGCGACGAGCGACATCTGGAGATGGTTTCGGATGAGAAACAAGACGGTGTCGCGCGCGTCGGGCGCCAGCTGCAGACGGTCGAGCGCATCGGCCGCCATCCGCACGCTCTCCAGCGCATGATCGTCGTCGCGCCACTTGCCCACGTCGTGGAGAAGAAGAGCGAGCACGACGAGCTCGGGCGACGGCAAGCTCGCCGCCACGCTCTTGATGCGTTCGCGGTACGCCTGCTGCGTGCTCATGAGACGCTCGAAGTTGCGAATTGTCAGCAGCGTGTGCTCGTCGACCGTGTACTTGTGGTAGAAATCGCGCACCACACGCCAGGACACCGCGTCGAATTCGGGAAGCACGTGTCCCAGCAGCCCGCAATCGTGCATCTGCGATAACCGCGCATACAGCCCGGTCCGCGGTTTCAGCAGTTTGAGAAGCGCCGCACGATCGCGCGGTTCCGGCGTAAAGTCCTCCGGCCGATAGGTGCCGACGTGCTGCTGGATGCACGACAACGCCTCATCGGTCACGCCAGTGCCGGCATCGAGCGCGGCCTGAAAGGCGGCGATCCACGAGGCGGGCGTTCGCGCGGCCCGCACCGGGTCGAGAAAGCGGACGCCGTCGCGTGAGAGGCCGAGATTGGGGCCGACCGGCGTCGGCGCCGTGCGCCCCGTCCATTCCAGCATGCGGCTGACCGTGCGCGCATGACGGAAGTAGTCGCTCATCAGACGCTCCACGCGCTGGCGTGGTTCTTCGCCCGGATAGCCGAGCACGTCCGCTGTTTTCTCCTGCAGCTCATGGCTCAGGACGTTCTGGTTGCGCTCGGCCGCGAGATGCAGGATCGAGCGGACCCTCAGCAGAAACTCTTCGGCTTCCTCGAAGCGCCCCGGGTCGGCGGGGCCGCGCTGCAGAAGGAGCGGATCGGTCAACGCCGCGATGGCGCGCGCCGCCATGAGATCGCGAAGCGCACCAGGCGCCTCTTTGACGTCGGGCTCGAGTTGATACAGCGTCGCGTTGAACCGGGCATGCCGCTCTTCGATGAGCGCGAGCAGTGCCTGAAGAATGTAGGCATGCGTGGGGGCCGTGTGGAACATGGCCACCAGGTGTTCGAACAACATCGGAACGCCGGCTACCAGCCGGGCGTCGAGCAACGCGAGGAGAAACTCGGGATTATCGGTCTCGAGGTCTGCGAACTCGTCCAGCTCGCGCACCTGGTGGCCGACCACCACTCCCACATCCCAGAGGGGATGCAGGAACGCTCGAAGGAATTGTTCTTCGGACGGGCCGATACGGCCATCGAACAGCAGCAGTAGATCGATATCGGAGTGCAGGCACAGGTGTCTGCGGCCGTAACCCCCGAGGGCGATGACCGCGACGGGGCGTGCCTGTCCGCCGGCCTCGGCGTAGAGGGCCCGCAGCAGCACATCTACGCGGTCAGCGTGCTGCTCGAGCGCCGCGCGGCCTCCCGCGCCGCGCGCGATGTTGCCGCGCAGTTCCTCGCGCGCCGCATCGAGCGCCACCTTGATGGTGGAGCCTGCGCCCGGCTGCGTCGTAGACATGAGGCGAACATCTCCGGTAGCGGCTGCGGATGTCAAGCACTTCGAGCGAGGAATGAGTGCCTGTGGTGGCGAGGGTGCCTAGAGTGCCTGGGGTGCCTGCCGTGCAGAGTCGGTCGGCAGGTCACGCACTACAGGCACCCAGGCACGACAGGCACTCTGACTCTAGTAGGAGAGACCGAGGCCGAAGGATCCGATGACCTTTGTGTCCTCACCGCCGTTGATGACCTTGGTCGTGTCGCCGAGCGCCTGGAATTCCACGCCGCCGTGGACGTTCCAGGTGCCGAAGCTGGTGGTGCCGCCGAGCGGCACCGTCACGAGGCCCGCCACGCTGAAGTAGCCGAACTTGTTGTCGACCCCCGAGAGCTCGTAGTAGTCGCCGACGCTCAGGCCGACTTTCACCGGAAATGCCAGCGACGCGGATGTCAACGAGTACCCGGGCGCGATGCCGAGCTCGAGATACTTACCGGCGTTGTCGCCTGCATCCGCCTGCCCCAGGCCTGGCGCCGTGTCCATCTCAAACGCCAGCAGCGCGTACGGCTTGAGCGCAGCCCTGCCCAGGAACGCCGTGTCGTCCACGCCCAGCTTGAGCGCAATCTCCTTGACGGTGCTGAACATGTTGTTCGGGCTGGTGTACGCCGTATATGTCGTGCCCAGACTCACGCCGCCGCCGAAGGCGAGGCCGAGGGTGGCGTAGAAGTCGCCCTCGTACCAAAGCTTTCCGCTCGGTCCGTCCGCACCGGTCGATCCGGTGTGGAGGCTGTTCCAGCTTCCCACGTTCAAGCCGAGGCTCTTCAGCCCGCCATCGCCGGAATACACTGCCATACCCAGATCGGCAGCCGGCCACATGATCAGCTTGGTGTCATCCTGACGGATCCCGCGGAACATGTAGGTGTTGAGGAAGTCGAAGCTCCCTGTGAAGGTCAGGTTTCCAGGGTTCGGGTCTGGCGCGTTCTGTGCCGACGCGGGCGCCGCAAGAAACGCGACCAGGACCAGAGCCAGCACGGACGAGAACCCGAACCGTGTTGCGTGAGTCAGCGACATCGATGTTGCCCTCCCTCGGATGGTGAACTGTTCTTCAAACACTACGCGTCACTCTTGATTGGATTGAGCATCGGCTGCACCTTGACGGCTGCGTCGGACATCGAGATCGCGGGCGTCGCTCCTCCGGTGTGGAGATATGCCTCTTCGCCGTGCTCGCTGATGTCCAGTCCGACGCTTTCGTCGTCAGCAGTGGCGCGCAAGGGGATGACGAGACCAATGAGCTTCAACAACACGAAGCTCATCCCACCGCTGTAGACGATGGCCGTGAGAACTGCCGTTCCCTGGATCAGAACCTGTCCGGGATTGCCGGCGATGGCGCCGTCGAACACGCCGTTGATGCTTCTTTCCGCAAAAACGCCGGTGAGCAGTGCGCCGACAGTTCCGCCGACGCCGTGCGCCGCGACAACGTCGAGCGAGTCGTCAAGCGACGTCTTCGCCCGGACGATCAGGGCGAAGTAGCTCGGCACCGCCGCGATCGCGCCGAGGAAGATGGCGCTCATCGGGCTGATGAAGCCCGCCGCCGGCGTAATGGCGACCAGTCCGACGACGATGGCAGTGGCGGCGCCGACCGCCGTCGGCTTGCCCGAGCGCATCAGATCGAGGAACGTCCACACCACCAGCGTTGCGGCGGGCGCCAGCATCGTCGTGACGAACGCAAGTCCGGCGATCGGGCTCGCCGCCAGCGCGCTGCCCGCGTTGAACCCGAACCAGCCGAACCAGAGCAGACCCGCACCGAGGAGCGTCAGCGGAACACTGTGTGGAAGGACCGACGACGACCCATACTCCCGCCGTTTACCGACGACGAGCGCCGCGACGAGCGCCGCGATACCGGCATTCACGTGGACGACGGTTCCGCCCGCGAAGTCCCACGCGCCCAGGTCGGCGAGCCAACCACCGCCCCACACCCAGTGCGCGAGTGGCGCATATACAACCACGGACCACAGAGAGATGAACATCACATACGCGGAGAACCGCATCCGCTCCACGATGGCCCCCGAAATGAGGGCGGCCGTGATGATGCAGAACGTGGCCTGGAACGCCATGTACAGCATGTGGGGAATAGTGATCGGCACCACCGCCCCGGTGGCCTCGAGCCCGACGCCGTTCAGAAACGCCAAAGACAAGTCGCCCAGCCAGTTGTTCCCGGCCGTGAGAGCGAGGGAGTACCCGACGAGCGCCCACAGCACACCCACGAACCCCAGCGAGATGAAACTCATCATCATGGTGTTGAGGGCGTTCTTCGAGCGGACCAGGCCGCCGTAGAAGAAGGCCAGCGCGGGGGTCATCAACAGCACGAGGGCCGTCGAAATCAACATCCATGCGGTGTCAGCTTGATTCATTCCTCACCTCTAGTGATCAACAAGCGTCGATTCGGGCATTGTTGCCCGGCCGCTCCGCACGCGCGTCCAAGGTCACTGTTCTTCCGTCCGCGCACGCAGCGACCGGGCTTCGACTTGAAACGTGGAAAAGACCTCCGTACGCCGTTGCGGATGTCTGACGGCCTCTCAGCAAGATGGGATCCAGTAGCGGCGGGTGAGCGCTCGGCACGATCGCGCGAATTCTGGCCGGAAAACGCGAGATCGCGTGATTAGAGCGCCTTTGCAAATACTACAAATTTGTTTTATTACCGTGTCCTGTCTACAAGACCGTAGGATTGGGTCGAATGCAGAAACGGCGAGTCGTCGGCTCCCGCCCACCGCCGGCGCGGGGGCCCCACGACGGGCGCCTGGTGCAGACCCGGGCAAAAATCGGCAGGCCGGTGCACGTGTCCTACAAATACGTTCCATCGCTAATGATGCTATACATAAATGTAGGAATCGACCGCGCGCCATGCAGCATTGTCCGTCATAAGGCCCGCCCGGCCATTGCCTTGCGGCCGTCCGGTCGCCATGAATATGATGCGCAGACGCGTTCCACCGGTCGGCTCTCGCCAGCCGGCTGGCGCCCCGGTTCATCTCACCTCTTCGGTTAGAGCTCAGGAGGATTGCCCCATATGAAGGTTTACGACGCAACGAGCATTCGGAATGTGGCGGTCGTCGGTCACGGCGGATGCGGCAAGACTCAGCTTGTCTCCGCGATGCTCTTTGGCGCCGGAACCGTCAACCGCCTGGGCCGGGTCGACGACGGATCTACGGTCACCGATTTCGATGACGAGGCGATCGCCCGCAAGCATACCCTTGCGTCGAGCCTCGCCCACGCCGAGTGGCGCAACACCAAAATCAACGTCATCGACACCCCCGGATTCGCCAACTTTCTCACCGACGCACGCTCCGCGCTTCGAGTGGTCGAGGCCGCCGTCATGGTGGTCGACGCGGTCGCCGGGGTGGAAGTGCAAACGGAAAAGCTGTGGGCGGAAGCGGCGTCTCTCGGCCTGCCGCGCATCGTTGCGGTGAACCGCCTGGAGCGCGACCGCGCCAGCCTCGACCGGACGCTCGAATCGGTGCGGCGCGATTGCGCCCGCGAGATCGCGCCAATTCAGCTCCCTCTTGGCGAGGAACGCGGCTTTACAGGCGTCGTCGACCTTGTTCGAATGAAGGCGCTCACGTTCGCCGCAGACGGCAGCGGCACGGTGACCGAGGGAGATATTCCAGCGGCGCTCGCCGACAAGGCGGCAAAGGCGCGCGAGCAGCTCATCGAGGCGGTTGCCGAGGCGGACGAACAGTTGATGGAGGTGTTCTTCGCGGAAGGTACGCTCACGCAGGAACAGCTCGTCTCGGGGCTGCGCGCGGCGACGGTGGCCGGCCGCCTCTTCCCGCTCGTCTGCACGTCCGGTCTGCACGTCATCGGCATCAAGGGCCTGCTCGACGCCATCGTCGACTACGTGCCCTCGCCCGCCGAGCGCAACTTCCCCGCCCTCGCGAAGGACGGCGCAGAGACGACGGTCAAGACGTCCGACACCGGAGCGCCGATGGCATTCGTGTGGAAGACCATCGCCGATCCGTTTGCGGGGCGCATCACGATGCTGCGCGTGGTGTCCGGCACGATGAAGTCGGATTCCACCGTGCACAACCTGCGGGCGGACGCCCCCGAGCGGCTCGGCCACCTGCTCGTGCTGCAGGGAAAAACCCAGACGCACGTTCAGGAGCTGAAGGGGGGCGACCTCGGCGCGGTGGCCAAACTGAAGGACACGCGGACGAACGACATCCTGGGCGACAAGGCCAGCAGCGTCAGGTTCGCGGAGATCAAGTTCCCCGAGCCGGTGCTGGCCTACGCCATCGAGCCGAAGAGCCGCGGCGACGAGGACAAGATCAGCAGCGCCATGCAGCGGCTGCGCGAAGAGGACCCCACGATCGGCTATTCGCGCGATCCGCAGACCCACGAGCTCCTGCTCTCGGGTCAGGGCCAGATGCACATCGAGGTGACGGTTGCGAAGCTGAAGCGGCGGTTCGGCGTCGAGGTGAACCTCAAGCCGCCGCGGATTCCGTATCGGGAGACCATCCTGGCGTCGACGGAGGCCCACGGCCGGCACAAGAAGCAGACGGGCGGGCACGGCCAGTTCGGCGACTGCAAGATTCGGGTGGAGCCGCTGGCGCGCGGCAGCGATTTCGAGTTCGAGGACGACATTTTCGGCGGCTCGATTCCGCGCCAGTTCGTGCCCGCCGTGGAGAAGGGCATCCAGGAAGCGCGCATGCGGGGATTCCTGGCCGGCTATCCGATGGTGGACTTCAAGGCGACGGTCTTCGATGGCTCCTACCACGCAGTGGACTCGAACGAGCTCTCGTTCAAGCTTGCCGGCTCACTGGCGTTCAAGGACGCCATGACCCGTGCGCGTCCCACGATTCTCGAGCCGATCATGAAGGTCGAGGTGTATGCGCCGAGTGATTTCGCCGGCGACCTGATGGGCGATCTCAACGGGCGGCGGGGCCGTATTGCGGGCATGGACACGCGCGGGACAATGACCGTGATTCGCGCGCAGGTGCCGATGTCGGAGATGCTCAGCTACGAGCAGCACCTGACGTCGGCCACCGGCGGCCGTGGCTCGTATCACATGGAGTATTCGCACTACGAGGAGGTGCCGCAGCACCTCCAGTCGAAGATCATCGCCGCGGCCAAGGCCGAACGAGGGCAGGAGGTGGCCGAGGAGGCATAAGGCGGCCGGCGTTGCGCCGGCCTCTGGCCGCCTGGATCTGCTCTCCGCGGCCGTCAATCCTCCCGGCCTGACTCGTGACGTCGACGGCTACGAACGTCCATTCGTTGTAGTGGCCGCGGCCCTTGTACATCCGTAACGACCGATCGGTACTGGTGCTGACAACGCCGATGACCCCGCCCCGTGTGGGAGTTGCTGGCGCTGGCGCCTGCCCGCTTGCGCGTACACTCGCGGCCACCTTCCCCATTTCCGCATACAACGGCTGAAAGTCCCCCCTGGTGATCGGATCCTGGTAACGGCGCCGCAGAAACCGCTGCTGCACCAGCACGTCGATGTTTGGGGGAAAGGTGCCGGCGTAACGACGCTGGAACAGCCTGATCGCCTGAACATACTGCTCGCCCCGGAAGACGAGTTCGGCCTCACGCTCGCGCCGAACAGCGGTATGCCAGAGGGGTAAAGCGACACCGAGCATCATCGCCAGGATGCCTATTCCAACGATCAGTGCCGCCATGGCGTAGCCATGAGAGCGCGCGTTGCTGTGTGTGGCTAATCGACGAACCACGACTAGTGATGTGACGGTCGCGGCCAGGATCGCTGCGGGGATGACACCCATACACGTAGAGGGCGTCTCCGAGATCACAGCGCGTGCTGAACACCATACGAATGTCCAATTAATCGGTCCGTAAATGTATGGACTGTTCCGCTCTCTTTTCTCGCCACTTCAACCAACCGGCGAATCCAGCGGCGATCACGGCGACGGCGCCAGCCAAGATACCTACTTCTGCTCCGGGCCCATGAGTTGGTCCAGCGCTCCAGTAGAACCACCATCCGTACAAGCTCAAAGAGCCAAATATTGCTGCGACGATCCAGGCAATTCCTACAGCCATTTCGCAATCTCGCCGGCTGATTCAGTTTCAGAACCTCTCATTGCTGCGAATCCTTCCGGTATTCGTCGATGAACACCTGCAACTCCCTTATCCTTTGCTCTTTGAGTGTCGTTGACGTTGCGGCATTGAAGCGTTGAACAAATGGAGCAAGTTTCTCCCAGGGAATTGCGGTCGAAGAATTCCGTCGAGTAGACCAGCCACGAATATGAATCAGCGGCCATGGCATCAGCACGGCGAACGTTCGCCCAGGTCTGATCGGGGCGATGTCCCGAAAAGAAATGACCGACGGTCGGGCCGTACCCGAAGTGGGAAAACGAGTCTTGTTCTGCATGCAAGAACAACCCTAACTCGCGCAAGTGACCCGGTGCGACCGCAGCTCTCGCCAACTCCATCCGCCTTTCCAACGTCGTGAAATGGTACAGTTCGCGCTGTTCAGCGACGAAGAGCGTCATTGGGGTCTTGTCGGAATCGGTGTCAGCACGTTGATTCCAATCGGCAATGTTTGCAGCTGCCCTTGAGTCGAACCCAGCAGCCAAGGCCAGAGTACGCGTCAAGTCGTAATGAACTTCCCGCTCCCACCTGCCATCAGGATCAATTTTTCGTAACGGGTTGTTGCTGACGTACGAATACTTGTTCCACAGCTGAGGGCTGACCATGGCGCTGCGGACATCGACAGCCTGGTCGGCAGTTGTAAATCGTCCCACGGTGCTCGCGTAGTATCTCGCCCCGAAGTAGTCGAAGCCGGTCTCGGCGTCGCGCTCTTTTCCCGAAAATTGCCGCGGGTCAACGTTCGTCGACGAACCCCACGGTTCCCCGAACGGCAGGAAGTCATAGCGCGCGAGCACCTGTCCGTTGGCGTTCGTGATCATCCGTACCGAGCCAATGGCGTCCACGTGGTAGTAGATGACAGTGTCCTGTAACTGCGCGACGGCAACACTCGGACAGAGCAGGCACCATCCAGCCACCAGGGACGCATTAATCAGTCGCCTCATCACCATCGACCTTCGCCCAAGCATGGCCGACATGGCGGCCATCACTGCACGGTCACCGTCGTACTCGTCGCAATCCAGGTTGCATCGTTCGCAAACAACCTGAATTGATAGCTTCCCGCCGTGGAGGGCATCGTGAATGTCACCGCGGCCCCTGACGCCGGGATGTATTTCCATTGGAGATACGAGCCGCCGCCTGATCCGGCCACTGAGAGGCGCATGGTGTCATAGGAGAAACCGGTACCACCGATCACTTGCACTGAGACGACGGTCGACGGCGCAACTGTGATGCTGGTCGGCGGGGCTGCCCCGTTGACTATTACGACTGGGTCGATCACGCGCGCGGTGACACTGCCCGTCTGGCTGCCTGCGGGATCGATAAGCAGGCTGTAGACGCCACTGGTCGGTAACGTAAACTGCGGTGTGAGGTTTCCGGCGCACATGTGCCACTGAGTGCCCAACGGCGATCCGTCCGGCTTGAGAATGCCGAAAGAGTTGTAGAACGAGCAGTTCGGCAGCGCCGCTGCATTCACGACCGCACGCACCTTCTGACCTGCCGTCCCGTTGAAGGCCCACAGCCCGCGCTGCCCTGGTACCGTGAATGTCCCTGTGACGGCCGGTCCGTTCACGGTCACCGTGCCTGTCAAGTCAACCACGTTGTACGCCTTCACCGTCACGCCGCCCGTCTGACTCCAGGCGAGATCGACGAGCACGGTGTAGGTCCCCGTGGTCGGCAATGTGAGAGGGCCAGCGGTCGCACCGGCGCACATCTCCCCTTGCGTGTGCAACGGTGTGCCGTCTGGTTTGAGGATCCCGAACGAGTTGTACAGCGAGCAATTCGGCACCGTCGTCGCCGAGATGACCGGAAGGACCTTCTGATTCGCCGTGCCACTGAAGGTCCACAAGGCGCGCTGGCCAGGCGTGTTCAGCGCCGCCGTGCGCGGGGATCCATCCAACGAAATGGAACCCGTGACATCCACCACGTCGTACACGCTCAGTGAGATCTGGGCCGTGTAACTCAGGTACAAGTCGGTGACGACCGTATAGACGCCATCGGCCGGCAAGGTTACCGGGCCGATGATCGTGCCGGCACACACGCCGTCAAAGCCGCTTGACCCAATCACCGGGCCATTCGGGTTGCTGCCGGACACAATCTTGAAGACGTTATAGGGTCCGCACATCTTCAGATTTGCCGCATTGATCACGGCACTGACGCGCCGCTTTTGGATCGAATTGAACGTCCAGTAGCCCACCTGGCCGGGGGTATTGATAGTGGCGTTGACCGCCTGACCGAAAGCGATCGGGCCCGTCACATGCACCACATCGTGGACGCGCACGGTGACCGTTCCTGCGTACGGCGGGTACGAGTACACCTGGACCGAATAGGTCCCGCTGGTCGGGAGCACTACCGGTCCCACGACGTCCCCGGCGCAGACGCCGTTCCATGACGCCAGAATGCTGCCGTTGGGGTTCAATATTCGCAATTTGTGATAGATGACCAGGCAGTTCCCAATGGTTGAGGCACTGATCGACGCACTGACCGTTCGACAGGCGCTGCCTTCGAACGTAAAGGACACGGTTCCCCCCGATGGGACGTTAAGCGACGTTGGCGACCCGTTGGGGATCGCCCCGCCGCCGCATGCGGTCGATGTCACGGGCTTGTCGACGGCACCTATCAGGCGCGTGCCCGCGTACACGTAGTCGCGCGCGCGCGCGGTGGCACCCAGGTCGTGCCACTCGGTCAACAACTCGCCACCTGGCCCTCGAAGAAAGAAGGTGGTGTCGCCAGTGACTACTCGCTTCGCACGCCATCCATCGGCGTCATACGCGTAACTCGCCTGACCACTCGTGGTCGAGGCGGTGGCGAGCCAGTTCTCGGGAGTGTAGGTATACGTGGCAGTGGAGGAACTGATCAGATTTCCGTTGTTGTCGTAACCAAACGGGAGACCGTTTTGCGCCGTCAGACGCAGCGAATTGGCGTCGTAGACATAGCTGGTGCCGTATGCGGTTTGTCGATTGCCATGAGAGTCGTACGCGTAATTCGTCGATCCCCACGGCCCTGTCGCGGCGGACAGTCGATGAAGTGCGTCATATGTGAAGCTCTGGCCCCATCCCGAGCCGCGCGAGTCGCCGATCGTGCGAACATTGCCGTCGCCGTCGTAGTCATCGTAGGTCAACCCCAGAGGACCGGCGTTGATACTCTGCACCCAGTACCGAGCCGGATCGTAGGTGACGATGGTCGCAATATGGTTGCCCGCCGTATACGACACCAGCGCCCCTGACGGGTGATACGTCATCCCGAAGGCGTAATCGCGCCCTGCGGCAGTTTCGAACACGCGGGTCATGCGACCCTCGGGATCGTTGCGCTCGTAATTCACTACCCGGCCGGTTGGATACGTTATCGCGACGATCTGATCGTTGCCGTCGTACTCGTATTGACTGTCGAACACGTATGCGCCGATGACGTCACGCCGCCGGGCGAGTCGTCCCGCCGTGTCATGGATAAACGACGTCGACACCGATCCGTTGCTCAATGAGACGCGGTTGTCCGATCCAAGCTCGTAGCCGATGTTCGTCATCCTCGTTCCAGCCGCCGTAATCCGTATCACGCGATCGTTGCCGTCGTGTTCGTAGAGGAACTCCGTGCCCCGGGCGTCGACTTTGCGCTTCAGCACGCCCGCCGCGTCGTAGTGGGTGTACAGGACCGTGCCCGACTCAGGATGGGTCTCGCTCGTCAGCAAACCGCTCGTATTGCGGATCCACGTGCGCGTGTGGCCGGTCGGCGAGACCACTTGTGCGAGGTTGCCGGCCGCATCGTAGCTGTAGGTCCATTGCTGGTGATTCGCGTCCATGACGCTCGCCAGCCGAACGTCGTCGGGATGACCGAAGGCACGATATGTAAACACCGTCGACCGACCCTCCTCATCGTGCACCGTTACCGAATTGCTCGCGTCGTCATACTCCCGGCTGCGCCTCGTGCCGTCCGGATTGGTTTCCGCGGTGAGGCGCCCGAGGGCGTCGTACGTGAATTCGGTGCCTATGTCGGCGTTCGTAAAGGCGTAGCTTCGATAGGTTGTTCTTCCCTCGGCGTCGTACTCGATGCGCGTCGTCACCCCGGCGGCGTTACTCGTTGCCACAGGACGCCCGAACCCATCGACCGTCGTCGTCAGAACAGACGAACCTCGATGCGTGGTGGTCGTCCGGTTCGCGTCGTCGTAGGTAATCGTGGTGGCATTCGACGAGCCTGGGGGCTGAACCCGCGTGCGTCGGCCGAGCGGGTCTGCATATTCGTATATCGTGGTGCGGCCCGCGATCGCCTCTGACGCGACCGTGCCATCGGGATTGATCGTCCGGTCGACCACAACACCGGGCGTGGTCGTATCCTCGAGCACGCCCCAGCTGTACGTGAACGATGTGGTCTTCCCGTTCGCTTTCACAAGGGACACGACATTGCCGAAATCGTCGGCGCCAAACGTCGTCGTTATCCCCTGTACCGTCTCGGACTGACGGAAGCCGGTCGTCGAGTTGTAGCCCCACGACCTCACGACAGTCATGCCGCCGACGGTGACGGACTCGCTGGCTGGAAGGCCCAATACGTAGGCCTCGTCCAGGAGATGTCGGTACGTCCATCGCGTCGTGCGCTCGACTCCTCCAGCGGGTCCGCGCTCCGTTATCGTGACTGGCTTGTGGAACTCGTGGAAATAAGGCAGCGTGCTGGTGCTGTAACCATAATCGGTTGTGTAGGTCCGCCCGCCGCGGGTTACAAGCCGTCTGGCCAAACGGGGTACGCCCCACGGCTCTTCCAACCGGGCGGCCCGCAGCACCGCCGGCGTGTATTGCCGTTCCTCGTGCTCAATCTCTGCGCCTCCGGGCGCATGCACCGTGCGGAAACGAAGTTGCCACGTCCCGGCAAGCGCGTTCGGGTCCGTGTACGAACCGTACTGGTAGGTGACCTTCGTCTGCGACGGAAGTGTGACCTCCGTTACGTCGTTGCCGCCAGCCAGGTTTGCGTGGTGCGAGAATTTCCACTCCCCCAAAAGCCGGGTGTCGTCATCGTAGACGCGCCGCAGGTCGAGCACGTTGAATATGGCTGGCGTCCCGCCGCCCAGATAGAATTCGCGGTCCGCGTACTCATAGGTGACGACGCCACCTTGCGCGGTGCTCACTCGGGTGATCTTGTCGATTGAAAATTGATCGGTGGAGTATTCGAACGCCCAATGCGGTCCGCCGGCGCCAGCAGGCAACTCCACGTCCTGCAGCAATCCCCGCGCATTGTAGCGATAGGTCCACGTTCTCCCGTTGTATGTCAGCTCCGTCGGCAGCCCCGTCGCTGCATCGAGCTGTACGGCAACCACGCGCGACTGATTGTTCCCCAGGGATTGCGTGACTTCGAGCCCATTGACGACTCCCTGTTCATTCGACTGCCAGCGAAGGGTCACGATGTTGGTGTCGTCTGCGTCGAACGCATCGCGGATTGTGATCAGGCGCCCCTGGGAGTCGTACCGGGCAATGGTCCCGTCGGGAATCGACAATGTGCGCGATGGACGGTGGTAGAACCAAAAGTCATGCGTTCGTACGTTCACCAGCGTGGATGTGTTGCCAGGATCGGGCGGCACCACGTACGTGGTCTTGAGCCGAGACCCGTCGAGCATCCAGAAGTACGGCG
Source organism: uncultured Acidobacteriota bacterium (assembly GCA_963814955.1). GTDB lineage: Bacteria > Acidobacteriota > Vicinamibacteria > Vicinamibacterales > UBA2999 > DATCJA01. Next base: position 260,728 of record CAWFEX010000015.1, read on the forward strand.
TAGTGTTGCGCTCGGATTCCACATTGCCGCCCGGTGAAATCGGCGCCGTAATGTAGGGACGTTCAATCACGCGCATCGGCACGCCGCCGATGCCGAAGCGCCATTGCGGTCCGGCGGGGTTCTCACCCGGCGCGACGACGTTGGTGAAGACCCGCTCGAAGCGCAATTGGCGTCCGCCGTTGCCCGGGAGAGCCAGGTCGGTGAAGCCGAGCATGACGTTGTTGTTCGACGTGTCGATGGACTCCCAGGGCAGCAGCGCCAGGTAATCGCGGTTGGGTTGAAACCCGGGCTCGTTGGGCGCGACACCCTGTGCGCCGGCGAACGAAGCGATGCCGAACATCAGCACCGTTCCAAGAAAGGCGGCGCGAGCAAGTCGATGGATCGGATCGCGTGCCGAACTGGCGGGGCTCCTGGGAGCCGTGAGGGCCGTGACAGCAAATGGGACCGGACGAGCCGAGGACTGCATCGCGTGTAACCGCCTGGAAGGTGGACACGAGCGATGGCAGCAACGGGTCTGCCCGAACGGGTGCCAGACGGCCGTCGGGCCAACCTGATGAGAGATCGGGACTTAACCCGTGCCCGTTCGACACAGCACACCCGGGATCACCAGGATGACAACTGTGGTTTGCGCGGAAAGGGTTCGGCTGGACGTTCTATGTGGGGTGGCTGGCGCGCGTGGCGCGGCGTGATCGTGACGCGATTTGGAAGGAGGCGGCGAACTCGAGGTTCGCCGCCATGTGTCGCTGACTACGATCCTCCAGCTTTGCGCGGGGTCGTGCTCTTCCGTGCGGCGCCGCGGGTCTGGCCGCCGGCCTGCGCCTTCGACCCGCTCGCGTCCTTCTTGCCGCCGCGCATCCGCTGCGCCGCCGCCTTGAGCCGGTCGCCGACACCCTTCGCCTTCGGCTTGTCGGCTTCCTTCTCGCCCTTGGCCTCGGCGGCACGCGGGTTGTACTCACTCCCGACGAGCTCGATCTGCGCGACCTCGGCGGCATCCCCGCGACGAATGCCGAGGCGGAGAATGCGCGTGTAGCCCCCCGGACGCTCGGCGAACCGCGGCGCGATTGTGTCGAACAGCTTGCCGACGACCGACCTGTCGGCGAGCTCCGCCAGGACCAGACGCCGGGCGTGCAGCGTCCTGCCGTTCGAATCGCCCGCCGACACGCCGCGCTTGGCGATCGTGATCAGGCGCTCGACGAACGGTCGCAGCTCCTTGGCCTTCGGCACGGTCGTCTCGATCCGCTCGTGCCGCAGCAGCGCAACGGCCTGGTTGCGCAGAAGCGATATGCGATGCTCGGTGACGCGGCCGAGCTTCCGATGTGCGACGTTGTGTCTCATAACTGAACCTGTGGGCCGACCTTAAGGTCGGCCCCTACAGCTCCGGGCTATTCCTGATGCGCCTGAACCGGCTGATCGAGACGCATGCCGAGGCTGAGACCCATGCCGTGGAGGATCTCCTTGATCTCGTTCAGCGACTTCCGGCCGAAGTTCTTCGTCCTCAGCATCTCCGCTTCGGTCTTCTGCACCAGCTCCCGAATCGTGCGGATGTTGGCGTTCTTCAGGCAGTTGTAGGACCTGACCGAGAGCTCGAGCTCCTCGACGCTCTTGTCGAGGTTCTCGTTCGCCATCACGCTGCGTTGCTGGTCGGCCTGCGCCTCCTGCAGCTCGTCGTCGGCATCCTCGAGGTTGATGAAGATGTTCAGGTGGTCGCGAATCAGCTTCGCAGCCAGTGACACCGCGTCCCGCGAGCTGACGGACCCGTTGGTCCACACGTCAACGGTGAGCTTGTCGTAGTCGGTGGTCTGCCCGAGGCGCGCCGCCTCGACCAGGTAATTCACCTTCTTCACCGGCGAGTGCACCGAGTCGATCGGAATCCAGCCGATGCCGAGATCCTCGTCGAAGTTCTTGTCCGCCGAGACGTAGCCGCGGCCGCGCTTCATCCGCAGCTCCATGTGAAGCTTCCCGTGCTCGGCGACGGTGGCAATGTGCGCCTCGGGCTCGAGTATCTCCACATCGGCATCGGCGTCGATGTCCTTGGCGCGAACCACGCCAGGCTTGTCGACCTTCAGATACAGCGTTTTGGTTGCATCGGTGTGCAGCTTCAGCGGAATCTGCTTCAGGTTGAGAATGATGTCGGTGGCATCCTCAACCACGCCTGGTATGGGCGAGAACTCGTGAAGCACCCCGTCGATCTTCACGGCAGTGATCGCCGCGCCCTCGATCGACGAGAGCAGCACGCGGCGCAGCGCGTTGCCAATGGTGGTGCCGAAGCCCCGCTCGAACGGCTGAGCGTAGAACCGGCCGAAGCGGTCGGTGAGAGTATCGCGTTCGAACTCGAGCCGCTTGGGACGCTGAAAACCTCTCCAGAGCATCATTGTTCCTTTCGCCAACGGGCCGGCAGTCCCGGCCTCCGGACCTGCGTGTCATCGTCCGCCGGCCTCCCGCTGCAGGTCCGTAAAGCTGCGGGCCGGCGGATGCGAACCCGGAGGCCTGACCAGCCTCCGCCAAGGCTTCGGCGGTCCGCCGGAGCTTCAGCGAAGGCGGAAGGCCTCCGGCTGCCAACTACCAACTACTTCGAGTACAGCTCGACGATCAGCTGCTCCTGCACGGGCAGGTTGATCTGCTCGCGCGTCGGCGCTGAACCCACCTTCGCGGACATTCCCTCCGCGTCGAAGGTGAGCCATTCCGGCACGCCGCGGCCCTTCACCTCCTCGAGCGCGTGGAGAATGATCGGGATTCTTCCGGCTGCGCTGCCGCACCGCCACCACGTCTCCGGGCTTGACCGAGTAGGACGGGATGTCCACCTTGCGGCCGTTCACGAGAAAGTGGCCGTGCCGCACGAGCTGTCGCGCCTGTGCCCGGGAGGTGGCGAATCCCAGACGGTAGCCCACGCTGTCGAGCCGCCGCTCGAGTAGCTGCAGCAGCGTTTCGCCCGTGATACCGCGGGTACGTTCGGCCTGCTCGAAGTAGCGCCGGAACTGATCCTCGAGGACGCCGTAGATGCGCTTGACCTTCTGCTTCTCGCGCAGCTGCACGCCGTAGCCGACGAGTTTCGACTTTCGCGACTTGCCGTGCTGGCCGGGTGCGAAGTTGCGCTTTTCAATCGCGCACTTCTCCGTGTAGCAGCGTTCCCCCTTGAGGAACAGCTTCATGCCCTCGCGGCGGCACAGACGGCAGACGGGTCCTATATATCTAGCCATGTCTCAGACTCTTCTCCGTTTCGTGGGACGGCAGCCGTTGTGCGGAATGGGGGTCACGTCGCGAATCGACTTTACTTCGATTCCAACCGTCTGGAGCGCCCGGATCGCCGATTCGCGACCGGAGCCCGGCCCCTTGACGCGCACCTCCGCCGATCGCAGACCGTAATTCTTCGCGGTGTTGGCCGCTGCAATCGCAGCCTGTGTGGCGGCGAACGGGGTGCCCTTGCGTGAGCCCTTGAAGCCGATGCCGCCGGCGCTCGACCACCCGATCACGGCCCCTTCCGCGTCGGTAATCGTGACATGGGTGTTGTTGAAGGACGCGTAGATATGCACGTAGCCGTGATGGACCACGCGCTTCTCGCCGCGCTTCTTGAATGTCTTGCGCGGCTTCTTGGTGCCCTCGGTTTTCTTCTCGGCGCCGGCAGGCGCCGTTGCGTCAGATTTTGCCATCGGTTGCTCCGGCGGATTCCCCCGCCCTCATGGGCCTAGACTGTTTTCTTCTTCGCGATCGCGCCCTTGCGCGGTCCCTTCCGGGTACGCGCGTTGGTCCGGGTGCGCTGCCCACGCACGGGCAGGTTGCGGCGGTGCCGCAGCCCGCGGTAGCACCCGATCTCCATGAGACGCTTGATGTTCATCGAGATCTCTTTGCGGAGATCGCCCTCGACGCCGCCCACTTCTTCGAGCACACGGCTGATCTTCCGCACGTCGTCTTCGGAGAGATCCTTGACCCGTACATCCGGACTCACGCCGGACGCCCCGAGAATGTCGTTCGACCGTTTCCGGCCGATGCCGTAGATGTAGGTGAGCCCGATCTCGATCCGCTTGGTGCGCGGAAGATCGATGCCGGCAATTCGTGCCATCGCTTACCCCTGCCTCTGCTTGTGCTTGCTGTTGGGACAAATCACCCGCACCACGCCGCGGCGACGGACGATCTTGCACTTGTCACAGATCCGCTTGACCGACGCTCGTACTTTCATAGCTTTCTCACAATCCTGCCGCGTGTGATGTCCCGCGCCGCCAGTTCCACAACCACTCGATCCCCGACGAGCAGCCGGATGAAATTCCGGCCAGGACTTCCTTCAATATGGGCTGTAATCCGCTGCCTGCCGTCCACCCCGACTCGATACAAGCCGCTCGGCAACTGCGCTTCGACAACGCCCTCGATCATTTGCGAATGGTGATTTCCGATTTGTGATGTCTCCATCCGAACCAACTCACTCACCACTCACAACTCAGAACTCACAACTCACTAGTCGCTGATCGCCAACAGCTCGCGCGCCCGGGCGGCGTCGGCCTCGAGCAGCGTGAGGATCTCGCAGCCGTCGCGCGTCACCACCACCGTGTGCTCGAAATGTGCCGACAGGCTGCCGTCGCGCGTCACCGCTGTCCATCCATCGGCCAGCACCTTCACGCCTGCCTCGCCCGCGTTCACCATCGGCTCTATCGCAAGAACCATCCCTTCCGACAGGCGCGGCCCGCGGCCGCTCGGCCCGTAGTTCGCGATCTGGGGTTCCTCGTGCAGCGCTGTTCCGATGCCGTGGCCGACGAATTCCCGCACCACGGCGAATCCATGCGCCTCGACGTGCGCCTGAACCGCCGCACCGATGTCCGACACGCGCGCACCGGGAGCGACCGCGTCGATGCCGTGAAACAGCGCCTCCTCCGTCACGCGCAGGAGGTTCGCCGTTTCGGGAGCAACGTGCCCCACCGGAATGGTCGCAGCACAATCGCCGAAAAAGCCGTCCAGCCTCGCCCCCATGTCGAGCGAGAGGACATCGCCCTCAGCAAGGCGCCGGGCCGAGGGAATGCCGTGCACCACCTGCTCGTTGATCGACGCACACACCGTGGCCGGATAGCCGTGATAACCCTTGAAGGCTGGCTCGGCGCCGGCCTTGCGCACGAGCGTTTCGGCAGCCACGTCAATTTCCTTCGTCGTCACGCCGGGGACCACGAGCTGCCGCAGCTCGGCCAGGATTCGCGCGACGAGCTGATTGACTCGTCTGAGCTTGTCGATTTCAACCTGCGATCGACAGACGATCATAAACGTCGCTATCCCTGCGCTCCAACGGAGTGGCGGGCACCCGCCCGTGCGGCACCGTGAATCGCCGCATCGAGGTCCTGCGATACTCGCTCCGCGGGTTGTGCGCCGTTCACCGTGCAGAATGTCGGCCGGTTGCGATAATAATCCACGAGCGGTTTCGACTGCTGCTCATAAATTTTCAGGCGCTCTCGAACCACATGCACATTGTCATCCAACCGCAGTTCCAGCTCGCCTCCGCACCGCCGGCACACGGGGGTGTCGGCACCATCGGCGTTCGTGCCACAGCGCGAACATATCCGTCGAGCGGCCAGCCGTCGAACGAGCTCCTCTTCCGGAACCACGATGTCGGCCACAATCAGCCGGTGATCGTCGCGGTTCGCCATGATCTCGTCCAGCGCCCGCCCCTGAAAGACCGTACGTGGAAAGCCGTCGAGCACGAATCCGTTTTTCGTGTCCGGCTGGCTCAGGCGGTCGCGCACGACGCCGACCATCGTTTCGTCATCGACCAGCTCGCCGCGATCCATCTTCTCCTTGGCGCGCAGCGCGAGGGGCATCTGCTGCTTGACGCCGTCGCGCAGCATATCGCCGGTCGAGATTCGCGGTAAGCGGTGGCTCTGCGCGAATCGTTCCGCCTGCGTTCCCTTCCCGGCGCCGGGTGGACCAAGGATGAGGACGTTGAGCGCCACGCGTCCGCCTACCCTCGCCGTCCGCGTATGCGCGTCTTCTTCATGAAGCCGTCGTAGTGCCGCATGATGAGCTGCGATTCCACCTGATTGACGGTATCCATCGCGACGCCGACGACGATCAGGAGCGACGTGCCGCCGAAATAAAACGTCACACCGGCGCCCTGCGTAAACCAGGTGGGCAGGATCGCGTCCAGCTGCTCGCCGATAAACGGAATTGGCGCCACCCTGAAGCCGGTGAGCAGAAATTCCGGCAGCAACGCGACGCAGGCCAGATACAACGCCCCGACGAGCGTCAGCCGCGCCAGGATCGTGTCGATGTACTCCGCCGTGCGTTTCCCGGGCCGGATGCCGGGGATGAACCCGCCGTACTTCCGCATGTTCTCCGCCACGTCATCGGGATTGAAAATGATCGCCGTGTAGAAGTAGCAGAAGAACACGATGCCGACCACATACAGCAGGTTGTAGAGCGGCATGCCGTAGGCCAGCTGATCGGCGACGGCGCGCCCCCACGAGCCCGCCTCGAACATCATCGCGATCGTCGCCGGAAACGCCAGAATCGACGAGGCGAAGATGACCGGGATGACGCCGCCCGTATTCACTTTCAACGGGATGTGCGTGCTCGTCCCGCCATACTGACGCCGTCCGATGACACGTTTTGCGTACTGCACCGTAATGCGTCGGTGACCTCGCTCCACGAAGATGATGGCTCCTACCACCACGACCATCATGGCGATCAGGAACACGATGCGCAGAAGACTGATCTGCCCGGTTCGCATCTGATCGAGGGTGGTCAGCACGGCCGACGGCAGTCCGACGACGATGCCGGCAAAGATCAGGAGCGACATGCCGTTACCGATGCCGCGCTCCGTAATCTGCTCACCCAGCCACATCACGAACATCGTCCCGGTCGTCATGGTCAGGACGCACAGGAAGCGGAAGCCCCAACCCGGGTCGTAGACGAGCGGCAGTCCGCCGGCTATCTGTGTCTGGCGTTCCAGGAAGAAGGCGATGCCGAGCGACTGCACCACCGCCAGCGCCAGCGTCAGATATCGCGTGTACTGCGTGATCTTGCGACGGCCGAGCTCGCCTTCTTTCGAGATGCGCTCGAGAGCCGGCCAGACGACAGTGAGCAACTGCAGAATAATCGAAGCGCTGATGTACGGCATCACGCCGAGCGCGAAGATCGTCATCTGCGCGAGGTTGTTGCCTGAAAACATGTTGTACAGCCCGAACATCGTGTTTCGGGTCTGCTCGGCCAGAAGCGCCAGTGCCTCGGTGTTCACACCTGGCGTGGGAACGACACCGCCGACGCGGTACACACCCAGCAATCCCAGCGTGAACAGCACGCGATTGCGCAGGTCGGTGACCGCGAACAGGTTCGTGAGCGCGTTATCCATATGACATTTCCGGTTCGTGATTTCTGATTGGCGATTTCAATCCGGCGAATCGCAAATCACAAATCACGAATCACCAATACGAATCACCATCCATCATTCACGATTTCTTCCGACGTACTTCCGCTTGCGGCGGCGCCGCTTCGCGGGCTACCTCGCTGCTCATCGTCTCGGCTGTCCCGCCCGCCGCGGCAATCTTCTCCGCCGCCTTGCCGCTGAACTTGTGCGCCTGCACGGTCAGCTTCTTGCTGATGTCGCCACGCGCGAGCACCTTGATCCGATGATGGCGGCTGCGAACGAGCCCCTCTTCCCGCAGCAGCTCCGGAGTAATCACCGTTCCGGCGTCGAACCGCTCGGCGAGCGTGTCGAGATTCACGACCGCATATTCGGTCCGGAAGCTGTTGTAAAAACCACGCTTCGGCACCCTGCGGTGGAGCGGCATCTGGCCGCCCTCGAAGCCTCGCTTGAACTTGAAGCCCGAGCGCGACTTCGCACCTTTGTGGCCCCGTCCAGCCTGCGCGCCGGTGCCCGATCCATGACCGCGCCCTACGCGCTTCTTCGAAAACTTCGACCGTTCGGCCGGTTTGAGATTTGAGAGATCCATAATGACCAATCACTCTGCCACTGTGACCAGGTGGCGCACCTTCAGAATCATTCCCCGGGTTGCCGGCGTATCGGGCAGTTCCACGGTGTGGCGGATCCGACGCAAGCCCATTCCTTCAACCGTCTTCGCCTGCGTCTCGTTGAAACCGATCGTGCTCCTGATCAGCGTGACTTTCAGCTTCTTCGCCGACGGTGTCTTTGCGGTCTTCTTTGCCATATGTCTGGCTCTCGGGCGCTATGCGCCGACCAGCTCCCCTACTTCCTTGCCTCGGAACCGGGCCACCTGCGCCGGATCTTTGAGGCCCATCAGCCCTGAAAATGTCGCGCGCACGACATTGTGAGGATTGGCCGAACCGAGCGACTTCGTCAGCACGTTCTGAATGCCTGCCGACTCCACGACCGCCCGCACCGCGCCACCAGCAATAAGGCCCGTGCCGTCCGGCGCCGGTTTCAGCAGCACGCTGCCGGATCCGAACTTGCCGACGACCTGATGCGGAATGGTCGTGCCCTTCAGCGGCACTCGAATCAGGTTCTTCTTCGCGGCCTCGATGCCCTTTTTGATCGCGGACGGCACTTCCTTGGCCTTCCCGACGCCGAAGCCCACGACCCCGTGACCGTCGCCGACGACAACCAGCGCGCTGAAGCTCAGGTTCTTGCCGCCTTTGACGACCTTCGTGACACGGTTGATGGACACGACGGTGTCCTTGATCTCGAGCTGCGACGCGTCGATCTTCTCGCGCATCCTGTTCATCATCGCCATTACTGAACCGTCCATTCGAAAGACGTCATAGCCTAGAACTCCAGACCGGCTTCGCGCGCGGCCTCCGCAACGGCCTTTACACGCCCGTGATAGAGGAACCCGTTCCGATCGAACACCACGCGCTTGACGCCCTTTTCCATGAGCCGCTGTGCGATGGTCTTGCCCACCGCCTGCGCGCCCGCGACGTTGCCGCCTCTCGTCCCCTTCGCGAACGCCCCCTTCAGGGACGGTTCCACGCTGGAAGCGGCGGCAATGGTGCGGCCGGTCATGTCGTCCACCACTTGCACGTAGATGTGCGCGACGCTGCGGTATACGGTCAACCGCGGACGCTCTTCCCCACCTCGTACGCGCTTGCGAAGCCGGTACTTGATCCGGTCGCGGCGGTCCTCTTTCGTCTTGATCCTCATCGTCGTTCCCCGGGCCGACGTGCAAGTCGGCGTCGTTCTCCGGGCCGACCTGAAGGTCGGCCCCTACACCGTGTACCCGTCAGGCCCCCGTCTTGCCAACCTTCTTCTTGAGCACCTCGCCCGTATAGCGGACGCCTTTCTGTTTGTACGGATCCGGTTTTCGCAGCCGGCGGATGTTCGCCGCCACCTGGCCTACGAGCTGCCGGTCGGCGCCGGTCACCGTGATGTGCGTCTGCTTCTCAATCGCGATGTCGATGCCATTGGGAATCTCGAACACCACCGGATGCGAGTAGCCGAGCGCAAAGTGGACCTGCTTGCCCTTCACCTCCGCGCGGTATCCGATGCCGACGATATCGAGCTCCTTCTTGAAGCCCTCGGACACTCCTGCGATGGCATTGGCAACCAGGCTCCGCGCCAGGCCATGGAACTTGCCAAGCTCAGGATCCTCGCGCTGCAGCTTCGCCACGAGGTTGCCGTCCTCCTGCGCAACGACGATGCCCGGAGGCAGCGGCTGGCGAAGCTTGCCCTTGGGGCCCTGCACTTCGACGGCGTCGACCGCCACCTCTACACTGACCCCCTTCGGGATCGCGATTGGTTTCTTGCCTATGCGTGACATCTCAACATCCCGCGGACACCTGAAGGTTTCTGCCTACCAGACATTACACAGCACTTCGCCGCCGACTCCGGCCTTGCGCGCGGCCCTGCCCGTCATGACGCCACGGGAGGTCGTCAGAATGTTGGTGCCCAGCCCGCCGAGCACCGCAGGCACATCCTGCACGCCCAGATAGACACGACGCCCTGGCCGGCTGATGCGCTCGATTCCGCTGATCACCCGCTCGCCGCGCGGGCCGTACTTGAGGAACACCCGAATCACCCGTCTCGACTGGCGTCCGGACTTCTGCGACGGCTCCTCCACCAGGCTGAATCCCTGGATGTAGCCCTCGTCCTGAAGAATCCGCGCAATCTCGATCTTCAGCTTGCTCGCCGGCACGTCCACACGCGTGTGCTTGCCTGTCACCGCATTGCGAAGGCGCGTCAGCATGTCAGAAATCGGATCGGTCATATCTCTTTCAACCTCGCGGCTCCCCGTCCGAACCCGGAACGCGGAACCCGGAACCGGAACTTACCAAGAGCTCTTCGTCACTCCTGTGACGTCGCCTTCGAGCGCAAAACGCCGGAAGCAGAGCCGGCACAGCTTGAACTTGCGCATGAATCCGCGCGGCCGTCCGCACAGCTTGCAGCGGTTCCGCAGACGGATTCTGTACCTGGGCGACTTCAGTTCCTTGGCAATCTTTGCGGTCGTGGCCATTCGTTCATCCTTCTAATTCGCGCGGAAAGGCATCCCGAGGAGCTGCAGAAGCTTCCGCGCTTCCTCATCGGTTTTCGCCGTCGTCACCACCGACACGTTCATGCCCCGCGCCTTGTCCACCTTCATGTAGTCGATCTCAGGGAACATCAGCTGATCGCGGAGTCCGAGCGTGTAATTGCCGCGGCCATCGAATCCCTTGGACGACACGCCGCGGAAGTCCCGGACGCGGGGAAGCGCAATGCTGATGAGTCGATCGAGGAACTCGTACATCCGTTTGCCCCGCAGCGTCACCATCGCCCCGACCGGCATCCCCTTCCGAAGCTTGAACTGCGCGATCGACTTCGTCGCCCGCCGGACCACGGCCTTCTGGCCGGTAATGCGTCCGAGCTCGTCGGCGCCCGTATCGGCGAGCTTCGCGTTCTGTGTCGCCTCGCCGAGACCCATGTTGATGACGACCTTTTCGAGCTTCGGGATCGCCATGACGTTCTTGTAGCCGAACTCATTCTTGAGCGCCGGCACCACTTCCTTGACGTAGCGTTCTTTCAGCCGGGTCATTTGTCGACTACCCCCTCACACTTGCGGCAGATGCGCACCTTCCGGCCGTCGTTCAGCATCCGGTGGCCGATGCGCGTCATCTTTCCGCACTCCGGGCACACGAGCTGCACGTTGCTGGCATGCAGCGCCGCCTCGCGCTCGACAATGCCGCCTTTGATGTTGCGCTGCGGGTTCGGGCGCGTGTGCCGTTTGATCATGTTCACGCCCTCGACGAGCAGGCGGTTGTTGATCGGAAGGACACGAAGCACGCGCCCGCGCTTCCCACGGTCTCTGCCCGCTGTCACGATCACGGTGTCGTTACGGCGAATCGGTGTCTGAACACGAGACATCTGACTACAGCACCTCAGGCGCGAGGGAAATGATCTTCATGAATCTCCGCTCGCGCAGTTCGCGGGCCACGGGTCCGAAGACGCGAGTCCCGATCGGCTCGTTCTGATCATTGACGAGCACGGCGGCGTTTCTGTCGAACCGGATGTAGCTGCCGTCGCGACGCCGCTGCTCCTTGGCCGTCCGCACGATGACGGCCTTGACGACCTGCCCCTTCTTCACCGTGCCGTCGGGAGTGGCTTCCTTGACCGAAGCAGTCACGATGTCACCGAGCCGCGCGTAGCGTCCCGTCGACCCCCCAATCGGGTTGATCACGGAGATCTTCCGCGCTCCGGAGTTGTCGGCGACGTCCAATATCGAACGCATCTGGATCATGGTGGCTACTCCCGTCTCTGATCTCCTGCCTGCCGTCTCAGGTTCCGCACGAAGCGGCCGAAGACACAGGACGAAAGACCAAAGTTTTCCGCTAAACCCTCGGCGCCTTGGCGATCACGCGGGTGACAACCCAACGCTTGCGGCGGCTGAGCGGCCGCGACTCGGCGATGGACACGGTATCGCCCAGCTTTGCCTCGTTGTCCTCGTTATGCGCGACGAACTTCGAGGTCTTGCGCTGGCTCTTGCCGTAGACGGCGTGGCGCACCTGACGCTCGACCGCCACGACGACCGTCTTCTCCATCTTGTCGCTGACGACGGTTCCGGTCAGCTGTGACTTGACGCTCATGCCTCTTCCTTTTCCCGCAGAATCGTCTTCATCCGCGCCAGGTCGCGGCGGATCTGGCGCAGTTTGGCCGGCGCCTCGAGCTGCCCCATCGACTTCTGGATGCGCAGCCGGAAGAGCTGATCGTCCAGGTCCTGCACCCGGGCCCGCAGATCATCGGGCGTGAGCTCACGAATTTCGGTCGGCTTCATACCGCGCTCTCGTGCTCGAAGCGCATGGCAAACTTCGTCTTGATCGGAAGTTTTGCCGACGCGAGATCCATCGCCCGGCGCGCCTCGGTCTCGGTCACGCCTTCCATCTCGAACATGATCCGGCCGGGCCGGACTACACAGACCCACTGCTCGGGCGCGCCCTTGCCCTTGCCCATACGCGTTTCCTGCGGTTTCTTCGTGATCGGCTTGTCGGGAAACACCCGCACCCAGATCTTGCCGCCTCGCTTGATGAACCGCGTCATCGCGACACGCGCGGCCTCAATCTGCCGATCCGTCAACCAGCACGGCTCCATCGCCTTCAACCCGTAGTCGCCAAACGAGACATCCGACCCGCGCCATGCCTTGCCGGCCATGCGCCCGCGCTGCTGTTTCCTGTACTTGACCTTCTTGGGCATTAACATTGTTTGCTACCCCAACCACGAAGCTCACGAAGGCTGCTACGTTCGTGGCGCCGGCCTGCGCGGCGATCGATCCCGGTATTCCTCGTCGCGGCCGGTCCGCGGCACCAGCCGCTCACCCTTGTAGAGCCACACTTTCACGCCAATCTGTCCGTAGGTCGTATGGGCTTCGGCGAATCCGTAGTCGATGTCGGCACGCAGCGTCTGCAACGGCAGCTGTCCGTGCAGATACCATTCGGACCGCGCGATCTCGGCGCCGTTCAGCCGTCCCGATACTCGCACTTTGATGCCGCGGGCGCCGAATCGGAGCGCCGACTCGACCGCCTTGCGCATCGCCCGCCTGAACGCGACGCGCTTCTCCAGCTGCACCGCCACCGACTCGGAAATGAGCTGCGCCTCGAGCTCGGGCTTCTGGATCTCCTGGATATTGATGAAGACCTCGCGGCTGGTGCGCTTCTGGATCTCCTGCTTCAGCTTGTCGACTTCCGTTCCCTTGCGTCCGATGATGATCCCCGGGCGCGAGGTGTAAATGTCGATCTTCAGCTTGTTCGCGGCGCGCTCGGTTTCGATGCGCGACACACCCGCATGGGAGAACCGCTTCTTGAGGTCTTCCCTCAGGGCGAGATCTTCATGAAGCAGCTTCGCGTAGTCGCGATCCGAGTACCAGCGCGAGCGCCACGTTTTGTTGAAGCCGAGCCGGAATCCGTACGGGTGAACCTTCTGGCCCACGTCTTCTCTCCAGTCTTTTATGCCTTCGCCGTCGCGGCCTTTTTCGCAGCCGTCGTCTTTTTCTCAGTGGTTGACCCCGTCGCCGCGCTCCGGCGCGGGCGGGACCCCTTCGTAGCGGTCGCGTCGGTCTCCTCGGCTACGCGAGCGATCTTCAACGGACGTTCTGCAACCTGCACCGTCAGATGCGCCGTGCGTTTGGTGACCCGGAAGGCGCGACCCATGGGTGCCGGACGCACCCGCTTCATCGACGTGCCCTGGTTCGCGTAGCATGCGGCGACGTATAGTCGTTCGACATCGCCGCCGAACCCGTCTTTCTGCTGGGCGTTGGCCACGGCGGAGCGCAGAACCTTCGCCAGCTCGCGCGCGATCGTCTTGCGCGTGAATTGCAGCGTCGCAAGCGCCTGATTCACACCCTTGCCGCGAATCAACGCACACACCAGGCCCGCTTTCTGAGCCGACGTGCGGATGCCGCGGGCAGTTGCGTGCGCTTCGATCATGCCTTCGCTCCTGCGCCTGCACCGCCGCCGGCGCCTGCTCCGCCAGGGCCCGCCGGTGCCGCCGGTGCCGCGGCGCCGCAGCCGCTGCCTTCTCTGTCTTCGTCGTGTGTCCCTTGAAGGCTCGCGTGGGCGAGAACTCGCCGAGTTTGTGCCCGACCATGTTCTCCGTCACGTACACGGGTATGAATTTCTTCCCGTTGTGCACGGCCAGCGTATGACCGACCATCTCGGGTATCACCGTCGACCGGCGAGACCAGGTCTTCACGACCCGCTTTTCATTGCCGCGGTTCAGCGCCTCGACTTTTTCAAGCAGCGCGGTGTCGATAAACGGTCCCTTTTTCAGCGATCTACTCATAACCTTCGTACCTGCTTGGTAGCCGGAACCCTTCAGGTTTCCGGACCCATCTGGTTCTCGGGAGGCTAAAGGCCTCCTCTACTTGGTCCGCCGCTGGACGATAAAGCGATCGGTGACCTTCCGCCGCCGCGTCTTGAAGCCTTTTGTCGGCTGACCCCACGGCGAGACCGGATGCCGCCCGCCCGATGTCTTTCCCTCACCGCCACCCAACGGGTGATCGACCGGGTTCATGGCCACGCCGCGCACGTGCGGCCGCTTGCCGAGCCAGCGGCTGCGACCGGCCTTGCCGATTGAAATGTTTTCGTGGTCGAGATTGCCGACCTGTCCGATCGTCGCCACACACTCGACATTGATCTTCCGCACTTCACCGGACGGCATCTTTACCGAGGCGTAGGGACCTTCCCGCGCGATAAGCTGCACCGACGACCCGGCGCTGCGCGCAATCTGCCCCCCTTTACCCGGCCGCAGCTCGACGTTGTGAATCTGCGTGCCGAGCGGGATGTTCTTGAGCGGCAGACAGTTGCCGGGCAGGATGTCGACGTTGTCGCCGGCAACGATGGTGTCACCCGCCTTCATGCCGAGGGGCTGAAGGATGTAGCGTTTCTCGCCATCCGCATAGGTCACCAGCGCGATGTGCGCCGATCGGTTCGGATCGTATTCAACCGTGGAAATCTTCGCCGGGATGTCCTTCTTGTCGCGCTTGAAGTCAATCACGCGATAGAGCCGCTTGTGGCCCCCGCCGCGCCACCACGACGTCAGCTGGCCGCGGTTGTTGCGGCCGCCCGATCGATGCAGGTTCTCCGTCAGCGGCCGGTGGGGCTGGTTCGACGTAATCTCATCGAACGTCTGGACCGTCCTGAACCGTGTTCCAGGCGATGTCGGGTTGTATTTGCGAATAGGCATTTCTCGTTCCCTTTAATGCCCGCAGTGCCAGCTCGGCACTCCAGGCACCCTAGGCACTCTAAGCACCCTGTAAGAATTCGGGCAGCTTCTCGCCTTCACGCAGCTTCACGTACGCCTTCTTCCAGTCCGGTCGCCGACCGGCGTACCGGCCCTGGCGCTTCACCTTCCCGTGCGCGACGGACGTGCGAACACTCTCGACCTTCGACCCGAGCAGTGCTTCGACCGCGCGCTTGATGTCGATCTTGTTGGCGTCCTGTGCGACCTGGAACACGAGCGTCCGCCCGTCCTCGCGCATCACCGTTGTCTTCTCAGTGATGATGGGGCGCCGGATTACGTCAGTGAGTTTCATGCCGTGCACCTTCGTGCCCTTCGTAAACCTTCGTGCTCTTCGTGCTCTAGCCGAGCGCCTCTTGAAGCTTCTCGAGCGCGGCCCGAGTCAGAACGACACGGCGTGTATCCATCACATCGCGCGCACTCACGCGGTTGCTCGGCAGCACCCGCACGCCGTCGATGTTGCGAACTGACAGCGTCAGCTTGTCTTCCGGCTTCGTGTCCACCAGGAGCGCCTTGCCATCGATACCGAGCCGCTTGAGCATCTCGGCGGCCGCCTTCGTCTTGATTTCAGCAACGCTCAATGCATCCACCACCACGACCTGGCCATCGCGCAGCTTCTGCGCCAGCGCGGCGCGCAGCGCGCCCTTTTCGACCTTCCTGGGAACACGGTACTCGTAGCTCCGCGGCTGCGGGCCGAACACCGTGCCGCCCTTCCGCCACAACGGGTTGCGGATTTCGCCGACGCGTGCACGGCCGGTCCCCTTCTGGCGCCACGGCTTCTTGCCGCTGCCGCTGACCATCGCCCGGGTCTTGGTGGCATGCGTCCCGCGGCGGTCTGCGGCGTTGGCGCGAACGACCGACTCGTGAATCAAGTCGGTCTTGATCCGGCCGCCGAACACCTCGTCCCGAAGCTCGAGGGATCCAACCTTCTCGTTCTGTCCGTTCACTACATCAACCGTCATGGCGGTTCCTACTTCTTGCCCTTCTTCTTCGCCGGCTCGGCCTGGGCCACTCGTATTGGCTTGGCCGCGATCGCCTTTCTGATAACAACGACGCTGTTCGGGCCGCCGGGCACGGCGCCTTCGACCATCAGAAGGTTGTTCTCCGCGTCGATACGCAGGACCTTGAGGTTGCGGACGGTCACCTGGCCCGCACCCATGTGCCCCGCCATCCGCATTCCCTTGACGACGCGCGACGGATACGACGATGCGCCGATCGATCCGGGTGCCCGATGGAACATCGACCCGTGGGTGGCACGACCGCCGCTGAAATGGTGCCGCTTCACAACGCCCTGGAAGCCTTTGCCGCGGCTGGTGCCAATCACATCAACCCGCTCACCGTCCGTGAAGATCGACACATTGACCTGATCGCCGGGCTTCAACGGATCACCACCGGGCTTGATCCTCACTTCTCGACGTATGCGCGTTGGAGGGACCCCGGCCTTCTTGAAGTGACCCTGGGTCGCCTTGTTCTCCTTGCTCGGTCGCGCATCGACGAAGCCCAGCTGAACCGCCTCGTAGCCGTCGCGATCGACGGTTTTGACCTGCGACACCACGCACGGGCCGGCCCTGAGCACCGTTGTCGGCTGGACAGTGCCGTCCGCGGCAAACAGCTGCGTCATTCCGACTTTTTTCCCGATCAGTCCTGTCACCATGTGTTTCTCAGCACGCGCACGCTAAAGCGTGCGCGCGACGTGGGGCCGGTGCCGCGTAGGCGAGAATGCCGCGAGCCGCGGACCCGCCACCCTATTTCCCGTGTTCCTTCCCGAACGCCTTGATCTCGACATCGACGCCGGCGGGGAGGTCGAGCTTCATCAGCGCATCCACCGTCTGCGACGTCGGTTCGAAGATGTCGATCAAGCGCTTGTGCGTGCGGATCTCGAACTGCTCCCGCGACTTCTTGTCGACGTGCGGCGAGCGCAGCACGGTCCACTTGTTCTTCGACGTCGGCAGTGGAATCGGGCCGGCCAGCTGCGCACCTGTGCGCTTGGCGGTCTCCACGATTTCACCGGTCGACTGGTCGAGAATCCGCGCGTCGTACGCCTTCAGACGGATGCGAATCTTGTCGCTGAACATTGCCATGTCGTGTTCCTACGCGCAGGCTGAAGCCTGCGCTCTACGGGTGTCGCGCGCACGCTCGAGCGGGCGCGTCCTTACTCGATGATGTCCGAAATGGTGCCCGCGCCCACCGTCCGGCCGCCCTCGCGAATGGCGAACCGGCTCCCCTTTTCAATGGCCACCGGCGTGATCAGCTCCCCCGTGATCGGCGTGTTGTCCCCCGGCATCACCATCTCCACCCCGTCGGGCAGCTTCAACACTCCCGTCACGTCCGTCGTCCGGATGTAGAACTGCGGCCGATACCCGTTGAAGAACGGCGTGTGCCGCCCGCCCTCTTCCTTCGACAGGATGTAGACCTCGCCCTTGAACTTCGTGTGCGGCTTGATCGACCCCGGCTTGGCCAGCACCTGCCCCCGCTCCACGTCCGTCTTTTCCACCCCGCGCAGCAGCACCCCGATGTTGTCCCCCGCCACCCCCGCATCCAGCAGCTTCCGGAACATCTCCACCCCGGTCACCACCTTCTTCTCCGTCGGCCGGAAGCCCACAATCTCGATCTCTTCGCCCACCTTCACCTGGCCGCGCTCCACCCGCCCCGTCACCACCGTCCCGCGTCCCGAGATCGAGAACACGTCCTCGATCGGCATCATGAACGGCTTGTCGACTTCCCGCTGCGGGATCGGAATCGCGGTGTCGAGCGCCTCCATCAGCTTCAGGATGCCCGCCACCCCCTCCGCATCGCCCTGCAGCGCCTTGAGCGCGCTCACCCGCACCACCGGGATGTCGTCCCCCTTGAACCCGTAGCTCGTCAGCAGCTCCCGCACCTCCAGCTCCACCAGGTCCAGCAGCTCCGGGTCGTCCACCGCGTCCACCTTGTTGAGCGCCACCACCAGGTGCGGCACGTTCACCTGCCGCGCCAGCAGCACGTGCTCCCGCGTCTGCGGCATCGGGCCGTCGGTCGCACTCACCACCAGGATCGCCCCGTCCATCTGCGCCGCGCCCGTAATCATGTTCTTGATGTAGTCGGCGTGCCCCGGGCAGTCCACGTGCGCGTAGTGCCGGTTCGCCGTCGCATATTCGACGTGGCTCGACGCAATCGTCAGAATCTTCGTGTCGTCCCGCCGCCCCTGCGACTCCGACGCCTTCGCCACCTGGTCATACGACACGAACTTCGCCCACCCCTTGTCCGCCGCCACCTTCGTCAAGGCCGACGTCAACGTCGTCTTCCCGTGGTCGATATGCCCGATCGTCCCCACGTTGACGTGCGGTTTCGAACGGTCAAATTTCTCTTTCGCCATCGCGATTCGCTCCGTTACGTCGGGCCGGGCTCAAGCCCGGCCCCTACATTGACGTGTAGGGGCCGACCTTCAGGTCGGCCCACCCCTATTTCGTGCCCTGTATACGGGCCACAACCTCTTCGCTTACGTTCTGGGGCGCCTGTTCGTATCGATCGAAGTGCATCGAGTAAGTGGCGCGCCCCTGCGTGCGCGAGCGCAGATCCGTCGCATAGCCGAACATCTCTGAAAGCGGCACGCGGGCCTTGATAATCTGCGTGCCGCCGCGATCCTCCTGGGACTGGATGCGGCCGCGGCGGCTCGCGAGGTCTCCCATCACGTCACCGAGGTAATCCTTCGGGACCACCACTTCCACGCGCATGACCGGCTCGAGCAGAACGGGCTTTGCCTTCTTTGCCGCGTCCTGAAACGCCAGCGAGCCCGCGATCTTGAACGCCATCTCCGACGAGTCGACGTCGTGGTACGAACCGTCGTACAGCTCGATCCTGACGTCGTCGACCGGGTAGCCGGCGAGGACGCCACGCGTCAGCGCCTCTTTAATCCCTTCGTCGATCGGCTTGATGAATTCCTTTGGAATCGCCCCACCGACGATCTCGTTCTCGAACACATAGCCGGTACCGGGTTCTGCCGGATGCAGGTGAATCTTGGCGTGTCCGTACTGACCGCGACCACCGGTCTGGCGGATGTAGCGGCC
This sequence comes from uncultured Acidobacteriota bacterium, assembly GCA_963814955.1. GTDB lineage: Bacteria > Acidobacteriota > Vicinamibacteria > Vicinamibacterales > UBA2999 > DATCJA01. Next base: position 279,916 of record CAWFEX010000015.1, read on the forward strand.
TTCGCCGTCTGCCGCGCGCGTCAGTGTTTCCTTATAGGCCACCTGCGGCTTGCCGACGCTGGCTTCGACGTTGAACTCGCGCTTGAGACGGTCGACGATGATTTCCAGGTGCAACTCACCCATGCCGCGAATCACCACCTGCCCGGTCTGCTCGTCCGTATTGACGCGGAACGTCGGGTCCTCGGCCATCAATTTGCCGAGACCCTGTCCGAGCTTTTCCTGATCTCCCTTGGTTCGCGGCTCAATCGCGAGAGAGATGACCGGCTCCGGGAAGTCCATCGATTCGAGGACGACGGGCTTCTTCTCGTCGCACAGCGTATCGCCAGTGCTTACCTGCTTCAGCCCGACGGCCGCAGCGATGTCGCCGGCGTAGACCTCCTTGATCTCCTCGCGCTTGTTGGCGTGCATCTTGAGGAGGCGGCCGACGCGCTCGTGCCGGCCTTTCGTCGTGTTGTAGACCGATGAGCCGGACGTCAATACTCCGGAGTACACGCGAATGAAGGTGAGCTGACCGACGAACGGGTCGGTCATGATCTTGAACGCGAGCGCGGCAAACGGCGCGTTGTCCGATGCCGGCCGCTCGACGAGTGTTTCCTCCTTGGCGGCAGGATCAATCGCCATGATCGGCGGCACGTCAACAGGCGACGGCAGGTAGTCGACCACCGCGTCGAGCAGCGGCTGCACGCCTTTGTTCTTGAACGCGGAGCCGCAAATCACGACGACAAACGGAGCCGATTCGTGCGCGCACGGAATGGATCACGCGCTTGCGAAGCACGGCCTTGATCTCGTCTTCGGTGATCGCCTCGCCGTGCAGGTACTTCTCGAGCAGCGCGTCGTCGTGCTCACTGACTTTTTCGATCAGCTTCTCGCGATATTCCTTGGCCTCGGCCGCCATGTCGGCCGGGATGTCCGAGACGACGTAATCGGCGCCCAGCGTTTCGTCCTGGTATGTGATCGCCTTCATCTTGACGAGATCGATCACACCGCGAAACTTCTCCTCACTGCCGATCGGAAGCTGAATCGCAACAGGGTTGCTGCCGAGCTTCGATTCAATCTGATGAAGCGTCTGCTTGAAGTCGGCCCCGACACGGTCCATCTTGTTGACGAAACAGATACGCGGAACCCGGTATTTGTCCGCCTGACGCCACACCGTTTCTGACTGCGGCTCTACGCCGGACACGGCGTCGAACACCGCGACGGCCCCATCGAGCACGCGGAGCGAGCGCTCTACTTCGGCTGTGAAGTCGACGTGGCCCGGCGTGTCGATGATGTTGATGCGCGTGTCGCGCCAGAAACACGTGGTCGCGGCCGACGTAATCGTGATGCCGCGTTCCTGTTCCTGTTCCATCCAGTCCATGACCGCCGTTCCATCATGGACCTCGCCGATCTTGTACGTAATCCCGGTGTAGAAGAGAATCCTCTCCGTCGTGGTCGTCTTCCCGGCATCAATGTGCGCCATGATGCCGATGTTCCGGGTCCGCTCAAGTGGTGTCTGTCTGGGCATTTTCCTTGGGCCGGTCTAAAGACCGGTCCTACCATCGGTAATGCGCGAAGGCCTTGTTGGCCTCCGCCATCCGGTGAGTGTCTTCGCGTTTCTTCACGGCGCCGCCGCGCAGGTTCGACGCATCCAGCAGTTCATTTGCCAGCTTTTCCTGCATCGTCTTGCCGTCGCCGCGTTGACGTGCAAAGCCGACGAGCCACCGAATGCTGAGCGACAGGCGCCGGTTGGGATTGACCTCCACAGGCACCTGATAGTTCGAGCCGCCGACGCGACGCGACTTTACTTCCAGGCTCGGCTTCACGTTCTCGACGGCCTTCTTGAAAATCTTCAGCGGGTCGTCGCCGCTGCGCTCCTTGACGATGTCGAAGCTCTGATAGAGGATCCGCTCCGCGACGCTCCGTTTCCCATCGGACATCACGGTGTTGATGAACTTGCTGACCAGAGTGCTGTTGTAAAGCGGGTCAGCCACCAGTTCGCGTTTCGGGATTTCTCGTCTTCGTGGCATCTGTTCAATCTCATGGGCCGACCTGAAGGTCGGCCCCTACACCGACAACTCTATTGCTTGGGCCTCTTGGCCCCGTACTTCGACCGTCCCTGCTTGCGTCCCTGCACACCAACGGCATCGAGCGTGCCCCGCACCACGTGATAACGCACGCCCGGCAAGTCCTTGACACGGCCGCCGCGGATCAGCACGAGCGAGTGCTCCTGCAGGTTGTGGCCGACACCCGGGATATACGTCGTCACTTCGATACCGTTCGTCAGCCGGACGCGCGCCACTTTGCGAAGCGCGGAATTCGGTTTCTTCGGGGTCTGCGTGAACACGCGCACGCAGACACCCCGCTTCTGCGGACTCACCTGAAGCGCGGGACTCTTCGTCTTCGTGACAATCTTTTTGCGTCCGTCACGAACAAGCTGACTGATTGTCGGCATATCTCGATTCACCACGCGTACAGGCGACACGCGACGCCAGTCCGCTCTGCGGAGACCTGCGTCTCCGACTACACGAAATCGCAAGCGGCCGCGCTCCGCGGGCAGGATCACCGGCGATCCGACCAGCAAGCACCGGCCTGACGGTTCACCATCGCAAACCGTCCTGCGCGTCCCAGGCCTGAAGAGCGGACACCGCATGAGAGCGGCACGACCGCAGCTGGCGCCTGAAACTGAAACCCCTATCTGTGTGATACGCGGGGGCAATCCAGCAATCTGCTGCCCGATGTCCCCAAGGAAGCTGGCCTCGCCAGCCGCTTCCAGTGCGGTTGAGGCTAGATAGGGTCTCCTAGCCTCAGGAGAACCTGACGAATATACCACGCGGCGGAGACGAACCGCAATCGATCCAACTCGCCACAATGCAGGTTTCCTGCAGTCTTTCGCGGGAAAACTAGACGGTCTTGACGCGCGCGCCAGGCGGAGCCGAGAGAGCCATCTCCAGGTCCGACACCGATGCGGGAACCGGGTTCTCGACGCCGACGAGAATGTTGCCGTCGGTGACTTCCGGATCGTAGAGACTGCAACCTCGTGACGGCAGAAGAGCCGACACGATAAGGGTCGCGACCGTGGCCGTTATGGCACCGAGCATCGTTAATTCGAAGATAATGATGAGGTTAGGCCACCAGGCGAAGATCGGCAATCCGCCCACGTCCATGGGCCACGAGGCTTCCGTCAACCACGTCAGGCCGAATCCCACCGACATACCGATGAGTCCGCCAAGGCACGCGAGCCACCACATCCACGTGGCCTTGTCCCTCTGGCCGAACTCATAGTCCTCCATCGGCTGCGCGGAAATCACTGTGATGTCGCGGTCCGCGATGCCCGCCGCGCGCAGACGGTTCACCGCCTGCTGCGCCGACCCGCCGTCACGATAAAGCCCGTACACCGCCTTCATAAATGCAGGTCTCCCAAACGGTGCTCTTCGGTGGCTGGCGGTACGAGCTCTGGCGATGGGTGCGCCCCCGCTTTGAGCTCCCAGATGGAAATGATCGGAACGACCTTCGCAAACAGCACGTACAGCAGAGTCATCGCCGCGAATGTCGAACCGGCAACGATGATTTCCGTCGGCGTTGGACGATAGACGCCGAAGCTATATGGCAGGTACTTGTGACCGAGCGCGGGGACGATGATCAGGAAACGCTCGAGCCACATGCCGACGACGACGCCGATCGATGCGATGACGCACCCGGTAATGGTCCGGAACCGCCGGATGCCCATCAGAATGACCGGCAGCACGAAGTTTCCGATCACCATCGTCCAGTAGAGCGGCGCGAACGAGTCGCGCTGGGTGCGCCAGAACACCGTCATCTCGGCCGGCTCGTTGCCGTAATAGGTGACAAGGCGCTCGTTGAAAACGAAGTAGCCCCACAGCAGGGCCATCACCAGCAGCAGCTTCCCGAGATTCTCGAAGTGCACGGGGCGCAGATACTCCTCCAGATGCAGAAACCTGCGCAGGACGGCCATGGCGATGAGGAGGCCCGCGATGCCGCTGAAAATGGCGCCGGCGACGAAATACGGTCCGAAGATTGTCGTGTTCCACATCGGAACCGGCGCCATCGAAAAGTCAAACGAGACAATCGTGTGGACGGAGACCGCGACGGGAATGATCGCGATGGCCATGATTTGCATGGCGGTCTCGAGTCGATGCCACTGTTTCGGCGTGCCCCGCCATCCAAGAGCAAGCGCTCCGTAGATCTTTCTCCGCAACCCGGTGGACTTGTCGCGCACCACGGCAAAGTCCGGGATGACGGGCAGGAGGAGGAACAGCACGCTTCCGGTCAGGTAGGTATTGATGGCAAAAAAATCCCAAACCAGTGGCGAACGGAAGTTCGGCCAGATCAGGCGCTCGCTCGGGTATGGGAACAACCAGAACGCCAGCCAGGGACGTCCAAGGTGGATTATTGGGAACAACGCGCCAATCATCAGCGCAAAGACAGTGATGACTTCCGCGCAGCGCGTCACGGGCCGGCGCCACCCGGCGTTCACCAGCCTGAGAATGGCGGAAATCAACGTACCTGCGTGGCTGATACCGATCCAGAACACGAAACTGGTGACGTAAAAGCCCCAGTAAACCGGCCACCGGATCCCGGTCACCCCGAAGCCGAGATATACCTGCGCCATCCAGGTGGCAAGGCCCAGCCCGACGATGCCGCCAAAGATCAGAACAAGGACGAAGAACCGCCACGACGTGTTGAAGAGCGGCCTCAGAAGGTCGCTGTTGATCCTTGCTCCCGTGGGGTGGCTCATACCTCTGACAACCGTGCGAGATACGCGACTTTGGGTTGCGTGCCGACATCCTCGAGCAGCTTGCTGCTTCGTGACGACCGTGACAGACGCGACACTTCGCTTTCCGGATCCTCGAGATCTCCAAACACGAGCGCGCGTGGCGCACAGGACTGGACGCAGGCAGGCTGGATCTCTCGATCGCGCGGCTCCCGCCCTTCGACCTCGGCCTGAATCTGCACGGCCTTGATGCGCTGGACGCAGAAGGTGCACTTCTCCATCACGCCCACTTCGCGCAGCGACACATCCGGATTCAACTGGAGGTGGAGGGGCCTGTCCCAGGAAGGATTGAAGAAGTCGAAAAACCGGACGTTGTAGGGACACGCGTTCGCGCAATAGCGCGTCCCGATGCAACGGTTGTACACCTGCGCGTTGAGGCCCTCTTCCGTGTGATGACTGGCATAGGTCGGGCACACGGGCTCACACGGGGCGTTGTCGCAATGCTGGCACATCACGGGCCGAAACTTGACCTGCACGTCGGGAAAATCGCCTTCCCAGTACCGTTCGATGCGCAGCCAGTGCTTGGCCCGCCCCCTGGCGGCCTGATCGGGGCCGACTGTGGAGATATTGTTCTCGGCGTGGCAGGCCACGACACAGGCGCCACAGCCATTGCACCGATCCAGGTCGGCCGCCATTCCCCACTTTGCCACTGCGTTATCCCTTTTCCGTCCTCGATTGCGACGGGCGACGGAGACACGGAGACATCTACCTCTCTTGCTCCATGCGCTCGCGAATACCGCCGGCAAACAGGATCAATCGTCCGTCCGGCGGTCCAACGCGAGAGATGCGCACTCGTGTCGCCGCCCAGGCCAGCGCGCCGGTGGTCGATTCAGTGATCCCGGCAACGAGCTCCATCGGATTCGCCCCTCGTCCGCTTGCATAGCGCGTGAAAAAGCGATGCCCCTGGCCCACAGGCATCGCGACAATATCTGGCGCAATTCCGGGTGTAATGACCGCGGCGCTGCGAATGGTTCCCTGCGAGGATCCGACCTCCACCACGTCTCCATCGCCGAGGCCGAGCTTCTCTGCGGTGCTCGGATTTATCTCGACCCAACTGCTCCACATTGCCGAAGTGAGCGGGTCCGGCATCTCCTGAAGCCATGGGAGATGCGCCAGCGACCCGTCGAGGAATGCGATAGAGGGGTAGGGAAGCAAGTGAAATGGATACTGCGCGGCATCGCCGTCGAAACGTGGCGCCTCGAACGCGTGCGCGCCCGCTGATGCTTTCGTCGCGGCACCAGGCTGACGTGCAAGACCCGCCGGCAGTGCGCCCGACCACATCCCCTTTGCCTGCGCGTCGGTCCACGCATCGGCGTCCGCCGTGGCAGAAGGAAGCATTCCGAAAGATGCAGCCAGCATCTCGTCGAAGGTCATCCATGGCAGCGCCAGCGGTTGCTGCAGGCGGCGACCGATGTCGAGCAGCACATCCGGCATCGCACGGGTGTCGTACAGCGGACGCATCACCGCCGACGCCACGCTGGCGACCGCGACACTGGCTCCCGATTCCGGGATGACATCCGTCCACGATTCGAGGAACGAATGGTCAGGCAGGATCACGTCGGCAAGCACGCTCGTTTCGTCGAGGAAATTACCGAAGCTGACGATGTATGGAACCTTTTCGAGCGTCTCGCGAACCCGCCATGCCGGAGGAGCGGTGAACACCGGATTCGCGCCGTCGACGAACACGACCTGGGGCATCGACCCGCCCGTAGCCAGTTGCGCAAGCGAGGGGGCCGCCGAAGCCGTCGAGGTCTGCTTCACAGCGGCGGAGACGTCCAACTGGGGTGTGAACGACACGCCGCCCGGCTGGTCGACATTCCCGGCGAGCGCGTTCAGCGCATTCACTGCGAGAGCCGTGAACAAGCCGTTCGAGTGAGCGAGCGGGGGCCCTCCTGCAATCGCAATCGCCGGTCGCAGTTCAGCGAATTGCCGCGCGAGTCGCTCGACGCGGGCAGCAGACACGCCCGTGATCTCTTCGACTCGCTCTGGCGCATACTCAGCGAGCCCTTCGTTCCATCCGGCGATGAGCTGACCGGCGCCTCCACCGCCCGACGCCGGTAGAAGCTTCTGCGCCATGATGACGTGCGCCAGACCCAGGGCCAGAACGCCCTCGCTGCCGGGTCTTGCGGGAACCCATTCGTCGGCATTCGCGCCTGTCTGCGACATTCGGGATTCGACTTGAACGAAAGACGCCCTGATCCCCGGCCGACCCTGCCGCATCTGACCGTAATCAACGCTTTGCGCCACGGGAGAGTTCCAGGTACCCAGAAAATCAGCGCCGAAGCTGATCACGTGGCGGGCGTTCGCGAGGTCGAAGGTGGGCAGCTGCTCGCGCCCGAAGCTGAGCGCATTGGCGCGACGCAGCACGTCATTGCCGAAGAGCTCGTAGGTGACCGCATCGGGAGCGCCAAATCGCGTGAGGAACAGCCTGATGAGCGCATCACGGTGGCTCCCCCCGTGGCGTGCCAGGAACCAGAGCGACCGTGGTGCTGTTTCAGCTTGCAGCGTGTTCAACCGCGAGACGACCTCACCGATCGCGTCGTCCCATGAAATGGCTTCGTAACGGCCGTCGCCGCGCTCGCCGCTCCGTTTGAGCGGGCGCGTGATCCGATCCGGGTGGTAAGTAATCTGGATAGCCGCCTGGCCGCGGGCACACAGGCCCCCTCGATTGATGGGATGGTCCGGCGCACCCTCGAGCTTCTTCGCAGCGGCAACGCGAACGATCCCTGCCTGACCGTCGCGAACGATGTCCGCGTCGGCATCCATGACGCGAACCGTGAGGCCGCATCCGGCGCCGCACAGCGGACAGACGCTCGGCTTCCACACGGCCACGCCCGGAACGATGTCCTCTGCGGGCAGGAACCGGATGATCTGGTTTTCCGGATTGCCGCAGCCGGCAAGTGCCGCGGTCGTGCCCGTTACTGCCGTGATCTTGATAAATGAGCGGCGATCCATCTAGTGGTATGTCCTTCCTAAACCACTACCGGCCGCGCCGATGTCGCGGCCGGAAGATTGCGGTCGAAGGCTCGTTCTGAATGCTCCACATTCAGTTGAGACGATCCACTAAAAGTGACACGTCAGGCAGTCGACCGAGGCCTTGCGCGCGTTGTGGCAATTCACGCAGAAGCCCATGGTGTGCTCGACGTTCCGCTGCGCCACCGTTTGCTCGGCAACATTCCCGTGGCAGGTGGCGCACTCGACCTTCGCCCGAATGTGCGGCGCGTGATTGAACTTGACGTGATCCTCGTTGGCAAACCCATACACGCGCTGCCAGGCCAGGTCGATCCCTTTGTCGCGCATGGCGGCCATCTGCTGAATGCGCGGCCGATCCGTTGCAATGGCGTCGTGGCAGATCATGCAGGTTCGCAGACCAGGAATGCCTGCTACTGGCCCCTTGTCCACGCCTTCGTGGCAGTACCTCGCACATCACGCCCTTGCCAACGTGCGTATTGTGGGGAAACTCGAGCGGCTGCTGTGCGTCGGGACGGCGATTGAAAAAGTCATCGAACGCGGCACGCAATGTCGGCCGCGCCGTCGTGAACACGCCTGTCGCCTGTCCGGGAAGAGGAGGAAGTGACGCCGTCGTTGCGTCAGTGGGCGAGGTCGATTGGACTGTACTGACATGCGATGCCCGTCACCAGCGCGGCGACGCACACAGCGACAATCACGAGGAAACGCGTGAAGACGCGCAGGAAACTCTCCGCCTCAGCGTTCTGCGGTCTTCGATTCGAGGCTGCGCAGGTAGTTGATGATGTGCCAGATATCCTGGTCTGGCATCTTTCCTTTGAAGCCGACCATCTTGGACGCACCACCGGCGCCGTTGAGGATCACGCCGAAGATCTCACCGTCGGTCGATCCGTGGGTCCACGTGGTATCCGTCAGGTTCGGCGGGTTCGAGTCCTTCGGGGCGAGCGGGCCGTTCCCCTTGGCGTCCACGCCATGGCAGAACGCACAATACTTCTTATAGGCGGCCGCGCCCGCGGTGATCGAAGCCGGCGTCGACGCCACCGGGCTCTTCTTCACCTCTCGAGCTGCAGCGTATCCGGGGGTCCGGGCGTAGGCTGTAAGTGCGAGCAGCATCGCAGCAACCGTGATGAATCCGCTGATCAATTGCATGGGTACTGCGATTTTTGCACATGGCGTACCGCCCCCGCAACCGGCGGATCCCCGCCCGATCCTCGGCGTACGACATACCTGATGGGCTCGTGACTTACGACTTACGACTCGTGACTTACGTCTTACGAGACAGTGGTCAGTGCGTCAGCGCGTAGAGCATCACGTCGATCCCGAGCGCGTATCCATCCGGGGAGAACTGGTAGAAAAACCCGGGGTCCTCTCCTTCACGCTCCCACGAATCGGCAACATCGGTGTTGTGCGTCATGAGAACCATGATGCGCCGATGGTCGTCTCGAATGGCCCGTAGATGCACCTCGCTGCTGTCTGCGCCGCGCTCCGAAGTCGTCTGTCCGCCGACGCCGCGCCAGAATTGGATGTTTGTAATCTGCGGTACTTTCGCAACCTCGAACATGCTTCTCAGCATCGGGTCGTCGAGCGGCACTTCTTCGATTGGATACTCGGACGGCGGAAACACTTTCGCAATTTCAGTTGACCACTGGCGCCACGCGAGCGTCCCCCAGAAGTCATCGACCCAGAGAAAACCGCCCTTCAGCAAGTACGCACGCAGTCGCTCGACCTCGCCCGGACTGAATCCGAGGGATCCGACGTCGGAGGCCACGGTCAGCGGACAGTTGAAAAGCGCGTCATCGGTCAACCTGACGACGAAATGATTCGGCTGGCCATCCTGATTCCGGCTGACGCGGGTCTTGGTCAGCTCCGAGAGCCGTGTGCTCAGGTTGATTTCCGCAAACGGATAGTCCGTTTGCCATCCGATGCCCATCGGTTCGACGCGCACGCTTCGATAGGCGACGCGGCAGACGACGAAGTTGGCATCCGGCATGTGGGGGGGCGCGTATCGCGCCGCGAGGCTGCCTTCGCGAAACCGGTACCCCTGTGCGTAGGCGGCCGCGGCAGCCACCGCGATTGCGGCGACCACTGCCAGCGCGCTGAGCGCCGACGCCCGCTTCATACCACGAGTCTACTGCAGACGCGGCGAACCTGCGCGCGCTGGATGGACCCTCGCAGGAGGCACGGTATAGCATTTCGCTGTGAATCCATCCCCACAAGCCGCCGGCCCTCTCGAGGGCATCACTATCCTGGATCTCAGTCGCGTTCTGTCCGGGCCGTATTGCACGATGCAGCTCGCCGACATGGGCGCACGGGTCATCAAGATCGAACGGCCGGGCATCGGCGACGATACGCGCGCGTGGGGACCGCCGTTCGTCAACGGTGAGAGCGCGTACTTCCTCAGCATCAATCGGAACAAGGAGAGCGTGACGCTCAACTTCAAGCACCCCGAAGGCCGTCGCCTCCTCGACGAGCTCATTGCCCGCGCCGACGTGCTCGTGGAGAACTTTCGTCCGGGCACGCTCGAAGAAATGGGCCTCGGCTATGACGCGTTGCACGCAAAGCACCCGCGGCTGATCTACACCTCGATTTCAGGCTTCGGCCACACCGGCCCGTTGCGCGAACGCGCGGGCTACGACGCGGTACTGCAGGGCGAAGCCGGCATCATGAGCCTGACGGGGCCTCCAGACAGTTGCGGATACAAGGTGGGCGTTGCCATTGCCGATCTCGCCGCTGGTCTGTTCGCCGCGCAAGGCACGTTGCTGGCCCTGTATGCGCGGGAGCGCACCGGACTTGGGCAGCATGTCGACATCGCAATGCTGGATTCGGTCGCGGCCCTTCTGACCTATCAGGCAGGCATCTACTTCGTGACCGGCGCACCGCCAAAACGCCATGGAAACGCGCATCCCACCGTGGCGCCGTACGAGACGTTTCAGGCGGCTGACGGCGAGGTCGTGCTGGCGGCGGGCAACGACGACCTGTGGCGCAAGTTCTGCGGCGTCGCGGGTCTCGACTCCTATGCGGCCGATCCACGGTTTGCGAAAAACCGCGACCGCGTCCGCAATTACGAAACGCTGAGGCCAATCGTCGCCGAAGCATTCCAGCGCCGCACGCGCTCGGAGTGGCTGGAGGCGCTGAACGAAGCGGGCATTCCGGCGGGGCCGGTCAGAAACCTTCATGAGGTGTTGACCGACGATCAGCTTCTGACGCGGGAAATGGTTCACGTACTGCAGCATTCGAGCGCCGGGCCGGTGCAGCTGCTCGGGATCCCGGTCAAATTGTCCGGAACACCAGGGGCTGTACGGCGTCCGCCGCCGGCGCTCGGCGAACACACCGAGAAGATTCTGAGGGAGGATCTCGGGCTGGCGCCCTCGCAGGTCTCGGCAATGGCAGCCGCGGGTGTGGTCTGACAACCGCTCAGGCCGCGAACAGCGCCGCTACCTCCGGCTTCATCACTTTCCCCACCGCGTTGCGCGGCAAGGCGTGGACGGTGCGAATGGCTCTGGGTACCTTGTAAGGGGCCAGACGGTCCTTCGCCCATTGCTGCAGTTCCTGAAGAGAAAGGACCGCGCGCGGCCGAAGCTCAATGGCGGCCGCTACGCGCTCACCCCACTCCTCGTCTGCCACACCGACCACCGCACATTCGGCAACCGCCGGATGAAGTCGCAGCACGTCTTCGATTTCGAGGGCCGATACCTTGAAGCCGCCGGTCTTGATGATGTCCACGGTGCTCCGCCCAAGCAAACGGTACGCGCCGCCCTCTCTAACCGCCGTGTCACCGGTGCGAAACCAGCCTTCCCGAAAGGCCGCCTTCGTGTCGGCCGGACGTCCCCAGTACTCGAGGAACACCAGCGGACCGCGGACTTCGACTTCGCCTGCTGCCCCGTCAGGCACGAGCTGGCCCGACTCGTCGACGAGCTGCACCTCCACACCTGGCATTGGATTCCCCACGAAGCCCGGACGCCGTTCACCGCGCAGCGGATTCGACAGGATCATGCCGGTTTCAGTCATGCCGTAGCGCTCGAGCAGCGTGTGGCCCGTCATCTCACGCCATCGTGCCAGCGTCTGCACGGGCAGCGCGGCGGACCCGCACATCATCAAGCGGGCCTGCCGGACGCCAGCCGACCATGCGTTTCTCACGTCGCCGGGGGCGGCGTCCCACGCGGTGATCAAACGGTGATAGATCGTCGGCACGGCCGTGAACACCGTGATCTCGCCCGAGCGCAACCGTTCCCAGACGGTCAACGCGTCGAACGCCGGCAGGATTTCACAGATGGCGTGTACCGCAAATGCGGATAACAAACCGTTCATGATGCCGTGCGCATGGTGGAGAGGGAGCGTCAGCAGCATGCGATCCGTGGGACGCCATTCCCACGCTTCGATCATCGCGCCGATCTCTGCTCCGAGGATGGCATGAGTAGTCACAACGCCCTTCGGTCGGCCCGTCGTACCGCTGGTGTAGACGATCATGGCTCGACGCTGGGCACCGACATGCGGTAATCGTTCTCGCGGTTCGGCGACGAGTGCGTCACTCATCGGCACGAATCGACTGCCAGCCTGCTCCGCGATCCGCGCAAGTACCTGATTGCCACGCGGGGTCACCAACGACGAACTGCACGCCGGCGTCGCGAATGACGTATTCGAGCTCCGGTGGCGGATGCGACACGGCAAGCGGAACCGCGATCCCGCCGGCGCGCCAGATTCCGCGTTGCACAGCGGCGTATTCGAATCCCGGCGGAATCAGGAACGCGACGCGCGCCTCCTGAAGGTCTTCACCAGCGCCCAGCAACGCCCCGGCAACCGAACGTGACGCGCGGTCGAGATCCGCGTACGAATAGTTGTGGCCGTCAACGACCACGGCAACACGATCCTGGTTCATACTAGGAACTATCGACTACCACCTACCGACTACCAACGAGCCAAATGCCCCTCATCGAACCCGGCAGAAAAGCACCGGCCTTTACACTGAAAGATCAACACGGCCAGACTCATCGACTCGCGGATTATGAAGGCCGCCACGTGATCCTGTATTTCTACCCTAAGGACGACACGCCTGGCTGCACCAAGGAATCATGCGACTTCCAGGCCTCACTGCCGCAGCTCAAACGACGTGACGCCGTCGTCCTTGGCGTGAGCATCCTTGACGAGAAGAGCAAAGCCAAGTTCGCCGGCAAACATGGACTGACGTTTCCGCTGCTGGCAGACGCCGACCACGAGGTTGCCGAGCAAGTACGGTGTCTGGCAGAAGAAGTCTCGCTACGGCCGATCGTATATGGGGATCGCGCGCACCACATACCTGATCGGGCCGGACGGGAAAGTCGTCGAACGTTGGGACAACGTCAAGGTCGATGGGCACGCCGACACGGTGGCAGCAGCAATATCGTGAGCCACGCTATCTCCGAGTCTCCGAGCCTCCTTGGCCCGTTTCACTGAGCAGGCGCTGGTAAACGGCGAGATCGGCCGCTGAAAAGCAACAGAACGTAACTGCAGCAACAGAGCTGCCCTCCAACAAGACGTCGCGGACCGTTGATACGGCAACGGCGGCGGCTCGCTCGATGGGGTAACCGTATGCCCCCGTGCTGATTGAAGGAAAAGCGATCGTCTGCAGGTGGTGCGCGACCGCCACCTCGAGAGAACGCCGGTAGCAGGACGCCAGCAGTTCCGGCTCTCCGCTACTGCCACCATGCCACACCGGACCTACCGTGTGGATCACGTAGGTTGATGGCAAACGATATCCGCGCGTGAGCTTGGCGTCGCCCGTATCACACCCGCCGAGCGTTCGACATTCTTTCAACAATTCGGGTCCGGCAGCGCGATGAATCGCGCCATCCACACCGCCACCCCCAAGCAGCGATGTGTTGGCGGCGTTGACGATCGCGTCAACGTCCAGCTGGGTAATGTCCGCGTGAATGGCTCGAATCGTCACGTCGTCCGGGCTATTTCTCCGGGATCGAAACCGCGTCTTCGGCTGTGAACATGACGATCGGCTTGCCGGTCTCTCCCATGTACCCGCGCGTCATTCCAGTCGTATTGAACGACATGACGACGCGTCCGAACCGGTCGAGACCAACCACGCCGCCACCGCCGCCGGCACGCTTCAGAACATCCTGAACGACCTCGTCGGCCGCCTGCTGGGCGCCGACGCCGCGGTATTCAACCCGCGCGCAGATGTCGTGCGCGACCGTGAACCGGATGAAGTACTCGCCTGTTCCCGTCGCGGAAATGCCACAGCTCTGATTGCTCGCATACGTGCCCGCCCCGATGATCGGCGAGTCACCGACGCGGCCGAACCGCTTGTTGGTCACACCCCCCGTCGAGGTCGCAGCCGCCAGGTTCCCTGACTGATCGAGCGCGACCGCGCCGACCGTTCCGAAGTACATGCCCTGCTGCGGATCCTCGTTTCGCGGACGCAGCATCGCGCCCTGTTTGGCGGTCTCCTCCTCGAGCGCTCGCTGAAGCTGCTGCCAGCGAACCTCCGTACGGAAGTAGCTTTCGGGGACGAACTCGACGCCGCCCTGCTCCTTCGCGAACGCCTCGGCTCCATCGCCGACCATCATCACGTGCGGCGACTTCTCCATGACCAGTCGCGCGAGGCGGATTGGATTCTTGATGCGTTTCACTCCGGCGACGGCGCCCGCCATTCTCGTTCCGCCGTCCATGATCGCGGCATCCAGCTCGTTCGTTCCCTGATGCGTGAACACCGCGCCTTTTCCCGCATTGAAGTGCGGCGAGTCCTCCAGGACGACGACCGCAGCCTGTACCGCGTCGAGGCTGGACCCGCCAGCGGCAAGGACACGATGGCCGGCCGACGAGCGCGGTCGTCACCGCGGCACGCATCTCTGTCTCTCTGTCCTTGATTGTTTCAAGCGTGAAGTTGCTGGCGCCACCGTGCATGACGATCCCCCATCGCCGGGGTTGTTCAGTTACGGGAGCCGGAGCCTGTGTCGAGCACGACGCTCCTGCCATCGTCATCGCCAGCAAGATTACTAGATGGGAGGGGCGGGCCATGGACGGCTCCAAGTCACAAGGCACAAGTCACAAACGGCAAGCCGGCAGACTACCACCATTGTGATTTGTGACCTGTGAGAGTCACGGCACAATGGCGATCGCCCGCAGGGGCGCACCACTGCCCCCGCCAATCTTCATTGGCAGCGCGACGACGAACGCGCCTCGAAGCGGCAAGCGTTCGAGCGCCGTCAGGTTCTCAAAAGCGGGGATATTGCGCTCGAACAATGTGCGGTGCACTTCGTACAACGTCGACTGACCGTAGTCGATGCTTGCCGTATCAATCCCGACGGCCTTCACGGATCGGTTCGCGACGAGCCAGCGCGCAGCGTCGGGATGGATGCCCGGGAAATGCAGATTGCGCACGGCTTCGGCGCCGCGTTCGGCTGTACCAAGATAGGCCGCCGCGTCGGGCCACTTCCGTGAAAAACCAGTGCGAATCAGCAAAATGGCGTCTTCAGGAATCGCTCCCTCGTCGCGCTCGGCGCGCTGCAGATCGTCGACCGTGACCAGATAGTCGCGATTGGCATCAGCCTGTGCGACCACGTCCACAATCACCGCCGGGCCGAGAAAGCGTTCGAGCGGAATCTCAGACACCGCCTGACCGCCCTGTGAAAAGTGCAATGGCGCGTCCAGGTGCGTACCGCCATGTTCTGCTGTGAAGAAGTTGTTCGATGCGTAGTAGTAACCCTGCGGGGTCACGCCATCGGCGGTCTTCTCGAGACGAAACCGATCGGACGTCGGCCAGAAAATCGTCGTCTCGTCGTACGGGTGCGAGAGATCGACGAGCTCCTCGCTGGGAAATGAGCGCAATGCAGGCGAGGGCGGGGCTGGCGAAGAACAGCCCGACGCGAAGGCGGCGGCCAATACGACCGCGCAAATTTGAATAATTCTGTTACCAAACCGCGCCATCATCGCCTCGTCCGGCGGGCGGCGGCTATCGCGGCAAGCGACGCACCGGCCACGACGCCGCAGATGAGCATCCCAACCGTGTCAATCAGCCTGAGACCCTGAGAAAATACCGCAATGCCGGCCACCGCGATGGTGAGCACGAGCAGCGGCACCGTACGCGCAGTCACTGTAAGAGCAGAACGGCCGTTAGTGTACGTCTTCGACCCGCGTTTGGCGCAACCGCCACATCAGGACTCGGAAAACCGTACGGGACGAAACGCCCGGAGTGTGAATCCACTGACCATGAGTTGCGCCACCAGCGCGACCATCAGCGCCAACGCGATCCCGACGCGATTGAGCGTCATTGCCAGGACGAAGCAAAACGAACCAAACCCGATAATCGACCTCAGGAAGGCGTTGACGAACGCGACCGTCGCCCCCGGGCCGCGCTGAGCGTGCGTAAATGCCGTAATGATCGTCGTCAGCACGGGAAATGCGTTGAGCAGGCCGCTGAGCCTCGGACCGAGTCGGTCGGCGACCGCCGTGAGCACCAGCACCAGCGTTGCGGTGGCAAGAAGCCGCAACACGAGATCTCCGCGTGGACTCGCGACGGGAGATGCGGGCACTTCCACCGCAGGCAGCATGCGGCGGCCGATTACTGTCGCGACAAACAGGCCGACCAGGCTTGTCACGAGCGCAGGCTGCAACGAATAGAGGACAGCGGACGTGGCGGCAAACGCCACCCATCCGGCCAGAAGCGACCCGTACCATCGCATTCGTACGGAGGTACGCGCGTAGACAACAGTAAACGCAACGGTTCCAATCAAGCCTGCGAGCGTCGCGTGCGCAGCTTCGGCGCCAAATGCGGCCCCCTGCTCGACGGCGATAAAAATCAGTACCGGGCCTGCGACGACAGGCATGCCCGAGAGCCACCCGCCGATCGCAGGTCCCCACCTCCGAACGGCGAGAGTGACACCGGCGACCAGGCCCGGTGCAACGAGGAGCTTCAGAATCAGCAGCATGTGGAATGGGGAGGGTCGACGGCCACACGGTTCGTCGGCCACACGTACAACGGGTACGGGTAGGCGTCACTGGCCTGCGGGCTCGAGTTCCGGCCGCCTCGCTCGGCCGCATCCGCGCGCTGCGCGCTGGGCCATCGATGCCCGGTGCGATCCGCGTAGGTCGGATTGTCAAGAACGGGGGCGTAGAACTTCTCCAGAATGAGGTTTTCCCTCCATGCGGTGGAAACATCGCCTGCGGTCCACGCGTCATTGCGGCGAGCGACATGCCACAGCCCTTCGGTCAGATACTGATCTTCGCGCCACAATCGCCGTTGCACGAGCGGCGGCGCATTGCGCCATCGCTCGGCGCGCTCGTGCGACATGCGCGCAAGCGCCTCGGCGCTGTAGCGAGATCGAAACGAGCCGACCTCAGAATCGCTAACATCGTAACCAACGTGCACGGTGAGGAAGAATGCCGTAAATACAGCGACGCCCGCGAGCGACCACGCCCCGACTGACATTCGCGAGTGCGGTCGCAGTCGTGTCGTGAAACGTTCGGGCGGATCGACACTGACTGCAAACAGGAGACCGCAGACGCTGGCGACAGCGTTGAGAACGATGTCGCGCGCCTCGCCGGCACGGATCGGAATGAACCACTGAAACCACTCGTCGAAGACACCGGCGATCGTTCCAGCCAACACCGGCAGCACGAACGCCGACGAGTCGCTCACCGGACGCCACGCGCGATAGAACAAGAACCCGAGCACTCCGTATTCGACGAAGTGAAACCTCTCGGTCACGCTCAGCGCGTTGACGACCACGTACCCCGCTCCAATGACGAGGGCGAGCGCCAGCAGCGCGTATCGCGGCAGGAAGCTACTTCGAATGCGCGCGGCCGCATACAGCAGCGCGAGGCACGTCGGCACAACCGTTGCGCCAATCGCAATGCGCTGGAACTGCTCCGGCCAGTCGGAACTGAGAACGAAGAACAGCTGCTGAACGAACGGTGCGGAAAGAATCACTGCCGCCGCGGCGACCGCAGCGAGAACGAGCCGCTGGCGGACCATTGAAGGTCGGATTCTACCAGTCCGGCGAAGCCCAGTACCAGGCTCCTACGCGAGTTGCCAGAGCAGGTATGCGGCGAGTCCGGAACCTGCGAGCGCAGCCCCGTAGGAGAGGACCGCAACCATTTCGTTCAGGTGCTTGATCTGCAGCCCGTCATACAGCGTGTGCCGGAAACGATGTGCCCAATGAAACAGCGAGAGCGTGCAGAGCGAGAACATCACGATCGCGGTCAACGGGATGTGCCAGCAGCGCTGCGGAGCTGATCGTAGCCAGGGGGATTCAGCCATCCCAGGGGAAACGCAACGCCAAACAGCAACGCGAGAGCGGGCATCAGCATGGCCGATACCACGCCACCGGCGCTGAAGAGCATCCAGAGCAGGGGTTCGGGGTGTCGCTTGATCATCGTGGGCTCCGGAGCAGCCAGAAAATGACCACTGACGCCACCGCCCAGGCAGCGTAATGCGCTCCCAGCAGCAGCGATCCTGGCAAGCGGCGATGCCCGACGTGCACGACCATCGCCTGCGGGGCCGCCTGGAAGAATGTCACCGCATGGAAAACCAGAAATGCGACGTTCACCAGATTCAGCGCCACGATCAGCGGAGTAGCCGACCATGCGAGAAAGGCCTGGTACGCGGCCTGCCCTTGCAACACGGCCCGCAGCAGCAGCAACAGGTAGGCTGTAAACCACGCCACGAACATGCAGCTGCCTTCGCGCAGGATGAACACCAGATACGCCGGCTTCTCGATCCACCAGTACGTCGATATGTGCGGCCGAAGCCAACGCGGGTGATACGCGGTTTGAGCGTGATTCTCAGACATCAGGCGCCTCGCGGCAGAAAGAATGACTTCATCGAATCGACGGCCGCCGTGAGCTTGTACCGCTGGATTGCACCGGCGGGATCGACATGCTTCGGGCAGACCTTGGTGCACTCGCCGACGAACGTGCAGCCCCAGATCCCTTCGTGTTCGGACAACACCTCCATACGCGCCGACGCGCCCTCGTCGCGGTTGTCGAGGTTGTACCTTTGCGCAAGCGCGATGGCCGCCGGCCCGATGAACTTCGGATCGAGGCCGTAGATCGGACATGCGGCATAACAGAGCATGCAGTTGATGCACATGCTGAACTGCTTGTACTCGTCCAGCTCGTCGGGCGTCTGCAGGTATTCGCCCTCCGACAACGGCTTTTCCGCCTCGACGGACGATCCAGGGTTTCACCTGCACCAGCTTGCGCATGAAATCGCCGATGTCCACGATGAGGTCGCGAATCACCGGAAAGTTGCGCAGCGGCTCGACGCGAACAGGCCCGGGTGCGTAGTCGTTCAGGAATGTCGCGCACGTGAGCTTCGGCTCGCCGTTCACCGTCATGCCGCAGCTGCCGCAGATCCCCATGCGACACGACCAGCGGTACGCGAGCGTGCCGTCGATCTGGTCCTTGACGTAGTTGAGGCCGTCGAGTACCGCCCACTCCTTGTGACAGGGCACCTCGTACTCGTCGAACGTCGCCTCAGACTCCTGTTCGGGACGATACCGCGCTATCTGCAACAAGATGCGGTCTCGCATGTGATGCGCCCTCCCCATAAACGCGCTCGCCAGGCGGCCAGCGGGTGATCGTCACCGGCATGTAGTCGACGCGACACGAGCCATCCGCGGTTGGGCGACACGAGCGAATGCGCGAGAAACCGCTCGTCGTCGCGCTTCGGAAAATCGATGCGCTGGTGCGCGCCCCGGGACTCCTCGCGGCGCACCGCCGCGCTCACAATGGCCTGCGCGACGTCCAGCATGAAGGACAGCTCCAGCGCCGCAACGCGCTCGGTATTGAACGTCCGGCTGTGGTCTTCGATGACGAGATCGGCGCTTCGCTCCCGCAGCCGCGACATTTCGTCCACGCCCTGGCGCAGAGACGTACCCGTGCGATAGATGCCGGCGCTCTGCTCCAGCGTTTTCTGCATCTCCTCGCGGATGGTGGCCATTCGCTCGTGACCATGGCGTGTCGAACAAATCGTGCTCGAGGCGGCGGTGTTCATCCGTCTTCTGCGCGATGACATGCGGATTGATCTCGGGCCCGTGCGATGCGTACTCGGCCGCCGCCCGTCCGGCGCTCGCGCCGAACACCAGACATTCGGGCAGCGAATTCGACCCGAGACGGTTGGCGCCGTTGATGCTGACGCAGGCGACCTCGCCCGCGGCATATAGCCCCGGCAACGGGGTGGCACCGTCGATGTCGGTGTGCACGCCGCCCATCATGTAGTGGACGACGGGCCGTACGGGGATCAGCTCGCGCACAGGATCGAGGTTCTGGTACTTGGTACACAGCTCGCGCACGAACGGTATCTTGGCGTTGATCTTCTTCTCGCCGAGATGCCGTAGATCCAGATGGACCACAGGTCCGTACGGCGTGTCGATCGGTACGGCCCTTCTCCAATTCCTTGACGAACGCCTGCGACAATCGATCGCGGGGGCCGAGCTCCATCGTCCGAAGAACCGGGTAAGGGTGCGGCGTCCCAAGTGCGTAGTCCTGGAGGTACCGATAGCCGTCTTTGTTGATGAGGTATCCGCCTTCGGCGCGTGCGGCTTCGGTAATCAGAATGCCCGTGAACGGCAGGCCGGTCGGATGGTACTGGACGAACTCCATGTCCTTGAGGGGAGCACCGGCGCGGTAGGCGAGCGCCATTCCATCGCCTGTCTTGATCGCGGCGTTGGTTGTAAAAGGAAATACTTTTCCGCAGCCACCGGTGCAGAGAATGACCGCCTTCGAGGTGATGGCTTCGATTCGGCCCGACTTGAGATCGATCGCGATTACGCCCTGCACTCGACCGTCGTCTACGAGCAGGCGTGAGACGAACCACTCATCGTACCGGGTGACGCTGGTGTACTTCAGGGAGGTCTGAAACAGCGTGTGCAGCATGTGGAACCCGGTCTTGTCGGCCGCAAACCACGTGCGCATTTTCTTCATGCCCCCGAACGCACGCACGGCAACCTTGCCGTTGGGCTCACGGCTCCACGGGCAGCCCCAATGCTCCAATCGCAGCAGCTCCTGCGATGCTTCGTTGACGAACGCCTCGACGGCGTCCTGATCGCACAGCCAGTCGCCGCCAGATATCGTGTCGTAGATGTGCTCTTCGACGCTGTCGTCTGCCGCGATGACTCCCGCGGCGCCACCCTCGGCGGAGACCGTATGACTCCGCATCGGGTAGACCTTCGACACCACCGCAATCGTCAACCGGGGATTGGTCTCTGCAATGGCTATCGCCGCCCGCAGCCCGGCACCGCCGCCGCCAACCAGCACCACGTCGTATGAAGGGGTCACGCGTCGATCTCCTCTGCAACCCTTGCTCGCTCGCTCCCTGTGCCGAGGCGATCGTTCAACCCGCGGCGGGTCGCGCGCAACGGCTATTCGGCGGACAAGATCTCATCCACGAGCACTCTTCCGTCGTGGTGGACGATCCTCCGGCTCACACAGCCGTCGTGGTATTCATGCTGGATGCTCTGGCATCCGCATTCGTAGATGATTTCCTGAGTCACGACGCACTCGTCGTCGTGGTCTTCGAACTCCTCGCCGTCGACGAGGCGCCCGCAGGGGGCCTTCTGACCTTTGAAGCTGCCGTTCGCGTTCACGCCGCCTCCCCTCTCATTGCCGCGTTACCTTGGGGACGCCGCCGCCGATACGCCAAACGAATCCGCAACCTCCGGGGACTATGTGGTTTTGAGGCGTGGGGTCTGGAGCGTCCCGGTCGCTCCGAACGGGCAAAGTCTAAGCCCGTCTAGGCCGGATCGTGCAAGATTTTTTTGAGCGGGTGAAATCGGGCCGGGCCGCGCGCGCGACGGCAGAGATGGCGGTGCCGCCGCCGAGCGTCAGAGCGTGTTGTAAACGATAGTCACGAACATGTCGGGCTGCATGAAGCCTTTGCCCCACGTCGCGTCGAGATCAGCGGTTGGTTTGGCCGCGACCACTTCTTTCTCGGTGCGTCCGGCACTTTTGAGCTTCTGCACTCTATCCCGCACCGTCGCCAGGACGTCGCGATACTTGATGAGCGCCGCCCTGTCGCCAAGCGGTCCGTGCCCGGGGACGATTCGCGTCGCGCCGCTGGACATCTTGAGGGCTCGATCTGCCGCCGCGATCATGCCGTTGATCCTGCCGCCCGTACTGGCATCGATGAAGGGGTACGCGCCGTTGAAGAACGTATCGCCAAGATGCAGCACGTTGCCGCGCGTGAAATGGATGTAGATGTCGGTGTCGGTGTGCGCCGGCTGAATGTATCCGAGGTCGATCTGTTCGCCGTTCGCTTTGAGCGCGTGGGTCTGCGCGAACGTCTGCGTCGGCATGGCGCCCGGGGGCGCCGGATTGAAGTGCATTCCGAGCAGGTCGTGCGGTTCGGACAGGCGCTTCCTCGTGTTTTCGTGAGCGAGCACCTGCGCCCCGGCCTTGCGGAAGCTCTCGTTGTTGTCCGCGTGATCGAAGTGCCAGTGCGTATCGATCGCCCAGGCGATCGGCGTGCTGCCGAGAGCGTCGAGCCGCTGTTTCAGCGGATTGAACGCACCCTGGATGAAGGTATCCACAACAACCTTACCGTCCGGACCGTTGAGCACGACGACATTGCCGCCCGGGCCTGAGAGCATCGTCAGGGTATCTGTGAGCTTGGTGACCTCGATGGGCACGGCGGCCATCTGCGCGCGCATGGCCGCGAGCGGGTCGGCCGGCGCCGCCGCCTGCTGCACGAGTGCGTACGCACGCGCGACGGACGGCGGTAAGAGGTGCGCTATGACTCCGCCACCGCCAACGACCGTCGCGATCTTCAGAAGCTCTCGCCGGTTCATTCGTCTGGCCACCTCCCAAAAGCCGGGCGCCTTCACTCGCCCGGCCCCACGCCGCAACTGCGCTACTTCAAGTGCTTGCTCACAAGCTTGGTCATCTCGAACATGTTGACGGTCGATTTCCCACCGAACACCGCCTTCAAGGTGTCGTCGGCCTTGATCATCCGCTTGTTCTTTGCATCCTGGAGCTTGTTCTTCTTGATGTACGCCCACAGCCGCTTCGTCACTTCGGTCCTCGGAATCGGCTTTGCACCGATAACTTCCGACAGCGCTGGACTCGGCGTCATCGGCTTCATGAAAGCCGGATTCGGCTTTCGGGCGGACTTGGTCGCGCGTTTAGCCATGTATGTCCTTTCGAGGCAAGAAGGAAACTGCCGGTCCACATAGTAACGCCGAATGGCGATTTCCGGGCATTTGTGCGAGAGCACAGACGACGCGCGTTAAAAACGTACGCCGGCGCCCGTCGCAAAACGGAATTCGTGGACGAAGAAAGCACGCTCTCGGATCGATCGATCGGCGTCGAACACCGGACCCGGATACTTGAGGAGGCGGTCACCGAAATCCACGCGAACGAACGTCCTCGGCGTTGTGATGATATCGACACCGCCACCGACATCGATGGCCGGCAGCGTACGTCCCGACGCGAGAGTGCAAGCCAGCGGCGGCGGAAAGATGAGGATGCAGGCAAAAGGCTCCGGCGCCTGCTGCACCGTGACGAAGCCCGGCCGCACACGAGCGAACGGCCTGATTCGATCGAACGTCACACCGGCGGTCACGCCAAAAAGTCCTTCCAGGCGGCCGCGGCTGAAGGGGCGTTCGCCAGGGAAATCGCGCGGAAACACATTCATTTCGGCTTCCACGCCGAGAACGGGATGCGGATGCCACGACACGCGGCCGCCGAACCCGGTGTCGGCGGCATCAAACTGCCCTGACAACGCCGACGCCACCTGAACGCCCAGCTCGATCCGTCCCGATTGCGACTGCGCCTGAGCATGGTCCGCGCACATGAGACCACACGCCAGCGTCCACACGGCGCACCACTTCGACACGCGAACGATCCTACTGCACGGATGCGTCGGCAGTCGCGAGCGCGCGGTCGATGATCGCGAAGCCTTCGCGCAACTCAGCTTCGGTGATCGTAAGGGGCGGATTGGTGAAGAAGTAGTTCCAGCGTACGAACGTGAACAGACCCTGCTGGCGGAAAAACTTCCCGAGGGCCGTCATCTCTGGTGACGTGCCATTGAAAGGTGCCATCGGCTCCCTGGTAGTTTTGTTCCGGACCAGCTCGACGACCCCGAATAGACCGATCGATCGGACCGCGCCGACGCACGGATGGTGCGCGGCGAGATCGGCGAGCAGTCTGGACATCAGGTCTCCGGTGCGACTGGCGCGGTCCACGATGCCGTCCTCCTCCATTACCGCGATAGTCGCGAGGGCGGCGGCGCAGGCGACGGGATGGCTGCTGTACGTCAGCCCACCTGGAAACGGTTTTTCCCGGAACGAATCGGCGATCGGCCGCCGCATGCCGACAGCTCCGAGCTGAACGTATGCGCTCGTCAGGCCCTTCGCCATGGTGATCAGATCCGGCACCACTCCCCAATGGTCGATCGCAAACCACTTTCCGGTGCGGCCGAACCCGCTCATGACCTCGTCGGCGATCATCAGGATGCCGTATTTGTCGCACAGCGCCCGGACGCCCTGCATGTACCCGTCGGGCGGGACGAGGATCCCGTTGGTGCCCGTGACGGATTCCAGAATGAAGGCGGCGATCGTCTGTGGACCCTCGAGCTGAATTACCTCTTCGATGTGGCGAAGAGATTCTTCTGTGGTGTCCCAGCCACGCTGAACCCCGTGATAGGGATCCAGCACATGAACGAATCCCGGCATCGGAGGCTGAGTCCATCGCCGCGGCTCACCGGTGGCCGCGATCGCTCCCGCCGTGCCGCCATGGTAGGAACGGTAGCGGGCGAGAATCTTTGAGCGCCCCGTATAGGCACGGGCAATTTTGAATGCGTTCTCGTTGGCTTCCGCCCCGCCGTTCGTGAAGAAGAAGACGTCGATATCGCCTGGTGTAATCTCCGCGAGCTTCGCACCGAGACGCGCTCGCGGCTCCGTGGTCATGCCCGACGGCGTCACATAACACAGCCGTTCGACTTGCTGCTGAATGGCGCGGATGACACGCGGTTCGCTGTGGCCGATGTTCACGCACATCAACTGACTGTTGAAGTCGATGAAGCGCTTGCCCTCCGGTGTCCAGAAGTAAACCCCCTCGGCCCGCGCCACCGGAATGGGATCGACCGCGCCTTGCGCCGCCCACTCGGAGATGGTGTGCTTCTTTGACAGCGCAACGATCTCGTCGCCGGTCATCGGGCACTGCTCCGCCTAGTGAGTACTTCCCAACGAGCCACGGAGACACAGAGACACAGAGACACTTGACATTCACGGAACCTACAAACTCTAGAGCGGTTCATAGTCACTAATCTCGTACGACGATGCATTGAAGATCTTCAGCCATCGTGACCAATCCTTGATAATGCATCCTGACCGCCGAAAGACTCGTCATCAGCGTTGCTTGATCGTATCCAGAATAAACAGCTCCATTAGTATCGCTGGCTAAGGGCTTCGTAATGTGACTCAGGACCAATCTTCGCGGATTCACGCGGGCCGCGACATCGCCGACGACTGCCGGCGGAGCGTGATTCTCGGCGATCGTCCCTCGCGCACTTGTCGAAATCGCGAAATGCATGACCAACACATCGGCACGACTCGCAAAACTTATGAATCGCGGATTTGAACCGTTTTGATCACTGCCGAACACAACGCTCGCATCTCCTACGGACACACGGTATGCGAGTGACGGTGCTGTGTGAGGTACGCCAAGAGCAGTTATCTGGAGTGGCCCACCAGTCACGAGTGACGTTGGTTCCTGTCTGGCTACGTCAACGGTTTGCGCTTGCACAGGTACGCTTCCTCCCTGCGATCCGTTTGACCTCCTCGAAAGAATCGGAAAGGCACTCGCATTGTTGCCGATTAGACGACTCAGAAAGTTCGCAAAAGCAGGGAATTGTTGGTTACCGGACGGCCCTGCGATCCGTAAAGGCGCGCTTCGTGTACCGGTCAACCATAGCAATGCCGGCAAATCCGAGACGTGATCCGGATGGAGATGACTGATCGCAAGGAACTCTAGTTCCTCGATACGTGCACCGGATTCTCCGAAACGCAGAAAGACGCCCCCACCGGCATCCACGAGGACCACCGATCGACCATCGAGCCACACGATGTATCCAGTAGAGGCACTACTGGATGGGAACGGCCCGCCCGACCCGAGAATCTGTACTGCGAGCCTGTGCGAGCCGCACGTTTGGGCCGCTGCAAACGGTGCTCCAACAATAAGGGCTACAAACGTGATCGCAACTGCGAACGCCCGCCGCATTATCCAGCGCAATTTGCCGTGGACTGCATCGACGACACACCGGGGCCAGTGAAGATGAGGTCTGCGAACAAGCCTCCGTGTCTCCGTGACTCTGTGGCCCGTGTAAGAGCAGTGAGTGATCATCGCCCGCTATGAGCGCGTCGCCCGCTTCAGGAAGGAACCGGATCCCGCCCGGCCGACGAACTTGCCACTATCGATCACAACTCGCCCGCGAGAAATCACGGTGTCGGTGACACCCGTGACCTCGCGTCCTTCATAAGGGTTGTAGTCCACTCGCATGTGATGGGTCTTTGAAGAAAGAACAATCTTCCTGTTGGGATCGAAGACCACGATATCGGCGTCCGAGCCGGGCGCGATGGTGCCTTTGCGCGGAAACAAACCAAAGATCTTCGCCGGCGAGGTGGCCGTCAACTCGACGAATCGATTGAGCGAGATGCGGCCCGGACGCACGCCGCCGTCGTAGACAAGGCTCATTCGTGTTTCGATGCCAGGCGCACCGTTTGGAATTTTGGAGAAGTCATCCGTTCCAAGGACCTTCTGCTCCTTCATGCAGAAGGGACAGTGGTCCGTCGAGATGGCCTGCAGGTCGTTGAACGCAAGACCTCGCCAGAGCCGATCCTGTGTGTCTTTCGGTCGCAGCGGCGGGCTCATGACATATTTGGCGCCCTCAAAACCCGGCTCTTCGTAGTTGTCGTAAGACAGGAACAGATACTGCGGGCACGTTTCGGCGTAGGCGGGAAGGCCGCGGTCACGTGCCTCAGTCACCATCTCCAGCGCTTCCGCGGCCGAGAGATGCACGATGTAAATCGGCACGCCGGCAATCTCCGCCAGAGCAATCGCCCGGTGCGTGGCTTCCGCTTCGGCCCGCGCGGGACGCGTCAGCGCGTGATATTTCGGCGCGGTCTTTCCCTCGGCAAGCGCCTTCTTGACGAGCACGTCGATGACCCCGCCATTTTCCGCATGCATGCAGATGGTGCCGCCGTTCTTGCCCGTTCGCAGCAACGCGCGAAAAATGCTGCCATCGTCGAGCATGAACACGCCCGGATACGCCATGAAGAGCTTGAACGACGTAACACCCTGGCGGACGAGCGCGTCCATCTCCTGCTCCACCTGATCCGACAGTTCGGTGATGATCATGTGGAACCCGTAATCGATTGCGGCTTTCCCCTCTGCCTTCTTCATCCACGTTTCCCAGGCGTGGTGCAGCGTCTGTCCCCTGTACTGAATCGCGAAATCGACGATGGTGGTGGTTCCTCCGTGCGCCGCCGCAATCGTGCCGGATTCGAAATCGTCGGCCGACGTCGTGCCGCCAAACGGCATGTCGAGATGAGTATGGACGTCAATCCCGCCTGGAAGAACGTACTTGTCAGCGGCATCAATGACACGGTCGGCGGACATCGTCAGCGAAGAGCCGATCGCAACGATCTTCTCGCCCTCGACGAAGACGTCGCCCGCGTACTGATCGCTGGCTGTGACGACGGTCCCCCCCTTGATCAGGAGGGTCATGAGAACTGCTCCGTGCGGGGACGGCACCTGCCGAATCTCAACATAAGAGGGCTCCGGG
The DNA here is from genome assembly GCA_963814955.1 of uncultured Acidobacteriota bacterium. Classification (GTDB taxonomy): domain Bacteria; phylum Acidobacteriota; class Vicinamibacteria; order Vicinamibacterales; family UBA2999; genus DATCJA01. The sequence continues at coordinate 307,422 of CAWFEX010000015.1, forward strand.
TCGCTGGCGAGTGTACTTGAACGCTCCGCTCAACCGGAGCATGTCGGAAAACCGTCATCGTCGCGCCAGATCCCTGACAACGAAGGACTCGACCGGATACGAAATCGGTTCAGCGGCGCCGTTGTTTCACGGCCTGCGAATCGATCATAAGTCGCGTGAATTCAAGGCAATAGACACAGCCGCTTCCGGAATTCAGGAGGGCGTGATGGCGCAACGTGCGGCATTGGTGAACTCTTTGCACCTCGGCTCGAACAGCGTGTCGGCTCCCTTGCTCCAGCGACGTCGTGCAGCAGCCATCTTGATGGCCATCGCGATTGCCGTGCCTTCAAGATTGGCTGCAAGCGGCGTCACTCCGACCGTTAACAGATACCTGCTTCTTCAGGATGTCGAGTTGGGCGCTGAAGCTGCGGAGGAACTGCCGAAGCAGGTACCCCTATAACCTCCACTAGGTCATCGGTGTCGCTGCCGCAGGACCTTAGGTCAAAAGGCAAAGGGCAAAGGGCAAAGAACTCAGACTTCGGTGAGAAGCGTTCTCACGAGTGTCCTCGTGTCGGTCACTGTCTCGATCGCGTGAATGCCCTTGATGATCTGTTCGGCGCGCTGCGCACCTACAACTGGCGCCATCAGATCCCGGACCTTCGCGTTCACGCCATCCGTATTCAACGGGTTCTCTTTAGTGCCGGGCGCGAAGCGCGTAAAGTGACTGACCTGGCGTCCGTCACGGAGCGTCACTTCCACACGGCCGCTTCGCGGCGCATCGGGATCCATCAGCGCGCGATCTCCGATGAGCTCCACACGCTGCTTGACGGCGAGCACCTGCGGATCCTTCATGCGCTCGTGCGAATGGCTGTCAGCGAACGACACAGCCCCATCCAGCAGCCCGACGGCAAGGATGTACTGGCAGTTGACGTCGGGCATCGCACTGTTGTTCACGATGCGGGCGCCGTCTTCGGGCAGACGGGCAACGATCCGCTCGACGTTGCTGGCGGTGAGACCGTGCTGCTGGCGGAGGGTCAGCAGCGCGTCGAGTGGCGCCTGTATCGGGTAGCCGACGGAAAATGTCTTGATCGCTGTTTCGGTGACGAAGAACCGGCTGCCGAGCCCGGCGATCATCTGGTCGTGCCTGGGTTCTGTCGAAAGCGCGTCGATCATGTTGTGTTCGCCGTCGAGCACCTCGTCGACGCCCGTGAACCCTGACTGCACCATCAGGGCAGCCGTCACGCCGTTGCGCGCGCCCATGCCGCCAAAATCAAATGCCTTCTCGATGTGCTCGTTGTCGCGCGTCCAGCTCCAAATTCCTGATACCTGCTGCGCGGCGTACGACAGGACGTGGCGCATGCCCCGTTCGTCAAGACGCGCGAGCGATGCTGCGGCGGCAGCCGCGCCAAACGTGGCGCTCGTGCCTTCCGCGCTTCGATGCGTTCCGCGGACATGATCCGGACCAAGCGCCATGAGGAACCGGCAGCACAGGTCGTACCCGAGCGCGACCGCGCGTACGACTTCCACCCCTGAGCGTCCCTCGCGCTCGGCCACGGCCAGCGCCGCCGGTACGACGGCGCACCCGGGATGCGCCTTCGTCACGGGCTCGAAATCGTCTGTCTCGTCGGCGTGGCCGAACATGCCATTGGCAAGCGCCGCGTTGACGGCGGACGTTCTGATGTTCGTCGTCAGCACCGAAGCCTCCGGCGTTCCGCCCTGGCTCCGCACGTACCGGATGGCCGCCTCGCCGGGTTTCATGCGAGCGCCCGACACGATGGCGCCGATCGTGTCGAGGATCCGGTGACGCGTGTCCCGCGCAACGTCCGGTGGCAGATCGCGATCGCGAGCTTCCACCATGTAGCGCGCCAGCTGTCCGGTGATGTTGGCCGGGCCGGTAGGAGGCGTGCCGCCCTGACGGAGGGAACGACCCGCCGCCAGGGTAGGCAAACTGGCGGCGGCCATCATCCCGCCTGCGCTCTGGAGCATCCGGCGCCGCGTCAGTCGAGCGTCTTTCCGCATTCCGCCGATTATAGACGTAGGTCCGGGCGCCGCAGCCGGCGTGGAAACGCCGGCCCGAGCTCATCGAGGCCCGGCCCCGGCGTGATGCTATAGTCGATTCCGCCCAGGACGCTGCCATGGCCCCAGACCTTGCCACGACGTTTACCGGCCTGCGGTTCGACAACCCGTTTCTGCTGGCGTCGGCGCCGCCGACGGAGTCAGACAGCAACATCATGCGGGCATTCGACGCCGGGTGGGGCGGCGTTGTCACCAAGACGATCGGGCTCCATCCCGTCGTGAACGTCGCGGGGCCGAAAACGAAATTCCTCCGGACGACTCCCGACTCCGGCCACTTGTCCATGCAGAAGCGGCCGGGCACGGCGCTGCATTCGTCGTGGAACTGGGAGCTCATTTCCGACAAGCCGCTCGACTGGTGGGTGCCGCGCATTTCCCGCATAAAGCGCGCTCATCCCACCAGAGTTCTGGTGGCGTCGATCATGGCCGGTTCCGGCACCGACGAGGAGCTGCGCAACTGGCAGGTGCTGGCGAAAGCCTGTCAGACCGAGGGCGCCGATGCGCTCGAATTGAATTTGTCGTGTCCGCACATGGACCGCAAGGACATGGGCTCGAACATCGGCAAGGATCAAGGTCTCATTTCAATCGTGACGCAAGCCGTAGCAGAGGCGGCCAAAGTACCTATCTGGGCGAAGCTCACGCCCTCGACCACCGATATCGTTCTCGAAGCTGGCGGCGCGTTCCTTGGCGGCGCTGCCGCGGTCACCTCGTCCAACACGTTTCCCTCGCTCCCTCTCGTCGACGCCGACACGCTGGAGTTCGAGATGAACGTTGACGGCCTCGTATCGAGCGGAGGGCTCGGCGGACCAGCCATTCTGCCGCAGTCGATGGCGAAGATGGCGCAGCTCACGCAAGCGTTTCCCGACAAATCGTTTTCGGGTATCGGAGGCATCGCGGAGTTCGCCCACGCGCTCAACTACTTCCTGCTCGGGTGCGGGACCGTGCAGGTGTGCACCGCCGCCATGCTCGATCACGCCATCGGTCCAAACGTCATCAAAGCGCTCCTCACTGGCCTGCGCGAAGCGATGGAGCGCCATGGATGGGCCAGCCTGGACGACTTCCGCGGGATCCGGCGTGACCGTGTCGTCGCGCATTCACGAATTCGCCGACCCGATGCAAAGGCGTACCACGGCGGTTACGAAGCCGAGGGGTACGCGTCCGCAGACGCCCCGGCCAGTAACACGGAGCGCTGAGGGTGCTCCCGAGAGTTGCCCAGAGCGCGCGCGTAGCCGCCGTTCATGGATCACAGGGAATCGCCACCGAGCTGAGCGAAGACGTATCGGACAGTCCTCTCTGGAATTCCGACCTCGCGCCCACTCCTCTCGCACGCCGCACGTGGTCCACGTATCACATTGCCGCTCTTTGGATCGGCATGAGCGTCGTCATCACCACCTATACACTCGCTTCCGGCCTGATGCAGGAGGGGATGACGTGGTGGCAGGCGATGCTGACCATCCTGCTCGGCAACGTGATCGTGCTCATCCCGATGATCCTGAATGCGCACGCCGGCACCAAGTATGGCGTGTCGTTTCCCGTGCTCTGTCGAGCGAGCTTCGGTGTCAAAGGAGCGAACGTACCCGCCACGCTGCGAGCGCTCGTCGCGTGCGGGTGGTTTGGAATTCAGACATGGATCGGCGGGCTGGCACTGAACGCGTTGCTCGCAGCCGCACTGCCGGTATGGGCGAACCTGCAGGGAAACGTCTGGATCGCGTTCCTGATCTTCTGGCTGGTGCAGGTTGCGATCATCCTGCGCGGGCTCGAGGGCATCAAAATTCTGGAGAGCTGGTCGGCGCCGCTCCTGCTCGGCGGCGGCATGCTGCTGCTCGGGTGGGCGATCCGCAGCGGCGGCGGCCTCGGGCGCATCCTGGACGAATCGGCTCGCCTGCAGACATCGCATACGCCGTTCTGGCAGCTGTTCCCTGCCGCGTTGACCGCCAACGTCGGCTACTGGGCAACGCTCAGTCTTAACATTCCCGACTTCACGCGCTACGCCCGCAGCCAGCGCTCGCAGGCGCTCGGTCAAGCCCTCGGCCTGCCTGCCACGATGACGGCGTTCGCGTTCATTGGAGTGGCGGTCACGAGCGCGACGATTGTGCTGTACGGAGAAGCCATCTGGGATCCGGTTGCACTGATTGCCCGGATCGGCAGCCCCATGGTCGTCATATTTGGCGCGTTGATCGTCCTGATCGCGCAGCTCACGACGAACATGGCCGCCAACGTCGTTTCGCCCGCGAACGATTTTTCGAGCCTGGCGCCGCGTCGCGTCAGCTACGTGGCTGGCGGCCTCATAACCGCGGTCATCGGCATCGTCATGATGCCGTGGAAGCTCTACGCGGATGCAGCCGCGTACATCTTTACGTGGTTGATTGGGTATTCGAGTCTGATGGGCGCAATCGGCGGCATTCTGATTGCGGACTATTGGGTACTGCGCCGTCGCGAGCTGTCGCTGACGGATCTCTTCAAGCTGAAGGGGCGATATGCCTACACAGACGGGATCAACTATCGGGCGATGTTCGCGTTGGTTCTGGCGATCTTGCCGGTGACGCCGGGATTCGTCCGCGCCGCCCTTACGCCGGAGGGACGCGTCACGAACCCCACACTGCTGGACTCTCTCTATACGTATGCCTGGTTCGTTACCTTCGGTCTGAGCTTTGTCTTGTATCTCGCGCTGAATCGCCGCAGCCAGCGTACGTAGTGTCCGGCTTTAGCCGGACCTGAGCGTCGCTTTAGTAGTACTTCGTAGGGCGGGCCTTCACGGCCCGCCTGGCGCGGCGTAACCACCTCCGCCAAGGCTACGGTGGTCCGCCGTAGCTTCAGCGAAGGCGGAAGCCGCGCCCTACGCAGGTTATGGACTTGTGACTCTGCTAGGACGTGGTGACAATCACCACGACGGCAACCAGCGCGCAGGCGATGCCCAGTCCCTGGCGATGACTCAGACGCTCGCCCACCACAACACGCGCCAGGATGACCGTGCTGGCCGGATACAACGACGCGAGCGTGACCACGATGCTGAGGCGCTCGCCACGACTCGCCAGCAGATACAGCGCGTTGGCGAGCATGTCCACCACCCCGCACGCCACGGCCGTCTTCAATACGGCGCGCTCCATTTTCAACGGCTGCGCCGCGGCCACAGCAATCAGCCCGAATACGACCATCGACAGTCCGCGCGAGGCGAGGAGCGGCCAGAGACCGGCCGACGCGCTGGTGCGCGCCAATGCAAGGAAAAACAACCCAATCGCCACACCCGAGACAAACGCCAGACCGATGCCGGCTGGTAACACCCGACGCCCCGCTGGTCGTTCCTCCGGCGACGCCGGGTCGTGTTGACTCACCAGCACAATGGCGACAATCGCCAGCGCGATCCCGCCTTGCGTCGGCAGCGGCAGACGCTCACCGCTCAGCGCCTCCACGAACACCGGCAGCATTACCGCGCACACGGCCGTGGTTGGAGCGACGACGGACATGGTGCCGATCGCCAGTGCCCGATACAGCAGCGCCACGCCGACGCTGCCAGCCAGGCCGGCCAGGGTTCCCCATATGAAGTCCTGGTTCGAGGGTGCCGCGGGGAGGATGAAGAGCAGCAACGCGAGCGGCAGCAGTCCTGCGGCCTGCGAAATCAGCACGATCGCAACCGTGCTGGCGCGGCGCGACGCAAGTCCGCCCAGAAAGTCAGCGGCGCCGTACAGCGCCGCCGAGGCGAGCGCAAGGAAGTAGACCACGGAAGGAACGGCCGATCGATCAGCCCAGCAGCGTGCCGAACGACCGCACGACGAAGAAGCCGTAGAACAACGCCATCGCCACCAGCGCGGCGCGCCGCCACATGGGAGGACGTACGTGCTCCGGGAGCAGACGCGTATTGACGTAGAGCAGATGCACCGAGCCGATTACGAGCACGAGCCCCGCCATGTTGGCGCCGATTTGCAGCAGGAGGAACGGCTGGGCGAGCCGCAGTGCCACGATGCCCCACAACACGGCGATCGCCAGCACGCAGTAGTAGACGGCGCGGACGTCACCGCCGCGCCAGCTGCGAAGGCGGCCGCTGCCGGTCCACAGAATGTCGGTGATGGCGCGAGTCATGCCTTCGAGTTGATCGAGCTGCGTCTTGAAAAGAATCCACGCGCCCAGAAACGCGATGATGCCACCCACCAGCGCGCTCGCCTGCCCGCTGATGCTCTGAGCAAGCGCGGCGCTGATGCCGAGGCCCTGAATGTCGGTGCCGCGCGGCAGGAACGTCACGTAGATCATCGCAGGCAGAATCATGCCGAGAATGGCGCCCGTGAAGAAGACGCCCCATTGATCGGCGACGATCACGCGCCACCATCCACGCCATCGCCGCATCCCTTCGACATCGCCGTCGAACCTGAATCCGGTGTGCGCGAGCGCGACGTGCTGGCCTCCGACGGCGCCCGAAATGTACCCCGCGCGCTCGCCCATCCCGTAGCCACGATCCCGCGCCCAGTTCGCCAGGACGATATTGATGACGCCGCCCGCGCCCGAATATGCGACGAGCGCTCCAAGCAGAAACAAATCGGTGCCCGGCGGAAAAAAGTCGAACGTACCGCGCGACATGTCGAAGCCGGTAAGTCCGAGCGCACTACCCGCCCAGGTGCTGCCGGGCACGTACAACGCTGAAAGCACGAGGAAGCTGCCGAGAATCGCGACCACGAGGATCCAGTTCAGCAGCTCCAGCGTTCGTTCGATGCGGCGGCCCACCGAAAGTATGACGACGCACAGGAGAAAGGTCGCAACGCCGATGTAGTAGATGACGCTTGCGTCAGCCGACGCGGCGAGCCGTTTGGTGAACAGGAAGAAGATGGCCCCGGCGGCGGTACCCGCCCACGCGGGCCACCCAACCTGCAGGAAATACAACACCACGTACACCCACGCCCACAAGGTAGACGAGGGACGGGTGCGCATGAAGCCGGTGAAGACTGGCTCTCCGGTAGCCAGCGTGTATCGCATCACCTCCATGTTGAAGATCGTCTGCAGCGTCACCGCTATACCGACCACCCAGAGCAATGACAGGCCGTGGCGTACAAATGCCGCAGGTCCAAGCAGGAACTCACCGCTTCCGATTGCCGCCCCGAGCACGATGACACCGGGCCCGGTAACCTTGAGCCACTCGAAACCGCGGGGTGTCGGGGGAGCCGGAAGTTCCGCTCGCGTCCATGGATCCAAACCGGAACGCGTTTCAGCAGGGGGAGATTGGGGCGTGTACGGGGTCACCAAGGGCCACTCATCGTAAACGAAAGGCACCGGCGTCGCCAGTAGCGGTAGACTGTTGTCATGGTGCGCGTAGGGGTGGCGGTGCTGCTGACGCTTGCTGCGGCGGCCGCTGCTGAGGCTCAGTTCGGCCGTGGGTTCCGCGGTTCGCGAGTCGCGACCGACGAGGACTTCGACGGCCGCTTCCATTACTGCCGTCTGCTGTACCGGCCCGGCATGAATGGCTACGGCGGCAGCTGGAGAACCGACTACCCGAACGCCGACATCAACCTTTCGGTCCGGCTCTCGGAGCTCACGAAGATTCCCGTGAGCAAGAACGGCTCAGGCGCGCCGAATCATCTGCTCGTGCGACCGGGCGGCGATGAGTTGTTCCAATGCCCGCTGGTCATCATGTCGGCGCCCGGCAGCGCGATCATCAACGAGGAGGAAGCGCAGAACGTCCGCGAGTACCTGCTGAAGGGCGGCGTGCTGTGGACCGACGACTCATGGGGCTCCTATCAGTGGCAGCACTGGGTCGCGGAGCTTCGCAAGATCCTTCCGCCTTCCGATACCCGATCTTCGACGTCCCGCTCGACCACGCGTTGTTCCGAACGCAGTTCGAGGTTACGGAGATTCCCCAGATCCCGAACATCGGGTTCTTCCTCCGGTCCGGAGGTCGAACGTCGGAGCAAGGTGCCGACAGCGCGGTTCCAGAGGTCAAGGCCATTGCGGATCAGGACGGGCGGATCATGGTGCTGATGACGCACAACACCGACATCGCCGACTCATGGGAGCGCGAGGGCGAAGATCCTCGTACTTTTACGCCTTCAGCCCTCGCGGCTACGCATTCGGGATCAACGCGGTCCTCTACGCGCTGACACACTAATCAGCGACGCGTAAGTACTTGAGTCAAAAGGCAAAAGGTAAAAGGGCAAGAGCCACGAGGGCCGTACCTTTGACCTTTGCCTTTTGACCTTTGCCTTTTGACTTACAAGCGTCTTCTACCGTCTCCCTCGCTCCGGTGACGACACGGCTCCGGCACCGCCGCCCGCCGTGGCGCGCCCATCAGTGGCCAGATCGGCCTTCGAATCCGCCTCGGTCTTGTGCGGCGTGATCTTGTCCGGATCGACGCGAACCATCAGATAGGTGATGTGGTCGTCGATCTTCGTGAACTGGTGCCCGGTACCGGCGGGAATGACGACCGCGTCGCCCGCCTTGAGCTCGTAGCTCACACCGTTCCGGATCGCCTTCGCGTTGTTGCCAGGACCGTTGAGCAGCCGTACCGTCGTTTCGTCCGCGGGTCGTCGTTCTTTCCCGACGAGATCGGGGCCGAGCACAAGCGTCGCGGAGCCGTCGATCACGTGGTACACCTCGCTCACGAGGTCGTGCTCGGCGACGTTGGCGTTTGGATTGTTGATCTTCCCTCGATAAACCACGGCGACGCCGACGTTGGCCTTGCCAATGTCCACCTGCCGGATCTGTTGATCGGTGAGCTGATTGGCAATCGCCCGCTTCACATACGCCTGGATTTCACTGTTCGGGATGTAAGTGCCGGGGCACATCTTGCATGTGGGTTGGTAGTCTCTCTGCTGGGCCGAGAGCATCACAACCGCGCCGAGAATTCCACCCGCAACGACGAGTGCTGCAGCCTTCATAGTTACTCCTTTGAGTCTGTCCATTCTACGGACGCGCCCACCTCAATCTCCCCGTCGTCCAATACTTCCGCGTAGGCACCGCCGCGCCACGCGGGTTCCATCGCGTGCCGAAGCCCGGGCTGGGCGTCGTCCATGTGATTGCACGGCCGGGTCTCGCCATTGATCTGAAGGCGACACTGACCGATACGAAGCACCTTGCCGCGGCTCCCCGCCAGCGACAATCCCCCAATCAGGAGGTTTGCCCGGCGTGTCGCGGGATCGACAGAGTCGCCGAGCTCTTCGATGACGGCATCCCAGGTGCGGCGATCGATTAAGGTGATCTGCCGGCGGCCACCCTGGTCCGCGTTCCCGACGATGCCACGACCCGCGCGGAGGACTGCACGCGTGACCGAATCCATCGGCCCACGATGCGCACGCTTGATCCAGATTGCTTCAATTCGGCCCTGTGTCATGGTTTCAGTAGCTTTGGCTTTTGGGCCTTGGGCTCTGGCCTGCCGAACGCGTTCTAAAACGTCGCGATCGGATTGACCGGCGAGCCGGTGCCGCCGCGAATCGGCAGCGGCGCAACCGTCAGCAGGAATTCCCATCGCTTTCGCGCCGCGGCTGCTTCGGCCAGCGCCTCGAGGTCGCAGTTGTCGAACAGATGCACCCCGAGTGTTACCAGCGTGAAGTCGTGAACGGCTCCTGTTTCGCCGGCCACGTCGGACGGCGCCGTGCTGGGAGGCACATCGCTTCCCAGCAAGGCGACGTCCCTTGCTTTCAGCCAGGGCAGAATCGCCGCACTCGGTCCGGGCCGCAAGCCGGTCCGACCCACGTCCCACGGACCGACCGCCGCCCGCCGCGCCCAGCGTCCTGTGCGGATGAACAGCGCATCACCCGGCGACACCTTCACACCGGCCATCTTTTCCCAGGCCTCGATATCCTGCAGCGTAATCCGGCTGTTTGGCTCCAGATACGGGACGCCTTTGAGCCTCGGAACGTCGATCAGGACGCCGCGCGTGAAGATGCCGTTCTTGAGATTGATGATGGAATTTCTCGCGTGGCCGCCCGCCTTCATCACGGCGTCGGCGTCAGGCTTGTAGCCGTTGTAAAAGACGCCGTCATAGTTGATGTGAGCGAGCGAATCGAGATGGGTATGGGCGACGCCGTGGAAGGCAACGCCGAACCGGTCAGAGCCGATCGCGAGCATCTGGCGCTCGTAGGGCTGGGGATTGTCGACGGCTTTTTCCGTATCCACGTCCCGCGCCAATGACACGGAGAACCCTTCCTTCACCAGAGCCGCCGCCTGACGTCGCTTCGCCGGCGTAATCAAATTCACCGCGCCGATCTGGTCGTCCTTGCCCCAGCGGCCCCAGTTCGACAACTCTGTCTTCCAACGGTCATATTCGGCTTTCGCCACGGCCTGCGTGCCTCCGCTCGACTGGGCGGAACCGACGACCATGGGCGACGCCGACACTGCCAACACCGCCGCGAGGGTTCCGAACATCATGCGCTTCATCATGTGCCTCCCTGTCGCAGAGCCAGGCTTGTAGTTGCGCGCGTCACCGTCCGGCTGCCCAGGTGATCGCGCCGGCAAGCTGCCGCAGAAATCGCTGGTCGGCCCAGGTCTCAGAGAAATGGCCGAGCGCATTGTCGTACACCCTGCCAGCACCGAAAGAGTGCGCCCATGCCAGCGGATAGTCACCGGTCGCTCCGACCGATGCGGAATCGAGGCGCAGCAGGACCTGAACCCGCCCGCGTGGGTTGTCGCTGAACGTGTAGAACTCCTCCCGAATGGAAAACCGGCCGCCGAGACCTGACGTCGAGGGGTGCGATTGATCCTCAACCACGACATCCGCCTGCTGCGTCCACGGGTGTTCCTTGAAGTAGGCGCCCACCAGCCGTCCATACTCGGGCCATCCGTACAACGTATCGGTGGCGCTATGGATGCCAACGAAACCCTTCCCCTCTCGAATGAAGTTCACGAGGGCGGCCTGCTGCTCGGCCGACAGCGGCAGCTCTCCGCTAGTGAGCGCAAACATCACAACGTCGTAGGAAGCTAGAGTCGGCTGAGCAACAACAGAAAGGTCTTCAGTGGCAACCACGGTGAACTCGTTCGTCGATGCGGCCAGACTGCGCATGGAGGCAACGGCCGTCCCGATCGAATCGTGCCGGAAACCCGCGGTCGTGGTCACCATCAGCACCCGGGCACGCATGCTGGCAGGCGCCCCGCTCGGACCGCTCGGGCCAACCGGAGTCTGCTCCGATCCGCAGCCGCAGGCGAAGACGACCAGGACAATGGACCAACGCATGACGTCGTTAACTCTTCCACTCTCGCTGGCGCAGTACGTACTTCTGGATCTTTCCCGTCGACGTTTTGGGCAACGCACAGAATTCAACCGACTTGGGAACCTTGAAGCGCGCGATGCGCGCCCGGCAATGCTCGATGATCTCGGCTTCAGACGCGGTCGCGGACGACTTGAGCGTGACAAAAGCTTTCGGGACCTCACCCCATACGTCGTGCGGCACGGCGATGACTGCGCATTCGAGAACGCTCGGATGCGTGGCAAGCGCCTGCTCCACCTCGATCGTGCTGATGTTCTCGCCCCCGGAAATGATGATGTCCTTCTTCCGGTCGCGGAGCTCGATGGAAAGATCGGCGTGCCGGACGGCGATGTCACCGCTGTGGAACCATCCTCCTGCAAAGGCGTGATCGGTTGCTTCGCGGTCCGCGTAGTAGCCGCTCATCACCACGTTCCCACGCATGACCACCTCGCCCATCGTTTGCCCGTCGGTCGGCACGTCGCACATGTGCTCGTCGACGACACGGACCTCGCCCGCACAGACATTCGCGAAACCCTGGCGGGCCTTGAAGCGGGCCCGCTCGTCATCTGGGCATTCAGCGAGCGCGGGCGCACCGACGTTGATTGTGAACGGTCCATAGGTTTCGGTCAGCCCGTAGACATGATCGAGGGTGAAATTCAACTCGACCATCTTCGCAATCACAGCCGGTGACGGTGGCGCCCCCGCTGTGAACAACCGCACCGGACGCTGCAGGCGATGCGCGGAGGCATCGTTCATCAGCATGATCAACACCGTGGGCGCAGCGCAGAAGTGCGTGATGCCCTCGTCGAACAGGCGCCACACGGCTGGAGGGTCAATCCGAGGAAGGCATACGCTTCGCGCGCCAACGGCCGCCACAGCCCAGGAGAAGGTCCAGCCATTGCAATGGAACATCGGCAGCGTCCACAGGTACGAGCTCTCCTCGGTCAGCCTGTGGTCGATTGCCATTGCCAGCGCGTTGAGATAAGCGCCGCGATAGTGATACATCACGCCCTTCGGCCGGCCAGTTGTCCCTGACGTGTAGTTGATCGTCACTGTGTCGGACTCATCCGACAGCCACGATTCAACCTCCCGGTCCGAGCCGGCAGCGAGAAATGTCTCGAAGTCGCCGTGTGTATTGAGACGGCGAACCCCCGGTGGCACCTTGTCCAGCAGCTTCTCGAGCTCGGGTGTGTAGCAGACGACGTCCGAGCCGGAGTGCTCGACGATGTAGGCAATCTCGTCGGCGGACAGTCGGGTGTTGATGGCAACGAGGACCCCTCCGGCCTGCGCAACGCCGAAGTGTGCAAGCAGGAGCGGCTCCGAATTAAGGGCCAGAAAGGCTATGCGATCGCCCTTTCGAAGCCCCGCATCGCGCAGGGCCGACGCCAGACGCCGGGATCGTGCCCGAAACTCCCGCCATGTATAGCTGACGTCACCGTCGACCACAGCGACACGATCCGCGTACACGGTTCCCGATCGCTCGAGAAAGCTGACCGGGTTGAGCTCATGCCGGCAGACCGACGCCATTGGTTCCTTCACGATAAATCATCACCTCGTGGCCACCCTCGTGCTCTGCGTCGACACGCACTGCCAGCGACCATCCCGCACCACCCAGACGTCGGTATAGCGCAACAGCAATTCGCTCTTCTGGCCCTGTCTCACGCCAACGATGCGCAAGGTAAACCAGACGACCGCCGTGTCGCGATAGACCTTGACGATGAAATCCTCCTGAGTGGCTGATTCCACCTGCTGATTGAATTCAGCCGCCAGTGCGAGCTCCTTTGCCTTGTCACCCTGACTCCCGTCGTCGTATGTCGCGATGAATTCGTCCGCCAGCAGCTTTTCGATGAACGCGACGTCCTTCCGATAGAAGGCATCGTTCCAGCCGCGTTCGAGCGCGATGAGAACGTCCTGGTCGGATTCGACCGGTCCCCTCTGCGAGGCGCCGACGCTGACACCGCAGCAGGCGACGGTCAGGGCCCAACAGAGCCAATAACGCAATCTCATCGCAGCGTCCTTTCGTGCGTGATGCAGCCGTCGCCCCAGGCCCTACGCCGATAGATCGGGCTCGTCGTCTTCGCGTTCGTCAAGATTCACGATTACACGCCCAATCTTCCACGAACCGTCGAGCGCGCGGGAATACAGAAAGAAATACTTTCCGGTCTCCACACTCGCGCTGCCTCCGGATTTTGGCGACACGGTAAAGCAGAAAGTACCGCGATCGAAGCCAACGTCGCCAATGACTCGCACTTCGGCGCTCGTATAGGCAATTCGACGGTTGAAATGCTCCAAAACGTCGGTGAGAACGCTGCACACGAACGCGGTGCACGCCGTCTTCCCTTCCTGAACGGGATGACTTGGAACCATGATCACAGCATCGTCGGCCAGCATCCCGGCAATGTCGCCGAAGGTTCCGCTGTTCTCCGCGGACTCTATGCGTCGCAGGATGGCCTCGATCTGTCGAACATCTGTCTCCATGTCCCTACGCGGTCGCAACCGGCCAGAAGCCTAAGTGAACGGCACGTGCTTCGTCCAGAAGCAGCGGGCCTGTGACGTCGATCTGCTCGGACGTCCGCGACAAAAGTTCCCGGCACGGAACGCGGAAATTTCTTCCCGCAAGTGTTGCCAGTTCATCGGACGGCAATCCGTACACGAGCGAACGGATGCCCGCCCAGTACATCGCACCGACACACATCGCGCAGGGCTCGCAGCTGGCGTAAAGCACACTCTTGCCGAGCGCCTGCCGTGTGAGCGTTCGTACGGCCTCTCCCACAAGGTTCGTCTCGGCATGACAGAGCGGGCTGTTGGACGTGACAACGGTGTTGCGCGCCTCGACGACGATACGCCCATCAAGGACCAGAACGGCCCCGAAAGGGTGATCGCCGGCAGCCCGTGCCTGTCGCGCAAGCTCAATCGCCCGTGACAGGAAAGCCTCGTGGTCGGACATGCGTCAAACAACTCGAATGGACACTTCTTGAATCGAGTTATTGCCATAGCCGAGGCGATTCCATTCGGCGCGCTCGGGTTGCGTGCGTCCGGCAAGATCGGTGGCTCGGGCGCGTACGGTCAGCGTCCGTGGGCCCGCTACGCGTGTGACAACCTCCCACCATTGCCAGCTGAAACGTTTGCGTTCGCTGACGAGACGAGCTTCCTGCCATGTTCCGCCATCGATGCACACCTCGACTCGCGCAATCGGCGCCGCGCCGGACCACGCGACGCCGCGGATGACGAGGTCGCCGGCACGTACTTCCTGATCGCTGATCGGTTCGGTGATCAACGCACGCACGCGCTGCAAGGTGACCGGCTCGCGGCTGACAGAACCATCCTGCTCGCGCTCGAACTGGTACTTGTCCGTCTGGTAGTGCCCAGTAAAGCGTCCGGCGATGAGGTCGATCTCGGTCAGCCATTTGAGCGACGCGACGGCATACCAACCGGGCACAATGAGCCGCATCGGGTAGCCATGCTGAACAGGGAGCGGCTCCCCGTTCATCGCGTAGGTGAGCAGTACCTCTCCGTCGCGGCCCTGATCGAGTGCCAGGCTGCGCTCGAAGCGAATCGGCGCGGCCTGACCATCCAAGGTTCCACCATCCGCGCCCCGGAACACTACTTCAGTCGCACCAGCTCGCACTCCGGCCCTATCGAGCACCTCTACGAGCGGCACACCGGTCCACTCCGCCGTGCTGACCGCGCCCAGATTCCACTTCTCCCCGTCTGGAGGCGGCGTGAACCCGGTCCGGCCATTGCCGGCGCACTCGAGCGTGACGACAAGCGTCCGCGACGGCATCTGGCGAAGGTCGGCCAGACTGAGGCTCAACGGCCGGTCTACCAGGCCGCCAACGTTCAGTCGGAACGCGGCGGGATCGAGACTCGGAATCTGGAAATGATTGCGGACATAGAAATGCGCGTTCGGCATGACCACGCTCCCGACGAGCGCGGGAACTGATGTCTCGCAGTTGAGCGGATGCGCGCGATGGACGACAAGCCCGGCATCGATTGCCTGTTGGCAGGCGAGTTCAGCATCCACGGCTGGCCCCGAATCACTCACGGGGAGCGCGGCCCCGCAGCCGCCGCTCGCGACGACGCGGGCGCATGTGGACGCCGGATAAATATCGAGGCTGCCCGCCATTTCGAATGGCCTCATGAACTCGCGCAAACCGCTCTCGTCGTCTGCCTCGGCGATGACATACAGCGTGTGCTCGCCCTGGACGACGGCCTCGCCCTGGATTTGCACTCCGTGGCGCCGAACGTTCGGTCGGCTGAGATGATTGAGAAGCATCGCACCCAGGTCGGGATCCTGAGCCGGGCAGCGCTCGGCCTTGTGCTGATGCCTCACCACGAAAAGTGCCATGTGTCCCTCCGGTGGCTGTGAGCTACGAACTAGCGATGTTAGATGAGACCAATCCGCTTGTCATATCCTGCCGCGTTCTTCCGCCGCCCCGGCCAGCCGAATCTGCGGCACTTCCAAGATCCTTACTGCTTCGGCTGGCGGCGACTCGATTGCGCGCACGAGCGCCGCGATCATGGTTGAACGCGTAACGAGGCCGAGCCGGTTCGCTCCCTCACGAGCGCCTCACCCTCTTTCCGAGCCGCAATGTACGCTCGCATCACAGGAGCCGGATGCGCCACGCTGACGTAGACCAAATGTTGTACCGCGGCACGACTGGCTGCCGCCACGGCTGCCTTGATCGAAACGAGGTCAACGCGCTCGAACTCCGCTGCTTTGGCTGGATTCGGGTGCGGTGTCCCGACCAGATGCACGAACGTCGCGTTCCGCGGAATCGCAGCCGCGAAACTCCTCTCGTCGAGGGCGTTGCCAATCACCGTGTGCGCGCCGGATGGAAGTCGCTGCAGCGATTGGGGTCGCGCGAGCGCGTACACACGAAGCCTCGTTCCAGCAGAGCCGTAATGAGGGGCTGGCCGAGGTAGCCGGTGCCGCCGGTAATGAACACGGGATTCGCGGACAAATCACTCTTCGACGACTGCGTCCGCCTCAATTCCGCTTGTCCGTGGCGTCTAACGGCTGTTTGCGCTCGCCGTCGACCTGACCGGGTCGAAGAGCGAGAGGTCAATCGCCGCCGCCATGGCTCGATAGCCAGCGTCATTCGGATGCAGGTGGTCGCAGGAATCAAACTCGGCACGGAGCCTTTTGGGGTCGTTGGGATCACGCGTTGCCTGATCGAAATCGACGACCGCATCATAAGCGCCACTGGTTCGAATCCACTGGTTGACGGCCTGTCGCTTCGCTTCGCCCACATCGGTGTAGTAGGCGGCGCCCCAGAACGGCGTCAGTGTCGCCCCGATGATCTTGAGCCCCTTCGACCGCCCGCGTTCGATTAACTGCTTGTGGCCGGCAATGATGTCCTCGGCCGTGGGCGTCGCGTTCTGTCGCGCATTGCCGATGTCGTTGATACCTTCCAGAACGAGCACGTGTGTGACGCCGCTCTGGGTCAGAACATCGGCGTCGAAGCGCGCGAGAGCATTGATGCCGGCCGTGAACACACCCTCGCTCAGCACGCGATTGCCCGCGATGCCCGAATTGAGGACACCCATTCGGCGCGGCGAAGGTTGCGCCAGCATCCGTGCGACGAGCAGGTCGGGCCAGCGATTGTTCGAATCAGGAGTCGATCGCGTGCCGTCCGTGATGGAGTCGCCGAATGCCACCAGAACCTGCGTCGCTTCCGGTGCGAGAACCTCGACACGCGACAAAAAGAACCAGCTTTGTATGGTACCGACGGTCGGCAGCGTCGCCTTCCCAACATGGTTGCCGGTCTCTGAAATGTAGTTCGTCTGAAACGACGCATTGTGCATCGTCGTCGGAGACGCCGTATCCGTGGTACCAGGCAGGTACACGTCCACGGCCAAATCAGACATCGCAGCAACATTCAGATCAACCGAATCGCTGTACGCCACCGCCCTCGGCGGGATCGCTATCGTCGGTCGGCCACTGAAAGCCAACAGCCGAATCGATGCGGACTGGATGGCGCTGTCCCTTTCGCGCAGAGCAATCGAGGCCGCACCGATGACCAGCGGCGCCGCACCGTGAGCATTGCTCAGAACGACTCGCACCCGCGAGCCACCAGTGCTCGTGCGAACGATTTGCCGAAGCGTCTGGTTCGTGAAGTGTGCGAAGGGCAACGGCGCAAATGTCTGTCCCGGTGGCGGCGCAACGACGGGGGCCGGCGCGGCCGGGCACTGGTTTGCCATGAAGGGCGGAAGCGCGGGCGCCGCTGGTGGCGGTGTTTGAGGACGGCCGACCGCTGCAGTTGTCCACGTCCCGACCCATTTCTGGCCACCGCTCTGGGCAGCTGGCGATGGACTCCACAGCGCAACCAGGAGGACCAGGATTCCGAGTGCGGCCCGACATTTCATATGTTCCGCCTTTCGATTCAGCGTTGCGGTGCGGCAGCGTTCGTCGCGTCGATCTCCGCGATCAATCGCGTGATCAATCCGCGCAGCGGCCGCTTGTGCAGCCAGATCAGAAGCCAGGGCCAGACGAATCCCCAGAACAGGACCATGAGCCACGCGATGCGCAGGTTCTGCTCAATCGAGAGTCCTGGAATCATCGATGACAGATGTTCCGCGATGTAACTCCGAACGTCGACAGCGAGAAGCAGGATGAGGCCGACAAGTCCGAGGGCGGCACTCAGGCCAAGCACGAACTGAGCCCAGCGCCAGTACTCGACGTGGTAGCTGATGATGTTCGGGTGCACATGCCGAAGCTTCACCGTGTTCAATCCGACGTTGATTGCGGTCCACCAGTCGTGGGCGCGGATCTCAATGCGATCGGGCCCTGCGTCGCTTATCACGTAGTTGCTGCGAAAATGAGGCTTGCCGCTGAGCAGACCTGCGGCCACGCGCTGCCGACATGCTGCCAGGAATCGGTCAGCTGGCGACTGAATCGATACCGATCCTTCGATTGCGGGCACCACGCTCATGTCGTCACACAGCGCGACCTATTCTCCGTCAATCCGTGGGACCAATCTGTTCAAATCGTTCTGGCGGCACACGGCCTCCAACATCGGCAACAAAGAATCGCTGATGACCATGCGACATTCCATTGCCGACATGCGCAAGGATAACAGGTGAGCTACGTTGCGGAGGGGATGCGAAAAGGAGGAGGCTGCGTTCCGTTGATATCCGTGAAGCCGTACTCTCGCGCGAGGGTCCCTACCTCGAGCAGCTGACCCGATTTTTCGATCACGCGTGCGTCCGACGCCAGCGCCACGATCGCGCGGCCAAGATACGAGGCCGTCTCCTTCGGTCCACCAGGGCCGTCGATGGCATCGATGGCGCCGCCGCGGCGGAACGCCTCTACCACCCGCTCGGTTCTCATGAAGCCGGGCGCCACTGCGAGCGCCGCAATGCCGTGCTCGCGCAGTTCCTGCGCCATCGCCCATGCCATTCGGGCGACCGCGTTCTTCGCCAGGTCGTAGAAGAGGTTCCGCAGATACGGAAGCGCGCCAAGGTTTGCTGTCGTGCTCACGAGGAGGCCGCGCCGCTGGGGCAGCATCAGCGGCACCGCCAGCCGGCTGGCCGTCAGGTGCGCGCGGACGCCGGCGGTGAACATGCCGTCCCACTGATGGAGCGATTGTTCCCAGAAGGGCACGAGCGGAAGCGGACGGCACTCGCGATGCTCGTAACCGCCCCAGACGTTGTTGACGAGCACGTCGAGCCGCCCGTATTCGTCACCGATGCGGCTGAAGAGCGATTCGACATCCGCGTCAATTGTGTGGTCGCAGCGGACGGCAATGCCGCGGCCGCCGCGTCGTGTCACTTCGCTGGCAGTATCGTCGATCGTGCCTGGCACGTTGTCGGTGGTCGGTTCGCCGTTGACGCTCCGACCAGTCACATAAACAGTGGCCCCACCACCGCCCAGCTCGAGGGCGATGCCTCGCCCCGCACCACGGCTTGCGCCGGTCACGAGCGCGACGACGTTTGTCATGTGTGTCATCGATTCCGGGCCGCGCGTTTCGACGTTGTCACGCAAAGAACTCGGAGATTTCGTCGCCGTACGCGTCGCGCTTCTCGCCACTTGGCAGCGCGTAAAACCCCTCGGTCGTCCCCTTCGTGCCGATGCCGAAGAAAATCGGTCTATCCGACCGTACGAGGAGCAGCAGCGTGCCGTCGGGCTGGCGCTCGCGGAACACGGTGAACGTCACCAGCTTCCCGCGAATCGTCGCGTGGTCGGTGTCCGCCTCAGCGAGCAACGCGAGGTCCTCATACGCTTGTGCGCGCAGCGAAGCGACACGGCCTTTGAGCTCCGCGATAATCGCAGCGTCCAGGTTGGACCGGGCGCGTGACATCCTGCTCGCTATTGGGTCCGCCGTTCGGCGACAAAGCGGCCGTTGAGTTCCGCAGACGAAACAGCCCGGGCAAAACCGGAAAACGTCCCTCGCTCGGCAATCTCCTTCGCCGCTTCGAGGAAACCGGTCCACGCTGTGCGCGCCAGGGCGCCGCCAACACTGATCCGCCGAACACCGGCAGCCGCCAGCTCCGCCACGGTGGCAAAATCGCCGCCGACGAGCACGTTGACGGGCTTCGGAGCGACGGCGTTGACGACCGCAGCGATGTCGGACCTGGCTCGGATGCCTGGCGCGTAGAGGCAATCGGCTCCGGCTTCGGCGTAAGCCGTGAGCCGTCTGATTGTTTCCGCGAGATCAGGCCGTCCGGCGATGAATCCCTCGGAACGCCCGGTCAGAAGAACGCCGGTCCCGCTGTTATCGATCGCGCGCCGAGCGGCCCGAACGCGCTCTACCGCGAGCGCGAACTCGAAGAGCGGGTTCGACGGGTCGCCCGTGGAGTCTTCGATGGACAATCCAGCGATTCCCGTCGCGGTGGCAGCGGTGACGTTGGCGCCCACTCCATCGGGATCGGTCGCGAAACCGCCTTCGAAGTCCGCGTTGACGGGCACCTCGACGCCATGCGCCATGGATCGAAGGTGGGCGAGGGCGTTCTCGAGCGACACGCAGTTATCACGCTGTCCCAGGGACCACGCGAATCCGGCGCTCGTCGTCGCGAGCGCCGGAAAGCCGAGTTGAGCCAGGACACACGCGCTGCCGAGATCCCATGGATTGGGCATCACGAAGCAACCGGACTCGTGAAGTTGCCGAAATGTGCGGTAGCGATCCATGGCGCCGGTCACCGGGCCGGATACAGCGCTCGCCGAAGCACGCACCAGTGCCCCTCGCCCGCTTGGCTCGACGTCCCCGTCCAACGGCCGGGAAGCCCGGCGACAAGATCGTCGACCGACAGGTAGATCGGCGTCTGTTCACCGCTGCTGTTTACCCACACCAGCGCGCCGTGTGGCGACAGGACCCGGTCCACTTCGACGGGGAACAAGAAGGCATTGATCAGCACGATTGCCGCTGCCGATGAATCGGCGATCGGCAGCCTGGCACCATCGGCTTGCACACGATGGGCCGGCCTGGCTGGCGCGAGTTTCAACATGGCCAGCGAGAGGTCGACGGCCACCACCGTCGCAAAGCGCTCCGCGAGCAGATGCGAATAGGTGCCGATGCCGCTGCCGACCTCGAGCGCAACGCCGCCGGAAAAATGAACGGCGTCGAGTCCGCGTATGAATGCGTCCATCACGACCGCGGTGCGCTGCCATGACGATCGCGTGTGCCACTCGACCGCAAGGTCGTCGAAGTAACCCGCCACTTCGCTGCGCAGTTCGCGTGTCCAGCCGCCGGCGTCGAGTCCCGCCGCCCGCCGCGTGGCGACGCGCATCGGGTGATCGGGACCACCTGCACCGGAGGACCGATGACCTTCGATGGGCAGAGCAGGCAAGCGTTGAATAGCCAATCGCTTCGCCATCGGATCCCAGACGCACCCGACGGGTCGTTCGTGGTTATTGCACCTGCGGCCCGAGCGGTGCGCGCTCGACGATCTCGACCCGCGTCCCCCATGGATCAGTGATGTACGTGATGGTGCTCCCGGTGGGGCTCTTGCGAACCGGCTCGTCGAGTTTGATGCCTTCAGCCTGGATCTTCTTCACGAAGGCAGCATGATTCTTGACGTCGAAACCGATGTGATCGAGCACACGCCCGCGCGTCGGCGCCTGCTTTGCGTCTGCCGTCGCGAATCGGAGCTGCACACCAGGGAGATCCACAACCGGTGCGTCGTTGCGAGTCCCCATCTTTCCGCCGAATGTCTTCGCATACCAGGCCTGAGCCTTCGGCACGTCGTCTTTCGTGAGTGACAAGTGAACATGCTCGTTCCGAACGGGCACTGACTGCGTCTTGTCTTCCAGGATTTCGATCCGGACGCCGTCCGGTGTGACGACGAACGCCTGGTCCAGCCGGTTATTGTTGCCCGGCAGCACCGTCACCCCGGCCGCCTTCCATTGGGCAACCCGCTCCTGGACGTTATTGACGATGAAACCCACGTGGTTCACGACCGATCCCACGCTGCCGCCATCGCCTTTCTCGGTCCCAAGGACGAGATTGATGTAGAGGCCGGGAAACATGATCAGCGGATTCCCGCCCGGCATGAAGAGCTTGCCGCCCATGGCAAGAAACAGCTTCTTGTTGGCTTCCACATCTTTCGACGCGATGTGCCAGTGACCCATGGTCACGCCGGCCTCGTTGAACGGCGCCGGCTGCGCGGCGGCCGTGCCTGCGGTCAGCACCGACGACAACAACACGACGACGAACATCTTCGTCTTCACGGTAGCCTCCTGTGTTGCGCTGCGTCCGGACGAGTCACGTCCCGGCGGTCCAGCATCACGTGGACGGTGGCATTATAGGCGGTCAGATAAGCATTGGAGCTCGCGTTTGTTGCACTCCTCGTCGTAAGCGCCGGACTTGGGCTCCTTCTCCGGACGCGGGTCGACCCGAAGCTTGGGCAAGTGCTGCTCGCGATCGGTGCTTGCGCCTTGCTGATGGCGTTCACGGTCCTGGGGTTGATCGTTTTCGGATGGTCGCCGTTCGGGATATGGACAGCCGGCCTGGCGTCCGTCATCCTGCTCGGCATCGGCGCCGCGCTGCTGCCAATCGGATTGACATGGACGTGGGGACATGGCCGTCACTAGCGCTCCTCACAGAGATCAAACATGAGTGATTCGACTCACTATGTGATCCGAGGTGGTATCGAAGGACGAGAGCGGCTGCGCATTATCGCGCGCGTCATGCACGCGAGCACGTCATCCCTCTTCGATCGTCTGGGCCTCCATGACGGACAGTTGTGCCTTGACGTGGGCTGTGGTGGTGGCGACGCCACATTGGAGCTGGCGCGAAGGGTTGCGCCAGGCGGTCAGGCGCTCGGCGTCGATATCGACACGACGAAGCTGGAACTGGCACGAGCCGAAGCGGCCGAGCGCGATTCAGGTAATGTCCGGTTCGAGCGATTGGACATTCGCGAGTCGTCTCTCGACGACCGGTTCGATGTGGTCTATGCGAGATTCCTGCTCACTCATTTGAGCAATCCCGCCGGCGCTGTCGAAGCCTTCCGCCGCCATCTTCGTGAGGGGGGCGTGGTTGCGGTCGAGGACATCGACTTCAGCGGGTATTTCACGTGTCCCGAATCCAGCGCGTTCCGTCGATATCACGAGCTGTACTGCGCCACCGTGACGAAGAGAGGCGGCGATCCAAACATCGGGCCGCGTCTGCCTGGGTTGCTGTTGCAATCCGGGTTTCAGGACGTCGGGGTGTCGGTTGTCCAGCCGGTTGCCATGCAAGGCGAAGCCAAGCTTCTGAATCCACTCACGATGGAGAACATTGCAGACACCGTCCTCGCGGATCGGCTGGCCACGCGTGAAGAAATCGATGGGATCGTCCGCGAGTTGTACGAATTCGCTGCTGATACGAGCACGCTCGCGGGGATGCCGCGAGTCGTTCAGGCCTGGGGACGTCTATCGACCCGATCGTGAGTCGCTGCGCCTGAAGGGGGCGCTAGCCTGGCTGGGCATTGTGCGGACCTTCAGGCGTTTTCCTTGTCACTCAGGATCGCGGACCACCGCTCCGTTCGCTCTTCTGCGGTCGTCTCTTCGATGCGGGTTGCGATCGTCCACACGTGCCCCGAGGGATCCATGATCCACGCGATGCGGTCTCCCCAGAACTGGTTCTGGGCCGGCAGCAGGACTTGCGCGCCGCCACTAATCGCCCGCTCGACTGTTTGGTCAACGTCCTCGACATACACGAAGAGGACCACCGGGGAGCTGCCGTCTGGAGTTGGTGCGCGCCTCGTCAGCGTTGGCCATTCGGCTTCGACCATCATCGTGGCCGGGCCGATCGTCAGGAGCGCGTGCGCAAGCTTGCCATCGGGACCGGGCCGTTGATTGAGTGATGCCGCATTGAACGTGCGCATCATGAAATCAACGGCCGCGGCAGGATCGCGGCACACCAGTCGAGGAATGAGGACCGAGGAATTGTCGGGAATGCCCTTCACTCGATTGGCCATCTCCTTCTCCCAATCAACAGGTCATTCGCGGTCCTCTACCGTAGGTCAACCCGACCGCGCGGGCTGTCGACCGTAGCAATAAGTGCTGGTCGCGGACCCCGCTGCACGCGCACATCGAGTCCAAGCTGGTCGAGGGCTTTCTGGACTGATTCCGAATCCGGGTGCTCGGCGCGCAAGCCGATCAATCTGGCTCCCGGGGTCGCCGTGCTCGACGGATGAGGTGTCTGGCCCCAGTCGATGAAGAACGGGACAATCCCGCCAGCCAGGACGGTGCGCGGATCCGTGTAGCGCCACGACAGAAGCACTCCGTCCGCTCGTCGTCGGCTGCCGGCAGTCACTTCTCCCAGCTTGACGCCTTTACGCCGGGCATCGCTGGCCAGTTCCTCGAGGTTCTTTCCCTTGGATGCCCATGTTACGAGCCGGGGCTCGTTCAATTCGTCGATACCAAACGGACGCGGCTGCGCCGGCTCGGGTTGTTCCGGGTCGGGACCGATGATTTCCAGGTAGACGCCTGGTCCGAGTGAAAGCAAGGCGTTGCGGGTTCCGCGTCCCGGGTGCTGACCACCAGGGGTTGCTCGGACACCCAGGACCTGCTCGATCTTTTCAACTCCCGTTTGCAATTCCGGAGACGCGTACACCAGGTGATCAACGCCAGACACGACATCGGTGCCGGCCTGGTAAGCACTGGCTGCCAAGGTCACACCGAACAGCGTCACGAACGACACCATCAGATGTTTGCACATGCAAGCGTCGCCGCGTTGCGACGGCTCCATCGCGTCTCAGACACCGGCCGTGCGGCGCCTCGGCGCCGAAAGCAGGTAGCCGACGAAGAGTGAAACCTGGATCACGTCACTCACGACTGCGACGCCTGCCTGATGGCTGAGGAATGGCCGACCAAGAACCAGCATGAGCACGATGAACGTCGCTTTGCTCAGCCCGGCCACGGTGAGGACGAGGGGGCGAGCGGCAATATTGAAGGCACCGTAAATCAGCATCGCCCCCATGAGACCGATCAGCATGCCCCAGTTTCGGACGACGATCTCTGCCGCAGGACCCTGGAGCGTGTCACCAAACGTGCTTGCAGAGCGGCCTGGGGTGCGACGGTCGCATAGAGCATGGTGCACGTGAGCAATCCAGACACCAGCATGATCCACTTCATGCTGGTGACGATCCAGATCATAGGCGCTCCTTGGTGTACGCCGCTGTCTCCAACCGGCCATTGGCCTGACAACCGAATCTTAGGGCAAAGTAGGTGTCCACTTCCCTAGGCCGCGTTTCACGCGCTCGAGACGAAAACGAGGCACATCTTCCGGGACTCCAGACATGGCCCGGCCACGACCGTTCTTCTTTGTGGTCAGAGACCCAGCGTCTAATGGTTCGCGTCAGGAGCTCGCCTGAAGGGTTGCCGTCCGCGCCCAGCCCGAATTCGCCGGAGCACTTTACCCGCAGCGTTCCAGATTCAGCACTGTAGGTTGCTTCGTCGATCTCCATTTCGTCGGTCCAACGCGATGCCGCTCAGCCGCGAGCGGGTCTCGCGCATTCACGAGCCAAGCAGTCCTGCGACCCGAACCGCCGCGCGTATCACTCTCGCATCCTCGCCATGGTCCGCCGTGAGCTGGAGTCCAAGCGGCAACCCATTCGACACAGGCATCGGTATCGAGATCGCCGGCGTTCCCAGGGCCGTCCAGGGCGCGTTCATTCGAGGATCACCAGTCGAGGCCAACCCCGATGGTGCCGGCCCGGTCGCAGCCGGTACCAGGATCACGGGCGTCGCTTTGTACATTTCGGTGATTCGAACCTTTGACTCGGCAATCACTCTCCTCGCGTCGTCGTACTGCGCGACAGGAAATCTTCAGTCCGTCGCGCACCAGATTGGCCATGTCCTCCAGTCGACTGCCGTACTGCTTGAACCGTTCCTCATGGAATCGGGCGCCCTCGTAGAACATCACGGTATTGGAAGCGTCATTGAGCCTCGCCAGCATGCCGGCGATGTCGACGGAGCGAACACTCGCGCCAGCGCTTCTGAGTCGAGCGATCGCGCTCCGAAACGCTGCTTCCATAGGGGGCTCTGCCTCGAGTGGCGGATCCGCAACCCCCAGCGTCAGGTCTTCAGCCCGGCCGTCCGAACGTCCGAGTGCTGCCCATAGCCGCAGCATCTCGGCTGGCGTTTGAGTGAAAAGCCCCAACGTGTCGAGGCTCCTGGCGAACGGAAGCACCCCCTCCATGGGAAGCAGCCCGTAGCTGGGCTTCAATCCCGTGATGCCGCAGTAGGACGCCGGTCGCAGTATTGAGCCTCGCGTCTGCGTACCAAGAGCGAACGGAACCATCCCCGCGGCGACCGCGGCCGCAGACCCGCTCGAACTGCCACCAGGGGTGTGCCCCAGGTCGCGAGGGTTGCGAGTCGGGGCCGGCGTCCGGTACGCGAAAGCCGTGGTGTGCGTCTTGCCGAGGAGGACACCTCCCCGCCGGCGCAGCTCTCGAACGATCGCCGCGTCGGCCGTACCGATGCGTCCCTTGTAGATTGCGGAGCCGTATTCCGTGGCAAGGCCTTGGGTCTCGATGATGTCCTTTACGCCGAATGGAATTCCGTTCAGAGCACCATCGCCGGTAGGCTTTTGCGGAAGCACCTGAACCCACGCATGGATCTCGGAGTCGAGCGAACGGATGCGGTCCATACACGGCTGCAACGCAGCGTCACGAGCCCGCAGTGACGCAGCCAGCCATTGGCTGAGAGTGTCGAGCCGCTGGGTCTGAGTCAGGGCACTTGGTATCAGCGCGAGATTGGCAATAAGGAAGGTTCTGCGATCAATTCCCGTGCTGTGATTGGCATGGATTGGAATCATCAGCCAAGCTCCTTATCGCAGTGTTCACGATCTCTTGATGGCGCCTAACGTGCGGCTTGAGCCGTGCGGCGCAGCGACATCGTCGCACAGGACCGTCGACCGCGGCGGCTCCAAACGGTTGTCAGCCAGCCTGGGAATGCTGGCGCCAGTCCTCTACTGTGAGCGCCCACCGCTCGTGATCGCGCCAACGACCACCAACCTTGAGGTATCGTGGCGAAAAGCCTTCTTGTCGAAACCCGAGTCCGCGAACCAATTCGCGCGAGGCCGCATTGCCAGGTTGTATGTTTGCTTCGACCCGATGCAGCCGATGGACTCGAAACACTTCCCCGAGCACCGCCCGTAAACCCTGACTCATGCGGCCATGCCCGTCGTGGGGCACTAAGGCATAGTACCCAAGGTATGCGGATTGGAATGCCCCCCGAACGATCTCACTAATGCTGATGACACCGGCCAGTTCGTTTTCGTTTGTACGGATCCAGTATCCAATGTGCGCGGGGCCTCGCAGTCGCGCAAGATAGCGCTCGAACGCTTCGACTGTGCGAGGTGGCGTTACCAGGCCTCGATGAAGCTCACGGCTCCTCGAAACAGCCGCCAGAAATTCCGCTCGGCGCCTTCTGGATGGTGCTTCAAGAATTTGACGCATCTGATTTTGTCTGGCTAACGCTCGCCGACGGCGGACCATTAACGCCGGTCTGGACCATGTATTCCGTCATCAGCGGACCACGCCCGTGCCCGACTGGCGCATTGCATTGAAATGAAAGTAGGAATCCTTGAGGTCGAGAGCGATTGAGGCCACCGTCTTCGTTGTACCACTGGCGATCTCCGCGACGTCGAATTCGATTCCATTCGGGAGACCGATACGGACGTGATGCTCAGCGCCGGTCGACGGGCTTTTGATCGGACGGGCCGTGGATTCGAGCACGCCCGGGATTACGACGCGCGCTTTTCTACTTTCGATATCCGCGTCAAACTCGAAGCGTTTGAAGAGTGGGGGATGAACGGTGCTCGACATCGTCGTATACACCCACCAGTGGGTCGCCCCCTCGCTGGTTTCTTCGCCATACATGATGGCAGCGAGAGCGGCTCGCTGCTTGTCGTCCGCCCGCTCATCGATGACAGCCTGACACTCACCGTCGCCCTCATAAATCGGCCCAGGCCAGGCATAGAGGAGAGCGGCGCAGAGGCCATCGAGGGTGACCTCTCCAAAGTGGCCCTTATCGATCCGAACGGCCGCGAAACCGCGACAGTCTCCGTGCGTGGGGCGGGGGGACTCGAACTGGCAAGGACAGGCGTAATCGCAATTGCAATTGGTGACCTCGACGCCTTCGATGTACCAGTCAACCTGTGCCATCTGGCCCACTCCTTTCACGAGCGACTTAATTGACCCGGCTGCAAGGCCAACCCTACCCTGGTATCAACGCGAAATGCGCCCCAATCGGATCCTGTATCGCGGCATACAGGTATTCGCCATCCTTCCCCTGCATCGCCTTGATCACTTTGCCCCCTTCCTCCTGTACACGGCGTAGGCTTTCGATCACGTCACCCACCGGCAAGTAGATCATCCAGACAGGGGAAAGACCCGCCTTCACGCCACGCGCATGGCAAACTCCCGCCGCCGGGTTTCCATCTCCATCGAGCATGTTGTAGTCAGAGTAGCGCTCGCCTGCGTTCTCCATCTCGACGTTCTGCACGGACCACTCAACGACCCGCCGATAGAAGTCCCGGATTGCGGGGGCGTCAGAAACTGTCAGGTCGAGCCAGCGAATGCGACCCACAGACGCCGCCGTGTCCGACAATGCGGCGCCGTTCGTTTGGATCAGCTCCGCGCGAACGATTGGGATGATCCCGAACGCTGCCCCATTGGGGTCGAGCAGCACTGCCCATTGACTCTCTCCATCGTTGCCTTTGGCGTGCGTCAGTACGTTCCCGCCGAGATCGAGCGCACGCTCCGCGCTGACTGCCACGTCGGCGACCTGGATATGAGGCATCCATTGGAGCGGAAGGTGGGCATACTCCGCGCTACGCGCGCCCACGCCGATGATGGGCGTGCCTCGGTTGTTCATCAGATCCTGTCGCCAGAGCGGATTCTCACCCGTGTTGAGTACACGCGCGTAGAAGTGCAGCTCTCGCTCGTGCTCGGGGACGGCGATGTCCGCGCTGAGTACGGCGCCGACGCGAGGGACAAAGGTTTCGCTCATGGTTACGTCCTGGCCCACAACGCTGGTACGCGCGGCAGAAGGCATGCTGCAACGGAGTATCGGAGCCGCGCCTTGATCCGGTTCCTACGATGATGTTTGGTCAGGGCCGCTCGTGTCGCGGTCCAACGCATTGCCGCGCCCTTGCGGCACGCGCGAGCCAACGATAACATCGAGCGCGAGGGGCGTGCGTGAGCAAGGCCCGCTGGCGTCAGGTGCAACGGGCGGCAGCAGACGGTTACTCCGTTTTCTTCCTGGCGGCTTCTTCGTCAGCCTTCTTCTTGTCTTCGAGTCGGGCTCCCGCGAGCGTGTTGTACAGCCCGTAGTTCCCTTCGTGGCAGGCGTGCTCGAAGAGCGGTCCTGTGGTCTTCCGCATGAGCAGCTCCGCGGACCAGGGTCGTGTCCACGTCGACTGATCCTCGACGGTGAACCGATAGCGGATCGTGTCGGCGTCCAACCGCGTGAATCGTTCAATCACACGCATGTGTTCGGTCGAGCCTCTCAGCGAGTTCTTTCCGTTGAAGTTCGTCGTCTCGACGACCAGGGTGTCGCCTTCCCAATGACCGCGAGAGTCACCGATCCACTGCTTGACGGTCGATTGCAGGTGCGGACGTCCGTCGAGCGGAATGACGCGAAAGTCATGCGCCATCTCGAACAGGATCATCACGTATCCCGATGCCTGCACGATGTGGTAGTTGCTGTTGTAGCTCTGGGGAAGCATTGGCGGTCCGGCGCCCGCGAAAATCATGCAGCGGTCATCGAGCTCGTTGCTCTGCGCCGAGTCCCAGCGGCCCACCCGTTTGGCCTGCTCTGCGCGTTGGGCCGCCCTCGCCTGTCCTTCGGCGGTTAACGGAGGAAGCTTGCCGTCTGCGGGATCGACCACCAGCGATGTACGCAAGTGCGAGGCGTACGGAGCCTGGGCCGTATCCAACCCGAATTGGGTGAAGTCATAGTGCACGTCGGCGATGGTGCCTGGCTCGGTTTGCGCCGAGTCCTCCGCAGCGAGCCGCCTTTCGAATTCCGCGGCTTCCTCTTTCGTAAAGAACTCTTTGGTGACGTCCTTGGGCCGCTCGAGCGGCGTGAAGGTGGCGTTCGTCCAGAAGCCCTGCAGGTCGGGCTGGCCGTCAGGTGTGCGCGGCGGAGTCCACTGCCTTGTCTGCCCGGCCAGGGAAGGTGTTGCAAACAGCACGACGACGATTGACACCAGAAGTCGACGGCTCATCTGAGCCTCCTCTTTCAAATCAATCTATCTGTCTGTCGAGGCGACATTAGTGCGTCGATAGGTCGCTGTCAAGGCAGGCACGGACGATCGAAGGCAGCTTGCGCTCCACGCCAACCTGGTCTACCGGCTGCCGCCAGCCGCTGCGAGCTGCTGCTCCAGCCGCAGCTGCGCGGCACGCGCACAGCCCTGCATCACCTGGAAGTAGCGCTGGACCCAGTCGGCGCCGATCTCGTACGGATGCGGACCGTTGCCGCGGCCGGCGAGCATCCGGTTCTTATTCACCGCATTGTCGAACTCGGAATGATTCGACAGCAGCACCGTCGCCCGGGCGGCCGCGGCCTTCTCCGCCATCTTCCGCTGCGAGTCGATGTAGATCTGGAAATTCCTGATGCCGGGGTCCGGCGTGTTGTTCACGAAGTTGAACGCCGTGCCGCCGGAGTAGGCCACGTTCACGGGCTTGCCTCGGTCGAACACCGTGAAGGTGTAGGACAGCGTCCCCGGCGTGTGCCCAGGGGTATGCCAGATGGTGACGGCCGTGCCGCCGAGCGCAATCGTCATGCCGTCGGTTGCGACAATGTCCCGCTTCGGAGCCATCGTCTTGAAGCGGTTGGGGTACATGGCCACCGTCTCCCAGTCGGGGGCGGCCATGACCACGCGCGCCTTGTAGCGCGTCTGCAGCATTTCGGCGCCGCCGATGTGGTCGGCGTGCGCGTGCGATATCAGGACGTATCTGATGTTCGCGGGATCGAGTCCGAGCTTCCGCAGGCCCCCGACGATCAGCGGCTCGGAGTTGTACGGAAAGATCGTGTCGATCAGGATGATCCCGTCGCTGGTCGTCAGCGCCCAGGACGAGTGAACGTTGCCTCCGACGAAGTAGAGATTGTCGAAGACCCTGGCGGGCTCTGCATTCCACGTCTCGGGCGCAGGGGCCGCGGCGGGATTGGTGACGTAAGGAGGCACGACGTCGGTGGTGTTCTCGCCTCCGCTCTGCGGCAGCAGGCACGTGCGCACGAGCGTTCCGAGGAACTCGAACCCGGCCGCGTCCTTGGCCGATTGCACCGCGGTCCGGATTTCCGCTTCGTAGTCCCGTTTCACCGAGACCTGCTGCGCGAACGCCACGGGAACGACGAGTCCCGCAACAACGACGGCCGCTGCCGGACCCTTCACCTTTCGACGTGTCATGGCACCTCCCATATGAACGGCGCGAACCTCAACTCGCCGGCGTGTCGCCTTTTCGAATCCGCTCGCGCGCGCGCTCGACGTCGCGATGGAACACGAACAGACGGTCCGCGTTCCCCTCGGGATCGGTGAAGTTGAACTGCCGCCCTTTCGGCAGTCTCACGCGCAGGTTCTTGGCGAGGTAGTCCACCTGGAACGTCTCGAGGTCCAGCAGCGCCGCGCTGAAGGGATCGTCTTTGTTCTCGGTGTCGTACCGGATGCCCGCGGACGTCGCGACGAGACGGCCGCGGCAGGATCCGACGCCGTGCCGGTGTACGACATCGATCGTCGAATCCAGGCGGACTTCGCGAAAGCGAAGCGAGATCTCGCGGCGGCCCGGTGTGACCTCGATCGGCATGGCGATGCCGTCGTACCCCTGCGCCGACACGTTCAACTGGTGGGTCCCGGGGGTGATGTTCTCCGCAGTGATCGGCGCCGTGCCGACGAACTCGCGATCGATGAAGACCTGCGCGCCGGGCACGTCGGCCTCGATCTGAAGGACGGCCGCCTCGCCCGACGGCTCCGCACCGGGCGCCGGCAACGGCGTCTCCGAAGGCCCGGGCTGCACCTCCTTCACGATAGCGTCGGCCTCGGGAGCGCTCGACGATGACCGCGGTGAAGTCGCCGGCGAAAGCGAGGCAGGCGCGGGTGCGCGCCGCTCGACCACGGCCTCGGGCGGCTGGTCAGGTGATGAGAAGACCGCGACGAGGATGAGTGCCGCCGTACAAACGCCGACAGCGGTGGCGATCAGCGGGACGCGTCGATTCACGCGGAAATACTAGCGCAGGTGGCGGGACAGGCGACCAGAGGCCTGAAGGCCTCCGGTTATTGCGGGTCCGGCTGAAGCCGGACACTACGTACGAAACACACGGGTCCGGCCAAAGCCGGACACTACGTACAAAAAAAATGGAGGCACAGAGATTTGACCCTCCGTGCCTCCGTGTCGCGCTCCGTGGCCTCTGGGAGCCACAGGTTGCGACGGTTATTCGATGTCGCCGAGCGGACCGCGGCCGCCCGCCACCGGCTCGTCGGTGTCGAACGCGTACTCGATCTCGCGTTCCATATCGAGATCTTCCTCCGCGGGCTGTT
Organism: uncultured Acidobacteriota bacterium; assembly: GCA_963814955.1. GTDB lineage: Bacteria > Acidobacteriota > Vicinamibacteria > Vicinamibacterales > UBA2999 > DATCJA01. The sequence goes on from CAWFEX010000015.1 coordinate 339,601, forward strand.
CCGGTGCCGGCGGCGGCGGCGGCTCGTCCGCCGGGATCCGCACGCCGCGGTACCACTCGAACCCGGTGCCCGCCGGAATCAGCCGGCCCATCGTCACGTTCTCCTTCAGGCCGCGCAGATAGTCGACCTTGCCGGAAATGGACGCTTCGGTGAGCACGCGCGTCGTTTCCTGGAACGACGCCGCGGAAATGAACGAGTCGGTCGAGAGCGATGCCTTCGTGATGCCGAGCAGCAGCGGCTGCGCCGTCGCGGGACGACCGCTATCGGCAATCACACGCTCGTTTTCTTCGAGGAACCGGAACTTGTCCACCTGCTCGTCGATCAGGAACTCGGTGTCGCCCACATCCTCGATCTTCACCCACCGCATCATCTGCCGCGCGATGACTTCGATGTGCTTGTCGTTGATGTTGACGCCCTGGAGCCGATAGACCTCCTGAATTTCGTTCACCAGGTACTTCTGCAGCTCCTTCTCCCCCAGCACGCGCAGAATGTCGTGCGGATTGCTCGGACCATCCATGAGCTGCTCGCCCGCGCGAACGCGCTCGCCTTCGTGCACGTTCACGTGCACGCCGCGCGGCAGTGCATACTCGCGAGGCTCGCTGCTGTCGTCCGGAACGATGATCAGCTTGCGCTGACCCTTGACGACGCCGCCGTCCTTCACCACGCCGTCGATCTCCGAGATGACGGCAGGATCCTTCGGCTTGCGGGCCTCGAAGAGCTCGACGACGCGAGGAAGACCACCGGTGATGTCCTTCGTCTTCGTCGTCTCGCGCGGAATCTTGGCCAGGACGTCGCCGGCTTCCACCGCCTCGCCGTCCTGCACCATGAGGTGCGCGTGCACCGGCATGTGATACTTGCGGACGGTCTTACCGCTCTTGTCCTTCACCTCAATCGTCGGCTGCTTCTTCTCGTCGGGTGAGTCGACGATGATGAATCGCGATAGACCGGTGACCTCATCGACTTCCTCGTGAATCGTGAGGCCTTCGATGATGTCCTTGAAGCGAACGGCACCCGTTTCTTCCGTCAGAATCGAGAACGTGTACGGATCCCATTCGACGATCGTCTGGCCCTGTTCGACCTTCTGGCCGTCGCGCACCTTCAGTCTGGCCCCATACACAATCGGATAGCGCTCGCGATCGCGGCCCTTCTCGTCGGCCACGACCAGCGATCCGTTCCGGTTCATGACGATCAGCTGACCGCCGCCGCCATCGACGCCCTTGTGCGTCTCGACGACCTGGAGGTTCTGGTAACGGACCGCGCCCGCATGTTTCGCATCGAGCGTATTCTGCTCGGACACGCGCGACGCCGTGCCGCCGATGTGGAACGTCCGCATCGTCAGCTGCGTGCCAGGCTCACCGATCGACTGTGCCGCGATGACCCCCACCGCCTGGCCGAGCTCGACGAGCTTGCCGGTGGCGAGGTCGCGGCCGTAGCAGCGCGCGCAGACACCGCGCCGCGCGGCGCACGTCAGCACCGAACGGATCTTGACTTTCTCGATGCCGCCTTCCTGGACGGCTGACGCCTTGTCCTCGTCGATCTCTTCGTTCACATCGACGATGACGTCGGTGCTGAACGGATCGACGATCTTCTCGAGGGTGACGCGGCCGACGATTCGATCCCGGAGCGGCTCGATGATTTCGCCCGATTCCACAATCGCGCGCGCCTCGATGCCGTCGAGCGTGCCGCAGTCGTGCTCGGAGATGATCACGTCCTGGGCGACGTCGACGAGCCGGCGGGTCAGATAGCCGGAGTCCGCGGTCTTCAGAGCCGTATCCGCGAGCCCCTTCCGTGCGCCGTGCGTCGAGATGAAGTACTGCAGCACGGTCAGCCCTTCGCGGAAGTTGGACGTGATCGGCGTCTCGATGATCTCGCCCGACGGCTTGGCCATCAGGCCGCGCATCCCCGCGAGCTGGCGAATCTGCTGTTTCGAACCGCGCGCGCCCGAGTCCGCCATGATGTAGACCGGGTTGAAGTTGCGGCCGGTGTGGTCCATCTCGGCCATCTCACCGAACATCTCGTCCGCAATCTTTTCAGTGACCTCCGACCAGACCGCAATCACCTTGTTGTAGCGCTCGCCGTTGGTGATCGCCCCTTCCAGATACTGCTGTTCGACCTTGATCACCTCGTTGCGCGCGTTCTCTACCAGCTGGTGCTTGTTGGCCGGAATGACCAGGTCGTCGATGCCGATGGACAAGCCGGACTTGGTCGCATACGTGAACCCGAGATTCTTGAGCGCATCGAGCATTTCGACGGTGCGCTCCAGTCCGAGATCCAGGTAGCACTTCTGGACGAGCTGCTGCAGCCCCTTCTTCTTGAGCAGCCCGTTCACGAACGGCATCGCGCTCGGCAGCGGCTCGTTCAGAATCACGCGGCCGACTGTCGTGTTGATGATCTTGTTCGAGACTTCCTGCACCTCCGTGTGCAGTACGTCCTGATCGTCGCGGGCAGTCGTCAGGTCCTGCAGCCTCCCTGAATAGCGAAGCCTGATTGGCGTGAGCGTTTCGAGCTCACCAGCCTCGAGCGCCAGCAGCACGTCCTGGATGTTGCCGAATGCCCGCCCCTCGCCCTTTGCACCTCTCTTCGCCTTCGTCAGGTAGTAGCAGCCCAGCACGATGTCCTGCGACGGCACCGCGATCGGCGCCCCGTTGGCGGGCGAAAGGATGTTGTTCGACGACATCATCAGCACCGAGGCCTCGATCTGCGCCTCTGGTGACAGCGGTATGTGCACCGCCATCTGGTCGCCGTCGAAGTCCGCATTGAACGCCGTGCAGACGAGCGGATGGATGCGGATGGCCTTGCCCTCCACCAGCACAGGTTCGAACGCCTGAATGCCGAGGCGGTGCAGCGTCGGTGCGCGGTTCAGCAACACCGGGTGCTCGCGGATCACCTCTTCGAGGATGTCCCACACCTCGGGACGCTGCTGCTCCACCATCTCCTTTGCCTGCTTGATGGTGGCGACCAGCTGCCGCTCTTCCAGCTTGTTGTAGATGAACGGCTTGAACAGCTCGAGCGCCATCTTCTTCGGCAGGCCGCACTGGTGCAGCTTCAGCTCGGGCCCGACCACGATGACCGAGCGGCCCGAATAGTCGACGCGCTTGCCGAGCAGGTTCTGCCGGAACCGACCCTGTTTTCCCTTGAGGGTGTCCGACAGCGACTTGAGCGGACGGTTGTTCGCGCCACGCAGCACACGGCCGCGGCGGCCGTTGTCGAAGAGCGCGTCGACCGCCTCCTGCAGCATCCGCTTTTCGTTGCGGATGATGACGTCCGGGGCCTTCAGCTCCATCAGCTTCTTCAACCGGTTGTTGCGGTTGATGACGCGGCGGTAGAGGTCGTTCAGATCGGACGTGGCAAATCGACCGCCGTCGAGCGGCACGAGCGGCCGCAGCTCCGGCGGAATCACAGGAATCACGTCGAGAATCATCCAGTTCGGCTGATTGTTCGACTTGCGGAAGCTGTCGACCACCTTCAGCCGCTTGGCGTATTTGAGCTTCTTCTGCGTCGAGTTTTCGGAGCGCATCCGGACGCGCAGCTCGTCGGCGAGCTTCTCCACGTTGACGCGCTTCAGCAGTTCCTTGATCGCCTCGGCGCCCATCTGCGCGCGGAACTTGTTGCCGAAGTCCTCGCGCGCCTTCCGGTACTGCTCCTCGTTGAGCAACTGGTTCTGTTTGAGCTCCGCCTCGCCTGGATCGATGACGACGTACGCCTCGAAGTAGAGGATGCGCTCGAGATCGCGCAGCGAGATGTCGAGCAGGTGGCCGATCCGGCTCGGCAGCCCCTTGAAGAACCACACGTGGCTCACGGGCGTCGCGAGCGTGATGTGGCCCAGACGCTCCCGCCGTACCTTCGCCTGCGTCACCTCGACACCGCACTTGTCGCAAATCACGCCGCGGTGCTTCATGCGCTTGTACTTGCCGCAGAGGCACTCCCAATCGGTGATCGGACCGAAGATCTTGGCGCAGAACAGGCCGTCGCGTTCCGGCTTGAACGTGCGGTAGTTGATCGTCTCGGGCTTCGTCACCTCGCCGAACGACCACGACATGATCTTTTCGGGCGAGGCGAGCGAAATGCGAATCGCATCGAAATCGGCGCGAAGTGAAGTCTTGCTGTCGTGAAAGGTTGTTCTCATATCCTGTCCCGGGCCAACCTGACGGTCGGCCCTCGTTTACCTTTCGACCGGGTCGACCTGAAGGTCGACCCCTACATTTACTTTTCGCCCAGGCCGACCTGAAGGTCGGCCCCCACGTTTACACAGGTTCCAGTACCGGTTCGTCCTGCGCCGGCAGTGCTTCCACTGGCGGCCGCTTCCTGGTGGATATCAGCTCCACATCCAGGCACAGCGACTGCAGCTCGCGAATGAGCACGTTGAAAGACTCAGGCAGCCCCGGCGTGAACGAGGCGTCGCCTTTGACGATCGCCTCGTAAATCTTGGCGCGGCCGGTCACGTCGTCGGACTTCGCAGTGAGCAACTCCTGAAGGATGTGCGCCGATCCATACGCTTCGAGCGCCCACACCTCCATTTCGCCGAACCGCTGCCCCCCGAACTGCGCCTTGCCGCCGAGCGGCTGCTGCGTGATGAGCGAGTAGGGCCCGATCGACCGTGCGTGAATCTTGTCGTCGACCAGGTGCGAGAGTTTCAGCATGTAGATGTAGCCGACGGTGACGTCGTTTTCGAAGTCCATCCCCGTCATGCCGTCGTACAGCTTCGTCTTGCCGCCTTTCGGCATCCCTGCCTGCTCCAGCCAGCTCTTGATCTCGTTCTCGGTGGCGCCGTCGAACACGGGAGTCGCGAAGTAGAGACCCAGCGCGTGCGCGGCCCAGCCGAGGTGCGTCTCCAGAATCTGGCCGACGTTCATACGTGACGGCACGCCAAGCGGATTGAGCACAATCTCAACGGGCGTTCCATCGGGGAGATACGGCATGTCCTCTTCAGGAAGGATGCGCGCGATGACGCCCTTGTTGCCGTGGCGGCCGGCCATCTTGTCGCCGACCGACAGCTTGCGTTTCATCGCCACGTACACCTTGACCAGCTTGATCACACCGGGCGGCAGCTCGTCGCCGCGCCGGATCTTCTCCTTCTTCTCCTCGAAGAGCTGCCGGATCACCTCGACCTGCCGCTCGGTCCGCTCCTCGAGCAGCCGCAGATCGCCCTCGAGCCGCGGATCATCGCTCTGAATCTTCAGGCGAACCAGCTGCTCGTACGGAACCGACTGCATCACGTCCGGTGTGAGCACCGTGCCCTTCTTGAGGAGCCGCTCGCGACCGTACTCGTCGAACGCGTCGGCACGAAGCGTCTGGTTGTTCAGCATCTGCAGGACGCGCTTCTTCACCTCGTCGTGCAGAATGCGGATCTCGTCCGCCTGGTTCTTCTCCATCATCTCGAGCTCTTCGGCTTCAATCGCCTTCGCTCGATCGTCCTTTTCGATTCCCTTCCTGGAGAAGATCTTCACGCCGACGATGATCCCTTCGATGCCAGGCGGGCAGATGAGCGACGCGTCGCGGACATCGCCAGCCTTTTCACCGAAGATGGCGCGGAGCAGCTTTTCCTCGGGCGTCAGCTGCGTCTCGCCCTTTGGCGTGACCTTGCCGACGAGAATGTCGCCCGGCTTGACGTAGGCGCCGATCCTGATGATGCCGCTGTCGTCCAGGTCGCGCAGGTACGTTTCCGACACGTTCGGAATGTCCCGGGTGATTTCCTCGGGACCGAGCTTCGTGTCGCGCGCCTCGATTTCGAACTCCTCGATGTGAATGGAGGTGTAGTAGTCCTCCTTCACCATCTTTTCGGAGACGAGGATCGCGTCCTCGAAGTTGTAGCCGCGCCACGGCATGAATGCGACGAGGACGTTGCGGCCGAGCGCCAGCTCGCCAAGCTCGGTACACGGACCGTCCGCCAGCACCTGTCCCTTCTGAACCCGCTGTCCGACGCGGACAATCGGCTTCTGGTTGATGCAGGTGTTCTGATTCGAGCGCTTGAACTTCGTCATCGGGTAGATGTCGGCGCCCATTTCCTTGCTCAGGTCGTCGACTTCGCCCTGGCCTTCGACGCGCACCACGATGCGCTGGCTGTCGACATAGTCGACGGTGCCCGTGCGGCGAGCGACGACCACCGCGCCGGAGTCGCGCGCGGTGATGTATTCCATGCCCGTCCCCACGTACGGCGCACGCGCCCGCAGCAACGGCACGGCCTGGCGCTGCATGTTCGATCCCATCAGCGCGCGATTCGCGTCGTCGTTTTCGAGGAAGGGGACGAGAGACGCGGCGACCGAGACCAGCTGCTTCGGCGACACGTCGATGAAGTCGACTTCCTCGCGCCGCGACAGGATGAAGTTCCCCTGCTTCCTGGCGTTCACGCGATCCGCAACAACGTAGCCGCGGTCGTCGAGCTCGACGTTCGCCTGCGCAATGATGTACTGGTCCTCTTCCCACGCCGACAGATAGAAGGAATACGGCTCGAATTCGACGCCCTTCTTCTTCGATCGTCCGTCCGCGCCAACTAGATCGTCCGCCTCGACGACGTCGCCCACCTTGTATTTCGGGTTGCCGCCGGCATTGGTCACGATCACGTAGTCGATGACGTGGCCGTCCTTGACCTTGCGATACGGCGACTCGATGAACCCGAACTCGTTGATGCGCGCGTAGCAGCTGAGCGACGAGATCAAGCCGATGTTCGGTCCTTCCGGCGTTTCAATCGGACAGATGCGCCCGTAGTGCGTCGGATGGACGTCGCGCACCTCGAATCCCGCGCGCTCGCGCGAGAGACCGCCGGGGCCGAGCGCCGACAGCCGCCGTTTGTGAGTGATCTCGGACAGCGGGTTCGTCTGATCCATGAACTGCGACAACTGAGACGACCCGAAGAACTCGCGAATCGCGGCCATCACCGGCTTCGCGTTGATCAGGTCGTGCGGCATGGCCGTGGCCATTTCCTGGTACACGGACATCTTTTCCTTGATCGCGCGCTCCATCCGGACCAGGCCGATGCGGAACTGGTTCTCCAGCAGTTCGCCGACCGAACGGACGCGGCGATTGCCCAGGTGGTCGATGTCGTCGACGTTCTGCGGATTTCTCCTCAGCTTGAGCAGGTACTTCAGCACTTCGTAGAAGTCCTGCGGATGCAGAATCTTTTCATCGAGCGGCGTTTTCAGCCCCAGTTTGGTGTTCAGCTTGAGCCGGCCGACACGCGAGAAGTCGTACTTCTGCGGATTGAAGAACATGTTCTCGAAGAGCGATCGGGAGCTCTCGAGCGTCGGCGGATCGCCGGGACGGAGGCGGCGATAGATCTCGATCAGCGCTTCTTCGTGCGTCCGGATCGGATCCTTCTTCAGCGTCTGGCTGATGATCGGGCCCACTTCGTCGCGCTCGGGGAAGAACACCTCGATCTTGTCGACCTTCTTCTCCTGCGCCATGGAGATGACGCGCGGCGTCAGCTCTTCGTTCGCTTCGAGGATCACCTCACCGGTTTCGGGGTCGACAATGTCGGTGGCGGCAAACGCGCCCTCGAGCGCCTCGTCCGAGACGGGGATCGTCTCGACGCCGGCTTTTCGAAGTGCCGCAACCGCATTGGCGGTGATCTTCTTGCCGTTCTGGACGGAGAAATCACCCGCCTTCACGTCTGCGGCGGCGCGCTGCCCGACGAGCGTGTCGTTCACCGCCCAGGCAAGCGACTGGCCCTGGTTCAGGAAGATGCGGTCGACCGAGTAGAACGTCCGGATGATCTCGTCGGCGCCACGCAGGCCGAGCGCGCGGAGGAACACGGTGGCGAGGAACTTCCGCTTCCGGTCGATGCGCACGTACAGCAGGTTCTTCTGGTCGTACTCGAACTCCACCCATGAACCGCGGTACGGGATGATCTGCGCCACGTACAGCGTTTTGTCCTCGGAGTGGAAGAACGCGCCCGGCGACCGGTGGAGCTGCGACACGATGACGCGTTCGGTGCCGTTGATGATGAACGTCCCGTTGTCCGTCATCAGCGGGATGTCGCCGAAATAGACTTCCTGTTCCTTGATGTCGCGAATCGTCTTGACGCCGCTGTCCGGATCCTTGTTCCAGACGACGAGCCGGATGGTGACCTTCAGCGGTACGGCGTAGGTCATGCCCCGTTCCTGGCATTCGTCGACGTCGTACTTCAGCTTCATCCCGACGGTGTGGCCGCAGATGTCGCACACGTCTCCGCGTGCCTGGTTCGCCTTGCCGCACCGCGGGCAGAGCACTTCATGATCGCCGTAGGGGTCGGCCACCAGCGTCGCGCCGCAGTTGCTGCAGGGCTTCCGCAGGTGGTGGAGTCCGGACAGCTTGCCGCACTTGCACTCCCAGTTGCCGATCGAATACTCGATGAACTCGAGAGATGAATTCTCGCGAAAATCGCTGATCGGAAACACCGACTTGAACACCGACTGCAGACCGGCATCCTCGCGCTCCGAGGGGAGTCGGTTCATCTGCAGGAAACGCTCGTAGGATTTCCGCTGGATCTCGATCAGATTCGGAATCGGAACCGTGGTCTTGATCTTCGAGAAGTCCTTGCGTTCGCGATAAACGTTCTTAGGAAGGCTGTACATCTGTGGTTGACCCTCGCGGATCGAAATTACGGAAAAATGCCGGCGGGTTCGCCTGAAGCGGGACCCGCCCTATATACAGTCGAGCGTACGTGGTGCCGAGTGTCGCCGCGAATCGCAATTCGTTGAGCGGCGGAACCCGGCGGATTTACTTGATCTCGACCTTGGCGCCGACGTCTTCGAACTTCTTCTTGATCGCCGCGGCCTCGTCCTTGTTCACGCCTTCCTTCAGCGGCTTTGGAGCGCTTTCGACAAGGTCTTTCGCTTCCTTCAATCCAAGGCTGGTGACCTCGCGCACTGCCTTGATGACCTTGATCTTGTCGCTGCCCACCTCGGTGAGGTTGACGTTGAACTCGGTCTTCTCCTCGGCCGGCGCTGCCGCACCGCCGCCCGCGCCCGGCATCGCCATGCCCGGCATCGCCATCGGCATGGCTGCCGCGGCCGAGACGCCGAGCTCCGATTCGAGCGCCTTGACGAGCTGCGAGAGCTCGAGGACCGTGATCCCTTTGATGTAGTCAATCACTTGCTGCTGGTTCAGTTCGGCCATTTGCTGATTCTCCACGGGCCAACCGAGGTCGACCCCTGCATTGCGGGGCGCGAGGCCCCTACGTTGAATGGCGATGCAGGGGCCGGCCTTCAGGCCCGCCCATCGCCGGTAGGGGCGGCCCTACGCCGCGCCCGCCTCACCTTTCTTCTTCTCCACCTGCACGAGCACCGACATCAGATCGCGCGGCGCCGCGGCCAGCACCGACACGAACTGCTGCATGGGCGCCTGCAGCAGGAAGAGGAGCTTTGCGTACAGCTCCGGTCTGCCGGGCATGTTCGCGAGATCGACGACTTCCGCCGGTCGTATCGCCTGGCCCTGCACCACCGCCGCCTTGATCGACAGCTTCGGTGCACCCTTCATGAACGTCGTCAGCGCCTTCGCGAGCAGCACCGCATCGTGGCCCGTGAAGGCCACCGCCGTGGTGCCATCGAAGTGGGATTCGAGCGCCGACAGCTTGGTCCCCTGGCTTGCGCGCCTCGCCAGCGTGTTCTTCACCACTTTGTACTGGCCGCGCGCGGCGCGAATCTGGCGCCGCAATTCGGTGACCTGCGGAACGTTCAGACCCTTGTAGTCGACCACGATCGCCGTGTCGGCCGACTTGAACGCCAGGGAAAGGTCCTGGAGCTCCTGTTCTTTTTCTGCTCTGCTGACCGCCATCCTCCCCCCTAGTGTTTGGCCCGCTCATCGATGTGCGCGGTGTCGATTGCGACGCCCGGACCCATCGTGGAGGACACGGTGACCGACTTCAGATACTTTCCCTTGGCGGCGGCCGGCTTGGCGCGAACAACGCTGTCGACGAGCGCGTGAGTGTTGTCGATCAGCTTGTCCGTCGAAAACGACGTCTTGCCGAGCGGCGCGTGAATGATGCCGGTCTTGTCGACGCGGAATTCGACCTTGCCTGCCTTGATCTCCTTGATCGCCTGCGCGACGTTTGGAGTGACGGTGCCCGTCTTCGGGTTCGGCATGAGCCCCCGCGGGCCGAGCACCTTGCCGAGACGTCCAACCGCACGCATCATGTCGGGCGTCGCAACGACCGCGTCGAAGTCGACCCAGCCGCCAAGAATCTTCTCGACGACCTCCTCGCCAGCAACGTGATCGGCGCCCGCATCGGATGCTTCCTTCTGCTTGTCGGCCCCGGCAATCGCCAGGACACGCTTGCTCCTGCCGAGTCCGTGCGGAAGCACCACCGTGCCGCGGACCATCTGATCCGCATGCTTGGGATCGACGCCGAGGCGCATCGCGATCTCCACCGTCTCGTCGAACTTGGCGTACTTCACCTTCTGAATCAGGGGAATCGCCTCCTCGATCGTGTAGGAACGCGTCGAAACCTCCGCCGCGGCCGCTGTGAATTTCTTTCCGTGTCTTGCCATGCGCCTCCTCGTGGTATAACGGGCGCGTCGCGCCCTCCCACATTTACGAATTGACGGATTTACGAATTGACGAACTGGAATCCAATGCGTCAATCCGTGGATTCGTGAATTCGTCAATCACCCGATCACATCGATTCCCATCGAGCGTGCCGTGCCTCGAACGGTCCTGACGGCCGACTCGAGCGAATCGCAGTTCAGATCCGGCATCTTCGTCTTCGCGATGTCTTCCACCTGCTTCGCCGTGACCGTCCCGACCTTGTTCCGATTCGGTTCGGCCGATCCCTTGGCGAGATTCGCCACCTTCTTGAGCAGCACGGACGCCGGCGGCGTCTTGGTGATGAAGCTGTAGGTGCGGTCGGCGTAAACGGTGACGACGACGGGAATAATGAGGCCGTCGTCTTTTGCCGTCTTCGCGTTGAAGTTCTTGCAGAAATCCATGATGTTCACGCCGTGCGGACCGAGCGCGGTCCCCACCGGCGGCGCGGGGGTCGCCTTCCCCGCCGGAATCTGCAGTTTCACCATTGCCTGAACTTTTTTTGCCATAAACCTTAACCGCGAAGATCACGGAGAACACGACATCACAACGCAGTATCAGTTCTGCGTTCTTCGTGCCCTTCGTGGTTCAAATCTTCTCCACATCGAGGAAATCCAGTTCAACCGGGGTCGGCCGTCCGAAGATCGTCACCATGACCTTCAACGTGTTCTTATCCAGGTTCACGTCGTCCACCACACCGTTGAAGCTGGTAAATGGCCCCGCGTTGATCCGGACCTGGTCGCCTTTCTCGAAGCTGTATTTCGGCTTGGGCTTCTCCGCGGCCGTCTTCACCTGGTCGAGGATCTGCTCGACTTCTTCTTTGCTGAGCGGCGTCGGCTTGCTGCCCGCGCCGACGAACCCGGTCACCTTCGGGGTGTTCTTCACCACGTGCCACGCGTGGTCCGACATCGTCATCTCAACCAGGATGTAGCCCGGGAAAAAACGCTTCGGCGTGACCACCTTGCGACCGCTGCGCATCTCCACAACGTCCTCGGTTGGAATCAGGATTTCGCCTATCTCGTTCTGCAGCCCGTACGCCTGTACGCGCTGCGCGAGCGACTCAGCCACCTTCTTCTCAAACCCGGAATACGTGTGGACGATGTACCAGTTTTTGGTGGCGACGTCGGTCATCACGCTCCAAACCCCCGGAAGATCCAGTCGACGGCCCGGTTGAACAGCAGGTCGAGTCCCCAGAGATACATGCCGAAGAACGTCGACGTCACGATCACGACAAATGTCGTGGCATACACTTCCTTCCGCGACGGCCACGTGACGCGCCGTGTCTCGTTACGGACTTCGATGAGGAAGGTACGGAGGTTCTCCCACCAGCCTCTGATGCCCCCGATCGCGCGGGCGGGGGCGGGTTTGACTTGTTCCAACGTGCTCATCACTGCATTCCAGTAGGCCTCAGGGCCCAGGCCTCAGGGCTGTTTCAGGCTTCAGGTCTGAGGCCTCTGTGCCTGGACCCTGAGCCCCGGGGCCTTCCTCGATTTCCACTCTGGCAGGTCAGGAGGGACTCGAACCCCCAGCCCCCGGTTTTGGAGACCGGTGCTCTACCAATTGAGCTACTGACCTACTTCTTCAATTTCAAAGTGCACAGTGGAAAATGCAAGTAAGTTCGAACTTACTTTGCACTTTGCACTTTCCACTTTGAACGTCCTACTTGGTCTCCTTGTGCGCCGTGTGCTTCCGGCAGAATCGGCAATACTTATTGAACTCGAGCCGCTCTGTCGTCTTCTTCTTGTTTTTCGTCGTGCTGTAATTCCGGCGCTTGCACTCCCCGCACGCCAGCTGAATGATGTCTCTCATAAATCATCCCCGCGCAGGCTGAAGCGTGCGCGCTACGCGTGTCGCGCGCACGCTCGAGCGGGCGCGTCCTTACTCGATGATGTCCGAAATGGTGCCCGCGCCCACCGTTCGGCCGCCCTCGCGAATGGCGAACCGGCTCCCCTTTTCAATGGCCACCGGCGTGATCAGCTCCCCCGTGATCGGCGTGTTGTCCCCCGGCATCACCATCTCCACCCCGTCGGGCAGCTTCAACACTCCCGTCACGTCCGTCGTCCGGATGTAGAACTGCGGCCGATACCCGTTGAAGAACGGCGTGTGCCGCCCGCCCTCTTCCTTCGACAGGATGTAGACCTCGCCCTTGAACTTCGTGTGCGGCTTGATCGACCCCGGCTTGGCCAGCACCTGCCCCCGCTCCACGTCCGTCTTTTCCACCCCGCGCAGCAGCACCCCGATGTTGTCCCCCGCCACCCCCGCATCCAGCAGCTTCCGGAACATCTCCACCCCGGTCACCACCTTCTTCTCCGTCGGACGGAAGCCCACAATCTCGATCTCTTCGCCCACCTTCACCTGGCCGCGTTCCACCCGCCCCGTCACCACCGTCCCGCGTCCCGAGATCGAGAACACGTCCTCGATCGGCATCATGAATGGCTTGTCCACTTCCCGCTGCGGGATCGGAATCGCGGTGTCGAGGGCCTCCATCAGCTTCAGGATGCCCGCCACCCCCTCCGCATCGCCCTGCAGCGCCTTGAGCGCGCTCACCCGCACCACCGGGATGTCGTCCCCCTTGAATCCGTAGCTCGTCAGCAGCTCCCGCACCTCCAGCTCCACCAGGTCCAGCAGCTCCGGGTCGTCCACCGCATCCACCTTGTTCAGCGCCACCACCAGGTGCGGCACGTTCACCTGCCGCGCCAGCAGCACGTGCTCCCGCGTCTGCGGCATCGGGCCGTCGGTCGCACTCACCACCAGGATCGCCCCGTCCATCTGCGCCGCGCCCGTAATCATGTTCTTGATGTAGTCGGCGTGCCCCGGGCAGTCCACGTGCGCGTAGTGCCGGTTCGCCGTCGCATATTCGACGTGGCTCGACGCAATCGTCAGAATCTTCGTGTCGTCCCGCCGCCCCTGCGACTCCGACGCCTTCGCCACCTGGTCATACGACACGAACTTCGCCCACCCCTTGTCCGCCGCCACCTTCGTCAAGGCCGACGTCAACGTCGTCTTCCCGTGATCGATATGCCCGATCGTCCCCACGTTGACGTGCGGTTTCGAACGATCAAATTTCTCTTTCGCCATATGCGTCGTCTATCGGATAGAAGTAAATGTCTGCGTTCTACTCTCTACGCTTTCGACTGCTTTGGTCCGCCTTCGCGCCTCCGGCGCTTCGGCGCGACAGACCTACAACCATTGCCCTTCGACTCACTACGCTCGCTCAGGGCACTCGACTCGGCCGCTCTGAACTGGCTTGCCACGAGCGAGGCCGCGAAGCGGCCGAGTCGAGTGGAGCCGATGACCGGGATTGAACCGGTGACCTCGTCCTTACCAAGGACGCGCTCTGCCAACTGAGCTACATCGGCCTTCGCGCTGCGCGCTCCGGCCGACAAGTCGGCTGAAGCCCAATCTGGCTTGCCAACCAAAGCTCGCGTCGCGGCGCGTCGCGGGCGAAGGTTGGAGCGGGAGACGGGGATCGAACCCGCGACCAACAGCTTGGAAGGCTGTGACTCTACCACTGAGTTACTCCCGCCCTCGCACTCACCCGCTTCGCCGCATCGTGCTTCGGCGAGGCAGGCCCGCCCTTCGACTCGCTTCGCTCGCTCAGGGCAAGCCTTCTCCTCTGTCTTACACCCGTCGAGCCCGCCGCTTCCCTTTGCCGGCGATTACGACATCACCGCGCCGAACAGTCACTCGCAAATCGCCAACGCGCGCCGCGCGCCGGCCTACCAAACGCAGGAGGCCCTCGACTCGCTCCGCTCGCTCAGGGCACCACTCGACTCGGCTTGCCACGAGAGAGGCTTCGCCGCGAGGCGAAGCCGAGTCGAGTGGTGGGGAGGGGAGGGTTCGAACCTCCGTAGCCACTAGGGCGGCAGATTTACAGTCTGCTGCGATTGACCGCTCCGCCACCTCCCCTTAATGTTGTCTACGCCGTACCGGATTGACGAATTGACGAATCACCGCGGCGCAAGTTCGTAGAGACGTAACTTCAGTTCGTCGATTTTCGTTGGAATCCGTGTATTCGGTGCTTCACTGAAAGATGCGGCGAGAAGGCCCGGTGGAGCTGGCGGAGGGATTTGAACCCCCGACCCGCTGATTACAAATCAGCCGCTCTACCGGACTGAGCTACGCCAGCAGACGAAGCGCACATAATAGCACTTCCCGTGCCAGTCTCGCAAGGTGTCTTGAGCTCCCGCGGCAGACCGTAACCACTGCCATTGACCGGGGTTGCAGCCGTTTCACCGTTCGGACCGCACTTTTTGGGGACTGGCGCCATGCCGACCCGGTTTCCGACGCCGCTGGCGAACCGCTTCGAACAAGGTTACTCCCGCTGCCACAGATACATTGAGACTTTCAACGTGTCCGAGCATCGGGATTGACACCAGATAGTCGCAGCGTTCCCGCACCAGACGGCGCAAACCTGCACCTTCAGCGCCCAGAACGACCGCGATCGGGCCGGTGAAATCGATCGTATCGTACGCCCCGTCGGCTTGGCTCGCGAGTCCTACGGTCCACACACCGGCCGTCTTGAGATCATCCACGGCGCGAGCGATGTTCACGACCTCGGCAATTCGGACGTGCGCGACCGCCCCCGCCGACGCCTTTGCGACAACCCCACCCAACGCCGCCGATCTGCGGCTCTGAAGCACGACGCCATCGGCGCCGGCAGCGTCTGCCGTTCGGAGGATCGCCCCCAGGTTGTGTGGATCCTCGATTCCATCGAGGACAACCAGGAGCGGCGGTCCGCTCGCGCCGCGCACCAGTTCATCGAGGCTGTACTCCCGTGCATCGTCTATGACAGCCAGCACCCCTTGATGTACGCCGCCCCGGGCATCGCGATTGAGCGCGTCCACCTGCACTCGACGCACGGGTACGCCGCGTTTGTCTGCCAGGCTGAGAAGCTCGCGCAGACGGCCGTCGTTCCGCTCTCCCACTCGCAGCTCGCGGACGCGTCCCGACCGCAACGCTTCGAGCACCGGATTGACGCCATAGATGATCATCGCGTCAAGGGGTCTGACCCGGGGTCAGACCCCGGGTCGAGGCGACTCGAGGTTGGCGTCATGTCGTGCGGCGCTCCAGCTCCCGGAGAAATGCGGAGGCGCGTTCTGAGGCACTCTTAATCCGGCGAATCGCGGAACCACTGAGCAACGCGCCCCGTTCCATCGAGGGGACAGCCAAATCCAGCTCCAACCCTTCAGGCTCCCCCGTCAACGCGATCCGGATCGGGTGCAGCAGCGACCTGCCCTTTTCGCCCGTCCGCTCGCGCAGACGAGCCACTGCCGCCCGAAAAGCCTCGCGATCGGTCAACGGCCCGGTGCCGGACAGATCCTCCGCGAGTGCGCTGATGACAGGCCTGGCTGCCGCGCCCTCTGCCCTGATGCGCTCATCGTCCAACGCGCGCTCTGCTGAATAGTCGAACAGGAAACGCAGACGCGCAGGCACCTGTTCGAGCCGGTCCACCGAAATTGCGGCAGCCGGGACAACGAAACCAAGAAAGGCGACTGCTTCGTCTTCGGGTTCGGTAACCCAACCCTCCTGTTGCAGATAAGGAACCGACAGTCGGGCCAATCGCTCGGGTGATGCAAGCTTCAAATAATGGCGATTGACCCACGCCAGCTTCTCGATGTCGAACACGCCCGCACTGCGTCCTACGTCCTTCAGATCGAATCGGCGCGCGAGCTCGTCGAGCGGCAGCAGCTCTTGATCCTCTCCCGGCGACCATCCGAGCAGCGCAAGGTAATTGCCGAGTGCTTCGGGAAGGTACCCACGGGCGCGAAACTCGGCGACAGAAGTGGCGCCGTGCCGCTTTGACAGCACTCCATGGTCGGGGCCGAGCACGAGCGACACATGGGCAAACGTCGGCGCTCGCCATCCGAAGGCCTCGTAGAGAAGAAGCTGTCGTGGCGTGTTTGAGATGTGATCCTCGCCCCGTATGACGTCCGTGATCTCCATCAATGCATCGTCGATGACGACCGCGAAGTTGTAGGCTGGTGTTCCCTCCGATCGCATGAGAACCGGATCCCCGATGACATCGGAGGTGAAACTGACCTCGCCGCGGACAACGTCCTGGAACACGATGGTGCGGTCGTCGGGCACTCGAAACCGAATCACGGCAGGCTCGCCGCGTCCTACCCGCGCGCGCGCCTCTTCCCGCGAAATGCCTCGGCACCGACCGACATACTTGGGCGGCCGGCCTTCCCGAAGCGCCGCGTAACGATCCATTTCGAGCTGTTCCGGCGGGCAAAAGCAATGGTACGCCTGGTCCCGCGACAGCAGTTCGACCGCGTGCGCCCGATAAATGTGCGTGCGCTCGGACTGCCGGTACGGGCCGTGGCTGCCGCCCTTCTCGACGCCCTCATCCCAATCGAGCCCCAGCCATCGCAGATCCTCGACGATGGCGCGTTCGGATTCCGCCGTCGATCGCTCGACGTCGGTGTCTTCGATCCGGAGGACGAAGGTGCCGCCCCGTCCGCGAGCGAGCAGCCAATTGAAGAGCGCGGTACGAGCGTTGCCGACATGAAGCTGCCCGGTGGGACTAGGCGCGAAACGAACTCTCACGGTGTATATCGTAGGTCAAAGGTCAAAGGGCAAAGGTCAAAGGGCAAAGGGCAAAGGGCAAGAGGCCAAGGGGAAGGGCAAGAGGCAAACGGGCAAGGGCAAACGGCAAGGGCAAAGGTACCGCGGCGAATGTCAAAGGTCGCTGCGGGCGATGAGCGCCACCGCGTGCACCGCGATTGATTCTCCGGCGCCAATCGATCCGACGCCTTCGTTCGTCTTCCCCTTGATGCTCACTCGATCGGGGGCAATGCCGATCGCGCGCGCGACGTTGACGCACATCATGTCGACGTGCGGGACCAGCTTCGGACGTTCCGCAATGACGACGACGTCCACATTCAGTACCGAGTAGCCAGCGGTGGCCACCAACTCTGCGGCGCGGGCAAGCAAGGCGATGCTGTCGGCGTCCTTCCAGGCAGGGTCGGAATCAGGAAAGTGACGACCTATATCACCTGCGCCGGCCGCGCCAAGAATCGCATCCGTGACCGCGTGACTCACGGCGTCCGCGTCGGAATGACCGGCGAGCCCCTTGTCGAAGGGAATCACGACGCCGCCCAGCACCAACCGTCGGCCCGATACGAGTCGATGCAAGTCGTACCCATTGCCGATCCGCAGCGTCCCAATACCTGCCGACTGCGTCACTGACCAATCACGAACGAAGCGTTCGGCGACGGCCAGGTCATCGGCCGTCGTGATTTTCAGATTCCGGGGATCACCTTCGACAATCTGCACTGCGTGTCCCGCACGCTCGACCAGAGCGGCCTCATCAGTGGCTTCCGTCGCCCTGTCACTCGACGCCAACGCCTCTCGCAGCACACTGACGCGAAACGCCTGCGGCGTCTGCGCGAGAAAAATCTGGCCGCGAGGCAGCGTGTCCACCACGAATCGATTGTCGTTCGCACGCTTCACCGTGTCGGTGGCCGGTAGCGCCGCCAGCGCCGCACCATGTGCAACGGCGGCGTCAATCGTTCTCTCGATGAGCGCACTGCCAACGAGCGGCCGCGCGGCATCATGGATCACGACAATCTCGGCAGCGGGCGATATTCGCGAAAATGCACGCGCGACGGAATCCTGCCGCCGATCTCCTCCTTCGACGGTCTCGATTGGTTTGTGGCGGTTGCGAAGGTAGGTGGGCGCATCGGACGCAAGATCGGAGGGCAACGCAACGATGACGTCCGTTATGCGCTCGTGCAAGACGAACGCGTCGACGCTTCGCTCGAGAATGGGACGACCGCCGAGGGGGACGAGCTGCTTGAGAACCGCACCGCCGAAGCGCTGCCCGCGCCCGCCGGCTGCGATGATCGCGGTTACATGCACCCTTCGATGCTACTCGGGGTGACCCAGACCTGTCGCCCCCGCCGCCCGAGGTGCGCGACTACCCTTCGCCCAGCTTCAGGCCTTCCGCGACTTTGCTCTTGATTTTGCTGATGAAGCGGCCCGCGTCGTCGCCGGAGTACCCGGCGGCACGAAAGGCGTCCTGCCACTGCGCATCGGACAGCCGCGACATCAACCGTGATGTCCAGACGACGTCGCTTCTCGTCAGCGTGTCGAGGACGTTCTGATGAATGCCGCGGTAGTAGAATTCCACGCGCTCTCCGTCGATACGCTTGATGAATCCCTGCGATTCGAAGTCGGCGACGTCGTTGCGCGACCCCTTGACCGAGCCCACGCATGGGGAACCAGTCGAGCAATTTGGGAAATGATGTCTTGCCCAGCGATGCTCCCAGGTCCCGCACGACGTAAACCCGTCTGCCAGGACCGCCGTCTTCGCGAACCTCGTAGATCTTGTTGTTCGAGGTCTTCCAGTCCCAGTTGTTCATCATCAGGTTCGCGACCACCAGCCCCTTGAACGGCTGCGTGTTGACGAAATCGTTCTGATACCACGACCAATCGGCGATAACGTTCCACGTGGACAGATCCGGACGGAATCGTCCCGCCTCCAGCGGCCCGGCAGGACCACCGGCCATCGTCCATCCCGCCACGTAGTAGGCGGGCGGCTGATGGAAGCCAATCGCCCAGAGCAGACGCGAAACGACGACTTCGGGCTGCGCTTCCGGCCCGACTTTCACGGACCAGGTCACGCCCTCGGAGTCGCGGACGTCATACCCAGCGCTGTAGCCGCTTCGGTCTTCCGCGACGAACTCGAATACTTCCGATCGATCTGGCATCAGCGACGGTCCGCCGGCGCCGTGAAACAGATCCCGCTGTTCGAGATCGTTGGGGGGCTGCCAGAGTTGTGTGGGGTCGGGAGCGTCCGCCGTCGCGCGAATGCTCGGCCGTATGCACGCGGAAGCCGACATCATCGCGGAGGCCGACATCATAAGCACGACAACGGCAACGGTCGAGCCACGAAGACGCTTCATACTGAGGATGAGTGCAGGAATATTGCCGAAAGTGCCTCGGCCGGCCACGATAGCTCGTCTGTTCACCACGCCTCCGGGTCGGTTCGTTGACGTCGGCGGCCACAGACTGCACGTTCAGTGTGAAGGGGAGCGGTCCCCCTCGGTTGTCTTCGACGCGGCGCTGGGCGGCTCATCCCTGAGCTGGAGCCTCGTCGTGCCGGGCGTTGCCTCTATCACTCGCGTGTGCGCGTACGACCGCGCGGGCTTGGGGTGGAGCGACGGAGGCCCGCTGCCGCGCACCGCCGGACGAGCCGCCGACGAATTGCACGAGCTGCTGCGACGCGCTGCGGTACCCACACCGTGGATCCTTGTGGGCCATTCGTACGGCGGACTCGTGGTACGACTCCTCGCGGCGCGCCATCCGCGCAGCGTGGCGGGCCTCGTGCTCATCGAGCCTGCGCATCCCGACGAGTGGATTCAGCCGTCCGACGAACAGCGACGGCAGATCGCCAGGGGCGCTCGTCTGTGCCGATACGGCGCCCAGGCCGCGCGACTTGGGGTCGGCAAAGCCCTGGCGGCACTCGTGAGTGTTGGCGCAATTGGAACGGCGTGGGCCATCGTCAAGGTGGTGAGCCGAGGCGGGCTTGGCCGCGCGGACGAAAACATCCTCGCCCCGATTTGGAAGCTGCCGCCGGCGATCCGGCCCATCCTGAAAGAGATGTGGACGCAGCCGAAATTCTTCGAGGCTCTTGGAAGCCAGATCGAGTCGATCGGTGACAGTGCCAACCAGGTGTTGAAGGAAGCCCCCGGCCACTACGGAGACCTTCCGCTTGTCGTCGTCACGGCCGCGAACTCGAAAGAGCAGCGGATGCGTGCCGATGCGGCGTTGGCGCGACGCTCAACCCGAGGGCGTCACGTCATCGTTGCCGGCAGCGGACATTGGATTCCTCTTGATGCGCCGGACGCAGTCGTCAGTGTGGTGGGGGAGCTTGTTCGCGAGATCCGGGAAGGTCGGTCCGGCTGAAGCCGGGCACTACGTGCCGGATCGGACGGCGCCGGTGTATTCGTGCATCCGCGCCGCGGTGACGTCGACGACATGCGACAGACGCCGCGCGTCCAGCTCGAACGGGGCGAACACCACCACGAGAGCATGCGTCGTTGCGGTGGTGACCATCGTTCTCGATGAATCCGACGTCGGGTTGCCGAACGGACCCAGACTGTCGGCCAGCGTGATGCGCCCGCCCACGTGAACATCGTCCTTGCGGATTCCAGGGTATGACTCACCGGGGTGGCCCAGTCGCAGTACCGACGTCGCCCTCGATATGAGCCGCATCGTACAGACCGTATGGCAGCTGAAATTCGAGCGAGCACCAGTTGCACACGTCCACCATCGAATTGATGCGCGGCAGAGGCTCCCCTTTTCGGACGCGCCGCAACAACGCCTCAGACGAGGGCCGCCGCTTCGTTGGATCGATGCCGACGCGTTTGTACATGGTGCGCACCGCGGCAATTTCGTCCGGCGGGTTTGAGCGTACCGCCGCTTCGGCGGCCGCGAGAGGCGCGTCGAGACGCGCAGCGCCTTCGGTGACAGCGGCGTCATTCAGCCACAGCACGCCGGGACGAACAATCGACGCGAGTTCAGGTGCGACTGTGAGTCTCATGCTTCGTCACATCGGTGTGCGCGTCCGGCGCAATGATCTGGCGCACCCGCTCGCCAAACGCCCGCGGATCGCTGCCCGCCATGCCGGTGGTCGGAATCGGCTCATGCACCAACAGGCGCACGTGGCCCGGATACGTCGCAAGACGGCCCTTCAACATCACATGCCGACTTCCGACCACCGACAACGGCACTACAGGAAGCCCGGCTTCGAGCGCGAGATAGAAACTCCCGCCTTTGAACCGTCCAACGCTGCCGTCCCGGCTGCGCGTCCCCTCCGGGAATACGATGAGCGACAGCCCTTTCGACGTGAGCGCCGATGCCCAGGCGAAAATCGCCGTGCGATCGGGTCTTGCCCGGTCGACCAGCATGTGGCCGGTGCGCCGCAGATGCCAGCCAAGAAACGGAAACCGGCCCAGCGACTCTTTGGCAATGATGCGCAACTGATACGGAAGCGACCAGAACAGGATCGGAATGTCGTAGATGCTCTGGTGATTCGCGACGAACACGTACGTCCGGCCGACCTCGAGCCGATCGAGCCCGCTGACATCGACAGTGACGCCGGTTGTGCGAAGGATCAGGCGAGACCAGGTGCGCGCGCACCAATGCGCGAAGTATCCACGCCGATCAAAGAAGCTCGACGCAAGCGAGAGAGTACCGAGGACGATCGTGTACAGGGAAATAGCAGGAATGAGGAAGAAAACGGTCCGCCACCAGTGATAAGGAGGAATTCTGTAAGTCAAAAGTGCAAAAGTCAAAAGGCAAAAGGCAAAGGAGATCCGATCTGTACGTTTGACTTACCTTTGACCTTTGACCTTTGACTTTTGACCTTGTTGACCTACTTACCTGCCGCCGCCGCGCTTGGCGGAATCTGCGGCCGCGCCCGGTTGTCCGCAACAGACGATGACGGCCCTATCCCGGCCTGACTCGCTGCCGCGGGCTCGATGAACCGGCCGAAGATCATTTTGCCGGCGGTCGTTTGAAGGACACTCGTGACCACGACGTCGATCGTCTTGCCAATCAGCTTGCGTGCGTTGTCGACCACGACCATCGTGCCATCGTCGAGGTACGCGACTCCCTGGTTGTATTCCTTGCCTTCCTTCAGGATGAACACCTTCATCAGCTCGCCCGGAAGCACGACGGGCTTGAGTGCGTTCGCGAGCTCGTTGATGTTGAGAACCTCGACGCCCCGCAGCTGTGCGACCTTGTTGAGATTGAAGTCGTTCGTGACGATCTTTCCCTGCAGCGTCCGGGCCAGCTCGATGAGCTTCAAATCGACTTCGCGGATATCGGGAAAGTCGACATCGGAAACGGTGACGTCGACGCCCGACATCTTCTGGACCTTCTGGAGGATGTCGAGTCCGCGCCGGCCACGGTTCCGCTTCATCGAGTCGGACGAATCAGCGACGAGCTGCAGCTCCTTCAGAACGAACTGAGGTATCACGAGCGTGCCGTCAACGAAGCCCGTTTCGCAGATGTCAGCAATGCGGCCGTCGATGATGACGCTCGTGTCCAGTACTTTGTAGCGCCGGCGGGGGCCTGCGGATCGAAACAGGCCGATCAGGTTCGAGGGCTCGAGCCACTCGCCTTTGCGTGCGCCCAGCACCAGACCGAGATACGGCAGCGCGAGCAGGATCAGGCTGTGGAGAAAGACGACGCGGTCGTCGCTGAGGTTGGCCCAGGTACAAGGCATCACCGAGTACCCTTCGCCCCGCCAAGCCCGATGGCGCCGCCAAGCATCGCACCGAGCACATGTGTCACGGGCGCAGTGCGGAGGCGCATTTCGAGGAGGACGATCAGCCCGGCGAGAACGAGGCCGAACAGGATATTCGGCAGAGCACCACTTCCAGGGAAGAAGTGGACGTGAAATGCCGAAAAGCCGACCGCTGCGACAAAGACCAGACGCGCGAGGATGAACCAGGCCATGACGCCCCCCCCGGGCTAGACCCCTTTTATGAATGGTGGAACCTTAGAGCCCCGCGCGAAGAAAATCAAGTCAGGAGCTGATCGAGGGCTTCCCCGACGGTCCGGACGCCTACGAGCTCGCAGCCGTCGACCGGGAGGGTCGAATCGCGCGAATCGACGTTCAAAGCCGGCATCACGATCCGTGAAAACCCCATTTGGACGGCCTCCCGGACGCGCAAGGGGGCCTGGGGAATGCCTCGAATTTCACCGCTCAGACCCACTTCGCCAAAGACGGCTGTCGAGGGTGCAAGGCTTCGGTTACGCAAACTGGACGCAACCGCCGCCACGACGCTGAGGTCCGCGGCCGGCTCCTCGATGCTCATGCCTCCCGCGATGTTCACGTACACGTCGTCGCCTGCCAGGGCCAGCCCCGCGCGCTTTTCGAGCACCGCCAGAAGCAGCGATACGCGATTCTGATCGAGACCGATCGCCATCCGCCGCGGGTTTCCGTACGTGCTGGTACTGACCAGGGCCTGCACCTCCACCAGAATCGGCCGCGACCCTTCGACGCAGCACAGCACGGCGGAGCCCGGTGTGCCCGATGCCCGTTCTGCGAGGAACAACTTCGACGGATTGGCAACCGGGCGGAGACCAGTGCCGGTCATTTCGAAGACGCCGAGCTCGCTGACGGCGCCAAAGCGATTCTTCACAGCGCGTACCACGCGGTGCGAGTGATGCCGCTCCCCCTCGAAATACAGGACGGTATCAACGACGTGTTCGAGCACCTTGGGACCGGCGAGACTGCCGTCCTTCGTGACGTGGCCGACGAGAACGACGGGAACGTTCTGCCCCTTGGCCGCAAACAGAAACTGCGTGGCTGCTTCGCGCACCTGGCCAATGCTTCCGGGCGCCGACTGGAACTTGATTGAAAACACCGTCTGCACGGAGTCGATGACGACGAGTGCGGGCTTGAGCCGGGCAACCTCTTCGAGGATGCGCTCGATGCAGGTTTCGGAGAGCAGATAGAGCGGCGCTTCGCCCACTCCAAGCCGATCGCCGCGGCTCTTGATCTGATGCTCGGATTCCTCGCCGGAGGCGTACAGCACGGGCCCCGCGTTGCGCGCAAAATGCGCAGCAGCCTGCAGCAGCAGCGTCGATTTGCCAATCCCCGGCTCACCGCCGAGCAGCACGAGCGACCCGGGAACGATGCCCCCGCCAAGCACCCGATCGAACTCGTCTATCCCGGTTGACAGCCGGACCGCGTCGGCTATGTCGACGTCGGCGTACAGCTTGGCGGCTCCGCTCGAACCGAGCTTCGTGTAACGGTTCGCGGCAGCTGCGACCTGCGGATCGCCGATGCGCTCCTCCACCAGCGAGTTCCATGCACCGCATTCGGCGCAGCGCCCCATCCACTTCGGCGACTGGGCGCCGCACTCCTGGCAGACAAATACAACTTTCTCTTTCATAAGAAGCGCACCACGCCTGACCCGTTACACGTACTGTCGTTCGATCCGCGCTCCAATCCGGCACACGATCTCGTACGGTATGGTGCCGATGGCTGCGGCCATCTCGCGCACATCGATTTGCTGCCACGATTCGCCACCCTGGCGCCCGATGATCATCACCTCGTCGCCCGGCTCGACGGCGTCGAGCGTCGTAACGTCGACCGTCATCATGTCCATCGAAACAGCGCCGACGATCGGCACGCGACGGCCGCGAATGAGCACGTGGCCGCGGCCTTCGAGCCGCAGATCCAGGCCGTCCGCATAACCCGCTGGCACCACGGCGACCCTTGCCGGCGCAGGACTAGTGAAGCGGGATCCGTACCCGACGGCTTCCCCGCTCCGCAGTCCTTTAACCGCAACGACACGGCTGGTCAGGGACATCACCGGTAGGAGCGGAATGGTCGACGCCAACGGTGGTGGAACGATCCCGTAGAGCAGCAGGCCGGGCCGCACAACGTCGTACCACACACGCGCGTCCCGCAGCAGGGCGGCACTATTTGCCGCATGCCGCACCACCTTCGTGTTTACGTTTCGGCTCGCTGCCTCGAACCTGAGCCGCTGTTCGTTGAACAGCGCATGCTCCGCGTCATCAGCGGTGGCAAAATGTGTGTAAAACCCTTCGAGCCGCAGATTCGGACTATTCAGGACCTCGGGCAGTGTGCGCTGCAGATTGTCGTGCCGAAATCCAAGCCGGTTCATGCCCGTGTCGATTTTCAGGTGATACCCGCACACGGTGTGTCGTCTGGCCGCTGAGGCCTGCACCGCCCGCGCGGCCGACGGCGTGGAAATCGTAGGGGTCAGCGCGTAGTCGAACAGGCCGTCGAGATCGCTGACGCTCAACGCTCCGAAGACAAGAATCGGAAGCGTCACACCCCCCCGCCTCAACGTGATTCCCTCTTCGATGTCGGCGCATGCGAGCATCGTCGCCCCAGCCTGCTCGAGTGCGAGGGCCACGCGTTCGGATCCATGGCCGTATGCGTTGGCCTTGACGACGGCGATGACGGCGGGAGCCGACCCCCGGCCGGCTGCCGACTCGAGAAATTGCTGGATTGCGCGGAAGTTCGACTGCAGCGCCGCGAGGTCGACGCGTGCGACCGTGCTGCGAATCATGAGTCAAGAACGGGGTCGGGACCCATCAGGCACTGGCAGCGAGGTTGGCAAACCTGGTCTGCTCCCGCAGGAAGGCAAGCCGCACGGTGCCAGTCGGACCGTTTCGCTGCTTGGCAAGAATGAGCTCCGCGGTGCCCGCGTCCGGATGATTCGGATCCCGGTTGTACGCGTCTTCGCGATAGATCATGATGACGACGTCGGCATCCTGTTCGAGCGCGCCGGACTCACGCAGGTCCGAGAGCTGAGGCCGATGGTCGGATCGCGACTCCGGAGCGCGACTGAGCTGCGACAGGACCAGAATGGGAACGTTGAGCTCCTTGGCAAGACCCTTGAGCGATCGAGATATCGCTCCGAGCTCCAGCGTGCGGTTCTCGAAGCGTCCTCGTGTGTTCATGAGCTGAATGTAGTCGACGACGAGAAGGCTCAACCCGTGCTCCGCCTGCAGGCGGCGCGCTTTCGCGCGCATCTCGAGGACGCTGATCCCCGCAGAATCGTCGATGAACAGGCGCATCGCGCTCAACATCTCGAGCGCATGCGAGATCCTCCCGTAGTCCTTCTGGCCGATCGCGCCGGTCATCAGCCGATGGCTGTCGATTTGCGCTTCAGACGTCAACACGCGCAGAAACAGCGATTCCTTCGACATTTCAAGGCTGAAAACCCCGACCGTATGGTTCGCCTGGAGCGCCAGATGCTGCGCCATGTTGAGCGCCAGGCTGGTCTTTCCCATAGAGGGACGCGCGGCGACAATGATCAAGTCGCCTGCCTGAAAGCCTCTCGTCATCTCATCGAGATCGACGAAACCCGTAGGAACGCCCGTGACCAGCCGCCGGTGCTCGAAAAGCTGCTCGATCTTGGGATAACTCTCCCGCACGAGATCGCTCATCGGCATGAAGCCGCCCTTCAACCTGTCGTCGGCGACGGCGAAAATGGCGCTCTCCGCCTGGTCCAGAATGACGTCGGAGTCCTGGTCGGCTTCGTAAGCGTTGGTGAGGATCTTGTTGGCCGCGAAAATCAGATTTCGCAGCGTCGACTTCTCCTTGACGATGCGCGCGTAGAACTCGACGTTGGTCGCGCGCGGCACACCGTCGGCGAGTGAGGCGACGTAGGCCGGACCGCCGACATCATCGAGCTCGCCGTTTCGCACGAGCTCTTCCTTGAGCGTGACAAAGTCGATCGCCTGTCCGCGCTCGTTCAGCGCGATCATCCGGGCAAAGATGCGGCGGTGCGCGTCGCGATAAAAATCACGAGGCTCGATCGCCTGAGCCGCCAGATTGAACGCATCGTTGTGAACGAGGATTGCGCCGAGAATGGAGCGCTCAGCTTCGAGGTTGTGCGGAAGCGTACGTTCCGCAGCAGCAACAACAGTATCGGCCATGAAGGGGAGCCCTGCAGGTGAGAAAGAAGAAGTGTAGCAGAAACCTGTGATAGGCTCCCGCGCGATTCATGCAGCCCGCACCCGCGTATTCATCCGTGCGTGGCGTTTCGACGCCGTGGTATCGCACGATTCGTCCCGATCAGTGGCGCGTACTCGCTGCCGCCAAATTAGGGTGGATGCTCGATGCGATGGACTTCATGTTGTACGCCATGGCGATCGGGCAGCTGCGCACCTATTTCGGCTTCAACGATGCGACCGCGGGAATGCTCGGGACGATCACGCTGGTCATGTCGGGAACCGGCGGCGTGCTCTTCGGATACGTCGCCGACCGTCTTGGCCGCACGCGCGCGCTGATGGCCACAATCCTTGTCTTCTCAGTTGCATCGCTCGGCGCGGCGACATCCCAGAGCGTGACGCAGCTGCTGCTGTGGCGCGCGCTCCTCGGCATCGGCATGGGCGGCGAATGGGCCTCGGGCGCCGTGCTGATCAGCGAAACATGGCCGGCGGCACATCGCAACAAAGCCATCAGCATCATGCAATCCGGCTGGGCGATCGGTTACATCACGGCGGCGTTGATGTCGGCGGCCGTCCTGGGAGCGCCGGGCGCGGGCCCGAATGCGTGGCGATGGCTCTTTGTCGTCGGCGTGCTTCCCGCGCTGTTTACGCTCTGGATCCGTCGCAACGTTCCGGAGCCGGACGCGTGGAAACAGCGCAGCGCGCCGGCGCGAGCGGGAAATCCCTTCAAACTGATTTTCGGCCGCCGCCTGGTCGGCCGGACGCTGCTGATCATCCTGTTGGGAGCGGCAGTGCAGTTTGCGTACTGGGGCATTTTCTTCTGGCTGCCCGCGTTCCTTGCCCGTCCCGTCTCTGAGGGTGGTGCCGGGATGGGCGTCGTCGGATCCCTGGCCTGGATCATCCCCGTCCAGATTGGCGCATACTTCGGCTACCTCACCTTCGGGTTCATCGCAGACCGTCTCGGACGTCGCCGGACGTTCATTCTGTTCATGCTGGCGGCGGCGCTGCTGGTACCCATCTACGGACAGATGGCCAGCAATCCCGCGGTCCTCATGCTCCTCGGACCGGTACTCGGCTACTTCGGCCACGGTTACTTCAGCATGTTCGGTAGTTTCATCGCGGAACTCTATCCAACCGCCGTGCGGGCAACCGCGCAGGGAACCAGCTACAACATGGGGCGAATGGCCGGCGCGGTTGCGCCGTACACGATCGGCGCTGTGGCGACGTTGCCTGGCATCGGCATCGGCCTCGCGCTCGGAGTGACATCGGCGTTCTTCCTGTTTGCGGCCGCGCTCATCTTTACGCTGCCCGATCGCAGCGGTCAGGAACTGGAGGCCTGAACCGATCGCGGGAACGCGCACGCTGAAGCGTGCGCGCTACTAGAGCGCTTCCGAATCGCAGGCCCGAACTCAGTTCAGGCCGTCTGGCTTTGGATCTTCCTGCGGAACTCCAGCGGCCGGGCGATGTTGTGAAACACGCCCTTGACGCCGCCCGTTCCACTCAGTGTGACAGAGCCGTAGTTGAACATGCGGCCCATGATGCTTTGATCGACCGAGATGGCTTCCACCTGCCGCAGCAGCAGCTCCAGCGTTTGTCGCTGAACGAGGCCGACCTTCACGATGACCCGTTTAGTAGTGACGCCGAACTCCGACGTCTTGTAGGAAATCCAGGCCGGCACCGACATGACGAGGCCGATGGCGGCGACGATGCCGCCAACGGTTGGCTCGACAAACAGCAAAACCACGCCGATCAGCACAACCAGTATCGCCTTTCCGAAGATCAGCCAGTGGAGCGTCGCCCGGTGCACTACGGTTTCGTCAGGCAGCAGATTGGCGTCGATGTATCGCATCGCGTTCTACGGGAGGGTCTCCGGCTCCTGGTCGGCATCGAGCGCCAGCTCGCCGCGCTCCGCGCGCGCCAGCAACTCGCGCGCCTCGTCGGCCCGATCGCGCGTAACGAGGATCTCGACCGCGCCGATGCCGTCGACGGAAATCCCGTACGTCGTGCGAAGCGTTTCGCCCCTCACATGAGTGGCAATGCCGTGGGCCTCGAGAAACGCGCGGACCTGCTGCTCGGTGAACTGACCCTGCACCGTTGATACGACGACATAGTCTTCGGTCACGGCTTGCCCCAGAAAAGAGTGTCGCGGGTTAGCGCGTTCCGCCTCGAGTCGCGGTTCGGAACAGGCGCACTTCACCTCTGTCGAAAGAAACTTATGCTACGTCCGCGGGTCGATCACCTGTCCTGTCTCGGTACCTTCGACGCTTCGCACGTACGCCTGCGCAACCGTCGCGGCGGGGATGCCACCCGTGAGTGGACGGCCCAGCTTCTGAAGCGTCTCGGTAATCCATGACGGGCTGACCGCGTTCACCCGGATTCCCCGCGGCGCCTCGAGCGCAGCAGCCCGTGCGAAACCCTCGAGCGCGGCGTTCACCAGACTGCCCGCGACTGATCCAGGCATTGGATGCCTCGCGAGGTAACCGGCCGTCAACGTGAACGAACCGTTGTCGGCAATCCACTCGAGCCCGGTCCGAAAGAGGTTCACCTGTCCCATCAGCTTGCTTCGCAGGCTGAATTCGAAGTCGGCATCGGCGAGCTCGTTGAATGGCTTGAACGCGGCGCGTCCCGCGGCGTTCACCACCGCGTCAACGCGGCCGATGCGCGCGAAGAGCGCGCGGATGGACGCCGGATCCGCGATGTCAACGATTTCCGGTGCTTTGTGCTGACTGGCGAGCACGAGTTCATGGCGACCGCCAAGTGCCGTCACCACAGCGGACCCAATCGTACCCGAAGCTCCCACAATCAGAATTCGCATGCGCAGAAGCTTAATCCAGCCAACGGCCCGCCGATGATATCCCGGTGAATGCCCCTTGGCTGGTCGTGGTGCGGGAACCCGACTCGACCTGCGTCGACCAAGTGCAAAGTGCAAACGTGAAAGTGCAAAGTAAGTTCGAAGTGCCTCGTGCTACTTGAAACTTACTTTCCACTTTGAACTTTGCACTTCTTACTTGCTTTTTGTCTCCCTCGCTCAGTACCTGAACAGGTACTGCAGCTTCGTGAACACGGCACGGTTGGTGCGCAACATCCCGCTGGTGGGAAACAAACGCTCGTCGATCCGGAACCCTTCCTGGTAATGGGCGTCATAGCCGACGAAGAAAACGGTACCCGCGTTCACGCGATATGAGGCGAGGATATTTCCCCCGAGCGTTTTCGCGAACGTGTCGTACTCCATGACGTTCCTGACCAGCAGACGATCAGTGAACTGATATGTCGTCCGCGTCCGGAAAAGCTTGATATCGAACACCTCGGCGTCGGTGCGGACGTCGGTGAACCGGCTCGTATTGATGTTGAGCTCCGACTGCAGCCGCGAAAATGGCCGGACGTTGATGAGGAAATTGAGCTGACGATCTGCGCCGAGGTACGGATTGTCGATAAACCGGATCTGGTCACCTGTCCAGAGCGAGAACCCGAGCCCGACCCTGCGGCTGGTGTTCACATTGGCACCGACGTTGTAGCGCGTCTTCCAGAAATCGAGATTCAGGTACCGTTCCATGTCGCGGTTCACGTTGACGTAGGCGCTGATATTGTTCACAAACGTGAAGCTCAAACGACTCGCGATGCCCTCGTCCTGCAGGACGCCCTGGTAATCGTAGTTGCGCTCGTACGAAATCCGCGGTTCCCAGTTGATGATCCAGCTCTCCGGCCACCATCTGTAGGACACCAGGCCGCCCGTCTGTTTCTGGTCCACACGGCGAATGAAGCCCAGGTCGGTACCGAACTCGGGATGCAGCCGTGTGTGCCGGACCTCGTAGGTGAGGTGGCGTCCTTCCTTGCGAAAATTAGCGTCGAACATCGGGCCCGTGTGGCGTGCGCCATCCACGTCGCGCCGATCCGTGTTCAGCGCCGTGAAGCGGAATCTATGGTTGACGCCAACTCGGAAGACGCCGTCGATGCCGCCCGCCCGGCTGTAGCCGTCGAGCAGCTCACGATCGGTGAAGAGCATCCCCAGATGCGACTCTGAATACAGGTCGTAGCGAACCCGCCCGAGCACGATGTTCGCGGCCTGCCCGTAAGCAGGATCGGTCGGATCGTCACCCTTACCCGGTGCTTCGTCGTTGGCGACCATGAATCCGATCGACGTCCGGCCGACCTTGCCGGTCAGCTTCGCACCGTAGCGCGGGTTGACCAGCGTGCGCGTGTGCACCAGCGACGTATTGAAGGGGGCCGAAATCTGATAGATGTCCTGCCCCTCGAGAAAGAATGGACGCAGCTCGGGGTAGAACACCGGAAAGCGCTGGTTCACCTCGATCTGTGCGCGGTCCGACTCGATCTGCGAAAAGTCGGGGTTGTAAGTGAAGTCGAACACGAGGTTCGAGGTCACGCCGTACTTGACGTTGATGGCGCCCTCGTTCTGATTGGCGCCGTGGTTGTGATCGTGCCCTTCCGCGCCCGTGTGCAGCGCATCAGCGCGGATTGCCGTAAACGTGGGCAGGAACTCCAGATTGCGGCTCGTGGACAAATTCGTCATGCCGTCGAGCACACCCATCTGACGGAGCATGCCCATCACATTCCGTGAAACGGGCGCCCAGACGACGCTCTCGTCTTTGCCGTCGATCGTGCGTTCGATCTGCAGACCCCACCGGTGCGCCTCTCCCTGCTGCCGCGTCGGGTACCGCAGGCTCTTGAACGGAATCGCCATTTCCGCGACCCACCCGTCCTCGACGACCCGCCCGGCGGACTCGAACAGGGCATCCCACGAGCTGTCACCTGGAGCGCCGCTGCGGTTGCCACCGCTGGTGTGGTTCTCGGGCGGCGTTCTGGACGTGAGCTGGTCGCGCAACCTGTCGAGCAGGGAACGACCCCGGTTGCTCGACCCCTTCACCACGGTCACGCTTGCGTTTCCATCTGCGGTACTGATGATGGCTGTGGCCTGCTGTCCGACCGTGCCGCTCGAGGCGTCCGCCCCATTCAGCACGGAATCGCTTTGCACACCGTAGCCGTTGACCGAGAACACATACGCGCGCTGCTGATCAAGAAACGGATCGAAGTACACCTGCACCGTATCGTCAGGGCCTGTCTGATCGCGGTCGACGCGGCTGGCCCGAATCAGCTTGGGATCGGAGTAATGCGCGTAAATGCCGAAATAGATGTTCTGGCTGTCGTAGGCGATGAATACTTCGGTCTGCTCGGTGGCCGGCGCACCTTCGAGTGGCCGCTGCTGAACGAAATTCGTAATGCGCGCGGCTGTTCGCCAGATCACATCATCCAGACGGCCATCGACATTCGGCGGTTCGCTCGTTCGGTTCGCCGTAACCGTCGGCCGGCCGGTAAGCACTCCCACCGACACCCCGGGAGCCGGCACGGCTCCGCCCTGGAGGTTGAGAGGGCCGAGGACGCCGGATTCATTCGTGCCTGTTTCGGGCGCGCCTTCTTGCGCATGGGCGGCAGAAGGTAAGACCCACAGCAGCGCCGCGAAGAAGACCCAGGCGGCGTTGGCAACGCGCGAAGGGCGGAGTGAGGTGGTGTCGTTGCGCATCGGAGCGCCTCCACGAACGAGAGAAAGCCTTCCCGCGATGCCGCAGATGCTAGCACATCACCACGTACTGCCGGTCCGGCTGAAGCCGGACACTACGTTACTTCACTGAAGCTGCCGGTCCGGCTGAAGCCGGACACTACGTACTACTTCACGGGTCAGATGCCGCCGAAGCAGAGATACTTCATCTCGAGGAATTCCTCGATGCCGTACTTCGATCCTTCACGCCCGAGCCCGGACTCCTTGACACCGCCGAACGGCGCAACCTCGGTTGAAATCAGGCCGGTATTGATGCCGACGATTCCCGACTCGAGCGCTTCCGCCACGCGCCACACGCGGCCGATATCGCGGCCGTAGAAGTAGGCCGCAAGGCCGAACGGTGTGTCATTAGCGAGCGCGACCACCTCCTCTTCCGTCTGGAACCGGAAGAGCGGCGCGACAGGCCCGAACGTCTCCTCGCGAGCCACCAGCATCGACGAATCGACGTCGGCAATCACCGTTGGCTGGAAGAAACGGCCGCCGAGGGGATGACGCTGGCCGCCGCTCACCACGCGGGCGCCCTT
Source organism: uncultured Acidobacteriota bacterium (assembly GCA_963814955.1). Taxonomy (GTDB): domain Bacteria; phylum Acidobacteriota; class Vicinamibacteria; order Vicinamibacterales; family UBA2999; genus DATCJA01. The sequence goes on from CAWFEX010000015.1 coordinate 372,652, forward strand.
TGCCAGCGCGTCCGCGATGTGCTCTTCAACTTTCTGCACGGCGCGATCGTCGATGAGGGGCCCCTGCGTGGAACCCTCCTCGAGCCCTGGCGCCGGCTTCAGCTTCTGAACCGCGTCCGCCAGCTTCGCCGCGAACACGTCGTAGACGTCGTCCTGCACGAAGATACGATTCGCGCACACGCAGGTCTGTCCCGTGTTCCGGTATTTCGACGCGATCGCTCCCTCGACCGCCGCATCGAGCTCCGCGTCATCAAACACGATGAACGGCGCGTTGCCACCGAGCTCGAGGGAGATCTTTTTCACCGTGCTCGCGCACTGCTCCATGAGCACTTTCCCCGTCGCCGTCGAACCAGTGAATGAGAGCTTGCGCACGTCGGGATTCGACGTCAGCTCGCGGCCGATGTCCTGCGCGGAACCGGTAATCACATTGAGGACACCCTTCGGCATGCCCGCACGTTCCCCCAGCTCCGCCAGCGCGAGCGCCGAAAAAGGCGTCTGCGATGCAGGCTTCAACACCACCGTGCATCCCGCCGCAATGGCAGGACCCGCCTTGCGCGTGATCATCGCCAACGGGAAGTTCCACGGCGTGATGCAGGCCACCACGCCGATCGGCTGCTTGATCACCACGATGCGCTTGTCTGGCTGATGTCCCGGAATCGTGTCGCCGTACACGCGCTTGGCTTCTTCGCCAAACCATTCCAGAAACGCCGCCGCGTAAGCCACCTCGCCGCGCGACTCCACGAGCGGCTTGCCCTGCTCCAGCGTCATCAGCCGCGCCAGGTCCTCCTTGTTTGCCAGCATCAGCTCGAACCAACGGCGCATGACGACGGCGCGCTCCTTCGCGGTCGTACCGCGCCAGGCAGGAAATGCGCGGCTGGCGGCCTCGATTGCGGCGCGGGTCTCGGATGCGCCAAATCTTGGAACGATGCCGATCGTGTCGCCGGTCGCCGGATTGTCGACCTCGATCGCCGCGCCGGGCCGAGCATCCAGCCATGCCCCGTCGATGTAGCAGGCCTGTCGGAAGAGCTTTGGATCGGTGAGTTTGACCGTTGTGGGAGCAGTGGTGGTTTGCATTAGTGGTACCTCAGGTTCGGGCCGACCTAAAGGTCGGCCCCTACATCAAACTCTTCGCGTCGCTGAGCGCGGCGACGACGTCGCGGAGGAATTCCGCCGCGCGTACGCCGTCAGCGACTCGATGATCGCACGAGAGCGTCAGCGTAATCATCGGCCGGATGCCGGGCTTGCCGTCAACCGGGACCACCCGGTTGACAATGGCGCCTACCGCCAGAATCGCCGCCTGCGGGGGGACGATAATCGCGGTGAAGGCATCGACGTCGAACATCCCGAGGTTGCTGATGGTGAACGTCGCGCCGGATATGTCCTCCGGCCTCAGCCGTCCCGCCCGAGCGCGGTCTGACAAATCTCTGCGCCGCACGGAAATATCCCCAACCGTCGTGCGGTCCGCTTGCGGGATGACCGCCGTCACCACCGCGTTCTCCACTGCCACGGCAAGGGCCACATTGACGTCCGAATGCTCAACGATCCCGTCGGCGGTCCAGCTGGCGTTCAATCGTGAATGACGGCGCAGGGTTCGCGCTACGGCAGCAACGATGAAGTCTGTGTGCGTCACCTTTACCCCGTGCGACCGCTCAATCGCGGGCAGCAATCCTTCCCGCGCCTCGCGCAGCGCGCCGGCATCGATTTCCCGTGTGACAAAAAAGTGAGGAACGGTGGTCCAGCTCTGAGTGGTGCGCTCGGCCATCAGGCGGCCGATCGAGGTCACGGGCCGAGGGCCGACCTGAACCGGGCCGATCGGGCCGACCTGAAGGTCGGCCCCTACATTCGGCTTCGTGGCCGCGAGAACATCTTCCGCGAGGATTTCGCCGCCGGGGCCCGAACCTTTCAGTCCGGACAGATCGACGCCATGCTCCTTCGCGAGGCGGCGCGCCTTCGGAGAGATTCGCTGCGACGCTGAGGGTGTGGCACCGCTGGCGGCCACTGGCGCCGTCGGCGTCGGCGTCAGCGTGTCTGACCGACGGGCTGTCGGAGCGGCCACTGACTCCGCGGCAGGCGGCGCCTCGCCAGGTGCCACGAGCCACGCGATTGTTCGGCCAACCGGAACGACGTCGCCAACGTTAGCCGAAATGCCCGCGAGGATGCCGTCGCTTGCCGCCTCGACTTCGACAACCGCCTTGTCGGTTTCCACCTCGAGGAGCATCTCGCCCTTTCGGACCCGCTCCCCTTCTTTTTTCAGCCAGGCGACGAGCTTTCCGGTTTCCTGCGCCATCTCGAGCGCAGGCATCACCACGCTTATTGCCATCTAGTGCAGACCTTCCCCTAAGGACTCACGGGGCCGCTCCGATGTCGCGGCCCGCGAATTCCTCGCAACCAGACAGCTGGTGATCACGGCCTCACCTGTGCGCACGTCCCACTTATCCGGCGCCGACCTTTTCGTGAGCGGCTTCGGTTCGCGCCGCCGCCGCAATCATCTCGACCACTTGCGGGTTCGGCGGCGCCTCGGTCTCACGAACGATCGGGAGCGTCCCGCCGACGGTCACGAACGGCGCCCCCGCCACAAGGAGTTGCTCGGCGGGAAACCGCGTGATCACTTCGTGGCCGGTGGGTGTGACGACGATTTCCTCCTCGATGCGGGCGGCGCTCCATCCATCGGTGGACGGCCAGAACGTCTCGAGCGCGAACACCATGCCCGGCTTGATTTCGTGCGGATGCTCGAGGGAAACGAGCCGGCTGATCATCGGCCGCTCCCAGATTGCGAGTCCGATGCCGTGGCCCATCTGCAGCGCGAAGGCGGCCTCCTCGTTCGGGAAGCCGAAATCCTGCGCCCGTGGCCACACCGACGCCACCTCCGCGGTCGTCCGGCCGGGTCGAATCAGCTCGATCGACGCATCGAGATAGTCGCGGCAGCGCTTGTACGCATCCACCATGGCGCGCGACGCCGAGCCGACGCAGAACGTACGGTAGTAGCACGTGCGGTATCCCATATACGAGTGGAGGATGTCGTAATAGACGGGATCGCCAGGGCGCAGGGCGCGATCGGAAAAGACGTGAGGATGCGGGCTGCAGCGCTCGCCTGAGATCGCGTTGACGGCTTCAACATACTCGGACCCGAGGTCATACAAGCGCTCGGCGACGAGCGCGACCGCCTCGTTCTCGCGCATGCCCGGCTTCATCGCCTTGTAGAGATCGAAGTACGCGGCGTCCACCATCATCGCCGACATGTTCAGCAGCGTGATTTCGTCCTGCGTTTTGATCTCGCGCGCGATCGACATCAGTTCCTGGCCGTCGACCACGTTGATGCCTTCGCGCTGCAGGGCGAACATGACGGGCGGCTCGACGACGTCGACCCCCAGCGGTTCCTTCAGGAGGCCGCGCGCCTCCAGCTCGATGCGGATCTTCCGTGCGACATCGGCTTCGCGTCCCATTTCGGGGGTCATCGAGCCGCGCATCGACGGAATGCCCGCCCGCGAACGCTCGCCAAGCCATGGACAGTTCTGCTGGTGGTGGCGGGCAGCCGACCCGAAGTCCCACAGGATTGGTTCGTCGTTCTGGGGCAGCAGAGTGAAGCGGCTGATCTTGTCCTGCGCCCAGGTGCCGATGTGGGTGGCGGTGATGTAGCGCACGTTGTTCATGTCGAAGCAGAGCAACGCCCCCAGTTGGGATTTCGCCAGGAGCTCCTTGATACGGGTGAGCCGCTCCCGCCGCAGCCGGTCGAAATCGACCCGCTGCTCCCAGTCCACCGCCATCGTCCCGAAGGTTTTCAGTGCCACCTGAGGTCTCCTTGACACCGCTCGGAGGCCTGAAGGCCTCCGGCTACCAGCTACCGGCTACCAGCTACCCGACTAGCGATTGCACATCGCTCGTGCCAGCTCGAACACATCGCGCTCCGTCGGAACCGTCGCGTCCTCGAGAACCGGCGAGAACGGGATCGGGACGTGTCGCGCGCCCAGACGCCGTACGGGACCGTCGAGGTCGTAAAAGGCGCCCTCGGCAATCACGGATGCGATTTCGCCGGTAACGCCGTACCGGAAATATCCCTCGTCGATGACCAGCGCCCGCGACGTCTTCCGCGCCGACTCAATCAGCGTCTTTTCGTCGAGTGGCCACATCGTCCGTGGATCGACGACTTCGGCGCTGATGCCCACTTCCTCGAGCATTGCCGCGGCTCCGAGCGCCACCTGCACCATGCTGCTCGTGCCGACGAGCGTAATGTCGCGCCCTTCGCGTTTGACGTCGGCGACGCCCAACGGAATCGTGTACTCGCCCTCTGGCACCGGCCCCTTGACCTTCGCGTAACTGATCTTGTCTTCGAAGAAGACCACCGGGTTGTCCTCGCGGATGGCCGATTTGAGAAGCCCCTTCGCGTCGTAAGGCGTGGATGGCACGACGACTTTCAACCCCGGAATGTGGCTCGGCCAGGCGTGCAGCGACTGGGAATGCTGCGCCGCCGACCGCCGCGTCGCACCCATCGTCGCGCGAACCACCATGGGCACTTTCCACTTGCCGCCGGACATGTAATGAATCTTGGCCGCCTGGTTGACCACCTGGTCCATGACGAGCGCAATGAAGTCACCGAACATGATGTCGACGATCGGCCTCAGCCCGGTCATCGCGGCACCGACCGCCAGGCCTGTGAATCCGGCCTCCGAAATCGGCGTATCGATGACTCGATCGCGGCCGAATTCCTCGACGAGGCCTTTCACAACTTTGAACGGCGTCCCTGCTTCAGCGACATCCTCACCCATGAGAACAACCGTCTTGTCACGACGCATCTCTTCCGCCAGCGCCTCGCGGATGGCATCGCCGAAGGTGATCTCGCGGACTGGCGAGTCCGCCGCCGCATCCACTCCATCGCGCAGGCGTGACAGGGACCCCTGCGTCGGCGGCACCCGCCCCACATTGGCAACCGTTTCAGGCATACACGTCCTCGTCAACCTTCGCCGGATCCGGGTAAGGTGCGTTCGTTGCGTACTCGACGGCCGCATCGATCTCGGCGCTGAGATCGTTTCGCATTCGTTCGAGCGCGGTCTCGTCGGCCAACCCCTCAGCCACCAGCCACTCACCATGAAGCGCGATTGGATCGCGCTCCGAGATCCACCGCTGCTCTTCCTGCTTCGACCGGTGGTACTCGCGCGCGATGTCGCCAACATGGTGGCCACGAAACCGGTAGGTGTTCAGCAACAGAAACGCCGGCCCTTCGCCGCTCCGCGCGCGCTCCACCGCCGCCGATGCCGCGGCGTATACCGCACGCACGTTCTGTCCGTCGACCGCTTCGGCCTTCACGCCAAAGGCGGCCGGCCGAGCCAGCATGTCTCCTGCGGTCGTTTCCGAACAATGCGTGTATTCGTTGTACAGATTGTTCTCGCAGACGTAGATCACCGGCAGCTTCCAGAGCTGCGCGAGATTCATCTCCTCGTAGAGCACACCCTGACCGAGCGCCCCCTCGCCGAAAAAGCACACCGCGACGCGCTTGTTGCCGAGATACTTGGATGCGAACGCAGCGCCGGTTGCGATACCAGCACCTCCGCCGACGATCGCATTCGCGCCAAGGTTGCCGGTCTCCGGATCGGCGATGTGCATCGACCCGCCCTTGCCCTTGCAGTAACCGGCCTCTTTGCCCAACAGCTCGGCGAACATCAACCGCGGCTCGGCGCCCTTCGCCAGGCAATGGCCGTGGCCCCGGTGCGTGCTCGTGATGTAGTCGTCTGTGTGAAGCGCCTCGCACACACCAACGGCAACGGCTTCCTGACCGATATAAAGGTGAGCAAGACCCGGCATCAGCGCGCGCGTGTAGAGATCGTTGACCCGCTCCTCGAACAGGCGGATAGCGAACATCTGCCGATACATGTGAAGCAGCTTCTTGACGTCCACTCCTTCGGCGGCAGGTCTGATTACAGTGGTCATCTTCAGGTGTCCTGTAGCGCAGAGGCTTTATCGCGTTCTTGACAGGCCGTAGTGTCCGCCTTGAGGCGCACCGGGCCGGCAGTCCGGCTGAAGCCGGACACTACGTCGGCGGTCCGGCTAAAGCCGGACACTACGTACTGCCCTGCTGTAGAGCGCAGGCTTTGGCCTGCGCGTAGATGTCGGCGATGGACGCTTGCCGCGCCCTGTCGGCGATCGAATCGCAACGCTTGCCCCAGGCGCCGCGCAGCTACGTCGTCCTGCAGGCCGATGGGCTCCACTTCGAGGCATCGGCCTCCTTCTTGAAGTGCGAGCTGGTGACGAAGTCCTGATTCAGGTACTTCGGATCGGTCACGATAGTCGTAACGGCGAGCCACTCGTCTCCGTTCGGGGCTCTGAAGCGGTCGAGGTATTCAGTGACCGTCGCGTTCTCGCTGTACGGAACGCCGTTCCTGCGAAGCCACCCGCCACTCAATCGACTCGTCACGACTTTGAGATTTGCGCCAGGCACAGGTCCGGACTGTGCGCCACCGCCTCGGGCCCCGCGGCCACCACCTCCTGCACCAGCGGGGCGCTCCCATTCCGCCAGCGAAAAGCCTTGCAGTGAGCGTGCAGCGGGCGGCTTCCGCGATTGGTCGAAGAAGAGCCGCCGTGTCTGCTGGCCGGCGTCTGTGTCGATCTTCAGAACGTTCTCCGATTCCCAGGTGATGTGCAGCCGCGTCGGCATCCGAAGAAGCGCTGCCGCGCCGTACGCCTCGCAGCGCCCGTCCTTCGAGATGTCCCACGTGTCAGCGACCTTCCTTCCCTCGTCGGTGAGCGGCACGCTCGCGTAGTCGCCCTTTGGCGGCGTCACCATGCGCCAGCGCCAGTCTTCGTTGACGATCGCCACCCAGTAGCCGGTGAGATCGATGGGCGCTGCCGCGCGAGGTGTGGGCGTCGGCTGCGCGGCCTGATCACTGCGTCCCTGTGCGATGAGAGCCGGAGACGTCAGTACGCCCGCCGCCGCAAGCACCGCAACTGCTCTCAGTGTCATGTTACCGGCTCTGGCTCGTCTTGGTCGCAGGCTCGCTGAGGCTGCGGTAGACAGCGTCCATGAACATGTCTGTCGTCCAGAATCCGGTGCTGTCGCCGTACCGCCCGTCGTAGTCGTCCAGGATCCGGGCAGCTTTGATCTGCTGCAGCGACATCCCCTTTCGAATGGCATCCCCGAATCGATCCCTGATGATCGTTATCATGTCGCGGTACTCGACGACGTCGGCTTCGTCGGCGAGACGGCCGTGTCCCGGAATGACGTACGTGCCGCCCTCCTGTTTTTCCGCCGGCACTGTCAGCTCGATGATGCGGTTCAATGCATCGATGACGCCCTGAACGCTCCCTCCCTGGGGAGTCCGCACGATTGGGAAGGTCGTGTTGATGTAGATATCGCCGGCGACAATAACATCCGACTTCCGGAAAAAGACGATGACGTCACCATCGGTATGGGCGGCGCGCTGGTGGAGAATCTGAACCGCCTCGCCGTTGAAAAACAGATCTTTGCGCGCGGTCGGGAACGCGCTCGTCGGCATCGCAATGAACGGCAGTGACGGCTGCAGCTCGCCCATGCGGATCTGGGCGTTCTCGTGGGCGACGACGTTCGCCTGGTTCGCCGCGTCCGGGCCGACCTGCGCGGCAAAATTGCCGGCGACGATGGACTGGCCAGCCGCGACCACTTTCGCGTTGCCTCCGGTATGGTCTGGATGGAAATGCGTATTGACGATGTAGCGGATTGGTTTGTCGCCGGCGAGCTTCTTCACCTCCGCCAGAAACTTGTCGGCAAGCGGCGCAACCATCGTATCCACCACGAGTACGCCGTCGTTTCCAACGGAGACCGCGGCGTTGAACGGACCCGCGACGAGCATCCAGACGTTGCCCTGAACGTGAAGCGAGTGGACCTCGAGGCTGCTGAAGTCGGGCGCCGTGTCTTGAGCCTCGAGTGCGGGAGTCATCATTCCTGCGACAAGGGCGCCGGCCATGAACAAGCGTTTCATGATGCGGCGTGTCCTAACGCGCGGAGGCGGGCCCTGCGGCCCGTCTCGCGAACTCGGGTAACGCGGTCTCGGCGCCGCCTTTCACGCCTTCGACGGCGACATGGTGTTTCCTGGCGTACTCGTCTGACCCCTGGTTCGTTCCAGGGAGATGATGCGGAACCACGCCCGCGTCGCGGATCACTTCGTCGACCGATTCGCACGGATACGGCTGCACTTCTCCGTTCAACTGCAATCGGAAACCATTCGTCTTGACGAGCGGCTCGGTCAGGTAGATCGGATCGGAAATCATGTACACATGCGTCAGGACGTCGCCGTGGCGGATGAACCGCTCCTCCATCGTGGCGCGATCGCTCAACGCCAATCCGTTGCGGCGCATCCAGCCGGCCTTCAGATGGGTCGTGCGCACGACGAGGACGGGACCGTCCCATCGTCCGGTGGAGAATCCCTGCCATGTGTGCGGGGCGTACTCGGGTGGATGGGGGCGACCATCCATCCAGATCGTCCGCTTCTGCTCCATCCACTGAATCTGTGTATTGATCGTGACGAGCCGCTGGGTCGCGTCATCGAAGTCGAACGAGATGCGGAGGTTTCCGACGCCCCGAAATCCATAGGTCGACGGATGCGGCTTGCACTGATGTTCCGGCAGTGTCAGCAGCGACGCATCCCAGGCGTCGGCGCGCTGGCGCGCGGCGTCGTTGATGGGGAGCCCGGCGTAGTCGCCAATCTCAGGGCCGGGGACGCGCTCGGGCTGATCTTCATGGAAGATCGGCGCCCAAACGCCGTTCAAATCAATCTGGGCGAATACGGGCTGCGGTAGTCCCGCGATCACCCAGATCGCGGCGATACCGACAATTCGGCGCGCGGATTTCAAGGCCATGAGCTGGACACCTCGACGGACAAGGCCGCGACTGCGTCCGAAATACATGTATCCGATATCCGTGTCAAGGCACGCCGCCGGCTTCGCCTCGATGAGAAGCGGCTACGGGATGTGGCATCACACCTACTTTGCGAGGCGCTGTTTCGCGCAGGAAGCCGGCGACGAAGATGCCAACCACCACGCCGGACATCGCCACCCAGAGGATGTTCTCGATGCCGTAGCTCTGCGCGACCGCGCCCGCGATGATTGGCGCCACGCCCCCGCCGAAGATCTCGCCCGCGCCGACGACCATACCGATGGCCGTCGAGATCAACCCCGGCGGCGCCGATTCCGTCGATATCGGTCCGGTGATGAGCGCGATATTGCCGAGACAGCAGAAACTCACTACGAACAACAATGCGAAGAGCACCGGGGGATTCGCACCCGTGTTCTTCAACAGGTATACGAAGACAGCGGCACCCACGAACCCGGCGACGGCCATCACACGCCGACCGAGCAGATCGGATAGTCCAGGAACGGCAAACTGGCCGACGAACCCGCCGAAGCCGAGCCCGGACATCACGAAACCCATCTGCGTTGGACTCAGCTTTAGATAGTCCAGCAGATAGTTCGGGACCATTGCTCCGAGGACGAACACGCACGTCATCGCGCAGAGCAGCCCACACATCGAGAGCACGATGTTGCGGCTCTTGAAGACGTCGAGCCACTTCCCGCCCGTCGCCACTGCGCCGACGATTCGCCCTCCCTGTGTGTCTCCGGGCTCACGCAACACGAGGTACAGCAGGCTGCCAACGACCAGGCCGGGAATCGCGACGATGCCGAGGATCCAGCGCCACGATGGCACGACCTGAAGCAACTGAGTCGCGATGATGGGGCCGAGCGCCAGGCCGAACAGCGCGAATCCGCACTGCTGGAGACCCTGGAGAAAACCGCGCCGGCTCGGGTGCGATGCAGCCGCGGTCGCGGTAAAGCTCGTTGGACAGTACGACCCCTCCATGACGCCCATGACGAGCCGTATGGCAAACAGGCTGGCGAATCCTGTGGCCAGGCCTGACACACCGGAAAGCAGCGAAAACAACACGATCGCGGGAATCAGAACCTTACGGTGGCCAATGGCATCGGAGAGCCTTCCGCTGAAGATGGCAAACACCCCCCAGGCCATTCCAAGGATCCCGATGATGTTGCCCTGGTCCTGCAGGTCGAGGCCCAGGTCGCCGAGCATGAACGGGAAAAGCGGCGCAATGATCCAGCGGTCGAGCCCTACGAGTCCGAAGCCAAGCCCGAGCAGGACCACGGCCTTCCATTCGTATGAGGTGTCCCAGCGAGGTTGCGATGCCATATCGGACGAAAGGGTGTCCAGTTTCGCCACTGAGCGTCCTACAGAAACGCAACAGAAGTGAACAGAATCCTGCTACCTGGGGCGGTCAAGATCGAGCGATCCATGTCGGGTTTCTGCAAGACGAACCCGCGAGTCCTCTGGTACGACTGTGCTTACCGGCTCCGGCGGTAGACGGCCGGCGACACGCCCCGTGTGCCGAATCATCCAATGGGAGAGATGGCTCTGCGACGAAAAGCCGACCGACAAGACAGCCCCTTTTCGCGGCGGGCGCCTTCGATTTTCCGCGTGACCTCGGTCGGGTGCGTGAGATGGTAGATGATGAACGGGCCAATGTTGGGGGGCGATCCCGGACTCCTTCGACGGCTTCAGGTGCCGGCGGTTCCTTATACGCCCCCACCGGAATCGGGGTCAATACGCCGCGCACAAGAGGTGTGAGTTCGTGCATCACTTCGGGCACTTCGACGGGGCCGCGCTTGCGCATCATCCCGCGTACGACGGGCACAGCGATGGCTACCGTCATGCGTCGCTGGTCGACCACGCGACCCACTCGGTCCATACGGGCCTGAGCATTGACGAGCTCGCGCCGGGTGGAGCGTTGGTGCCGCACGTCCACTCGTACGAAGAAAGTTTTTACGTGCTCGAGGGAGAGGCGATCCTGCGCGTGGCCGATCGCACCTATCGCGTACGGCCTGGCGACTTCGGAGCGCTCAAGGTGGGGACGGTGCATGCGTGGCGAGCGGCCGGCAGCACGCCCGTGCGATGGCTGCAAATGGCGGCGCCACAGCCCAAGCCCCCTGGCAGGGAACGCGACACCTTCTTTGTGAAAGATGGTTCGATACCAGCCGATGCGCCACCGCTGGATCTCCATCGTCTCGACGGGGCGCTCCTTGGCCACTTCGACGTAGGCCAGATTCCGCCTGGCGATGAAGGCCGCATCGTGGCCGGAGGTCTCAAGGGCGTGTTTCTGAAGTGGCTGATCGATGAAAAATTCGGGGCCGCACACCATCGCCTCCTGTTCATCGAGTACCTTCCCGGGGTGTCGATCGGCCTCCACGACCACACGTATGAAGAGGCATACTTCATTCTGAGCGGCTCAGTGGAAGCGACGATGGACGGGACGCGGTATGTGGCACGGGCGGGCGACGTGCTCTGGACAGGCGTCGGCTGCGTCCATTCATTCGCGAACACCGGAGGTGAGCCGGTCCGGTGGCTCGAGACATTTTCGCCCCAGCCGCCTTCGGAAAACGTGTTCCGGTTCATGTCGGAGTGGGAGCAACGCGCCAGAGAGCTGGAGGGATCATGACCGCACATCGGACGCGCCCGTTCACCGGCGCCGAATACCTCGAAAGCATCCGCGACGGGCGCGAGATCTGGATCTATGGGGAGCGGGTCAAGGACGTCACCACCCATCCAGCGTTTCGCAATACCGTCCGGATGATTGCGCGACTGTATGACGCGCTACATGATCCGGGTCGCAAGGACACGCTCACCATTTCGACCGACACCGGCAACGGCGGTTACACCCACCGCTTCTATCGGGCCCCGCGCGACGCGGCCGAGCTCGTGGGCGCACGCGATGCGATCGCGGAATGGGCGCGGGTCAGTTATGGATGGATTGGCCGGAGTCCCGACTACAAGGCGGCGTTTCTGGCGACGCTTGGCGCCAATGCGGATTATTACGCGCCGTACGACAACAACGCGCGGAACTGGTACAAGAAAGTTCAGGAAGAAGTCTCGTTCGTCAATCACGCCATCGTGAATCCGCCCGTCGATCGCGACCGGCCGCTCGATGAGGTCAAGGACGTGTACATGCACGTCGAGGAGGAAACGGACGGTGGCCTCATCGTCAGCGGCGCGAAGGTCGTCGCGACCACGTCGACGCTGACACACTACAACTTCATCGCCAACAACGGAGCACTGCCGATCAAGACCAAGCCGTTCGCTTTCGTCTGCATCGTTCCCAACGACTCGCCCGGACTGAAGCTGCTCTGCCGGCCTTCGTACGAAATGACCGCCGCGGTGATGGGTTCACCCTTCGACTACCCGCTGTCCAGCCGCATGGACGAGAACGACTCGATCCTCGTATTCGACAAGGTCTTCGTGCCGTGGGAGAACGTCTTCGCGTACGGCGACATCGAGAAGGTGAACAACTTCTTCCCGCGCTCCGGGTTCCTGCCGCGTTTCATGTTCCAGGGGTGCACGCGGCTTGCCGTGAAACTGGACTTTCTGGCGGGACTGCTCCTCAAAGCCGTCGAGGCGACCGGCGCAAAGGACTTCCGCGGCGTCCAGGCGCAGGTCGGTGAAGTCCTCGCCTGGCGCAACTTGTTCTGGGGTCTCACCGACGCGATGGCGCGGACCACGATTCCGTGGACCGATGGCTACGTGCTGCCGAATCTCGATTACGGCCTCGCTTATCGCGTGATGGCGAGCATGGCCTACCCGAAGATCAAGGAGATCATCCAGAACACATTGGCAAGCGCGCTCATCTATCTGCCCTCGAGCGGTCTTGATTTGAAGGTGCCGGAGCTTCGACCGTATCTGGATCAGTTTGTGCGCGGATCCAACGGCTACACCGCCGAGCAGCGCGTCAAGCTGATGAAGCTGCTGTGGGATGCGATCGGAACCGAGTTCGGCGGCCGCCACGAGCTGTACGAGCGGAATTACTTCGGCAATCACGAGAGCATTCGCTTCGAGACCCTGATGGTTGCCGACCTTACGGGCGCGTCCGCGCGCTACAAGGGCTTCGCCGAGCAGTGCATGGCGGAGTACGATCTCAACGGCTGGAAGGCCGCGGATCTCATCAACCCTGATGACGTGAGCGCCGTCATCAACAGACGGCAGACGGTCGTCTGATCGGGTAACGCAGCGTGTCGATCGATCCCCGCGTCTTCAGGCAGACAATCGGGCAGTTTGCGATCGGTGTGACGATCATCACCACCGAGATCGCGGGGACTGTTCGCGCCTTGACCGTGAACTCCTTCACCGCGCTCTCGCTCGACCCGCCGCTCGTGCTGTTTTGCGTCGGCAAGGCGACCAAAACCGGCGTGGTCATTCACGAGGCGCCCGGCTTCGCGGTAAACACCCCGACCTTTTCGTTCCTCGAGTGGGACGGGGGGCCTCGGCTCGAGGGATGCGCGGCGGCGGTCGGCTGTGCGATCGAGGACTCTGATCTTTTTCAGCGGTCGTTACGCCAGCATCGGGGCAACGTACGAAGCTGAAATTCTGGTATCCGGGTTTTGACTATCGATTCCGTGGCATCCAATACTCGGAAGGAGCGGTGATGATGAAGGGCAGACTCCTCATAGTGTTGACGGTCACGCTGATGGCGGCCGGCCTGACGGCTCGCGCGCATCACTCCTTTGCCGCCACCTATGACGAAAGCAAGACGACGAAAATCGAGGGCAGACTGGTGCAGTTCCTGTTCCGCAATCCCCATTCGTTCGTGCACGTGATGGCGCCCGATGAAACCGGCCAGGAGCAGCGGTGGGCGGTCGAATGGGGCGGCGCCGGCCAGTTGGCCGGGCAAGGGGTGACACGAGAAACCCTGAAGCCGGGTGATGTCGTCGTCATTACAGGCAATCCGGGCCGGAACGCCGCAGACCACCGCATCCGGATGGTGACGCTGCGACGCACGTCAGACGGGTTCGGATGGGGGACGCAACCAGGACAGACCGTCGACTGACCCCCGCGCCGACCTCGATGTGTCAGGTCGCGTTCGGCGCTTAGCGCCTTGCCCACCCTGGACTATTTGCCCGTCGGAGGGATGGCGTTGCACGCGGTTCGAGATCGCGGCCTGAATCGTCCCTTCCTCAGGTCAACGCTTTCAGATTGGCCCGAAGGGTTTCGCCGTCGAGCTCCTTGTCCCAGCGCGACACGACGATCGTCGCCACGCCGTTGCTGATGACGTTGACGGTTGCGCGGCACATGCTCATGAAGCGATCGACGCCGAGAATGATCGCCATGCCGGCGACAGGAATCGTGGGAATTACCATCAGCGTGCCGACTAGCGCAATGAAGGACGCACCCTGGACGCCGCTGGCACCTTTGTGGGTCAGCGCGGCAACCGCAAACAGCGTTACATAGTCGGCCATCGTCAACGAGACGTTCGTGGCCTGCGCGACGAATACCGCGGCCAGCGCCATGTAGAGACAACTGCCGTCGGGATTGAACACATAACCCGTCGGCGTGACGAGACCGACCAGGCCTTTCGAACATCCGAGCTTTTCCAGCTTTCTCATCAGCGACGGAAGCACAGGATCGGAGGAGCTCAGCGACAGCACCAGGATGATCTCTTCCTTGATGTACTTGAGGAACCTGATGATGCTGAATCCGGCTACGAGTGAAATGCCGCCAAGAACGAGCACCACGAACAGCGCCGAGACGATCCAGAGCGTCACAATCAATTGCGCCAGAGATCCCAGAGCGCTCAGGCCAAACCGCCCGACGGTGAAGGCCATCGCGCCGAACGCCCCTATCGGCGCCAGACGCATGAGGATGTTGACGACGGCGAAGACCGTCTGGGTAAGGCCCTCGAGCATGTCGAGCAGCGGTTTGACTTTCTGTCCGAGCGCCGACAGCGCGAATCCGAACAGCACCGAGACGAACACAACGCTCAGGATGCTTCCGCGCGCGAAAGCCTCGACCACCGACGTCGGGATGATTTGCACCAGGAAGTCGGTGATCGTCTGCGCCTTGGCCTGACCTGCGTAGCCGGCCACTGCGTCAGCGTCGAGCGTCGCCGGGTCGGCGTTGAACCCCGCGCCGGGCTGAGTGAGGGCACCGGCCAACAGCCCGATGAGCAGCGCCAGGCTCGTCGCGACTTCGAAATAGATCAGCGCCTTGCCGCCGACGCGGCCGATCTTCTTCATGCTTTCCATGCCGGCGATACCGGCGGCGATGGTGCAGAAGATGACCAGCGGGATCACCATCGTGATCAACCGGATGAAGGCGACACCCAGCGGCTGCATCGCCACGCCGGTTTGCGGAGACACGAGCCCGACAACGATGCCAATGGCGACTGCGATGAGCACCTGTCCCCAGAGGCTGCGATAGAACGGCTTCCCGCGGACTTTTACCGCGGCAGTTGCTGCGTCGACCGTGGCGGTGGCTTCCATAGCGAGGGAGATACTACACCCGATCATCTCGGGGACAGCGGTCAATGGAGGCTGCAGTCACCTCATGTGATAGGGTCTCCGCCGAGGAGGAACGCGAGCGTATGGCTAATGTGGGATACATCGGATTGGGCGCGATGGGCAGCCGGATGGCGAACAGGCTGCTCGACAAGGGCCACACCGTTGTCGGGCACAACCGAACCAAGTCGAAGGCACAGTGGCTCATCGACCGGGGGATGACGTGGGGTGACTCACCGAAGGCCGTCGCGCAGGCGGCCGACGTGGTGTTCGTGATGGTCACCGACTCCAAGGCGCTCGACGGCGTGTCCGATGGTCCGGAAGGCTTTCTCGCCGGCATTCGCCCCAGCTCGGTGATCATCGACATGAGCACCGTGAGCCCCGCGGTGAGCCGCACCGTGGCCGAGAAGGTGCGCAAACTGGGCGGCGACATGGTGGATTCCCCTGTGTCGGGCAGCCCGGCGACACTGGACGCCGGCAAGCTCACGATGATGGTGGGCGGCAAACGCGAGACCTTCGAACGCATCAAGCCGATTCTGGAGGACATCGGACCCAAAGCCACTCATGTCGGCGACAACGGCCTCGCGCTCTCGCTCAAGATCGCGCACAACCTCAGCCTCGCCGTGCAGATGCTTGCGTTCAGCGAAGGCGTCCTGCTGGCCGAAAAAAGCGGTATCCCCCGCGACGTCGCGGTGGACGTGCTCACTCACAGCGTCATCGGATCGCCCATGGTGCAGTACCGCGGCCCCTTCGTGCTCGAGATGCCGGATGAAGCGTGGTTCAACGTCAACATGATGCAGAAGGACATGCTGCTGGCGCTCGAAATGGGCAGGCGGCTGGACGTACCGCTGCCAACCACGGCCGTGACCAACGAGTTCCTGACGGCGGCGCGCGGCATGGGGCTGGCCGAGCACGACTTCGCCATTATGTTCAGAGTGCTGGCACAGATGTCAGGGGTGTCGTGAGCTGAGAGATCATCCTTTCGCGGCGTTGTCAGAAAAGAGGACGAGGATGCGTTCAAACATCCGAACGTGGCGAAACGCGGCCGTCGCAGCCGTAGCCATTGCAATGAACGCTGCCGCATTTGCCGGACAGCTGCCGATCCCAGTCCAGGGACAGGGCCGCGGCGCCGGAGGAGGACAGGAAGGTCGAGGAGGTGGCGGCGGCACGGCAGTGGCGGCAAGCCTTCCAGCCAGCCCGGTCACGACACCGCTCCCGACCGCTGCCACGGAGATCACCGGTCCAGGCCCGTTCTTCGAGACGCTCATGAAGATTCGCTCGGGCCTCACGACCAATCAGTTCGCGTACGAGACGAAGGAATACTTCGTGAGTGGCACCGCCAACGGGCGACCGTACAAGACCCGCATTGTCATCCGCAAACCAGCGGACCCGTCACGGTTCAGCGGACTGGTCGTGGCCGAATCGATGCACCCGAGCGGCAACCCGTGGGTGTTCCATTTCACCCACCTCTACACGATGACCAGCGGGCACATCGGGCTCGAGATCCTGACGAGCACGCCGGCCGGACTTGTGCAGTTCAATCAGGCGCGCTACGGCGGCCTGAGCATCGAGCAGGGGCAGGCAAGCGACATCCTGGCGCAGGTTGGCGCTCTCATCAAGTCGAAGCAGCCGGACAATCCGCTTGCCGGTCTGCCGGTCAGAAGGGCGATCCTCACCGGCACGTCGGCATCCTCGGGGGTGCTGATCAACTACCTCCCGACGCACATGGTGTATCGCCTCGCGGACATGAAGCCCATTTACGATGGATTCCTTCCAACGAGCAGCGGCGCGAACATTCAGAAGGTCGATGTGCCGCTGATACAGGTGCCGACGATGACGGAGGTGCAGGGCGGGAATGCGACAACTCGCCAGGATGCCGACTCGCCGGGTGATCAGTACCGCAACTACGAGTTCGCCGGAATGGCGCATCTCGACTCGCGCGAGGCCGACGCCTACTACCCGAACCCGTGCAAGTACCCAATCAGCCGCTTTCCGATGGGCGCCTACATCTCCGTCGCGCTTCACCACCTGTTCCAGTGGGTCGACAAGGGGATCGTACCGCCACGTGCCGATCGCATCCTTGTCGACCGCAGCACCGCCAACGATGGTTCGCTGATGGCGCTCGATCAGTACGGCAACCCGCGGGGCGGCATCCGCAATCCGTACGTGGATCAGCCCGTAAAGAGCTTCCGCGTGCGCAACGAAGGGGCGAACCCGCCGATCGCGAACGCGCACCCGTTCGTCGCCACGCGCGGCCTGGAGGCGCAGAATCAACTGTGCAGCCTGGCGGGGTACGACGTGGACTTGACGCAGGCGCAACTCAGGATGCTGTACAAGGACAAGAGCGACTACGTCGCGAAGGTGACCGCCCGGGTCGACGAGCTGACGAAGCAGGGATGGTCGCTGCCCGTCTACAGAGACTACATCCTCGCCGACGCGGCCCGCGTGGAGTTCGGCGCCGGGACGAAATAGACGAAATTAAATTCCACTCACGTCGTGCACTCGTACGGGCTGACCTTGACGTCGGGCAGCCAGATCCAGCGCTTCGTGACCGTGACCGGTTTCGTGAAGGTTGCCGCATCGGTGACGGTCAGCTCATAGTTCAACTGACTGCCGTCGGCGCCCGGAGTGAACCGTTCGACCATCGTCGCCGCCGGACTCAGCGGAATGCCGTTGCCGTCGAAGTGTCGCCAGCTGACGCCGGTCGTTGTGACCATCAGCGTGCTGCCCTCCCATCGGCCGACCGAATAGCCCAACCGCGACGGCGCGGCGGGCTTGCCGGCGTCGCCCGCAGTCATGCGAATCATGCGGACCGTGTCGTACTCCTCCAGGCGGAGCACGATGTTCCCGCCCTGCTGCATGAGCTCGATCGGATACGGCTGTTCCATGATCGTCGGCATTCCCTTGGGGGCGCAGTTTCTTGTCGGGTCGTCCTTCGCGTGATCGAAACGGCCGACGGCAGCCTGCGCGGCAGCCGTTAACGGAAATCGATTCGCCTGGGGCTTGCCGTCGAGAGGTCCGCCAAACAGAAACGGATCGGCGAGCGAGCTGCTCCAGACGCGGAAGATACCGAGGCTCGCACCGGGCTTTCCTGCTTTCGCAAGCCACGTGTCGGCCCTGCCCACAGTGTTTTTGGACCAGCGGGCGGCGGTTCCCGGTTGCAGCAGCACTTCCTGACCGCCCGGCAGCAGCAGGTTGTGCGCAAAGAAAGCGGTCCCGCCTCGTCGTCCCGGATTGCCGGCCACGCGCACGCGGTCGCCTACGTTCAGGACGTCCGGGGAGACCTGCATACGGCGCAGGATGCTGACCGAGTGCGTTTCCACATCCCACAGGACGTCCTGGCCGCGATCGTTCCTCGCGCGGACGGTGAAGCGCACGTGAGGATTCCGCCAGACCACGCGCGTCACGGGACCCTCGAGCTCCATGACTTTGGCCACGTCGTACACCGCACCGACGCTGTGGTGTCCGTCGGCAGCGAGCGGGAGCATCAGGAAACCGGCGAGGAACACGGCAGCGCGAGCGGCGGCGCGACGCAGG
Source organism: uncultured Acidobacteriota bacterium (assembly GCA_963814955.1). Lineage (GTDB taxonomy): Bacteria > Acidobacteriota > Vicinamibacteria > Vicinamibacterales > UBA2999 > DATCJA01. Next base: position 391,480 of record CAWFEX010000015.1, read on the forward strand.
ATGTGCATGGCAAGTCTCCCGACGTGAGACTTTACCGCAATCTGCACGGCGTCTCGAAAATGCTCCGAAGCACGAACAACCTAGTTGGTCGAGCTCCTTGGTGGCACGAACTGCGTCATGAAGACCAGTGCATCGAGAAACTGACTGTGCGGAACGTAGTCCCCGTGGATGGGGGCGTGCGATGAGACGTCCAGCTTTCTCATCGTGATGTTGGCCATGAAGTTCTGCAGCCACGGCGCATGACCGTAGGGCTCGCCCTCGATGATGTTGCGCTTGTCGTTGGGCATGTAGATGTCCGGTTGCGTCAACACTTTTCCGTTCGGGAAATACACCATCACCATCGAGTCCGCATGGCTGTTGTCCCGGATGTGGTACAGGTTGACGGTCATCGGTCCTGTCGCGCAGCACGCCCTCATCGTCGATGGCCGTGATCTTCGGAAGTTTGGCGTTCGCTTTCTTCGAGAGTTCGTCTGGGTTGATCGTGTGCGGCCGCGTCAGCACCAGATTCAAGTACGCCACGTTGCTGCGATGCGTAATGATTTCGGTGACACCTTCCGCAACGGCGAGTCTGACACCGCCCGTGTGATCACCGTGGTGATGGGTGACGAGCAGCTTCGTCACGGGCTTGTTCGGGCGCAGCTCGCGCGCCTTGGCCAGCACCGCGCGGACGCGCTCGTTGTTCGGCGCCTCAATCAGCAGCATGTGGTCGCTGAACTCCGCCAGCAGACTCTTGTGCGTCGTTCCCTCGACGAACCAGACGCCCTTGGCGACTTCGCGGCTCGTCGTCGTAGGCGGCGCGGGCGCGGCGGGCTGCGTGGCGGTTCTGACGTTCTGCGGCGCGGCGAGATCGCCGACCGTTCCGTCGACGCTTTGCCGCATGATGCGGACGTCAGCGCTCAGCCACCTGTCGGTACGGGTCGTCAGCCGTGTCGGCAACTGTAGTCCGGAGACTGTCTCGTAGCCGGCAAAACGCGTCTCGACCGGTGTATCTCCGAGCGTCGGACTGTCGGTCATCTGGATCACGCGTGTGGGAAGCTTCGTGGCGACGTCGATCGCCAGTGTGAGCATCGCTCCACCCACCGCGACGTCCACGAGCCGCTCGCTGCCCTGTGTGCGTGCGTTCGACAATCTGGCCGAGGGCTGAAGTGCGGCGCGCACCAGTGTGAGCGGATGCCGCAGATATTCAGCCAGCCGCCCCGTCGCTTGAGCCCCGAAGATCCGCGTTGCGTTGCCTTCGGCGTTCACGTTGAAGGCAACTTCGCCATCGAGCCCCTGAATCAGTCGTGCGGCGCCCTCGCCCTGGTAGAAGGGATATTGCGCTTCGCGAATCGCCTCGAACCGCGCACGCGTGTTGCCAAGATCGTAGGCCCGCTTGTATTCGCGAATCTGCCAGACGTCGGACTGCAGTCCGAGATCGTCGAAGCGCAGCGACTGGCCGACATTCAGATCGCGGCCGCCGCCCTCCACGAGCAGTGTCTTTACGGCGAGAATCCGCTCGCGGCCACCAAGCGCCATCGAGGCGTCGGCGATGATCTGCTGCTCCGCGGACTGCGCGGACAAACCGGCGTACATCAGCACGATGGACGCCATCGCGAAACCGATGGTGCGAAGAGTCGTCATCGCTCCTGCCTCCTCAAACCACGAAGGCCACGAAAATTGAGCCTTGGTTCCTTCGTGCCTTCCCCCCCTTCGTGTCTCGATATGTTTTCAACTACCAGGCCGACCGGACGGGCTTACCGACCATGAGCGCTGGATCCGCACCGGAGCGCGGGCTGAATTTCTGTGCGCGTCCGTTGTTGACCTCGGCGAGATAAAGATTGCCTTCCTGATCGACACTCATGCCGTGGACGTTCCATAACGCTCCCGGCCACTCGCCGCGGCTGCCCCATGAGTAGAGATAGCGGCCGTCCATGTCGTACTTCACGACCTTCGACGTGTCGTTGTCCACGATCCACAGGTGCTTGTCCGCAGACATGTACAGCACCTGCGGCGTCGAGGGGGACCCGGTTGCGAACTGATCCAGATACTTGCCGTTTTCGTCGAATATCTGAATACGAGCGCTCGAGCGGTCGGTGACATACACCCGGCGCGCATCGGGATCGACGACGACGCCGTGCACGGCATCGAAGGTGCCTGGCCGCGTGTCGTCGGGTGGCGTGCCTTTCTCTCCCCAGGCTGTCAGGAATTTGCCATCCTTGTCGAACTTCACGACGCGCGTGTTGGCATACCCGTCCGCCACATACAGGGTGCTGTCAGGCAGCCACGTCAGGAACGTCGGACGGTTGAAGTGCGTCGAATCGTCGCCCGCCACACCGCGAACGCCCAGCGTCTGTACGAGCTGCTTGCCGTCATTGGTGAACTTGTAGACGGCGTGCTGCCTGTCGTCCACGACCCACACGTGCTTTTCTGCATCGTACGGATTGATGAACACGGAATGGGGTCGTCTGAAAATGTCGTCCCACTGCGTCCACTCTTCGATGATGTTGCCCGCAGCGTCGACGACGAAGAGGCAATGCTCCCAGCGCGCGTCGATACCAAGCTTGCCCTTCCAGCCGTTCCAGCCGTCGCTGCCAGAGTTGCCGGGGCTGCTGACCGGGCCGACCGAAGCGTTGCGAAACGGTGTCTGGGCAACGGGGAACGACACGCTCGGAGCGACGTTCGGATACGGCACTTCGACCGGGCGCTCTAACGCAGGCAGCTCGCCCCGCATCAACACGAACACGCGATTCGGACTCTCAGCGAAAATGCCTTGCACAGCACCCCAGGTCCACTTCTCGTGACCGCGCAGCTGTGACAGCGGTTTCGGCCAGTTGTCGACGACCGCATACGGGCCGGTCTGGTCCTGGCCACCTTTCGGCGCGTCGGTCGCTGGAGCCGGCGCCTCTCCCGCGACAGGAGTTTCTGCCCGGTTCAGCTGAAAGCCGATCGCCGTGCCAGCGGCGAGCGCGACCAGCGCCACCACGACGCTCTGAAGTCTCATGTCGTCGGTCCGCCTTCTTTGGCCACGCGGACCTTCAGCGGTACGGTCACCTCGCGGTGAAGCTTCAGCGGCACAGCGTGATCGCCGATCGCCCTGATCGGCTCCGGCAGAATGATTTTGCGCCGATCCACCTCGAACCCCTTCTCCTTGAGGAAGTCGGCGATGTCGGCCGCCGTCACCGAGCCGTATAACTGATCGGTCTCGCCGACGCGGCGCGTAATGATGATCTCGAGCGCGGCCAGCCGGCCGGCAATGGCTTCAGCCTGCCCCTTTTCCTGCGCTTCACGCGTTTCCACGATCTTGCGCTCGCGCTCCACGTGCTTGCGGTTTGCGTCGGTCGCCGGCAGCGCCAGCTTCCGCGGCAGGAGATAGTTGCGGGCGTAGCCGTCGGCCACCTTCACAATCTCACCGCGCTTGCCCAGATTGTCGACGTGTTCTCTGAGAATGACTTCCATGGCGATGCCTCTCGGGCCGACCTCAAGGTCGGCCCCTACAAAACCGCGCGATCTTTGGGCCGACCTGAAGGTCGGCCCCTACAAAATGTGTGTAGCTACAAAATGTGTGTGGCGCGCGGGCTTCAGCCTGCGCGTCCTGCGCGCCCGTTATTCGCTCGTATACGGAAGCATCGCAAGCTGTCGCGCACGCATGATCGCCGTGCGCAACTTTCGTTGATGCATCGCGCATGTGCCCGAAATGCGTCGCGGCACGATCTTCGCCCTCTCGGGGACGAACGACATCAGCAGCTTCGTGTCCTTGTAATTGATGTCGTCGATCTTCTCCGCGCAGAACTTGCAGACCTTGCGCCGCCGGAACATCGGCCTGCGCGCGGCGTCCTTTCCCTGCTGTCCCTGGGTCGAACGACCGCGACCACCGCCGCCGCCGGAACTTCTTCTCCCGTTCATCGCCCGTCCTCCGCACCGTCAAAACGGTCCTCGTCATCGCGCTCGTCTTCGAACTCACCGCGCTGTCCTTCACCAGGCTGCCGATCGGGCGGCAGGCCGCGCGCAACTCGACGACGGCGCGACGCATCAGTGCGCTTCGTGCGATGGCGTTCGACGACCTGCTCGTCCTCGTCCACCCTCACGATCAGGTGGCGGATCACGTAATCGATCACCTTCAGGCGGCGATCGATCTCCTTCATCAGCTCGCCCGCACCCTCGATGACCTCCAGCACGTAGGTGCCTTCCTTGTGGTGGCCAATTTCGTAGGCGAGCCTCCGGCGGCCCCAGTTTTCAGTCTTCTCGATGCGACCGCCCATCCGCTGCACCACGGCTTCGATCTGCGTGTGCAGCTCCGACACCTGCTCGTCGGTCGCCACCGGCGAAACGACGTAGACGAGTTTGTACTTCCTTTTCATAAGTCTCCTTCTGGACTAAGGCTGCCAGTTTCTCTGCGAGCGCTTCGCGCTCGCTGGCAGCAAGGAGTCAATCGACATCCGGCGCCGTGGCGTCCGGGTTGTAATGATTCATCACCTTTTCGATGCCCTCCACGGCGAACATCTCTGCGGCGTCGGCCGCCTTGGCGATGAACGACTCGAGCTCGGGCTGTTCATCCGGCTCGAATTTCGCGAGCACGTGGTCCGCCAGATCGCGCCGGCCGTCCCCGCGCCCGACCCCCAGCCGCAGCCGGGGAAACTCCAGCGTCCCAAGACGCTCGATGATCGACTTGATGCCGTTGTGCCCGGCCGCCGATCCGCGGGCCCGCGCCCGCAGCCGACCGAACGGCAGGGCCGCTTCGTCGTATACGACCAGCAGGTGTTCCGGCGCGACGTCGTAGTAGCGCGACAGGGCAGCCACGGCGTCGCCGCTCAAGTTCATGAAGGTCAGCGGTTTCGCCAGCAAAACGGGCTCGGCGCCGAACTTCTTGACCACGAACGTCTCGGGTACCTGCGACGGCGCCATCGCCCACGTAAGCTGATGTCGCCGCGCGATTTCGTCCACAACCCTGAAGCCCACGTTGTGTCGCGTGTGACGGTACTGCGCGCCAGGGTTGCCCAAACCAACGATCAATTTCATCAATTGACGAATTTACGAATTGACGAATCTGATTGTCCAATTGCAATTCGTAAATTCGTGAATCCGTCAATTCGTAAATTACTTCTTCGCCGCAGGTTCCTCGCCTTCCTTCTCGACCTTGCCCTTCTTGATGACCTCGGGCTCCGCCGGAGCGGCTGTCGCCGCCGCAGCCTCGGCCTCTGGTGTCTCTGCGGCAACCTCTTCGACCTTCGGCAGGATGACGTGGACAATCATGGTGTCCGGATCGTTGAGAGGCTTCCACTTCGGGTCCTGCGGCAGATCGCGCACGCGGATGGACTCATGCAGCATCAGTTCAGACACATCGACGTCAATGCGTTCGGGAATGTCGGTCGGCAGACACTGGACCTGCACGTCGCGGGTGACGAAATCGAGCAGCCCGCCCTGCTGTTTCACTCCCTTCGGCTCACCTTTGACGGCAATCGGGACCGTCACCGTAATGGCACGGTCCATGGCAAGCTCGAAGAAGTCGGCGTGCAGCAGTTTGTGGGTGACGGGATCGAGCTGGTATTCCTTCACCATGACGCGCGACTCGGTGCCGTCCAGTTTCAGCGTAATCAGCGTGTTTGCGCCGGATTCCGAGTGCAGGATGCGCATGACCGCCTTCGGATCGACGGCGACCGGAACCGCGTCCAGGGCTTTGCCCTTCCGGCTGCCGTAGACAACGGCAGGAATACGCCCTGACGCCCGCAGGCGCCGAGCCTCGTTCTTTCCGTGACTGGCTCTCTTTTCGACATCGAGTGTTGCGTCCATACTGAATCCTTCTGCTCACCCTTCTCCGCTCCCGCTTCCAGGTTGGTGTTCAGAGTCGGTTCAGGTTCGCATGTCGCTCGAACGTGAACACCAACTGAGAACAAGGCACCAAGAAGCGTGAACGACTCTCTACACAAACAGCGACGAAACCGACGTCTCCTCGTGGATGCTCCGGATCGCCTGCCCCAGCAGCCGCGCCACCGAGAGGACGACGATCTTCTTGCACTGCTGTGCCTCACCGCGCAGCGGAATCGTGTTCGTCACGATCATCTGTTCGAGCGGCGCGTTCTGGATGCGATCGATCGCCGGCCCCGACAGCACGGGATGCACGGCGCACGCGAGCACCCGCTCGGCTCCCGCCGCCTGCAGCGCGTTGGCCGCCTTCTGAATCGTTCCTGCGGTATCGATGATGTCGTCCTGCAGGATACAGATGCGGCCTTCCACGTCGCCGATCACGTTCATCACTTCCGTGGTGCCGTCGTCGGTGCGCCGTTTGTCGATCACCGCCAGCTCGGCGTCGAGCCGCTTGGCGTACGCCCTCGCCCGTTCGGCGCCCCCTGCGTCGGGGGACACAATCGTCAGCTTCGGGCTCTGTCCGTACGGCCGAGGTACTCGATGATCACGGGCGCCGCGAACAGGTGGTCGACCGGAATATCGAAAAAGCCCTGAATCTGCGCCTTGTGCAGATCCATCGTCAGCACCCGGTTGGTGCCGGCGGCGCTCAGCAGGTTGGCAACCAGCTTCGCCGAAATCGGCACTCGCGGCTTGTCCTTGCGATCCTGCCGCGCGTAGCCGTAATACGGAATTACGGCGGTAATGCGCGCGGCCGACGACCGTTTGAACGCGTCGATCATGACCAGCAGTTCCATGATGTGCTGGTCAACGGGCGTACACGTAGGCTGAACGATGAACACATCCGCACCGCGGATGTTCTCGTCGATCTGGAACGAGACCTCGCTGTCCGGGAACCGGCGCAGTCGCGCCTGCCCGACCGGAATTCCGAGAAACTCGGCGATTTCCTTCGTCAGGGTCTGGTGGGCGCTGCCGGAAAACACCTTCAGATCGCTGAATCCGGTCGAGGTCAAACCTTCACCACTCAGAGTTCGTCGCATCGCTGATCCGTCGCCTGGGCCGCGGGTGCGAGCTTCCCCAGCGACAGCAATACCGTCAGGGGCTGGTTGGGGCGGAAGGATTCGAACCTTCGAATACGGGATCCAAAGTCCCGCGCCTTACCGCTTGGCCACGCCCCACCACAGTCGTTGAAATGACGGGATCCCTCGGAAGCCGTCGGCCAGGGTGGCGCAATCGCTTAGTGTAGTCGACACAGCGGATTGCGGGCAAGTTCCGGGCCACCGATGATCATCCATCGATGATCTCACCGCCATTCCGTATCGAAAAAGACTTCGAGCACGGATCGATCATCGATGCCCAGATGATGACCTGGCCCGGCTGAGCCGCGCATACTCGCCACGGCCCATCGATTCAGTGAGGAGCACCCGCCAGCCCGATCCGGCCAGACGATCGACCGCCGCGGTCGCGTCGCGCCGTTTCTGAAACAGACCGAAAACGGCCGATCCGCTCCCCGACATGGCTGCCGCCAGCGCACCGGCCCGGCGCAGCGCGGCTTTCATCTGGTCGACCTCGGGGTGGTGCCGCGCAATCGGCGCCTCGAGATCGTTGATCATCTGCGCCGATCTCGACGGCCACGGGCCGGGCACGTGCTGCGGCTCCCGCACCATCGGTCCGCGAGCAAGATCGCGCTCGGCGTCGTACCAGCCGTAGGCTTCAGTCGTTGACACCCCGAAACCGGGGACGAGCAGCACGACCCAGTGCCGTGGCAGATCCGCGAGCGGATAGACTTCGTCGCCGCGCCCGAGGCCGAGCGCAGTGCCGCCGGTCAGGAAGAAAGGGATATCCGCACCGAGCGACGCTGCCACATCGGTGAGCTGCGCCGGCCGAACGGCAACGCCCCACGTCCGCGCCAGACCCACCAGGGTCGCCGCAGCATCGGCGCTGCCACCGCCAAGCCCTGCCTGCAGGGGGATCCGCTTATCGAGACGTACGACGACATCGTCAATCGGACCATCGCGCCGCAGTGCCCGCCACAGCGCTTCCGCGGCGCGCCAGACCAGGTTCGATCGGTCGAGCGGAACGCCGGGCGCCGTGCACTCGATGGCAAACGGCCCCTGGCGCGGGATGCACGCGACCGTATCGTGGAGCGAGATTGATTGAAACACCGTCCGCAGCTCGTGAAACCCGTCGGGGCGTGTCCCGAGCACCCGCAGATCGAGGTTGATCTTCGCGTAGGCGCGAACGATGACCGGACGCATGAAACGACGATGTGGTTTGCTCAATTCCGCAGCGGACCAGCCTCGCGAAGCTCGGCGACGCTCAGCTCAATTGCGCCAGGCGGCGCATCGACGGCAAAAGCGGCCTGGTCGAGTGGAACATTCGTCTCGAGCTGCGACACCGTTGCCGTGAGGTCCACGTTCACCGAGCCGCTCGATGACGTCAGGCGAACGGCACTCGGGAATGCGCCCTGCCACGCTGGATATTCGATCTGCCATCCGCGCCGCCGTCCCGGCTCGCAAGCGCCATGCAGACCCCTCGCGCTGCAGGTAGAGTGTCGCGCCGTCACCGACGTCGATCGATGCCCATCCGTTCTGGTGAATCCGCCCGGCCACCGGAGCGCCAGCCGGCACCACGCAACCCGTCAGCACCGCCTGAAGATCGGCGGGCGACAACGCGACGCCCGTCATGGCATCGAGAATCTCTTCCGGCGGCGCGCCGCGCACGACGCGGTTGTCGCGGGGCAACACCAGAGTGGCGTTGGCGCCTCGCGCGGCGAGAATGAACGCCGGTGGGCCAAACGGCGCCACGCCTTCGAGCCGCATTGAATCAGGCTGCGCAAATCCGACGATCGCCCGGCCGCGCACCCGCCCAGCACCGGCACGGCCCGCCAATGCCAGCTCCGCCGTCAGCGTGCGAACGCCTGCGCAGGCAGCCGTCACCGCCCGATAGGTTTCGGCAAAGTCCGGAAACGGTGCACCGGGGTCGGCAGGAAGACTGATCCGCCGCGCGGCACAGGCGCCGAGCGCGACGGACGCCGCAATGCAAAGCGCAAGATGCAAAATGCAAACAGACCGACAGGCATTCTGCATCTCAGGGTCGCGTTGAGTCTTGACGTGTGATTTTTGAATTAGCGCAAGCGTGACCGGGCGTCGGTGATTTTCTTCTCAATCGAGCCGCGGTCGATGTCGGCGGCATCGCCTTCGAGCGCGCGCGTCCACGCCGTGATGGCGTCCTGCCAACGACCGCGGCGCGCGAGCAGATCCCCCAAATGATCCTGCACCTCCGAGTTGCGCGGCAGCTGCGCCGCTGCCGGCGAGAGGTACTTTTCAGCCTGCTCGAGATCGCCGCGGCGGAAATGCGCCCATCCAAGGCTGTCGAGATAGAACGGATTCCCAGGGTCGAGATCGAGGGCGCGCTGCACGAGACGCACTGCTTCGTCGAGTTGTCGACCGCTCTCGGCGAGCATGTAACCGAGGTGGTTGAGTACCTGCGCGTTGCCAGGGTCCACATCGATGAACTGCCGCAGGGTGCGTTCGGCGTCGGCGTCGCGACCGGCATCCTTGTACATGTCCGCAAGCGCCACCTGCGTGGCGGTGTCGCGGGGAAAGGCCTTGGCTGTCGGTTCGAGTACCGTCAGTGCCTGCTGCACCTGACCGCGCTCGAAGAGCGCCCGGGCGCGAATTCGCGGAAAACGAGGATCGTCGGCGTGCTGGCTTTGCGCTTCGGCCGCCAGTGCAGCCGCACGTTCGTAGTCGCGGGCGTTGAACAGCGCCGCCACGCGGCGGAATTTGAGGCCACGGTTGGTCGGCTCGATGGCGATGGCGCGCGTATAGTTCTCGATCGCTTCTTTCAGCAGCCCGGCCTGTTCCTGATATTGCGCGAGCGTCGAGGCCACCCTCGGTTCGTCGTCCACGATCACGTCCAGCGCCGCGATCGCGTTCTTGAGATCGCCGATCGCCGCGTAGGCCTGCGATAAAGACACGCGCCCCTGCACCGAACCGGGATTCTGAATGAGCACCCGGTTGAACGCGTCGATGGCCTTGGGCGCGGCGCCCGTCACCAGGTACAGACGGCCAAGGGAGAAAAGAATCTCGATGCCCGCCGTCGGCTCGACGGCGACGCGCTCCAGGTGGCTGATAGCCTGGCGCGCCGTTGCCTCGAACTGCTCGGGGGATGTGCGCGCGTTCAGCGCGTCTGTGTTGGCCGCGTAGAGCAACCCGAGGACCCGATGCGCTTCGATGTTGTTCTCGTCGAGCTTCAAGGCCGAGACGGCGGACTGCTCGGCCTCGTTGCGGCGGTTCCGCCGCAGTTGAAACGAAGCGATCTCCGCGCGCACTTCGGCAGACATCGGGTCGGCGCCAGCGGCCCGCTCGAGGGCCGCCAGCGCACCATCGTTGTCGCCCAGGCCCTCCAGTCGCCGGGCCATCAGAAATTCGAAATAGGCGCTCGACGTCTGACTGGCGGCTGGTACCGCCGGCAGCAGAAGCAACACGACGAATACGCCTGGCACCAGGAAGCCACGCACGGGGGGACACGCGAGGCAGCGGCGGAACATCATGACAATAAACGATTTTAGCTCAAGATGTTATAGTTCGAGAGGTTTCGACCGCCTCGCCCGGAGGCACCATGCCCGTAGACGCCGAATTGCTCGAAATCCTTGCCTGTCCCAATTGCCGGACCCCCGTCAGGCTGGTCAAGAACGAGACCGCACTGAAGTGCGACCAGTGTCACCGTGTCTACCCTATCAAGGACGACATCCCTGTGATGCTGATCGATGAGGCCACGGTGGAGAAGGACTAGTGCCTGGTGCTTCGCACCAATGAAGATCCTTCTCGTACGCCTTCGCCTGCTTGGCGATGTCGTGTTCACCACGCCGCTGGTGCGCGCGCTGAAGCGGCGCTATCCTGACGCCCATCTCACCTACGTCGTCGAACCGGCAGCCGCCGCGGTCGTCCACGGGAATCCCAACCTGAACGACGTAGTCGTTATTCCGAGAAATACCGGAATCCGCAGACTGCGTGAGGATTTCGCGTTTGCCAGACGACTGCGGCGCGCGCAGTTCGACGTGGCCATCGACCTGCACGGCGGTCCGCGGAGTGCGTGGCTCGTGTGGACGAGCGCGGCGCCGATGCGTATCGGCTACCGGACGCGCGGACGCACCTGGATGTACAGCCACGTCGTCGCGCGCCCGGCCGACCTTTCGCCGCAACATTCGGTGTTGAAGCAATGGGAACTGCTCGCGCCGCTGGGCATCGGCGACTGCGATCGATCGCGTGATGCGGTCGAGATGCCCGGGAATCGAGCCGCCACCGAACGCGTCGAGCGCGTGCTGGCGCAGGCCGGCATCGGCCAGGCCCATTCGCTTATCGTGCTTCACGTGAGCGCCGGCAATCCGTTCCGCCGATGGCCGCAGGAGTACTTTGCGGCGCTGGTTGTTCAGCTCGCGCGCCACGCGCCGGGCCGGCGATTCGTGCTGACGTCCGGACCATCAGATGCAGGCGCGGCTCGCGCAATAATGGAGCGAATCCAAGTGCTCTCCCAGGAAGCCGCCGGCGCCGTGTTCAACCCGCCGCTCGATGTGGACGACTTGCGCGCGCTCATCGCGCGCGCCACGTTGTACATTGGAGGCGATAGCGGCCCGCTGCACATTGCGGCGACGACACACACGCCGATCGTTGCGCTGTTCGGGCCTACGCTGGCTGAGCGCTCGATGCCGTGGCGGGATCCGCGGTGGTTTGCCGAGTCGGTTGATGCCGGTCCGCTCCGCTGCCGGCCCTGCAAACAGCGAACATGCGAGCCGGGCGACTTTCGGTGCCTGACCGGCATCAGCCCCGAGCGCGTGGCCGCCGCCGCGGAACGGGCGCTGGCCGCAACCAGGGCTGAGGCCGAGCCGCGACTGAGGGCGCTCGTATGAATGCGATCACGATGACCGTGCCGCAGACGCGGGCGACGGCGCTCGTCGAGCGGCTTTCCGCTGTCTCGCTCCTTGGATTCGTCGCGGCGCTCCAGGTCTCGATCGCACTTGCCTACATCTTGCTGTCGGTCATGCTCGCGTCCTGGGCATTGATACACATCAAGGAGCGATCGCTGCCTTCCGCGCCTCCCTTTTTCAGGTGGCTGCTGATCTACGGCGCGTTGACGCTGATGGCGTCCGCGTTTTCGATCGATCCCCGCGAAAGCTTCATCGACAGCAAGCAGCTCGTATTACTTGCCATCGTTCCTGCCGTGTACGACATCGCACGCGGCTCGCGCGCGTCCACTGTTTCGGACGTCATCATTTCCGTCGGCGCCGCCAGCGCCGTCATCGGCGTGCTGCAGTACGGCGTACTCCATTACGACAATCTCGGTCAGCGGCCGCAGGGAACGCTGAGCCACTACATGACGTATTCGGGCATTCTGATGCTCGTGATTTGCATTGCTGCCGGGCGACTCGTGTTCGGGTCGAGGGACCGCATCTGGCCTGCGCTCGTGATGCCGGCGCTCGTCGCCGCGCTCCTGCTGACCTTCACACGGAATGCCTGGATCGGGGCGTGCGCCGCAGTCGGATTGCTGCTCGCCTTGAAGGACCTGAGATTGACGGCGCTCCTGCCGGTCATCCTCGCGGCGGTGTTCGTCGTCGCCCCACAGGGACTCATTTCACGGCTGACATCGACATTCGACGCGCAGGATCCGGCGAACCAGGACCGGTTCGCGATGATTGAAATCGGGGCGCTCATGGTCAGAGATCATCCGCTTGTCGGTGTGGGTCCCAACATGGTCCCGCGGATGTACGCAGCAGTACCGTCCGGACTACGCTGTGAATCAAACGAACCCGCATCTGCACAATGTGCCGCTCCAGATTGCAGCCGAGCGCGGTCTGCCGGCGCTCCTGGTCTGGCTCGGATTCGTCGCCGTCGTGGCTCGAGCGTTGTTTCGGATATTCCGCAACGCCGGTTCTGCGCGGGAGCCCGCCCTCGGCGGCGGGAGGGCAAACTACGAACGCGTACTGGCGTCGGCGGCGCTGGCTTCGCTGGCGGCAATGCTGGCTGCGGGACTGTTCGAGTACAACTTCGGCGATTCCGAGTTCCTGATGCTCCTCCTCGTGCTGATCACGCTGCCATTTGCGGCAGCGCGCCCCGTCGATGCTGCCGCCGATCGCGCCTGACCGGGCGCAAATGCTCGCCGATGGCATGGCGCGCACCCACGTGCTCGTCGTCGGCGACGCGATGCTCGACAAGTTCATTGCGGGACGCGTCACGCGAATATCACCTGAAGCACCGGTCCCGGTGGTGATGTTCGATCATGAGAACCATCGGATCGGCGGAGCCGCCAACGTTGCTCACAACGTGGCCGCGCTCGGCGGACGGGCGACGCTGATAGCGCTTGCCGGCCACGACGAGGCCTCTGCGACGCTGGCCCAGGCGTGCCGCGAAGCAGGTATCGCGCCGGCGTTCGTCAGCGACGCCGGACGTCCCACGACGACGAAGGTGCGGATTGTGACGGAGCGCAATCAGCAGGTGGCGCGCGTCGACTATGAAAGCGACGCCGAAATCGCCGGCGATGTCGAGCAGCGCGTCGTTTCAGCCTTGCAGCAGCACGCCGGCGAGGCTGCGGCGATCGTGATCTCGGACTACCTGAAAGGCTGTGTCACCGCGCGGGTGATGCGTGCGGCGGTCGAGGCAGGCAATACGCGGAAAATTCCGGTGCTCGTGGATCCGAAAATCCCGCACATCGACTACTACAAAGGCGCGACGGTCATTACGCCGAATCATTACGAGGCCGAGATCGCCGCCAACATGCGCGTTCGAAGCGACGACGATGCACGCGCGGCGGCGCGGGTGCTGCGCGAACGGGCCGCATGCGACGCCGTGCTCATGACCCGCGGAGACCAGGGGATGTGGCTGCTTGGCGAAGGGGCCGAGGGCTCGCTGCCCGCGTCGGCCAGGGAAGTGGCCGACGTCACGGGCGCCGGCGACACCGTCATCGCCGTGCTGGCATTGGCCCTCGCCGCGGGTGCGACGCTCGTCGAGGCGGCCCGCCTCGCCAACGAAGCGGCTGGCATAGCCGTGGCCAAGTTCGGGCCCGCGGTGGTGACCCCGGCCGAGCTCCTTCGCGGCATTAACGCATCAGCGCAGGTCTGACTCGTAGACGACTCTGCCGCCGATGATGGTGTAGGCCACCCTTGTCTGCCTGATTTCGTCCTCCGGCACCTTGGTGATGTCCCTGGTGAGCACCGTGATGTCGGCGAGCTTGCCGAGCGAAAGCGTCCCCTTGATACCGTCCTCGAACGCCGCAAACGCGTTCTGAATCGTGTAGGACCGCAGCGCTTCCAGGCGGCTCATCTTCTGCTCGGCGTAGAACGTGCGTCCATCCGGCGCCTTGCGCGTGACGGCGGCGTAGTAGTTCGCGAGCGGATCGATGTTCTCCACGGGGGCGTCGGTGCCATTGGTCACAACGGCGCCAGACTGCATCAGCCGCTGCCACACGTATGCGCCCTCTTCAGCGCGTTTGTCACCAAGCCGGGTGGGCACGAACACGGCATCGGCCGTGGCATGCACGCTCTGCATCGACGCAATCACACCGAGCTGGCCAAACCGGGGCACGTCCGCCGGCGACAGATGCTGCGCGTGTTCGATGCGCCATCGAAGGTCGGCGCCGTTCCTGCCATGTGCCCTGAAGGCATCCTCGTACGCGTCCAGCACTTCGCGGTTCGCTCGATCGCCAATTGCGTGCACGGCCATCTGATAACCGTTGTTGATCGCGAGCCCGGCGGTCTGCTTCAGCACGTCGAGCGATCGCGGCAGTCCGACGCTGCGCGGCAGATCCGCGTACGGCTCGAGCAGCCACGCGCCGTGGGATCCGAGGGCGCCGTCCATCGTCCACTTGATCGCGCGAACGGTCAGGTGATGGTCGCCGTAGCCGAGGATTTTTTCGCTCGCCAGGTCGAAATCGGGGGGCGCGTCGTCGCCGGCACGCAGCATCACCCACAAGCGGGTCTGCAGCGTCCCTGCGTCGATCATCCGCTTCATATGCTCAACGACGTCGAGTGTCGAGCCCGCGTCGTGAAACGTGGTGATGCCGTTCGAGATGGCTGCTCGATCGGCGAGTGCGAGCATCTGACGAATCCGGGCGTCCGTTTCCTCCGCCGTCGGCGTCGATTCTCCAGCTCCGCGCCGTACGAGGTTGGACGCGGTCTCCCTCAGCAGCCCGGTTGGCTCCCCGCCCCCGTCCTTCAGAATCTCGCCGCCGGGTGGATCCGGCGTGGCGCGGGTGATGTCGGACAGCGCCAGCGCGCGTCCGTTGACGAACGAGGCGTGGCCGCTGGCATGGCGCAGGACCACCGGGTTGTCACGGGAAACAGCATCGAGCGAGGCGTGGGTTGGATAGCCGCCGACGTTGGGCTGTGGAGTTGCCGTCCATTTGTCCTGATGCCATCCGCGGCCGACGATCCATTCGCCGGGCTTCGCCTTCGCAGCTGCCTGGGCAACGGCGGCGACGATCTCCTCCCAACTCGTCGTGTCGAGGAGATCGAGCCCCATCTGGTATTCACCGAGGCCGGCGAAATGACCGTGCCCTTCGATGAATCCCGGCACGGCTACGTAACCGTCGAGATCGATGACCCGCGTCCACCACCCGATATGTGCGGCGACATCGTCGGACGACCCGATGGCGATGATTCTGCCGTCGCGCGCAGCCAGCGCCTGTGCTTCGGGCATCGATTCGTCGAGCGTGATCAGACGGCCGCCACGGAGCACGAGGTCGGCCCGCGAACGCTGAAGCCTGACCCAATAGAA
The DNA here is from genome assembly GCA_963814955.1 of uncultured Acidobacteriota bacterium. GTDB lineage: Bacteria > Acidobacteriota > Vicinamibacteria > Vicinamibacterales > UBA2999 > DATCJA01. The sequence continues at coordinate 407,091 of CAWFEX010000015.1, forward strand.
CGCTGAGGCTCCGATGATCAGGACGAGCGCGACAGCAATCAGCAACGCGCGCAGGACGCGCACGATACGAGAGCGGGTCATGATGCCCTGCTACTTCGAGATCGTGGCGCCCACCAGTTGCGCAACCGCCCCGAGCGTCGTCTGTGCCGCGTTAAGCCCCAGACGAAAGTCGTCGTCCGAGAAGGTGGCGTAGCGGTCCGTTGCCTGATGCCAGTGCGGATCCCACCCGCCACCGATATGCATGCCCCGCTCGTTTTCCCGAAGACTGATCGACGGCACCATATCCATGAAGGGCGTGGAATCGGTGTTGGTCATGTGAGACCCGACGGCGGCCGGATAGTCGGTGGCGTACTTCTCGTTCGAGTCGCGGAAGAAGAATGCGAGCTTCATAGCCTCATCGGCGCGCTTGGCGTTCGACTGAAACTCGATGTTGACGTCGGCCTCAGGTCGCTGCTCGGGACTCACCGTGCCGTCGGCACGGGCCATGCCGTGGTCAAACAGCATCATGTCGTGCTGGATCATGCCGAGCCACCACGGTTCGGGATATCGGCTCGAACCTGGCGGATCCTCCCTGCCCTGAAGTCCGGCCCGTTGTTCGACGTATGCGCGAGCGCCAAGCAATCCGGCTTCCTCGCTGTTCCAGAGCGCAAACCGAATCGATCGACTCGGTCTGTACGTCGGGCGCGCTGAAAATTCGCGCCAACTCCATCACGAGTGCCGTCCCGGACGCATTGTCATTGGCCCCTTCAGCAAGGCCCTGCCCATCCATATGCGCACCCACGATGTACATTTCGTTGGGCCGTGTGGTTCCGACTTTCGTGCAGTAGACCTGTTCGCGCGGACCGAAAGTTCTCGGCTGGTTGTTCAGCGCACGCAACGCCAGATCGGGTTGCGCTTCGAGACTGTTATTGACTCCGGTGGGACGCGTGATGCCACGCAACCGGGATCCTCCCGCCGCGGGGCGAATCTCGCCGCTGGCAATCACCGGGTTCGGCGGAGCACCGCCACGACCCTGCTGGGGCGGCGGTGGCGGGTTCACGATGTACGACAGCCGCTCCGTCGCACAGCCATAGCTTTTGAGCTGCATCTCAATCCAGTCCACGGCAGCCCGGTTTCGATCGGTGCCTTCCCGACGATCACCGAACTGCGTAAGGCCCTTGATCGTCGCCTTGTAGCGTTCCAGATCCAGCCGGCCGACGAGGAGCTTCACCGGATCGTCCGGCTGCGCCTGAGGCACGGAAGGCTGCTGACCGCGCGACGCAGCGCTCGCGGCGAGCACGAACGCAATCACGATCGGCAGCGCTGGGCGGGACATTTTCATATTGTCGGCCAATCGATCACTCCGCTAATTCGGCTAACGCAGCAATGAGTAACACGATCTGTTTGGTCCCAACATGGCCGACAGCACAACAATCATGAGCCTCATCACCGCTCCTTGGCTGAGAGCGTATCGCAGGACGGTCGATCAATGGCGAAAATGGCGGTGCGCCGTGAATACCATTGCCAAGCCATGTTCGTCGGCGGCGGAAATGACTTCCTGATCGCGGACGGACCCGCCCGGCTGCACCACCGCCGTCGCGCCAGCAGCCGCCACGGCATCGAGGCCGTCGCGGAATGGAAAAAAGGCATCCGAAGCCGCCGCCGATCCGCGAAGCGCATCGGGCCCGATCGCGTCTGCTTTCATGCGCGCGACCCGTACTGCGTCTACACGGCTCATTTGTCCGGCTCCGATGGCGAGCGTCCGATCGGCCGCGGTGAAAAGTACGGTATTGGATTTGACGTGCGCGCAGACTCGCCATGCAAACCGCAGCGCCCGCCATTCTTCCGGTGTCGGTAGACGTCTCGTGACCACTTTCAGGCCGTCGCCGCCGTTCCAGGGCGCGTGCGCCTCGCGTACGACGTCACGAGTCTGCATGAGAACTCCGCCGACAATCGACCGCATCTCGAGTTCGTCCTGGGCGGAAGCCGACTCTCGAATCACCACGCGCATGTTCGGCTTCGTTGCCAGTAGCGCGTGCGCGCCTTCGTCCACCGACGGAGCGCTGACCGCTTCAATGAACGTGGACACGATGGCGCGAGCCGTCTCGACGTCGATTGAGCGGTTGAGGCCGACAATTCCGCCAAACGCGGCAAGCGAGTCGGCGTCACGCGCACGAACATATGCGTCGGCAGCGTCATGTCCCGTTGCCGCTCCGCACGGATTGGTGTGCTTGATGACCGACCGCGGCCGGCTCGTCGAACTCCATCACGATTCTCGCGGCCGCATCGAGATCCAGCAAGTTCGTGTAAGAGAGCTCTTTGCCCTGGAGCACGCTGAACCCGTGGCGCTGTCCGAAACGTTCGTACAGCGCCGCGGGCTGATGTGGGTTTTCGCCGTAGCGCAGATCGCGAACCTTGCGTAAATCCATCAGCAGCGCCGCTGGCAGCGCAGCCGGGGCCGCGCGGCTGAAGCCTTCCGGTCCGGACGTCACTGTCTCGAGCGTGCTCGCGATCGCGCTGTCGTACCGGGCGGTATGCGCGAACGCCTTTCGAGCGAGCTCGAAACGAAATTCGCGGCTTGGCCCGTTCGCCCGATCGAGCTGCTCGAGTACCGGCGCCGTAGTCACTCGGCGAGACCACCACGAGAACATCCTCGAAGTTCTTGGCAGCCGCGCGCACCAGGCTTGGACCGCCGATGTCGATCTCTTCGATCAAAGCATCGAACGGCGCATTCGGATTCGACGCCGCCTGCACGAACGGGTACAAATTGACGACGACAAGATCGATCAGCGTGATGTCGTGCGCGGCGGCGGCAGCGAGGTCGTCGGCACGGCTTCGCCGCGCCAGAATGCCTCCGTGCACCAGTGGATGCAGCGTTTTGACGCGCCCGTCCATCATTTCCGGAAACTTCGTGACTTCGGAAATCGACGTGACGGCAAGCCCCGCCTGCTGCAGCGCGCGCGCGGTCCCTCCCGTCGACACGAGTTCGAATCCGCGACGGATCAAATTTTCGGCGAGCTCCACCAGCCCCGATTTGTCCGACACACTCAGAAGGGCTCTTCGCATTAATGCACTCGAAGCGTAATTGCGGCGAAACCGGCTTGACACTCATGAAACAGGCGCTTAGGATAAGCCTGCGTTAAGGGGCGTTCCCTAACCGCTCGACGCGCTCGGGTCGACCTCGAGCCAAGTCGAAGGGTCAGCCTAGAAGTCGAGGCCGCGCAAGCACTCGCGGTCTTTTTTTGTGTCTCGAAAGTCACTGTTCGAGCAAGGGAAGAAGAACGATGCGTATTACAGGCAAGGTCAAGTGGTTCAACAACGCCAAGGGCTACGGGTTCATCGAGCGCGACGGGGGTAGTGACGTGTTCGTGCACTACTCAGCGATCACCGGGAACGGCTTCCGGTCCCTTGACGAGGGCCAGGCGGTTGAATTCGAGATCGTCGACGGTCCGAAAGGTCCGCAGGCGGGGAACGTCACCAAGGCGTAGAACCACGGTCCGACCTGCCCGGCGCCGCCCGTCGGCGCCGGGCGCAACGCTCGTCCTTCCTCCCATCAGTCAATCTTCCGATTTCAGATTTGTTCGGCCGGTTTGTCGCTGGGGCGGTGCCGCCCCCTTGGGCTGCGCAAACGGGCCGCGTCGCCCTTCCTCGCGAGCTCGCAAGCCGCGATCCCAGAGGTCAATGAACTTCGAATAGCGTGTCTGCAGCGTGTTGAAGCGAAACCGCTCGGCGTAGTTGGTCATATGCTGGCGACCGAGCTGCTTCATCAGCGCATCGACGCGGGTACGCGTCTCCGATGGGGGGCGCGGCAGCCGCCCGCCGAAGAACATGTTGTACTCGGCTTCGAGACGCTTCAATTCCGATTCCAGCACTTCTATCTGGCGACGGACTTCGGGAGATTCGTCCACGCGCGACCATTGTGACATAGGCCGTTCGTGGAGATGGCCGGATCGTTAGTGCAGACCTAAAGGTCTCCGCCTACCACTCAATGGTGGCGACCACGTCGGTAGCCGGAGGCCTCAACGGTGCCAACCACGCCGGTAGCCGGAGGCCTTCAGGCCTCCGGATCAAAGGCCTCCGGATCAAAAAATCGTCGCAATCGACTGGGCGGCGAAATTCAGGACAGGCGTCGGAAGGATGCCGAGGTAAAAGATGACGATGACCGATGCGACCAGCGCCGCCATCCCAATCGCGGGCATGCGCGAGGGCGCCGCAGTCGATTGGCGATCGGACATGTACATCATGACAACGACGCGAAGGTAGAAAAACACGGACACGACGCTGGTGAGCACGCCAATGATGGCCAGGTCGTAATAGCCGGCACTGACTGCGGCGCTGAAGATGTACCACTTGGCGATGAAACCGGCGGTCGGCGGCAGGCCGCCGAGCGACAGCAGACACACCGTCATCATCGCCGCGAGCGCCGGCTGCGTGTGCCACAGACCGCTGTAGTCCCTCAGCTCGTCGTTGGCAACATCTTTCGCACCCAGCATGGCAATTACGCCGAACGCCGCAAGATTCGTGACGGCATACGCCAGCAGGTAGAACAGAATCGCGGCCTTCCCCACCTGATTGGCCGCCACCAGCCCGACGAGCAGATAACCGCCGTGCGCAATACTCGAATACGCGAGCATTCGCTTGAGGTTGCTCTGAGCGACACCGACGACGGTGCCGAGAATCATGGTGGCCACGGCGAGCACCCACACCATCGGGGCCCATTCGCTGCTGAATGGCTCGAACGCCGACAGAAACACGCGCGCGAACGACGCGAATGCGGCGGCTTTGACGCCGGTCGACATGAAGCCGGTGACCACAGCGGGTGCGCCTTCGTACGCATCCGGCGTCCACATGTGGAACGGCACAGCCGAGATCTTGAACGCGAAACCCACGAGCAGCAGGCCTAATGCGACCAGAACGAGCGGGTTGTCGCTCATCGACTGGGCGGCGATAAATGTGCCAACGCGGTCGAGACGGGTGGTACCGGTCAGTCCGTACGTAAAGGCGATGCCGTAAAGAAAGAAGGCGCTTGAAAATGCGCCCAGGAGGAAATACTTGAAGGCCGCTTCGGTCGCGCGGGGATCGTCGCGCCGGATGCCGGTGAGCACATACACCGCGATCGACAGAATCTCGAGGGCGATGAAGACGACCAGCAGGTCGTTTGCCACGGCCATCATGATCATGCCGACGATCGCGAACAGCACCAGGACGTAGTAGTCGCCTCCCGGAAGTCCGTCACGGAGCACAACCGACGACGAAAACATGATCGTCAGCAGGCCGACAATCAGCAGGACCAGCGTCACGAACAAACCGAAGTTGTCGGCGACGATGACTCCGAAGCTGGATGCGTTGCGGTTCCACAACAGCACCGACGCAATTGCGGCACCGATCAGGCCAACGACACCGAGGCCCCCCAGCGGCAGCTTTTCGTCCTTCGATCGGAACGACTCGGCTCCCATGACGGCAAGCGCCGCCAGCGTCACGCAGACCATCGGGACGACAGCGTCGAAAGAAGAGTTCAGCATTACCTTTGACTGCCGTTGGTGTCCGCACGCAGGGTTCGGCTCTGCTGTACGCGCTCGACCACCGCGTTCACCGACGCTTCCATCGGCCTGAGAAAGAGCGTCGGAAAGACGCCCATCACAATCGCCATGGCGCACAACGGAATGACCGCAGCCCATTCGCGGGGCAGGAGATCCCGAAGCGTGGCATTCTCCTCGTGTGTGATCTCACCGTAGTACACCCGCTGGAACATCCACAGCATGTAGACGGCCGACAGAATCACGCCAAGGCCGGCGACGAACACATACCGCGGATCCCATCGGAACGCGCCCAGCATGATCAGAAACTCCCCGATGAATCCGTTGAGGCCGGGCAATCCGATCGATGCGAGGGTGATGATCATGAATGCTGCGGTCAGCCGCGGCACCACCGCCTTCAGCCCCCCAAATTCACTGATGAGGCGTGTATGGCGGCGATCGGACAACATGCCAACGATGAGGAAGAGTCCGCCCGTGCTCACCCCGTGCGCGAGCATCTGGTAGACCGCGCCCTGCACGCCCTGAACGTTCATCGCGCAGATGCCGAGAACCACGAACCCAAGGTGGCTCACCGACGAGTACGCCACCAGTTTCTTCATGTCCGGCTGGACCATCGCCACGAGCGCGCCGTAGACAATCCCGATGACGGCCAGAACCGCCAGGGCTGGCGCGAAGTAGGTCGCGGCGTCCGGGAACAACGGGAACGAAAACCGCAGCAGGCCGTAGGTGCCCATCTTCAGCAGCACTCCGGCGAGGATGACCGAGCCGGCGGTAGGCGCCTGCACGTGCGCATCGGGCAGCCAGGTATGGAACGGGAAAAGCGGCACCTTGATCGCGAAGGCCACCGTGAACGCCAGGAAAAACCAGGCCTGCGTCCGCGGGGGAATGTCCAGGGTATAGAGCCTGAGCAGATCGAACGAGTAACTGCCCGTCGCGACGCTATGCAGGTAGGCGAGGCCGAGAATGGCGATCAGCATCAGCACGCTGCCCGCCATCGTATAGAGCATGAACTTGATGGCCGCGTAGATGCGCTGGTCGTACCCCCAGATCCCGATCAGGAAGTACATCGGGACGAGCATTGCATCCCAGAACACGTAGAACAGAAAGAGATCGAGGGAGACGAACACGCCAATCATCGCGCCCTCGAGCGCCAGCATGAAGATCGAAAACTCCTTCACCTTGCGCTCGATCGAGCCCCACGATGAGAGCAGTGCAACAGGCGACAGGAAACTCGTGAGCACCACGAGCAGCAGGCTGATCCCGTCGATGCCAAGGTAGTAGTCGATGCCGAACGTCGGAATCCACGGATGCCGCTCGACGAACTGAAAGCCGGAAGAGCTGCTGTCGAAACCGGCCCAGAGGGCGAGTGTCACGCCAAACGTCGCAACGGCAATGGCCAGCGACACCCAGCGAATCAATCCGTCCCGCCGGCCATCGGCGTTCCCGATGAAAAGCAGCAAAAGTGCGCCCGCCACCGGCAGCAGCCAGGAAATCGTCAGCAGCATGCCAATTCCACACGGCGTCCTATCGCCATAAGTAGAAGCCCAGAATCACGATGACCCCGATCAACATCGAGCCCGCATACGCGCGCACCGAACCGCTCTGCAGCCGGCGCAGAACGGCGGAACTTCCAGCGACGAGCGACGCGGTCCCATTGACGGCACCGTCGATCACTGCGACATCGAAGCCACGCCACAGCCCTTCGCGCGAGACCACATTAATCGGCTTTACCACCACTGCGTCGTACAGCTCGTCGACGTAGTACTTGTTCAACAGCATCCGGTAGACACTCTGAAAGCGTCTGGCCATCGCGTCGGCGATCTCACGGCGTCGCAGCCAGACGAACGCCGCCAGTGCGATGCCTCCGATAGCGATGGCGCTCGAGATGCCCATGAGCGAGAGCTCGAGACCGACGTCTTCCGCGACTTCTTCCCCGGACGCCTGAAGGCCTCCGGCTACCTCGCCTGTCGATGGCACCTGGAAGGACGGTGCGAGCCATTCCGCAATCGCGTTCCGACCGCCAAGCGCGTGCGGTACGCCGACGTAGCCAGCCACTGCCGAACCGACTGCCAGCACGATGAGGGCGAGCGCCATTGCAGGCGGCGCGTCGTGCGCCTGATGTAGCGCATGACCGTGGGCGGCCTCATGACGAGCTTCGCCGTGAAATGTCAGGAAGACGAGACGAAACATGTACGTCGCGGTGAGCAGCGACGTGATCGCCGCCATCGTCCACAAGATCCAGTGTCCCTCGCGGAATGTCTCGTAGAGAATCTCGTCCTTGCTGAAGAAGCCGGCCAGGCCGGGCACGCCGGCGATCGCGAGCGAGCCAATCAGGAACGTCCAGTACGTGATCGGCAGATAGCGCTTGAGGCCGCCCATGTGGCGAATGTCCTGCTCCCCGTGCAGTGCGTGAATGACGGCTCCGGATCCGAGGAACAGCAGCGCCTTGAAAAACGCGTGGGTATAGAGGTGGAAGATGCCGGCGCCAAATGCACCCATCCCCATCGCGAGAAACATCAAGCCGAGCTGCGACACCGTCGAGTACGCCAGCACTCGCTTGATGTCGTTCTGAACGAGACCAATCGTCCCCGCCATCAACGCCGTCAGCGCGCCGATGATCGCGACGATCAGCATCGTCGCCGGCGCGTGGCTGAACAGCACCGCATTGCGGCCAATCATGTAGACGCCTGCGGTCACCATTGTTGCGGCGTGGATCAACGCCGAGACCGGCGTCGGCCCTTCCATTGCGTCCGGCAGCCAGGTGTACAGGGGAATCTGCGCCGATTTGCCCGTCGCACCTATGAACAGCAACAACGTGGCGATCGATATCGCGCCGAACACGCCGCTCTCCGGGGGCATCGCGGCAACGGTCGTCGCCAGCTGCCGGAAGTCGAGCGTGCCAAAGCGCACGAGCAGCAACAGCATTCCCAGCACAAACGCGTAGTCGCCGATCCTGTTGACGACGAACGCCTTCTTCCCGGCGTCGGCCGCCGACTTCTTCCTGAACCAGAAACCAATCAGAAGGTAGGAACACAGCCCGACACCTTCCCATCCCACGAACAGCACAAGGAAATTGGCGCCCAGAACCAGTACCAGCATGAACGCCGCAAACAGGTTCAGATACGAGAAGTAGCGCGCAAACTCGGCGTCGACTTCTTCGTGCATGTACGCCGTCGAGTAGATATGAATGAGCGATCCGATCCCCGTCACGACGAGGATCATCAGGGCGGCGAGAGGATCGAGCCGGAAGGTGAGATCGAGTATGAAGTCGCCCGACGCAATCCATGTGTAAGCGGTGTATTCGATCAGTCGTTCGGCAGCAGGCAGCGCAATCAGGTCGCGAACACTCATCACCGCAACGGTGAATGAGGCCACCATGGCGGCCGTCGCGACGCCGCCGGACATCGACTTCGACAGACGACGACCGAGCGACGTGTTGATGACGAAGCCGAGCAGCGGAAACAGTGGAATGAGCCCTAACACGTTACGCTTCTACCTTTACCTTTGACTTTTGACTTTTGACTTTTGACCTTTGACCTTTCACCTTTGACCTTTCACCTTTGACCTTGAAACTCACCATTTCAGCGAGGTGAATGCGTCCGGATTCAGCGATTCGCGGTGCCGATAGAGCGCGATGACCACGCCGAGCCCGACGGCGGCTTCCGCCGCAGCGACCGTCATGACGAAAAACGTGATGATCTGACCGTCAAAAGAGCCGAACTGCCGGCCGAACGCGACGAAGCTCAGGTTTACCGCATTCAGCATGATCTCGATTGACAGCAGGATCGTGATCAGGTTGCGCCGCAGAAAGACGCCTGCCGTGCCGATGGCAAACAGAATGGCCGACACGATCAGGTAATGTGCCAGCGGGATCACGCCTGGTCCCCTTCGCGCCGCGCCAGCACCAAGGCGCCGACCATCGCCACGAGGATCAGGACCGACGTCGCCTCGAATGCGAAGACATAATCCGTAAAGAGAGTTCGGCCCAGGGCCCGCACCGAGCTCACAGTCTCCGACCCGGCACGGCTGTCGACGGGCGCGTCAATGCCGGTTGCACTCAGTAATGCCCACGCGAGCTGCACGACCAGAAGTAGTGCCAGCAGGGCTCCGAAGCGCGCGACAGCCGGCTGCCGCAGCGGATGGTGTCGATCCCACTCGGCCGCGTCCTCCTGCGGAGCGTTCAGAAGCATCACGACGAACAGGAACAGCACCATTACGGCGCCGGCATAAATGATGATTTGTGCGACGGCGACGAAGGGCGCATCGAGCTGGATGTACAACCCCGCGAGAGCCCCGAAAGAAGCCACGAGCAGGAGCACGCTGTACATCGGGTTGCGCTGTCCGATGACCAGCGCAGACGCTCCGATCGCAATTCCGGAGAGCAGATAGAAAACGAGTGTCTCAGGCATTGAAATAGAGCACGAGCGCAGCGGTCGCGATCAGGTTGATGACCGCCGCCGGGAACAGCCATTTCCATCCGAACTGCATCAGCTGGTCGTATCGGTAACGAGGCACGGTCCACCGCACCCAGATGTAGGCAAAGAGAATGGCGCTCACCTTCACAAGGAACCAGATCCAGCCGTACTCCGGTGGCAGGAACGGTCCATGCCAACCTCCCAGGTACAAGTCCGTCGCCACCGCCGCCATCGTCGTCATGTTGATGTATTCGGCCTGCGGAAAGAGCGCGAAGCGGACGGAGCTGTACTCGGTGTTGTAGCCGGACACGAGCTCCTGCTCCGCTTCGGGAAAGTCGAACGGCGCGCGATTGGTCTCGGCCACGCCGGCGATGACGTAAATCGCGAAGCCGATCGGCTGAAGGAACACGTACCATCGCGGCACGACGGCGAACCAGGCGCCCGCCTGCGCGTCCACGATTTCGCGAATCGACATGGAGCCGGCGAGCAGGATGACGGCGGCGAGCGCTGTGGCGTACGACAGCTCGTAGCTGATCATTTGAGCGGACGAGCGGAGCCCACCGAGCAGCGAGTACTTGCTGTTGGACGACCAACCCGCGAGCACGATGCCGTAGACGCCCATCGACGTGATGGCGAATACGACCAGCACGCCGACGTTGACGTCGGCGGCGCCCAACTTGACCGGTTCATCGAGCAGGCCGAACAGCGTGGTCTCCGCGCCCCATGGCACCGTTGCAAACGCCGCAAATGCCGCGGTAATGGCGAGCACGGGAGCCAGCGTGAACAGCCATCTGTCCGCGCCTTTCGGCCGCAGCTCCTCTTTCATCAACAACTTGAGGATGTCGGCCAGCGGCTGCAGCAACCCGTACGGGCCCACGAGATACGGACCGTAACGCTGCTGCATGAAGCCCATGACCTTCCGCTCGGCATAGACGAGCAGCGCCGATGCGTTGATCAGCATGAAGAACGTCAGGCCGATGATGCCGAACTGAACGAGAAGTCGCAGATCCATGCGTTACATCGGGCCGGTCTGAAGACCGGCCCCTACACGCAGCGACTGATGTAGGGGCCGACCTTCAGGTCGGCCCTGACAGGGTCGTGATCTCCGTGGTCTCACTAATGCGCCCCCGCGAACATCGGCTGCTTCGCGCGCCACTCGGCGGGCAGCGTGCACCGCCCTTCGCGTACGTGCGCTTCGTATTCGTGCCGGAAGAGCTTCATCGTGGACAGGACGGGCGTGGCGGCGGCGTCGCCAAAGGCGCACAACGTCTTGCCGACGATGTTGGTGGAGACACCGAACAGCAGATCGAGATCCTTGGACTGTCCTTCACCGGCCTCCACGCGCGCCAGGAGCTTGAACAACCAGTCACACCCCTCGCGGCAGGGCGTGCACTTGCCGCACGATTCGTGACGGTAGAAGTGCAGCAGGTTCATCGCCAGCCACACCATGCACACACTGTCGTTCATCACAATCAGTCCGGCAGAGCCGAGCAGCGATCCCGCTTTCTGAATGTGATCGAAGCTGGCCGGCGTATCGAGCTGCTCCGGCAGGAGCAGAGGTACCGATGATCCGCCGGGAATAATCGCTTTGAGCGGACGATCGTCGATCATTCCGCCCGCGTAGCCGTAAATCAGCTCACGCAGCGGGGTGTCCATCGACGCTTCATACACGCCCGGCTTCTTCACGTGGCCGCTGACGCAGAACAGCTTTGGTCCGCCATTCTTTTCGGGGCCGATGCTCGTGAACCATTCAGGCCCGTTCAACACGATAAGGGGCACGTTGCACAGCGTCTCGACGTTGTTGACCGCCGTCGGGCACTGGTAGAGTCCTGCCACCGCGGGAAACGGCGGCTTGATCCGAGGCTGGGCGCGCTTGCCCTCCAGCGATTCGATCAGCGCGGTCTCCTCGCCCGCTTCGTACGTCCCGGCTCCGCGGTGCACGTACACGTCGCAGTCGAAGTTGCTGCCGAGGACGTTGCGGCCGAGATAACCCGCCCGGTATGCCTTCTCGATCTCGGCCTCGAGAATCTCCTGCACGTGATAAAACTCTCCGCGAATGTAGATGTAGGCGATCTTCGCGCCGATGGCGTAACAGGAAATCGCACACCCTTCGATCAGCAGGTGCGGGTTCCGTTCCATCAGCACGTGATCCTTGAACGTGCCAGGCTCGCTTTCGTCCGCGTTGCAGCAGATGTACTTCGGCTTTGGTGTGTCCTTGAGCACGAATTGCCACTTCATCCCCGTCGGAAAGCCCGCTCCGCCGCGGCCGCGCAGACCCGACGCCTTGACCTGTTCGATGATGTCGTTCGGCTGCAGCGACAGCGCCTTGCGAAGCCCTTCGTATCCGCGCTGATTCTGCAGGTAGAAATCCAGCGTGTACGAATTGGGTTCGTTGACGTGCCTGGTGAGAATCGGCTCGTACGGCACTTAGTCCCTTTTCCCTGTTCCCTGTCCGGTATCGCCTTCCCTATGCAGGTGACAACCCGTCAGAGATGCCGTGCCGCGCCCGTGCAGCTGCTGCAGAAATGTCATCACCTGATCAGGCGCGAGCCGTTCGTGCCAGTCGTCGTTGACCATCACGATAGGCGCTCGATCGCAGGCCCCCAGGCATTCCACCTCCAGCAACGTGAACGTCCCCGTTGGATCGGTCTCGCCCGGCTTGATCCCGATCGCGTCACAGAGCGCCTCCGTCACCCGCTCGGCCCCCAGCAACGCGCACGACAGCGTCCGGCAGACGTTGAGCACGTACTTGCCGACGGGTTTCGTAAAGAACATCGTGTAGTACGACACGACGTCTTCGACCTCCGCCGCCGTGCAACCGATCTGCTGCGCGACGTGCCGCATGGCGGCGCCAGTCAGGAATCCCTGCTGCGCCTGAGCGAGGTAGAGCGCGTAGAGAATGGCCGACTTGCGCTGCTCGGGAGGATACCGTTTGACGTTGGCTTCGAACTTCGCCTGATTCTCGGGCGTGTACGCGAAATCATGGCCCTGCTCGGGCAGCGTACACGCCGAGGCATGGAACCTGGCGGGCGCGTACTCCATCTCGGGATGAAAGCTCACCGATCGCAATCTCCCATGACGACATCGTTGGAACCGATGACGGCCACCACGTCGGCGATGAGCCCGCCTTTGATGATGTTTGGCAGCGCCTGGATGGCCATGAACGAGGGCGCGCGCATCTTGATGCGCCACGGCCGGTTGGTGCCGTCGGACACGGCGTAGACACCGTGCTCGCCGCGCGGGCCCTCAACCGGCACGTACACGTCTCCCGTCGGTACCGTGAATCCCTGCGAGTAAATCAGGAAGTGCTGTATGAGCGCTTCCATCTCCGTGTACACCTTGTCTTTCGGGGGCGGGACAACGCGCGGATCGTCGCAGGCCCAGGCTCCGCTTGGTGTAATCCGCGCGATCGCCTGCCGGCAAATCTTGAGGCTTTCGCGGAACTCCCTCATGCGCACGCGATACCGCGCGTACACATCACCCTCTGCCGCTGTTGGCACTTCGAAGTCGTACGTTTCGTAGCCGGAGTACGGGAAGAACTTGCGAACGTCGTAGTTCGCGCCCGCCGCCCGGGCAATCGGGCCCAGCAGGCCCCAGGCGAGCGCATCCTCCTGCGTAATGACCCCGACACCCTGAGTTCGGCGCATGAAGATGTCGTTCTTGCTGAGCAGGCCCTCGTACTCGTCGAGTTTCGCTGGAAACCGGTCGAGAAATGCGTTGACCGCTTCGTGGAAGCCGCGCGGCAAGTCCTCGCGAAGACCGCCAATCCTGATGTAGCTCGGAAAGAAGCGGAAGCCGGCGATCAGCTCATTGATGTTCAGCAGCAGCTCGCGCTCGCGGATCGCGTAGAACAACATCGACACGGCGCCGATTTCCATCGCGTGAGTCCCGAGCCAGATCAGATGGCTCGCTATCCGTTGCAGCTCTGCGATGAGTACCCGGATGTCCTTCACCCGCTGGGGCATCTCGAGGCCGAGGAGCTTCTCGACGCTCAACGCATAGGCGAGGCTGTTCGACTGGGCGGCGAGGTAATCCATCCGCTCGACGAGCGGTATCACCTGCTGCCATTTTTTCTGTTCTGCCGTCTTCTCGATCCCGGTGTGCAGGTAACCGATGGTCGGGATGGCGGATCGGATGATCTCGCCATCGAGCTCCAGCACCAGGCGCAGCACACCGTGTGTGCTGGGGTGCTGCGGCCCCATATTGACCGTCATCGTCTCGCTGCGCAGCTCTGCCACGTCAATGCGTCCGTTTCAGGCGATCGCGTTCGAGGTTGGCCCTGAATTCTTCTTCGCTGATTTCAAGCGGCTCGTAGGTCTGTACCGCCTTGCGAATCTGGACGGGATAGTCCTTCCGCTGGGGATGTCCTTCCCAGTCCTCAGGCATCAGAAGACGGCGCAAATCCGGATGCCCGCCGAAGATGACGCCAAACATGTCCCAGACTTCCCGCTCGAGCCAGCCGGCCGACGGCCACACACCCTGGACAGTCGGAACCGGTTCGTCTGCCGACGCGCGGATCTTCAGCCGCAGGCGCAGGCGATTGGGAATCGACAGCAGGTGATACACGACCTCGAAACGAGGATCGCGTGGGAAATAGTCGGCCGCGGTGATCTCGACGAGCACGTTGAACCGGAGCGGCGCCGCATCGCGAAGGACGAGGCACGTCTCCACGAGGCGCTCAGCAGGGACGTACACGGTCGCAAAGTCCACACTTGCGCCTGGCTCGTACGGAGTCCCCGGTACCAAGGGGGTCAGCGTCGCGATGATGGCCTGTGCGTCCATGGCAATCAATTCACATGCGGTATGCGATACGCACAATCGTTTGGTTGAGTTCCGCAGACCGCATTTCGAACTGTGGCGTCATGCCCGCGAGCGCGCGATCTTCTGTTGCAGTTGGACGATCCCGTAGATGAGCGACTCGGGACGAGGCGGACAACCGGGGACGAACACGTCCACCGGAACGACCTGATCCACCCCCTGAACGATCGCGTAATTGTCGAACACGCCGCCGATCGAGGCGCAGGCGCCCATTGAGATGACCCATTTGGGATCGGGCATCTGGTCGTAGACGCGCCGCATCGCGGGTGCCATCTTCCGTGACAGACGCCCGGCCACGATCATGAGATCCGACTGTCGGGGAGAGCCGCGGAAGACCTCGGCGCCAAAGCGCGCGACGTCGTAGCGGCTGGCCACCATCGCCATCATCTCGATGGCGCAGCATGCCAGTCCGAACTGCGCCGGCCAGATGGCCGAGCGACGCGCCCACTGGACGAGCTTTTCGAGCTGGGCGGTGATGATGGGAAGTTCGGGGTCGAGGCCGTGGGCGTGGGCGTCAGGTTGAGACATTGGTCAGGCTGCTTTCCGATCCGTCTCTCGCCGGGTTCGGACAACGGGGCCCCAGTCGAGCACGCCTTTGCGCCACACGTACACGTAGCCGACTGCCAGAATCAGGAAGAAGGTCACGAGCTGCACGAAGCCCGCCCAGCCGAGATCGCGCAGCGCGACCGCCCACGGATATAGAAACGCGATCTCGATGTCGAACAGCAGGAAGATCAGCCCGACCAGGTAGTACTTGACCGAGTGGCGCTCGCGCGCGTCGCCAACCGCGGGCATACCGCATTCGTACGGCGCAAGCTTTTCGGGTGTGGGGTTTCTCGGGCCCAGCAGAATCGACAGGCCGATCATGAGCGCGGCGAACCCCACGCCGAGCGCGATCATGATGACAACGCCAAGCCAGCCGTCCATTCGGGGAATCCTTGTGCGTCTCGGGGCCGCGGCGCCCTGAGCTTCGATGCAGGTCCTGGATCAGGCTCCTTCACACACGCATAATCGCGCTTGTGAAGAGTTTCTCAAGCCTTCATGCTATTAGAACGACGTGGACACGTCAATCGATCACCCACGCCGATGAGGCTCGCCTGGTTTCGTCCGAGCGATGCCGCCGACCCTCATCCGTTCGACGACACGGCCGGTCTGATTCGTGAGCTGAGTGCCCGGCACGAGATTCGGGTTTTCGACAACGCCAACGCCCACGATTTCGTCTGGACGCATGTCCGATCGCCGTACGACGTCTGTGTGTTCGAGCTGGACAACACTGCCGCGCACGCTTTCATCTGGCCATATCTCGTGCACTACGGAGGCGTGCTGCTGCTCCGCACGCGAACGCTGCACAACAGCCGCGCACACGAGCTGGTCCGCGCGGGCAGGCTGGAACACTACATAGCCGAGTTCAGGTTCAATGAGGGGTACGCGCCTCATCTTGCCAACGGACGCGACTACCTCCGGAACGACGATCAACCAATGCTGCGTGCGCCGCTCCATGCCTCGCGGCTTGCGGTGATACCACACAGGCGCGTGGCCGAGGCGCTTCAGGACGAATATCCTGAGGCGCGAATTCGATACTCGCCTCTTCCAGTGCAAGGGTGTCGATCGCGCCCGGAGGGGCAGGCCCCGCTGAAGCCCGCGGGATCAGCCGTGATATTCGGGGTCCTCACAACGGACCGGACCGGCGTCGCGCGCCGCGCAGTCGCCCACGCATGCGAAGGTGGCGCGCCTGCAACCCTGTTGATCGACGGTGCGGAACGCATCATGGCCGAAGCCGATGTCATCGTGTCGCTGGAATGGCCGGGCTTCGGCAAAGCGCAGACGCTTGCGCTGGCGGCCATGGGATGCGGCAAGCCGGTCGTCATGCTCGAAACCGACGCGGCGTCTGATTGGCCGGTCGTCGATCCGCAGACCTGGCAGCGTCGGGGCTTGTCCACGGTCCCACCGGTTGGGGTGTCGCTCGATCTCCGGGACGAGGAGCACTCGCTGATGCTGGCTATTCGTCGACTGGCGGCGGACGAGGGGCTCCGCCGCGCTCTCGGAGAAGGTGGCCGTGCGTGGTGGGCCGCGCATGCCACGTCCGCCCATGCCGCGGAGCCGTGGCTTCACGTTCTGAATGAGGCGGCGCGCCTGGAGAGGCCACCGCGATCGGCCGACTGGCCGGCCCACCTGAATCTCGACGGCACCGAACGCGCGCGCGAAGTCCTTGCGGAATTCGGGGCAGGAGTCGATTTTTTTGACCTACAGGTCTCCGGTCACGGACGTGCGCGATGAATTACTGCGACGACAGTTGTGAGATCCGCTTGTCGAGTTCCGCAATGGCCTGACCGAGTTGCTGTTTGCGGACCTGATGAGTGGATAGCTCGAGCTGGCGCTGCAGTTCCGTCCGCGCCAGACGGAAGGATTCGAGCTGGCGAACACGCTCGGGGTCGCCGCTCCTCGCAATCTGGCGGGCTTTCTTTTTCTCGTCTTCCCGTTCTTCCAAGCGCTCGGCGAGGCGGGATTCCGCGTCGACGAGTCCTTCTCCGGCATCACCCATGATCTGATTATACGGATCGGCTGCCAGAAACGTTCACCATCTGGCCCACCTGAACGAGCCCACTACAATCGCAACTGTGAGGAGCAGGCTGCTCGATCTGTTCCACCCGGCCGTGCGCACGTGGTTCGCGTCGACGTTTCTGGCGCCCACCCGACCGCAGCAGCTTGGATGGCCCGCCATTGCACGAGGCGAATCGACGCTCATCCTGGCGCCGACCGGAAGCGGGAAGACGCTGGCCGCGTTTCTCTGGTGCCTCAATCGACTGATGTTCGAGCCGCTGCCGCCTCAGCGGGCGCGGTGTCGTGTGCTCTACATCTCCCCGCTGAAAGCACTGGCGGTCGATGTCGAGCGCAACCTGCGAACGCCCCTTGCCGGCATTGCCGAGGCCGCGCGGGCGGCAAACATCCCTGTAACTCTTCCGCAGGTCGCCATTCGAACCGGTGATACGCCCGCCGGCGAGCGTGCCCGGTTCCTCCGCGAACCGGCAGACGTGCTGATCACCACGCCTGAATCGCTGTTCCTTCTGCTCACCTCGAACGCGCGCGAGCGGCTACGATCCGTTGATACGGTCATCGTCGACGAAATCCACGCGCTGGTGCCCGGCAAGCGAGGCGCTCATCTGGCGCTGTCAATCGAACGACTCGAGGCGCTTCGCGCCGATGTCGACCGACCGATGCAGCGAATCGGCCTGTCGGCGACACAACGCCCGCTGGACGAAGTGGCCCGGTTCCTCGGTGGCGCCACCGTGCGCCCGGACGCTCGGCGTCGATCGGGGCGGAGCTCCCGCTCCGATCGCACCGCGGGGAGCGCACGGGACCATCGCGCAAACAATGTGGAAGCCGAGCTCCGCGACGAGTTTGCAGCCGACGGCCACTCCCCCGTTTACCGTCCCGTCACCGTCGTCAATGCGTCGGAAAAGAAGCGGATCGAGCTGCGGATCGAGATGCCGATCGAGGAGCTCGACCGATCGGAGCGTTCGAAACGTTCGAGTCGTTCGGATCGTTCGCGCCCGGCCGCTCGCTCAATCTGGGCGTCGATTCATCCCCGCCTGCTGGAGTTGATTCATGCTCATCAGTCGACTCTGATCTTCGTGAACAATCGCCGACTCGCCGAGCGGCTCGCCGGAGCCTTGAACGATCTGGCCGGCGAGCCGCTGGTTCGTTCGCATCACGGATCGCTGGCGCGCGAAACACGCTCTGAAGTCGAAGACCTGCTCAAAGCCGGACGGGTCAGGGCGCTCGTAGCCACCTCGTCGCTCGAGCTGGGCATCGACATGGGAGCGATCGATCTGGTCGTCCAGATAGAGGCGCCGCCGTCGGTCGCCAGCGGGCTCCAGCGGATTGGCCGCGCCGGACATCGTGCCGGGGCTGTCAGCGAAGGCATCGTCTTTCCGAAATTCCGCGGCGATCTCCTCGCCTGTGCCGCGGTCGCGCGCGCCATGCAGGAGGGCGCCGTTGAATCGACCCGCTACCCTCGCAATCCACTCGACGTGCTCGCGCAACAGATTGTCGCAATGGCCGCCACAGACAAGTGGCGCGTTGACGATCTTCTCGCCGTGGCGCACCGCGCGGCACCCTTTGCCACGCTCAGCCGGCAAATGCTCGAAGGAGTCCTCGACATGCTGTCAGGACGTTACCCCTCCGACGAGTTCGCCGAGCTGCGGCCTCGCGTGACGTGGGACCGCATCCACCAGACTCTGGTGGGACGAGAAGGCGCCAAACGCGTCGCGATCGCCAACGCGGGGACGATTCCTGACCGCGGCCTGTACGGCGTCTTCCTCGTTGGCGCCGAGAAGCCCACGCGCGTGGGCGAGCTGGACGAGGAAATGGTGTTCGAAACCCAGGTTGGCGATACGTTCACGCTCGGCGCGTCGACATGGCGAGTCGAGGAGATTACGCACGACCGGGTGCTCGTGTCCCCCGCCCCGGGTGAACCGGGGAAGATGCCGTTCTGGCACGGCGATCAGGCTGGTCGGTCGGTCGAGCTTGGCTATGCCATCGGCGGTCTCGTGCGAACCCTGCGATCGATTCCCCGCATGGCTGCCGTCGATCGCCTGGTTCGTGAGCATGCCCTCGACGCCGCAGCAGCCGAGACTCTTCTTCGTTACCTGGACGATCAGGCCGCCTCGGGCGGCGTTCCAGACGACCGCACGATCGTGATCGAACGGTGCCTCGACGAGCTCGGTGACTGGCGCATCTGCCTTCTGTCGCCGCTGGGCAGCCGCGTCCATGCACCGTGGGCAATGGCCGTCAGTGCCGAAATCCGGCGGCATACCGGTACGGATGTCCACGTCATGTGGGGCGACGAAGGATTCGTCGTCCGATTCCCCGAAACCGACAAGCCGCCGGATCCGATGCTGCTGCTGCCGTCGGCCGACTCGATTGAAAGGCTGGTCATTGACCAGCTCGGGTCAACATCGCTGTTCGCGGCGCGTTTCCGCGAAACCGCTGCTCGCGCGCTGCTGCTGCCGAGGCGGCGTCCGGGGCGGCGCAATCCGCTCTGGCGGCAGCGAAAGCGAGCGTCGGATCTTCTCGCCGTCGCGTCGCGTTACGGGTCCTTTCCAGCCATCCTCGAGACGTATCGCGAAATTCTTCGCGACCATTTCGACATACCCGCGCTGGTCGGCATTCTGGAAAAGGTCTCGCGGCGTGCATTGCGAGTCGTCGCCCTCGACTCGCGGGCACCATCGCCATTCGCCGCCTCTCTGCTTTTCGGGTATGTGGCGAACTACATCTACGATGGCGATGCTCCTCTGGCCGAGCGGCGTGCGCAGGCGCTTTCGGTCGATCAGGCGCAGCTTCGCGAGCTGCTGGGCGACGCCGAGCTGCGCGATCTGCTCGACGCGGCGGCCCTCGACGCGGTCGAACGCCAGCTTCAGCATCTCGACGATCGGTACAAAGTGCGCACGATCGATGGGCTGCACGATCTCCTGCTGCGCATCGGAGACCTGAGCCGCGACGAAATCGCCGCTCGTACAGACCCTTTCCGATGTTGACACCGCCATTCGAAGCCTCGAGCGGGCCGGCCGGATAGTGACTTTGGCGATCGGGGCTGAGCGGCGACTCGTCGCCACCGAAGACGTTGCACGCTACCGTGACGGGATCGGCACCGTGCTTCCGCAGGGGTTGCCTGATGCGCTGCTCGCCGCGGTGCCGGACCCTTCAGGAGACCTGGCGCTCCGATACGCGCGATCCCACGGCGCGTTCACAACCGCCGACTTCGCGGCCCGTTACGGGCTCGACACCGACAGCGCCGAATCGCTGCTCCGCCGGGTGGCACGAGGAGGCCGGGTCATTGAAGGCGAATTCCGTCCCGGCGGCACCGAGCGCGAGTGGATCGACGCGAATGTGCTGCGCATGGTCCGCCGGCGCTCTCTGGCGCGGCTGCGCCGCGAGATCGAGCCCGTTGACCCTGACGCCCTGTCCCGTTTTCTCGTGTCATGGCACGGCCTCGCGACCGGCCGCCGCGGCAGCGAAGCACTGCTCGACTCGATCGAACAACTGCAGGGACATCCGATTCCGGCGTCGGTGCTCGAATCTGAGGTGCTGCCGGCGCGTGTCGAGGATTACGAACCCGGGCTTCTGGACATGCTGATGGCCGGCGGCGAGATCGCGTGGGTCGGGTTGGAACGGCTCGGTGACCGCGACGGCCGCATCGCCCTGTATCGCACCGACCAGCTCCATCGACTGCGGCCACCGTCCGCGGTACGCCTCCCCTCTCCGAGCGAACCTCCGGATCGAAGCCGTGCCGATGAAATCGTCGACTATCTCAGGACGCACGGCGCCTCTTTTTTCACTGCCATTCACGACGCCACCGGCGGAGGGTTCCCGCAGGAGACGGTCGATGCGTTGTGGAACCTGGTCTGGCGGGGCGCGATCACGAACGACACACTGCACGCCTTGCGGGCCTTTCTCCGGCCACCGGACACATCCAGGCGCCGTATTCCGCCAGATAGTCGGTTCCGATCTCGCCGGCTGGTCCCGCCGACTGCCGAAGGTCGCTGGTCGCTCGTGAACGCACCGTCCGACGAGCAAACTGTCACGGCATGGAGTGCTGCAGTAACTCAACAGGTGTTGATGCGCCACGGGATTGTTACCCGCGAGACGATGTCCGCCGAAGGGATCGCGGGCGGCTTCTCCGCGGTCTATCCGGTATTGAAGGCGATGGAGGACGCCGGACGAATCCGCCGTGGATACTTTGTCGCTGGTCTCGGCGCCGCTCAATTTGCAGCCCCACCCGCGGTAGAGATGCTCCGCGAGGTACGCCAGATACCCGACACGCCCCGTACTGTCCTGCTCGCCGCGACGGATCCGGCAAACCCGTACGGAACCATCATCAAATGGCCCATGACAGGAACTGAGACGGCCGACCAGGAGAGACCCGTGGACCAACCAGGTCTCCCGGGGCACGCGTGATTCTTGTTGACGGATTTGCCGCGGGCTATCTGCGGCGGAACGAACAGGAGCTGCTGCTCTTCACTCCTGACGATGAGCCGAGGCGTTCGAAAGTCATGCACGAGGTGGCGCGGGCGCTGCGAGATCTGGGAGCGAGCCTTCGGGGCCTGTTGATTCAAACCATCAACGGGCTGCCAGCCGTCGGCCATGCGGCAGCCGGCGCGTTCGTTGCGGCGCGATTCACACGCACCGCGCTTGGCCTGCAACTGAGGCCTGAGGCCTGGGCCCTGGCCCCTCGCGATGGCACACGCATTGCGGATTCCCGCGATGGAGGTGCACGCATGGCTGAACCCCGCAAGGACAACGACCTGGTCGACATGCCCGAGCGAAATAACACGCTCGATGCCGAACGCGAGCGGGTACGCTCGTCGAACGATCGCGATCAGCAACTGGAGCGAGAGGGCGAGGAGTCAGAGCACGATCGCGACTACGACGAAGCAGTTGGCCGCGAAGACGATGAAGACGTCGATCCGGACAGTGCGGAGTCGGATATCGATCGCGAGGACACGGGATCGGACTGAAAACATACATGTCGTTCACGCTTCTCACAAGTGTGAACGACACTTTCTCAGCTCACATGAGTTTGCCTGCCGGCCCCAGGTCCAGATTCAAATCTTCCGGCTGAACACCGAATTGTGCAGCGATGGCGCGAACGGCCTGCTCTAGCTGCATCAGCGCGCGGCCGACATCCTCAACCTGTTGGTCGGTGAGCGTGCGGTTTTCCATCCGTCGAATGGCTTGACGTTCGAGCAGCTTGCGAATGAACTCGACCAGAGTCAGTACCAGCTGCGCCACCGACCGCTGCACGTCGTCCGGGTCGGCGTTCCAGCGAAGCGGCAATCGTCCGGCAGCGGCTCGCTCGAGCTGCTGGCGCAGCTCTTTCAGCTCGGCCACTTCCGTGACCGTCAGGCCTCCGGCCTCAGCGACGATTCGACCTCGGCGTCGCGGCGCCGACACGCCCGACCGGGTCGTCACCCGTTTGCGGCTACGTTTGACGGTTCGCTTGGCCAATCTTCACCAGTGGCAGTTCACGGAACATCCGCAAACGCATACGGCGCCCGCGGGCCCAGCACGCGCAGCCGAACGCCGGCGCCGAGGGCGGCACGCTCCAGCGCCGAACGGTATCGATCGACCGCGCCTCTCGGGATGAGATGGTAGATCGCTGATACGCCGCCGCGGCGCTCCATCCGCTCCGCTCTGAGCCATCGGCGAACTGCCGCACGAAGAGGGGCGAACTGAGGCACGTCCTGCGCCGCTCGCGCCGCACGGAGATACTCAGTGCCCGATTTCGCACGCAGCGGCGGGATGCGATGCCGACCCGCCGGTGAATCCAGAATGAGTACGGTCATCTGCCCGCGATTTCGAACGGTCGCGAGCCGACTGCGCAGGTCGGCCAGCAGAACTTTCACCAGGAGCTCGAGCTCTGAGAGGTCGCGGACGGCTGTGCCGAAGCGCGCCGGCAGAAGCGCGCTGTTGATCTCCCAGAGTTTCGTGAGAATCCGGTCGTAGTGAACGAGTTTCGCGACCGTTGGCCGTGGAGCAGCTTTCACGTGGCCAACGATAGCAACGAGAGGTCCGGCCGCAACTGTTCGAAGCCGCTCGCCGGCAATTCCTTTGATTCTCACTGGCCGGGCGCCCCGCGTCGCAACTGCGTACACCAACATGCTCATTGATGGCGTTTGAACAGAGGCGGTCGGCGCTTCGGTCTGACGCTGGTCGTGTCGGTAGGCAGGATTCGATCCGCAGCGCACAGCAGCAGGGAGAGGCGCAGGTAGACCAGATCGACATGCGCGAGCGCGAGCGTCACATCACCGCTCAGCACAACGCCCTTATTCAACGCATTGTCGACGACGTCGAGCAGCGACGCCTCGTTGGCTTCGAGAATACGGGCGGCGATCGTCCGCCCGGTCCTGCGTCGTGCCATCAGTTGATTGTCCCTCGTGAATTACTATCCACCGCTCCGTTGTCGCGCCGGAAAATCGGCGCTCGAAGGCTGGTTGTGACGCGCACTGATTCAGCGTATACGGTCCACTAGATGAAATTGTAGGGAGGCCAGGGTCCGGTCAAGGACACCGCAATTCCGGATTGTTCGAGAGCGCCCGTGTGCCGGCTGACCGCGGCACGGAACGCTTTGGCGCGTTGCACCGGCACGAGAAACGCAGCCTCGAGCAGAAGGCGCGAGCCCGGCGCGGCCCGCTCGACGTCCAACCGGCGTAGTGCCTTACTTGCTTCGCCGGCGATCTTGCGGTACATCCGCGCCGCGTCAGCTCGAGCGCGCCGCAACTGCACGCGCGACTGGTTGTGCAGATTCCCCTTGCGTGTCAGATATTCGGCACCCGAAATCGCTCGGCTGGAAGCAGCGCGCTTCTTCGACGCGCGGGGCCGGGCATCCGCGTCGACGCTGCTCGGATCCCACATCAGGCGAAGACCCCATTCAACCTGCCGTTCGACGCGCATGAGAATTCGCGCGATGCGCCGGCGATTCCCGAGCACGTGTTCGATGGCGCGGGCGTCGCTCTTGAACAACGTGAACAGCTGCATGGGGAGAACCGCATCAAATTTCAGAAAATGCTCGATGACGCCTTCGTGCGCGAGCGCCCGGGGGCCGACCCATTTGAGCTGCTGGATTCCTTGCTGGAGCGCGTTTTCGCCGTACATGGTGACGGGAACCGTACTGACGACCAGCCAGTGGCGCACTCCGGCACCTCGCTGCGTGGAGTCGAGCAGCGGCAGGTCGAGCAAACGGACTGTCGCAGCGCCGGGCATGCCCCGAGGAATGGCGCGGATCGACGGCCGCCTGGCAGCACGCACCAGGCAGTAGACATACGTCAGAGTGGAGCTCACGGTTTCGAGGTCCTGCGATCCGTGCGGTTCGTTCGAACCGTTCGCGTCTTTCGCGTTCGCCGCCGCGACGCCGACAGCGGCAATCCGGGCTCAGGCGTTCCCTCAGCCTGGCCGGGTTCCAGATCGAGCACCGAAATTCGCTGTTCACGACCGGGCTCGGTTTCGACGACAGTCGTATGTGGTGCCTCGGCAGGCTCGTAAAAATCACCCGTGACGCTCGCCTCGACCTGGAACCGGGCGTCGCCGGACATGTCAATCGGCTGCGCCCCCACGGTCAACGGACCCGATCCGCCGTCCCGCCGTTCTCTGATTTCGCGGATACGTGCCAGGAGATCGGTTTCGACCTCGGTGAATTCCTCATCCGAGATTTCGCCGGTCTCGCGGCGCATCTCGGCCTCGAGCAACTGCTCACGCAACGCCACGTCGTCGTTCATTTCGGCCTCGGCGGCCGACGTAACAGTCCGCAGCACCCACCCGATGAAGGACGTAAGCATAAGTTCAAAGTGCAAAGTGTAAAGTGCAAAGTAAGTTTGAACGTTTCAAGTTACTTTGCACTTTGCACGTTGAAGTTTGCACTTGCCTAATGCTGTCCGGCGCGTTCGAGCTTGAGTCTGATGTTCACGAAATTGTACGGCGGCCAGGGGCCGGTGTACTTGAACGTGAGGCGCTCGAATTGCGACGCGATCTCCTTGATGCGGCGGTCGAACTGCTGTTCCTGATCGCGCTGAACCAGGAAGGCCGCATTCATGATCATCTTGTCGCCGATGGCCTTGTTGATGCGTGAGGCGACGGAGACGTTTCGCAGACGCTGCAGGAACTCCGCGACGTATCGCTCCGATCGCTGCTGGAGCGCGCTGTCGATCAACCGTCCGTATTGCATGCGCGCGAAATACGTCGACCCCTTCTGCGAGGAGATCTCGTTCTTCAGCCGATGGATGTCTTCGTCTTCCTGTTCGATGATCTTGACGATTTCATCGCGATCCCAGAGGACCTTCAAACCGAACTCGAGCTTGTCCTCCATCTTGTTGAGCACGTCGTTGAAGGCGTCGTAGGCCGACCGCAGCAGCTCGAGAATGTCCTCGCGCGTCCGGAAGATCGTGCCAAAGGACATCGGGATCACGGTGTGATCGCGCATCACCAGCTCGTTGACGCGCTCGTGCGCGAGCACGTTCTCTCGGGTCGAATCGAGCGGAACGATTGGCACGTCCGACACCACCGCGGCCATGTCGCGATAGTTGACGGTGTAGACGTCCGGCCACTGGTCGTCCATGCCAATGGCGCCAAACTTCAACGGCGAGGTCGCGCGGATGACGCAGTACACGTAGCGTCCCCTGCCGGCCGCCCGGTCCACGCCGGAGAGCGTCGGCTTCGAGGCGCGCTCGACGACACGCTCGACACGTGTTTCAGTGCCACGCACTTCGGTTTCGTGAGTGACCCGGGTGAGCGCCTGCGAATCAGTGCGCGCCGGCGCCGTGCCGATCGGATGCAGCGCCTTGCGGCTTTCGCTCTCGCCCCGGTGCTGCATGCTGCGCGGCATGGCCGCCGCCTGCGGCGGCCGGTCGCTGCGTCCGCCACGTCCCGCCCGCGGCGACCGCCGCGATGCCTGATTCTTGTTGGCCTTTGCCATCCTCGTCCTCTCATCACCGAGACCGCGGCGGTGGTGACCGCCGGCGTCTCTCACGCGTTCTTGACGGTGCTCAGCATCCTCCGCACTTCAACCACGAGATCGTCGGGAAGACACGGCTTGGTGACAAACGAGTCACATCCGGCCTTCTGGGCGCTTTCGGATGCCCCGGCGAGCGCATGGCCGGTCAACGCGACAACGGGAATGTTGCGCGTCCGCTCGTCCGATTTCAGCTGGCGGGTCGCCTCCCACCCGTCCATGCCAGGCAGCGACAGATCCATCAAGATCAGGTCTGGCACGAGAGTAAATGCCTGCTCGAGGGCCTCGTTGCCGTTGCGCGCCTCGGCCACGCGAAACCCGCAGAATCGCAAGTACTCTGCGTACATCTCCCGCGCGTCTTCATAGTCGTCGACGACGAGAATCAGCGGTCCCTGTTCCGTGCTCATTGCGGCGCTTCCAGAGGAATGGTCAGCGTGAACGTCGATCCCTGTCCGAGGTTACTCCGAAGCGTGATGCGTCCGCCAAGGGAAGTCGCCAGGCGGCGGCAGATCGCAAGTCCGAGTCCCGTGCCGCCGTACTGCCGGGACGGAGAGTCGTCTACCTGGCGGAAATCCTCGAAAATCCGTTCGTGATGTTCCGGCGCGATGCCGATACCGGTGTCGCTGACGGCAATCGACACCATGGCGCGGTAGACGTCGTGCTGCACCGCGATTTCGATGCCGCCCTGATGGGTGAACTTGAGGGCGTTGCTCAGCAGGTTGACGACAATCTGCTTCACCTTCTGTCGATCGCTGCGCACCGTCGGCGCCTGCGGCGCCAGCCTGGGTGAGACCGTCAACTTGGAGCGTCCGATCACCGGATCGAGCTCCGCCATCACCTCGGGCACGATCTCGTTCACGCTGAACTCGCTCAGCTGAATCGGCATCTTGCCTGCCTCGATGCGTGTGATGTCGAGAATCTCGTTGATGATCGTGAGCAGGTGACGTCCGTTCGAGTCGATCCGCTGGAGCTGTCGCTTGGCCGCCGGTGACAGATCGCCCGCCACGCCCTGCAGCAGCATGTGCGTATAGCCCAGGATGGCATTCAACGGCGTTCTGAACTCGTGCGACATGTTGGCGAGGAACTGCGACTTCAGCCGTGACGCCTGCTCCAGCTCGATCGCCTGGCGCCGGAGCAGCTCGTTCTGCGTGGCGAGCTCGGCGGTCGCCGCCTGGACGCGCACCTGCAGTTCATCGGATGCCAGCTTCAGTTGTTCGTACAAACGCGCGCGCTCGAGCGCCTCACGCCGGTCGTGGAGAATCGTGACGACCGCGGTCAGCTCGCCCGACTCGCTCTGGACCTTGCCGGCGATCGCTTCGACGGGATTGATTTCCGAGGTCGTTGGATTGAGAAGACCGATCTCGCCTCGGCGTATCTCGCCCGGTCCGGTCTCACCAAGCAGCAGTCCCGAGATGAACGATGAGAAATGCGCGTCGTTCGACTGCACGTTCCGTTCGGCGCTTTCGGGCGCACCGGGCGGCACGGTGAACAGCTCCTCGGCGGGTGCGTTCATCAGCACCGTCTCGCCCGTCGAGTCGGTGACGACGATCGGGTCGGCCACTGAATCGATGATCAGGTTCAATCGGTCGCGTTCGGCGCGCGCCGCGGCCTCCAGCACCCGCAGACGCTGATAGTTCTCTTCAATCTGCTCGGTCGCGCGGCGCAGGTCGGTAATGTTGCGCAGAACGGACACGATACCGGTCCCTTCGCGCGGATCTTCGACGGTGGAGCTCAACACCTCGAACAGCAGGTCCGAGCCTTCACTCGGATCGACGAGAAGCAGCTCGCGCGCCTCCGAACCGCCTTCAACGGCGCTGCGTGACAACGCCGCCGAAAAGAGCATGTTGTTCAGTTCAACGGCGCGGCGTCGCCCTTCGCTTTCTTCTTCACTGGCGGCAAACAGCTTCTCGGCGCGCGCATTGGCTACAATCAGGCGGCCTTCGGTGTCGGTCAGGAGGATCGGGTCCGTCACGGAGTTGATAATCGTGAAGAGCAACGCCCGCTCGCGACGCAGTTTGCGCACTTCCTCCGCCAGGCTGCCGCGGCCGCGAATCTGATCGAGCTTCTGACCGAGAACGGTGGCAAGCCAGATGACGTCCGGAGACGGTTGCCCGGCCGGCCGGAGCAGCAGCAGGCCGACGCATTCGCCGTCGCTGTCGCGAACACCACGAAGGGGAATCACCACGAACGAACCGCCGCCGAGCAACGTCGACGGGGTCACCGGTGCCGCGCGATTGAGACGCTCGGGACGGACTATCGTCGGCCCTCTTGCCGAGAGGGCTTCAACGAGAGGGTCGTGGCCGTCCAGCGGCCACACGAACGGCTCCACATCGTCACTGGGGATACCATAGCCGGCGATCCTGACGAATACACCGGCATCGCGATCCATGATGAGGCATGCCGATCGCTTGATCGCCGAGTGACGCGCGAGCCAATCGAGACTGGCGTGCGCGCAATGTGCGAGATCTTCGTGATGAATCGAGGAAGTACTCGAGCAACTCCAGCCGTGCGGCGTCGGGCACCGACGAAACGACAGGGCGCGACAATGTGCGCGCCGGCCGCAGCGGACTCATTCCTCACCAACCATGGGGTATGGGGCGGACACGGCAACCCCCGCCCGTCATCGCTTATTGCCGGGTGCGCCGCCGCACCGCAGGAGCGCGAGGCGTCGTCGTGCCGCTTTCGATCTGTGCGCGCAGCGCCACGTTCTCGGCCGCCAGCTCCTCGTACGGCCGTGGAGCTTCGATGGCGGGGCGTGACGCGGACGCGGCGGCCCCTACCGCCTCGGAGTACTTGAGGTAAGTGTCAATGGATGCCACTACGACCCTCGCCTCGACCGTGAGCAGGTCGATGCCGACCAGTGACACACGAACCCACGCATCGATAACGATCCCTTTATCAAGTACGCGATCGAGGACATCGATAAGACTGGTCCCGCCTGCCGCGCGTTCAACGGCCATCGTGAATGCTCCTTAACGTGCCAAGTGAGTCAGCGCCCGCGCCGGCCGCGTGCCGGGCCGCGAGTGAGGCTGGCAACTCGTGTCTCGAGCAGCCGCAGCCGCTCGCGCAACTCAATGTTCTCCTGCAGCACCTGCTGACGACCCGGCGACAGGTGGCGATCGTATTTCCACCAGTCCAGTCCGATCTGCTCCGCTTTATCGATGGAACAAATCATGAGGCGTATCCGGATCGTCAACAGCTCGACTTCGGCAAGCGACACCTTGATGTCGCCCGCCACGACGAGCCCCTTGTCGAGGACGCGGTCCAGAACGTCAACCAGCCCAGCGCTGCCACGCGGACTTCCATGAACGTCGGTCGGCATGCAGAGGTTATCGCGCGCAGGTGCTGACTGTGTCACGCGGCCGTGGACCAGCGTGGTCGTCGCGAACCCGCGCGAACGGAGGCAGTATATATAGCGCGTCGCCGTCCTAACAAGCCGCCGATCGTGAATTTTTTTCTCACCTAGCTCCTCTGTGGGCGCAATTGCCGAGCTTTGGACAGCTCCAGGCGGGCACAACGTGGACTTCGAATCGCAGCCACTAGTCCCCTTCCTATCGGAACGTGAGGCTACGGTGTGCACCTGGCGTCGTGACGGAGCCGCCCTCTTCAGCTCCCTCCCGAAGCCCAGAATTCGGTCCCCCGTCGCCGCCCGAGGACCGAGATGGTGACCCGAGTCCGGTGTTTGCGCCCTTTAGATCCATCGACTTGGCGCATGGTTGCCTTCAGCCGCCCGCACGCTGGTTTTCTCGGCGGCCGCGTTATGATTTTGCCCAAATGGCGATCCAACCTTCCTTCGACGTCACATCGACCGTCGATCTTCAGGAAGTCGATAACGCACTGAACCAGGCGCGCAAGGAAGTGGCGCAGCGGTACGACTTCAAAGGTTCGAAAGCCTCAATCGAGTTCGACGCCAAGGAATCCAAGCTGGTGCTCATTGCCGACGACGAGTTCAAGCTCAATGCGTTGTGGGAAATTCTGGTAACCCGTCTGGTCCGGCGCAACGTGCCGACCAAGAATCTCACTCGCGGCAATGCAGAGCCTGCAGCGAACACCACGGTTCGTCAGGAGGTCGCGCTTCAGCAGGGCATAGACTCCGAAAAAGCACGCGACATCGTGAAGTTCATCAAGGATGCCAAATTGAAGAAGGTGCAGGCCGCCATCCAGGGCGATCAGCTGCGCATCACCTCTCCGTCGAAAGACGACCTGCAGGAGGTCATGCGTCTGCTTCGAGAGCAGGATTTTGGCGTGGCGTTGCAGTTCGGCAATTACCGCGGATAGGGCCGGACCTTGTAGGACCGACCTCGAGGTCGGTCCCTACTTTTTCTTTTTTTCCTCCCACGACACTTCCGTCTCGTTGCCCTTCTGCAACTGGAGGATTGCATTGGCGATGCGATCGGTCCGCACCGACAGCGGCAGTTCCGCCTCGTAAACGAGATCCTTCGCGCCGGCGCTTCGCAGCTCGAAGCGGATGTTGGATCGGCGAAGGACGGCTTCGACTTCCGGACGCAGTGCCGCCGGGTCCGGCGCCACCACCTTCAGGTCGAACGTCTTTCGCTGCTCCGGTTCCAGCGATTCCACGACCCAGAGGATGGCGAGGATGAAAAGTGTGGAGAAGAGCGCCAGACCGTACAACTCCACGCCAGCGCAGAGCCCTACGGTCAACGTGGCGAGCATGACGACGGCGTCCTTTGGATCGGCAATTTTCGCGCGATATCGAATCAGGCTCGCCACGCCGACGATTCCGAAGGCCCGGGCGAGGCTGCTGCCGACGATCAACATGACGACGGCGCCGACGATCGCGAGGATGATTTGTGTCTGAATCACGGGCGCCGACCGGGCGGGAGTGCCGCTCCGGCGCGGTCGGAAGGCGAGTGCCGCACCAAGGCCGGCCGCGAGCGGCAGCGCAATGAGCGCCCTGGCCACCATCGCGGCGTGAGCCTCCAGGACGTCAGGAATATACGAGGAGAACTCGGGCGGCAGCCCCTGCTCCGGCATCAGCGTGATTCGGCGTCGTCGAGCTGTCGGCGATCAACGCTCAGGGAGCTGCCGTCGGCGATTTTTTCCTTGATACGGCGGATGAACCGCTCGGCAATCGGCGCCGCGTAATTGGCGGCGCGGAATGCATCCCGCCATTGTGCGTCGGTCAAACCCTGCATCTGGCCCGCTGCCCACTTTACATCTTCCGGCCCGATCATCGACAGCAGGTTCTGATGGCGGCCGTCGTAGTCGAGCTCAATCTCTCCTCCGGCGACGCGCTCGATGAAGCTTTCGCGCTCGAACCCCTCGAGCCAGTTGCGGCGCGGAAACAGCTTGCCGGTTTCGCCCAGCGCAGCGCCGAGGTCACGAACAACGTGCCAGCGAGATGCGCCGTCCAAGGGTGGGTCCACCTCGTAGATGCTGTTGTTCGAATCCTTCAGATCCGTGCTGTTCAGCATGAGCAGCACCACGAGGAGTCCTTTCAGTTCGCGAGTACCGCTGAACGGGTTGTCCGCCCAGCTCCACGTTTCTTCGGCGCGCACCAGATTCTTGAACTTCGGCCGGAACCGCGCTTCGCTCACCACGGTGGAGTGGCCGTTGCCGTCATCGAGCCGCCACGACGGCAGGTAGTAGATCGGCGGCTGATGGTAACCGAGTCCCCACAGAATGCGAGACAGCACTACCTCGGTTTGGGCTTCCGGTCCGATCTTGGCACTCCATTCCACGCCGTCTGGACCGATCACGTCGTAGCTGACGCTGAAGCCGGTCGCGTCTTTGGCTTTCAGCTTGTACGTCGCGTCGGGAGCCGGCGCGGATTGCCGGCCGCCGATGCCCCAGAACAGATCGCGAGGCGAATCTCCCGGATCGACACGCAGCTGTGCGAGGACAGCTGGCGATACCGGACTCCGCGGCGTCACGACCACAGTGCGACCACCGCATGCCATGGCAATACAGGCCAACGACAGTACGGTTGAGGCGGCTCGAAACCTCATCGACCCTGAACGGAGCAATCGACATACCAGCACGGCACTCGTCTTGCGTTCGTGAAGCTCGACAATGACATCGCCTGCGATACCCGTTGCGACGTACAGGTTGCAACTCAATTCGACGTTCACGTTCGACGCGGCAACGGAGATCGTCGACTACCTGGACGCACTCGGCGTGTCGCACTGCTACGCGTCGAGCTATCTGAAGGCCGTGCCTGGCAGCGCCCATGGCTACGACGTGACGGATCCTTCACAGCTCAACCCCGAAATCGGCGACGAGCCCGCGTATTGGCGATGGATCGATACGCTTCGGCGCCACGAGATGGCGCACATTCTCGATCTGGTACCCAACCACATGGGCATTGCGCGTTCGGCCAACCCGTGGTGGCAGGACGTGCTCGAAAACGGACCGAGCTCGCGGTATGCCGCGGTCTTCGATATCGACTGGAATCCGTTGAAACCGGAGCTCGCGAACAAAGTCCTCGTACCGATTCTGGGCGATTCGTACGGCGCCGTGCTGGAACGCCAGGAGATGCGGCTCGAGTACGCCGACGGGGCGTTCCGTGTCAGTTACGGCGACAACAGACTGCCCATCGCACCCGGTACCTACAATCAGATCCTTGGCACCGGAAGCGGCGTGCTCCTCGACGTGCTCGGCATCGACAGCGATGAGGCCATGGAGTTTCTCAGCATCATGACGGCGATCCGGCATCTGCCGAGCCGCAACACAGACGATCCAGAGCTGCGCGCCGAGAGCGATCGCGAAAAGGAAGTGATCAAGCGGCGCGTGGCCGCCCTCAGCCAGCGATCGGCCCAGGTGCGCGATCACATTGCGCGCGTCGTGGACATTTTCAACGGGCAAAAAGGGCAACCGGACAGCTTCGACCGCCTCGACCGGCTGCTGTCATCGCAGGCCTACCGACCGGCGCATTGGCGCGTTGCGGCCGAACAGATCAACTACCGGCGCTTCTTCGACATCAACGACCTCGCCGCCATCCGGATGGAGGACAGCGACGTTTTCGAGCGGGTGCATGCGTACGTATTCGATCTGATCCGGCGAGGCGCCATCGACGGCCTGCGCATCGATCATGTCGATGGCCTCTACGATCCCGGCGATTACCTGCAGCGGCTGCAGGCCCGGGCGCAGACCGTCCGTCCTGATTTGTATTCGAACGACCGGCCGCTTCATGTCGTCGTCGAGAAGATCCTGGAGGCTGGCGAAGAGCTGCCGCAATGGCCCGTCGCCGGCACCACCGGCTACGACTTTCTTGCACAGGCGAACGGGCTTTTCGTGGATCAACGCAATGAAGCGGCGTTGAACAGCGTCTACGAGCGCTTCACTCGCGGGCGTGCCCGCTTCCGGGACCTTGCGTATCAAGGCAAGGAGCTCGTGCTGCGCTTCAGCATGGCGAGCGAACTGAACGTGCTGGCGCATGCCCTCAATCGCTTCTCGGAACGCAGCCGATACGTTCGCGACTTCACATTGAACAGCCTCACGCACGCGATCCGCGAGATCATCGCGTGCTTCCCCGTCTACCGCACTTACGTGAACCCACGCGAGCCGGTCAGCGAGCGCGACCGCGAGTATGTCGAGCGGGCGACGCTCGAGGCCAAGCGTCGGAACCCGCATCAGCCGGCGGCGGTCTTCGACTTCGTACGCGATCTGCTCCTCAAGCGCGCTGATTACATCGGCGACACCGGTCGCGAGGACCAGATGCGCTTCGTCGGCAAGTTCCAGCAGGTGACCAGCCCGGTCACGGCCAAAGGCATCGAAGACACCGCTTTGTACGTGTACAACCGGCTGACGTCGCTCAACGAGGTCGGCAGCGAGCCGAGCCAGTTCGGCGTATCGGCCGACACGCTGCACCGATGGCTCGCCGACCGCGCTTCACGCTGGCCGCATGGCCTGTCCGCTACGTCGACACACGACTCGAAGCGAAGCGAAGACGTCCGCGCGCGTCTGAACGTGCTGTCGGAGCTGCCGGGCGCATGGAAGCAGGCAGTGTCGCAGTGGGCACGACTGAATGGCCGCGGCCGCTCGGTGATTCACGGCCAATCGTACCCGACCCGGAACGAGGAATACCTGTTGTACCAGACGCTCCTGGGCAGCTGGCCGCTGATGCGAATGTCACCGGCAGAGGAGCGAGGCTACCGCGAACGGATCGTGGCCTACATGCTGAAGGCGATGCGCGAAGCGAAACAATTCACGAGCTGGCTGAACCCGAGCCAGCCGCACGAGGACGCCATGACGCGCTTCCTGGAATTCACGCTCGCGCCGGAGAACACCTCGTTCAGAGATGCCTTCGTGCCTTTCCAGGAACGCATCGCGCGATACGGACTCTATAATTCGCTTGCGCACGTGGCGTTGAAGATTGGCGCACCCGGTGTGCCCGATTTCTACCAGGGAACGGAGCTCTGGGACTTCAGCCTTGTCGATCCCGACAATCGGCGTCCCGTGGATTTCGTTCGTCGCCGTACGCTCCTCGAAGAGCTCGATGCGGCGATTCAGGAGCAGGGTGCCACCGAGCTCGCCGCACGGCTCGCCATCGACCCGCGCGACGACCGGACCAAGCTCTTTGCGACCAGCATGCTGCTTCGCTTTCGGCGCGCGCATCTGACACTGTTTCAGTCGGGCATGTATCACCCGCTCGCTGTCGAGGGCATCGGCCGCGACCATCTCTTCGCGTTCGCCCGCACCGATGGGCGGCAGCTCGTTGTCGTCGTGGTTCCACGGCTGATTGCATCGCTCCTGCCTGACGCCGAGGTGGCACCCATCGGCGAGCGGGTATGGGGTGACACGCGGGTCGAGCTGCCGTTCAACGGCCCAGCCAGCTATCGACACGTCCTCACAGAGCAGTGCGTTCGCGCCTGTCCCGACAAACCCGCCGACCTGGCCTCCGGCAATCGATCGCGACGCTTCGGGCAGGATCGACGAGCGCTCCGTGCGGCGGACATCTTTTCGCATTTTCCTGTCGCGTTCCTCGAAGGCCGCTGAGTGGAATGGATCATCATCGTCGTGGCGGGGCTCGTGTGGTTCACGTTCGTCACCCTGTTCACGCCTCGAATTGACTATCGCGTCACCAACCCGCTGCGGCCCGATAGCGCCGAGTTCGTTCACATCGTCCAGACCACGTGCCAGGCCATCGTCCACGGTCACAACAGCGTCGAAATACTCACGAACGGCGCGCAGTTTTATCCCGCCATGCGCGACGCGATTCAGAGCGCGGAAGGGTCGATCAATATCGAGGCTTACATTTTCGAGCCGGGTGAGGCGGTCGGCATGCTCGTCGACGCGATGGTCGAGCGCGCGCGTGCGGGCGTGCAGGTTCGTTTGGTGCTCGATGCGATTGGGAGCGCGGCGATGGGTGGTGTACAGGCACGCCGCCTGCGTGATGCCGGCTGCGAGGTGCGTTTCTATCAGCCCCTCACGTGGTACCGCCTCCACCGCCTGAACAACCGGACCCACCGCGAGCTGCTCATCGTTGACGGCCGGATTGCATTTACGGGCGGCGCCGGCGTCGCCGACTGGTGGCTCAGACCGTTCGACAAAGAGCCTGCGTGGCGAGACACGATGGCGCGAATCGAGGGGCCTATCGTCACCGCCTTGCAAGGCGTCTTTGCCGAGAACTGGCTCGAATGCTGCGGAGAGATTCTGACCTCGCCACGCGACTGGCCCGGGCTCGCACCGGCGGGCACGACCGATGCGATGCTCGTCAAGAGCTCTCCGTCAGACCGTGCAACCGTCTCGCGCGTGGTGTTCCAGATGCTCATCGACGGTGCCGTGTCCGACATCGACATCAGCACGCCGTATTTCCTGCCCGACCGCGCGTTGCGGCGCTCGCTGTCTGCGGCCGCACGTCGTGGCGTGCGCGTCCGCGTCATCGTGCCGGGCCCCGTCACCGACCAGCGGTTCGTCCGCCTGGCCAGCCGGCGGCTGTACGGCGAACTGCTCGATAACGGCGTCCACATCCACGAATACCGTCCGTCCATGACGCACGTCAAAGCGCTGCTCGTCGACGGCACCTGGGCGCTCATCGGCACCACCAATGTGGACAACCGGTCGTTCGAACACAACGACGAAGTGAATGTTGCCTTCCGTGACAGGGCGGTGCACGCGCGGCTGCGCCGCGACTTCGAGTCGGATCTAGCCGCCAGCGATGAGATCACCCTCGACAGCTGGAAGCGACGGCCGTGGCTCGAGAAGCTCCTCGGGCGCGTCGCCTGGATCCTGGAACGTCAGCAGTAGTTTTGGTATCGGCTACGCATCACCGGACATGGTCGAGGGTTGCGCCGACCTTGTAACCCGCTCACCATATCGGGGTTGTTCGCTTTGCGGCGCGGCCTCGTTTCTATCAACATCAGCCGCGATCGACGAGAACCGCATTGGCATTCTCGTTGCTGCTAGGCGGCTGCGGGGAGGCCGTCGTGAAGCGTCGCACCATCGCGTGGTTTGTCGTTCCTGTTCTTCTGATGACCGCGGGTACCGTTGCCAGCAATGCCAGAGAGGTGGTGGAGATCAAGCTCCACGGGCATTACTTCAGCGAGCCCGCAACCGTCCGATTCATCGTGGCGGTGGAGCCTGACGCCGACAACCGCAAGCTGCGCATCGAGGCCGACGGCACCGAGATGTTCCGCGCCAGCGAGGTCGCCCTGGAAGGCGCCGGCGAAAAACGGTTGCACACTTTTACCTTCAAGAACCTGTCGGCCGGGCACTACACGCTTCGGGCCCAGGTCCTCTCGTCGAGCGATGTCCGCGGAACCGCGACCAATGAAATGGTCGTGACAGGTGCGGGCCTGCGATAACTGTCGCGCACGCAGGCGCAGGCTGAAGCCTGCGCCCTACGTTGCACTCTTGGCACCCTGAAGCGTGCGCGCTACTAATCCTTAGAACTGTCGATCGCCGCAGTCCAGTCCGCGATCTGGTCTTCCGTCATGGATCCCCGCGGCTGGATCCGTGGATCGTCGTAGCCCCACTCATCGATGTCCACGAGGTATTGACCGCGCGAGAGCAGCGTGCCCTGGCACACTTTGCTGTCGCGTGTCGGCGCCTCGAGCTCGGCAAGCAGCCGGTTGACGAGATCCCTGACCACGGCCGACGGGATGAGCGCACGCTCGCCCGGATAGATGAATCCAAAGAGGACAAGGTGGGAAAAGAGGATCCGCCAGTTCGCGCCGAACCGGCGTACCAGGCGGTCCCAGTTCAACAAGCCGCTGCAATGGCGCAGCAGGTGCGCCACGTCTGCGCCATCGTATCGCTCGCGCTCCATGATCATGCTCTTCGACCAGATCATCTCCTCGGCCGGACTGAGCTTGACGGAAACACCGAGCACCTCTTCGTGCACGCTGTGAGCGAACCATTCGTCGTCCACTTCGGCGACGCCGTTTCCCGAATTGAAGATCACGTCGATGAACTTGTCGGCGTGATGCGCCTTCGCCAACCAGTGGCTGAACGCCACCTCGGTCCGGAAGCCGGCGCGTGTGAGGACGTCGAGCGCGCGATGGACGTCGCGCGGCCGGACGAAAATATCGAAGTCCTTCGTCGAGCGCGA
This sequence comes from uncultured Acidobacteriota bacterium, assembly GCA_963814955.1. Classification (GTDB taxonomy): domain Bacteria; phylum Acidobacteriota; class Vicinamibacteria; order Vicinamibacterales; family UBA2999; genus DATCJA01. The sequence continues at coordinate 444,855 of CAWFEX010000015.1, forward strand.
AATCCCCGAGTAGGTACCTGAAACGCGAAGCTTCCGCCCACGAGATACGGAACACCGCTACGGTTGAGCATCTCGAGCGCGGTGCGATACAGCTCCGCTTTCTCGGGCGTCGTCAGCAGCGGCGTGGCGGCGTTTGGCACGGCGGTCAGTGCTTTGCAGGAATCACGCCGTTTTGACCACCGGTGACGCCAGCGTCCCGGTGGGCGGCTGACCGACGCGGTGTGCGGCGTCGTCTCCGTTCAACGGCAGCTCCACGACCAGATACGGCGGCCGATCGGGATTGATCCGCGCCAGCAACGGCATCGCCACGTTGTAGACGGGGATGCCCGTCGAAGTGCGGCCCTCCGGCATTCCGCGATGGGCGTGGCCATGAAAGACGGCGGTTACCCGGTACCGGTTGATTGGCTCTTCGAGCCGGCCCGATCCGAGATACGGAATGATCTCCGGGGGCTCTCCCTCGACCGTGCCGCGAATCGGCGCGTAGTGCATCAGCGCGATACGGCGGTGGGTCCGTAAGCGTGCAAGCGCCGCTTCCAGCTTCATCGCTTCGTCGACTGCTTCCTGGACGAATCGCTTGATCGCCTGTTCGCCCCACGGGCCGAGAGCTCCGCGACCGAATCCTCCGGCAAAGCCCTTGACCCCGGCGAACCCTATGCCGGCGATTTCGGTGGCTTCACCGTCGAGAACCGTGACACCGGCGTCGACAAGAATCTCGCGAATCTCGTTCTGTTTGCCGGCTTCGTAGTCGTGATTTCCAAGGACCGCGACTACAGGCACTTTGACGGCCGGGGTCAGCTCGCGCGCCAGGATGCGCGCCTCGTCTGGCAGACCGTAGTCGGTGAAGTCACCGCACAGCACCAGTAGGTCGGAGTTGCTGGAAATATGCGTGAAGAGTGGCTGGAAGGCGCCCTGTGAGTGGCGCGATACGTGGAGATCGCCTATCGCCGCCACTCTCACGTGTGTGCGCTTCAAGCTCGGCCGCTCGGTCATCCCTGCGGAGCGAATTCAAGGCTGAGGCCATCTTGCTACCCCAGCCTTGCCCGGGGTCAGACCCGGGGTCAGACCCGGGGTCTGACCCTCATCGTCAGGCCTGGGGACGCGGGCCGCGCTGCTGAAGCCGCTGCTGCAGACGATCCTGTCGCTGCTTCAGCCGTGCCTGACGTTCGGCGCGCAGCTTCTGTGCCTGCTGCTGCTGATCCGGTGTGAGCAGGCCATAGATCTCGCTGTGCAGACGCGCCTGCCGCACGGCGAGGTCCGTCTGCGCGTCGGCGAGCTGCTGCATCGCGCTTCGAATGCGGCCTTCGTCAACGGGAATCGCCTCAACGGCGTCGCGTCGGGCCTCTTCGCCCTTGCGAACGTGCTCGATCAGCGTGCGCGTTTCGGTGCGGAACTGCTCCATCAGCTCCCGAACCTGCTGTTGTTGTGCGTCGGTGAGATTGAGCTCCCGAATCGGCAGGCCGAGCTCCGGACCACCCGGACCCCCACCTCGCCCAGGCGGCCCGTTGAATCCAGGCCCCTGGCCGAACGCCAGCCCGCCCACGAGCAGCACGGCGACCAGCACCGTTAGAGTGAACAAATAAGAGCGACGAATCATGGACATACCTCCCTGTCTGACCAACCGTACCAACGGGATTGGACCGCCTCTCGGCCTTTTCGATTCATTAGACCCGGCGTCCATGACGCAAGGGTGGCGCAACTGTGAAAATTGTGTGGCAACGTTTCCCGTGCCCGTCGACCGGGAGCGCAACAGGCCTACGATCAAGGTGGGCTGGTGGGAAATGAGACGATGAACGAACGGAAGCGCAGCGTCCTCGTCGTAGAGGACGAACAGAACATCCGCGACCTGGTGTGTCTGCACCTGCAGGTCGAGGGGTTTTCCTGCGTCCCCGCCGCCACGGGAACTGAAGCGCTCGCGCTCGCGGGCCGCCAGCCGTTCGATTTGATCGTGCTCGACCTGATGCTGCCCGGCGTCGATGGGTTGTCGATCTGCCGGGCTGTGCGGCGCGACACGATGAATCGCCATGTGCCCATTCTGATGCTGACGGCGCGACGTGACGAGGCCGACAAAGTGCTGGGGCTCGACAGCGGTGCAGACGACTATCTGACGAAGCCATTCGGCATCCGCGAACTGCTGGCTCGCGTTCGCGCTGTGATGCGCAGGCGGGTCGCGGCCGCGGCGTCCGACGCCGATCAAGGTCAGAAGGCGCTCGCGTTCAAACACATCGACATGGATCCGGCCCGGCGTCGCGTTCGCGTCCACGGACGCGACGTCGAGCTCACCAATCAGGAGTTCAATCTCCTGTACGTCCTTTTGTCGCAGCCCGGAATCGTGCTGAGCCGTGAGGCGCTGCTGCGCCGAGCATGGCCGGACGAGACGTTCGTCACGGTTCGCAGCGTTGACACGCTGGTCAAACGGCTTCGCCGCAAGGTCGAGGACGACCCGGCACATCCCGTCGTCATCCTCACCGTGTGGGGCGCAGGGTACAAGGCAGCCGATGTCGAACGGTAGGCCTGCCTGGTATCGCAGCCTGTATTGGCGTGTCGGCCTCGGCTTCGTGGCCTTTCTCGCGCTGCTGCTCGTCGCGCAGGCGCTCTTGTTCGTCTGGCTCGCAAGCCAGACAGCGGGCGCGTTTCCAGCCGCGTCCGGCGTCCGACTCGCCGAGCTGATTGCCTCGGATATCCGCGATCAGCTCGAGTCGGATCCGTCCGTTAATCTGGCGGTACACGTCTCGACCGAGGTACAGCCGCGTGGTGCAGCCGTTCGTCATCGTGTTGAAAGATGGTCGCGTCCTCTCGAATCGCGAGATCGCCCCGATGTTTCTGGTGCGCAGCACGCGTGCACGACTCGCCTTCATGAGCGAACGTCCCTTCTTTCGTCGTTCCGCCGTACGAGAGAACCGGGCAGGCCGTGCAGAGGCCTCCATCGTTGTCAACGGCGAGCTTGTCGGCCTGGTCGCCGTGCCACCAGGAAGGCCGGCACCGATGGCGGCTCTTCGACCGCTCGGTCCCACGTTGCTGGCGTCGGGCCTCGTGCTGCTCATCACGGGGGCGGGTGCGGCGTCGCTTCTCATCTTCGGCCCGGTGCGCCGGCGGCTTCGCCAGCTCGAGGACGCCGCCACCCGAATCGGCGCAGGCGATGCCACTGCCCGGGCCGCAGAAGGCGGCGGCGACGAGGTCACGGCGCTCGCGAAGTCGTTCAACCGCATGGCTGTCGATCTGCAGGCTCGAGCTACCGCGCTGTCGGTGTCCGACCAGGCCAGGCGTCAACTGCTGGCCGACGTGTCGCACGAATTGATGACGCCGCTCACCGCGATGCGTGGGTATCTCGAGACGCTGGCAATGTCCGAGCTCCAGCTCGATGCGCCGACGCGGGAGCGCTATCTGGGAGTGGTCGAGCAGGAGACGCGCCGCATGGAGCGCATCGTCGGCGATTTGCTCGACCTGGCGCGCCTGGAAGGAGGCGGCTTGGCGTTGAAGCGCGAGTTCGTCGACATCAGCGCGTTATTCGAGCGCGTGTCGGAACGCCACCACCGTGAGCTCACCGAGCGCGACGTGCGGCTGGTGTCCAGTGTCGATCCCGCGGCGCGGGTGACGGGCGACCCCGATCGACTTGAACAGGCGCTGCAGAATCTCGCCGCGAATGCGCTTCGCCACACACCTGATGGCGGCGACATCACGTTGTCGGCCGAACAGGCCGGTAGCCATGTTCGACTCTCGGTCCGCGACAACGGTCCCGGAATTGCGCCAGAACACGTGCCGTTGATTTTCGACAGGTTCTACAAAGCGGATGTGGCGCGCGCCGCCGGCGGCAGCGGTCTGGGCCTGTCGATCGTGAAAGCAATAGTCGAACGCCACGGTGGCACGATAAGCGTGCGCAACGACAGCGGCGCTGTCTTTGAGATCCTGCTGCCGAGGAACACGAGCGCAGGTCAAAGGTCAGGCAAGGTTGTTTATAATGCCGACTTCGATTACGGGCGCTCCACGTGGTACTCTGAAAAGAATGATCGGCTCATCTATCAGTCTGCGCCGACGCCGGGCGATCACCGCAGGGTTGCTGCTGGGAATGAGTCTCGGGGCGCTGGAAGCGACGGTGGTCGGCACTGCGATGCCGACCGTCATTGCAACGCTCGGCGGACTGGCTCACTACAGCTGGGTGTTCTCGGCCTACCTGCTCACGTCCACCGCGTCGGTCCCCATCTGGGGACGACTGTCCGATTTGTACGGGCGACGGCGGATGTACATCACCGGGATCGTCATCTTCCTCATCGGCTCGATGATGTCGGGCGCCGCCACGTCGATGCCGATGCTCATCGTGTCGCGCGCGATTCAAGGCCTGGGCACGGGCGCGATCATTCCCCTCAGCATGACGATTGTCGGCGAGCTCTATACGCTCGCCGAACGCGCTCGCACGCAGGCGCTGTTCAGCGGTGTCTGGGGTCTTGCCTCCGTGGCCGGCCCTCTCGTGGGCGGCTACATCACCGACGCCCTGTCATGGCGCTGGGTCTTCTATCTGAACCTCCCGTTCGGGCTCACCTGCATGACCGTTCTCATGCTGGCGTACCCTCCCGGGCACCCCAGCTCCGGCGTTCGGGTCGACTGGCTGGGCGCAACGCTGCTCTTTACCGGAATCAGTGCGCTGCTGCTGGCCCTTGGGGCCGACGCGGGCAGCGCGGCGTGGTGGTTCGCCGGCGCGTCGGCCGCGCTGCTCGACCGTTTTTGTGATCGTCGAACGGCGCTCTCCCGACCCGTTGCTGCCCATCGATTTGCTTCGCAATCCGCTCATCGCCCGGACGCTGACCGTGGTGTTTCTGGTCGGCATGGCCTTGTTCGGCGCCATCGCATTCATCCCGCTGTTCGTGCAGGGGGTGATGGGCGCGACGGCCACGCAGGCCGGCCAGGTGCTCACACCGCTGTTCATGGGCTGGGTCATCATGTCGATCGCGAGCGCCCGCTTCACCGTGAAGCTCGGCTACCGTGTGCTCGCGTTCAGCGGAAGCGCGCTCATGACGGTGGGCTTTATCGGCCTGTCGTTCGTCGAGCCTGATTCGTCGCGCAGCTCCGTCCTTGCCGCAGGGTTGCTCATTGGATCGGGCATGGGGCTCTCGATGCTGTCGCTGCTGCTCGCCGTGCAGCACGGCGTGGCCCGCTCTCACCTTGGCCTGGCGACATCGCTGAATCAGTTCTCGCGCAGCGTCGGCGCCGCGGTGGGCATAGCCGCGATGGGCGCACTCATGACGCGGCAGCTGGCCGGCGTTTCGATTCCCGGAGGCGTAGAGGGCTGTTGCGACGACCGGGACGATGCTTACGGGAGCCGCGCGTCTGCAGTTCGCCGCCGCTCTGCATCAAGTGTTCATCGCCGGCACCGTTCTGGCGGCAGCGTCACTCGTTGCGACACTGTTTCTGCCGCCGGTCGACTTTTCCGGCGGCGTCGCCGACGCCGCGGGCGAGCAGATGCTGGCCGCGGAAATGACCAACCTGGAACCCGAAGACGAGCCGGTGGCAGTACCCGAACGGTAGACATATCAAGGCACAAGTCACAAATCACAAGTCACAATTTCAACAGAAGAACCTTTGTGACTTGAGCCTTGTGATTTGTGACTTGTGACTTCTCAGGGCGCTACGGTTTCTGTGCGTTTGGCGGGACCAGCGCCGGCATCGAATCTTCCCAGCGGCTCCTTGTCAGCGGGTGCTGGTCCGAACCGTCCGCGTTCATCATGAAGATCTGCGCGAACGGCTGAAACGCGTTGTCGTACAGAGGCGCCTCGTCCTTGAATCCGTAGCGTGCACTCGACCAGAGAATGTACTTTCCGTCGGGTGACCAGGACGAATGACTGTCGTTACCCGGCGCCGTCGTCAGCCGTCTGATGTTCGTCCCGTCCGGACGCATCGTGAACAGGTCGTAGTCGTAGTCTTCGGTGCCGCCGACGCGGCGCGTGAACGCAATCAGATCTCCGGTCGGCGACCATGACGGAAAATTATCCATCTCGGTCGTCAATGCCTTCACGGAGCCGTCCGCGAGGGTCAGCACGCGAATGCCGTAGTCGCGTGGTCCGCCGGGCTCGCTCCAGACACGATAGGCGATTCGGGTTCCGTCAGGGGAAAAGCTGGGGAAGCCGCTGTTCGGTGTTCCCTTCGTCAAGATCCTTCGACTGCGATCCGTCCGCGCGCACCATCATCACCTTCGCCGGTCTCGCATCACGGGCGCCGAAGAACGCGCCGAATCCGAACGCAATCCATTGTCCATCCGGTGACCAGGTCGGTACGAACGCCGCGCCCGACGGATCCGAGAAGACGATCTTCCGGTTGGAGCCGTCCGCGTTCATCACCGAGATCGATGCCGTCGGCGTCGTCGCGAGGTTCCGGATGTCGCTGATCGCCAGGCGTCCGTCCCGCGAAAACTGCGGGAACACGTCGGTGTAGCGGACGTCCGTGTCCACGTCCCAGCTATAGAGCTGCTGGTTCTGCGGGCGCGCTGTGAAATCGGTCTTCTGATACACCACGCGCGTGCCGTCCGTCGACCACGAGGGATTCCGAAACGATCCACTTGCTCCTTCAGCGCCCGTTGTAAAAGCAAGACCCGTGCGTCCGGGCTGAGGGGCCGCCTTGATGAGATATGCGATCTGATCGGCAGCCAGGTACTGCGGCGACACTTTCAGGCCTGGCCCGGAGGTGTGTGTCGTCTTGGCGCCGGATGCCACGTCGATCGAAGCGATCTGAGACGTGACTCTGCCCTGCGCGGCAATCCGTGCGGCAAAGGTCATCGCGGTCGGCAATTCGTAGAAGACGATGCGCTTGCCATCGGCCGACCACTTTGGCGAACCGGCACTCACGCCTGGGGGCGTCAGTCTGCGAAAGCCCTCTCCGCTTGGCTGAATCACGTAGATGCTCAGCTCCTGCGGATGTTCCCAGCCAGGTGCGGGCTCAACGTGCGGCTTGAACGGAAAATTCCGATCTGAGGTAAACGCGATCCACTTCCCGTCAGGAGACCAGGAAGGCCTGAAGAAGCCGTTCAGCTTGCCTTGTTCCCCCTGCAGCGTTCGCGCAGCGGTCAGGCTGCGAACCTTTTTCGTTTTGAGATCGAGTATCCATATGTTCGCGGTCCGGGAACCGCGCGTGGACACGAACGCGACCTGGCTGCCGTCGGGAGCGATCGCCGCCTGGTCGTCCAGATCGGGATCGTCCGTCAGGCGCTCGAGGCCCGAGCCGTCCGCACGCACCCGATAGATGTCTGCCTGGCCGGATCCGGCACGCTCGGAAGTAAAGACAATCCACTGGCCGTCCACCGAAAACGACGCGTTGTAGTCGAATCCGGAAGACGCAAAGAGCGGCTTCTCGCCCGAGCCGTCCCCGTTGGCCACGTAGAGAACCAGTTGAGACGGTCCCAACCGGTTCATGAGAAGGGTTTGCTTTGGCGCCGCCAGCATGATCGCGGCGGCCGCACACATCAGGATCGCCGTCACTGTCACTTTCATTGGTGATCCTCGCAATCGTCAGGATCGGGCGCGAACGCTAGCACCGGTTTGGAAGCCCGCCCGGCACATTTCGGTACTTCTGGTGACAGTGCAGACACGCGTCCGACACCGCACTGGCCGCGTCGAGAATGCCGTCCGCGTTCTTGGCCTGCCCCACTTTGTAGGCCGCGAGCCCGGCGTCGCGGAGCTCCTGTACCCACATCTGCCAGTCGGCGTTCTGAACCGGAGCCGGCTTCCCGTTGCCACACTGGCGCGGAATGATCAGAAGGTTTGCGGACTCGGCCAGGGCCATTCCGGCATTTTCGACTGCCGCCCACCCGCCGTACGCGCTCGTCAACGGATCGGACGATGTCGAGGGCCGCAGCCCCGGCTTGAAACGTATCGGGATCGTCGGACTGCACGGTGAAAATGACATTGGACGCTGGGTACAGCACACCGCGCATCAGCTGCAGCATGTTCGCGTGCACCCGCGGCTGCTGCGGCGCTGCGCCTCCGCGTCCACCGGGCGCCTGCGCAACGCCTTGATCGGCAAGGGCACATGCCACGAGCGCGGTTACGAGCAGTCCTCGAACCCAGCCGCAACGAACCATGAAACCCTCCTCGGAGTTATCGCGAACGGTTCAACGCGGTTTTCTTATACGTCCCCTTGTCAGAGGAGTCAATAAACGACACCTTTGACCTTTGACTTTTGACGACTTTTTGACTCACATGCTTCTGCTCAACACCTATTTTTAACCCCCCCTGGCACCTCGCGGTACTTGTCGTGGCAATGCTGGCACGCCTCGGATACGACGCCGGCGGCATCGAGGATCGCGTCCATGTTCTTCGATTGCGCGGCCTTGTATGTGGCCATGCCCGCGTCCCGGAGCTCCTGCACCCACATTTGCCAATCCGCGTTCTGGATCGGCGCGGGTTTCCCGTTCGAGCACATGCGTCCCGGAATCGTCAGCAGATTGGCAGCCTCCGCGAGCGCGATGCCGCTGTTTTCCACCGCCGTCCATCCTCCGTACGAGCTGGTCAATGGATTGGGAGAAGTTGCGGGATCCGGGGTCGCGGGCTTGATCGTGGCCGGGTCCTCCGACTGCGCGGCAAAGATCACGTTCGATGCGGGGTACAGGATTCCGCGCATCACCTGCAGCAGGTTGCCGTGCACTCTGGCGGCCGGCGCAGCGCCCCTGCCACCACGCGCCGGCGCTGGCGCCTGCGCGGCGACACCGGCATAAAGCACGGCACAGATTCCGACGCCGACGATCGCTCCAAACAGGTACTTTGCCAACACGCATGATGTCCCTGCCTCCTTTCGGCTGGTGGCTATCGTTTCGACTCAAGGTTCTTCCTGTGCGAGGCGAACAGGCACGTATCGCGCTCCAAAACGCTCCGGCCACCGGCGCCGGATGTCCTCTCCGATCGCAAACAGGCACGGAATGAGAAACAGAACGTAGATGGTGGAGCTGATCATCCCGCCGAAGGTCGGGGTCGCAATCGGTTTCGTGATATCCAGGCCAGATCCTGTGGCGAACATGATCGGCAGTAGTCCGAGCACGGTGGTGGCGACGGTCATCAGCTTGGGCCGCAGCCGCATGGCGGAGCCTTCAACGACCGCGTCCATATAGGACTGTTCCGCGGTCCTGCGCGCCAGCGCCTCGCGGATGAACTCGATCATGATGATCCCCGTCTGAATGGCGACGGCGAAGAGCGAGACATAGCCGATGATGACGGCTGTTGTCATCGAGTAGCCCAACGCCCACTGCAGGAAAATGCCACCGACGAGCGCGAACGGCGCGGAAAGCATGATCAGCGAACTGTCCGCGACGGACCTGAACGCCAGCAGGAGCAGTGCGAACATAATGGCCAGCGTGATTGGGACGACTACTTGAAGCTTCGAGCGGGCATCCTCGGCATATTGGTACAACCCTGTCCATTCCATCGAATACCCAGCCGGCATGGTGAGCCTTGTACTGAGATACTCGCGCGCCCTCTCCACGTACTCGGGACCGGTGATGTCGCCCAGGTAAACGTAGATGTATCCGGCGAGGTCACCGTTGTCGTTGCGGATCATCTCCGGCGCTTCCCGTACCGCGACATTTGCGATGTCCCCGAGCGGCACGGACCGGCCGCCGTCAGTCACGACCGGTGTGTTCCGAACCTTGGCGAGCGTATCGATGTACTCGGCAGAGTATTGGATGGCCAGCGGTACGATTGTCTTGTCCGGTTCCCTGATGCCGACGACGTTGTCGCCGCCAATCGCGAATCGCACAGTAGGCATCGCCTCGTCCACGGTTACGCCGTGCTCGGCCATCCGCTCGAGGTCGAGCTGCGCATCCACGAAGTAGCCGCGAGAGATCCGCTCCGCGATCACCGCCTGCGTCCCGGGGAACTGCTTGAGCAGCGTTTCGATGTTTTGCGCGATTTCCTCGACAACCGCCAGCTCCTTCCCTTTCACCTTGATGCCGACAGGCGTCTGAATCCCGGTGTCCTGCATCATCACGCGCGTATTGATCGGTTGCGTCCAGCTGTTCACGTAGCCGACGATCTGCATCGCCGCGTTCATCTCGGCAATCAGCCTGTCCTTGGTCATCCCAGGACGCCACTGCGACCGGGGCTTGAGTGTCACCGTCGTCTCGATCATTTCGACCGGGGCGGGATCGGTGGCCGTGTCGGCACGGCCGAGCTTGCCAAAGACGCGCTCGACCTCGGGAAAAGCTTTCAGCTTCCTGTCCATCTGTTGGACGATCCAACCGGCCTCCCGCGACGGCAGTCCGGGCAGCGTCGTCGGCATGTACAGGATGGAGCCCTCCTCCATTTCGGGCATGTAATCCTTCTGGAAGCCGGTCATCACCACGACCGCGACCAGCAGCAATGCCGTGCTCACACCCACAAAGGCGTATCGACGCCGAATCGTCCAAAGTAGCGCCGAGCGATAGCCTCTTACGAAGGCGCTCTCGCGCGGAGCGGGCGAGACTGGCGCCGCGGCCGGACGGTTGAAGACCCACACGATGACCGCCGGTAGCAGGAACAAGGTCAGCAGCGTCGAAAACGCCATCGCGAACGTCTTGCTGAAAGCAAGGGGATTGAACAGGCGGCCTTCCCGTTCGCCGAGGAAGAAGATCGGCAGGAACGAGGTCACGATGATGAGCATCGAGAACAGCAGCGGCCGCGTCATGGTCGCCGTCGAATGGATGATGGTGTGCATCCGTTCGGCCCGCGTCAGGTTGCCGCGCCGGGCGAGCTCCGCGGTGCAGTTCTCGACGATGACAATCGTCGCGTCGGCCATCTCGCCAATCGCAATCGCCAGGCCCGCCAGCGCGAAGAGATTGATGGTCTGCTCGAACGCGGAGAGCGGCAGAGCGGTGAACAGCGTGCCGAACAACAGCACGCACACCGGGGCGACGGCGGCCCGGATGTTCCGCAGCGCCACCGCAATGACGATGATGACGACGATCAACTCATAGACGATCGCCTGAAAAAAGTTGAACAGCGTCTCCCAGATCAACGCGGACCGGTCGTAGGTCGGGACGATCTCGACGTTTTCAGGCAGTGACGAGGCGAGCTGTGCCAGTCTCTCCTGCAGCGCCCGCGTCACGGCAAGCACGTTTCGGCCCTGCTCCATCATGGCGATGCCGCCGACGACTTCGCCCGTGCCATCGAGATCGGCGATGCCACGACGCAAGTCGTAGCCAACCTGTATGTACCCGACGTCTTTCAGAAGTACGGGCTGTCCGGCGTTGTTCCGGCCCAGGACGAGGAACTCGAGCTTGTCGAGATTTTCGGTGTTGACGCTTCCGCGAAGCTGGTACTCGCGGTTCGTCACTTCGATGGTGCGGCCGCCAGTCTCCTGAAACGCCGCTTGAACCGACGTAAGCACCTGCCGGAGCGAAAGGCCTCGCTCGCTGAGCAGAGGCGGAAACAGCTTCACTTGATACTGCTTTTCGAGCCCGCCGACGGAGGCGACGTCGGCAATCCCGGGAGTAGCCTCGAGCGCTGGCTCGACCAGACTCTGGTTGAGCAGCCTCAGCTCGCGCAGATCATGCGTACCTTCGCGATCCACGAGCGCGTACTGGTAAATCCAGCCCATGCTGCTCGCGTTCGGACCGATCGCGACGTTTGCATCCGCGGGGAGCTGTGATCGGATGGCATTCAGGCGATCCGTCACGAACTGTCGTACGGCGGCGCGGCGTCCTGGATCCTGCAGGATGACGTAAATGAACGAATACCCCATGTGCGAGGTACCGCGAATCGATTGAATGTCTGGAGAACCCGCGAGCGCGCGTATGACCGGTTCGGTGACCTCGGTTTCAATGACCTGCGGGCTGCGCGGCCATTTCGTATAGACGATGATCTGGGGATCGGAGATGTCGGGGATGGCGTCGAGGGCGGCCGTGCGGAGCGCGTAGACGCTCAGCGCAATCAGCACGGCCACCAGACACCACACAATCCAGCGGAACCTGATGACGTGCTCGATGATGGCCGTAATCATGCGGGCGCTGTTACGAGCCTTTCAGCTTGTGCTCGGCGTCGATGAAAAAACTGCCGAAGGTCACCACCTGCTCACCGTGCTTCAACCCGGAGAGCACCTGCGTGTACAGCTCGCCCTGGATGCCAAGCTGAATCTCTCTCGGCACATAGCGTCCTTGTTGTTCCTGGACGTACACCATTTGCTTGCCGTCTGTTTCGATGATCGCTTCGTTTGGTACGGATAGAAAATCGCCGCGCTCCGTGACTATCTCCAGGACGTACCGCACGCTGTCCTGATGACCGGGTCCGGCCATCGTGGCGGTCACCATCGCGCCGTTGCCTTTCTGTTCGATGCTGGCGACGCGGGCCAGATACATCGACGACCGCGACTCGACTGAAAAAGCGCGGACGCGCTGACCTACTTTCACAAACGCGCTTTCTGCTGCGGGAACAAAAGCGGCTACGGTCCTGCGCGTGTTGTCGACGGCGCCAGCTGTTCGAACCCAGATCTGAATGGGTCGTACGGCGGCCTCGGTCAACGTGAGCGTAAGCTCGCTCGCCTGCGACTCGGTCACCACGGTCGAGCCGTCCGGCTTGAGACGGGTGTGGTCACGCACGCTCTGTGCGGCTGCTGTGGCGGCGATGAGGATGGCTAACGCCCCGGCGAGAGGTGAAAGGAGAACGTGCATGTGTCCGCGCTTCGCGGGGCGGTCGTTCCAAGGGGGTGTCCCGCCAGCCGGCACGGCCGACCAGCGGGTCCGCCCGCGTTTCAGTGACAGTAATTATCCTTGCTGGCCATGATGTGCGTACCCCAGGGGAAGAGGCCCACATTTCCGACCCGTTCGATCGCGTGCGTCCTGGCGTCGATGATCACAATCTGGTGATTGGTCGATTCCGCCAGATAGATCTTCTCGTCCGCCACGTCGGTCGTGGCCGTTTCCAGCTGGACGTTCGTGCCGACCTTGATGCGCCCGGCCGGTTTCAAGCTCTGCATGTCGTACACATAGACAAAGCCGCTCGTGGAGCTGATCACGAAGGCTTTGCCGCCAGCGAAGTTGATGCCCGTCATGTCCGGTCCGGCTTCGAGTGTGGCGGCGACGCTGTTCGTGCGGGTGTCGATAATGGAAATCGTCTCGTCACCGTTATTCGCAGTGATGCCGTACCTGCCGTCGTGGCTCATGTAGATGCGCCACGGATCCCGCCCGACCCGAATGGTCTTGATGACCCGGTCGTCGCGTGTGTCGATGACGCCAACGACCGCCAGGTCGCTGTCGGCCGCGTACAGATAGCGTCCGTCGAGTGAAGGCGCCGCGATGTTGACGCCCTTGATTTCACCCAGGTACTTGTCCGGGTCGAGCTTCGCCGTCCCGGGCACGGGCGCTATCTGGATCTTCTTCAGCAACTCGTGGCGCCTTACGTCGACGACGCCTACCCAGTGCGCCCCATAGTTGCCGATGTACGCTTTCGAGCCGTCCGCCAGGAAGGTGACGTTGAGAGGCTCGGCGAAGCCGGGGATTGTCTTGATTTTGCTCAGCGATTGCATGTCGATCACCGAGATCGAATCGCCGTCGGGATTCCCCTGGTAATACCAACGACTGTCCGGCGAAAACGCCAGGTGCTCCGGCGCGATGTCAGTCGGGATCACCTTTACCAACTGCAACGTGCGGGTGTCGATGATGAACGCCTTGTTCGCCCGCGTACCTCCGGTAACAACGTACCGGCCGTCCGGCGACATCATCACCATATGAGGATTGACGTTGTTTCCAAGGAACACACTCCCCACCATCTTGTGGGTCTTGATGTCCATGAACCCGATGTCGTTCGAGTCGCGGTTGACGATCATGACCACCGATGCCGGATCGGTGATCTTGACGCCCTGGGCCTGCAGGCCCGCAGCCACCGCCGCGACACCTGCGACGATGAACGCGAGGCCGGCGATTACACGTCGTCGGTTAGACATGACCATTACTCCTGGTAGTGCGCCAACGTCCTAGAAAGACGCCTGGAACCGGATGCCCGGCAACAGGTATCCAAACTTGCTGTCCTCGTCAGGTTCATCCAATACGTACGTGAGATTGAACGAGAGACGAAGCCGATCGGTGAGCTGGAAGTTGTAATAGCCTTCCGCCAGGTGCTCTTTCTCGCCGGAGGCGAGGTCCAGGTGCGCCCAACCGAGGCCCCACGTGTCATTCGGAAAGAAAATCAACCCGTTCTGGAACCCGACTCCGGCGCTGTCGTACTTGTCGTCGAAGCTGCGATCGACTTCCTGCGTACCGTAGCGGCCGAACAGCCCGATCGAATTGGTGATTTTCTGATCCAGGCTGAGTCCGACGCCCTTTTGCGCCTCGCCAGGGTCAGTGTTATCGGTTCGGAACCAGACGCGATACGTTCCTTCGGGCAGCGCGAACGGTGTGAACGTGTAACCCACCTCACTCAAGGTATACATCGAGTCCGAAAGGTTGGTCGCATCGCTGTTGCTCTGCTGGAAGCCGAACTTGAACCGGAGGCCGGTCTTCGCGTCGAACTCGGCGGCGACACCCGTTCCGTTGCTGCCCAATCCGAGCATCTGGTTGTTCACCAACGCGTCACTCAGGAACTGCGTGCTCTCGTCGTTGGCGAATGCGTTGGCATCGAAATAGTTGGTCAGGTCCAGCCGTCCGGCGGTGAGCGCCAATCGCTGGCCGAAAAGTTCGGTGCGGAGCCAGACTTCACGAAGGTTCAGCGCGTTCTGCGTCTCCAGGCGCGCCGTGTAGCCGTTCAGCAGCGACAAGGTCGGAATCTCGGCGTCGGGCGGTGAACCGCTCAAGGCCACGACGTCAGCAAAAAAGACCGTGTATTGTGCGAGCTTGGCGGTGAAAAACAGATCGGCTGAGGCGAGTGCGTACGCATTGCCGGTCTCGCCAATGCGCCCCCTCGTGCGACCCGCACCCTGCGTGACCGTCGCGGCATCGATGCCAAGTGAAACGCTCTGCTCGTCCGAGGCCGCAAGCGCTTCTTCGATCTTTTCATTGATCGTCTGCCGCCGATACACACGCTCGCGCGCGTAGGTGACCGTGGGCTCGACTCCTGGAATCGGCTCGGTATGCTCGCCGCCCTGTGCATCGACATATACCTCGACGCGCCTCACGCGTGTCTCGGGGTCCGACAACACAGTGCTCGACTCCAGGTCGGTGATTCGCTGCTCGAGCGTCGCGATCTTCTGCAACAGATCCAGGCGATCTGCCTCCGCGGCTTCGGCTGCTGTCGCCGCGTCCAGCCTGATGTCCAGTGTCGCGGAGGCATCGGCAGGCGCCTCTACGCCGCGCCTCCTGAAGGCGGTCACGCCTGCATTCACAATCGAGATGGTGTACTTACCAACGGGCAGTGCGGCGAACGCGTAGGCGCCCTGTTGATCGGTGGCGGCAGTGAATTGAGCGCCATTCTCGTCGTTCACGGCCGTCACCGTTGCGTCGGCAACGGGTACGCCGTTGGCGTTAGTGACCCTGCCCTGAACCGCTCCCCGATGGTCCGCCATGTTCATCTGTGGCATCGTCTGCGCGGCCGCAGCTGCGCACCAGAAGCCGACGACTATCGCGGCGCCTATCCCGATCAATCGATTGCCCACGCTGCATAACACCGGACACTTCATCGCGCCTTCCTCTCCCCTGGCACTCTGACGAAAACCAGGTCACTGGGAGCCGATCATAGTGTCGGGGAACGGCCGGGGATCTGAAGATTGCCTGAAGTCTTGTTCAGAAATCGGGCGCGCGGCTGCGCCCAAGGTTGCCTCAACGGGTCCGGCCGAGAACTCACGGCGCGAAGCGTGCAGCACTCCATCGCGGCTCGCGGCGCGCTCGCACGCTATAAATGTATGTACACCTGTGGGGATGTGCGGGCTCGAGCACTGTGTGCCAGTAAAAGGGCGGTGAAAATGAGACAAACAAGAGTGGTGATGCAGCTCGTTCTGGCTGGGCTGACGCTTGCGACGCTGGCGTGCGCGCCTAGCGACGAAGCGCCTGCCCCGACTGGCGCACAACCCAATGCGTCCGGTGCCGCGGTTCAATCGACAGCTCCCGGCGGACAAGGCCTGAACATTCAGTTCCAGAGCAAGCCGGATCCGCCCGAGTCGGGAAGCAACACCATCGAAGTGAGCGTCAAGGAGCCTGATGGCGCTCCAGTAACCGACGCTACCGTGACGGCGGTGTTCTCGATGCCTGCCATGCCTGCCATGAATATGCCGGCCATGCGCAGCGACGCCGCGTTGACCCACGTTGCCGATGGCACGTACCGCGGGACAGGTGAGCTTTCAATGGGAGGGACCTGGAACGTGATGGTGACGGTGTCCCGCGGTGCGGAGACACTCGGCCGCAGCAACTTCAGCGTGGTTGCCAAATAGCGCGGCGCGGGTCCTGTTTACTGCGACTGTCCTCCGAGCGGTGCGGGGGCAATGATCTCTGCATCGCTCGGACCGGTCTTCACTGTCGGCTTCATCCAGCGTATGGTGCCACGCACGTTGTCTTTGGCAGTTCCAGCCCGTGACAGGGTAAGTGTGTACGTCTGACGATCTCCGGGCGCCATGCGCGAGACTCGCCAGACGGCCACGTCGGCTTTGGCCTGCTCATCGCGGCGAACGCCTTCATACCCGGCGCCGGTTGCCGTAACCACGGTCGCACCGGCCGGCACGGCGAGCGTCACGGTGACATCCTCGGCCGTCAGCCCTCTGCCCTCGAGCCCGGTGTTTTTCACAGCCAAGTTGTAAGTCACGCCATTGGTCGCCGGTACTCCAGCGCTAAGCTGCCCCTGCATCCGGGCGCGAAATCCCAGGTCGACAAAGTACGCCCAAATGTCCTGCAGCATCGGCTCCGGTAGGCGAGAGGGGGAGAAACTGCCCATCGCCAGGCGCTCGAAAGGCGGCTCACCAAGGCTGGCACGGGTCGGCGGATACGCGGCCGTATGATTGTAGACAATCGCCTTGAACCACTCGAAATCCGCTTTGATTGCGCCCATCACGCCGCGTCCATTGTTGAACGTGGGATTGTGGCACTGGACGCACCCGGCGGTCGTCGCGACCTGCAGCCCGCGCGGCTCCCCCGTCCGCACCGGACGTCTCCAGGGACCCGGCTCGTTGACGGTCGGGAGACTCCCGAGGTACGCGGCCAGGTCAAGCAAATCCCGGTCGCTGATCTGCGGCTCGGCGTAGGCGGGCATGATTCCCCACGGTTTCCGGACGGCATGTATGAACTGCGCGCGGGTCAGGTTGCGACCTCCCAGGTCTGGCCCGAAGCCGCCCTCACCCTTGTCGCCGTGACACTCCCGGCACTCGACGTGCTCGGTCTCCAGCCAAAGAATCTTCCCTCTCTCGGGATTACCAGCGGGCGTTTGAGGGGCTTGTTGAGCGAGAGCGAGCGGAAGCGGGAGCAGAAACAGGACCACGAGAAGGGAGCGCATCGTCATCGCGGAAGAACCTCCCTGGCGCTAGATTGACTTGCCGGAGCGCGGATACGTTACCTCAGATTCGATCTTCGGCAAAAGCGGCGTCGGCCCGGGCCGGCGCCAACTTTGCCACCGTTGCGGCCCGGCTTTGTGCGGGTGTAGCATGCCCTGTCCGGCGGGGAATGATGGTGTCGGTCGATTGAACGAACTGCACGAGGGCGTCGCGCGAAGCTCAAACTCGAAAAGGAGCGGTAAGGTCATGAAGCTGTGTTTTTTGGCGGCATCCGCTGTCATGTCGGCCGTTCTGGCCGTTCCGGCCATGGCGCACCACTCATTCAATACGTTCTTCGACATCTCGCGCACCGTGGCCATCGAGGGTGTCGTGAAGTCGTTCCGGCTGGTCAGCCCGCATTCCGAAATGACCGTCGAGGTGAAGGATGCCAGCGGGACGGTGGCCACGTGGCGGATCACAGCGCGCACGGGGGCGGTCAACGCGAAGCGCGAAGGCTGGAAGGTCGAAGAATTCATCGGCAAGCGGGTGCGGGTGGAAGGCAATCCGACCCGCCGGGAAGGCGGCACGGCCATGGCCGCCGGCGTCGTCACCTTCCTGGATGAGCGGCAACAAGGTGGTGTGTCTCGGGGGATGCCCCGGTGGGCCGCCGGTGGAGTAGGGACAGAAGGGTGACGACGATGACGAGGCTGACACGCGCCCTGAGAGCCGGCACATTTGTCCTGCTGGCGATGGTGGCCGGCACGAGCGGGGTGGCGGCGCAAACCGACGAGGAATTCGACAAGATTTTTCCCTTCATTGGCAATTGGGATGGGCAGATCGCCAGCCCCAACGGGCAGGACCGGGGCAACTGCGGCGGGCGGCTCGGCGACTATGGGGAAAAACTGTTGAATTGCACGATCCCGGTGGACCAGCTGCCGCTGAATGCGCGGGCGGAGGCCTGGTTGAAATACGTCGATCATCGGCAGTCGCCGTCGATGACGGAATGCGCCCAGATCCCGTTCCCGGCGGTCCTCGGCGAAGGCAGCGAGATCATGGCGTATCCGGGCCGGCTCGAGATCCGGATCTCGTCGAATCCGTGGTTCCTCTATCGCACGGTCTGGATGAACGGCACCGGGCCGAAGCCGTTACCGGGCCAGCTCTTCCAGCACGGGCTCTCGCGCGGCCGGTTCGAGGGCACCGACCTGATCATCGAAACCGACCATTTCACGTTCGATCCGGACGGCCTCGACGACCACCTGCACATGGCGTCGTCGGTGCGGAAGAAGATCACCGAGCGGTATCAGCTCATTGACGCCACGAATCTGCGGGTCATCATCACGCTCGAGGATCCCACTTTCCTGACGCGGCCCTTCACATATGCGTTCCTGTGGACGAAGCGGCAGGGCGGCCTGAATCCGGTCTGGGTGACGTGTGATCCCGAAGTGGCGCGCAGTGAGGTGGAGTACGGCTACCCCGGGAACAAGTACATGGACACCGGGAAGTAAGGCGAGGGAGACGGACAATGACGCGATGCGGCGTGGCGCAGATCGGCTGTGTGGTGCTCCTGACCGGTGTGGCCGTTCACGAGGCGCGGGCGCAGGCGCCCGCGGCGAAGGTGCACGTGGATGCCGCGCGTGCCGCCATCGCCCCACCAGCGACGACGCTGAGCACGAAGCTGCACACGTTCCAAGCCTTGTTCGATCAAGCTTGCGCGCCGCCCCAGCTGCCGGATCAGGTGCGGACGAACGACCGCTCCGCGGTCGTTGCCGCGCAAGGAATGGTTCGCCTGGCCGGCGAACGTGTTTGACAACCTCTACTTCATCGGCACGCGGACCGCCGGCGTGTGGGCCATCAAGACGGCGGACGGGATCATCGTGGTCGACGCCAACTTCCACTACAGCAGCACGAGAGCTGGTCATGGGGCTCCTGAATTTCGGGCTCGATCCGCTGGACATCAAGTACGTGATCGTCACCCACGCGCACGACGATCGGTACTGGGGCGCGAAGGCACTCCAGGACATGTATCCCAACGCGCGCATCGCGATGTCGGCCGCCGACTGGGACCTCGTCGCGAAGGACAACTCGCCCGTCCAGTTCAAGCCCAAGAAGGACATGGTCATCACCGATGGCCAGAAGATCACGCTGGGGGAGGTGACGGTGACGGCGTACCTCACGCCGGGCCATACCCCGGGGACGCTGTCGCTGATCATCGAGCCGCTCTGGAACAAGAAAAGCCTCGCCTCGGACAACGAACGCCACGTGGCCTCCATCTGGGGCGGCACCGATCCGAGCCTCGGCCGGCAGGGCGTGCAGTACTACCCCGATGGCCAGACGATGATGCGGACCCACATTGCGTCGCTCAAGCGGTTCATCGATCTGGGGACGAAAGCGGGCGTCGACGTGATTCTGACGCCGACGCTGGCGCACGGCAACATGGCCGAGAAGCTCCGCTACTGGAGAATGATGAATCCCGATCACTCGGCCGGCAGCGAGGCAGCGATCAAGCTTGAAAAGGAGCCTCATTCCTTTGTCAGCAAGGAGGCGGTCTCGCGCTACAACCAGATTCTTCTGGAATGCTACGAAGCCCAATTGGCATGGAGGATGGGCTCGTAGCTTGATTCCGGGATCCCGGTGAATGTTGCGATCTTCTAGCTGACCGACATCTTCGAACGAGTTCAGCGACTGGGAGCGGGAGAAGACGCTCCCTTTTCTGCCAAGGTCATGGCGGTCAGTTGACGGCCTCGTTCCGGGGTCGCCTCACTTGTTCCCGTATTACACTCCGCCCCCTCAGATGTGCGACGTTTGCCTCTCATGCAGATCCCAGGAGTTGAACAACCATGACGAGACGAATTTTGTCGGTTGTCGCTGCGATCCTCGTTTGCAGCACCTCGGTGAGTGCGCAAAAGCCGAAGGAAATCTCACTCATATCGTGGACTTTATTTCGACCGGCGATCGACAAGCTGATTCCCCAGTTTGAAAGCAAGACCGGGTACAAGGTGAACCTGACGTGGGCTCCTGGACCTGACAGTAAGGAGCGGGTGGCGGCTGGAGACATCTTTGACGTCGCGATCATGGCCGGGCCCGTCGGCGACGTGCTCGCCTCCGGTCAGGTTGTGATCAGCAGCGTGAAAACCCTCTCTGGCCTCAAGCTGTCGGTCACCGTGCGCGCGGGCGCGCCCAAGCCGGACATTTCCACGGCCGACGCCGTCAAGAAGATGTTGCTCGGCGCTCGGTCCATTACCTATGTCGATCCAGCTCGCGGCACGATTGGAATCAACGCCTGGGCCACGGTTCAGCGACTGGGTCTCGCTGAGGAACTGCGGGACAAAACCACGCTGGCCCTCGGCGGCCCACGCGCGCAGGAGCTTGCCGCAAGCGGCGTAGCAGAAATCAACCTGGGACCATTTCTCAACGATGCGCTAGTCCCAGGCGTCGAGCGCGTAGGGGCCCTGCCTCGTGACGTCTCGACGCCCTCACCTGTCGTCGGAATGATGGGCATCCACGCGAAAGATCGCGCTGGAGCGCAGGCACTGCTGGATTTCCTGTCGTCGCCGGACGCGAACGCAGTCTACGCGGCGCTCAACATGGAGACCGTTCCGTGACCTGTGCTACCTTCACGCGACCGGAGGCCACGCAGTAACGGCACGATTGGCCATGGGGGCACTTCTGATGAACGTTCGATGGCTCGTCCTTCTCGCGTTGGCCGGCGCGGTTGTCGCCGCCCCAGCGCCGTCACAGGGGCAGACGGCAGGAGCAGAAAGGGTTCAGAGGCCACGGCTCCGGTTGACGATCCCCGGCTTCAGTGACGCCGGTCCGATTCCCTTGCAGTTCACCTGCTACGCCGACGGCGGCAAGGTAATGTCGCCGCCGCTGCGATGGGCGAACGCGCCCGAGGCGACCAGGAGTTTCGTGCTCATACTCACCGGTCCTGAGAACCACCGCAAAGGCAGTCACACCGTAGCGTTTTTCTGGGGTCGCTGGAACATCCCAGCAGGCGCCACGCAACTCGCGGAAGGACAGCCGCGCGGCGCGGAACAGCCGGATGGCAGTCGCCAGATGGCAAGCGACGACGGGATCGTGGGGTATGACCCTCCGTGCGCACCGCCGGGCGCTGGACCGATCCATTACCAGTTCAAGTTGTACGCGCTCGACCAGATGTTGTCGCTTCCCTCGAATGCCACTCGCGACGCCGTCCTGCAGGCGATGGATGGCCACATCGTCGGCGCCAGCGTGTACTACGGAGTTCTGGAGCGCATGCCGCAGAAGTGAGGGAATCCGGTTTTTACATACAGTATTCTCGACCCCTAATCAGCGAAGGCGTTAGGCCGATGATGCCGAATCGCCGAATGCAGGAGGACGCAACATGTCATTCCGTAATGGCGCCTTTATGAGGCGGACGTGCCTCGTAGCAGTGGGCGTGCTGATCAGCACCTCCGCGCTCGCGCAACGTGGCGGTCGTCAGGAAGCTCCGCCGCCCGCCAGTTTCACCGCCACGGCCATCCCTGGCGTGGTCGCTGCCGGAACGAAAATCGAGCTCGTCAAAGGTGGACTCCAGCGGACCGAAGGCCCTGTGGCTATGCAGGACGGCAGCATGCTGGTCAGCAGCACGAACAGCATCCTCAAAGTTGACGCGTCCGACAACGTCTCGACATTCGTCGAGAATTCGAATCAGACCAATGGCATGGGATGGGATCAGCAGGGGCGGCTCATCTCGGTGCAGCGCGGACGAGGAAATGAAAAGGTGGGCGTTCTGTATCCCGCCGACAAGGTGACAACGCTCGCGGACAAGTACCAGGGCAAACCGTTCGATGCGCTGAACGACATGGCACTCGACAAGCGCGGAGGCGTGTACTTCACGGATACCCAGGGGATTTACTACCTGCCTCCGGGCGGAAGCGTCACCAGGATCATTGATGAAGTGCCCAGACCGAACGGCGTCGTCTTGAGTCCCGATGAGAAAACCCTCTACGTCCACAACAAGGACGGTGTGTACATGCTGGCCTTCGATGTGGCGGCGGACGGGAAGATATCCAACCGCCGCAACTTCGCCAGGTACAAGAGCGTCCGAGTTCCAGGACACAAGGACCCGGCTTGGGATGAAGATAACGGCGCAGACGGCATGGCGGTCGATAGCGAGGGACGCGTGTATGCGGCGACCAACGCCGGAGTGGAAGTCTTCAGTCCGCGCGGGGAACTGCTCGGCGTGATGCCCGTCCAATGGGGCGCCGAAAACGACAATATCCGACACCCGCAAAATCTCGCCTTTGGCGGCCCGGATTGAAAGACCCTCTACATCGTAGGCGCAGGAACGGTCTACAAGGTGCGGACGCTGTCTCAGGGTCCATCCCGCCCCACCAAGTAGCCCCACCAGGTAGGGGCCCGACCTTCAGGTCGGCCCTTTCGAGGCCCAGAGGGGTCAGACCCGGGGTCTGACCCCGGGTCTGACCCCTCCCTTTCAGCGTCGGCCCTTCGTACGCAAAAACAGGCCGGAAACTTGTGATTTCCGGCCTGTTCTCGTATCGCTGACGGTGGGCGGATTCTCTCCGCCCGACCGTCGCTCATGCACGCTTTCTTTGCATCTTAGAAGTTGTACTTGATGCCGAACTGCAGGATGCGCGGAGCGCCCGCCTGCGTGGTGATGCGCCCGAACGCTCCCGAGTTGAAGTTGGTAACCGGATCGCCCCAGTTGAAGGTGTTGAACAGGTTGGACGCCTCGAACCGGAACTCCACCCGCTGCGTCCCCAACTGGATGAGCCTGGAGAGCAACATGTCAACCTGCCAGAACGACGGACCCACCGCGAGGTTCCGTTTGGCATCGCCCAGTTCGCCCAGAGGCGCCAGCGCGAAGGCGGCGCGGTTGAAGTAGTTGTCGATCTGCTGACCAGGGCTCAGGTCGGAAACGTCCTTGCCAGGACCATAGATGTCATCGCTGACGAGGTCGGGCCGCTGAATCGAGGCATGAGAACCGATGAGTGCGCGGTCGACGCCGCTGGTGATGTTGAGTCGGCTCCCCGATCGCGCGCTGAGGATGCCCGACAGCCGCCAGTTGGACGCCAGCGCACGCACGACGCTGTTGCCAACCTCCGGCGTCTGGTACCCCATGTTCAGCGACGAGAGGTGCCTGCGGTCCTGATCGCAGTAGCCGGCGTCGAAATCCGGGTCATTCGGAATCGAATAGCCCTGGCTGGTCTGATTGAAGGTCGTCGCGGTGGTCGTCCCCTCGCACTTCGACAGGGTATAGCTGGCGTTGATGGTCACGCCGGTCGTGGTCCGATGCCGCGCGGCCAGCTTCAAACCACGGTACTTCTGCCAGCCGATGTCCGTGTTGAGGTCCAGCGCGCCGATCTGGGCGGACCTGACCGGATTCTCCAGCGACAACGCGCGCCGCTCGTTCAGGTTTCCATTGACCGAGCACACCGGGTAGGACCGCGGCCCGTGGCTGTATTGAGCGTGCACGGGCCCGTGCCCAGGAACACACCGGGGTTCAGCGCCGACTGCGCCCAGAGCCGGTCGGAGTAGCTGCCCAGATAGCTCGCCGACACGCCCCAGCTGTCCCCGAGCTGCTGCTCGACCATCACGTTCCACTGCTGCACCCGTGGTGAATTGATGTCGGGATCCATCGAACCAAACGCGCCGAATGGGATGTACGCCACGGTGGGGCTGGCGACGATGGGGTGGGGATCGCCACCGGGGAGGTGCCCCCAGGGGTCGTCCATGCCGCCCGGCGCATCGTTGATGAGCGAGCGGTTGCCGAATGGCGGGGCTCCGGAGTTGATGTTGTGGTACTCGCCCGCCATGAAGTCATACCCCATCGAGTACGACGACCGAATGGCGAGGCGGCCATCCCCGCGGACGTCCCACGCCACGCCGGCGCGCGGCGCGAGGTTCCACCACTGCGTGTTCAACCCCGTCTTCCCGTCCGGGAAGCCCTCGTCCCCCGGATAGACGAGTCCGGGAGGTGCGTTGAGGAATACCTTGCTCCGGATGTTCTGGTCGAAATTCTCCTTCCGCCAGATCACGACCGCGTCGTTCTCGACGTATTGACCGAAATACGGTTCCCACCGCACGCCCGCATTGACCGTCACCCGGTTCGATACGCGCCATGAATCCTGCACATACGCGCCCAGGTACCAGTTGTGGATATCGAGGATGCTCGGGCCGCCGATCTCGAGCCTCGCGACGCGTCCAGTCAGGAAATCCGCAAGGGCGTGCCCGGTCAGGCTGCCGTCAATGGTCCAGCTGCCGCCTGTGCGGGACGTGGACCGCGTGTCGAACTTCCAGTAACGGGTGCTCGCGCCGAAGCCGAACTGATGGCTCCCCCGTATCATGGTTACGTCGTCGGAGAACCCGAAGAGCTTGTGCTTCGACCGCCGCTCCCCGCTCCCGACCATCGCGAACATGCCGTTGACGTTGACCGGGAACTGGCTGCTCACGTCCGAGCCCTCTTCCGTGGGATAGGAGTACATCTTCACGCCCATGCTGGCCGGGCTCGGAAGCCCGGCGTTGTGGTACCGGTGCGAATCCGTCGAGCTCCACGTGAACCGGGTGGCGTTGACGAGCGCCGCACTCATGACATGGGTCTGACCCAACACCAGCGATCGGAGCTTGTCCGCGGTGCCCTCATGGTCGCTCCCCGACTTGAGGATGTTGTCGCCCGGACCATCCCACGCTGGGGGGAGGTCGTTCTTGTAAAACATGTACCGGCCAAAGACCAACCGATTGCTGGTCATCTGGTAGTCGATCCGCGTGATCGGCTCGTGGATGTCCCGGCCTTGGGTGGCCTCGAACTGGACCTGGCCACAGGGGTCCGTGGTCGTGGGCAGCAGGGCGGTGACATTCCTCGCCGCCGGGCTCAAGCGGGCCGGATCGATGCGGTTGTTGACGAACGGGGCGCCGAGGGTGATTTGCCTCCCGGCGTTGCACGCCGGTGATGCGAGCGCCGTGAAGTCGCCCGCGAGCATCTGGGCGGTCGGCACGTACGCAATGTTGCTCGTCGGCACCTGACGCAGGATGGTGCCCTGGTAGGCGGCGAAAAAGAACAGCTTGTCGCGGACGATGGGGCCGCCAATCGTGCCGCCGAATTGGTTGCGCCGGAGGCCGTCGTCCTTCTGCTTGCCGGTGGCCGGATCGATCGCCGCGAAATGCTCCGGCGCATTGAAGCGGCGATCCCGGAGGAACTCAAACCCGCCCCCGTGGAACGCATTGGTCCCCGACTTGGTCACGGCGTTCACCGACGCGCCCGACTTGACGCCGTTCTCGGCGGAGAGGCCGCTGGTCGCCACCTGGAACTCCTGGAGCGCATCGGGGAACGGCATGGGCAGCCCGGCGTTGCTCTGCGGGTTGTTGTGCTCCGCTCCGTCCAGCGTGTAGGCCACGCCGCCCGGCAGGCCGCCGGCGACCGAGATGTACACGCCGCCCGGCACGCCACGTTCCGTCGCGCCGGTCTGCACGGCGGCGCCGACGAGCATGATCAGGTCGGTGACCTGGCGTCCCTGCAGCGGCATTTGGAGGATGGCTTCGTTGTCCACGACCGCGCTGATGCCAGAGCTTCGGACTTCAACAAGCGGTGCGGCGGCCTCGACGGTGACCGACTCCTCCAGCGCTCCAACGCCGAGCACTGCATCAATCGTCGGCGTCCCGCCTACCTGCAGCACGATGCCCGTCTGTACGTAGGTCTTGAATCCCTGGAGCGCGACCTCGAGCCGGTACGGCCCGATCGGCAGGTTCGTCAGAACGTAACCGCCGGTCTCATCAGTCACGGCAGTACGAACGAGGCCCGTGCTGGTCTGTGTGGCGGTGACGGTCACGCCGGGCAGCACGCCGCCGCTATCGTCGCGAACCGTACCGGTCAGCTGCGCTGTCCCCTGCGCCACAGCGGCGCCGGCGGTCAGCAGAAGCATCAGAAGGATCAATGCGCCGCGCGAACAACAGGTCAGACATCTCTGCACGATGTGAACTCCTCGTGTCGAAGGCATACGCTCTCTCACCGAGCATCGAGCTACGGTGTATCCAGACGCGAATTTGCAGAACTGAGAAACCGAACGACGGGTCCCGGACAGCCTCCGCCGTTTCAGAAGGCCCTTATACCACTTGTGGCCTGAACTGTAAAAACCAGGCGCGATCCGCGCGTTCCAATCCCACAGGAGCATCGGCTCACCTTCGCCAAGCGGCTGATTTTGAACATGAAACGGCGCCGGAGGTATACTCCAGTGCGCGCGAGCAAGCCAGTCATCTATTCGGATTACCGCGTCCTTCCGGGCACGGCGTGACGATTCCCGTTCAGCTGGCTGGTGACGTGCGTGGACGGTCAACCCACGATCGACGTGGCGTCCGTGCAGCCGAATGCGGCAATCGACGCATCGGGTTTGCGCAACCCGCACCGCCGCGATGAATCTGGCGACTGCGTAACGGAGACATGACATGAAAAGCTATCTGCTCGTGACAGGCGTGCTGAGCCTTGGGCTGCTGACGACGCTGAGCGCGCCGGCGTCAGCGCATCATGGCAATGCGGCGTATGCCGACGACATCACGGAGTTCAAGCAGGCCACGGTCACGAAATTCGCGTGGGCCAATCCGCACGCGCTTGATCAATTTCGACGCCAAGGATGCGAAGGGCAACCTCGTCCATATGGTCGTCGAGACCGCGGCCCCGCAGGCGCTCCGACTGATTGGTTGGGACAAAGCGTCTGTCGCGCCAGGCGACGTCATCACGGTTCGGATGTACGTCTCCAAGAACGGCAACCCCGCCGGACGGCTGCAGAAGATCACCCTTGCCGATGGCAGCGAGCTGCGTGACACGCAGCTTGGCGGAGATGCGCCAAAGACTCGGTATGATCCCGAGGCCGGGAAGTAGCAGCACATGAGAACACATTCCATCGTCGTCTTCGTCGTCGTGCTGGTGTGCCTGGCCACGGTGGCGGGTGGCGCTCAGCGCAGAGGTCCCGAAGGGTTCATTCGTGAGGGGATCCCCAGGATGCCGAATCCTCCCGGACCGGCTCCCACGCGGGATCTCTCAGGAGTGTGGGTTGGACCGATAGACAACAAGCCCGATCCGGTGCCGCCGATGACGCCGGCCGGCGAGGCGCTGTTCAAGGAGCGGAAAGCCTACGGGGACGCCAGCAGAAACGATAACCTGGGAGCCTCGAACGATCCGTTCATCACCTGCGATCCCCTCGGATTTCCTCGCAATCTGCTGGCCCATGCCGTCAGCAGCCGCGGACGTTTCATTGTCGGATCGGCGCCCGACCGCATGCTCATCACGTACGAGCAGCAACGCGTCTGGCGTGAGATCTGGATGGACGGACGAGCACTTCCAAAAGCCGTGGATGTGAGGGGCGCGCCCGAGTCCAGATATTACGGCCATTCAGTTGGTCGCTGGGAGAACGACACTACGCTCGTCATCGATACGACCGGGGTGGATGAACGACCCTGGCTGGATGAAGCGGGTCATCCGCGCAGTTCCTCGGCACGCATCCAGGAGCGATACACGCGTCGCGACCAGTACAACCTGCAGCTGACGGTCACGATCGACGATCCGAAGTTCTACACGAAGCCGTGGACGTGGATGCGGGCGAACTTCTACTGGGTGATGGGCCAGGACTTTGCCGAGACGTTCTGCATCCCGTCGGAGGGGATCGAGTATCGCGACTCGCTCGCCAAGCCGTCGGGAATCGAGATCAAATAGCGACAGGGAGCAGACGATGCGAAAGAGGTGGACGGGCGTACTCGCAAGCGTGGCGGGTGTGGTGTTGCTTTCGGCGCTCGTTGCCGCTCAGAACGATGCGCCACGTTCGCCGTGGAAATATTATCCGGAGGATGTCAGGACCAAGAACGTTGGACCCGGCGGGCCCGCACCGGTGCGTGATCTGACCGGCACATGGGCAGGAGAGTCTTCTGGCGCGGGTGTTCAGAGGCTCGTCCCTCCGGAGAGGCAGCCGTCGTTTACGCCGTTAGGCAAGCAGTTGTTCGACCGGAACCGGGCGGAAGGCGCTGATGTTCTGGTTGCCGAGTCGAACGATCCTCACGTCAAATACTGCGATCCGTTTGGCTTTCCCCGGAACATGAACGATCAGATTCGTTCGATGACGATCACCACGTTGCCGAACCGGACCTTTGTCATGCTCAAGTTCATGAATATCTGGCGTGAGATCTGGACGGACGGACGAGCCCTTCCCACCAATTTTGCCGGCAGAGGCCCGGACGTGCACGATCCGACGTACAACGGCTACTCGGTGGGTCGCTGGCAGGATGACTACACGTTCGTGGTGGAGACAACCGGGATCTCCGCAGAGACCTGGGCCACCGAGGGCGGTCTTCCCCACAGCGTCGACGCGCGCGTGACGGAACGCTTTGTACGGAAAAGCAAGAACGATCTGGCGCTGGCGATGACCATGGATGACCCGAAGCTTTACGCCAAGCCTGTCAGTCTCGGGGAAATATATTTCCGGTGGATTCCGAGCCAGACATTCTTTGACTTCAGCTGCGTGCCGTCGTCGGTTCAGCGGTACTTGAAAGAGATGGCAGATCCGTCCGGCAGTCCCGGCGCGGGAAAGTAGCCCAATTCGCGATCGCCAGCGGAATTGTTTCTGGAGGTGCACGGTGAAAACGAAAGTCCTGATGATGGTGGTCTTGTTCGCCGGACTTATCGCAATTGACAGCCCGTCGTTCGCGCATCACGGCGCTGCGGCATTCGACATGGGCCAGCCGGTCGTGTTGAAGGGCGCGGTGATAACGGAATTCCTCTGGATTAATCCCCACCCGCTCATCAAGGCGGACTACAAGGACGAAAAGGGCACCGTCGAGCATTGGACGATGGAATTGGGCAGCACGGTGTCGGCTCAGCTCATCGGCTGGAGCAGAACGACCCTTCAGCCCGGAGACGTTGTTACGCTGTACGTCTGGAAGGCCAAGACAGGCGCAACGGTCGGACGCTTCAACAAGGTCGACTTCGCCGACGGCACGACCATGCGTGATACCCAGCGCGGCGGCGACGACGGAGGGCGCGCCGACACCGGCGTGCGCCAGTAAGCACGAACTGCGGCTTCGCAGCCGCCCTGCTTCTGCAACCCCGCACGCAGCGCGAACCCTTCGTGCTTGCGTGCGGGCTCTTCGAGTCCATCGCCAGCCCTCGGCTTTCAATCACCAATCACTAATCACCAATCGTTGACCGCTTGGTTCAGTCGAGCATATGCTCTGCCCGGTTGAGTGCAAGGAACTGACAGGGAGCGGACGATGCGGAAAACGTGCACGGGCGTACTCGCAGGCGTAGCGGGCGTGATGTTGCTTTCGGCGTTGGCGGCCGCGCAGAACGATGCGCCACGTTCGCCGTGGAAATACTATCCGGAGGATGTGAGGGCCAACGCTGGGCCCGGCGGGCCCGCGCCGGTGCGCGATCTGACCGGCACATGGGCAGGACCGAATTCTGGCGCAGGTGTGCAGGGCGGGCGTGGGCGTGGGGGCGGCGCGCCACCGCTGACACCGTTAGGCAAGCAGCTGAACGACAAGATGCTGCCGCTCGGAATATACAGTCCTGCCGGTTCGAATGATCCTTTTGTCCGCTACTGCGATCCCATGGGTTTTCCCCGGAACATGAGCGACGAGATGCGCGGAATGACGATCACGACGCTGCCGAATCGGACCTTTGTCTTGATCATGTTCATGAACATCTGGCGTGAGATCTGGACGGACGGGCGGGCCCTCCCTACCAATTTCGCGAGGGGTAAAGACGCCCACGATCCGACGTACAACGGCTACTCAGTAGGTCGCTGGGAAGACGACTACACCTTCGTGGTGGAGACAACCGGGATGGCCCCGGAGACCTGGCTCGCCAGGAGCGGCTATCCCCACAGCGTCGATGCGCGCGTGACCGAACGCTTTCGCCGGACGAGCAAAAACGATCTGTCGCTGACGATGACGATGGATGACCCGAAGCTTTACACCAAACCGTTCAATCTCGCGGAGGTGAATTTCCGGTGGATTCCGAACCAGGTATCCTTGACTTCGCCTGCATACCGTCGCAGGTGCAGCGGTACTTGAAAGAGATGGGCGATCCGGCCGGCAGCGATCCCGATGCCGCAGCTCGCGAGCGCCAGCAGAATTGATTCCGGAAGCCTACTTGGCCGGCGTGGGCCGGCCGAACCTGGCTGCGTCGATCGCGACGTTCGGCTGCAGGGAAGTGACATTGTACGTGCCCCGCCCATTGGTCCACGTCACCTGCCACGTATATGGAACCTTCACACCCAGGCTGGGGACGTCGCGGTAATTCGAATACACGACAGTAATCGGCACCGTGCCCACGGCCGTAACGGAATAACGCACGGATCGCACCAGCAAACCCGTCTCTTTGTCGAAATACAGCTTGACGCGGGACCTTCTCGTTGTCCTTCCTTCGATCACATCCACCGGACGGTCGTCAACACGGAGCGGCGGAAAGCCGGTTCGCCAATCCGTCAGGATCTGCTTGATCTGGCCGGGGAAAGCCAGCTGGGCGTCCAAACGGGCTCCGTCCAGGCTATCGCCGACAAGCTCAAACAGCGTCACGGGCGTCAAGTCGGACGGACCCGCAGCCCAAGCCTCGCGGCCATCAACGGTGGTGATGTTCTCCCCCGCGCGCATGTGATTGAGGGTGGCACGCATGTCCGGCGCCTTGGCGTAGATATCCGTCGCAACTTGCTCGAAATCGGAATCAAACCCCTCATACGTCCCCTTGGCCGTATAGCTGGTCAGCTTGGCCGCAGCCGCCGCTCCGCCAATTGCCTGAATGTACCGGTCCAGGATCTGCTCGGCCGTCATCGTGACGCGCACGACCGGATTCGGCTCGATCTCATCGGGATCCTCGTCCGGCGGCGCGGAGTACTGCTGCGCCAGGCTCGGGATCCTCTTCGGCCTTTGGTTGCCGCGATGGCAGGTGTAGCAGGTCACGACGGGTGCACCACCAAAGTTGGTTTTGTTGAACGCGTTCACCATCTGGACCATCCGGCGACTTGCCTGCTTGAGGGGGGTATCGTCGGCGTATCTGGCCCAACTGCTGCCGCTGGCCTCACCGTGACAATCCGTACAGTTCAGCGACAATGAGGCTGCGAAAAAGCCCATCGTCTCCATGAATTCCTTGACGGGAATCCCACGCAACACCTGGATGTCCTTGAATGCCTGCTCCGACAGCAGCGGCTTCTGCCCGGCTGGAGCGGCAGGGCCAGTCTGGGCGCGAGTCGCCGCCGCACTCAGCAAGCAGATTGTCAGCAGTCCGGCCAACCACACCCATCCCCTCACCACATTCATCAAGGTCCCCCCACCCACCCGAAAACTATGGAATGGTGTGCAATCTCGTCCTGAATAGCTAAGCGGCCGGCTTCACGGGCGCAGGGCGTGCGAACCGCGCGTCGTCGACACGTGCGTTCGGCTGCATGTCGCTCAACTCGACGGTCATCTGCATGTAAGTTTGCGTGACGATGCGTTTGAACGGCACCTTGACGCCAGCGACGTCGCGGTAGTCGGAGTAACTGACCTCTGTTGGCACGAACCCGACAGGTGTCCGTGTCCAGCGGATGAATCGGATCAGCAACCCTGCGTTGTCGAAGTAGAAGTTGGCCACTGGCTGACCATCGCTGCTGCCCTGCAGGACGATCACTTCCTGATCGTCGATCGCCGTGCGGCCACCGCGCCACTGCGGGAACGCCTTGAGCAGTGCGGTCGACGGAAACGCGACCATCGCCTCGAGCCGCGCACGATCCAGGTTGCCTTCCGTCAACGTCACCAGCGGGAGAGGCGTATCCGGGCCGGCCATCCATCCGTTGCGGCCGTCGAACGTTCGCGTGCTGGCTCCGATGCCGAGGTGCACGACCATCGTCTGCTGAGCGGGCGCCTTGCCGTAGAGCTCCATCTGCACCTTGTCGAACGACGTGTCGAAGCCTGCGTAGGTGCCTTTCGCCACGTAGCTCGTGAATTTCGCGATACGGTCTGCGCCCCCGACCGCCTGGATGTACTTGTCGAACACCTGATTGGCCATGATCCGCTGATCGGTTGGGAAATCTCGTACGTTCGGGTCTTCAATGGGTGTCCCGTACTGCGCCAGGAAACTCGGATCGGCCCTGGGACTCTGGCTGCCCGCATGGCAGGTGTAGCACGTCACGCGCGTCTGTCCGCCAAAGTACTGCTTGTTGATCGCGTTCATCATCACGATCATCTGACGCGCGCGCATCATCCGCGGCGTCTGCTCGGCGAACGCGGCCTTGTCGAAGTAGGCCTTCGACACGTGGCAGAACGTGCAGTCGTTCCCCATCGCATTGGCGAACATCCCCATGGCATCGAAGAACGTGTCTACAGGAATGCCCTTCAGCAACTGGATGTTCTTGAAAACCTCATCCGTGATCGGTACACGTTCCTGCGTGTTCTGCGCGGGGGCAGCGGCCTGGCCGGCCTCGATGGCCGCGCCGAGCAGGCACATAACACCTATCGCCGTGGCGCCAAGAAACAGTCGCCTGGATCCAGCAGTCATGTCGTCGTCTCCTCGCTTGATGTGCGGGCGGTCAGCGGAGCATATCGTAGATCAACTTCCACACGGAGATCCGTGGTTATGCACGCAGGTCGACGGTGAGGGGCGACAAATCGAGACTGTCGACCTCCATGGTCCACCGTTCGCCGGCGGCGACGGGTTTCGCCGCCGTTGTCGTTCCCGTGCTGATGAGTTCCCCCGCGCGCACCGGCTTGGCGCCGGGCTGCGAGGAAACCGCCGCGAAAAATTCCGCGAGGCAGAGCGCCGGGCTGCCGAGGACGTTCTTTCCCCGCCCTCCTCCACGACCTGACCATCCTTGGATAGTCGCGTGGTGAACGCCGCCAGCTTGTCGACCAGAGCCGGAATTTCGTCGCGGCCAATCGGACGCGGTTCGCCGACCACGAGAGCGGCGTGAAGGCCCAATGACGCGAGAAAGTCACCAGGTTGAAACTTCCAATCCGGATACGGACAGTCGATGAACTCGAACCCAAGCGCAATCCACTCCACCGCCTCCAGCGCCCCGGCCGCATCGGCGCCCGGCCTCGGGGCCGCCTTCAGCCTGACGACGATCTCCGGCTCCACGCGCGGCGCTCGCATGCGCGCCACCGACCAGGTGCCCCGGCCGTCCGCCGCATGGTGAACCGTGTCGTCGTACATGCTGGCCCACACGAGCGTGCGAAGCTTCATCGCCTGCCACACGGCCCGGTTTGCCAGACCGATCTTGCGTCCCACCACGTTGTGGCCGGCAGCGCCGCGCATGCGCGCGAGCTCCTCTTCCACCGCGTATCCGGTATCGAGATCGATGCCCCCTTCGCGGGCTGACGGGGGCACGGGAACGAAGCTGCCGGTGTTATAGGCGTCGAGCATTTCGCGCGCCAGAGAGGTCACATGTGAGTCGCTCATCGGCGGTTATTGTAGGCCCGGTTTGGACCTGGCGGTTACCGATCTACGCCTCGGCTCGACACATGCGCTGCGGCGATGATAGGCTGGCGGGCCATTCGGCATTGAGGAACCCATGACTCATTCCACCGCATCCGAAGGAACACGCTGGGGGCAGCTCGTCTTCGGCATCATCTGCATGGTGATGATTGCCAACCTCCAGTACGGCTGGACGTTGTTCGTCGGGCCAATCGACGAGAAGTATCAGTGGGGACGGGCGGCAATCCAGATTGCCTTTACGATTTTCGTGCTGACCGAAACCTGGCTCGTGCCGATCGAGGGGTACCTGATCGACAAGTTCGGCCCTCGCATCATGATCAGCTGCAGCGGCGTCCTCGTCGCGATTGCGTGGGTTCTCAACTCGGTCGCCGACTCGCTGTTCCTTCTGTACCTCGGCGCCGCGATCGGCGGCATCGGAGCCGGCGTGATCTATGGCGGCTCGGTTGGCAACGCGCTGAAGTGGTTCCCGGATCGGCGCGGCCTGGCGGCCGGGTTGACGGCGGCGGGCTTCGGAGCGGGCTCCGCGCTGACCGTGATCCCGATTGCCAACATGATCCAGTCGAGCGGATATGAATCCGCGTTCCTGTGGTTCGGCCTCGTGCAGGGGCTGGTGGTGGTGGTGGTTGCGCTGTTTCTCCGCGCGCCTGAGGCTGGCGAAGTGCCAGCGCCGGCAGCTTCCGCCGTCCAGCAGACGCGGCGCGACTACACGCCGGCCGAGGTGCTCAAGACGCCGGCATTCTGGGTGATGTATGTGATGTTCGTGATGGTCGGCGCAGGCGGACTCATGGCGGTCGCGCAGCTTGCGCCAATCGCCACCGACTTCAACGTCGGCACCGTCCCGGTCTCGATCCTGGGACTCACGTTGCCCGCGCTCACCTTCGCGCTGACGATCGATCGAGTGCTGAACGGCGTGTGCCGCCCGTTCTTCGGCTGGGTCTCGGATCACATCGGCCGCGAGAACACGATGTTCGGCGCCTTCATGGTTGAAGGCGTCGGCATTTATGCGCTGCTTCTGTTCGCCAGCGATCCCGTGATGTTCGTGCTCTTGTCCGGCCTGGTGTTCTTTGCGTGGGGAGAGATTTATTCGTTGTTCCCTGCAACCTGCACCGACATGTACGGGCGCAAGTTCGCCACGACCAACTACGGCATGCTCTACACGGCGAAAGGCACCGCGGCGTTGCTGGTGCCGCTGGCCAATGTGCTCACCAATGCAACCGGCAGCTGGCACGCCGTGTTTTACGTCGCAGCGGTGCTCAACATCGTCGCGGCCCTGATGGCGCTGGTCGTCCTCAAGCCGATGCGCGTGCGCACGATAGCCCGGCCCGCCGCGGCGCCGGTGCCGGCCTGAGCTGAATTGGCTCGTAGCCGGTAGGTGGCAGCGGTCCTTCACAAACGGAGACGGAGACCTGAAGGTCTCCGGCTACCGACTACCCTACCGACTACCACCTAGCCGGCGTTGAGGGAGGTTTCATGGTCGCGCGCCTCGCCGTTGTCTTCGGGCTTGCGTTCTCGTCAGCCGCGCTTGCCCAGCAAAGTGAACCGACTATCCCCAATCCGCCACAAGGCGATCGGCCTATTACGTTTGAAGATCAGGTCGTGGTGTCGGCGTCCCGCGCCGAAGAGGAACTGGTGAACGCGCCCGCCACGGTCAGCGTGGTCTCCGCGCAAACCATTCAGAACGCTCCATCGGTCAACATGGGCGACCTGCTGCGCGTCGTGCCGGGCGTCAACGTCACGCAGGTATCGGCGCGAGACGTCAACATCACCACGCGTGGCGCCACCTCAACTCTGGCCACGTCGCAGCTGGCGCTCGTCGACGGCCGAAGCATCTATCTCGACTTCTTCGGCATGGTGATGTGGGATCTCGTGCCGACCAACCCGAACGACATCGAGCGCATCGAGGTCATTCGCGGACCGGCGTCCGCGGTGTGGGGCGCCAACGCGCTGAGCGGCGTGGTCAACGTCATCTCCCGGTCGCCGCGTCAAACGGCGTCGGGCGGCAAGGCCACAACGCTCACGCTGAGCGCTGGAGCGTTCGACCGCAGCGTGGAGGGTCGAGACCAGAGCGCGGGCTCGCTGTTCTTTCTCACTGCGACGCATTCGGAAGCGGTGAACGATCGATGGGCGTACCGCGTGTCGGCAGGCTACGCTGACCAGGACGCGCTGCCCCGACCCACCGGGGCCCTGCCGAGCGGAACGCCATATCCGGCGTTCGCCAATAGCGGCGCACGCCTGCCCAAGTTCAATGGCCGCGCCGACTACGAGCTCTCAGGCGGGGGACGCATTACGATGGAGGGTGGCGTGGCCGGGACGGCCGGCATCATCCATACGGGCATCGGGCCCGCCGACATCGAGCGCGGCTCGCGACTGGGCTACGTCACGGGGCGCTACGAGAACGGCGGCCGCCGCGTGGCGGTGTTCACGAACATCCTGCGCGCCGACGCCGCAACACTGCTCTCGGTCGGACCCGACCGGCGGCCGATTCCTCTGGATTTCGACACCACCACGTTCGACGTCGAGGCGAGCGACATCCGCGCGATAGCTACGCGTCATGCCCTGAGCTACGGCGGGAACTATCGACACAACGAATTCAGAATCTCTCTGGCACCGAACGGGGAAGACAGGAACGAGGGGGGCGCGTATCTCCAGGACGAGATCTTCATCAACGAACGGTTCCGCTGGATCGCAGGGGGGCGTATCGACAAGTTCACGTCGATCGACGGCGCCGTGTTCTCGCCGCGCACGACGCTTCTTTTCAAGCCCGCCAGCGCGCACACATTCCGCGCCTCGTTCAATCGCGCGTTCCGGTCGCCATCGCTCGTCAACAACAGTCTCGACATCACGATCGTCACCCCCGTGATTCTGCCGGTGGTGGGCCTGTTTGCCTTTCCGACCCGTGCCGTCGGCGACCCTGAGCTCGATCAAGAAACGCTCACAGCGTATGAGATTGGATACTCGGGCGTCATCCGGAACCGGGCCACGGTGAGCGCAGCGGTGTACTGGAACAACACCGACGATGCGATCCGCTTCACTCCCGTGGCGGCGTACTCGGCGGCGAATCCACCGCCGGGATGGCCGCTGCCGCCGCAGTTCGTACCTCCTGGCGCGCTTCCGTCGCGCTACACCTACGTAAATCTGGGGAAGGTCAAAGACAAGGGGATCGAGCTTGGCGCCGATGCGGCAGTAAACAGCGCCGTCACCGCGTTCGCCAACTACTCGCATCAGTGGAAGCCGGAGGTGGAGTTCCCCGCGCCCTTCTCCGTGGATGACGTCAACTGGCCAGCGAAGAACAGATTCAACGCCGGCTTCGGCGTAAACCGCGGCCGGTATCTTGGCAGCTTCTCGGTGAGCTTCACAGACGAGGCGTACTGGCAGGACGTGCTCGACGCGCGCTTTGCCGGCACCACGGACTCGTACACGCTCGTGAACGGCAGCTTCGGTTTGAGGTGGTTGGGCGAGCGGGTGATCACCAGCGTGAAAGTGACCAATCTCACCAATCAGGAAGTGATGCAGCACATCTTCGGCGACGTCCTGAAGCGTCAGGTTGTCGGCGAGGTGCGTCTCAATTTCTAGGGCGCGCACGCTGAAGCGTGCGCGCTACATCGGACACTCCTCACACGGGCCACGGAGACACAGAGACACGGAGGAATTCTTTTCTTCGCGTACGTATTACTGGGGATTGCGAACAGTGGCGACTACGGCGAGGGGAACGGGACGCCAGTTTGCCCAGCGCTCCAAAGATCCGTTTGCCCCGCGGACGGCAAGCTGAGAGGAGATTCCGCCGTCGAGCATCATCGCGCGGTCGCACCCGAGCGACCGCATGAACGCCGCCATCTCCGGAACGGTGGGTCCCCACGGAAGCGGCTCGCCGGCGACGCCGGCCATGGCAAAGCGCGTCAGTGCGACGATTACCGTGCCATCAGCCCGGATCCCGAGCGCGAGTCGCGAGTCCCGATGTGTGAGGCTCGCGCCGCGTCCCTGCTCTTGCAGTTCCCATGGGAGCTCGCCGCGTCCGGTGAGAAGCATCGGGTACGACTGGAACCATGCAACTGTACGCGGCCGTGTGCCGACGCAGACTCAGCGCGCTCGTCGGCGGCGACCGCGCGCATGCCCTGCGGAGCGACGCGGACCGCTGGATGGCCGATCAGGAAATTCGAAACCCGGACGCCATGACGCGCCTCATCGCGCCAGGCTGGTAGGGGCCGACCTTCAGGTCGGCCCTCCTTCTACGCAGGACACCAACTCATTCCTTGTAAAGCATCCCGCCCACTCCCGCCGACGCCACCGTCTGAACCAACGCCACGAGCGAGGCCATGGCGTAGGTGCCGGCGGTAATCATGCCCAGAATGAGCATATCCAGGTGAAACAGAAAACCGCATATCCAGACGACCGCCGCCGCGTACGTGGCCGTCTTCATCCCTGGTCCGAAGCGCGGCCGAATGGCGGCGTACAACCAGACCAGCAGAATTCCGACCACGAATGTCGCGATGACATTGGTGGCAATTGCCCCGCCGGTCATCCCTCGTCCCTGCAGCGTCGGGGCAACCGCGGCTGCTTCCGCCTCGAACCGCGGGCCCAATAACACACCGAACCCTACGAAACCGATGATGTTCGCCACGACGCCCGCTGCCAGCCCGGCGACCACGACTTTCGAAGTGTTCATGGCCATGCTGCCGCTCCTCGGTTAGTGGTGACGTATTGAAGGAGGCCTATATTACGCAATCCGGTTCGTGGTTGGTGGCTAGCCATGTAGGGGCCGACCTTCCGCCTTCGCGTAAAGCTTCGGCGGACCACCGTAGCCTTGGCGAAGGTGGTCAGGTCGGCCCGTTCGCGGTTCTCGTTTCGCCTACATACCAGTCGAGAATCTGCTCACCGGTCCAGAAGACGACGCCCGGGCGCGACCGGATATGTTCCAGCGCTTCGCGAAAGTAACGCAGGCGATGACCGACACCCATGATGTACGGATGCACCACCAGCGCCATGACGCGCGCGGATTGCTCTGCATCCTGGTATAGCTGTTCGAACTGCTCCACCGCCCGGTTCTGGTCATCGCTCGCACTGTGATGCTGAATGAGCATCATCGCCACGTCGTTGCATTCCTGCGTGTACGGAACTGACACCAGCGCGCGGCTGCGCGTCTTCAGCCAGACCGGCTGATCGTCGAGCACCCAGTCGCACACATACTCGTAGCCTTCCTCGGCCAATATGTCCGGGGTCTCCCACGTTTCGGTCAAGCCAGGGCCGAGCCAGCCACGGGGCGCACGACCGGTGAACGCGCGAATGACCTTCGTCGTCTTCTGGATGTCCGCGCGCTCGTCCGGAACCTTCTGCATGTTCTTCTGGCTGAATCCGTGCCCGATGAACTCCCATTGCCGGTCGAGCGCCGCCCGCGCAATCGGCTCGTAGGTTTCGATCGCCGACCCGTTGATGGCGAGGACCGCGGGCATCTTGAAGCGATCGAAGACGTCGAGCATGCGCCAGAACGCGACCCGATTCCCGTATTCGTGCCACGCCCAGTTCGGAATGTCAGGCATCGGCGATCCGCCCGCGGGAGGAGTCAGGACAGTGCGCGGCATCGGCTCACGGGGATTCCACTCCTCGATGTTGACGATGAGCCAGACGACGAGGCGAGCGCCATCAGGCAACCGCAGCCGCGGACGATGAGCGATGGCGGAGTACGGAATACGCTCGTGCGGCAACATCTGGTGCATCGTCTCACCAATGTGCCGTAAGTCGCACGTCGAAAACTTAACGTCTGAAGATCGGGGTCGTATAAATGGCGGGCAGCGCTATTCCAGCGGCTGTTCGTCTTTCCGCCGAACGGGCCATTCGGCGTTACAGATCGTGCAGTTCCACTCCAGAACCACGTTCTCGCCCCTGATGGTCTGCTGGAGCTTCACGGTTCCTCGAGCCCCGCAACCAACGCAGGCCGCGGGCACGCGTAGCCTGACAGGCGTCTCCGGCATCTCTCCAGTAGTGGATAGCAGGATTCACGCCATTGTGGTGGCCCAAATTGGGCGCAAATAAGGGCAGATGCCACCGACGGAATGATGAGTCAACTTACCGCCCACCTGCCGACTAGAACCTACCAGCTACCACCTTAGGAGACAGCTACCGTCCCGGATCGAGGTCCCGGATGACAACTGCCAGAACCTGTTTGACGAGACGCGCGTCACGCGTAGAGATCGTGCCCTCGGGCACGCGGCCCTCGGAGTCGGTGAGATCGCGATAGCGACGCGCGATCGCGGGCAGACGGGCGCACCCGCTCTTGATGAGACCCTCGCGTTCCGCTGCTTCGATGCGGGCGTCGAATGACCACGACGACACGTTCCGTCCTTTGTGTTCGAGCGCATCGGTGATGAGCGCTTCGAGGATGCCGCACGATGCGACGAACGAGGACTCCATGTCGCCGCGCTCCAGGAGTGCGTGGCGTCGTCGAACGCCTGCTCGAGGACGGGCCGAAGCTGCCGCGTCGTGCACGAAGTCGAAGCGCCGCGGCCGCGGCGCCGCGCCGGTGGAGGCGGCCTCGACATCGTCCATCCGTCGACAGCGACGTCGCGCCCTGCGCCAGGACGTCGAGAATCCGGTCGACGATCTCCGTCGCGTCCGCTTCGACGACCACGCCGCCGTCGTGGCCCGCACGAGAAATGCGCCGCTGTACGCGCGGGCCAGCCAGTGCGCCTTGCTGCCGCCGGATAGCTGATTGATCGCGGCGGCGCAGTCCTGCTGCCACATCGCGCGTGGCATCGACCGACCGCGCGCCCCTGATCTGGCGGCCGCGTCTGATCAGCGCGTCGAGCTGTCCGAGCGACGTGTCACGCTGGTGCGCGCAGCGCGTCATCCATCGCGACGAGTGTCCGTCGCAGCAGGTCGGCAATCTGATCGATGTGCTCGCGCATGGCGTCGCGCGGCGGCATCGGCGTCGCGCTGCTGCAATGCCGCGACGACCGCTTCATGTCCCTGGATGGACCGCTCGGGACGGCCCTTCTGCTTCAACGTAAGCTTGCGCGATTCCACCAGCAGATCGTTCAGCGTTGCCATGATGCTGACCACGACGCGATTGCGCGTGGCGCGGGCGAGGGCGGCGTGAAACGCCGTGTCCTCGACGATGGCCGATCGGCCGCGTTCTGAGCTTCTTGCGCTGCGCGTCGAGGATGCGCTGCAGGTCGGCAAGGTCCTCGTCGGTGACGCGCGTGGCGGCCACGCGCGCGACGGCGGGCTCGAACATGCGGCGCACGTCGAGCAGCTCGTCCTGCAGATCGCGCCGGTAGCTCAGGACCGACGCCAGCGGCGCGACGAGCCGGTCGACGTCGAGCTCCTGCGGAAACGTGCCCTGCCCGTGCCGCGTCGCCGAGCAGGCCGATCGTCTCGAGCATGCGGAACGCGTCGCGGATCGATCCGCGGCTGACGCCGAACCGCTCGGCGAGCGGGCGTTCGGCGGGCAGCGGCCGGCCCGGCGGGAACGTGCCGTCGAGAATGAGCACGCGGATGCGGTCGGCGATTTCCTCGGCGACGCGCGTTTTCCTGATCGGCTCGATCCGTCCTGCACCGGCATTGGCGGACGAATGCGCGGCGGGCGAAGCGCCATACGACGCCGCCTGCGGCCACTGGCCGGCAGGCCGTTCTGGCGACGGGCCCGCGCTTGACACGCCGCCGGAGCGGGTGTCAGACTTCGGCTCTCTAACTGGTTCGACCACTGGGCCAGTCTAGCACGACGTTCGTCAGGTGAATGATCGAGGGTGAAATGCATCACGTTCGACCGCCGCCGGATCGCCGCAGAGTCGTGTCCCGCGCGATCGAGGAGTACGCCCGCGGCGCAGGGCCACGTCACCGCCATCGTCGTGCCGTGGGAAAGCGACGCGCACACGCTGAGCATGGCGGTGACCGCGGTCAAGAGCGACGGCTGGGCCATCGAGCACACGAACCTCGGGACCATCCGGCTGACCGACTGCCGGCCACGAACGGACCGAGCGCTCGCCATCGCGGCCGACCTGCCTGACCATCCGGAACAGCAGCAGCTCACCGCGCTCTTCGACCGCTTCGTCCGCCAGGTCCAAAGCCGGTTTCACGTCGAGCGTCATGACCAGTCTCGTCCGGCGACCACCGCACGTCCGAACCGCTTCCGGCCGCGGCGCTGGCGACGGCGATGACGCTGCGCGTGGCGGAAGCGCGCGTCGAAGACATCGGCCACGCCATCGCGCGGCTGGCGCCGGCCGATCTGGTGCGCATCGGCGCCCGGCCCGGCGACGTGCTGAAGATCACCGGCCGCACGGTCGCGGTCGCGCGCGCCGAGCTGTCGGACGACGGGACACGAAGGCGTGATCCAGATCGACGGCACGACCGCGCAGCAACTGCGGCGCGGGACTGCAGGAGCAGGTGTCGGTGACGCCTGTCGAGACCGCCGCAGGCGGTGGCGGTCCGCTTCTCACCGCTGTGGGCGGGCGCGGCGCCCGCGATCATCGCGCCCGAACGGATGCTCGAGGACCTGGACGGCGTGCCGGTCGTCACCGGCTGCGCGGTCCGCGTGCCGACATTTGCCAAGGCGGTGAACTTTCAGGTGGTGCGCACGATTCCATCCGGGCCGGTCGTCATCGGCCGCCGCACGGACATCCGGGTCGTCGAGGGCGAGCAGACCGCCGCCCGCGCGCCGGCGGTGTCCTACGAGGACATCGGCGGGCTGGAGCGCGAGGTGGCGCGGGTGCGCGAGATCGTCGAGCTGCCGCTCAAGCACTCGCGCATCTTCGAGCGGCTGGGCATCCTCGCGCCGAAGGGCGTGCTGCTGTACGGCCCGCCGGGCACCGGCAAGACGCTGCTCGCCCGCGCCGTCGCCGCCGAAAGCCGCGTGCACTTCATCCACCTCAACGGCCCCGAGATCATGCGGAAGTTCTACGGCGAGAGCGAGGCGCAAGCTCCGCGAGGTCTTCGAGGAAGCGGCGCGCCGCGCGCCGGCGATCCTCTTCATCGACGAAATCGACGCGGTGGCGCCGAAGCGCGCCGAGGTTGCCGGCGAGGTCGAGAAGCGCGTCGTCGCGCAGCTGCTGAGCCTGATGGACGGCTTCGTCTCGCGCGGTCAGGTCATCGTCATCGGCGCCACGAACATCCCGGAAGTGCTGGATCCGGCGCTCCGACGACCCGGGACGCTTCGATCGCGAGATCGAGATCGGCGTGCCGAACACCCAGGCGCGGCTGCAGATCCTCAAGATTCACACGCGCGCGATGCCGCTCGGCCCCGACGTCGACCTGGAGGAGATCGCCGAGCATTCCCACGGCTTCGTCGGCGCCGATCTCGAAGCGCTGTGCCAGGAAGTCGGCATGATCGCCCTGCGCCGGTTCCTCTCACAACCCGACTGACGCCCGCGCGTGCCACGACCGACACGCCGACCGACGAATCGGCCGATCTGGCGAGCGCTGCAGGTCACGCGCGACGACTTCCTCGCCGGATTGAAGGAGGTCGAGCCGAGCGCGACGCGCGAGTTCTTCATCGAGAAGAGCCCCTCGACGTTTGCGTCGCTCGGCGGGCTCGACGAGGTGAAGCGCCTGCTCGACGCGGTGGTCGAGCATGCGCACATGCACGACGAGATCTACGAGCAGGTCGGGCTGGCGCCGCCGCGCGGCATCCTGCTCGTCGGACCGTCGGGAACCGGCAAGACGGCGATGGCCCGGGCGCTCTCCGGGCGAAAAACAGATTCCGCTCATCGCCATCGACGGCCCACAGCTCTACTCGAAATGGCTCGGCGAATCCGAGAAAGCGCTGCGCGAGGTCTTCAAGAAGGCGCGGCGGGCCGCGCCCTGTCTGCTGTTTTTCGACACCATCGACGCGATCGCGCCTCGACTGGGCGCGAGATCATTTCGGCGCCGACGTCTATCAGCGGATTCTCGAGCCAGCTGCTGCGCGAGATCGACAACCTGCGCGACGTGAAAGGCGTGATTCTGCTGGCGGCCACGAACCGTCCCGAACGCGTCGAACCGGCGCTCTTGCGAAGCGGGCGGTTCGACTATATCGTTCGGTTTGCAAAACCGGATGCCGCCGACCGGGCCGCGATCGTCCGGCTCTGCTGCCGCCAGGTGCCGCTGGCGCCGGACGTCGACATCGCGGAGCTGGCCGCCGCGCCGAAGGGTTCACCGGGGCCGACGTCGAAAGCCTGTGCAAGAAGGCGACGCTGCTCGCGATTGCCGACTTCCAGAACCGCGCCCGCAGCGGCTCGTTCGTCGTGCACCAGCGAGACTTTCTGACGATTCTGGAGAACGGACCTTCAATCGAGACAACATCATGAGTTACACCGAGCTCACCGTCTGGACCCGCGGCATCATCATGGACAAGGAAGGGCCGCGACATCGTCAATTCGGTCGCCGCCGCCGGCCGCCTCGAGGGCAAGTTCGCGCAGGCGATGGAAAACTACG
Organism: uncultured Acidobacteriota bacterium; assembly: GCA_963814955.1. Classification (GTDB taxonomy): domain Bacteria; phylum Acidobacteriota; class Vicinamibacteria; order Vicinamibacterales; family UBA2999; genus DATCJA01. The sequence continues at coordinate 489,016 of CAWFEX010000015.1, forward strand.
TCGACAACCCCGATCGCACCAACGCGCCGACGCGCAAGTACTGCCGCCTCAGCGAGAGCGAGATCGAAAACGCGCTGACCTACGAGAACGAACAGCCGAACATCGTCGTCCTCGTCGAGCAGACGATGGTCAAGGGCTGGGACTACATGCGCGGCATGCCGCCGGGCGGCACGCTGGTGATCAACACGCACTACACACCCGATTACATGATGCGCTTCGTGCCCGGGCCCGAGCGGCTGGCGCAGCTCGTGTGCGTCGACGCGGCGAAGCTCGCGGACCACAAGTGGCTGTACTACCGGCTCGGCGAGCTGGGTCTCGACCGGCTGTCGACCGAAGGCGCGGCCGAGCGCAGCAAGGCGATCGCGCCCGACATCGCGGCCCCGCTCATCGCCGCCGTCGTCAAGACGACCGGCATCGTCAAGATGGCAGACGATCGAACCGATGATTGCGAACAAGGCGGCGTTCCACGCCGGCGCTCGACCAGTTGCACATCCTGCCGCTGAATCCGGTGGCGGCTTAAAAGTCAAGTTGAAGTTCAAAGTGCAAAGATTATCCGAGTACAAGGCAATCGAAGGTCCATGTCGACCAAAGGCACACACATTCCCGACTGGCTCGCGGTGCCGTTTGCCGGGCATCACGCCGGCGCCGTCGCAGGAAAAGGGTCAGGACCTGTTTCCGACCGGCAACTGGCGCGCGATCCGGCCGGTGTATCGCGACAAGATGCCGCCCTGCAACAACGCCTGCGGCACCAACGAGAAGATCCAGGGCTATCTCGACCTCGTGAAGCGCGGCAAGTATCTCGACGCCTACGCGCTCATCAAGGAAGACATGCCGTTTCCGTCGGTCACCGGCCGCGTGTGCTATCACCCGTGCGAGCAGGCCTGCAACCGCGGCCAGTACGACGAGGCGATTTCGATCCGCGCCGTCGAGCGGTTCCTCGGCGACCTCGGCCAGGCGCTGCCGCACGATGTGGTGAAGGCCGGCCCGTCCAACGGGAAGAAGGTCGCCGTCGTCGGCTCGGGCCCGGCCGGGCACAGCGCCGCGTACCAGCTCGCGCGCCTCGGCTATCAGGTCACGATTCTCGAAAAGTCGCCGAAGGCCGGCGGTCTGAACCGCGGCGGCATTCCCGACTGGGTGCTCCCGCAGGACGTGCTCGATCGCGAGATCGAGCGGCTCGTCGAGCTCGGCATCACGATCAAGACCAACACCGAGGTCGGCAAGGACGTCACCTGGGACGATCTGAAGAAGCAACTACGACGCCTGCGTGCTGGCCGTCGGTCTCACCGAGCCGAACAGCGTGCGCGCCGAGGGCGAAGACAAGGACGGCGTGCTCTACGGGCTGCCGTTCCTGCGCGACATCGGCATGGGCACGTCGACGGTGAAGCTGGGCCCGCGCGTCGCCGTCATCGGCGGCGGCAACACCGCCATCGACTGCGCCCGCGAGGCACTCCGGCAGGGCGCGCGAAGAAGTGACGATGATCACCGTCGAGCACGACCCGGAGCGAGATGCCGTGCGTGCCGGAAGATCTGCACGACATGCTCGAGGAAGGCGTCGAGCTGATGCACGGCCGAGCGATGACCGCCGTCGCTCGGCAACGGCAAGCGTCGAGGCGCTGCAGCTGCATCCCGCCCGCTTCAGCGGCGCCATCAACGCGTCGCCGATCGCCATCGATCGAGAGTCGCCGGCCGAGCGGTTCGCCGTCGACAACGTGATCATCGCCGTCGGCCAGCATGCGTCGCTGCAGTGGCTGCCCGACGAATTCAAGAACGAGCGCGGCACGATCAAGATCGACCGGTTCGGGCGTCTCGGCGACACGAACTTCTTCGCCGCCGGCGACATCGTGCAGCTCGGCTCCGGCCAGCCGCTGATGGTGGTGAACGCGGTCGGCGACGGCAAGCGCGTGGCGTTCAACCTCGACAAAGTGCTGCGCGGCGAGCCGCTGCAGGAACGCATGGTCCCGATCGACGTGATCACCGATCTGGCCCGGATGAACATGACGTACTTCCCGACGTTCCCGCGCGTGCAGCAGGCGATGCTGCCGCCGGCCAGCCGGCGGCGCACGCAGGAAGAGGTCATTCAGGCGTTCAGCGAGGAGCAGGCGATGGAGGAGGCCAACCGCTGCTTCAGCTGCGGCACGTGCAACGCCTGCGACAACTGTTACCTGGTCTGTCCGGAGCCGTGCATCGTGCGGTCGGTGCGCTCGAACGGCCTCTACAAGATCCTCGTCGACTACTGCAAGGGCTGCCGCGTGTGCATCGAGGAGTGTCCGACGGGCTGCCTCGAGGGCGTGCCCGAGCTGGACTTCGATACAGGCGTGGTGCGGATGGACACGGCGTTCGCCATCACGCAGGGGTTGCACGGACGGCAGGCGGAGGAGCTGAAGAACCTGCCGGAGCGGCCGGCGAAGGACATCGAGAACTGGAGATGAGATCCGCCTGAAGGCGGACACTACGTCCGTCGACGTAGATCCGGACTAGCCGACGGCAGTGCGTAGTGTCCGGCTTCAGCCGGACCGGGAGTAAATCGATGGCAACTGCAGTGGCTACGAAAAAGAAAACGGTCCGGATCAACGGCTGCGTCGCAGCGGCGCAGGCGGCCAAGTACGCCGACGTCGACGTGATTACGGCCTATCCGATCCGGCCCTACACCGCGACGATGATGGCGCTGGCGCAGATGGTGGCCAACGGCGAGCTCGACGCCGAGTACATCGTCGCCGACAGCGAGCACTCGCAGCTGAGCATCGCGCACGGCGCCTCGTCGAGCGGCGCGCGCGTGTTCACCGGCAGCTCGGGCGTCGGCGTGCAGTTCGCCTACGAGCTGTACTCGCCGATCTCGGGCAGCCGCATGCCGGTGCAGATGATGATCGCCGACCGGACGCTCGATCCGCCGGGCGATTTCGGATCGGAGCACACCGACGCGCTGTCGACGCGCGACATGGGCTGGCTCATGGGCTGGTCGTGCGACGCGCAGGAAGCGTTCGACAATCACCTGCTCGGCTTTCGCATCGGCGAGGACCCGCGCGTGCTGCTGCCGCAGATGGTCTGCCAGGATGGATTCTTCGTCTCGCACATCACCAGCGACGTCGAGCTGCCGGACCCGGGACAGGTGAAGGAATTCCTGCCGCCCTACAAGCATCCGTATCCGCTCGATCCGCGGCATCCGGTATCGCACGGACCGCAGATCATGCCGGAGCAGGGTCCGCCGCTGCAGCTGGAGCGCGCCCGCGCGATGGAAGGCTCCGTGCCGGTCATCGAGCAGGCGCACGAGGAGTTCGCGCGGATCTTCGGCCGCCGCTACGATCCCTGGATCGAGGAGTTCATGACCGACGACGCCGACGTCGTCTTCTTCATGCAGGGCGGCCACGCGGTGACGGCGCGATACGCGATCCGGCACATGCGCGAGCGCGGCGCGAAGGTCGGCATGGTGCGTCTCAAGACGATTCGCCCCTACCCGACCGATCGCGTGAAGGAGTCGCTGAGCAAGTTCAAGGTCGTCGGCGTCATCGAGACCAACATGGGGCTCGGCAGCGTGAGCAGCGGCGGCGTGCTGTACGCCGAGGCCTGCGCGGCGCTCTACGAGAGCGCCCAAGCGGCCGCTGGTCATGTCGTTCATGGCCGGGCATGGGCGGCGAGGCGATCGTGCTGAAAGAGTTCTACTGGATGACGCAGAAGATGCTCGAAGCCCAGAAGCGCGGCGGCGATCGAGAAGCGCACGCACTGGGTTGGGTTTGAAGAGTAAAATGCACAAGTCACAGGTCACAAGTCACAAGATGCAATTGTGATTTCTGATTTGTTGTGACTTGTGACTTGTGACCTGGGTTGATCCGAGGAGGCCCGATGCCAGCGATTGAAGTCCAACGGCAGATGCTGCCGATGTTCGCAGAGCCCGAATCAGGGGGCGCGGTTCTACAACCCCGAGCTGCCGGAGACCGAGCCGTTCGTGCCCGGCCACCGGACGTGCGCCGGCTGCGGTCCGTCGATCCAGTACCGGATGACGAGCAAGGCCTCGGGCGACAACACGATCCTGGTCGGACCGACCGGCTGCATGTACGTGGCCAACAGCTCGTACCTGTGCACGCCGTACAACGTGCCCTGGGCGCACACGCAGATCGGCAGCGCCGGCAGCTTCACCGCCGGCGTCGCGGCCGCCTACGAGGCGATGATCCGCAAGGGCAAGTGGAAGGGCGCGTTTCCGAACATCATCTGCGAGGCCGGCGACGGCAGCGCATCGGACATCGGCCTCGCGTCGATTTCGGGCGCGCTCTACCGCAATCACGACTGCCTGATCATCTGCTACGACAACGAGCAGTACGCGAACACCGGCATCCAGGCCTCGTCGCGCACGCCGTACGGCGGCATGACGACCTTCTCGCCTCCGGGTCCGATGGTGCCGGAAGCCAAGACGCTGTTTCCGAAGGACCTCGCGCGCATGATGGCGGCCGGTCATCCGCACTGCTATGTGGCGACCGCGAGCGTCGGCTATCCGATCGACCTGATGAACAAGGTGCGCAAGGGGCTCAACCACAAAGGCGCCGCGTTCCTGATGGTCTACACGCCATGCCAGAAGGGCTTCGTCTACGAAACGCCGCGGTCGATCGATCTCGGCCGGCTGGTCGTCGAATGCGGGCTCTATCCGATCTGGGAATGGAACCCCGAGAAGCGCGAGTACGACTACAGCTTCCGCCCGCAGAGCATGCGGCCGGTCTCCGAGTACCTGAAGCTGCAGGGACGCTTCGGTCACCTGCACGCCGAGCACATCGCCACACTGCAGAAGTTCGCCAACGAGCAGTGGCGCATGATGGGCGTCGCGCTGCCGGAGGCGCTTGGTGCGCGCGGCCGACGCGAAGAACCTGGTCGATATGGCGTCGGCGGAAGCGGCCGCTGCTGTCGCGCAGACGGTTTGAACACAACCGTGTAATTCAGGACTCAAGAGCACGATTCAAGCGACAAAGCTGCGAACACGAATAGGACCACCGTTCATGAGTGAACCAGACCGACCGCCTGCGACCCCAGCGGCCCAGGAAAGCTACATCGTCAGCGAAGGCAAGAAGCGCGGGTCGACGCGCGACGTGCGCGCCGAGGCGGCGCACGACCGCTTCTACACGGTCGTGCGCGTGCATGCCGGCGATGCGATTCTCACCGACAACTGGCACACGACCGAAGTGCTCGGCCACGCGCGCAACAACTTCGAGGGCTACACGTTCGCCATGCGGACGCTGGAGGCCTGGGGCGCGATGATCGAGAACGATCAACGCGCCTACTACACGGCCGGCGGACGGGCGTGGGTGCTCGACCTGGAGCCGGCCGCGGGCAAGAAAGCCCGTCTGCCGCGGGGTGGCGCCGCGTAAGACGTCTTGAAGGCTGCACGTCTTGAAAGCTGGAATTTCTTGCATCTAAGTAGCGATTGGCAGCCTTCAAGACGTCCCGCCCCGCGAAGCGGGGCAAGGCCAGCACTGCGTCTAGCGAGGCGGAGCCACACTGTCGAGTGTTCGCGGGTTCAAGGCGGAACCTCGCTACCGTGAACGCGACGCGACGCGTTCTTCTCATCGACGACACGCCCGAGATCGCCGAACTCCTGACCTTCGCGCTCCGCGACCACGGATACGAGGTGGCGGCCAGCGGCTACACCAGCACGGTGAACGAGATCATCGCGGAGGAGCGCGCCGACGCAGTCGTCCTCGATTGCTCGGTGTTCGAGATGAACGCGTCGCTCTTCGACATCATTCGAGACGACGAGTCTCTTGCCGACCTCCCGATCGTCATCATCAGCGACACACCGGAAAAGGCGGATGCGAGCCTGCGATCGCGGCGGGCACGGCGGGTGCTGCTCATCCCGAAGCCGTTTACCGGCGGCCACGTCGCGCGCGCGTTGGACCAGCTGCTGGCGCCAGCTAGTCGGTAGCTGGTAGTCGGTAGCTCGTAATCGGCAGTTTGCGGATTATCATCGGGATCGCGCTTCATCGCGGATGCCGACGTCGAATGGCGCTAATCAGGTAACTACCAACTACCACCTACCACTTAGCAAATGCCTCCCTGGAGCATGGACGACTGGCAGTACCTGGAGCATCAGGTCATCCTCGATCCGAAGGGGCGCCGGTGGACGATCGCCCTGATGGATGTGCTGGGGCAGGTGGGCGATCCCGACCGACCGAACCAGCTGCTCGAACTTCAGTATTCGTCCGGACGGTATTTCACGCTCGTCTACTCCACGAACGGGACCATCCAGTGGGAGCGCGGCTACCCGGCACTGCCGGAAGCCACACGCGCCTACGAACGCCTGCTCCTCGACATCATCGACGGCCGTCTCGATCCCGGACAGCCGGTGTTCAGGGAGGATTTGGAGGATTAGGGCCGACCTGAAGTGCGGGCCGACCCGAAGTGCGGGCCGACCTGAAGGTCGGCCCCTACATGCTGAAAAGCTCCGTGTCTCGGTGCCTCCGTGGGCCCGTCGGGGCGAACGGGCTACGCCGCGGGCGCCGCGGTGTGCACGACGTCGTACACGTAGTCATACGCGTTGAGCGCCTTCTCCAGTCGAGCGCGGGTCGCCGGATCGGTGGCGCGGGCCAGCTGCGCCGTCACATCAGCGCGGTCGCCGAAAATCGCGTCGAGAATGGCTGCGCGATCCGCCTCGGGCTGCTCGATGATCGAGAGCAGCACGCGCGACCCATACTTGATCCAGCGCGATTGCGGCACCAGGCGGCCGTCCGGCCCGTTCTCCACCACCTGCCGCGTGAGCACCTGCAGCACGAGCTCGGCATGCGTCTGGTCGTAGGCGATATTCAGCGTCTTGAACAGCTCCTTCACCGTCTCGCGCCGCTCGTCGATCAGCTTGACGAAGAGCTCGGGCGTGACGCGGTCGCCCTTCCGGCTCATCTTGCCGTCGGCCGTGAGCTCCACACCGTGATACACGGCGAGATAGACGAAGTGCCAGAAGATCTCGTACGTCGCAAGGTCGTTCATGAATCGCAGACCCGTCTTCGGGTCGAGAATCGCGGCGGCGTTGTTGCCCTGGAGCTGCTGGTACATGTACTCCGTCGCCATGTACATCGCGTACCGCAACCCGTCTTCCGTCGTCGGGCCCTTCGGACGCGAAAGCAGCCGATCGCGCGCCTCTTCTGAGAACAATTTCTCCACTGTGAGGTCGGCCGCCGTGAGCTCCAGTGGCTTGATCCGGCCGTTCTCGAGCAGTCGCAGCGCTTCGAGCCGGCCGCGCTCGTCCGGCGTCAGTTTGTCGACCACCTGCTGCAGTCCCGCGAAGTCGGTTTCGAGCGGCTCACGCCCCGCCTCCACGTAGTCGCGCTGGACGGTCGCCACCCAGCTCTGGCGATAGGTGTCGAACAGCTTGCCGTCGATCCGGAGGAGCCCGGTGAGCCGTTCGCGAAGCTTGTCGAACCAGATGTCTCGCAGCGCCTTCGCATCGTTTTCAGGCGCGCGCGGATTCTGCATCTGCGCGGCCATGCCGCCGATGGGCATGGCGCCGGCCAGCGTCGCCAGCAGGGCGTTGTACATCGTGTAGTACGACATCGACGGCTCGGTCATCGTGACGGTGTGGGGATCGGGAATCACCATGGCAGGGTCGTGCCGGAACATCTCCTCGCGGCTGTTGATGTAATCCCAGCGACCGACGTTCGGGCCGATGAGATTCTCGCGAAGGACCCACATGATCGCGTCCATCTGCAGCAGGTACTCGGCCCGTTCGTTGAGCATCTTGATCTTCAGCGTGCCGCGCGTCACTCCCATGGCTTCTTCGAGCCCCTTCAACAGCGTCGCGACGAGCCGCGCCTCCTGCCACGTTTCGATCTTGGGGATGTAGTAGTAGATGCCAGAACCGTTCTTCTTCTGCGACTCGTAGTTGCTGAGCGCGTGAATCACGAGGCCGGGAATCATGGCGGGCACCGGCTCGCCGTCGAGCGTCATCTGCCGATTGCGCAGGTGGAGCCCGGCCACCCGGTGAAGGATCGTTGGCCACTTCTCCGGGGGCACATCGATCGTGTAGGTGCGTTTCTTGGCCGGATGAACGTACGGCTTCCCGTCCCACTTGTGCGCAAGGATATCGGCCAGGTTCACCCAGGCCCGGTACAGCTGATCCTTGTAGTCACCGCCGGCGTCCTCCCAATCCCACATCCACTGCGAGGCCCCGCTGTTGAGCGCGCCCATGGCCATGCCCATGTCGATCGCCGGTCCCGTTCCTTCGAGACCGGGCCGCATCGTGTCCGCAGGAATCGGAACGGTCGGGTTCGCGCGCCAGGCGTCGGGGGTTTGGCGTCCGAAGAACCCGTCCAGCATTCCTCGACGGATGGCGGCCACGGTGGCGCGGTTGCCGTCGGCGTCTCTGATCTCCTCGGTCGCCGGCAGAAATCCGTAGCGCGCTGTCTTGCGGCCCACCTTGTCCTGAAAGGCAAGGCGCTCGGCAAGCAGCTGGGGCAACTCGCCACGGACGGCCTCGGTCAGCTGCGCGATGACGTCTTCGACGACGACCGTTCGGCCGTTGAGAATCTTCGGCCCGAAGAGCGAGGAATACTTTTCGCGGATGTCAGGACGAATCTGCAGTGTCGACACCAGGCGCCTCCAGAGGTTCGAGAAGAAACGTTGTTTGTACTACTCGCAGGTGCGGGGCGTCAACGCGACGGTATCCGGTCGAACCGGGGTTCACTCAGCCCGGCTACCTTTCCCTTTGTGCGCGGGAGGAGCGCCGACGGAGACGTGTCACGGCTTTGCGATCATCACTTCGGTTGCTTTTACCACGGCGGTCACACCGTCGCCGACCTTCAGCCGCATTTCTTTCGGCACTCCGCCTGGTGATCACCGACTCGATGAGGCTGTCGCTCACGCGAATGGTCACGTGAGCCAGTACATCTCCGAGCTGAATGTCTGCAACGATTCCTTTCAGGTGGTTGCGGGCGCTGAGCGTCATCGGGCCTCCTGCGGTAAAACCGTTTCTTCAAAACATTACGTGCCAGATGTGATCGGGTCAACGTCGTGCATTGCGTAACGCTCGATTACTGCGTGTTGTGTTCGGCACCCATAGAACGTCCCGTTTGCCAATGCCCCAGAAAACAATTTCCTCCGTGTCTCCGTGTCTCTGTGGCCCGTGGGTGCCGAGAATGACTACTTAGAAAAGAAACTTGACGGCGAGCTGTATGACGCGCGGATCGCCGGCTGTCGTGATTGTGCCGAATGCCGCCGAGCCGGCGACGCCGTTCGGATTTCCCAGCGGCGGCGTATTCAGCAGGTTGAACGCTTCCGCGCGCAGTTCCACCGAGCTTCCGCTCCGCATCGGTACACGGCGGCTCAGTGCCAAGTCCACGCTGCGGTACGCGGGCCCACGAACGGGATTCCGTAAGGCCGAGCCGAGCGTGAATTGCGGCGCAACCTGGAACGCGGAAGTATCGAACCAGCGGGAGGGCGATCGTTCGGACGCCGCAAGCCCCGGCTCACCGACGAGATTCGGCCGCTGGGTGCCGAAACCGGCGAACGCATTGAAGTTCGTCGTCTGCGTCACCGCAATCGGGACTCCCGACTGCAGCGTGATGACCGCCGCCAGCGACCAGTCGCTGGCGAGGGTGCCCAGAAGGCCACGGCCCTGGCGGGCGCGACCGTTTCCCAGCGGAAGCTCCCACACCGCCGACGCAACGAAGACGTGCGGAATGTCGCCCGTCGAGTAGTCCCGCTCGAGACGACGGTTGAAGCTGTCGGCCACCGGGAAGTTCGCGACTGGTCCGGTCAGGATCGAGGCGTCGAACACTGACGAGGCATCGTCGATCAGGCGGGAACGGGTGTAGCTCGCCAGATACGACAGCCCACCAGAAAAGCGCTGCTCGATTTTCGCAGTGACGCCGTGATAGTTCGTCGTGCCGACGTTGTTGCGATACAGGCTGACAGTCGTGTACTGCGGATACGGCTTCAGGAGCTGCGCGACTGGAATCATCGGATCGCCCAGCGACGACGATCGAGGAACGATGCCGAAGTGAGGATTCGGCACCCGCTGCAGAAGTGCGGCGCCCTGCGCGAGCTGCTCGACCGTGAGCTGATTGAGATTGGTGTCGGGAATGCCGACGTGCGTGATCTTCGAGCCGATGTAGGCCACGTCCACTGTCACGTTCGACGTGAGCTCGCGCTGCAGAGAGGCGTTCCACTGCTGCACGTAGCCCGATCCAAGCGTTCCGTCGACGGAGAACACGCCCTGGCCGAGACCGGCGGTCGGGGTCGGCTCGATCGGCGACACCGTAGGACCGTTCCGCAGCACGAAAGCCGGCGAGATGGTGTCGAGCGCGCGAAGCGAAACCGTCTGCAGGAATGGAAAGGTTGGCGTGGTGAACGGCGTCGTGAGGCCCGCCATTTCGATCCAGACCAGACCGAAACCGGTGCTCACGACCGTCCTGTCGCTCATGCGGTAGAGGATGCCGAGACGGGGGCCGAAGTTGTTCCTCTTCAGCGGCCGCACGGGCTCGTCACCCGGATACTCGAGCAATTGTGTCTGAAGATTGAAGACGGCCGTCTGGCCGTTGATTTCCGTCGACGGGAAGTTCAGCGTGTACCGTAGGCCCGGGCTGATCGTCACCCGCTCGGTCACCTTCCAGTCGTCCTGGATGAAGTACTCCTGGAATCGCGCGCGTTCCTGGATTTCCTCCTGCTGCAGATCGATCGAAAAGGATTGCACCTGGCCAAGGAGAAAGCTCGCGAACGGCGTTCCCGTGTTGGTGACGCCGGGCAAATCGCTGCCGATTGCATTGAACGCAAACGATCCGGTGGGCGACGGCGGCTGAATCACATTCAGCCGCTCCCACCGCCAGTCGAACCCCATCTTGAGCGTGTGCTGTCCTTTGACCCACGTCAACGTATCGGCCACCTGGTTGACGCTGGTCCTGAAGGCCGACGCCGTATTCGGCGGCGATCCCAGTTGCTGGTAGCCGCTAATCAGAAACGTCGGCAGCGTATTGGGGAATCGGGCAGTCGAAGGGATCCCCGGAATATTCAGCGCCGCACTGGCGCTTCGCGAGAGTTGTGCGGCCGTTCGATCCACGGCTCGACGCGTGTCGCCGATCCGGACTTCATTCAGCAGGTTGGCTGACAGCGATCTCTGGTAATTGAACGCAAACGCCCACGACGCCGTGTCCTGCGGCCCAAGCGTTCCCGCTGTCACTCCACTTCCGTCGGGCAGCGGCGTCACCGGTATGAACGTGCCGCGAAAGTTCGTGAGCCGACCGAAGAGCTGGTCGCGTCCATCGGCCCAGCGATGGTCAACGCGTACGGTCCATTGATTTTGATCGTCGGATTCCGGCGCTGTCCGGCGGTAGTTGTTGGCTGTTCCGGACGAAGTGGGTTGCGGGTATCGCTGCAGCAGCGCGAGCGCGACGGGATCGATGCGGTCGGTCGGAATCAGGCCACCGGCAAACATGATCCGCGCGATACCATCCGTGGCCGGGTCGTAAATGACCGGCACGCGGCCCGCGATCGATTCGGTGAAGATACCCTGCCGCTGGAGCGCCGTTGGAACCGTTGAAATCACCGTCCGACCGATGGTCTGTCGCTGACCCTGGTAGTCGACGAAGAAGAACGTGCGATCCCGCGCGATCGGTCCGCCGAGCACGCCGCCAAACTGGTTACGTCGGAATTCCGGCTTGACCGCGTCCGCGGTCGAAAAGAAATTGCGCGCGTTCAGCGCCTCGTGCCGGAAGAACTCGAACGCCGTCCCGTGCAGCGCGTTCGATCCCGACTTGGTAGTGAGGTTGATGACGCCGCCGTTGAAGCGTCCAAACTCGGCTGGCGGGCTGTTGGTCTCGAGTTTGAACTCCCGGATCGCATCGACGGTGGGAAAGAACGCCACCTGCCCTGGCTCGGGTTGCAGGACCGAGATACCGTCGAACAGATATTCATTGGTACGGGGACGCCCGCCGTTAATCCGGGGCAGCTGAGACGCGGGCGGCAGCGCCACTCCTGGTGCAAGTGCCGCGAGCGTAATGAAGCTGCGCCCGTTCAGGGGAAGAGCGGTGACCTTCTCCTGCGAGACGATCTGGCCGAGACTCGCCGTCGCCCGCTGCAGCGGCGCGTCTTCAGTGACGGTAATCGTTTCGCTGATACCGCCAACCCCCAGCACGACATCGAGCCTTACCGCTTCGCCGGTCTCGAGCTGAATGCCCTGGCGACGGACTCCTGTGAATCCGCTTAGATCGACCTCGAGACGGTACGTGCCCGGCGCCAGGCCCGCCACCGTGTACACCCCCGCAGCGCTGGACACCGTCTGGCGGGACGCCGCGTTGTCGACGTTGATCGCGACGACAGTCGCACCTGGTACGGCCGCGCCCGTGGCATCGGTCACGATGCCGGTGATCAGGCCTCCGCCAACCTGTGCGTGCGCGGCACCGGCGACCGCGAGCGACGCGCAGACCAACGCCCATACCCGTACTCGACGCGAGCGCATCCGAAGGCCCCTCCGTGCGCTCGACTTTATATCGAATAGAAACGTGTTTCAAATCGCCTTGAATCGACTTGATTCGTATAACGCATGTCGGGACTAGGTATTTGTTGAAACATTCATTCAGTCTCCCCGCTTGCCGTTCTTGCTCAACGCACCGTAGTACGCCAGAACCAGCAGACGACCCGCCGAAGCGCGGGAACGAGCGTCCCGGTGGCAGTAAACTTACTGTCATGCCGCGCGTCGATTGCCCCCATTGCGGCGTACTCGGCATGGTGTACGCCGAGCACACGATCAGGGCGAGAGATGCGCTGACGACCTATTTCTGCGATGCCTGCCGAGCCGAATGGGATGAGTCCGAGTCCGGCAAACAGGTGGGAGCGACACGGACACGGCCGCCGAAAACCCACAAAGACAAGACCTCGTAGCCAGTCAGCGGGTTAGAAATACCTGGTCCCGCGTGTTGTCCGGCTCAGCCGGACGCGTCGACGAGGATCACGAAGTCCCGGCGCGTGCCACTTCCATGCGGCCTTCCTGGAGGACGTGGGACGGATGCGAGAAGAAGCGATACAGCAGCCAGATGTCGAGGGCGCCGACGCCAATCAATACCAGATATGCGGCGTTGCTCTCGACAAGTTGCAGCTCCTGCAGCAGCCGCGAGAGCCCGAACGCCACGATCCAGGCGTCAAAGCTCATACAGATACGCCGGAACGTCTCGGAGCGAACGTGCCGGATCACGAACGCGCCAATCGGCACGCCAATCATGATGCTGGGGACGATCCAGGGAACAAGCGCGAGCGTCTGCCAGCCATATAGCCCGGCATAGGCGTACGCCACAGCCGTCATAGACGACTCCGCCAGCCGGACGACGCCGAGGGCGGCGCGAAAGTCCTTCTTCGCGAAGCCCTGGTTGTTCAGCATGATCGCAAGCGGAGGCCCGGAGATCGTCGTCACCGAATAGAGCACGCCAAGTCCGCCGCCAAAAACCAGACTCGCGGATTTTTCAGAACGAATGGGGCGCCGATAGCCAGCTGCCTGGAGCAGGATGAGCGGCAGCAGTACGGTAAAGGTGTAGAAGCGCAGCCACGCGGGGTTCACCTGCGCGACGATCGCTGTCCCCAGAATGACGCCGGGTATCAGCCCGACAATCATCGGCATCGTGCGCCGCCACACGTTCGGCAGTGCTTCACGGTTGACCCACAGCACGTAGGCGTTCAGCGCGACTTCGATCAGAACAAGAGCCGGGTTCAGGATGCGATTGGCAAGGAACAGCAGCGCCACAGGCACGGTGATCGACGAAAACCCGTACCCGAGCGCGCCGTTGACGATGGCGGCAAGGAGCGTGATGCCGGCGAGCGCGAACATGTAGGGATCCGTCATTGGCTCACCTGAAGCTCATTCGCAGCGTGACGCCGACGGTTCTCGGATCTCCGGGCAGCCCCACATAGAGACCGGAGTTGCCAGGCGCGGCTGACAGCAGCTCGAAATACCGCGCGTCGAACAGGTTGCGCGACCAGAGCGAAAGCGACCAGCCGTCCGCCCATCGGAAGCCGACCCGCGCATTGATGATTGAGTAGCCGTCTATCACCAGATACTGCGAGGGGGTCGCGCTGGACGAAAACGCCGAGCGATAGCTCGTATCGACGGCCCCGAAGATTTCTCCGGTCCGATCGAGGACGGTCGCGGGGCGGACGTACTCGCCGCCGAACGAGATGGCAGCTTTCGAGATGCCGGGGAGCCTCGCTCCCGAGATGTCTTTGACCAGCGCGCCGCCAGTGTCCTCGAGCGACGGCTGCGCGTCGGGGAACGACACGTATTTGCCGTCGGCAAAGGCGGTGGATCCGTAGAAGGAGAGATTGTTGTTCACCTTCGCGCTGCCGTCGAACTCCAGGCCACGCACGCGCACTTTCTCGGCGTTGGCGAGATACCCGCGAAGCACGCCCACCTGCTCGTTGACGACGTTCGCCTGGTAGTCGTCGATGTCGGTGCTATACACGGTGATGTTGGCCGTGACGCCGCGGAGCGGCTCGGTCTTTATCCCGACTTCAACGTGGCGCACGTGCTCCGGTTTTACGGTCGCAGCTTCGATACGGGTTCGCCAAACGCATCGTTGGGCACACCCGACAGGTTGAGGCCGATCGACTTGAAGCTGGTTGAATAGGTCGCAAAGGCGTTGACCCTGGTGGAAACCTGATACGCGGCTGTCAGCTGTCCTGACACGTTGGTGTCATCGGCGCCCGCATGGTAGGACTGCGGCGCAAGAATCGACCGCTGCAGGGCAATGAGCGCCGGATCCGTGGTCTGCAAACCGCCATAGACCTGGGTGTCGAAGTCGACTTTCTTATCGTCGTAGTTGAGCCGCAGGCCCGGAAGCACACGGACGCGGTCCGTGACTGACCATTCGAGCTGGCCGAACAGCGCGGCACTGACGTTTGTCGATCTGATGTCCGACGTTTGCCCGTAGCCGTCGAGCAGCCCCGGAGTGGCCGCCAACACGCTCGGCGCGAGGAGAAACCGCGCCGCAGCCGGTCCTTGTTCCTGCCTGCCAGTGGAGTCGATCGCCTGCCGGAAGCCGAATGCGCCGACCACAAAGTTCAACGTGGGCGACACGTCTCCCGCATAGCGGACCTCCTGCGTCAATTGCCGCTGATCAGACGGGTTGGCCGAGATCGTCGTGACCGGCAGCCCAACGAAGTCGCGGTCGTTCGATGGGTCCCAGTTCCAATACCGCCAGGCAGTGATGGACGTCAGACGACCCGATCCGACAGTTCGCTCGATGGTGAGTGACGTCCCTCCCAGATCCTGATTCGATCGCCAGGGCGTGTCCGTATCGATTAACCGATCGAAAGCATTGAAGCTCGGTGGCGCATAGCCAAGATCGGCAGCGATCTCAGCGTATTGGCGGTTCGCGCTCCGGAGCGTTGGCGCAACGCCCGCAACCACCAGTGCGTAACCTTCCGGGCGCTGGCGGGTGTTGTCCGCCGCCACGGTAATCGCCATCCTGTCAGACGGCGCGAACAGCACTTGCCCCCTGACCCCCAGATTGTTGAGCCCATTGACGTCGTTCCGCGTCGCGACGTTCTGGATGCTGCCCTCGCGCGTGGTGCCGGAGAACGACAGCCGTCCGGCGACTTTCTGAGAGAGCGGACCGGCGACCGAGGCCTTCGCCTGGACGAGTCCAAGGCTGCCGTAATTGAGCTCGAATTCCGATTCACGGGTGAAGCTTGGCTTGCGGGTTGTGACATTGATTGCGCCGGCGGTGGTGTTCTTGCCGAACAGCGTTCCCTGGGGACCGCGCAACACTTCGACCTGTTGCACGTCGAGGAAATCAAGCGTCGCCGCGGCAGGGCGCGCAAAGAAGGTTCCGTCGATATACAGGCCGACGCCAGGCTCGATGCCGTCGTTGGTGAGCCCGAACGGAGCTCCGAGGCCGCGGATGTTGATGGAGGAATTGCGCGGATTCGATGAATAGAACTGCACCGTCGGCACGAGTTCCTTCAGTCGATTCACGTTGAAGGCGCCCGCGTCGGCAACAAGGTTCCCGTTTATGACGGAAACGGGAATCGGAACCTCCTGCACGACTTCCTCGATCCGCCGCGCTGTAACGACCACTCCCTCGGTGATACGGGCCGCTGCCAGGACGAGGTCGATGGTTTCGGTCTGGCCACTCTGCAGAACAACCCGGCGCACGACCGTTTCGAAGCCGTCCAGCATCGCTTCCAACCGGTACTGTCCCGGCGCCAAAGCGGTGTTGTACGACCCCTGGTCATCCGTAAATGCTTCGGCGGCAACACCGCTCGCTTCGTTGACGACTCGGATCGACGCTCCGGGCACCGCCGCGCCGGACTCGTCCTTTACGATCCCGAGAATCGTGCTGTCCCCCGTCTGACTGGATGCGACGCGGGCGAGAAACAATATGGCGATAGCGAGACAAGCAAGAGTGCGTGCGGTCGTTCCGGGCATAAGGCTCATAGTATTCCTATAGACTTAGTAGGCAAACTATATGCCCCACGGATTTCGCCCGTATTTGGCCAATCCATCCGCAGATGTCGCTTGGAAGGGAGACTTAAACCGGCGACTTCGCCGAGTTTACAGACCTGGGTGCGTCGCTCGGGCCCTGTGTGGCCAGACGCTCGCGGCGAGAGGCGGCGACGCGGGCGCTCAATCCAGCAAGTGTCGTGTTATCAAGGATATGGGCGGTCGCATCGCGCACTTCCTTCATCGCCAGACGAACGCCGCACGTTTCCTCTTCAAAGCACTCGTCGCACCTCATATAGGCGGTCTGACTGACACACGGGACGAGCGCCAGCGGACCGTCAAGGGCGCGAATGACCTCGCTGATGGTGATGTCCCCGGGCCTTCGGCTGAGGACGTATCCCCCGGATCGACCTTTCTTGCTCAGCACCAGCCCGTGGCGCTTCAATTCGAGAAGGATGGCTTCCAGGAACTTCTTCGGAAGCCTTTGCCGCTCAGCAAGTTCCGAAGACTGAATGGGCCCGCGCCCGGGCTCGTCGGCGAGAACGAGCAGCGCTTTCAGGCCATACTTCGACTTCTTTGTGAGCATGAGAAAGTCTACCGTATCACTAGGATGAATGCGCGGAGGGGGTCTGACCCGGGGTCAGACCCCGGGTCAGACCCCGGCCGTGGCAGGCACGACGAATTTGACTCATTAGCCGCCACCACGTGTAGAATCTCAGGAACCGTGCTGTTCACATCCAGCCAGATGTGCGCGTGTTGTTGTCGAGCCACCATTCAGGTCTCGTGGCTCTCCGTCTGGCTGTCTGACAAACGCACTTAATACCGAAGCAGCCCAGCAAACACAGGAGATCAAAAGCCCGGGACCAATGGTTCCGGGCTTTTTTGTTTTTGTCGCTATATGACCATTGCCGCTGTCTCGTCGGAATCGAGGGTCGAACCCGAGCTTCGCCTGGATCATCTCCGCGCGCTCGAAGCGGAAAGCATTCATATCCTCCGCGAGGTCGTGGCGGAGTTCGAGCGTCCGGTCATGCTCTATTCGATCGGCAAGGACTCGTCCGTGATGCTTCGCCTGGCTCAGAAGGCGTTTCATCCGGGACCGATTCCGTTTCCGCTGCTCCACGTCGACACCACCTACAAGTTCCGCGAAATGATTCAGTTCCGCGACGAGATGGCCAAGACGGTCGGCGCGCGCCTCATCGTCCACACCAACCAGGAGGCGATCGCGGACGGCACTCAGCCCTTCAAGATCGGCACGCAACGCTGCTGCGGATTGCTGAAGACGAAGGCGCTGCTCGACGCGCTCGAGGCGGGCAAATTCGACGCGGCGCTTGGCGGCGCGCGGCGCGATGAGGAGCGTTCGCGCGCAAAAGAGCGCATCTTCTCGGTGCGCGACGCGAAGGGTCAGTGGGATCCCAAACGGCAGCGGCCGGAGCTGTGGCATCTGCTGAACGCCAGGCTGCAGCAAGGCGAGACAATCCGGGTGTTTCCACTGTCGAACTGGACCGAGATCGACGTGTGGCAATACATCCATATCGAACGCATTCCAGTGGTTCCGATGTACTTCGCCACCGATCGCGAGGTCATCGTCCGTGGGAACTCACTGATCGTTCCCGAGCAACCTTTTGTTCCCGTCCTCGCCGGCGACACACTGCAGGTGGTCCGGTGCCGCATGCGGTCACTCGGCTGCTCGCCGTGCACCGGGGCCGTGCGATCGGACGCCGACACGGTGCCGAAGATCATCGAGGAGCTTGTGGCGGTACGGCAGTCAGAGCGGCAGCTTCGTGTCATCGATCACGACCAGGACGGATCGATGGAGCTGAAGAAGCGGGAAGGGTATTTCTGATGTCGGGTCTGCTGCGCATCTGCACGGCCGGCAGCGTCGACGACGGGAAGAGCACGCTGATCGGGCGGATGCTGCACGATGCGCAGGCGGTGTACGAGGACCAGGTGCATTCGGTTCGCGCCGCGTCGCGCAACCGCGGTGTGGGGCCAATCGACTTTTCGTTGTTCACCGATGGCCTCAAGGCAGAGCGTGAGCAGGGAATCACCATTGACGTCGCGTACCGGTATTTCGCAACGGCGCGCCGCAAGTTCATCCTGGCAGATACACCAGGTCATGAGCAGTACACGCGGAACATGGCGACAGGGGCATCGACGGCGGATCTGGCGATTCTGCTCGTCGACGCAAGCCAGGGCGTGCGCCCTCAGTCGCGGCGCCATGCACGAATAGCGGGCCTGCTCGGCATCGAGGAGTTCGTGCTCGCGGTCAACAAGATGGATCTCGTCGATTTCCGCCGGGAGGTGTTCGAGGACATCCGCGGCGAGTTCGAAGGGATCCTCGGTGACGTGGGATGCCACGCCGTGCCGCTCAGCGCGCTTCATGGCGACAACGTGACGACGCTGAGCGAAAGAACGCCATGGTTCCGGGGCCCGACACTGCTGGAGCACCTCGAGACGGTCAACGTCACCCGCGATCTCACCCAGTCGGCGTTCCGTTTCCCCGTGCAGCTCGTGATCAGACCGGATCATCAGTTCCGTGGCTACGCCGGCCAGATAGCTTCCGGCATCGTTCGGGTTGGCGATGCGGTAACGGCATGGCCGTCGGCGCGGACCGCGCGGGTCAAGAGGATCGTGACTTACGAAGGGGATCTCGATCTCGCGTTTGCGCCGATGTCGGTCACGCTCGTCCTCGACGATGAGATCGACGTCAGTCGCGGCGATCAACTGTCGGGCGTCCAGCACCCGCCGCGCGTCGGAAATCGCTTTCAGGGCGAGGTTGTCTGGATGGACGAACGGCCCGCGGATCCCGGGCGTGTCTACGTGCTGAAGCACACCACGCGGAGCGTTGCCGCCGCGCTGAATCGCCCGCTCGCATTGAACCAGATCGGCACGGTGACTGTTTCAGCGACACGCGCGCTCGTATTCGATCGCTACGAAACCAACCGCACAACCGGCAGTTTCATCCTGATCGACCCCGCAACCGGGTTCACGGCGGGCGCCGGCATGATCGCGGGCCTCGGTGAGGGCGACAGGACCGAGCCGGAGACAACATTTGGTGCCGCGGCGCGGCTCGTCCAGCTGGCGCGCCAGGCCGGATCCGACGAAGAGGCGATCGCGGCGGTCGAAAAGGCGCTCGAGGAGATGCTCACATGACGGACGCACAACACGTGATTGCGGGAGTGCTCCCCGACGCGACAGCACCGTGCCTCACCTCGAGCTTCCAGGCAGAGTGCATCGTCCTCACGCACCTGCTGCTGCAGCAACGGCCGGATGTGCCTGTTCTCTTTCTCGACACCGTTCACCATTTTGCCGAGACGCTCGAATACCGCGACGAAATGACGCGCAGGTGGAACCTGAACCTGATCACGCTGCGCGCAGCCCAGCCACGACCGGGGCTGTGGGACATTGAGAGCACAGAAGCGTGCTGCCGGCGTCACAAGGTGGAGCCGCTGTTTGCCGCGCTCGAGCACTACGACGTGTGGTTCACCGCGCTGCGACGCGATCAGTCGCCGTCGCGCGCGAACCTTCAGGAGATTGAGCCGTTCCGCCTGCCGAGTGGCAAGGTGATCCAACGCGTGAGCCCGCTGGCCGCGTGGACCGCGAAGGATGTCTGGGCGTACGCGCGCGGGCACGACGTCCCGCTGCTCCCACTCTACGACCTCGGTTACACGAGCGTTGGCTGCGAGCCCTGCACCTCATTTCCGCTCGACCCCGCCAACCCCCGGTCAGGCCGGTGGGGCGGGCAGAAGCTGGAATGCGGCATTCACATCCAGGCCAAGCAGTAGGGGGGACTGGACTCATCCATTCAAGCCGATCTATCGTCCCCTGTTGGGATGGCCTACGCTGCGCAGCATGACGTCCGCGTGCGAGCTTCCTCAACGAGATTGACGCCTGGGTACCCCCTGTCCGCGGAGCCCGAACGAGCGATGGAACGGTCGTGTTCGGTCACGGGTTTTGCAACACATCAAAGGCAGAGCTTATGACTGGCTGGCTGCATCGGCGGCTCGCCGCAATCCTCCAGCGACGATTGGTGGCGGCGCGAGTTGGGCTGGAGCTGTGGGATGGCACGTCCTTGTACTCGCGTTCCGAGCCGGCGGTCGGGTCGCTTGTCGTCGATGACCCACGGACGCTCCGGCGGGTTCTGTTCAACCCGCATCTGCACTTCGGCGAAGCGTATATGGCCGGCACGCTCAGAGTACGAGGTGAGCTGGAGGCGGTGCTCCAGGCCATTTCCCGATTGAGTCTTCTGCCAACGCGGCGCGAGCTCGTCAGCATGCACGTCCAGCGCGCAAACAGCCTCCAGCAATCGCGTCGCAACGTTCATCATCACTATGACCTCGGCAACGATTTCTATGCAGGCTGGCTCGACGACCAGATGCTGTACACCTGCGCCTACTTCAACCATCCCGACGTGACCCTCGAAGAGGCGCAGGTGGCGAAAATGGATCTCATCTGCCGGAAGCTGCGGCTGCGGCGCGGCGAAACGGTGATCGAAGCGGGCTGCGGATGGGGCGCGCTTGCGCTGCACATGGCGCGTGAGTACGGCGTACGCGTCAAGGCGTTCAATCTGTCACGCGAGCAGATGGCGTACGCGCGTTCCCGGGCATCGCGCGAAGGGCTCTCCGCGCAGGTGGAATTCATCGAGGACGATTACCGGAACGTGATGCGGCGAGTACGACGCATTCGTCTCGATCGGCATGCTGGAGCACGTCGGTGTCAAGCATTACCGCAGCCTCGCCGGCGTCATCTCCCGCGTCCTGAAACGGACATGCGGCCGCGGACTGCTCCACTTCATCGGCCGCGACATTCCCCGTCCGCTGAACGCGTGGATCCGGCGCCGCATCTTTCCGGGTGGGTATCCACCAACGCTCGCGGAAGTCGCGACCAAAGTGCTCGGACCGGCGCGACTGTCGATTCTCGACGTGGAGAACCTGCGCCTGCACTACGCGCGCACGCTCGCGCACTGGAGCCGCAGGTTCACGAACGTCGGCGACCAGGTGCGCGCACGCTACGGTGAAGAGTTCCGGCGCGCATGGGAACTCTATCTGTCCGGGTCGGAAGCCGCTTTCGCCACCGGATCGCTGCAGCTGTTTCAGGTGGTGTTCGCGCCGATGGAAACGCCTCCCCCCTACTGGACGCGCGCCGAGATGTACGAACAGGACCACGCCGGCTCACTCCACGAGCTGGTTGGCTCCGAGGATCGATAGCCCGAGTGGACAGCTGCGACGCGCTCGTCGTTGGCGGGGGCCCGGCGGGATCGACCTGCGCCCGCGCACTGAGGAACGCAGGGTGGGATGTCATCGTGCTGGATCGGGCGCGCTTTCCTCGCGACAAGGTCTGCGCAGGATGGGTGACGCCCGGCGTCTTCAACCTGCTCGAACTCGAACCGGCCGACTACCAGGCAACGGGTCTTACCATCCAGACGATCACGGGCTTTCGTACTTCGGTGCTCGGTGGACGATCCGTCGAGACCCGCTATCCGGACACCATCAGCTATGCCATCCGGCGCTGCGAGTTCGACGATTTCCTGCTGCGTCGATCCGGCGCGCGTGTGATTCAGAGCAGGCCGCTTGCGTCGCTGGTGCGGCAGGATGACGTGTGGATCGCCAACGACGAAATCCGGGCACGGGTCGTCGTAGGAGCGGGCGGGCACTTCTGTCCCGTCGCGCGCCAGTTGCGCGGCGGTACCGACATCGTGCGCCCTGTGGTCGCCAAAGAGGCGGAGTTCAGAATGGAGAACGGCGACAGCAGCGTCGCCGGCGACACTCCCGAGTTGTTCTTCTGCCGCGACCTCGAGGGTTACGGCTGGTGCGTGCGCAAAGGCAATTACCTGAACATCGGCCTTGGCCGGCGCGACAACGGCGATCTCAACAGACACATAGACGACTTCGTCGACTTTCTCGAACGTCGCGGTCTTGCCGCTCGCGCCTCGCTCGTCCGCTGGTGCGGCCACGCCTATCTCGCGTCCGGGACCGGTCCGCGACCGATCGTCGGTCCCGGCGTGCTGGTGGCTGGCGACGCGGCCGGGCTCGCATATCCCGAGAGCGGCGAAGGCATCAAGCCGGCGGTTGAATCCGGACGGCTGGCAGCAGAAACATTGATTGCCGCAGGCGGGCGCGCAGGAATCGACGACCTGCGACCGTACGAAGCGGCGTTGCGTCGACGTTATCCGGCTGCGTCAAAAACGCCTGACGCGCTGGCGGGGGCGGTCAAGACTGCAGGGCGCCTGCTCCTTCGCTCGCGCACATTCACGCGGCATGTGCTGATCGATCGCTGGTTTCTCCATACCCACAATTGACGCGCACGCTAAAGCGTGCGCGCTACACCCCGACGGGCCACGGAGACACGGAGGTTGTTGAAATCCTGCCGCGCACGTTGAATCGACGTACGTAGAGCGCAGGCTTCAGCCTGCGCGGATCTGCGCGGATCGTGGGTTAATGCGTGGTTGCGTCAGGTCGTGGGCCGGCAAGCGGCGCCACGACAAGCTCGTCGAGGACGTCGAAGAGCTGACGCCGATGCCCTCGCCGCTCTTCGCTGACGTCGGGCGACGAGGTGGTGACTATCACGAGGTCGAGCTCTGGCACCACGAAGATGTACTGGCCCCCGTATCCCCAGGCAAAGCAGGTTTCGTAGCCGCGAATCCCGTAGACCCACCACGCGTACCCGTATTTCCGATCGCGCAGCGGATCGACCACGCCGTCGGCGCCGAAACCCGGGCCGCCGGGCCGGCGAGTGCGCTCGCGTCCCTCGCACGACTGCTCGACCCACGCTTCGCGAACGATCTGCCGTCCGTTGGATCGCCCTTCGTGCAAGTACAGCTCGCCGAACGAGAGCATCTGCCGCGGCGTGAGCAGCATGTCGTTGCCGCCGAAGTAGATTCCCTGCGGATCGCGCGGCCACTGCGGCAGCGTGAACCCCAGCGGCCTGGCGAGCACCTCATTGGCGAATTCCCACGTGCTCTTGCCGGATGCCTTGGTGATGATGGCCGACAACAGATGCGTGTTGCCGGTGCTGTACTCCATCTCTTCTCCCGGGGCGCCGAACATCGGGCGAGCCAGCGCATGTCGAACCCAGTTGCGGCTCGTGACCCAGGCACCGTAGTTACGATTGCTGGTGCCCTCGAGACCCGGCCGCATCGTCAGCAGGTGCTCGACGGTGATTTCACGCTTGCGCGGGTCCTGATCCTGAGCCAGCTCCGGAAAATACTTGACGATTGGAGTGTCGACATCCGGGATCAGGCTGCGATCGATGGCGATGCCGACGAGCGCCGAGATGACACTCTTCGATGCCGACTTGATGTTGGCCGGCCGATCGCGCCGCGCGCCGTTGTAATAGCGCTCGAAAACGAGCTCACCGCCGCGGCTGATCAGCAGGCTGTGCAGGCGCGGCAGTTCACGGGCGGCGGCGTCCACTGCGTCCGGATTCCAGGGAGGCGCCGACTCCACACTTGGTGCGGCCAGCGTTGCTGGCGACGGCGCCTGTTCGGTCTCAGTGCTGCCGCCTCGGCTGGCCGCCACGACCGCCAGCAGCGCCAGCGTCGCAACGATCAACCACCCGCCGCGGATCAAAGCCGGACGCCGCGCGCGTTTTCGGGGTTCGGGGAGCACCGGTCAAAATTTATCAGAAGTAGGGTGCCTGGAGTTCACAACTCACGTAGGGCGCGGCTTTACGCCGCGCCAGGCGGGGTCAAGGCCCGCCCTACGGTCGTGAAACTTGCGCACCTTAGGCACCCTTGGCACATTAGGCACCCTAGGCACTCTGGCGAGACGGCAACCCGTCAAGGCACAAGTCACAAGTCACAAGTCACAAACCTCAGTTCTCAGAACCGTTGTGATTTGTGAATTGTGACTTGGCCCTTGTGGCGGCCAACCAATCGCGTGCCTGTGTGACGTCCTGGGTAGTTAATTCGTGACCCACGGGCTGAAGCGCCACCGTCACGTCGGCTCCGGCGTGGGTGAGCAGCGCCGAGAGCCGCTCGGTTTCCGCCAACGACACGAGCGGGTCCGTGCGCCCGTTCGACAGAAACACCGGTGTCCCCGGAATGCTGGGCAGCGGGTCCGGCACGAGCGGCACCATGGCGCGAAAAAGAACTGCTCCCGCGAGCGTGGAAGGCTCGAGCAGCAAGAGGCTGCCCGCGATGTTCGCGCCGTTGGAGAAGCCGACGGCAACGACCTGTCGTCGATCGAAGCCGTAATGGGCGCTGGCCCTCGCGACGAAGGCGGCCAGCTCGCGCGTGCGCCGCTGCAGATCGTCGAGGTCGAACACGCCTTCGGCGAGTCGGCGGAAGAAGCGCGGCATGCCGTGCTCGAGCACCTGGCCTCGCGGGCTCAGTATCGCAGCGTCCAGCTCCAGCGCTTGACCAACGGGGAGCAGCGAGTTCTCGTTTCCGCCGGTGCCGTGCAGGAGAAGCAGCACTGGCGCTCCAGGCACGGCAGACGGCCGGAACACGTGAGTGAAACCAAGATCGACGGTGGTCATTCCCTCGACTTCGCCGGTACATGCGCCGTGAGCACCGGCAGCGCGCCTTCGATGTGTGCGCGATTCGGTTCAAGCCACGGAGGCAGGACGAGGCTCTCGCCAAGATGTGCAGGATCTTCATCCACCGCGAAGCCAGGGCCGTCGGTCGCGAGCTCGAACAATACGCCGCCGGGCTCCTTGAAATAGACCGACTTGAACCAGAATCGATCGATGACCGGCGTCGGACGTCCTCCCGCCGACTCGACGCGCTCACTGACAGCACGCTGATGCCGCTCATCGTCAACCCGCCATGCGAGGTGATGTACGCATCCCACGCCCCAGGCACCTCGACGGCTCTCGGGCGCCTCGCGTATGTCCACGATGCCGGCCGCGTCAGCAAAGCCGTAGCGCATCCAGCCGTTCTCCGTCGCCAGATGCTCGAACCCGAGAACGCTGGTCAGGAAGTCGGTCGTCGTATGTGCCTCGCGCTCCCAGAGCTGAGCGCCGTACAGCCCCCGAATCTGGCGCTCGACAGGCACAGGACTTTCCTCCCACGGCGTGAAAAGGCGCGGCCGTGGGTGTGCGCTTTCCACGAGCGCCACCTTCATCCCGTGCGGGTCGATGAGTGGCAATACTCTGTCGCCGAAGCGGGCCTCGATGGACCCGAGCGGCGTGCCGTACTTCTCGAGCCTCGACGACCAGTGAGCGAGCGAACCGGCGGGGACTTCCAGCGACACCTCAACCGCCAGCCCATGACCGAGCCGGGGTGGCGCCATCTCGGCCCACGGAAAGAACGTGAGATCGGCGCCCGGATGACCTTCAGCGTCGGCGTAAAAGAGGTGATACGTTCCCGGATCGTCCTGATTCACCGACTTCTTCACGAGCCGCATACCGAGCACGCCCGCGTAAAAGTCGAGATTCTCCTGAGCCGGCCCGGCGATGGCCGTGATGTGGTGAAGTCCGTTTACGCGTTGCATGTTCGCCCTCGAGGCTGGGAATCAGTACCAATCGTAGTGCACGCACGGATGCAAACCGATCGCCAGATCAACACCTGTGAGCAAACGCTCGTAGACAGTCACCGCGGCCGGTGGCAGAATGCGCGTTTGACGTAACCTATTAGCGTTATTTTTGGCTTCGGGCTTTGGGCTCTGGGCCCTCACCTTTGACTTTTGACTTTTGACCTTTGACTTTTAAGTTGAGGATTGCTGTTATGCACATCCGAATGTCGGCTCTTGCATGGGGAACGTTGGCGGCGTTGCTTATTGGAGGAGGCATCAGCGCTGCAAACGCCCAGGCGGCACCGCAGACCAATCCGCCTCCGCCGGAGGGACCACGAATCGTTGTCACGTACGTGGATGTCGTGCCCTCCTCCGAAGCCCAGGCCGCCACGCTGCTCAAGGGATATCGCGATGCGGCGCGAAAGGGAGAGGGCAACCGGAGCGCGGAAATCTGGCAGCAGAATGGACCGCGCGGCCGCTTCCTCGTTGTCGAGGAATGGCAGGACGAAGCGGCAAGGAAAAAGCACCGCGAGTCGCCGCATGTGGCGCAGTTTCACGAGAAACTGACACCCATGCGCATCACCGCATACGACGAACGGGTCCACACCGTCTATGCCGTGGGCTCTCGGTCGGCCGCTCCCGCGGATGCCGTTCTCGTGGCGACGCACGTCGATGTGGTCCCGACCGGGCTGCCTAAAGCCCGCGAGCTGTTGAAGGCGCAGTTCGACGTCAGCGGCAAGGACACGGGCAGCCTGCGGTTCGACGTGCTGCAGGGCGCCAGGCAGAATCACTTCACCGTGCTCGAGGCGTGGAGGGACGAACGCTCGCGCGAGGCACACGTGTCGGCCGCGCACAGCAAAGGGTATCGTGAAGGTTTACGCGAAACAGCGGTAGACGGCGCGCCGTACGACGAGCGCCTGTATCGCGTATTGCAGTAGAGCGCACGCTTCAGCGTGCGCGCGCGTGATGCGCGTCGTTCGTAGCGCGCACGCTTTAGCGTGCGCGTGCGTTCGCGGGTCAGCGGCGCTCAGCGCGCCGCGAGTGCCCTGGCAATCGCGGCGCGTAACTTCGGATCCTCGGGCGTCACGTCGCTTGGAAAGAACGCAACCACGCGTCCCTCCTTGTCGACGACGTACTTGCTGAAATTCCAGGCGGGCAGGTTCCCCGACTTTCCGAGGAACGAATACACGGCCGACTGCCCCGGCCCGTTCCTCGTGACGACCTTTTCGAACATCGGAAACGTCACGTCGTACGTGAGCCTGCAGAACTCCGCAATCTGCTGGGCGGTACCGGGTTCCTGTTCGCCGAAATCGTTGCTCGGGAACCCGAGCACGTTGAACCCCTTGGCCTTCAGTTCGCGATGCAGCTTTTCGAGGCCCGTGTACTGCGGTGTGTAGCCGCAGTAGCTGGCGACATTGACCACGAGATTGACGGTCCCACGATACTGGGACAGGTCGGCGGGCTTACCGTCAAGGGTTCGGGTTTTCAGGTCGTAGAACGACGTCATGACGGTGCTCGAGGGACTCCGAGGTTGCTGCGCCGACAGCGGTGCGACAACGAGCGCTGCCCCGATCAGGGCCCAGACACGTTTATTCAGGATTGTCTTCATTCGCACACCCCGTCAACACAGGCAGATCATACCCCCCCTCATTATGAATTTGACCGTCTTGAAGGGGCTCTGTAGGATCGCCGCACATTTGACATATGTGGCCTCAAATCTACGACCCACTCAATAGTGCGACGCTGTCCACGCTGTGTGCGGCGCTCCCGGTGGTGGTGCTTCTCGGCACGCTGGGCATCTTCCACGTCAAGGCGCACAACGCAGCCCTGCTTGGACTGGCCACGTCCCTCGCGATCGCCATATTCATCTTCGGCATGCCGGCAGGCATGGCTGCGGGTGCGGCCGCCTACGGTGCTGCGTACGGGCTCTTTCCGATCGGCTGGATCGTGCTCAACGTCATTTTTCTGTATCAGCTGACGAACGATCGAGGTCTGTTCGCGATCCTGCGCACCAGCATTACCACGGTTACCGCCGACCGGCGGCTCCAGCTTCTGCTCGTCGCATTCTGCTTCGGTGCGTTCTTCGAGGGCGCGGCAGGCTTCGGAACACCCGTCGCCGTGACCGCAGCCATTCTGATTGGACTTGGATTCACCCCGCTGGCCGCTTCGGGACTGTCGCTCATCGCCAACACGGCTCCGGTTGCATTCGGTGCGCTTGGAACGCCGATCATCGCGCTCGCGAGCGTGACCGGGCTGGAACTGCAGGACCTCAGCGCGATGGTCGGACGCCAACTGCCTTTTTTCTCGGTGATCGTCCCGTTCTGGCTGATCTGGGCGTTTGCTGGATTCCGCGGCACGATCGCCATCTGGCCCGCGATACTCGTGGCGGGCATCGCGTTTGCGGTGCCGCAGTTTCTCGTCTCCAACTATCACGGACCGTGGCTCGTGGATGTGGTGTCCGCCGTGGTGTCGATGGGCGCACTCGCGCTGCTGCTGCGTGTCTGGCATCCACACGATGCGGGCTACGTATCGGCTGAAATCGGTAATGGCCCCGCACCGGTGGCGACGACACCGGACACGCCATCGGCGCAGGTTATTCAGGCGTGGACACCGTGGATCATCCTGAGCGTCGTGGTGTTCATGTGGGGACTGCCGCAGGTGAAGGCGGTGCTCGACGGAATTTCGATTGTCAGGATCCCCGTGGCGGGACTGCACAATCTCGTCCTGCGCGTCCCACCCGTCGTCGAAGCTCCTACACCCGAAGCCGCGATATTCGCGCTGAACTGGTTGTCAGCCACCGGGTCTGGCATTTTCATCGCGGCAGTCATTGCCGGCTTCACCATGGGTTATTCGGTGCGTGAACTCCTGGTCATGTACTGGCGCACGCTGCAGCTCGTTCGCTTTTCACTGCTGACGATTGCCGCGATGCTATCGCTCGGGTACACGACACGCTACTCAGGAGTCGACGCGACCATGGGCCTGGCGTTTGCGCAGACCGGCGTGCTGTATCCGCTGTTCGGGACGATGCTCGGGTGGCTGGGTGTTGCACTGACAGGATCCGATACCTCGTCGAACGTGCTGTTCGGGAGCCTGCAGCGAATCACGGCGGAGCAGCTTGGACTGAGCCCGACGCTGATGGCGGCGGCGAACAGTTCGGGCGGCGTGATGGGCAAAATGATCGACGCACAGTCGATCGTCGTCGCAAGTACGGCCACGCGCTGGTACGGACACGAGGGCACGATTCTGCGATACGTGTTCTTCCACAGCGTCGCGCTCGCGGTGCTGGTGGGCCTGCTGGTCATGCTGCAGGCGTACGTGCCGCCGTTTACATCGATGGTGGTCCCGTAGTGTAGGGGCCGACCTTAAGGTCGGCCCCTACATCGACTCCGTGGTGCGAAGCACTCCGGACGCGCAGAAGTCGTCCACAATCTTCAGGACGAGGGGCCACGCGGCCGGCAGGGCCGACTCGATGGGCGCCATCCGCCGCAGCACCTGCTCACGGTGCAGGTCGTGATCGCGCCAGCTTCCGCCCTGCGCACACGCGTTCTGCAGGAGCGGCTGCAGCCGGTCCATGGCGTTGGCAAAACGGGCGTCCGGGGTCTGCTGCGCCTCGAACTCGTCCCACAACGAGCGCACGCGCGACGCCTGGTCAGGCGGAAGCAGGCCAAAGATGCGCTCGGCCGCCGCCAGCTCCCGCTCTTCCTTCGTCACGAGATCCTGCGCGTCGTAGGCGAAGGTGTCGCCGGCATCGATCTCGACGAGATCGTGAACGGCGAGCATTTCGAGCACGTGTAACAGGTTGACGTCACCCGCCGAGTGCTCGAGCAGCACGATGGCGGCCACGATGAGGTGCCAGGAGTGCTCGGCCGAATTTTCCCGTCGCGACGAATCGGCAAGAGGCGTGCGACGGAGGACTTGTTTCAGCTTGTCGGCTTCGATGAGAAAAGCCACCTGCTGCTCGAGACGATCGTCGACCATGCGCGAACCGCAATTATAAGCAGTTACTTCGGACGAGGGTCTCGAACGCTGTCGTCGGCACGTGGAAACTTGTCCCGAACGAAGGAGGCCGACGCCTCCTCTCAACTGAAACGGACCGCTCAGGCCACCGCCTCGAAGAGCGCCAGCAGAAAACGCCCGTCGTCATCGATCCACTGCGAGCACAACTCGAACCCGCCCGGCTCGACGAGCGCCCGTACGCCATCCGGCTCGTACTTGTACGAGCTCTCGGTCCAGATCGATTCATCCGCCGCGAGCGTGAACGCCAGCGGGCCTCCGCCACCAGGAACGAGAACGTTCTGACGCCGCCGGCTCACGAGGTGCATCTCGATCCTCGACGCCTCTCGATTCCATCGAACCTCGTGCCTGAACCCGTCGAGATCGAAATTGGCGCCAGCCTCCGCATTGAGGCGCAGCAGCAGATTCCTGTTGAACGCCGCGGTCACACCGAGGGGATCGTCATACGCGAGTATCAGATCTCGCTCGGGCTTGACGAGATCGATGCCCAGGAGCAGCCAGTCGTGGCGGCGCATCACGCTGCGAACGAGATCGACGAATGCCGAAGCGGCGGGCGGATCGAAGTTACCGAGGTTCGACCCGAGAAACAAAATGAGACGACGGCCCTGCGGCGGCGGGGCGGGCAGCTGCATGAGGCCGTCCTCGTAGGTTGCCTGGACCGCGGTGATGTGCCTCACACCTGTGCCGTGCAGCATCTGCGCTGTCCGGTCGAGCGCTTCCTGCGACACATCGATGAGGCAAATATCCGGCCGGTGCGGCTCCATCGAGCGCATCAGCGCGTCGAGCTTCTGGCCGTTGCCGCATCCCAGTTCCACGACCTCGGTTGCAGACGTCCGACGACCGACAGCGGCGCCGTGCGAGACGAGGAGACGCATTTCCGCACGCGTGATCTGGTACCACGGCAGCAGGCAGACGCCCTCGAAGAGCACCGACCCGAGCGCGTCGTAGAGCAGGTGCGACGGAAGCTGTCGAGGAGACTGGGTCAGGTAATAGTGAATCTCTTCGAGGTCTCTGCTGGTGATCCCATCGGTGGCCTGGGATGGCGCCCCGGCGCTCATGTTCGTTCCTGCACGCAGCGGAACGCCGCATAGACGTACGGATAATTCGGCCGGAACCAGTTGCGGAAGCTGCGGCGCAAAAGCTCGCGTGCGGTGGCCGGTGACGCGCCCTTCATCACATAGTGCTGGCCGTCGAAGAAATCGGCGGAGTATTCGGGATACGACGGCAGCGGCCTGAAGCCAGGCAGCGGGCCGAAGACCGTCGACGTCCATTCCCACCCGTTGCCCAGGAGGTCGTCGACGCCCCAGGCGCTTCGGCCTGCCGGATGCTGACCGACCGGATGCGGGTCCCAACCCGCGAAGTCGAAGTGACCGTGGGCCGAATCGGGTGGAGCATCACCCCAAGGATACGCCCGTTGTTTTTCGGATGGGGTGCCATATGCGGCACGACCGTACTCGGCCTCGGTCGGCAAACGCCGGCCGCGCCACCGCGCGTATGCAGAGGCCTCGCTGTGACTCACATACACGGGCCATGACGCTGGAAGCGGGAGCATCTCGAACATCCCGCGCCACCACCATCGACCGTCATCGCGGATCCAGAAGCGCGGGTGCTCGATCCCCTCGGTGCGAAGCCAGGTGAAAGCGTCGGGAGTCCACCATCTCGAATCGCGGTACCCGCCGGCCTCGACAAATTCGAGAAACGCCTCGTTGGTGACATCGTAGCGATCGATCGCAAACGCCGGCACCTCCTCGTCCACCGCCTCGAACTCGTTGTCCCACCCGAAGGCAATCTCGCCCCTCCTCGCTCCGATAGTCGCGCGGCCGGCCGGAATCTCGACGATCTCCGCCGGTGGAGGCGCGCCGTTTGTGTCGACCCGAACGCCTTCAGGAGCGCGCTTCTCCGTGTAGGGCAGCTGATGCCACATGTACAGCAACGTCTCCTGATGCAGCGCCTCGTGCTCGAGAATGGCGTGCACCGCCTGGCCCCGATCGAGCAGCGGGTGGCCGGGCTGTTCGATCGGCGCGTTGAGCAGCGCGTCGAGCACGCGGCGGTCCGCTTCGTCCGCGAACGCGCGAACCTCGTCTCGTCCAGGCCATCGCGGTCCTTCCGATGATTCCGCGGCCTGTTCGGGATCGATGCCGCGGGCGAACAGACGCTCGAGGCCCGCGTCGATTCCTGGCGCGCCCAGCGCGCGTTTGACGAGCGTGTTGAAGCTGAATGCCGACAGATGCCCTTCGTAGAACACAATCGGATGCCGCAGCCGGATTGGCCGCGAATAGTAGGCGTCGGGAGTCAGCAAATCGAACAGCTGGCGTGAACGTTCACGCGTCCGGACGAA
Organism: uncultured Acidobacteriota bacterium; assembly: GCA_963814955.1. Classification (GTDB taxonomy): domain Bacteria; phylum Acidobacteriota; class Vicinamibacteria; order Vicinamibacterales; family UBA2999; genus DATCJA01. The sequence continues at coordinate 521,216 of CAWFEX010000015.1, forward strand.
GCGGTCAGCGGCGTTGGTGCGATCGATGGATGAACTGGACGGCACTCACCGTCTACTCTTGCACAACCTGCTCCACTACGGCTGGGTCGCGATGGATGGAATGGAAGGGCGAAGGAAGCCGTCGAGCTCGACCGGTATCACCTGCCGACTACCCACTATGAGCTAGAAGGTCGCCAGCACGTTGATCGGGCCGCCAGTTCCACCCGTCACCGGTATTGGTGCAACCGACAGCATGAACTCCCACCGGCGGAGCTTCGCAGCCGTCTGGGCGGCAGCCTCGAGGTCGAGCGCATCGAGAATGGGCGCGCCGAGACCGGCGATGATGAAGTGGTGGAGCGGTTCGAAGAGGCCATCGAACCGCGCCGGTGTGACATCGGTGGCGGCGTCGCTGCCAACGATGGCAACGTCGCGCTGCTTGAGCCACCGCGCGACGGACACATGGAACCCGGCGACGGGCCCGGGCAGGCGCCACGGTCCAAGCTTCGCGCGCCTTGCCCAGCGGCCGGTATAGAGGATGACGGCATCACCCGAAGTGACCTTCACTCCGGCCTTCTGCTCCCACGCTTCGATGTCCCGTGTGTAAACGGCGTCGCCCGGTTCAAGGTAGGGAACCCCGCGCAGCCGCGGAATGTCGATCAGGATGCCCCTGGTGATGACTCCGTTCTTCAGCACCTCGATGCCGAGCTTCCCGCATCCTTTGGCTGTATTGACGCTGGTCGGGACGCCATTGTAGAGGCGGCCGTTGTATTCGAAGTGGCACAACGCATCGATGTGGCTGGTGACGTACCCGTGATAACTGAAATGAATCGCGTCGCTCATCAGATCGGGTCCCATCTGCAGCGCGAACGTCTGGGACGGGTTGTCGGGCAAACCCGACTCCGCGATCGGGTTGTGCGCCAGCGAGACCGACACGCCCTCTTTGGCGAGGCTGGCCGCCTGCCGGACTTTCGCCGGCGTTACGAGATTGATGGTGCCGAGCTGATCGTCGCTTCCCCAGCGCCCCCAATTGGAAAGTTCGGTGAACATCTTTTCGAACTCTTCCAGGTTTCTGGGTGGAGGTTCTGCGGACACCTGGCTCTGAACGGAGGCCGCCGACCAGACGAGCGCCGCTGCGAGAAAGCCCGCCATCGCCGCAAATTTGCGCATAATTCAGCCTGTTTTGTGTCGATTCGATGCCCGAAGACCGACGCCAATGAGGCTGGAGAGCCTAACATGAGTAGCCGATAGTCGTGTCAAGGGAATCAAGGTCTCGAGACACTCTTTCCTCGGCATTTTTCGAGGCAGGCCGGTTCATCCAGCCGCTCCGAGCGTCCGGGCTTGGGGGATATCATTGTCGTTCCCAGAGGTGGGCAAGCATGTCGCAAGCAGTCGCGCAGGTGGTTGAGGGGCTCAAGGCGTCGATGACCGACGGTTCGACGGTCTCCATCAACGGCAGGCCGGTCCGTCTGATCAACGTCTCGGACACCAAGGCGCGGCTCGAACTCGGGTGGCGCGTGTCGCCCAGCACCACTATCCATCTCAAGGTGGAGCCACCAGGCGGCGAACCCATCGTCATGAAGAGTCGAGTGGTGTCGGCCAGAGTGGCCACGGTCAAGGACGGCACCATAACCTACAGCGCCGAAGTGATGGTCGAGAGTCTGACCTCACCGGGTGCGCAGTCGTTTGCTCGAGCGTCGGCTCCAACAGCCGCTGCTGCCGGGAGCGCGGCAGAATCGCCGGCCAGTCGAACGACTGAAGCCGCTCCGCCCGCAGTCAGCCTACCGGCCGACCCGCCGAACGAACATTCGTCCAAGGGCTCGGGCACACACGGTGGACTGGACGCCGCGCTGGCAAAGCGCGAACTGCAGGAGGAACTGGCGGCATCTCGGACGGAACTGGCTGCCGAGCGCGAGCGGCGTGAACGCGGCGAGGAGCAGCTGAACGAGTTCGAACGACGCTACGCTCAGCAGACAGAGGCGTACGAAGGACTCCAAAGCCGGTGGGAGTCCGAGCGCACGACGTTATCGACCGAGCTGCAGGCGGCTCAGGCCAAAGTCTCCGACCTGCACGCCACTCTCGAACGGGAACGGAACGAACGCACACAGGACCATGTAGGCGTTCAGCAAGAGTGGGAAAGCGAGCGCACCTCGCTCATGGCGGAATTGCAGGCGATTCAAGGCACAGCCGCGGACCTGCAGGCCACACTCGAGCGAGAACGAACCCAACGCGCACAGGATCATGACGGTGCACGGCGGCAGTGGGAAGACGAGCGCACGTCCCTCCTCACTGAATTGCACGCGGCCCAGTCCAAGGCGGCCGATTTACAGCTCACCGTCGAAAAGGAGCAACGGCAGCGCACCGAGGCCGCCGAAGGCGTGCAACGCCAGTGGGAAGGCGAGCGAACGACGCTGTTGAGCGAATTGCAGTCGGCCCAGACCAAAGCGGCAGATTTGCACACCGCCATGGAGCGGGAACGGCGGGAGCGCGCGGAAGCGCACGAGGAGATGCAGCGCCGGTGGGAATCCGAGCGTGCCGCGCTCGCGAACGAGTTACAGACGTTTCAGAACAAAGCCGCGGATTTGCACACCGCGCTCGAGCGCGAACGACACGAACGCGCAGAGGCGCATCAGGAAGCGCAGCGCCGCTGGGAATCCGAACGCGCCGCGCTCGCGAACGAGTTACAGACCTTCCAGAACAAAGCGGCGGACTTGCACGCCGCGCTCGAGCGCGAACGACACGAACGCGCAGAAGCGCATCAGGAAGCGCAGCGCCGCTGGGAATCCGAGCGTGCGACCCTCGCCAACGAGTTGCAGACCTCTCAGAGCAAAGCCGCAAGCTTGCACGCGCTGCTCGAGCGGGAGCGCCAGGAACATGCCGAAGCTCGTGAAAGCGAGCTGCAACGTTGGGAGAACGAGCGCACCTCGTTGTCGACCGACTTGCAGGCCGTCGAGACGCGAGCCGCCGACACCCAAGCCGCTCTTGAACGAGAGCGACAGGAACATACCCAGGCACGCGAACTCGAGCAGCGGCAGTGGGAAGGCGCGCGCAGCCACTTGCTGTCGGAGGTCCGCGCCGCAGAGGCGCAGACTGCCGAGGTGCGCAGTGCCATGGAACGAGAACGGCAGGAGCGCACGGAAGCCCATGAGGCGGATCGCCGCCGCTGGGAGACCGACCGCGCGGCCCTGCTGACAGAAGCGCGCGCGGCGGAAGCTCGCGCCGCCGACGCGGATGCGGCGCTCGAAAAGGAACGGCAGCAGAGCGTCGAAGCACTGACCGCGGAGCGAAACCGGTTCGAGTCAGTGATCGCGGAGCTGGTCGAGACGACAAACGCGCAGCAGGGCGAATACGACACGCTGCTCGCGCGCATGTCCGCCATCGAAGCGGAAGCACAGCACCTCAAGGAGCGGTACGAAGCAGAGCGGGTCGCGCGACAGGATGCCTGGGAACAGGCGCGAACCGACTGGAGTGCGGTCAGGCGGGCGATGGAGACTCACGTGCAGACGGCTGAAGCGCTGTGTGCAACGCACCAGGAGGCGGCTCGCGCGCTGCGTACCCAGGGCGAGATTCTCACGGACCTGCTCGGCATCGACACAGGCGCGCCACGCATCAAACGCGACGCGTCAGAGTCTGAGAAGACGACTACCTAAGCGGGATCGCGCACGCTGAGCGTGCGCGCTACTACGTAAAGTCGTAGACGTGGTGCTGCCGGCTTGGGACAGCCTTGGCGGAGGTGGACCCGACCCAGATCCTCTCACCGCGCGAAACAGTAGAAGCGCCCCGCGCCGCCCCGCGGTGCCGTATTCGAGCAGTTCAAGTTCGTATGCGCGGCGTTCCACGACGAAAGCGCGCCGGCGGTGTTCTGGTTCGGACCAAAACCGTCGGAGTGCCCTACTTGCGCAGCCACCGTCGTGGAATCGGACGTCCAGTCCGAGCACGTCAATCCGCGAGCCACCGTTCCGTCAGCATTCGACCCGGTGAGAATGTCGTGCTCGGTCGGACCCGGTGAGCCGGTCCACTGGCCGTTGATGCGCCGTCCGCGTTCGTCCACGAATACGGAGACGTCACCCGATTCGGGAATGGAGCTCGGCCACGTTGTTCGCCACGAGGATTCCGTTCGCGTTGTACCAGGGTCCCGTGCCGATGCGGTCTCGCGCGTGCGTCGGCATGTTGCCATTCGCCGAGTCCTGCTCGACGCTCAGGTACGCGCGCCACGCGCGGCCGGTGTGCCCAGCCGCGCCGGCGAGCCGCTGACATGTGAAATCGGCGCCCGCGAGTCCTCCGAGATTTCCGGTGACACTCGTGACGCTCGTGACGAAGAAGCCCACCGGCTGACCGGACGGCCCGGTCGGCGGGTCTGCCCTGCACCCGGCGCCAATCAGGATCGCGATGAGAAGCAGTGTGCGTTTCATGAGCATTGAGGAAGTCGCACGTTCGACGCCGCCATGGCGTCACAACCCGAGCGAGGAGCGGATTATAGGGGATCTTATGCAGGAAGGCCCAGCAGGTGCGGACCGTCCGAGGCGCGAAACGTGTCGAGCGCCTGCTGCTGCAGTTCTTCCGCACGCCGGAGGATCTGCTTGAAGTCGGCCGCCCCGCGCAGAGGGGCGAAGCGTGGGTCGTGGGCCAGCGCCAAGGCTGGATGGAATCCCCCGGCGACCGAGCGCTCCAGAAGCCCGAGCGCTCCGTCGTAATCGCCTGCCTGTGCGAAGAACCCGGCCCAATGAAAGAACGCCTCGGCATCGGCGAATCCCGAGTCGATTACGCGGTGAGTGTGACGAATCACCTCATCGGGTCTCCCCTCCAGAAATGCGACCATGCCCTCCAGAAGGTGGTGAAACGACGGATGCAGCCCACGCGCGGCGGCCGCCCGCAACAGGTTCAACCCTTCGGAGGCACGACCGAGCTGAAGCAGCGCAATAACCGTTGTGAATGGCGGATCGCTCCGGTCGGTGGCGATCGCCTGCTCCCAGTCGCCTTTCAGGAAATACGTCTGTGCAACGCTGGTCACGATGGCGGGATCGAGGCTGCGGGCGCGCTCGTACGCGGCAACTGACGCGTCGAGAAGGCCGCAATAGCGGCATGCGTGCACGAGGCCGGCGAACAACTCGGGCTCGGATGCCGCGCGGCGCACGCGCTCGAGCAGCCTGGCGACGGCCTCCCGGGCACGTCCCGCGTCGACTTCCACATGCGCGTAGAGATTGTGGGCGAGCGACAAGTCGGGATTGAGCTCGAGGGCCCGCTTCAGCGCGTTGATGCCCAGCTCGAAATTCGCCTCTGCCTCCGACGGGGCGCCGTACTTGCCCAGCAGCCGATAGCAACGGCCGAGCCGTGCCCACGCGGGCGCAAACCGCGGATCGCGTTCGACGCAGCGGAGATACAGATCGCGCGCGGCCGGCCATTGTTTCGCGTCGAGTTGCATCTGGTTTGCGCGCAAGTAGTGCTCGTACGCCTCGGGACTGGCTGGCGCGTCGCGATTGATTCGACCTTGATCCGCGGGCGTCAACGACAGCGACAGCGACTCGACGATTGAATTGGCGAGCGAGTCCTGCAGCTGAAAGATTTCTCCATTCGCCGACTGAGACGTCATGGCACGGAGGAGGGTGCCGGAAGGCGCCTGGACGAGCTGTGCGCTCACGCGTACCTGGCTGCCGCTGCTCAGCAGCGTCCCGACCAGGACGACATCCACGTCCAGTGCCGTGGCCAACGCGGACATGTCGGCGGTGTCGCCGGCAAAGCGCGACGCCGCGGCGGTCGAGCGAACGACGAGCGATGGAAGCCCCGAGAGCGCCGAACTGATCGCATCCGGCAGGCTGAACGCCAGAAACTCGATGGCCGGATCCGGCCGCAAGAGGCGAAACGGCAGCACGACAAGACGCGACATCGGCCGCACGCGTGTGACGGCGCCGTTGTCGATGGCGAGCGCCTTCAGATCGTCTGCGAAGATGTCCGCCGTCTGATACCGTTCCTGGACGGACTTGCGCAGGGCGCGATGCACGACGCGGTCGATGCCGACGACGCCGGGTGAGCCGGCAAGGGCCGGCGGCTCGTCGTGCACGATCGCGCGGGCGACGTCGAACACCGAGTCGCCCCGAAACGGGCGTTTGCCGGCGAGCATTTCGTACAACACGATGCCGAGGGTGAAGAGATCGCTTCGTGCGTCGCCGGTCTTCCCCTCGATGATCTCGGGCGCCATATAGCTCGGCGTGCCCAGCAGCATTCCGGGCATCGTGAGGGGGCTGTCAGCCGGCCCTGTCTCCCGGAGCAGCGGCCTGGCGAGTCCGAAATCGAGCAGTTTCACGCCGTGCGTCGACAGAAAGATATTGGAGGGCTTCAGATCGCGATGAATGATCCCCTTCCGATGCAGGGACGCCAGGGCGCTCAACACCGCCAGCGCCGTCTGAATGGCTTCACGCGCCGGCAGCGGGCCGCGGCCAAGCCGCCCGCTCAGCGGCTCGCCCTCGAGGAGCTCCATCGTCAGAAACAGCCCGTCCTGGTCTTCGTCAATCTCGTACAGCTGACACACATTGGGATGATTGACGCTCGACGCCGCGCGCGCCTCCCGCCAGAAACGCTCGTGCGCCTGACCGTGGATCAGGTCGTGGCGTATTCGCTTGATGGCGACCGGTCGATCGAGGCGCTCATCATGGGCGGCGTACACGACGCCCATGCCGCCCTCTCCGAGCTTACGTACGATGCGATACCGACCCGATGATTCCACGGACGAGTTCCAGATTGAATAATCCCACAGCTGCCGCCGCGCGATGCACCGCGTGAGGCAGCGGACGATTCAGGACCGCTGCGTCAACTCGCGGAGCAAATCGAGCAGTCGCTGGAGGTCCTGAGGAACCGGGTCGCTCACTTCGACCGTGTGATGCCGATCTCCGTCTGCAACTGTGATGGTGTGGGTCTGGAAATCGGCGGCGCCTCGTCGCGCAGGGGTGCGCGCAGGCAGATCGAAAAACCGGACGGCGCTGAGCAGATCCTGAATCTCCCGTTGACGGTCGGCCGGAAGCGTCGACACGTCGAGCACCTTTGGCGCGGCAAGTCCGGGAAAGTAGGCAACGCCCCCGGTGGTCTTGAACGTGATTTGCATGGGCATTCAGAGTCCCTGGGGTGCCTACGGCGCGTCAGTAGGGCGCGGCTTTACGGCGCGCCAGGCGGGCCGTCAAGGCCCGCCTTACGGTTATCACACGGCTCCAGACACCCCAGGCACTCTAGCACTACGTGAGGATCGCCGCGCCTCCGACTGAAATGCCGACGTCCTCCCATGCAGTTGCCACCACAGACTTTTCGATGCTGCCGGGGCCGAACAGCCGTCCGGCGTTGGCAACTGTCAGCGAGGCAAAGCGTTTGAAGCCCGAGTTCGTGCGCAGCCGCGAATCACGCAGTGTCTCGTACCAGATGCGCCCGGTCTTCTCCCAGGCAAATCCTCCCAGCCGTGTGGCTGCGAGATAGAACGCGTGATTCGGAATCCCCGAATTGATGTGCACGCCGCCGTTGTCTTCGTAGGTGCGCACGAAATCCCGCATGTGCGCCGGCTGCGGGTCCCTGCCGAGCACCGGATCGTTGTAGGCCGAACCAGGCTCCTTCATCGAGCGAAGTGCCACACCTTGCACGCCCGGGGCAAGCAAGCCTTCGCCGATGAGCCAGTCAGCGGCACCGGCGGCTTGGTTCCGGCGCGCCTGCTTCACCAGAGACCCGAATACGTCGGACATCGACTCGTTCAATGCACCCGGTTGAAACAGGTAGGCGAGCTGCGCTTCGTCTTCTGTGACCCCATGGCCGAGCTCATGGCCGATGATGTCGACCGCGATTGTGAACCGATTGAAGAGACGCCCGTCACCATCGCCAAACACCATCTGCTGACTGTTCCAGAACGCATTGTTGTAACTCTGGCCGAAATGCACTGTGGCGTCGAGCGGCATGCCTTCGTCGTCGATCGAGTTGCGGCCGTACACACTCCAGAAGAAATTCCAGGTGTCGGTCAGCCCATCGAACGCCTCGTTGACGGCGACATCGCGGCTCGGCGGATCGCCCTCTCCACGAACGCGCCGGCCGGGCAACTGCTGCGAGTGGTCGGCATCATAAATTGTGCAGCGCTTCTCACCAGGCTGCGCCAGCGCCTCAACCGAGGGCGCCGTCTCGAACGTGCGTGCGGACGCGCGGAACGCGCGCAGTGTTGCGTCGATGGACAGCGTGTTCGCGGCCATCTGACGCTGTTCGGGAGTCCCCTTCTCCACAATGGATCGCAGGATGTGCGGCGGCAGAATGCAGAAGATCGAATGGCGTCTGGAACTGGTGCACATGGTGGGCTCCTTTTTCACGAACGTATGGTGCGATCCGGTTGCGGGGGGAACGCAACCTACCGCGTTTATGCCGAGAGCACAAGACCGAAACCGCGCGTGCGCCAACGTATTGCTGAGGCACAGCGTGTGCAACCGCATACTTACGTACGGGTGCGCTTCTTCATGACCTAACGTTGCAGAGGCGAAAAGGGAACAGGACCGCGAGGTGGGTCGAGGCGGGACTCGCTAGCTCCCGCCTCGCGTTCGTTTCTGCTCTTCGAGCCAATGTCGGCTGACCGGCTCGATCTCGAGTGTGGCGCCGCGCAACCGAAACGCCGTCCACACCAGGGGAATTGCGAGAAGAACCGCCACTCCCACGTAAATCCAGTTCTGCATTCCAAGCTGAACCGAAATCCAGTTGTCCATATCAAGCTGAACCGAGAGCGCAACGGCCGTGCCTCGTGCATCGATGTGCACAGACGGCGCGTTCAGTGAAACCGACGCCAGGACCCAATGTCCATGGCGACCTGACGCTTACAGACTTGCGGAAGTGTGCTGGCTCGACGCGGCGAGGCGTTCGGCCTGGCGGCCGAGTGTCATAAGGCGAAATAACAGGCCAAGCATGCCCTTGGCGGCCACCAATGTCGTCAGCAGTGAGCCGAGGAGCAACGCGAGGATGATGAACTGGTCCATGCTTCGTCTATCGGCCGATCCATTCAGCCATAACAGTGTGGAGCATGCGACGTGCCACGTGTGCGGCCTGTCCAGCTCGACGTTCTCTTCACCTAGGCACCCCAGGCACCTTAGGCACCCCAGGCACCCTACGCACTCTCATGCAGTTATGCTCTTGGGCGTGCACGGTCGCCTGGTCCTCTTCGCATTTTTCGTCGCTGTCGCCGCTTCCGCATGTGACGAAAAGACCGGACCGTCATCTCCGACATCAGCCTCGAGGGTGGCGACGGTCCGCATCGTGCTCGCCGGGTCCACGACGCGACGTTCCGATCTTCCAGCTTCCGCCGATGCGTGCGTGAATGGCGTCGGCGTCACGCATATCCATCCAAGCTGGCGCAGCTTCGCGGCAATTCCTCTTCAGCCGGTGCCGCCGGACCGGTACGAAATCCTGCTCGCCGACGTGCCCGTCAACACGCGTGTGTCGTTCCGGATCAACGACCAGAACTCGTGTGACGAGAACCCCACCGGTGCGGTGACACGCAACGTCCTGGCGAACGATATCCGCCTGGCTCAGAACACCACCACGCCGGGAAACGGCGATGAGCCCGGTTTCGCGTTCATCGTTTCGTCAAACGGAACGGTCACCCAGTAACGACTGCCCCGTCCAGGTGTCAGGGCAGGTGCATTTTCGGCGCATAATCATGCGGATCCGGAGAAGGAGGAATCATGCGGTGGACCAGTCGATTGGTGTTCAGTACCGCTTGGTGTCTTCCTGTGCGCCCTTCCTGCGGCCGCGCAGTCGCATCGAGTGACCGTCGTCAAGGATCTCGACTACGTTCCCGAGGTCGAGTACGCCGACGGTAAGGACCGTCTCGACCTCTACATTCCGCAAGGCGTCGCCAACGCGCCGGTCATCTTCTCCCTGCACGGCGGAGCGTTGTCGATCGGCGATCGGAGCGAGGACACGTTCGTCGGCCGGCGGCTCGGCGCAGCGGGCTTTCTCACCGTTGTGACCAGCTACCGCCTGTCGCCGCAGGTGTCGCATCCTGCACACGTCGAGGACGCCGCGGCCGCGTTCGCATGGGTCAAGCGCAATATCGCGCGGCACGGAGGCGACCCCAATCGCATCATCGTCATTGGGCATTCCGCAGGGGCGTACCTGGCCATGCTTCTCGCGACCGATTCCCGCTACCTTGCGGCGCACAAACTGTCGCCGCGCGACATCAAGGGCCTCGTGCCCGTGAGCGGATTCTTCTGGGTGGATAAACCGGGTGTCGCACCCGACCGTCCAACCTACGTGTGGGGCACGGACAGGAAAGTGTGGGCCGACTCCTCTCCGGCACGCCACCTTCGTGCGGACTTGCCGCCGGTGCTTCTCATTGACACGGATGGCGACGAAGACTGGCGGCAGCAGCAGAATGTCGACATGGCCGCGGCGCTCCGCGCCGCAGGCAACAAGGATGTGTCCACGCACAAGGTCAAGGGACGAACTCACATGAGCGTCTGGACGAGCATGCTCGATGGAGAGTCCGAAGAAACCTCGTCGTGGATCCTGGCGTTTGCAAAGCGCATCGTCGGCGACAAGAGCAATTGAGGTCGTCATGAATTCACACGACACACGTGCGAGTCGTCGCCAGCTGCTGAAGTGGCTGGCGGCAAGCCCGCTGCTCGCCTGCCCGGGGCTCGCCGGGCTTGCCGCGCAGAGCCTGGCGCCCGTACCGCAGAAAAACGCGGATCCAATCATGTGGGCTCCGCCCAACTTGCAGAACCTCATCACGAGCCCGGGGGATGCCATCAACGTCTTCGACTTCGAGCCGGTCATGCGCAAGGTCGTGCCGCCCGCACATTTCGGCTACATGGCCTCCGGCATCGACGACGAAGTGACGCTGCGCGCCAATCGGGAGGGCTTTCTCAAATTTCAGCTCAGACCGCGGCGCCTCGTCGACGTCAGCAAAGTCGACATGAGCACCAACATCCTGGGCGTGCGGTACGACACTCCGATCATCGTCGCGCCCATCGGGGGTCATCGCGCCTATCACGCCGATGGTGAGGAGGCCGTGGCGAGGGCTGCGAAGGTCGGCAACCATCTGATGATTCTCTCGACGCAGTCGACGACGTCTCCTGAGGCGGTGATGGCCGCTCGCGGGGCGCCGATCTGGTACCAGCTCTATGCGACGAACAAGTGGGAAGTCACGCGCGCGTTTCTCACTCGGGCGGAGCGAGCGGGTTGCCTCGCGGTTGCGATAACGGTGGACCGCAACGGCGGTCGCAATCAGGAAACCCTGTTCCGTCTGGAGCGCACGGACACGCGCAACTGCTCGGCCTGCCATGACCGCAGCAGTCTCCAGGCGAACTATCGAACCAGACCGATGTACCAGGGCGTCGATCTGTCGGGCCTGTCCAACATTCAGTCGTCCGCCATGACCTGGGACACGATCAAGCGGATGCGCGATACGACCCGCATGAAAATCGTGCTCAAGGGGATCCTGGCTCACGAGGACGCCGAGCTCGCTGCCAAAGCGGGTGTCGACGCCATCATCGTGTCGAACCATGGCGCTCGCAGCGAGGACAACGGACGGTCCACTATCGATGCATTGCCGGAAATCGTGGAAAAGGTCGGCGGCCGAATACCGATTCTGATCGACAGCGGCTTCCGCCGCGGCACCGACATCGCCAAGGCGCTGTGCCTCGGCGCGACCGGCGTATGCGTCGGCCGGCCTTATATCTGGGGCCTCGGGGCTTTCGGTCAACCGGGAGTCGAACGCGTGCTGGACCTGCTGCGCACCGAGCTCTACGCCATCATGCAGCAGGTCGGCGCGCCAACAATCAAGCACCTTGTACCGGCAATGGTGCGCCGCGCCTGAATGTAGGGCGGGTGCTTTTGGACCCGCCCCGGCCTGCGACTAACTCACGAGCGGGTATCCCAGGCTCGCGACAGCTTCGACCAGCGTGCTCGACTCGATTGGCTTGCCAAGATGCAGCTGGAATCCTGCCTGCAACGCCCGTCGTTCGTCCTCCTTGCCTGTGAAGGAGGTGAGCGCGGCAGCGGGGATCATCGCCTTTGCCGGCGACGCCAGTGCCCGCACTTTCTGTATCAGTGAATACCCATCCTCGCCGGGCATGGCGATGTCCGCCACGAGCACATCCACCGCTTCGTTCTGAAGCACCGTGAGCGCCTCTGCGGCCGACGCGGCCGTCAAGACGGACGCACGAGCGGTCTCGAGGAACACCGCTACTACATCCCGGCTGTCCGCATCGTCGTCGACGACCAGAACGGTGATCCCCTCGAGCGAGCGCGTGTCGGCTCGGCCCGGCCCGGCGGGCGCGGAGGACGGCTGGACCGCACCTTGAGCCTCTTCGGCGTACGCCGCAACAACAGGGAGCCTCACGGTAAACGTCGCACCTCGCCCTTCACCGGCGCTGTGTGCCGACACCGTGCCGCCGTGTGCTTCGACGAGGTTCTTCACGATCGCCAGGCCCAGCCCCAGTCCTCCATGCATGCGGGTCGTCGATCCATCTGCCTGCCGGAATGGCTCGAACACCAGAGGCAGGAAATCGGGAGCTATGCCCTTTCCGTTGTCGCTCACGATCATTTCGACGACATTCCGCGCCGGCCGAACCACCAGCCTCACTTCGCCCTTGTCGTGCGTAAACTTCACCGCGTTCGTCAGCAGGTTCGACAGAATCTGCTGCAACCTCGCCGCATCGCCGAAGACTCTGCCAATCGACGCGTCGATTTCACTCTGTATCTGGATCCGCTTCGCTTCGGCAAACGGCTGCACGATGTCAAGGGCACCGCGGACCAGGCCGTGCAGGTCGACGGCGGATCGCGTGACCGGTATCTTTCCGGAAACAATGCGCGATACGTCCAGAAGATCGTCGATCAGCTGGGTCTGCCGCTTCGCATTCGCGTAGACCGCGTCCAGCGCCCGTTGACGACGGCTGTCCTCGAGCACGCCTTTGCGGAGCATTTCGGCCCAGCCGAGCACGGCATTGAGCGGCGCGCGCAGCTCGTGCGACACCGTGGCGAGGAATTGATCTTTGAGATGGTTGGCGAGCTCGGCCTCGTACTTGGCGGCGCGTTCGGCGTGGTTGGCTTCTGCGAGCAGCGCGGCGGTCTTTCTCAAGTCATCTTCAACACGCCGTCGTTCGGTGATATCCGTCACTGTTGCGATCCAGCCGATCACGTGGCCATGCTCGTCGCGATCGGGCGTATACAGGGCGCGCATGAAGCGCGGACCGGCGTGGGCGTAGGGGATTTCCGTTTCAAAATCGACCGGCTCCCCCGCCAGCACCCGCTTGATGAACGGCGTAATTGCCACATACGCCGCCTGGCCCAGAACCTCGGGGATTGCCTTGCCGACTATCTCTTCCGCGGGGCGACCCAGAAAGTCCGCGCATGCGCGATTCACGAACACATAACGGCCGACACGGCTGCAACGCGACAGCAACAAAGGCGTCCGGCTCGTGATGATTTCGAGTTCTGCTTCTTTTGCCCGCAGCGCTTCCTCCGCCTGCTTGCGCTCGGTGACGTCACTGCACAAGCCCGCCATGCGCTCCGGCCGTCCGTCGGCGCCGTAAAAGAGTCGTCCGCGACCCTCGACCCAGCGCACCAACCCGTCCGTGCGCACGATCCGGTATTCGATGTGATGGTCGCGCTGCTGCTCGACGGCCTCGTTGATTTCCCGGAGCACCTGCTCGCGATCGTCCGGGTGAATCTCTTTCTGGAACGCATCGAAGGACCCTGGAAACGTCTTCGGTGCAAACCCATGAATGGCCTCGAGTTCCGAAGACCAGGAAATTTCAGCGGTGCGGATGTTCCACGACCATGTGCCCATGCGCGCGGCCTCGAGGGCGAGTCGCAGTTGGACGACCGCCGTCTCCGCTTCGACGCGTGCCGCGCGTTCGTTGACCGCAAGCGCCGCCCGTTCCTGCTCCGCGCGGCGGCGGTTGGAGATATCACGGACATGCGCCGTAAACAGTGGCGGACCCGCGACGGGAACGCGCGAGATTGAAATCTCGACCGGCAGCTCCGACGCGTCGGCGCGCATCGCGGTCATCTCGACTCGACGGTCCACCACGACCGTTTCTCCGGTTTCCAGATATCGTGCGAGTCCGCGGCGATGCTGATCTCTCAGCTTCGGTGGAATGATGAGGTCCCCCATCACCTGACCGATCACGTCGGCGCGCGGGTAGCCGAACGTGCGCTCGGCCGCGGCGTTGAAATCCACGACGCGGCCTTCATGGTCCATCGTGATGATGCAATCGAGAGCGGCCTCGAGAATGCCGGCCTTCCGGGCCTCGCTTTCCGCCAGTCGCTGGCCAAACTCCACCACCGCGGCCGTGCCACGGCGCCATGTTTCGTTGAGCCCGCTGATGACTGCACCGACGGCCGCGAAGATCAATAAATCCAGCAGGTCGGTCGCATTGCCGATGGCCCAGGAACCGGAGGGTTCGATCCAGAAATACACTGCCGAGGCGGTGCACAGCAGTGTGGTCAGCATGCCCGGCCATAGACCGCCCAGCCACGCGCTCAGCATGATTGCAGGAAAGAGAGTGATGTATGGGGAATCGATGCCCCAGGCGGGATCCAGCGTCCGGCGCATGGGGATGGCGAGGCCGGCTAACGCAACCGCAATCCCATACCGCGCGAGCGCCGACGCGCGAATCGCGCTGATTGCTGCTGTCTGCACGCTCCGCGGAGAGATCAGTTCCGTGCGGCTGCTCGGCACTCGGCTGCATCCTTCGAAATGGAGGCGCGATTCTCAACCGGGGGCGGCCCTAGAATGCGCCTAATACCCCAGCCATTTCAATGATTTCGTACACAGCCAGCTCATCAGGACAGGGCCGCGCATGCTGCAGGGTGCGCACTACAACACCTGGCCGCGCACGCTAAAGCGTGCGCCCTACAGCACCTGAGCCGTGCTTCGCCCATGGTACAGTGGCGCCCATGACGGTCCCCGCGATCGGCGTCCGCGTACTGGCCGCGGACGAGGTGCTCTCACGTTTCAAGGAGCTGCGGGCACGACAGGCCGTGCAGTACTGGGCGTTCTACTCGAGTCAGTTGGGCGGCGTCGTGACGGATCCCGCTCTCATGGTGATCCCGTTCGACGACCACATGGTGCATCGCGGTCACGGCATCTTCGACACCGCGGGCCTGGTTGACGGAAAGATCTACGACCTCGAGGCGCACCTCGATCGCTTCCTGCTCTCAGCCGAACGATCGAAGCTTCGCCTTCCCGGCTCTCGCGATGACATTCGCGACATCATTGTCAAGACGACCGCCGTCAGCGGGCGGCGCGACGGCTCGATTCGCTATTGGCTGTCGTCAGGACCTGGGAGCCTGGACCTCACGCCGGCCGCGGGGGCCCAGCCTGGTTTCTTCGTGATGGTGTTTGCAGGTCTCTCGTACCCGAGCGGTGGTACATCGAGGGCCTCCGGGTGATGACGACGACTTACCCGATCAAGGCACCGCTCTATGCCATTACCAAAGCCACCAACTACCTGCCGAATGTCCTCATGCAGATGGAGGCCAAGGAAGCGGGATTCGACAACGGTGTCTTCATCGATGCCGACGGGCATGTCGGTGAAAGCTCCAACATGAACGTCGCCTTCGTGACCAGGGAGGGCGCGCTCGTACATCCGAAGTTCGACCACATTCTCGCCGGCTGCACATCCCTTCGGCTCCTGGAACTTGCTCCGCGGCTATGCGATCAAGGCTTGCTCGACGGTGTCGAAGTCCGCGACATCACGCCTGCGGAGGCGCGCGGCGCTCGCGAGATGCTGCTCCTGGGCAGCTCGGTCAAAGTGGCGCCGATCATCCAGTGGGACGCACAGATTGTTGGTGAAGGCAAACCCGGACCTGTCGCGAAGGCACTTCTGCGTTTGCTGGACGAGGACATGCGCACGAGCGATCGGCTGATCCCTGTTCCGTACCGACGACCGCACGTGTGGGTCGGTCCTGTCGGACCCGCCGGGTCCACAGGGACCCGGCTTGCGTGTCTGCGACGGCCGGTAGCGCCGCTGCTGAGTCGGCGCCGTCAAACATCCTGCCACCTCCTCTCAATGCTGAGTCGGCCACCCAGCGTCACGGCTGAGTGTCACAACTCTTGCTGGGATTCCCCGTGCTGACAAGCACTGGAGGTGCAAATGACGTTTGGTAAAGGGGCGGCACTCGCGGCGGGCTTCGTAGGCGCGATGGCCCTGGGCGTGTGGGTCGGTCCACACATTACAGACGACCGCAGCACCGCTTCTGTCACTCCCCATATCTATGTGGGGGCTCGCCAACTACGACGGCCACGAGCCCGAGCCGGCCGCGGCCGGCAGCCACCCCGGTTACGGCTCGCGCGGCGACGCCAGCAATCGCACCGTCCTCACCCGATCTGCAGAACCAGCTGAGACCGCTGCTCAATAAAGGATCGGACATGACCATCGCCTCGGAAGGCTTCCGTGACGCCGAGCAGTTCGCGGCGGTGGCGCACGCGGCGCGGAATACGGAGATTCCATTCGTGCTCCTCAAGCATCGCGTGCTGAACGAACGGAAGACGCTCGCGGCCGCCATCCGCGAGTCGAAACCCGAAATGAACGCGGAGCTCGAGTCCAGACGTGCGGTCGCGGAAGCGCGATCGGAGCTCGCGAAAATCGCGGGATAGTTGTTTCACTTCATGACCGATGACCGGGTCCGAGGATCGTGCCTCGGGCCCGGTGCCTCCTGATTCCACAATTTCGTGATCGACAGGCGTTCGACTCCGCCTACAACTCTGCCCGGGATCCCACAAAAGCGGGGCGGCATGCGGAGGCAGACCCGCGCGAGACACTGGGAAATCCTGCGAATTCAGGCTGGAACGACGGTTGCCCAATCCTCCCCACGGTGCCCATGACCCTCCCCCGAATTACGGAACTGTCGGGCAGCGCGCGGCCGAACCGCGCGAGAGAGGAAGGCACTGCGACGCAACACAATCGAAGGAGGCAACACAATGCGTGGTGTCAAGCGTTGGATTTCGCTCCCAGGTCATCGACGTTTCTTCGAGGCGGCAGTGATTCCGTGCGTGATGGTATTTGCGGTTGGGTGTCACGGCGGCGTTGATACACCGGTTGGGCCCACTGTCACCAGCACTCTGCAGACGACGTCCAATGCGGCAATCGTGGCGGACGCCGATACGGTGACCGCGCACGGCGGACCGCTCTCGTTCACGTTGGACGCGGTCGGCGATTCGGGCTATTCAGGCACGTGCACGGTGGGAACTGGTGGCGCCGGTTTCAGACTCAAGGCTGCAGGAAACGGCATGCCCGATTCGCTGATCCGTTTCAGACTCGGAGAAGAAACGGCATCCGGCGGCTACGACTACCCCTTCACCCAACACGTTGAAGTCGATCAGCGAGGCAATTTCAGAACCCAGGAACGTGTCACATACCTGGCTTCAGGACGCTCCGTCAAGTGCTTGCTGATGGGCCCGGATAACGCCACGGTTCTCGCCGAGGGGCCGGCATTCGACATTCCTTGACGGCGCAGGGCCGTGCGCTGCTTCGAACGAAGTGGAGTCGCTACCCTCGAATCAGGGTGCGACTCCACCAGCGTCACAAGTCACAAGGCACAAGGCACAACGCAACTTACAGGACTACCAATTTGTGACTTGTGACTTGTGACCTTGTGACTTGTGACTTGTCAGCTCAGCGTTGCGGCCCATCGAGCAGGCGTATTTCCCAGCCGTCGACCCGCTCGTTCCTGCCGGCGGCGACACGCCTCTTCACGTTGACCTCGCGCATCAGGCCCACCGTTCGATCGAAGACGTAACTGCCCTCGTCGCTCATTTCAATAGGTGGAAGCTTGGCGAGGGCCTCGGGAGGAATGGGAACCCCCGCCTGCTTGGCCAGCGACTCAGTGAGCCGCATCAGCGCAGCTTTGTCGTAGGTCGTCGTCGCCGTCAACGACGCAGAGTCCTCGGTAACCGATTCCATGCGCACGCGAAACCTCCCCGGGATCAGATCGCTGCCGAGCAGACTGGGTTGTTGAACCTCGACTTCCGTAACGTCGCCTGAAGCCAGGGCCATGCCGTTCAGGCCGAAATAGACCCAGGCGTCACGCGCCGCCCCCACAACGAGCGCCTCGGGAGAGACAACTTGATTGACCATGCCCAGCATCGCCTGGCGTCGCTCGGCTGGCAGGCGGGCCAGCAGTTCCTTGACGATCGTGTCGACGATCGATTTCAGCTTCGGAACAACTTCTGCCTGATTCGCCAGGCCCGTCAGCTTGCCGGTGGCATTCAGTGTCAAATGAAAATGGAGGTCGCGAACGGCGTCGAGGGCTGCGCTGATCAGCGGATTCTGCGCGAGCACCGGGTTGTCGAGCACCGTTTCACCCGGCACCCAGTCAACGACGAAACCTTCCGGTGTGGCCGAGATCACGCTCACGCTGACGATGGTTTTGCTGCCACCGCTCTGCTGCGATTGAGAGGAGTTCTCGCGATTGCGAACGAGCGCGAGCCTGAACTGGTCGCCGGCCTTCAGTTTCGGGGTAATCGTGACGTCTTGTGCAAGCGCCTGCGCCGCTCCGATGCCCAGTGCGAGAGCGCAAAACGCCGCCGCGGGCCAGATGCCTCTCGCTGGAGTTCGCGTCTGCACTGCGTCTCCCATCAATACTTTCACAGACTGCTTTTCGGAACCAGAACGCAGAAAAATGCAGCGGTTACGATTGACGATCGGCGCCGGGCGGAAGGGTGAGCGACTCGCTCACCGCGAGTTCAGCGACGCGAAGGCGTGCGACGGTGAGATCCTGAATCTCGAGACGCTTGAATGCCGCACTCTCGACGGCAACACGACGGATCGCAAGTCGTCCAACGGCCAGCGCGCCGATGGCAAACGCCCCCAGTGCGACCGCTCCCATCGCGGTGGCCATCATCGCCACGGCCCGGACCGTTCGATGCGGTGGATTGGAAAGTTCCTTCATGTCATCTTCCTCCTGCCGTCCGGAACGGAATCGGCGGTAAGTCGACGCGGCCCGGGCATCATTCGCATGGCCCCAGCGGGCCCGTGAGGATGGACCACATCGGGCAAAGCCAATGCCCGGGTTCCATAACCTTATAGACCATCAAATTGCCGTCGTCCTTCATGTAAGTGCGGTAGCGACCGTTCGGCGACTGGATGTACCAGTTGCCGACCACAACCGAGCCGTCGCCCTGCTGCAGGTTCGGCGCCGAGATCGGCAGATTGAAGCGGAAGCCATCGCGATAGGTGGCCACAAGCGCATCGTGCATCGCGTCATCCGTGGTACCCGTCCCTGGTTTCTTCAAGCCAAGATAGAATTCGCCGCCGCGCTCGCCGTCCGGGACGTTGTCGCCCGTCTGTTTGAACTGCATCAGCACCACTTCCTCGCGGCGGCTGCCTTCTTTCACGTCGCCGGAGAATTTCACGAGCGATCGCTGGGTTGGCGGAGCACCGCCTCGGTATTCAGCGGGATCGTCGATCTTCGAGTCGTTCAGCAGCGCGTTCCCGCCGTGCCTGAGGACGCCGACGTGCGTGTCACTGAGTTCCTGCGCTTCTTGCGCCCCGAGGGGCGCCGCAAAAAATACGAGTCCTAACATCGCAATAGATAGGTGTCGTGCCATTCCTGGTCCCCCTTGACCCGCCTTCGCCCCCAGGACACTGTCTGAAGAGCTCTCGAGCGTGCGAGAAGGCGACAACCAAGGAGCGCGCCAAAAGACCCGATCGATAATCGCCAGGAAATGAGCGCCAGAAATCTTGCACGTTTCGCTGTTGGCCGGTTTCCGCGAATTACTTACTTCGCCGCTGGTGTCGTGGTCCACCGCCATCAGTTTCTGGTTTCTCGTGTATGGGGTCGACGTTCTGAGCAATGCGCTGGGCCTCGACATCGTCCTCGACACGCACTCGAGGTGGCTTCGCGTGCTGATGAGCCTGGCGGCCTGGTTTCCCTGGATCGCGCTGGGACTGGTCGTTCCGAGTGGCTGGTCCTGCGTTTCGCGCCGGATGGACGAGTCCAGGAATACCGCATCGCACGCGATTGAAGGGATATCGCGCGCCTTCGCCGGTCCGGCTGAAGCGGGACACGACGTACAACCAACGGAGGCCTCGCTAGTTCGATGGTTGCGCTCCAGGCTGCTCCCACCGACGCACTTTCCCCGCCGCTGCTGGCTCACATTCGAGATCTGCTCGACACAGCATTTGAAGGGAACTTCACCGACGAGGACTGGGCTCACGCGCTCGGCGGCATACACGTCTGGCTGGCGGATTCACGAGGCCTCATCAGCCACGGATCGCTCGTGGAACGAACGCTCGTGTGTTCGGACCGGAGCCTGCTGGTGGGATACGTCGAGGCCATCGCCACCGATCCCGCGCAGCAACGGAGGGGCTACGGAACGATGGTCATGAAGCGCATGGGCGAGCTGATTCGCGAGCGCTATGGACTCGGCGCACTATCGACCGGCGCGCACGCCTTCTACGAAGCTCTTGGCTGGGAACGCTGGCGCGGACCGACGTTCGTGGACGGTCCAGTCGGCCGTCAACGAACAGCAGACGATGATGGCGGCGTCATGATCCTGCGGACGGCAGCCACCCCTCTGCTCGAGCTCGATGGAGAAATCATGTGCGACTGGCGACGGGGTGATGTCTGGTAGCAAGTAGCGCGCACGCTTCATCGGGCGCGATCCGGATAAACGGCGCGATTGCATAGGCGGAGGTCCGGCTGAAGCCGGACACTACGTACTTGAGCTGAAGCCGGACGCTACGTCCTTGAACAGTCCAGGATCATTCGACGACGTAATCGGGCCAGCACGTGTCGGGAGCGTGCAGGAACATATCGTTGTCGAAATCAAAGCGCCCGCCAGCGAACGCTCGGTCGCCCGCGCCGGCGGCTGCGCCGCCGCGCCCTCCGGCTGCGGTGCGCGGCCGCATCGCGCGCGGATCGAGGATCTCGTCGATGCGATCCCGCGAGTCCTCGAGATGGAGGCGCGAAGCGCGGTCAATGGTTGAAGCAGCGGCCGCCACGACCTGTCCGCGCAGCGTCCGCAGTTCGCCGCGCAGCAGAGCTCTCACCGCCGGGTCCGGTGCAACGGCGCCGTTCAACCTGTTGTCGAACGTGTCGAGGTAGACGATCTGTACGTTCCGGCGGAAGGGGTCGATCGCGCGCCCCGGCGTCGCCAGACTGCTCCAGATCCCTCGACGCAGATCGGTCAGGAACTGCACCGGCGCGTACGCCGCCGTGCCGTCGAGCGCGGACTGTTCGATGAGCCGCTCGATCCGCGCCGTCTGCAACAGCGAATTCATCACCGCACTCTGAGCGTTGCGCACCCGGTTGAGCGCGCCGGCAGGCTCGATGCGCCGAAGCAGCTCGGGTTTGATCAGGAAGCTTGGCGTCGCGAACGCGTTGGCGAGCAGAAACTGCAGCGCCTCTGCCTGCCGCGCCCGCGGAACGGGCGTAAACCGTACGCCATCCTGTCCAATATGGCGCTGCTGCGACAGAAATCCACCCACCAGCGAGCTGACGTGGTTCATCTCGAGCGTCCACTGCGCAACCAGTCGCCCATATACGTCGGTAAGCTCCTCGTAGGGCTCGCCCGGTTCCGTCGTCGTCGCCGCCAGCAGCATGTCCGCGACACGTTGCAGGTTCTTCAGGCCCAGCGCCGTCGCCTGTATCGCGTCGGCGTCGCCGACCGCTTCGGTCTGATTGAATGGATCGCTGCCGCCGGCCTGCGCGGTGGTGAACCGGTACCACGGCGTCTGGTCCTGTTGGCGGGCCCACGAGTCGAGCATCGGCCGTTCCTCATCGGGCGTGCGGGCGCCTGGAATCGGCTTATAGCCCCACATCGTCGCCCACGTGTCGTACGGACCGATCTTGGGGATCAGATCCGCCGCATCGAGGCCGTCCTCGGGCTGCGCGACATAGTTGAAACGGGAGTAGTCCATCAGCGTCGGCGTGTGGCTGTTCTGTTTCACCCACTGCTTGTTGCGGACCTGGCCGACCGAGTACATCGCGCTGGCCTTCATGTTGTGCTGAAAGCCGAGCGTGTGCCCCACTTCGTGCGCCACGACATACCGAATCAGCTCGCCCATCAGATCGTTGGGAAGCGGCAGCTTGCGCGCGCGCTGATCGAGCGGCCCCACTTGTACAAAGTACCAGTTCTTCAGCAGCGTCTGCACGTTGTGATAGAGCTGGACGTCCGCTTCGAGAATCTCGCCCGTTCGCGGATCGTGAATGTGCGGACCGACTGCGTTCTGCACGGTCGACGGCAACCACCGAATCACTGAGTACCGAGCGTCCTCGGGACTCCAGTCCGGATCGTCGGCGGGTGCGTCTCTCGCGACGATGGCGTTGCGGAACCCTGCCCGCTCGAACGCCGGCTGCCAGTCCTCGACGCCCTTCTTCACGTACGGCACCCACATCGCCGGCGTCGCGGGGTCGACGCAGTACACGATGGGCTTTACGGGCTCGGAGACTTCTGCGTTCGGATCCCGCTTCTCGAGCCGGTAGCGCGTAATGTAGGTCCGCTCGGTAGCCTTGTGCTCTTGTCGTCCGTAGTCGTACATGCTGCGCGTGAAATACCCGACCCGCTCGTCGAACAGACGAGGCATCATCGGTCGTTCCGGCAGCTTTACCATGCTGTACGACATCACCACCGTAGCGCTGTTGCCGCGCATCACCGGTGCCGGACCCGCCGCCCGGCCGCCAGCATCGACAGGTGCGGTGTAGGTTTGCATCACCTCGACGTTGATGTTTTCAGGGAATGAAACCACCTTGTCGAGCAGCGTGCGGCTCTGATCGAATCCTCGCGCGCCGATCCGCCCTCGAACAGACAGCTCCGCGATCTCGGTGAGAAACAACGGCGTCACCTCGATGACCGGATCGCCGGAGGCACTGAAGGCGGCCACATTGAAAGCGCGGACGATCGCGGGGTTGGTCGCGTCGGCGACAGCCCTGGCGATGGGAGTCGACGGATCCGCGACGAGGCTGTAGTCGACGAGGCGGAGCAGCACGCGGTTACCGAGAAGCTCCCACCGCACCACGCGATTGCCGGCGGCCTCACCCCCGAGCCCGGTCCCTGCGGTTGTCCGTTTCATCTGACTGACCCACAGGAAATCCTTGCCGAGCTGACTCTTGGGAATCTCGTAGTACAGCTGCTCGCGGACGCGATGCACCTTGAATATCCCGTCGTCGGACCGCGCCTCGCGAGTGATCACCTGGTCGTACGGGCGCGGCTGCGCAGGTTGACCAGCCCCGGCCCCGCGGCCCCGCCCTGCCGCCGGCGCTTCGTCGCCGTTCGCCGGGTTCTGCGGCTCCTGCGGATCCTGTGCATCGGCCCATATGGGGTCACCCGGGGTGACAACGCCTTGAGAGGTGCGTTGCGCAAGAAGCGCCGGGCCCGAGGCCGCAGCGACGATGCAAACCAGAGCGAGAGCCGAACAGAGGAATGCGCCTCTCGGTGTCATGGAAGACTCCTCGGAGGATCTGAAACCGGTTTCACCCGTAGTGTCCGGCTTTAGCCGGACCTGAAGTCCGCCTGCCCTTCGACGCGCTCAGGGCACCCCGAGCACGTCGAGGGGTGAAGGCGCACTACGTCGGGATGAAACCGGTTTCTAGCGACGGATATGAAGTGGATTATAAGCCCCTCGCTTCGGGACACGGGCCGGTGGAACATGGCGGAGCTCGAAGTGTCTAAGAAATAAACACCCGGGAGGCGCAATGACAAATTCCCAGCTGGCCGCCCGACGGCGCGAGATCGCGGCCTTGGTTTTTGCGTTCTCCATGCTGGGCTGCCAGAAGTCGCTTCCTACCGGTCCCTCCGACCTCATGACCGGCATCGTCGTGTACGAGCACGCAGACTATGTTGGCGAGTCGGCTCATATCACCAGCGACGCCAAAGATCTGAAGGACTTCAAGGGACCGTGCGAGCGGTTCAGTTCGGGCTTCGACGGTTCCAGTGAGGTGCAGCGCCAATGGGACGACTGCGTTTCATCAATCCGCGTCGCTGCGGGATGGCGCGCCACCCTCTATCGCGATGACGACTTTCACGGTGACCGGCTCGACGTTGCCGCCGACGTTCCCAATCTCCGGTTCGCAATGGGCCGGTGCGACAAGGGCGGCTTCAACGATTGCGTGACGTCAATCCGCGTATTCCGGCCATAAGGCACGTCTCATCTGTAACGTTTGTCCTCGCAGATGTCGTCGGTCCGTACTACACTCTCGTCCTCGAACGACGCGCAAGCGGGAAAGGCTCGTGGAGGCTGCCGATGGGCACGATGCAAGAGTTCGACGTCATCGTCGTGGGTGCGCGGTGCGCGGGTTCGCCAACCGCCATGCTACTCGCCCGAAAGGGATACAAGGTTCTCCTTGTCGACCGCGCGACATTTCCAAGCGATACGATTTCGACTCACTTGATCCATCCGCCCGGGGTGGCCTCGCTCCGCAAATGGGGGCTTCTCAATCGACTCGTCGCGACCGGGTGTCCCGCGATCGACGTCTACGCGTTCGACATGGGACCGTTCGTCATCTCAGGGTCGCCTGGCGCCGAAGACAACCCTGTTTCGTATGGTCCGCGACGGACGGTGCTGGACAAGCTGCTGGTAGACGCTGCAGCTGAAGCTGGCGTCAACGTTCGGACCAGCTTTACCGTCGACGAAATCCTCCTGGACGACGGTCGTGTGGCGGGCATCCGCGGGCACAGCAAGGGTGGACAGCCTGTCGCCGAACGGGCCCGGGTTGTTGTTGGCGCCGACGGCTTCCACTCGCTCGTTGCGAAGGCTGTGGGCGCCGAGCAGTACAACGAGAAACGGCAACTCGAGGCCGGCTACTACAGTTACTGGAGCGGGCTGCCGATGAACAACCGATTCGAGGCGTACGACCGCGGCGACAGAATGTGGGCGGCCTGGCCAACGAACGACGACTTGACGCTCGTCATTGTCAGCTGGCCTTACGCGGAGTTCGAAGCAAACAAAAGCGACGTCGAGGGGCACTACTTGAAAGCATTCGACAAGGCGCCGAAGTTTCAGCAGCGGATGCAGGCGGCCAGACGCGAGGAGCGATTCGTCGGCATGGCCGTGCCGAATTTTTTTCGCAAGCCTTTCGGTCCCGGGTGGGCGCTCGTGGGTGACGCCGGCTACAACAAGGATTTCATTACGGCCCAGGGAATTTCGGACGCGTTTCGTGATGCAGAACTTTGCGTCAATGCCCTGGATGCCTCATTCGCCGGTGCTCGGCCATACGACGCGGCCATGCAGGAGTACCAATCCACCCGTGATCAGCACGTGTTCGCCACCTACGAGTTCACGTGCCAGTTCGCCTCGTTCACGCCGCCGACGCCCGACACGCAACAGCTGTTCGGCGCTATTCATGGAAATCAGGAGGCGATGAACGGTTTCGCGCGGGTCGTCTCCGGCGTCATCTCGCCAGCCGAATTCTTCTCGCCGGAAAACATCGGGCGGATCTTTGCAGCCGCAGACTGAATTGTTCCGACGTCGAACCGCGGGCGGCGGCGACAGCTACGGCGACGAGGGCGAAGCCGACCGCAATCATGTAGGCCACGAATACGAAGGCCAGCCGACCGGCGGCCAGACGCCACCGCCCGCCGTACGCGGTTCGGAAGGCGATCAGCGAATAGCCAAGGATGAGGACAGTTGTGAGACTCGAGACGATGGCGCTGAGCGTCTGCGCACCTACCAGGCCCAGCAGTAGCGCGAGGGACAGCGTGGCGAAGTACGCGCTGTGAATGTGCAGGGAGAAGTACAAGTGCTGCGGGTAGTTCCTGCGCGTTCGGCGTGTGACGATCCCAACGAGGAGCGCGCATACCGGCACCAGGACGAACATGGCGCGCGGCATCCAGACCGTCTGCGCCTCGTTCACACGCTGGTTTGCCTCCTCAGGTGACATTTTATCGAGCCCGAAGATTCTTCCGAGCGCCAACCTCGACGGCTTCGTCGGCCTCGAAGGTGGGCTCGCGCTCAACGACGGTGGACAGCGCGAAGAATGCCACGCTGAAAACGAGGTAGAGCCGGATAGGAGATACGTAGCTCGCCTTGCGGCCCTCGTGGTCCTCCCCCGTCAGAAATCCCGGTCGCGTCAGCAGCAGACGAGTGGATCGGAAAATCTTGCCGTCGACATTCAGCAGCTCGTCCGCGACGTCACGAACCAGATCCTTGAATGTCGGGTTGACCGGTGCCGCCTTCTGGCCACACGTAACGCAGTACGGACCGTGCAACGGCGTGCCGCAGTTCAGGCAATCGGCTTCGTCCAGGCTGCTGGCCACCGCGCGATAGTAACGGGATTTCCCGTCCTGGATCCTACGGATCAGCTGAATTCCGCCCATCGGGGTTCGCTGGCAGGCCAGGCGTTACACTCGGATCTATGAAACTTGGCGTTGCCCGCTTGTGTCTCGACTGCGACGAAGTGCACGACGAGGAACGGTGTCCGACCTGCGCCTCGGAAGTGTTCGCCTTCTTGACTCGCTGGGTGCCGCGCTCGAACGGGCGGCTGGCCCAATCGACGCGGCCATCTGAACATCCAGATCTCGACGCTTACCGCCAGATCACTGGCCAGAAGCCAGCAAACTCGAGCAAGGGTCGGCTCCTGATGCGCAGCGCGGTTGGATTAGGGGTGCTGGGTCTCGCAGGGTGGATGTGGAGGCGCACCAATGGCAAGCCGACGACAAGCGGTACGGTTCCCCAGCCCGAATCTTCCTCGGAAGAGAAGCCCACCTGATTTTCAAATCAAGGATCCTCGCGTCCGTTTGCCCCTCGAGAATCCGCGTGATATGACTGGGGATGCGACCGCCCGCCTGCCAAGGGAGCTGTCCACATGATTCGGGTCCTCGCGTACGGGGCGCTTGCCACATGCTTGTTCGGCGTGCTTGGCGTCGCCGCGCAGCAGCAGCCAGTCTTTCGCGGCGGGGGCGACGCGGTCCGCGTCTTCGTCACCGTGACCGATCGGGACGGCCGGCTGGTCACGAATCTCTCGCGCGAGAGCTTCGAGATCCGCGACGAGGGGTCGCCACAGCCGATCACCCTGTTCGACAACAGTCCTCAGCCGATCCGGCTCATCGTGATGCTGGATGTGTCCGGCAGCATGGAGGGCAACCTGCCGTTGCTGCGTGCGGCCTCGGAGCAGCTGATTTCGCGGCTGCGCCCCGACGACCTGATGCGACTCGGCACCTTCGGGCATGGCATCGAGATCAGTCGCTCGTTCACGAAAGATCCTCGCGAGCTCCTCGACTCGCTGCCACGAACGATTGCGGGCGATGCGCCCACGCCGCTATGGCGCGCCATCGACGAAGCGCTCGACGCGTTTGGAGAGAAAAGCGAGGAACGCCACGTGATCCTCGTCCTCAGCGACGGCAAAGACAGCGGTCCGATTGAATTCCGTCAGCGTTATGTCAGCCAGGGAGAAGTGATCGACCGCGCGCGCAATGAGGACGTGATGGTGTACGGCATCGGAATGCGCAGCCGGCCGCGACAGAGACAAGTGGGACTCGGTCCGGGCGGTCTACAGGCGGCGCTGCTCGCCGATTTGCCGGATCCGGGCCTCGGGCTCGTCGCGGAACACACCGGTGGCGGCTACACCGAGATCCGTCCCGGACAGGATCTGGCGGCGGCCTTTGCACAGGTCGCTGACGAGCTGCACAGTCAGTACCTCATCTCGTTCGCGCCCCCCAAACGCGACGGTAAGGCGCACGACATCGACGTGAGAGTCAGCGAGCGGGGACTGAAACCGCGCGCGCGCAAGAATTACGTCGCGCCGAAGACCTAAGCGCTTTCTCGACGTCAGGGTTTCCCGGTCATTGGAACGAACAGGACCGGAAGAGTGTCGAGCGTCTGCATTCCTGTCGGCGTCCGTCTCAGGATACGAAGCTGCTGCGCGACGCTGCTGCCGACAGGGATCGCCATCAGGCCACCGATCTTCAACTGGTGCACCAGCGCCTGAGGCACCTCGTCAGGCGCCGCCGTCACCATGATGCGATCGTAGGGCGCATATTCGGGCCACCCCAAGTACCCGTTACCGGCGCGGACCTCGACGTTGCGGTAGCCCAGACCGGCCAGCGTCGCGCGCGCCCGTGAGGCAAGCGGCTCGACGATCTCGATCGTATAGACACGGTTCGCGAGCAGCCCGAGCACCGCCGCCTGATAACCGGACCCCGTTCCAATCTCCAGCACGCGGTGACTCGACTCGACGTCCAGGGCCTGCGTCATGAAGGCCACTATGTACGGTTGCGAGATCGTCTGGTTGAAGCCAATCGGCAAGGGCGTGTCGCGGTACACCTGCGTGCGCAGCGGTTGCGGCACGAAGAGGTGGCGTGGCACCTTGAGCATGGCGTCAAGTACCGCGCGGCTGGCGGATGTCGCGTGCCTTGAGCTGCTCGTTGACCATCCGGAGCCGCTGAGCTTCGAAATCGTCGGCGGCGCGCTGAAAACCGATTGCCCCGGCGCCCTGCACGCAGGTGGCCGCGACAAGAACCACCGACAGGCAGGGCCGCCGCATCGGCACAATCCTACTGCGCCGGACGAGTGCGTCGGCTGACGACCCTACTATCCGGGCCGCGAGCCCGCCGGCTACGTGGGAGATGCTTCAGACCGGGTAGCTGCGCAAATTGTCGATTGGCGCGCGCTCGTATTCGGCCTGCGAGAAATGCCCGGGACGTTGATTGAGTCCCGCAACAGGAGTCGCCCAGTCGCGCAAAGCCTCTTCATCCCACGTGCGCGGAGCCGTTGATGACTGCGCGATCACGCCGCCGGCAAACGCGATTCCCACGACGACGGTGGCAATCGACACTGTGTGTTTCATAAAAGCGCTCCCCGACCGCCGATGACGACCGCCTTTTGTCCCGTCTCTGTTCACAATAATTTAGCGGACGGCTCGATTTCACCATCGAACTCGGCCACACTGACAACCGAAGCTGACTGGATTCGCGCCGGCAAGCGCCGTCGCTCAAGGGCGTGTGGTATCGCGGACGCTATCTCCACGACGGATCGATGACGTCGTTAGAGGAGATGTTCAATCCGGCGCGACTTGGTGACGACTTCGTGCCAAGTGGTTTCATCCCGCCGGTCAGAACACGCACGCGGTGAAGGGACACGAATTCGGATTGCGGCTCAATCCAACCGAGAAGGGCGAGCTGCTCGCGTTTCTGCGCGGCCTGTAGTCTGGGCGCGACTTGGGTCGCCGTGATGCTGAACGACGATCATCGACATCACCCTATGTCGTCGGTTGTCGCGCAGGCCGTCTTTGCGTCAGGATGTTTGTCTTGACAAGAAACTCTCCAACGTGGGAAACACATCGTCTTGACGCAGCGTGGAGGAGCTATGAACCGACGAATCAAGATAGGGCTTGCCTTGTCCGCCGTGTGCTTGCTGGTGACGATGCAGGTGTCCAGCCTCTATGGACAAGGGAACAGCGGGGGAAACAACGGGCAGAGCGAGGTACAACGTGGATTCGACATCGCGCCCGTGGAGCTCGACCTCGCAGGCAAGAATCGCAGCCTCGTCGGTTTGGGGAGCTACTACGTCAACGGCGTGAGCGACTGCGTCGGATGTCATACCGCGGACATGGGTGAGTATCTGGGCGGTGGAGACCAGTTTGGGCCGGTCTTCAGCCGCAATCTGACTCCGGACGCCGCGGGTCGTCCCGCGGGCCTGACGCTCGAACAATTCAAGGAAGTGCTGCAGTTCGGGACCGACTTCAAGGGCATCGACCCTCCGGGCCCGCTCATTGTGATGCCCTGGCCCTCATATCGGCATGGCACAGAGCGGTGGATGGAAGCCGTGTACGAGTACCTCAGGGCGATTCCATGCGTCGAGGGCGGACCCGGCAATGACGCGCCCCGCTGCTAGCCGGTTTTTTCGAGTTCCCACTGACCCGGATAGTGCGTGACGAACCCGACCGGGTTCGTGTCGAGGATGAACGATCCCTTTCCGCTCTGGTAGCGGTACGTTGATTCCGACATTCGTTCGTAGGTCTGGTCGAGACGTTCCACGGTCACGTCTGGAAATCCCAGCTACGCGGCGCGCACCCGGATCCGTTCGTCCACAGCGAGCCTGACCGGCGAATCGGCAGCGGGTTCGTCGCCGGCGGGAAACTGCTGTCCCCTCCATGACTGCCCCTGCATCGCTTTCGGTCAGCAGCGCGGAGTCATGTCCTGCCTGATCGAATCGCCGCCAGAGAATTGCCGTTCGGCGCATCGGCAAGCCCCCCTGCCCCATCTTGTCCTGCTTCCACGGCCGGCGGCGCCTGCGCCCCGCCGGCGCCACGGCTTGCCGCCATCGACTCAAGCTCATCCGGCCGAGCGGCGATATATCTTGACATCAAGATATATGATATAGATATACTTTGTAATCAAGTTATGCAGAGGGTTGACGGCCACATGACGCGAGCAACGGACAAGTCGGGCATCCATACGTGGCTCGTGCTCATGAAGGCGCATAAGGCTCTGACCCGGTACGCGCAGCGCAGCATCGAATCGCTGGACATGTGCCTGTCCGACTTCGCGATTCTCGAAGCGCTCCTCCACAAGGGACCTCAGCCGGTGAGCGAGCTGGGCCGCCGGATCGACCTTACCAGCGGGTCGATGACCACCGCCATCGATCGGCTGGAAACACGCCGCCTCGTAATGAGGGCCGATCACGCAACCGACCGCCGAACGTGGGTGATCTGCCTGACGCCGGCAGGGGAAGCGCTGATCTCGAGGGTGTTTGCCAGCCACAAGGAAGCCATGGAGCGGGCGATGCGCGGGCTTTCGAAAACCGAGCGCGCAACATTGACCGATTTGCTGAAGCGGCTCGGCGGGACCGCCGAGCAGGAACTCACACAGGAAGGAAGGAAGAAATCATGACCCCTGTCCAAGTTGCCACGATAACCGCACGTGCGTATGCCATCGACAAGGCACATTCCGACGTCACCTTCCAGGTGCGCCACCTGCTGACCAAGGTGCGCGGGCGGTTCTCGGACTTTGCGGGAACCGTGCGGTTCGATGAGGAGCAACCAGAGCACTCGTCGGTGTCGCTGACGATCGATGCCACGACTGTCGACACGAACAACGCAGACCGCGATCGACACCTGCGCTCCGACGACTTCTTTGCCGTCGAGACCTATCCCGCGATCACGTTCACGAGCGCGCATGTCGTCAGAAGAAGCCCGGATACGTACAACGTCACGGGCACCCTTACGATTCGCGGCGTCGCCAGGGAGATCACGCTGCCAGTCACGTATTTGGGGACGGCCAAGGATCCGTGGGGTACATCGAGATCCGCATTCGAGGCAGGCATCACGATCAATCGGAAGGACTTCGGACTCTTGTGGAACGCGGCGCTCGAAACGGGTGGCGTTTTGGTTGGCGACGAGGTGCAGATCAGCGTGTCGATACAGGCGATCGCCGAACCCGATGGTCTGTGAAACGGGGCCGGGGGCCTTCCCGCCTTCGCCGAGGCTACAGCGGACCGCCGAAGCTTTGGCGGAGGCCACGGCAAGCGCGCAACGCGGCGATCGTCGGGGCGACAATCGGGATATGCCTCGCGGCTTACCTGATCATGGTGTCGTCACAGCCGCCTCCACCAGGCAGCTCGTTTGGGGAGCCGACGTGATCCAGCCCGCATCGCGATAACAGCCAGCGCGTTCGCGATGTTCAGCGATGAGACCGCCGACGAAGGATTGCATGAACCGGCGCGAGCACTGCCGCCAGCAGCCCGAGGTGTTTGAACGCCACGGCGACCACAACCCCTGATGCCAGGGCCGCCGGTACACCTGCGCGCGGCAGCAGCACGTATAAGACAATCGGGCCAGCGATCAGACCTGCGATTGCGGCGACCGAGGTCCAGCGGAACGACCGCTTCTGACCGTCTTCGCTCACCGCCCGGTCCTCGAATCCGACGCCTGTGGATCGCGCGCGACTTCGGCCACCACGAACTGCAGCTCGCGAAACCCGACCGGTCCGCTGCGAACGATCCTGAGACCAGCGCGAGTGAACACGTCTTCCATGCCCTCAATGGACACATGACCATGCCGATGAAAGTGCGCCAGAAGGCCGCGCTTGGCCTGCGCCCTGCCGAAGTCAACGGCAAGCACGCGGCCGCCGGGCCTGAGCACGCGTCGAGTCTCAACTGCGCACTGTTCTCGCGTCTTCCGCGGGAGATGGTGCAGCATCAACGTACCTGAGTACGATGTCGAAGCGGGCGTCGGGAAACGGGAGCCGCTCGGCAGCGGCCACGTGAAACACAGCCCGAACGCCCGCTTTCGACGCCTTCCGCGTCGCCCGCGTGATCATCGGCCGAGACGCATCGATGCCGTGCACGGCGCCGGTCGGACCCACGTGCCTCGTTGCCGCGATTGCCAACGTACCTGTTCCACACCCGATGTCCAGAACGGATTCGCCTGGCTTGAGCGCCGCCAATGCCAGGAGGCGCTCGCGAAACGCACCCTCCCTTCCACGGGTGAGCAGCCATGCGAGAAAGTCGTAACGAGCGGCCCAATGGATGACCAGGCCGTTGGTACGCAGCCCCTCACTCATTTCGTTTGCCTCGGTGGCGTCCTTCCCATTGGCACAGTGCGACAGCACAATCGCGCCGTGCTGTGCGCGTTACGTTCCCAGCATAGACTTGGAGGCGGCGGGATTGAAGAACAGCGACGATGCACTGTGCGATAACGAACAAACATGGTCTTGGTGTTCGTTATGGGTCCGCAGAGGAGCGCCACTTGTGGTCCGAGAACACCTGAAGGATCGGCGGGTCCAGAAGACCGAGCGGCTGCTGCGCGAAGCGCTCGGGTCACTCATCCACGAAAAGAATTACCACTCAATTGTCGTCAGGGAAATCCTCGAGCGCGCCAATGTCGGGCGGTCGGCCTTCTACGCGCACTTTTCCGACAAGGGCGCGCTGCTTGCAAACAGCATCCGGCAACTCCTGAGCGAGCGGCCTCCGCGCCCGCTGTCGGCCTCGGCCAGCAGGTTCGGCCACACACTGGGGTTCAGTTATCCCGTCTTCGAGCACATCGATCAATTTCGGCATAGTTCGACCGCGATGATGGGCAGGAAAACCCGCGCCATCGTTCATCATCATCTTCGACGGGTGCTGATTGAAAATGTGACCGAAGCCATTCGAGCCGCGACGCCGATCGCCCTTCGTGTGCCGCCCGATGTTCTGGCTGATTACGTCGTGTCCACGTTCATTCTGGTGCTCAACTGGTGGGTAGACAGCAGGAGTACGCTGTCGCCGCGCGAGGTGGACGACATTTTTCTTTCAATGGTTCTCCCCACTCTTACAGCAACCCACGGCTGACGGTGATCGTGCGTTCTTCGTGCTCGGTGAATCTGTCTATGTGAACGCTCCCGCTTACGCGGACACGAACGTGTGCGCCTGATAGATCTCGGGCTCGCCCTCGATCCCGACCGACCTCAGAATCGGGATCAGCTTCTCTCCAAACCGGCGGAACGCATCCTCGGATTCCCACACGTCGACCACGCGGAACCCGTTTGGTCCCTGTCCGGCCGCGTGGACCACCAACCCTGGCACCGGCCAGTCGGCCGGCGACGCCAGCGGCTTGCCGCCGGTGATTCGTCGCACCGACTCTTGGTACTTCTGTTGCGTGAACTGTGGGCCGTGAAAAACAACAATGATCGGCATGGTTCCCCCGCGTCTTCACCTCGTTGACGTTACGCTCAAACAGCAATTCTATTCCGCTTTGTCCGCGGGACAAGGAAGGCAGACCGCTGCGCGTCAGCGGCCGCGAGCCGCGGACGCGATGAGAGATTCGACGACGTCGGGCTCGGCGGGTTTGGTGACATGGCGATCGAAGCCGGCCGCATGCGCCCGCCGTTTGTCCTCATCCTGCCCCCAGCCGGTGAGCGCGACGAGTAGAACTCGCGTCCCGAGCTCGGCGCGAATGTGGCGGGCCGCTTCGTAGCCGTCCATTCGCGGCATGCCGATGTCGAGCAGCGCGACCTGCGGATTGAACTCGCGCGCAATCGCCACTGCCTCCATTCCATCGCCCGCCACCCGCACGTCGTGGCCCATGCACTCGATCATGATCCGCATCATTTCTGCGGCATCCGGGATGTCTTCTGCCACGAGCACCCGGCAACGTGTCGCTTCCAGCCGGCTTCGACTGACAATCGGGATTTGTTCATCGACGGCTGTGAGCGGAAGGCGGACAAAGAAGGTTGTGCCTGTGCCAGCGCCGGCGCTGCGAACGTCAATCCGTCCGTCGTGAAGCTCGATGAGGCGCTTGGCCAGCGTCAAACCGATGCCGAGGCCGCTCCGCAGATGGTTGACGCCAGTTTCGACCTGCATGAACATGTCGAAAATACGCGGAAGCAGCGCGGGCTGGATGCCGATGCCGTTATCGCTGACCGTGACGAGCGCCTCATTCGCGTCCGACGACGCCGACACCGAAATCCGGCCTCCGCGATCGGTGTACTTCACCGCGTTGTTCAGCAGGTTGGCAAAAGCCTGCGCCAGCCGGGTGAAATCCGCATGGACCCACAAAGGCGTCTGCGGGAGGTCGACGGCGATCACGTGACCGGCGGCGTCACTCAGCGGTTCGGTCGTTTCGACCGCGCTATGCATCACGGTACGTAGATCGATGCGATCCCGCCGCAGCTCGATTCTGTTCCGCGTGATGCGTGACACATCGAGCAGGTCGTCGGTCAACCTAACAAGCTGTTGAAGCTGGCGCTCCATGATCGACAGGGCCCGTTCGTTCAGCTGCGCGTCGTGGCCGGCACGCCGCATCACCTCGAGCGCATTGCGAATGGGCGCGAGCGGATTGCGCAGCTCGTGCGATAGCGTGGCGAGAAACTCGTCTTTGCGGCGATCCGCTTCGCGCAACATGTCCTCAATCTGCCTTCGTTCGGTCATGTCGACGCAGACGCTGACGCAGCCGCACACGTTGCCGTGTCGATCGTAGAGCGGCTCCACGTCGTTCTGCACGTAAAGCACCGATCCGTCAGGGCGCACGATCTCGATGTCATTCGCCAGATGCGTCCGGTGAGCGATGGCATATTGCATCGGCAGCTCGCTCGTCGGAATGTCGCGTCCGTCTCGCTGGATTCGGTAAAGAGGCCGTCCGCCGCGATCCAATGCCAGCGAGATATTGGCATCCGGCGGGACATGCAGCAGACGCGCCAGCGCGTGATTTGCGGAAATGAACCGGCACTCGGCGTCGTGGGCGACCGCGATCGGTACCGGCGCGCGCGCCACGAGATCCGACAGCCCACGGAGACGCGCCCGCAGTTCGTCAGCGGTGGCGTCGTCCGGCGGCTCGAATATCAGGGCGAGGCTGGACATCGATCCCGTGAAAAGCGGGTAAGTATTATCCGTCAGGTGCGAGCCCGCTTTGTCCGCAGGGCACGTGACGGACCGGCTATTCCCGCACCGGGCCGTCGCCGCCTTCGTCGCTCTTGTCTGGGAGCACGTGCGCCAGCTTCGGCTGATTCATCCGGTGCATGAGCTCGCGGATTTCTTCAGGGCGCATGGGCGCGCCAACGAGCACGCCGAATTGCAACGCGGAACACACGAGTAATGCCCGCCAACGTTGCTTTAAGAACGCCTTCAGCGACACGGAGACCTCCAGTCCTTACCGTCAAGGAAACAGACGCGTGCCGTGAGCACACGGCAGGCGGCGGCTTCATACGACGAGTTCAGACGACTGGAGGCGCGCGCGAAGGAGCGAGTGAGAGAAGAGCGAGAGGCTGCTCGTCGCAGCGATCGGCGCAGATAGGAACGACGACAACGGACGGGCCGGGGACGACAACCCATGCCGGCGACAGAATCGCGTAGTCCAGACCAGATGCGCCCGGAAGGAGCGCGGCGAACGCCGCTAGCGCGACGCAGACGATGATGATGGGGGCACCAGGCCGTGGCATCAGCGAGCTCACTCTATTGTAGACATGGCAGCCACTTCGCCTTGACAGGTCGCTCGCGCGGCGGTCGGCGAATTGCCTTGTGATCACATGTCCTTCACTGTACGGTGGTGATGGTTCTTTCCCGTCTTCTGCTTTCCTGAGCACTGCTCTTCCAGCCGGGTTGACGCGCGACGCCGGTCCAGTCCCTCACCAAAGCTTTGAATGCCCGATTAGGAGGGCCCGTGTCGATTGTTTCAACGATCGGTCCAACTGCCGACCTCGTCCGCCGTATCCGCGGCGAGTATCTCGAAATGCCTGGCCTTCGGGTCACGGCGCGCCAGGCCCAGCGCCTGTTTGGCCTCGACGGCATCACATGCGACGAGGTGCTCGCTCACCTGCTGCAGAGCGGATTCCTGTCGTACACGGTGGATAGAATGTTCAAGCTGACACAGCCGGGCGATCAGGTCGCACCGGCGCGTTAGCAAGGCGGCAAACCTGTGTTCCGTTCTGCACAGCGGTGGCACGTCTCATTGGGATACGCTCCCCAGACGATGATCAGAATGCGCTTCGTCGCGGTGTCCACCTGCGCCGCCTTCGTGTTGTGTTCGCATTCAGCGGCTGCGCAGGATCTCTCCCGCTATCGCGATATGGCGTTTGGAAGCAGCGTGTCTTCGGTAGTCGCCATGACCAGGGCCAATCCGCGTGCGGTGAAAGTCGTCCACCAGCGGCCTGCCCTGATCCAGGAGCTCGCCTGGAGGCCGCAGTACGCCTTGGGCCGTCCCGTCGGGCGAGTCGAGGCCGTGCAGGAAGT
Organism: uncultured Acidobacteriota bacterium; assembly: GCA_963814955.1. GTDB lineage: Bacteria > Acidobacteriota > Vicinamibacteria > Vicinamibacterales > UBA2999 > DATCJA01. Next base: position 557,788 of record CAWFEX010000015.1, read on the forward strand.
CACGTTCCGTTTTCACGACGATCAGCTCTTCAGCGTTACCGTCGTGTACGACCCGCGCCTCGTCGAAGGGCTGACCAGCATGGACATTATCGACGCGGTGTCGGCCATGTACGGACCCGCGACGGTGACCCCCGCCGCCTCAAAGGGTCGCACCTTACCGCCGCTTGGAACGATCAACGACAGCATGGCGATCGCGCGCTGGCAGAGCACCGACCACGAGTTCACGTTGATGCGTGACGTTTATCCGGCGACGTTCCGGCTCATCGGCGTGTCCAGGCGACTGGAGGCGGTGGCGCGAACCGCGGAAACCGAAGCGATGCGCTTGGACAAGGAAGAAGCGCCGCGGCGTGAGGCGGAACGTGTCGTGGCGGACGCCGAGCGCAAGCGAGCAGCCGAGGACAAGACGCGTACGACCAACAAGGGCGAATTCCGCCCGTGAGGAATGATATGGCTATCGATCGCAACGACCGCGATGAGCGCGAGGCGCGCCTCAACGCGATGATTGAGGAGTTTCGGGCGGCGCAACAGCGCCGGCTCGTCAAGCGAGGAATCGCCCTGTGGAACCGCGCCGAGGCCGCTCAGGCGATGGCGTGTCTCGAACCTCCGCCTCCCGAGAAGGTTCACTAGGGGGCCCAAACCCCATCCTTGACCTGGCTCCGACACAGCGACAAAGGATGACGATCAGCAACGCACAGAACGGCCACCGCGACCATCTTAGGATCAAATAGACGGTCGGCCGGCCTGGGACACAGTGACGCAGCACCAGGTACGCCAGATGAGCACGAGGTCTCACGGTTGCGGAACCCTCTTCTTCCCACTTAATTCGGCATCCATCTCGAGAATGTTCCGGGGCGCGAGAAACTTGAAAAAGTCCCAGGTGCCGTATTTCGCGGTCAATGCCGGCAAAACAATTTCTGTGACGGCGTCGCCAGACTTCCCCTGCGTCCTGGCGTCCGCGACCAGCTTCTGAAGCGTCACCAAATAGTCCCGGAACGCGCCGACATCCTGCGCGTTGCCAACGTCACCGTGTCCAGGCACAAACATATATCCGGCTTCGTTCTTCGCCAGCGTGTCGAGCGTGTCGATCCACGGCTTCGTCGACGCATCAATCAGGTTGGGCGACATGTTGCGCCAGAACAGATCTCCGGCGAACGCCGTTCGTGCGTCGGGGACCAAGACCACCGAGTCGCCACCAGTGTGTCCAGGGAAACTCCGTACTTGAATTACCCGGGAACCGAGGTGCAGGTCCACCCCTCGATCGTAAACGACCGTGGGCAAAGCGATTGCCTCGACGAACGCCTTCTGATCCGGCTTGATGTCGCTGCCGAACAGCCTCAGGTTCTCCGAGTAAATCCATCCGCGCACGTTGCGATGCGCGAACACCGTTGCCCCAGCTTCCACAAACACGGCGTTTCCCGCGACGTGGTCGAAGTGGTAATGCGTGTTGACGACGAACTTCACGGGCAGCTTCGTGCGCTGACGGATTTCTGCAAGGAGTTGCCGTGCCGCCTCGGTGCCCATGAACGTGTCCACGACGGCGACACCGTCATCGCCGATCACGAACCCGGCGTTGCCTCCCGCCTGTACCTTTGCATTGGGATTGGCAATTGCGGCCCACACATTCGGCCCGACCTGGTGCACAGCAAACGAGGACGGTTCTTGCCCGCGCACTGCATGCGAAACGCAGAGAACACCAATCAAAAGAGGAAGCATCACACGCATGTTCAATCTCCAGGGCGTGTGCCTGGAGTGTACGGAACGGATTCCACCGGCAACGGACGATCGGCTTCGATTTTCAGCGGCCGGTCGGCTTCAATCTTCAGCGGCGTGCGGGTCTGTATAGCGACATTCCCCGAGATCCCGATCTGAATCGGCCGGAGCGGGTCGCGTCCGACGTTTTGTGTCTGCCCCGCGAGCGCAACGGGCAGGAACCCGCCATCGACGCCCGAGATGATCACCCGCATGGGCGCAGTTTGTGCGGTCACCGGAGGAGCAAAGTCCTTCAATCCGATCCACAGCAGCTCGAGCGCGATGACGACAAGAACAATCCGCAGAAAACGATCGGTCTGCATGGCGGCATCTCCTGTGGCGAAGTATAGGGCAACGAAAGTGCGCGTGTGGCCGTGGCCGACGCACGATAGACTTGGCCGTTGACTATCACCGCAAAAAACGACGCCAGTGGCGCGCGCCAGCTCTGGTCCGAGGCGCGACAGCACTACACCGGGCACCAGGAAGCAATCGACGAGTGCGACCGGCATTTATCGCGGCTCGCGTAAGGTCAGCCGTCTTTGCGCGCGAGTCCGGAGATGCCTTCAGCTGCCGAGATGCACTCCGACCACTCCATTCAGACGGATGTGCAGCTCCCAACCAATCCGCACCTCGGCGCCAACGGTCACGCGCTGTCCCACGAGTGCCCGGACGCCCCGCCGGCGGTGAACGCGCGTCGGTCGACGTGAACACCTCGTTGTTGGGAAACGATTCGCGCGTTCGGAACACGCCGCCCCCGACGACGGCAAATGGCGTGACCCGCCGAGGCCGGCCGTTCAGCGGACCGACGAAATCGAACGTCACATTGCCGGTCAACATCAGATGGCTGTGATTCTCGCCACCGATGAATGCGATCTCCGGACCTGCACCAACTCGCGGCAGCACGTAAAATCGAACCGCTGATCCGACGAACCTTCAGTCACCACCCCGTCATCGGCGAAGAAGACCGTGCCCGCCGCGAACTCCGCTGCTGACGCCGGGCGTTCCTGGCCCGCCGCCGGCCGCACCCCGGGCGCGGCTACCAACGCGATCGCAATGCTTACAAACATCATCAAGCGTGGCGGATTCCATCCGGTCATGTCGTCTCCCACCCGGCGTCATCTTCTTTCACATCGTCTCAGACGCGGATAGTCTGCCCTGACTGGCGCTGACGAGCGGCGGCGCGCACCGAACTGTTCTTGACAACCTCTCGGGGCGCAGGCTAATTAGGGCTGATGTCGATGCCATCGCAGGACGACGTGGTCATCCTCGGTGCGGCGCGCACACCGGTAGGCCGGATTGGCGGCGCGCTCGCCGACGTGCCAGCCGTGCAGCTGGGCGCGACGGTCGTGGCCACGGCGCTCGAACGCGCCTCGGTCCGCTCCCCCTCCGATATCGACGAGATCTACATGGGCAATGTCGTCTCTGCGGGACTGGGCCAGAACATCGCTCGTCAGTGCGCCATTCGAGGCGGCGTCCCCGAAACCGTTTGCGCGAGCACGATCAACAAAGTCTGCGGCGCCAGCCTGAAGACGGTGATGTTGGCCGCGCAGGCCATACGCGCCGGAGATGGCGACCTCTTCGTCTGCGGTGGCGTCGAGAGCATGAGCCGCGCGCCGTATCTCGTCGACGGCCGGTCCAATCAGCTCCGATACGGCAATTCGGTGCTGCGCGACGCTCTCGTCGTCGACGGCCTGTGGTGCGCGTTCGAGGACTGGTCGATGGGCCTGGCAGCCGAATTCATCGCCGATGAGTTCGGTGTGACGCGCGAAGCGATGGACCGTTACGCCTTGTGCAGTCACCAGAAGGCCGTCGCGGCGCAGGACAGCGGCCGGTTCGACAAGGAAATCGTTCCGGTTGCCGTCTCGACGCGACGCGGCGAGACGGTCGCGGTCGGGCGCGACGAGTCGCCACGGCGCGACACGTCGCTCGACGCGCTGAGCAGGCTCACCCCGGCGTTCCGGCGAGATGGCCGCGTGACCGCTGGCAACGCCCCGGGCCTCAACGACGCCGCCGCAGCGGTCGTCGTGGCGAGCCGGCGGAAAGCCGACGCGATGGGCTGCGTTCCGATGGCGAGGGTCGTCGGGTATGCACAGGTGGCGGTCGCGCCGAAGCACATCTTTGCGGCTCCGGCCGATGTCATCCGGCGTCTGCTGACGCGCGTTGGCTGGACGCTTCCACAGGTCGACCTGATTGAGCTGAACGAGGCGTTTGCCGCACAGGTGCTCGCAAACGGTCAGGCCCTGGCTGCCGAAGGGTGGGACTGGAACAAGGTCAACGTCAATGGCGGCGCCATCGCGCTGGGACACCCGCTCGGCGCCACGGGCGCGCGCATGCTGACCACCCTGCTCTATGCATTGGAGGAACGAGGTCTGACACGCGGACTCGCATCGCTCTGTCTGGGCGGCGGAGAGGCCGTGGCCCTCGCGGTCGAGCGCACGCTTCGGACCGCATAGCGGTCTGAGCCGGCGTATTCGTCCCCGGACGTGGCATGACGACGCTCACCAATACGCAGCTCCTGATCGTCGGAGCCGGTCCCTTCGGTCTCTCGATGGCGGCCCACGCCAAACACCTGGGAATCGACCACCTCATCGTGGGCGAGCCGATGCGCTTTTGGCGCGCCAACATGCCCGAACACATGTACCTGCGCTCGGCCTGCGACTGGCATCTCGATCCGCAGGACGAAGACACCATCGAGGCGTTCCTGCGCAGCCAGGGGCGGACGCCGGAAGATGTCGAGCCGCTGTCGCGGAATTTCTACCTCGAGTACGCGAACTGGTTTCAGCGTCGCAAGCAGATTGACTGCCGGCCGGTTCTCGTTGAGCGCATCGATGCGATCGACGACGGCGGCCCTGGACGTTTTCGGGCAACGCTTGCCGATGGTGGAGCGATCGTCGCCGGCAACGTGCTCCTCGCGGTGGGGTTCGAGCCGTTCAAGCACGTTCCCGACGATCTTGCGCGCGTGCTGCCTCACGGGCGCGCGCAGCATACGTGCGACGTGGTGGATTTCACGACATTTCGGCACCAGCGCTGTCTGATTGTGGGCGGCCGGCAGAGCGCCTTCGAGTGGGCGGCGCTCATGTCCGAGGCAGGAGCAGCATCGGTCCACCTCGTCTACCGCCATGACTCGGCGGCGTTTGCCCCATCGGACTGGTCGTGGGTGAACCCGACGATCGACGGCATGATCGCAAGTCCCGGCTGGTATCGCGGTCTCAGCCAGACTGAAAAGGACGCAGTGGCCAGAAGGTTCTGGGCAGAAGGCCGCCTCAAACTGGAGCCGTGGCTGGCATCGCGCGTGCAGCGGCCCGAAGTCACGCTCTGGCCCCACACCCGCCTCGTCAACTGCGTTGAAACGGCCGACGGGAGCTGCGCGGTAACGCTCGACGGCGTTGATCGCTCACGCGTGGTGGAGATCGACCGCGTGGTTCTGGCAACCGGGTACAAGGTCGACATCACACGTGTGTCATTGCTGGCACGGGGCAATGTCCTGGCGCGCCTGCAGGCGAAAAACGGCGTGCCGGTGCTCGACAATAATCTTCAAAGCACCGTGCCCGGGCTATTCCTGACGAGTCTGTTGGCTACCGGCGATTTCGGGCCCTTCTTTGGTTTCACGGTCGCGGTTCGGACCTCGGCGAAGCTGGTCGGACAGGCGCTCTGTCCCGACTGACCCGCTAAGCGCGCCGGCCCGTTCCGTCGCCGGCCGAAAAAAATCCCCTCGGTGATGTCGATCTTGCCGACTCTCACTCGTCGACTAAATGAAACGAGGAAATCCGATATCGCAACGGTCCGGCTGAGGCCGGATACTACATCAGAGCCAACGAAAGGACACACAACGATGAAGGTCATGGTGATCGTGAAGGCAACGAAGAACAGTGAAGCGGGCGTCATGCCGAGCGAGAAGCTCCTTACGGACATGGGCAAGTACAACGAGGAGCTCGTCAAGGCGGGCATCATGCTCGACGGCGAAGGTCTTCACCCGAGCGCGAAGGGCAAGCGCATCAAGTTCTCGGGGAGCAAGCGCAGCGTCGTCGACGGTCCGTTCGCCGAAACAAAGGAGCTCATCGCCGGCTACTGGGTGTGGCAGGTCCGCTCGATGGAAGAGGCGGTCGAGTGGGCGCGCCGCTGCCCGGATCCGATGCCGGGCGAGGAGGGGGAGCTCGAGATTCGTCCGATCTTCGAGGCCGAGGACTTTGGTAAGGAGTTCACCCCCGAGTTGCGCGCGCAGGAAGAGCGCCTTCGCGGTGAAATTGAGCGGCAGAAGAACAAGGCGTAGAGTTCGATGCGGCCACATCGCCCTGGCTGAGCGCGAGGGGTAAGGCCGCGGAGGACAGCGACGAAACGCTAATGATCCGCTGTAGAGGTGAGTCGCGGCGCGGCCACCTCACACCTGTTCCTGCAGGAACGCCGCGACGAATTCCTGTCCTCTCGCCCACGCGCCACGCCGCCGCCACGCCTTGACGTCGACACGTGTGCAGGCGTTCAGGTCGTCCCGGAAAGTCGCTTCCATGCGTTCGGCGAGCACTTCGTCGTAGAAGCACACGTTGCTCTCCTCGTTGTGCGCAAAAGACCGGTTGTCGAAATTGGTCGTCCCGACGGTGGCCCATACTCCGTCGACGATCATCGTCTTGTGGTGCAACATCGTGTGCTGGTACTCGTAAATCTCGACCCCCGCCTCGAGCAGGCGTCCGTACAGTCGAATGCTGTTGTGCCGGGACAGCCAGCTGTCGTTGTCGGTGCCCGACACCATAATCTTCACGTCGACACCGCGCTGCTTCGCCTCAATCAGCGTGTCGATGGCCGGGGCGTCGGGCACGAAGTACGGATTGGCGACCCAGATCGTGCGCCTGGCGCAGATGATCGAGAGGTAGTACATCGTACGTCACCGTAGACGCGCCGGTCACTGGCGAGCTGATGAGCGTCAGCGCCACATGCGGGCCAGCCGCTTCGGGCTCCGGATAGTAGATGGGCCCGGAGACGAGCTCCCTGGTGCGTTCGAGCCAATTCTGCGCGAAGCCCGTCTGCAACGGCGTCACCGCCGGACCCTCGACGCGGATCTGCATGTCCCGCCAGTGCTCTTTGTCTTGTGCGCGCCCGAGCCATTGGTCGGCAATGCCGGCGCCGCCCGTGAAGCCGACCCGCCCGTCGATGATGAGCGACTTGCGGTGCGTCCGGTTGTTGAACCGGCCGATCGTGTACCACTTGATCGGGTTGTACCAGGCGACCTGGCAACCGCCCGATTCGAGGGCCCCGAGAATGTCGGTACCGATACTGTTCGACCCGATGGCGTCGAGCAGTATTTTCACGCGCACGCCGGCGCGGGCCCGTTCGGCGAGCGCCGCCGCGAACGTGCGGCCGATCTCCCCTTCCCAATAGATATACGCTTCGATGGTGATTGATGTCTGCGCGCCTGCGATTTCGCGCAGCATGACAGGGTAGAACTCGTCACCGTTGTTCAACAGATCGATGCGGTTGTCGCGCGTGACCGGAACCCCGGTCGCGCCCGCGATCGTCGCCAGGAACTCCGGTGAGTCGACGCCGAACTCGTGATCCAATCCATAGCGTGGCGGCGATTCGACCGGCGCAATCAGATAACTGATTGCGGCCATCACACCCGCGGCGAACGCCCACCACCATTCACGTTGTTCGAGCGCGAACAGGCCCGCGAGGAGCCAGGGCCACCACGACCACAGCAGCTTCCGGCCTCGCGCCCAGAACGAGGTGAGGCCCTTCGGGGCACGTTTCAGCGGGTCGATCGCAAGCCGATGGCGTCTGCGCCGATGACGTAAAGGACGTCGCCACCCGAAAGGTTGGCTCCTGGGACGGGGCGGTCGCACTGCCGAAGCTGCCACGCGTACGGGCCACCGTGCATACGATGAACCACCTTCGACGCCTGTTGAGCTGGCGACGGCATGACCGTGAAGAGTTCACGTGGTCCTCTTAGCGGTTCTTCCTCGCCTCAGACATTACTGCCGAACGGACGATCGGCTGTTTTGTTCGATGGGACGCCCGTCGATCTCGGAATACGTGTACGTCATGCGGAGTGTCGCTGCCCCGAGCATGCGGAGCTGGGCATTCGATTCAAGCGTCACTGGTACGATGACACCATCGATCCGTTCATAGGATCGGACGATATCGACGTGTTTGATCCAGAACGACGGGCTCTTCGCGAGCCGTCCCTGGAGTCGAACCAGGCCGCCATCGCGCTGCAGGAACATCGTCCCGGAGACGAGCACGCGCTCCTGTCGACGGGGCGACACGAGGATGTTCGCCAGACCCTCGGCGTCAACGCCGTTCGTGTGAAACGCGTAGTTCGCGCGCGCCAGTGCCGACCGCGCTGCTTCGCCTTGTGCGATGACCTCACGCTCGCCGTCGAGCACGGCTCGGAGTACCTTCGAGCGGATATAACTTGACCCACCTTCGGCAGTGACTTCGTAGCGGAATCCGCGTTCCTGCGAGTACTCGGTCAGGGCCTCGAGCCATCCAGTCCGGCTTCCGTTCTCGGCTTCGAGCCGACGCACGGCGCGATAGGGAGGCTGCGTAAGGTCCTGTGCCAGGAATTGTCTGATGGCATCGTCGGCCGCGTTGGGACCTGCCGCGGAGTCGGCCGCGTTCGTCGCGGAAAGAGTGTGCCCGCATGCCGCTACCAATAGAAGAACCGGAATCCTGAGCGTGCGACGAGCGAGAAACACGTGTCCACCGAGAAACACGTGTCCACACAGAGCACCGATCGTGCCGCTTTTGCCCGGCCATAGTGTGGGTTGCGGTGCCAACGCGTGATCAAGATGGGGCGTGTCGGGAGGCCTGGGCCTCCCGCCGAGTGGATGGGGTGATTGTCGCCGCCCAGGGTGGACCGCGAGCGATGTTGCCCATTACGGAGCAATCGCGATGCCAAAATCTGGTGTGGCTGCTTTCTTGCAGCCGTTCGGGTGGGTTATGGAACATGGATCTCATTGCGGTTAGCGCGATATTCGTTGCGTCGATCGGTGTGGGCCTGGCTGGAGCTCAAGCGATTCTGTCGGGTGTGTTGTGCCTCGCGAGGCGACCGATTGGCGCATGCCCCTTGGAACATCCAGCGACTGGAGACGCCAGACTATGAAACGCACACTCTCGGTCTCGCCGCGCCCACTGCTTAACTGGGTTCTGTGTCGAGGGCGCCAGCTCCTTACGTGCCGCGTCGAGCGGACAGGCGATAGCTATCGAGTATCTGCGCTCACACACGGGCAACGTCATCGCGCGTACGTCAAGCGTTTCGAAGTCAGCCTGGCGGCGTTTCAAACCCATGCAGCGCTCGTCGCAGACCTGCGACGCGCAGGTTGGGTCTCGGTGGCGTATCGATAGAAGTTGAGCCGGAGTCAGTCGACTCGATCACCGGCGTGAACCCGGAATCTCAACGCTGACAAAGGAGTGCTATGAGCCTGCTACTGATCCTGATCATTCTCCTTGTCCTCCTCGGCGGCGGAGGCTTCTATGCCGGTGGGCCGCGCGTCGGAGGCGGTCTCGCGGGATTGATTCTGCTGATCCTGGTGATTCTCGCCTTGACGGGGCGACTCTAACCCGTGTAGGCGGGTCGTTTCGGACCCGCCTCGTTCATCGGCAAACTGGCCCGGCTACCATTCAAGGATGCTCCTTCAGGAGCTCGTGGCGACAAGCGCGAGCGTTGCGGAGGCCAGCGGTCGGCTGATCAAAATCGGCAGGCTGGCGACGCTGCTTCAGCGCCTGACGCCGGCAGAAGTCGACATTGCCATCGCGTTCCTCTCGGGTGAACCGCGGCAGGGACGAATCGGAATCGGTCCTTCGGCAATCCGTGAGGCGAGTACGCTCGTCAGTGCAGGCAGCTCTCCGCTGCACCTGCTCGAGGTGGACGAGGTCTTCGAGCGGATCTCGGCAACCACAGGTCGCGGTTCGCCTGCCGACCGCGTGCGGCTGCTTCGCGAGCTCCTGTCTCGAGCAAGCGCCAGCGAGCAGGACTTCCTCACCCGGCTGCTCTTCGGCGAGCTCCGGCAGGGTGCGCTCGAAGGGGTGCTGATCGAGGCGGTGGCGCGCGCCGCCAACGTGCCGCCCGCCGCCGTTCGCCGGTCCGTGATGATGGCCGGCGCGCTGGCGCCGGTCGCGCATGCCGTTCTCGTGGAAGGCGAAGCGGGCCTCTCCCGCTTCACGGTGCAGATCTTCCGGCCGGTCCAGCCGATGCTGGCCGAGACCGCATCAGGCGTGGACGAGGCGTTGACCGACCTCGAGCAGGAAGTGGCACTCGAGTGGAAGCTCGATGGCGCCCGCATTCAGGTGCACAAGGCCGGCGACGAGATCAAGGTGTTTACGCGCAACTTGCGCGAGGTCACGCCCGCGGTGCCCGAAGTGGTCGAAGCGGCACAGTTGCTCGGGGTCAACGAGGCGATTCTCGATGGCGAGGTCATCGCGCTGCGCCCTGATGAAACACCCCACACGTTCCAGCAGACGATGCAGCGGTTCGGGAGGAAGCTCGACGTCGATCGGCTGCGGGCGGAAGTTCCCTTGACGCCGTTCTTCTTCGACTGCCTCTATCTGGACGGCGCGTCCCTGATCGACCGGCCGCAGGCGGAACGCTTCGCGACGCTCGGCACCATCGCGCCTTCCGCGATCGTCCCGAGCCAGGTTCGACCGACCCGTGAAGAGGCGGCGGAATTTGTCGAAAAGGCGCTTGGCCGTGGCCACGAAGGGGTGATGGTGAAGGCGCTCGCCTCCGGCTATGCCGCGGGCCGCCGCGGCCGGCAGTGGCTGAAGATCAAGGTCGCCCGCACGCTCGATCTCGTCGTGCTCGCCGCCGAATGGGGTCACGGGCGGCGGAAAGGCTGGTTGAGCAATCTGCATCTCGGCGCGCGCGATCCGGTGAGCGGGGGGTTTGTCATGCTTGGAAAGACGTTCAAGGGAATGACGGACCAGATGCTCGCCTGGCAGACCGAGAAGCTGCTGCAGCTCGAAATCACCCGTGACGCCTACACGGTGTATGTGCGGCCCGAGCTCGTCGTCGAGATTGCGTTCAACGATCTGCAGGAAAGCTCCCGCTACCCGGGCGGTCTGGCGCTGCGGTTCGCGCGCGTGAAGAGCTATCGCGCCGACAAGCCGGCCGCCGAGGCGGACGCCATCGACACCGTGCGCGACATCTATCGCCGAACGACGGGCCGCGAACCATCACCTAGCCGTAGTGTCGGGCTTTAGCCGGCCAAGACTGTTTGGCGCCAAGGCCTGGTCCGGCTGAAGCCGGACACTACGTACACTAAAGGACGGATCGATGGGCGTCCTGCTCACGCCAATCGTCGTTAAGGAGACGATTGCCCTCGCCGATTTGCGCGGCAGGCGGCTGGCGGTGGACGCGAACGGGGAGCTGTACCAGTTTCTCGCCCTCATCCGGCTGGCCGACGGCACTCCCCTGAAGGATTCGCAAGGCCGCATCACCTCACATCTCTCGGGACTGTTCTATCGCACGACGCGGCTGGTTGCCGACTTCGCCCTGCAGATGGTGTTCGTCTTCGACGGCCGCCCGCCGGTGCAGAAGAGAGCCGAACTCGCGCGGCGTCGCGCCGTTCGCGAGCGCTACGAGGAGGAAGCCGCCGCCGCACGCCGTGCCGGCGACCTCGCGCAGGCGTACTCGAAATCGACGATGACGTCGCGGCTGACGCCGGACATGATCGCCGAGGCCAAGCAGTTGCTGGGGCTCATGGGGCTGCCGGCCGTTCAGGCGCCGTCGGAGGCCGAAGCCCAGGCGGCGCACATGGCACGGCGCGGCGACGTATGGGCGGCGGCATCCAAGGACTACGATGCGCTGCTGTTCGGTGCCCCGCTTGTGGTCCGCTTCCTCACAATCTCAGGACGGGAATTCCTGCCCAGCCAGGGGACATCCCGGCCGATCACGCCGGAGGTCATCGACCTGCCGCGGATGCTCGACGCACTGGGCATCACCCGCGCGCAACTGATCGATCTCGGTCTGCTCGTCGGCACCGATTTTCATCCAGGCGTCAAAGGGATAGGGCCGAAGAAGGCGCTTGCCCTCGTGACGCGTTACGGCGCCATCGAGCGCATGCCCGCCGAGATTCACGACGCATTCGGCCCGGATCTGGATCGGCTCCGGCAGATTTATCTCGAACCGGAAGTGCACGACGACTACAGCGTGGAATCGGGACGCTGCGATGTGGACGGCGTGGTTCGCTTTCTTTGCGATGAGCATGCGTTCGGGCGCGAGCGCGTGATCGCCGCGCTCGAACGCGCATTCGGACCGGAGAAGCTCTTTTGACGGTGCGATCAGGGGAGTGTGTCTGGCGCGGGTCAGAGGATCAGTAGCGCATACCCATCAGTTGCCAACCATCGTCGGACCGACGAAATGTTGCACTTCCCTGCCGTGGCTCCGAACTCTGGCCGAGCGCTGCTCCACCCGCAGTCGGCACGAACCGCCACGTAAATTCGGCACGGCGGATTGCCGGCTCCGGTTCCGGAAAGATATCTGTCACCTCGACGAGCTCACGACGTGCCATCGCAATGTCCCAGCCGCCACCCCGTTCCTGGTGTTCAGGCCAATTCTCAGCCTTGCCTTTAGCTGTGAGCGTAATTCCAATGAGCGCACTGTTCTGGAGATAGGTCGTACGGCATTGCTCGGGAGTCGGTTGTCCCGAGAACCTGGTGACGAGGCCGGCTTCTTCCAGCAAGCGGTGTTGTCTGTCGGTCTGGGTGTCCTCGAGAAAACGAATCGGATACCTGGCGAAGTTTTTCTCGACGCAGCGTTCTCGAAACACTCTCGTGGAACCTACGGGACCGTTGACTCTGGCCGCAAGCGCCGTCGCTGCCTGTCGCCGACTCAGTTCCGAATTACTGCATGCGACAACGCCGATGAGCAGTATCCAGGTGATCGCGCTACGCAGACGCAGCTTCATTGCCCGCTTTTCTTCGGTTGCCGTCGGTCAGCGCGCGCCAGCGGGGCGTATCGGAGAGGTGTCCGCCTTCTGCGCATTCTCGACCTGGTCAATGTCGAGAGCCCGCAGCTGTGAACAGTGCGCATAGCCCACGCGCGGTCCAAAACGGAGGTCCTGAAATCGCAGCAACACCCAATCACTGGACCGCTCGATGACCATGAGCCCGACGCCCCTGGTCAACGTCGACAGCGGTTTCTCCATCGGGCGCGGTTCGATGTACACGGGGACATCGGCGAGTGTGGCGACGTAGCGAATGAAATCCTCACGTGCGCACACATTATTCTCAGCTCTCGCTGGCGCGGCCACGCTAGCGACAGGCGGGCGGAGTTCTTCAGCCGGCGCCGGATCAGCAGGAATGGGCAATGGGCGCGACGGGGCCGCCGCAACAACTTCATCGACCAGGTTGGCCGTGGGTTCAGAGACCTTCGCTAGCGTAGCAGCCGCCGATGCGGCCCTTTGCCGGGTCTGCGGGGCTGGAGCCGGCTCGGCGACACTCACCTCACCCGTTACCGTGTCCAGGCGCAACACACGTCCGTTTTTGTCTTTCGTAAGCTGGTACCTGGACTCACTTGGCGTACCGGAAGCGTTCGCTGTGTCTGATGGAAACCGAATGTTGCAGGCAACACCTGCACACGCGCAGAGGATGACGGCAACTGCGGCAACGAGCGCACGGGCCAACGACATGTGAGGATCTCGCATCGGGCGGTGCTCCAGGGTCTGTATTCAGCTGCAACACAGCGCAAGATCCGTGCGCGACTGGCCGGCACAACGACGTCACGTAAATCCGGGCAGATTCGCCGTCAGTTCGCTGGAAATGGGCGTCGTCAGCCGACTAGAGTCTGCCCATGGCAAGACGCCACTGCGGGTTGCGGCTGGATTGATCACCTTGTCTCGCTCCTCTTCCCCTGCTTTCGTCGAACCCATGGCCGCCAAGGTTGTCCGTGCCCTGCCGGAGGGCAACGAGTGGCTTTACGAGGTGAAGTTCGATGGGTATCGCGCGCTGCTGCTGAAGAAGGGTGCGCGCGTCGAGATTCGATCGCGAAACAACAAGACGCTGCACTACCCGGAAGTGGAAGCCGCGGCGATTCGACTCAAGGCTGACTTTATCGTGCTCGACGGTGAGATCGTCGCCGTAGACACGACCGGGCATCCGTCGTTTCAGGCGCTCCAACATCGAGCCGCCCACGCGAAGCACGCCATCGTCTTCTATGCCTTCGACGTATTGCATCTGGACGGAGAGGATCTGACCGGCCGCCTCCTCGAGGAACGACGCTCTCACTTGCCTGCGATCGTCAAGGGCTCAGGGATTCTGATCTCACAAGAGCTGCAGGGTTCTGCCGCGCAGGTCATCGCCGCCGTTCAAGGTCTTGGACTCGAGGGTGTCATCGCCAAACGGCGCGATTCCCGTTATGAACGCGGTCAGCGCAGTGGTGCATGGGTCAAGCTCAAACTCGATCGGCAACAGGAGCTCGTAATCGGCGGCTACCGACCGGGCAATCACGGTGTCGATGCCTTGCTCGTCGGCTACTACGATCGGCGAACGCTACGGTTCGCGGGCAAGGTCCGGGCTGGATTTACGCCACGCCTCCGGCGTGACGTGTTCCGCGCGCTGGAGCTTCTTCACATCGCCACGTGTCCCTTCGTCGACCTGCCCAATGCCAGAACGTCGCATTGGGGCGCAGGGGTTACGGCGGAGGAAATGGCCGACATGCAATGGGTGAAACCGAAGCTCGTGGCCCAGATCCGGTTTGTCGAGTGGACGGCGGATGGTGGTCTTCGCCACGCGGCATTCCTGGGACTCCGCGTTGACGTGGACGCCAAAAACGTACGACGCGAGACATGAGCCGAGCAGGCGCGGTTGAAATCGGCGACGCGAGGCTTCGGACACGAAAACGACCGCAGACTCCTGATGTACACTCCGTGAGCGACAACGAAAAGTAGCGGTGGACTCGTCCCCCGCTCGCACTATAATGGCCCTTCCCGGGCGGTGACAGAATGACATTGCGGTCCGGACGAACGGTACTTGCGGCCACCGGCATCGCCGTCGCCGGGCTGATCGGCGCGCTCACCACCGCGCGCACCGCCGCACAGGACAAGCCCCTCCTCTCAGACCAGGTCTTCAAGAACGTCCAGGTGCTCAAGGGCATTCCTGTGGACGATTTCCTCGGGACGATGGGCATCATGGCGGCCGCCCTGCAATTCGACTGCTCGGATTGCCACGTCAATGCCGGCACGGAGAAGGTGGATTGGGCGGCTGATACGCCGAGAAAGCAGATGGCGCGTGTGATGGTGACCATGGTGGCCACTATCAACAAGAACAACTTCGGCGGACGCCAGCTCGTGACGTGCTGGACCTGTCATCGCAATCGCGACAAGCCATTGGTTACGCCGGTCATGGCGACGATCTATGGCACGCCCACGGTCGAACCCGACGACGTCATCGCGCCGGTTCCCGGGGCACCTTCCGCAGAGTCGATCCTGGACAAGTACATCGAGGCAGCCGGCGGCGCTCAGCGTCTGGCCGGCCTCACGAGCTTTGTCGGCAAGGGGACGAGCGTCAGCTTCGGCGGATTCGGTGGCGGCGGCGACGTCGAGCTTGTGGCGCAAGCCCCGGACAAGCGGGCCACGATCATCATCTTCAAGGAAGAGACCGGCCGTGGAGATCAGATCCGGGCCTATGACGGTCGCACGGGCTGGCTGAGGACGCCGCTCAACGTGCTGGGAGAGTTTCAGTTGACCGGGACGGATCTGGACGGGGCCAGAGTGGACGCGCAGTTGTCGTTCCCCGGGCAGATCAAGCAGATCCTCACGAATCTGCGTACCGGCCCGCCCACCACTATCGCGGATCTGCCGGCGCCGACCAGCCAGTCAGTGCTCCAGCAGGGTCTCGCCTCGGATCAGACTCACGTCGTGGATGTCGTCCAGGGAACCGGACCGAGGGGCCTTCTGGTCACGCTGTACTTCGACAGGCAGAGCGGATTGCTGCTGCGAGAGCTGCGGTACGGCAACTCGCCCATCGGCCGCATTCCTACGCAGATTGACTTCGCCGACTATCGTGACGTCAACGGCATCAAGATGCCGTTCCGAATCACGTTCGCGTGGCTGGACGGACGCGACTCCATCGTCCTGAACAACATCACGACGAACGGTCCGATCGACGCGGCGAAGTTCGGTCGACCGGCGCCGCTCAAACCGCGTTGACCGTTCTGCGGCCCTACTTCGGCGCCCCCTCCGCTTCGGACAACCCGAGGAAGAGCTTGCGGCCGTCAGCGAACACGATGTTTCTGCCGACGGCTTTCGTGGTGCCGTCCTTCGCCTGATAGCCCTCGACCGTGATCTCGGTACCCGCGGGGAGCGACTCCTTCGTCAAGCCGAGCCTGTACAGGTTATTCGGACTGGCGCCTTCGATCATCCACGTGGCCACCTTGCCATCAGGCCCTTTGACGTCAATGTGAATCCAGGAGTGCGGATTGGTCAGCTCCCATCTGACGACGGAGCCCTGCACCTTGATTGGCTTGTTCTGGTCGAATTCCGCGGCAAACGCGTGATGCGCGCGCGCCGGCACCGCCACCAGAAGCAGGCCCACACCAGCAACGACAGCCAATAGGCTCGTTCTCATGTGACACCTTCACCTTTCTCTCTTCTGCGCCGGGTCCTGTTCGGCGACTCGCGCCCCGCGAAGAATGTTGGAGATCATGTTGTTGCCTTCGTGGCACGCCCACTCGTAGACCGGCCCTTGCGTCTTCGTCCACGGAATCTCAGCGGTCCACGCTTTGGCCCACGTGGTCGGGTCTTCAGCGGTGAACTGATAAATCAGCATGTCGTCGGCGACTCGCGTGAAACGTTCCACCAGATGCAGCTTCTCGCCGGACCCCTGGAAAGCGCTCAGGTTCGTGAAATTCGTGGTGTCGACGACCAGCGTGTTCCCTTCCCAGCGCCCCACTGAGTCGCCCTGATAGAAGCGGATGTTCTGCGGGACATGCGCGCGGCCATCGGTGGGGATGACGCGCGTGGAGTGGTTGGTCTCGCGAAGGATGGTCACGTATCCAGGTCCCTGCACAATCTGTATGAGGTTGCCCTCGTTGGCGCCAGGGATCAGAGGAATCCGCTCCTGGTTCAACAGAATGCACCGCTCGCTCAACGGCCGGTTTTCGTGGCTGTCGAACTCGTGTCCCTTGTTCCTGGCGGCGCGCTCGGCGTTTCTCTTTTGTGCCTCCGGCAGAATGGGAGGCACCACGCCTTCCGGCCCGATGATGAGCGAGGTGCGCTTGTTGGCACCGAACCTCACCTTGGTGCGGTCAAACCCGTACAACTCGAGGTCGTACCGCACCTCCTGCGGGTTCGCCGCTCCAAGATTGCCTTCTTCGCCAATGTCCCCCTGCCGGGCACGTTTCATCAGTTCGGCAAATTCCTGCTCGGTATAGAACTCTTTGCTTCCGAGCTCCTTGGGCCGCTGGAACGGCGTCACCGTATTGTCGGTGTAGATCCCCTGCAGGTCGGGCTTGCCATCAGCTGTTCGGGGCGGCGTCGACGGCTTTGCGGCAGCCGTTGGCTTCGGCGCGGCCGATTGGGTCTGTCCGACGGCGGATGCCTGTGCAAGCAGCGCGATCACGCCGACCGCCAGCGCTGCAGTTGAAGCCAGTGAGCGACGGCTCATGAGAGCCTCCTTTTCGTACTGCTTACCTGTGTCCGCGCAGGCTGAAGCCTGCGCTCTACGTAGTCGCTGCGCTCTACTTCTTGCGCAACGGGCCGTACAACAACTCTTCGGCGAACTCCACGCACCGGAATTCCAGGAGCTTGGCGTTGGTCTCCACACGACGATAGAGAGGCATGCTGATCTTCCAGGGACGCGAGAACACTTTTGGATCCTCGATCGTGGCTTCGTACATGAGCGTGTCCGCGCTGCGGGGCGTATAACGCTCGACGACGTGTAAGGCGGCGCTGTGGAAGTTACCGGCGCGATCGAACCATGTCCGATCGTCGAGGCTGGTCACGTCGATGACCAGCGTCTCGCCTTCCCATCGACCGTTGGACCATCCCATCCAACTTTCGTTGGGGGCCTTCGTCGGTGTCCCCATGTTGATGACGCGAACCGCGCCCGCGAACTGGTACGAAATCAGGACTTGCTGCTGCGACTGGACGATTTGAAAGGGATAGGGGAGATACGTGGCTCGTGGTACGCCCGGGAGGTAACACTTAGCCTCCGGGTCGAGCGTTGCCCAGTTCGCCTGATTCTCCTTCTTCTTGGCAGCCGCTGCCGGCAGATAGGGAATCTCATCGCCTTCGACCACGCCCAGACCAGGCGGTACCACGAAGACCGCTCCTAGCGAGGGAACCGGACCCTTCGCCGCGGCATGCCCCTGGAGATCCCAATTTGCTGTGTTGAGGGCCTGCCAGATGCCGTTCAGGTTGGGCCGGCCGTCCGCCGTCCGCGGCGCACGGTAGGCAGGGGTCTGCGCAGCAGTCAGCGCCGCGGCGAGCACAAGTCCGGCTGCCGTGACGCCCGGGATCGCCGAATCGCTAAGCCACTTTCGCATAGGACGGGATCCGGAAGGTTTCTGGCCGCCGATGGTATATGCGAATCAGGGCGGCGTCAATCGGACTCGTGCCGCGCTGCTACTTCTGTCCCGCGTCTGTCGTGAGCAGCCACGTGTCCGGAGGCACGTTCCCCTCCCAGCAGGCGGATTCGAGGGGTTCCTCATCCGGCCGGCGCTTCTCGACCACTCGCATCGTCCAGGGGCGGGTGAATACCGTCGGATCATCGATGGTCGCTTCGTAGTTCATGGTGTCCGCGTCGACAAACGTAATCCGCTCGACGATGCGCACGTTGTCGCTGAAGAAGTCGCCGCTGAAGCTGAGGCGGGTTCCTTTGATGTTGGTCGTCTCGACCACCAGGGTGTTTCCCTCCCAGCGGCCACGCGCGTCGCCCATCCAGAGCTTCACGTAGGGCGCGATGCGCGGCCGGCCGTCGAGCGGAATGACGCGGTAGGCATGGTATTCATCCCAGATGAACACGACGGCGCCGGGCGGCTGAATGATCCTGAACGTCGGCACGTTGGTGTAGAGCCGGGGAATGCCGCCGAGCAGGCACCGGTGCTGCGTGTCGATGTGCTCGGGTCTGGTGGGATTGTCGTACGCAGCCTCCTGCTGCTTCTGTCTGGCGGCCGCCCACGGCTGGTACGGGACGAGGCCGTCTGGTGGATCGACGATCCGGCTCGGCAGGCGGATATCTTTTCCAGCCAGCCGGCGCTGCAAATCCATGCCTCCGCTTATTGGATTGCTCAACGAGACCGACCCTCCCGCCTGAGCGGCCCAGACGCCATGCACGTCCGGCTGTCCATCGGCCAGGCGCGCCGGCGGCCACGGTCTGGATGCGACGGGCCGGTCCGCTGCGCCTTGGCCCGCCTGTCCGATCGCAGGCACAGCCATCGACAGGAGGATGCCGCTCATCCCAAGCGTCACGACAATGCGTCCGGTGCTCATGTGCGTGCTCCTCGTGTCGGAAGGCCGGTACGAATTCGACGCTGCAACGTGTCTCTGGCGGATCAGGATCTCGCGCCTGGCGAAGGCTGGTCCCGCAGGAACTGGACGAGCAATGTGCTCACTTGTTCCGGCTGCTCCTGCTGCACCCAGTGCCCGGCTCCGTCTACCAGATGGAAACCCACCATTCGGGTGCACGCACTGGTCCGCATTCTGTCTACCGCGCCTGGAGTCTGATATGTGCCCCAGTCGCTCTTCCCTCCGACGAACATTGATGGGACGTCGATGGAGCGACCGGAGAATGTACGCATCTCGGCGAGACTCTTCGGGTCGGAGCCGCGACGCACGCGATAGCCCTGAAGGGCGCCCGTGAACTCGGTCCGGCCGAACTCCGACGCGTACACGTCGACCTCGGCCTCGGTGAGCCACTTGCACGCTGCGATCTCGGCCGCCGACGGCATGAACGGCGCAACAGTCTCCGCCATGCCTTTGTCCTTCTCCATCACGTAGTAGGTCGGGATCTGCGCCATCTCTTCGGCAGTTCTCGCCTTCAGCGGATGCGGCCTGTTGCCTTTCCAATCGGCGCTCTTGTAGTGGTAGTAGGCGCGGAAGAACGCGTGGAGGCCCTGGGCGGCGTGCAGCATGTTTTCATTGGCCCCGCGTGTGCGCTGATAGTTCTGATAGTACTTGCGCGGCGGATTGAGCTTTGCGAGCTCCGCGTCGAGTTCATCATCGGTGGGCGCCGGCCGCGGCGGTGCCGCGCCATTGGCGGTATCGAACGGCATGGCCGGCGGGCCCTCGAACGGCGAGCTCATGATCGTCACGGAACGGAAGACGTCGGGTCTGACGAGTGCCGACCAGGACGCGACGGGCGCCCCCGCATCGTGTCCCACTACCATCGCCACGGAGCGGTAGCCGAGTGCGTAGACGAGCGCCATCGCGTCTCGCACCATGTTGAGGATGCGGAACGGATCGGGATCGGCCTCATACGATTCGTCCCAGCCCGTGGTGCGGCCGTAGCCGCGCTGGTCGGGCGCGATCACGTGATAGCCCGCGGATGCCAGCGGCAGCATCACCTTGCGCCAGCTGTAGGCAAGCTCCGGGAAGCCGTGCAGAAGCAGTACGGCCGGCCGCCGCGGCGTCTCGTAGCCGGCTTCCAGCATGTGCACCGTGAGCCCGTTGACGTTGGCGACTCGTCGAGACCGGACACCTGGCGGAAGCGTGGAGTTGCCGTAGGGTGGCAGGCTCGCAATGTCGGCGCGGGTCTGACCCGGCTGCGTTGCGCCCTGCGCGAGTGTCATTCCTCCCATCGCCGCCGCAGAAGCCGTCACAAGAAAGCCACGTCGCGACAGGGTGCCTGGGGTCGAGGACTCTTCCGACATGTCGATCTCCTTCGCCGGGCTGGCACATGGTAGCGGTCCTTCCCGGCTCTTTCAACTTGAGGGGGTTCGGTGACGAGGCGGTTGTGACACACGCTGGCGAATCCTCAGGGCGGAGGGGTACTCAATCGTCCGGGCCGTTTTTTGGTAAACGCAACGCGACTACTCATTACTAAGAGGCTGTATCAAAACCTCGATCCGTCGGCTTCACTGCGAGCAGTGCGCTGTTTCGTCGGCAACACTGCTTCAGTTCCTCTTTAGCCAGGCTCGAAAGTCTCCCGCACGAGCGGCCTGAACGATGCGGCTCCCGGATTCGGCGTAGGCAAGGGACACTTACGCGCAGGTCTTGCCGGCACGGCAGGGCCGCCGGGCTAAGGCTCGCCTGCGAGCGGACCAAATCCCTTCGGCGGCCGGCGGTGCTTGGTGCCTGCTTCGTAGGCAGACGCGATCTCGAACAGCAGCGCCTCATCGAACGGCCGCGCGAGGAATTCCATTGCGACCGGGACCTGATCAATTTTCGGTCCATCCAAGCGGCTGCCGTTCGGATCGCTCGCGTCCAGCACGCGATCATAAACCACGCGGGTGAAGCCTGCCGGCACCACGATCGCCGGCAGGCCGCTCGCCGCGCTCAGATTGACCGCAAAGCTGCCGCCGGCGCTCCGCCAGGTGTCCAGGTCGGATTTGAGACTGGGCTCTCCCGGCACGAGATTGGGATCGGACATCTTCGTCTTTGCCTTGAGCACGCGCGGCTCGACGCGGGAGTCGTACACCGCGGCGACCCGGCTCGGATAGACGAGCGGCGCCGGGATCGTGGTGTAGACATAGACGAGGGCATCGAGATTGTTGTCCGCCATTACCTTGTAAATGATGCGCTGCAGGTTGGTGATGCGCAGCGTGTGACTGACCCCGTCCGGCGTATCGAGCGTTTCCGCCTTGGCACCGAGCGCAAATTGCAACCAGTCGTTCTCGCCGGCAAAAGACTTCGTCTTGTACAAATCGTCGACGCTGCGGAATTTTTTGTCGCCGCGCTCCTTGAAATAGAGATCGAGCGCATATCTCGCTTCGATGCGCGGATTGGACGGTGCGAGCATGCGCAGATTGACGCCGCGGGCGCCGCCCGGCAGCAGCTTCGGATCGCTGGCTATCGCCGCCAAGTGGTCGATCGCTTTTACTCCGGCGGGAATTGCGGCCGGGAAGGTCCGGGTGAAGAAGCCCGGCTCATAGGCGGTCATGATCTCGGCGATGGCGCCGCTGAAATCGACGGGATCGATGAGGGTCGCGCCAAGGCTCCTCATGTCGGCGAGCGCCTCGTTGCCGATGCGGACATTCTCGCGGTCGGCAATCGACGCCTCGATCATAAAGTCGCGCACCACGCCGAGCCGCTTGCCGGCGAGCGAATGGCGGCCGGCGTAATTCGAATAGACGACCGATGGCCTCCCATGCGCGACGGCCGTGATGGCGTCGCGCGGATCATCGCCGGTGAGCACTTCGAGCATAGCCGCGGTGTCCTCGACGGTGCGGCACATCGGGCCGCCACGGTCGCGTGAGAACGTCAGTGGCACGATGCCGGCGCGGCTCACCAGCCCCTGCGTCGCGACAATCCCGACCAGCGCATTGAGCGAGGACGGATAGCGCACCGACCCCGACGTATCGGTACCGAGCGCGCAGATCGCGAGGTTCGCGGCAACCGCCGCTGCCGATCCGGCGCTGGAACCACCGGTGATGCGCTTCGTGTCGTAGGGATTGCAGGTCTGGCCGCCGAGCGTGCTGCGGCCGATGCCGGCCGGCGCATATTCGTCGAGATTGGTCTTGCCGAGGAGGATCGCGCCGGCGGCGCGAAGTTTTGCCACCATGGTCGCATCCTTCGGCGGCTTGTCGTCGGCATAATCGGCGATGGCACCGGCCGTCGTGCGCATGTCGACGGTGTCGTAGTTGTCCTTTATCGCGATCGGAATGCCATGCAGCGGCCCGACGAAATTTCCGGACCGGGCGAAATGCGCGTCCTGCACCCGCGCCGTCTCGAGGGCGTCGAGCATCTGCGGATCGTTGTCGACGGGGTCGGTCTTCGAGCGCTTGCCGCGGATGTTGAGCGTCATGTAGGCGTTGACTTGGCCGGCGTTCTCGACCGGGGTTATCTCGCCGAACATGAGGCCGGTCGCCGGATCGACCACGCCTTTGACGCAGGTGCCGTTATAGGCCTCGATGCGTTTGAAATAGAGTTGCACGAGTTGCTCTGCGGTGATCTCTTTGGCCCGGAGGGCGCGACCAGTCAGGAGTAATCCCTCTCACGCGAACGCAGTATCATGGCGGCGCTCGAACCGGAGGTCATATGGCGGTGAGGGTTACTCGTCGCAAATTCATCAACTCCGCCGCAGCGACCGGCGCACTGGTCGCCGGGGCACGAATCGGCTTGTCATCGCAGGTGCACCGGCCGAACGTGCTGTTCATCCTCGCTGACGATCTGGGATACGGTGACCTCAGCTGCTACGGTCGTCCGGATTATCAAACACCGGTACTGGACGCACTCGCTCGGCAGGGACTGAAGTTCATGAGCGCCTATGCGGCGGCGCCAGTGTGCACGCCGACGAGGTGCGCCTTTGCCACAGGACGGTATCCGCAGCGCACTGAAGTCGGATTGCACGAGCCGCTGACCGCGCGCGATCGTGACAAGGGACTTCCGGCGGACCAACCGACGATCGCCTCGCTCCTGAAGGCCAATACGTACGACACCGCCCTTATCGGCAAGTGGCACCTCGGGTGGAAGCCGGAATTCGGACCAAACCGGCACGGGTTCGATGAATTCTTTGGCATTCTGAGCGGAGCCGGCGACTACTTCACGCATCGATCCAGCGACTCTGAAGGGACCGATCTGTGGGAAAACCTCGAACCGGTCCAGCGCGTCGGATACCTGACGGACCTGTTGTCGGACAGAGCGGCCGCGTTCATCACCCGCCGCCGGACCAAGCCTTTTTATCTCAGCCTCCACTACACCGCCCCGCATTCGCCGTGGGAGGGACCCGAGGATGAGGCCATCGGACACACCAGCCATGGCGAAGGGCCGATGGTCGCTGGCGGTTCGCTGAAGATTTACGCTGCCATGATGAAAAGTATGGACGCCGGCATTGGCCGTGTGCTGCAGGCACTGCGCCGTGCAGGGCTGGAACGCAACACCCTGGTGATCTTCACGAGCGACAACGGCGGCGAACGATACTCGTACAACTGGCCTTTCTCATTTCAGAAATTTTTCCTGTGGGAAGGCGGCATTCGAGTCCCTGCGATCGTCCGGTGGCCAGGCGCGATCCCTGCAGGCCGGGTCAGCGATCAACCAGTCATCACCATGGACTGGACGGCGACGATCCTGGCGGTGACCGGCACCCAGCCCGACCCGGCGTACCCGTTGGATGGCGAAGACGTAATGCCGGTTTGCAAGGGCACGCGCTCGCCTTACAACCGGACGCTCTTCTGGCGAACGCAGCAGCGTGCGGCTGCACGCGTCGGCAACTGGAAGTACCTCGACGAATCCGGCAGTGAGCGTCTGTTCGACCTCTTGCTCGATCCGGGTGAAAAGAACGACGTGCGAGGATTGCACACGGATGTGTTCGAGCGCATCCGCGCCCAATATGCTGAATGGAACGCACGCATGTTGCCGAGGCTGCCCGCCTCGTAAGCGATAGAGCCGGCAAGCGCATCGCCCTTCAACTAGCGATAGACTTGACACCCGCGGTGGCACTTTCGTTTTCGGGTTTCTCGGGGTGTTCTATTGATGCAAGGAGGCAGAATGCGTCGCACCCTCTTGACCCTGCTCGTGCTATCGGCCGCGACTGGTGCAGGGGCTCATCACAGTCCTGCCCTCTACGATCTCCAGAAGACCATCACGCTTCCTGGTAGCGTGGTGAAATACGAGTGGAGCAATCCGCACGTCTATATTTTCATACGGTCGGCGGCCAACGATGGCGACCTCGTCTGGGAAGTCGAGACGGGATCGCCGACGATGATGGAGCGTGCCGGCTGGTTCAAAGACTCACTTCGAGTGAACGATCAAGTCGTCGTTCAGGTGAACCCCGCGAAGAACCCGGCGCGGAGGACCGCGTTGCTCAGCTCGCTCCAGAAGGCAGATGGATCTTTCGCGTATCAACGCGGAACTCTTGCGCCGGCAGCGCGGCCCAATCCGGTTGCCGCTTCCAGCCTGACAGGCAACTGGCTGCCGACGACACCGGCCTTCGTGCGCTTCATAGGGTCACCGGCGGAATGGCCGCTGACCGACAAGGGCCGAGCGGCCGTGACGGCCCACACGGATTCCGAGAATGGGGTTCAGAACTGCGTGTCGTTGAGCGCTCCGTTCCTAATGGCGTGGTCCGACCTCAAGCGCATCGAGGTGGGCGACAGAACCACGGTCATGCGGGCGGCGCTCATCGACAATATCGAACGCGTGATCCACATGAATGCCGACTCACACGCCGGTGCAAAGCCGACAAATCAGGGGCATTCAATCGGCCGTTTTGAAGGGGGCGTGCTCGTCGTCGATACGACTGATTTCGCCACTCACGCGTCCGGCATTCGAGCGGGTGTACCTTCCGGGCGGGGCAAGCACCTTGTCGAACGTTTTCAGCTGAGCCCTGACCGCACCCGCCTCACCTACTCGTTTGACCTCGAGGACCCGGAATACTTGGCGAAGCCGGTCACGGGAAGCGTCGAATGGGTTCACAGACCGGATCTCCCGTATACGGGCTACAAGTGTGACCGTGAAATAGCCGGGCGCTTTCTCGCGAAATAGCACGGCAGCCTCCGGCTACGCCGGCCCTTCCGTCCGTCGCGCCGAGCAGTCCTGACTAGAGGAAGTTGCCGCCGATGGGAGATTGAGTCCCTAGAAAACGCCGCACTGACGACCAAATGCAGGAGACAGAAGTACGGAAAGTCCACGAGGGGGACGCCCAGGCGTTTCTTGATCTGCTGACGAGAATCGACTCCGAAACGGAATTCATGCTCCTTGGAGCCGGAGAGCGTCTGACTACAGTCGAGGAGCAACGTGAAAGAATCAAGGGCGTTCTCGCCAAAGAGAATCAGACGATCCTTGTGGCTGAACGCGAGGGGCAGCTAGTCGGCTACCTGGTGGCGATCGGCGGTGAGCTGGCGAGGATTCGTCATCGGGCGTATATCGTTATTGGTGTGCTTCAGGCTTTCACAGGCCAGAAGATCGGTACTCGGCTCTTCACTGAACTGGAGGCCTGGGCGAGGCACCATGGCATTACACGTTTGGAGCTGACGGTTAGGACTGACAACGAAAGAGGCACTGGGCTGTACAAGAAAATGGGGTTTGAAATCGAGGGTGTAAAAAAGCGGTCGTTGAAGGTCAATCGCGCGTACGTGGACGAATACTACATGGCCAAGATGGTTGACCAAGTGGACGTAGCGGGCCAACATGCAGCCGACGGGGCAAAGGACACGTGAGCGCCGCGGCTGATGCCTGACGTTAAGTCGCGAGAAACGCCGCACTCGCGACTCATCGTTCGCACCGGATCGCTTGCCACTTGGCGACCAGTGGGGAGTAATGGCAGACGAAACATGAGTCCGAGTCCAACGCGCTTTGCGAGCATCGCTGAAGATGGCTGGACTCTCGTTTCAGCAGAGGTCCGATACAACGAGCATCCAGATTCGTTCAGGATTCCAGACCGAATCGAACGAGAGAGCTTGAGAACTGGCGACGCTGCCAAGCTCTTGTTCGACATTGAGACACGTGAAGCGGGACGCGTCATCGATCGCGGCGTGGACCGTCTGTGGGTAATCGTGAAGCGGCGGGCCGGCATTCACTACGTCGGGGTTCTTGATAGCGATCCAGGAATCGCGCAGGGCCTGACGCTCCGTTCAGGCACCGAGGTGCTCTTTGGTCCCGAGCACATCATCGACCTCGACCACCCGCCGAGGAGTTACGTCATCGACAAGTACGGGTCAGATTTCTTTGCACGATGACAGCAGGCTACCGAACTTCACAGTGTACCCGACCAAAGCTCACGTTGCTCGCTTCGGCGGGTGTGGCGCCGTGTTATGTTGAGCGCGATGATTCGTCAGATCGCGCCTCAGTTCTTCACTACGGACTGTGATGGCCGGCTCCTCGCCTTCGGCGCGGACGTGAACTAGCTACATCCGCTCCCGATGGAACCTGAGACGAAGAACGGATTGCGACGACCGCTCGGACTCTGGCTGCTGACCGTCGCGCTGCTGGCCAGCCCGGCGTTTCATCTCGCGGCGCTGCTTTTCGGCGCGCGTTGGCTCAACTTCGGCAGCCGCCAGCTGTGGGACGCGTTCGTCTACTTCGTCATTGCGCCGGTAGTGGGCGCGCTGATGCTGCGGCGCCATGAGCGAGCGCGATTCTCGGCCTACGTATTCTTGTCTTGCGAGATCCTGCGTGCGATCCGAATCCACTCCGGGCTTCTGGGTCTCTTGGCGGCGGTTTCCATCCTGTACCTCCAGCTTCCCGCGGCGCGGCGGTTCCATCCGCCGGTGGACCCGCGCAAGGTGATGGCGCGGCTGCGCTTCATGCCCCCCACGTCCTGAGGAAGGCCCTGGCCGCCCCGGAACACGAGTCCGTCAGCGGATCACGTTCTTGTCGGCAGTGGGCCGACGCTTCTGGTGCATCCGTCCTGTCTCCCGGACGTTCCCACCCTGAATAACCCGAAATCAGGTTCGGTTTCGCGCCCGCTCGGTTGGCATGCCGCATGGAACGCTGAGCGGTTGGACGCTTCAACAGGAGGCAGTAATGAAACGTGCGATGTACCTGGTTCCTGTGCTCGTGCTGGCGCTGCTGCCGATGAGCGCCGACGCACAGGGCAGATCGGGCAAGGCAAAGTCCGGTCGCGGACCGGCGTTCTGCCGCAGCGGGGCCGGACACCCGGTGTTCGGCTGGGAATGGTGCCGGGAGCGCGGCTGGGGCAATTCGAGCGCCGCCCGGAACGATCGAATCGCCCGAGGGGGTCGGGGCGACGCGTATCCCGATCGTGAGCGGGATCGCCGGTTGAACGATGTCGCGTTCGACAACGGGTACGCTGACGGATATGAGAAAGGCCTGGACGACGCACGTGATGGCCGCAGCGCTGATCCGACGCGTCACGGCTGGTATCGATCCGGCGACCGCAATTACGATCCGCAGTACGGCACAAAAGCGCAGTACGCCAACATTTATCGCGACGGCTTCAAGTCTGGCTATCAGGCTGGATTTGCCGACGGCGAACGGTATGGAGGCGACAGCGGCAGCAATCGCCGGTTCCCGTGGCCGTTCTGAGGTCCGCTGACCTGTACTGAACTGCCCTGACCTGCACACGCGAAGTTGTCGCTGGCGGCAGCTGGCCCACCGACAACTTCCTTTCAATCGTCAATCTCGCGGGCGCTGCTGCCGATAACCGCGGCAGCAGCCGTTCGCCTATGCAGGGCAAGGAGGATCGCATGAGACGTTTGCGGATTTCAGTGATTAGCGCTCTCGCCACGTTGGTTTTCGCCATGCCGCAGCCTGCCCGGGCCCAGAACAATGCCGGTGAATTCTCGGCTGGCTGGCGCGTGCTGCACTTCGAGGAAGAGACGTTCAGCCGCGGGTGGTACGCCGATGCGCTCGGCAACCTCACCGATAGCCTCGGAGTCGTTGGCGAAGTCTCGGGACATTACAGGACGATTGACGAGACCCGCGTGGTTGCGGGATTTCCGGTGAACGTGGTCGCCGATCTGAAGATCCACTCATTCATGGGCGGCATTCGCCTCAGCGCGCGGCAGA
Organism: uncultured Acidobacteriota bacterium; assembly: GCA_963814955.1. Classification (GTDB taxonomy): domain Bacteria; phylum Acidobacteriota; class Vicinamibacteria; order Vicinamibacterales; family UBA2999; genus DATCJA01. The sequence goes on from CAWFEX010000015.1 coordinate 586,089, forward strand.
ATCCGCAGATCGTGGCATTCGGGCAGGCGCTGTTCGGGCTCGTCCACGGCTCCGCCTCATTCGAGGGAAGCACCACCGTGGGCGGTCGGACGTTCACCGTGGACGAATCGGAATCGGACAGCGACACGGCCTTCGAACTTGGTGGCGGGGTGAACGTCCGCATGACCGAAAACATCGGTTTGCGGTTTGCGGCCTCGTACTTCCGCGTGATCGAAGAGGGTGCCAGCAATTCCGTGCGGTTCGCCGTCGGAGTCGTCTTTCCGTTCTGAGCTGCGTGTGTACTTGCCGCCTGCGGCCGACAGCAGGTCGGGTAATACCTCTCCAAAAAGACCAGACGAATATCGTCAGTGCAATTACGATCTGGAACGCGGCGCCCTCGGCTCGTAGCCACAAACCGAGTCCCAGTGAGGTTGCACTCCCTGAAACAGCCAGGCGTGAATTTCGCAGCGCACCCTCGTTGTGTGAGCCGGCATGGAGGAGGGCACCGATGAACATCTGGACCGAGTTCAAGACCTCGATTCTGCCTTGGCTGCTCGCGGGGGCCGTCGTGACTTTTCTCATTGCCGAGCAACGCCGTACGACTCAGGCACTGCTCGACGCCAACGGCCGGTTGGCCGACGCGGTTGAACAACAGGGCAAGGCGCTCGATGGTGTTCGCGCGCTGCTCGCGTCGCAGGGGTACACATTGCCCCCTTTAACCGAGTCGCGGTGATCCGCGGACTTCGGGTGCCGGTGCATCTGACGTCGCGTGACGCACTGCGAATCCTTGACCTCGCAGACATCTGGGCTTCACGAACGGGCAATGAGGTTCGGCTCGTGTCGGCGAACGACCACGTCCACAGCAAAAGGTCCGCCCACTATCTGGGCCTGGCCGTCGATTTCCATTCGTCGGATCCGGAGAGCCTTTCGGCGATGTTGCAGCGGGCGGGCTATCGTGTTCTTTGGAAGGTTCCCGGCCATTACGCGCACGTGCACGTCGAGCAGCCCGGATCGCGAGAATCGTCCGCCGTCCCGATCGCTTTTTCGAGAGAAGCGCTGGCATTGAAGGCGGGGTTCAGGAGCGCGCGCTGGCGTTGAAGGAGATCACACTTCGGTCGGGTCATGACCTCTGGAGAAGTACTCGATCACAAGACGAACATCGGCGATCCAGCGTTGAATCGTCGCGACATCGCAGGTACTCCGGCCAGGCAGTCCGCCGCGTTCGCGGCACTTCGCTGGCCCTGCGGTCGACGGCCCGCGTCTCCTCATACGACAGCGTCTCGGCATGAGCATGCGCCAACGCGCGCCTGAAGCCGAGCGCCGCGGCGACGCTCTGAAACGGACGAACGCTCCAGTCCACCTTGTCGTTGAACAGCTCGATGCTGAGCACCTCGGCTTTCTCACGCGGATCGAGGCGCTGCAGCTGGGACCAGGATGGAATCACGCGTGATCCCAGATCGTTGAAGAACGCCTCAGCGCTCAAGGCGACGAAGACGCCTGCGCTGAGCAGGAAGTACCTGTTGCCGGCCGGAAGCGACTGCGCCTGATCGAGCTCCCGCCGCGCTGTTTCGAACAGCATCTGGTAGGTTCGTAAGGCCGATCTCGTCTTTTCCTGAAACGGGTCCGGCGGCGGCGGCACGGCTTCCACCGAGATCGTCTGGTCCGGCATCTGCAGAACCGGCGAGCTGTCCTCCGTGACTTCGATTGATGTCGGCGGCCTGACTTCGACCGTTGCGCGTCGGCTTTCGCGACTGGTTCGTGCGACCGCGGGCCGCCGTTCCTGCACCGAACGATTCTCGCTCTCCTCTCCCCCGGCGGTCGACTCGAGGAACATCGCCACGATTCGGTCGAGAATCTCGTCAGGTGTGCCTTCGATGCGGTCTGGCGTGATGGCCAACCTGGATTGAAGCGTCGCTCGGCCCACGTTGAAGGTTTTCAGCCGCTCGCGACGATCCCTGCACTTCAGATCGCCGCGCAGCAGCCATGGACCGAGGCCTTGCGACAGCGTCAGCAAATTGCCCCGCCTGCTGACGGCCACGACGGTCGGCATCCGGTTCACGATCGCGATTGAGCGATCCTGCTGCGCCTGTGCGTCGAAGCGTTCGACCAAGGCATCGAATAGCGCGGCCCGCAAGTCGTCGTCGTTGAGCTGTGTCAGGTCGAACATCGACATCTTCGAAGATCTGAAGGGCGAGCGTCCGTTCGCCGGTGCGGGATCGTGCTACCGCAGGGGCTCGTCGTGTAGCGCATTCGTCGAATTCGAGCGGGCCGCCCAGATCGCCAATATCGCACGGTCGACGGCTTCCACCTCAGCGCGAACGCTGCTCACCGAGTAGTCGCCATTCCGGTCGGTGGTGGCGAGCGATCCAATCCTGAGTCGCACGTAGCCGACGCCGGCCGTCGCCTCGGGCCACACCACCATTACCCAGTCGCCGTCTTCGTGCGCCACGTCCAGCACGCGCCCGCGCTGCAACTGCCCGATGACACGGGCTGTAACCGTCGGCGATTCGTGCACGTCGATAGACGAGGCTTCGATCGTGAGCGTGGTCTGCGCCGCGAGAGCGATCGGAACCAATACGATGGCCATTGCGCCGGCAAGTGCGTGACGAATCATGAACGTCTCCCACAGTCTCGGCTGGGCAGGGATGAAGGGTCCGGAGTCAAGAGGTATGCCGGAGGATCGACGTGGGCGATTCGCCCTTGTTGAACGTGCGTGTGCTCGGATGAGAGTGCAATTGTGAAAGATGAAATCCAGAATTGAGATCGAAGAGTTTCGGGCCAAACACGCTTGATCTGCCGATCGGTCAACGCTCGGCGACTGTGCGCGACGTGTCGTTCCGCACTGGAAGAAGTTGACGGCTCGCCAGCCACCCAGGACAATTGCGCCCGACGGATCGAACCGGGCGGCGCTGGACCTAGTTCCTCGTGGACAGAACCATTAATTGCCGCCGTCCAGTGATACAGCGCTCGGACAAGCTTGATTAGCTTAGGTCCTCTTCTTGGGGGCAAGTGGAGATGGATCGGGAATCGCCTCTACCGAAGGATCTTACGCATTACTACAAGGCACCGCACCCACCCATGCGATCCATCACGGAATTGAATCCCGCCGAGGCTGAGCGGGTGATCGTTGGGCTCTCGGCTGCAAACACGATCGCCGTCGAACGATTCCGTTCTCCAGCCTATCTGCCGCAGCGAAGGCGCGCGGAAGCGAGACTGCGAACAAAGTTCGTAGCCCTCGGGGGCCAGCCGATTCGATCGTGCCCCCTCTACTTCGTTCTGGGCAGATCTGTTTCGTTTTTCGAAAAACATGAGCAGCTCGATCTGCGATGGGCAAGCATCGATCTTGATGCGCTGCCCGAACAGTGCGTCAGCTTCACTTATGGCGATAGCGCGGTGAACGACCTGATTGCCCGGGGTGAGTGGTTTGGAGACGAGCCATCGCGCCAGCCCTGGCACGGCGAAGTTTATCGTCGACACCAGCTGCAGGCGCTCGTCGAAAGGATCGGCCTGCCACCTGAGTGGCGACCCGGTCGCGACCACTACATCGAAGCTCAGCTCTGGATGGATCCCCCGTCCGAGCTTGTCAGGCTAGGGGCGGCGACCGCGCCCCCAACACCCACGACTTGAACAACTACCGCCACTTCAATCGATAACAATCCCTGCGACAGGGCGCCAGGACAGTCGAATCAAACGCTTTCCATAGCTTCGCGGTGCTCGGCCGTGCGCGCGTGTGCTCGTTGAGGAGGTCTGCTTCTCCGCGGCCCGGCAGTTACGAATGCGCAGCTTCAATCACATGAATACTTTGCACACTGCGTCACGTGCCCGACAGCTCGTCGGCAGGGTCGTGCCGCCATGAGACGAAGTGTCAGTTGGCAGGAATGGTGCGTGTGCACACTACCGGCTGGTCGGTACCCCCCGTCCGCGTCTCGCCTTTAGCCTTTCGCGCGAAGGCGGATGCTTGTCAGGAAGGAGTAGTGATGCTGCGATATGTCACCTCGACGTTAACCGCATGCGCGCTCGCCGGCACAGTGAGCGTATTCGCGCAACAAGCCCCGCCCGCGCAAGATGAGAAACAGCCTGCTCCGAAGGAGACACTCACCGGATGTGTCATCGAAGCGAAAACGACTGACGGTGGAAAGGCCTACGTGCTGAACAATGTCGCAGGCGGATCGGCAACGATGTACGTACTCGCCGGATCCTCACAGTCCGACTTCGCAACCAACGTTAGTAAGAAAGTGGAAGTGACGGGCCCGGTACAGCATCCCAGCGCCCCCTCGGCTGATGAAACCGGAGGCAATCCGAAGGCGGTACGTCCGCCAATCGTACAGGTCGAATCTCTGAAGATCGTGGGTGAGACCTGTAAATGATCATCGCGTTGAACGCCGCCTAACCAGCGAATGGAGCCGACGCGGCTTCTGGCGCTTTGAAGCCGCGCGGCTCATTCGCAACCGTTAGCTCGCGACTAACGCCGTAGTGTAAACCGATCCCCAGAACTCATAAGCGTAGTGTCAGCCATGATCGAACCGCTTGTCAGCTCGAGGATCGTCCCAACCGGTACCGCCGATCAGGGAATCGCTTCATCGACCCGAGGAGACCCCATACCGAGTCGTTCCACGAACCACCTATGATCCCCCTACCTGATGTCCACCGTGTGGTTTGTCATCACGGGCGCCTTGCTTATCGGCATGGCGCTCGCCGGCACCGTTCTCAAGCGCCTGCCATTGACGGCGTCAATGTTCTATCTCACAGCCGGCGCATTACTGGGGCCGTGGGGCATCGGTCTTCTGGACGTCGACGCGCTGGATGACGCATCCGCTCTCGAGCGGCTCACCGAGATCGCCGTCATCATCTCGCTGTTCACAGCCGGTTTAAAGCTACGGCTGCCGGCATTCGATCGGCGCTGGCGTGCCGCAATTCTGCTCGCAACCGTCGCGATGGTGCTCACCATCGGAGGTGTCGCCGCGCTCGCGGCTGCCGCGCTGGCTCTGGCGCTGGGTCCGGCCATGTTACTTGGCGCGCTGCTCGCGCCAACTGATCCCGTCCTTGCGTCGGATGTGCAAGTCGAGCACGAGCACGATGCGGAACCTGTCCGGTTCAGTCTGACTGGAGAGGCCGGCCTGAATGACGGCACCGCGTTCCCCTTCGTCATGCTGGCGCTCGGTCTCATGGGTACACACGAGGTCGGCACGTACGGCTGGCGCTGGCTGACGGTCGACCTCGTCTGGGCGGTGGTCGCCGGACTCGGCGTCGGGTCGCTCTGCGGCGCAGGGATCGGCAAGCTCGTGCTCTACCTGCGGCGTGAACATCACGAGGCGGTTGGACTCGATGAGTTCCTCGCCCTGGGGCTCATCGCGCTCTCGTACGGGATCGCGGTGCTCTTGAACGCCTACGGCTTCCTCGCCGTATTCGCAGCAGGGCTTTCCGTGAGGCGCATCGAGCGTCAGCACAGTGACGTGGCGGCACCCCCGGACGTCGTGCAGGCCGGACGCACCACGGAGGAACAAGCGACGGATCCGGGCACCGCCCCCGCCTACATGGCGCGTGCGGTCCTCAGCTTCAACGAACAACTGGAACGATTGGGCGAGTTGGCGGTCGTGCTCGTCGTGGGCGCGATGTTGGCGGATATCGAAGTACGGGGGCCCGGCATCGTGTTAGCTCTCGGCTTATTCGTCGTCATCAGACCACTGGCGACGATGCTCGCGCTCTTTCGCACGCCGCTGTCAAGACCGCAGCGTGGGTTCATTGCATGGTTCGGCGTGCGGGGAGTTGGCTCGATGTACTACCTGGCGTATGCGCTGACACACGGCTTATCCGGGCCGACAGCTCGGATGCTCGCGGATATTACGCTGGTCGTGGTCGCCGCCTCAATCGTATTGCACGGAGTGTCAGTGACGCCGCTGATGCAGCGGTATTCGGCCCGCACCCGTGACCATCAATGACAATAACAAAAAGAAGATTTTCGACCGGGCCGTGGACCTACTGAGTAGTAGTGTCCTGAAAACCTGTGCGGACCGGTTCGTCTGCTCTCTTTGCGGCGGATTCCTTATCCCGCTGGCTCGAACAGCTCGATCGGATTGCCGTCCGGGTCTTCAATCTGAATTTGACGTCCACCGGGACCGGATTCCATCTCGTTCCGAAAGCGGACACCGGCACCCTTGAGGGCAGTGATACAGCCGGGGAGGTCCGAGACTCTCAACACAACGCGGTTCCATCCCCCGGGCTCCTGATGCTGACCATTCGGCATCGGCCGCGACCCCGACGCGCCAGGACCGCTGAGCAGGATGTGTGCGTCGCCCAGCGACACGTTCGCAAAGGCCGGGAGTTGCTGATGCTCCAACTTGAAGCCGAGCTGTTGCGTGTAGAACGCGACCGAGCGGGCGACATCTTTCGCCTGATAGCGGATGCCGTGAAAGCTCTTGACGAACGTGTGTGGACCCACGCTGGACGCCGTGGTCTGCGGCATGGTGATGTTCTCCCTTCTGCTTTGCGCTGGACGCTGGAGGCCATCTCGGCGATTTTTCCTCGCGTGGAATGCACCTCACATGCCACTCCGCAAACCTCGAGGAAATCAATGTGGCGTGTGACGCGCCTGTCCTGATACTTTCCTGGGACCGTGCCGCGTTATCGCTTCGCCAATTTCACGCTGTCACTACGCAGACGCCTGCTGCTTCGCGACGGCCGGGAACTACCGCTCATCCCGCGTTACTTCGACCTGCTCGTCTTCCTCATCGAGCGTCGCCACGACGCGGTACACCGCCGCGAGATCTTCGATCGCGTATGGAACGACGTCATCGTCTCGGATAGCGCGCTGAGCCAGGCAATTCGAACGCTGCGGCGCGCATTGGACGACGACCCGCGCGACCCACGCTTCATCCGCACCGTCTCGCGCCACGGCTATCAGTTCGTGTTCGCCGACGTCGTCGAGGAGAGCGACAGCGAGGAGGCCGTGCCACGTGCGCCGATGGCCGCGCTGGTCGGCCGTCGGCTGCAGCAGGCGGCAGGCTCCACCCCCGCGCAGTGGGCGAACGCGTCTGTTGGTGGCGGTGTCGCGGGCATTCTCGCGGGTGCCGCAGGCGGACTCCTGGTGGTCGCAGCGCCGGGAAACGTGGCACCGCTTGCCGTCGTTCCCGTACTGGCGATGACAGGCGGCGCCTGTGGAGCCATTGGAGGCGCAGGCGTCGGCGCCGGCATCTCGGTTGGCGAAGCGAGCACTCGCTCCCAACGAACGCCGGCCATCATCGTCTGCGCCGCACTCGGCGGCGCCATCGTCGGTACCGCGGTGGAATGGCTCGGCCGGTGGAGTCTGGCGGCGCTCGTCGGATTGACTATCGACACCGGCGGTGGAATCGAAGGGCTCGTCATCGGCGCTGCTGCGGGTGCTGGCTACGCGGTGGCAGCCTTGCACAGCCGGTTGCGCGCCGCGGCCCTGATCGCCGTCTGCTGTGGACTCGGGGCATTTGCCCTGACCGTCTCCGGGCGGCCGCTCGTCGGCGGCACACTGCACGCGATTGCCCGGCAGGCGCAGGGTTCGCAGATTTCCCTCACGCCGCTGGCGCGGTTGCTCGGGGAGCCCGAGTTCGGCCCCGTGACACGAACCCTGCTCGGGACTGGCGAAGGGGCGATGTTCGGCCTTGGCCTCGCGCTGGGCCTCACGCGCTCCGCCTCCTCACGCACATCTCACGAAACCGTCACCGCTTACTGAAGACTTCGCCTCGCGTCGAGCCCATGCTCCAGGCTGGAGGAGACATGGACACGCTCGCAGGCACTTCGACGTTCCGTCACATGACGATTCGCGTCGATACCGAGGACCCTACCCAGTTCATCGACATCACCGATCAGCTCGAGGCGATCGTGGGGGCCGCCGCCATCGAGACCGGCCTGGTCAACATCCAGACGTTTCACACGACGACCGCAATCGTGGTCAACGAGCACGACCCGCTGCTGATGAGCGACATCGTTGCGCTCCTCGAGCGCGCGGCGCCACGAGAGGCGATCTACCGCCACGACAAGGTCACGCTTCGCTCCGTGAACTGCGTGCTCGGCGATCGGCCCAACGGCCACTCGCACTGCCGCGCGCTGCTGCTGGGGCCGACGGTCGCGCTGAACGTCTCTGGCGGGCGGCTGCAGCTTGGCCGCTGGCAGCGGTTATTCCTCGTGGAGCTCGACGGTCCGAGGTCGCGCGACGTGAGCGTGCTCGTCGTTGGCGAGAGCGGACCAAGCCCGGCTTGATCCTTGGCGGTCGCCTTGCACGCCTTTCCAGGAATCCCGCACGTACAAAGGAGAACGTTCATGGCTGCCAATCGGAAGGAAATCGTTCATCAGATTAATAAAGGATTCGCCGAGAACAACCTCGAGAAGGTTTTGTCGTTCTGCACGGACGATCTCACATGGACGATGGTCGGCGATACGACAGTGAAAGGCAAAGATTCCATCCGAAAATGGATGGCCTCGATGGATCCTCAGCCGCCGCGGTTCACCATTCAACAGACCATCGCCGAAGGTGATTCCGTCGTGACGCGCGGGGACATGGTGATGCAAGAAAAGAAGGACGGCCCACCGATCCCCTACACCTTCTGCGACATCTATCGGTTCGCTGGAGACAAGGTCGCTGAGTTGACCGCGTTCGTCATACGCACCGACAGATCTCACTCGGCCAATCGGACGCCGGAGGAGACCAGGCAGATGGCAGGCGCCCGGCAAGGCTGAGCCCGGTTCTCGCCATAATCATGAATCTTCATCGCTCGATGACTCTCGTACGCTCGACAACTCTCGTACGTATGCAGTCCCAGTGTCCGGCTTCAGCCGGACCGGTCGACCTTGATGAGTCACTTGATCCAGAGGGCAATGACATCAGTTTGATTCTGCGATAAGGCGAAAATCCGCATAACAGAAGAGTGCCGTTAGATTGATACCCGCGGCAGAGAGCGTTTCGCGTCCGTTGGCCCGGTCGATGACGCACAGGGCATCCCCGACCACAGCGCCTAGTGAGCGCAAATCCTGAACGGACTGGGCGATTTGCCCACCAGAGGTGACCACGTCCTCGATGACGACTAGCTTGTGCCCGCTCACTGGAGCACCCTCGGCGAGTTGACGCGTTCCGTATTTCTTCGCCCGCTTGCGAACGAACACGACGGGCAACCCAGACATCTGCCCAAGCACCGTTGCGAGCGGGACGCCGCCAAGCTCCAGGCCCGCCAGCATATGGACCCCTGGCGGGACGCTCGGCAGAAGTGCTGCGCAAATCTCTCGCAAAAGTGAAGGATCGCTCTCGAACCGGTACCTGTCGAAATATTCAGATGATTCAACACCGGATCTAAGCCGAAACCTGCCGGTCCGATGGGCCGCGCGGTACATACGGGCGGCAAGTTGTTCGCGGGTCATCGTCAATCCAAAAGAGCAGCAGGAGTGTACTGTGGGAACCGCGTCAACGCGACAGACCAGCGTGACCGTCGGTGGCTGGTCGCTGATCGCCGCCACTGTTCTTTTCGCCGCGGTGTTTGGATACCTTGCGAGCACCTTCGACTATCCCGCCGTGCTCGATAACTCGGCGGCGGATGTTTTGCCGCGACTGCTCGCCCTCGGCGGCACCGGCCGGGCCGTCTGGGTGATTTACGGCTTGATCCCGCTGCTGCTCGTACCGGCGGGCCGCGGCATTGCCGCCGCAGCACGAATCGCCGCTCCCCGTCTCGGCACCCTTGCGTTGTGGCTCGCCGTCTTCAGCGCGGTGGCCATGATGATGGGACTGCTCCGATGGCCGACGCTGCATTGGGGCTTGGCACGAGCGTGGGCCGCCGCCTCACCTACGTCGCGCGAAGGGCTCGCCGCGACGTTCGATAACGCAAATCGCTATCTTGGGAACGTGATCGGTGAGTTCTTCGGCGAGCTCTTTCTAAACGGATTCTTTCTTGTCGCCTCGCTCGCCCTCGCCGCGGCTGCCCCGAATCGACGCTGGCTCGTCTACACGGGGGGCGCGGCCAGCGTGCTTGGCTGGGTCGCGATGCTGCGCAATCTCACACCGCTCGTCACGCCGGTCGCAGCCGTCAATAACATCGTGCTGCCGCTGTGGATGCTGCTGCTGGGAATCGCTCTCGTCACGACGCGCACGCATACGTCGACACCGGACTGAAGCGCGGGAGCGTTGTCATGATCGGCGGCTGATTCAGAAACTCAGAAGCAAACACCAACGCTCCGACGTGCACGCCGTTGTCTTTACGAGATGACCAATAAATCCGGGCGCGCTCTACGGAGATCGCATGAGCCCGCGGCGCGGGTTCCTGAGCCATGGGTGTTGTTTTAGTAGAGCTCAGGACGGAACCCAAGCATTGACATTGCTGAGCGTGGACGCCATAGAGGAGGACGAGACATTCCGGGTCAGCCACGGACCCCGCAGCCCTACTACAGGAGCGCGCTGTGAAGCGGGATCGCGCGCTTGGCCGCGATTTCGCACTTCCCCAAACATGCAAGTCAGCGATCGAGTTCTTAACCGAGACGCTCACAGCGCTGAGTCGCTTGTCGCTGCACTGGAGGGTCGAATGGTACACGGCGCACATGGCACCTGGACAGTGGCCGTATACGGGGTTCACCTCGGGTCGGACGAGCTTTGGCTCCAGGTTGGGCTGCGCAGTGACCAGGAGCACAACCTCGTGCTTCATCTGTCGCGCGACGCCACGGTCGACGATGCGCTCGCCGCACTCCGAGAGTGCGACCCGGAGAGTCACTGCGTATTCGTGCTCGAGTGTGGCGCAGGGGGCAGCGGCAACGATCGCCGCGGAGCTGCGGCGTGACCGTGTAGGCGATCGAACGGGTTCAGGAGCGCTGCGGATGGCCGGCCGCTTTGCGCTCGCCACCTCCGACCATGACGATGCCCGATTCAACGGGCGTGCTCAACTGAGTCGCAGATGATGCGGCGACTTCTAACCGGAGCGGCGGGCGTGCTCCTCGTGGTGACTCCGCCCGTGATGCTTTACGGCATGACAGTGCCCGTTCCGCAATACCGGACTGGGACCTTCGCTGACTATCAGGCCCTTCTTGTCTCGTGCCTGACCGTGTATGGCGGCGTGGCGCTCGGCATTGCGGTGCGGTGGTGGCGCGCACCGCAGGGGCCCGCCATCAGCGGTCGGAGCGTCTTTCGGGCTGGCTTCACAGGTGGCCTCGTTGCGGTCGGTGTCGCGTTGGCGCTCGCAGCGATGCGGAGTGGCCCCGGAAATTTGTGGGGCCTTGTCGTCATCTTCGGTGGCGTATTTGCCGCGACCATCAGTGCCGGTGCAGGACTCTTCTGGTATGCGATTCGCCCCCAGCGCGGCTGATTCGCACGCCGACTGGCGGTAGCCACGACGAGGGCCACCGCCAGTCGGACGATTGAGCCTCTGATAGCGAGAGGCCGCGTGTCTGACGAGCCGTTAGCAGCTGCCGATGTTCTTGATCGACGTCACCCTGAACTCGGGCATCGCGTTCTTGGTCTCGACGCGCGTGCGAGTCTTGCTATCGGGCGCATCCTCGCGCTCCGTACGTGTGGTCGTTTCCGTTCGGGTATTGCCGGCCGGGATCAGCATGCCGGTGACCTCGACCTTGTGACCGACGTGCTCCTGCACCGTCACCGACTCGCCACCCGGCACCAGAACGTAGCTCGTGCTCTGCGTGGTCGTGGTCGAGGTCGGCGTCTCGGTCGTGGTGGTCTTGGTCACGGGCACCACTTTGTCGAGCACGTACGTCTTCGCCTGCGTACCGGTCTGCACACATCCGGTATACGTGACGACCTGCGGCTCGCCGCCTGAGCTCTTGACCTCCGTCTTCGTCCTTGTCTCCTGGGCGTTGGCGACCAGAGCCGTGCAGCCGAGGGCGAATGCGAATGATGTGAAGAATCGCCTCATGTGTTCGTCCTCCTTAAAAGGTCTGCCGTGGTTTCTTTTGCAACCACGCCGCCAGACACACTCAGCAGCGGAGAATGCGGTACGGCAGAGCGGGAGGCGTGTAGCGCAGCGCCCAGTTCAACCCGTGCACGAGCAACAGCACGAGTCTTACGAAAGAGACGAATGCCAGCCGACTTATCTCGGCGACTCCGAAACGGCAAGTCCGAGAGGAGCCTCGGTTCGAGGAGCGCGATGAACGTAGTGCAATTCTGACACCCGGCCTCGGTCTGCTGTCGCTCGTGACCGCTCAAACCGAAAGTGTATGAAAGGACCAATGCGGCTGATAGCGCGTAACGACATCTATCTTCTACTTGGCCTGACGGTCGCGACGTTCGTCATCTTCTCGCGCCCGCTGACGCGGGTGCTCGAGTACACGCGCGACATCGAACGGACGTGGGAACTCCAGCTTCTGCCCGGGCTCGTGATTCTTGCGGTCATGCTCATGTTCCACGAAGTTCGCAAGCGTCACGACATGCGCGAGGACGCGCTCGCTGCCGCGGCCGAGGCGACGCAGGCTCGCATCCACGCGGCCGAAATGGAGCGCCTGGTGTTTTTTGGCAGGGCGCTGGCCCAGTCGTTGACTCTCGCAACCATCAGGACGGCGGCCCTCGATTACCTGCCGAAGGTTGTGGAGGGCCGAACGGTCTGGACCATGGTTCGCACCGGCGACGACTGGGAGCAGCTGGCAACAACCGGCGATGTGGACCCCAACCTGTCCGAGCTGGCGGCGCGGCGCGCACTGGATGCCGGAGGCGGTGCTCCGTGTGTCTCCACAGACGAAGGGTTCCTCTGCTTTCCGATGATCGTGGCGCACGCACCTGTCGGGGTCCTCGGGATCTCGTCGGAGCCACCCGTAACCGAGCGTCAGCGCATCGTCCTCGCCGCCGCCGCGGCGGTTTTGGCGGTATCGCTGAAGAACGCCGAACTGTTCCGTGTCGTCCACGACAACAGCATTCGGGACGGCCTTACGGGCTGCTACAACCGTCAGCACGCCCTGGAGGTGCTCGACGCGGAGCTTCGGCGCGCAAATCGCTCGCAGCACCATTTGAGCCTGTTGATGCTCGATCTGGATCACTTCAAGACGATCAACGACCAGTACGGGCACTTGTGTGGCGATGCCGTCCTTTCGGTCGTAGGCCGGCGCATGCACGCGGTGCTGCGCGCCAGCGACGTAAAGTGCCGTTATGGAGGCGAGGAATTCCTGATAGTCCTGCCGGAAACCACAATGGCGGGGGCACAACGGGTGGCCGATATACTGCGGCAGGATTTGGCCGATCACCCAATGATGTGGCGCGTCGTCGAAACACCGGTCACCATTCCCATCACCGCAAGCTTTGGTGTGACCGCCGCTCTTCCCGGTGAGCGCAACGCCACCGAGATGATCGCCCGGGCGGACGCCGCTCTTTACCGCGCCAAGGAAAAAGGACGGAACCGAGTCTGTGTGGCCGAGGAAAACAGCGTAACGGACGGACTTGCGGCGACAGCGGGCGGGACCGCGTACCACGAGGCCGTCGTCGCGGCTCACACGTCAGTGACCCGCTGACCAGGCGTACGAGAAACAAACGCCATACTCGACACGCAGGCTATACTCCCCTGCCATGCCTTTGTCCTCCTGGCTCTTCATCCGGGATTCCGAGAGTATCTGGGTTGAACGTCCGTTCGGCTCAACTCTGATTGTGGCTGGTCCGGGTGCTCGTCGTGAGCAGCGTGAATTCATAAACGAGGACGCACTTAATGCGTTCCAGATCGAGCTTGCTGAGAGGTTAGCCGCTGGTGGTTGGTTTCTGTGGGATTACAACCGTGACCGGCGCACCCAGGTTGACCGAAGGCAGAACCCCAGGCCTACCGCTGATCGACGGCAGCCGACGCGATTGCCCACGTAAGCCACGCGGTTCCCTGCCCTCATGCTGCGCTGGTAGCGGCCGCCTGTCCGCCCATGTGCCGGTCGAACCAGCCGATGAGACGCTCCGGATGTTGTCCAACGCAGTTCTGGACAACTCTCGCACGTGGCTCATCAGCGTCGCCTGAACGCGCGTGAGCCTCCGCATAACGCTGCAGGCAGCTCAGCTCTTGTTCATTGGCACTGTCGACTGCTCCAGCGCCAGCTCTGCTTCGAGGCACTCTCGATCGCGTGATAGGGTCGCCACGGCTCGCTTCGTGCCGCCCCGGATGAAGCTGACGGTTGCATCACGACGATCCAGCGAACCATCGATCTTCACAGTGTCCCAGCGTTCGGCGTGACCTGCGTACCTGATCGTCACGTCATAGTGCTGGCTCCAGAAGAACGGCACGGCGTCGAAGGGCTCACGCCGGCCCAGCATGTTGCGCGCGGCCACCTGACCCTGACGCTCGGCCACGACCCAGTGCTCGACGCGAATCCGCTCGCCCGTGTGTGGATCAGGCCAGCGCGCGACGTCGCCGGCCGCGAAGATTCCGGCAACGTTGGTTTCGAGGAATTCGTTGACGGCAATGCCACCGTCGACAGCGACTCCGGCCGTCTCCGCCACCGCAGTCGACGGTTTCACGCCTGCACCTATGACTACGAAATCGGCGTCGAGTGTCGAACCCCCGCTGAGCGAGACTTTTCGCCCGGCCAGTGAAGTCACCGTCTGACCGAGATGAAAGACGACGCCGTGGGCTTCGTGAATGGATTGGATGAAACGGCCGACGTCGGTCCCCATCACACGCTCGAGTGGCACGTGGTCCGTGGCCACCACGTCCACCGCGACGCCGCGAGTGCGGAGAGACGCCGAGACCTCGAGGCCGATGAAGCTTGCGCCGACCACGACGGCGTGTTTCGCGCTGAGCGCGAGGTCGACGATGGCACGGCTGTCGGCAAACGATCGGAGATAACGCACCTTTGCGGTGTCATGACCAGGAATGGGCAGCCGCACGGGATCGGCACCGGTGGCAATCAGCAGACTGCCGAACTCGCGCCGAGTTCCGTTCTCGAGAAGCACCGTACGCGCGGCCCGATCGATTGAGGACACGGCAGATCCGAGTAGCAACTCGATCCGTCGCTCACCGTAGAGATCCGGCGACCACAGCGGGATCCAATCGTCCTTCGCCTCACCTGCCAGGAAGTCCTTCGACAAGTTGGGACGATCGACGGGCGGATCTTGATCGGCGCTGATCATCGTGATGGGACCGTCATAGGCGTCGCGACGCAGCATGTCGGCCGCAGCGAGGCCCGCGGCTCCACCCCCGAGAATCACAATGGACGAGGGATGCTGACGCGAGACAACTGCACGTCGCGTCGACGAGGAAGGCTGTGGCAGCTTCTCCCGCACGATGATCTGGTCGCCTTGACGTTCCACGCGCCAGCAGGCGATCGGGTCGAACGCGGGCGCACGCAGCGCCTCGCCGGTTTCGAGGCTGAAACAGGCGTGGTGCCACGGGCATCGAACCGTGTCGCCCACGACCAGGCCTTCGGCAAGAGGACCGTGGTAGTGCGTGCAATGCGCACCGACCGCGAAGAACCGATCGCCGGTGCGAGCCAGAAGAACATGATCCTCCCCGACGTGCCCGAGGATCATGCCCCGGTCTGCAATGGAGTCGGCCTTTACGCCACGCGCCAAATCTGTGGATGGGCCGTCAGCCGAGTCAGCCATGATCCACCTCCTCCTGGGCCCACTTCACGCCGGGTGCCAAGTCAGAGGTTCGCGTACGAAGGGCTGCCCGATCTAGTCGTCCGTGTCACCAGCGCAGCGCTGATGGCCGCCGTGGCACCTGATCCTTTAGGAGTTCCCTCGTGCGGTCGCTCGGGTCACCGCGTCGCGGTGACTGGCACGTGCGAGAGGAAAGGCAACCAACGCGCAGACTTCCCTTCCCGACCGCCCGCAACTCACAGAGAACGGGTGGACGCCCGATTGCATTTGTGACCGTGCAGCGGGAATACTGCGGCGGCCGTTCGCTGTTCCAACGCACTGCCTCTGCGCCGTACCGCCTCTTTTCTCTCACGCCTGTCCTTACGATGCGCCCTGAATCTCCAAGCGGGTTGTATTGGTCGATCCGCGGCAAAGTGCTCTGCGCCGAGCACACCAGCGAAATCGATGACGACCGCTGGGCCGCCGAGAATTGGGAACCGCTGCCCGAGTCCTCACGATCGCGCCAGTATCAGTGCCAACGGTGCTCCCCGGATGGCACAGCCCTCGCCGACACCACTACCGCGGCGATCCCCACGAAGGGCTAACTAACGCTTCTCTGTGTTCGTTTTGGTAAGAGGCGACTGAAGATTCGAATTGGCGCTCTTGTGAATGGCTTCAGTTCGGCACGAGTCGCTTCAGCTCCTCGAACCAGTTGAGAGTGATGTCGAACTGTCCCCGTTCGGGATCTTCGGGTACTGTCGGATTGACGTTGTAGGGTTGGGTCGTGCAGTCCTTGATCCAACCCCGTTGCGTCCCGCCCGCGAGAGGTCCAGAATGCGCCGGACAACTGCGGCACACGATGACGATCGATCTCCCAGCTTCCCGGCAGTTTGCTGCATGGCTCAGCGCGTTCAACTCCGGCAACGGCAAGCCGAGATGCTCACATACCACGAGGCGAATTTCCCTTACGACAAAGCGAGCGCAGACGTCGCGGGAATCGATCGTGAGCTCGGGCTCAGTCAATTCACAGGCGGCTTCGAGTTCAAGAGAGCTGAGGAGTCGGCGGCGACAGGG
This sequence comes from uncultured Acidobacteriota bacterium, assembly GCA_963814955.1. Taxonomy (GTDB): domain Bacteria; phylum Acidobacteriota; class Vicinamibacteria; order Vicinamibacterales; family UBA2999; genus DATCJA01. The sequence goes on from CAWFEX010000015.1 coordinate 602,638, forward strand.
ATCGTCGCTATCTTGAAAGAACGGGACTCCGATCAGTTTGCGCGCGCGGCGATGGACGTTGACGCCGAGCCGCCGCATCACGTCCTCAAGTTCGAGATCCATCCGATCCCCACACCCGACGACCTGCGCCCCTGCCGAATGGAGGAGCGCGATGCGATTGTTGCGCTGGTTACGGAGGTCGATCGAGCCATGCAGCGCGATTGGTTCTCTGGCGCCGTGCTCATCGCGAAGAACGGGCAGGCGGTCTTTGCCGAAGCGTTCGGGTTCGCCGATCGCGCGGCCAAGCTTCCGAACACGCTCAACACGCGATTCCGAATCGCCTCGATCAACAAGATGTTCACCGCGGTCGCCGTAATGCGCCTTGTACAGGCTCGCGCACTTGCCCTCACCGATCCGCTCGGAACGATTCTGACCGACTACCCGAATGACAACGTGGCGTCGAAGGTCACGATCCATCATCTCCTCACCCACACCGGTGGCACCGGCAGCATCTACACGCCGGACTATGCCGCGCGCCGCCTCGAGCTCAGAACGCACGCCGACTACGTGAAGCTGCTTGGCACTCGGGACGTCGCGTTCGAACCCGGCGCGAAGTTCGAGTACAGCAATTACGGGTTCATTCTTCTCGGCGCCATTATCGAGAAGGTGACCCGAACGAGCTACTACGACGCGGTCGAGGAGCTCGTCTACCGGCCTGCCGGCATGATGGCTACTGGATCGCTCCCTGAGGAAGACATGGTCCCCGACCGCGCGATCGGGTACACAAGGGACACTCTGCAGGACCCGTGGAAGTCGAATGTGGAAACGTTGCCCTATCGTGGGACGGCAAACGGCGGTGGCTACTCGACCGTCACCGATCTTCTCGCGTTTGCGAACGCGCTGACAATGTGTCGGCTTCTTGATCAGACGCACACGAGGGTGCTTACCACCGGCAAAGTCGCTGGTGGCGATGCGGTGCAGTACGCGTACGGATTCGAAGAGTGTATCGAGAGAGGAATTCGTAGTGTTGGTCACCCTGGTGGCGGTCCAGGCAGCAATGGGGAGCTCTCCATCTGCGACTCGGGCTACACCGTCGTCGTCCTGGCCAATATGGATCCCCCGTGCGCCCAACGGCTCGTCAGATTCATTACCGGGCGGTTGCCGGTGAAATGAGGGCGAAGATTCCTCTTGCGCGAAAACCCCTACGCAAATCGCGGCTAAATACGATCGCGTGCGGCTAGACGCCGCGTTTTGTCGCGCGGCACGGATGAGCCGGTTGCGGAAATCGTCCCGAACAGCCAGCCACACAGGATGATTTCATTATCGAATTAGGCGGTCAACGCCTAGCCGGCGTTTCACCCGCAGGTCGCGACGTAAGACGCTCGGCAACGCGCAACGTCGCGACCTGATCTGGCATTCCTTCATCTCGGAGCCAGTTCACCGCGTCGCGCTGCCTCGATGGTGGCGATGTCGATCTTTTTCATCGGCATCATGGCCGCGAAGGCGCGCTTTGCCTCACCGCCGCCAGCCGCAAGCGCGTCGGTTAGCGCGCGCGGGGTGATCTGCCAGGAGAGGCCCCAGCGATCCTTGCACCAACCGCACTGGCTTTCCTTGCCGCCGTTACCGACGATCGCGTTCCAGTAGCGGTCCGTCTCTTCCTGATTGTCCGTCGCAATCTGGAAGGAAAAGGCCTCGCTGTGTCTGAACTCCGGGCCGCCGTTGAGACCGAGACAGGGAATGCCGAAAACGGTGAACTCTACCGTCAGTACATCGCCCTGCTTGCCGCCGGGGTAATCACCGGGCGCCTTGTGAACAGTGGTTACTTCACTATCCGGAAAGGTGGCGGCGTAGAAGCGCGCCGCCTCATGCGCGTCCTTGTCGAACCAGAGGCAGATCGTGTTCTTTGGCTTCATGTTCGTGTGCTCCATGTGCTCGGTACCGCACGGAGGTCAGCCTCCGGCATCGCCGAGGTACCTCGGCGAGTTGTATGCAAGTTTTGGACAGCTACCTGCGCCAGTTTATGAGCTAACGTGCTCATGCTGGTTCGGCCACAGAGCGGGCGCGAGGCTTCCACCCGGTGTCAACGATCGATACCGGTCGACGCGCTGATGGGCTGGGAGTACCAACGGATTCACCTCCTGACCGCCTTCCGCATGGGTACGTGGTGATCATCACTCAGCGACACGTCATCTCGGTTGAATCCGCATCGCCCGTAGAACGTGACCGCCTCCGGATTGACGAACGACTTGATCAGATCGCACCCGTTGTCGCAGGCGAACCTCTCGGCCAGCTTCAGCATCACGGTGCCAAGCATTGCTGAAGTCGGGCAATCGGCCAAACGCGAGCGATGCCAAAACTATGGACCGAGACGCTGGAGCAGATACGCGAACCGTACCAAACCGCGAGCCGCATCCGGGAATCGTTTGCAGCGACGTACGGCCTGGAGGACACTTCGGCCGAGTATGCGTACGTTGGGGCGGTGATGACACATTCTGACGTAATGGGTCAGCAAGCAGAGACGATAGGTCGATTGCCGGAATGCTGAATCCTGAGTATCGTCTCGATTCGCAATGTTCACTGCTCTACTCTGGGCCGCTTTAATGGCGATTGCGATCCTCAGTCTGCGTACGCAGCGGAACGCGTGTCTTCGGCCGAGTCGAGATTGGTCCTGTAAGCCAGAAGTGGCTTATCACGCAACGGTTGCAGGATGCCGCACAGTTCGAATCTCACCCTCGGCGATAGGCTACGAGAGCATCGAGAAAATCGCGGTATGACTCTCGATGCGCTCGCCGAAGTAACGAAAGTCAAGCGCTCATTGCTTGCCGACCTTGAACGCGATGACATATCACGATTGCCGACTGGCATCTACCGCCGCGCGATCATTCGCGAATACGGTAAGGCCATCGGTTTTCCCGCCCGTGAACTCATCGAAGGATTGAGGGTCTTCGAAACTGGAGATTCACAGTCCGTTGCTCCGCGCGGCGATGTCGCGTTGGGGGATCGCGGCTCGGACTTCCGCCTGATGCTTGCAGATGCTTCTAGTCTCACGCGCAGTGTGGTGTATGGGCGCCTCTGGGACGCTCTCGCTGCATTGGCGCTCGTACTTCTAGCCGGGTGTCTCGTAACCCTGATCGGCGGGTTTCCGTACTGGAGCGTTACGGGAATCATCGCGTTGATCTGGTATCCGATCACCGCGGTGCTCGGTGACCGATCGTTGACTCGGATGGTGATGAGCGCTCGACGTCGCAGCTGGCCTTTACAACGAACCATTACGGTATGGCAGATTGCGGGTAGCGTTCGAGGCCTGTTCAAAGGCGCGCGCAAACACAAAATTCACGTACCACCAATCGATAATTACTGAGGCGGATCCGACGGCCGCCTGGCTGTCCACGTGCTCCTGAGAGAACCTGAGATCCCACGAGCCTCGCCGTCGCGGTACGACTTGCTGTAGAGGTTGGCTAGATGACATCAATCATTGATATGCGCAAAGCCTCATCACGCATGCGTCGGCTCGAATACTTCCGCCGCTACCAGGTTCGGCGGAATATCGTGTGGGCTAGCGGAGCAGGCACGTAGTCGAATAGTACGCCTAGCGACCGCCGCGGTGCTGCGCGATCCATCCTTCGCTCACGGCGCCGACCTCGATCTGCTGATGCCTCGCGGCCCGCCGCCGGCTGCGTATGATAAGCGCGATTCGCCCCAGCGGCTACCGCAATGGCCGCGACAAGGACCCACATGCGGGAGATGTCGGCGGATTGACGGCGAAAGGATAGTTACCGTCGCTACCTGCTGGACGTTCAGAAGCTACCGGTTGCGCTCAGGTTTTGTTGCGAGCGGTTCAGGAACCGTGGCGGGGCAGATAGTTCAGAGCGTCGCCTCCGATACCCGCTTGTGCCGGATGTAGGCCTCGATGACGGCTTTCAATGCTTCCGCCAGCCGTTGGTTACCCTCGGAAGTCAGATGGACCCATGATGCGAGCCGACGGCGATCCTGGTCGACAATCCTGATGTTGTCGACCACGGGCAGCTTCGCTTCCCTCGCGATTGCGTCGAGTTCGGTCATCAAATGGTGTTGCTTCAACATCCACGTCTCTATGTTGGTCAAGCGGCTGCCTTGCGCAAACTTCTCCTTGATCAACTGATATTCTTGCTCGTACGACATCGTTTCGTATCCCTTGCGTCGTCTCGTTACAGGCTGTTTGATCACCACCAGCGGGATGTTGCGGCTTCGCGCGATGTGGATGATGGCTTCCACATTCATTCGATAGCGCCGCGCCACCTTCTCGTCATTTTCCATGAACGCATCATCACGAAGCCGCTGCGGTATGGTTCGCCTGTAGACGCGCTGTTCGACATTGTCTACAAGCGCGCCCGCGCTGTCCTTTGCCAACAGATGCGTGATCGAATGACTCTGCACCCACAGCGCCACTCGGCCCATAGTCCCGATTTCGGTGGGCCAGCTCGTATCGTTGTAAGCGGCGTACAGGGTGATCAAGTCGGGTTCGTAGGACAAGATCTCATTTTTGAGCAGAGACAGAATGCTACCGGTGTTGTAGTAAGGGAAGCCTGCATTGATGACTTCCGCCTGCAGGTTGTCATGCTCGAGCAGCTTCTGCAGATAGAATGGATACGTCTCTGCGTCTCCATTCCTATAGCCAAATGTGGATGACTCACCGAGGCACACCACCCGAAACACACCGGGAGCTTTGGTCACAGCGAAGTCCCGGCCCCTGAAGCCCAGAGCGTTGGTCGAAGCCGTCTCCGAAGCCTGGCCGGCCGCGCCCCTTAACACGTACTGGGGCGGCAATTTGTAGTACTCGCCCTGAAATGTCGTCATCGGATTGATGCCGACCCGTCCGACCAGGCTGTGAAAGCCGTAATAGAGATAGTATTCGCTACGGCCGTGCCAGAAGTACGCAGCCGGCCTCAAGCTCACCTCGAGCAGCAGGATCAGCACACACGTTCCCACCAGGGCCGCACCGCCGTTCCTCACTAGTCGAATTAGCGTCTGCATGCAGATGGTCCTCGATGCAAGTTGAGGCCGAGTGTCCCCCACCGCTGGAATCTCTCGGCCTGATGGGTCCGTCTATGTGGGTCTGTCCGTGTTCCGCGCGGCGCGCTACTTAGTGCCACAGTCTACAATTCCGTGGCATCTCTAGTGCAACAATCCCTCGGCTCATCAAACTGGCAAGTCTTCAAATCCCTTCGCGATTAGAGCCCGGTGCCACCCGTCGGCGAGCGTCGCGATCGCGTTATCGTCCCGGACCCGAAACAGCTGCGACCGCAGCAAGTCGTTACGGTCCTCGTATTCGAGGCGCAGCTCACGCCCGGTCTCGACGCGATAGACCGCGCAACGCAGGGATCGGCCGCTTGCTCCACGAACGCGAAACAACGTGGCAACGTGATCCAGGCGCGGCTCCTCGGGCGGCCGCGGCGTCATGCGCTCTTCCCTCGTGGTCATCGCACCTCGCATCGAGGAGCATCGCTTTCCAGAACAATTGCGCGGTCATTCTGTGCGTAGGCGTGGCCGGACACAGCGAGCGTCACAAGGATGCAGAGTCCCGAAATGCGAAGAAAGGCGCGCATCGGCTAAACCTCCCGTGTTTGACCGGGATAAGTGCGCCTCACGCGCAATAAGCGTGCTCAATTCAAGCATTCGGGAAATTACCCGTAATTACAATGGATCGCTGTTGCTGGATTGAGTCGAAAGTCTCACAAATCGAGCACCATTGTCTCGCCTCAACAAGACCATGCTCCGATACACGCGGATGAATGTTCAGGCGCGTCTGAACTGAAGTCGAGGCGTGAGCCCAGAGGCGAGAGATCCCACCAGCAGTCAGCGTCGGAGTGGTCAGCGTTGCGCTGTGAGGTAGACACTGCTCACCGTAGGACCTCTCTCATGACAGCCTGAGCGAATCTGATGCCGGTTCAAATACGGCAGAAATGCGCAGTTGCGGTCTGAGAAGTCGGCAGACGTACACCCTTTTTTCCCCGTAGCGCCCGAATGCGAAAACGCGGCATCAGCGACCTCCCTACGCATTCCGACGTCTACCTTACCGTGCCGGCATTCGCAGAACATCTGAACGTGCCGGACAAAACCGTGCGGAAGTGGCTCCATGCCGGTGTGCTGACCGCCTATCGCTTCCAGAGCGAGTGGCATTTCGAAGACGGATGCCGTGTTATTCGTCGAAGGGGTGCGCTTTCGACGCTAGGCCGTTCGCGGTTGTTGTTCGTTGGGAGTCACCAGCCACTCGGCTTTGCAGTCTGAGCAATACCAATGGAGCTGGATCCTCTCACCGCGGATTGTGTGCTGAAGGTGAACGGTACCAGACGTGCCGCAATGAAGGCAGTCGCCTGGCCTCCGAAGGGAAACCGATGGATTGGGCATGATGACGAGCCACCGTAAACGTATCACAAGTCCCCTTCGTTCAGGACGCTTGATGCAACGACAAGGGGCTACATGCATTCTCGGCTACCATCAGTGCGTGTCTGTTGGCTTCAAACCGCCACAGTATCGTTATGACGCACGGGTGCGCGCCCCACATGATCTACCTTGCATGTGGTTCCGCAATCGATCGGACAAATGACAGGGAGGGTCGATGCCGCTGTATCTATCGAGGTTCAGTTACACGCCAGAGACTTGGGCCAGGTTGATCTCGAATCCAGAAGATCGCCGAAAGGCCGCTCAGTCGTACATCGAGTCCGTCGGTGGAAAGCTCCATGGGTTCTGGTACGGCTTCGGCTCACACGATGGCTACAACTTATGGGAGGCGCCCGACAACGTGTCCATGGCCGCGGTTGCGCTGGCGATTAGTGGCGGCGGTGCGCTCAGCTCGTTCGCGACGACCGTTCTCCTGACCGTCGATGAAACGATCGATGCCCTGCGCAAGGCGGAGCAAATCCGCTACCGAGCGCCCGGCGCGTAAGGGGTCGTGCGTCCAAGTCCGTCCGATCAGGCTCGTCCGCAGCGCCCCAGACCATCGCCACGAGGATCGGCACCATCGCGATCAGAGCCTTGCAGCGGTCAGAACAAAGTCTAGGCCGCATGTGACTTCCCTGCACGCCAATCACCGTTGATTGCCAAATTGAGCCAAATTTTCACTGCGTATCGTATCGCCCGGTTTAGTGGCAGCACCATTGCTCACGACCGAGCCTGCCCCTCACAACTTAGGAGGCTTGATGGCTCTACGGTCGTCTCGTGGTGCCGTAATCCTTCTGGCTACTCTTGCATCCGGGTGCGGCGGCGGCAATAGCAGCAGCACACCGACTGCGCCTACGCCCCGAGTTGCCTCGGTTGCAGTCGGATCCTTGACAGCATTCACAGAGCGCCAGGATAACGGCAATCTCTCATACGTGATTGCCTTTCAGGTCCGCGAATCTGCCGGAGTTGGCACAACGATTTCTTCTGTCGAAATCACCGCCTCAGGAGGAGTAACCGGAACGACGACAATCCCTGGAAACCAGTTGTCTCAGGCTCGGATTGCTGCGTCTACGGCCGCTGACTACCGCATCAGGCTGACTACGAACTCGGCCGGCCAAGCGACCCAGGTCAGCGTTCGGGTTGCTCACAACGATGACAACAATAATCCGGGCGCTGCGCTGGCGACAGCGAGCGTCGCACCCGCCCCACCTGCACCGGTTGCACCCGCGGCCGCCATTCTGCGTTAGCCCAGGAGCACCATCCAACTTGAGAGCGTCAGTTTCGGGATCGACGTGACCTTCTCTTGGTCGCCTCCAACAACGGGAGGCACGGCCGTCGATTACCTCCTCGGCATTGGCCCAGCTCCAAGTTCAGCAAACGTCGATACCAAAACCGCGTCCGGCATGTCGTTCACCTGGACGAATGCCGCGACTGGGAGCTACGACGCGCGTGTTCAAGCTCGAAATTCCTGCGGAACGGGGGCGGGTTCCAACGAGGTCACGTTTGCGGTTGGGAGCAGTCGAGGCGGCGGAGGCACCCGACGGTGAGGCACTGGTGCGGTCGGTGACGGTGAAGCCGAAGGCGCGGAAGCGGAGGCGACGAAGAAACGCTAGCGAGGAGATTTCCGCCGTTCTAACACGCCGGGACGTTCCGGCAGTGGCTCAGTGGAGCGTGCTTGGGAAAGCATCTCAGCCTTAACGTGTGCAGATGTTTCCTGAGCTTGGCGGCAGGCCTCATCAAGGTCGGCAGCCATCGCTGCCAGTGCTTCCGGGGTCAGGTCCGGCACTAATTGAAGATTGCGTTAGAAGCGACAGGTGGGTCTGTCCTGTTTTGAACAGGCGTTGCTTCGTTGAATTAGAACCCATCCGTTCCTAATCTGTCGCGCATCGCGGCATGAATGTGTGTATCGGAAAACAACCGTTTGTCCCGTGCTAGGAATACGAGCCGACAAAAACGTCGAGGATGTAGTCCGAGACGCCTAGGGGTTGTTTCATCCTGCCGCTATAATTGCGCCGGTTTCTCAGCACCCCACACGTACGCCCCAACCGCTAACGGAGGTGGACGATGCTACGCAGCTACCTCGCCATCGGGGTTTTGATTCTTGTGCCGAGTTTGGGACATGGTCAGACTCTCAGTTCGCAGAGGTGTGAGCGACTGGCTTCGCTGACACTGCCGAACACGGCCATTGCGATGGCAGAGGTAAACACCTCCAGCACGTTTATTCCTTCCGGCGTGACCACTTCACCGAATGCAAATCTCACCAATCTGCCGCCATTCTGCCGAGTGGCCGCAACGCTGCGCCCATCGAGTGGCTCAGACATCAGAATCGAAGTGTGGATGTCACTCGCAAACTGGAACAGCAAGTTTCAGGGAGTGGGCAATGGCGGGTTCGCCGGATCCATCACATACACGTCGGGCAATGGCGGAATCGAGCGCGGCATGGCCGAGGCACTGAAGCGAGGCTATGCGACAGCCTCGACCGATACAGGGCACACCGCTGATGCAGTGCCCGCGTTTCTGGGACATCCGGAGAAGCTCGTGGATTTCGGGTATCGCGCGGTGCATGAGATGACCGTGGCTGCGAAGGCGATCATCGACGCGTTTTACGGGACCGACCCCAGGCTTTCGTACTGGAATGGGTGCTCGACGGGAGGACGACAGGGTCTGATGGAAGCGCAACGGTTATCCCGCCGATTACGACGGCATCATCGCAGGTGCTCCGGCAAACCCTCAGACGCGGCTCGCTGCATGGAACATGTACGTCGGGCAGGCGGCTCTAAAGAATCCGGTAAATACGATTCCTTCCTCGAAGTACCCGATGATCCATCGGGCGGTGCTGAACGCCTGCGATGCCCTAGACGGATTGGAGGATGGCCTGATTGCCGAACCGAACCGATGCAGCTTCGATTTCAAGACACTCGAATGTCAGAGGCGAGGACTCCGCGTCTTGCCTTACTGCCTCACAGGTTGAGACGGCCCGGAAAGTAACCAGTCCGGCCGTGCTCGAAGAATGGCGAGGTGGTCTTTCCCGGTCTTGCTCTCGGTACGCGAGCTCGGTTGGGCGGCTAAGATTGGAGGCCCGGAGCCGAACACTCTGGGGACCGATTATTTCAGATACGCGGTGTTCAAGGATCCGACTTGGGACTGGCGTACGTTCGATTTTGATAGCGCGGTTGCGCTGGCCGACCGCATTGATAGCGGCACGACGGACGCGACAAGTCCCGACCTGACCGCTTTCAGGCAGCGTGGCGGCAAACTGCTCCTGTATCACGGTTGGCGGGATCAGAACTTCTCAGCTCAATCCACGATTAAGTACTATCGGAGCGTCCTCGAAACAATGGGTTCCGGCTCCCACGCGGAGTGGCTGCGTTTGTTTCTTGTGCCGGGGATGGGTCATTGCGGCGGCGGCGAAGGCCCGAATGCGTTCGACGCGGTGATGGCGCTCGAACAGTGGGTTGAAAACGGCAAACCACCGGCAGCAATCGTCGCTTCGCACCGAACCGACGGGAAAGTGGATCGGACACGGCCGCTCTGCCCGTACCCTCAGGTCGCACGTTACACGGGGACTGGAAGCGTTGATGAAGCGGAGAACTTCGCCTGCCGAATGCCTGAAGGCAATTGGCTGCGTCTCTGATTGTCCTAGGTGTCCTAGGAATGCCTACGCCATCTAATTTGCGGCATTAGATCCACACGGATAGAAGTCACCGCACACCTGGGACAAGTGGGTCAGAGCCAAAACGACCTTGACGGTTGGGTATAAGTTTCAGACGCAGTTTGCAGGGAGGCTCAAATGGCAGTTCGGCTTACGCGCAGCGCAGGGATGCTCCTGTTAGCGATCTGGCTGATCCTGACTGGCATTGCAGGCTTCGCAGCCTTGCCGATTCCCGGCGTTTTGATGGCCGCGTTGGCGTTAATCGCGGGGATATTGATTCTGATCGGGATGTAACTGGATCCATTCGAGGCGCTCAATCCATCGTCTCGAAGGCAGCGTGCGGCAAGGCCGGTGAGCGCGTGCGCGTCACGGTGTAGTTCATCGAGGTCACAACGGGACACTCTGGCGCGGGTGCCGAAGTGGTCGCGTGCCTCGTCTGCGCCGAACACCGGATTACGGAAACGTCGCGACGATGCCCTCCACCACCACGGCGCGATTCACTCCCGGAGTGGCGTCAGGGTCCGTCGGGGCGCGTCTGTACGTTCCGGCGCTGCTCTATGTGAATGCACCTCGACGGTCCGATGGGGCCGTTGCCGTCCGCGCAGATGGTGGCGTGCGAGCGGCCTGAGGCGTACCGCATCTGCATGTTGTCGGTCCCTCGAGCACTACACCCCCCGGTGCTGTCGAACACACGGGCATTGATCACAGGGCCACTTCCCGCAGCGTCCGTCGAGACTGCCACGATGTTTGCAGCAAGCGTATGGACGGGAGCAGGGGCATTCGGAACGCCGTTGCTCAGGAACACGTCCTCCGTGCAGGTCCCACTCCCGTGGAACTGAAGGTGCCATGTGGAGGTGTCGCTCGCATAAATCTCCTCGAATGCAATCTGAAAGACACACTCCGCGGTGTGCGAGACATCCGCCTCTTTGTACGGACGCTGTGACTGCTGGCATGGCGCGTCGTCCGCGTTCTGGTCGCGGTCGGTGCCGGCAATCAATAGCGTGCGCGCACCCACCGTCAGGTACGCTTCGACCGCCTGGTTCTCCGTCTCGAGATCGTCTCTGACATGCGGCGCCGAGAAGCTCAATGCGCGATGCGGTTGCGCGGCAAAGACGTAAGTGCCCCAGCCTCGCCGCGTCGGATCGGCCGGATCGGTGATCGTCTCGCCCGTCGCATGAGCCGCCGGCGGTGGAATCTGACCCGGCACGCCCTCCATCAGGACGTAGTGGGTCCGCCCCGAGGGCATGTCGAAAAACTGGACCACGTTGTACGTAGAGCTAATCGTTCGCGCCTGAACGTGCGCCTGACCCCAGGCGCCTGCGAGCAGGCTCTGAAACACCACTCGCCACGACGCGAGCTGGCCTGGCGTGGGCAGCACGTATTCGTTGTGCTGATCGGCGGCGTTCGCCCCCGACCCGGAACCCTGCACGTTCGTGATCGACGGTATGAGCTCCGACGTGAGGAACGCCCCGAGATCGCCAGTGGCCGTCGGAAGCTGGGGGACGACGTCGAGGGTCTTGTACACGATGACGACGTTGTCGATGATGAAGTCGTCGACGTCGCCGGTGCTGCCGCCATCCGCTCTGCGAGCCTCGACGCGCAGAACGTTGCCCGTCGCCTTTAGTTGGTGGTGCCGTTCGACCAGCAGGATGTTCCCATTCCAGGCGTCCCTCGCGGGGCTCGCGGGCAGCCCGCCAAATACATCCACGCCGTTGACGCGGAAGATGTTCCGCTGATGATCGACATCCCGCGATTGAAATATCAGGACCGCGGCCTCTGTGGTATTGATACCGGGGCAATCAAACGGAAAGTCTTTGGCCCGCCCTACAAAGACGACATTGGGTTCGACGTCGTTGAAGACTCCCGCCTCGTTGCCGAGGTGTTGCCGCGAGAAGAGCACGACGGTGTAGTTGGTCGCCATGGTTCGAGTGGCCCCCGTACCCGTGAGTTGACGTGTGGCGTTCGTGCACAGCGTATGCCCGGTTCGTGATCAGTTCAACGAAAGTTACGAAAGACATCAAGGCTCCAAGCTCGACTTCGCGCTTCAGGTTGGGGCGGTATCAGAGGCGGTTGACGATGTCCAGTAACGAAACGCGATATCGCGCCGTGGGTTTGCGTGTTCTCCGCCTAGACGAAGCCATTGCCGTTTTGAAGGCGGCCAAATCGGTGCGGGCGCAGTCTCGGGTCAGGGGCGTTCGTCGGAAAGCTGTTCTCCGGCGACTAGTTCCGGCGGAATTCCGGAACACGAAGGTTCGGCATGGTCAAGTCAAAGTCACGGGCGAAAACCGGCCAGAAAGGCCGCACCGGATGAGCGAGGCGCTGGTGCAATCTGCAACAGTGACGCCGAAGGTGCGGAAGCGGAAAGCGGCACAGAAGCGATGACCGACCCACCGCGCACTTGGTCACTAGGGGTGTTCATCGCCTTGCCGGTGATCCTCTTAGTGGTCATCGGAATGGGTTATTGCCGGTGAGGCGAAGCAGCAATGGTTGGGTCGTGATCCTTACTGTCCATAAGGCTGAATCGAGCAATTCGAATTCCGCCAAAAAGCTGAGCACTTCTCTGTGGAAAAAACAAAACCCGTCCTCGGGCGAACAGGGGATACGTCGTAAGTGTGCTAGTCTCGGCTCCCCGCAGTGAGGATTCCAAAATTGGTAAAACGAATTGATTATCGTCGTAGCAACTACCTGGCGGGCTTCGTATTGGGTCTACTCACAGGTTCAGCCGTCGGGGCTACGCTGGCAGTGCTCGTAGCGCCGAAGTCCGGCGCGGAGGTGCGGAAGGATCTCCGTGAAGCCGCAGAACGGAGCGCGGAGGCCCTCCGCAATGCGATGGTTCCTTCTCCGGAACTGGGATTGGAATCGGAACCGGAACTCGGCTAGCTGCTCTGAGTCCTCAGGTTCTCCGCCAGCCTCCGATTCCGCATAGCGTGTAGCCGTCACGTCCTGAACGTCCGCACTGCGCGGTCACAGCACGAATTGTTGGACCTTCGAGTTCTAGCGATTCGGTGTCGATAAAAGACGACGGTCCACTACCACCGGTGACCAAGGCACCAACACAGTGCCCAACTGTCTGACCGACACACCGGGTCAGGCTACGGTGGCCGAGCGTCCGCAAAGTTCAGATCGCGCTAGTCGTCGTCAGCGACGACCCGTACCCGCACCGTGATAGGCAGGTGATAGCTGACGTGCTCTCGGTACGCGCCACAGTTGGCCCGGTGAATGGCCCTCGTAGTTAGGGCGGAACAGACTCAGAGGACGCATCAGCCCGTGCGCGCTGGCCGGGGCTGGAGCCACCCAACGGGTCTCACATCGCCGAAAGGGTTTACGTCCTCCCAGCTCGCATCCCTCAGAACGACCCCTCTAAATGCCGTGGGTGGCTCCCCGTACGACGAGGGCGTAAGACGCCAAGTTGCGAAATACGCCCGCAACTCGCGTTTGTTCCTGGCCACACTCTTGCCCAAGAATCCTCATTCGACAGGCCGGGCACCCTCGCCGAGCACGCAGAATCACGGGCGCGGGGTTCAAATCCCCGCTAGTTCGTGCCTTCTCGACCGTGCAGAACAACACACATGGAAAGGAGACATTTCATGAAACGGATTGCCTTATTGCTGGTTGCAGTTGCAATGGCCGCCGCCGTTGTCGCTGCCCGGACCCAAACATCTACAGGCACCGATGTAAAGCCCGCGCCTCAGAGCGCGAAGTAGGTCCGCGGTGCTTCGCCGTACCTCGAAATCAAGAACGAGCCTGCACCCAAGCTGATCGTCGACTGCCCGCTTCCTGACCTACTAGATGATCGACGACCCAATTGCACATAGACGCGCCCGGAACCCTTGGAGGTACGTATGACGACTTCCCACGAATTCGACGAACTCGCCTCCGACATCGACGACGCTTCTACGGTTGCGGAAGAACTCCAGGACGATCACGACGCCGACCGAGGCGAGAAGCTGGACGAACTCTACAAAACACTCGAGCACGCCTCCGACATGATCGATGAGATCGTTAACAAGGCCGAGAAGAAGTAGCAGGTTCATCTTATCGGTCTGATAGAGACGCTCTTGGTCCCGCTATTGGCGCGACGCGACGGCCGACCCACCCGGCTGGAACCTTCTCGACATAGCGCGCCGAGCGACCCTATCTCGATTCGTCGACGGTCTCGGCTACCCGACGAGCGAATGCGAGCCGGGCTATGCCTGAAGACAGCCTGGGGTCCAGGCTCGTTTCGCCGGAGACGGCAGCATCTACCTCCGAAGGCAATAAGGGGCTTTCGCGGCATCTCATTCGAATCTCAGCGGCCGCTCACGGTTTGGTGAGGACTCCGCGGCCGGGCCTCGGTCACACTGCGGGCATGAAAACCAGTGTGATGAACCCCGTGAAGGGATTCACCCTTTTCGCCCTCGGCCTGGCCATCGCGGCCATGGGAATCTATGTGGCCGACGCCGACGACGCGCCAGGCGCCGCGGTCATCGGCATGCTGCTGATGGCGGTCGGAGTCGTGCTCGGTGTCAGGGCCGCGCGCAACCGGCTCCCGATGTGGGCTGCCCGCACGGCGCTTGCCGTCGGCGTCGTCGTCGCCGCGTTCGCGGCATTTCTGACCCACGGGGTCGTTGTGACCGCGCCTCTTTTCCCGCAGTCGCAGGCGGTGCCATCGGTCGTCGACTCGGCGCCGTCGCCGCAATATACGGCGGCCGTCGAGCGCGCGCGGGAGCTCGTGCGCTCAGCCGTATTGGAGCAAAACCTGCCCGGGGTGTCCGTGGCGGTCGGTGCCGGCGGCACCGTCGTCTGGGCCGAAGGGTTCGGATGGAGGGACGTCGTGACGCGGGCGCCCGTCACGCCGGATACGCGATTCAACATCGGCACGGCGGCGTCCGCGGTCACCGCCGCCGTCGCGCCGCTCGGGCTGACCAATACCGGCGCTGACTCGGCGGCAGAATGGAGTCCTGAGCATATCGGCGAGCCGGAAGAGGACTTCCCGCTCTTCACGATCATCCGCCACGTCATCTTCAGGCCGATCGGTCTCGCCCCTGCGCAGCCATTGCCGGGCGATCGCGCGACGTTCTATGTCCCGAGATCCGATGACAATCCCGGCCGTGGACGACGACTGATGTACATGCGCGACCTGGCCTGTTGCACGAACGGGATGGCGTTCTATTCCACGCCGTCAGATCTCGTGCGCTTCGCGCTGGCGACGAACCCCGGCAGCGTCAACGGTGAGCTCGCCGGCGGCATGGTGATGTCGCTGATGATGGGGCGCGACAGCGGCATCGTCATCGCTGTCACCTCAAACATGGCGCACGCGAACACGTCCTCGCTGGCGCTGCGAGTCGGGGACGCGTTCGCGGAACAGACGCGATGACTCGACAGTTCCCGAATCGTCAGCCGATCTTCTCGGCGAGCGCGACGAGGATGCCCTCAGGGCCACGGACATAACAGAGCCGATAGCTGTTCTCGTACTGCACCAGCTCGCCAACCAGTTCGGCACCGTGGGCGCGGAGCCGGGCAACGACATCATCGATGTCTTCGACGGCAAACATGATGCGACGTATGCCCAGCGTGTTCGGCGGGGCGTTGTTCGGCTCAGCGCTGTCAGCCGTCGGCCTCCGGAACTTCGTCAGCTCAACACGTCCATGGCCGTCCGGGGTCCGCATCATTGCGATGTCGGATAGAACGCCGTCGAGCCCGATGAGGCGGTCCACCGAGCGTCCCTCGACTTGCGCCTCGCCCTCCAGCTCCAGACCGAGTTCCTTGAAGAAAGCGACCGCAGCTGCGAGGTCGTCCACAACAACGCCGACGTTGTCCATCCGCTTGAGTGGCATGCCGCTGAATATACCCCTCACAGCGCCGGTGCAAACAGCTGCCGCCGATGATCGCGTCCGCTGATCGAGGCCGCGCCTGCCTCACGACGAATCGGCTAGTATTCCCGCCTGCGTGACGGATAATCGTCCGCGAGCGGCCGCCTCATCCGCGCTGTGAACGAAGGAGCGACTACATGACGACGAGACCCTGGCCTATCGACGAGACACCGGCCGACATCGTTTGCCGGCATCGCCGGCTGCCATCGAGCATGCGCCGTGTCCGCTGGCGTACTGCAGCTTTTGTCGGGCTCCTCCACGCCGCTCTCCTCGTGCCGATTGTCGCGGCTCAGAATCCAGTCTATCCGGCCGGGCCGCCGTTTCGCCCGGTTCCAGGCCCCGAAATCAGCCTTCGTAACCTCCGAGGAGAATTGCAGAACAAGACGACCGGCACCTTCACGGTGACCTCGGTCGCCGACATGTTCTGGAGGACTCCGGTCGCGAAACGCATGAGCCCTGAACTCCGCGATCTCATGCGCAATGCCGACATCACGGTGGGCAATATGGAAGGGGGCGTTGGCTTCGATCCTGCCCTGAACGCGAGCGCGTTCGCCGACCTGGGCTTCGACTTCCTGGCGCCGGGCGAGTTCGGTGGCGGGCCGCAGCTTCCGATCGCCACGGAGGCCCTGGACAAGTACGGGATCAAGCTGGCCGGCGCCGGCCCCAACCTCACCGCTGCACGCCGACCCGCGTTCCAGGAGGTTCCCCAGGGCCTGGTGACATTTCTCCACGCCTGCCCGGGAGACAACCTCTGCGGGCCTCGCGCGACGAACACTGCACAGGGGGTCAATCCTCTCGGCGTCACAGTGTGGAATACCGTCACCGCAGAGCAGTTCAATCACCTGAAGGCGCTCGAGGCCTCGATCCTCGCGCGCCGGACGGAGTCCGACGTGGCTCAGCCATCCGAGATGCCGCCCGCTCTGGCCGCGGGCCGCATGAGGTGGCTCGGTCAGAACTACATGGTGGCAGACAAGCCCGGCGAGCTTCGCCACGAGCTGAACACCGCCGACGAGCGAGCGCTGGTCCTTGCCGTGCGGAATGCGAAGGAGATCTCGGACTTCGTCATCTTCCACATGCACGATCACCTCAATCGTTCCTTGTTCCAGGCGTACTCTTACAACAACTACCCTGCTGACTACCTGCGGCCCTTCCTCCACAAGCTGATCGACAACGGTCTCGACATGTACGTGGGCTCCGGCGTGCACACGATGCAGGGCATCGAAATCTACAAGGGCCGCCCGATCTTCTACAATCAGGGGAACCTCGGCATCGATCTCACGCGAAGCGTCGATTCGACGGTGGAGGCCGACGGCTTGACGGCGACCGAACGCTCGGAGCGGAATCGGGCCGGGTATTTCTGGTACGAGAGCAACTCCATCGCGTATGTCGCGAATACGACGTACAGGGACGGGAAGCTCGTGGAGATTCGCATCTACCCCGTCGATATCGGTCTCCGCACGAGGCCGTGGTCGAGGGAGAACGTGCCGATGACGCCCACACCGGAAAAGGCGCGTTCGATTCTGGAGCGAATTCAGCAGTACTCGGAGCCGTTCGGCACGAAGATCAGCATCGAGAACAACATCGGGATCATCCGCGTGCCGCCGGAGGCGACGGTGGATGTGGGCGTCGATCTCGACATTCCCGGATGGCGGCCGGGCACGCGGTGAATGCCGCCGGGACACAGCAGGCGTCGCTTGCGGTGACCCGGCGTCAGTTGCTGCGAACGGATGACGTCACGGTAAGTGTTGAGCGGCGGGATCGCGGGGCAACCCTGCCAGGCTTGCCCCACGCATCCAGGCGAGCCGATCGATGGCGCTACTTGAAACGCTCTCCAAACCGCGCCCCCGATAGGAAGTCTTTATCCAACTCGATGCATGTCTGAGCGGGGGGGAGCATGGCGCCGGGGCTTATTTGGCGCTCCATCGGAGGCAGCACCCACGGCCGGATAAATGCCGGATCGTCGACCGTCGTCTCGAGCCTCAGTACGTCGCCTTGTCTGGTAAATCGCTCGGTGATTTTTGCGTCCGGACTCACGGGCCACCCTCGGGTAGAGTACCAGACAAGGTCGGCAGGAAAGTCTACGGTTTCGACGACCAGCGTATCGCCTTCCCAGTGGCCCACCGTACTGCCCCCCAGGATGTGCAGGCCCTCGTATTGATCCTCGGTTCGTAACGGTCTGCCGTCGGTCGCCACTTCACGGATCGCCGAGCGGTGCCCGCCGTACCGGAGTAACACCTTGTGCGGCATCTGGATGATTTCCGCTGGAAAGCCTCGCTTGACGATGCCTACCTCTTGACACCCCCAACCTGGATCGGCTGGTCTCTCGTACCGGTACTCTTCGTTGATTCGTACCTGCTCCCAATGTTCGGGCTTGTAGAGAGGCAGGTTCTCGCGATTGCCCTTGAGGATGATCTCCTGATCGATCTCGAGCCAGTAGAAATCGGCGTCTCGCACCGCCCACGCGCTCTGGACTTCATTCTCCCGGCTCGGAACGCTGCCGTCATAGAGATAGAACGCTCTCGGACCCGCGGCGCCGGCGTTGGGCGCTGGGACGGCCCGGTTCCACACACCGCTCAGATCGGGGCGGCCCTGTGCCGTACGCGCTGTAGGCGCGCTCAGCAATTGTTCACGCGTGCGTGGTGCGGCAGGGGGCCCCTGCGCCACTAACTGCGGCGCCAGACCCGCGGCGATTCCAACGGCAAGGAGTGCTGTCGACACGATACGCATTTCGATTCTCCCGCTAGTTCTTGCGCCTCAACGTCATCAACGTCAGATCGTACCCGGACAGAAAGTCCACGGGCCGGGCATCATGGCCCTGCGCCGTGTTGATCTCCAGACGACCGTCCGGATTGAAGCGATAGATGCCTTCCCACACGTCACCTTCGTGTGGCCGTGTCAGGTTCTTGCCGCGGAATGCGAGGTCGATGGTCCCCGCTTTGGCGCCCAGACGGTATGTACCTGACCAGGAACTTCTCTGTGGCCGCTCAATCGAAAACGACTGGTCGGCGTTGAAGGTCACCGTGGCACCTACCATCTCCTGAGGAGGTGGCGACTTCCGTTCGGCTACCACAACTTCCCAGGCCCCCACGATGCTTTGGGATTGGGCCGTGGACCCAACACTCCCCGAGAAGCAACAGAAGATGGCGAGAACCGCCATGAACTGCGCTGCAGGCTGAGGTCCTCTGCGTGACATGGTCTGCCTACCTACCGAGAGGATCTCCCGACCAGACGATATGGGATTTCCCACCCACGACAATTTCGGCCAGGAAGCCGTTCGGCGCGCCGTTATGGGCCCTCAAGCCGCGAATCATGTAGATGTCCCCCGCTTTCAAGGTGTCCTTGCCGAGTCCGACATCGTTGAGTCCACGAATTCCGACGGTGGTGATGTCCCACTCGACGACTTCACCTTTCTCGTTCTTGACATTGAAGTAGAGATGCACGTGGGGATTGATGAAGCGCGCGCGGCTCAGCACGGCGTCGTCGAACTTAAACGGCCAATCGTAATCGTACTGTGCGGACAGGGAATGATGAGCATGCGTGGGGTACGACACGCCGGCCACCAGGGTAATTGCCAGACAGATGCCCAGCCACAACCTGTTGTAAGTCCATTTCCTCACTGGCTCCATAACATTGGCTCCTCTAACGCGAGATGACATTCTCAGGAATGGGAAAAATGACATACGGGTTGGTGCACCAGCAAGTCTTGACGGCTACATCCAGGATTGTACGGCCATTGAGCTTGTGCACGATGCGGCTGGGAAAGGCGAACCCGCTGAAGGGCTCATCGCTCTGCAACGGATCGATCGGCTCGTAATCCCGATACCCGGAATATTCAGCCGTCAAGGTGGCCTTGCGCAGTACGGGGTGATCCACCGTCATCTCCACCAGCTCGGGATGGCGGTCACGATTCAGCCGGATTTTCATGTTATTCGCGGGCAAACTGAGCTCATAGGTCCGGTTTCCCAGGTCGGTCACTTTCACCTGTTTGACATTCTGATGCGCCAGTTTGATTGCGCCACCGGGCGTGATGGCCAGCAGTTTCTGGCGCCAATCGCGAAGCTGCGGAGCCGCGACCTGCGACGTCCCCACCGGCGGTCCTTCGCGTGCGACGTCCTGCTCGTTCCAGGAGTAATCGCCGGCGACAGCCCACACTGTACGCTCGCCCTTGGCAGTGGTGAGATCGGAACGGAGGCCCGCGTCGGGCTCGTAGGCGACTTCGACATAGTACCGGCTAAGCTCAATCCGAGGCCAATCCGCGGCGTTTGCGCCTGTGACCTCGTACATCGCCCCAGAGCCTTCGTAGCGCAAACTGGACCATACATCGTATTCCCCTACGCCGCGCAACATGCCCATCGCCCGCGCGGAGGTATAGATGAGTCTGGCCGCTGTCGGCTCAAAGGTGCGAACCATCCAGTCGCTCGGCCGCGGGTTCGCCGGCGGCGCCCCCTGCCCGTAGGTCAAGTGGCTGAACCCGACGACACACGCACAGAACAAGAGGATGACTGCTGGCTTGAAGGAATGCGTTCTTATCGTCATGTCCCACTTTCTGCGTTGCTAGCGTTTAGACGTCGATACATCAGGCGATGTGAATCCTAAAAGAAACGCAGCCGACCAACAAGTCAGAGTTGCGACCAGCATCAGCCGGCGCCGATTCCGCCAGGTGTGAACGGAATGAACCAACGGAGGCTGGCTCCTCGGGCTGGACTCGAACCAGCAATCCTCCGCCTCAGCTGTCGAACAGATACTCCTACGCGAGCTGAAATCTGGCGGACTGTGAGAAATGTGTCGTCAGGGTCAGCCAAGGTCCGCAGCCTCCAGGGAGCTGCTCCAGGTGAGAGACGGCGGCGCCGCGCGCCCCTGGAAGAACGCGCGTTCGGTGATCAGCCTTAGCCGCCGGTGGTGATTTTACGGCGAAAGTGCAATCCTTAGAACAGACCATTTTAGCCAAACTTGACAATTTATGCGAAACGTACAAAATAGACATAAAGCAGCACGCACAGCCGCCCTCTCATCGAAGAACGACCGGAGGCCCGCAATGGCAAAAATCGCGACGACTGAGCTGCGGAACGCGTCAGCCGAGACACTGAATCGAGTGCAGTACCAAGGGGAACGCGTGATCGTCGAGCGTCACGGAAAAGCCGTTGCGGCTATCGTGAGCGTGGATGATCTCGAGGTTCTGGAGGCGCTTGAGGATCGTCTTGATCTGGACGCGGCCCGAAAGGCCCTGAAAGAGCCTGGCTCCAAGTCGCTAAAGGACGTCCGCGCCGCGTTGGGTTTGTAAGCAATACAGCCCGACCTGCGGCTGGCGGAACGCACAACAGGAGCGCACCGTGGCCGCCGCCAAGCACCAGCCTCGCCCACCGTATTCAGTCAGTTTCAAACCCCAGGCCGAACGTGATCTCAAGAAAATCAAGGACCGACGCATAGCGAGACGAATTGTCGACGCGATTACCACGCTCGGACAGAACCCACGGCCGCCGGGTGTGAAGGCACTCCAGGGCGACACGTCAATTTTGCGGCTGCGCGTCGGTGACTACCGAATCTTGTATACCGTTGTCGATACCGATTTGCTGGTGCTTGTTATTGCACTGGGCCACCGGCGCGACGTCTATCGGTAAGGGAGCCCACACTTGCGCCGAATAGGTTAGTCGTGTCTTCCCACCGTGGCCCTCTTCGTTTGCGGTTCTTCGTCTTCAAGTAGCACCTTTCTGTGAGGCGCGGAGCCGCTGACGAACGGAGATTCATGAGGCGCGCTTCCGCACCTTCTGGACCCTACAAGTCGAGCACCCCATTCGCCTTCGCCGCCTCCCGCCGACAGACCCGCTTGTTCACAACCGGAATCGGCGAGCGAGTCAATTCATTGAAAAGGTTGGCTCCTCAGGCTGGACTCGTGCCGAGTCCCGGCGAGCGACTGCGAGCCGGGCTATGCCTGAAGACAGCCTGGGGTGCCATTTTCGCGAACGCGAAATTGGCTCCTCAGGCTGGACTCGAACCAGCAACCCTCCGGTTAACAGGCGAGGAATGACCGACGACGGTTTGCGTCAGGTCACGGACGATTGCGGATTTTCGGAACGATCTTCGATGTCCGATTTCGTCGCGGTCATCTGCCCGCGTGATTCCGTGACCCTGTTTTCGACGTCCGTTGCAACCGCGTTGCAATCGACTGCGGCGTGATGGGGTTGCCTAGTCAGCGACTTTTCATTACCTGTCCGCGTGGCTGCGATATGCGGGCGCTGGCGAGGTGTTATGCAGATCGGCCTAAATCGGCCACTGTCGATGCACATCTCTTCAACAAGTGCCTGCGGGCGCAGAACATGCCGTAAGTTTCCGGCGCCTCACCGTTTGGCGTTATGCTGCGAGCCTTGCTGGGCGGACTGAGATATGCCGATCGAGCCTACTACTAGTTAGCCGGACGCGCGCCGACACCCAGGTTCGGTCAAGCTGGAAGAATCACCAATCATGACAGAGCAATTTGAGCGTATGGCCGTCAAACTTTCTCAGGGCCCCCTTGGCATCATCGCCTTGTTCATCGTGTTGATCCACGGCTTTGCGAGCCTGGTCCTTGGACTCGCCACCGACATTGGAGAGAGCAACCGCTCAATACTCGTGTGGTTTCTCGTGTTGTTTCCTGTCGGTGTGTTCACCGTATTCGCGTGGCTCATCAGCAAGCACCATGTAAATCTGTATCCGCCTCAGGCATTCCGGAATGAAGAGCATTTCGCCAATCTCGCCTATGGTCGTGCGAGCTTTGACGAAGGGGTCTCGCGGGTGCAGCATTCGGAAGCGGCCAAGATACCCACGCGTTTCATCAAGATAACGGCGACCGGCAGTCTTTACTGGCTGGGCCACGATCTCATGTGGACTGCGGACACGCTTCTCCGAGGGGGGCCGCGGGAGCACGTGGTGATTGGTTTAGATCAAGCGCTACATCATTTGAGGCAGGTGGGACTGGGCAAAACGCCAGTTGAAGCGGACATCCTCCATCTGCACGACCGGATCCGACAATCGAAGGAGCTTCCGCCGTCCCTTCGGGACGAGTATGCGAGCCAACTGGGCTTACTCATTGATCGGATCGGAGCGACGGCGGAGGCGGCGCAAGACGATTTCCAGGTACACCGCACTGGACGCGGATCCGGGACAGAGCGCAATCACCTTAACTTTTCCAGGCCGCCCACCTGCCGGCTAACACCGGTCTGCAGTTGGCGGGCTTTCGCTGGCAGCTGAAACCTGGCCCGTTTGGACCGCCACAAGCTAATTCTGTCAAAAGGAGATCCCATGTCGTCGCTTGATCAGTTCACGGACGATCGCGGACCTTCAGCAGAGTCTGAATCTGGTTTACTTCTCTCGGCCTCGCTGCCAACCGGATTGTCGGCGCGCCCGCCGCTGCGATGCGCCTCAACCCGCTTTAGCGCCTCGTGGAGACGGTCGGCGTTCGTACCGAGGTATGTGTCAGTCTGACTGACGCGCGCGTGACCGACTGCCACATGCGGCGGTATCCACCGAAGGACGCGACGATCGACTGGCCACCCCCGACATGCTTTGTCGTCGCGGAGATGTAGAAATTCCGTGGACTCACGCGAATCGCTTGGATCAACCCTCGATGAATGTCGTTCCAAATCTTTCGCGCGCTGAACCCAACAACAGTGCAACCTGCCTCACGGTCAGCAGGTTCCTTCGATTGTGATTGGCACTTCGATAGCCGCTGATTGACGCGCGCGGAATCACGCGACGTCCACCAACGCGCAGTGAAGGGAGTCGTGTTCAAGCGCATGTCACTCTACCAGTTGAATTCCAGTGAAGCCATCAAGCTGTCCAAGGGCGAGCGATTCATTGTTGTTGCTGTTCGTCCATACGATATCCAGCTACAGCCGTCCGAACCGTTCCCGCCACCGCTGCTCCACGTGATGGACTGCGCAAGCGTCCTGCTCCAAGAAGCCGAACGAACCGGCCAGTTACGAAGATTGGGCCGAGGGAAGCCGCCTAGCTAGAGAGTTGTGGGCGCAAGTGTCCGCCCCTCGCGTAATCCATCGCGCAGCCGTGCTTTTCGATACGCCCCGCGCTTTCGCAGCGGCCCTCACAGAACCGCTCGGAACGTCCATGGTCGCAGGATGATTCCTCGGCCGTCCGAGCTTTCCTTGTGCCCTAGCTCGCTCTAGCCCCCCACCACACGCTCTCTGATGCGTTGCGATTTATTGGTCAAGGACTTCGTGTGCGCTGCTCCGCCGCCAAAACTGAAATTCGGTGGTCTCGGAATAGAACATCTGTCCTCTTGAAGGTCGGCAGATGGCGGCTATTGGCAGGAAACGAGTTTCGGTATGGCCTTCGGAGACTGGCGCGACTGTTGCGCGACGAAGGCCGGAATCGGATGACGAGAGCCGGAGACGAAAAGCGTAGTTGCCCGCATTGCGCAAAAGGCCAGACCTGGATTGTTGGCATATCGCGCGTCGTCCGTCTGCAATGCGACACGTGTGGCTACAAGGCGATGGCCGAGCATCCGTGCGACGAGGCGGTCAGCGATTTGGCGAATGCGCTACAGGTCGTTCTAGGCATTTCAACGGACCTACAAGACAAAGATAGCGAGCGCGGAACTGACCTAGCCCAGTTGCAGGACGCGGTCACTCGGGCGGTTGCGGCATTGAACGAACTGCGAAGCGGTTAGTGGCACTGCGCTACAGTGGGCACACCCATCGCCGGGGGGGACAGCCGGGCGACCATACCCCCTGGTGTCGAGTCGGCTGTGTCCGCGCAAAATTTGTTACGAATTCCTCCCGGTGTGTCGTGTCATCGATGCGGACAGCCCTGGCGGTCGAGCGCGTCTATGTCGGACATGTCCGGATCGATGTTGAGCTGCTCTGCTGTCATGCGAGCGACGATCGGTCTGTATCGCGGCGCTCGTGTCGTGACGAATTCCTGCAGCCGTTGTCGAGCCCTTTCTTTTGCCCCGGCGAGATTCTCGGCAAGGTGTTCGGCGGCATGGCGGGCGACGGTTGCGCGGATGTCTTCCCAACTGATTTCGGTGCCTTCGAATATCGCGCCTACGTCGTTCGGAACATCGAACGAGCTCCGCTCGGGGCGCACCGTTCGATCGAGCAGCGGCGAACTGACATAGCAGAAGTAGACGAACTGCCCTTCGATGTCAGTGAGCGGGCCATGCAGTCCCGGCACACGCCCAACGAGCTTCTCTTCTTTTACAAGGCGGTTGTCGGCGCAATAGGCGATTGAATGCACGGCAGATCCGCCAGCGCGAAGCTTGACGTGCAGCAACTCGAAGGGAACGCCCTTGATTTCGGTTTGGTCGGTCACCGCTGACGAATGCATGTGCATTCGAAAGAGGTCATCCAACGAGATCAGCTCGCCGTCGTCTTCGACCGTGATCTGCGGCGCATTGCCGGGGCGGACGAAGTACCACAGGCAGTGCTCCAGCATCGCGTTCGCGATCGCCTCGCCGGTCTTCCTCGTATGTGCTCGATACGATGGGTCGAAGTGCACCAGTCGAACAGTCGTTTCACGCGATGCGCCGATCGGCGCCGGAGCTGCATTGCCGCCGCTCACGCCGCCGGCGCTGAACACGAGCGTCCGCTCGAAAAGTTCCCCACCCTCGTAGAAGCGACTCAGAACCTCCGCGCGATCGAACGCTTTCAGCCACAAGAGTCGTCCAATCCCGCGGCCGCCCTTTGCCACCTTTCGGTCGGTGTCGAGCATCATGAAGGCCTGATAGTTCTCCTCTGTGAAGCCGATGCCGTTGTCCTTAATGGTGAAGCCCGAGATTTCGCCGCGCGCAACCTCGCGCTTCTTGTCGTCGCCGTCCAGCAGCCGAGGCTGCGCCGCCAATCGATCGATTGCTACCTGGATCCGGCCGTGTTCAGTAGACACACCAGCGTCTTCGAGAGCGTGGATGGAGTTCACCACGGCCTCAAAGAGAGGATGCAGGCCGTTGGAGAGCGGAAGGGACGTGTTTCGGAGTCGGCCGTGCAGGTTGGTTCCGAAGGCCATCGGAGCCAATTGTCCGCGAACGGTGGACATCTTAGGTCAAACCCTTCCGAGGGTTGAACGCGAGCCCACAACGCAGCGGCCGGCCGCTCGGCCCCAGCACCCAAAAGATCGTCGCGGCAAGTTCGAGCCGGGCTTGGCGCGGTGGCTGTCGCGTCATCCGCTCGTCCCAGGTGGTCATTTACGGAATCTTGGTCCAGCGTCCGCAAGCCTCGTCTGAGCACGCGTGGGGGTGCAGCTGGAGGACGAACGCATCGCAAGCGGCCTTTGCGGCTTCAACATCGCCGCCTCGGTAGCTGTCCGTTTCCTTGATGTCACCCACATTGACCTGCAGATTGAAGCTGCCGTCAATCCAGTTCGTGACGTCGCCGATGGCCTTGCCGTTATCGTGCTGGCGGCGAAGAAGGTATGGCATATGCTCTCCTGATCACGTATTCGTCAGAGGGAACGTGGGCGCCTGAGGCGGCTGCGCTGGAGGGGCAGTCTCGCCTTGCGGCAGGTCGGTTCTTGCGGGCGCTCTTGGAGGATCTGCCGGTAGCTTTGGCCTCCAGTCATCCGGAACCTTGTCGGGAACGAGGACTGGTTCGGTGATCGTTTCTGCCATTGATGTCCTCCCAAAAAACGACGGGCGCCACTTGCGGCGCCCGTTGCAATTTCGTTGCGTTCTGCCGACCGGGTTTGGCTCCTCAGGCTGGACTCGAACCAGCAACCCTCCGGTTAACAGCGTAACGCAGGTAGTTGGACTCGCGGGTTCTTCGTGCCGGTAGCTCGGATGAGAACCCCGTGTTACGTGGTGCTTGGCGGAGAATTGTTCGGAGATTGTTCAGTGCGGCTTCAAATCGCGGGCGCACAACCGGCGGTACTTGCAGCTGTGGCGGCTAGAGTGGCATAAGACGGACAACTATTCTACTTTCAGACCCTTCACTCGTAGCTGCGGCGGATAGAACGCCAACCTGTCACAACAGAGGCCGCGGGTTCGAGTCCTGTCCACCCTGCCACCGGAGGTCGTTAGCCATGTTCAAGCACATCCTGATACCCACCGACGGCTCACCAATTGCCATCAAGGCTGTGAGGGCCGGCATCAGGTTCGCTCACGAGATTGGCGCGAAGGTGACCGCCTATCAGGCAATCGGAACGCTGTTGACGCACATCGATGAAGAGGGCTACGTGGTCGATCCCAAAATGCACGACGCATTTGAGCGGACGGCCCGTGAAACGGCGCAGCGGCGGCTCGACGCAATCGGCAAATTGGCCAGAACGGCCGGCGTAACGTTCAATTCATCGGTGACCATGGTGGACACGCCCTATAAAGGGATTATCGACGCGGCAAAGAAGCACAAGTGTGACGTGATCTTCATGGCCTCGCATGGCCGCCGCGGCGTCTCCGGCCTGCTGATGGGCAGTGTCACCCAGAAAGTTACTGACGCACTGCAAGATACCGGTCCTGGTGTACCGGTGAGCGACGGCTCGAAGAATGAGAACTCGAGGCTGTGAACGGGACGAAGGCGCTGATAGCGAAGAGGAAGCCAGCGAGGCCGACGATTGAACGTACAGAACCAGACATGGCAGTCCTAAGACGCCGAGGTCTTATTTGGACGCCGCGTGGTGCGTAGTACGCCGATCGCGTACAGGCCGCGCGCGTCACGTGCAGGTACATGGACGGACACTGTTCGCCACGTCCCGTCGTGCCGGGTGTTATTCGACATGTAGGCGAGCGTGCGTCATGGTCTGCTCCGAGGAATCACACGATTCGAAAGTCCACGACGATCGTCACCAGCACATCCACCGGTGTGTCGGCCACACTTCCGGGGATGAACCGCCACGCACGGACAGCCGCGATCGCCTCGTTGTCCAGTCCGTTCGCCGCATCCAGCGAACGCATCACACGAATCGCGGCAGGAACCCCGTCGCGTCCGATGACGACTTCGAGCACCACGGGTCCCTGGATCTTGAGCCGGAGGGCGTCCGTGGTGTATTTCGGCCTGACCTGCGTCAGCAGCGTCGGCGGCACCACTCCCGGACCGAGGCGATACGCACCGCTGCCGAACCCTGCGCCAGAGTCGGGCCTGAGACCGGGACCTGTGCCTGATCCGACTCCCGTGCCCGTACCATTTCCGACGCCTCCCCCGAACCCCGGTCCTTGAGAGAAGCCGAGCGACGGTGACGCATCGGGCAGGCCAGTCAGAAGGCTGGTACCCGACACAAACGGCTTCGCGTCGAGCAACAGCAGTTCAGATTGAGGCTCGGCATCACGCGGCTGCTCGAGAACGGCGACCGGCTTCGCCACCGGGAGCGTGATGCGATCCTGCCCGATCGCTTGTGCGCGTGAAGGCAGCGCCGGCTGACGGTTGCCACCACCACCTCCGCCACCGCTCGGACCGGGCATCTCGAAGAACACCAATCGCGGAAGCTGCATCGGCTGGCGAACTCTTGGCGCCTCCGACAACGTCGGGGTAGTGCCCGGCCACGCCGCTGCCAACACGAGCGCCATGGCAACCGCTGCATGGGTCAGGACGGAAACGACGCTTCCCGTGCCTGCTGCGCGCGCACGGCGCGGAAGTCGAGGCGCAGGCCCCACCAAACAGAGAAGTGATGTCCTTTCAGGGGAAGGATCTGCGCCGACAATGCTGGCGGTGCCAACCCTGATGTTCTGAGGCAGCGGCGGGTACTCGAAGAGGCCAAGCCTGCATGCGGTCGATCGCACGTTGCGAACTCCACCGGTGCATGCGCAAGGCGAGTGCCAACTGTTCGCCGATCAAGAACCGGCGGCGTGTCGGAGGCGCGGAACTGCCGCTGGCTTTTCAGCCGGCCGAAATGCTGAGAACGTGCGATAAGACATCTCGAGCGTGCGAAACGGAGCGTGGCGGACCACGAGCTCTCAGGAATCTCCCGAACCTGGACGAGTCGCCCCGGAGGGACGAGCTCTGATTCGTCTAGTCACTGCGCGAACTTCTTCGCAAGCTGCTGAAAAGTCCGCTTTCAGCCTCGGGATCTGGCGGCTATTCGGAGGACCGTGTGGGTGCGACGCTCAGGCCGGCAGCGCCGGCAGACCCGGCGTGGCGAAGATCATCTCCGTGATGGCTTTGATGCTTCGGTTGCCGTAGCGGAATGGGATGATGAGCCGCAGCGGCGCGCCGTGTCGCGGCGGCAACGGCTGATCGTTCATCATCCACACGAGCATGACTTGCGGATGCCGCAGCGTCGTCATCGCCTCATCCACGTTGTGGCGGTCTGACGCGATGAAGCGCGCATAGTGCACGCCGGGGTCGAGGCCGAGCATGTCCGCGAAATCACTGAACCGGACGCCGGTCCATTTGACGATGCCGCGCGGATTCGGCGCGCCGCACTGCATGAGGAACATACGCGACACGCGCGGCAGCTTCTCAAGATCCGTGAAGCGCAGCGTCCCCGCCAGCCTCCCAAGCCCGCGCGTATCCACCTTGATGGCCATCTTTCGATAGTCGAACTCGATGTCGGGCGCCTGGCGGTTGGGCGTGCGCCACATGAGCGGGTCCGTAATTGGCCCCGCCGCGCTCTCCGGGTGCTCCGGAGCCGATCCGTCCGGATTGAGCGGTAGCGGCGCCGGAAATCCCGCCCGCCGTGGTCGTTCCACCAGCGAATCGGGCCAGGGCTCCTGTGGTTGGCCGGCTTGGGCTTGAAGGTGCTCAGGTGTCAGCACGCCAAGGGACAATCCTGCCAGGGTTGAACCGGAAAGGCAGAGGGCGTCGCGTCTGGAGATAGCCATGGCTGACCTCCTGTGGGGCACGAAGACGGTATCACGAACGGGTGCTCCTCCAACGCCGCGTCAATAGATGCGCTCGAATACTTGTCCGGTTCACCGATTCGTCCGCAGATCGTTGACCGTCATTCGGTGTCCCCTGGTAGATGTCGGACACCGCGCCTGTGCGCCCGTCTGTGCGTCCGTCCCGCGCGCTCCTCGCTGCGCTCGTCGCCAGCACGGGTACGTCCAGTACGCGTCGATCGAATAATCCAGACGGTGCACGCGCCGACGAGTCTTCGCGCAATCAGGTTCGTCGTCGAAGCTGTGGGGGCAGCTCAACGCCAAAGCGGGGCGGAGTCGTTCCATGTTCTGGAGATCCTTCTCCGCTCGGACATACCCGTGCGCGTGGCAGAGCACTTGCGTCTCAGGCGTCAAACAACGAACGGCGATACCGCCAAAGAGACCACGTCGGGCAAACCCTGCAGCCGGAAAGATCCAGTCGGACTGTCCTCCATCCGGTAGACACCATTGCCCTGCACGTCAAGGTCGATAGCGTGCACGTCGACTTTCGTGTCCAGAGGCGCCAGAACGAAATTGGACTCCGTGCCACCCTCTTGCCGTGCGTAGCCGCTGGCGGCGAGCACTTGCTGCAGATCTGAGAGATCCGCTCGCCGCACTATCACATCGACGTCTTGTGGGAACGCGTCTGCTGTCCAAGGACGCGTCGACCGCCCAGCCGCCGTCGAGCCACAGCTCGATCCCCGCGCGGTCGAACGCCTGGAGCAGCGCGACGAGCACGTCCGCGGACATGACAGTCGACATGTGTGCCTGGTCGGTCTGATTGTACTGACGGCTTAGCCGTGGCTCAGTGCTACGACTATTCAGGTCGATACACGGCCCCGCACTGGTAACCCTGCAGTTGCTTCGCTCGGCTCTCCGCTCCGGACGCCTCTTCGCTCGTTGGACACGACGACTTCGGGTATCGGTTGGCGACAGTGCAACCGGCGCATAGGTCGTGGTGACCACTCGACCGCCAACTGCAACGACGCGCTCCAGCGTCCTTCGGGTAAGCGCGATCTCGTGACTGTATGGGTGCCATGCCCGCCTGGAGGCCGAGATTGAAGTCTCGCCTCCGCGCACGGTCCGACAACTGCCGCGCCGCCGGTGGCCGCCTGATGACGAGGCGGGCGAGACGGTACGTCAGGGTATCCGCGTCGTCACGATAGGTGCTCGCGAGAGAAAAGTGGGCGCTCTGGACTCGACCCTCGTGGCCAACATGGTGGATGATGAGAGACCGACAAGAGCGTTACGCTCGCACAGATTCGTTGATGCCGTTCCGCTTACCCTGAAAGGACCGACTTATGCGCTCACGCTTGTTCTTTGCAGCACTCTTCGCGGCGTTGTGTCTCTGCGGTGGCTCCGCGCTCGCGCAGCAGGTCACCAAAGAGAACGTGCCGGGTATCAGAAACCTGGCACGGCTCGAAACCACCGTCGCGTGCGCAGGCGCCATCACTCCCGAATCGGTGGTCGAGGTGAAGAAGATGGGGTTCGTGTCGATCGTGAACCTGCGTCTCGCCTCCGAAGAAGGCGCCAACGTCGAGAAGGAGGAGGCGGCGGCGAAGGCCGCGGGCCTTCGCTACTTTCACGTGCCGTACGACGGCTCCGCCGATCCCAAGGCCGCCGAGGCGTTCTTACGTGCCATCACGACCAGAGGCGCTGAGCCCGCGTTCATCCACTGTGCCGGCGGCAACCGCGCTGCTACGATGTGGCTGATCAAGCGTGTGGCTGTGGATCACTGGGATGTGGAGCGCGCGACGAAGGAGGCGACGCTGCTCGGGCAGACCAATCCGACCATGCGTCAGTTCGCGATCGATTACGCGCAGGCCCACAAGCGGTAGGCTGCGCGATGCGCGTGCGGTTGCTGCTGGTTCTGGTCACAGCGCCGGCGCTTCGACGAGAACAACGAGACGGCACGTCCGCGCCGCCGTAAGCGGCACTGTCAGGGGATCTAGTCTTGTGTAGTCGCCAAGGATCCCCGAAGCGGTCGGTCGAGAGCGCGTGCGCCGTTGATCGTCACCAATGTCGTGGGCTTAACGGTTAACGTTCGCCAGTTGGAACCAGATGGCGAGTTGGGTTCGTGGGCTTGAGGGGCTCCGGCACGGCCTGATATCGGATGACGGCCACATCGATATCCCGACGGAGGCATTTCAACGGAGGACGTCGTTCTACGTGTGGCGGATTAGACGGGGCCGGTCAGACCCGCGTGCTCATTCCGTCTCTCTACGCGGGCTTTCGAGCGTATCTGGCGGATTAGCAGGAAGCTGAAAACCGATGGGCATGCCGGTGCCGACGAGGTGATCGTAGCGGAACCGGGGCGGGCAGCGACGACAGCGCGTAAAACGGGAACGGTGTCGGAGAGATCGCCAGGATCTTGTGTCGGTTCGCCGGCTTCGAGTCGCGACGATCCGCGTGCCGGCGTGCAGGATCAAGAAGAAGAACACGCTTGTTCAAGCGGAGGCCGGCGGGAGTAGGCGGCGGGAGTCGCATGTGCCGAGATTGGCCGCCAAGCCGAAATTGTCGGGTCGCACGTTTCCAGACACGAAAAGGTCCGCGTGTTAGTGTGCGTGCGTATTGTGTAATCTCGGTTTGATCACACCCAATGCGCACACCACACCTTGTTTTCTGGGCCACGTTTACGCTGACCGTCGCCACGCTCGCGGCCCCCGCCGGGGCGCAGGAGACCCACGACCACGCCGGCGGCGGTCTGCACCATGTCGACGCGAGGAGGGCCGACATCGCGCCGACGATCGACGGCGTCCTCGACGAGGCGGTCTGGCGCGAAGCGCCGATGCATGGACGATCTTCACGCAGCAGGAGCCAGCGGATGGCGCGCCGGCCACCGAGCGCACCGAGGTGCGGCTGCTGTACGACGCCGAGCACCTCTACATCGGCGTCCGGGCGCTTCGATTCCGATCCGTCGGCGTGTCATCGCGACCGAGATGCGGCGCGACTCGCCGCGCATGCTCGACGAAGACAACTTCCAGATCATTCTCGACACGTTCCGCGACTCCCGTTCCGGCTACATGTTCGTGACCAACCCGCTCGGCGCGAAGCTGGAGCAGCAGGTGTTCGAAGAAGGGCGGCGGCAACGCGCGCGGCGCGGCGTCGAACATCAATCGCGACTGGAACGGCGTGTGGGATGCCGCGGCGCGCGCGCACTGAGCGACGGCTGGACGGCCGAGATCGCGATTCCGATGGTGACGCGTGCGCTCGCCGGAGGTGGACGTCCAGACCTGGGGCATCAACTTCATGCGGAACATCCGCCGCAAGAACGAGCAGGTCTACTGGGCGCCGATTCCGAAGCCGTACGGCCTGACGCAGGTGAGCCTTGCCGGCACCGTCTCGGGCATGGCGGGCATGACGCGCGGCCTCGATCTGCGCGTCAAGCCGTTCGTCATCGCCGGCGGCCGCCGCGACCGCCTCGGCGGCAGCGTCTCGACGAGCGCGCTGCGCGACGTCGGGCTCGACGTGAAGTACGGGCTCGCGTCGGGCCTCGCCCTCGACGTCACCGTGAACACCGATTTCGCGCAGGCGGAAGTGGACGAGCAGCAGGTCAACCTGACGCCGCTTCCCGCTGTTCTTTCCCGAGAAGCGCGATTTCTTCCTCGAGAACTCGGGGCAGTTCACCGTCAGCAACCAGGGCAATGCGCGGATCGCGGACCTGTTCTTCAGCCGGCGCATCGGGCTCTCGGCCACCGGCCAGCCGATGCCGCATGCTCGGCGGCGCGCGCCTGACCGGCAAGGTCGGCGACCACAACATCGCGCTGATGCAACTGCAGACGCGGGGAGGCGTTCGGCCGGCCCGGCGAGAACTTCCTCGTTGCGCGCTACAGCAAGGACGTCGGCCAGCGGTCGAAGATCGGCGGCCTCGTTGATCAACAAGGAGGCGATCAGCAGCCCCGTCTTCAACCGCACGATGGCGGCCGACGCGGTGATCGCGCCAACGCCGAGCTTCTCGGTCCACTCGTTCCTCGCCCGCACCTCGACGCCGGGCGTGGTGGACAACCAGCAGGCGTTCCACACGCGCGCGCTCTTCCTGAACAGCAAGTGGAACAGCTACGGCGAGTTCACCGATATCGAGGACAACTTCAACGCCGAGGTCGGGATTCGTCCCGCGCACCGGCATCCGCGCCGACGAAGCTGCATTTCGAGCGCAACCCGCGTCCCGGCGGCCTGATCCGCGTGATGGAGCCGATGATGAACATCGAGTACACACCGATCAGCAGAACCGGCTGCTCACGCGGCGCATCCACCATATGGTCGGCACGCGCTTCCAGAACGGCGCGTATCTCAACGTCATTCTGAACCGCTGGCTCGAGCGTGCTCGACGAGCCGTTCGCCATCCAGCCCGGCGTGACGATTCCGAGCGGCGTCTACCGCTTCTACGACTGGAACTTCACGTTCAACAGCAACCCGGCGCGCCGCTTCTACGAGCGCTTCACGTATGCGCCGCAGACCTTCTACGACGGCACGCGCCACGACGTCGACGCGGCGATTGGCATCCGCGCCAGCAGCCGTGCCTCGGCCGAGTTCGCCATTTCGCGCAACGACGTCGACCTGCCGTGGGGCGCCTTCGTCGTCAACCTCGGGATCGTGCGGTTGGACTACGCGCTGTCGCCGACGATGGCCATTCGCTCGCTGTCGCAGTACAACTCGTCGACACGGCAGTTCAGCACGAGCGTCCGCTACAACTTCATCTTCAGGCCCGGCAGCGACCTCTACGTGGTCTACGACGGCCTGCAGGGTAACGTGCCGGGACGTCCCGAGCTCCGGAACCAGCAGCTCGTGATCAAGATGACATATCTGGTGTCACGATAAACGCATAAAGTGAGCCGCTGATCACGCGCAGAGAAGATTGCCATCCTCACGGATACGCTCATCCGTCGCTGTTGTCGGCCCAGTCCGAGGTGGATCGCGATTCGCCTCCTCGAAGATCCACGCGTCGAGCGCGTCAAAGGAAACCAAAGGAGACCGGGAATGGGAAGTGGAGACAGGTCTTTTATTAGCGGTCTGGACGGAGACAGGAGGTTGACATGGCTCGAAACGTTGGCGATCGGTACATGTGCGAGAAGTGCGGAGCAGTGCTGGTATACGAGAAGCCGTGCCCGTGTCCGGCTGACATGCCGCACTCGGAGATCTGCTGCGGTCAACAGATGAAAGCCGTCAGCACGAACGCGTCAGCTAAGAAATGAGCGTGACAGCACACCAATCACAGTCGACGCCAGATCTGAACCCCTGATCTGAAACCAAAGAGTCGTCAGTCAGAGGTGTCGTACGAGCAAGACGTGATTATGGTTGGTGGCCTTTGGACCTCCAGCAGCCGGCGGTGGTACACCGAATGTGATTCGTTCCGCTTAGCGGCCGGGGATCATGATGTGAGCGGTTGTCGTGCCCGCATTCATGATCCACGCGCCGCCCTGTCTGGGGTTGTCGGGCAAGCCGAGTGATTCCGCCGTTGCGCCCGGGACGGCAACGGTCACCTGGTGCTGTCCGATGTGCTCCCGATCGGGGCCCGACAGCGAATACCACACCGACCCGAACTCGGGTTTCGCCCGGGTTCCGTCCTTTTCCATGACATCGAGCATCGCTTGCGACTTTTTCCTGTCGCCCAGTGACTCGGCCTTCAGATTCTGCGCGACACGTTGCAGGTTAGCGGTCCTGGTGCACTGAACCGAGAATGGCTGCTCCGACGGAAAGCCCGATCGGTTGTAGCAGACCAGACTGTTTGTCCCCTTCCTGAGCGTGTCGTAGGTGAAGTCGGGTTTCCATTTGATGACCGTCGCCTGGTCGCGCAGGTTGGCCGGGGCAGCAATGAGGGCCAGATCGACGTCGCCCTGCGCTGCCCCAGGTTCGAGCGGTGGCGGCGGTGCGCCTTGACGACCCTGTGCGTCCACAACGATCGAGACGGCCAGTGCACACAAGACAATCGTGAAGATGCGCTTCATGGGCAACCTCCGGATCGCGCTATCCGATCCTCGTTTTCGGGCGAGTGTACAGGTCGCCCTTCAAACAGATGATATCTGAACGGACTTCCCATCCGTCCGAGTATAGGCAAATACTGAGCGACTTGAACGAAGCCGTGGCGCGGCGCCCGACGGGCAACCAGCGCACTCGCAGGTTAGGTTACCGGGGTCACAGGAGGTCGCTGCCGTTTTCGACCGGCCCTGCGGCCCCGTGGTCGTGGCGGCGCTCTTCGGGTCGGCCGCGCACGGCCGCTGGGCCCGGATAAGCGCCGCCGGGCACGCCGCACGGGACGGCCGCTATCACCAGTGGTGTCTCCCATACGGGAAGCCGCCACGAGGGTTCCAGAGCGGCAACCCCGCTGGATCGCGGAGCGTCCAGGTCTGGTCACCCCTGGTGATCTCTCTCGCCAGCAGCACCGGCGAGCCGCCCAGCATGATGCGGGACCCGAGGATCGTCAGCGTGTCGCCGCTCGCGATGGTGACATTCTTCTCCTCGCGCATCGCGGCAGGGCCCAAGTGCACATCGATCGTCTCGGTCGCCGTCTCGAACGACAGGTGCGCGCCGTAGACATCTGCCGCACTCAGCAGTATTGCCCGGACGCCGGCACCCGATTCACCGCCTTGACGATGCCCGTGAACGACGCCTCGGTCTGGGGGTTGTACATCGGTGACGCGCCGTGCCAGTGCCAGCCTGGATCATGATGCTGGTCCGCAGACGGTGCGATCCCGAATGCGACGAACACCAGGGCGACGACAAGCAGCGCGGATCGTGAAACAGCCATGCCGTCGTCCTTCCGTCGGACACTGCGGACAACAGTGCCAACGTACAAACTGCACGAAGTATTCCGCGAACCACGTTTGGGTTCCTGGGCGCACGTCCTCAGGACGGGTCCTCAGCGTGTCCGTCGATACGGTCATGCGTGACTGGAAGTTGGCGAAAGCCTGGCTGCTGCGCGAAATACGCGGCACTACGTGACGGAGAATTGTTCTCGGCGCTCTACCGCGCGGCGGCACGCGCCTGAAGCTTTCGCGACGAACTGCGCGGGTCGCGCCCGGACACGGATCCCACATTGAGCTCACCGCGCTTCGAGGATGGCCAACCAGATATTGCCCGTTCGTTCCCGGTTAGTGAAGACAAGCGTGTCTGGCCCGACCGACAAATGCAACCCCCCGAAATCGTGAGAGTCGAAGCCTCGTCGCGCCTGGTGAAGGTGCTGGACCGCGAACGGCTCGCCTTGCGGACGCTTGGTGACCGCATCCAACCGCTGGGCCCAGAAGCAGCGGAATCCGTCTCGTTCGGAGAAGAAGGTACAGCAGGTTGCCGTCAAGCGACCATACCGCATTGCGATCGGGGGTGGAGCCGCTCGTGATCGGAATCCAGGTCGATTCTGGCGCGGCTCGCCAGCCGCTCAACGGTGCGACGAAGATCTGCCGTTGCGTCTGGTCGACCACCGTCTGGAACAAGATCCAACGCTCGTCGGGCGACAAATGCGGAGCCGTGATCTCATGTTTCTCGTGCTCGACCAGGACGTCATCACGACCGGACTCGATGTTCCTTATCCGCACGCGCCCTGGACGATTGCCCGACTGGTCACGCCAAAGCACCTTCGTTGTATCGTTCGACCAGCCATACAACGGGCCGTCGCAATCCGTGCACACTTGACGAGGAATGCCGCCGGTCGCGCTCACCACCCAGAAGCTGAAGGACGGCTTCCTGTCCGGACGAAAGGCATAGTAGAGAACCTTTGAGTTATCAAGGCTCGGAAGTCCCGAAAACTCGTTGACATCCGTCGTCGTCAGCGCAGTCTCCGTCCCAGTTCGCAAATCCTTGAGAAAAATGTCCTGGTTCCTTTGCCGGTCAGCCGAGAACACAAGCGTGCTACCGTCCCGTGAAATCGATGCGTAAGTTTTGTCGATCACCGTGGAGGTCAGGCGCTGCACCTCGCCCGTTACTTTGCCCTCATTCGCCCTGATCGGAAGTGCCCAGATGTCCATATTGGGAGGCGTCGTAGCGGTGGTGAGCGCCAGCCGAACCGTCCCGTCCGCGACGCGCCCCACGGAGGGCTGCGCCTCCGCGCCGGACGCAATAGTCAGCTGCCGCGGTTCACCTTCGACGCGCCACGGATTGGAGGCGAGACGCACGCTCCAGATGCTTGACTGATTGATTGCGCCTGTGCTGAGCACGCTGGCGTATTGGCCGGTGGACGCCGCGAACACGATCGAATCGTCAACCCAATCGCCAGGTTCGCGCCACACCGGGAATACGCCTTGGCTGCGAAGCGCCTCGAGAGCACCGGTCGCGGTAGGGGCTCCCCCCGCGGCCGGCACCACCCACCAATCGTACCGGTCCGCCACTGGCTTCTTATCGTCCTCCGCCCCGAGAAAGAGGATGTACTGGCCGTCGGGCGACCAGAGCGGATCGTCGGCTGAAAAGAATGTTGGCGCGATTTGGCGAGGTTCGCCACCGGATGCACGCACGATGTATGCGGCATTCCTGGCGAACTGGTGCCGCTCGCCAACCCAGTACGTGATCCATTGGCCGTCTGGCGAAAAACGTGGCCTGCGGCCCTTGTCGGCAATGCGTTGAGGCGAACCCCCAAATGCAGGGACAGTGTAGATACCACCTCCGTCGCGATCCGATCGAAAGACGATCAAGGCGCCGTCGGGCGAGAAAGACGGCTCGGTGTCGTCCGCCGGCCCGTTGGTGACGCGAACCGGATCGCCTCCCGCAACCTGCTGGACCCAGAGGTTCATGATTCCGTCGGCGCGATCGGATGCGTAGGCGAGCATGTTCCCGTCGTGCGAGAACGTGGGATATGCGGTCAAACCCGAGTCTGAGGTCACGCGCGTCAGTTCCACGGCTTGCAACGTCGGGTCGGCTCCCCGCCACCAAAACACAGAGGCGAGCACGGCCACGGCGGCCGCTGTTGCCGCCAGGAACCGCAAACGACGATAGCCAGCCGAGCGGAGCCGCGCCTGAAGCCAGTCTAAATCTAACAACGCATCTGACGCGAGCTGGTATCGCACCTGGGGCTCGCGTTCGAGCAGTTTCAGAACAATCCGGTACAGCTCGCGATCGAGTGACGGCGTTGCCGGAGGAGGCGTCCAGTCCAACCACGTTGGGAACGCCCGCGTTCCCGTGGCCATTTCGTAGAGGACCGCCCCGAACGAAAACAGGTCACTCCGGGCGTCCAGGTGCTTCCCGCGCGCCTGTTCAGGCGACATGTAGGAAAGCGTTCCGAGAGCAACTCCCGGTTGTGTCAGCGTGTGCTCGCCGTTCGCGGTCTCTTTGATGGCAAAGGTAGTTTCGAGGGATTCCACGTCCGCGACGAGCTTGGCTAGGCCGAAATCGAGAACCTTTGCCTGGCCGCGATCGGTAATAAAGATGTTGGCCGGCTTGATATCGCGATGTGCGATGCCCTTGGCGTGGGCCGCCTCGAGAGCACTGAGAACCTCTCTGCCGAACCTGAGGACATCGTCCATCGGAAGCGGCTTGCCCTCGATGCGGTGCTTCAGCGTCTGCCCCTCGAGCCGCTCCATGACGATGAACGGCCGGCCATCCTGCTCGCCGATATCGAAGACCGTGCAGATGTTGGGGTGATTCAAAGACGAGGCCGCGCGAGCTTCCCGCCGAAACCGTTCGAGGGCGCCCCGATCCCGCCGGAACCGCTCCGGAAGGAACTTGAGAGCCACCGGGCGATCGAGCCGGACGTCTTCACCCGCGTAGACGACGCCCATCCCACCGCCGCCGAGCTTGTTCACGGCGCGATAATGCGCGAACGTGTGGCCGATGATGTCCGCCGCGTCTTCAACGGTCTGCGTCGCGAGTTCCTGGTCGGGTACCGCGAAAGCCGACGCCATCCTCACCGCGGGGACTTCAATGAACTTGGCAGCCGCAGACCGCTGTGCCAGTAGCGACGCGACTTCCCGGCGAAGCTCGTCGTCTCCGCCGCAGGCGCGTTCCAAAAATGCGGCCTGATTGCTTTCGTGGTGCTCGAGCGCCGACTCGAAGAGCTGCTCGATCTGATTCCAGCGTTCAGGCTCCATGCGGATCGCCTCCGCTCAACTCGCGGAACAGCCAGAGTTTAGCAAGCCTCCAATCGCGCTGCACGGTCTGCGGCGACACGTCGAGGGCGACGGCCGTTTCCTCGACATCAAGACCGCCAAAGAAACGCAGCTCCACGACTTGACTCTTCCGTGCGTCGAACGCCGCGAGTCGATCGAGTGCGTCGTCCAGCGCAAGGATGTCGACTGGTGGTTCAGGGCTGGAGAGCCGATGCTCGTCCATCGGCACGTGTACCGCGTGCCCTCCCCGCTTCGCGGCTTTTCGCGAACGGGCCACGTCGACCAGGACCCGCCGCATTAGCTGCGCGCAGACGGCGAAGAAGTGCGTGCGGCCCGTCCAGCCGATGCGTTGGATGTCGACGAGTCGGACGTACAGCTCGTTGACCAGGGCGGTGGTCTGAAGTGTGGCGTCCTGCTGCTCGCCGGCCATGTAGTGGTGGGCCAGGGCGTGGAGCTCACGGTAGAGGAGGGGAATCAATTTGTCGCGTGCACCCTCGTCGCCCGCATTCCAGGCCTGCAAGAGAGCGGTGACCTCGCGCGCCGAAGTTTCGGACGTTTCAGGTCCAGACACAGTGCCAGCCTTCTAAGTGCCTTGTCCTAGACGGTTTCTTTCGAGCGGGAACAGGCTACCACGACAAATCAGCACGCCCGTATCGCGCCCGACGTGGACATCTGAAGGGGGGTGTTGTCGTTCTTGAGGTCGTTTTCCGCCTTTACATAGCACAGGGCGAGGTGGGCTCACTCTGAAAATCCAGGGAGGTTCACGATGTCTCACGAAGAGAGCCGTTCGGTGGCGAGTCGTGCCTATGCGAGGCGCCTCAACATACACCGACATTTCATTGCAGCCTGTGGAGCGCTGGCGTTGGCCACCGCGCTCATGCCGCCGGCCGGTGCTTCGCAATATTCAGACTGGTCCGCGCCGGTCAATCTTGGCCCGATCATCAACTCGTCATCAGCCGACGCCGGCCCGGCGCTTTCCGAGGACGGGCTCGCTCTGTATTTCAACTCCTCACGGCCGGGCGGCTTCGGTGATGCCGACCTCTACGTCGCGCGGCGCGAGACCACGGATGCGCCGTGGGATGCGCCCGTGAATCTGGGGGCGATTATCAACACGACCTCCTTTGAAGGGTTCCCGAACCTTTCGCGAGATGAACACCATCTGTTCTTTGTTAGCCCCAGAGCCAGCGGAACTGCGGATATCTGGGTGTCGTACCGCAGGGACACGGACGACGATTTCGCCTGGGAGCCGCCGGCGCTCCTGGGTCCGTCGATCAATACCACCGCAGCCGACCACGGCCCCAGCTATTTCGAGAACAAGAAGCTGGGGCTTCCGCAACTCTATTTCCACAGCAACCGAGCTGGAGGGCCAGGGAGCAATGACATCTACGTCGCCGACGCATTCGGCGTGGCCGTGCTCGTGGGAGAAGTGAGCAGCCCCCAGGTCGACGCGCGTCCCGCAATTTCGCGCGACGGGCTGCAGATCTTCTTTCACTCCAACCGCCCTGGGAGCGTCGGAGGCTTCGATATGTGGTCTTCGGTGCGCAAGAGTATGTTTGACGCGTGGTCGTCACCTGTGAATCTCGGCGATACGGTGAACGGCGCATCTGATGACTTCATAGCCGCCATCTCCTCCGATGGTGACGCGCTCTTCTTCACATCGAGTCGTCCAGAGGGTTTTGGATCGAACGACATCTATGTGACGATGCGCACCAAGCAATGAAGACGCTCGCGAGTGCTTATCAGTGGATCGCGCCCCCCGCGCGATCCCTGTTTAGTCAGTTCGTCGATGAACAGTTCGCCGCTGGCCGGATGAATGAACGTTCCCTTTACGTCCAGGCACCGTTGCGACGCCAACAGTGCCGCTCATTTCCTTCAGTTCACGTGGTTCGCGTTGCCCGTCGATGCAACGTCGCCGTATCCGTGGCGCCCCAACTTGTCAGCGCGCGAGGTAGAGCGACGCCGCCTGGGGACAAAATTCATGAACCCACACCATATCCGGGCCCCTTCGGCGGCGTCGCTCCCCCGCCGCGCACCGGCAGGACGCCCGTGAATCGAACCGGATGAAACCAGACGGCGCGCGAGGGATGAGTGGTCACCGTTCGCGAGAGCTGACCGAGCACGAAGGCGACGGCTTGGCCTCTCCCCGTGCCACAGCCTCTCCCCGTGCCACACTCCGGACCTAGCGTCTGAAAGGAAAGGACGACGGTCCGAAAACATCGTTGAGAATGTTGTCCGCTGCCTCGATGGGCGGGCGCGACTGGTTGAACCGTGACTCCTCAAGAATCGTTAGCGTTTCGATCGATTAGCGCGAAATGCGATTCGCGAGAAGTCTATCCATAGCAGTAAGTCCTCATCGAAATCATAACCAGTCGTAGAGAAATGCCGTCTACCCGACAGTGTTGGGTAGCGAACGGGTCGACCTGTGGCGCAAGCGATATCTTCCTTGCCTGCAAGACAGGTGCGTTATGCAGGGCTGTGGGAGAACTCGTGCTTCAGCAAGCGTCGGTATTCCTAAGTCGCGTGACTTCTCTGAACATCAGGTCGGCCCTTACGCCAGCCGACTTGAGCGCGACCTCAACGACTCTATCGCGGGTTCGGAGCCAGTCAGAATCGCCATCGAGATCGGAAAAGGGGACACCGCCACGGACAACAGCCGGCTTCAGCGATGTCCCTCACTACACACGCCACGCTGTCCCCGCTCATTCGCAATTCAGTCAACGAAACCCGGCCTGCTTGGCTCTCCTCGCTCTGGGTCGGCCTCTGGGTCGAGAAACGAGGGTGAGCGATGCCCCTCCCCCCCGGGGAAGACGTCGACCCAAGCCTGGTCGACGTCTGTCCCTGCGGGACGTCGCTCCCCCTCGCAGCACTTCGCCCTCGGAGAGCCGACCCGCACCGCCCACCATCGTCAGAGCGGATCAGGCCGTGTTTGACAAGCGGACTCCGAGCGGCCTGCTCGTCAGCATCTTTCAAGGTCGCCAGCAGGACATCACAAGCGGGATGGCCGTTAAGGGCTTCGGTCAGTCGATGCG
Organism: uncultured Acidobacteriota bacterium; assembly: GCA_963814955.1. Taxonomy (GTDB): domain Bacteria; phylum Acidobacteriota; class Vicinamibacteria; order Vicinamibacterales; family UBA2999; genus DATCJA01. Next base: position 645,369 of record CAWFEX010000015.1, read on the forward strand.
GCCGCTTGTTACCGCGCTCGCTCCGACTCCGAATCGTACGGACGTGCTCTGCAGCGTCAAGGTTTCGCGCGCGCCGCGCCTTGGCCGAACGGACGCAACCTTGACGCCGCTTGCGCGCGCCCGATGGTGGCAATTGTCGAGCAAGCTGGAACCACGAACTCGAACATCAAGAGACCGCGAGGACATCCATGAGCGATCACCATTTCACAGGCACTGACCGAGCATGCGGTCGCCAGGCAGCTGGGCCTCTCGGTGGCCACGCTGCGCGCCTGGCGCCTCAAAGGCAAGGCGGTTCGTTCGTTTGCCGCGCGGTACGGTACCTGGCGGCCGATGTCGAACGCTTCGTGGAGGCCAGCGTGGTTGACCACGCAAGGCACCCCGGCGACGCTAACGTGGCTTCCGCGGTACCGACGCTCCCGAACGTTTCGCGACAGCCGCGCTGTGAATTGAACTCTCCGTGAGTGGTGATCTGCGTCGGCGGACTGTTGCCGGACGACAACGCCGTCGATCCCGTGGCCTCCATCGTGAGCCACGGGTGCGTCGATCGAATCGTCGCGCGGAGCGACTGCATGTTCATCTGTGAAACGACCTCGAAGGTCCACGTCATCTCGCCGCTCGTCGGTGGCGGTGGATTGGGGTCGGCTGACAATCAAGGACTTGTCTGCGGCAGCTCTCGCGCGCGAGAACGCACTGAGTCGATGAGCATGCGGATTTGACCGGATGCTCACGGTCAGCTCGGTTGATTGGGTCTCGATTCTCTGAGGGAATTCGAGAATCGTCATGCAATCGCGCCAACGATCGCTCAGGCTTCGTCGATAAATTGTTCAGAAAGGCCGAATCGTGGAGCTACGTAGAACACCGTAACCCGTCGCAAGATTGGCTCCTCAGGCTGGACTCGAACCAGCAACCCTCCGGTTAACAGCGTAACGCAGGTGGTTGGACTCGCGGGTTCTTCGTGCCGGTAGCTCGGGTGAGAACCTGTTGATACGTGGTGTTCGGCAAAGAATTGTTCAGAGATTGTTCAGTGCTCCCTCACGGAACCAGCCCTCGAGCGTTCCGCGCAAGCGCGTGCTGCCAAACCGCGGCCCATGTGCCCGGCACTCGTGATGCGGGCCGTATAATGGCGGCATGGGCTTTGATGATTACAAGGTCGTCCTATACCGCCAGGACGATGGCGCGTGGGTCGCGGAGATCCCTGCGCTCGGAGGTTGCTACGCGCTGATGGACACGCGCGAGGCAGCCTTGGCTGAGCTCCAGCAGGTCTTTGCCTTGATCGCCCAAGAGCATCAGGAGCGCGGACAGGCGCTTCCGAAGGACACGACTGAAATCGTGCGTGCCTAGCGCGACGGCGCGCGAGTTTCAACGAGTAGCCCTCGCGCTCGGTTTCGTGAGGCGCCGCCAGACGGGCAGCCACGAACGCTGGACGCACGGCGATGGTCGGGCCGTGACCATTCCACTTCATGGCGGACGTGAAATCGGTCCGCCGCTGTTCTTCAAGATTCTTCGACAACTCAACGTGTCGCTGGAGGAATTCGATCGACTGCGCTGAGAGCCTCTCCTGTGGCCCGAGTTGCCGGCGGCTGACGGGCAACGGGCACGGAACGTGTCGTCTCTACTAGCGCAATTGCCTCAATAGGCGTTCATCGATCTTGCGCTTGACCGTGCGGCGATCAAGCTGCAGCCGCCGATCCGACATCGTGCACGACAGCTTACCCTACTCCAACACCGCGTGCCGCGAACTAGGCACGTGCACCGGCGACAGCTTCAGAGGCCGAAACGGACGCCAACAATGACTCGAAAATGGTTGTTGCCCGACTCGCGGTCTTCCTGTTCGTCGAGGAAGACTCGCCGATAATCCATCTGACCGAAGAGTCCAAATGCCTCGTTCATCTTCACGTTTACCCCGCCGCCCGGCTGTAGCATGAAGTTGGTCAACGCATCCCCAATCTTTCTGCCGAGCATCTCCGCCTTTGCGCTGACTCGCGCGGCACCGGCGAGTACTCTGGACAAACGGAACGATCCTGGGGGCCACGCGACTCGACCAGCGCGCCCCGGCTCCAAGGGAATAGAGGGACAGGTTGACATCAACCCCGAGATCCTCGTCCTCTATCACTTTGTACGCGCCGCTCACTTCTCCGACCATGCTCCATGTGCGATTGAGATTCGTGGCGATGTCCGCGCTCCACCCGAATGGCAGGAGTTGATCTGCCGCATGGGTAATCGCATACCCGCCTGATACCTCGACACGTGACGTCTGTGCCCCGGCCTGGTGGACAATAGCCACGATCAAGACCGTGGCAATGCTCAGATTCCGCGTTTGCGTGATCATCGGCCGGTGTTGCGAGTTGACATCCAAATGTCCGCACCACCAAGCCCGCCCGGGCGATTCGATTCGAAGTAGAGCAACTTGCCGTCAAGGGGTCTGGTTGGTGCTGCATCACTGGTCGTCGGCGTGTTCACAGGAGCGCCCAGATTGACTGGTGTCGACCAGGGCAAATCGGGTTCACGGCGCGTGCTGATGTAGATGTCAAATGGACCGTTGGGCACCGAACGATGGAAGAACACTTCCAGACCATCAGGACTGACCGAGGGGCCGGATTCCCAGAACTCGTCGCTGGTAAGGTCGTCCACGCGCTTCGCGTCGCCAAATGGGAGGTCGTCGAGCATATTGACTTCCCAGATGTCGAAGTTACCGCTCGTTGGCCTACCGAACATCAGTTTTTGCTTGGGCAACATGCGGAAATAGCGAGCCTCCCTCGTCACGAAATATGAGGAACCGATTTCTGGCGCGTTGGTGTTCACAGGAGGGCCGAGATTGCGCGGCGGGCTCCACCCCTGATCGTCTCGGACGTCGCCGCGCCGGCTGACCCAGATGTCTCGCTGGATACCGATGCTGCCGGGACGATCGCTGACAAAGTACAGCCAGTAGCCATCCGGGGAGAGGTCTGGCGCGCTGTCGATGTATCCGTCCGCGTTGATTCTGAGACACTGGATCTGCCACGGCATTTCAGGTGCGCTCCGACGTGCCACCCAGATATTTGCGTCTAGCACAACATCCCCCTCGCCGCACGGACGATTTGAATTGAAGTAGAGGCTTAGACCGTCACTCGAAATCGAGGGAGTGTTCTCTTGAAACCCGCTATTGATTGGAGCGCCGAGGTTGACCGGCTCCGACCACGACGAAGCGCCAGATTGGGCAGCGGGTTGCGACAGGACGCCTGTGAGAAGGAGCAGCGCACCGAGGACTCCAACGACGCGACCGAGCTTCATTGGCTGTCTCCAAGCGTCAGTGTCGGGTGTTTCGTGTGGGAATCGAGGAACTCGAAACTGGCCGAATTCTATCCCGAGCTCATCCGGAATTCATGGAAAATGAGGAACGTGAAAGCACAACGAAGCGTCACTCGGGATAGAAGCTCCGGGATGTGGATTTGAATCGACGCACGGTCCGTGTGGGGAAGAGCAAAACAGAATCGGGAACTGGCCGCGTGATTCCGCTAAACGACCGAGCGACCAAAGTCCTGCAATTCTGGGCCGATCAGTTCCCGAAACGGGAACCTGAGCACTTCGCGTTTCCATCTGAACGTTACGGTGCGGGCGGAAACAAGTTCGATCCGACCGTATTCAACATCGAACCTACCAAGCCAATCGGTTCCTGGAAGGAAGCCTGGGAGACGGTGAAGGACAACACCGGGATCGCAATTCGCTTCCACGACCTCCGCCACACCTGTGTCACGAGGATGTTGGACCGCGGCGTACCGTTGTCGGTCGTCGCATCAATCCTCGGCTGGAGTCCGGCCACTACTGCGCGCATGGCTAAACGCTATGGGCATATCGGACAGCTGGCGCAGCGGCAGGCTGTCGCCATTCTTGATGTCAAACCCAAGAAGCCTCGGGCGAAATCAAAAGCCAAGAGGGGTGGGCACAAAAATGGACACAGTGAAACAACTCAACCGAGGGCAGTGTCTGGAAATGCCTGAAAAGAATGGCTCACCACACTGGACGATTTCCGCAACTGGCTCATCCGTGCAGCGTGATGCGAGGCCTGTCTTGGTGACTCAGTGAGGGTCGGGTTCGAACCCGCCAGGACGCTTTACATTCTGTAAGTTACAGATTCTGCAATGCCGTGATTGCCGTAAATGCCAGCGTTGCCGTGACGCCTTGCACGCTATTGCACGCGCGATCGCGGCGCCCACGACCCTCGGTCTCGCCTCAAAATACGACATTGACCTCGCTAACGGGGTTTTCTGCTGGGCGAGGAGTGCACGAGCGGCGTGGTCCCTATCTGTTGCGTCAGTGCGGGACCATAATCAGGGACTTGCTCTCGATCAGTGCGGACTCGGAGATCGCGAAGTACGAGCGACAGCTGTAAGCACCCTTTGCCGCCCTCGGTCGATACTGCTCTCACCGCTCGCCGTGTGCAACGTCCATTCGGAATTGGATCCAAAGCATCGATCTCAGTCCATCTGCATGGTGCACCTGCTTCGAGTTGGATGCCCGAGCACATCGCTACACCGGCCGCGTCACCTCGGCCACCGTTGAACCGAGTGCGTCTCCTACCATGGCTCTATACGCAGAGCGCGTGGGCGGGCTACGTGCCGCAGAACGTGCGGTAAGGCTGCTCGCCCGAACTGGACGTGCTGAACATCGGCAAGTCGCGCCCATGGTCGTAGGGTGTCGCCAGCACGTCAAGCAGTCGCTCCATCACGGAATCGTCGTCCGCGTTGGTCGCCGCCTGGAGCGCCTCCTCCACGTTGTGATTGCGCGGGATGAACGCCGGGTTGTGCCGTCGCATTAGGTCCTCGGCCTCGGCGGGCGACTGCGGCTGCCGCCCGCGGCGCGCCGCCAACCGGTGATGCCACGCCTCGAGTTCGGGATCGGCGTTCGTGGAGTCCCCGACCAGGCGCCCGCTGGTCAGCGACCGGAAGGTGTTCGTGAAGTCGGCCGACCGCCGCTGCATCCAGGCGAGGAGGTCGTCGACGAGCGCCTTGTCTCCTTCTTCCTGCGTGAACAGTCCAAGCTTCCCTCGCATGCCGTCGAGCCAGTGCTGCTCGAACAGGTCCGGGAAGCGGTCGAGCGCCGCCGTGGCACGCTCCACTGAGCGATCGACGTCCCGATCGAACAGCGGCAACATCGCTTCGGCAAGTCGGGCGAGGTTCCACTGCGCGACCGACGGCTGGTTACCGTACGCGTATCGCCCGCCATGGTCGATGGAGCTGAACACTGTGGCGGGATCGTACCTATCCATGAACGCGCACGGGCCGTAGTCGATCGTTTCGCCAGAGAGTGCCATGTTGTCGGTGTTCATCACGCCATGGATGAAGCCGACCAGCTGCCAGCGGGCGATCAGGTACGCCTGCCGTCCGAGGATCGCGTCAAACAGCGCGATGTGGCGCTCTGGCGAATCGGCGAGCTCCGGGTAGTGTCGCGCACGCGTGTAGTCCGCAAGCGCCCGCACGGCTTCCTGGTCGTCGTGTGCCGCTGCCCACTGCATGGTGCCGACGCGGATATGGCTCGCGGCAACGCGCGTCAGCACTGCGCCGTCGAGCACCGTCTCGCGATAGACAGACTCGCCCGTCTTCACCACTGCCAGGCTCCGGGTGGTCGGAATGCCGAGCGCGTGCATCGCCTCGCTGATGATGTGTTCCCGCAGCATCGGCCCGAGCGCGGCGCGCCCGTCACCCCGGCGGGAGAACCGCGTCTGCCCTGCCCCTTTCAGTTGAATGTCCACGCGATCGCCGGATGGCGTGATCTGCTCGCCAAGCAGGATCGCACGGCCATCGCCGAGAGCAGTGAAGTGGCCGAACTGGTGGCCGGCGTACGCCTGCGCGATGGGTCGCCCGCCTTCGGGCACGGCATTGCCCGCGAAAATCGCGGCGCCTTCGAGACCCTCGAGCGCCTCCGGCTCGAGTCCGAGCATCGTCGCGAGCGGCCGGTTGAAAGCGGCCAGGCGCGGCTCGCGAACCGGAGTCGGTGCCTCATGCGAGTAGAAGAGCTGCGGCAGCTCCGCGTAGGTGTGCTCGAGGTGCCAGCCAGCCATGTGACCATCATAGCTGGCGAGCATCCTGCCGTGGCTTGCCGGGAATGCTTTGGGCGCATCCGGAGCTGCGTGCAACGCTCACGATCCGACGATCGCTTCGAGATCACATTCCAGCCGCCCAGCGCAGTATCCCGTGGCAACAATCGCCACGTACCGTCCTGATAGCAGGCTCGCCACGAGCTTGTCGTCTCGGTGCTCGATCGACCGGGCCAGCGCGATCCATCCGCGACGCACACGAGCCGGTGACTCCGCCGGTCCCACGATGACGCCAACAGAGATCCTGGCTGATCTGTCGTCCGACCAACCCGAGTCACCTCGCGAACGCCGGAGTCGGCTGACGGTCATCGGTCTATGCTCCTCAGGCCGTTGCTAAGCGCGATCGATTTCGGCCTCGCCAATCCGTCGGGTACTTGGCCCGAAGAGGCGACGCTCTTCTGTTACGCGTTGTACGTGCCCGCCAAGTGGCGTGACCCTCGAGCATGCCCACTTGACGGCGTCTCAAACGCCGCAGTGTCCGTCCGTGGCGTAGCGCGCGGCTTGTCGGTTTACTGAACGGTCTGCATATTAGAGAGACCAGACAGGATCAGCGTTCGTGACGTACCGAGGCCTGGTGCTCCTGTCAGGTGCAGCGTCGCCTAGGGACAGAAGCCGTTTCTCGACGGGAAGAAGGTGTCACGGGCCGCTTTGACATGTCACTGGCCGCTGCTGGACAGGGCCCACCGCGCAGAATACGCTTGTACGCGAGGTCCGCAACCTTGGATGCCGCCGCCACGCTAACGCCCCGGTCCGATCGAGCCTTCTTCCTCTTCAACGCGCTCATCTCCAGCGCGGCCGTGGCGTTCATCGCCTTCATCTTGCTGCGGGACAGGACGGTGGCGGGCGACCCCGAGCTGGCCTTCATGCCCGCCGTCAATGCGGTCTGCAACGGGCTCTCCGCGCTGTGCCTGGTCGTGGGCTACGTGGCCATACGCCGGCGGGCGGTCCATGTGCACCGCGTGTGCATGGTCTCAGCCTTCATCCTGTCCGCCGTCTTCCTGGTGGGCTACCTCGCTTACCACTTCGTCCACGGAGACACCACGTTCACGGGCACGGGGCCCCTCCGGGCGGTGTACTTCTTCATCTTGATCACCCACGTGGTCCTGTCCATCACCGTGGTGCCGCTCGCGCTCACCTCGTTCTACTTCGCCTTCACCCACGCCTTCGGACGCCACCGGCGTTTGAATCGCGTGTTCCTGCCCATTTGGCTCTACGTCTCGGTAACCGGGGTCGTCATCTTCCTTGTACTACGCGCGTAGCGGAGCCGGTCTTCGACAATTTCATCGTTCCTCCGGTGTTGTCATCGAAGCCATCGAAACCTCCTGCTCTACCCTGTCCGCTCGTAGAATGGCTTCTTCCCCGCCGCGTGGTCCGTGGTGTCGACGATGTCCACAATCTCCGGAGCGACCCTCCGCACCATGACCTCGAACCCGTGTCGCAGAGTCACTTGAGAGGCCGCGCATCCCTGGCACCCGCCACTCATGGCGACAAACAGGTTTCTGTCCCTCACGTCGACAATGGAAATCTGCCCGCCGTGGGCCGCGATGGAACGGTTCACTTGCCGGTCCAAGAGTTCCTGAACAACCGCACGAACCTCGGCGTCGGTGCGCCCCCCGCACCTGCGGTGCGAGGGGCCTCGAGGATGGCCGGCACCCCTGTGACGAGCTGCGCACGGATGACCGTTCCGATCCCCGGTTTGAGTGCGGACCACGAGGCGCCTGAGTCCTTCCCGACCGTCACGACGTTCTCGGCAACGAGCACATGGGCGACGCCGGGAAACGCGAACAACCGCTCGGCGAGGGGCGAACCAGCGGCCAATTCTTTGGCAGTGGAAGAAGAAGGGACCGCCCGGATGCACCGTCCGGCTTACGGTGAACTTGCACGTGTCGGGATCGGCGACGGAGGTCTCGGCGCGGATCGTGATCGTCGCGTCGACAGGCAGGACATCAGACATCTTCCACGACCTTGGCTGCGTCGCGCTCAGCGAGGGCCCGCAGGTGCTTGAACGAGTAGATCCCGGGTACTGTGGCCGTCGTTCCAGCCGAACGTGATGGCGTAATTGCCTCCGCTGGTGATCGTGCGTGGGGCCACGTCCGGCAGCACGCTCTTGGGATCGAGGAGCGGCCGTCCGCTCATTTCCTCGACGCAGCGGGCGCACGGGCATGCCAGTCGAAGGTCCCGGACGTCGAAGTCGTTACGGTGCCCGTCCTCCCAGAGCACAGACAACGTGCGCGCATCTCGCCGGCGGAAACCGACGGGGGTGGTCTGGGAACCCGTCGGCCGGACAGCGCTCTCTACCCAGGCCGGCTCACCCTCGTTGGTTTCCCAGGTCCACGCGAACGGCTTCAGCACCGTTGTTGGGAGTCCCTGGAGTCGGCCAGCGAGTTCCGTGGCGATAGCGAGGTAGGCCTGGGCTGCGAACGAGGTCGGCTTCTCGAGCACGATCGGACGCCCTTCGTCCCCGCCTGTGACGATGTCGGCGTCGAGAGGAATCGCACCCAGGAACGGGACGCCGAGCTGCCGACTGAGCCGCTCGCCGCCGCCGCGGCGGAAGACGTCCGTGCCCTTTCCACAGTGAGGGCACGTGAAGGTGCTCATATTCTCGATGATACCGAGGATGGAGACATGCACGGTCTCGAACATTCGCAGCCCGCGGCGGGCGATCTTGAGGCTCACATCCTGCGGCGTCGTCACGATGACCGCGCCGGACAGAGGAACGCTCTGGGCCAACGTCAGTTGCGTGTCGCCGGTCCCGGGCGGGAGGTCGATAATCAAATAGTCCAGGTGTCCCCACTGCACAGAGCCGATGAACATTTGTCAGGTACTTGCTCACCATCGGCCCGCGCAAGATGGCCGGCTCGTCGTCCCCGGTGAGCATGCCCATCGATATCGCCTTCAGGCCGTGCCGGTCCGCGGGGATGATCTTCTGGTCCCCGGCCAGCGCGGGCGGCTGGCCGGTGGAAAGTCCCAGCATCACGGGGATGCTCGGGCCTAGGACGTCCGCGTCAACGAGCCCGATGCGACCGCCGAGTTGCTGGAGCGCGAACGCGAGATTCACGCTGACGGTGGACTTCCCCACGCCGCCCTTGCCGCTGCCCACCGCGATGACGTGCCTGATTCCTGGCAGCTTTTCAGGACCGGCGGAAGGCTGCTGGGACGACGCGTTTGGCGCGTGGTCGTGGTCGTGGTGCGGACCGGTGGTCTGCATGCCTCAAGCTTCCTTTCCTTCTGGCCGCGCGATGCGGTCGTTCCTACATCTCGACCTCGATGTCGCTTTCCGTCACGCGGACGCCGTAGCCGCGCGACGGCTTGCTATGCCGGCGGACCAACGACCTCCCCTGTCCGAACGTCGAACCTCGCGCCGTGCCAGGGGCAGGTCACTTCGTGGCCCGAGATCTCTCCCTCGGCCAAGGGGCCGCCCCTATGCGTGTACGTGTTGTCGAGCGCGAAGAACGTGCCGTCGACGTTGAACAAGGCGATCCGCTTGCCCTGGACATCGACCAGTCGCGCTTGACCGGGCTCGATTTCGTTTGTCTTCGCTACCTTCATAAAGTCAGCCAAGGATCGACAGCCCGCGAAGGAGCCGCGACAGACCGTCTCAGCGCTTCGTGAGAGCGTGCCGGTCAGATCACCGCTCGACCCACTCGGCAAAGCGGGGAGGGACTTCGTTCCACACGATCATCGCCCGCAGTACGCGGTCATCACGGAGGAGTTCACGCGCGCCGGCGCGCGCTTCCTCTAAGGTGGCGTACCGCACAGACGTCAACGCCGAATCGATCGTGCCTTGCCGCATGATTCCGTGCAGCTTATACATGCGCCGCCTGCAACCCAGCGTCACCGGTTCGTAGAAAGCCGAGCATCCGAATCAGGCGCTGCACCTGCCTTCCTGGATCTCCGGGTGGAACTCCGTTTCCTCGGCCAGATCCACGTAGTCCTGCGGCTCCGCCGATTCGGAATAATACGTCACCGTATTTATGAAATTGAGCACTTAGTCAACGCCGCGCGTCATCGAAGGCATCGCGCCCCTTCGGACCAAGGACCAAGAACGAAGGACTGAAGGACTACGCCTGCGCCCGCTGCGCGGTAGGGGCGCAGAACCTATCGAACGCCTCCGTGAGGATGCGCGCGATCGTCTCGGCCGTCTGGTTCTCAATCTGATGCCGCTCCAGCATGTACAGCAGCTGGCCGTCCCGGAGGATCGCGATGGAAGGTGACGAAGGCAGGTGCGCGGCGCAGTAGCTGCGCACCCGCTCGGTGGCTTCGATGTCGGCACCGGCGAAGACGGTCGCCACGACGTCCGGCTTCACGGGGTGCCTAAGCGCGAGCGCCACGCCGGGTCGAGCTTTGCCCGCCGCGCACCCGCACATCGAGTTCACGACCACCATGACGGTGGCCGACTTCTGTCGCACGACCGCGTCGACCTCACCAGATGTTCGTAGCTCCTGCACCCCCAGGCGCGTCAGCTCCTCCCGCATGGGGGCGATGAAGGATTCCGGATAAGGCATCGCGTGTTCTCCTGTTCCAACACCAATCGAATCAAATCGCGGCCTTGAAATACGACTAAATAGTCCTATATTAACAGAGGGCCTTCCAGTTCATCAGACGGATGAACGCTTCATTCACCAGGGGGGCAGTTGTCTGGAGCACATGGCCGGGACGCTCGCGGCGGAGGTACTGCCGAGCAAGGCGACGAAGCTCGGGTTCCACGAGTGGTACGAGCCTCTCAAGGGCGTCCTCGCTGCCTTCGCGCCAGGCAACTAGGAGCTGCGTGATCTCGAATGGCGGGTCGCCAGGCAGGGACGCGGATGACAAGGTTTGCCTCACCTATTCGCCTTAGACGGTACGGGACGATTCGGCCGCGGCCAGCTTAACCAATCGGCTCGGAGTGATTCCGCCGCCAGCCCCGTGGGAGGGTTCTCCACATGACGACACGAATCAGGATGGCGTTGGCTGCGGTGGCTGCACTTCTGTTCCTGAGCCTTTCATCAACGGCGCTGACACAGTCCCAAGAAAGACAGTCGTCTCTGGTCACGCAGGTAGTGCTGCTTGGAACAGGAACACCTGGATGGGACCCTGACAGTTCAGGCCCATCTACGGCGATTGTCGTCAACGGAGTTCCCTATCTGGTGGACTTCGGGCCGGGAGTGGTAAGACGCGCGGGGGCGGCTTATCAGAAGGGTGTGAAGGCCCTATATCCTCCCAACATCAAAGTCGCGTTTCTCACCCATCGGCACGTGGATCACACGGTCGGCTACGCCGATCTCATCTTCAGCCCTGCACAGGAGCGCGGCCTCCGACCTGGCCCTGATCCGATCTCGTGGACAGGTTAGTTGAGTTGGTTTCCGTTCGTCTGTTCTTTCAGTAGTACCTCGTTTTCGACGTTCGTAGAAAGCCGTGCAGGCGCTCGGCGGCCTTCCCGTCAACATCGATGCCGGCACGTGGATGCCGGCGAGCGCCACCCCGTGAATCTGGCGACGACGGTGAATTCGTCACCGATCGGCGAGAGCGCGACCGTCACAGGATGCCCCAGGAACGACGATCGTCGGTCGGTGCAGGCTGGAGTATCCCCTTGGCAGCGGCCTCGTGGACGCGCGTCGCTGATCGTCGATGCGCGGCGCCGCGCGTTCGAAGGCCGCCGGACTCACGTAGCCGATCGTGGAGTGCCGGCGGCGCTGGTTATAGAACACCTCGATGTAGTCGAACAACTGCCATCTTGGCCTCGCCGCAGCTCTCGAAGCGATCGGCCAGCTCGCTCTTCACGGTCGAGAAGAACGCTTCCATCACCGCGTTGTCGTAGCAATTGCCGCGGCGACTCATACTGCACGTGATGCCGTGCGCGTCCAGGATGCGCTGGTAGTCCTCGCTCGCGTAGGTGCAGCCCTGGTCGGAGTGATGCAGCAAGCCCGGCGTCGGGGCAGCGGCGCTTCAAGCGCCATGCTCGAGCGCCTTGATCGTCAGATGCCGGTCGTTGACCGCGCTGACCGCCCAGCCGACGACGAACCGCGAGAACAGATCGAGGATCGCGGCCAGATACAGCTTGCCGCTCTCGCCGATCACGAACTCGGTGGTGTCGCCGACCCAGCGCTGATTCGGCGCCGCGGCGGTGAACTGCCGGTCGAGGAGATTGGCCGCGACCGGCTGGTCGTGGTCGCTCATCGTCGTGCACTTGAACCGCTTGCGCACACGCGCCTTCAGACCCTCCTCCTGCATCAGCCGGATCACCCGCTTGCGGCTGACGCGTTCCTGCTGCTCGAGCAGATCCCGGTGAATCCGCGGGCTCCCGTAGCGGCCCTTGCTCGCCGTCAAACGACGCGCGCACCAGGACCTTCAACTGGCGATCCCGTGTGCGCGCGGGCCGACTCGGGCCGTCCCTGCCAGGCATAGAACCCGCTGCGCGTCACCCGCAGGCACCGGCACAACAGGCTGAGCGAGTGGTGCGCCTTCTCCGCCGCGATGAACCGGAACCTCACCGCCGCTCGGTCGCGAAGAAGGCTGCCGCCTTTTTTAGGATCTCCCGCTCCTCCCGCAGAATCCGATTCTCTTTCCGGAGGCGGGCGAGCTCCTCGCGCTCGGCGGTCGTCAGGCCCGTCTTGCCGTGCGTGCGATCGGCGCGCGCGCGCTTCACCCACTCGCGCAGCGCCGTCTCCGTCAGATCGAGGTCGCGGGCCACGCTGCCCACGCTCTTGCCCTCGTCGAGCACCAGCCGGACAGCCTGGGCCTTGAAGTCGTCATCGAATCGCCGGCGGGGCCGGCGTTTGGGGTCTCTGCCATCGGTCGGGACATCGTATCCACCTTTCGGAAGATGTCCACGAAACCGGATCAAGCCCAACCCGAGGCACTTGAAGTGTATGGCCCGCGAGGTACGGTGGAAATGACGGAGTCCATCCTCAAGGCACACAGGCTCAACCCTGAGGACCCAAGATACAAAGTCAACGCGCATGAGATTCGACCTGGCGTTGTTTATCAGGACGTCAACGTGACAGTCAAAGCGTTTGCCGTCCAGCACGGCGGCGTGGAGGCATTCGGCTTTCGCTTCGAGACGCCAGACCGCAGGATAGTGATTTCCGGCGATACTACGCCGACGCAAAGTGTCATAGACAACTGCGATGGCTGCGAAGTCCTGATACATGAGGCTTACAGCATGGCGACCTTCAATGCTGTTACGCCCGAAGCGCAAGGCCAAAGGAAAAAGCTCCATACTTCTACCCTGGAGCTGGCCGAGCTTGCCAAGAAAGCGCGACCCGGTCTCCTGATTATCTACCATCGATCGAATCTCGGCGGACTCGGACGCGGACTAGCGAATCCCTTCGACGTTTTGCTCCAGGAAATTCAAAGAACGTACAGTGGCCGGGTTGTGATTGGCCGGGACCTCGAAATCTACTAGAGCTAGGCTGCGGGCACGCGCCCGCCGAGCAATAAGAATGAAGCCGATCGCGTTTGCACTCGTTGCTAAATCTTGCTGTGGTGACAACCAGCGTAGTGTCCCAAGTTTGGGCCGAGCGTTGTGTTTGGCCTCGCCGGTTGCCGCTGCCGAGGGACCGTGATTGGAGGACCCATGACCCGTCTTGCTCTAGCCGCCGCATTCCTCGGCAGCATCTCGGCCACCGGCGCCGGCCAAGTCGTGGCTCCGCGTTCTCCCGTCATCGACATGCACGTTCACAGCACCAGCGGGTCGGCTGACAATCAAGGACTTGTCTGCTACAGCTCTCGCGCGCGAGAAACGCACTGAGTCGATGAGCATGCGGAATTTGACCGGATGCTCACGGTCAGCTCGGTTGATTGGTTCTCGATTCTCTGAGGGAATACGAGAATCGTCATGCAATCGCGTCAAGGATCGCTCAGGCTTCGTCGATGAATTGTTCAGAAAGGCCGAATCGTGTAGTTACGTAGAACACCGTAACCCATTGAAAAGAGTGGCTCCTCAGGCTGGACTCGAACCAGCAACCCTCCGGTTAACAGCCGGATGCTCTGCCATTGAGCTACTGAGGAATACAGGTGGGACCGCAGCGGTCGGCCGAACCCAGTGATCTTACTTGGTTCCTGGCCCCTCCGACAACCCGCGCCCCACTGGCCTTTTCGCGCCAGGTGTCATCACACGGCGCATCAGGCGCCGGACCGCCGCTGCCGAGCGACTGCTACCCAGCCATCGCCTCACATCGGGCCGTCTGAAGAAGGCGCGCGCGGCACGGGTCTCCATCAGCGTCCGCAACAGGAACGCAGGTATCGTCCCAGCCGTCGTCCGGAAGGATTCGATGGCGGCGTCGTAGTTCTCCCGCGATACGTAGAAGCGGCTCACTGCGATCGACTCGCCGAGATTCTCCACCTGATGCGCCCAGCGCCACGGTACGTAGATCGCATCGCCCGCACCGACGTCGGCGACATGGAACGCGACCGCCGGGAAACCGGCAGGAGGCGTCTCGAGATAGCTCCGCACCGTCGCCGGCGTGAAGCGACCGTCTGAGGTGAGCAGGCCGCGGGCGCCAAGCTCGTCCCAGCACTGCGGCGTCGGCAGCGGGAACTCGCGGGCAGAAAAAAGCAGCAGCCATCGCTTGATGCCTTTCAGCGTGAGGTTCCACGTGCACGAGTTCAGGCTGTCGTAGTGCGCCGGTGTTGCGCTGCCGGTCGCACCCCAGTAGACGTTGTTGCGCGTGGCTGGATCGAATGCAGTGGCGGTGGTCCGCGTCAGCGACGATCGACCCAGAACGCCACGGACAAAACTACGAGAGCGGCAGACCAGACGTAGTAACCGGGGTAGAGCCTGACCACACCGACGTACGTGCCAACCAGCGAAAGCATCCAGGCACAGGCCGCCGCCGACGTCAGCGTCAGCCTGCACCAGCGGGCGGCCGCGTGCCAGCGCGCGGCGAGCGGCGCCCCCAATGCGGTCAGATTGCCCGCGCAAACAATCACCCACAGCGGCGTCGCCACGGGCCGCCCCAGCGGTGCGAGAAACGCGCCTATGAAGCACTGGTACCCCCGCACCTCAAAACCCCGCAGGAGCTCGCCGCCCATGTCGGAGTCAATTGCGACGAGCAGCATCGACGCCAGAAACATCATCCATCCCAGCGCAATCAGCACGGATGCTCTGGTCATGCCTCAAAGCGCCAGCTGTCATCAGCCGTCGTTTCAGCCGTCTGACGCCTCGCGCGAGACGTACAAGTAGAATGGCTCGCGCGGAAGTCGCGACGAGGAGCGAACCAACCAAGGGCCTGCCCTTGATATCCCGATGCAGATTGCCCTTGGCTGGTTGGCAGCGTCTTCTTGGCGCGCTCCGCGCGCCTAGGACCGCTATATGACAACGAGCACAAGATTCGCGTTGGGAGCCGTATAGCGGTCCAATACGCCATGAATCGATTCACCTTCATCTATCTGTCAGCCGCAGTGACTTTGGGAACAATGTTGGCGCTGGGGACGGTCGCCGGCGCCCAGGACGGTGCGCCAATGGCGCACCGCTTCATCAAAGTGGCCGACGGGGTCTACGCCGCGGTGGGCAACGGCACCATCCAGACCCAGGACACCGTAGCCGTCGTCGTCAATCGCGACGATGTGCTGCTGGTGGACACCAACATCACACCCGAAGCGACCCGCCGGCTCGTCAACGACATCAAGACGCTCACCGACAAGCCGATTCGCTACGTGGTCAACACGCACTGGCACTACGACCATACCGACGGCAACCAGGTGTTCGGACCCGAAGTCCGGATCATCGGCCACGAGAACACGCGGAAGACGATCCTGGGCGGTGTCCTCCACAAGCGCCTCGAGCAGGCGTTTCGCGATCTGCCCAATGCCCTTGCCAACACGAAGAAGAGGCTTGCCGCGGAGCAGGACCCGTCAGCGAAGGAGCAGATTCAGCGGCAGCTCGCGGTGCAGGAAGCATATCAGGCACAGCTCAAAGAGACGGTTCCCACGCCGCCCAACGTGACGTTGACCGATCGCCTCACCATCTTCAGCGGCGATCGCGAGATTCAGATCATCCATCCAGGCCGCGGCCACAGCGACACCGATGTGCTCGTCTATCTGCCCCGGGAGAAGGTGATCATGACCGGCGATTTCTGGGAGGGCGATCGCACCGGCGCCCTCAATTTCGGCTTCCACGACGAATGGGCGACAACCTCGAGAAGCTGAAGGGCATGGACTTCGAGCACGTGATCGCCGGCCATGGCGATCCGTTCACCGGCAAGGAGACGATCGGGTACTTCCAGGCGTTTCTGCGCGATCTCTGGCGGCAGGCGAAGGCCCTGCACGAGCAGAAGGTGCCGGTTGCCGAAGCCGCGAAGCGCATCGATCTGACGGCGCACAAGGCGCATTTCGACAATTTCGACGAACCGGGCATTCCACAGGCAACGGCCGCGCGGTTGTACCAGGTGTTGGATCAGCGGTAGAAGGTCCGGCTAAAGCCGGACACTACGTCTGCCCGGAGGCTAAAGCCGGACACTACGTCTGCCCGGAGGCCTGAAGGCCTCCGGCTACCGCTTGCCCAGGCGGTTACCGCTTGCGCCGGCGGCCGACACGCCCTTTCTCTCCGCCAGTAATGCCGAGCTGTACGCCGGTTCCGATTGCGCCGAGCGCCAGCCACGCGATCGGCAGCCAGCGCTGACCCGGCGCGGGATTCATCGGATAGGCCACCCACACGTCGCCAGCCGCCGCCGCCGCCAGTGCCATGCGATCGCCAATGAGCGCCATCCCGCCGACGATCATCGTCCACGCGCCGCCGAAGCCGGTGCCGACGATGATGAAGTACCGCTGCAGATACATCGCGGCGGCTGCCCCGGTAATCGCCAGGAAGACGACGACGAGGAAGTGCGGATCACGATCGCCGGCCGCAAAAAAGAGATTGGCCGCAACGGCGCCAAGGCCCGCTCCAATCAGGGCGACACCCAGAAAATAGGCGGCAATGAGAATCGCCGCGCCGATCAGTCCCCCTACAGCGGCGGCGATGAGCATCGGACCGGTGTCGCTCATGCCGAAGATCGAGCTGGACGCCAATGCGCCCAGGATGAGTCCGAAAATGGCGAGGACGATGCGAAACAGGCGATAACCGAAGAAGCAGGCGACGATCCCGCCGACGAGAAGCACAATCGCGGCTGGAATCTGGTAGGAGGATGGAAGCATTCAGATGTCTCTTCTGCCTTCCATCGCGCGCGTCATGGTCACTTCGTCGGCATACTCTAAATCAGAGCCCACCGGAACGCCCATCGCAATCCGTGTGACGCGCACGCCAAGCGGCTTCAGCAGGCGCGCCAGGTAGAGCGCGGTCGCTTCACCCTCGACGGTCGGACTGGTCGCGAGAATCACTTCCTCCACCCCGCCGTCGCCAACGCGGCTCAACAGACCCTTGATCTTCAGGTCGTCGGGCCCGACACCGTGGAGCGGCGACAGCACGCCCATGAGCACGTGATAAAGGCCGCGGAACTCGCGCGTCTTTTCGACGACGATGACGTTCTGAGGCTCCTCGACAACGCAGATCATGCGCGGATCACGCGAGGCGCCGGTGCACAGGGCACAAGGGTCGTCGGCGGTGATGTTGTTGCAGATCGAGCAGTACGTCACCTGCTCTTTCACGTCCCGGATGGCGTCGCACAGGCGCTCGGCCTCCTCGCGGGGATTCTTCAACAGATGGAACGCCAGGCGCTGCGCGCCTTTTGCGCCGATGCCCGGAAGCTTCTGGAGCTGCTCGATCAGGCGTGACAGAGGTTCGGGGAGCGACATCGAAATGCAGACCGCGGATTCGAGAAGGCCAGCGATCGTGCTAGAGGCCGGGAATCTTCATGCCGCCGAGGAGGCCGCTCATCGACTGACCGAGCTGCTCGTCGACCTTCCGGCCCGCGTCGTTGACGGCCGCGAGAATCAGGTCCTGAAGCATCTCCACGTCTTCCTTGGACACCACCTCTGGATCTATCCGGATCGATTGAAGCTGCTTCACGCCGTTGACGACCACGGTCACCATGCCCCCGCCGGCCGTTGCCTCGACGCGCATGTCCGCCATCTGCTTCTTCAGGCGCTCCTGCATCTCCTGCGCCTGCTTCATCATCGATTGGATGTTCACGCGCTACATTTCCTCCACGTCCCGGATCTGTGCCGGGAACACATCGAGCATCGCCTGCACGGCCGAGGAAGACATCGCTTCCGCCTTGAGATCGCGCTTGGCCGGAGCAGCCGGCGCAGCGTCCTCCTGCTGCGTCGCGGCCGCAGGCGGCTCCTGCGCAGGTGCTGTCTGCAGGGCATTCACCGCGATCCGCCGGCCCGCCAGGCGCTGCGCCGTGGCCTCGAGCCACGCCCGAGCCTGATCGAACTGGTCGCGCAGCGCGCGATGGTGCGGCAGAAAGGTGAACGTGATCGCGTCGTCTGCCACGTCGATCCGCTGTGCCTGCGCAACGACGGTGTTGTAGAAGAACGTCTTGGCCGCACGAATCTCGCCGAGAAACGCGTCCTTGAGCGAACCGGCCGTCTCGGGCGCGGTCGGGGGCGCTACGGGCCTGGGCATCGCGGGCACGGCGGTGCGTGGTGGCGACGACACGACAGTACGAGGTGGTGACGATGCCGCAGACCGTTGCGACGCGGCCGGACGGCTCCCTCCAGATTGGGCGCCGGACGCTGGCCGCTGCGAGCCCAACTCCTCCATGAGCTCGGTTAACGGTACGAGCTTCCTCAAGTGCATCCAGCGCAGCAGCACCATTTCGAAGTGGTAGCGCGGATGCGACGCGTTCCGGATCTCCTGCTCGGCCTCGCTCAACAGGTCGAAGGCGCGCAGCAAATCTTCGCGAGAAAAACGCGAACCCAGTCCGCGAAGCCGCTCCAGCTCCCCCTCAGCAAGCTCGCCGTCGCCGGCGCGGGCCGGATCCACCGACAGCACCATCATGTCGCGCACCAGCCGCGCGAGCTCCCGGCACACCAGCCGGAGATCGTGCCCGGATTCGACCGCCCGATCCGCCAGCGCGAACGCGCGCGGCCCATCCTCCTCCACGACCGCACCTACCAGATCGAACAGCAGGTCGCGTCCGACCAGCCCCAGCACCGCCGACACTTCCTCAACCGTCACCCGCTCGCCGGCGAACGCAATCACCTGATCGAGCGCGCTCTGCGCGTCGCGCATGCTGCCTTCGGCAGCCCGCGCGATGAGCGCGAGCGCGGCTTCCGAGGCGTCGATGTGCTCCGCGTCCGCAATCTTTCTGAGCTGCTCGGCAATCGCTCTGGCTGAAATCGCGCGGAACTCGAATACCTGCGAACGGGACAGAATCGTGTCCGGAATCTTGTGAAGCTCGGTGGTCGCCATCATGAAGACGACGTGCGCCGGCGGCTCCTCGATCGACTTGAGCAGCGCATTGAAGGACTGGGGGGACAGCTGGTGGACTTCGTCGATGATGAAAATCTTGTAGCGATCGCGAACCGGGACAATCGCGAGCCCGGCGATGACGACCTCGCGAATGTTGTCGATGCCGGTATGGCTCGCAGCGTCGATCTCGAGCACGTCGATGTCACGTCCCTGGGCGATCTCGACGCATGCGTCGCAGGTGCCGCACGGTTCGGCGGTTGGACCGTTCGCGCAGTTGAGCGCCTTCGCCAGGATCCGCGCCGTCGTCGTCTTTCCGCAGCCGCGAGGACCGGCGAAGACGAACGCATGGGCGATGCGGCCGCTCGCGAGGGCATTGCGCAGCGTTCGCGTGACCGGCTCCTGGCCGACGACTTCGTCGAACCGCTGCGGACGCCATTTGCGAGCGAGAACCTGGTAGGCCATCTAGGGCAAGTTCAAACTTAGAAGTTCAAAGTGCAAAGTAAGTGCGAAAGTTTGCACGTAGCAAGTTGGAAGTACGAGTGGTGGGCCCCACCGCGACCCGGTGCACCTGCGGCACACCTCAGGGTCTGTTTAGCGCTGCTGCCTTCCGGCCCTGACGCGGTTCGCAGGCTGAAGTTGCACAGGGTCCGGGCCGCGGCGCGGCCCACCAAAACGTCAGTATATCAGCCGTCTCGCGAGATTTTCGTACAGGGTGACGGCGGCGCGCAGCTCATCGAGCGCCACGTGCTCCTCGACGGTGTGCGCAACGTGTATGGATCCGGGGCCAACCAGCAGCGGCTTTCCCCAACTGCCGAGCAGAGGCACGTCGCTGGCGTACGGAAACACCGCCGTCTCGAAGCCATCGACCGTATGCATGCGAACGGCAGGGATGTCGAGCGCGTGCTCGATCGTGACAAGTCCCTCCACCACACGAAGCGCCTCGCGCACAGGACCGATGTCCCCTACCGTGCGAAACATCAGCTCCGCCGACGCGTGCGGCGACACGACGTTGGGCGCCACCCCGCCTTCGATCAGGCCGACGGTGTAGTGGGTGCGGCCGAGCAGTGGATCCGCAGGCAGTTGCAGGCCTCGAATCACCATCAATGCGTCGAGCAGCTTGTCGATGGCCGACTCGCCGAGCTCGGGAAACGCGGAGTGCGCCGCGCGTCCTTCTGCATGGAGCCGCACGCGCAGCACGCCGCGTGTGGCGGCGGCGAGCCGGTTGTCCGTCGGTTCGCCATTCACCAGGTAGCGCACGCCAGCCGGAGCGTGAAGGTTCGCTATCCGCGCGCCGTCGCTGCCTCGCTCCTCACCGGCGAGGAACAGCAGCGCGACGTGCGTCTCTCCCGACGCCCGCAGCCGCTCTGCGGCAGCGATCTGGGCGGCCAGAATGCCCTTCGCATCACACGCTCCCCGGCCGAACACGAGCCCGCGCTCCTCGCGGCTGGAGAAAAACGGGGGGACACAGTCGAAGTGAGTCGAAAAGACAACGGCGGGCAGGTCAGCCTGGGAGGCGTAAACGTTGAATCGGCCGTCCGACACCGGCTGCTCCTCGACACGATAGCCGCGATCGCCCAGAAAGCGCGCAAGCCACGCGCCGACCTCGCCTTCACGGCCGGTTGTGGAATCGATGTCGATCAGCGTGCGGGCAAGCGAAATCGGATCTACCTGATCCATCGCTCGAGCTGGGCATTCCGCGATTCGAACAGAGCAGCGACGTCGTGGGTGAGGCCGGTCACACGCGGGCGGCGGAACCGAGCAGCTTGAGATCCTGGAGAACCTTGTTGATCTTGTCGCGCGAGGCCGGACCTGGCGGCACGAGCGGCAGACGATACGCCTCCTCAATCAGGCCCATGGCGGCCATCGCCGCCTTCACCGGAATCGGGTTTGCCTCGATGAAGTTCACCTGCAGCAACGGCAGCAGCCAGCGGTGAAGCCGACGGGCGCCCGCAAAATCCCCTGTCTCGGACAGCTCGATCATCTGAACCATCTCCGAAGGAATCGCGTTCGACGCCACTGAAATCAGTCCCTTGCCGCCGATCGCCATCACCGCGACCGCAATCGGATCGTCACCGCTGAGCAGCAGGAAATCATCGGGCACGGCCGCAAGGATCTCGCTCATCTGCACGAGATTTCCCGAGGCCTCCTTCACCGCAACGATGTTGGGGAGCGCCGACAGCCGGCTGACCGTCTGCACGTCGAGATTCACGCCGGTGCGCCCCGGGACGTTATACAGAACGATCGGCAGCGCCGTGTTCTCGGCAATCGCCTTGTAGTGCTGATACAGGCCCTCGGGCGTAGGCTTGTTGTAATACGGCGTCACCGAGAGAATCCCGTCGACGCCGATTCCCTCGAGCTCGTGAATCAGGTCGATGACCTCGCGCGTGTTGTACCCGCCGGCGCCGGCGAGCACCGGCACACGGCCGGCGGTCTCGTCCACGACCAGTTGGCAGACGCGCAATTTTTCGCTGTCGCTCAACGTCGGCGCCTCGCCAGTCGTGCCACAGGGCGAGACGAAATGAATGCCCGCCTCGATCTGACGCCGCACGAGCCGGCGCACGGCGGACTCATCGATTGAGCCGTCTTTGCGAAACGGGGTAATGAGCGCGGTTCCAACGCCGCTGAAGGGAATGCGCATTGTTCAGCCCCCCCTGAGAACGTCTTGCATCGTGAACCAGCCCCGCCGTCCCTGGATCCATCGCGCCGCATGCAGGGCGCCCGCGGCAAAGCCGCGCCGGTCGCGCGCGGTGTGCGTCAGCTCGATCGTATCCGAGACCCCGTCGAATCCAACCGTGTGAATGCCGGGAATCTTTCCGGCGCGCGTCGACGACATGTCGATGGGTCGCGGGTACGCCGCCGAAACCATGATGTCACGTAACAGCAGCGCGGTTCCAGACGGCGCGTCGCGCTTGGTTGCGTGGTGAGCTTCATGAATCCACGCGCCGTAGTCGCCGTAAGGCTGCATCAATCGCGCGGCCTCGGCAACAACGAGCTGAAAGAGGTTCAAGCCGATCGAAAAGTTCGCTGACGTGACAACGCCGAGGCCCGCCAGCTCCGCTTGCGATCGCAGCTCAGGTTCCTGCACCGACCATCCCGTAGTTCCAATAACGACGGGGAGCTTGCGATCGAGATATTTCGGGAAATTTGTGCGCAACGCGTCCGCGGTGGAAAAGTCGACGGCCACGTCTGCGGCAACCGACCAGTCGCCGATGCCCTCGTCGATGCGGTCCGCAATCTCGCAGCCGTGCTCCGGCGCCAGCTGCTCGACCATCCGGCCCATTTTCCCGTAGCCGACAATCAGCAGCTTCATCGCTCGAGACGGTAACGTACGTAGTGTCCGGCCCGCCTCCGCCGAAGGCTCCGGCGAGGCTCGCCGAAGCGCGCTTCGCGCGCGAAGGCGGCAGCCGGACCGTGACTGCGCCTCACGTGAAGAACTCCTCGTGCAGGCGCTGCATCGCATGAGGCAAGTCGGCCTGCCGCATGATAACCGTGATATTCCTGCGCGATGCCGCCTGCGAGATCATCCGGAGCGGCACTTCCTCGAGCACCCCGACCACGCGCGCTGCGATGGCAGGGTCGGTGCGCAGCCTGTCGGCCACGGCGCACAGGAGCGCCATCTCCGGCTCGACCGCCACCTCTGCGAACTGCGACAGCGCTTCGACGATGGCATCCAGGTGCCGGCGATCGTCAACGGTCACCGACACGCTGACCTCCGACGTCGTCACCACATCGACGGCGGTCTGAAATCGTTCGAACACTTCGAACACCCGCCGGAGAAAACCGTACGCCATCAGCATGCGGTCGGACGTGATGTCCACGACCGTGATGTCGCGCTTGGCCGCCATCCCTGTCAGCGGTCTCGGGCCCGGCGGCGCCTCTGCGGTGATCAACGTGCCGGTGCCGTCGGGTTTTCGCGAATTCAGTATGCGTACCGGAATGTTGCGTTCCACGGCTGGATGGATGGTACTCGGATGCAGGACCTTGGCGCCGAAATATGCGAGCTCCGCCGCTTCGGCAAACGAAAGTCGCGGCACGAGCTTCGGCTGCGGGATGATGCGCGGATCCGCGGTCAGCATCCCGTCTACGTCAGTCCAGATCTGAATTTCGCTCGCACCGATGCCGGCGCCGACGATCGCGCCCGAATAGTCCCCTCCGCCACGTCCGAGCGTCGTCGTATGGCCCCGCAGGGTGGCGCCCACGAACCCGCCGAGCACCGGGACGCGGCCGGCATCGACCAACGGCGAAACCACGGCGCGCAGCGCCGCCGTCGTCTCGCGCATGAGCGGCATGGCGCGCGTGTAGTCGTCATTGGTCACGATGGCGAGCCGGGCGTCAACCCATTCGCCCGGCAGCCCGGCATGGACGAGCGCTTCGGCGACGATTAGCGAGCTGAGCAGCTCGCCAGTGGCCGCGACCACGTCGAGCGTGCCCGGAGAGACTTCGCGCAGCACCCCGAGCGCCTTGACGACGGCCGCGAGCTGGTCGAACTGCGACTGGACGTGCGCCGCAAGCGCGGCCATCTGGCCAGCGCCAACCAGCGCCTGCGTCATGGCGATGTGCCGATCGCGCAGTTGATCGACGTGCGCGAGGGCCCGCTCGACGTCCGCGGCGCCTGCTTCCCGGGCAATAGCGAGAAGCGCGTCGGTGACTCCGCTCAACGCAGACACCACGATCACCGGCCCGCGGCCGTCGCGAGTATGCGCTGTGCGGGCAATCCCGATCAGGCGGCGAACAGCGTCGGGATCGGCGACCGATGTCCCGCCGAATTTCTGAACGAGCATGGGGACTAGTGGACCGTATCAACTGAAAGAGTACCGCGCACAACAAGCTTCGACCGCGATCTTCCGGCCGCGACATCGGCGCGGCCGGTAGTAATTCAGGAAAGACATACCACTAGATAGTCGGTAGATGGTAGTCGGTAGGTGGTAGTTCCAATCGTAGAGCGCACGCTTTCGCGTGCGCGGCCTCAAGCAACCGTCGCCGGCACGCTGCGGAGTGGTTGCGCAGCCACTCCGAGGATGATGCGGAGCACGCGGCGCAGGGGCTCGGCGGCCCCCCAGAGGAGCTGATCGCCAACGGTGAAGGCCATCAGGTACTCAGATCCCATCGCCGGCTTGCGCAGGCGCCCGATGGGCACGCGGAGAGTGCCGGACACGGCCGCTGGAGTGAGCTCGCGGAGACTGATCTCTTTTTCGTTGGGAACGACGTGCACCCATTCGTGCGCGCCCGCCAGCAGCGCCTCGATTTCGCCGAGCGGGACATCGCGCGTCAGCTTCGCCGTGAGCGCCTGACTGTGGCAGCGCATAGAGCCGATCCGCACGCAGATTCCGTCCACCGGTATCGGCGAATCAGTACGGCCGAGAATCTTGTTGGCTTCGGCCATGGCCTTCCACTCTTCCCGACTCTGCCCGTTGCCGAGATCCTTGTCGATCCATGGCTGAAGGCTGCCGGCGAGCGGGTAGCCGAAGTGCTCAACCGGCAGATTCGAACCGCGCAGCGTACTGCGTGACGGTGCGGTCGATGTCGAGAATCGCGGACGACTGATCCGCCAGGTGTGCGGCGGCCGCGCCATGTATCACACCCATCTGCGACACGAGCTCGCGCATGTGCTTGGCGCCGGCGCCGGATGCCGCCTGGTATGTCATCGCGCTGACCCATTCCACGAGCCCCGCACGGAACAGACCCGCCATCGCCATCAGCATCAGGCCCACGGTGCAGTTGCTGCCGATGAAATCGGTGGCACCCGCGTTCAGCGCTTCGTCGATGAGCCCGCCGTTTACGGGATCGAGCACGATGACGGCGCCATCTTTCATCCGCAAGGTCGACGCCGCGTCAATCCAGTAGCCCCTCCACCCGGCTGCCCGGAGACGGGGATGCATCTCAGATGTGTAATCGCCGCCCTGACACGAGATCAGTACGTCCGCGTCCATGAGGGCGGTCAGGTCGCGCGCGTCCCTGACGGGAGATACGGGTTTGCCGATGGCCGGTGCCTGGGCGCCGGCCTGCGAAGTGGAGAAAAAGACCGGGTCAATGAGATCGAAGTCGTGCTCCTCCCGCATCCGCTGAACGAGCACGGAACCCACCATTCCGCGCCATCCGATAAGTCCGACCTGCATGGTGGGACGATCATATCAAGTCACAAGTCACAAGTCACAAGGGCGCAAGTTCAAAGTGCAAAGTTCAAAGTGCAAGGTTCAGGGCGCAAGGCTCAAAGAGATGAACCACGAAAAAACGCGAAGAGGGCCACGCCACTCGGTGAATGGCGTGGCCCTCGTTGTGACTTGTGCCTTGTGACTTGTGCCTTGTGACTTGTAAAAGTCAGCGCGGCTTGCGGCGGCGCTCGATCACGATCTGCATATCTCTCCGCCACGCGTCGCGCGTGGTGTCGGCGTGCTCCTGGTTGAGGTGACGCGCAGCGTCGAGCTCGCGCTCGAACGCCTTGATGATTTCTTCAATTCGCACGTCGTTGTGGTCCCTGTCCTCCATCTCGTGAACACAGCCCTCTGTACTGCAGGTTGCAATGACGCTGCCACGCTTCGCCTTATTTGCTGTGGTCTGGCTCATTTACCGGCGTAAAGCTCAGCGCCACGCCGTTTATGCAGTACCTCAACCCCGTCGGCGGAGGCCCATCCTCGAACACATGACCGAGATGGCCACCGCACTGGCTGCAATGGACTTCTGTGCGCTGCATGCCATGGCTGCGGTCGGTCGTGGTTCCAATGGCGCCCTCGAGCGGAGCGAAAAAGCTCGGCCAGCCTGTTCCGCTCTCGAATTTCCGTTCAGCCTTGAACAACGGCTGACCACATCCGGTGCAACGGAAAGTGCCGGGGCGATGTTCGGTGAGCAGTGCACACGAGCCGGGCGGCTCCGTTCCATGTCGCCGCAGCACCGCATACTGCTGCGGTGTCAGCGTGCGCCGCCACTCCTCGTCTGTTTTCTCAATAGGGAACTGATCAGGCTGCATGATGTCCGGTAAGGAAGGGTCAGGGCCGACACATGAGGTCGGCCCCTACAGTTGTCAAATTACTTCGAGAGTGGATTCGGACGAACCTGCCACTTCACCACCTTGCTGGTCGTTCCCTTGCCGCCTTCGGAGTGGAACGGCGCACGCGTGGCAAACGTCGAGTAGATCCCCTTGCCCTTCCATCCGGCGTTGGGATCGTCGATGCGGCCGTCGAAGCCCTTCCCGTAGTACCCCATCGGATAGGGCACGCGGAAGGTCTGCATGCGGCCGTTCACGAGCGCAACGAGCGCTTCCGATTCGTTGCCGGTGACCATCGGCACGTTGTTGCTGCCGGTGCCGAGCAGGTCGAAGCGATCCACGAACGTGTAGTACGGCGAGTCAGCGCTTCCCGACGCGACCGAGCCTTTGTAGTTCGGTCCCGGCAGTGGATGGACCGTGAACCCCTCGGCGCAATGCTGACCCGTGGCGTTCGGACCGTTCAGCGGCGCCTTGCACTTGCCCCGGTCGAAGCTCACGAGATGACCGCTGGCCGTTCCGATCCACACGACGCCGTTGCGATCGACGTCCATGCCACGAGGTGAATAGGCCGCGACAGGCTTGCCGTCCTTCATCGGGAGCTCGTAGTACTCCGCCAGCGCTGTCTGAGGCGGATTGGAACCGGGCACGAGACGGGCGACAGCGCCCGGGAACCCTGTGACCGATCCCCAGATCGATCCATCAACCGGACTGGGCGCCACGCCGTAATACGGGGCGCTGATCCGTTTGTCCTTCGTCGGGTCGACCGGCTGATTGGGCTCGACGTACGCATCGCGCTTCCCGTTGCCGTTTGTGTCCATCACGAGCGCGGTCCAGCCCTGGGCCTTCTGCTCGTCGCCGGTCTGATCGTACAGCTTCGTGTTGAACCAGCCCACCACCTGGCCGCCACCGCAGAACCACAACGTGTCGTTGGCATCCTGGGCGAAATTCAGATGGTGCGTGCCGAAGCAGGTATCAACGGTCGTGACCTTCTTGGTTTTCGGGTCGTACACGGCCACCTGACGGCCGCTCTGGTTGATCGGGAACGCCTGGGCCGACGCGTGCGTCGATCCCTCGCGACAGTATGCCGGCGTCTGGTTGGGCCGTATCCTCGACGCGACCCACACGCGCCCTTGGGCGTCCATCGCAAAGCTGTGCGCGTTTGCCTGACTGTTCCAGATGGCTTCGTCGGCCCAGTACGGCGACGGCTGCACCGGTCCGTTGGCGCCAGTGCTCGGCGTCTTCGGATCGCGCACTTCCAGCTTGATCTGCGTCGCCTTGTGGCCGACCGGATCAATCACCGGCATGTAGTCGGCGCTCGCCTCGAGTGCGCCGTAGATCGGTCCATTGGCGTTCACGCGCGGGTTGCGCTTGTCGCTCGTGATCTCGTCGTGCAGATACGCCTTCGGATCGGCCCAATCCCATAGCGTCACCACCACGTTGCGCTCGATGCCCTGTGGACGTGGTGGCGCCGCGGCCGGGAGTTCGCCACCCTTGATGCGATCGGTCCAGTCGCCGTACATCGCCAGCGCGCGGCCCTTTCCAACCTCGGTCAGCCGGCCAATCATGCCGCCGCCAGCTTGTCCCGACTGCACCCGGCGCTCCCACGCCGCGGCCGACGTCGGAAAGACGCCCAAGCTTTCCGGAATCGTGCGCGTGGCTTTACCACCGAGGCCATGACAGGACACGCACGCGTCGGTGCCAACGGCCTCGGCGATCCATTCGGCCTGATTCTGGATCTCGGTCGAGATTCCGTTGCCCGATGGGCCGGTGCCTGGAAACTCGTTCTCGCGAGGCAGTTGAAGCAGCGAGAACCAGTACTGCGCCGGATAGTACTCGGCGGCCGCCTGCGTGCTCGGAGCCGGCACAGAGGTCAGGTTCACAATCTTGCCCGGCTCGCTTTGTACTTTGGCTGAATCCACCAGCCCGTAGCCGCGCACCCACACGTTGTACATGCCTTTGGGTAGATCGGGAACGAGATAGCGCCCCTGGTCGTCGGTGACGACCGATCTGATGAATTTCGTGGGCAGGTTCGTGGTTTCCGCAATGACCCATACGCCGGCTTCCGGCCCTTTCGGGCCCGTGACGACGCCGCCGATGTCGTCGGCGTCAATCGCCACAGCCGGGCGCTGGCCGATGAGTTCACCGCCGCTGACTCCAAAGAAAAGGACGGCGAACACCACCGCAATCGCGGCCGCCAGTGCTCGTGGATATCGACTTGGTCTGGCCACTTGTAACCTCCTTCGAACGCCTGACACGCAATCACACGGTCAGGAAGATGACGGGCAACGACTATGTACTGTTGGGGGACAGACTACGCCTGCGGCCAATGGGGATCAAGAGCCCGAAGCAAGCGTATACTCGCGTTTCTTCCAGCCAGCCCATCCGGCCGGAGACCTTGTGCCTTGTGCCTTGTGCTTGCCTTGTGACTTGTGACTTGTGACTTGAAGAGGAGCCCCATGCGTTGGTACCACTACCTGGCGTTGTTCTTTGCTGGTGCGTTCCTGGCGAACAGCATTCCGCACTTCGTCCAGGGCATTTCCGGCCGATCGTTTCCAAGCCCGTTCGCTTCCCCTCCGGGGCAGGGTGAATCGTCGCCCCTCGTGAACGTACTTTGGGGCAGCTTCAATCTGGTTACTGGTTATACGCTGTGCCGGGTAGGCGACTTCAGCATCCGCCGCACACGCGATGCCGCGATCGTGGGCGTGGGAGTGATCCTGATGGCCGTGACGCTGGCGAACGCATTCGGTCCGCTGTACGCGAACCGCTGAACCACGGGAAGTAGCGCGGGCAGTAGCGCGCAGTAGCGCGCAGGCTTAAGCCTGCGCTCTACATAGTCTGCGCGCTAGTAGCCTGCGCTCTACTGTGTTACGGGTTCGCGCCGGCTCCGCCGCCGGCCCCGGCGCCCCGGCCGCGGCCACCGGGAGCGGCATTGCCGCCTCCTGCACCACGACCCTGGTTGCCGTACGTCGGCTTCGGATACACACCCATGCCGTGATAGGCGTTCGAATAGATCACCTGCTGATACCGAATGGTGTTTCCATTCGCATCGACGAAGCTCCACGACTGCTGGAACAGGCCGGGCTCGGGAGAGCCGGCGGGTACCGTTCCTTCGAGGATGTAGAGCTTCTTCTCGTGCATCGTGACCCATGCGAACGTGCGCGACTGATCGGCGTTGGTGAGCTGCACGAAGTTCCCTTCAACCATCTCCTGCCATTCCCATCCGAGGCCGGTCACCTTGGCGTCGCGCTTCACGAACTGGGATGTCGCATACATCACCGCTCCGCGCATATCGTGCGCCCAGTATCCGGGACCCATGATGCCGGCGTTCTGTCGGCACTGCGCGTTTCCCGGGGGGCATGTCTTCGCTCGCTCGATTCCCTGCTGCTCCAGCGTGGTGTAGTCGACCACCGTCACCGAGTACCGTTCCCGGCCTTTCTCGACGCTGTACACCCGCGCCGGAAGCACATACTCCATCTGCGACTTGAAGGTGGTCTCGGTGATCCGAGGCTTGCCAGGCAAATTCACATGGAAGCCATCTTGGGTGTTGATGTAGTCCTCCCACTCCTGAGCAGCGGCGGGTCCGGACACGAATAATACGAGCGCGGTCACAATGAGAGCGGTCGTGCGCATCTATTCCTCCCTAGCGGCTCCGCAATACTGCCAGAAAACACAGTTTGGCGCACCGGGAAATTCGGGCACGCCGTCCATTGTATGAATCTGCGGACCTGGGCCGTTTTGTATGGATTTCCGCGCGCTCTAGCGCGCTGTCGGTCGGGTTTGGAGGTCGGACGCGGTCAAGACGATTCAGGGCAGGAACGGTGAAGCGTCTATCGTCTGCCGTGAATCACGTGGTGCGGCGTGTATTCGGTCGCCAGCGGGTCGCGCTCTTCGCGGAACTTCGCAAACGGGTCTTCCGTCGGCGCCGAACAGATGCACCACCACAGGGCGGCCCAGAAGACGATGCGCTTCCAATTGACCTTTGAAACTTCCCCCTCAATCACAAGGAAAAGATTCGACCGAGGGGCAGACTTCGTCGGCCAACGCCGCAAGAAAAGCCCTGTTTGCAGCACTCCGCCGACATGCTATGCGGGTTTTGATCCACCTGTCCGCGGCTTACTTTTCTGTAAGGGAACCAAGCTCGGCTTACACGTGTCGATCATCGTTCCGCGCCTCCTCTTCGCTGAGATCGAGATGAAAACGGTGCAGGAAGTGGTGCACGGCTGGCGCCAGGAGCACCGCTACCATTGTCAGAAAGAAGACACCGCTGAACAACGCGTAACCTATCGCAAACATCTTGGCGGCGGGTGTTGAGAGAGGGTTCACCGGGCCCATTCCGGTGAGGATCATCGCAGCGTTCAACGCTGCATCCAGCCACGGCAGTCCGCCGAGCCAGTGATAGCCGGCGGCGCCCAGTCCTATCGCCGCGAGCAGCAACATGCCGACGATGCCGGCATTGCGCGCGAGCCGGCGAATGAGTCTCCGGCGCATCGCGTGCCGTGTCGCATGCCGCACGTGAACGAGTATAGGACGTTACGTCGCGCCAGAACGGACGTGAACGCGGGCGTCAATGAGCAGTCGCCTGGGGCACATCCTCGGCGGGAAGCGTGATGCGGAATTCGCTTCCGCGCCCCGGACCTTCGCTGTAGGCCTGTATCGTGCCTCCGTGCAGTTCCACGAGACTTCTCGCCACGGCGAGTCCGATACCGAAACCGCCTTCGCGCCGGCCTCCCGCGCGCGTGAAGAGACCAAAAATGCGTGGCAGGTCGTCTGACGCAATCCCCTCACCACTATCCCGGACACGAAAGACCACGCGAGTCGTATCGACGTCGGCGCTCACGCGAATTTCACCTTCAGGCGGCGTGTACGCCGTTGCGTTCGCCAGCACGTTCAGAAATACCTGCTGCAGACGCACCGGATCCGCGTTGAGCATTGCGGCTTCGCCGAACACATCGACAGCCAGACGCTGGTGTCGCTCCTCCATCCGCGGACGGATCACTTCAAGAGCGTCACGCATGATCTGCAACGCGTCGATTGGGCGCGGCTGCAGCGTCACCTGTCCGCGCACGACATGAGAAGCGTCGAGCAGATCGTTGACGACGCGCTGGAGGTGAGCGATCTGACGATTCAAGAGATCGAGCGTGCGCTCCGCCGACCTGAGCGACTCCGGACCCAGGCGCTGGCGCATCAGCGCCACCGCCGGAAGCATGGCGCTCAACGGCTGCTTCAACTCGTGAGCGACCACGGCGAGGAACTCGTCTTTGGCACGATTGGCCCGCTCGGCCTCTTCGCGCGCCCGCCGCAAGTCGTCGGCCGTGAGCTCGGCGCGTGTGCGCGCCTGGTGCAACGCGCGAGTGAGACTGCTGACGAACACGCCGACCGCACCGAACAGACCTAACGCGAGCGCATCGCCGGCGGTGGACGTGCCGCCAAAGTGCGCCGGCCAGAAGTACGCCACAGCCAGCGCACCCAGACACGTGGTCAACACGCCAGGGCCGAATCCGCCGAACCATGCACTGAAGGCAATGGCCGGATAGAGCGCGATGAATGGCAGGCTGATGCCCCACTCGGGAGTCATCAGATATCGAAAGAACAGCGCGAGCGCTGTTACGAGAACGGCGACGACGTAGCCAATAACGCCGGTCCGGCCCACCACTCTGTGATCACCGGCCACAGTCTGACCGTATCACATGCTCTTTACGACGAGTCGGCGCCCCGGAAGCTCAACGGTCTATGGGCGGCTCGTCGTCGACGCGTTCTGGCCGCCTTGAGGGCGGCGGCTCGCCGCATCCGCGGTCCCTTGGTTCGCACCGCCTTGCGCGCTGCGGCCCGGCGTGCAGTGGCGCCACGTCGCCGCGCAGCCGACCGGGCCTGTCTGGCCAGCGCCGTTCGCGTGGCGGCGCGTTTCCCTTCGCGTCGCAGGGCCGCCCTGGTCGCACGAGAACGTGTTGTCGACGAACGCTTGCGCCCTCTTCGTCCTGCGCGGGACGCGTACTCTGCGCTTTTTCTCGTGCGTGCTGTCGCATTCCGCGGAGGGCGCGGAAGCTTGACGCCGGCGCGACGGGCTTTCGAGAGGCCAATGGCGATCGCCTGCTTCGTCGAGCGCGCGCCGTGCTTTCCCTCGCGCACATGCCGGATCTCTTCGTGGACGAACTCGCCAGCCTGCGTCGTTGGCGACTTCCCTTCCCGTTTTGCCTTCCGGGCGCTTTCAAGGGTCTTCTGCTCAGGCATGACTTGCATCACCTCTCAATTGGGCTCGAGGCCTTGGACCTCGGGCTCCAGGCCTTTGGCGGTGGGCTCCCAGGCCTCACCGCGTTGATGTGATTGGCAGTTCCAGCACGAACGTCGTTCCCTCCCCAAGAACCGATTCGACGCGGATGTCTCCGCTCAGCACGTTCACGCAATCGGCGACGATGGACAATCCCAGGCCCAGACCGGTGTTACCAAGCTCCCCGTCCCGATCGGCGTGGCCGCGATAGAAGCGTCCGAAAATCGATCGCAGCTCGGGTTCGGCAACGCCGATGCCGTTGTCCCGAACGCGTATCGCGTGCACATCGGGTCGATCGGCCGGTGCGGCGTCGATCTCGACGAACCGCGTCTCTTTGGCCGGGTCGGAGTACTTGATCGCGTTGGAAATCAGGTTGACGAGCGTCAGTTCGAGACGCGCGAGGTCCGCCGTAACGGTGGGCAACGACGGAGCGACACGAACCTCAACGCCGCGGGTCTCGGCCATCTCGTGAAGTTGACGCGCAACGGCGTTCACGAGACCCGTCAGATTCACCTGTTGAATCAGTGCATTGTCAGAGTCTTCGGGAGTCCGCAAAAGGGCCACAAGCTTCCCGAGCGTATCTCCGATCTGCGCGACATTCCGTTCGCATGTCGCGATAAAGCGATCGCGTTTTGCGCGATCGCTCCAGGCCTCCTCCGTCCGTAACACTTTCAGGCCGAACTGAAGGGTTCCCAGGGGTTGCCGCAATTCATGCGACACCGTTTGGTAGAAGCTTTCGAGTCGTGCGGTGTCCTGGTTGATGGTTTCGGTGTACTCGGCGATGAAGGTGTCCAGCGTTGTTCGAAGAAGCACGTCGATCGCAGCATCGAGCGTGTTGGTGAATTCGAATAGTTCGGCCGGGCCGGGTGTGAGATTGAGCCGCTCCGCTTCCTGTTCGGCAAAGTAGACGACCACCGCGCGGAGCGCTTGATATTCGCGAACGACCTGATGCACCGACGCGCGCTGAGCGTGGCGCAACTGGCCGAGCTCGATGGCTCGCTTAGTGACCATCCCATTGGCGGCGATGTCCTCTTCTCGTGGCGCGCGCACGAACGCAGCCAGTTCCTGAATCAGTGCGGGCACACGGCCAAGCAGTTGTTCACCTGGAAAGATGTCGCCGGGCGGAACCGCTACCACTTTCTTCAGCTCTTCGAGCCAACGCGCAGCCAGGGTCTGGTTCGCCGCCTCGAGACGCTCCGCAATGACGAACCTGAAGTCGGATATGACGCCGCGGGCCTCTCGCGCGTCGGTCTGTGGAGCTTGCGACCGTGGGTGCATCTGAGCGCCCTCTTTCGGGAACAGGTTCACTCGTCCAAGAGCCCCGCCGTTGAGCCCACGCAACACCTCATCGAAACGATCAGCTCGGCGGTTCAACGACGAACTCGCAACCAGGAATCCGCAACAGGGGGACCCTCTGTATGCGACGTCGTGAACGGCTTAAAAGTTGGGAACGACGATCTTCGGGATTGTGCGATCGCGGGCAGGACAGCCCGCCCGCGATCATGGTGATACGAACGGCGAACGTGTTACGGAGTCGCTGGACAGGTGCCGCTTGCCGCCGGTTTAACCGACGTTACTTCGAGCTCACGCAGTTGGAGATCCTGACTCGTCACGTCTACACCCCTGGGCGGCGCACCGGCGGTAGCGCCTCCCGTAGGCTGACCCGAAGCCGTCGTCGCGGCTGCCTTGAGCATGCCGGAAATCTCCACCCGCTTGCCGACGTACTGTTGGACTTGTCCCTCGTTCTTTCCGGTCAATTCGTAGGCGGTTCCGGTCGACGATGTCCCGGCAGTCCCGGTTGGCGCTGCGCCGGACATCGACGCGTTGGCCAGCACGAACTCGTTGCCGGCGCCGACACCGGTACCGACCACGCCTCCGCGACCAGCGTCTCGAGCGCGGCGGTAGTCGGCCTCGCGCTGCACGCAACCCGTGACGGTCACCTGCTGGTCGCTCGATTGCCGAGTTTGCTGCGCCGTCGATGAGGGTGTCTGATTCGGTGACTGAGGCGGAGTTTGTGCGAACACGGCCATACCAAACACAACCGAGGCGACGGCACCAGAAAAGGCTACCTTCATGCGATTCCCTCCATTTTTCGTTCTGACCCGTGCCGGCATCTGCAAGCACCACACCCCTTACTTCTTTCCTGCCTCAGCGATCTCGAGACGACGACCTTTCGACTTCGGAGGAGCGGGCATCGTAATCTCGAGCACACCGTCACGGAACGTTGCTTTGGCCTCTTCAGTGATCGCGCCCTCCGGAAGCGAGATCACGCGAAAGAAGCTGCCGTAGCTGCGCTCGCTCCGATAAAAGCCCTCGCGCTCTTCCTCACTCTCGCGCCGGCGCTCGCCCTGTATCGTGACCGCATCGTCAGTGATCTCAACCGTTGCCTCGTCCTTTTTCAATCCGGGTAGATCGACTTTGATCCTCAGTTCGTTGTTCTTCTGGATAATGTCGACTTCCGGCGACCACGCGTACGACGTCGATCGGCCGCTCGATTCCGGCCAGCCTGCGCGCCAACGGCCGAGCCCGATGTCGTCGAACATCCGATCGACTTCATCGGCAAAGCGCTGTAGCGTCCGAAACGGACTCGTGCCCCAGTCAGCGGATGGGTCGTGCCGAGCAAGACGGCGCTCTTCGTCGCGAGTTGGATTCATCGAGGTGTGTCTTTCTGCCATAGCGGCACCTCCATTTCACGACTTGATCAGCAACAGATTCGATTGATGCTATTAGCGCGTCTGCAAGGCGTCTGCCTTGTCGCGCGCGGGCTGACCAGCCACCACCGCGGACGCAGCCGAGCCATTTCTGGTCGATCAGGTTTTTCATCATTGCTCTTGCACGGGTGCTCGACGCTCCCTAACGCGCTTCGCGCCTTCATGTATGGCGCTGAGGTTTCCTGCCGCGATTGTTGAAGTAGGTCCCGCGAAATACGAGGCGCAACTTGCAGGACGAACTGAGGAGGAGTTCGATGATTCGTAAACTGAAGTCAGGCGAATACCGGCTGTATTCCCGGAAGGTCGATCGAAAAACCGGCAGGCGACGCAATCTGGGCACTTTCGGGACACGATCGGCGGCCGAAAAGCACGAACGCGCGATTCAGGTGTTCAAGCGCCGCGGATGATCGCCGCCACGAGTGTCGCAATTCATCGCGAAACGTTGGCATCCTCACCGCCAGAGGCTAGACTCCGTTCTGCCCGTGCAGCTCTATCGCGGTCTCGTCGAGTCCTCGCCGGACGGCATTCTCGTCGTCAATAGCGGCCTGATCTCATATGTGAACCCGGCAGCGGCCGGTCTTTTCGGAACCGAGACACCCGACCATCTGCTGGGGCGCTCGCTCTTGGAGTTCCTGGATCCAGAAAGCCAGAAGGACGTCGCCGAGCAACTGCTGAGCTGGCAGGACCGCGGGCCGGCAGCGTCCATCGACGCACGGATCGTCCGTCTCGACGGAGAGGTTCGCGACATCAGTATGGCGGGCGCACCAATGCCACCCGACGGCGATGCCGCGGTCCAGGTCGTGGTGAGAGACATCAGCGAAAGGAAGCAGGCAGAGCGCCTCCTGCGTGAAAGTGAAGAACGTCTCGCGCTGGCGGTCGCCGGCGGCCAGGAAGGTGTCTGGGACTGGAACCTCGAAACGAACGCCGTCGTGTATTCGCCGCGGTGGAAGCAGATGCTCGGGTATTCGGATGAGGAGATCGAGCCGCATGTCGGCGCATGGGAACGCCTGGTCCATCCTGACGACAGGTCGCGGGCCGACGTCGCCCACGATAGCGTGGCCCGTGGCAGTCGCGCGACCTACGAAGCGGAATTCCGCCTTCGTCATAAGGATGGACACTACGTCCATGTTCTTTCGCGCGGCTTTCCCGTACGGCGTGAACCCGGTGCACCCGTCATTCGCATTGTCGGAACCCACCTCGATCTCTCCGAACAGAAGCGGGCCGAAGCAGCGCTGCGGGAGAACGAGGAGCGGCTCAAGCTGGCGTTTGCGGGCGCTCAGGAAGGAGTCTGGGACTGGAATCTCGAGACAGGCGCGGTGGTGTACTCGCTGCGATGGAAAGAGATGCTCGGCTACGCCGACCATGAGGTTGAGGCGCACGTCAGCGCGTGGGAACGGCTGCTCCACCCCGACGATGTAGCGCGCGCGCACCAGGTCAACGAGAGCGTGAAGCAGGGCGCGGCCACTTACGAAGGAGAGTTCCGCCTGCTCCATAAAGAGGGCCACTACGTCCATGTTCTGTCGCGCGGATATCCCGTCCGCCGCGAGCCCGGCGGCCCTGTGGTCCGCATCGTCGGAACCCACTTCGATCTGACCGCACGGAAGCGTGCCGAAGCCGAACGGACGCGCAGCGAGCTCCTCACCCGCCTGGTGTTCGCGCAAGAGGAAGAGCGACGGCGAATCGGGCGCGAGATGCACGATCAATTCGGAGAACAGCTGACGGCGCTCGCCCATCGGATTCGCATGCTCAAAGACGTGTGCGGCGATCGCGACGACTGGCGGAGGCACGTCGAATCCGTCGAAACCATCGCCCAGCAGATCGACCGGGACGTCGATCATCTCGTGTGGGAGCTGCGTCCGACCGCGCTCGACGATCTGGGTCTGCGTGCCGCTGTCGAGAATTACGTGCAGAACTGGTCGAGCCGTGTGGGCATCGCCGCAACGCTGCACATGCACGGGCTGCTCGAAGATCGACTTTCCCCCGACGCCGAGACGGCGCTGTATCGGATCGCACAGGAGGCACTGACGAACGTGGCGAAGCACGCAAAGGCCGCGAATGTCGGCGTCATTCTCGAGCGCACCCCAGATTACGTGCTCTTGATCATCGAAGACGACGGCGTTGGATTCGATCCCGGCACGGCCGACGAGAAGGGACAGGGGTTCGGTCTGGTGGGTATGCAGGAGCGCGCCGGCCTCGTGGGCGCGACACTGGAAATCGAGTCCTCCGCCGGCAACGGCACCACCGTCTTCGTGCGGATGGATGCCCCGCGCGGAACGCCCACTCCCGATCATGTCTGAACGCGCGGTCCCGCTGCGGATTCTTCTCGCCGACGATCACGTGACCATGCGCCATGGGCTCAAGCTGCTCATCGACAGTCAGGCCGACATGAAGGTGGTGTCGGAAGCAAGCGACGGCGAGGCCGCCATCCAGAACGCCATCGCTCTGAAGCCGGACGTCGTCGTCATGGACATTTCAATGCCGGGAATGAATGGACTGGCGGCCACCCGGGCGCTGAAACAGCAGCAACCCGCCACTGCAATCGTGACACTCACCAGGCACGGCGATGATGCCTACGTTCAGGAGCTGCTGCGGGCGGGTGTATCGGGCTATGTGCTGAAGCAGAGCGCCCCGAACGAACTGCTCCAGGCGATTCGAGCCGCCGCCGCCGGCGGCCAGTACCTCGACTCCGCGCTGACCGCGCGCGTCACGGCGCGCGCCATTGGACGGGCAGACAAAGTCAAGAAAGGTGGAGCGGCGCTCAGTGAGCGGGAATCGGACGTGCTGCGGCTGATTGCATCCGGCTACAGCAACAAGGAGATTGCCGGTCAGCTCTCACTGAGCGTCAAGACGGTCGAAGCCCACAAGGCGAACGCAGTGCGCAAGCTGGGGCTGAGCGGACGGATCGACATCGTGAAATACGCCCTTCTGCAAGGGTGGCTGAACAAGACGTAATCGAGGGGGTCAGACCCGGGGTCTGACCCCGGGTCTGACCCCAGAACCTGGCACTAGGGATTTTCCCTACCCGTTCCCCACGTTCTTCCCGATAGCCGGCGCCGTGACACAGGCGTAGAGTCACAAGCACTCCCCCCACCCCTCTCTCGTCGCGGGAAAAAAGGAGGCACGTCCATGGGGTCCGGCTCGAACGCTGTCGTTGACTGGCGTCTCGCACGAGAAACACATCGAGACCTCCAGATCGTAGGGCGACAGCGAACGAATCTCCTGTTGATGGGCGCGCCCGGCGCAACCGGCCTCGTCCTCGAAATGTTGGGGCTCGATCTGCGCGAGCCGGTTCTGACGTGGCGGCCCGGTCAGCCGCTCGTGCTTCCGCCGCAGGGCCGCGCGGCGACACTTATTCTTCACGACGTCGGCAGGCTGACGTCTGTCGATCAGCAGCTCATTATGCGCTGGCTGGATTACACCGCCGGAGGGATTCGCGTGGTCAGCACCACCACGGAACCGCTCTGGCCGCGCGTCCAGACCGGTAAGTTCAACGAGGTGCTCTACTATCGACTGAACACCGTCTGCTTGAGCGCGGCGTCGCAAAGCTGAGTTCTTCTCCCCCCGGCTCCCCCCACCATCAATTTCTGCCCCGGTGAATGCGGCAGCTGTGCTTGACAGGCGCAGCTGCGTACGAAGAAATCGTCGGAAGCATTGCTCGTGATTGTTGAGGAAAGGAGGCGACTCATGCCGAACAAGAGAATTGAACCCTGCCTATGGTTCGATCACCAGGCCGAAGAGGCCGTGACGTTCGGCGCAACGTGCGATGGAAGCGCTGCTGCGCATGAAGAAGCTCGATATCCGCGAGCTCGAACGCGCCGCCGCCGCATAGGGGTCAGACCCCGGGTCTGACCCCAAATCGTGTCACAGGCGGTTAATACCCCCGAGTGTAGGGCACTCGTATGCCATCTGTTCTCGATGCTTTGACCCGTATCGGCGCGTTCCTGAACATGGGAATCGCCGGCAGCGAGTTCACGCCGCTCAAGCTCCTGATCGTCGTGACGATGATCTCGGCGCTCGTGTGGATTACGCGCCGCGTCACCCGCTGGCTGGTGGACACCGCGCTGGCGCGGCGCGGTCTGGACGTAGGCATGCGCGAGGCCATCGGCGCGATTCTGCGCTACGGCATCATCACGCTCGGCGGCCTCGTCATCCTTCAAAGCGCCGGAATCAACCTCACGTCCCTGAATGTCCTGGTAGGCGCGATTGGCGTCGGTCTCGGCTTCGGCCTCCAGAACATCATGAGCAACTTCTTCAGCGGGCTGATCATCCTGTTCGAGCGCCCGATCAAGATTGGCGATCGCATCGAGATAGCCGGCGTGACCGGGGAAGTGCGAGAGATCGCCGCGCGGGCGACGACCATTGTGACCGACGAGAACGTCGCGATCCTGGTACCCAACTCGCAGTTCATTTCAGAACGCGTGACGAACTGGAGCCGGCCCGGCGCGCTGACGGCGTATGCACTCTTTTTTTACGTGTCTCAGACGTCGGACCCCGAGCTCGTGCGTCGCATACTGCTGGCCGCCGCCGAGAACCATCCCGACGTGCTCGAGACTCCGCAACCGCAGGTCGAATTCGTCGAGGCGGGACTTGCGGCCCTGCGATTCCAGCTCCAGGTGTGGAGCACAAAGCACCTCACGACGGCGGGCACGCTGAAGAGCGACTTGAATTTCGAGATATGGCGTCAGCTGGCTGCCGCAGAGGCGATGGTTCCTCCAGAGCAAGGATCAACCGCGCTCGCGCTGCAGATTGGACAGTCTGCAAAACGTTGACGTCCGGGCGCATCCAGCCGGCGTCGCGCGTCAGTACCTAACCGAACCGCTGGTCGTCGGCTGACGGGCCGTAAATCGCGGGGACGGGCTGATCGTTGAGCCGCAGATACACCGTGAGCTGGGCGCGATGGTGTGCGAGATGGCTGAACGTGTCGGCGAGCACGACGTGTCGCGGTTGATCCATCACGCCCTGTCCCTTGACGAGCAGCTTCCAGTTCGTCGTCAACAAATAGTCATCGGTCGTTCCCGCGAGCGCCGCCCGGCCATCCTGAACGCCTTTGTCGAGCGTGGCGACAAGCTGCTCCACCGTTGGTTGCTGGTACTGCCCCTGCCCTTCCGGCGGACTCAGCTCGAGGTCGTCTTTATTGATGATGAGCGCAATCCACGACGGCATCGCGGCGACGAGGCCTGCGAGACGTAACAACGGCATCGACTTCGAGTGCGGCTTCCAGTCGTCCTTGCCTTTGGGAACGTTTTCCAATGTTCGCCGCGTGCGCGCCGCTTCGCGTTCGAGTTGATCGAGGAACAGTTGAGTCAGCTTCATGGCGATCAATGCGTCAGCATACATCACAGACATCCGCCGACCGTGCGCGGCGGCAGACGGGTTCGTCGTGCGCTGCGCCGTGACTTCGACTACGCGTTTCGACGCGAAGCCGGGTCGGCGAGATAGCAGGCAAGGTGCTCCATCAGATCGCGCGCGTCGTCCTCCGCACCGCAGATGAAGCTCGACTTGCGCCGCCGGAGAACGGGCAGTCCAATGGCGTACAGCCCCGGCGCGTCGACAACGCCGCCATCGTGGCGAAGCTGACCTTTGTAATCGAGGACGGGTACGTGGAGCCAACTGTAGTCGGGGCGAAATCCCGTGGCCCAGAGGATTGAACGGATCTCGCCACCCGCGAGGTCGAGGTGGAGACGCGACGAAGGTGGCACGCGCGTGGGCTCGAAACGCTCTGAAGGTCCGACGTCGACATCACGGGCGTTCGCTCTCGCCCACTCGTCGAACGTGTCGAGGAGCCGATTCATCTTGAGATCGGCGAGCGCGAATTGATTGCGGAGACCGCCGGAGAAGAGGAGCCTGCTCCCGCGTACGGCGGACAGCCGGCCCACGAGCTCCACGCCAAGCGTGCTGAGCGCGTTGAGGTCCAGCGTCGCGCGCTCCGCCGTTCCTACGAGCTGCGGCGACG
Source organism: uncultured Acidobacteriota bacterium (assembly GCA_963814955.1). Lineage (GTDB taxonomy): Bacteria > Acidobacteriota > Vicinamibacteria > Vicinamibacterales > UBA2999 > DATCJA01. The sequence continues at coordinate 686,629 of CAWFEX010000015.1, forward strand.
GAAGCCGTCTGGCGCGGATCAGGTCGTCTATCTCGTCATACCGCTGGTTCCAGACACCGGACGCCTCCATCCACCACAGCACGTCCCGTCCTCGATACGTCCTCGGCAGCCGCACGTGTTCGCCTACGGAGAGCGTCACACGACGACCAGAGCGGTGAATTTCGTCGGCGAGCTGCACGCCCGTGGCGGAGGCACCAACGACCAGGACGCCGCCATCTGGCAGCTGGTCTGCGTTGCGGTAGTCCATGGGCGTCACGCACGGAATCGATGCCGGGACGTCCTGCCGGAGCGCCGGCAAGGCCGGCACGTTGCAGGCGCCGCTCGCCAGCACAAGGCAACGGCACTCGAGGTCTCCGTTGCTCGTGCTGACGTAGTAGCCTGCGTCCGTCTGCCTGACCGAGGTGACGGCGGTGTGCGTCCGAAGCGGTGGCGCGATTGCGGCCGCGAAGCGAGAGACGAATTCAGCCACCTCGGCCGCCGTCATGAAGCCGTCGGGATCGGCGCCCTCATAACGGAAACCGGGCAGACGGCATTGCCAGTTGGGCGTCAGCAGCCGCAGCGAATCCCAACGTTCGCGGCGCCAGGAATTGGCGATTTCGCCACGCTCGAGCACCACGTGATCGATCGAGCGCTCATTGAGGCAGCGGCTCGCCGCCAGCCCGGCGTGCCCCGCCCCGATGACAACCGTGGTGACCTTTTCGATGGTTCCTCCGACCGAGCCGTTAGACGACCTGGACCGTGACGTTCACCGGATTGGTGATGACGTCGTAGACGGCCGAGCGTTTCTGCGACTGCGCGACGATCGCCTCGATGTCGGACTTCGATGCATCCGCGTCAATCTTGAACGTCACCTTGATGTCGTCGTAGCCGTTTCGCACGTCGCTGTCCATTCCGAGGATGCCGCGAATGTCCATCTTGCCTTCGAGCTTCGATTCGACCGAGCGCAGCTGAATGCCGCGATTCTGGGCCACCGCCGCCACGCCGGCCGTGAGGCAGCTCGCGAGGCCAACGAGGACGTATTCGATCGGCGTGATACCGCGATCCTCGGCCGCAAAGACCTCCGGATGATCCGCATCGAAGGAGGTCTCGGTCTTGTGGGCCTGCTCCTCGCCGAGCCCGAAGAAGCCTTTGACGTTCGTCGTGCTGTACGTGCCGTTCTGCCACTTGCAGGACGCCCGCCACGTGAATTTCGTCGCCGCCGGCGCGTCTTTCAATGCCTCTCGCGCGTCCAGCAGCGCCTGGACGTTGACTCCGTTGTTGACGCTCGTCATGGCCATAGTGAACCCCTTTCAATTAGTAGAGCGGCTGGCGGAAGTCCCAAATCATACACGACCATGAACGGCGCCTGGGGACAGCGATATGATCGCGGCCCATGCCCACGCCGTCGAAGACTGCCGCCGCTGGCTCCGTCGGCACGGTCGAAACGCAGTTCCTGGATCTGACGAAGCCGCTGAAGCTCGACTGCGGCCGGACGCTCCACCCAATCCGCATCGCCTACGAGACCTACGGCACGCTGTCGCCGGCACGCGACAACGTGATTCTCGTATGCCACGCGCTGAGCGGCGACGCGCACGCGGCCGGTTTCGCGAAAACGGCGCCCGCCGAGAGCACGAGAGACGGGTTCGCGGCCGAGGATCGGGACGGCACCGCAGGCCGTGGTCTCGGCTGGTGGGACGGCATGATTGGGCCGGGCAAAGCCTTCGACACAACCCGCTTCTTCGTGGTCAGCACCAACCTGCTCGGAGGGTGCCGCGGGACGACCGGCCCCTCGTCCACGAACCCCGCGACTGGCAGGCCATACGGGTCCGATTTTCCCGTCATCACGGTCGCCGACATGGTGCGTGCCGAACGCGCGTTCCTCGACGCTATCGGAATTACAAGGCTTGCCGCCGTTGCAGGCGGTTCTCTCGGCGGCATGCAGGCATTCGAATGGGCCGTCTTGTATCCGGATCAGGTCGATTCCATCGTGGCCATCGCGAGCACCCACGCGCTTCAACCTCAGGGCGTCGCCTGGAACGCCATCGCCCGCAGCGCCATCACATCCGATCCGGACTGGCAGGGCGGCCATTACTACGGCACCGGGCGCGCTCCGAATGCCGGGATGGGCGTGGCACGGATGGTTGGCCACATCACATATCTCTCGGGCACGTCGCTCGGCGAGAAGTTTGGACGGCGACTGCAGTTTGCTGACGACATCCGGTACCGCCTGACGGATCCGGAGTTCGAGGTCGAGAGCTACCTGCGCCATCAGGCCGACATGTTCGTGAGGCGATTTGACGCGAACACTTATCTCTACACGTCGCGGGCGCTCACCTATTTCGATCTGGCGCGGCAATACGGGCGAGGACGCCTTATCGAAGCGCTGCGAAACGTGTCTGCCAGGACGCTGCTCATTGCCTTCAGTTCCGACTGGCTGTATCCGCCTTCGGGATCCGCGGAGCTTGCCGCAGCGCTTCGCGCGCTCGGGAAGGAAGTGGAGTTCGAGGTCATTGAAGCGCCGTATGGGCACGACTGCTTCCTGTTGGAGGAAGCACGGCAGACACCTATGATCGAGCGGTTCCTCGCGCGTGAAACGGTGTGAAGCATGGACGAACCTCGCACATTTGGATTTGAAACCCGCCAGGTGCACGCAGGGCAGCGGCCCGACCCGAATACCGGAGCTCGCGCAGTACCGATCTATCAAACGACGAGCTATGTGTTCGAAGATCCGGAATCGGCGGCCGCGTACTTCAACCTGCAGGAGTATGGGAATACCTACTCGCGCATCATGAATCCGACGGTGGCGGTGTTCGAGGAGCGCATGGCGAACCTCGAAGACGGCTGCGGCGCGGTGGCATTCGCGAGCGGGATCGCGGCGCAGGCCGCCGCGCTCTTCACGCTGCTCCAACCCGGCGACCATATCGTCTCCTCATCTGCGCTGTACGGCGGCACGGTCAATCAGTTCAAGCACCTGCTCCGAAAGATGAACGTCGGGTTGACCTGGGTCGATCCCGACAATCCGGACGCGTGGAGGGCCGCCGTCCGCGAAAACACGAAGGCCTTCTACGGCGAAACGATCGGCAACCCCGCCGGCAACGTGCTCGACATCGAGACGGTCGCCGCGATCGCGCACGAACATCAGCTGCCGATGATCGTGGACAACACCTTCGCGACGCCGTTCCTCTGCCGCCCCATCGAATGGGGCGCCGACATCGTCATTCACTCGGCGACCAAATTCATCGGCGGTCACGGCACGAGCATCGGCGGCGTGGTGATCGAGTCGGGTCGATTCAACTGGTCGAACGGCCGCTTTCCCGTTGTCGCCGAGCCGTCGCCCGCCTATCACGGGCTTCTGTTCCATGAAACGTTCGGCACGTACGGGTACCTGATGAAGCTGCGCGCCGAAACCTTGCGCGATCTCGGCGCGGCGATGAGCCCGTTCAACGCTTTCCTGTTCCTGCAGGGGCTCGAAACGCTGTCGCTGCGGATGACGCGTCATGTCGAAAACGCGGCCGCAGTGGCGCGCTACCTTCAGTCGCATGCGCTCGCGTCGAACGTGACGTATCCGGGGCTGCCGGCAAGCCGGTACCGACCGCTGGTCGAGAAATATCTGCCGCGGGGCGCGGGCGCGGTGTTCTCGTTCGATTGCCGGGGCGGACGTCTCGCCGGGCAGGATTTCATCCGCGGCGTGACGCTGTGGTCACACCTGGCCAACGTTGGCGACGCGAAAAGCCTCATCATTCATCCGGCGAGCACGACCCATCGTCAGCTCAACGACGAAGAGCTTCGGGCCGCTGGTGTGGGTCCGGGCACCATCCGTCTCTCCGTGGGCATTGAATCGGCTGACGATCTGATCTGGGACCTCGAACAGGGCTTTGCGCGAGCCGCAGCGTCGACGGGAACGGAAGTGGCCTCGTTATGACAGCATTCGACCTGACCCGCTATCAGGATCCGGTGACGATTCAGCGCGTGATTCACAGCGCAAAGACCGTCGCCGTTGTCGGCCTGTCGAAAAACGAGCTGCGCGGAAGCTATTTCGTCGCCTTCTACCTGAAGCGGCACGGATACCGCATCATTCCGGTCAATCCACGCGAACCGGAAATTCTCGGTGAAAAGAGTTTCAAGAGCCTCGTGGACGTGCCTGTCCCGATCGACGTCGTCAATGTCTTCCGCGCGCCGGACGCCGTCCCCGGAATCGCCCAGGACGCCGTGGCCATTGGCGCCAAGAGCCTCTGGTGTCAATACACCGTCATCAACGAAGAGGGCGCGAGCATCGCCGAACGGGCCGGGCTGTCGGTGATCATGGATCGGTGCATCAAGGTCGAGCATGCGCGCTACATCGGGCGGATGCACTGGCTTGGTTTCAACACTCAGCGCATCACGTCCGTTCGCGGCGGGCTGCAGTAGCGTACGGTCCGGCTGAAGCCGGGCGCTAAATCCGCTGAAGCCGGACACTACGTAGATGCGGCGACGTGCTTGCACCCAACTCCAGTGCAGCCGCCGCCGCACGATCTGCGGCGGCAACGTTGGAGGCTTGAGATGCGCAAGCAGGACCGTATCGCCGCCGAACAGAACCGTTCGCCCCAACATTCCGAAACGAAGGAACAGCCGCACCCGACGGAACGGGAGCAGATGAAAGGAAGCGCGTCACAGAATCCGCCGCGGCCTCAGCGGGAAAAGGGCAAGCTCCCGCTGCCCGATTAGCGTCGTATGCCGGCGATTGCCGCCGAGTCGATATCGATTCCCGTCCAAGGCGGACAACGGATCGATGCCGACCTGCGCGCGCCGGACGAGGCCACCGGCTTGATCGTGTTCGCGCACGGAAGCGGGAGCAGCAGGTTCAGCTCCCGCAACCGGGCCGTGGCCGAATCGCTGCAGAGTCGTGGACTCACTACGCTTCTGCTTGATTTGCTGACGCGACAGGAGGAAACAGCAGACCTTCGCACGGCCGAATACCGGTTCGATATCGATCGGCTCGGCTCGCGCGTTGTCGCCGCAACCGATTGGTTACGGGGTCGAGCCGATCTCGGCCGCTTGCCGATCGGCTACTTCGGCGCGAGCACCGGCGCAGCGGCGGCGCTGATTGCCGCCGCCGAACGTCCCGCATTTGTACACGCTGTGGTGTCGAGGGGCGGCCGCCCCGATCTCGCCGGCGACGCGTTGGCCGACGTGAAAGCACCCACGCTTCTCATCGTCGGCGGTTATGACGAGTCCGTTGTTCGCCTCAACGAAGAAGCGAAGGCCAGAATGGCCGCGGCACATGTCGAGCTCGAGATCGTTCCCGGCGCGACTCACCTGTTCGAGGAACCGGGTACGCTCGAACAGGTTGAGCAGCTTGCGGGCGAATGGTTCGTCCGCTATCTGCAACCTGCGCGATAGACGAAAGGTCCTTGATACACTCTCAGGCGCGGTGACAATCGCGCGTCAACGACGCGTCCTCAGCACGGGTTCTTCGAAGTGAATCGGCTCGGCGCGGCAGGATGGCGGATCGTGCTGCTCGCGAGCCTCGGCGGCACGCTCGAGTTCTACGATTTCGTCATCTTTGGCGTGTTCGCCGGTGACATTGCCGCCGCGATCTTCCCGAGCGCCTCGCCGCTTGTTTCACTGATCGCATCGTTTGCGGCCTTTGCAACCGGCTATCTCGCGCGTCCGCTCGGCGGCGTGATCCTGAGCCACTACGGCGATAGATACGGCCGCCGCCGCGTCTTCCTGTGGTCGTTGTTCGTCATGTCGGGGGCGACCCTTGGCATGGGCTTCGTGCCGTCTTACGCACAGTGGGGCGTAGCGGCGAGCGTCCTCATGGTGACCCTCCGATTGATTCAAGGCTTCTGTCTCGGCGGTGAGCTGCCGGGAGCGCTGACCTACGTGGTGGAAACGACGCCGCGGCTTGCGCCGCTGGTGTGCAGCGTGGTGTTTGCGTGCGTCACCATGGGCGTAGCGGCTGCCACAGGGGTCAGCCTCGCTGTCCGCACGTTATTTCCTCCCGATCTGGTTCCCGTGTACGGCTGGCGCACGGCATTCGTGATTGGCGGCCTGGGGGGTGTGTTGAGCTTCGTGCTGCGCCGCTCGCTCGAAGAGTCGCCGGAGTTCGCGCGGATGCGGTCGCTTGCCGTGCGACAGCCGTTTCGCGAACTGCTGCGCACGCATACAATGCAGGTGCTGGTCGGCTGTGCGGTGCTCGCCGGAACGGCGTGCTTCACCGGACTCTTCTTCTCGCACCTGCCTGCCTACCTCGCGGCGGTCCTCAAGTACGATCCGCGCGAAGCCGTGCTCGGCCAAACGATGGGCGTCATCGCGCATGCGGCGGGCATTCTTCTCGTCGGCTGGGTCGCCGACCATATCGCGCCGCGATACCTGCTGCGAGCCGGCGTGCTCGCGATCCTGATTTTCGCGTATCCGTTCTATGCGGCGCTCGAAACCCGCGCGATCGATCTCACGCTCATCCTGGTGCTGGCCGGACTGGCCGGCGGCCTGGCCAACGGATCTTTCGCGGTTGTCCTCACCGATCTGTTCCCCACGCGGATCCGCTTCTCGGGCGTCGCGCTGTCGTTCAATATCGCATTCACCGTGTTCAGCGGCATGTCGCCGCTCTTCGCGACGACCCTCATTCGCGAGACCGGCCAGCCGTCTGCACCTGCGCTGCTGGCGGCGGCTGCCTCGCTGCTGACGCTGATTGGCAGCCTGTGGCTCGGACGGTATGGGGGAAACGTGCTGAAGCGGACGGTGGCTGGCGAAAGCGCTGTGACGTCTTGAGTGGACGGAGAGAGTCGGCCGCAGATCGGTGGCGCCGATCGCTCGACCTGCGGCTTTCCTGTTTCATTTGCCCGTCAGTACCACACACGGTGTCTGAAGATCGAAGGTCTGCGCAGAATTGACGACGCGCCACTTGAAATCGGCCTTCTCGCCCGAATCAAAGGTCCCGTCGAACGCGCCCTCAGGAACGCCAAACTCGATGTGGGCGGTGGCGGTACCGCCCGGCGAAGTGTGCAGGATGCGAATTGTGTTTCCCGGCGGGCACCCCTATCCTCGCTGGCGGGCGTAGTGGAGACCGACGACGCCGCTAGGGTACGGTGTTGCGGATTTCAGGCTAAATCGCGTGTGGACATCCGGCGGCAACAGTCGTTTGCCGCTCCCCAGCGTCAACGGATAGACAAGCAAGTGCAGTTCGTCGACCAGATCATGCGCGAGCAGCGCGTGAACCAGCTGGCTGCTTCCGTCCGTCACGATGTTCTTGCCCGGTTGGGCCTTCAGTGCGCGCACCGACTCCACCACGTTGTCCCGGATGATCGTGGTGTGCCGCCAGATTGGCTTCTCCAACGTACGCGAGACCACATACTTTTTCGGCGCATTCATCACGTCGCCGAACGGATCGCCAGGCGGCATCGGCTCGAACGCCTCGGCGTGAATCACATACGTGCGGCGGCCAAGCAGCAGCGCGTCGACATCCTGCATCAACGAGAGAAATGTCGCGCCGATATCGTCGTGCCAATACGGTATGGTCCAGCCGCCGTGCTCGAATCCTCCGTCGCGATCTTCGTCTTTTCCGCCGGGTGCCTGCATGACACCGTCGAGCGACATGAACTCGGACACAATCAGCTTTCGCATAACGCCTTCCTTCCCGACGCGATCGCCCGACATTGCAGTTGATCATGCCGCTGGTGACTGGCGTGGCTGCCGCGTTCGTGGCGTACGGACGCTGGTGCCTGGCGCCAACAGTCCCGCCAGCAACGCCTGAGCTGTCCACAGCATGGCTGCGATCGTCCTGTTTTTCGTCCTGCTTTTCACGTCGTGTCCTCCCCTTACTGACACGACGAACGAACCCGCCTCAAATCGACATAACGTGAGATTCCTTCAATTGGGCTCGGCTCCAGCGAGGTCAACCCGACCGTCCTGTGGCGTGGACTCAAGCGCTCCAAACGCTGCGCAACTCATCCGGACCGATTGGCACAAGAATCGCTCTTCTTTTGCCGCCAGCAATTCGCCTAAGGAGTGCACGTGCTCCATTCCATGCGTCTATCCATCGCCGCGATTCTCGTATCGACACTCACGCTGACAGCGGCACCGCCCGCATCAGCTCAATACTTCGGCCGCAACAAGGTCCAGCACAAGCAGTTCGACTTCGAAGTGCTCACGACCGACCATTTCCAGGTTCATTTCTACGCCGATGAGCGAGCCGCTGCCGAAGAGACGGCGCGAATGGCAGAGCGCTGGTACGCACGTCTGTCGCAGATCCTGAAGCACGATCTCTCGAATTCGCAGCCCCTCATCCTTTACGCGTCCGGCCCGGACTTCCGGCAGACCAACGTCGTTGCCGGCATCGGCGAAGGCACCGGGGGCGTGACCGAAGGACTGCGGCGGCGAATCGTCATGCCGGTATTTGGAACGCTCGCGGAAACGGACCACGTGCTAGGGCACGAACTGGTACACGCGTTCCAATACGACATTGCCGAACAGAGCCGCCAGGATGGGCAGACGCGGAGCGGTCTCGAGAGTCTCCCGCTGTGGTTTGTCGAGGGCATGGCCGAGTATCTGTCGATCGGCAACGTCGACCCGCACACGGCGATGTGGATTCGCGACGCGGCGCGGTCCGAGGACGGGCTCCCATCGATTGGTGATCTCGACAATCCCCGGCTCTTCCCGTACCGGTGGGGTCAGGCTTTCTGGGCGTACGTCGCGGGACGCTGGGGCGACGACATCGTCAGAAAGATGCTGGACGAGGCGATTCGATCGGGCGGACCCTCCCCGGCGATCGAAAGTGTTCTGGGCGTCAAGGAAGAGGAATTGTCGGCGCAGTGGCACGGGGCGATCTCCGCGCAGTACGCACCGACGCTGGAAGCCGGGACTCGCGCGAGCAAAACCGGCCGGCCGCTGGCGCGCGATCCGAAGGAAGAGAACCTGGCAATCGCTCCCTCGCTCAGTCCGGACGGCCGGCACGTCGTGTATCTGTCCGAGCGGGACATGCTCTCCATCGACATGTACCTGGCGGAGGTGGACACCGGACGCATCGTTCGCCGCCTGACCAACACGGCAATCGATCCGCATTTCAACAGCATTCAGTTCCTGGCATCCGCCGGCGCGTGGCACCCTGGCGGCCAGCAGTTCGTCTTCGGCGCCATTCGGGACGGCCATCCGGTCCTGGCGATCGTGGACACCGATAACGGTCGTCGAATTCGCGAGATCCCGTTTCCCGATCTCGGCGAGATTCTCAACCCGACATGGTCGCCCGACGCGCGGTCGATTGCGTTTTCGGCGTCCACCGGCGGCCGCTCGGATCTGTTTGTCTACGACCTGACGACGAATACGCGCAGACAGCTCACCAACGATGCGTTCGCGGATCTGCAGCCGACCTGGTCTGGCTGACTCCGCGCAACTCGCGTTCGTCACCGACCGCGCATCCACCGACCTGAGCACGCTGCACGCGGGACAGCTCGGTCTCGCCGTGATGGACGTGTCATCCGGACGAGTCGAGCTGCTGCCGACCTTCAATCGCGGCAAGAGCATCAACCCGCAATGGGCGCCTGGCGGCCGTTCGGTGTACTTCCTGTCCGATGCGACGGGCGTGACCGACGTGTATGCCATCGACGTGGATTCCAAGCGCATCCGCCGGCTCACGCATCTTGACGCTGGCGTGAGCGGCATCACGGCGCTCAGCCCGGCGCTTTCCGCTGCCGTCGACGCCAATCGCGTGGCCTTCACCGGCTACGAGGAAGGACGAATCGGCGTCTATTTCATCGAGGGACGTGAGGCACTGAACGGCGTCGACGTCGAATCGACCATCCCGGAAGCCACGCCTGCGGCCGCCATACTGCCGCCGGCAATGCGAACCGGCGAACTGGTCGCGCCGGCGCTGGCCGATGCCACGACGGGCCTGCCGGCCGCGGTGCCCGCTCCTACGCCATACCAGGCACGGCTCGGGCTGAATGCCGTGTCGCAACCCTATGTCTCCGCCGGCTACGGGCCGTTCGGCGGCATGTTCGGGGGCGGGATTGCATTGTCGTTCAGCGACATGCTCGGAAATCACAACCTCGACGCGGTTATCGATGCGAACACGTACGGCGGCGGCTTCAGCGACATCTACCGCAACACCGGCGGCATCGTCGCTTATACGAACTTGACCAAGCGGTGGAACTGGGGGGTGAGCGCCGGCCAGATGCCGTATCTTTCCGGCTTTACTACGGCCAGCTCGACGCCTACCGGATTCGCCGAACAGGAAGTGATCTTCCGTCAGACGTTCCGCGGCGTCGACGGCCGGGTGGCGTATCCGATCAGCACGGCCAGCCGGGTGGAGCTGGGTGCCGGCTTCCAGCAGATCTCGTTCGACCAGCAGGTACGGACCCTCCGATATTCGCGAGGAGGACAGTTCCTGGGACAAAGCACCGAACGGACGTCCCTGGCGGATCCGCTGCACATGTCGACGACGACCGCCGCATTCGTCTACGACACGTCAGTGTTCGGCGCGACGAGTCCGGTGTCGGGCCAGCGGTCGCGTTTTGAGGTGACACCCGCGTTCGGCTCGCTCGACTTCACCACGGCGGTTGCCGACTACCGGCGCTATTTCATGCCTGCGCCGTTCTACACTCTGGCTGCCCGCGTCATGCACTACGGCCGCTACGGCAACGACAGCCAGAGCACTTCCCTCTATCCGCTGTATCTCGGATATCCCGAGTTCGTTCGGGGGTATGGCGTGGGCTCCATCAGCGCGGACGAGTGCGTCGCCGGTCCGGCGGGAGGGACGTGCGAGATTTACGACCGGCTGCTCGGATCGCGTCTGCTCGTCGCGAATCTCGAGTTGCGCTTCCCGCTGCTGCGGCCGTTCGGTGTGAGAAGCGGGATGTACGGGCCTGTGCCTATCGAGGTGGCGTTCTTCGCCGACGGCGGCGTGGCGTGGACCGATTCACAGCGGCCGTCGCTCTTCGGCGGCGAACGCGATCCGATCTCGAGCACGGGCGTGTCGCTCCGCGCGAACATGTTCGGCTTTGCGGTCGCTCAGATCGATTTCGCGTACCCGCTCCAGCGGCCCGAGCGCGGCTGGGTGTGGGCGTTCAACCTGATGCCGGGCTTCTGATTCCTATAGCGGTTTTCGGTATCGCGCGGATTTGTGGGGCGAGCCTTTCAGGCTCGCCTCGCGAACCAGGGGTTCGCGCCACACGCAATCAAACGTGCTAGAGGTTATTTCGCGATTTGAAGCGGCACTGCCACCAGGAGCGGACTGCCCGGTTTTGCGACGACGCGCAATAAGGTCTGCGGAAGCTCGTCGTCCTGCGTTAACAGGCGAGCCTGGGCACCAGCCTCTTTTTCCGCCTTCGTGTAGGTCCTGCCTGCGCCGCCGACCATTTCGAATCGTTCGCTTGTCGCGGACCATTGGCGTTCCCAGTGTTCGACCAGTGCGGGGTCGAGTTTCTGAATGCTGGGACCCACGCTGATCTCCGCAAGCGGCGCCGCCGTGACAAGCACTGTGAGCAGCTCGCCTTTGTAGTCGGGCCGCATTGGCTTGAAGCGAAACGAGGAACCTTCCGGCAGCTCGATGACCCGTCCCGCTGTGACGGCGTTGTTGCCCGCGCGAATCCGCAGCGTCGGGAAGATCAAGTAGGGGGCGCTGGTCGATCCGTCATCGGTACTGTTCGCGATCGATCACGTACAGAAAGCCCGTGCGCGGCGACTCGATGCTCAACCGGACGGGCTCTCCGGCGGCGAAGGTCGTCCCTGCTTCCGCGCGCTCCGGCGTCCACTCCGCGTAGCTGCTCTTGACGTCGTCTTCCTGCAGCAGCAGCCGTGAGTCAGTGGCATCGGACGCACGCGATAGACGCAGGCGCCAGACCGTAACGCCGAGCATTTCACCGGGACTCTGGTCGTTGCTCACGCTGGCGGGCGTGGCGCGCCTGTAGACAGGCGGCTTTCGCGAAGCTGCGGGAGTGGCGGGTGCGCTCTGGCGCTTCTTCAGGAACTCGGTGTCCCACAATTTCCGCTCATCGACGTCCTGGGCACCGAGGTACACCGCCTGGGTAAAGACGCACACAGACGCCACAAGGATGAGCGAGGGGGTAAGACGCCTGGCCAGCTCGCTGCCAATCATGGCTTGCCGATGATTACGGGAAATGCTTCGACCTCGCGCCGGTAAAAGGCGCGGGGGCTTTGCAGATTCCTCACGGCATTCTGGTCCGTCATCTTGTCGTCCTGCGCGAGGAGCAAACGAGTGTCGTTGTTGGTCTGCTGCATCTCCGGCACGCGTTCGACGGCATAGTCGAACCATTCGCGCACCGACACCAGACCGTCCTTCTGGCCGAGATCGGCCATGCCCTTCTTCAAGCCTTCTTCGACCAGCGAGAAGGTCAGATAACCATGGCCCAGCTGCGAAGTCTCGAGGGCCGCCTGATAGCTTTGTGCGGCCGTCAGGATGTACATGCCCTTCTCGTAGGCCAGCTGCGCCAGCCCCTTCGAGTTCATCGGGCCGCGGCGCTTTTCTTCCGCCTCGAGCGCCTGCCCCGAGTTGCAGGCGTCGATCACCAGCACGAGCTGTCCGGCCTGAAGCCCCTCGACCGCGGATTCGAGCTCGAGGTCGGAGACGCTGTGCGAAAGAATTGTTTCAACAGCCCGGGCATCGATGCCCGCGCGGGGACCGCTGTAGCCCAGGTCGTGGGGCACCAGATAGAATCGCGCGCCCTGGGCGGTGCCGTGTCCGGCGAAATAGATGATGACGGCGTCTTCAGGCTCTGCTTGCGCCAGCCTCGCGAATGCCGCAGGTGACCCTGGGGGTAAGGCAACATTGGCGGCCAGCCGCCTCAACGCCAGGAGCAGATTGCCCTTGGTCGCGTCCTTGTCGAGCAGCTCGACCACTTCGATGCGATCGAACCTGTCAACCTTTCCCTGCTGCGCCCTGATTTCGTCGGCAAAGTTCGTGGCGTCGGCCACTGCGTACTTCAGGTTGTACTGCGCGTTCTCGTATTGATTCACGCCCAGCGCGAGCACGTACGCTGTACCCCGCCGATTGAGAGCCGCGGCACCCGTGACAGTGACGGACGCGTCCGCGCTCTTCACATTCTCCCGGTTGAACGCGTACGCCGTTAAGCGATTCTCGCCGGCGACAATCGGCAGCGTCGCTTCAAGAGTCGTCTGCGCCCGACCACCCAGCACGTCGCCCGGCCAGAGTTTCACGAGGGTGCCGTTACGGAACAGGCGCACGTCCCTGGCGCCGCTGCCCTGTCCGCGCGCTGCGTCAGCGGGCGCCTCGGCGATGTCGATCTTCACAGTGAGCATACGCGTCGTCTGCTCGCCGGTGGCCGTGTGACTCAGAGTGACCTTTGCCTGACGCCGGTCGATTTGCTGCAGATCGCGCGGCGCTCTCGGCCGACGGCCCGAGAAGATCTCGCTTGCCAGTCCGGGGTAATACAGCTCGTTGAAGAAGATCTCGACCGGCCCGACATCGAACGTGTTCTGTGAAAACCTCCACATGATCTGCTGCCACGCGCCGGGGGAACCGTCGAACAAACCGTCGGGCGTGACTACGAGCCATTCGGGGGTGACGCTGACGCCGGCGAGCACGTCCAGATTGACCAACGTCGCCAGCTTCTCACCGGTCTGGGCATCCCAGATGTATTCGTTGCGATCCTGCCCGACGGTGACGATCAGCCGCCCGTTCGGTGAGAACGTGGCGCCATAGACTGGGGTTTCATGCGCCAGCACGAACAGTTGCCGACCGCTGGACGAGTCGTGAACCGCGGCGAGATTCTCGCCACCCGCTGACGTAGACGATCGACCCAGCAAACGGCCTTCCACCCCAAAGGCCGCATTCCCGCGGCTGTAGGTGATCGCAAGCCGTTTGCTGTCTCGGCTGAAGACCATTGAACCTACGTTGCGGCCGCCCACATCCAGCGTGGTCAGCGCGCGCCCCGACATGGTGTCGTACAGCTTGATCACCGGCCGGCTCTTCTCGAGGCTCGTAATTGCGAGGACGGCGTCATTCGGGCTGAAGGTCACGCCGGGAGTGCTAATCATCGATGCGCTCTCGCCTTTGATCTCCCAGACCTTGCGGCCGCTGTCGATGTCGGTCCCTGTCATCGTGTAGGGCTGTGTCGGATCGTTCCCGGCAGAGCCCCCACCCATACCGAAACCGCCGAGACCGAATCTCGATCCGAGTCCGCCACCTCCAAGGCTGGGTGTCCCCATCTTGAACGCCACCAGGAAGCGCCCGTTCGGACTCAGCATCGGTGGTGCACCCATGCCTGCACCGAAGAACCCCAGGTTACTGCTGTCGCTCTCCAGTTTGAGGTCGCGTAATTGCTTGCCGCTGACTGGATCGAACGTCTTGACGTGACACTCTTGCCTGACGCCGCTGCCCCTTCCCAGCATGAACCCGGCGCCGCCACCGCGTATCTCGACGTCGCAGTACTGCACCAGAACGCCTCGGGCGTTGAACGCGAGGCGCGAAATTCGAAGGGGCGAGTCGACCTGGGGTGTGCCCGCGAATGTACCCGACGGGATCGATGCCTTGCCGATCGGGATGGTCTGTACGACCTTTCCCGTCGCCACTTCCTTGATCACGACCGCGCTCGCTGCACTGGCGCCGGCGGGCCCCTCGAACCCGGCTTGAGCGCTCAGCCTGCCGTCGGGACTGAACGCGACGTTTCCATCGCCCGTGATCGATGAAAATGCCCGATCGGCAGCTTCCGATCGTGGCCGTGGGGCTCCAGCCGCGGTGTCCCAGACGCTCGCAGACCCGGTGACCGACAGCAGCCTCCCATCGGGAGTGAAGGTGATGTTCGAGCCGGTCCCGATCGCCGAACGAATCGGATCGGGCAAATCCGACGTGATGCCGCCCACCGATTCCATCAGCGCCCGCATCTGGTCCGGATCGATACCCGCCTGTCGCATCATGTCGTCGCGAGAAGTATCGATGGTGGGCACCGCCGAAATCGCCGCGGTCTTCTCGGTTGTGCGCAACACTCTCACTCGACTCCCGCTCGCGGTCTCGAACAACGCAATGCCCTGGCCAAGACTCACCGCAAGAAGTTTCCCGTCGTCGCTGAACGTGAGCGGCGACGCGGAGAGACCGCGCATGCCGATATTCAACGCGGCGCCCGTGTTCGTCAGCTCGCGGATCTCGCGCCACGTGCCGACCTCGAACAGCTTGATCGAGCCGGATAGGACTTGGTTCGCCGCGGTCACATCGGTAGGTTCTGGACCTTCAGTAACGTTGATCCGCGACGCGAGAATTCTGCTGTCCGGACTGAAGCCGATCCCCCCGGTGTGCGACCGGTCACCCGACGGAAACCTCCTGACCTCGCGGCCGGTTCCCACCTCATACACCGTCACCGAGCTTTGAGGCGCGGTGTCGTCCGTCCGTACCTGGTTGTCGATGAACTTCGCGGCCAGCAACCGGCCGTCCGGGCTGAATCGCAGCTCGGTTGGCGTCGGAATCTCGCCCTGCAGCCTGAAGGTATCGATTTCGCGGCCGTTTGCCGTCTCGATGATCCGAATGGGGTTCGCCCTGACTCCGCCGCCAAAACCCAGAACGCCGCTCCGGTATGTCAGGCCGCCCGCAACAGCGGCAAGCCGGCCGTCGAGTGTCAGGGCCGTGACGGTCTGGTCGGGCGTTGCGCCACCAGCTCGATCGTTTTCCGAAACGAGCGGCGTGCCGCGAAGCTCACGCCCACTCGCGACATCCCACAGTTTCAGCTCGGTGGCTCCGAGCGACGTCAGCTGACGCGAATCCGCGCTGAACGCCACTTCCTTGATGGGGCTGGTGTGCGCACCGAAGATCCGAACGCCTCCGGTGGTGACATCCCATACACGCACACTGCTGTCGTCCCCACCCGAGGCCATCAGCCGGCCGTCGCCGCTCACTGCAACCGCGAGCACCGGCTTTTCATGGCCATAGAGCGTGCGGAGCACGTTGCCGGTTGCGAGATCCCACAGCTTGATCGTGCTGTCCTCGCTACCTGAAACCAGGAAGCGGCCGTCGGAGCTGAGCGCGATCGCGTTGATGGCACCGGTGTGTCCGGTCTGCAGCACCAGCTCTGGTCTCGCCTGCGGCGACTGCGCCATCGGCGCAGACGACAACATCTGCATCACGACCAGCAGCGTCGTCAGGACGAGCGCCGTGATTCGAACCGTGCGGCCCGTCGGGACGGTAGGCCTGCTTTTGATTGCGTGCATGTCGCGACTCCAGATACCGGCCTACCGGCGATGCTCCAGCGTGACGAGCTTCACGAACATCTCCCCGTGCGCCTTGAGCGTCGTGCCTGTGGCATCGCTATTGTGCTGCACCTGAGGCGCAGGCGTGATGTTCCGGGCGAGGAAGTTGCGCAACGCGTCGATGTCGGTGGCACCTTTGATTTGCCCTTGATCCTGCGGATTCGCCCACCGCTTGAGAGCATCCAACTCATCAATTGCGTTCATGGACCACACGAGCCATAGCTTTTCCTCGCCCTCCTCCGTGTCGAGCACAAACCCATCGCCTCTCTCGGGGATGAGCAGCTCCTGCCCGGCGGCCAGCCTTGCGGACCCGTCGTTGCTGGTGGGTGAGGGAAACAGAATGTTGAACGCTACCGCGCCTGCAGTATCAGGAGGGCTTTCGTTGATCAAGGACAGGAACCCGATCTGCGGACTGCTGAAGGAGAAGCGAATGAGATCTCCCGCTGAAAAGATTCTGTCCTCCGCCACTCGCATCGGCGCGCTTTCCGGGTTCTGCCTTGGATCGGGGCGAACAATCACCGAGTAATCGAGCATGCGCTCTGGCACTGCTGGCGCAGCAGCCGGCGCCGCCGAAGCAGGCTCGTCAGGGCGCGCGAGGTACCAGGCGGCCGGAAGGGCAATGGCGAGCGCCGCGGCTAGAGCGCCGGCGACGAGAAGCGCCCCCTTCCGTTTGCGAGCGGCGCGCACGGCATCTGGATCGGCCCCGAGCAGGGCCTCCAACGTCGCAATCAGATCGCTGGTGTCAGCGTCCCAGCGACTATCGCGGATCTCCACCGTCTGGCGGCGAACAAGAGGCTTGAGATCGTCGGGCAAGGCATGCGCCGGCGGCATGGATGCCCCGGCGATGAGAACAGGGATGACTCGGACGTTGCGTTCCAGGGCGGCGGAAATCTCTATCCGGATGAAGTCCCCCCTATCGTCGAGCCTGCGGTGTCCGCTGGCATCCGTGCAGCTCAACCATTCCGGGCCGATGACCGCCAACAGTGCATCGCACGACCCGACGGCTCGCTCGATTGTGTGCACGAAATCCACGCCAGGATCGATAGCGCTGACGTCCATGAAAACGCGACCGCGACCCAGGCGGGCCTGAAGACGGTCGAAGAGCCTGCCGGTGTGCCCTGCGCTATCCTGTCGGCGGTAGCTGATGAAAACACCAGGCATGAATCTTCGGCCGGTTCTGACCCTTAGCTGGCGCGATACGTACAACGTGGGGGAGCGCCGAAACGAACGCGCTCGATAACGCCAGCGAGAGAGGCGCCGCCGAGCATGCCGGACGGCACCGTGGGTCGTGATTCTAGCATCGGCATCTTTTCCACTGTGCAGCTGCGGCCCTCTCTGGAGTTTCGGCGGCCTCGCGCTCGTTCATCAGCGGCAACCCATGGCGTGCCGGGGATACGGGTGGCCGAGGCTGCGTAAAGAATCAGGTAGCGGTTTTCGTCGCGGTCGCGACCTCATCCGTGACGGCTGGCTGCCGTGTTGCACCGCAGAAGGAACAGTCAGGAACGTGAAGACGCGACACTTTCTGCTCGTCTGTACTTTTTCCGTGTGCGGTTGCGGCGCAGGACTATGGCCGCCCACCCGCGGTCCTGCCGCCGCCGGCGACAAGTGCGCTGGCAACAAGCCTGAAAAGCGCCGCGGCACATGCGAAACACGTGTGGCGCGACACGGCGCCCATCAACAGCGACGGCACCGTCAACGGCTACATCGAGATCGCCCGTGGTGACAGGCGCAAGTGGGAGTTCGACATGCGCGCCAACGCTCGCGCGATCGATCGGATGATTCCGGAGGATATCGGCGGGTACCCGGTCAACTACGGCTTCGTGCCGCAGACCGTGTCGTACGACGGCGATCCGTTCGATGTGCTGGTGCTGGGGCCGCCGCTGCCGGACGGCCGTCTCGTGCGCGGGGTGATCGTGGGTGTGATGTTCATGGAGGACGAGAAAGGCCTCGATTCCAAAGTGGTCATCTCTCAGCTGGGCGCCGACCGACGTCCGCTATACGCGCTCACGCCGGACGTGCAGCAGGAGATCGGCGGCTATTTCGCGCGCTACAAGCAGCACGAGCCCGGCGCATTCTCGAAGGTGCCGGGGTGGGGATCGGTGGCCGAGGGTCGCGCGTACGTCGCGATGACCCACGCGTTCTTCCAAAGTTGCGGCAGACGTGCGGGAACGTCGTGCACCGTCGAAAAGTGAAATCCTCTCAACTCGCGAGCTCGCGGCGAACACGCTCGCGCTCCCGGTCGATCTGATCCGGCGTCGCCCCGAGGCGCTGAAGGATGGCCGCCGTAAGGCCAAGCGCCACCTCCGCTTCTCCCGACACCACTACGTCGGCGCCAGCCGCCCGCAATGCGGACACTTCGCGCAGGTAGTTGGCGCGCACCAGGATCTGGACAGTCGGATTCTGCTCGCGGGCGATGCGAAGCAGCTCTTTCACATGAGGCAATCCGGCCGCGCTGACGATGAAGCTTGCCGCGTCTTCGACCCGTGCCGCGGCCAGGACGCCGGCCTGAGTTGAATCGCCGAGAATCACCTCGACACCCTCCGAGCGAAGTGCGCGGACGGTGTCTACGTTCATTTCCACGACTGTCGGCGTGATTTCGTTCTCGCGCAGCAGGCGCGCGACTGTGCGGCCAATGGGTCCAAATCCGACGACCACGGCCCGGTGAGAGGGTGACGGCGTCGGGGCTGGAGTCACGGACGGCTCGCGCGACATCGGTCGTCCTCGCCGCGCAATCCACCGATCGAGAGGTCCGATGGCACGGAACAGAAGAGGGTTGAGCGTGATCGATACGATCGAGGCGCCGACGAGAGTATTCGTCGCCTCACGCGTCAGCACCCCCAACGTATTGCCCAGGGTGGCCACGATGAACGAGAACTCGCCGATCTGTGCCAGCGCCACGGCAACCGAGATTGCGGTCCTGAACGGATATCGCATCAGGCGCACGATCGCGAATGCCGCCAGCGGTTTACCGATGAGAATGACGGCCAGCGTGGCAACGATCATCGACGGCGCCGCCCACAGGATGGCGGGATCCAGCAGCATTCCCACCGACACGAAGAACAACACGGCAAACGCATCGCGCATGGGAAGGGCGTCGGCCGCCGCCCGCACGCTGAACTCCGATCGTCCGACCACCAGCCCGGCCAGGAACGCGCCGAGCGCCATCGAAACACCGAACACCTCCGCCGCCGCGACCGCAATCCCGAGCGCAATTGCCAGCACCGCCAGCGTGAACAGTTCGCGCGACTGCATCCGCGCGACCTGCGCGAGCAGCCACGGCAGAATGCGTCCGCCCGACACGACGATGAACACGGTGAACACAGCCACTTTCAGGATGGCAACCGCAACGGCGATGAGCGGCGACGCACTTTCCGTCTGGCCAACCGTCGCGGACATGAGGACGAGCACCAGAACGGTGAACAGATCCTCGACCACGAGCCAACCGACCGCGATATGGCCAGTGGGGGTGTGCAACTGTCCGTAGTCCGAGAGCACACGCACCAGAACCACGGTGCTGGCAACGGACAGAGCGATGCCGAACACGAGCCCCGCGGCAAGATCCCATCCGGCCATATGCGCAACACCGGCGCCCAGCGCGGTGGCGACGAGGCTCTGGACGACCGC
Organism: uncultured Acidobacteriota bacterium; assembly: GCA_963814955.1. Taxonomy (GTDB): domain Bacteria; phylum Acidobacteriota; class Vicinamibacteria; order Vicinamibacterales; family UBA2999; genus DATCJA01. The sequence continues at coordinate 706,423 of CAWFEX010000015.1, forward strand.
GCCTGGAATAGCGACGCGGCGCACCGCGAGCAGCTCTTCGACATGGAACTGAAGGCCGACGCCGAACATGAGCAGGATGACACCGATCTCCGCGAGCTGTTCTGCGAGGCCGCGATCCGCGACGAACCCAGGAGTATATGGACCAACAAGGATGCCGGCGACGAGATATCCGACGATGGGAGAGAGGCGCAGACGCTGAGTGATGCAGCCGCCGATGAAGGCTGCGACCAGACCTCCGGTCAGCGTCAGGACGAGGTTGAAGTCGTGCATGGACGATCCTGTCACGAATCGGAGAGCGTCTTCGAAGGTCGAGCGTGAATGTCGCGCGGCGGCGCGCGCGTAGGCTATCGCCTTACTTCGGCGAGAACTGGTCGTAGCTGGCTTTTTCGGGTGTGCAGTCCCAGGGCAGGATCTCGCCGTCGGGAAGCTTCTGATACGTGAAGGTGACGACGAGAGGCTTGGCGTAATTGACCGGGTCGTAATGTGTGACGACGATGGTCATCCGGTTCCCGTTCGCGGTGAAGCGCTCTTCCGTGCGCATCTGGTCGGACTGGACCAGGCCGGGTGCGCCCAGGGTGTCGAGAATGCCGGCGCGCTGGCCAACGGTGTCAATCACCAGAACGTCGCCCTCGTAGCGGCCCACCGACCGTCCCAGATGCGGATGCTCCTTCACCGTGTAGGGAGCGTCCTTGGCGGCAAGTCCAGGCTTGATTGGCACGCGCCGCCGAACGTCCATGAACTCGTAATTGATCTCGACCTCACCTCCGCGCTGGCGCACTTCGATCGGCGGTGATGGCGTGTGCATCACCCGCGTAAAGGTTGCGGGGATGCACTGCATGGCCGGGTCGTCCTTCAGATAGTTGTACCTCGCGCGCGCGGCCTCTCCGGCCGGCGTCAACGTCATGTCGATCTTTGCGTTTCCCGCGAGAATCCAGACACCGTCCAGATCGGCACGCCCGCCCTGAGCTGACAGCGCGACGGCGGTGCCGAGCACTGTCAGCGAGACTGCCGGTACTCCACCGCCACCCTTTCACTTCGCCCGCTCCGGTTCGCAATTGACGGTCTCGCCGTTGGCGATCGCTTCGCGGAACGCGGCAAATCCGCAATCACGGAGGATCGACGAATCCGGCAGCACGGCGGTGCGGAAATAGGCGAGGTTATCCAGCGAGCGGCTTGGACTCGCATTGATCGTCACCGTATCGCCGACTCGGAGCAGCTGGAACGGCACCTTCCGGCGGATCAGCGCGTTTCTGTCGGACCACTCGATCAGCCATTCCTTCAGCGTGCCGTCTGGCTGTTTGACTTCGAGCGTGATCCGCGAGTGAGGGTTCCGGATGTCGAGCTCCTTGATCCTGCCTGTCAGGTTCATCGCCTTCGAGTTGTCGAAGTTCACGGTGACCGAATGGTGACCCAGGGTAGCGGCACCAAGCGAGAGCCACACAGCCATGCTTGCGACGATCGCTTTCCTCACCATCTGTTCCCCTCGTGCGAAACGATATCTCGCACCAACTGACGTAGTGTCCGCCTTCAGGCGGACTCAGGTCCGGCTAAAGCCGGACACTACGTCTGCAGAACCGGTCCTAGCCATTATCCCGGCAGAGACCACATCCTCCCAAACAGCGCAGTCACAGGTACTTCGCGGAGAGCACGATGGGCCGCAAAGTATCCACACATTCCATGTACCCCAACACCCGGAGGCGTGGCCGCAGAGCAGATATACAGGCCGCGGACCGGAGTGGAGTACGTGCGCCAGGTGGGCCGCGTAAACAGTTGAGACAACATCGCGGCGCCTGATCCAATGTCGCCACCCACGTAATTGGGATTGCGGTGTTCGAAATCTCGCGGCCGCATCACCGCGCGAGCGAGCACGCGATCGCGAAAGCCAGGTGCGAATCGCTCGATCTGCGCTTCAATGCGCGGCATCATGTCCACTTCGGACGCGTGCGGCACGTGACAATACGTCCATGCGATGTGCCGTCCGCTCGGCGCCCGTGACGGGTCGAAGAGCGTCGGTTGGACGACAAGCGTGAAGGGCCGCTCGGGCGCTGTTCCGCTCCAGGCTTCGCGCTCGCCGGACGCAATTTCCTCAAAGGTTCCGCCGAGATGAACGGTGCCGGCTCGAGCACATTCCGCGTGTCGCCACGGAATCGGGCCATCGAGTGCCCAATCGACTTTGTAAACACCCATGCCGTACCGGAAACGCTCCAAAGCCCGCCGATAGCGCGGGGGAAACCGACCACCAGCCATGCGAAGGAGCGGCCCGGGCGAAAGATCGCACAAGACAGCCTTCGCGGGGGGCAGATCGTCGAGCGAACCGACTGGCATTCCCGTGACGATCTCGCCGCCCAGCGAGCGCAGATGGGCTGCCAGCGCATCTGCGAGGCGTTGGGCACCCCCACGCGGCAGACACCATCCGGATACATGCGCAACGATGTTGAGAGCCAGGCCGATGCCGGCCGTCGGGCTCATCTCGAGCGGGAGCATGCCGTGCGCCGCCATGCCGGCGAACAGCGCGCGCGCGCGCGAACCTGAGAATGCGCTTCGCGCCACACCATCGGCGGATCGGATGGCCTGCATACCAAAGCGGCCAAACGCAACCGGGTGCTGCGGCCATCTCAGCGGACCGAGCACCGACATTTCCAGCTTCGGCCAGTCTTCCACGAACGGTCCGTAGAGTGTCCGGTACGCGGCTGCATCAGCGCCGAATCCGGCAGCCGTGCGTTCAACCGATTTGTGGACGACCGCGACTTCCGCATCATCGAACGGATGCGCAACCATCGCATCCGGCTCGACCCATTGGAGACCATGCGCGTGAAGCGGCAGGGTTCGAAACAGCGGCGAGCCGACCGCAAAGGGATGAACGGCCGAACACACGTCGTGAACGAAGCCGGGTAACGTCAACTCCGCCGATTGACATCCGCCGCCAATCCGATCGCGCGCCTCGAACACACCCACCTTGCGACCGGTCTGGGCAATCACGATTGCGGCAGCGAGGCCGTTCGGACCCGAACCGACGACGACGGCGTCGAACGTGCTCACACCGGCGACTCGTCGGCGGACAACTGAGTCAGCCCGCGTTCCACGAAATACCGCGTCAAGCGTTCAGGATCCGCGTGGGAATCGATCAGCGCGACATACCCGTCCGGGCGAATGAGATAAAGAGTCCCGAAGCGAAGTCCCGCGGCACGCATGCCCGGCTGCCACTCGAAGACGTGGAGCGGAAGCCGAAGTCGCCCGCATGCTTCGCTCAGACGCGACTCGTGTCGCCCGTACACGTGAACCTGCCAGCGCAACGACGTGAGCGGTTCGAAGTTGTCTCTTTCCGCCGCGATTCGGACCCATGGCAGGCGATCGCCGCCTCGAACGCCGCCGGCTCCGCCGGCACTCAGTGAGCTGGTGCGGTAGTTGACGCCGATCTGAGACACGGTTCGAAACACGAAACGGCGCACCGGCGGAACCAGGAACAACAACGGCGCCAATCGCGGTACGACTCTGGTTCGCACGAATCCGGCGACCGGCCCCTGTTTCGTCACAATCGTGAACACCCGGTCGGTTGTCGCGACGAGACGACGCGCGAATGCGATCCGTTCGGGTTCGTATGTATCGAGCAGGGCGCCGGCCGCATTCCCCTTCAAGACCGCGGCGAGCTTCCACGCCAGGTTGACTGCGTCGGCGATGCCGGTATTCATCCCCTGGCCGCCGACCGGACTGTGGATATGGGCGGCATCGCCGAGCAGGAACGTGCGTCCTTCGCGAAATCGCGAGGCGACCCGGTGATGCACGTGGTACGTCGAGAACCAGTTCACCTTCAGGACCTCGAGACCGAGGTGAGCGATCGCGCGTCCGCGCACGTCCTCGAAGCCCAGAGGACGTTCATCCGTCGGCGGCCGAAGCACCGTTCCAACGAGCCTCACGCGGTTGCGTCCCTTCAGAGGAAAGACCAGCACAAAATCGGCTTCCTCGATATCGACGTGCAGTTCGTGATCGGTCGCGGGTCCGGCCGCCTCCACGTCCGCGACATAGAACAGACCCGCATACGTTCCGCCTGGAAAACCCACTCCAAGGTGTTCACGCACCGTAGACGAGGCGCCATCGCATCCTGCGAGGTAGGTAGCGTCGCACACTTCCTCGGCGCCGTTCGAATGCCTCAACGTCGCTCGAACACCTGCGGCGTGTTCGCGAAAATGAATGAGCTCCGTCTCGTGTTCGACGTGTACGCCCATGGTTTTCAAGCGCTCGATCAGCAGCCGCTCATGCGCGTCCTGTGGAAAGACCAGAACGAAATCGTATGGACTCAGTCCCCGGCCGATCCGCTGAAAGGGAATCCGGGCGGTTTTCGAGCCTCTTACCCAGAAATTGGCGCCCGCGATCTTCACGCCGCCGGCGACGACTGAGTCGGCTAGTCCAATCTGACGATAGAACTCCAGGGTGCGCACCTGCACCGCCAGAGCGCGCGAGGTCGTGCCAGGCTCAGCGCTCTTGTCGATGATCCGGACGTGCACTCCGAGCTTCGTCAGCCAAAGGCCAAGGACGAGGCCAGTCGGCCCGGCTCCGACGATCAAGACGGGCGAGCTCGTCATCATCGCTGGTTCACACGAAGGGTGTTACGGGCGCAATGGAAGCCTGGGCGCGCGGAGCGCGCCAAGAAGACACTGCCAACCAGGGTTGGTTTTACGGAATCGACCGGGGTTGCGCGCCGCCTCTCGTAGTCCCGACGCGGCCGAAGCGTAGTGGGTCCTGCGGCACGCCGTGCGGTCGTGCGCGTCCGTCGCGGCGCAAACCACGTCGCCGATATCGCCAGACCGCTACACCTGCGATTACACTCACAGCCGTAACGGTGACCGCGCTCCAGATGAGCGCCACGCGTGCGGCGTCGCGCGCGCGCTGCTCGATGAGCTGGATCCGGTAACCGATACGAAGGAGGGTCTTGTCGATTTCGCTACGAATGATGTCGGATTCCATTCAGCCTCGCCTTTTCGCCGCGACGGCATCTTCAACTTCGGTTCTCTGCAGCGCTTGAATCGCAGGGCCGTTCACGGCGTGCCCATCGACGTGAAACCGTGAACCGTGACAGGGGCAATCCCACGTCTTCTCGACCGAGTTCCACCGCACGACACAGCCGAGGTGAGTGCAGACCGCTGACCGTTCATGGAGCTGTCCGTCTTCATCTCGATAGACGGCGACCTTCCCGGCCCCGCGCCGAAGAATCGCCCCTTCGCCCGGCGGGATCTCCGATACATCCCTCACGTCACCCGCGGTCACGAGATCGGCGTATTGCGCGGCGACATTCAAGTTCTCCTTTGCGAATTCCTTGATGGAACCGAGCGTCTTGCGGGAGGGATCGTACAGGCGAGCCCAGTCATTCTCGCGGCCCAGAATGAGATCCGTGAGCAGGACTCCGGCGATCGTACCGTGCGTCATTCCGTTGCCGGAGTCCCCGGTCGCGATGAAGACATTCTCGCTGTCGAGGGGATTGCGCCCGATAAGCGCGAGACCATCGACAGGTTCCATGACCTGTCCCGACCACTGAAACTCGAACGTTGTTGCCGGTGGGAAACGTTCACGCGTCCAAGCCTCCAGCCGTTTGAATCGGTCCTCGCCGTCGTTGGCCTGGCCCGTTTTGTGGTCTTCGCCGCCCACAATCAACACGTCCTCACGCTCGTTGAGGCGCTGGACGCGGAGATAGTGGTACGGATCCGCAGTGTCCCAGACCAGGATCTGTGGCATGGTGCCACGCGGTACTCGAGCACCTACCACGAAGGTCCGGTACGCGGCCTGTTTCGTGTGAATCGCCACTAAGTCATTGACAGGAGAGTTGGTGGCTACCACGACAGCGGCACAGGAGACAACGCCGCGAGCGGTCTCGACGCGCGCCTGCTTGCCCCCCTGTATTTTGATGGCTTGAGTTTTGTTGTAGATGCGAGCTCCCGCTCGCTTGGCGGCCACGCTTACACCGTTCAGATAGTTGAGAACGTGGAATTGTCCTTGCCGAGGAAATCGCAAGGCGGGTCCGGTATCGAAGGAGGCGATCGGCACCCGTTCTACACGCGACACCGCCGTGAGTCCTACTCGATGAGCGGCCTCCAATTCGTCGTCGAGTGGCCGGACGTCGTCTCCGGGCGGGACGAACAGATAGCCATCCAGCCGTGTGAAGTCGCAGTCGATGCCTTCATCCTGAACGATGCGTTCGATCTGATCGATGGCGGCCGCGTGGCTTCCGGCAGCCAGCCTGGCGCCCTCGCGCCCGTGCAGCCGCTCGAGGTTATAGAAACGATCGTCGAGGGCGCTCACGAGATGTGCCGTGGTCCGGCACGTTTCACCTCCTGCGGTCGGTCCGTCGTCGAGGACGATTGCGCTCTTACCTTGTTTGGCTAGGAGGTACGCGGTGGTCAAACCCGCGATGCCCGCACCGATGATGCACACGTCGGCGTTCGCACCGGCCTGTAGTTGTGGTTCATCGGGAACAGTCGCCGTGGCCATCCAGACAGAAGTCGTTTGTCCGTTGTCGGTCATCGCAACACCCTTGCGCATTGAACATTGGAACTTAGCTCGACAGTCGTCAAGAGCACGCGACGGGTACCCAAGCAATGCCGACGCCGTACGGCCCGCCGATCAACCTGCGCCCGACTTGCGATAGGATGCGACTCATCAGAAAGCACTCCTGCCAACAAGGAGCACAAGAATGAAGCGAACGTTGTTCGTCGCCCGCTCCGGCGCAATCCTGACCATCGCCATCGCCATTGTCGGCATTCACGCTGCCGAAGCGCAGCCGCGCACGTCGCCTCGTTATGAGGCCGACCTTGCCTGGCCGAAGCCGTTACCGAATCGCTGGGTGCTCGGAGGGTTGGGCGGATTGTGCGTCGACGCTCAGGGTCACGTGTTCATCCTCAATCGACAGGACGTGCTCGACGGCGAGCTGAGCTCCGGACGACTGGCGCCTCCCATCATCGAGTTCGACGCGCAGGGCAACGTGGTCAATTCCTGGGGTGATTTGAAGCTGCTCGATGCAAGACTCCATTCCTGCCACGTGGACGGCGACAACAACATCTGGATCGCGAGCGCCCCATCCGGCATGGTGCAGAAATACACGCACGACGGCAGCAAGCTCCTTCTCCAGATCGGCAAGAAGGGCGTCGTCGATTCGTCAGATGGCACCGTCAAAGGCAAGCCGCTCAATTCGAATGGCCCAATCTTCTTCATGCCGTCCAGCATCTATGTCGACCGGCAGAATGGAGATGTGTACGTCTCGGACGGAGAGGGGGCGGGCGGTAATCGCCGCATCGCGGTGTTCGATGCCCGCGGCACGTTTCTGCGTCAATGGCAACCGGAAGGCATGGAAACCGTGCACTGCATGACCATCGGCAAGGATCGCCTCGTGTATGTCTGCAACCGCGTGGGATCGCGGATTCACGTTTACGACACGATGGGCACCTTCAAGCGCGCCATCGAGGTACCGTGGACGCCAGTGACGCCGCCGAGCGGCGGTGCGACCTCGTATTTCGGCGGCTCGACCGTGGCGATCGACTTCTCGCCCGACCAGCGCCTCCTCTTCGTCATCAATCAGAACAACGCGCAAATCGAGATGATCGACCGCGAAACCGGGAAGATCGTCGGGAGCTTCGGACGTCCAGGAAACTTTCCCGGGCAATTCAACCAGCCGCACGGGATCGCCGTCGATTCACAGGGCAACGTCTACATTGCCGAGAACCGCGGCAGGAGAGTGCACAGGTTCATTCCCGAAGTCCGGCGCTGACTACGACGAATGCGAGGACGACGAGCGAACGCGGGATTTCAAGACGGGCAGGAGGAACCATCCCGACCGTGCTACCATCCCGCGTCGAGCGGCGGCGGACGCACGGCAGCCAAGCGCTCGCGCGTGATACGCACCGCTAAATCGGAGGGCCGGTATGAGGTTGTTTCTCGCGGCGCTCATCCTGATAGCCGGGGCGATTCCGAGCGGGGCACAGTGGGTAGATCGTCCGACTCCGGGCATTCCACGCAAACCCGACGGCAAGCCCGATCTGACTACACCCGCGCCGCGGGGGCCTGACGGCAAGCCCGATTTGACGGGCGTCTGGAACGGACCGGTTCCCGAAATCGACTTCGACCCCGCGAACGCCCAGCCCTGGGTGAACGACCTCATCCGGCAGCGTGGGTCCGATTACCACAGAGGGCGTCCGTTGTATCAGTGCCTGCCGAACGGGCCCGAGGCTGACAGATCTGCCGGATGGAAGCGTCTTCTCCAGACACCGACCGCCATCGCAATTCTGAACGAGGACCTCACCTATCGCGTAATCCATATGGACGGCCGCGAACTGGAGGCGAACCCGGCGCCAAGCTGGATGGGATATTCAGTTGGACGCTGGGATGGCGATACGCTCGTCGTCGACAGTAACGGATTCAACGACAAGACATGGTTGAGCCGCTACGGACAGCCGCATACAGAGAAACTGCGCGTGACCGAGCGCTACCGGCGCACAGACTTCGGCCACCTGCAGATACAGGTGACCTTCACAGACCCAGGTGCATACTCCAAGTCCTGGGGCTTTACGGCGCAGATGGCGCTGGCCGCGGATACGGAGATGCTCGAATCGGTTTGCGAACGCAGCAGCGACCAGTGGGGCGGCAGCCTTTCGGATGCGGCAACCGCGGCGCCGACCGTTACCCAGGACGTGCTGGCGCGGTACGTCGGCGTCTACAACGGGATGTACCTGACGAACAAGCGCACCATCGAAGTGTCGCTCTCAGGCGGCCAGCTAGTCGCCAAAATCATCGGCGCCGCAGCCATCGATGGCGGTGAGACGCGGCCGTTGGTGCCGCGAACTCAGACGCTGTTCGAAGGGCTGGGCATCGGCTATCAATTCATCGTCGACGACAAGGGAGTGGCGACGGACCTCGTGGAGATTCACAATTCGGGTCGGTCGCGGTTCCCGCGCCAGCGGTAACCCCGTTCAGCGTGTTACCATCCGGCCGTCGAGCGGCGGTGGCGACGACAAACCAGCCAAGGGCTCGACCTTGATACTGTTGTTTGCGGGCGGAGCCCTTGGCTGGTTGGCAGTATCTGCTTGGCGCGCTCTGCGCGCGTAAATCGGAGGGCTGTATGAGGCTGTTTCTCGCGGCGCTCACTCTGGTGGTGACAGCCACCCCGGCCACAGCGCAGTGGATTGATCGGAAGACGCCGGGCATTCCCCGCAACCCGGACGGCAAGCCCAACCTTACGGCGCCCGCGCCCCGTGGTCCCGACGGAAAGCCTGATTTGAATGGGGTGTGGAACGGGCCGGCCCCTCAGGCCCGTCCCGAGGTGGCCGACCTCCAGCCGGCGGTCATGGACCTCGCCCGCAAGCACCAGCAGGATTACTACAAGGCGCGTCCCACCTATCAATGCCGGCCGGCCGGGCCCGAGGCGGAGAAGTTTGGCGGGTGGAAGCGCATCATTCAGACGCCAACCGCCATCGCAATTCTGAACGACGACCTCACCTATCGCATCATCCACATGGACGGCCGCCAGCTGGAAGCCAACCCCGCGCCAAGCTGGATGGGGTACTCGGTGGGGCGCTGGGAAGGCGACACGCTCGTCGTCGACAGTAACGGATTCAACGACAAGACATGGGCGAGCCGCTATGGGGTCACACACACGGAGGCGCTGCGGGTGACGGAACGCTACCGGCGTTCCGACTTCGGCCACCTGCAATACGAGGTCACCTATAACGATCCACGCGCGTACACGAAGCCGTGGAGCTTCAAGTCGGATATGCAGCTGGCCGCCGATACGGAAATGCTCGAAGCGATCTGCGAAAAGAGCAGCGAGGAATGGGCCGGCACCCTCTCGGATGCCTCGAGTACGGGGGTGAAGGTCGCGCCCGAAGTGCTGGCGCGGTACGTCGGCGTCTACAGAGGGATTTACAGCGGCAAGGAGCGGACGTATGAAGTCTCGCTCTCCAACGGTGCTTTGATCGCGACGATCCTTGGCGATGACGTCGAGGGAGGCCTAGGTGCCGCCGGCCTCGACGATGGCGCGCCGCGACCGCTGATGGCGCTCTCCGACACCGTGTTCGAAGGCCTGGGGCTCGGTTATCAGTTCGTTGTAGACGGCAAGGGCGTGGCCACGCATCTCATAGTGGTCCACATCTCCGGCCCGTACAAATACGCACGCATCAAGTAGCGCCTCTAGCTCGTATCGCGAACCGCAGGGGCCGGCGTTAGCCGGCCCTTCGTGTCTCTGGCGGTGCTTATCGTGCTGCAGGTTGAGCGAGCCCGTTCTTCACTTTCACCGCCGTCGCGTCGGGTGATGCCAGGAATTTGAGCAGCGCCGCCGCCGCGTCAGGCTGCCGGGCGGCGGTGGTGATCGCGCCGGCAAACGTGAACCCGGGCTGGAGCTCCGAAGGAAGCGCCCCGACGAACGTCACGCCGGGAACGTGTATCAGCTCGCTGACCTGCTGAAAGCCGATCTCCACCTCGCCGCGCGCGACGACGGCGGCAACCGGTTCACCGGATGGCGGCCCGCGAACCTTTCGACTCTTGCGTGCGATTTGATCGGCGATGCCGAGCTTGTTGAACAAAACGGTGGAGAGATAGGTCCCGCTGCCGCTATCCGAATAGCCGATGGACTCGGCCGCGAGCAACGTTCGCTTGAACGCATCGACGCTGCCGATATCGGGCTTCGCTGCCCCGGCACGTACGACCATCCCGACTTGCGACAGCGCGAGCACGACCTTGCTTCCGGGCCGCACGACGCCCTTCGTCGCGAGCTCGTCGGCCGCGGCACCGTCGAGGATCACGACATCCGCGGTTTCGCCTCGTGCGAGGCGTGTCGGGATCGCCTCGGGAGAGTCACCCATCGACGGCCCGCGCGTCGTGATGAGACGATGGCCGGTGGCGCGCTCGAACGCCGGCCCCAGCTCGGCATACACGCTGTAGAAACCTGCCGAGATCATCACGCGCACGTCCTCGGCGAAAGCCAGACCCGGGACGAACAGGGCAGCCAGGAGAAGACGAGCGGACAAGCGGGCGTTCATGAGACCTCCACCTGAGTCTCCGCAGTGTACCGCAGGCCGAGCCGAAGCTTCGCTGCGACAGCTTCTATCAGAGCCCGACGCCGCCCAATGCCAAAGTGACGCTCCAAATGGATTCCCAAGTCGAGCGTGTTGCCACTACACTGAGGGCGTTCCACGGACCAATTGCCCTACGCCACGGACACGGCAGAAGCGGACATTTTACAAATCCAAGGAGACCCTATGGGTACCAGTACCGACAAGCCGGATCCTGATGGGTTTTCTCGCGCTGCTGGTAATCGCCTCCGAAGCCCTTGGCCAGGCGGCGGCGCCGGCGGCGCCGCGTCGAACTATTGAGCAGATCAGCGGTGGCGTCTACACGGCCACGAACAACAACCACCGCACGGTGTTCCTGGTCACGCCGGAAGGCATTGTTCTGGCGGACCCGATCAACGCTGAATTCTCGAAGTGGCTCAAGTCGGAGCTGGCCGTACGTTTCAAGGTTCCGGTCAGATACGTCGTCTACAGCCACCACCATTGGGACCATGCTTCCGGCGGGGACGTCTTCGCTGACACGGCCAAGTTCGTCGGCCATGCAAACATGCGCTCGCATCTGGCGATGCCGCCCGCGTCCACCACGCTCTCGCAGGTCGTCGGGCAGTATCGACCCGTGGCGGAGCTCGACAAGAATCGCAATGGAGCCGTCGACAAAGCCGAAGCGGCGAGCATCGGGAACGAGTTCGAGGCATTCGACGCCAACCGGGACGGCCTGCTCAGTGGCGCCGAGGTGGTGCGCGGGCCTGTGAGCTTCGTGCGTCCTCCTGACACGACCTACACGGACAAGACGCAGATCAAGTTAGGCGGTAAACGGGTGGACATCAGCTGGGTCGGCGAGATGAATCACTCCAGGGACTCGAGCTTCATTGCTTTTCCCGACGACAGCGTGCTGTTCCTGGTCGACTTCGTGTCGTTCCGGCGGCTTCCCAATCGCGAGATGGACTACGAGGACGGGCAGTTCAAGGAGTGGATGACCGCCATCAGCAAAGCGGAGAAGCTGGCCGCCGGCTTCAAGTTCGTGGCCACGGGCCATGGACCAGTGGGTACCGTGAAAGACATCACCGCGTGGCGGGTGTACTTCGAAAAACTCCAAAAAGAGGTTGCCGCCGGAATCGCTGCGGGCCAGACGCTGGAACAGATGCAGCGCAACATCAAGATGGCGGAGTACAGTCAGTGGGACGGCTTCGACTGGGTGCCCCTCAACGTGCTCGGCATGTACCACTTCCTTACTGATAAACGGTAAACCGACACGCGCAGGCTTAAGCCTGCGCGCTACCGAAACAACGCGAGGATACAAGCGCCCGTCGCAAGCACGCCAGCAGCGATTGCAACCCAGGTAGCGATGCGCGCACGACGGACCGCGACTTCCTGAGCAACAGCCAGCGCCTGGATCTGTTGCGCGATGTCCTGGAGCAACTGAGCGGACTCGCTCGATCTTTGCTCAAGACTGGTCAGTCGCGCTTCGGTGCCCTGCGTCTTGACGTCTGCGCTCTTTCGCGCGCGAACAAGGAGCGCGTCCGCTGCCGCGAGCATTGCTGGTGCGTGCTTCAGAATTACAGCCCATGGAATCACGTTGCCTCCGGCTTCTTGAGATCCCGCCAGCGTCGGCCGTCCCGCTCGATCAACCGATCGGCTGCGGCCGGGCCTGAAGACCCGGCCGCATAGTTCGGGAAGTCAGCCGGTGGGTGCGACGCCCAATGTTCGACGATCGGATCGACGATTTGCCACGCCCGGTCAATCCAATCTGCTCGAGCGAACAGCGTTTGATCTCCCTGCATGGCGTCGAGCAGCAGCCAGGCGTAGGCGCGCGGCGGCTCCTCCACGCCGAAGGCTTCCGCATATCGGAAGTTCATCCTCACGGTGCGGACCGCAAGCTCGGGCCCCGGCTGCTTCGCGGCCAGCGTCTGGATAATGCCCTCGTCCGGCTGGACTTCAAACACCAGCACGCTTTCGTGAGCGGGACTTCGAGCTTCCGCCGGAAACATCAGATGCGGAGTGGGCTTGAAGTGAATCGCCACCTCAGTCAGCGCGCGCGCCAGGCGCTTTCCGGTGCGGAGATAAATCGGCACATTCGACCAGCGCCAGTTGCTCGAGTGTCAGCTTCAACGCCGCGAAGGTTTCCGTCGACGACGCGTCGGATACACCCGGTTCTTCGCGGTAGCCGCGCACGCGTTGCCCGGCGACGGGTCCCTCCCCGTATTGTCCACGCACGGCTCTCGCGTCGACGTCGGCCCCGCCGACAGTGACCGCCTCGAGGACCTTTCCGGTCTCATCACGCAGGGATGCGGCGTCGTAGCTCAGCGGTGGCTCCATCGCAACCATGCAGAGCAACTGCAGCAGGTGATTCTGGACCATGTCTCTGACGACGCCGGTCTGCTCATAAAAGGCCGCGCGCGTCCCGATCCCGATCTCTTCGGCGGCAGTGATCTGGATGTGATCGATGTAGTTGCGATTCCATACCGGCTCGAAGCTCGGGTTGGCAAACCGGAACACGAGCATGTTTTGCACGGTCTCCTTCCCGAGGAAATGATCGACGCGGTAGATCTGCTCCTCCCCGAAGACGTCGCGCAGCTGCTGATCAAGAGCACGTGCGCTCGCACGATCCTTGCCGAATGGTTTCTCCACCACGAGCCGGCGCCAGCCGTGCGGGTTCTGCGCCAGTCCCGCCGCGCCGAGTCGCTGCACGATGACGCCGAACAGGGCGGCCGGAACGGCCATGTGAAACAGGACGTTGCCAGGAATCGCGAGGGTCGATTGAACACGCGCGATCTCCGCGGCCAGCGCGGCATATGCTTCGTGCGGAGCTGACGTCGCATCGCCGGCTACAAAGCTCAGACGCTGCGCAAACAGGTCCCAGTCCGTAAGCGATCCGCAGCTCTCCTGAACGGCGCCGCGCATTGTCTCGCGAAAGGCCGCCGTGTCCCAGCGGCTTTGCGAGAATCCGATGACCGCGAACCGCTCCGGCAGCAGACGCTTGCAGTGCAATTCGAACAGGGAGGGCACGAGCTCGCGGCGCGTGAGATCGCCGCCAGCGCCGAAGATGACCATGATGCACGGGTCGGGTGGTGTCCCCGGCTGGATGCCCAGCTGTGATACGTCGAACGGAAGCCGGTCGGTCATGTGCGATGGACCGCGAGTGTTACGCGCCGCGGACCGCGTGTCCACCGAATTGCTTGCGCAGGGCGGCAATAACCTGGTGAGCGAATCGCTTCGGCGTGCGCGAATCGAAGCGTTCGTATAACGCGATGCTGAAGGCGGGTACCGGAATACCCTGCGCCACGGCGTACTCGATCGCCCAGCGCCCGGTTCCCGAGTCGTCTACGTAGTCGCCGATGCGATCGAGCGAGTTGCCCTCTTCCTTCAGCGCCCGTGCGAGCAGCTCGAGCAGCCAAGAGCGCACCACGGCACCTTGCTGCCACAACGCCGCCACCTGCCTGAGATCCAGATCGAATTCGGAGCGCTGCAGGCATTCGAAGCCTTCGCCGACGGCCTGGAGCATCGCGTATTCGATCGCGTTGTGCACCATCTTGACGAAATGGCCGGCTCCACTCGGCCCGACGTGCGCGTACCCACCGCTCGGCGCGAGCGCCTCGAAGATCGGCTGCATCCGGGCAACGGCTTCACCCGGCCCGCCGATCATCAGATTGAAGCCCTGCTCGGCGCCCCAGACGCCACCGCTCACTCCGATGTCGAGAAAATGCACGCCGCGATCGCGGCACGAGGCGGCGTGGGCCTGTGAGTCGGTGTACCGGGAATTGCCGCCGTCAACGACGATGTCCCCCGGTTTCAGCCGCGAGAGCAGAGCCTGGACCGTCAGCGTTGTCGGTTCGCCATGCGGGACCATGACCCACACGGCGCGGGGCGCCGCAAGCTGGGCGACAAGGTCATCGAGCGATTCGGCGCCGCGCGCGCCGGCGCTCGCCAGTTGCTCGACGCGGTCTCGCGAGGTGTCGTAGGCAACGATCGAATGGCCGCGGTCGAGAAGTCGTTCAACCAGGCCGGTGCCCATGCGTCCGAGCCCAACTACTCCGAGCTGCATCGTTCCTCCTCGCTGGATCATGTGCGACGTTAGCCCGTTATGCGGCCCCGAACGCGAATTTCGTACTCGTTGCCCAGACCGCATAACGGGCTAGGCGCGCGGAGCGCGCCAAGTAGATACTGCCAACTAGCCAAGGGCATCACCGGAATATCAAGGGCACGCCCTTGGCTAGTTTTACTCTTCACGCGGTGCGGCGTCCCTGTCCAGCCACCAGACGACCGGCCCCTGCGTCGCGCCGACGCCAGCCGCCGGGTATGCGGTGGGGTCGGCGCTTCCGGAAAGCACATGGCGGAGCGCATCGGTCTTGTCTGAACCCGCCACGAGGAAGTGAGCGTGCGCGGATCGAGCCAGGGCCGGCAACGTCAGCGTGAGGCGCAGCGGCGGCTCGGCGGGCACGGTCACCGCAACGACCCAGCGTTGCTGTTCCTGCAGCGCCGGCGCACCCGGAAACAGCGACGCTGTATGTCCTTCCAGGCCCATTCCAAGGAGCACAAGATCAAGCCGCGGGTCTTCGCCCGCCCAGTAACGCTCCAGCGTTGCCTCGTAATCGCGTGCGGCAGCATCGGGATTGGCGAAGTGAGTCGGCATCGGATGAACGTTGGAGGCGGGACACGGCACCTGATCCAGCAGCGTGTACTTCGCCATGCGGTAGTTACTCTGCGGGCTTTCGTGGGGTACGTAGCGTTCGTCGGACCAGAACACGTGGACGTGCGGCCACGCAACCGCATCCCGGAAGGTCGAGGCCAGCACCTGGTGGAACCTCACCGGCGTGGCGCCGCCCGATAGGACTAGAGAGCACCGGCCGGTCCGCTGGATCGCGTCGCTGATGATGCCGACCGCGCTCTCGGCCGCACGGCGGCTCAACGCCTCGAGGTCGTCAACGACTCGGACATCAGGCTTTTGGCGCAGCTCGGACAGAATGCGGCTCACGATCGCGTCGGGCGGCATCGACACATCGGCGACGATTGCCTCGGACGGTTCTTCCAGCTCGCGGAATTGACTCGCCAGCAGATCGGAGCTCATGAAATGGTTCGTCCTCCGGTCCAGCCGCGAACGAATCAGGTGTGCATCGCCTTTCAGATACACCCAGGTGATCCGCATCCCGTGGCCAAGCACCTGGCGGTACATCTTCTTCAGTGCGGAGCAAGCGACCACCAGGCTGTCTCCACGACGGAACGCGTCGAGGAGACGCGCATGAATCGCCGCGAGCCAGGGCGCTCGATCGGCGTCGGTCAGCGGCCTCCCCTCCTCCATCGCCTCGATGTTCGAATCCGGATGCAGCGAGTCGGCATCGAGAAACGTGCAGTGCAGCGCATCTGCCAGCATCGTGCCGATTGTGGTCTTTCCCGATCCTGCGACGCCCATTACAACGACAATCATCAGGGTTCCTGTGATCGGTGGACACGCCCTCCGCTGCGCACGTCCTCAGGTATGGTGATGTGAACGGCTGTTGGGCTGGCTGGCGGGGCCCTGGACTCGATGATTATCCTACGTCCGTACGGACATGAAAGGAGCTTCCCATGAGTTCGATCAAAGAGACGGCTCGGAAATTCTTTGACGCGTGCGAAACCGGCCAGGGGTGGCTGGGATGCCAGCAGCATTGCCACTCTGGTGCGACGTTTTCGGCACAAGCCGACGCTCTTGGAGATGTCCGCACCTTGCAGGCGTACACCGATTGGATGAAAGGGCTGTTCGGACCCGTTCCCGATGGCCGATATGAACTCCGGAGTTTCGCGGTAGACGACGAACGCAACAACGTCACCGCGTACGGCGTGTTCCGCGGCACCCATACGGGTGAGGGTGGACCAGTGCCACCCACCAGAAAGCGAGTCGAAGCCGACTACGTCTATGTGATGCAGTTCGACGGAGACAAGATTCGCCACATGACCAAAATCTGGAACGACAGCGTCAGCCTCAAGCAGCTTGGGTGGATGTGATTCGGGAAGTGCTGCCAAGGGTGTTCCAAGGGGCAGCACGTCAGCACTGAAAAAGCCATGTACGTCGACAGCCGAAGACTCGATACGAAGAGGGCGATCGATACCGACGTGTGCGTGATCGGCGCCGGCGCCGCCGGCATCACGCTCGCGCTCGAGCTCGCGGGACAGCGGTTCCGTGTGTGCTTACTCGAGAGCGGCGGCCTCACCGGCGATCGGGCGACCGAGGAACTGAACGGTGCCATCAATGTCGGGCGGCCGTACGCCGTGGCGGCGACGAGGCTGCGTTACTTCGGCGGCGCGACGAACCATTGGGGCGGTCATTGTGCGCCGATCCGGGCGCTGAATTTCGAGAGCCGCCCGTGGATTGGTGACGCCGCCTGGCCCTTCACGCGCGCTGATCTCGATCCGTTCTACGCGCGTGCACATCGCGTGCTGCAGCTGGGGGACTACGATTACGGGCTCGACACCGTCACGCGGACGATGAAGCTCTCGCTCTTTCCCTTCGACGCCACTCGCGTCGAGAGCGTCGTCTCCCGCTACAATCCGCTTCGGCTCGGTGAGCAATATCGACGCGCGGTCGACGAGGCTGGAAACCTCGTCACCTACCTCTATGCGAACGTCACGTCGATTAACCGGCATCCCACGTCCAACTACGTGACCGACGTCTCGGTTGCAACGCTCAGCGGCCGTTCGTTCAGCGTCCGGGCCAGGTATTTCGTTCTCGCGGCCGGCGGCATCGAGAACGCGCGCCTGCTGCTCCTGTCGAACCGCCACGAGGCCGCCGGCCTCGGGAACGGCAACGATCTGGTCGGCCGCCATTTCATGGAGCACATCTGGTACGTGAGCGGCCTCATTCTGGCCGCGAACCCGGACGTGAAATTGCCCGCGTACGTCCAAATCAATCCCGTCCAGCAGCAGCTCGGCGTCCGGTGCCACATCGCTCTGCCCGAAGCGGTCATCCGTCAGCAGCAGATTCCGGATTTCCGTGCCGAGATACTCGCGCGGCAGAGCGACGCCTTCTACGACTCGGTCCAATCCGCCCGCGCGATCCGCGACGAGCTCCAGAAATTCGACTTCTCCGATCGCCTCCTCACTCATTTGGCCAACATCATCAGAAACCCCGGGCCTGTGTTGGGCCGCGCGTTGGCCGATGGCCCGCCGATGCTCTATGCGCTTGCCAACTATGTGGAACAAGTGCCAAACCGCGTCAGCCGCATCGCCTTGTCGACCGAGCGCGACGCGCTCGGTCTAAACCGTGCGACGGTCGACTGGCGCCTGTCGCCGCGCGACCGCCTGGGGATCGTCAAGGCCCACCAGCTGATCGCCGCCGAAGTCGGCCGGTCCGGGTTCGGCCGGATGCGGATCCAGATCCCGGAACACGAGGACCTGCTGCTCGATCGCGCTACGGGCGGCGCTCACCATATGGGCACGACGCGCATGCATCAGAATCCGCGGCTGGGCGTCGTCGATGCCAATTGTCAGATGCATGGCCTGCCCAATCTGTTCGTCGCGGGATCGTCGGTGTTTCCGAGTTGCGGCTACGCGAATCCGACACTCACAATCGTGGCACTCGCGATACGCATCGCGGATCGGTTGAAGCAGATGATGAAAGCCTGAGAGACGACATGACCATCCCAATCAGCCGGCGGACATTTCTCGAGTTGCTGCCATCCATTCTCGCGATCGCTCCGACGCTGCCGGAGTTCGGTATACGCGTTCCAGTTGACACAGCTATCGCCGGCGATCGTTTCCGCCTGAGGGACGTGTTCGGGCATCAGCGGCAGTCGGCCCTCGTCATCGGCCGCCACTATCTCGACCAGTGTCCTGCCGAGGCTGACTGCGACGCGCTGGTGGACGTGCTGCTCGGGGAAGCCGGATCCGAACAGCACCGCGAGCCACCTGAAGCCGGCGATCTTCTGGCGTTCTTCCGCGAGCGCTTCGCGGAGGACTTCGGCCGGGGCAATACGGTGATGATCGGGGGGTGGGTGCTGTCGAGAACGGAAGCACGCCTCTGCGCGCTTGCGGTCCTGTCCTGACCTCTGGGCGCCATTCTCGTCGGGTCGATCGATCGGCGTGAGAATTAGCCCGTCTGCTCGAAAGCCTTGAGAATCGCATGACGCTCCCCAAACAGTCTCTGCGATTGACGGTCAGCGGCCGCGGCAGGCGGCACAACCTGCGCGTCGGCGTGCGCCAGGCCGTGATCGCCGGCTGGACGAGCCGCGATGCCGTCGCCGTGGAGCAGCACATCCGTGAACTGGAGGAACTCGGGGTCGCGCGGCCCCTTTCCATTCCGGCCTTCTATCGCGTATCGACAAACCGCCTGACCACTGATCCCGTCATCGAAGTGAGCGGCGATCGCTCGAGCGGAGAGGTCGAGTTCGTGCTCGTGCAGTGCGGAGGACATCTGTATGTCGGTGTCGGCTCCGACCATACGGACCGCAGCGTGGAGACGTACAGCGTCGAGGTCGCCAAGCAGATGTGCGACAAACCGCTTGCGAAGGAGGTGTGGCCCTTCGCTGACGTCGACGCACATTGGGATGCGCTGATCCTGCGCTCGTGGGCCGGTGTCGGACCACACTGCGTGCTGTATCAGGAGGGGCCGGTGTCGACAATGCGCACTCCAGGGGACCTCATTCAGCGGTTCACCGGCGCCGCTGCGCTGCCGGATGGCACGGTCATGTTCTGCGGAACGCTGGCTGCCCACGGCGGCATCAGACCGGCGCAGCGATTCGAGCTCGAGATCGAAGATCCGGTGCGGGGGCAGCGGATCCGCCACGCCTACGACGTCGTCTCGCTGCCGGCCTCGGCGTGACGCAGCGGCCAATGCGTGGCCGATGTCCGCCTACAATGTGCCGATGCACAAGCCCCATCTCGAGTTCCAGCGGCTGGATCTGACTGCCGGCTGGTCGACGCCGGACGGGTATCCGGCCGGCATCCAGCAGAAGATCCTCGCCACCGATCTCGACGAACGGGGTAAGACGGGGAGCCGGACGCGGCTCCTCCGTTTCGATCCTGGCGTGCACACCTCCGCGCCGTTCGTTCACGATCACTGGGAGGAGGTGTACCTGCTCTCAGGCGATTTGATCGTCGGCAGCGATGCGGCCGGCAAGGGCGGCGAGGTCTTCGTCGGACCCACGTACGCGTGCCGCCCACCTGGTGTCGTCCACGGACCTTTCAGATCGGAGCGAGGCTGCCTCCTGTTCGAAGTGCACTATTACGATGACGCGGGGACATAGCGGGGCGCCTCTCATCCTGATTGCCGGGGGCGGACCGGTGGGGCTTTTCTGCGCTCTGCTGTTGGGCCGTCGGGGATTGCCCGTGCGCCTGTTCGAGGCGTGCGCCGCGCCGCAGGCAGACCCGCGTGCCGCGACCACTCATCCAGCGACGCTCGAGGTACTGGGGGAGGCCGGCCTCGTCCAGGAAATGGCCCGCCTCGGCCTGGTCGCGCCGATCGTGCAGTTCTGGG
Organism: uncultured Acidobacteriota bacterium; assembly: GCA_963814955.1. Lineage (GTDB taxonomy): Bacteria > Acidobacteriota > Vicinamibacteria > Vicinamibacterales > UBA2999 > DATCJA01. Next base: position 726,913 of record CAWFEX010000015.1, read on the forward strand.
ATCGGCCGACTCGCTCGCTCGTGGCCGCGTTCGATCACGCGATCTTGCAGGAGGACACGCGCTATCCCTTCGTGGTGCAGTGCGAGCAGTTCAAGACCGCCACGATCATATTGAAACAGCTCGACCAGCTTCCCAACGTCGAGATTCTCTTCAACCGTCAGGTCATCGGCGTGACCCAGAGCGACACGCGAGTGAGGGTCGACGTCCGCGGCGCCGGCGGCGTCACGACGCACGAGGGTCTCTATGTCATCGGCGCCGACGGCGCCCGCAGCACGGTGCGGAAGCAGACGGGCATTTCCTTCGACGGCTTTACGTGGCCGGAGCGGTTCCTCGTGCTCACGACCACGTTCGACTTCGAGGCGGCGATCGGCTGTTGCCCGCGGTCCTACTTCGCGGATCCGGAGGAATGGTGCAACTGCTTCAAGGTGTCAGCCAACGGGCCGCCCGGGCTCTGGCGGCTCGTGTTTCCCACCAATCCCGCATCTTCGGATGAGGAGCTCGTGAGCGACGCCGCCGTACAGGCACGGCTGCAGAACTTTTTCCCGTTGTCCACACCGTACAACATCGTCCACCGGAACCTCTACGTAACGCACCAGCGTGTGGCCGGCACCTTCCGCATGGGACGCGTCGTCCTCGCGGGCGACGCCGCCCATGTCAACAATCCGATCGGCGGAATGGGCTTGAACGGTGGCCTGCAGGATGCGGCCGCGCTCTCGAACGCGCTCGCGGCGATTGTGGCCGGCGAAGCACCAGACCGCCAGCTCGATCTTTACGACAGGCAGCGCCGCACAGTGGCCGTCGAATTCGTGCAGCATCAAAGCATCGAGAACAAGAAGCGGCTGGAAGCCCGCGATCCGGCGATCCGCGCCCGCCATCTGGCGGAGCTGCGCGACACCGCATCCGATTCCGTGCGCGCGCGTCAATTCCTGCTGCGGACGTCGATGATCGCCAGTCAGCGCCGCGCGGCGGCCGTCAGCCTCGAGGACGCGCGTGCTGACACGCGCGCGCCGGCAGGTGGGCCGGTGACGTGAAGCTCGCGGTTCCCGATCTCATCTCGAATTCCTATTTTCCGGCAGTCGCTGCGGTGGAGCTCGGCTTGTTCGCGCGCGAAGGACTCGATGTCGCGATCGAGCTGATATTCCCGGTCGACCAGGCGTACGCCGCGCTCGCACGCGGAGAAATCGACTTCGTCGGCGGCTCGGCCCATTCCGCGCTGGCGGCCTTTCCCGCATGGAACGGCGTCAAGCTCCTCTGCGCGCAGGCACAGGGCATGTACTGGTTCCTCGTCATGCACGCCGACCTGCACGCGACACGTGGTGACGCCGGCGTGGTCCGGGGACGCCGAATCGGCGCAGCGCCCTGGGTGGACCTGGGCTTGCGCGGTCTCCTGAAGGCCTCCGGGATCGATCCCGTGCGCGACGATGTGCGCATCGCCCCCGTGCCGGGGACGGCGGGCCGGGGCGTGAATTTCGGTGTGACGGCCGCCAAGGCCCTCGAGGAGCGGCAGATCGACGGCTTCTGGGCCAACGGAATGGCCGCCGAGCTCGCCGTCCGCCGCGGCGTGGGTACGGTGGTGTTCGACGTGCGGCGCGGCGACGGTCCCGACGCCTGTTTCCACTTCACGCTGGCCTCGCTCGCGGCAACCGATCGGCTGATCGCACGTTCGCCGGACACCGCCGCGGCGGCGGTCCGCGCCATCGTCAACACTCACGCCGCCCTCAAGGCCGACCCGGGGCGCGCCATTTACGCGGTGCGGAAACTGTTTCCGCCCGCGGAGACAGAACTGATTGCGGAGCTCATTCGGCGCGATCTGCCGTTCTACTCTGCGTCGATCTCGCCCGAGAGCGTCACCGGCATGACCCGCTTTTCCCGCGCGTGCGGCATTCTGACCTCCGATCCTGACTACGACCACGTCGTGGCCACACAATTTCGTCCGCTGTGGGACAGCGTGGCCCTTCCGTCGTGAACACCACGTCGGCCCTTTACCGGTGGAACATTCTGCTGCTGCTGGCGAGCTGCCAGGCGATTGCCTATATCGACCGCGTCAATTTCGCCGTCGTGGGACCGCATCTGATCACGGACTACGGCTACACGGCCGCTCAGGTCGGCGTGCTGCTCTCGATCTTCAACTGGGCGTTCACGCTGTCGCTGCTCGCAGCGGGGCCCCTCGCCGACCGGATTCGCCCACGCCGCTCCCTTCCAATTGGCGTAGGAGCATGGTCGTTCGCGACGGCCGCTTGCAGCCTCACCACGTCATTCACGCCTCTTCTTGGGTTTCGCGCCCTCGTCGGCGTCGGCGAATCGCTGATGATTCCATCGGGCTCGCGTGTGATTCGCGACACCTTCGACCCGAAGCATCGCGCCCTGGCGGTCGGAACCTTCTTTGCCGGCAACAAGATCGGACTGACGCTCGGCATTCCGCTCGCCTCGATCGTTCTGGTGCACTGGGGATGGGAATGGGTCTTCTACACCACAGGAGCCCTCGGCTTCCTGTGGATGGCCTGGTGGCTCGCGGTCTATCGCGCGCCGCCAGCAGACGCCGGGCCGCGCGTGTTTCCCGAGGGCGGCCACGCCGGGATCCGGTGGGCGACGCTGCTGAAGTACCGGACGACGTGGGGCGTCATGCTGGGGCAGGCTGGGTATCTCTACATCTACTATGTTTTTGCCACGTGGCTCCCCGGCTATCTCGTCCTCCAGCGCGGCATGTCGACGCTGACGACCGGTGTCGTCGGGATGCTGCCGTTCCTGATTGGAACGCTCTGCGTGCTGCTGGGAGGCTGGGCGGGCGACCGGCTGATCGCTGCGGGACGACGCGTAACGGCCGTCCGGAAGGGATTCGCCGTCGGCGGGCTGCTGGGCGCGACCGTCTCTACGATCGCCGGTGCGTACACGCCGGACACGCTCCTGGCGGTGACGTTCTTGACGTGTTCGGTCGCGAGCGTCAGCTTCTCCACGGCGGCCGTGAACTCGATGCCGATCGACGTGGCGCCGCCCCATGTCGTCTCATCGCTGGTGTCGTTGCAGAACTTCGGCGGAAACGTCGGCGGGTCGTTTGCGCCGCTGGTCACCAGTATGTTGATTTCCGCGGCGGGAGACTTCACCGTTCCGTTACTCGTGGCGGCGGGCGTCGCGCTGGTCTTCGGATGCGGCTCCTACGGTCTGCTGGTCGGCAATCTCGATCGGGAGCTGGGCAGCGCCCCGTCCAGGATCGCCGGCGCTCCTGTCTGACCGCTCAGATCACGAGCGCGGCATGATCGCTGCCGCCCTCGGTGAGCCCGCGCGCCTTCATCCAGTCGTAGGTGCGGGCGAAGAGTGCCGGATCGTAATGGTCCACGTGCTTGTACCGGACGAACGCCCGCAGCAGTTCGGACGGCTGCAGAGCGCCGTTGGCGTGCACCGCCACATGATGGGCGTACTTGTAGAAGTCGGCATTGATGCGATCGACCGCCTGGTTTTCCGCATCGTAGTACGCGGTGCGCTGCTCGACGGTCAGATCGGCGGAGATCACTTCGCCTCCACGGTAGAAGCAGGCGGCAACGACGTGCGCGCCCTCCTTGATCCCGAGACTGATGAAGGGCTCCATCAACGTCGCCACGCGGATAGTCCCCTGCCTGAGCGCGACCCAGCGCGCCTGCGGCAGCCCGCCGCGTTCGATCCTGACATGGTCCGGACCGAGGGCGCTTTCGAGCATCTGCACGGTGCAGTAATGCGAGCCAGTCAGCTCCTGGACGACCACCGGCACATCGGCAAGGTCGCCCGGTACCTGCAGTGTTTCATCGAACGTCAGGATGGCCTGAGCGGCCACTGCCGCCCGCAACGCAGCGATGTTCCCGGCGCGGGCGCCGCGTTCCAGCCGGTCGATGCTGGCCCATTCGCAGACGTTGTAGCTGTCGGCGGATCCGCACTCGAACATCTGCTCTTTGAGTCGCGACATGATCGGGCGTTCCGCGTTGTCCTTCTCGCGATCTGCGTAGGTGGCTGAGAAGCGGACATCGAGGCCAGCCGCCTCGAACAGCCCTTCCTCGATGCCGACGATGACCGGCAGATCGAACACCGGATTGTTCGGCGCAATCCTGATGACCGGCTTTTGCTGAACGGACGGCATCATGCCCCTCCAGACTCCGATGAATCGGAGATTCTATACAACGACGCCTGCGATTCTTGACTGGCCAATTGCGAAACAGGCATCGCGCGCTCCGGACCCCGACGGGGCGCGCCAGCTAAACGTCACAATTGTGCGCGGTTACGACGCAATGCGTGGTGGTCCGAATGTTGCCGCCCAGGATTCCCGCGTTCGGACCGCGCGACAAGTGAAAAACCTATGGGATCGCGTTCGAGGGCCGGTAAGGCCCTGACACCGCCGACGGCTTCGCCCTGGAAATCGATGTGGGCAGCACGTCGCTTTATGCTCGGCCCGTCGCTCTCACGCTTTCAGGCAGTCGTCGGTACGCTGGCAGGGATCGTGTCGATCGCGGGCGCAGCGTTCTCTCTCGTGGAATTTGTCCGTCCGGCAAACACGGGAAACCTGGTGACTGTCGTGCAGGCTGCGGGCTCCCGCGGAAACGTCGCCGATGCAACGATCGAAGTCCTTACGACTCAGGACGCAATCGTTGCGACGCTCACGCCCGACTCTACAGGTCGCGTCACTCAGGAGCTGACGGAGGGTATCTACGTCGTCCGAGTAAGCCATCCGCGCTATGCGCCTGAAGTGCGTCGCGTTCACGTGCTGCCGCGACAGACAGTGGAAATGAGAGCGAGCCTGCGGCCGGGTTCGTCCTCGCCGATCAAACGCGCCGTCAACAGTGGAGTGAACACCGTCCGGAAGGCGTTTCGTTTTTGACGGACCAGCGCCGAATGCTCGCTGCCACGACGCGAGGTTCGACGGCATTGACGCAGGCTGCGGTTATCGTCGAATAGGAATCGGAGACGGCACGCCAAGGAAGCGTTCGCGAAAGCGCAGCTCGTCGGAGATGGTGTAGATCGTTTCGATCATGGCACCGTCCTCAACGCGCTGGTACTTCACTTCTGCCGACCAGGGTTTCGTGAATGCGCCCGGATCCTCGAACGTGAAGTGCATCACCAGCGTGTCGCCGACGCGCCGGATACGCTCGACGATATGCAGGTCCTCGGTATGGGGGACGCCCTGTGAAGTGAGCCAGGTCGAGGTCTTGTAGCCGGTCGAATCGACGACCAGTGTGTCGCCCTCCCACTTGCCGACTGCGTTGCCGTACCACGTCGCCGGGGCGTCGGGCGAGTGCTCCTTGTTGATCGCGATCTGACGCCAGTTCTGGTTGTATTCCCACAAGTGGTAGACGTAGTCGTCTGTCTGCACGAGCTTGAACTTCATCGGATGCATCTGGATCCGCGGGTATCCATTCGGGTCGGCGTACAGGACCGCGGGATCGGTCGTCTCGCGGAAGTCACTCGAGGATGTCGGCTTCTCCGATTTCATCTTTTCGGCGGCCCACGGCGTGAGCGGGAAGCCCTCAGCTGGACGCAGCGACGCGCCGCCCGGGCCGCCAGGGTGAACCCAGGTACCCGAAATGTCCGGGCGCGGAGCCGGGGCCGGTGGTGCACTCTCCCGCGCACAGCCCGCCACGGCTGCGGCCAAGAGTCCCGCCGTCACGATGACGAGTCGCTGCGCCCTCATGCCCGGAGTTCCTTGCCGTCCGGCAGCACCACCTTGAGGAGTCTGCCGATCCGCGCGCCCCGCAGGCCCGGATTAAAGGTGACCGTCACCACGTCTCCCACCTTCAGCGACTTGCTGGTCCAGCCCCGGTTGGCGATGTTCGGCGGGGAGCCGAGCTCGAGCAGCCAGCGGGCGCTCTTGTCCTCAACGGACGCGATCCCGACCTCCACATGCGGATTCGTCCACATGAATTCCGTGATCGTCACTTTCAGCGTCGTTTCCTTGCTGACGTCATAGAGCGATGCCGCTCCGTGATGCGCGAGCGAAGAAATCGAGAGCTGAAGAAGACCCACGATTACAGCAAGAACCAATACCCGGCTGTGCATAAGGGCCTCGTTTGGAATCACGAAAGAACGACGAAAAACCGATGCGGAGTATACCCGGTCGCTCGAGTCTTGGTAAGCGGCTCTGGAGGAGGCAGTGATGCAGTTCGACGGCGACAAGACCGAAAACATGACGAAGATCTCGAATGACAGGGTCAGCCTCGAGCAGCTCGCATGGCCGTGAAGGCATGCGCCGAAGTGTGAAGGAAGTTCGAAGCCTCATCCGTGGGCCAGAGGTTATACTCCGCACCATGGACGCGCGACTCCCGATCCCGATGTCTGATCCAGAAGCATGAAGAAGCCGGCCTCGGGATTCTCTGCGTTCATCAGCTATGCCTCCGACGACCGCGAGAAGGCTCACGAGATCTGCAAGAGCCTCGAAGGCCGCGGATTGACTTGCTGGATAGCACCGCGCGATGTGCGCGCCGGCCGCGAATATGCCGATGAGATCGTCACCGGCATCGAAAATTCCAGGTGCCTCGTCGTGCTGCTTTCCAAGGCGGCGAACGCATCCGCCTTCGTCTGCCGGGAGGTGGAGCGAGCCGTCGCGAACCACAAACCGATTTTCCCCGTCCGCGTCGAGGCAGTCATGCCGGATGGGGGACTCGAGCTGTTCATCTCGGGAACGCACTGGCTCGATGCCTGGGAAGGCGACTGGCACGATCACCTGCGGCGTCTTGTCCGGGATGTTGCCGACCTGACGGCCGGGCCATCTCGGCCGCCAGCCCGTCCAGATGGGGAGCGTCGCCGGTTGCGCGTTCTGTATGGGGCTGCGGCGCTCGTGATTGTGGCGGCGGCGTTGGGCGGGTTTGCCATGTGGACGTCCCTGCGGAACGGCAGCGAGACACCTGCGTCCGAGGCCCGACCGCCATCCAGTGCGGAACCCGTGAGCGAGCCAGTCGAATCATCACCGGCACTCGTCGAGGCGGGCACCGGGTCGGCCGCAGCCGTCGACCCGAAGACCCGATCGTCGGCCGCAGTCGAAGCGAGCCCCGGCCTGGCCTCGGCCAGGGATGCCCGCGCGCAGAGCACGCTGAATCAAGTGACGCCACCGGCGTCGGGCGTCGGGTACTCGCGCGGTGCCGCCGCCGGACGGCCAACCTTCGGCGCAGCGGACCGCCGTTTCTGGTCCTTCCGCCGTGCAACGCAGCGCCGAACTGGACGGGTTGCAGGATGATTACAGCGACCTCTCGCTTCGGGGTGGCGTGATTGACGACACTCTGAATCGTCTCTGGGAAGAGATGCGGCCGCTCGCTCCAAGGCTCGATATCGCCACGCGGCAACGAAGCCTCAAGGCATCGCTGACGCGGGCACGCGACGCGCTCGACAACAGGGATGCTGCCGCGGCGAGGAAATACCTCGAAACCGCACGGGCTGATGCCGCGGCACTCGACGAGTTCCTGGGACGCTGAGCCGTGCTGGAGCGGTTGAGCGAACCAACCTCACGGGAAGGGTGAACATCATGACTCGAGGGCTCTCTCTCGTCGCTGCGGCCGTCGTCACCATGCTTGCGGCGGACGCGTCGGCGCAAGACAAGAAGCGTATCGCGATCCTCAGTTTCGAGGACGCGGCCGTCAGGTCGTCTGCGGCCGCCGCGATCCGTTCGACGCAGGATGTCGGCGCGAGCCTCGCCGATGTGCTGGTGAATGAACTCCTCAAGGAAGGGAAATACACCATCATCGAGCGTCGGGCTCTCGACGAAGTACTCAAGGAGCAGAACTTCTCGAACAGCAGCCGTGCGGACGCGAAGACGGCTGCGAACATCGGACGTGTGCTGGGCGTGGACGCCATCGTCATCGGGTCCGTAACGGAGTTTGTTGTCGAGGAGTCGGCCGTCGGGGTCGGGTCTGGACCGCTCAACCGGATCACGCGTGGCGTCGTGGGCGGCGGCAAGCGCGTCAACGCGAGGGCATCGGTGGCCATGACCGCGCGGATGGTGAATACGAGCACAGGAGAGATACTGACCTCCGTGTCCGGGAGCGGCGATTCGGCCAAGGGCTCGGTGGAGGCATCGGGCGGCTACGCCACTGGCATCGACATGACATCGGCGTCGTTTCAGGGATCGGCGCTCGGGGAGGCGATCAACCGCGCGGCACAGTCAGTGGCGTCCGGTCTCAGCGAGTTCGCCGCGAAGCTGTCAGCCGTGCGAGTTGACTACACAGGACTGGTGGCAGACGTAACCGGCAACACTCTGATCCTCAACGTGGGACGTCTCAAAGGGGCGCAGGTCGGCGACACTGTCGAAATCAGCCGCTCCGGGCGAACGGTCCTCGACCCCGCGACCAAGAAGGTCCTTCGCACGTTCGTTGACAAGATCGCGACGGCCCGCATTACTGAAGTTGACGACTCCTCGGCAACCGCGACGCTCACCGGTGCTGCAGCCGTGCAGGTGGGCGACCAGATTCGGCGCGTGCCGTAGCCCCTCCCATTAAGCTGACGATTACGCCGTAGTGTCGGACGCGACAATGTGACTAGCCCCATATTGACGTAGTGTCCGGCTTTAGCCGGACCAAAGACTTTCCTGGTGCTATCGCAAGGTCCGGCTAAAGCCGGACACTACGTACGATCCTCGACCCCGCCGCCGACCTGCCGATTATTCCCCGGCTTTCAGATTCGGACCGCAGACAGAACCTCGATAAACCAGCTCGGCGGTTCCCACACCGGGACCGCCAGCATGACTGAATCCATCGAAGGTCATCGTGCCGGTAGCTCCGTCGTACTTGCCCGATCCCCCGGTGATCGTCAGTTCCACATGTACTGTGAATTCGCCCGGAGGCGCGCCTGGAATGGGAGTGCGCGTTGGAAATCCAACGGCAATCAACGTGTCGCCCCTGTTCGTCAGAAAGATATCCAGTGAGACCGTATTGGGTGGTGGGCTGGTGATGACCACCGTGCTGGCGCCGCTCAGCGTCCCGGTCACAACGCCCAGAAGCCTGCTTATAGGGTCGTTGGGTGCCTCAATGCGGGTCTCCGAGATGCCGCCACGGAGGATGTGGCAGTCCGCCCGCGCCTCGATGGCGGTGCCGAGCACGGCCAGACACAGCATCAGTGCTATTTTCGTGTTCCATTTCATGACGAAGTCTCCTTTTCTCGGCGCGTCCGCGGCTCGATGGTCGCACCTCGCCGCGGAACCGCCCTACACTTTGCGCTTTCACCGGTACAGGCGGAAGCGGGCGGCGGAACCGGCCACGAGGGTGATAATTTCTCGTGTCCCGCCCGGAGGAGGGGTGACTCCGTGAACGACCGCGCCGAGGTCACGAACCTGCTGAGAGCCTGGGGCAACGGCGATCAGGAAGCGCTGGACCGGCTGTCGGAACGGGTCTACGGGGAACTGCATCGGATGGCGCGCCGCTTCATGAAGAACGAGCGCCAGGGGAACAGTCTTCAGGCCACCGCGCTGGTCCATGAGGTCTATCTTCGACTGGTGGATGTGGGCAACGTGGAATGGCACCAACGAGCCCAGTTCTTTGCGATGGCGGCGCAGATGATGCGCCGCATTCTGGTGGACGCCGCGCGCGCCAGGGGTTCGCGCAAACGCGGCGGCCAGGTAATCCGCATGAACTTCGAGGAGGCGGCGGTTCTGGTGCCGGAGCCGGACCGGTCGATGATTGCGCTGGATGAAGCGCTGGCGGCGTTCTCGGAGATTGCCGAGCGTCAAGCCAAGGTGGTGGAGCTGCGCTACTTCGGCGGGTTGACGGAAGAGGAAATCGCGCACGCGCTGGATATCTCGCCGCGCACCGTGCGGCGCGATTGGGAGTTCGCGAGAGTCTGGCTGGCGCGGGAGCTGGCCAATTCGTCGGAACGGCGCGCATGACCCCGGAACGATTACGACAGGTCGAAGAGCTATTTCACGCGGTCCGCGAAAGTTCGGCCGATGAGCGGACCGAGCGGCTCGCCCGAGCCGACCCGGAACTGCGCCGGGAGGTCGAATCGCTGCTCGCCCGGCAATCCGAAGACCTCCTTCTGGATCGACCCGCGCCGGGCACCAGCACGGAATCGCTCGAGGCCACCCGGATCCCGACGCCAATCGCCGGGACCAGCCTGGGGCCATACCGCATCGAAGGCAAGCTCGGCGAAGGCGGCATGGGCGAGGTGTTTCGTGCGGTGGACACCCGGCTGGGTCGCGCCGTCGCCATCAAGATCACCCACGAGCGGTTCAGCACACGCTTCGATCGCGAAGCGCGTGCGATCTCCTCGTTGAATCACCCGAACATCTGCACGCTCTACGACGTCGGGCCCAACTATCTGGTGATGGAACTGGTGGAGGGGGAAACGCTCGCGGCTCGGCTGAAAGATGGTCCGTTGCCCGCGGACTTGGCGCTTCGTTACGGCACGCAGATTCTTGCCGCGCTGGCCGAGGCGCACGAAAAGGGGATCGTTCACCGCGATCTGAAGCCAGGAAATGTGATGCTCACCAAGACGGGCGTCAAGGTTTTGGACTTCGGACTGGCTGCGCTGACGGGAGAGGCGACTCTCACTGCCGCAGGAATGGTGATGGGCACGCCCGCGTACATGGCGCCCGAACAGGCGCGCGGCGAGACGGTCGATCAACGGGCGGACCTCTGGAGCCTGGGCCTGGTCCTACACGAAATGCTCACCGGTGCGCGGCCCGCCCCTGGGGTCGGGGTGCGCGTCGCAGCGTCGCCCGAGCTCGAACGCATCATCGCGAAATGCCTCGAGCCCGATCGCGCGCTTCGCCATCAGCACGCGGCCGACCTGCGGGCCGATCTCGAGCGCCTCGAGCGCGGTTCGGGCTGGGCGACGGCCGGTGGCGCTCAGGTGGCCAGTCGGACGCGCTGGCGTCTCGTCGCTGCCGCCGCCGTGGCAGCGGCAGTCCTCGTGGGCGCCTACGTCTTCGCGCCTCGGGCAGCGACGCTCACCGACAAGGACACGATCGTACTCGCCGATTTCACCAACACGACGGGCGACCCGGTGTTCGACGACACTCTACGACAGGGGCTGGCGGTACAGCTCCAGCAATCGCCGTTCCTCAGCCTCATATCCGACGAACGCATCCGACGAACGCTGCTGTTGATGAACCAATCGGCGGACGCGCGATTGACTCCGGAGATAGCGCAGGGCGTGTGCGTCCGGACCGGCAGCGCCGCCGTCCTGGAAGGATCGATTGCCGCGCTCGGGAGTCAATACGTTTTGGGCCTGCGCGCGACGAACTGCACGAGCGGTGACATCCTCGCCGAAGAGCAGGCACAGGCGGCACGGAAGGAAAATGTTCTGAGCACGCTCAGTCAGATGGCGACTCGGTTCCGAACGCGGGTTGGCGAATCGCTCGCCACCATCGAGAGATACTCGACGCCGCTCGAGGCGACGACGCCGTCACTCGAAGCGTTGCAGGCTTACAGCGCCGGATTCAAAGCGGGCCTTGCCGGCTCGAATGTGCGTGCCCTGGCGCTTTTTCAACGTGCGGTGGCGATCGATCCCGATTTTGCATCCGCCCATGCGCATGCCGGATTCCGCTACGGCGTGACGGGAGAGTCGGCGCTCGCGCGACAGAGCTTAATCAAGGCCTACCAACTGCGCAATCGCGCCAGCGACGTCGAGCGCTTCTACATCGACACACTGTACGATCGCGACTTTACGGGGAATCTGGAACGGGAGCGACGAACGTTGGAAACGTGGGCCGAGAGCTACCCGCGCGATGCCGCGGCACACACTTTGATCGCGGGTCTCGCCCTGTCGAGCACCGGCCAATACGAGTTGGCGATCGCCGAAACCGAGAAGGCCATCGCGCTGGATCCCGACCTGACGCCGGCGTATGTCAACAGGGCATTCAATCAGCTCTCGCTGAATCGCCTTGATGATGCCTTGCTGACGGTCCGTCTTGCCGCGGAGCGCAAGCTGGAATCTGCCAGTTTACTTCTGACACAGTATTTCGTCGCCTTCCTGGCGGGTAACGAGAACGAACTCAGACGGACGGTGACGGCGGCCAGGAAGAGTCCCGCCACCGAAGACACCATCTCCCATATCGAGGCGCTCGCGCTCGCTCGCTCAGGCCAGTTGCAGGACGCGAGACGGATGGGCGAGAGCGCCGTCCAGATCGCGCAGAAGTCTGGGCAACGCGAACGGGCTGGCTTGTTCGAAGCGGCCACCGCGGTGTGGGAAGCGTTTTATGGGAATGCGGCTGCCGCCAGGCAGAGCGCCACGAGGGCGCTCGAACTCGGAAGGGGCGGTCGCGAAGTGGACTATGCCGCGGCGTTCGCACTCGCCCTCGCAGGCGATCTGCCACAATCGCGAGCCCTCGCCGAGGTTCTCGCGAGCGGGTTCCCTGAGGATACGTCGGTGCAATTCATGTATCTGCCGGCGCTTCAGGCCTTGTTGTCATTGAACACTCCCACTCCTGATGCGGCAGCGGCGATTCAGGCGCTGCAGACCGCGTCGCGCTACGATCTCGCTCTTGGGCGTGTCGGCTTCATCGGACGTTTCGGCGGCCTGTATCCCATCTATGTTCGCGGACTGGCGTACCTCTCAGCACGTCAACCCGCTGAAGCGGCCGCCGAGTTTCAGCGGATTCTCGATCATCGAAGCATCGTGCTCGTCGATCCGATGGACGCGATGGCGCGCCTGCAGCTGGCTCGATCGCTCGCACTCTCCGGCGACACAGCCAAAGCGAAGGGCGCGTATGACGACCTTCTTGCGCTGTGGAAAGATGCGGATCCCGGGATCCCGACGGTCAACCAGGCACGGGCGGAATACGCGAAACTACAGTGAGCCCCGTTGTACGTGCCGGCCTACGACGCCCCTCAGGCGCCGTCATAACACTCTTTCTCCTGTTGCCGCTGATGTCGTGCGCCAAGCCGGAACTCATCTGCGCCATCGATATGGGCAGCAACAACTTTCGGCGAATCGTCGGAACGTTTGCCGGCGGCCGGTACAGTCAGACAATCGAAACGGCAACGCTCGGTGTCGGTGACGACGTTGCGGCCAACGGCCGGATTAGCGAACCCAAGCTCGTCGAGATCGAGAAGACGTTGGCCCGTTTCAAGTCGTCCTGTGATGCATCCGGGGCGTCGAGAATGATGGCCATCGGTACGGCCGCGTTCAGGGACGCGCCAAACGCGGCCGTCGTCGTCGCGACGGCGGCTCGCCTGGGGATTCCGATGGCGGTCGCGAGTGAGCGCCGAGAGTCGGAGCTGGCGTATCTGTCCGGCTCACTGGGCCGCGACGGCTACGCCATCATCGACAACGGCAGCCGGAGCATCGAGCTCGTCGCGCGCGAAAACGGCGTATCCACTTCATCGTCTTCAATCTCGGCTACCGCGTCGCCTACGAACAATTCTTCGCGCCGGCAACAGATGCCATGCAGGCATATCGCGACTTCGAGGCGTGGCTCGAGCAGGAGACGTCGCGCGCGTCCTTCATGAAAGGGAAACAGAAGCTGGTCGGCGTTGAGTTCGGCGACATGACAGACGTCCTGTTTCCCCCCGCGGAGCTCGAGGGACGCATTCTGGGGATCGATGCCCTCCGAGACAGGCTCCGCGAGGTCACCACCATGGGTCCGGACGCGTTCGAAGCCCTGAAGAACAAGAAAGACATCGATCGCGCGCTGCCGAGGCTCATCGTGGCTGTTTCGATGATGGAGGCGTTCGGATACACGCAGCTGGAGCTCACCGAGCGCGAGCTCGGTGCCGGCCTGATCATCGAGGCAGGGTTGATGGCCGCCGACAGCCCATAGGTGTAGCATCCGTCATTGTTTGGCGAAGGTTGGAGGATTCGATGCTGCCAGCAAGAGCGAAATGGCTTCTCGTCGCGGCTGCCGTCGTCGCAGCCTGGCCCGTGGGACTGCCCGCCCAGAACAGAAACGCGCCCATGGTGCGCTGGTGGGAACCGACCAACGACCTGCCCGAATCCCTGGGTCGGGCAAGTGCTGCCGATCCCTGATGGGCGGAAATGGGGCTCGACGGCCGGAGTCGACGTCGACCCGACGGACGGTACCGTCTGGGTGATCGATCGATGCGGTTCCAACTCCTGCGTTGGCTCGAATCTCGATCCCATCCTCCATTACGACAAGAGCGGCAAGTTCCTGGGCGGCTTCGGCAAGGGGATGTTTGCCTTCCCCCACGGCATACATGTCGATAACGAAGGGAACGTCTGGGTCACCGACCCCCTGCCGGTGGACGGGAGAGGGGCGGGCGGCAGTGTTGGTCAGCAGGTCACCAAGTTCAATCGGAAAGGCGAAGTGCTCCTGAAACTGGGACAGGCGCTCGTGACTGGAAAGGGCACCAACACGTTCAGTTCGCCTTCCGACGTCGTCGTCGGCAGAAACGGCGACATCTTCGTGGCCGACGGACATGCACAGGGCACGAACGAGCGCATCATGAAGTTCGATCGGAACGGACGCTACATAAAGGAGTGGGGTTCACCGGGCTTCGGGCCCTGCGGCACCAACCAGTTCTCGACGACTCATGCCCTCGAGATCGACTCGCAAGGCCGGCTGTTCGTCGGCGATCGCGACAACAACCGCATTCAGATCTTCGACCAGGATGGCAACTACCTGGAATGCTGGTATCAGTTCGGCCGCCCGAGCGGGATCCACATCGACGCCAACGACAACATCTACGTGGCCGACTCCGAATCGAGGATGGACGAGCCCAACTATGGCGGTCCGCCGAGCCCGTTCACGCGCGGGATCCGCGTGGGGAGCGTGAGGGACGGGTCCGTGAAGTATTTCATTCCGGACCCGAAACCCGCAGGCGGCTCGAGCGCAGCGGAAGGCGTCGCCGCCACTGACGACGGCATCATCTTTGGCGCGGAAGTCGGGCCTCGCCAGGTCGTGCGCTATCAGAAGAAATAGCCGGCGCGGGTATAGAATCGCCGCAGGAGATCGCCATGCGCAACCGGATTTCGGTCGTGGCCCTTCCTGTCGTCGCGATCCTGACTGTGGCGTTCAGTACATCGGCTGTGCCCGCGGCCAACCAGGGCGCGGCGCCGGCGGTGACTTTCCATAAGGACGTCGTTCCGGTTCTCCAGAAGAACTGCCAGAGCTGTCATCGCCCCGGCCAGATCGGGCCGTTCTCGATGCTCACCTACAAGGAGACGCGCCCGTGGGCGCGGGCGATCAAGCAGGCGGTGATGACTCGTGCGATGCCGCCGTGGTTTGCCGATTCGAGCTACGGCCACTTCAATAACGACCGGTCGCTCGAGCAATTGGACATCGATCTGCATTGCCGCATGGGTCGATGCAGGCGCGCCCGAAGGGAATCCGGGGGACGCGCCTCCGCCGATCGCCTGGCCCGAGGGCGGCTGGCAGATCACGCCCGACGTGGCATTCGACCTGCCACCGTATGCCGTGCCGGCGAAAGGCATCGTCGAGTGGGAGCGCATTGCGTTCCCCGCGCCGTTCAAGGAAGACACCTGGGTGACGTCCGTGGAAATTCTGCCGGGCGTGCCAGCAGTGGTGCATCACCTCTGCTTCGGGTTCCAGAAGCACCGACCGACCACACCGTACGGTGTGTATCAATGGATGGAAGTACCGCGCGACGAGAACGGCAATATGGTGAAGGTCGACGGTACGACCACGGGCCCACGCAAGGGCATCGTCTTGTCACGCACGGCCGGGAGCACCGAGGTGACGCGGCGCGCCGGCAGTCCCGACTTCTTTCACGAAGGGACGAACGAATTCTGTTATCTGCCGGGCCTTCCGTATGAGGACTATCGCCCGGTGGACGCCGGCATGTTCGTCCCGGCGGGCTCCGATGTGATCGTGAGCCTGCATTACACCGCGACGGGCCTGGCCGTCGTCGATCGCAGCCGGATCGGGTTCACCGTCTCGCAGACGCCGCCCAGGAAGAAGTTCCTGCCGCAGGACGGCGCGGAGGGTGAGAACCCGCCTGTGGCGCGGCAGCAGGCGAATGCGTCACTCGCGATCCCGCCCTTTGCGGAAAATCATCCCGGGCCGATGGCTGAGATCGACTTCCTGAAGGACGTCGAGCTCGTGTGGTTCCGTCCGCACGCGCACGTGCGCGGCAAGACCGTCCGCTACACGCTCATCCATCCGGATGGCCGCGAGGAGACAGTGCTCTACGTCCCGAACTACAACTTCAACTGGCAGCTCACCTATCGCACGTCGATCCCGATCAAGACGGGATCGAAGATGCGCGTCCAGTTCACGTATGACAATTCGACGAAGAACAAGTACAACCCCGATCCGAGTGCCTGGGTCCGCTATGGCGGCCAGAGCTGGGAAGAGATGGGCACGCCGAACATGGGCTTCCTCGTCGACCAGGACGAGGATGTGACAAACGCGATCCGCGAGCGATGACCATGCGCGCTGCGCTCGCAATCGGTCTGGTGCTTCTGTCCGCGTCGGCACGCGCCGAGCAGCGCGAGGTGACCGTTACGGCCGCCGACGGATTCACACTTCAGGGTACATTCCATTCGGCGCCCAAGGGCGGTCCCGGCATTCTGCTGCTCCATCAGTGCAACGCCGATCGCAGGAGCTACGACGAGCTCGCGGTCATGCTGAACAACGCGGGGTACAACGTGCTGTCCTTCGACTTCCGTGGCTTCGGCGGGAGCCGCGGCGGCCAGTACACCGATTTCAGCAGCCAGCGCCAGGCGATGGTCGAGAAGATGCCAGGCGACGTCGACGCCGCGCTCAAGTTCCTGACGTCGCAGAACACCGTCATCGCCCGCGCGCTTGGCGTGGTCGGCGGCAGTTGCGGTGTGAACCAGGCGATTCAGGCAAGCCGCCGCCATCCTGACGTGCGGACGCTGGTGTTGCTCTCGGGCGGTACGAATCCCGATGGTGAAGCCCACATCAAGGCGTCTCGACAGCTGCCGATTTTCGGCGTGGCCAGCGAGGAAGATGGCGGCGCGCCAGCGTCAATTCAAAAAATCGTCGGTCTGTCGGCGCATCCGGACAGCCGCGTCGAGATGTTGAAAAACGCCGGGCATGCGGCGGAGATGCTCGCCCGGCAGCAAGACCTCGGTGCCGATATCGTGATCTGGTTCCGAGCCAACCTGCCGGTGGCGGGCTATGGACTGCCGCCCGCTATTCGGTAAAAGCAATTCTCTACCGTTCTTTTTCAGCTGCCGATAGCGACAACGAAGGCCAGGATCGAGAGGAGTATTGCGAGGAGACTGATCGCCAAAGCCCAGAACCCAGCCTGTCGCGATCCAACGATTCCCATTGCGTGGCTTTCGGGTTGCACAGGCGTTTCCGAGACAAAAAGAGACTGTCGCATAACCCGCTTTGCGGCAATGACCTCTTGAATGCCGTCCTCGAGATGCCGCTGATGGATAGCTTTAAAAGCGTCGCCGCCCGGTTCGCTGGCCGCCGCCATTGCCGCTTTGAGGACCGCGTTACGGATATCGCCGCCGCTTGCTTCGTGCCGCTCTGCCAACGCTCGGAAATTCACGTCGGCGGCGAGCGGCGTAAGGGTTGGATGCATCTGAACACGCCAGATCTGCTCGCGTTCGTCTACACCGGGCATCTCGAACAAGACGTGGGTCCGAATTCGGCGTTCGAATGCGGGATCGAAGTTCGCTGCAAGATTTGTGGCAAAAATGACGACCCCGCTGAACGTTTCAAGCTCCTTGAGGAGCACGTTGATGACGGTGTTCGCCTCGCGTAGAAAGCCATGCTCGAGCGAAGTGGATCGGCGCGCCGCGATCGCGTCGGCTTCGTCGAACAGGAGAACGGCATTCTCTTCACGCGCGAGCCGGAAGACCGCCGACACGTTCTTCGGTGTTTCGCCCATCCAGAGCGACTCCAATTCCGCGTATCTCACAATCAGCAGGTGCCTCCCGAGCGCGTTCGCGATAGCTTCCGCACAAATCGTCTTGCCGGTCCCGGGTGGACCGGCGAAGTTGAAGGCGAGAGCGAGCCCGGACGGATGCCGCTCGCCGAGACCCCAGCGATTGAAGATCAGGTCATGGCAAGTGACGTGGACCAGTGCCTGATCCAGAGCTCGCCGCGTCGCCAACGGCAAGATCACGTCGTCGAAACGTACGACGGGGAACAACGGTCTCGACCGTTCGCCGAGCGCCAGTCAGGCCGCTAAGGACGCGGAGAAGCGGGTTGGCCACAGGCGAATTGTGGAATGCAACCGACGTGCCTTGCTCAACCGTCGTTCGGTCGCGACTATTTCCGGATCAGGCTACCGAGGTCCTTTTCGTTCTCGCAGAAGTGTTCTATCAGTTCGGTGTCCGGCATGAGATCGAACGGAATCGTCGCGGTCCACGGCCGCTCGTAGTACTTGGGATCGGTGAATGTGAATTCGACCACGAGGTGACCGAAGTCGGGCCGGCGGTAGCGTTCGGTGATGCGCAGGTCTACCGAGTGCGGTAATCCTTCTCCGTCCAAGTAGGTCTTGTCGTTGAAGCCGGAGCTTTCCACGACGAGAGTGTCCTTCTCCCAATGCGCGACCGAGTATCCGAACCAGCTTGGTTGGGGGTCAACCGGCAGTTTCCGGCCATCCATGAAAATCTGGCGGAAGACGAAGAATTCTTCAAACAGTGTCACGATGAGTCCCGGGGTTTGTACGATCTTGATGGGGATCGGTAGCATGTGGTTTGGAATGCCGTCGGGAAGGCAGCGCTCGGAGGGATCGGGCGCGTCGTAACGGCCGTTCCCGGTAACCTCCGCGTAGAACTTTTCGGCCGCAGGCAGCATGGGGACCTTCGATCCGGCGGGCATGAAGTGTTCGAGGCCTCGGCCTTTGGGATTGGTGAATTGGCGGCTGGAGAGCCAGATTCCGCTGAGGTCGGGGTGGCCGTCGGAAGCGCGCGGCGCGGGAGCGCTGAGATTGGGCTTGCCGTCCTGGGTGCGCGGCGTACCCGGCAAAGGCACTTTGATCCACTGGGCTTGCGCGGTGAAGGCCAGGCCCAAGGCGAGGAAAAGACTCGTAACGAGGTGTCGAGAGTTTCATGACGCCTCTTTCGCTGCAGCATTATTTGAACTGCTGTTTTTTCCGGTGTCTTAACACTATGCGAGAGAGGAGTCAATCAGCACGAGCGTGCATGGAATATAAGGGCCGGCGCCGGCCGGCCCCCATGCCTGCTGTCCCAGGGATCTATTTGCGAGACGCAGGAACCGCGGGACAGGTCCCACTGACTTCACGAATCGACGATGCCTCGAACTCTGGAAGGTTCACTTGATCCGGACCGGGTCCACGATCTCGCGTAGAGGCACCGCCGAGGCCAGCGTCTTCCGGATCAATTCGACCCGACACCTCTACTCGCTTCCCCACCAGTGCCTTCAAGCGTTCGTCGGGGATACTCTCGACTTTGTACATATTGCCGGTCGAGGGCACCGCACCTGATGTGCCAACCGCCCCGGGCGGTGTCCCTGGCCGCGTCGCTGGAGGCATGGTTGCGTCGGCCAGTATGTAGTCTTCCAACACACCAGCTCGTTCGACAACATTCGGCGTCCTTCCTGGTACCTGACTCTCTCGATAGAGGCAGCCCACCAGCGTGGCTGTGGTCTGGGCAGTCGTCGTGGCCGTTGGTGGAGACTGTGGCGTAGAGCGATCCGACGGTTCCTGCGTTGATGGCTGAGTCTGCCGTGGTGGCGTAGATGGCTGCGGACTTGGCGCTTGCGCCGCCTGAGCGG
This sequence comes from uncultured Acidobacteriota bacterium, assembly GCA_963814955.1. Classification (GTDB taxonomy): domain Bacteria; phylum Acidobacteriota; class Vicinamibacteria; order Vicinamibacterales; family UBA2999; genus DATCJA01. Next base: position 746,495 of record CAWFEX010000015.1, read on the forward strand.
CTGAAAGCGCTGCAGTTGCGAACAGCGTGAGTGTTCCGATGGTCATGCGCTTCGTCATCACGATGGTGCTCCTGTCTGTTGGTTGAGCCAAGGCCCCACCGCTGCAACCGGTACACCACGGATCGATACTCTCGGGTTGAGCCCGTCCAGCAGGTTACAGCTCAACACCACCGATCGGTCGGGCCGGCCGGGTGCAAGGCGTTAGCTTTGTCCGCTGTTGTCGTCCTATCGCGTCTGTTCGCCAGATTTTGCGTCCGCTGACGAATGAATGTCGCACGAAATGTCGGACGCGGCTATCAACCAATGACCCCCATCACCCGTTCGACGACTCGATCGCATCGCGGTCGATAAAATCGGAACGCATCCGGAGCGGCGGTGCCGATGCGCTCCTCGAGCACCCGTCTCAGCGCGGACCGCGCGCGCGACAACCGTGTCTTGACGACGTCGTCGGAGACGTCGAGCACGGAGGCGGTCTCGGCAGTGCTCAATCCTTCCACCTCCCGTAGCACGAAGACCTCCCTCGCACCGTTCGGCAATCCGTCGATTGCCCACTCGAGGAGCGCGCGCAGCTCGGAGGTAAAGACCTGTCGCTCAGGGTCTCGATACGAATCCTGCACCATGAAGGGCTCCACGTTCGATGACTCGTCGTCGTATAGCTCGTATTTGCCTCGGCGACGTACGCGCGCGAGTGATTCGTTGATCGCGATCTTTGTCAGCCAAGTGGAGAATCGTGCCTTGCCGTTGAACTGGCGGAGGTGCGCGTACGCGTTGACGTACGCTTGCTGCATCACGTCCTCCGCCTCCTCATCGTCGCGAACGATCGCGCGCGCAACCCGGTACACTCTTTCGTTGTAGCGGCGCATCAATACTTCGAACAGCGCAGTCTGACCGCCGATCACCTGGGTGACAACCTGCTCATCGGTGAGCTCATTCCATTGCCCGAGCACTTGCGCGCTGATTACGTGCATTCCCAGTTCCTCACTCCATTAGAGTCGCAGACCCGCGAAACGTGACGCGAGTCACCTTTTCCTCCCAGCACGCTCTAGTCATACAGGAGGACAGATGGACAACCAACTCAACTGGCGCGTCACTGCGCTGCAAATTGCCTTCGGTGTGACCGCGACGCTCGCTGGACTCGACAAGTTCTTCAACCTGCTGGCGGACTGGAGCACGTACGTCAGCCCGACGGCGGCCCAGCTGCTCCCCGTCTCCGCGGCGACGTTCATGCATGTGGTCGGCGTCGTAGAGCTGCTCGTCGGCATCGCACTCTTGGGTGGGGCGCCGGTCATCGGGGCTTACGTCGCCAGTGCCTGGCTGCTCCTCGTCGCCGCAAACCTCATCCTTGGAGGGCATCTGGATGTCGCGGTGCGCGACGCTGTGATGTCGATTGCAGTGCTCACACTCGCGCGACTCCTGGAGATTCGACAGGGAGCGCCCGTCCAGTCAGCACTCGCAGCGAGATCGCACCGCGGCGTCATGGCTTGAAGGAGCACGCATGAAACCGTCAATAGTGACTTGTCTCATGTCATTCGCGGCCGCCGCCGTCATCGGATGCGGAAGGACGGAACCGGTTGGCACTGTCCCCGCAACAACCGCTGAGCCACCTGCGGCGGAAGCATCACCCGCGCTCGTTGCCGAGGGTCAACGTGTCTTCCGCTTCGACACCTTTGGTGACGAACAGCTCTGGACCGACAAGCTGCGCCTGCACGAAGTCGTCGAAAAGAGCGTGGACCCGACCACGGCGCTCAAAGTCGGACTCAAGGTGGACGCAGACGCGCTGCCTCCGGGGATTCTCGAAAAGGTGGACCTGAAGAGCCCGGCGACGACGGTCGCGCTCCTGAAGATGAATGCCGTCGTCGGCATCCAAGCCACGGTCGATGCGAATGATCACATCACGAAGCTTGGCGTGACCTGCGCGCTCTGTCATTCCACCGTGGATAACTCGGTGATGCCCGGCATCGGCCGCCGGATGGACGGCTGGCCCAATCGCGATCTGAACCCGGGGGCGATCATCGCGCTGTCGCCGGCGCTGCCTGCGGATAAGAAAGCCGTCTATAACTCGTGGGGCCCCGGCAAGTACGACCCGCGGTACAACCATGACGGGAAGAGCACACCGCTTGTCCTCCCGCCCGCCTACGGCTTGGCTCAGATCACCAACGAAACCTACACGGCGGAGGGACCGATCTCGTATTGGAATGGCTACGTCGCCGTCACCCAGATGGGAGGGCAGGGGAACTTCTCCGACGAGCGGCTCGGGATCGCCGTTTCGCACACGCCGGACCTGGTCACGTCCAAGCTGCCGGCGCTGCGCGTGTACCAGCACAGCCTGCCGACACCTCCCCCTCCGGCTGGCAGCTTCGATGCGACCGTCGCCGCACGAGGGCGCACGGTGTTCGACCAAACGTGCGCGAGCTGTCACGTCGGCGGGTCGGGTACGGATAACAACAGCGGGAAGCTCCATGCACCTGCTGAAACAGGTGTCGACGGCGCGTATGCGGCACGCACGGCCAACAAGGCGTATCGGACAACCCCGCTGCGTGGCCTTTGGCAGCACCCGCCGTATTTCCATGACGGCAGCGCGGCCACGCTCGCGGACGTCGTGACGCACTACAACCGGGTTCGCAATCTGGGCCTCACCGCGGAGCAGCAACGTGATCTGGTCGAGTATTTGAAGTCGCTCTAGTCAGTGTGAAGTGGGGCCCTTTCCGTACACCTCGCGATGGAAGGGGCACACTTCACCCTCCCCGCGTCAATGTCGCCCTTCCGAATCATGAGATGTGAACATCGGTTGGTCCCAGCCGCCATAAGCGCACCTGATGCTGCGTTGAAGAGCGAAACAGACAGGAGACCTGCCCGTCCTCCGACGCCACGAACACCACGCTCCCCGGATGTCGTGCGGCATAGGTCACGCCGGCGCGATGACGAGTGCCGCGACTCCCGAGGTCGATGATCCGGCCGTGCAGACCCTCCGCATCAACGGTCTGAGCGACAGCGGTCGGCCGGCCGACCGGTAGAATCACGCCGAAGGCCATCAGCGCCAGATCGCGGTTGAGCAAGATCGCACCGTCGATCGCTGTGAGCGCCCCGTACTCTTCGATAACGCGCTCGACTTCTATGAGCAAAGCGTTGCGAAGGAGGTGACCGAACGGTGGAGTTCCCGCTCCACTGTCGACTGCGCCGGATTTCCATTCGATGTGCCCGACCAGCCGCAGGAGCGCCGCCAACGACGAGTCGAGCACCATTTTGTACGGCGCCGATGCAGCGACTTGTGGCTGCTCCTCGTGGCTGATGATCACGATACCGCCGCGGCCGTGCGCGGCCATCTCTCGCACGATGGAACGGACGGCATCCAGGTAGTCGGAGACCGCGTCGCCGTCCAGACCGGCGGCCCGTGCTGTCGTCTCGAGCACGCGGCGAATCGGACCGGCGGCAAACACCAGTTCCTCTCCACCCGTGAGGACTGTGCCGCGCTCGTATCCGAGCAGAAGATCTCGGCCGCGACGGATCGAGAGACAGCCGGGGTTTGAAGCGATAATTTTGACGAACGCGTCCGAGTCGGCGTTCTGGCCTTCGCGCGCGAGCCCCGTGATGGCCAGGCTTCCATCCTCGAGGACGCGGACCGCCGAATAAATTCGACGATCGACCCCGGCGACCGCGAGCTTGACGAGCTCGCGGATCGCGAAAGGACGAGGCGAGTCGAACTGCATGACCTTCCACTGATAGAGGAACGGGTCTCCGGACTCAGCTCCATCCGGGTGGATGAAGTCGGCCTGACTGCTTCCGAGGAACGCCACGCCAATTGGATTGCGCTCTCCTTCATACGTTTCGAGGCCTGCAAAGAAGACAGTCGTGAGCAGCTGCACGATGATCGCGTCGGCAACCTCGGTGAGTGACCTACCGTCCGAGGACAATCGTTCGCGCAGCACGCGAACGAGTGCAGGAGGAAAAATCGCCGTGGGTTCTGCGGGGGCACTCGAATGTTCGGCAATCATGGGCGCATGTCCTCTGTTTCACGCGGTGGCGCAACCTCGTCCCATAAGGCGATCGTCCGCATGGGCGGTCCGTCGAGCGAGAGCGTTGGCTGCGCGTGAACGAACACACCCCTCGAAGATCTTCGACGCCATGAGGCTCTGCCGCGCGAGTTGGTTGCTGATCCGGCTCTCAGGCATCCTGGCCTAGCCCTTCCTGACAGAAGCATCGAAGCTGCAGACTCGAGCGCACTCAGCTGGAACGGTTTCCGCAAGAGAACGACATTCTCTCCCAATGATTTCACCCGAGCGGCGACGCGCTTATCCCTGACAGCGGTCATGACGATGACCGGCGTGGCGAGCCCGGCAGAGCGCGTCGCGCGCATGGCTTGCAGACCGCTCATCCAGGGCATGCTGATATCGGTAACGACCAGATCGAATGGTCCCGCAGTCGCCAGCTGCTCGATCAGGTCGGCGCCGCTGGATGCCCGAACCACGTTGGCGTTCATACGGTTGAACGCTTCACAAACCATTTCCAGCAGCTGAGGATCATCGTCGGCGACGAGCACGGAAAACATTTGCTTGGTAAAACAGCATCAAACATGCCCGGCACTGCTCACGTCGCTGACGGAAGGGTCAACTCCGAGCACCGCACCGCGATCCGGGTCAACGACTGACGGAGTTCACACCATGAAGACCGAAGCTGGAGGGCCACGTCACCGTACCCAGTGAGGTGAAGGAGATCGCTCGTGACGGCGGCCGGTATGCCTAACGGCTGCGCTGGTGCCCGGCTCCACCATCGCCACACCCTGGACCGCGGTGGCCACCCAGCCAATTCGTGCGTGGCTCAGCGAAGGCGTCGGCGACACCCTCGTCCTCCTCGAGGCCGTGGCGGATATCAGGTGCCGCACCGCTGGCACGATGGTCGCTAGGACCCCGGCGACGTGGGTCGCGCTCGCGAGGAAGGACGGCATCGTGAAGTTCCACCTCAACGATATCGAGACGGTAGTCGCACTTGATTTGTGTGCGGTCCGCGATCGAGATGATGAGTGACTATCGCGCGTACCTGGCGACCCTCGGTCTTTCGAGCCCTCTAGCCCTCGAGGGGTTTCTTGAAGCCGCACCCGATGCGATCGTCGTCGTTGATTGGTCAGGCAACATCGTCATTGTCAACCAGCTTACCGAGCACTTATTCGATTACTCCCGCCAAGAGTTGCTCGGCATGCAGATCGAGGAACTGGTTCCCCAGCGATTCAGAGAGCACCATGCTGGCTACCGTAACAGCTATTTTCGCGAGCCCCACACACGTCCCATGGGGGAAGGCAGAGAACTCTCTGGGCGCCGCAAGGATGGCAGCGAATTCCCCGTCGAAATCAGCTTGAGCCCGCTGAAGACGGAGACGGGTACTCTCGTCATCAGCATCATTCGAGACGCCACTGCACGGAAGAAAGTCGAAGCGAGGTTTCGAGGATTCCTCGAAGCAGCACCTGACGCGATCGTCGTCGTCAATCGCGAAGGCAAGATAGTCATCCTCAACACGCAAGCAGAGCGGCTCTTCAAGCACACGCGCGAGAACCTCCTGGGCATGCCAGTTGAGACATTGGTGCCCGAGCGCTTTCGGAATCGACACGTCGGCCATCGAGGGGGGTTCTTCGCCGATCCGCGGGTACGGCCGATGGGGTCCGGATTGGAACTGTTCGGTCTGAGCAGCGACGGCAGCGAGTTCCCGGTTGAGATCAGCCTCAGTCCGATTGAGACGGAAGAGGGTGTGCTCGTAACGGCGGCTATCCGGGACATCTCGGACAGAAAGCTCGTCGAGACTAAACTTCGCGCGTCACTGAAAGAGAAGGAGGTTCTGCTCAAGGAGATTCACCATCGAGTGAAGAACAACCTCCAAATCCTCTCCAGCATGCTCAACCTTCAGATGGATCAACTCTCCGACACGAAGGCGATCGAACTGTTCAAGGAAAGCCAGAATCGTGTGCGCTCCATCGCTTTGTTCCACGAAAAGTTCTATCAGTCGAGAGACCTCGGCCGGGTCGAGATCGCTGAATACATCAAGGCACTCGCCAACGGATTGTTTGCAACATACGGTGTGAATTCAGACGACATCGTCCTTGTGGTTCATACCCAGGACATTCCCCTCGGCGTAGACACCGCGATCTCTTGCGGGTTGATCGTCAATGAACTGGTCTCCAATTCGCTCAAACACGCATTTCCGGATCACCGCAAGGGACAGGTGGAGGTCACCCTTCGTTCCTGCGGGACCGACGTGGTTCTCGAGGTCGCCGACAACGGCCTTGGATTCCCCGCCAATCTCGATTTCCGTAGCCCGAACACGCTGGGTTTGAAACTCGTGGCCATCTTCACCGAACAGGTGGATGGCACAATGGACCTCAAGCGTGAGGGAGAGACGAGATTCAGTCTCCGCTTCACTCCTGGGAAACGTTCATGAGCGACGCCGCCCACCGCATTCTCGTCGTCGAGGACCAGCGGCTGATCGCCGCCGACATTGAAAACACTCTGAATAAACTCGGCTACGCCGTCGTAGGCAACGTGTCGTCAGGAGAGGAAGCGCTGAGCAAATGGGATCAGGTTCGGCCCGAGCTCGTCCTCATGGACGTCCGTCTACGCGGAGAGATGGATGGCATCCAGGCTGCCGAGATCATCCGCGTTCGGTTCAACGTGCCTGTCGTGTACATGACTGCCTACGCAGATGAGGAAACCATCGTCCGCGCCAAGAAGACGAGGCCCTTTGGTTACCTTGTGAAGCCGTTCAACGAACGTGAGCTTCGAGCGACCATCGAGATCGCCTTCTACATACATCAGATGGAACAGACTATCGCTGGCGAGAGAGCGAAACGTCAGGCGGCCGAGGAATTCAAGGCTCTCGTCGATGGCGTCAGGGACTACGCGATCTTCATGCTCGATGTGAATGGCCGTGTCGCAACTGGAACAGCGGTGCGGAGCGACTCAAGGGGTAGCGGCCGAGGAGATCGTCGGGCAGCACTTCTCGACGTTCTATCCGCGGGAGGACGTAGCGGCGGGCAAGTGTGAGCGCGCGTTGGAGGTGGCGGCGCGGAAGGACGGTTCGAAGACGAAGGCTGGCGCGTCCGCAAGGATGGGTCGCGGTTCTGGGCCATGTCGTCATCACGCCGCTCCGCACCCCGAGGGCGCCCTGATCGGATTCGCGAAGGTCACTCGCGATCTACTGAGCGCCGACAGGCTGAAGAAGACGCGCAACGCTTTCGCGTGCTCGTGGAGAGCGTGAAGGACTACGCGATCTTATCTGGATCCGAGCGGACGCGTCAGCACCTGGAGCGCCGGGGCCGAGCAGATCAAGGGGTACACGGCCGAGGAGATCGTCGGGCAGCACTTCTCGACGTTCTATCCGCAGGAGGACGTGGCCGCGGGCAAGTGTGAGCGCGAGTTGGAGGTGGCGGCGCGTGAAGGACGGTTCGAAGACGAAGGCTGGCGCGTCCGCAAGGATGGGTCGCGGTTCTGGGCCGATGTTGTCATCACGCCGCTCCGCACCCCCGACGGCGTCCTGATCGGATTCGCGAAGGTCACTCGCGATCTTACTGAGCGCCGACAGGCTGAAGAGAACCTGCGCGCCCTTGTGACCGCAGAGCGCGAGGTCAGTTGCTGAGAAGAGCCGACTCCAGGAGTATCAGGAACGCTTTTTGGCGGTTCTTGGCCACGACCTGACTCAGCCCCTGGCTTCGATCGAATTAGGGGTCGGACTTCTGCGTACACGGAGCAAAGAGCCGGGATTCGTTCGAGACGTCGATCGTATAGATGCGAGCTTGCGTCGGATGGTCCGCATGATCGAGCAGATCCTCGATTTCACGAGAAGTCGTCTCGGGGGTGGCTTGGAGCTCGACTTCGAGTCGATGGATCTGCGCGAAGCGCTCACACCGATCGTCGACGAGGTGGGAACGGCGCATCCCTCCGCGACGATTCAGCTTCAGTGTCCTGAGCTGCGCGGCACTTGGGATCGCGACCGCCTCGAGCAGGTGTTTTCGAATCTGATCAGCAATGCGCTCCTCCACGGCAATCCGGCCAAGCCGGTCACGGTGACCGCGGGCGCCGACGCGCTCAGCGTGTGGGTCGAGGTGCATAATGAGGGTCCACCCATTTCGCAAGAGCATCAGTCCGTGGTCTTCCACCCATTCTGGAGGGGAGAGCGCGTGAACCCGAGCCCGGCGGGGCTCGGCCTGGGTCTCTACATCTCGCACGAAATAGTCATCGGGCACGGAGGGCAGATCGAGATTCGATCAACCGCAGCCGAAGGAACGACGTTTCGAGTTGTCTTGCCGCGCCAGGCGGTCGCGACCTCCGCCGACAGGGCGACGCGAGCAATGCGCCACGTCGCTTAGTGGCTTGAACGAAACCGAAACCGCCGGAGGCGTATGGCTGGAACCGGCTGTTGGTGCCGAACGGCAACGCGACGATCACGTTTCCCATATAGCTGTTGATGCTCTGATCGTCCACGAACGCGGGAACTCCCATCCCACGCGGCCACGCCACCGACACCATCCATTTCCAGTTCTCGCCGCTCGCGGCCTCACGACAGGTTGTAGTCCCGATCACGGGCGACCGCCACGCGGAACCTCGGCAATCTGCGGGCCGGCCTGTGGGATCTCTGATCTAAACGGAATTCGTGACGTAACGAGCGCCCACGCCAACATTTCGGCGGGCTGGTGTTCCTGTTGCAGCCTCTCTCAAAGGAGAAGTGGAAAGGAGAGGTAGATACATGACTCTTCGATACGTGTGTGGGGCATTGATGGCCGTCGCCCTGACGCACAGTCTGCTCACCGTTGCGCCCGCCTCGGCGCAGACGCGTGATGCTACTCTGTTGCCGCCGGAAGAAAGCGGCTGGGTTACGGTTGCGGGGTGTTTGCAGCCTCGCGGGACGCATCCAGGCAAGTACGCGTTGGCGAATCCGATGCATCCCGTCGCCAGCGTACTAGAGGGCACGTGCAGTGCCGCGGTCGACGAACGAGCTTTCGAACTGGACGACCCGGAGGAATCCGGCATAACGGAATCGCTGATCGGCCACTGGATCGAAATCTATGGAAAACTCGAGAAGGAAACCAGCACCGATCCAGCCAACCTGCGTGAACTGGACGTCAAGTCCTTCAGAATGGTGCCGGTTGTTCGTCCACGCGCCGAGGCCGCACCCGCGCCGCCTCCACTGCAATTCGAGCAACAACCGTATATACCTGCACCTGCACCTGCACCTGCGGAAGAAACACCGGTAGGCACAACGGGAACAGTTCAACCGACGCTGCCGAAGACAGCGACTTTCCTTCCTGCCATGGGTTTCCTCGGGCTGCTGTCGCTCGTCGGAGGCCTTGCTCTTCTTTTGTACCGGTCCCCACGGACGCGTTGAGGACGGGCAGCCAGGTCGAGGGACACGGACAGGCAGTCCGCTGCCCGTGCTCCTCGGCATGACGAAAGGAACCGAACCGAAACACCATCCCGCGCTTACGCGCGGGGTGACAACCCAGACGATACTCAGACGGCGGACGTGAGCACGCGCTGCAGGACAGCCAACCGCAGCGTGGCGCCGCGCTCACGCGTCAGTCTTTGACGCTGCGGTCTGCTGCGTTTCAGTGCCGCGCCTTTGTTCCGCTGCGGAAATCAACGTCATTTCGAGCACGCTCACGTGCTCTGCATAAGCGTCCATCAATGCTGCCTGATATTGGATTTCGGCCTGCGCCCGTTTCACCGTCTTGAGCGCCCGCATTATCCAGGTCATCCGCCATGCTGCTTCATCGTCGCTGCTCGTAGGCTGCGCGAGGCTGCGTTCCAGCCATCGCTGCTTCGCCTGGGCTCGAGCCTTCCACAGCTCTGTCTTGTGTTTAAGCACTGGTGTTTCGACCGAAGAATTCATCCTGGGCCTCCGTTTCGATACCTGCGTCTTCCTGAGTCCGCCGATTCATGCACGCAACGCGAGGCAATTGCCTTTTGAGGTTGAACGGATCGGTGGCGCCAGGCCCCCAGGGCAGGCGCTACCCAAGCGCGCAGCTCAGAGCCAGGCGTCACCTTAATAGTTGAAACGTGTCCGCTCACGCGGCCGCACGAAGCCTTGCGCCGACTGCTGTCCGCTTGAACAGGCGGATTCGGCGCCGGGCGCGTACGGCTGCGATGGTGAGCACGCGGGCTCGCTTGCGAGCCTTAAGCGCGGCGACACCAAGAATCCGTGTGTGCCGTCGTGCCCGCAGCGCCAGGAGAGCGACAGCACGTGCGCGCCGCCGGCGCCGGGCGAGCGCGAGCGCAAGCACCCGCGCACGTCGTCGCGCCCGGGTCGCCGCGATCGTGATCAAGCGAGCGCGGCGTTTGGCCCGGAGACCTTGTGCCAGACGGGCACCAGGAATTCGCTGTCGGACGGAACCGGCGCCTTCTTCCCCTCTTCCTGCTCTTCCTCCTCCTCGTCGAGACCCAGGAACTCCAGCGGCTCTTCCTCCTCGTCAAAGCCACTCACTTCGATATCGTCTTCCTCGTCATCCTCGTCCCCCAGGCCCATAAGCTCCCCGGGTGTCTCCTCCTCCTCCTGGTCGTCGTCGGACCCGATCAGTTCCATTGGATCGTTCTCCTCCTCGAGTCCCAACAGTTCGCTCGGATCCTCTTCCAATAGGCTCTTCATGGATGCCTCCCGTTGTGAGATTTCAATGTGTCAGATCTAACCGCCGCGTTGCGGCCAGCAATTCGTGTTCCGATACGCCGTGCGGCGCACACGTCGGCGTTCCAGCCCCTCAGGCATCCCGCAGGAGACGGTTCTCACCATAGACTGTCAGCGCCCTCACCAGGCGTCGTCAGTGAGAGCCGGGAACCCGGCCTGATTCGCGCATAGCGCGACCGTTCGCTGTGAGGATTCCCGCGCGGGCTGTGTGGCTTAGCGGCGCTGGTCCGCGTTGCTTATTTGTCAACCACGTCTGTGCGCTACGTGCTTCGACTGCACCGTAACTTGCTTTCTCCTCAAGAGGCGGTTGGCTGTAAGCGAATGTCAGGCGGCATGAAGTCGTTCCTTCACTTTTCGACCAAGGCGATCGGCAGCGGGTTGCTTGTGGCCGCGCCGGTCTACCTCGCCATCTTGTTGCTGCTGAGGGCAATGAAGTCGCTCGCGGGCCTTGTGCGACCCCTTACAGTCCTGCGGCCTCCGGGGTTGACTACGGAAGCCGCTCAAATCGTCCTGGCCTGCGTCATCGTGTTGGGCGTCTGTTACGCCCTTGGCGTTGCGCTCCTTACGAAGCCAGGTCAGATGACCAGAGAATGGATCGAGAGGACGGTCCTGGTGAAGATTCCGGGGTATACGGTCGTGCGAAGTCTGACCCAACAACTCGCCGGACAGGGTCGCGAAAACAGGTGGAAGCCGGCGCTCGCTGAGATTGAGGACGGCCTCGTCCCAGCATTCATCATTGAAGAGATTCCAGACGGTCGATACACCGTCTTTGTTCCCACTGTCCCCTCGCCGCTAATGGGATCCGTCTACATCCTTTCCCAGGAGCGCGTCCATCCAGTGAACGCTTCTTTCATGCAGACCTTCCAGGTGTTGTCGCGGTGGGGGTCAGGTGCCAAAGACCTCGTCGCCGCCATCGAACCGGAACAGCGCAACCCGACGCTGGTTCGAGACCGTCGTTCTAGAGCAAGGGCACGAAGCTGAACGAGCACGGACGAATACACCTCACCTGCTCCTTAAAAGAACACCGAGAAGCCGACTGCCAACGAGTCGCCCTTCAGTCCACCTACGTAGTAGCCGAACGCGCTGCTGACAGGGGAGCGGTTCACTCGTGCCTCTTGGATGTTCAGGCGATAGTTACGTGCGTCGAACGGATAAAAGTTCGCGCCCACAATGTACTCGGAGCTGTTGCGGAATCCCGCGTCCTTGTCGCCGAAGATCTGCGAGGTGACGCCGTACAGTTCGAGCTTCTTCGGCACCGGGAAGAACGCCGCCTGCACGTAGAAGCCGGTGTCGTGGATGCTGGCGTCCGGCAGCGGACCGTCCGCCCTGAAGGTGTCGAACCGGCGGTTGTAGATCTCCGTCTGCAGGAAGATGCCCTTGTACTTCAGGCCGGCATCGAATGAGAGGATCTGGTAGTTCACCGTATCCACAGTCACGCCGGTCGCGAGCGCACCCCTGTCGAACACGTTCACGCTGTCGGCCAGCCTGAGGGTGGTGTTTTCGCTGGCGCCGGAAGAGTTGGTGAAGCGCTGCTCCGGGCTCCACGTCGTGGAGACGCCGAACCGCGTCGCCACCTTCTGGTGCATTTCCCAGTCACCGTAGGCGCCCCTGGGGCCGAATTCCCTGGTCGTGGGCATCCACCACATCGACGCGCCGGTGGAGAATGTTCGATCCAGCTGGCTCGACGTGAGGCCGAGGATGCTATTGGTGGTGCTCAGCATCACGTTGTACCAGAGGCCTGGCACCGCTTCGCCCTGTGCCCAGACGCCGGATCCGAAGTAGGGCCTGAAGAACTCGTCGGCCATCACGCGATCCTGGCCGAGCCAGAAAGGATGCGAGCCCTGGAGCGAGCGTGTGCCGGGGGTCCCGTTGAGGCCGGCGTAGACGCTGAACTTCCGGCTGAACTGGTAGCCGAGGTTGCCGAAGATCGCGTTCTGGTTGGTATCGAGCACGGTCCAGAAGGTGACCGCATAGATCAACCTCGGGTTGCCGACCCACCCCTTGAGGAAGATCATGACCCGATGCGGCCAGATGTCGTTGCGGCCATCGACGGTGCGCTCGTTCCCGAGATGATCGGTGAAGGTCTGCTCGCCGGGTATCTGGTTCACGTATCGCACCAGAGCGTACCCGCTGATGCTCAGCTCTCCGGCACTCGACTTCCCCAGGAGGAAGCCATCGCCCGGGTCGAACTCTCCCCAGGTCTCCACGGGTACGTACGCTGGCGGCGCCGCAGGTTGCGATACGGAAGCGCCCGCGGTTCCCTCGCCCAGCGTGAACTCGCCGCCGCAGCCGTCGGCGACCCAGACGCCTGCACTGTCGTACCCCCAGGTCTTGCCAAGCAGGCACGCCGAGGGCCCCGTGGACTTCATCAGCGCCACCCCCGCCGACGTGTCGGCCGCACACTGCCTGCGTCCACCTGGCTCCGATGTGCAGGTCAGCGACGCCGTGTGCGTGTTGCCGGCGCCTTGGACCGCGTTGGACGATGAAGACGGGGCGGCCGCCTGTGTGGCTGCGGATGCCATCGGGACGCCGGGGATCCCTGGGCTCTGGGCGAAGGCGATGCCCGCGAACCCCACCGTCAGCGCGAAAACGGTCAGCATTCGCCACCGTGGTACCTGTGTCATGACCCCAGCGCTGCCGGCACAGACAGTGCCAGCGCGATCGCCAGCCATCGCTTCAAACGCTGAGCGAAAGTGAGATGCGGCAGGCGCTGGGCGTCGGGGTCACGAAATGCCGTGGCGCACTCGCGGGCGTTGTGACTCGGGTGGCGGAGCCCGCGCTCGCGACGAAGGCATTCAGTGGCCAACAGCCGTTTCAGGTCCCTGTTTCTTCATGAGCCGGTGGTCAGACGTTGAACGGCTGTATCACGCCGCTCTGGCGCGCGCCGCTCCACGCGCGGTCGTTGCTAGAACAGTACGCCGAGCAACCTCTTCAGCAGTTCTTCCACTGACACCATGGTGAGCGCCAGCGGCACGATCGGCGCCAACGTTGCGATCACCAGACCCACCAAGGCGTCTTTCGTAATCGGCGCGAGGCGCATCGTCTTGACGATGTCGAAACTATTGCCCAGATCGGCGAGGGACTGAATGTCGGCGCTGCCCACCAACGGCTCGTCGGCAGGGACGCGGCCGCGCAGCCACTTGGCGTCGAACTCGCGCACGTATCGCTCGGCGAGGGTTCCATACTCGCGAAGGCCCGTTCGCTTCGCGGCGGCAAGCTGCGGCGCAAACACCAGGAACGGGCCGAGCACCAGGCACACGAGAAAAAGGGCGAGGGCAGCGATCTCTGCCTTGAAATCGGGCAGCGCGGCCCTCAGGTAGAAGATCCGATTGGCAATCACTCCGGCCAGCAATCCCCCGTGTGCCACGGCAATCGGCGTGAACGCGTACGAGACACCGCCCAGAAACCCCAAGCCGCCGACGCGATCCGGGTGGGTGGCCACCAGGCTCAGTTCAATGCGGGACACCTGCCAGAGAAAGCGCGCCCAGATAACCACCCGATAGTACCAGCGCATCAACAGGAACTGGAAGAGCGGCAGACTCACGTACGTATACCACCGGCCGGTCAGTGAGAGCGTCGCCCCCTCGGCCGTGGGCATCGCGTACCAAGTGGCGATGGTGGACAGCGCCACAAAATGCCGCCACACAAGCGTCACCCCGACGATGTAGACCAACGCAGCCAGGAGCACCTCGGCGAGTATTGAGTTGCGGAGCCGAAAGGCCGATGCGATCGCCGCATCGAACCGTGGCAACGCTCCCTCAGGAATGAGGCTGCGGTCCAGGAATTGCCGCACGACGAGACGCATACGCTGATGAACGATCAGTTCCGCGATGATCAACAGTGGCACTGCGACCAGCAAGCGGATGTTCGCTTCGAGGTCCCACAGGAACGGCACGGCCGCGTTCCCGCCCCACGCCTGTCCTTCAAAGGTCGAGAGCGCGATGAGTGGCAGCCATACGATCGACGTTATTACGAGAACCCGTCGCCGTACCAGTTCCAGCGCGTCTCCGGACAGATACATCCGGCGCAGAAGCTGGAAGATCGGGCCCCCCAGAACAAGCGAGAAGTCCTGCCGATCATCCATCCTGGAAACGGCTTTCTGACGTGCGCCCTCGCTCTTGCGGCGAAGCCACGAGCTCTTGACGTCACGGGGTGCGGGGCTGGGAACCATTGTGGCCAGTCCGAATGGTCCGTCGCGTTATCGACTTGGCACGGTAATCACGCCGTCGCGGGGACCACGCCGGTCTCGGCGAGCGATGACAGGATCATCAGGATCGTGAACCGCAGGCGGCCCCGGCGGCGAGCACGTTGGGCGCGTCAGCCGGCGGGCGCAAGGGGCGGATCGGCGGGAACTTCGTATCCGGATCCTTCGCGTCGTAGGTCGTAAGACCAACTAATTCGCGGTCCGGAATCGGCAGTACGTCGCGCGGGATGTCATCGTGATTTGCCATCTCCACTCTCCGACCTGCTCACCGCCGCTCGTCGCGGGGTCACCAAATACCATGGCTCCGGCCAGGCCCTCGAGGCGATTCCCCCAAAAGCCCCAGAGATCCGTCCATTCGCGGCCTTGGAACGCAGAGAACGTGCCCGCGGTCTTCAGCTTCGCGGCGAGGTCGGCGCGGTTGCCCCGCGGCGCTCGCTCGATCTGGGTAGGGGCGGTGGCGTCTTCCTATTGCTGAAACGCGACCGTCAACCCGAGGATGCCGAGCAGGCCGATCAAAGCGCCAACTACTGTCGCGAGGAAGTTCGGGACGAGGTCGCCGCCGTATTCGGTTCTCAGAGCCCGAAGGCTGCGGCGATGTTCCAGGGTGGCCAGGACGAGGATGGTGAGCCCGATGCCGATCATGCCCAGCGCGCAAAACCACGAGGTCCGATCGACACCTCATTCGCGGCGCCCTGCTCGTTCTCACGGAGGTACTGGAAGAACTTGTAGATCGTGAACCCGAACGAGATGAGCGACGTCGACGTTCGCATGCCATAGCGTCTGATCGTGAACCAGGCGAGTTCGATCGACCGCCAGCTTCGTTGCATCCGAGAGGCTCGGTGGGGATGTCGTGGCCATGCGTTTGCTATCCGCCTGCATCAGCCAACGTGCGGGTCGCACGTCGTTCGCGAGCACCTCCTCAATCGATGACCCTCTCGCGAATCCTATTTGCCGATCGACGATCCAGGGCGGACGATGCACCGGAACACCAAGGTGACAGGTGGATGTGTCGACGGGCTCCGGAAAACGTGCGGCCGGGCGGCCGACGAATCGGCGACTACGCAAGCGGGTCGCGCGACTTCATCAGAATGTCGCGCAAAAATGTCGCCCTGAGGTTCTGAATGCCCAAGAGCTCACGAATGTGGTGGAAAACCGGCACAAGACGGCAGTTGGCAGCGAGAAATCATTTCTCGTGAGACCGCGAGAAACCTTAAGGAATAGACCAGCAGGGAATTGGCGGAGAGAGTGGGATTCGAACCCACGGTAGAGTTTCCCCTACACACGCTTTCCAAGCGTGCTCCTTCAACCACTCGGACATCTCTCCGTTTAGAATCAACGATTTACAGGCGGTCTGGATCTGATTATCGCAAAACGCTTCTTCAAATCCTAGCGTTCCGAGATGCGGTTTGTATTCAGTCGTTTAGGGACACTCGGAAACCGAGCGCCGCGCAAATTGTGTAAGACCTCTTAATGTGGCGCGATCACTTACCGCGATTTCGTTGAGCTGCCTCTCGAGTTTTCGTGTAGATACCCTCGTCCCTTCGTGTCCGCTCTGGCCGACATCGTATTCCCCTTTCGGAAGGTGTCCACCAAACCGGATCAAGCCCCCACTGTCCCGAACAACCAGCCCACGCCGGCGGTAAGGCCCATCGCCAAGGCTCCCCAGAAGGCCACCCGCGCCGAAGCCCTGAACACGCGTGCCCCGCCCGTCCGCGCCGATAGTGCGCCGAGCGCCGTGAGACACAGTAGCGACGTCGCCGCCACAAGTAGGACCACATATGGCGGTGGCGCACCGAGCGCCGTGACGAGAGGCAATGCGGCGCCCGCCGCGAACGTCGCGGCCGATGTCAGGGCGGCCTGTACGGGGCGCGCGCCCACGGCTTCGGACAGGCCGAGCTCATCCCGTGAATGCGCCGATAGCGCGTCATGAGCCATCAGTTGGTCGGCGACTTGAGTGGCGAGCTCTGGTGTCAGCCCTCGCCCCACGTAGATCGCCGCGAGTTCCCTCTTCTCGAATTCAGGCTGAGTGGCCAACTCCTCCCGCTCACGTGCCACGTCGGCCCGCTCGGTGTCGAGCTGCGAGCTGACCGACACGAACTCGCCTGCGGCCATCGACATGGCACCCGCCACCATGCCGGCAACGCCGGCGACGAGAATTTCATTCCGGCCGGCACTCGCTGCCGCGACGCCAACGATCAAACTCGCGGTAGATACGATGCCGTCGTTCGCCCCGAGGACGGCGGCCCGCAGCCAGCCGATTCGCTCGGTGCGGTGCCGCTCTCTATGAACACTTCGAGTCATCGGTGCTTCCTCTGATCCGTCTTGTCACGAAGTAGTCGAAGGCCAGACTCCCTGCCGCTGAATCGACAGCAGTTGCTGGTGCGCGTGATCGACCTGCAGTGTCGTGTGCGCGATCTTGAAGCGCTCGTTCAGCATCCGCTCGAGCGCGCGGCGGACGGCATGACAGTCTTCGCCGGGCGCGACGAGCACATGCGCCGTCAAGATGGGATGGCCCGGTGCCAGTTCCCACAGGTGCAGATCGTGCACCTCTTTCACGTGCTCGCCATGCGCCATCGCCACACCGACCTCGGCAGGTGGCATCCCTTCCGGCGCGCCTTCGAGGAGTACGCGGATGGCTTTGCGCTGGAGATCGAACCCTGATCGGAGCATCAGAACCGCCACGAGGAGCGATGCCATCGCGTCCGCTCGGTCGAAACCGGTGACAAGGATCACGATGCCAGCG
Source organism: uncultured Acidobacteriota bacterium (assembly GCA_963814955.1). GTDB lineage: Bacteria > Acidobacteriota > Vicinamibacteria > Vicinamibacterales > UBA2999 > DATCJA01. The sequence continues at coordinate 764,098 of CAWFEX010000015.1, forward strand.
ATGAGCGTTCCTATGAAGGCATACAAGTCGGTCAGGATGTGCTGAAAGCTGCCCTCGATGTTCAGGCTGTGACGATTGGCCTTCGCCATGACCCATGCCGCGGCGAGGTTTACGACCACGCCGGCAGCCGCCACCATCGTCACCGCAAGCCCGGCGACGTCAGGTGGTGTGATCAAGCGTGAAATCGCCTCGTAGATGACGATCAGTCCGAGCACGAGGAGCACAGCGCCATTGGCTTGGCCGCTCAGCACCTCAGCCCGCCGCCTGCCGTACGTCAGCGCTTCGCCGCCCGGGCGCTGAACAAATCGCAGGACCACGAGTGACAGGGCAAGCGCACCTGCGTCCGTGAGCATGTGGGCGGCGTCGGACAGGAGCGCGAGCGAGTGCGCCACTATTCCAACCACAACCTCGAAGACCATGAACCCGACAATGAGCAGCAGCGCGATTGTCAGATACCGACCGTCCGCGTTCGCGCCCACGCTGTGGGTGTGATCGCCGACCGCGTGCTTGTGATCAGCATGATCGTGACCATCCTCGCCCATTAGATCCACTTCCTCCGCAGCAGCCACATCTTGACCAACTGCGTCAGGACCACGTAGCACAGAAGCGTGAGCGCCAGCAGCGGCCAGTACAGCGGTGGCAGCGCCGTGAAGCCCAGATAGCTGTCCCAGCGGCGTGAACGGAATGGCGATGCCGATCGCCATGATCACGACGGACATCACCGATCAGCGGCCACGACGAGCGGCTCTGCAGGAACGGGATCTTGTTGGTGCGGATGATGTGGATGATGAGCGTCTGCGTGAGCAGGCTCTCCACGAACCAGCCCGTCTGAAACAGGCTCGCGCTATGCGCCGCGGCCTCCGGCGTCGAGATGTTCCAGCAGTTGAAGATGTACAGCATCATGAAGTACGTGGTGTAGTCGAAGATCGACGAGCACGGGCCGATGAAGACGATGAAACGGGTCAGCTGCTTGATGTCCCAGGGGCGTGGCTTCTCGACCTGCTCGGGATCGACGTCGTCGGTCGGAATGGCGGTCTGGCTGATGTCGTAGAGCAGGTTGTTGGCCAGGATCTGGATCGGGGCCATCGGCAGGAAGGGGACGAAGACGCTCGCCCCCAGGACGCTGAACATGTTGCCGAAGTTGCTGCTCGCGCCCATGCGCACGTACTTGAGGATGTTGGCGAAGACCTTGCGTCCCTCGACGACGCCCGCTTCCAGGACCAGCAAGGACTTTTCCAGCAGGATCATGTCCGCCGATTCCTTGGCGATATCCACGGCGGTATCGACGCTGATCCCGACGTCCGCCGCGTGCAAGGCGGGGGCGTCGTTGATGCCGTCGCCCATGAAGCCCACGGTGTGCTTGCGGGATTGCAGGGCCTTGATGATGCGCTGCTTGTGGGCGGGAGAGACGCGGGCAAACAGCGTGGCTCCTACCGCCGCGTCTGCAAGCTGCGCGTCGGACATCTTCTCGACGTCGCTGCCGAGCAGCACGAACTCAGTGGACAGCCCGACCTCTTTGCAGATCTTGCGGGCGACCAAGTCGTTGTCGCCCGTGACGACCTTGACGGCCACGCCGTGGCCTTGCAGGGCCTTGATCGCCGCCGCGGCCGTCTCCTTCGGCGGGTCGAGGAAGGCCGCATAGCCGTTCAGGATCAGGTCGCACTCGTCGGCCTTGGAGTAGGGAGTGGCGTCGCCCGCAACGATACCGCGCGGCTCAATGTCTTTGCTGGCGATCGCGAGCACACGGAAGCCATCGGCCGAGAGCTGTTCGTACTCCTTCTTGAGCCCGTCGATGTGGGCGTGGTCCATCGGGTAGAGCTGGCCGTCGAGCTCGAAGTTCGTGCAGCGCGGGAAGATGGCCTCCGGGGCTCCCTTGCTGATGATTCGGTCCTTGCCTTCGGGCGTACGGACCACGACCGACATGATGCGGCGCTGGAAGTCGAACGGGATTTCGTCCACCTTTGCGTATTCGGGGATCTTCGCGTGACGCGTGGGTCTCGGTATGCGCGAGCACCGCGCGGTCCAGGACGTTCCTCAAGCCAGTCTGGAAGTGGCTGTTCATGTACGCCAGCGCGAGGACGCCCTCGTCTTCCTTCAGCGCCACGTCGCAGTGCCTCTCCAGGATGACGTGATCCATCGTCAGCGTGCCGGTCTTGTCGGTGCAGAGCACGTCCATCGCGCCCAGGTTCTGAATGGCGTTGATCCGCTTGACGATCACCTTCTTGCGGCTCATCGCCAGTGCACCTTTGGACAGGCAGACCGTCACGATCATCGGCAACATCTCGGGCGTCAGGCCCACGGCCACCGCCACGGCGAAGAAGAAGGCTTCGACCCAGTTGCCCTTGGTCAGGCCATTGATGACGAAGACCAGGGGCACCATGACGAGAATGAATCGCAGCATCAGCCAGGTGAACTGAGCGATGCCCTTGTCGAACGCGGTCTGTTCCGGCTCCTCCGACAGCGACTGGGCCATGCCGCCCAGAAATGTCTCTTTCCCGGTGGCGACGACAACCGCCGTCGCCGAACCGCTCTCGACGCTCGTGCCCAGAAATGCGATGCTGGTCAGATCGATGGGCGCAGTCGTGGCCGCGTTCTTTTCGACCTCGAACTTCTCAACCGGGAAGCTCTCGCCGGTCAGCGAGCTTTGCGTCACGAACAGATCTTTCGCCGCGACCATGCGCACGTCGGCGGGGATCATGTCCCCCGCCGCCAGTTCCACGATGTCACCGGGGACCAGCTGCGAAACGGCGATCTCCTGGGGCGTGCCATCACGGATCGACGGTGGCGGTGACCGAGATCATGGCCTTGAGCTTGGCCGCTGCGCTGTCGGCCTTGGCTTCCTGGATGAGTTTCAGCCCCACGCCCAGAGCGATCATGAGCGACATCACGATCCCCGCCCGAGGGTCACCGGTGGCGAATGAGATGCTCGCCAGGATCGCCAGCAGGATCACCAGCGGGTTGAGAACGGCATGCCAGAACAGCTTGCCGAGGCTCGTTCGCTGGTCTGTTGCCAAGACGTTCGGCCCATACTGAGCGCGCCTCGCGCGAGCGTCGTCACTGGTCAACCCTTCGGGACGGGTCGAGAATCGCGCAAGGACGGACGGTATCTCCATCGTCGCCGCTTCGACCAAGATGTGCGATATCTGGGTGTGCGGACGATCGTCCCGGATGGCGGCCAGGAGCTTCTTGGGAAGCAGACCAGAGTGGACATTGAACATGCAGACCTCGTCTTCTCACCGCCGCTCATCGAACTGTACGGTCACGACTTCGCGGTTACTGCCGGCGCCCTGCGATCGCCGTCTGCCATCGAAATCCCGGATAGCACGAATATCTGAGAGGCGCTCCTCGAACCCCTTCTTCCGCAAGAGCACGGTTCAGGAGACCACTGTACGCTCGGCCGGTCGATCTGGGCGTCTGGCCCGGTTCGATCAACCTTCCAAGTAGAAAACTGACACTCGCTCGTCTCGCCGCAGAGACGCCTCAATCAAGGTCGCTAACTGAAACTGGAAATGTGTAAGAACTGTGTAAGGTGGGATCGAAACGGCTGACAAACAGCGACGTTTACGGGCTCACATCGAGACGCATTCTGTGGCGGGAAGTCGTTGAATGGATTGTGAGAAGAGGTGTTTCCGTATCACTCGGTGAGCGTCGCCCGAATCGCTTTCCAAG
>CAWFEX010000016.1:0-142414 GCA_963814955.1 uncultured Acidobacteriota bacterium
ACGCTCGCCTGAACCATAGAAATACAGCCCGCTCACCTGCAGACCGTAGCCCACCTCCCAGATCCCGTTGAACACCGCGCGATGGCGCTGGTCGGTCGCGGCAAGCGTGTACTCGGCCCCGAGATCCGGCTCCACATCGAATCCAAGCGCCTGCCGCGTCAGGCGGCCGTTCACGATCGCGTGGGCGAATGGATTGGAGTCGGCATCATCGAATTTCGACAGCGTGTAGGTGGCCGACGCCTGCCAGCGGTTGCTCATGCGCTTGGAGAACGACCAGTCCCAGCCGTGAAAATTGGATCGCCCCTGAAACGACGTCAGCTGGATGCGCCCGAATTCCGGCATCGGGAGGGTGGCGATGTTGCGATAGTCGTAATTTGCGCCGGTCGCCGGGTTGTAGTTGAGATTCACGTTCCTCGAATCTTCTTCCAGGCGCCCGGCGGTGAACACGTAGTTGGTTTCAATCGACATGTCGGCCCCGAGCTGCCGCTGCACGCCGATTGACGCCTGGTGACTGTAGGGAGTCTTGAAGAATGGATCGACCATCTCGGGAACGAACTCACGCCGTACGCAGCCAGCCTGTGAGCCGTTGAGATCGCATGATCGGGACAGGATCTGATCGAGCGTGGGCGCCGGGCCGTTGTACGGGTTCGTCGGGAAATTCGACCGGCCATCGCTGAGAATCTGCGGCGCCGCCGACATGATGAAGAGCTGTGTCTGGTGATATTCGTCGGCGGTCCCTTCGGCGAAGAACTTGCCGTAACCGCCGCGGATCACGGTGCGGTCGTTCAGCGCATAGGCAAATCCCACGCGTGGCCCGAAGTTGTTCTTGTCCTCGGGATTGTCTCCGGGAAGGATTGGCGCCAACGCCAGCTTGGCGCCGACACCTGTCTCGAGGTCCCACCGCAGGCCCACGTTCACCGTGAGACGCGACGAGATCGTCCAGTCGTCCTGCGCCCAGCCTGCGTAGAGATGCTGTGGAATTTCGCGATAAAACGCCTTCGTGTTCGTGACACTCAGCTCGTAGCGCTGCGCCACCGCCGCAACCGCATCCAGATTCCACGTGGACGCGTCGTTCCAGACCGGAAGCGCCTGGACGATGTTTGCCGGAATTGCCCCGTTCTGGGCGACCAGGGTCGGACGGCAAGTGCTGCCGCACCCGCGCAGGATCGACAGGTCGTAGATGTACTCGCCACCAAGCCGGAGCGCATGACGGCCGGCTTTGTTATAGGTCAGGGAAAAGTCGTCACGAATCGAGTTCTTGTACTGGTTGTGGTGCTGGACGTTGCCGCCCCCGAAGGTATAGCCGCGCAGCTGGACGCGCGTCGCGGTGCCCGTACGGAACGAGTAGGTTGACGCGTTCGGGAAATCGCCGCCGTTCCATCTGGTTACCGGCTCGTTGATTCGCGTATAGCGGCTCGTTCCTCCCTTGATCTCGTTGACCGCACGGTTGCCGATCACCTGCGTGAACGTCGTCAGAAATTGCGTGGTGTGACGGCTTTCGTACTGGGTGTTCGACGGATGATTGGTGCTGCCGCCGCCCGTGTAATAGACCTGGTCGTACACCTGCGCGCGCGCCGACAGACGAATCTGCGGTGAAAACTGCACGTCCCCCTTCCCACCACCCGAGTGCTGCTGTCGCTTGTTCGGGAAGTCGATGTTGAACTCCGGGTACGGACTGTCGAACGTGATGGTCTGCGGCTCGCGTTCGTACTCGTAATTGGCGAAGAAGTGAATCCGATCGCGCCGGACGGGTCCACCGAATGTGGAGCTCACCTGTTGGTTTGAATAGGGGAGGACCCGCTGCTGGATGTGATCGGCCGCGTTGAAGCTGTCGTCGCGGAAGTAGCCGGACAGGCTTCCGGACGCGACGTTCGTGCCCGATTTCGTGATGGCGTTCACGAGCATCCCGGTCGATCGACCCTGTGTCGCGTCGAACCGGTTCGTAATCAGCACGAACTCGGCGATCGCATCTCGGCTGAACCGCGGTTGATCGTCGCCGAGACCGATGAAGTTCGTGGTGACCTGCTGGCCGTCGACGTTGATTTGCGAATAACCCTGCCGCATGAGCGGTGCGCCACTCGACTGGTTCTGGCGGCTGCCCGGGGCGAGCATCGCAAGGTCCATCCAGTTGCGTCCGTTAACGGGAAGCTCCTGCATCTGCCGGGGATCGATGTTGCCGCCGAGCGTCGATGAGGTGACGTCGAGCAGCGGCGCTTCGCTGGTAACCGTCACCGATTCCTGCAGCGCCGAAATCGACAGCTCGAAATTGACGACGGCCTGTTGACCGAGCAGCAGTTCCAGGCCGGTCCGCGTCACCGTCGCGAATCCGGTCAACGCGGCGGTGACACGGTAGGCGCCAGTACGCACCGGAATCCGGTACGCGCCTGCGTCATCGGTCACCACCTCGAACGTATTTCCAGTCGACTCGTGAATCGCGGTGACGGTCACGCCGGGCAGGACGCCCGCGGTTGCGTCCCGCACCGTACCGCTCACGACAGCTTCCTGAGCGGAGCCGACCGCCGGCAGCGCCATGACGAGACCAAGTGACGTGAGTCCTCGGACGATGCGCCAAACGCTCAGGTACCTCATGGAACCCTCCCTCTCGTGAAAACGTGCGTCCTGCGCGCGGGGCGCGCAAAGGAGAACTGGAGTCGACGGCCCAGGCTACGCCCTGGGCTGGTTCCTACGACGTGGACCGGCGCGAGGGGAATGCGCGCGTTAGGTATCACCTACAGCGCGGCACTGTCAATGGATTGCTGCGCGATTTTCAGGGGCGGCCGAAGCGTGCGGCGTCGATGGCGACGTTCGGGCGGATTTCCTTCATCTGAATGACGACCTGATTGTTCGTCCAGGTCCTCGTCCACTGAAAAGGGACCTGTATGCCGCCAACGGCGCGGTAATCCGAGTAATCGATCTTCGTGGGAATGGCGCCTACCGCGGTTGGTCTCCAGTGCACGAGACGCACGAGGCGTCCGGACTCGTCGAAATACAGCCTGACCGGGGGCTGCCCCGGATTGGCCCCCTGCGCGACGATGATGTCGCGATCGTTGATGGCGGTGACCCCGACCTGCCACTGGCTGAACGCACGCTGAATCGAGGCGGGGAACCAAACCATGGCTTCAATCGCTGCACCTGACAGATTGCCGCCACTCAGCGCCAGGAGCGGCTGGGGGGTGTCCGGCTGCAGTCTCCACCCGGCGCGGCCGTCGAAGGCCTTGACGCTGACCCCTGCCGGCGACCGCGCGATCGTCGTCATCCGATTGGGCGCCTGGACGAACACCTCGGCCGGGACTTCCTTCTGCTCGGTTTCGTACCCCGCGTACGTCCCCGTTCCGGCGAAGCTCGTGAATTTCGCCAGCTGTTCTGCGCCGCCGACTGCCTGGAGATATTTTGCGAACACCTGATCGATCGGAGGCGCGTACAGGCTGGGGAAGAATTCGATCGCGTAAGGATCGTCAACCGGCTCGCCGTACTGCAACTCGAGATTGGGGACCGCTTTCGGCCGGTTGCCGCCGCCATGGCAGGTGAAGCACGTCACGCGCGGTTGTCCGCCGAAGTACTGCTTGTTGATGGCGTTCATCATCACGACCATCTGGCGTGCGCGCTGAATCCGGGGAGTGGCGATTGAAAATCCTTTCGGGTCGGAAATGATCTCCTGGGCGTGGCAGCTCACACAGTCGAAGAGCAGCGCCGATGAGAACATGCCCATCGTGTCGAGGAATTCGTCGGCGGGAATGCCCTTCAGCACCTGAACGTTCTGAAAGACTTCCTCGGCCATCCTCACCGCGCCCTGCGGCTGAGGGTTCTGCGGCGGAGATGCCTGAATGCCGATCGCCGTCAGCCACAGGAGGCAGACGGCAACGAAAATTGAGGGATTGACGGACTTACGGATTGACGGATTGGGAGGCACGAGTCAAGTTCTGATCAATTCAATCCAATTCAAATTCGTCAATCCGTCAATTCGTAAATTTCTCCGTCGCTCACCCTCGTTCCCTCGTCAGCATGTGTGACAAGTCGAAGTCGAGACAGGGCGGGTCTTCCAGGTACGGATCGTCGCTCGTGTTCAGCGGCAGCGCCCGCGGATCCATCTCCCAGGGTTCCAACAGAATGTCGGGATCGTGAACGGTTGCCTGGTAGTGCAGCGTATTGCCCTCGCGCCGCAGCCGCTCAACGACGCGCATGTTGTTCGTGTGGAACCACCCGGGCCAGCCCAGCCAGCTGACGTCGTTGAATCCGATGACCTCGATGACCAGCGTATCGCCCTCCCAGCGGCCGACCGCATCGCCCATGAACGTCTGGTCCTGCGAATTCACGGGATCGTGCGGGCGTCCATCGGTTGGAATCACGCGCCAGGTGTTCCGGTTCTGATAGAGAAGAACGACATCTTTCGGCGTCTGGACGAACGCGCATCGGCGGTCCGAGGCGCGGCACGCCGGGCGGGAAACACGAGAAGGTCGTGTCTTCCTTGTTTCCGTTCTCGTCGAGATACTGAACCCGCTCCCAGATCTCCGGCTTGTACAGGGGCGGGTTGCCGAACGCGCGCTGCGTGAATCCCGCATCGCGCTCGGAGTAAACGTTGTTGCCGTGCCGGTAATTCGGCTGACGTCCGACAATCTTGGCGTTTGCGCTCACGCGGCCGGCCGCCAGCGCCTCTGAATACTCCGAATAGTGCTCGAACTGGTGCACCTGGCCGTTCGGCTCAATGGCCTGAACGCCGCCGGCGCCGCCCGCACCGCCGCCCCCGCCACCCCATCGGCCGCTGAGATCCGGCTTTCCATCAGCCGTGCGCGGCGTTGCAACCGAGGCCCCGTTGGAAGCGGGCCTTGTCTGCGCCCGCAGCGCCCGAGGAAATCAGAATCACCGACACGCCGACAGCCACGGCGAGCGCCGCAGCGAGCAGGCGAAAAGTACCACGCGTCATAGGAGTCTCCTCGTCGCATCGGCGCTCGAGGCGCCGGACCATCGGGTGGCTCGCGCTACTTGGCGCCTCGCCGGTGCCGGTCGCCTCGGACTTGTACTGGTGCCAGAGGTCGATCTTCCGGCCATCCGGCAGGATGAACGTCAGCACGTATCCATTGGGCGACTTGTCGCGCGCCCGCGCAACAATGGCCGTGTACGTTTCGCCTGTCTTGAAGACATCGCGGCCGCTGATCCCGATATCGCGGAATCCGCCGGGCCCGGCGCCGGAAATGGTCCACGTCGTGACCTTGCCGCTCTCGTCTTTGACATCCAGGAACCATCGTACGTGTGGGTTGATCCACAGCACCTTCGTCAGTACGCCGGTGAGCGTGGCGTGGTCGTCCTGGTCGAACGCGGCCTGGACCGCATGATGGGCCCTCAGATCCGTCGGTCGCCCACACCAGTGCGCAAAGTAGCAATGCCCCGGCAATTCCGTGACGCATCTTCCGACCTCCTCGAAAAAGCGGTCCGATTACCGTGCTGCCCCAGCCTTCCGGATATTCTCCGGCACCGGCATCACGACGTAAGGATTATATGTCTGGCTCTGGGTAAGGGTCAGATCCAGCACTTTCATACCGTTCCGCTCCTGGACTATACGGCGCGGAAGGAGCGCGTCACTCTTGTAATCGTCCGCGTTCAGGTCGCGGTAATCCGAATACGTCGTCACGGTGACGACATTGTTGAGGCGGGTTTCAACCCGCTCGATCCGATGGCTGAAGTAGCGCCGCACGCCGGTGGGCATCGTGTGAAACAGGAAATTTTCCGGATCCAGCGTCGCCTTCACCGTGCCGGCTTGAAGAGGAGCCGGCAGAGGGAAGGTGATGACAGGCTTCCCGCCTTCGGTCGAGAACGTCGCTTTCGCGCCAGCCAGGCGTGCCGCCTTGACCACGCCTTGCGGAAGCGTCCAAACCTGGAGCAGCCGCTCCTGAACGGCTTGATTTGCCGGTGTTGCGTTACCACCCGGCTCCGCCTCGTTCCATGCGAGGTCGCCGGCGACAATCTGGACGTGTCGATCCCCCTTCTGTCCCGCGGCGGCGCATGTGAAATCGACGCGCATCGCCGGAACCGGGAACCGTTCGCGACGATCGGCCGCGGGATATCTCACACTGGCGCGATAGTTCGCCAGTTGACATGGCCGTCCCTGGAAGTCGAGCGACCCGTTGGCCCAATATTCGAACGTAATGATCCCGTCGCGTTCCTGTGGACCTCTGAGCATGCCAAGCGCATCCGCAGCCTTGTAGAGAGCGGATTCGAGATCTTTGGCCGGCTCTGCCGGCGGCATCGTGCCCTGCGACGTCTGTGCGGCGTACGGATGTACGGCGAAGGAGCCGGTCAGGAACATCGAAATGATCAGGGCGCTGGTTCGCATGCGCGGGGATGCTAGCCGAATTCCCTACCCGCTTCAAGGCGAACTAATCCAGTCCTCCTTTCTTCCGCGATCGTCCCTCGCGCTTCCTCTTCCTTCCTTCTGCGCGCCGCATTCGCGGGTGGTTCATTTCGACGCACTGCCCCGTTCTCCAATGCAGGCAATATGTTCTGGACATTTCGGTTCGTGGTTCACCTTTTGCGTAAGGCGGTGTCCGGAGAATCGTTCGCGGACTTATCGCTGGAGCAGCAGAATGCCGTCACCGTTGTCCAAGCCCCCCGCAATCTTCATCGTGCTCTCGCTCGCTGCTTGGGGAGCCATCTCATGTGGTCAACAGTCGCCAACGTCACCAAGCGCGGACATCGGTCCAGCGACCGCGGTGTACGTCATGACGCTGGCAGATGAAGCACCGGCGCCACCCAATGCGCCGGCGTCCGACCCAACCGCCGCGCCCTCCCCGACCTCGCCTGGATGGCCCCCGGGACCGCCGCCGGCCCCGGCGCCAGGTGCGCCCGTCCCGACACCGCCGTCGACGCACTTTCGCGTGAGCCTAAAGATCGATCCTGAGCCCGTTCCGCACAGCGGCAAGCCGATCACCGACGTGGCCGCCTGCCGGAATCCGGTCATGAAGTACACGTGGTATGCACCCAGTACATCCATGCTGAGACGGGTGTTCCCGTTACTTTTGCCGAACGAGAGAACTTCTTCGAAGGTCGGTTCGTGAGCCGGAACGGCGAAACCTTGACACTGAACGGCAACGGCACGATCGCGCTGCACACGCGCTGGTGCAGCGGCTACGCGAAATTCCACTACGCGCAGACCAGGTTCAAAGGGAAAGACGAGTACGGAGAGCCCATCGAAATCAGCGGTCCGTGGGTGCGGCTGTTGGCCCCCTGACGGCAAGCGCGAAGTTCGGTCCGGCTAAAGCCGGACACTACGTACTACCGCGCGTCGGGTCCGGCTGAAGCCGGACACTCCGTAGGCGGCTACTGCTGAAGCGGCACACGACGGGGGACGTCACACGCCGAACTGCAACAAGTGGTGGTTGAGATGCTTGGCGTGGAGACGGCTTATCTGTTCGCCAGTCATCGGACCGAACACCGGGTGGTTCGGCCAGTCTCCGTGCATATCTCGTGACGCAACCTTGTCGATGAGGTGCAGGCAGCGCGCCCGCTCGGCCGCGAAATCGTAATTCCGCGTCGCCACGAATGCGGGATGCGTAGGGCCGTTCTTGCTCCACGGCAGATTGAGGACGATGAATTTCAGCAGGGCGCGCGGTATCGGCGGCTTTCCGGCGTCCACCGTGAGGTCCCCGAGCGACAGCGCGAGGGCATCACCCACGTGCCACAGCATCTGGTCGACGCTCATTTTTCCCCACTTGCGCTCGGAGTCGGGCCGGAGCGCTTGCAGTCGCCTGACCACGTCGGCGCGAACGGCGGCGTCGTGCAGGTTCTTCATCGCACATCTCCTGTTTGAACCGCGGAATGATATACCCGAGGCCGCCGTCCTGTTGACGCGGGCTCTGATTGCGCTCAGACCCTCAACGAGACAGGGATCGAGCCGGCCGAGTCCTCGTCCGCCTCTCTGTGGCCTGTCGCGGTGAATCCGGTCAGCGCTGGAATTCGATGTACCGTTCGGATCGGCCGGTGAGAAAGAAACGTGCGCGCTGACCCGCGTCTTTGTCGGAGCCAGTCGCCACGTCGAGACCGGCCACCTGCGGATACCATCCGCCGCCGTTCATGATCTTCTGCGGCGTGCTCCACCCTCGCGGATCATCGAGCGTGCGCGCGTACCAGATGTAGATCCCCTCGTTGTTGAAGTTCTCGTCGCGCGCCCGATTGAGCAGCATCACGTACCGTTCCAGATACCGGTTCCAGTGCACGGATGGCCCCCAGAACGCGTCCGCCGCAACCTGACCATCGTGCCAGGGCTTGCTTACAGGCGAGAGTGGCGTGCCACTCGGGTACGTCCACGTTTCGACGCCGTCTGCGTCGGCCGTGAACCGTGGCGGGATCCACGCACCGTCGCGCCAAATCGTCACGCGGCCACCGGGCGAATCGCGATCCGCCCACGCCAGACGTCCCACTGCCACACCCTGATCCGAGGGTGTCCTGGAGTACTGGCTGATGAACAGGAACAGGTCGCGTCCATCCGGCGAGAGCATCGCACTGACGTCGCCGACGCCGCCGATGACATAGCGGTTCGTCGACGCGCACGCGTCGCTCCCTGCCGCCGCCTCGACGATCATGCCCAGGTCTTCCCAGCTGGAGCCCCGGTCCGTTGAGCGAAGCGCGCCAATCCGCGGAATGAACCGATCGACCCGACCGCACGCGTACGCCGGCGTTTCATGATGGTAGTAGCCGTACCACACCCCGGCTTCGTCCGGAATGATGCTGTCGATCCAGATTCCATGGCCCGGATGTCGGACGATCGTGACCGGCCCCGCCTCGCGCATCTGTGTGAGCCCCGAGCCGAACAACCGGGCGGGGATCCCGCCCCAGGACGTCAGTGCGAACAGGCTCCAGCTGCCGTCAACGAGCTCCCATGTCATCGGCACGTTGGAATCGATGGCGCCGGGCATCGCGAGGCGCGGCGCCTCTACGAGTCGCGCCGAAGGCAGCCGCTCCTGCTGCGCAACAGCTGCGGCGGTCAACAAGACGCATAAGCCGATGGCGAAGGGGAAACGCAAGAAAGAACGTTATACAGGGCGCACGCCGGGAGGACAAGCGCATGGAACAAGTCACAAGGCCCAAGTCACAAGGCCAGTCACAAACGAAGTCGGTAGCTGGTAGGTAGCTGGCAGCTGGTAGCACTAACAAGTTCCTACCAACTACCGCCTACCAGCTATGTGATGGCCCTGCTACTGCGGCTCGCGCATCGGCTGTGCGGCGTCGTGCGGCGCGTGGCCGGTCTCGATCAAGGTTTTCATCCGCGCCAGGTCGGCGTCCATGCTGCTTTTCGGATCGACGCCGAATGCGGCGGCGACCTCATGTCCGAGCCATCCGGCAGGCGGGTTGTACGTCATGCGGATGTGGACTCGGGTCCGGGCGTCGGGCTCGGGATCGAAACGAACGACGCCCGCGTGCGCGACCGCCGATCCCGGGAGCGTGCGCCACGCAACCATCTGGTTCGGAACCGTACCCGTGACCTCGGCGTCGAATTGCACCGTCGTTCCGGCGGGACCGGCGACCTTCCAGTGGGACTGCATCGGACGCTCTTCGCTCGACCTGACCTCGTAGACACGCGACATGAACCGGGGAAAGTTCTCGTATAGCGACCAGAACGCGTATACCTCTCCTACCGGCGCGTTGATGACGATGGTTTTCTGCAGGTCGATCGCGTGCCGCCGATCGGTGAACCCGAACCCGCGATTCGCGGGCAGATTCGTCGCAGCGCGCGCGGCCAGCCCGGTGCCCAGCAGCGCAGCGATGACGCCGGCCGCATCGCGCCGTGCTATCCCCGCCAGCGCAATGGCGGCTCCCGCCGTTCCCAACAGCACCCTCGTCGCGGGAGCCCAGTCCGGCCGGAAGGCGTCAAGACGCTCGCCCACCGGCGATCGCCCGCCCTGGAGCGATGGCACGTTGCCAGCCCGCTCATGGCGCTCGAGCTCGTCGATAACGTCGTGCACTCCGTTGACACGCCCGATAGCCCGCATGAGGTTGTCCGCTTCCGCCTCCAGGATCGGCCCGCGAAGCGTGACGACACCATCCGTGGATGTCACCTCAACAGCATGCGGATGCGACACAAGACGCCCGAGCTTGGATCGCACCCTGTCGACGACAACCTGATCGTCGGCGCCGTGTCGGAACGGACTACGCATCGATGCTGCGGTTCCATACGTGCGGTGAAGCATGTCCCGCCCGACGATACCGACCGCACGGCGCGTAACTCGTGCGGAATGCACCATCGAGTCGCGCACGAGGGCGCGCCGGCGCGCTCCCCGCACGGGATCCAGGAAGTAGGTCAGACCCGCACCGACTCCGGCGCCGGCGAGGAGCGTGCGCGTTTTCATGTCCGTCCTTCCATCACGTGCAGAGGCCGTCGCCCTTTCGCAGGATGTCGCGCAGCCACCACTCGTGCTTCTCGTGAATCTGAACCGTCTTCGAGAACAGATCGACCGTGCCGGGATCGTCGTGTTCGTCGGCGACGCGTGCACCGCGCCGCAGCTCGGAGATCACGATGAGGGCGTGCCGGTCGGCTTCTTCGACCATCTCCCGCATGTTGGCTTTTGGCGCTGCAGGCGCCACGGTGGCCAGATCCGCGGCATCGAGCAGATGCCCCGGCGGATCCTGTCCGATCATTCGCACACGTTCGGCCAGCTCATCGACGGTCGACAACACCTCTTCCGCGAGCTTGTCGAACAGCTTGTGCATGTCTCGAAACAGTGGACCGAAGGTCTGCCAGTGGTAGTGCTTGTAGTTGACGTACAGAACGAACGCGTTCGCTGTCTGTCTTCGAAGTTCCTGCACGACCGGATTGTCCGGATCGTTCTCGCGCGAGAGCTCATGGGCGAGCGTCCCCGTGTCTTGTTTTGTTGTGTTCCGCATGAATAGAGCGGACGCAATTCCCGCGCCGCGTCCTCGATCGGGCCGACCTGGCCGCGCCGACAATGTAGGGGCCGACCTTTAGGTCGGCCCGGCAAGGGCAAGGCCGGCCCTGGCAAGTTGATCGAGCGGTCGAGGTCTATAGCGAGGCGAGATACGCGGCGATCGCGATGATGTCGTCCGGACTGAGCTTTGCGACGACTGGCCGCATCACCTGACTCTGTCGCGTGCCCTGCTGGTAGTTGTAAAGCTGCCGGACGGTGTAGCTGACAGTGCGGTCCGCAATTGGCGGAACGTCACCCATGCCCATCAGGTTCGGCCCATGGCACGTGCCGCATTGAACGGTCCTGCCTCCACCGGTCGTAACCAGCGTCTTGCCCTGTTCAACGCTGCCGAACGGGACGTACACAACGAAGCCCGCTTTCGGATCGCGGAGCCTCTCCGTGCGGTCCGGAAACTCGGGCACCTCGATGAAGCGCTGACCCAGCGGCTCGGTGTCGTCGCCGAGCGGAATGAAGAGGCCCGCGGCAGACTGGCGTGTCTGCGGCGCCTTGTCGGATTCGACCACTTTGACCCATGGGTTCCATGCGATGGCCGAGTAATACTGCGCCGCCGCCCTCATCTCGGCGTCGCTGAGCAACCGCGCGATCTGAGACATTTCCGCGTGGTTCGCCTTGCGTGGATCCGCGCTCTTCCGGCCGTCGCTCTTGAAAAGCGCGAGCTGCTGCATGAAGTAGTTCACCGGCAACCCTGTCACGTGTCCGTTCTCGGGCTTACCCTGACCGTTGTGGTAGTGGCAATGAGCGCACGCCCGCAAGCGATCGCTCTCGCGGCCGTGCTGGACGATATCGGGTACCGGCGATGGATGATCGGCCGGATACCAATCTGCCGGGTCGTAGTGCGCCTGGATTTGCGTAATCGTGAAGACTCGATCGCTGCCGGGCAGGCGGAGCAGCGCCGGATCCGCCTCCCACGGGCGGCCCGGGCGTGAACAGGTGTACGGCTTCGCGTCGGCAGGGCAGGGTGGCGGCACCGGTTCCGGACCGGGCGTCACGTAGCCGTACACCCAGGGCAACGGATTCGGCGCCGGGGTCTGCGCAGCGAGCACCACCGCGGCAATCGCAAGCGAGAGCACCAGCATGCCGGCGGATTTCGTCATGGCGCTCCCAATATTACCGTCCGTGCCTCTACACCCCCAACGCCATGATGAGCTCGCGTATCGAGGCCGCCGACTTGTGCAGGGCGGCTTTTTCGTCCTGGGTCAGTTTGAGCTCGATGATCTGCTCGACGCCTCGCGCGCCAAGCTTGACCGGTACACCCATGAAGATGTCGGTCAGGCCATACTCGCCCTCCAGGTACACCGCGCACGGCAGAATCTTCTTCTGATCCTTCAGGATTGCTTCCACCATTTCGACAACAGCGGCGGAGGGCGCGTAGTACGCTGCCGCCAATCTTCATCAGGTTGACGATCTCCGCGCCGCCGTCGCGCGTGCGCTGGTTGATCGCCTCGATGCGTTCCTTCGGCAGCAGCTCGGGGAGGGGGATGCTTGCGACCGTGGTATAGCGCGGCAGGGGCACCATCGTGTCGCCATGGCCGCCGAGCACGAGCGAATGGACGTTGGCCACGGAGACGCCGAGCTCCTGCGCGACGAACGTGCTCATGCGGCTCGAATCGAGGACGCCCGCCATGCCGATGACGCGATGCTTCGGAAAGCCGCTCAGCTTGAACGCCGCGTACGCCATCGCGTCGAGCGGGTTCGTCACGACGATGAGAATGGCATCAGGCGAATGCTTGAGCACCGGGACGACGACGGCCTTGATGATTTCGTAGTTGCCCTGAAGCAGGTCGCTCCGGCTCATGCCCGGCTTGCGTGGAAACCCGGCGGTGACGACGACGACGTCGCTGTTTGCCGTCTCGCGGTAATCATTGTCCTTCGACGTGAAGCCGATCGCGTTCACATCCGATCGAATGATCGGGGTCGACTCCAGCATGTCGAGCGCTCGACCGGCCGGTATTCCTTCCAGCACGTCGGCGAGCACGACGTCCGCCAGGCCGCGATCGAGGATCCGCTGAGCGGCCGTTGCACCAACAGCGCCGCCGCCGCCGACGATGGTGACCTTTTTTCGCATCTGCATCCTCTGTCCAATAAATGTAGAGCGCAGGCTTTAGCCTGCGCAGTTAGCGCGCGTCGAGCGCTCACGCGCGGGCTGAAGCCCACGCGCTACGCATGATCGAATTCGTCGTTATGCCGACTGGTACAGCTTCGTCAGCACGAACTCTCGATGGCCCATCACCTCCGCGCACGTGAGGCGCCCGTTGCACGTGCGAACGACGATGTCGATGAGCTGGTCGCCCGCCTGGTCGAGCGTCATCTCCCGACGAAGGATCCCTGACACGTCGAGATCGATATGTTCCACCATCGTCCGGGCCGTTCTGGGGTTCGCTGTGAGCTTGATCACCGGCTCGATTGGATTGCCGATGACGTTTCCCTGCCCGGTTGGAAACAGATGGACGACGAAGCCGGCGGCCGCCTGCAGCGTGACGCATTCGGCTGCCGCGGACGAGGTATCCATGTAGTACAGCCCGGGACCTTTGGACGGCGCTTCAGCCGGTTTGAGCACGTCGATGAACTGCGTCTTCCTGCCGATCTTCTGCAGGTTGCCGAAGGCCTTCTCCTCGATTGTCGTCAGTCCGCCGGCTATGTTGCCTTTGGTTGGCTGCGACTCTGAGAGGTCGCTCGTCTTGTGACGGTTGATGACCTCCTGATATGCGTTGAACACCTGCATGAATTCGTCCCGCACCTCCGGACTGGCTGCGCGCGACGCACACACCATTTCCGCGCCCGTCAGCTCAGACGTCTCGCCGAAGCACGTCGTCACACGGAGCGGATCGAGCTTGTCGATGAGATTGCCGACCGTCGGACACGAAGCAAGTCCGGACGTCGTATCGCTCTCGCCGCACTTGGTCGAGATGAAGAGGTCTTCAATTGAGCACTTCTCGCGCTGCCGTTCCGACGCCCACTGCATGAGCTCGCGCGCCTTGCGCGACGCGTTGGCGATGGTGGTGATGTCGCCATTCTCCTCGATGGCAAACCCCGCGACAGGTTTGCCCGTTTTTGCGATGCCTTCGACGACGCGGCCGGTCCAGGCAGGCTCGATGCCGATGACCACACATGCGGCCACGTTCGGGTTCGAGCCGACGCCAATCAGGGTGCGGAAAAAAAGCTCGAGGTCTTCGCCGAATTGCAGACGGCCGTAGGCGTGGGGGATAGCCAGCGTCCCCTTTATGTTGTTCGCCACCGCTTCGCACGCGGCATTCGACAGGTCGTCGAGCGGCAGGATGACGACATGGTTGCGAATACCGACCCGTCCGTTCTCACGCCGATACCCGTAGAAGTCGTAGCGTCCCACGTCACCACCTTTTGGTTTTGAGATTGTGCACGTGCACGTGCCGGCCCTTTGCAATGTCGGCCACGGCACGGCCGACGTCGTATCCGTACTTCAGCACGGTATCGCCGTTCTTGATGTCCCTCAGCGCGATCTTGTGGCCGAGCGGCACGACGTCGAGCGCATCGATCGTAATTGTTTCGTCGGTTTCCATAATCCAGCCGGTGAGCGCCTTGTTCGGCTGGATGTCTTCAACAACTGCCACGCCGACACTGTCGGCCTTGTCGTGAACGATGAAATGCGTAGGCATCTGGTGATTGGCGATTGATGATTGATGATTGGTGATTGGGGTTCGTCGTCGGTGGTCGCGCACGCTGAAGCGTGCGCTCTACAATTGCCCGCCGCGCGCAGGCTACAGTCTGCGCGACCTACCAGCTAAACATATATACCGCACCGGAATCGTCTGCGGAGTTGTCGGCCTGGGCGCCGCTTTTATCGCCGGAGCCACCAGGCGGATTGATCCCCCTGGCCGCGCTGTCTTCGTTGTGAGCACCGACGGCCATGATTCTGCCGTCGCCGCTCAGCGCCACTCCGCTGCCGAACTCGTCACCCGCGTCGGTGTTTGATCCTTTCACATAGGCGCGCTGCGTCCACATGGCTCCTGCGCGTGTGAACACATACACTGCCCCCGATTCTTCCGCACGATTCCGGCCTTCGCGCCATGGATCCAGGTGGTCGACAATCAGAAAGGGCTGCAACGTGGGCGGGTGGATGCCACGCCCGCCATTGTCTTCCACGTACGATGCGACGGCGAGCGTACTGCCGTCGCCGCTCAGTGCCAGCTTGACGCCAAAGGAGTTGTACGGCCTCGCGTTGTTGGCTTTGATGAACGCCTGCTCGGTCCAGACGCCGCCGGATCGCACGAACACGTACGCGGCGCCGACCCAGATGTTGGCCGCGCCAAGCGGCGGCGAATCATTGTCACAACCCGGCGGATTGATGCCCGGTGTGAGGCAATCCTCATCCCCCGCTCCCGCCGCAATCGTATTGCCGTCGTCGCTTATAGCCACCGAATAGCCAAGCTGGTCGGTCGCCTCGGTCCTGGAACCCTTGACGTAGGCCTCTTGCGCCCAGCTGCCAAGCCGTCTGGTGAAGACGTATAAGGCACCGGATCCGTTCGCACGGTTGTCGTGGGGACCATTGATGGTGCGCGCCGATCCGCGCTCGTCAAAAGCGCTGGCCGCGAGTGTGTTGCCGTCGAAGCTGAGTGCAACGGCAAACCCGAACAGGTCTCCGGCCTCCAGATGCGAACCCTTGATGTAGGCCTGCTGCGACCACGCGCCGGCAGTTTGCGCGAAGACGTACACGGCGCCAGACGACTGCTGGGAGTCGTCACGGTCGTCGCCGTTGATCTGCTGGGCGGCGCTGTCTTCGGAGATCGCGCCCACGGCGAGAGTCCCGCCGTCGCCGCTCAGCGCCACTGAATAGCCGAACTGGTCGCCATCGCCCAGAGCGTCGCCTTCCCCGGTCCTGCCGGTGTTGGAGGCTTTGACGTACGCCTGCTGCGTCCAGCCGGCGGCGGTGCGCACGAATACGTAGACCGCGCCAGCCTGCCGAATCGAGTTGTCGTTCTGGGCTCCGTTGACGCCGGTTGCCGCGCTCGATTCCCAGTGCGCCGTCACCGCCATCGTATTGCCGTCGCGGCTCAGGGCGACCGATGCGCCGAAGTGATCGCTTTGCTCGGTGTTCGAGGCTTTGACGTATGCCTGCTGGACCCAGATGCCGCCCTGTTGAACGAACACGTAGACGGCACCAGAGGCGTAGGCAGAGTTGTCGTTCTGGTTTCCGTTTACACCTCTTGCGCCGCTGCTTTCATAGGGTGCTCCCACTGCCATCGTGCTTCCATCGCCACTGATGGCAATGGAGTTGCCGCTATGCCCCTGGTTGCCTCCGCCGCAGGCGAAGTGATCGTAGGCCTCGGCATTCGAGGCTTTTATGTATGCAATCTGTTTGAGGGGGAGCATCGGCGCCGCGGTTCGTCCCTGCCCCTGCGAGAACACGCGTCCCTGGGCGATGCAGAGCATCGCGACGATGACCACGCCAACTCCGAAGCGCCGAACCGAGAACCCCAGAACCGAGAATTGTGACCGACAGATCATTTTTCGTTAGCGAACGAACACGTACACTGCGCCGGAATCGGCCGCCGAGTTGTCGGCCTGATTGCCGTTGATACCCTTCGCCGCGCTGTCTTCCGAGTGGGCGCCGACCACCATCATCCGGCCGTCGCCGCTGAGCGCGACCCCGCTGCCGAACTCGTCGCCCGCATCCGTGTTCGCGCCTTTGACGTACGCGCCAGCCGTCCACGCGGTGCCGCTGCGTGTGTAGAGATACACCGCGCCCGATTCCTCGGCCTCGCTACGGTGCTCTCTCCATCCATTCAGCATGTCCTGGACGAGGAATTGCTGAAGCATCGGCGGACGGATGCCACGGCCCCCGTTGTCCTCGAGATACGCGGATACGGCCAGCGAATTGCCGTCGCCGCTGAGGGCGAGCCTCACGCCGAACGAGTTGTACGGCCGCGCATTGGGTGCCTTGATGAACGTCTGTTCCGACCACGTGGTGCCGGTTCGAACGAACACATATGCTGCGCCGACCCAGATGTTCGCGCCCCGGTTGGGTGGCGCATCGTCGGCACAGCCCGGCGGATCGATGCCCGGCGTCAGGCAGGCCTCGTCCCCGGACCCGAGCGCGATGGTATTCCCGTCGTCGCTGATGGCCGTCGCAAAGCCAAAGCCATCGCTGGTTTCGCCGCGTGATCCTTTGATGTACGCCTGCTGGCTCCACATCCCGTTCTGGCGTGTGAAAACGTAGAGCGCGCCGGAATTCTGCGACTCGGTGTTGTCGGGAGGATTGATTCCCCTGCCACCACCGTCTTCATCGAATGCGGCGGCGGCGAGTGTGTTGCCGTCGAAGCTGAGCGCCACCGAGAACCCTAGACCGTCCCCCGCCCCCACGTTCGCGCTCTTGACGTAGGCCTGCTGCGCCCACGTGCTCCCCGTCCGCGTGTACACATACACCGCGCCCGCAGATTGCGCCGAGTCGTTCTTCTGGTCGCCGTTGATCTGCTGCGCCGCGCTATCTTCGCTGATGGCACCAACTGCCAGTGTGTTGCCATCGCCGCTCAGTGCGAGCGAGAAGCCGAACTGGTCGCCGTCGCCCACGAGCGTGCCTTCGTTCGCTTTTCCGGTGTTCGACGCCTTGATGTACGCCTGCTGTGTCCACGTGGTGCCGGTGCGGGTAAAAACGTAGACGGCGCCGGCCTGCGGAATCGAGTTGTCGTTCTGATTGCCGTTGACGCCGGTGGCGCCGCTCGCTTCCCAATGGGCGGCGACCGCCATCGTCGTACCATCGCGGCTCAGCACGACGGACGACCCGAAATGATCGCTTTGCCCGGGGTTGGAGGCCTTGACGTAGGCCTGTTGCGTCCACGAGTCACCCTGGCGGACGTACACATAAACGGCTCCCGACGCATACACGGAGTTATCGTTCTGGTTCCCGTTGACGCCGCTGGCTCCGCCGCTTTCGAACGCCGCACCCACAGCCATCGTGTTTCCGTCGCCGCTCAGTGCGACTGAGTTGCCCGTATGGCCCTGGTTGCCGCCCCCACATGCGAAGTGGTCGTATGCTTCCGCGTTCGACGCTTTGATGTAGGCGACCTGCTTCAGCGGCAGCATCGGTGGCACTTCCTTATTGAGCGTCGGTGCTTGTGCACGCAGGTAGCCCGGAATGAAGAGTAGCAGCGCAAAACCAGCTGCAAGGCCGGCATGACGCAAACGACGAGGGCTGATACGTAACATGGGCGAAACTCCTTAGTCGCGGAATTTGACGATGAGGTGCGCCTTGTTCGATGTCCCGTTGCCCCACTGGAGGCCGATTTCCGGGTGCAGTGGCCATGGATTTCGAACGACGAGGTCATGCCAGCCGGGTTCGCGGAGCAAGCTTCCATCGACGACCACCTGAAGCTCGGATCCGCTCACCGCTTTGAAGGGTACGGGAACACCTTTGAACAGCACCTGAGATCGCCGGACGAAATTGAAACCCTTGAGCGTGACCGTCGCCGATGGACTCCCCTCGATCACCATCAGAGGACTGATCGATTCGATGGCCGGCTGTGGTGATTCCACAGGATTCGGAAGCGGTTGGCCCGGACCAACGGGACGATTGCCGTTGAAGCGGCCGCCGCTGCCACCAAAGGCCACCGGCCTGAAGGCATTGACCCATAGCAGGGCATCGACGGGCGCGTTCAATTCGGATTCACGCTTGAATACCGGGTTATAGCCGGCACTGTATCCCAACTGCACACGCTTGCCGTTGAAGACCACCGTGTCCACCTGCCGGAGATTTTCGACGTTTTGCAGCGGGTCTGCGTTGACGATGACGATATCGGCGAGCTTGCCGGCTTCAATGGTGCCGAGATCCTTGCCGCGGTCGATCATTTCGGCCGACCATTTGGTGGCTCCCTGGATGATTTGCATCGGCGTGATGCCGGCTTCCACGAAAATCAGCATTTCGTGGATCAGGCTGTTGCCCGGCACGCGTGTCGGGTTCGTGTTTGCGCCTGGCACGACGTGCCCGCCAGCATCCGCGAACATCTTGTGGAAGCGCAGCGCGTTCCGGTACCCCTGCAGCCTCCGTTCGCGCACCGCGCCGGTTCCGCCCGGACGTCCGCGGTAAGTGGCCAGCGCCGTCTCGATCCGCTCGGGTGGGTAGTACGACAGCAGCGCAGGATCCGCCGTTTCGAAGAACCGGCGATCTTCCAGCGCGAACTTGTCCCAGTCTCTCTGGAATCCTCCATAGGTGGCGCGGAACGTCGGTGTGAGCGCCACGTTCTGTTTGACGAGCAGCTGGATCAGATCCTTGGCCTTGGCCTCGTCCATCTCCGAGTAAAGGTCCGCTTCGTTTCGCGGATCGTCCTCGCTCGTCACCGGCATGCGTGCCACCGTGCGGCCGATGCCGGCGGAGTGGGGCAGATTGCGCGTTCCCAGCATCGCCGCTTCTCGCGGACCGAGCACCGGACCGTACGCGCGCATGAACGTCGGTTTTCCGAGCCGCCGTGCCTCGTCCGCCCCGGCCTTGTAGATGTCCATGGGCAGGCCGCCTTCGGCGAACTGAATCATGTCCGCACCCAGCTCTACCCAGGCGCGAACCAGCTCGCGCGCCTCCTGAGCCCGTCTTCGGCGTCCGGCCTGGGCGTGCCAGGAGTTTCGAGGCCGGTGCCGCCCACCGGCTCGGTGGTGAATCTGCGACAGTCCGGTGAAGGGACGCGGTCCGCGCACCAGTCCTTTGTGCACGCCATCGCGATGAGGCGCGCCAATCTCGCCGGCGATGCCGACATCAATCGTGGACGTGATGCCGTAGTTCAGCATCACCTCGCCGTAATACCAGTTGTAGCTGACCTGTGAGTCCCATAGCCCGGGCACAATGAACTTTCCATCGGCCCGAATCACTTCAGCGTTGGCCGGAATCGCAGCCTGTCCTCTTCGCGAGACACCCGTGATGCGATCGCCTTGGATCGTGATGACGGCATCCGTGATGGGCGCCCCACCGTTGCCGTCGATAAGAGTTCCGCCGTCGATGACGAGTGAAGGAGGCGCCTGCGCAACGAGCCGAGCAGGCGGAATCGCCGTGATCGCCGCGGCGACGACGCCAACGGAACTGAGAAAAAAGCCGAGCACCCGGCCATTGGGCAAATTCACGACGTAACTCCTACGAGGCGATTTCATGAACCGAGTTGAATCGCTGGACGGCTGAGGAAGGCCATTATGGTCAACGGTAAAACAAAGGTCAAAAGTCAAAGGTCAAAGGTCAAAGGTCAAAGGTGGAGAGTGGCAGTCGCACTCAATAGTGCTGCGTGTTCATGATTAGAATCGAAATCTCCAACCTGTGAGAACGAGCGATCTTCGTGCGGACCTGCTCGCGGGGGCCACAGTTGCTCTCGTCGGGCTTCCCCAATGCCTGGCCTACGCGACGATGTCGGGACTGCCACCCGCGTATGGGCTGACGACCGCCGTTGTTCCGGGGCTGGTGGCGGCCGTCACCAGTCGAAGCCGCTACGTCGTCACGGGTCCCACGAACACGACGGGTCTGCTGGTCCTCAGTGCGCTCGTGCCGTTCCTGGGTCCAAACGGACTTCTGGATTCGGCGAGTCTCGGCCGCCTCGCCACGTTGACGCTGTTGTGCGGCGTGCTCCGAATCGTCTTCGCCGTGGGCGGCGGCGCCGTCTTCTTTCGGTTCATTCCAGAATCCGTTCTGACGGGCTTCACCATCGGCGTGGGCATACTGATCGGCGTGATGCAGCTCGATGAGGCGCTTGGGCTTCCGCCGGTCAATGGAGCCAGCCTCTGGGAGGAGTATCAGGGCATTACGGCGCTGCTGGCGGCGGGGTCACGTCCGTCGGCGGCGGCTGCCGCGATTACGCTGACGTGTATCGCAGCGGTGGGGTTTGGCCACCACCTGTGGCGGCGCGTGCCAACCGCGCTGATCGTGGTCGTGGGAGCAGCAGCGGCAGCGTGGATCTTCGGATTGAATGCGAACCTGGGCGTGCCAATTGTCGGCGATCGGGCCGCTGTGGCGGCAGGGTGGCCGTCTGGCGCTCTGCCCGATTTACGCCCCGCAGTCATCGGCAGTCTGCTCCTGCCCGCGGTGGCACTCGCGGTGCTCGGCACGCTTGAAATGCTGGTCAGCGTCCGTGCGGACGACGCCCGGCCGAATGTGCCGCGCGAGATCATGGCGCAAGGCCTTGCCAACATCGCGGGCGCGTTTACCGCGGCTTTTCCGGCGTCGGCGAGTCTTACACGCTCGGCCTTACTGCGATTTGCGCACCCGCACAGCCGCATTGGCGCGGCCTCGGCCGCGCTTCTGACGTTGCCGATCCTGCTGTTCGGGTCGCAACTGATTGCCTATATTCCCCAGTCGATTCTGGCAGGCGTGCTGTTCGTCATTGCCGGAACGATGGTGAAGCAGCCGACTGTCGTGCGGGTGTGGAAAGCTTCCTCCGCAAGCCGGTTGCTGCTTGGCATCACGGTGGCGAGCGCCCTCGTGCTGCCGCTGGTGTGGGCGGTGTTCGTCGGCGCCGGCCTCGGCCTTGTGATTCATCTGGCAAGAACCAGTGCGCCGCGCGTCCGGGCGTTGACCTTCAAGGATGATCGGCTCGTGGCCGTGGGTGAGGGGCAGAATCCGTCGGTCGTTGTGCTGGAGGTATCGGGTGCGGTCCATTACGCAGCCGTCGAGTCGCTTCTCCATGATGTCGAACGGCATCTTCCCCCAGCGGTGCAGCTCGTGATCGTCGATCTGTCACACGCTCACGAGCTCCGGTTCACGGGCGTGCGCGCCTTCGAGTGGTGGGCCGGCGACCTGGAAAGGCGGGGCATTCGCCTGCGGCTTGCCGGAGTGATGCCGGAGGTGCGCGATCTGCTCGAAGGCACCGACAGTCACCTCGCGTACACGATGTGGGATCCGGAGCCGGGGCGCAGCGCGTGGAACAGTTTTCGGGAGGCTGACGGCGCGGCATAGTAAGATTCCGTGCACCCTTGTTCCACGTGTCAGTTACCGCATCGGGCATTGACCCGTTCCGTGATCGCGTGGCTGGTGGGTGGATTCTCTCCGAGTCCAAGAGCATGCAGGAACTCGTGAATCACGATGATCTCGGTTGCCGAGCGATTCTGTTGAAACGCAAGTCTGAACTCCTCTCCGCACACGCGAATGAACGAAGAGCCGGTCTCTGTGAACGCCAGCGTTCGACGACTCCGGCATTGCGGGGCCCCGCGGTCGTCGAGGAACCGCAACGAACGGAAGGCATCGGGCGGATTCTTCCCGCTTGCCACCAGCGTGGTCGAGAGACGCTGGCCGGATTCGTCGGCAAAGTCGGCCAAGACGTCCTGGCAGCCAGGCCGGGCGAGACGGGCAGCGGCGCCCTCGACCGCGAGCCGCACGGCGACTAACGTTTCCATGCTCCGGAATCCGAAGACCTTTGGTGTTTGGGCACTGGCGCGCCCTGCCAACAACGCGGTCACAAGGGCGCAGGCAAGAACTCGGTACGAGCACATGGCCTCCTGCTTTCTGGAGGCCCCTCGCAGCAGTGGCCGAATGAGCCTCTGCCCAACTGACGCGAGAACCAAGGGCCATCGTGCTCATGGCCTTGACGGCGTACGGTTGGAGCGGCAAGATGGCGCATATTTCTGAGGTCAGTGAGCTCGTCTGAGCCACGACGTGACGGCGCTGCTAAATGCTTGGAGTGCGAGGCGATCCCCGCCGCACGCGACCAGCTCATGACGGTCGTGTATCAGGACCTGCGCCGGCGGGCGGCTGGGCAACTGCGCGGCGAGCGCCGCGGGCACACGCTGCAGCCGACGGCCCTCGTGCACGAGGCATATCTGCGGCTGGTCGATCAGCGCCGGATCGTGTGGCAGAACCGCGGGCAGTTCTTCGGGGTCGCGTGTCAGATGATGCGGCGCATCCTGGTCGATCGTGCCCGCGCCCATCGCATGGCGAAGCGATCGGGGCAATGGGCACGGGTCACCCTCGACGAAGCGGTGAGGGCGACGCCGCCGGTCGACGTCGACGTGCTCGATCTCGACGCAGCGCTCACGCGACTGGCGGCGTTCGATCCCCGGAAGAGTCAGCTGGCCGAGCTCCGATTCTTCGGGGGGCTGTCACTCGAAGAGGCCTGCGAGGCTGTCGGGATTTCGCAGGGCGACTGCCGAACGTGACTGGCAGGCGGCGCGAGCGTGGCTGTTCAAGGAGCTTCGGGGGAAACCGACAGCATGACACCTGAGCGCTGGCGGTTCGTGACCGAGGTGTTCCATGCTGCGCGCGCGCATGACCCCGCGACGCGTGCACAGTATCTCGATCACGCCTGCAGTGGCGACCGCGCTCTCCGCGACGAAGTCGACGCGATGCTTGCGGCACAGGCCGAGGCCGGACAGTTTGGTGAGAGTCCCGTCAATGTTTCCACCCACCAAGTGCGCCGGCTCCAATCGGGCGCAATCGTCGGTTCGTACCGCATCGACCGGTTGATTGGCGCGGGCGGTATGGGGGAGGTCTACCGCGCGCACGACACGACGCTCCATCGTGACGTCGCCCTCAAGATTCTTCCCGACGCGTTCGCTGCCGATCCCGACCGCCTCGCCCGCTTCGCGCGGGAGGCGCAGGTGCTGGCCGCACTCAATCATCCCAACGTCGCGACGATTCATGGGCTCGAAGATCAGGATGGAATCCACGCGCTCGTGATGGAGCTGGTCGAGGGGGAGACGCTGGCGGAGCGGCTCGAACGAGTTACACGGCCCAAGTCACACGGCCCAAGTCACAAAGGCCTCGCGATCGACGAGGCGTTGGCGATCGCCCGACAGATGGCCGACGCGCTCGAGGCGGCGCACGAGAAAGGCATCATCCACCGGGACCTCAAGCCGGCCAACATCAAGATCACCCCGGCCGGCGTGGTGAAGGTGCTTGATTTCGGGCTGGCGAAGGTGGCTCTCGGCGACGGGGCAAAGAAAAAGCGCAGACCCCAACGGCAACGATCGAAGGTACGCGCGAAGGGGTGATTCTCGGGTACAGCCGCCTACATGAGCCCGGAACAAGCGCGCGGTCAGGTCGTCGACAAGCGCACGGACATCTGGGCGTTCGGTTGCGTCCTGTACGAAATGCTCACGGGGCGTCAGGCGTTTGGCGGCGAAGACGTGGCAGTCACGCTGGCGAGCGTGCTCGAGAGGGAGCCCGACTTCGGCGCGTTGTCGCCGCTCGTGCCGGGCCGAGTCCGTCAGGCGCTTCGCGTGTGCCTGCGAAAGGACCCGAAACAGCGCGCCGGCGACATCCGCGACGTGCGGCTGGTTCTGGAGGGCGCGTTCGAGAACGGGACCTCGTCCGTGGTGGAAACTGCCCCGGTCGCTCCGTCTGCGGCGCGGCGCCGCGCGATCAAGTTTGGCGCCGTTGCCACCATCGCTGCGGCCGTCCTTGTCGGCGTGTCGATGTGGCTCGTGACGCGCCCGACTTCTCCCCCAGTGATGCGTTTCTCGTTGCCCCCGTTTTCCCCGGGGGAAGTGTTCAACGGTACCAGCCCTGGCTTTGCTATCTCGCCTGACGGTACCGACATCGCATACGCGACGTCGGCCGGGCTATACGTCCGATCGATGTCCGAATTCGACGGAACGCTGATTGTTCCGAGAGGGGCCACTGCCCTCATGAACCCAACGTTCTCGCCCGATGGGCGGTCGATTGCGTTCACATCCGACGGTGCGCTCAAGCAAGTTCCGGTTGCAGGCGGAACCCCCTTCACAATCTGTCCCCTCCCCGACGTATTGGGATTGAGCTGGAATGCCGACTACATCCTGATTGGTGGTGCATCCACGATCCGGCGTGTCGCGTCTTTTGGAGGGATGCCCGAAGATCTGGTGCCTCTTCAAGACGGCGAGTGGGGATGGGCACCTCGCATGCTGCCTGACACCGACTGGGTACTGTTCACGGTGGTGAAGGGACGCACACCGGAGGACTGGGACCGGGCTCAGATCGTCGCGCAGTCGATCTCGTCAGGTGAACGGCGCGTTGTCGTTGAGAACGCTCGAGATGCGCGATATCTCCCCGGCGGTCACCTGGTGTTTGCGCGCGGCGGTCTGGTGTTTGCGGCTCGGTTCGATGCGCGTCGCGTGGAGGTCACGTCTTCGACGGTGCCTGTGCTGCAGGGCGTGCGGCGAAGCGCGGTCAACGGGACCGCGCATTTCAGCGTATCCGACACAGGTTCACTCATCTATCTGCCGGGTCCAACGGGGCTGGGGGAACGACGCGTGGATCTGGTTCTGACAGATCGCAACGGCGCGGTCGAGCGCGTCCCGCTGCCGCCAGGACCATACGATCATCCGCGCGTATCACCAGACGGCAGGTTGCTGGCCTTCGGCACGACCGGGCAGGACCAGGACATATGGATTTACGATCTGGGAGGGTCGACGGCGGCGCGGCGCCTGACGTTTGGTGGAAAGAGCAGATTTCCGACATGGTCCGCAGATGGGCGACGGGTCGCGTTTCAATCGGATCGTGAACGAGACACGGCGATCTACTGGCAGGCCGCAGATGGCAGCGGCCCTGCTGAACGCCTGACACAGCCGGACAAGGGCACTGCGCATATTCCCGACACGTGGCTGCCGGGAGAGGACAGGTTCCTGTTCAGCGTTGTAAGGGGCTCGACGCGGACCTTGTGGACATTCTCTGTGCGCGACAGAAAGAGCGGGCCATTCGATCAAATCCAGTCGTCGAACTCACTTTCCCGCGGGCCAACCGTTTCGCCCGATGGAAAGTGGATCGCATACGCGGCGTCCGACCCGATCACGGCGGAGGGCAGAGGCATATTCGTCCAGCCTGTCCCGCCTACTGGCGCCGCCTATCAGATCTCCGAGCGCAGTCAGGGTCACAAGCCGCTCTGGTCGTTGGACGGCAGAGAGGTCATTTTTATTGCAGTTGTCGGGCAATTGACGGCCGTTCGTATCGGACCGGGACCTGGATTTACCTTCAGTAAACCGACCAACTTCCAGCGCGGGTTCACCGAGTATATGGCACCTGTATACGAAAGAAATTACGATATGACGCGTGACGGCCGGTTCATCGGGCTTGCTGCGCCCGGGCAAGGTCAGAACATCGCGCCCACCGGACAAATCAACGTCATCCTCAACTGGTACGAAGAGCTGAAGCGGCTGGTGCCTGCCAACTGATCGGGCGCCAGGGCGACCTTAGGCTTCTCAGCATCGACGGCGCCCTCCCTTGATCACCGAGCGTGACATCGTGATTGTCGGGGCCGGCCCGGTTGGGCTGGCCGCGGCCCTTGCTGTGCGCGGAACCGGTCGCGACGTCACCGTTCTCGAAGCGGGCAGCCGCGACCGCGTCAGGCCGGGCAGCCGGGCAATCTTTCTGCACCGCGTCACGCTGGAACTGCTGAACCAGATTCGCGCCGGGCTTGGCGGCGAGCTCGCTCGCCGCGGGCTGACGTGGCGAACAAGGCGCACGATGTACCGAGGAAGGGAACTGTACTGCCGCACCTATCCGCCATCGCCCGCCGGAGCTATGCCGTTTGCGACGAATCTGCCGCAGGTGGCCACCGAGCAGGTTCTTCTCCAGGCTTGTCTCGACGCCGACGTTGAATTCGTGTGGAACGCCGAGGTGAAGACGGTGCGCACCGAGGCAGAAGGCGCCACTCTCAACATCGCGGACGGAAGACAGGTGAGGGCGGTGTATGCGATTGGGGCAGACGGGGCGCGCTCCGTCGTGCGCGAATCAACAGGTTTGTCTCTCGAGGGACCGCGCACGTCCGACGCCTACGTCATCGTCGATATTGCCGAAGACGAAGCCAATCCATTACCGCTCGAACGGGTGTTTCATTACGAGCACCCGAACGTCGGATTCCGCAACGTGCTTCTGGTCCCGTTCGCGGGACATTGGCGTGTGGATCTCCAGTGCCGGTCCGACGACGATCCCGAGGCGTACAGTTCCGGGACGGGCGTGCGCCAGTGGCTGGCGAAGGTCATGCCGGCGAAGTACGCGGACCGCGTGACGTGGGTGTCGTCCTACATTTTCCGGCAGGCTATCGCGAATTCGTTTACCGATCCGACGAAGCACGTTCTGCTGGTCGGTGAGGCGGCGCACCTGTTCGCGCCCTTCGGTGCGCGGGGTTTGAATTCGGGCGTCGCCGACGCCGTCATGGCAGCGCGAGCGATCGATTCCGCTATTCGTGCGGCCGTGCCGGAGACAGCAGTTCGATCCATCGAGCAATTCGCCGACGCACGTCGTACGGCCGCGGCTCGCAATCGCGCCGCTTCGTCGGCGGCGCTGGCCCATCTCCAGGCGGCGTCACCCGCGCGCCGCGCCGTCCGTCGCACGGCTGCGGCAGTCGCTCCGCTCGTCCCGTCGGTGGGTCGCTGGCTCGATAAGGCGCCGTTCGGGCCGCCGCTCGGCGGGCCGGACCGCTTTGGGATGTTCTACTGAGACGTTCCGCCGCTGGAGAGCGTTTTCTACTGTACGTAACCACGGACCCGTCGGCGTCTCGTGTCAAAGCCGGCCGACTATGAGCGTCGCGATCGGCGAAGCACAAAAGCGTCGCAGCGGCTTTACAGGACCTCCATCGGAAGCGGCGGGCCGTATTCAGCGAGACGTCGTGACGGTGTCGGCGAGTCTCAACTTGATGAATGCCTGCCGGGTGACGCCGATTCGTTTGGCCTCGCGGTCGATCGCGCGGAGCAAATCGACTGGAAAGTCGACATTCACACGCTGGACTTCGCGGCCGGGACGGGTGGCCTTTGTCAGATCGAGGTGTGCGCGAAGGTCTTCGCCAGCGTCGTGCATCTCGTCGAGACGGGCAGCAGTTTGCGTTTTAGTCCCCGAGGTACCGCGCTTCTTCGTCTGCGCGCGCACGGCGAACCGAGATGATGCGGATTTTGTCATTGCGGTAAGTGATGAAAGCGGACCACGTCTTTTCGCCGATGCGCCCGATCACCTGGTGGCGCGGCTCATCGAGAGTTCGAGCGGGTATCTCGAGCCGGTCGGCGTCTCGCCAAATCTGCTGCGCTTCTACAAAGTCGATTCCGTGTTTCGCCTTGTTCGCAGCCGACTTAGCGGGATCGAACTCGAATTCCAACGCGTCATCCGGTATAGAAATTATACCATTAAGGCCACTGGCTGGGAACCGGAATCAACAAACAGGTCAGCGTCTCAACCCCCGCTGTGCGGTTGGGCGTCGGCGCTGAACGGCAGGCCCCACAAGGCGGTCATTCGTAGCGGCCCCGAGCGGGCGTACGCTGTCCATTCAACGAGCGGGTTGGCCTAGAACCTCCGATTGATCCAATCGGCCGCGTAGTCGTAGAAGTTTCTTACGCTGTTCGAGTACCTGCCCGGGTACGGATTCGCAGGGCACGCACGGAGTCTGACCATGTTCGGCCCCTTCGACGACCACGAAGTCCTTGTCTGGACTCGCGGCGATCTCATAGTGAATCTCGTTGTCCCGGATGAAATAGTGTGCCCCCATCGCGGCCACGAGCAGCGGCACACGAATGTTCTGCAAGTGACATGGAGGGGAATTGTTGCTGGAGCAGTGATCAATCCCGTCCATCGAGTCCATTGCCCGAATGGCGTTGGCGCTCAGGAACGACTTGAGGGTCAGGAATGCCGCGCCGCTCGCAAACGAGACGTTCTCAACAGCCAGCTGAGGAGAAGCTTGACGGACGCTTTCGACGACCTGCATGACGATTGATCCGTCGTTTTTGAGCAGCTTTCTCGGCTGGGCCGTGCTGTGGTGGATGCTGAGATCGAGCTGCATCAGGCGGGCCCCGACTCCCCGGGACACCACGAAGGCGTCATCGTCGGGATACAAGTGTGTGCCGGCTTTCATTCGGTTCTGCCGGTCTCTCGCCAGATCGATCAACCTGTTCATCCGCTCTGCCTGCCCCTTGAAGTACCTCTGCTTGAACTCTTCGGAGTACCGAGGACGACCCCTTCGGGTTGTACCCATTCTTCGGACTGAACGGGTCCAGATTCGGATCGAGTTGATTGGGCCGGCTCTCATCTTTGACGGCAGGATTGAGGCTTCTCAGTGCGTTCACAGGGTTACCCGGATGGGCATCGACGAGAATCAGGCCGTCCGCAGGCGCCAGTCCGGCAAGCTCGTTGCCGCACTGGGTGAGCTTCGCGGGTCCCTGGCAGACCGATGGGCCGTTTTCGGCGACGCTCTCATAGAGCGTCATCGTCGCACCACCGCCGCTCCAGCCCCAGAGGATGATCCTGGTGATTCCCGGGTGCTTCTTGAGGAATTGCACGCCGGCATGGACGTCGAGCGGGATGGTCTCGAACCGAACCAGCGCCTCGTTGTTGTCCGACCTGGGGTTCATGCACAAGACCGCAAATCCACGTCTGGAGAGCTCGGTGCAGGCGAGCGCGTTCATGAAATTCGAGGTCCGGTGCATCACGAGAATGGCCACGTGGGGCGGTGGCGCGGGGGCATCAGGAAGGTACAACGCGCCCTTCACTGAGGCGGGTACGCCGGGGAATCGGATGTACCGCGGGTCGCTCTGAGCAGATGCCGGGTTTGCGATAAACCCCAGAATTACGAGACCCATTGACGCACGGGTTTTCCAGTTCATGCGAGTGCTCTCGGTTTTGGTGTCCGTCTCGAAAGGTGCCGCCACGGTCCTTTTTGAACGGCCAATCTTAGTATCATTGCCTTGATGAAGCGTCTTACCGCCGCTCTCGCCCTCGTGCTGTCTATCGGCGTTGCAACGTCCGCGTTCAGCCAGACGAGCTGGCCGAATCAGCGCGAGGCGGACTTCATCCTGCGCAACTTCCGGTTCGCCAGTGGTGAAACACTTGCCGAGCTGCGAATCCACTACTTGACGCTGGGTACCCCGAAGAAGAACGCGGCAGGCGACACCGTCAACGCGGTGCTGCTGCTCCATGGCACGAGCGGCTCGAGCGCCTCGTGGCTGCAGCCGACGCTGGCCAATGAGCTTTTTGGGAAGGGGCAGCCGTTCGACGCTTCGCAGTATTTCGTGGTGATTCCTGACGGTATCGGCGCCGGCGGCTCGAGCAAGCCGAGCGACGGGCTGCGCGGCCGGTTTCCTCACTATCGCTACCACGACATGGTGGAAGCGCAGTATCGAGTCGTAACCGAGGCGTTGGGTATCCGTCACCTGCGTTTGGTGCTCGGTACGTCGATGGGCGGCATGCAGACGTGGATGTGGGGCGAGATGTATCCAGATTTCATGGACGCGCTCGTGCCGCTTGCCAGCCAGCCGATTGCGATGAGCGGACGTAACTGGATCACGCGCCGAATCCGGATTGAAGCCATCAGAAACGATCCGGATTGGAACGGCGGCAACTACGAGAAGAATCCAACGCGCTACGTGTACACGCTGCCGTTGGCTTCTCTCATGACTGAAAGCGTGGTTCGCCTGCAGGAGACCGCGCCCACGCGCGAAGCCGCAGACGAGTTGTACAAGCGGCTGGTGGATGATGCGCGAAAGAACGACGCCAACAACCAGCTTTACGCAATCGAAGCCGTGATGGACTACGACCCGTCAAAAGATCTCGAGAAGATTCGCGCGCGGCTTCTTGCCATCAACTTTGCGGACGATGCGCTGAATCCGCCGGAGCTCGGCGTCCTCGAGCCGGCGATCCGGAGGATTCCCCACGCCAGGCATGTGATCATCCCTGCCGGGCCCGAGACGCACGGGCACTACACCTATCTGCGCGCAGCGCTCTGGAAGGCGCACCTCGCGGCGTTCATGACTAGCGAGGCTGCGCCTCAGACCGTCGAGCATGTGGCTGCGCCTCGCTAGGCTAGTTGGAGTGTCGGGGGAAAAATTGACCAAAATGGTTGGAATTCACGGGTCAAGTTTTCTAGTTTGGAGGCCATACGGGAATGAGAAAGGTTGCATGGTTGACGATCGCGGCGGCGATGCTCGCTTGTTCAGTTGCGGCGGCGCAGACGAAAAACGTATGGGACGGGGTGTACAGCGACGCGCAGGCGGGGCGCGGGAAGAAGTCGTACGTCACTCACTGCGCCGCGTGCCATAACGAAGGGCTGCAGGGCGGCGATCTCGCGCCCGAGCTGAAAGGCGAAGATTTCCTTCTGCGCTGGAACGACAAGTCGATGTTCGAGTTCGTCGATCGCATCCAGAAGACGATGCCGCAGGACAATCCCGGCGGTCTCATGCCGCAGGAAAACGCCGACATCGTCGCCTACATACTGCAGGTGAACAAGATGGCGGCCGGCAGCACGGATCTCCCGTCGGATGAGGCCGCCCTGAAGGCGATCACCATCACGAAGACCAAACCTTGATGTACGTGGGGCGGGTGCCGCCGAGAGCTCGATTCATTCGAGGCGGACCCGCCGATCGGGAGGATCGATGTTGAACAGGCGCATTGTTCGGATGATCGCCCTGTTGGGGGCCATGGCGGCGATGCAGTTGGACGCCACTGCCCAAGGTGGTCGCGGCCGCGGCGCCGGCGGCCGGGGCGGCGGTCCGGAGTTTCCCACCGAGCTGCAGTGGTCGAGCAACGAAGAAACACAGCGCCGCGTCGCCGTGGCGATGAAGATCGCCGGGTCCGACCTCGTTCCTCAGGCGAAGATGTTCTGCACCGCAACCGGACCGCAGCGTATGGCCGTGGCCCGGCAGGCGGCCGGCCTCCCGCCCATGCCGAACGTTGTCGTCGAGCCGACCCGCGTGTTCGACAACATGTGGTGGATCGGGATGACATCCCAGAACGTCTGGGCCATCACGACAAGCGAGGGCATTATCCTGCTCGACACGATGAACAGCTCCGACGAAGCGCGCGATGTCATTGTCGCGAGCATGAAGAAGGTCGGCCTCGATCCCGCACAGATCAAGTACATCGTCATCGGCCACGGGCACCCCGGCCAGTCGGATCACACCGGCGGAGCGCTGTATCTGCAGAAGACCTATGGCGCGAAGGTGGTGATGAGCCCGATTGACGCCAAGCTGGTGCTGCCGACGCAGCGTCCAGATCGTCCGCTTGCCGTGCCCGACATCGACGCGGTTCATGGACAGAAGGTCACGCTTGGCGACACGACGCTGACGCTGGCGCACATCCCTGGCCACACGCCTGGCACGATGGGCGTCATCGTGCCGGTGAAGGTGAAAGGCGCGCCGCACACCGTGATCGTGCTGGCGGCGACGCAGATGCCGACGCGCGAGTCGCTGCTTCAATTCGAACGGGTGTTCACCGAGTTCGCCAAGCCGATGAAGGTGGAGGCCTCGCTCAACATGCACGCCAACGGCGTGCAGAACGATCTCGAGTTCCTGGAGCAAATCCGCAAGAACCCGAACGGTCCGAACCCCTACCTCTACGGTCCGGAGCGTTTCAGCCGGTGGATGGACATCATGATCGAGTGCGGCAGGGCCCGGCTGGCGGCACTGGGAGTGGGGACCAATTAAACAGAAACGCGTAAGTCAAAAGTCAAAGGTCAAAGCCTTCAAGAGACCGCTGATACACTCCGATCTCGAGACAATGGGCAACGTGCGCCTGGTGGCCGTCTTTCTGCTCACCGTCGCGGCTGGCCTCGCCTGCCAGCGCACGCCACCGAACTCCGACTTTGCGTCGGGCGTCCGCGTCGAGACGATCGACGGGGTGGTGCGCTACACCAACCGCCTGATCGCCGAGAAGAGTCCGTACCTGCAGCTTCACGCGCACAACCCTGTGGATTGGTTTCCGTGGGGAACGGAGGCCTTTGAGAAGGCCGGCCGGGAAGGCAAGGCGATCTTCCTCTCGGTGGGTTACTCGACCTGCCATTGGTGCCACGTCATGGAGGCCGAGTCGTTCTCCAACCCGGAGATTGCGGCGTTCATGAACGCGCACTTCGTGTCGATCAAGGTGGACCGCGAGGAACGGCCGGATCTCGATCGTCTCTACCAGAATTACGTGATTGGCGTGAGCGAGGGGGGCTGGCCGGCGTCGTTGTTCCTGACGGCCGATCTGAAGCCGTTTTTCGGCGTCAACTATCTGCCGCCGGACGACCGCAACGGAGATCCCGGGTTCCAGACGATCCTCGAGCGTGTGGCCACGTTGTGGGAGACCAGGCGCGAGGAGGCGCTGCAGGCAGCCGAGAGCGGCACTCAGGCGATGATCGCCCGGAGTCAAGCCACCATCGGCGTCGCCGGCAACGAAACAACGGCGCAGCTCCTCGACCAGACGTACGCAGCGCTGAGCGCGACCTTCGACCCGGCGGAGGGTGGATTCGGCGGCGCGCCGAAGTTCCCGCGCCCGGTGGTTCTCAACTTCCTCCTCCGCTACCACGCACGGACGGGCACGACCCGGGCCCTCGAGATGGCTCTTAACACCCTGCGCGGGATGGCCAACGGCGGTCTGCACGATCACCTGGGCGGTGGCTTCCATCGGTATGCCACAGACCGCCAGTGGCGCGTTCCGCACTTCGAGAAGATGCTCTACGACCAGGCCCAGCTCGCGCTCGCCTACGTCGAAGGCTACCAAGTCAGCAAGGATCCGTTCTTCCGTGACGTGGCGCGCGACACGTTGGGCTACGTGATGCGCGACATGCGCGACCGCGAAGGCGGCTTCTATTCAGCCGAGGATGCGGACAGCCTCGCTACGCAGACCTCGCGGCAAGCAACCGAAGGCGCCTTCTACGTGTGGAGCGCCGAAGAGATTCGTCGCGTCCTGGGCGGCGAGTCGGATCTGTTCGCCTATCACTACGGCATCGAGCCTGGCGGCAACGTGGCGGCGGACGCCGGAGAACTGAAGGGGCTGAACGTGCTGAGCGTGCAGCATACGATCGCCGCGACGGCTGTACGGTTCGGTCGGTCCGAAGCCGACGTCCGCGCGTCGCTCGAGGCCTCGCGCGCGCGGCTGCTCGGCGCACGCTCGGCTCGACCACGCCCCGCACGCGACGAGAAAGTGCTGGTGGCCTGGAACGGCCTGATGCTTTCGGCGCTCGCGCGCGCCGGCCAGGTATTCGGTGAAGACACCTACCTCGAGACGGCGCGGACGGAGGCACAGTTCATCGAGACCCGCCTGTACGACGCGAGCACGGGAACGCTGAAGCGGCGGTACCTGCGCGGCGACGTCGACATCGATGCGCTACTCGAGGACTACGCGTTCCTTATTCAGGGCCTGCTCGACCTGTACGAAGCGTCCTTCGAGCCGCGGTGGCTGTCGTGGGCCGTGCGGCTCCAGGCGGTGCAGGACGAGCTCTTCTGGGACGTTATGGACGGAGGCTACTTCTCCACTCGCGCCGGCGCGCCTCATGTGCTCGCCAGGGCCAAGGTGGAATACGACGGCGCTGAGCCGTCCGGGAACTCCGTGTCCGCGATGAACCTGCTCCGCCTGTGGCAGTTGACGGACGCGATGTCGTGGCGCGACAAAGCCGACGCGACGTTCCGCGCGCTCTCGGTGCGCTTCGCCCGCTCCGGCGCGGCGCTGCCACAGTTGGCGGCGGCGCTCGACTACTCGAGCTCGAAGCCGAGGCAAATCGTCATCGCCGGCAGTCCGGGCGCCGCCGACACACACGCGCTGTTGCGGCTGGTACACGACCGGTTCATCCCGCACAAGATTCTGCTGGTCGCCGACGGCGGCGCCGGCCAGGCGCAACTGATGTCGCTGGTGCCATTCGTCAAGGGGATGGATCGCCGCGGCGGCCGCGCCACCATCTATGTGTGTGAGAACTACACCTGCCGTTTGCCCACGAACGACCTGGCGGTTGCCGCGCGCCTCCTCGACGGGAAGTAGCTCGAGGCCTATTTCATCTCGACGGGCCACGGAGACACGGAGACACGGAGAAAATTCCTTTTACGTGAACTCCGGGTCTCTTGCCTCTGTGCCTGTCTGAGTGAAAAGAGCTCGATCCAGATCTAGGCCGCAATCCCCACCGTGAACGTCGCGTTGTAGCCGTTCGTCGGATCGCCCGCCACGCTGGCCATCTCTGACGTCACGCTGTCGGCAAAGACCATGTCGCGAGTGTTGCTGGTCGGGTTCTGGCCCTTCGCGGCGTAAACGCCTGTGGCGTACAACGCTGCAGTGATGTTCTCCGGAAACGCGATCTGCGTGACTTTCACAGATCTGCCGTTCATGGCGACGTCCACGTGGATGTGCGTGGCGCGCCCCATGTACCACCCTGGGTAGATCGTCGTAAACGTGACCCGGCCGGCGGCGTCGGTCGTCTGAATGCCGCGCAGATACGTTTCCGATTGGCCGTTGTAGCCCGGCTGCGGGTACTGCGAGTAATGGCCATCGGCGTCGCACTGCCAGATCTCCACGCTCGCGCCGGCCACGGGGCTGCACCCGCTGCTGACGTTGACGACAGTGATCGTGAGCGACAACCTCGTGCCGCTTTTCCCCTCGCGAATATCGCTCCGGAAGAGGTCGGTCAGCGACGGATAGGGACCGACCGTCTCGGACGGCGACACCACACACGCGGCGTTCGTACCCGTCGTTGCGGCCGACGCGGCAGCAGCTTCCACCGAGCTTGGGCTCGTCGGCGTGTCGCCGCATCCAATGAAGGGAAGCGCCGCGCCCGTGACACCCAGCACGCTCAGCGCTTCGCGGCGGGTCAGTTTCTTTTTCATCGTTCCTGCCTCCGTAACGGGTTGATTTCACTGCAAATGTGTTGACCGCCCGTTGCGGAGGTACGAAAAGAGTATGGCGCGCTGTAACGGAAGCTCCACGAAGCTGTCATAGTTTCGCAGTACTTCTTGGCTTGAATGCAGGGTGTCAGATGAAGGGTCCGGCACGCCGCCGTCTTTCCGCCTGGTATGGCAGCTTTTACTGGCGAATCGGCGTCAGCTTCATTGTTTTTCTGATTGTCGTCCTCGTCGCGCAGAGCTTGATGTTCAGCTACATGCTGATGCGATCGAGCGAGCAGAATCCGTCCCGTTCTCCGAACAACATCGCCACGGCCGTCGCCGTCGATCTCGGATCGGCGCTCGAGATGAACCGTGGCCTGGACCTCGGCAGATATCTCATGGCTCGCTACGGCGGCGACCCCATGGTGCGCGTGTTCGTCATCATGCGCGACGGGAGGATCGCAGCCAATTCGGAGCGGAGGCTGCCGGATGACATCCGGCGGTCGGCGGAACTGGTTCTCGAGCGCACCAATGTGCGACAGAGCGCGGCGCCGCGGCTCAGCGGACCGGTGGTGACAGCTCCCATTCAAATCGGCAACGAGCTGCAGGGGCTCGTCGTGCTGCCCCCGCCGCCACCCGGCGGCATCATGCGTGAAGTCGGCGGGCTGCTGTCGTTGCCCGGGACCATCGTGCTCATCGCCGCCACCGTCGCCGCCGTCGTCGTCATCTTTGCTCCGGCCCGGCGGAGGCTCGCCGCGCTGGAAGAGGCCGCTGAACGGCTTGGAGGAGGAGATTTGACGTCGCGAGCGCCCGACAGCGGCAACGACGAGATCGCGCGCGTGTCGCGTGCCTTCAACAGGATGGCCGACGATCTCGCCTCACGCGACGAGGCATTGCGGACCTCGGATCGGCTGCGGCGCCAGATGCTCGCTGACGTCTCGCACGAGTTGAAGACGCCGCTGACGGCGATGCGCGGCTACGTCGAGACGCTGCGGATGCCGGAGGTGGCGCTCGACGAGGATCGGCGCGACAGGTATCTGGAGACCATCGAGTCCGAGACGTTGCGCCTGGATCGCATCGTCAAGGATCTCCTCGCGCTGGCGCGCTACGAAAACAACGTCGTGCCCATCGAGACGCGGGTCTTCGACATCGGGCGGGTGTTCCACCACGTCATCCGCCGGCACGAACACGAGACGCAGAAGCGGGATGTCGCTGTCGCGGTAGAGGTGGAGCCAGCCGCGGATCAGATTGTCGGAGACCCCGACCGCCTCGACCAGGTCATGGAGAATCTCGTGACCAACGCCATACGTCATACGCCTGACGGTGGCCGGATCGAGCTTCGGGCTGCGGTCGTCGACGGGTCGGCC
Source organism: uncultured Acidobacteriota bacterium (assembly GCA_963814955.1). Taxonomy (GTDB): domain Bacteria; phylum Acidobacteriota; class Vicinamibacteria; order Vicinamibacterales; family UBA2999; genus DATCJA01. The sequence goes on from CAWFEX010000016.1 coordinate 36,749, forward strand.
GTCCTGTCGGTCGCTGACTCCGGTGAGGGCATCGCACCCGAACACCTCGCGCACGTCTTCGATCGCTTCTATAAAGTGGACCCGGCTCGCGTGGCCGGAGGAGCAGGAAGCGGGCTCGGACTGTCGATTGCCAAAGCCATCGTGGTGCGCCACGGCGGGACGATTACGGTTGCGAGCGCTCCGGGCCACACGCGATTCACGATCACGCTTCCGCAGCCGCCTCAGTCGTCGACGAACTTGTAGCCGACGCCCCAGGCGGTGAGAATCAGCTCGGGATCCTGCGGGTCGCGCTCGATCTTGCGGCGAAGCCGGCTGATCACCGTATCGACGGTGCGTTCGGTCACGTACGTGTCGTCGCTCCACACGTTTTGCAGCAGCGCGGCGCGGCTGTAGACGATCCCGGGCCGCCTGGCGAGCTGGTACAGCAAGTCGAACTCCTGACGCGTCAGCTCGACGGGAGCACCACGCACGATTGCCTCCCGCCGTTCGGGGTCGAGCTCCACGCTCGCCACCGATGTGCGGCCTGCGACCCGCGCCGGATGATCCTCTTCACGCTGGTGCCGGCGCATGATGGCGCCAACGCGCGCGAGGAGCTCCCGGATTCCAAATGGCTTGGTCAGGTAGTCGTCTGCGCCGCTTTCGAGGCCGAGGACCTTGTCAGACTCGGTATCGCGCGCGGTCAGCATCAGGACAGGCGTGTGGCGATTGGGGCCGTCGGCTCGAATGGCCCGGCACAGCGACACGCCGTCGATCCCTGGAAGCATGACATCGAGAATGACGAGGTTGAAGGCGCGCTCGCGGAGACGGCGCAGCGCGTCGCGGCCGTCGGCGGATTCCTCGATCTCGAAACCGGCGAGGTCGAGATGCAGACGCAACAGCTCGCGCACGGACAACTCGTCCTCGACGACAAGTACGCGTCGCGTACCGCTTGTCATGGCAACAAACCGACGGCGTTCACGTTTCCTGGTTGGCGTTATCCGGGGCTGGTGTGCCGTCGGTCGGCGTCCGGCTCCGCGCGGCGGGAAATCGGCCGGCACTCGTGCTCTTCCGCGTCCACCGCGAGTAGTAGCTGATGCTCAGGACGGACATCGCGGCATGCACCTCCTGGAATAATTCGCGCCATTCGGATCGCGCAGACCGAACTCGCGGTGAGGAATCGTGCCGCCCGATTTCCGGCTGCGCAGTGCGGCGCCGCGCTTCGAACGGCCGCCGCCGTCGGCACACCAGCCCCGTCGGCAGTTCGACGGTCTGGAGGTTCGACCTGACAACGTCGCCACCGGCTCCTCATCGGTCCTGTCTCTTTAATCCTCGAGACAGTTGTGTTGACGCGGGTGCGGCGCGAAGCCGTTCGGAGGTCGCCGATTCCGATCGCCCGACCGCGCGAGAAGACTCAGGGAATCAGGCCAGCTCACGGAGCTGGCCGGCCAGCGGCCGACAGCGTCCTCGCAGCGCGGTCCGGCGACCGGAGCCGGATTCGCGCCACACCCGCGTCTACACAACCGCCGTCAGGAACGTCAGGGATTGGTCACGTCACGACGCCGTACGGCCGTAGTCACCCCGCACGGCTGCGTGCGCCATCAACGCGAAAGCGGAATGATCGCACCCAGAACCGAACCTGAACACGAACGGAGAAGTGTGAACGATTCGGCTTTTCTATCTCGTCGCCGTCGCCGCCGTTGTCAACCGTACCGGTTGGACCATCGCGCCGTTGCCTGCCGTGTCCCACGCCGCGAATCGGACCCATTTCTTGCCGGTGGCGTCGAATGGAATCTCGAAGCGCTTGCGCCCGAGCGGCGTCAGGTCGGTCGCGGGAATGATCTGGCGATCGATCTTCGCGCCATCGCCCCAGACCACCTCGACGAACTCGAGCGGGAACGTCCACTCGAGATCGGCAACGATCGTTCGCTTCGCGCCGGCGCCCTGGACCGCGTAGTTCGAGATCAGCACCTCGCCTGAGGTCCAGAAATAATCGCCGCGCTTGATGGAGTCGATGATCGGATCCCAGTTGCCGCTGCTGGCGAGCGGCAGCGTGTCCAGCTTCACGTACTGCACCGGGCTGTTCGCGTAGAAGTCGTCGCCCGGTCCCTGCTCGTAGGTTTCGGTGATCGCCTGGACGTACTTCAGCTGTCCCGGCTTGTCGGCCATCCAGTTGTTCATCTCGTCCAGGAGCGTCTGGCAGCGGATCTCGCAGAGGCGCTGCTCAGAGCCGTCCAGGCCCATGCCCCAACGCATGCCGATACCGCGGTAGTTGTCGTCCTGGAAGTAACCGCGATCCTTGATGGCGTCGGGATAGCCGGTGGAGCCCTTCGACCGCGGATGCGGCATGTAGATGAGGAGGTTCTCGCGGCGGACCATATCCATCATCTCGTCCGGTCCCGCAATCCGATAGACCTTTCCGTAGGTCGGGTGGTTTTCGACGAACGGCTGATCCGGCTTGCGGTCCGGCAGCCAGTACACCGGCTTGGAGACGAGCAGATCGTTGTGGCCACCGATGCCCCCGGCGGCCCCTTCTTCGTTCGGCATGATCAGAAAGTTCTTGTCCGAATGGCGCTTCGCCACTTCGTAGTAATCGGAGAGCGTCTTCAAACGGTCTTCGCGCGGAAGACCGAAGCCGAGACCGCTGCCGTCAATCGGCGCGAAGATGTTGACGCCCGCCGCCTTCACGACGTCGAAGTCGTGGAGGCGCACGTCGAGGCTTCCACCCTGCCGCCGCAACCTGCCCACCAGCGCGGCGTGGAAGTGGGTGGCCATCACCTGATAGCCCGGCAGCGGCTTGAACTTGTCGTCACGGGTGAACGCCAGCGCCCCTCTCGCGGCGCCGTCGGCCGGTGTCGCGCTGACGTACAGGTAGATCGGCATGCGCTGCCAGGTGCCTGGTCGCGCACTGCGCAGCGCGAAATTCTGCCGTGTGTCCTCCGCGCCGCGCCCCATATCTTCGGGGTTCGATTCCGCTTCGGGCTGCCTCACACCGAAGGAAAAGCTCGACGCCCCATCCTTGCGGTAATAGACATACCCCTGGTTGAACGAGACCTCGCGCGACCAGAAGAAGTTGTGCGGAGGCGGGAACGCGGCGATCGACCCACCGGCGCTCTCGGCCACGACGAGCCGATTCTGCGCGCGGAGCGGCACGATATCGGTGTTCGCGGCGCCGCCAAAGCGGTAATCCTGCCAGATGTTCGACACGTCGCGCCAGGCAACGCGCGATGCACCGTCGATTCGCAGCCCCTTGAGTCCCGCTTCGTACTTGTATGCCACCGAATCGACGTCGGTCTTCGCGATGACCTCCTGCTCGATCATGTTCGTGCCTTTGTAGATCGAGTACTGCAGGCGGCCGTTGAACACTCCCAGCTGGACTCCATCGAAGCTGACCTCGAGGCGCGCCCCGTTCGTCTTGACGTCACACCCGCGTGCGGCGTACGTGGCAGTCGCGCGCTTGATCTCCTCCGGCTTTCGCGGCAGACCCGGTTGATCGAGCAGGCCCTTTGGTGGAGGAATCGCGTTCATCCGCGTGTTTTCCAGCGGCTCGGTGTTGAGCGGCGCGTCCCAGAACGCGTCCCACTTGATGCTGTCGACGAGCTCCTTCGTCAGTTCGACCTTCAGCCCGCGAAGCGGCTGCAGCTGCTGCTCAGTGACACGGCGGACGCCGCTGACCACGCGATACTCCGGCGTGACGCCCGTGGCGACGACCTTCCAGTCGCCGCGCTGCGGCCGCACCGCGAGTTCCGCAATCGTGGGGACGCCGCTCATGACGGTCATCCGGAGCCTGACCTGTTGTCCGGTATCGCCATCCCACGTGACCGTCAACGCATCGTTGGCGGTCGCGGCGGTAAGGCCCGGAGCCGGACGGTAGTCGGCCAGATTGCAGGTGAGCGGATCGGCTGATGCCGCAGCAGACGTCAACAGCAGCATGGCGACTGTCGCGAAGGGTGCTCTCATGAGAATCTCCGGGTCGAAAGGTCAAAGGAGAAAGGTCAAAGGTCAAAGGTCAAAAGTCAAAGGTCAAAGGTGTTTACCGCGTCGTCGTGATGACCTCGTCTGCTACGCACGCGAAGCTGGCTTCGTCGTTGGTGCTGCCCGTTCCGTTCCAGCGCGCGACCTGGCCGAACGGGCACAGTGGACGCGTGCGCTCCACTTTGCCGTCCCTCACTCGCGAGGCCACGATACGCGCTGGTTTCCGGCCCTGCTCGACCCACTGTTCGATGGTTGCCATCCGATCGAATCGGTCCGGGCCGGGTCCACCCTGGCAGTGGTAGACGCCTGGCAGCATGAACAGCGCGATCGAGTTTTCGGCCTGCTGTCCGACTGTCGTCAGCACGTTATTGAAGTAAATGGTGCTGTTCTGCGGTGTCACCTGCGGATCGGCCCACCCGTGCCACATCAGCAGCTTGCCTCCGCGATCGAAGAACGGTTTCAGGTTGGCGTTGTCCGATGCCAGCAGACCGTTGTCGGAGCGGACGACTGCGTCCATCTCCGAGGCGACATTGAACTGAGCGGGATTCCACGCACTATTGAAGGCAATGTTCTTCAGGGCGGTCACCGCGTTGTTGAGGGGTTCGGGGCCGCCGATGGTGTCCCATTCGAGTTCAGCCCCCGGCCAGAGATGGCCTTCGAACAGCACCGCGCCCGTTGCCGGGTTCTTCACCGGAGAGAGCATCGCTTTCGCGGACTCAACCTGCGGCGCTGTCAGGCACGACGGGCTGTCGCCCTGCCTGCACGCGAGCACCTGCGGGTCGAACGTACACTTCGTCGGGTTCTCGAGCACGCCGTCCTTCACACCATCGAGGGCATCGCACGCCTGCAGCACGGCCTCGTGAATCATCGGATACTTCGATGCAGGAATGGCGCTCTCCGGCGTACGATTCATGATCCGGTTCACCGCCAGCCGTGCCCCGTGCATGCGCATGGAGTTCCAGGCCGATGCACCCGCGACGATCCCGTCGAAATCCTGGGGGTATCGCTGTGCGCTCGTGATCCCTTGACGGCCGCCCTGCGAGCATCCATTGAAATACGAGAATCGCGGCGCGGAGCCATAGAACGCCGGGACGACGGCTTTTGCCGTCACCGTCATCTCGTGAATCGCGCGGTACGCGAAATCAATCAGCTTTTCGGGATGACCGGGGATGAAGTCGGCGTTGTTGCCGACATGACCGGTGTCGGTGCCCACGGTCGCATAACCTGCGGCGACTGCGGCCGCCAGCGCTGCGTAGGGGATCGTGCCTGCCATGCCGCCATTGCCGACCGCCTGCAGCTTTCCATTCCACCCTGACGCCGGGAGCCACACTTCGACCTTGATGTCCGAATCGCGGCTCGGGGTCAGTGTCGCGGCCACACGGCAGAACGCCGGGAGGCTCGCATAGATCTGGGCCGCCGCGTTCGCCGGCGGCGCGCCGGGCGGCGCGAATCGACCGGCAGCGACTGACTGTGCCGTCGTCACTTTTGCGTCGGCGAGTGTGAGGTTCAGAAGCTCCTCACACGAAGCGGCCTGCACAGGAGACGGAAAGGAAGCCGATACGACCGCACTGAGCAACGCGACTGCGAACGTCGTTTTCACGACGGCCTCCATGTCTGTGGAAGGCGGGTCCTTGGGACCCGCCCGTATGGGGAACCGCCGGGTCCAAAAGGACCCGGCCTGCAGAGAGGGTGCCGCCGGGTCCCGAAGGACCCGGCCTACGAGTGGTACTCGTTAACGGGCGAGCGGATCCGGCCGCATCTGGAACTTGTACACCTTGCGGCAGCGTGCCCTTGCCGCCTTCGATGTGCCACGGCGTGCGGTTCGCGGACGTCGTCCACAGGCCGCGTACCCTTCCAGCCGGCGCGCGGATCGTCGATGCGTCCGTCGATCTGCTTCACGAAGAAGCCAATCGGATACGGCACGCGCGCGACGGCCCATTTGCCGTTCTGCAGCACGAGCAGCGCGTCGGAGAGGTTGCCCGTGGCGATCGGAACGTTCTTTCCGGCGCCGAGCGTGTCGTACTTGTCCACCCAGTTGTAGTAGTTGGAGTCGGCGGCGGCCGATTCGGCCGTTGCCCTTGAAGTTCGGGCCGGGCACCGGGTAGAAGGACCAGCCCTCCTTGCAGTGCTTGCCGGTGGCGTTCGGGCCGTTCAACGGAGCCTTGCACTTGCGCCGATCGAAGCTGGCGTAGATGGCCGCTGGCCAGCACGGTCCAGACGACGCCGTTGGCGTCGACGTCCATGCCGCGCGGGCTGATAGCACGTGCTGCCCCGGCACCTGTCCGGTACGGCACTTCGTAGATTTCCGCGAGCGTCGTCGATCGGCGGATTCGATCCGAGCGCGACGCGGACGACGGCGCCCGGGAATTCGTTGGCGTCGCCCCAGACCACACCGTCGACCGGGCTCACAGCGATCCGTAGAAGCTCGCGTCGATCCGCTTGTCCTTGGTCGGATCGACTGCAGCGTCCGGCTCCACCCACGCATCCTGCTTGCCGTTGCCGTTGGTGTCGAGAATGAGCGGCGCCCAGCCCTGTGCCTTCTGCGGGTCGCTTCGTTTCGTCGAGCACCTTCGTGTTGACCCAGCCGACGACGCCGCCGTTCCCCGACCAGATGGTGTTGTTGGCGTCGTGCGCGAAGTTGAGGTGGAACGTGCCGAAGCAGGTGTCGACGATGCGTCCACTGCTTCGTCTTCGGGTCGTAAACGGTGTACTGCCGGCCGCTGTTGTTGAGCGGGAACAGCTTCGCCGACGGATGCGTCGAGCCCTCCTTGCAGAACGCCGGGCTGTGCGGCGGGCGCGCGGGTGCGCGAGGTGTTCCACAGTCCGTCCCTTCTGGTCCATGACGTTGCTGTGCGCGATGACTCGGCTGCTCCAGTAGATCTCCTCGCCCCAGTACGGCGAGGCCACGCCGATCTTGCGACGGCTGCGGCGCAGCTTCTCGTCGAGGACCGGGAATCTTCACCTGCGCGAACTTGTGCTGCATCGGATCGAGGATCGTCATGTTGTCCGAGCTGTTCTCGTGCACGCCGAATACCGGCCCGTTGGCGTTGACGCGTCGGGTTGCGCTTGTCGCTCGCCACCGCGTCGTGGAAATACTCGCGATCGCGTCGCCCAGTCCCACAGGGTGACGACGAAGTTGCGCTCGACGCCCTGCGGCCGCGGCGGCGCCTGCGGGATATTCGCCGCCGGCGATCCGATCGGTCCAGTCGGCGAACATCTTCAGCACGCGGTCCCTGCCGAAGCGATTCGTGTTCGCGTACATTCCGGCGCCGCCGTCGATGCCTGCCTGCAGCCGGTGGTTCCACGCCTCGACCGACGTTCCGAACTTGCCGAGGTTCTGGCGGCATCTCGCGCGTCGCCTTGTTGCCCATCTGGTGGCACGGGCGTGCACGTGGACGTCTTGATGTTGTTGATCCACTGCGCCTGGCTGCGCATGCGCTTCGGAAATGCCGTTCCCCTTTTCGCCGGTGCCGGGGAACTCGCTCTTGTCGGGCGGCTGACCAGCGCGTACCAGTAGTTCGCCGGGTAGTACTCGGCTGCGGCGCGCGGGTTGGGCGCCTGAGTGGCCGTGAGATTCACGGTCCGTCCGGGCGCGCTCGTCACTTTCGCCGAGTCCACCAGACCGTAGCCGCGAACCCAGACGCTGTAGTTGCCCTTCGGCAGATCCGGAACCACGTAGCGGCCGCGGTCGTCGGTCACCACGATCTTGCGCCATCTTCGTCGGCAGATCGGTGGTCTCCGCAATCACCCATACGCCGGCTTCGGGACCTCTCGTGCTGGTCACGACGCCGCCAATGTCATCATTGTCGATACGAGGGGCGTCCCCGCCTTGTGCGGTGGCCCTCGTCATCGATACGGCGAGGAATGCTGTCAGCGCTAGGCCGAGCATCCCCAGGGACAAGGTCCGTCTCGTCATCGTGGCTCCCTCCTGCCTGTTTGTCCGCCTTCTGTCACGTCAGGTCGAATAGCACCCCGTGGGCCCCGCCGAAGCTGCAGCGCGAAGGCGGGCGATCCGTGATTTTATCCCGTAACCAGCCACCGGCTCCATACGTATCCCGGCAGCCACTCTGGGTGCAGGGGCCGACCTTGGTGTAGGGCGGGCCGACCTCAAGGTCGGCCCCTACTGGTCAAAACCGGAGCAGACGGGTCAATTTGACAGCGAACGACCGATTCTGCAGCGCCGGGTAGCTTCGGGAGGCGCTGTCGCGCCCGTCGCTGTAGACGACGAACAGTTCGCTGCCGGGGCTGTACTCCCATCGCATCCGGGCGCTCGACGAGAGCGAGTGCAAACTGGGATTGAACTGCGTCAGAGCGCTGAATCCGAGCCTCGCGGTCGGGGCGACGCCAAATCGCATCCCCACGAGCCGGGCGTCGAAGTCGCCATATGGCAGGCGCACCCAGTTCAGCGCGATATTCGGCTCCACACCGAAGTGGGCCGACAGCCCCAGGCGTCCGCTGTAGGTGACCGACGTGCGGGTACCTTCGTAAAAGGATCCGTGCGAGGCGGAAAGCCTTCCCGAGATCATCCGCTGCTGACCGAGGTTGTAGGTCACGTTCAGCGTGTCGTAGTCGTAGCCTCCGGCTGGCACCACCACTCCGGGTGAGATGGCGAAGTCGAACGGCAGCAGCTCGTATTGCCGCGTGGCGATCACGACGACCTCGTCGCTGCTGTTGAATTCCACGCCGAACCGGCCCGAGATCGATCGATCCTCCAGAGTGTCGCCGGCGGCATCCGAAAGGTAGTCGACGTCCGCCTGCCAGGTCAGCATGCGCACGAGACGTCCGCGTCTGAGGCGCGGGCTGAAGCGGGCGGTGAACGAGCTCATCGCGAAATCCGTTCGTCGCACGAATCCAACTTCCGGATTGAAGTTCGATTCGACGACGAGGCGGTCGACCTCCAGGCCGTAACGATCGCCTGCGTAACTGAACCGTCCGCGATAACTCTGATCGTCCCCGCGAACCTGCGGTGACGCCGTGCGCGCCCAGTACAGATTTGCCTGCACGTTCTCGAAGAAACGCAGGTCGGCGTCGACGCCGGCCGTCGCATGGTCGCCGGCGCCGGAAGCCGCCGGCCAGCGGCCCGTGGCTATCGCGCCCACGCTGCTGCGGCGGAGGATATTGCGCCGCAGCCGCAGCGCGGAGAACGTCGTGGTCACGGCGTCGGCCGACGGCTTTTCATCGGTCGTAATGGCCAACGCGCCCACGTCGAATCGCCCCGCCTTTCCCGTGACACGGCCGCCGGCCAGAACGGGTACGGACTGGCCCGCGTTCAACCCGATGCGGCGGCTGAAGAACATGATCGGAAGCACGCCGGACGCGCGCTGTCCGGACACGCCGCCAAAATCGAATATGCCCTGGCCCTCGAGAAAGAAGTCGCGTTTTTCTGGAAAGAACAGGTTGAAGCGCGTCAGATTGATCTGCTGCTCGTCCTCTTCGACCTGCGCGAAATCGGTGTTGACCGTCACATCCGCGGTAAGGCCGCGGGTGAGCCCGTACTTCACGTCGATGCCGGCGTTGGCGCTTACGTCGTTGTTGTACGGCGTGCGCGACACGCGATCGGTGGCCAGCGAGGAAACGGCGTATGGCTTGAGCTCCAGGTTCATCGACTGTGCAGGCGTCTCGAGCCCGACAAGCCGGGCGGCAACCGCCATCTGCGCGACACCGTTGCCGCTGTAGGAGGCTGGCACGCGCGTCAGGTTCGAGGTTTCGTTCTTCGATTTGACGACACGCCTTACGTTGATGCCCCAGGTCTGCGGGCCGGAGGATCGATAGCGCAGCGATTTGAATGGAATCGCCATCTCGACCGTCCACGCAGTGTCCGAGCGCGATGTCTTGACGTCCCACACCGTGTTCCAGTTGAGATTGAAGGTGCCGTCGGCAACGTACTGATCGCGCAGCGCGCCTATCGGATTGGTCTGGAAGAAAAAGGCATTACGCTGGTCGAAGAACGTGTCGAGGGTGACACTGAGGTTGTCGTTCACCGAAAAGATATTGCCGTTGTCGCGGCGTAACTCGTCGGCGACGATGCGATCCGCCTGGCTGTCGTAGCAGCGCGCCGCAACGTAGAGATTGTCCTCGTCAAAGAAGACCCAGATTTCGGTCGGTTCGGTCGCCGGTATTCCCTCGACCGGCAGCTGCTGGATGAACCCGTCGATCGGTTGGACCGTACTGTACGCCTCGTCGTCGAGACGTCCGTCGAGCCGGAGCGGCTGAGTGATGCGGACGGCGCGAACGGTTGCGCGACCCCTGTCGTCGCGCGTCACCGTCTCGGGTGCAACCGGTGCGGCCGGTCCCACGTCCTGTAGAGGGTCGGGTTCCTGTGCCGCCGACGGCACGACGCCCGCCGCGAGCAACAGGACACACACCGCCGAACGACGAAGGAAGCCGCGCTGCAACGTGGGAGACGCGCCGGCGTTATCGGGGTCGGATAACACGTAAACCGCGCCGGCCTCGTCCACCGAGTTATCGGCCATACTTCCGTTGACGCCCGTTGCGCCGCTGTCTTCGCCCCGGGCGCCCACCGACGAGCGTACGCCCGTCACGGCTCAGGGCAACTGATCCGCCGAACTCGTCGTACGCCTGCGTATTCGAGCCTTTGATGTAAGCCTGTTGCCTCCACATGGCGTCGTTGCGTGTGAACAAGTACACGGCCCCCGCTTCCTCGGCCGATTCGTCCTTCTGGATGCCGTTGAAGCCTTGCGCGGAGCTGTCTTCGTTTTGCGCGCCGGCCGCGAGTGTGGCGCCGTCGCCGCTCAACGCCAGACGAACGCCGAACCAGTCGTTCTGTCCGGTGTTCGACGCTTTCACATACGCCTGCTGCGTCCACGTCGTCCCGTTGCGCGCAAATATCGCGATCGCCCCGGCCGACTGGTTGGCCTTCTGATCGGCGGCGCCAACGTCGGAAGGGGCATTGACTACTCCAGTGCAGAGACAGTCCTCGTCTATCGATCCCATTGCGAGCGTGTTGCCGTCGTCACTCAGTGCGACCGACACGCCCCAGGAATCGCCGCCTTCGGAGTTCCACGTCTTCAGATATGCCTCCCGCGTCCATGTCGAACCCTTGCGCGCGTAGACGTAGCCGGCGCCGGAACCGTTCCGCATCATGTCGATCGGTGCATTGACGGTTCTGCCGGATCCACCTTCGTCGTAAACGCCCACCGCCAGCGTGTTGCCGTCTGCATTGAGCGACAGTGAATAACCGAATTGATCTCCGGCAATCGCCATGGGCGGAGCGTCGGACTTGATGTATGCCTGCTGCGTCCACGTATTTGCGCTTCTGGCGTACACGTACACGGCACCGGCCGTCAGTGCGGACTCGTCTTTCTGGTTTCCATTGACTCCGCTGCCGTTGCTGTCTTCGCTCGGTGCGCCTACGGCGAGCGTGTTGCCATCGTCGCTGAGCGCCAGCGAGAAGCCGAATTGATCGCCTTCGCCCGGAATGTCACCCTCGCCGGCGTTGCCGGTGTTCGAGGCCTTTATGTAGGCCTGCTGCGTCCACGCGCCGCCCCGTCGCACGAACACGTACACGGCGCCTGCCTGGGGGATGGAATTGTCGTCCTGGTTGCCGTTGACACCGGTCGCGGCGCTCGACTCCCAGAACGCGGCAACGGCCATCGTGTTGCCGTCGGCGCTCAGCGCGACGGTGTTCCCGAAGTGATCGCCGTTTCCCGCGTTCGATGCTTTCACGTAGGCCTGCTGGGCCCAGGCGTTGCCGCTCCGGCTGAAGACGTAGACCGCTCCGGCGTTGTAGGCCGAGTCGTCGTTCTGATTGCCGTTGATGCCGCGTGCGTTGCTGCTTTCGTGCTGAGCGCCGACCGCGATCGTGTTTCCGTCGCCGCTGACGGCGACGCCGTTTCCGATGTGGCCGTCGAGCGCGCCGCCCTCGCCGAAGTGATCGAACATGCCGGGATTAGAAGCCTTCAAGTAGGCAGTCTGCCGCATCGGCTGCCCTGAGGAGAACAGGGGCCAAAACGGAGGGGTCTGCGCTGCGATGACCGCGACGCCAACCGTACACACACAGACCACCACCGTGGTCCAGACCAGCCTCCGATTCATGAGGACGCCTCCAGAAAATAGATGATGACGGGCGGGGCGGATTGTACAAAAAAAGGGCCACACAATCTCTCGGTGGCCCGTGGCTCTTGTCGGGACGCCTGAAGGTCTCCCGCTACCTCCGACGCTGGCGCCGCTGTCCGGAGACCTGAAAATCTCCGGCTACTGCGCGGTCGGCGGCGGCTGTCCGTAGTTCGCGTTCTGCATCACTACTTTGCCTGAATCAGCGAGGACGACACGCGCGCGCTCGGTCAGGTTCATGTACGGCGCGCCGCTCTTCAGCCGCCGGCCTGTGAGTGTCACCTTCGTTCCAGTCTTCACCTCGGTGGTCCAGCCGCTTTTGATGAGCTGCTGCGCACCACCCATCTCGGCCTGCCACCTTACCGTCTTGCCTTCGGTGGGCACGTCGAGCACGAGAATCGAGTGGGGGTTGACCAGCTGCGTCTCGATGACCGTCCCCGTGATCTCGACGACGTCCTCGATGTAGCGTCCGGCATCACCGTGGTGCGCCCACGCAGCACCCGAGAGCACCAGCGAACCTGCGGCCATGCAAACTGCCATGTATGGAATTTTTTTCACTGCCGAACCCCTCCTGCCCGGGCCAGACACTCGAGAAACTGGCACCTGACGGCGTATGTTCACTATACCCCCGTGGCCGTCTCAACAGCAATCGCGGCGGCTGAAGCCGCCTCGCTACACATGCCCGTAGCGCGCAGGCTTCAGCCTGCGCGTCTAATAAGGTTTCGGCGGTCCTGGCCGGGTGAATCGCGCTGCATCGATTGCAACATTGGGCTGAATCTCGCTGACCTCGAAATTCGACCGGCCGTCGAGCCACGTCATCGTCCATTTGAATGGAAGTTTGACCCCCGCTACGTCGCGGAAGTCCGAATAGTCCATCTGCACCGGCAGCCGTCCGACGGGCGACGGCGTCGAACGCACGGCGCGCGTCAACAAGCCGGTTTCCTGATCGAAGTACAGCGTCACAAGTGCGGCGCCTTTGTTGCCTTGCACCGCAAGTACCGAGCGATCGTTGATGAAGTCGTTGCTCGAGCGCATGTTGGTGAGCGCGTTCTTGATGTTGGCCGGGAACATCAGCTCGGCGTCGGCCCTGGCCGAATCGAGCTCCGCCCCGTGGAGTTCCATGACACTCACGGGCTTGAATGGCGCTGACACCCAGCCGGCAGTCCCGCTGAAGACGGTCGTGTTGTCTCCCGCTTCCTTGTCGCGCACGATGACCGCTCTCTGATTCGGCGCTTTCGCGTAGATTTCCACGGGCCGCGGAAATCCCTCTGGCCCGTATCCCGAATACGTTCCCTTCGCGGCGTAGCTGGTGAGCTTCGCGGCGCGATCCGCTCCTCCGATCGCCTGGAGATACTTATCAAGAATCTGAGCCGCGTCCGGCGTTCCTGGGGGTCCCGGTGCGAGCAGCACGTCGAGCTCGTCGGGCGCCGGTGTCCCGTACAGCATCACGAGGCTTGGCGTCACCTTGGGCCGGTTGCTCCCACGATGGCACGAGAAGCACGTGACGACCTGACGGCCGCCGAAGTACTGCTTGTTCAGCTCGGTCATCATCGTGACCATGCGCCGTGCCATCTGCTTTCGCGGGCTGACGTCCTTGGCGTAGTTCGCCCAGTCGTTGGACGAGGCGGTGTGGCAGTCCTCGCACGAGAAACCAAGCGCCGCTGAAAACACACCCATCGTGCCCATGAACTCGTCCACGGGGATGCCGCGGAGCACGGTTACGTTCTTGAACACGTTCTCGGCCAGCAGCTGGTTCTGAGCCGTTGTCTGAGCCGGCGCCGTCTGACCATTGACGAATACAACAGCCAGCATCCACAACATGACCGTGCTCAGGACACTCCACACCATTGCTCTCGATCGAAACCTCATGTCGCCTCCGATGCGATCGTTTCCATTGTCCCCCACGATCGGCTTTGCGCGCAGGGGGGCAGTGTACCCCGTCATTTTGAGCCATGCGCAAAGGCTGCGCCAAGCCAATCATGTCGTGTGTTTCAGAAACCCCGGCGATCATGGATGCGCGGTGTGGCATTTTTCGCGCACTGGCGGAAATCCGCGCGCAGCAGCGCGGCAACGCTTGGACCGCTGCCAAGGGCCTCCACCTTTGCCGTCACACGCGATCAGAGATATTCAGAGCGGAGCCCTTGGCTGGTTTATGATGGCCCCGGCACCGACGGAGGGTTTATGCGAAGAATCGTGTGGGTCGTCGCTGTGGCTGCGTGTGCGACGGTTTCGGTCAGCGTTGCATCACAGCAGGCCGCCACAGGCATGTACCCCGACAAGCCGTGGGCGTTCCCGGCACAGGTCGAAAAACCGTTTCCCCCGGACGCCGCGCCCAAAACAGTGCCGGGCAGCGCGAAGAAATACACCGAAAAAGAAATCGACGATCTGATGAACCCGCCCGACTGGTTCCCCGATCAGCATCCGACGCCGCCGCAGGTCGTGGTGAAAGGACATGGGGGCGTGATGGCGTGCGGCGCATGCCATCTCATGTCCGGCCTCGGGCATCCCGAATCGTCAGGCATCACAGGTCTGACGGCGCCGTACATCGTTCAGCAGATGATCGACTTCAAGAACGGCACGCGCAAGGACCTCACCGGCAAGCGGATGAACGGCATTGCGATGGAGATGACCGACAAGGAGATCCAGGAGGCCGCCGAATACTTCGCGGCGCTGCCGGTCCGGCCGTTCCAGAAGGTCGTCGAGACCGACATGGTGCCGAAGACGTACCTCGGGAACGGCCGCATGCGCTTCGTCGACCCGGGCGGCGCGATGGAGCCGATCGGCGCGCGGATCATCACCGTGCCGCAGGATGTCGAGCGCGTGCGCCTGCGCGACCCGTACGTCGGGTTCGTCTCGTACGTCCCGATGGGCAGCCTGGCCCGCGGCAAGAATCTCGTGGAAACCGGTGGCGGCAAAACCATGAACTGCGGGCTTTGTCACGGAGTCGACCTGAAAGGGCAGGGATCGATCCCGCGACTCACCGGCATG
Organism: uncultured Acidobacteriota bacterium; assembly: GCA_963814955.1. Taxonomy (GTDB): domain Bacteria; phylum Acidobacteriota; class Vicinamibacteria; order Vicinamibacterales; family UBA2999; genus DATCJA01. Next base: position 51,761 of record CAWFEX010000016.1, read on the forward strand.
CATCCGATTTACACGGCGCGCCAGCTCTATTGGTTCAAGGATGGATCCCGCAACGGAATCGACGCGCCGTTGATGAAGCCCTGGGTGGCAGGGCTGAACGACGACGACATCATCGCGATCTCGGCGTACCTGGCATCGCTGGAGCCCTAGATGTTCAGTCCCGGCAGTGTGGTGGATGGGATTCAGTCTGAACGATCAGGCTGTTCTGTCGGGACAAATACTTCACGGGAGCGCCACGACCACTCACGCCATCCGAGCAGCAATACAGCGATCGAAGGCTTCGATCCAGGCGTTGAGCGAGCGGTACGGATCAATCCCAAGACCGTGGCGAAGTGGCGGAAGCGCACGAGCCTTGAGGACCGGCCGATGGGACCGAGGGCGCCGCGCTCGACGGTGTTGTCGGCCGACGAGGAAACCCTGATCGTGGCGTTTCGCCGGCACACGCTGCTGCCGCTCGATGATTGTCTCTATGCCCTGCAGGCGACGGTCCCGCATCTGACGCGGTCCTCGCTGCATCGTCTCTTCCAGCGCCACGAGATCAGCCGTCTGCCGAGCGGAGGGCACTCGGCCGCGCCAGGCGTTCAAGGACTATCCGCTCGGGTACATCCACATCGATCTCGCGGAGGTCTGGACGGACGAGGGCAAGCTCTATCTGTTCGTCGCCATCGATCGGGTCAGCAAGTTCGCGTTTGCGGAATTACACGAACGGGCGACGCGACGAATCGCGGCGGACTTTCTCCGCCGGCTGATCGAGCGTGTTCCCTATCGCATCCACACGGTGCTCACCGACAACGGCTTTCAATTCACCGCTCCACATGGCGGCTGGAGTGTCGGGAGATTCAGCAGCTGCTCGCAAATCATCGGCCCTTTCGCGCCCATGCCTTTGATTTGGCTGCGCCCAGCACGGCATCGACCATCGCCTCACGAAATTCAACCACCCGTGGACCAACGGCCAAGTCGAACGGATGAACCGCACCATCAAGGACGCCACCGTCCGACGGTTCTACTACGAGACGCACGAGAGCCTTCGCACGCATCTGGCACGTTCCTCGATGCCTACAACTTTGCGAAGCGCCTGAAGAGCCTTCGCGGTCTCACGCCCTTCGAGCGAATTTGTCAGCTCTGGACAGAGCAGCCTGAACGATTCAGACTGAATCCCCTCCACCACATGGCGGGACTGAACATCTAGTTCGTTCCCACCCGCAACGGTCCAAACCCGGGTGGCGGGATACGCCGTCGCGACGCGGCTTCGTACGCAGACGCCACTCTCAGGATCCGGTCTTCTGCGCCCGGCTCCGCTCTGAAGACCAGCGAGAACGGCAAGCCCGGCGCCGGCAACGTGGTCGGCGTGTTGTTGTTCGTCGCGATGTATCGCTTCCGATCCGGGCTCAGCACGAACGTCGCGTCGTAGGCTTCACGTACGTAACCCGCCGGGATGAGCACTTCGGTCTCGCCGGCGTACGGTCCCATGCGGAGGTCGCCGCGAGTGTTCCCCTGCGGTCCCGGTTGCGGTGCAAGACCTATCCTTCCGGCGGCAGCGACGTGTGCAGGCGGACGACGACGTCGAGCCGGTTTTCCTGAATCACCTTCATCTCGACGCGACGGAGGAGCTCGCGCAGCTGGATGCGTTCTGCCGCGGGCTGCCGTTCGCCAACCGGCGCGCGCACGCTGTCGACCTCCTCCCAGTTCTTCCACCATGCGCGCTGCTCGTCGCTCCAGAACTTCGAGCGGGCGTTCAGCGCCTGCCAGTCCGACAGCGTTTCCTTCTGAAGCCACGGGCCGCCCAGTCCGCGGCCCGACGGCTGAAGGTACTGGGCCACGTGAAACCGGAACAGCCGCTCGTCGGCAAGCGTCTGAATGGTGCGAATGTTCAGCGCGCGGGGCGGTGGAATTCGCCCTTCCGCCATCCCCAGCATGTAATCCACCGGCTGTCATCGTTCCCGATCCGAACGTGCGGCCGGGTGCAAATTCGGTGGGCTGTATGGCGGCGGCGAATTCCGGGAAGATCGGCTGTCCCGCCCCGTTGACCCGATAAAGCAGCTCCGGGAAGAAGATCGGCACGAGTTCGGCGAGTGCGCGTGTATAGCTCGTCTGCATGTTCTCGATCTGCCGGATCGTCTGGCCAGAGCGGATCGGTGGATTCCACCAGGGTGGCGCCCAGATGTCCCCCGAGAACCTCCTTGATTTCCTTTGCGGCCGCGGTGGCGATCGGCTCGTCCGCCTTGATGCCAGGGAAGGTGAGCATCGACTCGCGGATGATCCCGATGCGCATGCCCTTGAGTGACCCTTGCGCGCCAGGCGTGGTTGCCGCCCCGGCAAAGGCGTCGGTCGAGCACGCTGGCGCGCGGCACTGTCGTAAAGAGGTCGCGCGGATCGTAGTAGCCATTCACTGGATCCTTCAGCGCGTCGAGCACCTTCGCGGAGTCAGTGACGCTGCGGCAGTGGATGCCGGAGCGGTCGTTGTGGATGTCGGCGCCGATGGCGCCGCCGAGGAACGAGACCATCGATTTGTGCGGCAGGATCAGCGCCACCGAGTTGTGGTTGGCCGGCCCGCGGCACGACATGCTGGTTTCCTCGCAGATGCTGCACATGACGAGGTTCGCGCTCACCGACGCGCCAGACCCCGAGCTCGAGCCGAGCGAGGCTGCGCGCGTCGCGTCGTACGCGCTGTGCGGGTTGCCCGCTCCAACTGCTGCGCTGGTAGCCGAGGTCCGAGACGAGGATCTTTTCCGGCTCGTGCCGGCCGCCGGGGCGGCGCCGGGATTCCGTTGTATTCCGTGTTTACGGCCTTGGCATAGATGATCGCGCCCTTCTGGCGCAGCTGGGCGACGAGCGTGTGGTCGCGGGCGGGGAAGTCGATGTCGTACCGCGCATCGGCCGCCGCTGTCGTGCGCATGTCCATCGTGTCGAATGGATCCTTGAACGAGAATGGAATGCAGTACATCGGCAGCTTCGCGAGATCGGGCCGCGCGCCGAACTGTGCATCGAGCTCTGCCGCGCGCTCGAGGGCATCCGGCTGCCTGCGGAACTCCTCGCAGACGGCGGGCGATCCTGCCGGCAAGGGGCCCATGCGATGGATGTCGGTCGCGATCGCCTTTGCACGTGACCGATCGCTCACCGCGCAGGTTCAGCGTGCCGAGCGCGTTGATCTGCCCCGAGTTCGGCGTGCCGACGGTCATGCCGTACTGCTGCTGCACGTCGGGGTCGGACGCAGTCGGTTCCATTCGTCCGAACTCGATCGGCGGTCCGGCGTACTGGTCGAAATCCGGCAGCAGCGTCGAGACCGCGACCGTCTCGGTCGGGAACGTGCAGCGGCGATCCCGCACGGACCGTGCCTCGGGCGTCGGGAATCGGTGCGCCATCACGCGTGACGAGCCGGTCGCTGACGCCGTTGTAGGCCTTGGCGCGATCGACATACGCCTGGACGAGTCCGCGGCAGGTGATCTGTCCCTGCTGGATTGCCCGATGCACGTCTGCGATCGTCGCCTCCACCACCTCGAAGCGGCCCGGCTGTGACTGGGCGCCCTGCGACTGCACGAGGGGCAGCCCGACGAGGGTGATGGCGAAGAGTGTGAGCGGGACGACGAACAGCGCCCGTTTGCCGATCGACATAAGAGCCTCCAAAAACACGTCAGGCGGGGGCACCGTCAAACGACGCCTCCCGCCTGCGAGCTTGCGGTTGCCGGTCCAGGCTACCAACTACCAACTACCAACTACCAACTACCGACTAGCCCTCACTTCGTCTCGTTGTAGATCGTCTGCGCGTCGGCGCGAATCCGCGCCGGCTGCGCCATGTATCCGGCCGGCGGCTTCCAGCTGTTGGCGAAATCGTCAACCGATTTGCCCGCCTTCTTCGCCTCCTGAACGGCCGTCACGTAACCGCGGATGAACTGAATGTAGTTCTTGAGATCCGCGTTCGTGCTGGTGGTGGCGTTGTGCCCGTTGACGATGACGTCGGCGTTCTTTTCGGTGAACGCCAATGCCTTCGTCAGCGTGTCGGCATAGCCCACGCCCGTGCCGCCGTTGTTCGAGTCCATGATCGGGAGCTCGCTCCCGGGGAACACGTCGGCGATGTGGAACACGCGATGCGCGGGGAAGAACACCATGGCGTCGCCGTTGGTGTGCGCACGGCCGAAGTACATGAGATCGATCTGCTCGGCGCCGCTGCCAATCGTCATCTTGTCGGTGAACGTCCGCTTGGCCAGCCCCTTGCCGTTATTCTCGCTGAAGATGTTGCGCGGGTTCGGGTTCGGCGCCGCCGACGAGTTCGGCCGCATCTCCTTCATGTTCGCGGCGGTGTTCGCGTGCGTGACGATGTCGATTTCGGCCGGGAACTCGACGTTGCCGCTCACGTGATCGCCGTGCGTGTGCGTGTTGACGATCATCGTGACCGGCCGGTTGGTCACCTTCTTGATCGCGTCCAGCAGCGGCTGTCCCCATCCCGGGTTCTTCGTGTCGACGACGACCACGCCTTTGGCGGTAATGAACACGGAGCTGTTCCCGCCGCCACCCTTCATGACGAACAGGTTGTCTTTCAGCTTGTCGATTTCGACGACCATCGGAGCTTGCTGTCCGCCGGCCGGCGGCTGCTGAAACGCCGCGACCGTCAATGACAGGGCGCCGGTCGCTATGAGAAAGCCCAGCACGATGACTCTCCGCATCACTCCCTCCTCAGACGACAGATGATATCCCATGTAGGCCGGGTGCCGGCGCGAGTGCCCCACTTTCTAGTTGGTTGCGCTCGGCCGCGGTCCCGTATACCGCAGCACCCACATACCCTGGTTCTTGTTGGTGATGTACACGTAACCGCGCCGGTCCACGAGCACGTCTTCCGTCTGCTCGACGAGCTTGTCCGGAACTGGTCCGTAGCGCTTCACCGGGTCGGGCGGAATGAAATATCCGGCCTCTTTCGGCAGGCGCGGGTTCGAAATGTCGTACACCCGCAACCCCGCGTTGAAGTAGGTCAGGTACATCAGCGAGTCCTGTTTCTGGACGTCGGGATGATGCTGCAAGTGATTGATGTTGTGGGGGCCGAACCGTGCGCCCTTCTCGCAGAAGTCCCGGTACTTGGCGCCGGGAGGCGGAGCGGGCACCGGCATGATCGAGAGCAGGCGCGGCCGCGTCTCATCGGAGATGTCGATCAGCGAGGCCTGTCCAAGGCCCTCGCGGCAATCTTCGGCGATGGCCTCGGAGTTGACCCACACCAGATTGCGGCTCTTGATCGGAAGGATCGAATGCACCGGAATGCCGCCGTCGAAAGGCCCGGTGAAATCGAGATGACCCACCTGACGCGGCTTCGTGATGTCGCTGATGTCGAGGATGAACATGCCGGCGGCGCCATAGTCGAGATAGGCGCGGTTCCCTTCGACGATCGCCGGCCCGTGCAGCTGCATGCCGTCCTCCGGCTTTTCACCCGCGGCGACGTGCTGGCCGGGCGCCGACCATCGCGCCACTTCTTTCGGGTTCGCCGGATCCGAGATGTCGACGATCACGAGTAGTTCGTCCTGATATCCCGGCAGCGCGGCGGCGGCGTACACATAGCGGCCTCCGGGGTAACCGTTTCGATGGGTCCCTCGGCCGCCGGTCTTCCACTGCCCGAGCTTCTTCGGGTTCACAGGATCGCTGATGTCCCAGATCAGGAAACCCTCGTCGTGCGGTTTCGACGGGTCGCCGCCCCAGCGGCGCGACACCTGCTCCAGGCCGGTAATCATGATGTTGTCGTGCAGGTCCATTTGAATCGACCACGTGTTCTCCGGTCCGGCGACGAACTTGAGCACCTCCGGTTTTTTCGGATCGGTGACATCGAGGATCGTCCACCCGCGGTGCCAGAGGTGGCCCATGTACATGTACCAGCGGCCGTTGACCTCGCGGATCGCCATCTTGAAACCGGGACGTCCGCCTGTCTCGCTGTACGCCACGACTTCGAAGTTCGAGGCGGCATAGCCCTGGGGAAAGTTGCTCTGCGCGGTTTGTGTAAACGCCGGCGGCACGGCAAGCGCGAGTGCGGCAGATGCCAGGGCGAGTGCAATGAGATGTTTCATAGCGACAGTGATCTCCACAGAAAAACGAATGGCGGGTCCGCAGCTCGATGACAATGCCTCGCTGCGGGACCCGCCCCACCAGAACAGGATGGCGGGTCCGCAGCTCGATGACAGATGCCTCGCTGCGGGACCCGCCCTACACTAGAACGTCAGCCTGAATCCGAGCTGCATCGAGCGGAACTGGCCGTTGATCGGATCCAGATAGTCGGCCGCGCTTTCCTGGTTGCCGAGCTGATAGTTCGGCCGGTTGAACACATTGAAGACTTCCCAGATTCCGTCGAGCGCAAGCCGTCCCGGAAGCGGTACGCGCTGCTGGAAGCGAAGGTCCGTCCGGTTCTGGGCTGGCGCGAACAGCGAGTTCAACGGGACGATCGAACCATCCGGCCGCAGCCGCTGGCTGAAGTCGCCGCCGGTGTTTCGCAGGTCGCCTCCATAGAACGTCTCCATGCGGATGCCTGCCGCCATGAAGTGCAGCGCACTCAACTGGAAGCCACCGCCGACCTGCCAGATCCCGTTGAAGACCAGCCGGTGCCGCTGATCGTCGGCCGACGGCCCGAATTCGCCGCCGAGGTCAGGCTGCGTCGCGAACGGCACGAACTCGAGCCCGCTCACCGGCGGTGAGTCCGCAGTTTTCAGACTGGCCAGTGTGTAGGTAACCGAGCCCTGCCAGTTGTTGCTGTACCGCTTGGTAAACGCGGTCTGCAGCGCGTGATACTCGGACCGGCCGTTGTGCGTCATCATCGTGACGACACCCCAGTCCGGGAACGGACGCCTTGAAACGTCCGAGAACGCGTAATTCGCGCCGGTCGCCGGGTTGTACGTGAGATTCACGTTGTCGATCACGTCCTTTTCGTCCCTGCCGCGCGTATAGATGTAATCCGCCTCGAACGCCATCGTCTGACCGAACTGGCGCTGGAACCCGATGGAGTTCTGCCAACTCTGTTGGAGCTTCATCATGCTGGGCGGAGAGGTGACTTCCAGCGCATCGCGAACGAGACAGCCCGGGCGGTTGTTCACGTGGCAGAACGTCGCCAGCGCCCCCTGGAGGTCCGGGAGCGGAGCGCCGTTGAGCGGATCGGCCGCGAAGTTCGGGCGGCCGTCGTTGGTCACGCGGATCTGGGCGATCTGGACGTTGCCTCGCGCAAAGCTCTGGTCGCCGCCGAGCGCGTCACCGTAATAGAGGCCCGAGCCTCCACGAATGACGGTCTGGTCGTTCACCTGCCATGCAAAACCGACGCGCGGCTGAACGTTGTCCGTGTCGTTCGGACGCCCGGCGCGCTGCCACGGCAGGAACTCGATGTCGTTCGCGAAGATGTTCAACCCGAGGTCGTAGCGGACGCCAAGGTTCAGCGTCACGCGGTCGGACACCCTCCAGTCGTCCTGAACCCACGCGCCGAACTTCTGTGACGGCACCGGGACGACGAAGTCACCGACTCCGATCACGTAGGACCGGGTGATCGACGAAAGGGCGGCAAGATTCCAGGTATCCACGTTGAACGCATCCGGGAAGATCGCCTGCAGTGCCGCGTCAGACGGCCGCGCGCCGCCGCGCGCGTCGATCACTCCGCCGCACTGGCGGCAGTTCGCCTGAATCTGATCGCGGTCGAGATACTCCACTCCGCTTCGCATGTCGTGCCGCCCTGCGGCGTCGTAGGAGAAGGTGAAGTCGTCCCGGACACTCCAGACGCGCTGATCCTGATAGCGCGGCAGGTACTGGTTCGGTGTGTTGTTGAAGCCGGTGAACTGAATCCGGGGGGATCCGTTCGTGATGCCGTTGGCGCGCTGCCAGTGATTCGACCACTGCGTCAAGCCCGCGTTGGCGAACTTGAAGTACGAGTAGCCGACTTTCACCTCGTTGACCGCACGGTTGCTCATCACATGCGTCAGCTGTCCGAGGCCTTCGTTGTTCTCCTCGCGGGTGTTGTTCGTGGCCGCGGGATGGTTGTTGCTCTGGCCGGCTCCGAACGGCTGGAAGAAACGGCCCGCGCTTCCTTTGCCCATCAGGCGCAGCGACGGCGACAGCTGGTAATCGGCGCGCAAACCGCCCATCTTCTGCGTCTGCTTTCCGCTGATCTCGACATTGAAGGCCGGGAAGGGCGTGTTCCAAATGCTGCTGCGCGGCTCGCGCTCGTATTCGTAATTCCCGAAGTAGTGCAGCTTGTCACGGATGATCGGTCCGCCGGCCGCCCCGCTGATCTGCTGGTTGTTGATCGGCACCACACGGTCGAGCACCGGGTGCTCCGCGTTGAGCGAATCGTCGCGGAAGTTGCCGCGGAGCAGCCCGGACAGCTGGTTCGTGCCCGATTTCGTCACGACGTTGACCTGGACGCCGGACGAGCGGCCGAGCGTCGCGTCGAAGCGGTTCGAGAGGAACTGGAACTCGGCGATCGAATCCTGGCTGTAGCGCGGCTGTCCGCCGGCGCCGATTTCCGCCGACACCTGCTGGCCGTCGACGTTCAGCTGGAACTCGCGGTTCTCACCGTCGTTTCGGTCGGGTAACGGCGTCGTCGCGTTCGTCGAACTCGTACGGCTCCCGGGCGCCAGCAGCGCCAGCGCCATCCAGTTGCGGCCGTTGACCGGTAGCTCCTGCACCTGTGTCGGATCGACGTTGCCGCCCAAGCTCGATGTCGTGACGTTCAACAGCGGGGCCTCCGCGGTAACCGTCACCGTCTCCTGCACGGTTGAGGGCGACATCTGCGTATCCAACGAAGCTGTCTGTCCGACCAGGAGCTGGACACCGGTTCGCTGCACGGTCGTGAAACCCTGCAGCTCGACGCTGATTCGATACGTGCCGACGCGGAGCGGAATGCGATAGATGCCGCGTTCATCGGTGACGCCGGTGAACGTGTTGCCCGTCGCCTCGTTGACGGCCGTGATGGTGACGCCGGGCAAAACCGCGCCGGTCGCATCGGTAACAGTGCCGGTCATTGTGGCTTCCTGCGCGAAAGCCATCGCCGGTAACGTCAAGAACATGACGATCAGAAACCGTCGTACCAAGTTCATTCGAGTTCCTCCAGGGGGTCCGGTGATTCGTTCGATGATCGATATGGCCGCCTTTTGCCGCGACCTCGAGGCGAGGCACGGATCGTCCGGCGGTCGGGTCGCGCGACGACCCAGCCGAACATTGTCCTCGAAAATTGAGTGGCGTGGGACGTGGCCGGCCCAGCACGGGCCGACCCGGCAGTTCGGGGCCGACACCTCAGCAGTTCAGGAGGGAGGGTCGATGGGTGGAGAAGTGGAAAAGCGGATTGTACCTCCAAGCTGGCTTTCGAGGCCTTTCCTAGCGGTTCTTCCACTTTCATTATTAGAAACTGAGCCTGAACCCGAACTGCATCGTCCGGTACTCACCCGGCCGTGGCCCTCAGGAAGTTAGCCGGCTGACTTTCCGTCGTGCCGAGCGTGTAGTTCGTCCGGTTGAACAGGTTGAAGACTTCAGCAATGCCGACGATGGACATTCTCCCCGGCAGCGGAATGCGCTGCCGCAGGCTCAGAGAGGTCCGATTTTCTGTCGGACCGAGCTCCGCGTTGCGCGGCACGATCGTCCCATCCGGTCGCAGACGAGCGCTGCCGCCGCCGAAGGAGCGCACATCGCCCCCGTAGCTGGTGGCCAGCCGGTTTCCGGCGCTGAAGTAGTGCAGGCCGCTCACCTGGAAGCCGAAGCCGACCTGCCAGATGCCGCTGACCACCAGGCGATGACGCCGGTCGTCCTGCGACAGTCCCCATTCGCCGCCGAGATCCGGCTGGGTCTCGAAGGGCACAGGTGTCAGGCCGGTGAACGGGTACGAGTCCTGGTTCCAGAGTCCTGACAGCGTGTAGGTGGCCGACGCCTGCCAGTTGTTGCTCATCCGCTTGGTGAACGCGGTCTGGAGTCCATGGTAGGCGCACTCGCCGGTATGAACGCTCATCGACGCGTTGCCCCAGCGAGGATCGACTCTTCGCAGGCGATCGGTGGCGGCGATAGTTGGCGCCCGTGGCCGGGTTGAATGTCAGGTTGACGTTGTCGATGACGTCCTTTTCATCGCGTCCCTGCGTGTACACGTAGTCGGCCTCGACGGCCATCGTGCCGCCAAACTGCCGCTGCACGCCGATCGTCGTCTGCCACGTCCTCGGTACATGAACGAAGTCGAACGGTCCGCGGAACTCCTGGAGCGCCCGCGTCAGACAGGGCGCGGCGCCGGTGAAGCCGCGAGCCTGCCATGCGGCGAAGTTGGCAGCCTGTGCGGGCGAGTCACAGAACGTGGTCAGCGCCTGATCGTAGGTCGGCAGACCTTGTCCGTTCGTCGGGTCGAGCGCGAAGTTGGCACGGCCGTCGTTCGCGTATTCGATGTTGGCGATTTGCGCGTTGCCGGTGGCGAACGAGAAATCCGCGCCGATCGCGTCGCCATAGTACAACCCCGAGCCGCCGCGGATGACCGTACGATCGGTCAGTTGATACGCGAACCCGACCCTGGGCTGGAAGTTATTGAGATCCTCGGGCATTCCTGCCGACTGCCACGGCGCCACTTCGACGTCGTTGGCAAAGGCGTGCAGCGAGGCGTCCCATCTGAGGCCGAGATTCAATGTCAGCCGGTTCGAGATTCTCCAGTCGTCCTGCGCCCACGCGCCAGCTTTGTACGAATCCAGCAGGACGTTGAAGTCGCCGACGCCGATGGTGTACGTCCGGACGAGCGGAGAGATCGCCGCGAAGTTCCAGGTGTCGGCGTTGAACGGGTCGGGAAACCACGCCGTCAGCTGCGCGGCCGTAGGCAGCGGGCCTCCCCGGGCGTCGACGATGCCCATGCAGTTCCGGCAGTTCGCCTGAATCTGATGGCGCTTCAGGTACTCGCCGCCGGCGCGCAGGTCGTGACGGCCGTGCGCTTCATACGAGAAGGTGAAGTCGTCGCGGAAGGTCCAGACCGTCTGGTCCTGGTGACGGGGATGATTCGCGTTGCCCGTGACGTTGAATCCGGTGAACGAGATACGCGGCGACCCCGTGGTGACGCCGTTTGCCCTCTGCCAGTGGTTCGACCAATTCGTCAGATTGCCGTTGGCCAGGTTGAAGAACGCATAACCGACCTTCGCCTCGTTCACCGCACGATTCGAGATCACGTGCGTCAGCTGACCGATGCCTTCGTTGTTGTGCTCGGCTGTCGTATTCGTCGCCGCGGGGCTGTTGTTCGCCGCACCCAAGCCGAACGGCTCAAAGAATCGTCCCCAGGTGCCTTTGCCCATGAGCCGGATCGCGTTCGAGATCTGGTAGTCGCCGCGTACGTTGCTCAGCTTGATGGTCCTGTCGCCGTGCAATTCGACGTTGAAGACCGGGTACGGCGTGTTCCAGACGCTGCTGCGCGGCTCGCGCTCGTATTCGAAGTTGCCGAAATAGTGCAGCTTGTCTCTGACAATCGGTCCCCCGGCGGCGGCACTGAACTGCTGATTGTTGATGGGGAGGACTCGCTGGAGGACCGGCTCCTCTGCGTTGAACCGGTTGTGGCGGAAGTTCGTGCGGAACAGCCCCGAAAGCTGGTTCGTGCCGGACTTCGTGATCACGTTGACCTGTACGCCAGACGTTCGCCCCTGAGTCGCGTCGAAGCGGTTCGTCAGGTACTGGAACTCGGCGATCGCGTCCTGGCTGTAGCGCGGCTGGTTGCCGGTGCCGATTTCATTCGACACCTGCTGTCCGTCCATATTGAGCTGGAACTCACGCGCCTCACCGCCGTTCCGGTCGGGTAGGGGCGTAACCGCATTGGCGGAGCTCGTGCGGCTCCCCGGTGCCAGCATCGCCAGCGCCAGCCAGTTCCTTCCGTTCGCCGGAAGCTCCTGCACCTGCGTTGGATCGATGTTGCCCCCGAGGCTCGACGTCGTCACGTTGAGCAGCGGCGCTTCAGCCGTGACGGTGACGGTCTCCTGCACCGTCGATGGCTTCATCTGTGCGTTGACTGACGCCGTCTGTCCCACGAGCACCTGCACGCCGGTCTGCGTCACCGTGGTGAAGCCTGCGAGTTCCACTGTGATGCGGTAGGCGCCAACACGCACCGGGATGCGGTAGATACCCAGGTCATCGGTCACGGCCGTGAAGGTGTTGCCAGTTGCGTCGTTTACGGCGGTCACGGTGACGCCGGGCAGCACGCCCCCCGTCGCGTCGGTAACAGTACCGGTCAGCGTCGCTTCTTGTGCGAAAGCGATCGCTGGAAGGGTCAGAAACACGCCGACGATCAGAAACCGCCCTACCAAATTCATCGAGCCTCCTCCTTGGGACGATCGTGCACGCGGCCTGACGTGCGTTCTTGAAAATGTGTGAAAGAACCGAGGGTTCCGCGCCGGAAGGTAACAGTACCGGCGTCGAACCGTCAATGGCACAGCTGCCGTATGTGGTTTTGTGCGGCGGTTGCCGGGTGACTACGAGCAGCCACCCGGCGCGAGTGTGTAAGGCGTCGGCCTATGAGGCAGTGATTCGCAGCAGCCTGGTCAGATTTCCACCGAGAATGGCTTCCTTGTCGGCGTTGCTCAACCAGCTCGCGTTAAGCACGAGGTCGACGGTGACAGGCCAATTCAGTGGGTTGTCGGTGCCGTAGACGATCTGACTGGCGCCAACCTCATTGACCAGATGACGCAGTCCTTCGTCCGACAGCACCATCGTGTCGACGATGATCTGGGACCGCAGGTACTCCTTCGGGCGTTTCTTGTTGGCGCAGTTCGCGTTGTTACGAACTTCGCAGGCGACGTCGGTGCGCATCAGATACGAAGGCAGGTAGCCGCCGCCGTGTGCGGCTGCGACGCGCAGGTTCGGGAACTTGTCGAACGTCCCGTCGAAAATCAACCGCGACAGGAAGTAGGTGGTCTCGAGAGGGTTGCCAATGATGTTGCCGAGGTCGCCGCGGCCCCGGAACGCCATATCCCTGACGATGTTCTCGGCGCCGCCAGGGTGCATGAAGGGCACGACGCCGAGCTCGGCAGCCTTGGCCCAGAACGGATCGAACTTCGGCAGCGATAGATCTTCGCCATTGACATGACCGCCGATGGCCGCGGCGCGGAGGCCCAGACGTTTCACGCCGTCCTCGAGCTGCTGCGCCGCGAGATCCGGGAACTGAAGTGAGCTCGATGCCATCGCCACGAAGCGATCGGGATACTGCGCGACGAACTTCGCCAACCCTTCGTTCTGGGCCCTGACGATCCGGTTGGCGAGGTCTCGATCCTTGACCTCGTACCACCAGAAGCCGTTGATGCTGAGCACCTGCATGTCGATGCCCTGCTTGTCGATCAAGGCGATCCGATCCGGACCGAGTGGGCGGCCGCCGCCTTGCTTGGCCCACTCAGTGCCCTGAACGACCGGATCAACCTCAGGGACGGTCGCATGGGCGTGAATATCGATCACCCGCACGCGCTTTCCAGCGACGCTGATCTGTCGTCGTGCGGGCGGCGCCTGACGAGCGTCAACATCGCCGCGACCGAACGCGTAGATCCCCGCCGCAGTGCCTGCGACGGTCTTGAAGAAATGCCTGCGACTGGACATTGTTATTCTCTCCTTCGCGCGGAGACTGAGCCTCCGCCTACCCAGCGGGCCCTCTCGCATGGTAGCCGGAAGCCTTCAGGCTTCCGGTCGGGCTCACGACGTAATCCGCAACAACTTCATGAGATTCCCGCCAAGAATCTGTTCCTTCTCGGTGTTGCTGAGGGTCGAATGATTGATGACGTAGTCGACGTTGACGGGCCACCCAAACGGGATGTCCGTGCCGAAGACGACCTGGCCGGCACCCATCTCCGCGACCAGATGCCGCAGTCCGTCCTCGGTGAACACCATCGTGTCGGCAAGAATCTGCGACCGCATGTAGTCGCTCGGCTTCTTCTTGATGATGCAGTTCTGGTTCGGCCCGCTGACACGCCACTTCGGTACGTCCTAGGTAGGACGGCAGATAACCGCCGCCATGCGCACCGCACACCTTCAATGCAGGGAACTTGTCGAACGTTCCGTCGAAGATCAGCCGCGACAGAAACACCGTCGTCTCGAGTGGATTGCCGACGATATTTCCGAGTCCGCCGCGTCCGGCCAGCGCGCCCTCCTTGAGCAGGTTTCCCGAGCCGTTCGGGTGCATGAAAACGAGCTGGCCCATTTCGGCGGCCTTGGCCCAGAAGGGATCGAATTTCGGCAATGAAAGGCTCTCGCCGTTGACGTGGCCGCCGACCGTGACGCCGCGTGCCCCGAACTTCGTCACCGCCTCCTGCAGCATCTCGGCGGCGAGATCCGGAAACTGAAGCGGCACCGACGCCATGCCGACGATCCTGTCGGGGTGCATGCGGTTCCACTTCGCCAGCGTCTCGTTGTGCACGTTGCAGATGGCGCGCGCCAGGCCGCGATCTTTCGCTTCCCACCACCAGAAGTCGTTGACGCTCACGGCGGCGATGTCGATCCCCATCTTGTCGAGGATCGCGATCCGATCGTCGAGGCCCGGCCCCTTGGCTCGCTCCTCGAACGGCGTGCCCTTGACGACGTCCATCGGCAGCGGCATGTCCCAGTGGTTGTGCACGTCGATGACGCGCACGCGGCGGCCGCCGATGTTCAGCTGTCGACGGGCAGGCGGGGTCTGAGTCGCCGCCGCGGCGGTGAACCCGCGGCCAGCGAGTACATGCCCGCGGTCGCGCCCGCGATGGTCTTGCAGAAATGTCTGCGACTCGCCATTCGCCTTCGTCCGCCTGAAGGCTGGACACGACGTACATAGCCTCCGTACGTAGTTCCGCCTTTCCGGCACTTACGAGGTAATCCGCAGCAGCTTCGTCAGGTTGCCGCTGAGGATCTGTTCCTTTTCCGCGTCGTTGAGAAACTTCGCGTTGAGCACGAGATCGACGGTGACCGGCCAGTTGAACGGGTTATCCGTTCCGTAGACCACCTGGCTGACGCCACACTCGGACACGAGGTGCCGGAGTCCTTCGTCGGAAAAGACCATCGTGTCGACGAGGATCTGCGATCGCAGATATTCCTTCGGCCGTTTCTTGTTGGCGCAGTTGGCGTTGTTGCGCACGTCGCAGGCCACTTCGGTCCGCATGAAGTACGACGGCAGATAGCCGCCGGCGTGCGCGCCGCAGACGCGCAGCCGCGGATGACGATCGAAGACGCCGTCGAAGATCAGGCGCGACAGGAAGTAGGTCGTCTCGAGCGGGTTCCCCAGGATGTTCCCCAACTCGCCCCGTCCCCGCAGGGCTCCTTCGCGGATGATGTTGTCGGCGCCACCGGGGTGCATGAACACCAGCTCGCCCATCTCGGCGGCCTTGCCCCAGAACGGGTCGAACTTCGGCAGCGAGAGATCTTCGCCGTTCACGTGCCCGCCGAGCGTCACGCCGCGCGCGCCGAGCCGCGTCACCGCGTCCTGCAGAACCTCAGCGGCGAGGTCTGGAAACTGAAGCGGCACGGACGCCATCGCCACGAAGCGATCGGGATACTTCTTCACCCACTGGGCCAGCGCTTCGTTCTGCGCGTTGCAGATGGCGCGGGCCAGCCCGCGGTCCTTGGCCTCGTACCACCAGAACCCGTTGATGCTCAGCGCCTGGTAATCGAGACCTTGCTTGTCCATCGCCGCAATACGCTGCTCGAGGCCGGGATTGCCTCCAGCCTGTTTCTCGAACGGTGTCCCTTTGACCACGTCGCCAAGCGGCATGTCCGTATGTGCGTGCACGTCGACGACGCGAATGCGCTTGCCGCCGATGGATATCTGGCGTCGCGCGGGCGCCTGTGCGATCGGCGTGGCGCTTCCGTGCCCCACGGCGTATGCGCCGGCGGTGGCGACGGCGACTTTCTTGAAGAATTCTCTGCGGTTGGACATAAGTGCACTCCTGGTATACGCGGTGAGCGAACTGTATACCCGTTTGGGAGGTGATTCAATCGGTCCGGCGTCGTGTTCTGGCTCTTGCTCCGGCGCCAAAGCCTAGCCGACGGAACGTGAAGCCAGCGTGAAGGGGACGAGCCGTGAAGGGGACGAGCCGTTCGGAAACGAACATGCCACGGTTGCCAGTAGAATGTGTCGGGATACGGGTCCCTCGGACCAACACTATGGAGAAGGACACGCATATGAAGCTGTTCAGGATGATGCCGGTGATGCTCGTGGTGCTCGCGGCCCTCGCGTCTGATGCGGCAGGGCAGAGCGCCGCCGCCAGGGCTACTCCGCCGTCGACCATCCCGACCGTTTCGCTCACGAACGTGGCGCGTCACGGCTTCTGGTATGCCGGCGGGAAATATGTCGGCGAGCTCGGCGAGGAAAAAGAATCCACGATGGGCGGCGCCATGTACGTCGAGGTGATGGTGCCGAAGCAGATCCGATCGCCGTATCCGATCGTGTTCTTCCACGGAGCCGGACAGACGGGCGTGGACTGGCTGCAGACGCCAGATGGACGGCCCGGCTGGGCGTTCAACTTCCTCGACATGGGCTACGTCGTCTACATGACCGACTTCCCGACCCGCGGGCGCTCCCAGTTTGTGCCCGGTGTCGACGGGAACCTCACCATGAGGACGGCGCCGAACCTCGAAGAAATTTTTACGGCCGCGGCCGCTCGCGGCAATTTTCCGCAGGCGAAGAAGCACACGCAGTGGCCGGGCACCGGTCGCATTGGCGACAAAGTCTTCGATGAGTTCGTAAAGACGCAGGTCCAGTTCCTTCAGGGCAATCGCCAGGAGACGCTGACGCGCGACGCGTACGTCGCGCTGCTCGATGCGATCAATACGCCGGTCATTCTGCTCACGCACTCGCAGGGCGGAGCTTTCGGCTGGCTCGTCGCGGATGCGCGGCCAAATCTCGTGAAGACCATCGTGACCCTGGAACCGGCGGCGCCTCCGATTCGAGGTGTGGATACCGCCAAGGTCGTCTACGGTCAGGGCGGCGGATTGAGCTGGGGCGTGGCCAATAGTCCCATCGCATATGAACCCGCCATCAGCGATGCAAAAGAACTGCAGACAACGCTGGAGGCGCAGGCGCCGGCGGCCGACAAAGTGCCGTGCTATGTGCAGCAGGAGCCGGCGCGCAAGCTGAAAAATCTCCAGAACATTCCCGTGATGCTCATGGTCGGGGATGGCAGCTATCACCGACAGTACGACCATTGCCTGGCGAAATGGCTGAATCAGGCGGGCGTGAAGACCGAGTACGTGGAGATGGAGACGGCCGGGTTGAGCGGCAACGGGCACAGATGATGCTCGAGAAGAACAGCGCCGAGATCGCGAAATACATCGGTGGTTGGTTGGGCCGCACCGCGCGGCCGGGCCGGGGCGAGAATACGTCACGCGCCATGCCGCCCAAAACAATCCCGACTTTCTCCGTCGACGACATCGCACGCAAGGGTGTCTTCTACGCGGGCGGCGAGTACTGGGTGACGGAGATCGACGCGTGATGCGCGGCGCGATGTACACGGAGGTCTGGGTGCCGCGCCAGATCCGGCACCCGAATCCGATCGTGCTGTTCCATGGCAACGGACAGACCGGCGTCGACTGGCAGCAGACGCCGGACGGACGCGCGGGTTGGGCCTACAAGCTCATCGACGAAGGGTTCGTCGTCTACATGGTGGATTACCCGGCGCGCGGACGCTCCGCTTATGTCCCGTTGCCCGGTGCGGACGGCAAGATGCCTCTCGACGGCAACCTCGGGATCCGCACAGCGCTCGAGATCGAGCGCATCTGGACCAACGCGCGCGAGCGCGGCGACTTCCCGTTGAAGATGAACCACACGCAGTGGCCCGGGTCCGGCAAAATGGGCGATCCGGTCTTCGACTTTTTCATGAAGACGCAGGTGCAGTTCGCCGGAGCGACCGGCCAGTTGATTCGGCCCGCCGGGATTGCGCTCCTCGAGAAAATTGCGACGCCGGTGATTCTCTTCACGCACTCGCAGGGAGGCGGATTCGGCTTCGACATCACGGAAGCACGGCCGCAACTCGTGCGAGCAATGGTGACGGCCGAGCCCGGAGGACCTCAGTTCGGCAACGCTGATACGGCCAAGGTGACGGCAGGACCGCGCAACCCGAACTCATGGGGTTTGACGAACAACCGGTACGAGTACGACCCGCCGGCAAACGCGCCCGCCGACCTGCAGGCCGTTCTCGAGGAGAAATCCGAACGGCCTGACGAAGTGCGCTGCTGGATGCAAGCGGAGCCGGCGCGCAAGCTCGCGCGATGGAAGAACATTCCCGTGCTCGCCATCTCGGCCAACGGCACCTATCATCGCGTCTACGATCCGTGCATTCCGAAGTTCCTGAACCAGGCAGGAGTGAAGACCGATTTCGTACGGCTCGAGGAAGCAGGAATCCGTGGGAACAGTCACATGATGATGTCGGAGAGGAATAGTGACGACGTCATCGAGTTCGTGGTCGGGTGGATTCGGAAGAATGCGCCGCCGACGGTGACGAGCACCAGGTAGATTTTTGGGTAGGGGCCGACCTTCAGGTCGGCCCTTCATAATGCAGAGAGGAAGAGTTATGCGTAAGCATGCGGGGTTCGTGATAACGGCGGCTGTTGCCTTGACCGCAGCGTTCCTGCTTGGCAACCGGCTGACACCTGTGCAGGTCGACGCGCAGCAGCAGCCAACGCGGGTTGCGGCTGTGCCCGGTGAAAAAGGCGGCCAGGACATGTACGGCGGCTACGAGCCCGTCGAGGGCTGGCCGAAACCGCTTTCGTCGGTGCCCGGAGTCGGAAAGTGGACGTGGGGCGCGGGGCAGGGCGTTTTCGCGGAGAGCCCGAACCGCGTGTTCGTTCTTCAGCGCGGCATGCTGCCAGAGGTCGAGCGTCCGAAGACGGTGAAGATCGGACCGAGTGTCGAATTCCCGATCGGCCGCCTGCCGTGGCGCGATGCGACGTCGGCCAGTCCTCCTGGAGCGCTCTTCAAGCAAGGGACGCAGGAGCCGGGTGACGATCTCGACGCCGGACAGCCGGACGTCGACTACAAGTGGGGGCGGATCATCAACGTCATCGATGCTCAGGGAAACCACATCGAGGACTGGACGCAGTACGACAAGATGTTCCGCCGGCCGCATTCGGTGTTCGAGAGCCCGTACGATCCGCAGAAAGACGTCTGGATCGTCGACGACTACCGGCATGCGATCTTCCGTTTCAGCAACGACGGCAAGAAGCTGCTGCAGACGATTGGCACGCCAAACGTGCCCGGGCACCGACGCGACCCATTTCTACCGGCCGACGTTCATCGCCTGGGCGCCGAACGGCGACTTCTACGTAGCCGATGGCTACCAGAACACGCGCGTCGTCAAGTTCGATCGCACGGGCAAGTACCTGATGGCCTGGGGTGAGCGAGGTGAGAACGGCAAGGAAACGCGTCTCGGGTACTTCAACAACGTCCACGGTGTGGCAGTCGATCCGCAGACCGGCCGCGTGTTCGTGAACGATCGAGGCAATCGCCGCATTCAGGTGTTCGACGCGAACGGCAAACCTCTCGACAGCTGGAGCGTGGGAAGGCCGCCGGCCGATATCCACCTGGTGTACATGGACGGCTCGCGCATGTTGTGGGCGTTCGATCGCGCCTCGTCCAAGATGATCAAGTACGACTTGAACGGCAATCTCCAATACACGTGGGGCATGTGGGGCAACGCGGGCGGGTTCTGGGGCGTGCACGGCATGCACGTCGACTCGGAGGGCAACTTCTACGTTGCCGAAGTCGACAACGGCGGGGCGCAGAAGTTCCGTCCTCGTATGGGTGCGAACCCGGCGTTCCTGCTGACCAAGCCGCCGGCACCAGCCGCCGGGACGCGGTAGGGAGGAAGGCTCTAGGCTCTAGGCTTTCGGCTTCAGGCCTCTGCGAGAGCTCGGCGATGCTAGACCTCGCCGAGCTCTTTCTGTTTCTGGCTGTGAAGCTTTACGCTTGCCTATAGCCCAGAGCCCTGACCTAGCCCAACGCCCAGTGATCTACCTCCTCTTCTTCCTGTCCGGCATCAGCGGCCTCGATCTATCAGGTCGTCTGGGTCCGCGTGTTCGGCAACGTCTTCGGCAACACCATCTACTCGGCTTCGATCGTCGTCGCGGTGTTCATGCTTGGTCTCGGCGTGGGCAGTTACCTGGTCGGCGCGTGGGCCGACCGCCGCTACGCCGACGCGTGCCGGACACGCTGCTGCACGCGCGTACTGGTAGCTTCGAGCTGGCAATCGCCGCGATGGGGCTGGCGATTGCGGCGTCGTGCTTCCGCACCTCGGCGCCGTGTCGGCGTTGGTGTCCAGTCTATGTGCGCGAGCCGATCGGGCTGGTACGCGCTGTCGATCTCGTTCGTACTTCGGCGCGGGCGGGAATCGCCGTCGCGCTCCTGACGCCGATCACGCTGTTGATGGGCGGGACGCTGACGCTGCTCATCCGGCATCTCGTGCGCAGCGATCTCGAGATCGGCGGATGGCGCATAGCCGTGCTCTACGGAATCAACACGGCAGGCGCCGCGCTCGGTGCCGTCGTCACCGACTTCGTGCTCGTTCCCGCCGTAGGACTGTGGGGAACGCAGATGGTGGCGGTGTTCTTCAACGTCGATCGCTGGCGTCGGAGCCTGGTATTTCGCGCGCGTTCAGTGTCGCGCGGCAAGGTCCGCCGTCAAGCCGGACACGGCGACTGTCAAGAGAAGCCGGCAGAAGCGGCCAGCTCGAAGCCGCGCTGCAAGGTCGGCAGGCTCGCCGGCGCGAGCTGGCGCAGCCGGACTTCGTATCGGCGCGCCGGCCCGATGACGAATCGGCGATTCGAACCACAGGCGGAACGCGCGCCGTTGTGCTCACCAGCGTTGCCCTTGCGATGACCGGTCTGGCGGCACTCGGAATGGAGATTCTGTGGTTCCGTCACTTCAATATTCTGCTCGGCGGGCTTTCGAG
This sequence comes from uncultured Acidobacteriota bacterium, assembly GCA_963814955.1. Lineage (GTDB taxonomy): Bacteria > Acidobacteriota > Vicinamibacteria > Vicinamibacterales > UBA2999 > DATCJA01. Next base: position 72,601 of record CAWFEX010000016.1, read on the forward strand.
CGGTCTTTTCGCTGTTGCTGACGCTGATTCTTCTCGGCATCGGCATCGGATCGTTCGTGGGCGGCACGGTATTTCGCCGCACAGGCCGCCCGGCCGAGTGGCTGATGATCGCGCAGGGGCTTGTTCGTCGCCTCGACCTTCTTTGGTTTCGCGGCAGCCGATGTCAATGTGATCAACAACGATCCCACTGGTGGGTCGCTGAGTCCTTCGGACCCGCTCCGCGAAGCGCCGCCCGCAGTCGGCGCGCTGGCGGAGCTCTGGTTCAACGCCAAGCCGATGCTCGTCGAGGTCGCGATTCCGGCGCTGCTCATGGGCTTCAGTTTCCCGCTCGCGAACGCCATCATTCAGCACGCCGAGCGCTCCGTCGGCCGCCGCGCCGGCATCCTCTATCTCGCCAACACCGCCGGCGCCGTGCTGGGGAGTCTTGCCGCAGGGTTCGTGCTGCTGCCGATGCTTGGACTGCAATCGAGCACCACGATTCTCATGAGCGTTGCGGTGCTGGCGGTGGTGCCGCTGTACTTCGCCGCACGGACGCCGGTCAGGACGTTTGGCGGTCTCCCTGCTCATCGCCGGTGTGGCGTTCGGCTTGTGGCTGCAGCTTCCTTCCGATCACGTCGACGATGAGAGCCCTGGGACGAACCGCCAACGACCAGAAGCGGCTGGTCGTGAGCGACGGCCTCACAGAGCTCATCGCGGTGGCGGAGGCTCCGGGAAAGGGGCGCACGCTCTATACGAACGGCCACGCGATGTCATCGACGCTGCCGCTGTCTCAGCGGTACATGCGTGCGCTCGCGCACATACCACTCCTGTCGATGGATCGGCCGGAAACGGTGCTCGTAATCGGCTTTGGCGTGGGCAATACGACGCACGCGGCAACGCTGCACCCGTCGGTCCGGCGGGTAGAGCTCGCCGATCTGTCCCGCGACATTCTGATGCATGCGACGTACTTCGCAGACGCCAACAAGGGTGTCCTGTCTGACCCGAAGGTCGTCGTACACATCAACGACGGCAGACAACACCTGCAGATGCAGCCGGCCGGTTCGTACAATCTGATCGTCCTGGAACCGCCGCCGATTGCCTATGCGGGCGTGAGCGCGCTGTATTCCCGTGAGTTCTATGCGCTCGCTCGAACGCGTCTCCGGCAGAACGGCTACGTCAGTCAGTGGCTTCCGGCCTATCAGGTGCCGTCTGAAACGGCGCTCGCGATGGTTCGCGCGTTCGTCGACGTCTTTCCGCAGTCCGTACTCCTGTCGGGCGCCGAATCCGACTTGCTGCTGCTCGGCAAGAACGGCGACCGCATCGAAATCGATCCGCAGCACATCGCCGACGTGCTGGCCGCCAGCCCGGCGGTACGCTCGGATCTGGAGAAGGTGAGCCTGGGTTCCGTCCACGAAATAGTCGGGTCGTTCGTCGGTTCCTCACGAACGCTCGACGAGGCGACTCGCGCGGTCGAACCCATCATGGACGATCGCCCGCTGCAGGAATACGGCGTCAGGTCGATGCTGAGCATCGGGTTCGGCGTGCCGGGGGGGATTGTGGACCTTCGCGGTGTGTCGGAATGGTGCCCCGGATGCTTCCGCGACGGACGTCCCATTGCGGCGCTCGAACAGCTCGACACGTATTTCGAGCTTCTCACGATGGCGTACGGCGCATCGCGCCAGGAGATCGCGCAGCGCGCGCCGGCTGTTCGAGACCGAAAACCGCGTCATCGCCGGCAGTGCGTATCTCGGCGCCATCGTGCCCGAGTCGGCGGACACACACAACGTGCTGGGCCTGGCGCACGCCCAAAAAGGCGAGCTCGATCCCGCCGTTCAGGAATTTCGCCGGGCGCTGGAGCTGGAGCCGGACGACGCCGCGGCTCACTGGCACATCGGCGCGGCGCTCGCATCGAGGGGCGCGTACGCGGAAGCAACCACGCACCTTGCGCGATCGGTCGAGCTCGATCCGCGCAACGGCCAGGCACATAACGATCTCGGGCTCGTATTCGCTCTTCAAGGACGATTCGACGAAGGGGTCGATCATCTGGAGCGCGCCGTCGCTCTCGATCCGCGATCGGACGAGGCGCGCCGCAATCTTGCGCAGGTGCGGCAGCAGCGCGAACGTGCGGCCGGTCAACCTTGACCCTGCTCTGTCAAGGTCAATAGAATGGCGCGCTTGTACTCATTACCACCGGCCGGCTCGAAGGCGGAGTGTCTGGCACTGTTACTGTCGTTACTGCCCGGAGGACTGTCCACATGGTGACTAGCAGCGCGGTGATTCCGCACGCAGGCTTCACGCTCACGACGAATCAGAAGCGCGGGTTCCTGGCAGCCTGGGGTGGCTGGGCGCTCGATGGCATGGACGCCTTTATATATGCACTGGTGCTCACGTCGGCGCTAACCGAGCTGTTGCCGAGCTCCGGCATCGCCGCTACGCCCGTGAACATCGGGTATTACGGCAGCATCCTCGGAGCGTTGTTCCTGTTCGGATGGGGCCTGTCGATGGTCTGGGGCCCGATTGGCGATCGCATCGGCCGCGTACGCGCGCTCATGCTGACGATCCTCTTCTATTCGTTCTTCACGTTCTTGTGCGGGTTCGTCACGAACATCTGGCAGCTCGCGGTGCTCCGCGTGCTGTGCGGCATCGGCATCGGCGGCGAACAGCCCGTCGGCGCCACCTACATCGCCGAAGAACTCGACGAGAGGACTCGAAAGATTGGCGCCGGCTTGATGCACACGGGCTACTATTTCGGCTTTTTCTTTGCCTCGCTGGCGAACAACTTCATCGGCGCCAATTACGGCTGGCGCTGGATGTTCTTCTTCGGCGGTCTCCCGGCGCTGATGATTGCCTTCATCCGCTACGGCGTTCACGAGTCGAAGAAGTGGCAGGAGAAGTTCGGCGAGGGGCAGCAGGCGCGTCCGACCATGGCCCAGGCATTCGGAACGCTGTTCACGGCCAGGTACAAGCGCGACACTTTCTTGATGTCGGGGTTGTTCCTCGTGTCGATCGTCATGCTGTGGGCAGGATCCATCCTCGTTCCGACGGCAGCCAACCAGATGGCGAGGGCGGCTGGGAGCAGTGCAGCCGATGCGAATCTCATGGGCACGTATTCCGGGTACGTGCTGGCCGTCGGCACGATTATCGGGTGCGTTCTGGTGCCGTTCGTGGCTGAATCGCTCGGTCGCCGTCTCTCGATGGCGATCTTCCTGACGATCATGGGACTCAGCTCGGCCATCGGTTTCGGATACCTGTTCTATCAGCGCCGGCAACCCGCTGCCGGCTTTCCTGGTTTGCGTCTTCTTCATGGGGCTTGGCGGCGCGAACTTCGCCAACTACACCATCTGGCTGCCCGAGCTGTACACGACCGACTGTCGCGCCAGCGCGATCGGGTTCATCAGTTCGATCGGCCGATTTGCCGGTGTCGGATTGACGTTCCTTGTCGCCTGGGGCATCAGGTCGTACGGCAGCATCGGGGTGCCGGTTGCAGTGGTGGCGATGGCGTTCGTGTTCGGCCTCATGCTGCTGCCGCTTCACGAAGGAGACGAAGGGGCACGTGCTGCCCGCCTAGTGCAAGTGCGAAAGTGGAAAGTGCAAAGTGAAAAGTAAGTTGGCAAGTTAGCTCGCGGTACTTTGAACTTACTTTGCACTTTCCACTTTGAACTTTGCACTTGCCGATGACGTCTCCTGTCCTCGAGCTTTCCAATGCCACTGTCGTCAAGGGCGGACGTCCGGTCCTTGACGGCCTGAACCTGACCATCCGGGCCGACGAGCACACCGCCATCCTGGGTCCGAACGGCGCCGGCAAATCGGCGTTCGTCAGGCTGCTGACGCACGAAGACCGGCCGCTCACCACAGACGCCGGATCGCCGATTCGCGTGTTCGGGCAGGACAACTGGGACGTCTTCGAGCTGCGATCGCAGCTCGGCATCGTGTCGTCGGACCTGCATCACCGCTTCGTCTTCGGCAACAACGAAGGGCGTGTCATGGCGGACGCCGCCGTGCTCTCCGGCTTCTTCGCGACGCAGGGGATTCTGCGCTACGGTGTCGTCACTCCGGAGATGCGACGCCGCGCGGCCGAGGCACTCGAACGCATGGGCGTGGCGCATCTGGCCCAGCGGCGGCTGCACGAGATGTCGAGCGGCGAAGCGCGTCGGGTGCTTCTGGCGCGCGCGCTCGTGACCGCGCCACGCGTGCTCGTGCTCGACGAGCCGACCACCGGCCTCGATCTGATCGCGCGGCATGCCTTCATGGAGCGTGTTCGTCACATCGCGCGCGAAGGCACGACGCTCATTCTGATCACTCATCACATCGAGGAGATCGTGCCGGAAATCGCGCGCGTGGTCCTGCTGCGTGACGGCCGCATCCTCGACGTCGGGCCCCAAACAGGCGGTTCTTACCCCGGACCACCTCAGCACGCTCTTCGACGCCAAAGTCGCGGTGGATTCAGCGGACGGCTATTACTACGCGCGGCCGGGGGGAACGTAGGCTCTAGGCTCTAGGCTCTAGGCTCTAGGCTTTAGGCCATAGGCTATAGGCTATAGGTTTCACGGTGCGCCATTTGCGGCAGTGCGACCGAAGGTACGCATGGCGCGTGACCACCGGCGGCTCCGGGTATTCCACGAGGCTCATCAGCTCGTCCTGGCGATCTATCGAGAAACACGAAACTTCCCGCGCGATGAGCAATTTGGAATCCGTGCGCAGATGCGGCGGGCGGCAGTGTCCGTCGCCACCAACATCGTTGAAGGAAGTGCACGGCTCCGAACCGGTGAGTACGTCAATTTCGTCAACATCGCTCGTGCATCGGCCTCGGAAATCACTTATCTCGTTCAGCTTGCAACAGAACTCGGCTATCTTTCACCCGGGGCCAGCCTGCTACTTCGAAGCAGGTGCGACAATCTCGTGCCGCAGCTGGAGTCACTGGTTCAAAAGCTCGATCAGATTGCGAGAGCCGGGAAGGGACGCTACGAACGGAGATGACCACCCTAAAGCCTAAAGCCCACAGCCTAAAGCCTAAAGGCCCCCGCCCAAAGCCCGTGATCGGCATGATCGGCCTCGGCATCATGGGTTCGGCCATGGCCGCGAACATCGTGCGCGCGGCGTACAAAGTAATCGGCTACGACGTCGACGCTGCGCGCGTGCGGGACCACGTCCGGGCCGGAGGCATCGCCGGGCATTCCGGCGCCGATGTCGGAAGACGTTCCGACGTTGTGATTTGTTCGCTGCCGTCGGCGTCGGCCTTGGCGCAGGTCGCTGCCGAGCTCGCCGGATCGGGCGGTGCGGACGTCGTGGTGGAAACGAGCACGCTGCCGCTCGCGGTCAAGGAAGAAGCGCGCAGCCGGCTGGCGCACGCCGGCGTCACGCTGCTCGACTGCCCGCTGAGCGGAACCGGCTCGCAGGCAAAGGTCCGAGACATCGTCGTGTATGCCAGCGGGCCTCGCGACCGCTATCAACAGGCGGCGCCGATCATGGACGCATTCGCCCGCGGGCACTACTACGTGGGCCCGTTCGGGGCCGGATCGAAGACGAAGTTCGTGGCCAACTTGCTGGTCGCCATTCACAACGTCGCCGCCGCCGAAGCCCTGGTGCTTGCGATGAAAGCCGGTCTCGATCCGGCCCTGACGCTGAAGGTGATCGCCGACGGCGGCGGCAGTTCACGGATGCTGCAGGTGCGCGGACCGATGATGGTGCGAGGCGACTACTCCGAACCGACGATGAAGCTGGATGTCTGGCAGAAAGACATGACGGTAATCGCGGATTTTGCGCGGCAGGTCGGTTGCCCGACGCCACTTTTTGCGATCGACGGCGCCCATGTACCTCGCGGCAATGGCCGGCGGCCGCGAAGGGGAAGATACCGGCGCCGTGTGTGCCGTCCTGGAAGCGATGGCCGGCATCGAGCGTCGTCTGCCGTCGCGGAAACGCAGACGGACTCCAGGGGTCTGACCCGGGGTCAGACCCGGGTCAGACCCCTGCTCCGAAGTTGACGGACGCTGGCCCAATCGCCTACTGTCCCGCAACAGCTGTCAAATCATCCCAAAGGTTGCTCGGGCGCCGTTTGAAAGAGCCTGACGGCCCACGGGACGTTTGTCCGAAAGTCGTGCCTCGGCATCGAGACCGGAGGAAATTGAACATGACTGGCAGGGTTCTCAGGCGGGCATTCCTGTTCCTGGCATTTCTCGCGCTGCCCGTGCTCGGGCATGCGCAGGAGGCGGTGCTGACCGGCACCGTGACCGATTCAACCGGCGGCGTTCTGCCGGGCGTTACCGTTATCGCCGTGCACGAAGCCACGGGAAACCGCTTCGAAGCCATTACCGACGCCACCGGCAACTACCGCATTCCCGTGCGTGTTGGCGCTCATACGATCACCGCCGAACTGCAGGGTTTCACGACCGTGACGCGCCCTGGTATTCAGCTGCTGGTCGGGCAGACCGCGGCCATAAATCTCCAGATGGCGCCGTCGACTGTACAGGAAACGGTGACAGTGACCGCCGAAGCGCCGATCCTCAACGTGGCGACATCGAGCCTCGGCGGCAACGTCGACCCCACGCAGGTACGGGAGCTCCCGGCCGAAGGTCGCAACTGGATGGCGCTGGCGCTCCTCGCGCCGGGCAGCCGCACGGCAGCGGTTAATGTCACCTCCGTGCTGCCGGATAGAAATGGTGGTGAGGTCCGCGAGTACCAGACCAACCTCGACGGCATGCAGGTGACCAACAGCCTTGGCGGCGGCGGCCAGCCGGCCTTCAGCGGGGAGATGATCGCCGAGTTCCAGTTCATCTCGAATCGCTTCGACGCCACGCAGGGAAGGTCGCAGGGCGTTCAGGTCAACGTGATCACGAAGTCGGGGACGAACCAGCTCGCCGGTTCGTTTCGCGCCAACTTCCGCGACGATCGGTTCAATGCCGAGGACCGCGCGGTTGGTCGCCGAGTGCCGATTTCCAATCAGCAGTACGCCGGATCCGCCGGTGGTCCGCTGATTCGTGACCGGCTGCATTACTTCGGGTTCTACGAGTACGAGCGCGAGCCGCGCACCAGCATCTGGAATACACCCTACCCGCGATTCAACGTCGCGCTGCAGGGAACTGCCACGAGGAAGCTGGGTGGCGGCCGCCTCGATTATCAGTTCTCGCCGCAGACGCGCTTGATGCTCAAAGGCAACCTGACGAAGACGTGGGAGCCGTTTGGTCCGGGCAGCAATAACAATCACCCGGCGAACACCGCGTCGACCGCCGAGACTCAGAACACGACGCAGGCGCAGCTCACGCAGGTGCTGTCGAACACGATGCTGAACGAAGTTCGTGTGGCCTGGGCCGGATACATCTTCACGAACGCGAACCTCACCCACTGGTCCAATCACTGGGCGGCCGTCAACGGGCCGTACGGCCCCGTCACTGTCGGGTCGCCGCGGATACAGTTCACCGGGTTCAACATCACGGGCAACAACGGCTATCCACGGCATCGCAGCCAGGATCTGTACAGCGTGCAGGACAGCCTGACGTTGTCGTACAACGCACGCGGCCGGCATGACATGAAGGCCGGCGGTGAGTTCCTCCTGCATCATGAGATGAGCGCGAACTGCACCAATTGCATGGGGAACATCGACGCGCGCGGCGGCGCCATCTCGTCGCTGCCGATTCCAATCGAAGACATCTTCCCGGATGCGTTCAACGTCGACACCTGGAACCTGGCCGCGATCTCGCCGCTCGTCCGGACCTACCGGCTCGGTGTCCACAAAGGTCGCCGCGACGATGTCGATCTGCCGTATTACGCGGCGTGGCTGCAGGACGACTGGAAAGTGACGAGCAAGCTGACGCTGAATCTCGGCGTGCGCTACGACCTGACAATCGACTCGTTCGCACAATACGGGGAGTTTCTGCCCTTCATGGAGAAGGGGCGGCCGCAGGATGCCGACAACATCCAGCCGAGGCTTGGCTTTGCCTATCAGTGGAACGATCGCACGGTCATCCGTGGCGGCTCTGGCAAGTATTTCGCCGAAGTGATCACGCCTGTTGTGTTATACGCGCTTGAGCCGGCCACGATCGCCGTGCTCGAGGTAGCCAACGACGGTCGGCCGGACTTCGCGCTGAACCCGTTCAATGGCCCGCCACCTACCTTCGAGCAGGCGGTGACGCGCTTCTGTTCGGCGCCGGAGCAGGCCGCCAACTTCGCGGCATGGCGCGCCAGGAATTTCGCGGGTAACCCGCCGTGCGTGCTCCGGGGCGCCGGGGAGATGGCACCGCCGGAGCAGTACGCGCACGTACCCCACACGTGGCAGACGTCCATCGGCGTGCAGCGACAGATCGGGAATTCAATGTCGGTTGAGGCAGACTACGTGTACTCCCGTGGTCGCGACGAAAAGTTCATCCAGGAGAACGTCAACCTCACTTGGACCAATGCCAGCGGCATTGGTCTGAACAACCCCTACCCTTCGACCGCGGCTCTTGCGGCAAACCGCGCGCTGCTGGCGTATCCGGAGTTCGGCATTGTGGCAATGACGCCGTTCACGGGACGTTCCGCCTATCATGCGCTGCAGACCGCCTTCAACAAGCGCATGAGCAACCGCTGGCAGGCCGGTGCGACCTATACGTTGGGAGGTCTGTGGAGCTCGGAAGGGCAACCGCTGGGTGGTGTGCCGGGATCGGTGCCACAGGAGGTTCCGTTCACGATCGCCGAAGATCTCGGAGGACCGACCGGCTGGACGTACGCTCAGAGCGATCAGCGCCACCGCGCCGTTTTCAACGGCATCTGGCAAGTGGGCCGTGGCTTCCAGGTGAGCGGAGTGCACTACTTCGGCGCCGGCAATCGCGCGGCGGGCAGCTACGGCGGCGATCGGCGCAACCTCGGGGCTGGCGGTGAACTGCGCCTGCGTCCGGATGGCACGATCGTACCGAGGAACGCATTCATTCAGCCGGCACAGAATCGAACGGGCGTTCGCATTCAGCAGCGGGTGCCGCTCGCGCGCGGCGCATCGGTGGACCTCATTGCCGAGGCGTTCAACGTCTTCAACCGCCCGAACTGGACGCTGGAGACGCAGGAGAGCAGCGCCGACTACAACGAGCGCGTCGCTGCACAGGTACCGGACGGCGCAGTTCGGATTCAGAGTGACGTTCTAGGGTAGACGCGCAGGCTGAAGCCTGCGCTCTACAATGCGGCTGGTCGCGCAGGCTGAAGCCTGCGCTCTACAATCACTTGTAGCGCGGGGGCTTCAGCCCCCGCGTTGATTTCCATGAAGATCCTCCGTGGCGCTCTGTGCGGGGCGATGCTCATTGCGTTGCACCAAGCCGGAACGGGCGTGGGTTTCCCCGCCCAGGCGCTCAAGCGTTCTACCCCCTACGCCGACGCCAAGCCGATCTTCGATGCTCTCCGCCCCGAGCTTCTCCCAGCGGAGCTGCGAGACGCCGCCGATCGTGAGATGCGCTGGGCCGAATGGATTGCCCGCCACGATCAGGCGATTCGCGCGCGGGTTGCCGGCGGCGACGAAGATTCAATCGTTCATCTGCTGCTGTTCGGGACCTCCTTCACGAAGGCGCCGCGGGCATCCGAGCGCGACCTCGCAGGACTGGTCTCGGCGCCCGAGACCGCGCTTCGCGCACTTCGTCCTCGCATAGACGACTTCGCCGCGGCTGTCGCGTCGCCGGGTACGAACGATCGCATGCAGTTTGCCCGGCGGGTCGTCGAACGCAAGGGGATCGACCCGCTCACCGAAACCGGCAAGACCGAGCTTCGCCGGTATCTCGAACAACGAACGCAGGTTGTCGGCGGCTCGATTCAGTCGTCAAGAGTCCTGGATCCGGCGACCGGCGTTTCCGACAAGCTGACCGTATTCCGCGAGCGCGGGCTCTCGACCGATACGTCGGTGTTCATCGACTTCGGCATTGAACAGGCGCTCGAAGCCATGAAGGTTGCGGGAGCCTTGCGGGCAGGGTCGGTTCGCCGCGTGGCGATTGTCGGCCCCGGTCTCGACTTCACCGACAAGCTCGAAGGCTACGACTTCTATCCGGAACAGACCATTCAGCCGTTCGCGCTGATTGACTCGCTGCTTCGATTGGAGCTGTCGTCGCAGCCGGATTTGAACGTGGAGGCGTTCGATGTCAGTCCCAGAGTCGTCGAGCACCTCGATGCCGCCCGTTCGCGAGCACGTGCGGGCGCCGCGTACCGGTCGTGCTGCCCCGAAATACCGACCGGCCATGGAATGCCGATCTCCTGGACTACTGGCAGCGCTTTGGAAACTGGGTGGGCGAGAGCGCCAAAGTGGCTGCGCCGCCTGCGAGCGCCGGGGCCGTCGACGTCCGCGGTATCTCGATCCGTCCGGCGGTGGCGCTGTCTCTCACGTCGGCCGATTTGAATGTCGTCACGGAGCGGTTGAACCGATCGACGGACGAGCTGTTCGACGTCGTCGTTGCCACCAACGTCCTGCTGTATTACGACGTGTTCGAGCAGTCGCTCGCGGCCGCGAACATTGCCGCCATGCTGCGCCCTGGTGGGTTTCTTCTCACCAACAACCGCATCTTCGAGCTGCCCGACAGTCCGCTGAGCGGCGTCGGTTACACCGACGTTGTTTACATGTCGCTCCCGGGCATCGGTGATGCAGGCGATCGAGTTGTCTGGTATCAGAAGCAGTGATCGTACGGATCGTTCCATGAATCGTCTCATTCATCGGAAGATCCGGTACACCGCGCGGAGTGGCGCAGTCACTCGCCAGCTTGCCGACTTGCGCAAGGCGTCAGCGTGCGCCTGTGCGGCGGACAGTTCCTGGCGAAGCACGCCAGCTTCTCGTTCGAGCGCCTCGATCCGGTGCTGAAGTCCGTCACGCACTGCTTCGAGTCCTGCGGTATGTTCACGCAGAGCGCGCTGCTCCCGCTCGACACGATCAAGCTCCCGCTCGAGACGATCAATCTGTGTCCGTAAGCTCTCGTGGATCCGATCCCGGACGTCTCCGAGCACTAACGTATTCCGGTCGAACTCGGCCCGGATCGCATCGAGCGCGCCAAATGCCTGCGCCGTCCGGCTGGGGTCACGGTCGTGCAGCCATCCCAGCGCAGTCCATGCCCTCCGCGTCCAATCCGACAGGACAGGGGAAACACCTGCGATGTCAGGATCACCATGGTGGTGACAGAGCCGGTGGCTGACGAATCGATCGATCTCGGCGTCGTCGACGACCGATCTGGTTGGCCACGGTGACTGGAGATCCTGGGAGAACCGTTCCGCGACTGTCGTCCAGTTCTCGAGCAGTTCCTGGTACCGCACGAAGGTTCGTCTGACAGCACGGGTATCATGCTCGGCGTCCAGTACATGCCGGAGCCAAATGAGGAGCGAGAGGTCCGGCTCGAAGCCGTTTCTCGCGGCGAGTGACCGTGCAACATCGGCTGGGCTCCGCAACACCAGGATGGCCGCAGGCGCGATACGCTCCGCCTCCAAGGTCTGGAGCCAGAACGGCACGAAGCGGCACATCCGGGGATCCTTCAGTACGAATCGGGGCGCGTCTCCAAATTCGGCGTGGAGCGCCCCGCGGCATTCGTTGCTCAAATCGTCCGGCATCGCCAACCGGAGCCGTTCCGGCTCCAGCCGTGTGAACGCGTCCCAGCGGCTGCCGGCGGCGCGAAGCACCCGCTCATGAAGTTCGTAGAAGACCGCCGACTCGCAATAACCAGCCGGATTGTCAGGATCCGCCGGCAGCAGTGTCTTGGGACCCTGGGCACCCAGCCGAACGAGCAGGCCTGCGACAGCCGACGTGCCACCTCTGTGCATGCCGAGGACGAGGAGGGCTTCGCGGTTCACAGCACGACACATCCCGTCAGCAGCATCGCAGACCGACCGAACGAGCGGAACACGCGACGACCTCGGCGTAGAATGTCGTGCGGTGCGGCCTCGCCATGTAGTCACCGGCGCGACGTGACGAAATCATCAGATAGCGAGAGGCATCTGAAACTGGACCCCGAGCCCACGAAAGAACGCGTCGATCGAATCCATGTTCTCCGGCCTTTGCTGCCCGACGCTGGGCGCCTCTTATCTTATCTTCGGAGGATCGACGCCAGCCGGACGTACACGAACTGGGGACCGCTCGCATCAGAGCTCGAAACCAGACTGGCCGCTCACTTTGGTGTTCCATCCGGGTGTGTGACCTCGGCGGCCTCTGGTACGGGAGCACTTATCGGCGCGATTCTCGCCACAGCGGGAAGAGCCGCTGTGGATCGTCAGCGGGCCATCGTCCCAGCGTTCACCTTCGTAGCTACCCCGCTCGCGGTGGAACAGTGTGGCTTCCGTCCGCACTTGGTGGACGTCGACGCCGACACCTGGCGTTTGCAGGCGGATGCGATCAGCCATCATTCGCTCTTGAATCAGGTGGGCCTCGTCGTCCCCGTGGCGACGTTCGGCCGGCCGGTCCCTCAAGCGCCATGGGTGGACTTCCAGCGTAGAACGGGCATCGCGGTCGTCATCGACGGGGGCGCGAGCTTCGAAGCGGTTGGCGCCGATCCAGCGCGATTCCTTGGCGAGATTCCCGTCGCTTTGAGCTTCCACGCCACGAAGAGCTTCGCGACGGCGGAAGGCGGTTGCGTCATCACGACGGACAGCGAATTGTCCACGTCCGTGAACCGGGCGCTCAACTTCGGGTTCTTCGAAGCTCGCGAGTGTCGCGCGGCGAGCACCAACGGCAAGATGTCGGAGTACCACGCAGCGGTGGGTTTGGCCGAGCTCGACGGCTGGCTGGCGAAGCGCGCGACATTGAGGGAAGTGGCCGACGCATATCGCCGGCAAGTGGGGGCGGTCGGTTTCGGCGATCGTCTGCTGGTCTCTCCGGACGTGGCCAGCTGCTACGTTCTGTTCCGAGGCGCGCACCCCGCTGAAGCCACTGCCATCTTGCGTAGATTAGAGGCATCGAATATCGAAACGCGCCTCTGGTATGGTCATGGCCTGCATCGACATCCGTACTACAGTGATGTGGCACGGGACGACCTTCCGGTGACCGATCGGATCGCGCCGCTCACAATCGGCCTGCCGGTCGCCCCCGACCTGCCGGAGGCGTGCATCCGCCGCCTGGTGGCCGCGCTCGCGCCGGGTGTCCGTGGGCACTGCTGACGCCGGACTTGGCGTCGGCGATTCCGAAGAATGAATTCCCACACGACATCCACGGTCGTCGGACATCTCCAATGAGACAAGTGGCCGTGCTCGTCGCCGCCAGTCCAACGAGAGCCTTCTACTCGCAGGTCGCAGCCCTCAGGCTGGCACTGCACCGACTTCGCTGGTCGCGATGGCAGCCCAGCGTGCACTTATACGTCGGCGGGTCGTACAGACCCGGCGGCCCTCGAAGAGTGGCTGCCACATCTGGGCGGCGTCCAGATCCATTGGACTCCGGCAGCGCGTTTTGCTCTCGATGGCGATTGGGCCCAGTCCGACGACGTCTTCATGTCGGCTCCGCCGGACGCTGATGTACTGCTGGCCATGGACGCCGATACCCTACCCGTTGACGTCTTGGAACCAGTCCTGGACGACGTGTGGGAAAGCGGCGCCGTTGCCGGCGTCATCGCCCACTATCCCCCCTTCCCCCAGGCGGTGGGCCCGGGAGGGGACGCGTCGCTCCGCGAGGCGTGGCGACACCTTGCGAAGGGGCTGCTCGATACACCGCTTGACTTCTCTTACTGTCACACGCTGATCGGCTCCGAGGTCCAGCACGAACAAAGAGTGGCACCCTTTTATCTCAACTTCGGCGTCGTGTTCTTTCCGCGAGACGCGTTTCATTCCATCGCACCGCCGTACCTTGGCGATCAGGCCGCAACTGATGCAACGGATGTCATCGCCGGATTTCTCCGGTCAAGCGGCGTTGACACTCGCAATCGCCTCGGAAAAGGCGAACACGGTGGCGTTGCCGATGCGATACAACTTCCCCAACGATCCAATCGCCGAGCAGATGTATCCGGCGGAACTTGACCGCGCCGTGGTGTTTCATTACCTGCGCACCGACACGTTCGATCGCCATCAGATCTTTGTCACCACAGAGCAGTACCAGAGGTTTCTCGCGCTTCACCTCCAAGGAGTCAATCGACGATTCCAGGAGGCAGTCCGGACAATCATCGGCGAGCGCTATCCCTTCGCTTGACGTTCTGCCCGGGACGACAGACGTACAAGCCGTAGCCAAACAGCTCAGGCCCCGTGGCCACGGTCCTGAGGCCCGCATTCCGAAAAGCCGCCCGGTACTGCTGGTCCGTGAAGAGGCCCAGTTCCTGTCGTTCCGTGAAATGTGCCACACCGGTGGCGGTTGCCACGAGGTACTGTGAATCGAAGACGGACACTGCTCCCCTGCGCTTCGTGATGTACAAACGTGCCACCTTGAGATCGGCGTCGTCGACGCGATCGAACACGAGCCGACCCGTGACAAACCGTTCCGGACTTACCCATGGTTCGACGACGAGCACGCCTCCCGGACGGAGATGGCGGACGAGGCAACGTATCGCCTTGCCGAGGCTGGCTGAACGTCTTCGCATAGGCGATCGCACCAAACAAGCATGTGATGACGTCGAACTGTCGATTTAGGTTGAAATCGACCAACGTGCCCTGATGAAAGCGAACGCCAGGACAGCGTTTGCGGGCTATGGCCAGCATCTGACGGCTCAAATCGAGCCCCTCAGCATGGAACCTGCCGCGCAGGTGCTCCAGGTGCCGGCCGGTGCCGCACCCGACGTCGAGCAGACTGCGGGCGCCTGGCGCGACGCGCCGCAGAATCCGCACGAGCGTGCGGCTCGCTCGTCGATAATCCTTCTTTCGGCAGAGGGCATCGTAGACGACGGCCGACTGACGATAGGGAATCGTCATGGCCGCTCGAGCGTCCCACTCCGCTCACGCGTGGAAGCAAACTCGCCCTCACGGTATGCGGGGAAGTACGTCGTCTTGCCAGCGGCTCGGTCCGTTGAAAGGCTGTGGTACACGTCGCGCTGAAGGACACGCCCGCACAGGAACGTTTGCCGGGTGCCGGTTGCCCACCCGGCCTTGAACCGCTGTAAGCCGTCCAGCGACGCACCCTCCGAGGTTCCTGCTCCCCCACCGAGATCGAGCCAGCGCACGCATTCGCGGAAGTGCTGAATGGCATGCCAGTAGAGGGCGTACGACGCCATGAACTCGGAACCGCGTGCGCTCGTTGCGCCCAAGTGTCCGTAAGCGACCCCGTCGTGCACATACCACAAGTGCAGGCCGACAATCTCATCGATCGCCAAAGCGCGGAACATGACCAGCCCTGGCACACCGAGCTGCTTTTCGAATGCGGCCCGTGAGAACGCTCGGACACCCGTGATGCCGTGCCGCGCGGCCAGCCGTCCATACAGATCGCACCACTCATCGAGAAACTCGAGCGGTGTCTGACAGGCGTCTACGCGTACGAGACGGTGAGCCTTGTGTATGTTGCGTCGGTGTGACCGACCGATGACATCGGTAACGGGGCACAGAAGGTCGGTGACGTAATGCTGCTTGAAAGGAATGACGACGTCGAACCACCGGCGAAGATCAGCCTCCGCGACATCGCCGAACGGATTCGGGACCAGCGACACCGAGACGAGAGTCTCGGCCAGCTCCGACAGGTCGACAGGCAGACGAGACCAGGTGCGGCAGTCGAACAGTGGATAACATCCCATGCCGTCTCGCAGTGCCGATCCAGGAATGGCGCGCTCGACCAGCCAGCCACCGCAATTCGGCAACTCGCGCGGGTGGCCAACGTCGGCAAACGATTCCGCGTATTGACGATGACAGTAACCTGCGGCCATGTCTGGGTCAGACGTGGCGATCGGCGTCACCGGCGGTCGAGAGCGAACGGCTGCCGATAGACATAGGTCGTGTATTCGTACGCCTGGTAGTCATGACGGACGACGAAGTGCCGGCTCAGATGCTTTCCCACGAAGCCCGCCACGACGTCGAAGGGAAGGTGGAACAGATCGTCGCGTTCCCAATCGACGAGCGTGGACATCACGTTGAACGCCATGCCGTGCCGACAGTGCCGGTAGGCGGTCGTCGTCAACTGCTCCCAGTACCGCATCATCTCAGTGCGGTCGATCGGGCCGCGATAGTTGAAAACGCCGTTGAGCACCACGTAGTCGAAGATCGGCAATTCCTCGTCTCCGCCGAGCACGTCCATGAGAATGAATTCGTGTTGCGGATGCCGTGCCCGAGCGGCTGCCAGATACCTGGCCGAGATGTCCAGTCCGACGTATCGGAGATGACGATAGTCGGCGTGCGATTCGATGAAGTCGAGCAGATGTCCGAGGCCGCAGCCCAAATCGAGGATCGTGACGGGCTTGTGGTGTTCGCGGACCAGCCCCAGCATCAACGCGTAACGCTCGGTGGCCTCCTCGGGTGATTTGGTATACCCGACACCGCGGAAGCTGTCGCCGTACTTGATCAGGTCCTCCTCGCAGGCTGCCGAGATGATGTGCTGCGGGCCACGTGAGGCCATGATCGGATCAGGACTCTTCCGGGTGGGGAATGCCAACCCACGCGATTGTAGATCGATGGAGCCGAGCCGCGTCGCTGCTTCTCAGTTCTTCACGGGAAGTCGCGCAACATGGGCCGCGTCGCGTGATCGTCTGGACGGCACGGCGGCCGAGGGTCCCGGAGCGCCGCACAGGCGTCGGCGAGATCGTCGGAGCTCCCGCGCTTGCGGATGCCGGATCCCTGGCCATTTGACACGACCCACGTTCCACGCTAGTTTCGGCCAATTCCGACACGCAGAGCGCTGCGCAAAACCTAGGGGGAGTTAATGAGACGCCTTTTCGGGTGTGTGTTCGTTGGCGCATTGATTCTTGTCCTCACAGCCGCATCAGCGTCGGCACAGGCGACCGGCGAGCTCGCCGGCCGCGTGACCGACGAGAGCGGTGGCGTGCTGCCGGGCGTAACCGTTACCGCCACGCAGACCGACACCGGATTCACGCGAACCGTCGTGACCGACGGCGAAGGAAACTGGGTCATGCCGAACATGCAGACCGGCCCGTACCGGCTGGAGGTCATGCTCCAGGGTTTCCGCACATACGTGCAGACGGGCATCGTGCTGCAGGTCGGTGGAACCCCAACCCTCAACGCGGCTCTCGCAGTGGGCAGCCTCGAGGAAACAATTTCAGTTGAAGCGGCCGCGCCGGTCGTCGACGTCCGCAGCGCGGGCATCAGTGAGGTCGTGCAGGATGTCCACGAGCTTCCGCTTCAGGGGCGGCAGGTGACCGATCTCATCATGCTGGTCGGCGCCGCCGTCCAGACCGGCACGGCCGACAGCCGTAGCATGCAGGGGGGCGTCAACATCTCCGTCGCGGGCGGCCTCTCGTTCGGCGTGGCGTATCTGCTGGACGGGGCGATGCACAACAACCCGCAGAACAATGCCAACCTGCCGATGCCGTTCCCTGACGCAGTGCAGGAGTTCAGCGTCGCGACCAGCGGCCTCACGGCGCAGAACGGTATTCATTCGGGCGCGTCGGTCAACGTGGTGACACGCTCAGGCACGAATGCCTTCCACGGGAACGTCTTCGAAGTGCTTCGTGACCGCCGTTTCAACGCTACCGACCCGTTTGCCCGAATCGGTCCGGACGGCAAGCGCGTGGACGACGGCCTCAACAGGCATCAGTACGGCGGCACGCTGGGTGGCCCGATCGTGCGCGACCGGCTATTTTTCTTTGGCGGCTACCAAGGCACCCGGCTGCGTCAGCAGCCGTCGGCGAACATCGCCTACGTGCCGACTGCCGCGATGATTGCCGGCGATTTCACGGCGTACGCCTCGCCCGCGTGCCAGGGGCGCCAGGTTACGCTCTTATCGCCATTCGCCGGCAATCGCGTCAGTCCGGCAATGTTCAGCCCGGCGGCGCTGAATCTCATCAGGCGGCTGCCCTCGACCACCGATCCGTGCGGGCAGATCACATACACCACATCTGACAACCGTGATGAACGCCAGGCAGTCGGCCGGGTCGACTATCAGCTGAATCAGAACCACTCGATATTCGGTCGTTACATGATGACGGCGCACAAGAAGCCGGCCCCCTTCGCGCAGGATCCCGATAACGTTCTGACGGTCGGCACGCCCGGCCTCGACAACCTGGCGCAGTCGGTCGCTGCCGGCAGCACCGTTGTCTTCGGCAACAACATGGTGAATTCGGTACGGTTCGCCTTCAACCGGACCGCCATCGATCGCAGCAGTCCGGCCTGGTTTTCGCCGGAGGATCTCGGGTCGAAGTTCTACAGCTACCAGCCTGGCGAAATGGTGCTGACGATCCCCGGAGGGTTCAACATTTCGGCGGGAACCGCGACCACCGGCCGGTTCAATACCAATACTTACCAGATGAGCGACGACCTTTCCCTGGTGCGCGGCAACCATCAGCTCGCGTTCGGTGCAAACGTCGCCTACTGGAAGATGGACTTCCTCACGCACGCACGCTCGGGCGGCGACTGGAACGTCAACGGACAAGTCACAGGTCTTGGACTCGCCGATTTCATGCTTGGGCGAGTCGCGCGGCTCGAGCACGGCGGTCCGGCAACGATGCCGATGCACATGCTGTATCTGGGGTTCTACACCCAGGACACATGGAGAGCGACGTCCCGACTTACGTTGAATGCGGGTCTACGGTGGGAGCCGTTCCTCGGTCAGGAGCTCGAGAACGCTCAGGTGTACAACTGGGTTCCCGAAAACTTCCGCACCAATACGCGGAGCACGGTCTTCGTAAACGCCCCGGCCGGGTTCATTTACCCCGGCGACCCGGGCTTTCCATCGGGCAATACGGGCCTGAGCAGGCAGTGGCTGAACTTGTCGCCGCGCGTCGGTCTCGCGTGGGATGTCGGCGGCGATGGACGAACGGCGGTGCGATCGTCCTACGGCATCGGCTACGACTTCCCGACTGCTGAACGGCACAACATCAACACGCAATCGCCGCCGTGGGGGAACCGGTCCCTCGTCGAGAATCCACCGGGCGGATTCGACGATCCGTACGGCCATCTAGGAGGGAATCCGCATCCCATCGTCGCGAGCAGGGAAGTGCAGTTCATCCCCTTCGGCGCGTACGGCGCGACCGATCCGGATATCAATTCGCCGCGGGTTCAGTCGTGGAACCTGACCGTCGAGCGGCAGTTCGGGATTGAATGGGGCATCGCGGCAAGCTATCTGGGGAGCTACACCGATCGGCTCTGGATGCAGATTCAGCTCAACCCCGCCGAGTTTCTGGGTACCGGGCCGTGCACCCTCGGCGGCGTGGCCTTTGCCGTGTGCAGCACGGCCGCAAACGTCAACCAACGTCGGCGGCTGTCGCTTTCAGGGGAAAATCCCGCGTCCGCGGCGCTCATCGGCAACCTCGATCTGCACACGAGCATCGGCGAACAGAGCTATCGCGGTTTCCGGGTCTCCGTGCGCCGGCGCTCAGCGAACGGGATCAGCCTTAATTCCAACTACACGATCAGCCGCTGCTTCGGTGACAACACCACCGGCGGATTCCCGCAGCTTGCGCAGGGTCCAACGAATCCGGATGACCCCGACGCCGATCGTGGCCACTGCGACCAGGATCGCACTCACCTCGCCAACCTGAGCCTCGGATACGCGACGCCAGAGCTCGGCAACGCTGCGATGCGTGCGATTGCGTCGAACTGGCGAATATCCGGCATTTTCAATGCGCGGTCTGGCCAGTGGCTTACCATAACCACCGGTACCGATCGAGCCTTGAACGGGCAGCGCTTCCAGGAGCAGCGCGTCGATCAAATTAGCGATGACGTTTACGGAGAAAAAACCCTCACGAACTACTTGAATCGCGCGGCGTTCGCCCAGCCCGCGTTAGGCACGTTCGGAGACTTGGAGCGAAACAGCATCATCGGACCGAGCGTTCTGGACGATCGATCTCGCGCTGGCAAAGTTCATTTCGTTTGGGGCGGCGCAGAACCTCGAGCTCCGCCTCGAGGCATTCAACCTCCTCAATCATTTCAACTGGGGAAATCCCGGCACTAACCTCAACGCTCCCGCAACGTTCGGCCGAGTTCAGTCGCTTGCGGGAACGCCTCCGAATGCTGTGGTCGGGACGCCTCGCATCCTGCAGTTCGGCGTGAAGTACGCGTTCTAACGCCGGGGGGGGTGGCCCACGAGCCACGCCCCTCGGCTTTGCTCGGGACGTCCTGAGCGACAGTCGAAGGACGGAGACCCGGAGACACGGAGTTGAGTAATAGGCGCTTTTCTGTGTCTCCGTGCCTCTGTGGTCCGTGATCCCGGTTCTGACTCCCGGTTATCATATTTCGCGCCAGATTCGCGCGGAGGAAATGCAATGAGAACCATTGTCGGGCTGTTCGTCGCGAGCGCGTTCGTTCTCTCCTTCGGAGGCGTGCTCGGTGCGCATCACAGCTTTTCGTCGGAGTACGACGGAACCAAGACCTTCAAGGTCAATGGTGTCGTCTCGAAGGTGGAGTGGACCAATCCACACGTCCGCTTTTATGTGGATGTGAATGAATCCGACGGCAAGGTGACCACCTGGAACATGGAGCTGGCCAGTCCAAGTGCTCTTGCGCGAAACGGCTGGACGAGCCGCACGCTGAAAGTCGGCGACAAGGTGACTGTCGACGGTTACCCGGGCAAGGTTGTCGCGACGCGCGGCAATGCACGATCGGTGGTGCTGGCCGACGGGCGATCGTTGTTTGCGGGCACCGCTGACGATTTGAATTCAGCAGCGCCTGAAACGCGCCAGTAGTCGAGGAGGGTGCCGTGCGAAAGCTCGTGCTCGTCGTGGCCGCGGTCGTCACGATAGTGGTTCCTGTCCTCGCGCAGCAGGGCGGGCCTGAAGGAAAAGGTGTGCTTGGTCCGCTCAACGCGCTCGGTCAGGAAGTTCGCCGCGCACCCGTTCCCACGGGACCGCCTCCGAGGCTGCCGGATGGCACAATCGACCTCGGCGACGGGATCTGGGTTGGCGGCGGTCCGGTGAACTCGATTGCCCAGGGGCTCAAGAAAGGCGAAACCCTGCCGCTCCTGCCTTCGGCCAAGGCCCTGATGGACGACCGCGCGAAACGAGACACAGACGATCCGCATCTGTGGTGCCTGCCGATGGGCGTGCCGCGATCGACGCCATATCCGTTCCGCTTCGTGCAGAACTATACGCACAAGAAGCCGACGCACATGTTCATCCTCCACGAGGGGAACATCCACAGCTACCGTCAGATCTTCATGGACGGCCGCAAGCATCCCGCCGAGCTCGATCCCACCTGGTTTGGCCACTCGATCGGGTGGTTCGACAAGGACACCCTGGTCATCGACACCGTCGGCTTCAATGACAAGTTCTGGTTCGATCGGCTGGGCACACCTCACACCGAGCAGCTCCACACAATCGAGCGATGGACCCGCGTGAACATGGGCAATCTGGCCAACGAGGTCACCATCGACGATCCTGGCGCGTTCTCGCGCCCGTTCACCGTGACGTTCAACGCAAGGCTCAGTCCGTCGACTGATGAAATCATGGAGAACATCTGCCAGGAGAACAATCAGTTCGGAGTGGCCGGCGGACACGAGAATCCGTTCGCCAAGTAGGGGTGGAGACTCATATCCGTCCGGATCTCGACTTGATGGAATTCATCTGCCTCGAGGACAACCAGTACGGCATCGCGGGCGGCTTTGCGC
This sequence comes from uncultured Acidobacteriota bacterium, assembly GCA_963814955.1. Lineage (GTDB taxonomy): Bacteria > Acidobacteriota > Vicinamibacteria > Vicinamibacterales > UBA2999 > DATCJA01. The sequence goes on from CAWFEX010000016.1 coordinate 94,169, forward strand.
CGGCGCAGCCTGACAAGTAGGGTCGTGAAGAGGATCGTTCTCCTGTCGCTTCTCGCAGCGTCGCTGGTTGCAACGTTGCCGGCCACGCTCCGGAGCCAGGGCCAGGAGCAGGTGACGTTCATCCTGCCCCGCACACCCATGGTCTCCGACCGGGACGCCATCAGGCCGGTGCCGCGGTTACCAGACGGCAGGATCGATCTCACAGGTCCATGGGTCGGGGGCGGGCCGATCGGCGACATCGAGCGCGAAGGCGGGTTGAAGCCCGGTGAGTTGCCGCTCCTTTCGTGGGCGCAGAAGCTGCGCGACTCCCGCAAACCTGAAAACGAGCCATATACGCTGTGCCTGCCGATGAGCGTGCCCCGGCAGAACATCTACCCGTGGAAGTTTGCGATGAGTTACTCCGCGCGCGGGCTGACGCACATTTACGTCCTGCACGAGCTCGGCGACGCCGGCGCGCACCGCGTCGTGTACATGGACGGCCGTGGACATCCCGCGGACCCGGTGCCCACATGGTGGGGACATTCGATCGGCTGGTTCGAAGGCGACACCCTCGTGATCGACACCGTCGGCTACAACGACCGGTTCTGGTTCGACCGCCGCGGGACGCCGCACACCGAACAGCTGCACACGATCGAACGATGGACGCGCCCCAATTACGGCACGATCATCAACGAGTTCACCATCGACGATCCGGGCGCTTACACGCGGCCGGTACAGCTTCAATTCACCGCCACACACGTCCGGCCTGATATCGATCTCATGGAGTTCATCTGTAACGAGGACAATCAATACGGCATCGCTGGAGGCTTTACTCCGGCACCGGACAAATAGCTGGTAGGCGCTAGGTCGGTAGGTGTTAGTTAGTCGGTAGCTAGCCGGGGGCCTTCAGGCCTCCGAGTAGTCAGTAGCCCCAAGGGAGGGAATAGCACTTGCGCAGGCTGCTTTCTGTCGCTGCAATCTTCGCACTGGTCGCTCTGTCGCTTGCACACGCCCTCGCCGCTGGTCAGGCCGTCGGCGGTCAAACGACGGCACCTGCACCGCCATCCGGTACCCTCGGGCCGCTTAATGCCCTCGGCCAGGAAGTCCGCCGTCCACCGGCACCAACGGGGCCATCTCCGCGGCTGCCCGACGGGACCGTCGATCTCGGCGACGGTATATGGGTTGGGGGCGGAGCCGGACCCGACATTGCGCTTGGACTGAAGAAGGGCGAAACGTTGCCCCTGCTGCCGGGTGCGAAAGCGCTCATGGCGGAACGGACCCCGGCAACCGACGATCCGCTGGTGTGGTGCCTCCCGGTGGGCGTGGCGCGCTCGTCGCCGTATCCGTTCCGATTCGTGCAGAACTATACACACAAGAAACCCACGCACATGTACATCGTGCACGAGACGATGCGCACCTACCGGCAGATCTTCATGGACGGCCGCAAGCATCCGTCGGAGCTCGACCCGACCTGGTACGGGCACTCGATTGGCTGGTATGAGAACGACACGCTCGTCATCGATACGGTCGGCTTCAACGACAAGTTCTGGTTCGATCGGCGGGGGACCCCGCACACTGAGCAGTTGCACACGATAGAACGCTGGACGCGCGTGGACAGAGGCCATCTGGTGAACGCACTGGCGATCGACGATCCCGGCGCGTTCTCACGGCCATTCACGGTCACGTTCAACGCGACGCTCAGCCCGCCGGGCGACGAGCTCATGGAATACATCTGTAACGAGAACAACCAGTACGGAATCGCGGGCGGCAATGCCAATAAGATCGCGAGTCCGTGACGCGCAGGTGCGATGGCGTCGAGGAATTCGTAGGCGGGCGGCAATGACGTGAGGAGGGTTTACATGAGGAGACTGCTTGTCGTCTCGATCGCGCTGCTGGGACTGAGCGTCGGAGTGCCTGCGCAGCAACGGACGGGGTCTATTCCGACGGGTGGGACCCCGCTGATCTCGGCCGCCGACGCGTCGAAGCCGGTGCCGAGGCTGCCCGACGGCCGGGTCGATCTGACCGGTCCGTGGGTCGGCGGTGGCTCGAATGCGGATATCGAACGGGAAGGAGGATTGAAACCGGGCGAGCTGCCGCTGCTGCCATGGGCGCGCGAGCTCCGGGATTCGCGGAAGGAGCAGAACGAACCGTACACGATTTGCCTGCCGATGAGCGTGCCCCGCATCAACCCGTTTCCCTGGAAGTTCGCGATGACCTACACTTCGCGGGGGCTGACGCATATCTACCTGCTGCACGAGCTGGGTGATTCGGGTGCGCACCGGGTGGTTTACATGGACGGCCGCAAGCACCCACCCGATGTTGTTCCGACGTGGTGGGGCCACTCGATCGGCTCGTTCGAAGGCGACACGCTGGTGATCGATACAGTGGGTTATAACGACAAGTTCTGGTTCGACAGCCGCGGGACGCCCGCACACCGAGCAGCTCCACACGGTCGAGCGGTGGACGCGGGTCAATTTCGGGACGCTGGTGAACGATTTCACCATCGACGATCCAGGGGCGTTTTCGCGACCGGTGCAATTGAAGTTCACGGCCCAGCACGTCCGCCTGGACGTCGATCTGATGGAGTTCATCTGCCTGGAGGACAATCAATACGGGGTCGCGGGTGGCTTCACACCGGCTCAGCCGGATAGATAATATGTTCTGGTTGGTGGATGGTGGTTGGTGGTTTGTTGGAGGTCTTGCAATGAGAAGGACATTTGGAAGTCTGGCGGCTGGTTTGATGCTTGTCTGCATGGCCGCGCCTGTCGTCGCTCACCACGGGTTCGACACCGAATACGACGCAAAAAAGAAGGTCAAATTCGAGGGTGTCGTGAAGCAGGTCGCGTGGACCAATCCGCACATGCGCGTGTACATCGACGTGACGGAGGGCGGCAAGGTCACGACCTGGAACATGGAGCTGACCAGCCCCAACTCAGTGCAGCGCCAGGGATGGGGCCGGAACAGTCTCCTGCCGGGGGACAAGGTCGTGTTCGAAGGCTACGGCGGCAAGGTAATGGAGAGCCGCGGGTCCCTCGCGCGAATTGCCAAGCTCGACGCGCCCGACAAGCCGCTCTTCGTCCAGGGCGGACCTGAGTCAGCGTCGCAGGGCTATCCCCAGCAGTAAATCGATTTGGCGGCAGTCGGGCGGGTGCACAACCCGCCCACTTTCCTCCGGTAATTCCTCTTCGTCCGAGCGCTCCGCCTGGCGGCGTCTGGTCGCCGCGCCGGAACGCCCCGGCATTCGTACTTTGCGGTAAAGTATCCGGCAATCAACCTCTTTTGAGAAGGCGCGCGATGTTTGGTGGGAGGAGGCGTGGCGTGAAGAAGCTGCTTATCGCGTCGGTCACGTCGCTGGCGGTGGCCGCAGGGCTCGCCGCACAGACGACGAACCAAGGTGGCGGCATAGAACAAATTCAAGTCGGCGGAACGCCGAGGGTCTCGCCCGGCGATGCCGTCAGGCCGGCGCCCCGGCTGCCCGATGGCACGGTCGATCTCACCGGCCCCTGGGTAGGGGGCGGATCGAACGGCGACATCGAGCGCGATGGCGGGTTGAAGGAGGGCGAGTTGCCGCTGCTGCCCTGGGCACGACAGGTTCGCGACACCCGCAAAACAGAGAACGAACCCTACACGGCGTGCCTTCCGATGAGCGTGCCACGGGTCAACCCCTACCCGTGGAAGTTCGCAATGACATACACAGCCAAGGGGCTGTCACATATTTACGTTCTCCACGAGACAGGCGACGCCGGGGCGCATCGGGTGATCTACATGGACGGCCGGCTGCATCCGCCCGATCCCGTGCCTACCTGGTGGGGCCATTCCATCGGCCGCTGGGAAGACGACTCACTCGTCGTCGATACCGTCGGCTACAACGACAAGTTCTGGTTCGACAGCCGCGGCACGCCCCACACCGAGCAGCTGCACACGATCGAGCGTTTCACGCGGATCAACTTCGGCACGTTGATCAACGACTTCACGCTGGACGATCCGGGCGCTTTTTCAAGGCCGGTCCAGCTGACATTCACGGCCACGCACATCCGGCCCGATCTCGACATGATGGAATTCATCTGCCTCGAAGACAATCAATACGGGGTTGCCGGTGGCTTCACGCCGGCGCAGCCGGACAGATAGTTGGTGGTTGGTAGCCGGAGGCCTTCAGGCCTCCGCGTGTGGTTGGTAGTGGTCGGGAGTTTTTCGGAGGTCTCAATGAGAGCGACAGTCGCGACGATACTGGCTTCCTTCGTTCTGGCGGTGCCGATGGCTGCCCACCATTCGTGGACGGCCGATTACGACGCCGCCAAGCCGGTGACCGTCAAGGGAGTGGTAACCAAGGTGGAGTGGACGAATCCGCACACGCACTTCTATATCGAGAGCAAGGACGAAAAGGGAACCGTCACCAACTGGAACTTCGAAATGGCGAGCACGCTCGCGTTGGAGCGTGGCGGCTGGTCGAGAAAGACGCTTCCGGTCGGCACCGAGGTGACGATTTCCGGATTTGGCGGACGGGCCGTGATCGAACGCGCGATTGCGAGCTCGATCACCACGGCCGACGGCCGTTCACTGTTTGTGGCGAAGCCGGGCAATTAAACCGTAGCCGGGTAATTAAACCGTAGTGTCCGGCTTTAGCCGGACCTCAAGTCCGCCTGCCCTCGACTTACGTCAGGGCACCCCGAGCATCGTCGAGGGGTGAAGGCGGACACTACGTCGGGTTATGAAACCGGTTCTAGGCACCACAGGCACTCTAATGACCCAAGGAGTAGTTGACGTGAGAAAGCTGTTTGTCGTCCTGGTTGCCGTCGCCATGGTCGGCGTCACGCTGCCGCTTGTCGCGCAGTCGCAGGAGCTCGGTCGGCGTCTGGGCGGTGAGAACGGTCCGCGCCGCGCGGCCGCCGTCGATCGACCGGTGCCCAAACTCCCGGACGGCAAGGTCGACCTGTCCGGCGTGTGGTCGGGCGGTGGCGACGGCTCTATCGAGCGCCTCCTGAAGCCGGGCGAGCTGGACGGCATCATGCTCCCGTGGGCGAAGAAGCTGTACGCGGAACGGAATGCGACCGACGGCCTTGATCCATATTTCTCCTGCATGCCCGGGGGCCCGCTGCGTATCACGGGAGGGTTCGGATGGCGCCTGGTTCAGCATCCGACGACCAATTCCACGCACATCTTCATGCTGCAAGAAGGGAACGCGCACACCTACCGCCAGATCTTCATGGATGGGCGCAAGCATCCTGAGGACCCGAGTCCCACTTGGTACGGTCACTCAATCGGCCGCTGGGAAGGGGACACGCTCGTCGTCGACACGATTGGCCTGAACGACAGGTTCTGGTTGGATTCGGGCGGAACGCCGCACACCGAGAAGCTGCACCTGGTGGAGCGCTACACGCGCCCCGATTTCAATACCCTTCGTCGTGCGGTGACCGTCGAAGACCCGGGCGCGTTCACCAGACCCTTCACGGTCACATTTACGGCAAGGCTGGGAACCCCTGACAGCGAGATCCTGGAGTACATCTGCATCGAGAACAATCAGTACGGGCTCGCTCAGGGGCTTGCTCTTCCGAATACCCAGAAATAACGTCAGCGTCAAAATCCCCTACGGGCCGCGCAGGCTGAAGCCTGCGCGCTACGTTCGGGACTTCGGCGTGCGCGACGTGAACACCGAGTAGAGCGCACGCTTTAGCGTGCGCGAGTGCGCGACGTGGACGTTGGGGACGCAATCTCGGAACCTGTAGAGCGCACGCTTTAGCGTGCGCGAGTGCGCTTTCGGAAGGTCAGGAGGAGTTCTATGAGGGGCTCGCGCCGGTTCGTTTCGGCCGTTGCAGTGACAGTTCTCTTCGCAACCGCTACTGTGTGGGCACAGGCGACCGCACAACTCAGCGGCAGGGTGACCGACGAGAGCGGCGGTGTCCTGCCCGGCGTTTCCGTTACCGTCATCCAGACAGACACGGGCTTCACGCGCACGACGGTGACCGACGAAAACGGCGGGTACGTACTGCCGAACCTGCCGCTTGGACCGTACCGGCTCGAGGTGATGCTTGCGGGTTTTCGGACGTACGCGCAGACCGGCATCGTGCTGCAGGTCGGCGCCACGCCGGCAATCAACGTGGCTCTCGCACTTGGTCAGCTCGCCGAGACCGTCACAGTCGAGGCGGCCGCGCCGCTGGTTGATACGCAGAGCGCGGGCATTGGCGAGGTCGTGGAGCAGGAGCGGATCGTCGAGCTGCCGCTTCAGGGACGCCAGGTGACCGACCTGATCTTTTCGGTTGGTGCCGCGGTCGACATGGGACGGCCGAACAACCGCAGCTTTCAGGGTGGAGTCAACATCGCCGTCGCCGGCGGCCTGTCGTTCGGCGTGTCCTATCTGCTCGACGGCGCATTACACAACGACCCGCAGAACGCCGCCGGTTTGGCGCTGCCGTTTCCTGATGCGGTGCAGGAGTTCCGAGTCACCACGAGCGGAACCAACGCGGAGAACGGCGTGCGGTCGGGCGCCTCAGTGAGCGTGGTGACCAGGTCAGGTACTAACCGGTTCTCTGGCAACGGTTTCGAGTTCTACCGCGATGCGCGGTTCAACTCGATCAGCCGCTTCGCGCCGATAGGACCCGACGGCAAAAAGATCGACGACGGTCTGACGCGACACCAGTTTGGCGGCACGATTGGCGGACCCGTCCTGCGCGATCGGTTGTTCTTCTTCGGCGCCTATCAGCGGACAGAGACGACGCAGCAACAGGCGCCGCTGCTGGCGCGCGTGCCCACTGCACAGATGCTTGCCGGTGACTTCACGACGTTCGCGTCGGCGGCATGTCAGGGTGCCGCGGTCACTCTGCGGCCGCCCTTTGTCGGCAACAGGATCAACCCCTCCGCGTTGAGCGCGGCCGCTCTCAATCTCGCCGGCCGCCTCCCGACGACGACCGATCCGTGCGGTGAAACGTCCTATTCAATCCCGCTCGACCGAGGCGAAGGTCAGTTCGTCGGGCGGGTCGATTACCAGCTCAACGCCAACCATTCGATCTTCGGCCGCTACATGGCCACGTCCGACAACACGCTCGCGGCATTCGCCCGGACCGACAATCCGCTGACGACGACAGAACCGGCGCTCGATAACCTGCAGCAGGCACTGACGCTCGGCGATACCCAGGTATTCGGAGCGAACATGGTGAATTCGCTCAGGTTCGCGTATACCGATACGGACGTTGATCGCCAGAACGCCTTCTTCGATCCGTCCGATCTCGGAGCGAAGGCGTACAGCTACGTACCGGATCAGATGACGCTGAACGTGACCGGCGGCTTCGACATCGGCGCGTCGACGGCGGCGAAGGGGATCGCGAACAATCAGACGTACGCGTTGAACGATGACCTCACGCTGGTCAAGGGAAGCCACCAGCTCGGCATGGGTGTCAGCGTCGCGTACTGGAAGGTGGATCAGCAGACGTGGGCGCGGGGCTCGGGCCAGTGGACCTTCACTGGTCAGGCCACCGGTCTCGGCATGACGGACTTCCTCCTCGGTCGCGTCGCCGTGCTCGATCATTCAGGTTTGACCGGCATCACGTTCGACCAGCGATACCTGGGCGCGTACCTGCAGGACACCTGGCGCGCGAACGGAAGGATCACGATCAACGGCGGTGTCCGCTGGGAGCCGTTCTTCAGCCAGAACCTGCTGCGCGGGGCGATTACCAAGTTTGATCGCGAGGGGTTCACCGGCAATGTGATCAGCACGCAATACAGGAACGCGCCGGCCGGATTGATTTATCCGGGCGATCCCGGTTTCCCTGATGGATCCACCGGGCTGACGACAAAGTGGTTGAACTTCGCGCCGCGTGTCGGCATCGGCTGGGACGTGCACGGCGACGGCCGCCTCGCGGTCCGGTCGTCCTACGGACTCTCGTACGACTACCCGACAGGCGAGTTCATGTCGAATCCGGCCGCCGCGCCGCCGTACGGCAACCGCATCCGCCTCACGGATCCGCCCGGAGGATTCGACGATCCGTACGGCCATCTGCCTGGCGGTGATCCACATCCGATCGTCCCGGGCCCGGACACCGTGTTCCCGGCGTCGGGCACGTTTGCTTCGATTGATCCGGATCTCAACGCGCCGCGCATTCAGTCGTGGAACGTCACCGTCGAGCAGCAGCTCGGACTGAACTGGCAGGTGTCGGCGAGCTACCTGGGTCGCTACTCCGACCGCCTCTGGGGCTTCCAGGCGGTGAACTACGGCGTCTTCCTGGGGCTCGGTCCGTGCACGATCAATGGCGCCGCGTTCGCGGTCTGCACGACCAACGGCAACCTGCAGCAGCGCCGCGTGCTGTCGCTGTCGAACGAGAACCCGAGGTCCGCCGGGCTTATCGGCATTCTCGACGAGTACACCAATGACGGAGACCAGAGCTATCGCGGGATGCGGCTGTCCGTCCAGCGGCGTGCCACGACCGGCCTCAGTTTCACTGCAAACTACACGCTGTCGCGCTGCTACGGCCTCGAAATGGGGACCGCGGCCCAGTTCGGTGCGACGTACACCGATCCGACCAACCCCGACAACGATCGCGGATACTGCGACCAGGACCGCACCCACCTTGCAAACGCCACGGTGGGGATCGAAACGCCGCAGTTCGGCAACGCGATTCTCCGCACCATTGCGTCCAACTGGGGCATTTCGGCCATCGTGTCGGCGCGCTCCGGAGCGCGGCTCAGCGTCGTCACCGGTGTGGACACCGCATTCAGCGGCATCACCAACCAGCGCGCGAACCAGGTTTCAGACAACGTGTACGGGGATTCGCAGGAAGATGCACAGGGGCGCCTCGTAAACTACCTGGACCGCGCGGCGTTTGCCGCGCCCGCGCCGGGCACGGTCGGCACAAGCGAACGCAATGGAATTGTTGGTCCAAGCTACTGGAACGGCATCAACCTGGCGCTTCGCAGGCTCGTGTCACTCGGAGGGACGCGGAATCTCGAACTGCGGATCGAAGCCTTCAACCTGCTGAACAGCTTCTCCTGGGGCACTCCGGCAGTGGCCAGTCCGACAATAAACCTGGGCTCCGGTCAGTTCGGTCGCATCACGACGCAGCAGGGTGACCCGCGCATCATGCAGTTCGGGATCAAGTACGCGTTTTGATCCCGGGCGACGGCCACTGATCACGGGCCGCGCCCCTCGACGTTGCTCGGGGCGCCCTGAGCCAAGTCGAAGGGCGGAGATACGGAGACACGGAGACGATTTCATTACTCTGTGTCTCTGGGGCTCTGTGGCCCGTGAGGGTGTAGTCGCTATTTCGCTTTGAACGGCGTGGGACCCGCGATTCGGGATCCGGGATCCGGGGTCCGGGATCCGGTCCGGGATCCGAATCCCGAACCTTGGCGCGACCGCCCGTTGCCGTTACAATCCGACACCTTTGCCGGCGAAGGGTGCAGTGATGGTGTGTCGTGTGGCGGCGGTCCGGTCGCGAAGGCTTCGAGAGGTGTCAGGCCGCCTTGTGCTGGGATTTTCGATCGCGCCGGCGGGCCAGCCAGTCGAGGAGCGCGATGGTCCACACAACGACGGCGATGCCCGCAAACAACAGCAGCGCGTTTATCATGATTTACGTTCTGCGATCCAAAGCGCAAAGACGAGTACCGACGATCCAGATGACCAGCGTGCTGAACACCAGCGTCAGCGATACATCCGGTTCGCCGAGCATGAGGCCGATCACGATAGCGGCCGCGATCAGATTCGCGACGTCAGAGACCTTATCAGCCAGCAGGCCACGCCGCCGCTCCGTCAATCCTAGCATCGTCTCGAGGCGACTCAAGACCGCTGCCACAGTCGCGTTGCGCCATATTTCGGCCGCTCGCGCGGCGGGGTGAGGATGTAACGGAAACGCTTGCCGCAATTCTGAAGAGTGAACCCAACTGGAGCGTTTTACCGCCAGTTCTGCCGATGGCAGTGCGACGCTTGCTACGGCGGGCGCTTGCGAAGATTCCGCGCGAACGTTTGTCTGCCATAGGCGACGCACGCCTCGACATCGATGAGGCTAGTGCCGCCTCCTCTGAGCAGGACACGGAAGCTGTTGGTACGACGACGCGACGGTTATGGCGGCGCGCCATTCCGATCTCCGCGATGGCTGTCATCGCTGCAATTGGTGCGGTGCTGGCCATCCGCGCCGCAACGAGTTCCACTCCGCTTCTCGTACCCGCTGTCACACGATTTTCGATCGCTCCCCCTGCTGGCGTCGGTACTGAGCACCGGCAGCGACGAGTCGCTGGCTATTTCACGTGACGGCCGCCGAATCGCGTACGTCGGCACCCGCGCAGGCACGCCACAACTCTACGTGCGGTCTCTGGATAACGTCGATTCCGTGCCCATTCGAGGCAGTGAAGGGACGGGCACTACCGTCTTCCTTTCGCCGGACGGTGAGTGGGTTGGCTTCGTGAGCAGCGGTACGATAAGGAAGATGCCGCTCGCGGGTGGTGCGCCACAAACAATCTGCGAGACATGCGCGACGGACACGCCAAGTTGGGGCCCAAACGGGATCATCATTTTTCCGGGCCTGAATGGAGGCCTGATGGAGGTGTCCGCCGCTGGCGGGACACCGTTACGTCTGACGGCTCCGACCGGAGAAGTGCATCGAGAGCCGCACGCGCTAGCCGATGGCAGGACCGTACTGTTCGTCATTCGCCGCGAGGGACAGTCCGACAAGATTGCCGTGCGATCCCTTGTGACTGGCGAGCAACGGGAGCTGTTGGATGGTGTGAAGCCGCGCTTCGTTACTGGCGGTCGCCTGCTCTTCTCGCGGGGCGCCGTGCTGTGGACGGTGCCGTTCGATCCTGAGCGGCTGCAGGTGCTTGGCGACGCGAGTCGCGTGTTAGACGGAATCCATCAGGGTGGAGGCGGCAATGGCTCCGGGTTTTTCGATGTGGCCAGCGACGGAACGCTGGTGTATGGCCCCGGTTTGGCGCCCAGACGCACGCTCGTATGGGTCGATCGAAGTGGCCAGGAGGAAATGATAGCCACACCGCCTCGAGGGTACACCATTCCGCGGCTGTCACCAGACGGGAGCCGCGTCGCACTTGAAGTGGAAGACCAAACGCGTGATATCTGGATCTGGGACTTGAAGCGCGGGGCGCTTACACGTGTTACGTCTGATCCGGCTGCAGACCGAGAGCCTACGTGGACGCCTGATGGTCGTCGGCTGGTGTTTGCGTCGAACCGCAGCGGAACAAGCCGTTTGTATTGGCAATTCGTGGACGGCAGCGGGCCTGTTGCGGAACTCACACGAGGCCTGACGCAGGTAGGCCAAACATCGTTCTCGCACGATGGCCGCTATGTGGCGGCGACGGTACGTACGCCGACAAGACGCGGCAGCACAGACATCGCCGTGATCGAGATCGGCGAATCAGGGCGGGACCCTAGCGTTGACCTCGGAGAAGGCGAGCTGCTCCTCCACACCGGCTCTACGGAGCGGAACGTCGAAATTTCGCCGGACGGACGGTGGCTTGCGTACGAATCGAACGAATCAGGTCAGTACGACATCTACGTTCGGCCGTTTCCAGAGGTTGACGGCGCGCGATGGCAGATCTCGAACGGTGGTGGGATCAAACCCACATGGGCGCGCGACGGCCGTGAGCTGTTCTATCAGACAATCGACCGCGTCATGATGGTCGTTTCGATTCAACCCGGCGAGGTATTCGCCACCGGTCCGCCGCGAAAGCTTTTCGATGGCGGCTATTACCCGCCGTCGGGGCCTAACGTGCTCAACGAACGTGCGTATGACGTATCCGCTGACGGCCGACGCTTTTTGATGATCAAAGAAATGCCATCAGACACGCCGGGGTTTGTGGTGGTGCAGCACTGGTTCGAGGAGCTGAGGCGCCTCGTGCCGAGCAACTAACCACGAAGGTCACAAAGGCACGAGAATTCATCAGATGTGATTTCGTGTCTTCGTGTTCTTCGTGGTGCCAAATCTGATCGCTCTGCGCCTCTGTGCCTCCGTGGCCCGTTGAAGTGAAAACTGTTAGCCGTTACCTCGCTTTGAACGGCGCGGGCCGCGCGAATCTCGACGCATCGAGCGCCGCGTTCGGCTGGATGTCGGTGAGCGCAATCGTGTTCTGTCCGTCGGTCCACGTCAGCACGATCTGGAACGGCATCTTCACCCCGGCCACGTCACGATAGTCCGAATATTCGAATTGCATGGGGACCGTGCCGACCGCGGTGCGATTCCATCGCACGATCCTCACCAGCAGCCCTGCACTGTCGAAATAGAAGTTCACGGGAAGCTGCCCGGCATTCTGACCCTGGAGAAGCGTGACGGCGTTGCCGTCGATGGTCGTGCCGCTGACTTGCCATTGACTGAAAGCGGGTCGGATGTTGGCTGGAAACAACTGCATGGTTTCGAGCCTGGCGGCCTCGAGATTTCCTCCGGTCAGCATCAGGAGCGGCAACGGCCTCCATCCCTCCGCTGCCCAGGCGGCGCGGCCATCGAACGTCTTGATGCGTCGCCTTCGGGTGTGCGGACGACTTGCGCCCGCTGGTTTGGCGCCTTCGCGACGATCTCGATTGGAAACTGGTTCCCTCCGGTATTGAATCCCTCGTACATTCCGCGCGCGACAAAGCCGGTCATGCTCGCGAGCCGTTGCGCTCCGCCCAGCGCCTGGGCGTACTTGTTGAAGACCGCGTCCACGGTTGTCCGATCGTCCGGGAAGATCCGCATCGAGTTCGGATCGTCGACGACTTCGCCGTACTGGAGCGCGAGATTGGGAATGTACTCCGGTCTGTTCTTGGCGTTGTGGCATGTGAAGCAGCTCACACGCGGCTGGCCGCCGAAGTAGTTCTTGTTGATCGTGTTCATCATCACGATCATCTGCCGCGCGCGCTGAATCAGAGGCGTCGTTTGGGCAAACGCTCCGCGATCGGTGTAGATGTCGCCGGAATGACAGCTGACGCAGTCGTAGCCGAGCGAGGCGGCGAACATTCCCATCGTGTCCATGAATTCATCGACGGGAATCCCTTTGAGCACCTGAACGTTCTTGAACACCGCGTCCGACATCAGCGGCGCCTCGGGTCCAGTCTGTCCAGCCTGGGCTGACGCTCCAGCGCGCAGGCCGACTGCCGCGACCAGGATCACAAAGCACGCGCCAGCCGCCGCCGTGGCGATTCGAGTCGCGCGCCGCACTCCAAGGCTCATGTGGTCTCCTTCGTCAGCGTGGGCATTCTGTGCTGCGAGTTCCTGAAAATTAACCAGCCAAGGGCTCGCCCATGATATCGCGCTGTTCGTGAGCCAGGCCCTTGGCTGGTTGTATGGCGGTCCAAGCGATCGAGCCTGTCAAGCGAAAAGGTCCCGCACCTGAACCTGCGATATACTCCGCGCGATTCGCGTCGCCATGGTGAGAGTGCGGCCGACGTTGAGGAGGATTGAGGTGCGCAACATTGTCCTTCTGGCGATGCTCCTTGGATTCACGCTGTCGCTTCCAGCGCAGGAACCGCCGTCTCCGGCGCCGGCCCAGCCTCCGGCTGGGTTGTTCACGCCGCTCGCCGGCGAATTCACACCGCTGGCGCCGGCGGACCTCGCCTCGCGGCCGGCGCCGAAGCTGTTCGACGGGACACCCGACATCTCCGGGCCGTGGGTTGGCGGTGGCTCGAACGACGACATCGAGCGCGAAGGTGGATTGAAGCCGGGCGACATGCCGCTGCTGCCGTGGGCAAAGGCCCTTCGAGATTCGCGGAAGGAAGAAGATGAGCCGTATCTGTACTGCACACCTATGAGCGTCCCGCGCATGAACCCGTATCCGTGGCGGTTCGTGCAGTCCTACACCGCGCAAGGTCCGACGCACATCTTCGTGGTGCACGAGAATGGAGACGCGGGTTCCATCCGTCAGATTTTCATGGACGGCCGGGGACACCCCGACGATCCGATCCCATCGTGGTGGGGGCACTCAATCGGGAAATGGGAGGACGACACGCTCGTCATCGACACCGTCGGCTACAACGACAAGTTCTGGTTCGACAGCCGCGGCACGCCGCACACCGAGCAGCTGCACACCATCGAACGGTGGACGCGGATCAACTGGGGCACGATGACCCATGACTTCACGCTCGACGATCCGGGCGCGTTCTCGCGCCCCGTGCAGCTGCAGTTCGTGGCGCGAGCGGTACCGCCAGGGCACGAGCTGATGGAGTTCATCTGCACCGAGAACAATCAGTACGGGATTGCCGCAGGCATCGAGAACGTCTACCAGGAAAAAGGGTACGGGCTCGAGAAGCCCGAGGCGAAGTAGGAGGGGCGGGTACATGAGTACGAGCGTGCGGCTGGCGATGGCGGTGGTCCTCCTCTCATGGACGCGCTCCCGTGGCGGCGCATCATTCATTCGAAGTCGAGTACGACCCGCGGAAGCCCATCGAGGCGGCGGGCACCATCTCGAAAGTCGAGTGGACGAATCCACACATGCGTGTCTACGTGGACGTCACCGATGAGAAGGGTGTCGTGACCACGTGGAACCTCGAGCTCGGCAGCCCCAACAGCGTGCTGCGGCGGGGCTGGAAGAGGGCTGACCTCCAGGTGGGCGAGAAGGTCACCTTCAAGGGGTTCGGCGGAAGGAAGATACTCACTCGGGCCGTGGCCGATTCCATCACGCTGTCAGACGGCCGTGCGTTTACTGGCGCGTCCGGGGCGCCCGACATCGCACGTCCCCAATAGAATCTGACTATGAAGTATCCGATTCTCGGTGCAGCGGTAGCCGTGTTCGTCTGTTCCGCCGGTGCTTCCATCACGATGTCAGCGCAGGCTGCGCAGGGCGGCCAGCAACAAAGCCCGCCGATGTCCGAAAACGTCTTCAAGAACATTCAGGTTCTCAAGGGGATTCCCGCCGACGAATTCATGGACACCATGGGGATGTTCGCATCCTCGCTCCTGTTCGATTGCACAGGGTGCCACGTCCAGGAAATCCTGACCAACCGCGACGCCTTCGCGGTTGCGACGCCCCGGATCCAACGGGCCCGGCAGATGGTGGTGATGGTCAACACCATCAACCGCAATTTCTTTGGCGGACAGCCGCGTGTGACCTGCTTTACGTGCCATCGCGGCGCGGATACGCCAGAGGTCATTCCCGACCTTGCGTTGCAGTACGGCGACGTGGCGGATGAAAACCCGAACGCGATGCGGATATTCCCAGACGCACGAGTATCCGCCGACAAGGTTTTCGGCCGATACATCCAGGAACTGGGCGGCAACGATCGCGTGAGCAAGCTCACGAGCTTTATCGCGACTGGCAACTACGCCGGATTCAACACCGGCGACGCGAAGGTTCCGATTGAAATCCACGCCAAGGCTCCGAATCAGCGGACGCAAATCGTTCGCACCTTCGAGGGTGATGCGATCAAGACATTCGACGGTCGCAACGCCTGGGCCGCTGAGGGCTGGCGGCAGATTCCGCTGATGGAATTTACCGGCGGCAACCTGACAGGTGCCCGCTTCGAAGCCATCGTGTCGTTTCCAGCCGGCATTCAAAAGGCGTACAGCCAATGGCAGGCGACGCTGAGCGCCATTGACGGCCGCAACGTCCAGCTCCTGCAGGGAAGCAACCCGGGAGAGCTTCCGGTGAATCTGTATTTCGACGAGGAGTCAGGGCTGCTGGTACCGAACCGTCCGGTGGAGCAGGACGACGGTCGGGACGATTCCTACGCAGACCGACTACTCCGATTACCGGGATGTCGCCGGCGTCAAGATGCCGTTCCACATTCTCATGAGGTGGACCAACGGACAGAACACGATCGAGCTGACCGAGGTGCGCCCCAACGTCGCCATCGCAGCCGAACGGTTCGCCAGACCGGCACCGTTCAAGCCGCGATAGCCCGGGGCCGTCCGTCTTGACATCGAGAATGGCGCGTTGCCATGATGTAGCGCCTGAAAGAGTCGGGTCTACGCGAGCTACGGTTCCGAAGAGCCAGTTGCGTTTGGAGGGAGTTCAATGCGAATGAAGCTTGCGGCGTTTGTGACGACCTTCGGTCTTTTTGCCTGCGGCGCATCGCTTGTCGCTCACCACGCGGTCGGGGCGGAATACGACGCGAACAAGCCAATCAAGTTGACAGGCCAGGTCACGAAGATCGAGTGGACGAATCCACACGCCCGTATCTACTTCGACGTCGCCCAGCCTGACGGAACGAAAGTCAATTGGAACGTCGAGCTGGCCGCCAGAAGCGCGCTCGTGCGCCAGGGGTGGAGCGCGAGGTCGCTCAACATCGGCGACACCGTGACGGTCGAAGGCATCATGGCGCGGTCGGGCGTGAACATGGTCAACGCACGCGCGGTCTCGCTGCCGGACGGGAAGAAAGTTTTCTCGAACAACGACCAGTAGACAGTTTCAAACCGTGGTGTCCGGCTTCAGCCGGACCTGAAGTTCGCTGGAAGGCGGACGAAATCCCAAAGGGGGTCGCGTGAGGAAGCTCTTTGTCGTCTTCCTGATGACGGCAGCGCTCCTGCCGCTGCTGGCGCAGCCGGCGTCGACACAATACGACCAGGCCCAGAAGCCGATCGCGGCGGTGAGGCGCGCCGGTCCGCCGAAGGGTGCGGTGCCCAGACTGCCGAACGGGATGGTCGATCTGATGGACGCGACGTGGACCGGAGGTGGCCCCGTCAACGACCTCGAAGGCCAGGGTGGATTGAAGAAGGGCGAGCTCGATGGCCTTCTGCTTCCGTGGGCGAAGGCGTTGATGGCGACGCGGGATGAAACCCAGGAGCCGCATAACGCGTGTCTGCCCATGGGCGTCCCCCGCGTGACGCCGTTCCCGTACCGCTTCGTGCAGAACTACACCCACAAGCCGCCTACGCACATGTTCATCCTGCACGAAGGGAACATCCACAGCTATCGGCAGATCTTCATGGACGGCCGGAAGCATCCGGCGGACCTCGATCCAACGTGGTACGGCCATTCGATCGGGTCGTGGGAAAAGGACACGCTCGTCATCGACACTGTGGGCTACAACGACAAGTTCTGGTTCGACCGCCGTGGTCACCCGCACTCAGAGCAGTTGCGTACCGTGGAGCGATGGACCCGGTTGAACCTCGGCGAGATGGAGAACAAGGTCACCATCGACGACCCGGGCGCATACAGCAAGCCGTTCACGGTGACGTTCATGGCGACAACGACGCCCGGTGACGAGTTGCTCGAGTACCATCTGCCAGGAAAACAATCAGTACGGTATTCAAACGATTCCCGGCTACAAAGGTCCGACCTTCGGTGCGGCGCCGGCGAAGTAAGCCGCGCTCGACGGTCGTATCGGCGCACGCGCTTTCGTGATCGGACGATCCACCCGCCGGCACGCCGCCGGCGGGAAGAACGATGTCTTCAGTGAGGGTGTAATCACATGGCACGACGTTTTGCTTCAAGTATGTTGATGTTGGCGATCGCGGTTCTCTTTGCGACTCTTCCGGCGGGAGCGCAGCAGGCCGCGACGGAGAAACAGTTCGAGCCGCAGGTCGGGCAGGCCGGAAAAGACGTTGTCTGGGTACCGACGCCGCAGGCGCTCGTCGACAAGATGCTCGACATGGCCAAGGTCACCCCGCAGGACTTCGTGATGGACCTCGGCTCTGGTGATGGCCGCACCGTCATTACCGCCGCGAAACGCGGCGCCCGTGCCACGGGCATTGAATACAACCCCAACATGGTGGAGCTGTCGCGGAAAAATGCCGCCGCGGCGGGCATGACGCAGCGCGCCACATTCCAGCAGGCCGACCTGTTCGAGACCGACTTCTCGAAGGCACAGGTCATCACCATGTTTCTGCTGCCGTCGATCAACATGAAGCTTCGGCCCAAGCTGCTCGAGCTCAGGCCTGGAACCAGAATCGTGTCGAACACGTTCACGATGGAAGACTGGGAAGCGGACGAGACGCAGAGGATCGAGCAGGACTGCACCAGCTGGTGTACGGCGCTCCTGTGGATCGTGCCGGCAAAGGTCGACGGGACGTGGCGCATCGGTCAGAACAATCTCGTGCTGAAGCAGCAGTTTCAGATGCTGTCCGGGTCGCTCGGCTCGACCATGATCTCGGCCGGACGCATGCGCGGAGACGAGATTACCTTCACCGCCGGCAACGCCGTATATACCGGGCGCGTCTCCGGAAACAGCATCAAGGGGTCGATCAAGGGCGGGAGCGGGGGCACGTTTACTGCCACACGTTGAATCGCGCACTGAACGCGCAGTTTGCCAAGGGGCTGACACCAGTCAGCCCCTTTTTTTCTGCACTCGTTTGCTGCCGCGCATGTCCGTGGACGGTCTTGTGTTTATGTCTTGTGTTTATTGACCCCTGTTTTTCCCTGTGCTACCGTCCGCCGTCAACGTCCTGAACCTTGTTCTTGCGGAAAAAAAGAAAGTCGAAGACTTCATAGCGTCGTAGCCGGCAGTTCTAATTCGTTCGCGTTTCGGCCCCGGTCGTCATCTCTAGCTCCGGACTCGAAGGAGGATGCCATGAGGCGGTTCCTGAGGGGTTTCTCGGCTGGCGCGTTAATGCTTCTGGTGAGCGTCCCTGCATGGGCGCAGGCCACCGCCGCGCTCAACGGCAGGGTCACCGACGAGAGCGGTGGAATCCTGCCCGGCGTCAGCGTCACGGCGACCCAGACCGACACCGGCTTCTCGCGGTCAGTCGTCACGGACGGGAACGGCACCTACGTGCTGCCGAATCTTCCCGTCGGGCCCTACCAGCTCGAGATGACGCTGCAGGGGTTCCGCACCTACATGCAGACGGGCATCGTCCTGCAGGTGGCGGCCACGCCGACGATCAATGCGGTGCTGACGGTCGGGAGTCTCGAAGAGACGGTGTCGGTGGAAGCGGCGGCGCCGCTCGTCGACGTCCGGAGCACCGGTATCAGCGAAGTGGTCGAGCAGGAGCGGATCCTCGAGCTGCCACTCGAGGGCCGCAACCCGGCTGCCCTGATTGCAATGGTCGGCGGTGTAGTGCAGGAAACGCCAAACAATAAAAGCATGCCGGGCTCGACGTATACGGGCGTAGCCGGAAGCCTTCCGTTCGGCGTGACGTACCTGCTCGATGGTGCCCCGCACAACAACCCGTACGACAACCTCAACATGCCGCTCCCGTTTCCGGACGCGATGCAGGAATTTCGCGTCGCCACGAGCGGGCTCTCCGCCGACAACGGCGTGCATTCGGGCGGCTCGGTGAACGTGGTGACGAAGTCGGGCACGAACATATTCCATGGAACGCTCTTCGAGTTCCTCCGCGACAAGCGGTTCAACGCCAAGGCGGTCTTCGCGCCCATCAATCCTGCGACCGGCGATCGGCTGGACGACGGCCTCAGACGGAATCAGCTCGGCGGCGTGATGGGCGGTCCGATCCTGGCGGATCGTCTCTTCTTCTTCGGCGCCTACCAGGGGACGTTCCAGAAGGTGGCGCCGCCCGACTCGATCACGCGAATCGCGACGCCGGCAATGCTGGCCGGTGACTTCACGGCGTTCACCTCCCCGGCCTGCAACCGTGGTCAGCAGATCACGTTGCGCGGGCCGTTCGTGAACAACCAGATCGATCCGCGCATGTTCAGCCCGGCGGCGATGGCGATTGCACGGCAACTGCCGATCACGGCTGACCCGTGCGGCGACGTCCGGTTTTCCGCGCCGCTGAGCTACGACCAGAGCCAGATTGTCACCAAGGTCGATTACCAGGGAAGCGGCGGCCATTCCATCTTCGGCCGCTACATGCTGACCTTCGACGAGCAGGTCCCGGCGTGGCCCAAGTCGGGCAACGTGCTGACCACGAGGGCCGAGGACAACGCGCAGAACCATCGCGCGCATTCTCTGACGTTCGGCGATACGCGCGTGTTCGGCACCGACACGGTGAACGCGTTTCGCGTGGCATGGAACCGCAGCCGCGCGCACTATCACCTCGAGCCGTTCTTCGGCGCCGAAACGCTTGGCATCAATAACTTCCACAATTACGTGCCCGGCATCATTGGCATCGAGATCAGTGGCGGATTCACCACCGCCTCGGGCGGCTCGGTGCTGTTCCAGGGCGATACGGACGCATATCAGGTTTCCGACGACATCACGCTGGTGCGGGGCAGCCATCAGCTCGCTCTGGGCGGGCAGGTGGCGTACTGGACGCACTATACGGTCGACGGCCAGCGCGGCGTCGGTCTCTGGACCTTCGACGGATCGTTAACCGGGGCCGGCATGGCGGACTTCCTGACGGGACGATTGGCGCGTCTCGAGCACGCGCGGCCAGGCGTGCTCGACTTGACACAGAGATACCTGGGCTTCTACGCACAGGACACCTGGCGCGTCAGCCCGCGTGTGACGCTCAACGGCGGGATACGGTGGGAGCCGTTCTTCGGCGCGCACATCCAGAACCAGGCGATTGCCAATTTCGATCTCGACAGGTTCCGCCAGGGCGCCACGAGCACGGTCTTTCGCAACGCGCCGCCCGGATTCCTGTATCCCGGCGACGCCGATTTTCCGTCCGGCACATCGGGGCTGAACAACAAGTGGACCAACTTCGCGCCGCGCGTCGGAATGGCATGGGACGTAACCGGCGACGGCCGGATGGCGGTGCGATCCTCGGTACAGCCTCGGCTACGATTTTCAGGGCGCGTCGTACCTGTTCATCAGCGCGACAGCGCCGCCCTTCGGCGGCCGGCTGCGTGTCACCCAGTTGCCGGGCGGCTTCGACGATCCATATCGTGACTTCCCCGGCGGGGCGCCGCATCCGTATCCGGAAGCGCCAGGTCCGGATGCGCAGTTTCCGGCGTACGGCGCGCTCGCATCGGTTGACCCCGACAACAACTCCACGCGCGTCCAGTCATGGAACGTCATCGTCGAGCGGCAGATCGGCGCATCGTGGCAGGTGGCCGCCAGCTATCTCGGCAGCTATACGGATCGGATCTGGGCGCAGGCGCAGCGCAACCCCGGCGTCTTCATGGCGGGCGCGACGGCGGCGAACCTGAATCAGCGGCGCGTGCTGTCGCTGGAGAACCCGCAGGCATCGCGGCTCATCGGATCGATCGAACGCCATGAGGCCATCGGCACGCAGACCTACCGCGCGCTGCGGGTGTCGACCCAGCGGCGTGCGGCCAGCGGCGTGAGCCTGACCGCGAACTACACGCGCTCCTACTGCGTTGGCAATGTCGCCCAGACCACGTTCTTCACGGGCGGCCAGAGTCTGCAGGATCCCGACAACCCTGACTGGGATCTCGGCAACTGCCAGTTCTCCCGGCGGCACATCGCCAACGCAACGGTGACCGTGGAGACGCCGCAGTTTGAGAACCGCGGGGTGAATATTCTGGCGTCGGGGTGGAATGTGGCGGGCATTCTCAAGGCGTCCTCAGGCACCTGGCTCACCGTGATGACGCTCCGCGACATCGCCGCGACGGGTATCTTGCAACAACGGGTCAACCAGGTGCTGGACAACCCGTACGGAGACAAGACGCTGAACAACTATCTGAATCGCGCCGCGTTTGCCGACCCGGCACCGGGGCAGTTGGGTAACCACACACGCAACAGCATCGAAGGACCCGCCTACTGGAGCATCGATCTGGCGCTGACGCGTCGGATCCCGCTTGGCGCCACGAACAACCTGGAGCTTCGCCTGGAGACGTTCAACCTGTTGAACCACTTCAACTGGGGCAATCCGGGACCGCCGCTGGGCGGCGGCGGCAACGCCAATACCGTCAATTTCGATGCCGGCAACTTCGGGCAGATCATCACACAGGCGGGGACGCCGCGCATTCTGCAGTTCGGGATCAAATATGCGTTCTGACGAAATTTTCGCTCCGACAGGCCACAGAGACACGGAGACATTGAGACTTGAAATCAGGAATACGTGCTGATCGTCCAAGTCCGGCTGAAGCCGGACACTACGTACCAGCGCCGCCGTACGTAGTGTCCGGCTTCAGCCGGACCGTTCTCGTTGCGCTCGCCATCCTGTTCTTGCCGGGTCCTTCAGTCTTCGCGCAGGTGGACGTCGCCGGCAAGTGGCGTCCTCTTGGCCGCAACGAGGATGGCAGCGGCATGACGGGCGACGCGGCCGGTCTTCCGATCAGTCAGGAGGGCCGGTGGCGGGGGGACAGCTGGTCGCCAGGCGAGTTCGACGTCGCCGAGTGGGTGTGCCGCCCGCATCCGTGGGACTTCTCGCTCGAAGGCGTCCTGTCGGCGCTGCACCTCTGGTCGGAGGTCGATCCGGCCACGCAGAAGGTGGCTGCCTATCGCGGGCACATCAACCAGCTGGAGCAGGAAACGACGATCTGGATGGATGGCCGTCCGCATCCTGCGGAACACGCACCCAACTCCTGGAGCGGTTTCTCTACCGGCGAATGGGACGGCGACACGCTCGTCGTCACGACGACGCACGTCAAGGAGAGCTACATTCGGCGGTCGGGTCTGATGCGCAGCGATCGATCGACGATCCGGACGCGGTGGAAGCGCATGGGCAATCTCCTTCAGGCCACCGTGATCATCTACGACCCGATCTATCTCGCTGAACCCTACATCCGCACGACCATGATGTGGGAGGCTGATTCCGCCATGCGGCTGGAGCCGTATCCGTGCGAAGAAGCCACGGAAACCGCCATTCCCCGCGGCGCGGTGCCACATTTTCTTCCAGGTACGAGCCCGTTGCCGGGCCTGGATCCGAAGCTTGCCGATCAGTTCGGCACGCCGCACCTGGCGCGCCTCGGCGGTCCCGAGACGATGTACCCGGAGTACATCAAGAAGATGAAAGGCATGCCGAAGCCGACCGTAACGGCGCCTCGCGGCACCACCGAGCGCGGCTCGTCGCAGCCGCTGCTCGAGCCGCCTCGGTAACTTCCACGGGCCACAGAGGCGCAGAGACACAGAGGATCATCGATCATCGATGCTCCAATGTGGTTTCCGTGAGGACGCGCAGGCTGAAGCCTGCTCTCTACGAGTCAGCTCCGTGTCTCCGTGTCTCCGTGGCCTGTAGTTGTGAAAATTACGGCGCCGAAGATTTCTGAACGTCCGCTTCCGTGCAGTTGCCCGTGCGGCAGCGGTCGTTGTCGTCGCAGACGAACTCGAGAATCTTCCACGTGGGCTTGAGCTGCATCGCCCAGTGCTCGACGAAGGGCTTTTCGAAGACCACCGGATCGTCAAGCGTCACGTCGTAGGTCACGTTTCGCGGATCCGTGAAGCGCAGGCGCTCGACGACGTGCATCTGATCGCTGTGCCATCGTGATCCGCCGTCTTCCGGGTGATAGGCGTCGAGCAGCCACTCGTTGAGGCCGATAGTGTCGATCACGAGCGTGTCGTCTTCCCACCACGCAATCGAATCGCCCATATAGGACGGCTCGATGTCGTCAGCATGGGCGCGGTTTGGCTCCCCGAACGGAATCACGCGGAAGAAGTGCATGGTACTCGTACAGGATGACGAGTTGTGTGGGAGTCTGGATCCACTGCTGCGCGTACGGAGACGGGATCTGCCGCGTCAGACCGTTCGGCAGGCATATTGCGGTTGGATCGTCGATCCGCACGTTCCCCGCGTACGGTCGGTTGAGGAGGCTCTTGCCCTCAGGCTTGACGGGCGGCATGTTGGCGTCGGTGTAGCGCCGCACCTGCGCCGTGTCGACGTCTTTGCCCGTGTGCGCGAACCCGGGCCCCGCCCAGACACCGGTAAAGTCGGGTTTCCCATCCGCGGTTCGCGGAATGCTCGGCTGACTCTGGTTCGTCTGCTGCGCGCCCGTGCAGGCCGACAAGATGGTGACCACCACAGCGGACAGCGACACGAGTCGGATGCGACGGGTCCAAGACATGATGGCGACCTTATGGCTTTGTGACTTGTGACTTGTGACCTGTGACTTGTGACCTCGTGACGCAGATCAGTTCGGCCGCACGTCTTCCGGCGAGGCGGTGAACACGCTGCGGCCGTCGGCAAACGTCACTCGCCCACCAGAAGCATTGTTCGACCCGTCCCGCGCCCTGAAGCCGTCCACTTTGACGACGTCGCCGGTCTTCATGGCGTCTTTGGCAATGCCCTGGCGCATCAGGAAGGAGGGCGGGGCCCCCGAAAATCCCCAGGTGGTGATCTTGCCGTTCGCGTCCTTCACGTCGACGTAGAACCAGATGTGAGGATTGCGCCACTCGACCTTCTTCACCACTCCCGTGACCGACACCGGCTTGGTCCGATCGTATTCAGTGGCAAACGAGTGATGGGCCCCGGCGGGCGACGCAGCCAGAAGCGCAGAAATCGCCGCGAGGACCGCGCCCAATGACTTCATCGGATGTCTCCTCCCAGACGTCTTGAAAGGCCGAACTCACACGAACGAGTCACGTATCGACCGGCCTTTCGAGACGTCTCGCCCGCACGGAGTGCGGGCAACCAGATACTGTCGTAGCGAGGCGGAGCCACATTATCGCTGGTCTGAGGCGCAGCCTCGCTACTGGGGCTTCGAGTACTTGTCAGCCCAGCCTGGAATCGTCTGCACGCCGTACTGATTGTTCTCCTGGCAGATGTACTCCTGAAGATCGTCTGGCGCGCTCAGCACTGCCGTGAAGTTCACCGTGAAGGGCTTCGCGTACGCCCCGGGGTCGTCGATGGTGACCCTGTTTTCGAGGAACTCCATGTTGCGTCGCGTCCACCGTTCGATTGTGTGCAGCTGCTCGGTATGGGGGTGGCCACGCCGGTCGAACCAGAACTGGTCGTTGTAGCCGATCGTGTCGATGACGAGCGTGTCTTTCTCCCACGATCCGATCGAATGGCCGTACCACGAAGGGTCGAGCTCCGTCGGATGCTTCCGGCCATCCACGAAGATCTGCCGATAGCTGTGGATGTTCCCTTCATGCAGGATGAACATGTGGGTGGCGCGCTTGTGCGTGTAGTTCGGCACGAAGCGGTAGGGAAACGGCGTGACGCGCGGCACGCCCATCGGCAGACAGCGATTGTGCGGCTCCTGCGTTTCATCGCGCGTCGCCATGAGCGCTTTCGCCCAGGGGAGCATCAGATTGTCGACCTCGCCCGGCTTGAGACCGCCTTCACGCTCGATGTCGTTGACCGGGCCGCCGCCAACCCACACGCCATCCAAATCCACGGTGCCGTCCGGCAGCCTCGGCGTCGGGCCGGTGCGCGGCCCGGTGCGCTTCACGGTGCTGCCACCGGGCACACGCACATCAGTCGGTGTGTAGTCGGTTTGCGCAAGCCCTTCGACTGCGCTCAGGGCAGGGAGGGTTGCTGCTGCGATCGCGGCCACCACAAACAGGCGTCTCATGCTCGTGCCCTCGCGGTTCACATGAAAGTGGCCAATTCTACACCCCGCCGACCGGAAGCCTGAAGGCTTCCGGCTACCATGTGCGGTAGCCGGAGACCTTCAGGTCTCCGGTTTACATCCGCCAGGTGTACTGCAGCTTGACCAGAAGCTGATTCGACTCGAGCTGCCAGCGGTCGAGCAGCGAGCGCACGTTGTGGTTATACACCACGAAGAGTTCCGCGACAGGCAGGAACGTCCAGCGCAGCCGCGTATTGACGCCAATCGACTCGCTGTCCGTGTCGTACTGAGCGTAGCTGGCGATCGACAGATCCGGAGAAAAATTCATGCGGAGCCGCGTGCCAACCAGGCTCTGGGTGAACTCCCCGGCAGGCAGATCACCGACGTTCCGCTCGCCGTTGAATTCGACTGTGAAGAGCGGAGTCGGGTTCCATACCCAGCTCCACTCGTACTGATCGAGCTCGCCGTCATAGAAGCTGCCAGTGGTCCAGTTGAACGTCGTATAGAAGCGACGCTTCTGTGCCGTCGTCACGCCGAGCGTTCCCCGAAGCCACTGGTGCGGGCCCGGCGCAATCACGGTCCCGGGCGAGATCTCGAATGGCTGAAGGGGACGGTCGCCCGCGGGGCTCACTGTCACTTGCATCCGATCCCCGCTGCGAAACTGCAAGTTGAGCGCCTGGATCGAGGCGTCGTAGGTTTCCCATCGTCCAGACAGGTCTGTCCAGATATATGGATTTGCCCCGTAGCTCATTTGCTGAATGGGACCGCGCGCGAGCCGCGTCCGATTCGTGAGGGCAGGATTCCAGAATTGCATCGCGCGCCGGGGCACGAAGCCCAGCGACGGATCGAAGTCGCGGCCGACTCGTCGGTACCAGATCCTGGCGTCCCATTGATCGTTCGGATAGTCGATTTTGAACGCGTGCGAGGTGGTGTCTCCGCGGAGGTCGTCGCGACCTGTTGCGAGTCCCCACGTGCTCATCGAAAGGTTCTTGTCGCCGAGGAATCTCGACGTCGCATACGTAAAATCGGCGCCGACAAGCCAGCTGCCCGGCCGTCCAAGCGGATCGCCCGCTGTGGCCATGACGCCTACGTATGACTGTTGCCACAGGTTTTGCTTGACGCGCACCACACCCATCGTCGTTCGACGATCGACGATGTCCGGCTTGTCGTCCGCGACAGTGACAAGTCCGCCGAAATTCGTGTTCGCCACGCGACCGTTGATCTTGGCGCCGGCGATGATCGGCACCTCCATCCCCCTGACCAGGCCGACGCGCCGGCTGAAGTACGGGATGACATCGCGGTTGACGAGCGGGCCGAACTGAAAGATGTCGACGCCCTCGAGGAAGAACAGCCGCTTTTCCGGAAACAGCAGGGGAAACCGCGTGAGGTTCGTCTGGCGTGTATCCACCTCTGTTTCCGCGAAATCGGTGTTCAACGTCAGCGACGCGGTGACGTTGGATCCAAGACGCTGGGCAACATCGAGACTGGGGCGGAATTTGCCGTCGACCGACTGTGACGGCGCAGGGATTCCACCGCCGGCCGTGACAGAAGGCCGCATGTCCAAGCCGCGGCCCAGCGCGAAGTCGGGCACCTGTGTGAGGAGCCCGGCACGACTCGTCTGAGTAACTCGATATTGACGTGCGGCGAACGCCCACCGATCGGTTTCAAGGAGACGTTGAATGCGGCGCTGCACGTTGAAGTGCCACTCGTGCAACCCCGGCTTGAAGTTCAATGTCTGGACCGGGATTCGGATTTCGAGGCTCCAGCCGCTCGCGTTCCTCGCCGCGGCGGCCTCCCAGATGCCATCCCATTCCACGTTTTCGCCATCGCCGCCGGCGTTGATCAGGCTGTCGTATCGCGCGCCCCGCGGATTGACGGCGAACACGTAGCCCGACCGGCCATCAAGGAAAGGGCCCAGAACGAGGCGAATGTGATCCTCGGACTGCATCGCTGCGTCACGCGTGACGCTGAAGCCGACAATCCCGTTCGGATCGTCTTCGCAGACGACGCCGAGGACGATCACGTTTCTACCGGCGAGCACCTGCACGGTGGTGCGAAAAGTCGGCGCCATGCCTTCGCTCGGCTCGGTTTGCGCAAACGAGTCGACCAGTTCGGCGCCTGCCCACGCAGGCTCACTCAGTGCTCCGTCGATGGTGATGGTCTCGGCGCCGCTGCCGGCGCGCAGTATTGGAGGGGGTGGTTCCTGGCCGAAGGAAAGCGACGGCGCCAGGATCCCGATGACGACGACGAGATAAGGAAGATGCCGTTCCAGACTGGAACCAGAGATTGCTACGGTTCTGTCGCCGTACGCCTTCCTCGCGGTCCGAGGGTGCCGAAGCCGCCGTCATTGCACGTCAGGTTGGGCGCGCCGCCCGGACGTCCCTGCGTTTCGATCCAGCCGCAACAGTACCCGGGCGCCCGCGCGATGCAGTCTGCGGGCAGCTTGTAGATGCCCTTGAGCTTCTTGCGGTACTCGGGATAGAGCGTCTCCGCGGACCCCATGGCCGCTTCCTTGGGAACGTTGAACGTGCGGATCATGTAGTCCTCTTCCGGGTTCTGGCCGGGGAGGTAGTGGGGCACGACGCCGGTGTCCTCGAGTGAGGGGATTTCGTTGGCGGTATTGCAAATGGGCCGGTCGGCGGCGGTGCCGCGCGGATTCCATTGCCACACACGGCTGACGACGTGCGGCTCCGACAGATAGTACGGATCCTCCTGGATCGTGGTGATCGTCAGCAGATCTTCCCGCCGTGTGAGGTGGATCGTGATGGTCGTGAGGTCGCTCGCCGGAATGCCGACCCCGCGGCGGATCCACGCGGTTTTCAGGTGCGTCAACCGGGCGGTCAGCGTGTCGCCCTCCCACTTGCCGGTGGCGAATCCGCCGGCGAGGTGCAGCGCGTTGGCAGACGGATGCGGCCGCCCGTCCATCCAGATCCTGATGTCATTTCTGAGGTTGTCACCGCCGATCACCCAGGCGAGGACGCTGCCGTCGTCGGCTAGCTCGCTCCAGATTCGAAACCCCACCGGCCGGTACTGGAATACTCCGGCGGATTGCGGCAGGCACTGCCGTTCGTAGGTCGACGGGAGGTTGGACGTGTAGAGGAGGGCTTTGGCGCGCCCTTCGTCGGTGAGCGGCATCCCGGTGTAGTTGCCCATGAACTCGCCAGGACCGCGCTCGATGTAGTCCTCGTACATCCGCGTCTGGTACGACCCCGTCAGGTCGACTTGCGCGGACACCGGCACGGCAACGGCACTCAGCGCGCCAACGATCGTGACAACCCGACGGAGAGTGACGAGATTCATTGCCAGCTCCACCTTTGACCTTTGCCTTTTGCCTTTTGACCTACACGAATCGACTTAAAACCTCGCGTCGCATGGCTCGGGATTCCACTTGCTGCCGTCCTTTTCCTTCTTGAAGTGAATCGCCGTCATCCAGGGCAACTGCAGATAAACCGGATCGTTCACGACGTTGGTGTCGACCAGGTACTGGTCGCCGTTGCCCTCGGTATGGAGATCCCAGTATTCGGTAAAGGAAGTCTTCTCGCTGTAGGGCACGCCGTTCTTGCGCAGATAGCCGGATCGGAGGTTCGTCGTGATCGACTTCATCGACCCGTACCTCGCGCCGCCGCCCGCGCCGCGACCGCCGCCTGCCATGACCCACTGGGCTACCGACGCGCCCTGCCATGATGGCTTGGCGGTAACGGACGACGTCTTCCCGAACTCGAACAGCCGCGTTTGCATTCCGTAGTCCGTTTCGAGCTTCAGCGTGTCGTCGTCCAGCCACGTAATGTGCAATCGGGTGGGACCGCGCATCAATCCTGGCGCGCCATAGGCCTTGCACTGTTCACCGGCCGCTTCGTCTTTGGCCGGGTCCCACGCCTCGGCAATCTTCTGCGCTGCCAGATTGAGAGGGACGCTCGGGAAATCGCCCCTGGACGGGGTGACCATGCGCCAGCGCCAGTCCTCGGAGATGATCGCGACCCAATAGCCGGTCATGTCGATCGGCGCCGCAGCGCGTGGCGTCTGTGGCACCGCCTGTCCGCCACGACCCTGGGCGAGCGGATGGCTGTCGGCTGAGAAAAGCAGTGCGAGAGCCAATGTCGCCACGGCGGCGGGTCCGCGGCTCGAAGCGAATGACACTCGCCGCGGGACCCGCCCCACGAACTGAGGCGCGATCATCGGGTTTCCGCCGGTGGGTTCTTGAGCCCGCTGTATACCGCCTCGACGAACATATCCGTCGACCACGGGCCCGACTCACGCCCCCAACGCGCCCGGTACCCGGCGGTCGGGTTCGCCTTCTTCACCTGCTCGACTGTCATGCCCTTCTTGATGAGCGCCTCGATATTGTCCTTGATGGTGGTGAGCATGTCGCGATATTCCACCAGTTCCGCATAGTCCGACACCCGGCCGTGGCCTGGCACCAGCAGTGTGCGTCCTGGTTTGAGCACGAGCGGCATGGCGGGCACCGTGAGATCCAGCAGCCTGTTGAGCGCCGCCAGCTCGCCCTGGATGCTGCCTCCCCGCGCGGCGTCAATCACCGGGAAGTGCCGCAGGTCGAGGATATCGCCGGTGACAATCACGTCGGCCCGTCGAAAGTGGACCAGCACATCGCCGTCCGTCACGGCGCCGATCTGCCGGATCACTTGCACCGCGTCATCGTTGACATACATCGAGCGGTAGCGCGAGGTGAACGTCTCCGATGGCCACGCGTCGGTCGGAAACTCCTCTCCATTGCCGCTGCCCTTGGTCATGCGCAGCAGCACGTTCTCATGCGAGAGGATCGTGGCGCGCGGCTCGTCGGAAAACGAATCCGGGTTGATTTCCCGCCCGGCTGCGCTTATCGCCGCATTCCCTCCCACGTGGTCGGCCGCCGCGCTGGTGTTGATGATCATCCGGATGGGCGACGGTGTGATGGCTTTCACCGCTTCGAGCACTTTGCCAGCCATCGCTGTCGAACCACTATCGACGAGGATGACCCCGTCCTCACCGACGTGTACGGTCACGTTGGCGCCGGCGCCAAAGATGACGTAGACATTCGGGCGAATCTGAATCGTCTCGAACGGAACGTTCTCGTATGCGGGCTGCTGGGCAAACACGGTCCGGCTAAAGCCGGACACTACGTGCAAAACGCTAAAGCCGGACACGACGTACACAACGCTGAAGCCGGACACTGCACACAAGGCGAGGCGCAGTACGGAAAGCCGTGAAATCCGGCGTTGTATCCGCATAAATCGGCCGATCATGACGGCGAGAGGATATACCACTTTCCCGTGAACGGACGAACGGTTGGACCTGTGTTACATTCGCCGCTGAGTGAAGGAGGACGCCCTATGAAGGCGCGATTTCTTGCTGCCGTTCTACCTCTGGCTTTAACCGTTTGCGGCGTCGCGGCGCAGCAAGGGCAGCAACCGCAACAGGGAGCGCGTACTCCCGAGCCTCCACGTCTTCGGCTGACGAGCAGTGGGTTTCCCGACGGCGCATCCCTGCCCCTGAGTTTCAGCTGTTATGCCCAGGGTGGCAGGGGCGGATCGCCGCCGCTTCAATGGACGAACGTGCCGGAGGGGACGGCGAGCTTCGTGCTCATGGTGAACGGGCCGGACAATCACCCGATGGGTGGCGTCTCCGAGGAATTCTTCTGGGTGCGCTGGAACCTTCCTCCGACAACCCGCGATCTCGCTGCGAACGCACCGGTCGGTGCGGAGCTGCCCGACGGCAGCCGCCAGGTCGTCGGTGGACGCGGAATCATGGGCTATCGACCGCCGTGTGCTCCAGCCGGTGCAGGACCGCTCCACTATCAGTTCAAGATCTACGCGCTCGACACCATGCTGACGCTTCCGTCGAACGCCGGGCGTCCCGATGTCCTGAAGGCCATGGATGGCCACATCATCGGGACGAGCAGCTACTACGCGTTTCTGGATACGAAGCCGTAGTACTCTAGAACCCGTTTCATAACCGTAGGGTCCGGCTTTAGCCGGACCTGAAGTCCGCGCCTGCCCTTCGACTTACGCTCAGGGCACCCCGAGCATCGTCGAGGGGTGAAGGCGGACACTAGGTCGGTTTTGAAGCCCGGGAGTTCTTATGAAGCGCCATTTCATCTTCGCTTTTCTGGCCTGCGTCCTCGTTGCCGGCGCTCAAGCGCTGGCTCATCATTCGTTTGCGGCGACATATCTCGAGGATCAGTCGGTCACGATTGAAGGCGAGATCGTGCAGTTCCTTCTGCGAAACCCGCATTCGTTCGTACACGTCATGGTCAAACAGCCGGATGGTACGAGCGCGCGCTACGTGGTGGAGTGGGGCTCCCCGGCGCAGTTGAGCGGGCGAGTGTCCAGAGACACCCTCAAGCCGGGCGATCACGTCATCATCAGCGGCAATCCCGGTCGGAATGCTTCGGATAACCGGGTGCGTTTGCTCACGTTCCAGCGTCCAAAGGACGGCTGGAGCTGGGGGTTGCTGCCCGACGAGAAGTTCGATCGATAAGCAGCATTTCTGGCACCAGATTCCCGGCTCCCGCCCTCCAGCGGCAACGGCCCGGCGTTCATCCGTTGCGTGCCTTTTCCGCTGATTGACAAACCCCACCCGGCAGCTATACTCACGCCCAACTTTGCGCCCGTCCTCTTTTGCGCTCGAATTGTCTCTGAAGACGCTGCTCGATCCACCGGCGAGGAGGCCTGGAATGAATCGCGTTTTGCGCGCGCTGCTCGGCGTTGTTTTGATCCTGCCCCTGGTTGCCACCGATACGTGGGCCCAGGCTACCGCCCAGATCAACGGCACAGTCGTTGATTCGAGCGGCGGTGTTCTTCCGGGCGTGACCGTCACGGCTATTCAGACCGAGACGGGATTCCGCCGTGAGGCCGTGAGCGATGAAGCCGGGTCGTACGTGCTCCTCAATCTGCCGCTTGGACCGTACCGCCTCGAAGGCATGCTGTCGGGGTTCCGCGCCTTTGCGCAAACAGGCATCGTGCTGCAGGTGAACAGCAACCCGGTGATCCCGATCACGATGCAGCTTGGCAGCGTGGAAGAAACAGTGTCCGTCGAAGCGTCGGCGCCGCTGGTCGAGACCCGTAATCCGGCGATCGGCGGTCTCATCGACAACGAACAGGTCGAGGCGCTGCCGCTCGAAGGCCGCAATCCGGTAATGCTGGTCATGATGGCAGGTGCCGCTGCCGACACTGGTGCGCCGACCAGCCGCAGCATGACCACGAGCCGGGGGATTGCCATTACCGGCGGACAGCCGTTCGCTGTCAGCTACCTGCTCGACGGCGCCATGCATAACAACGTGCTCGACGGTCTCAACCTGCCTCTTCCGTTTCCCGACGCACTCCAGGAGTTCAGCGTGGAAACGAGCTCGCAGAACGCGCAGAACGGCCGTCAGGGAAGCGGCACGGTCAACGTCGTCACGAAGGCCGGGACGAACCTGTACCACGGCGATCTGTTCGAGTTCCATCGTCATCACCGCTTCAACGCCACGAGCCCGTTCGCGGCCGTCGATCGCACTACTGGCAAGCGCCGGAGCGACGGCCGGGTGCGCAATCAGTTCGGCGGCACATTCGGCGGTCCGATCGCCACGGACCGGGTGTTCTTCTTCGGCGCGCACCAGGGCACGCGCGAAACGATCACGCCCGCCGACATCATCACGTTCATCCCCACCGCCGCGATGCTGGCTGGCGATTTCACGCAGGTGGCCTCGGCGGCCTGCCGGGCACAGGGCAGCGTGGCGCTCCGTGCACCATTCGTCGACAACCGTGTCAGCCCTGCGATGCTCAGTCCTGCGGCGGTGAAGATCGCGCAGCGGCTGCCCACGACCACCGACCCGTGCGGCCGTATCACGTATTCACGCCAGCTGGAGCCGCGCGAAGGACAAACAATCGGCCGCGTCGACTGGCAGATTTCGCAGGGCCAGACGCTCTTCGCGCGATACATGCGGACGACGACGTTCTGGAATCCAGCGTTGTCGAACAGCCCCGACAACATTCTCGTGGCGGGGACAACGGGCGGCGGCGGGCCGCGACAGCGATTCACAGTCACTCGCCGTTGGCCACACGCAGGTGTTGAGCAGCTCGACGGTCAACAACATCCGCTTCACTGCCAACCGGACCAATGTCCACCGCACGCACACCGACATGTTCGGTCCCGAGGACGTCGGAGTGAACATCTTCACTCACGTGCCGGAGTACATGATCGTCAGCATCACCGGCGCGTTCGGCATCAATTTCGGCACCGAAACGGACTCCTTTTACCGGCCGAATACCTACGCGTTTTCCGATGACCTGACGATGGTGCGCGGGAATCATCAGTGGGGCTTCGGCGTGGCGATGGGCTTCAACGACTGGAAAACGCTCTCCAACGTGCGTTCGCCGGGCGCGTTCAGCTTCAACGGCAACGTCACCGGATTGCCGCTGGCCGACTTCCTCGATCGGGCGCGTATTCGAGTTCAGGCAGTCGACTCCGTTTACGCTCGATATCCAGCAGAAGTACTTCGGGCTCTACGGGCAGGACACGTGGAAGGTGTCGCCGAACATCACCGTGAACTACGGCGCGCGATGGGAGCCCTGGTTCCCGCAGCAGCACCAGCAGAGTCAGATCTACAACTTCTCAGACGAACGGTTCCGGGCCGGTCAGCGCAGCACGGCTTTTCCGCAGGCACCTCCGGGCTTCACCTACCCCGGCGATCCAGGATTTCCCGAGCAAAGCCGGGATGTACGCGGAATGGGCCAACGTGCAGCCGCGCGTGGGCATTGCGTGGGATCCGAAGGGCGACGGCCGCACGTCGGTGCGCGCCGGCTACGGCATGAACAGCAACTTCATCGCCGGTGAGTTCTATTTCGACGCCGCGCAGGCGCCGCCGTTCGGGCTGGAGCAGCGGTTGACCGGCAACGTCCTGTTCGACGATCCGTGGGGCAGCAACGGCCGGGTCAACCCATATCCGATTGCGCTCGGATCCACACCTTCAGTTCCCGCCGTACGCGCTGCTGATCCAGGCGCCAACAGACCTCGAGACCACGCGCGTCCATAGCTGGAACGTAGGTGTGCAGCACCAGATTGGCGACAGCATCGGCGTGTCGGCCAGCTACCTCGGCAACCGGCTGATGAACGTCTGGGGCGACGTCACTGGTAATCCGGGCACGATTCCCGCCGCGTCACCGACGGGCCGTGCACGCTCCGCAACCCCGACGCGCCAGGCGGCGTCCAGACGTATCCCAACTGCTCGGCGGCCCCGCTCGATGTCCGCCGCGAGATCACGCAGGCCAATCCGGACATCGGACGGTTCATCGGATATCTCGACTGGGTCACCGACCAGGGATGGCAGCGGTATCACGGCCTGCTGCTCTCGTTCCAGCGCCGTTCGGTCAACGGTGTCAGCACGAGCGCGAACTACACGCTCTCGAGCTGCCGCGGTCTGGTCAACCAGGGCGGCACACCACTGAACGTCGGCACGGGTTACACACGTTCGGTGTCGCTCATCAATCCACCGGCCGACATGCAGGAACTGTTCGACGCGGATGAGGGCCCGTGCAGCAACTCGCCGAGACACATCTTCAACGTGACGGCGAGCGTCGAGACGCCACAGTTCGCAAGCACTGCGGCCCGCATGATCGCCTCCGGGTGGCGGCTCTCGGGGATCTTCCGGGCGCAGTCGGGCGATTGGCTGACGGTCAGCACCGGCGTGCTCTCGTTTAATGGCGTCCAGGCGACCACCGCACGTGTGAACGAGATCAGTGACGACGTGTACGGCAACGGTACGCGTGACAACTGGTTCAATCCCGCGGCCTTTGCCCAGCCGGTTCCGGGAACCTACGGGAACTCGGAGCGCAACGCCTATCTCGGCATGGTCCGGCGGCAGGTCGATCTGTCGCTGGTGCGGGCGTTCCGCTTCGGGGCGGCGCATCGCATCGAGGCGCGGATCGAGGCGTTCAATGCGCTCAACTGGTTCAGGCCGCTGCCGGGTAGCGATCAGTCGCCCGTCAGGAATTTCAGCGATCCCAACTTCGGGAAGTATCTCGCGTCCGACGAGCCGCGCGTCATGCAGTTTGCGGTGAAGTACTCGTTCTGATTACGTGGTAGGTGGTAGCCGGAGGCCTTCAGGCCTCCGGAACCCACGGCGGCCACCCGCGACACCGGAGGCCTGAAGGCCTCCGGCTACCAGCCACTAGCTCGGAGGTTCATCATGAACCGCTTGCTCCGCAGCCTCTCCATCTGCTCGCTTGTCCTCCTCCTCGCCAGCGCCGCGTGGGCGCAGGCGACCGCACAACTCAGCGGAACGGTCAGAGACGACAGCGGCGCAGTACTCCCTGGCGTGACCGTCACCGTTACGCAAACGGATACCGCATTCACCCGCACCGTCGTGACGGACGAGACAGGCGCGTACGTTCTTCCTAACCTCCCTCTCGGGCCTTATCGCGTCGAAGCGTCGCTTCAGGGATTTCGGACGTTCGCGCAGACCGGGATCGTGCTGCAGGTTGGCGCCTCTCCTGTGCTGAACCCGGTATTGGCCGTAGGCGAACTGGCTGAAACAGTCACCGTGGAGGCGGCGACGCCGCTGGTCGACGTCCGGAGCGCCGGCATCTCCGAAGTGGTCGAGAACGCCCGAATCGTGGAGTTGCCGCTCAACGGCCGGAACGCTGCGATGCTCGTGTTGATGGTGGGCGCCGCTGTGAACACTGGCGACGTCAGCGGGCAGCGAAATCGCGCTGATTCGGTTGCCATCTCGGTTGCCGGCGGACTGCGTACCGGCGTCGCTTACGTGCTCGACGGCGCGATGCACAACGATCCGTACGACAACACCAACATGCCGTTTCCCTTCCCGGACGCGCTCCAGGAATTCAGCGTGGCGACCGGCGGTTTGTCGGCCCAGAACGGCATGCACTCCGGGGCGTCGGTCAATGCCGTCACCAAATCGGGCACGAACAGCCTGCACGGCAACCTGTTCGAGTTCCTGCGCGACCATCGCTTCAACGCCACGGATGCATTCGCGCTGCGAGGGCCCGACGGGAAGAAAGCCAGCGACGGACTCGTCCGCAACCAGTTCGGCGGCACGCTCGGTGGACCCGTCCTCAGAGACAAGCTGTTTTTCTTCGGGGCGTATCAGGGCACCATCATGAGACAGACCCCCGCGTCATTCGTAGGCTTCGTGCCCACGGCCGCGATGCTGGCCGGCGACTTCACGGCGCTGGCCGCCCCGGCGTGCAATGCCGGCCGGCAGGTCGCGCTCCGGGCGCCCTTCGTGGACAACCGCATCAATCCGGCGCTCTTCAGCCAGCCGGCAGTCAGGGTGGCCGAGAGGCTGCCGGTTGCTGACGATCCGTGCGGCGAAATCCGGTACCGCGTCCCGCTCGACAACAACGACTCGCAGGCGGTCGTGCGGCTCGATCATCAATGGAGCGCCAACCATTCGATGTTCGGGCGCTACATCGACACCTTCGAGCGGCGGCTGCCGACCTTGTCGCGCACCGGCAACATCCTGACCGTCAGACGCGAGTTCGGCGCCAACAAGCGCTCCCGCGCCCGGTCGATTGCTCTAGGCGACACCCAGGTATTCGGCGCCAACACGGTCAACGCCTTCCGCGTCACGGTGAACCGCACGTCGAACCGGCTGAACGACCCGCCGGACGAGTTCTTCGACGCTTCCGATATCGGCGTCAAACTCCACAGCTACGTGCCGGGTGTCATCGGATTGGCCGTCACCAATGCCTTTACGATTTCGGGCGGCAATTCGGTCAAGGTGCGCATCGACAACGAGGCATATCAGGTTGCCAACGATCTCTCGGTGGTGCGTGGGCGACACCAGATGTCCTTTGGCGGCAACCTGTCGTATTGGACGGTCGACAGCGAAGACAACGCCCGCGCGGCCGGCGATTTCAATTTCAACGGCCAGGCCACCGGTCTGCCGCTCGCCGACTTCATGACCGGCCAGACGTCGCTCGTCCGGCATGGCGCGCCAGGGATTCTGTTGATGAATCAGATGTACCTGGGCCTGTACGCGCAGGACACGTGGAGGACCACCGACCGGGTGACGCTCAATGCCGGTCTTCGCTGGGAGCCGTTCTTCGGACAGAACATCGAGAACGGCGCGATCTCCAATTTCGTTCCGGACAACTTCCGGCAGGGAATCCGCACGACGCGATTTCAGAACGCACCGCCCGGGCTCATCTATCCGGGGGATCCGGGATTTCCCGACGGCAAGGCCGGCATGAACCGGCAGTGGCGGAACTTCTCACCTCGCGGCGGGGTGGCGTGGGACGTGACCGGCGACGGGCGGACCGCGGTTCGCTCGTCGTACGGACTGAACTACGACTTTCCAAGCGCGGTGTACCTCTACATCGCCGCGTCTGCGTCACCCTTCGCCAACCGCGTCGAGCTGAGCGCCGTACCCTTCGAGGACCCGTATCGAAACGTGCCTGGTGGAGACACGCATCCGCTGTCAGCGACTCCGCCGTTCGATGCTCAGTTCCCCGCGTTCGGCGCCTACGGCGTCATGGACCCTGACATCAACTCGGCGCGAGTGCAGTCGTGGAACGTGACACTCGAGCGGCAGCTTGGTGCGGCGTGGCAGGTGTCGGCAAGCTATCTCGGAAACTACGCCGACCGGTTGTGGGGACAGGTGCACATCAACCCGGGCACGTTCATGGGGTTGGGACCGTGCACGATTCACGGCCAGTCGTTCCCGTCGTGCACGGTCACGGGAAATGTCGATCGCCGACGCCCGCTGTATCTCGAGAATCCGGTCGCAGGACAGTGGCTGGGCCCCGTCGTTCGCTATGCCGACGTCGGCACGCAGAACTATCGCGGCCTGAAGCTGTCGTTCCGCCGCCGCGACGACAACGGATTGAGCCTGAGCGGCAACTACACGATTTCCCACTGCGAAGCGGATACGGAAGTCAGCGGGAGCTTCGGTCAATTCGCCAACGGCTACCTCGACCCGAACAACCCATCCTTCGATAAGGGCAACTGCTCGCAGAGTCGGACGCATATCGGGAACCTGACGATTGGCGCGCAGACGCCGCGGTTCGAAAACGTGGCGCTTCGCGCCGTTGCGTCGGACTGGAGGTTGTCGGGGATTGTGAGCGCCACCTCTGGAAACTGGCTGACGGTTACGACCGGCCGCGACATTGCGGGAACCGGCATTGCGGCTCAGCGGGTCAATCAGGTGCTGGACGACCCGTATGGCGACAAGTCGCTGAATAACTACCTCAATCCACAGGCCTTCGCGTACCCCGCGGCAGGCACCCTGGGCGATCACCGCAATTTCAGTATCGAAGGTCCTGGATTCTGGACCGTCAATCTGGCGCTGTCACGGCTCGTTTCCATCGCGACCCAGCGGACGCTGGAGCTGCGCGTGGAAGTGTTCAACCTTCTCAACAATTTCAATTGGGGCAACCCGGCGACCAATCTCGATGCGGGCACCTTCGGGCGGATCACGACGCAGACGGGTGAACCCCGCATCATGCAGTTCGGGATCAAATACGGGTTCTGATTCGGACGATAGGCACTCATTACGGGCCACAGAGGCACAGAGTGTGATCCTCGGCGTCTTATTCGGAGAAGGATTCGTCGAATCGCTTTACCGCCTGATATCGCTGATCTAGACTCGGTGCAACCAGTCAAGGGCTCGCCCTTGATATCCCGCGGTTCGTGAGTCGAGCCCTTGACTGGTTGGCAGTATTGACTTGGCGCGCTCCGCGCGCCTAGGACCGCTATACGGCTCACGACAACGAGTACGGAATTCTCTTTTGGAGCCGCATAGCGGTCCACAGGAGGGCTGCTGACTATGGTGGACGATCAGCGCGACACATCTAAGCATTCCGTTTCGCGGCGGGCGTTTCTCAAGGGCGGCGCGCTTGCGACGGGCGCCCTGTCGTCGACGCTGATCCCCGACACCGCCGAGGCCCAGCTGCCCGAAGCCGTAGAGCCGGATCCGCGACGTACGCTCGTCGAGATGAAAGTGAACGGGACCCCGTACCGCAAACAGGTTCCGAACAGGACGACGCTGCTGCAGTTCCTGCGCGAGGATCTCAAGCTGACAGGGTCGAAGATGGGATGCGATCGCGGTCAGTGCGGCGCCTGCACGGTGGTCGTGAACGGCCGGAACGTCTACTCGTGCACGGCGCTGGCCGTCGAGGCAACCGGCGCGGACGTACTGACGATCGAAGGGCTCGCCACTGACGAGGCGCTGCATCCAATCCAGCAGGCGTTCATCCAGCACACCGGCTTCCAGTGCGGGTTCTGTACCTCCGGCCAGATCATGACGACGAAGGCGTTTCTCGATCGCGTGCCCCGCCCCACTGAAGAGGACGCCCGCCGGGCGCTCAGCGGCAATCTGTGCCGCTGCGCCGCGTATAAACGCATCCTCGAATCGGTCATGACGGCGTCGCGCTTGATGCAGGCTTAGGGAGGCAACATGGCGCAGCAGCAGAACACCGCACGCAGACTTAAAGTGGTCGGCACTGCCGGTCCGCCAATCGATGCGGTCGAGCGCGTCACCGGCCAGGCCAAGTACGTCGGCGACCTCGAGCTTCCCGGCATGCTCGTCGCCCGCGTCCTCCGCACCCGTCACGCCCATGCGCGCATCGTCGGCATCGACACGAGTCGTGCCGAAGCGCTCGCCGGCGTGAGGGCTGTGATCACGCATAAAGACGCACCGAAGGTCCCGATCTGGGGGAACCGGACGTATGTGCTGAACGACCAGGTCCGGTTCGCGGGAGAAGCCGTTGCGGCGGTCGCCGCCGTGGATCAAGAGACGGCGGAAAAGGCGCTGCGGCTGATCGACGTGAAGTACGAGGTCCTCAAATTCGTGCTCGATCCGGAAGAGGCGTTAAAGCCGGGCGCGCCCCAGCTCTTTGCCGACGGCAACCTCGAAGGAGAGCCGCGCACGGTCACGCGCGGCGACGTCGAGCGCGGATTCGCCGAGTGCGACCGCGTCATCGAGCGCGTCTACCACTGCCCGACGATGTGGAGCGGCGGCATGGAGCCGCGAGTGGCGATCGCTCAGTGGGAGGGGAACAGGCTTACTGTCTGGGCGTCGACCCAGGCGCCCTGCCGGGTGCAGACGAACCTGACGGGGCAGTTCAATCTGCCCGACAGTCAGGTGCGTGTCATCGCCAGCTACGTTGGTGGCGGGTTCGGCACCAAGAGTGCGGCGCACGTCGATGAGACCATTACAGCGCTCCTCGCCCGCAAGGCGCGACGGCCAGTGAAGCTGCAGTACTCCCGCGAGGAGGAAATCCTCGATTCCAATACCCGCTTCGAGACCCGTGTTTACGTGAAGGTCGGCGTCAAGCGCGACATGACGCTGCACGCCTTCGACGTCAAGGCGTATATCAATCAGGGCGCGTACCACGTGCGTCTCGGCGGCCTCGGCAATCAGGCGACGCACATTTACAACATCCCGCATCTGCGCACGGTGCAGTACCGCGTGCACACGAATCTGCCCAACACCGGGCCGACGAGGGGTGTCGGCGACCCGCAGGAAACGTTCGCCATCGACTCGGCGATCGACGAGGTCGCCAACGAGATGGGCTGGGATCCCGTCGCGTTCCGTCTGAAGAACGTGAAGCGCAACGGCGACCCGATCGCGCGCGGCGGCATGGGGACTGAGGATGGCCGCCTTGTCACCCAGGTGACCGACCGATGCATAGACGAGGGCGCGGAACGTATCGGCTGGGTCCGGCGGAACGCGGCGCCTGGCGACGGGCAGGCCGGTGGGATCGCGCGCGGTATCGGCGTGGCGGTTACTGAACGCGGTAACGGCGGCGGCCTGGCCGGTGCATCCGTGACGGTGAATCTGGACGGGTCCGTGGTCGTGTTTTATGCGTCGACTGACATCGGTACGCACAGCCGCACCACGTTGTCGATGATTGCGGCCGAGACCATCGGCGTGCCGCTCTCGAGCGTACGCGCCGTGGCGGGCGATACGGAGATAGCGCCCTACGATGGCGGCAGTTACGGCAACCGCGTGCTCTACAGCACTGGGCGGGCGGTTGACGAGGCGGCGCGAGACTGCCTCAACCAGATCCTTGCGACCGCGGCGCCGATGTTGAAGGCGCCGGCGGGCGATCTCGAGCTGACCGACGGTGCTGTCCGCGTAAAGA
The DNA here is from genome assembly GCA_963814955.1 of uncultured Acidobacteriota bacterium. GTDB lineage: Bacteria > Acidobacteriota > Vicinamibacteria > Vicinamibacterales > UBA2999 > DATCJA01. The sequence goes on from CAWFEX010000016.1 coordinate 135,391, forward strand.
CTGACGCGAGCCGGACCCTCCCGCTCAAAGAGGTCATGCAGCGGCGCGGCCGGAGTGTCGTGGGCTCCGGCGCCGTCGCGCAGTCGCAGGCGGAGACGAACGTCGAGCGCGCGTCTGGCGCGCACTTCGTCGAGGTCGAGGTCGACCGCGAGACCGGCAAGATCCGGATCGTGCGTTACATCTCAGCCCACGACGTTGGCCAGCCGATCAACGTGACCGTCGTTGAGAACCAGATCGAAGGCGGGACCATCCAGGGGCTGGCGCTCACGCAGGCTGAAGAAATGCGCTTCGACCCGCGCGACGGCCGCTGCCTCAACGCCAATTTCCTCGATCTGAAGCCTCCGACCATGCTCGATTTCGATCCGCGGGTGATTGAGGCAATCGTCGTGTCGAATGTCGGAGAGCAGGGGCCATACGGCGCGAAGGGCCTGGGTGAGAACCCTTGCCATCCCGGGATGGCCGCTGTCGCCAACGCGGTGTACAACGCGGTCGGCATTCGTCTGCGCCGTGTGCCGTTCACGCGCGCCGACGTGCTTCGCGCGCTGGCGGAACAGCGCCCGGTGCCCAGCCGCACCGCCTAGTACCTAGTGTCCGGCTTTTAGCCGGACGAGGTACGTAGTGTCCGGCTTTAGCCGGACGCAGCGTAGAGTCCGGCTTTAGCGGACCGTACGTGTTAGCCGGACCAGGGATGACGTTATGAACAACTTCGCTTACATCCGCCCCGCGACGCTTCGAAACGCCGCTGGTCAGCTCGGCAAGGAGCATGGCAAGGCAATGCTGCTGGCTGGCGGAACAGATCTCCTCGGCGAGATGAAGGACGACCTGCGCGTCCCGGAGCGCCTCGTGGCGATCAAGCATTTGCCCGAGCTGCAGGGGATCCGGCCCGGCCGTGGCGGCGTGCGTATCGGTGCCGCCACATTGCTCGTCGATGTTGTCGAGAGCGCTGCGGTCCGCGAGCAGACGCCGCTCCTGGCCATGGCGGCCGAAAAGGTCGGTACGCCGCAGATCCGCAACATGGCGACGATCGGCGGCAATCTCTGCCAACGTCCGCGCTGCTGGTATTACCGGAACAACTATCCGTGCTTCAAGCATGGCGGCAACGTGTGCTACTCGGCCACGGGCGAGAACGACTTTCACGCCATTCTCGAGGGCGGGCCGTCGTACATCGTTCATCCGTCGGATACAGCGCCGGCGCTCGTGGCGCTCGGCGCGACCGTGAAGATCTCAACCGGCGGAAGCGAACGGAGTATTCCGATTGAGAAGTTCTTCGTCAGCCCGAAGCAGGATCCGACGCGCGAGAACATCCTGCAGGCGAACGAGATCCTCACGGCGATAGAGGTCCCGCGCGCGCCGGCCGGATCAAAGGCCACCTACGTCAAGGAGATGGTGCGCGAGATCTGGGACTTCGCCCTGTGCAGCGTCGCCGCGATGGTGACGACGAAAGACGGCGTGATCGAAGACGCACGGATCGTACTCGGGGGCGTAGCGCCATTCCCGTATCGGGCCATCAAGGCCGAGGCAGCGTTGAGGGGAAAGCGGCTGGATGAGCCGACGGCCGCCGCGGCGGGCGCCGCCGCCGTTGACGGCGCACGGCCCCTGGCGAAGAACGCCTATAAGGTGCCGTTGACACAGGCCACGGTCGCGCGCGCACTCCTGTCCCTCGTATGAATGCAGACGCGTGGGTGGCGCTGCTACGCGAGTCCGTCGACCAGTTCAACGCCTATCGCGCCCAACATCCAGACGAGGACGTGACGCTCGTTGAGGCCGACCTGGCATTCGCAAGTCTTCCGCGGGCGAATTTCGAACGCGCCGATCTGCGCCGCTGCCGCCTGGAGGGATGCGACTTGTCCGGTGCGTGCTTTGACGAGGCGAGGATGGATTATGCGAACCTCCGAGGCGCCCGCCTGCCAGGCGCCACGCTGTGGCGCGCGTCGCTCGACCAGCGGCATCCTGTATGGCGCCAATCTGCGCGACGCCAGGCTAGACGAGGCGAAGCTGAGGCGCGTCGACCTGTGCGACGCCGACCTGCGAGGCGCGACCTTCCGCGGCGCCGATCTCACCGAGACCGATCTGCGCTGGGCCAAGTACGAGCTCAGCGAGCTCATCGACGTTGACCTCACCGCGGCGCGGATTCGGATGTAGTCAGAAGCCGCAAAGCAGCGACGGGCCACAGAGGCACGGAGACACAGAGAAAAAGAGTACGTAGTGTCCGGCTTTAGCCGGACCGGACCGGACCCATCGGCGGCTCATGTCACGCCGGCCTCCGATTCTCGTCAGAAAAAACGCTCGCGCGTCTCGATTCAAACGACGGAACGTTACCTCGGCTGCAAGCAGAAGCTCCATTGCGCGGTAAACGATCGCCTGGGAATCGAGCCGGACGCCGCTTGAAGGCACGGATGCCAGCGGCGGATACTTCAATCCGCCCTGGGCGACTACCGGGACACATCAGTGTTTCCACGGCCGCAGCCTTCCCCGGGACGGACTTCGCCCTGGCCGACCCGTCGGTATCGACAACATGGCGACGACGATGCCATCGTCGTCCATCGAGGGTGCTCGGGATGGCCTTGAGCCTGTCAAAGGGGTCGTCGGATGGAAGTCAAGCTGCTCGATCGCGTTCGTGGTGCCATTCGCACGCGGCACTACAGCCGGCGGACCGAAGAGGCTTACGCGTACTGGATCCGCCGGTACATCGTGTTTCACAAGAAGAAGCACCCGTCGGTGATGGGCGCGCCGGAGGTGACGGCCTTTCTGACGTGGCTGGCGGTCGACCAGCGCGTCAGCGCATCAACCCAGAACCAGGCGCTCAGTGCGGTGTTGTTTCTGTATCGGGAGGTGCTAGAGACCGATCTCGGCCGGATTGATGGTGTGCCGCGTGCGCGCGTGTCTGACCACGTGCCAGTCGTGCTCAGCCGTGAGGAGGTGCGGCAGATTCTGGGGCAGGTGTCGGGCAGAACGTGGCTGATCGTGTCGCTGCTGTATGGCGCCGGGCTGCGGTTGCTCGAATGCCTCGAGTTGCGCGTGAAGGACTTGGACTTCGACGGCAATCAGGTGATCGTGCGGGGCGGCAAGGGCCGTAAGGATCGCAGGACCGTGTTACCGGCAGCGGTGAAGGCGCCACTGGCATCGCAACTCGCCGAGGTGAAGCGGCAGCACGAGCGGGATTTGGCTCACGGCGTCGGAGCCGTGGTGTTGCCGTACGCGCTCGATCGGAAGTATCCGAACGCCGCGACGGAGTGGGCCTGGCAATTTGTGTTTCCGGCGGGTCGGGTGTGCCGCGACGCCCGCTGGGGACCGCCATCGCGATATCACCTGCACGAGTCGGCGGTGCAGCGTGCCGTAGCGGTGGCTACGCGACAGGCTGGAATCCCGAAGCGCGTCGGTTGCCATACGTTCAGGCATTCGTTTGCCACGCATTTGCTCGAAGACGGGTACGACATTCGCACAGTCCAAGAGCTCCTTGGCCATGCCGATGTCAGCACAACGATGATCTACACGCACGTCCTCAATCGAGGTGCATTGGGAGTGCGAAGTCCTGCCGATCGTCTGTGATCGGACGAAGCGCGTGGCGGTTATGTGCGAGCGCCTGCGCGTAACGCCGGAGGGCCCGGTTACGGCGTACCGCCGCAACCGTTGCAGGAGTAGTGTTTTGGCCGCCAATCGGCGGAGGTTCTTCGGTCCGGTTGGCTGCGAGGGCTCGCACATAACCGCGACGCTCGCAGCCAACCGCAGCGCTGATCGTGGGGATCAGCCATGTTAGGATCCGCGCGTTCAACGGTTTACGGCCAGCCGTTGCGGTTGTCGAAACGGGCGGCTAGCTGCGAACTGGATGAGCGGTCTACTTAAAGACAAGTTAGCCAGACAAACCGATGCAGGAAGTCCCCAAACGGATCAAACGCTTAGTCCGAGAATGGGCGGGGATCGCTCACGATCGCGATTTGCGCAAAGCCCTCAGCGAGCTCCGCGTGCAATTCAATCGATGGGATCGTGGCGAAATTGATTCGTTCGAGCTCAACGAGCTCGTGCATCGATTCCATCGTACACTGCGCGGGACATTTGGAAAAGATACGCGACGACACACCTTGAGCCGGCGATCGCATCAGCGGTTGCTGCCGGCGTGCTTCGCAAAGAGGAGCTGCCCGCGGATCTTGTGCAGCACATCGCCGGCTTAATCGAATTCTACGAACACGATCTCTCGGCATCGTGAGCCGCAGCGACGTGCGTTAAGCTCGCAACAATGGGCAAACCGCGTCGAATGACGAACCGACTTCGCATGGGCGCGTTGCCGCCGCGATATTCATTCGTGCTCAACCCGCACGGTCGCGAAAGATTCACGAAGTGCCCGAGTTGTGAGGCATCGACTCGGATTCGCAAACTCCCGCTGGTCGTTCATGTCGAACATCCAGGCGGACCGAGACTCGTTCTTCTGAACAAAACATGCCGGCTCTGTTTAATGTGCGAAACGCTGATCGTCGATCGAGTCGAATTGGAGAACGTCATCATCGCCGCTGGTCTTTCCGCCACGGTCAAGCCGCCGGACTACGTCGTGCTGGGTCCTATTGACCGGCGCACCTGGCGCCGAGGACTGGGTGACGATGCGTCGCTTCTAGATATTCGAGAGCACATGGCTGATTTCAAGAAGTATTTGAAAGTCGATGTCGTGCCGTCGCATTGGGAACGATCAAGTCGAAGTGCTGGCTAACCTTCGAATGGAGCCGACGCGGAGTGATATTCTGTCGCGCGCGGCTCATTCGAAACGTTAGACAGCCGGATCGCAACAACGAGGAAGGACTCAGAGATCGGTCGGGGTGAGGCCCGTACGCTTGGCAATTCGCGCCAACATCCGTGGCCCGATTTCTTCGTCATCGTGAAAAGCGAAAACGAAATCCGGCCAACCGCCCCGTTCGAGTGTTCGATGTGAGCCGGAATGCCTCTTGATTTTCCAGCCGATCCGAAGGAGGGCGGCTGGTACGCGTCTGGCCTTGGTGGCTGGCCAGTTGCTCACGCGGCCTGGAACGTGACGTTGAGGAACTCGGCGGGCGCTTCCCGATGCTCGAGACGTTCGGCAATTACGCGGAGGGCGAGTGCCTGCACGCGAGCGACCGCTTCGTCTCGGTCCTGGCCATACGTCATTACACCCGGCAGGGCCGGTACTTCCGCAAGCCAGCGGCCATCCTCTTCTCGCTCAATTTCAATCGTAAACGTCACGGGGGCAATGTACCATTCGGGCCGGCTGTCTAACAAGGCGATGGACCTGACGCCGGGCAAGTCGCCCTCGCGCCCTACCCTGCGCAGGTCATCGCCAATCCGTTAGGCGGACCTTAGCCTCCGGATCAGATTAGCCTCCGGATCAGATTCGAGAACGCATCGGAGAGAACAGGATGAGCGAATCGCTTCGCCGCAATCTATTCTTGGCGCTGTGTGCTCTCGTGTTGTTGCACACGGGAGTTCATATCAGCCAGTCGTTCGTCAACTATCCGGGTTGGTATGTGCTCGAAGCGGAGAGTTTCAAGGCGTATCACTGGCCGATGTCAATTCGCGCGGGGATCTTCGGGGCAGCGCCCCGTCTCCTCGAGCTTGTTCTGGCTCTAGTTGTACTCAGGTTCCCCCCAAATGTCGTCCCGCGCTGGATTCTGTTAGTTGGCATTGCCCTCGCCACTGGCGCCATCTTGTCCACAGCTCTCATCTCACGTCCGATCCATGCCCAGCTCGATATTCAAGGTAATAAGCCGGAACTCGTGTCGCGCCTGATAGCCACTGACTGGATCCGCAATGTCCCCGAGTGGGGTCGGACGGCACTTTATGTGTGGGCGTTGTCGCGTCTAATCGCTCCTGGCCCGAGCGGAAGACCGGCAACATGAAGGGCGCCTAACCGCGCGCTGGAGCCGTCGGCGCTGGACGACGATGAAGCGCCGCGGCTCAGCGCGATCGTTAGGCCGCCGGCAGTGCGGGTTCATACTGGCCGAATCACAGGATTCGTTAGACGGAGGGGTCAGAACATGCGAGGCGCGCCCATGAAGATCATGCAGGCACTGGGGCTGGTGTGGCTTGCAGCTGCGGTAGGGGCATACGACCAGACTGGACGGGCCCAGGTCAGAGGCTCGTCGATCACACGCCCGGCTATTTCCGAAGATGTCTCTCGGCTCGAACCGATCTCTCCTACATCTCGGGACGGCAATCGCGGTGAAGGTTTCCTGCGGAAGCCGCCGGGGCGTGGCCCATTTCCGGCCGTTGTGCTGATTCACGGCGGCAACACTCGTTGGCCGACGGACCGACTCAGAGAGACGCGCTCGGCACGTGGTCTTCCCGCTTTCTTGCTGCGGGTTATGTGGTCGCCGCGATCACATATCGCGACCGTGACATCGATCCCCAATCGATAGAAGCGCTGGAGGACGCACTGGCTACTATCGATTATTTGCGGCGACTCTCCTACGTCGATCGCAACAGCATCGTCGTCAACGGTACAAGCGGAGGGGGCGATTTGGCGCTCTCAGTGGCAGCCGAGACCGACCTGGCCGTGGTCGTGCCAGAAGAACCGGCGAGCATGATGTTTCTGGGCATCCTGAACAAGGACTTCCCAAAGAAGGGCGATCGGTACACGCCAGCGGACGGCGATCCAATCACCGCCGATCCGCACAAGTATACACGGCGGAGTATCAAAAACTGACGCGTGACAAGATCGCCAGAATTCACTGCTCTGTCTTGATTGTCCAGGGTGTCAAAACGCGATCAACCGCTTGAATAGAGAAATCCTGATTCCAGAGCTGCGTGAAGGCGGGAAGACACTGGAAATCCTCACTATCCGGGGAACCCCATTCATTTGCGTTTACAGCGTCGCCAACAGCACTCCGCGACCAGCAGTCGCCCTCAAGGCGTTTCAGGACATCAACGCGTTCTTGCACCGGCATCTCCGCACTCAGGCAATGCCGATCGATCCGAGTCTCGTGAAACAGGTGCCGTTTTGAGAAAGAAATTCTGACGCTGCCTAACCGCGCGATAGAGCCGTCGGCGCCGCGGCCATCGTTAG
>CAWFEX010000017.1:0-33392 GCA_963814955.1 uncultured Acidobacteriota bacterium
CCTGCGGTGTTTTATACGCTCACCCCCCCGGGCAGCCATTTCGCCAATTCGACCGGTCTGACTAACCCACTCCACTTCAGCGGTTCGCTCGATCTCGCGCTGGCGCTGCAGCCCGATCTCAAACGCGTGTACGTCGTGAGCGGAGCGGGTGCGTTGGACCGGAGGAACGAGAGTCAGGCGAGAGCGGAGTTCCGCCCCTTCGAGGGGCGTGTCGAATTCACGTATTTCTCGGGCTTGGTGATGCAGGATCTCGAAGAGCGACTCAGAACGGTGCCGCCACACTCGGCGGTGTTCTATTTAGTCGTGAGCCAGGACGGCGCGGGCGAGCACTTTCAGGTGATGGCCTCCCTCTCCCGCGTCGCGTCGGCGGCCAACGCGCCGACTTACAGCTGGGCGGATGCCGCCGTTGACTCGGGCATCGTCGGCGGCCGTCGCCGCGATCAAGTGGCCCAGGTAAAGGCCATTGCCACGCTCGCGCTTCGCGTGCTTCGCGGAGAGCGAGCCGACGACATACCGGTGTCCTCGCCCAACACGGATGTCGATCAGGTGGATTGGCGGCAGCTGCGCCGCTGGGGGCTCGACGAGTCGCGGCTGCCAACCGGTACGCGCGTCCAGTTTCGGCCGCCGAGCATGTGGGATCAATACAGCCGCTACATCATCGGCGCCGTCATGCTGATGCTGGCGCAGTCGGCCCTCATCGCTGGCCTGCTCGTGCAACGCACCAAGCGGCAGCGTGTCGAGCGCGAGTTACGCGGCAGCGAGCGCGAGTTGCGTGGCAGCCAGGCCAAGCTGCGCGTGAGCTACGACCGAATCCGCGACCTGAGCCGACGGCTGCTCGGCGAACAGGAGGCGGAACGCGCCCGGATTGCGCGTGAATTGCACGACGACATCAATCAACAGCTCGCGATTCTGTCCATCGAGCTCGATGGGCTCCGTTCCGATCAGCTGCAGGTGCACAGCGCGAAGCGCCTCTCCCGAGCCATGGAAACAACGCAGGGCATCTCGACGAGTGTGCGCGAACTCTCGCACCGGTTGCACCCGTCGAAGTTGCAGCTGATCGGACTCGTCGCCGCCCTCGACAACCTGCGACGCGACTTGTCACCGCCGCACCTACCTATTGCCTTCTCCCATCACAATGTACCGGCGGAGATCGATCAGAACATCGCGCTGAGCGTATTCCGAGTCGCGCAAGAGGCGTTGCGGAACGCCGTGAAGCATAGCGACGCAGGCCACATCTGGGTTGACTTGACGGGCGGGCCGTCCAGCGTCGCACTCACGATCACTGACGACGGGAAGGGATTTGACGTCGATGGTCTACCGAACGCGGGGCTTGGCCTGACGAGCATGAGAGAACGTGTGGAATCAGTTGGGGGTGTTCTGGAGATTCACGCGACGCCGGCGTCGGGAACCCGTTTGAGGGTCACCGTACCGACTCAAGCGTCAGAGTCGGCACTCACCGCGATCGCGTCGGCATGACCGCCACTCTCACGTTAGCCGTCAACGGAGCGGCCTGTCGTTGACGTCCCTCCATAGAGTTCTCGTCGTCGAGGACCACGAGCCGTTCCGCCGCGTGATCTGTGAGTTGCTGCAGCAGCGGGCGGATCTGCTGATCGTTGGCGAAGCCGCGGACGGGTTGGATGCCATTTGTCAGGCTGAAGCGCTGCGACCGGATGTGGTCATGCTTGACATCGGCCTGCCGATGCTGAGCGGTATTGAAGTCGCAGCGCGAATACGTGCCAAGGTTCCGGACGCCAAGTTGATGTTCGTGACCAATGAATCCTCATTGGAGGTCGTGGAGCACGCCTTCAGGAGAGGCGGCCACGGCTATGTGTATAAACCTCGTGCCCACCGAGACGTTCTCCCGGTGCTCGAAGCGATCATTCGAGGCGGGCGATTCGTCAGCGGCGGCCTCGAACGCATAGCCCAGGGAGACAGCCTCGCCTCTCATCGTCACGATGTGGTGTTCTGTTCGAGCGACGCGGTTCTGATCGGCGCGTTCAGCCGTTTCATTGCCGGCGAACTCCGCGAGGGGAACGCCGTCGTCGCGGTGGTGACCGCGGCGCACGAGCGAAGCCTCCAATCCAGTCTGGAGGCGTCCTACGTGGACGTCGCCCTGGCGATCCGACAGCAGCGCTATCTCCCCGTGAACGTCAGCGAGCTGCTCGCGAAGGCGACGGTCAACGGCTGCCCGGACCCGTTACGGTACCTGGACGCCGCGGGGGATCTGCTGACCGATGTCACACGGCGCGCGACGGATCACCACGCCAGGGTCGCGGCCTGTGGTGAAGGCACCTCCATATTCTGGACGCACGGACACGTCGAAGCCGCCATTCAACTCGAACACCTGTGGGACGAGATCGCGATGAGCCGCCAGATGGATATCCTGTGCGCGTACCCGCTGGCCGCCCGCGACGAAAGCGTGCCGGCAGTGAGAAGGCTCTGTGCGGAGCACACGGCGGTCGAGATCAAGTGACGGCGGCGAATGATGCAAGTACTCCTTAAGTCAATCTTAGGAGAGCCGCAGACGACGACTCAGTTATGAGTACGCCGTATCACATCTATGGTGGCGGAACCGTCGGCACCCCTCGCGGCTGAGTAAAGCGCAAATAGAGCTATTATCTGCTCCACTCGCGGAGGAGGTCGGTGGAATGCGACACGGGTTTCCCGGCTCGATTCTGATCGCGGCGCTGGTCTCACTAGCGGCCGTCACCGCCGCTGCACAGACCAGCGCGATTCCACGGACACCCGACGGCCGGCCCAATCTCCAAGGCATTTGGCAGGTGCTCGCTCCCGCGGCGTGGGAGATCCAAGACCACTCCCCGCGGCTGGGCGTGCCCGCCGGCCAGGGAGTCGTTGAAGGCAACGACCTCCCCTACCAGCCCTGGGCGCTCAAGCGGAAGCAGGAGAACTTCGCCAATCGGGCGACCGAGGATCCAGAGTCGAAGGGCTATCTGCCAGGCGTCCCGCGCATCATGTACATGCCGTTTCCGTTTCAGATCTTCCAGACGCCGACCCACCTGGCGATGACGTTCGAGTACGCACAGGGCGTCCGGCTTGTCTATACGAACGGCACGCCGCATCCGCGGGGGCCGATCGAGTGGTGGCTCGGCGATTCCCGCGGCAAGTGGGACGGCGACGCGCTCGTCGTCGATGTCGTCCACTTCACGGCCCAGACGTGGCTCGATCGCGCCGGCAATTTTCACAGCGAGGCGTTGCATCTCGTCGAGCGGTATGCGATGACGGGTCCCGATCACATCAACTATGAAGTCACGATCGAAGACCCGAAAGTCTTCACGCGGCCGTGGAAGATGAGTATGGTGCTGTACCGCCGAAAGGAACCGAACGTCCGGCTTCTCGACTACGTGCCCGGCCTCCTCATGGAGCAGGAAATAGGGGAGCAGGAACGTCGCAAGACGAATTAGAGCAGGAGATTGACGTGAATCCTCGTTTTGTCATCACGGTGAGTGCTCTTGCGGTGTTGGCGGTGGCGCCGCGCGTGGCCGCGCAGACTCCGGAACGGCCGCCGATCATCGCCGGATGCCCGACCGAAAACCTTGCGTGGCATACCTGCGCGCTCCAGAAGGCGAAGTCGTTCAGTCCTCCCCGGACGCCGAGCGGTAAGCCCGACCTCCAGGGATATTGGCGCAGCCGGCTGACGCAGTCGTTCTCGGTCGAGGGCGTCGCCGAAGACCATCCCTTCGTCAAGGATCCCGCCCAACGGTGGGACGTCGGCGCTTCGGAGATCGTCGATCCGCCGGACCGGAAGATCCCGTACCAGCCGTCGGCGGCGCGGATTGGCCGAGAAGGGACGAACTTTCGTGAGTACATCGACCCACGCACCACGTGCTCGACCGCCGGCGTCCCGCGCCTCGCGCTGCAGGATCCCAGCCAGATCCTGCAGCCGCCAACCGACGATCATGTCCTGTGGCTACACGAGGATCACCACCAGTTTCGCGCGATCGCGATGGACCAGCGCCCGCCAGTGGGGAGGGATGTCACAACCTGGAACGGGCTGTCACGCGGCCGCTGGGACGGCAGCACCCTCGTCATCGAGACGGCCAATTTCAACGGCTACATTTGGATAGATGACTCGGGCAACTTCTATACGAACAATGCGCGCGTGACCGAGCGTCTGACGATGGTCGATCCCAACACCATCCATTACGAGGCAATCATCGAGGACCCGACCGTCTACACCCGGCCGTGGAAGGTGGCGTGGGCATTGGTGCGCGACACCACCCCGGGGGGATACGAGCTATTCGAAGAAGCGTGCCGCGAAGGCGACCGCGACCTGCCCATCGTCCGCGATCTGGGCTATAAGTTCTATTTCGGGGCCCCCTGGCGATTGCGGTAACGCAGGGACGCGTCATGCATCGACGTCTGGGGACAATCGTCACGCTTGTCGCTGGAACGCCGTGGCGTTACTCGCAGCTGCGCAGATGCCCGCTACCTTGCGTGCTCACGTTTCTCGGCGAGGCTGGCTCAGGGGAGTTCTAGCGTCGCGTATTCTGCGTCGACGTGCCAGAAACCATGCCAGTGGCCAATGTCCACACCAAATGCCGACGCCGTGCGACTCGCGGTCGAGCGCGTCGTCAAAATAGAAAGAGTTGTCGCGCTTCATGGCGCGGAGTCGTGCCAGCCTGAAACCTGACAGCATCGAGGTCCCGTGATCCCGTTTGGGCCGTCATCGATACCAGTGTGTACATCGGCCACTGGGAGCTGAACGCGCAAGTGAGCGGATCGAGTCTTAGATTCCCGAAGCGTGAAGGAAGGCGATTTTCGCGATCAAGTGAGCGAATCGATCCTCATCAAGCAACGAAAGAAAGGGTCGAACATCTCCTGAATTCTCCTGCGTTCCCGACGCGATCGATTTGCGCCGAGGAGTATAATCCGCGCGAATTCGGTGCATGTTCGATCCCTTTTTCGCATGGCTCGAATCGACGTCGTTCAGCATCTGGATGCGTGAGTCGCCGTCAATTTTCTCGTTTCCCATGATTCTCGCGGTTCACACGATCGGATTGGGACTGCTCGCGGGCATCAACGTGGCGCTGGATTTGCGGATGCTCGGGTTCGCGGCGCGAGTTCCGATTGCGGAATTCAGGCGTTTGTGGCCCTTCCTGTGGCTCGGACTTTGGATGAACGCGCTTTCAGGCGTCGCGCTCCTGGCCGCGTATCCCACCAAGGCGCTGACGAACCCTCTTTTTTACATAAAGCTTGCATTGATCGGCGTGGCACTGGTGATTCTTCGCTCGATTCGTCAATCCCGACTGGCCGACGGAATCGCGCCGGCGATCCGCGGCCGGTGGTCGATCAAGACGCTCGCTGTGGCCTCGCTCGTCTGTTGGGCCGGAGCCATCGCGGCCGGACGATTCCTCGCCTACACGTACATACGTCTGATGGTCGATTCCAGTCCGGTTCCCCGTCCATGGATGCCGTAGCTTGATTCGGAGTGCATCAGGTGGGTGGCTTTCAAATCTGGCTCCACGCGAAATTACTAAGCGTCCCCACGGTGGCGGCCTTCATGAGGACCAACTGGGGATGGCCGACGATTGAAAGTATTCATTTCATGGGATTGACGCTGCTGTTCGGGACGATCGCTGTGTGGGATTTGCGCTTGCTCGGGTTGCTCAAGCGCGTATCGATTGTCGACCTCCATCGTCTGGTCCCGTTTGCCGTACTCGGCTTTGCGATTAACGCAAGCAGCGGGTCGATGTTTCTGATGACGGAACCGAATCAATACATCTACAACCCGGCATTCCAGTTCAAACTGCTGCTGCTGGCTATCGCGGGGCTGAACGTTCTGGTGTTTTACATGACCGTATTCCGACGACTTCGCGCCTTGGCTCCCGGTACCGAGCCTCCGCGGACTGTCAAGCTGTTTGGTGCGACGTCGTTGATCTGCTGGGTCGGCGTAATCATCTGCGGAAGACTGATAACGTTTTATCGGCCAGCTGTGTGCTCTCCGAACGAGTCACTTGCCTTTATCCTCGAGTGCATCCCGAAGTTGACTGGTCGTTAATTCGGGCTATGAAGGATGTCGTCCAGCATCGGTTGAAAGCCATTCGCGTTCTTGCGACGGAGGTAAGTCGTGCGAAAGAACATTTCACCGTCGGCGGTCTTTGACGTCGAGTCGCCATTTTTCGAACTTCACAACCGTTCCGACGATGCGAAAAACTTCGTGCGCGGACAACATCGTGCTCGATAACAGCGCCGGCTGAGCGGAGCGGAAGCGATGAGGACTGTGCATCGGTGCTTCAGATGGACGGGCGGCGCCGCATTGATATTCACCGCGATGTGCGCGGCCGGGTGGTTGGCAGTCTCACTCGACGCCCAGTCGGCCGTCCGCGAGGCGTTTGCGGACCTGCCCGGCGTCCGGCTCTTCTATCGCGACACGGGCGGCAATGGTGCACCCGTCGTCTTCGTCCATGCCGCCACTGGGAACAGCCGCGTATGGGAGTACCAGCTTCCCGCCTTTACGGCAGCAGGCTACCGCGTGGTCGCGTACGACCGGCGCGGGTTCGGGCATTCCGTGATCGATCCGGCCGGTCCGCAGCCGGGGACCGCGGCGGACGATCTGCTGGGCCTCGTGAACCATCTGCGGCTCGATCGGGTTCATCTCATCGGCACGGCAGCGGGCGGCGGCGTGTCCTTCGACTTCGCGCTGTCGTTTCCCGAGCGGGTACGGAGTCTGGTGATCGCCAATGCGGGCGGGAACGTGCAGGACGCCGACTATCTGGAGCTGGGACGGCGCATGCGCCCGGCGCCGCAGTTCGATGCGTTGCCGCCGGACGTGCGGGAGCTCGGTCCATCGTACCGCGCGGCGAATGGTGGCGGCACTCGGCGCTGGCTGGAACTGCACGACCTCAGCTGGCCGGGCGGCTCGCCGCCGAAGGCGCAAAACACGCGGAATCGCATCACGTTCGCGCTGCTCGAGACGCTGAAGGTCCCGACGCTACTCCTCACCGGCGACGCCGACCTGTTCACGCCGCCCTCGGTGCTGCGCCTGTTCACCGCGCGCATCAAGGGCGCCGAGTCGGTCATCGTGCGCGAGTCCGGTCACTCCGCATACTGGGAGCAGCCCGAGATCTTCAATCGTACCGTCCTGGAGTTTCTCCGCAAGCATTGACTCTAGACGGCAAGTCTTGAATCCCCCCAGGCCGCGCCACCTAACGCCCCCCGTTTCTTGATCACACATTCAGCGTCCTCCATCCCCGGCATATGAGAAACAGTTCATTCTGCGGGAGACGGAGGCAACGTAACTGGCCTTTGCGGGTCAAGCCGCGCGATACGCCGTTGCCGAAAATTGCCAGTCGTGGAATTGCTGTACACTGCGCCCAGCCCGACCGGACACAGACTTCGATTGGCACTGCACGCGACCAGCGCCAAGCTCCGTTCCGGAAGAGGAGGCTTCATGCGTCCGATGTCCGTCGCCGCCCTGGTTCTCGTTGTCAGTACAGTTTCAGTCGACACCGCCGCCGCTCAGTCCATTTCAGTACACCGCGTCGAAATCAGCAGCGACGCGGCACGCAAGATGGTAGAAGCGTGCGTCGCGTATGCCGAACGGAACAAGCTCCTCGTCGGGGCGGCCGTGGTGGGCATCGACGGCGTCCTGATCGACTTCCACCTGATGCAAGGCGCGACCGCGACCAATTCCGAGACCGCGATCCTCAAGGCGAAGACCGCTGCGCACTGGCGGCGCCCGACGCGGGAGCTCGAGGAATGGGTGAAGACCGGAAGCAATGGCGCACCCGCGTGGATCGGCGACTTCCCGCGCGCGGGGGGTGTGCCTATTGTGATCGACGGTATGGTCGCCGGTGCGATCGGCGTCGGCGGCGGCGGTGACGGGGGAGACGACTGCGCGCAACACGCCATCGACACCGTCATCCGGAAACGGCCCTGATCGAGTCGGTCAGGATCGATCCGGATCAGTCGGATGGACCACCAAGTCGAACGGCTGCCATCGCGCAGCGGGACCGCCGCGAAGTGGCAGACCGCGCCGCGCTGATAGGCACCGCAAGTCTTGACACCGGTGTCGATAAGCGACTCTATCTCTCTCTCTAGCTCTGAGAACCGGCCGCACCCTTAGACCCCGAGAGACTCCTCACGATAATGATAGAAGTCGTTCTGGACCGCATGAGACACGTCATAGTCTGGCTTCTGGCCGGAAGCTTGACATTGGTCGTCGCCCCGATCGTTCACGCCGGTCAGGATGGAACGCTCGACGGACCTGCACCACCAGTCCCTCCGGCCGTCATCTCCCGCGACGTGTCCGGCCGTGCCACCGTTCGCGCGGTCCGAGCGACGACACCCATACGGATTGACGGCGCCCTCGATGAGCCGCTCTACAGCACCGTACCGTCGATTTCGGACTTCATTCAGCAGGAGCCGCAGGAGGGTGAGCCGGCGACTGA
The DNA here is from genome assembly GCA_963814955.1 of uncultured Acidobacteriota bacterium. Classification (GTDB taxonomy): domain Bacteria; phylum Acidobacteriota; class Vicinamibacteria; order Vicinamibacterales; family UBA2999; genus DATCJA01. The sequence continues at coordinate 8,412 of CAWFEX010000017.1, forward strand.
GAAGACCGAAATGTGGGTGGCATTCGACGAGGACAATGTCTACGTCGCGTTCCGCTGCTGGGAGAGTGAACCGGATCGATTCGTCGCCAACGATATGCGCCGCGACGGTCCGAACATGTGGCAGGGGAACGACATCGTGGCGGTGAGCTTCGACACCTTTCAAGATCGCCGCAACTCGTTCAACTTTGTCATGAATGCTCTGGGCGCACGACAAGACGGACAGGTGACGAACGAGCGGCAGTGGAATGGCGACTGGAACACGGTCTGGGAGGTGAAGTCCGGGCGCTTCGAGGGGGGGTGGACCATCGAAGCGGCCATTCCGTTCAAGTCGCTCCGTTATCAGCCGGGCCGCGCGCAGATCTGGGGCTTCAACGCGTTTCGCACCAACCGATGGAAGAACGAGGTCTCGTACGTCACGCGCGTTCCAGCCGCGCGAGGGCAGTCGGCGCTGTATCAGGGATCGGTGGCCGCGACGTTGGTCGGGGTGGAGGCGCCATCCGGATCCAGGGCCCTCGACGTCAAGCCGTACGCGATCTCCGATCTCAAGACCGATCGCGCATCCGCCGTGTCGAACGATCTCAGCGGGGCCGTCGGCCTTGACGTGAAGTATGGCGTGACGCAGAACCTCACGGCAGACTTCACCTACAACACGGACTTTGCACAAGTGGAGGCCGATGAGCAGCAGGTGAACCTGACACGCTTCAGCGTCTTTTTCCCTGAGAAGCGCGAGTTCTTTCTGGAGAATCAGGGCACATTTGCCTTCGGCGGGGCAGCGGCGGGCGGGTTTTCGGCAGCGAACAGCGACGTACCGATTCTGTTTTACAGCCGGCGAATCGGGCTCGATGACGGACGTCAAGTCCCGATCATCGGCGGCGCCCGTCTGACCGGACGCGTCGGACGCTACACCGTGGGCCTCATCGACATGCAGACAGACAACGATCCGCGAGTGAGGTCCACGAATTTCTCCGTCGTGCGTCTGAAACGCGATCTGTTCCAGCGCAGCAGCGTCGGGCTGCTGCTGACAGGCCGATCCGTCGGCCAAAGCGGCCTCGGCACCAACGGTGTCTACGGCATCGACGGAACGTTCGGCTTCTACGACAACTTGAACGTGAATACGTACTGGGCGCGATCGCGAACCGACGGTCGCGCGGGAAAGGACACCAGCTTCCGCGGCCAGCTCGATTACGCGGGCGACCGCTACGGCGTGCAGCTGGAGCATCTCGTGGTCGGCGACGATTTCAATCCCGAAGTCGGTTTCGTGCGACGGCACGACATGCGCCGCAGCTCCGCGCTGTTACGGTTCAGCCCACGGCCGACACGGATTGCGTCGGTCCGCAGGTTTTTCTATCAGGGCTCGCTCGACTACATTGCGAACGGCAGCGGCCACCTCGAGACGCGCGAGTCGAATGGCGAATTCGCGATCGAATTCCAGAACAGCGATCGCCTTACCGTGAACGTCACGGATAGCTACGAGTTTCTGCCGCGCCCGTTTCCCATCGCGCCGGACATCACGCTGCCGATCGGCGGCTACCATTTCGACAACGTTCACCTACAGATGAACCTTGGACAGCGCCGGAAGGTCAGCGGCAACTTTGCGTTGGACCTCGGCACCTTCTACAACGGCCATAAGACAACAATCAGTCTGAGTCGTGGCCGGATGAACGCCGGATCGCGTTTGTCGCTCGAACCTGCCTATCTACTGAACCTCGTTGATTTGGCGGAAGGGTCGTTCACGAGTCAGCTCGTCGGGTCGCGCGTCACCTACACGGTCACCCCGCTCATGTTTGCCAGCGCGTTGCTGCAGTACAACTCGAGCAGCCACGCGGTCACCGCGAACGTGCGGCTGCGATGGGAGTACCGTCCCGGCAGCGAGTTCTTCGTCGTCTACAACGAGGACAGGGACACGCTCGCGCGCCGCTTTCCCGATCTTGCCGGCCGCGCCCTCATCGTCAAAATCAATCGGCTGTTTCGACCGTAAGACTTAATGCGGCGAGCGCAGCCCGAACAACGTCCAAACGACAGATGGGCGGCGGATATCCGTCGTACCCGGATCAAAGGGAGGGCTCGATCCGCAACAGCGCGCCGTCCTCTTCATCCGTCAGAAGATAGAGCAACCCATCGGGGCCCTCACGGACTTCCCGGATGCGCTGCCTCAGCTCGACGAGCATCGATTCCCGCCGCAGCTCCTCGGTCATCGCGTTGAACACGATGCGCTCGAGGTGGCCCGTGCCCGGTATTCTGCCGGCCTGCATCCCGCCGACGAACACGTTTCCTTTCCAGCGAGGGAAGCGATCGCCCGTGTAAACGGCCATGCCCGAGGTCGCGATGGAAGGAATCCAGACCACGAGCGGCGACTCCATTCCTTCACGCGTGGGATGGTCGGAGATGCGGGGGCCTGGATAGTCGCGCCCGAAGCTCACGATCGGCCATCCGTAATTGCGGGCCGGCAGGATGACGTTGATTTCGTCGCCGCCGTTGGGTCCGTTTTCACTGTTCCATACGGCTCCCGTTTCGGGGTGGACGATGAGGGCCAGCGTGTTGCGATGCCCCAGGCTGAAGATTTCCGGCCGGTAGCCAGCGCGGCCCACGAACGGATTGTCTGGAGGAACCGAGCCGTCGTCGCGAAGTCGCAGAATCTTGCCGCGCAGACTGGCAGGGTCCTGCGCCACCTTGCCGATATTGCCGCCGGTCGACATGTAGACCATGCCGTCGCGCCCGAAGACGACGCGGCCGTTGAGGCCCGAGTTGCCGTCAAAGGCGTCCGGTACGAGCAGATCGTGGACCTCGGCGAGCGCGCCGCGCTCCAAGCGGCCGCGCGCGAGCGTTGGTGTGCCTTTGCCGTTGTCGACAGGCTTGGTGTACGTGAAGTAGACCAGTCGATTCTCGGCAAATCGCGGGTGGAGGGCGATGTCCATGAGACCGCCGTTGCCGTCGGTCCTTACGCGGGGGACACCGGAAATCGGTGTCGGATCGAGCACTCCGTTGCGGATGACGCGCAGCCGGCCAGGCCGTTCGGTGACCAGCATGCTGCCATCCGGGAGGAACACGAGACTCCAAGGGTGCGAGAGGCCCTTGGTGACGACGCTGACACGAATCTTCTGCTTCTCTGCGGTATCGAATTCAAACGGCCCCACGCCCAGCGGAGGCACGGGCAGTCCGATGTCCGGCCCCTGTCGAGCGTGACCGACAGCAAGCGTGCTGACGACCATGAACGCGATCACGCGGGGCGAGAAGCCGATTGTCATGGGATTCTCCTGGCCATGAGTTACGCGCCAGTATAGGTCCGCTTCGTGCGGCGGCGGCGGAGTTGCCCGGTTCCGGCTGGTGCCGGACCGGGCAATGGCTTGCTGAAGCGATCTCTACGAGGAGGGGGGCCGTTGGACCAGCTCGACGCGGGTGCCCCACGGGTCGGTGATGTAGGTGATCGCCGTGCCGGTTGCCTCGTTCTTCCGGTAGGGCTCATCGAGTTTGATGCCCTCGGCTTCGATCTTCCTGATGAAGGCCTGCAGGTCCTTCACGTCGAAGCCGATGTGGTCGAGGACGCGCCCCCTGGTGGGAGCCTGCGCGGTCTCGGCGGCCCCGAACCTGAGCTGGGCGCCCGGGACATCCACGACCGGGGCATTGTTGCGGGTGCCCGCCTTCCCACCAAAGGTCTTCGCATACCACGCCTGGGCCTTGGCGATGTCCGCTTTCGGCACGAAGAGGTGCACGTGCTCATGCCGGATCGGCATGCTCTGGGTTTTGTCTTCCAGGATTTCGATGCGCACGCCGTCCGGCGTTTCGACGAAGGCCTGATCCAGCCGGTTGTTGTTGCCAGGCAGCACGGTAACCCCGGCGGCCTTCCATTTGGCCACCTGCTCCTGGACGTTTTTCACGATGAACCCGACGTGGTTCACCGACGATCCAACCGAGCCGCCTGACCCCGGCGCATTTCCCAGGGCCAGATTGATACGAACGCCGGGGAAAATCACGGCTTCGGCATTTGTGACCGGCGTGCCGCCCATGGCGACGAAGATCTTCTTGTTGGCCTGGACGTCGCGCGAAGCGATGTGCCAGTGCCCCATCGTCACGCCCGCGTCGTTGAAGGGAAATGGCTGCGCGACGGCTGTCCCGGTCGCCAGCGTCGAAGCAAACCACAAACCAGCAATCACAGCTCTCATGGATGGCTCCTTGAACAAGGCTCAAAATCCAAGGCTCAAGATCCAACTTGTGCAGTGAGCTTTGAGCCTCGTGCCTTGACCCTGTTGCGTCGGCATTCGACCGTTGGCCCGCGTTGATCCGGGTAAAGGCTACCACCTTGCGGGAATGCGCGAAAGCCAGGTGGGTCGGACTCTCCTTCGCAATATCGATCTGCACCCCGACGGTCAACGGTTCGCGGTGGCTCCGGCCGTTGATGAGTCGGACGTCAAACAGGACAAGGTCATCTTCATCTTCAACTTCTTCGACGAGCTGCGGCGGATCGCGCCGACGAACTGACCTTTCTCCTCCATCAAACAAGCGCCGAAGACATAAGTCCGCGTTAGCGCGGTCCATGCGGAGAGCTTACGACGGCATCGCATCTATCCCGTTGATAGGGGACAGGTCACTCGCGTCGCACCGAGAACCCCATCGGCATGATGCGACGCTCTGGAGTTGCACGGACCGTTATGGCTGCGTAGACTACGCGCCGCGAGGATCCCTTGGCCGCAATGACATCGTCTGACGCCGCTCTTGAGCTCCCGTCCGTCTGGATCCAGGAACTCACCTGGGAAGAGGTTGCGTCATATCTTCGGACACGCGACACGATCATCGTACCGTTTGGCACAACCGAGCAGCACGGGCCCGCCGGTTCGCTCGGTCTGGATGCGTATGTGGCCATCGGCCTGGCAGAGGACGCGGCTAAACGGGCAGGCGTCCTGGCCGCCCCGCCGGTGTGGTACGGTGATTCCAGTCATCATCTCGGGTTCGCAGGAACGATTTCGTTGAGAACCGAGACGCTGATGCAGATCGTCTACGACATCGTGCGCTCGTTGGCGCGGCACGGATTCAAGCGTGTGCTCCTGCTGAACGGCCACAAGTGGACGAACCTGCCAGCGCTCGCGAGCGCCGCCCGCAATATCAGGGAATTCGAGCTGCCAGGCGTCCTGACTGCGGTCGCCGATCCCATGTACCTCGCCCGCGGCATCGCGCGGCAGATCAAGGAAGCCAACGAGCACCACGCCGGCGAGCTCGAGATTTCGCAGGTTCTGTACAAGTTTCCGCACACGATCAGATCGGGGCGATTCTCGGACGCCGCCTGCGATTTCACCGAGGCGTTCGGGCCCTTCGCCACCGACGATCTATTTGGCGGCGGGCGTGATTCGATCGACCAGCCCTGGACGTCATGGGAGCAGCAACGCATAGCCCCGACGGGCCAGTTCTCCTCCAACCGCGCGGCATCCGCGGAAAAAGGCAAGCAGTATCACGACTACATGGTGGACCGACTCGTGGAGTACTTGACGTGGTGGCAGTCGCGACCGACGAGTTCGCCAACTCTTCCGCCGCCATCTTCACCGCTTCGATGATGTCGGCCTCAGGCCGATTGCCGCGTCAGCACAATGTCCTGCCAGATGCGCTCGCTTAGCTCATGGAAACGCGGCTCTTTCCGCACGGCGCGAAGATCACGCGGCCGCTCAAGGTCGACACGGTACTCCGCCTTGATACGGCCCGGGCGGTCGGTCATCACAAGGACGCGATCCGACAGTCCTATCGCCTCCTCGATGTCGTGGGTCACGAACACGACGCTCTTGCGGTGTGCCGTCCAGATGCGCAGGAGCTCGTAGCCCATCACGATCTTCGTCTGCGCATCGAGCGCTCCGAACGGCTCGTCCATCAGCATGATCTCGGGGTCATAGGCCAGCAATCGTCCGAGAGCGACACGCTGACGCATGCCGCCGGAGAGTGCTCGTGGATAGTAATGACCGAACTCGGCGAGCCCGAGCAGGTCGAGCAGGGCACGGACGCGGTCCGCGTGCTCGTCCCTGGGTACGCTTCCGCACTCGAGTCCCACGGCGACGTTTGCGCGTACGTCGACCCACGGCAGCAGCGCGTCACGCTGAAACATGAAGCCCACACTCGTCTGAGCCCCGCTCGGGTTCGGCAGCCGAACCTCGCCTGTCGTGGCCGGCAGAAGGCCCGAGATCAACCTGAGAATCGTGGACTTGCCGCAGCCGCTCGGCCCCACGATGGCCAGGAATTCGCCACGGTGCAGCGTGAATGCGATGTCACGCAGTACCTCGATCCGCCCATCGTAGGACATCGAGACGCCGGACAGGATTGCGCTGGGAACCGCCTCCGCCTTGGTCGGTTCCGTCACCACGCCCCGCTCGCGGCCTGTTCAGCACTCATCGGCATCCGTTACTGCGACAGGGCCGGCTGAAGGTCCACGTCGGCCTTCTTGACTCGTGTCAGCGTGGCATCGGAGAGCAGGACGACCTCCTGCATGGCCTCGAACCCCTGGGCCGACACGCTGCCGTCCTTCGACAAACGCGCCTTGGCAGACGCAGCGATTTCGGCGAGCGCCTGGTTGCTGAACGTCGGATATAACAGCTTGGCGCTGCGCGCCACAGCGGCGGAATCGGTTTGGACCAGGCGAGCCGCCCGCGCGACCGCGCGCACGAATCGTCTCGCCTCCGCGGAATTGGCATCAACCCACTTCTGCCGCCCGATCACCACCAACGACGCATACGGCAGCGTCCGCCAATCGGTGACGATCTTGAATTTGCCGGAGCGCAGATACTCGGAGACTTCCGTCGAGACGACGGTGCCGGCGTCGATCTGCCCGGTGTCAATCGCCGCGCGCATCGCCGCGCCGCCACCCGCCGCGACGATCTGGAAATCGCGCTCGGCCTTCAGGCCAGCCTTGGCGATGGCCCATCTCACGGTGTTGTCTGTGAAACTGCCAGGTGACGTCACGCCGATGCGTTTGCCCTTCAGCGACTTCACGTCCGCGTAGGGGCTGCCGGCCTTGCCAAGCAGCGCGTAGGAGTGATGCTCATCGAGGCCGACGATGATCCGGGCATCGAGCCGGCGGTTGACCAGCCGCACCACGTGGTCGGCCGCGCAGATACAGAGGTCGACACCACCCGCCGCGAATGCCTGAACGGCCGGGCCGCCCCCGCGAAAGTTGATTAATTCAATGGTAATGCCTTCCGCCTTGAACAACCCCTGATCGATGGCTAACTTGATCGGCAACATGCCCTCGTTCACGGAGGGCACGGCCAGTTTCAAGACCTTCTGCTGCGCACGCGACGGCGTCACGAAATACAGGCTCGCGCAGACGGCGATCAGAATGCCCGGAAGACGCGCGAATCTCACACTGCTGTGGGACACGTTCATAGCTCGTGTCGCACAGTGTACCGAAGAACGAGTCTCTTTTCCGCGCCGACCTCTTCGGCACACAATCTGGGCACGGAGGTGTCATGCCGAAGGACTTGCGCACGTTCCTCGAAGACGTGGCTGCGCGTTATCCCGACGACATCAAGACGGTCGACCAGGAGGTCGACCCCAAGTTCGGAGTGACCGCCGTCGCCGCCCGCTTCGAGCGGGAAGGACAGTTCCCGGCGCTGTTCTTCCCCCGAGTCAGGTATTCCCGCCTGCCTGTGATCGTCAACCTGTCGGCGACCTACGAGCGGCTCGCGTTCGGGATCGGCACCACCGTGTCGGAAATGGCGAAGGTCTATGGCGAGCGACAGGCGAGCCCTGTCGCGACAGTGATGGTCGACACAGCACACGCGCCCGTCAAGGATGTCATTCTCACCGGCCCTGACGCCACGCTGGACATCCTTCCGATCCCGACGCACAACGCGCTCGATGCCGGACCCTATTTGACTGGTGCGTTCCTGGTGTGCCGCGATCCCGATTCGGGCGCGGTGAATGTCGGTCTCTATCGCCACCAGGTTCAACATGCGGACCAGCTGGGTGTCTGGTTCATCAAAGGCCATCACGGCGCATACATCCAACAAAAATACGAGAACGCCGGCAGGGACATGCCCGTGGCCATCGTCATCGGTCATCATCCGGGCGTCGTGATGGGCGCGGTCTCGCGACTGCCCGGTTTTGGTGGCGAATACGAAGAGGCTGGGGCGCTTATCCAGGAGCCGATCGAGCTCGTCAAGGCCGAGTTGAGCGACCTGCCCGTGCCCGCGCGCGCCGAAATCGTCATCGAGGGGGTGATTCCCCCAAACCTGCGCGCACACGAGGGGCCATTTGCCGAGTGGCCGAGCCATTACACCGAGTCGGGTCCCAAGCCGTACGTCAAGGTCAAGTGCATCACCATGCGGCGGGACGCGATCTTCTACGACGTCTTCGCGGGCCACCGCGAACATCTGGTGCTCGGGAGCCTCCCGCGGATGGGGAGCGTGTATCGCCGCGTGAAACAGGTCGTCCCCGGCCTCCTCAATGTGAACGTCCCTGCCCATGCGCGGATGCATTGCTACATTTCCTACCGCAAGACCAGCGAGAGCGAGGCCAGGAAGGCCGCGTTCGCCGCGCTGCTGACCGAGCCGGAGAACTTCAAGACCATCGTGCTCGTCGACGATGACATCAACGTGTTCAACGAACCGGAGGTCATGTGGGCGATCGGTACGCGGTGCCGCGCGGAGAAAGACGTCCTGCTGATCCCGAACTGGTCCGACGCAGGCGGATTGAATCCGTCGGCGTATGAATACTTCCCGGACGGAACGAAGGCACCACGCCCGATGACGGCCATGGTCATCGACGCCACCAAGCCGGCGCCGCCAGCGGTGTACCCGCCGCGCACCCTGGTGCCTGAGGAGGCGGTCAACGCAGTGGATCTCGAACGGATTATCAAACCGTTCAGCCTGCGTTCGCCACGCGAAACCGAACTGCTGGACGTGAAATCATGAACACCTTTGCGTCGGAGAACGTGCGCCTGCGGACTCGCGTGGTGGCCCAGCTCTGTCTCGGCGCGGCTCTGCTCATCGTGTGGGAGCTCGCCGCTACCTTCTTCGTCGATCCGTTCTGGATTGGGGACCCGAGCGCTGATCGCGGTGCGGCTGTGGAACGTGTTCGTCGAGGGCGACATGCTCACCCATACGGGCGTCACGCTCGGCCATGCCGTCGCCGGCCTGCTCGCGAGCCTGATCGTCGGCGTGCCCATCGGGATCCTGTTTGCGGCCAACCGGTTTGTGGCTGCGACGCTCGAACCCTACTTCCTCGCGTTCTACAGCCTTCCCCGCGTGGCCCTCGCGCCGCTGCTGATTCTCTGGTTCGGGATCGGGTCCCTTTCCAAGATCATGATGGCCTTCTCGATGGTTGTCGTTGTCGTCATCCTGAACACCTACGAGGGTGTCCGAAGCGTGGACCGCGATCTCCTCGACATGTTGCGCGCGATGCGTGCCTCGCGCGCGTACACGCTGCGCAAGGTGCTGCTGCCGTCGATTGTTCCGTGGGTCTTCGCGTCGATGCGCGTCGGCATCGGCCTGGCGCTCGTGGGGGCTGTCATCGGTGAACTGGTGGGCGCCAATCGTGGCCTTGGCTGGTACGTCGAATTAGCGGCGGGTCGCATCGACATCGTCGGAGTGTTCACCGGGCTCGTCGTGCTCGCGATTCTCGGCATGAGCCTCAACGCCATCGTCAAAGCCATCGAAGGACGGCTGGCATATTGAGGGGAGGCACGCACGGACGATGACGCATGTTGCATCCGACGTCCTGATCGTCGGCGCAGGCGGCGCGGGCATGTACGCGGCCGTCGCCGCGGCGCGTGGTGGAGCGTCCGTCCTGCTGGTGGACAAGGGCCTCGTCGGCCGGGGCGGCGCGACCATCATGGCGCAGATGACCGTGGCCGCCGCGCTCGGACACGAAGAACCAGACGACTGGACCGTGCATGCAGCCGACACGGTCGAAGCGGGTCGCGGCCTGTGCAACGAGCAGTTGGTGGCCCTCCTGTGTCAGCAGGGGCCCAGCCGCATCCTGGAGATGGACGCGTGGGGTGCTCGCTGGGCGCGCACCGGGAACCGCCTCAGACAGAGTCCGGCACCCGGTCACAGCCGCCGGCGCTGCTGCTACATCGACTTCCTCAATACCGGACCGGCCGTAGCCGCCACTCTGCGCCGACAGGCCAGCAGTTCGCCTCACATCCAGCGACTCAGCAACGTGGCCGTCACCGATATCGTCGTACGGGACGGCTGCGCGTCCGGCGCCGTTGCATTGGATATGGTCTCGGGCGAGCCGCTGACCATCGACGCCAAAGCGGTGATTCTGGCGGCGGGTGGATTGACGAAGCTCTATCGACGCAACAGTGCGTCAGCGAACATGGGAGGCGAAGCCTACGCGATGGCACTCCGGGCCGGGGCAGAACTGGTGGACATGGAATTCGTGCAGTTCTTTCCCATCGGGCATCTGGCGCCGCGCCTGGTCGGCATGGATCCCATCATGTGGGATCCCTTCAGGTACAAATTGGGAGGCCGTCTCCTCAACGGACGATTCGAAGAGTTCATTCACCGCTACGGGAGCACCGATGGCGGCCACTACTCGGTCGGACGGGATCTGGCCTCATACGCCATCGTCAAAGAAGTCGAGGCCGGTCGCGGCTCGCCGCACGGCGGCGTGTATCTCGATTTCCGGCATGTCGCCGAATCGGCGCTGCGGGATGCGTTCGGACCGGTGATCGATCGACTCCTAGCGAACGGCATCGATCTGACCCGTATGCCGGTCGAGGTGAGCCCGATCGCGCATTACCACATGGGTGGCATTCGCGTGAACACGCGCATGCAAACCTGTGTTGAAGCGCTGTATGCCGCTGGAGAGGCGGTTGGCGGAGCACATGGCGCCAATCGACTGTCTGGCAATGCCATCACGGAAGCGTTCGTGTTCGGCGAGTGCGCGGGTCGGGCCGCGGCTGAAGACGTCGCGCGGCGCGGACATTCCGGCTGGGACGGCGCGGCCGCCGCCTCGGCTCTGGATCTGATCCGCTGCTTACGCGACGGCCGGCCGCACGGTGAACGCACCCCACTCAGTCTGCAAACGGAACTGCAGGATCTGATGTGGGATCATGTCGGTGTCTTCAGGACGGGAGCGCAGTTGGACGCGGCCCTGAGCCGAATCCGGCAGATGCGCGACGCAGAGTTGCCGCATCTACGCATCGCGGCAGCCGGGCAGTTCAACATGGATCTACACGATTGGTACGAGCTGCGCGCGATGCTGGTTGTCGCCGAGTCGGTGGCCGCCGCGGCCGCCGCGCGCCGGGAGAGCCGCGGCGCCCACCAACGGCTCGATCTTCCCGGGACCGACGCGGCGCTGAGACACAACCAGGTGATTCGACTCGAGCGCGGTGCGCTGTCGATACGGCGCGAACCCGTGGTTCAGGCTCGGGCAACGACGGCGCACTCATGAGCGGGGCGATCAACCGGCCCACCGCGCTGTTACGGGTGTGGCGAGGGCAGCCCGATCAGCCGGGGGGCTACGAGACATTCGAAGTGCCGTACGAAGAGGGCATGTCGGTGCTGGATGGCCTCCGGTGGATCCGTGCGCGTCTCGACTCCACCCTGGCCGTTCGCTACAGCTGCATCAACGCCAATGTCTGCAAGACGTGCATGGCGCTCGTGAATGGCGAGGTGAAGTACACGTGCACCGCGCGACTCCAGTCGACGCCCACCACCGTAGCGCCGCTTCCCAAACGGTCGGTCATCCGGGACCTGGTGACCGACACAGCCCCCGCCGACGAGCGTCCGGCCCACCTGGGAGTGAACGGTGAGGAGGGCTGACCGGCAAGCCACCCGAGCCCTGAACGCGCCTCGATTGCCTGCAATACGCTGCCGACATAGAGGAAGCGAGAGCGAGCGATATCCGAGCGAGAGCGAGGGATATGGAGGCCGCCTCCCCGATCGCCTGTGGACGCACAACGATTCAGTGCCGGCTCTAACGCCGACACCGCCCGTCTCCTGTGTTATAAGGATCCATTCCTTCGGAATCAGGTAAAAGGGAAAGGGCAGGCAGCATGAAGACCATGAGAATCTCTGCATTACTCCTGGGGTTGTGCCTCCTCGTCTTTTTGGCCACGACCTCGGTCCGGGTGTCGGGGCAGGGAGGCGGAGCGCCCGCTATCGACAACGACGACATCGGCGGCGTCGTGACCGGTGTGGGGGGGCCCGAAGCAGGCGTCTGGGTGATCGCGGAAACGCGGAGCACGCCGACACGCCTGATCAAGAGCGTCGTGACCGACGACCGCGGCCGATACGTCGTCCCGGATCTCCCGGCCGGCGAATACGACGTCTGGGTCCGCGGGTATGGCCTGGTCGATTCGGCGAAAGTGAAATCGGCGCCGGGAAAGGTCGTCAACCTGAAGGCGGTCGCGGCGCCCGACAAGAAGGCGGCGGCACAGTATTACCCGGCGCAGGTACCTGGTACGCGCTGCTGCAGGTGCCGCCGAAGAGCGATTTCCCGGGCACGGGTGACAAGGGCAACGGCATCTCGCCGAACATCAAGAGCCAGGGCGAATGGATTCGCAACATCGTCAACACCGATGGCTGCACCGGGTGCCATCAGATGGGTGGCCCGGCCACGCGCACGATCCCGCCGAGCATCCTCAAGGAGTTCGAGGACACGGCGATGGCCTGGGACCGCCGGATCCAGTCCGGGCAGGCCGGCGGGGGCATGAACGCGCGCTTCACGCAGGTGGGCCGCGCCCGCGCGCTCGGGATGTTCGCCGACTGGACCGATCGCATCGCCAAGGGGGCGTTGCCGGACCAGACGCCGCAGCGTCCGCAGGGCCTCGAGCGGAACGTCGTCGTGACGATGTGGGACTGGGCGGATCCGAAGGTCTATCTGCACGACGCCATCTCGACCGACAAGCGCAACCCGACGATCAACGCGAACGGGCCGATCTACGGCGCGCTCGAAGAGAGCGCCGACTACTTCTCGGTGATCGATCCGAAGACGAACGCCGCGTCGCAGATCAGGGTCGCCCCGCGCGACGCCGATACGCCGAGCTCCAAGGACCAGCCGCCGGCCGCTCCGTCGCCGTTCTGGGCCGACGAAGCAATCTGGAGCAGCCAGACAACGGTCCACAGCTTCGCGATGGACAAGCAGGGTCGGGTCTGGGGCGCGGGCCGCGTCCGTAAACCGCAGACCCCGGCCTGGTGCCAGGCGGGCTCGGATCACCCGTCAGCAAAGCTGTTCCCGATCACGCAGGGTCAGCGCGGCCTGATCATGTATGACCCGAAGACGAAGCAGGTCACGACCATCGATACGTGCTTCACGTGGGGCCACCTGAACTTCGACGAGAACGACGTGCTGTGGTCCTCGTTCGGTCCCCAGGGCGTCGAAGGCTGGTTCGACGTCAAGACGTGGGACAAGACGCACGACGAGAAGGCGTCGCAGGGCTGGAGCGCGTTCGTCGTCGATTACAACGGCAACGGCAAGCGCGACGCGTACACCGAGCCGAATCAGCCGGCCGATCCCACCAAGGACAAGCGGCTGGCCATCCAGTTCTACGGCGACTCGCCGGGGTACGATGGATCGGTGTGGGGAACCGTGCAGGGCGTGCCCGGCGCGCTCGGGCGCTTCGTCCCCGGTCCGCATCCGCCTGAAACGGCGCTGACGGAGATCTACGAAGTACCGTGGAACAATCCGAAGGCGACCATTCAGGGCTTCGCGCCGCGTGGCATGGACATCGACAGCAAGAACGTCGTCTGGACGGTCCTCTCGAGCGGTCACCTTGCCAGCTTCGACCGGAGGAAGTGCAAAGCCCCGCTGAATGGTCCGACCGCAACCGGTCAGCATTGTGCGGAAGGCTGGTCGCTCTATCCGTTCCCAGGTCCGAACTACAAGGGCGCGGTCGAGAACGCCAGCGCCGACTCGGCGTACTACAACTTCGTCGATCGCTTCGACCTGCTTGGCGTCGGCAAGGAGGTTCCGCTGGCGACCGGCAATCTCTCGGAAGGGCTGCTCGCGCTGGTCAACGACAAGATCGTGACGTTCCGCGTGCCGTATCCGATGGGGTACTACGCGAAAGGCCTTGACGGCCGCATCGACAACCCGAAGGGCGGCTGGAAGGGCAAGGGGCTCTACACGCCGGTGTCGACGCGCGCGCCGTTCCACATGGAAGGCGGCAAGGGAGAAACGCCCAAGCTCGTGAAGTTCCAGGTTCGGCCCGACCCTCTGTCCAAGTAGGTCGGTTCAGGCGGGAAAGGCGAGAAGGGCGGGATGAGAATCCCGCTCTTTTTGTTTCTACTTCTTCTTGGCGATGGAGCGAACGTAGTTCACGACGTTCCAGATCTCCTCGTCCTTCAACTGATCCTTGAACGGCACCATATTGAAGTCCGGCTCCACGCCGTTCTTGATGTTGTTGAAGATCTCGCCGTCGGTCGAGCCGTGATCCCACATGTCGTCGACCAGGCTCGGCGCCGCGGGAATCAGGTCGTTGCCCGGCCCGCCTTCGCCGTTGACGCCATGACACGGCGCGCATTTGGTGTAAACCATCTTGCCGGCGGCGATTGACTCGGGAGTCGCGGCAACAGGATTCTTCACCTTTGCCGCTTCAGGATTGCCCTGGGCGAAGGTGCCGATCCGGGCGGCGCAGGCCAGCGCGAGCGCGGCGATGAGAGGTACGGCAAAGACGTGAACCCACGCAATTCTCTCCTCTGAAGGGACATTTTAGCGCTGCCCGCTACCCGCTGCCCAGCTGAGCCACCAGATTCTCAAAGCCGCGTAACAACGTCATGCGCGATGGCCGTCGCTATGGGCGGCGACTCGAGATCGTCAACTCACGCGCGGTCCCAGGTTCCCCGTCCATCGCGGGTGCTCGGCGAACGCGTGATACGGCATGGGCATCAGTCCGCACCCACTCGAGTCGGTGCGCTATCAACCCACGAGCGCGCTGACACAGTGGTACCAACGGCGGTTTGGCGGTGGGAGCCGGCGAGCACGGAAAATCGGCATTGTTGCGCTCGCGCGCAAGTTACTCGTCGCGCTCTGGCGGTATGTCGAAACCGGCGTCGTGCCGGTGGGCGCGCAGCTGAAAGTGATGGCGGGATAACGATCGACGCTGCTTGCCCGAGCGTGGATCACGAGCTGGCGCGAGCCCTCGCCGCCTGTACCGGGTTCAGTTGAGTGAACCGAAAAACAGAAGGAGGGCTTGCCAGGCTTCGCGGATGACGCCTCTGGTGTTTGGCGCATGGCCGCCGACACGGATAGAAGGTGCGCTGGAGCCATCGTGCTCCTGCGAGCATGAAGCCACCAGCTCGCACGACTGTCAACAGCGGGATTATCGTTCCTGGATCGGTGTTCGGTGATTCGGCCGCCCGCGCGGGCCCTGCTGTTGGGGAGGGCCTGCTCGGCGGCCTCAATGAACGTGTGCTGGAGTAGCGAGACAGCCTTGGGGCTTGACAACCGCGGCCCTCATAGAAGGTACAGCGGATCCGTCGTGCCATGGAGACCCTTCTGGGGGCTTGCACAACGAAACGAGCGTCAGCGCAGCCTGGTGGAACGCAGTCGTCTAACTTCTCTTTCCCGCCAGTCCTTCACCCTCGAAAGCCACGGAGCACCATCACAGCACCGAGCAGGCGCTGAGCAACTCGAGGTGCCGCAGACCGTACTTTCAGACGTGTGCGAATCGTGCGAAACGCGCGCGGAATGCGTCCTCGTCTAGGCCGGCGGCCTGGGCGAGCGACAAGACCCGCGCGGCATCCTTGAAGTCATCCGGACCGATCCGCACCATATACTTCCGCGCCACCTGATAGCTCTCGGTGGTGATGTCCACTACACGCCTCCGGCCCTCGCCGCTCGGGTCCACGACCTCGGCAAACGGGATCGGCGTGAGCTCGCCTGCTTGGATGGTGACGAGCGCGCCCGATCCGCCCCTCATCAGGTAGCTCACGGCAGCATAGCCGAGGTCTCGCGCGTACTCGGCATCGAGCGGAATCGGCGGCGCGCATCGCAGCTCGTATCCGATCGTCTTGTCCACAATCGTCACGTTGATGCCGCGCTGTTCGAGTCGCATCTGGACGACGTTCTTGACCTTCCGGCCGAGGTCGATTTCCGTGACCCTGATGTTGCCCTGCGCGTCGCGGTCCACGTCCTGCAGCTCCGCCACCTCGCCGGGGCTGAAACGCTCAACGAGCGCTTCGGAAAGCAGGGCGACGCCGTAGGGTTTGCCCATCGCCCGCCGCTTGATGATGCTTCCCTCGACGATGTCGGCGATGTCGGCGAGCGATATCAGACCTTCGGGGAACTCCTCGGGGATGATCGTGCAGGTCGCGCTCGCCGCTTTGCCGATGCCGAGCGTCAAATGACCCGTGGGCCGGCCCATTGTCACGCCGAGGTACCAACGGCCGGTTGTTTTCGCATCCTCCATGAGGCCCTTGACGATGCCGACGCCGGCATGACGCGCGGTTTCGTAGCCGAGCGTTGGTAGCGGCAGAGGGAGCCACAGATCGTTGTCGATGCTCTTCGGAACCTGCACGACTTTCACGACGCCGCAACGCTCGATGGCAGCGGCGCTGCGCACCATGTCGTCGCCGCCTACGCAGACCAGCGCGTCGATCTTGAGCTTGGCCAGCGCAGCGATTGTGTTCTCGAGGCTCTCCGGATCGCGCGTGACGTCACGGCGTGAGCAGCCGAGGAGCACGCCGCCATCAAGGTGGATGCGCGAAACCTCGTCAATCGTCAACTCATGCTGTTCGTCGGTATAGCGCTGGGTGAGCCAGTCGAAGCCGTCGTTGAAGCCAATCGGCACACACCCGACCTTGATGGCCTCGATGGCAACCGCGCTGATCACGCCATTCGTGCCGGGTGCGGGTCCACCGCCGACGACGATGCCGATGCGTTTGACGGGCATTACTGCCGATCGCGACTGGCCGCTATGGTCGCCGAACCCAGATGCTCAAAGCGCTGTCGAAAGCCACCCGGCGTCAGATGGCCCGCGGCAGCCAGCCGGTCCACCCAGGCGGCGTGCTCGAAGTCCTCGGCTTCGAGCCGGATCATGTAGGCGCGTGCGACTCGGTACCCCTCGCTGTTGATGTCGACGAGCCGGACCTTCGTCTTGCCGGTCTCTGGTTCTCTAAGGTCGTCGAACGAAATCGGCACCAGGCGGCCCCCTTGGACGCTGACCATCGCCCCACTGCCGCCGTCGAGCAGAAACCGCACGGCGTTGTAGCCAAGGTCGCGACAGTACTCGGCATCGAAGGAAATGGGATCCGCACATCGAAGCTCGTAGCCGACGTTCTTGTCCGTGATCGTGACGCGGAGACCGCGCTCGCTGAGCCGCCCCTGGACTTCGGCCTTGACCTTTCGCGCCAGATCCACTTCGGCGAACCGCACGTGTCCGTGCTCGTCTCGCTCGACGTCCTCCAACTCAGCGACCTCCGCCGGATCGAGCTTGTCGATGAGGCCCTCCGCCATCACGGCGACGCCGTAGCCGTTCCCCATCGCCCGCCGCTTGATGATCGCGCCCTCGACAATGTCGCACAGCGTAGCAAACGGCACGTACTGAGCTCGACATTCTTCCGCGATCACGGTGAGCGTGGTACCCGCCGCCTTGCCGATGCCAAGGGCGAGGTGTCCAGCTTTGCGCCCCATCGCGACCACGATGTACCAGCGGCGAGTGGACCTGGCGTCTTCCATCAGGTTTCGTACCAGCTCGACTCCGACGTGGCGAGCCGTCTGGAAGCCGAACGTGGGGATGTGCGGCGGCAAGGGCAGGTCGTTGTCGATCGTCTTCGGCACGTGCACACCGCGGATCGTTCCATTGGAATGCTCGCCGACGTAGCGCGAAGAGAGTGCCGTGTCGTCGCCGCCAATCGTGATGAGGTGCGTAATGCCCACCTGCTGCAGCGTCTCGATGACAGCGCGCGTCGACTCAAGAGTCTTGGTCGGATTCTCGCGTGAGGTGCCAAGGATCGACCCTCCGAGCAGGTGGACACGCGACACGTCGTCAATCGCAAGGGGCCGCAGCGCGGACGGATCGCGGCGGACGAGGTGTTTGAACCCGTCACGGATGCCGACGACCTCGAAGCCCTGGTTGATTGCCTCGATCGTCGCGGCCGAGATGACGGCGTTGATGCCAGGGGCCGGGCCGCCGCCGACTAGAATACCAAGACGCTTCGGTGAGCCCATTGTTCGGATCCGATAGCACGGATAGATGGCCCTTCAGTTGCCTCGTTCAACACGGATTCAGGCGCATGTCCTCGGAGCAACTGGGCGGCCGCAAGCTCGATCGCCGGAACCAGACTCAGATCCTCACGTCGAGCTCGACCGATCTGGTAGCCAGGTAGTGTCACGCCCAACCTAGGTTACTTTCAAGCCCTGGATCGAGACGCTCGATCGAGCGGCGTCGTGCGGCGCCCTTTACCGCGAAGGTTCCAGCCCTGGTGTGGTGCGTCGAGTAGCACCTTTGCACGCACAGGGGTCAGTAGCCCCACGGCGCAAGCGCGCGCATGAATACCTCTGGTTGTTCCGGTGAAATCAGCCACGGTCGCGCGTTCGCGCGTTCGATCCACACGAAGCGATCCGTGCGTGAGATGTACATCTGCACGATCCCTCGACGTCGGGTCCACAACCAGCCAAATGCGCCCCAGAGGCCGCCCGCGCCGACACGCATGCACCACCCAGTCATTGAGCGCAGTTGTGGTCCGTCAAAGACGTGAATCGCTGTGATGTCGCTTCGTTGCAGTACGCGGCGCTTGAGCGGCCACACGACTTCGAGCGTCGCCGGGTGAACGACGAAGCGGGTGGGTCGGAAACGAAGCCATGCCCAGGCATAGATCGCAACGAGAAGCAGCGCGGGAGCGGCGCGCGCTGGCTGGAACACCGCGCTCGCCAACAACGCGATCGGTAGCGCCCAAAGGCCAACCGTCAGGATCAGGATCAGACGAGACATTGGCGCAAGGCGAAAGCTCGTGCCGACACTGCTCATCGGGTCCCCCGGAATGAAACGTGTCGATCGATCGACGCTACAGCGTTTCCGCGAAGTAACCGCGTCGGTCCGACGCGCGGCGCGCGTGACTCAGATGCGCCGTCGGGTCCCGTCCGTGTTAGGCACGGCTTGCGATACTTCACCATCAACGCTCACGCCCCGTGACGATGCGCCAGTAACCACAGGTGGGCTTCACGTCGATGTCAGTGAACCCAACTTCCGCGAACATCGCAGTCAACTCGCGACCAGTGTATTGCTGACCCTCCACGGCCAAGAGCATAACCATGTTGTAAGCGGCGACGGTGAAGGGACCCGTCTTGTCATCGTTGTAGAGCTGCTCGTCTTCAATGAGGACGCCGACTGATCGCGTGGAGCGACCGCTCGCTGGATATAGCGCTCGATGTGGTGGAACACCGGTAGACGGTGCGTGGGCATGTCATAAAATGAGCCGGGTCTCCGGCAAACGCGAGTCCGGCGGGGTGCCGGGCCTGGCAGGATGCCTGCGTTCAGGAGGTGATAGGCGTGCGTGCTTCAGCCTTGGCAGCAGTTCTCCTGGTCGTCACCACGGTGGCGTCGACGCCGGGCCAGGAGATGTACTCGAAAGAATGGTACGACCGCTTCCGCGGCCCGATGAGCGCACCTGCCGAGCCGTTCAAAATCGTCGGCACCATCCACTACGTGGGCGCAGCCGACATCTCATCCTGGCTGATCACCACGCCCGAAGGACACGTCCTCGTCGACACCGGGACGGTGGAGATGCACGACGTGGTCCGGAAGAACATCGAGGCGCTCGGCTTCAACCCGCGTGACGTCAAGGTCATCCTGTCGACGGAGGCGCAGTTCGATCACGTGGCGGGGCACGCGGCGATGCAGAAGCTGACGGGGGCGCGCGTGATGGCGATGCGCGGGGACGCCGAGGCGCTCTCGACCGGGACCGACACCTCGGCCCTGGGCGCTGTCGGCTGGGATCCGGTGAAGGTCGATCGCGTGCTTGAGCACGGCGATACGGTGGAGATCGGGGGGACGACGCTGCGCGCGGTGCACAACCCCGGCCACACGCAGGGAACGACGACCTGGATGATGACCGTGGAAGACGGCGGCCGGCGCTACAACGTGGCAATCCTGGGCAGCCTGCTGCCGGACTGGGGCGTGTCGCTCATCAAGAACCCGCGGCACAAGAACGTCATCGCCGATACCCGGCTCGGCCTGAGCCGGCTGAAGGCCGAGAAGGCGCCTGACATCGTCCTGCCGAGCCATGCACAGTCGTTCTTCGAAGGGAAGATCGAGCAGACCACGGCGGGCGTTCGCCCGCATCCGCTGTTAAACGGCAACGAGTGGATGTCGGACATCATGGAAGCCGAGGCGGACCTCGAGAGGGCGGTGTGGGCCGAAGAGCAAGGCTCGTGAGCTCCAGCAAACCGCTTAGGTGAGGAGGCGGCTGGGGGCTAACCCGTGCAATCGAATCGCTCCGGCTCTGCCGGCCACAGGGCGCCTTACCGTGTTGGCCGTCCGCTGCAATGCCGGTTTACGGCATCCTCGGAACTACAGACCCCTCTGCGTCCCTTTGGTGTGCGCGCTACGGCAGCGCCACCTTTCACTCTCTTGCCCACTTGCACATATCCACGAATGCTTCGGCGAACGGTCTCGCGAGATCTCTCTGGCAGGGCTTCGCTGTTCATCGAACACCATGACGACAAGCAATCCCTCTGGCCTGACAAAATAGGCTTCTCCAGATGCCCTGTCCGGTGAACTATAAGTGCCCCGAGCCATCGTGGGCGCGTGCCACCCATGTATCGCAGGGAGCGGATTACTTGCATCCTGTGATCGGCTCACCGCTCGCAGGCCCAGTCCGGCCTCGGTGATTACGGATACCACGGTGCTATGCGCTTTGCCCTCGAACGATTCGGGCTTCCGTCGGTGTCCACGAACACGGTCCTGACGTCCCCGTACGCCGCACGTCCGTTTGCTCTCGGAGTCGCTTCGCTTCGCGAAGGAGCGCGGCTCGGATACGACGCTCGATGGCACCTTCGGCCGTGACCTTGAAGCGGTCGTCAGCGGCCGCCATCGCGAGCCCCTCACCCCGCCCGCGTGGGATTGATTCTCGAGTCGAGTGTCGCGATTCCGGCCGAGCGCCGCGGCGATACCGTTCAAGCGCGCCTCCAACGTGCGATTGACGTTGCCGGCGATCAAGAGGCGACACTGTCGACGGTCGGGCCGTTGAACTCGTCCACGGCATTCACCGTGCCGACACGGCCGAACGCCGAGCGCGTCGCGAATCCTGTGTCGAGGAACTCATTGCTGCGGTCGCCGTCTACCTTCTGACCGCCAATGTCGCAAGACTTGCCGACAAGCCGGATGCCCATCAGCAAAGCCGGGGCATCGTGATCCCCGTTCGCCGATCTTGTGATCGGCTCCATTGCGCTCTCGCTCGGCTACTCAGCGTTGACGGTCATTCCGCGCCATTTCAGGAACCGTCCCTGGCTGTCTGTTATTCAGCTTTGAGACGAACGTCAGTAAGCGACCGGGTGTCCCCACCAAAGCCGTGCGGATTCTGCCGACACACTTGCTGAGCACTCGGCGCGTTGTGTTGTTCGTGAAGGCGGCGGAATCATGCCCGACAGCAACAGAACAACGCGAGGTTCTGGCATGTCAGGAGTCTTAAATGAATAAGCGAGAGGTGAAAACTTCGAATTAGGTACCAATCAGGTACAGTGAGAAAACGAGCGTCCGCAACTGATTGAAACACTTTGACTTATTTGGTGGAGGCGGCGGGAGTCGAACATAACAGATCGACTTTCGCTAAGTAACTGACGACGTGCAGGTTGTGATCACAACTCGTTCCACGGCCGTGAGTTATCGACGATATCCGACGCCGCTGGTGTCCTCAGCATTCCCCCGATTTCTTCCCAGTTCGTGGAGCTAATGGGGAGGCGGCGGGAACGGTGTCCCGACTCCGGACAGGTGGACACCCCCTTTGTGGACAGAGCACCGGCCTTCTCTAAGCCGGGGGCCGCAGGTTCGAGTCCTGCCGGCGCGCCAGCTCGCTTCGCGAGCTGGCCACGCCCGCCCGGTTCTTGCGTCTGCTTCGTCCTGCCGGGCGCCAATTCCTAAAAGAATCCGCGAGTTGTGATCGCGAAACATTTTTCAGGCGAACACAAATCGAACAAAGTGATCGGTCTTGCAAATTCGCGCCAGACGTCGCGCTTCTGAATTCCCGAACGTTTTCGCGAATTCGACAATTCCAACATCGTCGTCGTAACTCAGTTGGATAAGGCGGTCACCGGCCATGAAAACCGGAGGTCGCTTTGCGATTTCGACGGCGCATGGCGCTGTGTCCGTGATGAACGAACTTCGGGCCCTTCGTCGCACAGCAGGTCTCTCACAGAAAGAATTTGCGAGCGTCATAGGTGTTCCGTTCAACACGTTCCGCATGTGGGACAACGGCTTGCGAGCCGCTCCCGTCCGCGCGCAGGTCAGTGTGTCGCTGCGCCACCGGATGCCAGCGTCGACAATGCGGACAGCGGATCTGCGATCCAAGCTGAAGCCGAGGCGATTCCATCCGCCCAGAATTCTTGCTTGATTCACTGACAGCTGAGGTCATGCCTGCATCTGCGTGCCCTATACTTCGCCGCAGGAGATGCCGTCATGAACACCGATGCTATCTACGGGTCGTATTGACCATCATCGCTATTGAGCTGCTCTGGCTCGGATTGAAAGACTTCGCGCCGCGGGTATCCGCACAGGCTGAGCCCATGCGGGTCGTCATTGCGGCTGTGGATGGCGGGTTTCTCCCGGTCGCGCTCGCGGGGCAGACGCCTGACGCAGGACGTAACCCTCTCCGGCCGATTCAGATCGGGATCTCGGGCACTGTCGCCATTCAGAGCCGCACGCCGCTGAAGATTGAAGCGGATCCGCCGTTGCGAGTCGAATCGGTTCCATATACGCCGAGTGCCCGGCCCGGACAATAAGCACGCTGCGTAGATGCGCTGCGGCAGGCCGCGCTCGAACGGTCTCCGCAGGGCCGCCAGAGGGTTCTCGGTCTTTGGTCCGTTCCCCATCCCGGTCCCTGGCGCGACGACAACACAGTATAGGAGCGGTACTTCCGGCCGCCCGAGGAGGCACATTGGCGAATACGACAATCGGAATGGCGGCGGCACTGATCGTGATCGGTGTGGTGGGGTATGTCGCCACGGACCGCCAGAGCGCGACGGCGCTGATCCCGGCCTTTCTTGGCCTGCTGCTGCTGGCCTTCGGCTGGCTCGCCCGAAACGAAGCCTACCGCAAGACGCGATGCACGCCGTCGCGGCCTTCGCGCTGCTCGGCCTGCTGGGGACCATCGGAGGCCTCATCCGGCTGCTCGGCGGCACCACGACCCCGGCCGCGATCTCGCAGGGGCTGACGGCAATCCTGACCGGCACGCTCTTGGCGCTTTGTGTCAAGTCCTTCATCGACGCACGAAGACGGAGGGCGCGAGGATGACGTGTGATGTACGTGGAGCCGTCCGAGGTCAGGGCGAGCTTGACGAGATATTCGCCGCCAAACCCGACCTGGACTCGTTGCCGACACGCGAAACGTGCCGGTCGTGGTCGTGAGCGGGACCGACACGTCGGACCTCGACCCGAAGGACTTCGCAGCCATCTTGAAGAAGCCCATCCATGATCGGCGCGCACAACGATGCGCGCAAGGCCAGTGACTTCGCCCGCGTCCACGCGTTTGCGCGGAGCGCAGCGGACGTCCCCGACGACCAGGATGCAAGGCTGGTGGTGCTGCCGGCGGAACACGTCTATACGAAGGACGGCACGAGTTCCGCGGAGGTCGCAGCGAGGACGCTGCTTGAATCGCGTGGCAACAGTCCGCGCCTCTTCCGCAACAGTCTGGTGTTCCTCGTGGCCGACAAGGCAAGGATGCAGGACCTCGACGATGCCGTTCGTCGATACCTGGCGTGGAAATCAATCGTTGCAGACGCAAGAGCCTGGCGGGTAGGAACGTACCATTCGCGTCGAGCCGAAGCAGAGATGCGACGTGCCTGAAGCCTGCGGGGCGTGAAAGTCATGTCCCGAGACGCGCCGCCGGGCTTCGGCCGTGATCCAGGTGAGGTATTCGGTCCACAGCTGGCGGACGTCGCGGTTGTTGGCCGTCAATCGGATCGATTCGGTCGTGCAACGCTCCAGGGCTTTCTTGGCGATTGTGTGTTACCGCGGACTCTGGCAGTATTCAGGCGGCAAAGGAGAAGTCCATGCGCGTGACTTCAGTGATGACGCTCGTCGTGCTGCTGGTGCGGGCGGTCTTCGCGCAGGAATGGGTCGAGTACACCAGTCGCGCCGATCGGTTCACGATCCCCGCACCGGGGCAACCGAAGATCGAAACGATCGCGTGGGAGTCGGAGTACGGCGCCAAATTTCCAGGCCGCCTCTATGCGTGGCAGCAAGGGGGGGCCCGCTACTCGATCACCGTCGTCGACTACTCCGATGCCCAGCGCATTCATGCGGCGCTGAACCATATCGCGTACTCAGGAGGCCCGGGGCCGGGGGGCGTCTACTGGTTGGTCGACATCGCGGGCTCGGTCGCCCATGCCGCGACAAGGTACCGGCAGAAGCCGGGTGTTACGGTCACGTACGACGCCTTTCACTATATTGAGTTCGTCCCCGGCCTCGAGCTGCAGCTCACCAATCCCGACACGACGCGTACCTATGCCGGCATCTATCTGCACGAGAACCGGCTGTACATTCTCGATGCCATGGCGCCCAGGGACGCCGCACCGCCGATCATCTTCCAGCAGTCGTTCGGGTTTCTCGACGCGGAGGGGAATCCCGTGAGGTATCGTCCTTTCTACGTCAACCGCTTTCCGGAACCCCGGCCCGTTCAGGGCAGCCCAAGCGCGACGCCGCAGGAGTATCAGCAGCCGCCGGCGCGATGATCGTCCGGTTCCGCGAGTAGAGCGACACCGGGTCTGCCACGCGGAAACTGACGGTCTCTGGAGGGCTGTGAAGGTTGTTGACGGAAATTGATTTCGAGGATTTCCTAACGAATCAGGAGATACTGGCGCGCCCGGCAGGACTCGAACCTGCGGCCCCCGGCTTAGAAGGCCG
>CAWFEX010000018.1:0-34973 GCA_963814955.1 uncultured Acidobacteriota bacterium
GCCGCGGCTCATCGCGAACGTTGGACAGACGCTGAAATGGCATGGCTAATCTGCCGATCCTCTCCTCTTTTGGGAGTCGCCACGATGTGCTGCTTTGCGGGCCCCGTCACGGACGTTTCCAGCACGAACATCTTCGCTCGCGTCAGCGGCGACCGAGAGCATCTCGTGTACGAGATGACCTTCAGCTCAGACGACCAGACTGCGATGATTCTCCCGATCCCGGCGGCGTCTGCGGCGGCTGACGAAG
Source organism: uncultured Acidobacteriota bacterium (assembly GCA_963814955.1). Classification (GTDB taxonomy): domain Bacteria; phylum Acidobacteriota; class Vicinamibacteria; order Vicinamibacterales; family UBA2999; genus DATCJA01. Next base: position 248 of record CAWFEX010000018.1, read on the forward strand.
CGGTCGAGTTCGTGGCGTTGGACAATTACCCCGACTTCTTCCGTGATCTGGAGCGCCACTTTTCAGCAGCAAGTGTGGGTTTATACCAAGGGAGGCAAACCACCACGCGTATCCCTCAAGGTCCACCTCGTGGGCGCGTTTGAAGCCTCGTTCGTCCCTGACGTGGACCACTTCGATCGCCTGGATGCCCGCTTTAGGATTCCTGGGCATGTTTGGAAACAACTCCCTCAGTATGCTTCGTTCGGGTTCGTCGTATTCAAACTGCAGCCAGGTAGACACGTCAACGTTCACCCGATGGCCTTCTCGTTTCGGACGAGAGATCCCGGGGCGTTGTTCTTCCCTACGCTCCATATCCACGACGGAATGCTCCATGAAAAGGCGAATTTCGATCACATCTTCTATACCCAGAACGAACCCAGACGTGAAGCGCCCCCGATTGCGTTCTGGATGCCTAGCAGAAAGGCGGCCTCTCGGTATTTGAGAGTCGCTCGCACGCACGGCTTGGTGGATGGCGACGCGCCATGCTTCCAAGCGTCTTTGGTGGGAAGCTGGAGGAATTCAGATATCCTCGTTCCAATATAAGGTCGTCATCGTTCAGGCCCGTTGGCGTGCTGTTCAACCTCCAAATGGAGCCGACGCGCACGACGGTCTGTGCGGAGGAACGGTCGAGTTGTGAAGCTCGACGGCACAGATCACAACCGGTTCCTTCGCGCTGAGAAACCACGCTCAATAGTCGTGAAAAAGATGCGAGCGTTCCTTCTGAACGAGGGGAACTAGACGTACGCCGTCCCGGGGTGTTGATGCGACTCCTGTGTAACGCCGAAGCGTTTAGCGATGTGCATGCGGACAAAACTCCAGCACAACGCTACCGGTTGCGCCCCGACCGTGCCCGGCCCGAAATGTGGTAAATGGTTCGCGTGCGAGGTGCGCCATGACACTTCGGATTTGCGATATGTTCCCGGTTGCGAGGCCAAGCGCGCTGCTCGCGTGCGGACTCCTGCTCGAGGCCTTCACAGCCGAGGCGCATCACTCTATCTCCGGCATGTACGACAGCCGCCGTGACGTCCGGGTGGAGGGCGTCGTCACACAGTTCGAGTTCATCAATCCGCATGCCTTCATCACTCTGGAAGTCCGCGAGACGGGTCGTGCCCCGCAGCAGTGGCGGGTCGAGCTGGACGACCGGGGCGAGCTGTCGGACATCGGAATGACGGCCCAGACGCTGCGGCCTGGTGACCAGGTGATTGTGGCCGGAAGTCCCGCCCGCCGCGAAGCAAACCGCCTGTACCTCGCTCGTCTTGATCGCCCCGCCGACGGTTACAGCTTCGAACAGGTGGGTGGCCGGCCGCGGCTGCGATCGCCGGGCCGACCGTAACCGACTCAGAGACCGGTCCATAACGCTGCCGATTGAAACGGTGACGTGTGTGCCGGTCATCGTTGACACCCCCAGAGTCCGGCGCTAGAGTTCGCCGCGGAGATGGTATGACGCGCCGGTTCGTCCGATTCGGTGTTGTGGTTGGCGTTTGTCTCGCTACTGTGTTCGCGGCGCCACCACCTGCGCTCAATGGTCAGACGCGAACCGCCGCGCCGCAGCCGTACACTCCGCCTCGCACTGCCGATGGTCAACCCGATTTGCAGGGAATCTGGCGCGTGTGGAATCTCGCACGCTACGACATCGAACCCCATCCTGCGTCGTACGGCGTGCCGGCGGGCCTCGGTGTCATCGTGGATCCGGCGGACGGACGCGTCCCCTACAAGCCGTGGGCGCTCGCGCGCAAGAAAGAGAACTTCGCGAACAGCCGAATCACGTTTCCGTACAACCCGCTCACAGAACGCCGATCCGCTGGCCAGGTGCTACATCCCGGGTGTTCCCCGTATCACCTATCTGGGCTGGCCGTTCGAAATCGTCCAGTCAAAGGACTTCGTCGGCATCGTGTACGAATGGATGCACATCCGCCGGATGATTCCGTTGACGAATCGTCCTGTGCCAGAGGGCATTGATTTCTGGGGCGGTCTTTCGCGCGGCCGCTGGGATGGCAATTCGCTGGTCGTCAAGGTCACGAACCTCAGCGACTGGACATGGTTCGACATGGCGGGCAATTTCCACAGCAACGCCGCGCAGATAGAGGAGCGTTACACCCGCATCGGTCCCGACACAATCGATTACGAGGTCACGATTGCCGACCCCGACGTGTTCGCGCGCCCGTGGAAGATGCGGATGCCAATTCAGCGGCAGCCCGATGCGCGCCTGCTCGAATACGAGTGCCACGAGCTCCTCGAACAGAGCGGTGTACCGTTGACCTGGGAGCGCGATTGGGACAAGCCGATGGTCATTCCCAAGGAGTGACGTGGTGAATCAGGTAAGTCAAAGGGCAAAAGTCAAAGGTCAAAGGTACGAGGCCAAAGGCTACGTGGCTGAAGGGCGCGTCCTTGCGCTTGTCGCGGCGCTCGTGATGTTCTGGCTGGCGGCGCCGGCCGCGCGCCAGGAATCACAGTTTGCCGTGGGCCGTGACCTTGCCAAGGAAGCTGCCGATGCCAACAAACGGGCCGAGGAGCGCACACCCGTTCCAAGGATGGCTGATGGCAAGCCGAATCTGAGCGGCAGCTGGCGTCTGTCAGGTGGCGGCGCCACCTACAGCTGGGAAGAGCATCTCGGCGGATTCGGGATCGCCAGCGAAGGTCCCACGCTCATCATCGATCCTGCCGACGGCAAGCTGCCGTACCAACCCTGGGCGCTGGAGGAGCGCGAACGCCGCCGCCGTCCTGAGAGCGCCTACGAAGAGAACGTCGCGAAGTGCATTCTTCCAGGAATGCCGCGGATGATGGTCTACAACTTTTTCATCACCCAGTCGCGCGACAAGGTCACGATCTTTCACGGCACCCACCCGGCCACGCGCATCATCCGGTTCGACAATCGGCCGCCGCTTCCCGATAACATCCGTCTCTGGATGGGCGATCCAAGAGGAAGGTGGGACGGCGACACGCTTGTCGTCGAAACAACGAATCTCAATGGCAAGGGCTGGGCGAATCTCGGCGGCGACATCATCAGCGACGCCGCGCGCATTGTGGAACGATTCCGGATGATCAACGCCGGCACGATGTGGTGGGAAGCGACGGTGACCGATCCAAAGGTGTATACACGGCCGTGGACGATGCGGTTTCCGGCGCCGCACGTCAAGCTGGGGGCGCAGCCTGAGGAAAACGAGTTCGACTTCGAGGATTCGTGTCACGAAGGCAACGTCGATCTGCGGCACCTGAAGAATCTCTACGACGCGACCCGCGGCAACAACGCGGGACGGTAACCTGAGATCGGAGAGCTCCGGAGTCTGCCGATGACCATCAAGCGCACAGTGGCCCTCATCGCTATCGCCGTTCTGTGCGGTGCGTCCGTCGAGGCGCATCACTCGTTTGCGGCGCAGTACGACGCGAACAAACCGATTACGCTGAGAGGCACCATCAGCCGGATGCTGTGGTCGAATCCGCACGGGCATCTCTACATCGAAGTCAAGATGCCGGACGGCAAAGTCGTGACGTGGGAACTGGAGACGGCCGCGCCTGCGGGCCTGTATCGACGAGGCTGGCGGCGCGACGATCTGCCGGTTGGTGCAGAAGTCGTGGTGCGCGCGTTTCTTGCCCGCGACGGTACACCAACTGCCAACGCGACGACGGTGACGCTGACGTCAACCGGCAAGGAGCTCTTTGCCGGGTCCGCCGGCACCGGCGCGCCGGTCGAGCCGCCCGGCGAAGAGCCGGCTCCCCGTTAAAGCGATCACATGGCTGCAGAGCGGCGAACGCGCTTCGTGAGTGGGTTGCCGGCCATCCTCGTCAGCCTTCTAATGCTGACGACGATTTCCGTGACGGCTCAGGCCAGACCGGACTTCTCGGGCAGCTGGAAAATCAGTCAGGCCAGGAGCAGCGCGGGCGCAACGGGGAACAACGCAACCATCAGTTTTCCCAGCGAACTCGTGATCAAGCAGCAGGCTGCCGAGCTGCACGTCGAGCTGCGTTATCCGCGTTCCGAAATGCTGACAACGGTGTACAAGCTCGATGGAAGCGAGATCATCATCACCCTTCCGAGCAGTGTCACGGAAAAGGCCAGAGCCGCGTGGGATGGCGACAAGCTGGTGATCACGGCACGGCGCGTCGTATCGAGCGCCTTTGGCGACTTCGTCACCGACATCAAGGAAACCTGGAGCAGGGCTGGTAACGTTCTGACGATTCAGAAGACCCAATCCTCCGACGGCGTCACCGACGCCGAGACGGCCGTTTTCGATCGCGCGCAGTCGTAGGACACATGTTCCGGCGAAATGCGAGCTGGTGCGGAGACAGGCTGCGGCATGCATGCGCCTGTGCGATCGTGCTCACGGGCGTTGCCGCCTCGCTGACCTCGGTTGCTTTTGCGAGCCAGAGTCCTACTGGCGGCTTGCAGCCGCTCGTGGGAACGTGGCAGCTCGAGGGACTCGAACGCGCGACAGCGGGCCAGCCGCTCTCGCCGGTTGCCAATCCTGTCGGCATCCTCATCCAGGACGCATCCGGACACGTCATTGAAATCGTGACCGTTGCCGGACGAGCGGCGTCGCTCGACGCCTCGGAGCAGTTCATGACCTACCAGGCGTTCTGGGGCACGTACTCCGTCGATGCAACCAGCTTGACGGCCGCGTACCGCATCGATGGCGATCTGAATCCCGGACGGCAGGGTCACCGGTTCCTCCGATCGTTCGAACGAAAGGGCGCGCAGCTCGTGTTGACGGAGCTGACGTCCGACGGGCGCCCGATGACCCGAACGTCATGGGAGCGAATTCCGGAGCTCGAGGGGCTGCCGGAGTATCAAGAGGCGGTCGTCGGGTTCTGGCAGTGGACGGCTGCGGGTTTGTACAACGCCAGCGGCGTCAACCTGCGCCCCGCGTACCGCGATGCGAGTGTGATCGTGTACACACCGACGGGCCACATGGCGGTCCTCTACCTGCCTCCGCCCGGCCGCAAGCTGTTCGCGGGACCTGTTCCTTCCGTAGACGAGGCACGCGCCGCCACGCAGGGTTCCGTCTCCTACTTCGGCACCTACATCGTCCAGCCGAAGAGCCGCGCCGTGTTCCACTATCAGCTTGGCGCGGCCAACCCGACGGCGGTGGGCGGATCGTTCATGCGGAATTTCGAGATCAACGGCGCACAGGTGACGCTGCGGTTTCCGCCAACGACGCTCAACGGACAGCCGGTTCAGAACACGCTCACGCTCAAGCGGCTGAGTGGCCTCACCGACATGTGGCCCGGGTTCCGCAGGTAGCCGGCGCCGGTGGCGCCGCTGATTTGTAGGGGCCGGCCTTTAGGCCGGCCCAAAAGATTTTGTAGGGGCCGGCCTTCAGGCCGGCCCAGGAGGACATCATGAACATCCGACGTATTACCGCGTTGTCAATCGCGGCACTGGTACTGGGAATTGGTTCCGCCCTGGTCGCGCAGACGCGCGAAAAAGGTCCATGGTGGCCGTCTCCACATGGCGCGAAGGATCAGGCCGGCAACACGAACCTGATTACGCCAGAGAAGATTCTGAAGGCCCTGCGCATTCCGAAAACCGGCCAGGAGTACGAGCTCGGGCACATCTACGAGCCGAGCATGCCGCAGTACGGGAATCGGCCGTTCTATCTGATCACCCATATGGCGGCGGCGCCACAGAAGGAAGGGCAAGGGTTTGCCCAACAGGAGTACTTCACGGGTTACATCGGCCAGATGGGCACGCAGTACGACGCGTTCGGGCACCAGGGGCGTGTGGTGCGGATGGCGGACGGGACGCTGAAGAACGTTTACTACAACGGGTTCACCCAGGAGGAACTAACCGGCAGCAATCGCGGACAAGGGGGCCTCGAGGCGCTCGGCGTGGAGCATGTGAAGCCGATCATCACGCGCGGCATCCTCGTCGACATTGCCGGCTACAAGGGCATCGCGACCCTCGACAGCCGCTATGAGGTGACGATGGCGGATGTGCGTGGCGCGCTGGCGAAGCAGGGCATGAGCGAGAACAGCATCGAGCCTGGTGACGCCATCCTCTTCAACTATGGGTGGGCGGTGCACTGGGGCAATCCGGCGAAGTACAACGATGCGCGCTTCTTCGTGGGCGAGAATCAGGGGTCGCCGGGCATCGGGGTGGAAGTGTCGCGCTGGGCCGTGGAGAAGAAGGCGTCGATGGTCGGCGCCGACAGCTGCTGCGTGACCATTCAGCCGCCGGCGCGTCCCGAGCTCGGCAACGTGCATCACGAGCTGCTCTTCGGCGGCGTCGGGATGCTCGAGAACATGGATCTGCGCGAGCTGGCGCGCGATCGCGTGTACGAGTTCCTGTACCTGAATCTCACCGAGCGCATCAAAGGCGCGACGGGTTCACCGGTGAGGCCGGTCGCGATTCGATAGTACGTAGTGTCCGGCTTTAGCCGGACCTGAGTCACGGGCCACGGAGACGCGGAGACACGGAGGAATCGCTCTTATACACATTGAGCCGTCGTCCACACTTCTCGCTTCTAGGTTCTCGGTTCGTGTTCGGGTTCGGAGTGTGGTGGAGCGCCGGTTTCGACGAACGAATCTCGCTAGTGTTAGGTGGTGTCGAATCCCGATTCCGGTGGCCGGACCGCACTGCGATGCCTTCTGCGGGCGCAAGACGCGAGGTCCGTGACCTCGCTCGGTTCCCAGAGGCTTCTCGTGCGGTCAGGCGATACGAGTCGGCCTGACCTTCATAGGGATTCAGCCACCCCAACATAAGCGAGCTCTTATAGGTCGTGGCTTCCTGTCCTAGAGGGAGAGAGACGTCTCCCCTGGTCATTCGTGGAAGGCATATACTTCAATCATTTCAGGCTCTACGGCTTCACGCGCCACACGGAGGCAGGGGACAAAGATGAAGTTCGCATGGAGGGGCCGAATCTTCTGGGCGACCGGAGTGGCAATGGTGTGTCTGCTCGTTGTTGTGTCGGCAGTGAGCCTGCGTGCCGCAGAGTCAGCTCAGGCTGCTTCATCCGCCGTAGCTTCAGCGAAGGGGGAACAAGGCGGCGCAGAGCAGGGGCCCCTGATGGCGGAGACCCATTTCAAGAACATCCAGGTCCTCAAAGGAATGCCCGTCGATACCTTCATCGAGGCGATGGGGATGTTCGCTGCGTCAATGGGCGGCGACTGTACGTACTGCCATTCGAAGGACGCCGTCTTCAAACGCGACGCGTTTTCGGTGGCCACTCCGCGGATTCAGCGTGCGCGTCAGATGATCGTGATGATGCGCAATCTCAACAACAATAATTTCGGTGGAGCGCTGAAGGTTACGTGTTTCACCTGCCACAGAGGATCGTACGTTCCTGAAACCGCGCCACGTCTGGCCCTTCAGTACGGCACTCCGGACGAAGATCCAAACATGATGAACTTCGTTCCCGACACGAGTGTGACGGCGACGCAGATACTCGACAAATATCTCGAGGCTCTTGGCGGAGCAGGTCGGCTGGCGAAGATAACGAGCTTTGTGGCGAAGGGGACCTATTCCGGGTTCGATACGGGATTCGGCGAGGTTCCTGTCGAGGTGTTCGCCAAAGCGCCGAATCAGCGCACCACGGTCGTCCACCTTGATTACGGACAGAACCTCAGGGTGTATGACGGCCGCAACGGCTGGTTTGCGGGGCCCGACAGCCCGGCGCCGCTCGTGACCCTCACCACCGGCACGCTGGATCTCGCCCGCATGGAGGCGCTGGTGGGGTTCCCGGTCGGAATCAAGCAGGCGTTCAGTCAGTGGGTGGTCGGCAATTCGATCATCGACGACAACGACGTTCAAATCGTCCAGGGAACCAGCCCGGGGCTGCTGCCCGTGAACCTGTACTTCGACAAGGCGGGCCTGCTGGTACGGCTGGTGCGATGGAACCAGACGGCCGTCGGTCCCGTTCCGACGCAGATTGACTACGCGGACTACCGCGAGGTGGCTGGCGTAAAGATGCCCTTCACCTGGACGGTGAGCCAGACGTACATGCAGATGACCATCAAGCTGAGCGAGCTTCAACCCAACGTGCCCATCGACGCGGCACGGTTCGCCAAGCCGGCCCCCGCCACGCGCTGATGGAGTATATTTACCGCCGCCGGGAAGCCCCGGGCCGCGGTGAGAACCCTATGTACCGAGTGCGTATACGCGGGCGAAGCGCGTCCGATGGCGGCTGTCGACCAGCCATGAACATCGGGCGCCGAGTGCCACTCCTGTTTGTCCTGTTGGCACTATGTGCAGGCCCGGCCTGGGCACAGGTGGACGTATCCGGGTTGTGGCGGCCGCTGCCCCGCAATCAGGACGGCAGCGGCATGACCGGTGATGCGGCGGGAGTTCCACTCAGCGCCGAGGGGCAGTGGCGCGCTCAGAGCTGGTCGCCAGACGACTTCGACACGGCCGAGTGGGTTTGCCGCCCTCATGTCTGGGACTATTCACTCGAAGGTCCGCTTTCAGCGATGCGCCTCTGGACGGACACCGACGAGGCGACCCAAAAAACCTCGGCCTACCACGGCCATATCAATCAGGAAGAGCAGGAAACAACGATCTGGATGGACGGCCGGCCTCATCCTCCGGAGAACGCCGTGCACACCTGGAGCGGATTCTCGACCGGCGAATGGGATGGCGACACGCTCGTGGTCACCACAACCCATGTCAAAGAGGCGTACATCCGGCGCTCGGGACTGATGCGGAGCGATAAGACCGTGGTGCGCACGCGGTGGCGCCGCATGGGCGACTTCCTGCAGGCCACCGTGATTCTGTACGATCCGATTCTCCTGAACGGCCCCTACATTCGAACCACGATGATGTGGGTCCATGATCCCGCCATGCGGATGGATCCCTATCCGTGTGAGGAGGCCACCGAAACGGCCGTCCCGCGCGGTTCCGTGCCTCATTTTCTGCCCGGGCAAAGCAGGCTGCCTGGATTGAACCCGAAGCTCGCGGACAGGTTCAACACGCCGTATCAGGCCAGGCTCGGTGGGCCAGAGACGATGTACCCGGAATACATCGCGAAGATGAAGACGATGCCCAAACCCGCTACCACGGCTCCGCCGGGATCGGATGGACCATGACAAGACTGTGGTTGCCCGCCATTGCGTGTCTCGGGCTTATTGCGTTCGCGGAGTCCGTCTCGACGCAGGGAAATCAGGCTGCCAATCGCGAGACCGTCTGGCCGCCACGATTGAGTGCACCCGCGCCGGGCGAGGTCCAGGTGCTTCCGGTCCAGGGCAAGGTTCACGTAATCATCGGCGCAGGGAGCAACATCACCGTCCAGGCCGGCGACGACGGCGTGCTGCTGGTCGATGCGGGGCTCGCGTCGATGAGTCCAAAGGTCCTGGCGGCGCTCAAGACGATCTCCAACCGGCCGCTCAGATACATCATCAACACGACAGAGTTCGACGAATACGTGGGCGGGAACGCGGCTATCGCGGATACCGGCGAGATAATTCCGTTCCGTGCGCCCGACTATACCGCCGGACCTCAGGGTGCGCTCGACATTACCCGGGCATCGGTCATCTCTTACTACACCCTGCTTCACAGGGTCGCAGGACCAGAGGGCAAGGCGCCTCGTATTCCAGAGGCAGGATGGCCAGACAACACCTTCTCGATCGAGCAGAAGCGGCTCTACTTCAACGATGAGCCGGTAGTCATTACGCACCTGCCGTCGAATACGGACAGCAACAGTGTCGTTCTTTTCCGCAAATCGGACGTCGTCAGCGCCGGAGGTTTGCTCGATCTCACGACGTACCCGGTGATCGACGTCGCGCGGCGGTGGCAGCATCCAGGCCATCGTCGATGCATTGAATCGCCTCATCGATATCACGGTGCCGGCGTCTCATGCGGGCGGCGGCACCCTGGTTATCCCGGGGCACGGACGGATCGCCGATCACGCCGAGGTGGTCTACTACCGTGACATGACGACGATTATTCGCGATCGGGTCCAGGACATGGTCAAGAAGGGAATGACGCTCGCACAGGTGAAGGCGGCCAGACCCTCCCGCGACTACGACACGCGCTACGGCAAGCAGACCGGAGCCTGGACGACGGACAAGTTCATAGAGGCGGTGTATCAGAGCTTCAAGAAGTAGTTGGTAGCAGGGTTTGAAAGGAGACGATCTCATGAGACGCAGGGTCCTGCTGATTTGTGCCGGCATCGCCCTTCTCGCCGGCGCCGACCGGGTGTTCGCGCATCACTCGTTCTCGGCGACGTACGATTCGAGCCAGAAGGTCGAGATCGAGGGACTCGTAAAGGAGTTCGTGTGGCGCAATCCTCATTCATTCATGAGGCTTGACGTCATGGACAAGGACGGGACAACGAAGACCTGGACGCTCGAGTGGGGTTCGACGAACGACTTGACGCAGGCCAAGATCACGAGGACGACGCTGAAGCCCGGAGATCGGCTCCAGGTGTCCGGTGAAGCGCCGCGCGATCCGTCGTCGCTCCGCCTGCTCATCTCGACGGTGAAGCGGCCCAGTGACGGTTTCGAGTGGAGAGGCAGGGTCGAGTAGGCATATGTCCCGGTCCTGGCTCTTTCTTCCACTGGTCGCCGGTCTGCTCGTCGCATCCGTCCCCGCCGACCTCGACGCACAGGGACGCGGGCGGGCCGGCGGCGCGGGCCCTGCTCCGACGGCTCGCGCGCTCGCTCCGAAAGACTTCACCGGGTACTGGGTATCCGTCGTGACCGAGCACTGGCACCTGCGGATGATGATGCCTCCGAAGGGCGACTACGCCATGCTGCCCCTCAATCCTGAGGGCCGAAAGGTCGCCGACGCGTGGGATCCTGCAAAGGATCGAGCGTCCGGCAATGAATGCAGGTCGTATGGCGCCGCAGCAATCATGCGTGTGCCCGGTCGGCTCTACATCCACTGGGTCGATGACAACACGTTGCAGATGGACACCGACTCGGGGACGCAGACCCGCATGTTGCGGTTCGGCGGTACGCCGCCTGCGTCGAAGGAACTCCAGTGGCAGGGCTCTTCGGTGGCCGCGTGGGAGGGCATCCAGCGCGGGCGGGGAGCGAAGCCCACGGGCCAGCTTCGCGTAACCACAACCGGCATGCGCCCGGGGTATTTGCGCAAGAACGGCGCTCCCTACAGCGAAAACGCGCGGCTGGATGAATACTTCGAAACGTTCACGGAGCCGAATGGCGATACGTGGCTCGTGGACACGATGATCGTCACCGATCCGCAGTACCTGACGCAGCCGTACGCAACAACCTATCCCTTCAAGAAAATTCCGGATCGTTCGGGATGGGATCCGACACCGTGCCGAGTGGACGAGCCGCGATAATGCTCCGCGGCCCGGAGGATCGATATATGCGCACACTTCTCGTTGCCGTCGCTGCCTTCACGCTGGTGACCGCTTACGGAATTACAGGGCGCGCGCAGGGTGGCGGCGCGCCGCAAGCCGGGTCTGCCCCTGTCGGAACCGCGGACGCGGGAAAGGCCCATTACGCCTTCGGCAACACGTCGTGCAGCAACTGCCACGGCACGGAGGGACAAGGCGCGTTCGGGCCGCCGCTCGCGGGACGGAAACTCACGTATCAGCGCTTCAGGGCGTACGTGCGTAACCCGCTCGGCCGCATGCCGGCGTACATCGAGTCGGAGCTGACGGATCAGGAAATCGCGGACATCGTGGTGTACTTCAACAGCCTGCCTCCGGCGCCGAAGCCGGCTCCATGGCGGACGCCGCTGCCAGTCGGCGCACCGCGCGGGCAGCAGCTGGCCATCGCCGTGATCGGCTGCGCGCAGTGCCACGGAGCGACCTTCGAGACGCCGCGCCATGGCGCCGCCGAAGTCTCAGGCGATTTCGAGTGGTTCAAGCACATGGTGTACGACCACACCACCGGTCAGCGAGAACAGTGGGCGCTGCTCGATCGATCGCTGCAGCCGGTCACCCCGTACGGTGCCGGACCTCCTGGTCGCAATCGAATCCGGATGGGCAACTATTCGCGCCAGCGGCTGCCCGAGTCGATCCTCAGGGAAATGTGGGACTGGGCGAGCGACCTCGGCGTGCACCTTGCGGTCTTGAGGGGACAGATCACCGCTGGTGAAACCGGCCCGAACGGCGCGACTTACACGGTCGGCGTGACCAATACGGGGGTCAAAGGCAAGGGCGTCACCAACGAGGATGTCACGGTCGCCGTGGCCCTCCCGTCGGGCGCGAAGGTCGTCAGCACGACCGGCGGCGGGTATGAGGGAGTCAAGCACGACGAGGAGATGAAGAGCGACGTCGCCATGTGGCGAATCCCCAGCATGGCGGCGGGGGACCGTCAGTCGTTCACGATCACCCTTGCGGCGCCGGCCTCGGAGCTGCGCGGACGGATCCGCTGGGCCAAGCCGGCCGTCAAGGCCGACACCGAAGTTGATTTTGCGCTCGCGACCGGTGGTCGCGGGGGACGCGGGGGGCGCGGGGGCGTTTGAGTCAACGCACTCGCGCGCGCCATCATGTGGCTGCGACGCGACGATCGACTCCTATTGAAAGGACGCAGGCGACGTGATGGCGGTGCTGAACTGGTTGGAGGCAACCGGGCTGTCGGTGTGGGTTCGTGAAGGCGAGAGTATCTGGGCGTTTCCCACAATCCTCACGCTGCACACTTTTGGCCTCGGTCTTCTTGTGGGCGCCAACACGATCGTTGACTTGCGCCTGCTCGGGATTGGTCGCCGCATGCCGCTGGAACCGCTGCGGCCGCTGTTCAAGGTCATGTGGGGCGGGTTCTGGCTCAACGCCGTGACCGGATCGCTGCTGTTCGCTGCCGATGCAACCGGACGCGGCACCTCGCTGTTCTTTCTCGCCAAGCTCGTATTCGTGGCGATTGGTGTCTTCGCGATGGTCGCGATCAAGCGATCCATGTTCGATGCGCCTCCAGAGGCGCGAACCGGTTCTCCGAAGTTGATGGCGCTGGTGTCGCTGGCTGCCTGGACGGCGGCGATTACGACGGGCCGTCTGCTCGCCTACGTGTAACAAGGACAAAGATATGTTTTTCGGAGTCAATATTCCGCACCTCCACCTGCTGCTCAATCACGTGCCGACGGTGGGATCTGTCGTCGGGGTCGGTCTGCTGCTTCTTGCGATCGTGCGGCGCAACGACCATCTCGTGCACTCCAGCCTCGAAGTGCTGTTTGTCGTGGCGATGCTGACCCTGCCCGTCTACCTGACGGGAGTGGCGGCTGAAGAAGCGGTAGAGGGTCTCGCCGGTGTGGCGGACAATGCCGTCGAGACGCACGAAGCGGCGGCGCTCCTGGCGTTCATCTGGATGCAGTTGACAGGCCTCGTCGCGTGGCTCGGTCTGTGGCAGAGCCGCCGCAACTCGCGCGTCTCGCGTCCGGTGGTCGCCTCAGTTCTGCTGCTTTCTGTCCTGACGCTGGCGTTGATGGGGCGGGCCGCGACGATCGGAGGCGAGATTCGTCATCCGGAGATCACAGCCGAGGGTCTGGAGGTCGGCGCACCGACGGGGTGGCTCACGAGCGCGAACATCGGCTCGTTCGTCACGGATTTCCCGTGGGTGTGGCCGGCCGCGGAAACGCTGCATTTCCTCGGGTTGTGTCTCGTGTTCGGCGTGCTGCTGGCAGTGAATCTGCGCATTCTCGGCGCGATGAAAGGCCTGTCGTTTGCGGCGATGCACCGCCTCCTGCCATGGGGCGTCCTCGGGCTCGGCATGAATCTCATCACCGGCATGCTGTTCTTCATCGCCGCGGCCAACCAGTACACGCAGAATATCGCCTTCTACTGGAAGGTCTCGTTCCTCGTGACTGGCGGGCGTGCATTTCCTCTATCTCACCGTTTTCAGCAAGACCTGGGCGTTGAAAGTCGGCGAAGAGGCTGCGGTGCTCGACAAGGCGGTGGCCGTGACGGGAATCGGGCTGTGGGTGGGAGTCATCTACTGGGGCCGCATGCTGCCGTTCATCGGCAACGCGTTCTGAGAACGATGTCTCGCGCCTTCGCCTTTTGACCTTTGACTTTTGACTTTTGACTTTTGACCTTTGACCTTTGACTTTTGACCTACAGATGTCACTAGTCGACCTGGGTGTCGCGTGATCGTCGTGCCGGTTGCTCTCGTCGTGATCGTCGCCCTCTCGATGCTGGGTGCGGCGGGGCGATGGATTGACGCGAGCGCGGACCGGCACGACGCCCAGACGGATCCTGAGTAGGTACCCGTCGGCTTAGGCTCTCGGCCGCTACGGTCTTCTCCGGCCGCTGACCTTTGTAATTCGGAGCACACCATGAAAAGGCAAACGCTGTTTGTCGCGACGCTGACAGCAGGTGCTGTCGCCGTTGCCGCTGTTGCAATGTACGTCCGCGGCTTCGCACAGACCCCGCCGCAGACAGCCGCAGACGTGATTCTGTCCAACGGCAAGATCATCACGGTCGACGCGAGGTTCTCCATCGCGCAGGCGGTGGCGATCAGAGGCGAACGAATTCTGGCCGTCGGCACCAACCAGGAGATCGCGCGGCTTGCGGGTCCGTCCACACGCCGAATCGACCTGCGCGGACGGTCGGTCGTTCCGGGACTCATCGACAACCACGCCCACTACATGGAAGAGGGCGTGCTGTGGACGGTCGAGCTGCGGCTGGACAACGTCGACACGCGCAAGCAGGCGCTCGAGATGATCCGCGCCAAGGCGAACTCGCTGAAGCCCGGCGACTGGGTCTACACGCTGGGCGGCTGGTCGCCCGATCAGTTCACCGACGACAAGCGTCCACTCACGAAGGACGAACTCGACAAAGTGGCGCCGAACAATCCAGTGCTGCTCCAGTTCACGCGCGCCGAGACCTACCTGAACAGCCGCGCGGTGGACGTGCTGGGGCTGGCCAAGCGGAAGGATCCGTGGATCAAACGTGACGGCGCCGGCCAGCCCACCGGTGTCCTCGACGCCGGCGGCGCGAACTTCGGCCCTGCCACCGGTGTGTCCGAGGCGATTCCGAGGCCCGACGATCGCGCAGGTTGAAGCAAACAGCATGGCGATGATTCGCGAGCTGAATGCGTCGGGCCTTACCGCCTCGAGCGGGACGTGTCCCGACGAGTTCGTGCCGATCTTCCGCAAGTGGGCGGAGGAGAAGCGGTTGAACAAGCGCTTCTTCTGCCTCGTTGCGGTGAACATGGGCGGCAACGCGGAAACGGTCACGAAGAACCTGCCTCAGGTGGCGAACGTGAAGCTGTTCCAGGGTGACAACTGGGTGGATCACATCGCTTACGGTGAGGGGTTGTATGGGCCGGCCGGCGACAGCATGGTGGCGCCGAAGGGAACGCAGCCGCAGGAAGCCTTCGAGCAGTGGGGGCGGATTGCACGTGAAGTGGCGAGAGCGGGACTTCCGCTGCACTCGCATACGACACTCGACCACACGTTCAACGGGTTTCTCGACCAGATCGAAAAGATCAACCGTGAATTCCCCGTGCGGAATCTCCGCTGGGTGCTCATCCACGACGAGCAGGTCAGTGCCGCGCATCTGGAGCGCATGAAGAATCTCGGTATCACCGCCGGCGTCCAGCCGCGCGCGACGATCATGGGCGGGATCTACCACCGTGCCCACGGCGACCGTGCGTACACCATGCCGGATTTCCGGCTGATCCAGAACAGCGGCATCATCTGGGGCCTTGGTACCGACGCCTTCGAGGTCAATCAGTACCGTCCGTTCGTCACGCTGTCGTTCGCAGTGACCGGAAAGATGGTGGGAGGGACCGTTGTGAACCGGACCCCGGTCACCCGGGAAGAGG
This sequence comes from uncultured Acidobacteriota bacterium, assembly GCA_963814955.1. Classification (GTDB taxonomy): domain Bacteria; phylum Acidobacteriota; class Vicinamibacteria; order Vicinamibacterales; family UBA2999; genus DATCJA01. The sequence goes on from CAWFEX010000018.1 coordinate 15,950, forward strand.
CATTGATTGCCCACACGCGCGGGAGCGCCTACCAGATCCTCCAGGAAAACAACCTGGGATCGATTCAGGCGGGCAAGCTCGCGGACATGGTCGTGATCGATCGCGATTACCTCACTGTTCCGGTGGATCAGATCAAGGACATCAAGTCGGCGATGACCATTGTCGGAGGTCGCGTTGTGTACGACGCCGCAGCGGCAGGCACATCGCCCGCCACGCGGTAAATGCGCTCGCGGAAGCCGTAGTGTCCGCCTTCACCCCTCGACGACGCTCGGGGTGCCCTGAGCGAAGTCGAAGGGCAGGCGGACCTGCGCGGGTCCGGGCTAAGCCGGACACTACGTAGGGATTGAAACCGATGCGTTCATTTTCCGTCTTCGCATTCGGTACTCATCGTGGGCCTCGCCGGCATTTCACTCACCGCCTCACAGGCGGCGCCGCCGCGGGTGCCCATGGCGGAGGAGGTGTTCAAGAACATTCAGGTGCTGAAAGGCATTCCCGTTGACGAGTTCATGGGAACGATGGGGTTTTTTTCTTCGTCGCTCGGCCTGAACTGCACTGATTGTCACGTCGAGGAGAGCGGCGGGAGCTGGGCACGCTACGCCGACGACAACGCACTGAAGCGAATGGCGCGCGTCATGACGGTGATGGTCAATACCATCAACCGCACGAATTTCGGCGGAAGGCAGGTGGTCACGTGCAACACCTGTCACCGCGGCAGTTCCAAGCCGAACGTCATGCCCAGTCTCAACGCCTTGTACGCCGAGCCGCCTCCCGACGAGCCCGGTGATCCGTTCGAACAGGCGCCCGGGCAGCCGCCGCCGGAGCAGGTGCTCGACAAGTACATCGCGGCGATCGGCGGTGCGCAGCGGATCGCGACCTTGACGAGTTTCACGGCCAAGGGCTCGTACATCGGTTTTGACGATGCGGACAAGGTCCCGATGGAGATGTTTGCGCGCGCTCCCGGCCAGCGCACGATCATCGTCCATGGCTTGTCGGGCGATACCGTGACCACGACCGACGGCCGGAACGGATGGATCGCGGCGCCGCCGGCGGACAAGCCCGTTCCCCTGATGACGCTGACGGGGCAGGAGCTGGAAGGGGTGAAGGTCGAAGCCGAGGTCTTTTTCCCGGCGCGCATCAAGGAGATGCTGACACGATGGCGCACGGGCGTTCCCGCGCTGCTCGATGACGATCGCGAGGTGCGCGTCATCCAGGGGAATACCGCAGGCGGCGCTGTGGTGACCCTGTGCTTCGATTCCGAGACCGGTCTTCTCGTGCGGCTCGTGCGCTACGCGAATTCTCCGGTCGGCCGGCTCGTCACTCGAGTCGACTACGACGACTATCGCGATGTGGCCGGCGTCAAAATGCCGTTTGCGTGGACGGTCAGGTGGCTGAGCGGGAGGTCGACGTACACATTGACCGACGTGCAGCCGAACGTGCCGATTCCGGCGACTCGCTTCGCCTCACCGCGCCTGTAAATTGTGCGACGAGGTGCCGGAGCGTCATCGCTGGCACCCTCCGTGGACCGTTCTCAAGACGGTTGTTGACCGTCCTCGCAGCGGGACTGTACGTTCCGCCTGCACAGTTACTCCAAGCCCAGACCAACGTCCGGCGACCAGCCTACGCTAAGGCGCAAATCTGCAGGAGGCTCATGATGTCCAGGGTCTCGCGGCGGTTTCTTCTTGCGGCCACGATCCTCATGGTGCCGGTCGCCGGGTACGGCCAGGAAGCGGTCCTGACGGGCACTGTCACTGATTCAACGAGCGGCGTGCTGCCCGGCGTCACCGTCACGGCGGTGCTCGAAGCCTCGGGCAACACGTTTGTGGCAATTACCGACGAACGCGGCACCTATCGTATGCCCGCACGCGTGGGCGTCTACAGGATTACCGCGGAGCTGCAGGGCTTCACCACCATCGTGCGGCAGGGCGTCCAGGTGCTCGTGGGCCAGACGCTGGTCGTGAACCTCGAGATGCCCCCGTCGACGATTGAGGAAACGATTACCGTCAACGCGGAGGCGCCGCTGCTGAAGGTGGATTCGTCGAGTCTGGGCGGCAACATCGATCCCCGGCAGGTTCAGGAGATGCCCGTTCAGGGGCGCGACTGGGGCGCGCTGTTGCTGCTGGCGCCGGGGAGCCGGACGACGAGCGACAATCCCAACCGGATCAACTCGAGGAACAGCGACAGGATTCGGGAGTTTCAGGCCAACATCGACGGACAGCAGTTTCAGAACACCATGGGCGGCGGTGGTCAGCCCACCTTCAGTCAGGAGATGATCGCGGAATTCCAGTTCATCTCGAACCGGTTCGACGCCACCCAGGGCCGTTCCTCGGGTCTGCAGGTGAACCTGGTCACGAAGTCGGGAACCAACCGCTACACCGGCTCGTTCAGGAGCAATTTCCGGGACGATCGCTTCAACGCGCCGGATCCCGTCCTCAATCGGGTCACACCATTTCAGAATCAGCAGTACGCCTCCACCTTTGGCGGACCCATCCTGCGCGACCGGCTGCATTTCTTCGCGTACCACGAGTACGAGCGGGAGCCGAAAGAGGAGACGTGGAGAACGCCGTACGCCATGTTCAACGTCTCGCTGGAGGGGACGTCCAGGAAAAAGATTGGCGGAACCCGTATCGACTACCAGCTCTCGCCGCAGACCCGGTTGATGTTCAGACTGAATGTGGCGAAGACTGCCACACCGTTCGGCGTTGGCGACACCAACCACCCGGCAGGGACCTCACGGGGATGGGAAAACGCGGACCAGGCGGCCGTGCAGCTCACGAACGTGCTCAGCAACCGGACGCTGAACGAGTTGATGGTAGGTCACGCGGGCTTTCTCTTTGGCGAAGAAAATCTGACACAGTGGTCCAATCACTGGCTGGCGGCAGGCAGCCCGTTTGGTCCCATCACGACAGGGTCGCCTCGCATCACGTTCACCAACTTTACGATCGGCGGTAATGCCGGCGCGCCGCGTTATCGATACAGGATCTGTACCAGGTGAGGAACAATTTGACCACCTCGTACGACGCGCGTGGCCGTCACGACGTGAAGATCGGCGGCGAGCTGTTCCTCCATCAGCACTACACCAACAACTGCACGCAGTGCATGGGGATCGTCGACGCGCGCGGCGGCCCGGCGCCGGCGAACATCGAGAGCCTTCTGCCCGATGCCTTCAACGCAGACACCTGGAATCTGGCGGCGATATCCCCGCTGGTGCGGCGCTATACGCTCGGCATCCTCAAGAGCCGCCGCGATCTCATCCGCATCCCCGGGTACGCGGCCTGGATGCAGGACGACTGGCACATGACCGACAGGCTCACGCTGAATCTCGGTATCCGCTATGACCTGCTGTGGAACATGTTTCAGAACCAGGAGGAGTTCCTGCCCTTCATGGAAGCGGGCCGTCCCCAGAATACGACGAACATCCAGCCGCGGCTCGGGTTCATCTATCAGTGGAACCCGCGGACGGTCGTGCGCGGCGGGGCCGGGAAGTATTACGGCGAGATGGTCCAGACGACGTACCCGTCGGAAGCGAAGACGGTTGCGGTGGTCGAGGTGTTGAACGATGGCCGGCCGGATTTTGCGGCAAACCCGTTCAACGGTCCGGCACCGACCTATGAACAAGCGCTGCAGCGATACTGTGCGGCGCCCGAGCAAGCTGCAAACTTTGCCGCCTGGAAAGCGCGCGGGTTCACCGGCAACGCGCCATGTCTGCTGCGGGGCAACGGCGAACTGAAACAGCCTCCTCCATTCAACATCAATAGCAGCTGGCAGAGCTCCATCGGCTTTCAGCGGCAGGTGGGCACCGTATCCGCCCTGGAAGTCGACTACATCTTTACGAAGAGTCGCGACGAAGGATGGCAGCAGCAGAACTCCAACATCCTTTTCAACCCCGCAACCGGCGTCAACTATCCGTTCACAAATCGCAGCCTCCTGCCGTACCCGGAATTCGGCGTCGTCGCGATGACCGTGCAGAACGGCCGATCCACGTACCATGCGTTGCAGACCGCCTTCACGAAGCGAATGAGCAATCGCTGGCAGGCGTCGGCGACGTACACGCTCGGCGGCCTCTGGGACGCGCTCGGCAAGCCGCTTCAGGGCGACCCGGGAAGCACGCCGGTCCTGGTAGATTTCGAGCTGGCGCCCGATCTCAACGGTGAATACAGTCTGTCTTCGACCGATCTGCGTCATCGCGCCGTCCTCAGCGGGATCTGGGAAGTAGCCCACGGCTTCCAGGTGAGCGGAACCCACTACACCGCGCTCGGCGAGCGCGCGGAAACGATTTATGGCGGCGACCTCCGCAACCTGGGCCAGAGTAGTACGTTCATACAACGCCTGCGACCGGACGGCACCATCGTCCCCCGAAATGACTTCACCCAGCCTGTCCGCAACCGGACGAACCTTCGTGTGCAACAGCGGGTGCCGCTGCCTCGTCAGGCGTCGCTCGACCTCATTGCCGAGGTGTTCAACGTGTTCAACAGTCCAAACTGGACAATCAGCACGCAGGAGAACAATGCACTGTACGGGACGCCGACAGCCGGTCAGTTCCGCACGTTGCAGTTAGGATTCCGGGTGCTGTTCTAGATTGTGCTGCGCCTTCTTTTCGTGAGCGTCGCCGCAAGCGTCGCCGCGGCGCAGACTGCCGGCGTCGATGCCCCGCGCCCCGCGACGACCTACATTCCGTACTCGGACGCAGCTCCCGTTCTAAGCTCGCTTCGCGGCGATCTGTTGCCGGCGGAGCTGCGGGGCAAGACGACGGCTGAACTCGAGACCGCGTGGTCCGACTGGGTCACGCGACGCGATGCGGCGATTCGCGCGCGAGTCGCCGATGGAGACGCCGATTCCATCATTTACCTCCTGCAGTTCGGCACATCGTTCACAAAGCAGCCGCGAATCAGCGAGCGGGACCTTGCCGGGATTGTCGTGCGGGAGGCAGGAGGGAGCACCAGTCGCTTTGTCCCGTCGCCGATCTTGATCGCTCGCATCGAGGATTTTGTGGCCGCCGTGGCGTCCCCCGGCACCAACGAGCGGATGCAGTTCGCACGGCGCGTTATCGAGCGTCGCGGAATCGACCCGGCGGGCGAGAGCGGCCGGAGCGAGCTCCGACGGTATCTCCAGGACCGGGTGCAGGTCGTCGGCCAGGCCGAACGTCTGACACGACTCATGAACCCGCAGGGCGACGTCGTCGATCAGATGACGCTGTTCCGCGATCGCGGTCTCGCGTCCGATACGTCGATCCTGGTTGACTTCGGGATTGAAGAGACGCTTGTTGCTTTGAAAACGGCGGGCCTGCTCCAACAGGGCGCTGTACGTCGCGTGGCGATCATCGGGCCAGGACTCGACTTCATGGACAAGCAGGAGGGGTTCGACTTCTATCCGGAGCAGACGATCCAGCCGTTCGCGACGGTCGATTCGTTGATTCGCCTCGGGCTTGGCAGTCCGCGCGAGCTGCGCGTGTTCGCTTTCGACGTGAGCCCGCGGGTGCTCCAGCACCTCGACGGCGCCAGGAGCCGGGCACATGCGGGGCAGCCCTACACAGTTGTCGTTCCGCGAAGCCTGGATCAACCGTGGACGCCGGGCCTTGTGAGCTATTGGCAGCGCTTCGGCGACCAGATCGGCGACCGAGCCAGGGCGCCAGTGCCGCCGCCTTCGGCGGGCCGCGTCGTTGTGCAGGGCGTCGCGATCCGTCCCTCCATGGCACTCTCGGTCGAGCCGCAGGACCTGAATATTGTTCTCCAGCGGGTCGAGCCACTCTCGTCCGGCGACCAGTTCGACCTGATTCTGGCGACGAATGTTCTCATCTACTACGACGTGTTCGAGCAATCGCTCGCGCTTGCAAACATCGCCAAGATGCTGCGCCCCGGAGGACTGTTTCTCTCGAACGACCGGATCTTCGAGCTGCCTGGCAGCCTGCTGGAGTCACTGGGCCATACCAGCGCGATCTATCTGGAGGCTCCCGTTAACAGAGGTGATCGCATCGAGTGGTACCAGCATCGCCAGTAGGGGCCGACCTTAAGGTCGGCCCTGCAACATTTCATGTGTGTAGCGCGCAGGCTTCAGCCTGCGCGTTTGAGACGAGAGGGAACGATGATGGCAATTAACGACCTGAAACGAATCCTCACCGCGACAGCAGTTCTTCTCTGTCTGTGCGTGGGCTCTCGCGGCCTGTCTGCACAGGACACGCGACAGATGGTTCAGGTGGCGAAGGACGTGTACACGATGACGGGAGCCGGCAGCAACGCCAGCTTTGTGGTGACCGAAGAGGGCGTTCTGGTGTTCGACAGCGATATCCGCAACAACGATCTACCTTTCATTCGTAAGGTGACGGACAAGAAGGTCGTCTACCTGTTCGCTTCGCATGCGTCCGGCGACCATTCGAGCGGTCCATGGTACTTCCGCGAGGACAAGCCCGTTTACATCGGCACGCGCGATCAGATCCGCGCGTATTACCAAAGCGAGTTGAAGGAGTTCACCGATCGCAAGACGCAGGGACTGCCGTTGTACAAGGCAGCCGAGCTCCCACCGCCGTCGATGGGCTTCACCGACAACCTGACGGTCCTCTTCGGCGGGCTGACGTTTCAGGCCAAGGCTGAGGGATACGGTCACACCAGCGGCGACATGACCATGTACATCCCGCAGCGCCGCGTGATGTTCATGGGCGACCTCCTCAACAACGAGCTTCATCCGGGGCAGGCCGAAGCGGCGGGTGTGTTCTACGCAGACATTCAGGGCACCATCGACATCCTCAACCGCATCATCGACCGGAATCTGGCCGTCGACACCTACGTGCCCGGGCACGGGCCTGTCCATGTCGGACGGGGCATCGCCGACGTCGTCGATCAGCGCGACTACTTCATTGTCATGCGCGACGAGGTCGCGAAGATGGTGATGGCGGGGAAGACGCTGGAACAGATCCAAAAGGAATTCAAAGTGCCGTCACGATTCGCGCACTACCAGCCAGGGCGGCTGGCGGGAATTCTGCGCGTGTTCTACTATCAGCTCATCGAGCACGGGCGGTAGCTGCACGCGACGGGCCACAGAGACACGGAGACACAGAGGTCATTACGATCGGTTTCATAACTCACGTAGGGCGCGGCTTTACGCCGCGCCAGGCGGGCCATGAAGGCCCGCCCTACGGTGATGAAACCGAAGGACAGAGACACAGTCGGAATTGAATTCGCGCAGGAGAACCACGATGCCAAGGCGATTCGTCTCGTGGGCGATCGGAGTGGCGGTGCTGCTGATGTTGCCCTTGTCGGCGGCCTCGCAGACCTGGAACTTCACAGGAATGACGCCGGCGCAGTTCAAGAGCCTGCCGCCGGGCGGGCCGGCGCCGGTTCGCGACCTGTCCGGCATCTGGGACGGCGGGCCTGCGGGTGTCGGCGCCACCGGCCAGGAAGCCGAACGCGCGGCCGCGCGAGCGCCCTTCACGCCACTCGGCGAGGAAATGGCGCGGCAGAACCGGCCCGGCAACGGTCCTCGCAAGGTGCTCGTTCACGAGATCAACGATCCGCTCTCGACGCTCGGCGATCCCGCAGGGTTTCCGCGTCTCGTCACCTTCGAGCTTCGCGCCGTACAGGTCACCCAGACACCAAACCAGGTGCTGATGCTGTACATGTTCGAGAAGCGCTACCGTGTGATCTGGACCGACGGCCGCTCGCTGCCGAAGGATCCCGATCCGCGCTGGTACGGCTATTCGGTTGGTCGATGGGAAGACGATTACACGTTCGTCGTCGAGACCGTCGGCCTCGACGACCGCACGTGGATCGACAACGACGGCGATCCACACAGCACCGCATTGCGCGTGATCGAGCGGTACCGGCGCGTCAACCAGAACACGCTGGAGCTGACGGTGACCATCGACGATCCGAAGGTCTACACGAAACCGTGGCTCGTGCGAAACCGGATGCCCCTGCGGCTGCTGCCACCCGGTACCGACCCCATGGAGATGATCCCCTCGGCGTCGGAGGCGCAGGCCTATCAGCAGGTCATTTCGAGTCAGACGAAGTAGCCATTGGGTGTGACAGGCCATGCCACTGCATGTAAAACGTCTCATCGTCGTGACCGCGGTTTTATCGATGCCGTCCTACGCAGCGCTCGCGCAGACGTGGAACAGCCCGGGATTGAGCGATCAGGAATTCAAAGCGATGCCGCCCGGTGGTCAGGCTCCGCGACGTGACCTGACGGGAATCTGGGACGCAGGCTTTGACGGAATCGGAATATTGGCACAGGAGGCCCAACGCGAGGCCGCGCGAGCGCCATTCACACCCCTGGGCGAGCAGATGGCCGGGCGCAACAAGCCCGGAAACGGACCCCGTCTGGTTCCGGTGGCGGAGATCAACGACCCACTGTCCATCCTCGGCGATCCGTCGGGATTCCCGCGCCTGGTTACGTTCGAGTTCCGGCCTGTGCAGATCGTGCACACCCCGAACCAGGTGCTGATGCTCTACATGTTCGAGAAGCGCTACCGCGTCATCTGGACGGACGGCCGAACGTTGCCGCAGAATCCCGATCCGCGCTGGTACGGCTATTCGGTAGGCAGGTGGGAAGATGACTACACGTTCGTCGTAGACACCGTCGGTCTGGACGATCGCACCTGGCTGGACAGCTCCGGTGATCCTCACAGTACGGAGCTGCGCGTGGAGGAGCGCTATCGCCGAGTCAACCAGAACACATTGGAGCTGACGGTCGTCATCAACGACCCGAAGGCTTACACGAAGCCATGGATGGCTCGGAACAGACTGCCGCTACGGCTGATGCCGCCCGACACTGACCTGATGGAGATGATTCCATCGGCGTCGGAGGCACAGGCGTATCAGCAGGTCATTTCGAGTCAGACGAAATAGTTATTTGTGGAGGGCGCAGTGAGAGACACGCTATTCGCCGTTGTCCTCGTGGTTGCGGGCGTCGTGGCGCCTGCGGTTGCGCATCATGGTGCAGCAACCTTCGACACCGGCAAGGAGATTACCTTGAAGGGCGTCGTGACCGAATGGATCTGGGCCAATCCCCACTGCTTTCTGAAGTTCGACGCCAAGGACGAGACCGGCGCACTTCGGAACTGGGCGGTCGAGACCCAGAATCCGGTTTCGATGACAGCGCGCGGCTGGTCGAGGGGCGCGTTCAAGGTCGGCGACGAGGTCACCGTGAAATTGGAGCCGGTCAAGAACGGTGCCCCGGTCGGACGGATCCTGAACGTCCTGTTGCCGAACGGCCAGACGCTCGTCGCCGTGGGTCCTCAGCCCGCTGCCCCGTAGAGCCCAGGCTTCAGCCTGCGCGTTACAGGTGTCTATTTCGTCACGCGGAATCTGAACCGCAGCGCTGGAATCTTGTTCCCGGGATGATCGTCGGCGTATGTGAGCTGCGGCTGGCGATACAGCAGCTGCGGCTCAGTAGCCGGTCCCTGGTAGATCCCCGGATAAAGGTCGATGATGTGCTCGCCAGGATCACCAGTTGCCGTGAAGTTGATCACGACGTCGCCGGCGGTGTTGAACCCGCACGCATAACCCATGTAGGCGTTGTCGTACGTCGCAACATAGATATTGTCGTACTCGGTCCAGCCGACGCCCTTCAAGTGAATCGTGACCGGTGTTCCAACCGGACCTGACATGGGCGAGATGCTCACGATGCTCGTTTCGATCGAGAAGAAAACGCGGGCCACCATCTGGTCGCCGTCGCGCAACTCGACTCCATGCAGACCGCCGAGATCGTCAGGAACCGTGAATGACGAATCGATCCGCCCATTGGCGCCAACCATAACGGGTTCGAGCGGCCGCTCGCTGGGTCCGTATCCTTCGCCGGAGACGCGGCTGCCCACGTAGGTCTGCCACACGAGCTGCAGCGGTTTCCCAGGCGCGAACCCTTCGCCCCGCAGCATCGCACGAGTGCCGACGGGACCCTGTGTCGGGCTGAGGGCGATCTTTGCACTCGCGATCTTCAATTCAGTTTCGGGCACGGGCTGGCGCGGATACGGTTCGACGTAGGCCGCAGAGAGCGATGACACGCCTGGTGTCGTCTGGAACATGAAGTCGGGTCGCGGCAGATAGCTGTTCGGCGCCTGTTCGTGATTCAGGTAGCCCTGTCCCTGATACCCGGTCAGCACTTGCACGATGTGCGGGCCCGCGGGGCCGGCCGCCCGGAATCGCGCAACGGCCGAGCCCTTGGACGAGGCGGCCGACACGAACCCGATCAGGTTGTTGTCCCAGTTCACCACCCACGTGCTCTCCATCGTCCGCCATCCGAGCCCCTTGACCCTGAGCTCGATTGGCGTGCCGATGGGTCCCGAGGCCGGGCTCATTTCGAAGCTTTGCGTCACCTCGACACCGTTCTGGGCAACCGGCTTCCCGTCGACGACCGCGACCACGTCGTGGACGCCGCCGTAGTCCTCGGGAATGACGAACCGTGCCTCGAGACGGCCGTTTGCGTCGGTGTTGAACCGACCCAGCTCCAGAGATGACTCCTCGTACTTCTTGCCGCGGAAGTGGTAGTAATCCTCGATGACCCATCCGCCCGTCACCGTCTTCCACGTGAGCTCGACAGGCTTCGACGCAGGCAGATTCGAGGCGCTGGCACGTACCTCCGCCCCGACGACTGCTGGCTTGTCGTACGCGAGCGTCAGCGTTTGAACCGAGGACTCGGCTGCACGTGGCGAGGAATCGGGAGCGCCATCAGCGTCCGGGTCAGGAACGGAACCTGTCGAGTTGGAACAGGCGACGGAGCCCGCCAGCGTGACAATTGCCGCGCCGCACCATAACCACCGGAACATCGTGCGTGCCTCTGTTATTCGACGATGGTGAATTGCGTGAGGCGGTTCGGAAACGGACTGAATGTCGCCGTCCGTCCGAATCGATCCTTTGCAGTGACGGTGTACTCGAGCTGACCGATTGGCGCATCGGCCGGAACCTCCCAGACGCCCGTCCACATTTCGGACGGCTGCCGGGGATACTCAGCGGCCGGGAAGCCGCCCACTCCACGCCATCGCATCGGGATGTCGATCGTCTTCCCTCCGTAAGTCAGGTGAACGACCATCTCCGCGGTGTTCTCCACCTCGCCGGTCCCGCCGTCGATGGCCGTCATGCGAAAGCCGGCGCGCTGGCCGCGCTTGAAGCGGCTGGTCGTATAACAGCGCAGCGGCGCGCCAGGGCCGTGTGAAGTCAGCGAGATCGCCCCAGATGACCAGCTTCCCGACGGATGTCCGGCCTGGGGCGGCGGAGGCGCCGGCGGCGCGGCCTGCCCGCGTCCTTGAGGAGGAGGATTGCCCTGACCGGAGATGGTCGAGCCGATCGGTTCCGACCAACAACCCGACGAGCGCAACACCGACGGAGATTCTTAGGAAACCAATCACCGCGCAGGCATCGTAGCGGAATTGCGCGGGGCGTTTCAAAGCCGACCAGTGGAATCGAAGGCGGGGTAAGATCGCGCCCTGATCCTGCACAGAGGAGGACTGTATGGCTGACATCAACGCGGCGCTCGCGGCAAGCAGGCAGGCGATTGACCAGTTGATCGCAGCGGGCGAAACGACGGGCCCGGCATGGACGGCACCACGAGCGCCGGGTAAGTGGTCGCCCAGCCAAATCGTGGAGCACGTGGCCCGCTCGCTGGAGGAGTCCGCCAACGTGGCGGCCGGCCGCCCGTCGAAGTTTCCGAAGCTCCCTGCGGTCGTTCACCCGGTCGTGCGCACCCTCCTGTTCAGGCGAGTGTTGAAGAACGAGGGATTTCCGAAGGCAAAGACCAATAAAGCGATGGATCCTGCCAGCGGCCCCGCGACGCCGGCGGAAGGACGCGCTCGTCTTGCAACGGCGCACAAGGCGTTCGAGGAAGCGTGTCGCGAGCTGGCGTTGCGCGGCGAGCGAATCCGGACGACCATTTTCGGGGCCGTCAGTGTGGAGGACTACGTTCGCTTCATGGAGATCCACACGCGCCACCATAACAAGCAGATCGCCGACCGCGTCATTAAATGAGTCTCACGCTCACTTCCTGGGCGGCTGTTGCATAACCGATTTGCCTTGCGGCGTCGATGCCCTGCGAATGCAGTTTGTCGAGCAGTGTGTCGGCATGATCGGAGGCAAGTGCGATCAGCAGGCCTCCGGACGTTTGTGGATCGAGCGCAACCTCGATGAGATCCTCTGCGACCGATGCGTCGACAGAGGTCCTGCTCCTTAGATAGTCCCGGTTTCTTTTGCACCCGCCGGTGAGGCATCCCGCCCGCGCGAGTCGCCGGGCCCCCGGGAGGAGCGGCAGCGTGCGCGCTTCGAGCACGATGGTGACCCCGCTGCCGCTCGCCATCTCGAAGGCATGGCCCAGCAGCCCGAAGCCGGTGACGTCCGAACAGGCATGCACCGGTACGCTGCGCATGACGGCGGCCGCCCGGTCGTTCAGCGCGATCATCGACGCCACGGCGGCTCCGACGCTGGCCTTCGACGCTTTGCGTCTCTTGAGGCCGGTGCTGATGATTCCGGTGCCAAGCGGTTTGGTGAGCACCAGGGCATCTCCAGGCTCCACCCCGACATTGCGAATCACCCGATCCGGGTGCACGACGCCCGTGACGGCCATCCCGTACTTCAGTTCTTCGTCGATGATGCTGTGGCCGCCGATGACAACAGCCCCGGCCGCCCTCACGCGTTCGGACCCACCCCTGATGATGTCGGTGAGCACGCCGAGATCGAGTTTCCCTTTAGGAAATCCGACGATGTTGAGAGCCGTTCTCGGCTCAGCGCCCATCGCGTACACATCGCTCAACGCATTCGCCGCAGCAATCTGCCCGAAGGTGAACGGGTCGTCCACGATCGGCGTAAAGAAATCCACGGTGTTGACGATCGCGAGGTCGTCGCGCAGGCGGAATACTCCCGCGTCGTCGGACGTTTCCGTCCCGACGATCAGATCAGGATGTTCGAACGGCGGGAGGCTGTGCAGCACGTGCAGCAGGTCGGCCGGGCCGAGCTTCGCCGCTCAACCGGCCGCGGCTACCTGCTGTGTGAGGCCCAGAAGCTTCGTTCTTTTGCGGCCGGTGACCTTCGCCATGAGTGCTCTACGATACCGTTGATCGCAATGTCTTGACTCGCCGCGTGTTCCCCGACCTGACGGTCACGCCCTCGCGGTCGAGATACTCCAGCAGCGGAATTGCGTGCTTCCTGGTTATTCGGAGGCGATCCCGGAACATCGCGGGAGTGATATCGGCTCGATCCGAAAGCTCCTCTCTCACGATCCGTTTGACTTTTTCGATGCTGTCGCTCAAAAAGTAGATGTCGACCGCGACGCGGACGACCTTATGTTCGCGCTCGAGCACGCGCAGAACCTCGGCGAGCCTGGCGCGGTCGATGCTCGCGTCGCGAGCGATCTGCGTGAGATCGGGCGGCGCCAGCGGACTTAGTCCGAGCAGTCGCGTAATCATGCGCGGCAACCTGTCGATCCTCCTCACGCAGCGACACATGGTGCGTCGGCAGCCGTAGCAGACTCCCTTCGCGTCCAATCGTGCGCTCTGCTTCCAGGGTTTCGAGGAACGCGCGGAACATCTTCGACGCCATGCCCGGCAGGAGTTTCTCTCGCAGTTCTTCCATGTCTCGGCCCGGCTCGAGCGGGTGCGCGGTGTGGAATGCTCGCAGTGCGGACACGAGCGCCTCCTTCACGGCGTTCCACTTTCGTTCTGTCGTGAAGAAGTCATTGCCGTCGAGTGGCACCACCTTTATGGCGGCGACGCCGTGGAGCCGTTCAGCGGCTTCCTCCGCCCTCAGATTCAAGAACTGATGAAGCGTCTCAATCGTGGAGACGAACTCGTCATGGTCATCCAAGAACAGTTCGGCGATGGCTGCGGGACCACCGGCCTGAAGGATTTGCAGCCTGGCTTCGAGCCGGGGTTCGCCACGACGATGCACGCGCGGCGAAGGATGGATGACGACGCCACCGCCAAGAGTTCGCTGTGCCGTCTCGTCGCGGACGATGAAGTGGTCGCCGCGCAGGGCGTGGAGCGGTTCGGCGAGCACGACCTGACAGAATGCGGACCGCCCCGGTGCAGCCGAATCGTGCGACCCAAGCACGACGAGCTTGCCGAGCCGTTCAGCGGTTCCGATGTGGATTCTCACGCGCTGGTGATTCTTGATGGCGTCGGCCGTCGGCCGCACCTCGAGCGACGCATCGAAACGCTCGGACGTCAGCGTCAACCGTTCGTCGCAGATCACGTGCCCCCGTTCCAGAGACGGACGTTCCTGGCTGGACAGGTTCAACGCCACTCGCTGCCCCCACGTGGCCGTCGAGACTGACTGCCCATGGACCTGAAGACTGCGAACGCGCAGGAGCTGGCTGCCGGGAAGGCAGCGAACACGATCGCCAACTCTCACCTCGCCCTGAAGCGCCGTGCCCGTGACGACGAGACCGTGTCCCTGCAGGACGAAGACGCGGTCGATGGGAAGTCGGAAGTAGCCTGGCGAAGGAGCCGTGTCAACCGACTGCAATGCCCGAGCGATTTCGGTGCGGAGCCGTTCGAGCCCTTCGCCCGTCGTGCTCGAGAAGCGCACCACCGGCGAGCCCTTCAGGGACGTGCCGGCAGCAAGGCGCCCGATCGCTGCCTCCACTTCGGCCACGCGTGCGGTGGTGGCGAGGTCGGCTTTGGTGATCACGAAGATCGCGCGCGTGACGCCGAGCAGGTGCAGGATGTCGAGGTGCTCCACTGTTTGCGGCATCACGCCATCGTCAGCTGCGACTGTGAAGAGCACGAGGTCCATGCCATGCGCGCCCGCGAGCATCGTGCGGATGAAGCGCTCGTGCCCGGGGACGTCGACAACGCCGGCGCGCGTGCCGTCCGGGAGATCGAGATGCGCGAAGCCGAGCTCGATGGAGATGCCCCGCTCCTTCTCCTCCTTGAGCCGGTCCGTGTCCTGTCCGGTCAGTGCCTTGACGAGGCTCGTCTTGCCGTGATCGATGTGGCCGGCGGTGCCGACGATGAACGGCATGGACGTGTTTTTGACGGCGCAGATCAGGGTGAGCCCGTTCGTTCACGATCTGCTGAGTTCTTCAATTCGTGTTCAGGTACGCCGAACTCGCGCGCAAGGTCGGAGACTATGTGCGTAGCCTCATGAATACTTTCGCAGTTTCGCAACTGCCTGAAAGGTGGTCGGCGTGAACCGATAGGGTGTGGAAGCGTCGTCCACCGAGCCTAGAGACACACACAGGCTGCCCGACTGGCACCCTCCGCCGTCATCGAGCGCAAAGCGGTTCGCGCCGGCAAGGAACCAGCGCTGGCCAGGCATGTCCTCGACGACGCCGCACGCGTCAATCTGGATGGCCACTACCTCTATGCCTGCTTCGCCTACCGCGTCGCGAAAGACGGCGGGTGAGAAGACGACACCTGGCGCAAGTTCCGCGACGACTGTCTGCTGGCTTTGACTGATCGAGATCGTTACAACGCCTTCCAGGCGTTGGCGCAGCGCCACTTCAGCGACTGCCGCGCACGTCGGTCAAGTGATGCCCCGCACCTCAGCCAAGACCTTTGTCACACTTCCGGTACGAGCCGATGCCGGTGGCGATGGCGTTGGCGACAAGCACGCGCAGACGAGAACGGCCATTCCGATGGACACACTCAGTGACTTCATTCCAATCTCCAGACCAGACGTCTTGAAAGGCCAACTCGTGACAATGAGTCAAGTTCTCGCCTGGCCTTTCAAGACGTCTCGCCCCGCGGAGCGGGGCAAGAAGATACTGCCCTAGCGAGGCGGAGCCTGGACGGTCTGAGGCGCAGCCTCGCTAGCGATAACGCAGCCACAGCATTGCCCATATCGTGAGGACCAGCGCGGTCAGAGCGACGCTCGTCCATAGAGTCCAGAGCATCGCCGTCGCACGTCGATGCGGAGGTCGACGCGAGACGAGCCAACCCTGATATACGAGCGCCGACACGGCGAGTAAGGCGAACAGTGGCTGGAACCGCTGCAGCCAGAGCACGCAGCTCGCGCTCAAGATCGAGAGTGCTCCAAGTCCTGCCAGGACTTGAGGGAGCATTCATCAACTGGGTACCAGCAGCGCCGCCAGGATGGCAATCATGCCGGCCGTCTGGGGCTTGCCGACGATAGGTTGCTGGCCATCGAGCTGTGCCAAAAACTTACCCTATTTGGCCCGCGCGGAACAGCCGCATGTTCGGCGGAGTCTTAGAGCCAGAGTTAATTTTTCCCGTTGACGCTTGGAGCACACAGCTCTATAAGTTGTCCCACCTACCAATCTGCGGTCCTCACTTGCTCGCCAGAGCGACGGATGTCGTTTCGAGCAGCAAAAGAAAGACAGGTGCGGAAATGCGAAGCAAGAGAAAGCTCGTGGCAATTGTGTTCGGCGCGGTAGTTCTTGTCGTCACGGGAACAGCGTCCGCGACAAATCTTCGTGGCACCATTTCCGCGCACGGTCACTCTCACTGAAGACAGCCAGCTTGTCGGTAACGTCACCTGCAACGTCACTGGCGCGGCGTGCATTGCATTTGGCGCATCTGGCATCGCCCTCAATTTGAACGGGTTCAGCATCACGGGACAGGGCGATGCCACGACCGGCTGCGCAGGCGGCCAGGTCGGGGGGGAGCACGGGATTCTCCTCAACGCCGTCCGTGGCGCCGTCATTCAAGGACCGGGCATCATCCAGCGATTCCGTGCCCACGGAATCATCATCACGGGGAGCAGCTCACGTGTGCTGGTGACCCAGGTGACCATGGCAACCAACTGCCTGTCTGGGATCATCGTCACCGGCGCTTCGACAGACAACGACCTCGTGGCGAATACGAGCGTCAGCAACGGTAATAGCGCTGCGCCATGCGGCGGTATATGACTGGCCGGCGGCGCAAGCCGTAACCGGCTCCGTGCGAACCGGTTAAGTGGAAATGGATACGCGGCCCAGGGAAACAACTTCGGCATCGGTCTGGTTACTCCGGGTACGAACGACAACATCATAGTGGACAACATCGTAGTCGGCAACACAAATGGAATCACGCTCGTCGCCGGCGTCGAAGGAAACATCATCGCGAGGAACTTCGTCGTCGGTAACCCCCCTGTTCAGGTCTCGGTGACCAATCCAACACCATCGGGCGTCGATATTCGGAATCTGGCCACCCCTGGTTCCAATGTCGTGGAAGGCAACGTGTGCTTGACGATGGTCAATGCGACGTGTGCAACTGCAGACCTTCGGCCGAGACAACGCTGAGTGTCATTTGAACATGGTCACTGAACCAAGGAGGACGCCGTGCGAACGATTTCTTTGCTTGCCTTGCTACTGCTTGCGCTCAGCGATCGGGTGTGGGCACAGAGTTCCATATTTGTTTCGGGAGACGTCTTTGCGGACCACAAGCGCTTCTCAGGTAATTCGACGGAGTCGACGCTCAACGTGACGCGTGCCGGCGGCGGCGGGGGTGTCGGCGTTCAGATTTCCGATCGGTGGGATGTCCGCGGTGAAGTGGGCGTTGGCAGCACGACAACGGTTACGCAAACTCTGTTTCGGACCAGTACCGCCTTCCAGTCGCGAACACGCAATCGGGTCACTGCGTATTCAGCCTTGGTTGGGTTTTCGCCGGCTGTTACCTCTGCAGTTCGGTTTACCGTCCTTGGCGGAATCAGCTTCCTTCATGTCAAGACTGACATCGATTGGTTCCCGCCGGGCTAGTCGTTGTTCCGCACACGAACATCGACAACGTCGATCCCCCGACGCTCGGCGTGGAAGTACCGCATCATGCTCGGTTCGCACGTTGCCGTTGTGCCGGCGCTCCGCGTCCACGCGTTCGGATTGCGAACGGTCGCCACGAATGGCTTGCGATTAGGCCTGGTGTCGCACTCCGCTGGATGCGGTGACCCCTCGGCCGTTGCGACACGGGCGGGAGGGTTCCTTCGCTGGACGTTGGCAACCCCAGGGAGCTCCCGGATTAGGGACGAAGCGGTGTCGGGCCCCCAGCGCGTCCGTCCAGTTGGGCACCAGGTCGAGCGGATCGAAAATCGTCCGCGCGTCGAGAAGGAACTGGTCGTCCGAGACGCGCCCAATGATCGGTGGACCAGCCTGCCGAAATCTTCCCGCGATTCGGTGCGGACCCATGAAGTCGTGCTCGATGGCGATGACTTTCGTGGGGATCTCCTCGGTTGGGAGCGCACCGCTCCCAATCTGAGACGTTGAGTCCTGCAGCGCCACGCCAAACCCTGGTCCGAGGGCCGATGCGAGCGCGGGCAGGGCTCGCTGCGCGATGTTTTCGATTTCGGCGAGCGGCCGCGTGAACGCCCTGAGGGTAGGGATGCGTGGGCGATACAGGCCGACTCGCGATAAAGCGGAGCGTCGCTTCGAGCGCCGCGATGGTGAGCTTGCCGCACCGGACGGCTCGATGAAGCGGGTTTGCGGCCATCTGCTTTATGAAGTGCGACCGACCGACGGCCAGCCCCGCCTGCGGCCCGCCGAGCACCTTGTCGCCGCTGAACGTGACCATGTCGGCACCGGCGCGAAGCGCTCGCCGACCGCGGCTCCTTCGGCAAGCCGAGCGCTCAGGTCGAACAGCGCGCCGCTGCCCAGATCCTCCATCACCGGCACGCCGCGGCGTCGCCGATGAGCGACCAGCTCGGCAAGGCCGACCTCGGCGCGAAGCCGACGATCCGGTAGTTGCTCGTGTGCACTTTCAGCAGCAGCGCCGGTCGTTCGGTCCATCGCTGCTCGTAGTCGCGCAGGATGAGTGCGGTTGGTCGTGCCGACTTCCGTCAGAACGGCGCCGCTCCTGGCCATGATGTCGGGATGCGGAACGCGCCACCGATCTCGATCAGCTCGCCGCGCGAGACGATGACCTCCTGCCCAAAAGCCAACGTGTTCAACGCAAGCAGGACCGCAGCGGCGTTGTTATTCACCGGTGTCGCCGACTCCGCTCCGGTGAGCTCCATGAGCGGCGCTCTCGATCGAGGCTTCACGCTGGCCTGATCGCCCTCGCGAGATCGTATTCGACGGTTGACGGGTGCGACGGCGGCCTCGACCAGAGCGTCGATGGCCGCCTGTGGAAGAATGGCACGGCCGAGGTTCGTATGCAGAACGATGCCCGTCGCATTGACGA